>CBDFLV010000006.1:0-2141958 GCA_965249245.1 Acidobacteriota bacterium | reverse complement strand
ATGCCGATCCCGGCAAAAGGGACAAGCTGATCGAAGGAATGCTGGCCCTGGACCACTCCTGGGAAGACCTTTCTAAGAGGGAGGGGTATGATCCTGACGATCCGATCACAGCGGCGGCTGAGCGCGAGATCAATGTCGTGGGCCCGTGGCTGGTCGACAAGGCCTTTGTGTCGCGCTGGTCTTACTGGTTTTCAGACTTATTGGGCAATTCCAGCGACGTTCTGGCCGACGGCCGAAACGCTTTCTATCATTACATCTACGACTCGCTGAAGCTCAATCTCCCTTACGACAAGTTTGTGACCGACATGATGACGGCGACTGCCGTCACCGCCCGGGCTTCAGGGCCGGCCAATTTCCTCATCCGCTGTCAAGTGAACGACCCTCTGGTGGACGGCCCCATCATGCACGAAGACACGCTCGATGAGATCGCCATCCGCACCAGCAAGTATTTCCTGGGAGTCGATCTGGAGTGTGTCTCCTGCCACAACGGCGCCGGTCACCTCGAATCCATCAACTTGTGGCTGACCAAACGGAAGCGGCCCGAGGTGTGGCGCCAGGCGGCCTTTTTCGGCAACATTCGCCTCTTTCGCCCCACCTGGAGCGACAACAACTTCGCCCTTCTGGAAGGCCCCCCGCTGCTCAAGCACAAACAGTTTCACGAAGGAGGCACCGGGTACAATTCCACGGCGCCCAGCGCGGTCCGGGTGCCGCGCTTCCAGACCGACGTTTATCCGGAATTTATCCTCAATGGCGAGAGACCACGACCGGGGAAGGACCCGCGCCACGAGTTTGCCCGGATTCTGACCTCTCATCCTCAGTTTGCCCGGGCCACCGTCAATCTCATCTGGGCTGAACTGATGGGAGTCGGGATCGTGGATCCCCCGTTCGGGTGGGATTTGGACCGGCAGGACCCCCAGAATCCACCTCCGGCACCCTGGACGATTCAACCGACCCATCCGGAGCTTCTGCAGGCCTTGACGGAAGACTTTCGACGCCACAACTTCGATCTTCGCCGCCTCATGGCGTTCATCACCAAGTCCAGTGCCTACCAACTCTCTTCCCGTTTTCCAGGTCAGTGGAAAGAAGAATACTCAAGATATTTTGCCCGGCGGCTGGTCCGCCGTCTCCCCGCGGAAATGGTTTTCGACGCGATCTGCAAAGCCACCAACGTGTTTGAAACATTCAAGACGCCCTCGGGAGATGTCAAGTTCGTGCTGGAGACCTACTCCCATGAAGACATTAAGGACCCGGCGATCAGGCAATTCCTGACGTATTTTGGTCAAAGCGACCGGCAGGTGGACGATCCAGTGACGGATGGCTCGATTATCCAGGCCTCCGTGCTCCTGAACAGCGAGATCGTGAAGAAACGCGTGCTGTCTTCTACTGAAAATAGCCGTGTGGCCGCCTTGCTCGGGAAAACCCCGCTGCCGAGCAATGAAGAAATCGTGGAAGAACTCTTCCTTTCCACCCTGGCACGGCTCCCCGGCGAAGAAGAAAGAGCGATCTGCGTCCAGCAGCTTCAGAAGCGGCGGGATCGAGGCGCAGAGGACATTCAGTGGGCCCTGCTGAATAAACTGGAATTTTTGTTTAACTATTGATGGATGGAGTCTGCCCGAAGGGAGAGGAGAGCATGAAAAACGATCGCCCTGGTCTTCCCCAGCTCACCCGGCGGGACTTTTTTCGGGTGGGAGGAGTGACCGTTTCCGGCTATTCGTTACTCCCACTGCTGAGTCCCGTTAACGTTCATGCCAGAAAGCGGGTGCAGCCTCGAGGAACAGCTGAAGTTTGTATTTTTTATTTTCTGCAGGGAGCCATGAGCCATGTCGACACCTTCGATTTGAAAGAAGGGAAGTGGACCCCTGAGGATTTGGACATACGCACCGCTTCTTCGGGCATCAAATTGCCTTTCGGGCTCTATCCCCGTCTTTCCCAACGGATGGAGAGCCTGGCGCTCATCCGCTCCATGGCGGCCTGGACGAACCTTCACAACATCGGACAGTACTATCTTCAGGTGGGTCATCCGCTGAGCCCGGCCCGGGTCACGGAAATGCCCCATGTGGGAAGCGTGATCGGTCATGAATACGAATCCCGCCGCAAAGACAGCGACTTTTTACCGCCCTTTGTTGCTCTGAATTTCGGCACCACCCTGGTGGGACCGGGAGTCTTTCCCGCCAGCTGCGCGGGGATGGTCGCCGACACCCACAAGACTCCGCCTTTTGTGATGAAGGAAGAAGAGCAGGAGCTTTTCACGATTCGCCGAGAGCTGCTTGCACGTCTGGACCTGTCAACGGTGAGACCTTCGCAAAGAGGCAGGCTTTTTGACGACTACGCTAACTATTACAAAGGGGCCTATCGACTCTTCAGTGCCCCGGGCGCTCCGGAGGTTTTCCAGATTAGCGACGAAGAGCGCAAGCGTTACGGCGAGACGCCGAGCGGAGACGCCTGTGTTGTCGCGCGCAACCTGGTGAGGGCGAATGCCGGCACGCGTTTCATTCTGATCGGGCAAAACGGTTGGGATCTGCACGGTGACGCCTGGAAGAAGGACGACCAGGGGAACTACCTGGCGGAGGATTCCGCCCAACGAAAACTTTCCCTGGAGATGGACGGCGCGCTTTCGGGCCTGCTTGATGATCTGGCCTCCATGGAGGGGGACGACGGCCGCTCCCTGCTCGAAAAAACCCTTGTCGTCTGCATGGGTGAATTCGGACGGACTCCAGGGGATATCAATGGACGAGGGGGACGTGACCACCATATCTACGCCCACACGGGCCTTTTTGCGGGGGCCGGGGTTGCCGGCGGGAAAGTCATCGGAGGAACGGACGAAATCGGCTCCCTGGTGGCGCAGCCCGACTGGCACGGCGAGCGTCCGATTTACCCGGAGGACGTGCTGGCAACCATCTATTCCGCGATGGGCATCGACTGGGAGAAGAAGATTACGGACACCCCCTCGGGGCGGCCCTTCTACTACATTGAGGACGTGTCTCCGCTTGGGCACATGGACTTCGACGAAATCAGCGAGCTGTTCAGCTAGTGCACTAGACGACATCCCTAACTAACGGACTCGAGAAACGATTTCCTGAAGGCGATCCACCCGAGACCCTCTTGACTTGTCACCTGGAACGCGAGAACCTAGGACTTCAACAATACGCCCAGGGGTGGCCACTCGGCCTGAGAGCAAACCCTCGGAACCTGATCCGGTTGATACCGGCGTAGGGAACGGCAGCCGGCTCTTCCAGCATCTCGGAAGAGCGGCAATCTCAAGCGAGTCGGTCACCACCAGCGTCAGGTGAATGACGATGCTCGCTGCCAGGATACAGCTTCTACTTTTCTCTCGACGTGTCAGGCTCCGATTCCCCATCGGAGCTCGAGTCGGTCTCGCTCTCACCATGACGCTGGTTGCCCTGACGCCAACCAGGGCCGTGGCGCAAGCGCCGGTTCGGGTACAGGGAGTGGTCCTCGCCCCCACGGACGAACCGGTGGCGGCAGCCCGCATTGAGATCAAGGGGAGGGAGGCCGTGACCAGCGACGAGGAGGGACACTTCCAGCTTGCGCTGGCGCCGGGCGAGTGGGAACTGCGCGTTCTCCACCCCGCTTACCAATCGCTGCGTTACCCCCTCAAGGTAAAGGCTGAGAGTCTGGAACTGGAGATCCGGCTCGAATGGGCCACCTCGGTCGAGGACTCGATTACGGTCGTCGGGATTCGAGCCGGAGAAGAGGTCCCGGTGACCAAACGCAATATGAATCGCGAGGAGATCGACAAATTCAGCTACGGACAGGATGTTCCGAAGCTGCTGGCGCATACGCCGTCCCTGAACTGGTACTCGGATTCGGGTATCGGGTCCAACTACTCCTACTTCAGCCTGCGTGGGATCCAGCAGACGCGCATCAGCATGACCCTCGACGGTGCGCCCCTCAACGATCCTGCGGAGCACGCTCTGTTCTTCAACAATTTCCACGACTTCCTGGGCTCCGTCGACAGTATCCAGATCCAGCGCGGCGTGGGGACTTCGTCGGTCGGCTCGCCCGCTTACGGCGGCTCGGTGAATTTCGCCAGCTCGCAGCCGGCCCAAGGCAGGCGTGGTGAAGCCCGGCTGGTCCTGGGCTCGTTCGGCACGGCACGCGCCTCGGTCGGATACGAGTCTGGTCTGCTCAACAACGGCCTCCATCTCTCCGGAAGGTTTTCCTACGCCAATACCGACGGGTATCGTGAGCGTTCGGGCAGCGAGCATCACACCCTGTTCCTGAACACGGGCTGGCAGGGAGAGCGATCCGCCTTGACGTTTGTCGCCTTCTCGGGTCAGGAGCAATCGCAGCTGGCTTATCTGGCCGTCGATCCGGAGACCCTGAGCGAGAACCGGCGCTTTAACCCCCTCACCGAAGAAGACCGCGACAATTTCGGGCAGGACTTCGCTCAGATCAAGTACATGCGGGAACTGGGCAGCGAGACGGTGCTCACCGCGTCTTTTTACTACAACGGTGCGGCCGGCTGGTTTCAGCTGTGGGACGACCCGGTGGCCCAGAACGACCTGCTCCGATTTGGCATCGATCAGGGGTTCTTCGGCAGTATGGTCACTGTCAGCACCCGTGTCGCCAATCTGTCAGCCACGGTGGGTGTGCACTACAACGATTTCAGCGGCGACCACTTCCTGGACAGCGCCGGCGCCGGGCGAGTTTACAACAACACCGGATTCAAGAAGACGGCGAACGCTTTCGGCAAGCTGGAGTACCAGCTCGGTCAAACCATTCTATTCGGCGACCTGCACTGGCGCCGGGCGGATTTCTCGTACCAGGGGGATGTCGATTTAGGCTCGGTCGACTGGACTTTTCTCGACCCCAAAATCGGCGTGCGACAGATACTGTCTCCGGGGCTGAGTGTGTACGGTTCGATCGGGAGGGCACAGCGCGAGCCGGCGCGACTCGACCTTCTGCTGGGCGAAGACAATGCCACTGTCGGGCATGACCTGGAAGCGGTGAAACCCGAATCCGTGGTGAACTTCGAGGGGGGAGTGAATTTCAACACGCCCGGGCTGGCTCTTGCGGCCAACGCCTATCTGATGGAGTTCCGGGATGAGATTGCCCTCACCGGGGAGCTATCCGAGGTCGGTCTGCCGCTGCGGCGCAATGTGGACCGCTCCTATAGGCGGGGCGTGGAGATCGATCTCAAGTGGAGACCGGCGACGAACTGGACGGTCATGCACAGCCTCAACGTGAGTCGGAACCGCATCAACCAGTGGACCCAGTTCTACGACGTCTTCGACGAGCAGGGGACCTGGATCGGAAGCGAGCCGATCGTTTACCGCAACGTGCGGCCGCTGCTGACGCCCCGGTTCCTGTTCAATCTCGGGGCTGAATGGGCCAATCGGAACACCAGCGTCGGGCTCCTGGGCCGATATGTGGCCGAGTCCCAGCTCGACAACACCGGGCTCTCCCAGTTCACGGCACCATCGTTCACCAACCTGGATTTGCGGGCCTCGCAAAGCCTGGGCCGGTGGTTCGGAGAATCCGACACGCGCATCACTCTTTTTGTCAACAATGTGCTCAACAATCGCGACCAGTTCCCGAGCGGTTACAGTTATCAGTTTCTGGTTCGGGACGGCGCCGGCCCCGGCCGGCTCGACGGCATTCCTTTCTATTACCCGTTGGCGACCCGCCATTTTGTCGTCTCGCTTCAGTTTGGTTTCTGAGCCGCTTGGTCACCCGCCATGTTTTCTCTCGAACACGTCGCAGTCATCCTCACGCTGCTGGCCGTCATTTTGACGGTGCGCCAGATCATCTGGTGCTGGCCGCTGGCCATGATCAGTGTGGCCCTCTACGCAGTGGTTTTCTATGAGGCCCGGCTGTACGCCGATATGGGGCTGCAGGGGCTGTACCTCGGTCTGGCCGCCTACGGGTGGTGGGCCTGGTTGCACGGCGGTGAGGGGCACGGCGAGCTCGAGGTTTCGCTGACGCCGGGCACGACGCGCCTGAGGCTCCTGCTGGCCGCCACGCTGGGCGGCATCCTGCTGGGTCAGGCGCTGACCTACTTCACCAATGCCTCGCTGCCGTTTGTGGACTCCGTGCTCACGTCGTTCAGCATCGCGGCCCAGTGGATGCAGACCCGCAAGCTGCTTGAATCCTGGCTCGTGTGGCTGGCCGTCGACGTGGGCTACGTCGGCATGTTCCTGTACAAGGAGCTCTACCCCACGGCGGGACTGTACACGGTCTTTCTGGTCCTGGCGGCCATGGGTTTCGTGCAGTGGCGACGGTCGCTGCGGGGCGGGCGATTGGGGGCGAAGGAGTGATCCGGGTGGTGGTTGCCGGCTCCGAATGTACCGGTAAGACAAGCCTCGCGGAGGCGCTGGCCGCACACCATGAGACCGTCTGGGTGCCGGAGTTTGCCCGCCGGTTCGTGATCGACAAAGGTTGCGCGCCCGAGTACCAGGATGTCGAGGCCATCGCCCGCGGCCAAATCGCCCTCGAGGACGAGACAGCCCGCCAGGCTTCCAGACTACTGATTCAAGATACCGACCTGCTCAGCACCGTCCTTTACAGTCGCCACTACTACGGCGATTGCCCGCAATGGATCGAGGTGGCCTTCGAGAAACGCGCCGCCGATCTGTACCTTCTTGCCGCCATCGACATTCCCTGGGTTCCAGACGACGGGCAGCGCGATCGGGGCCACCGCCGCGAAGAGATGCACCAGCTCTTCCGCAGCGTTCTGGTCGATCGCAGTCTGAGCTTTGCCGAGATCCGTGGCTCCCGCAGCGAGCGATTGGACGCGGCGGTGTCGGCGATCGACCGGCTGATTCCCGAGCATTCGGCGGGATAGAATCAGCTCAAGGAGCTGATGATGTAAGAGCCCGAGCGCTCGTCCTTCTCAAGCTGCAACAGTTTCAGGCTTTCGGCTTCCCTCAGCAATCTAGAGAAGGAGGAGTACCCGTAATAGCTTTCAGAGAACGACGGCTTCTTCCTTTTCACCGTTTCCTTCACCATGGACGCCCAGATCTTGGTCTTTCCCTCCCGCTCCAGGGCCTGGATGGCACTGATGACAACCTCGAAGGCCTCCGCTTGCTTGGCCGGGATGTTGGCTGGCTTGAGCGGCGTTTGCTGGCTCCGAATCAGGTCCTCGTAGAAGATGAATTCGTCACAGTTCTCCACCAGCAGGTCGGACGTCGAATTTTTTACACCCAGTCCGATGACGAACTTCGCATTCTCCCGAAGCTTCGAGACCAGGGGAGAAAAGTCACTATCCCCGGAGGCAATGGCGAAGGTATCCACGTGATCATTGGAGTAGCAAAGGTCGATCGCGTCGACCACCAGGCGAATATCGGCACTGTTCTTGCCGCTATAGCTTCGCTGGGGAATCTCGATGAGTTCGATTGCGGCGCTGTGCAGGTCCTGCCGGTAAGTCTTGTACCGGTTCCAGTCTCCGTAGGCGCGTTTGACCAGGATTTTCCCCTTTTCCAGGAGCCGCTGGAGCATGAGCTCTATGTCGAAGCGCAGTTTCTTCTTTTCTTTGACTCCCAGGGCGATGTTCTCAAAATCTAAGAAGAAGGCGATTTGCCTTTCGTCGCTGCTCATGCACTCATAGTAGCAGGGTCTGGAGGGCTGCTGAAGCGAGTGCGTCGCCGCCGCCTCTCGGGTCACACGCGACTTTCGAGCCGTTTTGCCATCCTTTGTACAACTATGTGTTTCGCCGTGACGCTGACCCCGCGGAGGGTGGGCTCAGGCAGGTGGCGGCGGGGATTGCCCATCTTGCTCCTGTTCCTGCTGTTGCCGGCCTGTGGCCGACGAAATCCTTCACCTTCGCCTGTGCGTGCCTCGAGCATACCCTCAGAGGGTTCTTACGAAGTAGGAATCGCGTCCTGGTACGGACCCGGATTCCATGGTCGAACCACGGCCAATGGTGAAGCTTACGACATGTACGCGATGACAGCAGCTCACAAGAGGCTGCCGTTTGACACCTGGGTGCGGGTGGTGAACCTGGACAACAGAGAGTCCACCGTCGTGCGAATCAATGATCGCGGTCCCTTTATCGATGGTCGGGTGATCGATTTGTCACGCAGCGCCGCGGAGGACATCAGCATGGTCGGGCCGGGGACGGCTCCAGTGCAGCTGTTGATCGTGGATGAGCCGATTCGCCATCCGGCGGCAGGAGTTCGGACCGCGGAGGGTCCTCGCACACTGAAGCAAACTCACAGCGGCGACGGGAGGCCCTTTCAGGTTCAGGTTGGTGCTTTTCGAAGCCGGGCCAACGCCCGCCGGCTCAAAGCCAGACTGGCTGCTCAGTTCCCGGACGTGGGCATTTCCGAGACGACCCGGTCAGAAGGAACCCTGTTCCGGGTTCGTTTGGGCCGCTTCGGGAGCGTGAAAGCGGCCCTCGAGTTTCGCGAACTGCTGCTCCAGGAAGGTCTGGTTCATGAAGCTGTGGTGATGCGGAACGGGTCCTGATTTAGGTTGAAAGTTGAAGGTTAAAAGTTGAAGGTTGAAGGTTGACTCGCTACCCTGACCGCGCGCTTTCCACTCTGCGCTCTATTCCTTGAACTTTTAACTTTCAACTTTCAACTTTCAACCCTGAGTTTCGAGTTTCAACCCTGAGTTTCGAGTGTGACCAGATCGAGGCACCGTCAAGACAAGCTGGCCTTCTTCAGCCTGCTGGCCGGTACGACTTCCCTGATTCCAATCCCCTTTGTAGACGACTGGGCGTATCGTTTCGTGCGCCGGGAAATGGTCGAGGCTGTTTTCAGCTCGGGTCCTGTGCGGATCACGGAGGAACAACTGAAGGAGCTCACGGAAGTGGAAGCTCCTGCCAGCCAATCGGGGTGTCTGGGAAGGACCGCCTATCTGTTCATCTGGCTGCCGATTCGTTTCGCTGTTTATTTCGTTCTGAGGCTGTTCAAGAAGGTCCTGATCTTTCTGGTGATCAAGGAAGCGACGGATCGTGTTTCCCTGGTATTTCACGAGGGGTACCTGTTCGAGTACGCTGCCCGAAACAACCATCTCCGGCTCGACTCACCCCAGTGGCCATTGCGACTTCGTCTGTCGGTCGAGGAGACTGTCGGGACAACGGACACCTCTCCGGTCCAGGCCGCCGTCAAGCGGGTCTTTAGAGAAAGCGGTGCGTTGTTTTCCAGGGTGACTCGAAGCACCCTGGCCCTTTTTCGAAAGCTCAAGCCATCCCACCGGAGGGCCGTCCGAGTCGACCGGAAACAGGCTGCTGAGTTTCTGGATCAGGAAGAGAAGCGACTCTGGGAGCCGGCTCAACTGTTCATGCGGCTGATCACTGGCGAAGCAGATTATCTAGACCAACTGGCGCAGCGATTCCTGGAGCACGCCCGCAAGGCCGGACTCTGACCACGGTGTTTCCCTACAATTCAACCTTCAACCTCTAACTTTCAACCTTTAACTTTCAACTTTCAACCTTCAACCCACCAGGGCAACCATCCGGGCATTGCCCGGCGCCCGAGCTTTGTTGTAAGCTTGGTCATGCGCTTCACAGGCGTCATCCCCGCTCGTCATTGCTCTTCCCGGTTGCCGGGTAAGTGTCTCATCGAAATTGCTGGAAAACCCATGATTCAGTGGGTCTATGAGCGATCCAGTCGGGCTCGTTCTCTTTCAGGCGTCGTGGTGGCCACGGACGACATTCGGATTCTCGAAGCGGTCCGGAACTTTGGGGGCCAGGCCCTCATGACGAGCAGAGACCACCGCAGTGGGACGGACCGTGTGGCTGAGGTGGCGAGTCAGGTCGAGAGCGATGTCTTCGTAAACATCCAGGGTGACGAACCGCTTATTTCGCCCAAGACGATAGATGCAGTTTGCCAGCCCTTTACAGATGACCCTGAACTGCTCCTGAGCACGGCTCGGGTGGAGCTGGACGAAGCCCTGCAAATCGCAACGCCCCACAACGTCAAGGTCGTCACCGACCGGGTGGGAAAAGCCCTTTATTTCTCACGCCATCCCATTCCCTATCTGTGGGATGGTTCCGGCCGCCATTTCAAGCATCTTGGGATTTATGGCTACAAACGGGAATTGCTTCTTGAGCTCGAGAAAATCCCTGTTTCCGAACTGGAGAAAGCCGAGCGTCTGGAGCAGCTTCGCTTCCTTGAATCGGGAATAGCCATACAGGTTGTGACAGTGGATGAAGACAGTGTGGGCGTAGACACCGAAGAAGATCTGGCGCGTGTCACACCCCTTCTGGAGAATCTGGCCAGTAGAGAGGTTCAGTCACATACGGGAAGGTAAGAATACGGGAAAGGTGGAAAATTGGCGACCAAGTACATCTTTGTAACAGGTGGTGTTCTCAGTTCACTCGGGAAAGGACTGGCATCCGCGTCCATCGGATGCCTGCTCGAGGCTCGAGGTTTTCGGGTCACTCTGCAAAAGCTGGATCCTTATATCAATGTGGATCCGGGCACAATGAGTCCCTTTCAGCACGGCGAGGTTTTCGTGACGGACGACGGGGCCGAGACGGATCTGGACATCGGACACTACGAACGCTACACCTCGGCCAAATTGACCAAGGCCAATAACTCCACAACCGGGCTCATTTACCAGACGGTGATCGAAAAAGAGCGCCGTGGAGACTACCTGGGAAAGACGGTTCAAGTCATTCCTCATATTACCAACGAGATCAAAGCTACCATTAAGCGCCTGGCAGAGGACGACATCGATGTGGTCATTGTCGAGATCGGGGGAACCGTTGGCGACATCGAAAGCCTGCCCTTTCTGGAGGCGATTCGTCAGCTTCGCAACGATGTTGGCCGTGAGCACGCCGTGTTCGTACACCTCACCCTGGTGCCCTACATGGAGACTTCCGGAGAGCTGAAAACCAAGCCGACTCAACACTCGGTCAAGGAGCTCCGTGAAATTGGTATTCAGGCTGACGTGGTGCTGTGTCGAACCGATCGTCTGCTTCCCAAAGACATCAAGGAGAAGATTGCTCTCTTCTGCAATGTTCCGGCCAAGGCAGTGATCACTGCGCGGGATGTCGACAATATTTATGAAGTGCCTCTGGCGCTTCATTCCGAGGGCCTGGACACGATTATCTGTGAAGACCTCAACCTGCCCGCCTCGGAATGCAGAATTGAGTCCTGGCAGGAGCTGGTGGAAACGATCAAGAATCCTGAGCACGAAGTCACGATCGGGATTGTCGGGAAGTATATCGAGCTGGCAGATTCCTATAAGAGTCTCAATGAAGCACTCCTGCACGGCGGCCTGCCGCACAGGGCCCGAGTCAATCTGAAGTGGGTTGAGTCCGAAGGGCTGGTTGGTGAAGATTGGCAGGAGAAGCTGGCCGCGTTCGATGGCATCCTGGTGCCTGGAGGTTTTGGGCCGCGGGGGATTGAAGGCATGATCCGGGCCATCCGACATGCGCGCGTCAACAGGGTCCCCTACTTTGGAATCTGTCTGGGAATGCAGTGCGCTGTGATCGAGTTTGCACGAAATGTCTGCAGCCTGGACGCCAACAGCTCCGAGTTCGACACATCGACACAGCATCGTCTCATTTACAAGTTGAGAGAGCTGCTGGGGGTCGAGGAAATGGGTGGGACCATGCGTCTGGGTGCCTATCCGTGCGAATTGGAGACCGATTCGCTGGCTTTTCGTATCTATGGGGAGAGAGAGATATCAGAGCGTCATCGTCATCGCTACGAATTCAATCGGGAATACGAAGAGCTTCTCACCAGCTACGGTCTGAGAATTGTTGGAAACTCGCCCGATCGAAACTTCGTTGAAATCGTTGAGGTGGCAGATCATCCCTGGTTCCTGGGCTGCCAGTTCCACCCCGAATTCAAGTCCAAGCCTCTCAAACCTCATCCCCTCTTTGTCAGTTTCATCGAGGCGTCGCTGGAGTATCACCAGAAGAGGGAGGAGGCTACCGAGCTGTCACTGGCCCTGGAAAGCACCTCCTCCTCATTGGATTTCTCGTGAAGTCAAGGGGCGACCCCTTGTGGGCGCCCGCCAAACGGGCCGGCACAAGACCGGCCTCTACGATCGTCTGGTGCGAACCTGTAGACTAGAGTGCATCTCGCCATAAGTCTTGATCCAGGGTCAGCGCGTCAATCGTCGTCGCTGGCTAGGCGTCGGGAGCGAGGCATATCATGCCATATGGCGAGCGAGCGCAACAACGCCAGCGGCGAGGAGGGGCGTCTGAACCTGGGTCAAGACTTATGGCGGGCTGCACTAGAAGCATCATGTCGGATGGGCCGGGGTCGATCGATTTTTCAAGTCTCGACAAGCTGTTTCTGATTTCTGGTCCCTGCGTGATCGAGAGTGAGGAACACTGCCTGGAAACCGCCGGTCAACTCAAAGAGATTGGCCTGGAATTGGACATCCCTATCATTTTTAAGGCATCTTTCGACAAAGCCAATCGGACCTCTATCTCGTCCTTTCGAGGGCCAGGACTGGAGAAGGGTCTGGAAACTCTGCACAGGGTGAAAGAGGCGACCGGACTGCCGGTCACCACCGATGTGCATGAGACCTCGCAGGTCGCTGAGGCGGCCAGGGTTCTGGACCTCATCCAGGTCCCTGCCTTTCTTTGTCGACAAACCGATCTGATTACCAGTGCAGCGGCAACAGGACGGCCCGTCAACATCAAGAAAGGTCAGTTCCTGGCTCCATGGGATGCCCGACATGCTATCGAGAAAGCTCGAGCCGTAGGCGCACGGGATGTGCTGATCACAGAGCGGGGGGCGTCGTTTGGCTACAACAACCTGGTGGTTGATTTTAAATCGATCCCCATCTTGCGCGGCCTGGGGGCCGTGGTTGTCTTCGATGGCACGCACAGTGTCCAGCTCCCGGGAGGGGCTGGATCTTCCAGTGGCGGGCAGGCGGAGTTCATTTCCGCCCTGGTCAGGGCAGCTCTTGCCGTAGGCGTCCACGGCCTGTTCCTGGAGGTGCATCAGAACCCCGAGCAGGCGCTCAGCGACGGCACCAACGCGCTCCGCCTGGACAGCCTGAAAAGAGTTCTCGAAGTCGGTCTCGAAATCGACCGACTGGTCCGAGGGAGAATTGAAAATTGAAAATTAAGAATGGTTCGCTGTTCCGCGTCGGCAGCGGTCCCGTCTTTTCTGAAACATTCTTGCAGGTTCTATGTACCGCCGAGTTCGAATGCTCCAAATTGGAGTGTGGGAGGCGCCTGTGGCGGCGACTCTGCGATAGTGAACGTACAGGCTAGGCGATCGCGGCCTGAGGCCCCTCCCACTCTCCCAGTTTCGGAATTTCGATCTGGTTTCGAGCAACACGCCCTTCAATTTTCAATCAACCTAATCAGGCAGCGGCTTGCCTTTTGTCTCCGGAGCCAGCAGGGCGCCGAGAAAGCCCAGGAGGTAGACACAGCTCGCTCGTACTGCTTCCTTTCCGAGAACCGCGAGACAGCATAGGTCCGATTGGATCGCCCTGCCGCGGCAAATGCACCGGCAACCCGGCGGGCCAGGGTGGGACCCATTTTTCCACCGGCCCCGAGAATCATGACATCGCCCTCGAGATTCGAGGCAAAGTCGATGTCTGCGCGGGAAGGCCCGGACAGGGCCTGCTCCAGATCGTTCTCGTTGTTGATACCGGTGAGCATTCTCGCTATCTCCACCAGAGCATAACTTCGAAAGTTCCAAAGTTCCAACGCTGCACCACAACCCAGAACCCAGACCAGAACCCAGAACCCAGAACCCATTCTGAAACCTTGAGACCGCGATTCCATCTAGTAAGGGGCGGATGATAACGGCATTTCTATCAATTGCGGTAGTCTTCTCAACCCTTTTCGCTGTGGCGCCGGGCGATTGCTCGAAAGAGTTGAGTGAGATGGGACTGCCTTTTCGAGTGAAGACCTCTGGTAAGCCGAAGGCGGCGAACTGGGGTCGAGTGAACAAGATCATCGGAGAGCACCTGTTGGCCACCGGGCAGCTCGGAGGCTGTGACGTCTCTTTCCAGCAGGTCTTCTCTCCGAATAGGGAGGACGCGTACTTTCCGGTCCTGTTCAACCTTTTGCGTCTCGTCCCAGAGGACAGCCTGAACGGAGCGGAAGTCTACACCCGGGATGGAACATTGTTGGGACACTTTGCAAATGTGGTTATCTTTGAGAAGAGGGGCGTATACAATTACAAGCGACCCTATTTCCAATACCGGGACCGTCAAGGTGAATTACAGTCGGCAGGAAATCCTGAGCTGATCGATATTCCTAGGAAGCAACCGTTGTTCATGCTGAAATGGGAAGATATTCGGGGGAAAGAGCTGCTTTCTTCGCGTGCCGGAGCCAAATGATGTTCGAGGTCCATGCCCTCGGGGCGAGAATCACGCTGGCCGTGACCGCGGCCTTATTCTTAATTCCGGCACCGGCTCTGGCGCAGCGAATCGGGGCTGCGCAGACCTATAGAGAAGCCTATGATCTCGGATTACAGGATGGACGGCAGGCGGGTATTCAAGACCAACAGCAAGAGCGACTGTTTGACCTTGCCAATCGCAAGGAGTTTCAGACCGCCGATCGCGGCTACCAGAACGGGCGCCATGAAAGAGAGGTGTTCCTGGTTGCCTACCGGCTTGGCTTTGAAGACGGCTATGAAGACGGCTTTGGTCTGAATCCGAGTTCTTCCGACTCAGGGAACAGTTCTGCTCCACCGCTCACTCCGGTCGTGGATAGACGCCCACTCGCGTCGACGCGACGACCGCCCACGAGCCGCACGGTTCTGCCTGCCGGGACCGAGTTCGAGGTAGAACTCCTGGACACGCTCAGCACCAAGTTCAATGAGAAGGGAGACACCTTTCGATCTCGTGTCTTCCGAGGAGTACGCCTTCAACAGGGAGTGGTCATTCCGGAAGGAACTCAGCTCCACGGAAGAGTCGCTCACCTGAAACGGGCCGGGAGAATCCGGGGACGAGCGCAAATGAGTCTCCGATTCGAGGAGCTCCGGTTTCTGGACGGAAGAAACATCGCGCTAGAGGCGACTCTCGTGGGAATTGACCAGCGCAGCAGCGAAAAGGTCAAGGACGAAGAAGGCACGATCGAAGCCAGTGCTTCCAAGGGAGAGGACCTGGGCAAGATCGGCAAGACCTCGTCCGTGGGAGCGCTCATCGGCGTGATCGGCGGCGGGGGAAGAGGAGCCGGTGTGGGAGCGATCGGAGGGGCTGCGGTGGGCCTGGGACGAGTTCTCTTGACTCGCGGAAAGGATGCCCAGCTCGAAAGCCGTACCCGGCTTCGCATCCGTCTGATCGAAGATCTGGAGCTCGAATAGGTTCTAGGTTCTAGGTTCTGGGTTCTGGGTTACGGAGCCCCGACTGTGAGGGAGTGGGAGAGACTCTCCGGTCCCTTGTCAGACCCGCAGACCAGGATTCCCCACCTAGAACCTAGAACCTAGAACCCGAAAAACATGCGTCTGGTAAGGCTCGAGCACGACATGCAGTCCCCCTTCCAGTTCGGCCGCGAAACGCCGGTAGGTTCTGGAATCAACCAGGTCGAGGAGCCTGTAGCTCCGGCCCTTTTTCAGAGAACAACCGGGCGCTACTCTCCCCTGGGCTGACTCACCTGTCAGATTGACGACGACCAGCCGGACTTCAGCTCCGAGGGTCCTGGAAAAGGCAATCAGATGGAGATAGCTTTCGTCTCCAGCCTGCTGCACCGGTTCCAGGGCGAAGCTCCCTGTGCGGAAGCACCCGTGGGAGGTGGTTGCGAGCACCTGACGGTAGAATTCGAAGAGTTCGGCGTCAACGGGTTCTTCTCGCCCTCGGCACAGCTGAACCGGGATCCTGTGTCGCCTTCCTTCCAACTGGCCAAGGTGATAGAGCTTCATACCGGGGACAGTTGCGATCAGCCAGGCCGCCGGCCTGATCCGAGCCGGTCCCAAAGCTGTCAGGCTCCGCTGCTCGTCGTGGTTTTCGAGAAACCGGACCAGCCTGGTTTGCAGCCTCTCGGGCCCCTGCAGAGTCTGTCGCAACCGCGAGACGTCCCCCCCGAGGAGTTGATCATAGAGGGCCTTGTCATAGACGAAGTCCAACCCCAGGTCCAGAAGTGACATCGCGGTGTCCCAGTAAGCCTCGGCAATGAGGATCGATCCGGGAATTTCCTCGCGCAGCGATGACCAGAACTCCCTCTGCAGATCAGTAGCGGAGTCGAGCTGCCAGGTTTGCTTGAAGATTGAGTTGAGCAGCAGCATGGCCATATCGCATCGAACTCCATCACATTCCTGGCTGATTCGCTGCAGGGTTCGAATCAGGGCGGCTCGAGTTTCAGATTCGAGGATGTTCAGCTGCAGCGTATCCTTCCAGGCCGGAAAACTCGGATCACGGCCACGGGCAAGGCAGAGACTCCGACCCGCATCTGTAGCAACGGAACAAAAGGAAGCGGGGTCTCTCCGGCACAGTTCCGGATCCACACGAATGTAGCGATCGGGATGTTTCAAGACCCAGGGATGATCCAGCCCGGTGTGGTTGGGTACAAAATCAAGGATCAGGCCCATCCCACGCTGGTTCAGCGCCTGACGAGCTTTCCTCAAGTCACCCCAGTCTCCGACGAGCGGGTCGGGCTCATAAGCTTGAATCGAGTAGGGTGAGCCGCCGATGTCCTCCTGGGTCCACCCAGGGAGAGCCTCCTGAAACGCCGCATGAAGCGGAGTCGTCGCGATCGCCATTTGACGGCCCAGCGGACTTCTTTGCCACACTCCCATCAGCCACACCAGGTCGAACCCAAGGTCCTCCAGTTGGTCCCATTCACGATCCGGTACGGTAGCCAGGGAAACGCCTCTCTTGTATTTCAGAGACAGCTGCTGGAGCCACACGACGGTGTTGATCTCGTAGAGATTCATGCTGGCGGGGAACCCGGAGGGGGCCTCGAGAGACATAGAGAAGGCGGAATTATAGCGAATTCAGCGACACGATTTGCACGAGCGCGCAACAACGCCAGCGGCGAGGAGGGGCGTCTGAACCTGGGTCAAGACTTATGGCGGGCTGCACTAGTCCCAAAATAAGTACATGGGGTGTATACCCAGAGGTGGAAAAAAGCCTGAAACGCCAGTCCTGACGGGTATTCTGAGGTTCAGAAAAAGACCCAGAACAATCCCAAGAGGAGGCGTTTCAGGTGAATAGAAAGCATATCGAGATTATCAACAAACGCCAAGAGGAAATAGAGCGAAGGCTGGATCGAAGTTGGCGGCCTAAGAGTGGGGGACGGGTGCTGAGAGGAGGCAATATTGTCTACGACGTCTCGAGCCGTATGGGAGGGGTGAGTAGTGGAGGTCTGGGGCTGATTGTTCAGTTGGTCAAGCGCTTGAGGGTGGCGGAGAGGATCGACGAACGTGTGCGAGTGTTGAAGCGGCACCTTCCCTACCGGGAGTCGGACCACGTCTTGAATCTGATCTACAACGTGATGAGTGGGGGAGTGTGCCTGCAGGATGTAAAGTCACGGCGCGAGGATGTCAGCTATCTGGAGAGTGTAGGAGCGCGCAAGATCCCGGCACCGAGTACGGAAGGGGACTTTCTCAGGCGTTTCAAGCAAGAGGATGTCTTGGCCCTGCAAGAAGCCTTCAACGAAAGCCGTCTGCAGGTGTGGTAAAGCCAAGCAGCGGAGATGGGCAAGCGAGCCACGATCGACGTGGACGGCACGACGGCCGAGACCACGGGGTGTTGCAAGGAAGGGATGGATCTCAACTACAAGGGACAATGGGGGTATGGACCCTTGGTGGTGAGTCTGGCCGAAACCAACGAGGTCTTGTACACGTTCAATCGGCCGGCCAGCCGACCGTCGCACGAAGGAGCGGTGGCGTGGATCGATCGAGCCGTGAAACTGGTCAGAAGAGGCGGCTTTGAGCAAGTGAGATTGCGGGGAGACACGGACTTTTCCCTGACCCGCAACTTCGATCGTTGGAGCGAGGAGGGTGTGGAGTTTGTGTTCGGGATCGAGGCCAATCGGAGCTTCGTCAGAGAGGCCGACAAGATTGGCGAAGCACAGTGGCAAAAGCTCGAGCGCAAGCGGAAAGTGGTGAACTCCAGCCGTCAGCGTCCAGAGAACGTCAAGCAGAAAGTGGTGCGAGAGCGGGGCTACAAAAACCTGAACTTGTTGAGTGAGCATGTGACGGAGATCGAGTACCGACCGGCCCGAGCTAAAGGCACCTACCGAATGATCATCCTGCGCAAGAGGATCGAGGTCGAAAAGGGTCAAAAGCGGCTGTTTGATCAGCAGCGCTATCTGTTCTATGTCACGAACGTGCCGGTCAAGGAACTGTCGACACAACAGGTGGTTTTGGAAAGCAACGGGCGCTGCAATCAGGAAAACGTGATCGAGCAGCTCAAGAACGGCGTTCAGGCTCTGCGCATGCCGGCCGATACCCTGGTCGCAAACTGGACTTACCTGGTGATTGCCGCCCAAGCCTGGAACCTCAAGGTTTGGCTGGGCCTGCTTTTGCCTGCAAGACTGGGGGCCCGACGCCTGATCCGGATGGAGTTCCGGCGCTTTGTCACCTGTGTGATCGGACTGCCTTGCCAGATCGTGACAACGGGACGGCGTTTATTGTATCGACTGCTCACTGTTAACGATTGGACCCGTTTGTTGATCGAGGGGGATCTGTGGCTGAAACACCAGCAATTTGGCTGACGAATCGCAAGCCGCTTCGACAAGACGACAAATGGAGCCGATCGGGGAGGGGTCTGTCTGAAAACCGACTTTCAGGGCCATTGTCAACGCGTCGTGGCGGCCTGAGGTCAACCAAACTGCTTCCCGGCACAGCCGGAGTCCGGCGCAAGTCTGATTGAACCTCAAATGAGCAACCGATCTTGGCAAAACGAGTCGCTACAGTAGATGATGTGCAAACACGCTTATTTTGGGTCTAGTGCACTGTCCGGGAAGTTCGCGTCGTTAATTCGGGATGGATTTTTGTCGTCAGTGAGGCGCGCGACGCAGCAATGCCGGGAGTATTTCGAGGTAGCGCAACAAAGCTGTCGGCGAAAAGACGCCCGAAGTAGCGGCGTGAACTTTCCGGACAGTGCACTAGACCCAAAATAAGTACATGGGGTGTATACCCAGAGGTGGAAAAAAGCCTGAAACGCCAGTCCTGACGGGTATTCTGAGGTTCAGAAAAAGACCCAGAACAATCCCAAGAGGAGGCGTTTCAGGTGAATAGAAAGCATATCGAGATTATCAACAAACGCCAAGAGGAAATAGAGCGAAGGCTGGATCGAAGTTGGCGGCCTAAGAGTGGGGGACGGGTGCTGAGAGGAGGCAATATTGTCTACGACGTCTCGAGCCGTATGGGAGGGGTGAGTAGTGGAGGTCTGGGGCTGATTGTTCAGTTGGTCAAGCGCTTGAGGGTGGCGGAGAGGATCGACGAACGTGTGCGAGTGTTGAAGCGGCACCTTCCCTACCGGGAGTCGGACCACGTCTTGAATCTGATCTACAACGTGATGAGTGGGGGAGTGTGCCTGCAGGATGTAAAGTCACGGCGCGAGGATGTCAGCTATCTGGAGAGTGTAGGAGCGCGCAAGATCCCGGCACCGAGTACGGAAGGGGACTTTCTCAGGCGTTTCAAGCAAGAGGATGTCTTGGCCCTGCAAGAAGCCTTCAACGAAAGCCGTCTGCAGGTGTGGCAAAGCCAAGCAGCGGAGATGGGCAAGCGAGCCACGATCGACGTGGACGGCACGACGGCCGAGACCACGGGGTGTTGCAAGGAAGGGATGGATCTCAACTACAAGGGACAATGGGGGTATGGACCCTTGGTGGTGAGTCTGGCCGAAACCAACGAGGTCTTGTACACGTTCAATCGGCCGGCCAGCCGACCGTCGCACGAAGGAGCGGTGGCGTGGATCGATCGAGCCGTGAAACTGGTCAGAAGAGGCGGCTTTGAGCAAGTGAGATTGCGGGGAGACACGGACTTTTCCCTGACCCGCAACTTCGATCGTTGGAGCGAGGAGGGTGTGGAGTTTGTGTTCGGGATCGAGGCCAATCGGAGCTTCGTCAGAGAGGCCGACAAGATTGGCGAAGCACAGTGGCAAAAGCTCGAGCGCAAGCGGAAAGTGGTGAACTCCAGCCGTCAGCGTCCAGAGAACGTCAAGCAGAAAGTGGTGCGAGAGCGGGGCTACAAAAACCTGAACTTGTTGAGTGAGCATGTGACGGAGATCGAGTACCGACCGGCCCGAGCTAAAGGCACCTACCGAATGATCATCCTGCGCAAGAGGATCGAGGTCGAAAAGGGTCAAAAGCGGCTGTTTGATCAGCAGCGCTATCTGTTCTATGTCACGAACGTGCCGGTCAAGGAACTGTCGACACAACAGGTGGTTTTGGAAAGCAACGGGCGCTGCAATCAGGAAAACGTGATCGAGCAGCTCAAGAACGGCGTTCAGGCTCTGCGCATGCCGGCCGATACCCTGGTCGCAAACTGGACTTACCTGGTGATTGCCGCCCAAGCCTGGAACCTCAAGGTTTGGCTGGGCCTGCTTTTGCCTGCAAGACTGGGGGCCCGACGCCTGATCCGGATGGAGTTCCGGCGCTTTGTCACCTGTGTGATCGGACTGCCTTGCCAGATCGTGACAACGGGACGGCGTTTATTGTATCGACTGCTCACTGTTAACGATTGGACCCGTTTGTTGATCGAGGGGAATCTGTGGCTGAAACACCAGCAATTTGGCTGACGAATCGCAAGCCGCTTCGACAAGACGACAAATGGAGCCGATCGGGGAGGGGTCTGTCTGAAAACCGACTTTCAGGGCCATTGTCAACGCGTCGTGGCGGCCTGAGGTCAACCAAACTGCTTCCCGGCACAGCCGGAGTCCGGCGCAAGTCTGATTGAACCTCAAATGAGCAACCGATCTTGGCAAAACGAGTCGCTACAGTAGATGATGTGCAAACACGCTTATTTTGGGACTAGATCAGTTAGTACCGGTGAACCTCAACTAGGAATCTCGAAGTGGTATTGAATTCGCCCGAACTCAAAAAGCGATCCTCAATCGAAACTGAATGCCCCTGGGAAGCGCTGCCAAGTTGTATCGTCCAAACGAAGTCGGTCTAAAGATGGATGTACTCAGGCCATGGAACTGGGCCCGATTGAAGGCGTTGAAGAACTCAGCCCCAAACTCGAAACGAACGTCCTCGGTAATCTGGAAGTCTTTGAGAATTGACAGGTTTTCCGTCGAGTATCCGAACTGACGAATGTCAGGCAGCTGGTCGGTATCTCCAAAAGAGACAAACTGGTTTTCAGGAGAGAACGCGTCCGCGTTGAGCGTCAACTGATTCGGACCGTTGGGATCATAGGATCCGTGGCCCACTCCGAGTGAGATGGGAGCTCCAGTCCGATTGACGCGGCCCAGGAAGATCGGGGGGCCGGACATATAGTTGTGCCAACCCAGGACCCTCCAATTGCCTATGACCTGGTTTACCGCACCCGAGGCGCCACCGCCCCATCGCTGCCCTTGTCCGAAGGGGAGGTGGTAGGACCAGGTAAAGGCCACATTGTGGGTGCGGTCAAATCCGCTCAAGTAACGGACCCTGTTTCCTCCATAGCCCTCGTGTACCACACCGGGCGCCCGAAAAACACCGCCGTCGCGGCCCGAGTTGAGGTTCTTGGAGAGCGTATAGGCCAGCAGAAAACCGAGCCCCTGCCCAAAACGCTTCTGGGCACTGAAGTTCAAGGCGTGATAGGACGTCATTCCTCCGTGAGCGGGTCTCAGGAACACGGAATTGTACTGGGGATAAGGCCGCGAGGCCTGGCGGACACTTCCGCTGAACCCCGCATAGGGGATTGGAATTCCCGTCGCCATTCCCGCCGGAGAATCAATCGGTTGATTGATGACCGGGCCCAAGCCAAAGACCTCCACTGGAACCTGGTTACGATCCCAGGAGAGACGCGTGTGCCGGCCCAGCTTGCCCACGTAGTCGGCCTTGAGCAGCACGTCCCATCCCAACTCCCTTTCCAGGCCGGCGCCCAGGTTGTGACTCCTGCCCCAGTGATTGTCCGCCGGGTTGAGCCATTGGGCGCCACCTCCGTTGACCAGAGCAGGGTCGGTGTTGGGAAGACTGGCGATGGTCTCGAGCCCGATGGGCGGAAAACCGTCGTTCCAGTTAAAGGCGGGAGTCACCCCTCCGTCCAGCGACCGCTGGTCAACGAACACACTCCACCCTGACTGGGGGATGTTTTGACCACTCGCCAACTCGTGGGTGGGATCGGCGTAAACAATTCCGTAGTAAGCTCTCGCAACTGTCCTGGCATCCAGTGCATAGGCAAGACCCAGACGGGGTCCCCAGGCGCCCCGGTAATTGTCAAACGCCCTGGTCCGGCCGGTCCGGCCCGGCCCCTCACCCTGGAAACTCAGCGCTCCAAGTCTCCCGGCTGCTCCGGGATTGGGGATGGTGGGATCAAACCAACCCATACGATCGTAGGGTAAATATTCGGTAAACCCATCATCGGCTTTATGCCTAATGGGGTGAGGCGGGTTGGGAACTCAAGTGGAGCGAAGCGATCTTCGGAAGTGTTTGCTCAGGGGGTAGAGCCAGATGCTTTTGGTGGGCAGATCGGCCTTGCGGTCACGGTCCAGCTTGCCCCGGCCCTGGGTCTGTCCGACATGGATCCAGTTGGCGGCCTTGTAGCAGGCGCCTGTGAAGCGCCCCGTGTCGACGAAGGTTTCCAGCAGAACGGGTCGGTAGGCGTAGCGGTCGTGCCAGTCCTCGGGGAGTTGACGCGCGGCCATGGCCAGCAGTTTAGAGGCCAGGTTCTTGGACTCGACCCAGGGAAGGATCAAGAAACGGGCGTTGTTGACGATCAGTTGAAGGTTTCTCTCCCTTTCCGAAGGACGCCAGCCGATGAAGCGGTCGCGAGGGGCGGTTTTCCAAGCGGCGGCGCCAAAGCCGAGCAGGGCCAGGATGCGGCTTTCGGAACAAGCGAAGTAGCGCAGCTGAGCACCCGGCAGGGGCTTGTATCCCAGATAGTGGTAGCGGTCGATGTATTCATTCCACAAAGTGGAGTCGGGGCGGCTCAGGACCGGCTCCAGATGCAGGCCGGACAGCTCGTGCACGGGTCGGGACAGCAGCGGTTGTGGTGCGCTGCAGAAAGTGTGCTTGATTGGGCCCGAGCCTCCCTTCGGGTTGCGAGGGGGCGGCAGCTGCAGCAACCCCTGCCGATGCATGCGCAGCATGGCCACCCGGCAGCTCATCTCCTTGAGGCCACCGTCAGGCTTGAACCAGCCCAAGAGCTGGCAGGCCAAGCGGGAGAGCTGGGCCCGCGAGCGGGTCGGATCTTCGCCAATCAGCTCACACAGTCGCCGCATCTCCCGGCCGCTAAAGTCTCGCCCGCAGAAGCGTTTCATCCAGCCTCCGCTGCCGGCGTCCTGGCCCAGGTCAATGCGCGGGCACGATGGGGGCTTATTTCCCAGGGAAGAAAAGGATCCAGGCCGGGTGGCGGCTGTCCGCCTTGCCTAGCGCAGGCCTGCAGATAGTCCCTGAGCCACAGGCGGGGGTTGAGGCCGTTGAGTCGCAGGGTGGCAAAGATGCTGAATAAGCTGGCCGCCAACTGGGCGCTCCAGCGGCTGCCTGAGCCGTAGTAATTCTTGCGTCCCACCACCGGGTTGCGCAAGGCGCGTTCGGCGGCGTTGTTGTCCATAGCCACTTCCGGTTGATCCACAAACACGGTCAGCCCTGGCCAGTGTCGAGCCAGGCTTTTCAGGACCTTGCGACAGGGGGGAGCCAGGCTGGGAAGCTGGCGTTGAGCCTCGCATTGCTCTCGCATTTTCTCAACCGCCACCCGCAGCTTTCGATCGGCCCGGGCCCATTCCAAGGGCTGATCGCGAACTGCCAGCCGCAGCTGATTGGCAGCAAAGAGCCGGCCAATGTCGTCAATCCACATCAGGGACCAGTCCTGCCAGGGGGGGTGGGATAGGCCCAGTCGCCAAAAGTCGCGGCGCACGTGAGCCCAGCAAAAGGCATGGCAAATACGCCCCTCTGAGACCCGGACCAGCTTCTTATAGGCAGAATATCGATCGGTGAGTAAAGTGCCCTGGGCGCTGCCGAAGTGAGATTGAGGCACTGCAGACGAGCGACTGGGTTGGAGCTGGTACACGACTGTGGAGGCCGACAAAAACACCCACAAATGCCAGAGCCGTCCGCTTTTGCCTTCCACCGCCACAAACACCGGCCAGCCGGTCTCGTCGGCTTGCCAGTTCTCCTGGGTGAGCTGCTGCTGGGCGATCGCCTCGGCCACCGGCAAAAACAGACCCTGCAGTTTTTTCAGCCCTCCGGCCACCGTTCCTGCAGAGAGAGTCAAACCGTGGTCTCGCCACTGCTGCAACAGACGGTGGGTGGGGCGGCAATGGTCAAACTTCTCCAGCAGAATCTCCACCCAAACCGAAATCCCTAGTTTGCCTTTGGGAATCAAGCGTGCCGGGGCGGGCGCCGTGACAATGCCGGGCAGCACCCCGCAGCGGCAGGCCGCTTTGTACTTGCGCCGCCGGATCACCCGCCGGTGGGCCCGCACTTCGATTTCGGCCACCTCGGCGTCTTCCGTCCAGCCCAAGGCTTCCAGTGCCAGACCGCATTTCGGACAGCTTTTTTGGGCTTCCTCCAGATCCACTACCTCTTCCTGGGCTGCCAACCCGTCCAGAGTGGTCCGACCGTGCCCCTGCTTGCCTTTTTGCTGCCCTCGGGGTCGCCCGCTCGCCTTGGGGCTGGAACTGCCAGCGCGCCCACCCTTGGCCTGTTCACTCTTGCGCCCCCAGAGCTGACTCTCCAGCTCTCGAACTCGAGCCCGCAGACTCAAGTTCTCTGACTTCAACTGCTTTTCTCTCTCCACCGCCCCGGCATGCTGGGCCTTCCAGTACGCTGCCGCCCAGCGCAGCCGGATGTACTCTTCCTTGGCCACCAAAACCCGCTTCGTCGAGCCATCAGCCGTCAGTCCACCCGATTCCGGCTTGGTGGTAGCACTCAGCTGCATGCTCCCTGTATACACACTCGCAGCTTCTGTGTCCAGCAAAGTTTGACCGCGGGCTTATTTGGAAGGAGATTATTGCAAGACGGGGTTTACCGAATATTTACTCTGTTTCGAAGTCAACTCTTTCGACAGGCTGGTGCTGTTTTGTCCTGGTAGTGGTGTGCCTGGCCCTCTACGGTCCGACGATCGGATACGCTTTTATCGGATATGACGATACTCTGCTGATCGTTCAGAATCAGACCTTTCTCAACGATCTCGGGAACATCCCGCAGGCTTTCAAGCAGGACGCGTGGACCGTCGAGGGACGTGCCAGCTCTCAAAGCTACTATCGTCCTTTTTACACACTCTCCTTCATGCTGGATAGTCAGTTGGGAGGCACCGATAGTTCCGTCTATCACCTTTCCAGCATTCTCCTGCACGCCATTGCCACCTGCCTGCTCTTGCTGTTTCTCCAGCGTGTGGGGTCGCCCCACCATGCCGCCTTCTTACTGGCGCTCTTTTTCGCCGTGCATCCGGCTCTTGTAGCAGTAGTGGCATGGGTCCCCGGTCGCAACGATTCTCTTCTGGCGGTGTTTGCGCTGGCCTCCTTCTTGCTGCTCGATCGCTTCAGGCGCCATAGCAGTTGGGGGAATCTTGCCCTCCATCTGAGTGCGTTCGGTGTGGCGATCTTCACAAAGGAAGCCGCCATAGTCATTCCCGTCCTGGCGCTGCTCTATCTCAACTGGATGGTGGGGGCAAGCACGTCGTGGGACGTACACGGCCGGCTGGTGATGGGCTGGTGCGCGATCACCGTCGCCTGGTTCGTCATGCGAAGCATGGCGATTGGCAGAGGGCAGTTAGGATGGACCCTGCTGTGGAACGCCTTGGATAACGGAGTCTTTCTCCTGCACTACCTGGGCAAAGCCCTTCTCCCCATCCGCCTGGCGCTTTTCCCAACCAGGGTCGACACTCCGCTGCTTATCGGAGTGGTAGCGCTGGCGGGACTCTCGCTGGCTCTCTTTTTCTCTCGAAAGAAACGGCTGGGGTATGTTTTCTTTGGCCTTTGCTGGTTCTTGCTGTTTCTGTTGCCGACCCTGGTCGTGCCCGTTTTGGTGGGCCTGGAGCAGCGCCTCTACACGGCAGCAGCCGGACTCGCCCTGATACTTTTGGAGGTTGATTGGATCCGTGCTGCCAAAGTAGGTCGGCGAAGCCTTGCGGTCGGTCTGCTGGTGACCGTCGCTCTTGCCAGTCTCACCTGGATGCGTCTGGACGCATTTAGCAGCCGCGAAGCGTTCTGGCAGCGGGGAGCTGCGGGATCTCCCCATTCGTCTCTGGCCGTGTTCAATCTTGGAACGGTACGATTGGAGGGGGGCAGACTGGACGAAGCCGAAGTGCTTCTCAGGCGCTCCCTGCAGATCAACCCGGTCGAGCCGATGGCACACAATAATCTTGGAGTTCTATACGCACGTCGCGGCCAGCGGGACCTGGCCGCCAGCGCTTTCTCGCGTGAGATCGAGGTGAATCCCGGGTATGCAGACGCCTACTTCAACCTGGCCACCTCACGTGCATCCTCGGGGAATCCGCAGGAGGCCGTTCGACTCTGGGAAAAGACGTTGGAGCTCAATCCCACACACGTTCGGGCGCTCGAGTCTCTGTCCGGCTTCTACGCTCGGAAGGGAGATCCAGGGCGTGTCGCGAATCTCGTTCAAAGGTTGCAGGACATCAAGAAGCGAGACCGGAGATAATGATGCGATATCAACCGCAGCTCTTCGGTCAACTGCTTCTGGACCCACGACCCGTCACCACAACCCACCCCTCAAAACGCGGGTGTCACGGGTAGAGTCGTGAATTGCCCCGGCTGAGTTCCCAACTCCAGTGCCGTTCCCACCATCTTGTTGAGACCGAAATCGAGGATGAGGGTCCCCACGAAGTCGGGCATTTCCTCGAAGTTCACATTGCCGAAAAGTTCGTCGATAAATAGCGCCCTGTGACCGTTGGCCGCCAGAGCGGACGAAGTAATCCCAAGCTGTTCTCCCGTCTTGTCCTGGAGCGTGGCGGTATAGCCCCTCAGGGCATCATTGGAATTATGCAAGGCAATGCCGGTATTGATCGCCCCGAACCGCACAGGCACGATGAAGCGGTTCAACGGAATCGTAGCCCCCACCCCGGAGGTTCCGATTCCCTCAATCGTGAATCGGGCCACGCCCCCCAGGTTGTGGGTCGATTCCACTACCGCTGCGCCAGCAACAGGCGGGCCCCCTCCGGTGAGCAGCACCGAGACCGATCCCTTGGCAGGGATGGTCACGTCGATGCTTGAGACCGGAACGCCCTCTCCCAGTGGGAATCGCTCGTTTCCGATGGAGGCGACGACGACCGGAAAGGGATCGCCATCATCATTCAGTGATTTGATGGTGGCCGGAGCCTCGTTGAGTTCAGAAGGATTGGTCAGGACAATCTCGGTGGTGAGGCCCGTTCCCATACCAATCTGAGCGAAGTAAATACGACTGATCTCGGCAATCTGGGCAACGAATCCGACCGTGCCGTTGGTGTCGCGCTGGATCGCATTGAAAACAGGAAAATCTACCGAAGCTCTGCCTGCGATAAACGCGGACGTCCCGATATTGAGGACCGCATTGGCTGCAGCACCGCTCCCCATGACGGAGGAGTAGAGAAGGCTGGCTCCATCAGCGCTGATCTGGGCCACAAAGGCGCTAATCCCGTCCGCGTTTGAGATCGAATCCAACAGCGGGAATACCGAGGAGCCGGCCGAACCGACGATGTAGATATCACCGTCTTGATCCAGAGAGATCGTGTTGCCCCGGTCTCCTATCTCGCCTCCAAAGAAGGTCGAATAGAGTAAATCATTCCCGTTTGGACCGATTTTGGAGACGAAGGCGTCTCCAAAGCCGGAGTTCCCCTGGAGGCCTCCGCCGTACGACTCCTGCAGCGGGTTGACGGTCGGGAAATTGTCCGAGTTGGCCATCCCGGTGACGTAGGCGTTGCCGGCTGCATCCGCGGTGATGCCACGTCCCTGTTCGAAAATATCTCCGCCCAGGTAGGTGCTGTAGATCTGTGTCCCGGTGGGACCATATTTGGCAACGAATGCGTCGCGCTCCCCTCCAAAAGTGCCCTGTACGGCGTTCTTAACGGGGTAGTCGGTGGAATTGGTTGTGCCGGTCACGTAGGCGTTCTGGTTGGCATCCACCCAAATGTCGGGTTCTCCCGACAGGTTTTCGTCATTGGTGCCACCCAGATACGTCGAGTAGATCAGAGCGGAGCCGCTGGCGTTGAGCTTGGCTACGAAGGCGTCGAAGCCCCCGCCACGTTGACCCTGAGCCGCATTAACAGTGGGGAAATTGCTGATGGTGGTCGAACCGGTAAGATAGACCTGTCCGAGAGAGTCGAGAGCCATTGCAACCGCAGTTAAGCCGCGGCCAATGAATGTCGAATAGACGAGAGAATCGCCCTCGGGAGTCAGCTTCAGGGCGAAGGGGCAGGCGACGCTGCATTCCTCCTGGAATGCGCCGCCGGTGATCGGGAAGTCGTCACTTGATGACCGGCCACCTACGTAGACGGACCCGTCGTCACCCACGGCGATTCCCCACCCGATGTCGTTCGACTCTCCACCGATATACGTGGAATAGACCAGGAAGGAGCCGGTGGGATCGATTTTCGAAACGACTGCCTCGAAAGTGCCGCCCAGGTTCGTGTCCTGAAGGGGGTTGACAAGGGGGTAGTCGTCGGACCCTGTGTTTCCCGTCACGTAGATGTTCCCGTCACTGTCGGCGGCGATGTCGTAGAACTCGATCTGTCCTGAAGCTGTTCCGCCCAGATACGTCGAGTAGATAAGGATTGGATCGATGACCAGGGGCTGCGTCGGGTCGTAAGCGCCGATCTCGAGTCGGGCCAGTTTGCCATCGCTCAGACTGTAGCGGCCGGAGATGGTCCGGCGGACCCCGTCCTTCTCCTGGTAGATCTTAGGAGCAAATTGCTTGATTTCACCTTGAGCGACGCCGACGATTAACTCTCCCTCCGATCCGATGCGCACGTCAGAGCCGCCGCCGACTGAGAGTTGAATCGTTTTGGGGTCCGCACCCGGCGATACGATCAGGTCATATTCGAGCGATCCATTGTTGTCGTAGAAGAGAGCATCAATCCCAGGGTAGAGGCTGGTGTAGCGAACTTTTTTGAAATGGGGCGCGTTGGAGATCCATTTTCGTGGGTCGCGTCCCCGAATGTAGTTGCTCCTGGTAGGGACGGAGTCGCTGGCAGTGATGGCCTCAGGCTCGGCCTGCAGGAAACGGAGAACGACGACATTCTCTGAAAAGGAACTGTCCTTCCGTTCGTTGTCGCTGCGGCTGGTCTCAGCGATGCTGTGGTGCCCCGCGGCGGTACCCTCTGCCAGTGAGAAGACCATTGCGTCGCGGGTCAGAAACAGGGTGTAGCCGGGAGCCCGCATCAGGTATTGAACCTGGGGAGCGACCTGGCCACGATTGGCCTCGAAGGTGAGAGGGCGACGGTCAAGCAGGTCCTTTCGAATCGGCGCCTTCCCGGAAGTGAACGCAGTTGTCCCGGCGGTGACCAGCAGCATACCCACAACAATCTTAAGAACTCTTTGCTCATTCAGCATCGTTCCACGATCTCCTTCTCCGGTTCCTTAGTTTAGTCCAGCCCTGTTTCGTAAGACAGACGCCACTTGACACTTTTGTGGCACTGCTGTCCAAATTAGCTGAGATTCGATGATCGACCCCTTGATTTTATTGGCGTCTTGGACGGGATTTTCAGTCTTTTCATGTCCAGGTCTCCGATTGTGCTGTCCAGATTACGAGAAGGTGAAGGAGGGTTGAGAGCTCTCCGGTAGTAGGGGTGGGAACTTGAATGGTTGGTTCAACCACCTCCACAAGTCTCTATGAACGAACATGTTCATCCTCAGCAGTGCGGCCAGATTGGACAGTGACCAGTCAAAGGTTGCTTTGAGCTGCAGAAACTTCAGGATCAGCAGAGCGATCAATGCTGTCCAAATTTGGGTCTTGAGGGCGTTGGCCGAGGTGCCGACGAAGGTCTTGACCCGTAGATTCTGCTTGAGGGCCTTGAAAAAGAGCTCGATTTGCCAGCGCTCCTTGTAGATTGCGGCAATGGTGGTGGCTCCGAAATCCAGGTGATTCGTCAAAAAAACGAGGCGGCCAGAGAGCGGATCTTGGATTTCGACCAGGCGCAAGAAACAGGTTTTGTCCTGGGCGGCCAGTCCGTGAAAGAAAATCACCTGGTCACGGACGACTCGACGGTTTTTGGGAAGCGGGCGGTCTTCGAGGACCTCGTAATCGGCACGGTCTTTGAGACGGGTCACAAAGAAGACGCCCTGACGGGTCAAGTCCGCATACCAGTTGTAGTCGTTGTAGCCGCGATCAAAGACGACAACGGTGCCGGCGGCAAACTTCAGACGGCGAGCCACGGTGATGTCGGCCGTGGCTGCCTCGGTGATGTGGGCAAAGACGGGAAGGTAACCGTTGTGGTCCAAGAGTAGATGCAGTTTGACGGCCCCCTTGGTTCGGCAAAAATGAGCCCAGTCAAACAATTGTGCGCACAGATCGATGACGGTCGCATCCAGACTCAGCAGCGGATTCTTGAAACGAAATCTTCTCTTGCGACGCCCTTCGGTCTCTCTCAGACAACGATCCAGCAGGCGGTAAAAAACCTTTTCGTACAGTTGCCAGGGTCGATGCTTATTGGCATAGCTGAGGGTGGAACGCTTGGGAGAAGCGATTCCAAGATGATGCAGTTTTCCTTCACAGCTGGCCAGGCCTCCGCAGATCTCCCGCAGGCTATGAGCACGGCCCAGCTGGCAAAACAGCATGGCGACAAACTGTCCCCAGCTGCTGAAACCGCGTGCATGGCGCTCGGCTTTGGTCTCCAGGACCAGTTGTTGAAACTCCCAGCGAGGAAAAAGCTGGAGAAGTTGACTGAAAATGCTGCAAAATCGATTCATGGTCGGGTCCTCCTTGTCCAGTTATTCGATCAACCGAATCTTACGAGGTCGACCCGACCTCTCTTATGGCTAATTTGGACAAGAGTGCTTTTGTGGCCCGTTTGCGACATCGCCGTCCCAACCTCTTCCTTCCCTATTGGTCGACGTACAGTCAACGAACTGTGACTGCAAACAGGATACTCCTTTGCTGTTTGAGATGACAGATGGAGGACCGAAGGGAACTCCCCATCGGATTCACTCGCTTTCGTTCATTCCGAACGGTTCAAAGATTCGCCATTTTCGCCTAACCTGGAAAATTTATAAGTTTTCGAAGCGAAGGGCCGCAAGCGCCCCGCTGGCAAGGATTTACCTCCGAGGGCACCGCAGGCATAGTCGTGACTCTGTCGAGGAACCCGAGGAGGGGGAACGCAGCCAGCGCGGATGATGGGGGCGCTGCAGCCGACAACTTATGAATTTTCCGGGTTAGGGTAGAATACGGGCAGTGCCCCGGCCCTTCCATTTTGCGACTCTTATGAAGCCAGTGAAGACTGTTCTTCTTGTCTTATTTCTTGCGACGTCTGTGTTCATCCAGTGGGAGGCTCATCGTCTGGATTCCAGCGCTCCCGGATCGGCCCTGGTGGGTCAGCTCGCACCGTCCTTCGCGTTACTCGATCTGGATGGGGAGCGGGTCAGACTGGAGGATCTGAGGGGACAGTTTGTGCTGGTCGATTTCTGGGCCACCTGGTGCGGGCCCTGCCGGCAGTCGATGCCCGTTCTGGAGCAGTTCTCAGAGCGAATGGGAGATCGATTGACTCTCCTCTCGGTGAACCTCAAAGAGAGAGAAGACGTCGTTCTCTCCTATGCCGATCAAAACGACCTGCAATCACGGATTCTGCTGGATCTCGATGGAGCGATCGCACGAGCTTATCAAGTGGAGGCCATTCCCATGCAGTTTCTCATCGATTCGGAGGGAATTGTCCGCCAGGCCGTGGCTGGTTACAACCCATCACCTAGCCCGGATTATTCATAAGTTTTCGTAGCGAAGCGGGGGAAGACCCGTTCTGACAAGGCTTGCGACCGAGGCCCCCGGAGGCGTACTCGTGCAGTACGCCGAGGAGGCCGACCGAGCGTAACGCAGTCAGGGCGGGAGATTCTCACGCTGCAGTAGAAAATTTATGAATTATCCGGGCTAGCTCTGCAGGGTTGCGAGCTGATGCCGTAAAGCTAACATCTCCAGTTGCCCATGATATAGACTAGTGGAGGACGGGGAGATTCTGTGGAAGAACCGCCTTTCATTGTTCTGTCCCAATGTTTCTGCCAGCTTTTTGAAACAGGTCTTGCATAGAGTGCTTCAAGCCCATGACGAGACAGATTCTGTCATTGTCCCTGGCCCGGCAGCTCCGTGGCGTCGCTGTGGGTTCTTGGCGTTTCGATCGAATCGTGTGCGTGGCGCTCTTCCTTCTCTGTGGTAGCACTGCCGCCGGTCAGACAGAGGTGGAAGGAGTGCAGTTTTTCGAGCAAGAAATCCGCCCGGTCTTGGTCGAACGTTGCTACAAGTGTCACTCGACGGGTGCGAAGAGGGTCCAGGCCGGCCTGTTGCTGGATACTCGTCAAGCAGTACTTGCCGGGGGTATGAGAGGGCCGGCAATAGTCCCGGGCAACCCGGCAGACAGCCTGCTGATCGAAGCGATTCGGCATGAGTCCCTTCAAATGCCGCCCGATGGCAAGCTGTCTGATTCAGTCATCGCTGATTTCGTCCGCTGGATAGAAATCGGAGCCCCGGATCCTCGAGACGGTGCCGCTTCACCGAGGGCCGTGGACAACGATGCCGGCCGCCAGTTCTGGTCATTTCTGCCTTTGGGCAACTACCAACCTCCCGAGCTTCCGGAGGCCGAGTGGGCACTGACTCCGATCGATCGCTTCATTCTGGCGCGGCAGCTGGCCAGCGGGGTTCAACCGAGTCCTATTGCTGACCGTCGCACTCTGTTGCGGCGCGCGCACTTCGGGCTGACGGGTCTCCCGCCCTCGCCGGACGAAACCGAGGCCTTCCTGTCCGATTCGTCGCCACACGCGTATGAGCGACTGGTCGATGAACTGCTGGGTAGTCAACACTACGGCGAGCGTTGGGCCCGCTATTGGCTCGACGTGGTCCGATTTGCCGAGAGCAACGGCTTTGAAAAAGACGAAGACCGGCCCAATGCCTATCACTATCGCGACTTCGTGATTCGAGCTCTCAACCAGGACATGCCCTACGATCAGTTCGTGCGCTGGCAGATCGCGGGAGACTGGCTTGCACCGGATTCGCAGTCAGCCCGGGCGGCCACTGGCTTTCTCGTGGCCGGGGTTGAGAACGCTATTCAGACCGAAAAAGAGTTCGAGCGCGATCGCTATGACAAGCTGGATGACATCGCGTCCACCATTGGCACAGCCATGCTGGGACTGACCATCGGTTGTGCACGGTGTCACGACCACAAGTTCGATCCCATATCGCAGCGTGACTACTATCGTTTTCTCTCGACGTTTGGCAAGACGATGAGCGCGGAGCTGCCGCTGGGTGAGAAAGGGAAATCACCTGACGCGTATGTTGCCGTTGATGTCGGATCGGAAGTCAACGTTGACGACACGGCGGAGTTCGGATCCGGCACGAAAAAGGCAGACTTCGTATCGAAGTCCGACGTGTACTTCTTGTCTCGCGGCGACCTGAAACGCAAGCAGAACATCGTCACTCAAAGCTTCCCGCAAGTGCTTATGCGAGCCGATCGGCAAGAGGCGCACTGGCAAGAGGACGGCGTGCAGAAACGGGCGCCGCGCGTCGCGTTGGCCGACTGGATCACCGACTTCAAAGAAGGCGCCGGCCATCTGTTGGCTCGCGTCATCGTGAATCGTCTGTGGCAGCACCACATGGGGAACGGCCTGGTCGCCACGCCCAGCGATTTTGGGGCCCAGGGGGAGCGACCTACTCACCCTGAACTGTTGGATTGGCTGGCCAACGAATTGATCCAAGCCGACTGGCGTCTCAAACCGATTCACCGGTTGATCATGAGGAGTGCCGTGTACCGCCAGAGCCACCGGTCCGATGCCGGAAGTGAGCGCGTCGACCCTCAGAATCGTCTACTCTGGCGCCGCCGGCTCACACGTCTGGATGCGGAGGCCATTCGCGACGCGATGCTTGCCGTCAGTGGCCAACTGGACCGCGTAATGTCGGGTCCCGGAACGCTCGACGAAAGCAGCAGACGACGCAGCATCTACTTCACGGTCAAACGCAACCAGAGGATCCCGATGCTGCAATCGTTTGACACGCCGGACGCGATACAAGGCATCGGGCGCCGACCGACGACGACGGTCGCACCGCAGGCGCTGTTGATGATGAACAATCCACATGTTCACGCTTATGCTCAGGCCCTGGCTCGTCTCATTCACACCGGCTTTGATCAGGCGCCGGATGACCTGATCCACACCGGCTTCGTCACCGCACTCGCGCGGCCAGCTGACTCCCGGGAGCTGCAACAGATGCGCGAGTTTCTGGCGCAGCAGACAGTGGAGTATGAGGAATCTGGCTACGCCGATGCATCGCGAATGCATGCAATCAAGGACTTCTGCCAATTGTTGATTTCTTCTGATGAGTTCATTTATGTGGAGTGACTCGCGCAAACTGGTTTTACAGGATTGAGGTAAGACATGTATCGATTAGGTCTCTCACGACGCCAGCTGCTTCGGCGTGCCGGCATGGGTTGTGGCGCCCTCGCTTTGGGCGCTCTTCTCGACCAGGCCGGCCTGCTGGCGGCGCCGCTGCTGTCAGCGAACGTCGACCCGTTAAAACCGCTCGCACCAAGGCCGCCTCATTTCGAACCCCAGGTGAAGTCGCTCATCTGGGTCATGCTCAATGGCGGTCCCGGACAGATGGATACGTGGGATTACAAACCCGAGTTGCAGAAGCGCGACGGCGAACCGCTGGACGGCGCCGACACCAAGACGGGCTTCTTCCTGACCAGCGGCAAGCTTATGGCTTCGCCATTTCGATTCAGTCAGCATGGCGGGTCGGCCACATGGGTCTCCGAGATTTTTCCGAAATTGGCAGGGCACGTCGACGAGATGGCTTTCGTCCACTCCTGCTATACCGAGTCGAATAACCACACACCTGCACTGTTCCAGATCAACACCGGACTGAATCGCATGGGCTTTCCCGGCGTGGGCTCGTGGGTCACATACGGGCTGGGAACGGAAAACGAAAACCTGCCCGCGTTTGTCGTGATGACCGATGCTCGGGGGCGGGGTCTTCCCAAGGGCCACGCGCTGAATTGGGGCGCGGGCTTTCTGCCAAGCGTCTACCAGGGCACGAGAATCAACGATGCTGGACCGCCGATCGACAATCTCTTTCGATTTCGTGATCAGACGCCGAAGGTGCAGCGAAGGATGCTCGACGCCTTACAACAGCTGAACCGCAAACACCAGGAACGCTATGCCGGCGAAACGGAGCTGGCCGCCCGCATTGAGTCGTTCGAGCTCGCGTTCCGTATGCAAGTGTCGGCGCCGGAAACGTTTGACATTAGTCGAGAGTCGCCAGAGACACATCGGCTTTACGGCTTGGACAACACGCAGTGCGCACACTTCGGTCGGCAGTGCCTGATCGCCAGACGGCTGGTCGAGCAGGGAGTCAGATTTGTACAGATTTACAGTGGTGGCACCGACAATGCGAAGAGCTGGGACGCCCACGCTGACCTGCGGGGCAATCACTCCGGTTTCGCAGCCGAGGTGGATCAGCCCATCGCCGCTCTATTGACCGACCTCAAGAGTCACGGCCTGCTCGATTCGACACTGATCGTGTGCGGCGGCGAGTTCGGCCGCACCTCAGACTCACAGGGTTCAAACGGCCGTGACCACAATCCAAACGCCTTTACGACCTGGTTTGCCGGTGGTGGTATCCGAGGCGGCGTGCACTACGGCGCGACGGATGAGTTCGGTTACAAAGCGGTCCACAATCGCGTTAGCGTGCACGACCTGCACGCGACGATCCTCCATCTAATGGGTATTGATCACGAGCGCTTGACCTATCGTTTCAATGGTCGTGACTACCGCTTGACCGACGTTTACGGCAACGTCATTCAGCCGATCCTTGCATAGGCAGGTCAGCCGTTAGTCCTTGCCTGAATAGGATCCTCAACCGATAGATTCGCGCTGGACCAGACGACAGCTATAATGAAAGTGGAGGGTTCCGGCATCGCATTGTGGAATAGAAGAGAATTCCTCGTTACAGTCGCTTCGGGCGCGCTGTCGGCCTGTTCGTACGAAGCTCCCGGGACCACCGGACCGGCCAGCCTGACCGGGCGCGAACGGGTGGATCGCGTCCTGCGGGGAGAGGTGGTGGACCGGCCGCCGTTCACGTTCTACTACCACTTCGGGCTGGAGAACCTGCCCGGCCATCACCATGCCAGGGCGACGCTCGACTTTCACCGCAAGTTTCGCACAGACCTGGTCAAGGTGATGAGCGACTTTCCCTATCCCAAACCGGAGGGAATCTGGTACGAAGGGGAGGCCTTGGACAATCCGTTTCCGGAGCAGATCCGCGCGCTTGAACTCATTCGGGACGGGCTGAAGGGAGAGTCCCATTTCATCGAGACCATCTTCAATCCCTGGAATCAGGCGGGGAAGATCTCGTCTCAGGAGGAAGTCCGGAGGCTGAAAGAGGAAGATCCGCAGAAGCTGCTCGACGCCCTGGAAGTGATTGCGAAGTCTCAAGCCAACCACGCCCGGCTGGCTGTTCAGGCGGGGGCCTCCGGAGTCTTTCTAGCAATTGCGAATGCCCGGGAGGGCGTTCTAACTCCGGAAGATTACGAGGAGTTCAGCGAGCCCTTCGACCGGATGGTTCTGGATGCGGTGGCAGACGCTCCCCTGAACACGCTGCACCTGCACGGAGACAAAGTGTATCTCGACCGGTTCTTTTCCGGCTGGTCGGGCAGCGTGGTGCAGTACTCGGCCCACGGCACCGGCGTGCCCATCGGGGAAGTCAGGCAAAAGTACGGTGGTGTCCTGATGGGAGGCATCGACGAGGGCAGTTTCCGCAGCCTCTCGGAGGAGGAGCTGAAGAGTCAGTGGCGGGCCGCGCAGGAAGCCGCGGGCCCCAGGTTCATTTTGGCGCCGGGCTGCTCGGTGCCGAACGACACGGCCGATGAAGAGCTGATGCGATTGGTCCACGTGCTCGGCGCATGATTACGGGCCCGGCGAGGATCCGCTATTCAGACAGAGCCATTCCAAGCACAACAAGAAGGAGAGCCGTTATGAATACGACACGCCTTGTTTTCGCCGCAATCCTGCTGGCTAGTTTGGGCTCGCACCCGGTGCTTGCACAAAAAGCGGACTCCCGCATGAGTTTCTTCCTGACAAGCGAAGGCCCCGGCAACGGAGCCGATCTGGGTGGCCTGATCGGAGCCGACCGGCACTGTCAGGGGCTGGCCGCAGCGGCAGGACTGGGTAAACGGACCTGGCGCGCCTACCTGAGCACCAGCGCCTCCGGCGGCCAGGCCGCCATCCACGCCCGTGACCGCATCGGCGCTGGGCCGTGGTACAACTCCAAGGGAGTCCGAATCGCCCAGAATGTCGCCGGCCTGCATTCAGACAGCAACAATCTCACTAAGGAAACCCAGCTTAGCGAAAAGGGCGAGGTGGTCAACGGTCGGGGGGACACTCCCAACCGGCATGACATCCTGACAGGCTCGCAGTTGCAAGGCAGGGCGTTTGCGGGCGACGCCGACACGACCTGCCGGAACTGGACGAGCAGCGACGCAGGCAGTGCCCGGGTGGGCCATCACGACCGCACGGGTGGCGGTGAGCATCCCTCCTCGTGGAACTCCGCGCACGGCTCCAGAGGCTGCAGCCAGGACAATTTGCGGGGAACGGGCGGCGACGGCTTGTTCTACTGCTTCGCCATCGATTGAGAGGGACCGCGCCGGCATCGCAGCTCAGTCTATAACGCATAACGTTATACGATAAGAAAGAGATGATAGGATGCGGGAATGGTCTATTGGTGGTCGGGGTGCAGCTTCACGTGTGACCGACAGCTGAGACTATTCAATCCGAGGCGAGAACAAAGGTTCCATCCTGATGGACCACGTCGGGAAACCCCGTCAACCATCTTGTCTGCAATCGCTTGCCGATCAGGGCCAGCGGGTTGTGATACCCCACCTGCCAGAGTTCCTCCGGCTCCAGGAGCTGCAGTCTCGCCAGATCATTGATGCACTCCATCAAACAGGTGCTCGAACCCACGAGATGGTCTTCCGCCGGATTCCAGAGACGCCCGGTCTCTTCCAATATTACATTTTGTCCGAGAGTTTGATACTGCCCTGGAGGCAATCCGGCTATGGGCGCTGAATCGCTGACAACAATCATTCGCTGCACTCCCAGAGCCCGAGTTACGACGCGGATGAAACTGTCGGGGAGATGGTGTCCATCCGTGATCAACATGACCTGCAACCTCGCTTCGTCGAGTTGGTCCCAGATCGGGTTGGGGTGCCGGGGCAGGAGGTTGGGAAGGCCATTCCCAAGATGTGTGGCAGCAGTTGCCCCGAGTTCACAGGCTTGCGAGACCGTCGAGGATTCGGCCAGATGATGCCCCAGTGAAACTGCCGCCCCACACTCCACAATGTGTTGAATCAATGCGTCAGCGCCAGCCAACTCCGGGGCCAATGTGACCAGGCTGATTCGGTCCTCTGCCAGACGCCGCAGATGCTCAAAATAGGTGATGTCGGGCATGCGTGCATGCCGCCCCTGGTGTGCGCCGCGCGCGCCGTCCTGGGGAGAAATGAACGGACCCTCCAGGTGAATCCCGAGAAGATGAGGCCCCACATTGTGATCGTCCATGGCTCGGGCGAGAACCGGAAGGTTGCTTTCGTATACTCCCGAATGACTCGTGATGACGGTCGGGCAAAAGGCGATGGTTCCGCAGCGGCGCAAAGCTCCTACCACCGAAAAGACCTTTTCGATATCGAGGTCCGGTGCGGAGAAGTCCACGCCGCCATAACCATTCACCTGAAGATCCACGAAGCCTTTCATGGGAAATCTCTTACTGCCCATTACCAGCCCGACTCACAGGGTTCCGGGGCTAAGCAGGGAAGCCGACTCTACGTCCAGGAAAAGCACTGTGTTCGGATGACGGCGTAGAATTGAAGCTGGATACTGCGGACTGACTTCACCTTCCAGGCAGTTCTTCACGGCCAGCGCCTTACGCCGCCCCGGCACGCAGCAGATGATTCTTCCCGCCCTTAGAATCTGGCTAATCGACATCGAGATGGCCTTTTCAGGCACCTCTTCGATGGTGGAAAACCAACCTTCTCCCAGCTGCTGTCTTCGGCAGGTCTCATCCAACTCGACCACCAGGAAAGGCTCTGCCGTTTCAAAGTCGGCCGGTGGGTCGTTGAAAGCCAGATGCCCGTTCTCCCCGATGCCCACTAATGCCAGGTCTACCTGATAGCCGCCGCTGAGTGCGTTCAAACGCGCGCACTCAGCAAGTGGATCAGGGTGATCTCCCTGAATAAAGAAAAACTCTCTCGGCCGCACTCTTTTTACGATTCGCTCTTTCAAATACTTTCTGAAGCTGGCCGGATGTGTTTCCGGCAGGCCGACATACTCGTCCAGGTGAAAGAAAACTGTTCGGGACCACTCGATCGGATACTCTACCAGTGCATCCAGTAACTCGAACTGCGACGTCCCGGTGGCAACCATCAGACAGGCTTCATTTCGTTCCTGGATGGCTGCCTGGATCACAGCGGCCGCCTCTCTTGCCGCTTCTTTTCCCAGTTCTTTTGCAGTCTTCATCAACCGTATGCGCATCGTATAACGCCAGATTCTAGCAGCTGCGAGGCAACCGTGAAATTTGTGCCGGGACCACTGTGAGGATCCGGCTCTGGCAGGGAATGCTGATCGCCCAGCGCCAGGGCGTGACGGGAGGCGGCCAGGCCGGCAACCTTGCTACGCCGGTCCTGAGTTTGTATAAAGTCGGTCCATGCAGATTGCCCAGCTTGATTGGATTGTCCTGTTCGCCTACCTGGTTGTCATCGCAGCGATCGGTCTCGTAGCCGGCTTACGAGTCAAGGATACAGATGAGTATTTCCTTGGCAAACGTCGTTTCGGCAAATGGCTGATGATCGGGCAGAGTTTCGGAATCGGCACGCATGCCGAGATGCCGGTTTCGTTGGCCGGTGCCGTCTACACGATGGGAGCCTCGGGCATCTGGTTTCACTGGAAGAACCTTTTCGCCACCCCCTTCTATTGGATTATGGCGCCCATTTTCCGCCGAATTCGCCGCACCACGATCTCCGAAATGACGGAAGACCGCTACGGCCTCTGGATGGGTGGGATTTACAGTCTCTTCGCACTCTGTTTCTTTACTTTGAACACTGCCAGCATGCTCAAGGGAGCCGCCAAGGTCATCAATCAAGCAGTGGGTGGAGAAGTCGGGGTCGATCAGGTGGTCATTGCCATGACCGTCATCTTCATCTTCTACAGTTTTGTAGGTGGGCTGTTGGCCACGGCCTGGACGGATTTCTTTCAGGGGTTTCTCATTATCGCCCTCTCCTTTCTATTGATCCCCATGGGCTGGATCAGAGTTGGCGGACTGGCGGGCATGAAAGAGAGCCTGGAAGCCTACAAGTTTTCTCTGGCTGCTCCCGAGGGAATCACTCTCTGGATCATTGTCATGCTGACTCTCAACGGGCTGATCGGAATCATGGCGCAGCCTCACATGCTGGCAGCCGTCGGCACCGGAAAGGACGAACGAACCTGCCGAGTAGGCTTCATGTACGGGAATTTTGTTAAGCGCTTCTGCACCGTGGGATGGGCCCTGGTTGGCTTAATCGTGGCGGCCATGGTGGCCCAGGGTCAATTTGGCGCTTCTTCCCTGGCCGATCCGGAAGACGCGTTTGGGCTTGCCTGTCGGCATCTGTTGTTCCCGGGGTCACTGGGTCTGCTCATTGCCAGCGTACTGGCCGCTAACATGTCCACGTGCTCTGCTTTTATGGTAGATAGCGGAGCCCTCTTCACCCAGGGATTGTTTCGAACACACATTGTTGCCAACCGATCCGATCGCTATTACCTGTGGATCGGACGTGTGAGTGGTCTCGCGATCACGCTGCTGGGCGTTCTCTACGCCCTCTTCTTTATTGAAAGGGTTCTCTATGCATTTCTGCTGACCGAGACACTGGCCACCTACATGGGCATCAGTGTGATCGGAGGGATTGTCTGGGGACGGGCCAATCGTTGGGGCGCCGTCGCCAGTTTGGTGGCCGCCCTGACTACGAATTTCCTGCTCTACTACTTGAAGGGCGAGCGTCTTGACCACTGGGACGCCGATGTGTTTTTCCTGGCCTTCCTGGCGGGAGTGGGTGGACTGGTGATCTTCAGCCTGCTGACGCCCCCGGAGCCTCGCCTCAAGACCGATTCATTTTACGGCCGGCTTCAACACTCGGCCGACGGCGTGCAGCCGGCTGGAAGTGAAACCTCGGTCCCCGCACTGCGGGGACTGGATGCTCCAGAGCTCTCCTCCCCACAACCCACCCTGCAGGCCGCGCGGCTGGGCCAGCAGTCTCTGCTGGTGAATCTGCTGCAACTGCGAAAGGGGAGCGCGGGGATTGGGTTCTGGAAAGCCTACCGAATCGACGTTAGTGGTTTTGGAATCGGCTGGCTTCTGGCTGTGGGACTGGTGCTGGGCACCTGGCTGCTGTTTCGCTTGTAGTGGAGTCGCCAGGCACCTTCGCGGCACTCCACCCGAAGATCTCCATCCAGCATTGAGGACGGGTGCCAAAATGTGATCACGCCATTGTGCGCGTAGCCAGGACCGCAAGCTTCCAGAAATCGCGTTGAACTGCCCCGCGAATGCCGCTAGCATGAACGGGGCGCAGCAGGCAGGTGGTTCGGTCCACTCTATACAGGGTGAGGGCCCTTGCTCCCGAGATACTTCCCGGCGAAATTCCATGCTCGAACGAATTGTGCAGATCATCGAAAGTCTGGGTGTCGACTCGGAAGCCGCATCAATCGCCGGTCTAGCGGCCGCCTTTTTCCTGGTCATGATCCTGGCAGTGATCGCCTTCTTCATCGCGAAGAAGGTGCTTCTGCGGATCGTCTCTTCCATTGTCAAGAGGACCGGCACCACCTGGGATGATCGCCTGCTGGATCACCGCTTCTTCTTCTGGATTGCCCACCTCGCGCCGGGGATCATGATCTACCTGCTCACCCCGGTAGCCCTCGAAGCTGCCGAGAAACTCATTGCCGTGGTTCAGGGATCCTGCCAAATCTACATGATCGTGGTCGGCCTGCTGGCCTTGGATTCCCTCCTCAACGCAGGCCTGGATATCTACAACAGCTACTCTATCTCTAGTCAAGTTCACCTCAAGAGTTTCATTCAGGTGGCAAAGATCCTGCTCTATGTTGTGGCTCTGATCGTGATCTTGGCGACCGTCCTGGGGAAGTCTCCTACGTATCTGCTCAGCGGCATGGGAGTTCTCGCCTCGGTGCTCATGCTGGTTTTCAAGGATTCCATCCTGGGTTTTGTGGCGGGAATCCAGCTCTCCGCCAACCAGATGCTCTCCAGAGGGGACTGGATTGAAATGCCCAGCCACGGGGCGGACGGTGATGTCATCGACATTGCTTTGACTACCGTCAAGGTCCAGAACTGGGACAAGACGATCACCTCGATTCCGACCTATTCGCTGATCTCTGATTCCTTCAAGAACTGGCGCGGGATGTCCGAGTCGGGTGGCCGGCGGATCAAACGAGCGGTTCACATCGATATGCAAACGATCAGGCTCTGCACTCCGGCGATGCTCAAGCGCTTCTCCGAGATCACATACATCGCCGAGTACATCCAGGAGAAACAGGCCGAGGTCGTCTCCTGGAACCGAGAGCGACAAGTCGAGAAGAGTGACCGCATCAACGCCCGCCACTTGACGAACGTGGGTACCTTTCGCGCCTATGTCCTGGCGTATTTGAAGCATCACCCCGAGATCAGCCAGAACATGACCCTGCTGGTGCGCCAACTGGCCCCCGCGAACAATGGTCTCCCCATCGAGGTCTACTGTTTTACCACCGACACGCGCTGGGCCTACTACGAAGACATTCAGGCCGACATCTTCGACCACATCCTGGCGATTGCCCAGGAGTTCGACCTACGCGTCTACCAGAACCCCAGCGGCAGTGATTTCCAGGAGCTCGCCGCAAGAACCTAGCCTGGAAAATTCATAAGTCGTCGAAGCGAAGGGCCGCAAGCGCCGCGCTGGCAAGGCTTTACCTCCGAGGGCACCGCAGGCATAGTCGTGACTCTGTCGAGGAGCCCGAGGAGGGGGAACGCAGCCAGCGCGGATGATGGGGGCGCTGCAGCCGAAAACTTATGAATTTTACTGGGGTACTGGTTTACTGGGGTACTGGGTACTGGGGTACTGGCTGGGGTACTGGGGTCTGGGGTACTGGGGTACTCTGGAGTTCCCCCGGTTTCGTGGACACCTAATCCTTTGGGAGAATGGAGGACACGATGCCAAGAACAAGACGAGCTTATCCACCCGAGTTTCGCCAGCAGATAGTCGAGCTTCATCGAGCCGGGCGCAGCCCCGGTGAGCTGGCCCGAGAGTTTGAACCCAACGAACAGACGATCCGCAACTGGATCGCCCAGGCAGACCTGGATGAAGGCCGTCGTAGAGACGGCCTGACGACGGTAGAACGAGCCGAGCTGCGGAAGTTGCGCAAAGAAAATAGGCAGCTGAGGGTTGAGCGGGAAATATTGGCAAAAGCCGCGGCCTGGTTCGCACGGGAGAGCGATCCGATTTCCAAGGAGTCTTCAGGTTCGTGAAAGTGAATCAGGCCGACTATCCAATCACCACCATGTGCCGTTTGCTGGGTGTCTCCACCAGTGGCTACTACGCGTGGGTCGATCGCGGACCTTCGACTCGAGATGAAGCGAATGCTCGTCTTCTGGAAACAATCAACGGGATCCACCAGCAAAGTCGTCGGACCTATGGAGCTCCCCGCATTACGGCGGAACTTCGAGAGGAAGGTCACCTGGTGGGCAAAAACCGGGTGGCCCGACTGATGAAAGTCGCCGGCATTGAAGGCGTTAGCCGCAGACGCAAGACACGCACGACCCTGAGAGGCCAAGACAGCCGTCCGGCTCCGGATCTGGTGGAGCGAAACTTCCAGGTCAGCCGCCCCAACCGACTGTGGGTTGCAGACATCACGTACGTGCCGAGTTGGGCAGGTTTCGTCTACCTGGCCGTAGTGGTCGACGCTTTCAGTCGTCGAGTGGTCGGCTGGTCGCTCAGAAATGATCTCAAGACCCGGCTAGTGACCGATGCCCTGCAAATGGCACTTCAAGAGCGTGAATCCGACGGGGTGATCCATCACTCGGACCAGGGGACGCAATACACGTCGATCGAGTTCGGGCTACGCTGCAAGAGAGCCGGCATCAGACCCTCCATGGGCTCGGTCGGTGACTGTTATGACAACGCGCTGTGTGAGAGCTTTTTTGCCTCTCTGGAGTGTGAACTGATCGACCGGCACAGCTTCCGCAGCAAGCTGCAGGCCAAGCTTGCTGTCTTCGACTACATCGAGGGCTTTTACAACCCTCACAGGCGGCACTCGTCACTGGACTATCTGTCGCCGATCAACTATGAATCGAGGCACTCAGATGTGGCTTGATTCGAAAGCCGTAAACTGTCCACAAAAGTGGGGTAACTTCAGCCTATCGCGCGATCCCCCACAAGCGGACGGTGTTTCTTCCCGATCAGGCGCAAATGTCGCGGCAGGAGTCGAGCTATTTACAGGCGCTGTTCGCGCTAACCGATTGCGCGGTGGCCGAGCGGGTACACCTGCAAGACCGCCTGCGCCGTGGCCACAGTGTCGAGATTGCCACGACGAACTATCCGGCAATCATGCAGGGAGTGCGATCGCTCGAGACGCCGCCCGGGCTGGTGCCCGTTCAAAGTTTGATCCTCGAAGCCATACAGGAGCAACGCGACTATTTGGAGCAATGGGCCCAATCCGGCGATCCCAAGTATTTCAACCGGCACGCACCATTGATCCAGAAATCCCACGGCAAGCTGATCGCCGCCTATTTGGAGTTAAAACGCCGCTACAGCGGAGAATCCGCCCACAACAGCCAGGCCTTCTATGACTATCTCTGTGCGCTGGACTTCATTTGAAGACGCCGCAGGAAGAAGCGATTCCTGGACGCTGGCCGCAGCTTCCAGGTCTTCTCTCATCCGCTCGTTGACCCGGCGCAGCGCCTCCTCCGCGCGCTTACGCTCGCTAATATCACGCACCAGAGCAATCATGCAGGACCTGCCGGAGATGTCGATAATCGAGGCCGAAATCTCAGCCGACAAGAATCTGCCGGTACTGGTCAGGCAAGTGAGTTCACTGGGAGACCAGCGCTCGAAAGAACTCATCGCCTGTTGATGCTGCCGTCCCTGCGACGATTGCACGCAGCGTCTGATCCCATCTGGGTTGGGTTTCTGCCCCGTTCAATTCAACGATCCTCTGTACTTCGTACTTCTTCCCGATCATTTATGATTTTGTTTCCGGGCCTCTGTTCGTCGCGCATGCTGGACTGCAAGGATGGGTCGGAGCTCCGCTTAGGATAGACTAAGACTAACTCGATCGACATCGTCGAGCAAGCGGTTTGAAAGGTTGGCTGGCACTGCCCCGCCGCGTGGCTACGAGGTCGCGCCTGATCTCGGTGAACGATGAGAGACGGTCGCGTGCTTGTTTTTTGGGGGGGGACGGACTATCGTTGAGTGCCCTTTGGAGCCAAGTCGGACTATCACACTTCCGGTTTAGCTGAGTTCACCTCTGCGAGGTTGCGTGACGGTATCCCTCTTGGGCCCAGTGGTGATTCTTTAAACGTGATCAACCCTCGAACGGCACCTGACCGGGAGGGTGTAATCTGCAACTGATTGGATGATTCCACGAAGACACATGTCGAGCTATCTGGAAGAGGCTGACAAGGTGGCGGCGATCGCCGCCCGACACGCAGTGGAGGTGGACAAGAAGGGGCGGTATCCGCAGGAGGCCATTTCCGCGCTGAAAAGTGGGCGGTTGGCAGGCCTGCTCATTTCCAAGGAAATGGGGGGCCTGGGTGAAGGGCCACGCGCTGCGGCGCTGGTCGTCGAACGGCTTGCGAAGGAATGCCCCTCGACCGCTATGGTGACGACGATGCATTTCTCCGCCTCGGCCGTCATCGACAAATATGGTCCCGATGACATCCGGAAAAGCATTGCCGCCGGAGATCATGTCACCACCCTGTCGTTGTCGGAGGCTGGCTCGCGCAGCTACTTCTGGGTCCCGACGAGTACGGCTGCAGCGCACGGGGAAAGCGTCCTCCTCAATGCCCGGAAGATGCTGACGACGGGTGCATCCCACGTCGATTCCTATGTTTGGTCGAGCAGGCCGACCCAGGCTCAAGAACTCAGCACCCTGTGGTTCGTCCCTAAAGAAACGCCGGGTCTCTCGGTCTCCGGGGGTTTTGATGGGTTGGGGTTGCGGGGCAACGAGTCCAGGCCGATTACGGCAGAAGATGCCAGGATCCCCTCCGCAAACCGGCTGGGCGACGACGGGGCGGGCTTTGGAATCATGATGGAAACCGTCATTCCCTATTTCGCCGTTCAGATTGCGGCGGGCTCCATTGGGATCATGGAGACTACTGTACAGCGCACTGCAGAACATACCGGTCGCACCTACGAACATTCGGGGGAGGCGCTTCGCGATCTTCCGACCATCCGGGCCTACATGGCTCGTATGCGCATCCGCACCGATTGCGCCCGGGCACTCCTGCTCGATACGCTCAATGCAGTGGAAAGTGGCCGGGAGGATACCCTGCTGCGCCTCCTCGAGATCAAAGCTGCCGCAGCCGAAGCCGCTCTCGACGTGACGGATACCGCCATGCGGGTGTGCGGCGGTTCGGCGTTCCGGAAAGATGTTGCGGTCGAACGGTTTTTCCGAGACAGCCGAGCCGCGGCCGTCATGGCGCCGACGACCGACCAGCTCTACGACTTCATCGGCAGGGCGGTGTGCGGGATGGAGGTCTTCTGACCGGGCTGCATGGAGGATTCTTCCTGGACCCTGCGAATCACTGGAAACGGACGGAAAGGGGCGACGGCCTTTTGTCGAAAGCACAAATTCGAAGTGGGTCAACCCCTGCATTTCGATGAGGAATATGACCGGATCACGTCCCTGGAATACGCTTTGGGCGCTCTCGCGGCCGACCTCGTCACGGGGTTTTCCGTACTCGCCGACAAGCGTCGATTCGACGTCGATGACCTTGAAGCGGTTGTTCAGGGACGCCTTCAAAACCCGCTCACTTATCTTGGTGTGGTCGGGGAAGAAGGTCACCCCGGGATTCACAGCGTGTCGGTAAAGGTCTATGTGAGTTCTCCAGAACCCGAAGAATCGGTCCGGGCCGTCTGGGAGGAAATGTTGGAAAAGTCCCCCCTGTACCAGACGTTTGCCTCGGCCGTCGACTTGCATCTCGAATTCATCGCTACGATTTGAACTCGGAGGTTTTTTCTACAATGCCTGACCCAATCCTGGTGGGAGCCGTCCTCTACGACCCGAAAGTTTCCGTGATCTGGGATATCATTCGCGATTTTTTTGAAGAAAACGGGTGCCCCATTGATGTTGTCTTCTATACCAACTACGAGCTTCAGGTGACCAGCCATCTCGCAGGCCACATCGACATCGCCTGGAATTCACCGCTGGCGTGGGTCGATTCTCAACGGCGCTCCAGGGGAACCTGCCGGGCCATCGCCATGCGCGACACGGATCGTGACCGGGTCTCCCATGTAATAGTTCGCAAAGGCAGCGGCGTCGAGTCGGTGGATGACCTGCGAGGCAGGCAGGTCGCCCTGGGTGCCAAGGACTCCCCACAGGCAACCCTGATTCCCATCGAACACCTGCAGCGGCAGGGACTCGATCCGGAAGAGGACTTCAAAACCCGTCGATTCGACATCCTGGTCGGAAAACACGGCGACCACATCGGTGGAGAACTCGAAGCGTTCCAGTGTTTGAAGCAGGGGAAGGCAGAAGCCAGCACTCTCCTGGACCTGAACTGGGATGCCTGGACGGCAGATGGGACCATCAACGCAAACGATTTCGAGCTTCTCACCACCACGGACGTTTTCGACCATTGCGTGTTCGCGGTCCGTGAGGATTTTCCCGAAGAGTCCGAGCGGCGTTGGCTCGACGTGTTGTTTTCCATGACCTATGACAACCCGGAACATCGGGAAATGATGGACCTCGAAGGTCTGAAGGAATGGAAGCCCGGCCGAACCAGCGGGTTCGGGCCCCTCAGAGACGCGGTTGCGCGCCAGAGATTTTTCGAATGAAGGCCATTCCTCTTTTTCCCGTGGCGACCGTCGGGAGTTGGCCCCGCCCGCCCGAGGTTCTGCGCGCCCAGAAACGAAAGCGAAAAGGGGTCTCGGGCGACGGCGAGTTCGAGCGAGTCTCGGACCAGGCAGTCCTCGAATTCCTCCAACTGGAGGAGTCCATCGGTCTTGACATCGTCACCGACGGAGAACTACGGCGCGATAATTTCTATTCTTTCGTGGCCGAGAAACTGGAGGGGGTCACGCTCATGACCCTCGCCGAGATGCTCGATCTCGTCGAGGACAAGGCCGGTTTCGAACGGATCCTGCAGACACTCGACGTTCCCGCCTACTCCATTTCGAACCCGACCTGCACCGGACGCGTCCAACGGCGCAGGGCACTGGCGGTCGATGAATTCGAATTCCTCCGCAAGCATACGGACAAGCCCGTCAAGATCCCTCTCCCGGGACCTTACCTTTTGACGAGGTCGATGTATGTTCGGGAGGTCAGCCGTGAATTTTACCCTGCCAAGGAAGACCTCGGGGAAGATGTCGTACGTGTGCTGCGGGAAGAAGTTCGGGAACTCGTAGATGCGGGCGTGGACTTCATCCAGTTCGATGAGCCGGTTCTCACTGAAGTCGTCTTTAGCCAGGGCGAAACCCGAACGTTCATGTGCGCCTCCCTGGCCGCGAAGAAGGACCCCGCGGAGGAACTCGAGTTTGCTGTTTCGCTCCTGAACCGGGTCGTTGCAGGATTCACCGGGGTTCGCATCGGTCTTCACATCTGCCGTGGAAACTGGAGTCGCGACGAATCAACTTTGCTGAGCGGGAGCTACCACCCGCTGGCCCACTACCTGAAGCGCCTGCACGTTCGCCAGTTGGTCCTGGAATACGCAACAGGTCGGGCTGGAGATGTTATGAGTTTCGGCGACAAGGAACTCGGACTCGGGGTAGTCAACCCACGAACAGATGCGATCGAAACGGTGGGTGAAATCGTCGACATGGCGGAGCGTGCGCTCGAGTTTGTTCCAGCCGATCGATTGTTTCTAAATCCCGACTGCGGATTCGGCACTTTTTCCAACCGACCAATTAATGAGTCTGGAGTCGCCTCTCGAAAACTCGAAGCCATCGTCCAGGCGGCGGCCCTCCTCAGAAGCCGCCACGGCTAAGATTAACCACGTATACATCATACGTGCTTACCACGTCGTCATTTTACTATGCAAAATGACTACATGCCTGCCAAAAAGGTTGCGGGCGGAGTTGCTCAGGCAGGCCAGACCGGAGGTAGTAATCTCGAAACTGCTGATGTACGATCCGGTAAGAGTCTCAACTGAATCGATGCTGATCATCGCGCACGGGCGATCGACGGGCGGTGTCTGCGAAATGGGGTGGAGGTAGATGGTGTTTAAGTACTCGGCGATTTCCGGCACAGTGAAAAGGCTAGGTTATGACATTCTGGAGAATCCAAGAGCTGTCCTTGAGGCCATTAAAGCCGCGGGCTACGACGCTGTCGACCTCCCCGGCGATCCGGACAAGATCGAGAGAAAAGCCCTGCGGCGACTTATCGACTCCATCGGACTCGAAGTGGCTGAAGTCCAGGGGGCCTGGGCTTTTCATCATGCAGGAGAAAGCAGGGATCTTGCCAGTGATGACAAGGAAACCAGACAGAGAGGTATCAGGTACGGCAAGAGTTGTGTCGATCTAGCCGCAGATCTGGGTGCGCAGTACGTCGAGATCTGCTCCTCACAAACCCCTGTTCCACAAATACCTTTTCCCAAGCTGTCACTGCATACTTTGAGAAGCAACTTCCTGGCTTCGACAAGAGAGATTTGTGAATACGCGGCTGATCACAATATCTGCATTCTGTTCGAGCCATTGAACCGGTATGAAGCCTACCCGGGCGTGATGACGTCGGTCTTTGATGCCATCAACCTGATTGATGAGCTTGGGCTTCCAAATCTGGGCGTCCAACCCGATATCTACCATATGAATATCGCGGAAGCCTCTATCACTGATGCCCTCCGAGCAGCCGGTCATCGCATCAAGTTGATGCATATGAGGGAAACGAATGACTATTTCCTGGGGGAAGGTCATGCCGACCATCACGCCATCATGAGAGTCCTCAAGGAGATCAATTTCGAAGGCCATATTTCCATTTATATGCCCCTTGTTCCGAGAGAATTGTCTTATCGCGCACAAAGCGATGAAGCTGTGCGAAGGCCTGATCTGTTCACCGTATTAGAAAAGCAGTTGCTCTTCTTGAAGGGGATTGAAGGGTCGCTCGAAAGTCGAAGAGCAGTTTATTCCGCCGAAGCTCCCTACCTTTCCAAGAAGGAAATAGAAGAGACCGCGGGAGGCGAAGAAATCTATTGATCGCTGGCTGCACCGTTCCCATTTCATCGTTTGTGCTCATCACGCCGTCATTTTACCGTGCAAAATGACGGCACGCCTGTTAAAACGGTTGTCCTGACCGGGTCTGTCGACTATTGAACGCTGAACCCTCCGTCAATGACCAGTGCATGACCATTGACGTACGACGCCTGGTCGGAGCAAAGCCATAGCACGGCTTCGGCGATTTCATCGGCCTGCGTGAGGCGTCTGGTGGGATACTGCGAGGTCAACTCCGCCGCCAGGCGGGCATCGCCACCCGTGTAGCGGTGCAGCATGGCGGTCTCCACGATGGCCGGACAAACCGCGTTGACGCGAAGTGCGGAGTCGGCGTATTCCAACGCCGCGGCCCTCGTCAACCCCACGACGCCGTGCTTGCTGGCAACGTATGATGCCATGTTTTTCTGTCCCAGCAGCCCCACCACCGATGAACAATTCACGATGGCTCCTTGACCCTGCCGCACCATGACCGGTATTTCGTGCTTCATGCACAGCCAGATGCCCTTGAGGTTAATGGATAGAACGCGATCCCAATCGGTCTCCTCAGCATCACCGATGGCTGCCATTTTGCATTCGACACCCGCATTGTTGTAGGCAATGTCGAGGCGACCATAGTGGGAAACGGCCTGCCCAACCATGGCCTCGACATCCAAGGCACTGGAAACATCACAGCGAATGAAGGTCGCGTCCCCGCCGGACTGCTTGACAAGGTCCACCACCTGCTGACCTTCTTCCACACGGACGTCAGCAGCGACGACACTGGCGCCACGACGAGCAAACAGTCGCGCGGTGGCCCGGCCGATCCCCGATGCCGAGCCCGTCACCAGGGCTACCTTGCCCGTAAATTCGTCTGCCATGAGCGCCCCGCGTGTCACCACCGTGAAATCGTTCGTTCGGCTACGAAACGGGAGGTCTTTTTCATAGGGGCTTTGTCTGTTCTCATGTGCTGGCGGACGTAGAGCGGGTAGCTGGTGGGTGAGGAGTCCCGAGGCGAAATGTCCACCACCGTGCTGCCCCGGAAGGTGCACTTGTACGTCTGTTCCATTTCGGTCCTGGAATTGGCCGTGTATTCAGCGCTGCGCTCCTGGATCGGGAACTCGAGTTGGATCCGGTCGCCCGGTTTGAGGTCGTCAAACATCAGGAAGTTGCCGATCAAGACCCCTGAGCGTTCCTTTTCAGCAACCCGGCTGCGAATTCGTCTTTTTGCGACCCAGGAAGGAATCCGCACCGAAATCCGACGCAATTGTTTGTTCCGAATGATGACCTTGCCCTGGTAGGGAAGGAAACTGTCCACATCCAGGCCCGGGGCTGCCCGGTTGAGCAGCAGGTTGACCTGAGCCGACTCTCCTGACTGGCGCACGATGCTCTCCCAGCCATAGTAAAGTCCCTGCGTGCCGTTGCCCGTGCAGCATTGCATGACCCAGGGGTTGGGAACACTGGCGGGAGCAGAATGCCCCGCAAAATTCCCGAGGCTACGCTGGATCACATCTTCCACGCTCACCTGCCGGTCATGAGGAGCTGCTTGTTTTAAATCGCAATCCTCTGAGGCGGCGGCCACTCTTTCCAGCCTGTCGGCGTGTACCAGTTGACCCTCCACCAAATGGTTGCGAACGACCGCATCGACGTCATCCCAGTAATCTCCCACGCCTGCATCCGTCAGCCGTATCCCCAGAGCGACCAGATCTCCCAGAGCGCACCCCTCACACAGGTTGAACGTTCCCGGGTAACAGTTGACCCATCCGATCCTGGGGATCCCGAAGGTCCAGGTGTACTCATAGGCCCGGCGCACAAATTCGAGAACCCGCTCGTCACGGGCCGTCATGCCGTATTCCAGCATTCCCCGCAGGGCCCCCGCCCGGGCATGAAAATGGGTGTACCAGTGTCCCATCTCGGGGCCGGCCACGCAGGCAGCTCTGGGCACCGTTTTGGCAATATGAGAGACGACTTCGCGGCGTTTTTCCGGAACCACGGGAAGGCCGCCCCAGAACTTCGGGAGCATGCAAAAACGGGTCAGCCGGGCCGCCAGGTCCCGCGCTTCCTCATCACCGCTCATTGCATACCAGCGCATCAGTCCCTGGATCTGATGCCCGTGCATGGTGACGACCGATCCTTCTCCTCCCTCGGTCTCACTCTTGGGTTCGTCCGTATTCTGCCAGCCTGAGCGAGGGTAGCTGAAGGGCTCTCCAAAGCCGCCGTCGGGATAGAAACTGTAGTCCTCCCGGTGAACGGCGATTCGCTTCAAGCCTCCCACTGCCCGGCGGATCAGCCCGTCCCAGGAGGAATCCTTTGAGATCTCCCGCCAGGCCACCAGGGTCCTCAGCATCCTTCCCTGGCCGGTCGTGCTGGCGATGTCCTCGTTTTTCCCGGCTCCGTAGATCTCTGGAGTGTAGTTCGTGCGCCAGGGACGGGACGCTTCGTACCGGTTCCAGTAAAGTCCATCCTCGATTCGGGAGAGCAATTCCGCCCTTTGCGCGGCTTCCAACTTCAGGTAGCGGTCGGATCCGCACATGATGCGCATCATCGGAAAGGATTCTCCATATTTCGTGTCACAGGTGCTGTCGGCGGCGTGATGCGCCATGTAGGGCGTCTTACAGGCATAGCGAACAAAGAAGAACATGTAGTAATTCAGGTCCGGGTCAATGGTTCCGCCGATTCCGTTGATCGCGAGTGCCGCCCGCTCGGCCAGGTCGAGAGTGTCCGGAACCACGGCCTCGTAACGGTGGCCCGCATAAACGCTGTCTCCTAAGACGGGAACCGTGGACCCTGGCTTCGCCCCGTGGCCCTGCCCCGCCCCTGCACCGTGCACGCTGAAGTGCGCTGCTCCACCTCCCCCCGCAACCAGACCCTTTAAGAAATTCCGTCTTTTCATTGCTAGACCTCCCTTGCGCCAAAAAGTGCTTTCCGGGATCAATCGTCCTCTGGGACCTCCAGAAGGTTGCCATCCGGGTTCTGCACACAAAAGCTGCCAGCCCGGATGATTCATAAATTTTCTACTGCAGCGTGAGAATCTCCCGCCCTGACTGCGTTACGCTCGGTCGGCCTCCTCGGCGTACCGCACGAGTACGCCTCCGGGGGCCTCGGTCGCAAGCCTTGTCAGAACGGGTCTTCCCCCGCTTCGCTACGAAAACTTATGAATCATCCGGGCTAGAGATCAAAAAGATCAAGCCTTGCCCGGTTTGCCTGGGTGGAGTATAGATGATCTGAATACTATTCTCATCGGGAGGCTTTCCATGCAAAAGGATAAACTGGACCGTCGCGATTTCGTGAAGACCGGAACTGTGGCTGCAGTGGCAGCCGGGGTGGTGGCCGGCTGCTCGTCCACTCAGCGGGAGCCGGCTGCTCCCACCGCTCCCCGATACCAGGCAGAGGTCCCGGACACGCTGGACCTGGCCGCCCGCGGTGCCCTGGCTGTACGGTCTCTCACCAACGTGGCCGACCCCAAATTCTTCTACGAGACCTGCCAGGAAGCTCATCTGGACCATCAGCCTCCTTATATGAGCTGGCGCACGGGCGGAACCTGCCTGCAAAAGCCGATTCACGCCCTGCCCGGTCTGCGTCTTATGAGCGGGAGTACGGTCAACTCCGAAGTGGACGCCAAGATGATGGAAGCGGTGGTCGGAACCATTGAAGACGATGGACATCTCCCCGCGTTCAGACAAACCGGGCCTGGTCCAAATGGCGTCCGATGACGGCGGGATCTTCGCGGTCAAGAAGGGGTATCCAATCTATCTTCGCGACCACTTGAAGGCCGGCAGGGCGCCCCTGAAGAGGGTGGAGCGTTTCGCGGTTCCTCGCTTCGAAAACTCGTGAAGTTTCCGGGCTATGGCGATAGGAGAGGCGCCGCATCGCGGGCACGCCCAGACCGAACCCGGGCCGGGTCGAGACCTGGGTAGTTGAACCAGCTGCTGCAGGGGGTGAGCGACTAGATGTTTATCTTGAACAACAATGATTAAAAATGTTTAATAATGGCATGCCTGAATCCGCAACTGCCACTCTCTCAACCGTGATCGACGCTCGCGTCAAACGCGCATTATCGCTTTACTGCAAGCGAAAAGGACTAAAGGTTAGATATGTTGTCGAGGAGGCATTGATAGAGCAGCTTGAGGATGAGATCGATTTACGAGCCCATTACGCCCGCAAGGACGAAGGTCTTGTTTCTCTCGAAGATGTTCTAGCCGACCGCAAGTAGTCCGGCAACGATGCCAGGTAAGAAGCGTTACCAGGTTAAATTCCGCAAGTCTGCCCGAAAGGAGTTTCTACAGCTTCCGACTAGGATCCAGGACAAGATAGTTGAGGCACTGTCTTTCCTTGCTGAGAATCCCTTTACAGAACTTCTCCAGATCAAAAAACTGAGAGGTCCGGAAAAACTATATCGAATTCGGATTGGCGACTACCGCCTCATTTATGTAGTCGCATCACTTGAACTGGTTGTGATCGTAATCAAAATTGGACATCGGAAGGAAATCTATCGGTAGGGCAATCCCCGGCCTTCGATTTGGTTTGCCGATAGCGTACTGAATACCCTCTTGTTGTCTCGCGCTCTCCGGAGACCCAAGCCTTGTATTTACAACTATTTAATCTCCTGTTGCAGTAAATATTCGGTAAACCCATCATCGGCTTTATGCCTAATGGGGTGAGGCGGGTTGGGAACTCAAGTGGAGCGAAGCGATCTTCGGAAGTGTTTGCTCAGGGGGTAGAGCCAGATGCTTTTGGTGGGCAGATCGGCCTTGCGGTCACGGTCCAGCTTGCCCCGGCCCTGGGTCTGTCCGACATGGATCCAGTTGGCGGCCTTGTAGCAGGCGCCTGTGAAGCGCCCCGTGTCGACGAAGGTTTCCAGCAGAACGGGTCGGTAGGCGTAGCGGTCGTGCCAGTCCTCGGGGAGTTGACGCGCGGCCATGGCCAGCAGTTTAGAGGCCAGGTTCTTGGACTCGACCCAGGGAAGGATCAAGAAACGGGCGTTGTTGACGATCAGTTGAAGGTTTCTCTCCCTTTCCGAAGGACGCCAGCCGATGAAGCGGTCGCGAGGGGCGGTTTTCCAAGCGGCGGCGCCAAAGCCGAGCAGGGCCAGGATGCGGCTTTCGGAACAAGCGAAGTAGCGCAGCTGAGCACCCGGCAGGGGCTTGTATCCCAGATAGTGGTAGCGGTCGATGTATTCATTCCACAAAGTGGAGTCGGGGCGGCTCAGGACCGGCTCCAGATGCAGGCCGGACAGCTCGTGCACGGGTCGGGACAGCAGCGGTTGTGGTGCGCTGCAGAAAGTGTGCTTGATTGGGCCCGAGCCTCCCTTCGGGTTGCGAGGGGGCGGCAGCTGCAGCAACCCCTGCCGATGCATGCGCAGCATGGCCACCCGGCAGCTCATCTCCTTGAGGCCACCGTCAGGCTTGAACCAGCCCAAGAGCTGGCAGGCCAAGCGGGAGAGCTGGGCCCGCGAGCGGGTCGGATCTTCGCCAATCAGCTCACACAGTCGCCGCATCTCCCGGCCGCTAAAGTCTCGCCCGCAGAAGCGTTTCATCCAGCCTCCGCTGCCGGCGTCCTGGCCCAGGTCAATGCGCGGGCACGATGGGGGCTTATTTCCCAGGGAAGAAAAGGATCCAGGCCGGGTGGCGGCTGTCCGCCTTGCCTAGCGCAGGCCTGCAGATAGTCCCTGAGCCACAGGCGGGGGTTGAGGCCGTTGAGTCGCAGGGTGGCAAAGATGCTGAATAAGCTGGCCGCCAACTGGGCGCTCCAGCGGCTGCCTGAGCCGTAGTAATTCTTGCGTCCCACCACCGGGTTGCGCAAGGCGCGTTCGGCGGCGTTGTTGTCCATAGCCACTTCCGGTTGATCCACAAACACGGTCAGCCCTGGCCAGTGTCGAGCCAGGCTTTTCAGGACCTTGCGACAGGGGGGAGCCAGGCTGGGAAGCTGGCGTTGAGCCTCGCATTGCTCTCGCATTTTCTCAACCGCCACCCGCAGCTTTCGATCGGCCCGGGCCCATTCCAAGGGCTGATCGCGAACTGCCAGCCGCAGCTGATTGGCAGCAAAGAGCCGGCCAATGTCGTCAATCCACATCAGGGACCAGTCCTGCCAGGGGGGGTGGGATAGGCTCAGTCGCCAAAAGTCGCGGCGCACGTGAGCCCAGCAAAAGGCATGGCAAATACGCCCCTCTGAGACCCGGACCAGCTTCTTATAGGCAGAATATCGATCGGTGAGTAAAGTGCCCTGGGCGCTGCCGAAGTGAGATTGAGGCACTGCAGACGAGCGACTGGGTTGGAGCTGGTACACGACTGTGGAGGCCGACAAAAACACCCACAAATGCCAGAGCCGTCCGCTTTTGCCTTCCACCGCCACAAACACCGGCCAGCCGGTCTCGTCGGCTTGCCAGTTCTCCTGGGTGAGCTGCTGCTGGGCGATCGCCTCGGCCACCGGCAAAAACAGACCCTGCAGTTTTTTCAGCCCTCCGGCCACCGTTCCTGCAGAGAGAGTCAAACCGTGGTCTCGCCACTGCTGCAACAGACGGTGGGTGGGGCGGCAATGGTCAAACTTCTCCAGCAGAATCTCCACCCAAACCGAAATCCCTAGTTTGCCTTTGGGAATCAAGCGTGCCGGGGCGGGCGCCGTGACAATGCCGGGCAGCACCCCGCAGCGGCAGGCCGCTTTGTACTTGCGCCGCCGGATCACCCGCCGGTGGGCCCGCACTTCGATTTCGGCCACCTCGGCGTCTTCCGTCCAGCCCAAGGCTTCCAGTGCCAGACCGCATTTCGGACAGCTTTTTTGGGCTTCCTCCAGATCCACTACCTCTTCCTGGGCTGCCAACCCGTCCAGAGTGGTCCGACCGTGCCCCTGCTTGCCTTTTTGCTGCCCTCGGGGTCGCCCGCTCGCCTTGGGGCTGGAACTGCCAGCGCGCCCACCCTTGGCCTGTTCACTCTTGCGCCCCCAGAGCTGACTCTCCAGCTCTCGAACTCGAGCCCGCAGACTCAAGTTCTCTGACTTCAACTGCTTTTCTCTCTCCACCGCCCCGGCATGCTGGGCCTTCCAGTACGCTGCCGCCCAGCGCAGCCGGATGTACTCTTCCTTGGCCACCAAAACCCGCTTCGTCGAGCCATCAGCCGTCAGTCCACCCGATTCCGGCTTGGTGGTAGCACTCAGCTGCATGCTCCCTGTATACACACTCGCAGCTTCTGTGTCCAGCAAAGTTTGACCGCGGGCTTATTTGGAAGGAGATTATTGCAAGACGGGGTTTACCGAATATTTACCTGTTGCCGGAGGGCATCTGCCGCCCCTCCCGGGCTGGAAGATTGACGGACGACATGCCGGATCATGGCTTCGACCGCCTTTCCGGTGTTTGTCGTACGAATTTTAATGCCAGGATGGGCGAATGCGTAAACACGAAAGATCTCGTCTGCGAAACCTTGGCCGACGCTGGTGACCTCACGCAGGTCCAGTTCAATCTCGGAGAACTTGTCGAGATTGTGTAAGAGCCGCTTAGCCTCGGATCGAGAAACGTATTCAGACTGCAGAAGTTTTACAAGAATGCGAGTTTTCTCGAACTGGAAGTCGTACTGCTCGGGCGCAAACTCTCCAAACACATCCTCGAGACGGGTGCGCGAGTCCTTGCGGATCTCAAACTGGACCACCGTGCCCTTTATAAACCGACGATCGGTAACAAATACGTCATCACGATCGCGATCCCATTCGATCTGCAAACGATGGGACCTGAGAACAAATCGATCAGCCGACCGGGAAACGAAGAAGATGCCCTCACCCGAATGTGCATGTGGCTGCGTTGTGGTCTTGCCTTTGATCAGCTCGATCATTGCCGCATGCTCGTCTTCGAGGCTGAACTTGTCGGCAATCGACTGAAAGGCGCCGATGCCGCGGTCTTTTACGCTGAATCCAACTTTCGTGGCATCGAGCCGGACTTCGATCGCGCACTGATCCGACTTCGAATGATCGATTGCGTTGTTCAGCATTTCGGTAAACGCATAGTGGAGGACCGACTCAAGGTTGTTGGGAAGCTGTGACAAGTTCAGAGTGACTGCGAGCTTTTCGTAGACAATAGACTCATCAAGACCTGAAATCGCAAGGTTTCTCTTGATATGCCGGGCCGGCGGCGCGGCCTCAGCTGGGAAATATCGCGCCCCACGCGTCGATCCAGTCTTGAATATCTCTCCGGCTGCGATGAGCTGACGCAGATGCAGGCTGACAGCTTGCCGAGTAACTCCCAGGTAATCCGCAAGCTCCGGCCCGGTAGCAGACCCGTTGTTGGCTATGAACTCGCGAATCATCTCGCGTTTCGAATCGCGCTCCGACATATGAGGAATTGTAAACTATTTCGCAAGCTCCTAAAATATTAATTGTAAACCTAGTGCACTGTCCCGGAAGTTCACGCCGCTACTTCGGGCGTCTTTTCGCCGACAGCGTTGTTGCGCTACCTCGAAAGAACCCCGGTCTTCCTGCGTCGCGCGCCTAGCTGGCGACGAAAATCCATCCCGAATTAACCCCGCGAACTTCCGGGACAGTACACTAGTCCCAAAATAAGTACATGGGGTGTATACCCAGAGGTGGAAAAAAGCCTGAAACGCCAGTCCTGACGGGTATTCTGAGGTTCAGAAAAAGACCCAGAACAATCCCAAGAGGAGGCGTTTCAGGTGAATAGAAAGCATATCGAGATTATCAACAAACGCCAAGAGGAAATAGAGCGAAGGCTGGATCGAAGTTGGCGGCCTAAGAGTGGGGGACGGGTGCTGAGAGGAGGCAATATTGTCTACGACGTCTCGAGCCGTATGGGAGGGGTGAGTAGTGGAGGTCTGGGGCTGATTGTTCAGTTGGTCAAGCGCTTGAGGGTGGCGGAGAGGATCGACGAACGTGTGCGAGTGTTGAAGCGGCACCTTCCCTACCGGGAGTCGGACCACGTCTTGAATCTGATCTACAACGTGATGAGTGGGGGAGTGTGCCTGCAGGATGTAAAGTCACGGCGCGAGGATGTCAGCTATCTGGAGAGTGTAGGAGCGCGCAAGATCCCGGCACCGAGTACGGAAGGGGACTTTCTCAGGCGTTTCAAGCAAGAGGATGTCTTGGCCCTGCAAGAAGCCTTCAACGAAAGCCGTCTGCAGGTGTGGCAAAGCCAAGCAGCGGAGATGGGCAAGCGAGCCACGATCGACGTGGACGGCACGACGGCCGAGACCACGGGGTGTTGCAAGGAAGGGATGGATCTCAACTACAAGGGACAATGGGGGTATGGACCCTTGGTGGTGAGTCTGGCCGAAACCAACGAGGTCTTGTACACGTTCAATCGGCCGGCCAGCCGACCGTCGCACGAAGGAGCGGTGGCGTGGATCGATCGAGCCGTGAAACTGGTCAGAAGAGGCGGCTTTGAGCAAGTGAGATTGCGGGGAGACACGGACTTTTCCCTGACCCGCAACTTCGATCGTTGGAGCGAGGAGGGTGTGGAGTTTGTGTTCGGGATCGAGGCCAATCGGAGCTTCGTCAGAGAGGCCGACAAGATTGGCGAAGCACAGTGGCAAAAGCTCGAGCGCAAGCGGAAAGTGGTGAACTCCAGCCGTCAGCGTCCAGAGAACGTCAAGCAGAAAGTGGTGCGAGAGCGGGGCTACAAAAACCTGAACTTGTTGAGTGAGCATGTGACGGAGATCGAGTACCGACCGGCCCGAGCTAAAGGCACCTACCGAATGATCATCCTGCGCAAGAGGATCGAGGTCGAAAAGGGTCAAAAGCGGCTGTTTGATCAGCAGCGCTATCTGTTCTATGTCACGAACGTGCCGGTCAAGGAACTGTCGACACAACAGGTGGTTTTGGAAAGCAACGGGCGCTGCAATCAGGAAAACGTGATCGAGCAGCTCAAGAACGGCGTTCAGGCTCTGCGCATGCCGGCCGATACCCTGGTCGCAAACTGGACTTACCTGGTGATTGCCGCCCAAGCCTGGAACCTCAAGGTTTGGCTGGGCCTGCTTTTGCCTGCAAGACTGGGGGCCCGACGCCTGATCCGGATGGAGTTCCGGCGCTTTGTCACCTGTGTGATCGGACTGCCTTGCCAGATCGTGACAACGGGACGGCGTTTATTGTATCGACTGCTCACTGTTAACGATTGGACCCGTTTGTTGATCGAGGGGAATCTGTGGCTGAAACACCAGCAATTTGGCTGACGAATCGCAAGCCGCTTCGACAAGACGACAAATGGAGCCGATCGGGGAGGGGTCTGTCTGAAAACCGACTTTCAGGGCCATTGTCAACGCGTCGTGGCGGCCTGAGGTCAACCAAACTGCTTCCCGGCACAGCCGGAGTCCGGCGCAAGTCTGATTGAACCTCAAATGAGCAACCGATCTTGGCAAAACGAGTCGCTACAGTAGATGATGTGCAAACACGCTTATTTTGGGACTAGTAGTGGAGCCGGTACTCACTGGTTGTCAAGGAGTACGCAAGGAACCGAAGACTCAATTGTAAAGTCTGATGGCCAAGTATTCTCAGTTCTTCGGCTTGGCAGCTTGCGCACACGACCAGATGACTCCTGACGAGATGGAACGCAAATGAGAAAAGAGGTGGTTCCCCGGCCTGTGCGAGTCGCTCCCCATCCTCTCTGCGGCGGCACCGTTTCGAACTGGATTCGGCTGGTCCGACGGAACCCTGGCGTCTTGACCTACGATTTGATCCGCGTGGGCATGATTATGCTCTGTCAAAGCCTGAGTCTGCCTTTTCGAATGGGAGGGGAGTGCCTGGCCTGGGGACGACGTCGCTCCGTTGAGATCAATCATCCGCCCATCTTCATCGTTGGTCATTGGCGCAGTGGAACGACCCATTTGCACAACTTGATGGCAAGGGATCCACAGCTTGGCTGGCTGAGCCTGGACCATTGCACGTGTCCCCAGTCGCGTTTTCTGAGACAACGCGTGATCCGCTTTCTTCTCCGCTGGACGCTACCTCTCCGCCGTCCTGGCGACGAAGTCGCGATTGGCTTTGACCAGCCCCAGGAGGAGGAATGGCTCACGGCACTCCGCCATCCTTCGTCTGCTTACCACTGCTTTTTCCTGCCGCTCGAGTCCGGGCGGATTCTGGCTGAACTGCTGGAGCCTTCCCGGCGAGATCGGGAAGCCTGGTGCAACTTGATGATACGGCACTTGAGAGATCTGACAGTGGAATCCGACGGCCGGCGACTGGTCCTGAAGAATCCCGCGAATCTGATGCGGATCCCTCAGTTGCTTGGGCTCTTTCCTGATGCCCGCTTCATCCACATTGTTCGAAACCCTTACGAAGTCTACGAGTCCACTGTTCGGCTCTGGCAAAAGCTACTCCCATGGTGGTCTCTGCAACCCTATTCGGAAAAGGACATCCCTGCTCGAGCACTCTTTTTCTACAAGCAGTTGATGACACGATACGACCGGGATGTCGGGCTGATTCCCCCGGGAAACCGAGTCGACGTACGTTACGAAGAGTTGCGGACGAAGCCGTTGCGCCTGCTTGAGGAGGTCTATCAGAAGCTGAGACTCCCCAATTTCGACCGGGCCCGATCGCCGATGAAGGGCTATCTTGATTCCGTAGCGGATTATCGCAGCAATGTTTACGAATTCAGGAAGGAAACTCTCGAACTCGTCTACCGCCACTGGCAGCCCTGGATTGATCGCTGGGGGTACTCTACCCCGGTCAGTACGCCGTGGGAAGCCGGCGATCAGGAAGCCGGGCTGAGGAGGAGGAGTGGCTTCCCGCCCTGAGCCTCAACCTGATAGAAGAACCCGTGATTGGTCTTGAAGACAATCTGATCGTTCGTCCCCCAGACGCCTCCTCCGAAAGTAGTTTCGGGCAGATCACACACTAGATGCGCTTGGTGCGCCGAAACTGTGACGGTCCAAAGCTGGCCATGCCTGGCGAAAGCAAGATAACCGCTGTCTGGCGACCAGAAGAAACCGGGCAGTGCGCCCTCCGTTGACCCTAGTCGGATGGGGGCTTCTTGATCCAGAGTCCGGATCCAGATGGCTCCATCCTTTAGAAAGGCCAGTTTTTGCCCGTCGGGAGAATTTTCAGAACGGCCACTGAATGAGGTCGGCGAAACGGCCAATGAAGGTCGCCGGGCATCCTCGAAGAATACGAGTCTCAAAGCGAGAAGTCCCGCCAGGATCGCGAGCGCTACAAGCCAGGCACCCCTGTCCTTGTGCTGTCTTCTGGGTGCAGCGGCCCCGTGCGTACCCAACGACGCGCGCTCCGATTTTCTTCTGGAGGACGCTGCTGGCGACAGTCCAGAAGCGGCTTCGTGTGAGTCCAGCCGACCCTGATCGAGTCGTACAACCCGGTGGCACATTCGCGCAATTTCCTGCGGGTCATGACTGGATAGAACGACCGTTGAGCCAGCTCGGGCCAGCCCTTTCAAATAGTCCAGGATCAGGCCCCGCGAATCGGTATCAATGCCCACCGTCGGTTCGTCCAGGACCAGGAGCCGAGGACTGTGCACCAGCCCGAGAGCCAGATTAAGACGCCTCTGCATGCCCCCTGAGAGGGTGCCGCTGATTTGGTCTCGACATTCCGTCAGCCGGCAGCTTTCCAGGAGTTCCGCAGTCCGTCGCCGAGACTCGCCACCAGGCAGTCTGTAGAGCTGGCCGAAGAAGTTCAGGTTTTCCTCAACGCTCATTCCCGAGTAGAATGCCAGCTCTTGGGGGACCCAGCCTACCGAGGAGGTGCCGATTTGATTTGATCCTTTGGTGATGGACTTCCCAAAGTGCCAGACCTCGCCTTGGTCGGGAGGCAATAACCCGATCAACATGAGCATCAGGGTGGTTTTTCCTGCCCCATTGGGGCCAACCAACCCAAGAACCTCGCCGGGTTCCGCTGACAGGCTGACGCCGTCAACGGCGGTTCGGTCGCGGAAACTCTTGCTCAGCCGACGGGCCTGGAAGGTGTACATCGAATCGATGGTACTGCGGAGTCGCCGCAGCGACAAGGAACCCGATTGAATAGATTCATGAGTGTTTGGAGGCTGACCCGTAAAGATCTTCTTCTGCTGCTACGGGACCGATATGCGCTGATTCTAATGATCGGAATGCCCTTGTCGATCACCGGCATTGTCTGCTCCGCAGCCTTTCAATTGAGCGACTCCAGTTCTCCCTCGAATTGGCGTTGGGCCGTAGTTGACCTTAGCCGAAGCGACAGCTCGCGAAGATTCGTGCAGGCCCTGGAAGGGTACGGGGAGGGGATACGGCAGGTCCAGTCTCTAGGTGAGTTGAAAGAGCTGGTGTGGCGGGATGGTTGGAGCGCCGGAGTCATTGTGGGGCCGCGGTTCGGAGATCGGATCGAAGAAGTTGAGCTGATCGATCTCTTAGATCTACCTGGCGGGAGGCTCAGTGGAGGACTTGAGAACTTCGATTTGCAGGTGGTCCACCGGCTTCTCAGGCACCATCAAGGCCTGGTCGTTTCTCAACTCGTTTTCGCGAAGCTTTTGCAGATGGCAAGCGATCAGACGCTCGAGGCGTCCCCCTTCATCCGGGCCTACGTCGAAGCCAACAAGCGTGATCTGACCGCAGGCGGAGAGCCGGCTTCTTTGCCTTTGGGCATTTCAGGTTTTGCCATCTCTCGGAAAGACATGTATCGGATCTTGATTCCGGCACAAGCAGTCCTATTTGCATTCTTTCTGGTCAACGTCATGGCGCGTTCCTTCGTTGCCGAACGAAGCGCAGGGACCCTGCTGCGGCTCAGAATGGCTCCAATATCCGACACGATGCTGATTCTTGGAAAGACGTTGCCCTTCTTTTGCCTCTCGGTTGTGCAGGGAGTCTTGCTCTTCGCGACTGCATCTTTTGTCTTTGGCATGCCTCTGGGCGGAAGTCCCGCAGCATTGCTCCTGGTCATCGTCTGTACCTCGCTGGCCGCCAGCGGGTTGGGGCTTCTGATCGCCGTCTGGGTGGTGACCGACTATCAGGTCAATGTGGTGGCCACTTTTCTGGTGCTCGTCATGGCCGGTATCAGCGGTTGTCTGATGCCTCGGGAGTTCATTCCACCCTTGATGAAATCGGTCAGTTTGGTGATCACGCCGCATGCCTGGTCATTGCTGGCCTACGAGCAGCTTCTGGCGCCGGCCGGAGTGGATTGGGGAACGGTTTACCTGTCCTGCTTTTGGTTGATCATCGTGGCCGCCGGTTACTTTGCTGTGAGTCTGTGCGGACTGAAGCAACGAGACCTCCGGGTATGGAGATAGACACCATGAAAGAGGGGGAGGAGGGACGCTGGTGAGGCTCAATGTTGCTGGAGTCCAGGTTCGCAGTGAATTCGGAAAGCCGCAGCGGAATCTGCGAAATGCTGCTTCCTACGTCCGAAAAGCGGCCTCGGCCGGTGCCCAACTGATCCTCTGTCCGGAGTTTCTGGCGAGTGGCTACAAGCTGGAGACCGCCCTGTGGGCCTTCGCCGAACCACGAGGCGGAGTGACCGAGTCCTGGCTGTTGCGCCAGGCAAAGTTGCATCGCGTCTTTATCGGTGCCAGCTACCTGGAGAGGCAGTCGGGAGACTATTTCAACTGCTTTGCCCTGGCCAGTCCCGATGGCGAGATCCTGGGCAGGGTCCGGAAGCGGAACTTTGCCTATTTTGAAAGTTGGCTCTTCTCCGCCGGCAGCGGGAGCCGGGTGATTCCCTCGCAGCTTGGTCGGATTGGAGTGGGAATCTGCTTCGATGCTTACACCGAGGATTTCTTGCAAGAGATGGCCCGCGAGCAAGTCGATTTCCTTCTAATGCCCCATAGTGCCGCCCTGATTCCCCGTTTTCCGGGGATCTCTGAGAGTATTCAAGACAGCCTCTGCCGAGTCGCCCCGTGCTGTTCCCTTGCGCTGGGCATTCCATCTTTGTTGGTGAATCAGGCGGGCACCGGGACCTTCTCCACGAGCTTGCCGATCTTCCCCGCCGTTCGTGTCAAAATGGAGTTCCCGGGGCGCTCGATGCTCTGCTCGGCGGCGGGAGAGATCGTTGTTCAACTCGATGGCCGTGAGTCGATTGTGTGTGGTGAGATCAGCCTGGATCCTGGTTTCAGGGTCGCGGAGCGTAAGCCCGGGGCCGACTTCTGGTCGGCGAGACCCCGGTCGTTTCCGCGTGCACTGGCGGTCGTTCATCGCCTTCTTACACAGGTCGGAAGACGCCGCTACCGGAAGCGCCTGCATCACCCATAAATTTTCTACTGCAGTGGGATAATCAGATCGCCGCGTGGAAGCGGCTCCTACGCTTTGCCGGCCCGTGACATTCCCAGTGATAGGGGTAGGGAAAGCTCATTGGTTTGAGCCTCCCCTCCCTCCGAACCGGACGTGCGGTTCTCCCGCATCCGGCTCTCCAGTCAGTGGGGTCCACGTCGGGACTGACAGATCTGCGCGTGGGCTATGGCCATGGTAAATAGCCCCTGCTCGATAAAGTAGGCATTGGGCCAGCGTTGATGATCGCTCCCTCGGGCTCGGCCTCTCCGTTTCCGGCGCTTTCGCAGAATCGATCGCAGACGCCCTCGTACCCATCCATCCACCCCCTTAAACGTCGCGGGATGGCTGTGTTGAAAGTACCCAAACCAACCCCGTAGGATTGGGTTGAGCGTCTCAATGGTCTGCTTCAGACTGTGGCCATTCGTCCTTCGGGTCAGTGGGCGGACTCGCTCCCGCAGCTTCTTTTCACTGCTTTTGCGAGGCCATTTAAGCCCTCTTTCAAAGTGGTAACCCAGAAAGTCGAACCCACCCTTTTGGCGAGCATCCACTACCCGGGTCTTGTTCGGGTTCAGTCGTAATCCACGCTGCGCCAGCTCCTTTCGAAGCTTCCTCAGCGCTTCTCGCGCCTGTCGCTCATCTCGGCATAGAATCACCCCATCATCGGCATAGCGGATCATCACTTCCCCGGCACGCTCCATCTCTTCATCCACTGGATGTAAATACAGATTAGCCAGCAACGGACTGATCACCGCACCTTGAGGAGTTCCTCTCTCCGGCTTCCACTTCTTCATCCCATCCAGAACTTCTTGTTCCAGATAGCTTCGAATCAGCTTCAGCACTCGACCGTCTGAGACTTCCTTCTCCACTTCTTGCATCAAGATCTCCGGGTCAATGCAGTCAAAGTATTTCTCGATGTCTGCATCAACCACCCAGTGATAGCCTTCTTCCAGTCGTCGTTGCACCTCGCGCAGTGCATCCTTGCAGCTTCGCTGCGGCCGGAATCCATAACTGTGCCGGCAGAACTTCTTTTCGAAGATTGGTTCCAGCACCTGGCGAAGGGATGTCTGCACCACTCTGTCCCGTACTGTCGGGATCCCCAGCGGTCGCTTCTTCCCTCCTCCTTTATCGATCCAGTGTCGGCGCACTGCTCGCGGTTGATAGCGATCGTCTTTCAGTTCCTGGTGCAGTTGCTCCAGTTCCCTTTCCAATCGCCACTCAAACTTCTGGATACTTTGGCCATCCACTCCACCGGCTCCTTTCCGTCGGCGTACCTTTCGCCACGCCGCTTCCAGACTCCGATTTCTGTAGACCTTGTCAATCAAGCTGAACCATTTGCCTCCTTTCACTCCTGTTTCCAGGGTCGTCAGCATGCGTTCGGTCCACACTTCCGCTTCCACCCAGCTCCATTTCTGGCTCTCGGCTTCTCTGCCTTGCTTAGGAGTCTCCTCCACTTTCGACAGTTCCTCTTGCTTCGTCATTGACTCTACACATCCACCTTCCTGGCGGGCCTTCGCTCCACCGGCATTACCCGGCTTCTTCACTACTACGCCGCCTCTGACTTCTGCGGGTCTCTTACCAGACCGACCTTTCGCAGACCTCCTCGCTTTACGTCACTTGAACTTCCCACCATTCCATCTCCAACCACCCCAAGGGTTAACAAGATGCCTTTTTCACGTTACCCATCAGGCTCTTGTCCGTGTCAGGTTTCCCTTCCATTCGAGCTTCGCCATTTCCCAGCAGGCTCGCTGTCCCCTCTGAGCCGAATCGAGTTCGTCTCCTACAGACTGGTGGTTCTCCTTCGGCTGCTTCCCACCCCACCTCACGATGACGCAGTTGCCGTCGAATACGGGCCGGAGAACGTTTGCCCGGTAGGGACTTTCACCCTACTGTTCAAGTGCGCTTACGAGCGCACTAGGAGGACCCTCCGTGGTCCGATTTCCCATCCTGCGTTGCACTCGGTCGACCTCCTCGGCGTACTGCAGGGACACAGATCTCTTCAGAAGGTGTAGAGGGCGCACCCTACCTGAATTCCGGCTGCCACCCCAATCACCAGGCCGGTCTCACCCGGTTTGGCCTTAGCCCGGTTGATCGCCCAATCAAAGCCATAGGCCAGAGAGGACGAGGCATAGTCCTTCTCCTCGCTTCCGACCGCGGCGAAGCGCCTTTCAGGAATCGACAATCGCAGGCTCAACTCCCGCCGGAAGGAAGTCGAGATCAGAGGTGGAATGACCCAGCTGATGGATGAAGTCTCGAGCTGGGAATGGGAGAGGAGTTCGCCGACCGTGAGCTGGATGTGGTGAAGGCAGGCTTCGTCGTAGTCATCACTTTTCTCAAAGAACAGGTAAGGTTCCCCATTTTCGACAGTCAGCCGGGAGCAGAAGGACTCACTGAATTGTGGGAAAGCTCGGAAGAGAAAAGACTGGAACCCGGATCGACCCTCGGGGCATCGGTCCAACAGGACCGCCGACCCGGTTTCTTTCAAGCCAAGCAGCGGTTTTTCCTCAGTGAAGGCATTGTTCTCAACTTCAGATGCCGTCACCAGAGCGGTTCGGCTGGAGCCGTTCTGGATGAGTACCGAGGCCAGAAAACAGCTGTTCAAGAACCCCAGCGCGCCATTGAAAACATCGAAAGCGAAGCTGGTAGGAGAGTCTGGTGATTCCACTTCTGAATTGATCCCCAGCCGCCCGGCTAAGAATGCCGCGATTGCCGGTTCGCTGAGAAAGTCATTCCTATAGACGCCGCAATGCATCAGGGTGTCGATTTCGCCGGGTCCATAGCGGGACTTGCTCAGGCAGTTCTCCGCTCCCATCTGAGCCAACCAGATGGCATCTCTCTTGAAATCGAGCTCGGCCGGTAGTGTTCCGTGGCTTTCAATTCGGACAGGTTGATGGCCGCACGTCATGACTCCAAGTGAGCCCATTGGAGTCGCCGCCACAGGCTTCGAGTGTGAAGCAGGACGCCTCAACCGAGCCGGCAAGTCGTCGAATTGGTAGATGCCTGTTCCGATCGTCTGGCCGGATCCAGAGATGTTGAAGAGAGCTCGATCTCCCGTTTTCACTCTGCCACTGTGAATTCCATCCCAGATGGCGACCATGTGGCTTGTGGTCGCCGTATTGCCTCGACTCGAGAGATTATCGACCACATTGTCGTCGTGGCAGGCTTCACGCCCCAGGACCCGGTTGATTTCACGACTGGCTCCGCGGAGTGCATTGCGGGAGGTCTGGTGGGCGATCAGATGGTCGAAGTCTTCCAATTCCCAGTCCTTCTCTCCCAGGATACGGGCGGCGTGGAGCATGGTCTGACGGGTGGCTGTGGCCGAGACTTTCAGCATGTCGGTATGCATGATCGCCAGTCCGTGGTCCTGCTGCTCAGCGACCTTGGCGATGCAAAGGGAACTGAGACTGCCGACTGTGTACAGTTCCAGGGCGCGAAATCCAGATTCTTGATCCCTCGATGCCTCCAGAATCACCGCGGCGCCGGCATCTCCCAGGGTCAAGCAGGCGAGTCGTGTGTCCAGCAACTCCGCGATCTCCATTTGGGCTGTTCGGGTGAGATGCGTGATGTACTCCCCACTGACAATGAGGCAACGTTGCAAGACTCCTCCTCGAATCAGCTGGTCGGCCAGGAAGATTCCGGTGAAGAACCCTGCGCAGGCATTGGAGATGTCCAATGTCATGGCGCGTTCAAAACCCAACAGCTTCTTGAGTTTTACGGCAGTGCCGGGCTCGAAGGAAAAGCTTCTTGGCTGATCGTAGCGGGAGATGTTGCAGGATACGACCAGATCGATGTCCCGAGCTGCGTACCGCGACCGCTTCAAACAGGTCGTGACGGCCGCCTGGGCGAGATCGATGGAAAACTCATCCTCTCCCGCCATGCGCCTGGAACGGATTCCAGTCAGTCTTTCCAACGGCAGTTTGAGTTTGTGGCGGCAACCCTCGATTATTTCCCTGGTCGTCACCTCTCTGGGCGGGAGATAGACACCCAGGCTCTCAATAACCGTGGTCGCCCCGCGTTCGTTTTTAGAGGTGGCCGAGGTGCGCCGTCTGGAAGCGATTTGTCCAGCGAGTTCGTCGGGCAGTTGGTTCTCTACCAGCTCTCCTTCGGGGACTACCTCGATGACTCGCGCTTGCTCTGCAATTGTCGTGAACTCAAAGATCTGTGCCGGAGCCAAGAGGTAACCTCGCCTTCGGATCTGGGCGGCGAGCTGAATGGACTGCAGGGATGCACCGCCGGCATCGAAGAAGTTGTCATGGATACCGATTTCACGGGCCCCCAGCACAGCACACCAGGATTCGTGAAGAATTTGCTCCATCTCGTTACCGGGTCCTTTGAAAGGAACCTTGTCAGCCTGATCTCCAAGGGTCGGAGGCGGAAGTGAACAATGATCCAGCTTCCCCGCAGTCGTTAGAGGGATCGCCGTCAGATTGGTGAAACTGCGCGGGATCATGTAGTCGGGTATTGTGGGGCGAAGGTAGTCCCTGAACTCGGCTGCACTAGGTGCCTCGAGGCCCTTCGTAACCACATACGCAGTCAACACCGGGTCAGGCGTCTCCCCTTCTTGCAATTGCACCACTGTTGATTTGACTGCGGGGTGTGTCAGAAGGCGGGCTTCGATCTCTCCCGTCTCGACGCGGGCTCCGTTGATTTTGATCTGGAAGTCGGTCCGCCCGTGGAACTCCAGTTTTCCTTGAAGGCTGATTCGGACTCGATCGCCGGTGCGATAGATGGTTTTCGCCCCCGGACGAGTCGGATCGGGCAAGAACCTCAACGCCGTCTCTTCAGGCCGGTTCCGGTAACCCCGCGCCACACCCTTCCCGCCAATGAAGAGCTCGCCGACGACGCCGGGAGGGAGAAGCTGACGGCTGTTTGAAAGGACCAGGAATCGCGAGTTATCGATGGGCTCTCCCAAAGGGGCGTCAGAACCGGCCTCATCAGGACGACACAGGTGAAAAGAGGCATCGATGCAGGCTTCGGCCGGGCCATAGAGATTGACCAGCTGCGCCTGGCATTGCTCAAAAAAGTCTTTTTGCAGCTGCGAAGTCAGTGTCTCCCCGCCCGAGAATACGAATCTGAGGTGCCGGCATCGACCCAGCTCCCCGCTGTCGAGAAGGATCTTGAGTAGAGTCGGAACGATCTGAAGGTGCGTGATGCGCTGTTCACGAAGAGTGAGAACAAGGGCGGACATATCGAGTGATGTTTCAAGCGGCGGCAAGACGAGACAAGCTCCCGAAATGAGGGGAGCGAAGAACTCCCAGATCGAGGCATCGAAGCTGATCGGAGTTCGCTGCAGGATGCGATCGGCGGCAGTCATCGGGAAAGCCCGACGCATCCATAACATGTGATTGGTCAGAGCCCGATGAGGGATTTCGACTCCCTTCGGGGTTCCTGTCGATCCTGAAGTGAAAAGTACATAAGCCAGCGAATCGGCAGGGTTCTTCCAATCCGGGTTGGAGTCATCAGCCTTCTCCAGCTCGGGTGCAAGATGGTCCAGAAGGAAGCTGCCGCAACAGTTCCGGCCCATGGTTTTGTCTACCGGAAGGGACAACGCCGGCCAGTCGCTGTGGGTCAGGATCAATTGGGGATCTGCCTGGGAGACCATCTCGAGCAAGCGCATCTTTGGCAGGGTCGGATCGAGAGGAAGATAACCGGCGCCGGCCTTTAGTACAGCCAGCATTGCCGATACCAGCTGTTCATTCGGTGGCAGGCGGAGGCCGACCAGTTGATCGGGCCCGATTCCTTGTGCGCTGAGCCAGTGAGCCAGCCGATTCGCTCTCTGGTTGAGTTCCTGGAAGCTCCAGGCCGTACCGTCACTTTGAAGAGCCAGGGAATGGGGCGTCCTGGCCGCCTGTTCCTCAAACAGTTGATGGACCCCGGCCTGGGCGTTCCTGAATCGCCGGGGGGCGCTCCACTGGGACTGTATCTCCTGTGCCTCTGCCTCTTTCAGCAAACAGAGATCCTCAATCTTTCGCTCCGGGTGACGGAGTGTGAGGTCCAAGACTCGCAGCCACGACTCTCCTAGAGATCTCACGAAGGCCGGGCTGTATAGTGAAGTGTTGTACTCCAAACAGAAGTCCAGATCCTCGCCAAGCCATGCCAGGAGGGTTAGATCCAGAGTGGCCGTCCCGGATCCAATCAGTGGAATCTCGACCGACAAGCCCTTCACAGATCCGGCAGCTTGCGACGGACGATCCACAAAGAACCCGATCTGAGCCAATGGTGGCCGGCTCAAGTCGGTCCAGGCTCCTGAAGTGGATCGCAGGAGCTGCTCGAAAGGCAGTGCCCGATGCTCTAAACCTTCCAGCACAACCCGCTGGACTCGTTGTGTCAGCCGGCTGAAAGAGGGGTTTCCCGACAAGTCGGTCCGTAAGACGAGTGTATTGACGAAGAAGCCAATCAGGTCCTCCAGGTCGGGCTGGTCTCGCCCGGCAAAAGGGGTGCGAACGGCGATGTCGGTCTCGCCACTGTAGATCATGAGGAGTGTCTTGAAAGCGGCCAGCAGAGTCATGAAAGGGGTTAGCCCCTGCCTGCGGCTCAGATCCAGAAGCTTCTTTCGCAGCTCTGGACTTGCCGAAAAGTAGTGATTTTCTCCTCCAAACGTCCGTTCCCTCGGTCGGGGCAGATCTCCAGGCACCTCCAATACGCGGACCCCTTTCAACTGTGGCGTCCAATACGACAGGAGCCGCTCCATGACGGGTTTTGAGAGCTCCAGGCGTTGACGACACGCGAAGTCCTTATACTGAATCGGCAGCTCTGGCAGCGGGGAAGGCAATCCTTGTAGCGAGGTTTGCAGCAGTCTGAGGATTTCGCGACCGAGCACACGTAAAGACCAGCCATCGAAGACGATGTGGTGCGCCACCAGAATCAAGGTGTGTTCCTCAAAACCAGTCTTGAGAAGTTCCACCCGAAACAGCGGGCCTGCTGACAGGTCGAAGGGGATCTGAAGGAGGGCACGCGCTCGATCTTGAATTGCCTTTTCGGAATTGGGAATCGACTGTTGGCTCGACTCCCTCACGGGTAGAGAAAAAGAGTAAGGCTCTCCAACGACCTGTACGGGTGTGCCATCGATGGTGGAAATCGTGGTTCTCAGGATCTCGTGCCGCTCCACGATCTGGGAGATCACCGACTCGACGATTTGTGGAGTGAGTCGGCCTCGAACAGAGAAGGCGGCAACCAGGCCTAGATTCGCTTCGCGGGGAAGCATCTGGTCCTGAATCCAGAGTCTTTCCTGTCCAAAGGAGAGGGGTGCCTTGACTTGAGTACTGGATTCCAAAGAATCTGGAGTCAGGCCTGGCTCCGGCGGCTTCACTGACTTACCCTGAGCTCAGTAGCGTTTTCGTCCCGTTCTTCTGGCGGGGTCTCCATAGCATGGGTCGGCGCAGGCGCCTGCAGCGGACGACTGGCATCCGGGCCGTCAGCATGGGCGGAGATCGGTTCCTCGGGAATCTGGAGTCTTCTGTCAGACAATTGCTCGAGCAGCGAGGATGAGAGTTGAGTCACAGTGGGACCTTTCAGCAGTCCTACGGCCGGCAAGCGGAGGCCCAACTCTGCCTCGATCCAGTTCTGCAGTTCAATGCCCATTAGCGAATCGAGCCCCAGATGTGTGACCGGAGTCTGAAGGTCGATTTCTTCAGCAGTTGATCCCAGGATTCTGCCTAGCTGTGCCCGGAGGAGACTTTGTAGCAACGATGAGAGTTCTTGTGGCGACGCCTGGCTTAGCTTCACCCTGGCGCTGCTTTCTTTGGAATCGTCCCGAGAGTTGTCGGCAGTGGGCACGATTGCACGAAAGCGGGCAGGGAGCTGGATTCCTTTCCAGTTTTGCCAGCGCAAGATATCCATGTCCAGAACAGCCGCATAGGAAATCCGGGCTTCGAGAAGCCGGATCAGCAGGTCCATGGCTCGAGCCGGCGGGATGGGGCGAATTCCTCGGTCCTTGGCCAATTTTCTCAAGCCTGGAATACGCACCGCCATCCCGACTTCGTCGATCATGCCCCATCCGATGGAAAGGCCCGGCTTGCCGGAGGCCTGTCGGTATTCAGCCAGGGCATCCATGAATCCATTGGCGGCTGAATAGGCGGCTTGTCCAGGATTTCCAAGGAAGGTGGCTGCGGAGGAGAAGAGTACAAAGTAATCCAGGTCCAGATCGAGAGTGAGGCAGTGGAGATTCCATGCACCCTCTGCCTTGGCACCCCAGATGCGGCGGAAACGTGACTCCGTCAGGTTGGCGACAACACAGTCCTCCAAGACTCCAGCCGCGTGAAAGATACCCTTGAGAGGAAACAAGTCATTTGAGAATTCACGCAGGACTCGTTGCAGGTCATCTCTGCATGTGACATCGGCCTGGAATACACGAACGTCGGCTCCACAAGACGCCAGCTGATCGAGTTCGCGCTGCACCTCGGGAGACGGGTTGCGTCTGCCCAGGAGCCCCACACGTCGGGCTCCCTGGCTAATCAGCCGGCGTGCCAGAGCGATCCCCAGCCCTCCCATTCCTCCGGTGATCAGATACCCGCCGTTTGACCTGATCATCGCTTTCTCGGCGCCTTCGCGTGGCACGATACCGGGTTCTCGAGTCAGGACCAACTTTCCAATGTGGCGAGCCTTCGACATTGCCCGGAAAGCACTTTGTGCAGCATCGATCGGAATGGCTCGGAAAGGCAACGGAGAATAGGTTCCGTCTTCGATCCGCTGCATCACCTGGCGGAAGGTCCGGGCAACCAATTCTGGATCGTTCCGGGCCATGCCGTCCAGATCGATTGCCGTGAAAGAGAGGCGCTTTGAGAACGGAAAGAGACCCACCTGGCTGTCCTGGTAAATGTCACGCTTTCCCAGCTCAAGGAATCTACCGTCGACTCTCAGGACTTCCAGGCCTTTACTTATGGCCTCTCCCGAAAGGGAATTGAGCACCACATCTACTCCTTCTCCCCCTGTGATGTCCTGAATCCGATCCGCAAAGTCGAGGGTTCTGGAATCGAAGACGCTTTCCACTCCCAGAGCCCTCAAGTAGTTTCTCTTGACCCGGTTGCCGGCAGTTGCAAAGACCTCGGCCTGGCATCCTCGGGCAATTTGAAGAGCAGACAGTCCCACTCCCCCAGTGGCTGAGTGAATCAGAACCCGCTCACCTTGTCGAAGGCGTCCATAGTGGCAAAGTGCGATGTGTGCGGTCAGAAAAGCCGCTGGAATCGTGGCCGCCTGGGCCATGTTCCAGTCGGTCGGCAGTGCACAGACCTGTTTTGCAGAAGTCGTCACTACTGAGGCCATTGCGCTGTGGGCCAGGCCAACGACTCTCATGCCCGTCTTGAGATGATCGACGCCTGGTCCCACACGCCGGATGACCCCGGAAAACTCCAGTCCCAGAGGGACTGCACTTCCTTTGGCGCCCGGGTAGATTCCAAGATTGAGCATAACGTCCGAGAAGTTCAACGCACAACATTCAACCTGAACTTCAACTTCTCCCGGCCCAGGGACTCTCTTCGCAGTTCGCCACACATCAAGTTGCCCCGAAGCACTTGCAGAAGCAGGAGCCAGTCTAAAGTCCCCATTCCTGCCTGGCGCCGGATCTGTCGCTGAGCAACGTGGTCGACCGTCGAAATGTCGGTACCTCAATGCCAGGAGTCGTTCCTCGCGGATCGCCAGTTCATCTTCATCGAGATCCGAGAGAATGGTATTCACAAGAGTGCGAATCTCAGCCTGCGAGTCAAGCGAACTGACATCGACTCGAACAACCCTGGTTGCGGGGAATTCGCCGGCGACCACTCGGGCAAGACTCACCACAGGAGCCTGGCTCAAGTTCACTCCGAAGCCAGCAGAATCGACCACTTGAGTTTGCTGGGTCACGACGCACAGGTAGGGGAGCGGCTGGCCCTCGTGGGGCAGGATCAGGGTGGCCAGTTCGCTTAGTGCCAAGCATGCCTGGAGGGCGGCTTCGGGTACTCTCTCCCGAGATTTCTGGTGGGGCGACGGCACGTCCAACGCTCGCAAGTCGAGGACTCCGTAGATCGGATCGGTCTGTTTTCCTGCGCTCTCCTCGAGTCGTTGGCGAAGCGGATCACCACCTGGGTCGCGCCGCCCATCGCTGGACTCAATCTCGATGACCTCCTGGCCCCGGTCGGAAAGCGACCTGGCGAGCTGACGGCCAAAGCCCCGTCGATCCAGGAGTAAGACCCATCGTCTGTGCGGCGTCCCAGACTCGGCCTTGTGCAGCGCTGGTTCTCGATCGAGAACCGCGTTGACCGGCCGATGCTTACGCGCCCGGCCCAGAGTCACCCTCGGGTTGTCGGCGCGCAGGACATCCACTACCCAGTTCGAAAAACCGGCCTGGTCCAGGAGAGTCTGCCAATCGCGGTCCTCCCGCAGCGGAGTGGGCAAGAGTTGGCCCAATTCACGGTTCCCGTAGAGAGACTCGAAAAAAGAGGGCAGCGAGGCCAGGCCGAACAAGAGGAGATCCGCTTCCGGTGCCAGAAGCCAGTTGAGGTGATGCAGACTTTTCTCGAAGTCTGGTTTCAAGGCCCCCTCTTCTGCGACCAACACGAGATCGAACTGTCCGTGTATGAACCCTTGCTCCCGGGGTGGCTGCTGAAGGTCTAGAGCTCGAACCGCAATGCGGGGAGAGGGCTTGCACCGATCACGCAGACGTGCCAGTCGCTGCGAGGAGCAATCCGTCAGAACAAACTCGACGTTGGGTGAGTGCAAAGGCAGGCCACTACCCCCGGCTAGTCCGGTGCACGCACCAACTTCCAGAACCCGAATTCGTTGCGAACCCCTCAATACCCTCGAGAGCAGCTCTCTAGAATAGAGGTCTCGAATTCTGATTGGTGGCGAGAATTGCGCGAGTGCATCTACTCCTTCGCCGGAGCCGTTCCTGCTCACCCGGTCTACGCTCTCCTGCCCCCACTCCGGGGAGTCAGCGCTGCCCCATAAGGTGTGCCGTAGCAACTCAACGTCGGCAGCCGCCTGCGAATGGATTGGGAGAAAGCGACCTGGGAAGTCCTCACGAATATTGAAGTCCCAGGTCTCGTTCGTTTTGGCGAGGTCGACATACTCACGGCAGGCAGCGCCTAGACCAAGTTCTTGGATTCTGGTCTCCGCTGCTTCGCAGGCACTCGCAACCTCCTGTGTGCACTGGTTCCAAGGGCGCATCCGCTGCCGTCGACCAGAAGTCGTTTCGAGTTCTTCCCAGCCATACTGATAGGTACAGTTTTCAAGATTCAGATGGCCGTCGGCCTGCAGAGAGTGAAAGCCGAGGCCCTCGACCATCCCAATCAGTCGTCCGTCCACGCCGAAGATCTTGAGATCGGTTCGCAGATTCCTTGCAGAAGCGTCTGGAAGGTAGGCCTGACACCAGAATGAGTCGGGTAATCTTTCCCAGAAGCGGGCCCTTTGAATCTCAACTGGTATGAACAAGCTCGATTCCTGCAGCGCATTGGTCAGCAGGAAGCCTGCAACCTGGAAGCAGGCATCCAGCAGGGCAGGATGGGCCCAGTAGTTGTGCGAATCTCTCGAAATGCCACGCGGGGCCTGAATAGACCCCAAAGCGTCTTGCCGTCCGACCCACAGTTTGCGCAATCCAAGAAATGTCGGTCCCACTTCATAGCCGGAAGCCCTCAAAGAACGCTGGCAGTGCTCCTGGCCCCACTGAATTAAACAATCTTCGGTGGCGGCCGTGCGATCGAAAAGCGCTCGGGGTCGGTCTTGAGCTGCGGAGCTGATCTTGCAGCGGCAGTGCTCGACCCAGTCGTCGGTGTCCTTCTGTTTGCCGGAGATTCTGAGGGTACGACTTGGAAAGTCCAGAAGTGCCCGTAGTCGAACACCAAGGGCGTTCTCCAGGAAGCAGGGGTTCTTGATCAGGAGCCGCTCGACCGCAAAGAATTTCCCTTCTGAGATCTCGCGCCCGACAGCCAGAGCCTGCTCCAGATAAGCCGAGCCGGGAAGTAGCATGCTTCCCTGTAACTGGTGATCTCTAACATAGGCCGGCCGATCCGGATGCAGGCGAGTCTGCCAGCAGTACTCCCTGGCACGGCGGCGGCGTCCCAGCAAGGGATGTGTGACCGAGGCCAGACGAAAATGCATCGCGGGCTCGGGTTCGCTCCAGAAGGTCTCGCGCTGCCAGGGGTAGGAAGGCAGCGCAATTGGCTTTCCGGATCGGGGCTGTATTCGCGTCCAGTCGAGGTCGAATCCAAGTGTGAACAAACGGGCCAGAGTGGAGAGCAGGCCGGCCCTCTCATCGCTCTCGCGGCGCAGTGATTCCAGGACCTCCAAAGGCTTCGAGCCGTCTTCACAGCAGGCGCGAATCGCTCCACCAACGACGGGATGTGGCGACAATTCCAGGAAAATCCGATATCCATCCCGCAGCATGTGCTGGATGGTCGGGCCAAAGAGAACCGGATAGCGGATGTTACGCCACCAGTAGGAGCCATCCAAAGCGTCGCCATCACTGAATAGGTGGGAAGTCACCGTGGAATAAAATGGAAGCTCTTCGTGACTGCACCGTAGCCCCGCCAGAGTTGAAATCATGTGCTCGCGGATAGGGTCAAGGCAGGAGTTGTGGAATGCATACTTCACGTCCAACCGGCGGTGGAAGACCCCCTGCTCGACCAGCCTGTCTGCGATCGCATTCAGTTCGACGACCGGTCCTGACAAAGTGACCAGTCCAGGGCCGTTGATGGCAGCCACTGAAACCGAACAGTCAGACGTTAATTCTTCGGCCTCATCAGGTAACAGGGCCGCGGCCAGCATGCCCCCGGCGGCGCCCGGGAAATCCATGCAGCTGGCGCGATGATACACAACCTTGACCGCCTCTTCCAGAGACAGCCGGCCGCTGATATGAGAGGCGGCGATCTCGCCGACACTGTGGCCGACGACGGCATCCGGCACCACCCCCCAGGATTTGAGCAGCCTGGACAGGGCCGTCTGGAGAGCAAATAGAGCGGGTTGGGCAAAGGCTGTCCGTTCCAGCCGGGAGTCGGCTTCCGGGCGGGACAGCTCTTCGATCAGAGACCAGTCTCCAAGAGCACGAATGAGGGAGTCGCAAGCCTCGATGGTCTGTCTGTAGACTGGTTCCTTTTCGAAGAGCTCTCTCCCCATACCCCACCACTGGGAACCCTGGCCTGAACAGACGAAGGCCAGCTTGACGTCCTTCTGCGCAACGTAGCGGCCGGCCTCCCGCTCAGGGCTGTTCTCGTCGTCGAGGAACTGAGTCAGCGAGTCGGTGAGGCCTGCCTGGCTGTCACAGCGAATGCAGAGCCGTTCTTCATGGGCGGTCCGCCGCGTGCTGGAGGTCCAGGCGATATCCCGAAGCCGCAGAGATTCCGCCCCGGCCGTCGCAAAGAAGTCTCGATAACTCCGTGCCAGATCTCGCAAGGCTGCCGGATTGCGAGCAGTGACAGGGACCAGGTATGGACACGCATCCTTGGAACGCGCCTTATCGGTTGTCCTCGTGCGCGCGTGCGCTTGAGAAGACTCGACCGCTGGTGGAGATCCCATTAGAGCGACTGCATTGGCACCTCCGAAGCCAAACGAACAGACCGCAGCAACCCTCGCTTGCTCCCCATCCTCAGCCCAATGTTCCAAGTCTTCGACGACACGAAGATTGAGTTCCTGGAAGGGGATTCGGGGATTGGGTGCCTGGAAATGGATATTGGGAGGCAGTTTCCCGTACTTGAGACAGAGTGCAGTCTTGATCGCTCCGGCAACTCCAGAGGCGGGTTCCAGATGACCGATGTTTGTCTTGATCGACCCGATCGGAAGTGGGTCTTTTCTCAGGGAGGCCTGCCCCAGGGCCTGTCCGAGTGCAAATGCCTCAACGGGATCTCCCACTGGTGTTCCCGTCCCGTGTGCCTCCACGTACCGTACCTGTGAGGGTGCAATTCCAGCGCGCAGGCAGCCCTCTGTGAGCAGAAGCTCCTGCGACTCGACCGTGGGGATTGTCAGGGAGGATGAGCGGCCGTCTTGATTGACTGCCGTGCCCAGGAGTGTGGCATAGATTCGATCACCCTCCTCGATCGCTGCCGACAATGGTTTGAGCACCAACATGGCTGCGCCCTCGCTTCTGACGTATCCGTTGGCGCCGGCATCGAAGGCACGACAGCGGCCATCGGGTGAGAGCATTCCAGCCTGACTGAAGGCGACGTGTCCCGCCGGCGAGATGAGCAGGTTGACGCCACCAGTCAGAACGGCTGGGCACTCTCCTTCCCAGAGTGACCGACACGCGTAATGCAAAGCCGTCAAAGAGGAAGAGCAGGCGGTATCGAGTACGAGACTGGGGCCGCGGACATCCAGAAAGTAGGAAATCCGGTTTGCCAGGATCGCGAATGAGACGCCGGTGCCACTGTGCACATCCAGGTGGGTCAGATCATCGCTTGAGTTCTGGATAACGCTGTAATCCTGGTTGGAGGCGCCGATGAATACGCCGGTCCGGCTGCCGGCCAGTCGCTGGGCCGGAATTCCAGCATCTTCGAGGGCCTCCCATGTGACTTCCAGCAGCAAACGCTGCTGGGGGTCCATTTGGGCGGCTTCTCTTGGAGAGATTCGAAAGAATCCGGCGTCGAATCTGTCGTACTCTTCGATGAAACCACCCCAGCAGGAAGCGGACTTGCCCGGTTCCTGAGACGTTTCGGGACACCAGAATGAACCGATGTCCCAACGGTCGGCCGGAACTTCGGTGATGGCATCGAAGCCGGCGCACAGTAGTTGCCAGAGAGCGTAGGGATTGTCGGCTCCACCCGGAAAACGACAACCGATCCCTACCAGCGCGATGGGTTCTCGTAAGAGGCTGGAACCGGGTATTCCTGTGCCATCCATTGCGTTTACGGAGCGTCCTCCCAAGAAAAGCCAAGCCTTTCCGGCCGAGTTCTATTCGCTGTTGCCGGACTGTGCTAGGATCACATGTCTAGCAACAGTTTGAAAGAATCTAGATGCCTGATTGGAAAGCACACCCTCCGGGAGTCGAAATCGATGATGAGTTCCCCTGTCGCGATGCGTCTGTTTAAGAAACTGCCTGTCCTGCTGCTGATGATCCTGTTTGTGGCATCAACGGCTCCCTCACTGATGGGCCAACTTGCCATCTTTGCTGGAGAGTGGACCGGAACGTGGTCCGATGAGTTTGGCAGTGGAGGGATCAGTTTTGACTTCGCGAATGACGGAGATGACGTCTCTGCGCTAGTGTACTGTACGGAAAGTTCCCGTCGTTAATAGTCAGGGCCGTTCGCTATCATTCGTTATGGCAAGACCACATATCCGACTGGAACTCCCCGCACACGATCGAGAGATTTTGCGTTCCTGGTTGCGAGCCTCCAAGACCAAGCGCAGTCTGGCTGAAAGGGCTGAGTTGATCCTGCTTTGCGGCCAAGGGTTCACGGCAACCCAGGTGTCTGAGAAACTGTTCACGCGCTTGCGCACGGTTCAGGAGTGGCGGCGACGCTACCTGCAGCAGGGACTGTCAGGACTGGAGGATCAACCTCGCTCAGGCCGCCCCCGAAAGTTGTCGCCGGCCAAAGTGCGGGCCATCCTCATCGCCACGGTGCAACGGATTCCCTGCGAGTCGACCTTCTGGAGTGTACGCCTGATGGCCGAGCACGCCGGAGTGAGCTGCCATCAGGTCACTCAGATCTGGAAGGCGGCCGATCTGAAACCGCATCGCATCCGCAACTTCAAGATCAGCCACGACCCTCATTTCGCCGAGAAGGTGATCGATGTCGTCGGGCTTTACATGGACCCTCCCGACAATGCTCTGGTCTTATCTGTGGACGAGAAGACCCAGATCCAAGCCCTGGATAGAACCCAGCCCATGCTCCAGCTCAAACCCGGACAGATCGAGCGACGAACGCACGACTACAAACGTCACGGTACGGCCAGCCTCTACGCCGCTTTCGATGTGGCCACGGGAGCGGTGATGGGGCGCATCACGAAGCGGCATCGGGCCCAGGAGTTCTTGGCCTTTTTGCGTCAGATCGATCAAGCGGTCGATCCCGATCTGGATGTTCACCTCATCCTGGACAACTCCAGTACTCACAAAACCGAGAAGGTTCGAAGTTGGCTGGCGCGCCGAGAACGCTTCCACCTGCACTTTACTCCCACCAGCGCCTCCTGGCTCAACGCCGTGGAGACCTGGTTCTCTCAGCTGGAGCGCCGTTCCATCTACCGCAACTCCTTCACCAGCGTTCAAGATCTGCGACAGGAGATCCGAAGATACATGCGAGTCCACAATCAACACTTGGCCAAGCCCTTCAAGTGGCGCGCCACCGCCGATTCGATCCTGGCAAAGGTCAAAAAAACCAGAGAATCAATCGGTCAATGTTAACGTCGGGCATTTATCAGACAGCACACTAGTGACCATCACAGGCTTCATCTACGGGAATGCTGGCCCTCACGCACCCTTTCTCATGACGGGCACGGCCGGGGCTTCTCCAGCGGGAGCTGGACTGACTTTGACCGATCCTGACAATCCCATCTATGGCCCCCTGACGATTACGATAGGCCTGGACGGGAGTGCGACGGCGAGCGCCCCCAATACGCCTCAGAACCCCGCGGGCGTCACGAGTGGAAGTGGCGTGGGCCAGGTCAACTTTAACACTCTGACGGCTACGGGGACGGGGACCCCGGTTCCCGACTTCGGCGGAGCGGCCATTTCGACGATGAACATTGCCTTGACCGACCCCTCCACTCCGGCCCCTGAGCAGAGCCTGTTTTTCACTCAGGTCGCCGAAGGCGTGGCCGGGAACATCGTTTTCAATATGGAGTTTGCGATCGAGAACACCAACAGTACTGCCGCCTCTGTCACGTTGGATTTCTTCAGCACTCCGGACGGAAACCCCATGATCGTTGACCTGATGGAGCAAGGCGTTGGCAGCTCTTTGACCTTTGGTCTGGCAGGCGGAGAAACCCTGTTTTTGAGAATGCCGGGCACGACCGATCCCATTCAAGTCGGCTACGCTCGTCTGAATGGCCCCAATGGCGTTTCGGGAGTCTCGATATTCACACGGACTGATAATGGCACCAAAGTGACGAAAGCAGGGGTCTTGGCGGCCAGGGCCATGAGCAGTTTCAGCACACCGGTGGATACGCGCGAAGCCAATAATATTGGTTTGGCACTCGTGAATCCGCCCGGCGGAAGTGTGACGGCTGGTGCGTCCAACCTGGTGATTCGACTCTACGACGAGAGCTTTCAACTTCTGGGAACTCGGAATCTGGTTCTGGGGCAGGGTGCTCATATGGCCGCCTTTGTGACGGACCCGACCCTTTTTAGCTCGGTTGCCGGTGTCGACGAGATGACGGGAAGTCTCACGGTAGAGGCAGACAACAACGGTGTGTCCGCCGCGGTGCTCCTGCAAGACGATGACTCGGGAGTCGGGTTTCCGGCCGAAGTTCCAATACTGACTGCTTTTCCGGTCATTGACGGTCGGGCTGATACGGGCGCTGCCGGGGTGCCGGGTAGTGCCATTCAAGACGTGCAAATGAGTTTCACCCTGCCCGCTGGCCAGCGGCGTGTGATTGGCGCCATCTATCGCCTTTATCGAGGTGAAACGGTTTTCGCCAAATACCTGCGAGCGGTGCGAGGACCCGGCCGGACCGTAGAGAGTTTCAGTTTGCCGCGAGGAGCGGATCTGTCGCGACTTTCCATCGGCGTTCAATACATCTACGAGAATGGCGATCAAGGCACCGAGTCCAGACTCAGGAAAACCCAACTTGTGGGCCGAAGGTAGAAGCTGAGTCGCTGCGTGCCTCTGGTGTTCGATCGCGGCTCTCTGAATCCGACTGTGCCGCCCGGGAATCTAATCGCCGATTCGTACCGTCGTGACCACCTGGCCGTCGAACGCATCATATCGGAAGCGGCCGGGAACGGCGGTCCCTTTGGAGAATGCACCGATGGTGCGTTGGAATGTGCAGGAGAACGTGCCCGACCTGCCCGAGGCGCGATCGAACCGGGGGGGCTCCACGCGCAGGTCATGGAAGTCCATCAATCTCTTGGTTCGTGGGTACTGCGCCTTGTAAAGAGATTCCTTGGCTGAGAACATCACCAGCGCAAGTCGGCGCCGCGCCGCCGCAGACAGCCCGCCGGGCCAATCGCACTCTTCGGGCAAGAGCACACAAGGCCACAGCTCCTCGGGGAGCCCCGGCCCGTCTTCGACATCGATGCCGAGCGTTCCCACCTCCTCGCGCCGACCTACAGCCGCGAAGCCCGCGGTTCGGCAATGAGAGAGGCTCCCTGCAATGTCCCTCGGCCACACGGGAGCGCGGTTGCGGTCGTGGAGGATTTCGCAGTGATGGATCTGGTTTTCTGTGGGACTCGGGGTCCTCTCGATTCTGGCTCTGGCCTTTTCCCACCTGGCGCTGACTGATATCTGGCACGGGGAGGGGGATCTTGCTCTCGAATGGAACATCTTGCGGGTCGCTGCCCTGATTCTGGCCGCTTTCATCGTGATTGCTCTAGTTACTTTCTTCCGGGCACTCCGGATAACGAGAGAACTCACCTCCCCAGACGGCTTGGATCGTCCTCCGTGCCCATGAATCCAGATTCAACTAAGTGCACTCTTTCCAGCAAACGCAACATCCCCTCAGTCTGAAGCCAAACCGCACCCTGTGCGCACGCTGCCACAGCCCACGCCCAAATCGCCCAAACTGCGGAGTCACAAAGCACTGTTTCTAGAGTGTCTGGTTAGATCATCGGGAGACGGGAATCGAACCCGCGACGTCCAGCTTGGGAAACTAACAATCGATCGAAAATAAAGAATTTAGCGTCTATGGCGTCCAATCCAGTCAATCGTATCTAACTGAATCAACAAGATTTGCAAAAAGGCAGTTCTTAATGATGCCAAAGTGATGCCAAAGCAGAACTATCGAACAACCTTGATTTATGCGCCTGAGCTGCTCCCACGACACCTTTGCCTCCACTCCGTCGGGCTGACCAACCAGACTTTGAGTCTAAAAGAACAGGAACCCAGATCCCGTCTTCGTGAGGTATGATGCGAGCGTGGATCGGGATGAATTATTGCGGGTTCTCAAAGCCTTCGAATCGGAGAAATTGGAGTATGTTCTGATCGGCGCGACGGCTATGGGCTTTCAGGGTTTGGTCCGAGCGACAGAGGACGTCGACCTGATGATCAACGCTACCGCGGCGAATGTCGAACGAGTCCGAAGGGCCTTACGATCAGCTTACGGCAGTGATCCGAGTATTGAGGAGATCCGGGCAGAGGACTTGCTGGGGGACTATCCCGCTGTTCGATACTATCCACCCAGTGGGGACCTGTTCTTCGACCTCATGACTCGATTAGGAGAGGCTGCCGATTTCCACAGTGTGGATTCCGAGATCAAGGAAATTGAGGGTATCCGGGTGCACGTTGCCACGCCGAAAGCGCTCTATCTGCTGAAGAAAGGGACCCTTCGGCCGCTCGATCGGCAAGACGCGGCCGCTTTGCGCGAGCGATTCAAATTGCAGGAGGATGACTAACCAATGCCCGTTCAGAAATTCCGCTCGATCAACGAAATGAATAGAGCACCGATTCGGGTAGTTGGAGAGTCCGCCTTTGATCGTTTTGTCCGTCACTGTCGCCGTTATCGGCTCATCTCGAAACTCAACTACACTCCTGGCGTTTTCAAATTCAGAACGCTCGAAGAGGCACAGGCCGCAAGGGTGCGGGGACAACTACGACCCGAGCAAGATTGAGGCGGTGCCTGATTGTGTAGTTACGGAGTGGGCGTAAGGTGAAAATACTCAGTCGTGGCGTTGATCCCTTACATAGAGGGCTTTGGGGGTGTCCGAGGATCAGAATCTCGGCCGAGCTCCTTTGAGAATCCAACTCTTGGAGACGGGATTTCACGGGGTGAAATCATCGCTCGAACACAATGGTGCTGGCTCGAGGTGTCCCACAGTCTTTCTTGAGCACCTCCGAATCAAGCAGCGTTGCATCAGCACGAAGGCCGAGAGCTCAGACGCAAGGCGGCTGAAAATTAGCCCCTAGTCCAGGGCGAAATCTCCGTTAGGGCTGTGGCCTAACTCCCACCACAATAGTGACTTGCGGTTCGGCTGAGTTTTTTGACCATACGGGATCGATCAAGTGGGGCGAACACCCACCGCCAGGTTCAGAGTCACAATGATTACAACTTGGGCGAACCAGCCGATCACGCAGACCCCAACGGCGCGACCTGTGCTCTCGTAGTCGAGTGCCTGGCGGACCGCGATCACCATGGCAACCAGCATCCAGATGTTCACTGCAAACATGATCAAGCCCCCGAGCAGTGGGACCAGGCCCAGCACTCGCAGCAGACCCGGAGAGGCCGAGAAGCCTGTGGTGCGCAAGAGCTCGGGCACGTCCGAACGGGTATTGGGCTCGGGAAGAAGCTTGGTTCCGATAAGGTACACAAGAAAGGCCCAAATGAACCAACCAACCAGTGCGCTAACGGTGCCAGCGAGCAGGCCCCAAAGACCTCCCAAGGTCAAGGTGCCGATGCCCTGGGCGATGCTGGAGAGGACCACCACCATCAAGGCCTGGCCAGTGGCATTCGTGTCAGCTTCCACTTCCTCGTAGGTGTGCACATCGAGTTTGGCCGACCCAATCATGCGCTCGCTAAGACTTGCCATCGTTTTCTTCCTCCAGATAGTGTGCGCCTAGCTCTCTTGCTAGTTTACATCGGTTTAGGAAAACAATTCTTGGGTCCTACATGGTGAATGCGGGGTAAGTTTCTCCACTTTCCGCACCCTCGGCGTACCCAGTCACTTCTGGGCGCGTTCCAGGCCGTTGTCCAACATCGCCTAAATATCTATAAAGTAAGGACTTATTGTGGATCGGGAGTAAATATTCGGTAAACCCATCATCGGCTTTATGCCTAATGGGGTGAGGCGGGTTGGGAACTCAAGTGGAGCGAAGCGATCTTCGGAAGTGTTTGCTCAGGGGGTAGAGCCAGATGCTTTTGGTGGGCAGATCGGCCTTGCGGTCACGGTCCAGCTTGCCCCGGCCCTGGGTCTGTCCGACATGGATCCAGTTGGCGGCCTTGTAGCAGGCGCCTGTGAAGCGCCCCGTGTCGACGAAGGTTTCCAGCAGAACGGGTCGGTAGGCGTAGCGGTCGTGCCAGTCCTCGGGGAGTTGACGCGCGGCCATGGCCAGCAGTTTAGAGGCCAGGTTCTTGGACTCGACCCAGGGAAGGATCAAGAAACGGGCGTTGTTGACGATCAGTTGAAGGTTTCTCTCCCTTTCCGAAGGACGCCAGCCGATGAAGCGGTCGCGAGGGGCGGTTTTCCAAGCGGCGGCGCCAAAGCCGAGCAGGGCCAGGATGCGGCTTTCGGAACAAGCGAAGTAGCGCAGCTGAGCACCCGGCAGGGGCTTGTATCCCAGATAGTGGTAGCGGTCGATGTATTCATTCCACAAAGTGGAGTCGGGGCGGCTCAGGACCGGCTCCAGATGCAGGCCGGACAGCTCGTGCACGGGTCGGGACAGCAGCGGTTGTGGTGCGCTGCAGAAAGTGTGCTTGATTGGGCCCGAGCCTCCCTTCGGGTTGCGAGGGGGCGGCAGCTGCAGCAACCCCTGCCGATGCATGCGCAGCATGGCCACCCGGCAGCTCATCTCCTTGAGGCCACCGTCAGGCTTGAACCAGCCCAAGAGCTGGCAGGCCAAGCGGGAGAGCTGGGCCCGCGAGCGGGTCGGATCTTCGCCAATCAGCTCACACAGTCGCCGCATCTCCCGGCCGCTAAAGTCTCGCCCGCAGAAGCGTTTCATCCAGCCTCCGCTGCCGGCGTCCTGGCCCAGGTCAATGCGCGGGCACGATGGGGGCTTATTTCCCAGGGAAGAAAAGGATCCAGGTCGGGTGGCGGCTGTCCGCCTTGCCTAGCGCAGGCCTGCAGATAGTCCCTGAGCCACAGGCGGGGGTTGAGGCCGTTGAGTCGCAGGGTGGCAAAGATGCTGAATAAGCTGGCCGCCAACTGGGCGCTCCAGCGGCTGCCTGAGCCGTAGTAATTCTTGCGTCCCACCACCGGGTTGCGCAAGGCGCGTTCGGCGGCGTTGTTGTCCATAGCCACTTCCGGTTGATCCACAAACACGGTCAGCCCTGGCCAGTGTCGAGCCAGGCTTTTCAGGACCTTGCGACAGGGGGGAGCCAGGCTGGGAAGCTGGCGTTGAGCCTCGCATTGCTCTCGCATTTTCTCAACCGCCACCCGCAGCTTTCGATCGGCCCGGGCCCATTCCAAGGGCTGATCGCGAACTGCCAGCCGCAGCTGATTGGCAGCAAAGAGCCGGCCAATGTCGTCAATCCACATCAGGGACCAGTCCTGCCAGGGGGGGTGGGATAGGCCCAGTCGCCAAAAGTCGCGGCGCACGTGAGCCCAGCAAAAGGCATGGCAAATACGCCCCTCTGAGACCCGGACCAGCTTCTTATAGGCAGAATATCGATCGGTGAGTAAAGTGCCCTGGGCGCTGCCGAAGTGAGATTGAGGCACTGCAGACGAGCGACTGGGTTGGAGCTGGTACACGACTGTGGAGGCCGACAAAAACACCCACAAATGCCAGAGCCGTCCGCTTTTGCCTTCCACCGCCACAAACACCGGCCAGCCGGTCTCGTCGGCTTGCCAGTTCTCCTGGGTGAGCTGCTGCTGGGCGATCGCCTCGGCCACCGGTAAAAACAGACCCTGCAGTTTTTTCAGCCCTCCGGCCACCGTTCCTGCAGAGAGAGTCAAACCGTGGTCTCGCCACTGCTGCAACAGACGGTGGGTGGGGCGGCAATGGTCAAACTTCTCCAGCAGAATCTCCACCCAAACCGAAATCCCTAGTTTGCCTTTGGGAATCAAGCGTGCCGGGGCGGGCGCCGTGACAATGCCGGGCAGCACCCCGCAGCGGCAGGCCGCTTTGTACTTGCGCCGCCGGATCACCCGCCGGTGGGCCCGCACTTCGATTTCGGCCACCTCGGCGTCTTCCGTCCAGCCCAAGGCTTCCAGTGCCAGACCGCATTTCGGACAGCTTTTTTGGGCTTCCTCCAGATCCACTACCTCTTCCTGGGCTGCCAACCCGTCCAGAGTGGTCCGACCGTGCCCCTGCTTGCCTTTTTGCTGCCCTCGGGGTCGCCCGCTCGCCTTGGGGCTGGAACTGCCAGCGCGCCCACCCTTGGCCTGTTCACTCTTGCGCCCCCAGAGCTGACTCTCCAGCTCTCGAACTCGAGCCCGCAGACTCAAGTTCTCTGACTTCAACTGCTTTTCTCTCTCCACCGCCCCGGCATGCTGGGCCTTCCAGTACGCTGCCGCCCAGCGCAGCCGGATGTACTCTTCCTTGGCCACCAAAACCCGCTTCGTCGAGCCATCAGCCGTCAGTCCACCCGATTCCGGCTTGGTGGTAGCACTCAGCTGCATGCTCCCTGTATACACACTCGCAGCTTCTGTGTCCAGCAAAGTTTGACCGCGGGCTTATTTGGAAGGAGATTATTGCAAGACGGGGTTTACCGAATATTTACGATCGGGAGACGGGAATCGAACCCGCGACGTCCAGCTTGGGAAGTTAGCAATCGATTGAAAATAAATACTCTAGAGTCTATGGAGTCCAATCCAGTCAATCGAATCTAACTGAATCGGGCAATGCCTTCTTTTTCCCACTCCTACCGAACTTGGCGCCAGTATCAGCGTGCGATGTTCCTGCGCCGAGAGAGTTCAAGACAGAGGGCGTTTTATGGGCCGGGTTAACGAGGCTCTGACCCAGTCGGGAGAGTCCGAGGCTGGTCAGTGTTTCGAGTCTGGGGTAGTATTGCAGCCGAGGAAACCAAGGAACGGATGCAGCCAGAGGCAGAGACACGCGCGAAGATGCTGAAAAAGGACTTCGAAGGCGAACGCAACGTGCTGACGACTCGCGTCGATTCGATGGAGGCGACCATCAAAGAGCAGTCCCAGCGTATCGCTAAACTGAGCCAGCAGTTGGAGAAGTCGTATCAGCAGGTCCAGGATATCGCCGTCAAGTCGGTCGAAAGCGCGGCCGGTGCCCAGTCCTTGTCGGGACTGCAGCAGTTGCTCAAGGAGACGGTTGAGAAGAAAGAGTCATGATCGATCTTGAAGTATGGGAGTAAGGGGAGTAAGGGACAGGTCCCACTGCGCAGTGATGCCCACGAAAGTGCAGTACTTCGAACGCATGGCAGAGATCGATGGACGCTAACGGAGCTCGGCTATGCGGAGGGCGAGGGCGGCGAGGCCCGTGACCTCGATGTCGGTTGAGATCGCGAAAGTCTCCGTACCAGGATAAATGACAAATCGGGATTCCGGATTCACGTCCAGGCAGGCGTGGTGGAAGCCTCTCGAAGGCTTTGGCGATAAGCTTCGCTTAATCTCAATCGCCCAGGGTCGACGACCCGGCAAAGAGACAACCAGATCGATTTCTGCGCCACCCGACGAACGATAGAAACTCCCCTCAGTGCGATCCGGCGCGACAGCAAGGAGGTTTTCGATCACGAAGCCCTCCCAGCTGTGGCCAACTACCGGATGGCCCAGCAAGTCTTCCTTGGCGTCAAGTCCGAGGAGGGCATGAGTCACTCCGCTGTCTCGTACGAAGATTCGCGGTGACTTGACGAGCCGCTTGCCGACGTTCCCGTGCCAGGGCGGCAGGCGTCGAACCAGCAGCAAGTCCACCATCAGGTCGAGATAGCGCGCAACGGTCGTGCCGTCTATGCCGAGGCCCCGGGCAAGGGCGGCCGCGTTCAATAGACCTCCCTGGCTGTGAGCCAACATTGTCCAGAAACGCCTCAGAGTCTCGGCCGGAATGCGGGGTCCCAGTTGTGGAATGTCGCGCTCGAGATAGGTCCGGATGAAATTTTCCCGCCACCTCGCGCTGACTCTCTCATCTGCAGCCAGAAAGCTGTCGGGGAATCCTCCCCGAACCCAGAGTTGGTCTAACGAATCCCTTCCCAGCTCAAGGACGTCGAAGGGCGCCAGTTCCAGATAGGCTATTCGGCCCGCGAGGGTCTCACCGGATTGCTGTAACAGGTCGACTGAGGCGGATCCCAGCAAGAGGAACTGTCCCGTCTTTCTACCCCTCCGTCGACCGCGATCAATGAGTCCGCGCAGGCTCTGAAAGAGGCCCGGCAGTCGCTGGACCTCGTCGAGAATAACCAGCTTGTCCTCATGATCGCCGAGGTAGAGTTCGGGATCGGCCAGGCGAGTGCGATCGGAGGGCGATTCCAAGTCGAGGTAGATCGAGTCGATGTGCTCGGAGATCTCCAGTGCAAGCGTTGTCTTGCCGACCTGACGAGGTCCGAGCAGGGCCACGGCAGGATATTCTCGAATTAGCTGCAGCAGTTGAGCCTGCACTCTTCGCTTGATCATCATTGTAATTATGGACTATTATGCCAGGAATACAAGGTTATAGCTAGCATGGGCCAGTTCCCCAGGATTGGGATAATCAGTCGCCCCCTTTGCGCTCGACCCACTCACGATGGCAGGATAAACAGTGCTCACCAGGAGCTTTTCGTGAAACTCGGTGTCAACAGTTACTTTCTTCACTTTCTCGAATTCGAGGAGGGACTACGCTTCGCGAAAGACCACGGCGCACAAGCTCTCGAAGTGGCTCTGCTTGGCGAGCCAAGCCTCAAGTACTGTGACATGGAGAAGCTCCTGGCGGATCGAGACGCGCTGCGCCGATGGCTTGACACGCTGGCTGAGCACGGGCTTGAGATCAGCGGATTCACCGCCCACGGGGAGCCGCTGTCCTCTGACCCGGACGTGGTCAAGGCTTATTCCGACTGTTTCCAAAAAGTCTGTCGCTTGGCGGAAGCGGCAGGTGCGCCGCGGCTGATTGTACTCTCCGGCATTCCAGCCGGCGCTCCGGGAGATGTTTGTCCCACCTGGATTGTCGACTCCTTCCCTCTCGAGAACCGCCGCACTTTACGGTGGCAGTGGGAAGAACGATTGATCCCCTTCTGGAGAGAGCACGGCAAAATCGCGGAAGACCACGGGTGTACTGTCTGCGTGGAACCGCAGATTGGTCAGTTGGTTCATTCCCCTACTACCATGGCAAGGCTGCGTGAGGCGGTCGGCCCTGTTATCGGGTGCAACTTCGATCCGTCTCACCTGTTCGTGCAGCAAATCGACGTGTTGGAAGCCATCCGGTTCTTGGGAGATGCAATCCACCACGTCCACGTGAAGGACACACGCTTCTTTCCTCACAACCTGCGGCTGAAGGGCATCCTCGACAATACCAAGTACACGAAACCTGAAGACCGCTCTTGGAATTTCACGCTGATCGGATGGGGACACGATCAAACCTTCTGGCGGGACTTTGTTTCCACGCTGCGGTTTATCGGCTACGAGGGCGCCTTGTCCGTTGAGATGGAGAGCAACTATATCAACGTCAAAGAGGGCCTCGAGAAATCGTTCGCGTTTCTGAAACCGCTGTTGCTCAAGGAGCCGACCGGGACAACATGGTCGGAATACAGCGGTCTCGACCTCTCTACGGAGGACTAGAATGCCAGTCAATATCGAATGGGTAGCTCATGCCTGCTTCCGTGTCTGGCGCGACGGCGGACCGGTGGTCGTCATGGACCCTTACACTCGTTCCGAGCTCGAGAAATTTGGTCTGCCCAAGGACACACCCTCACTTGAAGGCGACACGGTGATCTGCAGTTCACTGACCGATCTTGCCCACGGAAACCCGAGGCTCGTCGAAGGCGCTCCGCGGGTGATTGACGCACTCGATATCGTTGAAAAAGGGGTCAGAGCTGAAATCGACGGAAGTTCCGTCGTCGCGGTCGGTGCCGCCGAGCACCCCGAACACACCCTGCACGATCCCATGGATAATGCTCTCTACTCCATAAAGTTCGACGATCTGTGGGTCATGCATGTTGGTGATCTCGGCTATGGACTTACTGCCGACGAGTTGGCTCCTTTCGTCGGACACTGCGATGTGCTGCTGGCAATCACCGGAGACCACAACACGATTCCCCTCCCGGCCCTCGATTTCATGATCGAGCACCTCAAGCCCAGGTGGATCATTCCGATGCACTACTTCCTGCCTCCCTTCGGCGAGGGCATGGCCCCGGTTGGCAAGTTCCTCGATCGGCGTCGGAGCGATCCGGTTGTCTATCCCAAAACTACGACGATCCGGCTCCCCACGGAGATCCCCGGCAGCAACGGAAAGCCCGCCATCATAGTCCTTGAGCCATCGGGTTACAAACTGACGGCATACAGCTAGTCCCAAAATAAGTACATGGGGTGTATACCCAGAGGTGGAAAAAAGCCTGAAACGCCAGTCCTGACGGGTATTCTGAGGTTCAGAAAAAGACCCAGAACAATCCCAAGAGGAGGCGTTTCAGGTGAATAGAAAGCATATCGAGATTATCAACAAACGCCAAGAGGAAATAGAGCGAAGGCTGGATCGAAGTTGGCGGCCTAAGAGTGGGGGACGGGTGCTGAGAGGAGGCAATATTGTCTACGACGTCTCGAGCCGTATGGGAGGGGTGAGTAGTGGAGGTCTGGGGCTGATTGTTCAGTTGGTCAAGCGCTTGAGGGTGGCGGAGAGGATCGACGAACGTGTGCGAGTGTTGAAGCGGCACCTTCCCTACCGGGAGTCGGACCACGTCTTGAATCTGATCTACAACGTGATGAGTGGGGGAGTGTGCCTGCAGGATGTAAAGTCACGGCGCGAGGATGTCAGCTATCTGGAGAGTGTAGGAGCGCGCAAGATCCCGGCACCGAGTACGGAAGGGGACTTTCTCAGGCGTTTCAAGCAAGAGGATGTCTTGGCCCTGCAAGAAGCCTTCAACGAAAGCCGTCTGCAGGTGTGGTAAAGCCAAGCAGCGGAGATGGGCAAGCGAGCCACGATCGACGTGGACGGCACGACGGCCGAGACCACGGGGTGTTGCAAGGAAGGGATGGATCTCAACTACAAGGGACAATGGGGGTATGGACCCTTGGTGGTGAGTCTGGCCGAAACCAACGAGGTCTTGTACACGTTCAATCGGCCGGCCAGCCGACCGTCGCACGAAGGAGCGGTGGCGTGGATCGATCGAGCCGTGAAACTGGTCAGAAGAGGCGGCTTTGAGCAAGTGAGATTGCGGGGAGACACGGACTTTTCCCTGACCCGCAACTTCGATCGTTGGAGCGAGGAGGGTGTGGAGTTTGTGTTCGGGATCGAGGCCAATCGGAGCTTCGTCAGAGAGGCCGACAAGATTGGCGAAGCACAGTGGCAAAAGCTCGAGCGCAAGCGGAAAGTGGTGAACTCCAGCCGTCAGCGTCCAGAGAACGTCAAGCAGAAAGTGGTGCGAGAGCGGGGCTACAAAAACCTGAACTTGTTGAGTGAGCATGTGACGGAGATCGAGTACCGACCGGCCCGAGCTAAAGGCACCTACCGAATGATCATCCTGCGCAAGAGGATCGAGGTCGAAAAGGGTCAAAAGCGGCTGTTTGATCAGCAGCGCTATCTGTTCTATGTCACGAACGTGCCGGTCAAGGAACTGTTGGCGATCATGAGAAAGTGCGGGATTTTGAACGGGCGCCGGGGTGGGGTCAGGGATCTGTCGATGGGGAGTCTTGGCGGCAATCGGTCGCGAAGGCGGCGATTTTTCTTTCCAGGTAACGGGAGTAGCCCTTGGGAAGAGGAGTCTCGAGCAGCTCCTCAATGACGGGGACAAAGTAGTAGAGAGAACGAATCGAGGCGAGGGGATGGGCGTCTTGGCAACGCAGTAGACGCCTTGCGGATGCCAGCAGAAGGGCATCTTTTACGGTTGGGAGCGGGATATTGCAGTCGTGGAACTGGCCGGCCAAGCGGCGATCGTGTGGTCGAGATCGAGGCGGTGTGGCGGGCAGTTCCAGATAGGCGTGCAGCACGGCCTGGACGTAAGCTCGACGCTGCAACAAGTCGCTCAATCTTGTTTGCGGCGCTCAGCCGCCTCCTGCTCACTTTCGCGGCGACGATAGCTTTCACCTTCAATGACGGTGATGTCGGCGTGGTGGGTGAGACGATCGAGGAGACTGACGATGCAGGTGGCGTTGGGAAACACGACGTTCCAGTTTTTGAAGGCTCGGTTGGTGGTGACGATGACAGAGCGGCGCTCGTAGCGTCGGTTGATGACCTCGTAGAGCAGGTCGGCGGCATGGCAATCGTAGGAGAGATACCCAACTTCGTCGATGCAAAGCAGAGACGGCCGTGCGTACTTTTTGAGCCGGCGGCGCAGTAGCTCAGAAGAGTCCAACTGAAGGTCGTCGAGCAGTTCGGATGCGGTACGAAACAGAACCGAGTGACCAGCCAGGACGGCCGCGTGGGCGATGTTCTTGGTGATCATGGTCTTGCCCAGGCCGTTGGCGCCCAGCAGGATCAGATTGCGGCCCTCGGGGATGAAGTCCAGGGTGAGGGCTCGCTCCAGCAGGTGTCGGTCGATCTTTTTGGGCCAGTTCCAGTCAAAGTCAGCCAGCGGCTTGAAGCGTCCGACGCGGGCATAGCGCAGCCGGCGCTCCAGCGAACGGCGAGCCCGTTCGATCTCCTCCAGCCGAGCCATCTCAGCCAGAGCGGCGCGAGTGGACCAACGGCCTTTCTTGGCACGGCGCAAGAAGTCCTCCAGTTGATCGGGGAGGACTCGAAAGCCGAGTTTTTTCAGCTGTGCAGCCAGTTCACTCGGGCTCGGAGAGGTCATCGTATCCTTCTGGAGAATGGGGCTGTACGTGAAGATCGGCCAACTCGGGGCGGCGCCTCAGATCGACGGGCAAAGGAGCAGCAGCAGCGCGTCGGCTTCTCTGTAATAGGAAAGCTACCGAGGAGGCCCGCGGAGTGCCGCGCTGCAGTGCTTCTGCGAGTGCCCCCTGCAGCGCCTCGGCACCGTAGTCCTCCAGCAAGCCCAACAGCTGACGGGTCTGGCGGACGACCGATTCTCCGCGCAGCAGGGCGGCTTGCAGAAAGGCCTCGCTTTCGGGGACAGCCACCGAGAGCCGGTCAGAAGGGGCAGCGTAGGCTTTTCTTTTTTGCTCCAGCAGAGCTTGCTGATGAGCGGGGTCGGCGACCACCTGGTGTCGGTCGTAGCTGCGGCGGTGGCGAGCCACTTGTTTGGTTCCGTCGAGAATGCGCACCAGGGTGTCGGAAGCGACCAGCGTCAGCTGCCGGCCCACTGCAGCGGGGGGAATCGAGTAGTCGTTGAGATCGAAGCGCACGTAGATGGTCTTGTGCGACTTGGCAGGCACTACCAGATCGGTTTCCAGGGGGTGAGCCGGAAGAGGCAGCAGTCGAGCTTTTTCTTCTTCGAAGACAGCGGCGACGGTGCGCGAGTGATCGCCCGGCCAGGGCCTACGGTGCGCGATCTCATCCCGCCAGCGGCGGGCCTGATGATTGAAGTCTGCCAGGGTGGTAAAGGGGCGGGCGGCAAAGAACGAAGAGCGAACGTACTGGATAGCTCTTTCAACGCGTCCTTTCTCATTCGCGCGTCCCACATGACAGGGCCTGGGGGCGAAATGGTAGTGGGCGGCCAGCTCCAGCAGCCGGGGATGGAATCGAATGGCGTCGCCGCGGCGCTCCAAAACCACGCTCTTAAGGTTGTCGTAGAGTAGATCTCTGGGGCAGCCACCCCACTGAGTGAAGGCTCGCACGTGGCCGCGCAGGAAGTTCTCCAGTGATTGGTCAAAGAAAAACTCCAGGGCCAGCGCGCGCGAATACGACAGCGTCAGCAGAAGACAGGAGAGCCTCCGGCTGGCGCCTCCGATCTGCACTTTTCCAAAGGAAGCCCAGTCAACCTGCCCCTGCTCCCCAGCAAAGGTGCGCAGCCGCAGGAAAGCTTCCCGCGGCCGGGGACGTAAGGTGGCCACCAGGCGGCGCAGCGTCACTACGCTGCCCGTGTAACCGCGGGCGCAGATCATCTGGTAGATACGGGTAGCCCGAAGGCGTGGGTATTGCTCCAGAGTCTGGCGGATGAACTCGACGTAGGGGTCGGTTACCCGGGGCCGCACGATCTTGTACCGGTTGAAGCGCTCGGTTTCCAGCGCCCGTCGCACCGTCTGGTGGTGCAGACCGAGTTGATCGGCTATGGTTCCGATCTTCCAGTGCTCGGCAAAGAAGAGTCGGCGGATGTGGGCCCTCTGCTCGGCGTCGATCATGCTTTACCCCCAGTGGAAGGGGTCGATATAGCGCCCTGCGCGACCGCAGCGTATACAAGCCGGTCGAAAACCGGGCCTGGAACGGCAAAAAGTATCTGCACGGCTGTTCTCCTGACGCCTCTGGACGGATCTTCTCGGCATTGAGTAGGCCGCCAGAGGCTCCCACAGCCTGAAAGAAGATCTATATCGCTGTCTACGTTGATCCGTCACGCGGGCTTGCTGCTGCTGCTGACGGTAGGCTCTTTGACGGTCGCGATGATCGGCTCGGCCCTCAGGAGATTGCTGGTGTCGGCGGTTGGCCGCACGGCATTGCAACCGGCGCTGCAGACGACGGCATGGCTGGCTGCAGTAGACCTGGCCCCGGTCGCAGGAGCGGCAGATGAAAAATAGCGCGCCGCAGCCTTCGGCCCGGCAAGTACATTGCCGGAGAACGACAATCGAATCGGCCATGGATCCAGTCCCGGCGGGAACTGGACAACAGCCCAGGATCGTGGCAGGTTACAATCTGCTTGTGGTGGGTATCCGCTTTGTACAGAGCTGCCACAACCGGACCTCGACCGCGTTACAGGTCGAGGTCCTCCCTCTTCCTGGATTCGAAACAATACACTCTCGAAGGGAAAAATCCACCTCGTCAGAAATCGCGAGATGAATGCTCGGACGCACCTACGGTGCGGATGATGTTGAAACCCTATCCTAACGGCGAGTGTCCAAAAAAGCGCACTTCCTGATGATCATTGACAAGGAACTGTCGACACAACAGGTGGTTTTGGAAAGCAACGGGCGCTGCAATCAGGAAAACGTGATCGAGCAGCTCAAGAACGGCGTTCAGGCTCTGCGCATGCCGGCCGATACCCTGGTCGCAAACTGGACTTACCTGGTGATTGCCGCCCAAGCCTGGAACCTCAAGGTTTGGCTGGGCCTGCTTTTGCCTGCAAGACTGGGGGCCCGACGCCTGATCCGGATGGAGTTCCGGCGCTTTGTCACCTGTGTGATCGGACTGCCTTGCCAGATCGTGACAACGGGACGGCGTTTATTGTATCGACTGCTCACTGTTAACGATTGGACCCGTTTGTTGATCGAGGGGAATCTGTGGCTGAAACACCAGCAATTTGGCTGACGAATCGCAAGCCGCTTCGACAAGACGACAAATGGAGCCGATCGGGGAGGGGTCTGTCTGAAAACCGACTTTCAGGGCCATTGTCAACGCGTCGTGGCGGCCTGAGGTCAACCAAACTGCTTCCCGGCACAGCCGGAGTCCGGCGCAAGTCTGATTGAACCTCAAATGAGCAACCGATCTTGGCAAAACGAGTCGCTACAGTAGATGATGTGCAAACACGCTTATTTTGGGGCTAGTGCACTGTCCCGGTGCATGGTCACTGCTGGACGGTACCCGCGTCAGCTAATCTTGTACTTCATCCTTGGTCATCTCCGGCGGTTAGCGCGTCTCCAGGCTGATCAGCCTCCAGTCTTCGCCGCTGCGCTCGATCACGCAATCATAGTTGGTCCGGATCGTGGCCCCAAAACGGTTCCGGCTGTCCACGTAAGAGCGAACCTTGTGTTGGTTGTTCCCCAGGTACTGGGTAGTATCCTTGCTGGTTACCAAGAAGGGATGATCTGCTGAACCCGGGGAAGCCAGGGGCGGTCTTCGACGAATCCTCGGCACATCACGTGTGTCGGTCACCATGGTATATCCCCCACCTAGGCGGCTGATTTACCAAGGTAATTCCCCCACCCTTTCACCAGGGTAATTCCCCCAGGGTTTCACCAAGGTAATTCCCCCACCTGATCATTTCGTGACAGAGGCCAGGGTCATCTTTCTGCGGAACCCCAACAAGGATTTCCGCAGGAGGAAGAATGGCCAGAAGGAATATGAGGATGGAAGAGTACCTGGAGTTGGTTTACCAATGGCACCGAGGACGGAGTATCCGCCAGATCCGAGACTCGTTGCAGATCTCGCGCAAGACGATTCGCAAGTACCTGCTGCTTTTCATGGCCAGCGGCTTGAGCCGAGAGAAGCCCCTGCCGCCACAGGCGGAGCTGGCCCGGATAGTGGCCTCGGTGGTGCAGGTGGCGGTTTTCGAACAACCGGCCCGGGAGCGGATCCGCCTCTACCACCGGCAGATCCAGGATTGGCTTGGGCAGCCTCATATGACCATTCAGCAGGTACAGCGGCTGCTCGAGGAGGAGCACGAGTTGAAGGTCAGCTATATGAGCGTGTACCGCTATGTGCGCGAGCACATTGAGCCGCTGCGCAAGCCGGTGACGGTGCGGCTGCATGCAGTCGCTGGGGAACAGGCCCAAGTCGATTTCGGCTATGCCGGACTGATGCGAGATCCGGAAACGGGCAAACAACGCAAGGCCTGGGCCTTTATCATGATCCTAAGCTACAGCCGCCACCGCTTCGTACGCTTCGTGTTTCGCCAGGACAGCCCCACCTGGTTGGACTGCCACATCCGCGCCTTTACGTTTTTCCAGGCCTGTCCCCGGCTGATCGTGTTGGACAATTTGAAAGACGGTGTGCTTAAGCCCGATCTGTACGATCCGACGCTCAACCCGGCCTACGCCGAACTGGAAAGACACTACGGATTCGTGGCCGACCCAGCCAAGGTGCAAATGGCCCGCCACAAAGGACGCGTGGAGAGATGTGTTCCGGTAGTGCGTCAGCAGATTCTGGCGGGGCGGCATTTTCGAGATATCGAGGAGGCCAATGGGAGGGCTCTGGAGTGGTGCCTCAAGGAGGTCGGCCTGCGCAAGCATGGCACCACCCATCGCAAACCTTACGAGGTGTTTGTCGGAGAAGAAGTCGAGCTGCTGCTGCCTCTGCCGGATCAACCTTACGAAGCGGCGCAGTGGAAACAGTGCACCGTGCATTGGGACTGCCATCTGATCCTGGACAAGTGCTACTACTCGGTCCCCTATCCCTACCGGGGGGAGAGGCTGTGGGTGCGAGCCGATCTGAAGCTGGTGCGAGTGTATCGCAACCATCAGTTGATCAAGACCCACCTGCGGGTCTTCGAGCCGGGCTCCTGTCAGACCCAGACGGGGGACTATCCTCCCGACAAGCGGGCCTACCTGGAGCGGACTCCCGAGTGGTGCCGGCGTCAGGCCGACGAGCTGGGGCCCGAGGTGAGTCGCTACGTGCGGCGCGTACTGGGGGATCACGCCATGCGCAACCTGAGAAAAGCCCAGGCCGTGCTGCGGCTGGCCGAGTCCCACCCAGCGGCCACTCTGGATCAGGCCTGCCGGCGGGCCTTGCGCTTTGACAATGTCCGCTTTTCCTCTCTGAAGAAGATTCTGGAAAAAGGCTTGTTCCGACGCCCTTCGCCTCCTCGCAGACCCTCCAGTCCGGCGGCTTCAGCTTGTCGATTTGCCCGTCCCCAGGATTACTTCGTGCACCGACGGGAGGTCTCATGAGTCACTATCAACATCTGCTCGACCAGCTCAAGCAACTGCGATTAGGAGGATTGTTGGACAGTCTGGAAGTGCGGCTCAAGGAGGCCGAAAAACGACAACTGGCCTACGTCGACTTTCTGACTCTGCTGGTCCAGGATGAGCTGGAGCGTCGCTCCCAGACCAAGTTTGTTCGCCGGCTCAAGAAAGCCTGCTTTGCCGAGATCAAGACCCTCGAGGAGTTCGATTTTGGCTTTAACCCGAACATCAAGCGGCGCCGCATCTATGACCTGGCCACCTGCCGCTTTCTGGAAAACAAAGAAAATATCTGCCTGTGCGGGCCGGTGGGTGTGGGCAAGAGTCACATCGCCCTGGCTCTGGGACACGAGGCCGTACGCCGCGGTCATGACGTGCGCTACATCCAGGCTCCGCGCCTGTTCCGTACTCTGGAAGCGGCCCGGGCCGATCTCTCCCGCGATCGCCTCATCCAAAACTACTGCAGCTATGATTTCTTGATCGTTGACGACTTTGGGCTCAAGCCCCTGACGGACGAGCAGGCCGACGATCTGTACGACATCGTTTACGAGCGCTATCAGAAAGGCTCGCTGATGCTGACCAGTAATCGCAGCCTGGAGGAGTGGATGGCGCTGTTTGGCGACCCCATCCAGGCCAACTCGCTGCTGGACCGACTCTGCCACAACGCTCACCAGCTGGAGTGGGAGGGCGACTCTTACCGGAGGCGAAAACGACCCGCCAAAGGATCCCCCTCAAAGGAGGTTTCGCCATGAGCCGTTTGAAGATCAAAAGTGACAACGGCTGGTTTGCCGCCACCGCCGGCTGGCAGGCCGCTGTGGAGAAACTCTCCGACGGGGCCTTCAAGCTGTTCGTTCACATCTCGCTGGGCGCTGACAGAAGTACCGGGCGCTTCCTCTTCCGCCAGCAGGACGTGGCCAGGGCGCTGCGCAAATCGCGCCGCTCGATTGGAACCTATCTCCAGGAGCTCGAGGAGAGGCAGGTCTGCCGGGTCCGGCGTAGCCCCAACCAGCATGCTCCCGGGGTCCTTGAGATCGCCGACCAGTACTGGCCCTACCAGCGCAGCCTCTCGGCTGACTCACTCAGCTCCACTCGATCGGCTCAAACCCTCTATGTGGAGACCATCGGAGAGATGTTGCTGGAACGTCCCTGCATCCGCTGCCGCTACTCGACCTCGGATCGCCGGCTAGCTGCCCAGTGGTTCCAGCAAGGGATCGAGCTCGAGGACGTCCGCCAGTCTATTTTCCTGGGCTGCGGACGCAAGTACGTCTCCTGGCTCAACGGACTCCCGGGCCAGCCAATCGGTGCCCTGCATTACTTCAGTTCCGTCTTACAGGAGGTCACGAGCAGCCAGCTTTCCGCCCGCTATCGGGCTTTCAATCGAATGCAAATGCTGCGACTGGAAAAACGCTGGCTCGAAACAGACCACGACTGCGACCAGAAAGGAGGAACCTGCTTGGGAAAAGTTTTCCCAAGCACAACCGCCGAAAATCAAGAGAAACGAGATGATGATGATCCCCAAATGGGGGAATTACCCTGGTGACGGAGGTGGGGGAATTACCCTGGTGATTGACACTTTCTCAACTATCTCAGAAATGATGGTGTTGAGATGATTACTGGAGTCGAGCTGTTGGTTGTATTTGAACCTCAGCGAGATCAGCGAGATCGGTCGGCTTTCGACGTCGGTTGGTGGTCTAACGGTAAGCAACTCTCTTAGAACACCCAGGACATGTTTAATTCCACCCTGGTGAACCAGGCAGTCTAGGAATACGAAGATGTGTTCCTGTAGCGTCTGGAGGGAATCGAGCTGACGAATCCATCCAGCTACACTTCCCGAGCATTGCTGGGCCAGTGCCGGGGGGACTCTGGCGAGGGCCCGGGCGAGATTCCCAAGGACACCCTCATCCGCAGTCTCCAACGAATCTACACATCCGGCGACGACTTCAGGCACCTTGTCGGCCACTTCTGACAGATAGAGGGTTAACAGGAAGAGTAGATTCTCTTCGAGGAGTCTGTTATCGGTAAGCAGCCCGCGTTCGTAGAATCGATCAGCCCAAACTGGATTCTGTAGTCCCTGGAAGAAGGGTCTTCTTAGCTCTTGGTGTTCCTGGAGTATCTCGACAACTGCTTCTACGAGCTCGGACCTCGGTGAAGGGAGATTGGCAACCACTTCGAAGGCGGCCGCCTTTTCGTAGAATCGCATGGCGCTACATCCCCGCAAGGCTGCGGATGAACTCAGCCGCCTGACTGGGCGCCCTCTGGTTGTAGAGACGAATCATCCATTTGACGACATCTCTTGACTGACTCGCATCGATTTCATTTACAAGATTTTCCGGCATCAGGCCGCGATGGGTAACCGCATCCCAGGCATAGAAGTAGGCGCGCAGCTCCTCATGTCTGAATCGATAACCGCTGTCGTCATCGGGATATATGATGCCCAAACTGGTTAACCTTGTCTCTTCACGGACCTTGGGATAGGACAAGCGTAAAGGAGAAGGGTTGTGAAGGGAAGTCCGGGCCAATGCGATCGCCCGCGCTACTATCTTTTCACCAAGTTGCAAGTCTTTCGAATCTGTCTCACGCTCCTCGATAGATCGTAGATAGAGATCCCAAAGTTGTAGCTCTTCCTTTATTGAAGAGAAGCTGATGTCCGTGTATTCACTTGCGAGCTGGACTATCAGCGAGAGATTCAAGAAATTGCGGGAGATTCGCAGCAGCTCTTCGGACGGTTGCTCTATACCGACAGATTCGAGGATTTGTGAGATCGTTTGCGAGGAGGGGGGCTCTGAGCTTACTTTTTCAAAGTTGATTTGCGAGAGAAGCCTCTGCAGTTGTGTTTCGTTCTGAAGCTCCCACTCTCTGCAAACGACAACCACAACTACAACCTCATCCTCAGCGCAAGCGACTACGAGCTCTCTGAGTACGTCGAGGGCGGCGGATCCGCAGAGGCTGTCAAACTGGTCGATGATTAGCCGGGCTTGCCCATGCTTTCTGCCCAGTCTACGAACTGCGTCGTCGAGCGGGCTGGAGAGCCCAAATGCTTGCCTAAGCTCCCCGCGATCCTTCACGTGAGCAAAACGGCGTGCATCCATGACGAGGGTACAATGGGATGGCTCGGCTTTTTCACAAAGCTGCCCGATGATTCCGGATTTGCCGCTCCCAGCTTCACCGCTGAGAACTACACTCGTTCCTGTTTTCAAGAACTCACTAATCTGCTTAACCTCCGGTCGGGTAACGGATCTGTTGATACTCGGCAGGGTCGAAATCAACCCCCTGCGGACAGACGTATTGTTCGCGGCGAAGGATGCCTCAATCTGACTCACGAAGTTACCGCCGGGAGGGGGCACCGCCAAGTGATCATCAAGCAGCGACGCGAACTCCTCTTTCTCGAGTCGGGGAAGCAACCACGGTTTGCCATGAACGATGAGCTTCCAGCCGAACTCCTCGAGGATTATTCTCTTCCACTTCTCAATGGTCTTCCGTTGCGGAGCCTTCCAGGTGAAGAAGTCAACGGTATGAGTTTTCTTCCCCGTTTGCCTTCGTTTCTCACAATCGGTTCTGATCTTGCCGATGGTGGCTTGCTTGGAAACAGCAATTCCCACGGCCTGGTCTGAATTGGCTATCACCGTTTCAATGACGGCGTCTTCTCCAAGGTCACCTCCGAATGCCGATGGGTTCAACGACGGGTATAACTCCTCCGTTGCGACCTGGAGTACTATGGTTTGAAACGTGAATCCGTCGACTTCGTCGATAGCCAGTTGTATTTCTCGAAGTCTGTTCATCCGGGTCCACGGCCCTCCGATGTATTCCAGATAGGCATTATCGCCCAGTACTCCTTCTATCTGAAAACGTACCCAGGTTCGGCAGAGCAAAGGCTTTTACGACCGATAGCTGTCCAAAACGAAGGCAAGTGACAGTTTCTCGGCGGTGATAAGTTGGTCGCGGGCACCAGAAGCCAGGTGTTTCAAGGCGGCAATGAATGAGCGAAGAAGATGTGCCTTTGGGTTCTTGGGCTCGGGCCGACTCTGGCTTGTTTTTCTTTGGACCCTATTTTCTTTCTGGTTTGAGGTTCTTGGGAGTTCACCTTATATAAATAACTGCAATAACTCATTTTAGCTTGGTGGGCCGCCGGGGAATCGAACCCCGAACCTACTGATTAAGAGTCAAGTGATCCTCGGTCGCCTACAGCACCTCTATCATACTGTAAAGTAATAGTTTACAAGAACTTAACCTGGATTCCCGTAAATATTCGGTAAACCCAGTCTTGCAATAATCTCCTTCCAAATAAGCCCGCGGTCAAACTTTGCTGGACACAGAAGCTGCGAGTGTGTATACAGGGAGCATGCAGCTGAGTGCTACCACCAAGCCGGAATCGGGTGGACTGACGGCTGATGGCTCGACGAAGCGGGTTTTGGTGGCCAAGGAAGAGTACATCCGGCTGCGCTGGGCGGCAGCGTACTGGAAGGCCCAGCATGCCGGGGCGGTGGAGAGAGAAAAGCAGTTGAAGTCAGAGAACTTGAGTCTGCGGGCTCGAGTTCGAGAGCTGGAGAGTCAGCTCTGGGGGCGCAAGAGTGAACAGGCCAAGGGTGGGCGCGCTGGCAGTTCCAGCCCCAAGGCGAGCGGGCGACCCCGAGGGCAGCAAAAAGGCAAGCAGGGGCACGGTCGGACCACTCTGGACGGGTTGGCAGCCCAGGAAGAGGTAGTGGATCTGGAGGAAGCCCAAAAAAGCTGTCCGAAATGCGGTCTGGCACTGGAAGCCTTGGGCTGGACGGAAGACGCCGAGGTGGCCGAAATCGAAGTGCGGGCCCACCGGCGGGTGATCCGGCGGCGCAAGTACAAAGCGGCCTGCCGCTGCGGGGTGCTGCCCGGCATTGTCACGGCGCCCGCCCCGGCACGCTTGATTCCCAAAGGCAAACTAGGGATTTCGGTTTGGGTGGAGATTCTGCTGGAGAAGTTTGACCATTGCCGCCCCACCCACCGTCTGTTGCAGCAGTGGCGAGACCACGGTTTGACTCTCTCTGCAGGAACGGTGGCCGGAGGGCTGAAAAAACTGCAGGGTCTGTTTTTGCCGGTGGCCGAGGCGATCGCCCAGCAGCAGCTCACCCAGGAGAACTGGCAAGCCGACGAGACCGGCTGGCCGGTGTTTGTGGCGGTGGAAGGCAAAAGCGGACGGCTCTGGCATTTGTGGGTGTTTTTGTCGGCCTCCACAGTCGTGTACCAGCTCCAACCCAGTCGCTCGTCTGCAGTGCCTCAATCTCACTTCGGCAGCGCCCAGGGCACTTTACTCACCGATCGATATTCTGCCTATAAGAAGCTGGTCCGGGTCTCAGAGGGGCGTATTTGCCATGCCTTTTGCTGGGCTCACGTGCGCCGCGACTTTTGGCGACTGGGCCTATCCCACCCCCCCTGGCAGGACTGGTCCCTGATGTGGATTGACGACATTGGCCGGCTCTTTGCTGCCAATCAGCTGCGGCTGGCAGTTCGCGATCAGCCCTTGGAATGGGCCCGGGCCGATCGAAAGCTGCGGGTGGCGGTTGAGAAAATGCGAGAGCAATGCGAGGCTCAACGCCAGCTTCCCAGCCTGGCTCCCCCCTGTCGCAAGGTCCTGAAAAGCCTGGCTCGACACTAGCCAGGGCTGACCGTGTTTGTGGATCAACCGGAAGTGGCTATGGACAACAACGCCGCCGAACGCGCCTTGCGCAACCCGGTGGTGGGACGCAAGAATTACTACGGCTCAGGCAGCCGCTGGAGCGCCCAGTTGGCGGCCAGCTTATTCAGCATCTTTGCCACCCTGCGACTCAACGGCCTCAACCCCCGCCTGTGGCTCAGGGACTATCTGCAGGCCTGCGCTAGGCAAGGCGGACAGCCGCCACCCGACCTGGATCCTTTTCTTCCCTGGGAAATAAGCCCCCATCGTGCCCGCGCATTGACCTGGGCCAGGACGCCGGCAGCGGAGGCTGGATGAAACGCTTCTGCGGGCGAGACTTTAGCGGCCGGGAGATGCGGCGACTGTGTGAGCTGATTGGCGAAGATCCGACCCGCTCGCGGGCCCAGCTCTCCCGCTTGGCCTGCCAGCTCTTGGGCTGGTTCAAGCCTGACGGTGGCCTCAAGGAGATGAGCTGCCGGGTGGCCATGCTGCGCATGCATCGGCAGGGGTTGCTGCAGCTGCCGCCCCCTCGCAACCCGAAGGGAGGCTCGGGCCCAATCAAGCACACTTTCTGCAGCGCACCACAACCGCTGCTGTCCCGACCCGTGCACGAGCTGTCCGGCCTGCATCTGGAGCCGGTCCTGAGCCGCCCCGACTCCACTTTGTGGAATGAATACATCGACCGCTACCACTATCTGGGATACAAGCCCCTGCCGGGTGCTCAGCTGCGCTACTTCGCTTGTTCCGAAAGCCGCATCCTGGCCCTGCTCGGCTTTGGCGCCGCCGCTTGGAAAACCGCCCCTCGCGACCGCTTCATCGGCTGGCGTCCTTCGGAAAGGGAGAGAAACCTTCAACTGATCGTCAACAACGCCCGTTTCTTGATCCTTCCCTGGGTCGAGTCCAAGAACCTGGCCTCTAAACTGCTGGCCATGGCCGCGCGTCAACTCCCCGAGGACTGGCACGACCGCTACGCCTACCGACCCGTTCTGCTGGAAACCTTCGTCGACACGGGGCGCTTCACAGGCGCCTGCTACAAGGCCGCCAACTGGATCCATGTCGGACAGACCCAGGGCCGGGGCAAGCTGGACCGTGACCGCAAGGCCGATCTGCCCACCAAAAGCATCTGGCTCTACCCCCTGAGCAAACACTTCCGAAGATCGCTTCGCTCCACTTGAGTTCCCAACCCGCCTCACCCCATTAGGCATAAAGCCGATGATGGGTTTACCGAATATTTACGATTCCCGTAAATATTCGGTAAACCCCGTCTTGCAATAATCTCCTTCCAAATAAGCCCGCGGTCAAACTTTGCTGGACACAGAAGCTGCGAGTGTGTATACAGGGAGCATGCAGCTGAGTGCTACCACCAAGCCGGAATCGGGTGGACTGACGGCTGATGGCTCGACGAAGCGGGTTTTGGTGGCCAAGGAAGAGTACATCCGGCTGCGCTGGGCGGCAGCGTACTGGAAGGCCCAGCATGCCGGGGCGGTGGAGAGAGAAAAGCAGTTGAAGTCAGAGAACTTGAGTCTGCGGGCTCGAGTTCGAGAGCTGGAGAGTCAGCTCTGGGGGCGCAAGAGTGAACAGGCCAAGGGTGGGCGCGCTGGCAGTTCCAGCCCCAAGGCGAGCGGGCGACCCCGAGGGCAGCAAAAAGGCAAGCAGGGGCACGGTCGGACCACTCTGGACGGGTTGGCAGCCCAGGAAGAGGTAGTGGATCTGGAGGAAGCCCAAAAAAGCTGTCCGAAATGCGGTCTGGCACTGGAAGCCTTGGGCTGGACGGAAGACGCCGAGGTGGCCGAAATCGAAGTGCGGGCCCACCGGCGGGTGATCCGGCGGCGCAAGTACAAAGCGGCCTGCCGCTGCGGGGTGCTGCCCGGCATTGTCACGGCGCCCGCCCCGGCACGCTTGATTCCCAAAGGCAAACTAGGGATTTCGGTTTGGGTGGAGATTCTGCTGGAGAAGTTTGACCATTGCCGCCCCACCCACCGTCTGTTGCAGCAGTGGCGAGACCACGGTTTGACTCTCTCTGCAGGAACGGTGGCCGGAGGGCTGAAAAAACTGCAGGGTCTGTTTTTGCCGGTGGCCGAGGCGATCGCCCAGCAGCAGCTCACCCAGGAGAACTGGCAAGCCGACGAGACCGGCTGGCCGGTGTTTGTGGCGGTGGAAGGCAAAAGCGGACGGCTCTGGCATTTGTGGGTGTTTTTGTCGGCCTCCACAGTCGTGTACCAGCTCCAACCCAGTCGCTCGTCTGCAGTGCCTCAATCTCACTTCGGCAGCGCCCAGGGCACTTTACTCACCGATCGATATTCTGCCTATAAGAAGCTGGTCCGGGTCTCAGAGGGGCGTATTTGCCATGCCTTTTGCTGGGCTCACGTGCGCCGCGACTTTTGGCGACTGGGCCTATCCCACCCCCCCTGGCAGGACTGGTCCCTGATGTGGATTGACGACATTGGCCGGCTCTTTGCTGCCAATCAGCTGCGGCTGGCAGTTCGCGATCAGCCCTTGGAATGGGCCCGGGCCGATCGAAAGCTGCGGGTGGCGGTTGAGAAAATGCGAGAGCAATGCGAGGCTCAACGCCAGCTTCCCAGCCTGGCTCCCCCCTGTCGCAAGGTCCTGAAAAGCCTGGCTCGACACTGGCCAGGGCTGACCGTGTTTGTGGATCAACCGGAAGTGGCTATGGACAACAACGCCGCCGAACGCGCCTTGCGCAACCCGGTGGTGGGACGCAAGAATTACTACGGCTCAGGCAGCCGCTGGAGCGCCCAGTTGGCGGCCAGCTTATTCAGCATCTTTGCCACCCTGCGACTCAACGGCCTCAACCCCCGCCTGTGGCTCAGGGACTATCTGCAGGCCTGCGCTAGGCAAGGCGGACAGCCGCCACCCGACCTGGATCCTTTTCTTCCCTGGGAAATAAGCCCCCATCGTGCCCGCGCATTGACCTGGGCCAGGACGCCGGCAGCGGAGGCTGGATGAAACGCTTCTGCGGGCGAGACTTTAGCGGCCGGGAGATGCGGCGACTGTGTGAGCTGATTGGCGAAGATCCGACCCGCTCGCGGGCCCAGCTCTCCCGCTTGGCCTGCCAGCTCTTGGGCTGGTTCAAGCCTGACGGTGGCCTCAAGGAGATGAGCTGCCGGGTGGCCATGCTGCGCATGCATCGGCAGGGGTTGCTGCAGCTGCCGCCCCCTCGCAACCCGAAGGGAGGCTCGGGCCCAATCAAACACACTTTCTGCAGCGCACCACAACCGCTGCTGTCCCGACCCGTGCACGAGCTGTCCGGCCTGCATCTGGAGCCGGTCCTGAGCCGCCCCGACTCCACTTTGTGGAATGAATACATCGACCGCTACCACTATCTGGGATACAAGCCCCTGCCGGGTGCTCAGCTGCGCTACTTCGCTTGTTCCGAAAGCCGCATCCTGGCCCTGCTCGGCTTTGGCGCCGCCGCTTGGAAAACCGCCCCTCGCGACCGCTTCATCGGCTGGCGTCCTTCGGAAAGGGAGAGAAACCTTCAACTGATCGTCAACAACGCCCGTTTCTTGATCCTTCCCTGGGTCGAGTCCAAGAACCTGGCCTCTAAACTGCTGGCCATGGCCGCGCGTCAACTCCCCGAGGACTGGCACGACCGCTACGCCTACCGACCCGTTCTGCTGGAAACCTTCGTCGACACGGGGCGCTTCACAGGCGCCTGCTACAAGGCCGCCAACTGGATCCATGTCGGACACACCCAGGGCCGGGGCAAGCTGGACCGTGACCGCAAGGCCGATCTGCCCACCAAAAGCATCTGGCTCTACCCCCTGAGCAAACACTTCCGAAGATCGCTTCGCTCCACTTGAGTTCCCAACCCGCCTCACCCCATTAGGCATAAAGCCGATGATGGGTTTACCGAATATTTACGATTCCCTGAATGTGATCCAGTTGGCTGGAATTGGCCCCGTTTGTCTCCTGCCGGGGCAACAATTCTGGGCACAGTACGAGGCCGTCTCCTTGGCTGCGAGTGTGGTGAGGTTGCCCACTTATCTCGTTGGGTTATGAGTTCACGTAGTTGTTGCTCGTCTTTGCTGTTCAAGCATTTACGTTCCTCTTGTTGCCTGATTTTTCCCGGTATTCAGGCGCCTGGCCCAGGTGCGGCCACTTTTGCAAATGGGCATGAGATGTGATTCGCAGCCTGATCAACGGAGGTTGAAGGCTACTTCGATTGTTGCCCAGGCATCGACTGCTTTACCGTTGCGCATTGCAGGCCTCCATCTCCAGGATGCCATTTCTCTAATGGCGTTTTCATCGAGACCGTATCCCAGGCTCCGGACGACGCTCAGGGTGTCAACCCGGCCATTCCGTCGCACCATCCCCTTAAGGAGGACCACTCCCTGCACCTTGGCTCTGATGGCTGCGTCTGTGTAAGAGGGCGTTGTTTTAACCAAAAGTTGTGGGGTACCTTCGTGCTTCTCCCCGACTAGAACGCGCGCCTTTTCAGACGACCAGTAACCGCCACTCAGGACCAGCCAGTATTTTGTATTCTTCCAAGGTATTCGGAACGAGACATCGCCGCTTTTCCAGACGCCCGGGTTGACGCTTGCTAGCGGGCTCAATTCGTATGCACTCGACCACTGCTGTCCAAATTAGCTGAGATTCGATCATCAACCCCTTGATTTTATTGGCGTCTTGGACGGGATTTTCAGTCTTTTCATGTCCAGGTCTCCGATTGTGCTGTCCAGATTACGAGAAGGTGAAGGAGGGTTGAGAGCTCTCCGGTAGTAGGGGTGGGAACTTGAATGGTTGGTTCAACCACCTCCACAAGTCTCTATGAACGAACATGTTCATCCTCAGCAGTGCGGCCAGATTGGACAGTGACCAGTCAAAGGTTGCTTTGAGCTGCAGAAACTTCAGGATCAGCAGAGCGATCAATGCTGTCCAAATTTGGGTCTTGAGGGCGTTGGCCGAGGTGCCGACGAAGGTCTTGACCCGTAGATTCTGCTTGAGGGCCTTGAAAAAGAGCTCGATTTGCCAGCGCTCCTTGTAGATTGCGGCAATGGTGGTGGCTCCGAAATCCAGGTGATTCGTCAAAAAAACGAGGCGGCCAGAGAGCGGATCTTGGATTTCGACCAGGCGCAAGAAACAGGTTTTGTCCTGGGCGGCCAGTCCGTGAAAGAAAATCACCTGGTCACGGACGACTCGACGGTTTTTGGGAAGCGGGCGGTCTTCGAGGACCTCGTAATCGGCACGGTCTTTGAGACGGGTCACAAAGAAGACGCCCTGACGGGTCAAGTCCGCATACCAGTTGTAGTCGTTGTAGCCGCGATCAAAGACGACAACGGTGCCGGCGGCAAACTTCAGACGGCGAGCCACGGTGATGTCGGCCGTGGCTGCCTCGGTGATGTGGGCAAAGACGGGAAGGTAACCGTTGTGGTCCAAGAGTAGATGCAGTTTGACGGCCCCCTTGGTTCGGCAAAAATGAGCCCAGTCAAACAATTGTGCGCACAGATCGATGACGGTCGCATCCAGACTCAGCAGCGGATTCTTGAAACGAAATCTTCTCTTGCGACGCCCTTCGGTCTCTCTCAGACAACGATCCAGCAGGCGGTAAAAAACCTTTTCGTACAGTTGCCAGGGTCGATGCTTATTGGCATAGCTGAGGGTGGAGCGCTTGGGAGAAGCGATTCCAAGATGATGCAGTTTTCCTTCACAGCTGGCCAGGCCTCCGCAGATCTCCCGCAGGCTATGAGCACGGCCCAGCTGGCAAAACAGCATGGCGACAAACTGTCCCCAGCTGCTGAAACCGCGTGCATGGCGCTCGGCTTTGGTCTCCAGGACCAGTTGTTGAAACTCCCAGCGAGGAAAAAGCTGGAGAAGTTGACTGAAAATGCTGCAAAATCGATTCATGGTCGGGTCCTCCTTGTCCGGTTATTCGATCAACCGAATCTTACGAGGTCGACCCGACCTCTCTTATGGCTAATTTGGACAAGAGTGGCACTCGACATAGAACGGTCATAACGAACGCCGTCGGCGTCGAGCAGATAAAAGGGCGGAATCATGCTGGACCCGTCCTTTGACAGGTTCACACAGTCAACTCTGACCGTTATTAGCGATGTTCCGGTCTGTTTGGGGAGAGGAGTAACCTCATATCCCCAGTAGCCGACCTGGAACACTTCGCCCAGCTTCTTGAGGGGCAGGTCTCCAGGCTTCTCTCCCCGAAGAACGGACAGCGACGGCGCTAGTACGGCAGCCGTCAGGATTAAGGGAAGTTTGTTCAAGTAACGCACTGTCTTTGGAAAGGTTAGATAACGGTAGCAATCCTACTACAGTTGCAAGGGCTTCTGGCCAGTGAAGCAACCCGCGTTTGTTACCCAGAGCGTTACCCAGGAAGCGAAAATGGTCGCTTTTCCGGCGTTCTAGAATCCTGTAAGTCGTTTAATATCAATGGTGGAGGTAACCGGATTCGAACCGGTGACCCCCTGCTTGCAAAGCAGGTGCTCTGCCAACTGAGCTATACCCCCACGCGGGCTCGAGAAGTCAGTATTTTAGCACGGGCCGATTAGTTACCTGGTTACCGGTTGCTTAGTTGCGCCTTGGGATCGCGCATGGGCAGGGTGACAAGACGGGACGACAGAAACGCGGGAGCCAGGCCGCGGCGCAGTCACTGTCGTTCCTGCGAATCAGTGTTTGCTGACATTATCGTTTCCCGGCAGCTTCCGCGCTGCTGCGCAGTCACTTCGTTCCTGCCTCTGTAGTTTCCTTGATGGGCACTGTTCCTTGCGGCTTCGGGGCCGGTCCCGGAGATGATCTGTCCAGTCGCCGAGAAGACAGAGGCGCGAATGCAATGAGCGCGCCAACGTGGAACCTGGAACGTGGATAACTGGCGTGGAATAATACTCCCCTATGTCGAGCCTGGCGCCCAAGAGCGACTTCATCGGACTGGAAGGATGTGTCCACCTGGCAGCCGGCGGAGAGCCTCCCCAGTTGGAGACCGTCAAACAGGCACTGGAGAGATTTGTCGAAGATAAGAGCGGTGGCCCCGGCGGCCGAGCCCGTTTCTTCGACGTCTCTCAGGAAGCTCGTGAGCGCCTGGGAGGGATGATGCAGGTCCCGCCTTCGGATATCGGTTTTCTGGGGAGCTGCTCCGATGCGATCAATCTGGTGTGCTGGTCGCTGCCCTGGCAGGAAGGCGACAACGTGGTCATCAATGACCTCGATTACCCGAGCATGATCTATCCCTTCGCTCGCCTGGAGTCACGATTTGGTGTGGAAGTGCGGCTCGTGAAGAGTCGAGACTTCGATCTGTCCACAGGAGATTTCGCAGAGGCGATTGACAGCCGAACCCGGTTGGTCCCTGTCAGTCATGTCAGCTATCTGACGGGACTGCGCCATGACATTCATGGCCTTGCCCGGCTCGCTCACCGGCACGGGGCTGCAATTCTCACCGACGTCTCCCACTCCATGGGCGTCGTTCCCCTCGATCTGTCCGACATCGACTTCACAGTTTGCTGCACCTATAAGTGGCTCCTGGGCATTCACGGTCTGGGCATCTTCCACTGGAACCGCCGTCTTCAGCCACACTTCGACCCCCTGTTCATTGGGGAGGCCTCGGTTGAGGAGCACCCGCCCATTGCTGATCCAACCAGGATCATCCCCAGGAACGACGCCAGCCGGGTCACGGTTGGAAATCAGTCCTGGGTCAGTCTTTATGCTCTTGTCAACGGGCTCCACTACCTCGAGGCACTGGGAAGAGAGCGGGTGTACGATCATGTCGTCGGCCTGGCCGCCATAGTTCGGGCGCGTCTCCGGGAACTTGGCCTGGAAGTGATCACCCCTGCCGACACCCGGCGTCTCGCCGGCAACGTGGCCTTCCGGTACGAAGAGTGGCAAGGGCTCTGGGATCAGCTCACGGCGGCCCGGATCCTGGTCTGGGGCGGACAGGGTCGAATCCGCGTCTCTCCGTTTGTTTACAACGATGAGGAGGACGTGGAGACTCTGGTCGAGTTTCTGAAAGCGAATGTGCCGAGGAGCTGACAAGCTGACTCCCGGCAGCTTCCGCGCTGCTTGCGCAGTCACTGGCGTTCCTGCCTCTGTAGTTTTCTTGAATTGTCAGGGTTACTCGCGGGGTCTGGGCCGGTCCCGGAGATGACCCTTTCCCCGTCTGGAAGTTGACTTTCAACTTGATCTCACAGATCATAATCACGCCCTGGGAAGTGCTGTGGTGCCGAGACTTGGATGCGGAGCGAAGGGTCAAGACTTCGCACGGTAAAGCATGGTACGTCATGGAATTACTTAGCCACGACATTCTGATCGTGGGTGGTGGCGGAGCCGGTTTGCGGGCGGCCATCGCAATTGGCGAAGAGAACCCCAGCCTGAGCGTTGGTGTCGTTTCAAAAGTGTACCCGATGCGTTCGCACACGGTCTCTGCGGAGGGTGGCGCAGCTGCGGTCATCAAGCCCAACGACAGCCTGGACGACCACGCCTATGACACCATCTCCGGGGCCGATTGGATGGCTGACCAGGACGCAGTGGAGGCCTTCGTCAACGAAGCTCCACGAGAGATGATTCAGCTGGAGCACTGGGGATGCCCCTGGAGCCGTGAACCCAACGGCAGCGTGGCGGTACGGCCCTTCGGCGGCATGAAGACCGAGCGGACCTGGTTCGCCGCCGACAAAACCGGGTTCCACATGCTACATGCGCTTTTCCAGACAGCGCTGAAGTTCAACAACGTCACCCGCTACGACGAATGGTTCGTTACCCGGCTCCTGACTCACGATGGGCGTTGTCAGGGCGTGACAGCGCTGGAACTCCGCAGCGGGCAGCTTCGTCCGATCGCGGGTAAGGCCGTCATTCTCTGCACCGGCGGAGGTGGACGGATATTTCCCTTCACGACCAACGCGGCCATCAAGAGCGGCGACGGCATGGCGCTGGCCTACCGGGCCGGCGTTCCTCTCAAGGATATGGAGTTTGTCCAATACCACCCCACGGGCCTGCCGGGAACGGGAATCCTGATTACCGAGGCTTCCCGAGGCGAGGGCGGCGTCCTGGTGAACAGGGACGGATACCGTTATCTCCAGGATTACGACCTGGGGCAGCCAATCGACGTCAGCGATCCCAAACACCCGCAGAAAAGATCGATGGAACTCGGGCCTCGTGACCGATTGTCTCAGGCGTTCATCAAGGAACGGGAGAAGGGCCTCACGATCGAAGGCTCCTACGGTGATTATGTCCATCTGGACCTCCGCCACATGGGCGAAAAGAAGATCAACAAGAAGATTCCTTTCGTGCGGGAATTGTGCCGCAACTATGTGGGAATCGACCCTGTGCATGAGCTGATTCCTGTGCGGCCCGTAGTTCACTACATGATGGGTGGAGTGCACACCAACACCGATGGAGAGACTCCCCTGGCAGGATTGTTTGCAGCGGGCGAATGTGCCTGTGTGAGCATCAATGGGGCCAACCGGCTTGGTTCCAACTCGCTCACGGAGCTCCTGGTGTTCGGGGCGCGTGCGGCGCGTGCGGCGGTTCGGTTCAGTGCCCGGCATGAGAGCATTGCAGTTGAGGAAATCCAGGCTCAGGCCGAGGCCGAACAAAAACGAATCCGAGAACAATTCTTTCAACCGAAAGGTGGCAAGGAGACGATTGCCGGGCTGCGAGCCGACCTGACCCAGACAATGGAGAGTGGGGCCGGCATCTATCGAAGCGAAGGGGCGCTGCAGGACACCTGCGCCGTTCTCGGGCAACTGAAAGAGCGGTTCCACCGGGTCGAACTGGCGGATCATAGCCTGACCTTCAACACGGAACTGACGGCCGCCCTGGAACTGGAATACATGCTCGACACGGCCGAGGCGGTTGCCCACAGCGCCTTGATGCGGACCGAATCCCGCGGATCCCATCAACGTACAGATCATCCCCAGCGCGATGATGAGCACTTTCTCAAACATTCATTGGCCTATCAGACCGAAGACGATCCGCGCATCAAATATCTCGACGTGGTGGTGACCCGCTGGCCTCCGGGAGAGCGCAAGTATGGCCGTCCCGCAGGTAGCGAAGGAAAAGAGGAGAACTGACGGGAGGAGGGGTGCAGGCCACCCATGAGCTTATGCCAGAGAAGACAATGACCCTGGAAGTTTTCCGCTATCAACCTGACGAGGAAGACCATCCCCGCTACCAGAAGTATGAGGTCCCCTTCCGCAAGGACTGGGTGGTTCTCGACGCACTCAATTACATCAAGGACCAGATCGACGGCACGCTGTCTTATCGATGGTCGTGCCGGATGGGTGTGTGCGGAAGCTGCGGGATGATGGTCAATGGCGACCCCAAGCTGACTTGCGCCACTTTTCTGCGCGACTATTATCCGAACCCGATTCGCGTTGACCCGCTCAACTACTTCCCTGTGATCCGGGATCTCATCATCAACATGGAGGACTTCCTGCACAAGCTCGGTGAAGTGCAGGCGTGGCTCATCCCCAAAGAAGAAAAGGCAGTCGAAGAGGGTGAGTACATGCAGACACCGGTGGAGCTGGCCCATTACAAGCAATTCAGCATGTGCATCAACTGCATGCTCTGTTACGCCGCCTGTCCCGTCTACGGGCAGAATCCGGACTTTCTGGGACCTGCAGCCATCGCTCTGGCTCAGCGCTACAACCTGGACTCGCGAGACGGCGGTGCTGAGAGTAGAGCTGAGGTGATTTTTCAGGACGAAGGGATCTGGGAATGTACGTTCGTGGGAGACTGCACACGCGTCTGTCCGAAGCACGTCGACCCGGCCGCGGCCATCCAGCAGGCCAAAGTCACCCACACCACGCAGTGGATGAAAGAAGTACTGATGCCGTGGCGAAACAGCTAGACCCGCGTGCGCGTGAATCCTACACCTGGAAAAAGCAATGACACACGAAACGGGTAAGACCAGGGGCGCCCCAGGTACCAGGACCAGGGAATACATGCGCCCCATGCCCGCCACCTGGTGGCTCAGGCGCAAGACTCACTTCCTTTTCATGGTCCGTGAGTTGACTTGCCTGGCGGTGGGAGGATACGCCGTCTTGCTTCTGGTGCTGGCAGCTTCAGCCCAGGACCGGGATGCGTTTCAGTCAGTTTTTCTGTGGCTGAGAGAATCTCGAGTGAGTATCGCTCTGCACGCGATCGCACTGCCGATGGTGGTGTATCACAGTGTCACCTGGTTCAACCTGACACCGAAGGTCTTGGTCGTCTGGCGAGGAGAAGAGAGGTTGAGTCCACTCCTGATCGCCGGCTCCAACTATGTTGCCTGGCTCGTCGTGTCGATTCTGATCGCCTGGATTGTGTTGGGGTGAAGCCCATGGCCAAATCAAACGAGCCAGCCTTCTGGTCGCTGTTTTCCGCAGGAGGTGTTGTTGCCGCTCTCTTCGTCCCGGTGACTCTCCTCTTGACCGGATTCGCCGTCCCGGGGGGATGGATCAAAGAAGACGATTTTTTCATCTTGATCCACCATCCCCTGGCGAGAGTGTATCTGTTCGTACTCATCTCGTTCCCCCTGTTCCACTGGGCCCACCGCTTTCGCTATGTCGCAGCAGATATCGGACTAAAGGGCCTGGGGGCCTTATTGCCAATCGTCTGTTACGGGACAGCGATTGTGGGCACAGCCGTGGCCGTGTTCGTCCTCGTGCGGATTTAACTCCTGGAACCTGGGACACCCATACAATCCAGCGGATCGCCTCACCCCCCCCAAAGAAATAAAGGTATCGTAGGGCCGGGTTCCCCACTGTCAGAAATTCGAAGTACACTTTTTCTTGAATAGCTGTTAGAGTACCCGCGAGTCAGGGTTCCAAAACGGGTCAAATGGCAACCACGGACTGGAACCGCATCAGGGAACTGTTCAATCGGGCCCTTGAACGTGGGCCTGAAGAGCGCCTCGATTTCCTTCGCAAGGTGTCGACCCATGACGCCTGGCTGGCAGGAGAGATGACCTCGCGGCTCGCCTTCGGCCGGTCATCGGGCAGGGAGGCTGTCCCGGCGGCTCACAAAACGGCCGCGCTCCGGCCTCCGATTCCGCTGACCTTCGATGCCGACATCGGACCTTACCGGATCATCAAGGCAATCGAGCAGCAGGCGACAGGCACCGTCTACCTGGCACAGCAACTCGATGACGGATCGGGAACCCAGGTCTTGATCAGGATGATCAGGCCGGATTCCCTCGATCGGGAACTCTCCGGGAGTATCGACCAGCATTGCTGTCTGCTGGCGGCTCTCGATCATCCAAATCTGGTGAGAGTGCTCGACGGCGGAACTACCGAGGCAGGCTTCCCCTACATTGTAACGGAGCATTTCAGTGGCGAAGCACTGGATCGATACTGCGACCGCCGGGAACTTTCCATCAGAAGGCGCTTGCGCCTGTTCCTTAGAATCTGTTCAGCTGTCGATTACCTCCACCGGCGTTCCAGCCTGCACCGAGACCTGAGACCGGGCAACATCCTGGTGGACGGCGAGGGAACACCCCGCCTCGTCGGCGCCGGGATCCCGGACCTCCCGGGACTTCGACCGGCCTGGCCAGCCAGCAAAATTGTGCTTTCTAAAGCGACGGAGGCGGGATCCACCGGCCCCCGGAAGGCGGTACGAAGAAGGGCCTCTGTAGCCGACGATGTCCATGCGCTGGGAGCTCTTCTTTACGAACTCCTGTGCGGGCATCGACCCGCCGAGTCGGGTTTGCCACGTATTGCCGATGCCGGGGGACGCTCACAGAAGCAACTGGAGCCCCCCAGTGCTATCGTGACCCGCCGTGTGGTTGTGGAAGTCAAACAAACCAGCATCCTGGTGACGCCCGAGCGCGTGTGCCGCGACAGAGGGTGCAGCCTCCAGGCACTGCGCTCACAAATTCGAGGCTACCTGGATTCCGTTGCGCTCAAGGCGCTTCGAAAGGATCCGGCGAACTGCTATGAGTCGGTGGCAAGGCTCGCTGAGGACATTGAACGACATCTGGCCGACTACCCCACGTCAAGTGCCCAGGCCAGGCTGTTTTCGCGGGTCAGAAGTCTGCTGCCGCTGTAGTACGGATGGAATGAGGCCCCTCCCACTCTCTCCTGCAACGTTGGGACGCCAGAAAAAAGGGACAGTCACCTTTTTCCAATTTTTAATTCCTAATTCTTAATTCTTAATTAGCCGTGGGCATCTGGGCTTGCATCTTCAGCCTCCAGCCGTGGAGTAGGTCTCTCAACTCCCCCACCTTATCGGGACGGGTTGCCGCCAGGTCGTTGGCCTCTCCAATGTCCTCGGCCAGATTGTAAAGCTCGACCCGGACCGCACCAGGGTGGGAACCCGGACACCCCCCTCATAAACCGATCCTTTGCCCTCACGAAGAGGCGCATTATCGGTGGGTCCGCCGTCTATCCAGGGGATGTCGATCCCGCCGTTGTCACCGGTTATAATGAGGACGGTGTCGTCCTCTATGTCCAGCTCTTTCAGTTTTGCCAGAATCCGAGCGACGCTCTCGTCCAGGCTGTGCAGCATGGCAGCATAAACCGGGTTCGTGTGCTGGGCATCGGGGTTCACCCGGGCTTCGTATTCTTCGACCAACTCCGGTCTGCCTTCAATGGGGGTGTGAACGGTGTAGTAGGGGAAGTAAAGAAAGAACGGTTCCCCGGCCCACTGGTCGATAATCTTCAAGGCTTCGTCGGTGAGGCGATCGGTCAGGTAATCGCCGTCCCGGCCTCCCGGCGGCAGAGGATAGACTCGCCTGTCGTTCCTGGTGTAAGGGTGAAAGTAGCTTCCCGGCAGCCCCGGTTCTCGGCGCTGGTAATCATGACGACCCACAAGAGTCCGTGCAACTCCTGGAGTTGAGCCGTCGAGACAACCACGGCTGGTCGCGACTGCCGCGTCGCGCGGTCCGTGTACGGGAACGGCACCTTAATCACGGAACGTGTCAACAACTTTGAGACACTTTGGTGAATAAATTACAGTAGCGTCATCTCAGGGGTCCTTCTTTTCGGGAGGGTTGATCCAAACCGCCTCTGGAAGAGCGGGAGGAACGGGTTTGCCATTGGGAAATCTCTCCTGGAAGAGTGCATGGGCGGCCTCCAGTGTTTGGGCTCGATTGCGACGTGTGGCGATGGCGGTGAGGTAGTGCACGTCCTCGGGAGTGTGCAGGCCGATACCCGAATGGCGATGGTCGCGGTTATACCAATCGAAGAACTCCCGGCAAAAGGTTCTGGCTTGCTGGATGGTGCCGAATCGAGCCGGGAATTCGGGCCGGTACTTGAGGGTCTTGAATTGGGCCTCCGAGTAGGGATTGTCGTCACAGACGTGAGGCCGAGAGTGAGACTTGGTCACTCCCAGATCGGCCAGCAGCAAGGCCAGTGCCTTGGAACTCATCGACGACCCTCGATCAGCATGGAGGGTGAGATCTCCCGACACGATCGCCTGCTTGGAGTAGCTCTGGGCGATCAAAGCCTTGGCCAGGCGTGAGTTCTCCTGGGTGGCCACCATCCAGCCCACCACGTAGCGGCTGAAGATATCCAGAACCACATAGAGGTAGTAATAACTCCATTTGACGGGACCCTTGAGCTTGGTGATGTCCCATGACCAACATTGGTTGGGGCCGGTGGCCAGGAATTCTGGCTTGGCGTATTGGGGATGGCGGCGCTGGCGGCGACGCTCCTTGACTTCCAGACGTTGGGACAGAATGCGATACATGGTTCGGATCGAGCACAAGTATCGCCCTTCATCCAGTAGCTCCGCCCACACTGTGGCGGGAGCTTTGTCGACAAACCGCTGGCTGTGCAGGACCTCCACGACAGCTTCCTTCTCGGGCGGGCTCAAGGCGCGTGGGGATGCGGGCCGAGGTCGAGGATCCATCGCCGGCCGTTCCCGCCGAAGTTTCTCCCGATACAGACTGGATGGCGGCAGATCCAGAGCCTGACAGCCGGCCCGGACTCCGTGGGATTGTGAGAATCGCAAAGCTTCGTCCATCAGCTCTCGTCTCCGTTCTCTTCGCTGCTCGCCAGAGAGATCCCCAACAGTTGCGAGACTTTTTTTTGGAGATCCAGCATGGCTTCAAACTTCTCGAGCTTGCGCTTCAACTTCCGATTCTCGGCCTGAACTTGCCTCAATTGATGATCCAGAGGATTGACCGGCTTGGACTTGCGCCCCCGCTTGCGAGGAGTCAGCGCCTGCAGCGTTCCTTCCTCGCGTTGTCGTCGCCAGGTCTGAAGATTCGACCAGTAAAGTCCTTCTCGGCGCAGCAAGGCTCCCACTCCGCCCGACTCTTCACATCCATCGGCCTGCTCCAGGATCCGGAGCTTATAGCGGGCTGAAAATCGGCGACGCGTGGCCTTGCTGGGAACTTCCGGATCGGGTCTAGGAAGAACCCTGTCGGGCTCAGTCCGTTCCGCACCGATTTTGGGGACCTCTCCGCTTCGCTCCGAAGTCTCCAAAATCCTCAGTTTCTTATCGCTCCTGTTTACCATCATCGTGTGATCCAGCTTCTCACCCTCTAGTCTAATTTAGTGGGGAAGAAGTGTCTCACCCATGTTGGCACAGAGGGTCACGTCACCGCGCTCAAAGGTCCGCATAGGCCGTAGTGTCCGCTTCCGAGCGCCATTCCTCGAAGGTGCGAAACGGGTCGTCCGTTGTGGTCCCTCGTTGCCCCTTCGTGATCATGACTCGCCCATCGACGATCTCGTACGCCAATTCGTCTCCTGGCTGCAGCCCGAGCACAGCGCGGATCGGCTGCGGGATGGTGGTCTGGGACTTGGAAGTCAACTTACTGACGATCACGACACGCACCTCGGGTTGGTTGGGCATGTGTTCTATGGTAAGTAATTTCCTTACTTCTGTCACCCCTCCATGACACGTCTCGTCGTCCACAGCGACACACCGCCGATAAACTACCGGTCGCAGTCATAGCCCCCGGCTGCGACCGCGCACTTTGCCTTAACTAGGGGTTTGAGCCGCAACGGTGTGAAAAATTACTCTAAGCGAGCCCGCTGGTCCCGAAATCGGTAAGTTTCGCTCGCGATGATGGTCTTATCTCGCGCCGCCGCGCAGCGTCGAGTAGACGGTCTCTCTCCGGGCGCCGCCTGGATCCGGAGACGCCCTCTTCGACAACAAGGACCTCCTGCCAGCGACGGCGTTCCAGGAACTCTCGTAGCTGCCGCAGCTGCATCCTGATCGTGTGCTGATGCGGTGTCGAAACGCGGGCGTAGAGGCCGACGCGAGGGAGCGGGCCGAACTGGCTTTCGGGGTGGCCAAAAACCCCATCGCGAGAGTCTCTATTTTGGCCAGGGTTTCCGGGCCTTCTCGGGGTCGATTTCGGCATGGCCATAATCTATACCTTTTGGCCATGACTGTGGCAGTCGTTTCCGAGGTCCAAGTCCCGAAGAACGGGTGCTTTATAGCAGCGGAAGGGGTGCCGGGAGTTACTCCAGGATGGTCACACACGGACCCTTAGAGTAATTTTTTCACACCGTTGCGGCTCAAACCCCAAAGAACGGTACACCCCTTTCGTCTTTCGACTGCCTGTCTCGATCTTAATGTTTGTTAGCATGATCACTGTAGTGCTATGAATACAGCTTCGGCGACCCCTTCTCCGGAAAGTGTGCTTCTGGTTCAATGCTGTCATCTTCCCCAGTTCCTTCACCTTGCTAAGAAGCTACGGGAGCGCAACCCTGAATGGATCCTCTCGGCTCTCGTTACCGACCGGCCACAAGTCCGTTTCTACCTGGAACTGTTTCCACCCTTCGACCATCTTTTCTTCTTCAATAAGAAGTTGCCCGAGATGCCGGGTGCGTTCGATCAGGTCCTGTTCCCACTTCTGAACCGCGGCTATTTGCGTATCAAGAGAGCCGCCCGACGGCTTCCAGGGTCCGCATATGAAATCGATTACCAAGGAGACCGTCGAGCCCTGTCGCTGGGGACCTTGGTTCGGTCGTTTGCGGGGCCCCTTCACAGGCCTTCCGAGGAATTTGTTCGGTACCTGGAAGATTTTCCGCATCGACCTCTGGGAGAAAAAGTCCTCGTTGTCGAAACCTGTCATCGGTCGCTGGCCGACTCGAGTGAAGAGAAGTGGGGCCGGCTGATTCCTGATCAGGCCGAGGTCACCAGGATCTCCGCTTCGACTGAAGGGCGAGGGTGGAGAACTTTACGCCGACAGAGTTTTGATAGCGGAGTGGTCTTTTTCTCAGGTGAGAAAGGATTCGCCAAGCTGAAGCTGCTTCCTTTCCTCCTTGGAGTTCCCAAGATACTGGTAGTCAACGAGAATGGCGACTACTTCTATGCCACCTCTCGCAGTCTTCTGCGATTTCTATGGGGGCGCGTCTGGCAGGGAGCCCCATTGCCGAAACCATCCCCTCACATTCTGGTGATACAGACCGAAAGCCCAACCTACGTCAGGCGCGCGATCGAAGTTTTGAGAAAGCCGGAAATGGTCCCCCGATCACGGATCTGCCTTTTGTGCCGGAAGGAAGACGCCGACAGATTCCGGAATGTATCGGGCCTGGAAAGTGTTTTGACCTACTCCCGCCGGAAGGTTGGGAGCAACGTGGGATTGTGGAGGGACCTGAAGGGTTTCGACGCGGTTGCGGCTATCTTTTCGGGAAGGGGTGTTTTTCGGAAGCAGAAGCTGCTGTATTTTCTGCTCCCCATTCGTCATCATTTAGCTTTCAATGCCCGATCGGATTGTTATCGTCTGACACCCCGGACCCTTTCCTGGACGCTTCGCAAGGATCCCTCCTTCTTCGCAGCCGAGAAGCAGCCCGTCTCTCCCATTCTATTTCTTCTCGCGGACGAGGACTCCAGAGCCCGTAAGGCGATCGAGAAGCTGCAGGATCCCAAGGTAGTCTCGCCTCAACCCATCTGGGTCTTCTGCCGCGAGGACAAGCGCTCTTTCTACCAGGCCCTGCCCGGGGTGGTGGAAGTCCGAACCTATGCTCCGGGGCGGACCCGGGAAAACTTGAAGACGGTTCTGGCTCTGGCCCGCTCCCGAGTGGAGGTCGTCTCCTCGATCTTCTCTCCCCAGCCCGCTTTCCGGCTGCAGAAGCTACTCTTTGTGCTCCTGCCGGCGAGGCATCGGCTGGCCTTCAACCGGGAGGATCTCAACTGCTACTATCTGAAGGGCCGCCACGGTCGCAGCGGCCAACCTTCAGTCTGGGGAACGTTGCTCCGCGTGCTGCTCACGCGAAGCCAGAGTGCCTTCCGCCCCACGTTGTTTTTTCCCACTGCGGAAGATTCCAAAGCTGTAGAGGCCATCGGAAGGCTGCAAGACCCCAAGGTTGCCGCTAAGTCGATTGTGGTCTTATGCAGGGAGGACAAGCGACCTTTATACGAGGATCTTCCCGGGGTGGTGGAAGTCCGAACCTATGCTCCGGGGCGGACCCGGGAAAACTTGAAGACGGTTCTGGCTCTGGCCCGCTCCCGAGTGGAGGTCGTATCCTCGATCTTCTCTCCCCAGCCCGCTTTCCGGCTGCAGAAGCTACTCTTTGTGCTCCTGCCGGCGAGACATCGGCTGGCCTTCAACCGGGAGGATCTCAACTGCTACTATCTGAAGGGCCGCCACGGTCGCAGCGGCCAACCTTCAGTCTGGGGAACGTTGCTCCGCGTGCTGCTCACGCGAAGCCGGCGTGCCGTCCTCGCAGCCGAGAAGCAGCCCGTCTCTCCCATTCTATTTCTTCTCGCGGACGAGGACTCCAGAGCCCGTAAGGCGATCGAGAAGCTGCAGGATCCCAAGGTAGTCTCGCCTCAACCCATCTGGGTCTTCTGCCGCGAGGACAAGCGCTCTTTCTACCAGGTCCTGCCCGGGGTGGTGGAAGTCCGAACCTATGCTCCGGGGCGGACCCGGGAAAACTTGAAGACGGTTCTGGCTCTGGCCCGCTCCCGAGTGGAGGTCGTCTCCTCGATCTTCTCTCCCCAGCCCGCTTTCCGGCTGCAGAAGCTGCTCTTTGTGCTCCTGCCGGCGAGGCATCGGCTGGCCTTCAACCGGGAGGATCTCAACTGCTACTATCTGAAGGGCCGCCACGGTCGCAGCGGCCAACCTTCAGTCTGGGGAACGTTGCTCCGCGTGCTGCTCACGCGAAGCCGGCGTGCCGTCCGCCCCACGTTGTTTTTTCCCACTGCGGAAGATTCCAAAGCTGTAGAGGCCATCGGAAGGCTGCAAGACCCCAAGGTTGCCGCTAAGTCGATTGTGGTCTTATGCAGGGAGGACAAGCGACCTTTATACGAGGATCTTCCCACCGTCGAAGCAGTCTGGACATACGCTCCAGGCAGCAGTTTAAGGCATCTAAGGACGTGGGTGAGGCTGCTGCGAACCAGAGTGGATCTGGTTTGTGCCATCTTTTCCGGCCGGCCGATCTTCCTCTTGCAAAAGTTCCTATTTCTTACCTTGCGTGCCCGGGATCGGCTGGTCTTCAACGAGAACCTGGACTGCTACAACGTTGTTGCATGGATCGGGGCGGAGATGGAATTCGCCCTTTCCCAAGCGGTAGCGTCAGGCGATACGTTCGAACACAGGCCGTCCGAGTGCGGTCATTGTGTTCAGGACTTTCTGGCCGACCTGGATCTCCGTGATCTGCCTGGAGAAGCTGCGGGATCTGAGTCTGGGGCCGATGACGCTCTTCCACCGGCCGATCTGCGTTTCTATCCGGCTGCGCTGGTTGTACCCTGTGGCCGCCTGCCAGGCCATGCGGCCGTTGCTGCGGATCTGGGCAATATGGCGATCCCGAACGGTTGGATCCCGCGCCGATTGCGGTCGGATCACTGCGTTCTTCGGCGGCGGTATAACCACATCCAGAGTCTCCCCATACCGTTCCCTCAGCAGATCCCGTGTGGACGCTCCATCATAGGCGCCGTCCGCCAGAAAGCCCGTGACCGGGGCATCGAGTTGATCCAGGAGCCCGGGTAAGGCGGTGCTGTCTCCAACGTCATCGTGAGTCAGATTGGCGCAAACAATCGCACCGCTATGGAGGTCCAGTCCGAGGTGGAGTTTGCGCCAGCGGCGGCGTATTCCCCTGGTTTTATGCTTCTGCGCGAGCCATTCTCCCTCGCCGAAAATCTTGAGGCCGGTACTGTCCACCACCAGATGGACAGGCACAGACCCGGCTTGCCTCATCACCTGCGCGATGCTCAAGCCGTTTGCGCGACGCGACAGTGTGGAGAAGTCCGGCACCCGTATATCCAGCCCCATGAGCGTGCCAATGGAACCCATCAGCCCCTGCGTTTGTCGCAACCCAAGCCGATACGCCGTGCGCAGCGTCAGGCATGTCTCGATCGCCAGATCCGAGTATCTCCGCTGGCCACCCCGTGACGTGCGGCGCGGCGCGCGCCACACACTTTGAGCCTCATCACTGACCCAAATCGTCAGATCACCCCGCTGGCGCAGGCTCTCGTTATATTCCGCCCAGTTGATCACCCGATACTGCGCCTTATCAAACTTGTGCCGTCGGGCTGCGTTGAACTTATGTGGCATCTAGGTTATCCCCGGTGTTGAAAAACACGATGATAAGGCATCCTTCGGGATGATCCATGCAACAAGGTCGGGCGGTAAGCTGGAAGAGCTGGCCGAGCAGTATCCTGCTCTGAGCGAAGCACAGACGATCGCCCAGTCTCCCGATCCACCCAGAACTCATCTTCTCATCCGGGGAGATTATCTGCGGCCCGGCGCCGAGGTGCAGCCCGGCGTCCCGGCGGTTCTCCCGCCCCTGCCGGAGGGGGACGAACCACCCCGGCTGAGGCTGGCCCGCTGGCTGGTGTCCAGGGAAAACCCGCTGACCGCTCGCGTGACCGTCAACCGCATCTGGCAGGAACTTTTCGGCCGCGGGCTGGTCGCAACCTCCGACGACTTTGGAACCCGGGGAGACGACCCCACTCACCCGGAGCTGCTGGACTGGCTGGCGACGGAATTCGTGAGCAGCGGCTGGAACGTCAAGAAGCTCCAAAAACTGATCGTCACGTCAGCCACCTACCGCCAGTCTTCGAAACAGCGCGAGCAGTTGCAGGATGCCGACCCCGAGAACCGTTGGCTGGCCCGCCAGACGCCTCTTCGTCTGTCCGCCGAGCTGATCCGTGATATTTCCCTGGCTGCCGCCGGCCTGCTCGATCCCGCCATCGGGGGTAAGAGCATCCGCCCGCCGATGCCCGAGGGGGGCTATACCAAGGGCAAGTGGAGAGAGAGCTCGGGAAGGGAAGCCTACCGGCGCGGCCTTTACATCTTCTTTAAACGAAGATCTCCCTATCCGCAGTTGATGAACTTCGACGCTCCCGATGCTCGCGGGGTCTGCAGCCGGCGCCATCGATCGACCACCCCCTTGCAGGCCCTCAACCTCTTGAACGATCCTGTCTTTGTGGAAGCAGCCCGTGGACTCGCCGTCAGTGTGTTGCGGGCCCAGCCGCGGGGGAGCTTCCGCGAGCGGCTTGATTACGCGTTTGTCACCTGTCTCTCACGCCGGCCCAGCCTGAACGAACAAGAGCGACTGGCCGGCTACTACCGGCAGCAGCAAGAGATTCTGAAGGGCAAGCCGGAGTCGATCGAGCAGCTATTTCCCGCAGCCGGCCTGGAAGGAGTCGGCGGGGTCGAGGCGGCGGCCTGGGTCGGTTTGAGCAGCGTTTTGATGAACCTCGACGAATTCATTACCCGGAGATGATGCATGAATGATCTGCAATTGACAGGCCTGGAGGATCGGCGCCGGTTTCTGCAACGCTTTGCCGGGGGTCTAGGGACTCTCGGCCTGTGGCGTCTGCTGGCGCTGGATGGCCTCGCCGCCCCGGGGGGCGAAGGCCTGCTGGCGCCCCAGAATCCTCACTTTTCGGCCAGGGCCAGGAATGTCATTTTCATCTTTACCGCCGGAGGACCCAGCCAGCTCGATTTGTTCGTTCCGAAACCGGCGATGAAACGGTGGGAAGGCCACCCCCTTCCCGACTCGATGACCCGCGGAAAGCTGCTGGCCTTTATCAAACCGGACTCCCGGATCTGGGCCAGTCCCCGAACCTTTTCCCGCCACGGACAGTGCGGGATGGAGTTTTCCGATTGGCTGCCTCACCTGGCCACCTGCGCCGACGACATCTGCATGATCCGCTCGATGGTGACCGACCAGTTCAACCACAGCACCGGCCAGTTGATGATGCACTGCGGGACGCCACTGGTGGGCCGCCCCTCGATCGGGGCCTGGACGATCTACGGGCTGGGAAGCGAATCGCAAAATCTTCCGGCCTACGTCGTCCTGGGTAAAGAGAGCATGGCCGGCAGCGCTGTCTGGTCGAGCGGATTCCTGCCCTCGGTCTTCGAAGGGGTTCGCTTTCGCGACAAAGGGGACCCGGTGCTCTACCTTTCCAACCCTCCGGGAGTCAGCCCGGAAGCCCAGCGCGCCCGCCTGGACGCCATTCGGGACTTGAACCGGCTCCAATACGAGAAGACGAGAAACAGAGAGGTCCTGGCCCGCATGGCTTCCTACGAGCTGGCCTTCCGAATGCAGACGGCGGCCCCCGAGCTGATGGATCTCTCCGGCGAGTCGCCCCACACCCTGGAGATGTACGGGGTCAACCAGGAATCCACCCACGAGTTCGCCACCAAATGCCTGCTGGCGCGGCGGCTGGTGGAACGCGGTGTCAGGTTCGTGCACGTCATCTCCAACGGTTGGGACCATCACAGCAGCCTGCTCAAGAGCTTGAAAGAGAAATGTGACAGCGACGATCAACCCACCGCCGCCCTCCTCAAAGACCTCAAGCAGAGAGGACTGTTGGAGAACACCCTGGTGATCTGGGGAGGCGAATTCGGCCGAACCCCTATGATCGAGGATCGAAAGCCGATCCAAGCGGGAAGCCACGGGCGGGACCACCATCCCTTCGCCTTCACAATGTGGATGGCCGGAGGAGGGATCAAAGGCGGACAGGTGGTGGGCAAGACGGATGATCTCGGCTTCGATGTCGTCGAAGACCGGATTCACGTCCACGACCTGCACGCCACCATCCTGCACTGCCTGGGTCTGGATCACGAGCAGCTGACCTACCGTCATCAAGGCAGAGATTTCCGGCTCACCGACGTGGCAGGCCGGGTAGTCGACAAGTTGCTGGTCTAGGCGGGTTTCCACAGAGGACACAGAGAACACCGCCCTCTTTACTGGCCAATGTCACCTTTGTCCTCGGTCCCTAGCGTGCAGCAGCAGCAAATCATTGGGACTAGGGAGAAGTTTTATGGATCGAGAGAGAGCTAGAAATCGCCTTTCCGGGTGCTACGTGACAGTTCCGACCATGTTCCGCGACGAAGATTTAGAGCTAGACCTGGAGGCCACCCGCCAGCATGTGCGGTTTCTGATTGAGGGCGGCATTAATGAAAGCACCGGCGTAATACTGGCCGTCGGGGCGGCGGGCGATTTTCCCGTGATGCATTTCGATGAGCGCTTGCGGGTGGCCGAGGCGATTATTGAGGAAGCAGACGGCAGGACTCCGGTTGTGATGGGTGCACAGACGACGAATACCAGATTACTCTAGACAATTACCGAACCTCGTGTGCCGATGCGAAGAGGATACTTACTGGTATTACAGCAAGAGTACATGAGTACAGCCAGGCCCCAAGTTGGAGATTACACATTTTTGATGACCGCCTTTTCGCATCTCGCTACAGCAACCCACCTGAAGAAGCATTCGAAGAGGGCCATTTAATGCCAATCGTCGCATTCGATCCAGATCACCCGATGTATGATTGGCTCTACAGCAGATTCAGAATGCTTAGCCCCCAAGAATGGCGAGATGAGCTTCCTCGGAAGCTTTCTGAGGAGGTCGTCGCCGATTAACACTTCCACACGGCGCTGTTGCATGATTCAACTGCGGCGCGAGTGGGGGCGCTTTTCCAACTTCTCGTTCAGGACACCACAGCGCAGGATTTCGGCCTACCCAGCTCGGCCATCCGGTTGAGGATGTGACACCCGATCGCAACTTCTCTCCTTTGTGCTTTGCCGTGCCTCGCCTTCAATCCGCCTCCGAGCACAGACTTGTATCGGAAGAAGCTGTTTTCAACGCGCGCCTGCTGTCGGTAGCCCGACTCCTTCTGCCACTCTCGTCGCCCGACCTGGCGAATCCTCTCAAGAGCCGTGTCACGCTGCGCCCATGGGCCGTCCGTTGGCCCCGCCGACACCGCAGAGCGACGAGGGGGAATCACAATCACGACGTTCTCTGTACCGGCCGCGCTGAGTTGATCGTAGACTGACCTGTGGTCGTAGGCTCCGTCTGCGGTGAAACGCCGGATGGGAACCTCGATTGTGTCGAGAAGAGCAGGGAGTGTGGAGGCGTCGTCCCGGCTGCTCGCTGTGAGTTCGGCCGCCACAATGAACCCCTCGGCATCCACCCCGATGTGCAGCTTCCGCCAATCCCGGCGTTTCTTTGATGCCTTGTGCTTGTGCGCGTTCCATTCGCCGCAACCCAGAATCTTCAGCCCTGTGGAATCGACGATCAAGTCGATCGGGCCGTCGTAGGATCGGGTCAGGGGCGGCACCGCAACGATTTGGTTCCGGCGCGAGAGTGTGGTGTTGATCAACGTCAAATAGAATTCCCGCAGCGACGATTGGAAATCCCCACACAAGGATTAAAAAAAAGAGCTGTAGCCGTCCTCTGAGACGGCCCTTTCCGCGGTCCTCCTTTCTGTAAAAAAGAGAGATTGTTCCTAGAATGCGAGGGGGACGGAGTGAGGGCGTAGCCCGAACGGAGCTCCCCCTCGCTCGCGCTGGCGTCGAGGGGAGTGGACCAGATCCACGAGGCTGCTGAGCGGCCTCTGTAGGGCGCTGTACGACCTCTCCCCTTGGCGGGCACTCGTCTATCGCCCTCACCAAGCACTTTCCGGGGTCCAATCAGCCGATTTGCCCGGATTTGACCTCCTCGCGGTTTCCTCATTTCGTGGTTCCCTGCTGCTTTGCCTTGGCGCTCTCCATTCGATAGCTCGGGACGTTGAGTTCCAGAATCACGCTGTGGTGCACCAGCCGGTCGATGGCTGCTGCCGTCGTCAGGGGGTCCTTGAAGATCCTCTCCCAGTCCGAGAAGATCAGGTTGCTGGTCAGCAAGATGCTGCGACGTTCGTAACGATGGGCCAGCAGTGTGAAGAGAACCTCCATTTCCTCCCGGCTTTGCTGAACGTAGCCGATGTCATCGACTATGAGAGCCTCGAAGCGATCCAGTTTCTTGAGCTCCTTCTCCAGAGTCAGATCGATTTTGGCCCGCAGCAATCGCTGTACCAGCAGGGCGCAGGTAGAAAACAGAACCCGGCGCCCCAGCAGAATCAACTCCTGGCCCAGAGCACAGACCAGATGGGTTTTCCCGCTCCCAGGGTTACCGAAAGCCAAGACGTTCTCGGCACGATCCAAAAACGTCCCTTCCAGCAGCGCTGTGAGTTGTCGATCCACGCTTTGGGGCAAGCGCGAGCGGTCCAGCGCCGTCAGCGTTTTCTCCCAGGGAAGCTTGGAGGCCCGACGCTGGCGCTGGATTTTGCGCTCGTGCCGCTCCGCCACCTCGATCTCAGATAACGACAAGAGAAACCGGGGATAGGACAGACTTTCCTGGGTGGCCAGTGCCGCCTGGGCGGCGTAGTGCTCCCGAAAGGCCGGTAGATGCAGCTCGATTAGGCACTCGCGAAGTCGCGGTAAGTTGCCTGTGCTCATGACCTCACCTCCCGGTTCTCGAGAAGGGTGTCGTAGAGGCCCACGTCCATCTTCTCCACCATCACTTCCCAGGGTTCCACCACCGGATCGACAAGGCATTCTCGTAGTGCTTCAAAACGGATTCTTTGTCCCCGCTCAATCAACACCTGAAGTGCCTCTCGCACCCGCTGTTCACCTTCCTGGGCAGCCACCTCGAGGATCTTCAGATATTGGCGATCCGCCGTGGCCGGACAATCTCGGCGCAGCTCGTCGTAGGCGACTCGAAACAAGATCCCCGGAAACAGATCCTCCCGCCAGCGATAGCGAGTAAACGCCCCCGGCTTGCGCACCAACGAATGGATCACGTGCCGGTAGTCAATGCGATGCTTGCCTTCTCCTCGCAAGCGCGGCATCCGTGCCTGGCGCCGTCCTCCGTAGTAGACCTCCACCTGATCCGCCCACACCCGCACTTGAACGCGCTCGCCGATCAACCGGCTGTCCACCGAATAGGTGTTGTGGCGAACCCGGATCGTATTGCTGGGGGAGACTCTCACCCACTGCCGGGTGAAGTCATCCAGACGGCGTGCCGGCAACGGGCGCATCACTGCCAGCTCTTCTCCCAGGCGCTTTTGCCGGGCCGCATTGCGCCGGGACACAATCACCGCTACAAAGCCCTCGTACTCTTCCCGGCTGGAAAAATCACGGCTACACCGCAGCAGCAGTTCCTGCTCAATGGCCCGTTTCAAGCGGTGATGGGACTGTTCCACATCCCCGTTCTCGTGTGCCTTTCCTGCCTGAGTGCGACTGGAGCGCATCCCGAAGTGTCTCAGCAACGCTTGATAGCGCTCGGTGAACTCTTCCCGCTTCAGGTTCTTGACTGCCGCCGAGAGCCGGTCGGTCCGGTGCTCCTCGGGCAGCGCCCCCAACTCCCACAACGCGTTCTGAAGCCCCAGGCTGAGGCTCTCAAACGACTCACTGAAACACAGCGTGGTCGCTTCCCAGTTCGAGTAGGCCAACACGAAGTGGTACAGCAGATGGGGAAACGGCTGGCCCTGGATCGTCACTCCGAGGCGCCCCATAAACGTGAAGTCCGATTGCGCTTGATGTCCCGGCTGATACTTCTGCGGGAACATCACCTCCTTCGCTTCTCCGTATTCTGCCTTCCACTGCTTGATCCTGCGCTGCAGCGTTCTTAACTGGCCTTGCTGGAAGGCCCCTTCCTGCTGACGACACAAATGATCGAACACCGCTTTTGCTTCCACCGTCGGCGATCGCTTCAGGATCTCTTTCACCTCCGGCCACACCGACTCGAACGGATCCGATCGAGTTCTCCAATACCGTTCCGGCTGACACTGGCTCGGTAGCTTTCCCGACTTCAGGTACTTGCGAGCTGTCTTTCGCGACATCCCCGCTTTGGCCGCCGCCATCGTTAGCGTCTTCTCGTTCTTCTTCAACTTTACTAACCTCCGCACTTGCTGATCCTTAACCATGCCCTCATGGTCAGGATCAGCCCTGAAAAAGCGGGGAATTCCATTTGTCGTCGCGGGGAATTCTAACTGTCGCCAATCAGGTGTGGTCCGGGGCCTTGAGGTTGAGGCCCATCAAGCGGAGCAGCGAGTCCAGGAACCCCTCGGTCTGGCGGAGCGGCAGGCTGAAGACGACCCGCAGCGTCAACGCGGTCCGGACCGCGAGGTTCGAGTACAGCCGCTGGCCTCCGCGAAGACCGTTCTTCGGTGGTACCCACGCGGCAATTGCATCCTCGCTCAGCCAGATCGTGACGTCGCCGCGGCTCCTGAGGCCACGCTCGTACTCCCTCCAGTTCCGGATTCTGTACTTCTTCTTGTACTGGCGGTTGACTCGGCTCGACTTCGCTGCGACCATGACGTTACCCTCCGATCTCTATGATGGACTGGACCCCACCCCCGCCGCTAGCGTGCTCGCTTACACCGATTCATGCACCAACGCCCTTCCACACCGGTAAACAAATCGTCCTTAAACACTCAAGCTTCCCCTGGGGGGTCCCTGCTATTTCTTTCTGGCCCTTACCCTAGTCCCCCCTGAAATCTACGGATTTCCTCAATCCAGACAGACACATTCCGACACTGTCTACGTTGTCTCGATCCCTTGACGAATCCCCCGCTGCGATAAAAAAAGAGCTGAGGTGAATTATAAAGGGTGAACTTGTCGTTAAAGGCGACCCGCCAGACATCCAGACAGACACATCGAGACACAGTCTCCGCTGTGGATAACCCGCCTTGACCTGCCACCCCCGCGTGCTACGGTGAAGGTAGCATAAAGGACGTTATGATACGTTCTTTAGCCCAACCAGCATGACCCAACAAATCACCCCTTATCGACGCGGACAGCTCGCCCGATCCGGGCTCGAGAACCTGCCCAGCACGATCACTGACGCCGGCGCCAACGCCACCCGGCGCTTTATCGAATTCTTTACCGCCAACATCCGAAATAAAAACACTCGGGCGGCTTACGGCCGGGCAGTGGCGCAGTTTTTCCAGTGGTGTGAGACCCACCACCTTCACCTTCGCGATATCCAGCCCGTTGTTGTTGCCGCTTATATCGAAAACCATCCTGGATCCAAGCCGACAGTCAAGCAGGCGCTCTCCGCCATCCGCATGCTCTTTGACTATCTGGTGATCGGTCAGATCGTACCCAGCAACCCCGCCGCCTCCGTCCGTGGCCCCAAGTACGTGGTCAAGCGCGGCAAGACGCCGGTTTTGCGGCCCGAGCAGGCCAGAAAGCTTCTCGACTCTCTCCCGACTGACCATATCGTGGGCTTAAGAGATCGAGCCATCCTCGGCATCATGTGCTACACCTTCGCCCGTGTGGGAGCTGTAACGGGCATGCGCGTGGAGGACTACTACCAGAGTGGTAAGCGCTGGTGGTTTCGCCTGCATGAGAAAGGCGGCAAACGCCACGAGGTGCCGGCCCACCACAATGCCGAGGCTTATATGGATGCTTACCTGGCCCAAGCCGGCTTTGCCGACCAGGACAAAAAGACTCCCTTATTTCGGACGGTTGATCGGCGGCTCCGACCCACTGATGCGCCGATGACGCGGACGGACATTTTGCGCATGATCAAACGGAGAGCCCGCCAGGCCGGACTCCCCTCCTCCACCTCCTGTCACACCTTCCGGGCGACCGGCATTACGGCGTATCTGGAGAACGGAGGGACGATTGAGAATGCTCAGGCGATCGCAGCGCACGAGAGCCCGAGAACGACCAAGCTCTACGATCACAGCGGGGATGAGATCACGCTCGATGAGGTCGAGCGGATTGGGATTTGACCAGAGAGCTGCGCTTGGTGGCTTCGGCACTAAGAGTTTGTAATTAAAGTCTTTGCTGACCGCGTCTCAGTAGTATTCATCTTTGGACTCGAAGATCCGAAAGCGGGAAAAGCACAGCCTTCGGGTGACCGTTGAGGATCAGATGCGGCAGAGATCGGTTTCCGAAGAGATTGATTTTCGCATCACACAGGCCCAAAACGAATCAACGGTCCTAGCTAAGACAGCTGAGAATTGAAAACACATTTGGTGTAAAATTCAAATAATTGGAGCGCACGGTTGGCGGGTTGGGCGAAAGCAAATAGGCGAAACGATGTACTTTAGGCCCCGAGCAGTCCTTCTTGGCTTCGTGCTTGCTGGCCTCTGTCCTCTTCTGAGCCTGGCGTGGGCAGGTGCGCCGGACGTCGATTTCCATCGTGACATTGAGCCGCTCTTCCGAGCTCACTGTTACTTGTGCCACGGCCCCAAGCAGCAGATGAACGGGCTGCGGCTCGACCGTCGCCAGGACGCGCTACGCGGCGGTCATTCCGGCCCACTAATCCAAGCCGGTAACAGCAATGCCAGCGAGTTAATCCTAAGAGTTACGGGACAGGCCGACAGGTCGCCCATGCCGCCCGTGGGCGAGCGCCTAACAGCGGATCAGATTGCCACTCTCCGGTCGTGGATTGACCAAGGAGCGCCCTGGCCGCAGGAGGAAATGGCGGCGGCGACCGACCAGGAATCCAATGGCGGTCGGTTGACGCACTGGTCGTTGCAGCCGATTCGCAGGCCCCCTGTTCCAGCCACCCGAAGCCCTGAACGGGTACGCAACCCGATCGACGCGTTTATTCTTGCCCGGCTCGAGGACAAGGGAATCCAGCCATCGCCCGAAGCCGACAAACGAACACTCATTCGGCGCCTTAGCCTTGATCTGATCGGGCTGCCGCCCTCGCCCGACGAGGTAGACAAGTTCCTGGCCGACGAGGGCCTGAATGCGTACGAGCGTCTCGTGGAGAATCTTCTGCGGTCGCCGCACTTCGGAGAAAAATGGGCCCGGCACTGGCTCGACCAAGCGCACTATGCCGACAGCGACGGTTACGATCGCGACCTGCCTCGGCCGCATGCTTGGCGCTGGCGGCACTGGGTAATCGAGTCGCTGAATCGCGACATGCCGTTCGACAAGTTCACAGTCGAACAGATCGCCGGGGACTTGCTGCCCAACGCCACACCCGAGCAAAAAGCGGCTACGGGTTTCTTTCGCAACACGCTCTCAAATCGCGAGAGCGGGGCGAAGTTGGAGGAGTTTCGCTTCGAGAAGATTGTCGATCGCACGAACACTCTGGGGACGGTCTGGCTCGGACTGACGGTCGGCTGCGCCCAATGCCACGACCACAAGTACGACCCGATCAGCCAGAAGGAGTATTACCAGCTCTTTGCCTTCTTCAATTCGGCGGAAGAGCTCAACGTCGAAGCTCCCTTGCCAGGTGAGTTGGGTCCTTACTTGAAACATCGGGACGAGTACTACCGCAAGCGCCAAGAACTGCTCGAGCAGTACGGTGTGACCGAGATCCAGCCGGAATGGGAGCGGCGCCTGCTTGCCGCGTACGAGAACCCCGGTAAGTGGACCGACTGGGACGAGACTTATGAGAATTTTGAGAAGAAGGTCGATCACGGCCTGAGGATCCTCAGGACGCCCCCCGCGCAGCGCAACCGCCACCAGCAGGACGCGGTAACCAATCACCTCCTCACGTGGTACCACCAGGTGATTGGAAAGGAGGCTTATAAGGAGCGAGGATTCCCCGAATGGAAGAAAGAGTTGCGCGCGCTCCGAGCCTCCTTCCCAGATGTCAGCATGGCGCAAACGATCACCCAAAGCCCAGAGCCTAGGACAAATCACATTCACCTGCGTGGAAACTACCGCGCTAAGGGGATTGAGGTGAGCCCGCGCACGCCTGGCGTGTTGCATCCGTTTTCCCCGGCAGGTCCCGAAGCTTCGCGCCTGGATCTGGCCCGCTGGCTCGTCTCGTGGGAAAACCCGCTGACAGCTCGGGTCATCGTGAACCGTCTCTGGCAGGAGTATTTTGGGCAGGGCCTGGTGACTACCTCGGACAACTTTGGTACCCAGGGCGAGAAGCCTGCCCACCCCGAGTTGCTCGACTGGCTGGCGTCGGAGCTTATGGATAGCGGCTGGAGTATGAAGCGAATACATAGGTTGGTGGTGACTTCGGCCACGTACCGACGATCGTCGAAAGCGCGATCTGACCTGGTGGAGCGGGACCCCGACAACCGCTTGCTCGCCCGGCAGATTGCTTTTCGCCTTCCGGCTGAACTCTTGCGGGACTCCACCCTCGCGGCGAGTGGCTTGTTGTACCCGGCGATTGGTGGCCGGAACGTTTTCCCGCCGCAGCCTGAGTCCGTACTCGAGCTCAAACTTAAGTATGATCCGGTTTGGGAAGAGAGTCGAGGCAAAGATCTCTACAAGCGCGGCCTGTACATTCACTACCAGCGCACTACGCCCTATCCTTTCCTTCAGAATTTTGACGCACCCGACGCGTCCACGCCTGCTTGCCGCCGGGGACGTTCGAATACCCCCTTACAGGCGCTGAACCTGCTGAACGATCCCGTGTTTTTCGAAGCCGCACAGTTTCTGGCGCTTCGCATTCTGAAGAAGCTGCCCGCCGCCTCGTTTCACGACCGGCTGGACTATGGCTTCCGGTTGTGCCTGGGCCGACCGCCGTCCGCAAATGAGTCGGAAGTGATGCTGTCTTATCTCACTCGACAGAAAGCAATACTCGAAAAGGAACCCGAATCAGTAACCGAGTTGCTGCCTTGGGATATTGACGGGGCAGATCAAACAGAAGCGGCGGCCTGGGTCGGCCTCAGCCGGGTGCTGCTTAATCTGGACGAATTCTTGACGAGAGAGTAGCCATGACGTTCGAAGATTTTTTCCGAATAGACACACGCCGCCGCTTTCTTCGAGATTGCGCCGGTGGCCTGGGCATGATCGCCCTGGGACATCTACTGTCCGCCCATGGGCTGACGGCGGCAAGCGAAGCGCCCCGCCTTGACTATCTTGTCCCAAAACCGCCGCATTTCCCCGGTACAGCAAAGAATGTCATCTTCCTGTTCATGGCCGGTGCGCCCAGCCAGGTCGATCTATTCGATCCCAAGCCCGAATTGCAAAAGTGGCACGGGAACCCCCTTCCGCCATCGATGACGAAAGACTTGAAGCTCGCCTTCATCAAGCCCAGTGCCACGATCATGGCCAGCCCGCGGAAATTCAAACGTCATGGCCAGTGCGGAATGCAGTTTTCCGATTGGCTGCCGCAACTTGCCACTCACGCGGACGACCTTTGTATGGTCCGATCAATGCACACCGAGGCGTTCAATCATCACCCGGGTCAATCGCTGCTAATGAGCGGATCTCGACTCGCCGGCCGGCCCAGCGTCGGCTCGTGGTCGGTCTACGGCCTGGGCAGTGAGTCGCGAGATCTGCCCGCGTTCGTGGTTCTTGGCTCGGGGACAGGATTGAGCGCCGGCTCAACCAATTGGTCCAGTGGATTTATGCCCTCAGCGTATCAGGGTGTGCCTTTCCGCCGCAGCGGCGATCCGATCCTCTACCTTTCGAGCCCACCCGGAGTTAGCCCCCAGACACAACGCGCCGGGCTGGATGCACTCCGGGAGCTCAACCAAATCCGCCAGGAGGAAACCGGCAACGTTGAAATTGCCTCGCGGATCGCGTCCTATGAATTAGCCTTTCGAATGCAGGCTTCCGGTCCGGGGTTGCTGGATTTTTCCGACGAGCCGCAGCACATTCTCAATATGTACGGGGTCAACCAGGAGGTCACAAAACCGTATGCCACCAACTGCCTGCTGGCGAGGCGCATGGTCGAGCGAGGGGTTCGCTTCGTGATGCTGGTTCACAGCACCTGGGATGATCACGCTGATCTGAACAAGAATCTGAGCATGAATTGCCGGATTACCGACCAGCCGGCAGCGGCCCTGATCAAGGATCTCAAGCAACGAGGGCTGTTCGACAGCACCCTCATCGTTTGGGGCGGTGAGTTCGGCCGCACGCCTATGACTCAAATCACCCGACCGAACGATCCCGGCAGCGAAGGCCGCGATCACCACCCGGATTGCTTCACCATCTTGCTTGCCGGCGGAGGAATCAGCGGTGGGCAGATCATCGGCGAAGGCGATGATCTAGGCCTGAACATCGTCGAAGACCCTGTTCACATCCACGATCTGCACGCCACCATGCTCCACTGCCTGGGCTTCGACCACACCAAGCTCACTTATCGCCATATGGGCCGCGACTTCCGACTCACCGACGTTGCCGGTACTGTCGTGCAAAAGATGCTGGCCTGAGCGATGAGGTGAATTACTTGGTCTTCCCGCCGATGATGGGTCGCACCATTTTCCTATGAATTAAGGGGTGTTAGTCCCGTTTATGCTGTATGTGTCAGCGCCGAATTACACGAGACCGTCCTCCTGGACAGGGACTTATCTATCAAAGTGTATGCAGCAACAACTTGGGACGACGCAAAAATGTTGTTTGTCGGTAGGGATGATTTAGTGGGATGGGAAATTGTGCCCTGAGACCTCTCAGAGGCGATTTTAGGGCTTACTGACAAAAAACTGAACTCTTGCTCCCAGTGCCCGAAAAAATCGCCGTAGGATGCGCGTACACGCGAGATCCCGACCAGACCCTGACCCTAGTACCCCCGAAATTGCGCTGATTTCCATAATCCAGACAGACACGTCAGACAGGGGGTGAGTGTGTCTGTCTGGAGTGTCTCCCATCCTCTTGACGAAATCCCCCTTTAAACTAACACGTTCTATCAGGAGGAATTCACATGCATGAACAATTTGGATTTAGAGCAGGCTGTCAAGCAACAGCTTAACAAGTTCTGCTATCGCTACTTCACTGAGTAGCTTTATCCAAAACTCCGCTCGATCACGGTTTCGTTTCATACTTGCCTCCTCTCCTTCAGCCTGATTCACTTAATCAGGCGTCCGTGTTAATTGACAGAAGGAAAGCAGGCGCTTCCAACGACACCGCTACCTATCCCTATTCTACGCCAGGGCTCTACTTTCATGTTCAGAGCCCTGCTTTTTTATTTCCCCGATCCTAATTCAACACTACAGTGAAATATCGCTCCTAAGCTAGGGGAGTATTTTCTTGTGTTTACGCGGGTCTCCTGCTACATTTATCAACAGAACAGTTATACTGTTGCGTTTTAATGACCCCGACGAAAACTTATAAACAGCGCCGAAGACAAACAATTCAATTCCTGACTCAGGACGAGACCAGGCGGCTGTTCAAAACGATCAAGAAGCTCCGCGATCGAGCCATCTTCCTGACGGCTTACCGGCACGGTCTCCGCGCTTCTGAGGTGCCCTTGCTCCAGCGCACTGACCTTGATCTCAAAGCTGGCAGGATCACGATCCAGCGCCTCAAGGGTTCGATCTCCGGAGTCTATCCTTTGCAACCTGATCTCCTGAAACTGCTGCGCCGTTATCTTCGCAGCCGCGAGGACTCGTCCCCTGCCCTGTTCATCTCCAATCGGCTCTCCCCGATCGACCGGACAACCCTCTGGCGGCTCATGCAGAAATACGGGGCTGCTGCCCTGCTCCCAGCCGAGAAGTGCAAGTTTCATTCCCTGCGCCACTCGATCGCGACTCACCTGCTCGACGCTGGCGCCGACGTCGCCTTTGTCCGCGACTGGTTGGGGCACAGCAACATTCAAAACACGATGGTCTACGCCCAGCTCACGACCACCACCCGCGACCAGGCGGCTCGCTCCCTTTTCACCAGCCCCCAGGTGATCTGACCATCCCCCCCTGGTTACAATCAAAGGATGAGTCCCCCCCCTGCGGACCTCGCCAGGCGTAAAGGCGCGCCGTGACATTCGGCGACACAATCTTTGACGTTATCGTTTCCGCAGCATCGGGTGCCGCCGTATCCGGTCTGCTGTTGTGGCTTGTCAGGGAATGGGTCAGCACTCGTCTAAAGGGAAGTATTCAGCATGAGTACAACCAAAAGCTCGAAACCTACAAGGCAGAAGTGAAGACGGAACACGATCTCGCAATTCTGGACATCAAAATGGCGGTTGCGCGCGAAGCGGCCTTTCATTCTGCGGCCCACGCCTCGTTCGCCGAGGGGCAGAAGGCGGCGATGGGAAGAAAATTGGCGGCCATCGACCGGCTTTGGAGCGCGGTCCTGCATTTGCGTTCAAGTATGCCGCCGGTGCTCGGGTTCATGAATATCCTGACCGTCGATGAATACCGTGGGGCGAAGGAACACCCGACATTTCAGTCATTGACCGGCGATCTTTCAGACGAGAAGATCACCAATTTCTTCACAGAGGACATCGAGGAAGTGCGGCCCTACGTCGGCGAGTACCTTTGGATGGTGTTCTATTGTTACCGGGCGATATTGCTCCGCATCCTGTTTTTGCTCAACCTCGGAAGCACTGACGCCGAGAAGATGGAATGGCACAAGGACGACGGCATTCTCCAGTTGATCGGGGCCGTTCTGACGCCGGCGGAAGTGACGCAATTCGAAGAGGTCCAGATCGGGAAGATTACGTGGATCCAGCACCGGCTCGAAGGAAAGATCCTCGCCGCCGCGAAAAAGGTGATCTCCGGCGAGAGCTTCAGCGCGGAGTCCCTGGAACAAGCCAAGGTGATTCAGGAACGGATTGCCCAACCCTCCACGGAGAACCGCTAGTTCCTGGGGTACACCTGGGGTAAGGACCAGATCACCCCGAACCCAAAACGACAGCCCTCGAGGATCCCGCTCACTGCGAGATCTCAACCAGACCTTGACCCTACCACCCCCTGAAAGTGACCTGATTTCCTCAATCCAGACAGACACCTCAGACAGGTGGCAAGTGTGTCTGTCTGAGCTGTCTCAACCCCCCCTTGACAAATGTCTGACAATCTGCTAATCTGACAGTATGACAACTAGGCTACAAACAACCTATAGGAGGACACACACCATGCCTATTGGCAAGCTTGGTCAACGCCGCCAAGTAGTCATTCCCAAAGCCATCTGCGATGTGCTCGGCTTAAAGGTGGGCGATTTCGTTGAGGTCATCCGCAAGAATGGCACAGTGGTCATCAAGCCCAAGAAGCTCGTAGACCCTGACGACGTCCTCACCCCTGAGGAAGAAGTAATCGTCCGAAAGGGTGAGCAGGAAATGATGCGCGGCGAGGTGGTCGACTGGGAGGATCTAAAAGCAGACTTGAACCTCTAAGAATGACTTGGCATGTTCACGTCTCCCGAAATGCTACCAAGCAGCTTCGCAAACTCCCCCTAGCTGCCCAGAAGCAGATTGCGCGAGCCATCGAATCACTGAAGAAAGACCCCTTTGCCGGCGACTCAAAGGCTCTTAAAGGGCCGGTTGTGAAAAGGCGATACCGCAGACGCGTTGGTCGGTATCGCCTTATTTTTATTCCTCTCCCCCACCCCACAACCCCTCGCCTTACCATCACCGCTATCCTTCTCAGAACTGAGAAAACTTACCGCCGTTAAGACCGCCTCCAGAGGCGGTTTTTATGAAAAACAGTTCTCGACCTCCCAAACCTCAAAAACCACCCCTCGAGGATCCCGCTCACTGCGAGATCTCAACCAGACCTTGACCCTACCACCCCCTGAAAGTGACCTGATTTCCTCAATCCAGACAGACACCTCAGACAGGGCTAAACCTGTCTGTGAACCGCCCCGGGATTTCCGGAGACTCCATTTCTTGAGAGGATGGGGTCATGGGAAGACGAAGCAGATACTCACCAGAGGTTAGAGAACGAGCAGTACGGATGGTGTTTGAGCACGAACGGGAGTACAGCTCTCAATGGGGTGCGATGACATCGATAGCAGCCAAGATCGGCTGCACAGCGGAGACGCTGCGCAAGTGGGTCCGACAGGCGGAAAGGGATCAGGGGCGTCGAGCCGGGCTGACAACGGACGAGAGGCAGCGTCTGAAGGAACTGGAGCGGGAGAATCGGGAGCTGAAGCAGACTAACGAGATCTTAAGGAAGGCTTCGGCTTTTTTCGCCCAGGCGGAGCTCGGCCGCCGACGGAAATGATGGTGGATTTCATCCGAGAAAATCGGACCTGCTATGGGGTCGAGTCGATCTGCGAGGTGCTGCCGATCGCCCCTTCGACGTTCTACCAGCGGGAAGCCAGGCACAAGGATCCTGCGTTACTGCCGACCAGGACGAAACGCGATGCCAGGCTTCGAGTTGAAATCGATCGGGTGTGGCGTGCCAATCGCGAGGTCTACGGAGTGCGCAAGGTCTGGAAGCAGCTGAATCGTGAGGGCTTCAAGGTGGCTCGCTGCACGGTCCAGCGTTTAATGCGCGAGACGGGACTGCAGGGCGTGGTTCGGGGTCGCCGGTTTAAGACGACGCAGCCGGATGAAACAGCCGCAAGGCCGGCTGATCTGGTGGACCGCAACTTTACTGCAACCCGTCCGAATCAGCTGTGGGTAGCCGATCTGACCTACGTGGCCACCTGGAGAGGGCGCGTCTACGTGGCATTGGTCATCGATGCCTTCTCGAGAAGTATTGTCGGGTGGAGGGCGTCGGCTTCCCTGAAGACCGACATTGCCCTGGACGCACTGGAGCAGGCCCTGTGGTCGCGTTCAGACACAGAAGGCCTGATTCATCACAGCGACCGGGGAGTGCAGTACCTGTCGATTCGCTATACGGAGCGGTTGGCAGAGGCCGGCATCGAGCCTTCGGTTGGAAGCAAAGGAGACTCTTACGACAACGCGCTGGCCGAATCGGTCATCGGGCTGTTTAAGACGGAAGTCATTCGTCAGGAAGGCCCCTGGCGGGGATTAGAGGAGGTGGAATTTGCGACGCTGGATTGGGTCTGTTGGTATAACAAGAAGAGATTGCTGGAGCCAATCGGCTACATTCCACCCGTTGAGTTCGAGCAGATGTATTACCTGAATCAACCGGCTACAGCTATAGTGGCTGGAGTCAACTAAAACTGTCTCCGGAAAACCCGGAGCGGTTCACCCGTGGTAAAAAACAGTGAATCGGGAAGTCGTCGGTGAGCCCTTCGGGATCTTGAACACCTCGCTGTCCGGCAGGTTCATAACCACCGAGACCTTCTCGGGTGGTAGACCTCTGTCGATGAGGCTTTTTCGCCATTCCTCGGTCACCGTGATCACTTGATGGGAGTATCGAGCGGCCAGCTTTTCCTGCCATTTCAATAATCTGAAGCCCCACGAATCTCTCGTCTTTGCAAAGCGACCGAGGTAAAACTCCGGCATCAGGTCATGAATATCCAGGATAATTCGGGACCCGAGGCACCGGTTAACCAGCGTGGCCAGGACGAGGAAATCGGGCGGGCCGTGCACCTGGATCGTTGCATACTTCGCAAACCGGGAAAGCTGGCACAGCTTGACGAAGGCGAGAACCAGGAATCTCAGGTATTCAAGAAGCTGGGCCAGGGCCCCAATCTGCGGCTGCCTTTGCACAGGCAGCCGGAAGACCCGGACGCCACTGACGGTATCCGTTGCCTTCTCTTCTTTCTTGCGAAGGCAAATGATGTCCACCTGGTAGCCCCGGCGCAGCAGGGCCTGGGACTCACGTTCAACTCGGACTTCTCCAATCGGATAATAGGCATGCACCAGCATGCAATGGCGGTGTTTTTTCTCCGGCTCGGATCCCGATCGGGGTACTCCTTCTGAGCCGGTTTGCATTCTCTTGACTCCGCTTCCGGCAGGGATCGCCTAAGGCCCGGCCGTCAAATCGATCAGGATCTGGTCACTTGAGAGCCTGGTCAGCTCCACACCAGGGCTCTCTCTCAGGTCATACCCCAACCCGAAGACTCCGAGCTTCATTTTTCTCACCAGGTGCCTCGAAGAAAGACCCATTCTAGTCGAACTTCAAGTGGAGATCTCTACTCGAACACGATCGCCTGAAGGGGCTGTGGACAGGGAAGGGGTTTTGACCCATCATGGCGGGACATGGTGTTCCTTGCTGCGGCTGGTACTGTCCTTGCCCCGGTTCGAGGCAAGACTCCACTCCACCTCATGCGGCGTGCCACGAACCTGCTTCTCCGCTATGGAATATCGAGCCGGAAACTGGAGCAACGGATGGATGAGTTCCACCAGGCCACCCGGGAGTTGGGGGAAGCGGTCACCTTACCTATAACTGCAGGTGTTCTGGGCAGAAACCCCGACAAGGCAAGGGAACTGGCCAGCCAGGGTGTTGAATTTGCGGTGCACGGCTACGAGCATTGGGACTACTCTGGACTTCCAGAGTCGGACCAGGAGCGCAGTCTCAGGAACTCACTGAATGTTTTCCGTGAGAAGGGAGTGCCCGTCTCCGGGTTCCGAGCGCCGTATCTGCGTACGAATGAGAGCACTGTCAGGGCGCTGCGAAACTGCGGATTCGAATACGATGCCAGTGCCGCGATTCATTGGGCGATTGGCAGCCGACTCGAGAGCCCCACCTATTTGAAGTCTCTGGATTTCTATGGATCGAGATGCTGGAAGGACCACCCTTCACTGCCGACTCTGGCAGGAGGTCTGGTGCGGATTCCGTACAGTCTGCCGGACGATGAATCGATCATCGAGAGGCTCAGGATTTCTGGTCCGGATGAGATCTATGAAGTGTGGCTGTCAATCCTTGAGCAAACCCATCAACTGGGGGAGCTCTTTGTTCTCGGTAACCACCCCGAGCGTTTTGGCCATTGTTCGGCAGCGCTGGTTCGTGTGGTTGAGACTGCTCGAGCGCTGGATCCTCCGGTCTGGATCGCCAATCTGAAACGGATCTCCGACTGGTGGAGAAACAGAGCCCTGGCTCGGGTCGACCTGACAGAACTGGGGGCTGGACAGCTACGAGTTGTCATATCGGGCCCGCGAGATGTTTCGGTGCTAATACGAGGGACCAATCCGGAGACCCCCACAGTTCGTTGGACGTATGAATACAAGCGATGTCTGGATGGAGTTCCCCCGGTTTCGTGGACACCTAATCCTTTGGGAGAATGGAGGACACGATGCCAAGAACAAGACGAGCTTATCCACCCGAGTTTCGCCAGCAGATAGTCGAGCTTCATCGAGCCGGGCGCAGCCCCGGTGAGCTGGCCCGAGAGTTTGAACCCAACGAACAGACGATCCGCAACTGGATCGCCCAGGCAGACCTGGATGAAGGCCGTCGTAGAGACGGCCTGACGACGGTAGAACGAGCCGAGCTGCGGAAGTTGCGCAAAGAAAATAGGCAGCTGAGGGTTGAGCGGGAAATATTGGCAAAAGCCGCGGCCTGGTTCGCACGGGAGAGCGATCCGATTTCCAAGGAGTCTTCAGGTTCGTGAAAGTGAATCAGGCCGACTATCCAATCACCACCATGTGCCGTTTGCTGGGTGTCTCCACCAGTGGCTACTACGCGTGGGTCGATCGCGGACCTTCGACTCGAGATGAAGCGAATGCTCGTCTTCTGGAAACAATCAACGGGATCCACCAGCAAAGTCGTCGGACCTATGGAGCTCCCCGCATTACGGCGGAACTTCGAGAGGAAGGTCACCTGGTGGGCAAAAACCGGGTGGCCCGACTGATGAAAGTCGCCGGCATTGAAGGCGTTAGCCGCAGACGCAAGACACGCACGACCCTGAGAGGCCAAGACAGCCGTCCGGCTCCGGATCTGGTGGAGCGAAACTTCCAGGTCAGCCGCCCCAACCGACTGTGGGTTGCAGACATCACGTACGTGCCGAGTTGGGCAGGTTTCGTCTACCTGGCCGTAGTGGTCGACGCTTTCAGTCGTCGAGTGGTCGGCTGGTCGCTCAGAAATGATCTCAAGACCCGGCTAGTGACCGATGCCCTGCAAATGGCACTTCAAGAGCGTGAATCCGACGGGGTGATCCATCACTCGGACCAGGGGACGCAATACACGTCGATCGAGTTCGGGCTACGCTGCAAGAGAGCCGGCATCAGACCCTCCATGGGCTCGGTCGGTGACTGTTATGACAACGCGCTGTGTGAGAGCTTTTTTGCCTCTCTGGAGTGTGAACTGATCGACCGGCACAGCTTCCGCAGCAAGCTGCAGGCCAAGCTTGCTGTCTTCGACTACATCGAGGGCTTTTACAACCCTCACAGGCGGCACTCGTCACTGGACTATCTGTCGCCGATCAACTATGAATCGAGGCACTCAGATGTGGCTTGATTCGAAAGCCGTAAACTGTCCACAAAAGTGGGGTAACTTCAGGAGAACACGATTATACTTGAAAGCAAATGGCGTCCCTGGATCGGGGTCAGTCCCTCGACGCCGGCAGAAATCGTGAATATGCTGCGTCAGCATGGCTACATTGTGGAGGTGAGTACAGAAAGTTCCGGGTACAGTGTCTATCTCTATGTGGAGAATCTGTCTACTGCTGACTCTCGAAGGATCATGGCCGGGATCGAAAGCACCCGGAAGCCCTTCTTGAAGCTTAATAAATGGCCCGGGGATGCCCGGAGCGCCCTCGCAATCACAGGTGACATTGATGCGTTGACGCTCTTCGACTACCTGTTTCGTTTCCTGCCGGTCAGCTTTTCATGAGACGAGTTGGGATTCCAGGGAGTTTTGCTCAACTGTCCGTGCAAAGAGCTTTGCCAGTCTGGAAATCCCGGCGGACAGCTCAAAATCTTTCGCCACGACCCCTCGGCCTCGTTTTCCCAATCTCCGGCGAAGCTCGGGATCTTCTGCGAGAGCTTTCAATGCCTCAACCAGTCCATTTGAGTCCCGAGGAGAGACCAGGAGACCCGCTTCTGGCTGAACCAGTTCCGGAACTCCAGCCACCCGCGTTGATACAACCGGGATTTCCAATGCCATCGCTTCGGCCAGTGCCACGGGGATTCCATCGCGATCGCCATCTTCCGCCACCACACAGGGGAGGCAGAAAACGCTGCACCGTTTGAGGTGCTGTCGAACCTCGGGCCCAGAACAGGCCCCCAGCAAATGAACCTCGCTCTCGAGGCTGCTTCTCTTGATTTGTGCCGCCAGCTCTCGGCGAAGTGGTCCGTCTCCAACGATCAGGCATTCAAAAAGAAGACCTCGCTCCCGCAGTCGGGCACAAGCCTCCACCAGGTGATCAACGTCAAATAGAATTCCCGCGCATTGACTCATCCAAAATCGAACTGATGGCATACCGTTGCCTCATCAAGAATCGAACCGAAAACTTGATGAGGAGGTCACAGATTGAAGAAGAAGTTGAGTTTGGAGTTGCGCCGAGAATTGTTGACGCGTACCGCTGAGGATTACGCATCGGCCCGCAAAGGGATCAAGAGCCAGATTGTAGATCAGTTGGTCGCGACAACCGGCTACGGTCGCAAACATGCGATTACCCTGTTGAACAATCCGCCGAGCAGGGCCAGTTCGTCGCGGCCCCGCCGTGCCCGATACGATGACCGGGTGAAGCGGGCACTGGTGACTCTTTGGACAACGGCCAACCGGATCTGCGCAAAGAGACTGGTCCCCTTTGTTCCCGAGTTGATCGAAGTTATGGAGAGGAACGGTCATCTATCCTTGCCGCCTGATGTTAGGCGAAGGCTGCTAGCGATCAGCCCAGCTACCGCTGATCGATTGTTGGCTTCCGAAAGAAGCAGCCGGCACGGTGTCAGTACGACCCGACCAGGAAGCTTGCTCAAGAAGCAGATCAAGGTCCGAACCTTCGCTGACTGGGATGATCTTCAACCCGGTTTTGTCGAAGCCGACCTTGTGGCTCACTGCGGCGAGAGTGCTGCAGGCAGTTTCCTACACACTCTGGTCCTGGTGGACGTCGCAACGGGCTGGACCGAATGCGTGGCGCTGCTACGGCGTAGCGAAGCCGATGTGATCGGATCTCTCAACTGCCTGCGTGGGCGGCTCCCGGTTCCTCTTCTCGGATTGGACACGGATAACGGAAGCGAATTCATCAACTATGAGATGCTCCGTTACTGCCAAAGAGAGCAGATCACTTTCACTCGTTCCCGGGTGGGTCGAAAGAACGATCAGGCCTTCGTTGAGGAGAAGAATGGTTCGATCGTGAGACGGCTGATTGGCTACGATCGCTACACGGGTCTGGGGGCCTGGCGAGCCCTGATTCAGCTTTACGAGATTCTGCGCCTCTACGTGAACTTCTTTCAGCCCTCGATGAAGCTAATCGAGAAGCAACGCCGGGGTGCACGCGTCAAGAAACGCTACGATCGGGCTCAAACTCCTTACCAGCGAATCTTAGCCTCTGATTGTCTCACCAAGAGAAAAATAGAACCCATCAAAGACCTGTACAGGAAGCTGGATCCAGTCACGTTACTCAAAGAACTCGAGCGAAGACAGGACCATTTTTGGACCTTTGCCAACGGACAAAGAGAACCGGAGAGAAACGGCTCCCCTAGAGAGATGGATGCTGTTGTCAGGAAGTACCTTGCTGAGATCAGTGCTGCACCAGAATCCAACCAAATCAGGAGATATCGGCGGACGAAGAAGCCCCGGGTTGCCCGGACTTGGAGGACCCGGGAGGATCCTTTCGTTGAAGTCTGGCCAGAGGTTCGTGTCCAACTGGAAGTCAATCCCGCTCAAACAGCCAAAGCGCTTTTCATTCGGCTTCAACAACGCCATCCCTGTCGATTCTTTGATGGGCAGCTGCGAACTTTGCAGCGCCGCGTCAGGGACTGGCGAAGAGAACAACTCTACAAGGCCGAGATCTCCCGTGTAGAGCCAACGTTCTCTGAAATCGGGTCTGATTTCGCAAAAGAAGGTGCGCCAACAAAGGGGCAACCAGCCGAGGTCAAAATAGTCTTATGAGCCATGGGAAGTGTCCCCTGACGGCCACACAGCAATGTCGCCTCGACCGCTGGGCCGTACATCTCCAGCAGCAGGGACTTCACGGTCCCGGGACAACCCAAGAAGGGGGTCACCTGAGTCGGCCGCCGAGAGGGAACCCCATTCGGGCTCGCCCTCACTGTGTCCCCTCTCGCAGTCCAAGAACCGGACAAGACAATTCGCTCAAACCAAGAACAACACCCTACTTGACAAGGTGGGTCATTTTTACGTGATCACTCCGGCACATTATTCCCTTGTCATTTCGACCTTCCACTCCACCCGTTGTTTCTGCGAGACGGAAGAAATAAGCTGTTCTGAACTGGGTTCGATTCCCAATGAGGCAAGTTTCTAGTTTCGGTTCGATTCTTAGATGAGGCAACACGCGGAATTCTAACTGTCGCCAATCACCCGGAGGGCATTTCACCTTTGTGGGCCGTAGGGACGACATCATTACTACAGCGGGCTACCGGGTAGGACCGTTCGATGTCGAGAGCACGCTCATCGAACACGCCGCCGTGGCGGAGTCTGCGGTGGTAGGTCTCCCTGACCCCGAGCGCGGACAGAAAGTCGCCGCCTTTGTGGTGCTGCGATCCGGCCATGCAGCGTCGGACGGCCTGGCCGACGAGTTACGCCGATTCGTGCGTACCCGGCTCTCAGCGCATGCTTACCCGCGCCATATTCAGTTCGTGGAGAGCCTTCCCAAGACACCCAGCGGCAAGATCCAGCGTTTCCTTCTCCGACGAACTGTCTGGCCAGCTCGACGCATTCTGCAGGGCACGCCAACCTGTCGGCGGCTCAATGTGCATCTTAGCAAGACCCAGCGTCAAGGCAGCTTGGCCCGCCACGACAGCCGCCTTTCCACCAGCTCGTTCCACGTTCCAGGGATGACCGTGGACATTCTGGGCATAGCGAATAACAATACAGATGCATGAGGTCCCGGTTCGGGCTGATCGTCATTTTGCTCCTCGCCCTGATCGCGTGCGGGGGTCCAAAGAGCACTCCACCCAACGTGGTCTTCATAATGATCGACCAGTTCCGGGCCGATCTGATGGATGCCTACGGGGGAAACTCCAACCTGAGGACACCGAATCTGGATCGCCTGGCGAGTGAAGGGGCCGTTTTCACGAACGCTGTCGCGGCTGGTCCCCTGTGTACGCCGGCCCGCGGAATGTCCCACACCGGGCTCCGGGCTAGCACCCCTGGCCTGGACTAGAAGCGGATGTCGGTTCAGGGCCTCGGCGACTCTGGCGTAGCGCAAGCCCAGGAAATGGAGCGCATAGGTGGGGAAAAAAGCGACGACCGGTGTACACAGGAAAGCAACCAGGTACATCGTGATGAGGAGCGCTGCCCCGCCGAAGAGAATGGCCGCGCCGATCGTGTAAAAGTTCCAGGTCCACTCGGCCCACAGCCCGGTCAAAAACAGGGTCAGCCCCACTCCTCCCAGGAACAGCCACAGGACGATCACCAGTATGAGAGCCGGAATTCCAAAGAAGATCAGGCTGGCCATCACCAGCACTATCCGGGCGATCATATAAACCAGGTAATTCAGTTTGTCGGCCAAAAGCATGGGCAGGAAGCGGCTCCAGCCCTCCACCGCTCCGACTTCCTCAAGGGCCATGATCGGGACCACGAAATCCCGCGCCAGAGTATAGACCACGAGTCCCGCGACCACGACGGCCATCAGGCTGAAGCCCAGCCACATTCCCAGCAGGATCACCACCGGAAGGCTGGGTCGGGAACCTTCAAAGACGCTGGACAGGCCGGCTAGAAAGGCTGGAACTCCCACCACGATGACCAGGGTCACGATCAGGGTCGCCGCAAAGACCAGTTGCCACAGAAAGTAGCTGAATCCGCGTTTCTGCCAGCGCCACCAGCCCTTGATGAGCTTGTGTCGATCGGTCAGGACAATGTCCAAAAGGACAAACCGAAAGACGCTGGCAACGTAGATGAGTCCCACGACCAGGACGAAACCGAGTAGAACGCCCAGGAAGATCAACAGGAACAGGGCGATTGGATCCGTCGGCAGCGAAAGAAACTGGTCTCCCTCCCCGGATCCGGTGCCGTCCCCGCCACCGCCCCCGCATCCGGGAATTTCTCCGGTGGCGATTCCCACCAGCGCCAGGCGTGCCCAGAGTCCCAGGCGAAAGGGCTTGAAGAGCTGGCTCCAGGTGTGGTGAAAAGCCGGGCCGACGGCATCGAGTGCCGGGATCTGACTGGGCATCTGGATCAATATCTCCTCGCCGGTTCCTTCCGGGTGGTCACAATGACCGGAATCGTGATCGCACTGCCGCACCCTCCTGCCGGGCCTCGCACCAGAGATCATATCTGAAAATTCTCAGATCCGGCGTTGCAAACAATACGATGAAACCCCCTGTTCTATTCCCCCGCCTTGGGGAAACGGCAGGCTCAGGCGCTGCCGTTCTGTTCTCTCGACCGCGACCTTGGACCCTGGGAGGGTGGAACGCTGGAGCGTTGGAATCTGAAAGTGGGAGGCGCCTCGGCGCGGCGACCTGCAATGGTGAACGTGACGACCCGGTGTTCGCGGCCTGAGGCCCCTCCCACTCTGAGGCCCCTCCCACTCTGACCCGTTAGCAACACTGGCCCTTTACCCATTCTGGCCCTCTACCCACTCTGGCCCCCTACCCACTCTGGCTCCCTACTCACGCTGGCCCCCTACTCACGCTGGGATCTAGGAGTCCCTGGAACCCTGCAACCTTGGAACGTCTGAGTCAACCGACCGCGACAATACTGGCTCCCAGTTCCGCCAGTCGCTGGTCGACTCTTTCGTAGCCGCGGCGGATCACTTCGGCATGTTCGATTTCGGTCCTCCCTTCCGCACACAGCCCGGCGACCACGAGGGCCATCCCCGCCCGGATGTCGGGAGACTCCAGGTGAACTCCCCGCAGGCGACGGGGGCCCGTGACCAGTACCCGGTGGGGATCGCACACGGTGACGGAGGCACCCATCCTGGCCAGCTTGTCGACAAAGAACATCCTGGCCTCGTACATCCAGTCGTGAATCAGGCATGGTCCTTCCGATTGGGTCGCCAGTACGATGGCCAGGCTGACCAGGTCGGTCGGAAAGGCGGGCCAGACACCGGCCGTGATCTGGGGAGGGCAGCTGCGAGGTGCAACACGCACTGTCCAAACCGATTCCCGAGCCGGTGTGAGTCGAATCCCAAACCGGTTCAGCACCGGGCAGATTCCCAGGAGGTCGCGGCCGGTAACGCCACTGATCACGACATCTCCGCCAGTGACCGCAGCAGCGATGGCCAGAGTCCCTGCATCAACGTAATCGCCTGGCACAACGAACTTCTGTGCACCGGGACGGTCTACGCCGGAGCGGACGTGAATCGCCAGAGTGTCAACTTCAATCGAGCAGCCCAGCAGTTGGAGGAACTCGATCAGGCTCTGAACATGGGGCTCCCGGGCCGGGTTTTCGACCGTCCCGCCGCCCAGGCCGGCAAACAGGATCAGGGCGTTCTCTGTTGCGGTCACCGAGGCTTCTTCGAGAAAGACACGGGGGTCGTCCACATCTCGCTCACGGCGAATCACCACCTTTTCGGGATCCTGACGGACCTCGAATCCGGCTGCTCGAAACACTGACCAGTGCACCTGAAAGGAGCGGCGGCCGATCGGGCAGCCGCCCGGTAAGGAACAGGTGAGGAGGTCCACACGCGGGGCCAGGACTCCCAGCAGCAGGATCGCTCCTCTGAGGCGGTGGACAATGTCGGCTGGCAGTTCGTTTTCCTCGAGGCGGGTAGGATCGATCCCCAGGCGGCTTTGCTCCCAGTCGGTCTTGACGTTCAACGCATTCAGCAGTCGAACCAGGTTCTCGACATCGACGATCCTCGGAACATTGTGCAGGGCCACGGGTTGGCTCGAGAGAAGGGAAGCGACGATCAGGGGAAGGGCCGCATTCTTGTTCCCCTGGACTCGATAGACGCCCTGGAGCGGATGACCACCCTCGATAATCAGACGCTCATTCATAGCTGTGCTCCCTTTTCCTGGATGATGCGGATCTCGGGTTCGAGTCGGATTCCGAAGCTCTCGTGCACTCGCCCGGCATACTTGCGGGCCAGCCAGACGACGTCCCGGGCCGTAGCGCGGCCGGTGTTCATAATCAGGTTGCCGTGATACGAGGCGATAGCGGCGTCTCCCTTGCGTGCTCCATTGGCTCCGACTGCCTCCAGCAGTTTGCCGGCCGGAATCTTGCCGTGCATCACGAATGAGGTGGGGATCCGTTCTAGTTGACCCTCTTCCAGTTCCTCTACCTTCAAGTTTTTGAAGTAGCTCCCGGGGCACTTCATCCCGGGCGGGTACTTGCTGGACCTTTCCTTCAAAATGGCATCGGATATCTTCTGCAAGTTACCTTTCCCTGGATGCAGCCGCAATCGGCAATTCAGAAGAACCAGAGTCCGGTCTTGCTTGAAGAGGCTGTGCCGGTAACCAAGGTCAAGCTGAGCCGCCGGCATCGACGTGATCCTGCCGTCCGCCCCCAGCACCGTTGCTTCGGTCAGCACCTGGCAAATCTCCTGGCCATAAGCTCCCGCGTTTCCAACCACCGCTCCGGCCAGGGATCCGGGGATGCCGTACATCCGTTCCATACCCTGCAACCCGCTTTGACTGAGCCACTCAATCACGGAACCAAGATTCTCCCCGGCCCCCACTGTGACCTCGTTACCCTCTCGTTCGATTCCCGGGATGAGAATCTGGACGACAAGACCGGGGAAACCGGAGTCTGGAAAGAGGACATTGCTGCCTTCGCCAATGATGACCCGACGGACGTTTTCCGCCTCGCTCCAATCCAGCAACGAAGGTAGATCTGCCGCCTTCCGGATGGTCGCAAGATAGCGTGCCGGTCCCCCTATCCCCAGCGTGGAGTAGCCGCACAGAGGCACGCTTCGCCGCAATTCTCCTCTGCTCAAGGTCGGGAGTACTCCACCCATATCATTCATTCCCTTTTGCAGCCATCCTACAGAAATGGCCCTGGCCGCTGCTATTCTTTTTGTCGGGGATCGGTAGGATTCGTTCCTCTTCTTTCACCACAGAGGAACAAGGAGCACCCCCCACTCTGGAACCTTGGAACCTTGGAACGTCTCCCCTACCCCTGAACCACCGGGTTCGACAGGGTCCCGATTCCATCGATTGAAATGTCCACGCGGTCTCCCGGCTGGAGCGTGAAGTGGCTCTCGGGAACGACACCGGTTCCAGTCATCAGAAGCACTCCATTGGGAAACGAGTTGTCCCGCCACAGCCACTCCATCAAGTCCTCCGTGGTTCGAGCCATCTGATCTACGCCGGTCCTTCCCTCAAAGACCACCTGACTTTCCCGGTGAATCGTCACTCCGATGCCGATCCCGGAGAGGGGAGGCATGGCGTCGACCAGTGTGATCCAGGGGCCGAGGCCGCAGCACTGGTTGTAGACCTTGGCCTGGGGGAGGTAGAGGGGATTGTCTCCTTCGATATCTCGCGAGCTCATGTCATTCCCGATCGTGAAGCCCACCAGCCGCCCGCTGGAGTTCATGACCAGGGTCAACTCCGGCTCCGGAACATTCCAGGCCGAATCCGCTCGAATACGCAGGGGCTGGCCGTGGCCGGCGACGCGGTGGGGCGTGGCTTTGAAGAACAGTTCAGGCCGAGGGGAGGCGTAGACGCGGTCGTAACAGGAAGCGGCCGCTTCCGACTCTTCCATGCGGGCCGTGCGACTGCGCTTGTAGGTCACACCGGCGGCCCACACTTCCTGGTGGTCGACAACGGGCAGTAGAGTCACATCCGACAGTGCGATGGATCCGGATGGATCCAGCAGTGCGTTCACCTCCCGCTCCGGATCCTCCACCTCCAGGAGGTCCGCCAGCAAAGCGCGGGGGCGGGCTGACAGGTTCAGCGGCATCACTACATCGTCCTGGACAGCACCAACTGCTTCCTGACCCGTAGGCAATCGGAATCTGGTAAGTTTCATGGCGATTCATGATACCGCCTCGAGCGCTCGCTGTCGTGGCGGTTAGGGGGAAGGTGCCAAGGTTCCAACGTTCCAGCGTTCCAAGTTCCAACCAGGCTAGAGTGACGGGACCGCCTCGGGGGATGAATCCGGGGACCGCTGGAAGATTTGCGCGCTGACCTTGACGACATGAAAAGAACACGACATCACTTGTTCGCGATCGAGTCAGACTACAACTGATCTCACCGGATCCCTCCCTTCTGGTGGTGTCTTTCGCGCTCGATAGAACGTTTTTGCCAGACGGATGGGGACGGAAAGGCGTCTCTGTTAGAGCCTTCCCACGGAACGGATCACAACGGATCACAACTGAAAATGCGGAATTTTTAACGGGTCTAGAAATTCTTGCAAAAGGGTGACGATTTTCACGTCTCATCGACCCGCCTCTCGGGTACAATAGCTTCTCGTGGGGCTCATCTGGTTGGCAGTCGTAGCAGTTCTAGTCAGTTTTCTGGGCTATCGGCTGGCCCAATCCTACGGCTTGAGTGGTCTCACAGGTCTGGGCATCTCTACCGCAATCTATTTCGTATTTGTCTCCGACACATGGCTTCAGATGTATGCCTGGCTGAGGGTCGGTGACAATATGCTGAAGGCGTTGTCGGGAGCCGTCCTGCTCTCGTGCGCGATTCTGTTGGCAGAAAAAGCCAAGTTCTTTGCGCTGTTCAAGCTGATCAGTCTGCTGGCCCCGGTCACTGCTACCTCCGTCGCTCTCCCCCAGTACTCCTCGGCGGTGATACAGGGCGAGCTTGGAACTACGAGCCTGACCTCGCTGTGGCAGGGCCAGTCAAACGGCGCTTCCGTTCTGCCTCCAAGTCTTTCGGTCGTTCCGCGGGAAGCTATCAAGAACCACATGGTGACCCTGGGGAAGGCCGCACCCGATTCACCTTTGTATCTCTTGAAGGAAGAACGATTTGTCCAGTCTACGATTCGGGTTGAAGACGAGAGCTGGGTGCTGGTCCTCTCGCAGCTCGTGGGTGAAACCGGGGAGCGTTGGTTGAACGTAATGCTTCCCAACGAGTCAGGTGAGTTCGTCCTGAATGACAGCCCGACCGGCTTCCTTCCGCTGGAGCGGATTACTGAGAAAGTGGCCGTACCGGCTCCCGAATAGCCGGAAGCTCCTCCCTGGCTCCAGGCATGCTTCGCGCCTTCGCAAGCCAGAAAGAGAGGATCGTTGTGAGGTTGCAGGTTGAAAGTTGAAGGTTGAAAGTTCGATCAGATCGCCGCGTGGAAGCGGCTCCTACACTTCGCCGACCCGTGGCATTCCAGTGTAGGAGGAACCTCCGTGGTCCGATCGGATCGCTGTGAGGTTGTAAGTTGAAGGTTGAAGGTTGAAAGTTCGATCGGATCGCCGCGTGGAAGCGGCTCCTACACTTCGCCATCCGGTCAGATCCAACACCTGGAACGTTGGAACTTGGAACCTTGGAACGCGAAGCAGCGTAGGCGGACCCTCCGTGGTCCGATCGGATCTCTCCAGCGAAATCAGAACCCAGAACCTACGGCCGCCGTCCGGCCGTGAAGTTCGAAAACGTGACCTGCAGGATCAGACGGGCCGTGACCTCGCTTTCAGCCCGAACCGTCAGAAGTATCTTTTCGAGATCGTTGCCCAGGCGGGAGTTTTTGGGTCGGGACCACTCGGCAAGCAGTCGAGTTTCGCCCCTGTGCAGCCTGGTCATCCAGTGGGCCGCCCCGACTTCGGGGCCGGCCGCATTGGTGTCCACCAGGGCGTACGAACCGAACAGCTTGTGGAGCATTGCCACATTGTTGTGAAACGCATGCCGGATTGCCGTTCCACCGGGATCTGAGTGAATCGCCTGCCCCACGGCTCTCACTTCGCGAAGGCCTGTTTCTGCCGGAATCAGCCCTAGATAGAATTCGAAGTCGGGGTTTGGAATCGGGACGCGGGGTAGAAGATAAAGTTCCGGCTGTTCCTGTACCGGGACGGGCCGTCCCTCGATGCGCCGTTCGATTTCTTCCAGTCCGAGACCCATGGCGAGTCCGAAAATCGAGACCGTTGCCGCGGAGGGGGAGCCTGCCGATGTCGATTCCGGCTGGATCGGGGGCGGCAGGGGCAGATCCTGCTGATCCGGGGCGCCTGCATCCGTTTCTTCGCCGACTCCAGGTTCCGGCTGGCTCCCTAGAGCGACGAGGCGGGATTCAAGACTTCCCATGGGGCGGCCCGACCGGCAGGCTTGACGGAGACTCGAATAAAGATCCGCCATTGCGCCCAGATCGAAGAACGCCGTCACTGTCGTCCCCCCCTTCTCTTCGAATTCCATCCTGGTTCTTGGATGGCCCAGGAGTCTTTCGATACCCTGCGTGGCGCCATCCAGGGGTACCAACGACTTGTACAAGTAAAAGCCGTGGTTATCCTCGAGTGGCGTAAACAGGTAACTCTTGGTGACGGATTCATCGTAGTGGCGCAGGCGCACCGCGACCAGGTTCTGCTGATACCGTTCACTGGGCTCGGAAAGAACCGTAGCCGAGGTCCGCGCGAAGACGTCCAGGAGCCTTCCTGTGCAGGTGATGTGAAGGCTTGTCTCAGGAACGGAGGTCTCGACTTCGGCCTTTATGAACATCGAGTAGACAGAGCTCTCTTCAGCCTCTTTCCGGCTCTCCCACACGCGCCAGCCAGACCCCGGAAACTCGTATTCAGTGTGACCGGTCTGGAGTAAGCTCTGCTGGGCCAGTAAAACGACCAAAGCAGCCAGGGGAAGGGAGGGGACTTGAATCGACAAGGTGGTCACATGGCATTCAGTCTGACCGGCTTCCGCCGGGATCCCCAGCTACCCGGAAGGCCGTCGAAGACACCGGCACAGGGAGCTCCGCACTCCTGGCAGGAGCCGTCCAGAGTCAGGTTCCAGTTCCCCAGGACATACCAGTTGCGCTCGATCAAGGACTGACCGCACTGGTGGCAGTAAGTGCTCTGACCACCTTGGTCGTGGACATTTCCCGTGTAGCAGTAGCGAACTCCGTTCTTGAGGGCAATCTGGCGAGCCCGCTCGAGAGTCTGAAAGGGCGTGGGTGACTTATCCAGCATTTTCCAGTCGGGATGAAACGCGGTGAAGTGGATTGGCACGTCCGGTCCGACATGCTTCAAAACCCACTGGCTGAGCTCCTCGATTTCTGCATCCGAGTCATTCTCTCCGGGAATGAGAAGGGTTGTGATTTCGAACCACACATCTGTTTCTGATTGCAGATAGACCAGCGTTTCCAGGACGGGGTCCAGATGACCGCTCGTGATCGAACTGTAGAACCGTTCTGAGAAGGCCTTCAGATCGACGTTTGCCGCGTCCATGTGCCGGAAGAACTGCGCTCTGGGTTCGGCACAGATATAGCCGGCTGTCACGGCCACGGTCTTGATCCCCCTCTCATGACAGGCCTGAGCCACGTCGACGGCGTATTCCAGGAAGATGACCGGATCATTGTAGGTGAACGCCACACTCCGGCAGCCGGTTTCCTGGGCAATCCGGGCAATTTTCTCCGGGGATGCCTGATCTGCCAATGTGTCAATTTCGCGGGACTTGCTGATATCCCAGTTCTGGCAGAACTTGCAGGCCAGATTGCAGCCTGCTGTTCCGAAGGAGAGAACCGGCGTTCCCGGCAGAAAATGATTGAGGGGCTTTTTCTCGATAGGGTCGATGCAGAACCCGCTGGAGCGGCCGTAGGTGGTCAGAACCATCTCGTCGTTGAGTCGCCCTCTGACGAAACACAGGCCTCGCTGGCCCTCGCGAAGTCTGCAAAAGCGTGGGCAGAGATCGCACTGAATCCGGCCATCCGAGAGGCGATGCCAGAACCCGACAGGGACCGTGGAGGGACTCTCTTCGATGAGGTTTTGAGCCATCTCAATTTTCCATCTCTTTCCCGATTGCCAGGAAAGGTAAATCGTCGTATGGTTAGACTTTAGCAGATTTCAACTGTCCCTGAGAGAAGGAGGTATCTCATCGGGAAGGTGCGAAGCCCGGCCGTTGCGGGAAGCTTCTATCCTGGCGATGCGAGCGATCTGGCGGTTATGGTGGGGCGCCTTCTGGACGGTGTTGAGGACGTTCCTGCACCTCCCAAGGCTCTGATTGCTCCCCACGCCGGTTACATCTACTCGGGCCCGGTGGCCGCCACCGCATACGCCTCGCTTCAGGACGTTAGCTCGATCATCTCCAGGGTGATTCTGGTGGGGCCTTTCCACTGGTTCTCTTTCTCCGGCCTGGCTCTTCCCGACGCAGACGCTCTGATGACGCCTGTCGGAAGCGTGTCGGTTGATCCGGAAGGTGTCGAGACCGCCCTCCGCTTCAGTCAGGTGAGTGTACGAGATCACGTCTATGACCGGGAGCACAGCCTGGAGGTTCATCTTCCTTTTCTGCAAACGATCCTTGGCGACTTTGCGGTGACCCCACTTCTCATCAGCCGGGCCAGCTGTGGAGAGGTCTCAGAAGTGCTGGACGCTTTGTGGGGCGACGACTCCACGGTTCTGGTCATCAGCAGTGATTTGAGCCACTATCACAACTACGAGACGGCCGGCCGGTTGGATCGGGCGACCTCAAGAGCGATCCAGACACTTGAGTCCGAGCGGATTGCTCCTGAAGATGCCTGTGGAGCGATTCCGATCCGAGGGCTGTTGGAGACCGCAAAAAGGCGCGGAATGGAAGTCAAGGAGGTCGATCTCCGCAACTCGGGCGACACAGGCGGGTCCAGAGACCGGGTGGTCGGCTATGGCTCCTTCCTTTTCTACGACAGGAAAAAAACGCTGTGGAGCGTGTAGTCGCTTGATTTCCCTCTGTCTCAAGTGAGGGAGAGCCGACATGGTTCCCGATGGGGCTGCGCTGGAGAGCTCCTTGGCTTTGAGTTCCAACGTTCCAAGTAATCCGAAATCCCAGAGTGGGTACGGGGCCAGTGCGGGAGGAGCCTCAGGCCGCGACCGCCGGGTCGTCACGTTCACGATTGCAGGTCGCCGCGCCAAGGCGCCTCCCACTTTTCAGGCACTCCAAAACCCACAACCCAGAAAAGCGTTGCTGCGCAGTCACTGGAGTTCTTGCAATGAGCTCTTGCTGGTTGTCACCTTTCCCCAGCAGCTTCCGCGCTGCTGCGCAGTCACTGTCGTTCCTGCCTCTGTAGTTTTCTTGATTGGTAGTGTTCTTTCGACATCGGCTTGAATCCAGCGGTAGTAATCTGCGTTCTTCAGGCCCGAGGCGGCTTCCTCATCCAGGAAGATCCTGACGCGGGGATGGAGCTGGAGGGCTGAGGCTGGTAGGGAAGCCGAAACCGGTCCTTCCACGGCGCGGGTCACAGCCTCTTTCATGGGTCAATTCCAAGTTCCACGTTTGTTCACTTTAGTCACTGCGTTTCCTCGGTTCGTTGAAGTGTTGCCTTAAACATCACTCCCGGTCCCAGACTAAGCAATCCCACGTCTCTCCTTCATGTTTCTGGTACTGAACTAAGTCGATTGCAGCTTGCGGATCTGTCCCAGGACGTCTGCCCGGAAGCGGTCCAGCTGTTCATTCTCGATGAGGGGCGTCAGGTCCAGGGCCAGCGAAAGTTGCTTGGCTTGATCAGTTTTGTGGGCGTCAAGGTAAGTCGCGTTCGCCTGGCGGCGCCCCTTTGTTGCAAGGTCGTAGCGCTTACCCCCTGATATCTGTGAATCAAAAACACTGACCAGCGTTTCGGCCAGGCTGGGGTAAGCGCTCACATGTCTCCCCGGTGCGGGCTTTCGATCATCCGGGACCCGCAGGGCAACGCCCCTTTTCAATAACAGCCGAATCAGCAGCCCGAAGGGGCCAGAGTTTCGGATTCCAGGAACCCCAGCAGCCGAAACCTTGAGCAGCTTCATGGTGAATCGGAGATCGGGTTAGTGCAGGGTTGGAAGGATCCTGTCCATTCGCTCAGAGATCTCCTTCAAGCGCTCACGATCTCCACCCTTGACCTCCGCAGATCCCCATCCTCCACTGTAGCCAGTCTCCTCCAGGGCACTCACGACTGCCGGCCAATCGCAATCCCCTTCTCCCAGCGGGACTCGGAAGCCGGCATAGGGACCCTCCTGGTCTCTCTTTTCCCGGCTGTACTCCTTGATGTCGAGCTTCATGATTCGCGAGCCCAGGATACGGATCCACTGCTCGGGCCAGCCAAAGTTCACGACGTTGCCGACATCGAAGTAGGCTCCCACCAGGGGATCGTTGAGTTCGTCGATATAGCGAGCCATCTCGAGTGGACTGAACAGAAAACTGTTCCAGACATTCTCGATGGCAATCTTGACGCCGACCTCGCGTGCCACGGGCACGGCTTTGCGAATCTCGGCCTGGGAACGAGCCCAGGCCTGGTCGTATTGAACCTCTTTGTTGACGACTGCGGGAACCAGCAGAACGGTCGTGGCACCGTAAAGAGCCGCGTCCCGGAGGGCGCCCTCCAGGCCGCTCCGACCCTCGTTTCTGACTGCTGTGTCGGGGTCGGAAAGAGGTTTCTTCCAGTGGAGTGAAGAGATCACTCCCGGAATCTCCAGGCCGGTGCCGTCCCGTGCTGCGATGACTTCATCCCGGTCCAGATCGGCGGGGCTGTCCAGTTCGACTCCGTCGAAGCCGACCTCCTTGAGGATCTCGAACTTCTCCTGGATCGAAAGTCCCTCTTCCCGAAACATGCCGAACTTGAGCGACTTCTTAATGGTCAAAGGCCCTCCACTCGACCTCTCAGCGGGCACCGGAGCCGGAGCAGCAGTTTCATCGGCCTGCTCGGACCGGCCACAGTAGGCCCCGGAAAGTGCAACTGCGGAAGAGATGAGAATCTGCCGGCGATTGAGTTTAGTGGACACGACTGCCTCCTCCCACTGAATAGTGAAGTCCGAGACGGATGTTATGCGATGGCCCGGTTGAGGGCAACCCGCGTTCGCGGTCCGCGTTGGCACGTTTCCACGGCGCGTGTCCATGAGAGTGGGAGGGGCCTCGGGCCGCGACCGCCGAGCCTGTAAGTTCACGACTGCAGTCGCCGCCACAGGCGCCTCCCACATTCCAGATTTGATGTCGACAAAGGGATATAGCTTCGACTAATTTATTGTGCATGTATTCGACTTCAAGACTAGAGAATCTGAGCACGATCTTCTGTCTGGTGATCTTTGCGGCGATCTTTTTCAGTTGCACAGCCGAGGTATCGCACCGGGAAACGAGCCCCCCCGTAGAACTCTGGGAGGAGGGTTTTGAATCGATTTTCGATGGCAAGACCCTGGACGGCTGGAAACGGCACGATGGGCTGCCTGAGGATAATATCGGTGGTCGCTGGCAAGTGATTGACGGCGCCATTGCCGGAGACCAGGATCCGCCCGGAAGGGGCGGCCTTTTGATCACGACTCAAAAGTACCGCGACTATCTTCTCAAGCTGGAGGTCAACATTGACTACCCGGTAGACAGTGGGATCTTTCTACGGGTGGGGGAGACGGGAAGAAGCCATCAGGTGACCCTGGACAACCGGGAAGGAGGCCAGATCGGGGCTATTTACCTCCCCTGGACCCAGGGCGGGGTGATGGAGAGCCCCGAAGGGATGGAGCATTTCACCTCGAGTGAGTGGCAGGACGTCGAGATCCGGATCCAAGGCGAACCGGCACACATTAAGTTCCGCTTGAACGGGCATCTGGTCACTGATTTCCAGCACACGGAGGAGACCACCAAAGGGAATCCCACAGAAGGCTACATCGCCGTGCAGGTTCACCCGGGCGGAGGCTGGATCGAAGGGAACAAGGCCCGGTTCCGCAATATCCGGATCAAGGAACTCTAGGCGCTCGCTGGGCTCGCGGTTACTGGTTACTGGTTACCGGTTTCAGGTTCCCGGACCTTCAACCTTCAACCTTCAACTACCCTGACCCATCAGTTCCCTATAAGCCGCCACGGCGAGTTCGTCACAGCGTTCGTTCTCCGGGTGTCCGGCGTGACCCTTCACGCGTTCCAGGACGATCGTGTGGAACTGGTCGAGCCGGTCCAGCTCCTGCCACAGCTCGAGGTTCTTGACCGATTTGTACCCGCTCGACGTTTTTCGCCGCCAGTGGTTGTTCTTCCACCGATGCATCCATTCGGAGATGCCTTTTTCGACGTAGGAGCTGTCGGTCACGACCTTGACCACGGTAGGCCGCTTGAGCACTTTCAGGCCCTGGATCACCGCCATCAACTCCATCTGGTTGTTGGTCGTTGTGGGGTCAGCGCCAGATTCCTCTTTGTTCGCGTCCGTACCCAGAAGGCGGAGAATATAGGCCCATCCCCCTGGACCCGGGTTGCCGCTGCAGGCGCCGTCCGTGAACAGAATCACCTCGGGTTCGCGATGGGGAGGGGAGGGTAAGAGTCCTCCCGGCTTGCGATCTCTCAACTTGTGTCGTCCGGGTTGAGAATCATTCCCATAGCATGGTAGCCGGCGTCGACGTAGATGGTTTCACCAGTGATGCCGCCGCCCAGCTCGTCGCTGATCAGAGCAAGGGCCAGCCCGCCCACTTCCTGTTGCTGGATATTCCGTCGCAACATTGCCACCGAGCTGGCCCTCGAGGCAGTCGTGCCGAAACCTGGAATACTGCGTGCTGCAACGGTACGCAGAGGTCCGGCGCTGATGGCGTTGACCCGGATTCCCCGCGGTCCCAGTTCGAAGGCCAGGAATCGTGCCGAGGCCTCCAGTGCCGCCTTGGCGATTCCCATCATGTTGTAGCCGGGAACGACTCGCTGGGCGGCCAGAAAGGTCAGAGTAATGATGCTACCCCCTTCGTTCATGAGTTCTCGAGCCCGGCGGCCGATGGCAACCAGGGAGTAGGCCGACACATCCATGGTCTGCTTCCAGTCTTCCCGGGAAACATTGGAAAAGGGCTCCAGGAAGGTCTCTTTGGGGGCAAACGCGATCGAATGAACGACGAAATCCAGCGAGCCCATCTCTTGCCTGGCGACATCGAAGACGTGATCAAGCTGCGAATCTTCAGTCACGTCGCACTCCACCAGCACGGGGTCGATGAAACCTGAGGTGAGCGTTTCGAGTGTTCCGAGCAGCCGCTCACCCTGGTAGCTGAAGAGCATGCGGGCACCGGCCTGATTGAGCTTGTCAGCGATGGCCCAGGCAATCGATCTTCGATTGGCGACTCCGAACACGATGCCGTTTCTTCCCGACAGGTCGACGGTGTACATGAGGGCTAGTTCCTTTCCACCACAGGTGCCAGCCCGGGTTGGACAATCTCTGTTCCTGCTTCCTGCTTCGCTTCCCGGACGATTCGGGCGACGTCTGACAGCAGTTTTTTGGCGTCGTATACGATCCCGTCCTTGATAGTGTAGCGAACACCCCCCACGCGGACCGGCTGGTTTTTCTCGTTTACCTGGATGGCACCGGTCCCGTAGAGCACCTTCAGATTCTGCAGCGGGTTCTCAGCGACGACCACCAGGTCGGCCAGTTTCCCGGCCTCCACGGTTCCAATCTCATGGCTGCGACCCAGAGCCTCGGAGCCTGCCAGGGTGGCGGACCGGATCACCTCCAGAGGGTGGAATCCCGCCTCTTGAAGGAGTTCGAGTTCGCGGATGTACCCGAATCCGTAGAGCTTGTACATGAATCCAGAATCGGAACCGGTGGCCACTCGCCCACCCCGGTTTTTGTAGTCGTTCAGAAAACTCATCCAGATGCGGTAGTTCTGCTTCCAGGCCACTTCGTCTTCAGTAGTCCAATAGAACCAGTAGGAGCCGTGTGATCTCCGGTTGGGACGGTAGAACTCCCACAGCGAAGGCAAAGTGTAGGTCTCATGCCATTCCGCCGTGCGAGCCCGCATCAGGTCCCGGCTGGCCTCATAAATGGTCAGGGTCGGGACAAAAGTGAAATCCAGCTCCAGCAACTCGCCGATCAGAGAGTTCCACTGGTCACTGCCCCTGGGTGCAGCCTGTTTCCAGAGGCGGCCCGCCTCGCCGAAGCGGTGTTGCTCGTTGTTGTAGTTGTAGTCGAGTCGGAAATCCTGGATGGTCCGATCGGTAAACAGCGATTCGGGCAGGCCGTACCAGTGCTCCTGAGTAGTCAGACCCAGGCGCGCGGCCTTGATCGTATTCATCCAGGCCACTCTGAGCTGGGCCAGATGGGCCGCAGTCCCGATACCGGCCTTCTTAGCCTGATCAATGATGGCCTTCATGATGTCGGGTCGATAGGAGCTGAGCTTGAATCCGTCGGCTCCTCGCGCGGCCGCCTCAGAGGCCCACTGGGCGGCCTGTTCGGCAGTTGAGATCGGCTCTTCGGCTCCCTGCCCGAACCACACATAGGCTTCGATCCGCGGGGCTGTGATCTCATTGTTGGCACTGCGCTGCTTCTGCTCGAGAACCCAGTCCAGGCCGTTTCCGCACCGGGGGTCCCGGATCGTGGTGACGCCATGGGCCATCCACAGCTTGTAGACGTACTCGGCCGGCGTTCCCTGGGCCTGACCTCCGATGTGAGCGTGCATGTCCACGAAGCCCGGGAGGACGTAGTGCCCATCCAGATCCAACTCATGAAAGCCTGTTTCGGCTTTGGGCCTGACTTCTTCATTGATGGGAAGCCCCGGGTTACCCACGCTCTTGATGTGTTCGATTCGATTGTTCTTGATGACAATGTCCACCGGGCCGATCGGGGGCGATCCGCTCCCGTCGATCAGGGTAACTCCTCTCAGGATCAACCCGGGATAGGGTCCCATCCCCTCGCTTCGATCCGGGGCTTTGGGAATCGATCGGGGAGTTTCCTGAGCCTGGATCATCACGATCGAGACCATCAAAATCAGACACTCATAAGTGAGCCGCCCTGTTCTCATGAGGAAGTACTCTTTCAGAGAAGCAGGCAGATGTCAAAGAGGGTTATCTGAGGGGATCGTGTTTCTTGAGCAGTTCGGCGAAACGGGTTTCATAGCGGACGGCATCCAGGTCCGAGGTGACGTTCAGCAACTCCTGCTGGATGATGGGGAGGTACTTAACCGCTTCCAGTTCGAGAGAGCGGGAAAAATGCTCGATCGACTCGCTGACTTTGTTTCTCTTGGAATAAAGAACCCCGACTCGAAAATGCAGCCGAGCGTTATCCTCCCCGTTCTCGAGTGCCTTCTCATAGCTGGACAGGGCGCGCTCTTCTTCCTTCAATCTCTCGTAGACCAGGCCCAGAAAGAAGGGCGCCTCTGGGGACTCCGAGTTGATCTTCAAAGCACGCTCCAGCGTGCTGCGCGCGGCTTTCGATTGTTCGGTGTTCGCCTGCGCGATTCCCAGCCGCAGGAGAGTGTCGAAATCGGCAGCCCCCAGCTGGACGGCTTTCTGGTAGGCTCGTCCGGCTTCCACGTTCCTGCCGGCTTCCTCAAAAAGATCCCCGAGCGTGATCCAGATCGTGATGTTGGTGGGATCCCGCAGGGCGGCCCTCCGCAGGTACAGCTCCGCGTCAACGAGTCTTCCTTCCTCGATGGCAATGGACCCCAGGTTGAAGAGGCTGGCAACAGAATCCTCACCTGCCATCAAGAGTGTCTCGGCTTCGTCCAGACGCTCCAGCCGCAGGAGAACGTAGGCCAGGTTCTGGTCCACTTCCGCGCCGGCTCTACCCAGCTTCCGAGCTGTCTGAAAATAACCCAGAGCCCGCTCGAACTCTTCGCGCAGCATCAGGTTGCGAGCGAGCAGGAAGTTGGCCCGGGGGTCCTCCGGAAAGTGGGCCAGGAAGCGCTCATAATGCTTCGTTGCCAGCTCTTTTCGATCTGTCTGGTCAAGAGCCGTGGCCAGGTCCAGGTGCAGGTCTGGATCATCCGGATCGAGCTGGAGCGCCTTTTCGAAATCGGCAGCAGCTTCGGGCATCCGAGCCTGGCGGTAGTGGAGTCGTCCCGACTCCTGCCAGGTGGCGGGGCTCTGTGGAGCCAGTTGCTTGAGCCGATCGATGTCAGCCTGTGCTGAGGTCAGGTCTTCTTTACGCAGGTGGGCTTCGACCCTGAGAGAGTAAGCCTTGTCATTCTCAGGCTCAATCCGGATGAGCTGGTTGAGAGGTTCGAGCGCCAGGTCGAGTTTTCCCTGGTGCAGGTAAATGAGGCCGAGATTGAAGAGTGCCGGGACAAAGTCCGGCTCCATCTCGAGCGCCTTTTCAAAGAAGTGAGCCTGCTGCTCGGAAAAAGCCTGATCGGTCCCGATCAGCTCTTCTCCCTTCTGAAACCAGGCCACGGCCTCGGGATCCACAGGGGTATCCTGGGGAAGTGAAAACAGGAGGCAAAACAGCAGGAGTGACATCGTGACCTATCTCTGGATTCTATCATTGGAGCGTGGTTCTCAGCGCCGCGGCCGGAGATTGGATTCGTAGGGGTGACCCTGGTGGTCGCCCGTTGAGCGGGCCGGCACAAGACCGGCCCCTACGTCATGTCTGGCCTGATCGGACCACGGAGGGTCCTCCTACGTCGGAAATGTCACGAGTCGGCGAAGTGTAGGAGCGGCTTCCATGCGGCGATCTGATCGGATTCGTAGGGGCGACCCTTGTGGTCGCCCGGCAAGCGGGCCGGCACAAGACCGGCCCCTACGAAAGCTGTCATTCAACGGCCCAGAGAATCCGGCGAGAAGCGCTCGAAGCGGGTCAGCTGCTCGAATTCCTGGTAGCGCAGGATGACTTCGGTAAAGGTGAGACTGCGCAGCCGGTCCAGTGAGAACTTCTCCACGTTGAAACTGGCCATCACAGCACCAAAGACGACTGCCTGGCGCATCGCTTTCCGGTCGCTCTTGCCGGTACCTGCCAGGTAGCCCATGAAGCCCCCTGCGAAGGAGTCTCCGGCTCCGGTCGGGTCATGCACCTCCTCCAGCGGATAGGCGGGTATCCCAAACACGGACAACCCTTCCCCGTCGCGCTGGTACAGGGCGGCCCCGTACTCGCCCAGCTTGACCACCAGTGTGTGTGGTCCCCAGTTGAGGATCTTGCGAGCAGCACCGGGCAGGCTCCCTTCTCCCGACAACTGTCGTGTCTCGGCGTCATTGATGATGAGGACATCGACGCCTTTGAGCGTCTCGACCAGGGATGCGAAGGATCCGTCGATCCAGAAGTTCATGGTGTCGCAGGCCACCAGCTTTGGACGGTTGACCTGGCTCAGCACGGAACGCTGCAGCGTCGGATCGATGTTGCCGAGAAAAATGAAGTCAACCTCCCGATAAGCTTCCGGGATGGTGGGCCGGAAGTCCGCAAAGACGTTGAGGTGGGTCTCCAGGGTCTGAGCGGTGTTCATGTCTTGACCATACTCACCGCTCCAGCGAAAGGTTTCTCCCGAATGATGTTCCAGTCCCGCCAGGTCGATCCCCCTCGACTCCAGAAAAAGAAGGTCTTCACTCCTGAAATCGTGGCCGACGCAGGCCACCAGAGAGACCCGGGTAAAGAAACTTGCCGCCACGCTGAAGTAAGTGGCGGATCCACCCAGGATCTCCCGGGCCGTCCCGAAGGGGGTCTTGACCGAGTCGTAAGCAACGGATCCGACAACCAGTATCTCGGGCATTGGAATCTTCCTCCGGGTCAATCGGTTCAATCGAGGTATTTACCGATGATCGGATCGAGGTCTCTTCTGGTTTTCTCCGGAATCGCCCCAGCAGAAGTGATGATGGCGTTGTGGAGGGCGCTGTGGCAACTGCAGGTCTGATCCTCGGGGAGGTCTCTGACGGCCCGGCGAATCAGGCGTTTGGCGTTCTCAGCGTTGCGCTGGAGGTAGCCGATCAGCATTTCGACTGTGACATCTTCCTCTTCCTCATGCCAGCAGTCGTAATCGGTCACCATGGCGATGGTGACGTAGCAGATCTCGGCCTCTCTGGACAACTTGGCCTCCTGCAGATTGGTCATGCCGATCAGCTCTGCCCCCCAGCTCCGGTACAGGTGGGACTCGGCCCGGGTAGAGAAGGCCGGCCCTTCCATGCAGACATAGGTTCCGCCCCGCTTGATCGGGAACTCAAGCTCCTGCGCGGCGCGCTGGACCACGTCCGCCAGTGAACTGCACAGGGGGTCGGCAAAACTGATGTGCGCTACGATCCCGTTTCCGAAGAAGGTCGAGACTCTTTGCCGGGTGCGATCGATGAACTGGTCCGGCAGCACAAAATCCATGGGCGCGTGTTTCTTTCTCAGGGAGCCCACGGCGCTGGCCGAGAAGATGTAACGGACCCCGAGCCTCTTGAATCCGTAGATGTTGGCTCGGAAGTTCAGTTCGGTGGGCGTGATGGAGTGGGCCCGGCCGTGCCGGGCCAGGAAGGCAACTCTACGACCCTCCAGAGTCCCGGTCACATAGTGATCGCTGGGATCCCCAAAAGGGGTCTCGATAACCGTTTCGGCCACGTCTTCGAGTCCCGGCATGTCGTAAAGGCCGCTGCCGCCGATGATTCCAATTTCCGCCACGCTCATAGTTGGACCCCCTCCACTTCGTCCCCCCAGGGGAGAGGCCGTACCTTATACCGTCCTTCTTCCTCAATCAAGTTGCCCAGGGGGTGTTCGGAATCATGCCCGAAGAAGACGTTCCAGCTCTCGTCCACAGCCTGGCGGTAGATTCGGCGTCGCGATTCGAGAGTCTGCATCGGGTACCCGTCAAAGGCCGTGATCCAGGGCAGCGGGACGTGGGCCTGAGTCGGGCAGAGGTCACCGATGCAGAACAGAACCCGTCCGTCCGTCTCGATTCGGACTGATTGATGGCCCAGGGTGTGTCCCGGGGTTGCGATGACCGTGACTCCCGATACGATCTCAGTATCCTCGTCCACCAGTTCCATCCGGCCCTCGGCCAGGACGGGCTGCCAGTTGTGATGCAGGTAGGTGGCGGCGGTTCGTTCGTTGGGGTGGCTGGCCTCTTCGAATTCCCGGCGGCCCACCACGTACGTCGCTTCCGGGAAGGTGGGAATGACTTCGCCAGCCCGGATCAGGGTATTCCCGCCACAGTGATCGAAGTGCAGGTGGGTGTTGATGACGATGTCGATGTCGGCCGGGTCGAGGCCCCGGGCAGCCAGCTGGGAGAGGATGTCCGGTGGGTGCTCGATCCCGTAAATCCGTATTTGTTTTTCGGTGTACTTGTGCCCGCAGCCCGTGTCGATGAGGAGGTTGTGCTCTGCTGTTCGAACCAGGAGACAGTTGAGGGCGAGACGAATCCTGTTTTGCTCGTCACACTCGGTGGTTCGATTCCACAGAACCTTGGGGATCACGCCGAACATGGCTCCGCCGTCGAGACGGAAGTACCCGTCGGATATCAGGTGAAGATCAAATGGTCCCAGTTTCATTTCTACGAGCCCGATTCTCCTTCCACTGCCTCGGTCAACTCGATCAAAACGCCACCCGTGGAATCGGGATGAATGAAGGCAATCAGGCGGCCGTCGGCCCCGACCCGGGGTTGCTCGTCAATCATGCGTACATTGCGGGCCTTCAAGTCCTCCAGGCGGGCAGCCAGGTCATCCACCTCCAGGGAAATGTGATGCAGGCCGTTGCCTCGTCTGGAAAGAAAACTGGAGATGGGAGAATCGGATTCGGTTGGCTCAATAAACTCAATGGCGGAGTCCCCGATGCTCATCACCGCAACCTTCACTTTCTGATCCGAAACGACTTCCACCCGGTCCAGTTGCAGACCGAGGCTCTTGTAGAACTGGGAGGTTACACCAATCGAGTCGGTGGCGATGGCGATGTGGGCGATTCTTCTAATCATGGCGACTTCCTGTCCTCCAGTCTGGAAACGATGTCTGTGACCGCCGTATAGGGGTCCGTTTCGCGATTGCGGAGCTTCTCCGCCAGTGCTTCCAGCTCCCCATCGGCCAGGCGGGACCGGATCATTTCCTGGAGACGGTCTTTGAGCAGTTCCCGGAGACGGTGCTTGTGGACCTCGAGCCGGGATTTCGGGGCGCTTTCCTTTTCGTACCAGTGCCGGTATTCCGAGATCTCCCGGAGGAGATCTTCAACTCCACTGCCCTCGGTGGCTACGGTTTTGACCATACGGAGAGGGTATCCGGCATCCGCCACCGCCAGCTCCATCATGGCCAGGATTTCCTTTTCGCTTCGGTCAGTGCCCTCCAGGTCAGCTTTGTTGAGGACGAAGACGTCGGCAATCTCCATGAGCCCGGCTTTGATGGTCTGGACGTCATCCCCAAGACCCGGGGCCAGGACGACCAGAACCATGTGAGCTGCGAAAACAACATCCACCTCATCCTGTCCGACTCCCACCGTCTCCAGCAGAATGCAGTCGTAGCCTGAAGCGTCCAGAACGATTAAGGCTTCCTGGACCGCAGGAGCAAGACCACCCATCTTCCCTCTGGTCGCCATGCTCCGAATAAAGACCCCCGGATCGGTCGAATGTCTCTGCATCCGAATCCGATCCCCCAGGATCGCTCCTCCACTGAAAGGCGAGGTTGGATCTACCGCCAGGACTGCCACGCGGGATCCACCCGCACGAAACTGCTCGATCAACCGATCCACCAGCGTGCTTTTCCCGACGCCCGGGCTGCCGGTGATTCCCAGCACGAAGGCTCTCCCGGTGTGTGCATAGAGCTCCTTGAGAAGTTGCAGCGACGCGTCCGACCACACGCCGGCTTCCAATCGGGAAATGGAGCGGGCGATGGTGTGCACATCCCCTTCCAGGATTCCTTTCACCTGATGCTGAAGTTCCGGGATTACAGTTTCGATGACAGGCTCTTTCTGATGTTTAGCTCAGCAGTTCGCGGGAGATGATCATTCTCTGGATCTCACTGGTCCCCTCGCCGATGGTGGTGAGCTTGGAATCACGCCACAGCTTTTCCACCCCGTACTCTTTTGATGTACCCGTAGCCCCCGTGGATCTGGATCGCCTGCTCCGCAGCCCAGACACAGACCTCACTGGAATACAATTTGGCCATGGTCCGGGTGGCTCGCGTCCTGGCAGCCCCGGCGTCGCTGCCAGAACCCGGTTCCGTCAGTGCCCAGGCTCCCAGAGCCTCCCCCCGGGCCAGGGGCTTGAGGTACTTCGCCCTCTGCTCCGGTGTGCCGAACTTGTAAATGTGGTCTGAGCACAGGGAAGTGTGGGCATCCACCGCGAGACCAACGGCGGCGTCAGCGCGACTCAGTTCCTCCAGGATGATGACGTACTCGATGTATCCGAGACCGGCTCCTCCGTTCCCTTCATCGACGAGGATTCCCATCAATCCCATGTCCCCGAGCTGCCGGATCGCTTCGGCCGGGAACTCTTGCTGTTCATCCCACTCCAAGCAATGCGGGGCGATTTCACGGCGGGCAAAATCCCGAATCCTGGCGCGCAGGGTCTTCTGCTCCTGTGTGAATTCAAAGTGCATGCTGGCCACTATATCTGGTTCCACGTTTCACGTTCCACGTTTGTTCACTTCGCCCACTGCGTTTCTTCGGTTCGCCTGAGCCTTGCCTTCAACACCAACCGAGGAGAACCTGAAGCACATTGAGCCGCCGACGGTTTCAAGTTGGCGCGCTCATTTCATTCGCGCCTCTGCCCACCCGGCAAACTGGACAGGTCAGCTTCGGAAACCGGCCCGCAAGCCGCGAGGAAAGCTGTCAGTCAAGGAAACGACAGAGGCGGAACGATAGTGACTGCGCAGCAGCGCGGAAGCTGCCGGAGAAACCTGACACATCCTTCCACTCGGAACCCAATCACCAAAAACGAACCAGGCGGGGTGGAAAAATGTCTAAGTGAGTACTAAGAAAGAATCGAGTCGATCGTTAACACAGGTGAGGACCAGGGATTTTCCGAGGACTCAATGAGGTCAACGGCAGAGTTGGAGACAGACTGGATCCAGGATGTTCTGGAGGAGTACCAGGCAGCTCTGACTCGCTACGCCATGCGCATTACCGGTGACCTCGAAAAGGCCCGCGACGTGGTTCAGGACACCTTTCTGCAACTGTGCAGACAGGAGCCGGCCAGGATCAAAGGACATCTGGCCCAGTGGCTCTACACGGTGTGCCGGAACCGGGCGCTGGATGTAAAGAGAAAGGAGAGTCGCATGACTGTTTTGCAGGAGGTGGACGGGTTCATCGCGGTTGACGAGGCGAAGAGCCCGGCCCAGCAGATGGAGACCCGCGAGATGGTCACCGAGGTGCTGGGAGCCCTGAACCATCTGACCACCAACCAGCAGGAAGTCATCCGGCTCAAGTTCCAGGATGGACTCAGCTACAGGGAGATCAGCCACATCACCGGGCTGAGCACGTCCAACGTTGGTTTTCAGATCCACACCGGGATCAAGAAACTCAGGCAGGAGATGACTTCCTGGGACGATCGATCTCCGGCCATCAGGAGGGTCAAGTAATGACGATCGACCGAAATGACCCCAGATTGACGGCTTACGTATTGAACGAACTCGAACAGGCGGAAAAAGCCGCAGTCGAGGCGGCACTTCAAGAATCAGAGGAGCTGCGCAGGGAAGTCGAGGAGATTCGCCAGGCCTGCGGGCTGCTGGGAGAATCCCTGCTCCACGACCCGGACGTGGGACTGAAGCCGGAGCAGATCGAGCAGATCGAGCAGGCTGCGCGATCTCAGGAGACCGTTCGACCCTGGTGGTTCCGGCGCGGACTTCCCGTAGCGGCTTCGGTTTTGCTGGCCGCCATACTTTTCGGGCCGACCTGGGTGGAACAGTTGAGTTCGTCAAGAGAGTTGGCCATGCCGGCGCCGCAGCGGGCACCGCTCACCGAGCTGGAAGAGAAGGCCGGACAGGAACTGGCTCCTGGTGGCGAAGATCAATTCGGCGTGGGGGCCGCGGAGAAAGAGGATCAGACCCCGGCCGATGAGTCCGAATTCAATAAGCAGTTCAATAAGCAGAACGAGCAGCACGCCCAGACCGGTCCGGAGCCGGACGGCAATTCACGGGAGGCGCTCCGGAGTTCGGATCAGGGGGCCGGCCGGTATCGGCCCAACCAGGAACGCGCCGATACCGATGCCGACGTTGATGCCGAGAAGATGGAAAGGCAGCTGGCGGAAAAAATCGTTGACGGACGTTCCTCACAGGCACCGGATGCCCTGGTCAGTTCTCTGGAAAAAGGAGCTGATCTCAAGCAGCTGGGCGACGCACAGCCGAAGGCTCGAGCCAAGGACACCTCCGGCCCGGCCGAACCCCAGGTGGAAACACCCGCATTCGACTTCGAAGCGGGCCGGTTCGGGAACCGGGAGACCGAAATGGCCGAGAACCGGCCGACAGAGGAGTCTTTCCAGGATGCGGGGGAAGTGATGACAGGTCGGGTCGGGTCGGTCTCGGGCACTGGTGCCGCGACGGAAGCCGAACGGGCCCGTGGCCAGTCCTCCCGGGATGAACCGGACGCTGTGGTCAACGGGACTGCAAGTGTTGTCAACCAGAGCACTTTTGAAATCGGCGACGATATCTCAGCCGGCGGCAAAGGGGGTGCCCTGACAACTCAGACGGACCCCTCGTCCTCTGCTACCCAGGGCGGAGGCGAGCTCCGACGGCATGAAGGGGAAGAAGCCCAGTCGGCCGCCAACGGGCGGGCGGCGCCGGGCAGAAAGAGAATGGCTTTTGGCCAGTTAAGGTCAGCAGGATCGCCGGCAATGCCACCGCCGCCACCGTCGCCACCGCCCGCCTCCGCAAAACCCGTTGGCGGCTCCGTGGTCAGTCACGAGCCGCTGGAGGAAGCCGCTGTCCGTGGGTACCACTACGAGGATCGGGATCGTTACCGGCACCCCCATCCTCCCCGCAAATGGCACCGGCCACCTCCCCGGCGTGATTTCAACACGGAGTCCTATGACCGCATTATCGAGAACCCCTTCGTGCGGGTGGAAGACGATCCTCGTTCGACCTTCTCAATTGATGTCGACACGGCCTCCTACGCCAACGTGCGGCGCTTTCTGGAGCAGGGAACGCGCCCTCCGAAGGATGCGGTCCGTATCGAGGAGCTGATCAACTACTTTTCCTACGATTACCCGCAGCCTCATGGCGAGCCACCTTTTTCCATCTCGCTGGAAGTGGCCGAAGCCCCCTGGCGAAAGGAGCACCGTCTGGTTCGGGTCGGTTTGAAAGGCCGCGAAATTCGGGAGGGAAAGCGTCCATCCAGCAACCTGGTCTTCCTGATCGATGTCTCCGGTTCCATGCGGCCATCCAACAAGCTGCCCTTGCTCAAGAAGTCGATGCGCATGCTGGCGGACCGGCTGACCGAGAACGACACGGTGGCCATGGTGGTTTATGCCGGAGCTTCCGGGCTGGTCCTTCCTCCCACTACGGGAGATCAAAAGAGGGTCATCCTTCATGCTCTAGACAACCTGCACGCCGGAGGCTCCACCAACGGCGGGGCCGGAATCGAGCTGGCGTACAAGTGTGCCGTGGACGGTTTTATCCGGGGTGGGATCAACCGGGTGATTCTGGCCACCGACGGAGATTTCAACGTCGGGATCACCAACCAGGGCGACCTGATCCGGTTGATCGAGAACCGCCGCCTCAGCGGCGTCTTCTTGAGCGTGCTCGGCTTCGGCATGGGCAACCTGAAAGATGCGAACCTCGAGAAACTGGCCGACAAGGGCAACGGCAACTACTCCTACATCGACTCCGAGAGCGAGGCCCGCAAGGTCCTGGTCGAGCAGATGAACTCCACGCTGGTGACCATCGCCAAAGACGTGAAGATCCAGATCGAGTTCAACCCGACCCGGGTGCAGGCCTACCGTTTGATCGGTTATGAGAACCGCGTACTTGCCCACCAGGACTTCAACGACGACCGCAAGGATGCGGGGGAGATTGGAGCCGGACACACGGTCACGGCTCTCTACGAAGTGGTTCCCTCAGGAGTTGACATGAATGTTCCAGGTACCGATCCACTGCGCTATCAGCCTTCCGGTGAGACTGCGAAGACCGAACTGGATCGAGTCGAGAAGGCACCCCATGGAGACGAGATGGTGTTCGTGAAGCTGCGCTACAAGAAGCCCGATGGAGAAACGAGCCGTCTGATCGAGACGCCCCTGGTGGATCGAAATCGACGCTTTGCCGATTCCTCGCAGGGTTTCAAGTTTGCGGCAGCGGTGGCCTCCTTCGGGATGCTTCTGCGCGACTCGAGCTATGCGGGGGACGCCTCCTTCGATCAGGTCCTGAACTGGGCGCTGGCCGGCAAGGGAGAGGATCCCCACGGCTATCGCCAGGGGTTTCTGAAGCTGGTCATCCAGGCCCAATCGCTGGAGTTGCCGATGCTTCGCCAGCACCCCCGGGAACCTGGACAGTAAAATCGCGCTCGCTACGCTCGCGCCGTTCCAAGTTCCAGGTCGGCGTCCGAACAGGTTCGCGGCAGGGAGGCCGCTCCCAGTGCGCTCGTAAGCGCACTTGAACAGTAGGGTGAAAGTCCCTACCGGGCAAACGTTCTCCGGCCCGTATTCGACGGCAACTGCGTCATCGTGAGGTGGGGTGGGAAGCAGCCGAAGGAGAACCACCAGTCTGTAGGAGACGAACTCGATTCGGCTCAGAGGGGACAGCGAGCCTGCTGGGAAATGGCGAAGCTCGAATGGAAGGGAAACCTGACACGGACAAGAGCCTGATGGGTAACGTGAAAAAGGCATCTTGTTAACCCTTGGGGTGGTTGGAGATGGAATGGTGGGAAGTTCAAGTGACGTAAAGCGAGGAGGTCTGCGAAAGGTCGGTCTGGTAAGAGACCCGCAGAAGTCAGAGGCGGCGTAGTAGTGAAGAAGCCGGGTAATGCCGGTGGAGCGAAGGCCCGCCAGGAAGGTGGATGTGTAGAGTCAATGACGAAGCAAGAGGAACTGTCGAAAGTGGAGGAGACTCCTAAGCAAGGCAGAGAAGCCGAGAGCCAGAAATGGAGCTGGGTGGAAGCGGAAGTGTGGACCGAACGCATGCTGACGACCCTGGAAACAGGAGTGAAAGGAGGCAAAAATGCCTACTTTATCGAGCAGGGGCTATTTACCATGGCCGTAGCCCACGCGCAGATCTGTCAGTCCCGCCGTGGACCCCACTGACTGGAGAGCCGGATGCGGGAGAACCGCACGTCCGGTTCGGAGGGAGGGGAGGCTCAAACCAATGAGCTTTCCCTACCCCTATCGTTTTGCCGTCGTGTGACATGCCCAGGGTGGGAGGACCCTCCGTGGTCCGAACGAGGAAACGTTACAGGTCGCTCCCACTCTTTCGGTCCGCAGGTCGCGGCCCACCCTGGAACGCGGAACCGGTAAGAGACTTGACGAGGCTCCGGGGAGAGTGGGAAGCTGACTGCCATGAAAGCATTTGATCTGGAAGCCTGTGTTCAGTTTCTGCAACGCCTGATTCAGACCCAAAGTCTTCCTGGCCGGGAGGAAGAGATCGCACGGGTGGTCCACCGCGAAATGGAGCATCTCGGCTTTGATCAGGTTCGTGAAGATGAAGCAGGAAACGTGATCGGGCTGATCCGGGGTCAAGGAGATGCACCGGCCGTCATGCTCAACACACACCTGGACCACGTGGACGTCGGAGACGAGTCGCGCTGGCCCTTCCCCCCCTTTGGAGGTGAGATTCACGAGGGCAAGGTGTGGGGGCGCGGAGCCATGGACATCAAGGGGCCCCTGGCTGCCCAGGTTTATGGCGTGGCCCCCCTGGCTCAGGAATCCCCGCCGGGCGATGTGTACGTAAGTGCCGTGGTGCAGGAGGAAGTGGGTGGCCTGGGTGCGCGCCACCTGGGAACCCACCTTCAGGTTCCGCTCGTGGTGGTAGGCGAGGCCTCGCAGAACCGGCTGAGACGGGGCCATCGCGGACGTACCGAGCTGACCCTGCATGTTCAGGGGCGCAGTGTGCATGCCAGCGTTCCCGAGACGGGTGTGAATCCCCTGTTCGTGGTTGCCCGGTTCCTTAACGAACTGGCTTCGCTGGAGATGGCAGAGGACCCCGAGCTGGGGACATCCAGCCTGGCTGCGACGTTGATTCGAACCGATCAGACGAGTTCCAATGTGCTCCCCGGTGAGGCGTGGTTGACCCTGGACTGGCGGAACATTCCCGGCGAAACAGGAGAGGATGTGATGCAGCGGCTCGAGGAAACGGCCCGGAGGTGTCTCATTGAAGGCTCGACAGCCGCCGTGGAACTTCGCCAATTCCAGGTGAAGAGCTTTGGGGGTGTGGAGATGGAATACTCCAGTTATCAGCCCGCCTATGTGATTCCAGAGTCCCATCCGGCGCTGACCGGGGCCAAGCAGGCCCTGGATCCGGTGACGGAGGTCCGGGAGGAGACGGAGTTGTGGAGGTTTGCCACCGACGGAGGTCACTTTGCCGATGCAGGCATGCTCGTGATCGGCTTTGCCCCGGGCCAGGAAAACCTGGCCCACACGGTGGATGAATCGATCGCGATTGCGGATCTGGATGTGGGGCTGCAGGCGAACCTGGCCCTGGCCCGGGACTGGCCCAGGCTGGCGGAACGGGCGGGGTTCTAGGGCCGCTCGCCCGGCCGTTGCTGGTTACTGGTTATTGGTTACCGGTTCGGTTAAAGGTTGAAAGTTGAAGGTTGAAAGTTCTTAGAACCTGGAACGCCGGTCGCCGCCCCGAGCTGCCTCCCACTTCAGGCCGACTCAATGCTCGTCTGCGCGGAACTCGGGAAACCGGAACTCGGTGGGCATGTTGCTCGAAACCAGCTCGAAACTCGAAACTGGGAGAGTGGGAGGGGACTCGGGCCGCGACCGCCTAGTGTACTGTCCCGGAAGTTCGCGGGGTTAATTCGGGATGGATTTTCGTCGCCAGCTAGGCGCGCGACGCAGGAAGACCGGGGTTCTTTCGAGGTAGCGCAACAAAGCTGTCGGCGAAAAGACGCCCGAAGTAGCGGCGTGAACTTCCGGGACAGTGCACTAGCCTGTACGTTCACGAGAGCAGAGTCGCCGCCACAGGCGCCTCCCACATTCGAATCTGGAGCACCACCTTCAACTCTTAACCTTTAACCTTCAACCGAACCAATAACCACGAGCAGAGCGAGCTTAGTCCACAAACCGCGCCACGTGTTCCGGGGGCATGGGGGGAGTGGAGAGGGACACGGTCCACATCACCAGTACATTGCCCACCAGGCCCCAGATCCCGGGATGGATATCCTCCCACTGCAGGCCCGGGAACAGATTCCAGATCAGCGTGATGACACACCCCGTTACCAGTCCCGCCAGAACTCCGGCCGGCGTGGAGCGCCGCCAGTAGAGAGTGGCGATCACAGCCGGGAAGAACTGGCCGATCGCTCCGTAGGACAGCAGTAGCAGATAGACCAGGGAGACCTCGGAAAAGACTGCGAAGTAGTAGGCGACAGCGCCAATCAAGATCACCGAAATCCGAATGTACCGGGTCTCTGTTTTCTCGGGCATGTCGGGCTCGAGCAGGACCCTGTAGCCGTCCTTGATGAGGATTGAGCCCGCCGCATGAACCAGGGCGTCTCCGGTGGACATGGAGGCCGCCAGAGCGCCGGCGCAAAAGAGTCCCACCACCACAGCCGGAAGATCCATGGAAGTCACGACGAAAGGCAAGATGGTGTCTGCCTGCTCCACACCGGGGTAAGCCAGGATCGCCGAGAATCCGATGAACAGGATGGGAACCAGGAAGATCTGGAAGGTTGGATAGAAGACGACCGTCTGTTTCAGGGTGCGAATGCTGCGGGCCGTATAGATTTTCATGAAGGTGTGAGGCCACACGCTGAAGCCGATCGTAGAGATTGCGATGGCGCTCGAGTAGCCGCCCCAGGTCCAGAGGTTCCCATGTTCGTCCAACCCTGGAGCCGTCAACATGTCCGGTGCTTTGGCGGCCAACTGCTCGAACATGGGGGTCACTCCCCCGTACAGTTTGAAAGGCAGGTACAGACCCAGAATCCAGGCCAGCGACATCATCAGGATTCCCTGGAAGGTGTTCGTCCACCCGACGCCCGTCACACCGCTCTTAAAGACATAGGTAAGGACGACCCCATAGGCGATCGCGGCCCCGGCCCACTCAGGAACCCGTCCCTCGGTCACCGTCGAAAAGACGTACCCGGCTCCCTGCATCTGCAGCTGCAGATAGGGAAGGAAGGCCACCAGGCTGATCAGGGCCAGCAGAACGGAGATAGCCCTGCTCTGATACCGATCGGCGAGTAACTCAGCCTGGGTCACATAGTGATGGCGACGACCCAGCCTGGCGACCTTGGGTCCGAAAAAATACCAGGGGACCAGACCGGCCAGGCCGTAAGCGATCATGTAGAAAGCGGCGGCTCCTCTCGAATAGGCCCATCCGGGCCCACCCAGGAAGGCAAAGGCACTGAAAATGGAAGCGCCCATGATGAAGTACATGACCAGGAATCCAAGAGCCCGGTCTCCGGCTACATAACCTTCGGTTCCGGCGCTGGTCTTGCGGCCCGACAGCAGACCTATGGCCAGTGAAGCCAGAAGGTAGGCAAGTGTGACCGCAAAGATGATGACCCAGCGTTCGATCATTCCATCCCGTCCCGTCGTCGTTCCCAGGTGTAGAGACTGACCAGCACAAGGAAGGAAAGAACGAGGAGAAAGACCAGGTAGGCCATGGAAAAGGGCATCCCCAGAATCAGGGGTCGGATGCGAGAGAAGAAGGGATAGATCGGCCACATCGTGGTCAACACGGCCACAATAAAGTAACCGATCACCAGCCGGTACGCGACTTTACGAGACATCGGTCCGGGATTTTAGTGCATTTGCCCCTCGCTGTCGCTTTCAGTGTTAAAGGTTAAAGGTTGAAGGTTGAAGGAGTTTAACTTTCAACTTTCAACTTTCAACTTTCAACCAGCGCGAGCCCAACGAGCGCTAGTACCACCGTTTCCCGGCCCGCCGGCAGACCAGCCGATGGTGCCGTCTGGCAAAGGTTGAAGTCGGGTAAAGGCGTTGAGCCTGCTCCACAATTTCGAGAGCTGCGGCAAAGTCCCTTTTTGAATGCTCGAGGATCTTCGCCGCTCCTTCGAAGATCGAGGAGGGCGGATCTGGCCAGGACTGAATCAGGTCGAGGTAAAGAGGCAGTGCATCGGACTCACAGCGGCTCTTCCGAAGCAGTTCTGCCAGCCGCGACTGCGCATGGAGGCGGTCGGGTGAATTTTCAGGCAGCTCCGAGACGGCCCGCCGCAGCCATTCAATTGCCAGGCTGCGGTGGCCTCTGATTCGATAGAAGCGTGCCAGAGATATCGAATCAATCTCGGCCTGTTTCGCCGCTTGACAGAGGATCCTGCAGGCGACACAGCAGAGGCTCAGCATGGAAAGGATATCTGTCCGGTTGTGCCTGAGGACGGGCCGCAGCCCGTGGGTCTGACCGGAGCGGGCGAAGGTCAGAAAAATGCGCGGAATCAGATGGGAGGCGATATCTCCCTCCCGGTAAAACCTCAGCACCGACTGTTCCAATCCCTGCAGGGAGCAGTTCCCGAATTTGCGGCGCCACAGGAGACGGCTGGGGTGAAGAAGGTCCAGGTGCTTCAGCCCGGCAAAGGGGCTGGCCAGGCGGTTGAGGACATACCTGTCATTGAGGAGGGGCAGGTCAAAGCTCCTGCCGTTGAACGTCACGAGCTGCTCAAACCCCTTAGCAGCTACCAGCCGGGACAGGGCCGAGAGGTGGGCCGGCTCGGCCCCCAGCCCGGGCATGAGGAACTGGCGGATGACGAACCGGGAGTCGTCGAAGTACCCCAGCCCCACTAGAAAGACATAGGTTCCGGCGCCTCCGGAGAGGCCGGTGGTCTCGGTGTCGAGAAAGACCGTCCTGGCAGGGTCAAAATGGAACAGATCGGTGTCCCCGAAAAGCAAGCCGAATGACTTCCGGTCGATGCTCAGGTAGTGCTCGAGCTCGACGCCGGCATGCTGCTGCTGAAGCGGCATCGAACGATCGATGACGAGGGTTCGGCCCGAATCTTCGTCTGCCCAGTAGCCGTCTATTTCATCGGCCAGGTGTCTTGTCTGCTGCTCTCGTATCTTCTCCAGTTCGAGTCGCAGACTTCCGATCTCGGTTGCAACGGGGGAGTTTCCCCGGCCATATAGCCTGTCCAGTTGTTGGCGAAGTTTCATTTCTGATTCATAAAAGCCGGTATCTACTGCGTCACAATGGTCGCCGTACTGATCATCTCCGCGATTGTGAGGGCGGCGCCGCGGGTTTTCTGGGCCAGTTCATTGACGGGTCCAACGCACGAGGGACACCCAACCGTACAGCGACACCGCTCGATCAGACGGCGTGCCTGGAGCATGAGCTCCGAATGGTTCTCGAACAACTTCTCGGAAAAGCCGATGCCGCCAGGCACATTATCGAACAGGAAAATGGTGGGGTCAAAGCCGCCCACTGAGTCGAGGCTGGTTTCCATAGGGGAGGATCCGGATGAATAGAGCCTCACAGCACCCTGGTCTACGAGTGCGAACCAGGCGGTGCTGCGGTCGCCGACGCAGCGGCCCAGGTCTCGCGGATCGCACATCACCAGCAGCGTGGCCACGGTGTTCAGGGCAAAGGAGAGTCCCAGACAGCCCAGGATCGTCTCATCGCGAGTCAAGCCGATGGCCTCGAGTTTGGCTTCTCGAAGGCTGAACCAGTAGCCCATGGTGTGTAGTTCGTGCACCGGAAGCTCGACCTTTCCGTAGCCCAGGTTCTCACCCGTATAAAAACGGATTTTCTTGAAGCCCGGAACTTTCGTGACCAGGTGGACTTCACCATGTTGGACTGTCATGGGCGGGTGCTCCCGGCTCTCCTCAATGGTGAGAACCCGGAGTCTGGAATGGGTGATGGCGTCGGTGTAGTAGTCCACGTCCACCGGCTCGGCATAGGCCTTTCGTCCCGCGTAATCGAGCCTTTCGACATGGTATTGCCGGCCTTCACAAAGATAGATGGCCCCTTCGTGGATCAGCTCGGGTGCCGAATCGAAATCCACTTCGGCGATCGCCCGGTTTCCGTTTTCTAGATTGAAGACGACGAAGTTTTCCTCGGCCAGGCTGCGCAGACTGACAGAATCCGCAGGATAGGACTCATCCGACCAGTGCCAGGTATCCCCGGCCTTCGTGACCAGTCCGTGCTCAGCCAGGAACGTCAGGATTTCCTCGAGATCCTGGTGGCCGAACTTCTCGCCCCTGCGGAAAGGGAGCTCGAAAGCAGCACACTTGATGTGGCTGACAAGAATATGGAGATGGTCGGGGTGGATCAAAGCCCGTTCAGGTGAACGGTCGAAAAAGTAGTCCGGACAGCTGACGATAAACTGGTCCAGAGGAAGATTCCGAGCCACCAGCATGGCCACCGAGAGGCCCCGGCGACGGCCGGCTCGTCCAATCTGCTGCCAGGTGGAAGCGATCGTTCCGGGGTACCCGGCCAGCACGCAGGCCCCCAGGCTGCCGATGTCAATCCCCAGCTCGAGTGCGTTGGTGCTGACCACGCCCAGAAGCTCTTTCTCTCGAAGCTGCCGTTCGATTTCTCTGCGGGTACGTGGCAGGTAGCCTCCCCGGTAACCTCGGATTCTGGAAGCCTCACCGGCTGCTGCCGGGATGCTTTTTTGCAGGTACCGCAGCAGTATCTCTACGTTCACCCGACTGGTGGCGAACACAATCGTCTGAACACCTTCCTTCAACAGGTCGCTGGCGAATCGGCGGGCGCAGGTTAAGGCGCTCTGCCTCAGCCCCAGGCCGGGGTTGCGAAGAGGGGGATTCAGAAGAATCACGTCCTTGGCCGCGCGGGGAGCTCCACTTCGATCAATCGAAACGACCGGTTCCTCGAACAGCCCTGAGGCGAGTTCGTCGGGATTGGCGATGGTGGCGGAGCAGGCAATGAACTGGAGGCTGGAATTGTAGAAGCGAGCGATCCGTTTGAGGCGTCTGAAGACATTGGCCACGTGGCTGCCGAAGATACCCCGATAGGTGTGGATCTCGTCCACAACGACGTATTCGAGGTTCTGGAAAAACTCGATCCATTTCGGGTGGTGCGGCAGGATACCGGTGTGGAGCATGTCCGGGTTGGTGAGCACGATCCGAGCCTGTTTGCGGATCCGGCGCCTCCGATCGGCCGGAGTATCTCCGTCGTAGATATCGATTCCAGGGATCGCAGACAGCTTCTGCGTGAGGGCGGCCAGCTCGGCGAGTTGATCCTGGGCCAGGGCTTTGGTGGGAAACAGGTACAGAGCTCGGGCTTGATTGTCTTCCAGCATTCGCTGCAGGACTGCCAGGTTGTAACAGAGGGTCTTGCCCGAGGCTGTCGGTGTGACGACCACCAGGTTGTCGCCCTTTCGAATCAGGTCAAAGGCCTGTTGCTGGTGGGAATAGAGGCGACCGATACCGCGGGCGGCGAGGGCCTGCACGAGTCCGGAATCCAGGCCATCGGGGAGTTCCCGATAGTCAGCCGGCTGGGCCTCGAGTCGAATCCAGGCGGTGGCTTCCCCGGTTTCTCGCAGCCGGCTCCACTTCTGAAGGACTTGCTCGATTCCCATGCTGGTCTCTTGACGAAGAGGTAACCCTACACGCTACTACCCCGATCTGACAACAGGCCACCAAGGCGTAGGAGGACCCTCCGTGGTCCGATCAGATCGCCGCATGGAAGCGGCTCCTACTCTTCTCTTCGCCGACCCGTGACATTCCCGGTGTAGGAGGACCCTCCGTGGTCCGATCAGATCTCTCCAGCCGTGAGCCACCACCCATCGGCCAAAAAGAACGTGGAACATGAAACAGGATCCTTGACCACGTCAAACCTTAATTTCTATGATGGAAAGGCATGGTAGCGAAGGCTGTAGCAGCCTGTACTCTGGCGTGGTTGATTCCAGGGGCCGGGCACATGTTTTTGAATCGATGGAAGCGAGGCCTGGTCTTTCTGGCCGTGGTTCTGTGTCTTTTCTCGCTGGGCCTGTTCATGGACGGTCGCCTCTTTGGCCTTACCTTCGGATTCTTTGGAGTGCTCAAGTTCATGGCCGGGCTCGCTATCGGCCTTCCTTATCTGGCAGGACAGTTCATCGGCCTGGGAAACGGGCAGATTACGGCGCCGGGCTACGAATATGGCAACACGTATCTCTACACGGCCGGGCTGCTGAACATGCTGCTGGTGGTCGACACCTTTGACATTGCCCTGGGGCGGAAGTCATGAATCACTTCACCGGTCTCATCGTCCTGGCTTTCTGCATCGCCCTTGTGTTTGCCCTGATTGCCAAAGAAGATCGCCGGGCTCGAATCCGCTATTTTTTCAAACTGCTGGCTTACATGATTCTGGGCTCCCTGGCGGGTGCCTGGGTCATGGCGGCGATCCCCTGGTAGGCTTCATTAGAAATCGGACGGTTTATCTTCACTGGATTCGGTGGCTTCCAGCGGTAGCCTGTGCTGCCCTCATTTTCTGGCTCTCGCACCAGAGTCGTGTTCCCAGGGTGATGGGGGGGGTTCCGGACAAAGCAGGGCACTTCCTTGGATACCTGATTTTCAGCCTGACCCTGGTCTGGGGCAAGACCTCCGGTTTCAGGAAGGAGCTCGCTGCCTCCACTGCCCTGCTTCTGTGGATCGTCGCCTCATCCTACGGGTTCTCCGACGAGTTTCACCAGGGCTTCGTTTTGGGCCGCACACCATCTCTGGCGGATCTACTGGCCGACGCAGTCGGGGCCCTGGTGGGGATATCCGGGAGTTGGCTGCTGCTGCTGCGACGACGGAAATGAGTTCCACGTTCCACGTCCAGAGTGGGAGGGGCCTCAGGCCGCGACCGCCGGGTCGCCACGTTCAGGATTGCAGGTCGCCGCGCCAAGGCGCCTCCCACATTCGAATCCTTCTGTTATTCCTGCCCAAATCGCCAGCGTGCAAAGTCGATGATGCGGTTTTCGGCCCAGTGCCGGTCAATGTCGTTCCTGTCCTGCTCGATGAATCCGACATGGCCGCCTTCCTGGGGCAGCCACAGCAGGACATTCGGATTCTTGAGGAGGCCCGGTGTCATCAACGGTCTCCACGGAAGTATCGGATCCCGCTTCGAGTGAAGGACCAGTGTGGGCACCTGGATGCTGCCGAGCCAGGGCGCGGCGCTGGCTCGACGATAGTAGTCGAAGGCATCCTGGAATCCTCCCAGGACACTGGTAAAGATTTCGTCGAACTCGCGGATCGTCTTGATCTTCCGGATGCCCTCGACATCGATGTGTTGACCAAGGTCACCTTCGTTCCTGCGGATCACATCCTTCAATCCCTGGACGAAGTGCCAGCGGTAGTGACGGTTCGTGAAGCGGTCGAGAGTGTTCCAACTGGCCACCAGGTCGACCAGCGGTGAGACCACCGCGGCGGCTCGAACTCCGTCCGGTGCCGCCTCGCCCCACTCTCCCAGGAGCTTGAGCAGCATGTTTCCACCCATCGAGACGGCTACCAGAACCAGCGCCCCGCACTGGTCCAGATTGAGCACACCGTGGATAACACCATCTAATTCTCGACTGGACCCGGAGTGAAATATATGCGGCCTGCGTCCAGCCAGGTTCAGGTCGTAGAGGTTCAGAAGAACGGCGTTCCACCCCTCCAGGCAGGCCTTGTGCAGAAAGCCCTGCATGTAGGGGGACTGACTGGACCCTCCTACTCCGTGGATGGCCAGAAGAGTGGGTGCGCCAGGTTCTCCGAAATAGCACTCAGTACGGACGCGTGACTGTTCGGGCAGCTCGAGAATCACGGTTTGGGTGTTGGGTGCCCCCCAGCTGAAATTCCTCCTGGCCAGAGCCGCTACCACGGTCTGCAGGTGGGGATGGGGAATGACACGATGGGGCAGGAAGGGACGGCTCAGCAGGAATTCTGTGAAGCTTGAAATCGGCGCAATGGGATGTTGGGAACCCTGTTTCATGGGGATTCATCGGAGAGAAGGTTGTCGAGTTGCTGCAGGGCGTCCTGGAGCGACTGTTTCTCGGTCAGGAGCGGTTTGAAGGGATCACCTTTGACTTTCAGCCTGCGAAAAATACTGCGAATGTTGAAAGCCTGAGGCCGAAGGCTCGCGGATACCTCACTCCAGGTGAGTGGTGTAGAGACGGGTGCCCCGGGCCTCGGTCTGAGGCAATAGGGGCTGACGATCGTCTTGCCAAAGCCATTCTGGAGGTAGTCGATGTAGATCTTTCCTTTCCTTTTTTCCATTCCCCTCTCGATCGTGGCCAGGTCTCCCATACTGTGAACGGCGAGGCGAGCGATGACTTCTGCAAACCGGCAGACTGACTTGTAGTCGTTCCTGGAGTCAAGGGGCACCACGACGTGCACTCCCTTCGATCCGGATGTCTTGGGATAGCCGTTGAGGCTCAACTGGTTGAGGATCTCCTTCACCCTGAGGGCCAGCCGGCAGACCGCCGCAAACGGAACTCCGTCACCCGGATCCAGATCAATGATCATGAAATCCGCGAACTCGATGGAACCCGCCCGGCTGCTCCATGGATGCAATGGGATACAGGCCAGGTTGGCCAGGTACACCAGGGTTCGCCGATCGTTACACAGAATGTGCCGGTTGGCCTTTCCCTTAGACCCGGAAGGGACGACCGCCGTGTCGATCCAGTCGGGGAGGAAGTCCGGGGCGTCCTTCTGGTAAAAGCTCTTGCCCTCATAGCCATCCGGATAACGCTCCAGGTTCATGGGACGATCCTTCAGGTAGGGGAGCAGAACCGGTGCTATGCGGTGGTAGTACTCCACCAGGTCGCGTTTCGTGTAGCCTTCTCTGGGCCAGAAGGGTTTGTCCAGGTTACTCAGGAAATCGTATGGTTCCAGCCCTGCGTCTTCATCACTGCCCCCCGCAGCACTGTCCGGACCGGCTTCGAATCGGCAGTCGGCCGCCTCCAGCTCCGGCCGCAGTCTCAAGAACACCGGAGCGCGAAGGATCCAGTCACGAGTCCACTCGTTGAACTTGACATCGCAGACCAGCGTCGGTTTCACCCAGGTTGCCCCGGCGATTTCGCGTGGAACCTGGTGAAATGGCACCTGCCTGCTCTGGAGGGCCTCCAGTGGTTCGTGCACCTCCCGGAGTTGGTCTGCGTTGAATCCACCTCCAACCCTGCCAACGAAGCGGAGTCGATCGTTTTCAAAGAGACCGATCGCCAGGGCGCCAAAGTGCCTGCGGCCCTTTGCGGGAGCCGTGAACCCACCGATCACAAAGCTCTGCTCCCGGGTGGCTTTAATCTTCAGCCAGCGGGAGCTCCTCCCGGACACATAGCGGCTGGCTGCCTGCTTCGCTACAATTCCCTCCAGTCCCTGTTCGGTGACGAGATTGAAGAAGTCTTCCCCTTGCTCCGACAGGATATCCACTTTCTTGATCAGCTCGGACTGTGGAACCAGAGCTTCGAGGATCCTCCTGCGCTCGGACAGGGTGACGGTGCGCAGATCGAAGCCATCGCAGGAGAGCACATCGAAAACCAGGTAGCGGGCGGGCCCGGTCTCTTCCGAACTCCGGAAACGCTTGCCGATGCCCAGTCTCGACTGGAGCAGCTGAAACCGGGAACGGCCCTCGCTGTCGAAAATCACAATCTCTCCATCCAGCAGGAAGTCTTCAGAGGGCAGGGCCAGAAGGGGGGGGAGCAGTTCCTGGAAGTGCCGATCCAGAGGCTTCAGGTTTCGAGAGAGGAGCCGGATTTCGCCGTTTTTTTTTCCGCCAATGCTCGAAAACCGTCGTACTTGAGTTCATACAGCCAGCCGGTCCCGGCCGGCACCTTCCGGACCAGGCTCGGCAGCATGGGAGGAGGCACTTGATCGATTGGGGACGGCTCCAACTGCAGTTCCGAGAGGAGTCTCTGATAACGATGCTGATCAGCGACGGTGATCCCTTCGGCCAGTTCGTCAACCTCCAGGCCCGACAGAACCGACTCGGGCATTTCCTCCAACAGGTCTTTCTGTGGATCAGCGTACGGATCGTCCTTCTTGATCAGCAGCCAGTCGTTTTGTGAGTCCTTGATCTTGACCAGAACCCAGTGACCCTGCAGCTTCTCGCCGTAGAGCCGAAGATCGAGCGTGCCCTGGTGCCAGGCCCGAACCGGATGGGGCCTCCTTGCCCACGCATTCGTAGGTTCCCTGATCCCAGACAATCATGTTTCCGGCTCCGTACTGTCCTCGAGGGATGACGCCTTCGAAGTGCAGATACTCGAGGGGATGGTCCTCGGTGTGGACAGCCAGACGTTTTTCGGATGGATCCAGGGAGGGCCCCCTGGGAATCGCCCAGGATCGCAGGACACCTTCCATTTCGAGTCTGAGATCGTAGTGAAGTCGACGGGCCGCATGTTTTTGCACAACGAAGCGCAAAGCGCCGCCGGAATCGGACGTCGAGGGTCCCTCGGGTTCGCCCGTCTTCTCAAAGTCCCTCCTGTCTCGATACTCCTTCAGGTCTGACACTGTCGGTTTATTCTAACGGTTCCGGGTTGCATTCCTCGTTGAGGACTTGAAAGCTGGCCTCAGGGCCGCGACCGCCGGGATTCGACTCGTAGGGGCGACCCTTGTGGCCGCCCGTTGAGCGGGCCGGCACAAGACCGGCCCCTACGAAAACTACTGCCTTGCCCAGTCGCCCGGCTTGAAACCAACCTTCAACCTTCAACCTTCAACTTTCAACTTTCAACTTTCAACTTTTAACTTCTTCCAACCAACAACCAACAACCAACAACCAGCAACCAGTAACCAACCGGTAACCGGTAACCGGTAACCAGCAACCGCTAAGAATCCTCGCCCATTTTGAAGTAGCGGCGTTAATAACCATGTGGGCGAAACTTTCACCGAAGTTCAACAAAGATGGTTCACTGCAGGAGTCGAGGAACTCACGGATCTGGAGCTGGCAGCCACCTTTCTTTCCCATAACTGCCAGGGGGAGGTTGCTCTCAGGCAAGCTCGTATTCTGCTGCGTGTCCTGGAGGAGAGCTCAGACTGCAGAACACTGACTCGAGAACTTCAGGATCAGGGATTTGGGCGTTGTCAGACCCGGGCCCTCGTGGCAGGCCTTCATCTTGTTCGCCGACTCGACTTTCCTGCTTTGCGACCGGGTCAGAAGTTCTCGTGCAGCCTGCAGATATTCCGTCATTTCCAGCCCCGCATGATCCACCTCAGAAAAGAGTGTTTCTGGGCCGTACTTCTGAACGGAAAGAACCGATTCCTGAAGCTGGCTCGGGTCTCGGAGGGGTCGCTGACGGCTTCGCTGGTTCATCCCAGGGAGGTCTTTCGTCCAGCCATCCTGGCGGCCGCAGCCGGCCTGCTCTGTGTTCACAATCACCCGAGCGGCGACCCGGCTCCCAGTCCTGAAGATCTCCAGATTACACGCCGGCTCGTGGAAGTAGGCCGCCTGATCGGGATCCGTGTGCTGGATCACGTCATCGTTGGGGAGAAAGAGTACTTCAGCTTTGCCGATGAGGGAATGATTTGACAGAATTGAGGCGTCGTGCATCGATTGGAAGAAGCCCGTTTTGATATGGAACTGCCTGGGCACAGGCCGTTCGAAGTGGTGGGCATGGGCCTCAATGCAGTGGACTGGATCGTGCACGTGCCCAACTTTCCGCGCCGCAACTCCAAGGTCCAGGTCAAAGAATTCAGGAGACTGCCCGGCGGCCAGGTAGCCACAGCAATGGCGCTTTGTGGACGATACGGGCTCAAAGCCCGCTACATCGGTCGGGTGGGAGACGACGAGATCGGACAGTTTTCGCTTTCTTCCCTGCAGCCCGAGCCGATGGATATTCATCTGGTGGAGGTCGTAGCCGGAGCCTCCAGCCAGTACGCCATCATACTGGTTGATCCCGAAGGCCAGCGCACGATTCTGTGGGACCGAGACCCGGCTCTTTCCTACCGGGTCGACGAAATCAAGCCGGAGTGGATCGCGGCTGGCCAGATTCTGCATCTGGACGGCCACGACGAGGAGGCTTCCATTCAGTGCGCCCGGTGGGCCAGCGATGCGGGCATGAAAGTCTGCCTGGATGTGGACAAGGTTCAGAGCAGAACCGGAGAGTTGCTGGCCCTGACTGATTTTGCTTTACCCAGCGAGACTTTCGCCCTGCAGTTTACCGGAGCATCGGACTGGAGAGAGGCTCTGCTGGGTGTTGCCGAAGCTTCGCGTGGATTCACCGCGATCACACGCGACCACCGCGGATGCGCCGCGCTCTGGAATGGCGAGATCTACGAAGTTCCGAGTTTCGAGGTTCAGGCGGTAGACAGCACCGGGGCTGGAGATGTGTTCCACGGCGCCTTTATCTATGCCCTCTTGAACGAAGGGAATGTGTGGGACTGCTTGCGCTTTGCCAACGCTGCGGGTGCCCTGTCCTGCACACGCGCGGGGGCCCGTGGTGGGATTCCGACGGTTCAGGAAGTGGAGGATCTTTTGGCGAGCCGCTCTGGATAGCGCTCGCTGGCGCGAGCGCCGTTACCGGTTGGAAGTTGAAGGTTAAAGGTTGAAAGTTAAAGCCGACAGACCGGCCGAAAAGCCGCAAGGCCCCTTGGAAATCAAGGAAACTACGGAGAAGGCAGGAATGCCAGCGACTGCGTAATAATAGAAAAAATGAGTACGCCGACTGATTTTTTGCATCTAGTGTACTGTCCGGGAAGTTCGCGGTGTTAATTCGGGATGAATTTTCGTCGACAGTGAGGCGCGCGACGCAGGAAGGCCGGGAGTCTTTCGAGGTAGCGCAACAAAGCTGTCGGCGAAAAGACGCCCGAAGTAGCGGCGTGAACTTTCCGGACAGTGCACTAGGACTGTTGTGAAGTTGAAAAGCCTGATCCCTTTGATTGTCTTGAGTGGCGGCGCTGCCCTCGGCGAAGGAGTGCGACCCGGAGAGGTCATCGATCGTTTTCTGGAGGCGGAGTCCCGCCTCGAGGCGGAGTTTCAGCACTACACTTATTCTCAGACCATCGTCTTTCAGGAGTTGAGTGACGATGGCTACGTCCGGGGGGAGCGGATTGTAGAGTATGACATTTATTTCGATACGGCTGGACAGCGGCAGCTCCGCAAGACCCACGACCGGGGGCGCATGCCCAACATCCGGGTTACCCAGGAGGACTTCGACGACGCGATTTCGCGGCAGCCCTTCATGCTCACGAGGGAGACGGCTTCCGAATATGAGATTGACTACGTCGGCAAGGAACTGGTCGACGAGTTGAACACCTTCGTTTTTGACGTAGAACCCAGGCACAAGAAAAAAGGAATGCGTTACTTCCAGGGTCGCATCTACGTGGACGACGTCGATTTCCTGATCGTCATGACCCGTGGGAAAATCGTCCCCGATCACAAGAACAACAAATATCCAGCCTTCGAAACGATTCGCGAGGAGGTGGAGGAAGGCCTCTGGTTCCCGACGTGGACGGGGGCCGACGACTATCTCAATTTTAGCCAGGGTCCACGTCGGATCAAGATGGTGATCACCTACGAGAGTTTCAAGCGCTTCGAAGTGGACACCTCCATCACGTTCGATACGGAAGAGCCCGTCCCGGCCTCAGCCCCTACTCCTCCCCAATCTCCCGATCGCTGATGATGATTTCGACACGGCGATTCTTTCGTCTCCCTTCGCGCGTGTCGTTACTTGCAATGGGACGGGTCAGGCCGTAGCCGACCGCCGTTATGCGGGATTCGTCGATACCTTCTCCCCCCAGAAAAGAGAGCACGCCCTGAGACCTCTCAGTGGAGAGCGCAAGATTGTATTCTTCGGACCCGGAGGAATCGGTGTGTCCTTCGATTCGCACGCGAAGTTCAGACATAATGAGCAGGATTCCGGCCAGTTTGGCAACCGCCGTTTTCAGTTCGGTCTTGAGAGTTGCCTTGTCCACGTCAAAGAGAATATCGGGCAGGTTGAGAATCATTCCCCGGGCCGAGTCACGAGTGTCTGCTACCTGCGAGAGAGCCGCCTGAAGCCGCTCCTCAGTCTTCTGTCTGTCCAGTTCCACCTCGGCTTTTTCCCGGGCCAGGCGCTCTTTCTCTGCCCTGAGCCGGTCGCTCTCCGATTCCAGGTCGGAAATGGAGCGGGTCAGAGCCTGTCTCTGGCTTTTCAGCTCCACTGTGGCCTCGTTGAGGCTGTCCCGCTCTCCTTCGATGCGTTCCTTGTCGGACTGGATCTGGCTCAGCAGGGCCCGCGCTGATGAGACTTGCTGTTCCGCTGCGCTTTTTTGGCCTTTCAGGGCAGCCACCTGGCGGTCGGCCTCTTCCCGAACCCTCCGGGCTTGATCCTCAGCCTCCCGGGCCCGTTTCTCCAGCCGGTCTATCTCCGCCCGTCGCTCCCGGATCTCCGCATCAAGCTGGTCGGCCTCGAGTCTGCGCAGTGTGATCCGGATGGCCTCGTTGCTGGAGGCGACCGATCTGCGAGCATAGTCCTGCGCACCCCTGCGCGAAGCGCTGGTGCGCGCCATCTGTCGGGCCTGCTGCAACGTAGTCAAAGCGGCTCCCATCAGAGCAGACGCGTAATCCCCGGCCTTCATCCGCTCAGCCGTCTCGTAAGTCGTTTCCGCCTGCAGAACATCCAGTGGCGTCTTGCCGTCGTATTTGACGAAGTCGAGCCGCTGGATAGCGATCCGCGAAGGCTCCCCCAGATCGGTGAAACTGATCGGGGAACTCGGCGCCTGTGGATCCCGGCTTCCCGCATTCCAGAATATGAGCGAGTCGGAGGGCTTGTCGATCTGGTAGTACGGCTCTGCCGTGACCATCAACGCAAAGGTGCGCTGCCCGGTTGAAAAACGCAGGGTGTCGTCGGTCTTTTTCGGTCGCACCCAGAGCTCGCCCAGATTCTCCGCTTTTCCGTCGCGGCTGACCGCCCACAGAACATAGGAAGTAATCTCACCCCCAAACAGGACCGCCGGCTTCATCTTCGTGTAGGAGACATCGATCCGCATCTGTCCTTCCTGGAAGCGGAACTTGGCCTTCATGGTGGCAGTCGGCACACGCTTAGAGTGAATCATCTGAAGCTCGACGTTGCGCCGTTCGGGAAAACGGACAACTTCGAGCGTCTTTTAAGCGGCGGCAAGCCAGGGAGTGAAGAGTCCGCTGATCAGGATGGCTGATAAGATACTGAACTTCATCGGATCCTCCATTGCACCTGGATTTCAGCCCGGCCTCGGGCCTGTTTGATTTCCATTTGGCATTGTAACCCACAAGAGGAGGGTTGCCTGCTCTTTGGAGCCGTCACGGGACAGGTTGCGGCAGCACTTCTCAGGAAACTTTCAAGTGTTACTTGGAATCGCACTCAGAATCAACGGACGGTTTGAAATGACCGATTCCCAGCTTCTCGGAAATAAGGTCAGTTTGATCTACGACTGAGGCGGCCGCGACACCCATGGTGATGGCAATGGACTCGCTGATCTCCTCTTTGGTGGCTCCGTACTCGATAGCCTTCTTGATGTGCCCTTCCAGGCAGCCCTCACATTGATAACCCAGAGAAGCCGCAATCGCGATGAGTTCTTTGGTCTTGCGGTCGATCTGAGAAGACTTGTAGGTCTCTTTGTAGAACTTGAAGTAAATCCGCCGCATGCGCGGGTCGACCATGCTGTACGGAGGCCACTTCTGCTTCTTGTCTGACTCCTCAGGAGGAGATTTCACCTCAGAGCTCATAAAGTCCTTCGCCTGCCCTCAGGACAGATTTTCAGGTCCTATAGACGCTGTCCCGGGCAGCGATGTTCCGAAAATCATGATCCATAGAGTTCCAAAAAGCAAGGATTTGCAGTGCCTGGGAATCAACATCAATGTGGCCACGATTCCCCTATAATAGCAGGGATCCGAGCTTGTCCGGGACCTTGATCAGGGGGTCACAGGTCGGGCCGTCACGAAGGAGAGAACACGAGCCAATGTGCGGGCGCTTTACTCTGACCAGAGTTGATGAAGTTCTGACTTTCTTCGAACTGAACGAGCGGCCCGAGTTGGAAGTGCGTTACAACATCGCTCCCTCTCAAGATGTTCTGGTCGTTCTCCCGCCTGCGGAGGGGCCTCGGATGGCCAGGTTCATGAAGTGGGGACTGATCCCCCATTTCAGCCGGTCGTCCGATCTTTCGTCTTTCATCAACGCCCGCTCTGAGACCGTGGATCGAAAGCTCTCCTTTCGGGACTCATTCCGGAGCCGCCGGTGCCTGATTCCCTCGGATGGGTTCTATGAGTGGCGGCGGGAGCGTGGTTTCAAGCAGCCCTTTCACTTCCGTTTGAAAGATCGAGAGTTGTTCTCTTTTGCAGGGCTCTGGGATCGCTGGCTCAATGAAGCAGGGGAAAGCATCGAGACCTGCACTATTCTGACCACTCCTCCCAACGACCTGGTTGCCGGTATGCATGATCGAATGCCCGCCATCCTGGATCGATCGATGCTGGATTTGTGGCTGGATGCCGCATCCAGTCCGGCCCGGCTAAAGGAGATGCTGGGCCCTTTTCCGTCCCGCCAAATGGAGAAGGTGCCCGTAAACCCGGCGGTCAATCGCACCGATTTCGATTCACCCAAATGTCTCGATCCGCCGCCACGGCGCCCCCGCAACCTGGATCTTTTTTGATTCCAGTACGCCGTTTGGAACGCTGAACCCTGAATGTAGGAGCCGCCTCCGCGCGGCGATCTGATCGGACCACGGAGGGTCCTCCTAGTGCGCTCGTAAGCGCACTTGAACAGTAGGGTGAAAGTCCCTACCGGGCAAACGTTCTCCGGCCCGTATTCGACGGCAACTGCGTCATCGTGAGGTGGGGTGGGAAGCAGCCGAAGGAGAACCACCAGTCTGTAGGAGACGAACTCGATTCGGCTCAGAGGGGACAGCGAGCCTGCTGGGAAATGGCGAAGCTCGAATGGAAGGGAAACCTGACACGGACAAGAGCCTGATGGGTAACGTGAAAAAGGCATCTTGTTAACCCTTGGGGTGGTTGGAGATGGAATGGTGGGAAGTTCAAGTGACGTAAAGCGAGGAGGTCTGCGAAAGGTCGGTCTGGTAAGAGACCCGCAGAAGTCAGAGGCGGCGTAGTAGTGAAGAAGCCGGGTAATGCCGGTGGAGCGAAGGCCCGCCAGGAAGGTGGATGTGTAGAGTCAATGACGAAGCAAGAGGAACTGTCGAAAGTGGAGGAGACTCCTAAGCAAGGCAGAGAAGCCGAGAGCCAGAAATGGAGCTGGGTGGAAGCGGAAGTGTGGACCGAACGCATGCTGACGACCCTGGAAACAGGAGTGAAAGGAGGCAAATGGTTCAGCTTGATTGACAAGGTCTACAGAAATCGGAGTCTGGAAGCGGCGTGGCGAAAGGTACGCCGACGGAAAGGAGCCGGTGGAGTGGATGGCCAAAGTATCCAGAAGTTTGAGTGGCGATTGGAAAGGGAACTGGAGCAACTGCACCAGGAACTGAAAGACGATCGCTATCAACCGCGAGCAGTGCGCCGACACTGGATCGATAAAGGAGGAGGGAAGAAGCGACCGCTGGGGATCCCGACAGTACGGGACAGAGTGGTGCAGACATCCCTTCGCCAGGTGCTGGAACCAATCTTCGAAAAGAAGTTCTGCCGGCACAGTTATGGATTCCGGCCGCAGCGAAGCTGCAAGGATGCACTGCGCGAGGTGCAACGACGACTGGAAGAAGGCTATCACTGGGTGGTTGATGCAGACATCGAGAAATACTTTGACTGCATTGACCCGGAGATCTTGATGCAAGAAGTGGAGAAGGAAGTCTCAGACGGTCGAGTGCTGAAGCTGATTCGAAGCTATCTGGAACAAGAAGTTCTGGATGGGATGAAGAAGTGGAAGCCGGAGAGAGGAACTCCTCAAGGTGCGGTGATCAGTCCGTTGCTGGCTAATCTGTATTTACATCCAGTGGATGAAGAGATGGAGCGTGCCGGGGAAGTGATGATCCGCTATGCCGATGATGGGGTGATTCTATGCCGAGATGAGCGACAGGCGCGAGAAGCGCTGAGGAAGCTTCGAAAGGAGCTGGCGCAGCGTGGATTACGACTGAACCCGAACAAGACCCGGGTAGTGGATGCTCGCCAAAAGGGTGGGTTCGACTTTCTGGGTTACCACTTTGAAAGAGGGCTTAAATGGCCTCGCAAAAGCAGTGAAAAGAAGCTGCGGGAGCGAGTCCGCCCACTGACCCGAAGGACGAATGGCCACAGTCTGAAGCAGACCATTGAGACGCTCAACCCAATCCTACGGGGTTGGTTTGGGTACTTTCAACACAGCCATCCAGCGACGTTTAAGGGGGTGGATGGATGGGTACGAGGGCGTCTGCGATCGATTCTGCGAAAGCGCCGGAAACGGAGAGGCCGAGCCCGAGGGAGCGATCATCAACGCTGGCCCAATGCCTACTTTATCGAGCAGGGGCTATTTACCATGGCCATAGCCCACGCGCAGATCTGTCAGTCCCGACGTGGACCCTGTAAGACAGCAGATTGTTTAGAGGGGGTGAAGTCAGGCTGTTTTGACCTGGATTGGGTAAGCAGAAAATGACGGATTAGAGGAGCGCTGGTGGTTGAGGCCAGCCCTTGGTAGGAGAGGAGCTAGCGGAAGCGGGAGCCGTTGGCGTTGGCGATCCAGCGACGCAGGGCGACGCGGACGTTGTTGACGCGACTCAGCGGAGCGTTGTCGAAGTACCAGCGGAAGGTTTTGATCTCTTCCAGGATGTCTACGTCGGGGAAGTCGGCGGTCAGTTCGGCAATGAAAGCCGCATCCAGCTCGGGGCGGTAAGGGTAATCGGGCAGCTGCTCTTGCAGGTAGGCGAGGATCTTCTCGGGAGAGTTGTCGAAGAACATGTCGGCGCTATTCACAGCTCGTCGGAGGCCCGGTAGATGTCCTCTTCGTCCAGAGTGGCCTTTTGCTCGAGCACGCCCCGGTTGAGCGCGGCCAGGCAGAGGCGGTTCAGCAGCCGGCAGACGCCGCCCGAAGTTTTGTAAAGGGCCAGGTAGGCCGAGTCGGTGAAGATGTCGGGTTTAGCTCCGGCCAGCTGGAGATGGTGGCAGACGTAGTTTTTGGTTTCGGCCTCATCCAGGGGAGGCAGCTTGTAGGAGAGTAGGATGCGCTGGTGGATGTTGCGGAACATGGGGCGCCCGAGCCGTCGGCCCAGGTCGGGATGACCGATCATGATCATGAGCAGGGGATCGATTGAATCCATCCTAAAATTAAGAAGTACAGGTATTTCGTCCAGTGTTTTGTCGGGCAGACACTGGCTCTCGTCGAGAATTAGAATCGGGGTCTTTTTGGCGTTCTCCACATAGTCGCGCACGGCCGTTTGCAGGTTTCGAAACAGAGTGGACTTGCGGCTGGAGGGCTCACCGCCGAACTCGCTGTTGAGCTGGGCCCAAAAATCCAGGGGAGTGACCGTCGACAGGGGCACGTAGAAGAGCTTGTAGACGGAGGAGTTGAGTTGCTCGACGAAGGCGCGCACGGCGGCCGTTTTGCCGGTTCCGGCCTCCCCCAGCACGAGCATCAGCCCCAGACGGGTACGCATGTAGTCCAGGCGCCGGGCGAGTTCGTCAAAGGCCGCAGTGGGGAGCAGTTTCTGGGCCGGGATGTCCTTGGCGAAGGGAGTGTCGGAGAAGCCGTAAAAAGTGTGGATCACGATTCATCCTCCTCGTCGGGAAGGGAAAAACGGGGTCTTCGGGGGGAAGTGGCGTTTTGGGCGGCGTCGACCCGGTGCAGACGCACCACCGGCTGGTCGTCTTCGAAGAGAAACAGCTCACTGGGACGTCCTTCGGGATGGCGGATCTCGATGCGCAGGCCAGTGTATTGGGGCGGCACTTCCCAGAGCCGGCGGGCGATGGAGACGGTGCAGTCGTTGCGGACGGTGCGGTGCAACGTGCGGTAAAAGACCCGGTCCAACTCGGCCCGGCTGACCGTACGGCGGCGAATGGAGGCGAGCGAGCGCAGGTAACGCTCCAGTGGCGTCTCACAGATGCTCGAGTGGCGGCGCCGGTGATAGTCCTGCTCCAGCCACTGAGACAAGCGAGCATTGAGATCGTCGAGGGTCAAGGCCTCGAGATCGAGAAGGCTTAGAAAACCCTGGCGCAGGGTGCGAAACCAGCGCTCGATTTTTCCGCGCGAAGGACTGTCATAGGGCTTGGAATGCACCAGAGCCACACCCAGACGGGCGCAGGCCAAGGTGAGTTGTTTGGAGGAGAAGGCCGAGCCGTTGTCACAGTAAAGGATCTGGGGTAAACCATGGCGCGAGAAGGCTTTTTGGAGTGCCGAGACGACCACTGCGGAGTTTTCCCGGGTGTAGAAGCGGGCCAGGGTCAGGAAGCGGGAATGGTCATCGATGGCTGCAGCCAGGTAGGTTTTGCGGCGGCGGCGGCCGAGAGGCACCTTGGGGCCGTGCATAAAATCCATCACCCACAGATCGTTGGCGTGGGGTTTTTCGAAGTGCTTGCGGGCCTTGGGCGCCGGCTTGACCTGGGGCCGCAGACCGGCCCGCTTGATGTGACGACGCAAAGTGGATTCGGAGATGCGGCGCGAAGTGATGTGGCCCGAGGCCACCAGCTGTTCACGGAGTCGGTTGACCGGCACCCGGGGATGGCGGGCCAGCAGCTCGGAGATGTGGGCGCTCAGCTGCTCGGAGATGACCCGGCTTCGGCCCGCATCGCAACGCCGCTTGGGCAAGAGTCCGTCGAGTCCTTCTTGGCGGTAGCGGCGCAACCAGCTCTTGAAAGTGGCGACTGAGTAGCGGCGTCTGCCCAGACCCGGCACATCCAGCTCTTTTCGGGCCATGCGGCCGAAGTAACGGGCTTGGCTGCCGGCGGCGGCGTGCAGCACCGGCGCGATGACGCCGTAGCGGAACAGCGCCACGGCCTGGCGTTTTTGTTTTCCCTTCATCCTGAGGCTCCTTTGGCCAACCCTTTGTGCCACAACCCTACCGCTGGGCCCCTATCACGCAGTGTGGAGGATCGATTCTTGTCATGACGCGGCTGCCAGCCGGGTCCAAACAACGTGGCGCAAAAAGGGGATTGAGCGACTTGTGCTGCAGACACAGCGGATGCCGGTGAGTCAGCCCGTCAGCAAGCCAGAGCGGGGCCCGAGAGCCAATCGTAGGTCGAACAGCAGGTGGGGGAAGTAACGCCGATGAAAACGCAGCACCACTCGGGGTGGAGAGCCTCGGGGCTGGGCCGCCAGCAGCGCGGCCACCTGCTGGGCCTGCCGCCGCACCCCTTGGACGGCTCCGGGCAACTCGACCTCGGCCACCGGAAAAGAGAGCAGTCGCCCATAGACGGCCGCCAACAGCAGCAGCATGCGGTGCAGCGTCAACTCCTCCAACAGCACAGCTTCCTCACCTTGGCTGCCGGCCGTGGCCACCTCGTCCAGCGCTTGGCGCATCGTCCGTTTGCCGTTCACCACCACTTCGACCATCCAGCTCATCAACCCCAGGCTGAAGCGTCGGCGCGGCACCACTTGAGCCGGCAGCACGCTGAAGGTGACATCTCGTGGCTGATCCGGGCCCCCCCGCCGGCAGCGGAAGCGAGCCACTGGAAACCGTTGATAGGTCCGCCCCTCCTCATCCACCAAGCACCTGAAATACAGACCGTGGCGTACGGCGCATTCACTTCCCCGGCACAGCGGACAGCGGTCCCGGTAGTCGGGCAACAGCTCGTACAGCCCCAGTCCCAGAGAGGAAAGACTTGACAAAGACCTGTCTTGGAAGCGATCCTGAATCTGAAGTTTGTCTTCGAAAAGCCGGGAGTTATCCGAAGCTCAAACCACGGGCTCCCGGCTGCTCCTTTCCCTTCTTCTCCGCAGCCAAGACAGCTGTCACACTGTCATATTCTTTTCACCCGCTGCGGGCTAAGACAATCTATACAATTCCGGCTGCAAAAGGCAGAGAAGTTTGTGACGTATTACACCGAGTGCGGACGCACGAAGTTGTAATACGCCATGAGGAGGGCCACCTGACCTTCCAGGAATTTCGTACGGCGGGCGTGACAAGGTGCACGACGGCCAAGATAGGAACAGCCTTGGCGCATGGCTAGATTGTGGCGCTCGATGAAACTGGTGTTCAGGGTGCTGGAATCCTCGGAATAAGACAAATATTGAGAATCACTCGCTTGATGCTCCGGAAGTTGCGGCGGCCAACCCTTGCCGAGACCCACAGTCTGGACCACACTTCCAGGCTGGTCAGCACCCAACTCACCCGCTTCTTTGCTCCTACGAATGTCCTGATCTCGTCGGCTTGAAGCTCACGGATAACGAACCCTTTCAGCATCTGAACATTGAACCGCTCTGCATATATTGCTGCGGATTCAAGCCATCTGGCGACGGTGCCCCAGGCCATGCGTTTGATGCGAGCGATGGTAGATATCGCAAGCCCGTGAACACACATGTGGACGACTTCATCGAACAAGGACCTGGGTTTGTGCAGCCAATAATAAGGCGTGCCGTGGGTGGACGAGAAGGTCCCGCCGCATTGTTTGCAACGGAAACGTCGGCGTCTTCCTTGCGTTGTGATGTAGAAGGAGTGTCGGATAATGTTGCCTTTGCCGGTCAGTCCATTGAAGCAGCAATTGGGGTTGGGACAGCAGCGAGATGAGCTCTTGCTCCGTTTGATACATGTTTGTTGCCAGAAAACGAGGAGGAAATCCAGTTAGAATCATGTGTTGGGAGGCTGTTGGACAAAGTCAACAACACTTCCCTGAAAAAGCACCGCATATCCATTCGGCATGGCAGCGGGCCTGGCGAATCTGTCCATCCTGGAAAAAGATGATGGCGCGTACTATGAACACATGGCGTGTCTTCAGGGTAGACTGATGAAAGAACTGAAAGAGATCGGCAGCCGCAATAATGTCCCGCTGTTTATTCAGGGACCCTCCGCAGGCGGTGTTTTCATGACAAAGCTTGATATTGATATCGCGCACAGTCCGGCAGACCTTAAAGGCATGGACAAGGAACTCCATCAGAAAATGGTAGACGCGTTTCTTGAAGAGGGGATTATGCTTATCAGAAGTGGCAGATGGTATCCCACCGGAGGTCTCACCGATGAAGATGTGGATGAGACCCTGGACCGCGCGGAACGGGTTTTCAGAAAGGTATTTTAGGATGGGAAAAGAGGGGACAGTCTAACCAATTTAGCGTTGGACGTGAATCATCGTGCCACGCTCTTGCGCTTCCGCCAGGCGACCCGGGATGAGCTGCGGCGGACCGGAGCTGCCATGGCCGACCGCTTGCCGGGTGTCCGGTCTCTTCCGTGAGCCCGTTCCGGCCATTCGTATTCAGGGTAGCCAGCCCATTTCTGGCAATCTCTAAAAGGACTCGAGTCTGGTGAGCGCACGATCAAAAAGTTCCAGCATCTGACTCCGCACTTCATCGGAGGGATATATCGCTTCAGTACGGTACTTCTCTTTGTTCGCTTTGAGTTCTGCCTTGAGCGCCTCTATGTCTTTGGCGACACGAATGGGCTCGTCGCCCACAACAACCGGAATGGCCGCTGTGTGTGCCCTAGTGTATTGCAAGTGACCGGTGTTAGCCAGAAGCAGATTCTTGCGGCTGCCTTCTCCCCTGGCCGCCAACCAACAGCTCCTGTCGATCTCCAACTGATGACGGATCGATTGGCGGAAGACGCCGAGTTTGCTGGTTTCCTTCTTGGATTCGACCTCCAGCGCCGCTCCGTTGTGCACGATCTCCAACAGGCGGATCGGCTGTGGACTCATGATTTCAGCCTCAATCTCGACTCGCGAGCCGCCCGCGGGGAGGCGAATGGTTGAACCGAGACCTTGCCCGTTCACCTTGAGGTTGATAATCGGTCCACTGGAGACAAAGACTCTCCCACTCTTCAGAGCACTCTTCCAGCGCTCGAAGTCAGTGGGATCCTCTGATTGAACATAGGTCCGCGTTTCGCCGAAAAACGGCTGCCAGGATTCGCGATACGGGTTGTTCGGAAGGTCCGTCCCCGCCACCGGCGGAAGGACTACGCCGCAGTTCAGCAATCGATACCAGACATCGACGCGATAAAGGCGGGTGTTCGCCAGTTCGATGAATCCACTGGCCCCCAACAACGCATCCAGAGTCGCCGTCGAGGCCCGGCCAAAGGTGCCGCCATGGGCCGCACCTCCAATCCCGCCGGCTTCACGGGTTTGCTTGAGTACGCTGTAGGCCGTAGGCCAGGAATCCGGCTGCGGAGGCTCACCTATTCCTCCCACGGAGATGGGTTCGAGCAGGCTTCCCGGCAGAAAGAGGTTGTGGTGTCCCTGATAGGTGCCACGGAATTCCTCGCCAGGGATCAACAACGACTTCTTACTCTTGCCCATTCCGGTTCTGTTATAAGCAGGTTGCTGGGCCCAGACGCCGGCAAAGTTCCCCCCTTTCAGGACCATGAACAGGGCATGCTCCAATCCATCGGCTTCGATCATCTCGAACCAGGTTGAATCCATCCCTCTTTCGGTCCGCTCGAAGTGCAGGTGTTCGTCCATCGCAAACCAGCCGCGAGCCGAAAGGTCGCTCCATCGCTTCAGGCGGACCGTCACTTCGTCGCCCTTTAAGAAGTCCATCTCAGCCGGCAGATACTGATATCCCTTCGTAACCCAGACTCTTCCGCTGTCCCCTGAATCATCTGGCAGTGGAATCGTGACAGGTCCTTTGCCGCGGGCGTAGAGAAAGGTCTCGCGCTGTTTCTTGCCCGTATGGATCGAAGTAAAGTGAATGCCGTTCTTGTCCAGATGAGCAGGAACATAGGGATCACCGTCCCATTCCAGCGAAAAGCGCGATGGAAGATCCCGCCCTGTCTCCTCATCAACCACCCGTAGTCTCACCACACGAGTCCCCGCTTTCAGTACCGCAGGCGCCTGGATCCGAAAGGTGGGCGCATCAAAACCATGAGCCAGCGGTTCATGCCCAAGCACAGTGGCGTTCAGCAATATCAAAACAGCCTGCGCCGCCAACAAAGAGAAACGATTCATTTGACCTCCAGTCTAACTGAGGCCACCGCGGAAAACCCCTAATCCCGTCACTCAAGAACGCTTCGACCGCCTGAAAACAAAAGGGGGACATCCTACTCTCCCCCTGGAGTGCGGCACTTAGAGTGCCGCTTTTAAGAGCGGGAGTCAGACTTCCGCACTCCACACGGCCAATCGAGGCGATCCCACTTTAACCTTTAACTTTCAACTTTCAACCCGAGAAACTACCCTGGACAAGAGATTCCCACTTCAAAGCAGCGAGTGAGGGAGGAAACCAGTGTACCGAATGAAAGACTTACTGCGCGGCAGTCTGTGTTTACTGAGTCTGTTTCTAATGCCGGTCGGGGTACTCGAGGCCCGCAGCATCCTGAACTTTCCCTTTTTGACGTTTGAGAAAGACACGATCACAGGAGTGGCGATTGTGAACCTGGGTGAAGAAGATGCCCAGGTGGAGGTGACGGCTTACCTCTCCGGGGGTGGATTACTGCAGGGAGAGGGGATTGAAAACCCGGTGGCCCTGGAAGTCAAGGCGGGGACGCAAAGTGGAACCATCACGGTCTCCCTGTTTGGATCGGGACCGGAACTGGGGGAAGCGGCCTGGTTTCAGGCGGTGAGTGAGACGGACGGGTTGACGGGATTCTTTTTGTACCTGGATACGGCCTCCAGCTTTCTGGACGGAGCCGATCTGCCGTCTCTGTCTTCCCGACTGATCTTCAGTGATGTCCGGGTGGGGGAAGGGGAGAGCACCGAGCTGAACCTGATCAACCCGACCGGTCAGGCCGTTACGGCCGAGGTGAAGCTGGTGTCGAATGAGGATTCGGCCTCGAGGATGCTGGACCTGCCGCCGCGGGGAGCAGCGCGGCTGGACGTGGAGGAGTTTTTCTCCCAGCAGGCAGCCCCGGCAGGAGTGCTGGCGGATGATCCGGTCTATGTACTGGTGGAGTCGAACCAGGAACTGGCCGGGTTTGAGTTCGTCCAGCCGGGGACGGATCTGCTGGGACTCAACGCACGACCGGCTGCGGAGTTGCTCAACAGTCTGTTTTTCCCACAACTGGCCGTACTGGATCTGTTCGAGACCGAGTTGGTGGTTGTCAGCCTGGCCGAAGAAGAGCCGGTGATTCTCACGGTTACGGCCTATCAGCCGGATGGAGTGCCGTTTGGAGCGGGCGATCTGCAGATGAATCCAGTGACCCGGGTACTGGAGGCAGGAGAGGTCCTGCGTGAGGATCTGGAGCAGATGTTCGGGTTCGCGGGTGAGTCGATCCTGGATGGATGGCTGCGAGTGGAATCGACGTCGGAAGCAATTCACGGAGCGATCAGCTACTCGATACCGACCCTGGGATCGATTGCCTCGGTGGCCAGTGTAGCCTCGGGGACACGCTCGGCGGTGTTTTCCCACATAGCGACGACGTCTAACTTTTTCACGGGAGTGGCGATTCTCAATGGTGGAAAACTGGTGGCGAATGTCCAGATCGTGGCGGTGAAGCAGGACGGGACGGTACTTGGGAGCTTTCGGACGACGCTGGCCCCGGGGCAAAGACTGAGCCGGACCCTGACGGAGATGATCCCGGCGGCAGCCGATCAGGCGGGGGGATTCATTCTGATCAAGAGTGATGTGCCCGTGTTCCTGACGAACGTCTTCGGGGACCTGGACGGTAGAGTGCTCTCGAATGTACCGCCGCCGCCGGCACCGGAAGAGTTTGAAGTCGAGACTGCTACGGAGCCCATTGAAGTGAGTCCACCGCTGGCGATTGTGGCGGTGGCGGGGATGCAGCAGTTCGAGGTGATGGGACCGGATGGTGAGACGACCTGGAGTGTGAACGGGGAAGAGGGAGGAGGAGCATTGCAGGGGACGGTAGATCCAACAGGGCGCTACACGGCACCGCCGCAGATCCCCACAGCGCTGCCGGTGGTGGTGACGGCACGGATCGGAGAAGACACGGCCGGGGCCTCGACGGATGTTTTGAGCCGGGAAGTGCTGGCAGGAGATCTGGGGATTGTCCAGTCGGTGGCCTATCTGTCCGGGCTGGCCAAAGTGTATACGGCGGAGTTGAGTCTGGGAGCCGGGCCCGGCAAGAGCGTGGCCGGCGGGGTGAGTGAGAGTTCGACGATCTTTGATGTGACGGCAGGGTTGCCGGCCCAGGTGGCCCAGTTTGCAGGAGAGGACATCCCCAAGATGATTCCTTTTCAGGGAATTGATGACAAGGAGTATCTGCTGCTGGCAGCCAGGACGACGGGAAGAGTGATCCGGCTGAATCCAGAGACCGGGCAGACGACGACGGTGGTGACGGGGCTGGATGAGCCGGTGTCGCTGGTGCTGGATCCTGTAAGTGTAAGCGGAGATCTGCTGGTGGCGGAGAGAGACCGAGTGACGAGAGTGGCTGGGGCCGAGTTGAATCAGGGGCTGGCGGGAGCGCCGGCGGGAGTGGCCCGCAGACCACTGGGTAACGTGATCGAGGGGTTGACTCCGGCGGGAGTGACGGTGGACCGGTGTACGGGAGATATTTACGTCAGTGACAGGGCCAGCGGAGAGGTCCGCAAGGTGGAGCGACTCTCTGGAGCAGAGGTCACGGTCGCCGAAGATCTGGCCGATCCGGGACAGTTGCTGGGTTTGTACCGAAGCGGGATCAGTTGCTGGGAGAGTTTCCACTTACTGATCACGGAAAGGGGAGCGGATCGGATATTGATACTGACCTCGAGGATCGGACCCGAGCCGTGGGTGTCCTCCCCGGGAATTCAGGACCTGGCCCTTAGAGACACCTCGCAGGAAGGGGCCCCGGCCAGCGTGTTGCCCGATCAGCCTGGAATCCTGCTGGGTGAAGTGACCGAGCAGGTGGGCCAGGTGGCCCTGGTGCCGATGGACCTGTACGAGGGTGATGCCATCAATCCGGTGGCCGGTAATCAGCTTCTCACCGGCATTGTCGGTTATTCGTCGAATGTAAAACTGCTGAACACTCCGCCCCCGGCGGTGGGGGACGAAGATCTGACGGATCCGGATCACGTGCATGTGTTTCTGGAGAGAGTCCTCACGCTGACTCAGGATCTGACCCCGGACACGGGAAAAGTGATCCCGTTGGGATCGAGGATACGCAGTTACTTTTTCCACTACGATCCACCGGGAACAGCGGGTGGAGTGCTGGATCCCGGCTTCGTCCGTTTTGATAATGAGATCCTGGGAGTCATCAACCAGACGGAGACGCTGGATGCAACCGATGCCCTTCTGGGCTCCCCCACTACGGACTACAGCGGGACACAGGGACGTCTGTGGGGGCCCTCCGACGAGGTGCCGGACTCCTTTTCAATCTCGGGCGATCAGAAAAGGCTCGACTTCAGCGCAAGAGCCACCGGCGGGCAGGATCAATTGCGGGTGCTACTGGCTTTCGGTGTTCCTGATGAAGAACAGACTCTCGCCTATACAGTCACGGAGATCGAGCTTCCCGACGACTTGTTTGGTTTCCGGGTCAACGACGTAAACAATATCGGAGCCTGGGTGGGAGCGTGGAATGTTGAACCAGGGGGCCTCCTCTGGCTTCCTGAACCGGCATACGGCAAGGGTGCGGGCCTTCACCTGCTGGAACATCCGGACGGGACGGTCTGGCCATCGGCCATCAACGACTCCGGTCAGATTGTCGCCTTCCTGGACGAACCGGGTCACTCGACTCAGGACAGGGTCGTCATCTGGCAAAACGGCAGCTTCAGCGACCTGGCCTCGGTGAATGAACTCTGCGGGATTTCCGTCTGGGATATCAATAACGCGGGACAGGCGGTAGGCGGAGGACTGTTCGGGAACTGCGAAAGTGGCGACCCGACGTTCGAGCCCTACATCATTTCCGGCGGCGGGCCGACTCCACTCGGAACCCCGGGGGGGTTCTGGGGGGAAGCGGTGGATCTGAATGAACTGGGCCAGGCTGTCGGGTATGAGGATTCGGACCCCCGGTCCTATCTGTTCTGGGAGAACGGCCCCGGGTCGGCTCGAGCCCTGACTGATCTGGCGGCCCAACCTGCGCGACTCTTTCTAAACGACCGCGGCCAGATCATGGCCGGTGGGGGGAAGACCTGGCTCTGGGAGGATGGGCTGAGTACGGAGATTCCGGGCTTCAGGGTTTTCGACTTTTCCGACTTTGGCGCGGTGGGCACCACGAGGAACGGTCCGTTCGACGTTGCCTCGCTGTGGGTGGACGGGAAGATATTCACCCTGAACGATTTGATTATCACGCGTGGCGTGGTCCTGGGTGCCCCGGCCCGAATCAGCAACAATGGACACATCGTGATGGTTTTCGGGGGGCCCAATTGGGGGGCACAGGTGCTGACGCCTGTGAACTGATCGGGAAACATTCCCCGTTCCTTGCTCCTGGCCTCCGAACTCAGACCCGAATTACCGCGCCGGTCGCACCATCGGAATGAAGGGAGGAGACGTCCCTACCTGAACCTCCCCCAGCACCTCGAAGCCATGCCGCTCATACAGAGTCACGTTTCTGGGGTTGGATTTTGGCGAAAGCAGATCATGCCGCACCGAGCCCTGGGGAACGTGCTAATCGCAGGAGCGGCGATCTTGGGTGGAGGGGGAAGCGCCTTCGCCCGGTTCGCGGCTTCCCCACTCGGCATTTCGTGGGCAAACGCCCGATGAAATGTACTAGGGAAGGGACGATCATGTGCCGCGAGAACTCCAGCAAGCACGCCTTGCCTCCCGGAGGGCATGGCTGGAACTAAACCGAATGATGTACTGTTCAGTCTGCCCAAGGGAAGAGGAATCAGAGGCTGCCTGATCAGGACCAGAATTCTCAACGGGCTAAGGGACCCCTGCGAGCGCGAACTCTGCCCGGCGCACCCTCGGGTCAGCCGATCCGCACGGGACCAGCTACACTCGTCGGCAACTTGAGATCACCGATGACCGCCGAGGCACCCCGACAGATAGAGCTTTTGTTCAGTGACGGCAACTCGACACCCAAAGTCTAGAATGTCGCTGTGGAGAGCTCCGCTTGGACCACTGGTGCCCCCAGACATCGGGTGGGGCAACCCGGCCAATCGGTACCCCGATACCGGCCGAGGATGGTCCCGAGGAGCACCACGGCACGGAACAACACGGCTTGGATAGGCCGCATAAACAGGACTGCCTGCGTCTGGCGATGCCGAAGTGTGAGATGGGACATATAGAAAAGGGAAGGGCGTCCGGACGGACCGGCGTTGACGACCTCGAAAACCGCATCGAGGTAGCGATCGAGATCGACCACAGGACGTGCCCATCCTTCAAACACGAGGACCTCATCGCCCTCGTTCCACCAACGATGCGCCGTTCCCTTAGGAAAAGCCAAGCTCTCGCCCGGTCCCGCATCGATGCGCTGACCATCCACAACCGCGGAGAGTGTGCCGGACGTGACCCTGCCTCCCTCGTCTTCCAAGAAGTGGATGTGCAGGGGTGGACCCTCGCGATGTGGGGGCAACGAGCCACGAAGCTCCAGCCAGACCTCACCGCCTTTCGCAATTCGCCGAAGCTCCAAGCGTTCTTCGGTGTGCCGATTCTCCAGCACAAGCGGCCCTCTGTGCCAACATGGGTGAGACACTTCTTCCCCACTAAATTAGACTAGAGGGTGAGAAGCTGGATCACACGATGATGGTAAACAGGAGCGATAAGAAACTGAGGATTTTGGAGACTTCGGAGCGAAGCGGAGAGGTCCCCAAAATCGGTGCGGAACGGACTGAGCCCGACAGGGTTCTTCCTAGACCCGATCCGGAAGTTCCCAGCAAGGCCACGCGTCGCCGATTTTCAGCCCGCTATAAGCTCCGGATCCTGGAGCAGGCCGATGGATGTGAAGAGTCGGGCGGAGTGGGAGCCTTGCTGCGCCGAGAAGGACTTTACTGGTCGAATCTTCAGACCTGGCGACGACAACGCGAGGAAGGAACGCTGCAGGCGCTGACTCCTCGCAAGCGGGGGCGCAAGTCCAAGCCGGTCAATCCTCTGGATCATCAATTGAGGCAAGTTCAGGCCGAGAATCGGAAGTTGAAGCGCAAGCTCGAGAAGTTTGAAGCCATGCTGGATCTCCAAAAAAAAGTCTCGCAACTGTTGGGGATCTCTCTGGCGAGCAGCGAAGAGAACGGAGACGAGAGCTGATGGACGAAGCTTTGCGATTCTCACAATCCCACGGAGTCCGGGCCGGCTGTCAGGCTCTGGATCTGCCGCCATCCAGTCTGTATCGGGAGAAACTTCGGCGGGAACGGCCGGCGATGGATCCTCGACCTCGGCCCGCATCCCCACGCGCCTTGAGCCCGCCCGAGAAGGAAGCTGTCGTGGAGGTCCTGCACAGCCAGCGGTTTGTCGACAAAGCTCCCGCCACAGTGTGGGCGGAGCTACTGGATGAAGGGCGATACTTGTGCTCGATCCGAACCATGTATCGCATTCTGTCCCAACGTCTGGAAGTCAAGGAGCGTCGCCGCCAGCGCCGCCATCCCCAATACGCCAAGCCAGAACTCCTGGCCACCGGCCCCAACCAATGTTGGTCATGGGACATCACCAAGCTCAAGGGTCCCGTCAAATGGAGTTATTACTACCTCTATGTGGTTCTGGATATCTTCAGCCGCTACGTGGTGGGCTGGATGGTGGCCACCCAGGAGAACTCACGCCTGGCCAAGGCTTTGATCGCCCAGAGCTACTCCAAGCAGGCGATCGTGTCGGGAGATCTCACCCTCCATGCTGATCGAGGGTCGTCGATGAGTTCCAAGGCACTGGCCTTGCTGCTGGCCGATCTGGGAGTGACCAAGTCTCACTCTCGGCCTCACGTCTGTGACGACAATCCCTACTCGGAGGCCCAATTCAAGACCCTCAAGTACCGGCCCGAATTCCCGGCTCGATTCGGCACCATCCAGCAAGCCAGAACCTTTTGCCGGGAGTTCTTCGATTGGTATAACCGCGACCATCGCCATTCGGGTATCGGCCTGCACACTCCCGAGGACGTGCACTACCTCACCGCCATCGCCACACGTCGCAATCGAGCCCAAACACTGGAGGCCGCCCATGCACTCTTCCAGGAGAGATTTCCCAATGGCAAACCCGTTCCTCCCGCTCTTCCAGAGGCGGTTTGGATCAACCCTCCCGAAAAGAAGGACCCCTGAGATGACGCTACTGTAATTTATTCACCAAAGTGTCTCAAAGTTGTTGACACGTTCCGCGGCTCGGTGGATGGACGAGTCAACGTAGTCCTCTCGGAGAAGATGCACAACATGTGTTGAACGGCCACAGGCTGTCTAGCGGCGCTCTTAACAAAAGCGCTCTGCCTAGCACTCCTCCAGGGGCCATCACACTTTGCTTACTTCGGACGTTATGTATTACGGAGGGCCTGAGTATAGCAATGGGGCGAAACTCAGCCAAACCTCTCGTAGGCAGGAGTAGCGCCTCCCGGCGCTGCCCACCGTGATCGCGGGAAACTGAACTTCGGACCACATGCTGATCAAACTCGCTGGAACCCGAGCGGGCTGGCCGCGGCCGTCGGAAAGACCCGAGCGGCGGCTGAAGCCGGAGTCTTCAGGCGCTCTAGGCCGTTTTGATTGAGTGATGCAAAAGTGATACACTTTGGAAATGCCCACTGCCAAGAAACGGATTAATATTCTTCAAGACGAGACGTATCGCTGTTACAGGCCACGCTGCCAGCCCAAATAGGCGACTAAAAATCGCTGGACCACTACACTGATCGCCGATTAAGTTGACAAAGCCACACTACGGGCTTCCGGCCCTCAGTTACCGCCCGATATTGAACTTGATTCCACCCATCAGAGTCCGCGGCAATCCGGGGCGGACGCCTGCCGGTCTTCGGGCCACAATGTAGGCTTGATCGGTCAGGTTTCGTACCGCTACGAAAAGAGTCGCCGTCTGTTTCTCGGCCTTCAGGTCGTATTCTGCAGAGAAGCCGAATACCAGGTGAGCGTCGGTGCTCTGGCGCTCGGGAATGGCTCCCTGGCCCGCTTGCGTGCGCATGCGACTGACCAGGCTGGTGTCCACATGGAGACGCCACCGGGAGGCCTCCAGGGAGAGCCCGGTGAAGAGCTGGTGCCGGGCCAGATAGGGAATATGATCTCCTTCCTGCACCGTGCCCCAGGGTTGGAAGTCGCTGTGGAAGTCGTGTCGAAACTGCCCCTGTGTCAAGGTGTAGGCAAAACGCAAAGGAAGCCGAATTCCGCCCAGGCGAGAAGCCGACAGATCGAAGGAGCCGGAAGCCTCCGCCCCACACACACGAGCCCGGCCGCCGTTGAATGAATCCCCTTTGCCGGTGCCTCCTGAAGCCAGCGAATCGGTTCCCAGGAGATTGCTGTAGTCATTGAAAAAGCCGGCCGCTTCGAGGTGGAGGCCGCGTCCCGTCCAGCGCAGACCGCCTTCATAGTTCAGGCTCATCTCGGCGCGCGTCTCTTCCGCTGAACCGGCTCCCGGAGGGGAGAAACCCTTGTGCAGGCCCCCAAAGAACTGTAAATCGGCACGCCAGTCGAAACGGAAGCCGATTCCCGGAATGAAAACCGAGACTTTGTTCTGGCGAGTTGCTGTGGGAGTTTCGCGATCCGGGTCGGTGCCCGCAAAATCAGTTCGGAGCAACCTGATTTTTTCGAACCGGAATCCGGGTGTCACGCTCCATCGTCCTCTTTCCATTGTGTTCTGGGCAAAAAACGCCACGGCCGTGGCATCCCCGATACGGTTGGATTGGCTTCCGGGAGCTCCCGAGCTGGTGGAGACCATGTGACCTTCCTGCATTTGGAAACCATCTTCGTGCTGGAAGCGATCTTCCTGATCCTGGTGATAACGGAACCCGATTTCGAGGAGGTTCCTGGAACGGCCGCTGTCCAGGCGGAGGCCGGCCACCGATTGAATTCCCCGGGAGTAGTAGCGGCGGTTGTTGGCTCGCACCTTCAGTGCGTCTTCCTGACTATCGGCACCTTTAAGAACCGCCAGTTCGTTGGAAAAATCATCCGGGTCCTCCAGGACGTCGGAGATGTCCGATCCGGCGACGCTATTGAGCTTGTACCAGTTTCGGCGGAAAACGTTATTGTAAGCGGAGGTCGTGATGTCCAGCTTCTGGGAGGGTGCCAGCAGATAGGTCAGCTGGTACTGCTGGTGGTCCGAATCGAAACGGTCCCGCTGGGAGGCACTGTATCGTCTCAGCGGATCCCGATCGAAATCTTCATCCGTGAGGCCCAGGTAAGTTTCTCTGGACTCCTGGGAAGTTTTTCCCACTTTCAGTTCCAGTTGCTGATAGACAGAAGACGAAGCGTCACTGTTGAAACGGACTTTGGCCAGATAATCTCCGATCTTCACGCCGGTGCTTCCCCCACTGTCGAGCTGCTTGAACCCGTTGGTGGAAAGCTGGTAGGTCTGGAGCAGCCACCCGAAACTGGCGCTCGAATTGCCGGCCATGAGTTGAGCCTTGCCCGTTGTATGGGCACCTGCCCCGAGGCTTCCGTTCACTTCGAAGCGGCTGGGAATGTCGCGCGAAATCAGGTTCAGGGCGCCGCCGTTGGTGCGCGGTCCGTACTTGATCTGGCTGGAACCCTTGCGCACCTCGACCGCTTTCATTCGCCCGGTGACCGGGAAGTAGTAGGCGGCAGGCGCAGCGTAGGGTGCCGGTGCGATCAAGACTCCATCTTCCATCAGAGTAATATTGGAGCTGCGTTCGGAGCCGGTACCACGGATCCCGATGTTGGGTCGCAGGCCAAATCCCTCCTCCTCCTGAATGTTGACACCGGGCACCCGGCGCAGCACCTGATGAATGTCGTCGAAGGCCAGGTTCTCGCCTTCGAGTCGATCCAGATAGTGGGCCGAGCCGGGCAGGCGAGCGACCCCGGAGGCATCGCCAATGACCATGACCCTTTCCTGAACAACGGCCTCGGCCAATCCCAGCATCACAATCTCCATCTGGACGGATCCGCCTTCCGGCACAAGAAGATCCCGCGAGACGCTCCTGAAGCCCTCTTTCTGGAAGGCCACCCGGAGTCTGGAAAGCTGCTCTGTTTCCAGGTGAAAGCAGCCCTGTTGATCGGTCCGGGTGGCGGATCCGTCAGGCGAGTTCTGGTCTTTCAGGGCAACCAGCACATTGACGAGAGGAGCGCCGTCCCGGTCCATGACCGCTCCTGAGATTCGGCCCGGGACCCGGGTCCGGTCTTGAGCCTCGATCCCGGTCATGCACACGAAAAAAAGGACCGACAGGAGAGGCAGAAGATTGAAACTGAGCTTGTGCTGGATCACTTGAACACCGTTGCTCACAAGGATGAATCAGATGGTTCAAATCCGGCCGCCGCAAGTCTAATTGAAATTGACAGTCATTTTCAACAAGAAGCTAGTGCTTCTTCAGGGAAGCGAAAAGATTCTGGGTCAGATGGCGGATCTCGAGCGAGCTTTCGCGAACCATCCTGCGCAGGGCAGGAGTCCGACGCAGCCTGCGCGGTCGTTTCCTCATCGCCCTCGCCGAGGGACTCGACCAGCTTCTCTTTTGCAAATTCCCGAGGAGTCAAGGCAGGCTCTACGCCCCTGGCTTCCAGCACAGCTGCCGTCTTGGACCCGACCGCGGCCACCCTGGCCACCCCTTGCAGGCGCTTAGTGGTGAAAGGAGCGAGCTCCCACCAGAATGCGACGGCGTTGGCGCTGGTGAAAACGATCCAGTCATAGCCCCGGTGGTGGTGGATCACGTTTCTCAAGCGATCATCTTTTTCGAGCCGTTCCATACGGATAAGGGGAAGATCGACGGGCTGCGCGCCCAGCTCCCTGAGCCGATCCGTCAGGGATTTCGACTGATGAGCCGCTCGCGTGACTACGATCCGCTTACCGGCCAGCGATCCAGTCCGATCTCCCTGTTCCCGGATCAGCTGAGGGGGTCCCCGCCTCAAAGCTCGGTGAGCGATCCGACGTCGCAGCTCCTCGGGGCTCTCGCCCGTCCCACTCACGGTAATCCGTTTCCTTCCGTCCCGAAACAAGATGGTCCCTCTGAGACGAACTATCCTCCCGGGGAAGACCCTCTCCACTGAGCAAAGGCTGCAACGGGAAAAGTGCAGCCACCTCCCAATTCCTCCAGAAAAGTACGCTCAGCGGTCATCGCGGCCGCTCTCCCTCCCATTTTGAGAAAAATGGAAATCCTCTGACTTCGAGAAACGCGACGAGGACAAACCGTTACTCTCTATAGACCATGACCGGTTGCAACTCAAGAGTTGAAAAACCTCAGTATCTTCTTCGCCTGGTCCTCCGCTGTTTCGACACAAGCATTCATGCTGACGCCGAAGAACGAACTACCTGCCACCCACAGACCGGGTAGCTTGCCCAAACGCTCGGCGATTATGTCCATCCGATCCTGGTGCCCACGCTCATATTGCGCGATGCCCAGGCGGTGTCGATAGACCCGGATGAGACTCGGTTCTGCCGTGAGGGACATGGCTGTCGCAAGATCTTGGCGAACAACCGAGATCAGAGTTGCATCTTCCAGCTCGACGGCTTGCGGATCGTGAGCTCCCCCGATCATTACCCGCAGGAGAACCTTGTCATCCGGTGCCCGGCCCGGGAATATGCACGAATCCCAGAGGCAGCCGAGAATGCGTAGCCCTTCGCTCCGCGGCACCAGAAAGCCAAAGCCGTCGGGCGGTCCACCAACTGCGGCGGCCTCGAAGCTCAGCGCCACGACGGCCAGCCCGGCGGACGGAATCGCGTCGAGCATCTCTCCGAGCGTTCGATCAATCTCCTTGAGCAGGGGTGCTGCCCTCGGCGATGGCGCGGCGACTAGAACAGCATCCGCCTGGATCATTTCGCCGGCAGCCGTGACGATCCGCCACTGGGGAACCCCAGCGGAGGACTGCCCCCCTGCTCCAACCGACATCCCGGTCAATGACGGCTCGATAGCAGTAACACCACTGTCTAACCGGATCTCCTCCCTGAGCTCGGCGACCAAACCTTCGACGAGAACGTCAAGTCCTTGCTTAAAGGAAGTCAGCGTGCCCCTCGGTCCGGCTGGCCCTCCGGGACAGGTCATTTCCTCGATGCTCTCGTCGCCTCGCTGGGCGAGCTCCCGCGCTTGGCGCTTGGCGGTCCGCCGCTCGCGCATCCGCGAAACCATTGCCCATACGAGACTCCCGTGTACCTCCTCCATCGCGGCGATCCTGGGAAATGCACTTGCCAAACTCAGTTTCCGGGTGTCGCCCGCAAAGACTCCCGAGACCATTGCATCGATCAAAACCTCCGCTGCCTCGGACCCGATTCGCCGGGAAGCGAACTCGTAAATCGTCTCGTCGATTCCGTCAGGTTTGGAGCGGGCAAACGGCTCCAGGAAAACCCGCAGTCGGCCCCGCACGCTCAGCACCGAACTCGACAGAAGGCCGAGGGGTCCGGTCGGAAGCAAATGTAGCTCGTGATTCCGGTAGAGAAATCTTTTGGAGGCTCTCTTAGCCGCTCTCTGGAGTTCCGACCCGAGATCCAAGCGCTCGACTAGACGCGCCATCGCCGGAACGTCGTCGAGGTACCCGTTCGGGCCCCTCTCGATCGTGAAGCCATCAATGTGATCCGTACGGATGTTGCCGCCGACACGCCGACCGGCTTCGAGAATCAAGACCTCGATGCCGCCTTTTACCGAAGAAGCTCGATCCTTCAGATGAAGCGCCGTTGCCAAGCCAGCGATCCCGCCCCCGACGATTACTACTCGTCGCAGAACAATCCTCCTTCCAGACGCCGATCAGACGGAACGATCGATCAGTCGTCGTCCCAGCTTACCTCGAGCTAGACCGTTCGGGAGAAGACTGGTCGAGCCGCGGTCTTCGCCTCCAGATATCGATCAAACGCCATTGCGGCATTCCGCACAAAAAGCCGGCCCGATCCCAGCACTTCGACTAATCGGCTTCCGTTGAGTACGAAACCAGCATCTTCGAGATCCCGGAGGCGCGAAAGCGAGGAGGCGAAATAGTGATCAAAGTCGATGCCAAACCGATTGGAAACGGCATCCTTGTCGACTTGAAAATTGCACATGAGGCTCATGATGACGTGGCGGCGAACCCGGTCGTCTTCGTCCAAAAGGCAGCCACGCTCAACCGGCATCTTGCCCATGTCAAGCCGTTGGTAGTACGTCGAGAGTTTCTTGCAGTTCGCAAAATAGCCTTGCTCCAGGTCACCAATAGCCGAAACCCCAAAACTGATCATAGTTGAGACTGGCTTGACCGTGTAGCCCATGAAGTTTCGCTCTAACCTTCTTTCCCGTACAGCGACTGCGAGTTCGTCGTCGGGAAGTGCGAAGTGGTCCATGCCGATCGGCTCGTAGCCCGCGTCGAGCAACCGGTTGAGCGCTGTAAGGTAGAGCTCGAGCTTGAGTGTGGGCTCTGGAAAGTCTTCGGGTTGCATGCGCCGCTGGTTGGATTTGATCCAGGGCACAAAGGCAAAAGAGTAAACCGCCAGCCGGTCCGGGCGCAGCTCGAGCACCTGGTCCAGGCTGGCGTTAAAAGCCTCGAGCCCCTGCCGGGGGAGGCCGTAGATTAGATCGAAGTTGATACCTTCGCCGAATCCGATTGCCCGGGCCTGGCGCACCAGCTCCTCGGTTTCTTCGAACGTCTGCCCCCGACCGATCGCCTCCTGTACCGCCGGGGCGAAGTCCTGAACGCCGATGCTCAAGCGGTTAAAGCCCAGGCGGCCCAATGTCGCCAGGTGCTCAGGGGTCGTTACCCGTGGATCGACTTCGATGGCGACCTCTGCTCTCTCCTGCAGAGTAAAATAACGACCGATGTGCCCGAAGAGGTCCTCGATCTGCGCCGGGGTCAAGTAGGTGGGCGTCCCTCCTCCCCACTGTACTTGGGCCAGCTTCCTCCGACGTGGCAGCACATTTGCCACCGCGGAGATCTCGCGCTTGAGGTACCTGACGTATTGAGCCGCCACTTCGACATGCGGCGTGGCTATGACGTAGCAGGCGCAGAAATCGCATTTGTGCTCACAAAACGGGATATGAACATAGAGACTGAGCGGCGTATCCGAACCTGACCGGTCGGTCTCGCCAAGCATGGTCCGGTACTCCTGTTCACCGACGCCGCCGTGAAACTCGACGGCTGTCGGGTAGGAGGTATATCGGGGGCCCGGGCGATCGAACCGTTGAAGGGTCTCTAGACTCACAGATGCGGTGGGTAGCGTCATGCACGGGCTCCTACTTCGGTTTTCTGATGTACATAGTCGACAAGCCGGGCTACCTGATCGGGGTCGGTCAATCGCCCGATGCCGTGCCCAAGGTTGAAGATGTGACCCGGCTCCGAACCGGCTTCCTCGAGCACATTATCGATTCTGCGCTCGAGCTCGTCCGACGGAGCAAAAAGAGCCGCCGGATCGAGATTGCCCTGGACCGCCTTGCCCGGCCCGAGTGTTGCTCGAGCTATCGACAGTGACGTCCGCCAGTCAACCCCTATGACGTCGGCTCCAAGCCTTCCGACTTGCGCCAGCAGCGTCGAACCCTGGTTCGGGAAGTAAATGAGTGGCAGCCCCAGAGGCGCCACCCTGTCAAGCACTCTGGCGACAGAGGGTAGGCCAAAGCAGCTGTAGTCTTCAGGACCGAGGAGGCCGGCCCACGAGTCGAAAAGCATCAGCGCCCGCGCCCCGGCCGCCGCTTGCGCCGTGAGGTAAGAGACGGTTACATCAGCGAGCTTTTCCAGAAGGCGGACGGCGGCTGACGACTCGGCGAAGAGAAAGGCCTTGGCCGTACTGAAAGTCTTCGACCCGCGCCCCTCGACGACGTAGCAGAAAAGGGTAAACGGCGCCCCGGCGAAACCGATGAGGGGGACTCTCGACGGCAGCTCGGTGCCTAGTATGCGAATGGTCTCGAGCACAAACGGGACCGACTCTTCCGGTTCGATACCTGTGAGAGCCTCGACTTCCGCAGCGCTCCGGACGGGGTTTCTGATCACCGGCCCCGGGGCAAACTCAATCTCCAGTCCCATCCCCTCGAGCGGCGTCATGATGTCGCTGAACAGGATGGCGGCGTCCATGCCAAAGCGGCGAATCGGCTGCAAGGTGACCTCGGCCGCGAGATCCGGAGTCTTGGTCAGCGTCAGGAAATCGACTTTCTCGCGCACCTTCCGATACTCGGGCAAGTAGCGTCCGGCCTGGCGCATGATCCAGACCGGTGTGTGGGAAGCGGGCCGACGGCGGCACGCGGCCAGGAAAGGCGGGAGGGGGTCCGGTGTGGTTCTCATAGCGTTCTCTGCTCCTCAAGGCCGCGAATCTCGGCCAGAATATTTGCCCCTCCCCGAGTCAGGAGCTCTTCCGCGAGCAACCGGCCGAGCACCTCGCCCTCGTTTGTCCAGCCCTCGCGGTACCCCTCGACCGATCGCTGCCCGTCGAGTGAACAAACCACCGCTGAAAGCCGCAGGCGATTGCCGTCGACGGCCGCCAGGGCGCCGACAGGCACCTGACAGCCACCCTCGAGCCGCCTCAGCAAAGCCCGTTCCGCTCTAACAGCAGCGTGAGTTGTCGAATCATCAAGAGGTCGAACCCAGTCGAGCGTGGTCTGCTCACCGGAACGAACCTGGACCGCAATTGCCCCCTGTGCCGCGGCCGGTAGCACGCGCTCGGGCGGCAGATAGGCGCTGACGTTTTTTGTAAGCCCCAATCGCTTCACCCCGGCTGCGGCCAAGACAATGCCTTCAAAATCACACTTTTCAAGCCTGGCGATTCTGGCCGGCACGTTCCCGCGCAGATCAAGCAGATCTAGATCTGGACGCCAACGGGCGATGAGTGCCCGACGCCTGGGGCTGCTGGTCCCAATCCGAGCGCCCACCGCGAGCCCTTCGAGGTCGTGGCCGTCGCGAGAAAGAAGCGCATCCCTGGGATCTTCGCGCTTTAGAACCGCTCCGAGGGCAAGGCCCGTCGGCATCTCGGTCGCTAAGTCCTTCAGACTATGGACCGCCAGGTCCACCTTGCCGTCGAGCAGCGCCCGCTCGATCTCCTTGGTGAAGAAGGCTTTGCCTGACACCCCCGAAAGCGGAACGTCGACAATGCGGTCGCCCTCGGTCTTGATCCGCACTAGCTCGACTGACGGGGCACCGGGCAACCGGCGGATCTTGTCGGTAACATGGTTCGCCTGCCACAGAGCCAGCGCCGAGCCGCGCGTACCGATCCGCAAGACGGGCGTGCCGCCGGTCATGCCTTGTCTCCCTCTACAGTGAAGCGGTAGCCGACGCCGCGCACCGTGTGAAAGAAGCGGGGGCGCTCGGGATCCGGTTCGAAGCGCTTACGCAGCCTCAGGATGAAGTTGTCGATTGTACGAGTGGAAGGGTAAACCTCGTAGCCCCAGGCCTTCTCCAGAAGATCTTCCCGTGAAACGACGGCCCCGGTGCGCTCGGACAGGGCCCGAAGGATCATCGCTTCCTTTTGGGTCAGGGTATGCGTGCCGCCGTCCCAAGCGCGCGCCTCAAAGGTACGCGGATCGAATTCGTTGCCGCCGAAACGAATCACCGGGTCGGTAGAGAGTTCTCGCCGGTACCACTCCCAGCGCCGCAATATGGCCTGGACCCGCAGCAAGAGCTCGTGCAGGTGAAACGGCTTCGGCATGTAATCGTCCCCACCGGCCTCGAGGCCCTGAACGCGGTCATCGAACCCGCCCTTCGCCGTCAAGAAGAGGACAGGCGTGATCTTGCCCTGAGCCCGTGCCTGCCTGCACACTTCGAAGCCATCCATCTCCGGCAACATGACGTCGAGGATGACCAGATCGTAGTCGTCCTTCACGATCTGATCGAGGGCGCCCTTCCCGTCGTTCACGACCTCCGTTCGGTACCCTTCGGCTTCCAAGTTCTCGGCGATCCCTTCAGCCAGATTTAGTTCATCTTCGACCACGAGAATCCGCGCTTCGCTGACCCCAAAAACTCCGCCACCGTCCGCGATCATGTCTTCCCTTCCGCGGCGAGCGGCCACCATACTTCGAAAACCGCCCCTTTCCCGACGCCTCTACTATCGGCGCTCACCCTGCCCTTCTCGAGCTCAATGAAGCGCCGCACGATATACAACCCAAGTCCCTGGCCGGGGTGCGCGCGGCGCAGCTCGCTGCCGGGATGGTAGAACTTTTCGAACAGGTGCCTCGAATCCTTCCGATGGAAGCCGATACCGTCATCCTCCAGGCGCAGATGAACGAATTGTTGATCCTGAGCCGCCCTCACCCACACATTCCCCTTGCCCTTAACGACAACCGCCTTCAGAGCGTTGTCCAAGAGATTGCGAAGCACCGTCCGAACGCCCACGGGGTCGGCGTGAATTTCCAGATCTGGCGGTATGTCGATGTGAATGCTGGCCCCGGCACTTGTGACGTGGTTCTCGAGTTCCTCGACAACGCGTTCAACCGCCGTGGCGAGCCCAATGGGCTCCGGATAGAGCGTGATCCGGCCTTGCTCCAGTTGGGAAGTATCGAGGATCTTCGAGACCATATCCTCCATCCGTTCTACATCCGCGGTCATGCGGTCGGTCAGCTTCAGGATTCGGTCGCGCGAAAGCTCGCGCAGGCTCATGGTCTCGGCAGAAAGTCGCAGGCTGGCGAGCGGGCTCTTGAACTCGTGCGAGACTGTGGCAATGAAGTTCTGCTGGCGGCGGCGCAGAACCCTGTCCTGGCGAAGCGCCCGCCACACCGCCACCATGCTGACCCCGAGCACGACGAGAAAGAAGGTTCCTTCCCATCCGTACTGGTTGAGCCAGCGAACGCGCTGCAGCCTGAGACTTTCGAGTGCCTCCGGGCTGACAACAATTTTGCCGCGCGTATCCAGGTCGAGATGAGGAAAGAGCTTCCTGAGCCTTGCTTCGTCGGCACCGAGCCGGAGCAGTTCCTCGGCCGCCCGTGCATCTTCGGTGTAAAGCACGGTGAGCCTTGATCGCAACGCCTCTGTCCGCCCGGCCTGATCCACAATCCACCACAATACTTGGGCGGAGCATATGACCAGTAACAGCAGGACGCTGATCTGGATAACTCGCGTAGCTCTAATCCTAAACCTCATCGATTGCCCTCCGTACTAATCGTCGAAGGAGGAGGCCTCGGCGAAAGCTTCTCTCATCGCCTGCGCCAGACACTCGATATCCTCCGGCGTGTGAGCCAATCCGAGAAACCCCACCTCGAAGGCCGAGGGAGCCATCGCGACACCGCGCTGCAACAGGGCGTGAAACACCCGGCGGTAACGCTCGGCGGATTGCGCTTCGATCGACTCGGCGGCCCTTGGCGGCTTGCCCTCTTGAAGACACAGCCAGAAGATCGAGCCCAGCCGAACCAACGTCACCGGGAGTGGCGAGGTGGCGAGAACGGGTGCCATTTTGTCATCGAGTAGACGCCCCAGAACCTCGAGTCGCTCCCAGACTTGTTCGTGATCGAGCAACCTCAGGGTAGCCAGTCCGGCGGCCATGGCCACCGGGTTCCCCGACAGAGTCCCAGCCTGGTAGACGAAGCCCTCCGGCGCCAGATGCCGCATCAGGTCGCGGCTCCCGCCGAACGCACCCACCGGCATTCCCCCGCCGATGATCTTGCCAAAGGTCACGAGGTCCGGCGTGATGCCGTAGTGCTGGGCCGCGCCGCCCCGAGCCACGCGAAAACCACTGATCACCTCGTCGAAGATCAAGAGAGCACCGCTGTCCTGGGTCAGCCGTCTGAGAGCGGCCAGATACTCCGGTCGCTGGATCAAGAGCCCGTTGTTCGCCGGGATCGGCTCTATGATGACTGCAGCGATGTGCTCTCCTTCCTCGGCAAAGAGAGCCTCCAAACGGTCCTCGTCGTCTAGTGGTAGAACGCGCGTCAGAGACGCGAAAGCCTCCGGCACGCCGGCCGACGATGGCTGCCCGAAAGTGGCCAGGCCGGAGCCGGCCGCGACCAGCAGATGGTCGGCATGTCCGTGATAGCAGCCGGAGAACTTGAGGATCAGATCGCGGCCGGTGGCGCCGCGGGCGAGCCGCACAGCACTCATCGTGGCCTCGGTCCCGGAGGACACGAAGCGGAGCTGTTCGAGACCCGGATAGCAGTCGACCACGGCCTCCGCAAGCTCCACCTCGGCCCGGCAGGGAGCGCCGAAGGTGGTACCCTCAGCAGCAGCCCGCTGAACGGTTTCGATCACCTCAGAGTGCGCGTGGCCGAGGATGAGCGGGCCCCAAGACGAGACGAAGTCGATGTACCGGCGGCCGTCTTCGTCTTCGATCGAAGAGCCCTGGCCGCTGCGAACGAAGAAGGGGCTGCCACCGACGGCACGAAAGGCCCGCACCGGCGAGTTGACGCCACCGGCCAGAACTCGAACGGCGCGTCCGAACAGCTCTTCGGAAACAGGGCCAACGTGACTGCGCCCGTTGTTCTCGGATGGCGGGGATGATTCGACAGTACTCACACGAAACCCTCCTTTTCGGTCAGTTTCTCCAACTGATCGAAGACCTGGGACCCTTCGGGAAACAGCTCTTCTCCGGAGGCGAAAAGAAACGTCCTGACCGCCGGTGCGCCGAACTCCGCCGCCAGCTTGCGCAGACCCTTAATGGGAATGTGCGCGAAGCGTCGGGCCATCACCTCTGCCCAGCGGTAGATCGCGTCCCGGCCGGCCTCGTCGATTCCCTTCAGCTCCTTCCTAAACAGCCGTTCGACGCCTTCCCTGGCGGTCTGGCGGTAGCGGCGGTTGAGGCGCGCGATAACCGGCGACATCAAGCGCTCGGCCAGGTCCTTACGCAGTTTTGCAAGGCTTTCGTCCACGAACTCGCGCGCCGGAGCCAACTCCGCAAGGCGCCGATCTCGGTCGGCGCGGGCCTCTTCAACAATCCCGTCCATTTCCACCAGGGTCACACCGACGACCCGGGCTGCATTTCGGTCGACGTTGGGCGGAACGGACATGTCGACGACCAGTGGCGGCTCCCCACTCGGCGTACGGGCGGCGAGTCTTTCAAGCTCAGGTCGACCGAGAAGGACCTCCGGGCTGCCGGTGGCGATAAGGACCGCTTCGACAGCGTCCGGCCGTGCGCGAAACTCGTCGAGCGATCGGGGCTCACCGCCCAGCTCGAGAGCCAGATCCGCCGCCACCTCCGGAGTCCGGTTGACCACCAGCGCGGACTGGCCCTTGCCGGCCAGAAGTAAGCCGCAGCGCCGAGTCATGGGAGAGACACCGATCAGAGCAACCTGTCCAGGCGTTCGGTCCAGCCGGTCGAGCAGATATTCTACGACTATGTCGGCCAGCGACACCCGGCTCCCCGAGGTCGGCACCTGCTGATGGATCCGCAAGGCGACGCGCAAGGCCTTGGTCAAGAGGTAGTCAAGCAGCGTCCCACTGACTCCCGCTTCTCGAGCCATCTTCAGGGCGTCGCGAACCTGGGTACGGATCTCGTGCTCACCGAGTTGCGCCGAATCGAGACCCGCCGCGACCAGGAAGAGATGCTCGACAGCTCCTTCTCCAACCCACGCGCGAAGTGTGCGCTCGGCCTCGCCGGCGCGTGGCTCTCGATCGACGAGCGCTCGAAAGACGCGCCGCCGATATTCCTGCATGGCCACTTTGCCATCGCCTTGAAAGGCGACTTCGACCCGATTGCAAGTGGCGATGTAGACGAGTTCGCTGACTCCGACCTGCCTCGCCAACTCCGGGAGCCTGTCAGTTCGCTCGCTCTTCGGCACGGTCAACTGCGCTAGAAGTTCCGAACTTTCATTGCGAAAACTTGCCCCAACGACACCAATGTTTTCCATAACGAGCAAGATATAGCACAGCCGAGCGCCCCTTATGTCACAGAAGTGTCATCTGGCGGACTGCTAGACAAAGCCGTCGAGTCGCGCCTCGGTAAGAGCCGACTAGTCGGTATCCGCCATCCAGCCATTCAGATTGCGCCAGATCAGATCAGCGAACATCTGGACATGCTCGGAGCGGTCGTTGAGGCAGTGGATAAAGCGGAAGCGCTCCCCTCCGTTGTCGAGGAAGAAGCCGCGGTTCAACAGTTCGATCTCCTCGAGCGTCTCGAGACAGTCGACGGAGAATCCTGGGCAGATGACGTCGATCTTCTTGACCCCCGCCTTCGCCATGGCGCGCACCGTTACGTCCGTGGCGGGTTTGATCCACTCTTCTCTGCCGAAAAGCGACTGGAACGACACTTTGTACTGCTCGTCGGCGAGATGCAACTCTTCGGCAACCAAGCGTGCCGTCCGGAGGCACTCGCAGTGATAGGGATCGCCGCCCATGATGTAGCGCAGAGGAATTCCATGAAAGGAAAAAAGAAGCTTCTCGGTTTCCCCGTCCCTTTCCCAGACTTCGCGGATGGACCCGGCAAGCGCTTCGATATAGCGCGGCTCGTCGTGATACCGGTGGATAGTGCGCAAGCTCGGCACCCGCCGCCAGGTGGTGAGCTCGGCGGCCACGGCATCAAATACCGACCCGACTGTGGTACCCGAGTATTGTGGAAACATAGGAAGAACCAAGAGCCTCGTACACCCCTTCTCACGAAGTCCACCGAGAGCTTGTCTGATCGACGGTTGACCATAGCGCATTCCGACAGCTACGTGAACGGGCGGGGGCGCGCCCTGGGTCAGGGTGTCGGCAAGCGCTTCACCGAGGGACAGAGAGTAAATAAGGAGCGGCGACCCATCCTCCCTCCAGATCTTTCTGTAAAGCGCAGCCGACCGGCGAGGCCTGAACGGAAGGACGAAGAAGTTGAGGATCGGCCACCATTTCCAACGTGGCTTCTCGATCACCCGCGGATCGCCCAGAAACTCCCGGAGAAACTTCCGCAGCGCCGACGCCGTGGGTGCGTCCGGCGTGCCGAGATTCGCTAGTAGAACTCCCACAGAGGTCAAATGCCCACGCTCGAGGGTCGGTTCCTTGTCGTAGGCACTCATCGCTTCCTCTTCTTATTTCTTACGCTCACCCGCGGGTGCTCGAAAACCTTAACTTCGGCAGCAGTCGAAGCACCACAATCGCGCTCACCGCCAGCAAGCCTCCGGCGCTCAGAAACGGCCACATCGATCCGAGGTGATGGAACGACCAACCACCCCAGATCGGACCAGCGACCCGTGCCAGCGCGCCAAAGGAGCGGGCCAGCCCAAGAACGCCGCCCTGCGAATCTGCGGAAGCCAAGCGACTCATCAAACTGAACGCCGCCGGGTGGTGGAGACCGGATCCAACGGCCAGAAACGCAGTCGCCGAGAGCAGGGTCGGGACCGTCTCGACTCGCCCCAGAAGCAGAAGCCCCGCCGCCATCACGACTATACCAACTAGAAGCAACACTCCTTCACCGTACCGGGATACCAAGCGGCCTACTAGACCCACCTGAACCAGGACGATCAGGACACCGACAAAAACAAAAAGCCACGAAGTCTCCCGGATCCCGAAATCGAATCGCTGCTCGCAGAAGAGCGCTAGAGTGGCCTCCATCGCCGAGAAGCCGAAGATCACGACCCCATAGAGCGTCAGAAGCGTGACCAGCGAAGTTCTTGCAGCGCTACCTCGCAGGGGATCCAAATCGAACCGGCGCCCTCTTGGGCGTTCGCCTCCAACACCAGAATGTCGCATCGGTTCTGGTAGCCAGGCCCAGACCAGGATAAAGTTTCCCGCCGACAACACCGCCGCACCTAACGGGACAGCCGCTGCGCCCCAGTAGCTCAAGATACCACCCAGCGCCGGCCCGAAGATGAATCCGAGGCCAAAAGCCGCGCCGAGCCAGCCCATCGCCTTAGCCCGACTCTCTGGGCGAGTAACATCCGCGACATAGGCCTGCGCGATCGCGTAGTTCCCAGCCGCTAAGCCGGCCAGAGTGCGCGCGATGAACAATACCGTGAGACTCTGCGTCAAGGCAAAAAGAAGGTAGGCACCGCACCCCCCTAGAATCGAAATCAGGAGAATCGGACGTCTTCCCAGACGGTCTGAAAGGTGCCCCAAGATTGGCGAAGAAACGAACTGGGCCAGGCTGTACGCGGAGAAAAGAAGACCGACCTGAAAGGCCGACGCCCCAAAGCGCTCGGCGTAAAACGGCAAGAGCGGCAGGATCATCCCGAAGCCGACGAGATCGAGCAAGACCGTAAACGACAGAATGCCTAGTGACCCACCCAAGCGAGACCGGGGTTTCGGGGCTTCGTTCGGCACTGGATACGATGGGCCAGCTGGGTTGCAAGTCATCGCAGAGCCGTCGGCAACGGAGCATTTCCCGACAAGCGACTGACCATCTCCGCGAACCTTCTTGAAAGCTGATTCAGCATGAATTCCCTCGTTCTCAAGACCACTGCCGACAATTCGAAACGCAACGTACAGGGTCTATGAATCTAACAGCTGCGAGCCGGACTTGTGTCACAGGACTGTCATACGAGACTTGAAACCCAGGTGAGTAGTCCCGAGGAGTTTCACCCAAGGCCCTCGCAGGCAGGGTCGAGAGCTGGCGCGGTAGCACTTGTTGCCCCGTTTCCAGCTCCCGCCTCGTCAAACGCAGCATGCAGTTTTCCTGCACTGCGCTTGAGCTCTTGTCAATAGGTGTGTAAAAAAAGCTCAGGCGGCTTTCTCCTCCGGAACTTGGTTGACCGGGACTCCATTGACATATTCGGCGCCCTGGTAGACGTCTTTCATCAGCTCCGGTGCCTTCAGACGGCGGAATCTGTTCTCCGCCACCAGCAGCATCTTCCAGATCACAGCCTGGGCGTTTTCCACTTTCTTGAACCGCTTGGCCGCGTCCGTTCGCAGCCGAAGAGCGGCAAACGGTGACTCCACGGGATTGGTTGTTCGCAGATGCTGCCACTGCTTCTTCGGATAGTTGTAAAAGGTCACCATCCGGTCCCAGTCCTGCTCGATCAACTCAGCCGTCAGGGTCAGTCCTCGCTGCCGGCACCAGTGCTGAAAGACCTTCTTGAGTCGTTGTGCCTCTTGTCGGGTCTCGGCGTAAGGGATCTGCCGCAGAATCAGCAAGGCCGGCTTGTGCACTCCCTTGGGGAGCTTGGCCAGCAGGTTGACAATCCGATGATTCCAGCAGCGCTGCTCCTCGGCCTGGGGATAGACGTTGCGCAAAGCTCCCCAGATGCCCAGGTGGCCGTCTCCGATCACCAGGCGCGGACAACCCATCCCCCGCTGCTTCAAGTCGCGCAGTACTTCCGACCAGCTCTGGGTCGATTCCCGATAGCCACTCGTGACCGACACGACTACTTTGCTGCCGTCACTTAAGGCGGCCAGCACCACCAGCAGGACTGCCTTTTCCTTCTCCAGTCCCGCCTTGACGTAAATTCCATCTACCCACAAATAAACCACTTCCAGATCATCCAGCGGTCGACTCTGCCAGACCTCCCATTCGGCCTGCCACTTCTCTTTCAACCGCGCCACCGTGGAGGCTGACAGCGCGGCCTTGTCCCCTAAGAGCCCTCTCAGAGCCAGATCAAAATCCCCCAGCGCCAGACCATGCAAGTACAGCTCAGGGATCAGTTCTCGAACCTGCCGCGTCCGCTTGGCAAACAGCGGCAACACCCGACTTTCAAAGCGTTCCTCTAGATCCCGCACTCGAGGCCTTCGAACCTGGATCGTCCCCGAGCTCATCGTCAGATGCCTCGGCTTGCCATATCCATTGCGATAGCCCGACGGAGTGTCCACGGCTCTTCGCCGCTCACTCTTACGCCGCCCTAATAACTCCGTGACCTCCTCCTCCAGCAGCTCCTGAACCCAGCCTTGGATCCTCTCGCGCACCCAATCTTCCAGCTGCTCGAAACAAACTCTTGACTCCACACTTTCTTCAATGTTCTTCTTGCTCATGCGGTGTGTACTCCTTCCGTTGCGGGCCTTTCGGCCCTGGGCTTTATCAACCCGGAAGGATACTCACCGCCTATGCTATTTACACACCTTCTGATGGTAGCTCCTGCGCTTTCCCAAAAAGGCTTAGCTTTCCGGCGGTGAATGTGGAAACTATGCAAAAAAACCGGGTACTTCGACGGTAAATATTCGGTAAACCCATCATCGGCTTTATGCCTAATGGGGTGAGGCGGGTTGGGAACTCAAGTGGAGCGAAGCGATCTTCGGAAGTGTTTGCTCAGGGGGTAGAGCCAGATGCTTTTGGTGGGCAGATCGGCCTTGCGGTCACGGTCCAGCTTGCCCCGGCCCTGGGTCTGTCCGACATGGATCCAGTTGGCGGCCTTGTAGCAGGCGCCTGTGAAGCGCCCCGTGTCGACGAAGGTTTCCAGCAGAACGGGTCGGTAGGCGTAGCGGTCGTGCCAGTCCTCGGGGAGTTGACGCGCGGCCAAGGCCAGCCGTTTGGAGGCCAAGTTCTTAGACTGCACCCAGGGAAGGATCAAGAAACGGGCGTTGTTGACGATCAGTTGAAGGTTTCTCTCCCTTTCCGAAGGACGCCAGCCGATGAAGCGGTCGCGAGGGGCGGTTTTCCAAGCGGCGGCGCCAAAGCCGAGCAGGGCCAGGATGCGGCTTTCGGAACAAGCGAAGTAGCGCAGCTGAGCACCCGGCAGGGGCTTGTATCCCAGATAGTGGTAGCGGTCGATGTATTCATTCCACAAAGTGGAGTCGGGGCGGCTCAGGACCGGCTCCAGATGCAGGCCGGACAGCTCGTGCACGGGTCGGGACAGCAGCGGTTGTGGTGCGCTGCAGAAAGTGTGCTTGATTGGGCCCGAGCCTCCCTTCGGGTTGCGAGGGGGCGGCAGCTGCAGCAACCCCTGCCGATGCATGCGCAGCATGGCCACCCGGCAGCTCATCTCCTTGAGGCCACCGTCAGGCTTGAACCAGCCCAAGAGCTGGCAGGCCAAGCGGGAGAGCTGGGCCCGCGAGCGGGTCGGATCTTCGCCAATCAGCTCACACAGTCGCCGCATCTCCCGGCCGCTAAAGTCTCGCCCGCAGAAGCGTTTCATCCAGCCTCCGCTGCCGGCGTCCTGGCCCAGGTCAATGCGCGGGCACGATGGGGGCTTATTTTCCAGGGAAGAAAAGGATCCAGGTCGGGTGGCGGCTGTCCGCCTTGCCTAGCGCAGGCCTGCAGATAGTCCCTGAGCCACAGGCGGGGGTTGAGGCCGTTGAGTCGCAGGGTGGCAAAGATGCTGAATAAGCTGGCCGCCAACTGGGCGCTCCAGCGGCTGCCTGAGCCGTAGTAATTCTTGCGTCCCACCACCGGGTTGCGCAAGGCGCGTTCGGCGGCGTTGTTGTCCATAGCCACTTCCGGTTGATCCACAAACACGGTCAGCCCTGGCCAGTGTCGAGCCAGGCTTTTCAGGACCTTGCGACAGGGGGGAGCCAGGCTGGGAAGCTGGCGTTGAGCCTCGCATTGCTCTCGCATTTTCTCAACCGCCACCCGCAGCTTTCGATCGGCCCGGGCCCATTCCAAGGGCTGATCGCGAACTGCCAGCCGCAGCTGATTGGCAGCAAAGAGCCGGCCAATGTCGTCAATCCACATCAGGGACCAGTCCTGCCAGGGGGGGTGGGATAGGCCCAGTCGCCAAAAGTCGCGGCGCACGTGAGCCCAGCAAAAGGCATGGCAAATACGCCCCTCTGAGACCCGGACCAGCTTCTTATAGGCAGAATATCGATCGGTGAGTAAAGTGCCCTGGGCGCTGCCGAAGTGAGATTGAGGCACTGCAGACGAGCGACTGGGTTGGAGCTGGTACACGACTGTGGAGGCCGACAAAAACACCCACAAATGCCAGAGCCGTCCGCTTTTGCCTTCCACCGCCACAAACACCGGCCAGCCGGTCTCGTCGGCTTGCCAGTTCTCCTGGGTGAGCTGCTGCTGGGCGATCGCCTCGGCCACCGGCAAAAACAGACCCTGCAGTTTTTTCAGCCCTCCGGCCACCGTTCCTGCAGAGAGAGTCAAACCGTGGTCTCGCCACTGCTGCAACAGACGGTGGGTGGGGCGGCAATGGTCAAACTTCTCCAGCAGAATCTCCACCCAAACCGAAATCCCTAGTTTGCCTTTGGGAATCAAGCGTGCCGGGGCGGGCGCCGTGACAATGCCGGGCAGCACCCCGCAGCGGCAGGCCGCTTTGTACTTGCGCCGCCGGATCACCCGCCGGTGGGCCCGCACTTCGATTTCGGCCACCTCGGCGTCTTCCGTCCAGCCCAAGGCTTCCAGTGCCAGACCGCATTTCGGACAGCTTTTTTGGGCTTCCTCCAGATCCACTACCTCTTCCTGGGCTGCCAACCCGTCCAGAGCGGTCCGACCGTGCCCCTGCTTGCCTTTTTGCTGCCCTCGGGGTCGCCCGCTCGCCTTGGGGCTGGAACTGCCAGCGCGCCCACCCTTGGCCTGTTCACTCTTGCGCCCCCAGAGCTGACTCTCCAGCTCTCGAACTCGAGCCCGCAGACTCAAGTTCTCTGACTTCAACTGCTTTTCTCTCTCCACCGCCCCGGCATGCTGGGCCTTCCAGTACGCTGCCGCCCAGCGCAGCCGGATGTACTCTTCCTTGGCCACCAAAACCCGCTTCGTCGAGCCATCAGCCGTCAGTCCACCCGATTCCGGCTTGGTGGTAGCACTCAGCTGCATGCTCCCTGTATACACACTCGCAGCTTCTGTGTCCAGCAAAGTTTGACCGCGGGCTTATTTGGAAGGAGATTATTGCAAGACGGGGTTTACCTAATATTTACATCCGAAGCTTCCATTTCCAGCTACGGTACTGATAATCCCGGTGATGGCATCTACCTTGCGAATCCTCCTGTTACTCTGATCGGCTATATAGAGATTGGCGGCACTATCCAGGGCTACCCCAGTGGGATTTCGAAGCCTTGCAGCAGTAGCCGGACCTCCGTCTCCAGAAAAGCAGCAGCTTCCATTTCCAGCTACGGTACTGATAATCCCGGTAGCGGCATCTACCTTGCGAATCCTCTGGTTAAGCCGATCGGCTATATAGAGATTGTCGGCACCATCCAGGGCTACCCCAGTGGGATTTCGAAGCCTTGCAGCAGTAGCCGGACCTCCGTCTCCACTAAATCCGAAGCTTCCATTTCCAGCTACGGTACTGATAATCCCGGTGATGGCATCTACCTTGCGAATCCTCCTGTTACTCTGATCGGCTATATAGAGATTGTCGGCACTATCCAGGGCTACCCCAGCAGGATTTCGAAGACTTGCAGCAGTAGCCGGACCTCCGTCTCCACTAAATCCGGAGACTCCATTTCCAGCGACCCTGGTCAGGATTACCGTGCCAGTGTTCACCTTGTAGATAGAGTGCGCGTTTTGACCAACAATGAACAAATTACCGGCGCTATCTACCACCATGTCACGGGGAAAATTAAGATTCGCAGATAGAGCAGGTATGTTGTCGGGACCACCTCCAGCCACGGTGTTAATGTCTCCTGCCGCGGCAGAGCAAGTTAGCAATAAGATCAATAACGGAAAGATTTGAGAAGCTATACTCTTTCGGGCCATCTTAGTTCTCCTCTCCTAAAAGTAGGTTCGCCAGTTCGATCCGCCTTCGCACAAGGTCTCCCGCTATATCTTGTGTCTCAATCGACAAGCTGGGACTGACTCCCTGCAGCCAAAGGTCATATTCTTCCGTGGGAACGGTGACGTTACCTTCGAGAAGCACACTTTCTCCGTTCACGATCCACACACCCAAGAATGACCCATGCTCATCGAAAAAAAGTAAATCTTCCAGAAGGACAATGGCGTCTGCGACATCCTGGCCACTGCAGTTGAATACCCGTGTGGTGAAAGTAAAAGAAACAAAATCTACATCCTCCACGACGTTACTCAGTTCGTAGAATCCAGCGAAGTCACGCCCCCCGGATGCGGCGGTTGAAGGCATCCGGAGTAACGCCATCAACCCCACGACGAAAAGTGAATTAAGACAAAAACTTAACCAATGCTTCATGATCTTGATCTCCTTGTCCTAGCCAAGATAAATTCTTTGCTCCCGTCAAAACGCCTCTCTAACTAAACCTGTTCAGCCGATCCAGGTCAAAACAGCCTGACTCCACCCCCTCTAAACCGACATTCCCCATATCAACTTCGGATATGAGATTCGCCGACCTCCCTGTGATGAATAATCAAAGGGTCTTACCACTATGTTCCCTTGGCAGCGATTTTGTGACGCAGAAAAATCGAATAAACCAACATTCCTCATATCAAAGTGATTTCGATCGAGCAAATGTGACCCACTTTTGCCCGTTTCGATAAAACGCAATAATGACCCGCCAGTTTTTCCTTTCAACGCCTCCAATCTATACCTTTGCCATACCAGTCACTCACTCCCCGATTGGTGTGGCCACGAACGCGAATCGGGCATCGACCAGGCCGCAATCCCGCCGCTGCCCCCTCCCGCCGGGCCGAGTGATGCGCAGCATCGCCTGCCCGGTGCTCTGGACCAGGAATTCTCCGTCGCCTATCGGCGTGATTTGAAGGTCGTCGGAGCCACCGTATTCCTGCTCGTTCCATTCCAGGTTCCAGCCTGGGTTGATCGTGTCCAGCATTACTTCAGGGAAGGTGTCGTTGTCCCAGTCACCCTCGATCACATTCCCTGTCACGTCGTCTTCTACCGGGATGAGCTGATAGCAGTCGTTTCTACCCCAACCTCGCCGGTACACTTTGTTGGGGACTGAACTGTCCACTCGGCTTTATTTGCATGTTCTCGTTGATCTGACCTCTTCACCTCTAAATCCTTATCTCCATTTTCCCAGGGCAGCTCGCTACGTTCGCAACCCTGGGCTGGAAGACAGAACGCCGTTGGCGTTCCCAGTCCGGGTCCCCTCCACGATTTGAGACTCGCATGCTGGAAACTTCATGCTTACCTCCTTCGTGCTATGAAACGCGACCCCTGTTCTCCTCTGATCGGACCATTCCTTACGGAAGAATGGGTGTCGCCTCGAATTCGAATCGGGCATCGACGTAGTCGCAGTTGCGGTACCTTCCCCCGTTGGGGCGTTTGACTCGCAGCATCGCTTGTCCTCGGCTCTCCACCAGGAATGTTCCGGCTCCCAGGTGCGTGATCTCCAAGTCCATGCTCTCGTCGTGTTCCTGCTTGTCCCACACCAGCTCCCAGTGCGGGCTGACCCTGGTCAGCAGTTCCTCGGGTACACCGTCGTTGTCGAAGTCTTCGAAAACCGGCTCTTGGGGATCAACTGGGCTCGCGCCGCCACCCCAGCCCATCCCGTCGAGGAAGATGTCTGCCCCTCTGTAACCGCCGCATCCGGCCAGACATCGACCCAGAGTGAGAACAGGATCTTCTGGACGGGCTCGCCCTTGTAATCGCCGCCGAGCGTCCAGTCGCTGGTCGGATCGAGCAGGTTGGGACAAAGCCCGTCACCATCGAGGGCCTGCCACTCGATGTCGGTCTCGAAATGACGGTAGTGGGGTTTTTCGTAGATATCCCCATAGATATCGTTGAGATCCAGGTCTCTCCCCTGAAGCTGCTTGAAGAGGCCGTCCTGCTCGTAAATCGTGGAATCGTTATGGCCGTCCACATAAGGGCAGTTGGGCAGTACACACCCCCCGCCTTCAAAGAGGCCTTCGCCGTCGGGGATGAAGTTGAACGGAAAGAGAGGGCCAAGAGGGTCGGTCTCATAACGGACCTCGTACCGTGTGACCGGCTCCGGGGGAGGTTTCCCTTTGTTGCCCTTACCCTTCTGGGCCAGGACCGCCGACCCGGATCCGACCCCCGGGACGCCCGGCAGAACCGCCATCAGGATGGCGCCCAGCACAACCAAGCAAAAACCTCTTTTGAAACCAAATCTCTTCTTCATGTGAGTTCCTCTCTTTCTGCATTTACAGGTTCGGCTACCCTGTTCAGCGCCCTGGTCATTTTCTTGCCGTTCATTTGCTTCTCCTACAGTTTGTCTCTGTTTCGCCATTGAGATACGCGAACCCGATGTCTAGGAGAATTTATAACAGAGGAAAACTTCGGGTTTGTCACAGAAGCTTCAGGCTTTGTTCACAGGACTGTCCGGGCTATGCTCTCGGCCAGTTCTCGGGACCGATCCGTGCGAATTCTTAGCCGGGAAGTTTCAGGATTGGTAAAACGCAGGAGCCGCCTCCGGGTGGCGATCTGATCGGACTTCGTAGGGGCGACCCTGGTGGTCGCCCGTCAGACGGGCCGGTACAAGACCGGGCCCCTACGGACAGAACGGATCGGACCACTGAGGGTCCTCCTGCACTGTGGACATTGGTCCGCTAGTCCAGATCCCGCGGCCAGAAATGTTCCAGAACGAAGTGGCTGGGAAGAATCCGCAGGCTTCCCAGAATCAGGTGTCGACCGTCGCCGGTCCAGTCCACCCACCAGGGATTCAGGCCCCGGGGAGTCGGCAATTGGCGGTGTTCCTTGCCATCCGCAGGGACGATCCACACGGTCCAGTAGTCCCCCTCTGAGATGGCCTCCTCATCGAAGCGAGGATAGACCAGGAAACGGCCATCCGGGCTCCAGTTGAATGTGCCGATCTTGCCGCGGCTCAGCGTTACCAGAGTTCTTCTCGAAGTGCCGTCCGCAGCGGCCATTTCGAGCGCCTTGCGCTGGCTGTTGAGAAAAGCAATGGAATGGCCATCCGGGGACCATCTGGGAATCACACATCCCGTCGTACCTTCGATTCTTGCCAGTTCCGTACCGTCGAAGGTGAAGAGCTCCGACTTCGAGACGTCATCGTCGCCCGCGGTATACCTGAAGATGAGCGTCCGGCCGTCAGCCGAATAGTCGGGGCGGGCGGGAAACAGCCATCCCTCGCTCCCGGTCATCCATTGATACTCAGGCCCGTCCATGAGTCGCCGGACGGTGCGGCTGCTGGTGTCGTACTCCAGGAAAAACCCCCCCGTCTCGTCGCGGGCTGTCAGAACAATCCGTGTTTCATCCCTCCACACGGGGTTGTACAGCGATTCGGCCTCGAGGGGAATCAACTCCTCCTCGGACTCGCCAACACCCCCCACGCCCAGGAGCCAGTTGTTGTCCGCATCGGACGCCATGAAGGCCACACGCTCTCCCGTCGGAGATGCAGCCGGCTGGAAGTTTCCTCCCTGCCGGACGGTGGTGACGAACGCATCTCCGGATACGGTGGCAGTATCGCTGTCCACGGGCACGGCCCAGATGTCCCGTACACGATTGTCCTTTCGGAAGCTCAGTTGACCGTCACGACTCCAACTGTCCAATCGAACGTTGCCACCGACATCCCGGAAGAGCAGGAACGGCTGGCCGGCCCGCGAGGCCTCATCCATCCGAACGGCCCAGAGATCCCAGTTGCCGGTTTCGTCACGGTCGCTCAAAAAGGCGACGTGCCGTCCGTCGGCTGACCAGATCGGGTGCCGGTCAGCCCCGGGGTGGGCGGCCAGGACCTGCGGCCGGTCCGAGGCCTGCAACGAGAACAGAAGGATCTGAGGCTTTTCCTCCTCAGAGGAACAAACCGCAGACCCCTTCCCCGGTTGGACGCGAACCTTGCCGCAACCCGGGTCTCGCAGCCGGGCCTGCACGGCGCCGTCACTGCCGTAGATCACGAGTTCCGGGTCGCCTGACGCGGTCCACACCCGGCCCAGGATTGAGTCATCCTCCGGTCCCCAGTCGAGCAGCCTGAAGCGTCCCTGCAGCGGTCCAACCCAGCGGCTGGAACGGGCATCAGCCAGGTTGTACAGCCAGATCGACGAGCTCAGCGCATCCCGAACCTGGTAGGCCAGTCGAGTGCCGTCGTGAGACCAGCGGTAACGCACGGCTCTAGATTCCGCGGGCAGATTCGAAGCGCGGACGACTGACCTTGTCCCCGAAGAAAGATCGGAAACGACCAGCGGGTAGGGTCGGACCATTTCCTCGTACACCAGGTGAATCCCGTCCCTGGACAGAGAAGCGTCGGGATCATAGATCAATTCGCCTTCCTTTAACGTCAGTTCCCGCAGTTGCATTGAGGGGGGGCTTTGCTCCTCTTCGATCCGCTTCTGCTTCCGGAGCAACTGGTCGAGCTTCCTGCGGGCCTGGACCACGATCTCCGGCTGATCTGAGTATTCATCCAGAATTGTCTGGTAGGCCACTGCGGCCTTCTCCTGGCCCAGGATCTCGTAGCAGATCCCCAGTCGGAGCAGGCTGCGCGCGGCCAGAGTCTTGTTCGCCGGAAACTCTCTCACCAGTTTCTCGTACAGATCGATTGCACTCTCCAGATCTCCCCGGCCCTGTTCCAGGAAAAAGGCCTCCTGATAGATCCGACCGGCCGACTCCTGGGCGGCCAGTGAACTCAGTGAAAGCAGCAACGCCCCAACGGCTGTGCGAACTCTCATCGATCCTGGCCCTCGGGAAGGAACTTGTAGCCGGCGCCTCTTACACTGACGATGTAAGCGGGGTGCTCCGGATCGATCTCGAGTTTCTTACGCAGGTTCCAGATCTGGTTGTCGACGGTGCGACTGGTGACGTACACATCCTCTCCCCAGGCCTGATTCAGAAACTCTTCCCGGGAGATGACCTGGGAGGGCCGGGCCGCAAAGAGCTGCATGATCCGAAACTCTCGGGGAGTCATTTTCACGGGCTCCGTTCCCCGTCGCGCCTCGAAGCTCCCGAAATCGATCTCCACGTCGTCGAACTCGAGGCTCTCGATCTGGGAGTTCACGTCGCTTCTCCCCGTCCGTCGTAACACCGCCCGTATCCTGGCCACGGTTTCCCGCACCGCGAAGGGCTTGGTGACGTAGTCGTCCGCGCCCAGTTCGAGTCCCACCACTTTGTCGATCTCGTGCCCCCTGGCGCTGAGTATGATGATGGCGATGTCGAGGCTGCGTCGCCTCACTTCCTTGCAGACCTCCAGACCATCCATCTTGGGCATCATCAGATCCAACACGACCAGGTCCGGCTTCCACTCCAGAACTGCGGCCAGCCCGCTCTCACCGTCTCCTCTCGTCTCCACCTCGAAACCTTCCATAAGCAGTTGATCGGAAAGTCCAATAGTGATTCCGGGCTCATCGTCGACGATCAGGATTCGTTTCTTCACCGCAGGTCCACGTCCTCTGTTGAGTTCCCGTTGACCGCCTTGACCTGATTCCCGACATCCGACCCTTTCAGAGCGGAAGTGAAAGGAAAGCGCAGGGTAAAGGTGCTCCCGGCTCCGCGGGAGGACTTGACTTCGACGTGACCCCCGTGGGCTTCGGCAACGTGTTTTACCACGGCCAGTCCAATCCCGACTCCGGGGACGCTCAGTTGTTTCCCCTCGCCTCGAAAGGAGGAGTCGAAGATCCTTTCACGCTCTTCTGGGGGAATCCCTTCCCCCCTGTCGGTTACTTCGATTGCGGCGGATCCCTTGTTCCCCTTCAGAGAGACGCGAATGAACTTCTCGTCGGGAGAATACTTGACCGCGTTATCCAGAAGATTGAGGATGGCCTGCGAAATCGCGTCACGATCCACTCTGACGGGCGGAAAAGACTCCGGAATACTTTTTTCGATCGCAAATCCCTTCTGCTCGGCACGGGGTTCGAACGTTGTTAACAGATTCTCGAGCAGTTCTCCGAGGTCGGTCATCTCAAGCTGGTAGGCCTTCTCACCCCTCTCGATACTCGAGACGTCGAGAAGGTTGTTAATGAGTCTGGTCAATCTCTGCAGTTCGGAGCAGACCACGTCGTAGTAGAGCTGTCGCCTCTGGCCGTCCCGAACGAGGCCACCCTGGAGCCGCTCCATCAGCGTGCGCATCGAGGTCAGCGGGCTTTTGAATTCATGGGAGACGATGGAAACGAAACTGGCTTTCAAGCGTGTGATCTCCTGCTCACGGACGATGGCGCGGAAGGTAAGGAGAGAGCCGCAGGCAAATAGACCAAAGAGACCGGTCACTACGAGCAAATAGAAGTTCCTGGAAGCCTCAACCAGGCCTCTGGAGACGGCTTCCGAACCGTGGTAGACGGTTGCCGTCCAGTCCGGAAAGGAACCACCGATTTGCTCCTCCAGGAAGGGTACCAGCGGAGTACCGGGCTCGGTCCCGTAGATCAACTTTTCCGAAGTCCCACGGATCTGATAGTGAATCCCATTTCCGTCTGGTGTTGCACTCCACTCTGGAAGAAGGCTGCCCAGTCTGGTGTCCAGCAGGATCGTTGCCAGCAAGGGAGGATGAGCCGCATCGTCTTCGGCCCGAGGCTCGTCCACGGCATAGACCACCAGCCCATTTCCCCGGGGCATCCGGATCACCTGACGATCGGCCTGAGCCTCACGGTTTGCCATCGAGGACAACAAGGGAAGCAGAAGGTCTTTGAGTCGTTCGCGCTGCCTGATGCGTGACGATCCGGCCGGTCGTGCCTCGCGCAGAAGCTCATAGCTCTGACAGTCCGGGGCCTGTTCTTCGATGCACAAAGAGTCGAGCACCTCCTCGTAGGCATCACCGTAAAACTCGGCCTGGTCGCTCGAGAGGATTCTCAAATCATCGAAGAGGTAGCGATAGACATTTACCAGTAGTGGAATCGCCTCATCGGTATTTCCCAGCCTCTCGGAGAGAGAAGCAAGTTGCAGGCCTGCAATCATTGGGAAAACTGCCGTTTCCTCTCGGAGAACCGATGGCCACTCCTGAATGAGCCTGCGGTACGTCTCAAATGCGGCATCATCGTCGCCGCTTCGCTGAAGAGCCCTGCCCAGGGCGTTCCGCGCCATCATACGGCGGTCGCCCTGGCTTTCCTCGGCCAGCCTCTCATAGAGGCGCACCGCTTTCCGCGCTCCTCTGGGAGAGTTCTCGACGCGCTGAGCGTGAATGAGCTCGGCATCCTCCAGCAGCCCCGGTGGTTCCATCGAGTAGAGGTAGCCCTCCTTGACAAAAAGCAGGGCTCCGGAGGGTGTCAGAGTGATCACGATACCTGGAATCGGAACACCCTCGGGGCTCAAGACAACACTTCGCAACTTGCTCCAGCGGTCGCCATCCGACCCGACCTCCTTCAGGACGGCACCGAGACTGACCCCGATTCGATCGAGTCTCTCCTCGAGGACCGTGCGCAGCTGCTGGAGGGCTGACTCCTGTTCGTTACGAAAGAGCCGTTCCACCCGGTAGGAGTCGGCTTCCATCAAGCGGAAGCCGAAGAGAATCAGTAAAAGAGCAGGCAGGAGGACCGTGAAGCAAAACAGGAGAACCAGGTACTTCTGTTGCCGAAGATCGACTCTTAGAAAGCTAAGCATGACGATTCAGGAAGAAAGACATTCCCCTCGTCCCCACTCTTGTCCAAATTAGCCATAAGAGAGGTCGGGTCGACCTCGTAAGATTCGGTTGATCGAATAACCGGACAAGGAGGACCCGACCATGAATCGATTTTGCAGCATTTTCAGTCAACTTCTCCAGCTTTTTCCTCGCTGGGAGTTTCAACAACTGGTCCTGGAGACCAAAGCCGAGCGCCATGCACGCGGTTTCAGCAGCTGGGGACAGTTTGTCGCCATGCTGTTTTGCCAGCTGGGCCGTGCTCATAGCCTGCGGGAGATCTGCGGAGGCCTGGCCAGCTGTGAAGGAAAACTGCATCATCTTGGAATCGCTTCTCCCAAGCGCTCCACCCTCAGCTATGCCAATAAGCATCGACCCTGGCAACTGTACGAAAAGGTTTTTTACCGCCTGCTGGATCGTTGTCTGAGAGAGACCGAAGGGCGTCGCAAGAGAAGATTTCGTTTCAAGAATCCGCTGCTGAGTCTGGATGCGACCGTCATCGATCTGTGCGCACAATTGTTTGACTGGGCTCATTTTTGCCGAACCAAGGGGGCCGTCAAACTGCATCTACTCTTGGACCACAACGGTTACCTTCCCGTCTTTGCCCACATCACCGAGGCAGCCACGGCCGACATCACCGTGGCTCGCCGTCTGAAGTTTGCCGCCGGCACCGTTGTCGTCTTTGATCGCGGCTACAACGACTACAACTGGTATGCGGACTTGACCCGTCAGGGCGTCTTCTTTGTGACCCGTCTCAAAGACCGTGCCGATTACGAGGTCCTCGAAGACCGCCCGCTTCCCAAAAACCGTCGAGTCGTCCGTGACCAGGTGATTTTCTTTCACGGACTGGCCGCCCAGGACAAAACCTGTTTCTTGCGCCTGGTCGAAATCCAAGATCCGCTCTCTGGCCGCCTCGTTTTTTTGACGAATCACCTGGATTTCGGAGCCACCACCATTGCCGCAATCTACAAGGAGCGCTGGCAAATCGAGCTCTTTTTCAAGGCCCTCAAGCAGAATCTACGGGTCAAGACCTTCGTCGGCACCTCGGCCAACGCCCTCAAGACCCAAATTTGGACAGCATTGATCGCTCTGCTGATTCTGAAGTTTCTGCAGCTCAAAGCAACCTTTGACTGGTCACTGTCCAATCTGGCCGCACTGCTGAGGATGAACCTGTTCGTTCATAGAGACTTGTGGAGGTGGTTGAACCAACCATTCAAGTTTCCACCCCTACTACCGGAGAGCTCTCAAGCCTCCTTCACCCTCTCGTAATCTGGACAGCACCATCGGAGACCTGGACATGAAACCCTGAAAATCCCGTCCAAGACGCCAATAAAATCAAGGGGTTGATGATCGAATCTCAGCTAATTTGGACAGCAGTGCCTCGTCCCCTAGAAGTTGACCTTCAGGTAGATCTGCATGGTCCTCGGATCGAGCGTGTTGCTGTACCTGCCGAATGAACCGGGACTGTCCACGCTGGAGCTAAAGTTCCGGTGGCGCCAGTTGACCCGGTTGAAGGCGTTGAAGAACTCCGCGGCGAGCCGTACGTTCACGTCCTCGTTCACGATGAAGTCCTTGGAAATCACCAGGTCTTCCGAGGCGAATCCGCAAAGCCGTTCACTGCCGTGAACGCGGAAGTTCCCGAACGTAAAGGGGTCGGCCGCTTCGAAGGCAGAGACATTGAAGAGCTTATCGGCTCCCGGCCTGTTGGGATCGTAATCACCACAACTGACGCCCGTGGAGATGTTGTCACTCACCTGATTCGCCCACTGAGGACCCATGTAGGGAAGTTGCCCGCGGCTGGATACGGCCAGGGGCCTGCCGCCGTGGTAGACCAGTGCTCCGGAGAATCTCCAGCCGCCGATGGCCAGGTTTGCCCAGGTGTTGACGTCGTTGCCGTAGCGCTTTCCTCGGCCAAACGGCAACTTCCAGGAGAAGTTCATCTTGGTCGCCCAGGAGCGGTCCTCCAGGACCAGGGTTTTGGCCGAGGGAAGCGTGTCCCAGTGCTGCAGCGAGGATCCCTGGCGGGGAGCAACACTGGCACTCTCGCCCACGTCGCCCGGTGTCAGATTCTTGGAAATCGTGTGCGAAAACATGAAGTTCAGCCCTTCCGAGAAACGCTTCTGGAGCATGAAGATGCCCGAGTGGTACAGGGCGTAGCTCGAGTGCGAGTTCAACTGGGCCACCCAGTCATACTGGGGAAAGCGCCGCAGGGACTGTCCTATGGTTCCCGTGAATCCTTCATAGGGAGCGGTGAAGCCGCCATCTATGGCGTCCTGAGAATAAATGTTCTTCAGGAGGAGATCCCCCAGGCCGAGATACTGGACAGGCAACTGGTTGTAACGGGCAATCTGTGAAGTGAAGATCCCGTGGCTCAGCAGACCAATATAATCAACCCTGAACACCATCTCCCACGGGAGTTCGTGCTCGAGAGCAAGGCCCAGCCGCTGTGCGGTTCCCTGATCGACTTCCTGGACATCCACAAAGCCGACCGAAGACCCGTTGACCAGGCCCGGATCGGTGGAGGGAAGATCGGTGGGAAGAATATTGATCCCATCCTCCCAGTTGAAAGCGGGCGTCAGACCGCCGTCAAGAGTCTGCACGTCCACCGAGGCTCCGAAACCCTGCTGAGGATAGCTGCCGCCGTTGGCCAGCTCTCCGTTGATGGGATGGTGCAGCAGGCCGTAGTAGCCTCTGATGACGGTCTTATCGTTGATCTGGTAGGCCACACCCAGCCGGGGCCCGAAACTCTTGTAGCCGGTGTTGAAGAATCGGCTCCGGCCGTTTCTTCCCGGACCGTCGCCATAGAAGATAAGACCACCCAGCAGACCGCCCGCGGCGGGGTTGGGGGTGTTGATGTCCATGAAACCGACCCGGTCGTAGGTCTCATGAGGGGCGATGGGCAGTTCCCACCTGAGGCCATAGTTGACGGTCAGCCTGGGCGTCGCGCGCCAGGAATCCTGAGCGAAGAATGCCCAGCTGTAGCTGGTGACCTCGGAACGTGTCAACAACTTTGAGACACTTTGGTGAATAAATTACAGTAGCGTCATCTCAGGGGTCCTTCTTTTCGGGAGGGTTGATCCAAACCGCCTCTGGAAGAGCGGGAGGAACGGGTTTGCCATTGGGAAATCTCTCCTGGAAGAGTGCATGGGCGGCCTCCAGTGTTTGGGCTCGATTGCGACGTGTGGCGATGGCGGTGAGGTAGTGCACGTCCTCGGGAGTGTGCAGGCCGATACCCGAATGGCGATGGTCGCGGTTATACCAATCGAAGAACTCCCGGCAAAAGGTTCTGGCTTGCTGGATGGTGCCGAATCGAGCCGGGAATTCGGGCCGGTACTTGAGGGTCTTGATTTGGGCCTCCGAGTAGGGATTGTCGTCACAGACGTGAGGCCGAGAGTGAGACTTGGTCACTCCCAGATCGGCCAGCAGCAAGGCCAGTGCCTTGGAACTCATCGACGACCCTCGATCAGCATGGAGGGTGAGATCTCCCGACACGATCGCCTGCTTGGAGTAGCTTTGGGCGATCAAAGCCTTGGCCAGGCGTGAGTTCTCCTGGGTGGCCACCATCCAGCCCACCACGTAGCGGCTGAAGATATCCAGAACCACATAGAGGTAGTAATAACTCCATTTGACGGGACCCTTGAGCTTGGTGATGTCCCATGACCAACATTGGTTGGGGCCGGTGGCCAGGAGTTCTGGCTTGGCGTATTGGGGATGGCGGCGCTGGCGGCGACGCTCCTTGACTTCCAGACGTTGGGACAGAATGCGATACATGGTTCGGATCGAGCACAAGTATCGCCCTTCATCCAGTAGCTCCGCCCACACTGTGGCGGGAGCTTTGTCGACAAACCGCTGGCTGTGCAGGACCTCCACGACAGCTTCCTTCTCGGGCGGGCTCAAGGCGCGTGGGGATGCGGGCCGAGGTCGAGGATACATCGCCGGCCGTTCCCGCCGAAGTTTCTCCCGATACAGACTGGATGGCGGCAGATCCAGAGCCTGACAGCCGGCCCGGACTCCGTGGGATTGTGAGAATCGCAAAGCTTCGTCCATCAGCTCTCGTCTCCGTTCTCTTCGCTGCTCGCCAGAGAGATCCCCAACAGTTGCGAGACTTTTTTTTGGAGATCCAGCATGGCTTCAAACTTCTCGAGCTTGCGCTTCAACTTCCGATTCTCGGCCTGAACTTGCCTCAATTGATGATCCAGAGGATTGACCGGCTTGGACTTGCGCCCCCGCTTGCGAGGAGTCAGCGCCTGCAGCGTTCCTTCCTCGCGTTGTCGTCGCCAGGTCTGAAGATTCGACCAGTAAAGTCCTTCTCGGCGCAGCAAGGCTCCCACTCCGCCCGACTCTTCACATCCATCGGCCTGCTCCAGGATCCGGAGCTTATAGCGGGCTGAAAATCGGCGACGCGTGGCCTTGCTGGGAACTTCCGGATCGGGTCTAGGAAGAACCCTGTCGGGCTCAGTCCGTTCCGCACCGATTTTGGGGACCTCTCCGCTTCGCTCCGAAGTCTCCAAAATCCTCAGTTTCTTATCGCTCCTGTTTACCATCATCGTGTGATCCAGCTTCTCACCCTCTAGTCTAATTTAGTGGGGAAGAAGTGTCTCACCCATGTTGGCACAGAGGGCCTTTCGGGTATCGGGGGTGTCCTGGCGCGCCCGGTCCACATCCCCCGTCAGGAAAGAGGCAAATCCATCACCCGTCTTGGCACAAAACGTGCAGCCTGTAAAAGCAGGAAAGCCGGTGAGCCGATTCAGGAAGAAATAGGTGCCGGCCGTGTGTTTCTCGCGGGTGAACTTCCCGGCCCAGATACTGAGCTGGGCCCCGAATTTCACATTGTGGTTGCCCTTGAGCCAGGACATGTCCATGAAGATGGGAACCGTTGACTGGAAGTGGGCACTCGAATCGTTGAGGTCGCCGAAGCCGCCGCCCACGGCACTCTGAGTGATTATCCGCGGAATGGCGGACGTCAAGGCACCCTGGACGCAACCACCCGGACAATGGTTGCTGCCCGGCGGCAGTTTGGCCACTCCGTAGGTAATCCGGTTGATACCGGCCCGGGTGCTCAAGAGCAGACTCGGCGAGAGCGTCCACAGATGATTGATGCGAAGCCGGTACCCACGAGTATCGATGGCCTGGCTCCGCAGGGTGTTTGCCGGATCTGCAAAAGTCAGTTTGTTATTCGGCGTGTCCTCATAACCGACCGTAAACTTGTGCTGGTTGTGCTCGATGTCGGTCTTGAGGTAGCTCTTGTCCGTGTCGAAAAAAAACCCGATCTCACCTTCGTAGTTGTTGCTCAGTCCGGCGCCCGGGATGTTCGGCCCCGGGTAGGCCGTCATCAGGTGCCGCGCGACGCTGCCGATGCGGTTTGACGGAAGGGTGTTGTTCGGAAAAGGATCACGAACGAACTGTCCCCCTTCCTCCCGGGTGGTGAGGGGATCGTAAATCATCCCCTGCCGCACTTCCCGGCCCAGCGGGTCGGTTCCAATCACGGGGCCGAGGATCTCGGTGAAGTTCCCGGCGCGCATCAGGTCCGTCTGCACCGTGTGGATCTCACCTCCGAACCGCTTCCATTCATAGCTGGACCAGTTCATCATGAACCAGGCCTTGTCTTTGACGATGGGGCCGCCCAGCACAAAGCCGGCCTCATTCTGCTTCTGCGGGGCCCTCTCTGAGGCCGTCCAGTGGCGCGCGTCCAACCAGTCGTTGCGGTGGAACCAGAAGAGACTCCCGTGGAAGTCATTGGTCCCCGACTTGGTGACCATCTCGACCGAGACGCCGGAGTTGAAGCCCTTCTCGGCGTCCTGGTTGGTCTCGATCCGGAATTCCTGGATCAACTCGGGGGCCGGGCCCGTGTCGTCCCAAAGTCCCTGATACCAGTTGATGCTGCTTTGATGACCGTCCGTGTTGTACCCGATCGGGTTGCGGATACCTTGTTCGTCTCCAACGCCGTGGATGGTGCCTTTGTTGCCACCAGGGGTGGGTCTGTAGATGACCCCGGGCAAGGTGTTGATCAGGGTCATGGATTGACGAACGAAAAAGTCCATCTGAACGGGCAGAACCTCCAGCATTTCCGCATCCTGCTGGTGGACCACGGTCGTGTCGGTCATCTTGATCAGCGACGCCTGACCCGAGACGGTCACCGTTTCCGTCACCTCACCGACGGAGAGGACAATGTTCACCGTCAAAACGGTATCCGCAGAGACCCGTTGCCCGCTTACGACTGTCGTCTTGAAACCGGTCAGCGCTGCCGAGACATCGTACAGTCCCTGGATGGTCAGGCCCTGGACGGTGTAAAAGCCCACATCGTTGGTCACCGTTTCTCTTCGTGCGCCGGTGTGTGTGTTTCGCGTTGTGACAGTGGCTCCGGGAACGACGCCACCTGTTTCATCGGTGACAGTACCGTTAATGTTCCCCGCGCCCTGTCGAGCCCGCTGCGCCATCACCGGAAGGCTGACAAGGGCGATGACGAGGGCCATGACGACGGTCAACAGATAGATTTTGGATCTCATGGAGACACTCTCTTTAAAAGTTACGGCCCTGAGAATATAGGGACGGTGAAACAAAACAGGAGAATCAGATACTTCTGTTGCCGAAGGTCGACTCTTAGAAAGTTAAGCATCACGATTCAGGAAGGAAGACATTGCCCTCGTTCGGTGCGAACCTGTCCCCGATTCTGGTACTCGCCAGGTCGTGGCACTTCTCATGCGACACCACAGTATGCCGCGAGACAGCTCAGAGTTTGTCATACAGTTTACAGAATTGTGTCACAAAACGATCACGGAGTCAGGACGGTAGGAACTCTGCAACGGTGCGCTCTGAGCTGGTTGGGTACGCATAGGGTGCGGAAGGTGCGCCTAAATGACCTTCCTGACCGCACCTGACACCCTAGACTTCAAGGGCTGCCTGTTCCATGATTCCGCGGAGTTCAAGGGTCTATATGGTACTATGGCAGGAGTATGGCAAAAATCAAAGTAACCTTCACTCTCGACCGGGCGACGGTGACGAAGCTACGCCAGGCTGCGGAACGACTCTCCAGGCCCAAGAGCCAGGTTGTTCGGGAGGCGATTCACGACTACAGTGAGAGAATTGGTCGGCTCGGCGAGCGAGAAAGATTGAGGATGCTACGAGTATTCGATGAAGTCATTCCGCGCATTCCGGAACGACCTGTTTCGGAAGTGGATGAGGAAATCCGTCAGGTCCGGTCGGCGCGCCATCGCGGCGGACGGAAAACGGCGGAGAAGACGTCGCGTTGATTGTTCTGGACACATCGCTGTTAATCGATGCGTTGTGCGGGCCCCGACGGTCTGCCCTGCGGCTGCGCGCGGCCGTTGAGGCAGGTGAGCGAATCGTTCTCCCTTCTCTGGTGCTTTATGAGTGGCTCCGTGGCCCTCGCCTTACGGCGGAGCTCGAGGCGCAGGAGGCTCTTCTCCCTCGTAGTCGTGCGATTGAGTTCGGGTCGGAGGATGCGGCCCTGGCCGCAGATCTCTATGCCCGTCTCCCCAGGGCCAGGGGTCGGGAAATTGATCTCGCCATCTCGGCGGGTACAATCCTCCGAGATGCTGCGCTGTGGACGCTCAACCTGGGAGACTTTCGAGACATCCCGGACCTGATCCTTTATTCCCCGCCCTGAGGCCCCCGGGTCAAGACGGAGCCTTAGTACATAAGTTCTTAAATACACTAACGTATTATATCAGGCTGATTTGGCATTGTGGTAACCTGAAAGGAGTTCCACAGTGCCTCGACACAGCCCGTATAAGATCGTTCTATCGCCAGGTGAGGAAAGAGAACTATTGGCTCGTGCCCGAAAATATACGTTACCGTATTTTCAGGTACAGCGAGCCAAGATGATTCTCCTGGCAGCCCAGGGTTTGCGTAATGATGAGATCGCGAAACGTTTGGATACCCGTCGAGAGGTGGTATGTTTCTGGCGAAAGCGCTTTTTCGAAAAACGCCTGATGGGTCTGGAGGAGAACTCTCGGCCGGGTCGCCCCCGGTCTTTTCCCCCCAGAGGTAGTGGTCGAGGTTAAAGCCTTGGCCTGTGAGTTGCCCGCCACCTTCGGATTGCCCATCTCGCGATGGAGCAGCGCCGATCTGGCCGCCCAAGTGCGCCAGTCCGGGTTGGTCGCCAGCATCAGCAGGACCACCGTCTGGCGCTGGCTCCATGAGGACGCCATCCGCCCTTGGCAGCATCGCTGCTGGGTTTTCCCTCGAGACCCCCATTTCGCCGAAAAAGCGGGGCGTATCCTCGACTTGTATGAGAGAGTGTGGCTGGGGCATCCCCTGAAAGACGGTGAATTCGTCCTCTCCGCCGACGAAAAAACCAGCATCCAGGCACGCCGCCGTCGGCATCGAACCCTCCCCCCTCAACCCGGCGTCGCGATGAAGGTGGAACATGAATACACGCGCTGCGGCGCTTGGGCTTATTTGGCAGCACTGGATGTGCATCGGGCCAAGCTCTTCGGTCGCTGTGAACGAAAAAATGGGATTGCTCCTTTTGGCCGCTTGGTCGATCAAGTCATGACCCAGACTCCCTATAAAGAAGCCCGAAGAGTCTTCTGGATTTTGGACAATGGATCGGCTCACCGGGGAGCCCGCTGCATCCGCCGGCTTCAAAGCAAATATCCTCGAATCGTCCCCGTCCACGGACCCGTCCATGCGAGTTGGTTGAACCAGATCGAGATCTATTTCTCCATTGTCCAGCGCAAAGTTCTTACCCCGAACGACTTCCTTTCCCTGCAGGCCCTCGAAGAACGGCTTCTGGGCTTTCAACAGCATTACGCCACCATTGCTAAGCCTTTTAAGTGGAAATTTACTCGTCACGACCTGAACAAGCTCATGAACAAACTGAAAGCCGCCGCCTAAAAATACGTTAGTGTATTTATGAACCAGAGTACTTAGTCGAGCTTTTTTTGCGAGAACTTGCGGGTCGGGTAATGCTAATCCCCTTTCTTCCCGGTGTCGTCATCTGATATGGCCACGACCATCCGGGAAAAAACCGAAGTGACGGCTCCGCTGAGCCCCAGGCCAAAGGTCGCGACCGATATCCCAACCAGCACCAGCATAAGCGCATACTCGATCGTAGTGACTCCGGATTGGAGACCTCTCTTCCTGGAGAATGCAGTAAGAAAACCCCTGCTCGGCTTCATAGCTTCGCCCCCTGAAACTTGAGACTTTACCCCCTGAAACTTGAGACTTCGCCCCAAAAGTTGAGAAAATAACCCCTCTTTCTGGATTGTAGTCCAGGGCACCCGAATAACCAAGCGAAATCGTCCTGCATCTCCTTGCAGGCTAGTCCCAAAATAAGTACATGGGGTGTATACCCAGAGGTGGAAAAAAGCCTGAAACGCCAGTCCTGACGGGTATTCTGAGGTTCAGAAAAAGACCCAGAACAATCCCAAGAGGAGGCGTTTCAGGTGAATAGAAAGCATATCGAGATTATCAACAAACGCCAAGAGGAAATAGAGCGAAGGCTGGATCGAAGTTGGCGGCCTAAGAGTGGGGGACGGGTGCTGAGAGGAGGCAATATTGTCTACGACGTCTCGAGCCGTATGGGAGGGGTGAGTAGTGGAGGTCTGGGGCTGATTGTTCAGTTGGTCAAGCGCTTGAGGGTGGCGGAGAGGATCGACGAACGTGTGCGAGTGTTGAAGCGGCACCTTCCCTACCGGGAGTCGGACCACGTCTTGAATCTGATCTACAACGTGATGAGTGGGGGAGTGTGCCTGCAGGATGTAAAGTCACGGCGCGAGGATGTCAGCTATCTGGAGAGTGTAGGAGCGCGCAAGATCCCGGCACCGAGTACGGAAGGGGACTTTCTCAGGCGTTTCAAGCAAGAGGATGTCTTGGCCCTGCAAGAAGCCTTCAACGAAAGCCGTCTGCAGGTGTGGCAAAGCCAAGCAGCGGAGATGGGCAAGCGAGCCACGATCGACGTGGACGGCACGACGGCCGAGACCACGGGGTGTTGCAAGGAAGGGATGGATCTCAACTACAAGGGACAATGGGGGTATGGACCCTTGGTGGTGAGTCTGGCCGAAACCAACGAGGTCTTGTACACGTTCAATCGGCCGGCCAGCCGACCGTCGCACGAAGGAGCGGTGGCGTGGATCGATCGAGCCGTGAAACTGGTCAGAAGAGGCGGCTTTGAGCAAGTGAGATTGCGGGGAGACACGGACTTTTCCCTGACCCGCAACTTCGATCGTTGGAGCGAGGAGGGTGTGGAGTTTGTGTTCGGGATCGAGGCCAATCGGAGCTTCGTCAGAGAGGCCGACAAGATTGGCGAAGCACAGTGGCAAAAGCTCGAGCGCAAGCGGAAAGTGGTGAACTCCAGCCGTCAGCGTCCAGAGAACGTCAAGCAGAAAGTGGTGCGAGAGCGGGGCTACAAAAACCTGAACTTGTTGAGTGAGCATGTGACGGAGATCGAGTACCGACCGGCCCGAGCTAAAGGCACCTACCGAATGATCATCCTGCGCAAGAGGATCGAGGTCGAAAAGGGTCAAAAGCGGCTGTTTGATCAGCAGCGCTATCTGTTCTATGTCACGAACGTGCCGGTCAAGGAACTGTCGACACAACAGGTGGTTTTGGAAAGCAACGGGCGCTGCAATCAGGAAAACGTGATCGAGCAGCTCAAGAACGGCGTTCAGGCTCTGCGCATGCCGGCCGATACCCTGGTCGCAAACTGGACTTACCTGGTGATTGCCGCCCAAGCCTGGAACCTCAAGGTTTGGCTGGGCCTGCTTTTGCCTGCAAGACTGGGGGCCCGACGCCTGATCCGGATGGAGTTCCGGCGCTTTGTCACCTGTGTGATCGGACTGCCTTGCCAGATCGTGACAACGGGACGGCGTTTATTGTATCGACTGCTCACTGTTAACGATTGGACCCGTTTGTTGATCGAGGGGAATCTGTGGCTGAAACACCAGCAATTTGGCTGACGAATCGCAAGCCGCTTCGACAAGACGACAAATGGAGCCGATCGGGGAGGGGTCTGTCTGAAAACCGACTTTCAGGGCCATTGTCAACGCGTCGTGGCGGCCTGAGGTCAACCAAACTGCTTCCCGGCACAGCCGGAGTCCGGCGCAAGTCTGATTGAACCTCAAATGAGCAACCGATCTTGGCAAAATGAACCGCTCCGGGTTTTCCGGAGACAGTTTTAGTTGACTCCAGCCACTATAGCTGTAGCCGGTTGATTCAGGTAATACATCTGCTCGAACTCAACGGGTGGAATGTAGCCGATTGGCTCCAGCAATCTCTTCTTGTTATACCAACAGACCCAATCCAGCGTCGCAAATTCCACCTCCTCTAATCCCCGCCAGGGGCCTTCCTGACGAATGACTTCCGTCTTAAACAGCCCGATGACCGATTCGGCCAGCGCGTTGTCGTAAGAGTCTCCTTTGCTTCCAACCGAAGGCTCGATGCCGGCCTCTGCCAACCGCTCCGTATAGCGAATCGACAGGTACTGCACTCCCCGGTCGCTGTGATGAATCAGGCCTTCTGTGTCTGAACGCGACCACAGGGCCTGCTCCAGTGCGTCCAGGGCAATGTCGGTCTTCAGGGAAGCCGACGCCCTCCACCCGACAATACTTCTCGAGAAGGCATCGATGACCAATGCCACGTAGACGCGCCCTCTCCAGGTGGCCACGTAGGTCAGATCGGCTACCCACAGCTGATTCGGACGGGTTGCAGTAAAGTTGCGGTCCACCAGATCAGCCGGCCTTGCGGCTGTTTCATCCGGCTGCGTCGTCTTAAACCGGCGACCCCGAACCACGCCCTGCAGTCCCGTCTCGCGCATTAAACGCTGGACCGTGCAGCGAGCCACCTTGAAGCCCTCACGATTCAGCTGCTTCCAGACCTTGCGCACTCCGTAGACCTCGCGATTGGCACGCCACACCCGATCGATTTCAACTCGAAGCCTGGCATCGCGTTTCGTCCTGGTCGGCAGTAACGCAGGATCCTTGTGCCTGGCTTCCCGCTGGTAGAACGTCGAAGGGGCGATCGGCAGCACCTCGCAGATCGACTCGACCCCATAGCAGGTCCGATTTTCTCGGATGAAATCCACCATCATTTCCGTCGGCGGCCGAGCTCCGCCTGGGCGAAAAAAGCCGAAGCCTTCCTTAAGATCTCGTTAGTCTGCTTCAGCTCCCGATTCTCCCGCTCCAGTTCCTTCAGACGCTGCCTCTCGTCCGTTGTCAGCCCGGCTCGACGCCCCTGATCCCTTTCCGCCTGTCGGACCCACTTGCGCAGCGTCTCCGCTGTGCAGCCGATCTTGGCTGCTATCGATGTCATCGCACCCCATTGAGAGCTGTACTCCCGTTCGTGCTCAAACACCATCCGTACTGCTCGTTCTCTAACCTCTGGTGAGTATCTGCTTCGTCTTCCCATGACCCCATCCTCTCAAGAAATGGAGTCTCCGGAAATCCCGGGGCGGTTCAAAACGAGTCGCTACAGTAGATGATGTGCAAACACGCTTATTTTGGGACTAGTGCACTGTCCGGAAAGTTCACGCCGCTACTTCGGGCGTCTTTTCGCCGACAGCTTTGTTGCGCTACCTCGAAAGACTCCCGGCCTTCCTGCGTCGCGCGCCTCACTGTCGACGAAAATCCATCCCGAATTAACACCGCGAACTTCCCGGACAGTACACTAGCAGCCTGTGGTGAAAGTCGAGGGTAGGGGTCACATTCAGACACTACACTGGTCCCATGGCAATGGGAAAGAAGAAGCGACGGCGACAAGCGGATCTGTGGGTGGCCAGCAGCCAGTTAGCGCGGAGTCCTGGGCATCCATTCTACGAAGCCCTCAACGAGGTATTGAGTGAGCACGGCTTTGACGATTTCGTAGAGGAGCTGTGCGGGAAGTTCTACGCGGAGAAGATGGGGCGGCCGAGCGTGGCGCCGGGAGTGTATTTTCGGCTGTTGCTGGTGGGGTATTTTGAAGGGATCGGAGCGGAGCGAGGGATTGCCTGGAGAGTGGCCGATTCACTGGCCCTGAGAGAGTTTTTGGGATTGAAAGTGAGCGAGACACCACCCGATCACTCGACGATATCGAGAACCCGGAGATTAATCGATGTGCAGACCCATGCGGCGGTGTTCAGCTGGGTGCTGGAGCGACTGGCGGAATCGGAACTGCTGAAGGGAAAGACGATCGGGATCGACGCGACGACGCTGGAAGCCAATGCGGCGATGCGCACCATCATCCGACGGGATACGGGAGAAGACTATAACCAGTTTTTAACCGGATTGGCTCAGGCTTCCGGAATCGAGACGCCCACCCGCGAAGACCTGGTTCGTACGGACCGGAAACGCAAGAAGAAAGGCTCCAACAAAGAGTGGAAACATCCTCACGATCCGGACGCTCGCATCACGAAGATGAAGGACGGGCGAACGCACCTGGCCCACAAGGCCGAGCATGCCATCGACATGGAGACGGGAGCGATTGTGGCGGTCACGGTACAGGGAGCCGATAAAGGAGACACGACGACCCTGAAGGAGACGCTGATTCGTGCTGCCGAAAACATTGAAGAGGCGACGGGGCAAAAAGAGGAAATGGCCGAGGTGGTGGCCGACAAGGGATATCACAGCACCGAAACGGTAAAGGATTTTGCAGCGCTGCAGATACGCAGTTACATCTCGGAACCGAAGCGGGGCAGACGCAAGTGGAAAGGCAACATCGAGGGGCGAGATGCCACCTATGCCAACCGCAGACGGATACGGGGAGAGCGAGGCCGCGAGTTACTGAGACGGCGGGGCGAAAAACTGGAAAGATCCTTTGCTCATCTGTACCGGACAGGGGGGATGCGCCGCACCGAGGTCAGGGGACACGACAATGTGGCCAAGAGACTGCTGATTCAGGCCGGTGCGTTCAACCTGGGTATGGTGATGCGCCAGAAACTCGGCGCAGGGACTCCCCGGGCCCTCCACGCCCGGATTCTTTGCGCTTTGTTAGCCTTTTTCGGGCTGAGAAAGGGCCTGAGGAGACGGATCAGCACTTTCTTTGAAGGTTTGATTGGAAAACTTTCAATCGGGCCCTTTCCAGGTGGCCCCCGGCCCAAGTCGGTGTCCGGACCCAATTAAGCACTTCTGCCACGGGCTGCTAGGCAATCCCTAACCTTCTGTTGAGAGTCCTCCCTGCTAGAATTGCCGGTACCCATGCGAGAAAACCGGTACTCGAGACCAAGCGGACGCGATTCAGGTGCGAAGACGAAACCCTTCGCGACCCCCATGACGCCCACCGAGGGACTGTTGTCCAATTGCCTGATCTTGTCCTTCCTGGCCTACGTTGCGGTTCTAAACCGGGTTGATTTGGATTTTTACATCTACAGCGTTCAGGAGGATGGATCCCTGGAGTGGGCCACCTTCTGGGCTTTTCTCCTGGCCTTTCTCACGGCAATGGTGGCAGCCCGGAGACAGGTTCGCCAAACCGGTCGTCTTCCCTGGTTTCTGGCTGGTGTCGGCCTGTTCTGCTTTGTCGTCGCCATGGAAGAGATCTCGTGGGGACAGAGGATTCTAGACTACCGCCCACCGGTCTATTTCCTGGAACACAACTTTCAGCAAGAGCTCAATGTCCACAACTTGCAAAGTTGGGCTTTGCAGCGGCTGGCGCTCGAAACCGTCATCCTCGGCTATGGGGTGCTCCTACCCGTGGGCGCAGTGATTCCCGCTCTCCAACGGTTCCTTTCCCGGATTGGCATCATTCCACCTCCTCTGTGGCTGGCGCCCTCCTTTCTGATCACGTACCACACTTTTCACGCCTATCCCTGGAATTTCTCCGGTGAGATCGTGGAACTGCTGCTGGGCATGGGAGTTCTCCTGGCCCTCCTGCCTGCCTGCCGAATCCAGGGGGCGCGGCGCAACCTGCCTGGTCAGCTCCTCCCGCCGCTGGCAGCATGGGGAATGGTTGTGGTTTTGGGGTCATGCAGTCCCGGTTTGACGAGGCTTCTGAAGCCCGTCAATCCGGAGTTAGTGGCGACAGCCCGCGTGGAGATCGAGGCTCTCAGCCAGGACTTTGTGACGATGTTCCACCTGGGGAGGGCACGGCCAACAAGCTGCGGATTGAGCAAGCGAGTGTACACCTGCCTTGTGCAATTCGACCAGAATTACCTGCACGAAGGAGCCTTTTCCCGTCTGCGCTCGCAGGGACTGCCCGATGCGCGGGCCGATTTCTTTCTTGACCCGTGGAATTATCCCTACTGGATTCGGCACGAATGCTCCGGAAGCGACGGTGGCGAAGTGGTCATGGTGTATTCCTTCGGGCCCAACCGCAGGCGTGAGTCAACCAAATGGGAGGTTCGCGGAGACGACATTGCCGCAAGCATCGACTATCGAACCTCGACTTTGCCAACGGTTCCCGACGGGAGGTAGCCGCTTTTGCAGGGTCAGATAAGATCACTTGAGGGTCCCCGAGAAACCCATTTCCTGCCGATTCTGGTGCTGCTATCAGGTTTCTGCGGAATCTCTTACGAAATCCTCTATGCAAGGTTGCTCGGAAACCTGATCGGTAATCAATTCATCATCAACGCCTCGGTACTGCTTGCCTTTCTTTTCGGAATCGGACTCGGCTCATTGTTCGCTCATCGGCTAGCCGGCTATCTATGGCTGATCGAGGGCGGCATCGGCCTGTACGCTCTGCTGTTGTTGTACTTCTATGGAGCGATCGACCATTGGCTCTACTCTGCGCTCCCGGCGGCAGGGGCCCACATGTACACCGCCGCACTCATGTCCATCGCTTTGCTGATTACACCCGCACTGCTGTTGGGATGCAGCATTCCGTTGTTCGCGGGCTATATGTCCACGTTGAGAACTCGAGGTGTCTTTTCCTATACCTATGCCATCTACAATTTCGGCGCAGCGCTCACTGCCCTTGCCATGGAGTTCATCCTGCTGCGCGCTCTTGGACTCCGATCATCCATCCTATTCCTGGCAGCCCTGAACGGCATCACAGCTGTAGCCATTCTCGTCTTGATGAAAAGCAGGCAGCTCTCTTCTCCGCACACTCCGGAACGCCTGCGATATCCTGCCCGCGTCCTCTTAGCTCTTGCGATCGCCGGGGTCGCCTCCGCAGTTTTTCAGCTCCTGATGATCAAGCTCTCCGAAGTATCGCTCGGCCCTTCCAATGAGACCTTTGCCCTGGTCCTGGCGACAGTTCTTCTCGGGCTTGCGCTCGGCGCTCTGACGGCTGAGAAGTTTTGCTTATCATTCGCTGCGGCCCTGACGCTTGTGGTGGCCGGGATTGCATGGCTGCTCATCGTATTCAAGGCATCGTTGATTGTGTATGCCCTGTTTTATCAAGCCGCCGCGGCGAGATACCTTGTATTGGTGCTTCTCAAATTCAGTCTAGTGCTGGCGTTGGCGCTTCCATGCGCAGTCGGTTTCGGCGCCGTTTTACCTGCATTACTTCTTGAATATAAGAATGTTTCGAGAGAATCCGGGCAGCTCTTGTTCGTTTCCTCCATGGCCAACGCCGCGGGTTTTCTCCTAATGGCTTTCGTCTTGCACCAGCATCTCAGCTACAGGCAGATACTGATCAGCGTAGCCGTCCTTACTCTACTCGCGCTTCATCTTCACCCGCATCGGAAACGGATTTTCGGCGGCCTGTCCGCGAGCTTCGTCGCTCTCGCCGTTTTCGGCTACACGACACACTGGGACGAAGACCTGCTGTGGATCGGGTATAACAACTTCCGCTCAGCCGGAGTCCTGGGTTACGCAACTGTTTTTCTGTAATTTGACTGAGAGCGATCTGAAACAGGATTCTCCTGTGGGTTGAAATCGACCAGACTGAGGTACTGCTTCCCGATCAGCCAGTCTTCGTGAATCTCCTCGACGACGGCGGTGATGAGTCGCAAAGCGGACTCGGTGTTTGGAAAGATACCGACGACCCGGGTGCGCCGGCGAATCTGACGGTTTAGGTTCTCCAGCCCGTTGTTGGTGCGAATGCGCCGCCAGGTAGAACGTGCACAACGAAAGACCGTAAAGCCTTCGGGCAGGTTGGTCTCCATCCAATCGGCCAGCTCCGGGTTGCGGTCACGGTATTGCTCGACTCGGGTTCGAAGCATGGCCTCGCCCTCGCCGCCTGAGGGTGCGTTGAAGATGTCTCGAATGTCAGTGGCGATGGCGGCACGTTGATCGGATCGGCGGGCGTAACGCTGAGCATTCTGGCTCAGGTGAAACTGACAGCGTTGCCAGGGCACCGAGGGAAAAACGGCTCTTCTAGCAGCACGTAGACCCGAGTGGTCATCGCTGACAATCAGCTGCACACCCTCCAGACCACGCTTTTGAAGCTGCTGCAGAAACCCTCGCCAGTGGACCTCAGCCTCGCTGAGTCGGCAGCTGACCCCAATCACCTCCCGCTTGCCCCAGCAGTTGACTCCGGTCGCTTTCAAGACGGCCACATCCTGAATGCTGCCCTGGCGACGGACCTTCTCGTAGTGCGCATCCAGGTACACAACTGGATAGCTGCCCAAAGGGCGGTTGCGAAACTGCTCGAGTTCGTCGTCCAGCAGCTTGGAGATTCTTGAGACCTGGCTGGCGGAGATCTCGGTGACCTTGCGCGTCGACACGCCCATTACATACATCTCGGCGATGGCCAACTTGAGCGCCTTCTCCGAACGGCACCCTCGTTCCAGGGATCGGGGATAGAAGTCCAGGTGACGTACTTGTGGAATCCGGATTCGCAGCTGTCCCACTCGAGTGGACAGCGTCTTGTCCTTGTACCCGTTGGCGTGGTCTCGACGCTGCTCGCTCCGCTCCCAGCGTCGAGCTCCCAGAAACTCTTCTCGTTCCAGCTGCATGGCGGCGTTGATCAGCTTCTCTAATACTCCTCGAAACGCTTCACTGCCTTCTTCGATCAGCTCTCTCAATAGTTCTCGTGGTAGCCTCTGTTTTGGGTCTGGGGTCATTCGGATCCTCCTTACTCGTTGCCTTGAGTTTTTGGAGAAATCCTGCCCCAGACCTCTGATCCTTTTAGCTCACCTTTCCCAAATTACAGAAAGAACGGTACACCCCTTCTCCAGGCTCTCCAGGTTATCGAGATACATCTGGTAGGTCTTGCGAGCCTTGTTGTTGTATTTAGCGGCGACACTGTCATCCTGCTGGGGCTCGAAGAGAGGCAGGTTGGCGCGAAAGAAGTCACGCCCTCGTAACAATGCCTGCCGAGCGCCGGCCGGATTCCCCAACTTTGATTCGATCTCGGCGATGCGCAGATGGGCTTTCGCGTAAGCCTGGCGGAAGCTGCACCCGGCGTAGAGGTTACTTACCGGCGTATGTACCTACGGTCAAGTCATCAAGCAACGCCAGGAGAATCGAGTAGTGCGGGTGGATCGCAGACTGAGGCCTACTTCCCCGCTTCCTCCACCAGGGCGGCCGAGAACGTGATGCCTAACTTGCGGGCGACATCGTGATTCAGAACAACCTTCTTGGCGGCAACCTCCCCAAAGGGGATGTTCTGGGGTTTCTCGCCGCGGAGCACCCGGGCCGCGAGCTTAGAGGCGGCGTGTCCCGCCTCATACCAGCCAAGCCCCACGCAGGCCACGGCCCCAAGATCGGTGAACTCGGGATCGTTGATCACCAAGGGCAGCCGTGAGTCGGCCGCGACCTTCGCGATCCCTGCAAAGCCCTGCAGAGCAGTATTGTCGCCCGTGACCCACATGGCCTGAATATTGCGCTGGCTGAGGGCTTGCGCGGCCTGGAACAGTTCGCCGGTGCCGGTGACCGTTACCTCCTCCAGCTTGATGCCCCGCTTTGCGAACAGGCCCCGGGCGACCTCCACCACCTTCCTGGAGTTGGCTTCCGAGCTGTTATAGAGCGTTCCCACCGACTTCACCTGCGGCACTCTTGGATCACGTCGATCGTATCCTCGAGCGGAGGGGGTGCGAGCAAGTTCGCGGTTGAGGCTTTGACCGACAGCTACCGTTACGAGGTTTCGCAGCTCGGAATCGATGTCGCTCTAGTGCAACCGAGCGCCTACCCGACGCAGATGTATGCCAGTGCGGCTCAGCCAGCCGAAACCGGGCGGGCGGCGGAGTATGGCGCCGTGGGGGAAATCCCTGGTGCCATGTTTCAGCATCTCACCACCGTGTTGTCAGCACCTGACGCGCCGGACCCTCACGATATCGCTAAAGCGATCGCCAAGCTGATCGTCACCCCCAAGGGCAACCGGCCACCGCGTACCGTAGTTGGCGCCAGCTATGGTGCTGATACCGTGAACGAAGCAACAGAACCAGTTCAGGCGAGCACGGTCGAGGCACTCGGCCTCGGCCATCTTGCGACGCTACCGAGCGTGCTCCTGAAGAGCGCATGACCGCACGCGCCGGGCCGGCGACACATCCCGGTCCGGCGCATCTTTTCGCTTGGGCATGTGTTTCCTTATCGGATTTCGATAACAAAACCCTACGCCAGGGTAGAAGAACGTGTCAAGCCGACTGGGTGAATGATCGAGTTGTATCTCCGCCATCTCAGTCGCGGGTAGTGTCTCTGTGTTCATCTCTTCCCTGCTTGGCTTACTCGTGTTTCAAAGCCCTCACCGGATCCACCCGGATTGCCCAGCGGGCCGGAAAGTAGCAGGCGAGCAGGGCGACTCCGATCAGCAGCAGAGTAGCCAGGACGTACGTAAACGGATCTGTGCGACTGACTTCGTACAGTAGACTGGAGATGGAGCTACTCAAAACGAGGCTGATAGCAATGCCGATCACCACGCCCATCAGGGTCACTGTCAGGGCCTGTTTGATGATCAGCGCGAATACGTCTCGCTTTTGAGCACCAAGCGCCCTGCGTATGCCAATCTCGTGGGTCCGTTCACTGACCGCGCTGGCAATGACTCCAAAGACCCCGACCACGACCAGTATCAGTGCAACCACGGCGAACAACAAAAACAGTCTCATCCAAAACCGCCAGTACTGGATCGACTCAGAAAGGATCTGTTCTTGCGTTGCGAAGAACGACGCTACTTGACCCGGATCGATCTCAGCGATGACCCTTTCCACCGCCGGTTTCAGACTCAAGGGGCGAGATGCGACCCGCATGAACAGGGCTTTTCGGATCAGAGAACCAGCACTTGCGCGACTCGGAAACTCTGACCTGTGTTGACGGTGCGGAACATACACCACTGGACTGGGCGCGTGACTCTGCATTTGTCTGACATCTCTGACCACTCCGACGATCTCTCTCGCCTGAGGCTCAGCGACAACCTCGAATCCAGCTCCCCCGGCACCGCCTAAGTCAAGCTGCACAAGTTTTCCGAGCGGATCCTCATCCCGGAAGAACTGCCTGGCCATAGTTTGGTTGACGACCGCAACCCACCTGGATCCCTCCACATCCTGTTCTGCAAAGACGCGGCCTTTCATGACAGAAATCCCCAGGGTACGGAAAAAGTCCGGGCTGATTGTCTCGCAGTAACGGATGATCTCCCGTTTGCCTGGAGAGTTCTGTCCAAGGATCTGCACCCCGCATCCAAAAGAAATTCCCTCTGTCGCCGCGGACTGCACACCTGGCAGTGCTTCGGCTCGCCGCAGCAATTCCTCCCAGAATCGATCCACCTGAGATTCGACCCGCATCCCTTCCTTTTCCCTCGGTCCCCAGTACTCAGGTCCCTGCAGGAAGATTTGAACTCCGAGCAGATTACGCGGGTCGTACCCGGGGTCATTCTGTTGCAGGTTTAGAAAGCTGCGGAGCATCAATCCTGCACCGACCAACAGGACGAGCGTCAAACTGACCTCGGAGATGACCAGCAAATTGCGCAAACGGGGGCCAGAGGAGCCTACCGAACGTCTCCCGCCCTCTTTCAAAGACTCGTACAGGTTGGGCCGCGAGCTTCGAAGAGCCGGAGCCAACCCAAAGACAACTCCAGTCATGATTGAGACGATGGCCGTAAAAGCGATCACTCTGACATCGATAGCGGCCTTGTCCTGGCTCAGGGACCACCACTCAGGCGCCAGAGCCACAAATAGTCCGATTCCCCAAAGGGTGAGGACCAGGCCCAGAATGCCTCCCAGTGAAGCCAAGAGAACGCTCTCTGTAAGCAGCTGTCGAATCAAACGCAGGCGATTGGCTCCCATCGCGACCCGAATCGAGATCTCCTTGTCTCGTCTTCGGGCTCGGGCCAGCAGCAGGTTAGCGACATTCGCGCATCCAATCAGCAGTACCAGCAGGGCGATCCCAAAGAGGAGAAAAATAGACTCTTTCCACCCGGCGAAGAAGACATCAGGCAGCAATTGAACGTCGGTTTTCCAGTTCTCATCTGCGGTTGGGTCTTGCTCTTCTAGATGCCGGCCGATGGCCTCCAGCTCGAGCCGGGCCTGTTCGGCAGCGATGTCCGGTTTGAGGCGGGCCAGCACAGTGAACCCACGGCTCCTCGGATCCACCTTCGGATGGGGGAGCGGTGTGGATTGCCACACATCAGCCTCACGCGAGCTGAAAGAGATCTGAAACCGAAAACCAGGTGGTAGAACTCCAACAATGCTATTGATTTGGCCGGCGACGAGCATCTGCTCTCCCAGAACATTGGGATCAGCTCCAAAGCGACGGCGCCAGTAGCTGTTACTCAAGAGAACCGGCTCGCCTGCTTCGCGAGAAGGGTCATCAGAAGCAAACGTCCGGCCCAATTGCGGTACGACTCCCAGGAGCGGGAAAAAAGTGGGGCTGACTCGGCTGAAGAAACCCGGCTCGGCCTGACCGCGGGCGAAGAGGGTTACGTGCTGTGGATACAGTGTCACCAGTGCCATCTGCTCAAACGATTGGGTCTGACTGCCCCACTCGGAGAAGGTGGAAAGAGTCGGATCCCGCTCCCGATCTGGCTCGCTAACCTTGACTTCGCGTATTACGACCACGCGGTTCGGCTCCTCAAACGGAAAGGAATGAAACAGAATTGGATTCAGAACACTGAAGATCGTACTGTTGGCACCAATCACCAGGGCCAGGGAGAGTACCGCCACGGTCGTGAAGCCGGGACTACGGCCGAGTTGGCGAGCACCGTAGCGAATATCCTGCCAGAAGCTCTCCAGGGCGGGAAATCCCCACACTTCGCGGGTGTTCTCCTTGACCAGAGCCACGTTGCCAAAGGCCCGGCGCGCTGCCTGGCGAGCCTCTTCCGGTTGCATTCCGGCCTGGATGTTCTCTTCCGTCTCCATCTCCAGGTGAATGCGGATCTCTTGCTCCAGCTCGCGGTCAAGATCACGGCGTCTGAGAAGCAAGGGGACCCGTCGCCAGACTTCAGAGAGCTTGCTCACGAGCTCGAACCTCCTGGTCGCATAGAAAGGTCACCCATGTGGGTCCTCAACCAAAGGCGACTACTTCTCTTCCGGCCTGGGCTGCAGGATCCGGTTAATCGCCTCCACCTGGCGTTCCCACCGGGTGGTTTCAGCCGTCAGTTGCTTTCGGCCGGCCGGAGTGAGGTTGTAGTACTTGGCGCGGCGATTGTTCTGAGAGGTTCCCCATTCGGACGAGATCCAACCGCGTCGCACCAGGCGGTGCAGGGCCGGATACAAGGAGCCGTGGTCAATGTGCAGCACTTCCTGGGAGGTCTGTTGAATGGAGTGGGCAACGCCGTGACCGTGAACGGGGCCAAACAGCAGCGTGCGCAAGATCAGCATGTCCAGGGTTCCCCGAAGCAAATCGATTCGTTCCTGCCCGGCTGGTTTGCGAGACATAAGCACTACTTACCAGTAGACTTTCTACTAGAGTATCGAGACCTACAGGTAGAATGTCAAGTGGAACCGAAATGCAGGAGACGCTGGCATTGCCGCAAGTCTAAGGACTAGTATCTGGAGAGGTCAGATCAGGAGACGATTGAACATGCTTCAGCGAGGAGTCAGGTTCTTTGTCGCTCTGTTGGCTACGGCAGCGGCGCTTGCGAACCCTGCCAGCTCTGCCGCCGGCCAGACCACCGGACCCCCTTCCTGGCAGGACGATCTGACGCCGATCGGCGCCGCAGACTGGAATCGTGATTTCGCGGCTCACCTGCTGGAACGAGCCGGATTTGGCGGAACCCCAGATGAAATCGACACGCTGGCTGAAATGACACCGACCCAGGCGATCGCCCGCCTGGTCCGCTTCGAAGGCACCGACACCAGCCATCTGGCTCCATTCGATCACTCTGGAGTTCACGATCCGGGGCTCGAGCCCTTTCCCCCCAGCCGCCCGGCCGTCACCAAGCTGGCAACGGAGGCGGGTTAAGCGGACGGCAAGTTTGTCGCCGGGAACCAGGTGAAAGGCGGACACTACGGGAAGGTCTCCAGCCTGACGGAACTGGATGCAGGCGACAACCTGGTCCACACGACCGACTTCCGCAGAGTCTACGCCACGATGATCGCCGGCTGGCTGGGACATCTTGACACGCGGGAACTGCTGGATGGAGAATTCGAGCCATTCGACATGTTCGTCTAGTCCGGATGGCGGTGGCGAATCCCTTGAGCCAGGTTCGCCTGACACCGCCGGAGGAACTGTAGGATCCGAAAAAACAAGTTCATCTTGCCATGACAAAAGGGAAGCCGATGTTGAGGACCTTTAGTGTAGCTGCTCTTCTGGTGTCGCTGACTTCAGGAGTATTTGCCGGTGAACAGGCTGTACCTGGCCTCTCCCGGCTTGGCGAGCCTTTCGACGAAGGACCCCGCCTCAAGCCCTGGCGCATGGACAGCCTGGGAAAGGTTGAGTTTCCCATCACGACTGCTGATCCCGAGGCCCAGGAGTGGTTCAACCAGGGCGTCGCTCTGCTCCACGTGTATTTTTACAACGAGGCTGAACGATCCTTCCGGTGGGTCCTGAAGCTCGATCCCGACTGTGCCATGGCCTACTGGGGGCTTTCGATGTCGACGCACGGAAAGCGGGCCCGCCAGTTCCTGGATATGGCCCTGGAGCGGCGGGACAAAGTGAGCGAGCGCGAGCGTCGTTGGCTCGAAACCTGGGACGCTCGTACGGTGCCGGATACCGCAGAAGAATTAATCCTCGGTATCAAGACCCGCCCGCTGCGCGAGCGAGAGTTCACTCGAAGCCTCGAACGGCTCCTCCTTGACTACCCGAACGACATTGAGTTCCGCCTTTTTTACGGACACGAATGCTACCGGAGAGCTCGCGGTGGGCGACATTCAGACGACCACCGGGCGCCGGACCGGCTGGCATGTGAAACAGTGCTCCAGCAAGTCCTCGAGGCCAGCCCGAACCACCCCGGGGCTCACCATTACCGCATTCACAACTGGGATGGACCCGATGCCACCGCCGTAACCGACAGTGCGCGCCACCTGGGTAAGATTGCCGGAAACTCGGGCCACGCGATACACATGCCGGGACACATCTTCAGCGGTCTCGGAATGTGGCACGAGGCCGCCATTGCCCAGGATACGGCTAATCGAACAGAGTTAGCCTACCAGCGACAACACAACATGCTGCCGCTGGCCTCCTGGAACTATCGTCACAACCGAGACTATTTGTGCTACGTGCAGGAGCAACTCGGAATGGCGGAGGAGGCATTGCGGGGTGCTCGCGAGCTCTCACGTGCTGCCTTTCCGTCTCGGGAAGCTCATTCTTTGCAGCGCGCGCTGATCAAATTCGAGCGCTGGGAGGATCTGCTCGGCGATGATCCACCCCCCTGGAACGGCGAAGATCTCTGGGCAAGGATTCACAAGTTTTACGGGCGCACCCTGGCCCGGCTCAGCCTCGGAGAGATTAAGAAAGCACGCGAGGAGTTCAATTCTTTTCGTAAGCTCAAGGACGAAGTAGAAAAGAGTGGCTCAATTAACAAGATGCTCTACGACTTCCAGTCGCTTGAGCTGCGCGCGCGCTTTGCCTTAGCCGAGGACAAAGTTCACCTCGGCTTGCGACTTCTCACCGAAGCTGCGGAACAGGAAGCCGCGTTTCGAGAACGTGAGAACGACCCACCCAACGACCAGCACTTTCTGTATAACGCCCTGGGATGGGAGTACCTGGCACACCACAGTCCTGAACTGGCTGCCCGTGCATTCGAAAAGACACTCGAGACCATCCCTAACGATGGTTTTGCCCTGGCGGGGTTGGTTGAGGCCTACCTGGGTACGAAAGAACACAGCATGGCCCAGAAAGCGTATTCGCGGCTCCTGCACGTGTGGTCGCGAGCCGACCCCGGACTGAAATGGCTGGATCGCGCCACGTCGTCCGCAAAGGCAGCCAGACTCAATTCGACTCTCAAGGACGTCTCACCCGAAAAAGAGCGCGTCTACGACCCGGGCAAGCTGGCTTCCGTCGGGCCGAACGAATGGGAGCCGAATTCGGCCCCCAGGCTGGATGTCGTCGATTCTGACAAGAAAAGAGTCACTCTCGACGATTACCGAGGTCAGACTGTGGTTCTGGTGTTTGCCGTGAGTGCCCAGTGTGACTCGTGCTTGTCGGGTTGCGCGAAGCTGGCAGAGAAGAGCCAGGAACTGGAGCAAAAGAACGCTGTGGTTCTCGTGGTCACTCCCGACGATCCAGAGCTTTTGACCAGGGTGAAAGCAGAACGGAAGCTTCCGTTTGCGTTGCTTTCAGACCCTCAGTGGGAAAATGGCAAGCGCTTCAAGTCCCACGACGAGTTTGAGCAGATACGTCTTAATTCCACGGTGCTGATCGACGCCCGGGGTGGTGTCCACTGGGCGAAATACGGCGGCAAATCCTACCAGGACATAGACCAGCTGCTCGAACTGATCGACATCGTCAACCGATACGTCAAGACTGAGTCGAATAACTCTGGTTCCTGAAGCCTTCGGTTTGAATTACCTTGCCACGGTATACCGCATTACGGTATATTCTGGAGCGTGGCGATCCGGAGCTTCGCTAGCCAGCAGGTGGAGCGCTTCTTTGTAGAGGGGCGGCTTCCCCGACGTGCCGGGTGGAGCAACGTAGCGAGGGTCGCGCTCAGGAAGCTCGACATGCTGGACTACGCCGAAACGCTCAGCGACCTCGCATCACCACCGGGAAACCGGCTGGAGGCTTTGAAGGGAAATCTCGCGGGCTTCCACAGCGTTCGGATCAATGACCAGTGGCGCCTCGTCTTCCGTTGGACGGCTGCCGGCCCTGGAGAAGTAGACATTCGCGACTACCATTGAGGAATGAGGTGAGGGCAATGACCAGACAACGAAAGCCGACAACCCCGGGAGAGATTCTCCGCGAGGAGTTCCTGATCCCCCTCGGGCTGACCCAGAAGCAGCTCGCCGATCATCTGGGCTGTGACGTCAAGGTCGTCAATCGGATCGTCAACGGTAGAGCTGCGGTCAGCACCGAGATGGCGCTGAAACTGGGCGCCGCGTTCCGCACTTCACCCGACTTCTGGCTCAACGCCCAGAAGGCGGTTGATCTTTACAGCGCCTCCCAGGAGGGATCGGAGTTGCCGCAACCCCTGGTCCAGGCAAGCTAGTGACAGCCATAAAGAGATGCGAGCATCATGATTCCTCACCGGCTGTCTGACATTGCCATTATGCCTGCCGGGCCGCACTGAAGGACCAAATGAATGGGCTCGGTCATTGGCCCGCGTACTCCTGGAACCTCTCTTCGATTCGTGCCGGGTCCAGCTTCCCTCGATGGACCAAGAGCCGGTAGCGCAAGGTGAGTGGTTTCTCCTGTGAAAGCTGCACGGGGCGGCGGCCGGGGTAGACATGATTCTGCATGCTGCCACTCCGCCGCAGGATCCATCGCGGGGTCTTTCGCGGCGCTTGCGGATGGCTGAGGATCGTCAACCCCGAAAGTCCGGCTCTGCCACCGTACGAGGCGGTCAGGTCGATCCAGGGCCCTGCCTTCAGCGGAGTCCGCTTTGGCACAACCTTGCCCCTGCGTCCGGTGAAACGGACGTCCTCCGGCAGGCGCACCCGGGCCGAGAAACCCCCATAAGCTTTTTTGCCTTCGGAACCGCCGATTCGGACGTCCTCGACCATTGCCCGCAACTGGATATCGACATCGATGGCCCGGACGTTATCCCGGACGGTGCCCACCGCAATCGTCATCTCCTCCTGGACAATCGGCACGGGACTTCCATTCCCATCAAGTACGAGCCGCGATCGCCACCACACACGTGCGACAACAGTTAGCTGGTCTTCATCGGGGCGAAGGACTTCCAGACTGCGCACATCGTAATCAACATCCTTGCAAGTCCATGGGTCTCCGGCCGGTTTTCCGTCGACGATGAGCTGGTGCCAGGCTGAGTAAATGCCTCGGTGATGGGGGTGATCGGGGGGAAAGTCCTCGGTGAACACCTCGCCGTCGAGTCCATAGAGGGGATGTATGTAATGAGCACGCGGGACCTGGCCTTGAAGAGAAGTGGTTTGTCTTTGGTAAAAGAGCACCGGTTGTCCGCTGTCGGTAACCAAAACGCCTTCTTCTGATTCGCTGGCACTGAGCACTTCAGTCTTGGCCGCCCGGGCAGTGCCCATCGAGAGCAAAAGAAGCGCTATGACTGAGAAATTCACAAGTTCCCTCATGCCCGGCTTCCCTCATACCGATCCAGCCGAGATGAGGCTCGTTGGGTGTTGCCTACGGTGACTGCCGCATGATCAGCTGCTTGGACTTTCATCTTGCCTGCCTCCTCAAAGTGAGTCGGAGTGTCTACACTACCCAGCCGTCAGGCCGCCATCGACCAGAATAACAGAACCCGTGGTAAACGAGGCCTCATCACTGGCCAGATGCAGAACCATTTGGACAATTTCAGCCGGTTCAGCCACACGGCCCAGCGGGTGCATGGCCCGCAGGTTAGCCATCTGCTCCTCGGAAAGGACATCAAGCATTGGCGTGTTGAACGTGCCCGGGCAGACGGCATTGACCCGGATCCCTGCTGCAGCATGATCCAGCGCCATGCAGCGCACCAGGCCGATGACTCCGTGTTTGGATACGTTATAGGCCACCTGGGCCTTCTGGCCAATCACCCCGGAAGCGGAGGCGATGCAGACAATGGACCCGCCGCCTTGCCGTTCCATGTGGGGGATTGCCGCTCGAGAACAGAGATAGGCCCCCTTAATGTTGACCGCCATCACCAGGTCCCAATCCGTCTCGTCGATATCGACGACGGTCCCCATTCTGGCGATCCCGGCATTGTTGACCAGCACATCAACGCGCCCATACCGCTCAACCGTCTCAGCGATCAAACGGTCTGCGTCCTGGGCCAGTGCAATGTCCGCTCGAATGGCCAGGGCTGAACCGCCTTCGGCCACAATATCCTCCGCCACGCCTTTCGCCGCGGCTTCATTGATATCGGCCACGATGACCTTTGCGCCTTCCCGCCCAAACAGCCGGGCAGTGGCCTCACCCAGTCCCTGACCACCTCCAGTGACCACAGCGGCAGCGCCCTCCAGCCTGTTCACACCTTCCTCCCACACATGCTGGAGCTCAGGGAAATGCTTCCTGTCGCCATTCGCCCCAGGATAGCCGAGCAAGAGTCGCTTCACAACGGCGCCCCGGATGCCCGATTTGCGGCCTGCTCTTGGAAAAAGGGAACAGTCTACTCTGTCCCCCTTTTCGGCACTCGGCACAAGACGAGAGAGACTGAGTCGGTCTGGGCCGGATCCGGACACCAGTTCGAAGGCGCTACGCCTCGGGGACCCCTTCGCGAAAGGTTGCCTCGGTAAACGTAAACAACTGCGATTGTCTGAGTTCGTAACGTCGAAACTCCTCGAGATAATAGTGCCGCGCCAACTGCAGGCCCAGACATAGCTCCGTGGCCGTGCTACCACCCTTACGGCGGTTCGCGGGCGCGACCGACAGGCTGACTATGGTGTTACCGAGAAACCCTTCACGGAAATCGCAGAAGATATCCTGGGTCCTGGAGAACTTCGCGCGGACGATCTGGTTGTACGGATGAAATGGTGCCTTCCCATCCTGGTAGTTGTAGTGGGCGAAATCGATCTCGACTTCGAACAATCCCGTGCAGCTCTGACCGCGGTCTTCATCGATTTCATCACTTGAGATGATGTTGATTCGTTTCATGAAGCCATCGTGAAAACCATTGAAGTGGTCGAGCACTTCAGCGGCCTCCGCTACAGATGAAACCAGAAAGCTTGATGGCTCAGTCATTCAGACCAACCCCAGGTTTTGTCACCAACCGAACTCCTGTGACCGGTGGCTAATAAGGCGCTTCAGTCACCTGAAACCGCATATCGTTGAAATCATGAAGCCTCTAACTCCACGATGCCGGATTTCGCGAGAGAGGAGCCGAAGAGCCTACTTTACATCAATCCGATATCACCCGCCCCGACACGCAAAGAGCGTCTGGGCCAAGAAGACGCCGTACTGGTATTGACGATCCCCGGCGTCAGACTCGCTCGCGAAGAAACCGCGGCCAATTGCAACCCAGGTGAATTGATCAGCTATCGAAACCAGTGACTCAAATGCTCGACGGTCTGCTACATTCCGGCCTGACTCGGCAGAGAGTGTGGCCATCGGTTGGTCCAGCCTGTACAGCGAGTCAGGGGGGAAGAGCTCGGGGCTTTCCCTAAGCCTCCAAATGTTGGAGAATCTGGTAACGGGCGACTTGCGGCATCCTGTTTTCGAAACCGCGGGCGCTTGAAGAGGCGGAGGACACTTGATGGGCCGAGGGGGTCATGGCGAAAAGAATCTTGCAGCCCTGAATGAGCTGATCGATGAAATAACAGCGGGCCACCCGTACCTTTCCGGAGAGATTGAATCCACTCGTCTCGACGCGGCCGCACTTGGCCTGGTGCCGCTGCGGCTCGAGCCGATGGGGATGTGGAACCCCGGGGAGCACTATTGGGGAGAGGAGGATGAACCGATCGAGGACTGGGCTAAGCCGATCATCGCCCGCGGCCCCCGCCCGGAGTTCGAGATGGAACAGGTTCTGCCGGGGGAAGATCCCGGCGATCCCTTCTCAGACCCCATCACCACTTCCAACGATCGCAAGAATGCCGGCGACTGGTCAGGAGCAAGCAAGATTCTCATGGAGCTATGTCAAGCCGACCTGCGGTGTCTCGATGCACACTGCCATCTCGGTAACCTCGTTTTCAACAGCGGGCCTCAGGACGCCATCCGCCATTACGAGGTGGGCCTGCGCATCGGAGAGCTATCCCTGGGTGCCGATTTTGACGACGTGCTGGAGTGGGGATTCGTCGACAACCGCCCCTTTCTCCGATGCATGCATGGCTATGGGCTGTGCCTCTGGCGCCTGGGGCGTTTTGACGAAGCCGGGAGTATCTTTGACCGGATGCTCTGGCTCAACCCGTCGGACAACCAGGGAGCTCGATTCCTCGTCGACGAGGTGAGAACCGGGACAGCCTGGGAGGATCGTGAAAACGCTTGATGGGTGAACTGCTGAGCTGGAGGAGAAATGGACCTGAAGATGTTAAGAGTTACTCCCCCCTGGGAGTGGCCAAGGGGCACTGACAAGATGCTGCTCGAGATTCTCTCCGATGACCGGGTCGACGAATCCGACTGCCTTCTCGCCGCGGAGCTGGCAGGAGACTCCACTGTCATCAACAACGAGCTTGCCGATGCTTTGCTGTCGATCCTGCGCAGCGACGATGCGCCGGCAAAACTGTGCGCCAAGGCAGCGATTGCTCTTGGGCCTGTGCTGGAACAGGCGGATTTGGACGGATTTGAGTTCCCCGAGGACGTGCCCATCACCGAGCAGACGTTCCAAAGGATACAAGAGTCGTTCCATGACCTCTATCTGGATGCCGACGTTCCAAAAGAAGTACGGCGCCGAATCCTGGAGGCATCGATTCGCTCTCCCCAGCACTGGCATCAGGATGCGATTCGTACAGCCTACTCCTGTGACGACGAGGAGTGGAAGCTGACCGCAGTATTCGCAATGCGCTGGGTTCGCGGCTTCGACGACCAGATACTCGAGGCGTTGGAAAACGAGAATGAGGACATCCATTGCGAGGCTGTGTGCGCTGCAGGAAACTGGGGGCTCGCCGCCGCCTGGTCGCACGTCAGGGAGCTCGTCACTTCGATGGACACCGACAAATTCGTGCTGCTGGCCGCCATCGACGCCGTGGCCAGCATCCGTCCGCGGGAAGCCGGGGGCTTGCTGGTCGACCTCACCGACTCACATGATGAGGACATCGTCGAGGCAGCCTTCGAAGCCATGGCGATGGCCGAGGGGCCTCGGTACGATGTATACGGTGACGATGTATACGATGACGAAGGCGAGGACTACGAGTACCTCCACTGAGGGTGCATCGAATGGCCAAAAAGAAAAAGAAACCCAACCCGAAGTTGCAGGCCTGGATCGATGCGCGCAAGCGCCGCCATCTTTCTCACGCCCACGTCCAGATGGCCCGCGAGCTGGGACTGAACCCGAAGAAGCTCGGCAAGATTGACAATCACGATCAGGAGCCCTGGAAGATGCCGCTTGCGCAATTCATCGAGCACCTCTACTCCAAGCGGTTTGGCAGGAATCGACCCGAAATCGTCCTGAGCATCGAGGAGAAGATCCGCCGTGATGAGAAGAAAAAGGCAGTCAGACGCGAGGCACGACTGCGGGCCCGCCAGGCCGAGACGGCAGAACAGGAGAACTAGCCCGACTTCAACTTGCCATCGGCCTTGAACTTGGCCACGTCAGCCTTGGTCACATGAACCTCGACCAGAGCTGAGTTGTGGGGGCCGGTCTGCTCTTCCTCGCCTTCTTTGCCGACTCCCTTGGCCGCTCCCGCGCTGGTCACCTCAGCGGTCTCTTTCTTCTCACCCGAATTCAAGGGATTGGCCAGGCGAGCCAACGAAAAGCGGCTCTTCTTCTTGGGAGGAGCCTCTTCTTCCTCCTCACCGGACTCGGATTTCTTCCCACCCCCTCCAGCCACGCCTTTGACCCCCTCGACCACCTCCGCGATTTCATTCGGATCGAACTGGTATTTGATCGCTTCCCGATAACGAGCTTCCAGGATCGCTTTGGGCGCTTCCGTAAGATCGCCTTTCGAAACCAGCTTTTCGATCTTCTTGATCCGATCCTTGGTCTCAGGGTGGGACGAGAATAAGCCCTGCTTGTCGTCGGCCCCCTCGTTGACGCTTTGCAGCGTATCCAGAAAGTGCCTCAGTCCGCTGGGATCATAGCCGACGCCGGCAGCAAGATGGACCCCGATCGAGTCGGATGCGAGCTCTTGCTTCCTGCCAAAGCCCTTGAGAAGGGCCTCGGTCATTTTGTCGGCGACCCGTTCGAGGACCTCAGAATTGCTCGACAGAGGCGTTTCGTCGCCGGCCAGCTCGATGCTCTTCATCTTCCGAATCTCACTGAGGGTATGTCTGGCCGTCACGTGCCCCACCTCGTGACCCAAAACTCCCCCGAGCTCGGCCTCGTTTCGGATCGCGCCCAACGCTCCCCGGGTGATGTGGATGTAGCCGCCGGGCGCTGCGAAGGCGTTGATACCGCCGCTGTCCAGAATAATGAAGTGATACGGCAGACCAGGTCGCTCCGATTTCTCCGCGACAACGTTCCCGACCAGGGATACATAGCGGGTCGCTTCAGGATCCTGCTGCACTCCGAACCGCTCCCGAATCTTTCTGCTGATCTCCTTGCCGAGAGCGATTTCATCCTGTTCATTGAGTTGGAGGTCGGATACCTTGTTGACTTCATCGAGCGCTTTCTTGAGCTTTCCCAGACCAAATTGGCCCAGGCCAATGGTGGAACAGAAAAGGACCTGGATAAGAGAGAACCATATCAGGCGCTTCATTTTCGCCTCCTTGCGGACAAATCAACTCGCATGGTCGAAACGGGGTCTGGTCAAGGGGTCTGATATTCTGCTGCCGGACCCTTCCCGAACTCTCGCTACGAAGCTAGCACAAAACAGGGATCTCTCGCACCTGGTGTGCACGATTCTTGGCGGCCCTCTCGGGTCCAGTGAGCTAAAATTCTCTCGATGCTGGAGAAACCTCGACTCCCCAGAAAAGTCGCTCTACTCATGATCAGTGCCCTGACGACTGGTCTGGTAGTGGCTGCGTTCGCGACTTCACTGCTTCAAGTCATGGAACTGAAGACTCGAGACTCTCGGTTTCGAGTCCTGGGCGATCAGCAGGTGGCTTCTTCTGAGATCGTCGTCGTGGAAATCGACGGCGCCAGTATCAAGGCTCTGGAAGCCGATCTCGGAAGATGGCCGTGGCCGCGGGATGCCTATGTCGAGGTACTGGAGTACTTAGAAGACGCGGGAGCTCGTGCAGTGGCGTTTGACGTCCAGTTCACCGAGCGAAACATCGCCCAGGATCATGGAGAAGGTGACCAGATATTCGCAACCGCCACCCGCCAGGTGGGCAATGTGGTTCATGTAATGGTTCCCCGGACTCAGACCACGTCTGCTCCCCCCAGCCGGGAACAGGTGCTCACCCACTCGATTGCCGGATCTGCGAACGTCGAAACCTTTCCCGAAATCAGTTTCCCTTATGCCGCGCTCACGGATGCGGCCATGGCGGTTGGCCACGTGGCGGCGATTTTCGATTCCGATGGACCGTGGCGGCGTTACCTTCCGGTGGTGAGTTACCAGGACAGGTTATTCCCGTCGTTGGCTCTGGTGCTGGCCTTGCATCGCTTTGGACTGAATCTCTCAGATCTGGAGCTCGGAGAACGAGAGATCATCGCAGGTCCAATGCGGATACCTCTGGATCAAGATGGGAGACTCCCGATCTGGTACAACGGCGGACCTGGAAGCTATTCACCGGCCTGGGAGAGCGAAGGCCGGAAGCGCAAGGGGTACTCCTTTATTGCGCTCCTATACTCACAGCTTCAGATCCTGGAGGAGGCGGCGCCCCTCGTCCCTCCTGACGCCTTCCGCGACAAGATCGTCCTCATCGGAGTCACCGAGCCTGGACTTCACGACGTCTTCACCACTCCCTACAGTGGGGGCGCCGGAGACTCGCGAGAAGGCTTGGGAGAGATGGCCGGAGTGGAAATCCATGCCCACGTCCTGGATAGTCTTCTGCACAACCGCCATTTGATTCCGTTGTCTACCTGGAAGCGGAGCCTGCTGTCGTTCGCAGTCTCCCTGGCCGGGTTGGTGTTGATCTTCAACCTGGGCCTCTTCCCGGCCATCTTGCTCAACCTGGTCCTGATCGCGGGGTACATGTTGACCTGCGGCTGGCTCTTTTCCCAGCGGCTGGAGCTGCCCGTGCTGCCGGTCGCTGTTTCCTGGATCCTGACTTGTGCCGTGGGCCTCAGCTACCAGTATTGGGTCGAAGGGACCGAGAAGAGGCGCGTCAAGCAGATCTTCTCCAAGTTCGTGTCCAGGGATGTCTATCAGCGCCTGCTTCAGAATCCGGGAGCCACTGAATTGGGGGGACAGCGAAGTGAAGTCACCGTGCTCTTTTCGGATTTGAGGGGTTTCACCTCGATGTCAGAGGGGCGGAGCCCGGAAGACGTCGTCAGTCAACTCAACGAGTACTTCACAGCCATGGTGGCCATTGTGTTCGAGTTCAAGGGCACTATCGACAAGTTCGTCGGCGACATGATCATGGCACTCTTCAATGCTCCCCTAGCCGATCCTCTGCATGCTGACAACGCCTTGCGCTGTGCCATGGATATGCAGCGAAAACTCGTCGAAATGAACGAGACCTGGCAGAAACAGGGACTCCCCACCCTGCATTGCGGCGTCGGCTTGAACAGTGGTGAGATGGTGGCAGGCATCGTCGGAGCCGACACCGTGCGCAGCTACACGGTGATTGGGGACAATGTGAATCTGGGCGCCCGCATAGAATCCCTGTGCAAGGAGTACAAGTCAGATATCATCATCAGCGAGTTCACAAAAGACAGATTGCAGGACGAATATCCCCTCGAATCCCTCGGCGAAGTCGTTGTCAAGGGCAAATCCAAACCGGTTGGGATCTTTCGGGTGAACTGGAAGGAATGGAGTGGGCGGGGATGAGGTTGAAGGAAAAAGGGGTAACGGAATCTGCGCCGGCCGTCAAATCATTTTCCCACTTCGCGCGGGCCGTCGTCGAGATGCCTCAAAATGGCCCCCTCGAGGTTTGTAAGCCAGACGATGGGCGACATGACCCCGCTACTCGTGCGTGTGCACTCGACGTCCTTTCCGACGGCACGCAGAACAACGTGCGAATGATAGAAGGTGTCTCCGCCCCATCGACCGCGAGTGTCCAAGGTTCCCTGCGCACGATCAAATTCATCGGTGGTCGTAATCTCCACCGACGTGTTCAGCCAGACCTTGGCGGCCAACGCGGCCATGCGAACCATTGTATTCCAGCTCGTGGAGCCCGTCTCGAGCCGTCCGGTCTGAAGCGGAGTGTTCTCCTTCAGAGCCTGGCAGGCCGCATCAAACACTTGACCAATGGTGCGCTTCCTTATGAAGAAGACGTCTTTGCTCATCGCGTACCCGGCACTCTATCCTCATCGGATCTGCGAGTGAAGCACTAATTTTGGGAAAGGGAAAGTCTGACCAGAACTCACGGAGGAAGAGCCCCTGTTGCCGGGAGTTGAGCAAAAGGCTCAAGAGTTAAGCGACTGTCCTCGACTTGGGGATCTTAGGACGGCCTCAAGTGGGCGTGGGGAACATGCAATCTCTTCATATGCCTTCGAGATTTCATGGTAATATTTCCCCATGATCGAGCGAACCAGGCATGTCCGAGCTCGTCCGAAGAGGCCGGGGCAGCATCGGGTTTGAGTTCAAGAGGACCTCGAGCCCGCGCCTTACCGCGTCGATGAGATCAGCCCTCACAGACCTGGGTCTCGACCAGCTGACTGTCGTGCATGCCGGCGAGACGACCTTTGACCTGGCAGAGCGCGTCCGAGCCGTATCTGCCACACGCCTGGTGACCGATATCTAAGGGGGGTGTCGCAGTTGTGCCCCAATATGACACATTTTGGAGTCCCCATGAGAACAATAGTTTCCGCACTTCATGAAGCCTTTGCAACCCTGCGGTACACGAAGAAGGTCAGCCTTCTTGTCCTGCTGGGGTCATTAACATTAATAGAATCACATCGTCCCCTTTTCTCACAACGATTACATCAAGGAGAAGATTAGTTCTGGAGGTTGACAACAACAGATTTAAGCTCTAGCAGGACCGCCGGCAGCCACAACTCTTTCACCAATGGGCAGAACCATACGCGCTTGACAACCCGTGGAGCCGGTGCGGTTCTCCAGGGTCAGCCGCCCTGCGAGTAGCCGGGGAAGGTTCTTCTCTCATTCGTGCCTCAGGACCGTCATCGGGTCGATTCGAGTCGCACGGCGGGCCGGGAGATAGCAGGCCATCAGGGTGATCAGCGAAAGGAGTGCGACGGCCGCGACAAAGACGGCTGGCTCAGTCGGACTCACCCCGTACAGCATGCTTTGGATGAGACGCGTAACAGCCGCTGCTGCCATCAGGCCGACGACAACTCCCGCCAGGAGCAAGAGTAGTCCCTGCTTCATGATGCCGCGTAGAATGTCCGCAGGTGTGGCTCCGAGCGCGGTCCGGATTGCAATTTCGCGGGTGCGCTGCGAGACCAGGAACGACACAACCCCGTAGATTCCCACAGCGGCCAGGAGCGTGGCTACAATCGCGAGGCTACTTAGAAGAAGGACGGAGACTTTTTCGCGGGCAAGGGACGCTTCGTAGCGTTCCTTGGTCGTCACGATCTGAGCTGGAGGCAGGCGCTCATCCAATTACCGGACCTGCTCTGAAATCGCGGCGGCGGCGGCGGCTCTGGGACCAACAAAGCGTGCCAGCAAAATCATACTATTTCTAGACTCCGGCTGTAGAGACAAGTAAAAGCAGGCTTGAGGGTCCTCCCTGAACGACCACAGCCAGCCCCCATCGTCGACAAGTCCGATGACTCGAACACGGGACTGGTCATCGACGCGCTCGAATTCCCTTCCAAGTGGATCTTCTCCGGGCCACAGTTCCCTGGCCATCTGCTCGTTGATCACCGCGCTCAATATCGTGGTACCGGTGTCAGAGGGGCTGAAATCCCGGCCGGCCTTCATCGTTAGTTCCATGGCCTCAAAGTATCCCGGGCTTACCAGGTTAAAATACACCCTGCGACCGGAGTCCCCCGGGTCGGAGCGGATTCTTGCAAGGGCCCGGATCCTGCCGAGCCGCACATTCGAGATCAGTGCGGCAGACCGAACATTCCCCAGACCCCGCACTCTTCGGAGAAGTTCCCGATAAGACAGTACGACCTGCTCTTCCCTGCTTTCGAACTGAAAGAAGTCGACCTTAACCTCCAGAACACGTTCTGGACTGTTTGTGACACGCACACTTCTTGCGCTTTGGAGGGTGTGGACGAACAGCCCTGCGAGGACTAAAACCAGGAGTGCTGCTGAGACCTGCCCGACAATCAGAAAGTTGCGCACCAGAGATCCGCTTGACCGCACTTCGGACCCCGCCGGTCTCAAGGGGGTCATCAAGTTGAACTGCACTGCCTGGAAAGCCGGCAGAACCCCGCAGATCACAGCCACCCCGGTAGCCAGCAGGCAAGCAAACAGGAGGACCCGCCAGTGCAGTCCGGCGTCGACCCCCACGCCGACTCCGAAAGCCGAGGGGAAACGCAGCAGCCAGGCCGTGAACCACTGCGCCAGAAAGAGGCCGGGTACAATCGCCGAGAGAGCCAGGACGAAGCTTTCTGTCAACAGTTGCCGCACCAGGCGCAGGCGGGCCGCTCCCAGCGCCATCCGCAGGGCCATCTCGCGCCGTCGCCGCAGCGCATTGACCAGGGACAGGTTGGCAACATTCAGGCAGGCAATCAAGAGAACCAGAGCGACGACCGCCAGATAGAAATTGAACTGCCTTTGCAGGTTGGCTCGATAGGGGGGCCAGATGCGGGCCTCCCGGGTGGGAAGAAGTTCAACGGAAAGCTTGCTGTCCCGTTCTTTTCGATTCTCGTGCAGTTGTGCGTTCACTCCCTCTGTGACCGGCCTGGCCTGCGAGATTGTCACGTCGTCATTGAGCCGTCCGACGACCAGGAGCCAGGGCATGTCGGCGTGTTCAAGAGGATCGACCCTGTGACCGAGCGAGGGGATAGCCTGCCGATGCATTCCGATTGGGACCCATATCTGGGGGAGGGCTCCCTGCCAGTCCAAGAGGTATCCCTTGAAGCCGGGTTGTGCAACACCCACCACTGTGAACAGAGTGTCCTGGATCTTGAGAGGCTTTCCGATGACAGATGGATCGGATCCGAAGCGGCCTTTCCAGAGACTGTCGCTAATCACAACCACGGCGTTCGAATCGTCTTCCTCCAGGAAGGTTCGGCCGCGCTGGAGGGGAACGCGCAAGACAGAGAAATAGTTGGGTGTGACCAACTCCGCGATCACTGATTCGAAGCGATCTGCGATCTGTACCATAGCCGGTACCCGCGCAAACGCCATCAAGTCTGCAAAGACCGGGTTGTGATCGCGATAGTACTCGTAGTCGGGATAAGAGGTAGCGCTCAGCTTTCGATTGCCCTCCTCTTGCCGATGAAACATTGAGATCAGGCGATCCTCTTCGGGAAAAGGTAGAGGTCGGAGAAGGATCCTATCCATCAGGCTGAACACGGCCGTGTTCGCGCCAATGCCCAGCCCCAGTGTGACCAGTGATCAACGTCAAATAGAATTCCCGCAGCGACGATTGGAAATCCCCACACAAGGATTAAAAAAAAAGAGCTGTAGCCGTCCTCTGAGACGGCCCTTTCCGCGGTCCTCCTTTCTGTAAAAAAGAGAGATTGTTCCTAGAATGCGAGGGGGACGGAGTGAGGGCGTAGCCCGAACGGAGCTCCCCCTCGCTCGCGCTGGCGTCGAGGGGAGTGGACCAGATCCACGAGGCTGCTGAGCGGCCTCTGTAGGGCGCTGTACGACCTCTCCCCTTGGCGGGCACTCGTCTATCGCCCTCACCAAGCACTTTCCGGGGTCCAATCAGCCGATTTGCCCGGATTTGACCTCCTCGCGGTTTCCTCATTTCGTGGTTCCCTGCTGCTTTGCCTTGGCGCTCTCCATTCGATAGCTCGGGACGTTGAGTTCCAGAATCACGCTGTGGTGCACCAGCCGGTCGATGGCTGCTGCCGTCGTCAGGGGGTCCTTGAAGATCCTCTCCCAGTCCGAGAAGATCAGGTTGCTGGTCAGCAAGATGCTGCGACGTTCGTAACGATGGGCCAGCAGTGTGAAGAGAACCTCCATTTCCTCCCGGCTTTGCTGAACGTAGCCGATGTCATCGACTATGAGAGCCTCGAAGCGATCCAGTTTCTTGAGCTCCTTCTCCAGAGTCAGATCGATTTTGGCCCGCAGCAATCGCTGTACCAGCAGGGCGCAGGTAGAAAACAGAACCCGGCGCCCCAGCAGAATCAACTCCTGGCCCAGAGCACAGACCAGATGGGTTTTCCCGCTCCCAGGGTTACCGAAAGCCAAGACGTTCTCGGCACGATCCAAAAACGTCCCTTCCAGCAGCGCTGTGAGTTGTCGATCCACGCTTTGGGGCAAGCGCGAGCGGTCCAGCGCCGTCAGCGTTTTCTCCCAGGGAAGCTTGGAGGCCCGACGCTGGCGCTGGATTTTGCGCTCGTGCCGCTCCGCCACCTCGATCTCAGATAACGACAAGAGAAACCGGGGATAGGTGAAGTTACCCCACTTTTGTGGACAGTTTACGGCTTTCGAATCAAGCCACATCTGAGTGCCTCGATTCATAGTTGATCGGCGACAGATAGTCCAGTGACGAGTGCCGCCTGTGAGGGTTGTAAAAGCCCTCGATGTAGTCGAAGACAGCAAGCTTGGCCTGCAGCTTGCTGCGGAAGCTGTGCCGGTCGATCAGTTCACACTCCAGAGAGGCAAAAAAGCTCTCACACAGCGCGTTGTCATAACAGTCACCGACCGAGCCCATGGAGGGTCTGATGCCGGCTCTCTTGCAGCGTAGCCCGAACTCGATCGACGTGTATTGCGTCCCCTGGTCCGAGTGATGGATCACCCCGTCGGATTCACGCTCTTGAAGTGCCATTTGCAGGGCATCGGTCACTAGCCGGGTCTTGAGATCATTTCTGAGCGACCAGCCGACCACTCGACGACTGAAAGCGTCGACCACTACGGCCAGGTAGACGAAACCTGCCCAACTCGGCACGTACGTGATGTCTGCAACCCACAGTCGGTTGGGGCGGCTGACCTGGAAGTTTCGCTCCACCAGATCCGGAGCCGGACGGCTGTCTTGGCCTCTCAGGGTCGTGCGTGTCTTGCGTCTGCGGCTAACGCCTTCAATGCCGGCGACTTTCATCAGTCGGGCCACCCGGTTTTTGCCCACCAGGTGACCTTCCTCTCGAAGTTCCGCCGTAATGCGGGGAGCTCCATAGGTCCGACGACTTTGCTGGTGGATCCCGTTGATTGTTTCCAGAAGACGAGCATTCGCTTCATCTCGAGTCGAAGGTCCGCGATCGACCCACGCGTAGTAGCCACTGGTGGAGACACCCAGCAAACGGCACATGGTGGTGATTGGATAGTCGGCCTGATTCACTTTCACGAACCTGAAGACTCCTTGGAAATCGGATCGCTCTCCCGTGCGAACCAGGCCGCGGCTTTTGCCAATATTTCCCGCTCAACCCTCAGCTGCCTATTTTCTTTGCGCAACTTCCGCAGCTCGGCTCGTTCTACCGTCGTCAGGCCGTCTCTACGACGGCCTTCATCCAGGTCTGCCTGGGCGATCCAGTTGCGGATCGTCTGTTCGTTGGGTTCAAACTCTCGGGCCAGCTCACCGGGGCTGCGCCCGGCTCGATGAAGCTCGACTATCTGCTGGCGAAACTCGGGTGGATAAGCTCGTCTTGTTCTTGGCATCGTGTCCTCCATTCTCCCAAAGGATTAGGTGTCCACGAAACCGGGGGAACTCCAATCAACCGGCTGTCCACCGAATAGGTGTTGTGGCGAACCCGGATCGTACTGCTGGGGGAGACTCTCACCCACTGCCGGGTGAAGTCATCCAGACGGCGTGCCGGCAACGGGCGCATCACTGCCAGCTCTTCTCCCAGGCGCTTTTGCCGGGCCGCATTGCGCCGGGACACAATCACCGCTACAAAGCCCTCGTACTCTTCCCGGCTGGAAAAATCACGGCTACACCGCAGCAGCAGTTCCTGCTCAATGGCCCGTTTCAAGCGGTGATGGGACTGTTCCACATCCCCGTTCTCGTGTGCCTTTCCTGCCTGAGTGCGACTGGAGCGCATCCCGAAGTGTCTCAGCAACGCTTGATAGCGCTCGGTGAACTCTTCCCGCTTCAGGTTCTTGACTGCCGCCGAGAGCCGGTCGGTCCGGTGCTCCTCGGGCAGCGCCCCCAACTCCCACAACGCGTTCTGAAGCCCCAGGCTGAGGCTCTCAAACGACTCACTGAAACACAGCGTGGTCGCTTCCCAGTTCGAGTAGGCCAACACGAAGTGGTACAGCAGATGGGGAAACGGCTGGCCCTGGATCGTCACTCCGAGGCGCCCCATAAACGTGAAGTCCGATTGCGCTTGATGTCCCGGCTGATACTTCTGCGGGAACATCACCTCCTTCGCTTCTCCGTATTCTGCCTTCCACTGCTTGATCCTGCGCTGCAGCGTTCTCAACTGGCCTTGCTGGAAGGCCCCTTCCTGCTGACGACACAAATGATCGAACACCGCTTTTGCTTCCACCGTCGGCGATCGCTTCAGGATCTCTTTCACCTCCGGCCACACCGACTCGAACGGATCCGATCGAGTTCTCCAATACCGTTCCGGCTGACACTGGCTCGGTAGCTTTCCCGACTTCAGGTACTTGCGAGCTGTCTTTCGCGACATCCCCGCTTTGGCCGCCGCCATCGTTAGCGTCTTCTCGTTCTTCTTCAACTTTACTAACCTCCGCACTTGCTGATCCTTAACCATGCCCTCATGGTCAGGATCAGCCCTGAAAAAGCGGGGAATTCCATTTGTCGTCGCGGGGAATTCTAACTGTCGCCAATCAGACCACAATGATCACCGCGTAAAAAGGTTGTCCCGCAATTCTTCTCAGGGCGTATCTGAGATCCTGCAGAAAGCTCTCCAGCATGTGAGGCGTCCTCAGGGTCACTTTCTCTCGTAGTCGTTCGAATTGAAGCTACAAACGATCTAAGGTTTCCCGCTGCGATCCAGGATAGACAGCTGGTCCTTGCGAGTCTGCGGTTTCATCGACGATTCGACCGTCGAAGATGTGCACGTTCCTCTGCGCGTACCGTTCGTAGCGGGGATCATGGGTCACCATACAAATCGTGGAGCCGTTCTCGTGCAGGTTGGAGCTCCGCAGATGTGCAGCAACGCCCGTTGCTCAGCCGCAACCCGATCGAGCCTATTCGCCGGATTGGACTTTGATCCCGCGCCAGAAGGCGACGCGGTCCTTGATGGTGTCCGCGGCCTCTTTAGGATCCGGATAGTACCAGGCGGCATCCGGATTCTCCCTTCCCCCGACCACGACGTTGTAGTAGGACGCGGTACCTTTCCAGGGGCAGACGGTGGTTGTTTTGCTGGGCTGGAGATACTCCTGCCGCACGGATTCAGGTGGGAAGTAGTGATTGCCTTCTACCACCACCGTATTGTCGCTTTCCGCGATGACTTCGCTTTCCCATAACGCTTTCATTCGCATTGTCCTGTCTCCTGATTCTCTTACGTCAGATCCCCTGAAGGCACACTAACGGCCCACCGGGTCTCACGCATGGGTTGCGGTTCCCCAGTAATTAAAGCTGGCCGGGCGCCAACCGGGAAGGTACATGGTCTCCATTCCCTTGATCCTGAATCCGCCTTGCTCGATGAGGTCGGGGATCGCCCGGTTGAGGTGGCATCCCCCTCCCAACCGTTTCCAGATCGGATTGACGCGATCCTGCCAGCGGCGGACACTCTCGTCCGGAGCGGCGCCATGCTCGCAGAAGATGAGCTCGCCTCCCGGCTTCAGAACCCGGGCCATACCTCGTAAAGCCGGCTCGGTCTCTGCAATCGTGCACAGCGTGTACGTGATCAGAACCGTATCGACACTGTTATCCTCCAGAGGGATCTGCTCCCCCGGAAGCCCGATGAACTCGACATCGAAGCTCATCGAGCGAGCCGCCCCCTCGGCCATCCTCCTCATCTCCAGCGAGGGCTCCAGGCCCCAGACCTTCGTCACCCTGGTGGCATCGTAGTAGCGCAGGTTCAAGCCCGAGCCGATCCCAACCTCCAAGACTCGCCCCCGGGCGAGTGGCACAACTTTCTCCCGTTGCAGCATGTTCGGCTTCAAACTGCACGCAAAATTCACAACCTTCGGGAGTATGTACTTGCTATACAAACCCATGATTGGCCCTCGGCATGCACTTGAGTACTGACAACACTAAGGATTGTACCCGCAGTTGGGCTTCCACTCTGCCCCACGGGCTTCGTCACCGGTTGGAGGAATCTCCGTTCATGGAAAGGCGTCTGCGGAAGAATCTGATCGAACTTGCAACCTTCAACTTTCAACTTGCAAAACCTCACAGCGATCTGAGCGGACCACCCGAGGGTCTTCCCACTCTGGAAATGTCACACCATGGCAAAGCGATAGGGGTAGGGAAAGCTCATTGGTTTGAGCCTCCCCTCCCTCCGAACCGGACGTGCGGTTCTCCCGCATCGGAACATGTCAATAACTTTGAGACACTTTGGTGAATAAATTACTGTAGCGTCATCTCAAGAGTTCTCCTTTTCGGGAGGGTTGATCCAGACGGCCTCGGGAAGAGGTGGCGGAACGGGTTTGCCGTTGGGAAATCTCTCCGGGAAGAGTGCATGGGCGGCCTCCAACACGTGGGCACGATTGCGACGTGTGGCGAGGGCGGAGCGATAGTGCACGTCCTCGGGAGTGTGCAGGCCAATACCCGAATGGCGATGGTCGCGGTTATACCAATCGAAGAAATCCCGACAGAAGTCTCTGGCTTGCTGAATGGTGCCGAAACGAGCCGGGAATTATGGACGGTACTTGAGGGTCTTGAATTGGGATTCCGAGTAGGGATTGTCGTCACAGACATGAGGCCGAGAGTGAGACTTGGTGACTCCCAGATCGGCCAGTAGCAAGGCCAGTGCCTTGGAACTCATCGACGAGCCACGATCGGCATGCAGAGTGAGATCACCCGCTACGATCTCCTGCTTGGAGCAGCTCTGGGCGATCAAGACCTTGGCCAGGCGTGAGCTTTCCTGGGTGGCCACCATCCAGCCCACCACATAGCGGCTGAAGATGTCCAGGATCACGTAGAGGTAGTAATAGCTCCATTTGACGGGCCCCTTCAGCTTGGTGATGTCCCATGACCAGCATTGGTTTGGGCCGGTGGCCAGAAGTTCCGGCTTTGAGTAGTGGGGATGGCGGCGCTGGCGACGGCGTTCTCTAACTTCCAAACGTTCGGCCAGAATGCGGTACATGGTTCGGATCGAGCACAAGTACCGCCCTTCATCCAGCAGCTCCGCCCATACGGCGGCAGGAGCTTTGTCGATAAACTGCCGGCTGTGCAGAACCTCCACAACGGCCTCCCTTTCGGGTGGGCTCAAGGCTCGAGGAGATGTCGGCCGAGGTCGAGCTTCAACCGCCGGCTGTTCCCGCCGTCGTTTTTCCCGATAGAGGCTTGACGGTGGCAAACCCAGCGCCTGCGAGCCCACACGAATGCCGTGAGTTTCCGAGAAACGCAACGCTTTGTCCATCAGCTCTCGTCTTCGTTCTCGCTGCTGCTCTCCAGAGAGATTCCCAATAGATGCGAGACTTTTTTTTGGATATCCAGCATGATCTCCGCCTTCTCGAGCTTGCGTTTCAGCTTCCGATTCTCAGCCTGCACTTGCCTCAGTTGATGATCCAGAGGATTGACCGGCTTCGATTTGCGCCCTCGCTTGCGAGGGGTCAGTGCCTGCAAAGTTCCTTCCTCGCGTTGTCGTCGCCAGTCCTGAAGATTCGACCAGTAAAGCCCTTCCCGGCGCAGCAAGGCTGCCACTTCGCCGAACTCACAGCCATCGGCCTGCTCCAGGATCCTGAGCTTATAGCGGGCTGAAAACCGGCGCCGGGTTGCCTTGGCTGCAATTTCCGGATTGGGTCTAGGAAGAGCCTTGTCGGACTCGGTCCTTTCCGCAGCGGTTTTGGAGACCTCTCCACTTCGCTCCGAGGTTTCCAAAATCCTCAATTTGTTGTCGCTTCTGTTTTCTATCATTCGTAATCCAGCTTCTCGCCCCCTAGTCTAATTTAGTGGGGAAGAAGTGTCTCACCATTATTGGCACAGAGGGCTTCCGCTTCCACCCAGCTCCATTTCTGGCTCTCGGCTTCTCTGCCTTGCTTAGGAGTCTCCTCCACTTTCGACAGTTCCTCTTGCTTCGTCATTGACTCTACACATCCACCTTCCTGGCGGGCCTTCGCTCCACCGGCATTACCCGGCTTCTTCACTACTACGCCGCCTCTGACTTCTGCGGGTCTCTTACCAGACCGACCTTTCGCAGACCTCCTCGCTTTACGTCACTTGAACTTCCCACCATTCCATCTCCAACCACCCCAAGGGTTAACAAGATGCCTTTTTCACGTTACCCATCAGGCTCTTGTCCGTGTCAGGTTTCCCTTCCATTCGAGCTTCGCCATTTCCCAGCAGGCTCGCTGTCCCCTCTGAGCCGAATCGAGTTCGTCTCCTACAGACTGGTGGTTCTCCTTCGGCTGCTTCCCACCCCACCTCACGATGACGCAGTTGCCGTCGAATACGGGCCGGAGAACGTTTGCCCGGTAGGGACTTTCACCCTACTGTTCAAGTGCGCTTACGAGCGCACTAGGAGCCGCCTCCGCGCGGCGAAGTGATCGGACCACGGAGGGTCCTCCTACACTGGGAATGTCACACTACGGCAAAGTGTCGTCTGCCGATTCTTCTCGAGCCGCTGCTGGTGATGCGGATCGTTTTGTGTGCTGTCCGGAGAGTCCGCGCGGTTCGTTCAGGATGGATTTTCGTCGCCGGTATGGCGCGAAGCAGCAAGGCCGGGAGCGGCTAGAACTTCCCGGGCAGTGCACTGGCATGTTCCCTGGAAAACAGCGCTTAACCAGGAGGGACAGGCAACCATAGCGGAATCCCCATCAGAGCTTTCACTGCAACAGGGGCGCCATTGAGCAGACCCGGCCGGAACACCCATTGACTCAACGCGTCGAGCACGGGCCGGTTCAAAAGAGGATCAGGGCTCTGCAATACCGACATTTGCTCCATTTTGCCCTCCGTATTGATAACTGAGTACACAATGGCCATCTCCCCGGCGTGCACGCGAACCAGTTCAAGAGGCAGTACAGGCGGCTCTTTGACAATTGGCACAGGCAGCACGAACGTGTCCTGCTTCTCGCCCTCCTGTTGACTTTCGCCCTCCTGCTGACTTTCGCCCTCTTGTTGGGGTTCACCCCCTTGTTCAGCCTCGTCGCCTTGCTCAGTTTCGTGCCCTTGCTCAGTCTCGTCCCCTTGCTCGGTCTCGTCCCCTTGCTCGGTCTCGTCCCCTTGTCCAGTCTCGTGCTCTTGTCCAGTTTCGTCCCCCTGTTGACTTTCGTCCTTTGGTTGGCCCTGGTCGAGTTCCGAGGCCAGTTTTTTCTGAACGGCGGTATTCCCGGGCACGGCAAATTCGAGAATCCACAACGGGGTCTCGTCTGTCTCCCTCTGTCTCATGTCCAGGTAGACGGTACGAATCTGTTCATCTGAAAACACGCCGAAATAGGGGAGGCCACCACCGCTGCTCTCTGTAGAAACAACGGACAGCTGCCCGTAGTGTGACGGCCCTAAACGCAAAACTCGGATATCCCTGACAGCACTCGGAGGAGTCACGTTGCCCCCAACTCCACCCACGATTGAGATCCCGCCAAGAGACGCTTCCCCCGGCCCCGAGTCCGTGTCGTAGCCGGAAGTCCCGGTCTCCCCCCCGACTCCACCGACGATCGTAATGCCGGCAAAAGGCCCGCCACCGGGGCCGGAGCCTGCTCCCATTCCGGGGCCGGAGCCGGTTCCCGAACCGGGGCCCGAGCCGGACCCCTGTCCCGACGCTGATCCCGGTCCAGAGCCCCTGCCGCCTCCACCACTTGTGTTCGTGCCCTTCCCGTCCCCACCTGATCCGAAGGAGATGGTGACCGTAGAGGCAAAACTGTCGGTGCCTGGATTCTCGTCGCCCGGACCTATGGCTGGATCGCCGGACTTGTCCGCTGAAGGCGAACCTGGTTCTGTTTCAGAAGTGTCAAGACTGCCCTTTGGGGAGATGGTAAAGCGCCCACGCGCCTCAGCGGCAGGAATCTCGACCGGCAGTTCACGCTGCGTCGCCAGAGGATTCAATGAAAGGAAAAGATTCGGAAGGTCCGAACGTAGCTCCAGCAGCGGCAGATTCGCGAGTTCCGCCAACGCCGGTTCAGCGACGATGTCGGGCTGGACGGCGTCCGGCACATGCGACATGGTGAGAAGATTCGGGAGATCCAAGCGCCGCTCTAGAATGGGCAATTCGGCGAGTTCCGGCAGCTCCGGTTCGGGGGCCACGTCAGGGGATAGCTCCACAGGTTGCTCTTCCTCGAGTTTGACGGCGGCAGGCAGAGCCACGTCGACCCTGGCGAGTAGGTTCGGGACGTCCACGCGTCGCTCCAGAATCGGCAACTCCACCAGTTCGGGCACAACCGGCACGATCGCCGCGCCATCGGATAGCTCTAAAGGCAGCTGTTCCTCGGGCTCGACGGCGTCCGCCAGGCCGACGGCCAGATCGGCAGGGGTGGGCGGCGGAACAAAGCGGGCGTCCCCAACCGCGGCGAGATCCGGGACGTCCGAACGACGCTCCAGGATCGGCAAGTCAGCCAGTTCCGGAGGCGCTGGCTTCGGTTGCGGCGGCTCCACGAAATCCGGTGGCTCGGACTTGACAGTGTCGGGCGGAGTGTCGGGCGGAGTGTCGGGCGGGGCGGGCTCTGACCGTTGAACCAGACTGGTGTCCGGTATCGAGAGAAGATTCGGGAGGTCGACGGGCTGCTCCAGTATCGGGAGGTCCTCGAGTTCCGGCTGGAGAAGAGTCTGAACGTTGTTCGTCGGTTGGGGAGAGTCCGATCGGATCAACTGCGGACCAGGGTAAACAAGGCCCTTGGTTCCGGGACTGGGGGGCGCTGGCCCTTCGGCGGCGGCCTCCGATTCGCCTTGCCCACCTTGCCCGCCGCCTCCAACCGATGGCAGGTACATCACCATCTGAACTTCACTGCCACCGTCTTCCGTGACCGCTTCCAAGGGCTCGAATGGGTCTGTCGAGTGTCGAGCAGTCAACAAATGGACCACTACGGCCAGAACGATTCCATGAATAAACAGCGAATAGATAATCCCGCGACCTGGAGAGTACACGGACCACAGGCTGGTCGTGGTCAATACAAGCGGCGCCGATCGGCTTGGAGGAACCGCAGTGCGCGGAAGCCTGTGTTTTACTCCCGGGGCGGGAACAAAGCTATCGCGCACTTCTATTGGCCCCCACCATGGCTATTCACTATATCCCTTTGCTCCGTCACAGTCTGACAGTTGCAGACAGAGACGAATACGGACGATGAGGTTCATGATGGCGACGGTGTGTGGTTTCCACAACATCGCATATCGGCAACGCCATGATACACGGTCTTTGAGAGAGGTAAGCAGGATGAGAATCACATATCGCTTTGTCTGTGGATGCCGGTTTGGACGAACTCACGGGAAAAGAAAAAGTCCATGGTCCAGTCCAAAGCGACCCGGATGCGGCGGGACAGAGTCGGCATTTTTGCGAGATAGAACGATCGCCACAAGAACCACGCGGGAAAGCCAGACAGTTTGATACCGAAGAGTTGGGCCACCCCGGTTCTGCAGCCCAGTGCCGCCAGACTCCCTTTGTTCGAAAGGCGACAGGGCCGCGGCGATTTTCCATGGATTAGCCGACTCAGGTTCTCCCCGAGACAGCGGCCCAATTGGACAGCGTGCTGGGCGGTCGCAGGATAGGGCTTACCTTCTTCGTCCGGGTTGGAGGCACAGTCACCGATGGCCCAGACATTATCGAAATCTTCGACTTGCAGATCGGGTCGGCACCGGATGAAGCCGAACTCGTCAAGCGGCAGGCCCAGACCTGCGACGAGGGGGTTGGGAGCGATACCCGCACACCAGATCAGAGTTCTAGCGGGCAAAGATTCGCCGCTGGACAAAGCGACTGAGTCTTTCAGCAGCTCAACAACCGAACTTTTCAAAAGCACCTGAATTCCGCGGCCCTCCAGGTGAGATCGCGCGAACTCGGCCAACTCCCGGTCCAGCGCCGGCAGGATCCGGTCGGTAATTTCGATCAAGGTCACTGAGTAATCCCTTTGATCGATGTTGGGGTAGACGGTACACGCCTTGCGCAGAAAGTACTCAAATTCTCCTGCCACCTCCACGCCCGTGTAGTTCCCTCCGACAACGACGAAGTTCAGCAGCGCCCGCTTCTCTTGACGATCGGTAGTGGCATCGGCGGTTTCCAGTAGCTGGACGGCCCGATCACGCAGAGCTACGGCATCAGACAGGCCTTTGATCTGGAACCCGAACTGTTTGAGGCCCGGGACGTTGGGGATCCTGGTGACACTCCCCGGAGCCACTACCAAATGATCGTAGGGGACCTCATCATCGTGAGCCGAGCCCCACAATCGATAACCCACGCGTTGCAAATCGAGATCGACACCCCTCACCTTTGCCATAATGAAGCGGGTTGATCTGAGGAAGGCACGAAGCGGCACGACCGCATGTCTCGGTTCCAGAGAACCGGTCCCGGCCTCGATCAGCAGCGGAGAGAAAATGAAATAGTTACTCTCGTTGATGAGAGAGACCTCGGCACCTCGGCCTCCTACATGCTTTTCCAGCGACTGCGCGCAGTAGGCGCCGGCAAATCCCCCTCCCAAAATGACGATTCTAGGTGGAGAGTGCATCCGGGCCTCCGCGGATCGGTTCTCGACCATCGGCATCCGGTGCGCTGCGGCGGCCGGGGTTGGGAGCCATGAAAACCAGGCAGGTCAGGCGAGCGGCGCTCGTGTTTTCCACGCCATGAGGCTCGCCTGCATAGGCACAAGTAATTTCCCCAGACGTCAGAAGACGCGTTTCCAGCCCGATGGTGAAGGAGCCTTCGCCTTGAACGACGTAGTAGATCTTGTCATTTGCGGCGTGGCTGTGCACCTTCTGCTTCTGACCGGCTTCCAGGCAGTAGATGTCGCAGAACATCCGCGGGCTCCCAAACAGAGAAACCTTTTCCATCCTCTCGGAACTGAATCGAACCACTTCAGCGATCTTCTTTACATCCATATATTGGATTGTAACGGGACCTGGACCTGTTTAGCTCCTTGCCTTTGCCCTTGCCTTTGCCCGTGCCCCTGACTCCTCTCGCGTCTCTCTCGCCTTCTACGACTGAAAGCGCAGCCATCATGGACCTCCTGGGTCGTTTGAACACTTCCCCGGATGGCCAGTCGCGGCGAGCAACTAAGCGCCGTTTGAGATCGTGCCCATGGTGACCGTGCTGGTCAAGACCCTTGATGGAAAAAAAGCGGTCAGGGCAAAGGCAAGGGCGAGGGCAGGAAGAGGATGCCTGCGGGATTTGGCAGAACCCCTCGAAGGCTCTAGAATCGAAAACAAGAATGAAACAACGAAAACTGGGCAGTCTGGATTTCCAGGTTTCTCCCGTCTCCTTCGGGGGAGCCGGCATCAGCAGCGAGGGCAGGGGGTACAGCTTCGGGTACATTTCCGAAAAAGATGCCATCGCATTACTGAGGAAAGCTTACGATCAGGGAATCAATCTCTTTGACACGGCACCGATCTACGGGCATGGAGTCTCAGAGACTCGTATCGGTAAGGCATTTCGGAATATCCGGGAGAAGGTCTTCATCGTCAGCAAGAGCGGTGTCACCTGGGATGAAAGCGGGCAAATCACACGCACCAATGACCCTGCCGTGGCGCAGCGGATGCTGGAGCAGTCCCTGCGAGATTTGAAAACCGAGTACATCGACCTCTACATGATTCACTGGCCGGATGCCGAAGTCGACATTCGAATCCCCATGGAAGTACTGGGCAAGGCCCGTGACCAGGGAAAAGTTCTCCACATCGGCCTGTGCAATACTCATGTCGAGGATCTGGAGAAGGCACAGGAAGTAGCTCCCATCGTGGTTGTCCAGAGCCAGTTCAGTCTCTTCGAGACCGGAGCGCGCGAAGCTCTGTTCCCATATCTCAGGGAGAACCAGATCGGTTTCATGAGCTGGGGAACGCTCGACCGGGGCATTATTACCGGCCACGTCACCCTGGACAGGGCTTATGACAAGTACGACGCACGTCGCCGGGCTCCCTGGTCGGCCCTGGTGTGGAAAGAAGACGTGGTCAAGCGCAAGCTTGAAGCCATGGAGGAGATCGGGACTATTCTGGAGGGGCATTCCAGATTGGAGCTGGCTCTGGGATCAGTGTTGCGGCATCCGGAAGTGAGCACGGCGCTGTGCGGCATCCGCACGGAAGAGCAGCTGGATTCCATGATTGCAGCCTGCCGGAATCTGCCCGGGGAAAGCCTGCTGGACCAGGCGGAAGCCATCGCTCTGCGGCACATATCTTCATAGCCCGTGGTTGAGTCCCGCAGCAAAACGGAGGAATCACATTTGATCAACGTCAAATAGAATTCCCGCAGCGACGATTGGAAATCCCCACACAAGGATTAAAAAAAAGAGCTGTAGCCGTCCTCTGAGACGGCCCTTTCCGCGGTCCTCCTTTCTGTAAAAAAGAGAGATTGTTCCTAGAATGCGAGGGGGACGGAGTGAGGGCGTAGCCCGAACGGAGCTCCCCCTCGCTCGCGCTGGCGTCGAGGGGAGTGGACCAGATCCACGAGGCTGCTGAGCGGCCTCTGTAGGGCGCTGTACGACCTCTCCCCTTGGCGGGCACTCGTCTATCGCCCTCACCAAGCACTTTCCGGGGTCCAATCAGCCGATTTGCCCGGATTTGACCTCCTCGCGGTTTCCTCATTTCGTGGTTCCCTGCTGCTTTGCCTTGGCGCTCTCCATTCGATAGCTCGGGACGTTGAGTTCCAGAATCACGCTGTGGTGCACCAGCCGGTCGATGGCTGCTGCCGTCGTCAGGGGGTCCTTGAAGATCCTCTCCCAGTCCGAGAAGATCAGGTTGCTGGTCAGCAAGATGCTGCGACGTTCGTAACGATGGGCCAGCAGTGTGAAGAGAACCTCCATTTCCTCCCGGCTTTGCTGAACGTAGCCGATGTCATCGACTATGAGAGCCTCGAAGCGATCCAGTTTCTTGAGCTCCTTCTCCAGAGTCAGATCGATTTTGGCCCGCAGCAATCGCTGTACCAGCAGGGCGCAGGTAGAAAACAGAACCCGGCGCCCCAGCAGAATCAACTCCTGGCCCAGAGCACAGACCAGATGGGTTTTCCCGCTCCCAGGGTTACCGAAAGCCAAGACGTTCTCGGCACGATCCAAAAACGTCCCTTCCAGCAGCGCTGTGAGTTGTCGATCCACGCTTTGGGGCAAGCGCGAGCGGTCCAGCGCCGTCAGCGTTTTCTCCCAGGGAAGCTTGGAGGCCCGACGCTGGCGCTGGATTTTGCGCTCGTGCCGCTCCGCCACCTCGATCTCAGATAACGACAAGAGAAACCGGGGATAGGACAGACTTTCCTGGGTGGCCAGTGCCGCCTGGGCGGCGTAGTGCTCCCGAAAGGCCGGTAGATGCAGCTCGATTAGGCACTCGCGAAGTCGCGGTAAGTTGCCTGTGCTCATGACCTCACCTCCCGGTTCTCGAGAAGGGTGTCGTAGAGGCCCACGTCCATCTTCTCCACCATCACTTCCCAGGGTTCCACCACCGGATCGACAAGGCATTCTCGTAGTGCTTCAAAACGGATTCTTTGTCCCCGCTCAATCAACACCTGAAGTGCCTCTCGCACCCGCTGTTCACCTTCCTGGGCAGCCACCTCGAGGATCTTCAGATATTGGCGATCCGCCGTGGCCGGACAATCTCGGCGCAGCTCGTCGTAGGCGACTCGAAACAAGATCCCCGGAAACAGATCCTCCCGCCAGCGATAGCGAGTAAACGCCCCCGGCTTGCGCACCAACGAATGGATCACGTGCCGGTAGTCAATGCGATGCTTGCCTTCTCCTCGCAAGCGCGGCATCCGTGCCTGGCGCCGTCCTCCGTAGTAGACCTCCACCTGATCCGCCCACACCCGCACTTGAACGCGCTCGCCGATCAACCGGCTGTCCACCGAATAGCAGCCTGTGGTGAAAGTCGAGGGCAGGGGTCACATTCAGACACTACACTGGTCCCATGGCAATGGGAAAGAAGAAGCGACGGCGACAAGCGGATCTGTGGGTGGCCAGCAGCCAGTTAGCGCGGAGCCCCGGGCATCCATTCTACGAAGCCCTCAACGAGGTATTGAGTGAGCACGGCTTTGACGATTTCGTAGAGGAGCTGTGCGGGAAGTTCTACGCGGAGAAAGATGGGGCGGCCGAGCGTGGCGCCGGGAGTGTATTTTCGGCTGTTGATGGTGGGGTATTTTGAAGGGATCGGAGCGGAGCGAGGGATTGCCTGGAGAGTGGCCGATTCACTGGCCCTGAGAGAGTTTTTGGGATTGAAAGTGAGCGAGACACCACCCGATCACTCGACGATATCGAGAACCCGGAGATTAATCGATGTGCAGACCCATGCGGCGGTGTTCAGCTGGGTGCTGGAGCGACTGGCGGAATCGGAACTGCTGAAGGGAAAGACGATCGGGATCGACGCGACGACGCTGGAAGCCAATGCGGCGATGCGCACCATCATCCGACGGGATACGGGAGAAGACTATAACCAGTTTTTAACCGGATTGGCTCAGGCTTCCGGAATCGAGACGCCCACCCGCGAAGACCTGGTTCGTACGGACCGGAAACGCAAGAAGAAAGGCTCCAACAAAGAGTGGAAACATCCTCACGATCCGGACGCTCGCATCACGAAGATGAAGGACGGGCGAACGCACCTGGCCCACAAGGCCGAGCATGCCATCGACATGGAGACGGGAGCGATTGTGGCGGTCACGGTACAGGGAGCCGATAAAGGAGACACGACGACCCTGAAGGAGACGCTGATTCGTGCTGCCGAAAACATTGAAGAGGCGACGGGGCAAAAAGAGGAAATGGCCGAGGTGGTGGCCGACAAGGGATATCACAGCACCGAGACGGTAAAGGATTTTGCAGCGCTGCAGATACGCAGTTACATCTCGGAACCGAAGCGGGGCAGACGCAAGTGGAAAGGCAACATCGAGGGGCGAGATGCCACCTATGCCAACCGCAGACGGATACGGGGAGAGCGAGGCCGCGAGTTACTGAGACGGCGGGGCGAAAAACTGGAAAGATCCTTTGCTCATCTGTACCGGACAGGGGGGATGCGCCGCACCGAGGTCAGGGGACACGACAATGTGGCCAAGAGACTGCTGATTCAGGCCGGTGCGTTCAACCTGGGTATGGTGATGCGCCAGAAACTCGGCGCAGGGACTCCCCGGGCCCTCCACGCCCGGATTCTTTGCGCTTTGTTAGTCTTTTTCGGGCTGAGGAAGGGCCTGAGGAGACGGATCAGCACTTTCTTTGAAGGTTTGATTGGAAAACTTTCAATCGGGCCCTTTCCAGGTGGCCCCCGGCCCAAGTCGGTGTCCGGACCCAATTAAGCACTTCTGCCACGGGCTGATAGGTGTTGTGGCGAACCCGGATCGTACTGCTGGGGGAGACTCTCACCCACTGCCGGGTGAAGTCATCCAGACGGCGTGCCGGCAACGGGCGCATCACTGCCAGCTCTTCTCCCAGGCGCTTTTGCCGGGCCGCATTGCGCCGGTACACAATCACCGCTACAAAGCCCTCGTACTCTTCCCGGCTGGAAAAATCACGGCTACACCGCAGCAGCAGTTCCTGCTCAATGGCCCGTTTCAAGCGGTGATGGGACTGTTCCACATCCCCGTTCTCGTGTGCCTTTCCTGCCTGAGTGCGACTGGAGCGCATCCCGAAGTGTCTCAGCAACGCTTGATAGCGCTCGGTGAACTCTTCCCGCTTCAGGTTCTTGACTGCCGCCGAGAGCCGGTCGGTCCGGTGCTCCTCGGGCAGCGCCCCCAACTCCCACAACGCGTTCTGAAGCCCCAGGCTGAGGCTCTCAAACGACTCACTGAAACACAGCGTGGTCGCTTCCCAGTTCGAGTAGGCCAACACGAAGTGGTACAGCAGATGGGGAAACGGCTGGCCCTGGATCGTCACTCCGAGGCGCCCCATAAACGTGAAGTCCGATTGCGCTTGATGTCCCGGCTGATACTTCTGCGGGAACATCACCTCCTTCGCTTCTCCGTATTCTGCCTTCCACTGCTTGATCCTGCGCTGCAGCGTTCTCAACTGGCCTTGCTGGAAGGCCCCTTCCTGCTGACGACACAAATGATCGAACACCGCTTTTGCTTCCACCGTCGGCGATCGCTTCAGGATCTCTTTCACCTCCGGCCACACCGACTCGAACGGATCCGATCGAGTTCTCCAATACCGTTCCGGCTGACACTGGCTCGGTAGCTTTCCCGACTTCAGGTACTTGCGAGCTGTCTTTCGCGACATCCCCGCTTTGGCCGCCGCCATCGTTAGCGTCTTCTCGTTCTTCTTCAACTTTACTAACCTCCGCACTTGCTGATCCTTAACCATGCCCTCATGGTCAGGATCAGCCCTGAAAAAGCGGGGAATTCCATTTGTCGTCGCGGGGAATTCTAACTGTCGCCAATCACACATTGGAGCAACGTAGCGTAAGAACAATCGTAATTCTCATCGTCCTGGCTTGTAGTGCCCTGTGGGGTCGGCAACTCCCGACCACCGCACACCCGAAGGTTGACGGCTGGGAGGACTTGTTCGAGCAGGATCTCTCGAATGCGAAGTACTCTGCAGGCGAATGGATGATGGCGGACGGTGTCCTGAGCGCCAGCGGCCACGGGACGATCTGGACCACGGCGTCTTATGGAAACTTTGTACTCGATCTTGAATTCAAGGTGGCCAGCGGTGCGAACAGCGGGGTCTTTTTGCGGCCCGCGAATGTCAACAAACCTGTGACCGGCGTCGAGGTGCAGATCCACGAGACCACGGACGGAACGAAATACGGGATGGTCGGCGCCATCTACGATGCCAGGGCTCCCAGCAAGAATGTGGCGAAACCAGCCGGCCAATGGAACCGCTATACGATTGCCTGTGTGGACAGCAAGGTCTACGTAGTCTTCAACGGGGAGCCGGTCATCGATATCGACCTGGATGACTGGACGGAGGCTCACCAGAACCCGGATGGGACTCGAAACAAGTTCGCAATCCCACTGAAAGACTATCCGCGGGTCGGACCGGTTGGCTTCCAGGGCATCCATGGGAGGGGGGGGGGCAACCCGTCTGGTTCAGAAACCTCAAGATCAAAGGGCTTGACTAGTCGCGGATGACTCCAGCAGGGCGTTCAGGCTCGGGAATGGAGGCTCGGCGGAACCCTTGCCGGGTCGTCCCTGTTCACTTGACGGTTCGGCCTCCAGTGAGAAGCCTGCCTGCTGGATCAGCCTTGCAGCCGCCGGTGCCTTCTGACCGGGCGTCGTCAAATAGCCTTCCACAAAGATGGAATTGGCTGGATACAGGGCCAGTGCGGCAGCCCTGCCGAGGTGTATTTCTCGTCCCGCCGCCATGCGGATCTCGCTGGCGGGATTCAAGAAGCGCATCAGGCAGAGGGCCTTGAGGCCTCGAAGGGGATCGAAGCCGCCGCGGTCCTGCAGAGGTGTTCCCTCAACCGGGTGGAGGAAGTTGACGGGAATGGAATCGATCTTCAGCTCCCGAAGTGCCAGGGCCAGTTCCACGGTGTCGGCATCTTCTTCTCCCATCCCCATGATGCCTCCGCTGCAGGTCGACAGACCTGCCCGCTGGACGTTGCGGAGGGTCTGAACTCGATCATCATAGGTATGAGTCGAACAGATTTCCGGATAGAACCTGCGACTCGTGTTGAGGTTGTGGTTAATCCAGCCGACCCCCGCTTCTGCCAATTGCCTGGCCTGCGTCTCGCTCATGAGTCCGAGAGACAAGCAGATTTCCAGAGAAGGGAACTCCGCTTTGATCTCACGCACCGTTGCACTCAAAAGGTCCAGGTCTCTTTGCACCGGCCCCCGGCCGCTGGTCACCATGCAGTATCGCTGCGCCCCGGCCGCGACCGCGCTGCGTGCTCCCTCCAGAAGCTGTTGCCGCGAAAGCAGGCTGTATTTGTCGATCCCGGCAGCCGAAACAACCGACTGTGAGCAGTAAGAGCAGTCTTCGGGGCAAAGACCGCTGCGAGCGTTTTGAAGGATGCACAGCTTCACTTTTTTTCCCCAGAACTCCCTGCGAACCTCAAAAGCTGCCCACAGCAGATCGGGGGTATCTTCATCGGAGGCCTGCATGACCTCCAGTGCCTCTTCCCGAGACCAGTCCGACCCGCTCAGCGAGCGGCTGGTCAGATGCGCGAATCGAGCTTTCCTTTTCATCCTCTGCAGATCCTTCATCCCAGGATCTGGTCCAGATCGACCTGGCGGTTGAACACCCTCAGCAGAATCCGCCTGACCTCCTCGCTGTCCGCGCCGAGAGAGAGGTGGGGAATGGAACCCAGACAGGGGACATCGGTGAGGCGGGCCAGCGTTTCAGAATTGGTTCTTGTGGCTGGATCCTGGGATGGCATCAGGTGGTTCATTATATAGCCCTTGAGGGGAAGTGAATGGGACCGGGCATAGCTGAGGGTCAGAAGTGTGTGGTTGAGAGCTCCCAGCTTTGAGCCCACCACGACCAGAAGCGGGATGTCCAGATCGCGGGCGAGATCAGCAAACGTGTACCGGTCGACCAGGGGAACGAGCAGGCCGCCGGCGCCTTCCACCAGAACCGTGTCGTGCTGATGCGAGATCCGCTGGAAGAGAGAGACAATCCTCTCCGGCCGAATGGAGACCCCGGCCTGATCGGCAGCAACGCTTGGCGCCAGGGGCGGCGCGAAGCGGTAGGGACACAGCTCGTCTACAGGTGCCCCGGAGCCGGCAAAGTGGGCCAGTTGCGCCGCATCTTCGGGATGCAGTTGACCACCTCGCATCTTGCAGCCTGTCTCGACTGGTTTCAGAACGCCGACAGTCCTGCCGCCGGCAGTCAGGCAGGCCGCCAGACCGCACGCCACCAGCGTCTTTCCCACTCCGGTATCGGTGCCTGTGATCAAGAGTCCGGGCATGTGACTCTCTCAATGGAAATGCGAACCACGTCGACGAGTTCCTCGAGTTCGTCAAAGGTCAAGGACAGTGGGGGCATGAGCACAATGACGTTACCCAGGGGGCGGAGAATCACACCCTGCTTCCTGGCCTCCATGATGATCTGAACGCCGATTTTTTCGGCAGCCGCATAGGGGATCCGCTGCCTGGGATCACGCATCAGCTCGATTCCTACCATGAAACCCCACTTTCGAATGTCTGCGACCTGGCGGAGAGGGGCGATGCGGGCACTCAATTGTTGTTCCAGGAAGGCAATCTTGGGCTGGAGAGCCGACAGAACGTCTTCTTCCTCCAAGACCTCGAGGGTAGCCAGAGCAGCGGCGCAGCCCAGCGGGTTTCCCGTGTATGTATGGCCATGGAAGAACGTTTTGAACTCATCGTAGGGTGCAAGAAAAGCCGAAAACACCGCTTCCGTCGTCAAGGTCGCCGCCAGGGGCAGATAGCCTCCCGTCATGCCCTTGGCAAGACAGAGCAGGTCGGGAGTGATCTCGGCATGCTGGCAGGCAAACATTTTTCCGGTGCGACCAAACCCGGTGGCGACTTCGTCGCAAATCAGCAGAAGGCCAAGTTCCCGGGTCAAGCGCCGCAGTGCCTGAACATATTCGACTGGTTGAGCCCACATTCCAGCCGCCCCCTGCATCAGAGGTTCCACGATCACGGCAGCCACTTCGTTGCGATGGCGCGACAGCTTTTGTTGGGCATCGCCGACGGCCGCCCGCAGCGCCCGGGCCTCGGACATGCCGTCCCGAAAGCGGAAAAGGTGGGGCGGGATCAGACGAACTGTTTCGGAGAGAAGCGGGCGATAGAAGTGGTGGAAAAGCTCGGAATACCCCACGCTGACGGCGCCCAGCGTGTCCCCATGGTAGGCTTCGACAAGGGAAGCAAACTTGACTCTCTGGGGCTCTCCCCGAAGCTGCCAGTACTGAAAGGCCAGTTTCAGAGCGATCTCGGTAGCGGTGGAGCCAGAGTCTGAGTAAAAGACCCGGGTCAGTCCCTCAGGAGTCAGCTCGGCCAGCTTTCGCGCCAGCAGGGTAGCGGGGACATTGGCCAGGCCCAGTAGTGTGGAGTGGGCAATCTGATCCAGCTGGGACTTGATTGAGGCGTTCAGGTGGGGATGGTTGTGGCCCAGCAGATTACACCACAGGGACGAGACTCCGTCCAGGTACCGGTTACCCTGAATATCGATCAGATAGTTGCCTTCCCCGCGTGAAATGATGAGCGGATCGTCACCCATCCAGTCCAGCATTTGCGTGAAGGGATGCCAGACATGGGCCCGGTCCCAGGCCCTCAGGTCTTCATCGGAAACAGTCATCGGAGGATTCCAATTTCCCTTCCGGCGTCTCTGAACGCTTCCAGCGCTTTGACCAGCTGAGGACGGCTGTGAGTCGCCATGGGAGCCAACCGCAGGCGCGAAGTTCCCTCCGGGACGGTGGGAGGACGCACTCCGTAGGCAAGAACACCTCTGCGGAAAAGAGCCTCACTCAGGTCTACGGTCCTGTGGGCATCCCCTACCATCACGGGAACCACAGGCGATTCAGCGCTCATGAGAGTATATCCTTGGGTCTTCAATCCCTCCGACAGAAACTGTGCATTCTCCCAGAGCCGGGCACGGCGCTCCGGTTCGAGTTCGACAATCTCGAGGGCGGCCAGCGCCGTTGCCGCCGAGGAGGGTGGTATGCCGGTTGTATAGACAAAGCTGCGAGCCCTGTTGACGAGCCACTCGATTAACTCCCGGGAGCCGGCCACGTAGGCACCCGATCCTCCCAGGGCCTTTCCCAGAGTTCCCATCTGGATCTCGACCTGGGCTGTCAGGTCCAGTTCCTGGACCAGGCCGGCACCCGTCGTCCCGAAGACTCCGGTGGCATGGGCCTCGTCGACCATCACCCAGGCCCCGTATTGGCGTCCCAGACCTGCGATTTCCTTGAGGGGCGCCACATCACCATCCATGCTGAAAACCGAATCCGTGACGATCAGCCGCTGGCCCGAGTCAGGAGAATCAGCCAATAGTCTTTCCAGGTGGCCCATGTCGCGATGGCGAAAAACCTTGATGTCGGCCCGAGAGAGCCGGCATCCATCGATGATGCTGGCGTGATTCAGCTCGTCACTCAATATGGTGTCACCCGCACTCATCAATGCAGACAGGGTTCCAATGTTGGCGTGGTAGCCGGATGGGAAAACGAGGGCCGACTCCGTCTGCTTGAAGGCTGCCAGCCTGGCCTCCAGCGCCCGATGGAGTTCCATGGTTCCTGAAATCAAGCGCGAGGCTCCGGCTCCGCAGCCGAACTTCTCGACCGCCTCCCGGGCTGCCGTCTTGAGAGCCGGATGGCTGGCGAGCCCCAGATAATTGTTGGAGGAAAGCAACAAGACCTCCCGACCGTCGAAACGAACAACCGGCTCTTGAGCTCCCTCCACAATGCGCAGGCGACGAAGAAGTCCGTCCTCCTGCAGGTTGGCCAGTCGGGTCTTAAGAGTACTTTTTAGCATCGTTCTGACCGATTGGTCCTGGTGCCGTGCCTTTGCCTTTACCCGTCACTCGTCTCGCGTTTCTCCGGCCTTGGAACGTTCAACGGTTAAGGGTATACGAGTCGGCGAGCGGTTTCGTCAAACTGTCGGCGGCTCGGTGTGCTGGCCACACACACGTGATGTTCAGGGCAAAGCTTCAACGAATCGAGGTGAGAAAGGCCTGGCGGTCACACATTTGATCCCCTCCGAGGAGATCGTTCACCATTAGCCCGGCATCGCCGCCTGGATCACGGATATCCGACGCCGTGTCTGGATCGCGACGAGATTCTCAAAGAACTACGGGAGGAGTTGGAGGACCGAAAACATCTACAGCCGCGGACGCTTCGGGGCCTGGCAATATGAGGTTTCAAGCCAGGACCACGGCGTGGCTCAAAGACAACCACAGGACCACACCAGGCGTTGTCGGATGTTGCTACCTACCTGCCCCGGGATTACGAAATCACCCGGATTTCAGTGGCATTCGATAGGAGAATCTATCTCTTGACAGCACGACCGGCCTCACTATCGGACAGGTCTCCGGTTCAGGGCCGTGGAAGGAGTGCTGTTCTTCTGTTCTTCCTTCTGCTCATCCTGGTCGTTCGTCTCGCTACAGCCTTCGGAGAAAAACTCCATTTTGATGAACCTAACTGGCTGATCCGGGGTGATTTCCTGGTTGGAGCGCTGCTCACAGGCGACTGGGATGCACTCCAGAACCAACACTGGACGATCGCTGGTCTGGAGGGCAGGCGCCGTATCTTCAACTCCTACCGCGCCGCTGGAACGGGTACCGCTGTAGTGACAGGATTCGGACGCCTGCTGATGCCGCTTGTCTCTTCGTGCCAGGGGGTCGACCGGGTCTTGGCCGAGATTGCCCTGTCACGTTTGTTCCAGGTTTGTTGTAGTGTGCTCACGGTCTTCCTGTTACTTTTGCTTTCCCGCTGCCTGGGTCTCCCGTGGGCGGGCCAGCTCTCCCTTCTTTTCTATTTGATCTTCGATCCGATTCTCAGGGACATGGGCAGCCGGGCTCATTTGGAGTCTTTTCTGACCCTGACCGTTCCGGTTTCGTTATTACTCTACGGCCTCTCGCGCTACCGTGACTCTCTCCCCCTTTGTGCGGCAGCAGGCGTGATTTTTGGCCTGGGTTTTGCCAATCGTCTCAATGCGGGAGTGGTCGTGGTCGCAGCAATAGCCTATGCAGCCTGGAGGATTCTGTTTTTCCGAGCAGACGAAGAGAGTTTGCGGCTGGAGATCCGGCACGAGGCCACCCGGTTCGGACTGTTCTGCCTCACTGGCTGGGGGGTGTTTGTCCTGTGCTTTCCCCCTCTCTGGCAGTCGCCTGTTTTGGGCTTTGCCGATTTCCTCTATCAGCAGACACTGCTCACCGGGGGAGGTCCGGTCCTTGATGCTCCACCGCTTCTGCTGTGGTCGAGTTCTAAGCTGCGATTCGTTTTTGTAGTTCTAAGTGTGACGGGTTTCTTCCTGAAACCAGTGCGATCTTCCAGGGTATTTCAGCTGGGAGCCTTGCTTTTTGTATTCGGTGTCGTCTGCGTGAGCCTGCCGGGGAAGTTCTATTCACGCTATCTATCGTCAGCCCTGCCGGGACTCGCTCTGACCGGTAGTTGTACACTTGCCTATGCTCTTGACCGGTGGGGACGCCGTCCCGCCTACCTTCCAAAAGTGCTCGGGACCGGCCTTCTCCTGTTATCAACGTGGCTCACCGGTTCGATTACCTGGGCTCAATGGGATCATTTTCGGAAGGCACGAGGCTTCTATGGCCAACTACACGCTCAGAACTTTTCGAGAATCGACGTACCCTCCATCAGTTCCTCTTTCCATCGATCGGAAGGCAGCCCCCCAGACCGGGTTCTCCTGGTGCGTTCCTCCAACGATCATTTACAGCTGTTCTACCTGGGCGCACTACTGAGCGATCGTCGCCTGCTTGAGGAGACTAGACCCGGATGGACCCGGCAGGATCTTGAAAGCAGATTTCGCTGTGCACAGGGGAGTTGGAGACTGGCGGACTTGTCCCCGCGCAATCTGGAGGCGCCGCATGCGGTTCGCTACGGTCGATTGATTGCCTGGCCGTGTGGTGGAGGAGCAGGCTATTCGGGGGGCAACCTGTAAAGCCGCAAGTGGGGGTTGTGAAACCCGTAGGCGCCGGAACCCGAGCGGAACTCCTTTACCAGCCTGGATTTCGCGCGCAGCTCCAGCAGGTCGTTTTGTATCGCATCGTAAGGATTGGGCTGCTCGAAGAAACGGCCTGATCCGAAACTGGACTCGACGAGATAGTCGAGTCGTTCTTGCTCCTTCCAGCGAAAGACACTGCCATATTTTTTGCGAAAGCGACCGCCGGGCAACGACCCCGAATAGCTTTTCGAAAAGTCCAGGTATATCCGTGTTTTGTGTGGAAGATTCTCCAGGGCCCAGGCGACGAACCGGGTTCGGGTGTCATTGTCCAGATCCTGGGCCAGATGCAGGGAACGGGCAAGCGGGCTCCCGATCAAAATCAGAGCGATCACGAATCCCCATTTCTTCCAGCCACAGGTCCACAGCCCTCTGACCAATGCCGCAGCGGCGATGCACAAAGGGGGAATGACACCCAGGATGTACCGCTCCGGCTGTGGATGCGGCTTAGAGTTTGCCATTTCAGAGGGCAGAAGGAACAGCAGGGCCAGGAATATCACGACCGCTCCCTCCAGACTTCTCTTTTTGACAAGGATCCCCAAACCGATGAACGCACCGACCGAAGTCAACAGCGTCATACCGGGAATAACACCCCGTCCCAGGTGGTACATCCACAATTGAGACCACGGTGAGATCACAAAACCGACTCCCTGTTGAGTCGAATGGTACCCCGCTGCGGCGTGACGGAGTTCGAAAATGAAACCTCGAGCCACCGCTTCCGATCGAATCAAGGCATAGGGGGACCCGATGAAAAATCCTGCTGCAACCAGCCCCAGGACGGCCAAAGTTGCCTTGAACAGATACGGGCTGGGTCTCACTTTTCGCGAGACCACCCACGGCCAGGCCAGGATCGGAAACAGCAGAAGCAACCCTGTGTACTTCGAGGAGCAGGCCAGGCCAGTCAGCAGCCCGCCCAGCATCAGCCAGCTGCCACTACGACTTCTAAAAGCAGGAATCAGAAAAGAGATCGCCAGCAGCGACATGAAGATCAACAGTGCATCTTCCTTCAGGTACCGGCTGCAGGTAACCGGGAGGGGCGAGACGGCAAAAACAGCGGCTGCGATCAGGGACCAGCCTCCCAACCTGAGTTCACGGCCAATCACGTAAACCAGAAGGATTGAAATCGTCCCGGCGACGGCACTCACGCTTCGACCGGCAATCAGTGCCAGCGCGGTCGAGCTGCCGGCCATGTCGAGCGGCCCCAGGATGCCCTTCATGAAATAGGTCAGATAGAGCAGGAGGCTGGGATGGTAGAAAAGGAGTGGCTCGAGGTCGCCACGGGCTTCCATAGCCAGGACATCCCAGGCCTTCCTCGCCTCGTCAGGATGATATGCAGCGGGCAGGCCGAAATCGAGCCCGTAGAACCTGATCGACGCACCGACCAGCAGGATCCCGGCCAGCACCCCGTATTGAGAAAATGCGGACGGCCAGGTCTTGTGACGTGCGACCTGCCCGGAAGGAAAGCGTTGCCCCAGCAAATAGCCCGTGGCAACGCATACCACCACCAGCATGAACGCCGGCAGCGGCGACAATTTCCCTGCACCCCGAAGCAGATGAGTCAGGCTGGTCGTGGTTGAAATTCCCCCGCCACCGGGGACCACAGGAAAAAGGATGAAAAGGACGGGAACAGCCAGCCAGCCTGCCACCAGGCTCCAGGGCATCCATCGAATGAGATGTCCTGTCCAATCACCTTTCTCGGGAAGCGTAGAAAACTGGGGCATCTAGAGGCACCCAGACTATCGGATGCAGCACCAGGTGTACCAGGGCAAAGAGCAGATTCATGAAGATTCTCGTGGAGCCTGTACTTGAGGGAGAAAGGGGACAGAAGAGACTGTCCCCGACTCAGGCCAGGCAGAGGCGTGAATGGCAATGAGCGCCCAACTTTGAACTTTCAACTTCCAACCTTCAACGAGCACGAGCGCCAGCGAGCGCTTAATTAAAGCTAGCGGAGCAGTCCGACCGCATGGAAGGCTGGAAGAATCTGCTGCAGGTGGGCTACCTGCAAAACGAGATGCCGACGTCCCTGCTGAACTTGAGCAATGATGAACTCCTGTTGCTCCGTGGACAGTCGCAGGGTTTCTTGATGTTGCATGACCAGCTCGGGTGGAAACAGGTGACGCTCTAAAGGATCCACCTCCTGAGCTGGGAGCGGAGCCAGGGCAACCAGGCTGAAGATCAGGATCGTGGTAGCTTTTTTCATTTATCTGTCCTCCCTGGATTCTTTCTTCTGAGATTGTGGGTCTCGCTGGTCCGGTCTCGCGAGAAGACGGCTCGCTCTGATACCCTGCTGGAAGGAGCCGGGAAAAGATCTTCTCGATTCGAGGGGACTGTATCGGCGACCCCGGCAAGTTTGGCTGCCCTCCATGAGCAATGCACAACACTGGATCGAGGCCCTGCAACTGAGCCGGCACCCGGAGGGCGGCCGGTTTCGCCAGGTCTATATTGCTCAGGAAATGATTCCCGGCCACAGTTTGCCCGGCCGCTTCACCGCCGACAAACCCTTTTGCACAGCCATTTACTACCTGCTGAACGAGAAGGATTTTTCGGCCTTCCACCGCATCAGACAAGATGAATTGTGGCATTTTTACGACGGCGCATCCTTGACGATTCACATGATCGACGGAGGCGGCAACTATTCGACCGTGAAGCTGGGAAGGGATCTCCAGGCCGGCGAAACTCCGTTGGCCGTCGTCAATGGCGGCTGGCTGTTCGGTGCAACCGTGAGCGACCCCCTTTCTTACGCGCTCGTCGGCTGTACTGTCGCACCTGGCTTCGACTTCGCCGACTTTGAGATCCCGAGCCGTCAGGAACTCCTGCAGCAGTACCCGCAGCACCGACACATCATTGAAATGCTGACCAGGTGATCCTGGGTCTCTCAGCCGGGCCCTTCCCCTTTGACTCTGCCGCTTAGCCAGCGGAGCTTCACCCGTGTGTAGGGACTCGAGACATGGAAATCGTGACCGTAAACCTGCTGACTGTGATTGCTGAAAAAGTCGATCCGGGAGACGTCCGAGCGCAGTGGAATCGCGACGGTCCAGGCACCGGTCTTCTGGTCAAGGGTCATATCCATCCACTGATCGTCCGGGATTCAATCTCTTAGAAAAGCCGCTGATCCCCCCCTGGCCCGATCGTACATCCACCAGATCCGGCCATTCTCGGCCTGGACGCCGCTATCGAAAGCAACCTTCACGTGCAGCTTGCCGTCGACAATACCGTGACTGGATTTGGGAGGCTGCAGTAACGATTCGCCTCCGAAGAAATGGTGCAGGAGGAAAGCATTCAGATTCTCTTCTCCAAAATACTCCGTTTTCCCTTCGTGAATCTCTGCGACAGAGTATCGAGCAGCGGGATGCAGTCTCTGCCCGTGGCCTCCATTCGGCTTATAGAAGACTGGGAGGTAGGAGTGGTGTTGCGCGCCCCAGAGGATGTCGAACGCCACCCAGTCGTGCGTGCCCGGTTGAAAGAAAACGTCCACATTGCGAGCCATTAACTGGCCCCTAGTGCACTGTCCGGAAAGTTCACGCCGCTACTTCGGGCGTCTTTTCGCCGACAGCTTTGTTGCGCTACCTCGAAAGACTCCCGGCATTGCTGCGTCGCGCGCCTCACTGTCGACGAAAATCCATCCCGAATTAACGACGCGAACTTCCCGGACAGTACACTAGTCCCAAAATAAGCGTGTTTGCACATCATCTACTGTAGCGACTCGTTTTGCCAAGATCGGTTGCTCATTTGAGGTTCAATCAGACTTGCGCCGGACTCCGGCTGTGCCGGGAAGCAGTTTGGTTGACCTCAGGCCGCCACGACGCGTTGACAATGGCCCTGAAAGTCGGTTTTCAGACAGACCCCTCCCCGATCGGCTCCATTTGTCGTCTTGTCGAAGCGGCTTGCGATTCGTCAGCCAAATTGCTGGTGTTTCAGCCACAGATTCCCCTCGATCAACAAACGGGTCCAATCGTTAACAGTGAGCAGTCGATACAATAAACGCCGTCCCGTTGTCACGATCTGGCAAGGCAGTCCGATCACACAGGTGACAAAGCGCCGGAACTCCATCCGGATCAGGCGTCGGGCCCCCAGTCTTGCAGGCAAAAGCAGGCCCAGCCAAACCTTGAGGTTCCAGGCTTGGGTGGCAATCACCAGGTAAGTCCAGTTTGCGACCAGGGTATCGGCCGGCATGCGCAGAGCCTGAACGCCGTTCTTGAGCTGCTCGATCACGTTTTCCTGATTGCAGCGCCCGTTGCTTTCCAAAACCACCTGTTGTGTCGACAGTTCCTTGACCGGCACGTTCGTGACATAGAACAGATAGCGCTGCTGATCAAACAGCCGCTTTTGACCCTTTTCGACCTCGATCCTCTTGCGCAGGATGATCATTCGGTAGGTGCCTTTAGCTCGGGCCGGTCGGTACTCGATCTCCGTCACATGCTCACTCAACAAGTTCAGGTTTTTGTAGCCCCGCTCTCGCACCACTTTCTGCTTGACGTTCTCTGGACGCTGACGGCTGGAGTTCACCACTTTCCGCTTGCGCTCGAGCTTTTGCCACTGTGCTTCGCCAATCTTGTCGGCCTCTCTGACGAAGCTCCGATTGGCCTCGATCCCGAACACAAACTCCACACCCTCCTCGCTCCAACGATCGAAGTTGCGGGTCAGGGAAAAGTCCGTGTCTCCCCGCAATCTCACTTGCTCAAAGCCGCCTCTTCTGACCAGTTTCACGGCTCGATCGATCCACGCCACCGCTCCTTCGTGCGACGGTCGGCTGGCCGGCCGATTGAACGTGTACAAGACCTCGTTGGTTTCGGCCAGACTCACCACCAAGGGTCCATACCCCCATTGTCCCTTGTAGTTGAGATCCATCCCTTCCTTGCAACACCCCGTGGTCTCGGCCGTCGTGCCGTCCACGTCGATCGTGGCTCGCTTGCCCATCTCCGCTGCTTGGCTTTGCCACACCTGCAGACGGCTTTCGTTGAAGGCTTCTTGCAGGGCCAAGACATCCTCTTGCTTGAAACGCCTGATAAAGTCCCCTTCCGTACTCGGTGCCGGGATCTTGCGCGCTCCTACACTCTCCAGATAGCTGACATCCTCGCGCCGTGACTTTACATCCTGCAGGCACACTCCCCCACTCATCACGTTGTAGATCAGATTCAAGACGTGGTCCGACTCCCGGTAGGGAAGGTGCCGCTTCAACACTCGCACACGTTCGTCGATCCTCTCCGCCACCCTCAAGCGCTTGACCAACTGAACAATCAGCCCCAGACCTCCACTACTCACCCCTCCCATACGGCTCGAGACGTCGTAGACAATATTGCCTCCTCTCAGCACCCGTCCCCCACTCTTAGGCCGCCAACTTCGATCCAGCCTTCGCTCTATTTCCTCTTGGCGTTTGTTGATAATCTCGATATGCTTTCTATTCACCTGAAACGCCTCCTCTTGGGATTGTTCTGGGTCTTTTTCTGAACCTCAGAATACCCGTCAGGACTGGCGTTTCAGGCTTTTTTCCACCTCTGGGTATACACCCCATGTACTTATTTTGGGACTAGTGCATAGTTCTTGAGAGTGGGAGGGGGCTCAGGTGTTCCAACGTTCCAGCGTTCCAACGTTCCAAGGAATCCGGAGTCCCAGAGTGGGAGGGGCCTCAGGCCGCGAACGCCGGGTACTCACGTTCACGATTGCAGGTCGCCGCGCCAAGGCGCCTCCCACATTCGGGTTCCAGAGTTCCAAGCTTCCAAGTTCCAAGGTATCCGAAGGCCCAGAATGGGTAAGTGGCCAGAGTGGGAGGAGCCAGAGCGGTCAGGGGCCTCCCACACTTCTCAATTGTCTCCTGCGTCTGCTACTCAATACGTGAGATGGACTGGGCGGAGAAGAAGAAGCCATCCTTTGTGATCAGTCCCGTCACCACGACCTCGGCTTCCCCGTCTACCGCCAGGATCAGTGTGCCTTCGTCAATCGGCAAGTCGTCCGAAAAACGCTCCGCCAGAAAGAAAGCCTCCATTCCCGAGGGCTGAATCAGCTCGGTCACAACCTCCAGCGGGAAACCCGGAGCGTCGTTGGCGACCAGGAACAGATCCACCAGGGCCGGTCTGTCTCCAGGGTTCGAGATGGCGATCGCAAACTCATCTTTGCGGCGGAATGGTGTCTGGAATCTTCGCCCCCTGTTGCCGGCGAAAACCCCGACATCCTGTACAAGAGAACCATCTCCAGCAACAATCTGAAAACGAACGGATCCCCGCAGGCGACCGGAAGACCGAACCCGGGCCCACCCACTGGAAATCTCCTGGCCCGTCGCACTCACGAACTCCATGACCCTGGATGTGTGGCCCAGGATGCTGAAGGGTGTTTCCGGGTCCCAGATGACCACCGTCTGGGGAGATGCGCCGGCTGCCCTGTAACCAACATCGAAGGGGGCTCCCTCGCCGTCGTAGAACTCGATCGTCACATCATCCAGATCCTCGGGACCAACATCTTCAATGATGAGGGCAGTCTCCAGAGATGTTCCATCGCCGATGGGTCCGAAACCGGTGATGGGGAAAAAGACCTCGCTCGATCCCGTATCCGGCCCGTCTATGTATTGAGGTTGGACTGGCACCTGAACTACGTCGGAATCGAGGGAGGACCCATTCCGAACCAACACCTGAAAAACGAGGCTTTCTTCCTGCATGATGTCGGTGACCACGACGTTCACTACTTTCTGGTCGAGGCCCCCGATAAGGGCGTTCGTCCCGGCGATCTGAGTCCACTCGAAAATCAGGTTGTCGATCTCTTCCTGAGTGCCGTCGGGTACGGTACTGGCGCTGGCGTCCAGGTTGAACCCTTCACCGTTTCCGAGCGGTCTGCTGACGGGCAGGCCGCCCTGCGTGGCGGCGGCCAGCGCCATGGGCGCGGCTTCATCAGGCGCGAAAAACACGAACGTCTGGCTCAGCGAGGTCTGGCCACCCCTGTGATCGGAAACGGTAACCGTGACGGTCACCGATCCGCTCGTTCCCTGCGCAGCCGTTAGAGTAGCGATAGCATCGTTGGAGCTCAGTACCGTCGATCCACTGGTTAGATTCTCATTGCTGGCCTGCCAGGAAAAGGTGGTCGGGTCCCCATCCGGATCACTGCTCCCGCCGGCATCGAGTTCGACGGTGGCCGGCGATGTCGCAAGGGCATCGACGGGCGACGCGCTTCCAGAAATGTTCTGACCCTGCACCTCGTAGATCAGCTCTATGTCGGGATCGTCATTCAGGAAATTCAGGACGCCGAGATCAATCGGGTATTTCCGGCCGCAGCCTGCGGCATCCGAAACAAGGACCTCCAGGCCGATGGTTTCGTCAGATTCTACCTGGGGTGCTGTGAAGGTGACCGTCGCCGTGGTCCGCCCCGAGAGGTCGTCCGTGACCATCAGGCCCAGGCCGTTAGTCACCGACCACTGGAAAGAGACACCAGGCTCTACCGGCTGACCATCAATCGGAACGCCTGGAGTACTGTCCGGATCGCCGGCGTCGTTCACCTGAATCTCGCCCTGCAAGCCCTGCAGGATGGTGTAGGTGGCCGCGACCGTCGCGACGGCAGGCTGATTCCCAACCGACTCACATCCGAATGGGACCCCCACTGAAGTTCCACTCGAGAATCCACCCTCGGTGCAGCCGTTCTGGGCGGCGGCGAAACCGAGAACACTGTCTTCCAGAATATACATTCCATCGATCACCCGATATGCAAAGTTGATGCGCATCGGATTCTGGGGGCGGGCTGTGACCAGCGGGAGGGGCAGGCTGGGCCTGTCTGTTTCCTTCCCGAACACGACCAGCACCTTCCCCGGGCAGGTCTGGCCCCCGGTGACAACGCCAAGCCTCCAGCCAAAACGGACCGGATCACCGTCCGGGTCAAAGCTCTGGTTGGCTGTCAGACTGAGCCCCTGAGGGCTCACCCTGGGGTTGGCCTGTGTGCCCATGCCGGTATTGGCCACCATGATGACGGGCCTTTGATTCGAACCACTGACCATGACCTGTCTTGTTCTGATCACTGTGTCGGTCCCGTCGGAAACTGACACTTTCACTGTGAAGTGCTTGCCTTCAAGTGAGGGGCTGGGTGGATTCGGACCCGGATTCCCGACCCCAAAGATCACCGAGGTTCCCGAGATCGTCTTCGAGTAGGCGGCGCTCGCAGGATTGAAGAAAAACGCCTGATCTGTGTTGTCAGGCTCAAAACTCCAGGTATAGGTTAGCGGGTTCTGACCGGAGGCACTCACCGTGGCAAACGCGACTCCCATCTCTTTGACCGAATCCGGTACCGAGAAAGAATTAATGCTGGGCTGGGCAAAGGTTGAGACCCCTGCCAGGCTCAGGATCAGGCTGGCTGTCAGAAAGCGCGAGAATCTAATGAAAGACCTGAACCGCATCAACAGGGCATCACTTCGCTTGCCACCAGAATCCCTTGCGCACGCCCTCCATTGTGAAAGTATAGCTTTCGCCCCGCTTGATCAGAAATCGTTTTCCCGGCTCGGCATCGACCAGCAAGGCTTTCTCCAGCAAAGACTCCTCACCTTCCCACGTGAGGGTCACGGTGGCCTCCGGATCCGAGCTCAGAACTTCAAAGTACCACTCGTCTTTGATCTTGGTCTGCTGAGAATGAAAATCCGACGTGTAGTCACCACTGCGCTCACCCCAGTCCGGGCGGGGAAACACGATGCTCAGATAGGGAGCCGAAAAGGGAGACAGTTCGGGCAGATCGTGCGAGTCATACTCTACGACACTGTCCGAGAGCTGTCCCAGAACATTGTGGGAGTCTTTCAGACTTCCCGACTCGGCGATCAAGCGTACGAACCAGTTTGCGGCAGTTTTTTTGCTGTCCGACTTGCGGAAGGCCACAGCGCTGGAGAGTGGTGTTTCTCCCAGCGCCGCACAGTCCAATGCGGGGCTGGCCGGAACCTCCAGCTTAAGACCCGTCGCGAAGGCCTTGACCCAGAACCCGTCCCAGGGAACCAGCGTGCCTTCGAGTCCCGGAGTCTGTCCGTCAAAAGCCTCGTACACCCCGCCCTCCCACTTGTAAGCCAGCCGTGACGTATACCCCGCCGCATCGGCCTCGCCAAGAGTGCAGTTCGGAGCGGCAGCACATTCGTTGATGGTCGCGACCGGGTTGATGACCTTCACGTCCGTCCAGCAGACATCGAACTCGAAAGGGTGCCCCATCAGGTTGTAGCGGCCCCCGGCCTCTCCCTCCAGATCAACCGCCACCGGAACGTTGTAGAGCCCCTGGACGGTCACCGCCTGGGCCGCCTCCAGCGTCTTGATCCAATACCCTCGTCAGCTAGCCGCTTCCGAGTCCAATCAAATGGCCCAGGAAGACGCCTCCGCATCCGAGCGGCCGGCATCTGCGGGTTCTCAGTCCTGGCCGACTCGGTCAGATCCTCAGGTTTACTCTATCCTTTTGTCACCCGACGCTCTCTTGCGTAAAGGTATGCGGGAAACGCACAGGACAACCCGATGAGCAGATTGAGTACGACGAAAACTGCCGGACCTGGACCCTTCCCTCGACTTCGCTGCTGGAACATGAATCCCCAGAATATGAACGATGACAGCAGCAGGTCCGCGCTGATGCCGCCAGCCGCTGGATTGGCGAACATCGCTCTGAGAAAAGTCGGAAGACCGAAGCCCTCACCCGAGAAATGCTGGATGAAAAAGACATACGGAACCACCGCGCCAATGATGGCCAGTACGAGATAGAGTCGCTTCATCACATCCTCCTTTGACAGGGTGCGTGCTGTGCAATCAGTAGACCCGACGCCTTCGACAGAAGGCCGGTTCGGCCTCGGGCTCAAGAAGTACCCGCTATTATAATCATCGGGCAGGTTCAAGCGCGACTTCAAGTCGAGTTTGGCAACACTTCACTGGAATCCAGGACCGGGGCAAGCCTCTCTGCCAGGGCTACTGGAAAGATCAGACTGTCAGCGAGCCATGGGAGCCGAATTGCTACTATCTGATTGATGCCGAGCCAACCGAGTCGAACCAGAAACAGGGTGCCCCGGCTGAGAAGGAAGGTTGCACTCTGGGTACTTCTGGCCCTCTTTCCTCAGAGTTGCCTGCCGGAGGCGAACTTCACCGCCCGCTGCGTGGGCGTCACCGATGGCGATACCATAACCGTGCTGGCTGGGACTGAGAAGATGAAGATCCGGCTGTTGGGCATTGACACCCCGGAGAGAGGACAGGACTTCTCCAGGAGGGCCACAAAGTTTACCTCCAGTCTTGTCTCCGACCGTCAGGTCCGCATCTTTCCCAAAGAGAAGGACAGATACGGCCGGCTGGTCGCCCGGGTGGAAGTGGATGCCGTGGACGTCTCCCTGGAACTGGTCAGGGCGGGTCTGGCCTGGCACTACAAGAGGTACTCCAGTGATCCAGGGCTGGCGGCGGCAGAACTACAAGCCAGGGCCGACAGGCGGGGAGTCTGGTCCCTGCCGAACCCGACACCGCCCTGGGAGCTGAAGAGGCGGGGCCCGCTGAAATGACCTGGCTGGAAACTAGTTGCCGCTGCGAGTCAAGCCCCGGCGGTCGCGGCCTGAGGCCCCTCCCACTCTGGCCCCTTACCCACTCTGGGATCTTGGAATTCCTTGGAACCTTGGAACGCTGGAACGTTGGAACCTGAATGCGGGAGGCGCCCCGCGGCGACCGGGAATGACTCTAGCTGTCAGCAATTCCAACGCCAGGTCGAGGCACGGAATACCATATTAGTCTATGGTATAGAGACTGGTATAATGGACACATGAGTGAGTAAACAAAAATTACGGTTCAGATTCCTGAGGAGCTACTGCGCAGGGCAAGAGAGTCGACGGGGAAGGGCATCACCGCAACGGTGCTCTAATCGGGCAGGATTCGTAGGGGCGACCCTTGTGGTCGCCCGCTAACCGGGCCCGGCCGACCCTCACAATACGCCGTCCACTTTCATCATTCGGATGGCTTCGCGAAAAGCCCGAGCCGTCTCTTCCAGATCTTCCTCTGAGTGGGCAGCGGAGCAGGATCCCCCGGGCCAGCCGGCGATGTCGACGCCATGAATCAAGAGGGCAAGCCTCAGCTTTGCGGCCACTCCCGGCGGATTGGTGATCAGCTCCTCGAAGTTCATCTGGCAGGGGTCAAATTCAGAGAGTGTCACCCCCCGGTTCCCGGGGTCGGTAAAGATGTGGAAAGCCGAGAAGTCACCGTAGACTGCCCAGGAGACCTCTTCTGCCTCGAGGACCTTGCTGAGCCTCTCGCGGAGGCGAGCGCCGGCAGCGTTGGCCCGTTCACAGGCATCAGTGGTCGCGATCAACCCCAGTGCCGCGACTCCGGCAGCGGCTGAGACCGGGTTGGCGTTAAAAGTCCCCGCGTGATGAATCTTTTCATACCCCTCGAGTCGAGCCGCTTTGAAATCCAGCCTGTCCAGAATCTCCTTGCGTCCCACAACCGCCCCTCCCGGGAGTCCTCCGGCCAGGACTTTGGCCAGGGTGGTGAGATCCGGGCTGACTCCATACAGGGCCTGGGCGCCGCCTGGAGACACCCGGAACCCGGTTACGACCTCATCGAGGATGAGCAGTACGCCGTGCCTGTGCGTGATCTCTCGGATCGCCATCAACGATTCCGGCAATAGTGGAATCCTTCCAAACAGGGCACCGGTGGGCTCCAGCAGGACGGCGGCCACGTCCGAATCACCTGACAGCACGTCTTCCAACTCCTCCAGTCTGCGGGGCGACAGAAGCACCACGTTCTCAGCCACCTGGCTCAGTACGCCGGCAGTGGGGGATCCGTCAAAATGGGAGGTGTACCCGGAACTCATGTGATCGTTCCAGCCATGAAAATGGCTCTTGACGCGAATGATCTTGTTCCTGCCCGCGAAGGCCCGGGCCAGGCGAACCGCCATCAGAGTGGCCTCCGTCCCGGAGGATGTGAACCGCACCCTCTCGGCGCTGGGGATGAGCCTTCGAATCGAATCGGCCCAGCGAACTTCGAGGGCATGATTCGCTCCGAAGTGAGTCCCTCTTTCCAATGCTTCATGAACCGCTTTAATCACCTGGGGATGGTTGTGCCCCAGGAGAAGGGCTCCGTGGCCTCCGAAGTAGTCGATATACCGGTTCCCATCAACGTCCCACTTGTGAGAACCCCTGGCTCGTTCTACATAGATTCCGTAGGGGTCCAGGTGTCTGGCATCGTGCGTCACTCCACTCGGGAACAGGCCCTTGGCGTCCAGAGACAACTGCTCGGACCCGGGTGTTTTCTGTCGATAGGTGGAAATAATCGTGGACTTGGAATCTGTCGGTACTTGCATTCGAGCCCTCCTTCTACCTTATCTTATGCCTTTTTTTTGATCTCAACCGAATCTGGATCAGCCTGTAGCAGGCGAACACCAAGCACTCCAAGGACACCCTTGAGTCAGCCGGACTCCCTGCGGCACACAGACCCAGTGCAACGCATCAAAAGCGTTGCCCGGATGAATAATCCGGGCTTGCCCCATTTCACCCCTGAGAGATGAAGAGATTCCCGTCCCTTCCTTCCTGCGTGCTGTTCATGAAGAAGCCTCTGCGAGCCATCCGGTAGAATGGCGGCCCCGGATGCACACCATGTCCGGGCGGAATGCAATGGAATCACCGATCTTCGACGCACACTTCCATATCGGCGCCGCCGCGACCCGGTCGTTTGCTGGCAGGACAATCACTCCTGTACCTGACAATGTCGACCACGCGGACGGCGCGGCCTGCAGGGCCTACCTTTCCCACTATGGCCTCGACGGAGGCGTGATCATCCCTACCTATCTCGAGGACCAGACCTCGGCCTTCCGAACCAACCATCTCGTGCTCGAGACGGTCGACCCGACGCTCAAGCTGTACGGCGCGCTGTGGGTCTCGCCGCTCTCCGAGAACCGCGCGCGGACGGAAGCAGCCCTCTCCGTGCTACCACACACCGGCATCCGGGCGCTCAAGATGGCTTCGAACACCTGGGAGGGCGTGTCCGTCGACCCACGAACGTGGACGCCACAGATCAGAGCCACGATGGAACGGATCCTGGCGACGGCCCACACCCACCACCTCGTCGTCCACTTCCACACGGGGTACCTGCCCGAGGCTGATCCTCTCCACTTCGACGCCTTCCTGTCCGAGTATGGCGAGGCTGCCACCTACCAGCTGGTGCACATGGGGAAAGCGATCGCCCCGGCGTTCCGGTTTGTTCCCAGGTTCATCGAGTGGATCGAGAAGGGCTACGATGTGTACACCGACACCTCGATCGTGCCCGGCTTCGCGCCGCGCTGGCTGGTCGGGGAGCTCCTGGCGAGTGGATTGGGCGTCGACCGCGTTCTGTTCGCTACAGACTCGCCCTGGGGGACCTTCCCGTCCGAGATCGGCAAGGTGGAGGGACTGGACGTGGGGGATGACGTCAAGCGGGCGATCCTGTGGGAGAACGCGAACCGGCTCTATGTCCTGGACCGGAATCCAGGTACATGACCCTGCGCAAGCATCAAAACCAGGAATGCGACCCGGCTTCTGCCCGCCAGGCTGGCCGCTAAAAGAGACTGGTACTTGGGACCGATGTAGCTGGAATGCTGGTCAGTTGAAAACCATCATCAGTAAATTCCAGGCGAAGGACGGTGACAAAAAAGCTGGAGGAAGATTCTGCCTGAACTGAACCGCTGAACCCCTCCGGGACCGCCGTGAAGAACTGGTCGATAAACTTAGCATCATTAGAGGCTCTTGCCGTTTCGATGAGATTACCGGAATCGTCATAAAGCGAGAGTTCCAATTGGCTCACGACATTGCGAAAAGCCATGCCCGTGTTGCCATCCGCCGTCCGCTCCACCGGGATGACAAAGACCCGGGAGGGCTGAGCCGGAGTCACTCCCGTCGAATCGATCAACCTGTCCTCCTGGACGAGGTTGTAGAAGAATGCCGTTGCCACATCGTTCCGATCAAACCCCGTGTCAGCCGTGAGGGTTAACCAGCCGGCCACGGCCTGCTCTTCCGAGCCTTCGAAAACCAATTTCCGGGTCTGGCGAGGTTCCAGATCCAGGGTAAAGGATGAGGCCCCGGTCATCTCGATTCCATCCAGCCACCACTGCTGACCTCCGGGCCAACGCCCGCCATCCAGGTAGCCACTCCCGCTCCAAGCCGCTTCGCTCGAATTGGTAACGAAAAATACGGCCGTAAGACCGCCGCCGATACCTAGTTGCGGGTAAACGGCCGAAACATTCTGGACACTCTGCCACAGAAGACCACCTCTTTGCTTGGTGTTCAGAAAGTCGGCCAGGGCGAGATTGCTGGTCGTGAGCCGATTGAAACGGAGGTCTAGTCCGTTTGAGCGCAGACTCATCAGCTGTTGCAAACTTTCGGGAACATCACCGCTGAGACTATTGAACGACAGAAACAGTTGTTGCAGGTTCACCAGATTGCCCAACTCGGAGGGAAGCGGCCCTTCGAACCGATTGTCCGTTAAAAACAATCGTTCCAGGTTCACCAAATTACCCAGCTCGGAGGGAAGCGGCCCTTCGAACCGATTGTCCTCCAGTGACAATTGTGTCAGATTTACCAAATTGGCCAATTCGGGCGGAAAGGTCCCCCTGAATTGGTTCTCGTTCAGGAACAACCGTTCCAGGTTCGCCAAATTCCCCAACTCGGAGGGAAGCGACCCCTCGAACCGATTGTTCCCCAGTGACAATTGCGTCAGGTTCACCAGATTACCCAGCTCGGGCGGAAGAGTCCCTGTGAATTGGTTGCTGGCCAGCACCAATACTTCCAGGTTCTCCAAATTGCCCAGCTCAGGGGGAAGAGGACCGCTCAATTCATTACCGAAAAGGCCTAGCTCTTCCAGGTTGGCCAGTTGTCCCAGCCGTGTCGGAACGGAACCGCTCAGCTCATTTTGGCCAAGATCCAAGTTTGTCAGATTCACCAGGTCGGCCAGTTCAGAAGGGATGGGACCCACCAGCTGATTGCTCCTGAGAGACAACTCCTTGACCGTGCCTCCGCCGGCGTCGCAAACGACCCCAAACCAATCGCACTCACTGCCGGGATCCCCGAGCCAGTTGGTGCTCTCCTCCCAATTGTTTCCATCGGTGGCCGTGTGCAGAGCGATGAGTGCCTCTCGTTCCGCTGCTGGAATCGCAGCCTGAGCCGAACCGGAAGAAGGGACCATCAGGACCAGCGCTTGTCCAAGAACTGCAATTGTGGTCGCAGCCCTGGAGCCTGTGATACTGGAAACCCTCAACCAGGACAACATTAGCAGCTGTAGTCTTCCCATTGCATATTCCTCCTGCTCCAATTCACCGCTGTGCAGCTTCCGACCGGATTTTCCCCTGACCTTCGTGACGAATGATGGAAATTTATCACTGCCCCGGCTTTGCAGCAACCTTCCGGTCAAGTCACTGTGTTCTCTTCAGGGAAAATCCGGTTCGCGTTGATCCGGCATAGCGAGGGCCCGCGCCGGCGAGGCTTCGCCACCCCGGATCTTCAAGGGAAGCACGACGAGCTGAAATACCTCTTCCTCGATAGCATCCAGATTGGTCAGATTCTCGACGATGAGAACGTCGTTGCCCAGCAGTTCCAGATGGGCCGGGAAAGGAGGGACGTCGACCGAGGGCGTGTCAATCCCAATCAAATGAATCCCGCACTCGACGAGAAACTTCGCGGCTTCCTCGGACACTACAGGGTGATCCTTGAAGTAAGACGAGTCTTTCCAGCGCTCGTGCCATCCGGTCTGGATCACAACCTTCTTGTGTCGCTCGAGCGCCGCCCGGAACGGCGCGAGAGGCTCAACTCCTATCGAGGCTCTGGCCGCGAGTGGTCTCAAGTCCACAAGCAGACTCGACCCGATGAATCTCTCCAGCGGCGCCTGGTCAATGGTCGGCTTGTCATCGAAAAAATGGAACGGCGCGTCCATGTGCGTGCCGCAGTGCAGGCCGATGGCAATGTGGCTGCTGTTCAAGCTGCGCCGGCCGTCGGTCCGTACCTCTCGAACAGTCTCCAGAACGGTGATCTGGGGCCCGGGATCGCCCGGGAACACCGGCGTCGTTTCATCCAAAGGGTGACTCAGATCTACGATGGCGCTGATCAAGAACATTCTCCTCAACCACGGACTGGGCGTTGTTGCACCAATCGCGGCGGCGGGTCTCCGACGGGCCAGCGTGCCGGCACCAGGAATGACACCGAATGAATACACCTTCCTGTATCGAGTGCGCAACTGGCCAGACTACAATCGGGCGCTGCACTAGTGTTTGGAAAAGTGGCGGTAAAGCCCAAGGGCCACGACAAAAGAGAGCAGCAACACCGAGGCCGGAACGACGACGCTCCAAAACCAGTTGAATTCACCCGTCATTCGTTGTCCTTTTCTCCGTCCTGCTTCTTGCGGCGCCGATACGCCCAGTAGGCAAAGGCCATCCCCGCGAAGGAAGCAATATAGGCCACCGACATACCGAGGACCACAGAGAATCCCTTGTCCATCCCTCCTATATTTCCACGTCACCCGCCCAACGTCCAGTGCCTTCCCACGTTCGCGGATGGATTGTTTTCCGCCGAGTCCTCCGATAGCTGGAAGAGGGGAAGTTTTTCTCTTTCACTCCCTTCGGGTTTTCTTTCCTCACCCACTACCCTAAGCTTACGCACTGAGCGCAACCCGCCATGGTGGTTTTTACAACTCTCGACTGGATCTGGTTCGTATCCTTCCTGGTACTGATAATCTTGAGCGGTGCCCTCTTTTACCGCCTTGGAAAAAGGTCGGAAGCGGACTTTTTCCTGGCCGGAAGGGGACTGCCCTGGTGGCTGCCCGCTTCATCCGTTTACGCAACTCACACGGCGACGGACACACCGATGTGGGTCGCCGGCGTGATCTACCGTCACGGGATGACGGGAATCTGGTACACCTTCTTCTCCGCCTGGTGTGCCATCAGTGCTTTCGTATCGACGAAAATTTTTCGCAGATCCCTCGCCTTCAGCCAGGCCGAGTGGCAGACCCTCCGATTCAGTGGTCTGGGCAGCGAACTGCTGCGAGGCTGGGTGGCCGGCTGGCAGGTCTTTATGAATATGTTCATCCTGGGTTGGGTGGGGATCGCCATGGGCAAGGTCTGCAACTTCGCCTTCGGCTGGGAACCCTGGGTGGGCCTGGTGGTCTTTTCTTCCATTCCTGCAATCTACGTTCTTTCCTCCGGGTACTGGGGCGTTGTGATTGCCGATCTCCAGCAGGGCATTATCGCCCTCTTCGCCATCATCATCGTTTCGGTCTGGGGCGTGGTTGCTGCCGGCGGTCCCTCGGGAATCGTGACCCGATTGGAGGAAATGGACCAGCTATGGCGCATCAATCCTTTTGCCTTTAGCGGCTTTTTTGCGGGTGACTTTCCAGTGGCCTGGTTTCTCACGATGTTGTTCATCGCCCTGCTGGGAGGCTTTGGCATGGGAACCACTATTGACTGGTACGCTGAGGCGCAGCGCATCCAGTCCGCTCGGACGATACGGGACGCCAGCTACGCCATCTGGGTGGGAACGGCCCTGGTGCTGGCGCGCAATTCCCTGTGGGCCGCCGCCGTACTCGGCTTCTTCGTCCTCCATCCGGATATCCCGGAAACAGCCGATTACGAGATGGCCTGGTTCCGGATCGGGTTTGAGAACCTCCCGGTCGGAATGATCGGGTTTTTCTTTGCTGCCATTGTGGCGATTCATCTGTCCACGATCTCTACTGTGCTGAACCTGGGAGCCCTGTACGTCACGCGCGATCTTTACCATCATTATGTAAATCCCGCCGCCAGCGAGAGGAAGCTGGTCTGGGTGGGAAGGGTCTCCACCCTGGTCGTTCTGCTTGGTTCCTTTCTCTACGGTTCGATGATGGAGGAGATCACCAAGTGGCTGATCTTCTCCTTGTGGATCATGGCGGCCGGCGTGTGGCTTCCCAACATTCTGCAGGTGATCTGGTGGCGCTTTAACAGCTGGGGCTACCTGTCCTCCTGGATTGCGAACCTGGGTCTCAGCTGGCTGGTCGTATGGGTACTGCCGGCTTTCGGGATCTTGCCCGAACTCCCGGACTATCTTCAGTTCTGGCTGCTCATGGCCCTGGGAATCATCATTTACCTGCCCGTCACGCTCTTAACGCCGCCCGATGATATGGACCGTCTGGTCCGCTGTTACGTCCAGTCGCGACCCATCGGTTTCTGGGGCCCAGTGAGAATGGAGGCGCAAAGACGCGGTTTGCTTTGACCCCGTATGAGGGTCCTGGCAGACGAGGAGGCTGATGTGAGCTGGTTTCGAAGGGAATGGACGCCTGAGGAGGCGAACGAATGGACCAGAGAAGACTCTTGCGCGATCGTTTTCTCTTCGCTCACCTATATGCTCATCACGATTGGGGTGGGGCTGTGATTGGCGACAGTTAGAATTCGCGTGTTGCCTCATCTAAGAATCGAACCGAAGCTAGAAACTTGCCTCATTGGGAATCGAACCCAGTTCAGAACAGCTTATTTCTTCCGTCTCGCAGAAACAACGGGTGGAGTGGAAGGTCGAAATGACAAGGGAATAATGTGCCGGAGTGATCACGTAAAAATGACCCACCTTGTCAAGTAGGGTGTTGTTCTTGGTTTGAGCGAATTGTCTTGTCCGGTTCTTGGACTGCGAGAGGGGACACAGTGAGGGCGAGCCCGAATGGGGTTCCCTCTCGGCGGCCGACTCAGGTGACCCCCTTCTTGGGTTGTCCCGGGACCGTGAAGTCCCTGCTGCTGGAGATGTACGGCCCAGCGGTCGAGGCGACATTGCTGTGTGGCCGTCAGGGGACACTTCCCATGGCTCATAAGACTATTTTGACCTCGGCTGGTTGCCCCTTTGTTGGCGCACCTTCTTTTGCGAAATCAGACCCGATTTCAGAGAACGTTGGCTCTACACGGGAGATCTCGGCCTTGTAGAGTTGTTCTCTTCGCCAGTCCCTGACGCGGCGCTGCAAAGTTCGCAGCTGCCCATCAAAGAATCGACAGGGATGGCGTTGTTGAAGCCGAATGAAAAGCGCTTTGGCTGTTTGAGCGGGATTGACTTCCAGTTGGACACGAACCTCTGGCCAGACTTCAACGAAAGGATCCTCCCGGGTCTTCCAAGTCCGGGCAACCCGGGGCTTCTTCGTCCGCCGATATCTCCTGATTTGGTTGGATTCTGGTGCAGCACTGATCTCAGCAAGGTACTTCCTGACAACAGCATCCATCTCTCTAGGGGAGCCGTTTCCCTCCGGTTCTCTTTGTCCGTTGGCAAAGGTCCAAAAATGGTCCTGTCTTCGCTCGAGTTCTTTGAGTAACGTGACTGGATCCAGCTTCCTGTACAGGTCTTTGATGGGTTCTATTTTTCTCTTGGTGAGACAATCAGAGGCTAAGATTCGCTGGTAAGGAGTTTGAGCCCGATCGTAGCGTTTCTTGACGCGTGCACCCCGGCGTTGCTTCTCGATTAGCTTCATCGAGGGCTGAAAGAAGTTCACGTAGAGGCGCAGAATCTCGTAAAGCTGAATCAGGGCTCGCCAGGCCCCCAGACCCGTGTAGCGATCGTAGCCAATCAGCCGTCTCACGATCGAACCATTCTTCTCCTCAACGAAGGCCTGATCGTTCTTTCGACCCACCCGGGAACGAGTGAAAGTGATCTGCTCTCTTTGGCAGTAACGGAGCATCTCATAGTTGATGAATTCGCTTCCGTTATCCGTGTCCAATCCGAGAAGAGGAACCGGGAGCCGCCCACGCAGGCAGTTGAGAGATCCGATCACATCGGCTTCGCTACGCCGTAGCAGCGCCACGCATTCGGTCCAGCCCGTTGCGACGTCCACCAGGACCAGAGTGTGTAGGAAACTGCCTGCAGCACTCTCGCCGCAGTGAGCCACAAGGTCGGCTTCGACAAAACCGGGTTGAAGATCATCCCAGTCAGCGAAGGTTCGGACCTTGATCTGCTTCTTGAGCAAGCTTCCTGGTCGGGTCGTACTGACACCGTGCCGGCTGCTTCTTTCGGAAGCCAACAATCGATCAGCGGTAGCTGGGCTGATCGCTAGCAGCCTTCGCCTAACATCAGGCGGCAAGGATAGATGACCGTTCCTCTCCATAACTTCGATCAACTCGGGAACAAAGGGGACCAGTCTCTTTGCGCAGATCCGGTTGGCCGTTGTCCAAAGAGTCACCAGTGCCCGCTTCACCCGGTCATCGTATCGGGCACGGCGGGGCCGCGACGAACTGGCCCTGCTCGGCGGATTGTTCAACAGGGTAATCGCATGTTTGCGACCGTAGCCGGTTGTCGCGACCAACTGATCTACAATCTGGCTCTTGATCCCTTTGCGGGCCGATGCGTAATCCTCAGCGGTACGCGTCAACAATTCTCGGCGCAACTCCAAACTCAACTTCTTCTTCAATCTGTGACCTCCTCATCAAGTTTTCGGTTCGATTCTTGATGAGGCAACGGTATGCCATCAGTTCGATTTTGGATGAGTCAATGCGGCGGGAATTCTATTTGACGTTGATCATTCGGGGTAAGAACTTTGCGCTGGACAATGGAGAAATAGATCTCGATCTGGTTCAACCAACTCGCATGGACGGGTCCGTGGACGGGGACGATTCGAGGATATTTGCTTTGAAGCCGGCGGATGCAGCGGGCTCCCCGGTGAGCCGATCCATTGTCCAAAATCCAGAAGACTCTTCGGGCTTCTTTATAGGGAGTCTGGGTCATGACTTGATCGACCAAGCGGCCAAAAGGAGCAATCCCATTTTTTCGTTCACAGCGACCGAAGAGCTTGGCCCGATGCACATCCAGTGCTGCCAAATAAGCCCAAGCGCAGCAGCGCGTGTATTCATGTTCCACCTTCATCGCGACGCCGGGTTGAGGGGGGAGGGTTCGATGCCGACGGCGGCGTGCCTGGATGCTGGTTTTTTCGTCGGCGGAGAGGACGAATTCACCGTCTTTCAGGGGATGCCCCAGCCACACTCTCTCATACAAGTCGAGGATACGCCCCGCTTTTTCGGCGAAATGGGGGTCTCGAGGGAAAACCCAGCAGCGATGCTGCCAAGGGCGGATGGCGTCCTCATGGAGCCAGCGCCAGACGGTGGTCCTGCTGATGCTGGCGACCAACCCGGACTGGCGCACTTGGGCGGCCAGATCGGCGCTGCTCCATCGCGAGATGGGCAATCCGAAGGTGGCGGGCAACTCACAGGCCAAGGCTTTAACCTCGACCACTACCTCTGGGGGGAAAAGACCGGGGGCGACCCGGCCGAGAGTTCTCCTCCAGACCCATCAGGCGTTTTTCGAAAAAGCGCTTTCTCCAGAAACATACCACCTCTCGACGGGTATCCAAACGTTTCGCGATCTCATCATTACGCAAACCCTGGGCTGCCAGGAGAATCATCTTGGCTCGCTGTACCTGAAAATACGGTAACGTATATTTTCGGGCACGAGCCAATAGTTCTCTTTCCTCACCTGGCGATAGAACGATCTTATACGGGCTGTGTCGAGGCACTGTGGAACTCCTTTCAGGTTACCACAATGCCAAATCAGCCTGATATAATACGTTAGTGTATTTAAGAACTTATGTACTAAGGTTGCTGAATGATACCTGCGACCTCGACGCGCCGGGTCTTGAGGTCGATCACAAAAAGTACGAAGTAACGAGCCAGGCCAGCCCTGGTGATGATCTCCAGGGAAAAGAAGTCGGCAGCAGCGATCGCTCCCCAATGGGCTTTCAGAAAAGTCTCCCACGGCATCCCCCTGCCTCGCTCCGGAGCCGGCTCGATACCGTGATCTTTGAGAATCCATTTAATGGTGTTCCGCCCAATCCGGTGGCCCAGATTACGCAAGGCGCCTCTGATTCGAGTGTACCCCCAGGTGTGATTGTCTTTCGGCCATCCGGACGATGAGTGCCTGGATCTCTTCCGAACTCCGGGGGCGACCTGGTCTGCGTTGTTCGCTGCCGTCGTACGTCTTGGCGATCAGCTCTCTGTGCCAGCGCAGCAGCGTATCGGGTGTGACGATGCAGGCAAGCTCCCTCAGGGCCGCGCGTCCCACGATTTTGGCCTTTTGAGCGAGCCGCCGCCGCCGGGCATTGGTGAGGCGCAGCCGTTTGTTGCCCACCTGTTCACGGAGTATGCGGTTTTCCTCTTTGAGATAATCGATTGCATTCTGCTGTGCACGATTCACCCAACCCGCCCTGATCAGCAGCAGAAACTTCAAAGGCAAGTTCATGAAGACTATCGTATTCCATTCCTCCAGACCGGTCAGACGGAATGTCCATCAGAAAAGCGAGCCACAGGATCTGGCCACCGTGAGATACCGGTCAGCGGAGTTTTGGCACACTACGAGGTCCCGAAGGGGAGCATTGCGCCAGGCTAGCCATCAAGAACCGGAGGCTGGTAAACCCCTCAAGGAAACACGATCGGAGGTATATGCCGTCACGCTCCCTCTTCCCAGAACGACAGTAGTTGGGGACCGTCCACATCGATCACACCATGAAGCTCCGGGTCGGATGCAGCATGGACTACGTGCAATTGAACATAGGACCGTCCCGGTATCAGTTCGCTAAACCCTTGTGCGTTGTGACGTGTAAGCTCGTAGGAAGACCGGGAACCAATCGTCGTTCTTGACAAGCGCAGCTCCTGAATCTAGGGGTGTACCGTTCTTTCTGTAATTTGGGAAAGGTGAGCTAAAAGGATCAGAGGTCTGGGGCAGGATTTCTCCAAAAACTCAAGGCAACGAGTAAGGAGGATCCGAATGACCCCAGACCCAAAACAGAGGCTACCACGAGAACTATTGAGAGAGCTGATCGAAGAAGGCAGTGAAGCGTTTCGAGGAGTATTAGAGAAGCTGATCAACGCCGCCATGCAGCTGGAACGAGAAGAGTTTCTGGGAGCTCGACGCTGGGAGCGGAGCGAGCAGCGTCGAGACCACGCCAACGGGTACAAGGACAAGACGCTGTCCACTCGAGTGGGACAGCTGCGAATCCGGATTCCACAAGTACGTCACCTGGACTTCTATCCCCGATCCCTGGAACGAGGGTGCCGTTCGGAGAAGGCGCTCAAGTTGGCCATCGCCGAGATGTATGTAATGGGCGTGTCGACGCGCAAGGTCACCGAGATTACCGAGCAGCTGTGCGGCACCGAGATCTCCGCCAGCCAGGTCTCAAGAATCTCCAAGCTGCTGGACGACGAACTCGAGCAGTTTCGCAACCGCCCTTTGGGCAGCTATCCAGTTGTGTACCTGGATGCGCACTACGAGAAGGTCCGTCGCCAGGGCAGCATTCAGGATGTGGCCGTCTTGAAAGCGACCGGAGTCAACTGCTGGGGCAAGCGGGAGGTGATTGGGGTCAGCTGCCGACTCAGCGAGGCTGAGGTCCACTGGCGAGGGTTTCTGCAGCAGCTTCAAAAGCGTGGTCTGGAGGGTGTGCAGCTGATTGTCAGCGATGACCACTCGGGTCTACGTGCTGCTAGAAGAGCCGTTTTTCCCTCGGTGCCCTGGCAACGCTGTCAGTTTCACCTGAGCCAGAATGCTCAGCGTTACGCCCGCCGATCCGATCAACGTGCCGCCATCGCCACTGACATTCGAGACATCTTCAACGCACCCTCAGGCGGCGAGGGCGAGGCCATGCTTCGAACCCGAGTCGAGCAATACCGTGACCGCAACCCGGAGCTGGCCGATTGGATGGAGACCAACCTGCCCGAAGGCTTTACGGTCTTTCGTTTTGCACGTTCTACCTGGCGGCGCATTCGCACCAACAACGGGCTGGAGAACCTAAACCGTCAGATTCGCCGGCGCACCCGGGTCGTCGGTATCTTTCCAAACACCGAGTCCGCTTTGCGACTCATCACCGCCGTCGTCGAGGAGATTCACGAAGACTGGCTGATCGGGAAGCAGTACCTCAGTCTGGTCGATTTCAACCCACAGGAGAATCCTGTTTCAGATCGCTCTCAGTCAAATTACAGAAAAACAGTTGCGTAACCAAAGTGGTGCTTGCTCTTACTCGCGAGGAAGCCAAATCCCTCCTCCACCTCTGCCAGATCGGAAACCTCTACAAACTGGAGGCCTGGATTGACTCCGGCCGGTCCCTCACGACTCCCTCAAACCATAAGACCCCACTGGAAGTCGCCATCAAGACCGGATTCCACAGCCTGGTCGAACTACTCCTTCGCCACGAGAAGGACCAGCAGGCGAAGAACGAAGCCCTGGGCTCTAGGTCGTGTCAAAATAGAGTCCGACCTTGTTGAGCTGACGGTACAGTACGGAGCTAAGATCAGATCGTCTTTGTCGTTGTTTACTACAATGGCTGCAAGGAGGCTGTTATGCGTTTCAACATCAAGGCATTGGCATTTACCACTGCGATCTGCTGGGGCGGGTGTATCCTGTTGACCGGCTTGGCGAACCTGATCTGGACAACCTATGGGGTCGCTTTCTTAGAAGCCGTCGCTTCACTCTATCCGGGCTACCAGGCAGCACCCTCATTTGGGGAAGTGATAGTCGGCACGGTCTATGGCCTGGTCGATGGTTTTGTTGCCGGACTCATCTTTGGGTGGCTTTACAATCTGTGTGCCGCCAGGAGTTCGCTTCGGGAAGCGTAGGGACTCTAAGTAGGATTGTGGGCCGGAGGGCAAACACAATAGTGCCCGCCACTTTTTACAACCAGTGGATGGCTCCGAGGCCTAAACTCCTCCTGACCGGGGTGCCCGGTGTCGGCAAGACAACAGTCATGCGCAGAGTCGCCCAGTGGAGTTCCCCCGGTTTCGTGGACACCTAATCCTTTGGGAGAATGGAGGACACGATGCCAAGAACAAGACGAGCTTATCCACCCGAGTTTCGCCAGCAGATAGTCGAGCTTCATCGAGCCGGGCGCAGCCCCGGTGAGCTGGCCCGAGAGTTTGAACCCAACGAACAGACGATCCGCAACTGGATCGCCCAGGCAGACCTGGATGAAGGCCGTCGTAGAGACGGCCTGACGACGGTAGAACGAGCCGAGCTGCGGAAGTTGCGCAAAGAAAATAGGCAGCTGAGGGTTGAGCGGGAAATATTGGCAAAAGCCGCGGCCTGGTTCGCACGGGAGAGCGATCCGATTTCCAAGGAGTCTTCAGGTTCGTGAAAGTGAATCAGGCCGACTATCCAATCACCACCATGTGCCGTTTGCTGGGTGTCTCCACCAGTGGCTACTACGCGTGGGTCGATCGCGGACCTTCGACTCGAGATGAAGCGAATGCTCGTCTTCTGGAAACAATCAACGGGATCCACCAGCAAAGTCGTCGGACCTATGGAGCTCCCCGCATTACGGCGGAACTTCGAGAGGAAGGTCACCTGGTGGGCAAAAACCGGGTGGCCCGACTGATGAAAGTCGCCGGCATTGAAGGCGTTAGCCGCAGACGCAAGACACGCACGACCCTGAGAGGCCAAGACAGCCGTCCGGCTCCGGATCTGGTGGAGCGAAACTTCCAGGTCAGCCGCCCCAACCGACTGTGGGTTGCAGACATCACGTACGTGCCGAGTTGGGCAGGTTTCGTCTACCTGGCCGTAGTGGTCGACGCTTTCAGTCGTCGAGTGGTCGGCTGGTCGCTCAGAAATGATCTCAAGACCCGGCTAGTGACCGATGCCCTGCAAATGGCACTTCAAGAGCGTGAATCCGACGGGGTGATCCATCACTCGGACCAGGGGACGCAATACACGTCGATCGAGTTCGGGCTACGCTGCAAGAGAGCCGGCATCAGACCCTCCATGGGCTCGGTCGGTGACTGTTATGACAACGCGCTGTGTGAGAGCTTTTTTGCCTCTCTGGAGTGTGAACTGATCGACCGGCACAGCTTCCGCAGCAAGCTGCAGGCCAAGCTTGCTGTCTTCGACTACATCGAGGGCTTTTACAACCCTCACAGGCGGCACTCGTCACTGGACTATCTGTCGCCGATCAACTATGAATCGAGGCACTCAGATGTGGCTTGATTCGAAAGCCGTAAACTGTCCACAAAAGTGGGGTAACTTCACAGGCACTGGCGGGAAAGCGATTGTCCGGGTTCCTGACCGAGGAGATCCGTGAGGAAGCACGCCGTGTGGGCTTTCGGATCGCGCCTTTTGACGGACCGGCGCAGATCCTCGCGCACGTGGACTTTCCTGGTCCCCATCGCGTGGGGCGGTACGGAGTGGATGTTGCGGCGATCGAAGAAGTGGCCGAAGAAACACTCCGCTACGATCCCGGCATCAAAGTGTATCTGGTCGATGAGATCGGCAAGATGGAGTGTTTTTCAGACCGCTTCGTGCTCTTAATGCGGCAGTTGCTTGACTCCGACAAGCCGGTTGTCGCCACCATCGCCCGCAGGGGTAGCGGGTTCATCGCCGAAGCGAGGCAGCGGGAGGATAGCGAACTCTGGATGGTGACGGTCCAGAATCGGAACGATCTCGTTCAGTGGATCCCGGATTGGGTCGCAACCGCCTGATGGGATCATCCGGGACCAGTCTCCCGGGTCTGGCGGCTCGACCCATGGACACCGATCTCAACAATTCCGCGGGCACAATTGGTGACACTATGCTCTTATAAAGAAAAGCCACCCCGGAGGAGTTCATGAAGAGATTGTCAAGCGTAATCCTCTCTCTCGCCGTTCTAGCAGACGTCGTGCTCAAATGCCGGGCTGTCCAATTGAGAGTACGTGGGGATGTCAGAGAATCGTTCTAGCCATAACAACTACCAGAAGAAGATCTTTGCTCAGGAGGCCGACGGCTTCTATAAGCCCATACCTGACGAGGTCGAAAAACGCTTGCAGCGTATCGTAGCTACGGCAGCGCTTTCCAGGGGCGAGCGCGTGCTCGACGTTGGAACTGGCACGGGTGTCCTCATTCCCCACATTCGGCAGTGCGGAATTGACGAAGTTGTAGGATGCGATCTGAGCCCAGCGATGCTCGCTAAGGCCCAGGAACAGCATGACGGGGTCACTTTCTGGTTGGGAGACGTCAACGATCTACCGGAAAGCCTGGGCCGTTTCGATGTCGTATTCCTCAACGCGATGTTCGGCAACGTGTGGGACCAGCGAGCGACGTTGCAGAAAGTCACTGGTATGTTACGAACGGGTGGACGAATCTGTATAAGCCATCCCCTAGGTTCGCGTTTTGTCGCTGAACTCAATCGCGGTGATCCTCGGCGTACGCCCCATCTTCTTCCTAATAAACAACGGTTGCATGCACTTATACGTGGAATCCCACTCAAGGTGATGCACTACTACGATGAGAAGGATTTCTACTTGCTAGTTCTCAGAAGGTCGTGACTATGGTGGCTCCAACACTCTCCCCTATCGCGCAAGCTGTGCCCAGGGCGGGATTTGAAGCCGTACGACGCCCCCGAACAGGACCAGGAGGCAAAGAATAGGGAATGTGGGTGCTTCTTCAGGGAAGTGTTGTTGACCGTGTCCAGCAGCCCCGCAATCTCTTGTGCCAGCTGGATCTTCTCTCGGCTTTTCTGCCATCAAACATGTATGAAGCGGAGCAGATCTCGCTGCTGTCCAAACCCCGATTGCTCCCTGAGAGGTCAGGCCGGCAAAGGCAACATCATTCGACATTCCTTCTACATCACCTCGCAAGGAAGACGCCGACGATACCGGTGCAAAGAATGCGGTCGGACCTTCTCGTCGACTCACGGCACTCCGTATTATCGGCTGCATAAGCCCAGGTCCATGTTCGATGAAGTCGTCCGTATGTGTGTCCATGGGATCGGGATCTCAGCCATGGCTCGCATCAAGAGGATGTCCTGGGGAACAGTCGCCCGCTGGCTTCAATCGGCGGCCACATATGCTGCCCGGTTCAACGATCGGATGTTGAAAGGCTTCCTCATCCGGGAACTTCAGGCCGACGAGATCAGGACATTTGCTGGAGCAACCTAGAAGCGCTTCAGACCTCAAGCGTTGTTGTCCATGGCCACCTCGGGATGCTCTACGAACACGGTCAACCCTTCCCAGTGTCGCTGCAGGCTGCGTAGCACCATTTTGCAGGCTTCATGCACGGCCGAACTCTCCAGCTCCGCATCGCGCCGCCTCTCCAGTTCGCGGACCGCCCCGCGCTGTTCCCGATCCCGGTTGAAGTTAGTTTCTCCCCTCACTGACGTTCGGGGCTCCGCTGTCCATTTTGGCAACTTTTGACAACCTCGACAACAAGCGCGCCGACGTGGAAGGTGAAACCAGTAACCAGTAACCGGCGCGAGCCCAGCGAGCGCCAGCTATTCAAAAAAACGGCTCCACTTTTTCCGGCGGCTCCGGCCTGGTCAGCAGCGAGACGGCCACCAGCGCAAGTAGAGAGACGACGATCGCAGGAACCACCGCATCCACGGCTCCCCACGCGCCCAGCTGGCTCTGAAACTTGTACCAGAGCAGGGTTACGGCAGTTCCCGACAGAATCGACGACATGGCTCCGGCTGCGGTCGCACGCCTCCAGAAAAACGCCGCAATCAGCGCAGGCGTGATCCCGGCCCCGTAAATCGTGTAGGCCAGGAGAGCCACTTCCAGGAATTCATCGGAAAGGGTCGACAGGTAGTAGGCAATCAGCCCCAAACCGATGACGGCCAGGCGCAGGAGCACCACCAGCGACCGCTCGGAGGCCTGAGGATTCAGGAATCTCTGGTAGATATCACGAACCAGACAGGTGGCTGGAGCCAGCAGGTAACTGCCGGCTGTGGACAGTACGATCGCCATGATGGTCGTCAGCATGAAGGCGCCCAACAGGGCCGGCAGGTGATCCCGGGCGGCGTATGCGATCACTCGTCCGTGAATCTCCAGGTCCGGTTCCAGGGAGCTGGCCACCCACGCGCAAAGAATGATCGCCGTCTCCATAAAGGCTACACCTGCTAGCATCCAGAGCACGGCTTTCTGCGCGGCTCCTTCGCTTTTGGCTGAAAAGAAACGCTGGTACATGTTGGCGTCGCCCAGAAGCAGCAGAAACGCCGGAAGCATGATTCCAACTCCCTCCAGGAAGGAAATGGGCCCGAAGAGTTGAAAATGTGAAGGGTCGAGAACCTCCGACATGCCTGAGATTCCTCCCGCCTTGTACAGAAACACCGGGAGTGAGATGGCAACTCCCAGAATCATGGTCACACCCTGAATCACTCCGATATGGGCGATGGAGATCATTCCGGCGATCGATGTGTAGAGAATGATGAAGGCAGAGATAATGAGGATTGAGGTGTGCACTGGAATTTCGGGTACTGCCAGGTTCAGAACCGCCCCGGCCGCGCGGTATTGGTAAGACACGATGGTCGTGTAGGCGATGACCAGACAGATCGTGCCCAGCAACCGGGCACCGGCGTTGTATCTTCTCTCCAGCAGATCCTGAACCGTGATTCCCCGCAGCCCACGAGCCCGGCCGGCCAGGAAGTAAAGAACACAGATGCCGGCCAGTGAAGAGATCGGAATAATAACGGCGGCCACTCCGACCCTGAAGGTCTTTTCTGCGTTCCCAAAAATGCTCCCGGTGCCAATCCAGGTGGCCAGTAGCGTTCCAAAAAGAACAAATGCACCCAGACTCCTCCCGGCAACGGAGAAGTCCTCCTGGGTCTGGACCCGCCGGCTACCCCACAACGCAATGGCCACCAGACCAACCAGGTAGACCAGGAGGAAACCGGAGTAGATGTTCATGGGGTCAGTTTGAGGTTCACTCGGCCGGCACCGAAGTTGACGGCCTCCGCCTGGGCAGCCGTGACCAGAATGCTCAGGACTTCGTAGTCCTCTTCGACTCCGCCCAGATCAAAGTCTCCGCCAAAGACATTGGTACGGCCAGCGTAGGTCAGGGTCAGATCTGCAATGAGCCGGTCATTGTGCCGGGCCACAGCCCGGACCGTGATCTTGTCTGCATCCCAGAGCCCCCCGGGCTCGATCGGGCACCCTCAGAGCAACCGCACCCCGGCTTCCAGGCGAACATGGTGTCCGGAATGCAGAATATCGGTTCCGTGCGGTTCCAGAATGTCAACGATGAAGCCGTTGAGCTCCAGCACCAGACCCTCACCTGTTACATCCTCTCCGGGAATTACCCAGATCGTCTTGGTGGCGTTCTGTAGAGCATGCGGGCTGGCCAGGGGGCCCTCCGCACGAACCTCAACGAGGATGGGCTCAGCCACATTGAGCCGGGCCTCAAAGCGGGCTGTGCCGGGCGTGTCGAAAACCACGGTGCCCCGCTGCCGTGGAGTCTTCATGATGGTCTTCGTATCGCCCGAGCCCCCCAGATGCTCGCCCCGGGCCAGAATCTCTCCACTTTCCACATCTCGAACCGTGATCCGGCAACCTCCCACCAGGGACCCGATCACCTTGGCATCACAGGAAACAACTCGTACCCGAATCGTTGTGCGCATGACGGAGTGAGGATAGCAGAATCCCTGGGGGGATTCTGGTTACTGGTTGAAGGTTAAAGGTTGAAGGTTAAAGGTTAAAGGTTAAAGGTTAAAGGTTGGGAATGTGGTCTGCAGGTCTGACAAGGAAGCTGAAACGGAGCCGGGAGGGTCAGCGACCGGAGAGAATTCGGATCTCCCCTCCCTCACGGTCGGAGCTCCGTTCCGAACTCGGCGGGAGCGGTTCTGTAAACATGGAACGTGGAACGTGGAACGTGGAACTGAGTAGAATAGCGCGGGCAATCCGAAACAAGAGACGATCAGAAAGCGCCAGCATGAAGTTTCTGACTTACTCGGGCAATGACCTGCTCAACGTTGACCTGCCTGAGGAATCCACCATCCACTATCCCAACCCCGCTCTGCCGGGTTTGCCGGGAAGTGAGATTCCCGCGGCTGTGGAGCGTGCCTTCGACAACCCGAAGGGAATGTCGCCTCTGCGGGAACTGGTGGACTCGACTTCGAGAATACTGATCGCTTTTGACGACAACTGCCAGCCTTTCCCACCCATGCAGAAACCCGACATCCGCCAGACCATCATCGAGAAGCTCCTCGAGATGCTCTTCTCCTATGGCGTCGAGGAGCGCAACATCGAGCTTCGCTGTGCCATTGCCCTGCACCGCAAGATGAAGAAGCACGAACTGGCCTACATACTGGGCAGCAGAATCATGGCCACTTTCTTCCCCCACCAGCTCAAAAATTTCGACGCCGAAGACGAAGACGATCTGGTTGAGCTGGGAGAAACCGAGCAGGGTGAAATTGTTGAGATCAGTCGTGCCGTCGTCGAATGCGACCTGGTCATCTACGTCGATTCTGTCCAGATTCCGCTCAACGGGGGTCACAAAAGTGTATCGGTGGGATTCGCGGGCTATCGTACCATCGCGTGCCATCACTCCCCGGAAATGACCAGGGACTCTCCTCATGTGATGCAGCCCGATCACTCCTTCATGCATGCCTCCATCGAGCGGATCAACCGCATCATCCAGAAGCATACCCGAATCATGGTTCTCGAGGCAGCCATGAACAGCCAGACTTATCCCGCCCACGTGCGCTACCTTTCCAAACCCCGGGAAAGGTGCAATGCCCTCGAAAGGGTTCTCAAGGCGGCAGCGCCGCTGTCCATGAAGCTGCTTCCCGAGAAAGCTCGTTTTCGCATCTTCAGCTCGATTAAATCGGCTTACTCGCCCGTCGAAATCAACGTGGGATCAGTTGATGCCGTTCACCATCGGACGCTCGAATTGTTGCGTCAGCAGCTGGAGATCACGGTGGATCAACAGTACGACACTCTGGTCTTCGGTCTGCCCGATCTCAGTCCCTATTCCGTGGGCGCACGAATCAACCCGGTACTGGTGGTCAGCGACGTGCTCGGCTATGTCTTCAACTGGTTTTATAACAAACCCTTCCTCAAGAAGGGTGGGGTCGTGATCATTCTCAACCCGGTGTTAGAACGCTTTCACCCCGAATACCACGCCGCCTACAGCCGCTTTTTCGAAGAGGTCCTTCCGGTAACGACGGACCCGTTCGAAATGCAGGATCTGTTCCAGGAAAAGTTCGCTCGGGACCCACAGTTGCGGGACGCTTACCGAAACCGTTGGGCTCATCACGGTTTTCATCCTTTCACCGTCTGGTACTGGGCCACCTATCCCCTAAAATACTTATCCGAAGTGATTCTGGTGGGTCCCCCAGACGGACAGATTGCCGCCAAACTCGGCGTTTCCTGGGCTCCCTCACTGGAGCGTGCCCTGGCCCGAGCCCGCGAGCTCACCGGCGGCAACAACGTCGTCGCCCTCAGCCTGCCCCCCTTTGCCTATTTGAATGTCCGGGACTCTTAGGCTTTTCAGGAGGTTGCCGAGCTAGTGGTTACTGGTTGAAAGTTGAAGGTTAAAGGTTGAAGGTTTGTGGAACTTTCAACTTTCAACTTTCAACTTTCAACTTTCAACTTTCAACTTGGAGAAGCTACCCAGTGTCCGGGGGTGACCTGCTCAAGCTCACCCAGGCGGCTTTCGAAGTCCAAGGATCCCTCCTGCTGTTGGTGGAGGGCCGAACCGAAAGCGCCGGTCGAAGTCGACGCTGAGGTCTTGGCGCGATGAGTGGCCAGGAGAAAGCGGGTGTATGGGTGCCGAGGGTCCGAGAAAAGGTCGGCCACGGGAGCCAGTTCGGCAAAGCGGCCCCGGTACATGATGGCGGCACGGCTACAGAATCGAGGCAGCAGATCAATCGCGTGAGTAATAAACAGAATCGACAGCTTGTGCCTGGCTCTCAAAGATTCCAGTAAAGCAATGATGCGAGTCCTTACCGGTGGATCCAGGGCCGAGACCGGCTCATCCGCCACCACAAGTCGGGGGTTTGAGGCCAGGGCTCTGGCGATCGCAATGCGCTGCCTCTGCCCGCCGGAGAAGTTTTCGGGATAGCGGGAACTGCTGTCGGGCGGCAACTCTACCGCCTCGAGCATCTCTTCAACCCGCGTCCTGCGCCAGTCAGAATCCCCCATCCGATGGATGAGCAGGGGCTCTTCAATGATCTGATAGGTGGTCATGCGCGGATTCAAAGACAGAACGGGGTCCTGAAAGACACTTTGAATCTGGCCGCGCATCCGTTTTAGAGCACGACCTCGTGCCCTGGAGAGATCCTGATCCAGGAAATGGATGGTTCCAGAGTCGGGTTTGTGGAGACCGAGAATACAGCGAGCCAGAGTCGTTTTCCCACAGCCTGATTCTCCAACCAGACCAAAGACCTCTCCTTCGGCCAGCCCAAAGGACACCCCTTCCACTGCAGCGTAGCGAACCGGAGCACCCCGCGAACCTCTCTTCACGAAATATTTGGAAAGGCGGCTGACTTGCAGAATCACTATTCGGCTACCAGATCACGGATGTAGGATTCAGAAGCGGTGCTGACTTGCGCGGCGGTACCCTCGGCAATCAGGCGGCCCTCGCGCATGACAAGGATCTGGTCACTCACCCGTCGAACCACGTTCCAGTCGTGAGAGATCAGCAGCACGGACACCTCGCGGGGGGAGGTTGTCTTTTCCAGAAGTTCCAGTACCTGGAATTCAGTCACGCTGTCCAGCGACGCGGTTGGCTCATCGGCGATGAGAAGATCAGGACGGCACAGAAGGGCCATGGCGAGGAGCACCCGCTGCTGCATTCCTCCGGAGAGTTCATGCGAATAGTTCTCCATGCAATGATCGGGTTCAAGGATACCGACCTCCCGGAGGAGTTCGGCGGCCCTCTCCCGGATGGCTCGATCGTCCTCTCCGAAATGGTGTTTAGGAGCTTCCACGAGCTGACGGCCAATCTTGACCAGGGGATTCAACGCTGTCCCGGGCTCCTGAAAGATGAGACCCAGCCGCCGCCCCCAGACCCCCTGCATTTCGGAGTCGGAGAAGGCCAGAAGATCACGGCCATCCAGCAGGACTTTGCCCTCAATGATCTTGCCCGGCCGGGGCACGAGCCGGAGAAGAGCTCTAACCAGGGTTGACTTTCCAGAGCCGGACTCACCGATAATCCCTTTGATCTGACCCCTTTCAAGGCGGAAAGAAACTTGATCGACGGCTCTCAGGTCACCCCGTGGTGAAGGGAAAGTCACCGTGAGGTCGAGCACCTCCAGGAGGGGAGTGCCGGTGGCAGGCTGCAGATGGGCGTTGTGCATATTTTCCGGAAAAGGTGATCAAACGAAAACTGTTTCGCGGAATTCTCCGAAGACATCTCTCATGACATCAGAGATTTCTCCGATCGTGGCACCCGTCTTGACCGCCTCAATCAACCTGGGCATCAGGTTCTCCGTACCCTCTGCACCGGCACGAACGGCGTCCAGAGATTGGCGGACACGGTCCCGGCTGCGAGTCCTCTTCAGTTCGCGGAGGCGGTCAATCTGTCCGGCTTCGACGGCCGCGTCGATGCGAAGGATCTCGACGCGGGATTCGACTCCCCCCTGGAAGCGGTTGACCCCTACCAGCACTTGCTCACCTGCCTCCATGGAACGCTGATGACGGTAGGCAGACTCCTGGATTTCTCTTTGGATGTAGCCTCTTTCAATGGCTTTCAAGACACCGCCCAGGTCTCGAATTCTGGACATATATTCAGCGGCCTCCTCTTCAATGTCGTTGGTCAGGCTCTCCACATACCAGCTCCCTCCCAGAGGGTCGGCCACCTTCGCCACCCCCGTTTCGGAGGCGAGAATCTGCTGAGTGCGGAGGGCCAGCCTGGCGGAGTCTTCGGTGGGAAGGGCCAGAGCCTCGTCTCGAGCATTCGTGTGCAACGATTGAGTCCCCCCCAGAACCGCCGCCAATGCCTGGTAAGCGACCCGGACCGTGTTGTTCTCAGCCTGTTGCGAGGTCAAGGTGCTGCCAGCAGTCTGTGTGTGAAACCGGAGTTTCCAGGACCTGGGATTGCGGGCCTTGAAACGCTCCCGCATGAGACGCGCCCACAGCCGTCGAGCTGCCCTGAACTTCCCGACTTCTTCGAACAGGTCATTGTGGCTGTTGAAGAAAAACGAGATTCGGGGCGCGAAGTCATCGATCTCCAATCCAGCCGCCAGGGCAGCCTCCACGTAGGTCTCTGCATTGGCCAGCGTAAAGGCAACCTCCTGAACGGCGGTGGCTCCGGCCTCCCGAATGTGGTACCCACTGATCGAAATCGTGTTCCAGAGCGGAAGGTGCTGGTGGCCGTAGGCCATCAGGTCGGTGATGAGTCTCAGAGAAGGCTCAGGCGGAAAGATGTAGGTCCCGCGGGCAATGTATTCTTTCAGGATGTCGTTCTGAATGGTTCCGCGCAGGCGGCCCGGAGGACATCCCTGCTCTTCTGCAACGGCGACGTAGAAAGAGAGAAGAACGGCAGCTGTGGAATTGATGGTCATGGAAGTCGAAACGTCCGCAAGTGGTATGTCTCTGAACAGGACTTCCATATCGGCAAGGCTGTCGATGGCGACTCCCACTCGCCCGACCTCGCCGGCTGCCAGCGGGTGATCCGAGTCCAGGCCGATCTGGGTGGGCAGGTCAAACGCGACTGACAGCCCCGTTGTTCCCTGGTTGAGAAGGTACTTGTAGCGGCGGTTCGACTCTTCGGCCGTGGCAAAGCCGGCATATTGCCGCATGGTCCAGGGCCGGCACGAATACATCTCGGGATGGATGCCTCTGGTGAAGGGATAGGCTCCCGGGTCGGCCACATCTGCCTCGTAATCCGGGTTCGGATCGGAAGGGCGGTACACTACGCGCGGGGCCGTTCGTGACGCAGTTTTCCGCTTCTCAGACATACTGTTTGAGCTTTACTTCGGACGCGAGTCTGATATCATGAATTCGACTGGGGTTGCAGCGCCGTTCGGGATGTTAGCAGAGCATCAGGAAGCACTTCAAATGCGCGATGAGGAAATCAAGAAATACAAGAAAGAGCTGGAAGTCGCCATTAATGAGGTACTTACAGAGGCTCCCGAAATCAAGGGTGCGATTGAGAAAATCCGCGAGGAGGGCTACGACGTCTTCCTGATGGTGGAGGCCACGATCGGCTTCAACAAGTGCGAGGACGGCTCCATAAAAGAGATCGCACACTGTGGCACCGAATTGGATCTTACCTCCCAGGACGAGACGTTTCTGCGCCAGCTAAACATCAATTCGAAGTAACCCTGCGTTTCTGAACGGCAAAGTGATAGGGCCTCCTTTCTCACATCTTCAGCAACTGGTGGGCAATCGTCATTAACTGGATGTTCGACGTGCCCTCGTAAATCTTCCCGACCTTGGCGTCCCGGTAGTACTTTTCCACTGGGTAATCCCGCGTGTAGCCGTAGCCCCCGAAAATCTCGAGAGCTCCAGAGGTAATCGTCTCAGCCGCCTCGGCACTGAAATATTTGGCCATGGCTGCCTCCGTCAGGAAGGGAAGCCCGGAATCTTTCAGCCGTGCCGCGTTATAGACCAGAAGGCGCGCCGCTTCCAGCTCGGTCGCCATCCTGGCCAGCGGAAACTGAACTCCCTGATAGGCAGCGATTGGCTTTCCAAAGGAATGGCGTTCGCGGGAGTACGCCAGGGCCAGCTCGAGCGCTCCAGCGGCCAATCCGACCATCTGGGCTCCAATCCCGATTCGACCCTGATTCAGGGTTTCGATGGCAACTTGATAGCCCTTTCCCACTTCGCCCAGCAAGTTTGCCTCGGGAACCCGGCAATTCTCAAGGCGCACTTCACAGGTGGAAGAGGCCCGGATGCCGAGCTTGTCTTCCTTTTTGCCGACCTCGAGCCCCTCCAGCGTCCTTTCCACGAGAAAGGCGCTGATTCCTTTGTATCCGAGGCCGGGATCGCTTGTCGCAAAAACAATGAAGAGCGACGCCTCTTGCCCGTTCGTAATCCAGAGTTTCTGCCCGTTGAGGTGAAAGAAACCGTTCTGGTAGCTGGCTCGAGTCTCGAGAGCAAAGGCGTCACTTCCCGACCCGGCCTCCGAGAGCGCATAGGCCCCCACCCACTCCCCGGCCAGCCTGGGCAAATAACGCTCCTTCTGCTCATCGGTTCCCCAGCGCATCAAGGCACCATTCAACAGGGTGTTCTGCACGTCCACGATCACCCCTGCCGACGCATCAATTCGGCTCAGTTCCTCGACGGCCAGAATCGACATGAAGAAGCTCGAACCTGAGCCCCCGTGTTGCTCGGGGATCTCCATTCCCATCAAACCCAGATCGAAGAAAGCCTCGATCAGGTCCGGCCGAAAAGAAGCTTGTGCGTCCATTTCGGAAACGTGGGGGCCAATCTGTTCCCGTGCGAAGGAGGCCACGCTTTCGCGGAAAAGCTGTTCTTCCTGTTGGAGGGTTGTCAGGGGGTCGATCATGGGTGGATGGGTTCTAGGTTCTAGGTTCTGGGTTCTGGGTTGGAGGTTAGGGATTTCGGTGTGGGCGGGGCCTCTGGGCCGCGAAATGTGAAACTTCCTACACCCCCTCCATCAACCGCCGAATCCGGGAAAGACCCTCCGTCAGGTTTTCCCGGGAGGTAGCGTAGGAGAGGCGGATGTACCCTTCCGTCCCGAAGGCGGATCCGGGGACGGTCGCTACCCGGGCCTCTTTGATGAGAAGCCTGGAAAAATCGACCGAGGTTTCGCAGCCTCTCCGTCGCATGGCCTCGGAGACATTCGGATAAGCATAGAAGGCACCCGACGGCAGGGCGCAGGAGAACCCGGGGATTTCTGCCACCATTTCCAGAACCAGCTGCCGCCTGTGACTATACTCCTCGGTCATCTCCGCAATCAGCGAGGGATCGATCGAGAGTGCCGCCAGGGCGGCCTTTTGCGAGACCGAGGCAGGATTCCCCGATTCGTGGCTCTGGTAGTCAGCGACCTTCTTGATCCGCTCCCGTGCTGTAATGCAGTATCCCACTCTCCAACCCGTCATTGAATAGGTCTTGGAGAACGATCCGACAAGGGCAAAGAAGGGATCATCGGGGGCCGCCATGGCCGCGAGTGAAAAGTGCTTGCGGCCGTCGTAGACAAAGTAATCATAGGTCTCGTCGGACAGAAGCAGCACTGAGTTCTCCTTACAGATCCTATAGATCTCCTCCATGGCAGCCCGGGGAATCACGGCTCCTGTCGGATTGTTGGGAGTGTTGAGGATCAGACCTCTTGTTCGTGGCCCGATCGCCCTCTCCACCACTTCCGGCCGGAGCTCAAAGTTGTCCTCCTCGCGAGTTTCAATGATCCGCGGCTCGGCTTCCGTAACCTTGACGACCTCCGGGAAAGTGACCCAGTACGGAGCCGGGATGAGCACTTCATCACCCGCTTCAAAACAGCTCATACAGAGGTTGTGGATTGTGTGTTTGGCTCCGGAGGAAAGAGCCACATGAGCCGCCTGGAAGCCGGAGCCCCAGGCGTTGTTGAAGTGCTCCGCAACCCCTTTTCTGAGCTCGGCGATGCCAACCGAGGGAGTGTACTTCGTGAAGTTCTCCTGAATGGCCGCCACGGCTGCGGCCTTGATCGGCGCCGGGGTGGGGAAATCGGGTTCTCCGGGTCCCAGATCAATCACGTCAATTCCCTGTGCTTTCAGCTGCTGGGCTTCCTGCATTACGGCCATTGTCGGAGAAGTGGTAATTCCCCCCAGTCTGCGCGCAAATTTCATCACAATGTATGCCTCTCAGTTATGAATCGCAGGGATTATATCGAAGTTTACCGGAACGTTGGAACCTCCTACCTGAGTCGCAGCCGCTGACCCGGGTAGATCACTTCGCGGTCGGCAATATGGTTCAAGTCAGCCAGACGCTGCACAAGCAGGCCGAATTGCCCGGCAATCTTATAGAGTGAATCCCCCCGGCGAACCGTATAATAACCACTTGAGGGTCGGCTCGAACTGGCACTGCCGCCCGGGTGGGGCGTGATGGGAATGATCAGGTTTTGACCCAGACGGAGGCGATTCGGATTTCGAAGCCGGTTGGCGTGGACTATGGCGTCGATACTGGTACGGTTCGCCCGCGCAATATGCCACAGTGTGTCGCCCTGTCGAACTTTGTGGTGGCGAACCCTGAGACGCTTCTCTGCAGGGATCCGGGCGATGCTCCGGCCGGCCAGCTCAGCCTTCCCGATCGGAACACAAAGCCCGTAAGGCTTGTCCACATAGGGTGTGATCCCTCTCCTCAGTTCGGGGTTGAGCTCTTCCAGGATGTCTCTCTCCACGTCGATTTGTTCAGCAATGACCCCGAGATCAAACTGGTGGGCCACATCCACCTTTTCACACGGCTGTGGCTCATCGGCCTTCACCGCGAAGCCGTACGTTTCGGGGTTTTTGTGAATCAGGATCGAGGCCAGTACGGCCGGCACATAATGGCGGGTATCGCGGGGCAGCATTCTCCGCTCGACCATGCTCCAGTAATCCAGCTTCCCATGTCTCCGCAGGTTGCGCCGAACTCTGCCAGGCCCCGCATTGTAGGCAGCCAGGGCCAGGTACCAGTCTCCGAATTCCCCATACAGATCGCGCAGATGGCGGGCGGCGGCCACCGTGGACAACTCCACGTTGTTGCGCTCATCGATCCACCACCCCACCTCCAGGTCGTATCTCCGAGCAGTCCCCGAAACGAATTGCCACACTCCAGCGGCATGGGCATGGGAGTAGGCAGTGGGCTTGAACAGACTCTCCACGTGAGGCAGGTAGATGAGGTCCAGAGGTACCCCTTCTCGGGTGAATACTTCTTTGAAATAATCCAGATAGCGGCCCGCCCGCTGCAAGCCGACCTCAGTAATTTCGCGACCAGGCCCGAGGTAGTACTCCAGAAACTGCAGCACCCGCTTGTTGACGACCATGGGCATGTCGAACCGGGTCGCCTCAAGCTCAGCATGAACCAGCTCTCCGAGGCCCCGATCCACTTCAAGGGAAAAGATGTTGTGCCGGAGGATTTCGTCCAACGGAGTTTCCGCCGTTACAGGGACAAAATCGTCGCTGGGCTCGACCAGTGCCGCCACTTCCAGTATCTGTATCCGCTCCACAAGGTCGTAGTAGGCCTGGGCCAGCCGCGGGTATTCGGGAAAAGGAAATCCAGCTTCGCGAAAATCCGTCAGTATCTCATCGAAATGCTTGCGAGCCTCTTCCTCCCTTCCCTCCTCAAAAAGAAGTGCCGCTCGGTCCAGTCTTTCCTCACTCTCCTCCAGGAGTCCGTGGACAGGGTGCTGCGCAAGAGGAATCGGGGGATTCGCGACTACTTCAGGCACTTCAATCGGTGCGTCGGCTGGCGCGGACTGGGCGGGCTGCTCAACTCTGTCGGCTTCTTCAGAGGCAGGGTCCGGGTGCTCCGCTTGTGGTGGTGCTGGAGGTGGAACGGAATGTGTGGCGCAGCCGGAAAAAGCAGTAAGAACACACAGCAGCAGGAAAATGCCAGGCCGCCAACTCAAACCGTTCATCATTGTCGGTTAGAAGTTAGTACTTCGCACTATCGACTTGCAAGAGACTTTTGAATAAGACTGCGGGCACGGGGCAGGAGATCCAGAGCCCGCTGGACCTGGCGGTCAATATCCAGTGAGATCCGATAGCCCTCTCGATCCCCGAATAGCTCCAGGTAGATTCTTCGCTGGATATGGTTGGCCAGCACATCAGCATCTTCCGTGAATTCCTGGTCTTCGAATTCCACCTCTTGTTCAATCAGATAGCGCCGGAACCCTTCCAGCACCTCGGGGTTGATTCGGGTTTCCCCGAGCAGCCGCTCTTTGTCGAGAGAAGATAAACTGGTGTAGTCATCCGGAACCTTCTCGAAGGGGATTCCGGTTTCGATCTCCTGAGTCAAGAGCTTGCTGGCAAATCTGTCGAACAAGTCCAGGCGAGCGATTTCGCGAAGAAGTTTGGAGGCATTCGCCGGGCTCACTGACTCGTCCGGTTCGATACCCCCCGCATCTTCCTTCTCCGGGTGTGTTTCTTCGCCGCCACTGGCTGCTTGCCGTCGCCTGTAGAAATAGTCGTAAAACCCGTCAGAGTAGTCTCGCTGGATGAGCCGGTTGTTGGGGGTGTAGTACTTGCCGGTTGTGAGGGCGAGACCCCGCTTGCCCCCGTCCAGAGGAAAGATGGTCTGAACCAGGGCCTTTCCGAAACTGGTTTCCCCAACAATGAGCGCGCGGTGGTGATCCTGCAAAGCACCGGCCACGATCTCGCTGGCACTGGCACTGTTCTGATCGATGAGAACGATCATCGGGAACTTCTCCTCGCTGCCTCGTTCGGTTTTGAAGGGGTGGGCTTCTTTGTTGTCGCGGCTGCGAGTGGTCACCACCAGCTGGCCCTTCTCGAGAAAGCGATCGGCGACCTCAATTGCCGCTTTCAGTGCCCCCCCGGGATTGCTGCGAAGATCCAAGATCAACGCTTCCATGTTGGCCTGCCCCAGGTCCTGGAGAGCCTTGTCGAGTTCAGAGCCAGTGGTCTCCGAGAACTTATCGATGCGAATGTATCCGACTCCGGGTTGAACCTGAAAAGCGTACTTAATAGTGAAGAGCGGAATCTCATCTCGCTCGATGGTGAAGCGGAGAGGTTCTTTCTCCCCGGCACGCTCCACCGTAATGTCGACCGTGGTACCTTTCGGGCCCTTCAGGTGGGGAATGACATCTTCATTGATATCCCAGTCCTCGATCGGCTCACCGTGGATTTCGGAGATCACGTCCCCGGTCTTAATCCCGACTTTGTAGGCCGGTGTTCCCGGAACGGGCGGTTCGACAACCAGCACGCGGCCACTCCCTGGTGCTTCCGCCCGGATTGTGATGCCAAGCCCGTAGTATCTCCCACGTTGCTCTTCCTGAAGGCGGCTGTAGTCAGGCGTTGCAAAAAAGGAACTGTGAGGGTCCAGCGTCCTCAACAAGCCCTGGATTGCGTTCTCGACCATGGTCTGCGGAGACACCTCCCGGACGTGGGAGGCCTCGATCAGCGCCAGCACCTCGCTGAACTTGAGGATCAGTTCCTCGGCCTCGCGCGTCGATGACTCGGCCCCGGCCCTCACGCGACCGCCGACCAGTCCTCCCAGCACCGAGGTGACGAGCACCAGGACGAACAGAATCAAGGGCAATCTATTTCGCATTTTTTTCGTACCCGGCTGCGGATTCGGGGCAGTATAACACTGTGGGCTCCGTGACTGCCGTGAGGCCGACCGTAATCAACTTCTCACGTTTAAGGATGCGGCTCGCGAGATATTGGATCATCCCGGACAGTTGGTTCCATCAAGTCTGTTGACCAACCCGGTCCGCATTGAGTGGAGTTGCCATCACTGTCCCCTGCCAAGTCAGAGAAACGCAAGAGGTATGACGGGCACGGGCAAAGGCAAAGGCAAGGGAGGGGACGGATACGGGCATGGGCAAAGGCAGGCCCCCTGGTTACCCCTGGTTCTGTTGACTTGCTCTCGAACCCTGACTTATACTGATTCTGCGGAGTTTTCTTCATGTTTGGTTCCCTTGGTTTTCCTGAACTCGTTGTCATTTTTACCGTTGCCCTCCTCGTTTTCGGGCCTCGGAAATTGCCGGAGATCGGCCGATCTCTCGGCAGGAGTCTCAATGAGTTCAAGCGGGCTACTAACGACCTCAAACGCACCTGGGAAACGGAGGTGACGACCGAAGAGGAGGATCTCCGGAGAGCCATCGATCAGGAGCAGCAAGAGCTGGACGGGATCGCGACCGAGGTGCCGGCAGACGAGCAGGATCTTGGGAGTGCCATCGATCAGGAGCAGCAAGAGCTGGACGAGATCGCGACCGGGGTGCCGGCAGACGAGCAGGATCTTGGGAGTGCCATCGATCAGGAGCAGCAAGAGCTGGACGGGATCGCGACCGAGGTGCCGGCAGACGAGCAGGATCTTGGGAGTGCCATCGATCAGGAGCAGCAAGAGCTGGACGGGATTGTGAGGGACTAATTCGGCTCCCAGACTCGTCGATAGTATCCCGCCGGACCATCCATGGAAAACGACTTCCCGCCCCCTCCCCACGAGCCCGAATCTAAAGAGAGAGATTCAGAAGACAGCGAGGCTCTGACGTCCATTTACGACAGTGGCGCACCGGTTGAGGTGAGCGACTCAGATGTCCCCGGGGAGAAGGAACTTGGCGGACGGATGACCTTTCTGGAACATCTGGATGAGCTGCGTAAGCGAATTGTGCAATCCCTGATCGCCCTGGTTTTGACCAGCGCGGCAGGATGGATCTTTCGAGAACAGATCTTCGAGATTCTGCGCGCACCTCTCGGGGATGCGGTCCAGACCCTAGTGTACACGAAGGTCACCGACACGTTTACCATCTGGCTCAAGATTGCCGTGGCTTTTGGAATCTTCCTGGCCTCCCCCTTCATTCTCCTCCAGGTGTGGCTGTTCATCTCGCCCGGCCTGTACCGGAAAGAAAAGAAGTACTCGGTTCCGTTCCTAGTCTCTGGAACTGCGCTCTTCGTCGCCGGCGGGTTGTTTGCGTATTACGTCATTCTTCCGCTTTCCCTGAACTTCTTAATCAAGGAACTGGGTGCGCGTCTGCAGCCCATGCTGACGGCCGTCGATTATTTCAACTTCGTAGTCATCATCGTGGTGGGCATGGGGGCGGTGTTCCAGCTCCCCGTACTGGTCGCATTTCTGTCCCTGTTCGGATTGATTACACCCCGCTTTCTGTGGAAAAACTTCCGCTACGCAATACTTCTCATCTTCATTGTGGCCGCCGTCGTCTCCCCCACTCCCGACGCCCTCAACTTGAGCTTCTGGGCGGGCCCCATGATTCTGCTCTACCTGGGCAGCATTGGAGTCTCCTGGGTTTTTCAGCGCCGGCGATTGCGGGCTGAGGCCCGGGAGCAAGACGGCTGACGGCCGCGCTTCGCTTGGGTTCTGGGTTCTGGGTTCCGTCCTGCTTCTCAAGAAACTACAATAATGTAAGATAGACGAAATGAAATATAGAAAAGATGTCAATCGCCAGTGACATCCAATTCAACGAAAGCCCCTGACACCTTGCAGCCTACCCCGGAAAAGAACAAACCTCTTGGCCGCATCTCAGAACACAGGGCGTCAGCAGAGGCCAGCACTTTCGCCTATGTCCTCGAGGTGATCCGGATTGTCTCGAGCAGCCCGAACCTGCGGTCGGCATTGCCCCGTCTCATGGAGGTCCTGGAAGAACACGTGGCGGCCGTGCGGGCTATCGTAGCCCTTCTGGAAGAGAACTCCAAGAGCTTGTACATCGAGGCCGGACAAGGACTCAGTACGGCCGGACTTCGAGCCCGCTATGACCTGGGCGAGGGGATTATCGGCAGGGTCGTTCAGTCGGGCAAGCCCGTCGTCATCCCTCAAATCAGTCGCGAACCGATGTTTTTGAATCGCGCGGGAAGACGAAATGAAGAGGACCGACAGAAACTGACATTCTTGTGCGCCCCGATTTACCTTGATCTCCATGTGGTGGGTGCCCTGGGAGTCGATGTGCTTTTCGACCCGGTTAGAGACTATGAGGTGACGTTGCGTTCAGTCGAAATCGTGGCCCAAATGATGGGCACAATGCTGAAGGCCGAGCGACTTCAGAGGACTCGTGCAGCCAAGACCGGGCTCCCGGGAGTGCCGGTCGCCAGCGGGTTTGATTTTTCCAACATTGTCGGCAACAGCAGCGCCATTCGGCAGGTTTACGAGCAGATCTCCCAGGTGGCGCGCACCAGCACGACGGTTCTCCTGCGCGGAGCTTCTGGTACCGGGAAAGAGCTCATTGCGCGCTCGATCCATGACAACTCGCTTCGCGCTGACCGGCCCTTTGTGAAAGTAAGCTGCGCGGCCCTGCCCGAGACTCTGTTCGAATCGGAACTCTTCGGCTATCGACGGGGAGCGTTTACGGGAGCTGAAAAGAACAAGGCCGGCCGCTTCGAAGTCGCCCAGGGAGGAACATTGTTCCTGGACGAAATCGGCGAGATCGGGCTGAGCACTCAGGCCAAGCTTCTTCGGGTCCTGCAGGAAAAAGAGTTCGAGCCCCTGGGCAGTACCAGCACGGTCAAGGCGGATGTTCGGCTGATCGCCGCAACCAACAGAGATCTGGAATCGGCCATGTTGGAAAAAGACTTTCGAGTCGATCTGTATTATCGCCTCAATGTCTTCGCCATTTTCCTGCCTCCTCTGAGTGATCGGAAGCCGGACATTCTCTTGCTGGCTGACTACTTCCTGGAGAGGTACAGCGCGCGTCACCGCAAGAACGTCCGACGCATCTCAACCCCTGCCATCGATATGCTGACGGCGTACCACTGGCCTGGGAACATCCGGGAGTTGGAGAATGCGATCGAACGGGCTGTGATCGTCTGCGATGACAAGGTGCTCCACAGTTACCACCTGCCTCCCACCCTGCAGACCGCAGAAGCATCGGGGACGGTCATGGGGCTCTCCCTGTCGGAAGCCACTGAGAACTACGAACGGGAACTGATCCAGGAGGCCTTGAAGACCACCCGGGGCAACCGGGCCAGAGCAGCCCGGCTTCTCCAGACGACCGAACGAATCATTGGCTACAAAGTCAGGAAGCTCGGTATCAACGGCAGACGCTTTCGACACTAACCACCGATCCCGCCTCCCGACCATCCCGAGCCCGACTATCCCGAGCCCGACCATCCCGAGCCCGACCATCCCGAGCCCAACCATCCCGAACCCGACCATCCCGAGCCCGACTATCCCGAACCCGACCATCCCGTCCCGCCAAGACTAGATCGTGACTGACGAAAAACCGCCGTCGATGACAATGTTTTGACCTGTCACAAATGATGAGGCGTTGGATGAAGCGAGCCAGACCGTTGCGCCGGCAAGTTCTCGAGCTTCTCCGAATCGCGCCATGGGCGTGTGTCCGATGATCTGTCCGCCCCGATCTGTATAGCTGCCGTCTTCATTGAACAGCAACGCGCGGTTCTGTTCAGCCGGAAAGAATCCGGGGCTGATCGCGTTGACGCGAACGCCTGCTGTTGCCCACTCACGGGCGAGGAACCTGGTCAGATTGATGACCGCCGACTTGGCGGCCGAATACGCAGCGACGCGCGAAAGTGGCACCATGCCTGCCATCGAGGCGATGTTGATGATACTGCCTTTTCGCGCCTTGAGCATCGACGCGCCGAACACCTGACTTGGCAGCAGGACGCCACCAACGAGGTTCAAGTCGAAAACTCCCCGCCAGGCGTCCAAAGGCAACTCGCAAAAATCTCCGCCCGGCGGGAGCGTTGCATCCGGTCGATTTCCGCCAGCCGCGTTCACCAGCACGCTTACCGGCCCAAGCTTCTCCGCAACGGCGGCCCTGGCCTTGAGAAGCGAGTCGCGGTCCATCGCATCCGCAGCCTGGAAAATCGCAGTTCCACGTGCTGATTCGATTTCTTCAACTCGCTTCAGGCCGCGTGCCTCGTTCCGCCCAATGACCGCCACCCGCGCACCACACTGAGCAAGGGCATCCGCCATCGCGCCGCCCAGCACTCCGGTGCCGCCCATGATGACCGCGACTTCATTATCCAGATTGAATAGATCGCTTTGCATGTTTTCTCTTTTCTTGACTCAGTCCTCTCCTTACCTCACATCCCTGCTGCGAGCAAGTCAACATGGCGACTGAAGTGATCTGCCAGAACGTCTAGCCCCAGCTTGCCCCGCATCGGATTGTGCACGGTGTAGTACCGGAAATTCAAGAAGGACGGCTCGTGGTCTGGAGCGATGCGACGCGGCGACCTCGCCTGCCTCTGGGGGACATGAGTTGCAACTCGGGTTTGTCAGGCTTCGATTCCCGCAATACAATCCCCTTTTCCGAAGCTGGTCACTCAAGTCCCCTCTCAGAATGTGTTGACTCAGGTGAAGGGACTAGCCCGGAAAATTCATAAGTTTTCGAAGCGAAGGGCCGCAAGCGCCGTGCTGGCAAGGCTTTACCTCCGAGGGCACCGCAGGCATAGTCGTGACTCTGTCGAGGAGCCCGAGGAGGGGGAACGCAGCCAGCGCGGATGATGGGGGCGCTGCAGCCGAAAACTTATGAATTTTCCGGGCTCGCAGTCCATGGGCTGTTAAGGTGCAGGGTGGCGGATCTGGAAGGACTAATGGCGATTGTGGCCGGTGTCGATTTCGGCACGTTGAATGTTCGTGTCTCCATCGTGGACAGCCAACGGGGGCGCCTCGGCTCAGCCGTGGCGAACTACCCTCTCAAGCGCAAGAAGGACGACCCTGACCACGCCACCCAGAAGCACCAGGATCACATGGACGCCCTGCTCAGCGCCATGCGCTCAGCCCTGCAGGAGTCCGGGGTTAACGGCGAACAGGTTGTGGCGCTGGCTCTGGACACGACCGGCTCCACGGTCATCCCCGTTAGCACGACCCTGGAACCTCTGGATGACTACTACCTGTGGTGTGATCATCGAGCCAAACACGAAGCGAAGGAAATCACTGAAGTGGCCCACCGCCTGGATCTGGAGGCCATCCGGTGGTGCGGCGGTGTGTACTCGTCGGAATGGGGATTTGCCAAGTTGCTCCACTGGCTCCGGCACAATCCTGAAAGACGCCTTCGCATGGCTACCGCCCTGGAACACTGTGACATGGTGGCGGCCTGCTTGTGTGGAATCGAGGACGCCGCGGCTGTGCCCAGAAGCATCTGCGCAATGGGCCACAAGTGGATGTGGAGCGACGCTCACGGCGGTTTGCCACCTGAGGAGTTCCTGACTCAGGTCGATCCCTTGCTCACCGGAGTTCGCGAGAAGCTGCAAGGGCGTTACGGGACATCCAATCAGCTGGCTGGCCGGCTGGCTGCCGAATGGGCCGAGAAACTGGGCCTGAAGGCCGGAATCCCGATACCAGTAGGCGCTTTCGATGCCCACTGGGACGCCATTGGTGCCGGTATCAGAGAGGGCGACGTAGTGAATGTGGTAGGCACTTCCACGTGCATCATGGCCATCGCCAGGGATGTGGATCTCATTCCCGGGGTTTGTGGGGTCGTCAAGGGATCGATTCATCCAGACTTTTACGGCATTGAGGCCGGCCTGTCTGCAACTGGCGATATCTTTGAAGCGATTGCCCAACGTGCGGCGACCACGGTAGCCGAGCTCTCCGATGGTCTGGAGGAATACCTACCCGGACAAAGTGGCCTGCTTCGGCTCACCTGGGACAACGGAGATCGTACGGTCCTGGTCAACGCCAATCTCGCAGGAATCACCCTGGGCTGGAATCTGACTTCGACGGCGCAGGACGAGCTGTTTGCCGCCATCGAAGGGACTGCCTTCCACACCCGGATCATTCTGGACCGAATGTCTGAACACGGAGTCCCCATTCGCCGGGTCATCAACGGGGGCGGAATTCCACAAAGAAACCAGGTGCTTAACCAGGTATACGCCGACGTCTGATCAACGTCAAATAGAATTCCCGCAGCGACGATTGGAAATCCCCACACAAGGATTAAAAAAAAAGAGCTGTAGCCGTCCTCTGAGACGGCCCTTTCCGCGGTCCTCCTTTCTGTAAAAAAGAGAGATTGTTCCTAGAATGCGAGGGGGACGGAGTGAGGGCGTAGCCCGAACGGAGCTCCCCCTCGCTCGCGCTGGCGTCGAGGGGAGTGGACCAGATCCACGAGGCTGCTGAGCGGCCTCTGTAGGGCGCTGTACGACCTCTCCCCTTGGCGGGCACTCGTCTATCGCCCTCACCAAGCACTTTCCGGGGTCCAATCAGCCGATTTGCCCGGATTTGACCTCCTCGCGGTTTCCTCATTTCGTGGTTCCCTGCTGCTTTGCCTTGGCGCTCTCCATTCGATAGCTCGGGACGTTGAGTTCCAGAATCACGCTGTGGTGCACCAGCCGGTCGATGGCTGCTGCCGTCGTCAGGGGGTCCTTGAAGATCCTCTCCCAGTCCGAGAAGATCAGGTTGCTGGTCAGCAAGATGCTGCGACGTTCGTAACGATGGGCCAGCAGTGTGAAGAGAACCTCCATTTCCTCCCGGCTTTGCTGAACGTAGCCGATGTCATCGACTATGAGAGCCTCGAAGCGATCCAGTTTCTTGAGCTCCTTCTCCAGAGTCAGATCGATTTTGGCCCGCAGCAATCGCTGTACCAGCAGGGCGCAGGTAGAAAACAGAACCCGGCGCCCCAGCAGAATCAACTCCTGGCCCAGAGCACAGACCAGATGGGTTTTCCCGCTCCCAGGGTTACCGAAAGCCAAGACGTTCTCGGCACGATCCAAAAACGTCCCTTCCAGCAGCGCTGTGAGTTGTCGATCCACGCTTTGGGGCAAGCGCGAGCGGTCCAGCGCCGTCAGCGTTTTCTCCCAGGGAAGCTTGGAGGCCCGACGCTGGCGCTGGATTTTGCGCTCGTGCCGCTCCGCCACCTCGATCTCAGATAACGACAAGAGAAACCGGGGATAGGACAGACTTTCCTGGGTGGCCAGTGCCGCCTGGGCGGCGTAGTGCTCCCGAAAGGCCGGTAGATGCAGCTCGATTAGGCACTCGCGAAGTCGCGGTAAGTTGCCTGTGCTCATGACCTCACCTCCCGGTTCTCGAGAAGGGTGTCGTAGAGGCCCACGTCCATCTTCTCCACCATCACTTCCCAGGGTTCCACCACCGGATCGACAAGGCATTCTCGTAGTGCTTCAAAACGGATTCTTTGTCCCCGCTCAATCAACACCTGAAGTGCCTCTCGCACCCGCTGTTCACCTTCCTGGGCAGCCACCTCGAGGATCTTCAGATATTGGCGATCCGCCGTGGCCGGACAATCTCGGCGCAGCTCGTCGTAGGCGACTCGAAACAAGATCCCCGGAAACAGATCCTCCCGCCAGCGATAGCGAGTAAACGCCCCCGGCTTGCGCACCAACGAATGGATCACGTGCCGGTAGTCAATGCGATGCTTGCCTTCTCCTCGCAAGCGCGGCATCCGTGCCTGGCGCCGTCCTCCGTAGTAGACCTCCACCTGATCCGCCCACACCCGCACTTGAACGCGCTCGCCGATCAACCGGCTGTCCACCGAATAGGTGTTGTGGCGAACCCGGATCGTACTGCTGGGGGAGACTCTCACCCACTGCCGGGTGAAGTCATCCAGACGGCGTGCCGGCAACGGGCGCATCACTGCCAGCTCTTCTCCCAGGCGCTTTTGCCGGGCCGCATTGCGCCGGGACACAATCACCGCTACAAAGCCCTCGTACTCTTCCCGGCTGGAAAAATCACGGCTACACCGCAGCAGCAGTTCCTGCTCAATGGCCCGTTTCAAGCGGTGATGGGACTGTTCCACATCCCCGTTCTCGTGTGCCTTTCCTGCCTGAGTGCGACTGGAGCGCATCCCGAAGTGTCTCAGCAACGCTTGATAGCGCTCGGTGAACTCTTCCCGCTTCAGGTTCTTGACTGCCGCCGAGAGCCGGTCGGTCCGGTGCTCCTCGGGCAGCGCCCCCAACTCCCACAACGCGTTCTGAAGCCCCAGGCTGAGGCTCTCAAACGACTCACTGAAACACAGCGTGGTCGCTTCCCAGTTCGAGTAGGCCAACACGAAGTGGTACAGCAGATGGGGAAACGGCTGGCCCTGGATCGTCACTCCGAGGCGCCCCATAAACGTGAAGTCCGATTGCGCTTGATGTCCCGGCTGATACTTCTGCGGGAACATCACCTCCTTCGCTTCTCCGTATTCTGCCTTCCACTGCTTGATCCTGCGCTGCAGCGTTCTCAACTGGCCTTGCTGGAAGGCCCCTTCCTGCTGACGACACAAATGATCGAACACCGCTTTTGCTTCCACCGTCGGCGATCGCTTCAGGATCTCTTTCACCTCCGGCCACACCGACTCGAACGGATCCGATCGAGTTCTCCAATACCGTTCCGGCTGACACTGGCTCGGTAGCTTTTCCGACTTCAGGTACTTGCGAGCTGTCTTTCGCGACATCCCCGCTTTGGCCGCCGCCATCGTTAGCGTCTTCTCGTTCTTCTTCAACTTTACTAACCTCCGCACTTGCTGATCCTTAACCATGCCCTCATGGTCAGGATCAGCCCTGAAAAAGCGGGGAATTCCATTTGTCGTCGCGGGGAATTCTAACTGTCGCCAATCAGACGTCCTGCAAAAGCCCGTTCTGGTTCCGGAACAGGAAGTGACGAGTCTGGGGTCGGCGATTTTTGCCTTCCTCGCCGCCGGGGTGTTTGAAACCGTCGAAGAAGCCCAGGAGGCACTTTGCCCCAGCTATCGGGTCATCAATCCCCGTCCGCAGGCTCAATCCACCTACGAGGAGCTTCAGGGTCTCTATCGAAAGCTGTACTTCAGCTACGGAATTCCCGAATCCGAGCCGGTCGGGTTAGGCGAAGTATTGCCGCAGTTGCAGAGGATCGCTGCCCGAAGGAAGCAATGACCACCTTAGCCCGGAAAACGAAGGATGCAGCCCAATGAGGAAAGGAACGATTTCCGGACCCCGGGTTCTGTCTTTTCTGGCCGCCTGCGGACTCTCAATGTCCGGTTTGGCGGCCGGGGAAGCCAATGCCTGGAACCGTTTTCGGGGTCCCAACGGCTCGGGGGTGATCAGAGTATCGGAACTGCCGACTGTATTCGGTCCCGACCAGAACCTGATCTGGAAGACCACGCTCCCGCCGGGGCATTCCTCCGGGCTAAGTCACTTCTTCAGTGAGGCCGAGAGAATCTCTCTGTCATTTCGCGCCACGATGTGCCCGTTGGCGTAGGCCGGATGCGACCAGTTGACAATTCGGTCTGAAGGACGACGGCGGCCCCCGGATCGGCTCCGACCGGAGTAGTCCGTGGTGGGCTCGATGAGATGCGTTCGATCGACCTCGTGATACCCCTCTTTATCGAAGCGGGCGATGATCAGGTCTCCCAGGTCGTTGTTTGCGAAGTAGCGATCCCCATTACGAACCAGGAAGGCCGTAGCCCAGCGGCCCAGCTCAATCAGGTCGAGCGACTCCCAGATACGGTCACCAGTGGACGCGTCCAGGCACCTGAACTGGCCATAGCTGCAGACTCCAAAGATCAGGCCATCCTCAAAGACCGGGGTCGTGATCAGGGCGTGCAGACTGTCCGTGTCCTCCGCGCGTTCACTGCTCCCTTTCCGCTTCCACATCACGCTTGCAGAGGGCCTGGAAGCGTCCAGTTTCATCATCATCGACCCCCCGTAAAACTGGGAGAGGAACAGATGGTTGCCGTTTCTGACAGGTGTAGCCACGGTGAGACCGATCGGCGCCTCCCACGGCTCTTCCCAGTACACTTTTCCGCTCTGGGGATCCAGTGAACTGACTGCACCCGGGTGCCAGATGATCAGTTGACGAACTCTTCCAGCTTCAAAGATGACGGGCGGGGCGTAGCCCATTTCCGGCTCCGGGGAAAGAGCCCGCCAGACCTCTTGGCCACTGTTTTTGTCGAAAGCAACGACTTCGGCGCCGGGAACGCCTCCCACAATGGCAATGAGGAGATCCCCTTCCACCAGGGGAGCTCCTGTCACGCCCCAGGTGGGAACTTCAGTTCCGAAGTCTTGGTCGAAATTCTTTTCCCACACCAACTCGCCGGTCTCGCCCTTGAGGGCGCGCAGGATCCCCGTGGCACCGACTACGTAGACGAGATCAGCATCAACAGTGGGGGTCGCCCGCGGACCGATTGCATAGGAGCTCATCAAGCGGGCATAGCTGACCTCCCAGGTATGGGTCCAGAGGACCTTTCCTGTTCCTTCATCCAGGCAGAGGAGGCGTTCCCGGCCCTGCAGCGGCCGGGTTGCTTTAAAGTCGGCGACATACACTCTTCCCTGGGCAACCGCCGGACCCGCGAACCCGCCGTGAACAGGCACTCTCCATCGAATTTCCAGCCCCTGTTCGGGAAACTTTTCGAGTATGTCCGTCTCGTTCCAGATTCCCAGGCGGCCCTTGCCTCTCCACTCCGGCCAGTCCTCTGCCCAGGCCGAAGTATGAGCCAGTGCGAATGCCAGCAGCACAGCAACAATCAGGAGGATCAAAAGCGAGCGCGATGGTGGTTCGAAAGGTTGCATAACCAGGATTCTATCTCTTCTGTGTTCCGTTTTCAGTGCCGGCGCCTGTCCTACCCCTTCTATCCAATCGGACCACGGAGGGTCCTCCTACACTTGATTCGTTCCACGTCCCAAGAACTTTGGATCCATCTTACATGCGATCCGCACTTTCAGGACGGACGGTCTTGAATCGGGTGCCCGATCCCGCTACCGTGCTGGAGAGGAACCGAAAAATGCGCCCGCCGCTCTTCAAGACTGTGAGACGGGTTGTCACCGGGCTGGCCCTCCTGGTAGTCACTACCTGCCGGAAAGACGCTGAGCCCTCGAGGCCCAACATCGTCATCATCCTGGCCGATGACATGGGATTCTCGGACCTGGGCTGCTACGGAGGCGAGATAGAAACGCCCAACCTGGATCGGCTGGCCAGGAATGGACTGCGCTACACACAGTTCTACAATACCTCCCGTTGCTGCCCGACCCGCGCTTCCCTGCTCACGGGACTCTACTCCCATCAGACAGGAATGGGCTGGATGACGGCTGCCGACCTGAACCGTCCAGGCTACACAGGTCAACTCAACCATCAGAGCGTGACCATCGCCGAGGTTCTCCGGCAGGCAGGGTACGCGACCTACATGAGCGGGAAATGGCATTTGAGCCTGGACAAGAACCTCGGACCGGAAGGACCCACCGACAGTTGGCCCCGGCAGCGGGGCTTCGATCGATATTTCGGCCCTCTCTATGGAGGCGGCAGCTACTTCACGATGCGGGGTTGGATGTACTGCGGATCGCCCGCAACCGCCGATTCAAATGCCTGTCTGGCCCCCGGCTCGTCGCTCTGGGCAAGTCGGATCTGACCAAGCAACTCCCAGGCACTCGCATACTCTGGATACAGCCCGGTTGCCTTTTTGAGTTCACCGGCCGCTTTTTCGTGGTTGGCGTTTTTCTTTCTGACTTCCTTGACAGCTCTTTGATAAGCCTTTCTGGCTTTCTTAGGTGCCGCCAAGGAGGTGACGCTGGTGGTCGTTCCAGTTATGCTTCCAGCACGATGCAAGACAATGACGCCCACATCAGGATTGTCCAGGGGGCGCACAATGCTGAGGGGAATGATATCGGACTGGAACCCCGGCTGGCTGGCCCGCAACTCGCATCCCATGAGATTCATCCCGGAGTCGACGGATCGCGAGCTGGCGGGAGTCTCACCCCCGGCAGCCATCATTCGCGCCATCGCATTCTGCGGCTCTGCGTTGATGCGACCAAATGCATCGTGGCTGGAAGTGGAGGCGTCAACTACCGTCAGGCGCCGGTTGGTTTGCGTGATTTCAAGGGAGAAAAAGCCGTTGAAAGCGTAGGCCTGGCGGCGAACCGTTCCGTTACAGGCCAGTTCCACCTGAACCGACGTGTCCGCCGGAGCGCCGTCGTCGTAGATCACCTTGCCGGAGAGATAGATGGGTCGTTCCGTTTCCGGCATCTTCTGCTGGGTCTCCTGCTGCACGGGCTGCTGGGGCGCCGGCTGGGACGGCTGTGGCCCCTCGTCAGGCTGCTCCTGGGCCAGGGCAAGGCCAGAAATCGCAAAGAACAAAAAGAAAACAATGAAAGGTCGGGTTTTGGCCATGAGAGAAACCTCGATGGAGCCAGTAGTTTGAGATCTTGGTCTTCTGTTGACCACAAGACGACGCGGCTGGTCCATGGGTGGGCCACGGACTCGGCCGGGGTTGGGTTTTCACTGAGAACTTGAACCTCAAGCAGGATGCCGCTAGATTCGGCTCGGACGGAAACCACTATGAAGAATTTGTTGCATTTATGGATGGTCTTGTTTCTTCTCCCCGTCTCCGCTGCAGGTACCCCTGCCGGCGAGGACCTGGAGCCACTCAAGCAGGAAGCCTTGAATAAGGTGGAGAGCATGAGCACTTTTACCCGGCAGATGGTCGACATGATCTTCAGCTTCAGCGAGCTGGGATTCCAGGAGATCGAAACGTCGGCTTACATCACCTCCATCCTGCGCGAAAACGATTTTGAGGTGACGGAAGGCGTGTCCGGCATGCCCACGGCCTGGGTTGCACGATGGGGGAGCGGTCATCCCGTCATTGCCTTTGGAAGCGACATCGACTGCATCCCCAAGGCTTCCCAGAAACCGGGAGTCGCCTACCACGATCCAATTGTCGAGGGGGCACCAGGTCACGGTGAGGGACACAATTCGGGGCAGGCGGTTAATGTGACAGCAGCGCTCGTGCTCAAGGAGCTCATGGAGCGCGAACAGATTCCCGGGACTCTGATGCTCTGGCCCGGGGTAGCAGAAGAGCAGCTGGGGTCCAAGGCCTACTTTGTTCGCGATGGGTTGTTCAAGAATGTGGATGCAGCCCTGTTCACCCACGTCGGCAGCAACCTGGCCGTCTCCTTTGGCCTGGGGAGGGGCAGCGGTCTCGTGTCGGTGGAATATACCTTTCGGGGAGACTCTGCCCACTCGGCCGGTGCTCCCTGGCGCGGGCGCAGCGCCCTGGACGCTGTCGAATTGATGAACATCGGCTGGAACTTCCGACGAGAGCACCTGCGCCTTTCTCAGCGGACTCACTACGTGATTCCCAACGGAGGCGACCAGCCCAATGTTGTGCCTTCCGTTGCCTCGGTCTGGTACTTCTTCCGGGAAATTGACTACGCCCACATCAAGAACATGTTCGAGATTGGAAACCGGATGGCCCAGGGGGCAGCTCAAATGACCGACACTGAAGTGGACTGGCGCATCCTGGGTTCGGCCTGGCCCCGCCACTTTAACAAGCCCATCGCCCTGACCATGTACGAAAATATCAAGACGGTTGGATTGCCGGACTGGAGCGACGAGGATCAGACGCTGGCCAAAGCGCTGCAGCGGGAGCTCGGCAACGCCAACGTTCCCGGCATGCCCACGGAGCTGGCTCCGGCCCCTTCCGCCCCACAGGGCCCCAACCTGGGCGGCGGCTCGGACGACATCGGCGACATATCGTGGACGGTTCCAACCATCACCTTCAACTTTCCCTCCAACATCCCCAACCTTCCGGGTCATCACTGGTCAAACGCCGTGGCAATGGCCACCCCGATCGCTCACAAGGGCGCAACTGCCGGAGCCAAGGTCATGGCCCTGACTACACTCGATCTCTTACTGAAGCCGGAGATCCTGAAGGAAGCAGGGAAGTACTTCCACGAAGAGCAGGGCAAGAGCGGGACCTATGTGCCTTTTATCTCCGCCCAGGACGAACCCGCCGTTCACCTCAATCGGGAGATCATGGAGAAGTACCGGCCGGAGCTGAAGAAGCATTACTTCGACCCGACCCGTTACGACACCTACCTGGAACAGCTGGGGATCGAATATCCCACGGTTCGTAAGGAGCCGTGATTCAAATCCTACCGGTGCACTGAACACTGGTCAGAACCCGAGCGGCGAAGGAGCCGCTTCATACGGCGATCTGATCGGACCACGGAGGGTCCTCCTACTACCCAGCCTTCGGGACGGCTTTCATGAGGCGCTTCCAGATCTCGTTACTGAACTGTTGTTCGTGAGGTTCGTCGCCCAGCCGCGTGAACACGATCCCCAGGCTGGGGACAACATAATCCCAGCCGGCCGAGACGGGGTCAATCCGCTCCCGCTCTCCGGAATCGGGAGGAAAATACAATTCGGTGGCGGGCTCCGCCAAGGTCGTCTCTTTAACCTTCGGAGCACTACCACAGCCAGCCAGCAGGAATACTCCCGCCAGCAAACTCAAGAGAAAACGGCTTGTTGGGGATTTCACGTGAGAAAGTCTATCACCGAAGCATCGTACCGTCTAAGAGTTGACTCCTCACTCACCGCACCTACTCTTCTGAACCCGAAATTGGTAGAGTCAGGGCGATGCTAGGATTTCCTCGGGCGATCCTGAACATGCCCAGACCCTGGGTTGCCTGGGTGATGCTCTTATTCGGTATCAACTTTGTCCCTGCCCTGCTGTATTGGTCGAGCCCAGAGGGGAAGGTGGTCCTGGCGGCCTTGATGCTCGGTGGCCTGCTTCAGACCGCCATCTTTTCGGCCAGAGGGTTCGTTCGCCTCCTGGGAATCGGACACCTGGCCTGGCTTCCCATGGTGCTGTGGCTGTGGATGCGTCTGGGAGCCGCTCCTGTGGGCAGCCTGTTCCGCTACTGGCTTCTGGCGGTCATCATCCTCAACTCACTTTCTCTTCTCATCGACACTGTCGATGTGATCCGCTATATCCGGGGGGAACGCGAGCCGCTCCAGACCCCTTCCTGAGGCCACACAATCCGGGATTCCAAGTGCGCGTGGAACGTGAAAACTAGTACGGAGTTCCTTTTCTCCGGCGGCCTGTGGGCCGCTGCGCAGTCACTGGCGTTCCTGCCTCTGTAGTTTCCTTGACCGTCAGCCTTTCTGGCGGCTGGCGGGCCGGTCCCGGAGATGACCTGTCCCGGCGCCTCCCCATTCCCGATCGGGTACTCCCACCACCGCCACATCCTGGACCTCCGCGTGCTCACTGAGGGCCCCTTCGACTTCAGCCGGATAAACGTTGGCTCCCCCCGTGATGATGAGATCGGTGCGCCGGTCGGCCAGGAACAGGTACCCCTGCTCGTCCATCCAGCCCAGGTCGCCGACGCTGACATAGCCCTGAGCTGTGGTCCTGGCCGGGTCGGCGCCCAGGTAGTAATAGGTTGGATCGTCCAAGTCCCGAAGGCGCATGAAGATTTCGCCGACTTCTCTCGCCGAACCACTTTCCGTAAGATACTGTTTGGGATTGTGTCGATCCTGAACGGGTTGGCCAATAGCATTGAAGGAACGCAACTGTCGGCGGCGGCATGTGCTGATTCCCCAAGAGTGATATTGAAGGCAAGGCTCAAGCGAACCAAGGAAACGACGTGAGCGAAGTGAAGAAAAAGTGAGGTCCGGGCAAAGGCAAAGGCAAGGGAAAAGGCCTCGAGTGGGATCCTCCCTGCCACAAACAGATTGGTTTGCAGGAGGAATTTAGAATGAGCAGTCCAGTGCGGGTTGAACGGAACGGCAAGGTCCTGGAAATCATCCTCGACCGACCCAAAGCCAACGCCATCGATGTACACACCAGTCGCGCCCTGGGTGAAGTGTTCGTCGGGTTTCGAGACGATCCGGACTTGCTCGTCGCCATTCTGACCGGTGCGGGAGAGAAGTTTTTCTCGGGCGGATGGGACCTGAAGGCCGCAGCTGACGGCGAGGGAGTTGGGTCGGACTTCGGGCCCGGGGGATTTGCCGGCCTAACCGAGATCTTCGATCTCAACAAGCCGGTGATCGCAGCTGTCAATGGGTATGCGATTGGGGGTGGATTTGAGCTGGCCCTGGCCTGTGACCTCATTGTGGCAGCGGAGCACGCCCTCTTCTATCTTCCTGAAGCCGGCTGGGGCATCGTGCCCTCAGCGGGCGGCGTGCAGCGTCTGCCGCGGCGCCTGCCCTACGCGGTGGCCATGGAGATGATGCTGACCGGACGACGAATGGGTGCGCCGGAGGCGGCTCAACACGGTCTGGTCAACCGGGTGGTGCCTCTTGCCAAGCTACTCGAGACGAGCCGGGAAATGGCAGGGCAAATTGCAGAGAAGGCTCCACTTTCAATCATGGCAATCAAGCAGGTAGTGCGCGAAACGGAAGAAGTGAACGTCGAGGAGGCTTTCCGCCTGGTCCGGAGCGGAGCTTTTTCCTTCTACGAGAAGGTCGTCGCCTCAGAGGATGCAAAAGAGGGTCCCCGTTCTTTTGCCGAGAAGCGAAAACCCAATTTCAAAGGGAGATAGATGACCAGTTGGAACTTCGCCATCCCGTGACATTCCCGGCATAGGAGGACCCTCCGTGGTCCGATCAGATCGCCGCATGGAAGCGGCTCCTACACTTCGCCAGCCCGGATTATTCATAAGTTTTCGTAGCGAAGCGGGGGAAGACCCGTTCTGACAAGGCTTGCGACCGAGGCCCCCGGAGGCGTACTCGTGCAGTACGCCGAGGAGGCCGACCGAGCGTAACGCAGTCAGGGCGGGAGATTCTCACGCTGCAGTAGAAAATTTATGAATCATCCGGGCCAGGGACACAGAGTATCCGCGGGAGTTTCAGGCATCGGCCGGCAAGATTCTGAATGGCTTGTTGGAGAAACCCCGCAGCACCCGAAAGTGCCGCTCATCAAGCGTCAGAATCGCGTTGGTGCGCAGCCGGCGAGACAGGACAATCAGCGACGCATCGGCCAGACCAATGCTCAAGTCCCCGTACTCCTGGATAATCATCCGCGCTGACTCCACATCGTCGGCTCCGAATTCGACGAGATCATAGGCTCCCCGGGCAACCTCCGCCAGAAGCTCCAGCTCGGTGGAAATACCCGCCAGCTTTCGCACCAGATAATCGAGCTCGGCCAGCACAAAGGGCGACAGCACGAGAGGAAGAGAGGTTTCGAGCAGAACTCTTGCACAAGTCGAGTGCCGGCGCTGGTCCCGAAACAGCGCCGCCAGCAACCCGCTGGTGTCCAGGAGGATCATGACTCGCCAAATCCCGACAGATAGCGATCCACATTCTCGGCAATTCCCGGATCGCCCAGATCTTGATCGTTGATTGGCAGGCGTGGGCGTGGCCGCTGCCGACTCTCTACGACTGCCTGCAGGGCCCCTCGAATGATTTCGGCCTCAGAGCGACCCTCCTCGGCCGCCATGCGTTCCAGTGCGCGTTTCAACCGCTCTGGTAAGTAGACCGTCGTCTTCATCATTACCATATACTGTACCATATATAGCATCGCTCATTCCCGTTCGCCCGCCTGAAACTTCTGATCTGGAGCGGCGCCCGTTCTGGAGCTCGGATCAGCAGGGTCTGATCAACGTCAAATAGAATTCCCGCAGCGACGATTGGAAATCCCCACACAAGGATTAAAAAAAAAGAGCTGTAGCCGTCCTCTGAGACGGCCCTTTCCGCGGTCCTCCTTTCTGTAAAAAAGAGAGATTGTTCCTAGAATGCGAGGGGGACGGAGTGAGGGCGTAGCCCGAACGGAGCTCCCCCTCGCTCGCGCTGGCGTCGAGGGGAGTGGACCAGATCCACGAGGCTGCTGAGCGGCCTCTGTAGGGCGCTGTACGACCTCTCCCCTTGGCGGGCACTCGTCTATCGCCCTCACCAAGCACTTTCCGGGGTCCAATCAGCCGATTTGCCCGGATTTGACCTCCTCGCGGTTTCCTCATTTCGTGGTTCCCTGCTGCTTTGCCTTGGCGCTCTCCATTCGATAGCTCGGGACGTTGAGTTCCAGAATCACGCTGTGGTGCACCAGCCGGTCGATGGCTGCTGCCGTCGTCAGGGGGTCCTTGAAGATCCTCTCCCAGTCCGAGAAGATCAGGTTGCTGGTCAGCAAGATGCTGCGACGTTCGTAACGATGGGCCAGCAGTGTGAAGAGAACCTCCATTTCCTCCCGGCTTTGCTGAACGTAGCCGATGTCATCGACTATGAGAGCCTCGAAGCGATCCAGTTTCTTGAGCTCCTTCTCCAGAGTCAGATCGATTTTGGCCCGCAGCAATCGCTGTACCAGCAGGGCGCAGGTAGAAAACAGAACCCGGCGCCCCAGCAGAATCAACTCCTGGCCCAGAGCACAGACCAGATGGGTTTTCCCGCTCCCAGGGTTACCGAAAGCCAAGACGTTCTCGGCACGATCCAAAAACGTCCCTTCCAGCAGCGCTGTGAGTTGTCGATCCACGCTTTGGGGCAAGCGCGAGCGGTCCAGCGCCGTCAGCGTTTTCTCCCAGGGAAGCTTGGAGGCCCGACGCTGGCGCTGGATTTTGCGCTCGTGCCGCTCCGCCACCTCGATCTCAGATAACGACAAGAGAAACCGGGGATAGGACAGACTTTCCTGGGTGGCCAGTGCCGCCTGGGCGGCGTAGTGCTCCCGAAAGGCCGGTAGATGCAGCTCGATTAGGCACTCGCGAAGTCGCGGTAAGTTGCCTGTGCTCATGACCTCACCTCCCGGTTCTCGAGAAGGGTGTCGTAGAGGCCCACGTCCATCTTCTCCACCATCACTTCCCAGGGTTCCACCACCGGATCGACAAGGCATTCTCGTAGTGCTTCAAAACGGATTCTTTGTCCCCGCTCAATCAACACCTGAAGTGCCTCTCGCACCCGCTGTTCACCTTCCTGGGCAGCCACCTCGAGGATCTTCAGATATTGGCGATCCGCCGTGGCCGGACAATCTCGGCGCAGCTCGTCGTAGGCGACTCGAAACAAGATCCCCGGAAACAGATCCTCCCGCCAGCGATAGCGAGTAAACGCCCCCGGCTTGCGCACCAACGAATGGATCACGTGCCGGTAGTCAATGCGATGCTTGCCTTCTCCTCGCAAGCGCGGCATCCGTGCCTGGCGCCGTCCTCCGTAGTAGACCTCCACCTGATCCGCCCACACCCGCACTTGAACGCGCTCGCCGATCAACCGGCTGTCCACCGAATAGGTGTTGTGGCGAACCCGGATCGTACTGCTGGGGGAGACTCTCACCCACTGCCGGGTGAAGTCATCCAGACGGCGTGCCGGCAACGGGCGCATCACTGCCAGCTCTTCTCCCAGGCGCTTTTGCCGGGCCGCATTGCGCCGGGACACAATCACCGCTACAAAGCCCTCGTACTCTTCCCGGCTGGAAAAATCACGGCTACACCGCAGCAGCAGTTCCTGCTCAATGGCCCGTTTCAAGCGGTGATGGGACTGTTCCACATCCCCGTTCTCGTGTGCCTTTCCTGCCTGAGTACGACTGGAGCGCATCCCGAAGTGTCTCAGCAACGCTTGATAGCGCTCGGTGAACTCTTCCCGCTTCAGGTTCTTGACTGCCGCCGAGAGCCGGTCGGTCCGGTGCTCCTCGGGCAGCGCCCCCAACTCCCACAACGCGTTCTGAAGCCCCAGGCTGAGGCTCTCAAACGACTCACTGAAACACAGCGTGGTCGCTTCCCAGTTCGAGTAGGCCAACACGAAGTGGTACAGCAGATGGGGAAACGGCTGGCCCTGGATCGTCACTCCGAGGCGCCCCATAAACGTGAAGTCCGATTGCGCTTGATGTCCCGGCTGATACTTCTGCGGGAACATCACCTCCTTCGCTTCTCCGTATTCTGCCTTCCACTGCTTGATCCTGCGCTGCAGCGTTCTCAACTGGCCTTGCTGGAAGGCCCCTTCCTGCTGACGACACAAATGATCGAACACCGCTTTTGCTTCCACCGTCGGCGATCGCTTCAGGATCTCTTTCACCTCCGGCCACACCGACTCGAACGGATCCGATCGAGTTCTCCAATACCGTTCCGGCTGACACTGGCTCGGTAGCTTTCCCGACTTCAGGTACTTGCGAGCTGTCTTTCGCGACATCCCCGCTTTGGCCGCCGCCATCGTTAGCGTCTTCTCGTTCTTCTTCAACTTTACTAACCTCCGCACTTGCTGATCCTTAACCATGCCCTCATGGTCAGGATCAGCCCTGAAAAAGCGGGGAATTCCATTTGTCGTCGCGGGGAATTCTAACTGTCGCCAATCAAGGGTCACTGGACCCCTGCAAACCGCATCAATCTCATCCAGCCCGGTCAGTTCCACGGCTACCTGTGGTCCTATCACCGGGGAGAGCCTCCCACTGACTTTGTCCAGCCTCTGGCCTGGATTCATCCCGGCGTGGATCGATCTCCGAGCACCTTCGTGAAAATCGATTCGGATCGCTGGGGGCCTTTCCAGGACAGAATCCTGGGGCTCTCCTACGGAACGGGGAAGATCGAGCTGATCTTTCGCCAGGACATCGACACCATCAGCCAGGGTGGGCTGACCCCTTTTTCCCTTAACTTCAACACCGGGATCATGCGAGGTCGCTTCCAGAAAAGCGACGGACAGCTCTATGTATGTGGTCTCTTCGGATGGGCCGGCAACAAGACCCGGGCCGGAGGGTTTTACCGTGTGCGCTATACGGGGAAGTCCGTCCGGATGCCCGAGCACCTCGAAGTCGCGCGAGACGGAGTTTTCGTGCGCTTCACTGAGCCTTTGCATCCCGCCTCCGCGCTGGATCGGGGCAACTACCACGCTCAGGTGTGGAATTACCGCTGGCGGGAAAAGTACGGATCTCCCGACTACCGGCTCGACGGAAGGGAAGGACGCGACAGCCTGACGCTGCGCTCAGTCGCCCTGTCCCCCGACGCCCGAACTGTCTTTCTGGAGTTCCCCGATCTCACACCGGTGATGCAGATGCACATCGACTTCAATCTGAGGAGCACTGCCGGGACGGGCCTTCGATCTTTTGTGCACCACACTGCCAGATGTTCCTTCGCAGAATCTCCTATATTGGTGCTCGGAGGGGATGAAAGGGTGAGGACAACGCTGGCTCATGGGCTTGTGGAAGCGGCTTGTAAAACTAGGGCCCAGGCCCTCCTTACTGGTTAAGTTAAAGGTTGAAAGTTGAAGGTTTGAGATCCTGCTCTGCAGGTCTGACGAAGACAAGACGACAGAACGGCAGGGCGGAAGCCCGGGGTCCGGGGAAGACCTGGGCTTGTGATCGAACAAATCAATCTGGGAGGGTGCCCCCGACTGAAACAGGAAGACCGCTCGCCTGGCCCTGGGAGCAAAGTGAGGCCTTCCAGGCGGCCAGTTCCTTCCGATCGATAGTGTCCGGCGCCCAGGCCGAGCAGCCGTGCCGCCTCTTCAGGGTTGCCGGGAACGTTCCCTCCGGGGAGAACCCAGAGCGCTATTGTGAAGGGCCGGTCTTCTGCCAATTGAGCTGCGCCTCAGGGACGCCCAGGAGGATCACAGGAAAGCGGGACCTGAAAAATGATAAAGTGAGGCGTTTTGGTAGATTCTAACTGAAGAGAAAGCAATGACTACAGCTGGTTCGCGCTATCGAAACATCTTTTCGGGCTGGCTCACAGCTATTCCGGTCCTTTTCCTGCTGGCTCCGGCGCCTCTCCTGCCACAAGAAGCTTCTTCGGGAGTTCGATGGGTCGTCTCACAGGGCCAGGCCCCCCCGGTGGCCTGGGGGGTTTACGACCTGAAGTCGCAAAGATGGGTCAATCAGTCCGCCGGCCGCTGGGGCTCCGCTCCTGCTCCCCCCGGCCAGTACAGCATCTTTGTCCGCTGGACACCTGACGAAGTAATGGAGTGGTGGGCGATGGTTGAAGTCTACGACGGGACATTCACGCCCGTGCAGTCCCGTCAACCCCTCGCTCTTTTCAACGGGATCGCTCAACTGATCCAGAATGCCTACGTGGAACCTCCCCACATGGACCGGGCTCTGGATGGGGCCCTCGTGGCCATGGTCGAGTCGCTGGATCCCTATTCGAGCTATGTCAACGCCGCCGCCTTAAGTGCTCTCGACAATCAGCCGCAGGCCTCACCCGGGCTGATCGTCAACAAACTCTTCGGCTACCTTCATGTGGTCTCTGTTGTGGAGGGGAGCCCGGCCGAAGAAGCAGGGCTTTACACAGGCACCCTCATTGAATCGATCGACGGAACGACCACTGCTTTTATGAGTCTCTGGGAAGCAGAGCAGCGTTTGAAGGGTTCCCCCGGCACCCATGTGCAGCTTCGGGTTGTCCGCTCCCGCAGCAGCAAGCCGGTGCAAGTCAGTCTGTTGCGGGATCTCGCCAGCCCGCCTGAGGTTTCAGCGGAGCCACTGGAGGACGGGATTGTGCGTCTGCATATTCCCCACTTCAACGCGGGCGTTTCACGGTCTCTGGGATCCATCCTCTCCGAGATCGACAATCCTCAAACCAAAGGATTGATCGTTGATTTGCGCGGCACAGCCGAGGGCTTGTTCAAGGAGTCGGTGGAAAGTGCCGATCTTTTTCTGGATGCCGGCGCGACCATCATGACCCTGTCAGGGCGCGGAGCGCTGACCGAGGAGTTCGTGGCTGAAGAGGGGGTCGCACTGGCGGGTGTGCCGATGACAGTTCTGATTGATCGAGGAACCAGTGGCGCCGCTGAAATTCTGGCAGCGGCCCTACAGGATCACGGACGGGCGGAAACCCTGGGCATGAGGAGCATTGGAAAGGGAGGAGTCCAGGAGAGGCAGAACCTGGAGGAGGGCTCGGCGCTCATTCTGACGACCCGGAATGTGGTGCGCTCGACAGGGTCCCCGCTTCAATCCACCGACTTGCGGAAGTCGGGAATTAGCCCTACCCTGCGCTGGCCGGACGAGAACTGGGAGATGCAATACTTCTACGACCACCTCCCGGAGGGAGACGGCTTCGATCCGAAGTTTCACCGCGACCTGCGCAGAGCCATTCAGGAGGAGCAGCTGCGCAAAGCCATCGACAGACTTCGTGACGCTATCAAGACCAGAAAAAAGGCCGATTGACTTGAGAAACTTGGATTTGAAAAAACTCGTGATGTCCCGTTCTTTATCAATACCGACCCCGACCAGGAGGACTTTCAGACCAGGAACCGCTCTCCTGCTGTCTCTGCTTGTCATTGCAGGCACCTGGACCGGCCCTGGGCGACTGGAGGCTGCGAATGACAAGGCGAATCCTGATCTGCTGAAAGCGCTCCGGCAGTTTTCAGGAGTTCTGAGCCAGGTCGAGAGCAGCTATGCCACTGAGGTGGATTCGACAAAGCTGGTGGAGAGCGCGGTACGAGGATTGCTGCGGACGCTGGACCCACACAGCTCTTTCTTTACGACTTCCGATTACTCCCAACTCCAGGAAGAGCAGGAAGGCCAGTACTTCGGTCTGGGAATACTCATTCGCCCGGTAGTCCCGGGCTCAGGTAGAGTTGTGGTGGTAGAGCCTCCCTCCCCGGGGACCCCCGCCTACAAGGTTGGACTGCAACCTGGAGACGTGATTTTCAGAGTCGACGGAGAACCCATCGACGAGTGGGTTTACCCCAACGAGGTGATTTCCAGAATCAAAGGACCGAAGGGCACCATAGTCAAGATCACCGTGCAGCGCCCCGGTGAAGCGGCCCCGATTGAGCTTGAAGTGGAACGCGACGCGATTCCACTGTACACGATCAAACACGTTTTTCACCTGAAGCCCGGGGTGGGATACATCCGCATCGATCGCTTTGGCTCGACAACCGGGACAGAGTTGGGTGAAGCGCTGGACAAACTTGGTGAAAAGGAGCTCGAGGGCCTGGTTCTGGACCTTCGCAACAATCCCGGTGGCTCGCTCCGGCAAGCGATTGCCGTGTCCGACCGATTCCTGAAAGAGGACCAGGTGATTGTCAAGACTCTCAACCGGGACAGAGAAACCCAACCCTATCTGGCGCCCGAAGGACGGCAGCATCTCTACCCGATGGTAGTGCTGATCAATCGGCACTCAGCCAGCGGAAGCGAGATCGTGGCTGGCGCCGTGCAGGACCATGACCGGGCGCTGCTTGTCGGGGAGACGACTTTTGGCAAGGCGCTGGTTCAAACGGTTTTCCCCCTCCCGGGAGAGCGTGGACTGGCACTGACCACGGGGCGCTACCAGACGCCCAGCGGCCGCCTCATCCAGAGACCTTTTCAGCCAGGGTTCTATGACTACTTCTATGCAAACGGAGACGTTGCCCCAGCCCTCGACCAGGTCTTTATGACCGACGCCGGAAGACCGGTCTACGGGGGAGGGGGTATCCGCCCCGATGTAGAAGAAAAGATCGACCGCTATACTCCCTTCGCCGCCATTGTGAATCGAAAAAACCTCTTCTACAAGTTCGGGGGAATGCTGATTCGTGGTGAGGTTGAAGGGGAAAAGCGCTTCGAACACTCCCTCGAAGAGCTTCGGAAGTTGAGTACTCAGGAGCTCGACCTCCTCAAGAAAGGGCTCGCAATCTCTGAACAGGAAACGACTCTCGAAGCATTCCGCCGGTACCTGGAAGGAGAGGGGCTCGAGTTCAAGAACGAAGACTTCGCTGAGAGCCGCCGCCAGTTGGCCAATCGTCTGCAGCAGGAAGTCTTCATGGTCCTCTTCGGTGAGACCGAGGGGATGAAGGTTCGAGTCCGAATCGACAATCAGGTCCAGAAGGCGCTGGAGTTGTTGCCCCGGGCCAGGGCTCTGATTGAACGGTAGAGCCGGGCGGCTACCGGTTAAAAGTTGAAGGTTCTTGCGTCTCCTTGCCATTCGAACGTCGACGGTCGGGTCGACGGCTACAAGGGTGGTGACACCTCGTTCTGCTGCGGTGCTGAGACTACTTTGTAGAGATTCGGTAGAGATGGCTTCCTCTCAGATAAATCTCGTCGCCGGCAACGGCCATGGAGGCATCGAAACCGTCAGCCAGCGAGTTGGTGGCCAGCACTTCCGGTTCGGGTCCCGCCTTGACGACGACGGTTTTGCCTTCTCTGTCGGTAATGTAAACCCGGCCCCCCACCCCGACTGGAGAAGCATAGATGTTCCCCAGGCCTTCCAGACGCTGCTGGTAATGGCGCTCGCCGGTGGCGGCGTCGAAGACGGAAAGAATCCCGTTATTTCCCTTGAGTAAATAGAGGATTCCCCCGTAGAGCAGAGGAGAAGGAACGTAGGGAGTATCGCGATCAAGACTCCAGAGGATCGCTTCAGAACCCGTAATATCCCCCCTGGCCCGGGCCAGACGAACCGCCATCAGGGCGCTGCCGCGAAAGCCGCTGGTCAGGTAGACAATCCCGTTCTCCGATACGGGCGACGGGATTGTGTTGGTGGTCATACCGGTCAGTTCCCAGAGCAGCTTGCCATCGGAAAGGTCATACGTACGGACCTTGCGGGTGGCACTGGTCACCACCTGGGCAACACCCTCGTGCTCAACGACGAGGGGTGTAGTCCAGGAGGTAATCTCATCCCGTTCGTCTCGCCACAGTTCCTCACCCGTTTCTTTGTTCAGGGCAACAATGAAAGACTCTCCCTCGTGATCCCAGGGGATGACAATGGCCTGATCGTGCAGCACCGGGGAGGCGCCCTCCCCAAAGCTGAGCTTGATGGTCATCTTCCCAAGAGACTTCTTCCATTTGACCTTTCCCTCGGCATCGAGACAGTGAAGCCCGCGGGACCCGAAAAAGGCGTAAATGTTCTCTCCATCCGTGACCGCCGAGCCCGCGGCAAAGGATCCCGTCTTGTGGATTCCTTCGTGAGGCACGACTTCCTCGGCCGTTTTCTCCCAGACGGTCTCGCCGGTCTGCCGGTCGATAGCCAGAACAACGAAGCGCAAATACTCGGTTGGGGGTGACATGTTCCTGCGGAAGCCTCGTCGGCCCCGCCGGCCCGCCGGCTGGTCCCCCTGGGGCGGGGGCTCGAGCTCGGGCTGCGGGGGAGCTTCAATCTTGTTGCCGGTAGGAACTGCAGTTGTCAGATAGATCCGATTCCCCCACAGGACCGGACTGCTGGAACCTTTTCCCGGAATCGCCACTTTCCAGTGGATGTTCTGATCTTCGCTCCACTCGACCGGAGGGCTACCAGTACCGGCCGCGCCGGTTGCTCTGGGGCCTCTCCACTGGGGCCACTGTTGATCGGCGTCGCCAAAGGGGGGTCCGGCTGCCGCTGCTGCTGTCCAGAAAAGAACCGTGACCAGACACATCCATTTCAACTTCATTCAGAATCTCCTCGAGCTTGTGGAATCTACCAGACAATTCTACGACACTCAGATGTGGGGAGTTACAGGCGGAACCAATCCGGATCAGAACCGTGGGCCCAGACCGCAGCCCGAAAAGGGCGCAGGAGAACCCTCCGTGGTCCGATCAGATCGCCGCGCGGAGGCGGCTCCTACTCTTCGCCGCCCCGTGGCATTCCCAGTGTAGGAGGACCCTCCGTGGTCCGATCAAGTCGCTGGTTACGAGGCCTCTAGTCTTGCAAGGTTGTGCACAAAGTAACCCCGCCAGCTTTCGGGCAGGGCTTCGGTCTCGATGGCCTTGCGCAGAAGCTCTCGGTTGTCCCGATCGGTTGTATAAAGGCTCGTCACTTCACAGACTCGAAGATCGGATTCGGGATTCTTCTCCAGGAGCTCAATCGTATCTCCTGCCTCTACCCGGCCTTCCTCTTCCACGCCAAAGTAAAAACCCGTTCTCTGACTCTGAAGAAAGCGCTTGATCATCTTCGGGTCTCCGAAACGGAGCCCCAGCTTGAAACACGGCATGCGCGGTTCGGTAACGACCAGCCGGACCGGACCCACTCGAAACCGGTCCCCGATTGAAACCGACTCCTCGTCCAGGCCTTCCGTTGTCAGGTTCTCGCCGAACCTTCCCCATTCGAGTTGGGTGCCGGGCAGTTCCCTGCGCCAAAACTCATAGTGCTCGGAAGGGTAGGCATAGACTGCCTTGGTGGGACCGCCGTGAACCGTCAGATCGGCCTGACCGTCACCGTCCAGATTGAGCCGGGCGACCCGCACGGGCCCCTCGACCGGCTCCTTGAAGATGCCCGTAGAGATCATTCTCCCCTGCCAGTAGACCTCTCGCGGCAAGCCGACATTCACGGATATCAAACGCATGGGAAGCCATTCTTGATGACTGAAGCATGCATGTAAACCCCGAGGAAAGGGAGATGGCTCTGATTCGGCGCAAGACTTCTTCAGCCGGAGGTCTCGCCACTTCGCGTTCCAGAACTTCCTGGAGGTAGTCCGTCAAAGTCAAACTCTTGAGTCGAGCTCGGCGAACCAGTTCCCGATGCAAACGGTTGGGCACATTCCGGACCTGGATCATCTTGGCCATCTCCATAGCCTCGCACATGTGCTAACCATGTGCAAAGTCCCGACAGGTGGGGCGGTGGATTTGCTCGATTTAGCCCCCCCCCATTCTGTCGTATAATCCCTCCGAATTATCTATGTGTCCGGAGGGATCGTCATATGAGCAAAGAATACGATGCCATCATTATTGGAACCGGGATTATCGGCTGTGCCACGGCCTTCGAGATGTCCAAGAAGGGCCACCGGACTCTGAACATCGACAAGAATCCTGTGGCCGGCTACGGGTCAACCAGCAATGCCTGCGCCATTGTCCGCGCCCACTACTCGACCTACGAAGGCGTTGCCATGGCCTATGAGAACTTTTTCTACTGGCAGAACTGGGAGGAGTACCTGGACGCCGACGATGAAAGCGGATACGCCCAGTTCCGCAACACGGGCACGATTTCGAGAAGGTCCTGCGTCGATACAGAGAAGTCGGCGTCGAATTCGAGGAGTGGGATCTGGCCGAACTGGAACGGAAGATGCCGCTCTACGATCAGCACTGTTTCTACCGCTCAGCCACCGAAGAATGGCTTCGACACGACATTTCCCGGCGCAAGCGGGGGATGTATGACCAGTTGATCCTGCTTGACATGGACGGCGACGGCGACCTCGACTTCACGGGAACCCGGGGGAACAGTAGCCGGTTTGACGGCGTTTTCTGGCTGGAACAGGTTCGCACGTCGAGTCCAGTTGCCTCCTTTCAGCCAGCCCGCCAGCAGGAAAGTACGGAACTCCCGCTGCCCTTCAAAGGCCTTGCCTGGGAAGATCCAGAGTAAAGCTGCGCATTGCTTTGAGCCGGGAAATTGGGCTAGTGTAGTAGTGTACTAGGCCGGATTATTCATAAGTTTTCGTAGCGAAGCGGGGGAAGACCCGTTCTGACAAGGCTTGCGACCGAGGCCCCCGGAGGCGTACTCGTGCAGTACGCCGAGGAGGCCGACCGAGCGTAACGCAGTCAGGGCGGGAGATTCTCACGCTGCAGTAGAAAATTTATGAATAATCCGGGCTAGGCTGCAAATCTGGAGAGACTTGAATGCGGCAATTCGCCTTGATCCTCTTGGTTCCCCTGCTCGTGATCCCGGGGACGAATCTACTCCCGTCACAGCAGGTGGAAACGACCACGCCTTCTTCCAGCCCGGCCCTCCTGTCAACATGCGAAACTGCGGAGCCTTCCCCGAGAACCGCAGGAGTGTCGCTTCCACCAGACTTGCAAGCGGCTGAGCAAGAGCTGCGCCGCCTGCTTGTGGCCAATCCATCGGATGTCAAGGTCCAGTTTGACCTGGGTACTCTGTTCGAACTGCAGAGAGATTTCCCGGCCGCTCTGATCTCTTTCCAGGAAGCTCTGAAACTGGACCGGACATGTGCCGACTGCGTCTTGACACTTTCCTCGCTCCTGTACCACTGTAAGCAGGACGTGGACTCCATCAACGTAGTGGAGGCTTTCCTGGAAGCCAATCCCAAGTCGGCTCAGGTCGTGACTCATCTGGCTCTGCTTCAAGTGCAACAGCAGCATTTTGAAGAAGGCCTGCGCCTGGCCCGGATGGCACAAGAACTGGACAAAGATTCGGCGCTCGGTTATCACATCCAGGCTATGGCCCACCTCGGGTTGAACCAGACGGATGAGGCTGAGGTCTATTTCAAGATTGCCGTCGAGCGCGACGCGTCGCTGGCCGAGGCCCACCTTCAACTGGGACTGCTTTATACCAGGCAGCCGGAGACCTTCTCCTCGGCAGCACTGTACCTGCGGAAGGCCGTCGATCTGGGACTGGCATATCCTGAAGTCTACAAGGATCTGGGCCGGGTTTTGGTCAGCCAGGACCAGCATCTGGAGGCCGTTGAGGAACTGCAAAATGCTTTGGCCTTCAGTCCGACCTACCCGGAACCCTATTACTTCCTCTCAAAGTGCTACGAGAAACTGGGGCTGAAAACACAGGCAGCAGCTGCACTGAAACGGTTTCGAGCCCTCGAGGCCGCTCAGACCGCGCCTTCTGAAACACGAGCGCAGGCCGAGGCTCATTTCCTGAACGGCATCGAGTTACTACAACAACGCAATGCGACTGAAGCCCGCGCAGCTTTCGTGAGGGCCATTGAGATTGACGACACCATCGACCCGGCTTACTTTCACCTGGCTCGAATCAATTCAATGTTAGACCGCCCCCAACAGGCAGTTGAGTGGGCTCGCAAGGCGATTGCCATCAATCCGATCCTCCCCGAATACCATCTACTCCTGGGCGAGAGTCTCCCCAAGACCGAAGCCGAGGCCGCCGTTGAGGCTGTGATGGAAGCCATCCGGCTGAACCCTTCTGTAGCGACTCCTTACAACTCTCTGGGGAACCTCCATTTCGCGGACGGCCACAACGAGAAAGCCGTCCAAGCTTACCGGAAGGCAATCAAGCTCGACGACGAGAACGCAATCTTTCACCTGAACCTCTCCTCCGTTCTCCGCCAGATGGGTGACGAGAAAGCCAGCAAGAGGGAGCGCGAGCTCTATATGCGGCTTTCGGCAGGGCAGAAGGACTGAATTAAACATTAAGAATTGAAGATTCAAGATTGAATGACACGGAGGCAAGGAACAGAACGGTAGAGCGTGAGCACACCGTTTTCTTGACTCAACGGCGGGCTTACGCCCTGCCGTTCTGTTGTTTCGCCGTCAACCTAATCCCCCGCTACCCGATCCCACCCCCTCCGGGACAGGTCCCAATAGATCACGGCACCCCCCAGGGCCCCGGCAAGCAGAAAAGAAAGGCCCAGGGCGTAGTGGCCAAAGATCAGTTTCCCGACACCGAAGACACCTCCGTAGACGAGAATCGTTCCGCACAGCCAATCTACGAACAGCCAGCCAAACCCTGAATCGGGCCGGACGTGGGGAGCTGCCCGGCGCACTCGGGACCAGCCGAGGCCTCCTGGACGCACTTTTTCATAGAAGCGGATCAGGTGCTGCTGTTCCACCGGCGATGTGAGCATCGTGACCGCCAGCCAGGAGACCGTGGTGACCGGAACGATGTAGTAAAGCGAGATCGGGAAGACGATTTCAGTATAGAGACTCACATAGCCATAGACGAAAAACGGAACTATGGTGGCCACGATCTCGCTCCAGGCGTTGATCCGCCACCAGTAGAAGCGCAGGATCAGTACCAGTCCGATTCCGGCTCCCGCCTCAATCAGGAACTGCCACGCCCCGGAGATGGTATGCATGACGAGGGTGATGAGGACCGAGGCGACCATCAGGAAAAACGTCGCCGAGCGGGAGACAAGGACGTAATGCCTGTCGGAAGCCCCGGTGTTCAGAAAGCGCTTGTAGAAATCGTTGACCAGGTACGAACTTCCCCAGTTGAACAGAGTTGTCATCGTCGACATGTAGGCCGCCAGGAAAGTGGCGACCAGCAGCCCTCTCAGACCGGCGGGCAGGAAATCACGCATCGCGTAGATGTATCCCAGCCTCTTCTCCTCGGGTCCCAGGTCCGGATACAGCACCATTGTCGACAGTCCCACCAGGATCCAGGGCCAGGGACGCAGGCAGTAGTGGGCGATCGTGAACCACAGGGTTGCCAGGAGGGCGTGCTTTTCGTCCTTGGCGGAAAGCATTCTCTGGGCAATGAACCCTCCCCCTCCCGGCTCCGATCCCGGGTACCACGAGGCCCACCACTGCATGAAAATGTACGCCACAAAAGCACTCACGGTCAGAGAAAGAGCCCCTCCAGCAACCGCCTCCACTCCTCCCACAACCGGAGTGAATCGAAAAACCCAGTCCGGGAGCTGGGCCTGCAGACCCGAAATCCCTCCCACTTCGGGCCTTCGCAATACCACAAACATCAGGACGGTCGTCCCGGTCATGGCGATGACGAATTGAATAGCATCATTGAAGGCGACTCCCCACAGCCCCGCCAGCGCGGAGTAAAAGGCCACGAAGAGCATGGCGCCGAAAACGTAGTAGCGAACTTGAGACCTGGGAATGCCGAACATTCCCTCCAGTATGGAAATCATGGCCAGGTTGACCCAGCCCATCACCACCACGTTGATGAACAGTCCCAGGTAGAGGGCGCGAAATCCTCTCAGGAACGCTCCGGTTTGGCCCGAGTAACGTAGCTCAATGAACTCCACATCGGTGACGACTCCGGCCCGGCGCCACAGCCGGGCAAAGAAAAAGACCGTCAGCATTCCTCCCAGAATAAAGTTCCACCACAACCAGTTACCGGCAATGCCGTTCTTTGCGACCAGTTCAGTCACCGCCAGAGGGGTATCGGTGGCAAAGGTGGTGGCGACCATCGAAGTTCCTGCAATCCACCAGGGAAGCCGCCGACCCGAGAGGAAAAACTCCTCAATGTTCTTGCCCGCCCTTTTCGAAAAGTAGACCGCCACAGCGAAGCTGAGACAGAAATAGAGGCCGATTATGATCCAGTCGATCGGGTGCATGGCTTCTGATGTTAAAGGTTGAAAGTTGAAGGTTGAAAGTTGAAAGTTGAAGGTTGAAGAAAGACAACCTTGAACTTTTAACTTTCAACCTGCAACGCCGCGAGTGAAGCGAGCGGCAATTACCAGGCCGTCATCCCCCCATCCACCACCAGCACATGCCCGGTCACGTAGTCGGAGGCCCGGGACGCGAGAAAAACCGCGGCCCCCTTCAAATCGTCCTTCCCACCTACCCGGCCCAGAGGGATGGAGGGGAGGATGTGCTCCTTGCGGTTCTCGATGATCCAGCCGGACATGTGAGTTGGAAACCAGCCGGGAGCGATGGCGTTCACCTGGACATTGTGGGGAGCCCAGCCACAGGCCAGGTCCTTGGTGAGAGTTGCCACTCCGCCTTTGGATGCACTGTAGCCTGAAGCTTGCATAATCTCCGGACGCCCACCCCCCAGGGCTGCGGTCGAGGCGATGTTGATGATCTTCCCGTGGCGGCGTTCGATCATGATTCTCGCCACCGCCTGAGCACACAGAAAGGTCCCGGTCAGATTCGTTTGAATCACCTGGTTCCACCGTTCCAGGGGCATCTCCTCAGCAGGGGCTCCCCAGGCCGTTCCCGCGTTGTTGACGAGGATGTCGATCTTCCCGAAGCGGTCCATCGTGAAGTCCACAAGACCGTCGATGTCCTCAGGGATCGTCACATCACAGCCACGCGCCAGGGCTCGAATCCCGTGATTCTCGAGGGCAGTGGCCGCCTCCTGACAGCGTTCTTTCTTACGGGCGCTGAGCACCAGATGGGCGCCCATCTCGGCAAAACCTTCTGCCATCTGCCTGCCCAGACCGGTGCCGCCCCCGGTGATGATCGCCACCTGCCCCGAAAGGTCAAACAACTCTCTGCTATTCATTCATGCACCCGTAGCCAGCAAGTCCCGGATTCGTGCCCGCCCGGCGGGCTGCCCATCCCGCAGAAGAAGCAGGTGCAGGCCGCCACCACCCAGTGAAACCCGGCGCAACGCCTCGAAGAAAGCCGGTGGCTTCAGGCATTCGGGAGCCCAGACCCCAGGGCCAGCCAGGGCACCGCCAAGCATGAGCAGCACTCCGGCGGCAGCCGGCACGCCGGTTGCCTCCTCCATCTTCATGTCCGAGCCGCCGGCAAAGCGGTATCCATCACCGTCTATTGTCACGTCGATTTGCAGCCCCGAACCGTAGCGGACCTGCTCCACCTGAGGAAGCTGCTCAAAAGAACAATACTGCTGGTAGAGCGCCGCGTCGACACCTTCCCGCTGCAGCGTCCTCAGGTCGCACTGGCGGGACAGGGCTGCCAGCATGGCTCGGGCCTGTGACCCGGCAGCACCGACAACAACGATCCCCTTGGCTTCCATGTTGGCCTGATCCTAAGGCAGATCGGGGGGAAGTTAAAGGTTGAAAGTTGTGGAGGGGGGCGAACTCGGGATGGAATCTCCAAGGGGGACCGTAATAGAATGAATGGGGAGGTTTGAATGCGTCGCATAGTTTTTTCGATTGTTGCTGCACTCATCATTTCCAGCGCCTGGGCGGACAAGAAGGGCCAGGAGAAGCGCCTCCAGAACTCGGCCACGGTTCTCGGCGAGATCCTCAAGGTGGCCGATGGGATTCCGAAAGAGCTTCTCGACAAGGCCGAGTGTGCCGGCGTCCTACCCTCGGTCAAGAAGTTTGCGATCGGTCTGGGTGGCAGTTATGGACGCGGCACCATGTCGTGCCGCTCGGAAGCCGACTTTTCCGGACCCTGGGGCGCTCCCACCATGATGAGGCTGGAAGGCGCCTCGATCGGCCTGCAGTTGGGGGGATCCGCCACGGACTTCGTCATGCTGATCATGAACCAGAGGGGAGCCAAAGGGATCCTTTCCAGCAAGGTCAAGCTGGGAGCGGATGCCACTGCAGCCGCGGGCCCCAAGGGACGAACCGCTGAAGCCGCCACTGATGCCACTCTGAGCGCAGAGATCCTGAGCTATTCGCGCTCCAAAGGACTGATCGCGGGAATTTCGCTCAAAGGGAGTACGCTGCGCCCTGACAGCAAAGGCAACAAGGACCTGTACGGTAAGAAGGTCGCTGCCCGTGAGATCGCGCTGGAAGGTGCCGTTGCCGTGCCCGATGCGGGCCAGGCGCTGATCGGGTTGCTCCAGAAGCAGTCGCCCAAGAATCTGTCGAAATAGGTCGATCCTTGATGGCTGCGGAGAGGCTCGAAGACAGCTTACGCTTTCTCAAGATCAACGCGTATCTTTACAGGGGTGCCCTGGAGGGCCTGTCACAGGAGAAGCTGCACCGACTTCCCTCCGATCACTCCAATCCCATGATCTGGGTGGCAGGCCACATTCTGAACAGCCGCGTGAACCTGGCCCGCTATCTGGGAGCCGAGGCCCACTGTCTCTGGAGCGAGCTGTTCAAACGGTCCAGCCGGCTCCAGCCGGCCTCTGCTTATCCTGCTCTAGACGAGCTTCTGGAGTGCTGGAAAACGACCAACAGCGCTCTGAAAGCCCGTTTCCGGGAGTTGACTCCAGAAGAGTTGTCGGGGCCGAGTCCGTCACAACTCTCGGTCGAAGTAGACACGCTGGGCTCCGGCATATCCTTCCTCATCTGGCACGAGTCCTATCACATCGGGCAGATGGGCTATCTGCGCAAGTGGCTGGGCTACGAGGGGCTGGCGGGTTGAAGGCTTCGCTGCGCTCACCGTTCCAGGTTCCAAGTCCCAGGTTCTTCAATTTTCTTTTCAATTTTCAATTCAATCGTGAGCTCGGAATCGGCTTCGGCGCTCTCTTGATAACTGTAGCGGACGGCCCGCGCCCGCAGCAGGCTACTGTTCAACTCGAAGGGACCAGTGTAGAGCTTCCAGTGGGGGACGTTCCCACCTTAACGGCTTATCCGGTGCTGGTCCCGTGACCCGCTCCCTCGTTCCGGATTGCTGCATTAAGAATGTGGGGGCCGCTTCCATGGGGCGATCCGATCGGACCACGGAGGGTTCCTCCCACATTGGGAATGTCACAAGCTGGCAAAGTGATAGGGGTAGGGAAAGCTCATTGGTTTGAGCCTCCCCTCCCTCCGAACCGGACGTGCGGTTCTCCCGCATCCGGCTCTCCAGTCAGTGGGGTCCACGGCGGGACTGACAGATCTGCGCGTGGGCTACGGCCATGGTAAATAGCCCCTGCTCGATAAAGTAGGCATTTTTGCCTCCTTTCACTCCTGTTTCCAGGGTCGTCAGCATGCGTTCGGTCCACACTTCCGCTTCCACCCAGCTCCATTTCTGGCTCTCGGCTTCTCTGCCTTGCTTAGGAGTCTCCTCCACTTTCGACAGTTCCTCTTGCTTCGTCATTGACTCTACACATCCACCTTCCTGGCGGGCCTTCGCTCCACCGGCATTACCCGGCTTCTTCACTACTACGCCGCCTCTGACTTCTGCGGGTCTCTTACCAGACCGACCTTTCGCAGACCTCCTCGCTTTACGTCACTTGAACTTCCCACCATTCCATCTCCAACCACCCCAAGGGTTAACAAGATGCCTTTTTCACGTTACCCATCAGGCTCTTGTCCGTGTCAGGTTTCCCTTCCATTCGAGCTTCGCCATTTCCCAGCAGGCTCGCTGTCCCCTCTGAGCCGAATCGAGTTCGTCTCCTACAGACTGGTGGTTCTCCTTCGGCTGCTTCCCACCCCACCTCACGATGACGCAGTTGCCGTCGAATACGGGCCGGAGAACGTTTGCCCGGTAGGGACTTTCACCCTACTGTTCAAGTGCGCTTACGAGCGCACTAGGAGCCGCCTCCGCGCGGCGATCCGATCGGACCACGGAGGGTCCTCCCACATTGGGAATGTCACAAGCTGGCAAAGTGTAGGAGCCGCTTCCATGCGGCGATCTGGTTTAGAGCGAGCGAACGCAACACTGAACCTTTCTGGAAAGGGGAGATGCACAAGGAAACCCGGTCCACGTCATACGAAACCGGAGGGCTTATAGGGGCTGCCGGTCGACTTCGACTTTGAACCTTCGACTTTTGGTCTTCGACTTCCCTATAATGTCGGATCATATCACCCACTGCGGACCTGCCGTCCGCTCAGGCCTGAATGAGGGAGGAACAGCATGAATCTCCGGATGAGACACAGACCCCACTTATGCACCCTGGCATTTGTTTTGCCTTTCATCCTTTTTGCTTGCGGAGGAGAGGCGCCAATGGAGCCGGAGCCGGAACCTGAACCGGCGTGGCCTCAACTTCCGGGATATGAGGCGATGCAGATTCCCGCTGACAACCTCATGACGGCCGCCAAGGTCGAGCTTGGAAAACAGCTTTACTATGACCCTAGACTCAGCGGAGACGGAGAGCGTTCCTGCTATGGATGCCACGTCCAGGAACATGGTCTCACGGATGGCAAGCCACTAGCAGTTGGCGCCTTCGACCGAACCCTGACTCGATCAGCCCCAACCATGTGGAACGTCGGCTACTACGGCGAGCTTTACTGGGACGGGCGCTCGGGGGCACTCGAAAAGCAGGTGAAGGGTGCCTGGGGCGGTGGGAACATGGGAGCCTCGGGTAAGGATGGGGTTCCCGGCATGGAGGAGATCTCGGCCCGCCTCAATGGGATCCCCAGGTACCGTGAGCAGTTCCAGCAGGTCTTCGGCTCCCATGCCAGCCCGGATAATGTTGCTTACGCTGTAGCCGCTTTCATGCGAACACTTGTGGCCAACGAGTCCAGGTGGTCCCGTTTCCAGAGCGGTGACGAGAGCGCCTTCACCGGACAGGAGCGGAGAGGGTGGCTGGTTTTCAGCGAAAAGGCCAAGTGCACGAACTGCCACGATTCGATCCTTCTCACCGACATGCAGTACCACAATGTCGGAATCGGAATGGACGCCGAAACGCCCGATGTAGGCCGGGCCAAGGTCAGTGGCCAGGAGAAGGACACGGGGGCTTTCAAGACACCTACGCTCCTGGACATCAGTAAATCAGCCCCCTACTTCCATAACGGCAGCGTGGCCACACTGGAAGAAGCAGTCGATCTGATGCTGGATGGTGGTCTGGCCAATCCATACCTGGACGAGGAGAACCTTGCAGAGACGAAGAAAGCCGATCTGACGGACGACGAGAAGCACGATCTGCTGGCCTTCCTGAGAGCCCTGGACGTGGACTATAACGTAGAAGAGCCGAAGCTACCGGAGTAGCTTCTGCGTTGCTGGTTACTGCTTCCTGGTTACTAGTTATCCAGTTCCTCGTTACTAGTTATCCAGAAAAGTCCAGGACCAAAAACCGGTAACCAGTAACCAGCAACCGCGCGAGCCCGCCGAGCGCAACCCTACCTCAGCAGCAGCCTGCGCGCCCCCAACCACAGGAGCGGCGGCAATACCGCACTCAGTGCCAGGGCCGAGAAGGGGCTCGATACACCCAGAGAGCCAATCAAAGCGAAAACAAACCCCAGTGGCAACGAACCGCATACAAGAGCCACTAGAAAGATCGGAAAAGGCATTTTCGCGAGTCCGGCCATGCACGCGACCACCTCTGGAAAAAGGGGCAACCACCTGGAAAGCACCACCAGCCATCCCCACATTCTCCGAAAAGTTGTTTCCATCTCGCCAAGTGGCTCTTCGCCAACCAGGCGTGCGGCCGCTCGAACGCCGAAGAACCGGCACAGAAAGTAGCCTGCCAGTCCCGAGAGACAGGATCCGAGAGTTGCCAGCAGTCCCCCCGGCACCGCCCCGTACAGGTAGCCGAGGCCACCCATGATGATGGTGGAGGGAATCGGAATGACCAGGTCCGAAACGAGAAGTCCAACCCCTGCCAGCCAGCCCAGGGGCCCGAAGGATTCCATCCAGGAGATGGAACCCTCGCGAGTCAGGACTGCTTCGAACAGATCTCCCCAGATCAGAAACGGGATCAGGAAGATCACACTCAGCCCGGCAAAGACGGCGACGAGACGCTTCATTTCTGTTCCCCTAATCGGCCTCTCAGACCTGCAAGGCCGAACGGCCCGCTGTCCAGGGCGCCCGAAAATCCTTATCATTGGCTCATGACAAAACCGGTCCCCACCCCGATCGACTCGAGCCGGGTGCCGGAACTGGCTCGCGACACCATGAAAGCAGCTCGCTTTCCCCTGCTCGCCAGCCTCGACGGCGACCAGCCCCGGCTGCGGCCGGTCTCTCCCGTTCGCACGGATGGCTTCACGGTCTTTTTCGCCAACCTGCGAAGCTATCACAAGACGGAGGAAATTGCTGCCAACCCCAAAGTCGAAATCTGCTATCTCGATGCCGATCACAATCAGGTTCGGATTACGGGCATTGCCCGAGTCGAAGAAGACCGCAACAGGCTGAAGGAGATCTGGGAGGACAACCCTCTGCTGCGACAGTTTCTGGGCTCTATCGATCACCCGGAGCTGATCGTCTATCGCATTGAACCCACAAGGGTCCGGTACATGCAGGAATGGGCGCTGAAATACTTCGACGTGCCTGCCGACAGCTAGCTCCTAGTGCACTAGAGGATCTCTTCGAGGTCGCTGCGGCGGACTTTCCAGCTTCGGTCCTTGATGGCTTCAATGACTCCTTCGCCGATGGCCCGCTTCAGAAACGCGCGGGTCAAACCTGTGTACTCGACCGCCTCATCCAGGGTCAGAAACAATTTCTCGGAAGGTTTCACCATCGTTTGAATCCCCTTGACCAGCCGCTGCAGGAACTCGGCAGGATCGACCCTGGCCGCCGGCCCCAGGGCTCCTTGCTGAGGGGATTTAACGGGGGCTACTGAGACAGTTTTCAAGTTTGCCATGGAAACCGATTCTCCTGAATGTTTTTAGTCATTATCTGGAAGGAGTCTGACGCAGGACTTGTTTCGATCTATGATAACAGTATATGTTATGTTGTTATCATGATTAGAACTCAGATCAGTCTCTCTGAGAACGAATATCATGCCGCCAAGCGCGAGGCGAAGCGACTCGGGATATCACTCGCCGAGCTTCTCAGGCGATCGCTTCGTTCGATTCTTCCGATTGACGAGTCAAAGCCCTGGATGCGGTACGCAGGCATGGTCGAAACCGGGGATTCAGAGTCGAGCCAAAGGATTGACGAGGTTGTCTACAGCCAAAAGCCGTGATGCCTATGTCGATACATCGGCCCTGATAGCATTTGCAGACCAATCTGACAGCTATCACCTTGTGTTCCGGAATCTGTTTTCGGATCCACCCCCGCTGGTCACCACACCCCTGGTAGTCACCGAAGGGCACGCCTGGTTTTTGCGCCGATATGACCAAATCAAGGCGCTTCATTTCCTCTCTATGCTGGAGGTCATGACACCGCTCACGATCATGTCAGTGGGAGTGCCCGAGCTGGCCGCCGCCAGCGATCTTATCCGGCAGATGCCCGACCGGTCTCTAACCATGACCGACGCCCTCGGCCTCCACGTGATGGGGACTCGCTCGATCAACAGCTGCTGGTCGACGGACTTCCACCTCGGTCTCACCGGTGTGCAGCTGGTCATCCACAAGTAGAGGTGACGCCGACTCTCGAAGTGGCGTTGCGGAGTTCGCCAGTGTGCGCAACCACTGGCAGGTGTTAGCATTGACTTCTTCCGATGAACCGGAATGACGTCCTGCGCATGATCAAGCGGAGGGCCAAAGCAGCAGGACTCCCCTCCTCCACCTCCTGCCACACCTTCCGGGCAACTGGAATCACGGCGTATCTGGAGAACGGCGGGACGATTGAGAATGCGCAGGCGATCGCGGCGCATGAGAGCCTGAGAACAACCAAGCTCTACGATCGGACGGGCGATCAGATCACCCTGGATGAGGTTGAGAGGATCGGGATTTGACCAGAGAGGAGCTCTCGGGTCATGGAATTCTCGAATGATCAGCGACACTGAAAATTCCCTAGCGTGTTGCCTCATCTAAGAATCGAACCGAAGCTAGAAACTTGCCTCATTGGGAATCGAACCCAGTTCAGAACAGCTTATTTCTTCCGTCTCGCAGAAACAACGGGTGGAGTGGAAGGTCGAAATGACAAGGGAATAATGTGCCGGAGTGATCACGTAAAAATGACCCACCTTGTCAAGTAGGGTGGCTAACGGGGATTAAAGGCTGCGAAGCCTCAAGCCTGACGGTGACACGGCGGGGCCCGAACGCACGAAAATAATCCCTCCAGATTTCTGGCTTCGCCGACCTCATCGGTAAGTGAGAAGAGCGGAATTATTTGGGCGTCAGGTTTTGATGGTTTCTTGGGCATTGAGGTGGGGGTTTAAGAGGTCACTGGCAGAGAACATACAGCATGTTTGCCTCAGCGATGGTACGCAGGTCAGACAGGATCTCCTCGTAGTCGGATTTGCTTTGCACCTGGCTAAATGTGGACGGTGGACGGTGAATTCACAGATCGCCACGGATCATTCGACAACCGACAAATCGGGATGGGGAGAGATATTGAGCCGGGGAGCGTTTCCTCGAATCGACGCGACTTCTGCTTCCAGGCGGGAGACCGCTGCCGGACTGTCAGCGATCTCGATGCCGACCTGGCATTTGAACGACTCGCCGGGGGCCAGGCTGGCCAGCCGGCCCTTCTCGCGCTCGAAGGGGCGGCAGTTGGGATAGTCGGTGCCCGGTTCGATGCCGGTAACATAACCGTCCTCCGCTGCTCCCGTATTCTTCCACAGGGTAAGAGCGGGCAGCTCGCGTTGATTGAAGCGCACGGCCACCGCATTGGCCCCATCCGGGTCCTTCAGCAGAGCCAGCGAGTTGTCGCTCTCATCGGCGGCGGCTTCCAACCAGTAGACCTGCTCCACAAAGCCAGCCGTGGGAGCAGCATAACGTGCAAAGGCGGCCACATCTTCCGCGGCCCGCGAGTCACGCGGATGGACGGCTTTCAGCGGTGCCACCAGTCGGGAGCCATCTCCCAGAAAAGGCGGCCCAAAGTTGCAATGATAGAGGAGCTCGAACTCGGCGGAGGTCCCGCCTCTGTTCACGACGAGGTCCTCGATGACCAACCGGTTCGAATTGGGCCAGGTCTTGATCTGAGTCTGCAACTGCAGCCGGGGGGCAAAGAGCATGGACTCGTTGACATGACCCGCCACAGTGATGGTGTAAGGCTCTTCCAGCTCAATCCGCACCTCCACGAAGTGGGCCGGGAGATTTGCGATCTTCCCGTGCAGGTTGAGAAAGACCTCGCACGGGTTCCCATTATTGTCCAGCACGACATCGTTTCCCGGGGCTCCGTTGAATCCCAGGCCACAACGAACGATCCACTCATCGAAGCCCTGCAACCACCCCAGACCGGAACGGTCCAGCACATTCACAAACTGGGGATGGATGGGGCCCGCTATGGGGGCCTCCCAGCCCAGGGGAAGGCCGCGATAGCTCCCTCTCCAGATCGACATTCCGCGGGTTGGAAGAATCGTGAATGTGAGATCCCCGTTGTTGACCTCAATCGCATCAACACCCTGGCTCATTCCGGCCTTGAGAGTCGTCTTCTCAATCACGAACTGCTTGCCCTCCAGACCCAGCTCCGAGGCACTCGTTTTCCACTGGTCTTCCCAGACTTTTTCACGGGAGTCGGTTAAAATCCATCGACTTGACTGCACAACAGACCTCGCTTTCGGATGATTATCCTACTCAAGTCCGGGGATGGAATGCCATTCTTCTGTTCCTCTTCTAGTCCTCCTGGTTGCCCGTCTGGCTTCCTCCCTGGGAGAGGCACTTCATTATGATGAGCCCTTCTGGATGGTCCGGGGCGATTTTCTGATCGGCAAACTAGTCGAGGGTGACTGGGAAGCGCTTCAGAATGACCACTGGATGGTGGCTCGAATGGAGGGCGAGCGCAGGCTTTTTAATTCCTACATCGCCACCGGGACCGGCACCGCGTTCCTGACGGGGCTGGGCCGCCTCTTGATCCCTCTCGCACCCCACGGGGAAGGGATCGACGGGGTTCTGGCTGAGATTCTCCTCTCCCGCCTGTTCCACGTGCTCTCCAGTGTGTTCACAGCGCTCCTGCTGCTGGCGCTGGCCAGGCGCCTGGGGCTCACCTGGGCCGGACAGATCGCTCTGCTCTCGTACTTCACCTTTGATCCCATCCTGCAGGAGATGGGAAGCCTGGGACATCTCGAGTCGTTTCTGACACTTACCATTCCGGTCGCGCTCCTGCTCTTCGGGCTCTCTCGCCGGCAGCGATCGCTGCCCCTTTGCCTGGTCGCCGGCATGGTGTTCGGTCTGGCTTTCGCCAATCGAATCAACGGTGGAGTCGTTGTGATTGCTGCTCTGGCTTACGTTGCGCTGCGGCTGCTTTTCCATCCGGAAGCATCGGAGAGTGTCTGGCGTTCACTGTGGAGAGATTGTGTCCAGCTTGGCTTACTGTGCCTGGTCGGTTGGGCTGTGTTTATCCTGTGTTTTCCTCCGCTCTGGAAATCCCCGGTGTTCGGCTTTGCTGATTTCCTCTATCAGCAGGCAGCATTGACCGGGGCTGGCCCCGACTTCGACGCTGCGGCCGTCCTTCTGTGGACGGATTCAAAATTGAGGTTCCTCTTCGTGCTGCTGAGCCTGGCGGGTCTCTTCCTCAAGCCGGTGCGCTCTTCCAGAGTGTTTCAACTGGGATTCATGCTGTTGCTGTTCGGAGTGGTGATTGTCAGCCTCCCGGGGAAGTCCTATGCGCGCTATCTGGCGTCCGTCCTCCCCGGTCTTGGCCTGGCCGGGAGTTGCACCGTGGCGTATGCCGTGGACCTCCGGGGAACACATTCCACAAAGATCGCAAAGCGAATGGCTGGCATCCTTCTCCTGCTTTCGATATGGTCCGTCACGTCGATCTCGATCCGACAGTGGGAGAGTCAGCAGCGCACTCGAGATTTCTACGGGAAGCTGCACGCTCAAAACTTCTCCAGGATTGACGTGCCTGGCTTTCGTTCTTCGTTCTTCCGGACCGAAGCCGACCCCACGGGGCCAGCTCTCCGGGTGAGCACTGTCAACAATCACTCACAGCTTTTCCACCTGGGCGTGCTGCTGACCGATGGACGGAGATTTCACGAGGTCACACCCGGATGGGTCCGAGGTCCTCTGGAGACAAGATCAAGATGCGAGAAGGGCGACTGGAGAATGAAAAGGCCCCCCCGACGGACCCGGGGGACAGAGAACGCCATCCGCTACGGAGGAATCATTGCCTGGCCCTGTGGGGAATAGAGTTCCACGCCGCACCAAGGCGCCTCCCACTTTCCAAAATCCCCGCCCGGCCGGAAGGCCCCGCGGAGAAGCTTGAGTCCCTCGTTGCGCGCTCATTGGCATTCGCGCCTCTGTCCACCCGGCGACGGAACAACTGAGCTCCGAGACCAGGCTCGCGAGCCACCAAAGAAACCGCAACAATCAAGGAAACTACAGAGGCAGGAACGCCAGTGACTGCGTGGCGGCCCCAAGCCGCCATCTTCAGGAACGCCAGTGACTGCGTGGCGGCTCCCAGCCGCCGACAGTGACTGCGGGCCGGGGCAGAACCCGCCCGAGCTTGCCAAGAAACCCGCAATGGTGCAGAATCGAAAACCCGCCAGTCCAGTTGGATGAAGGAACGGAGTTTCATAGGATGCCCCTGGGAATCGGCTTCATAGGAGCCGGCGATGTCTCTGACCTACACTCCCGGGCAGTGCGTTCCTGCCACGGTGCAGAACTGAAGGGTCTGTGGAATCGGACATCCTCCAAAGCAGCAGCCAAGGCCGCACATTTTGGATGCCGGCGCTACGACACGGCCGAAGAGCTGATCGCAGATCCCGCCATCGATGCCGTTTTTGTCCTCACCAACCTGGAGACTCACTTCCATTACACCAGCCTGGCGCTGAAGGGGGGAAAACATGTTCTGGTGGAGAAGCCGGTAGGAGCCAATATCAGGGAAATCGAGGAAATGCAGCGATTGGCTGCCGCTCAAAATCTCCTCTGTGTACCGGGCCACAATTACATCTACGAGGAGGGCCTCATCCGCACCCGCAGTCTGATTCGGGGTGGCGACCTGGGACGGCTGGTCTCCGTGTACGTCCTCTACAACATTCATCACCCGGAGGAAGTCGCCCGCCGCTTCCCGGGAGTCATCCGCCAGATTCTGACCCATCACTGCTATATCCTGCTCTTTCTGGCCGGACCCGTGAAGCGCCTGAGCGCTCTCAAAACAACCCTCCACTACAAAGAACTCCAGCGCGAAGACATCGCAATGGCGAACCTGGAGCTGAGCAACGGAGCCCTGGCCCATTTCTGCGCGAGCTTTGCGGCTGATGATCACGCCGCCGACCCGTGGACCGTTCAGATCCGGGTGATTGGAACCGGGGGATCCACCCGATACAGTTATCAGGACTGGGTAGAATCCAAGCCGGCGACGGTCCATTCTCGAACCTATACCGCCTACCTTGGCTCCATTCGCAACGAGGTCGATTTTTTCGTGAACCACTGTATTAGAAATGGAGAGCGGCCTCTGTCCACACTCGATGATGCGAGGAGTGCCCAGAAAATCATCGAGAGTATCGAAGCCTCGATCGAACAAGGAAGGATGATTGAAGTGGGAGAGGAGTCAATATGAGAAAGTTATCGATTGGGAGCTGGGCTTACTGCTTTGGACCTTATGAGAAGAACCCTGTCGATTTCACGACTGTGGTCCGAACGCTGGGCGAACTGGGCATGGACGGGATCGAGTTCGGAGCCTTCACCCCTCATCCCAACCCCGACAGCCACAACACACCTACCAGGCGGAGAAAGCTGAAGCGGCTCGTCGAGGAGAACGGCCTCGAGTTTTCTGGGTTGGCTGCCAACCTGTGGATGCACAAACTCCCCAGTGTCGAAGACAGTGGTCCTTACATCGCAGAGTTTGCGAAGAATGTCTTTTTTGCGCAGGATCTGGGCATCGACGTCATCCGGGTCGACACCGTGGAACCGCCTGATGTGTTCGAGACGACCGGCGTCGACCCCGGGCTTGGTCGTGAAAGAGTGATCAGAGCCTGGAGCACCTGCTGCCGGATGGCAGCCGAGAGGGGTATGCGGGTGGCCTGGGAATTCGAACCGGGATTCGCATTCAACAAACCAGGCGAGATCATTTCCATCGTAGATGAAATGAGAGATGGCGGTCATTACAACTTTGGCGCCCTTTACGACACCTGTCATGCCCACATGTGCGCCGCCGTCGGAGCCCGCCAGCCGGGGGAAAAGGAAACGCTGCCCGGTGGCGCCCTCGAACTCTTGCAGAAGCTCAGGAACAAGATCGGCCACCTTCACCTCATCGACTCGGATGGAAGTCTGCATGGGGACGAGACCTCGACCCACAACCCTTTCGGAACCGGTGATCTGGACTTCGACGAACTGATTCCGGAACTGCTCCGATGCGGATGTCCCTCCGACTGGTGGACGGTCGATTTGTGCTTCTGGCCGGATGCCTGGGATGTCACAGAAGACGCGATCAGCTTCCTGAGCGCCCTGCGCGACAAATACGCAGCCTGAGGATGCGTTCCCTTTCTAGCCCGGATTATTCATAAGTTTTCGTAGCGAAGCGGGGGAAGACCCGTTCTGACAAGGCTTGCGACCGAGGCCCCCGGAGGCGTACTCGTGCAGTACGCCGAGGAGGCCGACCGAGCGTAACGCAGTCAGGGCGGGAGATTCTCACGCTGCAGTAGAAAATTTATGAATCATCCGGGCTAAGTTGCCGAAACTCCAACCAGCCAGGTAGGAACGGGTTCCACCCCGCGACGTGATCGGACCACGGAGGGTCCTCCTACACTGAGGACGTGCCGACCGGCGAAGTGTAGGAGCCGCTTCCATGCGGCGATCTGATCGGAACTTTCAACCTTCAACCTGCAACTTGCAACCTCACACCCCGGCAATCTGATCGGACCACGGAGGGTCCTCCTACACTGAGGACGTGCCGATCGGCGAAGTGATAGGGGTAGGGAAAGCTCATTGGTTTGAGCCTCCCCTCCCTCCGAACCGGACGTGCGGTTCTCCCGCATCCGGCTCTCCAGTCAGTGGGGTCCACGTCGGGACTGACAGATCTGCGCGTGGGCTACGGCCATGGTAAATAGCCCCAGCTCGATAAAGTAGGCATTTTTGCCTCCTTTCACTCCTGTTTCCAGGGTCGTCAGCATGCGTTCGGTCCACACTTCCGCTTCCACCCAGCTCCATTTCTGGCTCTCGGCTTCTCTGCCTTGCTTAGGAGTCTCCTCCACTTTCGACAGTTCCTCTTGCTTCGTCATTGACTCTACACATCCACCTTCCTGGCGGGCCTTCGCTCCACCGGCATTACCCGCTTCTTCACTACTACGCCGCCTCTGACTTCTGCGGGTCTCTTACCAGACCGACCTTTCGCAGACCTCCTCGCTTTACGTCACTTGAACTTCCCACCATTCCATCTCCAACCACCCCAAGGGTTAACAAGATGCCTTTTTCACGTTACCCATCAGGCTCTTGTCCGTGTCAGGTTTCCCTTCCATTCGAGCTTCGCCATTTCCCAGCAGGCTCGCTGTCCCCTCTGAGCCGAATCGAGTTCGTCTCCTACAGACTGGTGGTTCTCCTTCGGCTGCTTCCCACCCCACCTCACGATGACGCAGTTGCCGTCGAATACGGGCCGGAGAACGTTTGCCCGGTAGGGACTTTCACCCTACTGTTCAAGTGCGCTTACGAGCGCACTAGGAGCCGCTTCCATGCGGCGATCTGATCGGAACTTTCAACCTGCAACTTGCAACCTCACACCCCGGCAATCTGATCGGACCACGGAGGGTCCTCCTACACTGAGGACGTGCCGATCGGCGAAGTGATAGGGGTAGGGAAAGCTCATTGGTTTGAGCCTCCCCTCCCTCCGAACCGGACGTGCGGTTCTCCCGCATCCGGCTCTCCAGTCAGTGGGGTCCACGTCGGGACTGACAGATCTGCGCGTGGGCTATGGCCATGGTAAATAGCCCCTGCTCGATAAAGTAGGCATTGGGCCAGCGTTGATGATCGCTCCCTCGGGCTCGGCCTCTCCGTTTCCGGCGCTTTCGCAGAATCGATCGCAGACGCCCTCGTACCCATCCATCCACCCCCTTAAACGTCGCGGGATGGCTGTGTTGAAAGTACCCAAACCAACCCCGTAGGATTGGGTTGAGCGTCTCAATGGTCTGCTTCAGACTGTGGCCATTCGTCCTTCGGGTCAGTGGGCGGACTCGCTCCCGCAGCTTCTTTTCACTGCTTTTGCGAGGCCATTTAAGCCCTCTTTCAAAGTGGTAACCCAGAAAGTCGAACCCACCCTTTTGGCGAGCATCCACTACCCGGGTCTTGTTCGGGTTCAGTCGTAATCCACGCTGCGCCAGCTCCTTTCGAAGCTTCCTCAGCGCTTCTCGCGCCTGTCGCTCATCTCGGCATAGAATCACCCCATCATCGGCATAGCGGATCATCACTTCCCCGGCACGCTCCATCTCTTCATCCACTGGATGTAAATACAGATTAGCCAGCAACGGACTGATCACCGCACCTTGAGGAGTTCCTCTCTCCGGCTTCCACTTCTTCATCCCATCCAGAACTTCTTGTTCCAGATAGCTTCGAATCAGCTTCAGCACTCGACCGTCTGAGACTTCCTTCTCCACTTCTTGCATCAAGATCTCCGGGTCAATGCAGTCAAAGTATTTCTCGATGTCTGCATCAACCACCCAGTGATAGCCTTCTTCCAGTCGTCGTTGCACCTGTAAGACAGCAGATTGTTTAGAGGGGGTGAAGTCAGGCTGTTTTGACCTGGATTGGGTAAGCAGAAAATGACGGATTAGAGGAGCGCTGGTGGTTGAGGCCAGCCCTTGGTAGGAGAGGAGCTAGCGGAAGCGGGAGCCGTTGGCGTTGGCGATCCAGCGACGCAGGGCGACGCGGACGTTGTTGACGCGACTCAGCGGAGCGTTGTCGAAGTACCAGCGGAAGGTTTTGATCTCTTCCAGGATGTCTACGTCGGGGAAGTCGGCGGTCAGTTCGGCAATGAAAGCCGCATCCAGCTCGGGGCGGTAAGGGTAATCGGGCAGCTGCTCTTGCAGGTAGGCGAGGATCTTCTCGGGAGAGTTGTCGAAGAACATGTCGGCGCTATTCACAGCTCGTCGGAGGCCCGGTAGATGTCCTCTTCGTCCAGAGTGGCCTTTTGCTCGAGCACGCCCCGGTTGAGCGCGGCCAGGCAGAGGCGGTTCAGCAGCCGGCAGACGCCGCCCGAAGTTTTGTAAAGGGCCAGGTAGGCCGAGTCGGTGAAGATGTCGGGTTTAGCTCCGGCCAGCTGGAGATGGTGGCAGACGTAGTTTTTGGTTTCGGCCTCATCCAGGGGAGGCAGCTTGTAGGAGAGTAGGATGCGCTGGTGGATGTTGCGGAACATGGGGCGCCCGAGCCGTCGGCCCAGGTCGGGATGACCGATCATGATCATGAGCAGGGGATCGATTGAATCCATCCTAAAATTAAGAAGTACAGGTATTTCGTCCAGTGTTTTGTCGGGCAGACACTGGCTCTCGTCGAGAATTAGAATCGGGGTCTTTTTGGCGTTCTCCACATAGTCGCGCACGGCCGTTTGCAGGTTTCGAAACAGAGTGGACTTGCGGCTGGAGGGCTCACCGCCGAACTCGCTGTTGAGCTGGGCCCAAAAATCCAGGGGAGTGACCGTCGACAGGGGCACGTAGAAGAGCTTGTAGACGGAGGAGTTGAGTTGCTCGACGAAGGCGCGCACGGCGGCCGTTTTGCCGGTTCCGGCCTCCCCCAGCACGAGCATCAGCCCCAGACGGGTACGCATGTAGTCCAGGCGCCGGGCGAGTTCGTCAAAGGCCGCAGTGGGGAGCAGTTTCTGGGCCGGGATGTCCTTGGCGAAGGGAGTGTCGGAGAAGCCGTAAAAAGTGTGGATCACGATTCATCCTCCTCGTCGGGAAGGGAAAAACGGGGTCTTCGGGGGGAAGTGGCGTTTTGGGCGGCGTCGACCCGGTGCAGACGCACCACCGGCTGGTCGTCTTCGAAGAGAAACAGCTCACTGGGACGTCCTTCGGGATGGCGGATCTCGATGCGCAGGCCAGTGTATTGGGGCGGCACTTCCCAGAGCCGGCGGGCGATGGAGACGGTGCAGTCGTTGCGGACGGTGCGGTGCAACGTGCGGTAAAAGACCCGGTCCAACTCGGCCCGGCTGACCGTACGGCGGCGAATGGAGGCGAGCGAGCGCAGGTAACGCTCCAGTGGCGTCTCACAGATGCTCGAGTGGCGGCGCCGGTGATAGTCTGGAGTTCCCCCGGTTTCGTGGACACCTAATCCTTTGGGAGAATGGAGGACACGATGCCAAGAACAAGACGAGCTTATCCACCCGAGTTTCGCCAGCAGATAGTCGAGCTTCATCGAGCCGGGCGCAGCCCCGGTGAGCTGGCCCGAGAGTTTGAACCAAACGAACAGACGATCCGCAACTGGATCGCCCAGGCAGACCTGGATGAAGGCCGTCGTAGAGACGGCCTGACGACGGTAGAACGAGCCGAGCTGCGGAAGTTGCGCAAAGAAAATAGGCAGCTGAGGGTTGAGCGGGAAATATTGGCAAAAGCCGCGGCCTGGTTCGCACGGGAGAGCGATCCGATTTCCAAGGAGTCTTCAGGTTCGTGAAAGTGAATCAGGCCGACTATCCAATCACCACCATGTGCCGTTTGCTGGGTGTCTCCACCAGTGGCTACTACGCGTGGGTCGATCGCGGACCTTCGACTCGAGATGAAGCGAATGCTCGTCTTCTGGAAACAATCAACGGGATCCACCAGCAAAGTCGTCGGACCTATGGAGCTCCCCGCATTACGGCGGAACTTCGAGAGGAAGGTCACCTGGTGGGCAAAAACCGGGTGGCCCGACTGATGAAAGTCGCCGGCATTGAAGGCGTTAGCCGCAGACGCAAGACACGCACGACCCTGAGAGGCCAAGACAGCCGTCCGGCTCCGGATCTGGTGGAGCGAAACTTCCAGGTCAGCCGCCCCAACCGACTGTGGGTTGCAGACATCACGTACGTGCCGAGTTGGGCAGGTTTCGTCTACCTGGCCGTAGTGGTCGACGCTTTCAGTCGTCGAGTGGTCGGCTGGTCGCTCAGAAATGATCTCAAGACCCGGCTAGTGACCGATGCCCTGCAAATGGCACTTCAAGAGCGTGAATCCGACGGGGTGATCCATCACTCGGACCAGGGGACGCAATACACGTCGATCGAGTTCGGGCTACGCTGCAAGAGAGCCGGCATCAGACCCTCCATGGGCTCGGTCGGTGACTGTTATGACAACGCGCTGTGTGAGAGCTTTTTTGCCTCTCTGGAGTGTGAACTGATCGACCGGCACAGCTTCCGCACAAGCTGCAGGCCAAGCTTGCTGTCTTCGACTACATCGAGGGCTTTTACAACCCTCACAGGCGGCACTCGTCACTGGACTATCTGTCGCCGATCAACTATGAATCGAGGCACTCAGATGTGGCTTGATTCGAAAGCCGTAAACTGTCCACAAAAGTGGGGTAACTTCAGTCCTGCTCCAGCCACTGAGACAAGCGAGCATTGAGATCGTCGAGGGTCAAGGCCTCGAGATCGAGAAGGCTTAGAAAACCCTGGCGCAGGGTGCGAAACCAGCGCTCGATTTTTCCGCGCGAAGGACTGTCATAGGGCTTGGAATGCACCAGAGCCACACCCAGACGGGCGCAGGCCAAGGTGAGTTGTTTGGAGGAGAAGGCCGAGCCGTTGTCACAGTAAAGGATCTGGGGTAAACCATGGCGCGAGAAGGCTTTTTGGAGTGCCGAGACGACCACTGCGGAGTTTTCCCGGGTGTAGAAGCGGGCCAGGGTCAGGAAGCGGGAATGGTCATCGATGGCTGCAGCCAGGTAGGTTTTGCGGCGGCGGCGGCCGAGAGGCACCTTGGGGCCGTGCATAAAATCCATCACCCACAGATCGTTGGCGTGGGGTTTTTCGAAGTGCTTGCGGGCCTTGGGCGCCGGCTTGACCTGGGGCCGCAGACCGGCCCGCTTGATGTGACGACGCAAAGTGGATTCGGAGATGCGGCGCGAAGTGATGTGGCCCGAGGCCACCAGCTGTTCACGGAGTCGGTTGACCGGCACCCGGGGATGGCGGGCCAGCAGCTCGGAGATGTGGGCGCTCAGCTGCTCGGAGATGACCCGGCTTCGGCCCGCATCGCAACGCCGCTTGGGCAAGAGTCCGTCGAGTCCTTCTTGGCGGTAGCGGCGCAACCAGCTCTTGAAAGTGGCGACTGAGTAGCGGCGTCTGCCCAGACCCGGCACATCCAGCTCTTTTCGGGCCATGCGGCCGAAGTAACGGGCTTGGCTGCCGGCGGCGGCGTGCAGCACCGGCGCGATGACGCCGTAGCGGAACAGCGCCACGGCCTGGCGTTTTTGTTTTCCCTTCATCCTGAGGCTCCTTTGGCCAACCCTTTGTGCCACAACCCTACCGCTGGGCCCCTATCACGCAGTGTGGAGGATCGATTCTTGTCATGACGCGGCTGCCAGCCGGGTCCAAACAACGTGGCGCAAAAAGGGGATTGAGCGACTTGTGCTGCAGACACAGCGGATGCCGGTGAGTCAGCCCGTCAGCAAGCCAGAGCGGGGCCCGAGAGCCAATCGTAGGTCGAACAGCAGGTGGGGGAAGTAACGCCGATGAAAACGCAGCACCACTCGGGGTGGAGAGCCTCGGGGCTGGGCCGCCAGCAGCGCGGCCACCTGCTGGGCCTGCCGCCGCACCCCTTGGACGGCTCCGGGCAACTCGACCTCGGCCACCGGAAAAGAGAGCAGTCGCCCATAGACGGCCGCCAACAGCAGCAGCATGCGGTGCAGCGTCAACTCCTCCAACAGCACAGCTTCCTCACCTTGGCTGCCGGCCGTGGCCACCTCGTCCAGCGCTTGGCGCATCGTCCGTTTGCCGTTCACCACCACTTCGACCATCCAGCTCATCAACCCCAGGCTGAAGCGTCGGCGCGGCACCACTTGAGCCGGCAGCACGCTGAAGGTGACATCTCGTGGCTGATCCGGGCCCCGCCGCCGGCAGCGGAAGCGAGCCACTGGAAACCGTTGATAGGTCCGCCCCTCCTCATCCACCAAGCACCTGAAATACAGACCGTGGCGTACGGCGCATTCACTTCCCCGGCACAGCGGACAGCGGTCCCGGTAGTCGGGCAACAGCTCGTACAGCCCCAGTCCCAGAGAGGAAAGACTTGACAAAGACCTGTCTTGGAAGCGATCCTGAATCTGAAGTTTGTCTTCGAAAAGCCGGGAGTTATCCGAAGCTCAAACCACGGGCTCCCGGCTGCTCCTTTCCCTTCTTCTCCGCAGCCAAGACAGCTGTCACACTGTCATATTCTTTTCACCCGCTGCGGGCTAAGACAATCTATACAATTCCGGCTGCAAAAGGCAGAGAAGTTTGTGACGTATTACAGCACCTCGCGCAGTGCATCCTTGCAGCTTCGCTGCGGCCGGAATCCATAACTGTGCCGGCAGAACTTCTTTTCGAAGATTGGTTCCAGCACCTGGCGAAGGGATGTCTGCACCACTCTGTCCCGTACTGTCGGGATCCCCAGCGGTCGCTTCTTCCCTCCTCCTTTATCGATCCAGTGTCGGCGCACTGCTCGCGGTTGATAGCGATCGTCTTTCAGTTCCTGGTGCAGTTGCTCCAGTTCCCTTTCCAATCGCCACTCAAACTTCTGGATACTTTGGCCATCCACTCCACCGGCTCCTTTCCGTCGGCGTACCTTTCGCCACGCCGCTTCCAGACTCCGATTTCTGTAGACCTTGTCAATCAAGCTGAACCATTTGCCTCCTTTCACTCCTGTTTCCAGGGTCGTCAGCATGCGTTCGGTCCACACTTCCGCTTCCACCCAGCTCCATTTCTGGCTCTCGGCTTCTCTGCCTTGCTTAGGAGTCTCCTCCACTTTCGACAGTTCCTCTTGCTTCGTCATTGACTCTACACATCCACCTTCCTGGCGGGCCTTCGCTCCACCGGCATTACCCGGCTTCTTCACTACTACGCCGCCTCTGACTTCTGCGGGTCTCTTACCAGACCGACCTTTCGCAGACCTCCTCGCTTTACGTCACTTGAACTTCCCACCATTCCATCTCCAACCACCCCAAGGGTTAACAAGATGCCTTTTTCACGTTACCCATCAGGCTCTTGTCCGTGTCAGGTTTCCCTTCCATTCGAGCTTCGCCATTTCCCAGCAGGCTCGCTGTCCCCTCTGAGCCGAATCGAGTTCGTCTCCTACAGACTGGTGGTTCTCCTTCGGCTGCTTCCCACCCCACCTCACGATGACGCAGTTGCCGTCGAATACGGGCCGGAGAACGTTTGCCCGGTAGGGACTTTCACCCTACTGTTCAAGTGCGCTTACGAGCGCACTAGGAGCCGCCTCCGCGCGGCGATCTGATCGGAACTTTCAACCTTCAACCTGCAACTTGCAACCTCACACCGCAGCAATCTGATCGGACCACGGAGGGTCCTCCTACTCTTTAAACGGTCGGCGCCCCAATGTGCATCTTTCCGAGCCAGTTGGTCCAAGACATTATTGACCTTGCCCTGGAACCGCAATGAGCGAAGCGAATAATTTTCAATCTTCAATTTTCAATTTTCGATCGACTCCCCCAGCCTTTTCCAGAAACACCATCAGGCTAACCAGGTCAGTCAGGCTCATACTGTCGATCAGCCCCTCGGGCATGATGCTCATTGATGATTCCCTGCGTTCCTCGATCTGATCTTTGGCAACGTCCACCCGTTCTCCCGTTGCGGTAATCAGCGTCAGTTCGTCTTCGCTCTCGGTCACGAACATTCCGGTGATCTCGTCATGATTCTTCAGCCGGACGGACCACGAGACATACTGGTCGGAGATCACTCTGGACGGAAACATCAGCGATTCCAGAATTTCCCGTCTCCGGAATCGCTTCACGACGGTCGACAGGTCCGGGCCCCCGCCCCTCCCTTCCTCACCGAAAACGTGGCAGTTCACACACTTGGCCAGATAAAACACCTTGCGACCCCTCTCGACGTCCCCCGACTCGTAACTCATCGGGTCGTACTCGAGGTAGTCGCTCAGCTCTTCAAAGCTCATGTTGCCGAGCCGATCACCGGTCCGGGACCAGCGCTGTACTTCTGAGGCATCGTCATCCGCCAGATAGGCGGCCAATTGACGCATCTTCTCGTCCATGACTTCGTCTTTCAGCGACTCGGCGCGTCTCCGCTCGTCCGGCTCGAGTAGCTGCAGCGAAGAATTCCAGAGGTTATCGAGGAAGCCTTCCATGCTGGCAGCGCCCCTGAATCGCCACGCCTTGCGGAACCACGCAATCAGGGTACCTCTTGTCTGAGGGGTCCAGCCGCTTTCAAGGGTTCGCAAGGCATAGACCACGTGAATCTGTTCTTCTCTGGAGAGTCCAGAGTCCAGATAGGCAAGTCCCTTTTCCACCACCCCGGGGACCTCGAGGAATGAGAGCACCGTCAGGAGCTCCCGGTTGACCCGCCGGTCCTCATGGGGAAACTCGAGGATCAAGCGTCTTCCCAAAGCGGAAGCCACCCCCGGGCCGGGCAACGGCCGGGGATCACGCAGCAGGGCCAGCTGCAAAACCCGCAGGTAACTCAGTAAGGTCTCGGTGCCGAGACGTGTGACCCGAATCTGCTTGAGCTTTTCGAAAAGGCGGCCAGCCTCCGCCGGGCTGTCCAGGTCGTGGATCCAGACCATAAGAGCCTCCAGGGCTGCCTGGGGGTTGGCGTTCGGATTCTGCTCCTCGATCACGGGAAGCCATTGCGCTTTGGGAGCTCTGAGAAGAGCCTGCCGGCAGCTGTAACGAGCAAACCGATCCGCCTGCTCGAGACAAGAAAACAGCCCGCTGATCAGGATTTCTGCCCTCTCTGACGAAGCCTCACTTTCTGGTCCCAGGCGAACCAGTCCCTCGGCGGCCCGGCGCACAACCGCGGGGTCCTCATCCTGGAGCGAAGCTGTCATTACGCTCTCCGCAAAGGGAGTGCTGAAGGTGCCGATGAGTAGAATCGCTTCGGAACGAATCGCGGCGGCATCGCTCCGGGTTAACTTCACCAGCAAAGGGAGATCCGGTGGAGGGCCATGAATCTGAAGGGCTTCCAGAGCCCGCTGGCGCTCCCCAGTGGGCCGGGCCGGGTCCAGCACCGCCCCCCTCAGAGAGGACGCCCAATCCTCTCCCATGCTGCCTTTCAATCGCTTGAGTTCAGCCTGCCCCCAGGCAGAGCGCGGCATGGGCTGGCGCAAGACCTTATCGAGGGTGGACGTCGCGGGGACCTCTCGAACGGGCTCGTAGCGAATTCGGAAAAGACCTCCTGTCGTTTCCCGGCCTCCCGTACAGAAGTACAGGAAGCCATCCGGCCCCACATCAAGATCGGACACGTTGAGAGGCTCACCGTGGACGAAATCGACGGTCGTTCCCTCATAGGTGGCTCCCCTGGGACGAGGAAAAATCACCCGGATCCTCCCTCGCGCCCAGTCGCCCATAAAAAGAGCTCCGCTGTACTTCTGCGGATAGACGTGGTGGTAGTAGAATGCGACACCGACCGGGGAGCCCCGTCCCACTTCATCGACGCTGGGGAGAGTATCGATATAGTAGGGCTGAAATTTGCTCGATCCGGTTCTCCAGCCGTAGTCACCCCCGGGGATGACGTGAAGGACTCGCACGGCCCGGTACCAGGGAAGCCCAAAATCCCATTCCATATCGGCTTCGAACGTAAAGATCTCTCCGCTCAGGTCAATAGCGAAGTCGAAGGGATTTCTGAACCCTCCGGCGATCTGGGACCATTCCCCGGTCTGCAGGTCAAAACGATGGATGGTACCGGCTGGCGCCCGGATGGTCCGGGCGTGACCTCGAGGATCCAAGTAGCGAGGAAGCAGATGGTCCTCCTGGAGCTTCCTGGACGGAGACAGAGGGTCGACGGCCGCATCCGGGTAGGAATGATTCCCGAAGAGGATGTAGAGGGCTCCGTCAGGACCGAGGGCGATCTCATGCGGCCCGTGTTCACCCAGCTCGCCAATGGTGGGAGTGATCAACTCAATACGGTCACTGAGGTCGTCTCCGTCGTCGTCGCGGATCCGGTAGAGACCGGTGCCCTCCGGCCCCAGGCCATGGGCCAGGAGATCCCCGGGACCAATGAATTCAAGACCGTGAGCGGTTTCAATCTGGGAGGTGAATACGATCTTTCGCTCGAATTGTCCGTTGCCGTCGCCGTCCTCCAGAAACACGATGCCGTTGCCCAGCAGGGCCAGCACAGGACGACCCCGCGGGCCAAACGTCATGTTGACGACGGACCCCACCAGGTCGTGGCCCGCAACCATTTCGACGTCGAATCCCTCGGGTGTCACAAACCGACCGGAAATGTCCGCCAGCCGCTCTCTTCGGACCGCATCCAGTTCGGGCATCAAGGGGACAGATTGGGACGGCAGGGAGTCGGGCGTTGTTTCCGTAGTGGAGCAGGCTCCCGGTACAAGCGCCAGGAGGGACATTGCAACAACCGAACGTGGCAACCGATCTTTCATTGGGCGATTTTAGGGGGATTCGATACCTAATTCCAGATTCTAAATTGAACGTGGGAGCGCCTCACTCCGTCGGGTATGAAAAACGGAGCCTCGACTATGATGAGGGGAGATCCGGATTCTCCCGCAACTCCAAAGGTGTTACTCTGCCACAAGAAAACCTTCATTGAGGTAGACAATGGAAGATTTGCGCTATCCGATCGGCCGTTTTGAGAGGCCGGAGAATGCTACCCGGGAAGTTCGCCAGCAGTGGATCGAGGCCATCGAGAGTGCCCCGGGACAGCTGCAGCAGGCGGTCGCCGGCCTGTCACAGGAGCAGCTGGACACTCCCTACCGTCCCCGGGGCTGGACGATCCGACAGGTGGTCCATCACATCACGGACAGCCATCTCAACGGGTATGTTCGGACGAAGTGGGCACTGACCGAGGACAATCCTGCGATCAAGACGTATGAGCAGAACCGCTGGGCCGAGTCGCCCGAGGCCAGAACCGGGGACGTGGAGCTGTCGCTCCCGCTGCTGGAATCCCTGCACGGACGTTGGAGCGTCCTTCTTCGTTCCTTTGAACCAGAGACCTGGTCTCAGACCTTCCAGCATCCGGATTGGGGCACCGTTTCACTGGATTTCAATGTGGCCCTTTACGCCTGGCACGGCGCCCATCACATCGCACACATCACCACTCTGAGAAAGCGCAAGGGCTGGTAAATCGCGCTCGCTGCACTCGCGCCGTTCCAGGTTGAAGGTTGAAGGTTGCGCGCTCATTGGCATTCGCGCCTCTGTCCACCCGGCGACGGGACAATTGAGCTCCGGAACCCACCAGCCCGACAATCAAGGAAAATACACGGGCAGGAACGCCAGTGGCTGCGCTGCTGCCGGCCTAGACCCATTCCGGCGGCGGAGTAATGTCCTCGGCCGGGGTCGCCCCAGGATCGGGGCGGCCGGTCTCCGAGAGCCGTTGAATCACTCTCAGTTTCATGTCGTTCTGACACTGCATCTGGCAGGAGAGCCGAACTCCCGTGAGCTGGCGTTCCGCCAGTTTGTCGCGCTCTGCCACTGTCATTCTTTCCGGTTCGCCTTCCAGGAATTCGACCCTGCAGGTTGTGCAGCGTGCGTTCCCGCCGCACGCATGCATGATATCCACTCCAGCGTCTTCAATGGCGAGAACCAGGCGCTTACCTGCCTCCACTTCAACCCTTGTTACGCCCTCAATCTCGATTGTCGGCATGTTGTGCTCCTCCCTGCGTACCTGCCTCGTCCTCAAATATGCCTGGCATCGCCTCCTGCCAGCATCCTCGCCTCGCAAAGACCCATCCCCAGCAATCGTACTGATGAAAGGGAGCCCTGGCTCGGCAGAACCTGTCGCAATCCAGTAATATAACAGGGTCGTCCCTCTATCCGATTGCAAGTCACACACAGAGCAGTCAGCTATGACATCGAATCACGAACCGTATTTCGACATTTTCGCAGACTACCTGAAAAACAATGGTCTGAAGATGACGCGGCAACGCAGACTGATTGTGACCACGTTTCTCGGCACGGATGGGCATTTGAGCGCGGATGAACTCTACGAAGAAGTTCGGAAAGAGGACCGCGGCATCGGATTCACCACGGTTTTCAGGACCCTGAAAGCGATGACGGAGTGCGGTCTGGCCCGGGAAACCGACTTGAACGATGGCCGGACGCGATTCGAGCGTCTCTACCGTCGACCCAAACATCATCACATTGTGTGTCAGGAATGCCACAAAACGATTGAATTCTTCAGTCCCGAGCTCGAGGAGCTGCAGGCCAGCATCGCTTCCGAGTATGGTCTGAAACCTGTTCAGCAGCGCCTTCAGATATACGGCATCTGCAAGGAATGTCAGGAAAAGCGAGAGCCCTCCCGGCTGGTCTTCGACAACGACAAAGTGTTCGCTCGTGACGCACTTCGCATCGCGATGGCCACCGAAGAGCGCGGCGTGAAGTTCTACAGCTCTGCGGCCGAAGTCGCTAACTCTCCCTCCACCCGAAAAATATTCCTGAGCATGCTGGAGGAGGAAGAGCGGCACTTAAGTCACCTGCGGGTCGAATGGGATCGGCTGATCAGAAACACACCCAACATCGTCAGTGCACCGGTCTTTCTCCACTTTGATTTCGATGAACTGGAAACCATTTTCCCGTCGGAATTGAAGGTTCGGGATGGCCTGCTGGGAGATCTCAGCGAAGTGGAAGCCCTGGAGGTCGCCATGAAAATGGAAAAGGAGGCCTACGGTTTCTTCACTGAGTATGCCGAGCGCTTCGAGGACACCAGAGGCCGCGATATCTTTCTCCGGTTTGCGGACGAGGAGAAGGAACACTGCGACATGATCAGGATCGAACTGGATCGCCTCACCGTTGACGCTGGTTAGGCTTGGATTCCAAATTTCAGATCGAACAAGCGAAACTGGTAACCGGTAACCGGTCTCGAGGTTGGATTCTGGGAAAGCCGGGAGCACATTTCACGCCACTGGCAAGAAGATCGAGTATTCCTTCCCCAAATGGAAGAGAACAAGCGCCAACAACGCCAGGAACGCTAGCAGGCTGCTGTCCAACTGGCCCGCCAGTGGCGCGTTTCGTCCTAACCCGCATAATTCATAAACTGCCGGCTGCAGAGCCGCCAAGCCTCGCGCTGGCTGCGTTACCCCCACTCGGGCTCCTCGGCATAGTGCACGACTATGCCTGCGGGGCCCTCGCGCGTAAAGCCTTGCCAGCGCGGACTTTGCGACTCTTCGCTTCGGCACCCTATGAATTATGCGGGCTAAGCTGCCCGGAACCGCCGGCCCGGCCTCAATTTGAAACTCCCCGGACAGACCGGTACAATCGGCCGGTTCTCGAGCCCCTGAATCATGACAACATCTCGGAAGCGCACTTTCATGTTCTGTGGGGCAGTCCTCCTGCCCTGCCTGGTCAACCCTCCACTGCTAGCCGGCAAAACCAGAATTCTTCGTCAGGTGGATGTTTACCGGGAACCGGGGCGCTTCGGCGGATGGCCCGCCAACCACGGAATCTGGTCGTGGGGCCATGAAATTCTGGTTGGTTTCAGCCAGGGACACTACCAGAAACGGGGACTGCGGCATCATTTCAATCCCGAGAAGCCAGAACGTCACCTGCTGGCCCGAAGCATCGACGGCGGGGAGACCTGGGTCATTGAGGATCCCAATACCCGGGGCTTTCTGATCCCTTTTGGGGACTCTCTGCACGGCATTGCCCCGCCGAACCTGATCCAGCCCAGGGTCCAGGATTGCCCCGGAGGAATCGAGTTCACCCACCCGGACTTCGCTCTGACCCTCCGCATGACGAGTATCCACGCAGGTGAGTCGCGTTTTCACTATTCCTACGACCGGGGTCGAACCTGGGAGGGCCCGTTCCGGCTACCCAATTTCGGGGCCGCCGGTACGGCCGCTCGAACCGATTACCTGATCGACGGTCGGAACAGCTGCACGATTCTGATCACGGTGGCCAAGTCGGACGGGCGCGAGGGACGCGTGGCGGCTGCGCGAACCTCGGATGGGGGAAAGACCTGGCGTTTCCTTTCCTATTTGCTGGCCGAGCCTCCTGCAGGAGCGTTCTCGATCATGCCCTCCTCGGTTCGGCTGTCACCGAGCAGAATCGTCACGACTCTTCGTCAGCGGGAGGGATCCCAGCACTGGATCGACGCCGTTCACTCGAACGACGACGGCAGAAGCTGGCAGTTCTTGAGCCAGGCCGTCCCTTCCACGGGAGTCGGGAACCCGCCCAGCCTGATTCGTTTGGGAGACACGAGACTTTGCCTGACTTACGGTTACCGGGCCGAGCCTTTCGGGATTCGGGCGAGATTGAGCGCCGATAACGGCCTGACCTGGGGCCCTGAAATCGCCCTTCGTGAGGATGGGGGCGGGCGTGACCTCGGTTACCCCAGAAGCGTAGAGCGTCCGGATGGACGGGTCGTCACGGTGTACTACATGAATGTCGATCCCGGCGGTGATCGGTTCATTGCGGCTACTATCTGGGATCCTGGTTCCCTGGCGCCATGAAATCTCGACTGTGAGGAGTTTAATTCATGAGAAGTAATCGGCTTTTTGTCGCCTGCATCATTTCGCTGGTGGCCACCTCTTTCGGGTTTATTGTGCGGGCGATCCTGCTCAATGAATGGGGGGTGCTCTTCAACCTGACCGAGACCCAGAAAGGCGCCATTCAAGGGGCGGGACTGTTTCCGTTTGCCCTGAGCATTATTCTCTTCAGCCTGATTATCGACCGCGTGGGCTACGGGAGGATCATGGCAGTGGCCTGGACGCTGCACGTGGTCTCGGCCATCCTGACCATCAGCGCCAGCAGCTACACCTATATTTACCTCGGAACCTTTCTTTTTGCCCTCGCCAACGGGGCCGTGGAAGCGGTCATTAACCCGGCCACCACCACCATGTTTCCGCGAAACAAGACCCACTACCTGAACATTCTGCACGCAGGATGGCCGGGAGGACTGGTTCTGGGCGGCATCCTCGCCATTTCGATGAGCGGCCTGGAGGGGGACCATGTCTGGCGCTACAAAATCGGCCTCTTTCTCATTCCCACAGTGGTTTATGGAGTCATGTTGCTGGGTCAGAAGTGGCCCGTCCAGGAACGTGTTGCGGCCAGAATCTCATACCGGGAAATGCTCCAGGAATTTGGCTGGGGTAGCTGCCTGATCGTTGCCTTCTTTACTGCCAAGGCCCTGGATGAGATTACCCGCAACCTTTTTGAATTTGCGCTGCCCACGCTGCTGATCCTGGTGCTTACGATCATCCCGACCGTCATTTTCATGTTCACTCTGAAGAGCTTCGGACGGCCCATGTTCATTTTCCTGCTTCTGGTCATGGTGCTGCTGGCCACCACCGAGCTGGGAACCGACAGCTGGATCGCTTCTTTGATGACCCCGGTATTGAGAGCTTTCGGCGAAAATGCCGGCAACTGGGTTCTCGTCTACACCTCGTTCATCATGTTCGTCCTGCGCTTCTTTGCAGGTCCCATCGTGCACCGGATCAATCCTCTGGGGCTGCTCGCCTCTTGTGCGGCAATTGCCGCCATCGGGCTGCTGTGGCTGGCAAATTCCGGCTCCGCGGCGGTGGCTGTATTTCTGGCCGCCACGCTCTACGGACTGGGAAAAACCTACTTCTGGCCCACCACTCTGGGTGTTGTTTCCGAACAGTTCCCGAAGGGCGGAGCCCTCACCCTGAACGCCATTGCTGGAGTGGGCATGATCGCCGTGGGAGTGCTGGGGAACCCCTTCCTGGGAGTCCTGCAGGACAAGTCACTCGATGACGCCCTGCACGCCCACAACTCGGCTCTCCATGCCCAGCTCGCCCTTCCCGAGGAAAATAAGTTCCTGATGAGGTACCGGCCGCTGGACAAACAGCAGATCGAGCGGCTGTCAGTCGAACAGCAGGCCGAGGTCGAACAGGTCGTGGCGTCGACGAATCAGGGGACCTTGGGGCGCGTGGCTATTCTTCCCGTCATCATGTTTTTCTGCTACCTGGGTCTAATCTTCTATTTCCGGTCGAAGGGAGGCTACAAGGCAGTCGAACTGCCGACGGGTGAATAACAAATGGAAAATGGAAAATTATTCGCTTCGCTCATTGGGGTTCCAGGGCAAGGTCAATGATGCCTTGAACCGACTTGCTCGGAACTAGGTTGGAACCTGAATGTGGGAGGCGCCTTGGCGCGGCGACATGCGATCGTGCACGTGACTACCCGGCGGTCGCGGCCTGAGGCCCCTCCCACTCTGGTGGCTCCCACTCTGGTCCTTTACCCACTCTGGGATCTCGGATTCCTTGGAACGTTGGAACTCTGGAACGTTGGAACGTCTTTATTCCTGTGGTCTCTCCGGCCAGCCGGTGCGCAGGTCGTTCCAGTGCAGCATGGTGTTGAAGACGAGGGCGTGGCTGCCATGGGTTTCCCAGCGCCAGAAGGGCCGGTTGGCGAACAGAACGACGTGACCTCTGCCCACGGGGACATCAACCACTGCCGGCTTGCCCGCCAACTCGCCCCCTCCCTGCAGCATTCCGCTCATGAGGAGATCACGCTTCGCGAAGCTGATCACGGTGCGCGGCACCTCTTTTTCCCACTGCTCATCCTTGATCCAGTCGGGCGTCCGATAGCTGCCCAGGCCGCTTCGCACCTGAAAAACCGGAGCCTGGCTGAAGTAGACAGGAAAGCTGTTCTCGTAACCGTAGGCGATCGGACTCTTCCTGTCGTTGACCTCGGCCTTCAACACGGAACCCCGAACTACCAGGTCGCGAGTCCGCTTGATGCTGATGCGTCGGGTAATGGCCATATCGATGGGGAATGCAGCGGTCGGCCCTTCAGTGATGAAAACACCTCCGCGCTCAATGAAACGTTTCAGGTTGGCCACGCCTTCGTATCCCATTCCCTGCCGCATATCGTCGGTCTCATCGATGACCCCGATGTGCCGGTACTGCTCAGTCTGCCTCCAGGGAATCGGATCCCCGGTTTGAGTTGTCCCTCCCACCAGCATCTGCGGCGTTTCCGGGTTGCGTGGCATTACAATGACGTCGAGGTTTGAGAGATCGGTACCCGCCAGGTCCTGAGTCGAGAGGTGCGCATATGGAATTCCATAGTGGTCGAAGGCAAATCGCCACCAGCCGGCATCCTGAGTCGAAATCCAGCTATGGACAAGCGCGATTCGAGGGACTTCCACGGAATGGGTCGAGACATCGGGCAGCGCCTCTACTCCCCGAACGGCAAGGCTCAGCTCCCGCGCCTGGCGCTCCAGCAGTTCCGGCAGGTTCCCCGGGCCGCCCTCCCTGCAGATCATGAGTGTGCCGGCCCTGTACGATTCTCCCTCCATCTCAAAAGGCTCCTCGGCCGCTGCCATCTTGATGTCTTCCAGCCGAAAGCGGAAGACGGCCAGGTTGTCTTCAGTGTTGTGGTTGACGAGAAAGCAGGGGCTTTCCTCGCCGGTGACCTTCCCGGCCACCGTTGCAGGTTCCCTCAACAACTCCATATCTGTAGACAGAAACGACGGATCTTTGACCTCCTGGGCCTCGATGTTGCGCAGATACCTGAGGGTCCACCCGGCATCGTCATAGGGAGGACGGGTATTGGGCGGATAGTTCTGCTTCGCCATCAGGTTTTGCACGACGGCGCGGTACGGCTGGTCCAGCCGAACAATCCATGAGCCTGCGGGGGCGGTTGCCATATTACTCTCATCGTCGCCTGAGACCATTGGTTTCTTCGGGTCTCTGGCCCAGCGCAACTCTGCGGGCGCCACGTGTACTTCGACACCATGGGCCACCAGCAGGTTGACGAGTTCGGCAGCAGCAACCGAGCGCTTTTGCCGTGGGGATATTACCCACGCATGAGGAGTCTCAGCCCTACCCCTTTCGATGGAAGTTATCGACAAACTCGGTGTGATTGTCGGCCATGTACTTGAGAGCGACCAGCACACCGCTCTGCATGTAGTTCGTGTTGTTGCGCAGCGACCACAGTGCTTTTTCAAGTGGAGGGTTGGGCCGATACCACTTACGAGAGGTGTTGCTCCCGGTGAGAGTCCGCTCCACAGTCTCCGGGACGGAGTTGCCGAAGGTCTCATAGAAACGACCGATGGAATTCCGGATGTTGGCCATCCACGACATGTAGTTGGCCGCCCAGCCATTGTACAAGGCGTGGGTCCAGACTCCCGGCATTCCCCGCCGGGTCAACTCTGTGACCTCTTCATAGGCCAGGTTGTGCCATTCGCCAATGGTGATGGGATCCACATGCTCGTTATAGGGCCCCCGTCCGGTGGAAGTGTACAAGTAGGACACTGACTCGTGGAGGTCGTGCATCACCTGGGGTTTCCAGTGCAGAAAGGTGCCCAGCAGGTTGCGACTCAACTTCAGGGCCATGCCCAGAGCGTCACGGTTGTTGTCGTGAGCCACATACTTTCCCCAGTAGACCAGGTGCGGATCCTGGCCCCTGTGGGCCGCCCGATACCGGTACGCATCCACCTGCCGGTCCCGGCCATCCGGTTCCGCAACCGGGCAGAAGATGAAAATGGTGTTGTTCCGAATCGATTCGATCAGGGGAGATTCCTCCACCGCCAGGCGATACGCCAGTTCCATCAGCATTTCGGGGGGCCCCGTCTCGGTCGAGTGCAATCCCCCGACCACATAGTAAGTGGGTCTGGCCCTGCTGATGAGCTCTTTGACCTCGCTCTCGGAAAAGCTGCGGGGATCGGCCAGCCGGTTCAGATAGCGCCGGTTTCTCTCCAGATGCTCGATGTTCTCCTCACTCGACACGATCACTTCGATCATGTCGCGATTCTCCTCGGTTTTCCCAATCTCTCGGACCATCACCCGGGGTGACGCCTGTGCCAGGGCACCCAGATAGTCGTAGATCTTATGCGTATAGTGCAGGATGCCGGGAGCCCCGATAATCGTTCCGAAATGATCGAGAGGTGAAGGGACCTCCTCCGAATACGGCAGGTGGTCGACCATCTCGTTGACGAACCTTGAATCGGTGGTGTACTCCGCAATCTTCTCATCGTATGCTTCGTCGCTGGCCTGCTGAGCCGGGAGGGAGCTGACGAGACCATTGAGAATGAGAAGGGCAACTGCGCAGACAGGTTTCTTGAGGAGCATTTGCAGGGCCCTTTCTTTTCTCGAGAATGCGATTGCGGACCGGTCCGAACCCACAGTGTCGTTACACAGCCTATTGTAGGGCACACCCATCTAGCCCAGCGCCGGCACGATGCGAGTCAGGGCAGCCCACACCCCGGCGATCATCAGGCCCGCGCTCGACAACCAGAGAAAGAAGTCCCACCACCTTCCCGGACGGAGTTCGGGGTGGCACCTCCGGTAGCGGAAATAGAGGGCGGCAAAGGCCAGCATGGGCAGCATAACCGCCTGTGTTACACCACTCAACAGGATCAAGAAAACCGGCGCTTTGACGAAGACGTAAACCACAAAGCAGGTAGCTGGCGTCAACCCACTGAAGACCCGAATCCAGAACTGCCGGGTTTCCTCGCTCTCATAGACCAGCCCGAAAACCCGAAGTGCATCAGCCAGCACCCGGGCATGTCCGGCGCTGCCCACAAAGAAGGTCGAATAGAGCACCGAGATGGCACCCAACAGAAAGATGGCATGAGCGGTTTCTCCGAAAACCGGAACATACATCTCGGAGAGAGTTCGGATCATCTGGCTGCCGGCTGGATTCAGATTTGCGCGACCGAGTACGGCTGCGCCCAGCAGGTAAAAGGCCACGGTTGCAAACGTGTAGATGACGGCCGACAGGAAGGCGTCCCAGTGCAGCACCCTGATCCATCCACGCGCACGTTCCACCCAGGCTCTGCTCTCCTCGCGCGGTCCCGTCCACGTCGCATATCCCTTTTCCAGGCACCAGTATGGATACGCCACCAGCTCCGTGGCTCCGACTCCGATGATTCCGAAGGCGGCCAGAGCCGTGGCTACCGGGGAAACTCCCGCGGCCGCCTCAGGCGGTAGACGGAAGCTGAGGCCCCGGGTCAACTCGGCCCAGGTCACCCGCCAATCCGGCAGACTCTGCAAAGCGAAAAGGTTCCACAGGGTCACGAACGTGAACATGGCCACAAGGATGGTCGCCAGGGACTGTACGAGTCCGTACCGCCCCCTGACCAGGACCACGATAGTCAGAATCGTGAGCAGCAGCGCCCAGATGACATCATCCTGCGACTCGGGAGGAACCGGTGTTGCAGTCAGATCAGCGTTCAACTGCTGCAGCTCGCTCTGCAGCATCCCCATCCGACCTGTATCCGGGGCCGCTGTCTCGCTGCCGGTCCGCTCCACCAGTGCAGCCAGAACTTCACGACGGGTGATCCGATCCTGATAGAGGTTGAACTCGCTGCCGGCGCTGGTGAGCGGTGCCGTAATGGCCAGAGCCTGGCCGACTCCCCCGACAATCCCTCCCAGCTGGGCCATGCTCATCAAGACCATGAAAAACCAGCACCAGACAATCCAGTTCACCCTGAGCCTGGGTCCGGGGACCTGATTGAGGCTCCCAAGAGTCCCTTCGCCATGAGTAATCGCGTCCCGTCCGAACTCGATCTGGACAAAGACCTTGATCACACAGCCGATCAGGATCAACCACAGCAGCCAGAACCCCGCTTCGGCACCCGTCTTGGTGGTAGCCACCAGCTCGCCCGATCCAACGATGGAAGCGGCAATGATCAGGCCCGGTCCCAGGCGGCGGAGAATTCCCCAGGAACGACTGGGAGGCGCTTTCCATTCAGCCTGTGAGGTTCTTGGTTTTGAGGAAGTTTCAGCGTCCATTGATCATACCCTAACGTTTGCGGACGGTTTTTTGTAGGGCAAGGTTATCAACGGTGCCGAACTACACCAGTTGCCAGCTTGCCCCCGATACCTCGGATTGGCGTGCCCTGCGACGCTTTAGGATCTGTCTTGGAACCTTGGAACGCTGGAACGTTGGAACCTATTCCTGCACCCGTCCCGGCTCCCGCACGTTCGCTCCCAGCCGGTCAGTCAGGGAGTCACCCATGTCTTTTCTGGCCCGTTCGGCCAGGCCCAGGAGCTCCTCCACGATCTCGGGATGTTCCCCGACCACATTGTTCGTCTCGCCGATGTCACTGTGCAGATCGTAAAGGCCCAATTCGGTCTCGACGTAATCATAGCGGGCCGGTGTCCCGCCGCTTCCCGGCTCACGTCCCCCCAGCGTCCAGTACATGTGGGGCAGATGAAGTTTCCAGCGACCGGCGCGCAGGGCATGCAGCTCGTTGCGCCGGTTGTAGAAGAAATACGCCTGGTGGGGGCTCCGGGCTCCCTCTGTTCCAAGCACGAGGGGCCAGACATCGAGTCCATCGATGCCGTGCGCAGGTAGCTTTGCACCCGTGATTCCGGCGATCGTAGGCAGCAGGTCGATGGTCATGGCGGGTTCCCGGCAGACCGAGTTGGCCGGGATCCGGCCCGGCCAGCGCATGATGGCGGGGACCCGGATTCCACCCTCCCGGGTGGTGGCCTTGCCTTCTCGCAACGGGCCCGCCGAACCGGCATGGTCTCCGTAGCCCAGCCAGGGACCATTGTCGGAGGCATAGATGATGAGGGTTTGACGATCCAGTCCGTTCTTCTTGATGGCTTCCAGAATCTTCCCCACCGACCAGTCGATCTCGCTGATGACATCGCCGTACAGGCCCCGCTCCGAGCGCCCCTTGAACTTTCTGGAAGCCGAGATCGGAACGTGAGGCATGTTGTGAGGAACGTAGAGAAAGAAAGGCCGCTTCCGATTGCGGCCGATGAAACGCACGGCCTGCTGCGTGTACTGCCGGGTCAGCTGGCTCTGATCCGGGTTGAGCGCGATCACCTTCTCGCCCTTGATCAAGGGAAGATCGGGAGTGTCTTCCGGTGCCCCCGGACGGAAGGGCCACATGTCGTTGGAATACACGGTAGTCCGAAGTACTCGTCAAACCCGTGACGGGTCGGAAGAAACGGCTCCCTGTGCCCAAGATGCCACTTACCGAAGATGGCCGTTGCATAGCCAACCTCCTTGAGCATCTCCGCAATGGTGACTTCCCTCGAGTGGATCCCGATGTCCACCGTGGGCCCGAGCGCACCGTGGATTCCGAATCGGTTCGGATAGGTGCCCGTCAGGAGGGCCGCCCGTGACGCCGAGCAAGCCGACTGGGCGACATAAAAATCAGTGAATCTGACCCCTTCTCGCGCCATCCTGTCCAAATTGGGAGTCTGGAAGCCGGTAGCCCCGTAGACGCCCACATCGGCATAACCCTGGTCATCGGTGAAGATGATGACGATGTTGGGAGGGCGGGTCCGGCACTCCAGTTGAGGCTGCGAGGGAGAGGCTCAGCGTCAGCAGTATCGGCAGAATGCGAGTACACACCGTCTCCTAAAGATACCTGTAGCGAGCTCAATTGGCCAGTGGCACTGCAGATCCGCTGTGAGACATTTCCCTGAAGGCATCCATGAGAACGCTTCGTTCGGCAGATACAGCGATCTTCGTGAAGATGAGTTGCAGCCAGAGGACGACCAGGGGGCGAGGAATCCAGCGCGCCGTCCACCGGCCCTTGATTTCAATCCGCAGAGAGCATCGATCCCCGCCTTCGCGGCGCAGCCGGAAGACGTACACATGCGGAAACCCCCGGCGCTTGTCCCGGCAGCTCAGATCACTGAAGCCGTAGCCGGCGCCCTCCCGCCACCCGTAAATCTTGCCTTTTCGGACGATTCCAACTCCCAGAAAGCGGTGGTCGATCAGGATCCCCCCAGCGGGCTCGCCCGGCCTGTCTACGCTTTCGATCTTGCGGTGAAAGAAATCGATGCAGGCAAAAGACTCAACCTTCGAAACTGTCTGCCAGGCTTGTTCGATGGACACCGGAAAGCGGATGTCGGTCCGCATCCTGACCTGTCCGTCGGTCTTCAGAGAGATCATGGCTCGAAGCCCCAGGCAGGGCTTTCTCTGCCCGCACTTCGCGCTTCGACCCCCTTCAGAATATGTCGGTGCAGAAAGCGGGTCACTCTTCTCTCCCAGGGCCGCCAGAAAACCCGCGCCTGAAGCTTCGGAATATAGCGGGTGGCCAGGGTGACTCGGGTGCGTCCCGGCCCCAGGGGGTCAAGTCGGAAGCTGCCGTCCACGAGACGAATGGATCGATCCTCGATGCCCACCTGCTCGATGACGTTGAAAGTCAGCTCTCGTGCCGGGATGTAACTCGTGATCTCTTTGACCAGGTACCCCTTGTCATAAACACACTTCTTCCGGTCTCCGGGACCTGAGACCTGTCCAACTGTGAACAAGGGTCGGGGGAGACCGAACTTCAGGAGGAACGGGCGCTCATGCCCCCAGTCTTCGTAGAAAAGAAAGCGACTCCACACTTCGGCGGCGGGAAGTTCCAGGATCTGTACCGTTCGGATGGTCTCCGGTTTGAAGTTCGCCGGAAGCATACTCTCGGCATAAAGAAGGACCAGGGTTACCAGAAAGAGCAGGGAAAGGACGGTCGGGGCTCTCGGATTGCGCTTCTTCTTCTCGAGGAGACGTCGAACGCCAATCGCCACCGCCAGGCCGATAGCTACTGGGAACACGGCCATGGTCAGGAGAATCGATGCGCAAAGAAGCCCTCCGATGCCGAGGGTCAACAGGATCGCAAACACGCTGACCAGCACAACAACGGTGATCAAGACGCGCAGCCAGATCGGCCCGGGAGCGAAGTAGGCCAGGGCGAAGCCGATCACAAGGGGCACCAGCACCACCAGCACGTACCCATAGCTGTCCCAGCCGGCGGCAAGGTAAAGGAGCAATAGGCTCCCGGGCAGAATCGCAACCAGGAGAATCGCAACCAGGCCGATCCATGAGCTCGTTCGCATCCTCGGTGTACCCTCAGGGAGCCTGTGTTTCGTAGACATTCAGTACCCCTTCAGGGTTTCGATAGATCTCTCTCAGGGCCGCCCGCAGATCGGTGAATCGGAAGCTGAATCCCGACTTCTGCAACCTTTCCGGAAGGCACCTTCGACCGGTCAGGGCGAGGCAAGCCTCCGTCCTCATGAAGAAGGCCCCCAGGTGGACGGCCCAGGAGGGTGTGGGGGGGGCCCAGGGACGGCCCAGGGCGCCGCGCAATTCCCGCATGAACTGGTTGTTGTCGACGGGAGAGGGAGCGGTTGCATTGTAGGTTCCCGAGATGTCTTGTCCTTCGATCGCCGCCAGGAACATCCGGTTCAGGTCCTGGTGGTGGATCCAGCTGATGAACTGGCGGCCCGGCCCGGCCCGGCCGCCCAGGTACAGGCGAGTGATTCCTTCCAGGGTTGCCAGGGCGCCCTGACCCGCCTGAAGAACGAATCCAATGCGAAATAGAACCTGGCGTGTCGGGGTCACCTCCCGCTCCCGAAAAGCAGCCTCCCATTTCAGACAGGTCTCGACGGGAAATCCGGTCCCGGGAGGAGTGTGCTCGTCACAGACCTGATCTCCAGAGTCACCATAGATGGCCAGAGATCCGGCCTGGATCCAGCTGCCGGGAGGACGAGCGCATTGGGAGATCGCCTCGGCGATCACCCGCGTAGAATCGACTCTGGAGTCGTCAATTTCCTTTCGATTTGCCGCCGTATACCGACAGTTGACACTCTTGCCGGCCAGATTAACCACCGAGACGACGCCCTCCAGGAGTCGGGGCCACTGACCAGCCAGTGATTTGCCGTCCCACTCGACAGCCGTGCCCTGTCCCTGAAAACGTTTCGCGTTCCGGGTCAAAACGACAACGCGATAGCCTCGACTATCGAGAGCCCGGGCCAGAGTTTGACCGATAAAACCGCTGCCGCCCGCGATCACAACCGTTAGATCAGACATTCATTGCCCCTCCTTCGGGGAATAGTTCGGGTGTTTCGTTCAGCTCCGCGAGAAGATCCAGGGTGGACTTGACCAATGGGCGGAACAGTGGAAAGTTAGCCAGTCTAATCAGGCGACAAACGATCTCCACGGTTCGTTCAATGAGTCGATGGGTGCGCGCACATCCGGGCGAACGATCGTGGATCCAGAAGAGGATGACCCCCATTTGATACAGCCACAGCAAGCGGGGCAGTTGCTCACCCAGGTCCCGACTCACCCTGAGGGAGGAACCCTCCACCACCTCCCGAAAAAGTGTGGTGGCTCTTTCCCGCACCGGTGCCGAGTCCTCACTGAAAGGGCTCAAGGGGCTGCGCGGATCCGCGGCAGTCCTAAAGAGAATCGCCGAAAAGCGATGGTAGGGCGAAGACGTTTCGATTTTGGCCCGGACGACCCCCAGAAGCCGGTCTGACAAGTCCTTCCGCTGCTTCAATATGGGTTCACATGCAGCCAGATGCTCGACATGAGTCTGCAGGTAAAAAGCCTGAACGAGATGCTCTTTGGATTCGAAGTAATAGTAGGCGCTGCCCAGCGAAACTCTCCCTTCAGCAGCGATCGCGCGCATAGTGGTCTTCTCGTATCCCTGCTCCCGAAACAGCTTCAGGGCCGTTTCCAGAATCCTTGCCCGCGTCTTCTCCCCCTTTCGTGTGTGGCCGCTGTCGCGCTTGAGGTGAAGATCTTGGCCTAAAATCTTCAGGGAAGCTGGATTGAACATGTTCAATAAAATACTATGAATCAGCCATACCTGTCAATCCTTTTTTGAACACGTTCACGTTAGACGCAAATCAACGGTGAGCTGGCGCTCTACCGTTCTGTGCTGTTCCTTGACACCGCGACAACAGAACGGCAAGGCGCAAGCCTGCCGTTGCATTTGCTCACCGTTCTGCTCGTGCGGCCCAAACCTGACTCAAACTGTCTCCAGCCGGTTGGCGTATAATGGTTCAGGATCATGGGGAGTGGAATATGGAGGCGCTTGTGCGTAGAATCCTGACCAGCGTTTTGATCCTGCCTTTGCTCCTGTCACCCGGGTTCGCTTCCGAGCTCCCTCCGGCAGACCTTCTTTTCGTTCAGATTGGAGCGGGGCTGTTCGGTGACACCGGCTTCAGGACCGTTTTCCGTCTTTCCAACGAAACCGGCGAGGCGATCCGAGGAACGCTCATTCTAACTGCCGCCGACGGGACTGCCCTGGCTGCAGAGTTCGCGGTCGCCTGGACAACACCAGGTGATCTCCGGTTCGAGGGCAATCGGGCCGACTTTTCCATCCCTCCAGGGTCCACACTGCGTCTGACCGTGCTCCCGGGAGAGAAGGCCGCCATTGGCTGGGCCCGCCTCACGCGCTCCGGTTCATTGAGCGTTCAGACCCTCTTCCAGTACGCAGAGGGTCTGGCCACCCCAGGTCCCATCTTTAATTTCGAGGACCACATCATTCGACAGATCGAGAACCACCCTGTGATACCGGGTAAATCCTTTGTTTTTCCGGTGTCGCTGTACCATGGCTTCCAGACACTCAACACGGCGTTCGCGGTCGTCAACCTTTCTGACGCCCCCATTGAGGCGAAACTGGTCCTGCGCCCGGACAATACGGAGTTCGTCAGGCTTCTCCCCGGACAGATCTACGCGGATTACTATGACGATTTCTGGAGCTTTGCGGTCCCGGAGATCTTTCCTCTGCGTCTGGAGCAACTCGTCAGCCTAACCTCCGAAGCGCCACTCGGTCTCGCAGTCTTCAACACCATTCAGGGGCTCCCTCTCTCCGGCGTCTCGGTGACTGAGAAGGAAGCGGAAGAAGGGACCCGGGTGAAAGCCACACTGGACACCGAATTTCAACTCGAGATCGGCCAGACGGCCAGCATCCAGGACGAGGAGCTGGAGATCCAGTTCTGGAACCTGCCCGAAGATTCGCGCTGCCCTTCCGACGTGTTCTGCATCTGGGAGGGCCAGGTCAGGATTGTTCTCCGCGTCGGAAAAGCGAGGGAGGAGAAACAGGATTTGGAGGTGACCAGTCGCGCCGGTCACGGTGACCTGGCCCGAGCAGGTCTCGGGGACTACACGATCGAGCTCATCGCCGTTGAGCCCTATCCGGTCAGCACCGAGAGGATCGAGCTCGAGGATTACCTGATCACTCTGGTCGTGACCAGGACGGAGGAGTGACTGCCTGGACGGCTCTCAACACGAGGCTCTGGCAGGGTTCCACTTCGATGGAGAACTCAACCAACTCTCCCTCACGCGCACGCCTCGTTGACAGAACCACCCGACAATGCTCGTCCACCGTCATCTCAGCTGCGCGATCCCCGAAATTGTGAAGCACAGTTAAGCACTCGGACCGATGCTCTCTGCGATAACCAAGAACGTCCCGCGGCGCTGTTGCGATCCGCCGATACGCTCCCAGCCGCAAAGCCTGTGACTCTCTTCGGAACCGGAGAATCCTCCGATACAGGTTGAGCAACGAGTCTGGCTCCACGAGTTGCCGGGCAACATTTCTGTTTCGGTAATCTTCAGCCTGGGGCAGCCACAGCCTGTCGGGAGGCGCCTTTGAGAATCCGCTGCTTTTTGATCCATCCCACTGCATGGGCGTTCGGGAAGGATCCCGGCTCAGCCCGGGCAGTTTCCTCCCCCAGGGATCTCGGGCTTTCGCGGCGGGAACATCCACGTCACGCATCCCGATTTCGTCGCCATAGTAGAGAGTCGGCGTGCCGCGAAGGGTGAGAAGGAGCATGGCGGCGGGGCCGCTGTATTGGGGACCCAGGCGAGTCGCAATTCTGGATTCGTCATGGTTGCCCAGTACGTAGTTCGGCCAGGCCCCGGGCGGTATCGCGTCTTCGAGGTCATCCACCACTTTTCCTACGGAAGCAGCCTCCCAGGGGCTGTTCAACAGAGAAAAGTTGAACGGCATGTGAAATTCGTCCAGCTCTTTTCCATAGTAGGAAGCCCATTCCTCAAGGTCGTAAATGTGGACTTCGCCCGCGCAGAAACGATCCGGGACCGGGTAGCCGTCAACCAGCTTTCGGAATCGCCGATACACGCCATGGACGTCGGGGTGAGCCTTGTCGTACAGGTGGAGCTGAGAATCGTACTCCCCCAGCGACTTGTGATAGCCGCCCGGACTGGGATTGAGAGGATTATCGCGCCACTGCGGATCCTTCATGATCCAATGTGCCGCATCGACTCGAAAGCCATCCACGCCGCGGTCCAGCCAGAAGCGGGCGGCAGCGAAGAGAGCGGATTCGACTCCAGGATTCCTCCAGTTCAGGTCCGGCTGCTCCTTACAGAACGAGTGAAGATAGTACTGCCCGGTGGTGGAATCCAGCGCCCAGGCAGACCCTCCGAAGAGGCTCAGCCAGTTATTGGGGGGACCTCCGCCGGGTGCCGGATCTCGCCACACATACCAGTCTCTCCTGGAATCGAGCCTCGAAGAGCGGGAAGAGACGAACCAGGGGTGCTGGTCGGAGGTGTGGTTCGGGATGAAGTCCATGATCAGCTTCAGGCCAAGCTCCTGCGCCTTCTGCAAGAGTGCATCAAAATCCTGCAACGACCCGAAAAGGGGATCGACATCCGTCAGGTGACTGACGTCGTAGCCTCCGTCGATCATCGGTGAAGGGTAAATGGGGGACAACCAGATCGCGTCGACACCAAGTGTCAAAGCCACGTAATCCAGACGCTGCTCAACGCCTCTCAGATCACCGGTCCCGTTACCGGACGAGTCCTGAAAACTGGGCGGGTAGATCTGGTAGAAAACACCTGATTTCCACCACTCATCAGCTTCCATCTGAAGGGTTCCTATTTGAACTCGATGGCCTGGACTCTGAGCACTCCGGTCACGGGATCTCTTTTTTGACCGGGCTCGAAGTAGACCACGGCATCATAGCTGAAGGTACCGCAGTGCATTTCCTGCAGGTGCACCGAACAGCTGAACAGGACCGGCTGGGCCGGTTCGACACCAATGGTATGGATCTCCTGACCGTCGATCTCGACCACATACTGAGGACTCCCGCCCGAGCAGTCGACTCGGCGAAGCCGACCCTCCAGGGGAATGATTCCCGCGACGCTGGTGAACGTCGGCCTGCACTGTCGGGGGTGCGGACCAGACTCCTCCGCTTCCGATCCGCTCCCCTTCTCGGTCCTCTTGCGCCTGAACGCCGGAGGGCTGGTGGTGGCCGCTCCTCGGTCGCGGTGCGGATGGGCGACTGTCTCGGAGTCGGTTCCGGGCTCAGTCTGCTGCCGGCTCAGCTCCGCCAGCAGCCTCTCCCGTTCGGCTTCGGCTTCTGCCTGAGCCTCTTGCTGCTCTCGCAAACCGGAAAGAGACTCCAGGTTCCGCCGGGCATATTGCCGAACCCCTTCCTCCTCTGACTCCGCCAGATCCCGGAACAGCTGTTCGGCGTCTTCGTAGTCATGTCGCGCCAGCAACAGGTCCGCCCGGGTCATTCGGTAGTAGTCAGCTCTGGGCTTGAGCGCGAGCGCCTGATCGATGAAGCCGAGGCCTTCGTCCAGATCTTTTCCCCATTTGCGGTAGAGTCGACCCAGAAGGTAGTAGGACCGATCGAAGGCCGGAGCCAGTTCGACAGCCTCGCGTAGCGGCCTGGAGATACTCTCAAACTCAGCCTGGCTCAGTTCGAACTGACTGCTGACCTCGTCCATCAGCATTTCGGCATAGTAATAGTGAACCAGGTAGTTTTTGGAGCCCCCCTCTGACGTCTCCTCCAGTAATCCCCTGGCCGTCTCCCGGTCGTCTTCACGCAGCGCGATCAGGGCCAGGCCCTCTCTGGGAGGCAGGCTCGGGGGATCCAGCCGGCGCGCCTCCTTGTAGCGGACTTTGGCTTCCTCGAGGCGGCCCGTGTAAAAAAGAAGGTCACCCAGGTGACCCTCTACCTTCGATGCGTTGAGATCCGCTATGTCAATCTGTTCAGCATCCGGGACGACCTCCAGCGTGAAGACTGCTGCGTAGAGGCCACGCTGACGGACATACTTCTGCAGCTCGCTCTCCAGATCTTGAAAGGGAACTTCGATGGCTTGCTCAAAGGCTTCCACGGGGTCGACGCCACGCCACAAGAGCTGCACGAAGCGGACGAACTGAGGCCGGAGCTTTGCCTTTTCGTGGAGCATGAAGTAATGCACCAGCGCCCAGGACTGGGCGTAGAACACTCCCCGCTTCCCCTTTTCGTTGTACTCGGGAGAATCGTGACCAATGGCAAACAGGTGCTCCACCGGGTGCATCCGGGCCTGCCGCAGGATCTCCGCGTGCCACGGAATCGGCCCGCCCAGGGTGAGCTGTCTTCCCTTCACCTGAAAAGTGGAGTAGAACTCGGCCAGCCCTTCGTTGACCCACACCGGCCAGGGATACGGGGCGTCACTGGTGAGAAGGTGAAGGTATTCGTGGAAAACGACATGCAAAGGATTCTCCCTGGCGTTGGCATTGAGAGCGATCACATTGCGGTCCCGACTTCCCTGAAAAAAACCGGCGACGCTGACCGGTTTCCCCTCATACACCGGTTTGAAGGACTTGAACGACTTGTCGTTCCGGAAGATGAACACGGTCACGGGGACGCGGTCATTGGCCACATGGAAAACCTCGGAGAAAACGTGCCGGAATTGCTCCAGTTCGCGGATCAGAGTCCGCGACTTTTTCTCAGAAGCATTGCTGACCGCTTCGAAGTTCGGGCTGTTCAGCCGAATCCAGTGGTCCCGGGCAAGGCCTATCGACGGGAGGTGGCCCAGAATCAGGATCAGGAGAATCAATTGCCGCCGCACACTCATCGGTTCGTAGTGAGTTCAAATATACTCTTCTCGACCCCCCCCCTGCATCTGACCCGGGATTCGATAGCCGTACAACTCGGAGTGTATTCCGAACCTGCTTTGTACCTTGCCCTTGCCCGTGCCTTTGCCCGTCATCCCCCCCGCGCGCGGCGATCCGATCGGACCACGGAGGGTCCTCCTACACTGGGAATGTCACAGGATGGCGAAGGGCAAGGAGAACCAGATCACTGGAACTCAGGTAGCTTTGGGAGATAATACCTACTGCGGTGTCCCGGATGAAGAGGAGCACCGAGTTTGCCTGAGCCACTGGCTCGCAGGCCGAGATATGATGAAGCGGCTTTCCATTTTGATCGTGCTGGGCCTGTGCTCTGTTCCCTGCCTGGGCGGCGCGGCGGAAATAGAGCTCACAGAGGTTGTTTCCGGTTTGGATCGTCCCCTCTTTCTGACCCATGCAGGCGACGGAAGCAAACGTATTTTCATTGTGGAACAAACGGGTTTCATTCGGATCCTGGAGAACGGGTCGCTTCTAGGCAACCCGTTTCTCAATATTTCCTCGGGATTCAACCTGGCTGCCTCCGGGGAGCGGGGCCTCCTGGGTCTGGCATTTCACCCCGACTACGACACCAACGGGCGCTTTTTCATCAACTACACTCGCAACCTCAGTGGTCAGCTCCAGACGGTCATCCAGGAACATCAAGTCTCGGGAAACCCCGATATCGCCGGCCAGAATGGAGAGATTCTTCTCACCTTTGACCAGCCGTCTGGAAACCACAACGGGGGATGGCTGGGGTTTGGTACGGCCGATGGGTATCTTTATATTTCGACGGGTGACGGGGGGGGCCAGGACGATCCAGCTGAACGAGCTCAGAACCTGAGCATGCTGCTGGGCAAGATCCTTCGTATCGACATTGACAGCGGATCTCCCTACGGGATTCCTGGAAGCAACCCCCTGGTCGGTTCGAAGGGGGCCCGCGAGGAGATCTGGGCCTACGGGTTTCGCAATCCCTGGCGAGCCTCCTTCGATCCTCCCAGCGGGCGCCTTTTCGTCGGGGACGTGGGACAGGGCACCTGGGAAGAAGTGGACGTCGTCGAGAAGAGTAAGAACTACGGCTGGGACATCATGGAGGCTGAGTCGTGCCATGAGCCCGAGGTGGGCTGCGATGTGAGCGGACTGGAACCTCCCATCAATTTTTACCAGCGCTCGCTGGGCCATTCCGTCACGGGAGGCCATGTCTACCGCGGCCAGCAGATTTCGTCGCTGGTCGGTGACTACATCTTTGGCGACTACACTTCGGGCCGCATCTGGGCTCTCACTGAGGGCCCTGGGAATTGGTTCAGAAGTGAGTTGTTCGACACCAGCTTGAATATCAGCAGCTTCGGCCTGGATGAAGACGGGGAACTGTATGCGGTTCACCACGGGGGGAGTATCTTCCAGTTCACCTCTACGGTGCCTTCTCCAGATCTGGAGGTAACGAAACAGAGTCAGCAAGAGAACTACCAGCAGTCCGAAGAGGTCGTTTTCCAGATTACCGTCGAGAACCGGGGGCCCGGGAATGCAACAGCGGTCACACTGACCGACGCTCTGCCGACCGGATTGGCTCTTTCTTCAGTGGCTCCCTCGCAGGGAAGCTGTTCGAACGCAGGCAACTCCGTGACTTGCGATCTGGGAAGCCTCAACAGCACTGCCAGTGCCCAGGTCACCCTGACGGCCTTCGCCGAGGGAAGCGGTCTGATCACGAATACCGCCTCGGCACTCTCCGTCCCGTCAGACGGAAACAACAGCAACAACAGTGACGACTCAACCATTTCGATTAGACCGGCGGCGGATCTTTCGGTGAACAAGACCGTGGAATCGGCCCAGGTCGAGCTGGGTTCGAACATTGTTTTCAGCATCGCCGTAACGAATCTGGGACCCTCGACCGCCACCCATGTGGAGATAGGAGACCTCCTTCCTATTGGCCTGTCACCCGTTTCGGCCCCCGAGCCCTGCACCATCCTTACCGGCCCACAGTTGAACTGTGTTTTCAGCTCCATCGGGCCGAATGTCACGCGTACCGTCGATTTCAGCCTTCGGGCCGATCAGACAGGCCAGTTCAGTAACAGGACCACAGCCGTCGCCGACGAGTTCGACCCACAGTCCTCCAACAATTCCGATACGGCCGGGGTCACAGTGGTGGCGACTCCAGACCTGGAGATCCGCAAAATCGATCTGGGTCCTTTTGTGGTCGGGACCACCGGATACTATCAGCTCTCCGTCGAGAACGTCGGGAATGCCGCAGCCACCGGGACCGTCACGGTCACGGATGACCTTCCGCCCTCCCTGGCTTTGCTCTCGCTGCATGCCATCGGGTGGTCCTGCGAAACTGAACAGGCGTCCTTCTCGTGCCTGCTGCAGAGCAGCCTTGAACCCGGTCAGTCGAGAGAACTTTCAGCGGGTGTCCTGGCAGGACCCGGGGCCGTGCCGCAGGTGGTCAACACGGTAACCGTTGCGAATAGCGGAGATTCCAACCCTGATAATAACTTCGCGAGCATCACGACTTCCGTTTTCGAGGTGGGAATGCTGCCTCGCCGCTTTGCCCAGTTTGCCCTGGGCGACGTCTTCCAGGTTCTCATCCTGGTTGCGAACAAAGGTCTTACCCCCTGGGAAGGCCGTGGACTTCTGCGCCAGGGGAATGAAGAGGAGTGGGACAGCCCGTGGACTCTGAACGGCGTCGAACAGACAGAATTGAGTCACTTTGAGATCGCCTTGCCGCCCCAGGGGACCCGGAAACTCACGCTCATCGGTGACGACCAGGTGAGGGAGGGATTCCTCGACTTGATCGGGACCAACTCTTCTGTGAACAGTCAGGTGGCCGTCTCCTTCTTCTACCAGGTGGGTAAGGGAGCGCTTACCGATTCGGTCGCAACCTTCGACACACCCCCGTCGAAAGTCCTGGTGTTCCCAGTCGAGAAAAGCTCTGTAGCGGATACGGGCTTCGCTTATGCCGCCTTAGATCCGGGTGCGGCTTTCAGCATCTCAGCCACACTGATCGACCAGGGCGGGGTAGAAATCGGCACCGTAACCTGGCTCTACGACGGTCATGATGCGCTCTTTTTCACGCAGCTGTTTGATTTTCTGGAGAGCTTTGTGGGGTCCCTTCGGATCGAGTCGGAAGTCAGCCTCTTTCTGACCGTGGTTCGAGTCGAGCAGAGTGGCGGCGGCTTTCAGCTAACCAACGTCCCGCCTGAAACGGGCTACTGACGGAGACCCTTCTCAGTACCGGTTCAGCGTCCTCTTCTTGCCTGTGCGTATGGTCCGGGTACCGCTTCTATCAAGCACAGCCTAACGCATCCCCGTCCCAGCGGTTGAACGAGGGGTCACCGTCTCGGGCCAGGCGAGAACGAGCCTGGCGCCACATTTCGGCCCACTTCCCGGCATCGGTTAGCTCTGTTTCCGGGTTCGCCCGGCTGCGAGCCACAAAGCCCGGAAACCAGGGCCGCCCCGTAGGCTGACCAATCGGGTTGTAGCGCAGGTCAAGACTCCAGCGAATTTCATCGCTGACGTTGGGGAGCGAGGTGTGCATTGTTTTGCTGGTCATAAAAAGCACGTCTGTAGGCTGCATCGGTAGCGGTTTCGAATAGGAACCGACCATTTCATCTGGAATGGTCAAACCAAATTCTCCACGACAATGCAGGAGTAACTCCCCTTTTTGGCTGCCAGGGACAACGGCCAGACAGCCATTCTTCACTGACGCTTCCGTGATGGGGAACCACACCGTCAAAACATCTGTTTCGTCCGCCTCTTCAGTGATAACACCCAGGTCTTGATGCCATGGGGTGACGGCAGTCATGGCATTTCTTGAAACGCCGGCTGGCAGAGCAGTTTCCGGCGGTTTGATGCGCACGTGCTGAACCGGGTTGGAGTAAATCTCGGGACCGATGAAACACTCCACCGCATCCAATAGGCGGGGACTGCGCAGCAAGTTAAAAATAGCAGGGCCGAGATGGATGGGGGTCTCTTCGGTAATAGCGTCCTGGGGCAAAGAGAAGTCCATGTGCTGGTAATAGGCTTGACCAGACTCGGCAATAATGCGCGTCAGACGCTCGCCAAAGGGCAAGTCGCCATAGGTCTGGCTCAAGTCCCCAGTGGCGTGCCAGTCCTTTGCCAGTGAGTCGAGCAAGGCGGAGTACTCGTCAATAACCGGCTGAAGATCCTTCCCCTGGTCGAGGAGACCCTCTACAACAACGTACCCCTGTTCTTCAAACTGACTGATATCGTATTCACTCAACCTTGCCACGTGGCAATCTCCTTTCCCCAATGATAGAGATCTCCGTGAAAAAGGGTCAACTCCATGGTGCGCGGGTTCCCACTACTGCCTCCCTTCCAGTTTGGCCCTAAGGTCCGCCCAGAACCTGGCCACGTTGTCGCGACGGATCTGGCGGGCCGGGATATCCAGAAAGCCGCTGGTTGGAAGGACCGAGCGATCTCCCCGGGCCAGAGCAGCGAGTAGGCGGATCGATTCATAACCGTAGCGGTAGGGGTCCTGCACGACGGTTCCGAAAATGGATCCTTCGGTCACCGCCTGCAGCGTCTGATCGGCCTCGTCAAAGCCCACAATCTGAACGTCACCCACCCTCCCGGCCTGCTTCAGCACTTCCAGCGAGAGAGGACCATTGTAGGCAAACAGGCCGACCATCACGGCCAGATCGGGGAAACGCGAGAGGACATCTTCAGCGTTGGCCTTGGCCTTGGCTCGATCGTACTGATCCGTCAGCGTTGCCACCACCGTGAACCTGTCTCCCTGCAGCATGGATCCCGGCGCATCATAACGTTCTGGATCAATGGAACGGTCCAGGAGCTCATCAATGACCCCCTGCCGGCGGCGGCGGGCATTGTCCTGTTCCAGCCTGCCCACCAGTATCGCCACTTTGCCACCTTCGGGAGTCGACTCCTTGACGAGTTGACCACACAGCCTGCCGGCCAGGTAGTTGTCCATCCCGATGTAGCAGAGACGATTGGTACTGGGTGCGTCTGAGTCCTGTGTGATCAGGTTGGTGTTTCGAGCCGCCTCGTTGACCAGGTCCACCTGATTGGCGGGATCGATGGGACTGATGGCAATCCCGTCAATCCCTACCGTGAGCAGATCCTGAACCATGCGCTTTTGATCGGAGATCCCCTCGGCCGGCATTCGCACAGTCACTTCCACGTCGAAGTCGCGGGCGGCGTGCTCGGCTCCCACTTTGGCGATCTGCCAAAACGAAGTCACCCCGTTCGTCACATAGGCCAGGTGGATTCTGGACGAGTCGGAGTCTCTAGCACAGGAGAACACCCACAGAAGCATCAGGACGGCGAATCGCACCCGCATCCCTGAATAATAGTGGAGAAAGCTACCGGGCTGTACTCAAATCTAACCCGGATGATTCATAAATTTTCTACTGCAGCGTGAGAATCTCCCGCCCTGACTGCGTTACGCTCGTTCGATCCAGGATTCAGGTTTGATTCGCGCTCCAGCACGGCAGACACAGGCTCGGAGGGCGGAGCATGCACATTGAGCCGCCGACACATTGGCTTGCCCCGGAAGGACCGGTGGCCCAGGGACGGCCACCGGTGAGGAGGATGCGTGAGTTCTAGTTAGTTAATACCCGGATTGTCCTGGATTGTTTCTAACTGGTCGGCGCTCGCTGTCGCTCGTGGTTACTGGTTACTGGTTGAAGGTTGAAGGTTGAAGGTTGAAGGTTGAAGGTTGGGGATCGTAGTCCGCTGGTCTGACAGGGAAGCTGAAACGGAGCCGGGAGCGTTAGAGACCGGAGAAGAATCGGGATTTCCCCTCCTTCGGTTGGGGATCCGTTTCACCGGAAGGGGGTGATCTGAAAGTAGGTGGAACGTTCCCCGCTTCTTGCCACGGGACCGTAACGGAAAGGGAATCTCAGACGTATAACTGGATACTTCAAAAGGGAGTACGTGGAACTAAGGAGCTGGAATCCATGGTGAAAAGAACTTTATTCTTCTTTGCGACAGCGCTTTTCTCTTTGACCTGCCTGGTCCTGGCCGGCCAACTCTGGGAAGACAAGGCCTCTCTAATCTGAGGTCAAGTGTGGGAGGGGTGTCAGGCCGAAAACGCCTTGAAAGTGGGAGGTAGACTCAGGGCAGCGACCGTTTAAATCCCTCCGGGAGTCGCCCTGAGTCTACCTCCCACTTTCCTCCCGGCTAGGAAGAGTCGCCTTTTCCCATCGCACAGGACCTTTCGGGCTCCACGGCTTCACGATCCACCGACCGGGTTCGGGATCAACTGGACCCGGGAATCCCGCCGCTGGGGTCTGTTCTTTGCTCTCGAGAACCTGGGAGACAAGTTCTACCGGGAGCATTTCCAGTTCGCCCCCGCAGGCGGTCGCAGCTTCACGGTCGGATTCCACATTGAAACCTTTTGAGCTGTTAGGGTCCGGGAGGGGGAGGGGTGTCAGGCCGAAAACGCCTTGAAAGTGGGAGGTAGACTCAGGGCAGCGACCGTTTAAATCCCTCCGGGAGTCGCCCTGAGTCTACCTCCCACTTTCCGCCCAGCAAGGAAGAGTTGCCTTTTCTGATCGCACAGGACCTTTTCGGGCTCCACGGCTTCACGATCCACCGACCGGGATGGGGATCAACTGAACCCGGGGGGATTGGGCGACCACGAGGGTCGCGCCTTGGGCACGAAACGGTAGGATCAGTCGGCGGGGTGGTTTGCTGCGGCACTGACTGCCTGTCTCCGGGCGGCAATCACACGCTTTAGCACCTCGTCCGCGACCACACCGGCCAGGATCACCGCACCGATGATGGCGAACTCCAGCTGGGTGGGTACTCCCAGCAGCGTGATCGAGTTACGCAGGACCTGCATCACGGAAGCTCCTATCACCACTCCCAGAATCGTCCCTTCGCCTCCCCGCAGGCTGCATCCACCCAGCACTGCGGCGGCGATGGCATAGAGCTCATAGAAGCTCCCAAAATCTACGGGCTGGGCGGAATTCACGTCCAGGACAAAGAGCAGGCCTCCCAGGCCTCCCAAACCACTGCAGATCACGTAGGCCAGAACGGTCATTCTGTTCGTGTTGATCCCGCTGTACCGGGCAGCTTCCTCATTCCCTCCCAGGGCCAGCAAATACCTCCCGTAGATGGTTCTGTTCAGGAAGATGGCGCCGAGCACCGCCACGACCAAAAGAATCAGGAAGGGGGCGGGAATGGCAAAACCATCCACAAAAGGAAGTGGGAGTTTCCCGGTAGCCAGGGTCCTGAGGACGGTGAAGTCATTCCCGAAGCCCTGGGTTTGATCCGAGGTGATCCCCCGGGCCAGACCTCGGTAAAAAAGCAGTCCGCACAGAGTCACCACAAAGGGCTGCAGCTTGAGACGCGTGATCAGGAGTCCATGTGCGGTCCCAAGCAGGAGAGGGAGACCCAGGACCACGAGAAGAGCCAGAGGTAACGGAAGGCCGTGCTCGGTGAGCAGAAAGGGAAGGAGAACTCCCGTGAGACACACCACCGAGCCGATCGACAGGTCGATCCCGGCTGTGATGATGACAAAGGCCGCACCGATACTGATAATTCCAAACAGGGAGCTGCGGCGAATCAGGTTCTCGATGTTGTAGGCAGTCAGGAAACGATCGCTCAGCAGCGCCGTGAGGACGCAGATGGCGACAAGCAGCCCCAGAATTCCAAAGATCTTTTTCATGATGTGCTTGTGGCCATTTCCATAATTCTTTTTTCACTCAATTCATCCCGGGACAGTTCTCCAGTGATGCTGCCCTGGTGCATCACCAGGACGCGATCGGACAACCCCAGAACTTCTTCCATTTCACTGGAAACGAAAAGAACCGCCACGCCGCGAGCCGCCAGTTGTTCGATCAGTCTGTAGATCTCTTCTTTGGATCCCACGTCGACACCCCGGGTGGGTTCGTCCAGCAGCAGCACCGAGGGATCCATGGCCAGCCATCGGCCCAGAACGACCTTTTGCTGGTTTCCCCCGGACAGGTATTTCACGGGCTGCTCGGAGCCCTGACACTGGATGCTCAGACGCCGGATTGTCCGATCGACCAGATCGGCCTCCCTCCCCATATCCAGAAACCCAAATCGCTGGTCCCGCCTGAGACGCACCAGACTCAAATTGACCCGCAGAGCCATGTCGAGAATGAGCGCGAGCTGTTTTCTATCCTCCGGCACCAGTGCGATTCCGGCCCGGATCGCCTCCAGAGGCCGGCCCGGTCTCAGTGGCTTGCCCGACACCTCGATCCGGCCCGAGAGGGGAGGCATAATCCCGAAGAGTGTCTGCAGGACTGCCGTTCTGCCGGCTCCTACCAGCCCGGCAACACCGACAATCTCACCTCCCCTGACGTGAAAAGAAAGCGGGTTCTTCGGATAGGCCCCGGTACACATTCCCTCGACCTCAAGTAGGGTCGGGCCCGGCTGCCGGTCCAGATGGTGATAGAACTGAGAGATATCCCGGCCCACCATGAGTCTGACCATACGGTTGTGGCTGATCTCCTCCCGATCCAGCCCACCGGCGTTCTCTCCATTCCTCAAAACCTCGACCCGGTCGGCCAGATCCTTCACCTCTCCCAGACGGTGTGAGATGTAGATGACGCTGACTCCTCGATCCTTTAAATCTCCAATGACTTCAAAGAGCCGGAGCGTCTCATGCCGGCTAAGGCTGGAGGTCGGCTCATCCATGATCAGAATTCGCGCGTCAACGGCCAGGGCCTTTGCGATTTCCACGAGTTGCTGCTGACCGATCGACAACGAGCTGACGAGGCGACCCGGAGGAAGGTCGAGCCCTACCATCCCCAGGTAACGGACCGATTTCCGGCGGATCCGACTCCGCTCAATCAGCAGTCGCTTCCGAGGCTCACGGCCCAGAAAGATATTCGCTCCCAGATCCAGATTGGGAGCCAGATTGAGCTCCTGATGAATCAGCGCAATGCCATGCGCGAGGGCGTCTTTCACGGACCGAATCTCGATGGGCAGACCTCGCAGCAGGATCCGACCGCGGTCCAAGGGCAGCACACCGGCCAGGATCTTCATCAGGGTGCTCTTCCCGGCCCCGTTTTCGCCGATAACCGCAAGGCGCTCTCCCCGCCGCAGGGTCAGATCGACATCCGCCAATGCCTGCACCCCGGAGAAGCTCTTGGACACCCCCTGAACGGCCAGGACCGGTTCGATTGGGGAGCTGGCAGTCTCAACCATGGAGGGTCTCGAAAAAGAGATTCAGCGAGTAGACGAAGAGAGCTTCGACTTGAGGTCGGCCCAGAATTCGGTGACGTTATCGCGACGGATTTGCCGGGCCGGGATGTCCAGGAACTCCCCGGCCGGAATGGCCGATCGATCTCCCCTCACCAGGGCCGCCAGAACTCGCACAGACTCATAGCCGTACCGGTAGGGATCCTGCACGACGGTTCCGTAGATGTCTCCCTCCTGAATGGCCTGCAGAGTCTGATTATCTTCGTCGAAACCCACGATCATGATTCTACCGGCCCGGCCCGCCTGGCGCACCGCTTCCAGAATGGCCGGTGGATTGTAGGCAAACAGACCCACCATGGCTGCCAGATCCGGAAACCGGGACATGGAATCTTCAGCATTGGCTTTTGCTTTGGACCGGTCGAACTGATCGGTCAGAGTTCCGACGATGCTGTATTTCTCATTCTCCAGAACCTGACCGGTAGAATCATACCGCGTGGGGTCAAATGAGCGGCCCAGGATCTCGTCGATAACCCCCTGTCTGCGACGGCGGGCGTTGTCCTGCTCGAGACGGCCGATCAGGAGCACGATTTTTCCGCCCTCTGGAATGGCTTCCTGAACGAGCTGGCCGCACAGCCGCCCGGCCTGGTAGTTGTCCATGCCGATGTAGCAAAGCCGCTGGGTGCCAGGCGCATCCGAGTCGTGTGTAATCACCAGGGTATCCCGGGCTGCTTCGTTGATCAGATCGGCCTGATTGGCGGGATCAATGGGACTGATCGCGATCCCATCCACACCCACCGTCAGCAAATCCTGCACGATTCGCTTCTGATCGCTGATCCCCTCAGCCGGCATGTGAACGGAGACATCAGCCCCCAAGTCTCGGCCGGCGTGATGGGCACCAGTTCGGGCGATGGTCCAGAAAGACGCAACACCGTTGGTCACATAAGCGATTCTGGGTTTCCCGGAATCCCGGGGCTTTCCACCGCATCCCATTCCCGCTATCAGCAAAACGAGGACTGTGAGCCTCAAAAGTTGTCGTTTCATCCCTCGTCTCCCTGGCGCGCGACCTTCACCCACCACGGCACACTAGTCCCAAAATAAGCGTGTTTGCACATCATCTACTGTAGCGACTCGTTTTGCCAAGATCGGTTGCTCATTTGAGGTTCAATCAGACTTGCGCCGGACTCCGGCTGTGCCGGGAAGCAGTTTGGTTGACCTCAGGCCGCCACGACGCGTTGACAATGGCCCTGAAAGTCGGTTTTCAGACAGACCCCTCCCCGATCGGCTCCATTTGTCGTCTTGTCGAAGCGGCTTGCGATTCGTCAGCCAAATTGCTGGTGTTTCAGCCACAGATTCCCCTCGATCAACAAACGGGTCCAATCGTTAACAGTGAGCAGTCGATACAATAAACGCCGTCCCGTTGTCACGATCTGGCAAGGCAGTCCGATCACACAGGTGACAAAGCGCCGGAACTCCATCCGGATCAGGCGTCGGGCCCCCAGTCTTGCAGGCAAAAGCAGGCCCAGCCAAACCTTGAGGTTCCAGGCTTGGGCGGCAATCACCAGGTAAGTCCAGTTTGCGACCAGGGTATCGGCCGGCATGCGCAGAGCCTGAACGCCGTTCTTGAGCTGCTCGATCACGTTTTCCTGATTGCAGCGCCCGTTGCTTTCCAAAACCACCTGTTGTGTCGACAGTTCCTTGACCGGCACGTTCGTGACATAGAACAGATAGCGCTGCTGATCAAACAGCCGCTTTTGACCCTTTTCGACCTCGATCCTCTTGCGCAGGATGATCATTCGGTAGGTGCCTTTAGCTCGGGCCGGTCGGTACTCGATCTCCGTCACATGCTCACTCAACAAGTTCAGGTTTTTGTAGCCCCGCTCTCGCACCACTTTCTGCTTGACGTTCTCTGGACGCTGACGGCTGGAGTTCACCACTTTCCGCTTGCGCTCGAGCTTTTGCCACTGTGCTTCGCCAATCTTGTCGGCCTCTCTGACGAAGCTCCGATTGGCCTCGATCCCGAACACAAACTCCACACCCTCCTCGCTCCAACGATCGAAGTTGCGGGTCAGGGAAAAGTCCGTGTCTCCCCGCAATCTCACTTGCTCAAAGCCGCCTCTTCTGACCAGTTTCACGGCTCGATCGATCCACGCCACCGCTCCTTCGTGCGACGGTCGGCTGGCCGGCCGATTGAACGTGTACAAGACCTCGTTGGTTTCGGCCAGACTCACCACCAAGGGTCCATACCCCCATTGTCCCTTGTAGTTGAGATCCATCCCTTCCTTGCAACACCCCGTGGTCTCGGCCGTCGTGCCGTCCACGTCGATCGTGGCTCGCTTGCCCATCTCCGCTGCTTGGCTTTGCCACACCTGCAGACGGCTTTCGTTGAAGGCTTCTTGCAGGGCCAAGACATCCTCTTGCTTGAAACGCCTGAGAAAGTCCCCTTCCGTACTCGGTGCCGGGATCTTGCGCGCTCCTACACTCTCCAGATAGCTGACATCCTCGCGCCGTGACTTTACATCCTGCAGGCACACTCCCCCACTCATCACGTTGTAGATCAGATTCAAGACGTGGTCCGACTCCCGGTAGGGAAGGTGCCGCTTCAACACTCGCACACGTTCGTCGATCCTCTCCGCCACCCTCAAGCGCTTGACCAACTGAACAATCAGCCCCAGACCTCCACTACTCACCCCTCCCATACGGCTCGAGACGTCGTAGACAATATTGCCTCCTCTCAGCACCCGTCCCCCACTCTTAGGCCGCCAACTTCGATCCAGCCTTCGCTCTATTTCCTCTTGGCGTTTGTTGATAATCTCGATATGCTTTCTATTCACCTGAAACGCCTCCTCTTGGGATTGTTCTGGGTCTTTTTCTGAACCTCAGAATACCCGTCAGGACTGGCGTTTCAGGCTTTTTTCCACCTCTGGGTATACACCCCATGTACTTATTTTGGGACTAGTGCATCTCGCCAGAAGTTTTGATCCAGGGTCAGCACGTCAATCGTCGTCGCTGGCTAGGCGTCGGGAGCGAGTCATATCATGCCATACGGCGAGCGAGCGCAACAACGCCAGCGGCGAGGAGGAGCGTCTGAACCTGGGTCAAGACTTATGGCGGGCTGCACTAGGCAATGAGGTCCCCAACAACCCGCCCGTGAACATCTGTCAGACGCATCTCCCTCCCCCCGAACTTGAAAGTGAGTTTCTTGTGGTTCAAGCCCAGCAGGTGGAGAATGGTGGCGTGAAGATCGTGAACATGAACCTTATTTTCGATTGCGTAGTAGCCGTATTCGTCTGTGGAACCGTAGATCAGACCCTTCTTGAAGCCGCCGCCGGCCACCCACATGGTGAAGCCGAAAGGGGGTTGTGGTCTCGTCCGGCCAGATCGATACCCTCGTCGGGGATCTGGGCGGTGGGAGTGCGGCCGAATTCTCCACCCCAGATCACAATCGTCTCATCCAGCATACCCAGTCCCTTCAGATCTTTGATCAACGCGGCCAGGGGTTTGTCGACCGCCCGCGAATTGAGTCGGTGGCCCTCCTCGAGGCGAAAATGCTGATCCCATCGGTCCGCTTCACGGGCCGGGGTCAGGAGTTCCACGAAGCGCACACCTCTTTGCACCAGGCGCCTGGCCACCAGGCAGGAGCGCCCGAATTCCCTGGTGTCAGGCTCATCCAGTCCATGGATGTGCACCCGGATGTTCCCTGCGTGGTCGTCCATCGACATGAGAGCAAAGATGGAAGGAGGCATCCTCTTTGAGACTTCCGCCCGAAGAGACTGCAGCGACCGGACTCGTGCCAGGGCTGGTTTACCCAGGTCGAGAGGGCGCTGGTCGAGAACGGGAAACGGAACGACCGCGCGCGCCAACCACCTCTCGTCCCGGTCGGGGGAGCCCGGATTTCGCAGTTCTTCAAAAAGATGGTCGTAGAGTCGCGCCGCCTCTTCCAGAGTCGCCGGCTGAGCCTCGCGCAGAAGTTTTGACCAGGAATCGATTCGGCCGCCCGCTTGGAGGCGGCTCGGAAGAATCGGAAAAGACGATATGGTCGACCACGATGTGCCCTGACTGACTGCGGTCCACGATCGTGTCGACTTTGGGGATCGTTCCAGGTTGGCGCGCTCAGTGTGGGAGGACCCTCCGCGGGACCGTTCTCCCCTCGTGTATCGAGAATCACCAATACTGCCCTGGATCTCGACTACCATTGTGGACCAAGCGCGAAACAAGTCAGAGACGCTAAGGGGGAGGATGCAAAATGTCCTCTAATACCGGAGTCGCCCCGACTGGTCAACAGAACGGTGGCGACTCCACCAAAAAAAAGAAACAGGAAAGATCCATTTCACTATCGCAGGACGGTTCTCGTTTGAGCCAAACCGTGATCGCCTCGGTGGAACAGCTGCGCACGCTGCTCGATCTCATGATTGACGAGCGGGTCGCCGAATTGCTGGAGGAGCGGAACCGACTGCCCCGATTTGGCGACGATACAAAGTTCGGGTTTGAGAATATTGACCGCCTGCTCGGTGAGTATACGAACCGAAAAATACAATCCTGGAAGTTCATTGACGAGGTGGTCAAGGAATTGACGCGTTACGAGATCGAGAGACGCGAACAGGCCAGCCTGCCTTTTCCTGGCGCACACACCGGCGAGTAATCGGGTTTGTTCACTGCGCTCACTGCGCCGACCTTCTCACGTTTGTCTCGAATCATCACTCATTGCTGCATTCCTCCCGGACCCGGGGGCTGTTGCTACAGGCGATGCTTTCCGTTACTCCCGAGGAGATCAGAGCACAGGCCACGCCGACCGCCGCATCGCGTGCTGCTTCGGAGGTCGTGCCCGAAGCCGAGGCGCATTCAGTCTGCTCCCGGTATTTGACACACACGTGGCAGGAGACGACTTTCAGCTGAACAGTGGAATAGACGACGATTCCGACAAAGAGAAGGAAAACGGCCGGTACGATCAAGCGCTTTATTCCTGACATAGACAGATTTACAGTTTAGTACTTCCCCCCAGAACCTGAAACCCACCCTCGACAACCCACCAAGTTCCCGCTAGTCTTTGAACTGAAGCTCGTCCCACTTATGCGGTCCTTTCTTGTCTCCAACTCATTTGAGCCGCTCATCCAGGAAACATGGAAATGGGTGGCCGGATTGGACTCCCATGAAGTACTCATCGTGGCACCGACTCCGGGCAGTGCGGACGACTTCGTTCGTTCCCCGCGAGCCCTGCGATCCAGAGTGTCCAGTTTCCGTCGAAAGACCCTGCTGCGGCTGGCTTCCGAAATAGCCATTCCAGAAATGGTGGAGGCGGGAGTGCTGCCCGTTACCGGTCTGGCTGTGGAAGCCCTTTGTGCCCGAGCCGTCAACGATGCTCTCAAATCCGGTCGGCTCTCCTATTTTCATGAGGTAGCCGACACACCCGGCATGTCGCGGGCCTTGGCTCGAACTCTACTCGAGCTGCGCCTTCAAGAAACTGATCTGGCGAGCCTCGAGGCGCTGGGTGCGGCTGGGCGGGACTTGAGTGGGCTGGGTCTTCGGTTCGAGAGCTATCTGCTGGACGACGGCCTGGCCGACTCCTGCCTGACCTATCAGCTGGCCCTTCAGAACCTGGAGAAACGGGCAGCGCTCCCCGCAGAGATTCCCATCCTCTTCTATCACCTTCGACCGCGCCATTCCCTGGAAGCACGATTTGTTTCCGCTCTGGCTGAGCAGGCTCCCCAGGCCCTGGCCGTGACTCTCGATTCCGACCGGGAAGGAATCGAGCTCTTTTCGAGCCTTCTGAGGACGACACCTCGCCAGGTAGACCAGCCTGACACCGTGAATCGTCTCGCAAGGCTTCGATCCTATCTTTTTTCCGCCAGCGATCCTCCTCGATCCACTACCGAACATGACACAACATCGTTTGAGTTCTTCTCGGCGCCTGGAGAAAGCCGCGAGAGTGTAGAGATTGCCCGGCGAATTCGGCTGGCGGCTGACCAGGGCGTTCGGTTCGACCAGATGGCGGTCGCCCTCCGGAGTCCTGAGGGCTATCTGCCTCTGCTGGAGGATGCGTTTCGGCGGGCCGGGATTCCCGCCTACTTCACCAGAGGCACGCGCAGACCCGATCCGGCCGGCAGAGCCTTTCTGGCGCTCCTGGAGTGTGCTGCCGAGGGTCTTTCGGCAACCCGCTTCGCGGAGTATCTGTCACTGGCCCAGATCCCTCCCCAGTCTGAGGATCAGGAGAAGGCCCGAGAGCTCGAGTGGGTGGAACCTCAGGATGACCAGCTCTGTTTCAAGACCTTCCTTCCACCCGCCGATGCGGAACCGGCATTCGCTCTGGAACCGTTTTCGGAAGATTCAAGGGATGCCGCAGGAAGCCTGAGAGCGCCGGAACGGTGGGAACGCCTGCTGGTGGACGCCGCCGTCATTGGGGGCAGGGATCGGTGGAAACGAAGGCTGCAGGGACTCGAGAGCGAACTCAGGCTTCAGATCAGAGAAGTCGCCTCTGAGAGTGCCCGCACCAGGCAACATCTCCAGCAGAAACTATTCCTGCTCAAGAATCTGAAGTCATTCTCCCTCCCGCTGATTGGTCTTCTCGATCGCCTGCCCGCGGAAACCAGCTGGAGCCGGTGGCTCACCAGGCTCGAAGAGATTTCGGTTCGGGCACTGAAGCATCCCGAATCGGTCCGCTCGGTACTGGCCGAGCTGAAGCCAATGGGCGAAATCGAGCCGGTTGGACTGGACGAGGTTCGCCGCGTTCTCGGGGAACGTCTGACCCTGCTTCGGGAAGACCCGCCACCGAACCGCTATGGGCAGGTCACGGTAGCCAGCATCGCAGAACTGTGGGGTCGTTCCTTCGATCTGGTTTTCCTGCCGGCTCTGGCTGAGGGTATTTTCCCCAGGAAGGCGCTGGAGGACCCCCTGCTGCTGGACCGGCATCGTGAGAGCCTTGGAATCTCACCAGTTCTGACTCGCAGAAGGGCCGAGGAGAGACTGCTGCTACGAGTTGCCGTGGCCACCGCTGTCCGGCGACTGGTGGTCTCCTACCCCAGAATCGACGTTGCACAGGGGCGATCTCGCGTCCCATCCTTCTACGCCCTCGACATTCTGCGGGCGGTCAACGGAGTACTTCCCGACCTCCGTGGCCTGGAGAAACTGGCTGCTGAAACCTCCTCGAGTCGCCTCGGCTGGCCGGCTCCCATGGAACCCGCTGCTGCCATTGATGATACCGAATTCGACCTGGCTCTCCTCCACCCCATGCTGCGGCTTGGACCCAGGGGTCGCCGGGGCCGAGCCCAGTTTCTACTCAAGAGCAACCCCCACCTGGCGCGCGCTTTGCGGGCCCGGGCAGGTCGCTGGCGGCGCAGGTTCTACCCGGCTGATGGACTCGTGGACCCGAGCCCGGAGGTCGCCGAGATACTCCAGGGTGAGCGGCTGCGGGAAAGAAGCTATTCGCCAACTTCGCTGCAGCAGTACGCAGTCTGCCCGTACAAGTTCTTTCTGTACGCCATCCAGCGACTCCGAGTGAGAGAAGAACCGGTTGCCCTTCAGCAACTGGATCCACTGACTCGGGGATCTCTCTTTCATGAGGTGCAGTTCCGGTTCCTTTCGCAACTTCGAGAAGAGGGCCTGCTCCCGGTGACACGCGAATCCGAGACCGCGTCAATGGACAGGCTGGACTCGGTTTTCTCAGATGTCTCCGGTTCAATGAAGGAAAACCTGGCTCCGGCAATTCCCCGGATATGGGAAAGCGAAATGGAGGAGCTCTTAACTGACCTGCGGGGATGGCTTCGCGAAATGTCCAGAGGAGGTGAGGCCTGGATCCCGGCTCACTTCGAACTGGCCTTTGGGCTTCCTGAAGACCCGGACCGGGACCCCGCCAGCACGACCCGGGACGTCCGAATCCTCAACGGGATCCGGCTCCGCGGTTCCATCGATCTGGTCGAGACCATACCTGCGAACGACAAGACGGCCGTCCGCGTAACCGACCACAAGACCGGTAGACCCCTCCGGTTGGCCGGTGGGCAGCGCCTGGAAGTGGGTGGCGGTGAGGTTCTCCAGCCCATCATTTACGGTCTGGCAGCGGAGCAATTGCTGGATGAAGAGGTGGAATACGGTCAGCTTTTTTATTGTACCCGGCGAGGAGAATACCAGCGTCGGATCGTCTCCATTAACTCGGGAACCTGCGCCAAACTCAAGCAGGTGCTGGAAACAATCGACCGGAACCTGGAAAAGGCCTTTCTCCCGGCTGCTCCTCGCCATAACGCGTGCAAGTTCTGTGACTTTCAGTCCGTATGCGGCCCTTACGAAGAGATTCGGATCCGGCGTAAGGAGGAAAGCCGTCTTGCTGATTTGAACGAGTTGAGGAGACTTCCGTGATGTCGAGTCAACCGAATCTAGTTGACGGGGCGCAACGCGAGGAAATCACAACCAATCTGGATGAGAGCTTCCTGGTCGAGGCAGCAGCCGGCACCGGCAAAACGACGGTGTTAGTGCACCGACTGGTGGCTCTTCTGCAGTCCGGAAAAGTGGAAGTAGACAAGATTGTCGCCGTCACTTTCACGCGCAAGGCAGCCGGCGAACTGAAACTGCGGCTTCGCCATGAACTCGAGACAGCGCGCCAGGAAGCGCCCGATGCAGACGCTTTGCGGAACATCGAAGCGGCCATCGCCTCATTGGAGGAGGCTCGGGTTGGAACCATTCATTCTTTCTGTGCGGAGATCCTCCGGGAGCGCCCCGTGGAAGCCCAGATTGATCCCGACTTTCAGGAGCTTTCCGAAACTGAAGCTCCGCGTCTGTTCAACCGGGTGTTCAAATCATGGATTGAACGGAAGTTGAATGAGATGCCCACCGCCTTGAGCCGGGCACTGGCAAGATTGAGTGTCCGCAGGAGCGGACAGCTTGGCCCCCTGGACAGGCTCCGGGATGAAGCCTGGAGACTGGTTGAGCGACGTGACTTTACCCAGCCCTGGGAGATCCGGACCTTCAACCGCAATCGGGAGATTACGGACCTTCTCAAAAAGGCGATAGAGCTCGCCGTTGCCAGTGAGAAGTGCTCGAATCCAAGAGACAACCTGCGCTTCGACCTGAAACCCCTGAGACGCTTCGTAGACGACCTCCAGCGATCGGTGGATCTGCGACCTTCCAGAACTCTCAGCAGTCGCGACTATGACGAATTGGAGGCTCGCCTCAGCATCGAGTTGCTTCACGATTTGACCCGAAACAAGCGAAAGGGCTACGGCAAATTCTCCGACGAGGTCTCCCGTGAGGATGCCCTGCGCATGCGCGAAGAACTGATTTCGCTGCTGGAAGGCTTCAAGGAAAGGGCCGACGCCGACCTGGCAGCGTCCCTGCGCCCGACCTTCGAGTCAGTGATCGGGGAATACCTGGAGGTCAAGAGGCAACTGGGCCGGGTCGATTTCGTCGATCTGCTGGTCAAGGTACGTGACCTGGTGCGTGACTATCCGGACGTCAGGGAGCATCTCAACTCAAGGTTCACTCACATTTTTGTCGACGAGTTTCAGGACACGGATCCACTTCAGGTGGAGATTCTGCTCCTCCTTGCCGCCTCCAACACCGGGGAGAGCGACTGGCGCAAGGTACAGATCTCCGGAGGACAGCTCTTCATTGTCGGTGATCCGAAGCAGTCGATTTACCGTTTCCGACGGGCGGACGTTCAACTCTACGGGGAAGTCAAGAAGATCCTGACGGAGTCCGGAGTTCGCCTCCTCCACCTGCAGACCAATTTCAGATCGGTTCAACCACTGCAAAAAGCCATCAACGCTTCCTTTGAGCTGGTGTTCGACGGGGATACGAAGCGGGTTCAGCCCCACTACGTGCCTCTTCGGTCCCCTCAAGACGCAGACAATGTCACTCTGATCAGCGGAGTTGGCAAGGGTCCTCCGGAGGTGGTTGCCCTCCCCATCCCGGAACCCCGCATCTGGGCCGGCCAAATCACTCACAAGTCGTTTCAGTCTACCTTTCCAGATGCAGCGGCCGCTTTTGTCGGCTGGCTTCTCGATGAGAAGCCATGGGAGGTGCAGGATCCAGAGAACCCGGGCCGGAGAATCCCCATCGAAGCCCGCCACATCACCTTCCTCTTCCGGCGCTTCATCTCCCTCGATCGAGACATCACCCGGCCCTATATCCGGGCACTGGACGCCCGCGGCATCACCCACCTGCTGGTGGGATCCCGAACCTTCCATCAGCGTGAAGAAGTAGAAAGCATCCGCGCCGCGCTGACTGCCGTCGAGTGGCCGGATGACGAACTGAATGTCTTTGCCACCCTGCGAGGGTCTCTGTTTGCAGTCGATGATGGGCAACTACTCGCGTTTCGCAGGAAGATTGGAAACCTGCATCCTTTCCATCACCAGCAGGAGAACATCCCTGCCGACTTCGCCGAGATTGCTGCGATTCTCCAGTTGCTGGCAGAGCTGCACCACACCCGGAATCGCCGGCCCATCGTCGACACCATCAACCGAATTCTGGAGTTCTGCCGGGCCCATGCCGGGCTGGCTCTGCGACCGACCGGAGAACAGGTTCTGGCCAACGTGCAAAGGATCTGCGACCTGGCACGGAGTTATGAGCTCAGCGGGGGATTGTCTTTTCGAGGCTTTGTCGATTTCCTGATCGACGAAGCCGAAAAACCCCGCTCCGTCGACTCACCCGTACTGGAGGAAGCGGCAGACGGTGTCCGGCTGATGACCCTGCACTCCGCAAAGGGACTGGAGTCCCCCGTCATCCTTCTGGCGGACATGACCGTCAAGATCGCCTCGCCCTATCCCTCGCAGCATGTGGATCAGGAAAACTCTCTGTGCGCTCAGTCTCTGCTATTCTGCCAGCCGTGGGAACTCGTCGAGAATCGGGACCTCGAATACGGAAGAGACGTCGCAGAAGGAGAACGTATCGCCTACGTTGCGGCCACGCGGGCGAGGGAGATGCTGGTGGTCCCGGCGGTTGGGGTGGGACCCGACTACTACACCGGGGGCTGGATTTCACCGCTCAATCCCGCCATCTACCCGCAGCGGGACTCCTGGTATGAGCCGGCCCCTCCCCCTCCCGAGTGCCCCGACTTCGGCGACCGGACGGCCATTCTGCCTCCCATCAATCGAGATGGAATTGCCCTGCCCTTGATCAAGCCGGGCCTTCACCGGCCCCTCAAGGGGACCCACAGGGTTCTGTGGTGGGACCCGGCTGCTCTCAAACTCAACGTAGCTCCGAATCAGGGGCTCCGCGACGAAGAGGTTCTGGTTCATGACGAGGCAGGCTCTGCGGAGGGCCAGAAACGCTACCAGAGCTGGAAAGCCAAACGAGAGGAGGCTCTCCTGACCGGGGCCCGGACATCGCTGACGATCATCCGTCCGAGCGATGTGGACACACCTCCCCCCAGGGAGTACGAAGTGATTGTCCATAACCTGCTGGATTCCACGGCTGCCCGGGGTAGGAGATTCGGCGTTCTTGTGCACACACTACTGCGGGACATACCCTTCCAGGCCTCCCATCAGGACCTGGAAAAGCTCGCCCGCTTCCACGCCCGCGTCATGCGGGCCAGGGACTCGGAACTCGAGCAGGCGATCCAGACAGTCGGCAGGGTTCTCGAGGATGATCTGGTGGCGCGCGCCGTTCAGGCAGAACGCTGCCTCAGAGAGTACCCGATCACTCACCGCCTGGATGGCGACCGACTCGTGGAAGGAACGATTGATCTTGCTTATCTCTCCTCCGACAAATGGACCCTGATCGATTTCAAGACCGCAGCCGAGTTTGAGGATCACCTTGCGGAATACAGCAACCAGATCCAATGGTATGCGCTGGCCCTCGGGGAGACGACCGGCCAGAGCGTCAGACCCTATCTGGTGCGGGTTTAATTCTAACGAGAACCTGGATCTCCCACTCCCCCCGGTCGGGGCGCTGTTTCAAACCCGTTTCACACCGAGAGGTTATGATGAGGTTGCCCGGAGCTGGAGCCACAACAAGGCTGCTGTCCCGGGGGTCAATCTGGCAATCAAAATGAGTGCCCTTCAACTTCCAGTCTGGTTCAAAGCCTCACAGGGCGTGTTTCTGATCGGAGGTGTACTGCTGCTGTTGCTCCTTTTGATGGTAGCTCTGGTCCTCACTGAATCAACACTTGTGCCGCCACTGTCCATAGGACTGCTGTTTCTTGTCCCCCCCAACGCGCTCATGTTCTACGTGAAGGCCAGGCTTCCCGAACTGCCGCGCTCCCAGTTGGCGATGGTCTCTTCCATTTGCTTCTTCCTGTGGCTGACGACGGTGATTCTAATCCTGATCGTCTCTTCGTGGTAGTGGGGACGGTTCCAAGGTTCCAAAGTTCCAACGCGCAGTCACTTCGTTCCTGCCTCTGCGGTTTCCTTGATTGTCGGATTTCCTCACCGCCTGCAGGCTGGTCCCGAAGAGGAACTGTCCCGTCGCCGAGCAGACAGAGGCGCGAATGCAATGAGCGCGCCAACGAGGAACCTGGAACTTGCAACTTGGAACAGCGCGAGCGCAGCGAGTGCGATCAATGAGCCGCGCCAACTTGAAACCCTGGAACCCTGGAACGTTGGAACGTTGACACTTCGAGTGCGAGATGTCTGGTATGATGGGCCACTGTCACAACCGGATAGATACCGATGTCGGAGCCGATTGGAAAGCCGGCTGCAAGCGAGCAGTGGAGCCCTTCCAGCTGGAAAACCAAGCTAGCCGAGCAACAGCCTGTCTACCAAGACCAGCGCAGCCTGACTGAGGTCGTCGAGCAATTGGCCAAGCTCCCACCACTGGTCACGAGCTGGGAAATTGAGACTCTCAAGGAACAACTGGCAGAAGCCGCCCTGGGCAAACAGTTCCTTCTTCAAGGGGGGGATTGTTCGGAAAGCTTCGAAGATTGCGAGTCGCCAATTATTGCAATCAAGCTGAAGATTCTGCTTCAGATGAGCCTGGTCCTGATCCACGGAGCCCAGAAGCAGGTGATCCGGGTGAGCCGTCTAGCCGGACAGTTTGCCAAGCCCAGGTCCCAGGACATGGAAACACAGGATGGCGTCAGCCTCCCCAGTTACCGGGGCGACCTGGTCAACCGCCTCCCCTTCACGAAGGAGGACCGCCGGCCCAATCCACAGCTTCTGCTGCGAGGATACGAACGGGCTGCCCTTACGCTCAACTTCATCCGGTCACTGAGTGACGGCGGATTCGCGGACCTCCACCATCCGGAGTACTGGGAGCTGGACTTCGTCAAGCTCTCACCCCGGGCATCTCGCTACCAGGAACGCGTCAAGTCGTTGAGCGACTCCCTCAAGTTCTTCGAAACACTGGCCGGAACCGTGGTTGGAAAAGTACGGCGAGTGGACTTTTACACCAGCCATGAGGGGCTGCATCTCCACTACGAACAGGCCCAGACCAGGTTTATTCCCAGAGTCGAAAAGTGGTTCGATCTGACAACCCACTTTCCCTGGATCGGAGACCGCACCAGGAAACTCAACAGCGCCCATGTTGAGTACTTTAGAGGAATCTCGAATCCGATCGGAATCAAGATCGGGCCGACCTCCGAACCGGAGAATCTGATCGCCCTGATCGACCGGCTCAATCCGCAGAACGAAGCTGGGCGGATTACGTTGATCCATCGGTTCGGAGACGACAAGATCGAAAAACATCTGCCAGCGCTGGTGCGTGCCGTTCGGAAGTCAGGACACATCGTTCTCTGGTCCTGCGATCCCATGCACGGGAATACGGTACCCACGGCAAATGGCTACAAGACTCGTGACTTCAATCGTATACGCTCGGAAGTGGACCAGGCCTTTGACATTCACGAAGGACTCGGATCTCGACTGGGAGGACTGCATGTCGAGTTAACGGGCGAGGACGTCACCGAGTGCGTGGGAGGTCTCCGGGGACTGACAGAGGCTGATCTGGGACGCGCCTATCGGACCCAGGTCGATCCCCGCCTCAACTATGAGCAGGCCCTCGAGATTGCCCTGCTGGTGGCACGCCGGCTCGAGAAGGCGCGTTCGTAGGAGCCGGTTTTCTAATCTTCTTTCCCGAGAACCGCAGCCGCCGTCCTTTCAGCATCCGCCAGCATCTCGGCCAGAATATCCAGGCCTGAATTCCAGAATCCCGGGTCGTTCAATTGTAGCCCGACCCGATCAATCAGGATCTCGGGAGTTTCCGTGCCTCCCGCACTCAACAATTCCAGGTATCGGGGGACAAAACTCTCCCCCTCCCGACGGAACTGGTTCCACAGTGCCAGTACCAGCAACTCCCCGAAGGAATAGGCATAACAATAAAAGGGCAGGTGGACAAAGTGGCCGATATAGGTCCACCAGCGACTGTACTCGGGAGTCAGTTCCACGGCGTCGCCGTGCAGCGGAGCATTCGCATCCATCCAGATCTGATCAATATCGCTGGTAGAAAGTTCCTTCCCGCCCCGTGCCTGATGGACCCTCTGCTCGAAACGGGTCAAGACCATCTGACGAAAAACTGTGGCGAAGGAATCTTCCAGCTTGTGACACAGCAGGGCGAGCCTCGCACGTGGATCATCCTGTTCCTGCACCAGGCGATCGAAGACAAGCATCTCACCGAAAACACTGGCCGTCTCGGCCAGCGTGAGCGGTGTGTTGACCTGCAGTATTCCATGACGTCTGGAAAGGAACTGATGGACTCCATGCCCTAGTTCATGGGCCAGGGTCATGGCGTCATTCAGCTTCCCGCCAAAGTTGACGAGAATGTAAGGATGAACCGAAGGCACGGCGGCGCTGCAGAAGGCACCCCCTCGCTTCCCGGGACGGGTCTCAGCGTCGACCCAGCCACTGCTCAGAAACCGGTCCACGATGTCGCCCAGTTGGGGGCTGAATTGATGATAGGAATCCCGGACCACGCGTCTTGCTTCCTTCCAGTCGCAGGTGGGAAGGGATACACCCTGGACTTCGACAGGGGCGTACCGATCGTAATCGTACAGTTTCTCCACCCCCAGAAGCCGGCGTTTCAACAGGTAGTAGTCCCGAAGAATATGTGCCCGGTTCTCCACGGCTGCAAGCAGACTCTCGAAGCTCTGACGACTGATCTCATTGGCCAGGTGGCGGGCCTCGGCCGGATTCGCGTACTTCCTCAAACGGCAATCCACCGCATGGTCTTTCACCGTGGTGTTCAAAATAAAAGTAGCCAGATGACTCGTCTTCTCCAGTCCTCGCGTAAATCCTCGATGGGCTTCCTGCCGGGCTTTCCGGTCGGGGTGATACAGAAGCGACAGAGCCTCGCTCTGAGTCATTTCCTGGACGACTCCGTCTGCCTCGACTTCGAACTGCGCAGAACTGGTGATCTCGTCAAAGAGTCGGCAGAAGGCAGAAAGACCGGTTACCCCCTTCTCCGCCACAATGATCTCTTCCGGTTCAGTCAGGGTGTGGGGCTTGAAGACTCGGATCTTCTCCAGGAAATGGCGCCATTTTGAACATTCCGGACTCCTCGCAATCCGGGCGGCCACTTCATCAGGCAGAGCGATCCAGTCGAGTTCATAGAACATGACTCGTGTCTGGATGGCTGTGAAGGCTTCGTGAGTGGCGGCCAGAAGTGCTCCGTGCTCGGCTTCCTTTGAATCAGCGGAGTGGAGAAGCCGCGCATAGACCATGGGCTTGCAGACCTTTTCCAGAAGCTCCTCGTATTCCCGGAGAGAATCGGCAACCAACGTGGGGGTGATCACCTCTGCCTGAATCTGTCCTTCGTAGCGGCTTCGAAAAGCGGAAGCCAGTTCCCGGGCCTGCTCCTGATCCCGATTGAGATTGGGATCCTGGAGCGAGACGTAAAGATCGCTCAGATCCCAGCGAATGCCCTGCGCTGCCGACCTGTCACGGGACGCACCGGCTTCCGATGGTTGTTTTTCACAAAACGTCTTTTCCAAGAGTAACCTTCCTGTTCAATTCCAATTCGAGCGCGCAAAAGCGCGCGACTTTGGGCTATTCTGCAGAAACCGCGATCAGCGACAGGGGATCAACTCGGGTTCGGTTCAGGCGAACCGCCCAGTGCAGGTGTGGTCCTGTCACTCGCCCGGTCGCGCCGATCTCGCCCAGAACATCTCCCTGCTCCAGAATCTGGCCCTCACTGACGAGTGCTTTGGACAGATGTGCAAAGTAAGAATACAGACCGAGACCGTGATCAACGATGACCGTGTTTCCCGAGTAGTAGAGGTCAGCCACCAGGACTACCCTCCCCGAGTTGGGGGCCTCCACAGGGGTCCCGGTCGGGCCCGAAAAATCAGTTCCACTGTGGGGACTGCGAGGTTGACCGTTCAGAATGCTGCGCTTGCCGAAGCTGCTGTTGGCGGATCCCGGAACCGGGGCGGTGAAAGGCACCTCCCAGAGCCTGGATGAAGTGATGGCCGCAAAGATGCGCCTGGTTCTCTGCGATTCTTCACGGATCCTCTTCAGCACATCAGCCGGAGGGTCGACATACCTGGAGTCGACCGTCAAACGGCGAGTTGGGAACGTCTTATCTTCGATGACCAGCCTGTAGGTTTGTGAGAAATCTTCCCCGCTCTCCGACGTTCCTGCCAGCACAATATCCTGACCGCCCGGCGGAGTGTCCAGATCGACACCGACCAGCACCTTCCAGACGAGAGAGGATGAGTCCGGCTGACCACTGAAAGAACGCTCGAAAACCCGAGCCTCAAGGCTAAGCAGCGGCTTCGGGGACTCGACTGTCAGCCTTACGATCTCACCCGGCTGCAGAGAGCGCGCATAGCGCTTGACGCTGAGATCCAGGAAATCGGGATGGCCGCCCAGTAAAGGCGTTGCCAGCCACAGGCCCAATACCCCCATCTGGAGGGTGGCCGAAAACGAGCGGAAGCACGCCCTGGAAGCCTCAGCTTTCTTGCAGGAGTTTCTCGACACTACGAACCTTCTCACAGGCGGCAATGTAACCCGACAGGCTGACCCCAACGCCCAGAGGAACAATACAGATGTCAGCAGTGACTTTCATCGGTTGGCGCCTCATTCTGATCCTCACGACGATTCTCTCATAATCGAGATCTTGGTCCCGTCCGCGGCCTGCTTCGGGATGACCGACGTCCCTGCTCGTCGCGGCCTGAGGCCCCACTTTCAAGATCCCAAACATTGGAACGTTGGAACGTTGGAACCCTGGTGTTGTACCGGTGTCAAGGAAACGGCGCGGGAGCTGCGAGGCGTTTCGGGGGGTCAAGAGTGTGGGAGGCGCCTCCGGCGGGGAGGGGAAAAGGGGTCAAGGCTATTTCTCAGAGAGGCTGAAGAGGCTATATAGCTTGAAGGATTCCCTTCTCCCCAGTTGGCTTCAGGAACGAAATGTAGGAGGTCCTGAACCCAAAGCGGACTGTACCAGAGGGTTCTGACAACAATCCCGGCCCCTCTTATTCCGCAGAAGTGAGTAAAACGGAAACCTGGAACGTTGGAACATTGGAACCTTGGAACTTCCTAAACCTGCAGGACACCCGTCTTGAAGGGCTCGATGTCGGCACGAAGGGAAGCCACCTCGAGAGCCAGGATCAGCGCCTCCCTGGTCCGATGCGGCTCAATCAGTCCGTCCAGCCATAGCCTGGCAGCCCCGTAGCGGGGGTCGAGCTCGCGCAGGTATTTCTGCTCGATTTCGCTGAACACCTGCTGCCTGCCTTCCTCATCGAGAACGTTGCCCTCCTTTTCCAGCTGGCGGACTCTCAGGTCTGTGAGAGTTCGAGCTGCCTGGGCCGCTCCCATCACGGCGTAGCGGCAGGTGGGCCAGGCCAGAATCAGCCGCGGGTCGTAGGCTTTGCCGCACAGCGCATAGTTGCCCGCCCCGTAGCTGCCACCCATAATCACCGTGATCTTGGGAACCACACTGTTGGCGACCGCATTCACCATTTTGGCGCCCGATTTGATGATTCCTGATATTTCAGCCTGCCTTCCCACCATGAAACCATTGACGTCCTGAAAGAAGAGAATCGGAAAATGGTTCTGATTGCAGTCCATGATGAACCGGGCTGCCTTGTCCGCACTTTCGGTATAGATGACTCCCCCGACTTCGAAGGGCTTTCCCGGCTCGCGGATGTGCTGTTTCTGGTTGGCCACCACGCCCACTGAAAAACCTCCCACCCTGGCATAGGCGCAGATGAGAGTTCGTCCGTATTCCGCCTTGTATTCAATGATTTCCCCGGCATCCACAATGCACTCCAGTACCGGCCTGACATCGTACTCCCGGGGCAAGAGAGGCATCAGATCATAGATCCTCTCGGGATCGCGGGACGGGGGCTCGGGCTCCGTTCGCGCAAATGGCATAGGGACCGGCAGCGCCATAGCGCGCGCCAGCTGGCGAAGTCTCCGGATGCAGGAGGGGTCGTCTTTTTCCCGGAAATCAATGGTTCCCGAGAGCTGTGCATGAAGTTCGGTTCCGCCCAGCTCCTCGCTTGGGATGTCCTGGCCGATGGCAGCCTTGACCAGTGACGGACCTCCAATGTACAGACCGCTCCCATCCGTCATCAGGAGCTTGTCGCACATGACCGGGAGGTAGGCGCCACCAGCCACACAGGAGCCCATAATCGCCGCGATCTGGGCAATACCCCGGGCCGACATACGCGCATTGTTCCGAAAAATCCTGCCGAAATCGTCCACGTCCGGAAAGATCTCGTCCTGGAGAGGGAGAAACGCACCCGCTGAGTCCACCAGGTAAATGAGCGGCAGGCAATTGTCCATGGCGATGCGCTGGGCGCGCAGAACCTTCTTGACCGTCATCGGAAAGAAGGCGCCCGCCTTCACAGTGGCGTCATTCGCGACGATCATGAAAAGTTTCTTTTCAACCCGACCGATACCGGTGACCACGCCCGCGCCTGGAGCGCCGCCCCACTTCCGGTACATTCCATTGGCGGCGTACAGGCCCACCTCGAAGAACTCTGAGGCTTCATCGACCAGCGCCGCGATCCTTTCGCGGGCCGTCAGGCGGCCCTTCTGATGCTGGCGCTCAATCCTGGCAGGACCCCCTCCGAGGCAGATGGTGTTCGCATCTTCGCGCATGATCGCACGGACTTCGTCCCAGCTGGCCGCTTCTTCAAAACTCTTCAGATCGGTACTCACGGAGCTCCTATTCCTCCATTACCGCAGCGGAGTTTCCGACAAGTTCCGGGAGCTCGATAAGCTCGCTCAGGTCGTGAATAATGAAGTCCGGTTCTGCTGCCAGCAGGTCGCTCAAGGCCTGGTGGCCTGTCGTCACCCCTGCCGACTTGACTCCGGCGTTTCGTGCCGACCGTACATCGTCTGGCGTATCTCCGACCATCAGGGCCTCCTCAGCAGATACGCCCAGGAGGTCCAGGGCCATCCGCAGGGGCTCCGCGTCCGGTTTCGGCCTGTCGACGTTTTCGATGCCGATGACTGCCGAAAAGTACTGCTCCAGTTCAAAGCGCCGCAGGATGTTGCGCGCGCCTGTGCCCCGCCTCGATGTGACGATTCCCATTTGCACACGCTCGTTGAGCAAAGCGAGGGTGCGACGTACGTTCGGTTTCAGCCGCACAGCCCTCGGGTCCTCCTCCCCGGCTAGTTCTTCATAGGCCTTCAGCATCTCCTGGAGCTGGAAAGGGTGGCACTCGGGACGTATTTCTTGGAAAAGGGTCACCAGCGGTTTCCCTATGCCGGTGGTGATCCGGTTGTGCGTCCAGGGGTCGAGTCCGAAGCGAGTCACCACCGAATTGAATGTCTGGATGATCGCCTTCGACGCATCAACCAGTGTGCCATCGAAGTCGAACAGGATCGCCTTTACCATGCTCGAAGCTCTAACCCGGGATCGGATTCCCGGACCTCTTCATTCTGAAAGCTCGAAAATAGCCTCGATTTCGACGGCGATGTTGCCGGGCAGCGATCCCATTCCAACCGCGCTGCGTACGCCGATGCCTTTCTCTTCTCCAAACACCTCGGCAAACAGCTCGCTGCAGCCATTGATCACCTGGGGATGATCCTCAAAATCCTGGGTGGCGTTTACCATTCCCAGCACCTTGACCACTCCGGAGATCCGATCAAGACTCCCCAGCTCGCCCCTCAGAGTCGCAAGTATGCCGAGACCCACCTGGCGCGCCGCTGCCTTCCCTTCCTCGAGACTGAGGTCTGCTCCGACTCTGCCCCGGATGAGGGTTCCATCCGAGGATAGGGGGGGATGGCCTGAGACATAGGCCAGGCCGCCGTGCATCAGAAGTGGCTTGTAAATCCCGCCCGGTTTGGGTGTTGGTGGAAGCTCCAAAGCAAGGGCCGTCAGCGTTTCTTCGGGAGTCATCTTGTTCCTCTGGGTTCTGGGTTCCGGTTCCAGCTTCGCCTGAGTGAAGCGGATCTTTAGTGTTGAGTCAAGTTTGGGTCATAAGCGAAGCCAATGTGGTGGATGCTCTGCGATCCGCTCAGATCGCCGCATGGAAGCGGCTCCTACACTTCGCCGGTCCGTGACATTCCCAGTGTAGGAGGACCCTCCGTGGTCCGATCAGATCGCCGCATGGAAGCGGCTCCTACACTTCGCCGGCCCGTGACATTCCCAGTGTAGGAGGACCCTCCGTGGTCCGATCGGATCGCCGCATGGAAGCGGCTCCTACACTTCGCCGGCCCGTGACATTCCCGGTGATAGGGGTAGGGAAAGCTCATTGGTTTGAGCCTCCCCTCCCTCCGAACCGGACGTGCGGTTCTCCCGCATCCGGCTCTCCAGTCAGTGGGGTCCACGGCGGGACTGACAGATCTGCGCGTGGGCTACGGCCATGGTAAATAGCCCCTGCTCGATAAAGTAGGCATTTTTGCCTCCTTTCACTCCTGTTTCCAGGGTCGTCAGCATGCGTTCGGTCCACACTTCCGCTTCCACCCAGCTCCATTTCTGGCTCTCGGCTTCTCTGCCTTGCTTAGGAGTCTCCTCCACTTTCGACAGTTCCTCTTGCTTCGTCATTGACTCTACACATCCACCTTCCTGGCGGGCCTTCGCTCCACCGGCATTACCCGGCTTCTTCACTACTACGCCGCCTCTGACTTCTGCGGGTCTCTTGCCAGACCGACCTTTCGCAGACCTCCTCGCTTTACGTCACTTGAACTTCCCACCATTCCATCTCCAACTGATTGGCGACAGTTAGAATTCCCCGCGACGACAAATGGAATTCCCCGCTTTTTCAGGGCTGATCCTGACCATGAGGGCATGGTTAAGGATCAGCAAGTGCGGAGGTTAGTAAAGTTGAAGAAGAACGAGAAGACGCTAACGATGGCGGCGGCCAAAGCGGGGATGTCGCGAAAGACAGCTCGCAAGTACCTGAAGTCGGGAAAGCTACCGAGCCAGTGTCAGCCGGAACGGTATTGGAGAACTCGATCGGATCCGTTCGAGTCGGTGTGGCCGGAGGTGAAAGAGATCCTGAAGCGATCGCCGACGGTGGAAGCAAAAGCGGTGTTCGATCATTTGTGTCGTCAGCAGGAAGGGGCCTTCCAGCAAGGCCAGTTGAGAACGCTGCAGCGCAGGATCAAGCAGTGGAAGGCAGAATACGGAGAAGCGAAGGAGGTGATGTTCCCGCAGAAGTATCAGCCGGGACATCAAGCGCAATCGGACTTCACGTTTATGGGGCGCCTCGGAGTGACGATCCAGGGCCAGCCGTTTCCCCATCTGCTGTACCACTTCGTGTTGGCCTACTCGAACTGGGAAGCGACCACGCTGTGTTTCAGTGAGTCGTTTGAGAGCCTCAGCCTGGGGCTTCAGAACGCGTTGTGGGAGTTGGGGGCGCTGCCCGAGGAGCACCGGACCGACCGGCTCTCGGCGGCAGTCAAGAACCTGAAGCGGGAAGAGTTCACCGAGCGCTATCAAGCGTTGCTGAGACACTTCGGGATGCGCTCCAGTCGCACTCAGGCAGGAAAGGCACACGAGAACGGGGATGTGGAACAGTCCCATCACCGCTTGAAACGGGCCATTGAGCAGGAACTGCTGCTGCGGTGTAGCCGTGATTTTTCCAGCCGGGAAGAGTACGAGGGCTTTGTAGCGGTGATTGTGTCCCGGCGCAATGCGGCCCGGCAAAAGCGCCTGGGAGAAGAGCTGGCAGTGATGCGCCCGTTGCCGGCACGCCGTCTGGATGACTTCACCCGGCAGTGGGTGAGAGTCTCCCCCAGCAGTACGATCCGGGTTCGCCACAACACCTATTCGGTGGACAGCCGGTTGATCGGCGAGCGCGTTCAAGTGCGGGTGTGGGCGGATCAGGTGGAGGTCTACTACGGAGGACGGCGCCAGGCACGGATGCCGCGCTTGCGAGGAGAAGGCAAGCATCGCATTGACTACCGGCACGTGATCCATTCGTTGGTGCGCAAGCCGGGGGCGTTTACTCGCTATCGCTGGCGGGAGGATCTGTTTCCGGGGATCTTGTTTCGAGTCGCCTACGACGAGCTGCGCCGAGATTGTCCGGCCACGGCGGATCGCCAATATCTGAAGATCCTCGAGGTGGCTGCCCAGGAAGGTGAACAGCGGGTGCGAGAGGCACTTCAGGTGTTGATTGAGCGGGGACAAAGAATCCGTTTTGAAGCACTACGAGAATGCCTTGTCGATCCGGTGGTGGAACCCTGGGAAGTGATGGTGGAGAAGATGGACGTGGGCCTCTACGACACCCTTCTCGAGAACCGGGAGGTGAGGTCATGAGCACAGGCAACTTACCGCGACTTCGCGAGTGCCTAATCGAGCTGCATCTACCGGCCTTTCGGGAGCACTACGCCGCCCAGGCGGCACTGGCCACCCAGGAAAGTCTGTCCTATCCCCGGTTTCTCTTGTCGTTATCTGAGATCGAGGTGGCGGAGCGGCACGAGCGCAAAATCCAGCGCCAGCGTCGGGCCTCCAAGCTTCCCTGGGAGAAAACGCTGACGGCGCTGGACCGCTCGCGCTTGCCCCAAAGCGTGGATCGACAACTCACAGCGCTGCTGGAAGGGACGTTTTTGGATCGTGCCGAGAACGTCTTGGCTTTCGGTAACCCTGGGAGCGGGAAAACCCATCTGGTCTGTGCTCTGGGCCAGGAGTTGATTCTGCTGGGGCGCCGGGTTCTGTTTTCTACCTGCGCCCTGCTGGTACAGCGATTGCTGCGGGCCAAAATCGATCTGACTCTGGAGAAGGAGCTCAAGAAACTGGATCGCTTCGAGGCTCTCATAGTCGATGACATCGGCTACGTTCAGCAAAGCCGGGAGGAAATGGAGGTTCTCTTCACACTGCTGGCCCATCGTTACGAACGTCGCAGCATCTTGCTGACCAGCAACCTGATCTTCTCGGACTGGGAGAGGATCTTCAAGGACCCCCTGACGACGGCAGCAGCCATCGACCGGCTGGTGCACCACAGCGTGATTCTGGAACTCAACGTCCCGAGCTATCGAATGGAGAGCGCCAAGGCAAAGCAGCAGGGAACCACGAAATGAGGAAACCGCGAGGAGGTCAAATCCGGGCAAATCGGCTGATTGGACCCCGGAAAGTGCTTGGTGAGGGCGATAGACGAGTGCCCGCCAAGGGGAGAGGTCGTACAGCGCCCTACAGAGGCCGCTCAGCAGCCTCGTGGATCTGGTCCACTCCCCTCGACGCCAGCGCGAGCGAGGGGGAGCTCCGTTCGGGCTACGCCCTCACTCCGTCCCCCTCGCATTCTAGGAACAATCTCTCTTTTTTACAGAAAGGAGGACCGCGGAAAGGGCCGTCTCAGAGGACGGCTACAGCTCTTTTTTTTTAATCCTTGTGTGGGGATTTCCAATCGTCGCTGCGGGAATTCTATTTGACGTTGATCATCCAACCACCCCAAGGGTTAACAAGATGCCTTTTTCACGTTACCCATCAGGCTCTTGTCCGTGTCAGGTTTCCCTTCCATTCGAGCTTCGCCATTTCCCAGCAGGCTCGCTGTCCCCTCTGAGCCGAATCGAGTTCGTCTCCTACAGACTGGTGGTTCTCCTTCGGCTGCTTCCCACCCCACCTCACGATGACGCAGTTGCCGTCGAATACGGGCCGGAGAACGTTTGCCCGGTAGGGACTTTCACCCTACTGTTCAAGTGCGCTTACGAGCGCACTAGGAGGACCCTCCGTGGTCCGATCAGATCGCCGCATGGAAGCGGCTCCTACACTTCGCCGGTCCGTGACATTCCCAGTGTAGGAGGACCCTCCGTGGTCCGATCGGATCGCCGCATGGAAGCGGCTCCTACACTTCGCCGGTCCGTGACATTCCCGGTGTAGGAGGACCCTCCGTGGTCCGCTCAGATCGCCGTTTTTTACCTCATTCCTTCAGCAACCAGTCAACAACCGACGACTCAGAACCGGGGGTTACCAGGGCAAAAGTTTGGCCGGAAGTCCGATGGGCGTCCCTGATTCCGGCCAGCCAGTCGGTGCTCTCACCCGTTAGCCACAGATCTCCACCCCCCCGCGGGAGCAGCAGAAGACCCGGGAGATCGAAGTACCTGGCCGCCCCCGGCAAGAACATGGGATGATCAAACTGGTTGATGTCCGAGAATCGGAATCCGCCGGTGTCAATAGCCGTCTTGTGCAAAGCTTCACCACCCTGGGCTCGGGCTGCTGCCGCTATCGGTCCCGCGACGGGGCCCAGTCCGACCAGCTCGAGCCTGCTCCCGGGCCACTTTGATGTGACATAACTCATGATGGTTAAAACGTCATGCACACGCTGCGTGAAGAGCGGATAGTTGTAGCCGAACGTGTAGGCGGCATGGCGATGCCAACCCTGGGATCCATCGCCGTTCAGAACCAGACGATTCCGGTCAAACCCACCGTTTCCAGCGCGGCTTTCCTGCCCGAGTAATTCAGTGCTGATGACCCGAACACCCGCTTCCAGAAGACGCTTTACCGCGGTGCGCGGCTCGTTGTCTGGTGCCGACAGATCCCCAATCCCTCCCCCACTGATCCAGATCAGGGTTCGACTCGCCCGGCCGGGATTCGACCAGCTGCGGATCCGGACTTCCTCGGAGAAACGATTGGAGAGCAGGATACGTTGCCCGTGATGAGTCCCTGCTGACCCCGCGAGGTTCTCAAACCGGCCGGTGCTGTCTGGCCCTTCTTCAATTCCCTTTGAGTGAACATTGCCAATCTCCTCCAGGCTACGACCCAGAATCACGTCGAAGGCTTGACCGAGTGTAGATCGAAACTCCCGGTAGCTTTCCGGGTCGCGTGGCCAAATCCTTTCCATCTGCTGCCGAGAACTGTCACTCAACCAGGAAACCAGAGAGCGCTCGTGAGACTCGCCGACGGCGTCGCCCCGGGGAGCGGGATGCTCATGATTCCAAACCGACATCTCCCCTTCCGTCAGGGGAATATAGTCCTGTTCGATCACGGGCTCGGGCCAACCGAGACCCAGATGACGATTCAGCCACGTGTACATGACCGTCCGGCTCACACTGTTGTAGTTGTGCTCAAATTGAGGGAACACCGCCGCCGCCACCAGCTCGGGCACACCGTGAAACTCGTACACCCGCTTCAAATCCGGAAGCCCCCGGGTTTCGATCTCACGGGTCCAGTCGTCAGCACCCGTCATACCCAGCGGCCGGGGAGCGGAAAGAGCTGCAAAATCAACGTTGCCGGCACCGATCCTCAGATAGCACGCATTCTCACAGATACAGCCGCCCTGCATGGAAGTCGACACCATCACGGCCGGGAAAACCACCGCCGGCCGGGCGTCCAGTGCTGCCAGAATGAAGGTCTGGGTCCCACCTCCACTGTGTCCTTCCACAGCAATCCGCTCGGGATCAACGTCGGAAAGGGAGACCAGAAAGTCCAGAGCACGAATTGAGTTCCAGGTCTGCAGCATCATCAAACTTTGCAGATGGAGCTCGGCGCGTGGACTGGAGAAACCCCAGTCCTGCAGTGTGTTCATCGCCGGTCGGGGCCCGACGCCCCTGTGAGAGAGCTGCAGACTGTCGCCAAAACCAACCATGTCATACTGAAAGACCACACATCCCATGCGAGCCAGCTGGACCGCCCTCGCCTGCAGGGGGTGGCGTCCTCCCACCACAAAACGCTCTGCCCCAGCAGCCATCTCCCCCCGAATCCCATCGGCACCATGATCATGAAACCGTCCGTTTTGGTGGTGCTGCCGCGAGTCCCCTGCGTGCCCGTGGGGGGACAATACACCCGGCCGCCGAGTTCCGCTACCGCTCGGTCGGTAGAGATTGCCAGTCACGAAATGCCCTGGCAGGGACTCGAAGTAGACCCTTGCGACTGTGTACCCGGTGCGGTGCACCTCCCCGTGGATAACCGCCTTCAGGGGCGTCCGCGGGGGATAGGGAAGGAGCCCGGTCGCCACCTGAATCTGACGTCGCAATTGGGCAGATCGAAGCTTCCACTCCTGAAGATTATCAACCTGCTGGAAGGGAAAGTAAAGATCGAGATGGCGCGGCTCGCCCAGCCGAACGTCTCCCGATCCACGTGGTGTTTTTGCACCTGCCCGGAGAGCGCCACTGCCCAGGGAGGCCTGCAGCGCCAGGAACCAGGCGACAAGAACGAAGGTCCCGAAAAAACTCTTTCTAGAGGTCGTCAAATCTTTTGGGATTATAACCCGGATGATTCATAAATTTTCTACTGCAGCGTGAGAATCTCCCGCCCTGACTGCGTTACGCTCGGTCGGCCTCCTCGGCGTACTGCACGAGTACGCCTCCGGGGGCCTCGGTCGCAAGCCTTGTCAGAACGGGTCTTCCCCCGCTTCGCTACGAAAACTTATGAATAATCCGGGATAGCAGCTCTTGACCCTCTATCAGGTCTGAAGGGCCTTAACCCAGAGTGGCTTTGCCGGCCCGAAATCAGGAGCTTCAGCGTCAGATCGCGACGCTACACTTCGCCCCACATGAGAATCGCGATTGGGAGCACTCGAGCTCCTAAAGTCGAGGCTGTCAAAGAGGCCTGGGACATCTTTTCGTCAAAGATTGTGACCTCGGGTGACGAAGAGGTCGAGTTCGCTCCCTTTGATGTTCCCACCCAGGTCCCGGACATGCCGGTTGCCGTTGAACAGCTGATGACGGGAGCCCAGGAGCGGGCAGACCGCCTCATGTTACAGCTCAAGCGGGAGAAAGCTGAAGCTGATTTCTACGTCGGACTGGAGGGGGGGTTCAATGTCGTCGATCCCCGGGAAGCGCGACGCCAGGTGTTTCTGGAGAGCTGGGCGTTTGTTTCGGACGGACACCTGGGGTTCTTCGGACACGGAGGCGGAATCTATGTCCCACCGACTATCTCAGCGCAGGTCATCGATCGGGGTATAGAGCTGGGAATCGTCATCGACCTGTTTGCTCAGCAGCGCGATGTTAGCAGCCAGCAAGGCGTGTGGGGTGTCCTGACGCGCGACATTATCAATCGGCAGCACTCCTTCGTCGTGGCCCTGATCGCGGCCTTTGCACCCTTTTACAATCCCGAAGCCTACCGATCGTAAGTTGAAAGTTGAAAGTTGAAGGTTCAAAGTTCGTGGAACCTGAAAAAGGCGCGGCCCGGCGAGCGCCTAGGATAGTTCTTCCTTCACTACCCTGGCCAGCTTGGGACCTACAAAGGGGATCAGCTCCCTTTCGGTGGCCCTCCTGATCGCGGCCACACTGCCGAAGCTGCGCAGCAGTCGCTTCTTCCGTTTCTGACCGATTCCCGGGATGTCGTCCAACACGGAATGAAAATCCCGCAGAGAACGGCGTTTGCGGTGATAGGTCACGGCGAATCGGTGGGCCTCATCTCGGATCTCCTGCAGCAGGCGAATGGTTCGGGAACTTTTCTCCAGGCGCAAGGCATCTTCCTGACCCATGACGTGAATCAGTTCTTCTTTTTTCGCAATGCTGGCCAGAGGAAGGTCTTCAATGCCCAGCTCAGCCAGTGCCTGATAGGCAACATGTAACTGTCCCGGGCCGCCGTCGATCAATATGAAGTCCGGCAGGTCCTGTCCCTCAGACAGCACTCTCTTGTAACGGCGGTGGACGGCTTCATAGATGGAGGCGTAGTCGTCTGGTCCGTCAACACTCTTGATCTTGAACTTCCGATACTCTTTTCGACTCATCCGGGCTTCCAGGCAGACGGCCAGGGAGGCGACCGTCTCAGCCCCCTGGATGTTGGAGATGTCAAATGCTTCGATTCTCCTGGGAGGTTTCGGAAGATCGAGTTCTTCCTGAACCTCGGCAAGGATGGAAGACCGGTCGGAGTTCAAGATTCTGAATCGCGAATCGAAGGCGATTCTGGCGTTGCGCTCAACCAGAAGCACCAAATCCAGTTTCTCTCCCCGCTTCGGTACATGGATCCGCACTTTTCGACCGCGCCGCGAGCCATATTTGCGAGTGAGCCATTCCTGAATGAGCGGCTCATCTTCAATCTCGACGGGGAGGTAAATGGTGGCCGGAACGAAACCGGTGTTCAGATAGTACTGCTGGATTGCGTCCCGCAGGAAGGCCGGCGGATTGAAGAACTGGAGGTTCGCCCAGAAAAACTCGCGTTTACCCACCACCCGACCGTGTCTCAGAGTGAACAGCTGCAGCGCCGCCCGGGGCCCCTCTCGATGATAGGCAAAGATGTCCACGTCTGTGACCCCGGAGACGATCATCTTCTGCTGCTCGGCCAGGTCCCCAACCATGCGCATTCGGTCCCGGTAAAAGGCCGCCGCCTCGAACCTCTCTTCTTCGGCAGCACGGAGCATCTTCCTGCGCAGTGACTTGACCAGGGGGCTGATTTTCCCTTCCAGTAGTTGGATCACGTCGCCGACCGACCGCGTGTACTCCTGTGGGGAACAGAGCCCGGCAACGCATGGCCCCAGGCAACGCTTGATGTGGTACTCGAGACAGGGCCGCTCGAGTTGCCCGTCGATCTCCATGTCACAGGTCCGCAAGAGAAAATGACGATTGATGATCTTGATCGTATTGCGAGCCAGGGAGGCGGGGAGATACGGCCCGAAATAGAGAGCCCCGTCGTTCAGAATTCTGCGCGTCAGCAGAACCCTGGGAAAGTCCTCGTTCACGGTCAGCTTGATGTGCAGGAAAGACTTGTCGTCTTTGAGGTGAACGTTGAACAGGGGTTGTTGCTTCTTGACCAGATTACTCTCCAGGATCAGCGCTTCCACCTCGCTGTCGGTCACAATGTAATCGAGGTCGCGAATGTATCCTCTCAGTACTTCCGTCTTCTGGTCGATCAGTCGCTGCTGTTGAAAATAGGAGCGCACTCGGTGCCGCAGTGACTTGGCCTTGCCGATATAGATGCTCTTTCCCGTTCGGTCCTTGAAAAGATAGACTCCCGGGCTGGATGGCAAGTTGTCCAGCTTCGCCTGCAAAGCTTCAGTGATCATTCGAGTTGATTATATTTGAGGTTCTGCTTGAGGGTTCAAAGGTTGAAAGGTTGGAGGTTGAAGGTTGGAGGTTGAAGGTTGAAGGTTGGAGGTTGGAGGTTGAAGGTTGGGGGTGTAATACGTCACAAACTTCTCTGCCTTTTGCAGCCGGAATTGTATAGATTGTCTTAGCCCGCAGCGGGTGAAAAGAATATGACAGTGTGACAGCTGTCTTGGCTGCGGAGAAGAAGGGAAAGGAGCAGCCGGGAGCCCGTGGTTTGAGCTTCGGATAACTCCCGGCTTTTCGAAGACAAACTTCAGATTCAGGATCGCTTCCAAGACAGGTCTTTGTCAAGTCTTTCCTCTCTGGGACTGGGGCTGTACGAGCTGTTGCCCGACTACCGGGACCGCTGTCCGCTGTGCCGGGGAAGTGAATGCGCCGTACGCCACGGTCTGTATTTCAGGTGCTTGGTGGATGAGGAGGGGCGGACCTATCAACGGTTTCCAGTGGCTCGCTTCCGCTGCCGGCGGGGGGGGCCCGGATCAGCCACGAGATGTCACCTTCAGCGTGCTGCCGGCTCAAGTGGTGCCGCGCCGACGCTTCAGCCTGGGGTTGATGAGCTGGATGGTCGAAGTGGTGGTGAACGGCAAACGGACGATGCGCCAAGCGCTGGACGAGGTGGCCACGGCCGGCAGCCAAGGTGAGGAAGCTGTGCTGTTGGAGGAGTTGACGCTGCACCGCATGCTGCTGCTGTTGGCGGCCGTCTATGGGCGACTGCTCTCTTTTCCGGTGGCCGAGGTCGAGTTGCCCGGAGCCGTCCAAGGGGTGCGGCGGCAGGCCCAGCAGGTGGCCGCGCTGCTGGCGGCCCAGCCCCGAGGCTCTCCACCCCGAGTGGTGCTGCGTTTTCATCGGCGTTACTTCCCCCACCTGCTGTTCGACCTACGATTGGCTCTCGGGCCCCGCTCTGGCTTGCTGACGGGCTGACTCACCGGCATCCGCTGTGTCTGCAGCACAAGTCGCTCAATCCCCTTTTTGCGCCACGTTGTTTGGACCCGGCTGGCAGCCGCGTCATGACAAGAATCGATCCTCCACACTGCGTGATAGGGGCCCAGCGGTAGGGTTGTGGCACAAAGGGTTGGCCAAAGGAGCCTCAGGATGAAGGGAAAACAAAAACGCCAGGCCGTGGCGCTGTTCCGCTACGGCGTCATCGCGCCGGTGCTGCACGCCGCCGCCGGCAGCCAAGCCCGTTACTTCGGCCGCATGGCCCGAAAAGAGCTGGATGTGCCGGGTCTGGGCAGACGCCGCTACTCAGTCGCCACTTTCAAGAGCTGGTTGCGCCGCTACCGCCAAGAAGGACTCGACGGACTCTTGCCCAAGCGGCGTTGCGATGCGGGCCGAAGCCGGGTCATCTCCGAGCAGCTGAGCGCCCACATCTCCGAGCTGCTGGCCCGCCATCCCCGGGTGCCGGTCAACCGACTCCGTGAACAGCTGGTGGCCTCGGGCCACATCACTTCGCGCCGCATCTCCGAATCCACTTTGCGTCGTCACATCAAGCGGGCCGGTCTGCGGCCCCAGGTCAAGCCGGCGCCCAAGGCCCGCAAGCACTTCGAAAAACCCCACGCCAACGATCTGTGGGTGATGGATTTTATGCACGGCCCCAAGGTGCCTCTCGGCCGCCGCCGCCGCAAAACCTACCTGGCTGCAGCCATCGATGACCATTCCCGCTTCCTGACCCTGGCCCGCTTCTACACCCGGGGAAACTCCGCAGTGGTCGTCTCGGCACTCCAAAAAGCCTTCTCGCGCCATGGTTTACCCCAGATCCTTTACTGTGACAACGGCTCGGCCTTCTCCTCCAAACAACTCACCTTGGCCTGCGCCCGTCTGGGTGTGGCTCTGGTGCATTCCAAGCCCTATGACAGTCCTTCGCGCGGAAAAATCGAGCGCTGGTTTCGCACCCTGCGCCAGGGTTTTCTAAGCCTTCTCGATCTCGAGGCCTTGACCCTCGACGATCTCAATGCTCGCTTGTCTCAGTGGCTGGAGCAGGACTATCACCGGCGCCGCCACTCGAGCATCTGTGAGACGCCACTGGAGCGTTACCTGCGCTCGCTCGCCTCCATTCGCCGCCGTACGGTCAGCCGGGCCGAGTTGGACCGGGTCTTTTACCGCACGTTGCACCGCACCGTCCGCAACGACTGCACCGTCTCCATCGCCCGCCGGCTCTGGGAAGTGCCGCCCCAATACACTGGCCTGCGCATCGAGATCCGCCATCCCGAAGGACGTCCCAGTGAGCTGTTTCTCTTCGAAGACGACCAGCCGGTGGTGCGTCTGCACCGGGTCGACGCCGCCCAAAACGCCACTTCCCCCCGAAGACCCCGTTTTTCCCTTCCCGACGAGGAGGATGAATCGTGATCCACACTTTTTACGGCTTCTCCGACACTCCCTTCGCCAAGGACATCCCGGCCCAGAAACTGCTCCCCACTGCGGCCTTTGACGAACTCGCCCGGCGCCTGGACTACATGCGTACCCGTCTGGGGCTGATGCTCGTGCTGGGGGAGGCCGGAACCGGCAAAACGGCCGCCGTGCGCGCCTTCGTCGAGCAACTCAACTCCTCCGTCTACAAGCTCTTCTACGTGCCCCTGTCGACGGTCACTCCCCTGGATTTTTGGGCCCAGCTCAACAGCGAGTTCGGCGGTGAGCCCTCCAGCCGCAAGTCCACTCTGTTTCGAAACCTGCAAACGGCCGTGCGCGACTATGTGGAGAACGCCAAAAAGACCCCGATTCTAATTCTCGACGAGAGCCAGTGTCTGCCCGACAAAACACTGGACGAAATACCTGTACTTCTTAATTTTAGGATGGATTCAATCGATCCCCTGCTCATGATCATGATCGGTCATCCCGACCTGGGCCGACGGCTCGGGCGCCCCATGTTCCGCAACATCCACCAGCGCATCCTACTCTCCTACAAGCTGCCTCCCCTGGATGAGGCCGAAACCAAAAACTACGTCTGCCACCATCTCCAGCTGGCCGGAGCTAAACCCGACATCTTCACCGACTCGGCCTACCTGGCCCTTTACAAAACTTCGGGCGGCGTCTGCCGGCTGCTGAACCGCCTCTGCCTGGCCGCGCTCAACCGGGGCGTGCTCGAGCAAAAGGCCACTCTGGACGAAGAGGACATCTACCGGGCCTCCGACGAGCTGTGAATAGCGCCGACATGTTCTTCGACAACTCTCCCGAGAAGATCCTCGCCTACCTGCAAGAGCAGCTGCCCGATTACCCTTACCGCCCCGAGCTGGATGCGGCTTTCATTGCCGAACTGACCGCCGACTTCCCCGACGTAGACATCCTGGAAGAGATCAAAACCTTCCGCTGGTACTTCGACAACGCTCCGCTGAGTCGCGTCAACAACGTCCGCGTCGCCCTGCGTCGCTGGATCGCCAACGCCAACGGCTCCCGCTTCCGCTAGCTCCTCTCCTACCAAGGGCTGGCCTCAACCACCAGCGCTCCTCTAATCCGTCATTTTCTGCTTACCCAATCCAGGTCAAAACAGCCTGACTTCACCCCCTTGATTGGCGACAGTTAGAATTCCCCGCGACGACAAATGGAATTCCCCGCTTTTTCAGGGCTGATCCTGACCATGAGGGCATGGTTAAGGATCAGCAAGTGCGGAGGTTAGTAAAGTTGAAGAAGAACGAGAAGACGCTAACGATGGCGGCGGCCAAAGCGGGGATGTCGCGAAAGACAGCTCGCAAGTACCTGAAGTCGGGAAAGCTACCGAGCCAGTGTCAGCCGGAACGGTATTGGAGAACTCGATCGGATCCGTTCGAGTCGGTGTGGCCGGAGGTGAAAGAGATCCTGAAGCGATCGCCGACGGTGGAAGCAAAAGCGGTGTTCGATCATTTGTGTCGTCAGCAGGAAGGGGCCTTCCAGCAAGGCCAGTTGAGAACGCTGCAGCGCAGGATCAAGCAGTGGAAGGCAGAATACGGAGAAGCGAAGGAGGTGATGTTCCCGCAGAAGTATCAGCCGGGACATCAAGCGCAATCGGACTTCACGTTTATGGGGCGCCTCGGAGTGACGATCCAGGGCCAGCCGTTTCCCCATCTGCTGTACCACTTCGTGTTGGCCTACTCGAACTGGGAAGCGACCACGCTGTGTTTCAGTGAGTCGTTTGAGAGCCTCAGCCTGGGGCTTCAGAACGCGTTGTGGGAGTTGGGGGCGCTGCCCGAGGAGCACCGGACCGACCGGCTCTCGGCGGCAGTCAAGAACCTGAAGCGGGAAGAGTTCACCGAGCGCTATCAAGCGTTGCTGAGACACTTCGGGATGCGCTCCAGTCGCACTCAGGCAGGAAAGGCACACGAGAACGGGGATGTGGAACAGTCCCATCACCGCTTGAAACGGGCCATTGAGCAGGAACTGCTGCTGCGGTGTAGCCGTGATTTTTCCAGCCGGGAAGAGTACGAGGGCTTTGTAGCGGTGATTGTGTCCCGGCGCAATGCGGCCCGGCAAAAGCGCCTGGGAGAAGAGCTGGCAGTGATGCGCCCGTTGCCGGCACGCCGTCTGGATGACTTCACCCGGCAGTGGGTGAGAGTCTCCCCCAGCAGTACGATCCGGGTTCGCCACAACACCTATTCGGTGGACAGCCGGTTGATCGGCGAGCGCGTTCAAGTGCGGGTGTGGGCGGATCAGGTGGAGGCCTACTACGGAGGACGGCGCCAGGCACGGATGCCGCGCTTGCGAGGAGAAGGCAAGCATCGCATTGACTACCGGCACGTGATCCATTCGTTGGTGCGCAAGCCGGGGGCGTTTACTCGCTATCGCTGGCGGGAGGATCTGTTTCCGGGGATCTTGTTTCGAGTCGCCTACGACGAGCTGCGCCGAGATTGTCCGGCCACGGCGGATCGCCAATATCTGAAGATCCTCGAGGTGGCTGCCCAGGAAGGTGAACAGCGGGTGCGAGAGGCACTTCAGGTGTTGATTGAGCGGGGACAAAGAATCCGTTTTGAAGCACTACGAGAATGCCTTGTCGATCCGGTGGTGGAACCCTGGGAAGTGATGGTGGAGAAGATGGACGTGGGCCTCTACGACACCCTTCTCGAGAACCGGGAGGTGAGGTCATGAGCACAGGCAACTTACCGCGACTTCGCGAGTGCCTAATCGAGCTGCATCTACCGGCCTTTCGGGAGCACTACGCCGCCCAGGCGGCACTGGCCACCCAGGAAAGTCTGTCCTATCCCCGGTTTCTCTTGTCGTTATCTGAGATCGAGGTGGCGGAGCGGCACGAGCGCAAAATCCAGCGCCAGCGTCGGGCCTCCAAGCTTCCCTGGGAGAAAACGCTGACGGCGCTGGACCGCTCGCGCTTGCCCCAAAGCGTGGATCGACAACTCACAGCGCTGCTGGAAGGGACGTTTTTGGATCGTGCCGAGAACGTCTTGGCTTTCGGTAACCCTGGGAGCGGGAAAACCCATCTGGTCTGTGCTCTGGGCCAGGAGTTGATTCTGCTGGGGCGCCGGGTTCTGTTTTCTACCTGCGCCCTGCTGGTACAGCGATTGCTGCGGGCCAAAATCGATCTGACTCTGGAGAAGGAGCTCAAGAAACTGGATCGCTTCGAGGCTCTCATAGTCGATGACATCGGCTACGTTCAGCAAAGCCGGGAGGAAATGGAGGTTCTCTTCACACTGCTGGCCCATCGTTACGAACGTCGCAGCATCTTGCTGACCAGCAACCTGATCTTCTCGGACTGGGAGAGGATCTTCAAGGACCCCCTGACGACGGCAGCAGCCATCGACCGGCTGGTGCACCACAGCGTGATTCTGGAACTCAACGTCCCGAGCTATCGAATGGAGAGCGCCAAGGCAAAGCAGCAGGGAACCACGAAATGAGGAAACCGCGAGGAGGTCAAATCCGGGCAAATCGGCTGATTGGACCCCGGAAAGTGCTTGGTGAGGGCGATAGACGAGTGCCCGCCAAGGGGAGAGGTCGTACAGCGCCCTACAGAGGCCGCTCAGCAGCCTCGTGGATCTGGTCCACTCCCCTCGACGCCAGCGCGAGCGAGGGGGAGCTCCGTTCGGGCTACGCCCTCACTCCGTCCCCCTCGCATTCTAGGAACAATCTCTCTTTTTTACAGAAAGGAGGACCGCGGAAAGGGCCGTCTCAGAGGACGGCTACAGCTCTTTTTTTTTAATCCTTGTGTGGGGATTTCCAATCGTCGCTGCGGGAATTCTATTTGACGTTGATCACCCCCTCTAAACAATCTGCTGTCTTACATCTTCAAAAGAACTATGCCCATCGTCGGAGCACGCCGCAGTGGGAAGATCCGGGGCTTCGAGGCAACTATCCGAGCTGGATGCACACGTTCACGCCGGTCCCGGTATGGAATGTAGGACGTCCGGAGTCGAAGGTCATTCGAGCCAGCAAGCGATGCGACGTCGTCATGACCGCAGGCCACTATGTGGTGAATGCATTGGCCTTGAAGAAACCGGTTGTTTTTTACGCGCTGGGCGGTCAATGGCTATCGTATCTACATCGCAGGCGCATTAGAACGGTGAACTGTATCCTCTCACCCCAGGACGAAGTGTTTTGGGCGGCTAGGCTGCTCGGGGTTCAAGACAAGATGACTCGCTATGCGTTTCCGGTCGATGTAGACGCAATCTCGGCAGGAGTAGACCGTGAGCTCCTTGCAGAGCTGGAGAGTCGGTATCGCCAATACGATTCGGTCTTCTTCTGCCCTTCGAGGAAGAACCTGGATCCCACTGTCGTCGACTACAAGGCCAGCGAGAAGTTCCTGGAAGCGTTTCATCGATTCGTCGCACGTAATGGCACGGCGAATGTCAGGCTGGTGATTGGAATGCATGGACATCATGTGTCCGAATACGGTCAGATCCTTGACCAACTTGGACTGCGGCGGTACTGTGATTTCGTAGGTCAGCTGTCGTTGCCCCAGTTGCATGCGTACATGTGCCTTAGGAATGTTGTGCTGTTTGATCAATATGGCACACGACCCAAGGGTATAGGCGGCATTGCGAGAGAGGCCGTGAGCTTGGGTTGCATGGTCGTGACATCGGTGGCGAGCGACTCCCCAGAGTTTCTCGAAGCATTTGGACCGGAGTGTCCAGTCTTGGACGCATTCGAGACGCACCAGATTGCCCAGGCCATCGAGGAAGTCCTTGGGTATTCCCCAGAGAAGCGGGAAGCGGTCCGCAAGAGGTCGCAACGTTGGGCCTATCGATATCTGCACTGGGAAAGCCGCATTGATCAGCTGATAGACATCCTTCAGGAAGCCAGCCAGGAAGGAAGGTCGGTGAGTAGGAGGAGCGCATCGGGAACATCCGGCGCTGTTGATCAGGGTTACGCAACTGTTTTTCTGTAATTTGACTGAGAGCGATCTGAAACAGGATTCTCCTGTGGGTTGAAATCGACCAGACTGAGGTACTGCTTCCCGATCAGCCAGTCTTCGTGAATCTCCTCGACGACGGCGGTGATGAGTCGCAAAGCGGACTCGGTGTTTGGAAAGATACCGACGACCCGGGTGCGCCGGCGAATCTGACGGTTTAGGTTCTCCAGCCCGTTGTTGGTGCGAATGCGCCGCCAGGTAGAACGTGCAAAACGAAAGACCGTAAAGCCTTCGGGCAGGTTGGTCTCCATCCAATCGGCCAGCTCCGGGTTGCGGTCACGGTATTGCTCGACTCGGGTTCGAAGCATGGCCTCGCCCTCGCCGCCTGAGGGTGCGTTGAAGATGTCTCGAATGTCAGTGGCGATGGCGGCACGTTGATCGGATCGGCGGGCGTAACGCTGAGCATTCTGGCTCAGGTGAAACTGACAGCGTTGCCAGGGCACCGAGGGAAAAACGGCTCTTCTAGCAGCACGTAGACCCGAGTGGTCATCGCTGACAATCAGCTGCACACCCTCCAGACCACGCTTTTGAAGCTGCTGCAGAAACCCTCGCCAGTGGACCTCAGCCTCGCTGAGTCGGCAGCTGACCCCAATCACCTCCCGCTTGCCCCAGCAGTTGACTCCGGTCGCTTTCAAGACGGCCACATCCTGAATGCTGCCCTGGCGACGGACCTTCTCGTAGTGCGCATCCAGGTACACAACTGGATAGCTGCCCAAAGGGCGGTTGCGAAACTGCTCGAGTTCGTCGTCCAGCAGCTTGGAGATTCTTGAGACCTGGCTGGCGGAGATCTCGGTGACCTTGCGCGTCGACACGCCCATTACATACATCTCGGCGATGGCCAACTTGAGCGCCTTCTCCGAACGGCACCCTCGTTCCAGGGATCGGGGATAGAAGTCCAGGTGACGTACTTGTGGAATCCGGATTCGCAGCTGTCCCACTCGAGTGGACAGCGTCTTGTCCTTGTACCCGTTGGCGTGGTCTCGACGCTGCTCGCTCCGCTCCCAGCGTCGAGCTCCCAGAAACTCTTCTCGTTCCAGCTGCATGGCGGCGTTGATCAGCTTCTCTAATACTCCTCGAAACGCTTCACTGCCTTCTTCGATCAGCTCTCTCAATAGTTCTCGTGGTAGCCTCTGTTTTGGGTCTGGGGTCATTCGGATCCTCCTTACTCGTTGCCTTGAGTTTTTGGAGAAATCCTGCCCCAGACCTCTGATCCTTTTAGCTCACCTTTCCCAAATTACAGAAAGAACGGTACACCCCTTTGATCAGGAGTTGGAGAGATATTCGTAGTGGGTACGAGGAGACGATGATCTACGTCGTGTTGGGGGTGCACAAGTCGGGCACAACCCTTGTTTCCCGCACCCTACATGCATCGGGAATCAACATGGTAGATCACGCCGACGAATCCACGGACTATGATGAAGGAGGTCACTACGAGCGTGCATCGGTGGTGGACCTGAATCACCAACTGCTTTCTGGCTGCATGATTCCACCCTTGGGTGCTATCGTGCGTCGTGACGGTGTGAATGAACAAGGTCACTACGACGACGTCGCGATAGCATGGAAGTTGCCCCGCCGTCCAACGCGCAAGCAGCGGAAAGAAATGCGTCGGATCATCCAGGACTGCGGGCGGCGTTATGCCGATTGGGGTTTCAAGGATCCGCGGACATGCTTGACGTATCCGGTCTGGCAGAGTGAGCTTCCGGCACACGCGTTGGTCATCGTGTACCGTGGATTCATCGAGGTGCTGAAGCACGCGCATATTGTGGGCTGGAAGCAGGTCCGGAACGTGTCAACAACTTTGAGACACTTTGGTGAATAAATTACAGTAGCGTCATCTCAGGGGTCCTTCTTTTCGGGAGGGTTGATCCAAACCGCCTCTGGAAGAGCGGGAGGAACGGGTTTGCCATTGGGAAATCTCTCCTGGAAGAGTGCATGGGCGGCCTCCAGTGTTTGGGCTCGATTGCGACGTGTGGCGATGGCGGTGAGGTAGTGCACGTCCTCGGGAGTGTGCAGGCCGATACCCGAATGGCGATGGTCGCGGTTATACCAATCGAAGAACTCCCGGCAAAAGGTTCTGGCTTGCTGGATGGTGCCGAATCGAGCCGGGAATTCGGGCCGGTACTTGAGGGTCTTGAATTGGGCCTCCGAGTAGGGATTGTCGTCACAGACGTGAGGCCGAGAGTGAGACTTGGTCACTCCCAGATCGGCCAGCAGCAAGGCCAGTGCCTTGGAACTCATCGACGACCCTCGATCAGCATGGAGGGTGAGATCTCCCGACACGATCGCCTGCTTGGAGTAGCTCTGGGCGATCAAAGCCTTGGCCAGGCGTGAGTTCTCCTGGGTGGCCACCATCCAGCCCACCACGTAGCGGCTGAAGATATCCAGAACCACATAGAGGTAGTAATAACTCCATTTGACGGGACCCTTGAGCTTGGTGATGTCCCATGACCAACATTGGTTGGGGCCGGTGGCCAGGAGTTCTGGCTTGGCGTATTGGGGATGGCGGCGCTGGCGGCGACGCTCCTTGACTTCCAGACGTTGGGACAGAATGCGATACATGGTTCGGATCGAGCACAAGTATCGCCCTTCATCCAGTAGCTCCGCCCACACTGTGGCGGGAGCTTTGTCGACAAACCGCTGGCTGTGCAGGACCTCCACGACAGCTTCCTTCTCGGGCGGGCTCAAGGCGCGTGGGGATGCGGGCCGAGGTCGAGGATCCATCGCCGGCCGTTCCCGCCGAAGTTTCTCCCGATACAGACTGGATGGCGGCAGATCCAGAGCCTGACAGCCGGCCCGGACTCCGTGGGATTGTGAGAATCGCAAAGCTTCGTCCATCAGCTCTCGTCTCCGTTCTCTTCGCTGCTCGCCAGAGAGATCCCCAACAGTTGCGAGACTTTTTTTTGGAGATCCAGCATGGCTTCAAACTTCTCGAGCTTGCGCTTCAACTTCCGATTCTCGGCCTGAACTTGCCTCAATTGATGATCCAGAGGATTGACCGGCTTGGACTTGCGCCCCCGCTTGCGAGGAGTCAGCGCCTGCAGCGTTCCTTCCTCGCGTTGTCGTCGCCAGGTCTGAAGATTCGACCAGTAAAGTCCTTCTCGGCGCAGCAAGGCTCCCACTCCGCCCGACTCTTCACATCCATCGGCCTGCTCCAGGATCCGGAGCTTATAGCGGGCTGAAAATCGGCGACGCGTGGCCTTGCTGGGAACTTCCGGATCGGGTCTAGGAAGAACCCTGTCGGGCTCAGTCCGTTCCGCACCGATTTTGGGGACCTCTCCGCTTCGCTCCGAAGTCTCCAAAATCCTCAGTTTCTTATCGCTCCTGTTTACCATCATCGTGTGATCCAGCTTCTCACCCTCTAGTCTAATTTAGTGGGGAAGAAGTGTCTCACCCATGTTGGCACAGAGGGTCCGGTTGCTGAAGTCGTTCCGCGTACTTCACACCTGGACAACGTTCAATGAGTGTATTCTGAAGCATGCGGCGCGTGGGAGTGGGTCGCAGATCACTGTAAAATACGAAGATCTTATGAGAGATGAAGGCGATTTCCGGCGACTTGGCGAATTCGTTGGGCGACCACTGGCTGACGTGAGGGACCGCCGCCTATACCGACATCGCGTCGACCCTTACGTGGACAGACTCCCCCTGCTGACACACCTGAGCCTGCCGTTTCTTCGGAGGAATCCAAGGGAAATCTCCAGCAGGCTTGAGGAGTTGCGTTCGCGATCGTGAGTCTGGCAGTCGATCCTGGCAAACGAGCTGCACTCGAGGAACTGCCCAGCCAGATCACCCGCAGCCCTATCGTCGCTGGAGTCTGCAGTCTGGGCGAGCTTGCGTACCGCGCACAGAGACGTCCTTCACAGCGTCGCAAAACCCGGTAAAGAAACGATCAACCATGGCACTCCCCGTCTTACGCATCGAGCCTCGCTCCGGCTGGGTGCCGCTCGATCTATCTGAACTCTTGCAGTTTCGCGTGCTGTTGGTCATCCTCGCCTGGCGGAATGTTAGGGTACGATACAAGCAGACGCTGGCAGGCATCACTTGGGTGATCCTTCAGCCCCTCTTGACGATGGTCGTCTTCAGTGTCTTCTTCGGACGTTGGCTCGATGTCTCGTCGGGCGACGTGCCCTACCCGATCTTCACGTTTTGTGCCCTTGTCCCCTGGACCTACTTCGTGCACGCCATGACGATGGCCAGCGGCAGCGTGGTGACTCAGCAGGCCGTGATCTCCAAAGTGTACTTTCCGCGGCTCCTTCTTCCGCTTGCGTCCGTGCTGGGAGGACTGGTCGACCTGATCATGTCTCTTCTGGTCCTGATCCCCTTGATGATATTCTACGGTTTCGCTCCGGGCTTCGCCATCTTCACACTTCCGTTCTTCGTCCTCATGGCTACGACGACCGCCCTCGCTTTCGGGTTGTGGCTGGCAGCGATCAACGTCCGATTTCGCGACGTGAACCAGGGCATGCCCTTCATCTCGCAGCTGTGGCTGTTTCTGACGCCGGTGGCCTATCCCCTGAGCGTCGTTCCCGAAGCATGGCGGCCCCTGTACGAGATGAACCCCATGACAGGAGTGGTCGAGGGATTTCGCTGGGCCTTGGCGGGAGAGGGCCATCCCCCGGGCCGGATGATGCTCGTGTCCCTCGCGGTCCTCGTGCTCGTCCTCGTCGGCGGGCTCTACTGGTTCCGGCGCGAAGAGACCACTTTTGCAGACTTGGTTTGAAACATGGGCGCGATGGCGATCCAGGTCGAGAAGCTCGGCAAACGGTTTACCCGGGGCCCGTATGTCCACGGCCTGCATGGTTTGTTCGAGGATGTCGCTCGGCGCATCGTCCCTGGGCTGCCCCCTCGATCGGCGCGGAAACAAGACCCGCTGTGGGCCCTTCGCGACGTCAGCTTCGCCCTGCGTCACGGGGAACTGGTCGGGCTCGTCGGACCCAACGGGGCCGGAAAGTCGGTCCTGCTCAAGATCCTCTCTCGCATCACTTGGCCTACGGAAGGTCACGCGATCCTCGAAGGGAGGGTGGGTTCCATGCTGGAGGTGGGAGGTGGCTTCCACCCTGAGTTTACGGGGCGCGAGAACACCTTTCTGTTCGGTTCCACGCTCGGCATGACCATCCCCGAAGTGCGCGAGAAGTTCGATGCGATCGTCGCCTTTGCCGAGGTGGAAGAGTTTCTGGACACACCGGTGAAGCGGTATTCGAGCGGCACCTACATGCGTCTCGCCTTCTCGGTCGCCGCCCACTTGGACGCCAACATCATGCTCTTCGACGAGGTGATCTCGGTCGGCGACAGCGACTTCCGAGTCAAGTGCCTCCAGAAGATCCGTAAGATGTGCGACGAAGGGCGAACGGTGATATTCGTCAGCCACAATCTGGATACGATCCGTGGCTTTTGCCCGCGCACCCTCGTCCTTGAAAGAGGTCACCTCCGCTTCGACGGTCCTACAGATCGCGCCTTGGCGCAGTACGGAGCGCCTTCTCCTGACGCTGCAGCCCTGGGGCTCTGACCTACGATGAATCCTGCTGTACCCCGTCCCCTGCGGATACTAATGGTCAGTCACCTTCTGCCGCCGGAACTGGCGAGTGGGTCAGAGATCCAGGCTATGCGTCTGGCTCGAGCATTGAGCAAGCTGGGAGTCGAAGTCTCCATAGTGACCAGTGGTTCACCGCGGGACGAGGATGTCCATGGACACATTCGAATTTACACCGTACCCACGAAGGAGAATCCCAGAACCCTAGGTCTCAGGGCTCGTTTGCCCCACTCTGGAGCCATGTATCGCCGGGTTGCCTCCCTGGTCAGGCACGTCGACGTGATCCATCTGCATGGTATGCACTTCACGCATACAACGCTTCCGGCGCTGCTTGCCGCCCGTCGGAGTCGAGTTCCCTGCGTCCTCAAGATACCCGCCTCGGGTCCGGAAGAGTTCCTGGAATACTATGGCTGGATGCCCTTCTCGAACTCTCTCCACCGCTGGGTTCTGAGCTGTGAAGCGTTGGTGGTGGTCTGCCAAACCGCATTCGAACGCACGCTTGCTGCGGGAATCCCTCCACAACGACTGCACCGAATTCCGAACGGAATCGAGTCGGACAACCAAGGAGTGGTCGTCCCTGACGATCGATCCGACTGTTTTCTTTTCTGCGGCACACTCAACCATCGAAAGGGGTGGGATCTGGCGTTGGAAGCCTGGGAGAAAGTTGCTCCCGTACTGGATCGATGGAAGCTGCTGGTGGCGGGGTTCCATCCCGAGGAGGATCGTGTGAGAGCCATGTGCCACAAGCGATGGGGGACAAGGGTCGAATACCAAGGCTATGTCCAGAACGTAGCTCCCTTGATCCGCCAAGCTGCCTGTCTGGTGCAACCATCCCGGGACGAGGGGCTCTCGAACGCCGTCCTGGAAGCAATGAGCCAGGGAACACCTGTGGTCGCTTCCGATGCCGGCGGCAATCCGGAGCTGGTGCGGCATGGCCACAACGGCCTGCTCTTCCCAAGCGGAGATGCCACGGCCCTTGTCCGTTGTCTGTTGGAGATAGCGTCAAAGTCCGAGGCGGAACGATCCATCATGGGTGAGAACGCCCGCAGACTGATCCGAGATAGCTATTCTATGGAACGCGTGGGCTCTGCCTATCTAGACCTCTACCACAGTCTTGTCACCCAAGAGCAGTAACCGGGCGCCGCGAGAGCCCCACCGCTGTTCACTGTCGGAGTCTTCCAGGTAGAGAAACGAGCCCTTGCCAAATGAAACCGGTTGCCGTCGTCAGTTGCGCCACCAGCAGCAGGCCCGACATGCCCAGGTTCCTGGGGAACTTGTAGCGCGAGAGGATAGCCCGGATCAGCCTCATGTCTCGTCTTGACCTGAATAGAGGCTCATGGCGATGGATCTGATAGAACAGGAACGCTCCACGCCCATAGCGTAGATGTGTGGCCAAAAAGCGTCTCCAGCTGAGGGGGTCATTGTGCTCCACGATCAGATACGGAAGGTCGTGGAATGCCCAGCCGGCGTCCTGCAGCCTCTGGTTCCAGTCGCGCTCTTCTGCAGCCAGTTCGTCGTAGCGCTCGTCAAAGCTGCCGACCAGGGCGACAGCCTCACAGGGATAGGCGGTGTTCGCCGAGGAGGAAAAGGAGACCTGGCCGTCGGCCCGCCGGGATGTTTCCTGCAGGCAGTTGAGCAGGAAGATGGTTAACTCTGAGAGTAAGTTCCCGGAACAACCATTATGAAGCCTCCCGCAAAGGACCGCCCCTCCCTTGTCTTTTGCAGCCTGGTGAAACAGAGATAGCCAGTCGGTTGGTACTAGGCAGTCGTCGTCAAGAAACACCACCAGCCGTCCCTTGGCCGTTTGCAAGCCGATGTTGTTGCTACTGGCCAGTCCCTTGGGGGAAGAATTGAGTACGGTGACGGCACAGTTGGCGTTGCGCTTCCACTCCTGGAGCCATTCACCAGTACCATCGCGGCTTCCGTCGACGATGACCACTATCTCGTATGCTCTCCGTGGGTAGTCAAGCCGCTCAAGAGACTCCAAAGCACGACGCAGATATGCCAAACGGTCCCGTGTGCGGATAAGGATCGAGAAATCAGGATTAGGTTCAGACGATTCGGAATCGTTAGCTCCCATAAGATGCGCGTCCCGATCTCGGACACAGATCTACCCCTTCGAAGGAGCACCATGGGTAAAAGAGATCAACGACCTCCTTCCCCCCTGTCAGGTTAGAGCGTGCTCAAGGCATGCACAAGGACTTCCTATCGAATAGGGCTATATCCGGAGTCGCGCAGTAAGGCAAGGGGAGGCTTTACTCCGGGGTTGTCCACCCGAAGTAGAGAGACTTTCATCTGCTCGAGAGCGGTTTCTCCTCCGGCCAGTCCAGACATCGCAACACCCTCGTCTCAATTTCCTGGTATCGCCAGCCTGACTCCGGGCAGACAAACACTCCGTCCTTCCCCTGGATCGGCAGCCTGTGACCGTGGCGGCTCATCCAGGCCCTCTGGCGGGCAGGGACTCCCAGCATAAGGGCGTAGTCCGGGACGTCACCGCGCACCACCGCACCGGCGCCCACAAATGCATAGCGCCCAATCGTGCAACCACACACCAGAGTGGCGTTGGCGCCGATGGTAGCACCGGTTCGGACCAACGTGCTCTCATACTGATCACGCCGGACGATCTGGGAGCGCGGATTCACCACATTGGTAAAAACACAGGATGGCCCGCAGAACACGTCGTCCTCCAGTTCGACTCCCGTGTAGAGAGAAACGTTGTTCTGGATCTTGACGTTGTTGCCGACCACGACATGGCTGGCTACAAACACATTTTGACCGAGTCTGCAGCCACGGCCGATGGTCGCATTTTTCATGATGTGGCAGAAGTGCCAGATTCTGGTGCCTTTCCCAATCCAGCAGGGCTCATCCACGAAGGCACTGGAGTGGACAAAGTAGGGTTTTTCGGAGAGGCTCGATTGAGAATTCTGGTGGGCGCTCACGCGACCACCTGCTTTTCAAAGGGCAGCACCACCGGCTGGCCGTTCATGATCAATGACTGCTGGGCGGCCTGCAGCACATTGAGAACCCGCTGTCCGCTGGCCCCGTCAGTCCTGGGCGGGCGGCGGCTCTGCACAGCTTCCAGAAAGGCCTCGCACTCCAGGCGCAGCGGCTCATCTTCTGAAAAGTGCACCTCTTCACCATCACTTTTGATGGGCACCGGTCCACCGGCCCCGATTTCCACTCGCTGGTCATACAGGATCAAGCGCTTGCCGACATCATCGAAGGAGGCCATCTTCCGGGAGCCGATCATCACCAGCCTCTGCTCTTTGAAGGGGTGCAGCCAGGAAACATGGATGTGGGCACGCACGCCTTTGTCAAAGAGCAGGTGAGTGACAGTAACGTCAGCGATATTGGGCTGGAGGTAACTGCCGCCGAAGGCGGAAACTTCCAGGGGAAGCTTGCCAATCATACGTAGAATGACGGCAATGTCATGGGGAGCGAAGCTCCACAGGATGTTCTCTTCAGAGCGGATCTTTCCCAGGCTCAACCGGTGAGAGTAGATGTAGCGCAGAATTCCCAGTGCTCCGTCCTCCAGTAGCTGGAGCAGTCGAGTGACAGCCGGATGATATTCGAGAACATGGCCGACCATCAGAATGCAGCCCCGATCACTGGCCATCTCGACCAGCTCGCCGCCTTCTTCGCATGTCAATGCCAGCGGCTTCTCAACGAAGACATCCTTGTTGGCCAGCAAAGCTGCTCGAGTGTGGCGGTAGTGATCGGCAGCCGGAGTGGCAATCACGACTGCTTCAACGGCCTGTTCTTCCAGAATCTCCTGGTAGGAATTCGTGAACGAAACCTCACTCTGGCCTGGCGGTCCGGCCAGACGGCTGGAGTCAATGTCGCAGACCTGATAGAGAGCACCCAGGGCACGGAAGTTTCGGACCAGATTTTTCCCCCAGTACCCACATCCGAGAACAGCAACTCGGGGCGGAGGAGGGGAAGGGTCTCGACTCGGCATGATGACCTATGTTACTAAAATCGAGGCTGTCCCGAATTTAGTTGAAGGTTGAGAAGGCGGTTCGTCCAGTGTCCCGAACTCGACGACTTCTTGTGTGTTCATCTGACTTAGCACAACGGGGATGGAGATGAAGCTCGTGATACTGCATGATACCGCGTATGGTGCCAAAACTCCGCTGACCGGAATCGGAGGGTGCTTCAGATCCTGTGCCCTCTCTTCTGATGGCCATTTCGTCTGATCGGCCTGGACGAATGGAATACGATAGCCTTCATGAACTTGCCGTTGAAGTTTCTGCTGATGATGTGGGCGGGTTGGGTCAATCGTGCACAGCAGGATGCAATCGATTACCTCAAAGAGGAGAACCGCGTACTCCGTGAACAGGTGGGCAACAAACGGCTGCGCCTCACCAACACCCAGAGACGGCGGCTCGCTCAAAAGGCCAAGGTCGTGGGACGCGCGGCCCTGAGGGAGCTTGCCTGCATCGTCACACCGGATACGCTGCTGCATTGGCACAGAGAGTTGATCGCCAAGAAGTACGACGGCAGCCAGCAGCGCAGACCAGGCCGCCCCCGGAGTTCGCAAGAGATCCGGGCACTCATCGTTCGGATGGCAGAAGACAATCACACCTGGGGGTACACTCGAATCAGAGGCGCTTTGCGTAATCTGGGCCACCGGATTGAGCGGAACACCATCAAAAGAATCCTGAAAGAAAACGGTATCGAGCCGGCTCCGGAGCGAGGCAGGGGGATGCCGTGGGAGACTTTCCTGAAAGCCCATTGGGGAGCGATCGCTGCTGCCGACTTCTTCTCCCTGGAGATCATCACCAAGGCTGGCCTGGTTCGCTACTTCGTACTTTTTGTGATCGATCTTAAGACCCGGCGCGTCGAGGTCGCAGGGATAATTCAACAACCTTACGGAGAGTGGATGAAGCAGATTGCCCGCAATCTGACTGATGTCGTCGATGGGTTCCTCAAGAAAACCAAGTATCTGATCCACGACCGAGACCCACTATACACGCGAGAGTTTGCTGACATTCTGGCGTCTGGTGGTGTGAGGACCGTGAAGTTGCCGGCTCAGAGTCCGGATTTGAATGCCTACGCGGAGAGATTCGTGCGATCAATCAAAAAGGAATGTTTAGAGAGGATGATCCTGCTGGGGGAGCATCACCTTCGAAGGGCGGTCCGTGAGTACCTCAGTCATTATCACCGCGAGAGGAATCACCAAGGACTGGACAACCGGTTAATCGAATCTTTGCCAAAGGACACCCCGACTCAAGGCCCAGTGCTACGCCGAGAGCGCCTCGGTGGAATGCTCAGCTATTACCATCGGGAGGCGGCGTGACGAGTCAGTCGAGTTTTGGCACCATACGGGTATATTTCCACTAATTCAGGGACGGTTGATTCCAAGGTCCTTGCAGATCTTTCGGCACAGCTGATCGCTTATCTCAGTATGGCGCGGTACGGCCGACTTGGAGCCAGTGGAAGGGTTTCCCCACCAGGAATGTTTAGCACCCTCACGAATCAGGGCGCAGCCGTTCTTTGTGAGATGAGAAAGGAGCCTTCGCCGCTTCAAGCGGAAATACGAACCTCTTCGAAGTCATCCCCAGCGACACTCTTGGCCTCCGCTCGGTTCATTTCCAGCATCTCGGTCAGGGCTGATCTCAGATTGTCCATGAGCTCATCGCGGCTGGCCCCTTGGGAATTTACTCCTGGGATCTCCTCGATCCACCCAATCCACCAGTCTCCGTCCCGACGAACAACGGCGGTGTATTCGTTCTCCATAGCGACTTTATTCTACTACTATTTCGGGCCGAACTTGCCGCTACCCTCACAGGCGGCGCCTTCGAGAAGCTCCGGGTAGGTCTGCAGTTTGGCCGCTGTCCCCCCGAAAAATACCGTCCACCTTTTACAGCAATGACTTACGCGGATCTTGAGTAAATATTCGGTAAACCCATCATCGGCTTTATGCCTAATGGGGTGAGGCGGGTTGGGAACTCAAGTGGAGCGAAGCGATCTTCGGAAGTGTTTGCTCAGGGGGTAGAGCCAGATGCTTTTGGTGGGCAGATCGGCCTTGCGGTCACGGTCCAGCTTGCCCCGGCCCTGGGTCTGTCCGACATGGATCCAGTTGGCGGCCTTGTAGCAGGCGCCTGTGAAGCGCCCCGTGTCGACGAAGGTTTCCAGCAGAACGGGTCGGTAGGCGTAGCGGTCGTGCCAGTCCTCGGGGAGTTGACGCGCGGCCATGGCCAGCAGTTTAGAGGCCAGGTTCTTGGACTCGACCCAGGGAAGGATCAAGAAACGGGCGTTGTTGACGATCAGTTGAAGGTTTCTCTCCCTTTCCGAAGGACGCCAGCCGATGAAGCGGTCGCGAGGGGCGGTTTTCCAAGCGGCGGCGCCAAAGCCGAGCAGGGCCAGGATGCGGCTTTCGGAACAAGCGAAGTAGCGCAGCTGAGCACCCGGCAGGGGCTTGTATCCCAGATAGTGGTAGCGGTCGATGTATTCATTCCACAAAGTGGAGTCGGGGCGGCTCAGGACCGGCTCCAGATGCAGGCCGGACAGCTCGTGCACGGGTCGGGACAGCAGCGGTTGTGGTGCGCTGCAGAAAGTGTGCTTGATTGGGCCCGAGCCTCCCTTCGGGTTGCGAGGGGGCGGCAGCTGCAGCAACCCCTGCCGATGCATGCGCAGCATGGCCACCCGGCAGCTCATCTCCTTGAGGCCACCGTCAGGCTTGAACCAGCCCAAGAGCTGGCAGGCCAAGCGGGAGAGCTGGGCCCGCGAGCGGGTCGGATCTTCGCCAATCAGCTCACACAGTCGCCGCATCTCCCGGCCGCTAAAGTCTCGCCCGCAGAAGCGTTTCATCCAGCCTCCGCTGCCGGCGTCCTGGCCCAGGTCAATGCGCGGGCACGATGGGGGCTTATTTCCCAGGGAAGAAAAGGATCCAGGTCGGGTGGCGGCTGTCCGCCTTGCCTAGCGCAGGCCTGCAGATAGTCCCTGAGCCACAGGCGGGGGTTGAGGCCGTTGAGTCGCAGGGTGGCAAAGATGCTGAATAAGCTGGCCGCCAACTGGGCGCTCCAGCGGCTGCCTGAGCCGTAGTAATTCTTGCGTCCCACCACCGGGTTGCGCAAGGCGCGTTCGGCGGCGTTGTTGTCCATAGCCACTTCCGGTTGATCCACAAACACGGTCAGCCCTGGCCAGTGTCGAGCCAGGCTTTTCAGGACCTTGCGACAGGGGGGAGCCAGGCTGGGAAGCTGGCGTTGAGCCTCGCATTGCTCTCGCATTTTCTCAACCGCCACCCGCAGCTTTCGATCGGCCCGGGCCCATTCCAAGGGCTGATCGCGAACTGCCAGCCGCAGCTGATTGGCAGCAAAGAGCCGGCCAATGTCGTCAATCCACATCAGGGACCAGTCCTGCCAGGGGGGGTGGGATAGGCCCAGTCGCCAAAAGTCGCGGCGCACGTGAGCCCAGCAAAAGGCATGGCAAATACGCCCCTCTGAGACCCGGACCAGCTTCTTATAGGCAGAATATCGATCGGTGAGTAAAGTGCCCTGGGCGCTGCCGAAGTGAGATTGAGGCACTGCAGACGAGCGACTGGGTTGGAGCTGGTACACGACTGTGGAGGCCGACAAAAACACCCACAAATGCCAGAGCCGTCCGCTTTTGCCTTCCACCGCCACAAACACCGGCCAGCCGGTCTCGTCGGCTTGCCAGTTCTCCTGGGTGAGCTGCTGCTGGGCGATCGCCTCGGCCACCGGCAAAAACAGACCCTGCAGTTTTTTCAGCCCTCCGGCCACCGTTCCTGCAGAGAGAGTCAAACCGTGGTCTCGCCACTGCTGCAACAGACGGTGGGTGGGGCGGCAATGGTCAAACTTCTCCAGCAGAATCTCCACCCAAACCGAAATCCCTAGTTTGCCTTTGGGAATCAAGCGTGCCGGGGCGGGCGCCGTGACAATGCCGGGCAGCACCCCGCAGCGGCAGGCCGCTTTGTACTTGCGCCGCCGGATCACCCGCCGGTGGGCCCGCACTTCGATTTCGGCCACCTCGGCGTCTTCCGTCCAGCCCAAGGCTTCCAGTGCCAGACCGCATTTCGGACAGCTTTTTTGGGCTTCCTCCAGATCCACTACCTCTTCCTGGGCTGCCAACCCGTCCAGAGTGGTCCGACCGTGCCCCTGCTTGCCTTTTTGCTGCCCTCGGGGTCGCCCGCTCGCCTTGGGGCTGGAACTGCCAGCGCGCCCACCCTTGGCCTGTTCACTCTTGCGCCCCCAGAGCTGACTCTCCAGCTCTCGAACTCGAGCCCGCAGACTCAAGTTCTCTGACTTCAACTGCTTTTCTCTCTCCACCGCCCCGGCATGCTGGGCCTTCCAGTACGCTGCCGCCCAGCGCAGCCGGATGTACTCTTCCTTGGCCACCAAAACCCGCTTCGTCGAGCCATCAGCCGTCAGTCCACCCGATTCCGGCTTGGTGGTAGCACTCAGCTGCATGCTCCCTGTATACACACTCGCAGCTTCTGTGTCCAGCAAAGTTTGACCGCGGGCTTATTTGGAAGGAGATTATTGCAAGACGGGGTTTACCGAATATTTACGATCTTGAGGTGGAGCTCAAGGCCTCGTATCCTGCGGGCCATGAGAAAGATTCGTTGCCTGTTCCAGCTCATCCTCAGGACAAGTTCTGATCTCAGGCAAGCTGCCGAATTCGTCTATACATTTCTATCGGCTTTCTTCAGCTCACGGGTAACTTTGGCGGCACGAGTCGTAGCGGCAAAGAGTCAGTTGGCCGCGTGCAAGCGTCGGATCCTTGAGAAGGATCGGCCGAGACCCAGATTCACCAGTGCTTTCAGACTTCTTTGGGTGTTGCTCTCCAGGGTCTGGGATCAATGGCATCAGGTTGCACAACTGATGCAGCCGGCGACGGTCAAGCGATGGCACACCACGGCATTCCGTCTCTACCGGCGCCGCAAGTCGAGGAGCCGCCCCGGCCGGCCTCTCGTGCCAAAGGAGATGCGCGATCTGATTCGCAAGCTGAGCCGAGAGAATCCTTTATGGAGTGCCGAACGAATCGGGGACACCCTGCGGCTTCTCGTCTGCGATCCTCCTTGTGACGACACCATCCGCAAGTACATGGATCATCCGAAGAATCAGCCTGACAAGCCTTCGAACTGGCTGCCCTTCCTGCGCAACTCGTTTCCGATCTGCGGTGGCCTTCACCATCGCTACGAACGGGTGGCGGCGTAGGACTCAAGTCACAACCGACTGATTCGCTCAACATCTGTCCGACATGGGCAAGGTCTGTCTGGGAGGCTTCTTCAACCGCAAAGCAAACGCCTGTCCACTAATTCTCATCGTGGTTCGTAGTGCTCGCCGAGGAAGATTATTCAGATTCGCAACCTGAGCCTGCGCCCACAAGCTCCCTCACCGGTTGGATGGAGTTTTTCGGAGGGACAGTCACCCATGTCTCCGGAATAAAGTGCTACCTTGGTCTTAGGAAGCACACAGCAAGTTACGGGCCAGCCATACTAATCGAAGTTCCGGCTCAAGCCTTCACCAAACATTTTTGACTTGCGGACCCATCTGCTGCCATCTCTCTCAAAAACAGCACCACGTGAAATGTTTCTTACCGGCACTGCCTTCTCATACCACCAGTGACTGATCTCAAGCGATTTTCCGTCAACGGTCCCATACCGAACCGATTCCGTTATGTAGCCATCAGGAGCGAAATGTTCCGTGCTGACATGACTGCCGTCCCGCTTGTGATACTCCCGTCTTGCCAGCACGCTATTCTGATAATACAAATGACGTGTGGGTTTTCCTTCAAGATCTAGATCATGTCTTTTCAAGATCTGTCCCCAGTTATACCACTCCCTCTGAATGACACCGTCATAGCGATGGACGATCTCTTTAACAGCTTCGCTCGCTCTTTTGGCATTTTTCGCGGACACTTCCTTTCCTGCCATCAGCCAGCGATCGACCGTCCAGGAAAAATCGGACGGCTTATCCTGACGCACTCTCAATGTCGTGCCGCCGGTGAGTTGTAGTGCGTGGCTCTCTTTGCTTTCGAGCCCGGACCATTCAACGGCAACGGCTGTGTACTTTCCAGGTTCATCTATTGAGAATGATGCGCCAGGCAGGATTGGATTGCTGCTCACCTTTTTCCCATCCCGGTAAATAGAATAGCCATAGATTTCCCAGTGGTTCTCTCCCGGAATCAATTCCACATGATCGTCAATCTTTCCTAGATAAGGCTGGTCCGGCAAACGCACGATTGCCACATAAATATCAGACGAGCGTTGCTTTCTCAGTGGTGAATTCTCATCTGTTATGATGTTACGCAGACTTCTGGATGGTAATGGCAGCTCTTGCCACTTATCCCTGGCGATGAGTCTCGTTTCAAATGAGGTAACGGTTTGACCTGCCACCGGGCTTGAAATCGTCGTTTCATAAAGCCCCCGTGTCAAGCCTTCGAAGCTGGTGTCGGTCTTCCGGTCATAACTCAATACTTCCGTGTGAAAGCCAGTCAGACCGATGGCGTGGGTGACCGAGACTAATAGGCCTTTTTCGGGAAATCCATCTGTCGAGCGAACTATGATACGGTCCCCGGTCACGTCTTTAGTTATCTTGGTATAAGGGCCATTTTTTAGATCGTAATTTGTTATGAAGGCGATCTTCGTGCCATCGGGACTCCCTTTTGCATCGATATCGTAAGGCCCGGAATGATCTCCCGAACCCGGATAGCAGATCACGGAATGAGTTCTCAGGACCATCCAGCCGTCACCGGACCGTGTGTCAGCCAGTTGCAACGGCCCCCTGCCACTCTCCGTACTGCCGCAGATCCAGCGTCCGCTCAGGCCGCACCGGCAGATATCCCCAACCCGGACCCCGGCGAGAAAATGAATATTTGCAGGAAGAGATTCATCGTACCGTACACCTCGCACCTGGCCGTTGCCACACATGAGGTAACTCCCATCGCCTGACCAGCCGAAGTGAGCACCTTCCATGATCGGAAACGGTGCAGTGCGGCTGCCGCCTTCCAAATCGCACATCACACGATGCCGCGCGTTGAAAGCACTGCTGTCCAAATTAGCTGAGATTCGATGATCAACCCCTTGATTTTATTGGCGTCTTGGACGGGATTTTCAGTCTTTTCATGTCCAGGTCTCCGATGGTGCTGTCCAGATTACGAGAAGGTGAAGGAGGGTTGAGAGCTCTCCGGTAGTAGGGGTGGGAACTTGAATGGTTGGTTCAACCACCTCCACAAGTCTCTATGAACGAACATGTTCATCCTCAGCAGTGCGGCCAGATTGGACAGTGACCAGTCAAAGGTTGCTTTGAGCTGCAGAAACTTCAGGATCAGCAGAGCGATCAATGCTGTCCAAATTTGGGTCTTGAGGGCGTTGGCCGAGGTGCCGACGAAGGTCTTGACCCGTAGATTCTGCTTGAGGGCCTTGAAAAAGAGCTCGATTTGCCAGCGCTCCTTGTAGATTGCGGCAATGGTGGTGGCTCCGAAATCCAGGTGATTCGTCAAAAAAACGAGGCGGCCAGAGAGCGGATCTTGGATTTCGACCAGGCGCAAGAAACAGGTTTTGTCCTGGGCGGCCAGTCCGTGAAAGAAAATCACCTGGTCACGGACGACTCGACGGTTTTTGGGAAGCGGGCGGTCTTCGAGGACCTCGTAATCGGCACGGTCTTTGAGACGGGTCACAAAGAAGACGCCCTGACGGGTCAAGTCCGCATACCAGTTGTAGTCGTTGTAGCCGCGATCAAAGACGACAACGGTGCCGGCGGCAAACTTCAGACGGCGAGCCACGGTGATGTCGGCCGTGGCTGCCTCGGTGATGTGGGCAAAGACGGGAAGGTAACCGTTGTGGTCCAAGAGTAGATGCAGTTTGACGGCCCCCTTGGTTCGGCAAAAATGAGCCCAGTCAAACAATTGTGCGCACAGATCGATGACGGTCGCATCCAGACTCAGCAGCGGATTCTTGAAACGAAATCTTCTCTTGCGACGCCCTTCGGTCTCTCTCAGACAACGATCCAGCAGGCGGTAAAAAACCTTTTCGTACAGTTGCCAGGGTCGATGCTTATTGGCATAGCTGAGGGTGGAGCGCTTGGGAGAAGCGATTCCAAGATGATGCAGTTTTCCTTCACAGCTGGCCAGGCCTCCGCAGATCTCCCGCAGGCTATGAGCACGGCCCAGCTGGCAAAACAGCATGGCGACAAACTGTCCCCAGCTGCTGAAACCGCGTGCATGGCGCTCGGCTTTGGTCTCCAGGACCAGTTGTTGAAACTCCCAGCGAGGAAAAAGCTGGAGAAGTTGACTGAAAATGCTGCAAAATCGATTCATGGTCGGGTCCTCCTTGTCCGGTTATTCGATCAACCGAATCTTACGAGGTCGACCCGACCTCTCTTATGGCTAATTTGGACAAGAGTGCGTTGAAAGGGATATCCCGGGTGCCTTCGGTCGCATAGAAAAAGTTCTTATACCGGGCATCCCAATAACTCAGAATCGGATGGCTCGGATTTACGTTCCATTTGTCCTCATGGATGTATTTTCCAAGTCCCTGTAACTCTTCAACTCCCGGGTTTTCCTGTATGGGTATGCGCACTGCGTTCTTTTCGTTATCCCCAGGCGAATGTATTCCGAAAATCCAGCGGTCATCATGATCAGGTTCGTTCAGGCTCTGCACGCCTGAGGCGATTTGTCTCTTTTTGTTTTTGTCTACATCCAGCCACACCAACCGTGAGTCCTTCCCTTCTACAGGACCTGCTTTCGGGTTGGTTCGCATATAAAAAAGCCAGTTGTGATCGTTCGCCCAGCGCGGACTCGTCCCGTTCTCTACCGTGATGTCCCTCTTTTTGAACAGGTCGTACAGGTGAATCTCTGCGGCTTCGCTGGTACCGAATTCGACCCCGTCCGATGCAAAATGGGTAAAGGAGACGTATCGTCCATCCGGACTCCAGCACTGGATGTTGTGATAATTCGCCCAATCCCGAACGGTCGGATCATCCGTTATGCGCCACACCTCGAGTGCCCCGCCTTCCCGGACTTGAAAGCGGTCAACCTGCGAAAACACGAATCCTGTGGTCAGAAATAGAAGAACAGCCATCGTCAGAGAAAGAGTGAGCCGATTCGATTCAGTCTTTTTCATGGTGTCTTCTCTTGCGCTAGTGTGCTGTCTGATAAATGCCCGACGTTAACATTGACCGATTGATTCTCTGGTTTTTTTGACCTTTGCCAGGATCGAATCGGCGGTGGCGCGCCACTTGAAGGGCTTGGCCAAGTGTTGATTGTGGACTCGCATGTATCTTCGGATCTCCTGTCGCAGATCTTGAACGCTGGTGAAGGAGTTGCGGTAGATGGAACGGCGCTCCAGCTGAGAGAACCAGGTCTCCACGGCGTTGAGCCAGGAGGCGCTGGTGGGAGTAAAGTGCAGGTGGAAGCGTTCTCGGCGCGCCAGCCAACTTCGAACCTTCTCGGTTTTGTGAGTACTGGAGTTGTCCAGGATGAGGTGAACATCCAGATCGGGATCGACCGCTTGATCGATCTGACGCAAAAAGGCCAAGAACTCCTGGGCCCGATGCCGCTTCGTGATGCGCCCCATCACCGCTCCCGTGGCCACATCGAAAGCGGCGTAGAGGCTGGCCGTACCGTGACGTTTGTAGTCGTGCGTTCGTCGCTCGATCTGTCCGGGTTTGAGCTGGAGCATGGGCTGGGTTCTATCCAGGGCTTGGATCTGGGTCTTCTCGTCCACAGATAAGACCAGAGCATTGTCGGGAGGGTCCATGTAAAGCCCGACGACATCGATCACCTTCTCGGCGAAATGAGGGTCGTGGCTGATCTTGAAGTTGCGGATGCGATGCGGTTTCAGATCGGCCGCCTTCCAGATCTGAGTGACCTGATGGCAGCTCACTCCGGCGTGCTCGGCCATCAGGCGTACACTCCAGAAGGTCGACTCGCAGGGAATCCGTTGCACCGTGGCGGTGAGGATGGCCCGCACTTTGGCCGGCGACAACTTTCGGGGGCGGCCTGAGCGAGGTTGATCCTCCAGTCCTGACAGTCCCTGCTGCAGGTAGCGTCGCCGCCACTCCTGAACCGTGCGCAAGCGCGTGAACAGTTTCTCAGACACCTGGGTTGCCGTGAACCCTTGGCCGCAAAGCAGGATCAACTCAGCCCTTTCAGCCAGACTGCGCTTGGTCTTGGAGGCTCGCAACCAGGAACGCAAAATCTCTCGATCGTGTGCGGGGAGTTCCAGTCGGATATGTGGTCTTGCCATAACGAATGATAGCGAACGGCCCTGACTATTAACGACGGGAACTTTCCGTACAGTACACTAGTCTTAACGAATTGTCAATTCTCGTCACTTGCGGACCCATCCGCCACCACCTTTCTCAAAAATGGCAACGGTCCACTTCGTTCTTTTCGTTCCAGCCTAATCATTGTAAATAATGAATCTATATTGGTTTATGGTTTTCAGGCGAGCAGTGGAAAGATTAGACGCTCTCTCCGCGCCAAGATCGTATGGCGTGGCCACTTGCGGCAATTGAATCTGCGCAGGAAAAGGCCGACAGTGAGAAGCATCAAACACTATTTTAGTATCGACACAAAAACCTATGAATGGTACAACATAATTCCCTATAAATGATGCGACGTGATTGCCTATAATTAGTACGCGCAATCACCGGATCCAGCACGATTCCCGATTTTGGGGCGATAGCAGCTCGTCGTCCGCCCACGACTATTCCGTCTTCTCCTTCGACACCATCGATTGGACCCCAAACGACACTTATGTTCTCTTTTTGGTTGAAGATGAAGCAGGGCGTTTCGGCAGTCCTTTTCGGGAAGGGGCGTTGGTCATCGATCAAGGCCTGACTAAGGCAAAACTGTCCAGGGAGACAGCCGGGGTCAGCTCTCCGAGCCGCCTTCGGATCCACCAGTCAGTGGACGGGTTCTGGCCCGTCCGCGTGAACCGATAGTCGAAGTACGCCAGGCGCACATAGCGAGGAGGATCGGGACCCACGGGCGACTCGTCCAGCAATGCAGCGACTCTCGGCGAGCCGTCCAGAAGGCGTTTCATCAGGCTGTGCAGCCACGCCTCATTTCCTCGAGGATTCAAAGCCGCAAACCACATCTGCCAATCCAGTCGGGGCTGGTGAGGTGCCACGAAGCGGGGCCGGCGTGCCACGTCGCCTACTTTCCAACGAAAGGGATACTCGAGCCAGGTCTCACCGTCCCCGCTGACCTCCACCACAATCTCTGGCCGTTGTGTCGTCATCACGCGAAACAGGCCGTATCCGTTGATGGATCGGAAGGGCTCGATCATCCCGGTCACGGGATCGGCTGAGCGCAGCCAGTTTCTGATCTCAACCCAGTCGGCAGTTCGCGCCATTTCCTCCACAAAGACCAGGATACTGAGAGGAAGCGTCAGGACCATAAACCCTCGGCACAGAAACAGCTTCAGACTCAGGACCCCCTCGACTTCCCCGCGAATCGACGATCCCAAACGCAGCCAGGCCCCAGCCAGCGACCTCCAGGCCCGATCGTCAATCAGAGGAACGCACAGAACGATCGTCAGCCAGTTAAAAAAAGTGTAGTTCCCGGTCGCGATCAGGCCCAGCTGAAAGAAGATCGTCACAGCCGCCGCGCCCAGACGGATCCGTCGCCAGGAGGTCGGTCCCAGAAATGCGAAAGGAACCACCAGTTCTGCCAGCCACATGAAAGCCAGTGAGATGCGGTGAGCCCAGGCAGGAAGCTGGTGCATGTACCAGGCCGGCCAGGGTGGGAGAGGCTGTGTTTCGTAGTGGTATTCCAGTGCTGTCCAAGCGGCCCAGGTCTCGTCTCCGCTCAGTATCTTCGTTATGCCCGAAAGAAACATCAGCTTGAAAAGGAGGAGGTACAACATCCACCTCATCAATACTTCACTCGACGTCCAACCCCCTGTCAGTGCATTCGCCGCGACATCTCTCGAATCGGCCGGATCCGTCTCCTGAGGATCGGGCAGAAAATCCGTCTCGGGAAAGGAGTCCCATTTCGCCCAGCGGGAATAGAACACGGCAATGAGACCTGTCTCCAGAAGCAGGACGTCCCACTGGAAACCCAGAAAGATCTGGCTAACCACGGACAGCGACAGGTAGAGGCCCCACAGCAACAGCAGACTCACAGGGGGCACGAAACCGAGGATCAGCAGGCCGGAAAGGGCGGCCCCCGCCCAGCAGGCTCCGATCAACGTTTGATCCGAAGTGGAGATCCAGAAGAGCGAGGGGAGCTGGAAAAGGGCTTTCGTTCCCCAGGCGGCCCAGGCTCGATCCAGGAAGTCACGGGCCGGCAAGATGCCCTGTTCCCCAACCAGACCCAGGATCTGGACGCCCAGGGAGGAAAAGGCGATCAGATAGATCGCTCCCAGCAGCCGCACGAACAGCCAGCGGCTGACGGTAAACGTGACCCCGGTCTGGCTCGGGATCAAAGGAAAGTGCAGCGCGTCATAGGTTCTGATCTCGCCGGCACTACTGATTCAGTCCGATAATCTGGAGGCAAGCCCTTTCAGTGACTCAGCCAGGGATACTGTTGTGCACCTCCAAGAATGCTATGCCGCCAGTCACGATGCCGACGTCTTCGAGAATGGGCATAAGTGTCTCAGAGAAACTGTCGAAAGCCTCCCTGGACTCCCACACGTCGGAAACCATCAGATTCCCGGGCTCTCCGAAACACACATGGTAAAGGCGTGCAGGTGGATGGCCAAGGCCGGCGTCCGCGAGGCGCCTGATGCCCTCTTCGTATTGATCGGCGGTCAACCCGACCGGAGTGTGTCTGACAAGAACAGCCATTGTTAGTCCCTCCCAAATGGTGAAGAAGTTTCGTCGTAGGGAAACTGCCATTGTAGGCGCCCGGTCTCCGTGCTTTCAATGAGGAGTCCGTCACGAATTCCATCAGCGGATGGTGGAGAACAACGACCCTGCATTCAAGAGCCCAAGGCAATTGGTTCCCGGGCAGGAAGGGTCCTCACCGGCAGATTCACCAGCTTGCCCTCCGGCAGAAGCACCTGGATTCCGCCTACGCCCACCGGGACATCACTGCTGATTTCAAGCGACCCGTGAAAGTTGTCGGGGCGTTCGGGAGGGACGATGAAGACCTTGTTGAGCAGAAGCAGCTGCCAGAGCAGAAGGCTGACACGGGCGCCCGGAGCCAACGTCAGCTCGTTGGAGTCGAATACCTGGCCGTTCCGGTCCCGGGCCAGGATCTGGATCTGAGCCCCCTCGGCCGCCGACGGGTTGACGATCGCGAAGGCGCTCTCGCGGTGGGACGCGATGGTGGCTTGAGATCGGAAGCGCTTGGCGGGCTCGACGGCGCTCAACTGGATACTACTGAAGATCTCGTCCGATGGTCTTCTGCAGATGACCGGAGGGCAGGGCATCGAAGCTCCCTTGATGACCGAGATCTCGGCCGTGACCTGAACGCTTTCCATCAGCCCCTCCTCTGACGTGATCCTCGCCCAGCCGTTGAAGGCATTTCCTCCGCTGCCCAGATTGATGACGCCGTTGGCGGGCAGCAAGAGAGTTCGCTCCGGGCCCCCCACCACGGGTCCGGGACAGAAAATCCGCTCCACCGCTCCGTCATCGTTCAAGCCCTCGATTCTGAGCGCGATCTGTCGATCAACCAGGTTGATGACTCTGAAGGTGGTTTGCAAATGCCGGGTGGGCAGAAGATCCCCCTGCACCACCACGGGCGTGACCAGCAGGGAGCCTTATGATCCGCTTCCGCCCACCGATGGCGAGGTCGAGAAGGCGAGACTCAAGGAAATCACGATTTTGGCTCTTGACAACATAATAGTCATGATTCTAGCGGGTTTCTTAGCTCGCTGACCGGCGTCTCGCTTGTGTACTGCCTGGTGAGCCGTCAGGGAATCGAACTCCGAACCTACTGATTAAGAGGCTGGGGTGAGCTTCCGAGACATTCCCTCACGGCAGAATCTCGAAGGAAGCCCTGCCATGGATTCGGTAGATTCCGAAATCTCGCTTATCGGTCGTCAAAATCTGGCTGATTCCAAGTTCTTCGGCCAGAACCACGAGCGTTGCATCGGCATAGTCCATTGGAAGGTCCGCGTACTGGATCAGCAGCTCGCGGGCTCGTCTGAGGGAAACAATGGATGGGGGCACGAGGACGGCTCCCCCCTGAAGAAAGAAACTCAAGCAGGCTTCAATACCTCCTGCGACTCTCCCCAGAAGGTGAGTTGCTTCCGTGAGAACCGCTTCAGTGCTGACCGCCTCGCCGTCCCAGGCCGCAAAGAACCTGGATACGTCAGGATGAGCCGGCTGGCTTCGGTCGAGAAGGGAGACGAGTGCTCCGGTGTCCAGCAGCAACTCACCGGCCATTTCTCAACGACTCCAGGATGTACTCACGATGCCTGGCGGCCAGATCCGGGACTCTCGAATCCAGGGCACCGATCAAATCCGCAACCCTTTCGGCAGGCCGTCCCTTTGAGGAAACAGTGCTCAGAAACTGGCGCAGCGCCATCCTCACAATCTCTGAACGAGTGCGCTGAAGCCTGCGGGCGGCGAGGCCGATTGCTCCATCCAGTTCTTTAGGCACGCGAACCGTGAGCTGCCTTTCCATGCACTGCATTGTAATGCACGCCAGGCAATGAGGTCAATCTCCGTTGATTCGCACGGACCGTCCTCGACCGAGTTGTTTTGGTCAAAACGGCCTGCCCAGTCTCTCGTCGAGCTGGAACAATCGGACGGCGTACTCCCGGAAGAGCTTGAGGACGACGGTTTGCACTTTATGGGCACGAATCGCAACGAATTCTAACGCAAAACCGCCCGTTTGGTGACGTCCGCCACAACATCTTCTGAAATCGTGGCCTAAAGTTACACCTCGACGAGGCTGAGAAGGCTTTAGCCCGGATTATTCATAAGTTTTCGTAGCGAAGCGGGGGAAGACCCGTTCTGACAAGGCTTGCGACCGAGGCCCCCGGAGGCGTACTCGTGCAGTACGCCGAGGAGGCCGACCGAGCGTAACGCAGTCAGGGCGGGAGATTCTCACGCTGCAGTAGAAAATTTATGAATCATCCGGGTTAGGTAAGGGGAATGATTGGCGACAGTTAGAATTCCCCGCGACGACAAATGGAATTCCCCGCTTTTTCAGGGCTGATCCTGACCATGAGGGCATGGTTAAGGATCAGCAAGTGCGGAGGTTAGTAAAGTTGAAGAAGAACGAGAAGACGCTAACGATGGCGGCGGCCAAAGCGGGGATGTCGCGAAAGACAGCTCGCAAGTACCTGAAGTCGGGAAAGCTACCGAGCCAGTGTCAGCCGGAACGGTATTGGAGAACTCGATCGGATCCGTTCGAGTCGGTGTGGCCGGAGGTGAAAGAGATCCTGAAGCGATCGCCGACGGTGGAAGCAAAAGCGGTGTTCGATCATTTGTGTCGTCAGCAGGAAGGGGCCTTCCAGCAAGGCCAGTTGAGAACGCTGCAGCGCAGGATCAAACAGTGGAAGGCAGAATACGGAGAAGCGAAGGAGGTGATGTTCCCGCAGAAGTATCAGCCGGGACATCAAGCGCAATCGGACTTCACGTTTATGGGGCGCCTCGGAGTGACGATCCAGGGCCAGCCGTTTCCCCATCTGCTGTACCACTTCGTGTTGGCCTACTCGAACTGGGAAGCGACCACGCTGTGTTTCAGTGAGTCGTTTGAGAGCCTCAGCCTGGGGCTTCAGAACGCGTTGTGGGAGTTGGGGGCGCTGCCCGAGGAGCACCGGACCGACCGGCTCTCGGCGGCAGTCAAGAACCTGAAGCGGGAAGAGTTCACCGAGCGCTATCAAGCGTTGCTGAGACACTTCGGGATGCGCTCCAGTCGTACTCAGGCAGGAAAGGCACACGAGAACGGGGATGTGGAACAGTCCCATCACCGCTTGAAACGGGCCATTGAGCAGGAACTGCTGCTGCGGTGTAGCCGTGATTTTTCCAGCCGGGAAGAGTACGAGGGCTTTGTAGCGGTGATTGTGTCCCGGCGCAATGCGGCCCGGCAAAAGCGCCTGGGAGAAGAGCTGGCAGTGATGCGCCCGTTGCCGGCACGCCGTCTGGATGACTTCACCCGGCAGTGGGTGAGAGTCTCCCCCAGCAGTACGATCCGGGTTCGCCACAACACCTATTCGGTGGACAGCCGGTTGATCGGCGAGCGCGTTCAAGTGCGGGTGTGGGCGGATCAGGTGGAGGTCTACTACGGAGGACGGCGCCAGGCACGGATGCCGCGCTTGCGAGGAGAAGGCAAGCATCGCATTGACTACCGGCACGTGATCCATTCGTTGGTGCGCAAGCCGGGGGCGTTTACTCGCTATCGCTGGCGGGAGGATCTGTTTCCGGGGATCTTGTTTCGAGTCGCCTACGACGAGCTGCGCCGAGATTGTCCGGCCACGGCGGATCGCCAATATCTGAAGATCCTCGAGGTGGCTGCCCAGGAAGGTGAACAGCGGGTGCGAGAGGCACTTCAGGTGTTGATTGAGCGGGGACAAAGAATCCGTTTTGAAGCACTACGAGAATGCCTTGTCGATCCGGTGGTGGAACCCTGGGAAGTGATGGTGGAGAAGATGGACGTGGGCCTCTACGACACCCTTCTCGAGAACCGGGAGGTGAGGTCATGAGCACAGGCAACTTACCGCGACTTCGCGAGTGCCTAATCGAGCTGCATCTACCGGCCTTTCGGGAGCACTACGCCGCCCAGGCGGCACTGGCCACCCAGGAAAGTCTGTCCTATCCCCGGTTTCTCTTGTCGTTATCTGAGATCGAGGTGGCGGAGCGGCACGAGCGCAAAATCCAGCGCCAGCGTCGGGCCTCCAAGCTTCCCTGGGAGAAAACGCTGACGGCGCTGGACCGCTCGCGCTTGCCCCAAAGCGTGGATCGACAACTCACAGCGCTGCTGGAAGGGACGTTTTTGGATCGTGCCGAGAACGTCTTGGCTTTCGGTAACCCTGGGAGCGGGAAAACCCATCTGGTCTGTGCTCTGGGCCAGGAGTTGATTCTGCTGGGGCGCCGGGTTCTGTTTTCTACCTGCGCCCTGCTGGTACAGCGATTGCTGCGGGCCAAAATCGATCTGACTCTGGAGAAGGAGCTCAAGAAACTGGATCGCTTCGAGGCTCTCATAGTCGATGACATCGGCTACGTTCAGCAAAGCCGGGAGGAAATGGAGGTTCTCTTCACACTGCTGGCCCATCGTTACGAACGTCGCAGCATCTTGCTGACCAGCAACCTGATCTTCTCGGACTGGGAGAGGATCTTCAAGGACCCCCTGACGACGGCAGCAGCCATCGACCGGCTGGTGCACCACAGCGTGATTCTGGAACTCAACGTCCCGAGCTATCGAATGGAGAGCGCCAAGGCAAAGCAGCAGGGAACCACGAAATGAGGAAACCGCGAGGAGGTCAAATCCGGGCAAATCGGCTGATTGGACCCCGGAAAGTGCTTGGTGAGGGCGATAGACGAGTGCCCGCCAAGGGGAGAGGTCGTACAGCGCCCTACAGAGGCCGCTCAGCAGCCTCGTGGATCTGGTCCACTCCCCTCGACGCCAGCGCGAGCGAGGGGGAGCTCCGTTCGGGCTACGCCCTCACTCCGTCCCCCTCGCATTCTAGGAACAATCTCTCTTTTTTACAGAAAGGAGGACCGCGGAAAGGGCCGTCTCAGAGGACGGCTACAGCTCTTTTTTTTTAATCCTTGTGTGGGGATTTCCAATCGTCGCTGCGGGAATTCTATTTGACGTTGATCAGGGGAACCCACAAGAGATCAAAACGGTTCCTAAGGAGGCAAGATGAAGGATTGGATAAGCGCCACCGTTATTGTCAGCTGCCCCTCGGTGGAATGCGGGGTGCATCAATCCTTGCCGCAGCGCATCTCGGAGAAGGAGTTTCCCGAACTCCATGCTGAGTTGGAGGGGTTCAGTGACGGCCAACTCTACGACTACTATCACTGCTTGGCGCGCTGTCACAGGATCTGGAGGATTATGAGAGTAGATCCTCTCCGCGACGATTATCAACCTCCGGAGTGTGTAGGTTCTATGGATCAGGGCAGACCAAAACTCTTTGCACCGAGCGAGAGCGATCTCCGGGGCCCCCAAGACCTCAAATGGACATATTGCGGAAGCAAGAGCAATCCACACCGGAGCGCCCAAAACAGAACAGACGCCCAGCGGCTAGCCTGCGCCATCGGGCCGTAATGGCGACGAAAGTATCTCCGGCGGCTGTCGTGTCCAGTGACACCAAATTCCGAAGATGCTAGCGGCGTGGTTCTCCGCCCACCCAGATGGGCGAGGACCATGCCATCGCTCCGTCCTGTTGCCTGACCCGAACGTAGTAATAGTCTCCGGGATCCGCTCGATCGGTGTCGACGAAGGTGAATTGCCGATCCATCGGTCCGTTGGGATCAACCAGTCGAACGCGGATTCTGTCGTTGTGACGATCCACCGGGAGATTTTGCTCCAGCCTCCCTTCGCTCAACTGTGAGAAGGGGAGTCGGACTTGGCGGGCGGGGATCGTTGCTGGAGAGCGGAACGATCCCGAGGAAGAGCCGATCTCATTGGTCTCGGTCAGCTCCAGGATCAACTCAGTCGCCGAGCTGGCTCCCCTCAGCTCCAGGATCAGCACTTCCGTGTCACCCCGGGTCTTCAGGTGAAAACTGAGCCGGTTCTGATCTTCCGGGTCGATTCGAAGCTCCTCCAGGTGATGGTTCTCGGACTTCGAAGTCGCCTTCGTGAGTTTGCCGTTCCTTACCCTCATCTTCCCTTTCCAAATCCGATAACCCCGCGGGTTGTCGCGCATAAACGGCTCAGAGGAGGACTCGAAGGCAACCTGGACGGTCACGTCACTGCGCAGTGGCACCGGGGGCGGGTAGTTGGCATAGACCACGGAGCCGTTCTTGACCACCACGATCTCATCCAATGGAGCCGTCCCCATGACCCGGGACTCGAGTACGCGACGATCTTGGTAGGGAGCGCGTTGTCCCATGGCAGTTCCGTTTACCTCCACATCCAGGATGATTCGCTGGGCTGAAGTGACGGCATAGCAGCGCCGCTCCTTCAGTGCATTGAATATCCCGGTACTGGTCTTCTCGGTCGCCATCACCGCCGCCAGGCCGCCAAACTGACCGAATTGATGCAGGGGTGCCACGGTCCCGATCGGGGCTGCGTATCCTGGTCTGGAGCGATGATCGTCCGAGGCAGCCACGAATCCCACCTGGAAACCATTGCGCAGGTAATAGTTGCCGAACCACTCAAAAGTGCCGTGGAGCGACTGGATCTCGACCACGGGTTCCATATCGACGTCGTTCATGCGCCAATCGCCCGGGTTGTGCCCGTGCGGAATAATCAGTACGTCGTCCGTCTTGTTCTTCTCACGAAGCCTCTGGTACAGCAGTGAGAGACGGTAGGCCTGCTGCACGGGGACGACCGCCAGGTTGGGAGTTCGCAAGAACACGTTGTGATGTCCGCCGGAGGCTCGCCGTCCCGTCCATTCGTATCCCATGAAGGCGACGAAGTGGCCCTCCTCGCTGTAGCGCGACACGGCATCTCGGATACTCCGCCACTCCAGAGCATCCAGCCAGATGTCGTGCTCGGAAAGGCCCAAAAAATCAAGCCTGGCGTCGTCCCGGCCGTAGCGATAAAAGGTATCGATCCTGCCCTGCCCCTCGGCCATCGCCGTATGAGCGTGCGTTTCTCCCCAGTAGATCCGATAGGTGGGATTCTTTTGCACCCAGACAGGGTTGCTCGAACCCAGGATCGTTCCGTCCAGCGAGCGGAAGCCAAATCTAAAAACGCCTTCCAGCTCCAGTCGAATGTCTTTGAGGATGGTGATCGCGTCCCCGCCGGCCGGGATCCTCCGAAACGCCTCTCCGTTGAGTGTCACCTGGTAAGCGGGGATGGCCCCCCCGGCTCGATTGAAAAAGTCGTCCTGGCTGCGGACCGCGACGTCGAAGGACTCTCCGGCCTCCACCACCGACGGGGCAAAGGCCTGGACCGACTCGACTTGCCTGCCTTCGATCTCAAAGCTGGGCCATTTCGGGGTCAGGGCCAAGCCCTTTCCCTGGAGATCAACATACAACGGTAAGACCGCCGCATCGGTACGTGTGCTCTGCATGAGAAGCCCGCGGGAGCCGCCGGACTGGTCGCCGTAAGTCAGCACTATCTTCTCACCCTTCTGCAGAGAGCCCTCGACCAGTCGAAACGCCGGTACGGGATTGCCGTGGAACCCCTCGTGCATCCCGGTCCCGGGAAGACGCTCCCGGATCTTCTCGAAGCGCGCATCGGGGTGGCTGCAACTCAATGACACGAAGTTGTCACCGGACGGGTTTTCGTGCTGCGGGTAGCCACCGTCCCACACGAACGGCACGCCGACGACCACGCCTCCACCCGTCTGCATCGGCATCTCGCCGATCGTGAGAATCTGTTGGAAAATGCCCCAGCTGCGCGCCGGGAAGGGACCCCGATCCGACAAAGTGATCGACCCGAGAGCATCCGGATGCTCGTCCTTGAGCCTGAACTCACTGATGTAATTATCGAAGCGGGCAGCGAGCGACTCCAGATCAGACGGCTCATAGGGGGTGCCGCGTGCCTGCTCGTCAGCCATCTCTGAGATCGATGAGAATCCGTACGTGGCATCAACCGGAATCGGGGCCCCCGTGAGAGAAAGAGCGTTGAGCCAGTCCCACAAGATTTGACCCCGCTGCACAATATTGCTCGCGGAGGTGGGTTCGTCGGCAGCCTCGCGCTTAAGTTGCTCCACCTGTCCGCGCACGGAAGGGGAAAGGTAATCACCACGTTCGGGGGTAACGGGAACGGACCTCTCCGAAGTGATTCCCGGATAGAACTGCGACAACGCCAGCACAGTGATTCCAAAGGAGACCAGGGTCTTCTTCATCGGCTTGCTCCATACATTGTCCGTGCCGGGGCCGCTGCACAGGCCGGGAGCCGGTGCTCAAGGAGGTACTCACCCCCCACTGCCGTTCAAGAGCGGGAACATGAGTCTTCGTCAGATTCGGCGGCCGCCAGTTTCATTCATTACAGCATGCGTTGGATTCTTTCAAGTGTACTCCGGTACTGTCTACCATAGGATTCCAGCGCGTGTTGCGCTCGATGACAGATCACAATGGACAGCTCGGACAAGCTCAGCGGCCAGCCCACTAAGTTAAGGGAACTCGTCGTCGCGGTCGACGTCGTTCGCTATCTCGCCGGTGACCGAGAAGAGACGGTCAAGAATCTCTCGGTCTTTTGAAACCGACCACGTCTTAACAATGGAGGTGTCTTCGGCCTTTCTCTACCGTTGGCGCAGGCTCAGAGGTCAATTCAACGGCGTCACGGGCAAGGTCGTAAACTGGCCCGCTTGAGTCCCGAGTTCCAGCGCGATGGCAGCTACCCGTCCATCGCTGACTTCAACCACCAGGGTTCCTTCGAAATCATCCGTATTGGTCTCCGGGAACAGTTCATCCACGAAGCGGGCCAGATGGCCGTTGGCTGTCAAGTCTTCGATCGTGGCCTGCCCCACGGCCTGACCCAGCGGGAGGTGTTGACCGTCGGCCGCCATGGTTGTTCCACCGCCCCCGCGCAACGTTAGCGTCAGCGTGACAGGAATGTCTTCGGTATTGCGAATGGCGATTCCCGTATTGATGCCTCCCGCGTTTCTTCTCACGGGCACGATAAAGCGGCTCAGGGCTGCGCTCGTCCCGACTCCAGCAATGCCGATGTTGGGAATACTGAAGCGGATGACGCCTCCTAAGGGCTGATCGCTGGCAACAAGAGCTGAGCCCGGCGTCAGGTCACCCTCACCATCCGTGGAAATGGTCAGGACACTCAGGGGCGGAATCGAGAAATCTACGTTGTCGGTAGGCCCGGAAGGGAAAATACCTTGTGCCAGTCTTACTCCGTTCAGGTTTGCGGCAACAATACCGAGCGGCAGTGGAAGTCCGTCGTCACCCAGGAAGGAAAGGTTGCCCGAAGCCGTTCCCACATCCGACGCGTTGGCTAACACGACACTGGAGGTCAGACCCTGACCATTTCCAAGCTGGGCGAAATAGAGCGGGTCACACGGGACTTCAATGATGGGGCTGCCGGTAATGGTCCCTGTATTGTTGATCACGCCGCCACATTCGTTGGTGATCGTGCCGGTGTTGTTGATCGTCCCGCTATTGTTGAGGATACCGAAGTTGTTGATTGTATTGCCGGTGTTGTCAATCGTGCCGACGTTGTTCAGCAGGCCGCCCGTCGCGATCCGCACTGTGCCAAGAGCCTCCAGTCTGTCGCGGACGATCAGCGCCCCTCCGTCGGCAATGGTAAGGGCCAGGACATCGGCAATCGTCAACGTAGCGCTCGAGCCCAGCGGTGAGATTCCGGAACTCGGCGCCGCCGCGACCGAACCCACCGACACGGCTTGCTGGTCATCGATACACTGGGTATACGGAAATTCGGTGTCCTCGTCGACCGCGCTCAGTTCCGAGATCGGTACCACCCCCACATACCCGATGCCGCACCCCGACTGGTCAGGGTCTGTGATGGTACTCCCTTCCAGGGATGTCGCCGTCGCACCCTGGAGGTGGTAGTGGTCCCCGGTCCCAAGGGGCCCAGGGGGACACCCGGCATCCTCTCCCACAACGCGGAACTCGTCTTCCGGAAAGTGTTCCTTTCTGCCTTCGACCTCATATTCGAGTACCTTGCCGCCTTCCTCGCCGACCACAGGAGCATCACCAGCGACTGCACCGGCGGGGAGGGTAATCATCTCGCCAACGTTGTTGAGGTGCAGGCCCAGGATGTTCCGAATCGCCACGATCGGTTTCTCGTTGTTCGCGATCGGCAGTTCATCGAGCTCGCACCCGAGGCCACCCGCCTGGAGGGTGGAAACGTCACAGGCAACGTTGCCGATACTCACGAACTCCAAATCGAGAGTGTTTTGGAAAAGAAAGCCCGCACCGCCTCCGAACTGGACATTGCTCGTGTCCGTCGCCGCCCCGATCAGACTGAGCAGACCGTTGACCGGGATGGAAAGCGGAGGCCCCAGTCCGCCGTCGGCCGTTACGGAGAGCCCCAGGTTGCCCGCTGTCATCCGCGTGACTGTCCCCGTGATTACCAGCGCGTGCCCGCTGGCGGTGACCGACGCCCCCGTCGGGTTGGACGTGAAGGTGAGATCAACTTCATACTCTCCGACTGTTTCGTTGACGTTAAAGCCACTTGGACCTCTGCGGTCGATACTGGCGCCGCCGGACGAGATGTTGACGCACACCTCCTGCGGACTGCCCTGGCCGAGGAAGGGACCGACACACACGGACTGGGCCTCAACATGTCTGACGCTGAGAGTACCCATCAGCAGGAGAAGCCCAGGTAGTATGTTAACCATGCTCTGCTTCGACATTCTTCTTTCCTTTCGACGGTGTTGCGCCACGGATCGACCTAGCCGGTAGAAAGAGTCGATCTAACAAGCACCAGGACAGCCTCCAACGGCCTTTTCAAACATTTGTACCATACGCCTGGACTCAAGGTAAGGGGCGGGTCAAGCAGTGGAGCTGGGTGTCGCCGTCGAAAACCTCCATGTGCTTCACCTGCCAGTTGATTGGCGACGATTCGAATTCCCCGCGTATTGCCTCATTTAGGAATCTGACCCATGTTCAAGTTTTGCCTCAATAAGAATCTAACCCGAGGTCGTTGAATCCCGCCATACAGGAAGTGCCTCGGCCAGTTCTCTTGACTTGGCGAAAATGGCGCTGTAGAAAAGCCCCATAGGGCTTGGGGTTGAGCGGGTAGAGGCGTATCGATTTGAGGTAGATGCGCCGCGCGGTCTTAAAATCATTGGTGAAGCAGTACAGCAATCCGAGGTTGAAGTAGCGCTTGCTGTTTGGCCTGCCCGGCACCTGTCAAAGACTTTGCCGCTGATCTGCCCAATCGGTCTCCTTCTCTCCTTCTCTTCATCGGTATCGGCACAGAAGTTGATCAGGGCGCTGTGCACAAGGCCGACTTGTCCGGGCTGCGAGTCCAAGAGTTCCACCTGCAACTGGAGTTTATTTGGGAGCCATTCATCATCGTCATCGAGAAACGCAATGTATTCGCCCTTCGCGTGTTGCATGCCGGTATTTCGCGCCCCGCCTTCGCCTTGATTCTGGGCGTGTTTGACATACCGCACACGCGGATCGTTAAAGGATTTGATGGTGTTTCCCGTGTCATCTGACGAACCGTCGTCGACGATCAGCAGTTCGAAGTCCTGAAAGGTTTGATCGAGAACAGTCTGCCCTGCCGTCCTGAGCAATTGTGCCCGATTGTACGTGATGATAATAACGCTGACTTTCGGGATCTGCATCGGGTTTTCTACCTCCCTCTTCTGACTTCTATCCGATCTTCAGGCGCTTAGATCACTAGCAGCCCGTGGCAGAAGTGCTTAATTGGGTCCGGACACCGACTTGGGCCGGGGGCCACCTGGAAAGGGCCCGATTGAAAGTTTTCCAATCAAACCTTCAAAGAAAGTGCTGATCCGTCTCCTCAGGCCCTTCCTCAGCCCGAAAAAGACTAACAAAGCGCAAAGAATCCGGGCGTGGAGGGCCCGGGGAGTCCCTGCGCCGAGTTTCTGGCGCATCACCATACCCAGGTTGAACGCACCGGCCTGAATCAGCAGTCTCTTGGCCACATTGTCGTGTCCCCTGACCTCGGTGCGGCGCATCCCCCCTGTCCGGTACAGATGAGCAAAGGATCTTTCCAGTTTTTCGCCCCGCCGTCTCAGTAACTCGCGGCCTCGCTCTCCCCGTATCCGTCTGCGGTTGGCATAGGTGGCATCTCGCCCCTCGATGTTGCCTTTCCACTTGCGTCTGCCCCGCTTCGGTTCCGAGATGTAACTGCGTATCTGCAGCGCTGCAAAATCCTTTACCGTTTCGGTGCTGTGATATCCCTTGTCGGCCACCACCTCGGCCATTTCCTCTTTTTGCCCCGTCGCCTCTTCAATGTTTTCGGCAGCACGAATCAGCGTCTCCTTCAGGGTCGTCGTGTCTCCTTTATCGGCTCCCTGTACCGTGACCGCCACAATCGCTCCCGTCTCCATGTCGATGGCATGCTCGGCCTTGTGGGCCAGGTGCGTTCGCCCGTCCTTCATCTTCGTGATGCGAGCGTCCGGATCGTGAGGATGTTTCCACTCTTTGTTGGAGCCTTTCTTCTTGCGTTTCCGGTCCGTACGAACCAGGTCTTCGCGGGTGGGCGTCTCGATTCCGGAAGCCTGAGCCAATCCGGTTAAAAACTGGTTATAGTCTTCTCCCGTATCCCGTCGGATGATGGTGCGCATCGCCGCATTGGCTTCCAGCGTCGTCGCGTCGATCCCGATCGTCTTTCCCTTCAGCAGTTCCGATTCCGCCAGTCGCTCCAGCACCCAGCTGAACACCGCCGCATGGGTCTGCACATCGATTAATCTCCGGGTTCTCGATATCGTCGAGTGATCGGGTGGTGTCTCGCTCACTTTCAATCCCAAAAACTCTCTCAGGGCCAGTGAATCGGCCACTCTCCAGGCAATCCCTCGCTCCGCTCCGATCCCTTCAAAATACCCCACCATCAACAGCCGAAAATACACTCCCGGCGCCACGCTCGGCCGCCCCATCTTCTCCGCGTAGAACTTCCCGCACAGCTCCTCTACGAAATCGTCAAAGCCGTGCTCACTCAATACCTCGTTGAGGGCTTCGTAGAATGGATGCCCGGGGCTCCGCGCTAACTGGCTGCTGGCCACCCACAGATCCGCTTGTCGCCGTCGCTTCTTCTTTCCCATTGCCATGGGACCAGTGTAGTGTCTGAATGTGACCCCTGCCCTCGACTTTCACCACAGGCTGCTAGTGGACTGTATCACCTGAATCGCCAGCGCCTAGGGTCATGAAAGTGGGAGGGGGTGTGGTAATCTGGCTAACGATGAACACGGTGGATCACCCCAACAACCTAATGAGCGATAGACCATCCTCAGTAGATGCTTTTGACGCCCGTGGGGTGGATCTGACACTGATTCGCTGGATGCTCTCCCTTTCCCCTGAGGAGCGTCTACAGGTCCTCGAGAACACTATCGGCTCCATCCAGCAATTGAGACGTGGACAAAACGACTCCTGACTTCAAGAAGATTCTGCGAGTTCTTGTGGCTCACGGCGTCGAGTTCGTCGTGATTGGTGGAATCGGCGCTGTCCTGCAGGGTGCACCAATTGCCACGTTTGACCTGGACATCGTTCATGCCCGCAGCGAAGAGAATCTGGATCGCCTGCTGGCCGCACTGGAAGAGATGAGGTCGTTCTATCGATCGTTGGGCGGCCGGAAGCTTCGTCCCAACCGCTCGCACCTGAGGACGACTGGACATCAGTTGTTGATGACCGACTTCGGACCCCTCGATGTTCTGGGCTCGGCCGGCGCAGAGCGAAGCTACCCAGAACTGGTCTACGAAACGGACGTCTTCGAGCTGGGTGATCTTCGTTTCCACGTCTTAAACCTTGAAACTCTTATTCAGCTGAAGGAAGAAACTGGTCGTGCGAAGGACCGGGCTGTGCTTGAAGTCCTGCGAGTAGTCCTAAAGGAAAGGACATGATGGAATGTGTCTGACCCCGAGCCCATCCCGACTGGACGGCAGCCTCGGCTCCTTTCCGATCGACGTACCAGTTGTGATTAATCCGCAAGCTAGTGTACTGTCCGGAAAGTTCGCGGTGTTAATTCGGGATGGATTTTCGTCGACAGTGAGGCGCGCGACGCAGGAAGGCCGGGAGTCTTTCGAGGTAGCGCAACAAAGCTGTCGGCGAAAAGACGCCCGAAGTAGCGGCGTGAACTTTCCGGACAGTGCACTAGGGTTGCTTGAAGAAGCTCCGAAGATCATTCGCGAAGGTGGTAATTTGAGCGATGCCGCAGCGCTCGATCTCCCGGACCAATTCCAGCCAGACCCGGTCAGTCATGGTAGCGCTTGTACTTTGCGAACGATCCCTCGGTTTACACAGAGAGTATATTCTCACCGGAGCACTCGGCTCCCTTTCCCATCTGCAGGCAGGTCCAGAAGAAAGATTTGGTTCATTGTTTTGAATCGTTCGTGGTCGGTGAATTCCCAGACGACCCGTTTGTCGCGGGTGACTTCAAAGGCTTGCGGTTGTTTGCCCAGAAAGTCACCGGGAAGATAATTGCAGGCGATAGTGTTCCCGTTCGGCAGACGCTGGCACCCGGCGGGCAATCGGAGCGGATTTCCTGGCACCTCCTTTTGGTCGATTTGCCAGACGATTTTCAGATGCTGGTCGAGTTCGATGACCCTACCGGTGGTGCCCAGGGTGACGAGCAGATGTCCATCCGGCAGCTTGATGGCCGCGTGAGGGAAGCCGTCCACCGGGATTTCCTGAAGCAGAGCGCCCTCGGGAGAGAGCTCAACAATCTTCTTCTCGTCCATCAGGCAGACCCAGTAGTGGCCGTCGGTCGTCTGTCGTGTTCCGCGAAACTGATGGCCCATGTTCTTGGCTTGGGAGGCGACCTTAATTTCCTTCGCCACTTGGCCGTTGCGTCCCACCTCGACCAGCCGGCTCATCCCGCACTCCGCCACCAGCACATGTCCGCCAGGCAAGGGCTGGCAGGAATGGCACTGGGCCTCCTTGGGGGCTCGGTACTCCCAGACCACCTCCTTTGCCCGGGAGATCTCCTTGGCCCCGTTTCGATAGCAAACGAGCACATTTCCATTGGGCAACATCCAGCAGTCTTGCGGTGTCTGCACCGCAAATTCCCACTCGACCGATCCATCTTTCCCAATGATGGCAACCTTGTTGCCTTGATAATCGCAACAAAGAAACCGATGACGGGTCGAGGTCTGAGCCAGTGCTTCCGTACGGAGGCCCAGGACGAGAAGACCAAGAGCGGCGGCGCTTCGATGCGCGAACTCGCGCCGGTTTAGGGAGGAAAGGGAATTCGTGCTTTGTTCCATAACAAGGGAGTTCCGTTAAGGAACTTATTCTACTGCTTGGAGAGTTAGACTTCTAATCCGTAGGCCGCGGGCTCGCTTGGCACACGAGCTGCCTCCCTGAGGGGAGTCCCCCCACGGCAGGACGGGAGACCAGCTGATTCCGCGGGCCCTTCCATTCTGATAGATTGAGGGCAGGTCAAGGGCCCCAACGCCCTGCGATTACAAGACTCTATAAGGAGCGAAGCCATTGCCAGCAACCCCTGATTCCCTCATTCGACTGGTTCGGTGCGCCTGCCTCGGTGTGATCTTCATGGGCCAAGCGCCCGAAGGCATGGCCCAGGTGCCCATCATTAAGCCGGGCGCGCCGGGTCGCCCGGCGCGGGAGCTCAGCGCCGAAGAGGCGATCAAGATTGCCGATACGAGCTACTCGCCGGCGGACATGCAGTTCATGCAGGACATGATTCCGCATCATCATCAGGCCCTCTTGATGGCCGCACTGGTTGCCGATCGCACGAACCGACCGGAGCTGATCGACGTGGCCGGGCGCATCAATGGCGCGCGGTCGATACTTCCTTTCTGTTTGAAGCCACGCTACCACCCCGGCGACCAAAGATCGCTGGCCATCTCAGAGAGAGAAGTTTGTGAGATCGCCGAAATGGCTGTCGATAATCCAGGGGTCGTGCCGTGTTGTGCTTTCTATTTTGACGGAGGTTCGGTGTTTCGAAGAGGACTTTGAGGCGTCGCACCGTTCATCCATTGACTGGCGGCCGGGGATGCGGCAATGATGAAGCGCATCCGGCATGCAGGCAGGGGAACGTGTATCTGTTTCGTAAATATTAGGTAAACCCATCATCGGCTTTATGCCTAATGGGGTGAGGCGGGTTGGGAACTCAAGTGGAGCGAAGCGATCTTCGGAAGTGTTTGCTCAGGGGGTAGAGCCAGATGCTTTTGGTGGGCAGATCGGCCTTGCGGTCACGGTCCAGCTTGCCCCGGCCCTGGGTCTGTCCGACATGGATCCAGTTGGCGGCCTTGTAGCAGGCGCCTGTGAAGCGCCCCGTGTCGACGAAGGTTTCCAGCAGAACGGGTCGGTAGGCGTAGCGGTCGTGCCAGTCCTCGGGGAGTTGACGCGCGGCCATGGCCAGCAGTTTAGAGGCCAGGTTCTTGGACTCGACCCAGGGAAGGATCAAGAAACGGGCGTTGTTGACGATCAGTTGAAGGTTTCTCTCCCTTTCCGAAGGACGCCAGCCGATGAAGCGGTCGCGAGGGGCGGTTTTCCAAGCGGCGGCGCCAAAGCCGAGCAGGGCCAGGATGCGGCTTTCGGAACAAGCGAAGTAGCGCAGCTGAGCACCCGGCAGGGGCTTGTATCCCAGATAGTGGTAGCGGTCGATGTATTCATTCCACAAAGTGGAGTCGGGGCGGCTCAGGACCGGCTCCAGATGCAGGCCGGACAGCTCGTGCACGGGTCGGGACAGCAGCGGTTGTGGTGCGCTGCAGAAAGTGTGCTTGATTGGGCCCGAGCCTCCCTTCGGGTTGCGAGGGGGCGGCAGCTGCAGCAACCCCTGCCGATGCATGCGCAGCATGGCCACCCGGCAGCTCATCTCCTTGAGGCCACCGTCAGGCTTGAACCAGCCCAAGAGCTGGCAGGCCAAGCGGGAGAGCTGGGCCCGCGAGCGGGTCGGATCTTCGCCAATCAGCTCACACAGTCGCCGCATCTCCCGGCCGCTAAAGTCTCGCCCGCAGAAGCGTTTCATCCAGCCTCCGCTGCCGGCGTCCTGGCCCAGGTCAATGCGCGGGCACGATGGGGGCTTATTTCCCAGGGAAGAAAAGGATCCAGGTCGGGTGGCGGCTGTCCGCCTTGCCTAGCGCAGGCCTGCAGATAGTCCCTGAGCCACAGGCGGGGGTTGAGGCCGTTGAGTCGCAGGGTGGCAAAGATGCTGAATAAGCTGGCCGCCAACTGGGCGCTCCAGCGGCTGCCTGAGCCGTAGTAATTCTTGCGTCCCACCACCGGGTTGCGCAAGGCGCGTTCGGCGGCGTTGTTGTCCATAGCCACTTCCGGTTGATCCACAAACACGGTCAGCCCTGGCCAGTGTCGAGCCAGGCTTTTCAGGACCTTGCGACAGGGGGGAGCCAGGCTGGGAAGCTGGCGTTGAGCCTCGCATTGCTCTCGCATTTTCTCAACCGCCACCCGCAGCTTTCGATCGGCCCGGGCCCATTCCAAGGGCTGATCGCGAACTGCCAGCCGCAGCTGATTGGCAGCAAAGAGCCGGCCAATGTCGTCAATCCACATCAGGGACCAGTCCTGCCAGGGGGGGTGGGATAGGCCCAGTCGCCAAAAGTCGCGGCGCACGTGAGCCCAGCAAAAGGCATGGCAAATACGCCCCTCTGAGACCCGGACCAGCTTCTTATAGGCAGAATATCGATCGGTGAGTAAAGTGCCCTGGGCGCTGCCGAAGTGAGATTGAGGCACTGCAGACGAGCGACTGGGTTGGAGCTGGTACACGACTGTGGAGGCCGACAAAAACACCCACAAATGCCAGAGCCGTCCGCTTTTGCCTTCCACCGCCACAAACACCGGCCAGCCGGTCTCGTCGGCTTGCCAGTTCTCCTGGGTGAGCTGCTGCTGGGCGATCGCCTCGGCCACCGGCAAAAACAGACCCTGCAGTTTTTTCAGCCCTCCGGCCACCGTTCCTGCAGAGAGAGTCAAACCGTGGTCTCGCCACTGCTGCAACAGACGGTGGGTGGGGCGGCAATGGTCAAACTTCTCCAGCAGAATCTCCACCCAAACCGAAATCCCTAGTTTGCCTTTGGGAATCAAGCGTGCCGGGGCGGGCGCCGTGACAATGCCGGGCAGCACCCCGCAGCGGCAGGCCGCTTTGTACTTGCGCCGCCGGATCACCCGCCGGTGGGCCCGCACTTCGATTTCGGCCACCTCGGCGTCTTCCGTCCAGCCCAAGGCTTCCAGTGCCAGACCGCATTTCGGACAGCTTTTTTGGGCTTCCTCCAGATCCACTACCTCTTCCTGGGCTGCCAACCCGTCCAGAGTGGTCCGACCGTGCCCCTGCTTGCCTTTTTGCTGCCCTCGGGGTCGCCCGCTCGCCTTGGGGCTGGAACTGCCAGCGCGCCCACCCTTGGCCTGTTCACTCTTGCGCCCCCAGAGCTGACTCTCCAGCTCTCGAACTCGAGCCCGCAGACTCAAGTTCTCTGACTTCAACTGCTTTTCTCTCTCCACCGCCCCGGCATGCTGGGCCTTCCAGTACGCTGCCGCCCAGCGCAGCCGGATGTACTCTTCCTTGGCCACCAAAACCCGCTTCGTCGAGCCATCAGCCGTCAGTCCACCCGATTCCGGCTTGGTGGTAGCACTCAGCTGCATGCTCCCTGTATACACACTCGCAGCTTCTGTGTCCAGCAAAGTTTGACCGCGGGCTTATTTGGAAGGAGATTATTGCAAGACGGGGTTTACCGAATATTTACATCGTAGGTTTCGCCAAAAGGGGTCCACCAGGCATAGCGAAGTCCATAGTTGACGGTCAGGTTCGAAGTAGCGCGCCAGGTATCCTGGAAAAAGACGGCGTAGGTGCGAGCGTTGAATCGATTGGTGGTGGGAGACCACAGCGAGGCACTGTTCACCTCTCCCAACAGGTAGCTGACATAACCATTTCCGGTGAGCGCCACATCGGGGAAGGGACAGGGCGGGGTGGTGCAGCCACCGATCGGCTCGTTGACCTGGCCTCCTGCCAGACCGGTGGTGATGTCGTTAAAGCTCCAGTTGCCGTTGGTAAAGATCTGGCCTCGATTGGTGACAATGGACTGTCTTACCTGAACACCGAATTTGTAGTTGTGGTTCCCCCTGGTCCAGGACAAATCGACGTAACCCGGAAAAGTGGTCCCGGGCTCCCAGAGTTCGCTAAAAAGAAAGCCAAACCCGGTGTTACCCTGGATGTTGGTCAAGGGAGTGTCCGGTGTCAGCACTCCGGTGATGCCGTTATCCCGGCCGAAGGTGTTGGTCAGCTTTCCAATCTCCCGGGGAACCCGCTGCCCGGCAAAGCGGACGCTCAAGAGCAGATTGGGTCGGAGCGTGAAGTAATTCGCGAACCGGTAGCGGTACTGGTGACCGAGGGTGAGATGAGTTGTGGTGATCCGCTGGTCCCATTCACCGCCAAGTCCCGGCCACACGACGTCCTTTCGATGCCAGTCCATCCCAAAGGAGAACTTCCACTTGTTGGTCATCTCGTGATCGGTCTTCAGGGTGATCTTGTCTATATCCTGGGAACCCGGGACATTGGCACCGATCCAGTTGTTCTGGGTACCCGCCTGGGTAGGTGCAGGATATCCCGCCTGAAAAGCAGAAGAAATGGGGCTGATTCGGCTGGAAGGAATGATGTTTCCCGGAAATGGATCGCGGAGGAAGCCACCGGACCCGTCCGGCCGAGTCGTCAGGGGATCGTAAATCTGACCCTGCAAAATGGGCCTTCCCAGCACGTCGGTCCCGATTTGCGGGCCCAGAAACTCGCTGAAATCTCCGCTTTTCATCAATTCCGTGGGCACGGTCGCGCTGGCGCCGGCGGTCGCTTGCCGCTCTCGGAATCCCGTATAACTGGCCATGAAGAAGTGTTTATTCCTGACCATCGGGCCGCCTACAATCCCGCCATATTCATTTTGCTTGAGGCCGCTCACATCGGCAGCGAAAAAGTTACGGGCGTCGAGCGCGTCGTTGCGGAAGAACTCGAACACGCTGCCGTGGAAATCGTTGCTTCCCGACTTCATCACCATTTCCACGCCCGAGCCCATATTCCAGCCATGTTCAGCGTTCAAGTTGCTGACCACCCGAAATTCGCTGATGGCCTCGGGGATCAGCCCCGAGTCTTCCCTCAATCCCATCCACGTCTTGGGACTCGCCATCATGCCATCGATCTTCAGGCTCACAGTGCCCACCACTCCGTTGACGAAGCCCCGGTCGGTGGTGTCGGTCTCTTTTCCGTACGGATCGTAACTGAAACCGGGAAGAGTCCGCGTAAAAGAAAGGCTGTGCCGAGCTCCCTGGTTCACGGCCAGCGGGAGTTCCGCAATTTCCTCCACAAATCTCGTGACACCCGCACTGGAGGATTGAGTGTCGACGGCTAGCGCTCCCCCTTCCACAGTCACGGTGTCTACCACCTCGCCGACAGGAAGGGTGATGTCCAGGGTAACCGCCCCGCCGGAGACGACTCGCACTCCCACCTGCTCAACGGTCTTAAAGCCCGTCAGACGCGCCGTTACGGTATAGGAGCCGATCACCAGGGTCGGGAAATAGTAGGCCCCCGAGTCACTGCTGACAACAGAGGTCTCGACACCGGTCGCCTCATTGCGGGCCGTCACATCGGCGCCCGGGATCACAGCACCCGTTTCATCGGTAATGGTCCCTGCCATTCTGCCCAGATTCTCCTGGGCGATCAAAGGGAGGCAAAGCAGCAGGAGAGTCAAGCACGACACAGAGGTCTTCTTCATGATTGCTCCTCAGAACTTGAGAATGCCCAGTAACTCGTCAAGGCGAACAACTAACCCGGGAGAAAAAGAAAAGCGAGAGCCCTCACTCTCGGTTAACCCCGGGGAACCAGGCGGTCGAGTTCTTCAAGCCAGTTGAGCACTACGTGAATCAGGCTCGGTTCGATCTCCGTCTTGATCATTAAAAAGCGCTGCCCGTCCGGGGAAATATCGAAATGTCGAGAGTACGACCCTTCAAAAACCACCCTGGGCTGGGAAGCCTTGAACTCCGGCTCCATCTGAACCGACACCGCCATCATTTTCTTGCGTTTGTCGTCGTAGTAGAAAAGCTTGCTCCCATCCGGTGACCAGACGGGCGGGGAGGCCAGCATGTCCCCCTGGAGGACCAGCCACTTGTCGTCGGTCTTCGGATAAGCCCGAACATACAGGCTCAAGGAGCCTGTCTCACCGGAAAGATAGGCAATCCACCGGCCATTGGGGGAGAATTGAGGGGCCCATTCGTCTCGAGGCGAACTGAGAAAGGGCTGGGGTGTCGCACCATCCTTCTTCAACAGAATCGAAACATCGAAGTTTCCCCACGGCGGCTGCCCCTGCACATCCCAGTCCCACGGCTGCCCCTGCACGAGGGCTAACGCATTCCCATCGGGTGACCATGACGACGGAAGCAGTAGGGACTGGCTTGTAGTCAGGTGCTCGACTCCAGAACTTCCATCGGTCCGTTTTCGGTATAGATGGAATAGATTGGCCCTCTCCTCCCCCCTGGCGTTGGATTCAAAGGTAATCCAGTGACCATCCGGCGACCAGAGAGGGCTCTGGCTCCGTTTCACTTCATCCGTCAATCGCGCGAAAGAGTCACTTTCCAAATCGTAAACCCACACGTCAGCCCCATTGCGTTCGATGACCGACGTCGCGATCTGCCTTCCATCCGGCGAGATCCGGGCATGGACATAGAATCGCTTCTCTTCAGTCACCTTCAGTTCTGCGCCCTCTTGATTAACCCAGACCAGGGAGCTTCGCGGGAATTCGGCACCGGCAGCGTAGACTAGCGTTCCGTCCGCGGAAAGGGCATAGTCCACCCCCCTGATATCCTCCATGACCGGAGCTGCGTTGCCGGTCACGTCGAGCCGGGCCAGATCGAACGGGGCGGCCAGCAGGACCTTTTCCCTCTGATAGACCAGGTGTCCCGTGGCAGCGTAGTAGGCGTTGACTCCATCCGCTGCCACCATCCTTTGTTCTCCCGTGTCCAGGGACAGTACCCTGACATCCGTACGGTTATCGCCATTATGGGCGTCGAAAAACAGTTCCTTCCCGCCGGGCAGGAACTTGGGACAGGTGAAGCTGCGCTCGCCCTTCTCGGCATCCGGCATGGCTACAACCTCCCGCTCGCCTCCCCGTGCAGAAACGCGGTACAGGGCTTTGTCGCCGTACATTGGCCCGGCCGAAAAGACGATCGTGTCCTGAGAGTTCCAACTTCCCCCCATCCACCCAGCCCCCGCATAGCAGAGCGTGATCTGAGGTCCTCCGTTGAAGGAAAGTCTCTTGAGTTCGCCATCGGCAAAAAACCCCAGAGACTGGCCGTCGGGCGAGAAAAAGGGAAACCCGGCCGCACCCTCGGTGCCCGGGATTGGTTTGGCCTTGGCTTCATCCAGGGGACGCAGGTAGAGTTGGGTCGAGCTGCCGTTCTTGCCCAGATAAACGATGCGCCTTCCATCTGGTGAGACCGCCAGGCCGATGGTTCGGGTCTGCGCTAAGCCTCTGGTTTCCGGCAGGGCGATGGAAAGCTTCGTGAGGGGCTGGGGTGCCGACCTGCGGGGAGAAAACCAATCGGGTTTCATCCAGGCCGGTGACCCGAGCAGGACAAGGAATCCCGCTGCGATTGCGGTCCCGCCCAGCAACTTCTTGTTCTTGAAGAGTGAGGCAAGCCGCTTCAGCCGCCCGTTCTCTGCGGCTTCAGGGCTTCGCTTTGCCAACCCGGCGTCGATCTCGCGTGGGAAGGCAAACACGGTGGAGCGCTGACCGTGAAAATGGCGCTGGACAGGCAGGCCTTCGTTCTTCTCCCAGCGACGGACGGTTCGCGCATCCCGCCCCAGGTAGGCCGCAATTTCCTTCCAGGATTCAAGCCTGTCGTTCATGGGAGTTCGTCTCTCGGTCAATTTAAAGGGCGAAACTGCCCGTAATTGTACCTTGAGCCGTTTGATTCCGCCAATGTCCGCTAATGTCCCATGATGCCTGTTGTGGCAATCCTCGCGAGGCTGAATAATAAGTAATCGAATGAAAATAGGAATAAGATTTGATGCCCACCCCGAGAAATCGGTCTGGGTCTGGCTGTCGCTGGCTCATTTCTGTCAAGCAGCCTGACCGATTCTCTGGGAGCCCATCCAAAACCAGGAGGTTTCAATCAATGAAGGTTATGTTGCAAACGCCAAGGAATCAGGTGCTGCTCTTCTCGGCGCTCTTGTTAACGGGAGCGATCTTTTCAGGCACTGTCCTTGTCGGCGGCAAGGGCGGCAAGGGAACACCGGCTAGCTTCACCGTCACTTTCAGCGGCGATGTAGTGGGAGGAGGTTGCTCGGGGAACCGGATCACTGAAAGGTCGAACCAGATCGTGATCAATCCGGTAGTCCTTAACCTGGGGTTTTTCTTCCTTCCCGAGCAGTTCTTGGACGGGGACGTCTGCTTCGGTTCTATGAGTTATCCAGACGTCATGGCCATCTCCGAACAGAAAGACGGATCGATCCTGGCTGACTTCTATTTCGACGCGTACACGGTCACCAATGAACCGATTCGCTACCGGCTGCAGATGTTCGGGGAGGTCGTCGTGGGAGGCTGGCTCCCTGACAGTGGACCTTCGGGCACCACAATCGATCTCCTGGGCTGGGAGATGGGGACGGACACCAAAGGGCCTCGGTGGAGTTCCCCCGGTTTAGTGGACACCTAATCCTTTGGGAGAATGGAGGACACGATGCCAAGAACAAGACGAGCTTATCCACCCGAGTTTCGCCAGCAGATAGTCGAGCTTCATCGAGCCGGGCGCAGCCCCGGTGAGCTGGCCCGAGAGTTTGAACCCAACGAACAGACGATCCGCAACTGGATCGCCCAGGCAGACCTGGATGAAGGCCGTCGTAGAGACGGCCTGACGACGGTAGAACGAGCCGAGCTGCGGAAGTTGCGCAAAGAAAATAGGCAGCTGAGGGTTGAGCGGGAAATATTGGCAAAAGCCGCGGCCTGGTTCGCACGGGAGAGCGATCCGATTTCCAAGGAGTCTTCAGGTTCGTGAAAGTGAATCAGGCCGACTATCCAATCACCACCATGTGCCGTTTGCTGGGTGTCTCCACCAGTGGCTACTACGCGTGGGTCGATCGCGGACCTTCGACTCGAGATGAAGCGAATGCTCGTCTTCTGGAAACAATCAACGGGATCCACCAGCAAAGTCGTCGGACCTATGGAGCTCCCCGCATTACGGCGGAACTTCGAGAGGAAGGTCACCTGGTGGGCAAAAACTGGGTGGCCCGACTGATGAAAGTCGCCGGCATTGAAGGCGTTAGCCGCAGACGCAAGACACGCACGACCCTGAGAGGCCAAGACAGCCGTCCGGCTCCGGATCTGGTGGAGCGAAACTTCCAGGTCAGCCGCCCCAACCGACTGTGGGTTGCAGACATCACGTACGTGCCGAGTTGGGCAGGTTTCGTCTACCTGGCCGTAGTGGTCGACGCTTTCAGTCGTCGAGTGGTCGGCTGGTCGCTCAGAAATGATCTCAAGACCCGGCTAGTGACCGATGCCCTGCAAATGGCACTTCAAGAGCGTGAATCCGACGGGGTGATCCATCACTCGGACCAGGGGACGCAATACACGTCGATCGAGTTCGGGCTACGCTGCAAGAGAGCCGGCATCAGACCCTCCATGGGCTCGGTCGGTGACTGTTATGACAACGCGCTGTGTGAGAGCTTTTTTGCCTCTCTGGAGTGTGAACTGATCGACCGGCACAGCTTCCGCAGCAAGCTGCAGGCCAAGCTTGCTGTCTTCGACTACATCGAGGGCTTTTACAACCCTCACAGGCGGCACTCGTCACTGGACTATCTGTCGCCGATCAACTATGAATCGAGGCACTCAGATGTGGCTTGTGATCAACGTCAAATAGAATTTCCGCAGCGACGATTGGAAATCCCCACACAAGGATTAAAAAAAAAGAGCTGTAGCCGTCCTCTGAGACGGCCCTTTCCGCGGTCCTCCTTTCTGTAAAAAAGAGAGATTGTTCCTAGAATGCGAGGGGGACGGAGTGAGGGCGTAGCCCGAACGGAGCTCCCCCTCGCTCGCGCTGGCGTCGAGGGGAGTGGACCAGATCCACGAGGCTGCTGAGCGGCCTCTGTAGGGCGCTGTACGACCTCTCCCCTTGGCGGGCACTCGTGTGTCGCCCCCAGCCAGCACTTTCCGGGGTCCAATCAGCCGATTTGCCCGGATTTGACCTCCTCGCGGTTTCCTCATTTCGTGGTTCCCTGCTGCTTTGCCTTGGCGCTCTCCATTCGATAGCTCGGGACGTTGAGTTCCAGAATCACGCTGTGGTGCACCAGCCGGTCGATGGCTGCTGCCGTCGTCAGGGGGTCCTTGAAGATCCTCTCCCAGTCCGAGAAGATCAGGTTGCTGGTCAGCAAGATGCTGCGACGTTCGTAACGATGGGCCAGCAGTGTGAAGAGAACCTCCATTTCCTCCCGGCTTTGCTGAACGTAGCCGATGTCATCGACTATGAGAGCCTCGAAGCGATCCAGTTTCTTGAGCTCCTTCTCCAGAGTCAGATCGATTTTGGCCCGCAGCAATCGCTGTACCAGCAGGGCGCAGGTAGAAAACAGAACCCGGCGCCCCAGCAGAATCAACTCCTGGCCCAGAGCACAGACCAGATGGGTTTTCCCGCTCCCAGGGTTACCGAAAGCCAAGACGTTCTCGGCACGATCCAAAAACGTCCCTTCCAGCAGCGCTGTGAGTTGTCGATCCACGCTTTGGGGCAAGCGCGAGCGGTCCAGCGCCGTCAGCGTTTTCTCCCAGGGAAGCTTGGAGGCCCGACGCTGGCGCTGGATTTTGCGCTCGTGCCGCTCCGCCACCTCGATCTCAGATAACGACAAGAGAAACCGGGGATAGGACAGACTTTCCTGGGTGGCCAGTGCCGCCTGGGCGGCGTAGTGCTCCCGAAAGGCCGGTAGATGCAGCTCGATTAGGCACTCGCGAAGTCGCGGTAAGTTGCCTGTGCTCATGACCTCACCTCCCGGTTCTCGAGAAGGGTGTCGTAGAGGCCCACGTCCATCTTCTCCACCATCACTTCCCAGGGTTCCACCACCGGATCGACAAGGCATTCTCGTAGTGCTTCAAAACGGATTCTTTGTCCCCGCTCAATCAACACCTGAAGTGCCTCTCGCACCCGCTGTTCACCTTCCTGGGCAGCCACCTCGAGGATCTTCAGATATTGGCGATCCGCCGTGGCCGGACAATCTCGGCGCAGCTCGTCGTAGGCGACTCGAAACAAGATCCCCGGAAACAGATCCTCCCGCCAGCGATAGCGAGTAAACGCCCCCGGCTTGCGCACCAACGAATGGATCACGTGCCGGTAGTCAATGCGATGCTTGCCTTCTCCTCGCAAGCGCGGCATCCGTGCCTGGCGCCGTCCTCCGTAGTAGACCTCCACCTGATCCGCCCACACCCGCACTTGAACGCGCTCGCCGATCAACCGGCTGTCCACCGAATAGGTGTTGTGGCGAACCCGGATCGTACTGCTGGGGGAGACTCTCACCCACTGCCGGGTGAAGTCATCCAGACGGCGTGCCGGCAACGGGCGCATCACTGCCAGCTCTTCTCCCAGGCGCTTTTGCCGGGCCGCATTGCGCCGGGACACAATCACCGCTACAAAGCCCTCGTACTCTTCCCGGCTGGAAAAATCACGGCTACACCGCAGCAGCAGTTCCTGCTCAATGGCCCGTTTCAAGCGGTGATGGGACTGTTCCACATCCCCGTTCTCGTGTGCCTTTCCTGCCTGAGTGCGACTGGAGCGCATCCCGAAGTGTCTCAGCAACGCTTGATAGCGCTCGGTGAACTCTTCCCGCTTCAGGTTCTTGACTGCCGCCGAGAGCCGGTCGGTCCGGTGCTCCTCGGGCAGCGCCCCCAACTCCCACAACGCGTTCTGAAGCCCCAGGCTGAGGCTCTCAAACGACTCACTGAAACACAGCGTGGTCGCTTCCCAGTTCGAGTAGGCCAACACGAAGTGGTACAGCAGATGGGGAAACGGCTGGCCCTGGATCGTCACTCCGAGGCGCCCCATAAACGTGAAGTCCGATTGCGCTTGATGTCCCGGCTGATACTTCTGCGGGAACATCACCTCCTTCGCTTCTCCGTATTCTGCCTTCCACTGCTTGATCCTGCGCTGCAGCGTTCTCAACTGGCCTTGCTGGAAGGCCCCTTCCTGCTGACGACACAAATGATCGAACACCGCTTTTGCTTCCACCGTCGGCGATCGCTTCAGGATCTCTTTCACCTCCGGCCACACCGACTCGAACGGATCCGATCGAGTTCTCCAATACCGTTCCGGCTGACACTGGCTCGGTAGCTTTCCCGACTTCAGGTACTTGCGAGCTGTCTTTCGCGACATCCCCGCTTTGGCCGCCGCCATCGTTAGCGTCTTCTCGTTCTTCTTCAACTTTACTAACCTCCGCACTTGCTGATCCTTAACCATGCCCTCATGGTCAGGATCAGCCCTGAAAAAGCGGGGAATTCCATTTGTCGTCGCGGGGAATTCTAACTGTCGCCAATCAGAGGACCCTCCGTGGTCCGATCAGATCGCTTGGGGAATCGGCACATTTCAGTTCTCCGGAATCGGAGGAATCACGGGAAAGGTGGTCAGGGTGGGCACCTCCTCAGGGAAGTCGGCTGCGGGGTTGTCGTTCTGGCGCAGAGTGACGGACACCAGGGGCTGGTCGCTTGAAACCACAACCACTCCACGCATCTCCAGGGCCTGCTCCAGAACGGCTGGAAAGAGCTCATGAACGAACCGGGCGCGATGTTCACCCGGCTGCAGAAGAACCGTCTCTTCATCAACCAGTTGGAAGCTGGTGTCGTAAAGCTGCAAAGTAACGGTCGCTTCATGCGCCTGGGCCGGGGCTGCGTCAAGAACCGGAAAGACCATCGCCACACCCGTGTCTTTGTGCAGGGTGGAATCCAGAAAAAGATGAAAATCGGTCAGAGGAATTGTGGCCGGAACACCCGCTTCGTAGAGCACGGTTCCCGTCTCAGCGTCGCTGCGGGCAAAGACGATGGTCCCGCCGACGGAGGGATCCGAGGTGACTCGTGCATACCCGACCTTGAGATCGCCGCTTCCTGGAGTCTCCAGTGAGATCGCTTCCCCGGCGGCCAGGGGAATCGAAAAATTCGAGGCGGTGCCCTGATCGCCCAGGGTGAACTGCAGCGGATTCCCGTTGGAGTCGAAAAAGTCCACCTCCAGGGTGGACTCCAGCCCGGTGTTGACGAAGATCAGGTTGCTCTGCAGCCGAATGTTTGCGACTGTCCCGTCACCTACCTGGGGAAAGTAAACCGTGACTGGAGCCTGGTCTCCGGCGGCCTCCTTTGGGACCGGGGCAATTACGGGAAACGTAGTCAGGGTGGGCACTTCTTCGGGGAAGTCGGCCTCGGGGTTGTCATTCTGGCGCAGGGTGACGGCCACCAGCGGCTGGTCGCTTGAAACCACAACCACTCCCTGCATCTCCCGAGCCTGCTCCAGGACGGCCGGAAAGAGTTCGTGGATGAACTGGGCCCGGTGTTCACCGGGCCGAAAGACAACTGTCTGTTCATCGATCAGTTGGAAGCTGGTGTTGTAAAGCTGCAAGGTAACGGTCGCTTCATGCTCCTGGGCCGGGGCTGCTTCGGGAACCGGATAGACCATGGCCAGCCCCGTGTCTTTGTGCAGGATGGAGTCGAGGAAGAGGTGGAAATCACTCACAGGGGAGGTGGCCGGGACGCCGGCTTCGTAAAGAACCGTTCCTGTGAGGAGTTCGCTGCGGGCGAAGACGATGGTCCCTCCGACGGAGGGATCCGAAGTGACCCGTGCGTATCCGACTTTGATATCGCCGCTTCCCGGAGTCTCCAGTGAGATCGCTTCTCCGGCTGCCAGTGGAATGGAGAAACTCGATGCAGTGCCCTGATCGCCCAGGGTGAACGGCAGCGGATTCCCGTTGGAGTCGAAAAAGTCTACATCCAGAGTGGCTTCCAGGCCGGTGTTGACGAAGATCAGGTTGCTCCGCAGCCGAATGTTCAACACGGTCCCGTCCCCCACCTGGGGAAAGAAAACCGTGATCACGACCGGAAGCACGGTAATAGCAACCTGGTCTTCACTCTCGGCCGACTCGTCACTGACCTTCAGACGAAACACGAGCACCGTGCCGGCATCGACCCGGGGGGCGATGAAAGAAGCGACGGCGGACCTGGGGGCAACGATCGTGACCAGGGGGCCGGACAGTTGCTCCCATTGAAAAGAAATGGCGTCCCCGTTGGGATCGGAACTGGCTCGACCGTCAAGGAAAACCTCAGCCCGTTCTTCCACCTCCTGGTCCGGGCCGGCATCGGCCACGGGTGGCAGATTCTCACTGGTAACGAGGATGCTCACCAGATCCTGGTCAGAGAGTTGACCGTCACTGACCGTGAGCTGGAAGATAAGGGTCGTGTCTTCGCTCACCTCGGGGGAAGTGAAGGAGGCCATGGCACTGGTGGGATTGCTCAAGGCGACGTTGGGCCCCGACAGCTGCTCCCAGCTGAAGGTGATGGGGTCCTCGTCGGGATCGGAGCTGCCGCTGCCGTCCAGGGTTACCTGAGTCGACTCACCCACGGTCTCGTCCGGGCCGGCATCGGCCACAGGGGGCAGATTCTCATTGGTCACGAGGATGCTTACCTGATCCTGGGCAGAGAGTTGACCGTCACTGACCGTGAGCCGGAAGATCAGGGTCGTGTCCCCGCTCACCTCAGGTGCGGTGAAGGAGGCCATGGCGCTGGTGGGATTGCTCAAGGCGACGCCCGGCCCCGACAGCTGCTCCCAGCTGAAGGTGACGGGATCCTCGTCAGGATCGGAGCTGCCGCTACCGTCCAGGACTACCGGGGTGGCTTCGTCGACTGTCTGATCAGGACCCGCATCGGCCACCGGAGACTGGTTGGTATCCAGGCGCTTCAGGATCAGTATCGAATCATCAGAATCTCCGCACAGCCAGATGTGCGAATCGCCTACGATCGCAACGCCTTCCGGGTCGTTCATCCCGAAAGCCGTGGTGTCAGCGACTTCTTGAATCAGTGCTCCCACCGTGGAGACCAGGTAGAGTTTGCGGGAGCCTTCCATGTCGTCCGTAATCAGGAGATCGCCGCCCAGGAAGGCAAGCCCGGTGGGTTCATCAAAGGCGCGAAGTATGTCTTGCGTATCAAAGCTGCTGACAACCCCTCCGGACCGATTCAGCTCAGCGACTTCGTCGTTCATATCGTCCGCAACCCAGAGATTCCCGGATTGAGGATGGACCACGATTCCCTGGGTGTCGATTAGATCCGCGCTCAAGTCCAGGAAAATGGAGGACGTACCGCCAGTGGCTCCGATCTCGTAGACAATCAATTCGGTCGTGACCAGCAGATTCCCCGAAACAGGATCGTAGCTGATACCTCCTCCCACCACCTGGAAGTCGAGCGCAAAAGACTGGATCACCGATCCATCCAGGTCCAGTTCCACCACTCGGCCATTTTCGCTCAAAACAAAGATAGAGTCTCGGCCGGGGTGGTAAGTGAGACCCTGGGGAGACGCGGCGCCAACGCCGGTGGCATTGATGGTGACCGGGTTGCCGAGGACAACTTGCCCATAGCCGGATCGGGGGAGCGCCACAGCCGTGACGAACAGACAGAGGATCAGCCTCATGAGCTGTCGTTTTGGCCGGCTGTGCCGTTGCCTTTGCCTCATCTGGTCTCCGTCGAGCTCCCAACCAACGTCATCGTATTTTTCCAGGCAGCCACTAGAAATGAAATTGAATCGCGGGTCTCACCAGCCACGCCGGTGAAACCGACTGGCCGAATGCCGGGCCGGGTAAGAAGACTCCGATGAGAAGGTTAATATCCAGGTAGTTTTTTTCTCGAAAAGAAAGAACTGCATCAAGTTCGTCACCCAGACGGGGGTCCCGTCCATTGGGAGGCCGGATCAGGTTCATGTCTCCCACGTCGCGGGACGCCACCACCTGTCGATAGTTGTGGTAAACGAGATTGACTGACCAACGCCGGGAAGGTCGCAGACCCAGGTCCACGGTTGGGATTCTCAGGTTGAACAACTCGGGATCGATCAGAAGGCCGTAGTAGTTGTACCGCTTGATTCCCCCAAGTCGGTCGGTGTTGTCCTGAAGTCGGGTTTGGCGAAAATTGTGATCCACTCGATCCTGTTTGTTCTCACCCCCTGAAGCGTAGGCGTAGCTCCCGGAGATGGTCGGCCTCCAGGGGAGCTCAAACCGATAAGTTCCGCCCGCATCATAGGCGTACCCTCTCAATAGATCCTGGCGACGACGGCCCATCATGCGAGAGAGTTCTCCCCAGTAGAGAACCCTCCTGTCACCCAGGTGGCCGCGAGAACTGATCCCGAACCAGACGGGATCCTCGTCTCGAGGTGTGAGGTCGTTTCTCTTGATGAAGTAGGCCTGCAGGTAGCGATCTCTTGAAAAGGGATAGTGAACACGGCCCATGAAGTAGAGCTGATCGGAGCGCGATCCGGTGGGCCGGAATACCGCTTTTGCGGCGGCCAACTCCCACCTGAGCCTGCCAGTCTTCAGATGAAGCCGCAGGGAGTCCAGCTGGTCGTCGTATGTCCATTCTCTCTTGTCCCGAAATCGCTGGCGCCCAATCTGCAGGGCCAGAGACCGGTGCAGGAAATGGCCCCACAAGAAGTACAGTTCCTTGACCTTGAACGTGAACTCGTTGGGAAGACCATCTCCCAGGTCAACGGGCCTGCTAAAGGACAGTCTCGAGTAAACCTCGCTGTGCTCCCCCATCGGCATGGAGAGTTCCAGCCGACCCTCGGGGATCAGGGTGTCCCGGCGGTCGTCCCTTCTGTCTAGCAGATCCAGGTTTTCCGTGGTCCGATGGGCGAGGCCTACTCTCTCCCCCAGATAAATCCTCCACAACCTGAGGGGAGGTCGGTCGGGTTCGTCGTCATCTCTTCGGATGCCGCTCGATTGATCGCCCACAAGCTGGTTCGACGTGGAGTCGGAGAAAGGGTCGATGTAGCGCGTGTCAGCGGAAATCTTAACGTGAATCCCCAGCACGACCAGCTCAGATGTGGCGGTGTCAATACTCTCGATTGGAGCCTCGATTTCGAGATCCCTGTCGGTGGCTCCCGGGTAGTATCGGATGGATTCGGCAACCAGCCCCCCATCTTGACCCCTCTTGACCTTGATTTTGACTCTCATCCCCTTCTTCAGATCCCCCCATAGAAGGGGCGCTTTGCGGGTGTCAACTATGGCGACCGAGTCGGGCACGGACACCAATTCATTCGAGATCTGGAGCCGAGACTCCTCCCGGTGCACATCGGTAATCATCCCTTCGATTTCGAGATCGTCGTCCTCCTCAACTACCTCCACTTTGTCGGCCAGGAGTTTCCGCCCTTCAAACCGTTTGCCTTCCACCTTGATGCGCCGTCCTACCGTGAGGTAGCCCATGTTGCCCGTCTCGCCACTCGTGGAAGGCTCTGAGTGTCGGGCAGACCGCGCATCTTCTGATGCCCCCGGGGTTTCTTGAGGGAAGGAGACTGGCGAAACAGCGGAGTAGGCCAGAGCCGCAGCGGTCGTTGCAGCCCATCCGGCCTGCAAAAGACCGGCTATCAGGACCGCTTGTCCGCAGGGTCGGAGAACCCACTGCGTCATGGCTGCCTCACCGGGGTTTTCGGTAACGCCCCCTGGCGGAGGGAACCCGATGCAGCACCGGCCAGTTCGAGGAGCTGCTCCGAGAGCTGCCGGCTGTGGAAGCGGAAAGTGTATCGACATCCCAGACGAAAGAAGGCTGCCGCCAGAAAGAAGCGGACGAGGGTGGCATCCGGCCTCGACGCCGAGCGACTGTAGGAGTCAAGAAAAAGTCCGTCCCAGTTCTCAGGCGGAACCTGGAAGCCCTGAAGAGACCTGAGGTGCAAATGGGCCACAAAATTGGCGAGGTCAATCTCGGGAGGGCCAGAGGTCAGAGTGTCCAGATCGATGAGCCAGAGCCGAGATTCCTGGACCAGCACCTGCTTGTCATAGAAATCCCGGTGTACCGGGCAAAGAGAGGAGAGGTTCAGGCTTTCTCCCCATTGCAGGATCTCCCTCAGGAGTCTCTGCCTGGAAGGGGAGACCAACCCGGCTTGCTGGAGTTGTTCATGAGTTGACTGGAGAAGAGCCAGTTCCTTTCCAAGCGAATAATGGTTGTCGAATTGAAGAGAACTGGTGTGCAAAACGGCCAGACACTGTGCGGCTCTGGTCAGATGCTCCTCCTCGAGATCTCCTCTTCGCGCCAGCTCCTTCAAGGTGGTTGCCGGAACATCTTCCTGGACGACCATCTTCCACTCCTCCAGGTACCCCGGAGAACGAGGTGCCGAGAGTTCAGGATTGCCGTTGAGACGATAGAGATCGTTGACTTGATTCATCCTCTTGGCAAGAGTTCTTCCGCGGTCGTCTTTGAAAGTTTTTCCCAGCAAAGTTTTGGGCTCGGATCGAGCGCCGAAGTGGTAGCGAATCTGGCAGCGTTTCCCCGGGACATAGCGGAGAACATCGGCTGCCGTGGCAGATTGGGAACCAGAAAGAAAGCCGGACTCCTGGAGCTTGCGTTCCGCTTCATCGAGGTCCATTGCACTCCCGAGATGAGGCAGCTTGATATCGAGGGGGAAGGGCACGATCAGCAGGCCTTCCGCGGACCGGTCCAGCCAGTGATCCTCCAACCCGGATCGGTCTTGACCGGCGGACTCGTGATTTCGTCGAAGCCTGCGAGCGATGCGGGACAAGTCCTCCGTATCCGAGTAGTGGCAGGTAACGATGCATTGCGAAGCGTGGTCGGCACCCTGGACCTCGATCCCCAGATGGTACTGGAGCTGCCACCACTTGCGCCGGCGTACGTCCCGGAGCCTCAGGGAGGTCAGGTGGTGCCCGCTCTGCTTGCGGAACAGCGGCAGGTTTTGGCTCAGGAATGTTTGAGCCGATTGCGGCTCCAGAAGCTGTCTCAGCATGAGGTCCGGAGCTCCCACTCAAAGGCTTCCTTCACCAGGTGGCGAACTCTCTCCGGCCAGTTTTCTTCAAAGAGCCGGAAGGGCCAGATTGATAATTTGAGGAGCTGGGCCGAGACGTGCCAGTTCAGTTTCCGACCGGTGACACGAGTGCCCGAGGCCGCTTCGTACCCTTCGACAAAGCGCTGGCTGATCCATCCGGCACGTTCTTCATCCAGTTTCCCCCGTGCCGCCAGCAAACGCAGCTGCGCACAAAAACTGGCCACGTCAACGATCGGATCCCCGACAGCCAGGTTGTCCAGGTCCAGAAAGCGGGCCGAACGATTCCGCCGGATGAGCACCTGATCGTAATAAAAGTCGCCATGCAGCAGACAGGCAGGCCCCGGCCCCGGCCCATCGGCGACCAGTGCTTTCGCCAGTTCCGTCGGGCCAACGGGCCACTTGGGCACGAGCATCTCGAGGGCCCGGGCGTGTTCGCGCAGTTGCCCGGCTACATCCGCCGCGACACCCACATCGGAGGGCGGTGGAAGGCGATGCCAGGCCGCCAGAGAGTTGGATGCAGCCTCGATTGCCTGGCCAAGCTCAAAGGTGGGTCCATCGAAAAAAGAGCGCAAGGGAGAGCCGGACAGCTTCTTGAGCAGCAATAACTGGTTCTTCCTGCTGTAGCCGATAAAACCCGGTGTTCTGATTCTCGCTTTTCCAAGACCCTCGAAGTACTGATACCAGCCGGCCAAGCGCTCCGCTCGTGGAGATGCATAAAAACGGGCGTAGGAGTCGCGAATCCGGGTCGTGTCTGTGAATCTGTTGTGTTTTTCGTAGAGTCCCCTCATCACGCAGCGCCGTTCCGGCTTGTAGCGAACCGGCACCCAGCTTCCCCAGTGGCGATGGAACCTCTGCTGCTTACTCCGTGCCACGGCTCCCTTGAGCAGGGCCGGGGCCTGATTGGGCAGATTGGCCAGGCGAAGGCCCGGCATTTGCAGGTCGCGAGGGAAGACGGACACAGCTATCCGCAGTTCCGGGTAGTACTTCGACAGCAGCCCTTCGTCGGAGGTCCTGGGGACCCGATCATGTGCCAGGAGCTTGGCGTACACCCATCCCTGGTGACCACCCCGCCCCAGCTGATAGAGCACAACGCAGTTGGTTCGAGGCTTGTAGCGGATGTACCTGATGCGGCAGCACTCGGCAGGTTCAGGCAAGTCCGGGACCTGAAGCAGGGGAAGCATCCGGTCGCGGTCAAGAGCCACTGCAAGTTGAGGCAGATCAGGATCCTCAGGAATCACGCTGCTTCCTCTTCTACCAGGTGCCCATCCACCAGTTGCAGGATCCGGTCGGCTTTGACACTAAAGCGGAGATCGTGAGTAATCAGGAACGTGGTCCGTTTGGCGGCCAGTTGTCGTAGAGCTTCGTTGACAAGAACGCGGTTGTCTGCGTCCAGACCGGCAGCCGGTTCGTCCAGGATCAGAATGGGTGTCTTTCTGAGGGCGGCCCGTGCGATGGCGAGCCGCTGTCGCTCGCCGTAGGAAAGCGTCAGGCCACGCTCGCCGATAACAGTGTCGTAGCCATTCGGCAGAGCTTCGATAAAGCCGTCTGCGCAAGCCAGCCTGGCTGCCGTCCGGACCTCTTCTTCTTCGACCTCTTCGAGACCGTAGGTCAGGTTCTCTCGCACCGTGGCTGCAAACAACACATTGTCCTGCAGCACCGTGCTGATTTGCGAGCGAAGGGATTCCACCGTGAAGTCGCGTATGTCCTGCCCATCGATCGCCACCCGGCCGTCGAGTGGGTCGTACAGTCGCAAGAGCAAACCGAGTAGAGTGGTCTTTCCGGCGCCCGACGGACCGGAAATCACAACCGTTTGCCCGGGCTCAACAGCCAGACTCAGATCTCTCAGTACCAGGCTGTCCGGCTCATACTCAAAGGCGATGTTTTCCAGAGTCACCTGGCCGCGGAAAGAGGGTGCCGGAATGGCCTGGGGACGATCGCGCACCCCCGGTTCCTCATCGAGGATTTCGAGAATGCGCTCGCCTGCCGCCATGGCCTTGGCCAGTCGCCCGCTGTACTTGGAAAAGTTCTGAGCTGGCTTGAAGGCGCTCTTCAAGTAAGTGAGGAAGACCAGGAGATCGCCCGGGGTCATGAAGCCGCGCAGAACCTCGCGGGCTCCGAAGAACAAGACCAGTGCGCTGGCCAGTGCCACGACCAGGGAAACGGTACGTTCCAGCCTGGCCATCAATCGCTTGCCTTTGATGCCTTGCTTGACGATCTGTTTGTCGTCACTGCTAAAGCTCTCGGCGAAAGTTGCCTGGAGAGACAGCGCCTGGACCGTTTCGATCGCCCCCATCGACTCAACGGCGGCGGCCGTCATGCTGCCCTGGTGTTTTCGCTGCTTTCTTGCGACGCGGTTGATTCGACGAGTCAGGCGTAAAGTCTGAATCCAGAACAAAGGGAGAGTTAGAAGGGCCAGCAGGGTCAGCTTCCAGCTGAGCCACACCATCAGGATCAGCATGCCGCCCAGAATGAAGACATTGGCCAGCAAGGGTAGAAGAGCCGTCACCACCACTTCACGTACGAGACCTACGTCTCCCATCAGCCGAACCACAAGGTCACCACTGCGGGCCCGTTTGTGAAATCGCAGGGAGAGGAATTGAAGGTGTCGGTAAAGTTCCCCTCTGACCTTGGCGAGAACCCGGTGACCCACCAGAGAAAAACCGATCTTGCTCCAATAGACTGCCATCGATCGCAGCCCTGTGATGGCCACCAGGGAGAGAGCGCACAGCGCCAGCAACCAGGTGGGATCCAGGCGGTCAAGCACACCGATATCGCCGCTTCCCTGAGGACTGGTCGGGATGATCCGGTCAAAGACGAATTTCAGAGGCCAGGGTTCCAGGATGCGCAGGCCAACCTGAGCGATGAGCGTCGCCACGGCTCCGAAGATCAGCAGGCGATATTTGCGGGTATAGGGCCAGAAGTGACGAAGCAACCGCACCAGGTCGGGTAGCATCTCCTGGGGCTTGACTTGACGTGACATCCTAGTCCACCACAGTGCTCATGTTCGCCCCGACGATTTGTAATATTCTGGCCACCCGCTGGTCCCAGGAATGCTCCTTCAGGGCGGTTTCGCGAGCGGCCTGGCCCAGCCGCCGCCGCAGGGCCGCGCTTGCCTTGAGCCGAAAAAGCGCTTCGCTAAGTTCAGGGAGACTTCCGGGGGTGTAGAGCAGACCGTTCACGCCATCCTCGATGAGACTGGCCAGCTGACCGATCCTGCTCGTGACCACGGGGAGCCCGGCAGCCATGTATTCATAGACCTTCAGGGGCGAAAAATAGAAGTCTGAAAGGTCTGGATACGGCGCCACAGCAACGTCCATCAGACCCAGCAGAGAGGGGACTCTGGAGGGGCGGACGGCCCCTTGCAGACGGACGGCCCGGCCTAATTTGGAGTCGGCCAGTTCCTCTGCGAGTGAAGCTCTTCCCGGACCGTCCCCGACGATCAGCAATCGGCACTCCGGATCGCTCTCGTACAGAGCCCGAAAGGCCTCGACCAAAGCCTCAAGATCGTGCCAGGGTTTGAGGCTGCCTACGAACCCGACCGTGAAGGGAGCCGATCCGCTGGAGGTCCGTCTCACGGGAGCAAATCGCTCGAGATTCACTCCGTTTGGAACCAGGTGAATGTTCTCGGGGGCCGCTCCCAGTTGTTGAACGTAGCTGGAAAGCTTCTCGGAGACCGTGATCAGGTGGCTTGCCGAAGAGAAAACACGGCGGGTCATTCGGAGGGCCCGCGCTTCATCGAGCAGGCGCCGATGGTCCCGGGACTCCTCGATCAGGGGTGCATTGACTTCCAGCAGGCCCGGAAGGCCCGCCGCCCGGGCGTACTCGAGGCCGGAGTAGCTCCAAAGCGAGTAGCGTTCGTAGAGGATATCGAAGGAGTTGGACCTTTCCAGGCCGCGCCGGAGAGGCTGATTGGCGGCAATACACGCCTTTTCGCGGTTGGCCAAGCCCCGACCTTCGAAACGGGGAAGCTTGTGGATCGCAACGGCCTTGAGGTCATGATCGGGACGGCCTCCCACCCGAGCTGCGAACAGGTCGACCTGAGCCCCTCGACGCAGCATACTGCGGATGACCTCCTGGACGTGAATCGAACAGCCCTTGCTGCCGTAGACCGGCACTCCCGGGTCTGCACAGACGTAGGCTATACGCATCTTTCTGCAGTGGTTCTGAGCTTCTTGGAAACCGAATGGGAGCTCACAGAGATGCACTCTCGTAACTGCGCGACATTTCGGCTCAAGTCGAAGAGTCGCTCTGCCTTCTCCCTTCCAGCTTTCCCGAGCGCTCGCGCGAGTCGCCTGTCCGAAAGCAGCTTTGCGATCGCTCCGGCCAGAGAAGTGCTGTCTCTCTGGGGTACAAGAAAACCGGTTTCGCCGTCATCGACGATTTCAGTGACTCCCTGAAGGTCTGTCGAAACAACCGGTTTTCCCACCGCCATTGCCTCCAGGAGCACGGTTGGAAGGGCATCACGATTGCCGTCTTTGCCGACGATACAGGGCAGGACCGCGAGCCGGCACCCCGCCAACTCCTCGATCACCGCCTGGTGTGAGCGAGCGCCTGCCAGCGATACGAGGTGACTCAGCTCGAGATCCTCGATCTGCTTCGCAAGTGGTGCCTCCTGATCTCCGGTCCCTATGATTCTGCACCGGAATTCTATCCCCTTCTGGTGCATGAAGTGGCAGGCTTCCAGGAGATACCGGAATCCCTTTTTCTCCACCAGTCGGCCTACCGCCACGATCTTTGGAGGCTCGGGTAATACCTCGTCCACAGGCACGAATTGATCCAGCCGTGTGCCGTTGTAGATACGCTGGATCTTGGAGACCTCTGCAGGGGCCACTCGCTCCAGCTGGGCAACGTTGTAGTCGGTAACCGTCACGGCAAACCGGCAGCGATTCAGGGCCTCTTTGATCAGCGCATGGTCGGCCTGGCGGTGATAGATGTCCTTAGCATGTGCCGTGAAGCTGAATCCCAGACCGGAGAGAAGATGGGCCAGGAGGGCTACGCGGGTTGCCGAACTGGCAAAATGGGCATGCACATGCTGGATACCCCGCTTGCGGACTTGCGCCACCAGCAGCAAAGCTTGCAGGAAGTGTTTGAGCTCATCCGGATGTTGGGAGCGAAGACAGTGCTGGAAGGCCTTTCCGATGGAAGTAGCCTCCAATTGCAACGATTCGAGCTCGGACTGTATGGCCGGCCAGATCACCGACGGTCTCGGTGGCGGCAGGTAAATGACATCTCTCTCCAGCTCAGCCAGGGGCGCATGAAAACGAGGCTCGGTCGGTGCCTTGAGGGAGAAGATCCGAACATCGACGCCCTGCGCCTGGAGTTCCAGTACCTCGTTGAGCACGAAGGTTTCGGAAAGGCGGGGAAATACCTTTAGCACATAGGCGACTTTGATTCTCCTGTCTGGATCAGCCACTCGCCCGCACCTTCTCGGAAAGAGGCTGCTCGGAGCGGCTTCCCTTTGCTGCTGCGCGGCCCAGCTCTTCAGCCAGTCTCTTTGCGGCATTAAAACGGATGGGCACAAACGGGATCTGAGAGGGATGCGAGAGGCCCTCCAACACTTTTTCCGCCAGCAGTTCTCCGGTCAAGTCGCGGGGATGGATCATGCGGATCAGACCAAGCTCGGCCATTCGGCGTGCGCGTATCAGTTGCTCGCGACGAGGATGGATCCGCGGAGTCACGATGGCTGGTTTCCGCAACCAGATGATCTCATTCAGTGTGTTGTACCCGCCCATGGAAACGATCAGATCGGCAGCTGCCATGTAGGCTACCGAGTCTGCCGAGAAGTCGAGGACTTGCGAACGGGGATCTCCGCTGACGGAAGAAGCCACCGCCCGGGCCCGGGCGGTGGCTCATGTCGGGACCTAGAAGAAGCACTGTGGCAAGCGGAACTTGACGGCCAACTCTTTCAACACACTGCTGAAAACTTTCGATCAGTTGCGAACCGTCAGCCCCGCCGCCCACGGTGACAACAATGAGCTTCTCTCCATGGGGAGTCAGTTCTTTGCGCACGCGTCTGCAGACTGCTTCATCGAAGCTTCTTTTCAGATAGCCGCCAAACTTGACCTTCGATTGCACAGAAGGAGGAAAGCGGTACTCTATTGTGGGGTCATATACCCACTGATGCCCGCATACGAAAATGCAATCATAGTTCTCCTCGAGAACCCTGAAAGCATCCAGCTCCTTCCACTCCTGAATCAGCAGGGCTGGATCGTCAAGGACGTCGCGCAGGATCAGGAACACTCGTGTTTTGGGGAGGTGGTTCTTGATGTAAGCAAGAGTTTTCAGAAGTTCGCCTTTGAGGCCACAGGGGACGGTGTCCACGAAAAAGAAATCCGGTTCAAAGTGGACCGTCGTCTCATGGATAATTTGCTGTCGGAGCTTTCGGGTTTCGTCAAAGGAGAGCTCGAGAGTTCTCGAAGCGTACTCGTCCCGAGACACCTTGATGACGGAAGGCAGCTTGACGTAGTCCAGGTTCGGCGAAACCCGAAAGGAATGGGCCATGGCCGAGCCGGTGACGATGAGGGAGGAGAGTCTGGGGAAGTGACGACTCAGCCCCGCGGAGATGAGTAGCGTCCTTTTGAGATGTCCCAGCCCCAGGCTGTCATGGGAATAGAACAGAGCCCGCTGACCTCGCGCGGCAAGTCGGTTCAAGTTGTGTCCCTTTCCCCCCCGGTTCCCGCGACTCAACATTCCGGAGCGGTCTCAATCGAAAACACACCCCCTGTGCAGTTCCAGGACCCAATAATAAATTATAACAGAACGTAACAGGGAATCGGGATTCCTCCTGTAACCTCGGTCACGGGTTTCGAATCACTTGGGCGCTTCTCATTCCTGCTTATACTGTAGCTGCCAACATGACGTCGCCACTCCCGCAATCACGCAACCCGTACCTGTTTGTCGTCGGATGCCCCAGGTCGGGCACGACACTGCTGCAGCGCATGCTCGATGCTCATCCCCAACTGGCGGTCGCCAACGACACACACTTCATCCCGCGCGCTATTCGGAAGGCCCGGTCCGACTTCGTCGCAAGTGGGCCTGCCGGAGAACAAATCAGGCTCACACCAGAGCTGATCGATCAGGTTCGCAGCTACCACCGATTTCCGCGCCTGGGCCTCGCCGAATCGACCGTTGGCAAGGCCTCCCTGGCCTCATCCACCTATCGCGGATTTGTCGGCAGGTTGTATCTCGAGTTCGCCCGCTTGAGCGGGAAGTCCCTGGGGGGTGAAAAAACCCCGGACTACGTGCGGCACCTCCCTTTGCTGCATGCCCTTTTCCCGTGGGTCAGAAGCGTGCACATCATCCGAGACGGGCGCGATGTGGCCCTCTCAGCGCTCGAATGGGCCCGTGAAGGCAAGGGCCCGGGAAGGATGGCGCTGTGGAGGGAAGAGCCGGTCGCCGTCTGTGCCCTGTGGTGGCGATGGCAGGTGAGGACCGGCCGTCAGGATGCGGAGAGCCTGCGCCCAGGCAGCTACCTCGAGGTGCGCTACGAGAATCTGGTAGAAGGTCCCGAAGAGACACTCCGGTCCATCACTGATTTTCTGCAACTTCCTTTTGCCAGAGAAGAAATGCTGGGGTTCAATAAAGGGAAAGTTCGTCATGAGAAGGGGCTTTCGGTGAAGAAAGCCTGGCGATCCCCCACCCCCGGAGTTCGGGACTGGCGGACCCACATGGATGCCCGGTCACGAGAGCTGTTCGAGGCGTTAGCCGCTGATTTGTTGTCGGAACTGGGCTATCAACGGCAGTTCCAGGCCATCTCCCCGCCCATCGCCGCCGTGGCCTCCCAATGCCTGGGGTGGTGGGATCAGGAGATGCGCCGCAAGAAAGCAAAGCTCGGTTCTCCAGACTAGAGGCACTCCGCGTCCCACAGTCAACCGTCAACGGTCAACCCGAGCATCTTGCGCAGCCGGTCGCGGTCGCTTCGGCCGCCGGCGAAGTCATCGAATGCCACCTCGGTGGGTTCGATCAGGTGGCTGGCGATAAAGGGGGCGCCCTCGGCCGCACCCTGCTCCGGACTCTTCACACAGCATTCCCATTCCAGCACTGCCCAGCCGTCGAACCCGGCCTCTGTAAGCAGCGTGAAGACACGTTTGAAATCCACCTGTCCATCACCCGGGGATCGGAAGCGGCCGGCCCGCTTCGCCCACGGCTGGTACCCCCCGTAAACTCCTACGCGACCCGAGGGGTGAAACTCCGCATCCTTGACGTGAAAGCCCGAAATGCGATCAGCGTACAGCTCGATGAAGTTCAGATAGTCGAGCTGCTGGAGCAGAAGGTGACTGGGATCGTAGTTGATGCAGGCGGCGGAATGGCCCTGGGTGTGTTCCAGAAACATCTCGAAGGTGGCGCCGTCGAACACGTCTGATCCGGGGTGCAGTTCAAAGCCGAACACGCAGCCCTGCTCCCCGGCCAGGTCCAGCAGCGGGCGCCATCGTCCGGCCAGTTCCCGGAACGCCTCGTCGATTAATCCAGGCGGGCGCTGCGGCCAGGGGTAGGCCATGTGCCAGGCGAAGCCGCCCGACAGCACGGGGATATTCTGCAGTCCCATGTTGGCCGACGCCTGAATGCACTTCTTCAACTGACCCGCGGCCCATTCGGTGCGCCCGGAGCCCTTGAGTCCGGGCGGGTGAAACACGCTGAAATTGTCCTCGTAAGCCGGATGCACGGCCAGCACTTGTCCCTGCAGATAGCCCGCCAGTTCCGTCGGCTGCAAGCCCATGTTCGCCAGCTTCGCACGATAATCCTCGCAGTAGGCCTTCGAACCGGCGGCCTTCGACAGATCAAGCACACGCGCGTCCCAGGTGGGAATCTGCACACCCTTGTAACCTAGACCGGCCACCCACCGGCCGATGTTTTCCAGATTGTCGCAGGGTGGTTCATCGCGCAGAAACTGCGCCAGAAAGATTGCAGGGCCCTTGATCTTTGCCACAATGTGCTCCTTCCGATGGGGCGGCCGGGACGAGAATCCTTTTGAAACTCGGCTGGGATTATCGAAACACAACGCCCCGGGTGTCAAGGCTGGTGCCTCTTTCCTCCTGCATCCTTGATTCGACCTGGGTGGACTGCTAGCCTTGGGTCAATCATCAGCCCCTTCACTCACCGAAAATGACGAGCCACTTTCACAGCTCTATCGTCAGTCTCTTTCTCGCGGTGGGCTTCTGTGGGCAGGGAATCACCGCTCAGGAAATCTCCGGACTCCAGCTTGACTTCACGAAGCGGACGCTCCGCTTTCAGCTTGTGGTCAAGGACCTTCAAGATGCCTATCGGGTCACTGACAAGGGCGACATCCAGATGCTGTCCGGGCCCGGTGAGAGGGTCCTGGCCGATGAGGAGGTGAGCGTCAGCGTGGCAAAGGCCCGCAGAGGCCGCCGCCGGCTGAAGATACGACGGGGAGACACGGACTACCAGATTCTTGTTCACCGCGACAACCGGTTGGCGGAGTCGACCCTGGTGACAGGTCTGCCCTTTGGATACAACTTCCTTCCGCGCGACGGAAAGGCACTCACCGGAGAGAGCTGGCGACAGGAGTTTCCGGCTCCCGAATCGGAAGGAATTGGCGTCCGCGCTACCTATCAGTACACCCTCAGGGGCCGGCAGCCGTCCGCCGATTGCCCTCAATGCGTCGAGATTCAGATTCTGGGTCTTCGCCGCTTTGTAGCTGGCCCCCTTCTCGAGAAAGCCTTGAGCACTCTTCCGGAAGCCTCCTCCAATGACTTCTATACTGAGGATCATCCCTTTGCCGTGGGCTCGGTGGTGTTCGACGCCGGAAAAGGATTCATTCGCAGTTTCGAGCTAAACGCCAACCCGTCTCTGTTCACGATTCTCCCGGTCCCGGGAATCATGCGGCAGGTGCGCTTCGAGCGGCTGCCGGAAGGCCAACGCTGAGCTATGCAAAGAAGCAGACTTGTTCAGTTCGTCGGCCTCATCTTTCTCCTGGGAGGAATGTTTTCGCAGACCGGCTGCCCGGCGACGACGCTGAAGGAAATCGTGGAGGACAAATTCCCTGATTTCACCGGCCTGGAAACGGCCCTGAAGCGCGAGTACATCGTCGGGCTTCAACCGGACCCGGATTTCCCCAATCTTCACTGCTGCTGGGTGGGAGACCGCACGGGTTGGAAGAAGGTCGCGGGGAGCTGGACCACGGAAGAGAAGATAACGGTGGATGCTGGCGTCCTGGCCCTGTTGAAGGCATTCTCCATCGACCTTTCGGTCAAGAGCGTTACCTACGTGGAAGCCAAAGCGGAGCCGTTTTACCGTGACCAGCTCGTCAACATCCGCCACCTTCCCCAGGACCACTGTTCCAAACACTGGGAGTTTCCCTGTGCCCGGAAAATCTGCACGAATGCTCTCAAGGTTGGCAAGGTGTCGGTTTCCACCTACACGAAAGTCAACGGCGGCATCTCAACCCCCAAGTTGAAAGAACTGACTACCGTGAAGCTGAAGGGCGACTCCTATGTGAAAGATGAAATGAGTGCTGAGGACATCGTCGTCGGCTACAAGATGGAGCCCACGACCTGCGGCCAGCAGGTCTGGTTTGGTGAGAAGCGAACTCCCAGTGCTGCTCTGTCAGTAGTGGAAGTGGGGGGAGGCACCAGGACGGAAGGCTATCAGGATCACCAGTACCGATTTGAAAAGGATCTGGAGAAACGAACTGAGACTCAGTCTTATCTCCCCAATCGCCCTGCAGCTCGGCCCACGGTGCAGCCGGCCCGGGGGACTGAACCTGTCTCGGTGCTCGGCCCTCCCCCCGGTTATGTGATCGCCGGGCAGGTCATTCGAGTGACCGCCGTTGATCAGGATTACTTCCCGAATGTTCCCTTGCAGGGACTTGTGGTGTCGGAAACGGATGACCAGGGAGAAACCAGCAGCCGGGAGGTGCAGAGCGATGCGGAGGGTGGAGCCTGGATCCTGGTGGGAGCTACTACGCGGTCCATGTCCATCGCTGTGGACGAGAAACCCGTCTATTCAAGTCCCACCCGGGAACCGGCTGCAGTTCCCCAGGGTCCTCCAGCGATTGATGTGGTGAAGCCTTATCAGAGTGAAGGACCCGAGGGGATGGTCGAAAGCGGATCGCTGGCCGAGATTACCGGGAGAGACTTTGGGTCTGTCACCGAAATCCTGGTCGATGGAGAGCCCCAGAAACCGCTGGCCGCAGGCAGCGATTATGTACTGGGTCGCCTGAAAGGAGAGGGTGCTATTCAGCTCGAGATCACAAATGGACAAGGCTTTGCCAGCCCTTCGACTGAAGTTGTGCTCATCAAGATCATCCCCGAACAGGTCCCGCCTCCCGTCCTGCAATCCGGGCAGACCGCGGAAGTCGTTCTCCGTATCGAAGGTACGATGGAGAGCGTTCGCATCGGCTTCACCATTGACTCACAGAGCATCCGATTCGCTGATGGAAGTGTGAAGCTGGTTGCCACGAGCAGCGGAGGCGGATCCAATACGGTTCGCATCTCCATCCGGGCACAGCAATCGGGCCCTTACACGATCAACTATCGCCTGGCCGACAAGGAGAACTAGCTTAGCTGTTGAAATGTTTGAAGTCGACTCCCGACTCGCCTGCCCGGTCGACGAAAAGTGCCGCGGCTGACTGCCGGTCGCCAGAACCGCCGGGTGGCGGTTGGGACAAGGACTGCTGCGACCCCTCCTGGGAAGCCCGATCCGGGGGTTGGCACCCAACTGTGAACAGCAGGGCAACCCCGGCAACCACCAGGTCGTAAGACAACAGTCTCAAATGTGACCGATCGGATGGGACTCTCATACAGCCGGCCTTTTCCCAGGGATATTCCGATCTCTCCTCTCTTTCACTTGGTTTCTTGCTTTGTCGATAGTACCAGCCGCCTGCACATTGCCCGTCACGAAAACGTTGCTTTCTTGGATAGGGTCCGAGCCGAAAGGGTACAGCCTCATGCCTCGCCACTGCCCCCGCTGCCTCGGCAGAAATAGAACCTTCAGCTATGTCGCACAGTTCTGGTATGGTTCGCGCTTTCTTGCAGGAACGACAGTGACTGCGCAGCAGCGCGGAAGCTGCCGGGAAGCGAAACAGCCACCAGACCGGTCAGCATTACGTCCTGGGCCAGGGAAACGTGGGAGGAATGACGTGCCCGAGCCCGAGCCCGTCCTGCCCCAGGCGTGGGCCAGGGCAGCGTTGATCCGATTCGGGGTTAGACCGGTTGCCGCCCCATCCATCGTGGCGAGACTTGCAGCCACGCTTGGGCCGAACAGCATCATCCCCAGAAAGACAAAGATGTCACTCACATTCACGGACAGAGAATGCGTTCTTCCGTCCCGGACAGAGGTGACAATATGGATGGGAAAGAGGCTATGAGTCGGGGCTTTTCCCAGTCGCTGAAGAGGTCTGGCCCAGGCTTGCCTCATTGCCGATCTTCCCCGCTATGACCGATCATGAAATAACTGAAGTCCTGGATGCCCTCCATGACCTCCTCCGCAGGTTTGGGCGGTGAGCCGGCGGCGATCCTTGCGGACATTGCACCTCGAATCTGGCCGCTGCCTGATTCCTCGTTCGTCGGCTCAGCCAGGTCTGCCGGTCCCGGGCATGACAGTCGCTCCTCTTACAGTTCCCGCAGCAAGCTTTCCCAGCTGCTGCGCTCGCGGGTGAGTGACACAAGGGGTTTCAGATCGTTACAGCGGGCTTTGAGTGTCGCGTAGAATTCCTCGTCACTCTCCGCACGTTCCAGAAGGTCTGCCAGCGCCCGGGTGCCTCCCACTGGAAAGTAACCGGGGTAATTCTCTCCCAGAATTCCTATCGATCCCGGGATTCGCGACGAGAGAACGGGAACCGAACAAGCCAGTGCCTCGCAGACCACATTTGCGCCACCTTCCATTTGCGAGCTCAGGGCCAGCAACCGGCTACTGGTAAGTGTGCGAAGCGCTCTCCAACGTGGGAGTTCACCCAACCAGCGGTAGCGCGGATTGGATGCCTGCTCGACACGGGCGCCCTCTTCCATTTCTTCACTGGTTGCTGAGCCCACGTGCACGACCCGAATTCGGGAAGAGGATGGCAACAGTCGAGCCGCCCTGGCCGTCCGGAATGGATCCTTCAGGGGACGCATGTGTCCGAGCACACACACCTCGAAGAGGTTCTTTTTAGGTGAAAACTTCCCGGGAGGTCTCTGCGCAGACTGGTAGATGACACGAGCCTTGCTACGCAGGTGTCGGGGCAGTTCCTCTATGCCCATCGGTTGCAGGACAATCAGAAGCGTCGCCATTTCCATCGACTGCTGAGCTGAAGGATCCGTGCGGATGTCGCGATAAAGATCCGTACCCGTCATGGCCAGGATCAGGGGTAAGTCAGGATGCTGGTGTCGGAAGCGTTCCACCGAGACATGACTACGGCGTGCGTGGAGAGCGACCATCAGATCACACGGCTGCCCCTGGTATTGCTGGACAATGACGACATGGTGGCCCAGGTCATGCAGAATGCGAGCCCAGCGAAGCGCCGAGACTCGATTACCCTTCTGAAGCGGTGTAATGAGGTGGATCCTCATTTCAGAGGCGCACAAGTGCGAAATCCCGCCAGCACATCACGTCGGTCGGGTGTAAAGAAGTTGCGCAACGTGTTGCGAAGCATACGGGATCGAGTCGCCCAGGATCCGCCTCGCAGCACCTTCCGGGTTCCGAACCAGGGTTCGGAGTACTCCTTGTATGGATCTGCCTCAAAGCCGGGATATGGAAGAAAAACACTATGGGTCCATTCCCATACATTGCCGATCATCTGCCGGCAACCGAAAGCACTGTCGCCTTCAGAAAGGGCGCCCACACCAATGCAGCCCATCGCCTGCCAGTCCATGTTGACTTTCTGCAAAGTGGCGGGAACATCACCCCACGGAAAGGAGCGCTTTCGCTGGCGAAGGGTGCTACCCCGCGGATCGGGCTTGGCGGCGGCAGCTACTTCCCACTCCGCCTCGCTTGGCAGTCGGCGGCCAGCCCAACGGCAGTATGCCAGAGCCTCATGCCAGTTGACATGGATCACGGGAAGCTGTGGTTCCAGAGAAACCCAGTCGTCAAAATGCCGCCGCCGCCAGGCTCCATCGGAATCACGTCGCCAATAAGCCGGATGGTCTGCGCCGGCTGCTTCTCGCCATCGCCATCCTTCTTCGCTCCACAGCTCCCGCCTTCGATAACCACCCTCATCCGCGAATACTGCGAACTCAGACTGTGTAACCGCCGTGCGTGCGATGGCAAAAGACTCTACTGTTACCGGGTGCGCCCACTTTTCGTTGTCAAACACAAATGGTTCATCCGTGGTAGCTCCGAGCATGAATTCTCCTGCGGGGATCTCAACATCGCCTGGCAGGCTCCTTTCACCAGCGCCGCCCTCGCCAGAGCTCTCGAAGGCTTCCCCATCGCCAGGCGCCGAAAATTTTGGCTGCGAGTACCCCAGGGTCTGGCGTGTGTAAGTCATCGCCTCGGCGTGCATGTCTTCGTGGAAGGTGGTGTAGCGGATGAAGTACCCCAGTTCCTCTCCCGGTTCACCTCGTTCAAGTTCCTCCAGAACCCGGAGACGCACTTCATTCAGGTACGCCAAAGTGTCTTCGTAGGATGGCAAAGGCAGGTCCCAACGCGTGGCGTGTGCAATCTCAATCGAGTCCCAGAGAGAGTCGGCATCATCGCGAATCATCTGCTTGCTGCAGGCATGCCGCAGTACCCACTTTTCCTGAAACCAGGCCTGGTGTCCGATTTCCCAGAGCAACGGATTGATGATCGACAGCCTGGGTCCCATTAGCTGCTGGCCACTGAGATCTGCGACTAACTCGAATGTCCGCTGGCGTGCATCATCTACCCACTCAGCAAGTTCTGCAGCAGTGACTACAGCATGTCTCGATTCGATCATTTCCCCTGTTCCCTTCCATTTCCCATGACTCCCGGATCACAGTTCTTCGTATTCCAGGGCCTTCCATTCGGCCAGGACGATCTTCCGAAGATTAAGGCAATGAGTCGATGATGTCGCGATACTCTTCCTCTGGAAAGGCACGTAGTGTCTCGGTCCTTGCACCGCCCTTCGCACCCACCGCCAGGACAAATTTAGCGATTGCGGCGTCATCCGGCGCTTCGCAGATAATCACCATGTCGTAGCCTCCGATGATGAGATAGAAGGCCTTGAACTCTCCCCCAACTGCCTTCAGGGCCTCTTTGGCATGACGCAGTCGAGAGGGACTCTCCTTGATATTTTCGATTCCCTTCTGGGTCCAGCGAAATAGAACGATATACGTGGGCATGATCACCTCCTGGTTGGATTTTTGGACCTGTTATGGCATCCTCCCTGAAAACTGTCAACTCCAGCGTCTGTGGGGGAATTCCCCCCGCCCTCTCCCTTGCCCCTGCCCGAGCCCGAGCCCGGTGTGCGCACAAGTGCTGTTGATTCAGGCCTGACCCGTGTGTAACATTCGCGGAGAGGAACTTCTGTGATTCCCAAACTGAAACGTTTGTCCCTGGGCCTCCTTTTGATCGGCGGAACATCTGCGATCCTGCTGCTCTCTGACGTCCAGAGACGGACTTCCGACACATCCCGGGTGGAGGTGGCAATTCTCCAGTTCGCCACAAGTCCGTTGATGGATGCGGGGGTCAAGGGTATGAGAGAAGCCCTCAACGATAGTGGCTTTTCGAACGCAGAGACGATTGCCCTTCGGCTTTACAATGCGGAAGGGGACATGCCTACGGCCAACGCCAGCGCCAGCGAGATCACGAGCGGTCAGTTCGATCTGATCCTGACATCGGGCACCCCGGCCATGCAGGCAGTCGCCAATGCGAACCGGCTGGGGAAAACGACCCATGTCTTTGGGCTGGTCGCCGATCCTTTTGGTGCCGGCGTAGGAATTAGCCGCGAGAACCCTCTCGACCACCCGGCTCACCTGGTCGGGATCGGATCGTTTATTCCGGTCCTCCCGGCTTTTGAGCTGGCCCGACAAATGTTCCCGAAGTTGAAGACCGTCGGCGAAGTTTGGAACCCCGCGGAATCAAACTCAGAGGCCTTTACCCTGAAGGCTCGCAAGATCTGTACGGACATGGGGATCGAACTTCTAGAGGCAAATGTCGACAACACGGCTGGTGTCTTCGAGGCGGCCAGCTCGCTGGTCGCGAGGGGCGCCGAAGCCCTCTGGATCGGAGGCGATAACACGGTAGCATCCGCCGCGGACTCCGTTGTTTCAGCCGCTCGGGCGGGCCACATCCCGGTTTTTTCTATTCTAACTGGAAACGCGAAGCAGGGAGCCCTTTTTGAAGCGGGGGCTGACTTCTACGAGGTCGGCCGACAGACGGGTGAACTGGCTGCCCAAATCCTGCGGGGGGCTGATCCGGCCACAATCCCTGTGGTGAATTCCGTCCCCGCAAGACTGGTCATCAATCGCACAGCGCTGAGCGGCTTACGTGACCCCTGGAAACCAACCAGAGAAGCCCTCGATCGTGCCCACGGGGTCATCGACGAAAGCGGCATCCATGAGAAGTCCGACCCTCCGGCCGGAGCGGCTTCTGGTCGGGCCCCTCTGGCCAAGACATGGCAGCTGAGCATGATGAGTTTCACTGAGGCACCTTCGCAGGAAGAAGTCGAAAGGGGTGTTCTGGATGGTCTGCAAGAGGCGGGTCTGGTGGAGAGTCGGGACTATGTCATCGGACGGCTCAACGCTCAGGGAGACATGGCCACAGTCAATAGCCTGGTCGACGCGGTCGTGACCCGGAATTCCGACTTGCTGATCGCGATTTCGACACCAGTCCTACAGGCCTCTCTGGCCAGGGCGGGTAGAAGGCCGATCGTGTTTTCGCTGGTGGCGAATCCCGTTCTGGCAGGCGCCGGACGCTCCAACGAGGACCATCTTCCCAACGTCACCGGAGTGTTCGTGGTCAGCCCCTTCGATGAAATGATGTCGGTTCTTCGCCAGTGCCTGCCTGAGATTAAAGTGGTAGGCACTCTCTTCGCGCCGTCTGAGGTGAACTCCGTGTTCTATAAGGATCTCCTGTTGGAGGCGGCAAGACAGGCGGGGATCGAGGTCGAACTGGTCGGGGTCAGCACCACCGGCGAGATCGCCGACGCTGCGTTGGCGCTCTGTAGTCGAAGGATCGATGCCGTGTGCCAGATCTCTGACAACTTGTCCGGTGCCACATTTGTTGCCATTGCTGCGGCCGCGAATCGGTTCAAACTCCCTGTCTTCACGTTCAACACGACTCAAGCGGAGCAAGGGGCTGCGGTGGTGGTGGCGCGAGACTATTACGACGGGGGACGGGAAAGCGGCCTGCTTGCCTCTCGAGTCATGAGAGGTGAAGACCCCGCCACGATTCCCTTCCAGCCGATTCGAACGACCCGGTTGGTTGTCAACCTCAAGGCAGCTACAATCTCAGGACTCAAGATACCGCCCTCTCTACAGAAGAGAGCTGACAGGGTGATCGAGGAGTAAGCTCGATCGATCGCTCGCGCCGACGAGTTCATGGACAGGCAGAATGGAACTTAGCAAGCACCAACAAAAGGGATTCCTGGAAGTCCGTGTCAATGGACGCCTGGATTCGCACTGGGCGGATTACCTGGCGGAGGAGCTGAGCCAGATCATTCAGCAAGGGACCCACACTATCCAGCTCAACCTGGCCCAGGTCCGTTATCTGAGTTCAGCCGGGATTGGGGTGTTGCTCAGGTTCCATAAAGAACTGGCAGGGATCGACGGCTCGCTTCTGGTCTCTAATCCCTCTGAAATGGTCAGCAAAGTTCTCGAGATTTCCGGTCTTGCCAAAATTTTGCTTCTCGATTCCTCGGCACTGGTCGAACCGGAAGCCGAACCGACACCCGTGAAAGAGCTGGACCGGGAAGGGGTTCTCTACCAGATTTACGAAGGCACCCCCGGTGAATCCCTCCAGTGTCGAATTATCGGTGATCCCCTGCGACTGGCAGGTTGCCGGTTTGAGGAACAGGACTGTCAAACGGTGACTTTGACAGGTTCCAGCTTCGGACTTGGACTTGGCGCGCTGGGGTCCGACTTCGACTCGTGCCGGGACCGCTTTGGTGAGCTTCTGGCGGTGGCCGGAACGGCGATCTATCAACCGACCGATGGCACAGGCGCTCCCGATTACCTGATCTCAGCCGGCGACACGCTGCCCGAGATTTCGGTTCTGTATGGCCTTATCTGCGAGGGTCGGTTCACTCGATTGGCCCGTTTTGAAACTTCCGAAGAGAAAGGCCCGGTGGGTCTCAGCAGCCTGGCTGGAAGCTGTCTGGAAATGGCTGATGCTGATGTAGTGGGTATGGTCATTGTCTCAGAATCTGTGGGCCTGGTGGGAGCCGCCCTGAAACGCTCTCCGGCACTGGAGGCATCTGCAGAAGCTCCGTTCGAACACCCTGGGATCAGACGCTGGCTTTCGTTCACTCCTGAACGGATCTATGTTCGTTCTGTCAATCTGGCGGTTGGGGTGGCATTAAGAGGGAAAGCCGGTGAGCTCGACCCGATCGTGCGTCCCTTTGGCAAGGATTCGGGACTGGCCGGTCACTTCCACGCCGCGGCGTTCACCTACGGTCCTCTGAAGCGCGGAGACGTTGACCTGGGGAAGACGGTGACGACGCTCTTTGAGACAGAGCGTCCTCTCGGCGTCCTCCATCTACTTCATGACGATCGAGCTGTAGTGGGAGTAGGCGAAAGCGACTTTTCCCGAGGCGCCTGCTGGTTTGGACCGATTTCAAATGTGTCTTCTTGAGGAGTTGGTATGACCCTGCTCATTGGTGCCTGGACAGTGGGTTTGATTCTCTCGCTGCTGGCTCTGGGGGTGTTCATCAGCTTTCGGGTTTTTCATTTTCCCGATATCACGGCGGATGGATCGATCACACTGGGTGCTTCTGTAGCGGCCGTCTTGCTGGTGGCCGGCGTCAACCCCATAGCCGCTACAGGGGCCGCTTTCATGGCCGGTCTGCTGGCCGGTGCGACCACCGGGATTCTTCACGCCAAATTCAACATCCACAAGCTCTTGTCGGGCATTCTGGTCATGACGGCTCTCTACTCTGTCAACCTGCACGTGATGGGCAGAAGTAACATTCCGTTGATGTCATCCACAACTCTGGCGACCTTTGCACAACAGATTGGGTCTTACATCCTGGGGAGCGGTGAAACGGTTCTGCTGTGGGACTGGGAGGTGTCCAGCCGCGACGCGTCGGTTTTGGTTATGGCTTTGCTGCTGACCTCCCTGGTCGGGCTGGCAATGTACGCTTTCTTTCGAACCAACCTGGGGACCGCGATGCGGGGGACCGGAGACAACGACCAGATGATCCGCGCTCTGGGAGTCAGCGACAAGAATATGACAGTTCTAGGCCTGTCAGTCTCAAACGGCCTGATCGCTCTCTCGGGAGCGCTGCTGTCCCAGTACCAGGGCTTCGCCGATGTGCAGATGGGCGTCGGCATGGTGGTCTGGGGTTTGGCCAGCGTCATTATCGGGGAGGCCCTGGTCAGGACTCCCAGCCTGGGTCTGACCATCACGGGCGCTGTCATGGGCTCGGTTTTATTTCGCCTGATGGTGGCGATCGCCCTGCGCTGGGGCTTGAATCCTAACGATTTGAAGCTCATCACGGCCGTTTTCGTATTCGCCGCTCTGGTTCTCCCTACACTCCTTGAAAGGATCCGCGAATCGCGGGCACGAGCCGCCCATGCTTGAGATCGAAAACGTTTTCAAGACATTTAACCCGCACACGCCCAATGAGGTTCGCAGTCTCAAGAACATCAGATTGAGCCTGGAGGAAGGTTCGTTTGTTGTCGTCATCGGCACCAACGGGTCTGGGAAATCGACCCTGCTGAATGCGGTGGCCGGGACCTTCTTCGTCGACTCGGGAAAAATCACATTGGCCGGGTTTGATGTGACTGACTGGCCCGAGCACCGACGGGCCGGACTCATTGGCCGGGTCTTCCAGAACCCCTTTAGTGGGACGGCTCCGAGTCTTTCCATCGCGGAGAACCTGGCGTTGGCTGGCCGGCGCGGCCGGCGCCGGGGGCTGGGGTGGGCACTGGTCAAGCAGGTCACGAGCGAACAGAGCGAGCGAGTCAAGAAGCTGGACATGGGGCTCGAGGACCGGCTGGACAATGTCATCGGAAGTCTTTCGGGAGGCCAAAGACAAGCCTTGACGCTGCTCATGGCCACCTGGCTGAAGCCCCGGTTGCTGCTGCTCGATGAACACACAGCCGCGCTGGATCCGAAGAGCGCCGAGCAGGTGATCCGTATGACCCAGGAAACTGTCTCGAGGGAAAAGATCACGACGCTGATGGTGACCCACTCGATGCATCAGGCGGCTCGTCTTGGAGATCGCCTCTTGATGATGCATGCCGGGGAAATCATTCACGACCTCCATGGAGCCGAAAAGCGACGTTTGCGACCCAGCGATCTTGTGGAGCGGTTCGAAGAGCTGCGGCGTGAAGAGCAGCTGGATGAGATCGCTGCTGAGATGCTCCGGGCCTCCTATGTTTGAAGGGCTGAAGAGAAGAGCAGTCAATGAAGCTCAATTCGCTCGAATTAACCAATCAGCTTTCGGAAATCGGAAAACTGACCGATCTCCTGGAGCGGCTCGCCGGGCCCTGGGGCCTGTCTGAGGACGTTCTCTTTGAAGCGAATCTTGCGCTGGATGAGATCGTCAGCAATATCATAAGGCACGGTTACCCCGACTCAGGAGACCATCGCATCACAGTACGAATCAGGTTGGAAAAGGGCAACCTTGTCATGGAAGTCGAGGATGACGCCCCCCAGTTCAATCCCCTGGATGCGCCGGAACCGGACACCAACGCTCCGCTGGAAGAACGGGGCATCGGGGGTCTGGGAATCTTCCTGACGCGCAAGCTGATGGATAACGTGTCGTATAGACGCTCCGGGGGTAAGAACCTCCTGACTCTGTCCAAGAGGTTGTAGAAATGTTAAATTCTACTGCTCTGCAAAGCCCGCGCCCAATGATGACCAGATCACAGCTCCTGAAGTTGGCGGATTCCGTGGTGCAGTAGGATGTTCGCATTCCGAGACCTGTCCATCAAGTGGAAGCTGACATGGATCATTCTGGGCACGAGTACGGCTGCGTTACTGTTGGCGTGTGTGGCGTTCGTCGGCTACGAGCTGCGTACCTTTCGGGGGCGAATGGTACAGGAAGTCTCCACTTTAGCGGGTGTCATCGGAGAGAACTGAAGTTACCCCACTTTTGTGGACAGTTTACGGCTTTCGAATCAAGCCACATCTGAGTGCCTCGATTCATAGTTGATCGGCGACAGATAGTCCAGTGACGAGTGCCGCCTGTGAGGGTTGTAAAAGCCCTCGATGTAGTCGAAGACAGCAAGCTTGGCCTGCAGCTTGCTGCGGAAGCTGTGCCGGTCGATCAGTTCACACTCCAGAGAGGCAAAAAAGCTCTCACACAGCGCGTTGTCATAACAGTCACCGACCGAGCCCATGGAGGGTCTGATGCCGGCTCTCTTGCAGCGTAGCCCGAACTCGATCGACGTGTATTGCGTCCCCTGGTCCGAGTGATGGATCACCCCGTCGGATTCACGCTCTTGAAGTGCCATTTGCAGGGCATCGGTCACTAGCCGGGTCTTGAGATCATTTCTGAGCGACCAGCCGACCACTCGACGACTGAAAGCGTCGACCACTACGGCCAGGTAGACGAAACCTGCCCAACTCGGCACGTACGTGATGTCTGCAACCCACAGTCGGTTGGGGCGGCTGACCTGGAAGTTTCGCTCCACCAGATCCGGAGCCGGACGGCTGTCTTGGCCTCTCAGGGTCGTGCGTGTCTTGCGTCTGCGGCTAACGCCTTCAATGCCGGCGACTTTCATCAGTCGGGCCACCCGGTTTTTGCCCACCAGGTGACCTTCCTCTCGAAGTTCCGCCGTAATGCGGGGAGCTCCATAGGTCCGACGACTTTGCTGGTGGATCCCGTTGATTGTTTCCAGAAGACGAGCATTCGCTTCATCTCGAGTCGAAGGTCCGCGATCGACCCACGCGTAGTAGCCACTGGTGGAGACACCCAGCAAACGGCACATGGTGGTGATTGGATAGTCGGCCTGATTCACTTTCACGAACCTGAAGACTCCTTGGAAATCGGATCGCTCTCCCGTGCGAACCAGGCCGCGGCTTTTGCCAATATTTCCCGCTCAACCCTCAGCTGCCTATTTTCTTTGCGCAACTTCCGCAGCTCGGCTCGTTCTACCGTCGTCAGGCCGTCTCTACGACGGCCTTCATCCAGGTCTGCCTGGGCGATCCAGTTGCGGATCGTCTGTTCGTTGGGTTCAAACTCTCGGGCCAGCTCACCGGGGCTGCGCCCGGCTCGATGAAGCTCGACTATCTGCTGGCGAAACTCGGGTGGATAAGCTCGTCTTGTTCTTGGCATCGTGTCCTCCATTCTCCCAAAGGATTAGGTGTCCACGAAACCGGGGGAACTCCAAAATCACCCGGAACCAAAACCCGGACCAAAGACCCGAAACAGACAGCGACGCTGACGCATCTTGATAGGGAACGATAACATACTTTATCGTACCTTCAGTTGTTGAACGCGTAAAGCAAAGACCTCATACATTTTATTCAGATGCTTGGCGAGCCATTTGTGCTGCCGGGGCCAATCCGACCTGTGCTTAGGGTCTGCCTTTTCAACACAGCAGATCCTCGATTCTTTCCGCCCTGGAAGCTGGTGCCATTCCAGAGGTCCTTAATTCCTGTTCGATTTCATCCTTCTGCTGCTCGAGAAGCCCAAAAAAGCCCTTCGCGGCGGGCCCCGAAAGGGATAGCTGTGCCCGGATTTGGCTTTCCCTAGACCCGTAAGGAGTCCCCCCGGCTCTGCCGGGGAGGCAGCCAGAGTTTGACAGTTCCGGGAATAGGTGAAAAAACTCCCTTCCGTGAGCCGAGCAAAGCATCACGAAAAGGAGTTTTATGAGTAACTACAAGAGCTTACAGCATACAAAATGGGAGTGTAAGTACCATGTGGTGTTCATCCCCAAGTACCGCAAGAAGTTGATTTATGGGGAGCTGCGCAGACATCTCGGTCAGGTGCTGCGACGGTTGGCTGGGCAGAAGGAAAGCTTGATTGAAGAGGGCCACCTGCTGCCGGATCACGTGCACGTGATGATCTCGATTCCGCCAAAGTTTTCTGTGGCGCAGGTGATCGGGTACATCAACGGGAAAAGCGCCATCCACATTGCGAGGAACTTTTCAGAGAGTCGGCGTAACTTTGTTGGACAGCACTTCTGGGCTCGCGGATACTTCGTATCGACGGTGGGTCGGGATGAGAAAGTGATTCGTGAGTATATCCGGCGGCAAGAAGCAGAAGATCGTCGCCAGGATCAGCTCAGGCTGCTGTAGCCAAGCCACCTGTAGGTGGCACAAGTGGCCGCGGTAGCGGCAACGTCAAGTCCGCTTTGAGCGGCTCACAAGATTAAAGCCCCCGGCTTTGCCGGGGGATACTTACTGTTCGTCCCTGCAAGCAAACCGAAACCTAAACACCCCACGCCCCAGGACATCCAGGACTGGCGCTGCGGCGTCTTGTCACCTGAAACCCGTCCTCCAGTTTTGTTGAGCACGACGTTGAAAGCGGTCCAGTAGGCTACCTGCATTTTCTGCGTCTCGTTGATCGAGCGAGTAACTTGCCTCGACCAGTCGTTTGGTTTTGAGACAATGTTGAACCTTGGGGCAGGAGCCGAATCCCCAATGCGCCACACCTTGATTTCTAGTCCGAAGAAGTGGGAATTCTCGATCAGTAACTTTGTTCAGCCAGTCGAGAGCGGCGCGATGTTCATCTCGGATTGGGACGGCGATCCAGACGATGGTGACAGCTTCGAGGCCCGCTGCGTAGGTGAGCAATTGGCCGAGGTGTTTGTGGTCAGTCTGCTCCAGTTGATTCTCGATCAATACCATGGAGTCGTCAGTCCCAATTTCCTTGCAAATGATGTCGGATTTAAAGGAGGGACCAACTACCTTCTCCGTCGCTTCCAGCTCCAGTTTAATCCCCAGTGTGCTCTCCAGCACGTCGAGGTTATTGGCCAGCCAAGGAGTGAAGTCTCTCGCCTCGTCGGGCCAGATTTCTCGATGATCTACACGCTCCAGGCGTTCGAGTTGAGTCTCCATTCCGTCTCCCTTCTAGTAGCGTAACTTCTTTTCTGTAAATCCACACCAGGCCTGCATTGTCTTGAAAACCGGCCTCAGGCGCTCCCGGTCAGCGATGGGCATTGTCACGTTAAGCAGAATCCGCCCCTAAAATGGACAGATCCGGCTAGAACCGAAACCAGGAATAAATGACCTGGCGGTGGAAGAAGCCCGCAAGAGCACCGCTAAACAGGAACCCGTCTCCAGATGGGAAGTAAAACTGAGATAATAAGGCCATGAAGAACCACGGCCGTTATCACCACTTACGCGTGGACTGGGTGGGCGAGTCGTCCACCCAGTCGATCACGCTATGCGGCGTCGAGGGTGAAGACATCGGGACAGGGCAAGCACTCTACCCCGACTGCGCCCAGGTCGACGAGGCCCTGAACGTTTGTGGGTTGGGACCGGAGAGCCTGTGTGAGTTATTTGACACACTCCGGGTGTTCGGCCCATCTGCGTTAAAAGCTCAGATGGAGAGGTTGGGCGCGGTAGGGAAACAGCTGGATATGCAGAATCGGTCTAGTCTTAACTAATGGAGTGTCCCCACGGTCTAGGGAGTCCTTGACCCAGGCGGGTGTCGTCGATTATCGGAATGCAGGACCACTTCACCAGGGTGTCCGCCGTCTATCGCAAGGTGCGGACGACCGACCCCGAGCCGATAAATCACATTGCCCAGGAGCTCGCTGGGTATTTGGGTCTGAGTAGCAATGGAACAGAAATGTACGCTAAGTGATCAACGTCAAATAGAATTCCCGCAGCGACGATTGGAAATCCCCACACAAGGATTAAAAAAAAAGAGCTGTAGCCGTCCTCTGAGACGGCCCTTTCCGCGGTCCTCCTTTCTGTAAAAAAGAGAGATTGTTCCTAGAATGCGAGGGGGACGGAGTGAGGGCGTAGCCCGAACGGAGCTCCCCCTCGCTCGCGCTGGCGTCGAGGGGAGTGGACCAGATCCACGAGGCTGCTGAGCGGCCTCTGTAGGGCGCTGTACGACCTCTCCCCTTGGCGGGCACTCGTCTATCGCCCTCACCAAGCACTTTCCGGGGTCCAATCAGCCGATTTGCCCGGATTTGACCTCCTCGCGGTTTCCTCATTTCGTGGTTCCCTGCTGCTTTGCCTTGGCGCTCTCCATTCGATAGCTCGGGACGTTGAGTTCCAGAATCACGCTGTGGTGCACCAGCCGGTCGATGGCTGCTGCCGTCGTCAGGGGGTCCTTGAAGATCCTCTCCCAGTCCGAGAAGATCAGGTTGCTGGTCAGCAAGATGCTGCGACGTTCGTAACGATGGGCCAGCAGTGTGAAGAGAACCTCCATTTCCTCCCGGCTTTGCTGAACGTAGCCGATGTCATCGACTATGAGAGCCTCGAAGCGATCCAGTTTCTTGAGCTCCTTCTCCAGAGTCAGATCGATTTTGGCCCGCAGCAATCGCTGTACCAGCAGGGCGCAGGTAGAAAACAGAACCCGGCGCCCCAGCAGAATCAACTCCTGGCCCAGAGCACAGACCAGATGGGTTTTCCCGCTCCCAGGGTTACCGAAAGCCAAGACGTTCTCGGCACGATCCAAAAACGTCCCTTCCAGCAGCGCTGTGAGTTGTCGATCCACGCTTTGGGGCAAGCGCGAGCGGTCCAGCGCCGTCAGCGTTTTCTCCCAGGGAAGCTTGGAGGCCCGACGCTGGCGCTGGATTTTGCGCTCGTGCCGCTCCGCCACCTCGATCTCAGATAACGACAAGAGAAACCGGGGATAGGACAGACTTTCCTGGGTGGCCAGTGCCGCCTGGGCGGCGTAGTGCTCCCGAAAGGCCGGTAGATGCAGCTCGATTAGGCACTCGCGAAGTCGCGGTAAGTTGCCTGTGCTCATGACCTCACCTCCCGGTTCTCGAGAAGGGTGTCGTAGAGGCCCACGTCCATCTTCTCCACCATCACTTCCCAGGGTTCCACCACCGGATCGACAAGGCATTCTCGTAGTGCTTCAAAACGGATTCTTTGTCCCCGCTCAATCAACACCTGAAGTGCCTCTCGCACCCGCTGTTCACCTTCCTGGGCAGCCACCTCGAGGATCTTCAGATATTGGCGATCCGCCGTGGCCGGACAATCTCGGCGCAGCTCGTCGTAGGCGACTCGAAACAAGATCCCCGGAAACAGATCCTCCCGCCAGCGATAGCGAGTAAACGCCCCCGGCTTGCGCACCAACGAATGGATCACGTGCCGGTAGTCAATGCGATGCTTGCCTTCTCCTCGCAAGCGCGGCATCCGTGCCTGGCGCCGTCCTCCGTAGTAGACCTCCACCTGATCCGCCCACACCCGCACTTGAACGCGCTCGCCGATCAACCGGCTGTCCACCGAATAGGTGTTGTGGCGAACCCGGATCGTACTGCTGGGGGAGACTCTCACCCACTGCCGGGTGAAGTCATCCAGACGGCGTGCCGGCAACGGGCGCATCACTGCCAGCTCTTCTCCCAGGCGCTTTTGCCGGGCCGCATTGCGCCGGGACACAATCACCGCTACAAAGCCCTCGTACTCTTCCCGGCTGGAAAAATCACGGCTACACCGCAGCAGCAGTTCCTGCTCAATGGCCCGTTTCAAGCGGTGATGGGACTGTTCCACATCCCCGTTCTCGTGTGCCTTTCCTGCCTGAGTGCGACTGGAGCGCATCCCGAAGTGTCTCAGCAACGCTTGATAGCGCTCGGTGAACTCTTCCCGCTTCAGGTTCTTGACTGCCGCCGAGAGCCGGTCGGTCCGGTGCTCCTCGGGCAGCGCCCCCAACTCCCACAACGCGTTCTGAAGCCCCAGGCTGAGGCTCTCAAACGACTCACTGAAACACAGCGTGGTCGCTTCCCAGTTCGAGTAGGCCAACACGAAGTGGTACAGCAGATGGGGAAACGGCTGGCCCTGGATCGTCACTCCGAGGCGCCCCATAAACGTGAAGTCCGATTGCGCTTGATGTCCCGGCTGATACTTCTGCGGGAACATCACCTCCTTCGCTTCTCCGTATTCTGCCTTCCACTGCTTGATCCTGCGCTGCAGCGTTCTCAACTGGCCTTGCTGGAAGGCCCCTTCCTGCTGACGACACAAATGATCGAACACCGCTTTTGCTTCCACCGTCGGCGATCGCTTCAGGATCTCTTTCACCTCCGGCCACACCGACTCGAACGGATCCGATCGAGTTCTCCAATACCGTTCCGGCTGACACTGGCTCGGTAGCTTTCCCGACTTCAGGTACTTGCGAGCTGTCTTTCGCGACATCCCCGCTTTGGCCGCCGCCATCGTTAGCGTCTTCTCGTTCTTCTTCAACTTTACTAACCTCCGCACTTGCTGATCCTTAACCATGCCCTCATGGTCAGGATCAGCCCTGAAAAAGCGGGGAATTCCATTTGTCGTCGCGGGGAATTCTAACTGTCGCCAATCAGCTAAGGGCGTGGATCGCTATTTTCCGGAAATGCGTCTGCGCCGGATCCAGGAGTAGAGTGTGGTGGGTGAACAGCCGAGAATCTTTACCACAGAGCGTTTGCTGACCCCTTTATTCAAGTAGTCGACGATCTCGGCGCGGCGATCGTCGAGCATCAGCTTCGTGGCTCGGCCTTTCGGTCGACCGACGGGCAGTCCCGCTGCTTTGCGGCGCTCGAGCGACGGTTTCGTCCTGGCCGAGATAAATTCCCGCTCGATCTGCGCCGCGAGCCCAAGGATCGTGGCCGGCTCTCTCGTCCAGGGGACAGTGAGGGCCTCGGAGCTGATTCGCGCCCTACAGCGGGGCGGAAGGCCCTCTTCTCTGGCCCGCACCATCTCTGAAATTGGGAGAATCGCCAAGACACTTCACCTTCTGGCCTACATCGACGACGAAGCGTACCGCCGTCGCATTCTGCGACAGATCAATCGAGGGGAAGGGCGCCACAGTGTTGCCAGGGCTGTGTTCTTCGACAAGCGCGGCGAGCTACGGCGGCGCTACAAAAGAGGGGCAGGAAGATCAGCTCGGCGCGCTGGGCCTCGTCGTCAATGCGATCGTGCTCTGGAACACGCGCTACATGGATGCGGTACTGAGCCAGCTGCAGGCCGATGGAGACGCAATTGCGGACGCCGATGCCCGGCGACTCTCGCCCCTCGTCCACAAGCACCTGAACTTCCTCGGTCGGTACCACTTCTCCCTTCCCGGGGACGTCAGAGGCGGGGTACTGCGCGAGCTACGGGACCCGAACGCTGGACTTGAGGAGGAGTGTCTGCTCCCGGTCGGCAGCCCTTAGCGTACATTCCTGTTCCGTTGCTACTCAGACCCCTTCATTGTCTCGAACACTCCGTCCGCGACGATGCAGAGGATGTGGGGAATGGAGAAGAGCGAGATGCAGAAGCGGCACATCCTTTTTCAGGAAGAAGACAGGTGCAGTTACGTTTGGACAATGCTAAATGGGTAGCGGCGACCCGTTCACAAGACGCTTGGCTGCAATCCGGCTACAGTGTATGATAGGTGTATGTCACGCACCAATGTAAATATCGACGATGAGGCGTGCGCGGAGGTCATGCGCCGTTACCACTTAGCGACAAAGCGCGAGGCAGTCAATCTTGCACTTCGGGCCCTTGCGGCGGAACCTTTCGGCGTCGAGGAAGCCCGGCGTCTTCGTGGTTCGGGTTGGGAAGGCGACCTGGGTGAGTTACGGACCAGCCGCTCGACGTGATTCTGATTGATACGTCTGCATGGATTGAATTTCTCCGCGACACCGGTTCAGCAACCTGCGATCGCGTCGAGGCACTGCTCGAAAGTGAGATCGCGATCTGCGATGCGGTTCGGATGGAAATGCTCGCCGGCGCGCGCGACGAACGGCATCTGCATCACCTCCGTCGGCTGCTCGCACGGGCGACCGTTTTCCCCACGGGGCCGAGGCACTACGATGATGCAGCGGCTCTCTATCGCCTCTGTCGCCAGGAAGGGGAAACCGTTCGCAAGTTGATCGATTGTCTCATCGGCGCTGTCGCCATTGGCGCCGATGTGCCCGTTCTTCATAACGATGATGATTTCGACGTTCTCGCGCGTCATACGGACCTTAAAATTGCCACATGATGAAGAACCCCGCGTGGCAGCCAATGGCGGCGTTAAACGTTCGGACCGTGAACCAAGAGCAGTTGGCCTCACTGGGCAATTTGACGCCCATCGAATATCTCATCAATCACGCTGGAAACTCTACTTTTGATTGGTCCACTTGACGAGGAAGCTTACGGGGCGGCCAGCTATGTTGGGACCATGGGATTGGGACAGTGTAACCTAGCAGCCCGTGGTAAAAGTCCCGCGGGTCGCGTTGCGAGCGCCGTGGGCCCGGATGCCAGGCGCGCCGATCGAGGCGATGTCGAGTCATCGTCGAGGAGGCGCTACGCCGCAGACGGGTCCACGCCGCCGCAACCCGAAGGGCGCCAGTGTTTTGCGGCCGCTGGACGGCATTACTCGTCATCGACGATGTCCAGGCATCGACTCCTCCTCGTGCCTTGCCAGCGACCGCAGATCCCTGGCGCGCGACTCCAGGCGACTTTCACCATGATGAGATGGACTCCTCCTTTAGGCTTAGACGGCATCTAAAGTGCCAGAGCCAAAGTTTTTAACTGTATCAGGAGGAGTCTGAAATGAAGCATAGAACAATCGCAGTGGATTTGGCAAAGTCGGTCTTTGAGATTGGGATTTCCGAGCAGCCTGGTCGGATGGAGAAGACGCATCGCCTGGGTCGAGCTCGGTTGTTGAGCTTCATGGCCAAGCAACAACGGGCAACGATTCTGATGGAAGCCTGCGGTTCGGCTCACTACTGGGGCCGGCGATTCCGGGAACTGGGGCACGAAGTTGTGCTGCTGCCGCCAGCCTACGTCCGGCCGTACGTGTTACGCAACAAGACGGATCGCAGTGATGTGAAAGGGTTGTTGGAAGCCCACCGCAACAGTGCCATTCGACCGGTTCCGATCAAAAATGAATCGCAGCAGCAGTTGACCGCCTTACATCGGGTGCGGACGGCATGGATGCTCACCCGCACGGCACGGATCAATACGATGCGGGGCATTCTACGGGAATTCGGTTTGACGATTCCCGTTGGAGCCTGCCAGGCCGTGGAGCGGGTGCGAGGATGGATCGAAGATGCAGAAGTGGAGATTCCGAATGGGATCCGATCGGTGCTGGAGGAGATCTGTCTGGAAGTCAGAGAGCTGGAGGGGCGAATCGATCGGATCGAAAGGAAACTGAAAGCGCTATCGCGACAGAGTGTTGCGATTGAACAACTGCAGTCGATCCCCGGGGTGGGATTGCTGACAGCCACAGCGGTGGCCGGTTTTGTGGGAGATCTGAGGCGCTTTGATTCGGGACGACACTTTGCCAGTTATCTGGGCTTGACACCGCGGGAGCACTCCAGCGGTCTGCGGCGTCGACTCGGGTGCATCAGCAAGCAAGGGGACATCTATTTGCGCACTCTCTTGATCCACGGTGGGCGATCGGTCTTGTGGACGGCCAAGTCCAAGCAGCGGCCAGACCGTTTGCACAGGTGGGGTTTGGAGATTAAAAAACGACGGGGGCACAACAAAGCGGCAGTGGCTGTGGCCAATAAGCTGGCCCGTCTACTCTGGGCCGTTTCCACCCGTGACGCCGCCTATGAACCCCAGCGAGCTTAAGCGATAAAAGATTTGTCAAGATCTTTCCCTGGGAACTGCATGAGAGGATTCGAACTGATGGCGAACCGGTCAGACCGGCGCGGGGAACACGCCGATAGCAGCCTTGGCCACTCGATGGCCGTCACCACGATAGGCGCCCCACGCGCGAATATTCATCATGGCCCGGAGCCAGAACACAGCTCCACTAAGAGGCCGGAGATACGACTGCAGTCCACACCGAATCGCAAAAAGTCGATGCTTTCATGCCAGAGACCCAAGGAGGAGAAGATGATCCGATAGCGATTCTGGACCTGCAGCGAAACTCCTGGCTTCAACCCAGCATCCGAGTTTCGTCGCCAGGGCCCAGATCAGCTGAATTCGAAAAAATGAACAGGACCCTTGACAGGAGGAGTCCAGATATGGGCTGCTCGGTCCGGGTGAGCAGAATCGACCGGAACCCGGAACGCCAAGTGGTGGTACAAGCTCCACGTTGGCTGGCCAGCGCCCGTCCGGTGAGTCATTGTCAAACACCACTTTCGGAACGTGTCAACAACTTTGAGACACTTTGGTGAATAAATTACAGTAGCGTCATCTCAGGGGTCCTTCTTTTCGGGAGGGTTGATCCAAACCGCCTCTGGAAGAGCGGGAGGAACGGGTTTGCCATTGGGAAATCTCTCCTGGAAGAGTGCATGGGCGGCCTCCAGTGTTTGGGCTCGATTGCGACGTGTGGCGATGGCGGTGAGGTAGTGCACGTCCTCGGGAGTGTGCAGGCCGATACCCGAATGGCGATGGTCGCGGTTATACCAATCGAAGAACTCCCGGCAAAAGGTTCTGGCTTGCTGGATGGTGCCGAATCGAGCCGGGAATTCGGGCCGGTACTTGAGGGTCTTGAATTGGGCCTCCGAGTAGGGATTGTCGTCACAGACGTGAGGCCGAGAGTGAGACTTGGTCACTCCCAGATCGGCCAGCAGCAAGGCCAGTGCCTTGGAACTCATCGACGACCCTCGATCAGCATGGAGGGTGAGATCTCCCGACACGATCGCCTGCTTGGAGTAGCTCTGGGCGATCAAAGCCTTGGCCAGGCGTGAGTTCTCCTGGGTGGCCACCATCCAGCCCACCACGTAGCGGCTGAAGATATCCAGAACCACATAGAGGTAGTAATAACTCCATTTGACGGGACCCTTGAGCTTGGTGATGTCCCATGACCAACATTGGTTGGGGCCGGTGGCCAGGAGTTCTGGCTTGGCGTATTGGGGATGGCGGCGCTGGCGGCGACGCTCCTTGACTTCCAGACGTTGGGACAGAATGCGATACATGGTTCGGATCGAGCACAAGTATCGCCCTTCATCCAGTAGCTCCGCCCACACTGTGGCGGGAGCTTTGTCGACAAACCGCTGGCTGTGCAGGACCTCCACGACAGCTTCCTTCTCGGGCGGGCTCAAGGCGCGTGGGGATGCGGGCCGAGGTCGAGGATCCATCGCCGGCCGTTCCCGCCGAAGTTTCTCCCGATACAGACTGGATGGCGGCAGATCCAGAGCCTGACAGCCGGCCCGGACTCCGTGGGATTGTGAGAATCGCAAAGCTTCGTCCATCAGCTCTCGTCTCCGTTCTCTTCGCTGCTCGCCAGAGAGATCCCCAACAGTTGCGAGACTTTTTTTTGGAGATCCAGCATGGCTTCAAACTTCTCGAGCTTGCGCTTCAACTTCCGATTCTCGGCCTGAACTTGCCTCAATTGATGATCCAGAGGATTGACCGGCTTGGACTTGCGCCCCCGCTTGCGAGGAGTCAGCGCCTGCAGCGTTCCTTCCTCGCGTTGTCGTCGCCAGGTCTGAAGATTCGACCAGTAAAGTCCTTCTCGGCGCAGCAAGGCTCCCACTCCGCCCGACTCTTCACATCCATCGGCCTGCTCCAGGATCCGGAGCTTATAGCGGGCTGAAAATCGGCGACGCGTGGCCTTGCTGGGAACTTCCGGATCGGGTCTAGGAAGAACCCTGTCGGGCTCAGTCCGTTCCGCACCGATTTTGGGGACCTCTCCGCTTCGCTCCGAAGTCTCCAAAATCCTCAGTTTCTTATCGCTCCTGTTTACCATCATCGTGTGATCCAGCTTCTCACCCTCTAGTCTAATTTAGTGGGGAAGAAGTGTCTCACCCATGTTGGCACAGAGGGTTTTTACAAGAACTCTTTTCCATAGGCCCAAAGACGATAAGCTATCGCTCCGAGAGTAGACCTAATTCCGGGGGAAGGTCACATTCACCACAAGTCCTTATACCGATCAAGGAACGCACCGACGCACTAGATCACTAATTCATAACCCGGGGTGTATCAACGGGGCTACCAGGCTCCGCATGACGTCGGCTCACGCTTTGATCACCTTTCGTGGAAGCAGTTTTCGCCGAGGATCGACTATCACCATCTGCGTGTACGGTATGTCCAGTTTCTTACAGATAGCCTGTTTCTCCCTATAGGGTACTTCGAATAGATGCAAGTGCCTAATGACAAGCATGCGTAACACGCTATGGGCCACATAGAACCCATCGAGTTCCTTCCCAAGTCTTGTCGCGGGAACCTTCGGCATAGCTTCCATCTGGTCAAAGTGGATTGCCATATCTATAAGCTTGCCTGCGGGGTTGTTGTATCGACCACGCAACGCCTTGAAAGTCTCCATGAGATCTTTCGCACCGACGGATGCTGCGATCCGCTGCACTGAGCTATATGCCAGTAGGCGCGTTAAGCCAGCCACCGATTGACGCGCATGCTCCCGTAGTTCTGCATTCGTAGCATAGGGAGCCTCCTCCCTATAGCGCTCCTGCAGATATTCGATGAATCCCTCCTGATTGTCACGAAGCAACGCAAACATGCTGCCTAGCGACCTAAGGCCGAGATTGTAACATTCGTCTGCAATCCTTTCCTTTGGCTCAGCCTTGAGTGTCCCCGGAAAATTCTTTAGAATCTGGCCCAAGATCTGCATTACTCGAAAGGCCGATCCAACCTCTGTCATCCATTCTGTCAGTCCACTATGCTCATCTTGAAGTGAATCGTCCTCCCCGGCTTCCGAACTACGTTGGTCATCTTCATCCCTCTCCGAAAGGAAGAGCCTCCGCGCCTCCCCTGGCGCACGCTCCACATATTGAAGGTCATCGCCGCCATCCTCACCTTGGTCGGCAAAGGTCACGTCTGCCTCTAGTGTGGCTGGCGGCTGCCCTTGGAAGAGACTTCGCGCTTGATCGATAAGCCCGTCAATGACGACACTCTCCTCGCACAGGTGGGCCAAGAACAAAAGGATATTGGCACTCAACGGGTCATGGATCTTGCCGAGGAGAACAACTAGGTCTTCTTTTATCTCCGTGGAGCTCTTGTCAATAGGTGTGTAAAAAAAGCTCAGGCGGCTTTCTCCTCCGGAACTTGGTTGACCGGGACTCCATTGACATATTCGGCGCCCTGGTAGACGTCTTTCATCAGCTCCGGTGCCTTCAGACGGCGGAATCTGTTCTCCGCCACCAGCAGCATCTTCCAGATCACAGCCTGGGCGTTTCCCACTTTCTTGAACCGCTTGGCCGCGTCCGTTCGCAGCCGAAGAGCGGCAAACGGTGACTCCACGGGATTGGTTGTTCGCAGATGCTGCCACTGCTTCTTCGGATAGTTGTAAAAGGTCACCATCCGGTCCCAGTCCTGCTCGATCAACTCAGCCGTCAGGGTCAGTCCTCGCTGCCGGCACCAGTGCTGAAAGACCTTCTTGAGTCGTTGTGCCTCTTGTCGGGTCTCGGCGTAAGGGATCTGCCGCAGAATCAGCAAGGCCGGCTTGTGCACTCCCTTGGGGAGCTTGGCCAGCAGGTTGACAATCCGATGATTCCAGCAGCGCTGCTCCTCGGCCTGGGGATAGACGTTGCGCAAAGCTCCCCAGATGCCCAGGTGAAGTTACCCCACTTTTGTGGACAGTTTACGGCTTTCGAATCAAGCCACATCTGAGTGCCTCGATTCATAGTTGATCGGCGACAGATAGTCCAGTGACGAGTGCCGCCTGTGAGGGTTGTAAAAGCCCTCGATGTAGTCGAAGACAGCAAGCTTGGCCTGCAGCTTGCTGCGGAAGCTGTGCCGGTCGATCAGTTCACACTCCAGAGAGGCAAAAAAGCTCTCACACAGCGCGTTGTCATAACAGTCACCGACCGAGCCCATGGAGGGTCTGATGCCGGCTCTCTTGCAGCGTAGCCCGAACTCGATCGACGTGTATTGCGTCCCCTGGTCCGAGTGATGGATCACCCCGTCGGATTCACGCTCTTGAAGTGCCATTTGCAGGGCATCGGTCACTAGCCGGGTCTTGAGATCATTTCTGAGCGACCAGCCGACCACTCGACGACTGAAAGCGTCGACCACTACGGCCAGGTAGACGAAACCTGCCCAACTCGGCACGTACGTGATGTCTGCAACCCACAGTCGGTTGGGGCGGCTGACCTGGAAGTTTCGCTCCACCAGATCCGGAGCCGGACGGCTGTCTTGGCCTCTCAGGGTCGTGCGTGTCTTGCGTCTGCGGCTAACGCCTTCAATGCCGGCGACTTTCATCAGTCGGGCCACCCGGTTTTTGCCCACCAGGTGACCTTCCTCTCGAAGTTCCGCCGTAATGCGGGGAGCTCCATAGGTCCGACGACTTTGCTGGTGGATCCCGTTGATTGTTTCCAGAAGACGAGCATTCGCTTCATCTCGAGTCGAAGGTCCGCGATCGACCCACGCGTAGTAGCCACTGGTGGAGACACCCAGCAAACGGCACATGGTGGTGATTGGATAGTCGGCCTGATTCACTTTCACGAACCTGAAGACTCCTTGGAAATCGGATCGCTCTCCCGTGCGAACCAGGCCGCGGCTTTTGCCAATATTTCCCGCTCAACCCTCAGCTGCCTATTTTCTTTGCGCAACTTCCGCAGCTCGGCTCGTTCTACCGTCGTCAGGCCGTCTCTACGACGGCCTTCATCCAGGTCTGCCTGGGCGATCCAGTTGCGGATCGTCTGTTCGTTGGGTTCAAACTCTCGGGCCAGCTCACCGGGGCTGCGCCCGGCTCGATGAAGCTCGACTATCTGCTGGCGAAACTCGGGTGGATAAGCTCGTCTTGTTCTTGGCATCGTGTCCTCCATTCTCCCAAAGGATTAGGTGTCCACGAAACCGGGGGAACTCCAGGGTGGCCGTCTCCGATCACCAGGCGCGGACAACCCATCCCCCGCTGCTTCAAGTCGCGCAGTACTTCCGACCAGCTCTGGGTCGATTCCCGATAGCCACTCGTGACCGACACGACTACTTTGCTGCCGTCACTTAAGGCGGCCAGCACCACCAGCAGGACTGCCTTTTCCTTCTCCAGTCCCGCCTTGACGTAAATTCCATCTACCCACAAATAAACCACTTCCAGATCATCCAGCGGTCGACTCTGCCAGACCTCCCATTCGGCCTGCCACTTCTCTTTCAACCGCGCCACCGTGGAGGCTGACAGCGCGGCCTTGTCCCCTAAGAGCCCTCTCAGAGCCAGATCAAAATCCCCCAGCGCCAGACCATGCAAGTACAGCTCAGGGATCAGTTCTCGAACCTGCCGCGTCCGCTTGGCAAACAGCGGCAACACCCGACTTTCAAAGCGTTCCTCTAGATCCCGCACTCGAGGCCTTCGAACCTGGATCGTCCCCGAGCTCATCGTCAGATGCCTCGGCTTGCCATATCCATTGCGATAGCCCGACGGAGTGTCCACGGCTCTTCGCCGCTCACTCTTACGCCGCCCTAATAACTCCGTGACCTCCTCCTCCAGCAGCTCCTGAACCCAGCCTTGGATCCTCTCGCGCACCCAATCTTCCAGCTGCTCGAAACAAACTCTTGACTCCACACTTTCTTCAATGTTCTTCTTGCTCATGCGGTGTGTACTCCTTCCGTTGCGGGCCTTTCGGCCCTGGGCTTTATCAACCCGGAAGGATACTCACCGCCTATGCTATTTACACACCTTCTGATGGTAGCTCATCTCCGTGTCGTGTAGATGCTTGCTGACGTATCGCGCAATAAAATAAAGCCGTATATAATCATATTTGAAGCGCCAACTATCTCCAGACCGTACTAATGCGTTGTTTTTCTTGAACACAGACTGTAGCTGCTCAAGAGGCCTATGAATGGCATAATCCTTCTCGTACTCTGCGTGAACAGCGCGGAACTCCTCGTCGGAAAGCTCCTCAGTTCCTAGCCGATAGCTCTTATAGGCGAGATGTGAAAGAAACTGTACTTTGATTCCATAGTCGACATGAGTCGACCCGACGGCCAAATCATTCTTGATCAGCAGCTCGTAGAAATACCCATATGTGCTGGCATGAAGGTCGACTGAGCCCATCGACTCAAGGCCCTGCAAGATGGAAAGTAGAAATACCGGAAAGGCCGGAACAAAGTTGCGCCCAATTATCGCGTTGATTGTCCGTTCTGCATCGATTACTTGTCGCGCAAGGTCCTGATCAACGTCAAATAGAATTCCCGCAGCGACGATTGGAAATCCCCACACAAGGATTAAAAAAAAAGAGCTGTAGCCGTCCTCTGAGACGGCCCTTTCCGCGGTCCTCCTTTCTGTAAAAAAGAGAGATTGTTCCTAGAATGCGAGGGGGACGGAGTGAGGGCGTAGCCCGAACGGAGCTCCCCCTCGCTCGCGCTGGCGTCGAGGGGAGTGGACCAGATCCACGAGGCTGCTGAGCGGCCTCTGTAGGGCGCTGTACGACCTCTCCCCTTGGCGGGCACTCGTCTATCGCCCTCACCAAGCACTTTCCGGGGTCCAATCAGCCGATTTGCCCGGATTTGACCTCCTCGCGGTTTCCTCATTTCGTGGTTCCCTGCTGCTTTGCCTTGGCGCTCTCCATTCGATAGCTCGGGACGTTGAGTTCCAGAATCACGCTGTGGTGCACCAGCCGGTCGATGGCTGCTGCCGTCGTCAGGGGGTCCTTGAAGATCCTCTCCCAGTCCGAGAAGATCAGGTTGCTGGTCAGCAAGATGCTGCGACGTTCGTAACGATGGGCCAGCAGTGTGAAGAGAACCTCCATTTCCTCCCGGCTTTGCTGAACGTAGCCGATGTCATCGACTATGAGAGCCTCGAAGCGATCCAGTTTCTTGAGCTCCTTCTCCAGAGTCAGATCGATTTTGGCCCGCAGCAATCGCTGTACCAGCAGGGCGCAGGTAGAAAACAGAACCCGGCGCCCCAGCAGAATCAACTCCTGGCCCAGAGCACAGACCAGATGGGTTTTCCCGCTCCCAGGGTTACCGAAAGCCAAGACGTTCTCGGCACGATCCAAAAACGTCCCTTCCAGCAGCGCTGTGAGTTGTCGATCCACGCTTTGGGGCAAGCGCGAGCGGTCCAGCGCCGTCAGCGTTTTCTCCCAGGGAAGCTTGGAGGCCCGACGCTGGCGCTGGATTTTGCGCTCGTGCCGCTCCGCCACCTCGATCTCAGATAACGACAAGAGAAACCGGGGATAGGCCAGACTTTCCTGGGTGGCCAGTGCCGCCTGGGCGGCGTAGTGCTCCCGAAAGGCCGGTAGATGCAGCTCGATTAGGCACTCGCGAAGTCGCGGTAAGTTGCCTGTGCTCATGACCTCACCTCCCGGTTCTCGAGAAGGGTGTCGTAGAGGCCCACGTCCATCTTCTCCACCATCACTTCCCAGGGTTCCACCACCGGATCGACAAGGCATTCTCGTAGTGCTTCAAAACGGATTCTTTGTCCCCGCTCAATCAACACCTGAAGTGCCTCTCGCACCCGCTGTTCACCTTCCTGGGCAGCCACCTCGAGGATCTTCAGATATTGGCGATCCGCCGTGGCCGGACAATCTCGGCGCAGCTCGTCGTAGGCGACTCGAAACAAGATCCCCGGAAACAGATCCTCCCGCCAGCGATAGCGAGTAAACGCCCCCGGCTTGCGCACCAACGAATGGATCACGTGCCGGTAGTCAATGCGATGCTTGCCTTCTCCTCGCAAGCGCGGCATCCGTGCCTGGCGCCGTCCTCCGTAGTAGACCTCCACCTGATCCGCCCACACCCGCACTTGAACGCGCTCGCCGATCAACCGGCTGTCCACCGAATAGGTGTTGTGGCGAACCCGGATCGTACTGCTGGGGGAGACCCTCACCCACTGCCGGGTGAAGTCATCCAGACGGCGTGCCGGCAACGGGCGCATCACTGCCAGCTCTTCTCCCAGGCGCTTTTGCCGGGCCGCATTGCGCCGGGACACAATCACCGCTACAAAGCCCTCGTACTCTTCCCGGCTGGAAAAATCACGGCTACACCGCAGCAGCAGTTCCTGCTCAATGGCCCGTTTCAAGCGGTGATGGGACTGTTCCACATCCCCGTTCTCGTGTGCCTTTCCTGCCTGAGTGCGACTGGAGCGCATCCCGAAGTGTCTCAGCAACGCTTGATAGCGCTCGGTGAACTCTTCCCGCTTCAGGTTCTTGACTGCCGCCGAGAGCCGGTCGGTCCGGTGCTCCTCGGGCAGCGCCCCCAACTCCCACAACGCGTTCTGAAGCCCCAGGCTGAGGCTCTCAAACGACTCACTGAAACACAGCGTGGTCGCTTCCCAGTTCGAGTAGGCCAACACGAAGTGGTACAGCAGATGGGGAAACGGCTGGCCCTGGATCGTCACTCCGAGGCGCCCCATAAACGTGAAGTCCGATTGCGCTTGATGTCCCGGCTGATACTTCTGCGGGAACATCACCTCCTTCGCTTCTCCGTATTCTGCCTTCCACTGCTTGATCCTGCGCTGCAGCGTTCTCAACTGGCCTTGCTGGAAGGCCCCTTCCTGCTGACGACACAAATGATCGAACACCGCTTTTGCTTCCACCGTCGGCGATCGCTTCAGGATCTCTTTCACCTCCGGCCACACCGACTCGAACGGATCCGATCGAGTTCTCCAATACCGTTCCGGCTGACACTGGCTCGGTAGCTTTCCCGACTTCAGGTACTTGCGAGCTGTCTTTCGCGACATCCCCGCTTTGGCCGCCGCCATCGTTAGCGTCTTCTCGTTCTTCTTCAACTTTACTAACCTCCGCACTTGCTGATCCTTAACCATGCCCTCATGGTCAGGATCAGCCCTGAAAAAGCGGGGAATTCCATTTGTCGTCGCGGGGAATTCTAACTGTCGCCAATCATACTCCTTTTGGATCAGTCTCTCCAGGCGCCGAGGAACCCATGAAACCGGGTCTCTCCAGCTCGTCATCCGGCAGACCCTTTTGGCGAGCTGCGCACGCTCACCTCCGAGCTCCGGCCGCGAGAAGCTGTAGCGCCCCCCTGAGTGTTCACGTGAGCTCGGACGAACGGCGAGAGTCGTTCGACGTCCTTGTCGCGTGAGGTCGTCCACCGCAGCCTACAGGTAGCGCGTGTTGAAGAGGACCACGACGTTCAGTACCAGGCCGAGCGCACCGATCGGGTCTTCCTGCCCCTCCTTGTGCCGCTGGCGAAGCTCGCCGCGGTGACCATGGAAGATCTTCCGGGCAAGTGAGTGACGGCCCTCGTGAAAATTCGTCTGCGCCTTGATGAGCTGGCGGTAGGCTTCGTCATCGGCGAGTCGGAGGATGTGAAGCGCCTTCTGAATCCGCCCGTAGTGCGCGATGGCATCTCCGAGCGCGGTGTGGTTGCCATCTCGATGGAACATCCGGATGACGTCGTGGGCTCGGACCGTCCCGGCATGGATTGACTCGATGATCCGCAGCATGCTCTCGGCCTGTTCCAGCTTGCGCTTCAAACGTCGGTTCTCGCGCTGCAGCCGCTTGACTTCAGGGGTGAGCGGATTAACCAGCTTCGCTTTGCGCCCTCGTTTCCTGGGAGCCAGGGCCTGCAAGGTCCCCTCCTGGCGCTGACGGCACCAGGTCTGCAGATTGGACCAGTAGAGCCCTTCACGTCGCAGCAGAGCACCCAGCTCTCCGGAAGGGCATCGATCGGTCTGGCCGAGTATCTTCAGCTTGTATCGGGCCGAGAAACGACGGCGGGTGGCCCTGGCCGGCACCTCCGGGTCGGACACAGAATCCGGCTGTCTAACCTCCCCGGTACCGGCGCCGCTTTTGGAAGCCCCTCCGCTTCGCTCCGAAGCTTCCAAAATCTTCAACTTCCTGTCTACAATTTGATCTGGCATTTTCCATGATCCACTTTCGCACCCTCTACTCTAAATTAGAAGATAAACAGTGTCTCACCATTATTGGCACAGAGGGGAGCGCGGTTTGAGTGAGGCTCCGCGACTCTCTGGCAAGGGTCAGCATTTCCGCGTTGAAGATACGTTCATCCATGAAGGTTACCGACCGTTACTGCGCCATATCTTTCTTGCCAGTATTTTCACCCCTGCGAGGCCATACACGCCGTTCCGGTTTGGGGGCCGCTGGCGTAGAAATTGGCACTACGGTTGCCGAAGCACCCGTAGCGCTGCTTATATCGATGGTCCAGACGATGCACCCACCCTCTTGATAGACGAGCAGGCACCTTTCGATTGATTGCTGTAGGTCATTGAGGACATATCCGGCGTTGAAGTGGTTCCCTGGAAGGAACCCGGGAATTGATTGCTGTCCGTACAGAGACCGTTGCTGGTCCGTCATGATATTGCTGGCATGTCCGCTCTTCCTGAGCTTCTTAAAACGAACCAGGATGTCATCGCCAATGTAGAGCATGAATCCTTGGATAAAGACCGCGGGTGACAATCTTGGCCACCCTGTGATAGAGTAGGTCGACCAGAGCCATTAAGGAGATCATGCCCGCAAGCCACGCCAGAAATATCGCCCTCACACCTCAACTCAGCGCCTATATCGATGAGCTGGTGGACTCTGGGGAGTACACGAGCGCAAGCGAAGTGCTGCGCGACGGATTGCGCCTCCTCAAGGTTCAGCGTGAGTGGCGGGCCGCTGAACTAAACGAGATTCAGGCGCGGATCAGTGCGGGCCTCGATCAGCTTGACCGTGGCGAGGGTAGCACCGGGCCACCCGCGGAAGTGCTGGGCGGTATTCTTGAAACAGTCAGGAAACGGCGCACCGATTCGTGAAATCGGTCATCTATTCGCCAGCCGCAATCTCCCGACTCGAAGAAATCATCGACTATACCTGGGATAATTTTGGCGAGGCGCAAGCCGAAACCTATAACGCCCAACTGATCGCCAGGCTGGAGGATCTGGCTGCTGGAATCGGTCCACGGGCACGGCCCTGCGAAGTGCTGATGCAGGGGAAGCAGGGGGCCTCCTCCGGCCTCAGCTATTACCGCGAGGGTTCACACTCCCTGATCTTGCGCGAGAGCGCAGATACGCTCGAAGTCGTGGAAATTTTCCACGGGCGAATGGATATTGACAGTCACCTGAAAGAGCTATCAGGCAGGCGCGCCGCGGTGCCACCGGACAAGGACAACGACTAAAACTTCATACCCTTTCCACGGTCATAGCTGGGAAAACAGGTAGTGTCGGTCACCATGGTATATCCCCCACCTAGGCGGCTGATTTACCAAGGTAATTCCCCCACCCTTTCACCAGGGTAATTCCCCCAGGGTTTCACCAAGGTAATTCCCCCACCTGATCATTTCGTGACAGAGGCCAGGGTCATCTTTCTGCGGAACCCCAACAAGGATTTCCGCAGGAGGAAGAATGGCCAGAAGGAATATGAGGATGGAAGAGTACTTGGAGTTGGTTTACCAATGGCACCGAGGACGGAGTATCCGCCAGATCCGAGACTCGTTGCAGATCTCGCGCAAGACGATTCGCAAGTACCTGCTGCTTTTCATGGCCAGCGGCTTGAGCCGAGAGAAGCCCCTGCCGCCCCAGGCGGAGCTGGCCCGGATAGTGGCCTCGGTGGTGCAGGTGGCGGTTTTCGAACAACCGGCCCGGGAGCGGATCCGCCTGATTGGCGACAGTTAGAATTCCCCGGACGACAAATGGAATTCCCCGCTTTTTCAGGGCTGATCCTGACCATGAGGGCATGGTTAAGGATCAGCAAGTGCGGAGGTTAGTAAAGTTGAAGAAGAACGAGAAGACGCTAACGATGGCGGCGGCCAAAGCGGGGATGTCGCGAAAGACAGCTCGCAAGTACCTGAAGTCGGGAAAGCTACCGAGCCAGTGTCAGCCGGAACGGTATTGGAGAACTCGATCGGATCCGTTCGAGTCGGTGTGGCCGGAGGTGAAAGAGATCCTGAAGCGATCGCCGACGGTGGAAGCAAAAGCGGTGTTCGATCATTTGTGTCGTCAGCAGGAAGGGGCCTTCCAGCAAGGCCAGTTGAGAACGCTGCAGCGCAGGATCAAGCAGTGGAAGGCAGAATACGGAGAAGCGAAGGAGGTGATGTTCCCGCAGAAGTATCAGCCGGGACATCAAGCGCAATCGGACTTCACGTTTATGGGGCGCCTCGGAGTGACGATCCAGGGCCAGCCGTTTCCCCATCTGCTGTACCACTTCGTGTTGGCCTACTCGAACTGGGAAGCGACCACGCTGTGTTTCAGTGAGTCGTTTGAGAGCCTCAGCCTGGGGCTTCAGAACGCGTTGTGGGAGTTGGGGGCGCTGCCCGAGGAGCACCGGACCGACCGGCTCTCGGCGGCAGTCAAGAACCTGAAGCGGGAAGAGTTCACCGAGCGCTATCAAGCGTTGCTGAGACACTTCGGGATGCGCTCCAGTCGCACTCAGGCAGGAAAGGCACACGAGAACGGGGATGTGGAACAGTCCCATCACCGCTTGAAACGGGCCATTGAGCAGGAACTGCTGCTGCGGTGTAGCCGTGATTTTTCCAGCCGGGAAGAGTACGAGGGCTTTGTAGCGGTGATTGTGTCCCGGCGCAATGCGGCCCGGCAAAAGCGCCTGGGAGAAGAGCTGGCAGTGATGCGCCCGTTGCCGGCACGCCGTCTGGATGACTTCACCCGGCAGTGGGTGAGAGTCTCCCCCAGCAGTACGATCCGGGTTCGCCACAACACCTATTCGGTGGACAGCCGGTTGATCGGCGAGCGCGTTCAAGTGCGGGTGTGGGCGGATCAGGTGGAGGTCTACTACGGAGGACGGCGCCAGGCACGGATGCCGCGCTTGCGAGGAGAAGGCAAGCATCGCATTGACTACCGGCACGTGATCCATTCGTTGGTGCGCAAGCCGGGGGCGTTTACTCGCTATCGCTGGCGGGAGGATCTGTTTCCGGGGATCTTGTTTCGAGTCGCCTACGACGAGCTGCGCCGAGATTGTCCGGCCACGGCGGATCGCCAATATCTGAAGATCCTCGAGGTGGCTGCCCAGGAAGGTGAACAGCGGGTGCGAGAGGCACTTCAGGTGTTGATTGAGCGGGGACAAAGAATCCGTTTTGAAGCACTACGAGAATGCCTTGTCGATCCGGTGGTGGAACCCTGGGAAGTGATGGTGGAGAAGATGGACGTGGGCCTCTACGACACCCTTCTCGAGAACCGGGAGGTGAGGTCATGAGCACAGGCAACTTACCGCGACTTCGCGAGTGCCTAATCGAGCTGCATCTACCGGCCTTTCGGGAGCACTACGCCGCCCAGGCGGCACTGGCCACCCAGGAAAGTCTGTCCTATCCCCGGTTTCTCTTGTCGTTATCTGAGATCGAGGTGGCGGAGCGGCACGAGCGCAAAATCCAGCGCCAGCGTCGGGCCTCCAAGCTTCCCTGGGAGAAAACGCTGACGGCGCTGGACCGCTCGCGCTTGCCCCAAAGCGTGGATCGACAACTCACAGCGCTGCTGGAAGGGACGTTTTTGGATCGTGCCGAGAACGTCTTGGCTTTCGGTAACCCTGGGAGCGGGAAAACCCATCTGGTCTGTGCTCTGGGCCAGGAGTTGATTCTGCTGGGGCGCCGGGTTCTGTTTTCTACCTGCGCCCTGCTGGTACAGCGATTGCTGCGGGCCAAAATCGATCTGACTCTGGAGAAGGAGCTCAAGAAACTGGATCGCTTCGAGGCTCTCATAGTCGATGACATCGGCTACGTTCAGCAAAGCCGGGAGGAAATGGAGGTTCTCTTCACACTGCTGGCCCATCGTTACGAACGTCGCAGCATCTTGCTGACCAGCAACCTGATCTTCTCGGACTGGGAGAGGATCTTCAAGGACCCCCTGACGACGGCAGCAGCCATCGACCGGCTGGTGCACCACAGCGTGATTCTGGAACTCAACGTCCCGAGCTATCGAATGGAGAGCGCCAAGGCAAAGCAGCAGGGAACCACGAAATGAGGAAACCGCGAGGAGGTCAAATCCGGGCAAATCGGCTGATTGGACCCCGGAAAGTGCTTGGTGAGGGCGATAGACGAGTGCCCGCCAAGGGGAGAGGTCGTACAGCGCCCTACAGAGGCCGCTCAGCAGCCTCGTGGATCTGGTCCACTCCCCTCGACGCCAGCGCGAGCGAGGGGGAGCTCCGTTCGGGCTACGCCCTCACTCCGTCCCCCTCGCATTCTAGGAACAATCTCTCTTTTTTACAGAAAGGAGGACCGCGGAAAGGGCCGTCTCAGAGGACGGCTACAGCTCTTTTTTTTTAATCCTTGTGTGGGGATTTCCAATCGTCGCTGCGGGAATTCTATTTGACGTTGATCATCCGCCTCTACCACCGGCAGATCCAGGATTGGCTTGGGCAGCCTCATATGACCATTCAGCAGGTACAGCGGCTGCTCGAGGAGGAGCACGAGTTGAAGGTCAGCTATATGAGCGTGTACCGCTATGTGCGCGAGCACATTGAGCCGCTGCGCAAGCCGGTGACGGTGCGGCTGCATGCAGTCGCTGGGGAACAGGCCCAAGTCGATTTCGGCTATGCCGGACTGATGCGAGATCCGGAAACGGGCAAACAACGCAAGGCCTGGGCCTTTATCATGATCCTAAGCTACAGCCGCCACCGCTTCGTACGCTTCGTGTTTCGCCAGGACAGCCCCACCTGGTTGGACTGCCACATCCGCGCCTTTACGTTTTTCCAGGCCTGTCCCCGGCTGATCGTGTTGGACAATTTGAAAGACGGTGTGCTTAAGCCCGATCTGTACGATCCGACGCTCAACCCGGCCTACGCCGAACTGGAAAGACACTACGGATTCGTGGCCGACCCAGCCAAGGTGCAAATGGCCCGCCACAAAGGACGCGTGGAGAGATGTGTTCCGGTAGTGCGTCAGCAGATTCTGGCGGGGCGGCATTTTCGAGATATCGAGGAGGCCAATGGGAGGGCTCTGGAGTGGTGCCTCAAGGAGGTCGGCCTGCGCAAGCATGGCACCACCCATCGCAAACCTTACGAGGTGTTTGTCGGAGAAGAAGTCGAGCTGCTGCTGCCTCTGCCGGATCAACCTTACGAAGCGGCGCAGTGGAAACAGTGCACCGTGCATTGGGACTGCCATCTGATCCTGGACAAGTGCTACTACTCGGTCCCCTATCCCTACCGGGGGGAGAGGCTGTGGGTGCGAGCCGATCTGAAGCTGGTGCGAGTGTATCGCAACCATCAGTTGATCAAGACCCACCTGCGGGTCTTCGAGCCGGGCTCCTGTCAGACCCAGACGGGGGACTATCCTCCCGACAAGCGGGCCTACCTGGAGCGGACTCCCGAGTGGTGCCGGCGTCAGGCCGACGAGCTGGGGCCCGAGGTGAGTCGCTACGTGCGGCGCGTACTGGGGGATCACGCCATGCGCAACCTGAGAAAAGCCCAGGCCGTGCTGCGGCTGGCCGAGTCCCACCCAGCGGCCACTCTGGATCAGGCCTGCCGGCGGGCCTTGCGCTTTGACAATGTCCGCTTTTCCTCTCTGAAGAAGATTCTGGAAAAAGGCTTGTTCCGACGCCCTTCGCCTCCTCGCAGACCCTCCAGTCCGGCGGCTTCAGCTTGTCGATTTGCCCGTCCCCAGGATTACTTCGTGCACCGACGGGAGGTCTCATGAGTCACTATCAACATCTGCTCGACCAGCTCAAGCAACTGCGATTAGGAGGATTGTTGGACAGTCTGGAAGTGCGGCTCAAGGAGGCCGAAAAACGACAACTGGCCTACGTCGACTTTCTGACTCTGCTGGTCCAGGATGAGCTGGAGCGTCGCTCCCAGACCAAGTTTGTTCGCCGGCTCAAGAAAGCCTGCTTTGCCGAGATCAAGACCCTCGAGGAGTTCGATTTTGGCTTTAACCCGAACATCAAGCGGCGCCGCATCTATGACCTGGCCACCTGCCGCTTTCTGGAAAACAAAGAAAATATCTGCCTGTGCGGGCCGGTGGGTGTGGGCAAGAGTCACATCGCCCTGGCTCTGGGACACGAGGCCGTACGCCGCGGTCATGACGTGCGCTACATCCAGGCTCCGCGCCTGTTCCGTACTCTGGAAGCGGCCCGGGCCGATCTCTCCCGCGATCGCCTCATCCAAAACTACTGCAGCTATGATTTCTTGATCGTTGACGACTTTGGGCTCAAGCCCCTGACGGACGAGCAGGCCGACGATCTGTACGACATCTTTTACGAGCGCTATCAGAAAGGCTCGCTGATGCTGACCAGTAATCGCAGCCTGGAGGAGTGGATGGCGCTGTTTGGCGACCCCATCCAGGCCAACTCGCTGCTGGACCGACTCTGCCACAACGCTCACCAGCTGGAGTGGGAGGGCGACTCTTACCGGAGGCGAAAACGACCCGCCAAAGGATCCCCCTCAAAGGAGGTTTCGCCATGAGCCGTTTGAAGATCAAAAGTGACAACGGCTGGTTTGCCGCCACCGCCGGCTGGCAGGCCGCTGTGGAGAAACTCTCCGACGGGGCCTTCAAGCTGTTCGTTCACATCTCGCTGGGCGCTGACAGAAGTACCGGGCGCTTCCTCTTCCGCCAGCAGGACGTGGCCAGGGCGCTGCGCAAATCGCGCCGCTCGATTGGAACCTATCTCCAGGAGCTCGAGGAGAGGCAGGTCTGCCGGGTCCGGCGTAGCCCCAACCAGCATGCTCCCGGGGTCCTTGAGATCGCCGACCAGTACTGGCCCTACCAGCGCAGCCTCTCGGCTGACTCACTCAGCTCCACTCGATCGGCTCAAACCCTCTATGTGGAGACCATCGGAGAGATGTTGCTGGAACGTCCCTGCATCCGCTGCCGCTACTCGACCTCGGATCGCCGGCTAGCTGCCCAGTGGTTCCAGCAAGGGATCGAGCTCGAGGACGTCCGCCAGTCTATTTTCCTGGGCTGCGGACGCAAGTACGTCTCCTGGCTCAACGGACTCCCGGGCCAGCCCATCGGTGCCCTGCATTACTTCAGTTCCGTCTTACAGGAGGTCACGAGCAGCCAGCTTTCCGCCCGCTATCGGGCTTTCAATCGAATGCAAATGCTGCGACTGGAAAATCGCTGGCTCGACACAACAGAAAACGATTGCGACCAGAAAGGAGGAACCTGCTTGGGAAAAGTTTTCCCAAGCACAACCGCCGAAAATCAAGAGAAACGAGATGATGATGATCCCCAAATGGGGGAATTACCCTGGTGACGGAGGTGGGGGAATTACCCTGGTGATTGACAGAAGGCGAGTCGATCGACGACGAGGAGCTCTCCCACGTCTCACTGCTGCCGTTTAGGCATGTAATGCCCAACGGGACGTACTTTATCGAGGACCAGATCTAGGTGATTTCGGTACGAGAACCTACGCTCCTGGACGGTCACCGGAGTCGAGACCGTAGGTTTTCGTTCAAATGCCCCCGCTGGTCCTACTGGCACGTGGCTCGACGAGCCCTCTGTATCTATTCGCAGCTCAAGCGCTGCTCATCGTCGGAGGTCGCCGCCATGATCGAAGGCGTTCTCCATCACGGGACGGGCGCCGAGGTCCGCCGTCAGTTCGTCGACAGCCATGGTCAAAGCGAGGTGGCCTTCGGCTGCTGTCACCTCCTCGGCTTCGACCTTCTCCCGCGTCTCAAGGCGATCGCAAAGCAGAAGTTGGCGTTACCCGATCGGGGCTTCGCGAACAGCATCCCTGGCTTGAAACCGATCCTCGGAGCTCCAATCAAGTGGGACCTCATCGAAGCGCAGTACCCTGAGATGGTGAGAGTCGCGGCAGCGCTGAAGCTCGGCACCGCCAGTGCCGAGGCGATCCTGCGGCGATTCGACCGAGAGAACGCATCTCACCCGACATACAAGGCGCTCAGAGAACTCGGCCGCGCCGTGAAAACGATCTTTCTGTGCCGGTACCTGGACTCAGAGGAGCTGCGTCGCGAGATCCACGAGGGACTCAACGTCGTCGAGAACTGGAACTCGGTCAATGGCTTTCTGTTCTTCGGGAAGGGCGGCGAGGTCGCGACCAATCGTCTGGAAGATCAGGAGATCAGCGTCCTTTCGCTCCACCTCCTCCAGCTCTGCCTTGTCTACATCAACACGTTGATGGTCCAGGATGTGATCGCGTCGCCGAGATGGCACTGGACGCTAGACGAGAACGACCGGCGAGCGCTCACGCCCCTCATCTACAGCCACATCAACCCGTACGGGCAGTTTGAGCTCGATATGAGCAAGCGGATCCCGCTTCGGAGCGCGGCCTAACGCGCTAGATGGCACTTTTCGCACGAACGTGCACACCGGGCCAGGTAGCGTAGCAGAGTGGGGGGATTCGTCAAGGGGAGTGAGACACTCCAGACAGACAGGTTTAGCCCTGTCTGACGTGTCTGTCTGGATTAAGGAAATCAGGTCAATTTCAGGGGGTAGTAGGGTAAGGGTCGGGTTGAGATCTCGCAGTGAACGGGATCCTCGAGGGGCACTTTTTCGGGCTCGGGATCCCGAGACCTGTTTTTTGAGAGGCGGCTTTATAAAAGCCCCAGCCGCTTGAGGTCACCCTCGGTCCAGCGAGCTTGGGCTTCGACTATCTTTTTGAGGGTCTTGGGTGGGAAAGTGGCTGAGCCTTTATGAAAAGAAACCGTCACCCGACGGCCGTCGGAATGACGACAGCGCTGATGGCTGCCGACTTGCCTGGTTAGGGAGAACTCGTCCTGGACCAGGGCGCGGGTCAATTGCGGCTCGTGCCCCTAATGCTGTGGGCCAGGTAGATACGGGGAAACCCCGTAATTAGATAAACGAGCAGGCTCGCTTTCTCACTGAGAGGGGTCTATCATTTCAGAAAAATCGATTGGAAATCAGGTAGATAGAAAGGTCGATCAATAAGAGCCTCGGCGCAAAGCGAGCGAGCGCCATATACAAATGTTATGTGTCTACGTAGCTATTCTAACTAAGGAAAGGAATTGAAATGGCATCAGATTTAGATTTTGTGGAGTATGTAGTTGAACAGATGTCTGATGAATGCAGGATATCATTCAAAAAGGTGTTTGGTGAATATGCGCTTTATTCAAATGCGAAAGTAGTCGCTCTGATTTGTGACAATCAGCTTTTTGTAAAACCAACTAATGCAGGTAAAGAATATATTGGTGAATTTGTAGAGGCTCCTGCTTTCTCAGGAGCAAAGCCTTCCCTATTAATTGAAGATCAAATTAATGATTCTGAATGGCTTTCAAAATTAATTACTATTACTGAAAAAGAGCTTCCAATACCAAAGCCTAAAGCAAAAAAGAAACCTAAAAAGTAATGTCAAAACACACACATAACCTCCCGTGTGAGCTTCACCGATCAGAATGTAGGGAGCCCAGTAATAGGGGTGCCGATAGCGCTCATCGCGGCGCAGGTCGGAACGTGCCCTGTGGCTCCGATATTCAAGGGCGCAGGTCAGGGCGGGAAGCTGTGTTGCATCCTGGAGGGAGATAGAGGGGTCAGATCACCTGGGGGCTGGTGAAGATGGTGCGGGCAGCCTGGTCGCGGGTGGTGGTCGTGAGCTGCGCGTAGACCATCGTATTCTGGATGTTGCTGTGTGCCCGCATCCCCACGCGCCTTGAGCCCGCCCGAGAAGGAAGCTGTCGTGGAGGTCCTGCACAGCCAGCGGTTTATCGACAAAGCTCCCGCCACAGTGTGGGCGGAGCTACTGGATGAAGGGCGATACTTGTGCTCGATCCGAACCATGTACCGCATTCTGTCCCAACGTCTGGAAGTCAAGGAGCGTCGATGTCAGCGCCGCCATCCCCAATACGCCAAGCCGGAACTCCTGGCCACCGGCCCCAACCAATGCTGGTCCTGGGACATCACCAAGCTGAAGGGGCCCGTCAAATGGAGCTATTACTACCTCTACGTGATCCTGGACATCTTCAGCCGCTACGTGGTGGGCTGGATGGTGGCCACCCAGGAAAGCTCGCGCCTGGCCAAGACTTTGATCACCCAGAGCTACTCCAAGCAGGCGATCGCGCCGGGAGATCTCACCCTCCATGCTGATCGAGGGTCGTCGATGAGTTCCAAGGCACTGGCCTTGCTGCTGGCCGATCTGGGAGTGACCAAGTCTCACTCTCGGCCTCACGTCTGTGACGACAATCTCTACTCGGAATCCCAATTCAAGACCCTCAAGTACTGTCCACAATTCCCGGCTCGATTCGGCACCATCCAGCAAGCCAGAACCTTTTGCCGGGAGTTCTTCGATTGGTATAACCGCGACCATCGCCATTCGGGTATCGGCCTGCACACTCCCGAGGATGTGCACTACCGCACCGCCATCGCCACCCGTCGCGATCGAGCCCAAACACTGGAGGCCGCCCATGCACTCTTCCAGGAGAGATTTCCCAATGGCAAACCCGTTCCTCCCGCTCTTCCAGAGGCGGTTTGGATCAACCCTCCCGAAAAGAAGGACTCCTGAGATGACGCTACTGTAATTTATTCACCAAAGTGTCTCAAAGTTGTTGACACGTTCCGGAAGAGATTCAACTCCGGGTACAAAGCGGTCTTTCAACATCGGATTGGCGGGAGTACTCACCTCGACTCCTGCCACAAAGGTATAATGGCTGACCTATGGAGCCCGCACTTATCCTCATCGATCTTCAGAGGGACTTCTTCGACGCCTCGAAGATCGGTAATCTTTACAAGGCTTCCTGTCTTCCCGGAGTGAGGAAGCTTTTGGCGCTGGCTCGTGACATGGAATGGCTAATTCTTCATGCCATCACAAGTCACCAAGGCGAGAGCACTCTTCCGAACTACCTCAGGATGATCGGCATCGAGCCTTACTGTCTTGAAGGCTCAGCCGGTAAGGAGATTGTGTCCGGACTCGTGGCTGACGGGGATCATGTTATCGAAAAGCAGGCTTTCAGTGCGTTCGTGGGCACTGACCTTGAGGAGTTGCTAAAGGAGACCTCGTCACTTGTTATTGCGGGGGTCGCAGCTGACTGTTGCGTTCTCCATACGGTGTTTGATGCCACTGCTGTCCAAATTAGCTGAGATTCGATCATCAACCCCTTGATTTTATTGGCGTCTTGGACGGGATTTTCAGTCTTTCATGTCCAGGTCTCCGATGGTGCTGTCCAGATTACGAGAGGGTGAAGGAGGCTTGAGAGCTCTCCGGTAGTAGGGGTGGAAACTTGAATGGTTGGTTCAACCACCTCCACAAGTCTCTATGAACGAACAGGTTCATCCTCAGCAGTGCGGCCAGATTGGACAGTGACCAGTCAAAGGTTGCTTTGAGCTGCAGAAACTTCAGAATCAGCAGAGCGATCAATGCTGTCCAAATTTGGGTCTTGAGGGCGTTGGCCGAGGTGCCGACGAAGGTCTTGACCCGTAGATTCTGCTTGAGGGCCTTGAAAAAGAGCTCGATTTGCCAGCGCTCCTTGTAGATTGCGGCAATGGTGGTGGCTCCGAAATCCAGGTGATTCGTCAAAAAAACGAGGCGGCCAGAGAGCGGATCTTGGATTTCGACCAGGCGCAAGAAACAGGTTTTGTCCTGGGCGGCCAGTCCGTGAAAGAAAATCACCTGGTCACGGACGACTCGACGGTTTTTGGGAAGCGGGCGGTCTTCGAGGACCTCGTAATCGGCACGGTCTTTGAGACGGGTCACAAAGAAGACGCCCTGACGGGTCAAGTCCGCATACCAGTTGTAGTCGTTGTAGCCGCGATCAAAGACGACAACGGTGCCGGCGGCAAACTTCAGACGGCGAGCCACGGTGATGTCGGCCGTGGCTGCCTCGGTGATGTGGGCAAAGACGGGAAGGTAACCGTTGTGGTCCAAGAGTAGATGCAGTTTGACGGCCCCCTTGGTTCGGCAAAAATGAGCCCAGTCAAACAATTGTGCGCACAGATCGATGACGGTCGCATCCAGACTCAGCAGCGGATTCTTGAAACGAAATCTTCTCTTGCGACGCCCTTCGGTCTCTCTCAGACAACGATCCAGCAGGCGGTAAAAAACCTTTTCGTACAGTTGCCAGGGTCGATGCTTATTGGCATAGCTGAGGGTGGAGCGCTTGGGAGAAGCGATTCCAAGATGATGCAGTTTTCCTTCACAGCTGGCCAGGCCTCCGCAGATCTCCCGCAGGCTATGAGCACGGCCCAGCTGGCAAAACAGCATGGCGACAAACTGTCCCCAGCTGCTGAAACCGCGTGCATGGCGCTCGGCTTTGGTCTCCAGGACCAGTTGTTGAAACTCCCAGCGAGGAAAAAGCTGGAGAAGTTGACTGAAAATGCTGCAAAATCGATTCATGGTCGGGTCCTCCTTGTCCGGTTATTCGATCAACCGAATCTTACGAGGTCGACCCGACCTCTCTTATGGCTAATTTGGACAAGAGTGGTTTGATGCAGGGACACGCTACGGTAAGGATGTGTACATTCCCGTACAAGCTGTTGCTGCGACGAGCTACTCAGATCTCTTGTTTAGTCTGAGGATCGCTGCGAAGTCGTTTGGATCGGTAGTGGACCTAGAAGAGCTCTTGGAACTGGGCAAAGTCTCGCCAGAACTTCGGATTGCACACAAACGACTTAGCGGGATCATCGAGGGCAAGGTGCGGCCCGCTTATGCCAAAGTGGACCAGCTCATCGCTGACCAACCGAATCTGTCGACAATGCCAGTGGAAAGGGCCATCGAGATTTTAGAGGAAGAGCTGTATTCTTCCGCGAGAGCCTAGAACGCTGATTACTCAACCAAGAGACAAGCACGTTCACCAGCCCCTCTTGATATGTTCCCTCGGGGCGAAAAGAGTGCGACGCCCCCTGGAACTCATAGTAGTCGACCGGGGTCTTCTTTGTTAACTTGAATGCCTCGCGCGAGTCGCGTACTGGGATGCGAGAATCTGACGTGCCATGACACACGAGCAAGGGTAGTCCGATCTCAAAAGCTCCTTTTCCTAGGTCGGTGTCACGGAGCGAATCTAAGATTGGATGACCCAACTTCGTGTTGGTCTCCGGTTTCAAGATGTAACCGTTAGCTCGAAGTTGTTCCCGCAATTCTGGTGTGTTGTAACGTGGCCACATAGACACCGCGGGTCTTATAGCAGGGCTCCAAAAGACAGCGGCCCCGAGGTCAGTCCCTGAACGAATGGCCTGAGCAATTAAAACTGCCCCAAGACTAAAGCCAAGACCACATAGCGCTTTAGACTCGATGCGAAAATACTTTTTCGACCACTCAATCACCTCGACGTAGTCTCTGACGTGCCAGTCGAGTGTGGTTTTATCGAATTCCCCGTCACTATGACCGAGTCCCCTCCAGTCGTAAAGAACGACAGAATAGCCAGCTCTTATTAGGACTTGGGCCGCGTCTTGGAAAAGACCATTCTCCGTTTTATCACCGCAAAAGCCATGGCAGAAAACGATGGCCGAGAGGTCTTGGCGAGCGGTTTTCTGTTTCGCTACGAGAGCAGCGAGTCGGGTGCCGTCAGATAACCTGATTCGAGTTTCCTTAAGTTGAGGAAACTCCGAATTACCCTTCTTGTGCGCTCCATCGGTCATCAAAGATTTTCTCCGTGCGCCGCTTGGCGAAGGGCAAAGAGGAGCTTGCGGTTGGTGCTCACTCCACACAGTACGCACCGAACTTATAGCAGGACTGTCCGACAGTCAAGAAAAATAGGGAGCCATTCGCAACGCATAGTTTAGAGGTCCACATCAGCAAATGTTTCCTTGTGCATCGCCTGCCTTAAGGAAGACCGTCATTCAAACTCTCACCTTCCGAGAGGTCCCTTCTAGTGTGCCGTCCGGGAAGTGCCCGTCGTCAATTGGGGATGGGTTTTGATCACCAGTGAGGCGCGCGAGGCAGCAGTACCGCGAGTCTTGCGACGGAGCGCAACAAAGCTGGTGGTCAAAAAGCGCCCCAAGTGGCGGCGGGAACTTTCCGGACGGTACACTAGTGTACCGCACTTGGCCGATCGACGGTGAAAGAGGGATTGGTGTGACGCCTGCAAAGTTGGCAAGCGTCCATGGTGATCTTGCGTGCCAAACTGGACGGCCACAGCTCGTTCGGATTCGTTATTTTACGAGCCGGGTGGGTTATGGTGGGCACAGTTTGGGCGATTTCACACTGAGTGTAGAAAAGGTGTAAACTGTAACCTGTTTTATTTGAGCAACTTAACTGGCACGCCCGGCAGGATTTGAACCTGCGACCTACGGATTAGAAGTCCGGGGTTCTCGGGTTACCAAAACGTAAATATTCGGTAAACCCCGTCTTGCAATAATCTCCTTCCAAATAAGCCCGCGGTCAAACTTTGCTGGACACAGAAGCTGCGAGTGTGTATACAGGGAGCATGCAGCTGAGTGCTACCACCAAGCCGGAATCGGGTGGACTGACGGCTGATGGCTCGACGAAGCGGGTTTTGGTGGCCAAGGAAGAGTACATCCGGCTGCGCTGGGCGGCAGCGTACTGGAAGGCCCAGCATGCCGGGGCGGTGGAGAGAGAAAAGCAGTTGAAGTCAGAGAACTTGAGTCTGCGGGCTCGAGTTCGAGAGCTGGAGAGTCAGCTCTGGGGGCGCAAGAGTGAACAGGCCAAGGGTGGGCGCGCTGGCAGTTCCAGCCCCAAGGCGAGCGGGCGACCCCGAGGGCAGCAAAAAGGCAAGCAGGGGCACGGTCGGACCACTCTGGACGGGTTGGCAGCCCAGGAAGAGGTAGTGGATCTGGAGGAAGCCCAAAAAAGCTGTCCGAAATGCGGTCTGGCACTGGAAGCCTTGGGCTGGACGGAAGACGCCGAGGTGGCCGAAATCGAAGTGCGGGCCCACCGGCGGGTGATCCGGCGGCGCAAGTACAAAGCGGCCTGCCGCTGCGGGGTGCTGCCCGGCATTGTCACGGCGCCCGCCCCGGCACGCTTGATTCCCAAAGGCAAACTAGGGATTTCGGTTTGGGTGGAGATTCTGCTGGAGAAGTTTGACCATTGCCGCCCCACCCACCGTCTGTTGCAGCAGTGGCGAGACCACGGTTTGACTCTCTCTGCAGGAACGGTGGCCGGAGGGCTGAAAAAACTGCAGGGTCTGTTTTTGCCGGTGGCCGAGGCGATCGCCCAGCAGCAGCTCACCCAGGAGAACTGGCAAGCCGACGAGACCGGCTGGCCGGTGTTTGTGGCGGTGGAAGGCAAAAGCGGACGGCTCTGGCATTTGTGGGTGTTTTTGTCGGCCTCCACAGTCGTGTACCAGCTCCAACCCAGTCGCTCGTCTGCAGTGCCTCAATCTCACTTCGGCAGCGCCCAGGGCACTTTACTCACCGATCGATATTCTGCCTATAAGAAGGTAAATATTCGGTAAACCCATCCCTGCGCTGACACATCAGATTTTGCTGAACACAGGATTTTCAGTCGTGTATATCTGTGGGCATGGGAGTCGCCCGAGGTCAAGCGGAGCAAGCCGGAGAGACTCGGGAGACCTCGACAGCCAGCGTGCAGGTCCGGGTGGATAAGGAGGAGTACATCAGCTTGCGCTGGGCGGCGGCGTACTGGAAGGCCCGGCACCGGGAAGCGGTCCGGCGGGAAGTAGATCTCAAAAGCAACAATGAAAAGCTGCGGGCTCGCATTCGTGAGTTGGAAGGCCGACTGTACGGTGGTCGAAGCGAGCGTCGGGTTTGCGAGGGCAAGAGTCCGTCCCGGCGCCCGGTCTCAGCGCGCCCTCGCGGACAGCAACCGGGGAGTCGGGGACATGGCCGAAGCAGCCTGGATCGGCTCGAAGCCCGCGAGGAAGTGGCGGATCTACCCGAAGAGCAGCAGAAGTGTCCCCGCTGCGGTCGGCGCCTGGATCCGTTTCCGGGGACCGACGACGCCCAGGTGGTGGAGATCGAAACCCAGGTCTGGCGCCGGGTGATCAGACGCAGGCGATACCATCCAAGCTGTAGTTGCGGGGTCTTGCCCGGCATCGTGACGGCGCCTTCGCCGGCGCGTCTGATCGCGCGCGGCAAGCTGGGCATTTCGGTGTGGGTGAGAGTGATCTTGGACAAGTATCTTTATTCGCGTCCCAGCCACCGACTGCTGCAGGAGCTGGCCGGCCAAGGTGTGAGGCTGTCGCCGGGGACGATCGCGGGAGGGCTGAGGAAACTGCTCCCGCTGTTGGAGCCGGTCCGGGAGGCCATCCGCAGCAAACAGTTGAGTGAGGATCGTTGGCAGGCGGACGAGACCGGCTGGCGGGTGTTCGAGGAGGTGGAGGGCAAGGAGGGTCACGGCTGGCATCTGTGGGTGTTCCGATCCCCTTCGACGGTTGTGTTCACCCTGTCTCCCAGCCGCTCGGTCCAGGTGCCGGAGGCGCACTTCGGAGACCATGCGGCCGGCATTCTGCTGGCTGACCGCTACGCCGTGTACAAGAAGTTGGCCAGACAATGGGAGGATCTCGAGTTGGCCTTTTGCTGGGCCCACGTGCGACGCGACTTTTTCTGCTTGGCCAAGGCCTGGCCCGAACAGGAGGGCTGGGCGATGAGTTGGGTGGAGGGGATCGGGGGCCTGTTCCATCTGAACCGGCGTCGGCTGCAGGTCCGAAAACAGCCCGAAAGCTTTGCCGCCCGGGATCGGGACCTGCGCGGGGTGGTCCGCGAACTGGAGAGGCGGCGCGATGCGGAGCTGGAGAGTTCGGCCGTGCACGGCGCCTGCAAAAAGGTGCTGCGCAGCCTGCAGCGACACTGGGAAGGGTTGACCGTGTTCGTAGAGCATCCCGAGGTGGCCATGGACAACAACGCCTCAGAGCGCGCTTTGCGAGGCCCGGTGGTGGGGCGCAAGAACTACTACGGTTCGGGCAGTCGGTGGAGCGCCCGTCTGGCCGCTGTTTTGTTCACGATCCTGCAAACCTTGCAGCTGTGGGAGATCAACCCGCAACGGTGGCTGAGTTCCTATCTGAAATGCTGCGCCGAATCGGGCAACCGGGCGCCGCCGGATGTGAAGCGATTCCTGCCCTGGGAAATGGACCCCGCCCAAAGAGCGGCCTGGAGTCGACCCTTTTGTCGGGAGGCGGCATGAAGCGCTACTGCGGCCGCAACTTCAGCGGCGAGCAGATCGGGCAACTCCGAGACTTGATTGCCGACAACCCGGGCCGCACGCGCGCCCAGCTGTCTCGATCGGCGTGCCGACTGCTTCAGTGGCGCAAAGCGGACGGTGGCCTCAAGCAGATGAGCTGCCGGGTGGCCATGCTGCGCATGCATCGCGAGGGGCTCCTGCAGCTGCCGCCCCCTCGCAACCGGAAAGGAGGCTCGGGCCCGATCGAGCACACTTTCTGGAGCGCCCCGCAACCGCCGCTGTCCCGACCCGTGCATGAGCTGCCCGGGGTGCATCTGGAGCCGGTCCTGAGCCCCCCCGACTCCGCTTTGTGGAATGAATACATCGACCGCTATCACTATCTGGGATACAAGCCCCTGCCGGGTGCTCAGCTGCGCTACTTCGCTTGCTCTGAAGAGCGCATCCTGGCCCTGCTTGGCTTTGGCGCCGCCGCTTGGAAAACCGCCCCCCGCGATCGCTTCATCGGCTGGCGTCCTTCCGAACGGGAGAGAAACCTTCAATTGATCGTCAACAACGCGCGCTTTCTCATCCTTCCCTGGGTGCAGTCTAAGAACTTGGCCTCCAAACTGCTGGCCTTGGCCGCGCGTCAACTCCCCGAGGACTGGCACGACCGCTACGCCTACCGGCCCGTTCTACTGGAGACCTTCGTTGACACCCAACGCTTCACAGGCGCCTGCTACAAGGCCGCCAACTGGATCCATGTCGGACAGACCCAAGGGCGCGGCAAACTGGACCGTGACCACAAGGCCGATCTGCCCACCAAAAGCATCTGGCTCTACCCCCTGAGCAAACACTTCCGAAGGTCGCTTCGCTCCACTTGAGTCCTCAAGAGCATCGTCCGTTGGTCATTGCTTGAGTATGGGTTTACCGAATATTTACACCAAAACTTGTCAAACCTTTACAAATTAACTATTTAGCTCGGGATTCAGGACAGGTCGGACTACCAGAATTTACCAGAGCTTACCAACTGAAATGGAAACAAAACGGAAACATTGATTCCAACTACTGAGCGTCGGTCTTCACGAGTGAATGTGTGGCGAATGGTGCTCGGGGGATGACAAAAGGGGTGAGAGTTGGACGGACAGAGACACACAGGATTTTAAGTCCTGTGTCCTATCGAGTGAAATCCGACGAAAACCGAAGAAAACAAAACACTTTACCCGGATATTCGCCACACTTTCGGGTGATTTCTATCGATATCCAGTAGTTTTCAACCTGGACGAAAACTGGACGACACTTCTTGACTCCTTCCAGGGGAACCCCGCGCGAACAGCTGGCATTCTGCCAACCCAAAGTGTATCGACCAAGAGGCCCAACGGCTACCTGCGGAGGATCGAAACCCAGCGGGCTATGCACGACAAATCGTTTACAGACATCCAGAAGTGGTATCGAGCTATCGACGCCGGATGTCAATTGCCAAGACTTGCAATCTCAGAGACAACGAGAACGAAGGTGAACACGAGTGCAAAAACAAAACAAAGATGTTGTACTCAATAAAGGTGGGGCCCCCCGAGGCAACCAGAGCGCAGTCCGGCACGGAGCTTTTCGGCGGTGCTATTCGGACCGGAGAACCTGGATGGGAAAGATGCAGCGAGACATCGAAGCAGAAGTTGCAGCTGCCCTGGGCGGAGCCCCGTCACCCCAACAGCTACTGATCATTCAGCGGGTGGCTGTCAAGGCGATCCGCTGCGCCTGCCTGGAGCAGGAGATTCTGAGAAAGGTTGACCAGAAGCGATCGGTCTCTGCAGATACCGATCAGCGCTACTTACGTTACAGCCGTGAACTGAGGGCAGACTTAAAGCTGCTCGGTCTCTCGCAGCAACAACAGCCGGTTGTCAATCTACAGGAGTACCTCAGCCAGAAAACTGAAAGGAAGAGAAAATGAACATCATCGAATTCATTCGAGATCCCGAGCTGGTCGGATCCGATCTGTCCTCGCATCAGGAAACCGCCCTGCGTTTGCTCTACGGCCTTCCCCTGAGTAAGAAACAAGCTGACATTGCCAAACGGGCTTTGGATACCCGAGCTGTACCCCATAAGGAGTTCAACGAGGGCACCTTCATCTGTGGTCGAAGGTCAGGAAAGAGTGATCGCCTGGCCGCCAACATTGCCGTCTACGAAGCCGCCTGTGGCGGTCACCACCAACATCTGACTACGGGCGAAAGAGGCCACATCCTCCTGATTGCTCAGGACATGAGAGCCGCCCGTGTCCTTTACAGATACATTTTGGCCAAGCTCAAAAGCTCACAGCTCTTGTCTCAGCTGGTTCAAGACATTCGCAAGGAAGAGATTGAACTCAAGGATGGACTGACTATCTCCATCTTGCCGTGTAGTTTCCGAGCCCTGAGAGGTTTCAGCGTCCCCGTGGCGATTCTGGATGAGGTGGCCTTCTTTCGAGTAGATGGGGCCAATGTTGACAAGGAAGTCATTGATGCCGTCCGACCTGCCCAGGCCACCTTTCCCCGAGCCAAGCTGATTAAGATTTCCTCTCCCTACTGGAAAAAGGGAGAGCTCTACCGGGACTTCGCCAGTCGCCAGCACCGAAAGGATTTGCTCTGTTTTCAAGCTCCCTCCAAGCTTATGAACCCGACCCTTTCGCAGTCTTTTCTGGACAGGGAGAAGGCCAGAGATCCGGCGATGTTTGACCGGGAGTATCGGGCCCTCTTCAGTGACCGGATCACGGCGGTCTTTGATCGTAAGGCGGTGGAAGCTTGTGTCGTTCTGGGTCGCTATGAGCTGCCTTTCTCCAGCGGGTTTCGTTACGTGGCAGGAGTGGATCCGTCCGGAGGAGGACCGGATGAATTCGCCCTGGCGATCTGCCACCAGGAAGGCAACAGGATAGTCCAGGACGTGATTCGCGGTTGGAGGACTCAAAGACCGGGCGACGTGGCCCAGGAAGCCGCCCAGCAGCTCAAGAGCTATCGGATCGGGGTTGTCACTGGTGACCGCTACTCCGGCGAATGGGTCCGCCAGGCCTTTCGAGATCAGGGTATTCGCTACCAAGTCTCCAAGTTGACTGCCTCAGACGCCTTTCTGGAGCTTCTTCCCAGAGTCAACCAGGGCAGTATTGAACTTCTAGATGACCGAGTACAAACGGATCAGTTGATTGCTCTGGAGCGTCGAACTAGCCGTACGGGCAAGGACACTCTGAGCCATCCGCCAAGTGGGCACGATGATCGAGCCAACGCCCTGGCTCAGACGTTAACCCGGAGTGATTCAAGACGCCGCTTGACGAGCTTGGTATGGGGTAAAGGGCTCATCGAAGGCCCCCCAATTCGCGTTTATCGACCCTTCCCTGCACCCCCGCTTGTTACGGACCAGAAGAAATGAACCAGCTGGAAATGGCTGGTAAACCGGCTGGCTGGCTGTCCCCCGCGTGGACCACCCCTCCTCCATCCGACCAGGGGGGGACAAGGTTAGGAGTTCAGCAGGTCTTTGAGCCCCTTGCCCAGTTTGAAATAAGCGACTCTCTTCGCAGGAACCTGGACTACCTCGCCCGTCTTTGGATTGCGTCCCCGGCGCGGGCTTCGCTGGCGGTGACGGAAACTGCCAAAGCCGCGCAGCTCGACCTTCTCGCCGGAATTGAGCGCCTCCACGATGCTGTCCAGGACCGTCTGGACCACCACTTCGGCGTCTGGTCTGGTCAGGCCGCTTGTCTTGGCAACGTCGGCCACCAGGTCGGCTTTGGTCATAGACTGCATATCCCGGGCCAACCCGGCCACTGATTCCGATTGAAAACGGCCACCTGCTTCCGCATCTTCGGTTCGCCCTCAAGGCGATTCCAAAGGCTATTGTCAATCACCAGGGTAATTCCCCCACCTCCGTCACCAGGGTAATTCCCCCATTTGGGGATCATCATCATCTCGTTTCTCTTGATTTTCGGCGGTTGTGCTTGGGAAAACTTTTCCCAAGCAGGTTCCTCCTTTCTGGTCGCAGTCGTGGTCTGTTTCGAGCCAGCGTTTTTCCAGTCGCAGCATTTGCATTCGATTGAAAGCCCGATAGCGGGCGGAAAGCTGGCTGCTCGTGACCTCCTGTAAGACGGAACTGAAGTAATGCAGGGCACCGATTGGCTGGCCCGGTAGTCCGTTGAGCCAGGAGACGTACTTGCGTCCGCAGCCCAGGAAAATAGACTGGCGGACGTCCTCGAGCTCGATCCCTTGCTGGAACCACTGGGCAGCTAGCCGGCGATCCGAGGTCGAGTAGCGGCAGCGGATGCAGGGACGTTCCAGCAACATCTCTCCGATGGTCTCCACATAGAGGGTTTGAGCCGATCGAGTGGAGCTGAGTGAGTCAGCCGAGAGGCTGCGCTGGTAGGGCCAGTACTGGTCGGCGATCTCAAGGACCCCGGGAGCATGCTGGTTGGGGCTACGCCGGACCCGGCAGACCTGCCTCTCCTCGAGCTCCTGGAGATAGGTTCCAATCGAGCGGCGCGATTTGCGCAGCGCCCTGGCCACGTCCTGCTGGCGGAAGAGGAAGCGCCCGGTACTTCTGTCAGCGCCCAGCGAGATGTGAACGAACAGCTTGAAGGCCCCGTCGGAGAGTTTCTCCACAGCGGCCTGCCAGCCGGCGGTGGCGGCAAACCAGCCGTTGTCACTTTTGATCTTCAAACGGCTCATGGCGAAACCTCCTTTGAGGGGGATCCTTTGGCGGGTCGTTTTCGCCTCCGGTAAGAGTCGCCCTCCCACTCCAGCTGGTGAGCGTTGTGGCAGAGTCGGTCCAGCAGCGAGTTGGCCTGGATGGGGTCGCCAAACAGCGCCATCCACTCCTCCAGGCTGCGATTACTGGTCAGCATCAGCGAGCCTTTCTGATAGCGCTCGTAAAAGATGTCGTACAGATCGTCGGCCTGCTCGTCCGTCAGGGGCTTGAGCCCAAAGTCGTCAACGATCAAGAAATCATAGCTGCAGTAGTTTTGGATGAGGCGATCGCGGGAGAGATCGGCCCGGGCCGCTTCCAGAGTACGGAACAGGCGCGGAGCCTGGATGTAGCGCACGTCATGACCGCGGCGTACGGCCTCGTGTCCCAGAGCCAGGGCGATGTGACTCTTGCCCACACCCACCGGCCCGCACAGGCAGATATTTTCTTTGTTTTCCAGAAAGCGGCAGGTGGCCAGGTCATAGATGCGGCGCCGCTTGATGTTCGGGTTAAAGCCAAAATCGAACTCCTCGAGGGTCTTGATCTCGGCAAAGCAGGCTTTCTTGAGCCGGCGAACAAACTTGGTCTGGGAGCGACGCTCCAGCTCATCCTGGACCAGCAGAGTCAGAAAGTCGACGTAGGCCAGTTGTCGTTTTTCGGCCTCCTTGAGCCGCACTTCCAGACTGTCCAACAATCCTCCTAATCGCAGTTGCTTGAGCTGGTCGAGCAGATGTTGATAGTGACTCATGAGACCTCCCGTCGGTGCACGAAGTAATCCTGGGGACGGGCAAATCGACAAGCTGAAGCCGCCGGACTGGAGGGTCTGCGAGGAGGCGAAGGGCGTCGGAACAAGCCTTTTTCCAGAATCTTCTTCAGAGAGGAAAAGCGGACATTGTCAAAGCGCAAGGCCCGCCGGCAGGCCTGATCCAGAGTGGCCGCTGGGTGGGACTCGGCCAGCCGCAGCACGGCCTGGGCTTTTCTCAGGTTGCGCATGGCGTGATCCCCCAGTACGCGCCGCACGTAGCGACTCACCTCGGGCCCCAGCTCGTCGGCCTGACGCCGGCACCACTCGGGAGTCCGCTCCAGGTAGGCCCGCTTGTCGGGAGGATAGTCCCCCGTCTGGGTCTGACAGGAGCCCGGCTCGAAGACCCGCAGGTGGGTCTTGATCAACTGATGGTTGCGATACACTCGCACCAGCTTCAGATCGGCTCGCACCCACAGCCTCTCCCCCCGGTAGGGATAGGGGACCGAGTAGTAGCACTTGTCCAGGATCAGATGGCAGTCCCAATGCACGGTGCACTGTTTCCACTGCGCCGCTTCGTAAGGTTGATCCGGCAGAGGCAGCAGCAGCTCGACTTCTTCTCCGACAAACACCTCGTAAGGTTTGCGATGGGTGGTGCCATGCTTGCGCAGGCCGACCTCCTTGAGGCACCACTCCAGAGCCCTCCCATTGGCCTCCTCGATATCTCGAAAATGCCGCCCCGCCAGAATCTGCTGACGCACTACCGGAACACATCTCTCCACGCGTCCTTTGTGGCGGGCCATTTGCACCTTGGCTGGGTCGGCCACGAATCCGTAGTGTCTTTCCAGTTCGGCGTAGGCCGGGTTGAGCGTCGGATCGTACAGATCGGGCTTAAGCACACCGTCTTTCAAATTGTCCAACACGATCAGCCGGGGACAGGCCTGGAAAAACGTAAAGGCGCGGATGTGGCAGTCCAACCAGGTGGGGCTGTCCTGGCGAAACACGAAGCGTACGAAGCGGTGGCGGCTGTAGCTTAGGATCATGATAAAGGCCCAGGCCTTGCGTTGTTTGCCCGTTTCCGGATCTCGCATCAGTCCGGCATAGCCGAAATCGACTTGGGCCTGTTCCCCAGCGACTGCATGCAGCCGCACCGTCACCGGCTTGCGCAGCGGCTCAATGTGCTCGCGCACATAGCGGTACACGCTCATATAGCTGACCTTCAACTCGTGCTCCTCCTCGAGCAGCCGCTGTACCTGCTGAATGGTCATATGAGGCTGCCCAAGCCAATCCTGGATCTGCCGGTGGTAGAGGCGGATGATCAACGTCAAATAGAATTCCCGCAGCGACGATTGGAAATCCCCACACAAGGATTAAAAAAAAAGAGCTGTAGCCGTCCTCTGAGACGGCCCTTTCCGCGGTCCTCCTTTCTGTAAAAAAGAGAGATTGTTCCTAGAATGCGAGGGGGACGGAGTGAGGGCGTAGCCCGAACGGAGCTCCCCCTCGCTCGCGCTGGCGTCGAGGGGAGTGGACCAGATCCACGAGGCTGCTGAGCGGCCTCTGTAGGGCGCTGTACGACCTCTCCCCTTGGCGGGCACTCGTCTATCGCCCTCACCAAGCACTTTCCGGGGTCCAATCAGCCGATTTGCCCGGATTTGACCTCCTCGCGGTTTCCTCATTTCGTGGTTCCCTGCTGCTTTGCCTTGGCGCTCTCCATTCGATAGCTCGGGACGTTGAGTTCCAGAATCACGCTGTGGTGCACCAGCCGGTCGATGGCTGCTGCCGTCGTCAGGGGGTCCTTGAAGATCCTCTCCCAGTCCGAGAAGATCAGGTTGCTGGTCAGCAAGATGCTGCGACGTTCGTAACGATGGGCCAGCAGTGTGAAGAGAACCTCCATTTCCTCCCGGCTTTGCTGAACGTAGCCGATGTCATCGACTATGAGAGCCTCGAAGCGATCCAGTTTCTTGAGCTCCTTCTCCAGAGTCAGATCGATTTTGGCCCGCAGCAATCGCTGTACCAGCAGGGCGCAGGTAGAAAACAGAACCCGGCGCCCCAGCAGAATCAACTCCTGGCCCAGAGCACAGACCAGATGGGTTTTCCCGCTCCCAGGGTTACCGAAAGCCAAGACGTTCTCGGCACGATCCAAAAACGTCCCTTCCAGCAGCGCTGTGAGTTGTCGATCCACGCTTTGGGGCAAGCGCGAGCGGTCCAGCGCCGTCAGCGTTTTCTCCCAGGGAAGCTTGGAGGCCCGACGCTGGCGCTGGATTTTGCGCTCGTGCCGCTCCGCCACCTCGATCTCAGATAACGACAAGAGAAACCGGGGATAGGACAGACTTTCCTGGGTGGCCAGTGCCGCCTGGGCGGCGTAGTGCTCCCGAAAGGCCGGTAGATGCAGCTCGATTAGGCACTCGCGAAGTCGCGGTAAGTTGCCTGTGCTCATGACCTCACCTCCCGGTTCTCGAGAAGGGTGTCGTAGAGGCCCACGTCCATCTTCTCCACCATCACTTCCCAGGGTTCCACCACCGGATCGACAAGGCATTCTCGTAGTGCTTCAAAACGGATTCTTTGTCCCCGCTCAATCAACACCTGAAGTGCCTCTCGCACCCGCTGTTCACCTTCCTGGGCAGCCACCTCGAGGATCTTCAGATATTGGCGATCCGCCGTGGCCGGACAATCTCGGCGCAGCTCGTCGTAGGCGACTCGAAACAAGATCCCCGGAAACAGATCCTCCCGCCAGCGATAGCGAGTAAACGCCCCCGGCTTGCGCACCAACGAATGGATCACGTGCCGGTAGTCAATGCGATGCTTGCCTTCTCCTCGCAAGCGCGGCATCCGTGCCTGGCGCCGTCCTCCGTAGTAGACCTCCACCTGATCCGCCCACACCCGCACTTGAACGCGCTCGCCGATCAACCGGCTGTCCACCGAATAGGTGTTGTGGCGAACCCGGATCGTACTGCTGGGGGAGACCCTCACCCACTGCCGGGTGAAGTCATCCAGACGGCGTGCCGGCAACGGGCGCATCACTGCCAGCTCTTCTCCCAGGCGCTTTTGCCGGGCCGCATTGCGCCGGGACACAATCACCGCTACAAAGCCCTCGTACTCTTCCCGGCTGGAAAAATCACGGCTACACCGCAGCAGCAGTTCCTGCTCAATGGCCCGTTTCAAGCGGTGATGGGACTGTTCCACATCCCCGTTCTCGTGTGCCTTTCCTGCCTGAGTGCGACTGGAGCGCATCCCGAAGTGTCTCAGCAACGCTTGATAGCGCTCGGTGAACTCTTCCCGCTTCAGGTTCTTGACTGCCGCCGAGAGCCGGTCGGTCCGGTGCTCCTCGGGCAGCGCCCCCAACTCCCACAACGCGTTCTGAAGCCCCAGGCTGAGGCTCTCAAACGACTCACTGAAACACAGCGTGGTCGCTTCCCAGTTCGAGTAGGCCAACACGAAGTGGTACAGCAGATGGGGAAACGGCTGGCCCTGGATCGTCACTCCGAGGCGCCCCATAAACGTGAAGTCCGATTGCGCTTGATGTCCCGGCTGATACTTCTGCGGGAACATCACCTCCTTCGCTTCTCCGTATTCTGCCTTCCACTGCTTGATCCTGCGCTGCAGCGTTCTCAACTGGCCTTGCTGGAAGGCCCCTTCCTGCTGACGACACAAATGATCGAACACCGCTTTTGCTTCCACCGTCGGCGATCGCTTCAGGATCTCTTTCACCTCCGGCCACACCGACTCGAACGGATCCGATCGAGTTCTCCAATACCGTTCCGGCTGACACTGGCTCGGTAGCTTTCCCGACTTCAGGTACTTGCGAGCTGTCTTTCGCGACATCCCCGCTTTGGCCGCCGCCATCGTTAGCGTCTTCTCGTTCTTCTTCAACTTTACTAACCTCCGCACTTGCTGATCCTTAACCATGCCCTCATGGTCAGGATCAGCCCTGAAAAAGCGGGGAATTCCATTTGTCGTCCGGGGAATTCTAACTGTCGCCAATCAGGCGGATCCGCTCCCGGGCCGGTTGTTCGAAAACCGCCACCTGCACCACCGAGGCCACTATCCGGGCCAGCTCCGCCTGGGGCGGCAGGGGCTTCTCTCGGCTCAAGCCGCTGGCCATGAAAAGCAGCAGGTACTTGCGAATCGTCTTGCGCGAGATCTGCAACGAGTCTCGGATCTGGCGGATACTCCGTCCTCGGTGCCATTGGTAAACCAACTCCAAGTACTCTTCCATCCTCATATTCCTTCTGGCCATTCTTCCTCCTGCGGAAATCCTTGTTGGGGTTCCGCAGAAAGATGACCCTGGCCTCTGTCACGAAATGATCAGGTGGGGGAATTACCCTGGTGAAAGGGTGGGGGAATTACCTTGGTAAATCAGCCGCCTAGGTGGGGGATATACCATGGTGACCGACAGCTATTTCTTCTTTGGCTTCGCCTTCACCTTCTGCTTCTCTTTCTTCTTTCTTTCCGCCCAGTATTTCTTCATCCTCTCCGATGTTGCTTTGCGCTGTTTGGCTGATAGTTTGCTACTTCTGCGCTTACGTGTGGGGGGGCCTTGTTTCGCTCTTAGGCGTGGATGTCTCGTTCTCCAGTTCGGCTCTGATCTCTGCGAGTTCCTCGTCGATGGGCTGTCTCTGTGCTTCGAGTCTTTCTGCTGCAAGTTCCAGCAGTCTTCTTCTATTTTAGGGGCATCAGTCTTTTCTCCCTAGTGCACTGTCCGGAAAGTTCACGCCGCTACTTCAGGTGTCTTTTCGCCGACAGCTTTGTTGCGCTACCTCGAAAGACACCCGGCCTTCCTGCGTTGCGCGCCTCACTGTCGACGAAAATCCATCCCGAATTAACACCGGGAACTTCCCGGACAGTACACTAGCAGCCCGTGGCAGAAGTGCTTAATTGGGTCCGGACACCGACTTGGGCCGGGGGCCACCTGGAAAGGGCCCGATTGAAAGTTTTCCAATCAAACCTTCAAAGAAAGTGCTGATCCGTCTCCTCAGGCCCTTTCTCAGCCCGAAAAAGGCTAACAAAGCGCAAAGAATCCGGGCGTGGAGGGCCCGGGGAGTCCCTGCGCCGAGTTTCTGGCGCATCACCATACCCAGGTTGAACGCACCGGCCTGAATCAGCAGTCTCTTGGCCACATTGTCGTGTCCCCTGACCTCGGTGCGGCGCATCCCCCCTGTCCGGTACAGATGAGCAAAGGATCTTTCCAGTTTTTCGCCCCGCCGTCTCAGTAACTCGCGGCCTCGCTCTCCCCGTATCCGTCTGCGGTTGGCATAGGTGGCATCTCGCCCCTCGATGTTGCCTTTCCACTTGCGTCTGCCCCGCTTCGGTTCCGAGATGTAACTGCGTATCTGCAGCGCTGCAAAATCCTTTACCGTCTCGGTGCTGTGATATCCCTTGTCGGCCACCACCTCGGCCATTTCCTCTTTTTGCCCCGTCGCCTCTTCAATGTTTTCGGCAGCACGAATCAGCGTCTCCTTCAGGGTCGTCGTGTCTCCTTTATCGGCTCCCTGTACCGTGACCGCCACAATCGCTCCCGTCTCCATGTCGATGGCATGCTCGGCCTTGTGGGCCAGGTGCGTTCGCCCGTCCTTCATCTTCGTGATGCGAGCGTCCGGATCGTGAGGATGTTTCCACTCTTTGTTGGAGCCTTTCTTCTTGCGTTTCCGGTCCGTACGAACCAGGTCTTCGCGGGTGGGCGTCTCGATTCCGGAAGCCTGAGCCAATCCGGTTAAAAACTGGTTATAGTCTTCTCCCGTATCCCGTCGGATGATGGTGCGCATCGCCGCATTGGCTTCCAGCGTCGTCGCGTCGATCCCGATCGTCTTTCCCTTCAGCAGTTCCGATTCCGCCAGTCGCTCCAGCACCCAGCTGAACACCGCCGCATGGGTCTGCACATCGATTAATCTCCGGGTTCTCGATATCGTCGAGTGATCGGGTGGTGTCTCGCTCACTTTCAATCCCAAAAACTCTCTCAGGGCCAGTGAATCGGCCACTCTCCAGGCAATCCCTCGCTCCGCTCCGATCCCTTCAAAATACCCCACCATCAACAGCCGAAAATACACTCCCGGCGCCACGCTCGGCCGCCCCATCTTCTCCGCGTAGAACTTCCCGCACAGCTCCTCTACGAAATCGTCAAAGCCGTGCTCACTCAATACCTCGTTGAGGGCTTCGTAGAATGGATGCCCAGGACTCCGCGCTAACTGGCTGCTGGCCACCCACAGATCCGCTTGTCGCCGTCGCTTCTTCTTTCCCATTGCCATGGGACCAGTGTAGTGTCTGAATGTGACCCCTGCCCTCGACTTTCACCACAGGCTGCTAGGCTGAATTCCTTAACTAAAATGGTGATCTTACCAGAAGCCCTGCCGAGGTACCGCCGAACGTATAATCTGCCCCTGTCAGAGAGAATGGGCTGGGTATTGCTTTGAGTACACCCCAGATACAGACAGATAGACCTTATTTATAGGAAGATAGGTCCCATTTGTGGCCAAGATGGACGCCGGCTCGACTCCTCTCACTTCATTCTGGATCCGGCATTGCAAGACTCCGGAACGTCTGGTCATCTGAACAGCGATGGGCAGAGGGAAGGTGCGCACAATGACTTCTCCTGGTGGTTCTTCAGCCATGGACGTTTATCGGGCCTATCTGGCATGTAACCGGAGTCTATCTCGCCCTATCTGGCGTCTATCTGGGGTGTATCTGGCACCTACTCTTGTGACTTAGAATCTCTCTAACACACTGACTTCAGCTTGTTTAAGTGGCTGACAATAACGGGGTTGTTTTGCCTATTTTCCACTTTGGCAGTGATAAGCGGCTATTGGTCAACTCGTAAGAAAGGAGGCGGACGACCTGGTAGTCAACACCGAACTGATGGGCGAAGTAACTATTCCCTGGGACGCCGTCGTGTCCATAAAATCCGACCGGCCCCTGGTCGTCGTTGTGGCCGGGGGGAGGACCCTGGTTGGAAAGGTGCAAGTGAACATCACAGACAAGACGCTGGAAGTGGTCACCGTGAATGCAACAGAGTCCGTACCGCTCTCCGACCTGGTGGCGATCCGGGACGATGAAACGGAAAGAGCACACCGGCGGCAACAGAATCCGGGATTTCTCGATCTCTGGAAGGGTTTCGTCGATGTGGGTTGGAGTGCCGCCAGGGGCAACGCACAAACGGGCACATTTACGACTGCCTTGAGGGGTGTACCGTTCTTTCTGTAATTTGGGAAAGGTGAGCTAAAAGGATCAGAGGTCTGGGGCAGGATTTCTCCAAAAACTCAAGGCAACGAGTAAGGAGGATCCGAATGACCCCAGACCCAAAACAGAGGCTACCACGAGAACTATTGAGAGAGCTGATCGAAGAAGGCAGTGAAGCGTTTCGAGGAGTATTAGAGAAGCTGATCAACGCCGCCATGCAGCTGGAACGAGAAGAGTTTCTGGGAGCTCGACGCTGGGAGCGGAGCGAGCAGCGTCGAGACCACGCCAACGGGTACAAGGACAAGACGCTGTCCACTCGAGTGGGACAGCTGCGAATCCGGATTCCACAAGTACGTCACCTGGACTTCTATCCCCGATCCCTGGAACGAGGGTGCCGTTCGGAGAAGGCGCTCAAGTTGGCCATCGCCGAGATGTATGTAATGGGCGTGTCGACGCGCAAGGTCACCGAGATTACCGAGCAGCTGTGCGGCACCGAGATCTCCGCCAGCCAGGTCTCAAGAATCTCCAAGCTGCTGGACGACGAACTCGAGCAGTTTCGCAACCGCCCTTTGGGCAGCTATCCAGTTGTGTACCTGGATGCGCACTACGAGAAGGTCCGTCGCCAGGGCAGCATTCAGGATGTGGCCGTCTTGAAAGCGACCGGAGTCAACTGCTGGGGCAAGCGGGAGGTGATTGGGGTCAGCTGCCGACTCAGCGAGGCTGAGGTCCACTGGCGAGGGTTTCTGCAGCAGCTTCAAAAGCGTGGTCTGGAGGGTGTGCAGCTGATTGTCAGCGATGACCACTCGGGTCTACGTGCTGCTAGAAGAGCCGTTTTTCCCTCGGTGCCCTGGCAACGCTGTCAGTTTCACCTGAGCCAGAATGCTCAGCGTTACGCCCGCCGATCCGATCAACGTGCCGCCATCGCCACTGACATTCGAGACATCTTCAACGCACCCTCAGGCGGCGAGGGCGAGGCCATGCTTCGAACCCGAGTCGAGCAATACCGTGACCGCAACCCGGAGCTGGCCGATTGGATGGAGACCAACCTGCCCGAAGGCTTTACGGTCTTTCGTTTTGCACGTTCTACCTGGCGGCGCATTCGCACCAACAACGGGCTGGAGAACCTAAACCGTCAGATTCGCCGGCGCACCCGGGTCGTCGGTATCTTTCCAAACACCGAGTCCGCTTTGCGACTCATCACCGCCGTCGTCGAGGAGATTCACGAAGACTGGCTGATCGGGAAGCAGTACCTCAGTCTGGTCGATTTCAACCCACAGGAGAATCCTGTTTCAGATCGCTCTCAGTCAAATTACAGAAAAACAGTTGCGTAACCCTGCCTTGAATGCAACGAGAGTCACGAGTACAGACAAGACGGCGGGTTACTTCAATACCCTCTCTGCCTCTGCCTTGACTAACGGCGAATCACAGCGCACGGCGGCGGCCATTCGCGGTGGTTGGTCCTATAACAGGAACATCAGTGAGCGGCTGTTCGTCACTGTCTTCAATGATTACGAGCACGATCGCTTCCAAGATCTGGACCTGCGCTTCGTGGCCGGCGGTGGCGTGGGCTACCAGACCTTTAAGGATGAGCGCAAGCGTTTGGATCTGCTCGGAGGCTTCTCCTACAACCGGGAGAGTTTCAGCACTCCTCTGACCAGAAACTCAGGGGAGGGCTTTTGGGGAGACGACTTCACCTACAAATTGTCCAGCGTCATGGAGCTCAGTCAGCAGTTTCGGATGTTTCACAACCTGAGCGATCCCGGTGCCTACCGGATGAACTTCGACTTGAGCACGGTCACTACCCTGAACAGTTGGCTTTCCTGGCAGCTTTCCATCAGCGATCGTTTTTTGAGCAATCCTGTCCCAGGCCTACAACGTAACGATGTGCTCTATACGACCGGGCTGAGGGTGTCTTTTGCTCATTAACCCGAGCAGCCACCATCAACCACTCGAAACCGTACTGCGCGGCGTAACTCTTGAACAACTCGATAATGTTGCGAAACTTCTCGAGTGCCGATTCACTGGGGGCGCTTAGCTTTTGACAAAGCTCGTGTTCTGCAAGTAAGATCCTGCCGGCGGGAAGCCAGCCCGTGATTATCGGCTCGAGAACAGGCTGGACGCGGTGGTTGACGTCGAGCTGGCAGACCAGATTCCACTGATTTCCTAGGGGACGGGAGCAACTTCGATTACGTCAGGGGGCCGACGACGGGAAGTGCCATACGGTTTAGCAAAGGAGCAGCAAAGTGGACTCAGGTCAGATAGTAAGTCTTGTCACCGATCTGGTGACGCAATGGGGATTGAAGGTCTTGGGCGCGATCGCCGTGCTGGTTATCGGCCGGATCGTGGCGGGCGTCATTCGCAGGAGCGTCGAGCGAGCTGTCGCCAGGTCGAAGGTCGACAACATACTGGTGCCGTTTCTAAGCGGCCTGGTCTACTACCTGGTAATCGCGATCGTGCTGATCGCCGTGCTGCGTCTCTTTGGACTGGAGACCACCTCGCTGGTGGCCGTCGTGGGGGCGGCCGGTCTGGCGATCGGCCTGGCGATCCAGGGGACGCTCTCGAACTTCGCCAGTGGCGTGATGCTGATGGTTTTCCGGCCCTTCAAGGTCGGAGATGTAATCGAAGCCGGCGGAAGTCTGGGAGTCGCGGCCGAGCTCGGGATATTCAGCACTACGCTGACGAGTCCGGACAATGTCAAGATCACCGTCCCGAACGCCCAGATCTACGGTCAGACGATCCGCAACTTCAACGGCTATGACACCCGCCGTGTCGACCTGGTCATAGGCATCTCGTATGACGATGACATTGGTCGGGCGATCGAGACCATCGATGCCATCGTCAGACGTGACGAGCGGGTCCTTATCGAACCCGCTCCCAAGATCGCGGTCGCTGAGCTGGCCGACTCCTCGGTCAATCTGGTAGCCCGTCCCTGGTGCAAGGGCGAAGACTACTGGGACCTGAAGTTCGACCTGACCCGCCGGTTCAAGGAGGAGCTGGAGGCAGCGGGCTGCTCGCTTCCTTACCCGCAGCGAGACGTACACGTTCACGAGAAGGTCGCCCCTTGACGATTCGGGTCCCGTTGGGCTCAACGGCTCATCTCGGCTGAAACATCTCCAGTTGGGGTTTGAGCCGCAGCGGTGCGAAAATTTACTCTAAGCGTGTCCACCGATCCCGAAATCGGTAGGTTCCGCTCGGGATGATGCGAGCGTAGAGCCCAACGCGAGGGAGCGGACCGGCCTGATTTTCAGGGTGGCCAAAAACCTCATCGCGAAAACCTCTATTTTGGCCAGGTTTTCCGGGCCTCCTCGGGGTCGATTTAGGCATGGCCGTAATCTATACCTTTTGGTACCTTTTGGCCACCCTCGAGCCAAGCCCCACCAGACGTGCAGCTCATCTTGAGAGAGCTCCAAGGCCACGGCTTACAGTGAGGAATCACACCGCTGCGGCTCGTGCCCCAAGCTGGCCCTTACAAACGAAAAGAAAAATAAAAACAGGGCTCCTGAGGAAACGTCCTCAGGGACCCTAAAAAATTGTTCGCTTTGAAGAACAGGGGCTCCCCCACCCTTTATAACGACGTCGAGCTAGGAAAAGAGAATCCCCCGCCCTGCTTAGAGAGCTGTCTGATCCTTGACCTGGCCCAGACCGGCCCGATCGTGCCTCTGCGCTCGGAGGCGCTCGAGCAGGGGAGTCTGGTTCAGTTTACTTCAAGCATCAGTAGTGCTTGTTCGAGGTCAAAAACCTGGGGATCGGGTTCACCGAGCACAATACTCAATGGTTCGACAAGCATGTCGTCGATTTCGAGCCTAATGGGGAAACCCAAAAGTTCAGGGGCGAGATTACGCTTAGACTGGTGACCATCGGGTTTTGTTTGCTCGACAATGTACGTCTCAAAACCAAGAATTGATTCAGTGCCCAAGACTCTGTACCCAAGACGAGGGTTACTCTTCATGTAATCGATGCTTTCTAATGTTGCAAAAGGCGCTGTTGCAGCCTGTCCTGGGCGCTCATCGATGACCCCTCTTCCACGCACCGCCCTTACATAGCCTTCGCCAGGTACACTAATACTGGAATTCATAACGACCAGTTCTCCATCCGGCATGACATGGGCGTTATCTTGCCGGAACGCTCCGTCCGATCGCTGGTAACGCGTCCAGATTCCTTTGAGCAACCTCGTTTCATCATCTAGAATGCGGAATTGTTGCGATACCATAGTGAAACCAGTCGCGGTGGGCTCCTCACGACCTGCTCCAACGGAGGACGGTCCAAACCGAGAGGCCAAGAAAACCGAGAAGCCTATGAATGTGATGGTCACACCCAAGATACGACCGAGACTGATTCCAAACATAAGCAATCCTCCTAGTTTGCTTCGGCAACTTTCATAGGCCTTGGCAACTTTCAATAGAACAACGCTTCCACCAGTCAGTTAGACCCGGGAAGAACTCACAACTAACCTCCTCATAATAACAGCAACCATCCCCGTAAACCCTTGATTTTTCAGGGGTCTTTTTTTACGGTGAAGGTGTCCATTTAGCTAAACTTTTTTAGACACCTTATGACCAAAGCCGACCTGGTGGCCGACGTTGCCAAGACAAACGGCCTGACCAGAACAGAAGCCGAAGTGGTGGTCCAGACGGTCCTGGACAGCATCGCGGAGGCGCTCAATTCCGGCGAGAAGGTCGAGCTACGCGGCTTTGGCAGTTTCCGTCACCGCCAGCGAAGCCCGCGCCGGGGACGCAATCCAAAGACTGGCGATTTAGTCCAGGTTCCTGCGAAGAGAGTCGCCTATTTCAAACCGGGCAAGGGGCTCAAAGACCTGCTGAACTCCTAACCTTATCCGCTTGGCTATCGCCGAGCTGCTGCCGGCGCTCATCCGTGACTCGGGCAAAACCGCCCACTTTGCCTACCAGGAGTTTTTCTACGGAAAAATCCGCAACCCCCATAAGCGCGTCGCCTATGAGCGAGCCGTGCGGCGGTTTTTGTCTTGGTGTAAGGACAAGGGCCTGCAGCTGCAGCAAATCTCGCCTGGAGCCGTAGGCCGTTACCTGGATGAGCATCCCGGAGCTGTTCCGAGCAAAAAACTGACGCTGGCGGCACTCCGCCACTTTTTCGATGGGCTAGTGACCCGCCACGTCATCATTCTCAACCCAGCTCATTCAGTGCGCGCTGAACGCTACCAGGTCCTGGAAGGGAAAACGCCAGAGATCACGGTCAAGCAGGCCAGAAAGCTGCTCGCCTCCATCGACCTCTCAACTGTAGTGGGGCTTCGGGATCGGGCTGCGATCGCTGTGCTCATCTACACCGCTGCCCGCGTGGGAGCCGTAGCCAAGCTCCAGCGTCGACACTTTTACTATGCCGGCGAGCAGTGGAACCTGCACTTTGATGACAAGGGCGGCAAGTCCCGGGAGATTCCGGTCCGTCATGATCTGGAGAGATATTTGTGGGAGTACCTGGACGCGGGCGGGTTGCGGGATGCTCCGAAGGGCAGTCCCCTCTTTCGAACGCTGGTGCGCCGCGAAAAGCGACTCACCGAAAATGTCCTGCGGGCCCATGACCTCTGCCGAATGGTCAAGCGCCGTCTCAAAGACGCCGGGTTGCCCTCGCGGCTCTCGCCCCACTCCTTTCGCGTGGGCACCATCACCGACCTTCTGGAGCAAGGCGTGCCGCTCGAAGACGTGCAACAGCTAGTCGGACATGCGGATCCGCGCACGACGCGGCTTTACGATCGGCGCCAGCGGCGCATCACGCGTAATATTGTCGAGAGGATTTCGATTTAACTCCGAGTGCCCCTGCGAGTGAAGTTCACAATCAGGGCCACCTACTTTTTGTTGACCAAGAGCAGCCTTAGGGCTCCTCCTCTCTGATTCCCTAAACCTTACTTAGTCAATGAGGATTTGGAGCGCCCAAGATCCTTTAGACCCGCATTCTCTGATTGAGGGGGCAGAGAACACTGCCCCCTCTGCTGCGACTCCAGGTCCGGACAGCGCCTAAAAGACAATGACCGGAAGTGTGGCGAATTGGTTCGGGCGGACCTGGATGCCAACCGCCGAAAACTTGCCGTCCGACTCGGTGGAGGCCTTCAACTTCCCTTCGAAATCCGAGAAATCGACAGCTCCGTCCCAGTCGAACTCCTTCGCGAAGCCGGCAAAATGCCCCATGGCCGGGATCGTGATCATGGCTGTGGCCAGCAGCTCTCCCTCACTGCTGAACAACTGCAGGGTCAATACCAGCTCAGAGTCAGCCAGGTTCGCGACCGCCATTCCAGTGTCGACGCCGGGGTCGCTGTAGCTCAAGATGGGCACCGTGAATCCGTTGTCTGTGATGGGACTGTTCTGCACCCCCGCCAAACCGAAGGCGCCCCCGAAGACGATGGCACCCTTCAGAGGTGCATCTGCCATAACGATCACATGACCTTCTGCAGCCGCGCCATCGGCCGCGCCCCGGAGCACACGCAGCCCACCGGCAGGAACGGTCACGCTTGCGTTTCCATCGATCGGCAATCCGTCCAACTGAAACAAGAGGGCCAGACCATTGTCGTCCTTAAAGGTAAGCTCAGCCTCTACTTCCTGCTCCTCGTGGTTGAAGAGGAGGATTTCGGCAGAGACCCCGCCGCCCGCAGCGAACTGTGCGAAGCTGAGGCGATTGATGGCGTTGCCCCTGGCGTAAGACAAAGTGATCCTCGCTACGACGTAGCCCGGCGCTGTGAAATCCGCCGAAGCGAACATGGGATCATCCAGGATCCCTCCAGATCCGGAGGGCATCAAACCGGAGTGCATCACGACAGTGCCGTTTTCGTCCCCTCCCGTATTGGGAGCGCTCTGGCCGAAAAAGGCGGTGTTTTCGGGAAGCTCGTCGTTGACCTCGGTACCGGCGTCGTAAACGCTCGAGCCCAGGACCAGAAAGCTTCCTCCGACGAAGTTGCCGTCAGCGTCAAAGACAGCGTGTGCCATGGGATCAAGATTGGCCACAAAGGCATCGTTGCTGGGAATGACCATCGAGGCAAAGCTTGCATAGCGGCTCGTTTCGGCGGTTGGATCGAGAAGGAACGTCATATGAGCTGTCCCACCCGGCGCGATCGGCGGGATGTCGCCATCACTGATAATGGTGCCGTCCACAAGACCGGCACCGCTGCCCAGGAACTCTTGACTCAGCCCGCCTGTGGTCCCATCTTCCGCCAGGCTCTCCAGGCCGGGACTGACAGCCTCACCCAGGGTTGCCACGTCGAAGCTGCCATCATGAAAACCCACCCAGACGGGGGTCAGAAAACCGCCGCTAGCAGGGGCCAGATTCTCTATCTTGACGGAGACGCCGGCCATTACGGTGACCCGTAGCACCTGATAGCCCTTCGCTGAAAAGTCGGCCGCTGCAAACATCGGATCGTCCAGAATTCCACCGCCTCCGGCGGCCATGAATCCAGGGTGCAACTGCACGGTCCCGTTTTCACTGGTACCTGTGTCGGGAGCGGCCTGCCCGAAGAAGGCTGTGTTGGCGGGGATTTCGTCATTGACTTCGGTGCCCGCGTCCAGAACCTCAGAGCCTCCGATGATCCAGGTGCCACCCACGAAGTTACCGCTGTCGTCAAAGACCCGAAGCGGGTCCCCGGTGACAAAGGCATCGTTGCTCGGTATCACCATCGAGGCAAAGCTGAGAAAGCGACTGCCCGGCTGCAGCGGGTTGAGTTCAAATGTCATGGTGGTGGATTGACCCGGTGCAAAAGGTGGAATCGCGCCTCCGCTCAAAATGGTCGCTTCCACGCTCCCGCTCCCATCGTCCAGGAACTCTTGAGCCAGGGGTCCCGTGTTCCCGTCCTCGGCTATTCTCTCCAACCCGGGGCTCGCCGCTTCGCCCACCCGGCCAACTGAGAAGCTGCCGTCGTGTGATTGGCGACAGTTAGAATTCGCGTGTTGCCTCATCTAAGAATCGAACCGAAGCTAGAAACTTGCCTCATTGGGAATCGAACCCAGTTCAGAACAGCTTATTTCTTCCGTCTCGCAGAAACAACGGGTGGAGTGGAAGGTCGAAATGACAAGGGAATAATGTGCCGGAGTGATCACGTAAAAATGACCCACCTTGTCAAGTAGGGTGTTGTTCTTGGTTTGAGCGAATTGTCTTGTCCGGTTCTTGGACTGCGAGAGGGGACACAGTGAGGGCGAGCCCGAATGGGGTTCCCTCTCGGCGGCCGACTCAGGTGACCCCCTTCTTGGGTTGTCCCGGGACCGTGAAGTCCCTGCTGCTGGAGATGTACGGCCCAGCGGTCGAGGCGACATTGCTGTGTGGCCGTCAGGGGACACTTCCCATGGCTCATAAGACTATTTTGACCTCGGCTGGTTGCCCCTTTGTTGGCGCACCTTCTTTTGCGAAATCAGACCCGATTTCAGAGAACGTTGGCTCTACACGGGAGATCTCGGCCTTGTAGAGTTGTTCTCTTCGCCAGTCCCTGACGCGGCGCTGCAAAGTTCGCAGCTGCCCATCAAAGAATCGACAGGGATGGCGTTGTTGAAGCCGAATGAAAAGCGCTTTGGCTGTTTGAGCGGGATTGACTTCCAGTTGGACACGAACCTCTGGCCAGACTTCAACGAAAGGATCCTCCCGGGTCTTCCAAGTCCGGGCAACCCGGGGCTTCTTCGTCCGCCGATATCTCCTGATTTGGTTGGATTCTGGTGCAGCACTGATCTCAGCAAGGTACTTCCTGACAACAGCATCCATCTCTCTAGGGGAGCCGTTTCCCTCCGGTTCTCTTTGTCCGTTGGCAAAGGTCCAAAAATGGTCCTGTCTTCGCTCGAGTTCTTTGAGTAACGTGACTGGATCCAGCTTCCTGTACAGGTCTTTGATGGGTTCTATTTTTCTCTTGGTGAGACAATCAGAGGCTAAGATTCGCTGGTAAGGAGTTTGAGCCCGATCGTAGCGTTTCTTGACGCGTGCACCCCGGCGTTGCTTCTCGATTAGCTTCATCGAGGGCTGAAAGAAGTTCACGTAGAGGCGCAGAATCTCGTAAAGCTGAATCAGGGCTCGCCAGGCCCCCAGACCCGTGTAGCGATCGTAGCCAATCAGCCGTCTCACGATCGAACCATTCTTCTCCTCAACGAAGGCCTGATCGTTCTTTCGACCCACCCGGGAACGAGTGAAAGTGATCTGCTCTCTTTGGCAGTAACGGAGCATCTCATAGTTGATGAATTCGCTTCCGTTATCCGTGTCCAATCCGAGAAGAGGAACCGGGAGCCGCCCACGCAGGCAGTTGAGAGATCCGATCACATCGGCTTCGCTACGCCGTAGCAGCGCCACGCATTCGGTCCAGCCCGTTGCGACGTCCACCAGGACCAGAGTGTGTAGGAAACTGCCTGCAGCACTCTCGCCGCAGTGAGCCACAAGGTCGGCTTCGACAAAACCGGGTTGAAGATCATCCCAGTCAGCGAAGGTTCGGACCTTGATCTGCTTCTTGAGCAAGCTTCCTGGTCGGGTCGTACTGACACCGTGCCGGCTGCTTCTTTCGGAAGCCAACAATCGATCAGCGGTAGCTGGGCTGATCGCTAGCAGCCTTCGCCTAACATCAGGCGGCAAGGATAGATGACCGTTCCTCTCCATAACTTCGATCAACTCGGGAACAAAGGGGACCAGTCTCTTTGCGCAGATCCGGTTGGCCGTTGTCCAAAGAGTCACCAGTGCCCGCTTCACCCGGTCATCGTATCGGGCACGGCGGGGCCGCGACGAACTGGCCCTGCTCGGCGGATTGTTCAATAGGGTAATCGCATGTTTGCGACCGTAGCCGGTTGTCGCGACCAACTGATCTACAATCTGGCTCTTGATCCCTTTGCGGGCCGATGCGTAATCCTCAGCGGTACGCGTCAACAATTCTCGGCGCAACTCCAAACTCAACTTCTTCTTCAATCTGTGACCTCCTCATCAAGTTTTCGGTTCGATTCTTGATGAGGCAACGGTATGCCATCAGTTCGATTTTGGATGAGTCAATGCGCGGGGAATTCTAACTGTCGCCAATCACAGGAACGCAAAATCTCTCGATCGTGTGCGGGGAGTTCCAGTCGGATATGTGGTCTTGCCATAACGAATGATAGCGAACGGCCCTGACTATTAACGACGGGAACTTTCCGTACAGTACACTAGCGCGGAGCACGGATGGAGGAGCCACCTTCCAGAGGGTATCTCCTGCCCCGATCATGAACAGGAGCCGTTACGATCCGTGTGCAGTCCTGCTTCCGTCCGTGATCAAGGAGAACGGGAGTTGGAGAATGTGGTACGGCTCATGCTTCAAGTGGGAGGAAGCTGAGGACCGAGCACTCGGCTCGTATTACGACATCAAGTACGCGAGCTCGGAAGACGGGATACGATGGGAACGGGATGGGAACGTGTGTATCGGTCTAAAGGCGGGGGAGACGAACATTGGGCATCCGTTTGTCCTGATGGACAATGGTCTGTACCGAATGTGGTATTCCTACGACGCAGGTGAGGGATACAGAATCGGCTACGCGGAGTCGCCGGACGGGCTCATCTGGACACGAATGGACGACCAGGGAGGAATGGAGCCGTCAGGGGCGGGGTGGGATTCGAGAACGGTGTCGCACCCGTGCGTGTTCCTTCACGACGGAAAGCGATACATGAACCGCTCCGGGTTTTCCGGAGACAGTTTTAGTTGACTCCAGCCACTATAGCTGTAGCCGGTTGATTCAGGTAATACATCTGCTCGAACTCAACGGGTGGAATGTAGCCGATTGGCTCCAGCAATCTCTTCTTGTTATACCAACAGACCCAATCCAGCGTCGCAAATTCCACCTCCTCTAATCCCCGCCAGGGGCCTTCCTGACGAATGACTTCCGTCTTAAACAGCCCGATGACCGATTCGGCCAGCGCGTTGTCGTAAGAGTCTCCTTTGCTTCCAACCGAAGGCTCGATGCCGGCCTCTGCCAACCGCTCCGTATAGCGAATCGACAGGTACTGCACTCCCCGGTCGCTGTGATGAATCAGGCCTTCTGTGTCTGAACGCGACCACAGGGCCTGCTCCAGTGCGTCCAGGGCAATGTCGGTCTTCAGGGAAGCCGACGCCCTCCACCCGACAATACTTCTCGAGAAGGCATCGATGACCAATGCCACGTAGACGCGCCCTCTCCAGGTGGCCACGTAGGTCAGATCGGCTACCCACAGCTGATTCGGACGGGTTGCAGTAAAGTTGCGGTCCACCAGATCAGCCGGCCTTGCGGCTGTTTCATCCGGCTGCGTCGTCTTAAACCGGCGACCCCGAACCACGCCCTGCAGTCCCGTCTCGCGCATTAAACGCTGGACCGTGCAGCGAGCCACCTTGAAGCCCTCACGATTCAGCTGCTTCCAGACCTTGCGCACTCCGTAGACCTCGCGATTGGCACGCCACACCCGATCGATTTCAACTCGAAGCCTGGCATCGCGTTTCGTCCTGGTCGGCAGTAACGCAGGATCCTTGTGCCTGGCTTCCCGCTGGTAGAACGTCGAAGGGGCGATCGGCAGCACCTCGCAGATCGACTCGACCCCATAGCAGGTCCGATTTTCTCGGATGAAATCCACCATCATTTCCGTCGGCGGCCGAGCTCCGCCTGGGCGAAAAAAGCCGAAGCCTTCCTTAAGATCTCGTTAGTCTGCTTCAGCTCCCGATTCTCCCGCTCCAGTTCCTTCAGACGCTGCCTCTCGTCCGTTGTCAGCCCGGCTCGACGCCCCTGATCCCTTTCCGCCTGTCGGACCCACTTGCGCAGCGTCTCCGCTGTGCAGCCGATCTTGGCTGCTATCGATGTCATCGCACCCCATTGAGAGCTGTACTCCCGTTCGTGCTCAAACACCATCCGTACTGCTCGTTCTCTAACCTCTGGTGAGTATCTGCTTCGTCTTCCCATGACCCCATCCTCTCAAGAAATGGAGTCTCCGGAAATCCCGGGGCGGTTCAACATGCTCTACAACGGCAACGACTTCGGCTCGGATGGGTTCGGACTCGCGGTGGAGCGTCAAGGGACTTGAGTGGGGCAATCACGTGAATGAGATCGTCATTACGCTGGACGTCGATTGGGCTCCGGACTTCATGATCGACGCCGTGGCAGAAATGCTCTCAGAGGCTCACATTGGCGCGACCTGGTTTGTGACTCACAGCAGTCCGGCGATTGAGCGTCTTCGCCAACACCCTGACACGTTTGAACTGGGTATACATCCGAATTTTTTGCCCAACTCCACACAGGGAAGCACGCCAAGAAATGTTCTTCGCCACTGTATGGAGATCGTACCCGAGGCGACAGCGATGCGTACACACGGCTTGGTTCAGTCGGGCCTGTTGCTTGATACGGTGTTGGAGAAGACAGCCATTCGAGTCGATGTCTCCCTGTTTCTCCCTCGCATGTCCCATATCACACCGATCGGTTATCAGAGGGGGGGAAACACGCTGATCCGGGTGCCATTTTTCTGGGAGGATCGGTATGAGATGGAGATCCCCCGGCCATCGTGGAATCTGTGCGAAGAGCTTCTCGTCCCGGGACTCAAGGTCTTCAGCTTCCACCCCGTTCACGTGTATCTGAATTCTTCTCTATCTTCCTACAATTTGCTCAGTCGCACGACCCGCCTACCGGACCTGTCCGAGAACGACATCGCGCGTTACATGGGAAGAGGGGATGGGCCCCGGACGCTCTTCGATGAGATGATCGAATACCTGGGTCGGACGGGTCGTTCGCGCCGGATTCGTGACGTCACTCAGGACTCTGCAAGTGAGGAGAAGAACGAAGAAACGGCCAGAGCCCCACTTCTTCGTACGATTCGCCGGTCCTAGACTTCTCTTGTAGGTCGTGCCAACAAGGACTCGAACCATGCGTGTGCTGTACTACGGGAACAGAGGAAACACGGGGTATCGCTATGTGACATGGCTGAGGAGACGGGGAATCGATGCTGTTCTGTATCTTCTGTAATACGTCACAAACTTCTCTGCCTTTTGCAGCCGGAATTGTATAGATTGTCTTAGCCCGCAGCGGGTGAAAAGAATATGACAGTGTGACAGCTGTCTTGGCTGCGGAGAAGAAGGGAAAGGAGCAGCCGGGAGCCCGTGGTTTGAGCTTCGGATAACTCCCGGCTTTTCGAAGACAAACTTCAGATTCAGGATCGCTTCCAAGACAGGTCTTTGTCAAGTCTTTCCTCTCTGGGACTGGGGCTGTACGAGCTGTTGCCCGACTACCGGGACCGCTGTCCGCTGTGCCGGGGAAGTGAATGCGCCGTACGCCACGGTCTGTATTTCAGGTGCTTGGTGGATGAGGAGGGGCGGACCTATCAACGGTTTCCAGTGGCTCGCTTCCGCTGCCGGCGGCGGGGCCCGGATCAGCCACGAGATGTCACCTTCAGCGTGCTGCCGGCTCAAGTGGTGCCGCGCCGACGCTTCAGCCTGGGGTTGATGAGCTGGATGGTCGAAGTGGTGGTGAACGGCAAACGGACGATGCGCCAAGCGCTGGACGAGGTGGCCACGGCCGGCAGCCAAGGTGAGGAAGCTGTGCTGTTGGAGGAGTTGACGCTGCACCGCATGCTGCTGCTGTTGGCGGCCGTCTATGGGCGACTGCTCTCTTTTCCGGTGGCCGAGGTCGAGTTGCCCGGAGCCGTCCAAGGGGTGCGGCGGCAGGCCCAGCAGGTGGCCGCGCTGCTGGCGGCCCAGCCCCGAGGCTCTCCACCCCGAGTGGTGCTGCGTTTTCATCGGCGTTACTTCCCCCACCTGCTGTTCGACCTACGATTGGCTCTCGGGCCCCGCTCTGGCTTGCTGACGGGCTGACTCACCGGCATCCGCTGTGTCTGCAGCACAAGTCGCTCAATCCCCTTTTTGCGCCACGTTGTTTGGACCCGGCTGGCAGCCGCGTCATGACAAGAATCGATCCTCCACACTGCGTGATAGGGGCCCAGCGGTAGGGTTGTGGCACAAAGGGTTGGCCAAAGGAGCCTCAGGATGAAGGGAAAACAAAAACGCCAGGCCGTGGCGCTGTTCCGCTACGGCGTCATCGCGCCGGTGCTGCACGCCGCCGCCGGCAGCCAAGCCCGTTACTTCGGCCGCATGGCCCGAAAAGAGCTGGATGTGCCGGGTCTGGGCAGACGCCGCTACTCAGTCGCCACTTTCAAGAGCTGGTTGCGCCGCTACCGCCAAGAAGGACTCGACGGACTCTTGCCCAAGCGGCGTTGCGATGCGGGCCGAAGCCGGGTCATCTCCGAGCAGCTGAGCGCCCACATCTCCGAGCTGCTGGCCCGCCATCCCCGGGTGCCGGTCAACCGACTCCGTGAACAGCTGGTGGCCTCGGGCCACATCACTTCGCGCCGCATCTCCGAATCCACTTTGCGTCGTCACATCAAGCGGGCCGGTCTGCGGCCCCAGGTCAAGCCGGCGCCCAAGGCCCGCAAGCACTTCGAAAAACCCCACGCCAACGATCTGTGGGTGATGGATTTTATGCACGGCCCCAAGGTGCCTCTCGGCCGCCGCCGCCGCAAAACCTACCTGGCTGCAGCCATCGATGACCATTCCCGCTTCCTGACCCTGGCCCGCTTCTACACCCGGGAAAACTCCGCAGTGGTCGTCTCGGCACTCCAAAAAGCCTTCTCGCGCCATGGTTTACCCCAGATCCTTTACTGTGACAACGGCTCGGCCTTCTCCTCCAAACAACTCACCTTGGCCTGCGCCCGTCTGGGTGTGGCTCTGGTGCATTCCAAGCCCTATGACAGTCCTTCGCGCGGAAAAATCGAGCGCTGGTTTCGCACCCTGCGCCAGGGTTTTCTAAGCCTTCTCGATCTCGAGGCCTTGACCCTCGACGATCTCAATGCTCGCTTGTCTCAGTGGCTGGAGCAGGACTATCACCGGCGCCGCCACTCGAGCATCTGTGAGACGCCACTGGAGCGTTACCTGCGCTCGCTCGCCTCCATTCGCCGCCGTACGGTCAGCCGGGCCGAGTTGGACCGGGTCTTTTACCGCACGTTGCACCGCACCGTCCGCAACGACTGCACCGTCTCCATCGCCCGCCGGCTCTGGGAAGTGCCGCCCCAATACACTGGCCTGCGCATCGAGATCCGCCATCCCGAAGGACGTCCCAGTGAGCTGTTTCTCTTCGAAGACGACCAGCCGGTGGTGCGTCTGCACCGGGTCGACGCCGCCCAAAACGCCACTTCCCCCCGAAGACCCCGTTTTTCCCTTCCCGACGAGGAGGATGAATCGTGATCCACACTTTTTACGGCTTCTCCGACACTCCCTTCGCCAAGGACATCCCGGCCCAGAAACTGCTCCCCACTGCGGCCTTTGACGAACTCGCCCGGCGCCTGGACTACATGCGTACCCGTCTGGGGCTGATGCTCGTGCTGGGGGAGGCCGGAACCGGCAAAACGGCCGCCGTGCGCGCCTTCGTCGAGCAACTCAACTCCTCCGTCTACAAGCTCTTCTACGTGCCCCTGTCGACGGTCACTCCCCTGGATTTTTGGGCCCAGCTCAACAGCGAGTTCGGCGGTGAGCCCTCCAGCCGCAAGTCCACTCTGTTTCGAAACCTGCAAACGGCCGTGCGCGACTATGTGGAGAACGCCAAAAAGACCCCGATTCTAATTCTCGACGAGAGCCAGTGTCTGCCCGACAAAACACTGGACGAAATACCTGTACTTCTTAATTTTAGGATGGATTCAATCGATCCCCTGCTCATGATCATGATCGGTCATCCCGACCTGGGCCGACGGCTCGGGCGCCCCATGTTCCGCAACATCCACCAGCGCATCCTACTCTCCTACAAGCTGCCTCCCCTGGATGAGGCCGAAACCAAAAACTACGTCTGCCACCATCTCCAGCTGGCCGGAGCTAAACCCGACATCTTCACCGACTCGGCCTACCTGGCCCTTTACAAAACTTCGGGCGGCGTCTGCCGGCTGCTGAACCGCCTCTGCCTGGCCGCGCTCAACCGGGGCGTGCTCGAGCAAAAGGCCACTCTGGACGAAGAGGACATCTACCGGGCCTCCGACGAGCTGTGAATAGCGCCGACATGTTCTTCGACAACTCTCCCGAGAAGATCCTCGCCTACCTGCAAGAGCAGCTGCCCGATTACCCTTACCGCCCCGAGCTGGATGCGGCTTTCATTGCCGAACTGACCGCCGACTTCCCCGACGTAGACATCCTGGAAGAGATCAAAACCTTCCGCTGGTACTTCGACAACGCTCCGCTGAGTCGCGTCAACAACGTCCGCGTCGCCCTGCGTCGCTGGATCGCCAACGCCAACGGCTCCCGCTTCCGCTAGCTCCTCTCCTACCAAGGGCTGGCCTCAACCACCAGCGCTCCTCTAATCCGTCATTTTCTGCTTACCCAATCCAGGTCAAAACAGCCTGACTTCACCCCCTCTAAACAATCTGCTGTCTTACAGGGGGTTGGAGGTTGGAGGTTGAAGGTTGAAGGTTGAAGGTTGAAGGTTGAAGGTTGAAGGTTGAAGGTTGAAGGTTGAAGGTTGGAGGTTGGAGGTTGGGGGTTGGAGGTTGGAGGTTGGAGGTTGGGGGTTGGGGGTTAAGGGTTGGGGGTTGGGGGTTGGGGGTTAAGGGTTGAAAGGTCGTGGAACGTGGAACCCGGTACGTAGTACCTGACAACTGTGCTATAAGTGGTGATTCTATGAACCTCCCCAACGCCCTGACGTTATCCAGGATTTTCCTGGTTCCGCCGCTGGTGGGCGTCTTGCTGACAACGACTCCGCCGGCACGGGAGTTTTGGGGGTTCATCGTCTTTGCTACGGCTGCTACAACCGATTACTTCGACGGATATCTGGCTCGAAAGCGGTCCCAGATCACCACCCTGGGGCAGCTTCTCGATCCAATCGCCGACAAACTTCTGATTTCGGCTGCCTTCATTTCGTTGGTCCAGCTCGGAATTGCCCCGGCCTGGATGGTCATCATCATTGTCGGCAGAGAATTTGTAGTCACCGGGTTGCGTAGTGTCGCCTCCGTGCAGGGAATCACCATCTCGGCGATGCGCCTTGGAAAATACAAAATGGTGGCCCAGGTCGCGTGTGCCGGCTGCCTGATTGTGGCCAATCGTTTTCCTGATACCTACATCTATCTGGCAGGTCAGACCCTGCTCTGGATTGTCGTCGCCCTCGCCCTGCTCTCCATGGTCCAGTACTTCCGCCGCTACTGGGGCCTGATCCAGAGACATGCCACCACTTCACAGGACGGCTAGTCCGTGCCCTGTCCATCATGAAACTCTGTTTGACCCTTGCGGAGAAGTCGGTCTCCGATCTCAACCAGAAGCTGGGCTTTCACGACGGCCGGGTGGAGTACATCGAGGCACGTCTTGATCATCTCCAACGGCTGGAGCTGCCGCACCTCCCGGCGACTCCGAAGAGCCGCTACATTGCTACCTGCCGCCCTGAGAGAGAAGGGGGAGAGTACCGGGGAGAAGAACCGGAACGGATCAGATTTCTCGAGCGGGCAGCCGAGCACGGTTTCCACTGGATCGATCTCGAACACGACGTGACCGTTCCCGCGTCTCTGCCAACCCGCACTCGCGTGATTCGATCGCGGCATGTCTTTGGATCCTTTCCGGCCAGCCTCCCGGCCGAGTTTCCCACCCTCTGTGCGGGAGAGCTGGGGAAACTGGCGGTCCAGGTCCACACCACCCGGGAGCTGGTTCAACTGTTGGAGTGGGCGGAAAGGGAACCGCCCCGCGGGCCTCATGTCCTCATCGGCATGGGTGAGCTGGGACAGCCCTCCCGATACCTGGCTCCCCTGCTGGGCAGCCAGTGGACCTACGTTTGTGAGGATGCCGAGGTTCCCAGCGCACCCGGCCAGTTCTCACTCAGAGAAGCCCGCGGACTGGGGCAGGCATCGACTGAGACCCCCCTTTTCGGAATCATCGGTCAACCGGTGTCACATTCTCTCTCACCACCCCTGCACAACGGCCTGTTTCGACACTACGGCCTGCCGGGAAGCTACATTCGGCTGCCTCTCGATAAGCTGGATCCCTGGTTCGACTATCTCGCGAAGTCCTCTCTTCGCTTCCAGGGCTTCAGTGTCACCCTGCCTCACAAAACGGACATCATTCGCTTCTGCCAGGACTATGACTCACCGGTCCGTTCGGTCAATACCCTGGCCGGGGGAGCCGGCAACTGGATGGGCTCGAACACCGACTTCCCGGGCTTCCTCTCGCCACTGCTTTCCAGAATGGAACTCAAGGGTGCGTCGGCCGTGGTGCTGGGAAATGGCGGGGTCGCCCACACGGCAGTCGGTGCTCTTCTGAGCCGGGGGGTCCAGGTCACTGTGGCTGGTCGAAACGAGGAACGACTCGAGAACTTTGCCCGACAGTTTGGATGTCGGTGGGTTCTCATGCAGGACTATCGAGGCAGAGCGGATCTACTGGTCAACACGACGCCGGTCGGACAGCACCCGAATGTCGATGCGTCTCCACTGTCCGAGACTCAACTTAATTTCGAGTTGGTCTACGATCTGGTTTACAGCCCGGAACAGACCAAACTCCTCCGACAGGCCCGGCGAAGAGGCTGTAAGATGATTTCCGGAATGGAGATGTTCGTGGAACAGGCGGCACGCCAGTTTCTGGCCTGGACAGGGAAGAACCCGGATCGGATGCTGATCAGGGACTTGATTCGCGAGGCGATGTGAGACTCCAGTTTGAGGTGATGCGGTCGGGGAATTCGGGCAAAGTGATTCTAGGCTGGAGCGAATAGAGAGGATGACCGGCGGTGCTTCGGGGAAACGGTCTAGGCAGCGAATGAAAGTACTGAAATTCGGGGGGATATCCTTAGCCACTCCTGATCGGATTAAAGGAGTGCTGGAGATTCTGCGAAACTCGTCCAGGAAGCACAAAATCGCGGTCGTCTTATCCGCGTTTGGAGGCGTGACGGACGATCTGGCGAAAGCGGGAGAACTGGCAGCCGGCGGGGATGAGTCTTATCTGGAACTTCTTGGAGCCATTGAGCAACGCCACTTTTCAGCCATCAAGGAACTGCTCGATGCCAAGAAACAGACCCCCGTTCTCGCCCAGACCAAGATGGTCCTCAACGAGTTGGAGGATGTGCTGAACGGGGCCTACCTCGTCAAAGAGCTTTCCCACAAGACCTTTGATTTCGTAGTCAGTTTCGGCGCGCAGCTTTCATCCTACATCATCAGCCGGGCACTGCAGCAGTCCCGGGTCAAAGTCCAGTTCCTGGATGCGCGGCAGGTTGTGAAAACCAATGCCGATTTTGGGTGTGCCAGAGTTCATCTCGCGAAAACCAGACGACTGATTCGCAACCATTTCAAGACCACCAGTGCCCTCCAGGTCATCACCGGTTCCGTCGGATCCACGGACAAGGGGGAAACCACCACCCTGGGCAGGGCGGGCTCCGATTTCACCGCGGCCATTGTCGCTGCGTCGCTCGGTGCAAAGGAGCTCGAGATCTGGACCCACGTGGATGGCATCCTCACGGCTGACCCGGAGAAGGTCACAAAGGCGTTCTCAATCGCGGAGCTTTCCTACGAGGAGGCCATGGAGCTATCGCACTTCGGTGCCAGGGTGATCTATCCACCGACTCTTCAGCCGGTATTAGACAAGCAGATCCCGATTCGAATTCGGAACACATTCAATCCAGGTTTTGAGGGAACGGCAATCAAGCAGAAGCTGGACCCCACCACTGACAGGTCGATTATCAAGGGGATTTCATCCATCGCGGAAATCGCCCTGTTTCGCCTCTCGGGAAGTGGCATTGTGGGCATCCACGGGACCTCCCTACGCTTGTTTCGGGCACTCGCAGACAAGGGCAGCAACCTTATCCTGATCACACAGGCGTCCTCTGAACACTCGATCTGCTTTGCCGTCGATCCCAGCCAAGCAGCCGTTGCCAGGCAGGCCATCGAAGCAGAGTTTGAGATCGAAATGAAGTCGCACCTGATCGATTCGGTGCTCATTGAACGCAACCTTTCAGTGATCGCCGTTGTGGGTCAAGGCATGCGCAGTATTCCCGGCATCGCAGGCAGATTATTCCACACGCTTGGGGTCAACGGCGTGAACATTGCGGCTATCGCACAGGGGTCTTCTGAGCTGAACATCACAGTCGTCATTTCAAAGAAAGATCTCAACAAGGCGCTGAATGCAGTTCATGAATCTTTCTTCCTGTCGGATACGAAGACGCTCAATTTGTTCATCGCCGGAACCGGCCTGGTTGGGAAAACCCTGTTGACTCAGATCGATCAGCAGGCCGAATCGCTTCTCAGAAACAATGAACTCGAATTGCGAATCGTAGGTATCAGCAACAGCAGAAAAATGGCTTTCAGCGAGGAGGGCATCCCGGCAGCGAATTGGGAGCGTGCACTCAAGAAGTCCCGGGTCAAGGCAGACATCGACAAGTTCACCGGCAAAATAGTAGAGCTGAATCTGCGTAACTCCATTTTTGTTGACAATACCGCGGACGCGGCTGTCGCCGCCACTTATGAAAGGGTGCTGGACTCGAGTATTTCGGTGGTTACTCCCAACAAGGTGGCCTGTTCGGGAAAGTACTCCGATTATCAGAAGTTAAAGAGCGTGGCTCAAAGACGAGGGGTCAGGTTCCTGTTCGAAACCAATGTCGGGGCCGGTCTACCCGTGCTCAGCACACTGAAGGACTTGATTGACAGCGGAGATGAAGTCACAAGAATTCAGGGGATGCTTTCCGGATCCCTCTGCTATATCTTCGACGCGCTCATGGACGGTAAGAAGTTTTCGCAAGCCGTAAGAGAGGCCGTGGAATTGGGATTCGCCGAACCGGACCCCAGGCTTGACCTGGAGGGAACGGACGTGGCCCGCAAAACGCTGATCCTGGCCCGGGAAAGTGGATTGAAAATGGAGTTGAGAGACATTATTGTGCAGAATATGGTCCCGGAGTCTTGTCGCAGGATCGACTCGACTCCCGAGCTCTTCAAGGGGCTCTCCAAGCACGATTCTGAATTCGAAAAGATCAGGGCAAGAGCGATAGCGGAAAACCGAAAGCTGAAGTACATCGCATCTGTCGAAAACGGCCAGGGCTCGGCGGCTATGGAAGCCATTGACAGCTCGCATCCTTTCTATACTTTAAAAGGAAACGACAACGTGGTGTCGTTCACCACGAATCGGTATTCAACCCGCCCGTTGGTTGTCCGGGGACCTGGGGCCGGGGCCGAGGTGACCGCTGCAGGAGTATTTGCCGACATCATCCGTATCTCCAACTTGTAGGTTCCTTTCCCGGTTCACCCGGGGTGCGTTTTTGGCCCCCGACGGGGCAAGCCGCCAGGCGTGGAAGTTCGGCAGCGGCGTCATCCCGGGGCTCCGGGTCAGTTAGGAAGAGCATGAAGCAAAGAAAGAGTATGAAGACGGCGGCAAGTGTTCGAGTTTTTGCCCCCGCCACGGTTGCGAACATAGCCTGCGGCTACGATGTACTCGGTTTCGCAGTTGATCAACCGGGTGACGAGGTCGTGGTGAAAAAGACCGGCAGGGCGGGACTGAGAATCAAGAAGATAACCGGAGACGGGGGAAAGCTGCCCCTCGATCCGGAACAGAATACGGTCACGGCTCCGGTGCTCGCGTACCTCGAACATGTTCAGCACTCGGGTGGATTTGAATTTGAGCTCGTCAAGAACGTGCCCTTTGCGGGTGGTATGGGGTCGAGCTCAGCCAGCTCAGTGGCGGGCGTTTTTGCCGTGAATGAACTGCTGGGGAGGCCTTTGAAGGTCCGGGAGCTGCTGCCTTTCGCGATGGAGGGAGAGCGTGTCGCCTGCGGGGCAGCACATGCGGACAACGTGGCGCCCGCGCTGCTGGGCGGATTCGTGATCATACGCAGCTACGATCCCCTGGATGTGATTCCAATCGACTACCCCAGGCAACTTCACTGCACGCTTGTTCATCCTGAAGTGGAAATTCGAACAGCAGACTCCCGGAAAGTGCTGCCAACCAAGGTCTACTTGAAAGATGCTGTCAAGCAGTGGGGTAATGTTGCAGGCCTGGTAGCCGGCCTCCTGAAGGGTGACTTTGACCTGATCGGCCGATCGCTGGAAGACCACCTCATCGAGCCGGTGCGTTCCCTGCTGATTCCCGGGTTTGATGAGGTGAAGACCGCTGCCCTTCAGGAGGGTGTTCTGGGCTGCAGCATATCCGGTTCGGGACCTGCCATGTTCGCGCTCAGCAAGTCGAGAAAGACAGCTGAAAGGAGTGCCGAAGCGATGCAGGCCACCTTTGATGAATTCGGCATTGAAAGCCAAACGTACGTCAGCAGCATCAACAGGAAAGGCCCGGAAGTGATCGGCTGATTCCTCAAGAAGAAGCGGACCGGTCTTATGTCAGGTCGTGTAATACAGCTGCGGAGGAATATCCAGCTTCTCGCCCCGGGCAATCGATTCATTGGCCCGAATAATGGGAGTGCAGGCATCCATCGCATCTTCGCCCTCGCAAAGATTGGGCGCTCCGTGGCGGATGGTGTTGCAGAACCCTGCCAATTCGTCACGATAGGCCTGCAGCGGACTGTATTTGCTGCCATCCCCCGCGACCTGTGAACCGGTCGCGTCGCGTATCCGGCTCTCCGAAGCCGACATGACGGGGCCGCCGCTCGAGGACGCCTCCACGGCAATCTCAGTGGCCTTGGTGCCCTCTTGACCCTCCGAGAAAAGCATGGCTTCGCGCTCGCCACTCAGGATGATTGTCCCCTCCGTCCCCATGAACTGCTCATAGTAATGATCGTAGCGGTTGGATTGGATCGAGGAATACGTGTAGGTGAGCCCTTCGGGGTAGTCGTATGTCACGTAAACATGGTCGGCAACCTCCCGCCCATCTTTGAATTGATAGGTGCCCCCCGATCCATACACGGCGGTCGGCCGCGAACCGGTGAACCAGTTGACAACCTGCAGCTGATGGCTGCCCAGTTCCGCCATCAGTCCCTGAGAGAACTTCCTATACAGGCGCCAGTTCTTCAGGTGCTCCAGGGTCGGATAACCCCAGGGGCCTGGATCGAAGTCAAGCTTGGGAACCATGCGGCGCCAGCTGGTGTGCCGGTGCCAGAGTGCCCGGACGTGGTAAACGTCCCCGATGATCCCGTTCTGGATCATCTGATGGGCTTCCTGATAGAGGGGATTGTAGTTACGCTGATGTCCAATCTGCAGATTTCGCCGGGCAGTCTGTCCGGCGTTGATCATGGTTCGGCACCCGTCGATCCCGTGAGCCATCATCTTCTCGCAAAAAACGTGTTTGCCTGCCTGCAGACCCGCCACCGCGAATGGCTCGTGCAGCCATAGAGGCGCCGCCACAATAACCGCTTCGATGTCGCTGCGTTTCAACATTTCATCAAAGCTGGCATATCCCTGGGCCTCCGGATCGTGAAGATTCCGAACTTTTTCGAGGCCCCGTTCGAAATGATCGGGAGCGATGTCACAAATGGCAACCAGGTGCATGTGGCTGGCGGGACAGTTTTCGATCAGGACGCCGCCCTGACCGCCACAGCCCACGATTCCGGTCCGCACCGGTCGCATCCCACGCGCTTTCCAGAGCAGCGCTCCCGCAGGGGGCAGTGTGGCCACTGCCTGGAGAAAATTCCTACGTCCGATTTCTCTCTGTTGCTCGGTTAACATCGAGACCTCCCAGAGTCCCTAAAGAACATTTTGGGTACTTACTTCAGTTGCGACGACTAAAAACCGATTTCCGTCGGCGGCGCCAGCCCGAAACCAGGATATCGAGGCCGGCCATCTGCCCAGTCGGAAGAACAGCCAGTACGATCAATAGTAACGCCTCAATCAGAGTCTTGTTGACATACAATTCGGAGCCTTCGGGTCCGGGAACGGAAAACCCGAGATAGGGCATGGGTGGCGCGGCAGCAAAAAACAGGAACAGGAGCAGAAAGCCTGCCAGCGCCGCCAATCTGGAAAACAGTCCAAGCATCAGCAGCAGACCCGCCAGCATCAGACCCCAGACAACTGCGAAATCTGCCAGGTTCATGAGCGGGGGGCGGGCTGCAACGGCCTGAAAAACGTTGTCCAGGGGCCCGCTCGCATTCTCCAGGTAACCTTTCGCCGACCAGCCGACAATCCAGAGCTTGCCCAGACCCTGGTAAAAAAGATGCCATCCCACCGCGAAGCGGAGAAGGACCAGGAGAAACTGCTGGAGTAATGAGAGTGAGACTTGCATGGGTCTGGTGGCTGCTAGTTCAAAACCTCGATTGAGTCTCTGATTGGGCCGAAGCTGTGCATCTGGATAGAGTCTGCAAGCTCGGCACTCTGATCCAGGACGATGGCCCCCACTTCGGCCCGTTTCTCACAAAAGCATCGGATCTCTTCCAACTCCATGACAAAAAAGGCGGTGGAAAGAGCGTCGGCCTCAGCTGCTGTCGGGGCAACGGCCGACACCATTGCCTTGCCCCTGGCCGGGTAACCCGTTCGGGGATCAATAATGTGACCGTAAGCCTGCCCGTCGATGACATATCCCTGTTCCTTGAGCCCCGAAGTCCCCATTCCGCAATCGGCAAGATGCAGTATTGCAAAGTCTTTCTCCGGCCGCAACGGGTGCCGGATGCCGACTGGCCAGCCTGCCCCCGGGGCAGATCCAGGAGAACCGCCCAGGGCGTACACGCTGCTGAAGCCAGCGTGAAGGTGTGCGTTTCCAATCCCGGCCGCGCTCATCTGCGCGGCCGCACGATCCAGAGCGTAGCCCTTGCCAATCGCTCCCAGATTCAATTCCACTCCAGAACGTCTCAGTCGCACCGTGTTGTTCTCGCAATCGAAATCGATCAGATCGGGTCCAACCTGCCTGGCCAGACTCTGAATCTCCCCATCGGTCGGGTATCTTCCTTCCCCGGCCAGGAACCCCCAGCAGCGGCTGTACGAACCGCTGGTCGGATCGAATGCCTGCCCGGTTTCCCGGCTCAATGAGACAGCCGCTTGCAGCAAGTTGAACAGATCCGGTGTGATTTCGACGGGCTCCTGATGGCCCTTGCGATTGATTCGGCTGATCTCGCTGTTGTCGCGAAATACCGACATCTGATCCTCGAGCCGATCCACCAGGTCAAGCGCAGCCTGAATCGCGTCCACATGCCGCCGCTCGGTGTCGGGAATGCGAAATTCGAAATCACAGGCCATGGCTCGGCGGCGGCAGCAAAGCAGACGTGGTTCCAGATAGTCGGAGAGGAGCACTCGAAGCCGACCCCCGGAGGAGGGCTGCCAACGGCTGTGAAGCAGCTCTCGGCGGCTACGCCTTGCGGGTCTGCTCCCAGATCTGATGGAACGGGGAAAGCGCATTTGTCAAGTCTTCCTGATCCGAGGCTCAGTTTCAACCATACGATGATAGTCGATTACTTGGTAGAATTCTTCTGACTTGCACACAGATCAACTCGGTCAACCCGCAACTGAAAATAGCTCCGCTGCACGGCTCTTCAACAAGTCCGACCTGACCCGGGTGCTTCTCGTCTCCGTCTTGCTGAGTCTGCCGTTCCTAAACAAAGCGTTTCATATTGACGATCCGGTCGTCCTGCAATGCGCAAAGAGAATCCTGCTCAACCCGCTTGACCCATTGGGGGGAGAGTTCGACTGGTTCGGAGTGGTCATGCCTTTTTGGCAGGTGACCACGAATCCACCGCTCCTGAGTTACTATCTGGCACCCCTTGTCTGGATCTTTGGGTACTCAGAGATCATTCTACACCTGTCCATGATGCCGTTTCTGGCGGGTATCCTGGCAGGCTGTCTGGCATTGTCCCGAAGATTCTGCGAACCGCTCCAGTGGCTCCCGGCCCTGATGATCGCGACCAGCAGCGCCGTGCTTGTCTCATCGAACGTGATGCGGGACATTCCAGCCCTGGCGCTGATTTGTGTGGGCCTGGCCGTGGGTATCCAAGGACTGGACACGGGGCGATCCCTCCTGCTGTCTGTAGGATCCCTATTGCTCGGCCTGGCGGCAGTCACCAAGTATTCTGCCGGAGTCGCGGTGGTGATCCTCGTACTCTACGCCCTCATGTCGACGCGTAAGATCGCCGTGCTGCCGCTGCTCCCCTCCATCCTGCCGCTCGGAATCTGGTGTGGGTGGACCTGGCTGGTCTACGGCGAGGCTCATCCCTGGTTCCTTTTGCTGGGGAAGCACTCCTCCGGTTCTTTTTCTACTGCCGACAAGTTCTTCTCCCTGCTGGTAACGCTGGGAAGTGTCTGCCTGCTGGCCCCTTTGATCGCCTGGAGGATCCAGGAGGTTACGCGAAGAGCAAAGTTGCTGGTTCTGGGCGGAACCTTCGTTCTGGCCCTGGCCGCCTGGTGGTATCACGCTGGAGAGGCGAGCTCTCAGAACGTCGCCTGGACCGTGGTGGGATCGTTCAGCTTGCTCGGAGTGCTGGTTGTGGGCTTAGTCTCCCCGGGCCAGGCAGACGGCTACCGGATCGAGATTCCATGTTTCTCCTTTTCTGGTCACTGGTCTTCTTCGCTTTCAGTGTTTCCCTGGTTCCCTTCCAGGCCGTCCGGCACGTGTTGGGGGGGCTCGTCCCGGCGGTCCTGCTCTGTTTTCGGACTGGACGTGAGATCTCAGCCACCGCCAGAAAGGGCTTGCTGCTCCTGGTGGGCGTCCAACTGCTGCTGGCTCTCTCGGTTGCCTGGTCTGACATGGAGTACGCGAATGTTTATCGCGATTTTGCCCGGGACGTCAGCCAGCGGCACCCGGAGAAAGAAATCTGGTTCCTGGGCCAGTGGGGATGGCACTTCTACGCCGAGCAGGCGGGTTTCCGGCAAATGCACGGACATGGGGCCGCTCCGGGTTCCGGGAGTCTGGTGGTATGGCCTAAGCGGGTGTTCGTGGGCCGTGTCTCTGTCGAGAAAAGGGAATTTCTCGAAAGGCTCCGATTGATCGAGACCCGGGATGTGCATTCCACCCTTCCCATCCACACCATGAGTTCGGGGGCCTCTTTCTATGCAGTGATCCGGCGAACCGTCCCTTTCGTGTTCAGCCGTGAGCCGATCGAGACCCTGCGGGTGTACCGGGTGGAGTGAATTGTGAATTAAAAATTGAAAATTCCAGAGCCCGGAACCCATTACTCGTACGTGGAACAATACCCCCGATGAAGACTCGTGTACGCTTCGCTCCCAGTCCTACTGGTTTCCTTCACATTGGAGGGGCGCGGACGGCTCTCTTCAACTGGCTTTTTGCCCGGAAAGAGGGTGGTGCTCTGGTTCTTCGAATTGAAGATACCGATGCCAAGCGCTCCGAGGAAGACCTTACCGGGGGGATCCTGGAGGGACTCAGATGGCTGGGCATCGAGTGGGATGAGGGGCCCCACTTTCAAAGCCGCAGAACCGCCCTCTACCGCGAGTTCGCTGAAAGTCTCCTGGCCAGCCGTGCAGCTTACTACTGCTTCTGTGAGAACACAGGGGAGCCAGAACAGACCCCAGGGCAGCGCCACGCCTGCCCCGGGCTCTCCCCTGACAAGTCGGCTGCCCGGGCTTCACATGAGCCTGCCGTCATCCGCTTCCGAGTTGCTCAAGATCGAACACTATCCTTCCAGGACATCGTGTATGGGACCGTGTCTGTCGAATCAGGCAATATCGAGGATTTTGCTCTAATGCGCCCGGATGGGACCCCCACTTACCATCTGTCGGTGGTTGTGGATGACCTCGACATGAGCATTACGCACGTGATCAGGGGAGCAGATCATCTGTCCAATACTTCCAAGCAGATCCTGCTCTATCAGGCACTCGGCAAACCTCTTCCCCGCTTTGCCCACCTCCCCCTGATTCTGGGACCCGACAAGTCTCGTCTGAGCAAGCGCCACGGAGCCACCTCGGTCCTCGAGTTTCGAAGGCAGGGATTCCTACCTGCAGCCATTCGCGACTACCTGGCTCGCCTCGGGTGGTCTCCGAAAACTGATCAGGAGTTCTTCAGCGACCGGGAATTGGTCGAATCCTTCAGCCTGGATCGTGTGAATAGGGCCAACGCCGTCTTCGACCTGCAGAAACTGGAGTGGATCAACGGTAAGGTTCTGGGCTCGACCCCCCTTGCCGCCCTTGAGCCCATGGTACGCGAGACACTGCTTGAGCAAGGACTGCTGCAGGGTGAAGAACCCGACTCTCAGCCCGCGGAGTTTCGCCAGCGAGTGGAACTGCTCAGGGGCCGGGCGCGGAGACTCACCGATTTCGGCACCCGTGGAAGAGCCTTTTTTTCCGATCGCTTCGAATACGATCCCCTCGCCTGCCAGAAGCATGTCAACCCCTCCCATCCCGACTGGAGAGTCCTTCGAGCGGCGCTGCTGGAACTGGCGGCCCGCTACGAAGTATTGCCGACCTTCGATTTGGAGAATACCGAGTCGATCCTGCGCACGATTGCCCAGAAATACGATTTGAAGGCCGGCAGGCTGATTGGGACAGTCAGAGTCGCTTTGACCGGGGAGGGTGTCGCCCCGGGAATCTTCGACGTCATTGTCACCTTGGGAAGAGAAACTGTTCTGGTCAGAATCAACCATCTGCTGGCCACCTTTGCATGATCCGACCGCCAACTCTTTCCGTCGTCATCCCGGCTTTCAACGAGGAGAGCCGCCTGAGCGCCTCACTCGAGTCGGTTTGCAGTTACTTTGTGGCCCGGGGCCTTCCAACTGAAATCCTGCTCGTGGACGATGGCTCGACCGACCTGACTGCCGAAGTAGCGGCGAACACGGCGAGCCCTGATCCCTCTCTGCTCGAGATCCGGGTGCTCAAGAACGAAGTCAATCGCGGCAAGGGATTCAGCGTTCGGCGAGGGATGCTCGAGAGCCGGGGGCTCTTCGCTCTCATGACGGATGCCGACCTGAGCACACCCATCGAGGAATTCTCGAAACTCGAATCTTCTGTGATTGACGGAAACTTTCAGGTTGGCATCGGCTCGCGGGACATGGAAGGCTCTCGAGTAGAGGTGCATCAGTCCGGAGTACGGGAAAACTCGGGACGGTTGTTCAACGTGTTCGTGCGCCTCTTCTTCCCCCTCCGATTTCGGGACACCCAGTGTGGCTTCAAACTCTTCTCAATGCAGCGATGCCGAAGGATCTTTGAGCTGCAGCAGCTGGAGAGATTCGCCTTCGACGTGGAAATCCTGCTCATCGGCCACAAGCTGGGCCTGAAAACCGACGAGATTCCCGTGGTCTGGCGCCACGCCGAGGGAAGCACCTTGAACTTTTTCAGAGATGGCCCCAAGATGCTCATGGACCTGCTGAAAATCCGCTGGAATGCTCTCTCGGGAAAGTACTCGCCATGACCAGACTCGGGGTTAACATCGACCATGTTGCCACAGTGCGCCAGGCGCGCGGGGCTGTTGAGCCCGATCCCGTAGCAGCAGCCGTTCTTGCAGAACTGGCCGGCGCTCACGGGATCACTGTCCACATTCGGGCGGACCGCCGCCACATTCAAGACTGGGACCTGGCGCTGCTGCGTCCCACCGTCAAGACCCGCCTCAACATCGAGATGGCGGCCACGCAGGAAATGGTCGATATCGCCCGGCAGATTGGTCCCGATGTCGTTACCCTGGTTCCCGAGCGCCCGGAGGAAGTCACCACGGAGGGTGGGCTCAACCTGATCGAACAAGTCGATGTCATCGGCCCCGCCATGGGTGAGCTCTCCCAGGCCGGGCTAGAAGTCTCGTTGTTCATTGACCCGGACAGCCGCCAGATTGAAGCCGCCGGACAACTCGGAGCTCAGGCAGTCGAGTTGAACACAGCCGCCTACGCGGAGGCTGCTCCCCTGGGACTGGCTGAATGGAAAGACGAATTCCAGGCGGAGCTCAACAATCTGATCGAAAGTGCCAGACAGGCCGCGGATTGCCGTTTGCGGGTGCTGGCCGGTCACGGACTGACCTATCGTAACGTTCGACCGGTATCCGACATTCCTGAAGTCGAAGAGCTGAATATCGGACACAACATTGTGTCACGGGCGGTTCTGGTGGGAATGGAACGAGCAGTCCGCCAGATGCTGGAGGCGATGAACGGCCCCGCCGATTGAGGACGCCGATGCAGGGCACTCTGTTCGTGGTCGCCACTCCCCTGGGTAACCTCGAAGACATGTCGACCCGGGCGATCCGGGTTCTGGGCGCCGTCGAGATCGTCGCGTGTGAAGACACGCGACACACCCGGAGACTGCTGACTCACTTTCAAATTGACACACGCACTCTCAGCTACCACGAACACAATGAAGAAGGGCGCTGTCCTGAGCTGATCCGGTACCTGCAAGAGGGCAAAGACCTGGCTCTCGTTTCCGACGCCGGGACTCCGCAGATATCCGACCCCGGATTTCGGCTGGTTCGAGCCTGTCGCGAGCGGGGGTTGCTCGTCCTGGCGGTTCCGGGCCCCTCGGCTGCAACAGCCGCTCTTTCCGTCTCCGGACTACCCCCGGATCGATTCCTGTTTGTAGGTTTCCTGCCCAAGAAGCGCCCGTCTCGTCACAAGGCGATCGAGAGGCTGAAAGCGGTCTCGGTATCACTGATCTTTTTCATTCCTCCCCATGGTCTGATCGATCAGCTGACCGACTTGAAGGAGATCCTGGGCGACCGCCAGGGCTTTCTGGCCAAGGAAATGACCAAGATCCACGAGCGTCACTGGTGGGACAATTTGAGCGAAATCATCCAGAACCAGGGGACCACAGCCAAGGGAGAGTACACCCTGGTCGTGGAGGGGGCAGAGGGCGAAGTCGGAGTCGAGCTGAACCTGGATCTGCGGGCCTACGTCCAGGGACTCCAGGCGCTCCGTGGGCTGACCAGGAAGGAAGCCATCCGGCAAGCCGCGCGAGATCTGGGGAAGAGCCGCAACGAGATTTATCGGCAGGTGGCGGTCAAGTAAACGTAGGAATTCGATCAGATCGGCAGAGGCGGAGCTTGAACAGCCAACTCCCCCTCCAGGAAGTGGGCCACCTGGAGCAGGCTCGTTTCAGCAAAAGGCCGGGCCAGTAGTTGCAATCCGATCGGAAGACCGGTCCGAGTAAAGCCTGCCGGGAGGCTCAGCGCGGGCAGGCCGGCCAGATTGGCCGACACCGTAAACACGTCGGAGAGATACATCTCCAGGGGATCTTCCACCTTTTCGCCCAGCTTGAACGGTGGGGTTGGGGTGACCGGGCCCAAGATGACATCGACCTCCTGAAACGCCTGTGTGAAGTCGTCGCGCACGAGGCGGCGGACCTGGCTGGCTTTCCTGTAATAGGCGTCATAGTACCCGGAGCTGAGAGCGAAGGTGCCCAGCATGATCCGCCGCTTCACTTCCTCTCCGAACCCCTCAGTTCTGGTCCTCCGATAGAGACTTTCAAGATCGGTGGTCGAGGCGGAGCGGTGACCGTAACGAACACCGTCATAGCGGGCCAGGTTGGCACTTGCCTCGGCCGTCGCCACCAGGTAATACGCGGCAACTGAGAAACGGTCGTGCGGAAGTTGGATTTCGGAAACTGAGAACCCGCCCTGGTTCAGGGCTCGAACGGAATTCTCGAGGGCTCCCTGGATCTCGGGATCCGACAGTGCAGCAATCCAGTCGGCTGCCACCCCGATGCGCAAAGATTGGCAGTCCTTGTCGAGTGCTTCGACGTAGTCCTCGACCGGGTTGGGTGACGAAGTGGAATCGCGGGGATCTTCTCCCGCAATGACCGACAGCAAGCCGGCAGAATCCCTGACGGAGCAAGTGATCGGGCCGATCTGGTCCAGCGACGAAGCAAACGCTACCAGACCGTAACGGGAGATCCGTCCATAGGTTGGCTTCAGCCCCACCACTCCGCAAAAGGCGGCGGGCTGACGGATCGAGCCGCCCGTGTCCGTGCCCAGCGCCAGGGGAGCCTCCCGAGCGGCCACACAGGCCGCCGAGCCGCCACTCGAGCCTCCCGGGACGCGTCCCGTATCCCAGGGGTTGCGGGTCGGGCCAAAGGCTGAATTCTCAGTGCTGGAGCCCATGGCGAATTCGTCGCAGTTCGTCTTTCCCAGCAAAACGGCTCCGTGGCGTCGCAGCCGGCGGACTACGGTTGCATCGTAAGGCGGGCGGTAACCCAGGAGAATTCGAGATCCACAGGTAGTCGGGACATCCCGGGTGACAATCACATCCTTGATTGCGACGGGAACGCCTGTAAGTAGTCCAATCTGCTGACTCCCCTTGAGCAGGCGCTGATCGATAGATCTCGCCTGCTGCAGAACCTCCTCGGGCTCGAAATGGAGGAAAGCCCGGACCTCTGCGTCCACCTCTTCGATCCGCTTCAGAAAGGCTTTGCAGACTTCCTCGGAGGAAGCCTCTCCACTCTTGATCAGTTCGTGCATGCCGAAGGCGGTCAGGCCCAGCAGATCCTCGCCTTTCACGACTCGATTACCCTGGGCACTCTGAAGTGGCCCTGAGCCGACTCCGGTGCTTCCCTCAGGGCCTCCTCAGCGGACAACTCGACTTTGGACTGGTCTTCCCGGAAGGGGGTGTCCTCGCGAGGCAGCGGGTGGTAGAGGGGTTCGACAGAACTGGTGTCGACTTCCTGGAGCTGTTCGAAATAGCCCAGCAGCTCAGAGAACTGATCAACAAAGTGATTCAATTCAACGGTACTGAAATCCAGACGGGCCAGCTCGGCGGTTCGTTCAACCTGCTCTGGCTTGATCTTCATCATTCTCCTTCAGATAGTCTCTGGCACTGAGAATGTCGCGCTGCACCTGATGCTGCAATTTCTCAGCGTTGTCAAACTTCTCTTCCGGTCGCAGGTGCTTGAGAAAGCGGAGGCGAAGTGGCCGGCCATAGAGGTTGCCGTCAAAGTCAAGGATGTGGGACTCCACGACAGGCTCAGGATCAGCGCCGGAGGTCAGGGTTGGACGGAAGCCGATGTTGGTGACGGATCCGATCGGGCCGCCGTCCAACTGCACCTGCGTGACATACACTCCGCCCGCTGGAATCAGCTCGTTGAATACCTGGAGGTTGGCCGTCGGAAATCCGAGGCGTTGGCCGCGCCCGGCCCCTTTGACTACGGTCCCCCGAATCTCGTAGGGTCGCCCCAGCATAGAGAGGGCCTCCCCAACTCGACCGAAACGGAGATTCTCCCGAATCATGGTGCTGCTGATTCGACCTTGACGCGTCCTGACCTGCTCGATCCCTTCGACCCGGATCCCACGCTCCGCTGCCAGTTCACGCAGAAGCTGAAAGTCACCCGTTCGTCGGTGACCAAAACGGAAATTACTGCCTACGTGAACTTCCTGGATTCCGCGATGATGGAGAACTTCTTCCACAAACTGGAGAGGAGACGAGAGAGACAGCTTCCTGGTAAAAGGTACTCTCACCAGAACCTCGATGCCTTCTCCCTCCAAGAGTTCGACCTTCTGTTCCTCCGTCTGGAGCAGAGCCGGCGCATCACCTGGTGAGATCACTTTTTGGGGGTGAGGCCGGAAAGTCAGCACGACGGCCGTACCGCCCACTTCAGCCGCCCTGGAGACGACACGTTTGAGTATCTCCTGGTGGCCCAGATGGACTCCGTCGAAAACACCGATCGTGAGAACTGGACAGGCCAGATCACGGGGCAGAAGATCCAGGTCCTCAACGACGCGCATCCTGATCTCCTTCCACTTCCCATACCAGTCCGTCGTAGGCGAGAGCTACCGAGTCAGGCAGTTCCCGGTTGGTGCTGTCGTGCTCGAGATCGTGGCACATGTGGACCAGGTAGGTCTGGGTGGCACCGATTCGCTCAGCTGCCTGTACGGCTTCACCCAGGCTGAAGTGGCTGTAATGAGGCCGTTCCCGCAGCGCATCCAGAGCCAGGTACTTGACGCCCTGCAGCTTCTCAAAACTTTCTTCGGGTATTTCGCTCACGTCGGTAAGGAAGGCAAAGGAGCCAATCCGGTAACCCAGAATCGGAAGCCGCCCGTGAAGAACAGGAATCGGCTCAAAGTGGAGCTCCCCGATTTGAAAAGGACCGTCGACTGGGAGGAGAGCCAGAGCAGGAATCCCGGGGTACTTGGTCTCGGAAAACAGGTAGCGAAAGGTCAGCCGGATCTCGTTCAGGGTCTCCGGGCTGGCGTAAACGGGCATGTGGTTTCCAGAACGAACATTGAAAGGGTAGACGTCGTCCAGGCCAAGGATATGGTCAACGTGGGCGTGGGTGAGGACGACCGCATCAAGGCTTGTCACATCCTGGCGAAGCATCTGGGTGCGAAAGTCGACCGATGCATCGATGACCACAGTGACTTCGGATTCGATGAGAACAGAGGTTCGGAGTCGCTTGTTTTCGGGGTTGCTCGACTTGCAGACACTACAACCGCATCCGATCACCGGAATGCCTCGTGAAGTGCCCGTACCCAGAAACGTCACCCGCATCAGAGCTTGACGGCCTTCCTCCCGGCCAGGAACTTCATCCTCAGCTCGTAAAGAATGTCGTGGACCAGCCGCGACTCTTCCGGCGACAGATTCCCTTTTGTTTTCTTCTCCAGCATGCCCAGTATGTCGATCATCTGCCCGGCTGCATCCAGGTCCTCCGGAGCCCCGGAATCAACGGGGCCCTCGCCCAGGTGGACCATCGCAGTCGTCGCCAGGGAAATAACAAAGGACGAAAAGTCGATTTCCCGGGCACTCCCGTGGGCCTGGCCACCCTGATCCGTGTTCGGGTTAGTTTCCGGCGCGGCGGCCTGAGAAGGGTTTTCCCGTTCCTCCGCACGATTTTCTCGGATTTCTCCCTCGTCGTCGAACAGGCGTTTGTCGGTTACTTTGAAGTTTGGCGCGTCGTCTTGATTACTCATTTCTCCACCCTACAATGAAGATCCCGGGGCAGCAAAGCCTCCTCCATCCGAGCATCAGCCCGGTGGTCTCCCGGTCACGAAGCCTCTGAGGCCTTCAGATCGTTCCAGCAATTCTCCATTTCCTCGATCTCTACATCTTTCAATTCCCGGCCCTCTTTCCCAAAATGCTTTTCCATTCTACGGAAACGCTGCGAGAATTTCCGGCTGGCCCGGTTCAAAGCCGTCTCCGGATCGATTTCCAGGCGACGGCAGAGATTGACGGCCGTGAAGAGAACGTCTCCCAGCTCCTCTTTGACCGCGCCGTCCGGCCCTTGTCTTCGAGCCTCATTGAGCTCGTTGACCTCCTCCCGCAGTTTGTCCGTAATGCCTTCGATGTTGGGCCAGTCAAAGCCAACACGGGCAGCCTTTGCGGTGATCTGATTGGCCCGGTACAGAGCCGGAAGCTTGTCGGGAATCCCGTCCAGGAGTGACTCCTTTCTGGTGACTTTCCGTCCGCTGGCTCTTTTCTCCGATTCCTTGAGGCTCTCCCAGTTTCGCAGCAGCTCCCGTGAATCTGAAAACGACTCGTCACCGAAAACATGGGGATGGCGCCGCACCATCTTGTCATGTAGTCTTCGGCACACTTCCAGGGCATCAAACTCACTGTTTTCCCTGGCGATCTGACTGTGGAAGACCACCTGAAAAAGAAGATCGCCAAGTTCCTCACAAAGGTCGTCAGAATCCTCGCCATCGAGGGCTTCGAGAACCTCGAAGGCTTCCTCCACCAGCATCGGCTTGAGAGTTTCGTGCGTTTGTTCCCGATCCCAGGGGCATCCATCCGGTCCCCGAAGTTTCGCCATCAACTCGAGCAGTTTCTCGAACGGATGATCAACACCCGGGCCTGACATACTTGGCTGGCTCCCGAAATCAGGACTCAATGATACTGAATCTTTCGACATGAAGGAGGGGGTCTGCCTGGATAGCGACGGACTTCCCGGTCATGGCTTCTACCTCCTCGATCACTTCCGGCTCATGCTCTCGCAATGTCTCGGCGACCTGGGGATGACAGCGAACCAGTAGTTCGGGGCTTTGCCCAAAATGGCGGCGGCTCTTCCGGACCTCCTCATGGATCGAGTAGGCAATGGTCCGCAAAGATTTCGTCGTTCCCTTCCCTTCGCAGTAGAAACAGGGCTGGCACAGCGTCTTTTCCAGCGAGCTGCGGTCCCGCTTGCGGGTGATCGCCACCAGGCCAAAGTCATTGAAACGGAGAATCTTGGAAGGAACCTTGTCCCTAGCCAGTTCCCGGTGCAACGCATCAAGCACCCTGCGCCGGTTTTTCGCTTCTTCCATGTCGATGAAATCGATAATGATGATCCCACCCAGCCCCCGCAGTCTCAGTTGCCTGCCGATCTCCTGGACGGCATTAATATTCACCTGTGTAATCGTGTCTTCCAGAGAGCTGGTATTCCCAACGAATTTACCGGTGTTGATGTCGATTGCGACTAGTGCCTCAGTCTGATTGATAACGATATACGCTCCGCTTTTGAGCCAGACTTTGCTTTCCAGCGCATGTTCGATTTCCGGTGTCACGCGAAAAGCGTCCAGAATAGGTTGGGACTTGGTGTACAGCCTGACCTTACTCACGAAGTCAGGGCTAAAGGCACTGACAAACTCGACAACTCTCTCGTAGACGTCCTCGCTGTCCACCCGGATCGCTCTGAAGTCGTCGGTCAAACGGTCCCGTATGGTTCGTTCAACCAGACCCGGCTCAGAGTGTACCAGGGCGGGAGCCTTCACTTGCTCGGCTCGTTGCCCCACCCTCGACCACAGGCGAGTCAGGTAGTTCATATCGATCTCAATATCTTCGGCCGGCTGGCCTTCTCCAGCAGTTCGGACAATGAAGCCTTTTCCCGAAGTACCCCGATTGCGGGCAACAACATCTTTGAGCCGATTCCGTTCCCGCTCGGATTCGATCTGTCTGGACACTCCGACACGTCCCACAGTGGGCATGTAAACCAGATATCGACCCGGAAGAGCCACACGGGAAGTGAGTCGGGCCCCTTTACGACCGATCGGTTCCTTGGCCACCTGCACCAGGATTTCCTGGCCTTCCTTGAGCAGGTCATTGATCAGCGCTTGATTGGACTCCCGCCTGCTCCCGGACCTTCGTGGCTTTCTGGGTCGGTCGGTTTTTCGCCCGTTGTCGTTTCCGCTTCGATGGGTTCCTTTGGCAAAGAAGAACCGGCCGGAAGAACTCTCGTCCACCTCTGCTTGATCCAGCGGCTTCCGGACGGGGGCACCCTCGTTCCCATCACTGCCGGTGAGACGATCGGGAAGAATCCCCAGTCCCGGCTGGCTCTCCCGGCGAGCCCTGGAGTCGTTGGGCCGGGCCCGGGCCTGAATGCGTTCAGGAAGAAGTCCGCCGGGTTTTCCCCTGTGAGTATCAGGGAATCGGCTCAAGTCATCGTCCGCTGGCAGTGTGGGACGGCGCTTCTGGGTAGGACGGGGCTGGGAAGAGGGGCGCTCTTCAGGCGGGACCTCAGGAGCCGTCGGCGCCTCTACGTCGAACAGCTCGGACTCTTCCTGAACCTCGGCTAGAAAATCCCCGACATAGAGAAACCCGTGGCGGTCCAGGCCAATGTCAACAAAGGCTGCCTGCATGCCGGGCAGGACCTTCGTGACCTTACCTTTATAAACGTTTCCAAGAATACCTTTGTTCTTACTTCGCTCGATCTGCAGGGCAGTTACCTGGTCATCTTCCAGGATGGCAAGCCTCGTCTCGAGACTTGTCGAGCTTACAATGAGCTCTTTGTGCATAAGTTCTCCTTCGCTTGAAAGAAGGAGAAACGACGTACGTGACGGTGGAGGCGTTGGGGACGAATGGGCGTAATATACCCTTTGAACCTACAAAAACTCTCTTGAACCCATTTGCGCAGGCAAAAAAGAACAAATTGAGTGGCGTCGATCCCCTGGGCAGCACGACAGCTACACAGGCGGATGCCAACGTTTGACTGCGTAAAACTCTCCTTGGAGATGCCCTTTGCTACTGAGCAGGAGCCTCTTCTGCCGTCACGGCAGTTTCTCCAAATGTATAAACTCTTCTCAAAATCGAGGGTTTGAGTACTCCCTTTCATAAATGCGATAACCTTCGAACCTGGGTCATCGTACTTATGAAAACGAGCACTGAGTTTCAGATTTCAATGTCGTCAGTATACTCGTTCCACCCTGACCGTGGCAAGGAACAATCCACAGAAGCCTTTTCTGAGCAATAGTTTACGGCAGAAGAGATTCCACTCCAAGTGTAGGAGGACCCTCCGTGGTCCGATCAGATCGCCGCGCGGAGGCGGCTCCTACACTGTGCCCTTTCGTCAGATCCAACAAACTGGAACGTTGGAACCTTGGAAACGCGAAGCAGTGTAGGAGGACACTCCGTGGTCCGATCACGGGTCGCCGCGCGGAGGCGGCTCCTACTCTTCGCCATCGTGTGACATTCCCGGTGTAGGAGGACCCTCCGTGGTCCGATCAGATCTAGTTCCACGATCACGGGTCGGAGTAGATAAAGCGCCTGCGGTAGACGCTGGCTGCCAGCCCCAGGCAGATCAGAAATCCCACTGTCGCAGAGCCGCCATAGCTCAATAGCGGCAGGGGAATCCCGATGGGAGGACAGATTCCCAGGGACATACCCACATTGACCATTACGTGAAACCCGATCAGGCTGGCAACACCGGTGACAATCAGGATCCCGGACCGATCTCGCGCCTGGCCCCCGATCCAGGCCAGCCGCTGGAAGAGCAGGAGGTACAGAGAGAGGATCAATCCCCCTCCCAGCAGTCCCCATTCTTCGGTCAGGAGCGCGTATACAAAGTCTGAGTGAATCTCGGGTACGAAGCCCAGCTGACTTTGGAACCCCTGACCGAATCCCTTTCCGGCAAGCCCGGAGGAGCCCACGGCAATGATGGACTGACTCGTCTGGTAGCCCACTCCCTGTGGATCGAGCGAGGGGTTGAGTGTAACCAGGATCCGCTGCTGCTGGTAATCCTTGAGCGCAAACCATACGAAAGGAGCCGACACAAGGCTGAGAATCGCGGCCTGGAAGACCCGTCTCAGTCTCATGCCTGCAACGAACATGGTCCCCATGAGAATCGGAAAGTAGGTCAGGGCCGTACCCAGGTCGCCCTGCATCATCACCAGCACGGCTGGACAAAGGGCGAGACCGGTCAAGGTCAGAATCCGTGTCTTGCTGAGGTAGTCTTCATGCTGGCCTGCCAGGTAGCGGGCCAGAACCAGAACCACAGCTACCTTGGCAAACTCCGAGGGCTGGAATCCGACACCGCCAACTCGGATCCAGCTCCGGCTCCCGTGAACTTCGGTGCCGAACGCAAGTACAGCGACCAGGCTGAGAACGGCAGCAGCGTAAATTGCGAACGCATGGTCGGTAGGGAACCGATAGTCGCTCAGATTCAGAAAGAGAAACAGTGCCGTGCCTGCACAGATCCAAACGATCTGTTTCACGAAAAGGTTGGACTGTGCCCCGTGCAGAGTCGCGCTGTAAACCCCTGTCAATCCAATTCCTGCCAGGCACAGAACCACCGCAATCAAGGGCAGATCGAAATGCCCCAGAAAACTGAGGTGTCGCCGCGGCCGCAGGGGGCTTTCCGATTTGCTCATGGCTGAGTGCTCAGGTCCGGCGCCCGAGCCATGACCGGAAGACCGACATCAGAGGGTGCGTTCCGGGAATGGAACGCCTGCAGAATCTTTTGTGCCACGGGAGCCGCTACTTCACCTCCTGAGCCGGCCTGTTCCAGGATCACCGCAACCACAACCTGCGGGTTGCTGGCGGGGGCATAGCCGACGAACCAGGCTGTGGATCGGAAGCGGCTGACTCGCGCGGCGGGGTCCATGCGCTCCCTGCTGGAACGACCGATGGTTTGGACGGTACCCGTCTTTCCAGCCACTTCAAACCCCTCAACTCGAGCGCGCTGGGCGGTTCCGCTCTGGTTCACCGCCCTCCACAGTCCAGTTCGAATCTCCTCCAGTTGCTCCGGCGCGAACACGGTCTGGGGCTCTCCTCGACTATCGTCGGGTGCCGGCCGGCGAAGATGAGGCTGGACGAGACGACCTGTGGCGACGGCTCCAACTGCAACCGCCATCTGCAGAGATGTGGCCAGAATCGGGCCCTGTCCAATAGAAACGGAAATCGTTTCACCCGGGTACCAGGGGGTCCCCTTTGTTTCGCGCTTCCACTCCCGGGAGGGGACAAGCCCCCTGATCTCCCCCGGCAGGTCGATAGCTGTCTTCTGACCAAGCCCGAATTGCCTGGCGAAGGCCTGAATGCGGTCGATGCCCAGGTTCCTTCCCAGCTGGTAGAAATAGATGTTGCATGAGTATTGAAGGGCAGCCTCCAGATCGACCCAGCCGTGGCCCCCGGAGGCGCTACATCTGAAATCATGTCCGAACAGTCGTTGTGATCCTGTACAGAGTACACGGTGCCGAGAGTTGATCACTTGACTCTCCAGCCCGGCCAGCGCCATCACAATCTTGAAAACGGATCCGGGAGGGAATCCATTCTGGATCGAGCGGTTCTGGAATGGGTGGCCCGGATGAGTGGTTAGCTCTTTCCATCTCGAGGAAGAGATCCTGGTCGCAAACTCATTAGGATCAAAGGTGGGGCGGCTGGCCATGGCTAGAATCTCGCCTGAATCTGGATCCAGTACGACGATCGCTCCCGTGTACCCTTCGAGAGCGGCCTCAGCCACCTCTTGAATGCCCAGATCAATCGTGAGCTGCAGCCCTTCACCTGCAGTCGTCGCGATGGGCTCCAATTCCTCAAAGGCCCGGCCCTGGCTGTCGACCCGAATTCTGCGGACTCCATTCCGACCTGCCAGGTGCTGGTTGCCGACACGTTCAATCCCGCTCTTGCCGATGACGTCGCCCGCGCGGTGGGCTTCGAGCCCGGGGCGTCCCAGCTCGTCACTCGAGATCTCTCCCACGTGACCAAGAACGTGGGCCGCAAGCTTCCCGTGCGGGTAAAACCGGCGCGGCCGTTCAACGATGTCCAGGAGAGGATGGTCCGATCGACGCGCCATCAGGAAACTGATCTGGTCGAGCGTCAGGCCCTGGCTGACAACTACAGGCTGGTAGAGGCTGTAATGGCTGGCTTCTCGCAGTCTTTCCTCGAGTTCTTCACGGCTGACCTGAAGGGCCTCGGAAAGAAACTGGAGAGTCCGGTCCAATCCAGGCTTCTCTTCCTGGAATAACACCAGATCGAAACCATACGTGTTCTCGACAAGAATGCGGCCATTTCGATCTTCAATCGGACCTCTCACGGCGAGAACCGGGACGGTCCGGATGTGGTTGCGTCGGGCGATACGGTCGTAGTGATCAAAGCTGGCAACCGACAGGTACCAGAGTCTCGAAAAGAGCAGGAGCACAATGATGAAGAAGGCCCAGCCCAGCCAGTAGAGCCGCTCGATCGGATCCCGATTATTCTGAAAGATGGCCACCCTAGCTCCCTTTCAAACAATTGTAAGTACTATGCCCACGACCTTCCCGATTCACAACTGCAAATGACGATAGTCCTTTTTCGGAAATCGCAGCCGATCCAGCAGCCAGAAAAGAGCAGCGCCAGACAAAGCCGTCAAGAGCGCCTTCAGCAAGGCCTGAGCGACGACGCCTTCAGTCAAGGTCGAGGTGAGAAGCAAGAGAAACGCATAGATGATCACGACGTCGAACAAGGAAAGGAAGAACAGGAGAGCGGCCCTTCCAACGCTACTTTCCACCACCAGATAGCGGATGAGGTAGTAGCTCGAGAATCCGATGAGCGTCTTTGAGAACCCGTTCAGGCCCCACAGGAGATGGAGTCCGGCAATGTCCTGAACCAGCCCGAAAATGCAGCCCAGCAGGGCGGCTCTAGCTGGATCGGAGTAGTTTGCGATGTACACTGTAGCGGCCAGCATAACGTCCAGATAGAAACCGATTCCAAAGAAGCTTGAACTCAAGAAGTGAAAAATGGCCGCGCTAATCAGGAGAATCGTGACTTCTCTAGTCGTGAGTCCCTCACTCAAGGACGCGTTCCGTTCTCGGAGACCGCCAGCCGCTTCGGCTCAACGAATTCGGGGGCGGCGCCGGGAACCGGGGTGGTGACCAGGAGCACCTCTTCAATCCTGGATAGATTGACGGAGGGCCGGACCAGGATGTGCTTGTGGACCAGATTCCCCTCGGTCACCGAGATGACCTTCCCGATGGGTAGACCTTTCGGATAAATCTTGTCGGTTCCCGAGGTATAGACCATTTCTCCAACCTCGACTGGAACCGAAATCGGGATGTAATCGAGCCTCACAAGTTCACTGCCCTGCCCGCGGACAACGCCGTGAGTCCTCGACTGGCTGAGGACAGCACCCGCTCCGGCCTGCGGCTGAGTAATGGGCTGGACTTCAGAGCTCCAGGAAGTCAGCGCCTGGACTCTTCCCACAATTCCTTCCGGCCTGATCACCGCCGCATTCGAAATGACTCCATGAGCCCGGCCCGCGTTTATCTGGAACGAGGTGGCCAGGAAGGGGGCACTTCTTTGAGTGATTGTGGCTGCGATTGTCTCGAGTTGGTGCCGTTCGTAGATCCGATCGAAGTCCCGGGTTCGAAGCGCCGCTCCGACCAGGGCGTTCAGTCGCTGTGTTTCGAGCTTGAGTTGTTCATTCTCTGCTCGCAGGCTCTGGTTTTCTTTTTCGGCTCCCACCAGCAGCACATATCTGTCCAGACTGTTCATGAAAAGCGACTTCAAGAACTGGATGCCGCCACCCAGAGGAGTTCTCACGGTAACTCCCCAGGAGCGCAGCAGTACCTGGCTGGTCTCGTCCCGGGCCTGGACGGAAAGCAGAAGCAGGTTTGTGAGCAGCAGCAGGGTCAGAAAGAGAATCGGTCTTGTCTTTAAAAACGTGATCATTCGAGACTAATCTGTCTGAGGAGAGACATTTCCTGGAGCATCTTGCCGGTTCCCAGTACCACCGAAGAGAGCGGGTCTTCAGCCGGGTAAACGGGCAATCCGGTCTCCGCCTTGATTCGAAGGTCCAGGTTCTTCAGCAGAGCTCCTCCGCCAGTGAGAACGATTCCGTTATCGACAATATCGGCGGACAACTCGGGAGGGGTCCGCTCGAGCGCCACCCGGACACCGTTAACCACGGTGGCGATACAGTTGGAGAGTGCTTCGCGGATCTCGTCATCAGTGATCTCGATGGTCTTTGGAATCCCCTCGATCAGGTCCCGCCCCTTGATTTCCATCGTCATGGGCTGCTCGAGGGGAGCAGCCGAGCCGATATTGATCTTGATCTGCTCTGCCGTACGTTCGCCAATGAGCAGATTGTGTTTTCGCTTGATGTACTGGGTGATGGCCTCGTCCATCTCGTTACCCGCCACCCGCACGGAGCGGCTGTAAACAATCCCTGATAAACTGATGACCGCGATGTCGGTGGTTCCGCCCCCGATGTCAACAATCATGTTCCCGGATGGTTCAGTGATTGGAAGGCCGGCTCCAATCGCCGCGGCCATGGCCTCTTCTACCAGAAAGACTTCGCTGGCCTTGGCCCGCAGTGCCGATTCCCGAACGGCCCGCTTCTCCACCTGTGTGATCTCGGAGGGAATGCAGATAACAATGCGAGGACTGAGAAGATGGTTTCGGTTGTGGGCCTTGCGGATGAAATACTTCAACATTTCTTCGGTAACGTCGAAGTCGGCAATGACGCCGTCCTTCATCGGTTTGATCGCGACAATGTTGCCCGGAGTCCGACCCAGCATCTCTTTGGCTTCGTGACCGACCGCGGCCACTTTGTTGGTCTTCTTGTTGATGGCCACTATGGAAGGTTCATCGACGACGATCCCCCGCCCCCTCGCGTAGACCAGGGTGTTTGCCGTTCCCAGATCGATGGCCAGGTCGTTGGAAAAGTAGCCGAAGAGTGCGCGGATATTCATGTCGTCTTCAAGACCCCCCGTAAGTTTCGAAACCGGCGAGTCTCCTCGCTGCTCGAGAAGATTGTTTCAAGACCAGGCCTGCCGGGAGAAGGGAAGGGGCCTTCTCAGACATCCTCTTGCTCTGGAAAGTCGAATCTGATCCTCCTGACGGGCAACGCCCCGAACCTACCCCATAGCTTGCGCCCGGAAGCCCTATTATTGACAAAAAACCTAAGTAATTCAAGGAGTTCGCAGCATCCTGGCCTGCCCCGCGAGGTTCCCGCAAGGTTTACAGACCCGCTGCCGCGAAAGCCCTTGCACGTCAAATCCACCGGGCTGCCGCTGGTGGGCACTATGCTATAATTCCCTGTTTCGTTGGAGTATCTGATGCTGAAGGTTTTTCGCGAGAAACGAGAGTCTCTGAAGTGGGTCCTGTGGCTTCTCATCGTGGTTCTTGGAGCCGGTATGATGCTCTTGTTCGTGGACGCCCCGACGGGGGCTGCCGGACTTCTTCTGAACGAAGTCGCACGCGTCGGTGACGAGAGTATTGGAGTGGCGGAATTCCAACGACACCGCAACCAGCTGGTCGAGATTTATCGTCAGCAGCTGGGTGACAATTTCCCGAAGTTTGCGCCCCAGATGAATCTGCCAGGACAGGCTGTGAACTCTCTGATCACGGAACGCTCCATCGCACTTCACGCCCGCAGCCTGGGTCTCGAAGCCACCGCTCCCGAAATCTCCGAGAGAGTTCTGAGCATCCCCGTATTCAAGGACGAGCAGGGCAACTTCGTCGGGAAGGAGCGCTATCAGGCAGTTCTCCGGGCGAACGGCCTGACCCTGACGGAGTTCGAGGACAACATTCGCCGGGAGATCCTGAGGGACAGACTTCAACATTTGCTCACGGCCGGCCTCGGGGTGACACCCAGTGATCTACGCAGGGAGTTTGCGAAGCAGGAGCAACAAACCAGAATTCAGTACGTTCTTTTCGATCCCGATACCCTCAGCCCCGAGCCCGATCAGGAAGAGCTTCAGGAGTTTTTCGACCAGAATGCCGAGGCGTACCAGGCTCAGGAACAACGTCGGATCAAGTACTTCGAGATTTTTCTGAAGCCGGATGAGGTGGAGCTGAGCGAAGCTCAGATCATTGAGCGCATGGAGAGCCTTGACTCTAAAGAGCAGATCCGGGCAAGTCAGATCCTCTTTAAAACCAAGCCGAATCAGGATGATCTGGAACAGCTGGCGCTGGCCAATCGAGTGCTGCGGCAGCTCAAGAGAGGTGCCAGTTTCGAGCAACTGGCTCGACGACATTCCGAACACGAGAGTGCCGCCCGGGGCGGCGACATGGGGTTCTTCCCGCGCGGTGTCCAGGACAAAGATTTCGACAAGGCGGCTTTCGATCTGAAACAGGGTGAGCTCAGCGAGATCGTACAGACTGCGTTCGGGTACCACATTATCAAGGTCACTTCCCGGCCTACGACAATGGAGGAGCTCCGCCGGAAACTTGCGGACCAGCAGCTTCGTGAAGAACTGTCCAACGACACGGCACGCAAACGGGCTCAAGAGATCCTGACTCGACTCAAGGGGCAGGCAACCTGGAAAGATGTGGCCGCAGAGGAAGGTCTCGAGATCAAAACGAGCGAGTTTTTCCCCAGAAGTGAAACTGTAAAGGACCCGCCGGTCCGAAGTGACTTCAATGTCGAAGCTTACAACCTGAGCAAGGATGACTTTTTTGAACAGCCTTACCTGACACCTTCCGGTTATCTGGTACCCCAGGTGGCTGAGATTCAAGCTTCCCAGATTCCCGATTTAGAAGAAGTCAAGGACCGGGTTAAAGAAGATTACATCGAACAGAAACGGGTAGAACTGAACCGGAACCGTGCCGACAGCTTTTTCGAAGCGGCCAGCAAGAGTTCGCTGGAAGAAGTTGCGGCGGAGCAGGATCTGAAAGTCACTACGACGCGTTTCTTCAAGAACGGTGAGACGGTTGATGACGTGGTGCAGTTCTCACCGATCATGCATCAGAGGATCGAGTGGATGCAGAAAGGTGACGTTAGTTCACCGATTCGAGTTGCCAACAAGGTGATTGTCTTCGAGATCGGAGAGAAGAGCGAACTGGACGAAGCCACCTTTGAATTGCGCAGACCCCAGATCGAGGACACATTGACGAGTACCGCTCGCAACAGCTTCTTCAGCGGCTATCTCAGGAACGTCGTGGATCAGTTGCGCGAGGACGACCAGATCATAATCAACCAGGAACTGGTGGACCAGTTCTCGATCAATTAGTTAAGATTTTTCTCTTTCACGCCCGGTGGGGCTGTAGCTCAGTTGGAAGAGTACCTGAATGGCATTCAGGGGGTCAGGGGTTCGAATCCCCTCAGCTCCACCAATCTAACTCCTGTTTTCTCAACTATTTATATTTCTCCTGGTTGCCTGTCAATTTCGTCGAATTTCGCTTTGGGTAACGTATGGGTAACACGACCTCTGGGAGTCGCGGTCACCGACACAATCATAAACCGAATGCGAATTGCAGGGGGTCCGGCCCGCAACCACACAACTCGTGCTTGAGGCGGCCGTCGGGAGCTGGAAGGCAGAGAGTCTCCCCCGGCGGCCGGAACAGAAACCGGGTGCGCTACCAAATCCCGGACTACGCTGAATCACGACGCTGAAGAAGCACCAGAAAACGAGCTGGAAATCCAGTTGGAATCCTGTGTTGCGAGGCTGCCGGGGCAAGTCAACAACACTTCCCTGGAGAAGCACCACTTTTACAAGTACACTCCCCCCCGTCCACTGGAGGAAAATCGAAGCCGACATCCGGTCGATTGAAAAGGAGATCATTCAGCTCCTGGGCGAAGTGACCGGCAGTGTCTGACCAGGTCCTGGGAATCTCACCCGATGGCGCAGTGATAGGGGTAGGGAAAGCTCATTGGTTTGAGCCTCCCCTCCCTCCGAACCAGACGTGCGGTTCTCCCGCATCCGGCTCTCCAGTCAGTGGGGTCCACGGCGGGACTGACAGATCTGCGCGTGGGCTACGGCCATGGTAAATAGCCCCTGCTCGATAAAGTAGGCATTTTTGCCTCCTTTCACTCCTGTTTCCAGGGTCGTCAGCATGCGTTCGGTCCACACTTCCGCTTCCACCCAGCTCCATTTCTGGCTCTCGGCTTCTCTGCCTTGCTTAGGAGTCTCCTCCACTTTCGACAGTTCCTCTTGCTTCGTCATTGACTCTACACATCCACCTTCCTGGCGGGCCTTCGCTCCACCGGCATTACCCGGCTTCTTCACTACTACGCCGCCTCTGACTTCTGCGGGTCTCTTACCAGACTGATCAACGTCAAATAGAATTCCCGCAGCGACGATTGGAAATCCCCACACAAGGATTAAAAAAAAAGAGCTGTAGCCGTCCTCTGAGACGGCCCTTTCCGCGGTCCTCCTTTCTGTAAAAAAGAGAGATTGTTCCTAGAATGCGAGGGGGACGGAGTGAGGGCGTAGCCCGAACGGAGCTCCCCCTCGCTCGCGCTGGCGTCGAGGGGAGTGGACCAGATCCACGAGGCTGCTGAGCGGCCTCTGTAGGGCGCTGTACGACCTCTCCCCTTGGCGGGCACTCGTGTGTCGCCCCCAGCCAGCACTTTCCGGGGTCCAATCAGCCGATTTGCCCGGATTTGACCTCCTCGCGGTTTCCTCATTTCGTGGTTCCCTGCTGCTTTGCCTTGGCGCTCTCCATTCGATAGCTCGGGACGTTGAGTTCCAGAATCACGCTGTGGTGCACCAGCCGGTCGATGGCTGCTGCCGTCGTCAGGGGGTCCTTGAAGATCCTCTCCCAGTCCGAGAAGATCAGGTTGCTGGTCAGCAAGATGCTGCGACGTTCGTAACGATGGGCCAGCAGTGTGAAGAGAACCTCCATTTCCTCCCGGCTTTGCTGAACGTAGCCGATGTCATCGACTATGAGAGCCTCGAAGCGATCCAGTTTCTTGAGCTCCTTCTCCAGAGTCAGATCGATTTTGGCCCGCAGCAATCGCTGTACCAGCAGGGCGCAGGTAGAAAACAGAACCCGGCGCCCCAGCAGAATCAACTCCTGGCCCAGAGCACAGACCAGATGGGTTTTCCCGCTCCCAGGGTTACCGAAAGCCAAGACGTTCTCGGCACGATCCAAAAACGTCCCTTCCAGCAGCGCTGTGAGTTGTCGATCCACGCTTTGGGGCAAGCGCGAGCGGTCCAGCGCCGTCAGCGTTTTCTCCCAGGGAAGCTTGGAGGCCCGACGCTGGCGCTGGATTTTGCGCTCGTGCCGCTCCGCCACCTCGATCTCAGATAACGACAAGAGAAACCGGGGATAGGACAGACTTTCCTGGGTGGCCAGTGCCGCCTGGGCGGCGTAGTGCTCCCGAAAGGCCGGTAGATGCAGCTCGATTAGGCACTCGCGAAGTCGCGGTAAGTTGCCTGTGCTCATGACCTCACCTCCCGGTTCTCGAGAAGGGTGTCGTAGAGGCCCACGTCCATCTTCTCCACCATCACTTCCCAGGGTTCCACCACCGGATCGACAAGGCATTCTCGTAGTGCTTCAAAACGGATTCTTTGTCCCCGCTCAATCAACACCTGAAGTGCCTCTCGCACCCGCTGTTCACCTTCCTGGGCAGCCACCTCGAGGATCTTCAGATATTGGCGATCCGCCGTGGCCGGACAATCTCGGCGCAGCTCGTCGTAGGCGACTCGAAACAAGATCCCCGGAAACAGATCCTCCCGCCAGCGATAGCGAGTAAACGCCCCCGGCTTGCGCACCAACGAATGGATCACGTGCCGGTAGTCAATGCGATGCTTGCCTTCTCCTCGCAAGCGCGGCATCCGTGCCTGGCGCCGTCCTCCGTAGTAGACCTCCACCTGATCCGCCCACACCCGCACTTGAACGCGCTCGCCGATCAACCGGCTGTCCACCGAATAGGTGTTGTGGCGAACCCGGATCGTACTGCTGGGGGAGACTCTCACCCACTGCCGGGTGAAGTCATCCAGACGGCGTGCCGGCAACGGGCGCATCACTGCCAGCTCTTCTCCCAGGCGCTTTTGCCGGGCCGCATTGCGCCGGGACACAATCACCGCTACAAAGCCCTCGTACTCTTCCCGGCTGGAAAAATCACGGCTACACCGCAGCAGCAGTTCCTGCTCAATGGCCCGTTTCAAGCGGTGATGGGACTGTTCCACATCCCCGTTCTCGTGTGCCTTTCCTGCCTGAGTGCGACTGGAGCGCATCCCGAAGTGTCTCAGCAACGCTTGATAGCGCTCGGTGAACTCTTCCCGCTTCAGGTTCTTGACTGCCGCCGAGAGCCGGTCGGTCCGGTGCTCCTCGGGCAGCGCCCCCAACTCCCACAACGCGTTCTGAAGCCCCAGGCTGAGGCTCTCAAACGACTCACTGAAACACAGCGTGGTCGCTTCCCAGTTCGAGTAGGCCAACACGAAGTGGTACAGCAGATGGGGAAACGGCTGGCCCTGGATCGTCACTCCGAGGCGCCCCATAAACGTGAAGTCCGATTGCGCTTGATGTCCCGGCTGATACTTCTGCGGGAACATCACCTCCTTCGCTTCTCCGTATTCTGCCTTCCACTGCTTGATCCTGCGCTGCAGCGTTCTCAACTGGCCTTGCTGGAAGGCCCCTTCCTGCTGACGACACAAATGATCGAACACCGCTTTTGCTTCCACCGTCGGCGATCGCTTCAGGATCTCTTTCACCTCCGGCCACACCGACTCGAACGGATCCGATCGAGTTCTCCAATACCGTTCCGGCTGACACTGGCTCGGTAGCTTTCCCGACTTCAGGTACTTGCGAGCTGTCTTTCGCGACATCCCCGCTTTGGCCGCCGCCATCGTTAGCGTCTTCTCGTTCTTCTTCAACTTTACTAACCTCCGCACTTGCTGATCCTTAACCATGCCCTCATGGTCAGGATCAGCCCTGAAAAAGCGGGGAATTCCATTTGTCGTCGCGGGGAATTCTAACTGTCGCCAATCACCAGACCAACCTTTCGCAGACCTCCTCGCTTTACGTCACTTGAACTTCCCACCATTCCATCTCCAACCACCCCAAGGGTTAACAAGATGCCTTTTTCACGTTACCCATCAGGCTCTTGTCCGTGTCAGGTTTCCCTTCCATTCGAGCTTCGCCATTTCCCAGCAGGCTCCTGTCCCCTCTGAGCCGAATCGAGTTCGTCTCCTACAGACTGGTGGTTCTCCTTCGGCTGCTTCCCACCCCACCTCACGATGACGCAGTTGCCGTCGAATACGGGCCGGAGAACGTTTGCCCGGTAGAGACTTTCACCCTACTGTTCAAGTGCGCTTACGAGCGCACTAGGAGCGGGTTCCATCCCGCGATCCATTCGATCAGGCTCAAATCAAGCAAACTTGAATAAGGGACACTCCTGGGAACTATATTAAAGGTAAGCCTTAATAAGATCCTCCCAATTCGTGTATAGTAAGGGTTACCTTGAACACAACGGACGTAGCGAACACGACCCGAGCCGGCAGCTGGAGAAAGCAGCCTCAAGGCTACCGGGCCTTTTATCCGGCTCCTCTCCCGCCTGAGCCGCCTCTGCAGATCGATGACGAACTGCAAGCCTTGCTCTCCCGTGCCGATCGCTGCCTGGGTCGGCTCGACGGGTCGATTCAGACGCTCCCCAATCCAGACATGCTCGTCTTCATGTATGTCCGCAAAGAAGCCGTCCATTCCAGTCGGATAGAAGGGACGCTGAGCTCACTCAACGATGTGCTGGAGGCTGAAGCCCGGATCCTGAATCCGAATCGACCTCGAGACGTCGGCGAAGTCCTCAACTATGCCGCCGCCATCAACTACGCCCTGGAGCGTCTGCAAACGCTGCCCGTCTCAGTTCGTTTGATTCGGGAGCTCCACGCCCGCCTGCTCAAAGGAGTGCGAGGAGAGGAAAGCAGACCCGGAGAATTGCGGACCGTTCAGAACTGGGTCGGACCGGCAGGAGCCGGGCCCGTAGAAGCCGCCTTTGTCCCTCCGCCGGCCGATGAGGTTCCGGAAGCACTGGGGCAGCTCGAGCGATTCCTGCACGATGACCAGCCCATGCCGTTACTGATCAGGATCGGCCTGGCCCACGCTCAGTTTGAGACAATTCATCCCTTCCTGGACGGCAATGGGCGAGTCGGCCGGCTGTTGATTGTGTTTCTCCTCTGTGAACGAGCAGTGCTTCACAAACCCGCCCTCTATATCTCCCATTACCTCCGAGCCCATCGCCAGCGCTACTTCGACCTGCTGCAGGCGGTTCGGACACAAGGGGACTGGGAAGGCTGGCTCAAGTTCTTCGTGGAGGCGGTGATCGAGTCAACAGAGCAGGCGGTCGCAACGGCCCGGAGCGTTGTAGAGCTCAGGGAGCGTGACCGGATGCGGATCGTAGAGGGATTCGGCCGAGTGGCCGGGAACGCGTTGAAAGTGGTCGAGCAGCTCTACCAGCGGCCTCTCATTACAGTCAAAGAGGTCCAGGAACTTACGGGTGTGAGCTATCCCTCGGCCAACCAGCTCGTGGTGCGCTTTGTGGAAAGCGGGCTGCTATCCGAGATCACCAGACGGACCCGGAATCGAGTGTTTCGCTACGGCGAATACATTGAACTGTTTTAGGACGATGACCGAGTTGAGCAATTCGGTCAGTGCCAGAACCCGGCGCAGCACCCCGGAGTGGATGAGTTCGTCGACCTGTGCGTTGACGTTCTCCACGCCGGCATCGGCCACCACCATGGGCGGCTCATCTGAGCGTGCGGTACCCAGCTCAGCTTCCAGCAGCAGAGCGATCGTATTGGCTGGATCGAACTTGTCGGCCAGCCGCCAGGCCAGAATGCGACGGGAGAAGTTGTCGATCACAGCGTGCAGGAAGGCTTTGCTGCCGTCCAGGAGCCGAGAGTCTCCCAAAAAAGGTAGCGGGAGCTTTGAATGGAGTGATGCAAAAGTGATACACTTTGGATATGCCTACTGCCAAGAAACGGATTAATATTACCATCAACGACGAGGTCTACACGGCCCTGGTTGAACTTTCGGAAAGACGGGCGAAGTCAATCTCGAGTGTGAGCCTGAGCCTGATCGAGACTGCCCTGGAACAGCAGGAAGACCGATACTTTTCCGATAGTGCGGATAAGCGCCTGGAGAGGGAAGAAAAACGAGTCTCCCATTCCAAGGCCTGGGAGTGAACTACCGCGTTGACTATCTTGAGAGCGTTGTCAAAAAAGATATTCCTAAACTTTCGAGAACAGCTCGCCAACAAATCCGTAAGGCAATTGAAGCGAAACTGACTGTCCAGCCGATCGAGTTTGGCAGGCCTCTCCGGTACAGCCTGAAGGGTGCTCGACGGCTTCGCGTCGGGGACTACCGAGTCATCTACAAGATTGAACCTCCGGACGCAGTCCTGATCTTGAAGATTGGGCACCGCCGCGAAGTCTACGGAAGATGACACAAGCTAAGGTCCTGGCTTCCCATCCGTTATGTTGCTGCCCTCAGCTCGAAAAGCAAATTCCCCTCTGTGCCAACATGGGTGAGACACTTCTTCCCCACTAAATTAGACTAGAGGGTGAGAAGCTGGATCACACGATGATGGTAAACAGGAGCGATAAGAAACTGAGGATTTTGGAGACTTCGGAGCGAAGCGGAGAGGTCCCCAAAATCGGTGCGGAACGGACTGAGCCCGACAGGGTTCTTCCTAGACCCGATCCGGAAGTTCCCAGCAAGGCCACGCGTCGCCGATTTTCAGCCCGCTATAAGCTCCGGATCCTGGAGCAGGCCGATGGATGTGAAGAGTCGGGCGGAGTGGGAGCCTTGCTGCGCCGAGAAGGACTTTACTGGTCGAATCTTCAGACCTGGCGACGACAACGCGAGGAAGGAACGCTGCAGGCGCTGACTCCTCGCAAGCGGGGGCGCAAGTCCAAGCCGGTCAATCCTCTGGATCATCAATTGAGGCAAGTTCAGGCCGAGAATCGGAAGTTGAAGCGCAAGCTCGAGAAGTTTGAAGCCATGCTGGATCTCCAAAAAAAAGTCTCGCAACTGTTGGGGATCTCTCTGGCGAGCAGCGAAGAGAACGGAGACGAGAGCTGATGGACGAAGCTTTGCGATTCTCACAATCCCACGGAGTCCGGGCCGGCTGTCAGGCTCTGGATCTGCCGCCATCCAGTCTGTATCGGGAGAAACTTCGGCGGGAACGGCCGGCGATGGATCCTCGACCTCGGCCCGCATCCCCACGCGCCTTGAGCCCGCCCGAGAAGGAAGCTGTCGTGGAGGTCCTGCACAGCCAGCGGTTTGTCGACAAAGCTCCCGCCACAGTGTGGGCGGAGCTACTGGATGAAGGGCGATACTTGTGCTCGATCCGAACCATGTATCGCATTCTGTCCCAACGTCTGGAAGTCAAGGAGCGTCGCCGCCAGCGCCGCCATCCCCAATACGCCAAGCCAGAACTCCTGGCCACCGGCCCCAACCAATGTTGGTCATGGGACATCACCAAGCTCAAGGGTCCCGTCAAATGGAGTTATTACTACCTCTATGTGGTTCTGGATATCTTCAGCCGCTACGTGGTGGGCTGGATGGTGGCCACCCAGGAGAACTCACGCCTGGCCAAGGCTTTGATCGCCCAGAGCTACTCCAAGCAGGCGATCGTGTCGGGAGATCTCACCCTCCATGCTGATCGAGGGTCGTCGATGAGTTCCAAGGCACTGGCCTTGCTGCTGGCCGATCTGGGAGTGACCAAGTCTCACTCTCGGCCTCACGTCTGTGACGACAATCCCTACTCGGAGGCCCAAATCAAGACCCTCAAGTACCGGCCCGAATTCCCGGCTCGATTCGGCACCATCCAGCAAGCCAGAACCTTTTGCCGGGAGTTCTTCGATTGGTATAACCGCGACCATCGCCATTCGGGTATCGGCCTGCACACTCCCGAGGACGTGCACTACCTCACCGCCATCGCCACACGTCGCAATCGAGCCCAAACACTGGAGGCCGCCCATGCACTCTTCCAGGAGAGATTTCCCAATGGCAAACCCGTTCCTCCCGCTCTTCCAGAGGCGGTTTGGATCAACCCTCCCGAAAAGAAGGACCCCTGAGATGACGCTACTGTAATTTATTCACCAAAGTGTCTCAAAGTTGTTGACACGTTCCGTTCCTATCTTCTCCATCAGCCAGTATCCGCCTTCCGTTCTGGCCTCGGCCTCATAGAGTCTGGTCCACCGCGTCATGTCAAAGTAATTCGGTGGACCGTACTCCTCACTGAAATCGTCGCGAAAGTTCACCTCCAGACTAGCTTTTCTGGCCTCGTGCTTCTCCTGCTTGCCAGCCGAGCTCTCCACAGCGACATTCTAGACTTTGGGTGTCGAGTTGCCGTCACTGAACAAAAGCTCTATCTATCGGGAGCCTCGGCGGTCATCGGTGATCTCAAGTCGCCGACGAGTGTAGCTGGCCCCGTGCGGATCGGCCGACCCGAGGGTGCGCGGGGCGGAGTTCGGGTGCTTCTTCAGGGAAGTGTTGTTAATCGTCTCCAACAGCCTCGGAAAACAGGATCCCACCTGAAATTCTGGACTTTGCTGAGTCGTCAAACATGTGCGAAGCACGCAACATGCCTGACTGAGGCCATCCGAGGTAGCTGTACAGCGGATCTCCCGCAGTCTGGGTGAGGAGTACTCCGCCCTCAACAACAGTTGCCTGAAGAAGCACCAGGAGCGGGGCTGCCGAACACAGTCAACAACACTTCCCTGAAGAAGCACCGCCGGGTTCTCCAGACGGTGGTCGGCGGCGCCATAGCTGGGGGCGAAGCTCACAAAATCGGGAGCCGGCTGCGGCGGGATCCGGAGTCTTTCGGTCGGGCGTGGTCTGGCGAGAATGGCATAAGCGACCGCAAAGCTGGCATACTGGGTTGGGGGTCGCAATGTCAAAGGTTGATCAACTCAAAACGGAGATCGAGCGACTCCCGGAAGAAGAGTTTACGGAGCTGATCCGCTGGCTGTCTGAGAAAGAGTGGCAGCGATGGGACGCGCAGGTCGAAACGGACTCTGAGGCAGGCAAGCTGGATTTCCTCGTGCGCGAGGCGGAAGAGGCCAAATCGAACCGGGCTCTCGAGGACTTGTGAATCATCGCACGACGCCTCGGTTCTGGGCATGCTTCGGACAGCTTCCGGACGGAGTCCAGAGAGTGGCTCGGCGAAACTTCGACCTGCTGAAAGAAGACCCTACACATCCTTCCCTGCATTTCAAGAAGGTCGGCAAGCTGTGGTCCGTGAGAGCCGGTTCTCATTACCGAGCTTTGGCAGTTCCCGATGGGCCCGACTTCATTTGGGTTTGGATTGGTTCTCATGATGCATACGAACGACTCATCAAACGACAAGGGTAGTAGCTCGCCCTACCCCGCTGAACCAGCCGAGCTCTCCACAGCGACATTCTAGACTTTGGGTGTCGAGTTGCCGTCACTGAACAAAAGCTCTATCTATCGGGGGCCTCGGCGGTCATCGGTGATCTCAAGTCGCCGACGAGTGTAGCTGGTCCCGTGCGGATCGGCCGACCCGAGGGTGCGCGGGGCAGAGTTCGCGCTCGCAGGGTTCCCTTAGCCCGTTGAGAATTCTGGTCCTGATCAGGCAGCCCTGATTCCTCTTCCCTTGGACAGACTGAAGAGTACATCGTTCGGCGTTTGGCCATGAAATGCCGAGTGGGGAAGCCGCGTATTGTGCTCCTGGACATAGAAGGTAACCAGACGCCGAAGCGTCGAGATGCCGTCGAGCGAGTTCAGAAAAAGCCAGTGGTGCTTGAGCACACGCCACCACGCTTCGATCATCGAGTTGGAGAAGCTGAGCTCGGTCAGTGCCAGAACCCGGCGCAGCACCCCGGAGTGGATGAGTTCGTCGACCTGTGCGTTGACGTTCTCCACCCCGGCATCGGCCACCACCATGGGCGGCTCATCTGAGCGTGCGGTACCCCGTTCAGCTTCCAGAAGCAGAGCGATCGTATTGGCTGGATCGAACTTGTCGGCCAGCCGCCAGGCCAGAATGCGACGGGAGAAGTTGTCGATCACAGCGTGCAGGAAAGCTTTGCTGCCGTCCAGGAGCCGGATGACCGTCGTACCGATGTGCCAGGCCTGATCCGGCCGAGTGGTCCGCAGACCAACCTTCGGCTTGGCTGGATAAAGCCGCAACCGAGGGCGACGCCAGCCGAAGCGATGGATGAGCGGGTACCGGAGTTCCTGCTCGTCAAGCGAGAGGAGATCGAGGCTCACGACTTGCCTGGGTGAATCGCCAAGCCAGCCGATCGCGGTGGGATGAAGTTACCCCACTTTTGTGGACAGTTTACGGCTTTCGAATCAAGCCACATCTGAGTGCCTCGATTCATAGTTGATCGGCGACAGATAGTCCAGTGACGAGTGCCGCCTGTGAGGGTTGTAAAAGCCCTCGATGTAGTCGAAGACAGCAAGCTTGGCCTGCAGCTTGCTGCGGAAGCTGTGCCGGTCGATCAGTTCACACTCCAGAGAGGCAAAAAAGCTCTCACACAGCGCGTTGTCATAACAGTCACCGACCGAGCCCATGGAGGGTCTGATGCCGGCTCTCTTGCAGCGTAGCCCGAACTCGATCGACGTGTATTGCGTCCCCTGGTCCGAGTGATGGATCACCCCGTCGGATTCACGCTCTTGAAGTGCCATTTGCAGGGCATCGGTCACTAGCCGGGTCTTGAGATCATTTCTGAGCGACCAGCCGACCACTCGACGACTGAAAGCGTCGACCACTACGGCCAGGTAGACGAAACCTGCCCAACTCGGCACGTACGTGATGTCTGCAACCCACAGTCGGTTGGGGCGGCTGACCTGGAAGTTTCGCTCCACCAGATCCGGAGCCGGACGGCTGTCTTGGCCTCTCAGGGTCGTGCGTGTCTTGCGTCTGCGGCTAACGCCTTCAATGCCGGCGACTTTCATCAGTCGGGCCACCCGGTTTTTGCCCACCAGGTGACCTTCCTCTCGAAGTTCCGCCGTAATGCGGGGAGCTCCATAGGTCCGACGACTTTGCTGGTGGATCCCGTTGATTGTTTCCAGAAGACGAGCATTCGCTTCATCTCGAGTCGAAGGTCCGCGATCGACCCACGCGTAGTAGCCACTGGTGGAGACACCCAGCAAACGGCACATGGTGGTGATTGGATAGTCGGCCTGATTCACTTTCACGAACCTGAAGACTCCTTGGAAATCGGATCGCTCTCCCGTGCGAACCAGGCCGCGGCGTTTGCCAATATTTCCCGCTCAACCCTCAGCTGCCTATTTTCTTTGCGCAACTTCCGCAGCTCGGCTCGTTCTACCGTCGTCAGGCCGTCTCTACGACGGCCTTCATCCAGGTCTGCCTGGGCGATCCAGTTGCGGATCGTCTGTTCGTTGGGTTCAAACTCTCGGGCCAGCTCACCGGGGCTGCGCCCGGCTCGATGAAGCTCGACTATCTGCTGGCGAAACTCGGGTGGATAAGCTCGTCTTGTTCTTGGCATCGTGTCCTCCATTCTCCCAAAGGATTAGGTGTCCACGAAACCGGGGGAACTCCAGGATCTGGGTATCCCCAGTTCTAGGGCCACGGAGAGATCTCCAGCAGTGCGGACGAGTTCTTTGAGACGGTGGTCATAGCAACGCTGTTGTCGGGCTGTGGCGAACATGCTGCCGATCATGACGGACGCGGAGAGAAGTTCAAACTGATGGTAGAGGCAGCATCACACGTGACGCTATTCTGAGGTTGTCGAGAACTCGTACGTCGAAGTACAGGATGTCGATGGAGACAGCTCAGCGAAATTCGCTGCTACTGCTTCAAGAACCCAGATCGCATGGAGGCTTTGAAGCCCGCCGAAGCAACCGAAGGGGCCAACTGCACATCGAGTTCGTGCCAGCCCACCTCTGAGGGACTTGCATCGAAGGCAATCAGCTAACTGAGCTGGGCAGATCAAAATCGTCGGCCGTCTGACCCAAGACTTGTGGCGGGCTGCACTAGAATCGTTCGAACTGACATGCGAAGCCTCTCAAGTCATTTGACTTTCAGCGCAGGAGGGATCTTCCGTACTGGAGGAACAGCTGCCAGAAAGGCCAGGTCGGCAGCTCCGATCAACTGGTAGGCGATCACCGGCTCTGTCGATTCGACTCGAATATAGCCTCCCACCTGGTCTTGCAGGTCCGGAATCAGCTCTGTGACCAGCCCTGAATAGCGGTCCCACGGGTTGAGGAGCAGATCGAATGAACCGGTTTCACGCCCCTCAGGTTGAAACGCGGTGACCTTGACGTCAGCTTCCCGTGCCGACGGATTGTCGAGAGCCAAGCCTGAAAACATAGCAGGCGTACTCACCACATGAGCGAACATCTGCGAAACAAATCCGCCACTCTGGAAGGGCAAGGCTGTCGCAAATCGCAGGGAGTCGGAAGCCCCGATCACAATATCGCCGAGGACCCCCGAGCCACTGGGCCCCATCCGAACTGAGCCCTCACCGATCTGACCGGGTTGCAGATTGAACAGGTTCACGATGTCGGCTGAGTAGCTGTCTCGAGGCCCCAGCCTGAGCTCGACTGCATCCGCAGGTCCCGAACCCTGGGAAGTGACGAGGGAAAGGACCACGAAGCGCTCCTCTTCCGTGGTGTTCACGAGCTTCACATTGCTAAAGAACGGAAAACCCCAGGCCGCCTGGGCGGCACTCAGTTGCTGGCTTCGAACATCCACCTGGCCCGGCAAGGCGATCAGGGTCGGCTGCTCGGGTAACTGGATCAATTCGAAACCCACAACTCCCGGACCCCGCGTGACACGGACTTCGATGAACCCGTCGGAAAGCTCCCGCTCAAACAGCTGTCCGGCTGTGGCCAGAAGCATTCCCTGAGGACGGATCGCACGCCGGATCTCGATCTCAGTGGCCGGGATGTCATCGCCTGCCAGTTGCAGCCCCAGTACATGCCTGAGACGGACTCCGACGATCTCCGATGAGGGGTTGACCAGGGAGATCAAGGTGACTGCGGGAAGCCCACGAAAAGTCTGGGGGCCGTCGTGAACTCTCGTAAAGTAGAGTTCTCTAACAGCAACGGCCGTAGCGACCCCTCCGTCGAGTTGCCGGGCGCCTCCAATCTGGAACACTCCTCCGAAGCGGCTGTTGTCGGCTGTGAGGCGCAGCCAGCCCTGGTTGTCTTGAAGCGGGCTGGGTCCAAGAAGATCTTCCCCCAGAAAGGAACGCTGGTTTTCCGGGTTCAGGTCCAGGCCGGCAGGATTCACAGCGCTGGGCCACAGGTACCCGTCCTCTCCCAGAGCCTCTGCTTCGATGGCAATCCCCTGGGGCGTGTCACTGGCCAGAGCCAGTCCGGTCGAGAACTCCGGCGTGGAGACCAGCAGCGGAAACACCTGGGTGGCCGAACTCCCCGTGTGAGCCTGAACCTCCAGGGAGGGCTCGCTGTAGACCCTGTTGCCGTTCTCCTCATGCGGCTCCGTCACGGTTCTGACGACAAAGTGGTAGAGCGTGTCCGTTTCCAGCCCGGAAGGCCGGATATGGTTGTCCTTCTTGCTCCCGGTTCGAGCCAGAAAGCGATAGGGTCCGCCCGGTTCGGTCGCGTACAGAACCTCATACGCTCCCTCCTTGAAAAAGAACTCGATAGGATCCCAGTACAGGTCTACATCACTTTCGGCAGACAGCTCTTTTCGAAGATTGGAAGGAGCGACCGTCTGTGTGAACCCGAAGTCGTGGACGGTGTCCTGGAATCGGTCGAGAAATTTCTGGACTTCCGGCGTTTCTGCGTAGAGGCCATTCCAGGTCAAATCGATCCCCAGTTGCCATCCGCCGACCGGTTCAAAGACGTGGGCTGGAACCGGTCCCGTGAGCCGGTTGGAAGAGAGATTGAGTCGGGTCAGTGGCAACTCGCTGAACCCGGGTGGAATTCTCCCGCTGAGTTGATTGTGGCTCAGATCGAGCGCCTCCAGATTGACGCATTCGGCCAGGGGCTCCAGGCCTCCCCGCAGGTTGTTTTCGACGGCAGAAAAGAAGTGTAAATTGCCGGAGGCGCAAAAGCCCGCCGGCAGGGCGCCGCTGAGAAGGTTACGCGAAAGGTTCAGGCTCCCCACCTGTCCCAGTGCGGCCGGGATTTCTCCGTTCAGCTGGTTGTCCTTGAGAATCAAGTACCGCACGCCGCCCAGCTCCGGGGGGATCGTCCCGCTCAGCTGGTTCGACTGCAAAGAGAGAGAGGAAACGCCTCCCAGCTCCGGAGGAATGAGGCCACTGAGCTGGTTCGAGTCCACTGACAGACTCGAGACGGCGCCCAGCTCCGGGGGAATCACTCCGCTGAGCTGGTTCGAGTCCAGGTCGATTTCTGAGATGCTTGCCAGTTCCGGCGGTATGGCACCGCTGAGACGGTTGGATCGAATCTTCAGAGTTCTCAGTTTCGGGGCCTGGCCGAGTTCCGGTGGAATCGCCCCGGACAGCTGATTACCAGACAGACTCAAGACCTCTAGGTTGGGGAGCTGAGCCAGCTCGGGAGGAATCGAGCCGGTCAGCAGATTGTTGTGCAGAATGAGCTCTTTTAAGGAGGTCATCTCGGCGATGGCGGCCGGAATTTCGCCGGTAAAGCCAAAGCCGCTGAGGTTCAGGACTTCCAGGTCGAGTTCGAAAAAAGCCTCCGGGATGGGCCCGCTCGTCAGCGGATTGCCCTCGAAATGCAATTCCGTCGCGCTGGGCAGTTGACCGATTACGGAGGGCAGTTGCTCCATGGCGTTGTTGGAGATGTCCAGCAATTCCAGACTTTGCAGAGCTGCCAGTTCGGAAGGAAGATCGGTGAGCCGGTTGTCGTTCAGAAAAAGGCTCGTCAATTGAGTGATCTGCCCGATTCCAGCAGGTACGGTTTCATGGTCTGCATCCACCATTCTCAGGGTCAGCAAGGCGGGAATGTTCCCCAGTTCAGCCGGTAAGGCGACCAGGTTCGTCCCGCTGATATCCAAATAGGCGGCGCCAGTCAGGTTGCCCAGGCTCGCGGGCAGTTCCTGGAGTGGGTTACGGGACACGTCGATCCCCGGCAGGCTCTCCAGATTGCCAAACTCCTCAGGGAGTGAGACGAGCAGATTGTATTGAAGCTGAAGCGACGTAAGAGCCCTCAACTTTCCAATTGACGAGGGCAGATTCCGCAGCACATTCCGACTAAGGTCCAGTTCCCGCAGGCTGCTCAAGTCACCGATGGACTCCGGGAGGCGAACCAGCCGGTTTCTGCTCAGATCCAACTCCTCAAGGGACTCCAGAAGGCCCAGAGATTCCGGGAGCTCTGTCAGCGAACTGCGCTCAGCATGCAGTACCTCCAGGCCTGTAAGGTTGCCAATAGAGGAGGGAAGGGTGGTCAGCCGGTGTGACCCGATGGAGAGCACCCTGAGGCTGGTCAGGTCTCCAACTACGGCGGGTAGCTCCACAAAATCGTTACCTCGAAGCGAGAGGGTGTCCAAATGGACCAGCCTGGCAATCTCCAGGGGTAGATCGCTCAGGTCGTTATAATCAAGGAACAAAGCGCGGAGGTTTTCCAGGTCTCCGATCTCGGTCGGGAGAGGAACCTCAAACTCGTTCCAGGACAGGTCAAGAAACTCGAGCTTGCCAAGTTGGCCGATCTCAGGAGGGATCTGTACAATTTGGTTGTTCAGAAAAGGCGGCCACGTAGGTAAATAATCCCCACCCCACAGGTCCAGCTCCCTGAGCTCTTTCAGATTCCCGATCTGGGGGGACAGGGTCCCGTCCAGGTAGTTGGAGGAAAGATGTAGCAAGGTGACGTGTCCATTCTCGACTGTCACACCGTACCAGGACGCTTCACTGCCGGCGGGACCCAGCCAGCCATCATTCTGATACCAGCCTGGGCCGTTGGTACTGTTGTAGATGGCGATGAGGGCATCGCGCTCGGTTTCTGGGATGAGCGGTTGCAGGCCGGCCGGTTGCAGAGCCATCGCCGCCAGCAAGGCAAACCCAGCACCAATTCTCATAGGTCCTCCGAATAATCCCCAAGAATCACCCGCGGACCCGGAGTCACCTCCCGTTGGTGGTCCTGCCTGGAAGGCTGATCACCCTTCCGCTCGCACCCGAGTTCATTATAAGAGGTGCGTCTTGTCAAAAGGAACAGGAAATGTTAAATTTTTAACATCTATTAACAGACGGGCTAGGGCCACGGAGAGATCTCCAGAAGTGCGGACGAGTTCTTTGAGACGGTGGTCATAGCAACGCTGTTGTCGGGATGTGGCGGACATTCTCCCGATCATGACGAACGCGGAGAGAAGTTCAAACTGATGGTAGAGGCAGCATCACACGTGACGCTATTGTGAGGTTGTCGAGAACTCGTACGTCGAAGTACAGGATGTCGATGGAGACAGCTCGGCCGACCCGAGGGTGCGCGGGGCGGAGTTCGCGCTCGCGGGGTCCTTTAACCCGTCAAACAAAAGGGGACAGTCTACTCTGTCCCCTCTGAAATGATGCTGCCCTGGCTGCTCTTTTCATCTCGGGAAATTGGTGCCAAAGTAGACTGTCCCCTTTTCGTCATGAACAACTGTTGAGCTTCCGCAACCCCCCTGTCATCGAGGGCGGCCTGGAGGCGAAATCGGTCAATGGCCCGCCGCGCTTCGACTCCCATCAACTCGCTCGACCAGGCTGTGTCCCAAGCACTCCAGCCCCTCCACCGCGGCGCCTGTCCAAACAGGACCCTCAGGACGACACTTGTGTCCAGATAGACAATCACCGGCCTTTGCGATCCTCCCGCAGCGCCTCAACGACATCCACCGGTTTCAGCAGCCGTACCGGGGAAAGCCCTTGCAACACACTCGCGGCCTGCTCCGCCCCTTCAAGTCGCAACTCCTCAGCACTTTGCAGGTAGGGAACGAGTTTGGCGATCGGTGTCCGTGGATTCCGTCCGTTATACTCTAAGAGTCGTAGCGGTTATCTACGTAGTTCCCAGGATAGAGTTCATGCACGAGCCTTCGACGGTTACTCAATTCCGTTGGGACAACAGCTACGCCGAGCGGTTGCCCGGTTTCTATGTCTCTTGCGCTCCGTCGGTCGTTCCAGATCCGGTGCTGCTGCGGTTCAACAGCCCCCTTGCCGAGGAACTTGGTCTGAACGCCGGGAAACTAGGGTCAAGCCTTGCTGCCCAAATCTTTTCCGGCAACCAATTGCCGGCTGGCGCACAGCCCTTGGCGCAGGCCTATGCAGGGCATCAATTCGGTGGGTTTGTATCGCTGTTGGGAGATGGACGCGCCCTACTCTTGGGCGAGGTGATCGACTGTCACGGACGGCGCAGAGATATCGCGTTGAAGGGGTCAGGACCGACGCCCTTCTCGCGCGGCGGCGACGGTAAAGCCGCTGTTGGTCCCGTGTTGCGTGAGTACCTGATTGGCGAGGCGATGCACGCTCTGGGCATTCCCACGACCCGCGCTTTAGCGGCGGTTGGAACGGGAGAACTCGTGACGCGCGAGCGCCCGCTGCCCGGCGCGATTCTCGCGCGCGTCGCGGCCAGTCATATCCGCGTCGGCACGTTCCAGTATTTTGCAGCGCGTCGGCAGCACGATCAGGTTCGCGCGCTGGCCGACTTTGTCATCGAACGTCATGATCCTAATCTATCGGGAGAACCTGACCGATATCTGTTGCTGCTCAAGGCCGTAGCCGAACGCCAGGCCGCTTTGCTTGCTCAGTGGATGCAGGTCGGCTTCATCCACGGTGTAATGAACACGGACAATATGGCTGTCTCGGGGGAAACCATCGACTACGGCCCATGTGCGTTCATGGAATCCTGCAGTCCTCATGCGGTGTTCAGCTCGATCGATACTGGTGGACGCTACGCTTATGGCAATCAGCCGATGATTGCCGGCTGGAACCTGGCTCGCTTCGCCGAAACCCTTCTATCGCTGATCGACGACACCGCACCGGATCGGGCCGTGGCGGAAGCGACAGAGGTGATCAATGGGTTCATACCACGCTATGAGGCATTGTGGCTGGCCGGCGCGCGCGCCAAGCTCGGTTTGACAATTGCCCCAACTGACGGCGACGGCTTACTGGCACGGGATTGGCTCGAGCTGTTGGAGCAGCACGCCGTCGATTTCACGCTTGGCTGGCGGCGGCTGGCCGACGCCGCAGAAGGCGATCCGAAGTTACTGGAAGCCCTATTCCCATCGGCGGATGCCGTCCGACCCTGGCTCGAGCGATGGCGTCGTCGCCTCGCCCCACAACTAACATCAGGGACGGCGAAGGCAATGCGCGCAGTGAATCCGATCTATATCCCCCGCAACCACCTCGTGGAAGAAGCTTTAACCGCAGCTTTTGATCACGCTGACCTTACCTTATTCGAGCGGCTGCTCGACGTGATCGCGCACCCCTATGATGAGAAACCCGGGCTCGAAGCCTTCTCCCAGCCGGCGCATCGCGAGTTTACTGCTTGCTATAAGACCTTCTGCGGCACTTAGTCCGACGATCCGACATCATCGCAATAAGGCCTGCGAAACCAGACCAGTCCGGCTAGCCCGGATGATTCATAAATTTTCTACTGCAGCGTGAGAATCTCCCGCCCTGACTGCGTTACGCTCGGTCGGCCTCCTCGGCGTACTGCACGAGTACGCCTCCGGGGGCCTCGGTCGCAAGCCTTGTCAGAACGGGTCTTCCCCCGCTTCGCTACGAAAACTTATGAATCATCCGGGCTAACTGGAGGTTTCAAGGCAAGGACAGAGGCTGCTTGACGGATCGCCGGATGCCGCGTATTCTTAAGGTGTTTCTTTGGTTTGAGGTCTCCTGAAGGAGCTTGGAAAATCAAAAACAGAAGACCTGATCTGTCTCACCATAGCGAAAAAAACTCCCAACAAAACTAGATAGTAACCGGATTGTGACACCGAAGTGTCTGTTTCCCGTATTCTGCCTCGCTTTGGCGGACGAATCTCGCGAATGGAAGACAAAACAGATTCTCTTGGAGGAGAACATGAATAGCAACAAGTTGTATGTGGGTGGGTTGCCTTACGCGACCACCAACGCAGACCTGGAAGAGCTTTTCTCGGAGCACGGAACCGTTGAGTCGGCCAAGGTGATCACCGACCGGGAGACCGGCCGCTCGAAAGGGTTCGGTTTCGTTGAAATGGGCAGCCAGGAGGAAGCCGAGGCTGCTATGGAAAAGCTGAATAATTCCGATCTCGAAGGCAGGACTCTGGTTGTCAACGAGGCCAAACCCCGTGAAAACCGAGGATCCGGCGGCCGCGGCGGACAAAGCAGAAATCGCTGGTAACCGTCTCCGCCAAGTGAAATTCGCGAAGGCTCGGGTTCACCCGGGCCTCTTTCACCGCAATCTCAGCCAGAGTCTCCGTAACTTTGCCAACACGGCCCCAGTCGCGCTACCCAATCTGGTGGGTGGTGGAAACGCCTGGCTCCGGTCCCGGGAGCGCCGTCTCAGACATCTTCGCTGATCCTGGGCCGGTTGCCGGCCTCGATCTCTCGATGTTCGCGGGCGATACCGGCGATCAGGCCCAACCAGAGCAGTACAAAAACGACGTTCGCCATCGCAAATCCGCTAGTCCCGAAAACGAAAACCTGTGTGCCGACGAGGACGACGACCGCCGAGGCCACATCGCCGAAGCGCTGAAAGAAACTGTCCACCACCTGCTTGGCCTTGTACTTGATGTCGGTTGATGTGTGATTGGCGACAGTTAGAATTCCCCGCGTGTTGCCTCATCTAAGAATCGAACCGAAGCTAGAAACTTGCCTCATTGGGAATCGAACCCAGTTCAGAACAGCTTATTTCTTCCGTCTCGCAGAAACAACGGGTGGAGTGGAAGGTCGAAATGACAAGGGAATAATGTGCCGGAGTGATCACGTAAAAATGACCCACCTTGTCAAGTAGGGTGTTGTTCTTGGTTTGAGCGAATTGTCTTGTCCGGTTCTTGGACTGCGAGAGGGGACACAGTGAGGGCGAGCCCGAATGGGGTTCCCTCTCGGCGGCCGACTCAGGTGACCCCCTTCTTGGGTTGTCCCGGGACCGTGAAGTCCCTGCTGCTGGAGATGTACGGCCCAGCGGTCGAGGCGACATTGCTGTGTGGCCGTCAGGGGACACTTCCCATGGCTCATAAGACTATTTTGACCTCGGCTGGTTGCCCCTTTGTTGGCGCACCTTCTTTTGCGAAATCAGACCCGATTTCAGAGAACGTTGGCTCTACACGGGAGATCTCGGCCTTGTAGAGTTGTTCTCTTCGCCAGTCCCTGACGCGGCGCTGCAAAGTTCGCAGCTGCCCATCAAAGAATCGACAGGGATGGCGTTGTTGAAGCCGAATGAAAAGCGCTTTGGCTGTTTGAGCGGGATTGACTTCCAGTTGGACACGAACCTCTGGCCAGACTTCAACGAAAGGATCCTCCCGGGTCCTCCAAGTCCGGGCAACCCGGGGCTTCTTCGTCCGCCGATATCTCCTGATTTGGTTGGATTCTGGTGCAGCACTGATCTCAGCAAGGTACTTCCTGACAACAGCATCCATCTCTCTAGGGGAGCCGTTTCCCTCCGGTTCTCTTTGTCCGTTGGCAAAGGTCCAAAAATGGTCCTGTCTTCGCTCGAGTTCTTTGAGTAACGTGACTGGATCCAGCTTCCTGTACAGGTCTTTGATGGGTTCTATTTTTCTCTTGGTGAGACAATCAGAGGCTAAGATTCGCTGGTAAGGAGTTTGAGCCCGATCGTAGCGTTTCTTGACGCGTGCACCCCGGCGTTGCTTCTCGATTAGCTTCATCGAGGGCTGAAAGAAGTTCACGTAGAGGCGCAGAATCTCGTAAAGCTGAATCAGGGCTCGCCAGGCCCCCAGACCCGTGTAGCGATCGTAGCCAATCAGCCGTCTCACGATCGAACCATTCTTCTCCTCAACGAAGGCCTGATCGTTCTTTCGACCCACCCGGGAACGAGTGAAAGTGATCTGCTCTCTTTGGCAGTAACGGAGCATCTCATAGTTGATGAATTCGCTTCCGTTATCCGTGTCCAATCCGAGAAGAGGAACCGGGAGCCGCCCACGCAGGCAGTTGAGAGACCCGATCACATCGGCTTCGCTACGCCGTAGCAGCGCCACGCATTCGGTCCAGCCCGTTGCGACGTCCACCAGGACCAGAGTGTGTAGGAAACTGCCTGCAGCACTCTCGCCGCAGTGAGCCACAAGGTCGGCTTCGACAAAACCGGGTTGAAGATCATCCCAGTCAGCGAAGGTTCGGACCTTGATCTGCTTCTTGAGCAAGCTTCCTGGTCGGGTCGTACTGACACCGTGCCGGCTGCTTCTTTCGGAAGCCAACAATCGATCAGCGGTAGCTGGGCTGATCGCTAGCAGCCTTCGCCTAACATCAGGCGGCAAGGATAGATGACCGTTCCTCTCCATAACTTCGATCAACTCGGGAACAAAGGGGACCAGTCTCTTTGCGCAGATCCGGTTGGCCGTTGTCCAAAGAGTCACCAGTGCCCGCTTCACCCGGTCATCGTATCGGGCACGGCGGGGCCGCGACGAACTGGCCCTGCTCGGCGGATTGTTCAACAGGGTAATCGCATGTTTGCGACCGTAGCCGGTTGTCGCGACCAACTGATCTACAATCTGGCTCTTGATCCCTTTGCGGGCCGATGCGTAATCCTCAGCGGTACGCGTCAACAATTCTCGGCGCAACTCCAAACTCAACTTCTTCTTCAATCTGTGACCTCCTCATCAAGTTTTCGGTTCGATTCTTGATGAGGAAACGGTATGCCATCAGTTCGATTTTGGATGAGTCAATGCGTGCGGGAATTCTATTTGACGTTGATCAGCCCTCGATACGGAGGTGATCGACCAGCATCCGCTGATCCGATTTCCGAAGCTCAAGGTTCAGGAGCTGGCGCGACCGGTTCTGGAACCACACGAGTTTCGAGGGCTTGTTGATGCGATGCACCGTGTGGAGATCTCAGCGATGACAGCCGTCATGGGTGACACTGGCATTCGCAAAGGTGAGGCCCTAACGCTGAAGTGGAGCAACCTCAAGATGTCTCAGAAGGTACTGACCGTGGGAAGGAGTAAGAATCGGAAAGTACGGGACGTTCCCCTGTCCGATTTCGCAATCGGGTGGCTGGGAAAGCTCGTCCGGTACATCGAATTCTGCTGCCCAGCATCCGGTGTTTGTGAACTCCTCGACGTGTGGAGATCAGCGATGACAGCCTGGGTGACACTGGCATTCGCAAAGGTGAGGCCCTAACGCTGAAGTGGAGCAACCTCAAGATGTCTCAGAAGGTACTGACCGTGGGAAGGAGTAAGAATCGGAAAGTACGGGACGTTCCCCTGTCCGATTTCGCAATCGGGTGGCTGGGAAAGCTCGTCCGGTACATCGACTGCCCGTACGTGTTTGTGAACTCCTCGACGAGCAGACCCTGGGTGAATCCTGAGAAGCCCTTCAAGAGTGGCTGTAAGGCAGCTGGTCTGGACTGGGTCGAGTTTCATGATCTGAGGCGATACCGCGCCACCCAGTGGTTGCGATTGGGAGTCGATGTCCGAACTGTCAAGGACCTCCTCGGTCATACCGACATCCAGACCACCATGCGCTACGCATTGTCTGTTCCGGATCACGCAATCCGCAGTGTTCGTCAGGCTCAACGGGCCGAAATCGCAGAGCTGGAAGAAATGGAGCGGGTGACAAACGGGTGATCGGCTCTTTGCCAGTTCAGGGTGAATGTAAATATTCGGTAAACCCATACTCAAGCAATGACCAACGGACGATGCTCTTGAGGACTCAAGTGGAGCGAAGCGACCTTCGGAAGTGTTTGCTCAGGGGGTAGAGCCAGATGCTTTTGGTGGGCAGATCGGCCTTGTGGTCACGGTCCAGTTTGCCGCGCCCTTGGGTCTGTCCGACATGGATCCAGTTGGCGGCCTTGTAGCAGGCGCCTGTGAAGCGTTGGGTGTCAACGAAGGTCTCCAGTAGAACGGGCCGGTAGGCGTAGCGGTCGTGCCAGTCCTCGGGGAGTTGACGCGCGGCCAAGGCCAGCAGTTTGGAGGCCAAGTTCTTAGACTGCACCCAGGGAAGGATGAGAAAGCGCGCGTTGTTGACGATCAATTGAAGGTTTCTCTCCCGTTCGGAAGGACGCCAGCCGATGAAGCGATCGCGGGGGGCGGTTTTCCAAGCGGCGGCGCCAAAGCCAAGCAGGGCCAGGATGCGCTCTTCAGAGCAAGCGAAGTAGCGCAGCTGAGCACCCGGCAGGGGCTTGTATCCCAGATAGTGATAGCGGTCGATGTATTCATTCCACAAAGCGGAGTCGGGGGGGCTCAGGACCGGCTCCAGATGCACCCCGGGCAGCTCATGCACGGGTCGGGACAGCGGCGGTTGCGGGGCGCTCCAGAAAGTGTGCTCGATCGGGCCCGAGCCTCCTTTCCGGTTGCGAGGGGGCGGCAGCTGCAGGAGCCCCTCGCGATGCATGCGCAGCATGGCCACCCGGCAGCTCATCTGCTTGAGGCCACCGTCCGCTTTGCGCCACTGAAGCAGTCGGCACGCCGATCGAGACAGCTGGGCGCGCGTGCGGCCCGGGTTGTCGGCAATCAAGTCTCGGAGTTGCCCGATCTGCTCGCCGCTGAAGTTGCGGCCGCAGTAGCGCTTCATGCCGCCTCCCGACAAAAGGGTCGACTCCAGGCCGCTCTTTGGGCGGGGTCCATTTCCCAGGGCAGGAATCGCTTCACATCCGGCGGCGCCCGGTTGCCCGATTCGGCGCAGCATTTCAGATAGGAACTCAGCCACCGTTGCGGGTTGATCTCCCACAGCTGCAAGGTTTGCAGGATCGTGAACAAAACAGCGGCCAGGGTGAATCCCCGTAAGTCATTGAAAAGACTGGCACGCCCGGCAGGATTCGAACCTGCGACCTACGGATTCGAAGTCCGGCGCTCTATCCAGCTGAGCTACGGGCGCGCCGATGGGGTGGGCGACGGGATTCGAACCCGCGGCCACAGGGTCCACAACCCTGTGCTCTACCAGCTGAGCTACGCCCACCCTACTGTCCGCTGCCCGAGGGCAGGGGAAACCACATATTCTACAACCGATCGCCGGATCGCGGCAATTGAGAAGGCTGTTCCAGGCTGCGAGAATTCGGCGCTCAGTTTTCGGTAGAAATGGAAGCTGTCGGCGAGTACAGTGCGGTCATGATCACGAATACCCTGCCGCCGCCTGACGAAATGTACTCCGCGCTGGTCGCTCGGGACAGCTCCTACGACGGGATTTTCGTCACAGCGGTCAGGACCACCGGCATTTTCTGCCGGCCCAGTTGCCCGGCCAGGAAACCCCATCGGGAGAACGTCGAGTTCTTCGCCGATTCCCGCCAGGCCCTTGTGGCCGGCTACCGGCCCTGTCAAAGGTGCAAACCGCTGCAGCCAAGTGGCAAGACCCCAGATTGGCTGGAGGGTCTGCTGTCTGCTGTCGAGGAGGACCCCTCGAGAAAGTGGACCGACTCGGACCTGCGCGCACGCTCACTGGATCCGGGCCGGGTACGTCGCTGGTTCCGCCGGCACCACGGGATGACCTTCCAGGCCTACCAGAGAGCTCGGCGTCTGGGACTTGCTCTGGGCCGGATTCGACTCGGCGACGAGCAGGTCATGGTGGCCTACGATCATGGATTCGAGTCGCTGAGCGGCTTCCGAGACGCCTTCGACCGCATTCTGGGGAATACGCCGGCACGCAGCCGCTATAAGAGTACCGCCCTGATGACGCGCCTGCTGACTCCCCTCGGACCGGTGGCTGCAGCCGCCACGGAAGAGGGGATCTGCCTGCTCGAGTTCGCGGATCGGCGCATGCTGGAGACGCAGATTCGGCGCCTCAAGAAACATCTGGAGTGCGCGGTATTGCCCGGGCAGAATCAGCATCTCGAGAAGCTCGGCGAGGAACTCACACTCTACTTCCAGGGAGATTTGAGAGAGTTCTCCGTCCCCCTGATCGTTGCCGGCTCCGAGTTCCAGTGCGCTGCCTGGGAGTTTCTGCAGCAGATTCCCTACGGGGAGACGCGCTCCTACTCTGAGGAGGCGCGCGCCATGGGGCGCCCGGGAGCACAGCGAGCTGTCGGCAGCGCCAACGGGGACAACCGGATCGCCATCCTGATCCCCTGCCATCGTGTCATCCGCAGCGACGGATCGATTTCGGGCTATGGCGGAGGGGTGTGGCGCAAGCAGTTTCTGCTCGAGCTCGAGAAAAAGTGTCTTTGATGAGCCGTCAGATTGGTGCCTTCTCGGATCGCTGACGATCTTCCCGCCGCCGGCCGCTCGGCGACTTCCAGAAACCGATCCTCGACGAAGACGTCCTACAATGGAGACCCCGCCGGGTGCGAAAGTGGCGGAATTGGCAGACGCGCCAGATTTAGGATCTGGTGCCCGTAAGGGCGTGGGGGTTCGAATCCCCCCTTTCGCACCATTTGTTTGCAATGAGTTAGAGTGATCGGCTGTAAATATTCGGTAAACCCCGTCTTGCAATAATCTCCTTCCAAATAAGCCCGCGGTCAAACTTTGCTGGACACAGAAGCTGCGAGTGTGTATACAGGGAGCATGCAGCTGAGTGCTACCACCAAGCCGGAATCGGGTGGACTGACGGCTGATGGCTCGACGAAGCGGGTTTTGGTGGCCAAGGAAGAGTACATCCGGCTGCGCTGGGCGGCAGCGTACTGGAAGGCCCAGCATGCCGGGGCGGTGGAGAGAGAAAAGCAGTTGAAGTCAGAGAACTTGAGTCTGCGGGCTCGAGTTCGAGAGCTGGAGAGTCAGCTCTGGGGGCGCAAGAGTGAACAGGCCAAGGGTGGGCGCGCTGGCAGTTCCAGCCCCAAGGCGAGCGGGCGACCCCGAGGGCAGCAAAAAGGCAAGCAGGGGCACGGTCGGACCACTCTGGACGGGTTGGCAGCCCAGGAAGAGGTAGTGGATCTGGAGGAAGCCCAAAAAAGCTGTCCGAAATGCGGTCTGGCACTGGAAGCCTTGGGCTGGACGGAAGACGCCGAGGTGGCCGAAATCGAAGTGCGGGCCCACCGGCGGGTGATCCGGCGGCGCAAGTACAAAGCGGCCTGCCGCTGCGGGGTGCTGCCCGGCATTGTCACGGCGCCCGCCCCGGCACGCTTGATTCCCAAAGGCAAACTAGGGATTTCGGTTTGGGTGGAGATTCTGCTGGAGAAGTTTGACCATTGCCGCCCCACCCACCGTCTGTTGCAGCAGTGGCGAGACCACGGTTTGACTCTCTCTGCAGGAACGGTGGCCGGAGGGCTGAAAAAACTGCAGGGTCTGTTTTTGCCGGTGGCCGAGGCGATCGCCCAGCAGCAGCTCACCCAGGAGAACTGGCAAGCCGACGAGACCGGCTGGCCGGTGTTTGTGGCGGTGGAAGGCAAAAGCGGACGGCTCTGGCATTTGTGGGTGTTTTTGTCGGCCTCCACAGTCGTGTACCAGCTCCAACCCAGTCGCTCGTCTGCAGTGCCTCAATCTCACTTCGGCAGCGCCCAGGGCACTTTACTCACCGATCGATATTCTGCCTATAAGAAGCTGGTCCGGGTCTCAGAGGGGCGTATTTGCCATGCCTTTTGCTGGGCTCACGTGCGCCGCGACTTTTGGCGACTGGGCCTATCCCACCCCCCCTGGCAGGACTGGTCCCTGATGTGGATTGACGACATTGGCCGGCTCTTTGCTGCCAATCAGCTGCGGCTGGCAGTTCGCGATCAGCCCTTGGAATGGGCCCGGGCCGATCGAAAGCTGCGGGTGGCGGTTGAGAAAATGCGAGAGCAATGCGAGGCTCAACGCCAGCTTCCCAGCCTGGCTCCCCCCTGTCGCAAGGTCCTGAAAAGCCTGGCTCGACACTGGCCAGGGCTGACCGTGTTTGTGGATCAACCGGAAGTGGCTATGGACAACAACGCCGCCGAACGCGCCTTGCGCAACCCGGTGGTGGGACGCAAGAATTCCTACGGCTCAGGCAGCCGCTGGAGCGCCCAGTTGGCGGCCAGCTTATTCAGCATCTTTGCCACCCTGCGACTCAACGGCCTCAACCCCCGCCTGTGGCTCAGGGACTATCTGCAGGCCTGCGCTAGGCAAGGCGGACAGCCGCCACCCGACCTGGATCCTTTTCTTCCCTGGGAAATAAGCCCCCATCGTGCCCGCGCATTGACCTGGGCCAGGACGCCGGCAGCGGAGGCTGGATGAAACGCTTCTGCGGGCGAGACTTTAGCGGCCGGGAGATGCGGCGACTGTGTGAGCTGATTGGCGAAGATCCGACCCGCTCGCGGGGGTTACGCAACTGTTTTTCTGTAATTTGACTGAGAGCGATCTGAAACAGGATTCTCCTGTGGGTTGAAATCGACCAGACTGAGGTACTGCTTCCCGATCAGCCAGTCTTCGTGAATCTCCTCGACGACGGCGGTGATGAGTCGCAAAGCGGACTCGGTGTTTGGAAAGATACCGACGACCCGGGTGCGCCGGCGAATCTGACGGTTTAGGTTCTCCAGCCCGTTGTTGGTGCGAATGCGCCGCCAGGTAGAACGTGCAAAACGAAAGACCGTAAAGCCTTCGGGCAGGTTGGTCTCCATCCAATCGGCCAGCTCCGGGTTGCGGTCACGGTATTGCTCGACTCGGGTTCGAAGCATGGCCTCGCCCTCGCCGCCTGAGGGTGCGTTGAAGATGTCTCGAATGTCAGTGGCGATGGCGGCACGTTGATCGGATCGGCGGGCGTAACGCTGAGCATTCTGGCTCAGGTGAAACTGACAGCGTTGCCAGGGCACCGAGGGAAAAACGGCTCTTCTAGCAGCACGTAGACCCGAGTGGTCATCGCTGACAATCAGCTGCACACCCTCCAGACCACGCTTTTGAAGCTGCTGCAGAAACCCTCGCCAGTGGACCTCAGCCTCGCTGAGTCGGCAGCTGACCCCAATCACCTCCCGCTTGCCCCAGCAGTTGACTCCGGTCGCTTTCAAGACGGCCACATCCTGAATGCTGCCCTGGCGACGGACCTTCTCGTAGTGCGCATCCAGGTACACAACTGGATAGCTGCCCAAAGGGCGGTTGCGAAACTGCTCGAGTTCGTCGTCCAGCAGCTTGGAGATTCTTGAGACCTGGCTGGCGGAGATCTCGGTGCCGCACAGCTGCTCGGTAATCTCGGTGACCTTGCGCGTCGACACGCCCATTACATACATCTCGGCGATGGCCAACTTGAGCGCCTTCTCCGAACGGCACCCTCGTTCCAGGGATCGGGGATAGAAGTCCAGGTGACGTACTTGTGGAATCCGGATTCGCAGCTGTCCCACTCGAGTGGACAGCGTCTTGTCCTTGTACCCGTTGGCGTGGTCTCGACGCTGCTCGCTCCGCTCCCAGCGTCGAGCTCCCAGAAACTCTTCTCGTTCCAGCTGCATGGCGGCGTTGATCAGCTTCTCTAATACTCCTCGAAACGCTTCACTGCCTTCTTCGATCAGCTCTCTCAATAGTTCTCGTGGTAGCCTCTGTTTTGGGTCTGGGGTCATTCGGATCCTCCTTACTCGTTGCCTTGAGTTTTTGGAGAAATCCTGCCCCAGACCTCTGATCCTTTTAGCTCACCTTTCCCAAATTACAGAAAGAACGGTACACCCCTCTCGCGGGCCCAGCTCTCCCGCTTGGCCTGCCAGCTCTTGGGCTGGTTCAAGCCTGACGGTGGCCTCAAGGAGATGAGCTGCCGGGTGGCCATGCTGCGCATGCATCGGCAGGGGTTGCTGCAGCTGCCGCCCCCTCGCAACCCGAAGGGAGGCTCGGGCCCAATCAAGCACACTTTCTGCAGCGCACCACAACCGCTGCTGTCCCGACCCGTGCACGAGCTGTCCGGCCTGCATCTGGAGCCGGTCCTGAGCCGCCCCGACTCCACTTTGTGGAATGAATACATCGACCGCTACCACTATCTGGGATACAAGCCCCTGCCGGGTGCTCAGCTGCGCTACTTCGCTTGTTCCGAAAGCCGCATCCTGGCCCTGCTCGGCTTTGGCGCCGCCGCTTGGAAAACCGCCCCTCGCGACCGCTTCATCGGCTGGCGTCCTTCGGAAAGGGAGAGAAACCTTCAACTGATCGTCAACAACGCCCGTTTCTTGATCCTTCCCTGGGTCGAGTCCAAGAACCTGGCCTCTAAACTGCTGGCCATGGCCGCGCGTCAACTCCCCGAGGACTGGCACGACCGCTACGCCTACCGACCCGTTCTGCTGGAAACCTTCGTCGACACGGGGCGCTTCACAGGCGCCTGCTACAAGGCCGCCAACTGGATCCATGTCGGACAGACCCAGGGCCGGGGCAAGCTGGACCGTGACCGCAAGGCCGATCTGCCCACCAAAAGCATCTGGCTCTACCCCCTGAGCAAACACTTCCGAAGATCGCTTCGCTCCACTTGAGTTCCCAACCCGCCTCACCCCATTAGGCATAAAGCCGATGATGGGTTTACCGAATATTTACGATCGGCTTAAAGCCTGGTTGGTCAGCCAACCTTCACTCCGTCCACTTTTCGTCCACCTGCAAATTGAGCCAACTCAGCCCGCTCAGCAGCCTCAGCCGCTACGAAGGCCTCTTCCTGGATGTAGTGGACGTACCGCATTGTGGTTGAGATGTCAGCATGACCCAACAGTTCCCTGACCTGCCGGATATCCATACTGTTGCTCAGCCACTGAGTAGCCCTAAAGTGCCGAAGGTCATGAAAGCCTTTCACCCATTCCAGACCTGCAGCCTTGCGACCGTTCTTGAAAGGCCTTCCGGGTTGCCGCCAGCGCCTCCCTGTCTTGATGTTAACAAAGACATAGGGGCATCGATGTATTCCTGCTCTAGCGCGAACGTCAGCATGCCGCTGGAACAAAGACACACGAACAATTCTGAGGTAGTGGCTGGTAGGGCCAGGGCTGAAAGAGTTCTGTTGGTGCTGGCCCTGATTCTTCTATCCGTTTATGGCATCGCGGAGTTCCACGGTGCAACGGCTTCGCGCGCCCAAGTGGAGCGGTTTCGGGAACTGCAGGCAGCCGCGCTGAAAGAAGTTTCGGGAGGCAGCGCTGCGGCGCAGGCTGACGAACGAGCGCCGGCGGACGAAGGAAGGCTGAGAGATGAAGCAATCCGGACGGGCGAAAAAGCCGACTTCACGTGGTGGTCGAAAACGCGAATAGAAGCCTACAAGACAACCGTTCTCAGGCTTCGCGACGCCCCGCTGGCTCTCTTGAAAATACCCTCGATTCATCTTGAGGTCGCCGTTCTCGAAGGTACCGACCCGCTCACCCTCAATCAGGGAGTGGGGCGTATTGCGGGCACGGGAGCGATTGGGGAAGGGAGGAATATTGGCATCGCAGGGCACCGCGATGGCTTTTTCCGAGGTCTCAAGGATATCTCTATCGGGGATTCACTGGAACTCTCGTCGCTGGACAAGACAATGACTTACAGCGTTGATGAGATCCGAATCGTGAGCCCGGATGACGTTGAGGTACTGGAGCCACGGGTGGTTCCTTCGCTCACTCTTGTTACCTGTTATCCGTTCTATTACATCGGCGCTGCTCCCGAGCGGTTCATCGTACAGGCAGCTTTGCAAAAGACTGTGGAGATTCAATAAAGTCGGAAAATCGGGGTCGGGGCTCGGAAGTGCCGACCAATTCAGCTAATCCAACTACAAAGAGGAGAGAGAATTATGACTGTTGACAACACGTGCAGAATCCTCACTGGATGCACACTGGCAATCGGTTTGTTAATGGCGACTGCGGCAGCTCAGCCTAGAACGGTGTCAAAAGAAAAGGTGAAGGGTGACGCCACAGTAACGACCGAACAGAAGAAGGGAACAGTGCTTCACGTGGAAGGGGACCAACTCGTGGTTAAGATGTCTACGGGTGAGATCAAATCAGTTACGGTACCCCCCGACGTGAGGTTTATCATCGATGACAAGAGCCGGACGGTGGGGCAACTGAAACCCGGAACGACACTTTCAGCCACCTACACCACCACCACTACCCCCGTTACCGAAAGGACGACCCGGGTTGCAGAAGGTACTGTCTGGTTCAGAAGCGGGACCACAGTAATCCTTACAGGGGTGTACCGTTCTTTCTGTAATTTGGGAAAGGTGAGCTAAAAGGATCAGAGGTCTGGGGCAGGATTTCTCCAAAAACTCAAGGCAACGAGTAAGGAGGATCCGAATGACCCCAGACCCAAAACAGAGGCTACCACGAGAACTATTGAGAGAGCTGATCGAAGAAGGCAGTGAAGCGTTTCGAGGAGTATTAGAGAAGCTGATCAACGCCGCCATGCAGCTGGAACGAGAAGAGTTTCTGGGAGCTCGACGCTGGGAGCGGAGCGAGCAGCGTCGAGACCACGCCAACGGGTACAAGGACAAGACGCTGTCCACTCGAGTGGGACAGCTGCGAATCCGGATTCCACAAGTACGTCACCTGGACTTCTATCCCCGATCCCTGGAACGAGGGTGCCGTTCGGAGAAGGCGCTCAAGTTGGCCATCGCCGAGATGTATGTAATGGGCGTGTCGACGCGCAAGGTCACCGAGATTACCGAGCAGCTGTGCGGCACCGAGATCTCCGCCAGCCAGGTCTCAAGAATCTCCAAGCTGCTGGACGACGAACTCGAGCAGTTTCGCAACCGCCCTTTGGGCAGCTATCCAGTTGTGTACCTGGATGCGCACTACGAGAAGGTCCGTCGCCAGGGCAGCATTCAGGATGTGGCCGTCTTGAAAGCGACCGGAGTCAACTGCTGGGGCAAGCGGGAGGTGATTGGGGTCAGCTGCCGACTCAGCGAGGCTGAGGTCCACTGGCGAGGGTTTCTGCAGCAGCTTCAAAAGCGTGGTCTGGAGGGTGTGCAGCTGATTGTCAGCGATGACCACTCGGGTCTACGTGCTGCTAGAAGAGCCGTTTTTCCCTCGGTGCCCTGGCAACGCTGTCAGTTTCACCTGAGCCAGAATGCTCAGCGTTACGCCCGCCGATCCGATCAACGTGCCGCCATCGCCACTGACATTCGAGACATCTTCAACGCACCCTCAGGCGGCGAGGGCGAGGCCATGCTTCGAACCCGAGTCGAGCAATACCGTGACCGCAACCCGGAGCTGGCCGATTGGATGGAGACCAACCTGCCCGAAGGCTTTACGGTCTTTCGTTTTGCACGTTCTACCTGGCGGCGCATTCGCACCAACAACGGGCTGGAGAACCTAAACCGTCAGATTCGCCGGCGCACCCGGGTCGTCGGTATCTTTCCAAACACCGAGTCCGCTTTGCGACTCATCACCGCCGTCGTCGAGGAGATTCACGAAGACTGGCTGATCGGGAAGCAGTACCTCAGTCTGGTCGATTTCAACCCACAGGAGAATCCTGTTTCAGATCGCTCTCAGTCAAATTACAGAAAAACAGTTGCGTAACCATCCTTACCCACTCGAATGGCGAGAACAGACAGTACAAAATTAAGGAATCGGATCCGATCCAGTTCACCATCAATGGCAGGCCGGCATCTGTATTCGATTTGAGAAAGGGCATGACGGTGTCCGCCGTCCAGATCACCGAGGAACCCAGCGTTGAGATCACGACTGGCAGGGTAATCAGAGGCAGTGCTCCCGCTCCCAAGCCCAGGCAGGTAGCCGCCAAGGCCCCGGCGCCCGCCCCGCCCGCCCCGCGCGCCCCCGCGGCCAGACCGGCAGCCGCACCTGCCCCGCGAACCGAGCCTGCGCCAGTCCAGTTGCCCAAAACGGGCAGCCCGCTTGCGCTGATTGGAATGCTGGGCTTGCTGTGCGCCGGTGCATCCCTCGGCATACGAGCCTGGGGCGTGGACAGTCGAAGGTCATAGAGAGGTGGACCCCATTGACTGGACCACTCGGCGGCATTTCTAAGGTGGACTCCGTAGTTCTTGTTGCCGCCAGTCAGGGAAATTCTGAGAGGGGATGAGCCTGAGGGCGAGGCCCCTCTCAGAATTTTTGTCCAAGCCAGTGTACACCTCTTCGGGCGTCGCTCCGTTGTGTGCCGAGTGAGGTCTCTGGCTGTTGTATAGATTGATCCAGTGGCCGATCCCTCGGCGGGCCTCCGACCCGGTTTCGAAAGCGTTCAGATAGACGCATTCGTACTTGAGTGAACGCCACAGACGCTCGATGAAGATGTTGTCCATCCAGCGGCCCCGGCCGTCCATCGAGATACGCACCCCGGCCTCCTTGAGTAGTCCCGTGAACTCCGCACTGGTGAACTGACTCCCCTGGTCCGTATTGAAGATCTCCGGGGGATCGTACCTGTTGAGCGCCTCCTCGAGTGCCTCGCAACAAGAGAACGGCTCCAGCGTGTTCGACAGCCTCCAGGACAGAACCCGGCGGCTGTACCAGTCCATGATCGCCACCAGGTACAAAAAACCTCGACGCATCGGGATGTAGGTGACATCCGCACACCACACCTGATCGGGCCGGCTGACCGCCAAGCCTCGAAGAAGATACGGGTACACTCGATTCTCCGGGTGCGGCTGTGAGGTCCGCGGCTTTGGATAGATGACCGCCAGGCCCATTTTGGCCATCAGGCGACGAACCCGTTGGCGGCCCACCTGTCGGAATGACAAGGGAGAGAACTGCACCAGGCAGTTCCAATGCGTCAGGGTTTCAGCCTTTCAACCGGCAGAGGTGCGAAGCCACCGGTTGTAGTCAAGAGCTGCATGGCTGATACAGCGATCGGGACGCCCACTGTCGAGATCGTGACTGTGCCCTGAACTGGCTCTCGGCCGTCTCCTGAGAGTTCTTCACACAGGTCACCTTCGACGAAGCGCGTCAAGCGGTGAAAACGAGCCACGTTCAAAGTTGCTTCACAGACCGGTCCAGACTCAGTCGTAATTCGAACCTGAACCTCGACATCCTGGTCTTCTGATGGATTGACGATGGCCAGCGAATGCGCGTTTTTGAATGCCATGTTGGGCAGGACGAATCGAAACTCCATGCCGGGGACCACGGCCAGGCTATTGGCACTTGAGAAGTCTCCCGACCACGGCCCAGTCTTTTCCCTGTCAACGAGAAAGAGCTGGCTCTGAGCTGTCACGTCGGCGTGGGCCGGAAGCGTCAGCAACGCCCAGCCGTTGATATTGGGAGGATGCAGCGGCGGCACAATGAAGTCCGTGGTCAATTCTACAGAGCGTGTTTCACCTGGCGGAACTTGTAGCATATCCCTGGGGGCGTGTGTTCTTTCTACTCCCTCATTGGTGTACATCCGAAGGCCCACTTGTACGGACTCGTCGCCATTGTTCTGAACGACGAATATGTCCTGAAACAGCAAATCACCAATGACGCCGGACACGAGGTTGGGGAAGACCAGTAGCTGGTCTGGATCTTGTGCCGGAACTCCTCCGATAAACAGGGGAACCATCAGCATCGCTACCCACGAGTTGCTCATTCGCCTAATCCTCCAACTTCTGAACCGGTAGGGCAGCAAAGCCACCGGTGTCTGGGAAAAACTCCATCGCCGAAAAGGCAATCGGAAGATCACTGGAAAAGATCATCTCCATTTGCCCAGGCGGCCATCCAGCGCCCGAGGTGTCCTTCTCACAGACTTCGTGCTCAATGAAACGGCTCATCCGATGCATCGGAGCAATGGACATAGACTGATCACAACGCCGAATGTTGCCCTCGCCCGTGCCATGCCGATCAAACTCGATCCGGACCTTAGCGGTCTCCTCCGGAGAAGGGTTCACGATTGAGATGGAGTGCAAGTCTTCAACCTTGACGTTGGGCAGAATGACCCGGAAAACAGAGCCCAGTGGGACGGCCTCGGTAGTGACGCTCGCAAATGCTTGGAAAAGCCGGTCCCTCACAGAGAGGCGGTGATGGGCCTTCACTGCACTTCCCGTGGGGAGAGTGAGAGCCCCCCAGCCCTGAACCTGTGGTAGGAAAAACTGAAATGGAAAGACAAAGTAACTCAGAGACTCCAGCTTTCCGCCCGGGATGTTGAAGACATTCTCGGAGTCCAGCAGCCCTTCGTCCGTATAGATCCGAAGGATCGCTTGCACCTCATCATCCCCGTGGTTGTACAACATGAAGATGTCTTCGAAGACGCCGTTTCGGAGCCATAAGGAAACCACGTTGGGAAAGTACAGCTCCGTCTCTTCTTCCTGGGCGCTTACCGCGGTCAATAAAAACGGAACGAGCAGGCCGATCGCTAACCCTGAGTGATTCATCTTGTCCTCTGCAGCGGGTTCTTGAGTTGCGCCTCTAGTTTGAGCAGCCCTCCTGTGTGTGGCGGATCTCAAGTTCACCCAGCACCTCCTCTGTCTCGCGATCGAGCAGAAAGAACTGCATCCCGTCCGTTACCCATTTTCCGGTCTCTGCGGACCCGGTCGGCCCTCCGCGAGCCATCAGCTTCCCCGTCGGTGAGCCAACCCGGATCTCGACTCCACCGGCCGTTGCGATAAACCAGCTCAGAGTGGTGACGCCCACGGAACCTTCACAGACAGGGATGGAGTTCGGTTCGGCCGAGAAGGTCTCGCAGCCGGAGTCGGTCAACCTGGCTTTCGTTTGTGCCAGAACTTCCCCGCTACCCCTTTCGAGCAGGAAAAACTGCATTCCCTCTCGCACCCAGTTTCCCGTGGCCTTGGCGCCCTTGTCCCGGCCCGCGGCAAAAAGCGGGCCGTCCTCCGTACCGACCCGGATCTCAGTGCGGAGCACTCCGGGCGCATCCCACAGGATCCAGGTCGACCGGGTCGCTCCGTCACAGACTCGAATCGGATTTGGATCGGCAAAGAGAGCGAAGGATTGCTGCAGAGGTCTGACGTGGACCCCGGTTTGCGTACCGGCGTAGAGAAGCCGCCGCGGAGCGTCCAGGTCGAGGCTTTGAACATTCAAGGTGTTCAAGCTCTCATTGAACTCTGCCCAGGTGACTCCACCGTCTTCACTTCTCAGGACCCCGGCGTCCCGGGTGGCGGCGTAGATGGTGGAAGGAACCAGGGGATCGATCAGGAGTTGCCCGCCGGCAGAGACTTCTTCCGGCCAGTTTCGGTCCACGCGCCACCACAACCCGGCTCCATCCATCGTCTTGTAGATGGCCCTGCGACGCCCGCCCAGAAGGTTGTCGGTATGGACCGGATCGATGGTTAGCGCCAAGGGCGGGATGGTGAATCCGTGGCTATCCACCGGTAACCCATCAATCCGGTACACCCAGGTGCTCCCGCTATCCACACTTTTCAGGACACCGGTAATGTCAAACTCCTCTGACTCGATAACAGCGTACAGAGTAGAAGGGCTCTCAGGATCAATTACTGCGGAGACCCTCCCGAGGCCACCCGCATCCAACGCGAAGTCCCAGGTTTCGCCTCCATCGAGGCTGCGATAAAGCAGCACCGAAGGGAGATTCTCGGTCACGACATACAGTGTCAATGGGTTCCGGGGAGAGACCAGAATGTTTTTCGGATACTCCCAGGGTTCCATGATCAAACCCAGGTCCTGCCACGTGTCTCCTTCGTCGAGACTGACGAGCACCTTCGAATCACCCGAGCCCGTACCCTCACCACCCGCGATTCCGGCGTAAAGAGACGGCTTCAGATCATCGACCGTGAGCGCAGTGACACTCTGGGGATCGCCGAACGGTGCCAGGAATCTCTCCAAAGGCCCCCAGCTCTCTCCACCATCGAAACTTCGGTAGAAGTCGTACCTCCCAAGGGCAAAAAGGGAAGAGGTTCCCTCCGGCCCCACCGCGATCTGACCGATACTCCTGCCGTGAACCTCCTCCCCAAAGGGCATCCACGACTCACCCGCATCCTGACTCCGGTAGAGCCCCGTGGGGGCGAAGCTTGTGGCCGCATACCACACATCAGAAGAGAGATCGAATACCAGCGACTGCAGGCCCGCAGGAGTCGCAAAGGACTCCCAGTGATTCCCCCGATCTCTACTTTTCCGCAGGTCTCCCGTGACAGCCAGCAGCGTAGACGGGTCGTTGGGGTCCAGGGCGATCTGCGTCAGGCCAGGTGAACCTGGCGGATTGTGGGTCGTCCAGGTGACCCCTCCGTCCAGAGTCCGGTAGAGAACTTTGGGACCGCTTCCACAGGCGACGTAAAGGGTGTCGGAGTCGCTAGGGTCGGCTACGATCTGAGAGATTCTGTATTTCAGCGGAGAAACCTCCTCCCAGCTGTCGCCTCCGTCGAGGGCTCGAAACAGTGTGTACGCATTGCTGCTCGAGGTAATCGATTCCCGAACGCCCGCATAGACTACCTGCGGATCGCCGGGGTTGATTGCCAGTGCGGTGACCCCGCCGGAGTCAGGGAGTCCGGCGTTTGCTGGATGCCAGGACATTCCCCCATCCAGGCTGCGATAGACACCACCCCTCGAAGCGAACAGGATCTGAGGCGAAACAGGATGCAGTGTCAAATGTTCCGCGTGCTTAACTTCCACGGATTCGATCGAGAACCAGTTGAGGCCTCCATCCGTGGATTTGAAGAAACCGTCTGCATCGTACGCTTCCACAGCTCGTCCGTGGTGCCGACTGGTAGAAGCACCTCTCGGCGTTGGTCCTGGAGTAGGAGCGCACCTCGTTCTGAAGGGGGGTCTGCCAGCTGTCACTCCGTGAGCCGCCATAGAGGTCCATCAGAGCCTGCTCCAGTCCCTTCATTTCGTACCAGGTCAGGGAGTGTTCCCAGACGATGAAAGGGGTCAGATGGTACTTCCCAGGAGTGCCACTGTGGGTCTTGATGCGGTCGTGAACATCTCCGCGACCCACATACCGGACCATCTAGCTGTCAGAAATCCGGTTGGCTGAGTCGCTCCTCTGCCCGGAGCTCTCCCCATTTGACTCCAAGCTCCTTTCGGGGTAAGAATAGTGGCCAATCTCTAACACAAATTGTTTGTCTTGCGAGGTCAACCGTACCCGTGGGAAGCCAGGCAGGACTGGCAAGTCCAAAACCCTTGCTGTGGTCCGCGGGCGGTCGAGGCTTGCAGTTGCGAAGTGAGGGGGGAACTCGGCGATGGCTCTTAAGGTTTTCTTGCTTGTGGTGTTGATTGCTGTGGTGGCCGCAGCGTGTAACCAGCCCGGTCACCTTGAATCGCAACCTGCGGGGGCAGCCGTACCGATTACCGCATCCGTTCAGATTCCCGCTCCCCTGGGACTGCCGCCGGTTCCGATCCCGGTTGACAATCCGCCCACTGCTGAGACCATTGCGTTGGGGCGGAAGCTCTACTACGACCTGACTCTGTCAGTGGACAACACCATCGCCTGTGCAAGCTGTCATGCCCCTGCCTCTGGGTTTTCAGACGGCAAGCCGGTATCGGAGGGTGTGAACGGACAGAAGGGCGGGCGGAGTGCTCCCACTATTTTCAACGCCGCCTATTACACCACACAATTTTGGGACGGGCGGTCACCAAACCTGGAAGATCAGGCCGCAGGCCCTGTACAAAACCCAATTGAGATGGCCCACACCCTCGACGGTGTGGAGGAAAAGTTGACGGCCGATCCCACCTACAGGGCCGAATTTGAAAAGGCATTTGGCCCGGGGCCTATCAGTTATGACATGGTGGGAAAGGCGATCGCTTCTTTTGAGCGAACCGTGATCAGCGCCAACTCTCCTTTCGACCGCTACTTCTATGGCGGGGAGGAGTCTGCTCTCAGTGAGGTGGCCAGGCGCGGCCTGGAGATCTTTCGGAATCCCGAAAAAGGCAATTGCACGGCCTGTCATGTTCTGGGCCTCTTCACTGATAACCTCTTTCACAACATCGGTGTGGGAGTAGGGGAGGATGGAGAATTGACCGACCTGGGCCGGTTCGAAGTAACAGGAAAGGATTCTGATCGGGGAGCCTTTAAGACCACTTCGCTGCGTAACATAGCGCTCACCGCCCCATACATGCATGACGGCAGTCTGAAGACACTTGCAGAAGTCATCGACTTCTATGTCGGCGGCGGAAACTCGAACCCGCATCTGGACCCGCAGCTGAAGGTACTGACCCGATTGACGGAAACGGGGGAAGAGAATTGGTCGCGTTCAGACCTGGTTGCGTTTCTGGAGTCACTCACTGGCGAGATTCCGCCGAACACGGGGCCACCAGAACCAAGATAACTGGAAGTGAAAAGACACGATACATTTTAGGTCGTAGATCAGATTCCCTGGAGTGCGCAGATTGACTTCTCGGACTTCACGGGACTGATCTGGGTGAGATCCTCGGGGAAGATTGCAGCCACAGTGATCCAGACCCGGCCGGGGCAGTTTGCAACGATGCCGGTGGCGGCGCTATAGGTTGGGCCTTCGGTTTGAGACGGCCAGTTCCAGGGCGGCGGTGCCAGCATTGTCTCAGTCTGTCTTGTTCTCAACTCTCCTGATCTTTGTCAGTTGATGAACAGCGAGAACCTAATGCCGCACCGACCGCTGCTCCGACTGCTATTCCGATACCAATTCCAACGGCCAACCACACCCCCATGTTGCCCGCGTCCCCCTGGATGAGACAGCACCTCGGGGCCGAATCCTGGATCAGACATGACCCGGTGCCGTATATTTGGGTAAACAGGGTACTTAAGGAGCAAATGTGATGAAGAGAGCCATTGTCTTCCTTGTGCTTGCAATCGTATCCGGACCATTGCTGGCGCAGTCGAAGCTTCTCATACCGGGTGGACCGGCGAAGCTGACAGGTGAAGATCCACACTTTCCCCCTCCCTTTCACGCGGTCGCCCAATTTCTGGACCTTTCCCCGGGTCAATTACAAGCTTTGCTGCAGCTCAGACAAGAAACACAACCGGCCCTCGGTGAAGCCCGCCGCCAGGTCGGGGAGCTACAGGCGAAGCTTGAGCGAAGCTTGCACGAGGAGATGGCCGGCGCGGAAGAATTGGGAAACCTGCTTCTAAACCTGCAGGCAGCTCGCCAACGTGTGGGACACCTTCACCGATCTTTTGTCGAGAGCTTCAGCGAGACACTCGGTGAGGAGCAGCGGCACAAGCTCCATTCCGTGTTCCAGGCGGCGCAAATGCAGAAGATCCTCCCGGTTTTCAAGCAAGTCGGCTTGCTCCCGTAGATCCACTTACAGGCTCTCAGGAGGGTGAAAAAGCAGCCCTCGCGGTGGGCAACTTATTTCGCATCCGCAGACAATTTCCTGGAGGGCGAAACGGGACTCCTGGCGTCAGCCCTGGGATCGACTCGGGATCAGTGGGATAGTCCAGTGACCTGGCGAACGGCGGTATGGACTACGGCGTCACGGTAAAACCATCCTTCAACTTGCCGGTTCTTCGATCCGAATTGGTAACCACTACATCCCAGATCCGATTGCGGGAGGGTGCGGGGACGTCCACCGTCACAGTTGCGGTAATCGTGTTCGCATCGACCACCACGACACTGGACGCTATTGGTTTGCGGCCTCCTCCGTTCTTGAATTTCACTGTGGCTCCAGCGGCGAAGTTGTTTCCAGTAATCCTTACGTTGACCGTCTGACCCGCCTGGATTGTGCTCGCGTCGATGGTGCTCACGAACGGTTCGTGACCAGATTCTTTCATAAGAACCAGAACTAACAGCGCAACCAGGGCACCGACAGCGGTAAAGACGCCAATGAGAATCGGCACGTGAGGGTTTTCCCGTACCTGCTTCACCTGGCCGTAGGAGATTGGTGTTGGCTGGCCGGTTGTGTCCAGCCTCAAGACAAACCTTCTCTCATCGATAGCCTGGATATGCCCCCGCAGTACCCTTTCGTCAGGTAGCTTGACCATCACATGAGTAGCCACCCCCAGACCATCGATGGCCTGCCTCGCCAGCTCCGCGTTCGGTTGGCCCCTGGCGCGGCAGGAAGTCCTCTTGACTTCTCTCAGCTTCGTAACCCCTTCATACCCGACCTGGAGTCTCGCCCCTCGGCTTCCCAACAACTCCATCGTGAAACGCCGCTCCCCTATCACTTCGAGACGCCCCTTCAGTTTCTTCCCATCCACCAGCTCGAGGGCCACATAGGACCCGACACCCGCGCCGGCAACCTGTTGTTGAGTTTCCTTCGCCATGCCCATGGATTGGGCCATTACACAAACGCCAGGCCTTGGCACATGAGCCGTCAAAGTGACAAGAATGACAACCAAGAGTTTTCGCCACATCGCCCTACTCCTCCTTTTTGGAAATTCCCTTCCTTTTGCTTCTCAGTCTTAGGAACTGCGAAAGTGCGTCTGACGGAGACAGGTTTTCTCAGAGCGGAGTCGGATCAGCTGATTGACAGGAAACTTAGCCCGGAAAATTCATAAGTTTTCGAAGCGAAGGGCCGCAAGCGCCGTGCTGGCAAGGCTTTACCTCCGAGGGCACCGCAGGCATAGTCGTGACTCTGTCGAGGAGCCCGAGGAGGGGGAACGCAGCCAGCGCGGATGATGGGGGCGCTGCAGCCGAAAACTTATGAATTTTCCGGGTTAGGGCCGGCTGGTTTTGGTCCGCAAAAGGGGGGCGAAACGCGCACGTGAGAGGGTGTCGAAAAAGTCGAAGGAATTGACGACGGAACCCCGACCGGCAGAGAGGGGAGAATATATCTGCAAGTCTGATGTCGGCCGAGAACTTTGACAAGGCACTAGTTGCCCGATAGGGGTCCTGCGCCGGCCTCGCTCATCACTTCACGTGTCAGATCGGTGATCGGGTGGCCTTTCTTGTCCGTCACCACGACGCGCAGCTCGACCAGTTCGGTAACGACCCGGATGACAGGATCCTGCTTCTCCGGCGTGGCCCCCTGAGATGGGGGCACCTGTCCCGGCACAGTGACCGTCCACAAAGACGTTGCCAATGGAAGGGCCATCAGTCGATGGATCAGCATCTCGCAGAGTCTCTTTCTTCTTAGTTGGATCAACTCAAAACCAGCCGGTGTGGGACCGCCAACGTAGGAGGACCCTCCGTGGTCCGAACAGTGTGGGAGGACCCTCCGTGATCCGAACAGTTCGCCGCATGGAAGCGGCTCCCACTCTTTGCCAGCTCCCACTCTTTGCCGCCCGAGAACATCCTCACTTTAGCAAAGCCCTCCGTAGTCCGCCTCAGTGTGGGAGGACCCTCCGCGGTCCGGCGGATGCGAGGCGGGACAATTATTCCTTATTAAAGACCAGCTTCATCTCAAACGCTCCACGGGGAGTCTTGATCTCCTGCTGCTGCGTGAGCGTCTGGCCGTCCTCGGAGAGGTCCCAGATCTGATTCCGCTCGATCTTCATCTCACCCCGGGGGGTCTCTCGGACCGAGACCTGAGTCACGACCAGTTTGTCGTCTTCCCAGTTCACCTCTACGGTGGAATCACCTCTGGGGGTGGACACTTCCTGGGGACCGGCGCCCGGCTTCAGAACCTGTTCGCGGCTGCCGCCCTGGGGGCCTTCCGCCACAACCGTGAGCTGATCCTCCTGTTGAGTGATCGTCATCTTGGAGATCTGGCCGCCCATGCCGCGCCGCATGCCTCCCCGGCCGCCTCGACCACCCTGGCCCCGCTCACCATCACCGCCCGGAGGGCCACCGCCGCCCTCTGGTCGTCCGCCACCGCCACCCGGTCGACCCGGCATTTCACTTTCGTCTGTATTCAGGACCCAGGCCCCCGAGAAATCAGGTTCCTGGACCACGCCAGCAGCGGCCGCCACCATGACTCCCGAGACGGCGAGAATCAGAGCCATTCTTGTTTTCTGAAACATGTGACCTCCCTCTTTAGAAAACTCCAGCAAAGAGATTTCGATAGTTCGCTGGGGGCATATACGAAAAACCCCCTGAGAATGGTTACGGGTGAGGGCGGATTCTGTTTCAGGACAACACCACTGCTGAACCCGGTTGACACCGGACAGAAGCTTGACACAGAAAGATCCCGGAGGTTCTACAATTGCATGCGCGCTCTTGTTCTGGTAATTCTGTTCCCATGAAAGTTCAGAAACGCTTGCGCCGCAAGACCTTTCGACCGCCGAGAATCCAGCGCTTTGGTGACGTGACCCGCCTGACCCGCCAGCAAGGTCCCGCTGACGCGATCATCTACAAGGACCTCTAGACCCACCACAGGACGGGACAGCGCGGGAGCCGCTTCCATGCGGCGAACTGTTCGGACCACGGAGGGTCCTCCTACGCTGGGACGACAAGAGGGTCCTGCTTCACTGGGGGATGCCCGCGGCCACGGCCCTTCCTACGCTTCCACCAGAGTTCCGCAGCCTTCATTGGTGAAGATCTCGGCGAGCAGGCTGTCGGGCGAGAGACCGCTGATGATGTGGGCACGCGGCACTCCCCCCTGAATCGCGTGGCGGCAGGCCTCCAGTTTCACAGTCATTCCGCCTTTCACGCTACTGCTCAGAAACTCATCAAGGTGCTCCAGGCGGATCTGCGAGATGAGGCTTCCGGGATCAGTGGGATCCTGCAGAACCCCGGCGATCGGGGTCAGGAAGATCAGCTTGGTGGCTTTTAGAGCAATGGCGATCTCTGCCGCAACCGTGTCGGCGTTCATGTTGTAGATACTGCCGTCCTGACCTCCGGCCATGGCACTGACCACCGGAACGTAGGATCCGGCAATGAGATGGTGCAGCACGGCGGGATTGACCGATTCCACGTCGCCCACAAAGCCAAAATTCACTTTCCGGGTTTTTCCCGTCTCCCGGTCCACGACCTCCTGGACCGGCCTGCGAACGGCGGCGATCAAGCCGGAGTCGACTCCTGACAACCCCACGGCCGCCACCTGGTGACGATTCAGACCCGCCAGAATCTCAGTGTTCAGCTTGCCGTTGAACACCATTTTAGCAACTTCCAGAGTCTCGGCATCGGTGACACGGCGACCGTTGACCACCTCGACCCGGAGCCCCAGTCTGCGTGCCACTTCGGAGGCCTGTGGACCGCCGCCGTGGACCACAACAACGTGGATGCTGAGTCGCTGCAAAAGCGAAACCTGAGCCCCGAACTGCTCGAGTATTTCTTCCTCCGCCACGATCTCTCCGCCCATCTTGATGACAAAGACCTTGCCACTGTAGAGGCGCAGGTAGGGCAGCGCCTGCTTCAGTCCGGTCACGGTATCCATTTTGTTTTCTCCTTCGTACTCCCGATCGTATTCAGGGAAGTGAGCCCCCGTGTTGCTCGCCTAGCAGGTGCAACAGTAGAGCCTTCTGCACGTGGAGCCGATTCTCGGCCTGATCGACTACCACGCTGCGAGGCGAATCTAGGACCTGGTCGGATACAACCATGTTTCGCCGCACCGGGAGACAGTGCATGAAAGAGGCCGCAGCTGTCCGAGCCATGAAGTCCTCTGTCACCTGCCAGTGCCGGTATTGATCTCGAATCTTCTGCTCTTTCTCAGGGTCCTGGTAGGCCATCAGGCTTCTCCATGACTTGGCATAGACAACTCGAGCCCCCTCCAGCGCCCCCCAATCGTCACTCTCTTGAATTGAGGCGCCCGTCCGGGCCGCAATCCCCGTCATCATGGTGCCCAGTTCCGCATCCAGCCCAAACTCGGGAGGGCGCAGAACCGTCAGGTTGAGACCTCGTTGAACCGCCATGAGAGCGACTGAACGCGGCACTGCCAGAGGAAGAGCACGAGGATGATAGGCCCAGGTCAAGACCAATCGGGAGCCCCGGTTCATACCCAGTTCGTCCCAGGTCAGCGCATCGCCCAGCGCCTGGCACGGATGCCACAGGGACGATTCCAGATTGATCACTGGAACGGTAGCGTGGCGGCCGAACCCGGACAGGACCGGATCCGTGGAATCGACTTGCCAGGAGCGACCTGCAGGAAAGGCCCGAATCGCAAGAGCGTCGAAGTAGCGGGAAAGGACGGGTGCCGCCTCGCGCACGTGCTCCGCCCTATCACCGTCCATGATTACCCCGTCCTCGGTCTCAATGCCCCACACCCCTTGTCCGACATTGAGTGTCAGGGAGTGCCCCCCCAATTGCTGCATCGCGACCGCGAAGGAGGTCTGAGTTCGGAGGCTAGGGTTGAAGAAGAGCATGCCCAGCGACTTCCCCTGCAAGCGACTGGTGATTGTACCCTGCTTGACGGCGGCCGCGAACTCCAGGAAACGGGTGAGGTCAGGGGGTGAGAAATAACTGGTCGATGTGAAGTGCATTCCCCTCTTTACTCCGGAAAGCGCTCCAGGACGCTGGCCAGTCGCTCAAAACTCTCCTCGTCAATCGTGAGTGGCGGCATCAGGCGGACCACGTTTGGATCGGCGGAGGTACCGGCCAGAATCTGATTCTCAAAAAGGTATCGGGTCACCTGGCGGGCCGGAACGCTGGTTTCAAGCCCCAGCAGGAGACCATAGCCGCGGACGGAACGAACAGGCCCCGTGATCAGCATCTGGTTGGCCACCGACTCGAGATGCAGGGCGTTGTCGATCAGTTTTTCCTTTTCAATTGCGTCCAGAACCGCAAGTGCGGCGGCACAAGCGATCGGGCCACCTCCAAAAGTCGTGCCCAGTTCTCCGAGTTTCATCTCCAGGGCCACCTCCTCGCTCGCCAGAACCGCGCCAATCGGAATGCCGTTGGCCAGTCCCTTGGCGGTGCTGACAAGGTGAGCTCTAGCACCGAAGCGCTCTGCTGCAAAGCTGGCTCCCACCCGCCCCACACCGGTCTGGACCTCATCAAAAATAGCCAGGGTTCCATTCTGCTCGCAGAGTTCCACCACGTCGGCCAGGTATCCGGAGTAAGCTGTACACACCCCGTTCATACTCTGGATCGGCTCCAGGATGACGGCTGCGGAATCAGGCCCCAGATGACTCCGCAACGAGTCCAGATCACCAAACTCGGCCACCTCCACGTCTCGTACGAGCGATGGGAACTGGTCCCGATACTGGCCAATCGTGGTGACCGAGAGCGCCGCGGCAGTGCGCCCGTGAAAACCACCCTTCATCGTCACCAGCCCGGTGCGGCCGGTCGCCTTGAGAGCTACCTTGATGGCCGTTTCATTGGCTTCCGCCCCTGAATTACAAAGAAACACGCGGGTCAGATGAGAGGGCGAGAACTCAACCAGACGCTGCTGGTATACAGCTCGGATGTCGTTGGACACGACATTAGAATAGAAACTCAGCTTGCTTGCCTGCCGGGTGATCGCCTCCACCCACCCCGCATGACAGTGGCCGAGTAAGGCCACACAGTGGCCGCCATAAAAGTCCAGGTATTCAACACCCTCCGAGTCACGGACGCGGCAGCCTTCCCCTTCGATCAGGGTTATGGGCCACTTCGAATACGTAGGAATCTGGTACTGGTTTTCCAGGTCGGAATAGAAACTCGTAGCACACATAGTTTTCTTCTCTAGATTGGACGCGGAGGCGGCATCTGCAATCCGGCCTCCTCGGGCCAGCCGGACATGAGATTGGCATTCTGGATCGCCTGCCCGGCGGCTCCCTTGACGAGGTTGTCGATGGCCCCGCAGATCACCACACAGGAACCTCGAGTGTGAATTGACAAATCGCAGCGATTCGTACCCCAGACATCGGCGACAGCGGGGGACTCCGACAGCAGCCTTACGAAAGGCGCCCCTGTGTAGACCTCCCCAAACCAGTTGACCAGCTCCTGTCTCTCCACCGGCTCGGCGTAGAAGGCGTGAACGGTGACGAAGATTCCGCGTACCAGTGGAGTCATCTGGGGGACAAACGAGACCTCCGTCTGCGCACTTCCTCCCATCTGGCTCCAACCCTGCACAATCTCCGGAAAATGCTGGTGATCGAGCGGCTTGTACGCCTGAAAGTTGTTGGCTCGCAGGGGATGATGGGTGGTGGGACGAGGCTGAATACCCGCACCCGATGAACCGGTTTTTCCGTCAATGGCCACGAATCGAGGCTGTTTCTCAAAGCTCGCCAGGGGCAATAATGCCAGCTGGGCAGCCGTTGCAAAACACCCGGGATTGGCTACAAAACGCGTCGACCGGATCTCCTCCCGGTGAAATTCGGGCAGGCCGTAGATAAACCTCTCGAGCCAGTCCGTCCGTGTGTGCTCCTTGCCGTAGTATTGCTCATAGGTCTCGGGACACTTCAGGCGGAAGTCACCGGAGAGATCCACCGCCCTGATTCCGCTTCCTTCCAACCGACTCAGAACGGCAGGGAGAAACTCCATGGTGTGGCCGTGAGCGAGTGCCGAAAAGAGGGTCCACCGCCCTTCATGGAGGCGGCTCCAGTCGAACGAGGACGGTGAGAGAAACGAGCTCTCAGTCCATCCACCGACTTCCGAATAGACATCGGCGATCTTCTTCCCGGCCTGGCTCTCGGAAAGAGCCGCTGCCAGCTCGAAGTGGGGATGAGTCGTCAGCAGGCGGAGCAGCTCTCTTCCCACGAACCCCCCGGCTCCCAGAATCACGGCCGGCTCAAGTGGCGGCATGGAAGCTGATCTCCTTGTGAACCGACTCAATCAGAGGTTCGGGATCGGTCCGCGCGTTCGCCGCCTTGAGCCCCAGCCGGCTCTCGATGAAGGAGCGCCCCACATGATTGTCGGTAACAGGTCCGCTCACAACCTGGGTCTCGATGCCGTTCTGCTTCAGAAAGCGGCAGGCTCCCCAGGCTCCGGCGGGATCGTTGGCGCACAGAACAACGCAGCGCAGCCACTGTCTGATCTCATTGTCGTTGAGGACTGTCTGGACACCGTAATCTCCGAATATGCCGTCTCCGAACTCCACAACCAAAACGTCCGGCTTGCCCCGGCTCAAGTTACTGATCAGGCGGCGTGTGACGGCTGTGGCCGTCTCCGGGCCGGTCGCAACGACTCCGGCGTCAGCAAAAGACAGGGCTTCACTGGCTCCAAAATCAATCATCCGCAGGACATCCCGTCGTAAGGCCACCCCGGTCACCTTGGCTGCCGAAACCCGCATCCCTTTCTTGACCAGACCATGGATCACTTCACAGGCGGCCACTGTCTTGCCCGAATTCATGCAGGTTCCCACCACAGCCACTATGGGAGGGATCTTGCGTATGTTCAGATTGTCGGGAATCGCCTGCAAACCAATGTGGGCCGGTACGCCGACTCTCTTCTCCAGATACGGAAAGTGCAGTACTGCCCCCATGATCTCGACTTCAAAAGGACGCCCTACACCTGGGTTGAAAGAAGTGCACACGCCCAGGACTCCGCCCAGATTGAGGAGATGAATCCGGTCTGCAGGTTTCACTTCCTCTGGAAGGCGGCCTTCGTAGCCGTGCAGCGCGTTGCGATGCCCCAGGACTCCGGCTATGCAGTCGCCGCTCTTGAGAGGCACCATCCGTCCCTCAGAGTTCTCCAACTCGTTGTAAACCCTCTTGTCGTTGAGGATGCGTCCGGCCAGAACGTAGCCTTCTTCCGATACGATCTCGTCCCCCAGATACACGTCTCTGCCGATTCCAGAGCGGAAAGTAGCAGAACCAATCTTGTCCAGTCGTACCCGTCTCATCGTCAAATCTTCCCGTGAACGGCCCATCATAATAAATATGCACATTATTATGCAACTTGTTTTTATCATTATTTCTCAGCCCAACGATACTAAATACTATATTAATAGGGATGTTGAGTTATACAGACCAAGCATACACCGGGTTTGACACTGGCTCTGAATATGCGCATAATAATGCAGAATGACAGAGCGCCAGGAGAGAGACCCACCACGATCCGATTGGATCAGTGTGGGAGGACCCTCCGTGGTCCGAACAGGTTCGCGGCACGGAGGCCGCTCCCACTCTTTGCCGGTCTGCAGATCTGCAATGTAGGAGGACCCTCGGTGGTCCGATCAGATCAGACCCCGGGGTTGGTTCCGAAGAGTAAGTAATGAAGGAACAGCGACAAAACCAGGTTGTGCAGATGGTGACGGCGGAAGCGATCCGCAGTCAGGAACAACTGCGGCGGCGACTGGCCCAGCGTGGGTACGATGTAACGCAGGCAACTCTCTCGCGCGACTTAAAGGACTTGAGGATCGTCAAAGCAGCGGATCCCGGTGGCTCAGGCTACCGCTACCGGCCACTCAACGAATCCCGGAGGACAACGCCGCGGTCCCTGGTGAGTGGAAACTTGATCGTTTTTCACACAGAGCAAGGACTCGCGGCAGCTTTGGCTTATGAAATCGACGCCATCGGGCTGCGCTCTCTACTGGGGACCGTGGCAGGCGAAGATACCATCCTGGCAGTAGTGGCGGAAGGCCACCAGGCCGCTGATGTGGAGAAGGAGATATGGAGCATTCTAAAGTAAACAAGATTGTTCTGGCTTATTCGGGTGGGCTCGACACCTCGGCGATGTTGCACTGGTTAAAGCAGGAGTACGGCTGTCCAGTGGTTGCCTTCGTGGCAGACGTCGGCCAGCCGGAAGATTTCGAGGCGGTTCGGACCAAGGCCATTGCAACCGGAGCGGACGATGTCGTGATCTCCGACCTGAGAGAGGAATTTGTTCGAGAGTTCGTCTTTCCGGCAGTGCAGGCCCATGCCATCTACGAAGGTGAATACCTGCTGGGAACCTCCCTGGCCCGACCTTCGATTGCACGGGAGCAGGCCCGGGTGGCGGTGGAACATCAGGCGGATGCCGTCGCCCACGGCGCCACCGGCAAGGGCAATGATCAGGTTCGCTTCGAGCTGACCTATCAGGCACTGGAGCCCCGGCTGGTCACAATCGCCCCCTGGCGGAGCTGGTCGTTCAAGAGCCGGACCGATCTGATCAACTACTGTCGCGAGCAGGGCATTCCGGTCGACTCCACGCTCGAGAAACCCTACAGCATGGACGAGAACCTGATGCACTGCTCCTACGAGGGCGGCCTTCTGGAGGATCCCTGGGAGCCGCCTCCGGATGATCTGTTCCTGCATACCACTTCACCTGAGCAGGCTCCTGCAAACCCCGAGGATGTGATGATCGAATTCTCCCGTGGGATTCCGGTTCAACTGGACGGGCGGCCTTTTTCACCGGCGCGACTGCTGGAAGAGTTGAATACGCGCGCCGGTCGGCACGGGGTCGGCCGCGTCGACCTGGTCGAGAATCGATTCGTCGGCATGAAGTCACGGGGAGTCTACGAGACTCCCGGAGCCACCGTGCTGCACAAGGCTCATCGGGCGCTGGAGTCAATCGTCCTCGATCGGGAGGTCCAGCATTTCAAGGACGGGCTGGCTCCGCAACTGGCTGAGAAGATCTACTACGGCCTCTGGTTCGCACCCGAGACCCAGTTGCTTCTGAAGACAGTTGAAGAGACCCAGCACAAGGTTGCGGGGGAAGTGGAAGTCCGCCTCTACAAAGGCAGCTGTTCGGTGCGGCGACGGCGATCCGAGCACAGCCTCTACAGCGCAGAGTATGCCACCTTTGAAGAAGATTCGGTCTACCAGCAATCCGATGCCGGGGGCTTCATTCGGCTCCAGGGACTGCGGCTGCGAATGGCAGCCGAGAGAGCTGGGAAGCCCGAAGCGGTTAAGGCTTGAACAGGAGGCCCGGGATCCATGAAAAACGGTAAGAAGCAAGACGCACCCCTGTGGGGCGGGCGCTTCGACGAAAGCGTCGAGACCGCCGTGATTGACTACACGACTTCTCTGCAAGTCGATCAGCGGCTCGCTTTCCAGGACATTCGCGGAACCCGCGCCCATGTGCAGATGCTGGCGGACCGGGGCATTCTCCCTGCGGCGGACCTCGATGCCATCCTGAAGGGACTCGCCAGGATTCAGGAAGAACTGGAGGATGGCACGTTCCCCCTCCGGCCGGAGTTGGAAGACATCCACATGAACATTGAATCCCGGTTGACCGAATTGGCCGGGCCGCCGGGAGAGCGCGTCCACTCGGGACGAAGTCGCAACGACCAGGTGGCCGTTGACGTCAAACTCTACTGCCGGGAGACTGCCAACCGCTGGCAGCAACTGCTGGTAGAGCTGCAGGAAGCCTTTCTGGCTCGATCGTGTGAATTGACCGAGGAGCTCTTTCCAGCCTGGACCCACATGCAGGTCGCTCAGCCGATCTCCTGGGCTCACTACCTTCTTTCCTTTGGTGCCATGTTCGGACGCGACTTCGAACGGCTGGACGGCTACCGGAAGCGTCACGCCACCTCGCCCCTGGGAGCAGGTGCCCTGGCCGGCAGCACCCTGCCGATCGACCCTGCGGCCACGGCCAGGGCTCTCGGGTTCGAGCGGAGTTTCCTGAACAGCTACGACATCGCCGGGGATCGAGATTTTGTGCTGGAGCTGCTGCAGATCGCCAGCCAGCTCATGCTCCACGTGAGCCGCCTGGCGGAGGACATGATCTACCTGTCCAGCTCTGCTGTGGGCTGGGTGGAGCTCCCTCAGTCACTGTGTACCGGCAGCAGCATGATGCCGCAGAAACAGAACCCGGACATCCTGGAGCTGGCCCGCGGCAGGACGGCTTCGGTGCTCGGGCACACGCAGGCGGTCTCGACTCTCCTGAAAGGGCTACCCACTTCCTACCATCGAGATCTTCAGGAGGACAAGCCCCACCTGTTCAGTGTGGTCGACATCGTGAAATCGACCCTGGGGATCCTCCCCCGCGTCATCGAGGGGTTCAGCCTGCTTCCCGCCCGCTACAAGCATCTTCTCGAGGACGGCTTTCTGGCTGCAACCGATCTGGCCGAGTATCTGGTGGAGAAAGGAGTTCCTTTTCGAGAAGCCCACCGGCGGGTGGGCGAGCTGGTTTCGCACTGCGAGTCTGTGGGTAGCTCACTTCGGCAGCTGAGCCTGGAGGACCTTCAGGAGTGGAGCCCCGAGTGCACTGAAGAGGCTCTGGCGCGGCTCGATCCGGAGTCGAGTCTGCGGACTCGCAACCACGCCGGGGCCACCGGAGTCTCCCCCGTCGAGCAGCAGATCGAACACTGGCAATCCTGGCTGTCCCAGAACCGCGCTCGCTTCGCCCAACCGGGCGCGAACACCTAGCCCGGAAAATTCAAAAGTTGTCGAAGCGAAGGGCCGCAAGCGCCGCGCTGGCAAGGCTTTACCTCCGAGGGCACCGCAGGCATAGTCGTGACTCTGTCGAGGAGCCCGAGGAGGGGGAACGCAGCCAGCACGGATGATGGGGGCGCTGCAGCCGACAACTTATGAATTTTCCGGGCTAGAAGCCTCATCAAGTTTTCGGTTCGATTCTTGATGAGGCAACGGTATGCCATCAGTTCGATTTTGGATGAGTCAATGCGCTCTCGGATCCCAGGTTCGGATGCAGTAGTCGAGGCTTCTTTTCACCCGCGGCCACATCTCGGCCAGGTGAGCAGTATCCCCGGAGATACGCCATTCACGGTGTACTTTCATGATCCCGCCCAGCTGGCCGTCGGAAGCTGCGAAGTAGGTGTGCTCGATGGGGCGAACGGAATACCTGGTGCCCCCTCTCGTCCTGGTTTTCGCCGAACTCCGTCTGGCGGAGGGTGCGTTCCAGAGCGGGAAAGAGATGAGGGATGGCGCTTAGAAGGTTCGGATTCCCCAACCTTGCCAAAACAACCAGCCAAAGACAAGCTGCTCCTTAGTCTCAAAGTCAAGGGTTGGTCCCGGCCCCAATCTCTTCATAGACCTTGTAAGTTTGTCTGGCAACCAGCGTTGCCCGGTACTTCTTCTCTGCCACTTGACGTCCTCCCTCTCCCATCTGCAACTGCCGGGATGGATCCTCCAGAACGGCTTTCAAGGCAGCGGCCAGAGACTCGACATCTCCAACTGAAACCAGCAGACCGGTCCTTCCGTTCTCAACCATCTCCTGTCAATCACCAGGGTAATTCCCCCACCTCCGTCACCAGGGTAATTCCCCCATTTGGGGATCATCATCATCTCGTTTCTCTTGATTTTCGGCGGTTGTGCTTGGGAAAACTTTTCCCAAGCAGGTTCCTCCTTTCTGGTCGCAGTCGTGGTCTGTTTCGAGCCAGCGTTTTTCCAGTCGCAGCATTTGCATTCGATTGAAAGCCCGATAGCGGGCGGAAAGCTGGCTGCTCGTGACCTCCTGTAAGACGGAACTGAAGTAATGCAGGGCACCGATGGGCTGGCCCGGGAGTCCGTTGAGCCAGGAGACGTACTTGCGTCCGCAGCCCAGAAAATAGACTGGCGGACGTCCTCGAGCTCGATCCCTTGCTGGAACCACTGGGCAGCTAGCCGGCGATCCGAGGTCGAGTAGCGGCAGCGGATGCAGGGACGTTCCAGCAACATCTCTCCGATGGTCTCCACATAGAGGGTTTGAGCCGATCGAGTGGAGCTGAGTGAGTCAGCCGAGAGGCTGCGCTGGTAGGGCCAGTACTGGTCGGCGATCTCAAGGACCCCGGGAGCATGCTGGTTGGGGCTACGCCGGACCCGGCAGACCTGCCTCTCCTCGAGCTCCTGGAGATAGGTTCCAATCGAGCGGCGCGATTTGCGCAGCGCCCTGGCCACGTCCTGCTGGCGGAAGAGGAAGCGCCCGGTACTTCTGTCAGCGCCCAGCGAGATGTGAACGAACAGCTTGAAGGCCCCGTCGGAGAGTTTCTCCACAGCGGCCTGCCAGCCGGCGGTGGCGGCAAACCAGCCGTTGTCACTTTTGATCTTCAAACGGCTCATGGCGAAACCTCCTTTGAGGGGGATCCTTTGGCGGGTCGTTTTCGCCTCCGGTAAGAGTCGCCCTCCCACTCCAGCTGGTGAGCGTTGTGGCAGAGTCGGTCCAGCAGCGAGTTGGCCTGGATGGGGTCGCCAAACAGCGCCATCCACTCCTCCAGGCTGCGATTACTGGTCAGCATCAGCGAGCCTTTCTGATAGCGCTCGTAAACGATGTCGTACAGATCGTCGGCCTGCTCGTCCGTCAGGGGCTTGAGCCCAAAGTCGTCAACGATCAAGAAATCATAGCTGCAGTAGTTTTGGATGAGGCGATCGCGGGAGAGATCGGCCCGGGCCGCTTCCAGAGTACGGAACAGGCGCGGAGCCTGGATGTAGCGCACGTCATGACCGCGGCGTACGGCCTCGTGTCCCAGAGCCAGGGCGATGTGACTCTTGCCCACACCCACCGGCCCGCACAGGCAGATATTTTCTTTGTTTTCCAGAAAGCGGCAGGTGGCCAGGTCATAGATGCGGCGCCGCTTGATGTTCGGGTTAAAGCCAAAATCGAACTCCTCGAGGGTCTTGATCTCGGCAAAGCAGGCTTTCTTGAGCCGGCGAACAAACTTGGTCTGGGAGCGACGCTCCAGCTCATCCTGGACCAGCAGAGTCAGAAAGTCGACGTAGGCCAGTTGTCGTTTTTCGGCCTCCTTGAGCCGCACTTCCAGACTGTCCAACAATCCTCCTAATCGCAGTTGCTTGAGCTGGTCGAGCAGATGTTGATAGTGACTCATGAGACCTCCCGTCGGTGCACGAAGTAATCCTGGGGACGGGCAAATCGACAAGCTGAAGCCGCCGGACTGGAGGGTCTGCGAGGAGGCGAAGGGCGTCGGAACAAGCCTTTTTCCAGAATCTTCTTCAGAGAGGAAAAGCGGACATTGTCAAAGCGCAAGGCCCGCCGGCAGGCCTGATCCAGAGTGGCCGCTGGGTGGGACTCGGCCAGCCGCAGCACGGCCTGGGCTTTTCTCAGGTTGCGCATGGCGTGATCCCCCAGTACGCGCCGCACGTAGCGACTCACCTCGGGCCCCAGCTCGTCGGCCTGACGCCGGCACCACTCGGGAGTCCGCTCCAGGTAGGCCCGCTTGTCGGGAGGATAGTCCCCCGTCTGGGTCTGACAGGAGCCCGGCTCGAAGACCCGCAGGTGGGTCTTGATCAACTGATGGTTGCGATACACTCGCACCAGCTTCAGATCGGCTCGCACCCACAGCCTCTCCCCCCGGTAGGGATAGGGGACCGAGTAGTAGCACTTGTCCAGGATCAGATGGCAGTCCCAATGCACGGTGCACTGTTTCCACTGCGCCGCTTCGTAAGGTTGATCCGGCAGAGGCAGCAGCAGCTCGACTTCTTCTCCGACAAACACCTCGTAAGGTTTGCGATGGGTGGTGCCATGCTTGCGCAGGCCGACCTCCTTGAGGCACCACTCCAGAGCCCTCCCATTGGCCTCCTCGATATCTCGAAAATGCCGCCCCGCCAGAATCTGCTGACGCACTACCGGAACACATCTCTCCACGCGTCCTTTGTGGCGGGCCATTTGCACCTTGGCTGGGTCGGCCACGAATCCGTAGTGTCTTTCCAGTTCGGCGTAGGCCGGGTTGAGCGTCGGATCGTACAGATCGGGCTTAAGCACACCGTCTTTCAAATTGTCCAACACGATCAGCCGAGGGGTGTACCGTTCTTTCTGTAATTTGGGAAAGGTGAGCTAAAAGGATCAGAGGTCTGGGGCAGGATTTCTCCAAAAACTCAAGACAAGAGCAAGGAGGATCCGAATGACCCCAGACCCAGAACAGAGGCTACCACGAGAATTGTTGAAAGAACTGATCGAAGAAGGCAGCGACGCGTTTCGAGGAGTGTTGGAGAAGCTGATCAACACCGCCATGCAGCTGGAACGAGAAGAGTTTCTGGGAGCTCGACGCTGGGAGCGGAGCGAGCAGCGTCGAGACCACGCCAACGGGTACAAGGACAAGACGCTGTCCACTCGAGTGGGACAGCTGCGAATCCGGATTCCACAAGTACGTCACCTGGACTTCTATCCCCGATCCCTGGAACGAGGGTGCCGTTCGGAGAAGGCGCTCAAGTTGGCCATCGCCGAGATGTATGTAATGGGCGTGTCGACGCGCAAGGTCACCGAGATTACCGAGCAGCTGTGCGGCACCGAGATCTCCGCCAGCCAGGTCTCAAGAATCTCCAAGCTGCTGGACGACGAACTCGAGCAGTTTCGCAACCGCCCTTTGGGCAGCTATCCAGTTGTGTACCTGGATGCGCACTACGAGAAGGTCCGTCGCCAGGGCAGCATTCAGGATGTGGCCGTCTTGAAAGCGACCGGAGTCAACTGCTGGGGCAAGCGGGAGGTGATTGGGGTCAGCTGCCGACTCAGCGAGGCTGAGGTCCACTGGCGAGGGTTTCTGCAGCAGCTTCAAAAGCGTGGTCTGGAGGGTGTGCAGCTGATTGTCAGCGATGACCACTCGGGTCTACGTGCTGCTAGAAGAGCCGTTTTTCCCTCGGTGCCCTGGCAACGCTGTCAGTTTCACCTGAGCCAGAATGCTCAGCGTTACGCCCGCCGATCCGATCAACGTGCCGCCATCGCCACTGACATTCGAGACATCTTCAACGCACCCTCAGGCGGCGAGGGCGAGGCCATGCTTCGAACCCGAGTCGAGCAATACCGTGACCGCAACCCGGAGCTGGCCGATTGGATGGAGACCAACCTGCCCGAAGGCTTTACGGTCTTTCGTTTTGCACGTTCTACCTGGCGGCGCATTCGCACCAACAACGGGCTGGAGAACCTAAACCGTCAGATTCGCCGGCGCACCCGGGTCGTCGGTATCTTTCCAAACACCGAGTCCGCTTTGCGACTCATCACCGCCGTCGTCGAGGAGATTCACGAAGACTGGCTGATCGGGAAGCAGTACCTCAGTCTGGTCGATTTCAACCCACAGGAGAATCCTGTTTCAGATCGCTCTCAGTCAAATTACAGAAAAACAGTTGCGTAACCATCAGCCGGGGACAGGCCTGGAAAAACGTAAAGGCGCGGATGTGGCAGTCCAACCAGGTGGGGCTGTCCTGGCGAAACACGAAGCGTACGAAGCGGTGGCGGCTGTAGCTTAGGATCATGATAAAGGCCCAGGCCTTGCGTTGTTTGCCCGTTTCCGGATCTCGCATCAGTCCGGCATAGCCGAAATCGACTTGGGCCTGTTCCCCAGCGACTGCATGCAGCCGCACCGTCACCGGCTTGCGCAGCGGCTCAATGTGCTCGCGCACATAGCGGTACACGCTCATATAGCTGACCTTCAACTCGTGCTCCTCCTCGAGCAGCCGCTGTACCTGCTGAATGGTCATATGAGGCTGCCCAAGCCAATCCTGGATCTGCCGGTGGTAGAGGCGGATCCGCTCCCGGGCCGGTTGTTCGAAAACCGCCACCTGCACCACCGAGGCCACTATCCGGGCCAGCTCCGCCTGTGGCGGCAGGGGCTTCTCTCGGCTCAAGCCGCTGGCCATGAAAAGCAGCAGGTACTTGCGAATCGTCTTGCGCGAGATCTGCAACGAGTCTCGGATCTGGCGGATACTCCGTCCTCGGTGCCATTGGTAAACCAACTCCAGGTACTCTTCCATCCTCATATTCCTTCTGGCCATTCTTCCTCCTGCGGAAATCCTTGTTGGGGTTCCGCAGAAAGATGACCCTGGCCTCTGTCACGAAATGATCAGGTGGGGGAATTACCTTGGTGAAACCCTGGGGGAATTACCCTGGTGAAAGGGTGGGGGAATTACCTTGGTAAATCAGCCGCCTAGGTGGGGGATATACCATGGTGACCGACACCTCCTCGACTCCGCCTACCGGAGTAGCGATGACGGGTCTGCCGGCCGCCATCGCCTGGGCAATCACCATGGGGGACGTTTCCTGTGCTGAAGGCAGAGCCAGAACATGACAGTGGCCAAACTCACGGAGGATCTGTCTCTCGGAAACCGCACCCAGCATGACAATAGAATCCCTCAGGTGTGCGGACTCCACGAACTGCTGGATTCTCCTGACATAGCCCGGTTCGGATTCGCATTCTCCTGCGATACGGAGCCTCGCAGCCGGCAACTCATCAATCACCTGCCAAAAGGCCCGAAACAGATCGAGAACACGTTTGCGGCGGATGACACGTCCGGCAAAGAGAACTGTCTGCCCCTGAGACGGTTTCTTCAAGCCGAAGAAATCGCTGTTGACGGCATTTGCAATGTAGTAGACCCGAACGCCCGGTTTGAGAAGTCCAGAGAAATAGTCCGTCACGTACCGATTGATTGCGATGAGATGCTCTGCTTTCTGCAGGTTCCGACGCTCCACCATAACGGCGACCAGGCGCTTGCGAAGACGGAGATAGACCGACTGCTGGTACTTGCAGTCCTCCCCTTGTATACCGTGGACCGTGAGAACGGCAGGCCAGCCGGATGAGAGGGCCACATAACCGTGGTGAGCGGCTCCCTGAGCATGAACCACATCGGGGCGGATCTTGCTCAGTCTCTCCTGGACACTCTTTCGGTAGGTTCGGAATCCACGGTACAACTCGAAACGCGGAAAAGGCGGCAAAAGATGCAGAGTAGACCCATCATCCCTGATGAGGGTCTGTTCAGCCACCTCGGATGACCCTGGCGTGATGATATGGACCCTCACCCGTTCCATCTTGCAAAGTTCCTTGACAAGATAGCTGAAGGCCGCTTGTTCCCCCCCCCCAGATATGATCTGGGTCCAGAGGATAGTCACCAAGAATGGCTACTTTCATGAGCTTTTTAGGGTATTGATTCTCCACCCCGGAGCTTACATCACGGTGAAGGGTTCACAGCTCTGAATCTCGAGCAAAGGCCTCCCTCTGAACAACAGTTCGGTGCCTCCTCTTGCCATCACCCTGGTTGGGTTCTCACGGTCTCGGTCCTGGCGAAGATAGAGAACTTGAGCATCTGTCTCGTAGGCCCCGAAACGTTTTCGTGTTCCAGCGGGTCCCCTATCTACAATCAGATGGTCAACAAAAGTGTCGGTTTGAATGCGGACGGCCGTGAATGTCAAGTCGTCCTGCCTTCCCTCAACCTCGAGCTGAAGCGGCGAGACTCTCGCGGGAACATCGCCTCCAGCCGGATGCGGATAGAGAAGTGTGCAGAACTGAAGAGGTGCGGTTTCCTGCCGTCTCAAACGGAGTGCCGGCGCGGTCTTCTTGTCACACCAGATAAAGGAGATCCAGCCTTGAAACGGGTTTCTGGCACCTGTGATGAGCTCAGCCTCCAAATCACCTGTCAGCAACGGTGCGATTGTGATCCCTGGTTCATCGCCGTTTTTCGAATAGAGTGTCTTCGACTCGGTTTCCAGCCCAACTTCAAAACCGGGCGCCAGGTGAAAAAACAGATCAAAGCAATGCCTTCCCCGGCCCGCTAACAGATCGATTACAATCCAATAGTCGGGCTTTACGAAAAAAATCTGGCGGCGATGATTGATCGGTTCAGCCAACCGTTCGTATCCGGAGTGAGCCCCGTCGACAAAGTCACAGTGTTCGGTTGTCACCCAGTCGTGCAAAATGGCCTCCGCCGGACGGTCGACCCCCCGTATGCCGAACAAGAAGGATTGATCCTGTTGGTCGACAACGATGGTGTTGTGAGCGGAGCTTCCGCGGAAAAAATCACGCCATTCTTTCTCTTGTTTCCTGCTGGAGTATCCACCCGGATCCACGAGAAAAGTCCGGCCCAGGCTGTGGAGTTCGAAACTCAGTGCATCGGCGTGTCCGTGGGAGGGCAGAGGGCCGAACCCGAAAGGACCACAGTCAAAGGCCAGATAGGCAGCCCGCTCGGCCTCGCCGGCTCTCATGATGAAATATCCCCCTTCAGGAAAAGCCCGAGAGCCGGCCGAGACTTTCTGGTCCGGGGGATTTTCCTTTGACCCGATCGCCGCAGATCCAAGCAGCCACAAGGCCGCTTCGTCCGGCGGGGGGGCTATCGGTCTCAGGTCCGCAAGCTCCGGAAAGAGTGCCACTGCATGTATGGCGGAGAATCGAAGGGCCGTGTCCTGCCATGCAGAATCTCCGAACAAGGAGATCAAACCATCCGGTTTCGTGAACCACAGCTCGAACTCCACCATCCGGTGAAATCTCTCGCGGATGTCCGCCGGAACGGGAATCTCATTGTTCTGCATCAACACCAGAAACTCCAGTAACTCAGCGGCTACCAAACGGTGGTAGTGGGTCGACCGCTCGGCGTGAACGCCATCCGAGCAAACCTGCCCTCGGACCTGCCGGTAGAGAATCTTCAGGCCCAGTTTTCGCCATTCCGCGGCTTCCCGGAATTCAGGGAACAGGGTTCCCAGCATGGCAAGAGACTTCGCTTCCAGAAGAAGGTGGTTGTTGGGGACATGGAACTCCAGATTCGCTCTTAGATACCGGCCATGGGTCAGCAATCCCTTGAGAAAAGCCAGAATCGTCCGGTCATCAAAGACGCTGGAGGAATGAAAATAATGGAATGCCCAGATCCAGCTGTTGATTCGAAAAGCAACTTCCAGGATGCTGCACCAGTTGACGTAACCAGGACTTACCGGGTTGGCAGCGAGCCAATCGAGCAGCAGCGAACGGCACGCCAGTGCGTATTTTCCATCGCCGGTATAGTGGTAGGCTCGGCCCAGGGTCTCAAAGTAGCCGTGCCGATTGAGGTCCCAGGTCCACTCGATGTTTCCCTGCGGGCAGCAGGTCCAGTCAATACCCCCGTCAAAGTTCGGTGGTTCAACGGACCGGAAGTGGAAGACGTGGCGGTTCACACGCTCGGCGGCGCGAATGCAGAGGTCCTTTTCTTGTGTGGAAATGAGAGCGACAATGGGAGCCACGTCCGACTTCGAAAAAAAGAATCTGGGAGTCGTTCTATTGGAAAAGTAGCTTGCCAGGTCTCTCGAGAGCCGGCTTTCATCCAACAAAACACCAGGATCGGGACGGGAGGGCGCGATCCGGTCGAGATTGAAGCTGCCCAGAAACTCTCCGTCATCGCATTCCATCGGCGGACGAAAGACCCGGTTCCAGAGCCCCCTGGATCGCCACCGAGAGTAGCTCAGCCAGTGACGCGGGCCCCTGGCGCCAAAGCTCTTCATTCTCAAGAATGACTCAATGAGGGGTGTCATGCTCAGCCAATCGAACTGATAGGATGGGGGCGCCAGGTCGTCGAGTTTCTCAAGAGAAAAGCACCCCTCTCAATTGTCAGTATCATTTGTGCAACACTCGATAGTCCATAAAGACTCCAATAAACTACCGGGTTTGCAGATGCAATTCTCAATCAAAACCAGGCGTATCCTCACTTTTCTGTCGCTGAGCCTTCTCCTGACGCTGGCCGTGGTCGCGGGCCTTTCCTTCTCCCCCTGGCATGCCGCCTGGTTAGGGCTTCTTGCGGCCTTAACATACTTTCGGCCGGCGTGGGGCGTTGCGCTGCTCTTCCTGGTGATCTCAGTCGATCAAGTAGCTCTCGTGCCGGGTGGTGTCTTCGTCAATTTCTCCGAGTTTGAGTTTGGAGCAGCGTTTCTGGCCTGGACCGCTGCCATCTGGACGAAACCGGCCCGCTCCCGGTGCTGCGATTGGCGACCTCTCCAGTGGGGGGGGGCTTTTTGTGGGGCGGTCGTGCTGTCGGGTCTGGTTCATAATGAGTGGTATCGAGTCATTCCCCACACTCTGCGAACGGCAAGTATTGTCCTGGCATGTTTCCTTGCTGCTAATGCGTTCCGTATCCGGTCAGTGCACACGCTTGCTGGCTGGCTTTTGGCCCTTGCCACTCTGTTTTACTGCGGCTTCGGACTTGCGCAGTTTCCCACGGTGTACGCAGGAAGAGTCTCTTCGTTCTTCACCAATCCGAACCAGTTTGCGGGATACTTGAATCTATTGTTTCCATTCGCTTTACTCATGTTCTTCAGCAGCGCCGGGCGCAGAATACGTTTCCTCTGGGCCTTCCTCACCCTCGCGTTGCTTGTGACGCTCGTGACCACTCAGTCGCGCTCGGGGCTGGGAGCCGCACTGATTGCTGCCGGCTTTCTCTGGTGGTTGTATTACCGAGGGAAGCTGGCCGTTTTTTGGCGGGCACCGGGGTTGGCAGCCCGCAGCTTCCTGCGACGTTCAGCTTTGAGCCTGGCCACCGGCTTGCTGGCACTGTGCGTGGTCAGTCTGTTGGTGGCTTCGATCCCGGGATTCAGAATCAAGCTGACTGAGGCGGGAGAGAATCTGCAGCGGAGATCATGGCGTGGGGTCTGGGGCAGCGTCGAGAACGCTCGCCTTCCTTTTTTCCGAATCGGCCTGGAAATGTGGAAGGACCACTGGGTACTGGGTGTCGGTCCCGGTAATCACCGGCAACTGGTAAGGGGAAAATACAGGCCCCTGGTCGAACGCTACGAGTACCTGGGTTATTACGAGGAGTTTCGGAGGACCGTGGCCATTCATGTCCATAATCTTTACCTGCAACTGGCAGTTTCGGTGGGCCTGGTTGGGCTCATCTGTTTCTTACACCTGATGCGAAGGCTCATGAAAGCGTTCCTGTCAGAACATCGACGAGGAGTTCTGCCACTGGCGGGATTCGGATTGCTGACGTCATTTCTCATTCACAACCTGTTGGACGTCACTTTTCCGAGTCTGGGCCTGGAAGCCGGATTGCTCCTTGGTCTGGCGCTGGCCGCTACCGGACTTCGAGAGGCGGTTGGAGACCCGGAGGGTCTAACGAGCGGGGCAGCTCGGCGGCCCACAGAGAGTATACCAGGGCAGTTCTGGGGTCCTTGAAGCCCCAGTCCGGAAATCTCCTCTCACGATCCTCGATCGCCCTCCCCATTCTTGAACGCCACCGACCCGTGCAGAGGGTCCCGGCTTCGGAAATGAAGCGGGCACTGCGCCTCCCCCGAATCGACCTGCTGAGCTGGGGGAACTCCCGTCTCTCGCGAAATCCCCCTTCGTCATGGGCCAGCTCGTCTACATGTCTCCCATGTTGATCCGGACTCATGCAGAATCCCGGCCAGGAGGCTGGTCCCCGATTCACCCATTCCGAGAACAACGTAGGTCATCCCGCAATCCTCTCTACCAGATGGTCCGAGTTGAACTTGGAGTTCCCCCGGTTTCGTGGACACCTAATCCTTTGGGAGAATGGAGGACACGATGCCAAGAACAAGACGAGCTTATCCACCCGAGTTTCGCCAGCAGATAGTCGAGCTTCATCGAGCCGGGCGCAGCCCCGGTGAGCTGGCCCGAGAGTTTGAACCCAACGAACAGACGATCCGCAACTGGATCGCCCAGGCAGACCTGGATGAAGGCCGTCGTAGAGACGGCCTGACGACGGTAGAACGAGCCGAGCTGCGGAAGTTGCGCAAAGAAAATAGGCAGCTGAGGGTTGAGCGGGAAATATTGGCAAAAGCCGCGGCCTTGTTCGCACGGGAGAGCGATCCGATTTCCAAGGAGTCTTCAGGTTCGTGAAAGTGAATCAGGCCGACTATCCAATCACCACCATGTGCCGTTTGCTGGGTGTCTCCACCAGTGGCTACTACGCGTGGGTCGATCGCGGACCTTCGACTCGAGATGAAGCGAATGCTCGTCTTCTGGAAACAATCAACGGGATCCACCAGCAAAGTCGTCGGACCTATGGAGCTCCCCGCATTACGGCGGAACTTCGAGAGGAAGGTCACCTGGTGGGCAAAAACCGGGTGGCCCGACTGATGAAAGTCGCCGGCATTGAAGGCGTTAGCCGCAGACGCAAGACACGCACGACCCTGAGAGGCCAAGACAGCCGTCCGGCTCCGGATCTGGTGGAGCGAAACTTCCAGGTCAGCCGCCCCAACCGACTGTGGGTTGCAGACATCACGTACGTGCCGAGTTGGGCAGGTTTCGTCTACCTGGCCGTAGTGGTCGACGCTTTCAGTCGTCGAGTGGTCGGCTGGTCGCTCAGAAATGATCTCAAGACCCGGCTAGTGACCGATGCCCTGCAAATGGCACTTCAAGAGCGTGAATCCGACGGGGTGATCCATCACTCGGACCAGGGGACGCAATACACGTCGATCGAGTTCGGGCTACGCTGCAAGAGAGCCGGCATCAGACCCTCCATGGGCTCGGTCGGTGACTGTTATGACAACGCGCTGTGTGAGAGCTTTTTTGCCTCTCTGGAGTGTGAACTGATCGACCGGCACAGCTTCCGCAGCAAGCTGCAGGCCAAGCTTGCTGTCTTCGACTACATCGAGGGCTTTTACAACCCTCACAGGCGGCACTCGTCACTGGACTATCTGTCGCCGATCAACTATGAATCGAGGCACTCAGATGTGGCTTGATTCGAAAGCCGTAAACTGTCCACAAAAGTGGGGTAACTTCAACTGGAAGTGCCATCATTTCCTAGGGTAGAGTCTAGCCAGTATACAAGCTTCGACATGCGCAACTCATGGAATTGGCTTCAAGAGACGGGGAAGGAAGCGTCATTGAACTCAGGTCGAACAAGATGACAATGCCTGATTTTCTTCTCATAGGCCCAGGGAGGTGTGGAACGACATCACTGCACTATTATTTGGAGCAGCACCCTCAGATCTATATGTCTCCCGTGAAGGAACCCGGATTTCTGGCGCTCGACGGAAGCGATCTTCGTATCCCGCGAGAATGGAAAAGGCTCAGCTACACCTTATCCGAACTCGGAGAATATCAAAAACTATTTGGTAGCGTGACCAGCGAAAAAGCGATTGGTGAGAGCTCTGTCAACTATATTCACCTGCAGGGAGTCATCCCCAGGATCAAGAAGTACATGCCCCGTGCAAGACTCATTGTGAACCTCAGAAACCCGGTCGAGAAAGCCTACTCGGGCTACATCCTGAGGATTCGCGAGGGTATTGAACCCTTGAGTTTTGGAGAGGCGATCTCAGCCGAACCGCTGGAGCCGCTAACCGACCTGAAGTGGCGATATTACGAGAGACGTTTCGTCAGAAGTGGTTTTCATTCCGTCCATCTGAGTCGCTTTCTTGAGAGTTTCCCTCGGGAGCAGATCGGTGTTTTCTTCTTCGATGACTTGATAGCTGACCCCGTGAATTGGGTGAAAAGCATCTACCGTTTCCTTGCAGTGGACGACACTTTTGACCCGGACTTATCGATCAAACACAATTCCTCAAGAATTCCCAGGAATAGACGATTAGACGAACTTCAAAACCGACCCAATGCCCTGAAGACTCTTGTCCGGTTCCTTACCCCGGCTCGGCTTCGGAAGACCGCTGCAACTACGCTCAACCGACGGAACTTTAGGGCACCGCCTCCTTTGTCGCCTCAGACCCGACAGAGGTTGATTGAGATGTACCGAGACGACATCAATCGACTCCAGGGCCTGGTGGGACGTGACCTGTCGCACTGGCTGGAAGCAGACAACGCCGGTGAGGAGCCGGCAGCCTAGTGCTCTCCGGCTCACTGGAGCCACCGGGAGATCGATCTGGGACCGGTTCGCAAGGACGGAAGAAGCCATTGAAGGTAACGCAGGTCTCACCCACCCTCGGTCCAACGGTTCTCTATGTCATTGGGACCTACCCCGGGTTGACCACCACATTTATCGATCGCGAGATCCTGCGGTTACGTGATCTTGGTAATCGGATATTTGTGCTTTCGCTGAGACCTGCGTCTGCCGGTACGGCGCTTTCGAGTCAGCAGAAGAGACTGGCCGAGGAATCCACCTATCTGCTCCCTCCGAAGCTTGGGAGAGTAGTCTGGGCTATTCTTTTCTACGTCGTGTCCAGACCGCACGTCTGCATACCTCTCCTCCTGTGGCTGCTCACTCGGCCTCACCCCTGTTTGAAGGATCGCTGCATGACTCTGATCCATTTTTTCGAGGGAGTCTATGCTGCCCATGTCGTGAGCAATCGGACCTTCGACCATATCCACGCTCACTTTCTCGACCGCGCCGCCACGGTTGCGCTTGTCATCGGTCGCCTGCACAAATGCAGCTTCAGCCTCACTGCCCACGCCAGCGACATTTTCAAACACCCGGTGCTCGTGCCCGAGAAGGTGGTCAATGCCGGGTTTGTAGTTACCGTGTCGGAATACAACCGACGCCACCTGCTTTCCACGCTTCCTGAAGGATCGGCTGACCGGATCAGTGTGATTCATCCGTGGGTCGACCTCTCTGAATTCGATCCGGCCGCGCAAGACCCCGAACCCACTACCTTTCGGATCGTGTCTGTTGGCCGGCTGGTTGAAAAGAAGGGGCACCGTTACCTGGTTGATTGGCGACAGTTAGAATTCCCCGCGACGACAAATGGAATTCCCCGCTTTTTCAGGGCTGATCCTGACCATGAGGGCATGGTTAAGGATCAGCAAGTGCGGAGGTTAGTAAAGTTGAAGAAGAACGAGAAGACGCTAACGATGGCGGCGGCCAAAGCGGGGATGTCGCGAAAGACAGCTCGCAAGTACCTGAAGTCGGGAAAGCTACCGAGCCAGTGTCAGCCGGAACGGTATTGGAGAACTCGATCGGATCCGTTCGAGTCGGTGTGGCCGGAGGTGAAAGAGATCCTGAAGCGATCGCCGACGGTGGAAGCAAAAGCGGTGTTCGATCATTTGTGTCGTCAGCAGGAAGGGGCCTTCCAGCAAGGCCAGTTGAGAACGCTGCAGCGCAGGATCAAGCAGTGGAAGGCAGAATACGGAGAAGCGAAGGAGGTGATGTTCCCGCAGAAGTATCAGCCGGGACATCAAGCGCAATCGGACTTCACGTTTATGGGGCGCCTCGGAGTGACGATCCAGGGCCAGCCGTTTCCCCATCTGCTGTACCACTTCGTGTTGGCCTACTCGAACTGGGAAGCGACCACGCTGTGTTTCAGTGAGTCGTTTGAGAGCCTCAGCCTGGGGCTTCAGAACGCGTTGTGGGAGTTGGGGGCGCTGCCCGAGGAGCACCGGACCGACCGGCTCTCGGCGGCAGTCAAGAACCTGAAGCGGGAAGAGTTCACCGAGCGCTATCAAGCGTTGCTGAGACACTTCGGGATGCGCTCCAGTCGCACTCAGGCAGGAAAGGCACACGAGAACGGGGATGTGGAACAGTCCCATCACCGCTTGAAACGGGCCATTGAGCAGGAACTGCTGCTGCGGTGTAGCCGTGATTTTTCCAGCCGGGAAGAGTACGAGGGCTTTGTAGCGGTGATTGTGTCCCGGCGCAATGCGGCCCGGCAAAAGCGCCTGGGAGAAGAGCTGGCAGTGATGCGCCCGTTGCCGGCACGCCGTCTGGATGACTTCACCCGGCAGTGGGTGAGAGTCTCCCCCAGCAGTACGATCCGGGTTCGCCACAACACCTATTCGGTGGACAGCCGGTTGATCGGCGAGCGCGTTCAAGTGCGGGTGTGGGCGGATCAGGTGGAGGTCTACTACGGAGGACGGCGCCAGGCACGGATGCCGCGCTTGCGAGGAGAAGGCAAGCATCGCATTGACTACCGGCACGTGATCCATTCGTTGGTGCGCAAGCCGGGGGCGTTTACTCGCTATCGCTGGCGGGAGGATCTGTTTCCGGGGATCTTGTTTCGAGTCGCCTACGACGAGCTGCGCCGAGATTGTCCGGCCACGGCGGATCGCCAATATCTGAAGATCCTCGAGGTGGCTGCCCAGGAAGGTGAACAGCGGGTGCGAGAGGCACTTCAGGTGTTGATTGAGCGGGGACAAAGAATCCGTTTTGAAGCACTACGAGAATGCCTTGTCGATCCGGTGGTGGAACCCTGGGAAGTGATGGTGGAGAAGATGGACGTGGGCCTCTACGACACCCTTCTCGAGAACCGGGAGGTGAGGTCATGAGCACAGGCAACTTACCGCGACTTCGCGAGTGCCTAATCGAGCTGCATCTACCGGCCTTTCGGGAGCACTACGCCGCCCAGGCGGCACTGGCCACCCAGGAAAGTCTGTCCTATCCCCGGTTTCTCTTGTCGTTATCTGAGATCGAGGTGGCGGAGCGGCACGAGCGCAAAATCCAGCGCCAGCGTCGGGCCTCCAAGCTTCCCTGGGAGAAAACGCTGACGGCGCTGGACCGCTCGCGCTTGCCCCAAAGCGTGGATCGACAACTCACAGCGCTGCTGGAAGGGACGTTTTTGGATCGTGCCGAGAACGTCTTGGCTTTCGGTAACCCTGGGAGCGGGAAAACCCATCTGGTCTGTGCTCTGGGCCAGGAGTTGATTCTGCTGGGGCGCCGGGTTCTGTTTTCTACCTGCGCCCTGCTGGTACAGCGATTGCTGCGGGCCAAAATCGATCTGACTCTGGAGAAGGAGCTCAAGAAACTGGATCGCTTCGAGGCTCTCATAGTCGATGACATCGGCTACGTTCAGCAAAGCCGGGAGGAAATGGAGGTTCTCTTCACACTGCTGGCCCATCGTTACGAACGTCGCAGCATCTTGCTGACCAGCAACCTGATCTTCTCGGACTGGGAGAGGATCTTCAAGGACCCCCTGACGACGGCAGCAGCCATCGACCGGCTGGTGCACCACAGCGTGATTCTGGAACTCAACGTCCCGAGCTATCGAATGGAGAGCGCCAAGGCAAAGCAGCAGGGAACCACGAAATGAGGAAACCGCGAGGAGGTCAAATCCGGGCAAATCGGCTGATTGGACCCCGGAAAGTGCTGGCTGGGGGCGACACACGAGTGCCCGCCAAGGGGAGAGGTCGTACAGCGCCCTACAGAGGCCGCTCAGCAGCCTCGTGGATCTGGTCCACTCCCCTCGACGCCAGCGCGAGCGAGGGGGAGCTCCGTTCGGGCTACGCCCTCACTCCGTCCCCCTCGCATTCTAGGAACAATCTCTCTTTTTTACAGAAAGGAGGACCGCGGAAAGGGCCGTCTCAGAGGACGGCTACAGCTCTTTTTTTTTAATCCTTGTGTGGGGATTTCCAATCGTCGCTGCGGGAATTCTATTTGACGTTGATCATCCGGGTCCGATCTCGGCCCAGTCACCGGTCAGATAATAGCGGCCGGGGTCACGGCTGCTGGTGACTTGGTTCAAGTACCCCTGAAACCAGTCAAGAGTGGACGCCGGTCTGTCGAGCGCCACCTGCCCGGTCTGCCCCGGCCCCACTTCCGTGCCTTCATCGTCCAGGGCCACGATCCGAAAACCCGGCACGGACAGACCCATTGACCCCGCGATGACAGGATGCTGGAGAGCGTGATGGTTACAGATCACCATGCCGATCTCCGTCTGACCGTAGTGATCCAGAACCCGGCAACCCAGACTCTCTTCGAGCCAGCGAATCACTTCCGGATTGAGCGGCTCTCCAGCGCTGCAGGCATTCTTCAAGCGCAGGTCAAGACCTTCCGGCGTCCCTGCTGCCATGAGCATCCGGTAGGCAGTTGGGGGCAGCCGCCAGGCGTGAGATGCCGTACTTGCTCAACATCAAATAGGCGCTCTGGGCCGTAAACGGTGCTTCCTGGAAATGGGTGGCACACCCCAGCAAAAGAGGGCCCGTCACCCCAAACCACAGGCCGTAAGCCCATCCCGGATCGGCCACGTTCCAGTAGGCGTCATCCTCTCTCAGTCCCACCGCGTACTTCATGTAAACAATGAACGAGAGCAGGGCCTGGATGGGAACAGCAACACCCTTCGGCGCACCTGTGGTGCCCGAGGTGAACAGGAGCATGAAGGGGTGTTCTCCCGTCAGCATCACTGGAGAGAACTCACTTGACTGCCGCTTGAGTTCGCGGTGGAACTCAATACCATCGTCAGGCACTGGCTGACCGCTGCGCGAGACCACTACGGCAGGTGGACAGTCGGCTACGCCGTCCAGCTTGGATCGCTGTGTGATGTCCGTGATGACCAGGCTGGCTTCGCATCGAGCCAGGCGAAATTGGATGGCCTTGGGACCGAAAGCCGTAAAAAGCGGGACGTAAACCGCACCGGCCCGCCAGATCCCCAGCGCGGCTACGAACAACTCCGGGATGCGGGGCAGCAGGCAGGCCACCCGATCTCCCGGTCCGACACCCTGAGATCGCAGCCGGTTGGCAAACCGTGCTGATTGGGCCTGCAGTTCCCGAAAAGTGTGGACGGAGCTGTCACCGGTCTCGCCTTCCCAGTAGAGTGCAACCCGGTCCGATCGGGCATGCCGATCACAGCATTCCAGACAGGCGTTCACTCCGGTCTCCAGATCTCCCGACAGCATGGCAGCCACGTCCTTGATCTGGAAGCTCGATACAAAATCCTCGTACCCCTGCTGGCCAGAGAGTCCCTCACCGGGAGAAAATTCATTACTCGTTCTCATTCCAAAAGCTCCTCAAGACCTGGGAGGCGCCACGTGTCATCCCAGCAATGTGAACCTGGGATTTCACATTGTCGAAGGTCCGTTGCGAACCAACAGACCACGCCTTTGTACCTCTACTATGCAAGATACCAGATTGGAATATGGCGGGCGCCCTCCGGGGGGGAGGACCGCAGGGGCCGATCTTATGCCGGCCCGTCGTAGGGGCGACCACAAGGGTCGCCCCACGATGCCCGGCGATCCTGACCCAGAGTAACGGTGGTCACTTGGGCAGAGATACGTACAGAATGCCCCCCCACTGGCCTGCGGAACTCGTCATCTCGTAACCCGGGCGGGCTCCCAAAACAATCTCTGGAATCACTTCAGGATCGTCCTCTCGGTGGTAGATCGAGATCGTCATCTTGGGACCAAACTCCTGCAGGGTTTGGAGGGCTCCTCTCAAAGCATTCCTTTCGGCACCCTCTATATCCATTTTGATGAAATCGACACTTGCCAGGCCCAGCTTTGCCACCGTTGCATCGATAGTGACGGCCTTCACCTCGAGGGCGCCCTCCGTGCTCACGTTGGATTGCGCAGACCACAGATCATGCACCTCGAATTGTAGCGTCCCGGCCGATTCCCAGGCGGCAGCATCCACCAACACGACCTTGCCATCTTGAAGCTCCTGCGCAAAAGTACGCTTGAAACAGCTGATGCTTCCGGGGTCGGGGTCAAAGCCAACCACTTTGCGAGCCCCTCTCATCAATGCGAAACGAGTGAACGTGCCCAGGTGGCTCCCCACATCCAGGACAATGTCTCGTGGCCCGACGCTCGCCGTATCCTGATCATACAAGCGATAGACGAGCTGCTCGACGAGGAGGAATTCAAGCATCGGTTCATCCTTCCTCTTGCCCCAAAAATCACCGATCGGTGTCCTGAAGAGGACCGGACAGGGGACCCCCTTTTCCTCTCTGACCCGGGTGACAAAGCCGGTTTCGAATATCCCCTGCTTTCCATACAGAGTGGCCGGAACCACGGCTGTGTACGTTTCGGACCAGGTCAACTCGGGAAGATGCCCCATAAGCTTGGAGACGATCGTCGAGATTCTCCACCACACAACCAGCTGATAAGCCTCATCAAAGACATACGCTTGCGCGGCAACAACCACCAGCAGCAGGAGAATAACGACTTTCCCAATGTGGTCTGAGTGGCGCATGGCGGTCAGTTTAGCACGCCCTCCTGCCGTACCTGGTTGCCCGGCTGGCGGGCTATTTCCTCAAATCCAAACAGACCAGCCGCGTCTCGTTTCGAACATAGAGCCGCCCGTGCGACAGCACCGGTGGCGTCCAGCAGGGATACTGGAGAACCTGGGCCCGGGCCACCTCCTGGTAGCGGTCGGGGTTGACCTCGATGAGAGCCAGCGAGCCTCGTTCGCCGAGAGCGATCAGGTTGCCGTCGGCCAGAATAAAGGCAGCCCGCCCCAGGCCCTGCTCGGCCGTCCAGCGCACCTTGCCCGTCATGAACTCCAGGCAGCGGAATCTGGATCCCGCCTCGTGGCGGCCGTCCATTCCGTAGACGAAACCGTCGTGGTAGATGCTGGTAGCCCAGTGGTTGCCCATGGCCAGGGGATCCTTCCAGACCGGCTCCAGCCCCCCGGGATTCATTTTGAGCAGCACAGCACCCGTTCGGTAGGACGCCGACAGGAAGACATACTCATCGACAACGACCGGGGAGGCGGCATTGACGGAGAGGTGATTTCGCGAGCGGAAGGGATAGCGATAGCGCTCCCTGCCGGAATGAGTCTCCACGACCAGGAGGCCCTCGCGTGTCAAGAAAATGCCCAGTGGCTCTTCTCGGATCTTGCGGATGACGGGCGTCGAATAGCTGGCTCCGTCACTGCCCGTTTTCCAGACGGTCTGCCCAGTCTTCTTGTCCACGGCGACGACACTGGCTCCCCCTGAGCCGCCGGCATTGATGAGAACCAGATCTCCCGCAATCACCGGCGCGGAACCGACTCCAAAGAAGTTCTGGGGCACCTGGAAGTCCCGGTTGATCCAGCGCTGCCACAGAATTTCACCCGTGTCAAAATCCAGACAGGTCAGCTTTCCTTCCGCCCCGAAGGTGTAAACCCGCCTGCCCTCAACAGCCGGAGAGGAGCGGGGTCCGCCGTTGTAGCCGTACTGGTCAACATAGCTGGTGGAATAGGCGGTCTTCCAGATAGCTGCGCCGGTCTCGGCGTCCACTGATTCCACGATCTCTTCATTCCCCAGGCGGTGGAACAGAACCAGCCGTCCGTGTGTAGTCACAGGGGCACTGTAGGACGCCCCCAGGGGGCGCGACCACTGCACGGGAGGTCCCTCCCGCGGCCATGACTCGAGGAGTCCGGTCTCCGCGGAGGTCCCGTCAAAACGCGGTCCCAGAAAATTGGGCCAGTCCTCTCCGCCGGCGAACTTCGACGGTCCCCTTTCAGCGCCCGGAGTCACTTGACTGGCAGGCTGTACGCCTGCAGGAGTCGCCTGGGCGGAGGCAGGCTCGGGGGAGGCTTCCACCGGCTCCACCGGCTGGCAAGCGCCCAGGAGGAGGCAAGCAACAGCGGACCGCAAGAATGGTGTCCGGGAGACGTCCCGGACCGCAGAAGCCGGACACTCGTGGATTCTCTCTTGCGACACCTTCCTTAGCGGCCGTTCCGGCGCCCCCTCCCGGTAGTGGTTCATCCGATATCCTGTAACTTGATGTAATTTAATCGTATCTGATGTGACAACCGGCACTTAGAAAAGGACCAGAGTGCTGTTACCATTCGTGAGATCAGGCCTCCTGGCACTGAGACGGGGGAACGGCTTTGGAATCTCTGAGATTGCGCTTCACGGACGTGGCATTGATACTCTCCTGCCTGGGCGCGGTGTTTCTCATCGGGTACATCGTTCGTCACGGCTGACAGCTGCTCCGAATACGCAGAGGCCCCCTCGAGAATGATCAATTCTCTTCCTGCCACTGGACATCTCCCACGTCGACACGCAGGCTGACGCGGCGGCTGTGCTGTGCGGCCTGTTCGTCATCGGGATCGCCCACGTACTGTTGAGAGCCTATGCCTCGGGTGCCCAACAACTCGGCGGGAATCCCGTTCTCGACGAGAAGGTCACGGACACGTAACGCCCGACGCGCGCTCAGGTGAAGGTTCGCCGTCTCCGTTCCAGAGCGGTCCGTATGACCGATGATCTCGATCGCGATGGGACGGCCACTCTCGGCGACCTGGTCCAGCAACCGGGTGATCTGCTCGCTGAGGCGTGTGACTGCCTCGAGAGATTCCGTGCGAATCCTCGTGGAGCTCAGCTCCATGAAAACCTGCAAACGGCTGATGCGCTCGATCGTCGCCGTCATATCAGCCGGCAAGAGCACGGCCACGCCACTGAAGTCGTATTTATCGACGAGTGAGATCGTGTTGAGGCGCAGGCGCGCCTCGCGAAGCCACCTGTCGTCGGCGCTCCCTTCGGCGAAGAAGATGCCGTTGCGAAAGCTGGTACTGAGGGTCGACGGGGTCCCCAAATAGCTATCCAATCTCCATTTTACCATTTCTGCGTCGAGCGATTAGTAAGGCTCTGAAGTTACCCCACTTTTGTGGACAGTTTACGGCTTTCGAATCAAGCCACATCTGAGTGCCTCGATTCATAGTTGATCGGCGACAGATAGTCCAGTGACGAGTGCCGCCTGTGAGGGTTGTAAAAGCCCTCGATGTAGTCGAAGACAGCAAGCTTGGCCTGCAGCTTGCTGCGGAAGCTGTGCCGGTCGATCAGTTCACACTCCAGAGAGGCAAAAAAGCTCTCACACAGCGCGTTGCGGAACGTGTCAACAACTTTGAGACACTTTGGTGAATAAATTACAGTAGCGTCATCTCAGGGGTCCTTCTTTTCGGGAGGGTTGATCCAAACCGCCTCTGGAAGAGCGGGAGGAACGGGTTTGCCATTGGGAAATCTCTCCTGGAAGAGTGCATGGGCGGCCTCCAGTGTTTGGGCTCGATTGCGACGTGTGGCGATGGCGGTGAGGTAGTGCACGTCCTCGGGAGTGTGCAGGCCGATACCCGAATGGCGATGGTCGCGGTTATACCAATCGAAGAACTCCCGGCAAAAGGTTCTGGCTTGCTGGATGGTGCCGAATCGAGCCGGGAATTCGGGCCGGTACTTGAGGGTCTTGAATTGGGCCTCCGAGTAGGGATTGTCGTCACAGACGTGAGGCCGAGAGTGAGACTTGGTCACTCCCAGATCGGCCAGCAGCAAGGCCAGTGCCTTGGAACTCATCGACGACCCTCGATCAGCATGGAGGGTGAGATCTCCCGACACGATCGCCTGCTTGGAGTAGCTCTGGGCGATCAAAGCCTTGGCCAGGCGTGAGTTCTCCTGGGTGGCCACCATCCAGCCCACCACGTAGCGGCTGAAGATATCCAGAACCACATAGAGGTAGTAATAACTCCATTTGACGGGACCCTTGAGCTTGGTGATGTCCCATGACCAACATTGGTTGGGGCCGGTGGCCAGGAGTTCTGGCTTGGCGTATTGGGGATGGCGGCGCTGGCGGCGACGCTCCTTGACTTCCAGACGTTGGGACAGAATGCGATACATGGTTCGGATCGAGCACAAGTATCGCCCTTCATCCAGTAGCTCCGCCCACACTGTGGCGGGAGCTTTGTCGACAAACCGCTGGCTGTGCAGGACCTCCACGACAGCTTCCTTCTCGGGCGGGCTCAAGGCGCGTGGGGATGCGGGCCGAGGTCGAGGATCCATCGCCGGCCGTTCCCGCCGAAGTTTCTCCCGATACAGACTGGATGGCGGCAGATCCAGAGCCTGACAGCCGGCCCGGACTCCGTGGGATTGTGAGAATCGCAAAGCTTCGTCCATCAGCTCTCGTCTCCGTTCTCTTCGCTGCTCGCCAGAGAGATCCCCAACAGTTGCGAGACTTTTTTTTGGAGATCCAGCATGGCTTCAAACTTCTCGAGCTTGCGCTTCAACTTCCGATTCTCGGCCTGAACTTGCCTCAATTGATGATCCAGAGGATTGACCGGCTTGGACTTGCGCCCCCGCTTGCGAGGAGTCAGCGCCTGCAGCGTTCCTTCCTCGCGTTGTCGTCGCCAGGTCTGAAGATTCGACCAGTAAAGTCCTTCTCGGCGCAGCAAGGCTCCCACTCCGCCCGACTCTTCACATCCATCGGCCTGCTCCAGGATCCGGAGCTTATAGCGGGCTGAAAATCGGCGACGCGTGGCCTTGCTGGGAACTTCCGGATCGGGTCTAGGAAGAACCCTGTCGGGCTCAGTCCGTTCCGCACCGATTTTGGGGACCTCTCCGCTTCGCTCCGAAGTCTCCAAAATCCTCAGTTTCTTATCGCTCCTGTTTACCATCATCGTGTGATCCAGCTTCTCACCCTCTAGTCTAATTTAGTGGGGAAGAAGTGTCTCACCCATGTTGGCACAGAGGGTTGTCATAACAGTCACCGACCGAGCCCATGGAGGGTCTGATGCCGGCTCTCTTGCAGCGTAGCCCGAACTCGATCGACGTGTATTGCGTCCCCTGGTCCGAGTGATGGATCACCCCGTCGGATTCACGCTCTTGAAGTGCCATTTGCAGGGCATCGGTCACTAGCCGGGTCTTGAGATCATTTCTGAGCGACCAGCCGACCACTCGACGACTGAAAGCGTCGACCACTACGGCCAGGTAGACGAAACCTGCCCAACTCGGCACGTACGTGATGTCTGCAACCCACAGTCGGTTGGGGCGGCTGACCTGGAAGTTTCGCTCCACCAGATCCGGAGCCGGACGGCTGTCTTGGCCTCTCAGGGTCGTGCGTGTCTTGCGTCTGCGGCTAACGCCTTCAATGCCGGCGACTTTCATCAGTCGGGCCACCCGGTTTTTGCCCACCAGGTGACCTTCCTCTCGAAGTTCCGCCGTAATGCGGGGAGCTCCATAGGTCCGACGACTTTGCTGGTGGATCCCGTTGATTGTTTCCAGAAGACGAGCATTCGCTTCATCTCGAGTCGAAGGTCCGCGATCGACCCACGCGTAGTAGCCACTGGTGGAGACACCCAGCAAACGGCACATGGTGGTGATTGGATAGTCGGCCTGATTCACTTTCACGAACCTGAAGACTCCTTGGAAATCGGATCGCTCTCCCGTGCGAACCAGGCCGCGGCTTTTGCCAATATTTCCCGCTCAACCCTCAGCTGCCTATTTTCTTTGCGCAACTTCCGCAGCTCGGCTCGTTCTACCGTCGTCAGGCCGTCTCTACGACGGCCTTCATCCAGGTCTGCCTGGGCGATCCAGTTGCGGATCGTCTGTTCGTTGGGTTCAAACTCTCGGGCCAGCTCACCGGGGCTGCGCCCGGCTCGATGAAGCTCGACTATCTGCTGGCGAAACTCGGGTGGATAAGCTCGTCTTGTTCTTGGCATCGTGTCCTCCATTCTCCCAAAGGATTAGGTGTCCACGAAACCGGGGGAACTCCACTCCAGTTCGAGCCGAAACCCTCCCGCCTCGATTCCTGAGCCTTCCAGTATGTTGGTCGGATCATCAGCGTAGGGATCCTGCAGACCGTTGACCACCCGAATCCCTTGCTCCCGTGCGCCCGAAGTGACAATCACTCCGGGCGTTCCCTCCAAAACCGCCAGCGCCCCGGCCCAGCGGCGGGCCTCGAGCCGATTGGCCACCATCCAGCCAAGCCCTATGATCAGCAACAGTAACCCCGCGCCCCAGACAGCCCGCAGTCGCGCCCGACTGCCGGTCCCTTTCTTCTCTCGACGCTGCGACCAGAGGCAGTCTTCGAGCAGGTCATTGGCTTCCGCAAACACCTCGGCGTCGCCATCGAAATTGCCCAGCTGGACGGCGAAGATCCTGTGAATCTTCTCCAGTGCTTCCTGGAGCGCCACTGTGAGCTCGTGCGGAGGGTGTCCGCGAACAACGGCGGCGAGAACGGCGTGGGGACTGTCCTGCACGATGACTTCCAGCTCGCCGACTTGCATGACGCTGACCGATTCCCCCGGCGCGGCGCCAAATGAGTCACTGACAAAGTCTCGAATTGCCGTCAGCATTCCTGAGACCATATCGGCATTCTGGGTTTCGACATCCGACAGTGCAACCTTGTGCAACAACAGCCCTGTTTCCCTGTGGATGAGCAACAACTGCTCGACGCGAAACAGCAGTCCGCGGGTAAGAGCGATTTCGGCGAAGGACTTCCCCGTGCGCATCGCCTCGATGCGCCACTGCAGTCCCTCCCAGGAGAGGCTGGCTTCGATCGCGCGGTTGGTCGAGTCGATCATCCCGCGCACAGTTTCGACAATGGCCTTGCGGATGGCCGGGCCCATGACCGGAAACAGCGCGTCGGCCAGACCTTGCGGGTCGCCTTGCGTCGAGCGTCGCAAGGCGCTCTCAACAGGCTTAAAGAGAGCTTCGGTGAGCCTGGCTTCGTCGTCGCGGGCCGCCTGTTCGAGTGCACTCGCGACGATTGCTGCCACCTCGTGCGCGCGAGTTTCGGGGTTGCCAAGGCGTTCCTTGAGATGATCCAACTCTAGACGCTCGGAACCCAGGATTAGCTCACGCAGCTCCTGCATCGTGGAGTCTTCGCCCGTGCCTTTGACATGGGTGGAGTTGTCTGCGTGCTCCGGACGTTGTGAACCTTCAAACACGCCCATTCACCTCCGATCAGGAGTCGTTTGATTGGCGACAGTTAGAATTCCCCGCGACGACAAATGGAATTCCCCGCTTTTTCAGGGCTGATCCTGACCATGAGGGCATGGTTAAGGATCAGCAAGTGCGGAGGTTAGTAAAGTTGAAGAAGAACGAGAAGACGCTAACGATGGCGGCGGCCAAAGCGGGGATGTCGCGAAAGACAGCTCGCAAGTACCTGAAGTCGGGAAAGCTACCGAGCCAGTGTCAGCCGGAACGGTATTGGAGAACTCGATCGGATCCGTTCGAGTCGGTGTGGCCGGAGGTGAAAGAGATCCTGAAGCGATCGCCGACGGTGGAAGCAAAAGCGGTGTTCGATCATTTGTGTCGTCAGCAGGAAGGGGCCTTCCAGCAAGGCCAGTTGAGAACGCTGCAGCGCAGGATCAAGCAGTGGAAGGCAGAATACGGAGAAGCGAAGGAGGTGATGTTCCCGCAGAAGTATCAGCCGGGACATCAAGCGCAATCGGACTTCACGTTTATGGGGCGCCTCGGAGTGACGATCCAGGGCCAGCCGTTTCCCCATCTGCTGTACCACTTCGTGTTGGCCTACTCGAACTGGGAAGCGACCACGCTGTGTTTCAGTGAGTCGTTTGAGAGCCTCAGCCTGGGGCTTCAGAACGCGTTGTGGGAGTTGGGGGCGCTGCCCGAGGAGCACCGGACCGACCGGCTCTCGGCGGCAGTCAAGAACCTGAAGCGGGAAGAGTTCACCGAGCGCTATCAAGCGTTGCTGAGACACTTCGGGATGCGCTCCAGTCGCACTCAGGCAGGAAAGGCACACGAGAACGGGGATGTGGAACAGTCCCATCACCGCTTGAAACGGGCCATTGAGCAGGAACTGCTGCTGCGGTGTAGCCGTGATTTTTCCAGCCGGGAAGAGTACGAGGGCTTTGTAGCGGTGATTGTGTCCCGGCGCAATGCGGCCCGGCAAAAGCGCCTGGGAGAAGAGCTGGCAGTGATGCGCCCGTTGCCGGCACGCCGTCTGGATGACTTCACCCGGCAGTGGGTGAGAGTCTCCCCCAGCAGTACGATCCGGGTTCGCCACAACACCTATTCGGTGGACAGCCGGTTGATCGGCGAGCGCGTTCAAGTGCGGGTGTGGGCGGATCAGGTGGAGGTCTACTACGGAGGACGGCGCCAGGCACGGATGCCGCGCTTGCGAGGAGAAGGCAAGCATCGCATTGACTACCGGCACGTGATCCATTCGTTGGTGCGCAAGCCGGGGGCGTTTACTCGCTATCGCTGGCGGGAGGATCTGTTTCCGGGGATCTTGTTTCGAGTCGCCTACGACGAGCTGCGCCGAGATTGTCCGGCCACGGCGGATCGCCAATATCTGAAGATCCTCGAGGTGGCTGCCCAGGAAGGTGAACAGCGGGTGCGAGAGGCACTTCAGGTGTTGATTGAGCGGGGACAAAGAATCCGTTTTGAAGCACTACGAGAATGCCTTGTCGATCCGGTGGTGGAACCCTGGGAAGTGATGGTGGAGAAGATGGACGTGGGCCTCTACGACACCCTTCTCGAGAACCGGGAGGTGAGGTCATGAGCACAGGCAACTTACCGCGACTTCGCGAGTGCCTAATCGAGCTGCATCTACCGGCCTTTCGGGAGCACTACGCCGCCCAGGCGGCACTGGCCACCCAGGAAAGTCTGTCCTATCCCCGGTTTCTCTTGTCGTTATCTGAGATCGAGGTGGCGGAGCGGCACGAGCGCAAAATCCAGCGCCAGCGTCGGGCCTCCAAGCTTCCCTGGGAGAAAACGCTGACGGCGCTGGACCGCTCGCGCTTGCCCCAAAGCGTGGATCGACAACTCACAGCGCTGCTGGAAGGGACGTTTTTGGATCGTGCCGAGAACGTCTTGGCTTTCGGTAACCCTGGGAGCGGGAAAACCCATCTGGTCTGTGCTCTGGGCCAGGAGTTGATTCTGCTGGGGCGCCGGGTTCTGTTTTCTACCTGCGCCCTGCTGGTACAGCGATTGCTGCGGGCCAAAATCGATCTGACTCTGGAGAAGGAGCTCAAGAAACTGGATCGCTTCGAGGCTCTCATAGTCGATGACATCGGCTACGTTCAGCAAAGCCGGGAGGAAATGGAGGTTCTCTTCACACTGCTGGCCCATCGTTACGAACGTCGCAGCATCTTGCTGACCAGCAACCTGATCTTCTCGGACTGGGAGAGGATCTTCAAGGACCCCCTGACGACGGCAGCAGCCATCGACCGGCTGGTGCACCACAGCGTGATTCTGGAACTCAACGTCCCGAGCTATCGAATGGAGAGCGCCAAGGCAAAGCAGCAGGGAACCACGAAATGAGGAAACCGCGAGGAGGTCAAATCCGGGCAAATCGGCTGATTGGACCCCGGAAAGTGCTTGGTGAGGGCGATAGACGAGTGCCCGCCAAGGGGAGAGGTCGTACAGCGCCCTACAGAGGCCGCTCAGCAGCCTCGTGGATCTGGTCCACTCCCCTCGACGCCAGCGCGAGCGAGGGGGAGCTCCGTTCGGGCTACGCCCTCACTCCGTCCCCCTCGCATTCTAGGAACAATCTCTCTTTTTTACAGAAAGGAGGACCGCGGAAAGGGCCGTCTCAGAGGACGGCTACAGCTCTTTTTTTTTAATCCTTGTGTGGGGATTTCCAATCGTCGCTGCGGGAATTCTATTTGACGTTGATCACCCGTTCGTTTCCCGGGAAGTTCGCTTTGGCGTTTTCACTCGGTATCGGGCAAATCGAATTCGTCTTTGAGCCGCAAGCCCACTTCGGTCAGCAGGTCTCCCAGGGTAACGCGGTGAGTCATCGCATTGCTCAAGGAACGAGACTCTTCCTCCAGGCGGGTGCTCAGCTCCAGGTGCTTGTTCTGGAGATCCGCACTCAGCTTCTTAGATTCCTGGAGCAGGCTGTCGCGCTGTAAAGCCTCGCTCGCCTCCCTCTGTGCCAACATGGGTGAGACACTTCTTCCCCACTAAATTAGACTAGAGGGTGAGAAGCTGGATCACACGATGATGGTAAACAGGAGCGATAAGAAACTGAGGATTTTGGAGACTTCGGAGCGAAGCGGAGAGGTCCCCAAAATCGGTGCGGAACGGACTGAGCCCGACAGGGTTCTTCCTAGACCCGATCCGGAAGTTCCCAGCAAGGCCACGCGTCGCCGATTTTCAGCCCGCTATAAGCTCCGGATCCTGGAGCAGGCCGATGGATGTGAAGAGTCGGGCGGAGTGGGAGCCTTGCTGCGCCGAGAAGGACTTTACTGGTCGAATCTTCAGACCTGGCGACGACAACGCGAGGAAGGAACGCTGCAGGCGCTGACTCCTCGCAAGCGGGGGCGCAAGTCCAAGCCGGTCAATCCTCTGGATCATCAATTGAGGCAAGTTCAGGCCGAGAATCGGAAGTTGAAGCGCAAGCTCGAGAAGTTTGAAGCCATGCTGGATCTCCAAAAAAAAGTCTCGCAACTGTTGGGGATCTCTCTGGCGAGCAGCGAAGAGAACGGAGACGAGAGCTGATGGACGAAGCTTTGCGATTCTCACAATCCCACGGAGTCCGGGCCGGCTGTCAGGCTCTGGATCTGCCGCCATCCAGTCTGTATCGGGAGAAACTTCGGCGGGAACGGCCGGCGATGGATCCTCGACCTCGGCCCGCATCCCCACGCGCCTTGAGCCCGCCCGAGAAGGAAGCTGTCGTGGAGGTCCTGCACAGCCAGCGGTTTGTCGACAAAGCTCCCGCCACAGTGTGGGCGGAGCTACTGGATGAAGGGCGATACTTGTGCTCGATCCGAACCATGTATCGCATTCTGTCCCAACGTCTGGAAGTCAAGGAGCGTCGCCGCCAGCGCCGCCATCCCCAATACGCCAAGCCAGAACTCCTGGCCACCGGCCCCAACCAATGTTGGTCATGGGACATCACCAAGCTCAAGGGTCCCGTCAAATGGAGTTATTACTACCTCTATGTGGTTCTGGATATCTTCAGCCGCTACGTGGTGGGCTGGATGGTGGCCACCCAGGAGAACTCACGCCTGGCCAAGGCTTTGATCGCCCAGAGCTACTCCAAGCAGGCGATCGTGTCGGGAGATATCACCCTCCATGCTGATCGAGGGTCGTCGATGAGTTCCAAGGCACTGGCCTTGCTGCTGGCCGATCTGGGAGTGACCAAGTCTCACTCTCGGCCTCACGTCTGTGACGACAATCCCTACTCGGAGGCCCAATTCAAGACCCTCAAGTACCGGCCCGAATTCCCGGCTCGATTCGGCACCATCCAGCAAGCCAGAACCTTTTGCCGGGAGTTCTTCGATTGGTATAACCGCGACCATCGCCATTCGGGTATCGGCCTGCACACTCCCGAGGACGTGCACTACCTCACCGCCATCGCCACACGTCGCAATCGAGCCCAAACACTGGAGGCCGCCCATGCACTCTTCCAGGAGAGATTTCCCAATGGCAAACCCGTTCCTCCCGCTCTTCCAGAGGCGGTTTGGATCAACCCTCCCGAAAAGAAGGACCCCTGAGATGACGCTACTGTAATTTATTCACCAAAGTGTCTCAAAGTTGTTGACACGTTCCGCCTTCTGCTTGTCACGGGTCAGCTCGATGCTCTTGCGAAGGCTTTCCGACTTGCTTTTCAATTCGGAGCCTAGCTGCTTATCCTCCTGCTCCCGCTCTCGCCTCTCCTCGCTTCGCCCGCCGGCCGCCGCCTGGAACTCCGATTTGATGTACTCCTCGAGCGAGTCGAGCCGGCTATTGAGTTCGCTTCGTAACGCAGACGTGTCGCGAGCAAAACGCTCTTCCACGCGTTTCCGACGGGTGTCGAAGTCTCGGGCCTGGGCACCGAACAACAGTTCTCGTACCTTGCCGATGTTCCCGGTATCCCCTCCACTTAACTCTTTGGCCGCTGAAGTCTCGCCCGGGGGTGCAGCCTTTTTCCTGGTGGCCATCTTAGCCCTCCTTTGCTCAGACCAATTATCCAGATTGCAAACTGGGTCCGTAAGCTTACCGCTTGGCCGGGGAACCAGCAAGCTCAACAAGTCGGCACTGGTGTGCTGTCCGGGAAATTCCCGGGGTTCATTCGGGATGGATTTTTGTCGCCAGCGAGGCGCGCGACGCAGGAAGGCCAGGAGTCTTTCGAGGTAGCGCAACAAAGCTGTCGGCGAAAAGACGCCCGAAGTAGCGGCGTGAACTTTCCGGACAGTGCACTAGGTGCAGGTGTCCACCGGCTAGGCCCCGCTGCCCATAAGTCTCAAGAATCTATAGTGCGCAACAACGGACGATCGCAGCGTGGGGTAACTGGTGTACGAAATCCCAAATTCCCTGCAGGTCTTTTCCACAATTCCGCTGATGGCAGAGTAGTGGACGTGGCAGATCCTGGTAAAGAGATGATGTTCAATCTGAAAGTTCAACCCACCCAGGCACCAGGTCACCAGCCTGTTTCTTGGGGCAAAATTCGCCGTAGTCTCCACTTCGTGAATAGCCCACTCATTTTCGATTGTGCCGGTCTGAGCGGTCGGTCTTGGGAAGGTGTTGCCCTCTACGGTATGTGCCAGTTGAAAAATGATCGAAATGGTGAAACCCAAAATGAGATGGACCCCCAGGAACACGATCAGGACTTGCAGGAGCGGATGGAAAAGCAGAGGCAGCACCAAAGCGTATCCGACATAGAAGATTTTGGTGAGAAAAAACAGAGAGATGTCCGAGGCCTTCGGTTTACGCAGTTTGTAGTGTCCGATCCGTCCCGAGAATAACTTTTGGAAATCGTTGAAACTGAGCCATGAGAGCGACAGAAAGCTGTAGACCGGAAATACATACAAGTGCTGAAAGCGATGCCAGGGGCGCCATCTCTGCTCTGGACTCAAGCGCAGCAGCCCCGATGTGTGCAGGTCATTGTCCAGTTCATGGATATTGGTATAGGTGTGGTGCAAGACATTGTGCTTCTGGCGCCACAGCATCTGGCTACCGCCGATCAAATCGAGGGTAAACCCCATCCACCAGTTGACCTTCTTGTTGCCTGAGTAACTGCCATGGGCACCATCGTGCATGACGTTGAACCCTAGAAGGGCCAGGCCTTGTGCCAGAGCAAAGGCGCTTATCACCGCCACAATCAGCGAGGTCGAAAAGAAAACCAGCAGCGCATAGGACACCGCCAGCCACGCCAATATGATGGCTGTCTTCAGAAACATGCGCCAGTCACCGGTCCTGCGCAATCCTGTTTCCTGAAAATATTGATCGACCCGTTCTTTGAGGACGGGGTAAAAACTCACACCAGAGCGAAAGGTAATCTTAGAGATGGACGGCTTTGAGGCATCAATATGCATTTCAGTTGCTCGACCCGAGTGTCAAGTGATGCTCGACTAATAGAAGAAGGGATGGTTCATTGCGGGAAGAGGTCCGGGCGAACCCGGGACCCCTTCACCAATTTCAGTAACGCATGCGATTACCAGCGTTCTCTTCGATGGCCGCCGCCGCCGCCGCCGCCGCCGCCGAAAGATCCTCGCTTTTCTCGGGGCTTGGCCTCGTTGACAACCAGAGTCCTGCCCTCGAGCTCAGAATCATTCAGTTTCTCTGCTGCTGCCTCAGCTTCATCCTGGCTGCCCATTTCAACGAAACCGAACCCTTTCGAGCGTCCTGTCATTCGGTCGGTGATGACGCGCGCCGACTCGACGGTCCCGTGTTCCGCAAAAAGGTCTTCCAGGTCCGCCTCGGTCGTCGCGTAGGGCAAACCACCCACATACAATTTGTTACTATTCATGCTTCTCCTCCAAGAGAATCTCTCTTGTCTTCCATTGCGAGGTTTGTCCGCCAAAGCGAAGCAGAACGCATGGAATTGGCACCTGGATGCCACAATCCCGGTCTCTTAGTTTTTGTTGGGCTTCTTTCGCTACGGTGAGACAGTGCAGGCCTTCTGTTTGACTTTCCAAGCTCCTTCAGGAGGCCTCAGACCAAAGAAGCACGTCAAGAATACGCGGCTTCTGGTCATCGCGTCAAACTGTCGGCGCCCAGATGTGCTGATTCCCCAAGAGTGACATTGAAGGCAAGCCTCAAGCGAACCAAGGAACCGCAGTGAGCGAAGTGAACAAACTGTCGGCGGCTGGATGTGCTGATTCTCCAAGAGTGACCTTGAAGGCAAGGTCAGGCGAACCAAGAAACCGCAGTGAGCGAAGCGAACAAACTGTCGGCGCCCAGATGTGCTGATTCCCCAAGAGTGACATTGAAGGCAAGGCTCAGGCGAACCGAGGAACCGCAATGAGCAAAGCGAATAATCATTTCCAACTCCGCTTTTTGACCGAAGAGAACTGCCCGCACCACGGGCTGCTATAGTTCAGGGCATGGAACCCTGTGAAGACAGCACCGTCGCCAAGGAGGAAAGCGACCGCGCCAATTTCACCGGACAGTCCAACTATACTGACTCCGGAATCTCCGTAAAGGGGAGGGTTGCCGAGCTATACAGAAGGATTCTGTCCAGCCCACCGTTAGCAGCAGATGAACTTTCGAACCAAGCGAATCTATGAAAAACCAGCGCGGTCCGATGGCCGCCGAATTCTGGTAGATCGCCTGTGGCCCCGCGGCGTATCGAAATCGAGCGCATCCATTGATGTCTGGGCGAAGGAAGTCGCCCCGTCTCATGAGCTGCGCCGCTGGTATCAGCACGATCCTCAGAAATGGCCTGAGTTCCGACGTCGATACTTCGCTGAGCTCGAATCGAACACTGATCGCGTGGCTGAATTGCGGGCGAACCTCGGAAAAGGCCCAGCTACGCTCGTCTTCAGCTCGAGAGAAGCCAGGCTCAATAACGCGACTGCTCTCCAAGAGTTCCTGGAAACTCATTAGTGCCAAAATGACGGAGAACGTTTATTCAGGAGGACACAGGGCACCTCGACGAACGTTCGTGTCAGCCCCATTGTACCCGCTGCTTCGATGTTTGGCCTGGTACTACCGAGCGTAAAGACCGGCATCGCACTGCTGAATCCTCCCCTGAACGATCCCGCCGAGGTGGATCTTCACTTTTTCAACCCCGGAGGAAACGAAGTAGAGATGCGGACGATCAACCTGCTTCCTGGCGAAAAGGTCGCGCGCTTTCTGGATGAGCTCGTATCCGGGCTGGAGGGCTTTACCGGATCGGTTGAGATGCGTGCCGATGAACCAATTTCGTTCCTTCCGATACGACAGGAAGGCCTCGTATTGACCACACAGGATGCTTTCCCGCCCCGGCAGCAGCGCAATTAACGGTCATTGAGAGGGAGAGCAGCGTCGAGCCAGTACGCTTGCCCAGCCATATTTCGAGTACTGTGGCTCCCCAATCGACTCGCCGTGTGGCTGGGCCCCCGACTCTTCGGCCTCCCCTACCGCCTGGGCTCGGTGCACCTGGAGTACTGCGAAGAGGCAAGGACCGTCTGCGCACACGCTATTGACAGCGCGGAAAAAGGGCGCCTTAGCTGCAGAGCCGAGTTCGATGGCAGTTGCATGTTTCGTCCCGTGGAGGTGGGAAGCCTCACGGCGTTCTTGATGGAGCGCTACACGGCCTTCACCCAGCGCCGCGGTCGACTCGGGCTGTTCCGTATCTGGCATCCCCCCTGGGCCCAACAACAGGCAGCGCGGATTCAGCTTCCCGAGTTGTCGTTGGTGGTGAGTGCAGGCTCGTGGTTTCACGACGCACAGATGGTGGGAGCCAACTATAGCCCGGGACTGACCGATGTCTGGATCGGTCGACCCCATCGATGCCTCTCGCGTACGGCTGATTTACTTCCCACGCCTATCGCCGGCAGACGTGCTGTTCCCGAACCGCACTCGAAGGCGACTGGACAAGGGACCGGTTCGATCGCCCGCTAGCCCTCGCCAGCCACGAGTGAAGCCGAACCGAATGAGATATAATTTGTCGGTAAACTGCTAACCCGGATTATTCATAAGTTTTCGTAGCGAAGCGGGGGAAGACCCGTTCTGTGAGTGGCAGTTCGGACGAAGGAACTGGCCTTCGTTCGTGACAGGGGAGCCGGCAAGGGTTACACCGATTCGGGATGGCCCCGATTGCGGTGAAAGAGGCCCGGATGACCCGGACCCCTTTACCAGGTTCAGTTGCGCCGGCGATTACCAGCGATTTCTGCTTTGTCCTCCGCCTCCTCCGCCGCCGCCGAAGGATCCTCGATTTTCCCGGGGCTTGGCCTCGTTGACGACCAGAGTCCTGCCCTCGAGCTCAGAATTATTCAGCTTCTCAATAGCAGCCTCGGCTTCATCTTGACTGCCCATTTCAACGAAACCGAACCCTTTCGAGCGGCCGGTCATCCGGTCGGTGATCACGCGGGCCGACTCAACGGTTCCGTGCTCCGCGAAAAGTCCTTCCAGGTCCGTCTCTGTGGTCGCGTAAGGCAACCCGCCTACGTATAACTTGTTACTATTCATGTTCTCCTCCAAGAGAATCTATTTGTCTTCCATTCGCGAGATTTGTCCGGCAAAGTGAGGCAGAATAGGGGGAACTGGCACTTCAGCGCCAAGTCCGACTGCTTTGAGTTTTGTTGGGTTTCTTTCGCTTAGGTGAGACCGTTCAGGCCTTCTATTTGATTTTGTTCAAGCTCCTTCAGGAGACCTCAGACCAAAGAAGCACCCCAAGAGTACCCGGTTTCTGGTGCTCGCGTCAAGCGGCCTCTTGTACGAAGCTCCTGACTTGTTACATTCTGATCGGGGGATCTCGACGAGGGGGCGAAGATTGAGGAAGGGAACAAGTTGAGCACTGAGTCGATTCTCACGATTCGTAGGAGACCCGCAAGGATGAGAATTCTGATCTAGAAGTGGCGCGGGCGGATTCGAACGGCTGAAACGGCTAACTGGTCCCTTGTTTCCCGAGAAGCTCGAGGTTCAGACCGCGGAACTGCTTGAAAGCCGCGTCGGTTGTCACCATTTGGTATCCGCCGGCCAACGCAAAGGCTGCGAGGTATGCGTCCATCCAGATCTTGGGCGAAGCGGTATCGCACACCGCGAGACGCTCCCAGCGAGTCTCCAGCCCAGCCGGTTCCTCCGCACGCAGGACGATCCGGTCATCGGCACGAAGGGCTGCGTAGGTTTCCCAGGCCTGCCGATTCGTCAGGGGTAGATTTCCGTACGGGCTCAGGACGGATGCATTGGTGAGCAGACGAAGAAAGGTTTGCTGAGTCGCTCGGCAGAAACAGATCGACTCGGGCTCCTCGACGGCTTCGAACCATTCGCGGGCCGCAGCATGGTGGGCATGTTTGGAAAGCGCCAGCGCCAGCCAGACGTTGCTATCGCAGAGCACCACGTTGCTTTTCGGACTCCTCTTGAAGCAGAAGTTGCGCCACGCGCTCCGGGGTCATCTCTTCAGTGGGTCGGGCTTCGTGAGCGCACTGGACGAGTGGGAGCTTGACCCGATTGCGCAGAGTCGGTGGTGCCATGGTCTTCTGCGAAATTCCTCGCCTCAGCAGGTCGGCAATCGCGTCTTTGAGCTTGCGATTCTCCTTAACGGCGCGAATCTTAATGTCCCGCATCAAGTCGTCGGGTAGGTCCAGCGTCGTCTTCATGTTGCCATAATACCAGAAATATGGTTTTCTGGCGTTTCTTCAGGCAAGTGTTGTTAATGGTCTCCAGCAACCTCGTAAAGATCTTCTCACCTGGATTTCCTACTCGTTTTCTGGCAACAAACATGCATGAAACGGGGCAAGAGCTCATCTCGCTGCTGTGAGACGCTAAGGACTCCAGCCCATGCAAGCTGAGTTGGCTAACCCGGAAAATTCATAAGTTGTCGAAGCGAAGGGCCGCAAGCGCCGCGCTGGCAAGGCTTTACCTCCGAGGGCACCGCAGGCATAGTCGTGACTCTGTCGAGGAGCCCGAGGAGGGGGAACGCAGCCAGGGCGGATGATGGGGGCGCTGCAGCCGACAACTTATGAATTTTCCGGGCTATAAAGAGGCTCTCCTTCCGGGACGTATTCACCAGCCAGGTGGCATTCTTTCTATTTTTATTGATGGTGCTTGTCACACGGTACGCGAGATTGGATCTCCGGTCTGTTGAGTTTGGGCACTGAGGGGGAATGGCTCAGCAACACTTGCCTGAAGAAGCGCCCGTAAGGCGGCAGTCCGCGTTGCAAGGCGTCGTTACGGTTGTTACCACGGTGACCGAAACCACCTGGGAACGAGACGTGGTTTTGGTTTTATAGTATGCTCGGCTCGCTGAAGATCCTGAGGCGAACTCCGTGAGTGAAACGTCGCGGCCTATTTGAAACTCAACGTTAATAGAGGTGCTCGAAGATCACTTTTGGGCGTTTCCCACTGGAGTGGCTGACTCGCGGCAAAGACAGTGTCAAGCTCGATCGATAATGAGAATCGGGTGGTCACCACTTCATCAAGGTGACCCACTAATGGGCGTTGCGAACGGCGGTCTTGTATCCAAACAGTCGAGCACCAAGGTATGGACACGACCTTGATCGTTTCGTTTCCCGGCGCCGAGCAGACGACCCTCGCGGAGGTCGGTGGCAAGGGCTATTCGCTGATCCGGATGGTCGAGGCGAGGTTGCCCGTTCCCCCCGGCGCCGTGCTCACCACGGAGTTCTTCGCGCCCTGGTTCGACGAGATTAAGGGATCCCCTGCGTGGACTGCGCTGACCGACTCGAGGCCGGACCAGTGGGCGGCCCTCTGCAGCGAGCTGAAGGGTCGCTGCCCGGCCCTCCCGTTGACGGCGACACAGCGGCAAGCCCTGGCAGACCTGCGGGAGGACCTCGCGGCCCTGGGTGACGACTTGCTGTTTGCTGTGCGCTCGTCCTCGCCTGAAGAAGACCTCACGTCGGCCTCGTTCGCCGGTGGCTACGAGACCCGACTGGGCGTGCGCCCGGCCGATCTCGACGACGCAGTGCGACACTGCTTTGCTTCGAGCCTCGATGAGCGCGTGCTCGTCTATAAGAAGGAGCACGGCCTCGACCTTTTCTCGCCGCGGATCGCCGTGGTCGTGCAGCAGCAGATCGACAGCGAGGTAGCCGGCGTGGGATTCTCGCTAAACCCGCTCACGAACGACTACGACGAGGCCGTCATCGACGCGAACTGGGGCCTGGGGACGTCGGTCGTCGCCGGCATCGTGTCACCCGATCACTTCATCGTCGACAAGAACGGTCGGCAGGTCGTGGACAAGAAGCTGGGCGCCAAACAGGTCTCGATCTGGCTGGGTTCCGACGGCGGCACCGTCGAGCGGAAGGACCCCCGTTCGGCGGAGTTCACCCTCTGTGACTCCCAGCTGGGTGAGCTGACCGAAGTGATGTGTCGAATCGAGGATCTCTTCAGGAAGCCGGCGGACATCGAGTGGGCCTACGCCGCCGGTCAGCTCCACGTGCTGCAGGCGCGCCCCATTACCACCTGGGTGCCGCTCCCGCCCGAAATGCTGACTAAGCCGGGGGAACGCAGGCGTCTGTACGCGGACGCGGCGCTGTCGAAGGGGCTGACGATCAACAAGCCGGTCTCGCCGATGGGGCTCGACTGGATGGAAGACATGGTCTCGGGCTTCCTCGAGGGGTTTGTCGGAATCGACGACGTCACCCCTGAGCAGGGCCTGGCGTTCTTTGCGGGCGGTCGCATGTACATGAACCTCTCCAACATGATGTGGCTGGCGAGTCCAAAGAAAATGTCAAAGTCGAGCGCCGCCAACGACGTATTGTTGGCGCAGATCCTGGCCAACATTGACGAGAAGCGGTACCGCGCGGCCACGAGACCGCCGTGGATGCGATTCGGGATCCTATGGTCCGTTCCCAGGATTTTGTGGTTGTTGCGCGGCTCCTTCTGGAACATGCTGTGGGCCATCTTGTCTCCCGAACGCGCACACCGAGCGTTCCAGCGGAAGGTCAATGCCTACGAGGTAGAGTTTACCGAGAACCTCGACTACGGCCTTCCTCTTGACGAATTCCGGCGGACGTACACCGCAACCATGGCGCGACTGATGCTTGACACGATGGCCGCGCTCGCGGTCGGGCTGATGTCGGCCGATCCCGTGGTCTGCAAGAATTCAGCCGAAGCGGAAGCCCTCGCCCAGAAGCTCAAGTGGGGCTTCACGGGCAACGTCGTCGTCGAGATGGGGATCGCGCTGTTTCGCCTGGCCAGGCTGTTGGACCGATCCGACCTCGAGGACCTGACCCGTTTGGCGCAGCGGATCGAGAAGCGCCAGATGTCGGCGGAGTTTCTGAGCGGGTGGGACGCCTTCCTGTCGAAGTTCGGATGTCGCGGCCCTCTGGAGATGGACCTGGCGAGCCCGCGTTACGCCGACGACTCCTCTCTCGCACTGAGGCAGATGTCCTTCATGGCCGGCGGGAACGGGGACTTCGATCCTAAAGCTGCTCACGAGTGCCAGGTCGGCAAACGTTGGGGAGCCTACAAAGAACTCATGCGCCGCTCGGGTTGGCTGCGGCGAATGCTGCTGCGCCGCGTCCACCGAATCATCGACCTGTTCGCCGGAACCCGCGACACGCCGAAATACCACATGGTCTTGTTCACCTACGCGGTCCGCAAGCGCGCCCTGATCGAGGGCCGACGCCTGGTTCGGGAGGGTCGTCTTGATGCTGCCGAGGACGTCTTCGATTTGACGTTTCGCGACCTCGAATCGGCCGCCCTGGATTCATCGTTGAACCTGCGGGAGATCTGCGAGCAGCGGACGCGCTTCCTGAAAATTCTCGAGGCCCAGGTGACGGAGTTTCCTCAAGTGATCGACTCGCGAGGGCGGATCCTTCGCCCGCCTCCTCGCCAGGAGAGACCCGGCGAGCTGAGCGGGATGGCCGTGTCGCCGGGAGTGGTAACGGGTCCCGTCAAGGTGCTCCGCGACCCCCACAAGAAGTCGGTCAACAAGGGGGACGTCTTGGTCGCGTATACGACGGACCCTGGCTGGACGCCACTGTTCGTGAACGCCGCCGCGGTCGTGCTCGAAGTCGGCGGGGTTCTGCAGCACGGGGCGGTGATCGCGCGCGAGTATGGAAAGCCGTGCGTTGCGGACATCGACCGGTTGATGACGATGCTTCACGACGGCCAGAGGGTCGAAGTCGACGGGACGGCGGGGATAATCCGTCTTCTGTCGTAAGGAGTCTGGGGAGGGGCCAACCTGGGGGATTTCCGACGAAGCTATCGACCGGACCTACTTCGTGAAAAGGGGCTGCCCTACATTAGTCATCGATTACCCTAACCCGGGAAATTCATAAGTTGTCGGCTGCAGCGCCCCCATCATCCGCCCTGGCTGCGGGAGATTCTCACGCTGCAGTAGAAAATTTATGAATCATCCCCTAAGGGAACAGGTGTGGATCAATCGCAGAGATAGACAGCGTCTCCCGAGCGCTGGCGCCACCGGGGGTTCCAAGACCGATGGAGCTCTAGCGCTGGTCCTCATCGCGTCGCAGGGAGCCCGAGCGGACTGGCCGAGAGTTCAGAACAATAGCTCTACCTCGACACTGAGAGCCTGTGACATTTTCTTCAGCACATCGGTCGACATTGAGCTCTTTCCCTTTTCGATTTGCGAAATGTGAGAGTTGGTCACCTCGCAGGCATCCGCCAGCCGCTGAAGTGTCATCCTCCGGTATTTTCGCAGCACACGCACCGGGTTTTCCCCTCCCAGGATCTGGTCCACGACATGCATGGGCAAGGTCTCCTCTTCGCCCGCGAGAAGCCTGGTGTGGAATTGTTCGATCACCGCAGCATCATGGGCATCTTCGAGGGCTTCGAGCAGCCGTTCGTACTCCTCTATCGGCATGACTACAAAGGCGGGGCGACCGTCTCGTTCGAGTATTTGAACGCTCATCGATAGATCTCCTTTCGGTGGCGGATCTCAATCACATGGATCACGAGGACCTCTCTCTCCACCAGGTAGAGAACCCTCCAGTCGCCGACACGAAGGCGGTAGCCGGGATGCCCCGTCAGCTTTTTTACATTGGCGTCGGCAAAAGGATCGTCGGCCAGTTCGTCGAGCTTTCTCCTGATTCTCGCAGCTATCTGCGCAGGGGCTTTCCTCAGTGATTTCGCAGCTGCCTGTGAGATACGGAGCTCGACCACAACCGATATTCTAATTACTAATTAGAAGGAGTTCAACCATGGCTTCACAGAAACTACAAGGGTCGATAGGGCTCTGTCAAGTTGAGCGGCCTTCAGCGATAATCACTCGATGAAATCACTGTATCGAGGACATCGGTTCCCAGGTGAAATCATCAGCCATGCCGTGTGGCTCTACCATCGATTCACCCTGAGCTTTCGAGATGTCGAGGATCTGCTGGCTGAACGCGAGATCATCGTCTCCTACGAGGCCATCCGCTTCTGGTGTCTCAAGTTTGGACCTGAATACGCCCGCTCGATCAGACGTAAGCGGGGTCGATTGGGTGACACTTGGCATGTTGATGAAGTCTTCGTGAAGATTCAGGGTCAACAACTTTACCTCTGGCGAGCAGTGGATCAGGATGGCGATGTTCTGGATATCCTGGTCACTAAACGCCGGAACAAGCGAGTTGCCAAGCGATTCTTTCGCAAAGTGTTGAAGAGCCAAGGCCAACCTCCGTGGAGACTGATCACCGACAAACTCAGGAGCTATCCAGCTGCCCATCGTGAGGTCTTTCCCTCAGTCGAGCATCGAACCGGTCAATATGAGAACAACCGGGCTGAAGTCTCTCATCAACATACCCGGGAACAAGAGAGGCAGATGCGAGGGTTCAAGTCGATCGAGCAGGCTCAACGATTCCTTGCTGTCCACGGTCAGGTTCAGAATCTGTTCCGAGTTGGCCGGAACCATCTGAAGGCAACTCATTATCGTCTGCTTCGGAACCGGGCTTTCGCCGAGTGGGAAGAGGTGATTTGTGCCTGCTGAGCAGGAACGGGATTGGGCATATTGTGTCTCGGATTCGCAGTGACCTAGACAACTTGAACATCCCGGTAGAATTGTCAAGCGTTTTTTTTCATGAGCGGATCTCGTAGTCGCGGTCCTCGGTGAGCATTTTCCACAGCACTCGAACCAAATGACGGGCCAGGGATCGGATAGCTTGGTTGTATTTCTTGCCCTCGGCTCTCTTCTTGTCGTAGTAGGTCTGTGACTGGGGAACCTCGCGCAGATGCCGCGCCACAGCCGCCATCATGGCCTGGCGAGTGCGCTGGTTCACATGACGGGTGCGTCGAGTTCCTTCCGTCGAGGAGGAGGAGTTGTCCAAAGTAGCCATTCCCAGGTACATGGCCAGGCTCGCTTCGCCGGCAAAGCGCTCCAGCGTGCCGATCTCACCCGCCAGCTCTGCGCTGGATATGATTCCAAAGCCGGGGATGCTCCCGATCCTTTGAGCCATTTCGGAGCTCTGAGTCAGGGGCTCGATGGCTTGCTCCAATTGGCCAATCTGCTCGAGTAATTCCAGCATCCGTCGGGCATCGTTGTGGATCATCTCCCCCACCCACGGCACCTCTGCTGAAAAGCAAGCGTCTTTCTGCCAGCTTTGGATGATGTCGGCGTAAAACGAACCGATCCGTTTGATCTTCAATACACTGTTGCGCCGTAGCCGGCTCAGCTGTCTCAGGTCCTTTCGGGCCGTCAGAAAAGCCAAAAACCAGCGGTTGTCGATCGACCCGGTCAGGGCTGCCAACTCGGGACAGACGGCTTGCAGGTCAGCCTTCAAGCGATTGCCCAAGCGCACCTTCTCGACCACCAACTGCCGGCGCCGGCGTGTCAATCGTTTCAGCTGTCGGTTTTCTTCCGGGACCGGCTTGACCTCCTGGATCACGTTCTTGGCCCGCTCTAAGGTGTCGCCCAGCTGAAACAGCTCCAGCATCTTATCGGTGTCAATGTGGTCGTTTTTGGCCGGGGCGGGAAAAATCTCTTTGAAGCGAGCCAGCTTCAGGTTATTGACATTCAACAACCTGTAGCCCCGTTGCTGAATCTGCTGATCCAAGGGCCGGGCCCAACCGTTGTAGCCTTCCATGGCGACCTCCACAGGTCGCTCCAGACGCTGGCGGTGCAGCTCCACTCGACGGAAAAAATGCTCAAAACCTTCCTGGTTGTGAGCAATACTAAACCTTTCCAGCACCTGGCCTTCCGACAGGCCAACCCCCACCCAGTGACTTTTGCTGCCCACATCAATAGCGACTCGAATCGTTGATTTTGTCATTTTCCTCTCTTCCTCATTGCTCTTCAAAGACTGGGCTCATCCAAAAACACACGTCTACCATTGAAGCCACTTCGGCACCATCCCGGAAGCAATCTTTGGATGAGGAAACGGGGAACGAGGCGGCAGTTCAAGTTGAGTCACTCCTCACGGACTGACAAAGCAAGCCACACCTCGTTCTCCCGACTCCAGCTTAGCTTTTTTCCGAAATCTGGACCAGCCATCCGTTCCGGCGGACACACTCGGTCCGCCCAACCCAACTGTGGAAACCGCCGCGCTGTGCAAAGCTGGGAAGAAACCTTCTGCTCAAAGCTCTCCCACTTCCAGACATTCTTCTCCCCTTTCACAGCGCTTGGAAAACGGCTCACCGTTTTCCACCGTTCCCACAGTTTCTACTGCTACTGAGAGATGTATCCGCTGATCCTTTTTCTATTGAAGCACTATGGTAGACAAAGCCCGGCGGCACGTACAGTTGACTTCTGGCCGCGAAAGCGATCTCATTGCACAGTAGTTGGAGCTGTCCGATCAAAGAACATCAAACACCATGAAACCTGTGAGGGTGTAGTCGTGGCCCGGCGTTTCACCGGCTGATCTTAGCTGGGCCCGGTCATTGACACCTACTTAGCCTGGAGGTCCCCATGAACGACGTGATCGACCGTGATTCTCCACGAGATCCCAAACAGCCTTTGACGCTGGCGGAATACCTGCAGGAGTTGGACGTTTCCGGTTGGCCCCGTCACCTCAAGTTGATCGGGGTGGCGGTGGCGGTCCTACTGCTCCTGATGGGTCTGAACTGGGCTCGTACTTTCTACACGGATTGGCTTTGGTTCAGTAATCTGGGCTACCAGCAGGTACTTCTGAAGATCGTGACCACCAAAGTCTGGCTGTTTTTGACGGGTGGACTCGTGTTTGCAGCCATTGCCGGGACCAACCTTCATTTGGTATTCCGTTCTACTCGGGGACAGGCGCCGCTGGCGCAAAGCACGATCGCCCCCCCCCTCTATGGAACAGTGAGACAACTCCTGGCCAGGCTTTCTGTGGGGAGTGTAGCGCTGCTTAGCTTTTTCGTTGCGGCCACTGCGGCTCGGCAGTGGGACAGCATTTTGCGTTTTCTCTGGGCAGTACCTTTTGGCCAGGTGGATCCCATCTTCCAAAAGGATCTGGGCTTTTTCGTCTTTACACTTCCAGTCCTTCACTTCATCCAACAGTGGTTGCTGGTCGCCTTGATTCTGGGAACCCTGATGGTGGCGGCCCTCTATTACCTGCTTTCCCGATCGCGAGGGGAAGTCCCGATGTTTTCGGGTGGGGCCCAGGCCCACCTGGCCGGCCTGGGAACCACCATCTTTCTTCTACTGGCGGTCGGACACTGGCTGGGGCGCTACGATCTCCTTTACTCCACTTCGGGAGCTGTCATCGGTGTCGGCTACACGGAGGCCCACGCGGGACTGCCGCTCCATGCTCTGATGGCTATAGTGGCGATTCTAAGTGGGATCCTTCTGGCCGCCGGGAGTTTTGCCTCCAGCCGCAGTCTGACTTACTGGGCGATCGGTCTGTGGTTTGGGCTGAACATCCTGGTTGGATCCGTCGTGCCGTTCTTGGTCCAGCGATTGTATGTGGAGCCAAGTGAGCTTGCGAGGGAGAAACCCTACCTGGCAAACCACATCCAGTTAACCCGCCAGGCTTACGGCTTGGACCGTCTGGAGTCACAAAGCCACCCGGCCGGACGATCCGTCGGAGCCGCTGCTGTTGCCCAGAATCAAGGCACCGTTCAGAACGTGCGATTGTGGGATGAAGGTCCTCTTCTTCAGAGTTACAACCAAATCCAGTTCTTCCGGCTTTACTACGACTTTTTGTCGGTTACGACTGACCGCTATGTCATCGATGAGCAGTTGCGACAGGTCATGCTTTCCACGCGGGAGATCTCCGCTGAGAAACTCCCCCAGGAGGCTCAACGGTGGGTGAACCGCCACCTGCAGTTTACGCACGGCTATGGAATTGCGATGAGCCCCGTCACCGAGGTCGACTCGGGAGGACGCCCCGCTTTCTTTGTGAAAGATGTTCCACCCCAGGGCGAGATTCCACTCGAGCGCCCCGAGATTTACTATGGTCTAAAAAGCCTGGATTCCATCATTGCCAATACCAGGATGCAGGAGTTCAACTATCCGGGCAGGGATGGTCCCGTCTACACTCACTACGAGGGAGAAGGAGGAGTCCTTCTCAGCTCTCTGTTTCGGCGGCTACTTTACGCCTGGCAGTTCCGGGACCTCAACATTTTGATTTCCGGGGAAATCGAGCCGGACAGCCGGATCCAATATCGACGAACCGTTGCTGAGCGCTTCAACGCGCTCGCCCCCTTTCTTCTGCGCGACGAGAACCCTTACGTTGTGGCTGCCGACGGGCGTTTGTTCTGGATTCAAGACGCCTATACGGTGACCAACCGATATCCGTATTCTGCGGATTGGCAACGTCAATTCAATTACATCCGCAATAGTGTCAAAACCGTCATCGATGCCTATGAAGGCAGCGTGGACTTCTACGTTGCCGACACGTCGGACCCCCTGCTCCAGACCTATCAGCGCATCTTTCCCGACCTTTTCAAGCCCCTGGAAGAGATGCCCGGCTATCTGAAGCCCCACCTCCGCTATCCCCTGGACCTCTTTACGATCCAGGTGCAAATGCTGCTTCAGTATCACATGCAGGATACCGGTGTGTTCTATAACAGAGAGGATCAGTGGTCTCTTCCACTGCAGAGTTCGTTCGGCCGTACGTCAACCTTGGCACCCTACTACATCGTGGCTCGCCTTCCGGGTGAAGATCGAGAAGAGTTCCTCCTGATTCAGCCGTTTACTCCGGTCGATCGCCACAACCTGGTTGCCTGGATTGCTGCTCGCAACGATGGTTCCCATTATGGAGAGCTCGTGCTCTTCCGCTTTCCCCCGGGACGACATGTGGATGGTCCCAACCAGGTCGAGGCCCGGATTGACAATGACGCCATTATTTCCGAGCAGTTCACATTGTGGGGACAGGTGGGATCCGAGGTATCGCGAGGGATCTTACTCGTCATCCCGCTGGAGGATTCCATACTGTATGCCGAGCCTGTCTTTCTAAAACCGGAGACACTGGAGTTCCCCGAGCTGCGCCGGATCATTCTCGCCGATGCCACCAAGGTGGTCATGCACCCTACCCTCGACGGCAGTCTTCAAGCTCTTGTAGGAGCCCTGCCTGCGGTTGTTCCGGCCGGGACAGAAGTGGAAGAGCGGGAGGCACCGTCCCTGGCATCGCAGAAGTTGGAGGCGGTCAAAGCCGGGCTAGAGGAGGCCCTCGAAAAGCTCCGCGAAGTGCTCGATCGGCTCCAGCAACAATAAACAACCCAGGTCTTGATCGGGGCTCAAATCTCAGGTTAACCGGCATGCCGGGAAGGACAGGGTTGTTGTGAAGCTGAGGCATGGAACCTTTGGCGATGAATCGAAGCGCATCCCAAGATGAGCTGCACAGAAGAATCAGCAAAGGGGATCAGGGTGTCGAAGACCGGGTCCTTTCGCGCCTTTTCTGATCACGAGAAGGACATTTTGGTCGGACCATCGAATGTTTTTGAGATCTGAAAAGCGGCCTCGAAGATTCTTTTCGAACTCCTCACAGCAGCGCTCGAATTCGCTTCTGGAGTAAAGCGAGAATGTGGAATAGTGGTGATTCCGGGCTCGTTCGATCAGTCGGTCTAAAGCAGCCTCTCTTTCGTATCTAAAGTACTCCGTCTCTTCTAGCTCCAGGTTTTTCGCCGTTCTCAAAATGTCTTCCAGCTCCCATGATTCATACAGGCGGGTCTCCATGTCATGAAACAAGGGGAAATACCGACCCCAGATGCTTCGCCTGTTCTGACTTCTCAGCCGTGTGTAAATAAACAAATGGCGCAACAGGGCTCGTTAAAGAGATCCGGCTAATAACTCCTTTTGCCGGACCGGTCATCACAGCACCGCTTGTACTTCTCCCCGCTACCGCAGGGACACGCCTGCTTGGAGTGCGTCTTGTTTTGCCCTCGTTCCGTTGCCTTGTTGCTGTACTCGTCTCCCTCCCCCACGCTTCCCTTTTTACATCTCCAAAACACCCGGCGCCCCGGCCCTCATGGCCCCTTGTTGGCACATCTTGACCCTCATTTCAGTACTTGCTACCCTCAGCCTGAAAAGCAAATGCTTATCTTCTTGCAGGCCATCTGATCGCGCGTTATCTTTATTTCTATGCAAGATATGATCGTTTGTCCCAGCTGTACTGGAAAGGGAATGAGCCTATTTCGACGTTTGTATCTGTCACCAGGGGTCCCCGGCATCTGCCGGACCTGCGGGAAAAAGATAGGAATTTCTTACGCATCCCTTGTTTGTGTTGTTCCATTTTTTGGAGCATTGTATTCCGCTGAATATTTGAGTCCAACACTTGCTTTTCTTGCTGGTACTTTGAGCACCATAGCAATGTTTTTCATTTGTTTATGGTTTCCCCTAAAGGAAAAGTAGCGTTCAATCCCCTGGATTTCTAACAGCGTGAGAATCTCCCGCCCTGACTGCGTTACGCTCGGTCGGCCTCCTCGGCGTACTGCACGAGTACGCCTCCGGGGGCCTCGGTCGCAAGCCTTGTCAGAACGGGTCTTCCCCCGCTTCGCAAGGGGAAGACTCAGCATCTGATAGCGATCGAGTATGTTCTGCCGAACGGGATGGCAAGCGGTGTGCTGTTACATCCTCACAAGAGCAACCACAAGGATATTTTCCAGGCTCTCCGCGAGGTTACTGATGCAAAGATCGAGAATTGAGGCTCTTCCATCTTGGGATCTTCAAGAGAGGCAATCTTGCTAGAAACTACGCCGAAAGTCTCGTGGCAGGGGACAGTCATTGGGGCTCAGCCGCGAATCCGTCTTCTCCGTTCGTTCGATCAACGAAACCATACGTATCTGGGATATTCGCTTCACTTGAGCGGCACGGTGGGCAACTGCGGCGGTGAGTTCACGGTCGGAATTGGAAAAGCGGCGCAGGCGAAACACGAATTTCGAGCTGGTGATGTCGTCAGCGGGGCGTCTTTGCCCGTGGCAGACTCCCGCAAAGAGGTGGTCGAGTTCTACAAAACGAGCCGGTTGAAATTGATCTCGAGAGGCTCGTCAAGGTCCGGGTCGTCAGGAGCTACCATCAGAAGGTGTGTAAATAGCATAGGCGGTGAGTATCCTTCCGGGTTGATAAAGCCCAGGGCCGAAAGGCCCGCAACGGAAGGAGTACACACCGCATGAGCAAGAAGAACATTGAAGAAAGTGTGGAGTCAAGAGTTTGTTTCGAGCAGCTGGAAGATTGGGTGCGCGAGAGGATCCAAGGCTGGGTTCAGGAGCTGCTGGAGGAGGAGGTCACGGAGTTATTAGGGCGGCGTAAGAGTGAGCGGCGAAGAGCCGTGGACACTCCGTCGGGCTATCGCAATGGATATGGCAAGCCGAGGCATCTGACGATGAGCTCGGGGACGATCCAGGTTCGAAGGCCTCGAGTGCGGGATCTAGAGGAACGCTTTGAAAGTCGGGTGTTGCCGCTGTTTGCCAAGCGGACGCGGCAGGTTCGAGAACTGATCCCTGAGCTGTACTTGCATGGTCTGGAGCTGGGGGATTTTGATCTGGCTCTGAGAGGGCTCTTAGGGGACAAGGCCGCGCTGTCAGCCTCCACGGTGGCGCGGTTGAAAGAGAAGTGGCAGGCCGAATGGGAGGTCTGGCAGAGTCGACCGCTGGATGATCTGTAAGTGGTTTATTTGTGGGTAGATGGAATTTACGTCAAGGCGGGACTGGAGAAGGAAAAGGCAGTCCTGCTGGTGGTGCTGGCCGCCTTAAGTGACGGCAGCAAAGTAGTCGTGTCGGTCACGAGTGGCTATCGGGAATCGACCCAGAGCTGGTCGGAAGTACTGCGCGACTTGAAGCAGCGGGGGATGGGTTGTCCGCGCCTGGTGATCGGAGACGGCCACCTGGGCATCTGGGGAGCTTTGCGCAACGTCTATCCCCAGGCCGAGGAGCAGCGCTGCTGGAATCATCGGATTGTCAACCTGCTGGCCAAGCTCCCCAAGGGAGTGCACAAGCCGGCCTTGCTGATTCTGCGGCAGATCCCTTACGCCGAGACCCGACAAGAGGCACAACGACTCAAGAAGGTCTTTCAGCACTGGTGCCGGCAGCGAGGACTGACCCTGACGGCTGAGTTGATCGAGCAGGACTGGGACCGGATGGTGACCTTTTACAACTATCCGAAGAAGCAGTGGCAGCATCTGCGAACAACCAATCCCGTGGAGTCACCGTTTGCCGCTCTTCGGCTGCGAACGGACGCGGCCAAGCGGTTCAAGAAAGTGGAAAACGCCCAGGCTGTGATCTGGAAGATGCTGCTGGTGGCGGAGAACAGATTCCGCCGTCTGAAGGCACCGGAGCTGATGAAAGACGTCTACCAGGGCGCCGAATATGTCAATGGAGTCCCGGTCAACCAAGTTCCGGAGGAGAAAGCCGCCTGAGCTTTTTTTACACACCTATTGACAAGAGCTCGGTCGTCAGGGCCTCCCTGGACAGTCGTGCCGCCGCCGTTGGAGACGTATCGCGAGCGAGGGCATCGTCGACTTCATGCCCGAACCTACGAAACACATTGTCGGAGCTGTACGTGGGGTTGTCGGATGCCTGTGGAAATTATTGTCGATCACTGGAATCCAAGCCGGAAGCGGTATCGTGTCGAGGCATTTTGCTATGGGCCCAAGAGCTGCAGTGTTTACCGCGCGGGCCCAACCCGCAAAGTGCCAGGTCGTCGCGGCATGACGTGGGAAGAGGAAGACTGGGTAGACGAGGACTCAACCGCTCATCGTAATCCTGACGAATGAGGGCGCCGGCATGACTCCCGATTGCAGCGGACGTTAGGGCCAGCCGGTTCGGGCTCCCAGCCAGGAAGTCTGTTTCCTGTTGTTTTCGAGGCTTTTCGGTTCCAGACCGCCACTGGTAGAGTTAATTGGTCATTTGGCTGCCTTGCTTCTTGTCCTTGTCACCACCACGGTCGAATTCCTTATCCGTCGAACTCACCCGATCCGCGAGTCGGTCCTTGGTCCGCGATGATCGGTAGTTAGGGGAGCGGCAGTTTTGACCGTCACGTAGCAGCGTCTCTCTGAGACGCTGAATTCGAGTCTCGGAGAGACTCGGCTACACGGATCGGCGTTGATCGGTCGGTTCGATGGACAGAGGTTCATCGGACGCGGGGTCGGTAATCCGAATTGCGAGTTTTCCGGCCAATAGCTCCTCGATTTGTTTGCCGACGATTTCCGCGCGCCAGCCGCAGGCCAGCGCGGGCACGTTGTTGTCATCGCTGGGTTCCAGACCCAAATGGTAGGCCACGAGTTCGCGCACATCCTGGACGGAGCCCACGAGACCGGGCGCGATTTTCCGGGACCGGCAAATGCTGGCCAGCGCAGCCGCCAGGAATTGGGCAATGACCTGGACCTGACTGGGCGGGCTGCCACGAAACATTTCCGGACACTCGACGTCGGGAACTTGCAGCCCGGCGGCGATCGCCTGTGACATCTGCGGAATCTTATTCTTCAAATCACCACGTTGCAGTCCGCGCACCGCCTCGATGCGTTTGTGGTCCGCCGTACCGCGACGGCCCAGCTCCACGATTAGATCGTCCCTTAGCACTCGGCGCGCCGGACAGTTACGCCGCATCGCCTCATCCTCTCGCCACAGCCAAAGTTCGCGCACAATCGCCAGCGACCTACTGGACAAACCCGACGCACGCGACAGTCGGCGCCATCGCTGGGCCCCTTTGCTGCGCTCGACATCGTCTTGCCAGGCGGCCATCTCGCGCTCGAACCAATCGAGACGCCCCAACCTGTCCAGCCGCCGGTGAAGTTCGTCACGCATGGGCACGAGATGAACAACGTCGTACATGGCATATTCCAGTTGACGACGCGAAAGCGGACGCCGACGCCAGTCGGTCCGGGTTTCTCCCTTGGGAAGCGACTGCCCGAGCAGCCCCCCGACGAGCTTCGCATAAGACGACGGGTAGTCCATGCCCACCATGCCCGCCGCGATTTGGACGTCCCACCAAAGATGAGGCCGTCGTCCGATCGCTTGGAAACAAAACCAGAACTCTTCGCGCCCGGCGTGAACGACGGTCTCGGTCCCCTCGGCCGCAAGCTGGGCCCACAAGGGCGTAAGGTCGCCCACCATGCGAGGATCGATCGCCGCCAGCTTTCCGTCGACAGCAACCTGGACCAGACAGAGTTCGGGACGGTACGAGTATTCCGAGACAAACTCGGTGTCGAGGGCAACGATACTGGCGTCGGCCAGCCGCCGGCACAATTCATGAAGCTGGTCGTCGGTGGTGAGCAGTTCGTATTCCACGTCAAGGGCAAGGTTAATTGATCCTTCCCGGTAAGAGAAGACGGTTTGCGCCCCCAGCAAGAAGACCAAAATAAAGGGACACTCTACTTTGTCCCCGATTTCAGGAACTCGACACTAGAGAGCTGTTGTCTGGACTGCATCAACATCCCGTCACTCGGGCTAGTAAGTATGGCGCACAGAAGTTGTGGGATGACGATCAGGCGGGCCAGTTGACTCCAACTCTGTTCTTTGAGCATGGGTGGCACCTCCTTGTGGGCTGCGATCCTCACCCTGCGTGAGCACGTTTCGTGCCAGTCTGAAAGGTCGCTTGCAGCTTGTGTCGGAGGCAGTGCCGGAGGGAACGCCACTCGGTGCGAGCAAGCCGTCGCCCGCAAAGGGGCATAATTCGCTACGTAGAGCAGGAGGACAGTATCCAGCCCCTCACCCAGTCGGGAGGGGCACGGTAAACAGGACCCGGGGTCTGTCCCCAAACAAGGAACGGGGTCTGTCCCAAAACAGGAAGGGCGAGCCCCGGTTCGCGGGTGTTTCGCGAGCAGCTGTCCTGCACAGGTAAAGTGGCGGGCCTTATTGTTGCTGCAGTTTTGGCGGAATCTGAGTGGCGGCAGCAATGGAGGCAATCGCGGCAGGATCTGTGATGCGAAAAAAGTGTGCCCAGTTCGCCCAGTTGATGCCCGTCGGGCCGAAGCCGAATCCCGCAAACTTCACCACTTTCGGCGATGTCCAGGTACTGCCGAAGTCGTGTGAATCCACGTACCAGATCAGATTCCTTTGAGAGTTACCGTTGGATATGTAAAACCGCAAGGACCCGTCGGAGAGAAAGAGCAGGCTCAATGAGTCCCCGTGGTTGACCATGTTCTCCAGGTTCAGTGGCCGGGTCGAGGACCATCCCGACGTCAGATCGGTTGACGTGCGCATGTAGTAAACCGTCGAGGCGATATCGTTGAACGTCAAATAGTAGGTGCCGTTTCGCAGGGCGACGAAGGAGTTGCCCTGCACCAGCGCCTCACCTTTGCGGTCGGTGAGCGGCGTGAGCGGCGACCAGTTCGCCTGCTCGCCCCAGGTGGCCGGGTCTGTGCTCAGCGGGTGAGTCTCTACATAGTGATGGGGGTCGTCCCAGCAGGCGATGAGGTGAACGTCCCCCTCCGGATCCACGATCCACTGTGGCACGTCAATGAAGTTATTGTCCGTGTTGGCTGCCAAGCGGAGCGAGCCCATCGGGGCCCAGTGGAGCAAGTCGGACGACTTCGCCAGAAACACCAGCGGCTCGACGTCCTCGCCGTGACTGTAGACCATGTACCACTGGCCGTCCCGGTAGAGCATGCTAGGATCGCGTACGCCGGTTGCCGGCAAATAGATCGGGTAGGGGCTGCGGCGCATGTTCGGAAAGGACGTGCCGTCAGCAGACACGCCCAGCAGCAGGCCGGAGTCCCGGGAGGCGTGCCCTGCTCCCGTCGTCGCGCTTCCTATACCGGGGGAGAACATGGTGGCCAGAAAAACTTCATCCAGTTGCCGCACGATGCCCGATTGTGACACACAATCGCAGGGCGCGAGAGAGTTCGGTCTGTGTCTGTAGCCTCAACACAGAGGCACTGATCCAAACACAGAGACACTGAGCCAAAACACAGAAGCCCGTCCTATCCGAAAATTCAGCCGAGCCGTAACCCGCGGTGGGAGTTCGACTTGTAGGAATGTACGATGGCGGCATGAAAGCGGATACCTACTCGTTTCAAGTGCTACTCTGGCCCGTCTCAAGGGGTCCGTCGGGTGCTTCTTCAGGCAAGTGTTGTTGAGCTATTCCCGCTCCCGTGCCCAAACTGCCTGAGATCCAATCTAGTGCACTGTCCGGAAAGTTCACGCCGCTACTTCGGGCGTCTTTTCGCCGACAGCTTTGTTGCGCTACCTCGAAAGACTCCCGGCCTTCCTGCGTCGCGCGCCTCACTGTTGACGAAAATCCATCCCGAATTAACACCGCGAACTTCCCGGACAGTACACTAGCCCCAAAATAAGTACATGGGGTGTATACCCAGAGGTGGAAAAAAGCCTGAAACGCCAGTCCTGACGGGTATTCTGAGGTTCAGAAAAAGACCCAGAACAATCCCAAGAGGAGGCGTTTCAGGTGAATAGAAAGCATATCGAGATTATCAACAAACGCCAAGAGGAAATAGAGCGAAGGCTGGATCGAAGTTGGCGGCCTAAGAGTGGGGGACGGGTGCTGAGAGGAGGCAATATTGTCTACGACGTCTCGAGCCGTATGGGAGGGGTGAGTAGTGGAGGTCTGGGGCTGATTGTTCAGTTGGTCAAGCGCTTGAGGGTGGCGGAGAGGATCGACGAACGTGTGCGAGTGTTGAAGCGGCACCTTCCCTACCGGGAGTCGGACCACGTCTTGAATCTGATCTACAACGTGATGAGTGGGGGAGTGTGCCTGCAGGATGTAAAGTCACGGCGCGAGGATGTCAGCTATCTGGAGAGTGTAGGAGCGCGCAAGATCCCGGCACCGAGTACGGAAGGGGACTTTCTCAGGCGTTTCAAGCAAGAGGATGTCTTGGCCCTGTAAGAAGCCTTCAACGAAAGCCGTCTGCAGGTGTGGCAAAGCCAAGCAGCGGAGATGGGCAAGCGAGCCACGATCGACGTGGACGGCACGACGGCCGAGACCACGGGGTGTTGCAAGGAAGGGATGGATCTCAACTACAAGGGACAATGGGGGTATGGACCCTTGGTGGTGAGTCTGGCCGAAACCAACGAGGTCTTGTACACGTTCAATCGGCCGGCCAGCCGACCGTCGCACGAAGGAGCGGTGGCGTGGATCGATCGAGCCGTGAAACTGGTCAGAAGAGGCGGCTTTGAGCAAGTGAGATTGCGGGGAGACACGGACTTTTCCCTGACCCGCAACTTCGATCGTTGGAGCGAGGAGGGTGTGGAGTTTGTGTTCGGGATCGAGGCCAATCGGAGCTTCGTCAGAGAGGCCGACAAGATTGGCGAAGCACAGTGGCAAAAGCTCGAGCGCAAGCGGAAAGTGGTGAACTCCAGCCGTCAGCGTCCAGAGAACGTCAAGCAGAAAGTGGTGCGAGAGCGGGGCTACAAAAACCTGAACTTGTTGAGTGAGCATGTGACGGAGATCGAGTACCGACCGGCCCGAGCTAAAGGCACCTACCGAATGATCATCCTGCGCAAGAGGATCGAGGTCGAAAAGGGTCAAAAGCGGCTGTTTGATCAGCAGCGCTATCTGTTCTATGTCACGAACGTGCCGGTCAAGGAACTGTCGACACAACAGGTGGTTTTGGAAAGCAACGGGCGCTGCAATCAGGAAAACGTGATCGAGCAGCTCAAGAACGGCGTTCAGGCTCTGCGCATGCCGGCCGATACCCTGGTCGCAAACTGGACTTACCTGGTGATTGCCACCCAAGCCTGGAACCTCAAGGTTTGGCTGGGCCTGCTTTTGCCTGCAAGACTGGGGGCCCGACGCCTGATCCGGATGGAGTTCCGGCGCTTTGTCACCTGTGTGATCGGACTGCCTTGCCAGATCGTGACAACGGGACGGCGTTTATTGTATCGACTGCTCACTGTTAACGATTGGACCCGTTTGTTGATCGAGGGGAATCTGTGGCTGAAACACCAGCAATTTGGCTGACGAATCGCAAGCCGCTTCGACAAGACGACAAATGGAGCCGATCGGGGAGGGGTCTGTCTGAAAACCGACTTTCAGGGCCATTGTCAACGCGTCGTGGCGGCCTGAGGTCAACCAAACTGCTTCCCGGCACAGCCGGAGTCCGGCGCAAGTCTGATTGAACCTCAAATGAGCAACCGATCTTGGCAAAACGAGTCGCTACAGTAGATGATGTGCAAACACGCTTATTTTGGGACTAGCGTACCGTGCGACAACCACCATCAAGAAAAACAAAAAGAACGCCACCTGGGTGTTGAATACGTCCCGGAAGGAGAGTCTCTTCTTGGCCAACCCAGCTGCATGGCTGGAGTCCTCACGTCTTACCGAATCTCAGAGCCGAGTGCGGACGCACGAAGTTGGAATACGCCATGAGGAGGCCCACCTGGCTTTCCAAGAATTCTGTGCGGCGGGAGTGGCAAGGTGAGCGACGGCCAAGATAGTAACAGCCCTGGCGGATGGTTAAATTGTGGCGCTCGATAAGCTGGTGTTGAGAGTGGCGGAGTCCTCCAAATAGAAGAGTGCCTCCTCCAGTTCTGCCTGTGTTCCGAGCAGCAGCCTACGATCCACCCGGACCACCCGATTCTCGCGGCGCTTCTTAGTGACTTGGCCGTAGATGCAGACACCCTTGAGTAGCCTCTTGGCCGCCCACTCATACAACTCGAAACCGTCGGTTGTGAACAAGAAACGGTGTTCAACACAGCCTCGCTGCAGGGTGTTGAGAATCACTCGCTTGATGTTCCGGAAATTGCGGCGGCCAACCACTGCCGAGACCCAGAGTCTGGACCACACTTCCAGGGTGGTCAGCACTGGCGGATACTCCGTCCTCGCTGCCATTGGTAAACTAACTCCAGGTACTCTTCCATCCTCACGTTCCTTCTTGCCATCCTTCCTCCTGCAGAAATCCTTGTTGGGGTTCCGCAGAAAGATGGCCCTGGCCTCTGTCACGAAATGATCAGGTGGGGGAATTACCCTGGTGAAAGGGTGGGGGAATTACCTTGGTAAATCAGCCGCCTAGGTGGGGAATATACCATGGTGACCGACATCGTACTTCAGGCGCCACCGGTGGTCGTCCCCTCTTCTTACATCTACTCTTTCTCGTCCAATGGTGCCTGAAACCTCGGCGATGCCAACGGATGACGGGAGATTGCCAAGCAGATGCAACTCTCCATCCTTCCCGCGCAGTATCCGGATCGCGAGGATATGGTGGTTTTTGGTGAAATGGTGGCCGCGCGTGATGTGGGGGGCGATTTCTACGACATCATCGAAATCGACCGTGACCGAATCGGCTTCGTCATCGCGGACGTCTCCGGGAAAGGCGTTCCAGCAGCTTTGTTCATGGCCGTTTCCTGCACCATCATGAAGTCCACCGCGCTGCGTGGGGGGGGGCCGGGCGAAGTGCTCGAAAAGGTCAACCAGGTGCTGTCACAGGAGAATGAGTCCTCGATGTTCGTGACGCTGTTCTACGGCATTATTGACATTCGCAGAGACGAGCTCACCTACGCCAACGCCGGGCACAACCCGCCATACCTGATAGGCCCGGACAACTCTGTGTCTCCGCTTGAAGGGACCGGTGGGGTCGCCCTGGGAGTAGTGAGCGGCCTGCAGTATGCGGAGAAGAGCGTCACGCTGCGTGAGGGCGATACCGTGTTTTGCTACACCGATGGCGTCGTCGAAGCCATGGATCCCGAAGGCCAGGAGTTCAGCAATGAGCGTTTGAGGAGAGTGCTCTACGAATCCTACGGCCTGTCCGTCGAGGCGCTGAGCAAGCGTGTCATCGACAACGTCTCGGAGTTTGCGGGCACAGCGGACCAGTTTGATGACATTACCTGTGTCGTCTTTCGCTACCAGCCATCAACAGAGCAAGCCGGTCGCGAGATGAACGATATCGTCACCGCCCGGTTCAGAAATGATGTCCGGGAGCTGGACCGCATTGCAGACATCGTGCAGGATTTTTGTGTGCGCAACGCGCTGTCGCCATCTTTGGGCTACCAGTTGACGCTGGTCCTCGACGAGTTGTTAACCAATGTCATCAGTTATGGCTATGAAGATGATGCCGAGCACGTGATCGAGCTTACGATCAGTCTCGGTGACGGCTTGCTGACCATCGAGGGGGGGGACGACGGCAAAGCCTTCGATCCATTCGAAGTACAAGAGCCCGACCTTGAAGGCCCGGTTGAAGACAGGCCGATCGGTGGAATGGGAGTGCATTTTGTGAAGACAATAATGGACACAATTGCTTATCGCCGCCGGGGTGGGCGCAATCACCTGACGATGTCAAAGAACCTGGAATAAGGCTAGGGGCTCTGCACCTTCAGCTGCCACGGTGACTGGGCCTTTGTGCGCGGCACTTCCTCGGTTACGCTAACCCCCAAAGCCGGCGGCGAGGTGATCCAGGATGAGGGCAAGTACCTCTCGATCAGAAAAAAGCAGCCCGACGGCTCGTGGAAGATCTTCCGCACCATCTGGAACAGCAACAATCCGCTTCCCGACGGCGGAGATCAAGATTGAGTGGTCTCCGGAACGGCTCAAGATAGAAATTCGAGGACCGAAACACCTTTGAGCAACCGGGTCGAATCAAGCCGCAGGCGATTTAGTCCTTTTCCCACTTCATGATTCTGTCCAACTCTTCCAGGTATTCCTTTTGCTTCAATTCATACTCGTCCGACAGGGTGCGTAACTTGGGGTCAATGCTTCTGAACATGATCCAGCCGCATAGAGCCGCCGCCGCCAGACAAAGCAGCCCCCAGACCGGGACGAGCAGGCTCAGCCCTGATCAACGTCAAATAGAATTCCCGCAGCGACGATTGGAAATCCCCACACAAGGATTAAAAAAAAGAGCTGTAGCCGTCCTCTGAGACGGCCCTTTCCGCGGTCCTCCTTTCTGTAAAAAAGAGAGATTGTTCCTAGAATGCGAGGGGGACGGAGTGAGGGCGTAGCCCGAACGGAGCTCCCCCTCGCTCGCGCTGGCGTCGAGGGGAGTGGACCAGATCCACGAGGCTGCTGAGCGGCCTCTGTAGGGCGCTGTACGACCTCTCCCCTTGGCGGGCACTCGTCTATCGCCCTCACCAAGCACTTTCCGGGGTCCAATCAGCCGATTTGCCCGGATTTGACCTCCTCGCGGTTTCCTCATTTCGTGGTTCCCTGCTGCTTTGCCTTGGCGCTCTCCATTCGATAGCTCGGGACGTTGAGTTCCAGAATCACGCTGTGGTGCACCAGCCGGTCGATGGCTGCTGCCGTCGTCAGGGGGTCCTTGAAGATCCTCTCCCAGTCCGAGAAGATCAGGTTGCTGGTCAGCAAGATGCTGCGACGTTCGTAACGATGGGCCAGCAGTGTGAAGAGAACCTCCATTTCCTCCCGGCTTTGCTGAACGTAGCCGATGTCATCGACTATGAGAGCCTCGAAGCGATCCAGTTTCTTGAGCTCCTTCTCCAGAGTCAGATCGATTTTGGCCCGCAGCAATCGCTGTACCAGCAGGGCGCAGGTAGAAAACAGAACCCGGCGCCCCAGCAGAATCAACTCCTGGCCCAGAGCACAGACCAGATGGGTTTTCCCGCTCCCAGGGTTACCGAAAGCCAAGACGTTCTCGGCACGATCCAAAAACGTCCCTTCCAGCAGCGCTGTGAGTTGTCGATCCACGCTTTGGGGCAAGCGCGAGCGGTCCAGCGCCGTCAGCGTTTTCTCCCAGGGAAGCTTGGAGGCCCGACGCTGGCGCTGGATTTTGCGCTCGTGCCGCTCCGCCACCTCGATCTCAGATAACGACAAGAGAAACCGGGGATAGGCCAGACTTTCCTGGGCGCATTGACTCATCCAAAATCGAACTGATGGCATACCGTTGCCTCATCAAGAATCGAACCGAAAACTTGATGAGGAGGTCACAGATTGAAGAAGAAGTTGAGTTTGGAGTTGCGCCGAGAATTGTTGACGCGTACCGCTGAGGATTACGCATCGGCCCGCAAAGGGATCAAGAGCCAGATTGTAGATCAGTTGGTCGCGACAACCGGCTACGGTCGCAAACATGCGATTACCCTGTTGAACAATCCGCCGAGCAGGGCCAGTTCGTCGCGGCCCCGCCGTGCCCGATACGATGACCGGGTGAAGCGGGCACTGGTGACTCTTTGGACAACGGCCAACCGGATCTGCGCAAAGAGACTGGTCCCCTTTGTTCCCGAGTTGATCGAAGTTATGGAGAGGAACGGTCATCTATCCTTGCCGCCTGATGTTAGGCGAAGGCTGCTAGCGATCAGCCCAGCTACCGCTGATCGATTGTTGGCTTCCGAAAGAAGCAGCCGGCACGGTGTCAGTACGACCCGACCAGGAAGCTTGCTCAAGAAGCAGATCAAGGTCCGAACCTTCGCTGACTGGGATGATCTTCAACCCGGTTTTGTCGAAGCCGACCTTGTGGCTCACTGCGGCGAGAGTGCTGCAGGCAGTTTCCTACACACTCTGGTCCTGGTGGACGTCGCAACGGGCTGGACCGAATGCGTGGCGCTGCTACGGCGTAGCGAAGCCGATGTGATCGGATCTCTCAACTGCCTGCGTGGGCGGCTCCCGGTTCCTCTTCTCGGATTGGACACGGATAACGGAAGCGAATTCATCAACTATGAGATGCTCCGTTACTGCCAAAGAGAGCAGATCACTTTCACTCGTTCCCGGGTGGGTCGAAAGAACGATCAGGCCTTCGTTGAGGAGAAGAATGGTTCGATCGTGAGACGGCTGATTGGCTACGATCGCTACACGGGTCTGGGGGCCTGGCGAGCCCTGATTCAGCTTTACGAGATTCTGCGCCTCTACGTGAACTTCTTTCAGCCCTCGATGAAGCTAATCGAGAAGCAACGCCGGGGTGCACGCGTCAAGAAACGCTACGATCGGGCTCAAACTCCTTACCAGCGAATCTTAGCCTCTGATTGTCTCACCAAGAGAAAAATAGAACCCATCAAAGACCTGTACAGGAAGCTGGATCCAGTCACGTTACTCAAAGAACTCGAGCGAAGACAGGACCATTTTTGGACCTTTGCCAACGGACAAAGAGAACCGGAGGGAAACGGCTCCCCTAGAGAGATGGATGCTGTTGTCAGGAAGTACCTTGCTGAGATCAGTGCTGCACCAGAATCCAACCAAATCAGGAGATATCGGCGGACGAAGAAGCCCCGGGTTGCCCGGACTTGGAAGACCCGGGAGGATCCTTTCGTTGAAGTCTGGCCAGAGGTTCGTGTCCAACTGGAAGTCAATCCCGCTCAAACAGCCAAAGCGCTTTTCATTCGGCTTCAACAACGCCATCCCTGTCGATTCTTTGATGGGCAGCTGCGAACTTTGCAGCGCCGCGTCAGGGACTGGCGAAGAGAACAACTCTACAAGGCCGAGATCTCCCGTGTAGAGCCAACGTTCTCTGAAATCGGGTCTGATTTCGCAAAAGAAGGTGCGCCAACAAAGGGGCAACCAGCCGAGGTCAAAATAGTCTTATGAGCCATGGGAAGTGTCCCCTGACGGCCACACAGCAATGTCGCCTCGACCGCTGGGCCGTACATCTCCAGCAGCAGGGACTTCACGGTCCCGGGACAACCCAAGAAGGGGGTCACCTGAGTCGGCCGCCGAGAGGGAACCCCATTCGGGCTCGCCCTCACTGTGTCCCCTCTCGCAGTCCAAGAACCGGACAAGACAATTCGCTCAAACCAAGAACAACACCCTACTTGACAAGGTGGGTCATTTTTACGTGATCACTCCGGCACATTATTCCCTTGTCATTTCGACCTTCCACTCCACCCGTTGTTTCTGCGAGACGGAAGAAATAAGCTGTTCTGAACTGGGTTCGATTCCCAATGAGGCAAGTTTCTAGCTTCGGTTCGATTCTTAGATGAGGCAACACGCGAATTCTAACTGTCGCCAATCACCCGGCGATGAAGTGAACGCGTTTTCACATGAATGCACCGACTCCGGGTCCACCGTTGTTTACGGGTAACGAGCCCTTCGGGGCACCCGCTCTGGTTCGGCAGACCGTCCTGTGGGCCGGAGGGGGACCCGGAACCGGACTGGTGATCTTTAATGAAGGTACAACCTTTGTTGAAGGGGAAGGGTGGAGCAGTCCGGCGCTCAACCTGCCTGCACCGTGGGGAATCAGCGACCTGAACAGTGGCCTATTATTCGACGGTGGGTACACACTCATCACGCAGCCGGGGCATCCCATATACGCTGCTATCATCGCTGCCAGATTTGGGCCCAACACCATCGGCTCCTTTTCAGCCGACACAGGCGACGCCAGTTTCCACAATCTCTTCGGAACTTTCAACGCAGCAATCTTCACACCCACTGAGGTCGTGACGAACTCCGGCATTGTAGATGTGGGAGGGTTCGGGATAGGCAATAAAGCCCCGACAGTACCGGACGGTACAGTGATCACGTTGATTCGGGAGTGCGCCAGCGGCGTGGCCAAGTCTACACTCTTTGCCACCTTCGGGAACGGGCAGAGCAACGGCCTAGCAGACGAAAGGCCTTTTTCCTTTCACACCAGAAAGCCGGGGATTCGCGATAAGGTCGTCGATATCGAAGCTGTTCTCGGAATTCCGAAGGCAGGAACCATCCCCATCAGCGCAGCCACAGCCCCGTCAATGCGTTTGCGCGTCTTGAGCCTGTCCGGCTTAACCACCATGCAATCTATGTTCCAGCGCAGGACGGGATTGCCCCCGTGGCATATGTCCCATAAGATGCCGTTCCCAAGATAATCCCAGCCTGGGTGGTAGCCATCGAAAGTGTGGGCAAATCCGAGATTAAATAACCTTGTTTCAATGGCTTACCGGGCAAGCAATGTCTTTTTCAGGAGGGACATTTTGCCCCCTATTTCTCAAATTCAGCTACAATCTGGCACGAATCCTGAGACTTCAGTCAGTTACTGCATTTGATTCTTAAAGGAGATCGTGGGACACTTCGACTGCTGATGGAGTCCCCAAGAACTGCAGGTACGACTCAGAGTCTCTAGGGTGAAGATCAAGCTTCCGACGTTTGAGGGTTCCTCGTGTGTCCAACTGGAGATACGGGTGTGGTTTGCACCGTCCGAGTTGGATAAGCGGTTCGAGAAGGCGACCCTTTTTGCGCGATATCGAGACGCTGGACGAAAGCTACGCTGGGTGACTGTGGACACCGGTCCAATGGATGATACCTCTTCCGATGAGGTGAGGATTGAGATTCTGACCGGGGCTTTCAGAAAAGGAGAATCGCCCAGTCACAAGCGGCGAGATGTAGAACGCGTCTTGAATAACTTGGTTGGGCGCAAGGCCAAGGTTCAGGCGTTGGCGGGCTTTCTCTACTCGGCGAGTACGCTCAGTTCAAGTGCTGGACTAATACCTCGGCTGGGCCGTCAGCGCGAATCTTCTGACGGTTCGCTAAAGTTCAGATTGGTGAGCGGAGATCTGGAGTTAGAGGGTGCTCCTGTTGAGAACCTTTTCTGGCGTAGCCATGCACAAGGGGCTTGGATAGCAGTCCTCACCAGCCCGCTTGAGCTTATAATTAACTTGGGGGTTTTCGAGCGTCTCTTGAAGCCTACTGAGGTATTTGTTCGCTCGACAGCCTTGGGAGATTAAATATGCCTTCTAGGACGCAACGAGGCCTGACGGAGATCTTTGCGCCTCAATTAGGTCGTCTACGCGGTCGCTCCTTATGGCCCGAACCGCGATTCATCCCTCCGTCGGGGGACGTTCTAACGATACTCCAGCCGGGTTCAGAGGAGATTGAACTAGCCTCTGGCGAAATGTTTGATCAAGTCGCACAGATGCTTGAGCGCGTGCTTGAGAATGCGTCGGACTTCCTGGAGATCCAAGTCGAACGAGTGCAGCTTGAACAGACGGTTCAGGAACTCTCCGAACAAGTGGGCATCTTGACCGAGCAACTGGAGGAGCTTTCTGAGCGCCGATCCGTGACGATCTGCTCGCTGGCCCCGGAGCCGTATGAACTAACAAAGCCCATCGTTTTTGACGTTCGTCCGAGCAAGGGCGAGTTTGTGGCGAGTTTTCACGATGCCGATATCCACGTCACCGGCGGAACGGCTCAGGAAGCCGTTGACGATGCCAAGGCATATCTTCTGGACATCTTTGAAAATCTACTTGAAAAGCCAAGAAAGAAGTTGGGGCCTCGGCCGAAAAGGCGCCTGGCGGTTCTAGAGGAATTGATTCGAAGAGTTCAGTAGGAAACGAATGCCTGGGCTCAACAGAAAACACGCCGAGCAGATACGTAAGAAGCTTAGAGGTATTGTAAAGCGAGCACGACGTTCCAAGCATCACGAGGTTGAAGTCTATGTTGGTGACGTCTACGTGATGTCCTTTGGAATCCGAAAGGGCCGCGGTGACGACGTTGGGCATGGTCATATCTCGGGACAACTCCGCCTAACCACCGGTGAAGCCATCCGATTAGCGGAGTGTCCTCTCTCGCGCGAGGGTTGGATTCGCTTGATGGAGGAGAGAGGACATATCACCAGATCGCCTAACTGATAAGCCCTCCACGGGCGTTTCCGTCGTCAACCTTCTAGGTCCCTCGGAATGTCGTATCTCATGAGTCTCTACTTCCTCCTCTTTAGACAGGGTGTGCCTACCAAAAACCTCATAGCCCTTGAAATCATTGATGCTCAGCGCAGCCGCTGGTAACCTTCCGAGCCGACCGACTGAAGGGCGACCGCAAGGGCCAGTTCGCCATTTCAATTAACGACCAGTGGCGCATCTGTTTCCACTTTGTCGACGGGGATGCCTACGACGTCGAGATCACTGATTATCATTGAGAAGAGGTGCGACATGAGCATTCCAAACACCGGCAAGCGCAAGGTTCGACCGATTCATCCCGGCGAGATGCTTCGGGAAGATTTCCTGCCGGAGTACGGACTGACTGTTTCGAATCTCGCCGAGGCTCTGGGTGTTTCACGTCAAACGATTAACGAGCTTCTACGAGAGCGGCGCGGAGTCAGTCCGGAGATGGCGCTTCGGCTCTCCCGTTTTTTCGGTAACTCGCCTGAATTCTGGCTCAACGCTCAGCGCGCGGTCGATCTGTGGGATGCCGGAGAGGAGATGGGAGACGAGGTCGGCCGCATTAAGCCGTTGAGCGTGGCATAGACTAGGACGTGGCCCGAACCCTACCGCTGATCGTCTGGTACGCCGTATCGAGACACTGAGATCGGCAAGAAGGCTGTAGTCAAAACGGTAGCTGTTCAAAGCACTCCAGCCCCCCCGTCTCAACACAGATCCACACAGGTCGTAAATATTCGGTAAACCCATCATCGGCTTTATGCCTAATGGGGTGAGGCGGGTTGGGAACTCAAGTGGAGCGAAGCGATCTTCGGAAGTGTTTGCTCAGGGGGTAGAGCCAGATGCTTTTGGTGGGCAGATCGGCCTTGCGGTCACGGTCCAGCTTGCCCCGGCCCTGGGTCTGTCCGACATGGATCCAGTTGGCGGCCTTGTAGCAGGCGCCTGTGAAGCGCCCCGTGTCGACGAAGGTTTCCAGCAGAACGGGTCGGTAGGCGTAGCGGTCGTGCCAGTCCTCGGGGAGTTGACGCGCGGCCATGGCCAGCAGTTTAGAGGCCAGGTTCTTGGACTCGACCCAGGGAAGGATCAAGAAACGGGCGTTGTTGACGATCAGTTGAAGGTTTCTCTCCCTTTCCGAAGGACGCCAGCCGATGAAGCGGTCGCGAGGGGCGGTTTTCCAAGCGGCGGCGCCAAAGCCGAGCAGGGCCAGGATGCGGCTTTCGGAACAAGCGAAGTAGCGCAGCTGAGCACCCGGCAGGGGCTTGTATCCCAGATAGTGGTAGCGGTCGATGTATTCATTCCACAAAGTGGAGTCGGGGCGGCTCAAGACCGGCTCCAGATGCAGGCCGGACAGCTCGTGCACGGGTCGGGACAGCAGCGGTTGTGGTGCGCTGCAGAAAGTGTGCTTGATTGGGCCCGAGCCTCCCTTCGGGTTGCGAGGGGGCGGCAGCTGCAGCAACCCCTGCCGATGCATGCGCAGCATGGCCACCCGGCAGCTCATCTCCTTGAGGCCACCGTCAGGCTTGAACCAGCCCAAGAGCTGGCAGGCCAAGCGGGAGAGCTGGGCCCGCGAGCGGGTCGGATCTTCGCCAATCAGCTCACACAGTCGCCGCATCTCCCGGCCGCTAAAGTCTCGCCCGCAGAAGCGTTTCATCCAGCCTCCGCTGCCGGCGTCCTGGCCCAGGTCAATGCGCGGGCACGATGGGGGCTTATTTCCCAGGGAAGAAAAGGATCCAGGTCGGGTGGCGGCTGTCCGCCTTGCCTAGCGCAGGCCTGCAGATAGTCCCTGAGCCACAGGCGGGGGTTGAGGCCGTTGAGTCGCAGGGTGGCAAAGATGCTGAATAAGCTGGCCGCCAACTGGGCGCTCCAGCGGCTGCCTGAGCCGTAGTAATTCTTGCGTCCCACCACCGGGTTGCGCAAGGCGCGTTCGGCGGCGTTGTTGTCCATAGCCACTTCCGGTTGATCCACAAACACGGTCAGCCCTGGCCAGTGTCGAGCCAGGCTTTTCAGGACCTTGCGACAGGGGGGAGCCAGACTGGGAAGCTGGCGTTGAGCCTCGCATTGCTCTCGCATTTTCTCAACCGCCACCCGCAGCTTTCGATCGGCCCGGGCCCATTCCAAGGGCTGATCGCGAACTGCCAGCCGCAGCTGATTGGCAGCAAAGAGCCGGCCAATGTCGTCAATCCACATCAGGGACCAGTCCTGCCAGGGGGGGTGGGATAGGCCCAGTCGCCAAAAGTCGCGGCGCACGTGAGCCCAGCAAAAGGCATGGCAAATACGCCCCTCTGAGACCCGGACCAGCTTCTTATAGGCAGAATATCGATCGGTGAGTAAAGTGCCCTGGGCGCTGCCGAAGTGAGATTGAGGCACTGCAGACGAGCGACTGGGTTGGAGCTGGTACACGACTGTGGAGGCCGACAAAAACACCCACAAATGCCAGAGCCGTCCGCTTTTGCCTTCCACCGCCACAAACACCGGCCAGCCGGTCTCGTCGGCTTGCCAGTTCTCCTGGGTGAGCTGCTGCTGGGCGATCGCCTCGGCCACCGGCAAAAACAGACCCTGCAGTTTTTTCAGCCCTCCGGCCACCGTTCCTGCAGAGAGAGTCAAACCGTGGTCTCGCCACTGCTGCAACAGACGGTGGGTGGGGCGGCAATGGTCAAACTTCTCCAGCAGAATCTCCACCCAAACCGAAATCCCTAGTTTGCCTTTGGGAATCAAGCGTGCCGGGGCGGGCGCCGTGACAATGCCGGGCAGCACCCCGCAGCGGCAGGCCGCTTTGTACTTGCGCCGCCGGATCACCCGCCGGTGGGCCCGCACTTCGATTTCGGCCACCTCGGCGTCTTCCGTCCAGCCCAAGGCTTCCAGTGCCAGACCGCATTTCGGACAGCTTTTTTGGGCTTCCTCCAGATCCACTACCTCTTCCTGGGCTGCCAACCCGTCCAGAGTGGTCCGACCGTGCCCCTGCTTGCCTTTTTGCTGCCCTCGGGGTCGCCCGCTCGCCTTGGGGCTGGAACTGCCAGCGCGCCCACCCTTGGCCTGTTCACTCTTGCGCCCCCAGAGCTGACTCTCCAGCTCTCGAACTCGAGCCCGCAGACTCAAGTTCTCTGACTTCAACTGCTTTTCTCTCTCCACCGCCCCGGCATGCTGGGCCTTCCAGTACGCTGCCGCCCAGCGCAGCCGGATGTACTCTTCCTTGGCCACCAAAACCCGCTTCGTCGAGCCATCAGCCGTCAGTCCACCCGATTCCGGCTTGGTGGTAGCACTCAGCTGCATGCTCCCTGTATACACACTCGCAGCTTCTGTGTCCAGCAAAGTTTGACCGCGGGCTTATTTGGAAGGAGATTATTGCAAGACGGGGTTTACCGAATATTTACGACCCACGGCTATCAAACTCTTGAAGAGCCAGGAAGCCACCGAGGAGCAGATCACTCGTTTCGAACGCGAGGTCCAGTTGACCAGCCAGTTAACGAACCCCAATACCGTGGCGATCTACGACTACGGCCGCACTTCGGATGGCACCTTTTACTATGTTATGGAATACCTCTCCGGTTTTGACCTGGCCCGATTGGTCGAAGAAGCCGGGCCTCTCCCTGAGGGGCGAGTCATTTACATCCTGGCACAAGCCTGCTCGTCTCTGGCCGAAGCCCACTCAGTGGGGCTGATCCACCGCGACATCAAACCTTCCAACATCATGATCTGTCAGAGAGGAGGCCTTCACGATGTGGTGAAAGTGTTGGATTTCGGACTGGTGAAAGAGCTGGAGAACCAGGAGGAGACGCTACTGACAGCGGCGGGCTTTGTTTCGGGAACTCCCGGCTACCTCTCGCCCGAGTCAATCAAGGCGCCCGACGGCGTCGACCGGAGAGGGGATATCTACTGTCTGGGGGCGGTAGGTTATTTTCTTCTGACGGGGTCTCCGGTTTTTGACGGGACGAATGCCATTGAAATCATGAGCCACCACCTTCACACGTCACCTCAAAAACCATCTGATCGACTCGATCGCCCCGTCTCTGCAGACCTGGAAGATCTCTTGCTGCAGTGTCTGGAAAAGGATCGCGAACTTCGACCGTCTTCCGCTGAAGCCCTTCGAGCCGGCTTAGCCGCCTGCCACAGCGCCTCCAGGTGGGCTGAGACGAACGCCCGAGACTGGTGGACACAGCGTTCCGCCGCTGCCGCGACCTCGGAGAAGGCGAAACCGTCAACTGAAAAGATCGATGAAGCCCTGGAAGTGGCGCTAGGGGACCGGTTGAAATCTGACGGGTGACGAGACGAGATTTTGCGCACGCTCACGACGGCGGCTGAAGGAGGCAAACTCGATATTGCCAAGCCCATGAAGGGTTTCGGCTCCGGCCTGTTCGAAGTGGCACTTAAGTATCGCACCGATGCATATCGGACGGTCTACGCTCTGCAGCTCGGGGAAGAAGGAACTCGATCTTATCCGCGAGCGACTGAAACGATTAAGGAAGGAGTTACAGCAATGACCAAACCTGACGACGATTTTGAGGTGGTGCACGGCAGCGGCAACGTGTTCCGCGACTTCGGCTACCCGGTCGCCGACGTGCAGCAGACCAAGGCGCTTCTGGCGACGCAGATCGTCGGCATTCTCGATGATGAAGGTCTCTCAACGCGCAAGGCGCAAGCCAAGACCGGGATCGCCCATGCCGACTTCGCACGGATCCGCAATGCGAAACTTGACCGCTTCACCATTGACCGGTTGATGACCGTGCTCAACAAGCTCGGCCAGCAGGTTGACGTGCAGATAGACGTTTGATTGGCGACAGTTAGAATTGGCGCGTGTTGCCTCATCTAAGAATCGAACCGAAACTAGAAACTTGCCTCATTGGGAATCGAACCCAGTTCAGAACAGCTTATTTCTTCCGTCTCGCAGAAACAACGGGTGGAGTGGAAGGTCGAAATGACAAGGGAATAATGTGCCGGAGTGATCACGTAAAAATGACCCACCTTGTCAAGTAGGGTGTTGTTCTTGGTTTGAGCGAATTGTCTTGTCCGGTTCTTGGACTGCGAGAGGGGACACAGTGAGGGCGAGCCCGAATGGGGTTCCCTCTCGGCGGCCGACTCAGGTGACCCCCTTCTTGGGTTGTCCCGGGACCGTGAAGTCCCTGCTGCTGGAGATGTACGGCCCAGCGGTCGAGGCGACATTGCTGTGTGGCCGTCAGGGGACACTTCCCATGGCTCATAAGACTATTTTGACCTCGGCTGGTTGCCCCTTTGTTGGCGCACCTTCTTTTGCGAAATCAGACCCGATTTCAGAGAACGTTGGCTCTACACGGGAGATCTCGGCCTTGTAGAGTTGTTCTCTTCGCCAGTCCCTGACGCGGCGCTGCAAAGTTCGCAGCTGCCCATCAAAGAATCGACAGGGATGGCGTTGTTGAAGCCGAATGAAAAGCGCTTTGGCTGTTTGAGCGGGATTGACTTCCAGTTGGACACGAACCTCTGGCCAGACTTCAACGAAAGGATCCTCCCGGATCCTCCAAGTCCGGGCAACCCGGGGCTTCTTCGTCCGCCGATATCTCCTGATTTGGTTGGATTCTGGTGCAGCACTGATCTCAGCAAGGTACTTCCTGACAACAGCATCCATCTCTCTAGGGGAGCCGTTTCCCTCCGGTTCTCTTTGTCCGTTGGCAAAGGTCCAAAAATGGTCCTGTCTTCGCTCGAGTTCTTTGAGTAACGTGACTGGATCCAGCTTCCTGTACAGGTCTTTGATGGGTTCTATTTTTCTCTTGGTGAGACAATCAGAGGCTAAGATTCGCTGGTAAGGAGTTTGAGCCCGATCGTAGCGTTTCTTGACGCGTGCACCCCGGCGTTGCTTCTCGATTAGCTTCATCGAGGGCTGAAAGAAGTTCACGTAGAGGCGCAGAATCTCGTAAAGCTGAATCAGGGCTCGCCAGGCCCCCAGACCCGTGTAGCGATCGTAGCCAATCAGCCGTCTCACGATCGAACCATTCTTCTCCTCAACGAAGGCCTGATCGTTCTTTCGACCCACCCGGGAACGAGTGAAAGTGATCTGCTCTCTTTGGCAGTAACGGAGCATCTCATAGTTGATGAATTCGCTTCCGTTATCCGTGTCCAATCCGAGAAGAGGAACCGGGAGCCGCCCACGCAGGCAGTTGAGAGATCCGATCACATCGGCTTCGCTACGCCGTAGCAGCGCCACGCATTCGGTCCAGCCCGTTGCGACGTCCACCAGGACCAGAGTGTGTAGGAAACTGCCTGCAGCACTCTCGCCGCAGTGAGCCACAAGGTCGGCTTCGACAAAACCGGGTTGAAGATCATCCCAGTCAGCGAAGGTTCGGACCTTGATCTGCTTCTTGAGCAAGCTTCCTGGTCGGGTCGTACTGACACCGTGCCGGCTGCTTCTTTCGGAAGCCAACAATCGATCAGCGGTAGCTGGGCTGATCGCTAGCAGCCTTCGCCTAACATCAGGCGGCAAGGATAGATGACCGTTCCTCTCCATAACTTCGATCAACTCGGGAACAAAGGGGACCAGTCTCTTTGCGCAGATCCGGTTGGCCGTTGTCCAAAGAGTCACCAGTGCCCGCTTCACCCGGTCATCGTATCGGGCACGGCGGGGCCGCGACGAACTGGCCCTGCTCGGCGGATTGTTCAACAGGGTAATCGCATGTTTGCGACCGTAGCCGGTTGTCGCGACCAACTGATCTACAATCTGGCTCTTGATCCCTTTGCGGGCCGATGCGTAATCCTCAGCGGTACGCGTCAACAATTCTCGGCGCAACTCCAAACTCAACTTCTTCTTCAATCTGTGACCTCCTCATCAAGTTTTCGGTTCGATTCTTGATGAGGCAACGGTATGCCATTAGTTCGATTTTGGATGAGTCAATGCGTAGCGTTCGCGGCCAAACTGTCCGGCCTCACGCCTGGCCAATGGCAGGGACCGGTCGAGTCTGGCTACGGCGCGCATCTCGTCTTCCTCAGCGAACTCACAGAGGGACGCACACCGGCGCTCGCAGAAGTGCGTGACGCCGTTCGCCGTGAGTGGGACAACGCCCGGCGATTGGAGACCAATGAGAAGTTTTACCAGGAACTGCTCAAGCGTTACACCGTGACCATCGAAGGACTGGAGCCGGAGGCACCAAAGAAAGTGGCGGAGGCGCAATGAACGTTGTCTCCCTTTGCTCCTGTTTGTTTTTATTTCTCTTATTACCCTGCTCAGTATTCGCGCACGAGGTGCGGCCCGCCTATCTTGAGTTGCGCCAGACCGGGGCCGAGACATACGACGTGTTGTGGAAGGTGCCGGGCTCGGGCGACAACCTGCGCCTGGGCCTTTATGTGGAACTTCCCGCCGACTGCACCGACCTGACGGAACCGCGTGCCTCGATGGTCAACAATGCCTTCAGCGAGCGCTGGACGGTCAAGCGCGCGGGCGGACTGACGGGCGGAATGATCAACATCGCCGGGCTGACCTCGACGATGACCGACGTTCTCGTCCGCCTGGAGAGCCTCGACGGCACCACACAGATCACGCGGCTCACGCCATCGACTCCTTCCTTCGTCGTGGAAGCCTCTCCAGGCGCTCTGGCCGTTGCCCGTACTTATCTTGTGCTTGGCGTGGAGCACATTCTGGGGGGCGTCGACCATCTCGCGTTCGTGCTCGCGCTGCTGCTGATTGTGGGCCGGCGCTGGGGATTGCTCCTCAAAACCATCACCGCCTTCACTGTCGCCCACAGCATCACGCTCGCGTTGGCAACCCTCGGCTTTGTGCATGTGCCGGCGGCGCCCGTCGAAGCGGTCATCGCCCTGAGCATCATGTTTGTGGCCTCGGAGATCCTGTACACGAGGGCGGGTCGACCCGGACTCGCCGCGCGCGCGCCGTGGGTGGTGGCGTTCACCTTCGGCCTGCTGCATGGGTTCGGCTTCGCCGGCGCCTTGACCGAAGTCGGTCTGCCGCAGAACTCCATTCCGCTGGCCCTGCTTCTCTTCAACGTGGGAGTTAAAATCGGGCAACTGGTGTTCGTTGCGGTGGCCGTGGGATTCATCGCTGCCCTGAGTCGCTTGCGCCTCACCTGGCCGAAATGGGCGGAAGCCATCCCGCCCTACGCCATCGGCAGCCTCGCCATGTTCTGGGTCATCCAGCGCATAGCAGCCTTCTGAAAACAGACGTGCCTTAAGCTTAAGTGGATCTACCCCACTTCGGTGGACACCAAGTTAAGCTTGTCAGCAGTCTTCACCTGTCCATCTCCGGGCTAGCCTGAGTCACCAACAGCAATCCCCCCCGATGTGGTGGAGGAAGGTCCGTAAATCGTTCCGAAGCGGGCCGCTCGGAGGTGCGATCTGGAACCTGCTAGCGTCTCACTGCGGCGGCCTTCACGAACAGCTTTTCCGGATCGCTCCGACAAATCTGGGTCAGGCGCGATCCAAAGTTGCCCAGATCTTCTCCTCTGATCGGCTGATTCAGGTCCAGCCCTCGAAGGCCGCTGGAGCAGACGCCGGTCGGACACAATAACTCGCTCCGGTTTCAGGTTTGTCCGCGAAAAGGATTGAACAGACGGACCCCTTCAATCAGCATCCCATGTGAAAGGTCCTCAGTCACGAGGAGCTCACAGCCGGCACATTCCGCGGAGGCAACGATACACGCATCCCACAGGGAGATGCTATGCAGCTGCTTGATGTCGAGGGCTCGCCGAAGAAGAGGCACGCTGTCTTCGATGACTCGTGTCGCCGTAATGAGGTCGGAGATTATCGACGTGGCATCCGAGTGAGATAAGGGAACCTGCAGTTTTCGAGTTGTCACAACGTAGAACTCCTTGAGCACTTGCAAGCTGCAGGCGGCGGATTGCTCCTCGAGATGCCGCTCGACAAGGGTGGACGCTGTCTGATGACGAGAGTCTTCTGTTTGGCTGAAGGCGTAAACCAGGATGTTGGTGTCAAGAAACTCGGTCGCGCTCATGAAGTTCCTCCCTGGTCCAGTTCACTTGGCCAACTGTCGCCTGAGGCTGGTGCATGCAGCTGATCAGCCGGCGTCGAGCAGTGGCCGATGCCGCATCCGATACAACGATTTCCTCAAGTTTCTCACGGACCATGGAGGTCAACGAAACTCGGCGACGAGCAGCGACGACACGTGCCTTGTGCAGGAGCTCACTGTCGATTGCCAGTGTCAGGTTCCGTTTTGACATGAACACATATTACGTGAATCACATAACCCGTGTCAATGGCTGGCGAACACGCCTTTTGGGCTCAGCCCAGGCTTTCAACCACTTCTGCAGATCGATGGCAGCGCGCCGGCACAATGCCTATGCCAGAACAAGAGCCTGGAGACATAACTACGGGACGTCCACTCTTGCGCAGGCAGGCGCGCCGAGGTACCATGTACATGTAGGTGTACATAGAAAGCTGAGCTATGGCCAGACAACATTCAATCGCGGAGGCGCGCAATAGTCTGCCAAGCCTCGTGCGTGAGGCCGAATCCGGAAAGACGGTCGAGCTGACACGACGGGGCGAACCTGTCGCCGTCTTGCTCGGACGCCGGCACTATGAGCGACTCACCTCAAAGCATCGGAGCTTTTCAGAGGCCTACGGAGAGTTCACCCGAGAAGTCGGACTAGAGGAACTGGCCATCGATCCCGACGAGCTTTTTGCCGGAGTTCGGGACGAACTCCATGGCCGTGAGGTCAAGCTGTGAGCTTGAAGTTTCTGCTGGACACCAACGTTGTGTCTGAGCCGCTGAGACCGAGTCCGGACCCCACCCTAATGCGCCGACTTCGCCGCCACGCGGGAGAGACGGCGATCGCTTCGATCGTGTGGCACGAGCTGCAGTTTGGATTTGAGCGACTTGCAGAGTCACGGCGACGAGCGGCCATCGAACGCTACTTGGAAGAAGTAGTGGTGGCGAGCTTTCCGATCCTGGACTATGATCGTGACGCAGCCGAATGGCATGCCCGCGAAAGGGCAAGACTCGAGGCCGCCGGAAAGCCTCCACCCTTCGTCGATGCTCAGATCGCGGCGATCGCGTGTGTCAATGACCTTGTGCTCGTCACGGCCAATAAAGACCACTTCCGTGGGTTTAAAGATCTGAAGGTCCAAAGCTGGGGGTAGGTTTTCGAGCTCTTTTCTTTCTTGCAACGCCCTCGTGGGCCTAACCATGAGGGCCGTGAAGGCAATCGCGGCGGTTCCACAACTCCCAGGTTGCCCTTTCGTTTTCTGAATCCGAAAACCGTAGCTAGTCAGGTACCTAAGAAGTCCTCCGGGTCGACTTCTCCAGCTCTCAGAATTGCACCGAGGGTTCCTTCCGCTATGTTTCCGGTGTGATGTGGAACAGTAGTGCGGCGGCCATCGGAATGCCTCCAGATTTCGTGACTGCCTTTGCCCGAGCGATCAAAGCGAAACCCGAGCTTCCGTAGATTCTTAGAGATCTCGCGGTAGGTGAAGCCAGCCAGCTTCCCCCTTCTGTCAAGGAAGCGTTACTGGTATGTCCACGCTGATCGATCCGGGTACCTTTGGTCGTTGGAAAGCCTCAGGCAAAGGGTCTCCGTGCTCCAAACAGGACTCTACGATCTTCCGTGCGACATCTCGAGCGATCTCGATGACTTCGGCTATGGTTCGGCCTTGAGCCACCAGGCCAGGCACGTCAGGACTCGTGGCGACAAAGCCCCCTGTTTCCAGCGGCTCAAAGTCCAGGTGAATTATTGCCTCGTCAACGGAGTTGCTCATACTTGCCATTCTATCAAAGGAGAAGACAAGGAGGAGAGTGAGAGGCGGCGACCGGACTCGAACCGGTGAATGAAGGTTTTGCAGACCTCTCCCTTAGCCACTTGGGTACGCCGCCCTTGGCACAGCCATTATAGCCAATCGAGTTTTTTGGTTTCAAAAAAGGAATGGCCGTGCCATCGTGTTCGCATTCCTGTGGGTGAGCGCCGCGCCGCAGTCACTGGCGTGCCTGCCTCTGCAGTTTTCTTGTTCGGACCACGGAGGGTCCTCCCACACCGGTGAATGTCACACACTGGCAAAGCGATAGGGGTAGGGAAAGCTCATTGGTTTGAGCCTCCCCTCCCTCCGAACCGGACGTGCGGTTCTCCCGCATCCGGCTCTCCAGTCAGTGGGGTCCACGGCGGGACTGACAGATCTGCGCGTGGGCTACGGCCATGGTAAATAGCCCCTGCTCGATAAAGTAGGCATTTTTGCCTCCTTTCACTCCTGTTTCCAGGGTCGTCAGCATGCGTTCGGTCCACACTTCCGCTTCCACCCAGCTCCATTTCTGGCTCTCGGCTTCTCTGCCTTGCTTAGGAGTCTCCTCCACTTTCGACAGTTCCTCTTGCTTCGTCATTGACTCTACACATCCACCTTCCTGGCGGGCCTTCGCTCCACCGGCATTACCCGGCTTCTTCACTACTACGCCGCCTCTGACTTCTGCGGGTCTCTTACCAGACCGACCTTTCGCAGACCTCCTCGCTTTACGTCACTTGAACTTCCCACCATTCCATCTCCAACCACCCCAAGGGTTAACAAGATGCCTTTTTCACGTTACCCATCAGGCTCTTGTCCGTGTCAGGTTTCCCTTCCATTCGAGCTTCGCCATTTCCCAGCAGGCTCGCTGTCCCCTCTGAGCCGAATCGAGTTCGTCTCCTACAGACTGGTGGTTCTCCTTCGGCTGCTTCCCACCCCACCTCACGATGACGCAGTTGCCGTCGAATACGGGCCGGAGAACGTTTGCCCGGTAGGGACTTTCACCCTACTGTTCAAGTGCGCTTACGAGCGCACTAGGAGCCGCCTCCGTGCGGCGATCTGATCGGATCACGGAAGGTCCTCCCATACACGGGGATGTTACATGAGAGCGAAGTGATAGGGGTAGGGAAAGCTCATTGGTTTGAGCCTCCCCTCCCTCCGAACCGGACGTGCGGTTCTCCCGCATCCGGCTCTCCAGTCAGTGGGGTCCACGGCGGGACTGACAGATCTGCGCGTGGGCTACGGCCATGGTAAATAGCCCCTGCTCGATAAAGTAGGCATTTTTGCCTCCTTTCACTCCTGTTTCCAGGGTCGTCAGCATGCGTTCGGTCCACACTTCCGCTTCCACCCAGCTCCATTTCTGGCTCTCGGCTTCTCTGCCTTGCTTAGCAGCCCGTGGCAGAAGTGCTTAATTGGGTCCGGACACCGACTTGGGCCGGGGGCCACCTGGAAAGGGCCCGATTGAAAGTTTTCCAATCAAACCTTCAAAGAAAGTGCTGATCCGTCTCCTCAGGCCCTTCCTCAGCCCGAAAAAGACTAACAAAGCGCAAAGAATCCGGGCGTGGAGGGCCCGGGGAGTCCCTGCGCCGAGTTTCTGGCGCATCACCATACCCAGGTTGAACGCACCGGCCTGAATCAGCAGTCTCTTGGCCACATTGTCGTGTCCCCTGACCTCGGTGCGGCGCATCCCCCCTGTCCGGTACAGATGAGCAAAGGATCTTTCCAGTTTTTCGCCCCGCCGTCTCAGTAACTCGCGGCCTCGCTCTCCCCGTATCCGTCTGCGGTTGGCATAGGTGGCATCTCGCCCCTCGATGTTGCCTTTCCACTTGCGTCTGCCCCGCTTCGGTTCCGAGATGTAACTGCGTATCTGCAGCGCTGCAAAATCCTTTACCGTTTCGGTGCTGTGATATCCCTTGTCGGCCACCACCTCGGCCATTTCCTCTTTTTGCCCCGTCGCCTCTTCAATGTTTTCGGCAGCACGAATCAGCGTCTCCTTCAGGGTCGTCGTGTCTCCTTTATCGGCTCCCTGTACCGTGACCGCCACAATCGCTCCCGTCTCCATGTCGATGGCATGCTCGGCCTTGTGGGCCAGGTGCGTTCGCCCGTCCTTCATCTTCGTGATGCGAGCGTCCGGATCGTGAGGATGTTTCCACTCTTTGTTGGAGCCTTTCTTCTTGCGTTTCCGGTCCGTACGAACCAGGTCTTCGCGGGTGGGCGTCTCGATTCCGGAAGCCTGAGCCAATCCGGTTAAAAACTGGTTATAGTCTTCTCCCGTATCCCGTCGGATGATGGTGCGCATCGCCGCATTGGCTTCCAGCGTCGTCGCGTCGATCCCGATCGTCTTTCCCTTCAGCAGTTCCGATTCCGCCAGTCGCTCCAGCACCCAGCTGAACACCGCCGCATGGGTCTGCACATCGATTAATCTCCGGGTTCTCGATATCGTCGAGTGATCGGGTGGTGTCTCGCTCACTTTCAATCCCAAAAACTCTCTCAGGGCCAGTGAATCGGCCACTCTCCAGGCAATCCCTCGCTCCGCTCCGATCCCTTCAAAATACCCCACCATCAACAGCCGAAAATACACTCCCGGCGCCACGCTCGGCCGCCCCATCTTCTCCGCGTAGAACTTCCCGCACAGCTCCTCTACGAAATCGTCAAAGCCGTGCTCACTCAATACCTCGTTGAGGGCTTCGTAGAATGGATGCCCAGGACTCCGCGCTAACTGGCTGCTGGCCACCCACAGATCCGCTTGTCGCCGTCGCTTCTTCTTTCCCATTGCCATGGGACCAGTGTAGTGTCTGAATGTGACCCCTGCCCTCGACTTTCACCACAGGCTGTTAGGAGTCTCCTCCACTTTCGACAGTTCCTCTTGCTTCGTCATTGACTCTACACATCCACCTTCCTGGCGGGCCTTCGCTCCACCGGCATTACCCGGCTTCTTCACTACTACGCCGCCTCTGACTTCTGCGGGTCTCTTACCAGACCGACCTTTCGCAGACCTCCTCGCTTTACGTCACTTGAACTTCCCACCATTCCATCTCCAACCACCCCAAGGGTTAACAAGATGCCTTTTTCACGTTACCCATCAGGCTCTTGTCGGAACATGTCAATAACTTTGAGACACTTTGGTGAATAAATTACTGTAGCGTCATCTCAAGAGTTCTCCTTTTCGGGAGGGTTGATCCAGACGGCCTCGGGAAGAGGTGGCGGAACGGGTTTGCCGTTGGGAAATCTCTCCGGGAAGAGTGCATGGGCGGCCTCCAACACGTGGGCACGATTGCGACGTGTGGCGAGGGCGGAGCGATAGTGCACGTCCTCGGGAGTGTGCAGGCCAATACCCGAATGGCGATGGTCGCGGTTATACCAATCGAAGAAATCCCGACAGAAGTCTCTGGCTTGCTGAATGGTGCCGAAACGAGCCGGGAATTCTGGACGGTACTTGAGGGTCTTGAATTGGGATTCCGAGTAGGGATTGTCGTCACAGACATGAGGCCGAGAGTGAGACTTGGTGACTCCCAGATCGGCCAGTAGCAAGGCCAGTGCCTTGGAACTCATCGACGAGCCACGATCGGCATGCAGAGTGAGATCACCCGCTACGATCTCCTGCTTGGAGCAGCTCTGGGCGATCAAGACCTTGGCCAGGCGTGAGCTTTCCTGGGTGGCCACCATCCAGCCCACCACATAGCGGCTGAAGATGTCCAGGATCACGTAGAGGTAGTAATAGCTCCATTTGACGGGCCCCTTCAGCTTGGTGATGTCCCATGACCAGCATTGGTTTGGGCCGGTGGCCAGAAGTTCCGGCTTTGAGTAGTGGGGATGGCGGCGCTGGCGACGGCGTTCTCTAACTTCCAAACGTTCGGCCAGAATGCGGTACATGGTTCGGATCGAGCACAAGTACCGCCCTTCATCCAGCAGCTCCGCCCATACGGCGGCAGGAGCTTTGTCGATAAACTGCCGGCTGTGCAGAACCTCCACAACGGCCTCCCTTTCGGGTGGGCTCAAGGCTCGAGGAGATGTCGGCCGAGGTCGAGCTTCAACCGCCGGCTGTTCCCGCCGTCGTTTTTTCCGATAGAGGCTTGACGGTGGCAAACCCAGCGCCTGCGAGCCCACACGAATGCCGTGAGTTTCCGAGAAACGCAACGCTTTGTCCATCAGCTCTCGTCTTCGTTCTCGCTGCTGCTCTCCAGAGAGATTCCCAATAGATGCGAGACTTTTTTTTGGATATCCAGCATGATCTCCGCCTTCTCGAGCTTGCGTTTCAGCTTCCGATTCTCAGCCTGCACTTGCCTCAGTTGATGATCCAGAGGATTGACCGGCTTCGATTTGCGCCCTCGCTTGCGAGGGGTCAGTGCCTGCAAAGTTCCTTCCTCGCGTTGTCGTCGCCAGTCCTGAAGATTCGACCAGTAAAGCCCTTCCCGGCGCAGCAAGGCTGCCACTTCGCCGAACTCACAGCCATCGGCCTGCTCCAGGATCCTGAGCTTATAGCGGGCTGAAAACCGGCGCCGGGTTGCCTTGGCTGCAATTTCCGGATTGGGTCTAGGAAGAGCCTTGTCGGACTCGGTCCTTTCCGCAGCGGTTTTGGAGACCTCTCCACTTCGCTCCGAGGTTTCCAAAATCCTCAATTTGTTGTCGCTTCTGTTTTCTATCATTCGTAATCCAGCTTCTCGCCCCCTAGTCTAATTTAGTGGGGAAGAAGTGTCTCACCATTATTGGCACAGAGGGTGTCCGTGTCAGGTTTCCCTTCCATTCGAGCTTCGCCATTTCCCAGCAGGCTCGCTGTCCCCTCTGAGCCGAATCGAGTTCGTCTCCTACAGACTGGTGGTTCTCCTTCGGCTGCTTCCCACCCCACCTCACGATGACGCAGTTGCCGTCGAATACGGGCCGGAGAACGTTTGCCCGGTAGGGACTTTCACCCTACTGTTCAAGTGCGCTTACGAGCGCACTAGGAGCCGCCTCCGCGCGGCGATCTGATCGGATCACGGAGGGTCCTCCCACATTCGGGCCGGCACGAGTCCTGAGGCAGTCACCAGGAACGTGCCGGCGACAGCCAGTGCACATCCAGGTATCATGACGCTATCGTCAGATCTGGTAGTTGAGCACAACCCCGCAGTTTGTGAGGGGGCGGGTGTGGAAATGTGTTTGCGAATGAGAAAGAGCACAGCAGCCCTGGCTGCAGCACTCTGCCATTTCAGCCTGGCCTGCTCGGGCGAAAGGCCCGTTCTCGGGGACCGAACCGATGAGAGTCTTCCCCATCCCCTGCCGGCTGCCACCCCGGCCTTTCCGGACGCCGGAGCGATTGAGGGACGAGTTCTTTTCCAGGGAGGGGAAGCCCCTCGTTCAACCCTGGTCAGTAACACCACGGACCCCCACGAGTGTGGCGAGGTACAGTCACTGAGGAACATCCGCGTGGCTGGGAACCGGGGGATTGGGAACACCGTTATCAGCCTCGCCGATGTTTCCCTGCCTCCCGGCTATGAAGTTCCGGTCAGCACCCTGGTGCTGGACAATCGGGAATGCCAGTTTGAGCCCCACGTGGCCGTTTTAACGACCGGGAGCAGCATTGAGACCACCAACAGTGACGCGGTGACTCATACGGTCCACATCTATGGCCTTTTCAATCTGAACGTGGCTCTGGGACCGGGTCAGTCCAGGTTGGTGCGGCGCCTGGATCGTCCCGGCTGGTACATCGTGAAGTGTGACCTGCACGGTTGGATGCAGGCCTACCTGAGGGTGGACGAACATCCCTTTCATGCTGTTTCGTCCAGCGACGGGAGCTTCCAGATTCTCAACCTGCCTGCCGGCGTCTATCGCCTGGAGGCGTGGCACGAGTACTTTGGAAGACAAGAGCGCGAGATCGTCGTGCAGGCAGGCGAGACTTTAGATCTGAACCTTGTGTACCAGGAGACAACGACAAGTGAGGAGAAATCAAATGCGAGCATTGCGGCACCATGTACTGCCGGCCTTCCTCCTGGTCATCACTCTGAGTGGCTGCAGCCAGCCCCCTCCGGAACCCTCCGGCGAAGCCCCGCCGCCGGCCGGACCCAGATCCCAACCCGGGACCGGGATGGGAATCTACACTCCGGAGCAACACCAGCTCTACTCGGGGCGCTTCAAACTCGGTGGCGGACGAGTTCACCAGGTGGGTCGGCTCCACGATCCACCCGGCTGGGATCATATGGACAACGAAGCCACACGGCTTTTTCCGGTCGAGGGGAACATTGAGATCGACGTCGATGAGATCCAAAACACCGGAACCTTCGCGGCCACACTGGAGCTGCCGGAAGGGCAATATGTGGTGGAGATGGATCGGTTCCACGAATTCAGCCCCTGCCAGGATGGGGGCATCGCAGCCTACATCTTTGAACATGGAGATTCCGGCTGCGGCGATTCGAACTGGCCTAAATCCCTCCTTTACGTGGCCGGCTGGGGTTATGGTCGTGCCACTTTGAATGGTGAACCCCTCTATCAGGATTATGAGATTCACTTCATGGTCACACAGGGAATGCGGGATCGAGAGAGCCTCAAGGTCCAGTATCCCCTTCTCGACAAGAAGAGTGCAGCCGGGGCGGTGGATCCAGCCGCACAGCAGCTCGATTTTTTCATTCGCAGTCCTGAGGCGGACGCGCGAAACAACCCCACCCGAAAGGTTTTTGATCATTTCTTCGCGAGGGAAGTGACCTGGAAGTAAGAAACTCCTCGATCCGGTTGTTTGTGCTTGGACTCGAGGACCGGACACGCTAGAGTGTGCTTCGCCTATGGCCGACGCGACTCCCGTTGAGAGACTGAAGCAGGAACTCGAAGGCAAGATCCAGGGCGATCTGCTGTGGGACCAGATGTCCCGCATGCTTTTCAGTACCGATGCCAGTCTTTACCAGCAGACTCCTCTCGGGGTGGTGCTGCCCGAGACCCGGGCCGATATCGTGCAGGCGGTGCGCACGGCGGCCAAGTACCGGGTCCCGATTCTTCCCCGGGGCGGGGGCACCAGTCTGGCCGGCCAGACCGTGACGCGGGGGCTGGTCATCGACGACTCCAAGCACATGACCCGGGTGCTCGAGATCAATCCCGGGGAGCGCTGGGCCCAGGTCGAACCGGGCATCATTCTCGACAATCTGAACCATGCCCTGGGTCCGCATGGGCTCTTTTTTGCACCCGACGTGGCCACCGCCAGCCGGGCGACGGTGGGGGGCATGCTCGGAAACAACTCGGCAGGTGTGCGCTCAGTCCGCTACGGCAGGACGGTTGAGCACGTGCTCGAGGTGGAGGTGGTCCTGGCCACGGGCGAGGAGCTTCACTTCAAGGAATTGGATGCCCGGGAGCTGGATTCCAAATGCAGCCAGCAGGACCGGGAGGGGGAGATCTACCGCACCGTTCGCAACCTGGTGGGCCGGCATCGGGAACTCATCCAGGAAAAGTATCCGAATGTCCCGCGGCGGTCGGGCGGTTACACCCTCGACGCTCTTCTGGATGAGGACCATTTCAACCTGGCCAGGCTGGTGGTGGGCTCGGAAGGAACCCTGGCGTTCATCACCGAGGCCAGGGTCAATCTGGAGGCGGTTCCGGCCGTCCGGATGGTCGCCGTGCTGCACTTCCAGCGGCTGACTCAAGCAATTGACGCAGTCAAGTTCATTCTCAGGTATCAGCCCACTGCGGTGGAGATTATCGACAGCTATGGTCTGGAGCTGTCCAGGTCCAATCCCGAAGCCTCGCGACTGGTGGGACAGTTCATATCAGGCGATCCGGAGGCTGTGCTGATGGTGGAATTCAGCGGCGCGACCCAGCCCCAGATCCGGGATCTGTTCCAGCGGATGGAAACGGACCCGGACCTGAGATCGCTCTACTATCATCTGCACGAAGCCTGGACTCCGGAAGCCCAGGAGATTGTATGGGGAGTGAGAAAAAGCGCTCTGGGCCTGATGCTGGGAATGAAGGGAGACGCCAAGCCCCTGCCTTTCATCGAGGATGCGTGCGTGCCGATTCAGCATTTGAGCTCCTACGTTCAGGAGGTTCTCGACATCTGCAAAGAGCTGGAGCGCCCGGTGGCCATGTACGCGCATGCCAGCGTGGGTGTGATTCATGTCAGACCCATCCTCAATCTGAAGCAGGCCGAGGACGTCGAGATCATGAAGGAGATCTCCAACCGGACCTTTCAGCTGGTTGTGAAATACGGCGGGTTCTGGAGTGGCGAACACGGGGATGGATTGGTTCGGAGCTTCAAGAACCGTGAGTTCTTCGGAGACGAGCTTTACGAAGCCTTTCGGCAGATCAAACATGCCTTCGATCCCCTGGGCGTGATGAATCCGGGGAAAATCGTTGAGTCTCATGACATTCGGGAGGATCTGCGGATTCATCCGAATTATGAGACAACGATTCCACAAACCCATTTCCGTTTCCGCGAAGACATGGGTTTTGACCGGGCAGTAGAGATGTGCACGGGTGTTGGACACTGTCGCAAGACACTGGTCGGAACGATGTGCCCGTCGTACATGGCGACCCGCGATGAGGAACATTCGACGCGAGGACGGGCCAATGCTCTGCGTCTGGCCATGAGTGGTCAGCTTGGGGAGAGCGCTCTCACCGGCAGGCGTCTCTACGAAGTGATGGATCTGTGCCTGGAGTGCAAGGCCTGCAAGTCCGAGTGTCCCTCCAACGTCGATATGGCCCGCATCAAGGCCGAGTTCCTGTCTCACTATTACAAAGAGCAAGGCTGGCCCCTGGGCAAGCGGTTGATCGCGCGAACCAGACAGGCCGCCGAAGTGGCTTCCCGGATGCCCCGGCTGAGCAATCTGGCGGTAGGGAATCCGGTGACCCGGCTGGCCCTGGAGTGGTTTGCAGGGTTGGATCGGCGCAGACCTCTCCCTCGCTACACGCGGGAAACCCTGGCTTCCTGGTTCCGGTCCCGGAGCAACGGGACCGAAGGCGAGCCGATCACGCTCTTTGCCGACACCTTCACCAACTTCCACGAACCTCATATCGGCAAAGCTGCAGTGACCCTGCTGGAAGCCCTCGGGTTGCAGGTACGTCTTTTTGCCGCTGGTTGCTGCGGACGCCCGGCTATCTCCAGCGGAGACCTGCAGAGCGTCAAGAAGGGCGCACAGAGTTTAGTTGCTTCTCTTTCCGACGTGGCCGCCGGGTCTCCCGTGATTATCCTGGAGCCTTCCTGTCTTTCCACTCTGCGAGACGATTATCCGGACTTGTCCGAAGACGAGGAAAGCTGCCGCAAGGTGACGGACACATGCCTGAGCCTGGAGGAGTATCTGGCCAGGCCGGAAGTTCAGGGCAGGCTGGAAGAGAGCCTCGGCGGTAGTCCCGGAGAACTCATTTACCATGGCCACTGCCAGCAGAAATCACTGATTGGCCTGGAGGCCTCCAAGGGGATGCTGGGTCTGATGAAACCTTCGAAGTTCACCGTCCTGGATTCAGGCTGTTGCGGGATGGCCGGTGCCTTCGGATATGAGAAGGAGCACTACGAGATCTCGCAGAAGATCGGCTCCCTCCGCCTGTTCCCGGCCCTCGAGCAGGCTGGCGACGAATGCCTGATTGTGGCCCCCGGCTTCAGTTGCCGCTCTCAGATCAAACACTTCACGGGCCGCACGGCGCTCCACCCGGTGGAAGTTCTGGCCCGGTGTCTGCGCTGAGGATGTTCCAGCGTTCCAACGTTCCAACGTTCCAGCGTTCCAGCGTTCCGGGGTCAAGAGTGTGGGAGGCCCCAAAGTACCTCCCACTTTCCCCAATCTGGCATTTGGCATTTGGGAATCAGTCAATCCTGGCCGGCAGGGTGGCGAGCTGAGTAAAGTCGCGCTGTAGAATCGCCATGGCAGCCGTCAGCTGGTCGGCGCTTCCTTCCAGGTTTCCAATGAAAGTCGCGAGGTCCAGGTCGGGAAAGAGTTCGTCCAGGAACAGGGCGCGATGGCCGAAGGGTTCCAGTCCGATCTCGGTGACGGCTATCTCGGCACCGTCTGCATCGCGCAGTCGAATCCCCACGGTGGAGAGAAAGCGGCTGGCGTTGGCCACGGCGATCCCCGAATTCTGGTTCTCGGAGCGCTCTACCGGGATCAGGAAACTGGCCCCCGGTCCACGGCCGAGGACACCGGCAAAGCCGGCGGGTCCCGAGAAGAGAATGTGCCCCAGCAGCGGCTGATCCGAAAAGAGCAGTGCCCACCCGACTATTGTTTCACCGGCCCCGGAAAGTTTCGGAGCCCCCGGCGACCAGCGCGCTGTCTGATAAGACTGGAGTTCCACGGTGCGCTCCGGCCCCCCGGGTCCGGTCAGTCCGCTTTCGAGTACGTTGCCCTGGTCGTCATAGAGTTCCAGACGCGCGGTGACTTCCCCGTCAGTGAAGTTGGTGGCCGTCACTTGCGACGCAACGCCGGGACCCTCGGCAAACTGGGCCATGGCCATCAGTTGATCCAGGACAAAGAACTCGTCCACAAAATCCGTGTTCTGGAATCCAGCAATGGTGGCTCCGCCGGGAATAATGATCCGGTTTCCCACCACCGCGGCCCCGATTCCGTGACGGAGGACAGGCATCGGAGCCAGATCGAACCAACTGTCGGTGGCTGGGTCGTAGACTTCGTTTTGCTCGAAGACTCTCGGGATCTCTCCGCCGAACACCAGCAGGAATTCTCCGAAGGCTGCGGCCGCCAGTCCGGACCGGGCTGTGGGCATTGGAGTTCTGGTTTCCCACTCGCCCGCCTCGGTGTCGAAGACTTCCAGAGTAGCGAGATTTCCGGAACCCTGGACCCTTCCGCCGATGACGAAAAGCTTGCTTCCGAGAGCAGCGGCAGCCAGATGCTCGCGGGGAGTCGGCAAGGGAGGAAGTTCGGTCCACACATCGGCCAGGGGGTCGTAGACCGTCAACTGGCCGGAAACACCTCCCGGGCCGTTGCCTCCGACGGCGTAGATCTTGTCCCCGATGGCGGCGGCAGCCAGGGCCCCCCGCGACCGGGGAAGTGAGGCCCTGGCCGTCCACAGATCGGTTTCAGGATCGTACTCCAACAGTGAGGAAACGGGGGTGAAGCTGAAGCCCACATAGCCTCCAATGGAGTAAACCTTGCCGCCCACCGCGGCGGCGCCTACATGGTGGAGGGGAGTCGGAAGAGAACCGAGCGCCTGCCACTCCTCTGTTTCGGTGTCGAAGGCTTCGAGAGCTGTCGAGGCCGCTCCGGTCACCAGTCCCCCGATCACGTAGACATGGCCGTTGAGCTCGGCGATGCCCACTTCTTGCCGGGACGTCGGGAGAGAGGGAAGAGAACGCCAGACGCCGCGAATCTCTCCCGGTTTCGCTGACCCCCCGGCTCCCACCAGGATGGCAACGAACAGCAATATCTTGGATTTCATGGGCAGTTCCTCGTTTCCATTTGAACTTGTGAGATCAACGGCTGGCTCACTTTCTGTAGTCAATGGTACCCGACACGGCCACCGCCGGCAGCATGTGGAACTTGGAACTTGGAAATTGGAACAGCGTGAGCGACAGCGAGCGCCAGCGCAGGGGCACTGTGCCATACTGTTGGCTCCCAGTACGTCGACCGGATTTGGCCCCAGGCCGCGGAGAAAGAAATGCTTATTTTATTGATCACTCTGGTTTCAGTTTCAGCCCAGGTCAAGCTGGAGTATGTGGCCCACTCCTGTTTTGTGATCGAGTCCCCTCAAGGAGTTCGCATCCTCATCGATCCGTACAACACGAATCGGTGGCTCGGTTACCAATTCCCCGATGAGATGAAAGCGGATGCGGTTCTAGTGACTCATCCCCACTATGACCATGATGCAAACTATCACGTCAGCTTTCAGGTCCCGGTTTTCCGGGCACCAGGCCGGTTTTCGATCGGAGATGTCAGGTTGCAGGGGCTGAAGGGAAAGCATGCTGACCCGTACGGGAAGGACTTCGGTCAAAGGAACACCATCTGGGTGGTCGAAGCGGGCGGCAAGCGATTTGTTCACCTGGGCGACAACGGTCCGCTCACGGAGCAACTCGTGAAGGATCTGGGAACGGTGGACGTCTTGATGGCCCCTATTGACTCCACCTACCACATTCTCAAGCAAGCAGAAATTGAATCGGTCCTGGCGGCCGTCAAGCCCCGTTTCCTGGTGCCCATGCACTATCAGATCCCGGAACTTTCTCCGATGAAGGAATTGGGGCCGATTGGTCCCTGGCTGGAAGGCAGGAGCAACGCGACCCGGCTGAGTGAGAACCACTATCGTTTCGAGGAGGTACTCGAGGGCTCCACACAGATTCTGATCTTTCGTCATTCTCCCGCTGTAAAGCCCTGGAGAATCGAGTTGAGACAAGCCTGGGCCAAGGCTCGAGAAGGCCTGGACCTCCTGACGTCCAGCCAGGCTTCCCGTGCTGCCATGCGGTTCACGGAGGCGACCCAGATCGCGCCGCAGGTGATTGGCTTCTGGTCCGGTCTGTCAGCCGCCCAGGAGGCCCAGGGTCAGGATATCCAGTCGCTGGGGACCCTCCAGATGGGCCTGGTCATGGCTCAACCGGATGACTGGGAGCATACGCTCGGCGCCCGGGTTCGCCTGGCACGACTGTACGCCCGGTTCGGAAAAAGCGCCGAGGCCAGGCAGCAGGCCCGGATTGTCCTGCAAAACAGCTACCGGCCCCTCCTTACCGAGCAGGCCCAGCGGGTTTTTCTCAGCCTACGGTAGGCTTCGCGTTCCACGTTCCACGGTCAACGGTGAACGGGAAACGGGGAAACGGAGGCTGTCAGCAAAGGACGTTCCTCGCTGAGAACAGGAATGTGGGCTCACACTTCACCGTTTTGGCGTCTTTCAGAGAAACTTGAAACTTGGAACTTGGAACGTCCTATTCTGCCGAGCGCAGCCGCTCCGGGGGCTCGACTGCCATCAGGCTGTGCCCGGACCTGGGTGGTTTTCGGCGGCGAATGAACAGCCCCCGAACGTCTTCCAGAGCCACGTACAGAGGTGGTATGACCATCAGGATCAGGAAGGTAGCCACACCCAGCCCCCAGACGATCGTGCTGGCCATTGGCATCCAGGTGACCGAGGCTCCGCGTACACCCATTGCCAGGGGCAGCAATCCAAACATCGTGGTGACCGTGGTCAGAAGAATTGGACGTAGTCTACGTTTCGCCCCGGAAAGAACCGTCCGGTAAAGCGAGGCCCCCCGCTGCCGTGACTGGTTGATGAAGTTGATGAGAACAATCGAGTCATTGACGGCGATTCCAGACAGAGCCACCAGCCCGTACATGATGTTTATGCTCAGCTTGAAGTCTCTGACGAGCAGGCAGAGCGGATCCTGCTGATTCTGCCGGAGATCTCCCCGGAGACAATGAACTCGTCCCAGGGTTCAGCGGTCCCGGTCAGCTCCACGGTCTCGTGCACGTCCTGGCGCCGCACGGGTTCAACCCGGACGGGCAGACGCCGCTCTTCCGGCTCCGCGTTCGTGCCCACCTCTAGAGCTTCGGGATCGTTTGCAGGTGCCCCCTGGTCCGCCGAGCTGTCGGAACACCCCGCCAGCGGGAGGAAAAAAAGGAATGCAAGAAATCAGGCTCGACTCATCCTACTCAAAGACGCTCTGCTGACCCCCTGAGTGTCATTAAATCACACTGGAGGGTGGCTGAAGGAGTTCCAGCAAGAACCGTGCCAACCGCAGAAAATCCTGTAGGGGCCGGCCTTGCGCCGGCCCGCTGGACGGGCGACCACCAGGGTCGCTCTACCAGCCTGATCCCGGGCACTTCTCGATCAGCCCGATCACCCCAGGTGAAAATCCAAAACAATGGGATCGTGGTCGGAGAGAGGATTTCGGCGGTCGTGGATCTCGCTCAAGACCCTTGGCGGGCGGCTCGAATCGGCTACAATATCGCGACCGGCAAACCAGTCCAGTTTGATCGAGCACTTGCCGTCCACGTCCTTCAGTGCCCAGCGGATGAACCAGAAGCACCAGTCGGGGATCCAGTCGCCCATGTTCCTGTTGATAGCCAGATCATTCACCTGGTAGTGAAGAGTGCAGGCGCCGGACTGGTTCAAGGAACGATACTCGTAGCCCCTCCCCTCCAGTTCTTGAAAGAGCCTTCGCTCGAACCAGCGATCCGGATGTGGGTAATGATTGTGGAGAACGTTGTTGATTCCCATCAGGACCCGTCGGGCATAGCCCAGAATGGAATAAGTGGCCCGTTGGGCGTTGAACGTCGAAGTGTTCCAGTCGCCGCCTATCAGAACCGGGAGTCCGGGCTTCAGAGTCTCCATATGGTCCAGGATCAGCTTCATCTGCCGATAGCGGTGGTTCTGAGTCGAGTGAGCATCCAAATGCAGGGTTATGGCCCAGAAGGGCTGGACCGGATGGTCGACCAGACCCACGACCGCCTGCTGGCAACCGAGTCGCTTCTCCTTGCCCCGCATCTTGTCTTTACCGTTGGGAAGGGCAACACAGTGAGCCTGTCGCAGCGGAAATCTCGAAAACAAAGCATTTCCATGCAGGCTGAGCCAGTTTTCACCCTGTGCGTCGGATTCCAGGCCGCTGCCCTTGACCAGGCTGATGTAGCAGTTGGCAAAGGCGTAGTTGAGCTGCAATCCCCGTGCGATCTCGCGGGCCACGCACAGGTTTCCGCTCCGTGCCATTCCGAAGTCCAGCTCGGTGAGAAAGAGGACATCGCTGTGGCGCATACGCGGATGGCTTTTCAGACTCTCGACTACCCCTCCCACCTGCAACCCCCGCTCTATGTTCCAGGCGGTCGCCCGGAGAGGTGTCCTGGGCTGAGAGTCGGCCGGTCCGAAGTTCTCGCCCACCACCGTTGACATGACCCTTTCGACTTCGGGCCGGATGCGTGCATACTGCGGGCTCGATTCCAGGCGGCGGGTCGAATGGAACTCCATCAGGCCGGGAAGATGCGGAGAAAGGCCGTGTTCGAGAGCTTCGGGCGGGGGCAGATCCGCTCCACTCTCGACTTCCATCACCATGCGCGCAAACGGGGACCCCTAATCTTTGTCGAAAACATGTCGAATCGAAGTGATGTTGATGCCCAGGGTTTGTTGGACAATCGGATCGAGCTCGGGCGCGGACCCGACGAAGTGAATCGTCTTGTGGGTGTGCGTGATCGATTCTCCTGCTGCAAGGCGAGCTGCCGGAGAAGAACTCTCGATTTCGTAAAAAGGTCCAATCGAGGGCGCCCCGGGGGACGGAGGCCCGTCATTGTAGCTGTTGATCACGTCACCCCGGTACGGCTCGTCCTGCACCTCCCACATCGAGTTGACATAGTCCCGGGCCTCGGGCGGCTGACTAAAATGCACGATGGTGAGAACTCCCGCTGTCGAGTCATAGCTTCCTGAGATCCCCTTCGAGCGCTCGGGCAGCACGCCGATCTTGCTTCGGAAGGCTCCGTCCGCTTTAAAGAAGATGTGAGATCGTCCCTTCACAAGGCGGTCTTCGGGCACTTTCCCGAAGTAGGCGTCGTTCACGACCGGGCCGAGTTCTTCCTCCAACCCCTGAACATAGGGGATGACGACCGTCGTGGTGGGACTGTGACGGAACATCCCCAGAATCCAGATGGAGAGCAGCCCATCCTCTTTCGTCCAGTCATTGGTGCCCTGATTCGTGATCGTATTGGTGGACTGGTAGGCCACCATGGACACATCCGGGCCGACCTCCCCGATCAGGCTGGAAACGGCTCTGTGATCGAGGAGCTCGATGGTGCGATCGATTTGAACAGAGAACCGGGTTTCTGAGTAATTGACCACCTCGGCCCGATGCTGGAATGTGACCTGGCGTTGATCGTGGCGCACGACCTGATAGGAGTCCGTGTCGATCACCGGGGGTGCCTGCCAGTGTTCCAGATCGAATGGATCGCCTGGCGCAAAGAAGATGGCGAACTGCCCGCCTTCCGGCCCCATCCAGAAGCGGTCCTCGCCTCCGAAGGCGTTGATGTGAGGTTGAAGCTCACCGGACGCTATCAGCTGACGGTTCAACCATCCAAAGCTGGCGCCGGCCGGGCCCAGGGCCGTGCTGGTCATGACCCGGCCCTGATAGTCGGGAACCACCGCCACCTGAGCCTGGCCCGACTCATCGCTCAGGACGATGACTTCCTTGTGCTCTCGGAGGAAATCGAGATCGTCTTTAAAACTGGGACCGGTCATTTTCGCTTCCTTTGGAATGTCGCTGCTCGTGTCAGTGGATCCGCCGCAACCGGCCATGCCCGCTATAAGAGCCAGAAAACCCAACCCGAAAGATCCTGTTGTTCTCTTCATCATGGTTCTACCTGTTCCGGTCTTTGACCTGGTCTGTAGCCCCCGAAGGCGGCGTCCGATGGTTCATATTCACCAGTCAGCTCAACCCTGGCTCCTGCCGTGGGAATGCGATCCTCCCGACCCAGCCCCCAGAGAATACTATTAACCAGCAGTTTTCGCATCGCCGGTTCGAGGAAATCGTAGGGATGACCCAGCGTTGTAAAGAAAACTTTCGCTCCCTGGTAGCTTTTCGTCCAGGCAACGGGGTTGTCCAGCGGGAATCTTTCCAGCTCTTCCAGATGATTGGACTTGAGCGAGTGGCCGCTTAGAAGAGGGTCACAATCCCCCTGCAGAAGATGCTCTCCTCCGTCAACGTGATACAGCCAGGAGTAGGCCTGAAAAGGAGTCACCCCTCGCAAGATCGGGTGGTCCTGCTTTCCCTGGATCACCGAGACCGCAGTCAGGGGTCGGGTTCCGTGGTGACCGTGATGAGTGATCCACTTCTGGCCGAAGACATCGGTCCCGAAAGCGTCATTCCAGCGGCTGCGTGGATCATCCTGCAGATAGCGAAAAGCGTGGGTGGAGGTTCGAAGCCCTACCATCGGCCGCCCCGAGTTCACGTAGTCGAAAATCCGCTGAAGCTGGTCTTCGGGCAATTGCCGGAAGCGGATGAAGAAGACCGCCAGATCGGCCTCCTCGAGAGCCTCCAGACCCTCGATGCCTTCCAGGTAGTCCGGATTGATGGAACCTGTCTGAGGGTCGACGGCGTAGCAGATGGTGACCCGCATGCCGTAGTGGTGGTGTAGGATGCGGGCGATCATGGGCATGGATTCTTCGGATCGATATTCTTCGTCACCGGTCACGAAGACTACATGGGGCGGGGTTTCGCCAGTTTCCCGGGGAGCGTCGTGCCGGCTGCAGCCAGGGGTCAGTAACAAAAGCAGGGCAACCCACAGGCCCTCTCGGAAGACTGGTCTCGACATGGCGACTTTCCTGCGACTTCTGAAGATCCACCTCATGCTAGCAGATCGGGTTCCGATCTGACCACGGAGGGTCCTCCTACACTGGAAACGTCGCATGATGGCGAAGTGTAGGAGCCGCTTCCATGCGGCGATCTGATCAATCGGACCACGGAGGGTCCTCCTACACTGGAAACGTCACATGGTGGCGAAGTGATAGGGGTAGGGAAAGCTCATTGGTTTGAGCCTCCCCTCCCTCCGAACCGGACGTGCGGTTCTCCCGCATCCGGCTCTCCAGTCAGTGGGGTCCACGTCGGGACTGACAGATCTGCGCGTGGGCTATGGCCATGGTAAATAGCCCCTGCTCGATAAAGTAGGCATTGGGCCAGCGTTGATGATCGCTCCCTCGGGCTCGGCCTCTCCGTTTCCGGCGCTTTCGCAGAATCGATCGCAGACGCCCTCGTACCCATCCATCCACCCCCTTAAACGTCGCGGGATGGCTGTGTTGAAAGTACCCAAACCAACCCCGTAGGATTGGGTTGAGCGTCTCAATGGTCTGCTTCAGACTGTGGCCATTCGTCCTTCGGGTCAGTGGGCGGACTCGCTCCCGCAGCTTCTTTTCACTGCTTTTGCGAGGCCATTTAAGCCCTCTTTCAAAGTGGTAACCCAGAAAGTCGAACCCACCCTTTTGGCGAGCATCCACTACCCGGGTCTTGTTCGGGTTCAGTCGTAATCCACGCTGCGCCAGCTCCTTTCGAAGCTTCCTCAGCGCTTCTCGCGCCTGTCGCTCATCTCGGCATAGAATCACCCCATCATCGGCATAGCGGATCATCACTTCCCCGGCACGCTCCATCTCTTCATCCACTGGATGTAAATACAGATTAGCCAGCAACGGACTGATCACCGCACCTTGAGGAGTTTCTCTCTCCGGCTTCCACTTCTTCATCCCATCCAGAACTTCTTGTTCCAGATAGCTTCGAATCAGCTTCAGCACTCGACCGTCTGAGACTTCCTTCTCCACTTCTTGCATCAAGATCTCCGGGTCAATGCAGTGTAATACGTCACAAACTTCTCTGCCTTTTGCAGCCGGAATTGTATAGATTGTCTTAGCCCGCAGCGGGTGAAAAGAATATGACAGTGTGACAGCTGTCTTGGCTGCGGAGAAGAAGGGAAAGGAGCAGCCGGGAGCCCGTGGTTTGAGCTTCGGATAACTCCCGGCTTTTCGAAGACAAACTTCAGATTCAGGATCGCTTCCAAGACAGGTCTTTGTCAAGTCTTTCCTCTCTGGGACTGGGGCTGTACGAGCTGTTGCCCGACTACCGGGACCGCTGTCCGCTGTGCCGGGGAAGTGAATGCGCCGTACGCCACGGTCTGTATTTCAGGTGCTTGGTGGATGAGGAGGGGCGGACCTATCAACGGTTTCCAGTGGCTCGCTTCCGCTGCCGGCGGCGGGGCCCGGATCAGCCACGAGATGTCACCTTCAGCGTGCTGCCGGCTCAAGTGGTGCCGCGCCGACGCTTCAGCCTGGGGTTGATGAGCTGGATGGTCGAAGTGGTGGTGAACGGCAAACGGACGATGCGCCAAGCGCTGGACGAGGTGGCCACGGCCGGCAGCCAAGGTGAGGAAGCTGTGCTGTTGGAGGAGTTGACGCTGCACCGCATGCTGCTGCTGTTGGCGGCCGTCTATGGGCGACTGCTCTCTTTTCCGGTGGCCGAGGTCGAGTTGCCCGGAGCCGTCCAAGGGGTGCGGCGGCAGGCCCAGCAGGTGGCCGCGCTGCTGGCGGCCCAGCCCCGAGGCTCTCCACCCCGAGTGGTGCTGCGTTTTCATCGGCGTTACTTCCCCCACCTGCTGTTCGACCTACGATTGGCTCTCGGGCCCCGCTCTGGCTTGCTGACGGGCTGACTCACCGGCATCCGCTGTGTCTGCAGCACAAGTCGCTCAATCCCCTTTTTGCGCCACGTTGTTTGGACCCGGCTGGCAGCCGCGTCATGACAAGAATCGATCCTCCACACTGCGTGATAGGGGCCCAGCGGTAGGGTTGTGGCACAAAGGGTTGGCCAAAGGAGCCTCAGGATGAAGGGAAAACAAAAACGCCAGGCCGTGGCGCTGTTCCGCTACGGCGTCATCGCGCCGGTGCTGCACGCCGCCGCCGGCAGCCAAGCCCGTTACTTCGGCCGCATGGCCCGAAAAGAGCTGGATGTGCCGGGTCTGGGCAGACGCCGCTACTCAGTCGCCACTTTCAAGAGCTGGTTGCGCCGCTACCGCCAAGAAGGACTCGACGGACTCTTGCCCAAGCGGCGTTGCGATGCGGGCCGAAGCCGGGTCATCTCCGAGCAGCTGAGCGCCCACATCTCCGAGCTGCTGGCCCGCCATCCCCGGGTGCCGGTCAACCGACTCCGTGAACAGCTGGTGGCCTCGGGCCACATCACTTCGCGCCGCATCTCCGAATCCACTTTGCGTCGTCACATCAAGCGGGCCGGTCTGCGGCCCCAGGTCAAGCCGGCGCCCAAGGCCCGCAAGCACTTCGAAAAACCCCACGCCAACGATCTGTGGGTGATGGATTTTATGCACGGCCCCAAGGTGCCTCTCGGCCGCCGCCGCCGCAAAACCTACCTGGCTGCAGCCATCGATGACCATTCCCGCTTCCTGACCCTGGCCCGCTTCTACACCCGGGAAAACTCCGCAGTGGTCGTCTCGGCACTCCAAAAAGCCTTCTCGCGCCATGGTTTACCCCAGATCCTTTACTGTGACAACGGCTCGGCCTTCTCCTCCAAACAACTCACCTTGGCCTGCGCCCGTCTGGGTGTGGCTCTGGTGCATTCCAAGCCCTATGACAGTCCTTCGCGCGGAAAAATCGAGCGCTGGTTTCGCACCCTGCGCCAGGGTTTTCTAAGCCTTCTCGATCTCGAGGCCTTGACCCTCGACGATCTCAATGCTCGCTTGTCTCAGTGGCTGGAGCAGGACTATCACCGGCGCCGCCACTCGAGCATCTGTGAGACGCCACTGGAGCGTTACCTGCGCTCGCTCGCCTCCATTCGCCGCCGTACGGTCAGCCGGGCCGAGTTGGACCGGGTCTTTTACCGCACGTTGCACCGCACCGTCCGCAACGACTGCACCGTCTCCATCGCCCGCCGGCTCTGGGAAGTGCCGCCCCAATACACTGGCCTGCGCATCGAGATCCGCCATCCCGAAGGACGTCCCAGTGAGCTGTTTCTCTTCGAAGACGACCAGCCGGTGGTGCGTCTGCACCGGGTCGACGCCGCCCAAAACGCCACTTCCCCCCGAAGACCCCGTTTTTCCCTTCCCGACGAGGAGGATGAATCGTGATCCACACTTTTTACGGCTTCTCCGACACTCCCTTCGCCAAGGACATCCCGGCCCAGAAACTGCTCCCCACTGCGGCCTTTGACGAACTCGCCCGGCGCCTGGACTACATGCGTACCCGTCTGGGGCTGATGCTCGTGCTGGGGGAGGCCGGAACCGGCAAAACGGCCGCCGTGCGCGCCTTCGTCGAGCAACTCAACTCCTCCGTCTACAAGCTCTTCTACGTGCCCCTGTCGACGGTCACTCCCCTGGATTTTTGGGCCCAGCTCAACAGCGAGTTCGGCGGTGAGCCCTCCAGCCGCAAGTCCACTCTGTTTCGAAACCTGCAAACGGCCGTGCGCGACTATGTGGAGAACGCCAAAAAGACCCCGATTCTAATTCTCGACGAGAGCCAGTGTCTGCCCGACAAAACACTGGACGAAATACCTGTACTTCTTAATTTTAGGATGGATTCAATCGATCCCCTGCTCATGATCATGATCGGTCATCCCGACCTGGGCCGACGGCTCGGGCGCCCCATGTTCCGCAACATCCACCAGCGCATCCTACTCTCCTACAAGCTGCCTCCCCTGGATGAGGCCGAAACCAAAAACTACGTCTGCCACCATCTCCAGCTGGCCGGAGCTAAACCCGACATCTTCACCGACTCGGCCTACCTGGCCCTTTACAAAACTTCGGGCGGCGTCTGCCGGCTGCTGAACCGCCTCTGCCTGGCCGCGCTCAACCGGGGCGTGCTCGAGCAAAAGGCCACTCTGGACGAAGAGGACATCTACCGGGCCTCCGACGAGCTGTGAATAGCGCCGACATGTTCTTCGACAACTCTCCCGAGAAGATCCTCGCCTACCTGCAAGAGCTGCTGCCCGATTACCCTTACCGCCCCGAGCTGGATGCGGCTTTCATTGCCGAACTGACCGCCGACTTCCCCGACGTAGACATCCTGGAAGAGATCAAAACCTTCCGCTGGTACTTCGACAACGCTCCGCTGAGTCGCGTCAACAACGTCCGCGTCGCCCTGCGTCGCTGGATCGCCAACGCCAACGGCTCCCGCTTCCGCTAGCTCCTCTCCTACCAAGGGCTGGCCTCAACCACCAGCGCTCCTCTAATCCGTCATTTTCTGCTTACCCAATCCAGGTCAAAACAGCCTGACTTCACCCCCTCTAAACAATCTGCTGTCTTACAGCAGTCAAAGTATTTCTCGATGTCTGCATCAACCACCCAGTGATAGCCTTCTTCCAGTCGTCGTTGCACCTCGCGCAGTGCATCCTTGCAGCTTCGCTGCGGCCGGAATCCATAACTGTGCCGGCAGAACTTCTTTTCGAAGATTGGTTCCAGCACCTGGCGAAGGGATGTCTGCACCACTCTGTCCCGTACTGTCGGGATCCCCAGCGGTCGCTTCTTCCCTCCTCCTTTATCGATCCAGTGTCGGCGCACTGCTCGCGGTTGATAGCGATCGTCTTTCAGTTCCTGGTGCAGTTGCTCCAGTTCCCTTTCCAATCGCCACTCAAACTTCTGGATACTTTGGCCATCCACTCCACCGGCTCCTTTCCGTCGGCGTACCTTTCGCCACGCCGCTTCCAGACTCCGATTTCTGTAGACCTTGTCAATCAAGCTGAACCATTTGCCTCCTTTCACTCCTGTTTCCAGGGTCGTCAGCATGCGTTCGGTCCACACTTCCGCTTCCACCCAGCTCCATTTCTGGCTCTCGGCTTCTCTGCCTTGCTTAGGAGTCTCCTCCACTTTCGACAGTTCCTCTTGCTTCGTCATTGACTCTACACATCCACCTTCCTGGCGGGCCTTCGCTCCACCGGCATTACCCGGCTTCTTCACTACTACGCCGCCTCTGACTTCTGCGGGTCTCTTACCAGACCGACCTTTCGCAGACCTCCTCGCTTTACGTCACTTGAACTTCCCACCATTCCATCTCCAACCACCCCAAGGGTTAACAAGATGCCTTTTTCACGTTACCCATCAGGCTCTTGTCCGTGTCAGGTTTCCCTTCCATTCGAGCTTCGCCATTTCCCAGCAGGCTCGCTGTCCCCTCTGAGCCGAATCGAGTTCGTCTCCTACAGACTGGTGGTTCTCCTTCGGCTGCTTCCCACCCCACCTCACGATGACGCAGTTGCCGTCGAATACGGGCCGGAGAACGTTTGCCCGGTAGGGACTTTCACCCTACTGTTCAAGTGCGCTTACGAGCGCACTAGGAGCCGCCTCCGCGCGGCGATCTGATCGGACCACGGAGGGTCCTCCTACTTTCAGGGATCTCACAGAATCGGACCACGGAGGGTCCTCCTGCGTTGGGAAGTCACGGGATGGCGAAGCGTAGGAGCCGCCATCTGGAATTTGGAATCTGGAATATGGAATCATTAGAGAACATGAAACTCCAACCCCCGAAGCTCATCTCTGTCTTGCTCGTGGTTCTCTCCTGTTCCTCCACCCGGGCCGAAGTGGCCTCGGCTTCTCAGAGTCTGGACCAGTTGGCTCCGCTCGTGGACCAGGTGCTGTCAGAGCAACTGGAGAGACTCAAGACCTACGTGGAGACCGGATCCCCGAGTACCCAGTGAAACGGAATCGTTCAACCCCCCCAGCCTTGACCCTGAGCCCATACTCGAAGTTTACGGGTTGGCTTCTCCTCCTCCTGCTTCTGACGTCGTGTGATCGGCTCTCGGGGCCGGTGGCGACGGGACCGAAGGTTGGGAACTTCGCCCTGCTCGACCAGGCGGGTGAGTTTCACGAACTCTACTATTACTCTGACTTCAAGGCCCTGGTTCTGTTTTCGCACGGCCTGGGCTGCCAGATCGTTCGTAATCAGGCGCCTGCTCTCAATCAACTTCAGAGCGAATTCGAAGCTCGGGGTGTCAAGTTCCTGGGGATCAATGCCAATCTGCAGGATGACCGGGGTCCCATAGCCCGCGAGGCTGCAGACCTGAACATTGGCTTTCCAATACTGGTCGATGAGTCACAGCACGTCGCCAGGAGTCTTGGGATCGAAAGAACCGCTGAGGCCATTCTGATCGAGACCGCGTCCTGGAGGGTTGCCTACCGGGGGCCGATTGACGATCGCCTGGACTACGGAGTCCAGCGGACTGGCGCCGAGCAGGCTTTTCTCAAGTCAGCGATCGAGTCGTTGCTGGCTGGCCGCATGATCAGCGATCCGATGGTCGAGAGTCCGGGATGCCTGATCCGGTTCAGAGCACTAGAGAGTGCTGATCTCTCCTTTTCAAACTCCGTGGTTCCGATTTTGAAGCGGCACTGTCTGAGCTGTCATCGAGAAGGAGGAGCCGCCCCTTTTGCCATGGACAGCTATCGGACCGTTTACGGCTGGGCCCCGATGATGCGGGAGGTGGTCCGCACACGGCGAATGCCTCCCTGGAGCCTGGACCCCCACGTCGGAGAGTTTTCCAGTCCGAGCCTGCTCACGCCGGATGAGGAGCGGGTCCTCCTCGGCTGGATTGATGCGGGATCTCCCAGGCGAACCTCGGAGGATCCTCTGGCGGCCGAGAAAGCTACCGTGCCGAGTGAGTGGGCCCTGGGAGAACCGGACCTCATCGTGGAGTTCGAAGAGCAGAAGATTCCGGCAACCGGTCGCATTCCCTATCGGTACTTGAAGGCTGACTTCGGGAATGACAGGCCGGTGTGGGTCAGGGCCGCAGAGATTCAAGGCACGGATGTCGAGGTCATTCATCATGCCTTTGCATTCCTGACCAGGGGCAAGCCAAGGGATATTTACCGTTGGTATCGGCATCTGTTCGCCAGCTATGCTCCGGGGATCGGGCCAGAGATCTTTCCCGAGGGGACCGCGCGGAGAGTGCGGCCCGGGTCGGAAGTGCTGCTGCAGGTCCACTACACTCCAACCGGCCGGCCCACCACAGATCGTCCCCGGATGGCCGTCTATTTCGCTGATCAGCCACCCTGGAAGCTTTACGAGACGACGGCACTCTTCCCCTGGAGAATCTCCATTCCGCCCCGGGCAAGACGATTCCCGATCCGCATTAGAAAGCAAATGGAAGAGAGCATCCTGCTGCACGGCCTGAGGCCGCACATGCACTATCGAGGGAAGTCGATTCGCGTCTGGGCGACCACACCGGATGGAACTCGGGAACAGCTCCTGAACGTTCCCAACTACAGCTTCGACTGGCAGTCCTTTTATACACTCTCAGAGCCCAAGAGCTTGCCTGCAGGTACGATCCTGGAAGCGGAGGCAATCTTCGACAATTCCCAGCAGAACCGGTTCAACCCAGATCCGGCTGACACGGTGCGGTGGGGATCCCAGGATGAGGACGAAATGTTGTTGGTTTATCTCTTCTACCAGACCGAATGAGAGTGACTGCGGGAGGCGCCTTGAGGCGGTCGCGGCCTGAGGCTCCCACTTTCATGATTCCAAACCCTGGAACCTGGAGCAGAATCAACGGATCATCGTGTCGGGTCCTGGAGATTCTGACCCAACAGCGGGTGGACGCGCTGCCGTTCTGTGGTCGATTCCAGCAAGGCGGAGGAGGGGACAGGTCCCGACTCCCCAGTTGTCCCACCTCAAGGTGAAACTGGTAAGCGCTGTCACTGGATCTACCTTGGATGTAGTTGAAGATATGAACCAAGAAAGACAACTATGCAGCAGATTCCGGTGAGACTTGGATTGGTTTTATGAAGTGCCTTAAAACACTAGTTTATGCGAGAGCGGGGCTCTTGGGTAACCCTTCAGACGGGTACTTTGGGAAAACGATTTCTACGATTGTCAAGAACTTCTCCGCTCGGGTATCCCTGCATGAGTCGCCGGTCCTGGAAGTTATCTTAGGCGCCCGAGAACGCTATCAATATAAGGGAATAGAGCACCTGGTCGAGGACGTCAGGCTTCACGGTCTGTGCGGTGGATCATGCTTAACCAAGGCAGCAATCAAGGTGTTTGCCGAGCATTGCCAGGAGCAGGGGATTCAGTTGCCAGCTGAAAACTTCTCTCTGCGCTGTGAAAGCGACATCCCGCGACAGGTCGGCCTGGGAGGATCCAGTGCCATCATCATTGCGGTGCTCCGTGGATGAATGAAGTTCTACAATGTCGTGATTCCCAAGCAGATCCTAGCCAACCTGGCTCTGGAAGCTGAGACCCGGGAGATCGGAATCGAGGCCGGACTTCAAGATCGTGTCTGTCAGGTCTATGCGGGACTGGTGTTCATGGACTTTGAGAAAACCCATATGGAAACTCATGGCCATGGCAAATATGAACCAATCGATCCCTTTCTCCTACCTCCTCTTTATCTTGCCTACGAGAAAGCTGTGAATCAGGCTTCTGGGATTTATCACAGCAGGCTGAGAGAGCGCTGGGAGCGTGGGGATGCCGGGGTAGCCGAAGCAATGAGGGTCTTTGCAGACTTGGCCGAGAGGGGAGAAAAAGCTTTGCTGGACAGAGACCATCGAACCCTGGCTGCGCTGATGGACCACAATTTTGACACCCGTTCAAAGCTGGTGAAGCTACGCCCGAGCAATGCGCAAATGGTGAGTCTGGCTCGCCACCTGGGAGTATGCGCCAAATACGCTGGCTCAGGCGGCGCGATCGTGGGTGTCTGTGAGTGTGAAGAACAATTCTCTACCCTGGAGAGGGAGTTCAGCAAGATTGGCTGCATCATGATTCGCCCCCGAGTTCTGTGATCTACTTTAGCCTCCCCCCTTGCCTTTGCCCTAAGGTTCGCCTGGGCCTTGCCTTCAATATCACTCTTCAGATCGCCGCGCGGAGGCGACTCCTACTCTTTGCCGGTCCGTGACGTTCCCAGGGTAGGAGGACTGATCAACGTCAAATAGAATTCCCGCAGCGACGATTGGAAATCCCCACACAAGGATTAAAAAAAAAGAGCTGTAGCCGTCCTCTGAGACGGCCCTTTCCGCGGTCCTCCTTTCTGTAAAAAAGAGAGATTGTTCCTAGAATGCGAGGGGGACGGAGTGAGGGCGTAGCCCGAACGGAGCTCCCCCTCGCTCGCGCTGGCGTCGAGGGGAGTGGACCAGATCCACGAGGCTGCTGAGCGGCCTCTGTAGGGCGCTGTACGACCGCTCCCCTTGGCGGGCACTCGTCTATCGCCCTCACCAAGCACTTTCCGGGGTCCAATCAGCCGATTTGCCCGGATTTGACCTCCTCGCGGTTTCCTCATTTCGTGGTTCCCTGCTGCTTTGCCTTGGCGCTCTCCATTCGATAGCTCGGGACGTTGAGTTCCAGAATCACGCTGTGGTGCACCAGCCGGTCGATGGCTGCTGCCGTCGTCAGGGGGTCCTTGAAGATCCTCTCCCAGTCCGAGAAGATCAGGTTGCTGGTCAGCAAGATGCTGCGACGTTCGTAACGATGGGCCAGCAGTGTGAAGAGAACCTCCATTTCCTCCCGGCTTTGCTGAACGTAGCCGATGTCATCGACTATGAGAGCCTCGAAGCGATCCAGTTTCTTGAGCTCCTTCTCCAGAGTCAGATCGATTTTGGCCCGCAGCAATCGCTGTACCAGCAGGGCGCAGGTAGAAAACAGAACCCGGCGCCCCAGCAGAATCAACTCCTGGCCCAGAGCACAGACCAGATGGGTTTTCCCGCTCCCAGGGTTACCGAAAGCCAAGACGTTCTCGGCACGATCCAAAAACGTCCCTTCCAGCAGCGCTGTGAGTTGTCGATCCACGCTTTGGGGCAAGCGCGAGCGGTCCAGCGCCGTCAGCGTTTTCTCCCAGGGAAGCTTGGAGGCCCGACGCTGGCGCTGGATTTTGCGCTCGTGCCGCTCCGCCACCTCGATCTCAGATAACGACAAGAGAAACCGGGGATAGGACAGACTTTCCTGGGTGGCCAGTGCCGCCTGGGCGGCGTAGTGCTCCCGAAAGGCCGGTAGATGCAGCTCGATTAGGCACTCGCGAAGTCGCGGTAAGTTGCCTGTGCTCATGACCTCACCTCCCGGTTCTCGAGAAGGGTGTCGTAGAGGCCCACGTCCATCTTCTCCACCATCACTTCCCAGGGTTCCACCACCGGATCGACAAGGCATTCTCGTAGTGCTTCAAAACGGATTCTTTGTCCCCGCTCAATCAACACCTGAAGTGCCTCTCGCACCCGCTGTTCACCTTCCTGGGCAGCCACCTCGAGGATCTTCAGATATTGGCGATCCGCCGTGGCCGGACAATCTCGGCGCAGCTCGTCGTAGGCGACTCGAAACAAGATCCCCGGAAACAGATCCTCCCGCCAGCGATAGCGAGTAAACGCCCCCGGCTTGCGCACCAACGAATGGATCACGTGCCGGTAGTCAATGCGATGCTTGCCTTCTCCTCGCAAGCGCGGCATCCGTGCCTGGCGCCGTCCTCCGTAGTAGACCTCCACCTGATCCGCCCACACCCGCACTTGAACGCGCTCGCCGATCAACCGGCTGTCCACCGAATAGGTGTTGTGGCGAACCCGGATCGTACTGCTGGGGGAGACTCTCACCCACTGCCGGGTGAAGTCATCCAGACGGCGTGCCGGCAACGGGCGCATCACTGCCAGCTCTTCTCCCAGGCGCTTTTGCCGGGCCGCATTGCGCCGGGACACAATCACCGCTACAAAGCCCTCGTACTCTTCCCGGCTGGAAAAATCACGGCTACACCGCAGCAGCAGTTCCTGCTCAATGGCCCGTTTCAAGCGGTGATGGGACTGTTCCACATCCCCGTTCTCGTGTGCCTTTCCTGCCTGAGTACGACTGGAGCGCATCCCGAAGTGTCTCAGCAACGCTTGATAGCGCTCGGTGAACTCTTCCCGCTTCAGGTTCTTGACTGCCGCCGAGAGCCGGTCGGTCCGGTGCTCCTCGGGCAGCGCCCCCAACTCCCACAACGCGTTCTGAAGCCCCAGGCTGAGGCTCTCAAACGACTCACTGAAACACAGCGTGGTCGCTTCCCAGTTCGAGTAGGCCAACACGAAGTGGTACAGCAGATGGGGAAACGGCTGGCCCTGGATCGTCACTCCGAGGCGCCCCATAAACGTGAAGTCCGATTGCGCTTGATGTCCCGGCTGATACTTCTGCGGGAACATCACCTCCTTCGCTTCTCCGTATTCTGCCTTCCACTGCTTGATCCTGCGCTGCAGCGTTCTCAACTGGCCTTGCTGGAAGGCCCCTTCCTGCTGACGACACAAATGATCGAACACCGCTTTTGCTTCCACCGTCGGCGATCGCTTCAGGATCTCTTTCACCTCCGGCCACACCGACTCGAACGGATCCGATCGAGTTCTCCAATACCGTTCCGGCTGACACTGGCTCGGTAGCTTTCCCGACTTCAGGTACTTGCGAGCTGTCTTTCGCGACATCCCCGCTTTGGCCGCCGCCATCGTTAGCGTCTTCTCGTTCTTCTTCAACTTTACTAACCTCCGCACTTGCTGATCCTTAACCATGCCCTCATGGTCAGGATCAGCCCTGAAAAAGCGGGGAATTCCATTTGTCGTCGCGGGGAATTCTAACTGTCGCCAATCAGAGGTGGGTAGAAACAGCATCTGCAAAACAGTCTTGTTAATCGAATAGTCGGAAGCGTTTTCGAGTGTCTTGCCGACTCGGGCCACCGCCAGGAGGGGAATGAAGAAGATCAGTGCATTGGTACCCAGCGCCACAAGCGGTAGCCACAGCAATCCTGCCCGTACGCCCCCCCCACCTCACGAGCCGACTGACGACGACCAGCTGCAGGAACATCCCCAGCAGGTTGACGATAAGAAAAAAGCGGGCATAGAACGAGCCGATCCAGGACCTCTGGTAGTCGAGCCGGGCTTGCTCGTCCTGCGGGGAGCCGAGCTCTCGATTCTCGAAAGAGAGGGCCGTGCCGGCGGCGGCAGCCTGAGCGGCAGCCTGCTCGACTTCATGTTGGCCCCGCACTTCGACGAGCTTGCCGAGAATATATTCGCCAGTCGTGTTCACCAGGTTCAGCATCAGGACGACGCCGGCGATCAGAGCAACGTAGCGGTGTTGTCTCAGTAGTCCAAAACCCAGGTCCTCTTTGGGTGAGTCCGTGGCCCGGATTTGCCGCAGTTTCCGGGACAATGTCTCCTGCTGCTGTTGCATTCCAGAACGGCCCCAGATGCGCCGCGAAATCATGTTGGTGATCCCGATGCAGGCAACCAGCATGGCGGCGGCCACCAGCAGCAATTCGAATTCATTGAGGTAAACCAGGAGGGCGTCGGCTATCCCGGCTCCCGTGAATGCGCCAAGATTGCCCCCCAGAGCAACGAGGGGAAAAAGCCGTTTCCCTGACTCATTGTTGTAGACGTCGTTGGCGTAGGACCAGAACTGGGTGACGACCATGACGCTGAAGATCCCGACCCAGACGAAGAAGAAGTAGCCCAGATAGCCCACGCCCAGGTGACTCAAAATCCAGAAGACCACGAGACAGGCAACAAAGCCACCCGTCACAACACTGATCAACCGGGTCCTTTCGTAACGGGAAACGAGAGTTGAATAACCCTGAATCAGGAAAAATAGGACCACCGCCATTGCCGCAACGAGATAACTTTTTGCCTCGGCGCCACCTTCAGACAGAATGAGGGCTTCGCGGACCGGCTTGATAACGTAGTAGCTGGTGAGCAGCAGAAAGACGTTGAGCGACATCAGCAGCGTAGTGGTGCCTTCGCCGGCGTGCACCGGCGTGAAGATGCTGAGGCCTCGCTCCAGCACGCTCTTCTGCCCCTTCCCCGAACGCGTCACAGAAAACTCATCCTCATCCTTCTTCCTCCTTCCTCCTTCTTCCTGGTGCCTGTGCCGAACCCGCCGGCATCCTGCTTTCCCGGAGAGCCGGGAAGATCCACACCCGTTTCAAGAAGATCCCTCACCGAGGGACGTGACGACGGGTCAGGTATCACGAGCAGGAATCCTCGGCTCGGCCTCCGAGGTCCCGTAACACTCTGCTCCTGCTCGCTGAGTCAGTATAATCCAGAGGGCCGTAACAGCAACGAGAAGCCACGAAACCCAGCCGGGCTCACTGTATCACCGAGCCTGGGAATCAGCCTGCCGGGAGAACAGAATGAGTATTGAAACGCGCGACGAAGTCGAAGCCTTCCTGGCAGGTCTTGCCAGACTCAACCCCGGGGAAGAGGGATTCTGCCAGCTGGCGCTATTGTAGTTGTCATTCAACCGGCAGGGAATGCAGGGTGACGCTCAAGGGCGCGATTTCAATGGTACTCGAACTGCTGGTGAAGGACGTTTGCACGAGATCAACCTGGCGCGGCTTATCCGGGGCATTGTGTGCCCACCGATCCGGGCCTGTGATGGTCCACTTGCGTGCGCGACCGGTCAAGGTGCTGCCTGTAACGTCGAGGGAGATCGTGCGGGCTTCCCGGGTCGGATTGACGACAGCCAGCGTGATACCGGTCCCATCTTCCGTCCAGGCTGCCGCGATGTCGAGAGGCTCATAGCTTCCCGACACTTCGACGGGCGTCGTCCCAAAATGATGCCGGTAGAGCTTCAGCACCAGTCCGGTCGTCTCGAGCTCGGCTTCGGTAGCGGTCGTCTTGATGGCCCCCATCACGTTCACGGACTGGGCATAGTTGGCCATGAAGAAGAGGTCGCTGTTGCGGAACAATTCGTGCAGACCGGCAGCGATTCCGAGGCCGTCCTGCAAGAAGAAACGCACTCCCCCCTCGCCGTATTCGTTCCGACCATACCAGTAGTTCCATTCGTCCAACACAATACGAATGTCTTTTCCCTTGAGGGAGTCGAGCGTCTTACGGTAGCCCCGGTGTTCGTCAGCGAGTTTCTTGATTGCGGCCGGGACCTGCTCGACATGGGCCGTCACTTCGTCCTGGCTTCGCCAATACTTATGCTCGCCAATCAGATTCATGTGATCGGCGCAGCTCGTCATCATTTGTTCAGTCCACCCGTCCGATTCGCCGACCGCGACCGCCTGCAACGAGGGATCAACGGCCCGCATGGCGTTCTCGACCCGGTTGTGCTTTCTGACGTATTCGGCAATGGGCTGACCGAAGATCTCGTTGCCAACCCCCCACCACTTGACTCGGAAGGGAGCGGGATGGCCGTTCCTGGCCCGCAGCGCCCCCATCGGGGTATGGGGGCCACCGTTGACGTACTCGACTTCCTCGGCCGCCAGTCCGGCTCCAGCCAGGCCGGTATTTACAAGAATGAACGGTTCAGCGTCGATCTCACGGCACAAGGCCAGAAACTCGTGGAGGCCGACGTCATTGTGCTCAATCCCTTTCCAGACGGGATTCTCGCGAGGCGGTCGGCGGTCGGGGTCGCCAATGCCTTCCTTCCAGTTGTACGCGCTCACGAAGCTCCCGCCGGGCCAGCGGTAGACGGGCGCATTCAATTCCTTCAGCAAAGCCACCGTGTCGGCCCGCCAGCCTTGAATGTTGTCCGCAGGCATGAGGGAGACCGTCCCAACCAGGAAGCTGCCCGTGCCTTTCCCGACGATTTCCAGACGGCCGTTATCGGTGGTTCCCCCTGCGGTAAGCTGCAGCGGTATTTTTGCGTAAATCGTAGTGAGTTTGTCGACCGTCACCGTATCGCGTTCGGATGCCCCGCCACCCCAGACGAGACTCACCTCGATGGGCGCCGCGCTGGAGTCGCCAGCCAGCACAATCCGTCCGCTGTACCCCTTTCCATCGACAAGAGCGAGACGTTCCTGGAGTATTCCACCCGGCTTCCCGTCGCCGGGCAGCTGAATTCTTGGGGTGTGCACACCGACATAGCTGCTCATCGCCGGGCTGCGCCTTGCCTCAGGCCAGGCCCGGGTAGAGTTCCCGGCCATCATCGTGACCGCACCTTTCTCGCCGATAATCATCCAGGGGGAACGGGTGAGTACTTCGTAGGGGTGGCCCTCACCTTCAGAAGTGTCGTGCCCCGGTTTGAACATGCTCCAGGCCGGTGCTTCGCCGGTCACGGGATAGAAGAATTTGCGGTCTTCGAGCATCTCCGACCAGAGTCCGCCGTAAATACAGTGGCCAAGATGTTCGATAAACTGCCCGTAGATGTATTCGGAGATAGGTTCTCGGGTCCTGGTGGTGTCGATGAACACCCTGGTCGTCTGGGTGTTCGCCGAAAGCGCAAGTGCGATCAGGAGCACCGCTATGAGGGCCGTCAGACTCAAAGTGTGTGTGCGTTTCACTCTTACTCCTTCTTTGTTCTCACGAACTAAATGGGCGACCATGTCATTCTTTCAAATACTTGTCGCACCAGTCCATTATGCCAAGGTTCCTTTTTTTGGCTGTCGCGGCCGACGCATATGGGAAGGCAGAGCCGGAGCGGAGAAAAGAGCTTTGCGAGATTCTCTTGTCGCAGGATGCGCGGCATTGTTTGCCCCCTCAGTGCTCTTCGTGCTTGCTCCGGCCCAGGTTCAGGGAGCAAGCCATGAGCACAGTTAGAGCCGCCATAGTCATCAACAGCGGCTCCAGAAATACCCGTCTGTCGCCTCCGCCAGTTAGAATTCCCCGCAATGAAAGTCCACGAGCTCCAGCGCGGCAACTACATTATCTGGAAGGGTGAGCCTGTCGAGTTCACAGATCAGCCCAGAATTTCCCCGGGGATGGTCGGTCGGGTGGTCATGTCAAGCCCGAACCCGCTGGCCAGGCAGCTCCGGCAGCGTGGGATTGAAATCCCCAACGCCTCCTGGGCCCTCGTCGAGTTCGAGAACGGATCCCGAATGACGGTCGACAACACCGATGTATGGAACAAGCTGGAGATTCAGTAGGGAGAACACCCTTTCAGCATCCCGAGAGTGAACCTTTGAACCCACTAGCCCGGAAAATTCATAAGTTGTCGAAGCGAAGGGCCGCAAGCGCCGCGCTGGCAAGGCTTTACCTCCGAGGGCACCGCAGGCATAGTCGTGACTCTGTCGAGGAGCTCGAGGAGGGGGAACGCAGTCAGGGCGGATGATGGGGGCGCTGCAGCCGACAACTTATGAATTTTCCGGGCTAGGTAAAGAACATAAGTTGGGAGGAACGGTCGGCCATGAGCAATGATCAAGGGCCCGCGGTTTTCCCTGCTCTGCCAGAGCAGGTCAAACGCTGGCCCACTGAAATCCCACTTTTAATTCTTAACGGTTTTCGTTATGCGTAACCGTTCCATCTGATGGAGAATGAGACCTGCGATGATCCGTTGAGTGCCCCTGGTAGGCGGGATGTGGATTTGTGAAAGACGGTCCTCTCGACCGGACTCGAGCAGGCGGGCGTATCTGGCTGGCGTGGTCGGCGGAATCATTGGCGCGCGACTATGGTATGCGCTCCAGTATGGCGACTTTTCAATTGCGGGGGATGGGCTTCCTGGGGGTTTGTTCTGGGAGGTTCGATCTCGGCTGTGTGCTGGCTGCGCTGGGAGACCGGTCGGGCAGCCTTTGGAGAGTTCGCAGACGCAGTGGCCCCGGCCCTGGTTCTGGGGGGAGCCTTCGTGAGGGTTGCCTGCTTGTCAGTTATACTCCCCATCGCACTGTCGGTTTTCGGACGACGTCGGCCTGGTGGGTTGTTTCAGAGGAGCTGTAGTAGCGGGTAGCCGTGCAATGAACCAAGAACTGAACCTGTCGGGGGGCCAACTTTCCCAGGTCTAGCAGCGATGTCCGCGAACACTCACAAGAGTTATTGGAGGACCAATCTTAAGTACCTTTTTGGGCTGCTGACTGTCTGGTTCGCTGTCTCGGCCGGGCTGAGCATCATTGTAGTCGACTGGTTGGATCAGTTTCGGCTGGGAGGGTTCAAGCTGGGTTTCTGGTTTTCCCAGCAGGGGTCGATTCTTGTCTTCGTGATTCTGATCTTCGTGTATGTCGGGTTGATGAATCGCCTGGACCGGCGCCATGACGTAGACGACAGCAAAGAGGACCCGTGATGAACGTTCAGGCCTGGACCTTCGTCATGGTGGGTCTCTCTTTCGCCCTCTATATCGGTGTCGCGATCTGGTCCAAGGCCCGCTCGACCAGCGATTTTTACGTCGCGGGCAACAAGGTCCCCTCGGTGGTCAACGGAATGGCTACAGCTGCGGATTGGATGTCGGCGGCGTCTTTCATTTCAATGGCCGGCGCCATCTCATTCATGGGGCGCGACGGTTCTGTCTACCTCATTGGCTGGACCGGAGGCTACGTGCTGCTGGCGCTACTACTGGCTCCTTACCTGAGAAAGTTCGGCAAGTACACCGTCCCCGATTTTGTGGGCGATCGCTACGACTCGCAGGTGGCCCGCGTGGTGGCTGTGATCTGCGCCATTTTCATCTCCTTCACCTACGTGGCAGGCCAGATGCGCGGAGTGGGCATCGTCTTCTCCCGCTTTCTGGATGTCGACATCACCCATGGGGTGATCGTGGGCATGGGTATTGTCTTCTTCTACGCCGTTCTGGGAGGAATGAAGGGGATTACCTACACCCAGGTCGCGCAGTACTGTGTCCTCATCTTCGCCTACCTGGTACCGGCCATCTTCATCTCGCTTTTGATGACCGACACGGTGATCCCCCAGTTGGGCTTCGGCAGCACACTGAGTGACGGATCGGGCCGGTTCTTGTTGGACCACCTGGACGAACTCAGCCGGGAACTGGGGTTTGCCACCTACACTTCGGGACAAAAGGGAACGCTGGATACCCTCTTCATCACCCTCGCCCTGATGGTCGGCACCGCCGGCCTGCCGCATGTGATCGTGCGGTTTTACACCGTAGCGAGAGTTTCGGCAGCCCGCAGCTCGGCTGGCTGGGCCCTGGTTTTCATCGCCCTCCTCTACACTGCCGCACCGGCGGTCGCGGCCTTTGCCCGTACCAATCTGCTCGAGACCATCTCCAACACCCGCTATGAGGACGCTCCGGAGTGGTTCGGAAAGTGGGAAGCCACCGGGCTGATTTTGTTCGAAGACCACAACAACGATGGTGTCATCCAATACCTGGGCCCGGCTTCAAGCGACCAAAACGAACTGACAGTCGATCGCGACATTATGGTCCTGGCCAACCCGGAGATCGCCCGGTTGCCGGCCTGGGTGGTGGGTCTGGTAGCGGCGGGCGGGCTGGCGGCGGCCCTTTCGACGGCCGCCGGGCTGCTGCTGGTGCTGTCGGCCTCGGTCTCTCACGACCTGCTCAAGAAATGGCTCAAACCCGATATCAGCGAGAGAGGAGAACTGCGGGCCGCCCGGGTGACGGCCGGACTCGCCGTCTGCGTGGCCGGCTTCTTTGGCGTCAATCCCCCCGGCTTTGTCGCCGAAGTGGTGGCCTTTGCGTTCGGACTCGCCGCCGCCTCATTCTTCCCGATCATTGTGCTGGGAATCTTCTCCAAGCGCGTGAACAAGTACGGCGCAGTCCTGGGGATGATGGTGGGACTCAGTGTGACCGCCGGCTATATCATCTATTTCAAGTTTGCGTTTCCCGCCATGAACTCGGCCGAGCACTGGTGGCTGGGAATCTCTCCCGAAGGAATCGGCACAGCGGGCATGATGATCAACTTCCTGGTGACGCTCGTTGTTTCGCGGCTGACTCCGGCCCCCCCCGCCCACGTCCAACAGCTGGTCGAAATGATCCGAGTCCCGAGGGGAGCGGGCAAGGCCCACGAGATCTCGGGCTGAGCTGTCGTTACGGGGCCAGGAGATGTACTTCAATGAAAAGCACACGGTCCAGGCAGATCACGGTTGGGAGAGCGTTCTTGGTGGCGTGGATTCTCCTGGTCGTATCGGTGCCAGGCACGCGCCGTTCTTCAGGGGCTGCCGGCCGGGTAAGCAGCGACCGGCCCAATATCCTTTTTTGTATCTCGGATGATCAGTCGTGGCCTCATGTCGGAGCCGCGCAAGACACCGTGGTGAAAACGCCGGCGTTTGACCGGGTCGCCGGCAGCGGCGTACTTCTCACGCATGCCTTTGTAGATGCTCCTTCATGCACTCCCTCCAGAAGTGCCATACTGACCGGCCAGCATATGTGGCGGCTGGCGGCGGCGGGGAATCTCCACAGCACTCTAAGAGCGAAATTCCAGGTCTATCCCGAGATTCTCGAAAAAGCCGGCTATGTTGTGGGTTACAGCGGGAAAGGATGGTCGCCCGGTCGAGTGGAGCCCGGGGGCAGGGCCCGCAATCCGGCTGGCCCGCGGTTTCGTGACTTCCAGACGTTTCTCGCACAAATGCCGAGCGGCAGCTCGTTCTGCTACTGGCTGGGGAGTCATTATCCGCACCGGCCGTATCCTCCCGGGTCGGGGCTGAGAGCCGGCAAGCGCCCCCACTACGGAAACAAGTCAAATCCTGCCTGGACGGTTACGGAACCCCGCTGATTGGGCATCGCTCGCTCATTCATTGGTTGCTCAGAATTCCAAGCTGCGCCCCCCCTTGGATAAGTCGGCGCCCTTTTCAACTTTCAACTTTCAACCCGAGAAACTACCCTGGACAAGAGGTTCGAACTTCACACGAGAGCCTGAGGGAGGAAAGTGGGAGGTAGACTCAGGGCGACTCCCGGAGGGATTTAAACGGTCGCTGCCCTGAGTCTACCTCCCACTTTCAAGACGTTTTCGGCCTGGCACCCCTCCCACATTTGATCTCAGATTAGAGAGGGGGAGGCGACTCGGGGGGGGGGCCGATTCAATAGTCGTTTTGAGTCCGCCCTGCGTCTGAGGACCGAAGCACTCGATGTTATCCTCTTCGCCTCTTCTGTCCCTGGCGGGCGGCCTGGGCGATCTTGTCGCCGATCAACGCGATCTTCTGGTCACGAAGCCGCTTCTCGCTCAGCCAGTAGGGACTGGTGATTTCCTTGAATGCATAGATCGCCGCCTGGATACCTTCAGCCCACGCCACAGTAATCAGCTTAATGTCGCCATGGACATCACCGACGGCAAAGATCCCACGCCGGCTGGTTTCAAAATAGGGGTCGATGGCAATGCTCCCGTCTTCGCTCAAACGGACACCGAGGCGTCTGAAAGTATCCTTGGCCGAGAGAAACCCGATCTGCACAATGATCACGTCACTCAGGAGCGTCCGGCCTCCGGTGACTGTCAGCGCAATGCGGTCGCCGGCGAATTCTGCCGACTGAACTTCGCAGGCGGTGTGTAAAACGCCTCCCGAATCCTCGACTCTTCGCGAAGTGTCGGATTTTCCGACGGGGGCTGATTCTCGCACGATCAGGTCGACACGTCCCCGGCGCTCCAACGCCATAACCGCCGCGTCCAGGGCTGAATCGCCACCCCCGACCACGGCCACGTTCTGCCCTTCGTAGTCGCCGATTCTGGGCATCTTGTAATGGACTTTCTTGGAGTCCAGCTGGTCCAGAACCGGCAGCCGACGGGGGAAGTGGAGAAGACCGCAGGAAATGATCACCTTGCGGCAGAGGTACCTGTCACGGTTGGTGACAACACATTTCAAGGGGTGTTCCTTCTCAATCTGATCGGTTTCTTCAATATCGACCAGTTCCTCGCTGAAGCGGAATTGCACAACTGCGTCAACCGCCTGCCGATACGTCCGCTGGGACAGTTCTTCACCAGTGATCCCGTCGGGGAAGCCGGGGATGTCAACAATGCGCTTATCCGGATAGAGGAATTGCGGCTGCCCGCCGGGCCGGTCCTTGGCCTCCATGACCAGCGTGGTCAGGGCCCGATGCGCGGTGGTCAGGCTTGCTGCCAGGCCGGCAGGCCCTGCCCCGATAATGATCACATCCCAGTACGGCAAGTTATCAAAATCGATCCCTTTGTCCAGCCGGGTCACTTTGAAATCACTCATGTGAATCGTGCTCCAGTTTCAATACGTTGCTGCTGTTGAACCGCTTCTTTCCGTCAAAACAGTACGCGGAAAAACGGGAACAGTTGCAATCAGAATTGTGCTCGGCACAATTCTTGTCACTACCTGATCCACTCGTTTACTCCAATCAGGATACTTGTGGCAACATGAGAAAAAATGGATTCCCCGGGTCTGTATCTTCCCTCTGGCTTCAGCAGATGTCATTGTATTTGCGAATCAGCAAGTACGAAAGCATATTCGGGGGTGTCAATTGCGTGACCCGGGCGGGTCTCGATTGGCCCCGCGGACCAACCTGCTTTCCAGGAGGAGCATTCGATGCGGAAGGGTTCGCGGATGTGGTTCGAGCCGGTGGCCACTCCTCTCTGGGCGGGCATGGTGAAGAGCACGGACTGGACACTCACTGGGAGCTGTGGGGCGCGGCCTTCGCACTGACTCCGATGGAAGCGCTTGAAGTGGCCACCGTGCACGGCGCCCACATGGCGGGACTGGAAGACGATCTGGGCTCCATCGAGGTTGGAAAGCTGGCCGATCTTCTGGTTTTGAACAGTAACCCGCTGGACGACATTCGAAACACGGTGGACCTGCTTTATGTCATGAAGGGCGGCACCCTCTATCAGGCGGACTCTCTCGACGAAGTCTGGCCGGACCAGACCTCCTACGGCCCACTGCCCTGGGCCGACGAGGGACCGCTGCGCACGGATATAGTACCCCTTGACGTCTGGGATCGAGACCAGTGAAGTGTAACGGAGCCCCGACCGTAAGGGAGCGGGAATTCCCCGGTCGCTGACGCTCCCGGCTCCGCTGAGTCACAGCCTGCGGCGATAGACCTCTCTCCGGTGGCCCACCTTCACTAAGTAAACCACGAGCCGGTCGTCTTCAATCGAATAGACAATGCGATAGCAGCCCTGACGAATCCGATAGCGGTTGCGACCTGACAGTTTCTGGCAGCCGGGAGGCCGCGGATCATTGGCCAGTTGCCGGATTCTTCCAACCACCTGCCGTCGGTCTTTTCTGCGGGGCAGGGTTTCGAGTTCCTTAACTGCCGATGGTTTGATGTAAATTTTATATCTGGCCACGTCGCTTCAGATCCAGAACGACGTCTTCAAAGGGAAGGTCCAACTCTTCGGCACGCTCTCCAAAGGCAGACAAATCCTCGGCATCTTCAGCCAGCGACAGTCGAACCGCTTCATTGACCAGTTCCGAGATACTGCGCTCTGTTTCGGCGGCTTTCAGGCGCAAAGCTCGGTGGAGCTCCGGATCAAAATAGACGGTGGCTCTCTTCTGCGATAGATCCATACCTCGAGTCTAGACGTCAAAACGTCATGACGTCAACACGTCCACCGGTTTCAGCTGAACATTCCCTGGCCTGCATTCATGTAAAGCGTGTTCGTCTCATCGTCGTAATGCGAAACGATCAGGTCGAAATGGCCGTTCCCGTCGATGTCGGCGGCATCGATCCCCATCCCGGCTTCTGCTTCTCCATCGAGATTGTAGGATGTACCCGATAACAGGGAGACATCCCGAAAGATGCCCTTACCCTGATTCTCAAACAGGAAATTGGCCGTTGTGTCGTTTGCGACATACAAATCCTGATCCCCGTCGTTGTCCATGTCAACAAACAGGACCGCTAGAGTCTTACTGGCATCAGGATACGCGGGCACGAGCCCGCGGGCTGCATTGGCCCTCCGAAAAGCACCGTTTCCAATTTCGGGCCTCCAGCCTCCGATCCAGGCGATACAGTGACTTTGCCAGACCCGCCCGAATCTCCCACGATTCAGGTCGCGCGTGCACCGCCCTTTCGAACGCCGCATAAGACTCTAGTTAGTTCCCCAGGTGGAACTCGCAAATACCGATCTCAAGGAGATACGCAGGCCGAGGGTCTTCTTTGTAGAGCTGCTCGAGATCCTTGCGCGCGTTGAGAAAATCCCCCGAATCAAGTTTTTCCCTTGCTTTTTCGTAGCGAAAGTCACGACTCTTCTGCTGGCTGACCCAGTGTCCGGATAGACCCTGAGATCCGAGCAGGAGGACAAGAATCAGCTGTGTAAGATGTGGGCGTCGCAGATCCACTCTCCAGGGTGGCCAAGACCTGCCTCGCAGTGCCGGCCGTCGGCCCCCGATTATACCCAAGGGTCCCGCGTGTTTACTAACCCGGAAAATTCATAAGTTGTCGAAGCGAAGGGCCGCAAGCGCCGCGCTGGCAAGGCTTTACCTCCGAGGGCACCGCTGGCATAGTCGTGACTCTGTCGAGGATCGGTCGTAAAGTGGACCTGACATGAATCTCGACTCCGTTATATCCTGTTTGGGAGAGAGGACAGTTTAAATATGAGGTTGACTTCCACTGCGTTTGAGCCGGGAGGGGAGATCCCCAGAAGGTACACTTGCGACGGACCGGATCTTTCGCCACCCCTCGCCTGGTCAGGTCTTCCACAGGGTACCGAAAGCCTGGTTCTGATTGTCGATGACCCCGATGCCCCCGATCCTGCTGCCCCGAAGGCCACCTGGGTGCACTGGGTGCTTTACGACATCCCTCCTGCGGCGGCCCGACTCCCAGAAGCAACCGACACTGAAGATCTTCCCGATGGCGCCCGGGAAGGCCTGAATGACTGGAGGCATACGGGATACAGGGGGCCTTGTCCTCCCGTTGGCAGGCACCGCTATTTCCACAAGCTCTATGCACTGGACACGGTTTTCCCCGATCTGGGGCCACTCACCAAGGCTCAACTGAAAGAGAAGATGGAGGAGCACATCCTGGACCAGGCCCAGTTAATCGGGACCTACCAGCGTCAAACCGTCTCCGAGTGACTAGTCCCGGGATCTTCTTTCCAGACCGGCCACAAAATTCCGAAAATGGTTCAGGATTTCGGGAGTGGTACGGGGCTCGTTGTGTCCCAGACCCGCGAGGGCGACGAAAGTCGCTTCGCGAGCAGCGTTGTGCACTTCCCTTCCCTGCTCAATGGGAATGATACGGTCCAGTTCTCCGTGCAGAATCAAAACCGGGCACCGGACCCGGCCGATCCTGCCAACATTGTCGAGCTGGATGGACACCAGCCGGCCGATTCCCGGAATGGGTAATACTTTGCGAGCCATGCGCGCTGCACTGGCCATCGGCGAATCCAGGAGCAGGCCACGGACCTCCCGCTCCACTGCCACGTGGATCGCCGGAACCGTACCCAGACTTCTCCCTGCAACCAGCGGGATCTCCCCTCCGAGCCGCACTACTTCGTCGTAGGCCGCCAGGGTATCCTGCAGCATTCCGCTCTCGTCCGGAACTCCCTGACTGCGGCCGTAACCTCGATAGTCGAAAAGCAGAACGGAGAGCTTCAGTTCTCGCCTCCACACCTCGGCCATAGGAATGCGATGGGAGAGATTCCCTGCGTTGCCGTGCGCAAACACCACGACGCCCTGGGGCTCAGACGACTCAAACCACAGTCCCGACAACCGGGTCTCATCGGCAGCCGCAAAGGTCAGCTCCCGGGCCTCGAGACCCAGTTCCCAGGGGTCGGCGTCCCACTCTCTACTCGGAACAAACACCATGCGCCGCTCAATGCGCGATTGAAGCAACCAGAGAACGAGCAAAGCGACGGCGATGGCGATGGCGATTCTGAGCATCGACTTAATCATGACTATTGCCCTTTCAAAGTTACAGGTTCAAGGTTGAAAGTTGAAGGCTTAGTGATTTCCATGCCTGGGCGGGGAGGAGAGAGGGCTCTCACGGAGTGTGCCCGAACGCCAGCCTTTCGATAGAATGAGTGCGTGTTCCGTAGCAGCTTCGAAAGGAGATTGGGCAGAAGCCTGATCACGCTCGCGTTTCTCATTCCCCTCCATCTCCCTTCTTCGGGGTGCCGGGATGCTGAGCCGGGATCCTCTCGGTCTCCCGAAATCACCCTCGAGAATCTGGCCTGGTTGGCGGGAGCCTGGGAGGGACCGGGTTTCGAAGGACGTGTCTTGGAGCACTGGGCTGCTCCCGAGGGAGGGTCGATGGTGGGCATGTTTCGACTGGTGGTGGCAGGCCAGACACGTGTGGTCCAACTGATGACCCTTGTGGAAGAGGAGCCCGGTGTGATCCTCAGCTTGAATCACTTTACTCCGCAGCTGCAGCGGTGGGAACGGGAGGCTGAGCCATTGCGGTTTCTCCTGACAGAGCTAACCGAGGCCAAAGCTGTCTTCAATTGCCTGTCGCCACAGGAGAGCCTGCCCGAACAGATGATCTATCAGCAGGCGGATCAAGACGCGCTCGCCATTGAGTTTCGCTCCCGCGGCGAGACGACGACGGTGCTGGATCTGAACAGAGTGGGGAACTGAAATGGCTCGAAAAGTGAAGTGGGGAGTCCTGAGCACGGCGAAAATCGGTGTGGAGAAAGTCATTCCAGCGATGCAGAAGGGAAACTTCAGCGAGGTGGTCGCGATTGCCTCCCGGGATGCTGAGAAAGCACGATCCACGGCAAATCGTCTGGGGATACCAAGAGTATTTGGAAGCTACGATGAACTGCTGAGAGATCCCGAAGTGGAGGCGGTTGATTGGCGACAGTTAGAATTCCCCGCGACGACAAATGGAATTCCCCGCTTTTTCAGGGCTGATCCTGACCATGAGGGCATGGTTAAGGATCAGCAAGTGCGGAGGTTAGTAAAGTTGAAGAAGAACGAGAAGACGCTAACGATGGCGGCGGCCAAAGCGGGGATGTCGCGAAAGACAGCTCGCAAGTACCTGAAGTCGGGAAAGCTACCGAGCCAGTGTCAGCCGGAACGGTATTGGAGAACTCGATCGGATCCGTTCGAGTCGGTGTGGCCGGAGGTGAAAGAGATCCTGAAGCGATCGCCGACGGTGGAAGCAAAAGCGGTGTTCGATCATTTGTGTCGTCAGCAGGAAGGGGCCTTCCAGCAAGGCCAGTTGAGAACGCTGCAGCGCAGGATCAAGCAGTGGAAGGCAGAATACGGAGAAGCGAAGGAGGTGATGTTCCCGCAGAAGTATCAGCCGGGACATCAAGCGCAATCGGACTTCACGTTTATGGGGCGCCTCGGAGTGACGATCCAGGGCCAGCCGTTTCCCCATCTGCTGTACCACTTCGTGTTGGCCTACTCGAACTGGGAAGCGACCACGCTGTGTTTCAGTGAGTCGTTTGAGAGCCTCAGCCTGGGGCTTCAGAACGCGTTGTGGGAGTTGGGGGCGCTGCCCGAGGAGCACCGGACCGACCGGCTCTCGGCGGCAGTCAAGAACCTGAAGCGGGAAGAGTTCACCGAGCGCTATCAAGCGTTGCTGAGACACTTCGGGATGCGCTCCAGTCGCACTCAGGCAGGAAAGGCACACGAGAACGGGGATGTGGAACAGTCCCATCACCGCTTGAAACGGGCCATTGAGCAGGAACTGCTGCTGCGGTGTAGCCGTGATTTTTCCAGCCGGGAAGAGTACGAGGGCTTTGTAGCGGTGATTGTGTCCCGGCGCAATGCGGCCCGGCAAAAGCGCCTGGGAGAAGAGCTGGCAGTGATGCGCCCGTTGCCGGCACGCCGTCTGGATGACTTCACCCGGCAGTGGGTGAGAGTCTCCCCCAGCAGTACGATCCGGGTTCGCCACAACACCTATTCGGTGGACAGCCGGTTGATCGGCGAGCGCGTTCAAGTGCGGGTGTGGGCGGATCAGGTGGAGGTCTACTACGGAGGACGGCGCCAGGCACGGATGCCGCGCTTGCGAGGAGAAGGCAAGCATCGCATTGACTACCGGCACGTGATCCATTCGTTGGTGCGCAAGCCGGGGGCGTTTACTCGCTATCGCTGGCGGGAGGATCTGTTTCCGGGGATCTTGTTTCGAGTCGCCTACGACGAGCTGCGCCGAGATTGTCCGGCCACGGCGGATCGCCAATATCTGAAGATCCTCGAGGTGGCTGCCCAGGAAGGTGAACAGCGGGTGCGAGAGGCACTTCAGGTGTTGATTGAGCGGGGACAAAGAATCCGTTTTGAAGCACTACGAGAATGCCTTGTCGATCCGGTGGTGGAACCCTGGGAAGTGATGGTGGAGAAGATGGACGTGGGCCTCTACGACACCCTTCTCGAGAACCGGGAGGTGAGGTCATGAGCACAGGCAACTTACCGCGACTTCGCGAGTGCCTAATCGAGCTGCATCTACCGGCCTTTCGGGAGCACTACGCCGCCCAGGCGGCACTGGCCACCCAGGAAAGTCTGTCCTATCCCCGGTTTCTCTTGTCGTTATCTGAGATCGAGGTGGCGGAGCGGCACGAGCGCAAAATCCAGCGCCAGCGTCGGGCCTCCAAGCTTCCCTGGGAGAAAACGCTGACGGCGCTGGACCGCTCGCGCTTGCCCCAAAGCGTGGATCGACAACTCACAGCGCTGCTGGAAGGGACGTTTTTGGATCGTGCCGAGAACGTCTTGGCTTTCGGTAACCCTGGGAGCGGGAAAACCCATCTGGTCTGTGCTCTGGGCCAGGAGTTGATTCTGCTGGGGCGCCGGGTTCTGTTTTCTACCTGCGCCCTGCTGGTACAGCGATTGCTGCGGGCCAAAATCGATCTGACTCTGGAGAAGGAGCTCAAGAAACTGGATCGCTTCGAGGCTCTCATAGTCGATGACATCGGCTACGTTCAGCAAAGCCGGGAGGAAATGGAGGTTCTCTTCACACTGCTGGCCCATCGTTACGAACGTCGCAGCATCTTGCTGACCAGCAACCTGATCTTCTCGGACTGGGAGAGGATCTTCAAGGACCCCCTGACGACGGCAGCAGCCATCGACCGGCTGGTGCACCACAGCGTGATTCTGGAACTCAACGTCCCGAGCTATCGAATGGAGAGCGCCAAGGCAAAGCAGCAGGGAACCACGAAATGAGGAAACCGCGAGGAGGTCAAATCCGGGCAAATCGGCTGATTGGACCCCGGAAAGTGCTGGCTGGGGGCGACACACGAGTGCCCGCCAAGGGGAGAGGTCGTACAGCGCCCTACAGAGGCCGCTCAGCAGCCTCGTGGATCTGGTCCACTCCCCTCGACGCCAGCGCGAGCGAGGGGGAGCTCCGTTCGGGCTACGCCCTCACTCCGTCCCCCTCGCATTCTAGGAACAATCTCTCTTTTTTACAGAAAGGAGGACCGCGGAAAGGGCCGTCTCAGAGGACGGCTACAGCTCTTTTTTTTTAATCCTTGTGTGGGGATTTCCAATCGTCGCTGCGGGAATTCTATTTGACGTTGATCAGGCGGTCTACAATCCTCTCCCCAACCACCTGCATGTCCCCTGGTCGATTCGGGCGGCCGAAGCAGGAAAGCACGTCCTGTGCGAGAAGCCTGTTGGCCTCTCGTCGGAGGATGCACGGGAGTTGATCCGTGCCCGAGACCGGACCGGAGTTAAGATACAGGAGGCTTTCATGGTTCGAACCCATTCGCAATGGCTGGGTGCAGTCCGGCGGATTCGGGATGGCCAGATCGGACAGTTGACTGCCATTCAGTATGTCTTCAGCTATTTCAACCGCGATCCCGATAACATTCGCAACCGCTTCGACATCGGAGGTGGAGGAGGATTGATGGACATCGGCTGCTATCCGATTACCACATCCCGCCTTGTCTTCGGAGAAGAACCTCGACGGGTCATCGGATTGATCGAGAGAGACCCCGAAATGAAGATTGACCGCTTGACTTCGGCGATTTTGGACTATCCATCCGGGCAGGCTTCCTTCCTGTGCAGCACCCAGATGGTCGGCTACCAGCGCGCTCATTTCTTCGGAACAGAGGGCCGGCTCGAAATCGAGATCCCTTTCAACGCTCCCAACGACCGTCCCTGCCGGGTCTTCCTGGATGGCGGTGACCCCTTTGGCGGTAATCTACAAACCATCGAGTTCGAAACCTGTGACCAGTACACGATTCAGGGAGATCGCTTTTCCAAAGCGATCTTGGAAGATTCAGAAGTCCCAACACCACTAGAGGACGCCTTAAAGAACATGAGGGTCATCGAGGCTATCTTTCGGTCGGCCGAGACGGGTCGGTGGGAGGAGCCTTAGGAGATTTGGTTACCGGTTACCGGTTACTAGTTGAGATTGACAAAGCGTGTAACCAGTAACCAGTAACAGCGCTAGCGAGGCGAGCCCCAGCTCGCCTCGCTAGCGCTCCTCCCACCCCCTGGCCAGCGGTCCTCCTCCGTAGTAGGGGTGCGACTCGAACAGATCGGCCTTACCCAGCACGCGAGGGTCCAGGGTCGAATGTAGCTCCCGCATCAGCTGTTCAGAAAGTCGGCCTTTGGTGGACAGGTACTCCGGGTCTTCGGCCACATTTGTGAGCTGGTCCGGATCTTTCTTCAGATCATAGAGCTCTTCAGCCGGGCGCTTTCCGAAGGCCAGGTCAAACAGCTTTCGGTGCACGTCGTCCTTGTCCCGGTGATCCACCATATAGAACTTCGTCGGGCCGTTGTCGATGTCCCCGTACCAGGCGCCGGGAAGGAAGGCCTTTTCATAATTGGGTGTCCCTGCCGGCCATCGATCCGGTCGAAAGTTGTAGATGTAAAGAAAATCGTGAGTGCGTATGGCCCGCATCGGAGTGCCGCCGCTGTCGGGAGACTCCTGAACCGGAACATGGCGTTCTTTTCCGGTCAGGACGTAGTTCCGCTCCGAATCGATCCGACCAGACTCTCGGGAGGTGAGAATCCGCATCAGACTCTTCCCGGTCATCACCTCTGGCACGCGCACACCCGCAAGTTCCAGGATGGTCGGCGCCAGGTCGGTCAGACTGACGAGATCGTCACTGTGCCGTGCGCTCTCTATCCGATCTGACCAGCGAATCACGAGTGGGACACGGGTTCCGATATCGTAAAGATTCCCCTTGGCACGAGGGAACGGCATGCCGTGATCACCCGTCATGATGATCATCGTGTTTTCCAGTTCGTCCCTATTCTCCAATTCCTGCAGCAGCTCACCGACATGAGAGTCGAACCGTTGGACCTCGAAGTAATAGTCGGCGACATCACTTCTCACCTCGCCACTATCGGGGAGACAGGCAGGCAGGCGGATCGCGTCCAGATCCATGCCGGCAGCCTCTCCCGACCCGGTCTCGTAGGGCCGGTGGGGGTCCAGGGTGCCGAACCAGAAGCAGAAAGGTTGCTGCACCGGCCGGGCATCCAGAAACTCCGCAAAACTCTCAAATTCGGGCCCGGCCGGATTGCGGGTTCGACCGCCCGGTTCGAGCCGTCCCGGGCCCCAGGCTTTACCCGTGTGGCCTACGAAGTAACCGGCTTCTTCCAGAAGATCCGGGTAGACGGGAAACTTGGTCTGGAGCGTACTCCAGAGATTGGCGCTTTCTTCCAGTCTCCAGTGCCACTGTCCGGTCAGAAGGGCCGCTCTCGAGGGAGTGCAGGAGGGAGACGATATATAGGCCTGGTTGAAAACGATTCCCTCCCGCGCAAGCCGATCAAAGGCCGGCGTCTTCACAACCGGATCTCCATAGGTTCCCGCATGGGGGAAACCCCAGTCGTCTGCTATGGCAAGAAGGATGTTGGGCGGCCCGGCTGCTGGCTCCCTCCCGATAGCGCACCCGAAGAGCCACAAACTCGCAATGATAAAGAGCGCAAGAAGGCGGCCGCCGGGTACGACCGATACGGCTCGCAAAGACAGAGGGCGATGACTCATCCGGGGCTCCTCCTGAGGTTGATCAGTGGGTTTCCATCCACATGCCATTCTACCCGCTGAGCTCATTGTCAGGTTTCCTCACCCGCCTGCGGGCAGATCTTGGGACGTGTGGGATGTCGGTCACCATGGTATATCCCCCACCTAGGCGGCTGATTTACCAAGGTAATTCCCCCACCCTTTCACCAGGGTAATTCCCCCAGGGTTTCACCAAGGTAATTCCCCCACCTGATCATTTCGTGACAGAGGCCAGGGTCATCTTTCTGCGGAACCCCAACAAGGATTTCCGCAGGAGGAAGAATGGCCAGAAGGAATATGAGGATGGAAGAGTACCTGGAGTTGGTTTACCAATGGCACCGAGGACGGAGTATCCGCCAGATCCGAGACTCGTTGCAGATCTCGCGCAAGACGATTCGCAAGTACCTGCTGCTTTTCATGGCCAGCGGCTTGAGCCGAGAGAAGCCCCTGCCGCCACAGGCGGAGCTGGCCCGGATAGTGGCCTCGGTGGTGCAGGTGGCGGTTTTCGAACAACCGGCCCGGGAGCGGATCCGCCTCTACCACCGGCAGATCCAGGATTGGCTTGGGCAGCCTCATATGACCATTCAGCAGGTACAGCGGCTGCTCGAGGAGGAGCACGAGTTGAAGGTCAGCTATATGAGCGTGTACCGCTATGTGCGCGAGCACATTGAGCCGCTGCGCAAGCCGGTGACGGTGCGGCTGCATGCAGTCGCTGGGGAACAGGCCCAAGTCGATTTCGGCTATGCCGGACTGATGCGAGATCCGGAAACGGGCAAACAACGCAAGGCCTGGGCCTTTATCATGATCCTAAGCTACAGCCGCCACCGCTTCGTACGCTTCGTGTTTCGCCAGGACAGCCCCACCTGGTTGGACTGCCACATCCGCGCCTTTACGTTTTTCCAGGCCTGTCCCCGGCTGATCGTGTTGGACAATTTGAAAGACGGTGTGCTTAAGCCCGATCTGTACGATCCGACGCTCAACCCGGCCTACGCCGAACTGGAAAGACACTACGGATTCGTGGCCGACCCAGCCAAGGTGCAAATGGCCCGCCACAAAGGACGCGTGGAGAGATGTGTTCCGGTAGTGCGTCAGCAGATTCTGGCGGGGCGGCATTTTCGAGATATCGAGGAGGCCAATGGGAGGGCTCTGGAGTGGTGCCTCAAGGAGGTCGGCCTGCGCAAGCATGGCACCACCCATCGCAAACCTTACGAGGTGTTTGTCGGAGAAGAAGTCGAGCTGCTGCTGCCTCTGCCGGATCAACCTTACGAAGCGGCGCAGTGGAAACAGTGCACCGTGCATTGGGACTGCCATCTGATCCTGGACAAGTGCTACTACTCGGTCCCCTATCCCTACCGGGGGGAGAGGCTGTGGGTGCGAGCCGATCTGAAGCTGGTGCGAGTGTATCGCAACCATCAGTTGATCAAGACCCACCTGCGGGTCTTCGAGCCGGGCTCCTGTCAGACCCAGACGGGGGACTATCCTCCCGACAAGCGGGCCTACCTGGAGCGGACTCCCGAGTGGTGCCGGCGTCAGGCCGACGAGCTGGGGCCCGAGGTGAGTCGCTACGTGCGGCGCGTACTGGGGGATCACGCCATGCGCAACCTGAGAAAAGCCCAGGCCGTGCTGCGGCTGGCCGAGTCCCACCCAGCGGCCACTCTGGATCAGGCCTGCCGGCGGGCCTTGCGCTTTGACAATGTCCGCTTTTCCTCTCTGAAGAAGATTCTGGAAAAAGGCTTGTTCCGACGCCCTTCGCCTCCTCGCAGACCCTCCAGTCCGGCGGCTTCAGCTTGTCGATTTGCCCGTCCCCAGGATTACTTCGTGCACCGACGGGAGGTCTCATGAGTCACTATCAACATCTGCTCGACCAGCTCAAGCAACTGCGATTAGGAGGATTGTTGGACAGTCTGGAAGTGCGGCTCAAGGAGGCCGAAAAACGACAACTGGCCTACGTCGACTTTCTGACTCTGCTGGTCCAGGATGAGCTGGAGCGTCGCTCCCAGACCAAGTTTGTTCGCCGGCTCAAGAAAGCCTGCTTTGCCGAGATCAAGACCCTCGAGGAGTTCGATTTTGGCTTTAACCCGAACATCAAGCGGCGCCGCATCTATGACCTGGCCACCTGCCGCTTTCTGGAAAACAAAGAAAATATCTGCCTGTGCGGGCCGGTGGGTGTGGGCAAGAGTCACATCGCCCTGGCTCTGGGACACGAGGCCGTACGCCGCGGTCATGACGTGCGCTACATCCAGGCTCCGCGCCTGTTCCGTACTCTGGAAGCGGCCCGGGCCGATCTCTCCCGCGATCGCCTCATCCAAAACTACTGCAGCTATGATTTCTTGATCGTTGACGACTTTGGGCTCAAGCCCCTGACGGACGAGCAGGCCGACGATCTGTACGACATCGTTTACGAGCGCTATCAGAAAGGCTCGCTGATGCTGACCAGTAATCGCAGCCTGGAGGAGTGGATGGCGCTGTTTGGCGACCCCATCCAGGCCAAATCGCTGCTGGACCGACTCTGCCACAACGCTCACCAGCTGGAGTGGGAGGGCGACTCTTACCGGAGGCGAAAACGACCCGCCAAAGGATCCCCCTCAAAGGAGGTTTCGCCATGAGCCGTTTGAAGATCAAAAGTGACAACGGCTGGTTTGCCGCCACCGCCGGCTGGCAGGCCGCTGTGGAGAAACTCTCCGACGGGGCCTTCAAGCTGTTCGTTCACATCTCGCTGGGCGCTGACAGAAGTACCGGGCGCTTCCTCTTCCGCCAGCAGGACGTGGCCAGGGCGCTGCGCAAATCGCGCCGCTCGATTGGAACCTATCTCCAGGAGCTCGAGGAGAGGCAGGTCTGCCGGGTCCGGCGTAGCCCCAACCAGCATGCTCCCGGGGTCCTTGAGATCGCCGACCAGTACTGGCCCTACCAGCGCAGCCTCTCGGCTGACTCACTCAGCTCCACTCGATCGGCTCAAACCCTCTATGTGGAGACCATCGGAGAGATGTTGCTGGAACGTCCCTGCATCCGCTGCCGCTACTCGACCTCGGATCGCCGGCTAGCTGCCCAGTGGTTCCAGCAAGGGATCGAGCTCGAGGACGTCCGCCAGTCTATTTTCCTGGGCTGCGGACGCAAGTACGTCTCCTGGCTCAACGGACTCCCGGGCCAGCCAATCGGTGCCCTGCATTACTTCAGTTCCGTCTTACAGGAGGTCACGAGCAGCCAGCTTTCCGCCCGCTATCGGGCTTTCAATCGAATGCAAATGCTGCGACTGGAAAAACGCTGGCTCGAAACAGACCACGACTGCGACCAGAAAGGAGGAACCTGCTTGGGAAAAGTTTTCCCAAGCACAACCGCCGAAAATCAAGAGAAACGAGATGATGATGATCCCCAAATGGGGGAATTACCCTGGTGATTGACAGTGGGAGGACCCTCCGTGGTCCGAACAGATTCGCGGCACGGAGGCCGCTCCCACTCTTTGCTGACCTGTCCTCCCGGCAGCCATTGAACCAATGATAGAATCGCGATCACCAGGAGGGAAGCAATGGAAGATCGCGTTGACAAGACGAAGGAAGAGTGGAAGAACGAACTTACACCGGAACAGTTTCATGTCTGCCGGCAAAAGGGAACAGAGCCTGCTTTTTCGGGCGATTACTGGGAAACGAAGACACCCGGTACCTATGTCTGCGTCTGTTGCGGCCAGGAGCTCTTCGACTCGAATACGAAGTTCGACTCGGGAACGGGCTGGCCCAGCTTCTCGGCGCCGATCGATAAGGAAAACGTCGATCTCGAGGGGGACAACAGTCTTTTCATGCGCAGAACTGAGGTCCTGTGCAGTGCCTGTGACGCTCACCTGGGCCATGTCTTCGACGACGGCCCCGAGCCGACGGGTCAGCGGTACTGCATGAACTCGGTGGCCCTCGAGCTCATTCCTGGGGAATGAGGTTGATGGTTGGCGGTTTGCGGTTACCGGTTACTCGTTCGACGCCGGGGATTCCAGAACCGGTAACCGGTAACCAGTAACCAGGATAGGCGCGAGCGCCAGCGAGCGGCTAGTCCTCCAGCGACCGGACCACCTTCCTCCGCAACCTTTCCACCTGCCGCCACAGCTCCTGCCGGTCAATGGTGGTGATTCTTCCATCCTCGACCACGACCCGGCCATTGACGATTACGGTTTCAACAGCTGATCCGTGCAGGGAGTAGACCACCAGCGCATAGGGATCGTAAACGGGAACAGCGGAGGCTTCTCCGAGCCCGAGTACGACCGCATCTGCTTTCTTACCGACTTCCAGGCTCCCCAGTTCCGCGTCCTGATTCAGGGCCCTGGCGCTCCCAATCGTGGCGGCCACCAGCGCCTCCCGTGCCGAGATCACAGTTGGATCTCCAGAGACGAGCTTGTGCAGCTTGGCCATGGTATCGGCTTCCTGTAAGAGATCGAGGTTGTTGTTGCTGGCTGCACCATCCGTGCCCAGGCCAACATCGACGCCTGCCTCAAGCAGGAGGGGAACGGGAGCCGTACCGGACGCCAGTTTCATGTTGCTCTCCGGTGATCAACGTCAAATAGAATTCCCGCAGCGACGATTGGAAATCCCCACACAAGGATTAAAAAAAAAGAGCTGTAGCCGTCCTCTGAGACGGCCCTTTCCGCGGTCCTCCTTTCTGTAAAAAAGAGAGATTGTTCCTAGAATGCGAGGGGGACGGAGTGAGGGCGTAGCCCGAACGGAGCTCCCCCTCGCTCGCGCTGGCGTCGAGGGGAGTGGACCAGATCCACGAGGCTGCTGAGCGGCCTCTGTAGGGCGCTGTACGACCTCTCCCCTTGGCGGGCACTCGTCTATCGCCCTCACCAAGCACTTTCCGGGGTCCAATCAGCCGATTTGCCCGGATTTGACCTCCTCGCGGTTTCCTCATTTCGTGGTTCCCTGCTGCTTTGCCTTGGCGCTCTCCATTCGATAGCTCGGGACGTTGAGTTCCAGAATCACGCTGTGGTGCACCAGCCGGTCGATGGCTGCTGCCGTCGTCAGGGGGTCCTTGAAGATCCTCTCCCAGTCCGAGAAGATCAGGTTGCTGGTCAGCAAGATGCTGCGACGTTCGTAACGATGGGCCAGCAGTGTGAAGAGAACCTCCATTTCCTCCCGGCTTTGCTGAACGTAGCCGATGTCATCGACTATGAGAGCCTCGAAGCGATCCAGTTTCTTGAGCTCCTTCTCCAGAGTCAGATCGATTTTGGCCCGCAGCAATCGCTGTACCAGCAGGGCGCAGGTAGAAAACAGAACCCGGCGCCCCAGCAGAATCAACTCCTGGCCCAGAGCACAGACCAGATGGGTTTTCCCGCTCCCAGGGTTACCGAAAGCCAAGACGTTCTCGGCACGATCCAAAAACGTCCCTTCCAGCAGCGCTGTGAGTTGTCGATCCACGCTTTGGGGCAAGCGCGAGCGGTCCAGCGCCGTCAGCGTTTTCTCCCAGGGAAGCTTGGAGGCCCGACGCTGGCGCTGGATTTTGCGCTCGTGCCGCTCCGCCACCTCGATCTCAGATAACGACAAGAGAAACCGGGGATAGGACAGACTTTCCTGGGTGGCCAGTGCCGCCTGGGCGGCGTAGTGCTCCCGAAAGGCCGGTAGATGCAGCTCGATTAGGCACTCGCGAAGTCGCGGTAAGTTGCCTGTGCTCATGACCTCACCTCCCGGTTCTCGAGAAGGGTGTCGTAGAGGCCCACGTCCATCTTCTCCACCATCACTTCCCAGGGTTCCACCACCGGATCGACAAGGCATTCTCGTAGTGCTTCAAAACGGATTCTTTGTCCCCGCTCAATCAACACCTGAAGTGCCTCTCGCACCCGCTGTTCACCTTCCTGGGCAGCCACCTCGAGGATCTTCAGATATTGGCGATCCGCCGTGGCCGGACAATCTCGGCGCAGCTCGTCGTAGGCGACTCGAAACAAGATCCCCGGAAACAGATCCTCCCGCCAGCGATAGCGAGTAAACGCCCCCGGCTTGCGCACCAACGAATGGATCACGTGCCGGTAGTCAATGCGATGCTTGCCTTCTCCTCGCAAGCGCGGCATCCGTGCCTGGCGCCGTCCTCCGTAGTAGACCTCCACCTGATCCGCCCACACCCGCACTTGAACGCGCTCGCCGATCAACCGGCTGTCCACCGAATAGGTGTTGTGGCGAACCCGGATCGTACTGCTGGGGGAGACTCTCACCCACTGCCGGGTGAAGTCATCCAGACGGCGTGCCGGCAACGGGCGCATCACTGCCAGCTCTTCTCCCAGGCGCTTTTGCCGGGCCGCATTGCGCCGGGACACAATCACCGCTACAAAGCCCTCGTACTCTTCCCGGCTGGAAAAATCACGGCTACACCGCAGCAGCAGTTCCTGCTCAATGGCCCGTTTCAAGCGGTGATGGGACTGTTCCACATCCCCGTTCTCGTGTGCCTTTCCTGCCTGAGTGCGACTGGAGCGCATCCCGAAGTGTCTCAGCAACGCTTGATAGCGCTCGGTGAACTCTTCCCGCTTCAGGTTCTTGACTGCCGCCGAGAGCCGGTCGGTCCGGTGCTCCTCGGGCAGCGCCCCCAACTCCCACAACGCGTTCTGAAGCCCCAGGCTGAGGCTCTCAAACGACTCACTGAAACACAGCGTGGTCGCTTCCCAGTTCGAGTAGGCCAACACGAAGTGGTACAGCAGATGGGGAAACGGCTGGCCCTGGATCGTCACTCCGAGGCGCCCCATAAACGTGAAGTCCGATTGCGCTTGATGTCCCGGCTGATACTTCTGCGGGAACATCACCTCCTTCGCTTCTCCGTATTCTGCCTTCCACTGCTTGATCCTGCGCTGCAGCGTTCTCAACTGGCCTTGCTGGAAGGCCCCTTCCTGCTGACGACACAAATGATCGAACACCGCTTTTGCTTCCACCGTCGGCGATCGCTTCAGGATCTCTTTCACCTCCGGCCACACCGACTCGAACGGATCCGATCGAGTTCTCCAATACCGTTCCGGCTGACACTGGCTCGGTAGCTTTCCCGACTTCAGGTACTTGCGAGCTGTCTTTCGCGACATCCCCGCTTTGGCCGCCGCCATCGTTAGCGTCTTCTCGTTCTTCTTCAACTTTACTAACCTCCGCACTTGCTGATCCTTAACCATGCCCTCATGGTCAGGATCAGCCCTGAAAAAGCGGGGAATTCCATTTGTCGTCGCGGGGAATTCTAACTGTCGCCAATCACTCCGGATTGTGAATCACACCGACACCGTGTTCTTCCAGGAAGCGGATCTCCTGTTGGTTGACCCAGACGACATGGGCGGCAATCAGGCGATCTACCAGGAAACCGATTTCATTCAGGTATGCAACGGGTCGAAAACCTGTATTCTCTTCCACCTGGCGGACCTCGTCCCGGGTTTCTGCCAGGTGGATAATGAGAGGAACATCGTGTTTTTCGGCCAGTTCTCTGCAAGCGTCCAATACCTCTCGAGAACAGGTGTAGGGGGCATGCGGAGCCACCGCCGGTGTGACCAGAGGATCGTCTTTCCAGTCCAGTATGAATTGCTCTGTCCCCTTCAGGGTTTCTTCGGGGGACGGGTAATCCGGAGCCGGAAACCCGATGACGGTCTGGCCCAGGATCCCCCGCATCCCGGCAGCTGAAGTTGCCCGCGCCACTTCCCCTTCGAAGTAGTACATATCCACAAAAGTGGTCGTTCCAGACTCCAGCATCTCGGTAGCTGAAAGCAGTGCGCCCCAGAAGACAAAGTCGCGATCCACGTTCTTGCTTTCTGCCGGGAATATGTACTCGGTGAGCCAGTCCATCAGCTTCAAATCGCTCCCCAGTCCACGAAAGAGAGTCATCGGGGCATGCTGGTGACCATTGATCAATCCGGGGAGTACGATCGTATCCGCCGCGTCGACGGTCCTGACCGCGGAATAGCCGCTCACATCGGCCAGGGGGCCCAGCGCCACAATGCGATCTTCGCGAACCGCCACGAAACCGGGATCGTGGATCGTGAAGTTCGCATCCATGGTGACGACCGTCCCTCCGCTGATGAGGAGGTCGACACTTTCGACGCCCTGCTCGGAGACTGGGGGCGAGCAGGCCGCCCACAGAAGCACGGCGTGCAAGATTGCCCCTTGCAGCCTCTTCCCATTGGAACAGTGGAACGCTGGAACGTTGGAACGTTCTTGGGCTCGCCACCTGAACCGACCTATATCCTGAGCTTTAGCTTTTCTCAATCAACTTCACTCACTCGATCCAGAAATGCCAACAGCAGGTTTTCAAAATCCTGGCCGACCCGTCTGGTGTGTCCAGAACCTGGTCGTGCTCAAGTGGCCCTGGAAGGATCCCGGCTGCCATGTTGGTGATGCAGGAGATGCCGACCACCCGGCAGCGCATGTGGTTCAGGCTGATGACTTCGGGCACGGTTGACATGCCCACGACATCGGCGCCCAGAGCCCTGAGCATGCGGATCTCGGCGGGGGTCTCATAGGAGGGCCCTTTCACACATACATAGACTCCCTGCTTGACCTCCAGCCCCAGTTCTCGACCGGCTTCGAGAACGGTCTTTCTCAGGTCCGGGTGATAGGCGTTCGTCATATCAGGAAAGCGCTCCCCCAGAGCATCCAGGTTGGGCCCGGCAAGGGGGTTGTCGCCGGAGAGGTTGATGTGATCGCTGATCACCATCAGATCGCCAGGAGAGAAATCTCGGCCAATGGCTCCGGCAGCATTGGTGATGACGAAGTCGCGGATCCCCCACCGTGCCAGCGAGCGAACTGGAAAGACAATCTCGCTCTGAGCAAGGCCTTCGTAGAAATGCGAGCGGCCCTGCAAAGCGCAAAACGAAACGCCTCGACCGCCCGAGTGAGTCAGCTTGCCCGGATGACCGATCACACCGGAGACAGGAAAACCTGGGATTTCCCCGTAGGCCAGGGAGGAGTGCGTGGGCAGCGCATCCACAAAGTTCCCCAGCCCGCTTCCCAGCACCAGTGCAGTGCTCGGAGGATCCCCGAGCCTGGCCTGCAGAAAGCCTGCTGCTCGTTCGAGATGTCCCTGGTAAAGCTCTGAATCCATAGATTCTAGCTCAACAGGCCGGCCAGGGTGGCCGTCATGCAGGTTGCCAGACCACCCGCCAGGACGGCTCTCAGGCCAATCGTTGCCAGATCCTTTCGACGCTCGGGCGCAAGAGGGCCAATCCCTCCCAGTTGAATTCCCAGGCTGCTGAAGTTGGCAAAACCGCACAGGGCGAAAGTTGCTATGAGTTCGCTTCTGGGACTGAGCGTGTCCTTGATCTGTGCCAGGTCCGCATATGCGATGACCTCGTTCAGCACGATCTTCAAACCCAATAGCCGACCGACCGTGGCGGCCTCATCAAAGGAAACCCCCATGACAAACACCAGGGGAGCCAGACAATAACCGAGGATCAACTCGAAGGTGATCGGAGTCCCGATCAGTGATTCCAGACCTGTCAGGCGACCACACCAGGAGATCACAGCGTTGAACAGATAAATCATGGCGATGAAGGCGATCAGCATGGCAGCAATATTGAGGGCAAGTTTGAGCCCCTGCGAGGCGCCTCGCGCGGCAGCTTCGATCAGATTCGCATCGGTGCGTTCGATCTTGAGCCTGACTTCACCGGCTGTCACCGGCACGCCCGTCTCGGGGATGATGATCTTGGCCATCATCAGGGCAGCCGGGGCGGCCATAACGCTGGCGGTGATCAAGTACTCAGCATTGATCCCGTATCCGATGTACGCACCCAGAATCGCACCCGACACGGTGGCCATGCCTCCGGTCATCAGAACCATCAGTTCGGAATGGGTCATGCTGGGAATATAGGGAGCAATGACGAGAGGAGCCTCCGTTTGTCCCATGAAGACGTTGGCTGCGGTGGCCAGCGACTCGGCCCCGCTTACCCCCAGGAACCTCTTCATGATCTTCGCCATCGCCACCACAATCAACTGCATGATGCCCAGGTAGTACAGGCAGGTGAAAAACGACGAGATGAAGATCACAATAGGCAGAACCCTGAAGGCAAAGATGTAGGGTGTGGGATCCCTGGACAGGTGGCCAAAAACGAACTGGCCTCCGAAATCTGCGTAGCCGATGAGGGAGGTCACCGCTCCGGCCACTTCCTTCAAGGCCATCTGGCCAAAGACCGTCTTCAAGACAACCACCCCGAACACGAGTTGAAGAAGTATCGCCCACAAGACCATACGCCAGGGAATCCGTCGGCGGTCCTCAGACGCGAGTACCGCGATTCCAATAATCGTCAGGATTCCGGCGATACCGACGAACCGGCTCAATGGAGAAACTCTCTCATCCGGATAGCTCCCTTCTGATTGGCGCCTGAAACAAAAAAGCCCGGCTGATTCTATCAGCCGGGCCGCCTGGGCAATGGGAAGTTATCTTCGAAAAAGGAAGGTCTGCCGCATTTTCTTACGGGCACGCTTGCGGGCGAGTGCCTGTTTGAGCCGTTTTCGTTCCCCGGGTTTCAAATAGAAGGCGTGTTTCCTGATGTCCTTGATGATGTCTTCTTGCTGGACCTTGCGCTTGAACCGACGCAGGGCACTCTCAAGCGACTCCCCATCTTGAACTCTCACATATGCCAAAGTGATCAACACCCCCTTCCGGAGCAGAACAAAAGCAGCGATTATAGCACGAAGTGCTCAGTACTCTGCCTATTCAACCAGGGAACTCATGAAGGCATCGAGTGCATCCTCGCCACCCTCACCCAGGACGTCGACATTCTCCGGATTGGTATAGATGCCACGGACAATCGTGACCAGGGCAGCCTTCAGTTTCTTGGAGTCTCCTCCTGATGCAGGCTGGGGAGAGATCTTCAGGCTGGGAATCTGCTTCCTTGCCTGGAATTCCCGCCGCGCATAGTTCTTGATCTCGTTGACGGCTTGCTCCAGGTCCGGATGGCTTTCGGTGAGGGTCTCCAGACCCTTGTTCCGATCAAAACTTGAGAGTACCTCGAAAGCTTCCGGAAACTCGTACCTGCGGGCCAGGTACCTGGCCCGCAGGAGTGCGTCTGCTCTCAAGGCCACTCCTCGCTGGTACAGCCACCAGACCCCTCTACCCAGCAGGAGCAGGAGTGCAAACCCCAGCACAACGAGTGATTGCCACCAGCTCATTCCAGTACTCTCTCCACTTCTTCCTACTTATGAAAGCGAGTACGAGCCCTAGCGCGCAAAATGCAGCTTCTTCTGACTGAGTCTCATCAGCATGTCATTCTTGAGGTGAGCCGGGTACTCATCCGGTCGAATTTCCCGCGCGATCTCCAGAGCCCGCGAAAGCTTGTCCAGAAATTCATAACTCTCGATGAGACTAAGGCGGGCCTGGAGTCGGAATTCAGGGCTCCGGGATCGCTCAATTACGGAGTGAAAATACGGGATGGACCTGTCGTAATCCTGACCCATCTGGAGGATCGTCCCGATCCGCAGATTGGCTGGAGTCGCGATCTCTTCCTCCGGCTCGAGTTCCAGCAAATGTTCAAAAGTTGCTTGAGCCTCCACATACTTGCCTTGCTTGAATAAGACGTCGCCGATCTTAAAGAGCGTTTCGTGAGATCTCTCCGAATCCGATACCAGCTCGAGGTACTCACGCCTGATCTGATTCGACTGCTCCAGATCGCGCAGATCTATTTCATGAATGTCTGCGATCATCAGCATCGCGTGGCCAACGAGTTCGTCTCCCCGACAAGAGTCAACAAGATTGTGAAACAGGCCCACCGCCTTCTCCGTATCCTGGATCACCGAATACTCCATAGAAGCCAACTCCCACAGTGCCCGGCAGGCAGCCGGGGTGCCCGGGTACTGGGAAATCAGGCTGTTGTAGGCCCTGGCAGCCTGCTGCAGGCTGCCGCTTCTTTCCAGTAGCTGGGCTTTCCGGAAAAGCAAGCTTGGTCGTCTCTCAGCCCTCTTCGTTATGGTAACGGCAAAGGCGAGCATCAGGAGCGGTAGTCCGAGGACTCCGCGGCTGAGCTTCATGGCCCCGCCTCCCCGGTTGGTTCTTGCTCGTCCTCCCCGGGTGCTTCCTGCTCGTCCTCCCCGGGTGCTTCCTGCTCGTCCTCCCCGGGTGCTTCCTGCTCGTCCTCCTCGGGTGGAATGAGGCTGACATCAGCGACTCGGTCATTCTCGTTTAGATCGATGAGCTTCACACCCTGGGTACTGCGGGAAACGGTCAAGCGGACCTGATCGGCGGGAAGTCTGATCAGTTTTCCACTCTCAGTGATGATCATGATATCGGAGTCGTCATTGACCAGGAATGAGGTGATCGCATTCCCGTTTTTTTCCGAGGTTCGGATGTTGATCACGCCCTGTCCTCCTCGACCCTGAGCTCGATACTGGTCAATGGGGGTTCGCTTTCCGAATCCGTACTCGGTTACAGCCAGCAGATCCGGTTTCTCTGGATCCACAATCTCCATCCCGATCAAATGGTCACCGGGTCGAAGCCTGATTCCTCTCACTCCCCTGGAGACTCGGCCCATGCTCCGGACCTGTCCAAAATTGAAACGAATCGCCTTGCCCAGCTTGGAGAAGAGCATGATGTCCTCGTCGCCCTCGGCCAGAGCCACACTCATGAGTTCGTCTTCCTCATCCACCCTGCAGGCAATAATTCCATTCGCGCGAGGATGAGAGAATGCGCTCAAAGGGGTCTTTTTCACGTAGCCGCGACGGGAGGCCATGACCACCTGGGCCCCTCCCTCAAAATCATGCACGTTCAACACGTCGGCCACACGATCATCGGGATCCACCTGAATCAGATTGACAATCGGTTTCCCTTTTCCAGTCGTTCCCACTTCGGGGATTTTCCAGACCTTGAGCCAGTGGAGTTTCCCCCGGGTCGTGAAGATGAGCATGTAGCTGTGCGTCGAAGCTACGAACAGGTCGGCAATGATGTCTTCCTCGGTCCGTGTCGACATTCCGATGCGCCCTTTTCCGCCTCGATGCTGGCTTCGGTAAGTGCTCAACGAGGTTCGCTTGATGTAGCTGTCCCGGCTGGAGGTGATCACCATCTGTTCTTCGGCAATCAGGTCCTCCATGGAAAGATCGATCTCGGTCTCCACGATCTCAGTTCGGCGTGGACTGGCGTAGGCAGCCTGAATCTGTACTAGTTCATCCCGGATGACCGCCTTGAGGGCCGCAGGGTCTTCCAGGATCTCCCGGAGCCTGGCGATGGTCTCCTGGAGTTGGGCATACTCCTGCTCAATCTTCTCCCTTTCCAGTCCCGTCAAGCGCTGCAGCCGCATCTCCAGGATGGCCCGGGCCTGACTTTCTGTGAGGTCAAACTCTTCAACCAGGCCGCGCTTGGCTTCTCCGGGATCCTGGGCAGCTCGAATCAGGCTGATAATGGAATCCAGCTGGCCAAGAGCGATACGCAAACCTTCCAGGATATGGGAGCGCCCCTGAGCCTTGTCGAGTTCGAAGGTAGTACGGCGCCTGACCACGTCCTTCCGGTGCTCCAGGAAGTGACGTATGACCTCAGGCAGAGAGAGAACCTCGGGACGGCCGGCGACAATCGCCAGCATGATGATCCCAAAGGAGGACTGCAGAGGGGTCAGCTTGAAGAGCGTGTTCAGCACGATCTGAGGTTGCTCGCCGCGCTTCAATTCAATCACGACGCGCATGCCGCTACGATCGCTCTCGTCGCGCAGATCGCTGATCCCCTGGATCTTTTTCTGAACCACGAGTTGAGCAATCTTCTCTACCAGACGAGCTTTGTTCACCTGATAGGGCAGCTCGTCGATAATAATCGCTTCGCGGTCTTTCCCAAGCGGTTCAAAGCTGGTCCGGGCCCTCAGGTGGAGGATTCCCCTCCCGGTTCGATAGGCCGAGAAGATCCCCTGGCGACCATAAATGAAAGCTCCGGTTGGGAAATCCGGTCCCGGGACGAGCTCCAGGATCTCAGCCAGGGAGGCATCCGCCCGGTCCAGCAGCAGCAGGGCTGCGGCCACGACTTCACTCAGATTGTGAGGGGGAATGTTGGTTGCCATACCCACGGCAATCCCGGAAGCTCCGTTCACAAGCAGGCTGGGAAAGCGAGCGGGAAGAACGGTGGGTTCACTCAGAGACTCGTCATAGTTGGGAATAAAGTCGACCGTGTTTTTCTCGATATCGGCCAGCAGCTCTGCTGCAATCCGGGACATCCGGACCTCGGTGTAACGCATGGCTGCCGGAGAGTCCCCATCGACCGAACCAAAATTGCCCTGCCCGTCGACGAGCACCTCGCGCATTGAAAAATCCTGCGCCATGCGCACCATGGTGTCATAGACTGCCGAGTCACCATGAGGATGGTATTTTCCAATGACCTCGCCCACAATTCGAGCCGATTTCTTAGGTGCCCGGGTGAAGGTGTTCGACAGCTCGTGCATGGAATAGAGAATGCGTCTGTGGACGGGCTTGAGACCATCTCGGATATCCGGCAAAGCCCGACCGATAATCACCGACATGGCGTAATCCAGATACGAAGAACACATTTCGTCTTCGATGTTTACCGGGAGTTCATTATCTCGGAGCTCGGGCATTCAGTTATTCCTCAAGACAGCCTTTGAATCTGGATGCTTTCACGGCCAACGCTCTGTTCGAAGGGACTCGAAGTGCTAGGGGACTGCCGGTAGCAGCCCTAAGTGCAGCCCGCCATAAGTGGCGAGATGCACTAGATATCCAGGTGCTTCACCTGCAAGGCATTGGTCTCAATAAAGTTACGCCTTGGCTCGACGGCATCTCCCATGAGAATGTTGAAGATATCGTTGGCCTGAAGGCTGTCTTCGATGCGAACCTGAAGGAGGGTTCGCTTCTCCGGATCCATGGTCGTTTCCCAGAGCTGGTCCGGGTTCATTTCCCCAAGACCCTTGTAGCGCTGAATTGACAGCTGCTTCCTGGCTACTACCAGTACCGTCTCAACCAGCTCCCTCCAGTTCTCAGCTTCAATGACCTGACCAGCTTGTTCGACCGTATAGCCTGAACCTCTGTAGGCCGAGACCCGCCTCGACATGCTCAACAGGGTCTGAATCTCGCCCGAGTTCAGAAGCTCCAGACTGATGACATGGTCTCCAGCTCTGACCTCAAAGAGATTGTGCTCCGCGTCCAACTGGACCTCCGCAGCACTCTCGTCGAAAGCTCTGGCCAGCTCAGCAAGCCGTGACTTGTCCTGAAAAAGCTCCCGAAGACTAGCCCGGTCCGTGGGGTTCTCGTCAAAAAAACTCACCAGACACTTCAGCTGGTCGGGATCGAAAGTGATGGCAAGCCGGTCGAAGGTCTCCTGGAACTGCATGATTTCCCGAATGGCCTTCCGAAACCCCTCTCCCGAATAGAGCGCTCCGCTGTTCCTCACCGTAAAGGAGATGTCGGTCCCCGTTTCCTTCAGCAGATACTGAGTCAGGGCTCGGTCATCGGTCAGATAAGTCTCCCTCCGGCCTTTCTTGACCAGGTACAAAGGAGGCTGCGCGATATAGATGTGTCCCTCTCTCACCAGCTCGGTCATTTGCCTGTAGAAAAAGGTCAGGAGAAGCGTCCGAATGTGACTTCCGTCGATATCGGCATCCGTCATGATGATGACTCTGTGGTACCGAAGTCGGGCGAGGTCGAAGTCGTGAGAACCGATGCCTGTGCCAATCGCCGCGATCATGGTGGTGATCTCGGTGTTACCGAGCATCTTGTCGAAGCGGGCCTTCTCCACATTCAGAATCTTGCCCTTGATGGGAAGAATTGCCTGGAATCTCCGATCCCGCCCCTGTTTCGCCGAACCGCCTGCCGAGTCCCCCTCGACAATGAAAATCTCCGATTGAGCCGGATCTCGTTCCTGACAATCCGCCAGCTTTCCGGGAAGCGCGAGATTGTCGAGTGCACTCTTCCGACGCGTCAAGTCCCTGGCCTTACGTGCCGCGTAGCGGGCGCGGGCCGCGTCGACCGCCTTCTCGATAATCCGGCGGCCAATGGCTGGATTCTGCTCGAGGTAAATCGAGAGCCTCTCGTTGCAGGCGGCCTCGACAGCTCCCTTGACCTCGCTGTTTCCAAGTTTGGTCTTGGTCTGACCCTCAAACTGGGGGTCGGAGAGCTTGACACTTATGACCAGAGCCAGGCCTTCACGAACATCCTCTCCGCTGAGCTTTTGCTTCAGATCGCGAAGAAGATTGTTCTCCACGGCATACGCGTTGAGAGTTCGAGTCAGTGCCGCTTTGAAACCAATCAGGTGCGTGCCGCCTTCGACCGTGTTAATCGTGTTCGCAAACGAGTACAGAATCTCGTTGTAGCCGTCGTTGTATTGAAGCGCCACCTCCACGTGAACGTCGGCCTTTTCTACTTCGATGTAGATGGGGTCCTCGTGAAGAGCCGTCCGGTTCCGGTTCAGGTACCGGACAAAATCCACGACACCTCCCTCGTAAGAAAAGTTCTGCTTCTTCCCAGATCTCAAATCCTCGACAGTGATGCTCAGCCCGGCGGTCAGGAAGGCCATTTCCCGCATTCGCTGAGCCAGAGTGTCGTAGCTGAACTCCAGAGTGTCGAAGATCGACCGGTCGGGCTTGAAAGTGATGATGGTGCCACGACGCTTCGTGGTCCCGGTCTGGCGAAACGAAGTCGTAGGGATGCCACGCTCGTATGTCTGCTGATAAACCTTGTCGTCGCGCCGGATCTCCAGAAAGAGCGACTCGGATAAAGCATTGACGACTGAGACGCCTACTCCGTGCAGCCCACCCGAGACTCTGTAGGAATCGTTGTCAAACTTCCCCCCGGCGTGAAGAGTGGTCATGACGACCTCGGCCGCAGGCTTCTTCTTCACGGGATGACTGTCCACCGGGATTCCCCGGCCGTTGTCCGTCACGGTCACCGAGTTGTCAATGTGGATGGTCACGTTGATCTCATCACAGTGCCCGGCTAGAGCTTCATCAACCGAATTGTCGATCACCTCATAAACGAGGTGATGCAAGCCCGCGATCGAAGTGGTTCCGATGTACATGGCCGGGCGCTTGCGCACTGCTTCCAACCCTTCCAGGACCTTAATTTTGTCAGCAGTGTATGCAGTCATGAGCCTGTTTTAGCGGTTTGATTCCGGGGCAAGTTCAGATCAAGAAGCACCTGTTCAGGAGCTATTCTTCAGACTCGTATATTTTACCACAATCCCCCGGCTTGAGAGGGCACCTGCAGCCCCTTTCAAGGCGCACTAAGTGACTGACCAGTAAAGACTTTGGAATGCCCGTGGAAGAGAAGATCTGGTTGGGCTACGGGGGCCCTGGTACTCATGGACGCGAGTACTCAAAGTTGCATTGGCATCACGACATACTGGTAAGAGTATTCTTCGTCGTCAGCCGGGCTGAAGAGACCCTGGGTTTCGCCGTCCCGAAGCTGCAGAGTGACCTTCTCAGAATCAAGAACCGACAAGAACTCCAGCAGGTATCCGGCATTGAAGCAAATGGAAAGAGTCTCCCCCTCGAACTCCACCGGCAAGGAAGCCTTTGCCTCCCCCAGGTCGGCATTGTTGGAGGAGACATCCAGCTGGCCTTCGCTGAGGTTCAGCTTGATCGCCCGGGACTGCTCGTCGGCCATGATCGCGACTCTTTTCAGAGTGTCGCTCAGTTCTACGGTGTCGATCTTAACGTCCCTGTCGTTGTCCTTAGGGATGACCATCTCGTAGTTAGGAAACTGGCCGCTCAGCATTCGAGAGATAAGGATTCGTTCACCAACCTGAAAGAGGAGATGGTTAGAGTCTTTGGCAAACTGGATAGTGTCATGACCGGAGGCCGCCAGCTTGACCAGTTCAACCAGCGTTTTTTTGGGAACCAGGTTCTTCATCTCGCCTTCGACGCCAGGGATCTCCGTGGTCGCGGAAACCAGAGCAAGCCGGTGCCCATCGGTTGCCACAAACATCATCTGATTCGGCCTCAAGATCATGAGGGCACCATTGAGCGCAAAGCGAGACTCCTCTTGCGTGATGGCAAAAATACATCGAGAAATCATGAAGCGCACGGAGGCTGCCGGCAGCTCCAATCTTTCACTGTCGACCTGGGGTACATCCGGAAAGTTCTCCTTGGAAAGACTGGCCACCTTGAACCTTGAGCGCTGGCAGGTGATCGCTACCCACTCGTCCCCGCCCGACATCTTGAAATGGATTTCGGAGTCAGGAAGCAGCCGGACAATGTTGAAAAGTTTTCGAGCTGAAACGGTTACCGAACCGGCCACTTTGACCGCAGCCGGACAACTGCACCGAATCGTGACATCAAGGTCAGTTCCGGTGATGACCAGAGTGTTCCCCGTCGTCTCCAAGAGAAGATTGGAAAGAATTGGTACGGTCGTCTTTTTCTCGACCACTCCCTGCACATACTGGAGCTCTCTGAGCATCTCTCCTTTCTGTACTACAAATTCCATCAGGCTTTATCCTTCGGGTCTGATTACTATCGGCAAAATCCCCTGAGTACTACTGAATCAGTTCCTGCAGGCGTTTCAGCAGCGCCTTCATGCGAGGATCCTGCTTGGAAAGGTGCTCGATCTTCCTGACCGAATGGAGCACAGTTGTGTGGTGTTTACCTCCAAAGGCCTTGCCGATCTGAGGCAGAGAGTGCGTGGTCAATACTCGAGCCAGATACATGGCGATCTGTCGCGGCTCAGCGATTCGACGAGAGTTACTTCTGGCCCTCAGATCGGTTGGACTCAAAGAGAAGTGGTTCGCCACTACCCTCTGCACGTCTTCCACTGTGATGATTCTGGTGTCTTGTTCGGCAATCCTCCTGAGAACCTTCTCGGCCAGATCGAGAGTAATCTCTTCGCCGGTCAAACTGCTGAAGGCAACCAGCCTGATCAACGATCCCTCCAGCTCACGAACATTGGAACGAATGTGCTGTGCGATGAAAAACACCACATCGTCGGGCAGACTCACAGCTTCCAGTTCAGCTTTCTTCTTGAGAATCGCCACCTTCGTCTCCAGGTCGGGAGCCTGAATATCGGCAATCAATCCCCATTCGAAACGGCTGTGCAGACGCTCTTCCAATGTCGGGATTTCCCGCGGCGGGCAATCACTCGAGATCACGATCTGCTTCTGGTTGTCATAGAGGGCATTGAAGGTGTGAAAGAACTCTTCCTGAGTTCGCTCCTTTCCTGCCAGAAACTCGATGTCATCTATCAACAGGACGTCTATGTTGCGATACTTTTCTCGGAACTGGATTGTCTTATCATAGCGGATAGAGTTGATGAGCTCATTCATGAAGCGTTCGGATGACATGTAGGTCAGCCGCGCGCGCGGGGAACGGATCTTGATGTAATGTCCTAAGGCATGCATCAGATGCGTCTTACCCAGACCTACTCCTCCATATATGAACAGGGGGTTGTACGCCTTTGAAGGTTGCTCCGCCACAGCCAGGGCTGCAGCGTGGGCAAACTGGTTGCTGGCTCCGACTACGAAGCGTCCGAAGGTGTATCTCGGACTCAGATTACATTGGGCCGCCTGGGGACACGGGCCTTCTGTGATGATATCGATTCCGGAATCGAATCTGTCGTGACCCGGCTCGGGATCCTCCACCACGAGTTCCCATCCCCAGGCCTCCAATCCCACTTCGCCAATAGCTTCTTCGATGACTTCGGAGTAGTTCTCAGTGAGCCAGTAGCGAAAGTACTCGTTCGGAACCCGAACGATCAGTTGCCTGGCTTCGCTAAGCTCCGATTCAGCGACAGTCGGCCTGAACCAGATATCGAAATTCTGCTTAGAAACCCGCCCCTGTATGGCAGACAGAACGGTGTCCCAAAACTGCATATGCACTTCAGCCGATAATGAACTTAAATGTCCTTAGTTTTGACTCAGGAAGGGACTGACACTTAGCCCATGCCAGTCAGAGCCCGCCTAGGTTTCCACAGTGTTTTCCACAGGTTGTGGAAAGTGGCAATTCCTACCAGCCTTGAGCGAAACGGCCCTAACCCTACCATGCCTTTCCCAGCCTTGCAAAGGCTTTTTCCCCAAAAAGTTAGCGTGATCCTTGGAAGGCGATCTTTTCATATATTTGACAGCTATTTACATACTAACTGCGGAGACGGATTTGAAAGGAATCACGCTTTTTTACGAGGCGATCAAAGATTCTGGTTCAGGGGCTGGAAGTGGGGCTCCCGAGGCTCCCAAAAAGGTCACCGCACGAGAACTCATATCTGCTGGTTTTAACGGTTTGACTGAATTGGAGCGAGTCTAGACTGCGCTTGCTTCGAGGGGGGAGACGGTGGGCCCGGGTCAGTTCAGGGCGATTCAGGAATTAATGAGGGTTTTCAACTCTTTTCCGGGCTTGAAGTAGGGCACCCTCTTGGCGGGTACAAACACTTTTTCTCCGGTCTTGGGGTTGCGACCCTGGCGGGATGCCCTGCTTCTGAGACGAAAACTCCCAAAACCTCTAAGCTCTACTTTTTCACCCGCCTTGAGTGAATCTACGATGCCGTCAAGAACGGTTTGGACAATGACTTCCGCGTCCTTCTTGTTCAGGTCAGAGTTCCTGGAAACCTCATCCACAAGTTCAGCCTTCGTCATTCTCATCCTCCTTCGCCAGCTCTGCTTTTTTCTTCAACTGACCCAGCTGGTCGCCAGCGATTTCCCCAATCGAAGTTCTGCCGGACTCGGCGCTGTAACTCCAGGTATCCTCCGCTTCCTCTCGATCAGGCAGCAGAAGCGCTTTGATGGACAGCCCGATCTTTCGCTCAAGAAGGTTCATCTTAATCACCTTAAAGTCAAGCTCCTGACCAATCGAAAACTTGTCTTCCGGATTCTCGATTCGCTCTGTATCGAGTTCCGACACGTGACACAACCCCTCGATTCCCTCCTCCAGTTCCACAAAAGCCCCGAAGTTAGCGAGTCTGACGATCTTGCCCGGGAGAACGTCACCGATCTGCTTCTCTGAAAAGAACTCCTCCCAGCGATCCGGTTCCAGCTGCTTGATTCCGAGCGACAATCTCTGGTTGTCGGCATCGACATTCAAAACGACAGCGCTCACTTCCTCACCTTTCTGCAGGACCTCGGAAGGATGCTTGACTTTCTTCGTCCAGCTCAAATCGGAAACATGGACCAGTCCATCCACGCCCTCTTCAACTTCAATGAAGGCTCCGAAGTCCGTCAGATTCCGAACCTGGCCGGTTACGATCGAGTTAATCGCATACTTTGCTTCAATCTCATCCCAGGGGTTGGGCTCCGTCTGCTTGAGTCCAAGTGAGATACGGCGACCCGAGGTGTTGATCTCCAGGACCTGCGCCTCGATGCTGTCCCCCACAGTCAGGAGCTGCGAGGGATGCTTCAAGCGCTTGTTCCAGGTCATTTCGGAAATGTGGATCAAGCCCTCGACCCCATTTTCAAGTTCCACGAAGGCACCGTAGTCCGTCAGACTCACAACTTTCGTTTCAACTCTGGATGATTTCGGGTACCGCTTCGAAGCACTCAACCAGGGATCATCCGACAGCTGTTTGTAGCCCAGCGATACCTTCTCTTCGAGGCGATCGAACTTCAGAATCTTGACGTTGATCTCATCGCTAACATGAAACAGGTCTGAAGGATGGTTGACCCGGCCCCACGACATGTCGGTGATGTGAAGCAATCCGTCAATTCCACCAAGATCCACAAACACCCCGTAATCGGTAATGTTCTTGACAACGCCGGAAACAATCAGACCCTCCTCCAGAGACTTCAGCGTTCCCTCTTTCTGCTTGAAATACTCTTCTTCGAGGACTGCCTTACGGGACAGCACGATGTTGCCGCGTCTCTTATTCACCTTGATGACACGCATGTCGAGCTCTTTCCCCTTGAACATGTCCAGGTTGCGGATGGGATGCAGATCAATCTGAGAGCCCGGGAGAAAGGCGCGGACACCAATATCGACGGCCAGACCTCCCTTGATCCTTTCAATCACGCGCCCCTTGACAATGGATTGCTCCTGATAGGCCAGCTCAATGGTGTCCCAGATCTTCACCCGCTCGGCTTTTTCACGGGAGAGGACAACAAATCCATCACGCCCCTCAGCATGCTCCAGGAGGACTTCGACCTTGTCGCCCACCTCGACCTCGGGGTTCCCTTCTTCACTCCGAAACTCGCCAAGGGATATCATTCCCTCCGACTTGTATCCGACGTCAACAACGACTGCCTTGTCGGTAATCTTCAAGACGGTTCCTTCAACGACTTGCCCTTCAGTCAGGCTGTTGAAGGTAGCGTCGTAGGCGGCGAGCATTTCCTCAAATGCCGCGTCGGATTCCTCAATGATCTGAGGCAACTCTGGTATAGCAGTGTTCGCCTGGCTTTCCATTTCCTTCAAGTGTGCTTCAGCTTTCTCGGTCTCTATAGTGGTTCCCATCGGAACACATTCCTCCCCTGAGAGTTTCTTCTGGCATCCCCCTCCCGGTGGTGGAACAGGAAACATGGCGACTATCAGAGTTCTGGACTAGGCCAGGCCGACTGTTCCCGATTCAACCTTAAAATGGGAGTTTCAACAAATGCGGAGGATCCTTGGTCACAAATTTGAGAAATTCGTTATATCGTGCAGCCAGGACTTTGTCAAGAACACCCACGTCGACCAGAAAGGCCCAAATTTGCTACGCTTTGTCTGTCGGGACCCCCGTTCGATCTTGTGGACGAGCCCGGAGATCTGAAACTTTCGAAGCGGCCGGGCGTCTTCAACCTGGCTGGAGTACACATGCTGGAGCGTCTGCGGGAGCTGGAAGCTCGCTACGAAGAGTTGTCCGAAGAGCTGAGCGACAAGAAGGTTCTGGGATCTCCCAGGAGATACCGGGAAACCGCTCGCGCCCACTCCGAGCTTCAGGTTGCGGTAGACGAATACCGGCACTACTTGTCCATCTCCAGGCAGATCGCCGATGCACAGTCTCTGGTCACAGAAGAGTCAGACCCCGAAATCCTGCAGATGGCCCGCGACGAACTGACCCTGCTGGAAAGGCAGGAACAGGACTCTGAGGACCGATTGAGGGCGCTCCTGCTACCCAGGAATCCGAACGACGGCAAAAACGTGATTCTGGAGATTCGTGCCGGGACAGGCGGTGACGAAGCGACCCTTTTTGCCCAGGAAGTACTGCGTATGTACTCCCGCTACGCCGACTCAAAGCGCTGGAAAACCGACCTGGTTTCAGTCACCTACTCGTCGGTTGGAGGGATGAAGGAGAGCATCGTTTCGATTGAAGGCAAGGGCGTGTTCAGTCGTCTCAAGTTCGAGGGCGGTGTTCATCGCGTGCAGCGCGTTCCAGAGACCGATACACAGGGTCGTGTTCACACCTCCGCCGTAACCGTTGCTGTCCTGCCGGAAGCTGACGAGTTGGAGGTGCACATTGAACCTAACGATCTCAGAATCGACACTTTCTGCTCCTCCGGACCTGGGGGTCAGTCGGTCAATACGACCTACTCGGCAATTCGGATAACACATCTTCCGACTGGAGAGGTGGTGACCTGCCAGGATGAGAAATCCTGGCACAAGAACAAGTCGAAGGCCATGAAGGTGTTGCGCTCCAGAATCTATGAGAAGGCCATGGAGAAACAGCACCAGGAGATCGCGGAGAGCCGCAGGGCGATGGTGGGGAGCGGCGACCGGAGCGAGAAGATCCGAACTTATAATTTTCCGCAGAACCGGGTCACTGATCACCGAATCAAGCTGACTGTTCACCGGCTCGAGCAGGTGTTGGAGGGCAGTCTTGATGACATCATCGATGCCCTGGCCGCACACGAGCAGACAGAGGCCCTCAAGACCGCCGAACTGAGCAAGTGACCCTGCGGGAAGCTCTTCAGTTCGGTCGCGAGCAACTGGCTTCTTCCCGGCTCTGCTACCCGAGAGAAGATGCTCTCCGTATTCTGGGGCTGGTTCTCAAGTGTTCTCGAATTCGACTCGTGACTTCTTCCGATTCGAAGCTGGCGGGCTCTGAGGAGCTTCTGTTTCAACAGTTGATCAGGCTGCGCCGGATCCATTTCCCGATCCAGTACATGTCCGGAGAGCAGGAGTTCTACGGACGAGGCTTTCGGGTAAGACCCGGGGTCCTCATTCCACGATCCGAAACCGAACTGGTCGTGGAGGAAACCCTGAAGATCATAGCCGGAATCGAAAACGAGACCGTTTCGGTCCTGGACGTCGGCACCGGCTCTGGGTGCATAGCAGTCTCTCTCGCCTGTGAGGATCCGAGAATCCTGGTCACGGCGATCGAATCCAGCCCGGCGGCTCTCCAGATGGCAGAACTCAACTGCCGGCGACATGGATGTAGAGGGCGAGTGAGCCTGATCTGCTGCGAACTTCGGAACCGTCCGGCGCTTGGCAAGTTCCAGTTGATCGTCTCCAATCCTCCCTACCTGAACCCTGACGCGAGCGGAGAGATTGACCCAGCGGTGCTTCACTACGAACCTCACGGTGCCCTGTTCGGCGAAACCGGACGATTGTCGGTCTTCCGGGAGATCTTCGAGGCGGCTGGCGAGTTATTGGACATGGGAGGCACCATCCTTCTCGAACTGGCGCACGATCATCTGGAAGACGTGAGGACCCTGGGGCGGGCTAACGGCTGGGTGATGCTGGCGGTGCACAGAGACCTGGCCGGCTGGTTCCGTGTCGCGGCTTTTGGACGGGAGCTGTGAGTAACTCACGTTCCTGAAGAGACACCGCGAAGAATGCATTCTGTACAATGATGATTTGATAACCAACACGCACCACCTGTCCTAGAAGGGAGACTGCAGTGCAAGACGAGATCAGGACGATCCTGGCTGAACTGGGTGAGCAGCCCGAACGCGAGGGCCTTGTCAAGACTCCCGAGCGAGTCGAGGGAGTACTTAAATTCCTCACCAGTGGCTATCATTTAGACCCCGAATCAATTCTCAAGAATGCTCTGTTCACCGTCCAGTACGACGAGATGGTGATCGTCAAAGACATCGAGCTATACAGTCTTTGCGAGCATCACCTTCTCCCTTTCTTCGGTCATTGCCATGTTGGCTACCTGCCGGACGAAAAGGTGATCGGATTGAGCAAAATCCCACGGATCGTTGAAGTATTTTCACGGCGCCTCCAGGTCCAGGAGCGTCTCACTCAGCAGATCGCTGAAACGATTACCCAGGCCGCCGCCCCGAAGGGGGTCGCCGTCGTGATCGAAGCGCAGCATCTGTGCATGATGATGCGTGGAGTGAAAAAGCAGACCACCAAGATGATTACTTCGGCCATGCTCGGTCGCTTTCGAAACGACTCGCGCTCCCGGTCCGAGTTTCTGAGCCTGGTGGGGCTTTCTGCTTGAGTCCTGACGTGATTCTGAAGAATCGAGGTCTTCCCCAGGTTGTTCTTCTCACCGCCATGGCCGGCATTTTCGCGAACGGGTTCCGAGTTGTGGGCCAGGAGAGCCAGGAGGCAACTGATGAATCACAGCCTTTTCGGATCGATGTCAACCTGGTCAGCCTCCAATTCACAGTCACTGACCTGGCTGGAAATTTCAAAAATTCCCTCTCTCCCGAGGATTTGATCGTTGAAGAGAACGGGATCCCGGTTGAATTCGATATCTTCGAACAGCCCAGGAACGAGTCCGGGCAGAGCCCCGACTTGTGGTTGGCTTTTCTGATCGATGTCAGCGGAAGTACGTTTGCGACTCGAACTGAAGAAATCGTTGCGGCCCAGACCTTTCTCGACAACCTTTCTCAAGCGACACGAATCGGAGTGTTCGGGTTTACGAACGAGCTTCTACCTTTTCAGACCTTCACAGTGGACCGGAGGCTGGTGCTCGAAGCCATCCAACAGGCCAGAAAGCATCTCGGACAGACGGCCATCTACGATTCACTGAACAGATTGATGGACCTCGTCAATTCGAGCGCACCCGCGGGCAGTCAGAAGGCCGTGATCTTGATCTCTGATGGGCTGGACCAATCTTATGCCAGGGCATCGGCCAGCGCCTCCCGTGCCAGAAAAAAGGGCTTTGTCATCTATAACATACGGGTACCTTCCTCGGCCCAGGTCTATATCGGCCCCGATCCCAGTCAAGAAGACCCCTCCCGGCGCACCTCCCGGCGACACAAGAACGAAGAACAGATTGAAGCCTTCAACCGACTGGGGCCTGCCACCGGTGGCAAGAGTTTCAGCGGATTCGAGACAATTCTCGATTTCGACCAAACGCTGGCTGAGATCAACGACCATCTTTTCGGCAACCTTTACCGGATCGGCTACTATTCCAATCACGCGGGAAGAGAAGACCTTCTCGAGCGGATCCAGATCAGAACGCGTCGGTCCGATCTTCGGGTTGCCTCCGCCTTCAAGAAGCTTCCCGGACAATTCGATGCCAAGCGGGCCTTGCTTGAAGTGTTTTTCGACACATCCGGCGAAACCACCCTCAGCCGTCTTCCCCAGGTGAGATTCCTGGAGCTCGGTGCTGACATGGATGTTCTCCAGCAGACCCCTGAGGGCACCCTGATGGGCCTGCCCTTCAGGCTCAAAGTGAACCCGTTCTCATTCCGGGGAGCATCGAGCAAGGGGGTCCAGACACAACTGGGTGTGCTGGGTCTTCTGCTGGATCAGAACGGGAGGGAAATCGTGCGCCTGAGGGAGATCATCCGGGTGACGATGAATGCCAGGGAAGTGAGAGACGGCCGGGGCATCATCTACAGCAATCGCTTAGTCGCCCCTCCCGGGACCTACACTCTCAGGGTTGCGCTGTTGGAACTCTCGACCTGGCGACTGACCTCATTTTCCCGAACCGTCGCTATTTCTAAGTGAAAATGGAAAATGGAAGATTCTGCCGATGTCCAAATAGCACTGGCCAAACCACGAAATTTTCAATTTTCAATCTTCAATTAAAACAGCCGGGCCGCAATCCAGCTGCCGGAGACAAATGTCCCGAGTACGCTTCCGAGATTGGAAAGAACCACAACTAGAAGAACCCGGGTCGTGGGGTTTAGCCAGAATCCTCGGACTGACCCGATCGCTTCCGGAAGCCCCTCCAGATCTTCAACGGTGGGCTTCTTGACCATGCACTGGACCAGACCTGCTACCCACCCGGCGGCGATCATCGGATTCAAGCTGGTCAACGGGGCGGCGAAAAAAGCACTTATGATCGTGAGCGGATGGCCCAGGGCGAGTGCCGCTCCCAGGGCAGACAGTACTCCATTCACGAGGATCCAGATGTACACCGATTCCAGTGACCGCTCGACTCCCCCCGTCGCAAACCCGTAGGCAAAAAGGGCCAGGATCAGCGCCGGTACCGCCCATTTGATGACCTTGCCCAGCCACCCCGCTCTGGGAATCTCCTCAAGGGGTGTCAGGTCGTGGTCGCGGTCCAGGAGCCCGAGCACACCCGGAACATGACCCGCCCCCAGCACGGCTACGGTTCGCTGGCCGGCACTCTCTCTAATCTTCTGAGCCAGGTAGACATCTCTCTCGTCGATCAGAGTCTCTTTCAGATTGGGCAGTTCATCCGCCAGAAGCCGCAGGATGTCTCCCAGCTTTTCTTCTTCCTTGAGCTGCTCGACAGTCTCCTCATCTATCTCTTCGCCCACAAAAAGACCTGCCATCAACTGGAACAGCATTTTTGACTTGTTCCAGAACCCCAGTCGTGCCCACGTGCGCTTCAAGGTCGTCTGGATATCCCTGTCGGCAAGAATGAGGCTGGCATCGGTTGCCCGGGCTCCTTCAATCGCCTCGATCATTTCGGCTCCCGGTTTCACGCCCAATCTGTCTCCAATTCGCTTCTGGAAGGCGGCCATTACGAGTGAGGCCAGTAACAGCATCGCCTTCCCCTGGCGTATGACCTGGACGATATTCGTCTTCTTCCAGCCTTCCCGATCCAGGATGTTCTTGTAGCGCGCCTCACACAACTCGACGCAGACCACGTCCGGTCTTACCGCCTCAATCGTCTTTCTGACGTCGACCACACTTTTTTTGGAAACGTGAGCCGTTGGAACCAGGTACACCTGCCGAGCACCCAGATCCAGGCGTTTGACTCCAGAGGGAATCTGCTCGGGTGTGGACAGACCTGAAACTACTTCTTGCATGGGATCCTGCTCAGGTCGCCCGCTTCACGCTTGCCTACAGCCACTCGGAAAGCTTGTCCAGCTTTCCGCCCCAAGTCGGGCTCTTCACAAGAAAGATATTGGACACGAAATAAGGATGCCGGCGCGCGCATGGAGCGAAGACGCTAAAGATCGAGACCCAATTGAAGGCGGGCCGCTTCCGACATTCTCTCCATTCCCCAGGGAGGGTCCCACACCAGATCCACCACGACATCGGTAACGCCTTCGACGGCACGAGCGCTGGCCTCGACTTCCCCCGGGAGTGTCCCGGCGACAGGGCATGCAGGCGAAGTAAGCGTCATCTGGATCGAGACGGCTCCCGGGGCTTCAATCTCCAGTTCATAAACGAGACCCAGTTCGTAGATATCGACTGGAATCTCAGGGTCATAAACGGTCTTCAGTGCGGCAACTACCGCTTCTTTCAGCCCCGTTTCGACTTCCTTCTCAGATGCCGGACCGGATTCAGCGACCTTCGATGTTTCAGATTCCAGGTGGTTCATTTCTCACTCCGTTGTTGTTTTCGGTGTTTGGTTCAAGGCCGCCCGCAAAGTGTGCCAGGGGAGGGTGGCGCACTTAACCCGCACAGGGTACTGGCTCACTCCGCTGAAGACGACCAGCTTGCCCAGCTCCTCCTGGGAACCTTCGACTGTCTTTCCGGTCACCAGAGAGTGAAAGCGTCCGAACAGCTTTTCGAATTCCTCCACGGTCATTCCCTTGAGGGCCTCCGTCATGAGGGAGGCGGACGCCTGGGAGATGGCGCAGCCCGAACCCTGGAACCCGACATCGGCGATTCGGCCTTTTTCAATCTGAAGATAGAGCCTGATCCGATCGCCGCAAAGAGGATTGTGACCAATCGCGTCCCGGTTGAATCTGTCGGGCTCCCGATGGTTTCGAGGGCTCTTATTGTGGTCCAGGATGACTTCCTGGTACAGGTCCATGAGATCAGTCATCAGCGAAACACCCTGCGCACTTCTCGCAACCCGGCACAGAGCGCATCGATTTCCTCTCGAGTGTTATAAAAGGCCAACGAGGCCCTGGCAGTTGCGGGAACCTGAAAACGGGCCATCACAGGCTGGGCACAATGATGGCCGGTCCGAACCGCGATGCCTCTCTGGTCCAGAATGGTCCCGATGTCGTGAGGGTGCACGTTTTCCATAGTGAAAGAGACTACTCCCACCTTGGAGCCTGCTGTCCCGATGATCCTCAGACCTTGCAGGGACGCTACCTGTTCGGTCGCATACTCCAGCAGATCCTCTTCGTAAGCCCCAAACGCCGCGAAACCCAGCCGGCTGAGATAATCTACCGCCGCTCCCAAACCGACAGCCCCGGCTATATTGGGTGTCCCTGCTTCGAGGCGGAAGGGCAGGTGGTTGTAAGTACTCCCTTCAAACGTTACCGACAGGATCATTTCCCCGCCACCCTGGTACGGGGAGAGCTTCTCGAGGACATCGAGTCTCCCATAGAGAATCCCGATGCCGGTTGGGCCAAACGTCTTGTGGCCCGAAAAACAGTAGAAGTCGCATCCGATATCCTGGACGTCAATGGCAACGTGCGGCGCTCCCTGCGCTCCATCAATCAGGACCCCGACACCCTGTTCCCTGGCCATTTTGACGATCTCTTTCACAGGATTCAGTGTCCCCAGGGCATTTGACGCGTGGGCAATGGCCAGAATTCTGGGCTGACGCTTGAGAATTTCAGCCAGCTCCTGTAGATCGACTTCGCCTTTGTCGTTGATAGGGGCCACCGCCAGACGGGCTGATCGGTCCTCGCAGATGAGCTGCCAGGGTACGATGTTGGAGTGGTGCTCCAGGCCCGTAAGTGCGACTTCGTCCCCCGGTTCAAGGAGTGCCTTGACATAGCTCTGGGCCACCATGTTGACGGCTTCAGTGGTGCTGCGGACAAAGACCACCTCTTCGACTCTCTCAGCATTGATGAAGGCCCTTACTTTTTCACGGGCGCCTTCGTAAAGATCGGTGGCCTCCTGGCTTAGAGTGTGTACACCGCGGTGAACATTGGCGTTGCAGGTCTGGTAGTAATTGACCAGGGCCTCAATCACCTGGCGGGGTTTCTGCGATGAGGCTGCGTTGTCAAGGTAGACAAGAGGGTTTCCTCTAATCTCCCGGCGCAGGATGGGAAAGTCCGCCCGTACGTTCTCAACATTGAACTGGGGGGAAAGATTCTCGTGCCGGCCTGCAAGGAGCGATGCATCTAGATGTCTCATCCTTCATACACTCCTCGAACCAATTTGCCCTGGGGAAGCCAGCCGATCAGGTATTCCACAAGTTGGTCGCGCAGCGAGCTCACCTGGACGCGCTCAATCACCTCGCTGGCAAAGCCGTAGATGAGAATGCTGTGGGCTGCTGCCCTGGGAATCCCTCTCGAACGGAGATAAAACAATGCTTCCGGATCCAGCTGGCCGATGGTTGCCCCGTGCGTACACTTCACATCATCGGCATAAATCTCCAACTGCGGTTTGGTGTTCACAAGAGAATGATCCGACAGCAGCAGGTTGTTGTTGGTTTGCTTCGAATCCGTCTTCTGGGCATCCTTGTGGACGATGATCCGGCCCCTGAAGATTCCCCGGGCATGCTGATCGAGCACTCCCTTGAACAGCTCTCGGCTATCACAATGGGGCCTTACATGTTCCAGTGTCGTGTAGTTGTCCAAGTGCTGCCGCCCCTTGAGCAGATACAACCCGTCGATTCCCGCCAGGCATCCCTCCCCATCCAGTACACACCGGAAATCGTTGCGAGTCAGCAGGCTGCCCAGATCAATCGAAAGGGCTCGGTAGCGACTGTCTCGATCCTGGTAAACCTCGTTGCAACCGACATGGAAGCCGAGGCGGCTTTCATTCTGTAGCCGGTAGTGACGAACCGTTGAATTTGCCCCTGCGACCACTTCGGTTACCGGGTTAGTGAAGGTCACGTTGCTGTCCGCACCCAGATAACACTCGACCAGGGTGAGCTGGCTGTTGTCGCCGATCACAACGAGGTTGCGCAAATGAGTGCGCACCGGCTGGCTCGAGTCGGTCGTAACGTGAAGGACATGAACAGGTTCAGTTTCGATGGTCCCGGGATCGACCTGAATGAAGAATCCATCCCGACTCAAAGCTGCGTTAAGGGCCACGAACGGATTGTTTTCCAGGACCGCGTGCTTGCCGAGGTGGGCCTCGACTCCCTCGGGAGAACTACGCAAGGCAGATCGAAGGGTGGTCACGGTCAAACCCGCAGTCTCCTCGACGCTGCTAAGATCGGGACGCGGTGCCCCATTCACGAACACAAGCCGGGGGCTCTGCAACTCGGAAAAGGGCAGCCGATCGAGATCCGTGGCACTGAAATCACCATTGCCGGAAAGGGAAGGAGAAAACACAGTCCTGGCCAGCGCCCGGAAATCGGTGAATCTCCACTCTTCCTGTTTTCGTGTGGGGAAACCGAGCTGCAGAAATCTTTCCATTCCGGCCCTGCGATAATCCTGCAACCACCGGGGCTCACCCCTCCCTTCTCGCTGAACCGTTTCGAAATCTTCTCTATAGAGATCCCGTTCTTTGAGCACTTCCATTAAGCTCTCTCCTTAGTACTCACCTAGTGTACTGTCCCAGAAGTTCACGCCGCTACTTCGGGCGTCTTTTCGCCGACAGCTTTGTTGCGCTCCTCGAAAGACTCCCGGCATTCCTGCGTCGCGCGCCTCACTGGCAACGAAAATCCATCCCGAATTAACACCGCGAACTTCCGGGACAGCACACTAACCGACGGGTTGCGGTCGGTTCTCTTCGAGCCAGGCGTATCCCTTTTCTTCCAGGCTGATGGCCAACTCCTTGCCTCCGCTCTTGACGATCTGCCCTTGATAAAGAACGTGCACAAAGTCGGGAACGACGTAGTCGAGCATCCGCTGATAGTGTGTGATCACAATGAACGCCGTCTCTTCGGAACGAAGAACATTCACGCCATTCGCCACAATCCTCAGGGCGTCGATGTCAAGACCCGAGTCGGTTTCATCAAGAATGGCCAGACAGGGCTCCAGCATGGCCATTTGAAAAATCTCGTTGCGCTTCTTCTCTCCACCCGAAAACCCGTCGTTCACCGGTCGATTCAACAGGCCGTCGTCGATCTGCAGCAGCTTCATCTTGTCCTTCACCAGGTGGAGGAAGTCGACCGCATCCACTTCCTCTTCGCCACGATGGGTCCGGATCGAATTCAAAGCCGCCTTCAGAAAATAGGTGTTGCTGACTCCCCGAATTTCAACCGGATACTGGAAGGCCATGAACAACCCCTCACGTGCCCTCTCTTCGGGAGCCATTTCGAGAAGATTCTGTCCTCGAAACCAGATCTCCCCGCCGGTCACTTCAAAGGTCTCCCGACCGGCCAGGACCTGGGCCAGGGTGCTCTTGCCTGACCCATTGGGTCCCATGATGGAATGCACTTCACCGGCATTAACCTTGAGATTGATTCCCCGGAGGATCTCTTTATCTTCAATTCTTGCGTGTAGATTTCTTATCTCTAGCAATTCCCTTCTCCTTTGTCGCCCCGCAGAAGCGCTAATCAGTTGGAAGCCTGCACAGGAAAGGGGCGATCACCCGTCACCAATAAAAAGACTGAAAGCCTCAGCCGACGCTACCTTCCAGGCTCACGCTCAAGAGCCTCCTCGCCTCCACCGCAAACTCCATGGGAAGTTCCTTGAAGACTTCCTTGCAGAAGCCGTTGACAATCATGGAGACCGCGTCTTCAGCCGAGAGTCCACGCTGCTGGCAGTAGAAGATCTGGTCCTCGCCAATCTTGGAAGTGGAGGCCTCGTGCTCCATGTGTGCACTGCTATTCTTCACTTCAATGTAAGGGAAGGTGTGAGCGCCACACTTATCCCCGATGAGCATCGAGTCACATTGTGTGTAGTTTCGGGCGCTGGCCGCACTTTGATTGATCTTTACCAGTCCTCGATAAGTGTTCTGACCTTGTCCCGCTGAAATCCCTTTGGAGACAATATTGCTGGTGGTGTTCTTTCCAATGTGAATCATTTTCGTACCGGTGTCGGCCTGCTGTCGCCCCTTGGTGAGGGCAACCGAATAGAACTCCCCGACCGAGTGGTCTCCCTGCAGGATGCAGCTGGGGTACTTCCAGGTGATGGCGGAGCCGGTTTCCACCTGTGTCCATGAAATCTTCGAGTTTCGACCCTGGCACTTGCCTCTTTTGGTTACGAAGTTGTAGATCCCCCCACGGCCTTCAGCGTCGCCGGGATACCAGTTCTGGATGGTTGAATACTTGATATTGGCGTCGTCGTGGGCAATCAGTTCCACTACGGCTGCGTGGAGCTGATTCTCATCTCTCATCGGCGCCGTACAACCCTCCAGATAGCTGACATAGCTCCCGGGCTCGGCGATAATGAGGGTTCGCTCGAACTGGCCTGTCTTGGCCGCATTGATGCGAAAGTAGGTGGAGAGCTCCATGGGGCAGCGAACGCCCTTGGGCACATAACAGAACGACCCGTCAGTAAACACCGCCGAATTGAGGGCAGCAAAGAAGTTGTCTGTATGGGGAACGACCGAGCCCAGGTACTTCTCAACGAGTTCGGGGTGATCCTGGGCCGCCTCACTGAACGAGCAGAAGATGATTCCCAGCTCGGCAAGCTTGTCCTTGAAGGTTGTAGCCACTGAAACACTGTCGAAAACGGCATCCACAGCCACACCTGCCAGCATTTCCTGCTCCTGCAGGGGAATACCGAGCTTCTTGTACGTTTCCAGCAGCTCCGGGTCGACCTCGTCCAGACTCGCAGGACCATCTTTCTGACTCTTGGGAGCCGAATAGTAAATAATGTCCTGATAGTCGATGGGCGGATAGTTGACAAACGCCCAGCTGGGCTCCTCCATCTTCAGCCAGTGGCGATACGCTCTCAAACGCCACTCGAGGAGAAAGCGAGGCTCCTTCTTCTTGCTGGAGATGAGTCGAATGACGTCCTCGTTGAGACCCGCAGGTAAGTCATCGGCCTCGATCTCGGTATAAAAACCATACTTATATTCTTGACTTGCTAGCTCCTGGAGCTCTTGGGCTTCAGTTGACATGGTCACTCCTCGGTACTCCCTATCAAAAAAAGTGAGTACTCTTTATGGATAACGGCTCCCCAGTTCCGCTTCCTGTGTCTGAAGGGGGATCAGCTGGCGCTCCGGAAAGGGTCTGGTCATCTCCACCAGAGACACCCTGGAGAGGGCCTCCTGTAGGACCGTGTTGATGACCGCCCAGTTTCCCCGAACTCCACAGGTCGCCTCCTGGCGGCAGTCTCCTGGATGTTCAATGCATTCCGTAATGGAAAGGGGACCCTCCAGCGCAGTCACCACATCCGCCACCGAAATCCGATCGGGGCGTCTCGTCAGCGCGTATCCACCTTTGGGCCCTCGCTGGGAACTCAAGACCCCACCACGGGCCAGCAACTTCAGTATTTTGCTGACCATGGGAAGAGGGATCCCACTCCTTTCCGAGAGTTCGCGGGCACTCATACTGACAGAACCCGGCTCACGAGCCAGCTGTGTCAGCAGAAGCACCCCATAATCAGTCTCTTTGGTAATCCGAAACATGGCTTCGTCTATATAGTACCAGAACAGTACTGATTGAAGTGGGGAGTATTACTCAGGCCGGTTGATTTGTCAAAGGAAAAGGTAGTTACCGGGTACCAGTTATTAGTTACCAGTTACTTGTTACCGGTTAATTCCAGTTTCAAACGGTGAACCGGTAACTGGTAACCAGGAACGGGCGCGAGCGACAGCGAGGGACCATCCTAGTGTACTGTCCGGGAAGTTCGCGGTGTTAATTCGGGATGGATTTTCGTCGACAGTGAGGCGCGCGACGCAGGAAGGCCGGGAGTCTTTCGAGGTAGCGCAACAAAGCTGTCGGCGAAAAGACGCCCGAAGTAGCGGCGTGAACTTTCCGGACAGTGCACTAGTCCCAAAATAAGCGTGTTTGCACATCATCTACTGTAGCGACTCGTTTTGCCAAGATCGGTTGCTCATTTGAGGTTCAATCAGACTTGCGCCGGACTCCGGCTGTGCCGGGAAGCAGTTTGGTTGACCTCAGGCCGCCACGACGCGTTGACAATGGCCCTGAAAGTCGGTTTTCAGACAGACCCCTCCCCGATCGGCTCCATTTGTCGTCTTGTCGAAGCGGCTTGCGATTCGTCAGCCAAATTGCTGGTGTTTCAGCCACAGATCCCCCTCGATCAACAAACGGGTCCAATCGTTAACAGTGAGCAGTCGATACAATAAACGCCGTCCCGTTGTCACGATCTGGCAAGGCAGTCCGATCACACAGGTGACAAAGCGCCGGAACTCCATCCGGATCAGGCGTCGGGCCCCCAGTCTTGCAGGCAAAAGCAGGCCCAGCCAAACCTTGAGGTTCCAGGCTTGGGCGGCAATCACCAGGTAAGTCCAGTTTGCGACCAGGGTATCGGCCGGCATGCGCAGAGCCTGAACGCCGTTCTTGAGCTGCTCGATCACGTTTTCCTGATTGCAGCGCCCGTTGCTTTCCAAAACCACCTGTTGTGTCGACAGTTCCTTGACCGGCACGTTCGTGACATAGAACAGATAGCGCTGCTGATCAAACAGCCGCTTTTGACCCTTTTCGACCTCGATCCTCTTGCGCAGGATGATCATTCGGTAGGTGCCTTTAGCTCGGGCCGGTCGGTACTCGATCTCCGTCACATGCTCACTCAACAAGTTCAGGTTTTTGTAGCCCCGCTCTCGCACCACTTTCTGCTTGACGTTCTCTGGACGCTGACGGCTGGAGTTCACCACTTTCCGCTTGCGCTCGAGCTTTTGCCACTGTGCTTCGCCAATCTTGTCGGCCTCTCTGACGAAGCTCCGATTGGCCTCGATCCCGAACACAAACTCCACACCCTCCTCGCTCCAACGATCGAAGTTGCGGGTCAGGGAAAAGTCCGTGTCTCCCCGCAATCTCACTTGCTCAAAGCCGCCTCTTCTGACCAGTTTCACGGCTCGATCGATCCACGCCACCGCTCCTTCGTGCGACGGTCGGCTGGCCGGCCGATTGAACGTGTACAAGACCTCGTTGGTTTCGGCCAGACTCACCACCAAGGGTCCATACCCCCATTGTCCCTTGTAGTTGAGATCCATCCCTTCCTTGCAACACCCCGTGGTCTCGGCCGTCGTGCCGTCCACGTCGATCGTGGCTCGCTTGCCCATCTCCGCTGCTTGGCTTTACCACACCTGCAGACGGCTTTCGTTGAAGGCTTCTTGCAGGGCCAAGACATCCTCTTGCTTGAAACGCCTGAGAAAGTCCCCTTCCGTACTCGGTGCCGGGATCTTGCGCGCTCCTACACTCTCCAGATAGCTGACATCCTCGCGCCGTGACTTTACATCCTGCAGGCACACTCCCCCACTCATCACGTTGTAGATCAGATTCAAGACGTGGTCCGACTCCCGGTAGGGAAGGTGCCGCTTCAACACTCGCACACGTTCGTCGATCCTCTCCGCCACCCTCAAGCGCTTGACCAACTGAACAATCAGCCCCAGACCTCCACTACTCACCCCTCCCATACGGCTCGAGACGTCGTAGACAATATTGCCTCCTCTCAGCACCCGTCCCCCACTCTTAGTACTCTGGTTCATAAATACACTAACGTATTTTTAGGCGGCGGCTTTCAGTTTGTTCATGAGCTTGTTCAGGTCGTGACGAGTAAATTTCCACTTAAAAGGCTTAGCAATGGTGGCGTAATGCTGTTGAAAGCCCAGAAGCCGTTCTTCGAGGGCCTGCAGGGAAAGGAAGTCGTTCGGGGTAAGAACTTTGCGCTGGACAATGGAGAAATAGATCTCGATCTGGTTCAACCAACTCGCATGGACGGGTCCGTGGACGGGGACGATTCGAGGATATTTGCTTTGAAGCCGGCGGATGCAGCGGGCTCCCCGGTGAGCCGATCCATTGTCCAAAATCCAGAAGACTCTTCGGGCTTCTTTATAGGGAGTCTGGGTCATGACTTGATCGACCAAGCGGCCAAAAGGAGCAATCCCATTTTTTCGTTCACAGCGACCGAAGAGCTTGGCCCGATGCACATCCAGTGCTGCCAAATAAGCCCAAGCGCCGCAGCGCGTGTATTCATGTTCCACCTTCATCGCGACGCCGGGTTGAGGGGGGAGGGTTCGATGCCGACGGCGGCGTGCCTGGATGCTGGTTTTTTCGTCGGCGGAGAGGACGAATTCACCGTCTTTCAGGGGATGCCCCAGCCACACTCTCTCATACAAGTCGAGGATACGCCCCGCTTTTTCGGCGAAATGGGGGTCTTGAGGGAAAACCCAGCAGCGATGCTGCCAAGGGCGGATGGCGTCCTCATGGAGCCAGCGCCAGACGGTGGTCCTGCTGATGCTGGCGACCAACCCGGACTGGCGCACTTGGGCGGCCAGATCGGCGCTGCTCCATCGCGAGATGGGCAATCCGAAGGTGGCGGGCAACTCACAGGCCAAGGCTTTAACCTCGACCACTACCTCTGGGGGGAAAAGACCGGGGGCGACCCGGCCGAGAGTTCTCCTCCAGACCCATCAGGCGTTTTTCGAAAAAGCGCTTTCGCCAGAAACATACCACCTCTCGACGGGTATCCAAACGTTTCGCGATCTCATCATTACGCAAACCCTGGGCTGCCAGGAGAATCATCTTGGCTCGCTGTACCTGAAAATACGGTAACGTATATTTTCGGGCACGGAACGTGTCAACAACTTTGAGACACTTTGGTGAATAAATTACAGTAGCGTCATCTCAGGGGTCCTTCTTTTCGGGAGGGTTGATCCAAACCGCCTCTGGAAGAGCGGGAGGAACGGGTTTGCCATTGGGAAATCTCTCCTGGAAGAGTGCATGGGCGGCCTCCAGTGTTTGGGCTCGATTGCGACGTGTGGCGATGGCGGTGAGGTAGTGCACGTCCTCGGGAGTGTGCAGGCCGATACCCGAATGGCGATGGTCGCGGTTATACCAATCGAAGAACTCCCGGCAAAAGGTTCTGGCTTGCTGGATGGTGCCGAATCGAGCCGGGAATTCGGGCCGGTACTTGAGGGTCTTGAATTGGGCCTCCGAGTAGGGATTGTCGTCACAGACGTGAGGCCGAGAGTGAGACTTGGTCACTCCCAGATCGGCCAGCAGCAAGGCCAGTGCCTTGGAACTCATCGACGACCCTCGATCAGCATGGAGGGTGAGATCTCCCGACACGATCGCCTGCTTGGAGTAGCTCTGGGCGATCAAAGCCTTGGCCAGGCGTGAGTTCTCCTGGGTGGCCACCATCCAGCCCACCACGTAGCGGCTGAAGATATCCAGAACCACATAGAGGTAGTAATAACTCCATTTGACGGGACCCTTGAGCTTGGTGATGTCCCATGACCAACATTGGTTGGGGCCGGTGGCCAGGAGTTCTGGCTTGGCGTATTGGGGATGGCGGCGCTGGCGGCGACGCTCCTTGACTTCCAGACGTTGGGACAGAATGCGATACATGGTTCGGATCGAGCACAAGTATCGCCCTTCATCCAGTAGCTCCGCCCACACTGTGGCGGGAGCTTTGTCGACAAACCGCTGGCTGTGCAGGACCTCCACGACAGCTTCCTTCTCGGGCGGGCTCAAGGCGCGTGGGGATGCGGGCCGAGGTCGAGGATCCATCGCCGGCCGTTCCCGCCGAAGTTTCTCCCGATACAGACTGGATGGCGGCAGATCCAGAGCCTGACAGCCGGCCCGGACTCCGTGGGATTGTGAGAATCGCAAAGCTTCGTCCATCAGCTCTCGTCTCCGTTCTCTTCGCTGCTCGCCAGAGAGATCCCCAACAGTTGCGAGACTTTTTTTTGGAGATCCAGCATGGCTTCAAACTTCTCGAGCTTGCGCTTCAACTTCCGATTCTCGGCCTGAACTTGCCTCAATTGATGATCCAGAGGATTGACCGGCTTGGACTTGCGCCCCCGCTTGCGAGGAGTCAGCGCCTGCAGCGTTCCTTCCTCGCGTTGTCGTCGCCAGGTCTGAAGATTCGACCAGTAAAGTCCTTCTCGGCGCAGCAAGGCTCCCACTCCGCCCGACTCTTCACATCCATCGGCCTGCTCCAGGATCCGGAGCTTATAGCGGGCTGAAAATCGGCGACGCGTGGCCTTGCTGGGAACTTCCGGATCGGGTCTAGGAAGAACCCTGTCGGGCTCAGTCCGTTCCGCACCGATTTTGGGGACCTCTCCGCTTCGCTCCGAAGTCTCCAAAATCCTCAGTTTCTTATCGCTCCTGTTTACCATCATCGTGTGATCCAGCTTCTCACCCTCTAGTCTAATTTAGTGGGGAAGAAGTGTCTCACCCATGTTGGCACAGAGGGGCACGAGCCAATAGTTCTCTTTCCTCACCTGGCGATAGAACGATCTTATACGGGCTGTGTCGAGGCACTGTGGAACTCCTTTCAGGTTACCACAATGCCAAATCAGCCTGATATAATACGTTAGTGTATTTAAGAACTTATGTACTTAGGCCGCCAACTTCGATCCAGCCTTCGCTCTATTTCCTCTTGGCGTTTGTTGATAATCTCGATATGCTTTCTATTCACCTGAAACGCCTCCTCTTGGGATTGTTCTGGGTCTTTTTCTGAACCTCAGAATACCCGTCAGGACTGGCGTTTCAGGCTTTTTTCCACCTCTGGGTATACACCCCATGTACTTATTTTGGGACTAGTGCGCTAGGGGGATCCGTCCACCGGTTGATCGAGAGGGGCATAGTAGCCACTCCTGGTCTTCGTGACTATACCGAGCCGACGGGGTATCACCTCTAGCTTGCGCCAGCTCCCATCCTTTCTTGAGTTGCTCGGGATGTAGGACAGGTAATACTGGTTTTTGAGCTCCTCGGCAACCGTCTCGTAAACCTCTGTCAAATTGTTGTAAGTCTGCGCCTCCAGAACACGCCCACCAGTCACGCTGGCCAGACGCTGGAGTCCCTTGCGGGCTTCGAGGATGTAAGAGTCCGTCAACTCGTTCGGCACCAGTCGACCCCGGGCCCGGATTTGCTGACGCATCTGAATTGCGCCGGCCCAGTACTCGTCCAGCTTGGACGCCGTATAGACGATTGCGTCTGAGCGGGTTGCGAGGTTCGTCGCATCCTCCAGACCAACCAGGCTTCCGGTGTCCACCCCGTCGGTCAGCATCAACACGGCCGTCTTTCCTTCAACGTTCTTGAGCAGGTCGTCGAACGTGACGAATAAGGCATCGTTCATGACCGTGGGGCCTTTGGCATAGATGGTTTCCAGAGCATACTGGACCTTGTCCAGATCATTGGTCCAGTCGAGAATCAGCCGTGGGGCATCATTGAAAGTGATGATGGCGACCCTGTCTTCCCGAGAAAGGCTTTCTGCGAATCGGAGGGCAGCGGCTCGAATGGATGCCTGTGTGAAACGCGTGCTGCCGCTGGCGTCAATGAGGAGAGCCACGCTGATGGGGACCGCCTCCTGGGTCAAGTTAATGACGCGCTGCTCGACCCCGTCCTCAAGAACCTGGAAGTCCTCCAGGGTGAGGTTTTTCGAGAAACCGCCGTCGCGGGCACGGGCCGTCACCGAGAGGAATACCTGGTCAACAGCCACTCCAATCTTGAATTCCGGTTGATCTGGCTGCTCTGGTTCCTGTCCCAGGCCTGCCGTAGGCAGCAGGCTCAGGAACAGACCTGCCATGATCAGGTACCGGGCGAAACGATTCACGGGGTTCATTATATCAATCGGCTGGGCTTTTCATTTTCGCAGACTCAGCCCTGTGCTCCCCCTTTCTGGACGGACAAGCCGGTAAGCTGGTTCACCGGCAGGCCCAGGCGGGCCGGCCCCTTCATGCTCCGTTCTGGTATCGTAGGGGGTCTAGTGCAGCTCTGCACTAGCTAGTGTGCCGTCTGGAAACTTCCTGGACGGCACACCAGCAGTCCGGGAAGGAGGAGATATCGGTTGAGGCTTACCCACCTTGACAGTCAGGGCCGGTCGCGCATGGTCGATGTCAGCCACAAGCCGGTCCAGCTCCGCACAGCATCTGCCAAAGGCCGTCTGGTGGTCAGCCCTGACACCATCCTCCTGGTTCGCGACTCAGCACTCCCCAAGGGAGCTCCTCTGGAGGCTGCAAGGCTGGCCGGTATCCAGGCGGCAAAATTGACCAGCCGCTTGATCCCGCTCTGCCACGATCTCAACCTCGACCACATCGACGTGGATATCCAGCTGGAGAAAGCCGCCTTCGCGATTCGATCGAAAGTGACCTGCCGGCGCGCCACCGGCGTAGAGATGGAAGCTCTCACGGCAGTCGCTGTGGCTGCACTGACCCTCTACGACATGTGCAAGGCGGTGGACTCGGGAATGTCCATCGAGGCCATCCGGCTGGTCTCTAAGGAAAAATGGAAAATTGAAGATTGAAAATTGAAAATTGAAGATTATTCGCTTCGCTCATTGCGGTTCGAGGGCAAGGTCAACAATGCCTTGAATACTAGAGCCGGCCTTCCATCAAGAGTACCTCGACCGTTGAGCCTTCCGAAATTCGCTCCTGATCTGCGGGAATGCTGAGAAGCGCATTGGCCCTGGTAAAACCCGCTATGTCAGCAGAACCTTTCGTTTCAAGGGGATTGACTGTGATTCCCGACGGCGTCGATTGTGCTCGAGCCGGCATGAAGAAGTGTCGACCCGGCTTGTGCCGGACTTCTTGCTTCAGCTCAGCCTGGACTTCCAGGAATGGCCGGGGCTCCGCTCCGCACCACTTCTGCACCGCCGGCTTCACGAAAAGCATGAAAGTAACAAACGCGGACACAGGGTTCCCGGGAAGACCGAAGAGCATTCTTCCTTCCCGGCGGCCGACCAGAATGGGCTTTCCGGGCTTGATGGCAGCTTTGTGAAACACGATCTCGACGCCTTCTTCGGCCAGCACTTGATGGACGTAGTCGTACTCTCCCATAGAAACACCTCCGGAGAGCACAACCAGATCCCTTCGAAGAGCCTGCCGGATCGCCTCGCGGACTCTATTTGGCTCGTCCGTTGCAATCGGCTCGATCCGGGCATCAAGTCTCAGCTCCTGACACTGAGCCCAGAGCATGTGGGCATTGGAGTTCCTGATTTCCCCAAAACCAGGAGTTTTTTCGATCTCCACCAGTTCATTCCCGGTTGAAATAATGGCGACATCCGGGGGTCGCCAGGTCTCCACTTCCGAATAGCCGAAACAGGCCAGCACTGCCACCTCCTGAGGCCCGATACGCCGCCCTTTCTCCACAACGATCTGCCCTTGCTCGACTTCACTTCCCCTGGACGCCACATGCTGACCGGGGCCAACGACCTCGAGAATCATCACCCGGTGGCTGTCCCGTCTTGTCTTCTCGACCATCTGAACCGCATCGGCGGTTGCCGGCACCGGAGCTCCCGTCGCGATCTGGACCGCCTCGTTCCTTCCGAGCCGGTGTACTTTCGCCGAGCCGGCTGAAGCCATGCCAACGACCTCTAGAAGCGCGGGCACTTTTTGAACATCCTGACTCCTTACAGCGTATCCATCCATGAAAGATTTCTTGAAAGGCGGCATGGCCATGTCCGCTCTTGCAGGAGTCGCCAGGACCCGACCCAGGGATCGGTGCAGCGGCACAACCTGCACTTCGGGGCTCGGGACCTGATCCAACACCCGGGAAAGGGCCTGCTGGTATGAAATCAAGCTCATTGCTCTTACTCCCTTGAGCCTCAGATTCTTTCAGGAGATTGAAACGAATCGACTCTCCGCGGCGTTTCTAGACTGAGAGTAGTGCAACAATACTGGTGAGACAAATGCCAATGAGTCAAAATGACGATCGTCTCGACGTAAAATGATGACATGAGCACGCAGAAGAGAGTCTTTATTCTGATCGCTGCCGTTGCCATTCTGGCCGCTATTGTCGCGTTCAGCGCCAACGCCAACCGGAAGAGTGCCGTCTCGGTACAAATTGGTCGGGTTGAGCCGGCTTACCAGCTCATCGCCAGGGTGAACGCCTCAGGCGAAATCAAACCCAAAGAGTACGTCGAGCTTCAGGCAGAGATCAGCGGAGTGATTACAGAGCTTGCCGTCAGGGAGGGTGACTTTGTTTCCAAGGGGGATGTTCTGCTGAAAATTGACCCGACCCAGACCGAAGCCCAGACGAGGGGACAGCAGGCACTGCTGGAAGCCGCTTTCATGGATGCCGCCAATGCCAACGCCCAGATTGCTCTACAGCAAGCTAACGTGGGACGAGAGAAGGCCAATGTGCGGGCCGCTGACGCCGAAGTTCTCAAGGCCACCCAGGCCGTCGAGTTGAGTAACGGCAATTTCATTCGAAAACAGGAACTGTTTGAGCAGAATCTAATCTCGCGCGACCTGTACGAGGCGGCCAAGAACGACAAGGTGGCGGCACGGTCGAACCTGATTTCGGCGCAAGCCAGAGTCGAGCAGGCGAAAGCCTCCTTGAATGTGGCTCACGTCGTGTTGCAGCAAGCCGGACACTCTCATGGGGCGGCACTCAGCAGGGTCGACCAGAATCAGGCCGCTCTAGCCCAGGCTCAGGACTCTTTGTCCAAGACCGTCATTCGATCTCCTCTGACCGGAGTGATCACGCAATTGAACGTCGAAGTGGGTGAGCGGGCAGTTCCGGGAACCTTGAACAATCCGGCAGCGACCATCATGGTGATTGCCGATCTGTCCATCATCGAAGCGGAGCTCGAGGTAAACGAAACGGACATCGTGGCCGTTGAGCTCAATCAGTCTGCGGTCGTCAACGTGGATGCTCTCCCCGACGAACCCCTCGAGGGGATTGTTACGGAGATCGGCAACTCGGCGATTCAGAAGCAGAGCAGCCAGGAAGCTAAAGAGTTCAAAGTGGCGATTCGACTTGCCCATCCTCCTTCAGCCCTGCGACCGGGTTTGAGCTGTACTGCCGACATCACCACGGCTACCCGGAAGAACGTTCTGACCATTCCGATTCAAGCGCTGGTGGTTCGCGAGTTCGCAGTTGACAACGCGGGGAATCCCATCAAAGAAGAAGTGGAAACCAACGGCGATCCGGAATCGAGGGAAGAATTCGAGGGAGTTTTCGTGGTTCGCGAGCGACGGGTTGAGTTCACCCCGGTCAAAACCGGTATCTCCAGCGAGACCCGCTTGCAGATCCTCTCCGGAGTCGAGGAGGGTTCAGAGATTGTTACCGGGAGCTACAAGGCCTTGCGGGAGCTCAAGGATGGTGACTTCGTCAAGCCCCAGTCTGGCAAGAAGGGTTAAGTACCTGGAAGGGAGTACTAAGCGTGGACAGCGCACTCATTCGGACTGAAGACCTGTGGAAAACGTACGAGATGGGTTCCGAGCAGATCCACGCCCTCCACGGCGTCACCTTCGAAATTCACTCAAACGAATTCGTGGCCATCATGGGTCCTTCCGGTAGCGGGAAGTCCACTCTCATGAATCTGATTGGCTGCCTGGATACTCCCAGCCGTGGTCAGTACTATCTGAACGGTCAACTCGTGAGCGACATGCATGATGACGAGCTTGCCTACATCCGCAACAAAGAGATCGGCTTTGTATTCCAGACTTTCAATCTCCTGGCCAGGGCAACAGCTCTTCAAAACGTCGAGCTCCCCCTGGTCTATTCCGGGGTCAATTCGTCACAACGGAAGGAGAGGGCTCGGGAGGCACTGGAAAGAGTAGAACTCGGCGATCGCGCGACACACCGCCCCAACGAACTCTCAGGAGGACAGCGGCAGCGGGTCGCGATTGCGCGGGCCCTGGTAAATAACCCGTCCATACTGCTGGCCGATGAGCCGACTGGAAATCTCGACTCTAAGACCAGCATTGAAATTATGTCCTTGTTCGATCGGCTGCATGACAACGGCAACACCATTGTGCTGGTAACTCACGAACCCGACCTCGCCCGCCACGCCCACCGGGCCATTCAACTGATGGATGGGGAAATCGAGCGGGATGAGTTGACCCAGAAGTCCCAGCCAACGACTTACTGAGTACCTTCCTCGCGCTCACTCCACTCGCGCCAAGGAATGGCGGAGAGGAAGAGATTCGAACTCTCGGTGCCGTCTCCAGCACAACTGCTTAGCAGGCAGCCCTGTTCAGCCACTCCAGCACCTCTCCGCAGAAAAGCCGGCCTCGGGCGACTTATTCTACGAAAACAGCTGCTCAGGGGTCAATTGACCTGCCAGAGTCAACCCGAATCGTCGTGTCTTCTTCCAGGCGAAAGGTCAGCAATTGCTCTTTCTCGATGACTGCCGGCTTACCTCTGGAAGTCAGAACTCTGCCGCCGCCTGCGCCGCCGCCGATCGTCGCCCCAACGGCAGCGCCGCTTTTCCCTCCCAGAACCGCCCCCAGAAGGGCACCGATGCCGGTGGCCACTCCAACCGTCTTGGCGTCCTTCTTCTTGCTGCTGCCAGCTTCAATGGTGACCTGGTTCGTTCTCACCGGCAGGCGCTCATCTCCGATCCGGAGCTCTTCAAGAGCCACCGTCAGCGAGGCGCGGCCCTTCACCCGGCCGCCCTCCAGCGCCTCTTCCACAACTCCGACCAACAGGCTGCCCCTGGGCACCACGACCTCACCGTCAGCGGTCAGATCCTGGTCGAGCAAAGCCTCAAAGCGGTCGCCGGCCCGGGACGTTTTCGAGCTGAGGCTCTCGGTTACCCGGGCCGGAAAGCCCGTTCCTGCCGGAATCAAAACCTCCAGGCGCTGGTCTCGGCGGACCGGGGTGGGGTCTCCACCCGAGTCCGGCAATCGGACGACAGGTGGCTTGAGACTCCCTTTCGGCTTCTCTGGAGTCGGCACGATGACTTTGTCAGGATTGCCCGTTGACGCCTGGGCGGGTTCAGGGGCCTGGCCCAAAACAGGGACGGCCCCCAGGGCAACCAGGGTGAAGGTTACAGTACTTGCAATGACCAGGCGCAACAGATACATATGGGGCCTCCGGATTCTTTCAAGGGGCCGGTCTTGTGTCGGCCCGTTGTAGCGGGCGACCACGAGGGTCGCTCCAATGGGTTAGATGGCATGTCTGCACCCAAGTTTCACATCGAAGCGATTGAACAGCTTCGGACGACCATTTCCCCCTACCTTCGCCGGACTCCAATGCTCCCGTCCCTCTTCTCTGACGGCCTGTTCCTGAAGGCTGAGAACCTTCAAAACACGAACTCTTTCAAGGTTCGTGCAGCTGCCGGACAGATCCTTTCCCTTACCGAAGACCAGCTTCGCAGGGGCCTGGTCACTTCCAGCTCCGGGAACTTCGGTCAGGCAGCTGCCTATGTCGCCGGCCTGGTTGGCTGCGATCTGCAGGTTGTCATGACCCGCGACAGCAATCCGCTGAAGGTGGAACTGACCAGGCGAAGGGGAGCGGAGGTCGTTTTTTGTAACAATCACTTTGGTGCCCGGCAGGCCCTGGTTGACGAAATTGAATCCTCCCGGGGAGCCACCCAAGTCCACCCCTTCAACCATCCCAAGGCGATTCTCGGCAATGCTTCTCTCGGCCTCGAAGTGCTGGAACAGAACCCCGAAACGCGGCACCTTGTCATCCCGCTCAGCGGGGGCGGTCTGCTCAGTGGAGCTGCCCTGGGGGCCAGGCTGCTCAATCCCGCGATTCAGGTCTGGGGTGTTCAGCCTCAGGGATCAAACGCAGCTTACCTCTCTTTCCGAGCCGGGCGAGTTTTGAGTGTTGAAAAGACCGAAACGATCGCCGACGGCCTTCGCGCTAATCAGCCTGGAGACCTGACCTTCGCGCTCATTCAGGAGTATGTCCACTCAGTCGTCACTGTGAGCGAGCAAAGCATCCTGGAAGCCGTGGCTCACTTCTTTCAGACAGAGCGGCTGGTTGTGGAGCCGTCCGGGGCCGTGGGGATGGCCGCGGTGATGGAGGGCCTGATCCCCGCGCAGAACACCGTTCTCGTCCTGAGTGGCGGCAATGTTGATCCGGAGCTTCTACAGATTGCCCTTGCCTAGGGCACTAGTGCCTACTTGCCCGTGGGCTCGAAAACCGTCTTCAGGACACCGGCCTTGCCCGAGTGGCGGGCACAGCGAAGGGCGTCCGAGTATTGATCCAGGGGGAAACGGGCGCCTGCCACTCCCTGGAGCCGGGGCGCCAGCCCGTTGACCATCTCTATTGAGCGACGGAAGGTCTGGGAAGTGCTCGTGTAACTTCCCACAACCTGGAGCTCTTTGTACCAGATTGAGGTCCAGTCAACCCCTTTCGGTATGCCCGGCATCCCCACCAGCACAACTTTTCCCCGGCAGGACGCGAAACGAAGGCAGTCGTCGATACTGGCCCCCGAACCGACACAGTCAAAGCAGACATCCACACCTCCGGAGAATATGGGCTTGCTCAGCTCCGGGTGGAACAACTCCGCCCCGACCAGTGCTGCCAGTTCTTCGAAAAGCCCACGGCCCGCCTGCAGCACTCGATCTGCTCCCAGCCGTTTCGCCCAGTCCTTCTGGTGCGGATACTTGGCGACTGCAATCACCGTGGCGTTCGGCCGCAACTCCTTGAGCGCTGCGATGGTGAAAACGCCAATCGTCCCACACCCCACCACCAGCAGCGTCTGCTCGCTGGTAGGGGCAGCGCCGGCTGCAGCCTGCAGACAGCAACTGAACGGTTCGATCAAAACCGCTTCCTCGTCGGCAAGTGCGGATGGCGTTCGGTGAAGCTGCAACTCGTGCGCGACAAACGACGAACTCCACCCTCCCCCGGTGTCCCGACAGAAACCGGTCTGAACTCCGGCAGAGATACATCCCCGCGTTACGTTGCGACACTGGGCGTGGCGCCCGGCCCGGCACTCCGCGCAGCGGTCCTCAATGCCTCTAACGCGGCAATGCAAGGGAGGCTCGAGCACGACCCGGTCACCGGCCACCAGCTCCCTTACGGCCGCGCCGGTCTCCACAATCTCTCCCACAACCTCGTGGCCAAGGACAAACGGGCAGGAGGTGAAGGGTGCAAAGTAGGTGCTACCCCTGGCTGCGACCGTGGCCAGGTCCGATCCGCAGATGCCGCTCAGCGCAGGCCGCATCCGCACCCATTCGGCAGACGGGAGCGAGGGTTCGGGCAAATCGACCAGGCGGGTAGTCCCGAGAGGCGAGGTGCAGATCGACTCCCAGTATCTTCCCAGATATCGGGTCGCTAGAAAGCGCGAAACGCCTTTGTGATACTGAACAGCAATCATGTCTTCAGGCCGTCCCGACACCAGTAGCGCGCACCCCAACCTCTATCCGATGCCAGTTTTCTCAAGCGGCCATCAGGATTAATGACCACGGGATGGCCCACGCAGTCAAGCATGGGGACGTCGTCGAGGCTGTCGGCGTAAGCGTGACTCACATCCAGGCTGATCTGATGGAGCCGGGCATAGTCTCTCAGGGCCTCCGCCTTTCGGGCTCCGGTTAGTGAACCGCCCTTCAACGCCCCGGTAAAGGCGCGTTGCTCTACTTCCAGCTCCGTACACAGTATTCCGTCTGCCCCAAGATGTTCGGCCACAGGAGTTACGATCTGACGAATCGAACCGCTCACCAGAACGACGACATGCCCCTGGGCCCTGTGGGCCTCAATACACTCGACTGCCTGAGGATAAAGGTTCGGCTTCAACTGCTCACTGAAAAGGGCGGCGGCTCCTTCGCGCAGGCGAAGCGGCGTAAATGTCCGATAATTCTTATAGAACCGGGTGGTCAGGAGCTCGCGACTGATCCGATCGACGATCAAATAGAAAGGCACACGGGCCAGCAAACCGCCCGACCAGATCTGTCTCCAGATCACGCCCATTTCGCGCCGCCGCAGAAAGGCATAGTAGCGTACGATGTTGCCCTTCAGAAGGGTCCCGTCGACATCGAAGAAGGCACCGACCCGCTCAACCATTGGCGGCGACTGCCTGAAGACCCCTGACTTGTGCCTGGACGTCCCGGGCAATTCGCCGGTACAGCTCGTCTCTCGAAGACTCTTCCGGTTGCACGTGGTATTGCTCCATCCCCACCGGGTCGCCAAAGATGACCTGGACAGGGTGCCGGGAAGGCCAGGACCTGCCCGCCGGAAGGGCAGCATGGGTCCCGGCGATTGCGATCGGGACAACCGGAATCTGCATCTCCCAGGCAATCAGGCCCAGCCCAGCCTTAAACCCCTGCAGGTCACCGGTTCTGGAACGGGTTCCCTCGGGGTAGATCAAGATGGGCTCTCCACTGGAGAGGATTCCTTTCACCAGCTTCAGACTGGCCAGAGAGTTTTCATGGCGCTCGATGGGAACCACGTTGAGCAGCTTGCTGACCAGCCAACCCCGCCACCTGGATGTAAAGAAATAGTCACGGGCGCCCAGCACGTGGAGCCTGAGCGCTTCATCGAGACCCTTTGAGTGGGCCAGCGCCGCTACCACGGCCCCCGTGTCGAGGTGGCTGGAATGGTTCGCGGCCAGGATGTATGGCTGCCCAATCGGAACCGCTTCTCCGTTGGTCACGTGCAGCCCGAACCAGGAGTGCAAAACAACCTGGGCAGTCCCGAAAGAGCATCTCAGAAGTGCACGGTCCAGGACTCGCTTCTCGTTCAGCGAGAGAGTGGAGCTGGGAAGCCCACCCATGCCTCGCTCCTCTTCCCTTGCTTCAGTTTCTCCAAGGGTTCGTGCAGCGTCGAACAACTCACCAACCTTGCTCAGCTGCACAGCTTCGTCATCGGGAATGGAGACCCCCAGGCCTTCCTCAGCAAACAACAACAGCTCGATGGCCTGCAGAGAATCCAGGCCGAGATCGGCATAGAGGTCCGTTGCCCGATGAATACCAGACTCGGGAACGCCGGATATGCGACTCAACTCGGCGATCAGCAGTCTCTCGGGGGAGGAGACGGTTGTTCCTTCCCCCCGGGGCCGGATATCCCGTTCCCGGCTCTCTTTGAGCTGACGCAGGAGCAGGCGGCGCAGGGCCGCCCTGTCGAACTCGCCCGACTCCGTCGCGGGCAGGGCCTCCGGCCAGAAGTGTACCTGCTGCAATCTGTGGTAACTCGGCAGTTCCCGGGCCAGCCTACGAATCTCCTTCTGAATCGCGGCTTCGGTCGTCGATCTGGTCTGGGAACCCTGGGGCTCGGCCCGGATCACGGCATGGATCTCCTCGGTCAGGCCTTTGGGAATACCCACCACTCCAATTTCTCCCACACCCGGGATGTCGCAGTAGATCGCTTCCAGGTCAACGGGGTAAACATTCTTTCCGGCACCGGTAACGATGACATCTTTGATTCGGCCGGTGAGATAGATGTAGCCGTCGATGTCCACCCACCCCAGGTCGCCGGTGTGGAACCAGTCATCCTCCATGACTGCCCGATCGGCGGCATTGTTCCGGAAGTACCCGGTCATCAGACTGGGGCTGCGGACAACAATCTCACCCACGCCGTGTTTGTCGGGGTGATCCAGCCGCACCTCCACTCCCGGCAGGGGCCGGCCGGCCGATCGGACGCGGGCACGGTTGAGAGGGTTCACCGTCAGAACCGGTGCCGTTTCAGTCAAGCCATATCCTTCGTAAATGGGCATGCCCATAGCCTTGAAGTCTTCGAAGAGGTCTTCCCCGAGTGTCGAGCCTCCGCTCACGAATACCCTCACCCCCCCTCCGAATTCCTGGTGCACCTTTGAGAACAACTTACGGCCGATATTGTGGCCGAAGCGACGCTCCACCGAACGGCTGATCTGTTTAGAGGTCACCATTAGATTCGATCTGAAGGTCGAGTGAGAGGCTCGCAGAACCTTGCGCTCCAGGTAGTCCCGAAGCAGTGCGTAGAGGGTTGGAACGCCCAGCATGCAGGTGGTTCCCGTCCGGCGCATGGTTTCCAGAATCACACGGGGTTTCAGGGTGGTTGCGTAGGTGATTTTGGCCCCACCCGAGATTGGCATCAAAAAGCCGCACGTGAATTCGAGGGCATGATAGAGAGGCAGGACGGACAGAAAGACATCGTCAGGCTGCACCGGCAGATTCTTGTTCACACCGAAGAGATTCGCTAGAAAGTTGCGGTGGGTGTGTACCGCGCCGCGGGGATCCACCATCGTTCCAGTCGTGAAAATAATGGACGCAGGATCGTCCGGATGCACCTCTGGAAAATCAACGTTCTCCTGATTGGGTTCCCCCTCTGGACAACTGCGCGGCAGGTCGCTACGGCCGAAGGCCCGGCAGTGCTCATTGACATTCAGCAAAAGTACGGGAGTCCCATTCGCCTCGTTGTCGGCCAGGCGCTCTTCGGTGAGGCGAGAGAAACACTTCTGTGACGCCAGAATGGCTCTTGCGTCAGTGAATGCCGCAATCGACCAGGCCTCCCTGTACCAGGTCTGGGCATCGATGGGAACAACGGTTAATCCATTGCGGACAGCGCCCAGATAGGCTAAGCCCCATTCGGGCTGATTCTCAGAGAACAAAACGACCCGATCGCCTTTGCGCAGACCGTGCCCGCGCAATCGTGCACCTATCTCGAGTGAAAAGTTCCTCAGATCGGCATAACTATGGCGGACCCAATTTCCATCCTTCTCGATCTGAAGGGCGACCCTGGGGCCATGCTCTTCACTACTCTTGTCGACCAGTTCGTTGATGGTTGCCACAGGCAACTTCGAGGCTGCGACGTCGAGCTCCATCGTCCCCGCACCCTCGATTTTAAGAATGAACTTCTTGACACCGGGGATGTGAACGTTCTGGATGTAGTGCCGCCAGTTGATTCGGGTCACATCGAAGTTGAAGAGCTTCTTCTCCTCGGGCCGGAGAGACTCAAACAGGGCTGCCGTCCGTTCTACCCTGAACTGGCAGTCGAGGTTCAGATAAGGCTCGTAGATTTCCCCGTAGTAATAGAGCTTTTGATTCGTCAGCCTGGCTGCAGAGATTCGGCGCCGGACCTTTTTGGTTGTCTCGAAGACGGACAATCGTTCCAGAGTCCGTTCCGCTGTGTGAAGCTGCACGGTCCTGAGTCGGTGCTGCAGCCGAAAAGTCGCCGGGTTGGGAAAGCGTAATCTTCGAATGAGGATTGGCCGGCCCTTCTTGTCCAGCATCGGGTACTTCTTGAAATAGTTAAAAATGAGATCGTACAGTTCTCCGAGTGTGATCGGGTTCTTGGAGCTGGTGGCGACCTGATAGACCTGGACACCTCCGTCTCTTGCCACCCCGGGAAGGGATGCCAGTAACGCATTCACCACCACATCCACCGGTACAAGGTCGAGCAGGACGTCAGGGTCCAGGGGCAGAGATTTGAGTCGGCCTTTTCCTAGCGCGGCAATCAGGGGGTCGGCCATCCTCAGCCCATCCAGCCAGCCAGGACAGGGCTCAGAGAGGCTGCTTTCTATGATTGACGGGCGGAGAATGACAGTAGGGACCTCCTTGCGATGGGCCAGTACAAGTTGCTCGCCCAGAGCCTTGCTGTATGTATAGGTGTCGTGCCAACCCCTTTGCCGGGCCCAGAGCATGCCTCCCCGGGTGAGTTGGTCTTGAGTCCATTCCCTCCGAAATCGCTCCAGGCGATCTCTCCTGCGGGGTCGCTTCCTTTTCTTTCTTCGGGCTTGCTTCAAGAGAGCCAGGGTGAACTCCCGCTGCCGGGCCGGGGTTGTTGCTTCTTCATAAACACCCTCGATGATCGATTTCACATGCTCGATATCCCGGTCCGCATCCGTAAAGTATCCCGGTGGAAACGGCTCCGTGGTTCCCTCCGGTGCTCTATGGTAGGTGGTCTCTGCCGGTTCTTTGTGCGTCGCGCCGTTCACATAGGCGGTGGAAACATGAACCAGTACTGCGGATCGGCACGATGCCGCAAACTCCGCTACCCTGCCAGCCGCCACAACGTTCATTGAAAGAGCTTCATCCAGGGTCGCGTCGAAGGAAACAACGGCTGCGCAGTTGATGACCAGATCCGCTTCTTCTTTCAGTCGCGCCAGGTCTTCGGCTGCAATGCCCAGGTTTTCCAGAGAGAGATCTCCGGCTACTGCAAGAAGTTTTGTTCTCAGGAACAGCTGCAGTTTATCGCCGTGGATACCACGAAGACGATCAAAGGCACTGGAAGCGTAGAGTTCTCGCTCCAGGCGCTGCCGTGCACTGACGACACTACCACTCATCCGCTTCGTGGGGCGGATCAGTGCGTAAATCCTCCCCACTTCCGGTGCAGCGAAAAGGATCTTCTCAACGAGGGGCTGCCCCAGAAAACCTGTGGCTCCCGTCAGAAAAATGGTCTTACCCGTCAGGTATTCCGAAATACCCTGCATAAAGAAAAGCTCAGGCCCCCGCTCGACTATTTCCGTGAAAGGCTTCTATTTTACCGAATGTACAACCTTCAAAGCTCTCGGCAGAATCCGGGCTTCCACGGGGGTTCCGCCGCAAACATCACCATCAAACATCTTGCCCGTTGGAACCTCAGAACGAATCCGCACTGAAGATGAGCGGAACAGTGAGAAATTGGGGTGATCAAGATGGCTGCCCGAATAGACTCGGGGAAGGCTGCTCATCAGATTCAGTTTTCCGATCGCATCAATCACGACAATATCAAATAGTCCATCACTCATGCTGGCATCCGGGGCAAGCCTGAGACCACCTCCCGTAAAAGGAGTGTTCAGTACGAGAACGGAGGTACAGTTCACACTGAGAGACCGATCATCGAGCTCAATCTCAAGCGGAATGGGTTTCATCTTCCACAGAGCCTTGTAGATGGCTACCGCAAAAGACATGTGTCCCTTCAGCCACTTCAGCCGATTGCTTTCTGCCGCCACCTGAGCTGGGAAGCCCACCCCCAGAACCGAAACGAAGTGTCGGCCTCCGGCCACCCCAACATCAATCTCCTCTACCTTCCCATTCTGAGCCACACCCAGAGAAGCCTCGAGGTCGTTATAGGGCAACCCAAGACTTCGCGCAACATCGTTCCCCGTACCAACCGAGAGAATAGCCAGCTCGGTCTGGGAGCCTGTCGCAGCGTCGACCACCTCGCTAATGGTCCCGTCGCCTCCCATTACTGCCAAGCGCCTGGCACCGGTACTGATCGACTCCTTGGCCAGTTCCGTAGCATGGCCTGGTGCGGTTGTCTCTACGACCTCCAGTCCGAGTTCATGGGCTCGCCGACGCAGTTTTCGGATACAGCTGCGACCACGACCGAAACCGGCACAGGGATTGGCGATCACTTTCATTTCAAGGGGCGAGTATACCAACTCCCTGGGATCTCCCAGGGAGTCCTTTGGGGAGAGACTTCCCCCTTACCTGGATCGTCCCTTGGAAGTTGGAATCCACAGGCTGTCAGAAGAATTCTCTTTAAAACCAATAAATACATTTTAGAGAGGTAGTAGTAGTAGAGGTTGTGGAAGTTGTGGGAAGCACGGTACAGGAATGCGTTCGCCTGTGGATGAAGCATGGATTTCATGAGGACCGGCCCTGGAAAAGAACACGCCCCAAGCGCCTGGACAAAGAGTTGCACAGGTAATGAACAGAAAGAGCACGGGTCCGGTGGAAGTCCGGTCTCCAGGTGGTAGTACTTGGGGTATCCTTATAAGCTGGGCCGTGAAGGAGGCACGACCTTTCTGGTGATGGGCCTGGTCTTCAAAACCAGTCGAGCTGCGGCGAGAGTCGTGGCTGGTGGGTTCGATTCCCATGTGCCTCCGCCAAGTTTTTCGGATCGACTCTCTCAGCGCGCAGGAACGGACATGAATGAGAAATAATGAATTCCGCGGTGGTCTGTTGGGCGTGTTCTCATGCGATTGAAGGAAACTGGTGCGGACAGAATGAGTCCTCCTCGACAGCCCGCAAGGCGGATCAGGGACTAGGAGTGAACCGACCATGTCGCTAAAGTACAATGCCGCAGCCGTGCAGACCAACCTCCCGAATCCCACGGTACTCTCCGACATGAAGAAGAATACCGCCCGGGTGGTCCAGCTCATCGAGATGGCAGTGGAAGGCTACAAGCCGTTTCTACCGCTGAAATTCGTTGTGTGCCCAGAGTTCGCGCATGCTGCCCCGGTCTTTCCCACACTCCAGGAGTTGCGGTCCAAGCTGGGAGTTCCCATTCCCAACGAACACACGGAACGAGTCCTGGAAAAGGCCCGGGAGTACAACATCCATATTCAGATGGGCACAATGCTCGAGATCGACGACAAGTATCCCGGAGCGCTTTTCAATACTACATGCTTAGTAGGACCGTCTGGAATTCTCTTTAAGTATCGAAAGATCTACCCCTGGATTCCGTGGGAGGTGCACACCAGCCCTCACGACATCCCGGACTACGAGGAAGAGTTGTACCCTGTGGCGGAGACACCCATCGGCAGGATTGGCGCGGCTATCTGCTATGACTGGCTTTTTCCGGAGGTCCTACGCCAACTGGTGGCCAATGGAGCGGAGGTTCTGGCACGAGTCTCCGCCTATATGGACCCCTTTGGCGCGACCCAACCCATGGACTGGTGGACGGTGGTCAATCGCTGTCGGGCCCTCGAGAACCTGGCTTATGTTGTGGCAGCCAACCAGGGAGCTACCATGAAGAACTATCCCCCGTTTTCCTGGCCCGGAGGGAGTATGCTCGTCGACTACGACGGCCGGATCATTGCTCAGGCAACTCCAGGAGATGGCGAGAAGATCGTGGTGGGCCCGGTGGATGTTGAGCTCTTGCGTCTGGAGAGAGAGACCCGACTGGCGCACCAGATGCCCGCCCATCTTCGAACCGAGGCCCATCCTCTGTACTCCCGGCCCTGCTACCCCGGAGGCAGTTTCCGAGTGGGTGGTAACTGGACCTACGAAGACAATGTTAGCTTGATCGAAAAGGCTCGGGAGCGGGTCTGGCCATTCCCACCGGTTGAGGGGGCGGATGATTGATGCATTTCGGAATGGCGCGCTCATTGGCATTCGCGCCTCTGTCTGCTGGGCGTACTGGACAGGCCATCCCCGGAACCGGCCCGCAAGCCGCGAGGAAAGCAGAGGGTCAGGGAAACTACGGAGGCAGGAACGCCAGTGACTGCGTGGCGGCCGCAGGCCGACATCTTCAGGAACGGCAGTGACTGCGCAGCGGCGGGGAGGCCGCCGGGAAAGATGGCAGATCAGCCGAAACCGATCAGCAGCAACGATAGCGAGTGCGCAGCGGTGTGCGATATCGCAGCAGTGCCCGGGGCTCGGAAGACCTCGAGACGTTGATGGAGATCTCGCCATTTTGTTACCATAGGGGCTTTTCGATTCCTTGAGGTTGAATCAATGAAACGGACCTTTCAGCCCAATAACCGCAAGCGCCGCAAGAAGCATGGCTTCCGCGAACGGATGAGCAGCAAGGCAGGGAGGTTGATCTTGAAGAGGCGGCGGGCAAAAGGAAGAAAGAGGTTAACTGTGAGTGGCTAGTCGCACTCCCAACCCTTGAGCGGCGGCTCAGTGAGCATCTCATGGCCAGGTCAGGTAAAGACATCGTTGGTCCGTCCAAGGAATCGCAGTGAGCGAAGCGAACAAGCGCCATCGTGTTTATGAATGGGAGCCCCAGGCAAGGAAGCCAGACCCTGAGTTGGAAGGAGCGTCTTCACAAGAGACGAGACTTTCTCCGGATCTATAGTCAAGGAAAGCGAATCTATACAGCCACCCTGGTTGCCTACTTCCTTCAGAACAAGCTGGACCGACCCCGGCTGGGCGTGACGGTGTCAAGGAAGATTGGTAAAGCAGCCACACGTACCCGGATCAAGCGACGCATTCGCGAGCTGTTTCGAACTACCAAGAGCGCCGGCGCTCCCGGCTTCGACATCGTTGTGAATGTGAGGAAAGCAGCGGCCCGAGCGTCCTTCACCACGCTGCAGAAGGATTATTTGAAGGCACTGGGTCGTATTGAACGAAACACGGAGCGGTCATGAGGATATTAGTTCTGGGTGCCATTCGCGGCTATCAGATTCTGATCTCCCCGATTCTGCCACCAACCTGTCGTTATCATCCCTCCTGCTCTTCCTACGCGCTGCAGGCGGTAAGGCGCTGGGGTGTGCTGCGGGGCGCAGGCCTCGGGCTGCGCCGCGTTCTGCGCTGCCATCCCTGGGCAGCCGGTGGTCTGGATCCGGTTCCCGGTGTGCCTGACGGAAACCAGAAATGACCCTGTCCGATCCTCCTAAAAGCGACAACGAAAAACGCCTTTTTCTGGCACTGATACTGTCGACTCTTGTCCTGTTGGCCTCCTCCCCTCTGCTTAACTATTTTGCTCCAGCAACCCGTTCTCCAGAAATCGTCGAACAGGGGGAGCCACCGCCGCCTTCATCCGCGGAAGTGGAGGAGGCCCCTCCTGAGCCACAGACTTTTGTCCCGCCCTTAGCCGAGGGAGATATCGTTGGAGAGGAGAGGAGTTTCAAGGTCACCAATCAGGATATGACCCTCCGCTTTTCTACCCGGGGAGCGGTCATTGAGAGCATTCGGCTGCCCTGGTACCGTCATGTTCCTGACGACGGCCCGGGCTTTCCCTACAGCCTGGCCCTTTTGTGGCGCTGGACGCGGCCGGAGGGCGAGTCGCTGGAGCTGTTACCCCAACAAGAAGGGGGGGGGCTCCCGAGGCCGCTGGCGATCTCAACGCTGCAGCCTGAGCTGCAGACTCTTCTCGACCAGGCTGTGTATGAGGTTGAGGGCGTCCACTCGCGTTCCCTTCAGGCCCCGGCAGAGATTCGGTTTCGTTACCAACAGGGTGACCTTCGCGTGGAGCGAGAAGTGAGGATCCCTGCGGCCGGCTATGAACTGGAAGTGACCACGAGGGTTTACAGCGCAGGCCAGGGTCTCCCCGTGCTGATCTCTCTGGGTGCCGGGATGGGCCCACCGTCGGAGGTTGCAACAAGCAGTGACTTTGCCAGTCCCAATATCGCAGTAGGACAAGGGGCTGCGGTGGAACGGTTCTACCAGGACGATGTGGCGGGAGGAGTTACCCTCGGGCGTGGTGACTGGGTGGCTCTGGACAGCCAGTACTTTGCCCGGGCGATTCTGGGCGAGCCTCTGGGCACGATTCAGATGATGAACCATTCCTGGCGGGATGAAGCCGAGAACGAGGAGATCACCCTGCTCTCGGCCCGTTGTGCCGGGATGGGGGAAGGCCCCCTGCGCGTATTTTTCGGGCCGAAAAGCCTCGAAGTCTTACGCGGAGTCAGCCTGGGCCTGGGAGAACTGGTCGACTACGGGTGGTTGTCCTTTCTGGTCAAACCGCTGCTTTTCATGCTCAAGTGGATTCACTCGCTGGTTCAGAACTATGGCCTGGCAATCATTCTTCTCACCTTTCTGATCAACCTGGCGCTGGTTCCGATCCGCTACAAGCAGATCGTTTCCATGAAGAAGATGACGGAGGTGCAGCCGCAACTCAAGGCCATCCAGAATCGGTACAAGGATCTGCCCCGCAACGATCCCAAGAAGCAGGACATGAACAAAGAGGTGATGGCTCTCTACAAGGAGCACGGGGTCAACCCGCTGGGAAGTTGTCTGCCGCTGCTTCTCCAAATGCCGTTTTTATTTGCTTTTTACAAAATGCTCTGGACCTCGATTGAGCTTCGAGGAGAATCCTTTCTCTGGATTGGGGATCTTGCAAAATACGACCAGACCTTTGTCACGCCAGTCTTGATGGGGGTCACCATGGTTGCCCAGCAGAAGATGACTCCCGGCACGGGCGACCCGGCCCAGCGCAAAATGATGATGATGATGCCCGTGGTGTTCACGGCTCTCTTTTTGAAGGTATCCAGTGGTTTGGCGTTATACTTTCTTTTCAGCAATGTCTTTGGAATGCTGTTCCAGGTCATGGTGCAGCGGGTGAGTCCCGAGTTGTCCAAGGAGGTGCCCAAGGCATCCAGCACCCCCAAGAGGAATTCCAGGGGGAGAAAGGCCAAGAGCAGGTAGAGTATGGCCCACGAAATCCTTGACGAAATCCGACTTTTTGCCGAGCAGCTTCTGGAGCGGTCAGAATTGGAACTGGAAGCGACTGTGGAGCCCAACCAGGATCAGGTGGTGGTCGACCTGAGCGGGCCCGACACGGATCTGGTCCTCGCTGAAAACGCCCGGCTCCTCCACGCCCTGAATCATCTGGTGAGCCAGATTTTTTACCGCAAGGCGCAGGGCCAGTACCGGTTCGTGGTGGATTGTGGGGGATATCGTGCTACCCGCGCTCGCGAACTGGAGTTACTGGCTGGCAAGGCGGCTGAGCACGCACAGAGATCAGGTCGCCCGTTTCACTTCCAACCCATGCCGGCCGCCGACCGACGGATCATCCATCTCTCTCTGGCGGACGAGAGTGAGGTCAGGACGGAGAGCGATGGGCGTGGGATGCATCGTCGGGTTGTCGTCATTCCCGAAGGCTGAGACTCCCGTCCACTCAATACGATGACACTCAGAGCTTCGGGAGAGGACCACATTGTTGCTCTGGCGACGGCTCCCGGAAGAAGCGCAATTGCTCTAATTCGCCTTTCCGGCCCCAATCCGCGGTCCCTTGTGAAGGGCGTTTTCCAGCCAGTCTCGCAGCAGGACCTGATCCCCCGCAGACCCACCCTGGGCCGAATTACCGGTGAAGGTGGGGAGGTTCTGGACCAGGTTCTGCTCACCTGGTTTCCCGCCCCCGGGTCCTATACCGGAGAGGACGTCATCGAGGTTTCCTGTCACGGCAGCCTCCTGATCGTGCAGCAGATCATACACGGGCTAATTTGCCAGGGTTCCCGGATGGCCGAACCCGGGGAGTTCACCAAGAGAGCCTTTCTCAACGGTAAGCTGGATCTGGTCCAGGCCGAGGCTGTTCGGGACCTGATCGAGAGCCAGACAGCCTTCCAGGCTCGTCTCGCAGCAGAGCAACTGGGTGGTCGGCTTTCCAGGCAGCTCGAACCGGTCAGGGGCCAGCTGGTCCAGATTCTCAGCCACATGGAAACCGCGCTGGAGTTTGTCGAGGATGAGGTGACACCGGAGGGAAAGGAGACTCTCCTGGGGCGCCAGCAGGAAATCACTCGTGATCTGGGACAGCTCGCCGCGGGATTTGATTTGGGGCGTCTGGTGAGGGCCGGGATGGAAGTAGTGATCACTGGTTCGCCAAATGTAGGAAAGTCCAGTATTTTCAATGCTTTGCTTAAGAATGACAGAGCCCTGGTCACGGCTGTTCCCGGGACCACGCGAGATGCGGTAAGTGAAACGATCAGCATAGAAGGTCTACCCGCCCGGCTCGTCGACACAGCCGGGATCCGGGAGGCCAGAGATCAGGTTGAGAAGCTCGGCATTGAAAAGACAGGAGAGTACCTGGCCCGCGCCGATGTGATCCTCTTCGTCCTGGATGGAAATACGGCGTTCGGGTCTGGAGAGCGAGAGATCTGGGAGCTGATCCGGGAGCGACCCACGATCCTGGTTCTCAATAAGCGGGACCTGCCCCGGCGCCTCCATCTGCCCCGGGAGCTGCAGCAGGGTTGTCAGGAGGTCTCAACCTCGGCGTTGCGGGGAGAAGGTATAACGCACCTGGTGAAAGCCCTCTGGCGCGAAGTGACCCCGGAGACAGGGGTCGAGAAGGAAAGCTTTTTCCTCACCAACATCCGTCACTATGAGGCGGTACGAGCAGCCATCCGGTGGATGGAGAAGGGGATCGGCGCCTACCAGGAGGGCCTGAGTGAGGAATACCCCATCTACGATTTCAGGAAGGCGCTGGAGTCCCTGGGCACCATAACCGGGGAGACGACCGTCGATGACATTCTGGACCAGATCTTCTCGACTTTCTGCATTGGAAAATAGGGCGCTCGCTGCGCTCCCGCCGGTTTCAGGTTCCTGGTTGCTCGTTACTAGTTAAAGGTTGAAGGTTGCAACGAGTCAGAGTTCAGAGAGTGGGAGGACCCTCCGTGGTCCGAACGCGGCACGGAAGCCGCCGGAAATATGGCCGCCAGCTAAGCGATCAGAACCTCGTAAAGGCGCTCCAGTTCCTCATTGTTGTGGAAGTGGAAAAGTAGCCGCCCGGCTGCTCGCCCAGTCATCTGAATCTCCACTTTGGTCTGGAAGCGTTCTTCCAACCGTTGCTGTGCAGCCAGCAGGTGGGGGTCGGTTGAGGTGTCGACTTTTCTTGGTTTTGGATGCAGGAAGCGTTTCACTACGCGTTCGGTCTGCCGGACCGACAGACCGCGGCCGATCACCTTTCTGGCCAGGCGCCGCTGAGCATTCTCGGGGAGGGGTAGCAGGGCCCGGGCGTGGCCCATCGAAACCGATCCCCCCAGAAGCATCTGTTGAACGTCCTGGGAAAGATTGAGGAGTCGTAGGGTATTCGCGACCGCACTGCGACTCTTACCCACCTTGCGCGCGACTTCTTCCTGGGAAAGATGAAACTTTTCGACCAGCAGCTGGTAGGCGTGGGCTTCCTCGATGGCTGTCAGGTCGTCGCGCTGGATGTTCTCTACCAGGGCCAGCTCCAGCATTTTTTCGTCCGAAAGATCCTGGATGATGGCCGGCACTGATGTCAGCTGCGCCCTTTGTGCCGCTCTCCAGCGTCGCTCGCCGGCCACCAGCTCGAAACCGTTGCCGTCGTTCAGCGCGCGGATGATCACGGGCTGCAGCACCCCGTGTTGGGCAATGGAGTCCGCCAGTTCCTGGAGGTGCTGAGGGTCCACCTGCATACGGGGCTGAAGCGTGTTGGGTTTGATCAGATCGATGTCGATCTGGCGAAGTCCCGTTTCCAGAATAGCTTCGGGTAGCAGGACATCAAGACCTTTGCCTAAGACATTGCGTTTCATACTAGCTCACTTTGACGGCCCGCTGCCGAGCGCTGGCCAGGATCTCACTGGCCAGATCGATGTAACTGCTGGCCCCCTTGCAGCGGGCATCGTATAGAAGGACGGGCTTTCCAAAACTGGGTGACTCGGCCAGGCGGACATTTCGAGGGATGATTGTCTGGAACAACTGCTGACCGAGGTGGCGGCTTACGTCTTTCCGGATCTGGTTGGCCAGATTGAGCCGGTCGTCGTACATGGTGAGGAGGATTCCCTCGATCTCCAGCCCCGGGTTCAGCCGGCTCCTGACCCGACGTATGGTGTTGAAGAGCTCCGAGAGCCCCTCCAGGGCGAAGTACTCACACTGCATTGGTATGACCAGGGAGTCAGCTGCAGTTAAAGCGTTGACGGTCAGGATCCCCAGCGACGGGGGACAATCGATCAAGATGTAGTGGTAGTCTGCCTGGAGATCTTGAATGATGGCGCGAAGTCGCCTCTCCCGGTCGGGAACCTCCAGTAGTTCGACGGTAGCTCCAATCAGGCTTCGATTCGCCGGAAGGACATGCAGGTTGGCGATCTCAGTCGGGCACAGGGCCTCTGAGGGCTGACACTGCTCCAGCAAAACCTCATAAATAGAAGCCTGCAGATGGTCCCGCTCCACTCCCAGGCCGGAGGTGGTGTTCCCCTGCGGGTCGAGATCGATCACCAGCACGGAAAGATCGGCGGAAGCAAGAGCGGCTCCCAGGTTGATCGCCGTGGTGGTCTTGCCCACCCCACCCTTCTGGTTGGTAATTGCGATTACTCGTGTCATAGCGTGGGGCAGAATAACAAAGGAGTCTGGCCAAAATGTTTCACGTGGAACAAGCGCTCGCCGCGCTCGAGCCGCTCCAAGTTTCAGGTTCCATGTCGGTTGCGCGCTCATCATTCACGCTTCTGTCTGCTCGGCGCGCTGGACAGGCCATCTCCGGAACCGGCCCGCAAGCCACGAGGAAAGCAGAGGGTCAAGAAAACTGCAGAGGCAGGAACGCCAGTGACTGCGCAGCGGCCCGGAAGCCGCCGGAGAAAATAGCCAGGGTAGGGTCCAAAGTGGCCGGCGGCACCGAGACGTAGTGGAATGGCGCGCTCATTGGCATTCACGCCTCTGTCTGCTCGGCGTACTGGACAGGCCATCCCCGGAACCGGCCCGCAAGCCACGAGCAAAGCAGAGGTCAAGAAAACTGCAGAGGCAGGAACGCCAGTGACTGCGTGGCGGCCGCAGGCCGAGATCTTCAGGAACGCCAGTGACTGCGCAGCGGCACGCGAGCCGCCGGGAAATGTGGCAGCCTGCCTACTGCCTGTGGAACGGAGGCAGTGTTTCACGTGAAACAACCCGTCACGCTTCCGACGGCGGGGTTTCCGGGACTTCTACTAAAGCCTTAGGATGTTGATGTCCGGACGCCCAGCTGGGTGGCCACTCTTCGTCGCGATCCAGGAACCTGCAACTGATTGATAACAAGCCACTTATTCCCCTCTATAGGCATATCCTCCGTGTGTAGTAGAAGAACCCGTTGCCCTTGTTCGGCCAAACGTTCAAGGAGCTCTGCTGAGACTTTCAGAGCCCGAATCGAAACGATTCCACCCGTTTGCCAGGCTTCATATTCTTGCCACCGATGAGAAAAGATCGAGACGCCTTTCAATTTCAGGCGGCGCGTCAGCTGTTCCAGGAAAAGAGCCTTCTTCGCATGTTTTTCCACCAGAGTCACACTCAGCAGGGGACGATAGATTCTGGCTGCCAGGCCGGGAAACCCGGCTCCGGTGCCCAGGTCGGTCAGAATCGATCGATCCTCGAGAAAGTGCTCGGCCATCCAGAAGCTCTCCAGGAAATGAAGGCGCAGGAGTCGCTCAGGAGACGGTTCGGAGATGAGATTGACACGTTCTTGCCACTGGAGCAGGACATCCAGGTAAACCCCCAGTCTGCTGATCTGCTCCCGATTCAAGGAAAGACCAAATTCGGATTGCAGATCCAGGGCCAGGTGGCACAGTTCCCTGACGGAGGAGGCAGGGGAAGCGTGCATTCAGCTTTCCAGGCCTGCTCGCACCCGCACTCCAAGATGGATGTTGAGAATAGAAACGGCAGCCGGTGTGACACCACGGACCCGCGCTGCCTGTCCCAGGCTGGTGGGTCGGACTTTGTTCAGGCGCTCGATCATTTCAGTGGAAAGCCCCGACACGCTACCGTAGTCCACGTCGGTCGGGATCGGGTGTTTTTCCAGCCGCGCCATCTTTTCCACATCCCGCAGTTGCTGCTGGATGTAGCCCTCGTATTTTGCCTCGATTTCAACTCTGTTAGCCTGCCGAGGTGAAAGATGGTGACCGGCCTCGGCCAGAATCGGGAGCAGGTCCCGGATCTTGACCTCCGGTCTGCGTAACAATTGACTCAAGGCGGTACCGTGTTCGATGGCGGAAGCTTTCTGCAGATCCAAATGAGCCGGGGACGTTCGGTTCAGATGAGTGGCTCTCAGGTGCTCCAGCGCCCCATCAATTCGCTGCCACTCTCTCTTGTGCTCTTCGAGAAGCTCGTTACCAATCAAACCGAGAGCACGGGCTTTCGGCATGAGCCTCCGATCTGCGTTGTCAATTCGAAGCAACAGCCGGTATTCGGCGCGAGAAGTGAACATCCGGTAGGGTTCATCGACACCTTGAGTCACCAGGTCGTCGATGAGAATTCCCAGATAGCTGCTGTTTCTCGCCGGCACATAGGGTACTCCTCCCCGGATTTTCAAGGCGGCGTTGATACCTGCAACCAGGCCCTGTGCCGCAGCTTCCTCGTATCCCGTAGTGCCGTTGATCTGCCCGGCGTGAAAAAGGCCCTCCAGCGCCCGGGTCTCGAGAGTCGACTGTAGCTGTTGAGGATTCACAAAATCGTATTCCACAGCGTAACCGGGTCTGAGAATGGTTACTTTCTCAAGACCGGGAATTTCACGCAGCACGGCCTCCTGGACATCAACCGGCATGCTCGTGGAGAGGCCGTTGATATAGATGGAGTTCCCTTCCAGAGACTCGAGTTCCAGGAAAAGCTGATGGGAAGTCCGATCGGAAAACTTGATGACCTTGTCTTCAATCGAGGGACAGTAGCGAGGCCCGATTCCGACAATCTCACCGCTGTACAACGGACTTCTCTTCATGTTCGAGCGCAGGATCTCGTGCACCCGTTCATTGGTATGGGTAATCCAGCAAGGGATCTGCGGCTGTGACAGCCTCTGTGTCGCATAGGAAAAGAACGCCGGCTGACAGTCTCCGGGCTGCTCCTCGAGCCCCTTCAGGGTGACACTGGCCCGGTCTACCCTGGGCGGGGTCCCGGTCTTCAGGCGACCCATCTCGAACCCGATCGCCTGGACCGACTCGGCCAGGCGAAGGGAGGCGCGTTCTCCCGAGCGCCCGGCCCGGAACTTCTGCGCGCCGACATGACACAAACCGTTCAGGAAGGTACCCGTAGTCAGAACAACGGCCCCACAGGAGAGGGTTTCGCCAGATCCGAGCTCGACACCACGGAGCGAGTTTCCTCTGGTTTGCAGGGCGGCCACCTCGCCTTCTATAAGGGACAGATTGGGAATCCCGGCCAGAGCCTCCTGCATGGTCTTGCGGTAGATCTGCTTGTCGCACTGGGCCCGGGGAGCCTGCACTGCTGGCCCGCGCCGCCGGTTCAGCAACCGAAACTGGACGCCGGCCAGATCGGCTACCCGGGGCATCAAGCCGCCCATGGCGTCGATCTCGCGCACCAGATGTCCTTTGGCAATTCCTCCGATGGACGGGTTGCAGGACATCTGGCCAATCATCCCCAGGTTGATCGTGCACAGGGCGGTCCTGGCACCCAGGCGCGCCGCTGCGGCCGCCGCCTCACAGCCTGCATGACCCCCCCCAATGACGAATACATCAAAATCCCGCACGATGGATGACATTATCCCGAAAAATTCATAAGTTGTCGAAGCGAAGGCCCGCAAGCGCCGGGGGGAGGATGCCCTATAATGACCTCCATGATTTTACGGCGCAAGAAACGCTTGACGGAGCTCGTCGACTGCGCAGGTTGAGCTTCGAAGTTGGCACCGGGTGTGCTGCACAAGGCTTTGAAGGATCTGCCGGGGATTCTTGATCCCAATGTTCTGGTTGGCTTTGAAACGGCTGACGACGCCGGAGTGTACCTGATTGATGAGGACACAGCGGTGGTTCAAAGTACCGACTTTTTTACCCCGATTGTGGACGACCCCTTCGTCTATGGTCAGATTGCCGCAGCCAACGCTCTGAGTGATATCTACGCCATGGGGTCACGGCCCCGGTTCGCTCTTTCCATCGTCGGTTTTCCCGAAGATGTTCTCGAGGAAGAGATTCTGCACCAGATCCTGTGCGGTGGCGCCGAGAAGATGCGCGAAGCCGGGGTGGCCATCATTGGAGGTCATTCTGTTAAGGACCCGGAGCTGAAATTCGGCTACGTTGTGACGGGGCTGGCTCATCCCGATCGGCTTTATCGCAATCAAGGACTGCAGCCCGGGGACTCGTTGATTCTGACCAAGCCGATTGGCACTGGAATCATCGCGACCGCGGTCAAGTATGGGAAATGTTCCGAGGACACCGCGCAAGAGGCGATCCGGTGGATGCTCACCCTGAATCGCGAGGCGGCCGCAGAGCTCTCCGGTTTTGAAGTTCACGCAGTGACCGACATCACCGGGTTCGGACTGCTCGGACATGCCTTTGAGATGGCCGTCGCCAGCGGGGTCTGCCTCGAGATCGAGGGTGAGCGGGTGCCACTTATGAAAGACGTAAAAGCACTGGCCAAACGCGGCATGCTGCCCGGCGGGATTCAGGCAAACCGGGATTACCTGGGCGATGCGGTCGCCTGGAACCGGACCTCGAAAAGAATGCAGCAGATCCTTCTCGATCCGCAGACCTCGGGCGGTTTGCTGATTGGGCTGCCCTCAGGTCAGGGTCCGGGCCTTCTCGAGAAACTGGCGAATGCCGGAGTCGCGGGGCATCACATCGGAACCGTTGAAACACGTGTGACCCACTACCTTTCGGTCGTATAAGAGGAGCCAGCTTGGGACCGGGAGGCGCCAGAAAGATCGAGCTGCGAGTGCCGGCTCGAATCTTCATGAGCCGCCTGCTGGTATGGTACGCCGGGGCCCGGCGCGATCTTCCGTGGCGAGATCAGCGGGATGCCTATCCCATCTGGGTGGCCGAGACGATGCTGCAGCAAACCCGGGTCAAGGCTGCGCTGCCGTACTACGAGCGCTTTCTGGCGGCCTATCCCGAGGTTGAAGATCTGGCCCGCGCGCCCCTGGAAGAGGTTCTCAGTCTTTGGTCCGGGCTGGGTTATTACCGCCGGGCCGAAAACCTCTGGCGGGCCGCCCAAGTCATCTGCCGGGAGCATCAGGGACGATTCCCGAGGGTCCGGGAGACGGCCCTGAAACTGCCCGGGGTGGGGGCCTACACGGCCGGCGCGGTCCTCTCCCAGGCATACGGGCTACCGGAAGCCATCCTGGACGGGAACGTGAAGCGAGTTCTGGCTCGGCTGTTGTGCGTGGCCGAAGTCGATGCATCGTGCGAAAGAGCCTTTTGGACTCTCCTTAATGAACTGGTAAAGAGGCCCGCCATCGCCTCGCGTATCCGGGATTTCAATCAAGCGCTGATGGAACTCGGAGCGCTTGTCTGTACCCCTCGTCGGCCCTCCTGCCAAGTGTGCTCGTTTGCGCCGTTCTGTGAGGCCCGGCGGGCGGGAGTACAGGAAGAGCTTCCGCACGCCCGGAAGAAGCGTCCCGCTCAGCAACTCCGTTTCATCAGCGCGGTCATCCTGGACAGCCGGAACTGCGTACTGCTGACCAGGGCCGGTTCGGAGGCCTACCTGCGGGGATTTTGGGAATTTCCCAAGATCCCGGCCGCCGCAGAAGATATCGCTCGTAGCTTCCGAACCGAACACCGCCTGCGCCTGCGCCCCGTTCGCCGGCTGCAGGAGGTGAAGCACCAGGTCACTTTTCGACGTCTTGTGTTTACTCCTGTACTGTGCGAACTCCTGGAACCGGTCTGCCAACACCCCGAGTGGCGCTGGGCCGATCTGGAGCGAGATTCTCTCCCGGTTTCCAGCTACATCGGCAAGATCTGGAGGGGCGTGACCGGCTAAGTTATAATTTCCGGATGTTTTCACGCATCAATCTGCTCTTGCTGGGACCCGTTGTTTTCCTGCTGTGGGCGGGAGCTGTGGCTCAGCGGGGTGGCCCTCCGCGCCGCCTGGTCGATCCGGAAACCATTCGTCTATCCTCGGGCTCGAGGGTTGAATTCCACTCGTTTCACTCGGAATCCCTCAGCAAGGACCTGGGGTACAGTGTCTTTCTTCCCGCCGGCTACGATTCGAGTGGCAAGACCTACCCCGTTGTGTATTTTCTGCACGGGATGAACAATGACCACACCAGCTGGTGCGTCGGCCGCTATGGTAGCTTGCCGGAGATCGTCGACAAGACAATTCGGGAACACTCCCTGACTGAATTCGTGATGGCCCACCCTTCGGGAGAAAGAGGGTACTACACTGATTCGGCCGACGGGCAGGCCCTTTACGAGAGCGCCTTCCAGAACGATTTCATAAAGGAAATTGAGAGCAGGTTCCGAGTCCGCAAAGACCGAGCGGGTCGCTCCATAGGAGGAACCTCCATGGGCGGGTATGGCGCGCTCAAGCTGGCGTTCAAGCATTCCAGTTTCTACTCAGCGGTGGCGGCCAGTTCGCCGATCGTGCTGCTGGGCGACGATCCATCCGAGTTGCTGAACGGTCCAGACCCGCAGCGATCCCAGTTCTTTTCGCAACTCCTGTACCGGGTCTACGGAAACCCGGTCGACCTGGAGCACTGGAAGGCCAACAACCTCAAGACTCTGGCCAAAGGGAATCTGAACAGTCTGCGGGTGATGATGCTTTACGGGACCGCGGATCGTTACAATCATATGATACCGATGGAGGAGGGCATTCGCGAGCTGGCCCACCTGTTGGAAGACACCACGGCTGACAATCAGCTTCACATCTACGAGAGCGAGCCGCACGGGTGGGAGCTGGTCGGCGAACATCTGCCCGAGATCCTGAAGTTTCTGGCCAGCGGCTTTTAGGATCCAGCTGAAGTTTCATTCTCCCCTCACTGACGTTCGGGGCTCTGTTTTCAATTCCTTCGACTTTTGCGACACCCTCTGGCGCCCTTGGTTCTGATCCAGATTGGCGGTGTCAGCCCGTCAGTTCTCTCTCTAGTCAATGGAGAGAAGGCTCGGATTCTCCAGGTGAGAGATGACATCGCGGAGGAACTCGGCTCCAACAAATCCGTCCACTACCCGGTGATCGAGTGAGAGGCTTAGATTCATCATGTGGCGGATGACCACTTCTCCCTCCCGGACCACCGGCCGTTCCATGATCTTGTGAACCCCCAGAATGGCAACCTCCGGATAGTTGATGATGGGAGTGGCCAGAACTCCGCCCAGGGCTCCAAGGCTGGTGATGGTGAAGGTCCCGTCGCGAAGATCCTGCAGCTGGATCCTTCCCGACCGGGCCTGTTCCGCCAGGGATCGAATCTCAGCCGAGATGTCGAGCACACTCTTGTCGTCGGCATTCTTGATGACCGGAACGATCAGGCCATGGGGAGTAGCGATGCCGACCCCGATATTGTAGGATCGCTTGAGTTGAATCAGCTTCTTTTCTTCGTCGAGTGTGGAGTTGAGAAGGGCGTGTTTCTTGAGGCCCCGGACACACGCCTTGATGATAAAAGGCAGGCAGGTCAGATTCTGGCCGTGATTGTATCTCTGGAATTTCGAGCGCAACTCCACGAGCGGAGTTGCATCAACCTCTTCCACGTAGGTGTAGTGCGGGGCGAACCGCTTGGCAGCCACCAGGTGATCCCCGATTTTCTTGCGGATTCCACGGTAAGGAATCGAATCGTGGGCTCCTTCCGGCCGGCTCGAAACCCCGGAGGTCCGACTGCGCGCCCGCTCAACATCCTGGCGCGTGATTCTGCCTCCGGAACCGGTACCCCGCACGCCGGACAGATCGACATCTATTTCCCGGGCAAATCGTCGAACAGCGGGAGTAGCAAGGCTCTTGGCCTGCTTCTGTCTGCGCACCGGAGCCTGCTGCACAATCGAGCCGGCAGCAGGTGCTTCTTGCGGCCGCTGCTCGGAGGGCGCCGTCGCCTGGACCGGGCCCTCAAGGGCATCGATCACCACCAGCGTAGCCCCAACTGCGACGAGGTCTCCCTCCCCGCCAACCGTTTTCAGAACTTCGCCGCCTACCGGTGATGGGATCTCGACAGTGGCCTTGTCCGTCATGACTTCGACCATCGGCTGATCCTCTTCGACGTGTTCACCACTCCGGATCAGCCAGCGGATGATTTCGCCTTCAACGACTCCTTCCCCAATATCGGGCAGCTTGAATTCGTAAGGCATGGCTGCTAGAACGCAAGGCTGTCCTGGGCAGCTCGCAGAATGCGGCCGGGCGAAGGCAGGTATTCTTCTTCCAGGGAGTAGGGGAAAGGCGTGTCGAAGCCGGTGACCCGGTAAACCGGGGATTCCAGATGGAGGAGGGCCTTCTCGGTGATTGTAGCTGCCAGTTCTGCACCGAATCCGCACGTCTTGGGAGCTTCATGAATGACGATGACACGACCCGTTTTTCGCACCGATTCGAGAACCGTTTCGACGTCGTAGGGGATCAGGGTTCTGAGGTCGACGACTTCCATCGACACGCCCAGAGCTTCCTCCGCCTGTTCAGCCGCGATCAAAGAGACCGGAACCATGGCGCCGTAGCTGATCAGCGTCACATCCGTCCCGCTGCGGACGATTTTGGCCTCTCCCAGAGGGATCGTGTAGGCCTCTTCAGGAACCTCGCCCCGGGCAGAGCGGTAAAGTCGTTTTGGCTCCATGAAAAGAAGCGGGTTGTCGTCCCGAATGGCCGCGGCGAGCAGCCCCTTCGCGTCGTACGGGTTGGAGGGCACAACGACCTTCAGTCCCGGAGTATGGGCGAAGTAAGCCTCCGGGCTCTGGGAGTGATAGTGGCCGCCCCCGATTCCCCCCCCGTAAGGAGTTCGAATCACCATGGGGCAGGTAAATTGCCCGCCCGAACGATAACGCATCTTGGTGGCTTCGTTGACAATCTGATCGAAAGCCGGATAGATGAAGTCCGCAAACTGGATTTCGGGGACCGGCCGGAGGCCGTACAGGCACATACCGATGGCGGCTCCCACGATTCCGTTCTCAGAGAGAGGAGTGTCGAAGACGCGGTCTTCTCCGAACTCTTTCTGAAGGTCTGCTGTGGCCCGAAAGACTCCGCCGAACTTACCGACGTCTTCCCCAAACACCACCACGTTCTTGTCGCGTGCGAGCTCGCAATACAAGGCCGAGTTGACCGCTTGAATAATGTTCATCCCAGGCATGTCGCTCTCACACCTCTTGTATGACCGCTGATGACTCCAGGCTGCGCTCCAGTTCTTCCTGCTGTTCTCGCAGGTTCCAGGGTACTTCGTCAAAGACGTCTGTAAAGAGGCTTTCCAGGGGCGGGGGGCCGTCCGCCTCAGCCTTTCGAACAGCTGTCAGAATGCGGTCCCGAGTCTCGGACTCGAGTTCGCGCTCTTGCCTTTCGCTCCAGACACCTGTGGCGGTCAGATAGGCCCGCAGCCTCTTCAGCGGATCCCGCTCCTTCCAGGCCTGGACCTCTTCCTCTTCCCGGTAGGCCCTGGGATCGTCTGATGTCGAGTGTCCTTCCAGGCGGTACGTGAAAGCCTCTATCAGGGTGGGTCCTTCCCCGTTTCTGGCTTTTCTGAGTGCAGCGCCGGTCTCCTTGTAGACGGCCAGAAGATCGTTTCCGTCGACCCGGACCCCCTCAAATCCATAGGCCTGCGCTTTGGCAGCAAGAGACCTGGAAGCAGTCTGTCTTTCAACCGGCACCGAGATGGCCCACTGGTTGTTTCGGCACAGAAATACAACGGGAGCTTTCATTGTCCCCGCCAGGTTGGCAGCGGCGTGAAAATCACCAGTGGAAGTAGCGCCATCACCAAAGTAAACCAACACCGCGTCTCGGCTGCCCGTGATCTTACAACCCAGGGCCACGCCGGTTGCGTGGGGTATCTGTGTTCCCACGGGGCTCGAGATGGAGGCATATCGAAGGTGGGGAAGTGCATAGTGATTGGGCATCTGGTGGCCTTTGTTCGGATCTTCCCTGGTTCCAAACAGCTGGCAGCACAACTCGTAAATGGTGAAGCCCCGCAATAAGGCCGCCCCCAGTTCGCGGTAACAGGGGATGATCCAGTCGGTATCCTGCAGGGCTGCGGCACTACCGATGATGGCAGCTTCCTCACCCATCGAACTCACGTAGAAACCGATCCGACCCTGGCGCTGGAGGGTGATCATGCGTTCATCAACCCTCCGGTTGAGAACCATCAGGCGATACAGTTGAACCAGTTTCTGAGAATCGAGGTCGGGCAGATCAGACTCGTCCCTCACCACGCCTTCAGGATCTAGAATCTGGACAAACTGTTTAGCCATAACTCGAATTATATCCCCCCCCCTGGAAAACGGGCAACCATCCCGGGCGCTTCCATACTGCCTCCTGTCCTCAGGACTACGACCCGACATCGGCCAGCAGCCCGTGGTAAAAGTCGCGTATGGTCGTGATATTTTCACCACGGGTCGGCAGGGAGTGAAGGGTGCAAAGTCTAACTGTGAGGGTGGGTTCCCGCCTCCCTGCTGGTTGGCTCCAAACTTGACTCGAGACCGACAATGCACTTCATTCAGCTGCAGGTGGCCGCCTTTCAGAACGGGTATTTCGCTGCTCTGGCCAATCGAGTGGGAGAGGAAGAGTGTCTGACCTTTGCCGGCGAGTCATTTGTTGCCGATCCTTTTGGTCGCGTAATCGCCCAGGCACCCGTCGATGAGGAAGCCATCCTCTATGCAGAGCTGGATCTGAGTCAACTGGAGCAATGTCCCGCCCGCAGGCAGTTCCTGCCCGACCGGCGTCCCGACATCGAGCTGTGATGCACCTCGCGAGGCGCCGGCCAGGGCCGGCCAAGTTTCACGTTCCACGTTGCAGCGGGCAGACAGAGAGATAGGGGTAGGGAAAGCTCATTGGTTTGAGCCTCCCCTCCCTCCGAACCGGACGTGCGGTTCTCCCGCATCCGGCTCTCCAGTCAGTGGGGTCCACGGCGGGACTGACAGATCTGCGCGTGGGCTACGGCCATGGTAAATAGCCCCTGCTCGATAAAGTAGGCATTTTTGCCTCCTTTCACTCCTGTTTCCAGGGTCGTCAGCATGCGTTCGGTCCACACTTCCGCTTCCACCCAGCTCCATTTCTGGCTCTCGGCTTCTCTGCCTTGCTTAGGAGTCTCCTCCACTTTCGACAGTTCCTCTTGCTTCGTCATTGACTCTACACATCCACCTTCCTGGCGGGCCTTCGCTCCACCGGCATTACCCGGCTTCTTCACTACTACGCCGCCTCTGACTTCTGCGGGTCTCTTACCAGACCGACCTTTCGCAGACCTCCTCGCTTTACGTCACTTGAACTTCCCACCATTCCATCTCCAACCACCCCAAGGGTTAACAAGATGCCTTTTTCACGTTACCCATCAGGCTCTTGTCCGTGTCAGGTTTCCCTTCCATTCGAGCTTCGCCATTTCCCAGCAGGCTCGCTGTCCCCTCTGAGCCGAATCGAGTTCGTCTCCTACAGACTGGTGGTTCTCCTTCGGCTGCTTCCCACCCCACCTCACGATGACGCAGTTGCCGTCGAATACGGGCCTGATCAACGTCAAATAGAATTCCCGCAGCGACGATTGGAAATCCCCACACAAGGATTAAAAAAAAGAGCTGTAGCCGTCCTCTGAGACGGCCCTTTCCGCGGTCCTCCTTTCTGTAAAAAAGAGAGATTGTTCCTAGAATGCGAGGGGGACGGAGTGAGGGCGTAGCCCGAACGGAGCTCCCCCTCGCTCGCGCTGGCGTCGAGGGGAGTGGACCAGATCCACGAGGCTGCTGAGCGGCCTCTGTAGGGCGCTGTACGACCTCTCCCCTTGGCGGGCACTCGTGTGTCGCCCCCAGCCAGCACTTTCCGGGGTCCAATCAGCCGATTTGCCCGGATTTGACCTCCTCGCGGTTTCCTCATTTCGTGGTTCCCTGCTGCTTTGCCTTGGCGCTCTCCATTCGATAGCTCGGGACGTTGAGTTCCAGAATCACGCTGTGGTGCACCAGCCGGTCGATGGCTGCTGCCGTCGTCAGGGGGTCCTTGAAGATCCTCTCCCAGTCCGAGAAGATCAGGTTGCTGGTCAGCAAGATGCTGCGACGTTCGTAACGATGGGCCAGCAGTGTGAAGAGAACCTCCATTTCCTCCCGGCTTTGCTGAACGTAGCCGATGTCATCGACTATGAGAGCCTCGAAGCGATCCAGTTTCTTGAGCTCCTTCTCCAGAGTCAGATCGATTTTGGCCCGCAGCAATCGCTGTACCAGCAGGGCGCAGGTAGAAAACAGAACCCGGCGCCCCAGCAGAATCAACTCCTGGCCCAGAGCACAGACCAGATGGGTTTTCCCGCTCCCAGGGTTACCGAAAGCCAAGACGTTCTCGGCACGATCCAAAAACGTCCCTTCCAGCAGCGCTGTGAGTTGTCGATCCACGCTTTGGGGCAAGCGCGAGCGGTCCAGCGCCGTCAGCGTTTTCTCCCAGGGAAGCTTGGAGGCCCGACGCTGGCGCTGGATTTTGCGCTCGTGCCGCTCCGCCACCTCGATCTCAGATAACGACAAGAGAAACCGGGGATAGGACAGACTTTCCTGGGTGGCCAGTGCCGCCTGGGCGGCGTAGTGCTCCCGAAAGGCCGGTAGATGCAGCTCGATTAGGCACTCGCGAAGTCGCGGTAAGTTGCCTGTGCTCATGACCTCACCTCCCGGTTCTCGAGAAGGGTGTCGTAGAGGCCCACGTCCATCTTCTCCACCATCACTTCCCAGGGTTCCACCACCGGATCGACAAGGCATTCTCGTAGTGCTTCAAAACGGATTCTTTGTCCCCGCTCAATCAACACCTGAAGTGCCTCTCGCACCCGCTGTTCACCTTCCTGGGCAGCCACCTCGAGGATCTTCAGATATTGGCGATCCGCCGTGGCCGGACAATCTCGGCGCAGCTCGTCGTAGGCGACTCGAAACAAGATCCCCGGAAACAGATCCTCCCGCCAGCGATAGCGAGTAAACGCCCCCGGCTTGCGCACCAACGAATGGATCACGTGCCGGTAGTCAATGCGATGCTTGCCTTCTCCTCGCAAGCGCGGCATCCGTGCCTGGCGCCGTCCTCCGTAGTAGACCTCCACCTGATCCGCCCACACCCGCACTTGAACGCGCTCGCCGATCAACCGGCTGTCCACCGAATAGGTGTTGTGGCGAACCCGGATCGTACTGCTGGGGGAGACTCTCACCCACTGCCGGGTGAAGTCATCCAGACGGCGTGCCGGCAACGGGCGCATCACTGCCAGCTCTTCTCCCAGGCGCTTTTGCCGGGCCGCATTGCGCCGGGACACAATCACCGCTACAAAGCCCTCGTACTCTTCCCGGCTGGAAAAATCACGGCTACACCGCAGCAGCAGTTCCTGCTCAATGGCCCGTTTCAAGCGGTGATGGGACTGTTCCACATCCCCGTTCTCGTGTGCCTTTCCTGCCTGAGTGCGACTGGAGCGCATCCCGAAGTGTCTCAGCAACGCTTGATAGCGCTCGGTGAACTCTTCCCGCTTCAGGTTCTTGACTGCCGCCGAGAGCCGGTCGGTCCGGTGCTCCTCGGGCAGCGCCCCCAACTCCCACAACGCGTTCTGAAGCCCCAGGCTGAGGCTCTCAAACGACTCACTGAAACACAGCGTGGTCGCTTCCCAGTTCGAGTAGGCCAACACGAAGTGGTACCGCATTGACTCATCCAAAATCGAACTGATGGCATACCGTTGCCTCATCAAGAATCGAACCGAAAACTTGATGAGGAGGTCACAGATTGAAGAAGAAGTTGAGTTTGGAGTTGCGCCGAGAATTGTTGACGTGTACCGCTGAGGATTACGCATCGGCCCGCAAAGGGATCAAGAGCCAGATTGTAGATCAGTTGGTCGCGACAACCGGCTACGGTCGCAAACATGCGATTACCCTGTTGAACAATCCGCCGAGCAGGGCCAGTTCGTCGCGGCCCCGCCGTGCCCGATACGATGACCGGGTGAAGCGGGCACTGGTGACTCTTTGGACAACGGCCAACCGGATCTGCGCAAAGAGACTGGTCCCCTTTGTTCCCGAGTTGATCGAAGTTATGGAGAGGAACGGTCATCTATCCTTGCCGCCTGATGTTAGGCGAAGGCTGCTAGCGATCAGCCCAGCTACCGCTGATCGATTGTTGGCTTCCGAAAGAAGCAGCCGGCACGGTGTCAGTACGACCCGACCAGGAAGCTTGCTCAAGAAGCAGATCAAGGTCCGAACCTTCGCTGACTGGGATGATCTTCAACCCGGTTTTGTCGAAGCCGACCTTGTGGCTCACTGCGGCGAGAGTGCTGCAGGCAGTTTCCTACACACTCTGGTCCTGGTGGACGTCGCAACGGGCTGGACCGAATGCGTGGCGCTGCTACGGCGTAGCGAAGCCGATGTGATCGGGTCTCTCAACTGCCTGCGTGGGCGGCTCCCGGTTCCTCTTCTCGGATTGGACACGGATAACGGAAGCGAATTCATCAACTATGAGATGCTCCGTTACTGCCAAAGAGAGCAGATCACTTTCACTCGTTCCCGGGTGGGTCGAAAGAACGATCAGGCCTTCGTTGAGGAGAAGAATGGTTCGATCGTGAGACGGCTGATTGGCTACGATCGCTACACGGGTCTGGGGGCCTGGCGAGCCCTGATTCAGCTTTACGAGATTCTGCGCCTCTACGTGAACTTCTTTCAGCCCTCGATGAAGCTAATCGAGAAGCAACGCCGGGGTGCACGCGTCAAGAAACGCTACGATCGGGCTCAAACTCCTTACCAGCGAATCTTAGCCTCTGATTGTCTCACCAAGAGAAAAATAGAACCCATCAAAGACCTGTACAGGAAGCTGGATCCAGTCACGTTACTCAAAGAACTCGAGCGAAGACAGGACCATTTTTGGACCTTTGCCAACGGACAAAGAGAACCGGAGGGAAACGGCTCCCCTAGAGAGATGGATGCTGTTGTCAGGAAGTACCTTGCTGAGATCAGTGCTGCACCAGAATCCAACCAAATCAGGAGATATCGGCGGACGAAGAAGCCCCGGGTTGCCCGGACTTGGAGGACCCGGGAGGATCCTTTCGTTGAAGTCTGGCCAGAGGTTCGTGTCCAACTGGAAGTCAATCCCGCTCAAACAGCCAAAGCGCTTTTCATTCGGCTTCAACAACGCCATCCCTGTCGATTCTTTGATGGGCAGCTGCGAACTTTGCAGCGCCGCGTCAGGGACTGGCGAAGAGAACAACTCTACAAGGCCGAGATCTCCCGTGTAGAGCCAACGTTCTCTGAAATCGGGTCTGATTTCGCAAAAGAAGGTGCGCCAACAAAGGGGCAACCAGCCGAGGTCAAAATAGTCTTATGAGCCATGGGAAGTGTCCCCTGACGGCCACACAGCAATGTCGCCTCGACCGCTGGGCCGTACATCTCCAGCAGCAGGGACTTCACGGTCCCGGGACAACCCAAGAAGGGGGTCACCTGAGTCGGCCGCCGAGAGGGAACCCCATTCGGGCTCGCCCTCACTGTGTCCCCTCTCGCAGTCCAAGAACCGGACAAGACAATTCGCTCAAACCAAGAACAACACCCTACTTGACAAGGTGGGTCATTTTTACGTGATCACTCCGGCACATTATTCCCTTGTCATTTCGACCTTCCACTCCACCCGTTGTTTCTGCGAGACGGAAGAAATAAGCTGTTCTGAACTGGGTTCGATTCCCAATGAGGCAAGTTTCTAGCTTCGGTTCGATTCTTAGATGAGGCAACACGGGTGCAGACCCAGTTGTCACTGAAGCGCGCCAAGGATGAGCTGGAGGCGACAAACGCCAGGATGAAAAGGGACCTGGAAGCGGCGGCTAAGGTGCAGCGGGCCCTGATGCCGAACTCTTTACCGAAAGTGCGAGATATCCGGTTTGTCTGGGATTTCGTGCCGTGTGACGAGCTGGGTGGCGATATTCTGGATGTTTTTCAGCTCGATGAGGACCGGATCGGTCTCTATTTGCTGGACGTGAGTGGTCATGGCGTCCAGGCCGCGCTTCTCTCGGTCACTCTCAACCGACTGTTAGCACAAATGGCAGAGGGATCCCTTCAATTCGAAGAAGCGGGTGGGATCCAGACCGAACGCCAGCTGCTGTCGCCGGCAGAAGTTGCCGCCCGGTTGAATACCCGGTTCCAGATGGACGCCAGCCCCGGGGCGGTGCAGTACTTTACGTTTCTGTATGGGATTTTGAACACGCGCACCTGCAACTTCCGCTACGTTTCAGCCGGCCATCCGGGGCCGCTGCACGTGCGCCCTGAAGGGGCATCGATTCTTCATCCCCAGGCAGGATTCGCCGTCGGTTGGTTTCCTGACTCGACATACCGGGAGTCTGTGATCGAGCTGAAGCCCGGCGATCGTCTCTATCTCTACTCCGACGGCATCCTGGAGGCGATGAACTCGGAGGATGAACTCTTCGGTCCCGACCGAGTTGTGGAGGTTCTTGAAGAGAGACGGAATTTGACTCTCCAGGGTAGCGTGGAGGAGTTGTTGGAATGTGGCAGACGATGGTCCGGTGACGCCGGCTTCGCCGATGACGTCTCGATACTGGCCCTGGAACGCAGGGTCGCCAAAACTCCTTAGTTTAAGGGCTAAGCATCGGAACCTGTTTTCCGGTTCAGGTGCCAGATGATTCGCAGGCCCTCGAGGGTCAACCAGGGAGCGATGGTCTGGATCACTTGCGTTTCCCTCGAAAAGGTCTCGGCCAGGTCTCCGGTAGCGATGACTTTCATCTCTGGGCCAAGCTCCTTACGGAATCGATCAACCATGCCTTCGACTAGCGCCACGAAGCCGAAAAGCAGCCCCGATTGCATCGCTTGGATGGTATTGCGGCCGATGGCTGCGGGTGGGCGCTGTAAGTCCACGCTGGGCAGCTTGGCCGTCTGGAGAGAAAGAGCCTCCGCTGCGATCCGAACGCCTGGAGAAATGGCACCACCCAGGTAGTCCCCCTCATCGGAGATGGCATCAAAGGTTGTGGCGGTTCCGAAGTCGACCACACAGGCCGGCCCCCCGTACAGTTGCTGAACAGCCGCGGCATCCACAATTCGGTCTGCACCCACCGCACGTGGTTCTTCAGACCGGATGCGAACCCCTGTCTTGACTCCGGCGTCGACAACCAGCGGCTCCTGGCCCAGGTATTTACGGCAGGCTTCAACAATTCTTCCAGTCACTGGAGGAACGACCGAGCCCAGGCAGACACCTGTTACGTCGGCTGGTTGTAGCCCGGCGTGATTGATCAGGTCGGTGAACGTCAGTCCATATTCGTCCGGCATGCCTTTGACATTGGTGGCCAGCCGCCAGCGAGGACCTAAATCCTCCCCGGTGTAAACACCCAGGGTTATGTTCGTGTTGCCGATATCGATGGTAAGCAGCATGGTTCGTTATCCAAGTATCTGGTTGTCGATGAGGCGGGTTGTTCCGATGTACACGGCCAGCGAAAGCACAGCTTGGCTCTTCACGCTGCCTTCCAGTTCGGCCAGTGTGGCGGGATCGGAGCAGGACACATATTGGAGCCGGGCAAGGGACTCTTGCCGTACGCTCTGAATCACAATCTCCCGCAGGCCGTCTGCGTCGCGCTCGCCCTTGTCGAATGCCTGGCCGGCCCTGGAAAGAGCGCGGTGCAGCACCCTGGCCGCCTGTCTCTCCTCCGGTTTGAGGTGTTTGTTGCGGCTCGATGCGGCCAATCCGTCCGGTGCGCGCACGGTTGGGCAGATGACAATGTCTACGGGGTAGTTGAGATCCCTTGTCATGCGACGAATCACCATCGCCTGCTGGATGTCTTTCTCACCAAAATAGGCTTTGTGTGGCTGCACAGCGTTCAGCAACTTGCAAACTATGGTTGCCACACCCCGGAAGTGGCCAGGGCGAAAACGGCCCTCCTGCGGCTGGGAGACTTCTTGTACATCAACCCAGGTCTGGTAGCCGGGCGGGTACATGAGCTCTCGAGTGGGCGCCCAGATCACCTCTACTCCTTCCTTCTCCAATATTGACTGATCGCGCTTCAGGTCGAGCGGGTAGTCCGAAAAGTCTTCTGTGGGTCCGAACTGCGTGGGATTCACGAATATGCTCACGACAAGGCTAGCGCATTCCTGCCTGCCTGCCCGTACCAGTGAGAGATGCCCTTCATGCAGGTAGCCCATGGTGGGTACCAATCCGATTGGCCGGCTAAGAACTCTTAGTGCCTGACGCAGTTCACCGAGGTGAGTGATGGTCTGCATCAGCTTGACTCGAGGGTAGCTTCAACTCGAGCTCTCACCAACTGCCAGAGGGTCCGGTTGAGCGGCGTGGCAACGCCGGTTCGTTCGCCGGCTCGTACGATGGCGCCACAAATCGCGTCGATTTCGGTCGGCGCGCCGCGCTGGATGTCCTGCAGCATGGAAGAGCGGTTGGACGCAGTCAGACGGACAACCTCTTCCACGGCGCCTTGAGGGTCTTGATAGGGAAGGTGGATCCCCAGTGAGGCTGCCACCGCAACAGCCTCTCGGGCAATACCCGAGGCCAGATCGCGGGCTGGCGGAATCTCCAGTAGCCGCCCATTCGGGATGTTGAGCAGGGCCGTTATCGGGTTGATGGCTGCGTTGATCACGATCTTTCCCCACAGCAGCGCTTCGACATCAGCGGATGATTCAAGGACAAACCCAGCCAGGCGCAGCGCGTCCCACAATGGGCCCAGCCTGGGATGTGCTCCCAAAGAGACCACCCCGGATCCGGCCGCCCGCACGACCCCGGGCGCCAATAGGTGAGCGCCGCTGGTCGTGACGCCGGCTGCAACCCGGGTTGCCCCCAGTGCCTGGACCAGAGCCTTCCGGTTACCAGCTCCGTTTTGCAAAGTGAGCGCCAGTCCGTCCGGTGCCAGGCAGTCAGTCAATTGCTCCGCTGCACGCGCCGTTTGCCAGGACTTTACCAGCACGAGGGCGTGACGTACCAAGCCTGCTTGTGAAGGACAGCCTGTGGCCGTTACCGGGTAGCTGCGTTCACGCCCATCGGCTTCCAGCAGGCGAATGCCATGCTCTGTGAGAGCCCGCAGAGCTGCCGGCCAGGTCCCGAGAACGGTTACATGCCGTCCGGCGCCGGCCAGGCGTGCCGCGAAAAGCCCGGCTAGCGCCCCTGTTCCCACAATCAGAATCGGCTCTTCTGCTTTCATGCGGATACCCTTTTCCGGCCTGAATCAGACAGATTCGATTCCACAAAGAAAGGCAGCCCATTCCTCATCCGGCATTTCGACTGTGTGCTCTGGGGAGGGGAAAGATCGCTGCTCGACGCTAGCCACATATTCGGAGAATGCTCTCATCATTTCGCCGCGAAGATCTGCATATTTTCTTACAAAGCGAGGAGTGAAGCGGTCAAACAGCCCCAACAGATCGTGACTGACCAATACTTGACCGTCACAGCCGACGCCCGCCCCGATGCCGATTGTCGGGATTTCCAGACTCTTTGAAACCCATTCCCCCAATCGAGCCGGGATGCACTCAAGCACGATCGAGAAGCAGCCGGCCTCCTGTAGGAGCATCGCATCGCGGGCCAGCCGTACTGCGGCGCTTGCATCCCGACCCTGGCACCGAAATCCGCCCAACTGGTGGATGCTTTGCGGCAGCAGTCCCAAATGGCCCATGACCGGTATCCCTGCGCCCACGATAGCCCTGATCGTCTCCAGGCGCTGGCGTCCTCCTTCAAGCTTAACCGCTCCCATAGAGGCTTCTTTCAAGAAGCGACCCGCGTTGCGCACAGCCTCCTGGACCGACACCTGATAGGACATGAATGGCATGTCACCGACCAGCAGGGCAAAGCGTGCTCCGCGTGAAACGGCGCTGCAATGATGCAGCATCTCGTCCATGGTTACGGAGAGTGTATTGGGATGACCCAACACCACCATTGCAAGCGAGTCGCCAACCAGGACAATATCTACTCCGGCTTCATCTGCCGCTAAGGAGGTGGGGTAATCGTAAGCGGTGAGCATGGTGATGGCTTCACCTGTCCCTTTTTTCTGGAGCAACCCTGGCAAAGTCACTTTCGAACGGTCGGTTCTCGTGGGGGGGTGCGCAGACAGGCCGGAAGATAATGTGGACATGGTACCCTCCTCTCTTAAGGTAGAGGCCACTGATTACGAAATGAGTCGATCGTTACCGAAGATCCGTCTCGGTCGATTGGATCCGAGCGGAAAAGTCACAGATCACTCGAAACCTAATCCTATCACGTGTGTTCTCGCTGTCGTTCAAAAGCACTATGCACAGCTGTGAGGGTGAATAGCGTGATGACGAGGGCGGCGGGCTCCTTCCGACGTCTGGTGGCGAAACAAATGCGCCTGGCCCTTGTCTAATAGAGAAGAAAGAAGAGGAGTAGATACTTATGAAACCTATTGTTTTGATCGTAGCTGTGTTCCTTCTTCCCGCAACTTTCTTTGTCTATCACCCCGCGACAACTGGATCGAGAGTTGGGCCTGAAAAAGCGGTGGCTACTTTTGCCGGTGGATGCTTCTGGTGCGTGGAAGCGGATTTTGAAAAGGTGGAGGGAGTCAGCGAGGCTATTTCCGGTTTTGCCGGTGGCAAGGAGTCTAATCCAGCTTACAAGGATGTGGCTTCAGGGAAAACGGGGCACGTAGAAGCCGTTCAGGTGATCTTCGATCCAGCCAGGGTCAGCTATTCAGACCTGCTCGAGGTGTTCTGGAAGCACGTGGATCCCACCGACCAGGGTGGGCAATTCGTGGATCGGGGCGCCCAGTACCGATCGGCGATCTTCTGCCACGACGAGGCACAGAAGCAGTTGGCCGAAAAGTCGCGAGAGTCCCTCGAGACGTCCGGCATCTTCGACAGGGGAATCGTGACAGAAATCCGGCTACTGCAGAACTTCTACAAGGCAGAAGACTACCACCAGGACTACTACAAGAATCATTCGATCCGGTATCGATACTACCGGTACAATTCGGGACGCGATCAATTCCTGAAGAAGACCTGGGAAAACAACCGGTGGGAATTCGACGTAATGGACGTCAGCTCCACCGCGACAACCGGACCGAAATACGAGAAACCCGGCGATGAAGTGCTACAGTCCCAGCTCACTCCACTGCAGTACCGGGTCACTCAAAGGGACGCTACAGAGCCTGCCTTTCGCAACCAGTACTGGAACCACAAAGCCGACGGCATCTATGTTGACGTTGTGAGCGGAGAACCTCTGTTCAGTTCCACCGATAAGTTCGAGTCGGGCACCGGCTGGCCCAGCTTCACCCGGGGCCTGGAGCCGGAGAACATCGTCGAGCGCGAGGATCGAAGTTTCTTTATGGCCAGGACCGAGATCAGAAGCAGACACGCGGACTCCCATCTGGGGCACCTGTTTCCGGACGGCCCGGCCCCCACCCGCCTCCGGTACTGCATCAACTCGGCGGCGCTTCGCTTTGTCCCGAAGGATCGTCTTCAAGAAGAAGGCTACGGAAAGTACCTCAGTCACCTTTCTCGCTAGTGCTAGTTGCTAGCGCAGGGGCAAATAGCGGCGGTGGTCCATGCCGCGCGGGTAGGCTCGAAACACCGCGAAGCCCTGGGGCGAGTTTGTCTCCAGCATCTCGACTCGAAAGAGCCTGGCTCTTCTCGGATGCGGAAAAGTGAATAGGCAATGCTGTCCCTCGTAGTACTCCGCTCGGAAGCAGCCGGGGTCGATGGACGCTATGCCAACAGAGACCATTTCATCTTCATCATTCCCGGCAAAGCCCTCTATTCTCGAAATGGCGTTGTTGTGCTGAAACATCTCCAGTTCCAACACCGCCGTCTCGCGATCAAACCCGTAGGTGACCACCGAACGGCGCGGATCAAGAAAACGAGTGCCAGGCTTGAGGAAGTGATGATCGTGAAGGGCCAGCCCATCGTCGGGCAGTTTTTCAGGCGCAACAAGGTACCCAATACCCGGCGCGTCTGGTTTGCTCAAGGGAAATGTTACGCTCCACGATTGGTCCTCCAAAGGGGTTCCTCCATCCATGCTTCCGACAGGCATTGCCACTGAAGTGATCCTGGCGCTCTCGGCAGGGGGGGCTCCACGCTGGGGAAATGAAGGGCAGCCGGGGCGTGGCTCGTACCCAATACAAATGCCATTGCCGAGTCTCCTCGTCTTTGACAGGTTATCGTGCTCTCATGATCTAAAGGCGCGCCAATGGCGAATCCGCTCCCCCTGACGGGACAGTCTGCGCCGAATACAAGAAAACTAGTGATTTTGATTCTGGGCGGGTGGGCATCAGAGGGATGAGGCTGCCATGTTGCGGTTAATTTTATTGAAGACCCATCGAGTACAGCAGCCAGCTTGATGGGGGACTCCTTCAAACCATGAGCCCGCCGGATCCGGATTTGCCAGTCATATGCGCTGTGAGTAATGCAGGCCAACCAGAGTTCTGCACTGGGAACAGGGACCAGTTGAGCGACCACGGCGTCAGCCTGCTTCACGGGGATCGACTGCGGACTGGCACCACAATGACTGTCGAACCAGGAGGTCGCAGAATCGCCATCCAGGTCACCGCCGAACTGAGCGGGGATCCCCCGAATGAAGGCCGCTTTGAGACTGGGGTCCAGGTCCAGGGTACCCCGCCTGTTACTGCACATCCAACGTGCCACTTGCTGCTGGAAATGGCCTCGATCGAGCGTCATTTGATCGCTCACACTTTGAATCAAAATATCGCGGCACAGGTCCTGCTCCTGTGCCCCAGCTGAGGTCGCTAACACGATGATCAGAGCTATCTGGAATACGCAGTGCGCCCGTGCAGGCAATCTCATCTAAACCTCCATCCTTCCACAACTGTTCATTACGCCTGAATCAAGCGCCGGGACAGGTCATTGTCGCCGCCCACATCTGTCAGACGTGGATCTCGACCCTGAAAGCGACACATGAATTTCCGCATCTTATCATCAATAACTCGTAAGGTTCTCCATGCGGACCGAATCAACACAGGCGACACCGCGGCTGGATAAGGCCCACAGAACGGTCGCGTCATGAATGAAAGTGACACAGGTGGAGTAGTAATCTGGTAGAGTCCCTGCCCGAGGGCGGCACAGTCTACGTTGGTCCTGACGGCAAGCGCCGGGTATTCCGCGTCCTGGACGATGCACCGCCCGATATTCAGCGCAAGATCAGGGAATTGAGACGCTGGGCCAAGCCCGGGGAGGTCGTCCGCACGATCCGGGTGGGAGAGCCGACAGTCCGGGTCAGGACATCCACACGCCGGGCGAAACCTGAAGAAGAAGGCGAGTCGTCCGACTGACTTCCCAGCCCCTGTGGTCCGCAAGAATGGGATCCGTAGTGGATCGCACGTCGTGCTGAGTGCTACTTCAGGGAAGTGTTGTTCATGGTCTGCGGCAACCTCGGAAAGCACGGTGGGGTCGGGCATCTTGAGGTATCATCGGGTAGGCTCAGAGGCAAAAGGAGCGACTTCGTGAACTTGACGCCGAAACGGATGTTTTTCACCAAGGGTGTGGGCCACCATCGCAATCGACTGCAGAGTTTCGAGATCGCACTCAGACAAGCCCGGATAGAAAAATACAACCTTGTCCAGGTGTCGAGCATTTTCCCGCCTGATTGCACCATCGTTCCCACACAAAAGGGACTGGCCGCGCTCAGCCCCGGACAGATCTGCTTCCTGGTTCTGGCACGTGAGAACACCAATGAACCGAATCGGCTCGTGTCCGCCGCGATCGGGCTGGCCCGACCCAAGGACAAGAAACAATACGGTTACATCAGTGAGCAACACGCCTTCGGCCAGACGGCCAAGGCCGCGGCCGGTTTTGCCGAGGACCTGGCGGCAACCATGCTGGCCTCGACTCAAGGAATCGAACTGGATCCGGACAAGGCCTGGGATGAACGAAAGAAAGCCTACATGGTAGGAAAGAGGACGTTCGTAACGCGCAGCATCGTGCAGTCGGCGCGAGGCCACAAAGACGGTCTCTGGACTACAGTGATCGCTGCTGCAGTGATGCTGACGGTTTGATGTTGGTGAAAACGAAAAATGGACGAGTCGAGGCCTTCGCAAAAAGGGGGCGATCTCTCGCCGTCTTCCTTCGATCCGGACGGTGCCGCTGAAGGGGACGGCCTGTTTGGCCTGCCGAACACCATTGAGGATGCCAGGGTCGTTGCCCTGCCCCTCCCGTTTGAGGCTACCGTCTCCTATCGCCGCGGTACGGCCAGCGCCCCGGCCGCTATTCGTCGCGCCTCTGGGCAGGTCGACCTTTGGGATTTCGAAACCGGCTCTCCCTGGGAGGCTGGAATCGCGATGGCCGCAATCGATCCGTTGATCACGCGCCTCAATGACACGGCCTGCAGGGACGCAGCGCGCAGTCGTGTAGGGGGTGATGGTGGAAACGCCGCCAGGGAGCGCGTCGACGACGCCGGCGCTAGTTTGAACGAACTCGTTGACGAGTGGACAACCTCGCAGCTTGAAACGCAGCGCATTCCTGCCGTCGTCGGAGGAGATCATGCGGTAGCTCTCGGCGCGATGCGGGCGGCGGTCCGTTGCTACCCCGGACTCGGATTCCTCCAGATCGACGCCCACGCCGACCTGCGGGAGTCCTACGAAGGCCTGATGTGGTCTCACGCCTCGATCATCCACAATCTGCTCAACCAACCCGGGCCCGGTCCGGTGGTGCAGGTCGGTGTGCGGGACCAATGCGACTTCGAGCGCCGGCGGGCAAGCGAGGATCCCCGGATACATCAGTGGCTCGACCCTGTGCTGGCGGCCGCCCTCGCAACGGGAATGACGTGGCAGACGCTGATTGAGCAGATTCTCAAGCCCCTGCCCGAGCGAGTCTGGATCACATTTGATGTGGACGGGCTCGATCCGGCCCTCTGCCCCGGCACGGGAACGCCGGTTCCCGGCGGGCTGTCATGGCGTGAAGCGACTGTCCTTCTGGCGACGCTCGGACGATCCGGCCGGAAGATTGTGGGATTCGATCTTTGCGAAGTCGGATGCGGAGAATGGGATGCCATTGTGGGCGCACGACTGCTCTACAAGATGGCTGGCTGGGCCATCGTCACCGCCACGGGCTGAGAGGAGACATGGACGTTCGAGGCTTTATTGATCGATACTTTTCCCATTTCAACAGCCGCCAGCTCCGGCGAGCGGCCCGCGCCTACGAAGCCCACATTACGGCTGGCGGAAGAATGCTGGTTTCTCTGGCAGGTGCTCTGAGCACTGCCCGTTTCGGCCGGATTCTGGCACGGGCCATTCGCGCGGACCTCGTTCATGCCGTTTCGTGCACGGGAGCGAATCTGGAGGAGGACGCCTTCGTCCTGCTGGCGGGTAGTGAGTATGAGGAGATCCAGGATTGGCGGGCACTCCGGGCGGATGACGAAGCGGTCCTGTACAAGCGCGGAATGAACCGGGTCACCGACACCTGCATTCCCGAGACAGTGATGCGACACATAGAGCGCCGTCTCATCGATCAGTGGCGGGCAGCCTGTGAGCAGGGGGTCGCTTTGCTCCCCGGCGAACACTTGCTCGCGGTTCTGTCGCACCCGGACGTCGAGAGAATTCTGGAAGCGGAGGGAGACAGCTGGCTGCGGGCGGCCGGCAGAAGGCAAATACCCGTGTTCACCCCGGGTTGGGAGGACAGCACAACAGGCAACATGTTCTCGGCCGCAGCCCTCCGGAACGAGGTTCCCCACCACGGCTGTGTCAAGACCGGCACCGAACAGATGGTCGACCTCATGCGTTGGTACCAGACCGCGTGCCGACCGAAACCCGGTGCACCGAGTGTGGGCTTTTTCCAGATCGGAGGCGGGATCGCCGGAGATTTTGCGATTTGCGCAGTGCCGACGATGATCCAGGATCTGCGGATGTCCGATATTCCCTTGTGGGGATATTTCTGCCAGATCTCGGATGCAGTCACAAGCTATGGTGGCTACTCGGGTGCAGTCCCCAACGAAAAAATCACCTGGGGGAAGCTTGGGGTGGAGACCCCGAAATTCATGATTGAGTCGGATGCCACCATCGTAGCCCCTCTGATCCTTGCCTACATCCTGGGAGATTGAAGAGAAGATGATCTGGAGTACCGGAAACGTCTAGCCCGGATGGCAGGCAGTCACCCCTGGGCAGAGTGTGTTCTAATCTAATGCACCCAGAATACGCGCTACCTAACCCAGGACTCCAAGTGACAAGAAGAATAGAAGATCCTGAAATACGGAAGACTGTCATCAAGGAGGCGATCCTCCTTGGCATAGGCACGCTGTCCATCGTGGGCCTTCTCTACCTCGGTCGTCTTGTCCACGCTCAGCTCCACGGTGCTTGCAATTGTATGCATGGACTCCTTCTCGAGTATGGCCCTTCCACCCTGGCAACATTCCTGGCTGTCGGGACATTGATGTCCGTGCTAGGGCGTCGGACGAGCACACGCCTGCGAGTCCAGAAAGAACTGCACGAAGCCAATAGGCGAATGAAGGGAGATCTGGAAGCTGCGGCCGAGATTCAACGTTCCCTCCTCCCTCATAGCCCTCCTGACTCGCCCAGAATCAAGTTCCAATGGTCCTTTGAGCCCAGCGATGAACTTGCCGGGGACACCTTGAATGTCTTCTCGTTGGGCGACCATCAACTGGTTCTGTATATGCTGGACGTGAGCGGTCATGGTGTGTCGGCCGGGCTGCTCTCGGTGACGCTCCACCGTTTGTTAACCCCGAGGCCCGACGGGCCTTCCGTAGTGCTCGCGGATACCGACGGCACGGGCCGTCATCCTGTGCGACCCGCGGAAGTTGCGCGGCAATTGAACGAACAATTCCCGATGCGGCCCGAAAGAGGTCAGTACTTCACTCTGCTCTATGGTTTGTTGAATACCGAGACCCTGGAATTCCGTTTTACCTGTGCCGGTCACCCTCCTCCCATCTATATCCCCAAAAACGGCGATGCGAGTTTTCTGAATGTGAACGGCTTCCCAATTGGTTTACTCCCCGAGGCCACCTACCAGGACCACGTTATCACCCTGGGCAAAGGTGACAGGTTGTACTTCTACTCGGACGGAGTCACTGAGGCCATGAACCCGCAAGAGGAGATGTTTGGTCGAGAAAGGTGGCTGGATACACTGCGACAGGTTCGGGACAAATCCCTCAAAGACAGCTTGTCTGTGTTAACCGGGTCACTGAAGACCTGGTGTGCCGGACCTTCCTGCGACGATGACATTTCCATCCTGGCCGTCGAGGTCGTGGAGTAGGACTCAGGATGATCCCGTGTCGAGTACCCGAGCACATCGGCGACTCAGTGTGCATCCCGCGGCCAAGTCAGGTAAAGGCAATGTTGATCTGGCCCAGGAACCGCAGTGAGCGAAGTGAACAATCATCATCGTCAACGAAAACGCTCTCTAACGGCGGGCAGATTGTCAACCATACCCGCACCTGTGCGGCGGAGCTCAGCTGTCGTTGCTTTCCGGAACTCCCTCAGCGTTCCAGCATGCTTTCGCTCAAGCGCCAGGTTCGTCAGCTCTTCCGGATCGTTCTCGAGGTCATAGAGTTCCTCGATTTCGCCCTCCATCAGCGTGCGGATGTATTTGTAGCGGTTCTGCCTGAGGGATACCCACCACGGAACGCCGACCGTGTAGAGCTTTTGTGGATCGGTCGGTACCCGGTCTGTCTCGGAGCCGTATATCGCTCCCGTCAAGGTCAGCAGCACCGGATGCGACCACTTGCTCTTCGGATCTCTAAGAAGTGGCGTCAAATCGTGGCCGTGCATTTTCCAGGGCAGTTCAATGCCGGCAAAACGAAAGAACGTCGGCACCAGATCGGCGCCGCCGACGGGAGTCGGGCAGACAACCCCTCGGGGCAGCGTTCCCGGCATGCTGACGATCAGCGGAGAGCGGATCGTCGCGTCATACGGGGCTATCTTGGTACTAAAACCGTGTTGTCCCCTGGCCAGACCCTGATCGGACGTGAACACAACCAGCGTGTTGCTGAGCTGACCGGTCTCCTCCAGCATCTTCATGATGCGGCCGACTCCTTCGTCGATGGCCAGGACGCCCTGATGATACTGGCGAACGGTTGACACCAGTGTTTGTCCTGGATGGCTCGAAACTCGGATTTTCTTCTGGACCGGCTGATCGTTCTGCCCTTTGATCCAGTGCTCGATCCTTTGCATATACGCCGGCTTGCCGGGCCGGGGCGGATAAATGTCGACCGGAATAGGGACTTCCGGATCCGGATAGGCCTGCAAATGACGATCAGCCGGGGTGAAGGGCGCGTGGACGGCTCCGTAGCAAAGCCAGAGATACCACGGTTTGTCGGGATCACGATGATCTCCGCGGATGAAATCGAGCGCCCAGCGGGTGTAGTTGTCGGTCGAGTATCCCTTCACGAGTCTGGGTTCGCCGCCGTTGGTCGTAATGAGCTGGTCGTAATAGTAGTTGGGGGAGTTTTCCGGATGGGCGGGACGATTCCAGACGATCTGGTGATCCCAGTCTCGTCCGGCGCCGGTATCGGTTCCAGTGTGCCATTTTCCAATCTGGGCAGTCACGTAGCCGTTCTCGCGAAACACGCTGGGCCAGAACGGACACTGATCGGGATCGTAGGCGCTGCCCGGATATTGCCCCACCATTCGCATCGATTGCACCCCATACGGATGATGCCCTGTGAGCAGGGTCGCCCGCGAAGGCATGCACCAGGTGCCGATGTAAGCATAGGCGAACCGCACGCCCTGTTTAGCCAGGCGGTCGATGTTCGGAGTGCGGACCCACTCATAGGCTTCGGGATAAGCTCCCACCGTTCGATGCGAATGATCGTCGGTGTAGATAAAGAGGATGTTGGGACGGCCTCGTTTCGCTTTCACGGCCGAAGCTCCCGGCGTAGCCGACGACACCATGGCTGTTAAGCAAATCGCCGCTACGATTCGGGGGTTGTGAAACAACACGGGTCTGGTTCTCATCGGTGATCTCCCGTTTCGAGGACAAACTTCAAGAGGTCCTTGTGCCTGTCCAGTCTTCATCTCCGCGGGGCGCTCTTGAACGACCCGGTGCTCAGTGCTGGAAGTAGTTTAGACGCCCGGACCCGTGCAAGACAAAACACAAGGATCAAGGAAGGGCTAGCGCGAAAAGCGACCTGTCCCTTTCTCTTGAGCTACCATCAGAAGGTGTGTAAATAGCATAGGCGGTGAGTATCCTTCCGGGTTGATAAAACCCAGGGCCGAAAGGCCCGCAACGGAAGGAGTACACACCGCATGAGCAAGCAGAACATTGAGGAAAGTGTCGAGTCAAGAGTTTGTTTCGAGGAGCTGGAAGATTGGGTGCGGGAGAAGATCCAAGGCTGGGTTCAAGAGCTGCTGGAGGAGGAAGTCACGGAGTTATTAGGGCGGCGTAAGAGTGAGCGGCGAAGGGCCGTGGACGCTCCGTCGGGCTATCGCAATGGATATGGGAAGCCGAGGCATCTGACGCTGAGCTCGGGGAGGATCCAGGTTCGAAGGCCTCGAGTGCGGGATCTAGAGGAACACTTTGAAAGTCGGGTGTTGCCCCTGTTTGCCAAGCGGACGCGGCAGGTTCGAGAACTGATCCCTGAGCTGTACTTGCATGGTCTGGCGCTGGGGGATTTTGATCTGGCTCTGAGAGGGCTCTTAGGGGACAAGGCCGCGCTGTCAGCCTCCACGGTGGCGCGGTTGAAAGAGAAGTGGCAGGCCGAATGGGAGGTCTGGCAGAGTCGACCGCTGGATGATCTGGAAGTGGTTTATTTGTGGGTAGATGGAATTTACGTCAAGGCGGGACTGGAGAAGGAAAAGGCAGTCCTGCTGGTGGTGCTGGCCGCCTTAAGTGACGGCAGCAAAGTAGTCGTGTCGGTCACGAGTGGCTATCGGGAATCGACCCAGAGCTGGTCGGAAGTACTGCGCGACTTGAAGCAGCGGGGGATGGGTTGTCCGCGCCTGGTGATCGGAGACGGCCACCTGGGCATCTGGGGAGCTTTGCGCAACGTCTATCCCCAGGCCGAGGAGCAGCGCTGCTGGAATCATCGGATTGTCAACCTGCTGGCCAAGCTCCCCAAGGGAGTGCACAAGCCGGCCTTGCTGATTCTGCGGCAGATCCCTTACGCCGAGACCCGACAAGAGGCACAACGACTCAAGAAGGTCTTTCAGCACTGGTGCCGGCAGCGAGGACTGACCCTGACGGCTGAGTTGATCGAGCAGGACTGGGACCGGATGGTGACCTTTTACAACTATCCGAAGAAGCAGTGGCAGCATCTGCGAACAACCAATCCCGTGGAGTCACCGTTTGCCGCTCTTCGGCTGCGAACGGACGCGGCCAAGCGGTTCAAGAAAGTGGAAAACGCCCAGGCTGTGATCTGGAAGATGCTGCTGGTGGCGGAGAACAGATTCCGCCGTCTGAAGGCACCGGAGCTGATGAAAGACGTCTACCAGGGCGCCGAATATGTCAATGGAGTCCCGGTCAACCAAGTTCCGGAGGAGAAAGCCGCCTGAGCTTTTTTTACACACCTATTGACAAGAGCTCTTTCTCTTCGCACCCTGTCCCTGATAGAGCGCACCCGTTGCCGGAAACGGTAGCACATGAATGTGGCCTTGCCCTTGTGGGCCTGACGTGTATGCCAACCAGTTGCCGTCAGGGGAGAATATGGACCCGAGTTGATTTTCCTCGATGTCGTAGAACAGCTCCATCTCTCCGCTGTCGAGCGATAACGTCCGCAGCGCATTCCCCAGTGCTCCCCCAGCGACCCTCAGAGAGAGAGTTCGTCCATCGGGCGACCGGGATTCGGGCCTATGCCCCTTCCCTCATCCGCTGTGGTCAGCCGCTCGGCCACACCGCTTCCATCCGCCAACTGCCAGTAGACGCTAAGCGGTCCATCCCGCGAACATCGAGTCACTCAACTAGAGCCTAAATTGTTACTGATGCTGCATGCCGGGCGCCCCTACCCTAACGCCTGGATCACATCATCAGCCGTACACACCGTAGTCAGGGCCGCGAGCATGCCGCCCAAAATCACCCGATGGGCCTCTTCGATCGTAGCGGCACAGCAGTCTTCAGGAATAATGATGTTATAGCCCCGGTCGGCTCCATCGCGCGCCGTCCCCTCAACTACACCATCGGTTGCAATCCCGGTCAGCACGAGGTGCGTGAGCCCCTGGGCGTTCAGGATGCCTTCCAAGGGACTCGCATAAAAAGAACTGACGCGCGTTTTGGTAATCACAATATCCTGCGGCTCAGGACTCAGGTCTGCGTGTATCTCAGCTCCCCAGGTGCCGTCTTGCATGGCCTGCATTTTTTTCATGCCTCGAAAGAACGTGATGTTTTCCGGCAGATCGGCGTAATCCGGACGATACGCGTGCCGAACATGTATGATCGGCACGTTGGCCGCTCTGCCCACTGCCGCCAGCTTACTGATCGTCCCTAGGATATTCTTTTCTTTGATCCGATCGGTCAGTTGGCCGCCGACTTTGCCGTCTTCGTGCACAACATCGTTTTGGCAGTCCATCACCAGAATGGCCGTTTTATCTTTTGGTAAAGTCAGATCGCTCATTGCTTTTCCTCCTTTGTTGCGCAATGGATGCTTGTCAGCAGTGCGGACAAAGCAGGCTATCGCGCGCGCAGAATAATTTCAGTCAAATTCCCGGATGGCGCGTGTCAACAAATCAAAAAACTCGTTTTCTTTGCCGGGCGTTATAACCTCGAGCGCTACATGGTTTGAAACGAATTCGTCCCGTGCGATATCACCATCGGCCAGCGCCATCATTGGTTCATAGGAAGTTGTCATAACCACATCCGGATTTTCGGCCGCGCCTGCGCGAATTTGAACATCACAGTCGCGGGCCATAAGCCGATACGTTTCCCGGTCGATTAACAGCGTCGCCGCAAAATTGTGACCAGGGCCAACTGCCTTTTTGCATGCTGTTCCAGGCGAAACCGCTATGGTTCTGAGATTGCCGGGTCTTTGAATTTTTGTTGGGTGCGGCATCTGCCGGCCAATTCGCGCGAGCTCAAACAACAGTTGATCTGTTTTTTCACCCCGTGGGGTCAACGAATACAAGGATACGCCATAATCAGACTGGTTTTTCTGAATCAGCCCGCTCGCCTCGGGCTAGGAACCTGTGTCGTACGGAGAGATGACGCTGCATGACCGACGAACTCGTGATTCAGATCTCCGATTTGCATGTCGGTTCGTGCTTCGCTGAAAGTACGGGTCGCCGAAAATCTGAGGAAAAACGCTTGTGCCCTGGTCCGACGGCTGATAGGTTTTGGACATTCACCACGGGGCGGCCCGAAGGAGATCGATCCGAGGCTGATATGAGAAATGTCGGCTTCTGTTACAGGGTCGACGTCTGCGACTCGCCTTCTCGAAACTCGGGATGGGGGTGGGCGCCCCGGACACAGGTGCAGGGTGAGCTGATGATCACTGTTTTGATCGGTGCGCTGCGGGAGATGGGTCATCGGGAGTTGTTCCTCTGCGAGGCCGAGAAGATCCCCTGGAACACTCCTCCCAACCTCGGTTCTTTTGAAGGTCCCTTGAGGATCAGGACGTCCGGACGGATCTCAGGGACGACGCTGCGGTCAGGCTCCAATCAGTTCGCCACGCTTCCGGTGACTCCGCTTGAGGTGAATCCATGAGCCGCTTAGGGCCCGCCGTTAATCTCCTGGTTCTGATGGGCAGCGTGGCTACCCTCATGGCCCAGCCCCTGATTCCCTTTGAGCACACCGCCAGCCTGTTTGTCCTCGAGCACGGCTGTGGATGCATTCTGGAAATCACACCTGCAGGCGATGTCAGCGTCGCGGTAAGTCGGGAGGAGATTCTGGCGGTCACGGGAGGGAGTGAAGTCAATTTCTCCGAGCAGGGCGCCGCTTTCACCCCAGACGGAGCGATGTACTTTGTCGAGGACGAAGCGGAAGTACTCATGCGGCGGACGGTGAGCGGTGCGCTTGGCGTCGTTGTCACCGAGGCCGACATCATCCAGGCGCTGACGGCTCGGCAAGCCAACATTTCACCGACCGTGCACATGGTCAGCATCACCGTCGGGAGCGACGGAAACGTCTACATCATCGACCAGGACGGTCAAGCCGTGATTCGCTTCGACCCGGAGACCGAGGAGGTCGGCGTGCTGGTGACGGCTGCCGGCCTCTCGGCAGCGCTGCAGGGCGGTGACGCCCGTGACCTCGAGAAGGGAATTGCCGCTGGTCCCGACGGCCTGATCTACGCCTTCAACGAGGGCGGGCCACCCGCTGTCTATGCCATCTGCAGCGACGGGACCACCCTGCTCATCGCCCGGGGGGGCCTGATCCGTGACCCGGACAAATTCAACACTCGTGCGCCCAGCGGCGACATCATCATAAGCGACGACTCTGGTTCGGACCCGCGGATTCTTCGGATGACTCCGGAGGGGGACGTGTCGGTCTTTCTGTCGAACGTTCAGATCGCCGCGGCCGCAGGGACGGCGGTCAGCCGTCTTGATGGCGGCGTAGCCTTCGACGCCGCCGGCAGCTTCTATCTCGCTGAGAGAGACAGCGGCAGCATTCTCCGCTTCGATCAGGACGGAAACGGCGGAATCTGGGTCACAAGAGCCAGGATAGTGGCTGCAACCGGGATCGAACCCGCTCTCAGGGGTGGCATTGCCTTCGCGCCTCAGTACAAGCTCTACTTTGCCCAGTTTGGAGACGGCCTGGGAGTTCTCGCCAGTGAGATCATCCTGGTATCCCTGGACGAAGAAAACGCTACCACTGCGGATGTCATCCTGAAAGGGCAAGACGGAGGGCCACTTTCGGTCGATCTCAACGGTGTGCAGGTCGACGGGCTGCTGGAGGATGTCGTGATTCCGGCCGACGGTAAAGTGGTACTGGAGACCGACGGTGAGGGAGGTCTGGTCGTGGGATCGGTGACGATTTGTTCCAATCAACCACTGGCAGGGGTCATCGTCTTCAGTGGGACCGTGGGACTGGCAGGCGTGCAGAGCAGTCAGGCCCTGGTGCACTTCGCAGCTCCCATCAAGGCTCTCGGAGATGAGATCAGGACGGGAATCGCGATCATGAACCTGGAGGAAGTCGCGGTGCGCCTCACCCTGGAGTTGGTGGGGGAAGACGGTGAACTCGTGGCCGTCGCCGAGATTATCCTGGATCCGATGGGCCAGCTCTCTGCCTTTGTGGACGAGACCGAAAATTTCCCCTGGAGTGTAGCCGTCGACTTCTCGGACTTCGAAGGTACGGTGAGGGCCTGGGCGGAGGGACTTGTCGCGGCTACTGTGGTTCAGACCCGGCCGGATCAGTTCGCCACCCAGCCTGTAGCCCCCGGGGACTTCCAGATCCCAGTCCAGGAGCTGCTCCTGCCATTCCGCAACACCGGTGACCTGATCGCTCTCGACGATGGGTGTGCCTGTGTGCTGCGGTTTTCGAAAGAAGGGGATGTCAGTATCGAAATCTCGAGGGCGGAAATCCTGGCGCTGACCAACCGCCAGGTCGTGGCCCTCGACAATGAAGGTCTTGCTTTCGATACCCAGGGTTCCATGTATTTCATAGAATCGGAATCGGAGTCGATTCTGAAGCGCCCACTCGGCGGTCAGCTCTTCGTGCTCACCACAGAAGCATCAGTTCTCGACGCTCTGGGCCCCCCGGCCACGGAAACCGATCTGGACGGCATGGCCTTCGGGTCCGATGGTTTTCTCTACGTCACCGATGACCAGGACGAGAACGAGGCTGTTCTGAAGGTCGATCCACTGACCGGCTCCGTCACTGTGGCGGCTAGACCGCAGGACTTCCTCGCATTGTTGCCTGGTGGATCTGAGGTCGATATAGAAAAGGGCATAGTGGCGGGCCCGGATCGGGACATCTGGGTCTTCTCCGACGGCACACCGGAAGCACTTTTCCGGATCTGCGCCAGCGGTGAGATTGCCCTGGTCCGGTCGGGCTTTCCATTTGCGGATCCCGATCAGTTTGCCACGCGGGGCCCCAACGGCGACGTCTTGATCGTCGACGATGGCGCTGCCGGTGGTGTCCGAATCCTGCAGATCTCATCCGCTGGTGAGATCGAGACTTTCTTGACCACTTCGCAGCTTCAAGCGGCGATAGGCTCTACTCCCGAGGGAGACGGAGGAATCGCCTTCGATTCCAAGGGAGATTTCTTCTATGCCGTGCCGGTCTTTGGAGTGTTTCGATTCGATTAGGAGAAATCCGCCAGCACTTTTGTTCCAGTCTCGGCGATCCGCAGCCTGACGGGCGTGACACCCGTCTTCGGCGGCATCGCTTTTGAGCCTGAATACAAGCTCTATTTTGCCCAGTTTGGAGACGGTCTGGGGGTTCTCGCCAGTGAGATTATTCTGGTCTCCCTGGACGAAGAAAACGCTACCGTGGCGGATGTCATTCTGAAACGGCAGGACGGATCGCCGCTCTCGGTCGATCTCAACGGAGTACAGGTCAACGGGCTGCTGGCGGATGTGGTGATTCCGGCTGGCGGTAAAGTCGTACTGGAAACCGATGGTGAGGGCGACGATTTGCTGGTTGGATCGGTGACGGTTTGTTCTAATCGGCCGCTGGCGGGAGTCATCGTCTTCAGCGGGACAGTGGGATTGGCAGGCGTGCAGAGCAGTCAGGCCCTGGCGCACTTCGCAGCTCCCATCAAGGCTCTGGGAAATCAGATCAGGACGGGCCTCGCGGTCATGAACCTGGAAGAAGTTGAGGTGCGGCTCACGCTGGAGCTGGTGGTAGAGGGCGGTGAGGTCGTGGCCACCGCCGAGATCTTCCTGGATGCGATGGGCCAACTCTCTGCCTTCGTGGACGAGACCGAAAAATTCCCCTGGAGTGCCGCCGTCGACTTCTCGAACTTCGAAGGTACCCTCAGGGCCTGGACGGACGGATGGGTCGGGGCTACGGTGGTTCAGACCCGCCCGGATCAGTTCGCCACCCAGCCCGTGGCGGGACTCAAGGACAAAGAGATGCCCTGATCTTTTTAGAGCACCGGGACGACCGGCTGAGTGGCGAAGGTTCCTGTCCGTGTCTGAATCACAGTTCCGGCGATGGTTGTCGTTGATTCCACCTTAATGAGACCATTGAACTTTGACAGGTCCAGCTCCTGTCCCTTGACCACCTGCCACTGGATCTGAGACAGGAACTGAGCGTCATGCCCCATGGGATCCAGTTCCAGCTCGGCCCTGGCTATGATGGTGCCGTCTGGAGAGCAGAGGCCCAGAGTCAGCGTCACTTCTTCGTCCCCGTCCAGGTTGACGACGGCGATTCCGGTGTCCACTGTCGTGGAAGAGTTGCTCTCTACGGGGGCGATAAAGCCCTTGGGAATTGAGGCGCTGGCTCCCACACCGGCAACTCCGGCAGTCCCTCCGAAGAGGATGACGCCGGCCAGAGCCTGGTCGGAGCAGACCGTGACCCATCCATCCACCAGGTCCCCCAGCCCGTCGGTCTGGAAGACTCTGAGGGAGCCGGCTGGAATGACGATGTCGGTCTGTCCCACCACGGTTTCTCCATTCAGGTCGATTTCCAGCGGTTGACCGCTGCCGTCTTTCAGAAGCAATCGGACATTGGCGTTCGTGTCCGTCAGGTTCAGGAGCACGATCTGGCTGAAAACGTTGGCCGCGCCGGCTTGTCCGTCACCGAACTGGGCAAAGTAGAGCTTTTGATCGAGCCGGGGCTCTTCGGCGGTGGCCAAGATCAGGGCCCCTGAATCGAGCAGGGCGTTGGAGCCGAAGGTCAACCGGGCGTAGTCCGGCGCCACGGGCTGGGTGGCAAACTCTCCGGTTCGAGTCTGGATGACGGTGGCGGCGACCTTTCCCTTACCGGCTTTGAGAAGACCACGAAAGGAAGAGAGGTCGAGGACTCCGGCCGGGGCCACTTCCCACTCGATCTGATCCACAAAAAGGGCCCGGTGCCCGTGAGCGGCCAGATCCAGGGTGGCGCTGGCCAGCAGCTTGTTGTCGACATCGTACAGGCCCACGGGCAGGGAGAGTTCGCTGTCCTGCAGGTTAATGACGGCAATACCGGTGTCGAGCCCGCTGGCCAGATCGGTTTCCATGGGGGCCACAAAGCCGTTGAGAAGCACATGGCTTACGCCCACCCCGGCGGTCCCGACGGTGCCACCGAATAGAATCACTCCAGCCACGGCCCGGTCCGAGCAGACGACCAACGAGCCGGTAGTGAGGGGCCCCTGACCGTCCGATTCGAGAACGACCAGCCCCCCGGCGGGAATGACCAACTCTTTCTCACCGGTTACCTGTTCGCCGTTCAGGACTACGGTCAGAGGGTTGCCGTCGTCGTCGCGGAGAATCACGTTGACCTGGGCCGGATTGTCCGGATCCAGGTTGAAGAGGGAGATCTGGCTGAAGACCCGGGCCGCCCCTGACACGCCGTTCCCGAACTGAGCGAAGTGGATCTTGAGTTCGACTTCGGGATTGGGCATGCCCGCGACAATGGGAAAGAGAGGGAGATCGGGATCAGGCAGGCCGTCGCCGTCAAAGTCCCATGCGGGCGAGTCGGGCACCCCATCGCCATTGGTGTCCGTCAGCGGTAGGTAACTCTGATGATCCTGGGTTATAAAGAGAGGAATCCCGCGATAGTCCATTTGTCCATCGCCATCGGCATCGAACACTTGAACTTCCGTATCGATGGTCCCCAGAATCGGTAGATTCTCAACCGAGCCGCCTTCGGTGATGCCATCACCATCTACGTCCTTTGCCGCAATGGATCCCTCGACGCTTGCAAAAGCACCCTCAGCTCGAAACTGTGCAGCTCGGGGGCGAAAATCGGCAGTATAATCCGTGGTGCTAATGGTAATGGTTTCGGCGACAGCTGTTTGCACAGACCCTCTCAACAGTCTCTTTGCACGGTCGCCCACACGTTGCAGGAATGACCCAGCCTCGGCAGTCTCATTGGCCGTCCCGATCTCGCGTATCAGGAAGTCGCGAAAAGCCCCGGTGACCGGATCAGGATTTTGCAGCAGGATCTCACGAATGATCTCATCCGGTTGGCTGGGACGATAAAAGATGATCCGGTTTCCTAGCCGAACGAACTCGACCGGTTGATCGATTCCGGGGTCTGGGTCTCCCACCTCCGAAGGATCGGGGCAATCAGATCGTGGCGAAGATCCGACCCGCTCGCGGGCCCAGCTCTCCCGCTTGGCCTGCCAGCTCTTGGGCTGGTTCAAGCCTGACGGTGGCCTCAAGGAGATGAGCTGCCGGGTGGCCATGCTGCGCATGCATCGGCAGGGGTTGCTGCAGCTGCCGCCCCCTCGCAACCCGAAGGGAGGCTCGGGCCCAATCAAGCACACTTTCTGCAGCGCACCACAACCGCTGCTGTCCCGACCCGTGCACGAGCTGTCCGGCCTGCATCTGGAGCCGGTCCTGAGCCGCCCCGACTCCACTTTGTGGAATGAATACATCGACCGCTACCACTATCTGGGATACAAGCCCCTGCCGGGTGCTCAGCTGCGCTACTTCGCTTGTTCCGAAAGCCGCATCCTGGCCCTGCTCGGCTTTGGCGCCGCCGCTTGGAAAACCGCCCCTCGCGACCGCTTCATCGGCTGGCGTCCTTCGGAAAGGGAGAGAAACCTTCAACTGATCGTCAACAACGCCCGTTTCTTGATCCTTCCCTGGGTCGAGTCCAAGAACCTGGCCTCTAAACTGCTGGCCATGGCCGCGCGTCAACTCCCCGAGGACTGGCACGACCGCTACGCCTACCGACCCGTTCTGCTGGAAACCTTCGTCGACACGGGGCGCTTCACAGGCGCCTGCTACAAGGCCGCCAACTGGATCCATGTCGGACAGACCCAGGGCCGGGGCAAGCTGGACCGTGACCGCAAGGCCGATCTGCCCACCAAAAGCATCTGGCTCTACCCCCTGAGCAAACACTTCCGAAGATCGCTTCGCTCCACTTGAGTTCCCAACCCGCCTCACCCCATTAGGCATAAAGCCGATGATGGGTTTACCGAATATTTACGATCTGTGTTGAAATCTGTTGAGATTTGTTGATCTGTGAGGCTTTGACCGACTACAAAATTGACTACAGTGGGTTTTTCCCACGTTGGTCAGTTCCTGCTCAAGATTTGGCGCGATCTGCACTCCAATCTGTCACTGGGATCCCCTCTCGGCCTGATGGGCAACGGACTATCGTCGGATTCTCCTCTCGATGGTTCAAGGCATGCCGAATTCCTGAAATTGAAATGGTCCAGTTGGGAAGCAGACCACCGATTCTGAGTAGCGAGCACCCATTGATCAATGGTGACGGAACCCACTGAGCCTATTCAAGAATTCGATGAGCTGCCACAGCCGAAAGAAAGTCGAGGCTGAAACGACCGAACATCGCCTGCCCGATAATGGGTAGTGTCGACTCCACGACAACGTGTCCGCCGACCTGGCCGTTTGTAGATGGCACCAAATCCGACAGGAGTTGTGAGGTTCGATGGCCAGCCGGAAGCTTCATCTCAAGCGAGCCGGTCACCAGTCCTCCCGGAGAAAAGACATCGATCCTGATCTCGGTCTCTTCGCTGTTCGGATTGAAGAAAGCCAATCCGGTGAAGAGTCCGAGTCCATTGGCGACTTGGCTGAAGACGGCCCGGCGATAAGGGGACCCTTCGAGCGGGAGCGCGGCGGCGTATTTGACACTCATCGGATCGCCGAAGACCACGTCGCCGATCACGCCTGGCGCGCTAACATTCGCGATCAACGACCCGACCGTGGTATCCACGCCTCCGGGGATCTGACCCGCCGCAGGCATCGGACCTTTCGAGGCTTGCTGCTCCGGGCGCAGAAGATCGTTCGCGTCAACCGAAATCGCTTCACGCGAGGAGAGCCTAAGCAAGAGGGGCTCGGCGAGCCCTTCACCTTGGTCGGAAATCAACGTGATCCTCAGTTCCTGATCAGCGTCCGTCGTATTCACGAACCGAACACTGCTGAAAACGTCTTCGCCGCTAGCCATTTGAGCTGAAACCAGGCGGGAGGCTCCGGACTCCACAGAAGCGTCAAGGCCGATCACCGTTTGGCCTTCGTTCAGTTGAATCCACTCGAAACCGATCGCCCCTTCACCTTCCACCACGACGGCTTCCAGATACCCTCCGGAGACTTCCCTTTCCAGGAGTTCCGAAATCCGCTCGTAGATCATCTCCCTAGCAGGTATCTCGCGCACGCTTTGGACAATACTCTCCTCGGGATTCTCTTCGGTGGATCCCGGAAACCAACGGAACCGAACGCTGATGACGTCCGAAGTAGGATTCACGACGCTGACGGAAGTTGTCGCTTCCACGCCACGGAAAGCTTCATCTCCGTTCAAGATTCGGGTGAAGTAAAGCCTCTTCGACAGGCCCGTCCAGGCCCTGCCACCATCCTGGCCTTCTAAGGACCCGATTCGAAAGAAGCCAGCAATCTGGCTGTGATCAGCGGTCAACCGAACCCAGCCGACAGTGGAGTCCAACGGGTCGAGACCGAAGATCCCCCCTGCTGTGGCGGCCACCTGACCGTAGGGCGGAAGCCCTAACTGGAGTGGATTGGTAGGCGAGAGGATCGGCAGTCCGGTCGGGTCGAAAGCCCGCAGATCAATGCGAGTTGGGCGGTCCGAGAAACTTGAGACCGCTAGCCCGGTGAAGCTTCGATCGTCGGCTAGGAGGAGTGGATAGTATAGTTCTGAGACACCTTCTGGTGTTCCCGAGGCCTCCTCGCTGAACAGGCTCACGACACGGTTGGGATTGTTTTCGTGCGGTTCCGTGAAACTTCGAACGACAAAGAAGTATTCGACTAAACTCGACAGGCCGGTCACGGTCATCGACGAAGTCAACTTGTCTGGGGTGGCCCCGAAGCGAGTGTAGGGGCCACCCGCCTGCGTGCTGAAGAAAACCTCGTATCCTCCTGCCTGGTCCGTGAAGAGGATCGGTTCCCACCTGAGGGTTACGCCCGATCCGGTCACATCAGTGACCGAGAGGTCGGCAGGTGCGATGGTCTGCGTGCCTTCAAAGCTGCCCCGGGAAGCCCATTCCAGGATCTTCAGGAAATCCGGATCCTGGGTGTGGAGTGCGTTCCATCGGAGGTCGTTGCTGAAGGCCTTGATCCTATCGAAGAGCGGCTTGAGGACGGGGTCCACTTCGCCGGTCAACCGGTTCCCGGAGACAAACAATTGCGTCAAGTTGTCCAGACGGGCCAGGCCAATCGGAAGAGCCCCTCCGATCCGATTGTTACTGAGATCCAGGACCAAGAGGGGAATCGCCTCCTCGAAATCGAAGGGAACCTGATCGAGAAGATTATTCGATAAATGAAGGACCTTCAGGTTCTGGAAGTTGCCGACAAACCCGTTCGGAAGAGTGGTTAACTGGTTGGAACTCACCGACAGCTGGTAAAGCTCGGAGAAGTAACTCAGCTCGAAAGGCACCTCGGTCATCTGGTTGTCACTCAAGTCGATCCACGTCAGGCTGGAGGAGCGTTCGGCCCCTGGCTCGACCTCTGAGATCCGGTTCGATGACGCGAGAAACCAGCTCAGGTTCGGGATGTTGCCGACCGATGCCGGAATCGCTGTAAGAAGGTTGTCATCGACAAAGAGCCATTCCAGCCGCAAAAGCCCGCTCAGATCCTCCGGAAAATGCGTCAGCTCATTCGAATCCAAGTAGGCCCTCTCCAGGTTAGAGAGCTGCGAAAACTCATCAGGGAGCGATCGGATTCGGTTGGAAGAAAGTCCCAACCGAATCAGGCTGGAAAGATTTCCTGTCTCGGGGGGCAAGGCTTCGATCTCGTTCTCATTCAAGCTCAGCCGCTCCAAGGAGGTGAGTGCCCCGACGCTGGGAGGGATTGACGAGAGCCGATTGCCATCCGCGTAGAACTGCCGTAGCCGAGTCAGTCGACCGATCTGCTCGGGGAAGCTCGCTCAGTTCAGTTTCTACAGCTGACAGGTACTCTAGGCTCGACAGATCGACGATCTCAGAGGGTAAGGCACCTACTGGGTTTCCATCTATACGGAGGACTCTCAGGTTGTCGAGTGATCCAAGCTCGCGTGGGAGAAGATCGATCGTGTTCGCTCGAACCGAGAGAGTTTCCAAAGACTTCACATCGCCCAAACAGGGTGGTAGCGAGGCGATTTCATTCCCGTCCAAGAGAACCTCCCGGAGGTTCTCGAGCTCACACAATTGCTCCGGAAAGTTGATCAGGCGATTGGAGAAGACGCTCACCCGCTCGAGCTGGTTCAATGCACTCATCGAGGCAGGGAGTACTCGAATCTCGTTACGGTCAAGGATCAGTTCGACAAGACTGTCCAGGCTCCCGACCCCCTGGGGAATGCTCTCGAGATCGTTGCAGCCGAGGTCGAGCACTTCCAGATTCTGAAGCTGGCCAATCTCCTCGGGAAGGGAGCTGACGGAGTTGCAGTACAAGGAGACGAAAGCAAGAAAGGGCCCCAGCTTCAGTTCCCTGAGGTGTTGCAGATTCTTGATCTCTGGAGGAATCACACCCTGCACGCGGTTACCTTCCAAGACGATCCTCGTCACATGGTCGTCCTCGACGGTCACGCCGTGCCATGATCCTTCTGTTCCTGGCGGTCCCAGCCAGAAGCTTTGCTCCGACCAGTCGGTGCCGTTGGTAGCGTCAAAAAACGCGATCAGGGCGTTTCGTTCGTCGGAAGGAATGGCAGCGCTCAACTGGGTTAGGGGGTGCACAGACAGACAGAAGACAAGGGTCAGAATGTAGAGAGGGCCCGTCTTGTTTGCCACGATACTAGACCTCATCCAAGCGAAGATCATGATGCGTATTATTTCGCAGTATACTTGAATCAAGAGGTGAATCCAATCTGCATCTGAAGCTATTGCTATCTATGTGTACTGAGCAGCCGAGGCTCTATGTGAGCAGACCAGGCTTCACTTTGGAGAGAGGCTGTCCCCGTTCTTGCGGATCCTTGATGCGAGGAAACAAAGGGAGACGTCCTGCTTTTGAGGCAGGCTGTCGGGTTGGGTCAATCCGAGGGCTCGTCGGACAGGTTGTTGGCGGCACAGACGACTGTTCTCTTAAGCAGGTGCGCTGGTCCGATCATCAAAACAAGACCCCCCAAAATTCCCCTATACCGAAAACAAATGGTCGGGGCAGAGGGATTTTAACCCCCGACTTCCTGCTCCCAAAGCAGGAGCACAGATTTCCCGTAAAGTACTGATTTATAAGTACTTTATTTCCAAGATCTTGTGTGTCTCTGTGTTGAGATCTGTGGAGATTTGTTGAAACTGGAGGCAGACCACAGCTGATTTGATCCGGGAGCCATGACGCAGTCTGCCCTGAACCGATCCCGGCTGAGTTTTCGGATAGAATGGGATCAAGCGGCAGTCTAGCAAGGGCGTGAAGCCCGAGCCGTTATCCCGACATCGCGTATCGCCGACAGTTGCAGTAGAATCGTGACAAGGAAAGCAATTGACGCGAACTATTGAGGCTGTAATTGACCGAGAGGGTAAGATCCGGCTCTTGGAGCCCGTGCCTCCCCGCGCAAGTCGCCGTGCTGTCGTGATCATTCTCGACGAGCTGAGCGTCAGCAACGAAAGCGCAATCCTGAGCGAGGAAGCCCTACAGGACTGGAACCGGCCTGAAGAGGACGCGGCATGGTCTCACCTTCAGCCGGCAAGGTAGTCCTCGTTCCGTTTCCTTTTTCTGACTTATCAAAGTCGAAGCTCAGGCCAGCGGTGGTGTTGGCGCGATGCGGGTCGTGATGACTGGATACTCTGCCAGGTCACGAGCAAACCCTACGGCGATCCTTTCTCGATTGGCCTGACAGACGAGAGCTTCGCCGACGGTTCTCTAAGGACGGACAGTTTTGCTCGACCGGGCAAGCTATTTACCGCGGCGACCAGTCTTATCGTGAATGAAGTGGGCCTCTTGAAGGAAGAGGTCATGAGCCGGATCGTCGATGCTGTTGTTGGAATGTTGTAGCCGCCAGAAGAAGGAGCGACAGCGTCATGAAAAAAACGTGGCGGAGGTATTTCCGGATTCGGACACGGTCAACCACGCGCATCGGGCGCTCGCGGAGATCGTCCGAGATCGACGCAGAAGACTCAGGGAAGGCAATGAGTTGGGGAATACCTCGATTGCTTTTGTTCCGGCCCCCGGGTCATCGGCGACTGTTTCATTGTGATTGATTTGACCCAAGCTCCCGGCCGAATCTTCTCGACAGAGTGCTCCTCGAATTTTTCAGCTGCGATCAGATTCTTGATCCGCTTGAAGGCTTCAGCTGCACACTCGTATTCACCGCGTCCTTCATCGTGTAATCGTATGCCGCTCTGAAATCCATGCCGCTAATCACATAGGCGTACCCCTCCACGACCCACCGGAGTGCCGCTGTGTCGGCCTCGACCGCAAATCGAGAGCGGCCATAGACTTAGCTCTTCCTTTTCAAGATCGGCTTGTCTTCCAAATCATCTAGGATGTCCATCAGACGGCGCTTGCGGGTGTGAGCTGCTCTCAGCTCTCGAAGGTATCGCTTCCACTCTGCCTGCTTTTTCTCCCGGGCCATGACCTTGGCCGCCTTGCTGAGATAGCCTCCCGCTTCCTGGTAGGACCGGGGCTTGACCTGTGCGCTCAGCCGCTCAGCCTTGTTCTTCCAGAGGGCAACCGCCCGTTCGGGAGAGTGCCTCTGAACCGCCGCGGCAATTCTGTCCTCGTCGATCCCATACCGCCGGAAACGGTCTTTGGGGCGCTGGTCGTACCATCGCAGCACCTCGTCGGGTTTGCTTTCGTAAATCGCGATCTCCAAGAGAGTTTCAATTCGGGGAAATCCTTCATGACGATCGGGCTCCGGAGTGTCCAGGCCGGAAGCAGGAAGGGGCCAGCTATTCCGGGTCCAGGGCAGTTTCCCGCTTTCAAGATAATCCAAAAGGTGTGTGCGCACTTCGGGCCAGGAGTTCACTTTGCCGGCAGCCTTCCGGCAGCTGGTGAAGTTTGTCCAGGAGGGCTGGCGCACAAATTCTTCCGCCTGCATCGCCGCCACGACAGGCCAGTTTTTCTGGCGCGTACGAATCTCTCTCAGCTTCTCCCGCAGGCTCGAAGCAATACCGGGCCACTTGTCTCTGGTAGCTCGAATCCCTTCCTGAATCCAGTGTTCAGCATCTTCATGCCGGCGCGCGTCCATCAGGCGTAGAACCAGGCGGTCGTAGCTGCCGGTAATTTTAGCCTCGGTTTCACACAAGGGAATGATCTCCTACTTGCGCCCCGCCCGCTTCAGGGCCTCAATCGCCCAGCCACTCAGACGATCGCGGGCAAAGCTACGACTAAAGTCGTCTCTACCTCGGACCGCCTTCGAGGCCTTCAGCTGCGCCAACAGCCCGTCGGCCAGCAGGCCCCAGGCCTCCTTCGGGTGGTTCCGATGAAGGTATTCGGAAAAAGCCTCGCACAAGTCAAACTGATCCTTGAGTACGGCATCCACAGCCCAGGCCAGTCTGTCTGCAGGGGCCAGAGACGATCGGTCCAGCGCCTCGACGACCGTCAGCATACAGTCGGCAATCTCCATGGCGGTTTCTCCCTCGTCGTGGCTCATCTCTACCTGGCGGGTTCCACTGTCTATCAGCTCCTCGCCCAGTGCCAGAACCTCATTCGGATGGCCCCCCTTGAGCAGGGCGTCCAGCTTAGAGCGAATTCCGGAGTAGTCGGGGGTATAGCCCTCATTTTGCCAGTAATTCTGCCAGCCGGGTTCATCGGAGATATTCTGGATCTCTCGTTTCAGCCGGGTCACCAGCCCCTGAGTCTCGCCGGTGGTGATCTGCCTGCGATCAGCCAGATCCTGCGCCATTTCCGGGTACCGCTCGGCAAGACCGTGGATCAGGTCAATGAGCTGCGCTCTGGTCTTGCCGTTCAGCAGGTCGTCGATCTCAATTTGCATATCCCCTGACAAGGCATCTTCGCCGGGTTCGGCTTCGCTGCCATCCCACTCCTCATACTCCAGAAGCGCAAGACGCTCATCGTCTGCACCCGCAGTGGGAACGTGCCGACTGTTTCCGACCTGCTTCAGGTATTCAAACACAACGGCCACGCCGTGCTTGCAGTCCATTGCATAAGGACAGGAGCAGATCGATTCTGGCAAACCGGTGTCGCCGACGAGAACTTTAGTGGCGTAGCGCTCGGAGCCGATGACCCAGGCGATCAGAGCGTTGTTTCTTGCTACGGCCAGATCCGTCACCCGACCCTGCTGCTGGTATCTGCGACCCCGGTCGGCAATGCGGCTTCCGGCCCATTCGTCGAGATCGCTCCTGGTCAAATCGAGGAACAGGTCCAGAGGTGCCTTCCTTTTCATCTTCAGCCCCCTGTTGACCATTCGATGGTCGACAGATACAGATTTGATTCTTTCGCGCGTTCCACTGAACGCATTTTTGCTTTATACGAACTCAAGCGCAATCTGAAGGTCAGATATCAAAAAATCGATTCACGGTGTCGCTTCCATATACGTCCGTTATTGGGACCAGCCTGGGGGCGATTTTCGATCCTGGGGATGTCCTGCTGAAAAGACAGGCTGTCGGGTTGGTTCGATCCGAGGGCGATTCCGCCAGGCTTCGCGCCGCTCAGATGGCTATTTTCTTGAGCAGTCTGGCGGGGTTCAATCGTCGAAAGAAATGGTCAAAATCGCCGTAAATTATTGAAACAAAATGGTCGGGGCAGAGGGATTTGAACCCCCGACTTCCTGCTCCCAAAGCAGGAGTATGGATTTGTAAATATTCGGTAAACCCCGTCTTGCAATAATCTCCTTCCAAATAAGCCCGCGGTCAAACTTTGCTGGACACAGAAGCTGCGAGTGTGTATACAGGGAGCATGCAGCTGAGTGCTACCACCAAGCCGGAATCGGGTGGACTGACGGCTGATGGCTCGACGAAGCGGGTTTTGGTGGCCAAGGAAGAGTACATCCGGCTGCGCTGGGCGGCAGCGTACTGGAAGGCCCAGCATGCCGGGGCGGTGGAGAGAGAAAAGCAGTTGAAGTCAGAGAACTTGAGTCTGCGGGCTCGAGTTCGAGAGCTGGAGAGTCAGCTCTGGGGGCGCAAGAGTGAACAGGCCAAGGGTGGGCGCGCTGGCAGTTCCAGCCCCAAGGCGAGCGGGCGACCCCGAGGGCAGCAAAAAGGCAAGCAGGGGCACGGTCGGACCACTCTGGACGGGTTGGCAGCCCAGGAAGAGGTAGTGGATCTGGAGGAAGCCCAAAAAAGCTGTCCGAAATGCGGTCTGGCACTGGAAGCCTTGGGCTGGACGGAAGACGCCGAGGTGGCCGAAATCGAAGTGCGGGCCCACCGGCGGGTGATCCGGCGGCGCAAGTACAAAGCGGCCTGCCGCTGCGGGGTGCTGCCCGGCATTGTCACGGCGCCCGCCCCGGCACGCTTGATTCCCAAAGGCAAACTAGGGATTTCGGTTTGGGTGGAGATTCTGCTGGAGAAGTTTGACCATTGCCGCCCCACCCACCGTCTGTTGCAGCAGTGGCGAGACCACGGTTTGACTCTCTCTGCAGGAACGGTGGCCGGAGGGCTGAAAAAACTGCAGGGTCTGTTTTTGCCGGTGGCCGAGGCGATCGCCCAGCAGCAGCTCACCCAGGAGAACTGGCAAGCCGACGAGACCGGCTGGCCGGTGTTTGTGGCGGTGGAAGGCAAAAGCGGACGGCTCTGGCATTTGTGGGTGTTTTTGTCGGCCTCCACAGTCGTGTACCAGCTCCAACCCAGTCGCTCGTCTGCAGTGCCTCAATCTCACTTCGGCAGCGCCCAGGGCACTTTACTCACCGATCGATATTCTGCCTATAAGAAGCTGGTCCGGGTCTCAGAGGTGCGTATTTGCCATGCCTTTTGCTGGGCTCACGTGCGCCGCGACTTTTGGCGACTGGGCCTATCCCACCCCCCCTGGCAGGACTGGTCCCTGATGTGGATTGACGACATTGGCCGGCTCTTTGCTGCCAATCAGCTGCGGCTGGCAGTTCGCGATCAGCCCTTGGAATGGGCCCGGGCCGATCGAAAGCTGCGGGTGGCGGTTGAGAAAATGCGAGAGCAATGCGAGGCTCAACGCCAGCTTCCCAGCCTGGCTCCCCCCTGTCGCAAGGTCCTGAAAAGCCTGGCTCGACACTGGCCAGGGCTGACCGTGTTTGTGGATCAACCGGAAGTGGCTATGGACAACAACGCCGCCGAACGCGCCTTGCGCAACCCGGTGGTGGGACGCAAGAATTACTACGGCTCAGGCAGCCGCTGGAGCGCCCAGTTGGCGGCCAGCTTATTCAGCATCTTTGCCACCCTGCGACTCAACGGCCTCAACCCCCGCCTGTGGCTCAGGGACTATCTGCAGGCCTGCGCTAGGCAAGGCGGACAGCCGCCACCCGACCTGGATCCTTTTCTTCCCTGGAAAATAAGCCCCCATCGTGCCCGCGCATTGACCTGGGCCAGGACGCCGGCAGCGGAGGCTGGATGAAACGCTTCTGCGGGCGAGACTTTAGCGGCCGGGAGATGCGGCGACTGTGTGAGCTGATTGGCGAAGATCCGACCCGCTCGCGGGCCCAGCTCTCCCGCTTGGCCTGCCAGCTCTTGGGCTGGTTCAAGCCTGACGGTGGCCTCAAGGAGATGAGCTGCCGGGTGGCCATGCTGCGCATGCATCGGCAGGGGTTGCTGCAGCTGCCGCCCCCTCGCAACCCGAAGGGAGGCTCGGGCCCAATCAAGCACACTTTCTGCAGCGCACCACAACCGCTGCTGTCCCGACCCGTGCACGAGCTGTCCGGCCTGCATCTGGAGCCGGTCCTGAGCCGCCCCGACTCCACTTTGTGGAATGAATACATCGACCGCTACCACTATCTGGGATACAAGCCCCTGCCGGGTGCTCAGCTGCGCTACTTCGCTTGTTCCGAAAGCCGCATCCTGGCCCTGCTCGGCTTTGGCGCCGCCGCTTGGAAAACCGCCCCTCGCGACCGCTTCATCGGCTGGCGTCCTTCGGAAAGGGAGAGAAACCTTCAACTGATCGTCAACAACGCCCGTTTCTTGATCCTTCCCTGGGTCGAGTCCAAGAACCTGGCCTCTAAACTGCTGGCCATGGCCGCGCGTCAACTCCCCGAGGACTGGCACGACCGCTACGCCTACCGACCCGTTCTGCTGGAAACCTTCGTCGACACGGGGCGCTTCACAGGCGCCTGCTACAAGGCCGCCAACTGGATCCATGTCGGACACACCCAGGGCCGGGGCAAGCTGGACCGTGACCGCAAGGCCGATCTGCCCACCAAAAGCATCTGGCTCTACCCCCTGAGCAAACACTTCCGAAGATCGCTTCGCTCCACTTGAGTTCCCAACCCGCCTCACCCCATTAGGCATAAAGCCGATGATGGGTTTACCGAATATTTACAAAAGAACGACCTAAGTACTTGACCAGTAACGACATCTTCATTGCAGGCCATAGCGGAGCCGATAGGTGGTTTGATTATTGCATAGGAATGTAGTAGGGTCCTGAAACTGTGTGGTTGGAGCGAAAGCTCCCAAGCGAAAGCTCCGACCCTGGCCCGATAGAGCGCTGTTTTCGCCTGTTAGTATCGGTGACTTTGAAGTTGCAGGAGTAATGATGAAAAAGTTTTTTGTACTCAATTTAGTGTTTGTTCTGCTTTCCCTAACAGCCCGTGGCAGAAGTGCTTAATTGGGTCCGGACACCGACTTGGGCCGGGGGCCACCTGGAAAGGGCCCGATTGAAAGTTTTCCAATCAAACCTTCAAAGAAAGTGCTGATCCGTCTCCTCAGGCCCTTCCTTAGCCCGAAAAAGACTAACAAAGCGCAAAGAATCCGGGCGTGGAGGGCCCGGGGAGTCCCTGCGCCGAGTTTCTGGCGCATCACCATACCCAGGTTGAACGCACCGGCCTGAATCAGCAGTCTCTTGGCCACATTGTCGTGTCCCCTGACCTCGGTGCGGCGCATCCCCCCTGTCCGGTACAGATGAGCAAAGGATCTTTCCAGTTTTTCGCCCCGCCGTCTCAGTAACTCGCGGCCTCGCTCTCCCCGTATCCGTCTGCGGTTGGCATAGGTGGCATCTCGCCCCTCGATGTTGCCTTTCCACTTGCGTCTGCCCCGCTTCGGTTCCGAGATGTAACTGCGTATCTGCAGCGCTGCAAAATCCTTTACCGTTTCGGTGCTGTGATATCCCTTGTCGGCCACCACCTCGGCCATTTCCTCTTTTTGCCCCGTCGCCTCTTCAATGTTTTCGGCAGCACGAATCAGCGTCTCCTTCAGGGTCGTCGTGTCTCCTTTATCGGCTCCCTGTACCGTGACCGCCACAATCGCTCCCGTCTCCATGTCGATGGCATGCTCGGCCTTGTGGGCCAGGTGCGTTCGCCCGTCCTTCATCTTCGTGATGCGAGCGTCCGGATCGTGAGGATGTTTCCACTCTTTGTTGGAGCCTTTCTTCTTGCGTTTCCGGTCCGTACGAACCAGGTCTTCGCGGGTGGGCGTCTCGATTCCGGAAGCCTGAGCCAATCCGGTTAAAAACTGGTTATAGTCTTCTCCCGTATCCCGTCGGATGATGGTGCGCATCGCCGCATTGGCTTCCAGCGTCGTCGCGTCGATCCCGATCGTCTTTCCCTTCAGCAGTTCCGATTCCGCCAGTCGCTCCAGCACCCAGCTGAACACCGCCGCATGGGTCTGCACATCGATTAATCTCCGGGTTCTCGATATCGTCGAGTGATCGGGTGGTGTCTCGCTCACTTTCAATCCCAAAAACTCTCTCAGGGCCAGTGAATCGGCCACTCTCCAGGCAATCCCTCGCTCCGCTCCGATCCCTTCAAAATACCCCACCATCAACAGCCGAAAATACACTCCCGGCGCCACGCTCGGCCGCCCCATCTTCTCCGCGTAGAACTTCCCGCACAGCTCCTCTACGAAATCGTCAAAGCCGTGCTCACTCAATACCTCGTTGAGGGCTTCGTAGAATGGATGCCCGGGGCTCCGCGCTAACTGGCTGCTGGCCACCCACAGATCCGCTTGTCGCCGTCGCTTCTTCTTTCCCATTGCCATGGGACCAGTGTAGTGTCTGAATGTGACCCCTGCCCTCGACTTTCACCACAGGCTGCTAACCCTGATCGCCCAGGAAAGCGTTGGAACGGTTAGCGGCCTGGTGCAAGACGAAACCGGAGGTGTCATTCCGGGTGTGGAAGTCTCCTTGACTAACATTGCCACCGGAGCCGAGCGGAATACCGTGACCGGCGACGCGGGGATTTACACGTTTAACTCCATGGCCCCCGGCGAGTACACCCTGACGGCCGCTATAGCCGGCTTCAAGACTCTCCAGCAGACCGGACTCCGGGTAGTTTCTGGTGAGACCCTGACTCTGGACGTTGCGCTGTCGGTGGGGGAAGTGACGGACACCGTAGAGGTCACCGCTACCCTTCCCACCATCGAGAAACAGTCGAACAAGGCAGGGTATGCCAGGACCAATGAGGAAATCGCCCGTCTGCCTCTGGTCGTCTCGTTCAACAACCGCCAGGCCCTGTCCTTCCTGCGGACCATGCCGGGTGTGTCTTACGACCCCTTTAGATATTTTGACAACGAGAACGTTGCCATGTCCAGGTCCTTCGTCCAGGGAACTCCGACTGCTTCGCCCAGCTACAACATTGACGGGGTGAGGGCGAGCGGTTCGACTCACGAGAACGCGCGGGATGACACGGCGCCGATTCCGGAGTTGGTTCAGGAATTCCGACTCGACTCCAACACCTCGGCAGAGCATGGCTGGGATAGCGGTGTGGCCATCAACCTGATCTTCAAGTCAGGCACCAACGACTTTCACGGTGACGTTTTCTGGTATAACCGAAACGACGTGTTCGACGCTCGACCCTGGTTTGCCTCGGAGAGAGCCGTCACCCGGCAGAATGACTACGGCTTCGTGCTGGGTGGTCCCATCTGGAAAAACCGCAGCTTTTTCTTTGGGGGGCTCGATATTTACAAATTGCGGACAGCCCCCTCCGGGGCGACTGCCACCGTCCCCACCACTGCCATGCGCAACGGCGACTTCAGTGAGTTGCTGGGCGACCAGATCGGGACCGATGTGCTGGGAAGGCCGATTTTCCAGGGCGCGATTTACGACCCTCTCACAACTAGAGCGGACGGAACGGGCGGGTTCATCCGCGATCCGTTTGAGGGGAATATGATTCCTTCCAACCGCTTCAGCTCGATCACACAGGCTCTGCTTGGGCAGATTGGTCCGCCCACGGAGCCGGGCGTCACCAATAACTGGGTCGGAGGCCAGACTACACGCCCGGACGACAAAGAGTCCTATTACATCAAGGTGGATCATCAGATCGATGAAGCGGGATCCCACAAGTTTATGTTTGGCACGGAGTGGAATTCTAGGCTAAACAGGTCCACTTATCCGCTGGTCTTTAACGAGGCGATCTCCAGCCTTCACGTAAACGAGTCGGCTCAATACCGCTATCGCTTCAGTTATTACTGGACCCTCCGGCCCAACGTGCTCTTGAACCTTCGCACCGGTGTGACCCGGACACCGCGACTGATCGGTACTCAGGGTCTGGACAACCACGCTTTTGGTGAAGAGATCGGAATTACCGGAGTCAACTCACCCAATTCACCAAGAGTGGGCGTCGAGGGAATGACCGGTTATGGCCCGATTTTCGAGAAGCTCAGTGACCCCAGCCAGACCGTTCCCGCCAACCTCGACGTGACCTGGGTCAAGGGCTCGCACAATTTCAAATTTGGCGCCGCCTATTTACTGTCGATCTCCAAAGGGGATTCACTGATTTTTGGTCAGGGAAATTTCTCCTTTTTGGATCGCACGACCGGTCTGCCCGGCTCCCCTGAAACAGGATGGGGCTTTGCCAGCCAGTTGTTGGGCGAGGCGGACGGTGGAGTTGTCAATAGCCCATCAGCCTTCAAACGCGATGGCGGGGCCTGGGGCTTCTACTTTCAGGACTCCTGGCGCGTGACCCCCAAGTTGACCGTGAATTACGGTTTGCGCAACGACATCTTCATAACCGCGGGAGAGTCCTACGACCGCATCGGGGCCTTCAACTCGACCATCCCCAACCCCGATGCCGGTGGTCTTCCGGGGGCCCTGTGGTTCTGGGGTGAGGGCGCAGGTCGGAACGGGTTTACACGGGCTGCGCCAACCCTCTGGAATAACTGGGGGCCTCGTCTGGGGCTGGCTTATGCCCTGGATGACAAAACCGTTGTGCGAGCCAGCGGGGCCTACATGTACAACCCTATGTTCGGGTCCATGACCAGCGGATTCAATACGCCCGCTATCGGCTGGATTCTCAATGTTTCGGCTAACAGCCTGGACGGCGGTGTGACCCCCGGCCTCAACTGGGATGACGGATTTCCAGACATCCTTCCCACGCTGCCCGACATCGACCCTTCCTTTGCCAACGGCCAGTCGGTAGTGGCCTTAGCCCGGGACGACATGAAGTCGGGCAGGACGCTGACCGTCAACTTTGGTGTGGAAAGAGACCTGGGCTGGAATACTGCCTTTCGAGCCAACTACCACGGCAAGTTCTCGCACAGTATGCCCAGTAACGATGGCGTTCGATTGAACCAGCTTGACCCCAGTTTGCTGGCGCTGGGCGACCTGCTCAATGCCGACATCAATTCCCAGCAAGCGATCGACGCTGGGATTACCGCCCCCTACGAGGGGTTTTCAGGACCTGTGAACCAGGCGCTCAGACCGTTTCCTCACATGCTGAACATCAATGACCGCGCTGCCCCCGTTACCGACCTGACCTACCATGGTCTGGTGCTGTCATTACAGAAGCGCTCCGGGCACGGGTTGAGCTTGATGTTCAACTACACCATCTCCAAAGCGCTGGGCAATTCCAGGTGGGCCAACCAGGGGCATTCGCTCTCCTCCCACCTCCAGCATACTTCGCAACGGCACCTTCGGTATTTATTCGACCAGGATCGGCCCCAGAATGTTTCCATGAGCTGGATGTACGAATTGCCTTTCGGACCGGGAAAGCGCTGGGGCGCAGACACGGGTTCGGCAGTGAAGAAGCTGATCGGTGGCTGGAACATTGGCATGCAGCAAGCCTATTTCTCCGCACAGCCCATCCATATGAGCAGCCGCATCCGCTACCCGGGCGGCTTTAACGCCATCTGGCCGGACCGCGTGCCGGGAGTACCGATCCGGACCGGTATTGACTGTGGAGATTACGACCCCAACGACCCATCCCGGAACCAATTCCTCAATATCAACGCCTTTACCAATGCTGCACCTTTTACCTTAGGGAACACCAGGACGTTGCCTGCGACACGACCCTGCAGCTATTTCAACGAGAACGCCACCCTTCAGAAAGATACTTATATCACCGAGGACGTCTACGTTCGCTTAGGGGCCGATTTCTTCAATCTGTTCAACCGCCATGTCTGGGGCAACCCGAATACCGACATCGGCAACACGGCGGGCTTTGGCATCATCCGTACTGTCTCCTTTCCTCCAAGGATCATCCAGATGAGTCTCTCGATTCACTTCTAGTCCGAGAGACCGAAGCTGTGTAGCCAGGGGCCGGCCTTGTGCCGGCCGCTGCTGCTTTAGCTGACCTTGATCGGGTCGAGTGCACAGAGATGAGTCCGTGCACCCGCGGCGGAGCGCCGTGCAGCGGCCACGTCGGTCGTGCCAGCGCTGCTCCAGTTCCCGGTCCAGTACACTTAACTGAGGAGAAAACATGAAACTTGACCCAAAGGGCAGCTACTTTATGCCGGTCAGTGTCCCCCAACGACCGCTAAAGGTAGGTGTCTTCGAAGACGTATGGATGTTATCCACCTCGTACAGAACCGACACGGACGTCCTGGCAGCCTTACTGCCCCTTCCTTTCGAACCGGCTGATGAGCCCCTCGTCACCGTGCATTATGCGCAGTGCCTCAAGGTGAAGTTCCTGGCCGGTGGTGGCTACAACCTGATCGGTGTCGATCTGGCGACCGTTTTCAACGGCCGCCAGGATCAACTGACCGGGAATTATTCGCTGGTAATGTGGGAGAACCTGATGAATCCCGTGATGCGGGGTCGTGAACTCCTGGGAGTGCCCAAGCTCTTTGCCGATGTTCCCGACCCGTCTCGCAGCGGCGATGACTGGCGCGTGTATGCTTCGGAAAACGATCGTGTTCTTTTGGAAATGGAGATCCAGAACGCGCGACCCCGCAGAGAGGCTTTCGTGAATCAGCTGAACGCCGATCAGGCCAACCAAGCTATGATGGGCTGGAAGTATATCCCTAATATTGATGGCGTGGGAGCGGCCCTCAGCCAGCCGACTTTGATTGGGCGCCAGACCCACTTCAGCCAGGCGTGGAAGGGCGAGGGGCGCATCGGATACGGCAACGACCTGACCTGGGAGACAAATCCGGCCAGCGTGGATATTGTGGAGGCTCTAAAGACGCTGGTGGTCAGGGAGTATCTGGGGGCAACCATTACTCATGGCTCCTTGACGATCACACGCGCTCTGAATCGGGTTCTGCAATAGAACCTGTCCGGCCGATTGCGACAGGGAGAGGTGCTTGAGTACCCGCTTTCACAAATACGGTGACGTTGGCGGGCTGCACTAGAACGGTGAGAGAAGGTACATGATGGGGCGTTTGGCAAACAAGGTGGCGATCATTACGGGCGCCGGTCAAGGTCTGGGCCAGTCAACGGCGCAGCGGTTTGCGGCAGAGGGTGCTCAGGTCGTGGTTGCGGATTTGAATCCGCAAACTGCTGCGCAGACGGTCGAAATGATCACCTCTGCTGGTGGAGAAGCCATCGAAATTGTGGGCGATGTTGGCAACTCCCAGGATGCGGCACGGATGGCGGCCGCCACTTTGGAGCAATTTGGGCGCATTGACATTCTGGTGAACAATGCCGCCATATTTGGAAGCGGCGCACACATTGCTGAGATCGATGAGTCCGATTGGGATCAGGTTATGCGCGTTAACCTCAAAGGGCCTTTTCTGTGCTCCAAGGCTGTGATTCCGCATATGAAACGTCAGGGTGGGGGGAGTATCGTCTGCGTCTCGTCTGTGTCCGGCGTGAGGGCCAATGAGCACAAGGCAGATTACAACACCTCCAAGCACGGCCTCATCGGCCTGGCTCGTTGCATAGCCCAGGATTGCGGCAGTGATGGGATTCGAGCCAACGTGGTCTGCCCCACCGGCATGAACACGCCCTCGATGGACAACACGCCCCCGGAAGACGCCGCGGCTTACGCAGCGATGACAGTGTTTGCCCGCTTCGCCGAGCCGGGCGAGGTCGCCAGCGCAATCTTATTTTTGGCCAGTGATGAAGCCTCTTACATCACTGGAGCTGTGCTGATGGTGGATGGTGGGGTCACGGCGATCCAACCCTCCGCCAGACAGCTCGAGGAGGGCATGGCCAGGTTCCTGGGCAAGACCACCCGGGGAGGCTCGGGATCCTCTTGAACACCCGGCAGGTCCCGAAACAAACCGTAGGGGCCGGTCTTGTGCCGGCCCGGCTCTCGTTTCTGCTGGTCTTCTCCGATTCGGACTCTTAGTGTGGGAGGGGCCTCAGGGCCGCGACCGCCGGGCATGATTTCGTAGGGCACGGTTATCAACCGTGCCGAACTGACCCAGTTGCCGGTACGTTCCGTTCGGCACGCCAGGTTGGCGTGCCCTACGACGTGTTCCACGGGGCTGTCATTTATCCTCGGTCGCCGCCCCAAGGCGCCACCCACATTCCAAATCGTCACGGCGGGCGCTTACGCGCCGGGATCGGTTCTCACGTTTTGCGGCTGGGGCTGATTCAGTTCCAGCAGGTTGCCGTCCGGATCGTAGAAGAACACGACCGCCCATCCCCCTTCTGAGGCCTCCCAGTATGTGGGTGGAGAGACGAATTCGACCCCCTCTCCCTTGAGAAACTCGTAGGTGGCCTCGATATCTTCTACATCGAAGCAAAAATGTGCCGAGGGAACGTGATTGAGGGGATACCGGCCCACGGGACTCTTGGGTGTAATCCACTCGATCAAATCGATGGTCATCCCGGGGTTCTCCGGCAAGGTCATTCGATACTGCCTCGATTTGTGAGGAACGTCGGGAAACCCGGTCATTTCGGAAACTCCCTTGATGGCAGTGGATCCAGGCTTTGGATGCTCCACGTACTCCAGTACTTCCAGACCCAGAAGGTCGTGGTAAAAGTGAAACGTCCTGTCCAGGTCGCTTACAAACACGGCCACATGGTCCATCCTTGTGATCTTCTTCACCTCAGCCATTTGGATACCTCCTGTGATTGGCGCCTGCAGACCCTTCGCGTTCCCCGCCGAGTTGCTCTATCTTGAGCCGGGCAAACTCGAGGACCTGTCGCCGAACCTCCGATTCGCAGCTTGTTCTCTTTAGCGCACCGTTATCAATCGTGCCGAACCTGGCCAGACCGGAGATTCTGCCCATCTCGGAGGGTTCGGCACGCCAGATTAGCGTGCCCTGCACCCAACATAAAACACAGACACGAATTAGGCAACGGGCATCTGAAGTGCCCCACTGCAAGTTCCACAGTAGAGTCGTTACTGATTCAGGACTATTGACTAACCGGAACGACGAGATTCTGGTAAGCTGAGAGCAATAAGAAAAGCCGACCCAGCCTGGAGGATCAAACCGTGGGGTTCTTTTCCGGATCAGTCCATCAAGACCTGTCGGCTTCGGCTTCCCGGGGCGAAATCGCAAACAAACCCGATCTGAATCTCGTCCTCGAGAGGCAGCTCCAGTATTTGAAGCAGATCGAGAATCAAGTGGAGCTGCAATGGGAGACGTATGAAAAGGGCTCGAGCTATCTGGCCTAGTACTTACTTGTTCTCAGAAGAAAGAGTCTCACCGAGCAGCATGATCACGGGATGGTAAAGGAGAAAAGATGAAAGGCATGACGGCAAGATTCGCGTTCGGATGGATGGCTGCAATCGTTCTCGGTATGGCCGTATCAGTGACGGCTGCTCCACCCGAAGAGGCCAAGAAAAAAGAGATTGGCTACATCTCTCCGGAGATTCCAGAGGTAAAGTTCCCTCCCCTGCAGGGAGAGTGGCAGGAAGGGTTAGTCCCGGACACTCTGGACCTGGCCGAGCGAGCCAGGCTCTCGATCAACGCGCTGACCGAGTCGGCGGACCCGGAAGCCGGCTATGAAATCTGGTGGCATGTGCTCTTGAACCGGAAGCCTCCCGTTCTGGTGCACGATTTTCACGATCTCAATATCCAGTACAAATTCCAAGAAGCCCTTCCTCTGCTGCGATACGTAAGCGGCAGCGACCAGAACACGCACGTGGATCAGGCCTGGGCGGAGAACCTTCTGCGCATGCAGGGTGAAGACGGGTTGATCTACATGCCCTTCGAAGGCCGGCCCTGGGCCGGGTTTCACGCCGACTGGCTTCACCAGAAGGGGTTAACGGAGACCCAGCTGGCCAGCACTGGGGCTCAAAGCGGTTGGATGGGAAACTTCGCTCTTTACTACTTGCTGAGCAAGGACGAGATGTGGAAGCAAAGGGCCCAGAGACTGGTCGACGCTTTGGCCCGGCTGATGGTATACAAAGACGTCATCTGTTTCTCATGCATTGCTGTACGGGAAACCATGCCCGGGCCATCTGGTACGCCTGGCATCACATCCTCCACCACCAGGAGGGAACGTTGAAGGTCAACCTGCTGCTCAACCGGGTTTCTCCCTGGGCCGACGTGCACAGCTATATCCCTTATGAAGGACAGGTGGATGTGAAGGTGAAGAAGCCGGTCAACCTGCAGGTGAGGATTCCCGAGTGGACGGAACCGGAGAAGACCGTCTGTAAAGTGAACGGGCAAGTCCGGCAGCTGAAGTGGAAAGACCGCTATGCTCAGGTCGGACAGGTGAAGTCCGGGGGCGTCGTGGTCGTGACCTTTCCGATTGAGGAGCGGACGGTGAAAGAGAAGATGTGGGGAACCGACTTCACCATGATCATCAAAGGAAACAGCGTGGTGTTCATCGACCCTCCCGGAAAGTACTATCCGTTCTATCAGAGAGACCACTATCGGCAGAACCAGGTGCGCTGGGTGAAGCGCAGGCAATTCGTGGCGGACCAGTCTGCGATTGACTGGCCCTACTAGTCCTTAGTCAACGTTATTCTTATTAGTCATAGTGTGGAGTTCCCCCGGTTTCGTGGACACCTAATCCTTTGGGAGAATGGAGGACACGATGCCAAGAACAAGACGAGCTTATCCACCCGAGTTTCGCCAGCAGATAGTCGAGCTTCATCGAGCCGGGCGCAGCCCCGGTGAGCTGGCCCGAGAGTTTGAACCCAACGAACAGACGATCCGCAACTGGATCGCCCAGGCAGACCTGGATGAAGGCCGTCGTAGAGACGGCCTGACGACGGTAGAACGAGCCGAGCTGCGGAAGTTGCGCAAAGAAGATAGGCAGCTGAGGGTTGAGCGGGAAATATTGGCAAAAGCCGCGGCCTGGTTCGCACGGGAGAGCGATCCGATTTCCAAGGAGTCTTCAGGTTCGTGAAAGTGAATCAGGCCGACTATCCAATCACCACCATGTGCCGTTTGCTGGGTGTCTCCACCAGTGGCTACTACGCGTGGGTCGATCGCGGACCTTCGACTCGAGATGAAGCGAATGCTCGTCTTCTGGAAACAATCAACGGGATCCACCAGCAAAGTCGTCGGACCTATGGAGCTCCCCGCATTACGGCGGAACTTCGAGAGGAAGGTCACCTGGTGGGCAAAAACCGGGTGGCCCGACTGATGAAAGTCGCCGGCATTGAAGGCGTTAGCCGCAGACGCAAGACACGCACGACCCTGAGAGGCCAAGACAGCCGTCCGGCTCCGGATCTGGTGGAGCGAAACTTCCAGGTCAGCCGCCCCAACCGACTGTGGGTTGCAGACATCACGTACGTGCCGAGTTGGGCAGGTTTCGTCTACCTGGCCGTAGTGGTCGACGCTTTCAGTCGTCGAGTGGTCGGCTGGTCGCTCAGAAATGATCTCAAGACCCGGCTAGTGACCGATGCCCTGCAAATGGCACTTCAAGAGCGTGAATCCGACGGGGTGATCCATCACTCGGACCAGGGGACGCAATACACGTCGATCGAGTTCGGGCTACGCTGCAAGAGAGCCGGCATCAGACCCTCCATGGGCTCGGTCGGTGACTGTTATGACAACGCGCTGTGTGAGAGCTTTTTTGCCTCTCTGGAGTGTGAACTGATCGACCGGCACAGCTTCCGCAGCAAGCTGCAGGCCAAGCTTGCTGTCTTCGACTACATCGAGGGCTTTTACAACCCTCACAGGCGGCACTCGTCACTGGACTATCTGTCGCCGATCAACTATGAATCGAGGCACTCAGATGTGGCTTGATTCGAAAGCCGTAAACTGTCCACAAAAGTGGGGTAACTTCAGTGAAAGCGTAAAAGCTCGTCTTGAGAAGCCTTGCTTCGATAAGCTAAGGAGGATCAAGATGGGCAAGAAATATGTGGTTCGGCTCAGTGAGCAAGAACGAGAGCAGTTGCAGACTCTGGTCAAGAAAGGAACGGTGAAGGCGTACCGGGTCCGGCACGCCAATATCCTGTTGAAGGCGGATGCCAACGGCCCGGGATGGACGGACCCATTTCTATGGGACGACCCACTCTTGTCCAAATTAGCCATAAGAGAGGTCGGGTCGACCTCGTAAGATTCGGTTGATCGAATAACCGGACAAGGAGGACCCGACCATGAATCGATTTTGCAGCATTTTCAGTCAACTTCTCCAGCTTTTTCCTCGCTGGGAGTTTCAACAACTGGTCCTGGAGACCAAAGCCGAGCGCCATGCACGCGGTTTCAGCAGCTGGGGACAGTTTGTCGCCATGCTGTTTTGCCAGCTGGGCCGTGCTCATAGCCTGCGGGAGATCTGCGGAGGCCTGGCCAGCTGTGAAGGAAAACTGCATCATCTTGGAATCGCTTCTCCCAAGCGCTCCACCCTCAGCTATGCCAATAAGCATCGACCCTGGCAACTGTACGAAAAGGTTTTTTACCGCCTGCTGGATCGTTGTCTGAGAGAGACCGAAGGGCGTCGCAAGAGAAGATTTCGTTTCAAGAATCCGCTGCTGAGTCTGGATGCGACCGTCATCGATCTGTGCGCACAATTGTTTGACTGGGCTCATTTTTGCCGAACCAAGGGGGCCGTCAAACTGCATCTACTCTTGGACCACAACGGTTACCTTCCCGTCTTTGCCCACATCACCGAGGCAGCCACGGCCGACATCACCGTGGCTCGCCGTCTGAAGTTTGCCGCCGGCACCGTTGTCGTCTTTGATCGCGGCTACAACGACTACAACTGGTATGCGGACTTGACCCGTCAGGGCGTCTTCTTTGTGACCCGTCTCAAAGACCGTGCCGATTACGAGGTCCTCGAAGACCGCCCGCTTCCCAAAAACCGTCGAGTCGTCCGTGACCAGGTGATTTTCTTTCACGGACTGGCCGCCCAGGACAAAACCTGTTTCTTGCGCCTGGTCGAAATCCAAGATCCGCTCTCTGGCCGCCTCGTTTTTTTGACGAATCACCTGGATTTCGGAGCCACCACCATTGCCGCAATCTACAAGGAGCGCTGGCAAATCGAGCTCTTTTTCAAGGCCCTCAAGCAGAATCTACGGGTCAAGACCTTCGTCGGCACCTCGGCCAACGCCCTCAAGACCCAAATTTGGACAGCATTGATCGCTCTGCTGATTCTGAAGTTTCTGCAGCTCAAAGCAACCTTTGACTGGTCACTGTCCAATCTGGCCGCACTGCTGAGGATGAACCTGTTCGTTCATAGAGACTTGTGGAGGTGGTTGAACCAACCATTCAAGTTTCCACCCCTACTACCGGAGAGCTCTCAAGCCTCCTTCACCCTCTCGTAATCTGGACAGCACCATCGGAGACCTGGACATGAAACCCTGACAATCCCGTCCAAGACGCCAATAAAATCAAGGGGTCGATCATCGAATCTCAGCTAATTTGGACAGCAGTGGGGACGACCCGGTTTTCCCATGCCCACTTCTTTGACGAAACGGTATTCGGAAATACCGTTTTTGGCCGAGAGTTGAGTGCGTCGGAAGCAGAGGAAAGGGAAAACATCGCCTCAAGAGTCACAGTCACATTCGAAGGTGCCATCTTCGAGAAGCCCGAGAGAGTCCGTTTTTATCAAGTGAACAAAGGCGGGCGCCTCCCGGGCCAACAGCCTCACGTTGAGCCACCAATCTACACTCCTCTAAGAGCCTATTTCACCAACTGCAATGTGGGTCTGGTTCACTTTGAGGACGTGAACTGGGACACGCGAGAGGGCCGCCTTGTGTTGGAGGATGAGGAACGACTACGGCGGGCCCTAAGTAGGGAGACGACTCCTACGCCGGAGACCGCGTAGTGTGCCAAAACTCCGCCGACCGGTATCTCATGGTGGTCAGATCCTATGGCTCTCTTTTCTGATGGCCATTTCGTCTGACGGGTCTGGACGAATGGAATACGCTAGCCTTCATGAACTTGCCGTTGAAGTTTCTGCTGCTGATCTGGGCTGGTTGGGTCAATCGTGCCCAGCAGAATGCAATCGATTATCTCAAAGAGGAAAACCGCATACTCCGTGAACAGGTTGGCAACAAACGGCGCATTGACTCATCCAAAATCGAACTGATGGCATACCGTTGCCTCATCAAGAATCGAACCGAAAACTTGATGAGGAGGTCACAGATTGAAGAAGAAGTTGAGTTTGGAGTTGCGCCGAGAATTGTTGACGCGTACCGCTAAGGATTACGCATCGGCCCGCAAAGGGATCAAGAGCCAGATTGTAGATCAGTTGGTCGCGACAACCGGCTACGGTCGCAAACATGCGATTACCCTGTTGAACAATCCGCCGAGCAGGGCCAGTTCGTCGCGGCCCCGCCGTGCCCGATACGATGACCGGGTGAAGCGGGCACTGGTGACTCTTTGGACAACGGCCAACCGGATCTGCGCAAAGAGACTGGTCCCCTTTGTTCCCGAGTTGATCGAAGTTATGGAGAGGAACGGTCATCTATCCTTGCCGCCTGATGTTAGGCGAAGGCTGCTAGCGATCAGCCCAGCTACCGCTGATCGATTGTTGGCTTCCGAAAGAAGCAGCCGGCACGGTGTCAGTACGACCCGACCAGGAAGCTTGCTCAAGAAGCAGATCAAGGTCCGAACCTTCGCTGACTGGGATGATCTTCAACCCGGTTTTGTCGAAGCCGACCTTGTGGCTCACTGCGGCGAGAGTGCTGCAGGCAGTTTCCTACACACTCTGGTCCTGGTGGACGTCGCAACGGGCTGGACCGAATGCGTGGCTGATTGGCGACAGTTAGAATTCCCCGCGACGACAAATGGAATTCCCCGCTTTTTCAGGGCTGATCCTGACCATGAGGGCATGGTTAAGGATCAGCAAGTGCGGAGGTTAGTAAAGTTGAAGAAGAACGAGAAGACGCTAACGATGGCGGCGGCCAAAGCGGGGATGTCGCGAAAGACAGCTCGCAAGTACCTGAAGTCGGGAAAGCTACCGAGCCAGTGTCAGCCGGAACGGTATTGGAGAACTCGATCGGATCCGTTCGAGTCGGTGTGGCCGGAGGTGAAAGAGATCCTGAAGCGATCGCCGACGGTGGAAGCAAAAGCGGTGTTCGATCATTTGTGTCGTCAGCAGGAAGGGGCCTTCCAGCAAGGCCAGTTGAGAACGCTGCAGCGCAGGATCAAACAGTGGAAGGCAGAATACGGAGAAGCGAAGGAGGTGATGTTCCCGCAGAAGTATCAGCCGGGACATCAAGCGCAATCGGACTTCACGTTTATGGGGCGCCTCGGAGTGACGATCCAGGGCCAGCCGTTTCCCCATCTGCTGTACCACTTCGTGTTGGCCTACTCGAACTGGGAAGCGACCACGCTGTGTTTCAGTGAGTCGTTTGAGAGCCTCAGCCTGGGGCTTCAGAACGCGTTGTGGGAGTTGGGGGCGCTGCCCGAGGAGCACCGGACCGACCGGCTCTCGGCGGCAGTCAAGAACCTGAAGCGGGAAGAGTTCACCGAGCGCTATCAAGCGTTGCTGAGACACTTCGGGATGCGCTCCAGTCGTACTCAGGCAGGAAAGGCACACGAGAACGGGGATGTGGAACAGTCCCATCACCGCTTGAAACGGGCCATTGAGCAGGAACTGCTGCTGCGGTGTAGCCGTGATTTTTCCAGCCGGGAAGAGTACGAGGGCTTTGTAGCGGTGATTGTGTCCCGGCGCAATGCGGCCCGGCAAAAGCGCCTGGGAGAAGAGCTGGCAGTGATGCGCCCGTTGCCGGCACGCCGTCTGGATGACTTCACCCGGCAGTGGGTGAGAGTCTCCCCCAGCAGTACGATCCGGGTTCGCCACAACACCTATTCGGTGGACAGCCGGTTGATCGGCGAGCGCGTTCAAGTGCGGGTGTGGGCGGATCAGGTGGAGGTCTACTACGGAGGACGGCGCCAGGCACGGATGCCGCGCTTGCGAGGAGAAGGCAAGCATCGCATTGACTACCGGCACGTGATCCATTCGTTGGTGCGCAAGCCGGGGGCGTTTACTCGCTATCGCTGGCGGGAGGATCTGTTTCCGGGGATCTTGTTTCGAGTCGCCTACGACGAGCTGCGCCGAGATTGTCCGGCCACGGCGGATCGCCAATATCTGAAGATCCTCGAGGTGGCTGCCCAGGAAGGTGAACAGCGGGTGCGAGAGGCACTTCAGGTGTTGATTGAGCGGGGACAAAGAATCCGTTTTGAAGCACTACGAGAATGCCTTGTCGATCCGGTGGTGGAACCCTGGGAAGTGATGGTGGAGAAGATGGACGTGGGCCTCTACGACACCCTTCTCGAGAACCGGGAGGTGAGGTCATGAGCACAGGCAACTTACCGCGACTTCGCGAGTGCCTAATCGAGCTGCATCTACCGGCCTTTCGGGAGCACTACGCCGCCCAGGCGGCACTGGCCACCCAGGAAAGTCTGTCCTATCCCCGGTTTCTCTTGTCGTTATCTGAGATCGAGGTGGCGGAGCGGCACGAGCGCAAAATCCAGCGCCAGCGTCGGGCCTCCAAGCTTCCCTGGGAGAAAACGCTGACGGCGCTGGACCGCTCGCGCTTGCCCCAAAGCGTGGATCGACAACTCACAGCGCTGCTGGAAGGGACGTTTTTGGATCGTGCCGAGAACGTCTTGGCTTTCGGTAACCCTGGGAGCGGGAAAACCCATCTGGTCTGTGCTCTGGGCCAGGAGTTGATTCTGCTGGGGCGCCGGGTTCTGTTTTCTACCTGCGCCCTGCTGGTACAGCGATTGCTGCGGGCCAAAATCGATCTGACTCTGGAGAAGGAGCTCAAGAAACTGGATCGCTTCGAGGCTCTCATAGTCGATGACATCGGCTACGTTCAGCAAAGCCGGGAGGAAATGGAGGTTCTCTTCACACTGCTGGCCCATCGTTACGAACGTCGCAGCATCTTGCTGACCAGCAACCTGATCTTCTCGGACTGGGAGAGGATCTTCAAGGACCCCCTGACGACGGCAGCAGCCATCGACCGGCTGGTGCACCACAGCGTGATTCTGGAACTCAACGTCCCGAGCTATCGAATGGAGAGCGCCAAGGCAAAGCAGCAGGGAACCACGAAATGAGGAAACCGCGAGGAGGTCAAATCCGGGCAAATCGGCTGATTGGACCCCGGAAAGTGCTTGGTGAGGGCGATAGACGAGTGCCCGCCAAGGGGAGAGGTCGTACAGCGCCCTACAGAGGCCGCTCAGCAGCCTCGTGGATCTGGTCCACTCCCCTCGACGCCAGCGCGAGCGAGGGGGAGCTCCGTTCGGGCTACGCCCTCACTCCGTCCCCCTCGCATTCTAGGAACAATCTCTCTTTTTTACAGAAAGGAGGACCGCGGAAAGGGCCGTCTCAGAGGACGGCTACAGCTCTTTTTTTTTAATCCTTGTGTGGGGATTTCCAATCGTCGCTGCGGGAATTCTATTTGACGTTGATCACGTGGCGCTGCTACGGCGTAGCGAAGCCGATGTGATCGGATCTCTCAACTGCCTGCGTGGGCGGCTCCCGGTTCCTCTTCTCGGATTGGACACGGATAACGGAAGCGAATTCATCAACTATGAGATGCTCCGTTACTGCCAAAGAGAGCAGATCACTTTCACTCGTTCCCGGGTGGGTCGAAAGAACGATCAGGCCTTCGTTGAGGAGAAGAATGGTTCGATCGTGAGACGGCTGATTGGCTACGATCGCTACACGGGTCTGGGGGCCTGGCGAGCCCTGATTCAGCTTTACGAGATTCTGCGCCTCTACGTGAACTTCTTTCAGCCCTCGATGAAGCTAATCGAGAAGCAACGCCGGGGTGCACGCGTCAAGAAACGCTACGATCGGGCTCAAACTCCTTACCAGCGAATCTTAGCCTCTGATTGTCTCACCAAGAGAAAAATAGAACCCATCAAAGACCTGTACAGGAAGCTGGATCCAGTCACGTTACTCAAAGAACTCGAGCGAAGACAGGACCATTTTTGGACCTTTGCCAACGGACAAAGAGAACCGGAGGGAAACGGCTCCCCTAGAGAGATGGATGCTGTTGTCAGGAAGTACCTTGCTGAGATCAGTGCTGCACCAGAATCCAACCAAATCAGGAGATATCGGCGGACGAAGAAGCCCCGGGTTGCCCGGACTTGGAGGACCCGGGAGGATCCTTTCGTTGAAGTCTGGCCAGAGGTTCGTGTCCAACTGGAAGTCAATCCCGCTCAAACAGCCAAAGCGCTTTTCATTCGGCTTCAACAACGCCATCCCTGTCGATTCTTTGATGGGCAGCTGCGAACTTTGCAGCGCCGCGTCAGGGACTGGCGAAGAGAACAACTCTACAAGGCCGAGATCTCCCGTGTAGAGCCAACGTTCTCTGAAATCGGGTCTGATTTCGCAAAAGAAGGTGCGCCAACAAAGGGGCAACCAGCCGAGGTCAAAATAGTCTTATGAGCCATGGGAAGTGTCCCCTGACGGCCACACAGCAATGTCGCCTCGACCGCTGGGCCGTACATCTCCAGCAGCAGGGACTTCACGGTCCCGGGACAACCCAAGAAGGGGGTCACCTGAGTCGGCCGCCGAGAGGGAACCCCATTCGGGCTCGCCCTCACTGTGTCCCCTCTCGCAGTCCAAGAACCGGACAAGACAATTCGCTCAAACCAAGAACAACACCCTACTTGACAAGGTGGGTCATTTTTACGTGATCACTCCGGCACATTATTCCCTTGTCATTTCGACCTTCCACTCCACCCGTTGTTTCTGCGAGACGGAAGAAATAAGCTGTTCTGAACTGGGTTCGATTCCCAATGAGGCAAGTTTCTAGTTTCGGTTCGATTCTTAGATGAGGCAACACGCGGGGAATTCTAACTGTCGCCAATCAGCCCAGAGACGGCAGCTCGCTGAAAAGGCCAAGGTCGTAGGACGGAAGGCCCTGAGAGACCTTGCCGGCATCGTCACACCCGATACGCTGCTGCGTTGGCACAGAGAGCTCCTCCAGCTGGATTGACCTCACGCGCAGATGCGAACTGCGTTCGACTGAGGAATCCGCACATGATGCCCTCGTTAGCGGCGGATAAGGTCGCGCGGGAAGCTCGTCAGTTTTTCGACGCCGTCGGCCGTGACGAGGTAGTTCTCTTCGAGACGAATCCCGGCTTTGAGGTCCTCACTGTACAGGCCGGGTTCCATTGTGATGACATCGCCCTCTTCGAAGATCGCGTGGTAGTTTGGATTCAGCTCAGGGCTCTCATGAGCGCGGAGTCCAATGCCGTGACCAAGATGATGGATCATGCCGGGAAATCCTTCCCAGCGGAAATACTCATTGGCCAGCTGGAATAGATCTTTCGGGTCTACCCCGGGCCGGATCGCCTCCTCGAGTATCGCGAACAGGGAATCGATTCTCGACCACGCTTTCATCTGTGCATCCGTGGGCGATTTCTCGTGGTGACACCACAATATATAATGCTTATTGTTATGCACGACCACGACGAAATGGCAGTTGGGCGTATTTTGCAGAACACACCTGAGATTAGGAGAAGAAGAATGAAGGTAAAGGCAGTCGATCACGTGGCAGTGACGGTAAGCGACACAGAGCGGGCCCTCGATTTTTATGTCGGTAAATTGGGACTCAAGCAAGTCGAGCAACACCAGCTGGAGGGAGACAAGTGCGATGCGGTTAGCGGATTTAAAGGTACCCAAGCCCAATCGACCCGGCTGATCGCTGAAGGAACACCGAACATTCTGATTGACCTGCTGGAGCTATTCGAGCCGAAGCTGGAGCCCGCGCAGCCTCCATTTAGCGCCGTCGGCAGTTGTCATTTTGCGCTGGTGGTCGACGATCTTCCCAACGCGGTCAAGGAGTTGAAATCCAAGGGAATCGAGTTCACTTCGCCGCCGGTCACGTTCGATATCACGTCGGGGGCGGTTACCGTATGTTTCTGTAAGGATCCGGACGGTAATCACGTGGAATTGATGGAGGAATACGTCCACTAGTGCATGATGCAATGTGCGCTGATTATGCGGACGATGTACTAGACTCACAAATCGCAGGGTGTTGACGAGCAGGACCAGCGCCAGAAGGATGAACAGGACGACCGCACACACTCCGAATCGGACGATGAGACTCAAAGTCAGGCTCCTCTTCCATCGATGACGGGCTCCCGGGCGGTTCCTCTTGACGTGGCCATCAAGAATGGCCTTGTGGCTTCGTCTACACCTTTCCCAGGGATCTATACACTGCGCGAACCAGCATCCACAGAACGTAATAGGCCACAACTGCCAGGAGAACTCCCACAGTCTTCAGTGATAATGGCAAGGCTGCGCCAATTAACGGTGATGGCAGTTTCAGGACAAATATTGCTGCCAGGCCCAGGATCAACCCCAGAATCGCACCCCAAGCCGGAAGACGTTCGGGAAGCCATGGGCGGGGAATCACGATTGCCCAGAGTCCACACACCAGTGGTGCTACGCACCAAATAGTCGTTACGAGATAGAGCTCCTCAAGGTTAGAAAACGAGGCCAGTCGCAACCCTGAAGCAGCTATCGCGATGGCGACACAGGCGACAGAACTGGCGGATGCAAAACGTTGAATCATTCCGAGCCTCATGTTGTTTCGGGATTCCCTAATGATACTCCCGCCGGAGCCGTTTTTCCGACGGACATAGATCCCCGGAGCACCCGTCCGCTTTCCAGATATGGCATCCGGTGACGCCGCGCCCGCAACCCGCTTTCAAAACCTGCCCCGTAGGCCCGCCCTACAGCGCCGCCACGGGCATCGTCGCAAACTGCCCCGGCCGGGTCTGCACCACCGTGGCCGCGATCTTGCCGGAGCTGGTCACTTTCAAGAAACCCTGGAACTGAGAGCCTGACCCCACCCGATCTCATCATCATCGAGAAGAAAACCCTCGTGTCGTTTCCCCATATTTATCTGTATACTTGGACAGTGGGTCGAGGTGGGGGGCCACTGGTCCTGCTCATGTGAGCTGCCGATAGAGTGACCAGCCGCCTGAGGAGCGCGCACGTGCTGCTCGACTCTGGCTGATCGCTGATACGCTGAAACAAACGGACTCTGCCCGGAGGGAATTGCGGCGGGGAAGAAGACCCGGGAAGCGCTATCCAAAGCAGCCAGGCAAACACGATGGAAATCAAAGGATGCGTCGGCTTCGTCACAGGTGCCAACAGGGGTATTGGAAAAGCTTTTGTCGAGGCACTGGTGAAGGCCGGGGCGGCCAGAATCTACGCCGCCGCGCGCAATGTCACGTCCGTGGCCTCCCTTGTTGCAGATGATCCGGGGCGCATTGTTGCGGTTGCCCTGGATATCACTGATCCTGGCCTGGTCCAGGACGCTGCGAAACGCTGCGGTGACGTCGATCTGGTGGTCAACAATGCCGGTGTCAACCAGCGGGCCCCGCTGATCGGAGCAGAGGACCTGGATGGTGCTCGCACCGAAATGGAGACGAACTATTTTGGAACATTGGTGATGTGCCGCGCTTTCGCGCCGGTTCTCGCCGCAAACGGCGGCGGTGCAATCATCAACGTGCTTTCCCTTGCCTCTCTGGTCAACTTCCCCGTTTCAGGGTCCTACTGCGCCTCAAAAGCCGCCGCCCACTCGATGACTCTCGGAGTTCGGGCCGAACTCTCCCGCCAGGGAACTCAGGTGGTCGGAGTTTTTCCGGGACCGGTGGATACCGATATGTCGGCAACGGATACCCTCCCTAAGGTGCCACCCGCTCAAATTGCCGATTCAGCACTGGACGCAGTGATCCGGGGAATTGCAGACGTGTACCCTGACGTGATGGCCGATGATCTTCGGGTTGGTTTGGAAGAGATTAGAACGGTGGTCAAAGAACCTCACGAACTACAGCAGCCTATCACCTTTGGTGAAAAAGCCAAGGATGGTCAAAGTTTCGAGTAGGTTCCTGGAGAAACGGTACCTGCGCCGGGCCTCCGCCGGGATGTGTACGGGAGTGTGAATCAGAGAGGAGTGTTCAGTGTTTCGTGTGCAGTGTTCAGTTGATGGGACTCACAAGTCTTATAGGTCCTGTGTTGTTCTCCTCCTTGCCCTCCTCTTTGCGGTCTCCGCTTCTGCACAATTTGACGAAAACAAATGGGAGATCAGTGCGCCGATTCTTTCGCAGGGGGGCGAGGCTGCATCAAGAAATCGCCTTGCAGCGGGAAGAACTCCGTATCAAGGATGCTCGCATGTCGGTAATTGCACCCTTTCGTCTTGGGGTGGAGGAAGGTGCCGGAAACCAGAGGCCGGTCTCTGGAGGAAATCGGAAAATCCTGGCTTCAGAAGTGAGATGAGAACCCGTGCTAAATCAGTTCTTTGATGGGCTGCCCCATGGTGTCGTCAAACCCGTTGGCAATGTAGATGGGACGGCCCACGGGCGTCATATAGGTTTGGGTCCAATCGATACCCAGCGCCTTGTAGATGGTGGCATAGAGGTCGCCAATCGATATCGGCCGTTCCGCCACATAAGCCGCTCTCTCATCGCTCGCGCCGATGATCTGACCGCCTTGAATGCCACCGCCACCCAGGGCCAGAGACCAGCAGTGAGGCCAGTGATCGCGTCCATAGCCGGGGTTGATGTGGGGGGTGCGTCCAAACTCCCCCGTCACCAGGACCACCGTTGATTCCAACAGGCCTCTCTGCTCCAGATCCTCCAACAAAGCGGCCAGGGCCTGATCCAGGGGAGGCACCAGGTCTTCCTTGAGCCTCTTGTCATTACTTCCGTGAGTATCCCACTGACCGTGCTTGTAGCCGGCCGCAGTGACAAACCGGCTGCCGGCTTCGACCAGGCGCCGTGCCAGCAGCACGCTTTGCCCGACCCGGTTCCGCCCATAGGCGTCCTTTGTCTTCTCGGATTCGCTGGAAAAGTCAAACGCCTTCTTGACCTGGGGCGAGAGAATCATCTGCAGAGCCTGGCTCCGGAAGGCGTCCATCCTCGCAAACTCGGCCATCTGCTCGGTTTCGCGGTAGTGCCGGTCCACAATGCTGAGCAAGGTTTTCCGATCTTCGATGGCTTCCGCGGAAATCGATTTGGGCAGGCTTAGATCGGGTACAGCGTAGTCCTCTTCGCTGGGGTCGGGAAGGAGCATGGCGTCGTACTCAGCTCCAATGAACGATCCCTTGAAGGCCTCTTCATAGTTATAGAAGTCGTTTTCCCAGGGAGTGGGAACCGCCATGAAAGGGGGCAATTGGTTGCGGGAACCCATCTCTTTGGCGATGATCGATCCAACGCTGGGAAACTTCATGGTGGGACTGGGGCGGTGGCCGGTGAGCGTTTCAATGGTACCCTGCGGATGGTTGGTTTCCTGGGTGCGCATGGAGCGGATGATGGACAGTTTGTCCATATGCCGGGCGACACGCGGAAGCAGTTCGGAGATTTGAATGCCGGCCACGTTGGTCCCGATCGCGTTGAAGTTGGTATTGCCTTTCGGATCCCAGGTATCCATCTGGCTGGCGCCACCTTCCAGAAAGAGCAGAATGCAGGCCTGGGCCTTCCCCGCCGCGCGGTCGCGCCCGGCAGCAGCCTGGAGGCTCTCGAGTTGGAGGTACTGGCTGGCCCCCATGCCCAGAAAACTCAAGGAACCCACGCGCAGAAAGTCACGCCGGCCCAGATCAATTCTCTTGCACTGCGAACATCGATATTCCTTCAAGGCAAACTTCCTCCGTCTTTCAGTGATTATGGGCGAACTCTCGGGAACTCAGAAGCGCCCACATCAGGCTCGCCAGGCGCTCCCGGCGCGAGGGTTCCTGGCCGAGAAAGGCCACCAGCTCCGTCAGCTCCCGCTCAGTCGGATAGCGTGAAAGAGCCGCCAGATAGAATTCTTCGATGATCTGAGGATCGGAAAGGCCGTCTTTCAGCGCCCGGTCCAGACGTCCCCCCTCCTCAACGATCTTAGTCGTGTAAGTCGGCCCCGCCCACATGTGCAAAGCCTGAGTCAGGGTCAAAGACGGCTTACCGGAGGGAAGGGTTTTTCTCATCGATCGCCCGTAAACATCCAGGAAGTGACAGGGAAAGAGTTCCGGGATCAGGTCGACGGCGCGGGCACCGGGTCGAGGTGCTCCTTCGCCAACGGACTTGGGGTGCACTTCAAAGTTTTCGGGCACCCCGGTGGCGTGGGAGATGGCATCCAACAAAACCACTGCTTCCAGATGACGCGGCAAAGCGCGAGAGTAATTGATCCGATCATGCTGGTTGGTGTAGTTGGAGATTCCAGACGACTGGTAGGTTCGTGACTGAGCAATCAGCCGCATCAGATGCTTCAGATCGTAGCCGTTCTCCGCGAAACTCCGGCCCAGTGCCACCAGCAGCTCCGGGTGCGTCGGGGGGTTGGAAGTCTTGAAATCGTCCACCGGGTCCACGATCCCTCTACTAAAAAAATAGGCCCATATTCGGTTCACTGCCGTCTCGGCAAAGGAGGGCTGTGAAATCATCCACTCGGCCAGGGCCATGCGAGGGTCGATTCCCTGCTCCGCAGCTAGAGGCGAACCATCCAGGAACCTGGCTGTGACTTCCTCTTTCCTGCGCGGATGGATGACTTTGGTGCCCTCCTGTTTTTGGTCATAGGAGCGCCCACCGCCGGGGTTGTCGATGAGCAGGGAAGCATCCCTGAGTACCGTGAGATTGCCAAAAAAGGCGGTCAAACCCCAGAACTGATCCTGGCTCCAGATCTCGAAGGGATGGTTATGGCACTGGGCGCAGTCCAGCCGCCGGCCCATGAACAGACGCACCTGCTCGGACATGAGTTCATGCGGAACAATCAGTTCCGTGTAGCGGTAAAAAGACAGCGACGGGGCCGAGAAACCCTGAGCGGCTATGCGCTCTCGAGCCATTTGATCGTAGGGTTTGTTCTGGACGATGCCGTTGCGAACCCAGTCATCATAGGCCTTCACAACTTTGAGGCTGGGCTGGGCCGTGAAGGTGACTCGGAGAAGGTCGGCAAAACGGAAGGACCAGTAGTCCACGTACTGGGGAGAATTCAACAGAATCTCGATCAGTTTTTCCCGTTTTTGCGGATCGCGACTGGCCAGGAACTCCCGAACTCGCCCGGGCGGGGGCAGCGTCCCCGTGATGTCCAGACAAACCCGGCGTAAGAACTCGGCATCGCTGGAAAGCTCGGAGGGGAGGATTTGAAACCTCCGCAGCTTTGCAAAGACATGCTCGTCGATCAAGTTCCGGGGCTGGACTTGCGGGTAGTTCGGGATCACGGCGGCGACGACTCCAATGCGCGCGCTTACGGCGTGGCCGGCCGCCCGCACCAGCACCGTGGTCTCTCCGGTCCCCGTGGCGGTGACCAGCCCGTCCTCGCTTACTTTCACGACATGCGGGTTTTGGGTGCTGTATCGCACCTGATGGCTGATGTCTTCACGCCGGCCGTCGGAGCCGTACGCCGTCACCAGAAGCCGCTGCACTCCCTTCTGATCCAGTACCACCTCGCTGGGAAAGACCTGGACCCGCTCGATTCGTCCACCACCTGTTTGCGCGCCGTAGCCGGCTCCCTTCTTGATCCAGTTCAAGATGGCTGTGTAATCGGAAGAGTCGGTCTCAAAACGCAGGCCGCCGCCGTGACTGACTTGCATGGTGGGCTTGAGCAGCAGCAGGCTTTCTTCCGGTGCCTCCAAACGGACGCGTGGCATCCTGGGACCGTCCGATTCCGTGGTGAGAACCTGGTAGGTTCCCCCTTCCAGGATCCATTGATAATCTTCTTTCGGATAGAGGGCATTGAGGGAGAGTTTGAATCCTCCCTCCCCTTTCACACTTCCGTGGCAATGACTGTCATTGCAGCCTCGCCTGGTTAGAATAGAGGTGATATCACGGTCAAAACGGAAGGGCCGCTGCCGGTCGGCAGCTTCGATTCGAATCCGGGCCTTGGCCTCCCGCCCCTCGATTTCCGCCCTCAGGACAACTTCACCGTCTGCAATCGCCACCACTCTGCCTGCCTCATCTACACCGGCCAGGCGGAGGTCCGAAAGTTGGAAACGGCTTCTCGAGGTCAGATCCCGCTCCAGCCCGTCGGCAAAAGTTCCCAGCACCACGAACCGCTGCGAAGCCTCCCAGCCCCACAGGCTCGCCTCCTCAGGGGCCAGCCGCACTGACACAAGCGTGGGTGCGTGGCTGGCGGCAGTTCCTTCAATTCCGGCCTCTGCTGCTGAAAGGAAGCAGAATACCGCCAGTACGCTGAGCGTTGCTCGCCGGAGACTCCGAGCCGGGTTGATGGCGGCCATCGCTGGTGTCTTCTGTCTCATTTATCCAGTCACTCTTCTCTGAGATCTACACGGTCCGGTTTGACGACCATGAGGGGGATCTCCGCCACGGTCAGGGGTGAGCCTACCTGCCCCCCTACAATCGGCCGGGCTTTCAGACTCAGCCACTGGGGCATCCGGGTGACAGGGGCATCCGGGTCGGCCAGCAGCACAAGAGTCGTCTTTTGCACGTCAGGGACAAAACTATCCTCTTTCTCGCTGATTTCATTGGGCCGTTTCTTCCCATCAACCTCAGCCCCCGGGAAAACGTTCACTCCCTGGGGTAGCCTGGCAAAGGTAAAGAGCACTTCGCCGCTAAACCCTTCCTCTTGATAGGTCACAATATTCACTTTCCTGGCTTGTCCCGGGATCAGGTTGATTCGGTCGCCCGGATTCACCTCAAAAGCCCCGACATGGGGAATCTGGGGACGAACTACCAGGCGATAAGCATAATCTGAATTGCCATATCGCGATGTGATATCGCGAATCTCCAGGTAATAGTGACCACTTCGCTCGAAAGTGTAAGTCACCTTTGGCTCAGCCGCTTTCAGATAGTTACTGGGAATGCCGCTACCACCATAGGTCTTGTGTCTCATGTGGATACTGGTCAACAACTCGTTGCCCTCTTCTCCGCGTAGCTCCAGGCGTGGGTTGAAGTGAGGAGGCTTTACCTCAGGAGTCTCAATCTCAAAAGCCAGTTGCTGTCCTGCTTCCACCTCGAACTTGAAGGTGTCACGATCACCGGGGGCACCGATACTCCCGTCGATCAGGGTCCCGACGGAAAACTTCAGGGCTTGCTCAGGCAGGTCGTTTGGTTCTTCTTCCGTCATATGGAACAGTTGGTCCGGAACATCAGCCATCAGCGGGGGAGGAGAGTCCAGAGAAGTCACGAGACTGCCTGTCTGTGAAGAACCTTCAGGGCCATCGGATTCTTCACTTTCCAGTCTGACCGTTCGGGACCAGAGTTCGTCCATCCAGCCGGGTTCGATCTTTCGAGTGAAGACTCGCTCCTGCCACTCAGCTTCGGTCTGCGCATGATCGGAAAGGCCGGCAGGCAGGATCCGTAACTGGTATCCACAGTTCGGCCCGCCCTTGCCGAACAACGATCCAACCTCCACCAGGTAGCGGCCCGGTTCCACCCGGTACGAGAACCGCGGGTGAAGAGGCATCAGGTCGGTTGCTCTTTCTTCATCGAACGGGAGTCGGGTAGGCCGGTCCGGGTCAAGCCAGCTTTCAGTTGGCTGGTAAAGAGCCAGGCGAGGTTCAAAGTGCCGGGCAAGATCGATTTCAAAGACGAGTTCCTGTGCAGCGAAGGCCTCAAACACGTAGTAGTCCAACTCACCGTGTTGACGAATTCTGCCGTTGAGGATGCCGGGAACGGCCATCGGCTGGGCCTGTCTTGATGAGGAATGAGGCGTCTCCATCTCGCTGACTACAACGCCTTCATCGACACGGAAACGGAGAGCGTTGGATACACCTCGAGGTGAGATGAGCCGAAAGGAATGCACTCCGGCCGGCGCTGACCGGTCAATGGCTACCCGGACAGCAACCCGGAAGATAGGGGGAGGCTTCTCTTCTTCCTCCTGGGCAGGGTCTTCAGACGTATCATCGGATTCTTTCACTTCAGGTTCGATCTCTGCGACTTCCTGCACCTGAGCCTCCAACCCGGCGGAATCAAAGAGAACAGCATAGGCTCCATCCAGTGCTTCTCCTCGGATCTCGAGCTTGACCTCGGTACCCTGCTGGGCGCCCAAAGGAAAAATGGAGACGATCGTAGGGTCGGGAAAAGGTTCCGAAGTGGAAGCTTCTGCATCCAGTCGGGTTTCTTGCAGAGATAGACAAAGAAAGAGAAGCACAAAAGTCCAGGGGAGCGGCCGACGAGCTCCCTGAAAGCTCAAATAGATCAAGTACTTACGACCTTTCAAAACCTGTCCGATGCTTCAGTATTCTGGAAAGCAACCTGGTCGACTGTAGTATAGCACGCAGGCAGCCACAGGCAAGTCCGACTGTCAGGGTCCCCAGGGTTCCGGACCGGCTACCTTTTCGAACCAGACGTACCCATCCCCGCGGTCGGCTCCCAGGTCTGGAGCACGCATCAACTTGAACCCTGCAGGCACCGATTGTTTGAGGGTCTCCTGAATGGACTGGGAATCACCACTCTGGTGAGCCTGTCGCAACCGTTTGTCGGCCTCAATCGAGGAATACTCCGAACCTCCCAAAGTACAGGTTGCCAGGGTCCCACTGTTCTGATGGGCCGTGTGCCGGAGGCAAAAGACCGTGCCCCTGGGCAGCACATCCATGCCGACCTCCATGGGATCATAGTAGTCGTGGCCCCGGTTTTCATACCAGAAGAAGCCTTCCCTGGTAGGGGCTCCGGTGGCGCCGCCATCCATTCGGGTCAGAAGACTGCAGATTTTCTGGGGAGATCGCAGACTCGCCTCGTAGCCGTACATGCTGATCTGCTGGCCGTCGTTGTTGATCGAGTGGCGCAATCCCACGGCTACGCCCGGGGGTGGCGCCCAGAACACATTGCAGGTGTTGGCGGGATCATAATCGCTGACCATGTACCAGGTGAGGCCCTGATCGTCGCTCGCCCCCTGATCACCACCCTCGATATGTCTGGTGGCTGCAGCCGTGCTGGGAGGCTGCTTGAAAGGCAGTGGGACGGATTCTTGACTGGCCTGATGCCTGAGGCCCAGAACAAGACCCGGATATCTCTCGGCCGGGAGCTCTTGTGCTTCGGCTGCCCGGGGGCCCACCGCGACGAAAGCTGCAAGAAAAATTGCACGGGCAATCAGGCTCCGATGCTGAAAACGGTGTTCCACAACAACAAACTCTCTCATCGTCTCACTCTCTCCTCTCCGTGCCGTGCCTCAGGATCTAAAAAGTTCGTTCTCCGCTGGGCGCTTCATGGCACGCATGTCTTGACACGATAGTACCTTGGTTGATTGGGCTGAGCAACGGGCTCTCAAACTTCCGCGTTGGACTTTCACCACGGGCAGCTAAGGCGCCGTGATCTTTTCGATACGGTAGAGGTGGGTGTCGCTTCGGATGAGAATCGACCGGTCGACGATGGCGATGGAGGCCAGGGTACGGCCATCCAGCTGGTTTTCCGCCAGCTTCTCGAAGTGACTTCCCGGTTTGATCACCGTGGTCTTCCCTTCCTCGCTGAGAAAAAAGATCTTGCCATCGGCGTATGCAGGTGAGGCCGAGAAGTTTCCTCCCAGGCGCTCCCGCCAGTGTTCTTTTCCGTCTCTGGCATCGAGGCAGGTAAGAATCCCGTTGTCGCTCACAAAATAGATTTCATCTCCCACGATCAGAGGTGAGGGCGTGACAGGAACGCCGCGCCGCCAGGTCCAGTCGACATGAGAATCGCTCACGTTTCCACGCCCCTGGGGACGTACGGCATACAGAACGGGTGGGCCTTCACCAGCAGGATTGACCAGGTAGACCAATCCGTGCGCAAAGAGCGGCCGGGGGACCTGGGAAAACCCTCGGTAGCGAATCCACCAGAGTTTCTTCCCGCTGCTCAGTTCATAGGAAACAGCCTGGTTGCCTCCCGTGCTGACCACCTGCTGCAGGCCCTCGCTGCGAATGACCAGCGGAGTCGAATAGGCCATGTCGCCGTCCTCTCGAAAGGTCTTCCAGCGCACTTTGCCGTTGTTCTTGTCCAGGGCGGCAACGAACTGTTTGTCGGTGCCGTCGCAGCTGACCACCAGCAGATCCTCTCCCAGCGCCGGCGTTCCCCCCGGGCCGTACTGCTCGGTGTAGCGGAAGCGCCGGCTCTTCCAGAGAGTTTTCCCGTGGCTGTCCAGGGCGGCCGTACCAAAGGTGCCAAAATGCACGTACACTCTGCCCTCTTCCAGAATGGGCGTGGGCGAGGCGGAAGTATTCTTTTCGTGCAGAGAGGGAGCACCCTCCAGTCTGAAGACTTCGACGTCATGGAGGAAACGACCCGAATCGAGGTCAATTCCAACGGCCCTGAGTGAGTGTCCTCCCTGAAGTGAGCGGCCTCCAGCGACTCCTGTCGTCAGCCAGATCTTGTTTTCCAACACCACCGGCGAGGACCAGCCGCGACCGGGGATCTGGATCTTCCAGGCGACGTTCTCTGTTTCGCTCCAGGTCAGGGGAAGATCTACCGCCTCGGAGAGTCCCTGGCCAGTCGGTCCGCGAAACTGGGGCCAGTCCTGTGCCCACACAGAATGGATGTTGATGCTGAGCCACCACACGAGCGCAGCACCGCGCAGGTACTCTCTAAACACGAGGTAGTGGCGTACCCGTTTCTCGGGATGAAGAGTGGAAAACTTCAAGAGCGCCATATGTTACCATTCTGGAGTTGAGAGTGGGAGGGGCCTCAGGCAGCGACCGGTACGGAAAACGGAGGGGCGACCCTGGGTCGCCCGGCCAGCCGGCCGGCACAAGACCGGCCCCTACGATGTGTTTGGAGACATGCGGCGATGCGTAGGAGTGAACCTGGTAGTCGCCCGGTTGGCGGGCCGGCACAAGACCGGCCCCTACGGCGGGATACGGCGGCAGCCCAAGGGATTAGAAAAGTGAGTAGCCTACCCGTTCGATTCACCGTCTGCCCTGTTTCTTTCGCTTTCGTCCTGGGGGCGCTCTTGTTCCCGGCGGTTCACCTCGGTGCCCAGACTTCAGTTTATCCCGTGGGAGGGCAGCGAGGCACCAGTTTTGAGGTCCAAATCCAGAACTACGGTTGCATCTCTGGGGTCTTGTTTTGTTGCCAACATCTCCAGGCCCGGGTCAATAATGCCTGCCAGGCATTATTGGAAGTGGAAGTGGATCCCGCTGCCGAGATCGGCGTCCATCTCCTCAGGCTTTTTTCACCCGAGGGAGTCTCCAGACCCTTGACCCTACAGGTCGTTGCTGAGCCCACTACTGTGGAGAGCAGGGCCCCCCATCAGTCCGCTAGAGAGGCCCAGCCGGTGAGCATTCCGACGGTTGTGAACGGCCGGATCAGCCACAGCGGGGAACTGGACTTCTATGCGTTTGAGGCCTCCGCGGGGGAGGAACTCCAGTTCGAGACGGTCACCGCCAGCGGTCTTATCTCGGGAGCCCCTCATGTTTTCAATAATCCCCACCTGGTTTTGTATGAGCCCGCCGGCAGCTGGTTCGATCCCCATCGAGCCAGGCGGCTGGAGGGCAGGGACGAGTCCGTCCAGTTCTTCCTGCCCTATTTCACGGGCACCAATGTCTACAACACGTTTCACAAGCTGGCCAGGCTTTCTCACCGCTTTGAAAAAGAGGGCTGGTATGTCATCGAAGTCAGCTCGCCTCATACGGTTGAGAATGGGATCCCACAGGGCCTGGGAGGGCCGGATTACGGATACCAGCTGAGAATCGTGCCCACGCCTGGCTCCGTTTCCTCTTCTGACCAGAAATGGACTGGGCGAGAACCGGTCCATCCCGGTCTCGGGCCACAGCGAGAAAGAGACTTCGGTCGAGAGCTGGAGGTGGATTGGATGGCCAGGCTCAGGACAAGAGCCATGCCGATCCCCGGCGCTGGCCGGAAAAGCGCCCATGGCCCGCCGACAAGCGACCGCTTCGGACCGGCTTCATCCCGGTCCGAACTGGAGCCCAATGGGGTAACGTCCCAGGCCCAGACGGTGACCATTCCCAGCCTGCTCGCGGGTGTGATCGAGGCGCCGGGGGACGAGGATTACTTCGCCCTGGAGATCGAAGCCGGAGAAGCTTTGGCATTCGAGATCCAGACTCCTCATGTAAAACCTCCCTACTTCAATCCCTGGCTGAGTGTGTTCGACCAGCGAGGAGAGGAGGTCTTGACCAATATTTTCAGGAAAGTGGGAGGCGACGGGGATGATTGGTTGAAGTCCATCGAACCCAAGACGATCTATCGCTTCGAACGCGCCGGAACCTACTTCTTGCGTATTCGCGACTTGACTTCCCGGTACGGGGGAGCTGACTTCAACTATCGGATACTGGTACGCCCGCAGCTTGCCCATGTCGGGGAAATCGAGATCAAGGAAGAAGTTCGGGTACAGGCCACGGAGGCGCCCGCGGTCATCGATGTGAACGAGATCAATCTGGTTCGGGGAAAAGCGAGGAAGTTACAGATCGTTGCCAGCTGGGAGGAGGGTTTCGACGGCGAGATTACGATTCAGGTGGACCATCTCCCGACCGGAGTGCAAATGTATCCCGCGGCCTCAGCGGACTCTACGAAAGGACCACCCTGGGAGAAAATTGACGAGCAGCGCTTTACTCCCCGGATCCAGGAGGTGACGGTCCTCCTGCTGGCGGAAAAGCAGGCTCCGACAACTCCCGTGCCACACATGATTCAGCTGGCAGCTGTCCCGGTTGTCGGGGGTAAGCCCGGGGCACCATTCTCCTGGAAAGAGCTCCCGTTGATGGTCGTCACGGCCCCGCCAGGGCCGGGTGGCCTGGAAAGCCGTGAAAAGATAGACTAGATGCCAGACAGGCCGTTTAAGTTTTTTATGCTGTTGCGATTGCTTCCTTCCACAAGAGCACCTGCGAAACGATTTCCCATAGTTGTGGTGGGGACCGTCGGCTTGAGTCTCTTGAGCCTGCCCCTGCTCTTTCCTGAGTCGACGGTTCGTCTCGGGCCGGGCACGACCACCCGGGAATCACATCCCACGGTCTCGATCCCCCGAGTGGCTGAGAACGATTCGCTGCGAATCGTTCCCCGCGAGGCGACTCTTCGGGGATCCCATGCTCTGCAGCGTTTTCTGGTGATCGCACAATTCGACGACGGTTTGGAAAGGGACGTGACCTCGCTGGCTCGATTCTCCCTCTCTCCCTCACAGTATGCAGAGGTGGACAAGTCGGGACGAGTGCGGCCCCTGGCCGATGGCGAGGTGACTCTGGAGGTGCAAGTCGACGGCCGAATCACCACAGCCAGTCTTCGGATCGAAGGATCCGGGCGGCCACAGCCTTTCAGTTTTCAACGACATATCGGCGGCATCATGACGCGGCGGGGATGCAACACCAGCGAATGCCACGGGAGTGTCAAGGGAAAAGGCGGATTCAAGCTTTCCTTGAACTCGCTTTTCCCGGCAGACGACTACAGGTGGACTGTGGAAGGGGGGATCTATCAGGTTCTGACCGACAAACCGGCAGGAACCATGGAGCCCCGGATCAACCTGGCGCAGCCGCAACAGAGTTTGCTGTTGCTCAAACCAACTTTCATGGTGCCCCACGAAGGGGGAAAGCGCCTGGGTCGCAACTCTGGGGACTATCAGACGATCATGGACTGGATCCGCAGGGGCGCCCCCTTCGTGGAAGAGAAGCCGGAGCATAAGATCATCGGATTGGAGGTCCATCCCAGACCGGTAGTCCTGGACGAGGCGGGCAGCCAACAGCTTTTGGTGACAGCATTGCTCACGGAGGGCCGGCGCGAAGATGCAACCGATGGAGTGTTCTTTCGATCCAACAACCTGGAAGTCGTGAGAGTCAGCGCCGGTGGCCTGGTCCAGGCCGTCGGGCCGGGAGAGACTGCCGTGATGATTCGGGCACCCGGACACGAGGTGAGTGTGCGCTTCGGTGTCATCTCCAGACCTGTGACAGACTACCCACAGGTGCCCGTCCGAAATTTCATTGACCAATCTGTTTTCGGAAAGCTTCGCAAGTTCCACATCATTCCTTCAGGACTGTCCAGTGACGAGGAGTTCTTGAGGCGGGTCTGTCTGGATGTCACCGGGACCTTGCCGCCGGCCCGCCAGGTACGGAATTTCCTGGCCGACCGGGATCCCGAGAAACGAGACAAGCTCGTGGAGATCCTCTTGGACTCTCCCGAATATGTCGATTATTGGACCTTCCGTTTTGGGGATCTTTTCCGGGTCACCGGAGATGTCTACTGGGAGTGGGTCCGGCACAGCATCGCCACCAACAAGCCTTACGATCAGATGGCCCGGGAGCGGATCGCCGCTCAGGGATTCGAAGGCCCCTCCCGTTTCTACAGTTCCACCTCAAAGGCGCGGCCGGTTGAGACCCTGGTGGCAGAAGATGTGCGCGTCTTTATGGGCCGGCGGCTGGATTGCGCCCAATGTCACAACCATCCCTATGATGCCTGGAGCCAGGATCAGTTCTGGGGTTTGGCTTCCTTCTACGAGCATCTCACGCTGACGGAGTGGGTCAATCCCATTGACCGTCAGGTGGTTTTCGACGATCCCCGCGGGCACGAGGTGGATTACGCTGGTGAAAGCTCGCTGAAATTCATCCAGGTCATGCATCCCCGTACCAAGCAGCGGGTCAAACCCACCTTCTTCGATGGTACCGTTCTGCCTGAAGCGGCTGAAAAGGATCGGCGGGCAGCACTGGCGAAGTGGATGACCTCTCACCCTTACTTTGCCGAATCCATTGTCAACCGAATCTGGAGCCAGCTGCTGGGGAGAGGCATCGTCGACCCCGTTGATGATTTCGGCTCGGCCAATCCTCCCACCCATCCTGAACTGCTGGAAGCACTGGCCCAGGACTTCCGAGAGCACCAGCACGATTTGAAGCACTTGATCCGAACCATCCTCCGCTCGCGTGCTTATCAACTCTCCAGTACACCCAGCCCTACCAACAAGAATGATCTGATCAACTACTCTCACGCCCGTCCCAGGGCGTTGCACGCCGAGGTGCTTCTGGACGCCATCTCGTCGGCCACGGGAGTTCCGGTCGTTTTCGAGCAGTCGAGCGGCGCCAGGGCTCCCCCGGGCACTCGCGCCATTCAATTGAAGGTACCCGCCGCCTGGGAGTCGCGGTTTATGGAAGTGTTCGGGCGGCCCTTTCGCTCGACCGTGCCGGAACGCTTTTCCCCGGCCAGTCTGGCCCAGGCCCTGCACGCGCTGGTGGGATCCACTTATACCGAGAATCTCTCTACAGAGGGAGGGCGCATTGACCGCCTTCTCAAGGCAGATGCGACCAATGACGAGCTGATTGAAGAGCTTTACCTGGGCGCGCTTTCCCGCTTTCCCAGCCAGCAAGAGCGGGCTGCAGTGCGCGAATTGATCAGCCGCCATTCCGGCATTGTGGAACATTCCTTCTTTCGGCAGAGTACGGCTCGCCGTGAGGCGGCTGAAAACCTGCTGTGGGCTCTGGTCACTTCCCGGGAGTTTGCTTACAACCATTGAAGGCTGCGCGGAGATCGGGCACCAAGAAATGAGGTCAAGAGTCATGAAGGATAAAGGCTGCGCGGGTTGCACGGGCGATCATCTTGGTCGTCGCGACTTTTTGAGGGTGGGCTCTTTGACCTTCCTGGGCATCCACCTCAGCCAGTATCTTCGGCTTCGGCAGACTTTGGCTCAGGACGGTGTCCGGCCCCGGGGCAAAGCGCAAGCCTGCATACTGGTCTGGCTGGATGGCGGGCAAAGCCAGATGGATACCTGGGACCCCAAGCCCATCAGTTCTTTTAAACCCATCTCCACCAATGTTCCCGGGATCCAGATCTCCGAGCTCTTGCCCCGGATGGCCGGGCAGATGGACAAAGTAGCACTCATCCGATCAATGCACACTCTGGAAAACAATCATGGGGTGGCGAGCCATTATGCGGCGACCGGGCACCGACCCAGCCCGTCGATGAAGTTTCCGAGTTTTGGCGCGGTCGTCACCAGGGAGATGGGTCCCCGCGGGCATGTCCCGCCGCACGTGATGGTCCCCCCAATGCCCAAGGGAAAACAATTTGATGAATACTTCAAAGGACACTTCATCGGTCCCGAGTATGACCCCATGATTCTGCCCGACCCCAGCGGCAAGGACTTTGAAGTGCCCGACTTGAGCTTACCCAAGCATGTGGCTCTGAAGACCGTTGAGGACCGGCGCGCATTCCTCGACGTCGTGGACCGGCACTATCGCCAGAAGGTGGAGGCGGCCGAGTTCGCCAACATGGACACTTTCGTTGAACAAGCCTGGAATATGATCCTTTCTCCTCATGTTCGGGAGGCCTTCGATCTTTCCAGCGAATCTGAAAAGACCAGGGAGGTGTACGGTCGTGACGGCTTCGGTCAAAGTCTGCTGCTGGCCAGGCGGCTGGTTGAAGCCGGGAGCCGGTTCGTGACCGCCGGGGGCTTTCGGGTTCAGGCCTGGGATACGCACAGCAATAACGATCAGGTCACGCGTGAGGAACTGGCTCCCACACTGGATCGGGGGCTTTCAGCTCTCTTAGAGGATCTGGACCAGAGGGGGCTGCTCGAATCGACCGTGGTGCTGGTTTTGGGGGAGTTCGGCCGGACACCCCACATCAATGCCAACCTGGGCCGTGACCACTGGCCTGAATGCTGGTCGGTGGCTCTGGCAGGCGGAGGTATCCGGGGTGGCCAGGTCGTGGGCGCCAGTGATGAACGGGGCGCCTACGTAGCCGATCGCATGGTGACCATGGGAGATCTGTTTGCCACCATCTACAAGACTTTCGGGATTGACTGGACAAAGACCTACATGCACCCGATTGGACGCCCCATTAAGATCGCTAACTCGATCGACGACGAGACCGGAGAGCCGATATCAGAATTGTTGTAGCAACGACTCCCTTTGGCTGATTCCGCCACAACCAGGACCCGATGAAAATCTCTGCTGTCGAGACCTTTATCGTTGACGCCGGTTGGCGCCCCTGGACCTTTGTCAAGATTGATACAGACCAGGGCATCACAGGCTACGGTGAAATTAGTGACGGAAAGAACCCCCACGGCGTTGCAGGCACGATCAAAGACCTGACGCCGCTGTTGATCGGAGAAGACCCCAGGCCCTATGAAATGCGGTTCTGGGACCTGATCCGAGCCACGCGTCTGAGTCCCGGCGGGATTGCAGGCAAAGCCATCGCCGGTATCGAGTGCGCGCTGATTGATCTCAAGGCCAAGGCCCTGGGAACGTCAGTCGTCGACCTCTTCGGAGGACCGACCCGGGACCAGGTGAGACTCTACTGGACGCACTGCGGGACAACCAGAGCCGGGCACCACGAGATCCTGGGAACCCCCCCCCTGAAGACCCTGGAAGACATTGCTGAACTGGGGAAAGAAGTCGTGCAGCGGGGCTTCACCGCTCTTAAGACCAACATTGTCCTGCCCGGGGAACCGGCTTCGCTCTGGATGCCCGGGTTCGACCGGGGCAGGGGCACGACGGATCAGATTGTCACGTCGGAGTTGCTGGATCACATAGAGGAGCTGATCGGAACCTTCCGCGAGGCCGTCGGTCCCCGGGTGGACATCAATCTCGATCTGAACTTCAACTTCAAACCTGAGAGCGCCATCCGAATCGCCCGCCGCGTCGAACAGTTCGACTTACTATGGGTGGAGCTGGACATGTATGACCCTGAGGCGATTCTACAGATCAAGCAGTCGACTTCCAATTCAATCTGCACCGGCGAGTGCCTGATTCATATGCGCGACTATTTACCCTACTTTGAACAGCATGCTGCCGATGTCTTCATGATTGATGTTCCCTGGAACGGTTTCAGCCAGGCCAAAAAGGTCGGGGATCTGGCAGAGGTCTACCAGCTGAACGTGGCTCCCCACAACTACTACAGCCATCTGGCCAGCTTTGTCAGCGCCAGCCTGTGTGCAGTCCTCCCCAACGTTCGGATCATGGAGATCGAAGTGGATGATGTTGCCTGGAAAGACGACCTGGTCACCTGCCGGCCGGAGATCATTGACGGCTATATGACAGTGCCCACCGGGCCGGGGTGGGGTACGGACCTGAACGAGGAAGTGGCCAGATCTCATCCCTGGGAGAAAGGAAGAGAGGACTGGTAGCGGCATCCCGTCTCCATGGATCGATTTCGCATAGAGAACAGCTCGGACCGCCTCAGGCAATACCTTCTCAGCAGTGGATACCTGGAGAAGGGTGAGCCGGCTGTCATCACCCGACTGGGGGGCGGCGTCGCCAACGACGTCTTCAAGGTGGAATCATCCACGGGGGCGGCTGTGTTCAAGCAGGCCCTGTCCAGGATAAGGGTCAAGAGCCGTTGGATCATCGACGCCCAGCGGTCGAACGTAGAAAAAGATGCCCTCAAGCTGATGCGGCGGATTCTGGGGCCAGAGCATGTCCCGGCTGTCCTCTTCGAAGACGAGGAGAATTTCATTTTCGGCATCGAGTTGGCTCCACAAGGCAGCCAGGAGTGGAAGACGAGGCTGCTGGGAGGAGAGGTGGACTTCGGCATAGCCGGGCAGGTGGCCCGCCTGCTGGCCAGGATTCACAACGAGACCTTTGAGAGCGAAGAGGTCATGCGTCGTTTTGATCAGCAGCAACGGTTCCTGGAGTGCCGAGTGAGCCCTTATTTTGAGACGATCGCCCGACGTCATCCAAGGCTGGCCGACCGGATCAACTCGGAAATAGCCCGCATCCTGACTTTGAAGAAAGTACTGGTTCACGCCGATTACAGCCCCAAGAACATCCTCATTCTGCCGGGCGCCGGGAGGCTTTGGATCATCGACCCGGAAGCGGCCCACCTGGGCGATCCCTCCTTTGACATTGCCTTCCTGCTGAATCATATGCTTTTGAAGGCGGTGAAAGTCAGGCAGGCTACGGCCACCTTGCTGAAGGCCTTTCTTCACATGGCGGAAGCCTACGGCAGGGCGATCCAGGTTTTTCCAGCTGACTGGATGGAGGAGCACGCCTGCCGACAACTGGGGCTTCTGCTGCTGGCCCGAGTGGACGGGAAGTCTCCGGCGGAGTACCTGAACGAGGGGGACAGGAACATTGTACGGCGGTCTGCAGCCCGCATCATCGTGGAGAGTCCGAAACTTTATGCAGCCGTTGCTGAGATTCTGACCGAGGAGATGGCAGGGACTTCGGGCTAGAAAAAGCTATAAAAAAGGGGAAGAGAAATTGACGATTGCGGGGATCAAGGCCAGGCAGGTCTATGACTCCAGGGGAAACCCGACCATCGAGGCAGAGGTCACTCTGGACTCGGGGGCGAAGGGGAGGGCCATCGTTCCTTCCGGCGCTTCCACCGGATCGCACGAAGCCCTGGAACTGCGCGATGGTGTCCCGGCCAGGTTCAGAGGTCAATCAGTTTACACCGCGATCAGGAACGTCGAAACCATCATCGCCCCCAATCTGATTGGGATCAGCGCGCTCGACCTGGCCGAGGTAGACCGAATGTTGATCGATCTGGACGGCACCCCTGACAAGAGCCGCCTGGGAGCCAATGCTGTACTGGCTGTTTCGGCGGCTGTGGCCCATGCGGCAGCCAACCACCTGGGCTGGCCCCTGTACCGCTACCTGGGAGGAAACGAGGGGCGAGAGTTACCCCTTCCCATGATGCAAGTCATTGGAGGTGGCGCTCACGCCAACCGGGCTATCGACGTCCAGGACTTCCTGGTCATCCCCATCGGGGCTGGCTCGTTCTCCGAGTGTCTGGAGATGCTGTTCAATGTCTACTGGTCGACGCGCGATGTGATGGATGATCGGGGCTTGCCCCTGGGCGTGGCCGACGAAGGCGGTTTCTGGCCCAGCTTCGAGAAAAACGAGGAAGGGCTGGAGATCCTCACGGAAGGGCTGAAACGGGCAGGCTACAGGCCCTGGGAGGATGCCGTTCTCGCGCTTGACATCGGTGCCAATGAGTTTTACGAGGATGGCAAGTACCGGTTGGAACTGGAAAAAAAGACACTCACTGCAGCGCAACTCGCCGATCTGCTCGAGTCCTGGACCGAGCGTTACCCGATCCTGTCCATCGAGGACGGCATGGCCGAGGACGACTGGCAGGGCTGGGAGTTGCTGACCCGGCGGCTGGGCGACCGCATCCAGATCATCGGAGACGATCTGTTCACGACCGATGCCAGACGGATCGAGCGGGGGGTGGGCCTGGGGGTGGCCAACGCGGCTTTGATCAAGATGAATCAGGTCGGGACCGTCACAGAGACCCTGCAGGCGATCCGGTTGTGCCAGGATGCAGGTTACCTGCCAATCGTGTCCGCCAGGTCAGGGGATTCGGAAGACGTGACCCACGTCCACATCGCGGTGGCCGGCAACGCCGGGCAGATCAAGAACGGCTCCTGGGCCCGCTCCTGCCGGCTCTGCAAGTACAACGAAGAAGCGAGAATCGAGGAAGAACTGGGAGAAAAGGCGGTCTGGCGGGGCCGCCAGATCTTCTCCCGCTTTCTCAGCCAGCACTAGCCGATCGCTTTCTCGCCCCGTTCCCCGGTTCGAATCCTGATGCAGTCCGGCAGATCCAGGACAAAGATCTTGCCGTCTCCGATCTTGTCCGTTCGGGCCCCTTTGATCAGGGCTGCAATCGTCGGTTCCAAGAAATCCTCATTGACGGCGATCTCGATCCTTACTTTCTTGAGAAGATTGATGGAATGGACGACACCACGATAGGTCTCTTCAATCCCCCCCTGCTGTCCTGCTCCCAGGGCATTGGTGACCGTCATTCTGTAGACCTGGGCATTAAACAGAGCTTCTTTCACATCCGGTAACCTGTGAGGCTGTATCATGGCAACGATCAGTTTCATATCATGCTTCCTTCCGTCGGTTCATAGCTCAGTCTTGGAACCTGTGGTTTTTATCCAAAATCACTCCGCTACAAATATCTGAAAACCCGGGTAAGCCTCCATGCCGTGCTCTCCAATGTCCAATCCCTGCAGCTCCTCCTCAGCAGGAACACGAATTTCGACGAGCATTTTCAATATCCAGAACAGGAGCAGGGCCAGGGAGAAGGTGACCACACCGTATGCCGCCACGCCGGTCAGCTGCTTCAAGAAGGTGTGTTCGGTGTTCATGCTGAATATGCCTACTGCCAGAGTTCCCCAGATACCACAGACCAGATGAACGGAGATGGCCCCCACGGGGTCGTCGATTCTCAACTTCGAGTCGATGAAAATAACCGCGAGAACGACCAGTCCACCGGCGATCAGTCCGATGATGACGGCGGATTTCACCGAAACCGTGTCTGCCCCCGCCGTGATTCCCACCAGACCGGCCAGGCATCCATTCAAGACCATGGACAAGTCGGGCTCCTTCTGGACCCACTCCGACATGAAATAGGCCCCGACGATGCCCGCTGCCGCCGCCAGACAAGTGGTGACGAGTGTGAAGGACACCGCCCCGGGGTCGGCGGACAGGACCGAGCCACCATTGAAACCGAACCATCCCAACCAGAGTAAGAAAACCCCAATCGTGGCCAGGGGCATGTTCGATCCGGGAATGGCATTCACGTGGCCCTTCGCATACTTACCGATCCTGGGCCCCAGCAGCAGAGCACCGGCCAGAGCCGCCCAACCTCCCACGGAGTGAACCAGAGTCGAACCCGCGAAATCATAAAAACCACGCTGGTCCAGCCACCCGCCGCCCCATTTCCAGCTTCCCACAACGGGGTAAACGAAACCGACGAAAACGATGGTGAAGAAAAGAAAACTGCGGAGCTTGATCCTTCCGGCTACGGCACCGGAGACGATGGTGGCGCCGGTAGCCGCGAACATGGCCTGAAAAAGAAAATCTGTCCAATAGGAATAGGCCCCATCGGCATACTCGATGAGTCCCGCTGCTCCCTCCGGTGAAGCGATGCCAAAACCTGCAAAACCCAGCCAGGTTCCGGAGATCCATGACTCACCCGGATACATCAGATTGAAACCGCACACGGCGTAGGTCAGCAGTCCGATGGCTACGATCATCGTGTTCTTGAAGAGAATGTTGACCGTGTGCTTGGCCTGGGTCAGACCGGCTTCAAGGCTGGCAAATCCCAGGTGCATGATGAAGACCAGGAAAGTCGCCACCATCATCCAGACGTTATTCACTGCGAACATCGCCTCATCCCCGGTGGCCGCCTGAACGGGAGCGAGGGAACCCAGACCAATCATCCCCACGAGTACCAGGCGTCGCACTATTCTCGGTAAAATTCTTCTGAACATCTTCTACTCCTTACTCATAGCCGGATCGAATCAGCAGCAACGAATCGTCGAGCAGGCTTTAAAAGGCCAGGCTCAGCGTAAGTCCGCCCCAAACGGTATCGGCGGAATCGCTCGGACTGCCGGCAGTGCCCAGGTGGACCTTTCTCGGATCCACGAATTGGTAGTCACGGAAATTTCCCAGCAACGCGCTGTATGCGACAAAGGGCGTGACTGACCAGTTCTCGCCCAGGGTCAGGGGAAGACTGACCGTGAAGTTGAAGTCGTGCGCGCCCGACTCGGAAGCCCCGTAGAAGAATTCGCCGAAGCCGCTATTCGCGAAGCCCACCCCAGCGGAGAGATCAACACCTGAGACCACAGGGTGGGGCACGGCAAATGAGTGCCCTGCAGCCAACAGAAAATACAGACCGGTGGTTCCTCCGCCGCTGCTGGTTTCGTCCACATCTACATACACGGTGGCCGATGGTGCCAGCGGCACCGAGTCAAAACTGACGCCTCCGTAGATCTCGGTTGTCGCTGCCAGCGAAGCCGAGCGCTCTGGAAACGTGTAGGTAATCGTACCCACATCGATGGAAACATCCTGAAACGAGTGGGCATAGGAAAACGTGTAGTCCACCTCGGAAAACTTCCCTTGCAAACCGCTGTGATCGCCGGGCGGAGCCGCCGGATTCTCGGGTATAAACAGCGCATCCCCCTCATTGACGCTGGTGAGATCCATCGTTCCCCAGGCATTGAATGAGAAACCCCCGATTCCAAACGTCATGGCCGGTTGAAGACTCCAATCGTTGGTCAGGCGCTGTCCACGCCAAATGTATTTGCTGACCGGAGCTACATCAGCTCCAAACGAAAACTCCGGCCCACCCTTGTCATCATCCTGGGCCAGTGCCGTCACGATGAAACAACTCAATAGTGAGAAAGTCAAGATTTTCCTAGAAACTCTCTTGTACATCAGATCCTCCTGTCAGAAAGCGATCCACTCTTAACGGCTGGAAAGACGAAGAACAATGACTCTTATGCGGCTTTTGGTATCGCCTCTCCAACGGAACCGGTTTGACACTTGCAAATGTTGTGCCACTCGTCCGAATATGCCTTTTTTCTTCTTCTAAAGAACCGGGAATCTCGGACTCACCTCAGGTGGCTGGGATTTGTGGACGGATGTTCGAGTGTAGCGGCCAGCCGCGGCAGCAGAGCGATCCAGCCCCTCTGGAAGTCAGCGCAAAGGTTCTTTTTTGGGCCGCTCTTGAGAGAAGATCCGGTGCTTGGATGATTTCCAGGAAGGTGTTGGGGGGGGTATCGATAACGGACAAAATTGTCGTTCTTTGCAAGACTAGATACGAAAATGTAGGAATCACTGCAAGCTTTTGCTTAGCATGGGTTTACCGATGAACTGCCGGTGCTGGCCGGCGGATCGGAGATCGGTCTGCCCTCCCTCTTCGGTAGACAACCCACTGAGATGACCGCAGGGCAACGCTCTTCGAGTGGATACGACAATTTTGTCACTCGTAATATTCATTCCTACAAAATTGTCTGGTGGCGATTTCGAGAAATGGGGGGCGCCACAAAGCTCACCCTATGCCAATCTCGCGCAGGTACCGGCGATTGCGCTTGGCAATAGGCAGGGGTTGATCGAAGGGCGCCGGATACATGTCCTGCTCCACAATGGCGAAGCCCTCGAACTGGATCTCCTCGAGCATCTGCTTGAAGGCCAGGTAATCGACCTTACCCCTGGACAGTTCACAAAAGACCCCCATTTCCACTGCTTTGATGAAGGGGATCTCGCCATCCTCTACCCGCCGCTGCAGGTCAGGGTCGACGCTCTTCAGATGCAGGTAGGGAATTCGTTCATGGTGTTTCCGAATGAACTCCACGGGGTCGACGCCGCGGTAGGCGAGGTGCCCGACATCCTGTGCCAGGAGCACCCTTTCAGGATCAGTGTCTTCCAACAACCTCTCGATCTGGTCTTCGTAGGCGACGTGCGAATCGGGACTGGAATGAAAGCACAACTGCAGACCAAATTCCTGGCGGGCGATGTCTGCCACCTTGTGGGTGGTCGCGATCAACTGCTTCCATTCGTCGTCATCGAGGAATTTCGGTCTGAGCCGCTCCCCGGTGAACCAGTCGGTGTGAAGATCGTCGATCAGCACAACATATTCGGCGCCCAGGGCGGCCAGCAGTTCTCCGGCCCCCAGCAGCTGCCGCTCCAGACGCGGCCAGTCTTCGGGGTCCTCCAGATGCCCAAATAGAAAAGTCGCGGAGACCTTCAGGCCCCGATTTTCGATCTCCGGACGGAGCCGATTGATGTCGGTAGGCAGATAACCGTAGGGACCGAGTTCGATCCATTCGAATCCGGCTTCCACTACCTCGTCGAGAAAACGGCTCCAGGGGATCTGCCTGGGATCCTCCGCGAACCACACACCCCAGGAATCCGGACAGCTTCCAATCCTGACGTTCATAGGCCTCCTTTGCGTTGTTCTGGTCACTCTCTGTTCGCTGTCGATCATAAGAGAATGGCACGGAAATAAAAAGCCTGTCCGATCTGATCGGACCACGGAGGGTCCTCCTACACCGGGAATGTCACACCATGGCGAAGCGTAGGAGCCGCCTCCGCGCGGCGATCCGATCGAACTTTCAACTTTCAACTTTCAACCTCACAACGATCCGATCGGACCACAGAGGATCCTCCCAACACGGCGCCGACCGTTCTCCCTCACCGGAGGACCACGAACACGAGAAAGACCATGAGCGTCAGGAAACACCACACCAGCAGTCGATCCCGCCGGTACCAGGGAAGTCGTCCGCCGGTTACCGGAAAGGGGAAAACCGGCCGTTCCCCCAATTCCATTCGGCTTCGTTGCAACCAGGTGGTCTGCGAACCTGCGGTTTCACCAAGATCTCGGACCGGCAAGTGACGAGTGCGGTAGGTGAGGCCGGCAAGCTCCTCGGGGCGTAAGGGGCCGCGAAAGCGGTCCAGAGTCCACGAGAAAACGAGCATGCTGGCTGCCGGCAGGAACAGATTCCAGACATACCCCCACCACAGGTTGATGAGCCAAATCGGCAGGGGCCAGTGAAAGGTGCGGGCCAGGAATGCGAAAAGACCATAGGTGACCCCTGCCAGCAGACCGACCATACCCGCAGAGCGGTGTACTCTGGTCAAGGCACCCATCAGATAGAGCACAGCCAGCGGTAGAACAAAGACACTCGTCGCCGACAAGTAGAAATGGATCGCACCCGCCCGCAGAAAAGGCACATACAGAAATCCCAGTGCGATCACGGCGGGAACCGTCATGCGTGCCACCTTGAGATAGTGTTCGTCAGTGCCGTCCTTCTTGAGAAATCTTGCATAGAGATCTCGTGTGAAGATGGCCGATAAAGCATTGGAAATTGAATCGTAGGTGGACATCCCCGCCCCCAGCAACCCGGCCAGTACCAGCCCGATCAGACCGGGGGTCAGAAAGTCACGAACCAGCAAGGGAAATACCTGGTCGACCACCTCGAGCTGGGGAAATTGGGCCCGACCCATGATCCCCAGGGTGATGTTCAGCCACATCACAATGACGGTCGCACCCCCGGCCACCAGCGCCCCCATTTTCATATCCCATTCTGAGCGAGCTCCCAGGAAACGCATCGCCTGGGAATGGTTGACGGCGTTGTAAGACACCAGCAGGAGGATCCAGCCAAAGATCACCAGGGGCGTGGGAACACCCGGCTCCCGGTAACCCCCGACATGCAGCATCCACCCACGGTTCTGGGCGGCCAGGTTGGCCTCCATGCCGGACCAGCCACCCACTGCCTGCCACACCACCAACCACAAGACCAGGGAGGCAACGGCCATGGTCACATACTGAAGCACATCGGTGATGGCCACACTCTTCAAGCCTCCCTGGGCCGAATACCAGGCGGCCAGGGCTGCAATACCGACCACAATCCCCCACGACGCCCTCTCCCCCAGCCCACCCACGATGCTCAAGACCAGGAACAGGGACCAGGCCATGTTGCCAAGGACATTGGTTCGATATTGAATCTGGATGAATACGCTCAGCAGACGCACACCCGGCCCGAAGCGGTACTCCAACCATTCGGCGTTGGTGAACATGCGCGCCCGATACATGGGGATATAGATGAAGTAGCTGACCACGAACCAGCCCACTGGAAGCCCCAACCACCAGGTGGTCAGGTTGCTCATTCCATAGCTGTAGGATCCCCCCGCCAGCACCACGTAGTCGCCGGCGTCGGCGGCCGTTGCAAAGGCGGAGAGACCCACCATCCACCAGGGCAGTCCGCGGGCGGCCAGAAACCAATCTTTGGTGGTTTTCGTGCCCCGGGCCAGTACGATTCCGCAGGTCGCGATCGCCAGGTTGATGGCGATGACGATCACCCAGTCGATAAGAGTCATTTTCTTTCCAGAGCGAAGCCTACCCGTTCCGGTAACGGCTGGTAATGGCAAACCAGTTCCAGCGGCTTGCCTTCTCTGATCGGGGCAGACCGGTGAACAGGCTGACCACCAATCCCACGATGAGCGTCGCGCCCAATCCGAAGGGAGCGGGCCAGAGGAAGCCCAGACTGCTCAAGAAGGCCACGTAAAGGGCGACCAGGGCACCCATGATTCCGCCCTTGGAACGCTGGAACGTTGGCCCCTCCCACGAGGTGGTTTCAGAGGTTCAAGCCAGGATCGGCTTCACTACATGGGCCGGTTCGACGCCCGTGAGCTTGGCCTCCAGGCCCTGGTGCTTGTGGGTGAAACGTTCGTGATCCACGCCGAACAGGTGCAGGATAGTGGCCTGGAAGTCACGAATGTGAACCGGGTCTTTGACGATGTTGTACGAGAAATCGTCGGTTTCCCCGTGCACCACGCCGCCCCTGATGCCGCCACCCGCCATCCACAGGCTGTAACAGCGGGGATGATGATCACGGCCGTAGTCGGTCGGCGTGAGCTTGCCCTGAGAGTAAATGGTGCGCCCGAATTCGCCGCCCCAGATCACCAGGGTGGACTCGAACAGACCCCGCTCCTTCAGGTCCTGAATCAGGGCCCAGGCAGCCCGGTCGACATCCCTGGCCTGGTAGGGGAGCACCAGGGGCGCGTCCGCGTGCACGTCCCAGCCCCGGTGGTAGATCTGAACAAAGCGCACCCCGCGCTCGATCAACCGCCGCGCCATGAGTGCGGCGTTCTGGAACTTTCCAGGCTCTTTCGCTTCCTCGCCCCAGCGCACAAAGGTGCTTTCCGGCTCGCCCGAGAGGTCGGTCAACTCAGGCACCGACATCTGCATGCGATAGGCCATCTCAAATTGTTCGATTCTGGCCAGCGTCTCCGGGTCGCCGACCTTTTGATGCTGGATCTGGTTCAGCTCGTTGAGACCGTCCAGCATCCTTCGCCGCACGCTTGACGGCACACCGTGGGGGTTATTGACGAAGAGCACCGGGTCGGCGCCTCCCCGCAAAGCGACGCCCGCGTGCTTTGCCGATAGAAACCCGGCGCTCCACAGACGCGCAGAGATCGCCTGCACCCCCGCCTTGGGGTGGCTATGCTGTGCATTCATGACGACGAAGGTTGGAAGGTCCTGGTTCATGCTCCCCAGCCCGTAGGACAGCCATGAACCCAGACAGGGCCTTCCCGCAGTCTGCTGCCCGGTCTGGATAAAAGTGATAGCCGGTTCATGGTTGATGGCCTCGGTGTGCATCGACCGAATGATGCAAATGTCATCCGCCATGCTGGCTACATGAGGAAACAGCTCGGAGATCCACGCACCGCCCTGGCCATGTTGGCTGAACTTGAAAACGGAGGGAGCAATCGGGAAACGCGACTGCCCCGAGGTCATCGTGGTCAGACGCTGGCCCTGACGGATGGATGCGGGGAGATCTTTGTCGTACCAGTCCCTCATTTTGGGCTTGTAGTCGAGCAGATCCATCTGCGGCGGCGCACCCATGGCGTGGAGGTAGATGCACCGCTTGGCCTTGGGAGCAAAGTGGGGCAGGCCCGGCACCCCCCCGTGCGACGGTTCGCCTTTGAGCAAGCCCAGGCCGTTCTCGGCCAGGAGAGTGGCCAGCGCAATACCGCCGATCCCGCGGGCCCCTCGGGCAAAAAACTGGCGCCGAGTTTCGGCCAGGACGGCTTTTTCGGATGGGTGCATTTTCCAAGTCCTCCCTGGTTGGGATCTTCCGCTCTGTTGACTTCTGGCTCTTGACTACTTGTTCAATACTTCGTCCAGATTGAGAAGCTGGTTCGCCAGCATGGTGAGAGCTGCCGACTCCACTACGGGAAGGGCCTCTTCAGGCTGCGACTCTCCCATGGCGACCAACTGCCGGGCATCTTCGGGGTTCAACTCATAGTAGCCTCGGAAATCATTGTAGCTGTGCCTGGCAACCCGGCGCTCGTTTTGCCTGAACCGTCGCGCCAGCACACGCTCCGTCATGTAGTCGAGAAGGCGATCGAAGTCGTCTCCCCTCGCCAGGATCGCTTTCTGGGCCAAAAAACGCGAGGCCTCCACAAACTGTGGATCGTTCATGGTCACCAAAGCCTGAAGCGGAGTATTGGTTCGCTCCCGGCGAACCGTGCAGTTCTCTCGTGTAGGCGCGTTAAAGAGCTCCATGGACGCTGGAGGAGCAGACCGTTTCCAGAACGTATACAGGCTGCGCCGATAGAGGCTGTCACCATGGTCCTGCTCGTAGTCGTGGGTGTTGCTGGAAGGCATAGCGACGGCTTCCCACACTCCGGCCGGCTGGTAGGGTTTCACGCTGGGACCGCCGACGGTGAATGCCATTATCCCGCTGGCGGCCAATGCATAGTCGCGAACCATCTCGCCGTCCATGCGAAAGCGCGGGCCGCGCGAGAGAAGACGGTTTTCGCGGTCTTTCTCAATCTTGTCGGCCGTGGCCTCCGCCGACTGACGGTACGTAGATGAAGTGACCAGCAGGCGAAAGAAGTCCTTGACGTCCCAACCCGAGTCCCGGAACTCCATGGCCAGCCAGTCCAGTAATCCGGGGTGCGAGGGCGGCTCTCCCTGTGAACCGAAATCATCACTGGTGCTGACAAGACCGGTCCCGAAGACCTGCTGCCAGAAACGGTTCACGGTGACCCGAGCCGTCAAAGGATTCGAGTCATCCACCAGCCATCTGGCGAGGCCCAGGCGGTTGCGCGGAACCGAAGGCGGCATCGGGGGCAACGCCACCGGGGTGTTGGCCTGGACGAGGTCGCGAGGATCATCGTATTGGCCGCGATAGAGAATGTGGGCCGAGGGCATGCGGTCTGCCAACTCCTGCATCACGTGCGTCACGCCCCCGCGGCGGCGAATCTCTCGTTGCTCGAGTTCGACCTCCCGCTGCTGGATTGAGAGCCGGCGGTAATCGGCGTCTTTGAGGTTCAGGTAGTACAGCCGCAAAGCCTTCCCCTCCTGTGGCGTGAGATCGACGGGAGTCCGGGCTTGCGCTCGTTTCAACACCGGCCACAGCGAAACCAGCCGGGCCTCCTCGACAGTGATCGCCCGATTGAAGATGCGGAAGTCCGCAATCGCGCCGCCTTTGAAATAACTTTCCTCGTAATGATCCTCGTCCTTGCCTTTGGTGACCTGCTTCCCTAACAGCAGCGGTCGGTCGGTACGAATGCTCCCCTGGAGGCTGGTAAAGTACTCGCTCCCCTGGGTGGGAATGATCTCGCCATTGAGGAACAAACTCAGCCCGGCTCGCTCCCCGCTGCCGTCATAGCTGATGGCCAGATGATTCCAGGTTCCGACTTCCAGCTGCTGCAGATGTCCGGCCCTGACCACAACTCCGTCTGAATATCTGCCGGCCTCAACCTTGTCACCGAATATTTGGAAGGCGGCTACGCGGGCAGCGATTTCAATCTTCCAGCCCCGGTTGTGGTCGTCCGGATCGGACTGACTCGCTACCATGAAGTCCCCTGCGCCGGAAGGATGGAAGAGCAAAACCGTGATCGAGAAGGGCTCCTGTCCGCCCAGTTCCAGGGAGGGCAGCTCGGCCCAGGACTCGTCGGCAAAATGCAGCGCCGGCCTGCCTTCCTCCGGCCCCGCACCCAGCGTCATGCCTTTGGATAACTCGATCTCATTGCGCCCATCGTACCGATCCAGGCGTGCCTCCCGATCGAGCACAAGGGTCAAAATTTCCGAAGATTCCCCCAGGGGAGCTTTCAAGGAACGATATTCGCCGCCCGCCAACCAGGTCTCGAACCGGTCCTCGGCCGAGGAGGAAACTCTTGCCCTCCGGCCCTGGATATCGGCGGCCTTACCCTTCAACTGCTCCCAGCGGGCCCGATCCGTGGGCTGCGGCACCACTGCGATGGGCGCGGGATCCGCTACATTCCCGTCCATCACGTACTGCGTGGAGTTTCGGAAAAACGCCGTCATCGAGTAGAAGTCCTGCTGCGAGATGGGGTCAAACTTGTGGTCGTGACAGGTCGCGCAGCCCACAGTCAGCCCCAGCCACACAGTGCCCGTCGTGTCGGCCCGATCTTTGGCGTAAACCGCCGCGTATTCCTCGATGATGGCGCCGCCTTCGTTGGTCGTGACGTTGCAGCGGTGGAAGCCGGTGGCGACCCGTTGCTCGAGACTGGAATCGGGTAAGAGGTCCCCGGCGATCTGTTCCACCGTGAACTGGTCGAACGGCTTGTTTTGGTTGAAGGCTTGAATCACCCAGTCCCGGTACGGCCACATCTCCCGAAAGTTGTCGATGTGCAGTCCATGTGTGTCGCCGTAGCGCGCTGCGTCCAACCAGTAGCGGGCCCGGTGCTCACCCCAGTGGGGTGACGCCAAAAGCTGGTCAACCAGCCTCTCGTAGGCGCTTTCGGAAGGATCGTTTACGAATGCTTCCACCTCGTCCGGCTCGGGAGGCAGCCCCGTCAGGTCCAGAGCAACACGGCGCGCCAGCGCCCGCCGGTCTGCCTCCGGAGCCGGTTCCAGACCCTCGGCTTCAAAACGGGTCAGGACAAACCGGTCAACAGGACTGCGGACCCACTGTTCGTTTCTCACTGTGGGCAGTTCCGGTCGCCCGAGGGGCTGGAACGACCAGTGCAGGTCCCAGGAAGCACCCTCCTCAATCCAGCCCTTCAGAATCTCCACCTGTGCCTGGGTGAGCTGCTTCTTGGAGTAGGCCGGCGGCATCCGCAGCCTTTCGTTTTTCTGCGTGATGCGCTGGTAGAGCAAGCTCGCCTCCAGATCGCCGGGAACCACCGGAAAGCCCTGGTCCCGTTGGGAGAAAGCACCCGCCTTGATGTCGAGGCGGAGTCCACCCTGGCGCGCGCCCTCGTCAGGACCGTGACACTGGAAACAATTGTCGGAGAGAATGGGCCGTACATCACGTTGAAAGTCGACATCGCCGCCGCCAGCCGCAGGCAAAGGCTCAGCCGCAAAGGCCAGAAATGCGAACCAGGGGGCGAGGGTGAGTAAGGGCAACAAATCTCGTATAAGCATCAGCTCTTACAGGCAGGTTATTGAGTACGCGTCCTCGCTGTCAACTGAGGATTCCAATAATTCGCTTCGCTCATGTGGGTTTCCTGGTCCGCTGGAGATTTGCCTTGAACGTAAGTAGCGGGGTCGATACACATAAAGCCGCCGACGTTTTCCAAATCGTGAAACGTGGAACGTGGAACATGGAACGTGAAGCGTGGACCGTGTAACTCCCGCGACAATTGGCTCGGAGGATCCGAAAAGGGTAACCTTTAAACATGTGCGGTATTGTGGGATATGTGGGAAGCCGGAAGGCCGTACCGGTGTTGCTCAACGGCCTGAAACGCCTGGAATACAGAGGTTACGATTCGGCCGGCCTGGCCGTGGCGAGTGGAGGCGTGATTTCTCTGCACAAAGAAGCCGGGAAGGTAGGCGCGCTGGGCAGCGCCCTCTCCAGGTCCTGGCGCGATCAGCCACAGCAAGAGGCAACCTGTGGTGTGGCCCACACACGCTGGGCAACCCATGGTGCACCCTCGACCGAAAACGCCCACCCTCACCTGGATCAATCGGGGAGAATTGCTTTAGTCCATAACGGCATCATCGAGAACTACCGCGACATTCGACGGCACCTCGAAAACCAGGGTCACGAGTTTCGCTCAGAGACGGACAGTGAAACACTGGCCCATCTGATTGGCAGCTGCTACACGGAAACAGGTGATCTGCTGGAGGCAACCTGCGTCGCGCTGCGTAGAGTGGAAGGCACCTTCGGTATTGCTGCGGTGTGCGCGGACCACCCCGACCAGATCGTGGTGGCGCGGCGGGGCAGTCCGATCGTCATTGGAGTCAGTCAGGACGAGACCATCGCTGCCAGCGATGCCGCAGCCATCGTGTCTTTTACGCAGCGAGTGATTTACCTCAATGACAATGATGTCGCACTTGTCACACGAAACTCGGTCGATATCCGCGACCTGAAGAACGTCCCGGTCAGCCGTGAGACGGCGACGCTTGACTGGGTGGCCGGCGCAGCTGAGAAAGAGGGTTATGAGCATTTTATGCTCAAGGAGATCTTCGAGCAGCCGGAAGCCTTGCGCAACACTCAACGGGGACGCCTCGATCTGGACAGTGGAACAGCGGTGCTCTCGGGACTGGACCTCACCCCGCGTGAAATCACCGATTTGAGCCGAATCCTCATGGTGGCGTGCGGCACATCTCTCAATGCGGGACTGGTAGGCCAGTATGCGTTCGAGGATATCGCCCATCTACCGGCAAAAGTCGAACAGGCAGCCGAATTCCGCTATCGAAATCCGATTATCCTGCCGGGAGATCTCTTGCTGGCCATCAGCCAATCCGGTGAGACGGCCGACACTCTTGCAGCGGTGCGGGAGGCCCATCAGAAAGGCGCTCTGGTGGCTGGAATCTGCAACGTGGTCGGATCGACCGTCGCCAGGGAGACCGGCCGGGGTGTTTACATTCACGCCGGCCCCGAGATCAGTGTGGCCTCCACCAAGGCCTTCACCTGCCAGGTCAGCGTGTTGCTCATGCTGGCTTTAAAGATAGCCCGCTGCCGGCACCTATCCTTGTCGGAAGGCAGGGCTGTGGCCCAGGAGATAGCGAGGTTGCCCGATATTGTGGAAGCAACGCTGGAGCGGAACGACACCATTGCCCGGCTTGCGGTGCGCTATGCTGCCTACGAGGATGCCTTCTTTATCGGCCGCGGCTATCTCTTTCCAGTCGCGATGGAGGGTGCTTTGAAGCTGAAAGAGATCAGTTACATTCATGCCGAAGGCTATCATGCCGCAGAGATGAAGCATGGCCCGATCGCCCTCTTGCAGGAGAATACTCCGGTAGTGGCCCTGCTCACGGAAATGCCTGAAAAGGAAAAGATGCTGGGCAACGCCTACGAATGCAAGGCCCGCAATGCCCCCCTGCTGGCCGTAGTCAACGAAGGCGATGAAGAAACCGCCAGAATCGCGGATGATGTGATCACGGTGCCTCCCTGCCAGCCCTACCTGGCACCCATTCCCGTCGCAGTGACGCTGCAGCTGTTTGCCTATCATGTGGCGCGGCTGCGCGGCTGCGACATCGATCAGCCCAGGAACCTCGCCAAGAGCGTCACCGTCGAGTAGGGCTGGATTCCGGGTCCAAGGTTCCAAGGTTCCAAAGTTCCAAAGTTCCAAGGAGCCCGAAGTCCCAGAGTGGGTAAGGGACCAGTGTGGGAGGGGCCAAGAGTGGGAGGGGCCAAGAGTGGGAGGGGCCTCAGGCCGCGAACTGGCCAGCTTGCGGGTTCATTCAGGCTCTTTGACTTCGATCTGCTGATTGCTGCGGATTGGCCCCGCAACCATCTGGTGTTTCCCGGACGGCCAGACAATCTCGATCTTGTCGACGGAGTCAGCGCTGTCCAGACCGAAGTACAGCGGGAACAGACTCTGCGAGAGATAGCCCGATTTCCCATCATGGACCTTGGTGTAGCTGTGCTTATCCGTCTTCACCGTCACGCGCGCACCCAGACCGTCTCGATTGCTGCTGGTTCCGGTCAGCTTGATTTTCAGATAGTGAATCTCTTTCTTCTCTGTCAGGTTGCTGACCAGTACCATGGGTTCGGCATTGAACTCACTGGTGACGATGTCCAGATCACCGTCGCCATCCAGATCAAAAAGGACGGAAGACCTCGTACCCAGGGCTGCCCAGACCACAAATCGACCAGTTCGTCCCTGGCAGCCAGAGTGCTCCTTGTCATCCCCGTCGCAGTCCAGCTCGAACCACGGCTTGGCTGTTCGGCTCCCACGCCTGGGTTCGACTCCGAGAATAAACGCGCTATCCTGAAATATTTTTCCCCGGTCATTGAGCAAGACAGAATTCACGCCATACCGAAACGGGTAATTCATGCTTGATGCGATAAAGGCATCGGTGTAGCCGTCGGCATTCAGGTCGCCGGAACTGAGCCCCCAGGGCCAGTAGTTTTCGGCGCCGATTTCGTCCGAGATTTCCCGGAAGCGGCCCTCACCTTCGTTGATATAAAACGCATTGCCGTAGATGCTTTGCTCCCGCGGAACGACGAGCCGTTCCACGGTCCATTGCATAGCCGACTTGAGATTTTCGAATAGTAGTGGGACGTCTTCGCTCATGTCCGAGTGCATGTCTGTTATGAACACGTCCATACGCCCATCGTTGTTAAAGTCGAAGACTTGGATTCCCATGGAGCCCCAGGGCGTGCGGGGAAACAGTTCACGGCTCTTCCGGATGAAATGCTTCCCCTCGACATTCTCAAAGTACTCGTCGTTCCCCTGCATGTTCAGAACGTAGAGATCCGGCCAACCGTCATCATTGGCGTCGATGGCAGCAGCGTCACCGGTCCAACTGTCATCCGCCAGTCGCAGTTTCTCCGTTACATCCTCGAAACGGAGATCTCCCAGGTTCTTGTACATTCGGCTTCTCTCCGTGCGTTCCGGTCGGAGGTGACCGCCGAAGGCATCATCTACCCCTACGAAGTATCCCCCCCTTCCTATCTTGTCCGTGGCATACACGCCGACATTGGCCAGAAACAGGTCCAACAGGCCGTCTCGGTCGTAATCGAAGAAGACTCCTGCGGAAGAGTGCCCGACGTAGCCCAGGCCGGATTTCTCAGTCACGTTCTTAAACTTACCGTTCGCTTGATTCTCGAAGAGCGCATTTCCGTGTCGGACAGTGGTGACGAACAGGTCGGGATCGCCGTCGTTGTCAATATCTGCAAAGGAAGCTGTGACACTCGTCCGCTCGGCCAGGCCCACACCGGCTCTTCCGGTAATGTCTTCAAACTTGCCTTTCCCGATATTTCGCCAGAGTTCATTTCTTCCGATCTGATTGAGAAAATAAATGTCTTCTCGCCCGTCCCCATCAACGTCCGCGACGGCGATCCCGTTGCCGTGGTCGTAGTGCACCGGCTTCCAATACTTCCCGGAATCATCGACGCAGCGGTGCAGGAACCGAATACCACTTTCTTCAATGAGATCCGAAAACTGAAAGTCGTGAAAGACGCCAAAAGAGTCCTTCATTTCAAGTTGCCGTTCCCGCCGGTATTCCATCTCTGGCGGCGACAGGACCGTGTCGGGTACCGGCATGGCTCGGGTGGTGGAACTGCTGGCGCCTTCCTGTGCCGGGCGAGCGCCCCCCCAACAAAGCAGCCCTAGAAACACCAGGATCGCCGAATGACGAATGCCTTTTGCCTTCTCCCCAGCTCGATCCGCGAAGTTCATGCTGATCCTCCTCACAAATGAAGACGTTGACGTTAAGCGTCCACTCCGTTGCAGCAGCGCGGGCTGGCTCGGTGCCTTGTTTCAGGCGTCACTGGTTGAAAGTACAAGTACCAGCCCGGCCCGGATTATTCATAAGTTTTCGTAGCGAAGCGGGGGAAGACCCGTTCTGACAAGGCTTGCGACCGAGGCCCCCGCAGGCGTACTCGTGCAGTACGCCGAGGAGGCCGACCGAGCGTAACGCAGTCAGGGCGGGAGATTCTCACGCTGCAGTAGAAAATTTATGAATCATTCGGGCTAAGGCACCTCGACCAGTTCTAACAGGTTACCATCGGGGTCATAAAGAAAGCAGATCCCCCAGCCGCCGGCCTCGGGGGGATAATGGACCGGCGGGGAGACGAATTCGGCACCTCGAGCCTTCAGAGCTTCGTAGATTCCCTCGATGTCATCCACGGTGAAGCAAATGTGAGTGGAGGGCGCATGGTGAATCTCGGGCCGTCCGGTCGGGCTTCGCGGATGATCGAGTTGCGTTACATGCAAAGTCACGCCCGGAGTCAAGGGCGAGGACATGATGTAAATTTTCATTTGAACGTCGGACAGGCCCATCACCTCGGAGACACCCTGGATATATTTTTCTTCGTAGTACTCCTGTTTTTCCATCCCCAGAAGATCATGATAGAAGCGATAAGCTCGTTCCAGATCGCTCACCATGATGGCCACATGGTCCATTGCTTTTACTTTCAAGCCGTCCGCCATTGTTCCTTCTCCTTTTCTACCAGCTTAGCACTCCCCGGCTGCTCCCGCAGCCAGCTCTGATAGCTTCCTCGGACCGTACATCAGAGCCGGCGGAAGCCGGGATCTTCAGTAATCTGCTCGCTCCTCAATTTGATTCACAGGCCTGGCCGGTGTTTCGCCGCAGGGTGACGAATTGATCGGCACGGACATCATTCCAGCTCTCGCATCGACCGTCGGGCCAGTAGACCGCCACCCCCTTCAAGTCCGGAGAGGGGCCCAGGCCAAACAGGACCCGGCTGTCACTGGCACTCAGATAACTCCCATCCGTGTGGCAGCGCCGCCAGAGGGACTTTCGTCCCTCCCTGATCAGCGCGACTCTGGCCTGGTAGATGCCCGCCTGGGTGCTCTTTTCACCTTCCAGCCGGACACCCAGCCAATGACTCCGGGAGCCGATCTGGTTGAGCAAAAGGCGGGCAGGTCCATTGTTGGTGGCAATCACGATATCGACGTCTCCATCGTTGTCAATGTCACCAAAGGCAGCTCCACGGCTGACCTCGGCAAGCTCCAGTCCCGGCCCGGCAAGGTCAGCGCCAATTTCCTGAAATCGGCTCCCTGCCTCGTTTCGAAAGAGCTGATTCTTCTGAGAGTAGGGGTAAGCCAGGTGGGACAGCTCCACTGTGTCGATGACGACCGCTCCATTAGCCACGAACAGATCCAGCCAGCCGTCGTTATCGTAATCGAACCAGAGCGTGCCAAAACCCGTATTGGCGGCACTGGGATTGGCTAGCCTGGAACGGTACGTCGCATCTGAGAAACCCGACTTCCGTCCATTCAGATACAGCGTGTTCGTCTCTTCCTTCTTGTGAGTTATGAATATGTCTTCGTCTCCGTCGCCGTCAAAATCGGCGGCTGTGACGCCCATGCCCGCTTCGGCGACTCCGTCAAGGTTATAGGCGGTTCCAGAAATCAGCCCCAGGTCTTCGAAAGTTCCATCCCCCGTGTTGACCCAGAACTGGTTGGGCATCCCGTCATTGGCGACATAAATGTCCAGCCTGTCGTCGAAATTGAAATCGACAGCCACAACTCCCAGGCCGGCTCCAAAGGCTATGCCCAGACCGGCTTCTTCCGTGATGTCGGTGAATTTCCCAGCGCCTTCGTTCCGAAAGAGCCGGTCGGGCAGCGGCTCGTAGACGGTGGGGGAACAGTAGTCCCGCCGTGTTTCACCGCACTCCTTGTTTCCCTTGACGGTAAACGACACGTAGTTGGTGAAATAAAGATCAAGATCGCCATCGGAGTCGTAGTCGAGGAAGGCGGCACTGGCGCTAAAACGAGGATCGTCCACTCCGGCTTCCGGGGTCACATCCGTGAATGTGCCGCCGCCGTTGTTGTGATACAACACGTTGGGGCCGAAGTTGGTGACGTAGAAATCCAGACGGCCATCGTCGTCGTAGTCGCCGACGGCCATGCCCATGCCGTAACCTTCGTGTCCCACACCGGCCTCTCTGGTCACATCGGTAAAGTGGAGTTCCCCCTTCTCATTCAGGTCATTGCGGAACAGCCTGTTGCGGGGAGGCGCCTGTCCGGAGAAGGGAAACAGGGATTGGGACATCTCTTTCGCCTTGTCCAGCATCGTTCCCTGCAGAAAATAGACATCCAGATCGCCGTCGCCGTCATAATCAAATAGTCCCACGCCCGAACCCATGATCTCGGGAAAAAAGTACTCGCCGGTTGCTCCAATGAAGTGATGAAAATCCAAACCAACTTCTTGCGCGACTTCCCGAAAGATTGGACTCTGGTCTGCACCCTGCAGAGACTGGGGGAAAGCCCAGACTCCCAGAAGGGCAGCAACCAGCAAACGATTGAGCCGGGCCGCCAGAATTCTATTGCCCATCAGGTTTCGCCATTTTGTTGAGTTGGATCAAGAGTTTCTCGCTCTCATCTGCAACGGATTCCTGACCTGGTCCGATGGCTTTCTGCTTGGCCTGGAGGGCGTAATCTCTGGCCTTCTCAAAGTCCCCCTGGTGGGCATAGGCTAAAGCCAACGTATAGATGTGCTCCGGTGTGTTTTCATCTTCAGTGGCGAGCGCTTTGTGAAAGTGCTGGATGGCTTCTTTGTGCTTCCGCTGGGCCATCAAGAGACGCCCCAGATTCGAATGGGGCAGTGAAAAGTTGGGTTCGTACCGGATAGCCAGCAGGAAATGCTTTTCCGCCTCTTCGCTCTTGCCCTGTTCAGCCAGCAGATACCCAAGGTTGTTGTGACTCAAGGCGTGGAACGGGTTCACCTCCAGCGCTTTTCTGAGTACGTCCATCGCCTCCGCAGTGCGCCCCGCCATTCCCAGGAAGACCGCGAAGTTATAGTGAGTCTTGTACATGCCCGGATCGATTGCAACTGCCGCTCGATAGTGTTGCTCCACCTTGACGGGATCCCGCAAGGCAATATACAAAGAGGACAAGTTGCCGTGGACAACAGGGTCATCGGGCTCTATCTTGAGTGCCTCTTTGAGCGCGGTTGCGGCCTCTTGGAATTGACCCTGGTCTCGAAGGGCTATGCCTTGCTTCAGGTAGTAGGCTGCCTTCGACTTAAGGGACTGAATCGCTTCCAGCAGGGGGTCCTCCAGGGGCGGCTTATTCGACGAATGGCGCCGGAACTGGGAGAGATGTTCTCGTGATTTCTCCGCATTTTCAAGGTTCCGATAGGCCAGCCCCAGGGCGTAGTGGGCGGCACCGAACTCCGGGAAAAGCTGACAAGCCTTTTCGTAGTTCTTGATGGCCTCAGCGACTTCGCCCTCTTCCCGGTACACGCGCCCCAGACCGGCGTAAGCGGAGGCAGATTGAGGGTGATCTCTGAGGATCTGCTGGTACATCTCGCGACTTTGCTCCTGCTCTGCCAGTTTCTGCAGAGACCCGGCCAGTGCCATGCGAGCGGGAAGATAGTCTGGTTTGAGTCCCACTGCCAGACGCAGCGTCTTCTCCGCTTCGCTCTGTTTTCCCAGTGTCGCTCGACAGACTCCCAGGTAGTAGGCCCAGGGAAAGGAGTGGGGGTCCAAGAGTTGGGCTCGGCGGTACAACGTCTCGGCAAGCTCATAGCGCTGGTGAGCGTGAAGGATCATGCCCAGGTTGCCATTGGCTTCCGCACTGTTGGGATCCTTCTGCAGTTTCTCGAAGGCTTTCTTGATCTGCTCCTGAATCGTTGCGTCGAACTCATCTTTCCGCTCGGCCAGTTCAGGGATCGGCGGCAACTGTTCCACCGGGGCGGGAATGACAGGTGCAATCATTGACGCAAACAACAGAGTCGCAACGCCAAGACGAGCCCCTTTCACCTGTTCCGCGAAACACCGGCATCTCTCCATCTGACTTCTCATTCCTTCGTCACTGCTTTGCCGCTGCCCTGATAGAGTATCGTATACCGATCAATGGGAAGATCACTCCACTCTTCCACTTCTCCGCCAATCCAATGAGCGCGCGCCTTCAGGACGCTGGTCTCGTTCCCCAGTCCGAAGAGCAATCGTGAATCGTTGGCAGAGGCGAAGCTTCCGTCAGCACGGACGCGGCGCCACAAGACCCGGCCCTCAGACAGGAACAGGCCCACCCACGTCCCCAGCATGTCGCGCTTGAGCTCGCGACTGACCAGCCGCAAACCCAGCCAGTGATGTCGATGACCAATCTGATTGATCAAGAGCCTTGCCCGGCCACTGTTGTTGGCGACCAGCACATCGGTATCGCCGTCGTTGTCGACATCTCCAAACGCTCCTCCCCGGCTCACTTCCGACAGCTCGAAAACTTCCCCTGCCCGGTCCGTCACGTCCTCAAAGCTCCCATCTCCCAGATTGTGAAAGAGTTGATTGGTTTGATGAAGTGGATAGGGGTCATTGGCCTTGGCCAGGGCCTCGAGGGCAGCCACGTGGCCGTTCAGGGCCAACACATCCAACCAGCCATCGTTGTCGTAGTCCAGAAAGGCCGTCCCATACCCGGTGAAAGGGACACTGGGAATCGCCAGTTTGGTGCTCGAGGACCGGTCTTCAAACCAGCCCGTGCCGTCATTCAGATAAAGAGTGTTGGTCTCTTTCTGAAGATGGGTCATAAAGAGATCTTCGTCGCCGTCATTGTCAAAGTCAGCTGCATCGACCCCCATGCTGGACTCGGCCTTCCCATCCTTGTTGAAAGCGCAGCCGGCCAGCACTGCTTCGTTGCTGAAGGTGCCGTTCTTCTGGTTGATCCACAGGTGATTGGGCCTCTGGTCGTTGGCCACGTAGACGTCGATCCACCCATCTCCGTTGAAATCGGCCGTGACGACTCCCAGAGATCCGTTATATTCCCGGGCCACCCGGGCGTGTGCCGAAGTATCCTGGAAGGTTCCATCCCTCCGGTTGCGAAACAGCCGGTCGGGCACGGGCTCGAAACTGAGTGGTCCACAATAATCCACTACGCCCGTAGACCCGATACAAGCCTTCGTGTAAGACAAGCTGAAGTTGACATAATTTCCAACGTACAGATCCAGCCATCCGTCCCGATCGTAATCCAGGAAAGCCGCGCTGACGCTCCAGCGGGGTGCGCTGCTTTTTGGAAGTGGAGCTTCCCTGAAGGTGCCGTCCCCCTGGTTGCGGAACAACTGGTTCTCTCCAAAGTTGGTCACGTACAGATCCACCCAGCCATCGTTGTTGACGTCTGCGGCGGCCACACCCATCCCGTAGCCGGTGGCTGCGATCCCGCTGGGTTCCGTCACATCGGTGAAGCCGAGAGTCCGCCCTCCATCCTCCTGGCGGACCAGCTCGTTGCGATAGAGCCTGTCTTTCGGGGGCAAGGGGCCCCGGGGGGGGAAAGTTGAGTCCGCTATGGCCGTACCCGGCCCTAGCATGTTTCCCTGGACAAGATAGATATCCAGGTCTCCGTCATTGTCATAGTCGAACATGGCTGCGCCGGAACCGACCGTCTCACAGTAGTACTTTTCTCCCGACATCCCGTTAAAGTGTATGAAGTCGATGCCCAGCGCTTCCGCCTCGTCGCGAAACAGGTCCTTTTCCGGGTGCGAGCCGGCCAGGCTGGAAAGGCTCGTGCAAAGGAGAACGGCCACCCACAGCCACCGGCCGCTTGAAGGGGGGACTTTCTCACTTCTCATTCCTTCGTCACAACTTTGCTGCTGCCCTGATAGAGAATCGTATAACGGTCAATGGGAAGATCATTCCACTCTTCCACTTCTCCGCCTATCCAATGAGCGCGCACCTTCAGGACGCTGGTCTCGCTTCCCAGTCCAAAAAGCAGTCGCGAATCGTTGGCAGAGGCGAAGCTGCCGTCCGCACGGACGCGGCGCCACAAAACCCGGCTCTCGGACAGATACACACCCACTCGAGTGCCCAGCATGTCGCGCTTGAGCTCGCGACTGACCAGACGCAAACCCAGCCAGTGCTGTTGATGACCGATCTGATTGATCAACAGCCGTGCCCGGCCATTGTTGTTGGCGACCAGGACATCGGTATCGCCGTCGTTGTCGACATCTCCAAACGCTCCTCCCCGGCTCACTTCCGACAGCTCGAAGGCCTTCCCTGCCCGGTCCGTCAAGTCCTCAAAGTGCCCGTCTCCCAGATTGTGAAAGAGCTGATTTCGTTGATGAAGCGGATAGGGGTCGTTGGCCTTGGCCAGGGCCTCGATTGTAGACACGTGGCCGTTGAGGGCCAACACATCCAACCAGCCATCGTTGTCATAGTCCAAAAAGGCGGTTCCAAACCCCGTGAAAGGGAGACTGGGAAACGCCAGCTTGGTGCTCGAGGACTGGTCTTCAAACCAGCCGGTGCCGTCGTTCAGATAAAGAGTATTCGTCTCGTTGCGGAGATGGGTCATGAAGAGATCTTCGTCGCCGTCATTGTCAAAATCGGCAGTATCGACGCCCATGCTGGACTCGGCCTTGCCATCCTTGTTGAAGGCACAACCGGCCAGCACTGCTTCATTGCTGAAGGCGCCGTTCTTCTGGTTGATCCACAGGTGATTGGGTCGCTGGTCGTTGGCCACGTAAAGGTCGATCCATCCGTCTCCGTTGAAATCGGCCGTCACAACTCCCAGAGCTCCATTGTACTCCCGGGCGACCTGGGCCGGGGCCGAAGTTTCCTGAAAAGTTCCATCCCTCCGGTTGCGAAACAGACGGTCGGGAACGGGGTCGTAGCTGAGAGGTCCACAATAATCCACCACGCCCGTCGATCCAAAACAAGCCTTCGTGTAAGAGAAGCTGAAGTTGACATAATTCCCCACGTACAGATCCAGCCATCCGTCCCGATCGTAGTCCAGGAAAGCCGCGCTGACGCTCCAGCGGGGTGCGCTGTTTTTCGGAAGTGGAGCTTCCCTGAAGGTGCCGTCCCCCTGGTTGCGGAACAGTTGGTTCTCTCCGAAGTTGGTCACGTACAGATCCACCCACCCGTCGTTGTTGACGTCTGCGGCGGCCACGCCCATCCCGTAGCCGGTGGCAGCGATCCCGCTGGCTTCCGTCACGTCGGTGAAGCCGAGGGTGCGCGCGCCATCCTCCTGGAGCACCAGATCGTTGCGATAGAGCCGGTCTTTCAAGGGCAAGGGGACTTGGGGTGGGAAAAGCGAGTCTGCTATGGTCTTACCCGGCCCCAGCGTGCTGCCCTGGACAAGATAGATGTCCAGGTCTCCGTCGTTGTCATAGTCGAACATGGCTGCGCCGGCACCGACCATCTCGCAGTAGTACTTTTCTCCCGACATACCGTTAAAGTGTATGAAGTCGATGCCCACCGCTTCAGCCTCGTCGCGAAACAGGTCCTTATCCGGCGGGTTCGACCCGGCCAGGATGGAAAGGGTCGTGAACAGGACAACGGCCCCAAGCAGCCACCAGTGGCCCAAAGGGGAGGCTTTCCAAGGCGGCTTTGGTGTAGGGATTTGAGTTGGGCAGTCAGGTTGAGTCTTCATGGATTCCAGGAATCAAGCCTGAAAAACCTGATCATTATACCGGAGAGAGTGGGGCATCCGTGGGATCGATCGGGGGAGCCTGGTGCTTCGTCCCTCAAGCGGGCCGGCACAAGACAGCACACTATGGTTTTGCTCGAGTCTTGTCGGGCGTCGTAGGGGCGACCTGTCCGCGGCAGATCGTGCCACGGGCCGGCCCTACAAAAACCTCATACGCTATGGTAGGCTCCCCCTCGAATCACAACCATGAAAAGCATTCGGATCGACCGCCGCAAACGCCTCAAAGACGAACCCCACATCGGGCACAATCGCTGGCATCCTGATATCGCTCCCGCCCTCGAAGTGAATCCGGGCGAAGAGGTGCTGCTTGAAACCCGTGATGCCTTTGACGGGCAGATCAGAGAGGGGATGACGGTGCAGGACCTGGAATCGATCGATAACAAGGTCGCCCACCCTCTGACCGGGCCCGTATATATCAAGGGAGCTAAGGCCGGTGATCTGCTGGATGTGGAGTTTCTGGACATCGCTCCTGAGTCCTACGGAGTCACTAGAATCAAGACCGACGGCGGCTTTCTGGAGGACCTGTTCCCGGAGCCCTACCTGGCGCACTGGAACATCGAGAACAATTGGGCGACTTCTGCCCAACTCCCCGGCGTGCGCATACCGGGCAGCCCTTTCATGGGGACGGCGGGCATCGCTCCGTCCCATGCTCAGTTGCAGGAGTGGACCCGCAGGGAGCAGGAGTTGTCAGAGCGCGGTCACGCTCTTCTACTGCCCGATCCTGAGGATGCCGTGCCTGCAGAGGAGCCCATCTGCAACGAGGGGCTGCGGACCATTCCACCGCGAGAAAACTGTGGAAACGTGGACGCCAAACAGTGGACCAAGGGTTGCCGGCTCCACATCCCGGTCAACGTCGAGGGGGCTCTCTTCTCCACGGGAGATGCTCATTTCGCCCAGGGAGACGGAGAATCCTGCATCACTGCCATTGAGATGGGCGCCACCACGATCGTACGCTTTCAAATCCGCAAAGGGGAAGCCGCCCGGCTCGACATCCGCTGGCCCCGGTTTTCCCATTCCGACTACTTCGCCCCACCTCAGTGGGCCGTACCCCGTAACTGGACGGCTACCATGGGGATGCCCATCCGCAGCGACGGGACCCAGGAGGCCGGAGACCTCAACCTGGCCACCCGCAACGCCTTGTTGAATATGATTGACCTGCTGGGGGAACGGGGCTGGTCTCGACAGCAGGCTTACGTGATCTGCAGCGTAGCCGTCGACCTGAGGCTGAGCAACATAGTGAATCGGCCCAACTTGACCGTCTCGGCTTTTTTGCCGGAGGATATCTTTCACGGAGCGGACGGTAACTCGCCATAAGTTCTGAGCCAGGGGAGTTGTTGATAACCGTGCCCTACGAACGGCAACCTGCCAATCGAAGGTTCGGCAACAGGCTCTCGAGGTGCCGAACTCCAAGTTCTTTCCTGCCAATCATCTTTTACCCGAGACAGACGCTCGCCCGTGGGTTAGAATTCACGGCGAGCTGAACCAGTCTACTGCTTCCTAACAATCCAGGAGACGTCAAGATGAATGCAAAACTCAACGTTCTTTTTTTACCTCTTACCGACTTGTTCGAAAGATGGGGTGATGATGTCGTAGCCTCCCTCTCGGGTCATCACAATCTGCGTATCGTCGACTACGATCAACCGCTGGCTCCCCAATTCGAAGACATCGATGTCGTGATCGATCACGGCGGCTCGGTTGGAACGCGGGAGATGGCCGATCTGGCGGCTGCAGGGAAGGTCAAGCTGTGGCAGAACCTGGGGACTGGTTTCGACCACTTTGATCTCGACTACTGGAAATCGAAGGGACTTCCCGTTTCCAATTGCCCCGGAGCCTTCAGTGCCGTGGCTCTGGCTGACTGCGCCATGATGTTCATTTTGATGCTGGCCCGCAGGTACCAGGAAGCGTTGCAGAACCTGGAAAACGGCATTTTCTACAAGCCGATAGGCGGGGAGCTGGAAGGAATGAAGCTTGGTATCATCGGATTTGGGGCCAGTGGAATTGAGCTGGCCCGGCGAGCCCGCGGCTTTGGGATGAGAAACCTGGCCATCGACATCCGCGACGTGGGAGAAGACGAGGTCAGTGAGTTTGGCCTGGAATTCGTGGGGAAACCGTCTGACCTGGACGATGTCATCTCCCAATCCGATGTTGTCTCCCTGCATCTGCATCTAAATGAAGAGACCCGACACATCATCAATCGACGCCGGCTGGAAATGATGAAATCCACGGCGCTTCTGATCAACGTTTCCCGGGGTAATCTGGTGGACGAAGGTGCTCTGGAGACGGCTCTGGTCGAGGGCTGGATCGGAGGGGCTGGACTGGACGTCTACGGCCAGGAGCCGCCCGACTTGAGTTCTGCGATTTTCGGCTTGCCCAATGTCGTGGCCGCTCCTCATATTGCGGGCGTGACCGACGGGACATCGAGGAAAAGGGCCGCGGGGGCCGCCGAGAACGTCAACCGCATCGCTGCCGGACTGGAGCCACTCTACCGAATCGATCAATAGCCCCACTCTGGAACTTCCGAGTCTGGCCCTCCCGCTCTGACCCCTCCCGGTCTGGGACTTCGGACTCCTTGCCCGGATTATTCATAGGTTTTCGTAGCGAAGCGGGGGAAGACCCGTTCTGACAAGGCTTGCGACCGAGGCCCCCGGAGGCGTACTCGTGCAGTACGCCGAGGAGGCCGACCGAGCGTAACGCAGTCAGGGCGGGAGATTCTCACGCTGCAGTAGAAAATTTATGAATCATCCGGGCTTGGACGCTGGAATGTGGGAGGCGCCTTGGCGCGGCGACCTGCAATCGTGAACGTGACTACCCGGCGTTCGCGGCCTGAGGCCCCTCCCACTCTACAGGGGCCCCTTTCGCTCAGGTCTGTGCGGGCATGAACGGCTGGGAGCGCTCCTGGGCAATCAGGTCGCGGAAGCCATCAGCCGTCACGACAAAGGACCGCTCCATCTGCAGGGAACCAACACCCGGCAGAAACATGGAAGCCTCCAGATTGAAGACCATGTTTTCTTCCAGCGGTAAATCCGAGGGCACGTCAATACACTCATCGCGGATGCGCAGACCGTTGTCGGCCACAATGGTGGGGTAATCACGGACCTCCAGACCCACCCCGTGGCCATGGGGGTAAGAAGCGGTCAGTCCCAGTTCCTGCAGTGTTTCCCACATGGCCTCTCTCACGATCGAGCCTTTCGCACCCGGTCGTATTCGGGCTGCGCCCGCGGCCACGCTTGCCCGAACGGCTTCGAAGCGGCGCATCAAAGGTGCCGGCAACTCGCGCATGGCGAGGGTGGTCCCGGTGTCGGAGAAGCAGCGCTGGTAGATACATCCAAAATCCACCATCATGACGTCGTCACCGGTCAGCTCGTAGTCAGGCTCCGTCGCCATGCCCAGACCGCCCAGGCCGATGCAGAAGTGATCGAAGTCAGCACCCTGCTGCGCCGCCAGGACCCGATAACGGAGGGCCAAATCCTGCAGGGACCGGCCCGGGGCAGCTTCCGCCAGAACCTCCATTCCAGCCCGCTCATTAATCTCTGCCGAGCGGGTGAGGCCATCGACTTCGTGTTCATTTTTGACCATGCGGATCAGTCGAATGAGGTTCGAGCAATCCAGAAGGGAGGCTGTGGGGAGTTGATCCCGGAGTTGATCCAGCCGGTCGGCGGTCAAACCTTCCATCTCGACTCCAAGGCAACCATCCTGCAGGCCTCTTTCTTCCAGGATCCGCAAGAGCGCCTCCGGAGAAGTCGACGCCTGCGGGGGAGTCATCAACAGATTGTGAATGCGGAGGTAGTTGTCGGGCAACTCGGTGGAGGTCAGGGTCTGGTCGGCTCCGGAGTCTCCGAAGATGTGGATATCGCGAACCCACAGGTCCGCTCCATTGATCGCGAACAAGGGATTGAGCACCAGTGCGGGTTCCCCTTCCAGAGGAAAGACCGCATAACCGGGCAGGGCCAGGCTGCTCGGCGCCCCGGGCTGCAGCATGTAACCCCGAATAGTCGGATCCAGCCAGCAGAAGTAGCCTGTAAAGTACGTGATGTTCACGTGAGAGGTGGCGATCAAGGCGTCCAGGCCACACTCTCGCATAAACGCCCTGGCTCGTGCCTGATTGAAAAACATATTCAAGACTCCCTGAAGGAATCAGCCAGGGGAAGGCGCTACCCGGTTACTTCGTCCACGATTGGCCGATTTCTTCCAGCGATCTGCCTTTTGTCTCGGGAACCATCCGCCATCCAAATACGATTGCAAAAATGCAAACCGCCATAAAAATCCAGAACGCTCCCGCTTCACTTCCGAAGGTCTCCTTGAAATAGGACATCACGGGAGGAAGCAGCAGGGCACCCAGAAAGGCGGACACCCAGAGACCCAGGGCGGCCAGCTGCATGGCCTTGGCCCGCAGGTGAGTAGGAAAGATTTCAGACATGATCAACCAGGCCAGAGGGGCCAGGCTGATCACGTAACCTCCCACCACCAGGAACATCGTGATCAGGAGATAAAGGCCGGCCAGATCGAAGTAAAAGAAAGTGCCCATCAGCGCGAAACCAATCGCCATGGCAGTGGTGCCCGTCAGCAGCAGCGGCCTTCTCCCATAGCGATCTACGGCCCATAAACCGATGGCGGTCCAGGTCAGGTTCCAGACGTTGACGATGATGGATTGCAGGATGGCATCCGAAATGTTGTCGAAACCTGCCCGCTGAAATATCAGCGGCGTGTGGAAGAGCATCGGACTGGTACCGCTGAATTGCTGCAAAACGGCAAGTGTGAGTGCAATGAGCAGCGCGGTTCGCAGACCCGGCCGGAAGAGATCTGCGAAGCTTCCCGCTTTCTGTTTCAGCGACCGGGCGATCTGCTCCATTTCCGAATCCGCGTACAGTGGTCCTCCGATCCGGGTCAGAACCCCACGGGCCTCCTCATTCCGCTTCTTCTGGGCAAACCATCTGGGGCTTTCCGGAATAAAGCTCAGGCCAATCAGAAGAATCAGGATGGGCACCAGCTCGGAGGCAAACATCCAACGCCAGGATCCGCTCAATGACAGAAAGTAGGAGACAATAATCGAAGCCAGCGAACCGACCACAATGGCCAGCTGATTGACCAGTACCAGGCGGCCTCGCATACTGGCCGGCGCCACCTCGGCGATGTACATGGGAGAGACGATCGAAGCCAGCCCCACGCCCATTCCCCCCAGAATCCGGAAGATGTAAAACTCCAGCATCGTTCTGGGAAGAGCCGTCCCGATGGCCGAGATCCCAAACAGGACGGCACACAGATAGAGGGCCTTCTTTCTTCCCCAGCGATCCGTTAAACCACCCCCCGCCAGCGGACCGATGATGCAACCGATGACGGCACTGCTGACGGCAAACCCCAGCCAGAATGGAGTCAGGCCGAACTCTGCCTTCAAGAACAGGCTGGCGCCGGCGATGATCGAGAGGTCGTATCCGAAGATGAATCCACCGACCGCCGCCACCACGGCCACGCAATAAAGATAGGACTTTCGAACCGCCCAGTTCCCGTCGGTCCCCGTTTCCAACTCTGCCATCAGTTCATCACCTCAAAGTCGTCCGGCATGACTCTGACCGAAAAGTGATCCCACGGTGCACGCCGGTGGAAAGTTTACAAGATTGGCCAGGCCAAGTGAACCCTCGATTGGTTACCCTGTTGCTGCCAGTCAGAAAAACCCGTGCAACAGCCCCTTGCAAATCCCCTTTTGACAGGTTAATAACTAGTACAATTACAATGCGAAAGCCACCAGGGACTGAAAAAAGGGGACAGTCTACTCTGTCACCAAAGCTCCGAAAGGTGGAAAAGAGCTCGTGGCGATGAAGAGTTGAAGAATCTCTGCCTGGTGGGTACCGGCGGAATTGCCGTCCAGCACATGAAAGCGTTCGCCGAAACTGGAGGTGTGCATCCGCGCTGGGTGGTGTCGCGCAGACAGGAAGCCGTTGATGAATTCGCCCGCGAGTGGGGGTTCGATCGCGGGGGTATAGAGCTGGAGAAAGCTCTGGTCGATCCTGACATCGACCTGGTTTTGATCACCTCTCCCAGCGACCTGCACGCCGCCCAGGCCATGAGCGCACTGAGAGCCGGCAAGGACGTTATCGTTGAGATTCCGGTGGCCGTCAACCTGGCCGACGCTCTTTGTGTTGCCGAACTGGCCGCAGAGACCGGACGGCGAGTCCTCGTCTGCCACAGCATGCGGTCGTTCCCAGCGATTCGCGAGATCAGAAGACGAGTGCGCGACGGTCGACTCGACCTCTCTCACATCCACGGACTCTTCGCCATCCCCCGGCGCCGCAATCAGAGCTGGGCGGGCCAGCGCAGCTGGATCGACAACCTCCTCTGGCACCATGGCTGCCACCTGGTTGACGCGGCCATGTGGGTTCTTGGTGTGGATGAGGTGGAGCAAATCAGCGCTCTCATCGGCAGACCTCACCGGCAGCTCGGGATGGCCATGGACGTCTCGATCCAGTTCCGAACCTCCACCCACCAGCTGGTGACACAGGCGTTGACCTACAATGCCGAGGAACTGTTCTGGGAGATCCGTTTCATCGCCGACGAAGATGTGCTGATTTTTCGAAGCGGCAGGCTCCTGAACGAGAAAAACGAGGACCTGATTCCAGACACTTCCTACCTGGACCTGGTTCCTCAAAACAGCAAGATGCTGGCGGCGTTACGGGATGGGACGTCGAGTGATTTCGAAATCGAGTCGGTGATACCGGCCATGCGTGTTCTTCATGCGGCGGAGCAGTCGGCCCGGTCGGCCCGGCAGGGGAAGCCTGCCAATGATTTGAGAGAGTCGACATCAGGAGTCTGAGATGATTATTGACGGATATGCTCACTGTGGAATCTCAAAGTTCCTGCCGGTAAAAGACGTCCTCGAAGTGACGGACCAGGCCGGTGTCTCCCGGTGCCTCCTGTGCCAACACCTGGGGGAGTACGACAATAGCTACCTCGCCGGCGTGGTGAGCCGCTACCCGGAGCGATTCGCTGCTGCCTGTCTGGTCGACCCGGACGCACCCGGGGCCGTGGAGGAACTGGGGCGATGGCACGCAACCGGTCGGTTCCGTGGATTGCGCATCCTGGCCAAGACGCTCGATTCGAATCAGGCACTCTGCCTGGAAGCGATTCGTCTGGGCATGAACCTGGTGGTGTACTCACCCGGGGGGATCACGACGGCGCTTCCGGGGCTTCGTCGACTGCTCGAGCAACGCTCCGACGGTACCATCGTGATCAGCCACCTGGGGGATCCCCAGATGAAAGAGGATCAGCTGGTGAGCGGCCGTCAACTGCTGGAACTGGCCTCTGAGCCGTCGATTTACGTCTTGCTTTCGGGCTTGTCCATGTTCTGTGAGTATCCTTACGCGCCGCTGGGAAGTCTGGTCTCGGAAGTGATCGGCTCATTCGGCCCGCAACGCATTCTGTGGGGATCCAATTTCCCGGTTTGTGGTGACGGCGAGGCGTACGTTCGTGACCTTCAGATGGTGCTGTCCGGTTCCTGGAACCTGCAGGAGGAGGAAATTGAGTGGATTACCAGGCGAACGGCAGCATCCATCTGGTTCGAGGACAAGTCTTCTGGTTGAACAACCGCAGCGGCCTCGATCTGGGACTCTGGAGTGCGCAACTTCGGTTGCCGACTTAAACAGGCTCTCTGGCTTCCGCACTCAGGGTGATGCATGATGGAGTTTATTTAGAAACAAGGAGGATGTCGATGAAGTGGGTGAAAAACTTAGATCATGTTGCGGTAACCGTGAGCGATTTGGACCGCTCGTTGCGTTTTTACGTCGACCTGCTGGGCTTCAAAGAAATGGAGAGGCACCTGCTGGAAGGTGAAACCATCTCGAAAATGGCGGGCAAGGAAGGTGTTGTCATGCAGGTCGTTCGGCTGGGAATCCCGGAGACACCGAACATCCTGGTTGACCTGCAGCAATACATCGAGCCTCCGGGAGAGGTCTCCAACGGGGTCCTGGGGATGGCCAACCAGGGACACTTCTGCTTTGGAGTGGCAGACCTGGACCAGGCCTATCGAGACCTGAGTGCTGCCGGAGTGGAGTTCATCTCTGAACCGGTCGTCTTCGACCTGGGCGACGAGTGGGAGTATGGAGCGCTCAGCGTCGTGTTCTTCAAAGATCCGGATGGATTCATCCTGGAGCTGATGGAGTTCACCGACTGAACAAAATGGAAGAGAAGAAAACACAGGATTTGGGGGCTGATGACCATGCCTAGATATCCGGAAATTGAGAACAAAGCTGCGATTGTCACCGGGGCCGGAAGAAGCATCGGCCGGGCGATCGCTCTGCGCCTGGCCAGGGAAGGGGCTGCGGTGACGGTCACCGACATCGATGAAGCGAGTGCCCAGGCGGTGGCAGCGGAGATCGAAGCCGCCAACGGGAAAGCGATTGGTCTGCAGGCGGATGTGACCCGGGCCGGCGACAGCGACAGGATGATTGCCAGGACGGTAGAGACCTTTGGCATGCTCAACATCCTGGTCGCCAATGCGGGGATTGGATATGTAGGCCGTCTGATCGATACCGACGAAGCGACCTGGGATCGCTTAATGGCCGTCAATGCCAAAGGCGTGTTCCTTTCCTGCAAAGCCGCGGCCCGGCAGATGATCAAGCAGGGCCAGGGCGGCCGGATCATCATTAACGCCTCGGGAGCTGGAAAGATAGCACCGGGGAAAAACGTTCCTCTGGGGGCCTACGCCGCCAGCAAACACGCCGTGATTGGTTTCGGGAAACAACTGGGTCTGGAACTTTCCGATCATCAAATTCTTGTCAACAGCATTTGCGGAGGAATCATCGACACACCCATGTGGGATTTGATCGATCGTGAAACCGCCAGGATCACGGGTGTTCCGGAGGGATCAGTGAAGGCTGGAGCCGTGGAAAGCATTCCGCTGGGGCGGATTCAGCAGCCCGAAGACCTCGCCAATGTGGTCGCTTTCCTGGCCTCGGACGACGCCAATTACATTACCGCCAGCGCCCTCAACGCGGAAGGCGGTCTGCTGCCCTACTAGCACTTCTTGATCGCGCTGCGGAACGCCTTCGGTTCACGTGCAGTACGGTCAACCAGAACGCGCCCGCCAGGATAAAGAAGCCCCCCATCAACTCGAGGGGTTTTGGGATTTGATGTAAAAAGAAGACAGCCATCGGCAGAACAAAGAGCGGTTGGGTGATTTGCACAACGCTGGATCGCGAAAGCTCCCAATAGCGCAGTGATGCGAAGAAAAGCATGATGCCGGCAAATGGCCCCAGGGCGGCGCCCCCCAGTACCACGATCCATGTCTCCAGATGTACCTCCGACAGGTCCAACCGGCCCGTGGGGACGATCCATGCCGCAATGCTAATAGCCGCCAGAGCATTCCGATAAAACACGAGAACACGGGGATGGATATCGGGAGCCAGAACCTTGGCAATCAAACCCTGGGCAGCACCGAACAGCACCGCCACCGAAACCAGAATGACGCCCTTGCCGACGGTCGTCCATTGTCCATAGGTACATGTCACAGCGCCAACCAACATGACCGCGACGGGGGGCAATTCCCACGCCGTCAGCCGTTCACCGAGCAACAGGAAGCTGAGGATGATTGAAACGACAGGGTGGAAGCGCCACAGGAAGGCGGCGAAGGTCGGGTCCAAAAGACGCAGGCCGGCCCAGGTCAGCATCAGGCCGCTTCCCGTGACAAGACCTAGCCCAAGGACAGGTGCAACCAGCCGCCGAGGGATAAGAAGTTCGGGTCCAGAGCCCCTGCCGAGCAGGAACAGGAGCGCATACACTGCTCCGGCCGTTGCCCAGACCAGACTCAGCGTCTCCGAGTTGAACTCGCCCAGCGCATACTTGCCGGTGACAAAGCCGCTGGATAGCAGAATGATGCTGATCAGGGCGTAAAGAAACCCGCGCGACGGGTTGGAGTGGTGCAACCGTCGATCACTCATGCCGGCTCTGCGCTTCGATTCGTCCGTTTTTCAGAGGTTCCAATTCGTTGGCCCGGGCGGCTTACCTGACGGGGCCAGATCACTGGGAGCCAGGCTGGGCGAGCAGATCACTCAGTTCGTCGGCGCTCATTTCACCCCGTCCGACAACCGTCGTCAGGCTGCCGTGCTCCAGGACGGCGATCCGGTCGGCAACGGGGACCACGTGATTCATATTGTGATCAATATAGAGGATGCCCATCCCCTGATTCCTGACCCGTTCCATGGTCTCGAAAACCTTGCGAGTCTCGCGAACGGACAAGGAAGCGACCGGCTCGTCCAGGATCAGGAGTTGTGATTTGAAATAGACGGCCCGGGCGATCGCCAGCACCTGGCGCTCCCCCCCGGAAAGCGTAGCGGCAGGCTGATCCGCCGACGCGATACCTTCCAGACCGAAACTCTGAAGCTGTTCCAGGCAGATTCTTCTCATCTCGTTCCGGTCCAGCACTTTCAAACCGAAAAACTTTTTCCCGCTCTCCTGGCCCAGAAAAAAGTTTCGCCACAGACTCAATTGACCGATGATGGCAAGATCCTGGTAGACCGTCTCAATTCCCAGGCGCCTGGCCTGCTGGGGCGAAGCAAAACTGACCTCCTGACCCAATACTGTGAGTCTCCCTGAGGTCGGTCTCAGGTATCCACTTATGATCTTGACGAGCGTGGACTTCCCGGCTCCGTTGTCGCCAACCAGTCCCACAACTTCTCCTCCGCGGAGAGAGAAACTGATGTCCCGGAGCACTCTCACTTTGCCGAAAGCTCTGGCAATCTTCTCCAACTCGACGATGGGCTTTTCAGAGAGGTCGTGCTTCACCCGATTAACGAGCTCCTTTCACTGCCGCCACGGCGCAGCGACTCGGTCTTCGCGTTCACCAGTGCCGCCACCAGCAGGAGGGTGCCAATCATTCCCGTATAGTATTCTCCGCTGGTTCCCACCAGAACCAGACCGGTCTTGAGCGAACCGAGCATCAGGGTTCCCAGCAGCGTCCCGAGGATGGTGCCCCGTACACCGAACAGAGAAGTCCCACCCATGACCACGGCGACAATAGCCAGCAGGTTATAGTTTTCTCCAGAGTTCACGCCGGACGAGCCGAAGTCCGCCAACTGGAGACATCCCGCCAGCCCGGCCAGAACCGAACAAAGCACGAAGTTGATCACCTTGACCGTACGAACCGGGACGCCCATGGCCCGCCCCACCTTGCCTCCCTGGTGACCGGCTGCCCGGGTCCAGCTGCCGTACTGCGTCCGCCCCAGCACCCACCACAGAATGCCCCCGATCGCCAACATCCACAAAAAAGGTGCGCCCACCGGGGCTCCAGGCATGTCGCCACCCATGAGGCCGATCAGGCGACCCTCGTGACCAAAAAGCTGGACGGGGAAACCGCCGGCCAGGATCCGATTCAGGCTGGTCACCACGAACAGCATTCCCAGTGTCACAATCAAAGAGGGGAGACCAGCCAGAGTGGTCATCAGCCCGTTGACCAAACCAACCAGTAACACGGCGACCAGGGCCGTGCACAGAGCCACGGAAGCCGGCCAGCCCAGGTCTGTCATCAGACCTCCCATGACGATCGGAGCGAACGCAAAGGTTTGTGAAACCGACAGGTCAAACTCTCCGCTGATCATGAGCATCGTGACGCCCAGGGCGACTACCCCCAGAGAAGCCGACAGCGCCGCCAGAGCACTGAGCTGACCGAACGTCAAGAACTTCCCATTCGACAGGAGCTCAAAGACCAGCCAGAGTGCCAGCAGGCCGATCAGGGGTCCGAGTTCCCTGTGTTTGCCGAGCCCGGCGATGACCTGGCGAGTACTCACTCGCATAACGTCTGGCGGGGGGCGGTGATCAACCCAGGACCCCTTTGCGGAACAGTTTTTCCACTTCACCAACGTTGGTTCGGTCAATGAGGAATACACCCGGATCCACAAACGGCGGGTCGGTTAGCCCGTGTTTCAGTTTGAGATAGAGCGCAACGACAGCATAGTAGCCCTGCAGGAACGGCTGCTGGCTCAGAGTCAGAGTGAGCGAACCGTCCCGCAGGCTCTGGAGGATGATAGGGTCCAGGTTCCAGCTCAGGATCGGTATGTCGAGACCGGAATCCGCCTTGGCCCTGGCGGCAGCCGATCCTGTCGGCGAGTCCCAGCAGACAATGCCCCGGGTCCGGGGGTGGGCGGCCAGATAGATCTTCATGAGCTGAAAGTTTTGTGCCGGATCCAGTCCCACCGGAAAGACCTCGATCAGCTCCCGGTCCCAACCGGCTTCGGAAAACACCCTCAGATAGGCATTCTGAATGACCAGGTGCTCGGGAGCGTCGGGGAGGCCGTTGAATAGAACTACCGGGGTATTGTGCTCCAGATGCTTGAGAAAGGCCTCCCCGCTCGTGCGAGCCGCTTGCAGCTTGTCCAGGCCGACGGCCGTGCGCGACAACTGTACGATTCTCGGGTCTGCGGAATCCAGACCCTTAAAGTTATTGAAGAACTGAACCGCGATCCCCTGGTCCAGGGCCTGCCCGGTGACCTCCTCGAACTCCCGTCCCCGGTAGTCGACGGCGATTCCGTCCGGGCGTGCGGCGATGACTGCCTTGATCAGCTCGTTGATGTTGGCCAGGCTGAACTCTTCGGGGGCTGTATAGGTCAGGTCGACGCCCGCCAGCGCCTGGCTGGCCGCCGTGGCCCCCTTTTGCATCTGGGCCCAGAAGGGATTGTTCAGGACGGAGCCGACGAAGCCGATTCTCAGATTCTCACTGGTTGCGTCCGGCCCGGGGGAACGGCCTTGTGAGCAAGCTGCCATCAGCGTGGCGGCCGAAGGTATGGTCAGGCCTCCGAGCAGCAGATCCCTGCGTTTGACCCCGTAGGGGTGCCGCTGTGTGGCAGTCCGCTGATCCCGGCTCGTCTTCTTTTTCCTTTTCATATCTGCCCATGCAGCCCGCCAGCATGGTATCGCACGAAGCTCCTGAGGAACAGCAACCATTCCCCTCCCATGCTTCCCTTCTTACATCCCGAAAACACCCCGTGCCGCGGCCTTGATGGCCCCTTGTTGCCTCCTGCTTGTTGCAGTAACGGTCCCCCGACCTATTCAGGAACCCGGGAGCAACAAGCAGGAAGGTTGGTAATGGTCTTCGCTCGTGTCGGAAAACGGGCTGTGCGGGCTAGCGGGGGTGCCAGACAAGACCGAATGAGAGCATCTTCTCTTAAGATCGACGGGATGGTGCACCGGCGCGGCCGTTGTCCAGAGCTCGGTTCAGGTTGTAGCCCGCACTGATCAAGCTCAGGTGCGTGAGTGCCTGTGGGAAGTTGCCCAGAGCCTCGCCGTGTTTGCCGATCTCCTCGGCATACAACCCCACGTGGTTGGCATAACCCAGCATCTTCTCGAACAGGAGTCTGGCTTCATGCAGCCGTCCCGCCCTGGTCAGGCACTCCACGAGCCAGAAGGTGCACGAACAGAACGTCCCCTCCGCACCGGCCAGACCGTCGGGCGCCTCCCTGGGATCGTATCGATAGACCAGACTGTCGGTCGTCAGCGACTCCAGGGTTGCGTCGATCGTGGACAGCATGCGCGGATCCGTCGGGGAAATGAACTTGACCAGAGGCATCAGCAGGTTGGATGCATCCAGAGCGTCGGTGTCGTAGTGTTGTCGAAAGGCCATCCGTTGCGGGTTCCATCCCTTGTCCATGATTTGATCGTAAATCTTGTCACGTTGGTCTCCCCACATGAGCCGGTCACCGGGAAGACTGTAAAAGAGAGACATTCGGATCGTGCGGTCCAGGGCAACCCAGCACATCAGCCGGGAATAGACAAAGTTATGCCGCCCTCCCCTCGTTTCCCAGATCCCCTCATCCGGCTGATCCCAGTTTTCCGTCACCCAGTTGGCGATTCTGCGGCAATACTGCCAGAGATCGTGGGAGATCTTGCTTCCATACTTGTTGTACAGATAGATGGAATCCAGAAGCTCGCCGTAGATGTCCAGTTGCAGTTGTTTGTGGGCGGCGTTACCAACCCGGACGGGCCGCGAGTTCATGAATCCCTTCAAATGATCCAGCTCGAACTCTGGCAGCTCACTGTTGCCATTGATTCCGTACATCAGTTGCAGGGGCACCGGCGAGTCGACGTCAATCTCCCTGGCCCGATCCGAGAGCCACTGCATGAAATGCGTTGCCTCAGTGGTGTAACCCATCCGCATCAGTCCGTACAGCGTGAAAGCAGCGTCCCTGATCCAGGTGTAGCGGTAGTCCCAGTTGCGAGACCCTCCGATGTGTTCCGGAAGCCCCATGGTCGGCGCAGCCACAATGGCACCGGTCGGCTGATAGGTGAGAAGCTTGAGAGTCAGCACGGAGCGCCGAAGCAGTTCGTCCCACCGCTCGGTGTAGGAGCACCGCCCCATCCACTCCTGCCAATACTCCAGCGTTCGGGCGAAAAGCCTTTCCGTGTCGGTCATGGGAGCTAGATCCTGGCCTGCGTCCAGGTGTTTGAAGACAAAGTGACGGGACTCTCCTTCCTTCAGCCGGAAGGAAGCGGAGGTAGTGGGTCCTGCAGCTTCCAGGCCGATGCTGCTCTCCAGGCCATAGCTGCGCCCATTTTCATCCGCAAAGATGGCACCCCCTTCAACGAGATGGACTTCGTGTCGGGCGCGTGCATAGTCGAAGGCGGGCTGGCAGCGCAAGTCGTAAAGAACCTCTCCGCGGACACAACTCACCTGTCGGATAATCTGATGGCTGCCGTTTGCGTCGTCCAGGACCGGCATGAAATCCACGATCTGGCCGAGACCGTGATCGCAGTAGGAACGCGTCACCAGAATTGCGCTGTCAGGCAGGTACTGCTGTTTGAAGTTGACCCGGCTCTTGGCGCTGAGGGCAAAGCGGCCCCCGACTTCCCGGTCCAGTATTGCTGCAAAAACGCTCGGGGAGTCAAAAGCCGGCAGGCAGCACCAGTCAATCGTGCCGTCAATTCCAACCAGAGCCGCTGTTTGAAGGTTACCGATGATCCCGTGATCCTCGATGCGAAGGTACGACATGCCCGGGTAGTTTACGACACGAGCCGGCCATTGCAAACCTGATTGGAGCGGCAGGTTGGTTGCTTCCAGCAGGCGGTATTTTTCAACCCGTCCCGACGACCCGTGGCTGCTTGTTTGGTAAGATGTGAAATGCGTCTCATGCCTCGTGTCTCTCCACGTATGGTGGTCCGGCGTGCAGAAAACTTATCGGGGTCGCTCTCTTCTGGAGCCCTTCCTGGCCCGTTTGCGAAATGCCAGGCAGAGCGTGCTCTTCCTTGACTACGATGGGACGCTGGCGCCCTTCAGACAGGACCCCAGCAAGGCGACTCCCTACCCGGGGGTCCGGGCCTGCCTGAACGCGATCCTCGAACAGGGTTGCTGCCGTTTGATAATCGTGACCGGTCGAGCCGTTCAAGACCTGAAACCTCTCTTGCAATTGCGCCACCCGAGCGAGGTGTGGGGTTCCCACGGGCGAGAGAGGCTGCTCGTCGATGAGACGTATCAGGTCCAGGAGCTCAGCCTCGAAGCACAGCAGCACCTCGATCGGACCCGGAACTGGGTCGAACAAAAGGGGCTGAAAGACTGGCTGGAAGAGAAACCCGGCTGTCTGGCCATCCATTTCCGCGGTCGCGACCCACAGCTCGTGGAGAAGGTTGGAGCCGAACTCGCCAGCCACCGGGAGGTGATGGGTCGTGACGGAGCCGTCCAGATGCGCAGGTTTGACGGAGGTATTGAGTTCAGAGCACAGGGCGCCACCAAGGGCTCTGCAGTGAGAACCGTTCTCTCGGAGCTGGGCGAGGACGTGCCCGTGGCCTATCTGGGGGATGACCTGACCGACGAAGATGCTTTTGAGGCTCTCGGCGAGCGGGGCCTGGGCGTTCTGGTGCGACGCGAGCCCCGGCCGACCGCGGCCCACCTGCGGATCTCTCCTCCCGAGGAGCTTCTGGATTTTCTTCAGCAATGGACGGCCGCCTCGGGGTGCCGGTCGTGACCCAGCCAACCGGATCCTCCCTGAAGGGTCGTTTGATTATCGTTTCCAATCGCCTTCCAGTGGTTTTGTCAAAAACGGAGGAAGGAGACTGGCAGACAGAGCCGGGTTCCGGTGGGCTCGTGACCGCTCTTCTCCCGGTCCTGAAGGACCGGGGAGGACACTGGATCGGCTGGCCGGGTATTTCCGGCACGAGCGACGAGGACGAGATGGAAGAGATTCTGGCCAGGGCCAGTCGGGATTCCGGCTACGACCTGCATGCCGTGAAGCTTTCGGCACGGGAGGAAAAGGAGTTTTACTATGGCTTCGCCAACCAGATCATCTGGCCGATGTTTCACGATCTGCACACCCTGTGCAACTTCGATCCCAGGTATTGGGAGACTTATCTGGAGGTCAACCGCAAGTTCGCCCAAACCACCGCCCGGTATTGCGAACCCGGGGGTCTGGTGTGGATCCACGATTACCATCTGATGTCCGTCGCAGAAGAATTGAAACAACTCGGGGTTTCGAGCAGGACAGGGTTCTTCCTGCACATTCCATTCCCTCCCCTCGACATCTTCCGCCTTCTGCCCTGGAGGCTGCAGATCCTTCAGCATCTCCTGGCCCACGATCTCGTCGGTCTGCAGACGCAGAGGGACAAGAGAAACTTCCTGGCTTGTCTGGAGGCGCTTGCCCCTGGCGCTCAGATCGACGACTCCGGGCGCGTTGCCCACATCAGACTCGAGGGGCGGGACATGCGCATCGGGCACTTTCCCATCAGCATTGATGCCGGGGCATTTGTCAAGAAAGCCGAAAGCGAGGCGGTGACCAAAGCCACCAGGCTGATCCGGGAGCAGTTTAGGGACCGGAAAATCACTCTTGGCATTGATCGACTCGATTACACGAAAGGCATACCCTATCGCCTGAACGCATTTCGCCGGATGCTCGAGGACCACCCAGAGCTGCACGAGCGGATCTCCCTCGTCCAGATCGTCGTTCCGAGTCGTCGCGAGATCCCAGAGTATGTGCAGCTCAAGCAGGAGATCGAGAGGCTGGTTGGCGAGATCAACGGGCAGTTCACCCGTTCGAGATGGGTTCCCATCCACTACCAGTTCCGGAACCTCACGCAAGTCGAGTTGATCGCGTATTATCGCGCTGCCGGAATCGCACTTGTAACGCCGATCAAGGACGGGATGAATCTGGTCGCCAAGGAGTACTGTATCTGTAACTTCGAAGGTCGCGGCGTTCTCATCCTGAGTGAGTTCGCCGGCGCAGCGGATCAGCTTCAGGAGGGCGCCCTGCTGGTCAATCCATTCGACGTCGAGGGCGTTGCCAGGGCCATCCGACAGGCCTATGCGATGCCCGCTCCCGACCGTCAGTCACGAATGGCGACGCTGAGGAAGAAGGTTATCGACCAGGATGTTTTCTGGTGGGTTGACTCCTGCCTGGAAGCTGCCACTTCAAGGCACCTGAAGGATTTTCCAGTTCTTCAGGAATACGTCCCCAGCCTTGAAGATGCCGGTTCGGAGTGAACATGCAGTCTTCGATCGTCAAGAATGCTCGTGCAACCCCGGGATGTTAACCCTCGCGAGCACTGGGAAGATCGTTACGGCTGTCACCTAGACTGTCTGTCTGGAAGGCGGCCGAGTCGCCAGCCCTGTGAGACTGGAAAACGCTCTTGCGACATCGTCATTTGGTCTTGTTCTTACGGGCTGGCGTAAATCGCCACATCATCAACTTTCCACATGTGCGGTTGATAGCCCGCTCCCGAGATAGTGACATAGGCCCCGTCCTTCACGGACTCCGGGCTGGAAGAGAAAAAACCGGTAATGTCGACCCGGTCCATTACCTTGCCATCCAATGTCCAGTAGATCGTATTGCCGTCATCCGTCAGATATAGTCCGACACGGCGACCGAAAGGACTCTCCATGTCGACCGGGTGATCATGCCTGCCTGCGAGGGCAAAAAACGGAGCAGCAGTAAAATTACCCTTTTCAAGGAATCTTCTTAGTGTTTTTAACCGCCCATCCCACGCCGGGTACCACGCCGGGCGCTTCTCCGCATCGTGGAGCATGATCGAGCGAGCCAGCCACCAATTCAGTCCCCAGTTCTTGGTCACATCGAAATGGAGTTGCACAGTCCTGACGCCCTCCTCTGGTAACGCAAGTTGCCCATACACGTTGGAAATCGTCACAGCCATGCCCGTGAGATAGAGGGGCGCGAGCGGCACAATGCCATGCTCGATTCCCAGCATCCGGGCCTCCTCAGCGGTAGGTTCCGGCGCATCTTCTAACTGGACATACCCTACAAAGGTGACCTCAACTCCGTTGGTGCCTCTTAAGCCCGGATTGAAGTATTTTTCCCGCGTGCCGATGCCGGCGGTGCCGAATTTGCCGGGTGTTGTTCCCGCACTGTACATCGCATATCCGTTTTCAGTCCTGGCATCCCCACTCCATTTGATCCAATGAGTCATGTCAAAGCGATGCGGCGCCTCATATTCTTGATTGAAGTCATCCGAAAACTGCAGAATCAAGTCCGACGGCGGCAACACGTCGGTATCCTGACTGGCCACTTCGGCCTTTGAGCTCTCCTCTGACCTGGGGGCTTCTCTGTGGGAGTCGGGCTGACACGATAGTCCCAGAGCCATGACTGCGGCCAAGGCTTCAGCATGAGGGAAACGACCGGTGAAGGGGATACCCAAACCACAAAAACTGCTTTTCATGCTTATCATCTCCTTAGCAAATCGGCTGCGCCACTTACTTTTGCGGAAGGCCCCTTTTCACCGACACCCGCAAGTTCACATCGGATTCGAGCTCTTAAACTCTAACGCTGAAGAAGGGTGAATACAAATAGGGGTCCATAGATTCCCTACAGTAAATCTACCGCAAAAAGGGACCACGCCCGAAGGTGCGCGTGAACTTCCGGGACAGTGCACCAGGTCCGAAATGCTGGGGTCCACGCACTGCAGCTGAAGCTAGATTAACCGCTTGCGCAATTCCAGACGAGCCTCTTCCACTTCAGTCAACACGTCTGCCGGTTCTTTACCTGTGATCATTGCGGTTTCGTCAGAATTGAAGCCTTCCAGGCTAAAAAGCACAAACGACTCACGAACCGAACTGGGTAGATTTGCGATCTCCTTTTGGAGCTTCTCCACAGCCTCCGCCCGAGCCAAAATCTCCTCAGACCGGCGCACCCTGAGATTGCGGCGCAGACCCTGACAGAACTCCCCGATCTCACGGGAAATCTGCTCCATGACACCCATACGGCCATCCTCATGAGGGAGCATGGCATCCGGCGTATCTACACTCGGGATACGGATTTCCATCGATTTCCCTTCCTGGAGGTGATCGACCCTCTCCGGATCTAAATACTCACCCGCGGCTGAGCGCCGCACGCGAACTGCAACACTGATCGCTTCAGTTAGGATAGGGAGGTGAGCCGGATGATGTTTGCGTATGGGGCGGGACGGGCCCATCTCTTTGTTGTTCCTCCTCGCCGATGTCTGCGCATCGACTCGTTAGATCGCCGCAAGCTGGCCTCCGTCGCGCTCCCAACAAACATCATCGTATTTATGGAAGTGAGTACTTAGCGATGAGAAAGCAGAGGATTGATCGGCGCGGCATTCTTGAGAGCTACGACAGCAGCGACCGGCTCTCTCGCTTCGGGGATCCCCTGGATGACCTCACAGGGCTGCCGGAGTCGAACTGAACCTTCCAGCCTGTTGGAAGTGGATTACCAGGCCCTGGTGTCGCAAGCCGACCTGGTTTATCAGAGCCCGGCCGGGGCACCCGTTGAAGGGCATCCAATTGGCAACGGCACAATGGGGACACTGGTCTGGACGTCCCCCGGCTCTGTCCACCTGCAGATCAACCGCTGCGATGTGTTCGCAGTCGACAACACTCACTCGGGCCCCCAGTGGGATTCCGTGGACTACTGCGGGAGCTGTGCCCGGGTCACCATCGAACTTGGTGGCCGGCCCTTTGCGCCTGGCGAGCCGTTTCTGCAGAGAACCTCTCTTTACGAGGCGGAGTGCTCAATCAGCGGCGACGGCGTCAGCGTGCGCTGCTTCGTTTCCTCCCAAACCGATCTGCTGACCCTCGAGATAACAGACCATCGGAAAGACCCACAGCCCGTGCAGGTGCGTGTCTCGATGTGGAGAAAACCCGAGGTTCGTACCGGCAGGCACCTGGCGCGCTACCGCTTTGAGTCGACGGAAGACAAAGTACTCGTCATTCAGGAGTTCCAGGAGAAAACTCATTATTCCTCTTCCGTAGTGGCTGCCGCCGTAGTTGGGGAGCAGGTTACCGTCGGTGCTCAGGGGGAGACGGCCCGGACGATCATCGCCTCCCCGAGCCGGGGAAAAACCACGCTGCTGGTGGCCAGCGCGGCGTCCCGGCAGCCCGATGAAGGGCTGGCCCTGAAGGCGGTTCGTCTTCTGGAGCAAGGGTCGACGGCCGGCTACCAGCGATTGAAGCAGGAACACGCAGACTGGTGGGCTTCCTTCTGGTCACGGACCTTCGTTCACCTGACGAGTTCGGACGGCGTCGCCCAATTCATGGGAAGGGTCCGCTTTCTGCATCTTTACTACATGGCCAGCAGCTCTCGCGGCATGCTCCCCCCCAAGTGGAACGGCTCGCTCTTCGCAGTCGACGGCGACGAGAGAAAGTGGGGTTCCCAGTTCTGGGTGTGGACTACTGAGAGCGCCTATTACCCGCTTTACGCGTCTGACGCCGTCGAGCTCACCGAACCCTTTTTCCGGATGTATGTGAAACAGCTCCCGCACGCCTGGAAGGCCGGGGCTCAGAGATGGGGGGTAGAGGGAGCCTTCTATCCCGAGACGACTCCCTTCAACGGCCCGCTCATCCTACCCGCCGATGTCGCTAAGGAGTTTCGTGAGATTTACCTGGGACGCCGGGCAAAGGAGCGAATGTCTGCGCGTACTCATGACTGGTGCCGATTTGATTCCGGCCTTCGGGCCGTGACCGAAAAAGGCCGCAAGAGATACTCGTGGATCACTCACATGGTCTCTTCGGGAGGTGAGCTGGCTGTACAGGCCTGGTGGCGATTCAGATACACCGGAGATGTGGGGTGGCTTCGCACCCACGCGTATCCCCTGCTCCGGGGGACAGCAGAGTTCTACCGCAATCTGGCCAAGAAGGGCAGCGCCGGCCGCTATCACATATTTGGGACCAATCAGCATGAGGCTTTCTGGGGCGTGAATGATGGGCAGCTGGACCTGGCGGCCATCCGTGGAACGATCCCGCTGGCTCTGCGGGCAGCCGAAATATTGAATCTCGATTCGGATTTGAGAGCCGGGTGGCAAGAATTCCTGGAGAACCTGACGCCCTACACGATGGGCAGTGATCCGGCATCGAAGGCTCTCGAGGGGGGTGTCCTGGCTGAAGATGTCTGGTCCGTGGGACATCTGGGTGAGGTGCAGGGGCGACATCACGTGATTGGAACCGCCCTGGAGTGGCCGGTGTTTCCGTTTGAGGACTGGACGTTGGAAACCCGCGATGCGGAGACCGACAGGATTGTTCACAAGATTGCCGACCTGAATCCTACTCGGAGCGAAATTCGGGAGGGCGGCGAATTCAACACGGCCGTCCGCATGCCGATTTCCGGCGCCCGAATGGGGCGTGGCGAGGAACTGCCACTGATGATGGCCAGTTATTACCAGAAAGGCTTTGCTCCCCTGGCCAACGGGTTCAGCAACTTCGAGGGTCCAACAGCCCATTCGATCGAGCACCTGGGGATCCTCACGACTACTTTGCAGGAAGGCTTGCTGCAGAGTGTTTCTGCCCGACCGGGCCAGCCTGAGGTGATCAGCGTCTTCCCGGCCTGGCCCCGCCGATGGCAAGGTTGGTTCCGCCTCCTGGCCCGTGGTGGATTCCTGGTGACGGCCTCGCTCGAAAAGGGACAGGTGCAATTCATCGAAATAGAATCCCGTCTTGGAGAAAAATGCCGGCTGCGTAATCCCTGGAATGAGCCGGTCAGACTGGTTGGGGGCGCCGCAATCAAAGGCCGGCTCAAGGGTGACATTCTCGAGTTTGCGACCACCAGAGGGGCCCGCTACCGATTCCTTCCATGGAGCCGGCCATCTCCCGAGCCGGCGCGGATTTCGCCCAGGCCAACCAGAGGGCCTGCGTCGTACACGCTGAGGCTGCCCAATGGCAAGCTCGTCGCAGCCACCCTGGGTCGAGGCCGTTGAAACCGTCACGCAGATGCGTGACAAGAGAGCGAGGAGTCAATATACTGGAGTCTTGTGTCGGCTCGGCTGGCTTTTCAAGCTGGAACCCTCCATCGCGAAGCAGGGCAAAACAAGGACTACGCGAGTGTTGACTACGTGGCTGCTCCAGTCAATCCTGCCGGTCCTCGCGATTGCCACCACAGCGGTCCTTCCTGAGGCCGGCACCCGGAACCCTCCCCGCTTTCAGTCGGACATCCTGCCTATATTCGAGCGCAACTGCCTGTCCTGCCACGGGGAATCGAAGCGGCAGGGGGGATTGGACCTGCGGAGCGTCGGCACTCTCCTCGAAGGAGGGGGGGCCGGACCTGCGCTTGTCCCGGGCTCGGCAAGCGAAAGTCTTCTCCTGGCCAGGATTCTGGCCGGCGAGATGCCCGCGGACGGGAACCGTTTGCCGGATCAGGAAATCGAGCTGATCCGCCTCTGGATTGAAAGTGGCGCCCTGTCCGAGGAGGGGGTGGCGGGGACAGATCCCCTGGTGCCCGCAGGCGACCCCGGCGAGCGCGAAGTGATGGTGAACATCTTCGGGGTCAAGTGCCTGGCCTGCCATGGCCGGCGGGTCCAGCAAGGCGGACTGGATCTGCGCAAGCGAGCCGATTTGCTCAGAGGCGGCGTCTCCGGACCCGCCATCATCCCCGGCGACCCCGAGCGAAGCCTCCTGATCCGGCGCATCGAGGCCGCGGACATGCCGCCGGCGGAGTCACAGGCCGGTTATTCGGTTCGTCCGGTAACCTCGCGGGAATTGGAGAAGCTCAAAAAGTGGATTGCTGCCGGCGCCCCCTCGCAAGAACCGGAGGTTCTCGAGCCAGGCCCCGGTGCGGATCCCCTGGTGAGCGAACAAGACCGGAAATTCTGGGCCTTCCAGCCGCCTCAGCGGCCGGCGGTTCCCAGGGTTCGCCAGCAGCAGCGGGTCCGCACTCCGATCGACGCCTTCCTGCTGGCAAGATTGGAGTCGGAAAACCTCAGCTTTTCCCCCCCGGCCGATCGGCTCACCCTGATGCGCCGCGCCTACTTTGCCCTGACCGGCCTGCCTCCCACCCCCGAGGAAGTCGAAGCCTATCTCGGCGACGACAGCCCTTCCGCTTACCAGCGGCTCATCGATCGCCTCCTCGAGTCACCCCGTTACGGGGAGCGCTGGGGGCGCTATTGGCTGGACGCGGTCGGATACGCCGATTCGGAAGGGCAGGTATCGGCCGATGCCATCCGACCCCACGCCTACCGCTACCGCGACTACGTTATCCGCTCGCTCAACCGCGACAAACCCTACGACCGTTTCCTGCTGGAACAGATTGCAGGCGATGAATTGTTTGACTACCAGGTGCCGGAGCTGTCGGCGGAACAGATCGACTCCCTGGTGGCTACCGGATTCCTGCGCATGGCTCCCGATGGCACCTACAGCAGCTCGCAGAACTTCATCCCCATGCGTCTGGAAGTGGTGGCCTCTCAGGTCGAGATCCTCAGTTCGGCGGTCCTGGGGCTGACCGTGGCCTGTGCCCGTTGTCACGATCACAAGTACGACCCGATTCCCCAGCGTGACTACTATCGATTCAGCGCCATTCTGCGCACCGCCTACGATCCTTTCGACTGGCTGTCTCCCAGCCTTCTAGAAATTGGACCCGCCGCCAACTGGAATGATTCCAACACGCGTTTTCTGGACAAGGTGAGTGAATCGGAGCGACAGCAGGCCAGGTCCCACAACGCGCCCATTCAGGAAGAGATCCAGCACCTGGAGCAGCAGTTGGAAGAAAAGGCACGACCTTTGCGCGAGCTGCTGCTGGCCGAAAAGCTGGTGGAACTGCCCGAGATCCTGCGGGAGGACGTCCAAAAAGCGATCAACACTCCACCCGGGCAGCGCACCCCGGCCCAGCTCTATCTGGCAGACAAGTTCGTGAGGGATCTGGCGGTCGGGCCGGAAGACCTGGCGAAGCGATTCGAACACTACAAAGAAGAGGCCGCAAGAATTGAAAAGGAGATTGAGGCGGCCCGCTCCGGGCTGCGACCCGAGCCGCGAATTCGAGCCCTGTTCGACATGGGAGGCGAACCCACCGCGACGGCTATTCTGCTGCGTGGAGAATACCAGAAGCTCGGACCGGTAGTGACGCCTGGAGTGCCCTCCGTGCTGAGCGACGGGATTGAACCCTACCGAGTTGTCAAACCAGCCTGGGAAACCGATACCAGTGGACGCCGTCTGGCTCTGGCCCGCTGGTTGACGCAACCGCGCCACCCGCTGACCTCCCGGGTCATGGTCAACCGTATCTGGCAGCACCATTTCGGCACCGGACTGGTGGCGAACCCCGGAAACTTCGGCACCCAGAGCCCGAGACCGTCCCATCCCGAACTGCTCGATTGGATGGCGACGGAATTCGTGCTCAAAGGCTGGAGCATGAAGGCCATGCACCGGCTGATCATGACGTCGGCGGCCTATCGACAAAGCTCGCGCTTCGATCCCGAACGTACCGACTCCGATACGAACCACCTTCTGCTGTCACGATTTCCGTTGCGACGTCTGGACGCCGACGCCGTGCGAGACACTATCCTCAATGTGGCTGGACGGCTGGAAACGACCCCCTTCGGAACACCCGACCCGGTGGAGGTCCGACCCGACGGAGAAGTAGTGGGCGAGGCGTCCGAAAAGGGGTTTCGGCGCAGCATTTACCTGGCGCAGCGTCGCTCACAGCCGGTGAGCTTGCTGGAAGCTTTCGACGCGCCTCAGTTGACACCCAACTGTCTGAAACGCCCCCACTCCACGGTTTCCTCCCAGGCTCTGCAGCTGATGAACAGCGATCTGGTGCGGGAAAGCTCCCGTTACCTGGCCGGGCGGGCGATCGACGCTGCCGGTGACGATGCGAAACACCAGGTTGAGCGAGTGTTTCTGGCCGCCTTGAGTCGTCCGCCATCGGCTGAAGAACGGGAAATGACCATGGCGACATTGGGCGAACTGACATCTCACTGGATGCGCCATTTGGCAAGCGAAGTCCCGGCCGAACCCAGGAGGTCACGCGCCCAGTGGCTGGCGCTTTCTACCGTTTGCCACACGATCTTGAATTCAGCGGAATTTCTTTATATTGATTAAGAGTTGGCGACCAGATTGGGGTCCTGGTACAAGCCGACTCTGAAGGAGAAGCGAAATGCCGTCCAGCTGCACGAACTGCCGCGCCCCCGCCCATTCGACGGGGCTGCCGCGGCGGACTTTTTTTTCCCGAATCAGCGATGGCTTTTGCGGGACGGCTCTGGCCTCGCTGCTGGGCGCCGATCTGTTTTCCGCCAGTGCCGCCACGGCAGGTCGGAGGGTGTACGACCTAAAGCCGCGACCTCCCCACCACCAGCCCAGGGCCAAATCCGTGATTCACCTCTTCATGAACGGGGGCCCGAGCCAGGTGGATCTGTTCGACCCCAAACCGGCGCTGGAGAAGTACAGCGGGCAGCCGCCGGGGCGCGACCTGGCCAATGACATTGAATTCATCAACGAGGCAGGCGGGTTCATGCCTTCGCCTTACCGTTTCACCAAACACGGTCAATCGGGGATCGAAGTTTCCGAGCTTTTGCCCCACCTCTCCCAACGCGTCGACGACATCGCTCTGATCCGTTCCATGTTCACCACAAACTTCAACCATGAGCCGGCCATATTCATCATGCAGTCGGGGCGGCCACGAACCGGCCGGCCCTCGCTGGGGTCCTGGGTGGTCTACGGTTTGGGAAGCGAGACCCAGAACCTGCCGGCCTACGTGGTGCTCGACGACCCGAAGGGCCTGCCCGTCAACCACATTCAGAACTGGCAGGCAGGTTGGCTTCCACCCCAGTACCAGGGAACGCGAGTCCGTTCCGAGGGTTCTCCCCTTCTGAATCTGAAGCCGCGAGAGGAATGGCCCCGCCCGGTCGTGGAGCTGTCGCAGTCTTTGCTGAAGCGCCTGGACGCCGCCCATCGTGACCAGAGGCCCGGACAGCCCGACCTGGACGCCCGAATTGCCAGCTATGAACTGGCCGCCCGAATGCAGATGTCAGCCACCGACGCCCTCGACGTTTCCCAGGAAAGCCAGGCGACCCACGAGATGTACGGCCTGAACGACGCTTTGACTGCCTCCTACGGACGCCGCTGCCTGATGGCCCGGCGCCTGGTGGAGCGCGGTGTTCGGATCGTCCAAATCTACATTGAACAACAGATCTGGGATACTCATGCCGACCTGGATAAGAGCCTCCGCTACTGCTGCGGCAAGACTGACAAGCCGGTCGCCGCCCTGCTGGCGGATCTCAAACAGCGTGGCTTGCTGGACACGACCCTGGTGGTCTGGGGAGGGGAGTTTGGCAGACTCCCGCTCTCCCAATCCAGAGCCGGGATGGCGGACGGCCGCGACCACGGCCCAACCGGTTTCAGCCTCTGGATGGCCGGTGGCGGCGTTCGGGCAGGCACGGTCTACGGCGCGACCGACGAGATCGGCTACAAGGCGGTGGAAAACCCGGTCAGCGTGCACGACCTTCACGCAACGATTCTTCACCTGTTGGGGATGAACCACCGCGAGCTGGTCTACGAACGCGAGGGCCGTAACGAGCGCCTCACCGATGAATTCCCGGTCCGCGTCGTCAACGAAGTTCTGAGTTAGCCGATGTGCAGATGCACAAGACCAGTCCTTTTCATTCTCCCCTTTCTGTTTCTCTTGCCGCCTGCCGCCGGACGGGACACGATCTGGGAACTGAAGGGATTGACAGGAATCCGCCAACCAAGAAGTGTCCCCTTCTCGGTGCCCCTTCCCCCGGTGCCCGAGAAGGAGTGGAACACGGGCGACCTCTACGGCCAGCATCCCCCACAGGTTTGAACCAAAAGAGCTCTCAGGCTGACTATAATGTGCTGCGGGTTCGTTTGCAGAGGAGGAGACAGCATGTGTCAGTTTACTGACGAGTTGAAGAGACACCCGGAGAGCCAGAACGTGAGGCCAAAAGTCTCCCGCTGGATTTGTCTGGTTCTCCTTTTCCTATCCTCAGCGACTGAGGGCGTAGCCGAAGACTGGCCCCAGTGGCGAGGGCCAAATCGGACCGATGTATCCGCAGAGCAAGGACTGTTGAAATCCTGGCCTTCGCAGGGCCCGCCTCTGAGCTGGAAGTTCGAGAATGCCGGCATCGGCTACTCGGGACCCTCAGTGGTCGGAGACAGGCTCTTCATGATGGGAGCCCGCCAGGGGGTTGAGCAACTCCTGGCTGTGGACGTCGAGACCGGCCAGGAGCTCTGGTCTCTTGATGTCGGCGAGATGTTCGAGAACGCACGTGGGAATGGCCCCCGCAGCACTCCGACAGTCAGCGGCAATCGAGTCTACGCTCTGGGAGCCGGGGGCCATCTGGTCTGTGCCCAAATCCACACCGGGGAGCTGCTATGGAGAGTCACGATGGCCGAACTGGGAGGCAGCCCTCCAAAGTGGGGCTACTGCGAGAGTGTTCTGGTGGATCAGGGCAAGGTGATCTGCACTCCCGGAGGGTCGAAGGGTGCGATCGCTGCACTGGATGCCGCCACAGGGAAGACGATATGGCAGTCGCTCGAGTTCACTGACCCCGCTGAGTATTCCTCTCCCATCGTTTTTGAGTGGAACGACACCAGACAATACGCTCAACTAACCCGAGAAGCCCTGGTTGGAGTGGATTCCGCCAATGGCAGGGTGCTCTGGAAATCCGAGTGGCCCGGACGTACCGCTGTGGTGACCACACCTGTCTATCAGAACGGTCACATTCTCGTCAGCTCGGGTTACGGCGTGGGCTGTAAGCTGGTTCACCTGGGTCCGAACCACTCAGCGGAGGACGTTTACTTCAACCAGCTCATGAAGAACCACCACGGCGGGGTGATCCTGCTCGATGACTACGTTTTCGGGTACTCTGACAATCGAGGTTGGACCGCCCTGGATTTCTTGACCGGTGAAGTCTTGTGGAGCGAAGAAGAGCGCCTGGGCAAGGGCTCGCTCACCTATGCCGACGGCCGTTTCTATCTCCTGAGCGAGCAGGAAGGAACAGTGGTTCTGATTGAAGCCGCCACAGAAGCCTGGAAAGAACGCGGACGGTTTCAGCTCTCCCCCGATTCCCAGCTTCGCCAGCCTCGCTGGCTGATCTGGACTCACCCTGTCGTCGCCAACGGCCGCCTTTACTTACGTAATCAAGAATTGCTTTTCAGTTACGACATCCAGGCGAACTGAGTCTGCGATTATTGGCAAAGCATTCGGCTTCCGAAGCACCGACGAGAAGCCAGGTGTTGAGCGTGGCATACCAGAGTGCCTGCGTTACGCCCTCTTTCAGGGTCAGGCTGGGACCGGTCTGGCCTGGAAGCCAGATACACCGTTCGGCCAGCCATGTGGAGGAAATCAGCCATATCCTCTATACTCTGCCATATGAATCAAAAGATGGTACGAATTGATCTATCTGGCAGATTAGTCGTTCCTGCCGAGTTTCGAAAGGCTCTCGGGCTCAAAGCAGGCGCGACCGTAATCCTGCGCCTGGATAGCGACGGACTTCGGGTTCTCACCACTGCCCAGGCCCTGGCCAGTGCACAGGCGCTCCTGAAACAACATGTAAAAGATGACGATCGATCGTTGGTAGACGAGTTGATCCGGGAGCGGCGGGCGGAGGCGGCCAGTGAGTGAATTCGTCTGGGATGCATCGGTCCTCTTGCTCCTGCTCAATCGGGAGAAAGGCTGGCAGGAGATTTCGCCTTTGCTGGGTGAGGCGACGATCACGTCAGTCAACTTGTGTGAAGTCGGGAGCAAGATGGTGTCAGTTGGCGTGCCGGCGGCGGACGTGGAGCCGACTTTGAGCGCTCTTCCGCTCCGTGTCGTCTCGGTCGACCGGGACCTGGGATACAGCGCTGCCCGGTTGGTGGAGGTGACCCGCAAACAAGGTCTCTCGCTGGGCGACCGAATCTGTCTGGCGTGTGGTCTGCGGGCCCGGCTGCCGATCCTGACCGCTGATCGCGCCTGGCGCAAACTGGACCTGGAAGTTGAGATCCACCTGGTCAGGTAGCGAGTTCGAAGCTTTCAAAGTTTCGGCCAGCGTCTGTTTTCTTGCAGCAGGTGCTGCAGCGGTGGATTTGATGAACTGACGTCTTCTCATGTCACACTTCTTTAGCCCGGAAAATTCATAAGTTGTCGGCTGCAGCGCCCCCATCATCCGCCCTGGCGGCCCTTCGCTTCGACAATTTATGAATTTTCCGGGTTAGTGATCTGTTTCCCGGGTTACGGGATTCACCAGAATGCCCAGTTTTTCGATTTCCACTGTAACGACGTCGCCGGGTTTCAAGAAGCGGTTTCGGGCCGCGCCGACTCCGGAGGGAGTCCCAGTCGAAATCACCGTGCCAGGTTCCAGGGTCATGATTTGCGAAACGTACGCAACGATGTCGGCAATTGTAAAAATCATGTCTCCGGTGTTGGCGTCCTGCAAGATTTCGCCGCCGATTTGTGTGCTGATTCGAAGTTTGTGAGGATCGGGTACTTCGTCCCTTAAAACCAGGTACGGCCCCATGGCTGAAAACGTGTCTGCGCTCTTACCCAGAGTCCACTGGCTCACCCGGTGCTGGAAAGCACGCGCCGAGACATCGTTGAAGACCAGGTACCCCGCCACGTAATCGAGTGCGTTTACTTTGGCGACCCGCCGGGCTCGCTTGCCGATGACAAAGGCCAGCTCCGCTTCATAGTCAGGCTCCTCAACAGCCTCGGGAATGGCGATCGCTTCCTGGGGGCCGATGATCACTCCATGCTTGCTGAAAACCGTGGGATATTCGGGTATCTCACCGCCGCTTTCCAGAATGTGGGCTCGATAATTGGCGCCAATGGAAAGTAGACTGGGTGGATCGGGCACCGGGGCTAGAAGTCTGACTTCGGATTGCGAGAACAAGACTCCCCTCTTGATGAGTCGATCCCTTCCACCCTGCTTGAGACGATCCCGAACGAAACGCAGAGCTTCCATTGCAGCTCGCAGCGAATCTTCCTCCCCACTTAAGAATTCGACCATGCGAGGCGGCACCAGGGCGTCAGCGCGAGCCCGGGCTCGCGGCGTCCGGCGTTCTTCCAGCATCAGTCTGTAAGACCGGTTCAGATCGATCACTTCGCCAGCCAGCCACGCACCCAGCCTGGTCTCACCGCGGAAACTATAAGTCACCAGTCTTGTGGCGCTTAGTTCCACCGAAAGAATCAGGCAGAAAAGTGGAAGGATGCAAAGACGAATTCCCATAATACCTCCTCGTTCGCCGTCCGATGCCACTTGGGAAGGGGACCAGGACGTTCCATGGTTCAAGGATACAGACGGTTGCGCTCGACTGAAACCCGATCCTGTCGAGATAGCAGAGAAGGGGATGGCCAAACCGTCGCGGAAAACGCCAGGGGCGGCCCGGGTGGTCGTCCCTGACACAAGGCACAAGTTGCATGGCACTTTCCGCGCAGGTAACAGCGAAGGGCCGCAAGCGCCGCGCTGGCAAGGCTTTACCTCCGAGGGCACCGCAGGCATAGTCGTGACTCTGTCGAGGAGCCCGAGGAGGGGGAACGCAGCCAGCGCGGATGATGGGGGCGCTGCAGCCGACAACTTATGAATTTTCCGGGTTAGGCGAGTTCCTCGAGCGGAACTCCGGTTTCGTCGTCAATGGAGTTGGCAATCTTGACAGGGCGGCCGATGGGACTCATCAATTCCTTGTGCCAATCAATTCCGAGGGCCCTGTAGACGGTAGCCAACAGATCTCCCATCGTGACCATGCGTTCGGCCACGTACCCCCCCGTCTGGTCGCTTGCGCCGACAATCTGGCCACCCCGGATGCCACCCCCTCCCAGGGCCACGGACCAACATTCGGGCCAGTGATCTCGCCCATGTCCCGGGTTCAGGTGGGGGGTCCTCCCAAACTCACCCATCACGATGACAACAGTGGATTCCAGGAGGCCTCTCTGCGTCAGATCCTCCATCAGTGCGGAGAGAGCCTGATCCAGTGGTGGAACCAGGACATCCCGGTGTTTCACGTCATTGTCGCCGTGGGTGTCCCATACATTGTGGCTGTAGCCTGAAGCGGTCACGAAGCGGCTGCCGGCTTCGATCAAGCGCCGGGCCAGCAGCACACTCTGGCCGAACTTATGCGTTCCGTAGGCTTCTTTGGTCTTGTCTGATTCAAGAGAGAGATCAAAGGCTTCCCGAACTTTGGGCGAGAGAATCATCTGCAGGGCCTGCTCGCGGAAGCCGTCCATGTTGGAGAACTCCGCCAGTTGCACCTTCTCGCGGTAAAAACGATCCACAATCTTGAGAAAGGAGCTGCGGCTTTCCAGACTCTCCACCGGAAACGATTGAGGCAAGGCAAGATCGGTCACCTCGATCCCCTGGTCTCCTCTGTCCGCCAGGACCATGGGGTCATAGGCGGCGCCCAGGAAAGCGGACTTGAAGATATCGTTGTAACGCTTGGCATCGGCTGAGTCCCAGCCGGGACAAAGAACATGCGCAGGCACTTGCCCCCGGGGCCCCAGTTCTTTACTGATAATGGAGGGAAAGCTGGGGAAGTCCATGGCCGCGTTGGGCCGGTGGCCCTTCAGTGCATAATATGTCGCCTGAGGGTGATTGTTTTCCTCGGTGTGCATGGAGCGAATGATGGAGAGTTTGTCCATGTGCCTGGCCGTTAGCGGCAGCAGTTCCGAGATCTGGACGCCGTCCATATTCGTGGAGATCGGCTTGAAGCCACTGTTCCCTTTGGGATCCCAGGTGTCGACTTGACTGGGACCGCCCCCCAGCCAGAGCATGATACAAGCCTCTGCTTTGCCGACTCCCGGCGCCGTCTTGCCGCCCGCAGCCATCACGCTCTCGAGCTGCAGCAATTGACTCAGGCTCAGACCCAGAACTCCTACCGACCCAACCCGCAGGAAATCCCGCCGGGCCAGTTCCACTTCCGTACAATTCAGACAACCGACTTTTTTCATCTAATTTCTAATGCCTCAAAAATCAACGACTCGAGGAGCATTTCCTTCTCGAACAATACTTCACTTCATTTCCTAGTGATTGTAAGCGAACTCCCGGGAAATCAGCAGGGCCCAGGTCAGATCGGCAAAGGCCTGGCTTCGCAGAGGAGGCTCAACCTGTTTCAGCGCACCCTCCAGCTCAGTCTGTTCCCTCCGGGTTGGCAAGCGTGACAAGGCTGCCAGGTAGAGCTGCTGGATAATCGGTCCGTCGGATTCCTCTCTCTCGAGCAGCTGATCCAATCGGCCTCCTTCCTGAGTCAACTTGGCGGTGTAGGTATCCCCGGCATAGACGTGCAGAGCCTGCGAGATACTGGGGCCGGCATCCCGCTCAGACACGACGTAACGCATGGGTCGCCCGTACAAGTCCAGAAATTGAGAGAAATAGCGCACCGGTGATTTCAACTGGATGGCACGGGTCCCGGCGGGTGGCTGTCCCTCCAGGGAGGCTGGTTTTTCGTGAAAGACTTCGGGCACACCGGCTACCTGAGAGACCGCATCCAGAAGAACCTCGGCTTCCAGGGGCTGCGGCATGAAGTGGGAGTAGTTGATGCGGTCGTCGTGGTTGGCGGCGTTGGGCCGGCTCGAGAGTTGATAGGTTCTGGACTGCACAATGAGACGAATCAGGTGTTTGAGATCGTGCCCGTTCTCCCGGAAGTCGGCCGCCAGCGCCTCCAGTAATTCAGGGTGCGTGGGAGGATTGGAGGCCTTGAAATCGTCCACCGGATCGACAATCCCCCGTCCGAAGAACAATCCCCACATCCGATTGACCGTCGCTTCGGCAAAGTAAGGATGGGAAGTCAGCCAGTTGGCCAGCTCCCGGCGCGGATCCAGTCTCCGGTCCGCGGGCAGGGGAGTTCCATCCAGGAAAGCCGGCTCCACTACTGTCTTCTTGCGGGGATGCATGAGCAGTCCAGGCTGACCTTTGTCTCCGTATCCTCCGGCCGGATTGTCGAAGACAAGATCGTAGTATCCGATAAAGTCGATGTTGCCGAAGAAGGCAGCCAGTCCCCAGAACTGATCCTGCGACCAGGGCTCGAAAGGATGGTCGTGGCACTGGGCACAGTCGAACCTTCGCCCCGAAAACACCCGCAGTTCCTCTGAGAGGATGCGATCCGGCTGCGAGTTGTTCTCGTAGTAATGCCGGGAAGGCCGGTCCCGACCCTGGGCGGCCAGGCGCTCCCGGGCCATCTGGTCATAGGGTTTGTTGGCGGCGACGCTGCTTCGAATCCATTCCCAGTAGAGCTGGCTGTACATGGGTTCCTGCACCACCCTGAACAGGTCGGAAAAACGAAAGGTCCAGAAATCCACATATTCCGGCGATTCCAGAAGAATCTCAATCAACTTTTCCCGCTTGTTCGGATCCGGATCGCTGAGAAACTCCTGGACACGATGAGGAGGAGGGAGCGTGCCAATGACATCCAGGCAGACACGCCTCAGGAATTCCGCGTCGTCGGAAAGCTCCGAGGGGATCAGGTGAAACCTCTTGAGCTTGGCAAAGACGTGCTCGTCGATGAAATTTCGGCGCGGAAGATTCGGGTAATTGGCAATCGGCTCGGAAATGACACCAATGCGGGCGTGAACCGTGTGGCCGGCCGCTTGAACCAGAACGTTGGTTTCTCCCGGCCCGACGGTCATGACCAGTCCATCCTCGTCTACCATCACGACATGCGGGTCTTGTGATTCGTAGCGGACTTCATCACTGATGTCCCGAAGCCGACCGCTGGACAACCGGGCCGACACGACCAGCTGCTGAACCCCCTCTTCATCCAGCACGACTTCCCCGGGGAAAACGTCCACCCGCTCGATCGGGTCGCTCGGACTTCCATCCTCAGGTGCATAAGGGGCACCCTTCTCGATCCAGTTCAGGATCGAGGTGTAGTCTTCGGAATTCCTTCCAATGCGCCGCCCGCCTTGATGGGGGACACTCATGGTCGGCTTCTTGAGCAGCAGACTCTGCTGCGGCTCCGCCAGATTGACCCGTGGGACTTCAGGATCAGATTCAGTCGTCAGCACCTGAAACACGCCGCCTCTGACGATCCACTTGTGGTCCTCGCGCGGATTCAGGGAGTTGAGCGAGAGCTTGAACCCTCCTCTCCCCTTCACTCCACCATGACAGCTACTGCCGTTGCAGCCTTTCTTCGTGAGAATCGGAGCAATGCTGCGCTCAAAACTGATCGGCGTCTCCCGGGAGGATTCTTCGACTCGAATTGCAGCGGTCAGCTCCAGGCCCTCGAATTCCGCTTCCAGTTCAGTTTCACCATCGGCCAGCCCTGTGACCTTCCCCATCTCATCCACCACAGCCAGGTTCGAATCCCCTGTGCTGAAACGACTCTCCAACGTCACATCCCTTTCCAGCCCGTCGGAGTATTTCCCCATCACCACAAATCGCTGGGAGGCTTCCTTACCCTGCAGCGTGGTCGAGGCGGGGACGATGCGAACGGAAAGCAGGGTTGGGTCGTGACTCCGGGCCAGCCTGAATTCATAGGTCTCGGAGGCCACAGAGAAGTGAACTGCTGAGAAAGAGAGAAACAGAAAGGTCAGGCCCACCTGTCCCGGGCGGAGGAACTGCCGAACAAAGTGGATCGGTATGGATCTTTTCGTCATGATTCCGGGGCCGTAGTGCTAGTTCAGAGATTCTCGATCGGCGTCCTGGCCGGCTTCACCTGGCGCAGAGGAGACAACCATCAGCGGGACCTCTGCAACCGCGATCTGGGCCCCGGGCACCCCATTGACAACCGGCCGCGCTTTCACAAGCACGAAGACGGGAACCCTCGTGGTGGAGGCACCTTCTTCAGCGATCAGGGCAATCGAGACCTTTTGCGTCTCGGGACGGAAAACCTCCTTCTCCCCTTCGTCGAAGGCAGGGGGCCGGGGAGGCTCGAGGACTGCTGTCGGATAGGCCTGTACGCCTGCCGGCAGGTTTTCGACACTGAGAGCTATCTCCCCTCCAAAGCCTTCCTCCCGGTCGGCAGTAACGGTCAGCCTCTGCGCCTTCCCCTGTAACAGGTTGACGCGGTCGACATCCAGTTCGAGGCGGCCGATATGGGGGACCTGGGGACGAATCAGCACGCGGTAAGAAAACTCGGGGCCGGCATAGCGACTTGTCAGATCGCGGATCTGCACGGTGTATTCGCCGCCCTGAGCGAAAGTATAGACCATCTTGGGTTCGAGGTAGCGGAAGAGTTGTACATTGTTCCCTTCAACGAGATTGTAGATACAGCTGAACACAACCTCCTGTTTCTGGTCCAGGATCCGTACCCACGGATTGAAGATGGGAACTCCTTCCCGGGTGGTTTCGAGCTCGAAAGCCAGCGCTTCTCCGGCCTCGGCCTTGAATCTGAAATGGTCGATCTTGCCGGGACGATCAATCGCTCCTTCAACCATAGCCGGCAGGTCCACCGTCGGGATCCGGTCCTGGGGATCCTGATCCAAACGGTAGGTGGAAACCGCCTCGAGAGGGTCGAATTCCAGAATTGCCCGGCCTGCGTACGGGCCGTCTCCCGCGTCCCCCGCAACGCCGGACCCGCCTTTACCCTTAACTTCCGGTTCTTCAGGCGGTACCAGCACTGTTCTCCGGGAAAGCTCTTGCAGGCGGGATGCGGAGAGGTCCCGGTCGAACCTCCGCTCCATCCATGCAGTCGACCTGGAGTGGGCCAGCGGCCAGGCTTTCGCTCTCTTCACAACTTCGTTCAGGGGGGCCGGAGCAATGCGAAGCTGGTAGACAAACTCCGGGCCACCCCGGTCGTCAAAAGCTTTTACCGCGATCAGGTATCGTCCGGACTTCGAAAAGCGATGCTTCAGCCGGGCGCTGGGTACGAGGTCCGGAGATGAGCCAAACAGGCCCCTTTCGTAAGCGATCGGATCGTCGTTGAAAGCCAGCCGCACAAGGCGATGCGGATCCACCCAACTGGCCGAGGCCTCGTACAGGTAGAGCAGCATTTTGCCCCCGAGACCGGGAAAGAACACCTCAAACTGCAGCTCCCGACCCTGCTCGACATCGAAGCCGTAATAATCGATCTCGCCCCCCAGGGTTCTGCCAATTCTTCCGTTGATCGCCACCGGGTATTCTACGGTCTGTCCCCTGATCGGTTTGTTCGACCCGGTCAGGCTTTCGTCCTCCAGGATGACCGCTTCAAGCTGTGAGCTCACTCGAAAGGGCATCGGGTTGGAGATCCCGCGAGGCGAAACCAATCGTAGAGTATGCCCGCCCGGTTCAGCCGCTTTGGAAATGCTTACTTCTAGTGTGACCTGGTGGGTCAACCGCTCCTTCGGGTCGCTCCTCTCCTGTATCTCGGCATCGGTCTCGACCACCTGCTTCACACTGGCTCGAAGCGCCCCGCAGTCGGTCCAGACAGAATAGGTCCCGGCCAGCGTCTGGCCGTCGATTGTCACCTCGACAGTCGAACCCTGTTGCCCTCCCACGGGAAAGATGTGCAGGGCTTCAGGCTGAGTCGGAAGCGGCTCCTCTTTCTCCTTTGCCGTCAGGCAAATGAGGCTCACACTGAAGAGCAAGACCACCAGGATGAAGCGCTTAACGCCGGCCATTTGAAGATTTCCCGAAAACCTAGAAGGTTCTACAGTATCCTGACTTGTTTCTCCAGGATTCCAGACCTTAAGGTAGATGATACCACCATAGGGATTGTTGCGGCGGATTCAGGAACTCTCTCATTTATGCTGAGTCTCTTTCTTCACATCGTTCTTCTGTCCTCCTTTGAGCTCATCGTCAAGCGGGGCATCAATCGCCGAATGGACATGTTGACCATTGGAACCTTGAATTTTGCCATCTCAGCCCCGCTCGCAACGTTGCTACTGTACGGGCAGACAAGCGCTACCGTTGAGTGGGCAACTCTAGGCCTTGGGACCCTGATGGGTGCCTGCTATTTTCTGTCCTTTTTCTTCATCCTCTATGCCATTGCCCAGCAAGGGGTTGCGGCAACCCGGGCCGTTATCCAACTGGCTACCCTGATCCCGATCGCTTTTTCAATCTTCTTGTGGAATGAGCACCCTCAGGGAATGCAGACTGTGGGAATCATCATTGCCGTGGGCTCCTTGTTCCTGCTCGGCGGCCGGCGCGACCTGGGGCGAAGAAAGCGAGCCACCTTGCGCTGGAAGCTGGCCGCCGGCCTTGTGCTGGTCGGAACAGCCCGAGTCTCGGCCAAGGCCTTCTCCGAAATGAAAGCGCCCGAGGAGACGGCATTCTTCCTCATCGCATTGTTCGCTACGGCTGCGATCGCAGCTACCGTAAAACTTCTCTGGCAAAGACCAGCTATCTCACCAAGAGCCTGGGCCTTAGGAAGTGTTCTCGGGGGCTTGAACGTCATTCATTCCGTGTTCCTGATGCGAGCGCTGCGTCAACTGCCTGGAATCATTGTTTTCCCGGCTTCCGTCTGCGGCTCCCTGGCCGTCACGACGCTGATTGCAACTCTACTATTGGGCGAGCGCCCGACTTCCCGGCAATATGTGGGAATGGCAGCTTCAAGCCTTGCTGTCGTGCTCTTGAGTTTGACCGGCGCATCAGGGGACTGAACCAGGCTTCGGAAAAATCGTTGACCCGGCACCAATGGAGAAATCATCCTTGGCTCAGCGCCCCGCACCTTGGCTACCGCGGCGCCGGCGGGCCCGGCATTCGAGGGGGCTCAGATCAAGGACGGCATGCGGGCCAGCGAGGGCGCCATTGAAACGGTGAGGATCATGGATGACTCGGTGCGGCTGCAGGTCATCGGCGACGTGCCGCCGGTCGGCCTGTGCGGGTCCGGCCTGATCGATGCTGTAGCGGAGTTGCGACTGGCCGGGCTGTTGGATCCTTCCGGCAGACTCCTTGATAGCGACAAGGCCGCGGATCGAGTTTCCCCGGCTCTGAGCAGGCGCATCACCCTCGGGGCCGATGGGATGCGGGCCTTCGTACTGGCCTGGCCCGAGGAGACCGGCAGAAACCGGCCCGTGGTCTTGACGCAGCGGGACATTCGCGAGTTGCAGTTCGCCAAGGCGGCCATTGCAGGTGGAATCCAGGTCTTGATGGAGGAACTCGTGGTCGGGACTGAGGATCTGGAGGAGATCTACCTGGCCGGATCCTTCGGTACCTACATCAACCCCCAGAATGCACGGGTCATCGGCCTGGTCCCGCCGGTACCGGTTGAGCGCATCAAGGCGGTTGGAAATGCCGCAGGTGAAGGTGCCAAGATGGCGCTTTTGTCCTTCCGGGAGCGGCAGGTCGCCCGCGCTCTGCCCGCCATGATCGAATACTATGAACTTTCCGGGCGAGCCGATTTCAGCGACTCGTTCATTTCGATTCTAAAGTTTCCGGAGTTGGGTGAGCTGGGTCTTGCGTCGAGGCGGTAAATGTGTGGACAATGGAGGAGTATCTGACAATGGAAGGGAATCCAGGGAAGGAGCCACCGCTATGAATACCCGTGAACGATTCGAAGCTGCCTATACCGCCAAACCGGTGGACCGCGTTCCGGTGTGCGCCTGGCTGGGCATGCCGCTTCTGAGGACCCTCACCGGAAAGGGTCCGCGTGCCATCCTGGAGGAGGAGGTTGCAAACCCACTCCAGATGGTCAGGCTCCAGGAGGAGCTGGAGCTGGATCCACTCCTGGTCACCATGGATGAACGCTGGTTCTCGAGTTATCGCTATCCTCGATTGCTCTACAGCCTGCCGGATGAGGCGCTGGCAACCTGGCAGGTCACAGAGAACATCGAGGATGAGGGTCATGGCTTTTACACCCACCACTTCACGGCAACCACCCCCGAGGGTCCCGTGAACTGGAGCTTACAGATCGGCGATGCCCAGGTGGCCGAGGTGGAGCCGGCCATCAAAGAAGAAAGGGATCTCGATCTTTGCATCAAGTACATGCCGGAGCCGGAGAGCTTGAACCAGGACCATCTGAAGAGCATGGTGGACGCAGTTGGGGACCGGGGCTTCTTCATGCACAACTTCATCGGGGTGTGGGGAGAAGCGGCCAACATGCGGGGACTTGTGACCCTGACCTGCGACCTCATGGAAGAGCCTCGATTCGTGGAGAAAATTTCCGAGTTCCTCAGGGACCGGTCGATTCGGCGGGTCAGGCACCTGGCCCAGACCGGAGTTCATTCGATCATCTATGACCAGTCCTGGGTGGGGATGGGGTTCTCTCCAGCCCAGTTCAGGAAATTCATGCTTCCCTACGACAAAGCGGTCGTGGAGGCCGCCAAAGAGGCCGGATTCCTGGTGAGTTATCACAACTGCGGTTCCGGTCAGGCTTTCATTGAGGACATGGCCTCCACCGGAGCCCACTCCCTGGAGACACTGACTCCGAAAGAATCATCGGGGGATTTCGACTTGACCGAGTCCAAGCGCCGCGTGGGGGATCGGATCACTCTCAACGGGGGCTTCAATGAACGGATCCTGGCAGATGCCACTGCCCGGGAAGTACGCGACGAAGTGAAGCGCTGTCTTGACGCAGCGGCGGATGGCGGCCGCTACATACTTCGCTCGACAGGCCAGATTCTCGACTCCGCTCCCGGCAACATCGAGGTATTCACTGAAGCCGGGAAAGAGTACGGCCGCTATTGAACCCGCCCGGTGACTCAGGACTCACTTTCATAAACACGTGCTGGTTTACATCCCTCGGTGATGGAGCTGAATCAGAACAGGAGATCGCTATCTATGGGTGAAAACGCAACCATCCTGGCAACCGGACCTATCGATCAGGTTGCCATCGACATTCTGAGTGCGTTCGGGGAAGTCCAGGTCACTCCAAATGGGGAACCAGAGTCGATCCTTCCACTCGTCGGGGACGCGATTGCCATCGCCGTTCGGGGTGGAGGAGGGGTCGATCGGGCAGTCATTGAAGCAGGCGAGAAACTGCGCGTGATTGGTCGCAGCGGCGTCGGTGTCGACAACGTGGACGTAGACGCGGCCACCCGGCACGGAATTCCCGTCGTCAACACGCCGGCCGCCGGGGCCTCGGCCGTGGCCGAAGGGGCCATGGCCTACATGCTGGCGCTGTGCAAACAGATCAACCACTGGGACCGACAGCTCAAGAGCGGAAACTGGGGCAGTCGTGAAGAATCAAGATCCGGCGACCTGTACGGCGCTGTCCTGGGCATTCTGGGGTTGGGCAACATCGGACAGACCCTGTCCAAACTCGCCCGGCCGTTCGGTATGCAGATCCTGGGCTATGATCCCTATCTTAAAGCCGAAAGAGCTTCGGAGCTTGGAGTTGAGCTGGTCAGCCTGGAGCATTTGCTGGGCGCGGCAGATTTCATTTCGATTCACACTCCCCTGACTCCCGAGACGAAGGGGCTGGTGAATCGTCAACGGATGAAGCTTGTCAAACGGGGAGCCTATCTGATCAATCTGGCCCGGGGTGGAGTCATCGACAGCCTGGATACGCTCAATGAAGCTTTAAATGAAGGAGTCCTGGCCGGCGTCGGACTGGACGTGTTTGAACCGGAGCCCCCGGATGTGGCCCATCCCATCTTTCGGCATCCCAACTGCCTGACCTCACCCCATTCGCTGGGGATGACACAAGGGGCGATGACCCGAATCTTTCAATCGATGGCACAAGACATGGCCGCTGTCTTGCAAGGCGCCCGGCCACGCTTCGTGGTCAATCCGGAGGTGTTCCAGAATGCCTGAGAAGGGAGATCTATGAAAGGTAAGTCTACACACGAGATTGAGGGGATTGAGATGCTGGACGGTGTGCTGCGCCGGACGCTGTCCTACAACGAGGAGGTTATGCTCTGTCATTTCCAACTGGCCGAGGGCGCCAGCATTCCGCTCCACAATCATCGAGCCAGCCAGATTGGATTCATAGTCAAGGGGGCCGTGCGCTTCCTGGGTGAACAGGAAACCGATTCCTTCGTGGCCAGAGCCGGGGACTCTTACGTCCTGGACCCCCATCAGATCCACGGTGCCGAGGCTCTGGAAGCTTCCGAATTCGTTGAGGTCTTTTACCCCGTACGGGAAGAATACAAGGATAGTTGAGAGCGCCGAAGCCGGGCCCCCGCGTCAGTGCGTAAAGCGTTCGTAGATGTTGTCCGGGGTAGCCTCTGGGCTTCGGATAAAGCTTTGCAGCCCCTTCTCCCTCTCCGTCACGCTCGCCGCCAGTCGTGACAACTTCTCCCGGCCTTTCTCGGGGACCTTGATGAGCCCGTTGGGGTCACCGTGCAGAAGATCACCCGGCTCGACCATCAGCCCGCACACGGTGACGGGGACCTGCACGTGTACGATCTGGAAGTTGGCGTGGCTGGCCACCAGACCTCGAGCAAAGACTTGGAATCCCAGTTTGCGAACCTCCTCGAGGTCCCTCACGGCCGCGTCACTGACCAGACCGACCCCCCCGAACCTTTGGAAAAGCGTGGCCATGACATCTCCACAATGGACTGCGAAATCCGGATGGGGACCGACTTCCTGAATCACCACGATTCCCGGTCCGGGGAGAGCTTCAAGCTCCTCACAGATTTTCATGTACTGCAATAGGGATTGATCCCGATCCCCGGTCTCCGGTGCCATAGTGACCGCCTGAGCCGTCACGGCCGTTCCGCAGATGACGCCCAGTTCGGGAGCCAGACAGCGCAGGTTGAGGTCGGCGAAACCCGAGACCCTGTTTCGCACCTTCAGAAGCTCGACTGCATTTGCAAGCGTGGGAGTGTCGATCTGAGCCAACTCTTCGATTAGGTTCGCGTGTTCAATAGCCATGTTGCTTTCCTCAACTTCTGATCAAGGGGATACGGTCATTCGTCCTGGGACACAATTCTTGAATATGACGTCACCCCCTTCACCAGTCAAGTCATTCTGAACCCGATTGTGACCGGCTCCCCCCCTCAGTCCTACAGCACCAGAGGACATTTGCTAAGATACGGCGGTCGGTTCATCGAATATCACGATTCAACAGAGCAGGAGCTTCGACTACGCAAAAGCCGGCAAATCTTACAGGGTGAGAACCGGATGATGAGACGAGCAGCAACCTCCCTTGCCCTCTTTTTCTTTGGTGCGGGCGTTTTATTCGCCTCCTCTGAAAAAGAGACAGGCATCGATTGGATCACCGATTGGGAGCGAGCCGTTCAGCTTGCGAAGAAGCAGCACAAGCTGCTTGTCCTCGACCTCTACACGAACTGGTGCACCTGGTGCCGGGTCATGGACGTGCACACCTACGGTGATCCCTCAGTCATTGAGGCGCTGGGGCCAGAATATGTTTGGCTCAGGCTCAATGCTGAGACCGAGGAGGACGGCCGGGAAGCCCAGAGGCGTTTTCGGGTGTCAAGCTACCCGGCAACCCTGCTGATCGAGCCGGAGGAAGGACTCTATGAGAAAACCTCCGGGTTCCTGAGTGCGGAAAAGTTTGGGGAGGCGATCAAGCGACACAGACTGAGCCTGCAGTCGATCATCCAACTGCGCGATCGGGTCAGGACGGAGCCGGACTCAGTAGAGTCAAAACTCGAGTTGGCAGCAAGATACATGGAGCGACGACACTATCGCGGAGCAGAACAATTGTACCGTGCTCTGGTCGAGGTAGATTCCGGCTCGGAACTCGATCAGAGCTATTTCTCGCTGGCTGTCAGCCTGGCCCAGCAGGGCAAGGAACGCCAGGCCCTGGAGCCGCTGGCTGATCTGCAGAAACGATTCCCAGGGTCTGATCTGCTCCCTCACGCCCTGGCCATTCAGGGGGAAATTCACCTGAACCTGGGGAATCGCGGCGAAGCCATCAAATTCTGGCGCGAATTCCTGAGTCGCTTCCCCAGTCACCCGATGGCCGAGCGCATTACTGGAGAGTTGAAGCGGATCGAATCTGTCCAGGAGTAGGAAGTCAAAATGAACCACCAGGTAGTCGCCGATTTCAATTGCATTGTCGGAGAAGGTCCAGTCTGGCATCCCGACCACGGAAAGCTCTACTGGACCGACATCCTGGCGGGCCGGCTTTTCTGGTACGAGCCCGGTTCCGGTGAGAGTCAGCTCTGCTATGAGGGGCGGCTCGTGGGTGGGATGACCCCCCAGGCCGACAATTCTCTGCTGCTGTTTATGGACAAGGGAACCGTGGCAGTCTGGGAGGACGGTCAGATCGTCCGGACGATTATCGACACCATCCCGGCTGAAATCGAGCAGCGCTTCAATGATGTCACTGCCGACCCCGAGGGACGCGTTTTCGCAGGGACCATGCCCTTTGACAAGGTGGATCAAAGAAGCGGACGGCTCTACCGACTGGATCGTGACGGGTCGTATACGGTGGTGTTGGAAGAGGTTGGAATTCCCAATGGTATGGCTTTCACTTCTGACCGGCGGTCTTTCTTCTTTATCGACTCACTCGACAACGTGGTGTGGAAGTTCGATTACGATCAGAAAACAGGTCGCATCAGTAACCGTCGGGCTTTCATTGAATTCGATTCCGATAAGGGGATGGCTGACGGAATGACCATAGACGCCGAAGGCAACCTCTGGATCGCCATGGCGATGGGATGGAAGGTGGTGCAATACGGCCCCGATGCTAACCTGAAGCGCAGTATTGAACTGCCGGCCAGGTTTGTCTCCAGCGTGGCTTTTGGAGGTCCGGATCTGTCCCAATTGTTTGTCACCACGGGAAGGCTTCCGGAGGGTGAGGAGTTGGGGTCAGCGGCCGGTGCGCTGCTCGCCCTCACACCCGGTCCCATTGGAGTGCCGGAACTGCGCTCCCGGATTGGTATTTGAGCTGGCCCACCTGCCGGTTTCCCGGATTCGCCGGTTGGGTCAGCCGTCAACCAGGTCACCGGTCCGGCAGACCTTCCACATATCCCTGCCCGAACTGAACCTCGCGGGGACCTCGGAAATCGCCGGTATTGGGCATGATCGCCAGTTGCCCCCCATCGATGACCAGGGTCTGTCCGATGATATAGCGCGAATCATCCGAGGCTAGAAAGATGGCCAGTTGGGCAATGTCTGACGGCGTCCCGACAAAGCCGGCGGGCAATGTCCTGGCAGCCGCCTGCCAGTCAAAATCTCGACCCAGCGTCTTCTCCTGATTCTCGACTCGGACCCAGCCCGGAGCGATGGCGTTGACTCGCACCCCTTTTTGAATCAGTTCAAGTGACACTTCCCGCGTAAAAGCGACGATCGCTCCTTTGGTGGCTGCGTAAACGGAATGCTCGACCATGCCACCGAAAGCATGGACAGAGGTCAGGTTGATCACACTGCCTCGCCCGTGTTGGATCATCTCCGGCAGGACAGCCTGGGTCAGAAAGAACATGGCTTTGAAGTTGACGTCGAAAAGGGTGTCGAAGTGCTCGGGCGTGGTTGCCTCAAAGGGCCGATTGGCGGTGATTCCGGCGTTGTTGATGAGCACGTCAATCCCACCCAGGAAATCGATGGCCCCGGCCCCCAGTTCCCGCACCGATTGCACGTCGCGGAAGTCGGCGCCAATGGATTTGGCATTCCCGCCAAAAGAACGTATCTCCTCGACCGCAGACTCACAGCCCTGGCTGCTGTGACAGTAGTGGAGGACGACGGTAGCTCCCTCCGCAGCAAAATCGAGAGCGACGCCCCTCCCGATCCCGGTACCGGCCCCGGTGACCAAAACGCGCTTCCCGTCCATTTTTTTCCCATCCTTCATCGTGGATCCTCCTGCAGGCTCTGTTCTCCAGAACCCAAACGAATTTGCATTTTTCTACAGTCTCTTCACTCGCGCGCCAGGGCGAGGCGGGTGCCTTCCTGCAACCGCAGTCGTCGACCCGTCCCTTGCCGCAGAATCGCCAGGTCGCCTCTGGCCAGCTCGACCTCGAGTTCACCAATAGCCAGATGGAGGCTGCCCGAGAGCATCAACCAGTACTCATTGGAAGAAGCGACCCCCTCTTCGGATGCTTCCGTATCCACAGAGACGACTCGAAGCTCACTCAAGGGGCAGTGCGGATCCGGTTCGGGGAAAGATCCAACATTCTGTTGGCCTGCCACAACGAAGCCGCTTCCGGTCGGCTCAGGGACTCCATCGGTCTGAGCCAGCAGATGACCGGCCCGTCTGTGTCCTTCGAAGCGGGTCGCCAGAGCCACCATTTCCCCATCCGTAAACATCTGAAACCGCTGAACCACTCCTCTTGGGGTATAGACCACGGTGCCGGGAGCGCAGGAGAAACTCTGTCCCTGCAACCAGACTTCCCCTCGTCCTGCCGTGAATAGCCAGAATTCGTCGTTGTCGTGGTAATGCGGTTCGACGCCATGTCCCATCTGCTGAGGGAACAAATGAACGGCGATGATGCCCGCCCACTTCGGATACAGCTTTTCATCCCAGTGCAGCAGCCCCTGCACAGCCGCTGAGACATCGTTGGCCTCGTTGGAGAGCACCATGCAGTTATCGTCTCGGATGATCAAGCCCTCTATAGTACAATGTCAGGCGTCTCGCCAAACTGCTTCTCAATGAAAGCGGCACAGCGGGAAGGCTCCTGGCCCGGATAATCCGGGCTCTGGGGTTCTGCGAGTAGAACCGATAACATAAGAAAGAGGCAGGTAGATGGAAATGCGTTTACGGGATCGAGTCGGCCTGGTGACGGGTGGCAGTTCTGGCATCGGACGCGGGATTTCGATCGAACTTGCTCGAGAGGGGGCGAGCGTCGTGATTGCCGACCTCCAGGAGACCCCCAGGCGCGGGAAGTACGAGCCCGACCCTCCCACTACGACGACTGTGGAGGAAATCGAGAAACTGGGAACCCGCGGGTTGTTCGTTCGCACTGACGTCTCAGACGAGCAGTCTGTGCGGAGGATGCTCCAGAAAACCATCCAGCGCTTTGCAGGCGTTGACATTATGGTGAACAATGCCGCCGTTCTCACTCCGGGCAACAGTCAAGAGCTTTCAGTGGAGCAGTGGGACCGCGTTCTTGCCGTCAACCTCAGATCTCTTTTTCTCACCACCAAATTCGCCGCCCCTTTTCTCAAGCAATCCAAGGCGGGTCGGATTATCAATATCGCCTCAGTGGCCGCCTTCTTCGGAGGTGGTGGCCCGGCTTACAGCGCGGCTAAAGCGGCCGTCGTGAACCTGACCCGCGACAGCGCCCTCGAACTGGCTCCCAATGGCGTCACTGTGAACGCCGTGTGCCCCGGGTTCGTGAAGACCGCCATGCACGACCACTTTACAGAGGAGAAGCAAGAGCAGTTGAGGCAGGGGACCCCCCTGAACAGAGCGGGCACCCCTGCCGAGATCGGCCGAACCTGCGTGTTCCTTGCCTCCGACGACGGCGCCTGGATCACAGGCATCGCACTGCCGGTGGACGGCGGATGGCTGGCCCGGGTCCACACCTGAGCACGCAGCCATCAAGAAAACTACTGGGGCAGGAACGCCAGTGACTGCGCACGGCCCACAGGTCGCGAAGACGCTTCGGTTCCTCGTGGCGCGCTCATTGGCATTCGCGCCTCTGTCCGCCCGGCGACGGGACAGTTGGGCTGCGGGCTCTGTTGTCAATTCCTTCGACTTTTGCGACACTCTAAGGGCTCTGTACGCACCCCGCGAGTCGATCCGGAGAGATCGACCCGCTTCATCAGGAGACGGAAGAATGAGCCTTGCAGATCGACTGGAAAAGACTTACAGCGGAGCGGTCCACGACGTACTGTTCGCTATGGGACACCGAGAGTGTGTGTTGCCGTCGGAAATCCGGCCCTTGGATCCCGATCGTCGGCTGGCCGGCCAGGTTTTCACGGTGTCGGGGCACCGCGACGAGAGTCTTGACGATCACGAAACGCTGTTGCAATGGACGGGTATGCTGTCCAGGGTACCGGCCGACACGGTGGTGGTTTGCCAGCCCCACGACAACAGCATGTCCCACATGGGCGAACTCTCCGCGGAAACGCTGAAACTGCGCGGGGTGCTCGGCTACATCGTCGACGGCGGTTGCCGCGATACTGAGTTTATCTACCAGATCGGGTTCCGGGTCTTCTGCAAGTACTACACGCCCAAAGACATCGTTGGCCGCTGGGTGCCCGATACATTCGGCGAACCGATACAAATTGGCGATGTGACGATCCACAGCGCCGATTATGTCCTGGCCGATCGCGATGGAGTCGTGATCATCCCCGGCCAGATGGCCGAGGAAGTGACCGCCCAGGCCGAAAAGGTCCTGCGCACGGAAAGCCTGGTACGCAAGGCGATTCGCCAGGGCGTGGATCCACAGCAGGCGTACCTCAAATATGGGAAGTTCTGATGAGCCTGTCCTTTTCGGGAGGTTCGATCCCTGCCCATGAAGATCACTGACATTGAGATTCGGCTTTGCCGCCATCCGGCGCCGGCCATGCAGCAGGCGGAAATGCGTGGCGGCACACGCAGCGACCTCGAATTCCTGGTCATTACCGCGAAAACGAATGAGGGTCTTCAGGCGGAGACTTTCGGCTTTGCCGGCCACGGTGCCAGGATGGCCGGCCACATCGCGGCCGACGCGCTCAAGCCATTTTTCCTGGGGCGCGATCCCATGTATCGGGAAAAGCACTGGCACGATTACCGCATGACCGATCGCTGGTGGAACCATGTACCCATCTATTCCTACGGTCCTTTTGACATCCTGTGCTGGCTGCTGGGTGCAATAGCGGCCGGACAGCCGCTCTATCAATACCTGGGGGCTTACCGAAATCGTGTGCCCGTCTACTCGAGTTCTCTAGTGCTGGCCACCCCTGAGGATTACGGCCGCCAGGCTCAGGCGGTGAAGAATCGAGGCTGGGCCGGGTACAAGCTACATCCACCCGGAGATGTCGAGTTCGATCTGGAGGCTTACCGGGTTTGCCGTGATCGGGTGGGGGATGACTTCGTGCTGATGGCCGATCCGGTCGCGGCCTACAACCACCAGCAGGCCCTGCGGGTGGGCCGGGAACTGGAGCGGCTGAACTATTACTGGTTCGAAGAGCCCCTCTACGATACCGACATGCACGGTCTTCGCGAGTTGACCCGAAAGCTGGACATCCCGATTTGCGGCACGGAGGTGCTGGCCGGCAGCCACTACAGCACCGCGGACTGCATTGCCTCGCACGCTGTGGACATTGTGCGTACGGACGTTTCCTGGAAGGGTGGCATTACGGCCGTGATGAAGACGGCTCATCTGGCGGAATCCTTCGGCCTGCAGTGCGAAGTGCACACCGCTATCTACCACCCGCTGGAACTGGTCAACCTGCATTGTTGCGCGGCGATTCGCAACTGCGAGTTCTTCGAGTTACTGGAGCCGCTCGAGTATTTTGATTTCGGCTTGAAAAAGCCGATCCCAATTGAGGAGGGATCGGCCCGCCTGCCCGACGGCCCAGGGCTGGGAATCGAGCTGGACTTCGACTTCGTCGACAACTGCACCTTTGAAGTCCTATGAGCCCGAAAACTTCATAGGTTTTCGAAGCGAAGGGACGCAAGCGCCGCGCCGCTGGTGGGACACGCGACTTTCACCACGGACTAGATCTTGCCGATCGTGCCGTCCCAGGTGTCCACCTTCTCTTGCTTCATTTCCTCCTCGTCAAACCAGTGCGTGCTGACACACTTCGTCTCGGTGAAGAACTTGATGGAGTCCTTCCCCATCACGTGAAGATCGCCGAAGAAGGAGTTTTTGTGCCCCGCAAACGGGAACATCCCCACGGGAACAGGTATGCCGACATTGACCCCCACCATCCCGGCATGGGCTCTTCTGGCGAACTCGCGACTGAAGTGGCCGTTTTGCGTGAAGATGGTAGCCCCGTTGCCAAACCGGCTCGCGTTCACCACCTCCATTCCCTCTTCGAAGTCCTTTACCCGCTTGATGCAGGTCACCGGCCCGAAGACCTCCTCATCACCCACACTCATGTCGGGCCGCACGCGGTCAAAGATGGTCGGGCCGAGCCAGTAGCCGTTCTCGTATCCCTCGACCTTCGCGTTCCTTCCGTCTAGAACCAGCTCACCGCCTTCCTCGATCCCCTTCTCTATCCAGCCGACCACGAATTCCCTGTGTTCCTTCGTGACGAGCGGACCCAGCTCCGACTCCCTGTCATAAGAGGGCCCCATGACTCTCTCCTCGGCCAGCCGCTTGAGGCAACTCACAAGCTTATCCGCGATCGATTCCTGCACCACCACCACCGGGAGCGCCATGCATCTTTCGCCGGCGCAGCCGAACGTCGCATTGACGATACCCGCCGCGGTTCTTTCGATCGGCGCGTCTTCCAGAACCAGGCAGTGGTTCTTTGCCTCGCACAGGGCCTGCACTCTCTTGCCGTTGGCGGCCGCAGTGGAATAGATGTGCTTCCCCACGGAAGTCGATCCCACAAACGTCACTCCCTTCACATCGGGATGCTCGAGAAATATCTCCGCCTCGTTTCGACTGCATGTGACGACATTCATCACTCCGTCCGGGAGCCCTGCCTCGTGCAGCAGCCCGGCCATCTTCAGCGCCGTCATGGGGGTGAGACTGGACGCCTTCAGTACCATGGTATTCCCCAGGGCAATACAAAGCGGGGCCATCCAGCCGAACGGGATCATGGCGGGAAAGTTCCACGGTACCAGCCCGACGAACACACCCATGGGTTCGCGGTACAGGACCGTGTCATAGCCGTCCGAGGTGTCCATCAGCGAGTCGCCCATCATCAGGGACGGTGCGCCACAGGCGAGCTCGACCACTTCCATCGCCTTGAGGACGTCGCCTCGTGACTCGTCCCAGACCTTGCCGTGCTCGCGGCAAATCGACATGGTCAGGTCGTCGAGATGGTCCTCTATGAGTCGTTTGAACTTGTACAGGACCTGCACCCGCTTGATGACGGGCGTATCCCTCCAGGCCGGAAAGGCCTTGTGAGCGGCATCCACCGCGCTGTTCACTTCATCCTTCGTGCAGCAGGGTGCCCTGGCGATGACCTCGCCGGTGTTCGGATCGGCCAGGTCATAGTATTTTTCCGTAGCCGACCTGCGGGCCTTGCCATTGACGAAGTATTTCAGGGTCTCCGCTTCGCTCGTCCTTACCTTCTCCGTCTTGCGGGTCTCGTCGTCGACGAAGTAATCCAGTGCCCCAGCTTTGCTCATCACTATCTCCTCAGTTCACCCTTCCCTGTGTCTCCTGCATGGTGTCCCATGCTCACATCCTGGAAGGCGGATCCTCTGATCCGACGTTCGTCAGATTCGTTCCGGACGCGAGTGCCCCCGATCTCCCTCGATGTATCATCAAAAAATCTATCAGTCCTCCGGCCTCGCGTCAACCCGGCCCTTGGCCTCTCTGCGGCGCAAATGGAGCACAGGCTCGGTATAGCCGTTGGCGACTGCCCCCCCCTGAAAGACCAGGTCTAGAGCCGCTTGAAACGCATGGCTCTTGCCAAATTCCGGCGCCATGTTTCGATAGTTGGGGTCCTTCCCGTTCTGCCCGTCCACTACCGGCGCCATTCGCTCAAACGTTTCGATCACCTGCCCCTCAGTCACAATCCCGTGATGCAGCCAGTTGGCGATATGCTGACTCGATATCCGCAAGGTGGCCCGGTCTTCCATCAAGCCCACATCATGGATATCAGGCACCTTGGAACAGCCGACCCCCTGATCTACCCAGCGCACAACATAACCGAGAATTCCCTGGGCATTATTGTCCAGTTCCTGCTGGATCTCGCTGCGCGTCAATTCCCGATCCAAGAGCGGCGGCTTCAGGATATCGGTCAGTGAGGCGCGCCCTCTTCCGGCTAGCTCTCTCTGCCGCCTGGCAACATTCACCTCATGATAATGGAGGGCGTGAAGGACCGCAGCAGTGGGCGAAGGCACCCAGGCCGTCGTCGCCCCTGCCCGGGGATGTTCTATCTTCGTCTCGACCATCTCTCGCATCAACTCCGGCATGGTCCACATCCCCTTGCCAATCTGTGCCTTACCAATGAGCCCTGTTTCAATGCCGACATCCACGTTCCAGTCTTCGTAGGCACTCATCCAGGGTTGGTTCTTGATTTCCATTTTGGGCAGCATGGGACCCAGTTTCATGCTGGTGTGGATTTCGTCGCCGGTCCGGTCCAGAAAACCCGTATTGATAAACACGACCCGCTCTCTCGCAGCGCGTATGGCTTCTTTCAGATTCACGGTGGTGCGACGCTCTTCGTCCATAATCCCGACTTTGAGAGTGTTTTTTTCAAGACCAAGACTATCTTCCACTCGTTCGAACAATTCGACCGTCGCCTCCACCTCCTCCGGGCCGTGTAATTTGGGTTTGACGATGTAGATACTGCCCGTCCTGCTGTTACGGTATCTCCCCTTTCCCTGCTTCAGGTCATGGAGGGCCGCCAGCGCGGTCACCATCGCATCCAGGAACCCTTCGGGGATTTCCTGATGGCCCTGGGTGGTGACGGCATCCGTGTACATGTGGAGACCCACGTGGCGCACGAGCAGCAGGCTCCTGCCCGGCAGTGTCAGGATCCGGCCGTGCGGGTCTGTGAAAGTCTTGTCGGGATTGAGAATCCGGGTGATCCATCGTGCATTCTTTTCGAAGGTCGCTTCCAGCGTGCCCTTCATGATTCCAGTCCAGTTTCGGTAGACTTCCAGCTTGTCATCCACATCGACAGCGGAGACGGAATCTTCGCAGTCCTGAATCGTGGTGATAGCGGCTTCCAAGAGCACGTCTTTGACGCCTGCCGGGTGTACCTTGCCAACGGGGTGATCGCGGTCCATCTGGATCTCGATATGCAAGCCGTTGTTGACGAGAAGGATGCTGGTGAGCTCACCCGCTTCATCGAGGAAGCCCGCAAACTTGTGGGCTTCTGCGAGACCTGTGCTGCTCCCGTTCCGGAGCGTCGCCACCAGTCTTTTTGCCGCTCCGGCATCCTCTAGATCAAACCGCGTGACGTCCGAAAAGGAACCCAGCTCCAAGCCTGCTGAACGGTCCAGGAAGGCCTCGGCAAAGGCGATCACCCGAGCTCCGCGCACAGAGTTATAGGCGTCTCCCCGGGTGGCTCCGCCCTCTTCTGGAATCACGTTCGTCCCATAGAGCGCATCATACAGACTACCCCAGCGAGCGTTGGCTGCATTCAATGCGTAACGAGGATTGTCAACCGGCACGACCAACTGGGGACCGGACATTTCTGCCACCTCAGGGTCCACGTTGCTCGTGCTCACCTGAAAATCGCCGCGCTCTGGAAGAAGATAGCCGATTTCGGTCAGGAAGCCCCGATACTCAGAGAACTCAATCGGCCTGCCTTCCCGCGCCTGACACCATTCGTCGATCTGTCTTTGTAATTCATCCCGTCTCTCCAGCAGATCCCGGTTCTTGGGACCCAAATCTTCGACGATCCTGCCCAGCGAAGCCCAGAAGGCGTCGGCTTCAACACCTGTGCCGGGAGCGATCTCGCTTCCCACCAGCCGGTGCAATCCGGAATCTATTTTCAGTCCGCCAGTTTCAACTTTTTCTGTCACAGTTCTTTTTCGTCCTGGATAAGGGGGCAGTGTCAACGATTTACAGATTAACAGGGTAAATATTCGGTAAACCCCGTCTTGCAATAATCTCCTTCCAAATAAGCCCGCGGTCAAACTTTGCTGGACACAGAAGCTGCGAGTGTGTATACAGGGAGCATGCAGCTGAGTGCTACCACCAAGCCGGAATCGGGTGGACTGACGGCTGATGGCTCGACGAAGCGGGTTTTGGTGGCCAAGGAAGAGTACATCCGGCTGCGCTGGGCGGCAGCGTACTGGAAGGCCCAGCATGCCGGGGCGGTGGAGAGAGAAAAGCAGTTGAAGTCAGAGAACTTGAGTCTGCGGGCTCGAGTTCGAGAGCTGGAGAGTCAGCTCTGGGGGCGCAAGAGTGAACAGGCCAAGGGTGGGCGCGCTGGCAGTTCCAGCCCCAAGGCGAGCGGGCGACCCCGAGGGCAGCAAAAAGGCAAGCAGGGGCACGGTCGGACCACTCTGGACGGGTTGGCAGCCCAGGAAGAGGTAGTGGATCTGGAGGAAGCCCAAAAAAGCTGTCCGAAATGCGGTCTGGCACTGGAAGCCTTGGGCTGGACGGAAGACGCCGAGGTGGCCGAAATCGAAGTGCGGGCCCACCGGCGGGTGATCCGGCGGCGCAAGTACAAAGCGGCCTGCCGCTGCGGGGTGCTGCCCGGCATTGTCACGGCGCCCGCCCCGGCACGCTTGATTCCCAAAGGCAAACTAGGGATTTCGGTTTGGGTGGAGATTCTGCTGGAGAAGTTTGACCATTGCCGCCCCACCCACCGTCTGTTGCAGCAGTGGCGAGACCACGGTTTGACTCTCTCTGCAGGAACGGTGGCCGGAGGGCTGAAAAAACTGCAGGGTCTGTTTTTGCCGGTGGCCGAGGCGATCGCCCAGCAGCAGCTCACCCAGGAGAACTGGCAAGCCGACGAGACCGGCTGGCCGGTGTTTGTGGCGGTGGAAGGCAAAAGCGGACGGCTCTGGCATTTGTGGGTGTTTTTGTCGGCCTCCACAGTCGTGTACCAGCTCCAACCCAGTCGCTCGTCTGCAGTGCCTCAATCTCACTTCGGCAGCGCCCAGGGCACTTTACTCACCGATCGATATTCTGCCTATAAGAAGCTGGTCCGGGTCTCAGAGGGGCGTATTTGCCATGCCTTTTGCTGGGCTCACGTGCGCCGCGACTTTTGGCGACTGGGCCTATCCCACCCCCCCTGGCAGGACTGGTCCCTGATGTGGATTGACGACATTGGCCGGCTCTTTGCTGCCAATCAGCTGCGGCTGGCAGTTCGCGATCAGCCCTTGGAATGGGCCCGGGCCGATCGAAAGCTGCGGGTGGCGGTTGAGAAAATGCGAGAGCAATGCGAGGCTCAACGCCAGCTTCCCAGCCTGGCTCCCCCCTGTCGCAAGGTCCTGAAAAGCCTGGCTCGACACTGGCCAGGGCTGACCGTGTTTGTGGATCAACCGGAAGTGGCTATGGACAACAACGCCGCCGAACGCGCCTTGCGCAACCCGGTGGTGGGACGCAAGAATTACTACGGCTCAGGCAGCCGCTGGAGCGCCCAGTTGGCGGCCAGCTTATTCAGCATCTTTGCCACCCTGCGACTCAACGGCCTCAACCCCCGCCTGTGGCTCAGGGACTATCTGCAGGCCTGCGCTAGGCAAGGCGGACAGCCGCCACCCGGCCTGGATCCTTTTCTTCCCTGGGAAATAAGCCCCCATCGTGCCCGCGCATTGACCTGGGCCAGGACGCCGGCAGCGGAGGCTGGATGAAACGCTTCTGCGGGCGAGACTTTAGCGGCCGGGAGATGCGGCGACTGTGTGAGCTGATTGGCGAAGATCCGACCCGCTCGCGGGCCCAGCTCTCCCGCTTGGCCTGCCAGCTCTTGGGCTGGTTCAAGCCTGACGGTGGCCTCAAGGAGATGAGCTGCCGGGTGGCCATGCTGCGCATGCATCGGCAGGGGTTGCTGCAGCTGCCGCCCCCTCGCAACCCGAAGGGAGGCTCGGGCCCAATCAAGCACACTTTCTGCAGCGCACCACAACCGCTGCTGTCCCGACCCGTGCACGAGCTGTCCGGCCTGCATCTGGAGCCGGTCCTGAGCCGCCCCGACTCCACTTTGTGGAATGAATACATCGACCGCTACCACTATCTGGGATACAAGCCCCTGCCGGGTGCTCAGCTGCGCTACTTCGCTTGTTCCGAAAGCCGCATCCTGGCCCTGCTCGGCTTTGGCGCCGCCGCTTGGAAAACCGCCCCTCGCGACCGCTTCATCGGCTGGCGTCCTTCGGAAAGGGAGAGAAACCTTCAACTGATCGTCAACAACGCCCGTTTCTTGATCCTTCCCTGGGTCGAGTCCAAGAACCTGGCCTCTAAACTGCTGGCCATGGCCGCGCGTCAACTCCCCGAGGACTGGCACGACCGCTACGCCTACCGACCCGTTCTGCTGGAAACCTTCGTCGACACGGGGCGCTTCACAGGCGCCTGCTACAAGGCCGCCAACTGGATCCATGTCGGACAGACCCAGGGCCGGGGCAAGCTGGACCGTGACCGCAAGGCCGATCTGCCCACCAAAAGCATCTGGCTCTACCCCCTGAGCAAACACTTCCGAAGATCGCTTCGCTCCACTTGAGTTCCCAACCCGCCTCACCCCATTAGGCATAAAGCCGATGATGGGTTTACCGAATATTTACGTCTACTTGAAGAATGTTCAATGCTTCTGGGCCTCGTTGAACGGAGGACAGCAGAAACCATTGATCTCACCACTGGCGTTACGATCGAAGTCCACACGGCATCCTTCAGATCCACAAGAGGCTACACGATCGCAGCTGCTGTCTGTGACGAGATCGCCTTCTGGAGGAGTGACCAGTCGGCGAACCCGGATGCGGAGATTCTAGGGGCGTTGAGACCCGGGATGGCAACCATCCCGGGATCGCTCCTCCTCTGTATCTCGTCACCCTACTCGAAGAAGGGCGAGCTTTGGAGGAGCTTCCAGAAGTACTACGGCAAGGAAGACCCTGCGGTTCTGGTTTGGAAGGGCTCCAGCCAGGAAATGAATCCGACGCTGCCTGATCGAGTTGTTCGCCAGGCTCTGGAAAGAGATGCCTCCGCGGCTCGTGCGGAGTATCTTGCCGAATTCAGGAGTGATCTGGAGACCTACATCTCAACCGAGCAGGTTCAGCGCCTTGTTGTGCCGGGCAGGCATGAGCTGCCACCTGTTGAGGGAGTGTGCTACCGAGCCTTTACTGATCCGTCTGGAGGCAGAGGGGACAGCTTCACTCTGGCCATTGGTCACCTGGAAGGTGAGACGGCCGTACTCGACCAGCTCAGGGAGCGCCGCTCGCCTTTTTCACCCAAAGCGGTAGTGACCGATTTCGCCGAAACTCTACGTCGTTATAGGCTTTCTGAGGTAACCGGGGACCGATACTCTGCTGAGTGGGTAGCGGCTGAGTTCGGGGCGGCAGGGATCTCCTACCGGGCATCCTCGAAACCTAAAAGCCAGCTCTACAGTGAGCTGCTGCCGGTCCTGAATACTGGCCAGGTTGAGCTTCTGGACAATATGAGCCTTGTGGGGCAGCTGTCCGGGCTGGAGCGGCGGGCTTTGGCATCGGGGAGAGAATCGATTGACCATCCGCCCGGCAGCCGAGACGACCTGAGCAATGCCCTTGCGGGCTTCGTGTACTGCTCCCAGAAAGCAGCCCGGAATGAGCTGATCTTCATCACTCCCGACGAACTGGTAGGCAGGGACCGCAATCGAAGACAGGAGAACCAGAGGGATCTTTTCCAGGAGTCGCTGGACATCAGGGGTCTGTAGGCGTCCGACTACGGCCTTTAGAGGGCAGGTTCAGCTCTGAGTCGTTGAAAGCACGGGTGATCACCTTCTCCCGGGCTCTCGGGGTTGGCATAAGTCGTTGCAATCCGATTGCACGAGCCAGTTTGGGCTGGACCTGCGGATTTGAAATCCGTCCACCCGAGGTCAATGGACCTCTCCCTTCACACACCCTGTTGAGGGACCTGGAATTCAAGACTCTGGATCTTGCACTGATCAGAAATGACATCCGGTCCTTCACGGGCCAATCGATTGTTCCGGAGCAAGACGAGCCGATTCGGATCAATCAGCCGTCAACTGGTCCCGGATCCGTTCAACAGTCTGCTCTACGATCTCTAGAAACGGCTCATAAACAGGCAAGAGATCGTTCAAGCAACCGATCTTTGCCCACCACGTTCCGCCGTGGGGCTCGGGCAGGCGCGTCTGAAGCAACTCGCCGAGTCTCGTGACATATTCGGCTACGCTGTCTGTCGGAAGGCCCCGTTTTTCCAGTTGACGGAAAAGGTATCCAATGTGCACCTCCCCCTGTTTGTCAACAAAGAAAATAGTAAGCCTCCCGCTTCCTCCGGGGTCAACCAGCTTGAATTTCACACTCCTGGCAAACTCTACGGAGCAGCCCAACCGAGGAGCGTCTGTAAGCATTCTTTGAACCAGTTGAACCGATTCGGCATTCACATGCTCAGAAAGTATCTGGAGGAAGTCGTCCCTGGTCAATGATTTTGACGTTGAATCCCGAGTTTGCACGACCTCAGGCCCGATCTGAATCGCAGAGATGTCCTGACCCTCCACCCGGACCACAGCTCGAACCAGTTCTCTGGTCCGTGCCACTATTTGTGGCATCACGAGAATTGAATCTTCTCCGTTGGAGTCGACGCTATAAAGCTGTAATTCCAACAGTGCCAAAGTGAAATGGAGCTGAGGCACCTGAAGGAACTCTGCGATTTCCTCCACATCTTTCCGAATGCCATCGCCAGCGATAAGGAGAAGAAGTCTACCTTGACGAAGATTCAAACTGATGCGATCCACAAGTCGAGGTTCATCGTCGGCAGGGATTCCATACTCTTGCCGAAGAGTCTCAAAAAGATCCAGTTCTTCCCCTCGGAAGCGGCGGTTGTAACTCCTGACGTAATCATTCAATTCCTGGTAGCTCCAGCGACTCAGTGCGGCCGCATATTCGATAATCTGACCAACCACCTGCCTTCGAGCTTCTGGGTTCCTCCATAGTTTTGTCTCAACGATCGTGATGAAGCCCTCAGGACTCACATACAGGTTGTCAATCCTTCCAACAGCGGTCGGAACCTCCTTGCCAATCGAAACGACGGGAGCAAAGGCAGGTTCGATCTGTTGCACCGGGAGAGCTTCTGGGTGCCTCTCGATCAGATCCTGGAGCCACCCTTCGACAACCCGCCGTTCCGTCAGCGGTATCCGAGAGAGCTGGATCGATTGTCCGTCCGGGTGGCAGACGATTGGTTGCCCGCCTCGGCGTTCACCAACTGTGGTCATTGCAGGGTTCCTGTGGGCAAAGGAATGAGAACGGCAAAGAATCTAGAATAGGGAATCTATAATGCTGCTCTTGTGGCGGCGCCGGTTTTGCCACCCTTTCGAGGCTCGTGACCGGCACAGATTTTCCCACCTTGCACCCTCGTTGTGAGGCTTCCAAGGAAATGAAGATGGAGCCTTACAATGAGGAAATCACTCACTCCTGTTCCAACCAGGCAGAAGAGTAAAGAGCGCCCAGACGCGGAAACACCCCCAGCGGGTGCTCTCGCCCAGATTGTCTCTATCCCGGTCCAACGTGTCTTCCCCCCTCGACAGGCAGCGCAATACCTTGGAGTGCATCCCCAAACGCTCAAGAAGTTAACCGACGAGGGCAAACTGCCGGCCCGCTGGATGGGAAATCGTCGCGCATACACGTTAGAGGAACTGGACCATTTCATAAACTCGCTTCCCGACTATAATCAATCCCGTGGCGAATATCCGGGACAGAAAGGAGACAATTAAATGTCTATCAAGAAGCGGTTCTGAGAAACCATTTAAGTCCTTCCTGGCCCCCATCGTGGCCCTGCTCGGCGGCTTTCAGATACCATTTCCGCGCCTCGGCGTAATCCTGCGCAACGCCGAACCCCCTGGAGTAGAAAAGGCCAAGGAAATATTGGGCGTCGGCGAGGCCCTGCTCGGCCGCTTTGAGATACCATTTCCGCGCCTCCACGTAATCCCGGCCGCGATAGTAGAGAAAGCCAAGGTTGTATTGGGATTGGGCGACCCCCTGCTCGGCTGCTTTCAGATACCATTTCCCCGCCTTAACGTAATCCTGCGCAACGCCGTGGCCGTTTTGGTAGAGAACGCCAAGGTTGTTTTGGGCCCTGGCGTCGCCCTGCTCGGCCTGCAAGTGAAGTTTGGCTATGACCGCGGCGTCGGGTGGTTCCTGCGCGGAATGGAGAAATACGCAAGGAGCCAAGAGGAAAAGGGATAGCGAGAACAGGTGGCCCTGGAACCAAGTGCGCGAGCACTTCGAGCCATGAGGCGGCGCCCAACAAGCGCTTGCAGGCGGCCCTGCGGGAGCTTGCCTGCATCGTCACACCCGATACGCTGCTGCGCTGGCACAGAGAGCTGATCGCCAAGAAGTACGACGGCAGCGAACACCGTAGACCAGGTCGCCCCGGGAGTTCGCAAGAGATCCAGGCACTAATAGTCCGGAGGCCACACTCGAATGAGCAAATCCGTTCATGAGTCTCTACTGAGAAAATCAAACAAACGATTTGACGATCTTCACGAATTATTCAAGGCCAATGGGGAATTGAAACTGGTCGCTCGCAACAATGATCTTTTTGAATATATGGCACGATTGGTTGCAGGTCAGCAACTATCCGCCACAGCAGCAAGAACGATATGGTCGAGGGTCGAAATGGCAGTCGGAGAAAGTGGAATTGACCTTGCCGACTTTTGTTTTCCAGCGAACTCCGCAGTGCTACGCTCTTGTGGCTTGTCTGCAAACAAGGTCAAAGCACTTGTCGGTTTGAGGCAGTCTTTCTTGGACGGAGATATCTCTGAGAATGATCTCTTGGGGGCCGACCATTTCCAGGTATCGAAGGTTGTTACTAGCATCTGGGGCTTCGGAGAGTGGTCTGCGGACATGGTTGCGTTGTCCTTCTGCGGGTTACCTGACGTTTGGTCCTGCTGTGACACCTCATTGCAGAGGGGCATCCATAGCCTCAGCGGGGGAAACACTGATCGCATGAATGAAATACTGAAGTGTTTTGTTCCGCATCGCCCTCTGTGCCAACATGGGTGAGACACTTCTTCCCCACTAAATTAGACTAGAGGGTGAGAAGCTGGATCACACGATGATGGTAAACAGGAGCGATAAGAAACTGAGGATTTTGGAGACTTCGGAGCGAAGCGGAGAGGTCCCCAAAATCGGTGCGGAACGGACTGAGCCCGACAGGGTTCTTCCTAGACCCGATCCGGAAGTTCCCAGCAAGGCCACGCGTCGCCGATTTTCAGCCCGCTATAAGCTCCGGATCCTGGAGCAGGCCGATGGATGTGAAGAGTCGGGCGGAGTGGGATCCTTGCTGCGCCGAGAAGGACTTTACTGGTCGAATCTTCAGACCTGGCGACGACAACGCGAGGAAGGAACGCTGCAGGCGCTGACTCCTCGCAAGCGGGGGCGCAAGTCCAAGCCGGTCAATCCTCTGGATCATCAATTGAGGCAAGTTCAGGCCGAGAATCGGAAGTTGAAGCGCAAGCTCGAGAAGTTTGAAGCCATGCTGGATCTCCAAAAAAAAGTCTCGCAACTGTTGGGGATCTCTCTGGCGAGCAGCGAAGAGAACGGAGACGAGAGCTGATGGACGAAGCTTTGCGATTCTCACAATCCCACGGAGTCCGGGCCGGCTGTCAGGCTCTGGATCTGCCGCCATCCAGTCTGTATCGGGAGAAACTTCGGCGGGAACGGCCGGCGATGGATCCTCGACCTCGGCCCGCATCCCCACGCGCCTTGAGCCCGCCCGAGAAGGAAGCTGTCGTGGAGGTCCTGCACAGCCAGCGGTTTGTCGACAAAGCTCCCGCCACAGTGTGGGCGGAGCTACTGGATGAAGGGCGATACTTGTGCTCGATCCGAACCATGTATCGCATTCTGTCCCAACGTCTGGAAGTCAAGGAGCGTCGCCGCCAGCGCCGCCATCCCCAATACGCCAAGCCAGAACTCCTGGCCACCGGCCCCAACCAATGTTGGTCATGGGACATCACCAAGCTCAAGGGTCCCGTCAAATGGAGTTATTACTACCTCTATGTGGTTCTGGATATCTTCAGCCGCTACGTGGTGGGCTGGATGGTGGCCACCCAGGAGAACTCACGCCTGGCCAAGGCTTTGATCGCCCAGAGCTACTCCAAGCAGGCGATCGTGTCGGGAGATCTCACCCTCCATGCTGATCGAGGGTCGTCGATGAGTTCCAAGGCACTGGCCTTGCTGCTGGCCGATCTGGGAGTGACCAAGTCTCACTCTCGGCCTCACGTCTGTGACGACAATCCCTACTCGGAGGCCCAATTCAAGACCCTCAAGTACCGGCCCGAATTCCCGGCTCGATTCGGCACCATCCAGCAAGCCAGAACCTTTTGCCGGGAGTTCTTCGATTGGTATAACCGCGACCATCGCCATTCGGGTATCGGCCTGCACACTCCCGAGGACGTGCACTACCTCACCGCCATCGCCACACGTCGCAATCGAGCCCAAACACTGGAGGCCGCCCATGCACTCTTCCAGGAGAGATTTCCCAATGGCAAACCCGTTCCTCCCGCTCTTCCAGAGGCGGTTTGGATCAACCCTCCCGAAAAGAAGGACCCCTGAGATGACGCTACTGTAATTTATTCACCAAAGTGTCTCAAAGTTGTTGACACGTTCCGTCGGTCCTATCTTGCACTGCACATCTGGAAAGGCATTGATACCCGGCGAATTTGAGGCCAGAACGAAGCGAAGCCGTCGGAGACTCCCTCTAAGTGCCCATGAGTGCTAAGAAAGCCCACCTACCTCTCCTTGAAGTTCCCGTACCCAACGAGTGTGCTTCCCTTGTCTCCCGTTGCAAGCGATGGTGTTGAGGGCTACCCAGGTAGCTGCGCGAAGTGAAGGCCAAGGGGCGCAAAGGAAGATGCCTTCGCGGAGCCTTTTCGTGTCTGTGCGAAGCAGTGGCGGAAGACAAACAGCCCGCTGTTCAACTCACCGCAGACACTCTCTTAGCGAGATGATGTGGAGGACGCCGGGCTTGACGTGTGATGGCCAGCCCTTGGGAAGCGGGATTCCTGGAGGTTTCTGAGTACGCATCGTGCTCCTCTGGTGGTTCCTGACAAATTCGGTAGAGGAACACGATAACATCCAAATTATCAACAGCTTGCTCCGGCTCGCGTTCACCATAAAGATCGCTGGACCACTACAGTTTGCTGTGCTTCTGCCTGGCTTGTAACCTTCGGCGCAATGCAGCATGGGAAAACTACACCGATCAGGGACTAAAAGCGTACCAGCAAGCCCATTACGCTGAGGCCGAGAGACTATAATTGGCTGCCCTTGAGACGGCTGATACCGACACCCGGCTCGCCACCAGCTCTTTGGGCATTATCGGAGCTGATGGTGCGCCCAATGACCGGTCCCGGGTTGTCCAGTCCATGAACAACCACACAAAGAATCGAATCCTTATTAGCTGGAATGCGGCTTTGGTTGTTCTCGGTTCTAGGCGACCTGGCCCCAAAAGAAAGGGGACCATCTCCCAATCTTGAAAGCGTAGGCTGGAGGCGGCTCTCGTAAGGCGCCCGGTGCGATCGGGCCGGAAGTCGAGCGATCGGACCGGAGCCGCTTGTTTTCAGTGAGTCGCAAACACGGTCCGGGCTCCGTCCTTTCCGTAAAGAATGACGGCATATGGGTCCCTTCGGTTGCCGTGTTCCATGCCCGGCGAGCCGATCGGCATTCCCGGAACGGCAATACCTCTCCCCTGGGGCCGTTCCTCGAGCAGGCGGCGGATATCCTCGGCCGGGATGTGCCCCTCGACTATGTACCCATCCACCACGGCGGTGTGGCAGCTCAAGAGGTCCCGGGGCACGTCCAGCTTCGATCTAACCGGGTTCAGATCTCCCACGGAATGAACGGTGACCTGAAACCCGTTTCGGCGGAGATGCGTCACCCACTTTCCGCAGCAGCCGCAAGTCGGCGTTGTGTATGCGACCACAGCCGGGGAAGGCGGCGGCCCGCCCCCAGCCCTGATTGCAGCGAAGGCGGTCAACCCGGCCAGCCCGACAGCGGCCACGCCCAGGAGATATTTCCTGATCTTCATTCCGCAGCTCTCATCTGGTCCATTGTAGGCGTTTTCCCGGGTGGGTGCAGCGTCGCCCAACACCGGTAGCCGCGCCCCAGCTCGCTGTAGCCCGTACGGTCAAAAAAGTCAGCCGAACCGCAAGTCATTGTTATGGCGGTAGTTAAGCCACGACACCAACGCAGATTCGCCCCGGCTAGATCACAAGGGTTGTGCCCAAAGTGTGCCCGCGGCAATCCAACTCCAGCTCACTCGTCTACCTCTTCTTGAAATTACGGAATACCCAACGAAGGTATTTTCCTTGCCTCCCCTTGCACGCGAGAGTATCGACAGCTACCTATATAGCTTTGCGAAGCGAAGGCTAAGGAGAAGCAAGAGAGATAAATTCGTGAAGCCTTTCTGTGTCGAGGGGAAGCATTGCCGGAAGACACAGAGCCTTGTGCTCAGCTCACCGACAGACACCCTGGGAGCGAGCTGGATAATCCGGCAGATGTCGGACTTGACATGTGATGGCTCACTCTTGTCCAAATTAGCCATAAGAGAGGTCGGGTCGACCTCGTAAGATTCGGTTGATCGAATAACCGGACAAGGAGGACCCGACCATGAATCGATTTTGCAGCATTTTCAGTCAACTTCTCCAGCTTTTTCCTCGCTGGGAGTTTCAACAACTGGTCCTGGAGACCAAAGCCGAGCGCCATGCACGCGGTTTCAGCAGCTGGGGACAGTTTGTCGCCATGCTGTTTTGCCAGCTGGGCCGTGCTCATAGCCTGCGGGAGATCTGCGGAGGCCTGGCCAGCTGTGAAGGAAAACTGCATCATCTTGGAATCGCTTCTCCCAAGCGTTCCACCCTCAGCTATGCCAATAAGCATCGACCCTGGCAACTGTACGAAAAGGTTTTTTACCGCCTGCTGGATCGTTGTCTGAGAGAGACCGAAGGGCGTCGCAAGAGAAGATTTCGTTTCAAGAATCCGCTGCTGAGTCTGGATGCGACCGTCATCGATCTGTGCGCACAATTGTTTGACTGGGCTCATTTTTGCCGAACCAAGGGGGCCGTCAAACTGCATCTACTCTTGGACCACAACGGTTACCTTCCCGTCTTTGCCCACATCACCGAGGCAGCCACGGCCGACATCACCGTGGCTCGCCGTCTGAAGTTTGCCGCCGGCACCGTTGTCGTCTTTGATCGCGGCTACAACGACTACAACTGGTATGCGGACTTGACCCGTCAGGGCGTCTTCTTTGTGACCCGTCTCAAAGACCGTGCCGATTACGAGGTCCTCGAAGACCGCCCGCTTCCCAAAAACCGTCGAGTCGTCCGTGACCAGGTGATTTTCTTTCACGGACTGGCCGCCCAGGACAAAACCTGTTTCTTGCGCCTGGTCGAAATCCAAGATCCGCTCTCTGGCCGCCTCGTTTTTTTGACGAATCACCTGGATTTCGGAGCCACCACCATTGCCGCAATCTACAAGGAGCGCTGGCAAATCGAGCTCTTTTTCAAGGCCCTCAAGCAGAATCTACGGGTCAAGACCTTCGTCGGCACCTCGGCCAACGCCCTCAAGACCCAAATTTGGACAGCATTGATCGCTCTGCTGATTCTGAAGTTTCTGCAGCTCAAAGCAACCTTTGACTGGTCACTGTCCAATCTGGCCGCACTGCTGAGGATGAACCTGTTCGTTCATAGAGACTTGTGGAGGTGGTTGAACCAACCATTCAAGTTTCCACCCCTACTACCGGAGAGCTCTCAAGCCTCCTTCACCCTCTCGTAATCTGGACAGCACCATCGGAGACCTGGACATGAAAGACTGAAAATCCCGTCCAAGACGCCAATAAAATCAAGGGGTCGATCATCGAATCTCAGCTAATTTGGACAGCAGTGGCTTCATCCACTCTCCCTAAGTACTCTGGTTCATAAATACACTAACGTATTTTTAGGCGGCGGCTTTCAGTTTGTTCATGAGCTTGTTCAGGTCGTGACGAGTAAATTTCCACTTAAAAGGCTTAGCAATGGTGGCGTAATGCTGTTGAAAGCCCAGAAGCCGTTCTTCGAGGGCCTGCAGGGAAAGGAAGTCGTTCGGGTGATTGGCGACAGTTAGAATTCGCGTGTTGCCTCATCTAAGAATCGAACCGAAGCTAGAAACTTGCCTCATTGGGAATCGAACCCAGTTCAGAACAGCTTATTTCTTCCGTCTCGCAGAAACAACGGGTGGAGTGGAAGGTCGAAATGACAAGGGAATAATGTGCCGGAGTGATCACGTAAAAATGACCCACCTTGTCAAGTAGGGTGTTGTTCTTGGTTTGAGCGAATTGTCTTGTCCGGTTCTTGGACTGCGAGAGGGGACACAGTGAGGGCGAGCCCGAATGGGGTTCCCTCTCGGCGGCCGACTCAGGTGACCCCCTTCTTGGGTTGTCCCGGGACCGTGAAGTCCCTGCTGCTGGAGATGTACGGCCCAGCGGTCGAGGCGACATTGCTGTGTGGCCGTCAGGGGACACTTCCCATGGCTCATAAGACTATTTTGACCTCGGCTGGTTGCCCCTTTGTTGGCGCACCTTCTTTTGCGAAATCAGACCCGATTTCAGAGAACGTTGGCTCTACACGGGAGATCTCGGCCTTGTAGAGTTGTTCTCTTCGCCAGTCCCTGACGCGGCGCTGCAAAGTTCGCAGCTGCCCATCAAAGAATCGACAGGGATGGCGTTGTTGAAGCCGAATGAAAAGCGCTTTGGCTGTTTGAGCGGGATTGACTTCCAGTTGGACACGAACCTCTGGCCAGACTTCAACGAAAGGATCCTCCCGGGTCCTCCAAGTCCGGGCAACCCGGGGCTTCTTCGTCCGCCGATATCTCCTGATTTGGTTGGATTCTGGTGCAGCACTGATCTCAGCAAGGTACTTCCTGACAACAGCATCCATCTCTCTAGGGGAGCCGTTTCCCTCCGGTTCTCTTTGTCCGTTGGCAAAGGTCCAAAAATGGTCCTGTCTTCGCTCGAGTTCTTTGAGTAACGTGACTGGATCCAGCTTCCTGTACAGGTCTTTGATGGGTTCTATTTTTCTCTTGGTGAGACAATCAGAGGCTAAGATTCGCTGGTAAGGAGTTTGAGCCCGATCGTAGCGTTTCTTGACGCGTGCACCCCGGCGTTGCTTCTCGATTAGCTTCATCGAGGGCTGAAAGAAGTTCACGTAGAGGCGCAGAATCTCGTAAAGCTGAATCAGGGCTCGCCAGGCCCCCAGACCCGTGTAGCGATCGTAGCCAATCAGCCGTCTCACGATCGAACCATTCTTCTCCTCAACGAAGGCCTGATCGTTCTTTCGACCCACCCGGGAACGAGTGAAAGTGATCTGCTCTCTTTGGCAGTAACGGAGCATCTCATAGTTGATGAATTCGCTTCCGTTATCCGTGTCCAATCCGAGAAGAGGAACCGGGAGCCGCCCACGCAGGCAGTTGAGAGATCCGATCACATCGGCTTCGCTACGCCGTAGCAGCGCCACGCATTCGGTCCAGCCCGTTGCGACGTCCACCAGGACCAGAGTGTGTAGGAAACTGCCTGCAGCACTCTCGCCGCAGTGAGCCACAAGGTCGGCTTCGACAAAACCGGGTTGAAGATCATCCCAGTCAGCGAAGGTTCGGACCTTGATCTGCTTCTTGAGCAAGCTTCCTGGTCGGGTCGTACTGACACCGTGCCGGCTGCTTCTTTCGGAAGCCAACAATCGATCAGCGGTAGCTGGGCTGATCGCTAGCAGCCTTCGCCTAACATCAGGCGGCAAGGATAGATGACCGTTCCTCTCCATAACTTCGATCAACTCGGGAACAAAGGGGACCAGTCTCTTTGCGCAGATCCGGTTGGCCGTTGTCCAAAGAGTCACCAGTGCCCGCTTCACCCGGTCATCGTATCGGGCACGGCGGGGCCGCGACGAACTGGCCCTGCTCGGCGGATTGTTCAACAGGGTAATCGCATGTTTGCGACCGTAGCCGGTTGTCGCGACCAACTGATCTACAATCTGGCTCTTGATCCCTTTGCGGGCCGATGCGTAATCCTCAGCGGTACGCGTCAACAATTCTCGGCGCAACTCCAAACTCAACTTCTTCTTCAATCTGTGACCTCCTCATCAAGTTTTCGGTTCGATTCTTGATGAGGCAACGGTATGCCATCAGTTCGATTTTGGATGAGTCAATGCGCGGGGAATTCTAACTGTCGCCAATCAGAGGGCTTGAGTTGGCCGCGATTGAGCCAGTCCTTCACCACTTTTTCACATAAGGATTGCTGCTTCTTGGGATCGTCAGTAGTGCCGACCTTGCACCCGACTCCCTGGGGGGCATCGTCGCGGACCGGGATCTCGATTCCACTCACCTTGCTGCAAACAGCGGCGATTCTCTTCGTATTGCGGCAGTTAGTGGGAAGGCGAAACGGTTCACCCAGATCCGGCCCTGAAGGATCATCCTCATTGAAGAGATTCTGAGCCGGGTCATAAAAGACATACAATGGTCCCTCATCGGCTTCCTTGTTGATCAGTTCCAGAGGGAACCACCACTCGGGATAGAAATCCTGTCCCTCGTCGACAACAACCGCATCGAAGCGTGTCTCCATCTTCTCAAGAGCCTGGAGCATGAGTTCGGGAGCCTCGTAGCGCCAGAACTGCTCATGGTCCTTGGAGGGATAGAACTCGATCTCCGCCTTCTTACACAGATCGGAGCCCAGGCCATGAAAATGTCGGATCGTGATCTTATCCTTATAGAGATCTGCCAGGGAGGAGGTCAACCATTCGGCCAGCGCCTTGTTGAAGCAGACCATCAGAACCGACTTGCCCTGGTCCGCAAATCGCTCCGCCTGAGCTCTGGCCAACAGGGTTTTCCCTGACCCGGCCACCCCCTCAATCGCAGCCCGTGGGCGATCCTGCAAGAACTCGAGCAAGCGCACCTGGTCCTCCGTCATTCGGAAAAGGCGCTCCTCCTGATCCTCAACCTGGCGGAACAGGACAGGAAGCAACCTAAAAGAGGGCGATAGCCCCTTCAAGATTCCGTTCAAGTCGCTCTCGCTCAAGCTCTGAGCATGGTGACCTTTTCTCCACTTCTGGAGAACTCCCTTGATGTGCTTCTCGAAGGTCTTGAGGTGCCTGGCGTCCAGAACAATTGAGGGATGAGCGCCGGCAGGATCGGGGCCACTGTAGACACAGTCGGGAAAGACTACCGCGTAGCCGTAGGGGCATGGAAGATATTTTTCGCCCAGAAACGACCTCTTAAGAATCTGCTCAATGAGAAAGTACATCCCCCGCCGAGCCTGGTAAAACGGGTCTTTGATGTCTCTCCTCTTGCCCGATGGAAGGATCCGATACCAGGCCTGCTGGTTTCCGTTGTACTCAATCTCACCGCCCTTGACCTCCAGGACCAGCATCCCCCGGGCCGGATCGACGACGACGAAATCAACTTCGCCTTCCTGCATGACCTCGAGCTTGTGGCGGAGCTGTCTGGCTCTGAGCCAGGGGTAGCTGTGGTAGACAACGCAGTTGTCCGGAAGGGAGTCGACCAGCGCGCGGGCCACTCTCCGTTCGGAAGGGACCGAGATGTCGCTGAATTCGACTTTGGGAATCAACCGGGCCATTCGAAGTTTATAACCGGGGAACACAAGTCAGACAAGTGATCGCTTCCACAAAAAGAATCGGGCGCAGAACCTGCAGTCCAACGTCTTGCGGAAGGAGTGCTCCTCTCCATTGGACCTTATCGGTCCCAAAGTCTTGAAGGAAAGAATCCGATGCCCCAAGATTGTGAGAGCCGATCCCAAGTAAGAACACTGAAGGTAAGGATCCTGTGTTGTGATTCATCTAATCGTCAGAGCTCTTTTCTTGCCTTTCGCCCGAGCCTTCGGCCTTCTGCTGGGCGAGTTACTCTACCTTCCGTTTCGCATAATTGGCGGGGTGCTATCGCTCCCGTTTCGCGGAACCGGCTCACGCAGGACCAGGCGCAGGCGGAAGCGGAAAGGCGCCGTTCGACGTACGGCGATCCACTATCTGATCGAGGACGGTATCCTGAAACCGCCGGTAGAATTGAGACGGAGCTACAAAGGCCGTGAATTCTCGGCGACTATTCAAAAGAACGGGTCGGTACGATTCAACAATCGGATCTGCTCTTCTCTGTCGAATGCCGCGGCAAAGGCTCGTGCCATAGCCCTTGGCAAGAACCTGAACAGGCCACCTGCAACAAACGGATGGACATTCTGGAAGTATTTCGATGCTGGTTCGAGAAAATGGAAGAGTCTGGCGGAATTGAAGCGACGATATGACCAGAGCAATACCCGGGTCATTACGATCAAGATCGATCACTTGGAGTTTTGATCGAACCCCACTCCCTCGACTCGAGAGAGATCGGGAGTCACACCGGTCCCGCCGCTGGGACGTACTAATGGAATCCGTCTTCGCGAGGCTTTACTCCGCCACAGCAAGAACCTGAAACGACCTCCACTCCTCTTGCGTGAGTTTTAGGCTTGCCGGCTTCCCAGTGGAAAGGATGGTCCTCTTGGTTCGATATTCGCCGTACTCCTTGATGTCCTTGCGTTTGACGATGGGGAACGTCTCCATGATGTAGTCAACGGTGTGTCGCGGTGTCGAGAATGCCTGGAGGAGCTCCTCAGGTTCTTGCTCCCACTCCTCACGTCTTCCTAAGTAAAGATGAAAGTAGGCCGCGTCCAGCTCGCAGCGGAGGAGGAATCGACGTTCTTCGTTCCAGCGAAAAGGTGGACCGTTAAACTCGAGATCTTTCGCAAAGGGCTGGAGGTCCCAAGCAGTATAGGTTAGCTCCAAAGTAACTGGAATCAGCCAATCAGAAAAAGAGCGAGAGAAAAGTTGGCAAGTCAGGGGATTAAGTACTGGGAGTTGGTGTACAACAAAAAAGTTGAGACGTGCGCTGGAGGTCTTGTTTCGAAGACAGTAGTCAAACACAAAGGAGTTGAATGTCGACAGAAGGAAAGCGGCCTGAGCTGCCTTCAGTCCTAGCAGCCCGTGGCAGAAGTGCTTAATTGGGTCCGGACACCGACTTGGGCCGGGGGCCACCTGGAAAGGGCCCGATTGAAAGTTTTCCAATCAAACCTTCAAAGAAAGTGCTGATCCGTCTCCTCAGGCCCTTTCTCAGCCCGAAAAAGGCTAACAAAGCGCAAAGAATCCGGGCGTGGAGGGCCCGGGGAGTCCCTGCGCCGAGTTTCTGGCGCATCACCATACCCAGGTTGAACGCACCGGCCTGAATCAGCAGTCTCTTGGCCACATTGTCGTGTCCCCTGACCTCGGTGCGGCGCATCCCCCCTGTCCGGTACAGATGAGCAAAGGATCTTTCCAGTTTTTCGCCCCGCCGTCTCAGTAACTCGCGGCCTCGCTCTCCCCGTATCCGTCTGCGGTTGGCATAGGTGGCATCTCGGCCCTCGATGTTGCCTTTCCACTTGCGTCTGCCCCGCTTCGGTTCCGAGATGTAACTGCGTATCTGCAGCGCTGCAAAATCCTTTACCGTCTCGGTGCTGTGATATCCCTTGTCGGCCACCACCTCGGCCATTTCCTCTTTTTGCCCCGTCGCCTCTTCAATGTTTTCGGCAGCACGAATCAGCGTCTCCTTCAGGGTCGTCGTGTCTCCTTTATCGGCTCCCTGTACCGTGACCGCCACAATCGCTCCCGTCTCCATGTCGATGGCATGCTCGGCCTTGTGGGCCAGGTGCGTTCGCCCGTCCTTCATCTTCGTGATGCGAGCGTCCGGATCGTGAGGATGTTTCCACTCTTTGTTGGAGCCTTTCTTCTTGCGTTTCCGGTCCGTACGAACCAGGTCTTCGCGGGTGGGCGTCTCGATTCCGGAAGCCTGAGCCAATCCGGTTAAAAACTGGTTATAGTCTTCTCCCGTATCCCGTCGGATGATGGTGCGCATCGCCGCATTGGCTTCCAGCGTCGTCGCGTCGATCCCGATCGTCTTTCCCTTCAGCAGTTCCGATTCCGCCAGTCGCTCCAGCACCCAGCTGAACACCGCCGCATGGGTCTGCACATCGATTAATCTCCGGGTTCTCGATATCGTCGAGTGATCGGGTGGTGTCTCGCTCACTTTCAATCCCAAAAACTCTCTCAGGGCCAGTGAATCGGCCACTCTCCAGGCAATCCCTCGCTCCGCTCCGATCCCTTCAAAATACCCCACCATCAACAGCCGAAAATACACTCCCGGCGCCACGCTCGGCCGCCCCATCTTCTCCGCGTAGAACTTCCCGCACAGCTCCTCTACGAAATCGTCAAAGCCGTGCTCACTCAATACCTCGTTGAGGGCTTCGTAGAATGGATGCCCAGGACTCCGCGCTAACTGGCTGCTGGCCACCCACAGATCCGCTTGTCGCCGTCGCTTCTTCTTTCCCATTGCCATGGGACCAGTGTAGTGTCTGAATGTGACCCCTACCCTCGACTTTCACCACAGGCTGCTAGGATGATTTGGGCCATATCACTGATGTTCGTGTCAGGTAGAATAGCCGCGATACCGGTTCGAACATCGGTGTTTCTAACCACACCCCTAAAGGCTAACAGCCCGTGGCAGAAGTGCTTAATTGGGTCCGGACACCGACTTGGGCCGGGGGCCACCTGGAAAGGGCCCGATTGAAAGTTTTCCAATCAAACCTTCAAAGAAAGTGCTGATCCGTCTCCTCAGGCCCTTTCTCAGCCCGAAAAAGGCTAACAAAGCGCAAAGAATCCGGGCGTGGAGGGCCCGGGGAGTCCCTGCGCCGAGTTTCTGGCGCATCACCATACCCAGGTTGAACGCACCGGCCTGAATCAGCAGTCTCTTGGCCACATTGTCGTGTCCCCTGACCTCGGTGCGGCGCATCCCCCCTGTCCGGTACAGATGAGCAAAGGATCTTTCCAGTTTTTCGCCCCGCCGTCTCAGTAACTCGCGGCCTCGCTCTCCCCGTATCCGTCTGCGGTTGGCATAGGTGGCATCTCGCCCCTCGATGTTGCCTTTCCACTTGCGTCTGCCCCGCTTCGGTTCCGAGATGTAACTGCGTATCTGCAGCGCTGCAAAATCCTTTACCGTTTCGGTGCTGTGATATCCCTTGTCGGCCACCACCTCGGCCATTTCCTCTTTTTGCCCCGTCGCCTCTTCAATGTTTTCGGCAGCACGAATCAGCGTCTCCTTCAGGGTCGTCGTGTCTCCTTTATCGGCTCCCTGTACCGTGACCGCCACAATCGCTCCCGTCTCCATGTCGATGGCATGCTCGGCCTTGTGGGCCAGGTGCGTTCGCCCGTCCTTCATCTTCGTGATGCGAGCGTCCGGATCGTGAGGATGTTTCCACTCTTTGTTGGAGCCTTTCTTCTTGCGTTTCCGGTCCGTACGAACCAGGTCTTCGCGGGTGGGCGTCTCGATTCCGGAAGCCTGAGCCAATCCGGTTAAAAACTGGTTATAGTCTTCTCCCGTATCCCGTCGGATGATGGTGCGCATCGCCGCATTGGCTTCCAGCGTCGTCGCGTCGATCCCGATCGTCTTTCCCTTCAGCAGTTCCGATTCCGCCAGTCGCTCCAGCACCCAGCTGAACACCGCCGCATGGGTCTGCACATCGATTAATCTCCGGGTTCTCGATATCGTCGAGTGATCGGGTGGTGTCTCGCTCACTTTCAATCCCAAAAACTCTCTCAGGGCCAGTGAATCGGCCACTCTCCAGGCAATCCCTCGCTCCGCTCCGATCCCTTCAAAATACCCCACCATCAACAGCCGAAAATACACTCCCGGCGCCACGCTCGGCCGCCCCATCTTCTCCGCGTAGAACTTCCCGCACAGCTCCTCTACGAAATCGTCAAAGCCGTGCTCACTCAATACCTCGTTGAGGGCTTCGTAGAATGGATGCCCAGGACTCCGCGCTAACTGGCTGCTGGCCACCCACAGATCCGCTTGTCGCCGTCGCTTCTTCTTTCCCATTGCCATGGGACCAGTGTAGTGTCTGAATGTGACCCCTACCCTCGACTTTCACCACAGGCTGCTAGGATGATTTGGGCCATATCACTGATGTTCGTGTCAGGTAGAATAGCCGCGATACCGGTTCGAACATCGGTGTTTCTAACCACACCCCTAAAGGCTAATGTCCACGGCCGCCTCAGACCGCGAGCAGTTCTTTCTCGATCGTGTAACCAGTACCTTGACTGGACAACGAAGTTCGGATTCCGGTGGCTTGAGAGGGTAGGTGTTGGCAGGGGAGAGAATTCAGAACCGGTGAAATCCTCGTATGTTCCGAATCTGTGATCATACTGATGAAACATCTTGGCTTCGTATAAGGGAGAGCACGTCTGGTCCCACTGCTGTCCAAATTAGCTGAGATTCGATGATCGACCCCTTGATTTTATTGGCGTCTTGGACGGGATTGTCAGGGTTTCATGTCCAGGTCTCCGATGGTGCTGTCCAGATTACGAGAGGGTGAAGGAGGCTTGAGAGCTCTCCGGTAGTAGGGGTGGAAACTTGAATGGTTGGTTCAACCACCTCCACAAGTCTCTATGAACGAACAGGTTCATCCTCAGCAGTGCGGCCAGATTGGACAGTGACCAGTCAAAGGTTGCTTTGAGCTGCAGAAACTTCAGAATCAGCAGAGCGATCAATGCTGTCCAAATTTGGGTCTTGAGGGCGTTGGCCGAGGTGCCGACGAAGGTCTTGACCCGTAGATTCTGCTTGAGGGCCTTGAAAAAGAGCTCGATTTGCCAGCGCTCCTTGTAGATTGCGGCAATGGTGGTGGCTCCGAAATCCAGGTGATTCGTCAAAAAAACGAGGCGGCCAGAGAGCGGATCTTGGATTTCGACCAGGCGCAAGAAACAGGTTTTGTCCTGGGCGGCCAGTCCGTGAAAGAAAATCACCTGGTCACGGACGACTCGACGGTTTTTGGGAAGCGGGCGGTCTTCGAGGACCTCGTAATCGGCACGGTCTTTGAGACGGGTCACAAAGAAGACGCCCTGACGGGTCAAGTCCGCATACCAGTTGTAGTCGTTGTAGCCGCGATCAAAGACGACAACGGTGCCGGCGGCAAACTTCAGACGGCGAGCCACGGTGATGTCGGCCGTGGCTGCCTCGGTGATGTGGGCAAAGACGGGAAGGTAACCGTTGTGGTCCAAGAGTAGATGCAGTTTGACGGCCCCCTTGGTTCGGCAAAAATGAGCCCAGTCAAACAATTGTGCGCACAGATCGATGACGGTCGCATCCAGACTCAGCAGCGGATTCTTGAAACGAAATCTTCTCTTGCGACGCCCTTCGGTCTCTCTCAGACAACGATCCAGCAGGCGGTAAAAAACCTTTTCGTACAGTTGCCAGGGTCGATGCTTATTGGCATAGCTGAGGGTGGAGCGCTTGGGAGAAGCGATTCCAAGATGATGCAGTTTTCCTTCACAGCTGGCCAGGCCTCCGCAGATCTCCCGCAGGCTATGAGCACGGCCCAGCTGGCAAAACAGCATGGCGACAAACTGTCCCCAGCTGCTGAAACCGCGTGCATGGCGCTCGGCTTTGGTCTCCAGGACCAGTTGTTGAAACTCCCAGCGAGGAAAAAGCTGGAGAAGTTGACTGAAAATGCTGCAAAATCGATTCATGGTCGGGTCCTCCTTGTCCGGTTATTCGATCAACCGAATCTTACGAGGTCGACCCGACCTCTCTTATGGCTAATTTGGACAAGAGTGGTCTGGTCCCCTTTTCGGTAGGAACTCCCTTCCTGCTCCCAATCTTCTCCCTGTAGTTGTTCTTTGGGCCAAAAAAGATTCGAATCACTTGCGCTGTTGAAGTGTCCTTGTCGGAGGCGGATTTCCCACACTTGGTCATTTGTGTCGGATTCTTGTCCTAGCACAGCCAAGCGGCGATGGATGGCTTTAGTTAGTTCAGCGTCGCGGGAGGTCCGAAAAACTGGGCAAGTTCTTGTATTGGGGTTTAGCAGACTGATGTCTTCTGCACTAAGAGTGAACCGCCGCTTTTTTTCATAGACATCTGCAATCGAAAGGGGAAAAAAACAAACTCTGCCCCCCTATGCACCGGACGACTGCGACCGGCGATCGTCAGAAGCAAAAACTTATAGCTTCTGTGGACTCCCACAAATATTCCGTTTCTGTTTTCAAAATCATAGAGACTCACAAGTGACCTAGCATCAATGAGAAGCCGAAAAAAATGCCGCGTTGTGTTGTCTGTAGCGATCCCGGACGGAAGAATACAGCCAACTGTCGGTCACCATGGTATATCCCCCACCTAGGCGGCTGATTTACCAAGGTAATTCCCCCACCCTTTCACCAGGGTAATTCCCCCAGGGTTTCACCAAGGTAATTCCCCCACCTGATCATTTCGTGACAGAGGCCAGGGTCATCTTTCTGCGGAACCCCAATAAGGATTTCCGCAGGAGGAAGAATGGCCAGAAGGAATATGAGGATGGAAGAGTACCTGGAGTTGGTTTACCAATGGCACCGAGGACGGAGTATCCGCCAGATCCGAGACTCGTTGCAGATCTCGCGCAAGACGATTCGCAAGTACCTGCTGCTTTTCATGGCCAGCGGCTTGAGCCGAGAGAAGCCCCTGCCGCCACAGGCGGAGCTGGCCCGGATAGTGGCCTCGGTGGTGCAGGTGGCGGTTTTCGAACAACCGGCCCGGGAGCGGATCCGCCTCTACCACCGGCAGATCCAGGATTGGCTTGGGCAGCCTCATATGACCATTCAGCAGGTACAGCGGCTGCTCGAGGAGGAGCACGAGTTGAAGGTCAGCTATATGAGCGTGTACCGCTATGTGCGCGAGCACATTGAGCCGCTGCGCAAGCCGGTGACGGTGCGGCTGCATGCAGTCGCTGGGGAACAGGCCCAAGTCGATTTCGGCTATGCCGGACTGATGCGAGATCCGGAAACGGGCAAACAACGCAAGGCCTGGGCCTTTATCATGATCCTAAGCTACAGCCGCCACCGCTTCGTACGCTTCGTGTTTCGCCAGGACAGCCCCACCTGGTTGGACTGCCACATCCGCGCCTTTACGTTTTTCCAGGCCTGTCCCCGGCTGATCGTGTTGGACAATTTGAAAGACGGTGTGCTTAAGCCCGATCTGTACGATCCGACGCTCAACCCGGCCTACGCCGAACTGGAAAGACACTACGGATTCGTGGCCGACCCAGCCAAGGTGCAAATGGCCCGCCACAAAGGACGCGTGGAGAGATGTGTTCCGGTAGTGCGTCAGCAGATTCTGGCGGGGCGGCATTTTCGAGATATCGAGGAGGCCAATGGGAGGGCTCTGGAGTGGTGCCTCAAGGAGGTCGGCCTGCGCAAGCATGGCACCACCCATCGCAAACCTTACGAGGTGTTTGTCGGAGAAGAAGTCGAGCTGCTGCTGCCTCTGCCGGATCAACCTTACGAAGCGGCGCAGTGGAAACAGTGCACCGTGCATTGGGACTGCCATCTGATCCTGGACAAGTGCTACTACTCGGTCCCCTATCCCTACCGGGGGGAGAGGCTGTGGGTGCGAGCCGATCTGAAGCTGGTGCGAGTGTATCGCAACCATCAGTTGATCAAGACCCACCTGCGGGTCTTCGAGCCGGGCTCCTGTCAGACCCAGACGGGGGACTATCCTCCCGACAAGCGGGCCTACCTGGAGCGGACTCCCGAGTGGTGCCGGCGTCAGGCCGACGAGCTGGGGCCCGAGGTGAGTCGCTACGTGCGGCGCGTACTGGGGGATCACGCCATGCGCAACCTGAGAAAAGCCCAGGCCGTGCTGCGGCTGGCCGAGTCCCACCCAGCGGCCACTCTGGATCAGGCCTGCCGGCGGGCCTTGCGCTTTGACAATGTCCGCTTTTCCTCTCTGAAGAAGATTCTGGAAAAAGGCTTGTTCCGACGCCCTTCGCCTCCTCGCAGACCCTCCAGTCCGGCGGCTTCAGCTTGTCGATTTGCCCGTCCCCAGGATTACTTCGTGCACCGACGGGAGGTCTCATGAGTCACTATCAACATCTGCTCGACCAGCTCAAGCAACTGCGATTAGGAGGATTGTTGGACAGTCTGGAAGTGCGGCTCAAGGAGGCCGAAAAACGACAACTGGCCTACGTCGACTTTCTGACTCTGCTGGTCCAGGATGAGCTGGAGCGTCGCTCCCAGACCAAGTTTGTTCGCCGGCTCAAGAAAGCCTGCTTTGCCGAGATCAAGACCCTCGAGGAGTTCGATTTTGGCTTTAACCCGAACATCAAGCGGCGCCGCATCTATGACCTGGCCACCTGCCGCTTTCTGGAAAACAAAGAAAATATCTGCCTGTGCGGGCCGGTGGGTGTGGGCAAGAGTCACATCGCCCTGGCTCTGGGACACGAGGCCGTACGCCGCGGTCATGACGTGCGCTACATCCAGGCTCCGCGCCTGTTCCGTACTCTGGAAGCGGCCCGGGCCGATCTCTCCCGCGATCGCCTCATCCAAAACTACTGCAGCTATGATTTCTTGATCGTTGACGACTTTGGGCTCAAGCCCCTGACGGACGAGCAGGCCGACGATCTGTACGACATCGTTTACGAGCGCTATCAGAAAGGCTCGCTGATGCTGACCAGTAATCGCAGCCTGGAGGAGTGGATGGCGCTGTTTGGCGACCCCATCCAGGCCAACTCGCTGCTGGACCGACTCTGCCACAACGCTCACCAGCTGGAGTGGGAGGGCGACTCTTACCGGAGGCGAAAACGACCCGCCAAAGGATCCCCCTCAAAGGAGGTTTCGCCATGAGCCGTTTGAAGATCAAAAGTGACAACGGCTGGTTTGCCGCCACCGCCGGCTGGCAGGCCGCTGTGGAGAAACTCTCCGACGGGGCCTTCAAGCTGTTCGTTCACATCTCGCTGGGCGCTGACAGAAGTACCGGGCGCTTCCTCTTCCGCCAGCAGGACGTGGCCAGGGCGCTGCGCAAATCGCGCCGCTCGATTGGAACCTATCTCCAGGAGCTCGAGGAGAGGCAGGTCTGCCGGGTCCGGCGTAGCCCCAACCAGCATGCTCCCGGGGTCCTTGAGATCGCCGACCAGTACTGGCCCTACCAGCGCAGCCTCTCGGCTGACTCACTCAGCTCCACTCGATCGGCTCAAACCCTCTATGTGGAGACCATCGGAGAGATGTTGCTGGAACGTCCCTGCATCCGCTGCCGCTACTCGACCTCGGATCGCCGGCTAGCTGCCCAGTGGTTCCAGCAAGGGATCGAGCTCGAGGACGTCCGCCAGTCTATTTTCTGGGCTGCGGACGCAAGTACGTCTCCTGGCTCAACGGACTCCCGGGCCAGCCCATCGGTGCCCTGCATTACTTCAGTTCCGTCTTACAGGAGGTCACGAGCAGCCAGCTTTCCGCCCGCTATCGGGCTTTCAATCGAATGCAAATGCTGCGACTGGAAAAACGCTGGCTCGAAACAGACCACGACTGCGACCAGAAAGGAGGAACCTGCTTGGGAAAAGTTTTCCCAAGCACAACCGCCGAAAATCAAGAGAAACGAGATGATGATGATCCCCAAATGGGGGAATTACCCTGGTGACGGAGGTGGGGGAATTACCCTGGTGATTGACACCAACCCGACCTGTCTCATTTACGAGGGCTCTATTCGTCTCAGCAAAAATCGAGGATGTATTAATCTTTCCCCTCGCGCAGTGCGGGTAACGCCCGCAGTTTCTAATGAAGGCGCGAGTCAGGTCATATCTGCGAACAGTTGACTTGTAAAGGGCAAAAAGATCAGGGTCTTTTTGACCTAACTTGGCCACCAGCCGCCTCCGGACAGCCGCATTAGGGGCAGCCGAGATCCCAGGACTGCGAGACGCAAACCACTCTCTTTCTTTGAACTCCAGCGTTTCCCACGGCGGATTCCCTAATACGACGTCAAACCCGCCCCGCCACCCGGCTTCTTCTTCAAGATCCGTCGATTCGCCGTCCGTATCGAGGACTTCGGGAAGAGCCAAGTGCCAATGAAACAGGTTGTGATCCTCAGATAGTCTCTGAATCTCCTGGAGCGTCTCGTGAGGAACTTGTCCTCCCGACTGGATCTGGCGGAGTACAGACTCAGTGGGCGGCTCAGGCGCTTCCTTTGTTTTCTGCCACAAGAAGATGCTACACCAGGCGTCGGCCACAAGTTTGGATCGCATGTACTGGTGGGACTGAGAGAGACGTCGATAAAGCTCTTCCTTCTCCCTGACTGCGAACACCGTCGAGTCATCGAGTTCGTCGAGAATCTCAAACTGGTTTTCAAACCCGCCATAGATGGCTTCCGTCTCTGCCACCAAAGGCAAACGGTCCTGTCCTTGGCGCTCTAGCTTGTTCCGTTTTCGAAGGGCCGAGGCATACTTCTTGTCGTCTCCCTCGATCGTTTTGAATGCGTCGTCGGGAATGCCATTGGCAATGAGCGCTGGCGTCGCTCCCAGCAGAGAGTTCCCACACTGGATCTTGTGGTCCAGAAAGGACAGAGGCTTCCCCGGATCGAGGGCCTCCATCCACAGTGCCACTTTGCAAAGCTCCACCGCCATCGGGTTGACGTCGACACCATAGATGCACCGTCCGATGACATCGCGCAGGGCCGATCTCACATCCTCAGGAGGCGGCTCGTCTTCACCCGAGCGAACAGAGGCCAGTCGCTTGGCAATCCGGTGGGCCGCGGCGATCAGGAAATGGCCACTACCGCAGGCCGGATCGCAGACCTTCAGTTCAAGGACAGCCCGTTCCGGATCATCCTTGTTCGCTGCTTCTTCCAGGACCGGCTCCAAGGCTGAATCGAGCAGACAGTGAACCAGGCTGGAGGGCGTGTAGTAGCTTCCTGTCGTTTTGCGCTCATGACCAGCTACGCTGGCGAACTGAAACGTACCAGCATCCACACTGATCTCAGGATGAAGTTCCAGAAGTGACTCATAGACACTGCCGAATTCTTCTGTTCCCAGGTTCTTGTAATCCACAGCACGCAACATTCCCTGGTCTTCCGTACACGAAAGAGCTCGAATCGCATCAAGCAAGACCTCGTTGGCGATTTCGGCCCCAATCAGGTCAAGGAGCGCCTCCTGGGAAAACAAGAAACTGCCCAGAGCCGGCAGCCCCAGCTCGGGGCAGCCTTCATCCTCCCCAAGTTTTTTCAGGATCAGCCTGACAGCTCGGTAGATGTCCGAATGTCCGCTGCCACGAAGCTCCGCGGCAAGCGTTCTAAGATGACTGGTTGAGTAGAAACCCAGGTAACGCGCCTTTGCTTCTTCCGAAGCCGAAGGCTCAAAAAGAAGGTCTCGGTCTTCCGCGACAAAGAGAAAAAGAAGTCGATAGACCAAGCGTAGGAGCTGACGGTAGTAGTCCTGGGTACTGAGTTCTCCGCTCTGTAGCTTCTCCCGGATCAATGAATTAGCAGGATGAGACAAGAATCCGCTGCCAAAAGTCGCGATCGCAGTCTGCACTCCGTCCCGGAGTTGATCCAGTGCTCGGGTTCCCTCCTGCTGGGCCTTCTTGGACCATTTCTCCAACCAGCACTCTTCCGGTTTCTCCGCTTCAACCCGAGACTGGTGACAGAGGAGCCAGAGCAGGACGAAGTCGGAGTAGGCTTCTCCCTCCATCATGGCTTCCAGGTCAAACTCGACATAGGCTTGTCGGATCAGACTCAGGTTGTCCCGTAGAATACGCAGGCTCAGACCATTCGACACAAACCCCCAGAGATGTTCCTCAGAGCGGTTGAGAAACTCCTGTAGCAGACTGTGGGGAGAGGAGCGAGCCGCACCCGCAACACCGGGAGCCCGGCGATCCAGGTCCAGGTTGCGGCCGACCAAATGAATCGGAGTTTTCTGCCAGGAATGAGAGATTGGATAGCTCCGTCCCCCAATCTCGGGTGCTTTGTGAGTTTGTAGTCTCCCGTACCCCAGCTCTTGAAAAAGCGGCAGCAACCATCGTTCTCGAGTCGGAGTCGTCCCGGGATCCTGTCCGTCCAGTTTCTCCGTACGTGCCCGGAAAGCGCTCCAATGACCCTGCAAGACATTCCAGGAGCGACTGGCTGCTTCGTTCAGGCGGTCACTGGTAGCCAGGTGGTAGCTCTCGGGCTTCAGGCCCCCGAGATCCGCATCCCGTGCAGCAATCCTCTCCAGAAGATCGGAAGGCAGGATCGCTCCTGCCGTCTGGATCGTGCTGAATGGAATCCGCTTTCGAGTGCGCATCAACTCACTCCTTGAGCAGGTAAGAGCACGTAAGCGCCCAGGATGTCCGGGGGCAGTTTCGGGTCGACGGAGTACCGAATACCTTTCATAACGGCCGCTTTCCGGACGCGCTGGTGAGCCGCGAGAACTTCGCCGGCCAGTTCCCTGGCTGTGTCAAACACGTGGGGTTCGAGAAGCGCGTACTCAGAGAGCACTCTGTTCGCAAATCCCGATGCCTGCTCGGGGAGAATATTGGCATCGGGCGTAGCCGCGAGAAGTGCCTCGACACGGTCCTCTGGAAGCCACTGAGCCTGTTGCGGGCTTCCCTCAAAGGCCAGGACACGACACTCCTCCGCCAGGTTCTCTCTAGTTCGGCCACCCGCCTCGATCAAGCTGAGCTGGAAGCGGAAACGAACGACCAGTAGGGTCGTTCGCGTGTCCACGAATCCGGTTCGAATGGCCCCGCAACGTCTGACCGGGGATTCCATCTGAGGATCCAGGGCTGTTTCCAGCACGTAGTTTGCCAGTGCCTCCGTAATGGGGTGGCTCCGGGTCAGGTAAACCTGGCCCTCAGGAACAGGCATCGAGAAGCGGGCCTTGAAGGTCTCGTCACCCACTCGGTCGCGCAGGGCGCGGGGGGTCTCCGAAAGGTCAATTTCGACGGGGTCGGTCCCAAGCACTGTGCCGCGGTGGATGCGAATGGCACTGCCTATGAACCCCGGGAGATGACTCCCGGATCCCGACACCGTTTTCGTGGCTTCCAGTTCCTTCTCCACCTCCTCAGGCTTGATGGTCTCCTGGGCAAACATCGTCCGGGAGCGCTTCTCTCGTTCAGCAGAGCGCTCCCATTCGCGGTGAGCCTTTTCTTTGTGAGGCCTGAAGAATTCCTCGAACAGCCTCATTTGCTGGCCGATCCTGCCGGCGTCTTCGCGCAACAGCAGCCCTTCAAAAATAGCTTCCACAAGCTGTTCGCTGTCAAAGGGAACGGGCACCGAAATACCGAGACTGCTGCGGATGCTCTCGTGCTTTCTTAGCAGAACATCCAGGACGATGCCGTCGATCTGATTGTCCGTGCCGTAATAGGTAAGGATGCGGACGACCGGCTTTTCTTGGCCAAAACGGTCGACACGGCCTTCCCGCTGTTCGTGGCGAGTAGGATTCCAGGAGAGATCGTAATGGAAGACAGCATCGAACTGATCCTGAAGGTTGATGCCTTCACTCAGACAGTCCGTACAGACAAGTACATGGCGGGGAGACCTAGCAAGCTCGAGGATTCGTTCTTCCCGCTCAGCTGGGGGGATGAGGCCTGTGACCGCGGCCGTGGCAACATCCTTGGGAAGCCGTTTGCGCAGCTCCTCGGCGAGGTACTCGGCGGTGGGAATAAAACGGCAAAAGACAATCGGGCTGAAACCGTCATTGATGAGTTCTCGAATTAGGGCTGCAGCTGTTTTGAGCTTCTCGTCCTTGGCACCTTTCAGCGAGACGGCCAATCGAGCCATTTCCCGAAGGCGACGTCGGGTGCGGGGCTCCTCCCCGATTCCGTCCCCCGGGTCACTACCCGGGATGACATCAGCACCCTCCATGGATTCGGCCTGGTCGACATCCAACACCGATCGGCGGCCAATCTCATCCGCATCCTTCAGATTCTCTGCTTCGGCAGATTTAGCGCGATTGCTCAGAGTAGCTTCCGCGGCAGCAGGGCTACTGGCAAGAGAGCGAAGAAGCGCCAGAGCCGACCACCAGCGAACTCTCTGGCGAACCTGACCACCCTCATCATCCCGTACTGTTTCGCGAGCATAATCCAGGACCTTCTGGAAAAACTTCTTGTAGTCCGTTGACAGCTTATAGGTCTCTTCTCTCGCCTCGCGATCGGGAAACGGAGTATCGGTTCCCAAGTAATGCTCGATATCGCCCCGCCGCCGCTGGACGAAGTGCTTAGCGAGCTCACGCCGATGGTGTGTGTTTCCCGGTCCGCTCAGGTCGTCGGGAAGCTGCGTGAACTCCGTCTTCAAGAATCCGAGAAGGGAGCGAAAGGCATCTTCCTTACCGCTGTGGGGTGTGGCTGTCACCAGCAAGAGGTGGCGATCCTCCTTCTTCGCCAGCCCCTTGAGAAGCTGGTGGCGCTGGTGCCGGCCACTGCGACCCATTCCGGAAAAGGCAAAGGTGTGGGCCTCGTCCACAATGACGAAATCTGGGCAGGCCCGAAGGAATTCATCTCGACGACGTTCAGCCTTGATGTAGTCCGTTGAGACAATCAGGAAGGGATAGATGTCAAAGACCGATTCGTCCACTCGTCGTCGCTTTTCCAGGCGTCTGACAGTGGACGTCAGCAGTAACTCTGCCTCGATGTGAAATTTCTGCAACAGCTCGCCCTGCCATTGTTCCGCCAACTGAGGTGGGCAAAGCACGACAAGGCGATCAACCTCCCCGCGATCGAGCATTTCCCTCGCTACCAAACAGGCTTCAATGGTCTTGCCGACGCCGACGTCATCGGCGATGAGCAGCCGAATGGGGTCCAGCTTGAGGGCCATCAGCAACGGAACCAGCTGGTACGGGCGTGGCTCCACCAGAATTCGTCCGAAGCAGCGAAAAGGACCTGCTGTGGCTCGCGAGGAGAGTCGCACGGCGTCGCGGAGGAGGCGGCAGGACAGGAAATCACCCACGTTGGCAGGGTCTGGCAGGGCGAAGGTCGCGGCTTCGACGTTTTCCAGAGGCAGATAGATACCGGCCTTCTCAGCGTCTGCTCCCCCAAGGGGTTTTAAGATCAGAAGATTGTCTTCTGGTGCGCTTTCGACAACCCACTCTCGACCCCGCGGGCCCTCACCAACGATCCAATGGGAAAACTCAATTACTTACTCCCAAAATGTTCCTGTATGCCTGGACCGTCTTCTCCCAGTCATCCTCGTGTCCAAAGCGGATGACCATGTACCCCGCATCTTCCAGTCTGTCAGTCAGCTCTTGGTCCCTCATTTGTCGCTGCGGATAGTCATGATGTGGTCCATCTACATAGATAAGAGTGGTACAACCCCGATCTTCGTAGAGGAAGTCGGGTCTTGTTCCAAAGTCCTTCATCAACTTCTGAGAGCTGGTGGGCAGGTTGAGCATTCTCTTCTCGAGAAAATCAAGAAATCCTTTTTCCAGTTCCGAGTCGCAGCGGTCTAAAAGGGCTCTCAAGTGCTCACCTCGTGGAGGTTCGACCGGCGAGATCACGACCTGTGAGTTCTTCAGATCCATCAGAAACTCCAGGATGGCGTGTCTGTCCAGGACCCTGTGATCTCGTTGATTCGCGTAGCTCAACAGACAGTCGTAGCAGGCCGCCTCACAGTCTTCCTGAGCTCGTGGGGCCCTTCTCAGATCCTCTCCTGACTCGGGATCGAAATGGCAGATCTCGAGAGCTTGAGCTGCGACTCTTGAGAGCGCTCCCGGATCCTCCACAAGATGACGAAGTACGCCTGCACCACCTTCGGCAGATTCGAAGAGGAGAACTAGATTTCGGGAGTCCCTGGAGGGGAGAGACTCAGCGGCCAGTTCGTTGTCTTCGAGCTGGTAGACAACCTGGATGGCGTTCTTTAACGCAGACTGAAGAGAGGCCATCTGGATTCCCGAAAGCTGTTCCTCCGGTTGAAGGAGGATGCTGTTCTTTCGGTCTTCGACATAGGGGATCACCCGCAGGTTTCGCTGCGAGTAGGGGTCGTCCCGATCGTCTTCTACGGCCTGAGGATTTCGGTGCCAGAATCCGTTTTCGGTATCCAGAAGAAAACCGAATTGTTCCCGATTCTTCCGTCTCATCCAGCCCAGGTTGATCCTCCAGATTGTTGTCGCGTGGCCGTAGGTCAGCTCCGCAATTCTTTCGGAGTCCTGGATGATCTCGGCTGTCTTGCGAGCCGGACGCCCGTGGGGCTCCGCAAATCGTACGCCCGTCACGATCTCATAACCGAGCCGTAGCCGTTCTTCCTCGTCGGAATTGATCCGGTCCCGGCGCTGAGTGGACACATTCTGAAGCCGAAACAACCGTGTCAGGGCAACGCCAAGGGGTGCTCCACAAGACTCACACAAATCGGGCCCGTCTTCGTTTTCAATGGGATGGAGATAACCGCAACTCTCGCATTGCTTCACCCGGTTGGTCGTGAGATCCCGTTCCTCGTCGGTCACCGGCAGGATCACTTTGTTGATCAGGTACTTCGATCCTTCGTGATAGATGAAGGCACGGGGACCAAACTCAGAAATGGCCAGGAATCGAGGACGGGAGATAAACTCGTCTCGCCCTTGTCTTCCCCGCCTCCCGGGTACATAGGCGGATAGAGGCAAGCGGGGAAAGCTGTAGCCGGGCAAGAAGGCTTCACTGGCAAAGTAACGATAACTGTAGAAATCCGATTGGACGATGTTGTCGCCCTGGACCAGCAGATCCAATTGAGATTCGGCCTCAGCTCGGAGGCGCTTTGCCTTTTGTTTGTCCTGTGGACTTCTCGATGCATCGCCGATGATGGCGTTCTGCCCCATGCGCTGGGAGTTGGCGGACCGATAGAGATTGCGCCACCGATCGCAGGCTCTGTCGAAAGTCAGCGCCACCGAAGACAGCACTCGATGCAGCCAATCTTCGCTATACCAGTCAGACAATTCCAGCTCATTGTTGAAGGTAGAAATGACCCGTTGAGCTCTTCGGTATGCCTTTTCCCGGGGGCTCTTGGAATTGATTGAGTCCTGCACATTATCCTGCAGATCCAGGGTCGGATTCTCACCGTTCAGATCCAGAAGCTCGCCGAGAGATGAACCCAGCGATTGCCCAGTTTCGGCCAGCCAGATGGCCTGGATGTGTGCCGCAACCAGGTCCTCATTGGTTAGATCGATCCGGGGCGGGGTTACGGATCCCATGACCATCAGCTCCGGACGCTTGAAGAAGTACTGATCGTGCGGGCTTCCTCCGGAGCAATAAGAAAAGACGAGGGCAGGCTGTCCACTTCGTCCGGCTCGGCCGCTTCTCTGAGCGTAGTTGGCCGGCGTCGGCGGTACGTTGCGCAAATTGACAACGTTCAATTGTGCGATATCAACGCCGAGTTCCATGGTTGGGGAGCAGAAGAGGATTGGAAGGCGGGCCTCCCGGAAAGCGTCTTCCCTTATCGCTCGCTCCGCGTAGGGGACCTGGGCGGTGTGCTCCTTGGCTTCAATGCCCTGCAGATCAGCGGCAACATTACGGTAAAAGTTCACAAAGAAAGGATTGGTGCGCCCCCCGTCCTCGGGGAGATTGGGCATGCGGATAACGTCGTGGAAAGCCTGTGTCCCATCGCCGGCCAGCCATCTCATTGCGGAAGCCGGGATCTGATAGCCAGTCACATCGTCTTCCCCCTCGGGCTCCCTGACCTCCCGCACCAAACCGCCGACCTTGAGTGCCTTAAAGAGCTGCTCAATCAGGAGTGCGGTATCTTCGAGACTGAGAGTGCCGGCATAGTCCTCAAATGTTGTGTTCCGTCGCAGGTACTGACCAAATCCGCTCCGAGGTGACAGGTACGCGAATCCTCGATAGTCGGACGGTCTTCTGGATCTCGGAAGAACGACCCGAGCACTCTGAATCTTCTCGTTTTCGTCGATTCCCCAGGGAGGAATGAGCCGCTGGCTGCTCTGCTGTCGAAGTCTCTCTTGAAAATCGGCCTCCAGGAAGTCTACATCGATGACCAAGTCCCGGCGCATAAAATCCAGAAGTACTCGGGACACTTGGGTCCGGGTGTCGGATTTAGCTTGAGCGAGCGCGGGATGGCAATCTTCCCAGACGTCCTCGGCACCCGCCAGCTCGTCAAGGCTCTCATAATGGATCTGCAGGAGACCACACTGCTCCAGGTTCGGAGAAGTGACTCGCCAACCACGCCTCAGATCACGGTAGAGGCGATATCCCAGCACATTCCGAAAGGCTCGCTCGGTTTCCTGTTTTGCCTGGAAGCGGGCTTCGGGATCAGCCGCAAAGTGATGCTGGGAAAGATCGATGGCCGCGAAGACCTTTTGCGTCAGTTCACCATATGAGAGTCCACTCTCGCCGGCTTCCATCGCCGCCTGATACACACCGGCTCGGAGCAGACCAATTTCAACAAAGTCATTGAAGTGGCCGGCTTGAAGAGAAGCATCCTGCCGATTGTCTGTAAAACTCAGTAGCTTTCGAGCCCGCTCCGGCAAATCCATTTTGTCAGACTGGAGACTGCGGATTGCCGAAAGAGTCAAGAGTGTGGTCGCCGTGCTACGGCCCTCTGAGCCGAGGGGCGTCAACTTGCCGAAGTCGGTTCGTTGACGGAAGTCGTAAGACACTCCGCAGTGCAGGCAGAACCGAAAAGGAGCAGGGGCGTACGCACATTCAATTCCCTCAGCCTCTGAGCTCGCGTGCCGGCCACCAGGGCTCAGATGCCGTATCGCCGGGAGCCACTTTCGGCGGCTCTGCATTATGCCGACGGTACCCCGAACTTCCTGTCTCCAGTCATCCGGAATCCGGTCCAGAACCTGCTGAGAATCGATTGGCCAAGGGTCGTCAGAACTCAGATAGAGGAAACCGGGTTCGCTGTCCTCATCACGGTCGCGATCGGAGATCTCTCTTGGTTCGTAGATCGTCTCTCCTGACTCTTGAACAACCTTCCGAATGGAGTAATACTCCTGGCCACATTCTCTGCAGAAAACCAGCGGAAGAAGAACCCTACTGCGATCTCCCGGCACGAACTGCTGCCCTCTGACCGTTACATAACGGTCTCCTTCCTTCTCGAGTGAGGCATAAACCGTGTCCCCTCGGCTGATGAACTGATGGAGCCGGAAAGCGAAAGGCTGAAAGCCCGTTTCAGGGCTGGGCTCGCAGAGGTAGGCGCCCAGCAGGTTCGTCGTGATGGCATCCGCCGCTTCACCAACCGAAACACTGACTGTTTCGGAAAGACCATGCGCGGCGCCCTGATCGCCCAGGAGAGTCTGGGGTTTGCTTCGTACTAATCGACCTGTTTCGTCTTGCGTGACTCCAAACGTGCTCTCGATCCAAATCGAGAGAGGATCGCGGATGAAAGCCTCATAGTCGGTGGCTGCCTCGTAGGGGCCTTGAGTAACTCGGTCTCGGAGATCCTGGACAAAACCCGAATCTGCCGAGCCTCCTTCTTCTGTCGTTCGCCTCAGGGTTTCCCCAATGACGTTTTCGGGTCTGACGTCAGAGCCGAAGATCCGCGTTGCGACTTCGGCGACCTGGCCTTGCTGCTCTTCGAACAGACCCGTACCGGCCAGTGTCGCTGAGGTTCCGACGCAACGGAGCTGCCCACCTGACGTGGCCTCACGTGTCCTTCGGACAAGAAGCGATACGTCCGCTCCCTGGCGACCACGGTAGGTGTGGAGTTCATCTAAAACGAGGAACCTGAGATTGGCGGCTGCCCGGACCAGGGCCTGGTCTCTGGGCCTGGTCAGGATGAGTTCCAGCATCACGTAGTTGGTCAGGATGATGTCCGGGGGATTGGATCGAATTGCTTCTTTCTCCTCTTCGCTTTCCTGGCCCGTGAATCGCTGGAAAGTCACGGGACCCTTGCTGTCGGGGTAGCCGAGGTTGACAAACTTGTTGAGCTCGCCGAGCTGGCTGTTCGCGAGAGCATTCATCGGGTAGACGATGATGGCTTGGACTCCCTTTCCGCTCCCGTGGGTCAGTACGTAATCCACGATGGGCACAATGTAGGCCAGACTCTTCCCCGAACCAGTCCCTGTCGTCAGCACATAATTGCCGTTGGATCTGGCGACACGAATCGCTTCGTCCTGGTGCTTGTGCAGCGTCAGGGGCTTGCCCGTTGGGCTAACGTCCTTGCCTACCCGGAAGATCTTGCTGCACTCGGGATGCAGGATTCCGTCTCTGACCAGCTCATCGATGGTTGCCCCTGGTTCAAAAGAAGGGTTGAGCTGGATGAGCGGATCGGGCCAGAGCAGGCCCTTCTTCAACTGGTCGTCGACGTATTCCTGGATACGCGTATCCCGGATCCGTATGAAGCTACGGATATAGCCGGCGTAGTCTTCAATTAACTGGTCACGAAGCTGAAAAACGTTCATTATTGTCAATGATCATCAGGAAGTGCGCTTTTTTGGACACTCGCCGTTAGGATAGGGTTTCAACATCATCCGCACCGTAGGTGCGTCCGAGCATTCATCTCGCGATTTCTGACGAGGTGGATTTTTCCCTTCGAGAGTGTATTGTTTCGAATCCAGGAAGAGGGAGGACCTCGACCTGTAACGCGGTCGAGGTCCGGTTGTGGCAGCTCTGTACAAAGCGGATACCCACCACAAGCAGATTGTAACCTGCCACGATCCTGGGCTGTTGTCCAGTTCCCGCCGGGACTGGATCCATGGCCGATTCGATTGTCGTTCTCCGGCAATGTACTTGCCGGGCCGAAGGCTGCGGCGCGCTATTTTTCATCTGCCGCTCCTGCGACCGGGGCCAGGTCTACTGCAGCCAGCCATGCCGTCGTCTGCAGCGCCGGTTGCAATGCCGTGCGGCCAACCGCCGACACCAGCAATCTCCTGAGGGCCGAGCCGATCATCGCGACCGTCAAAGAGCCTACCGTCAGCGGCAGCAGCAAGCCCGCGTGACGGATCAACGTAGACAGCGATATAGATCTTCTTTCAGGCTGTGGGAGCCTCTGGCGGCCTACTCAATACCGAGAAGATCCGTCCAGAGGCGTCAGGAGAACAGCCGTGCAGATACTTTTTGCCGTTCCAGGCCCGGTTTTCGACCGGCTTGTATACGCTGCGGTCGCGCAGGGCGCTATATCGACCCCTTCCACTGGGGGTAAAGCATGATCGACGCCGAGCAGAGGGCCCACATCCGCCGACTCTTCTTTGCCGAGCACTGGAAGATCGGAACCATAGCCGATCAACTCGGTCTGCACCACCAGACGGTGCGACGGGCGCTGGAAACCGAGCGCTTCAACCGGTACAAGATCGTGCGGCCCCGGGTAACCGACCCCTACGTCGAGTTCATCCGCCAGACTCTGGAGCAATACCCACGCCTTCGGGCTACCCGTATCTACCAGATGATCTGCGCCCGCGGTTACACGGGCAGCGTAGTGACGCTGCGCCGCCTGGTGGCCACCTTACGTCCCCGGCCGCGGGAAGCTTTCCTGCGGCTGCGCACCTTTGCTGGGGAGCAGGGGCAGGTTGACTGGGCTTCCTTTGGAAAAGTGCAGATCGGAGGCGCCAGCCGGAGGCTCTCCTGTCTTCTGCTGACGCTGTCGTATTCGCGCGCGCTGGCCCTGGAGTTTTTCTTTGACCAATCACTGGAGAACTTCCTGCGCGGCCACGTGCGAGCCTTCACTCAGTGGGGTGGCTGCCCCAGAGATCTACTCTACGACAACCTTAAGAGCGTGGTTTTGGAGCGCCGCGGCGACGCCATTCGATTCCATCCCCGGCTGCTGGAGCTGGCCGCCCACTACCATTTCGCCCCCAGGCCCTGTCATGTGGGACGCGCGAATGAGAAAGGACGCGTTGAAAGAGCTATCCAGTACGTTCGCTCTTCGTTCTTTGCCGCCCGCCCCTTTACCACCCTGGCAGACTTCAATCATCAGGCCCGCCGCTGGCGGGATGAGATCGCGCACCGTAGGCCCTGGCCGGGCGATCACTCGCGCACCGTCGCCGCTGTCTTCGAAGAAGAAAAAGCTCGACTGCTGCCTCTTCCGGCTCACCCCCTGGAAACCGATCTGGTAGTGCCTGCCAAGTCGCACAAGACCATCTACGTGCGCTTCGATCTCAACGACTACTCGATTCCCCCCGCTGCAGTGGGCCGGCAGCTGACGCTGGTCGCTTCCGACACCCTGGTGCGCATTCTCGACGGAACCAAACAAGTGGCTCGCCACCGCCGCAGCTACGACCGACACCAGGTGGTCGCCGACCCCGCTCATCAGCAAGCTCTGCTGGAGCAAAAAAGAAAAGCCTACGCTGCCCCTTCTGACCGGCTCTCGGTGGCTGTCCCCGAAAGCGAGGCCTTTCTGCAAGCCGCCCTGCTGCGCGGAGAATCGGTCGTCCGCCAGACCCGTCAGCTGTTGGGCTTGCTGGAGGACTACGGTGCCGAGGCGCTGCAGGGGGCACTCGCAGAAGCACTGCAGCGCGGCACTCCGCGGGCCTCCTCGGTAGCTTTCCTATTACAGAGAAGCCGACGCGCTGCTGCTGCTCCTTTGCCCGTCGATCTGAGGCGCCGCCCCGAGTTGGCCGATCTTCACGTACAGCCCCATTCTCCAGAAGGATACGATGACCTCTCCGAGCCCGAGTGAACTGGCTGCACAGCTGAAAAAACTCGGCTTTCGAGTCCTCCCCGATCAACTGGAGGACTTCTTGCGCCGTGCCAAGAAAGGCCGTTGGTCCACTCGCGCCGCTCTGGCTGAGATGGCTCGGCTGGAGGAGATCGAACGGGCTCGCCGTTCGCTGGAGCGCCGGCTGCGCTATGCCCGCGTCGGACGCTTCAAGCCGCTGGCTGACTTTGACTGGAACTGGCCCAAAAAGATCGACCGACACCTGCTGGAGCGAGCCCTCACCCTGGACTTCATCCCCGAGGGCCGCAATCTGATCCTGCTGGGCGCCAACGGCCTGGGCAAGACCATGATCACCAAGAACATCGCCCACGCGGCCGTCCTGGCTGGTCACTCGGTTCTGTTTCGTACCGCATCCGAACTGCTCGACGACCTTCAGTTGGACTCTTCTGAGCTACTGCGCCGCCGGCTCAAAAAGTACGCACGGCCGTCTCTGCTTTGCATCGACGAAGTTGGGTATCTATCCTACGATTGCCATGCCGCCGACCTGCTCTACGAGGTCATCAACCGACGCTACGAGCGCCGCTCTGTCATCGTCACCACCAACCGAGCCTTCAAAAACTGGAACGTCGTGTTTCCCAACGCCACCTGCATCGTCAGTCTCCTCGATCGTCTCACCCACCACGCCGACATCACCGTCATTGAAGGTGAAAGCTATCGTCGCCGCGAAAGTGAGCAGGAGGCGGCTGAGCGCCGCAAACAAGATTGAGCGACTTGTTGCAGCGTCGAGCTTACGTCCAGGCCGTGCTGCACGCCTATCTGGAACTGCCCGCCACACCGCCTCGATCTCGACCACACGATCGCCGCTTGGCCGGCCAGTTCCACGACTGCAATATCCCGCTCCCAACCGTAAAAGATGCCCTTCTGCTGGCATCCGCAAGGCGTCTACTGCGTTGCCAAGACGCCCATCCCCTCGCCTCGATTCGTTCTCTCTACTACTTTGTCCCCGTCATTGAGGAGCTGCTCGAGACTCCTCTTCCCAAGGGCTACTCCCGTTACCTGGAAAGAAAAATCGCCGCCTTCGCGACCGATTGCCGCCAAGACTCCCCATCGACAGATCCCTGACCCCACCCCGGCGCCCGTTCAAAATCCCGCACTTTCTCATGATCGCCAACACGGATCGGAATGCCAGACACATCATCATTGAATGAAGGTGAATTATCGATGATATTCCCAGTCGCCGTCCCAGGCAACCGGTGCGACTAGGCAAAAGCTCGGACAAAGGCTGCTGCTCGCGCTGAGAGCGCACGTCCTAGCCCTCCATGTCCGCTCGGGGAGCGAATAGAATCATTCACCAGTCGAGTAGGACTATCTGGAAGGAGCTTTGTCGGCAAGAACTCATTATCTATCTGTAGCGTCGCTCAACGGGAGTTGAAAGTCGATGCCGATTTCCCGACAAATAATGTCACATAACTCTTTCGCTGCCTGGCACCCCCCGCAGGAGCAGGGTGTGAGAGCGATCGTCAGCACTCGAATCGAGCCATCTCTCAATCTTTCGGACAGCGCCTTACAAAAGTGGGTGACGTAAGAGGAGGAGAACATGTCGCGTCTAACGCCATTTGCGACAAAGTAAAAATAGTCCAAGTCAATATTGACAATCCAAAGAAGTGACCGCTCATCGGTGAGTTCGACAAAGCGACCGGGCAAGTCTTCAATCGCCACCGGCTCAACTCGATCCTGAAGATCGGATTGCCTTCCGGAGTTGTGATCGGCGTGAGTGACAAAAAAGATCCTCTTCAAGTCAGACTGAAACATCTGGAGAAAGTGCCTCACATAGTTCCCATAGTGAAACACCTTGGATTTCAGGGCATAGTCCTCTCGTTCATCAAGATCCAAATAATCATGAATTGACATCTCTCTGATTCTTGAGAGCTCATACTCTGCAGCAGGGCCGCAGTCCCAATGCTGATCAATATGGAACAAACAGAATTGCTTCCCGACTTCAATTTCTTGTAGCCAGCACCAGAGAGCCGCTCTGTGGTTGTCCATAATGTAAACATGATCCTGGTACCACAGGAACCGTTGGGTGACTGTGACGTGCGGAATGCTGAGGTCTCTCAAAGGAATGATCCATTCGGCGTGCATCGATCACCTCTCGCCTTCACGTCGAGTTTTCCGAGCCTCATGGATTCGACCGGACTTGTCGTAAGCCCTCACTCGACTTGTCCGAGCCGAGTAATTCGGCCAGGACGGGGATCGACCTGGGCGAGCATGCTCATTTCCAATGTGAGGCATTCGGTACGTGAGAACCGTTGCTTGCCCCTCGACCTCATTGCTTGTGCTTAGAAGTCTATCTGCCGCTGCTTGGGGGCTCACAAAAAGCGCAAGATTGCTAGCGGTGTTCTTCGTAGATATCTTTAAAAAAATCGAGCCCATTCTGGCCGAACCAATCGATTACGTCTAAAGCTGTCTCTCGCGCCTCGCCACCTTCTTCGGCCGCAAGAAGAAGCACACTTCTCAAGGCGGGGCTTGGATAATAGTACGTTTCTGAGTGTACGAACCCGAGCATTTGAAGAAGCAACGAAGGGACTTGTTGCGGATCTTGTTGGACTACTTTACTCAAGTACTCTTCAAACCGGTGTCGTCCAAATCGTTCTCTAGCCAGGTGCGGAAGCATCGGGCCTAGCAACGGCTTGAGTTCTTGGAACGAGATTTGGTCAGCGAGATCGCTCAGCCAACCTGCAAATTCTGAGATCTCACGGTCGAACGTCGCGGCTGAGTCATTCTTGAGTGCAAGCTCAAGGCGGGACTTCCAAAGGGAGCGGAGTCGTCCCCAGTGATGACGCTCCAACGCTTCTTTCTCATTCTCGCGTATCAACTTACCAAGGGACCATATGGCGGCCGCCCAAATGGCTCCGCCGCCAATCTCAAAGAGTCTACTTAGTGGACTTTCGGATTCTTGCTTTCCATTGGGCAGATCTTCGTGTCCGTAGAAGTAGGCGAGCGCAATCTGCGCCCCCAGACGTTGAGTAGCGTCGGGGCATTGCCGAGGCTCTCGACTTCCGGGCAATCTCTCCAACGCCAGCAAATAGTAGGGCCGACAGATGTCGTAAAGCACCAGATAAAACTGACTGAATAAGAGATAGGACTCAAAAGCACATCTGAAGAAGTCAGTTTGAGCTGAAGAGCCAGGGAAAATTCGAGAGAGATTTTCTGTCAGCCAGTCCTTGTCAATATAGTAGAGGTTTGGAAGACAAGCTCCGAGCACCGAGTGAGTAGAGAGGCTTTGGTAGCTGGATGTTCCTGACAATTCCTCAGCAAGTCGGTCCAAGAGAGTCTGGTCTGCTTTGAACGCCGCTCTGGGATGCTCTTCGAGGAACCTCTGCTTCGTCTTTGCGGTCAAATTGATCAGCGCTCGCAGAGCTCTCGGCCTGGTAGAGTCTAGGGCCACCTGAGATGGGTCACGGCTCTCGAGATAAGAGCCATCATTCTCGGCCGAGGGGTTAGGATCGTTACTCAGGGTCAACAGGATATCCTGAATCTTCAATCGTTCTGCTTCCTTGAGCATCAGGTGGGAGAGCTTCTCTATGAAAAGGATAATCTGAAATCGAAGTCGAGGGGCCTCGACCTCTGAGGTATCCCCATTATGGTGTGTCGAAGACGTGAATAAGGAACAAAGCTGAATTGGACCAGACCAATCAGCTTCTTTGACGTCAGTTTGTTCCAGGGCTCGTTCCAGGCCGCGCAAGTAGTGGATGACATAGTCGGTTGGCAGTTGTCTCTCTACGATTTCCTCGGAAAGATCCACCCAGGCCTCCGCGTTCTTGGCTACCAACTCTTCAAAGGCTTCTGCTAGGCCCACTACCGACAGGTCATCACTCCCTGGCCAGTCTGAATCCGGAGGTTCCCAGTTCTGAATTGCCTCAAGCACTGCCTGCGGCGTCATCGCTCTCATCTTCTCCTCGGAATAAGGACTCGTATGGCCGCGTATTTTGAGAGAGCCTACCCAGCCTCTGAATTCAGGTGGGTGGGACGGGTGGCCGTACTTTTCGAGCAGCCGATCAAGCGTGTTCTGCACCGATTCTTCAAGGTGCTCAGAGATCATCAGAAGCCTTTCTCTTTTCCAACAGGCGACGTAGGTTTCCACATAGTCACCAATACTGACATTGGTCACTCGGTTCTCCCTCTCCCATTGTGCTAGCAGCCCGTGGCAGAAGTGCTTAATTGGGTCCGGACACCGACTTGGGCCGGGGGCCACCTGGAAAGGGCCCGATTGAAAGTTTTCCAATCAAACCTTCAAAGAAAGTGCTGATCCGTCTCCTCAGGCCCTTCCTCAGCCCGAAAAAGACTAACAAAGCGCAAAGAATCCGGGCGTGGAGGGCCCGGGGAGTCCCTGCGCCGAGTTTCTGGCGCATCACCATACCCAGGTTGAACGCACCGGCCTGAATCAGCAGTCTCTTGGCCACATTGTCGTGTCCCCTGACCTCGGTGCGGCGCATCCCCCCTGTCCGGTACAGATGAGCAAAGGATCTTTCCAGTTTTTCGCCCCGCCGTCTCAGTAACTCGCGGCCTCGCTCTCCCCGTATCCGTCTGCGGTTGGCATAGGTGGCATCTCGCCCCTCGATGTTGCCTTTCCACTTGCGTCTGCCCCGCTTCGGTTCCGAGATGTAACTGCGTATCTGCAGCGCTGCAAAATCCTTTACCGTTTCGGTGCTGTGATATCCCTTGTCGGCCACCACCTCGGCCATTTCCTCTTTTTGCCCCGTCGCCTCTTCAATGTTTTCGGCAGCACGAATCAGCGTCTCCTTCAGGGTCGTCGTGTCTCCTTTATCGGCTCCCTGTACCGTGACCGCCACAATCGCTCCCGTCTCCATGTCGATGGCATGCTCGGCCTTGTGGGCCAGGTGCGTTCGCCCGTCCTTCATCTTCGTGATGCGAGCGTCCGGATCGTGAGGATGTTTCCACTCTTTGTTGGAGCCTTTCTTCTTGCGTTTCCGGTCCGTACGAACCAGGTCTTCGCGGGTGGGCGTCTCGATTCCGGAAGCCTGAGCCAATCCGGTTAAAAACTGGTTATAGTCTTCTCCCGTATCCCGTCGGATGATGGTGCGCATCGCCGCATTGGCTTCCAGCGTCGTCGCGTCGATCCCGATCGTCTTTCCCTTCAGCAGTTCCGATTCCGCCAGTCGCTCCAGCACCCAGCTGAACACCGCCGCATGGGTCTGCACATCGATTAATCTCCGGGTTCTCGATATCGTCGAGTGATCGGGTGGTGTCTCGCTCACTTTCAATCCCAAAAACTCTCTCAGGGCCAGTGAATCGGCCACTCTCCAGGCAATCCCTCGCTCCGCTCCGATCCCTTCAAAATACCCCACCATCAACAGCCGAAAATACACTCCCGGCGCCACGCTCGGCCGCCCCATCTTCTCCGCGTAGAACTTCCCGCACAGCTCCTCTACGAAATCGTCAAAGCCGTGCTCACTCAATACCTCGTTGAGGGCTTCGTAGAATGGATGCCCGGGGCTCCGCGCTAACTGGCTGCTGGCCACCCACAGATCCGCTTGTCGCCGTCGCTTCTTCTTTCCCATTGCCATGGGACCAGTGTAGTGTCTGAATGTGACCCCTGCCCTCGACTTTCACCACAGGCTGCTAGTCTGACGACTCTAGCAGGTTCCGGACCTTCCAGAATAATTCCGATAACACGCGCCTGGTCGGCGGAGTCTAATGAGGCAAATTGATCTCGGAGCAATAAGAAAAACTCGTGGTGTAGTTCCCACTCATCGTAACTGATTGGTTCGATGAGCCATCTTTGGATTTCAAGTCGATATTGATCAGGAAACGATCGAACACAGTGCAAAGCGAGTCGACGAAGGATGTAGTGAGGGTCCTTGGAGTATCTCTCAACCAAACTAAGGACTTCGGGTGTCCCTTGCCGAAGCCCAATCTCAAGAGTGTCTCGAAGGGAATCCACCAAGAGACCAAAGGGGTGATCGTGGAGATCTTGATTCGTCTCTTCTATCGCGGCCCTCCACGCTGATGTGTATGGATCAGCCTGCTTGATCGCAGCAGTACGTGCGAGGGCTTCGGTCACAAGCTGTTCGAGTGTTCGCGCCAGTTGGAAAGGATCTTTCTGTCGGTCACCATGGTATATCCCCCACCTAGGCGGCTGATTTACCAAGGTAATTCCCCCACCCTTTCACCAGGGTAATTCCCCCACCTGATCATTTCGTGACAGAGGCCAGGGTCATCTTTCTGCGGAACCCCAACAAGGATTTCCGCAGGAGGAAGAATGGCCAGAAGGAATATGAGGATGGAAGAGTACCTGGAGTTGGTTTACCAATGGCACCGAGGACGGAGTATCCGCCAGATCCGAGACTCGTTGCAGATCTCGCGCAAGACGATTCGCAAGTACCTGCTGCTTTTCATGGCCAGCGGCTTGAGCCGAGAGAAGCCCCTGCCGCCACAGGCGGAGCTGGCCCGGATAGTGGCCTCGGTGGTGCAGGTGGCGGTTTTCGAACAACCGGCCCGGGAGCGGATCCGCCTCTACCACCGGCAGATCCAGGATTGGCTTGGGCAGCCTCATATGACCATTCAGCAGGTACAGCGGCTGCTCGAGGAGGAGCACGAGTTGAAGGTCAGCTATATGAGCGTGTACCGCTATGTGCGCGAGCACATTGAGCCGCTGCGCAAGCCGGTGACGGTGCGGCTGCATGCAGTCGCTGGGGAACAGGCCCAAGTCGATTTCGGCTATGCCGGACTGATGCGAGATCCGGAAACGGGCAAACAACGCAAGGCCTGGGCCTTTATCATGATCCTAAGCTACAGCCGCCACCGCTTCGTACGCTTCGTGTTTCGCCAGGACAGCCCCACCTGGTTGGACTGCCACATCCGCGCCTTTACGTTTTTCCAGGCCTGTCCCCGGCTGATCGTGTTGGACAATTTGAAAGACGGTGTGCTTAAGCCCGATCTGTACGATCCGACGCTCAACCCGGCCTACGCCGAACTGGAAAGACACTACGGATTCGTGGCCGACCCAGCCAAGGTGCAAATGGCCCGCCACAAAGGACGCGTGGAGAGATGTGTTCCGGTAGTGCGTCAGCAGATTCTGGCGGGGCGGCATTTTCGAGATATCGAGGAGGCCAATGGGAGGGCTCTGGAGTGGTGCCTCAAGGAGGTCGGCCTGCGCAAGCATGGCACCACCCATCGCAAACCTTACGAGGTGTTTGTCGGAGAAGAAGTCGAGCTGCTGCTGCCTCTGCCGGATCAACCTTACGAAGCGGCGCAGTGGAAACAGTGCACCGTGCATTGGGACTGCCATCTGATCCTGGACAAGTGCTACTACTCGGTCCCCTATCCCTACCGGGGGGAGAGGCTGTGGGTGCGAGCCGATCTGAAGCTGGTGCGAGTGTATCGCAACCATCAGTTGATCAAGACCCACCTGCGGGTCTTCGAGCCGGGCTCCTGTCAGACCCAGACGGGGGACTATCCTCCCGACAAGCGGGCCTACCTGGAGCGGACTCCCGAGTGGTGCCGGCGTCAGGCCGACGAGCTGGGGCCCGAGGTGAGTCGCTACGTGCGGCGCGTACTGGGGGATCACGCCATGCGCAACCTGAGAAAAGCCCAGGCCGTGCTGCGGCTGGCCGAGTCCCACCCAGCGGCCACTCTGGATCAGGCCTGCCGGCGGGCCTTGCGCTTTGACAATGTCCGCTTTTCCTCTCTGAAGAAGATTCTGGAAAAAGGCTTGTTCCGACGCCCTTCGCCTCCTCGCAGACCCTCCAGTCCGGCGGCTTCAGCTTGTCGATTTGCCCGTCCCCAGGATTACTTCGTGCACCGACGGGAGGTCTCATGAGTCACTATCAACATCTGCTCGACCAGCTCAAGCAACTGCGATTAGGAGGATTGTTGGACAGTCTGGAAGTGCGGCTCAAGGAGGCCGAAAAACGACAACTGGCCTACGTCGACTTTCTGACTCTGCTGGTCCAGGATGAGCTGGAGCGTCGCTCCCAGACCAAGTTTGTTCGCCGGCTCAAGAAAGCCTGCTTTGCCGAGATCAAGACCCTCGAGGAGTTCGATTTTGGCTTTAACCCGAACATCAAGCGGCGCCGCATCTATGACCTGGCCACCTGCCGCTTTCTGGAAAACAAAGAAAATATCTGCCTGTGCGGGCCGGTGGGTGTGGGCAAGAGTCACATCGCCCTGGCTCTGGGACACGAGGCCGTACGCCGCGGTCATGACGTGCGCTACATCCAGGCTCCGCGCCTGTTCCGTACTCTGGAAGCGGCCCGGGCCGATCTCTCCCGCGATCGCCTCATCCAAAACTACTGCAGCTATGATTTCTTGATCGTTGACGACTTTGGGCTCAAGCCCCTGACGGACGAGCAGGCCGACGATCTGTACGACATCGTTTACGAGCGCTATCAGAAAGGCTCGCTGATGCTGACCAGTAATCGCAGCCTGGAGGAGTGGATGGCGCTGTTTGGCGACCCCATCCAGGCCAACTCGCTGCTGGACCGACTCTGCCACAACGCTCACCAGCTGGAGTGGGAGGGCGACTCTTACCGGAGGCGAAAACGACCCGCCAAAGGATCCCCCTCAAAGGAGGTTTCGCCATGAGCCGTTTGAAGATCAAAAGTGACAACGGCTGGTTTGCCGCCACCGCCGGCTGGCAGGCCGCTGTGGAGAAACTCTCCGACGGGGCCTTCAAGCTGTTCGTTCACATCTCGCTGGGCGCTGACAGAAGTACCGGGCGCTTCCTCTTCCGCCAGCAGGACGTGGCCAGGGCGCTGCGCAAATCGCGCCGCTCGATTGGAACCTATCTCCAGGAGCTCGAGGAGAGGCAGGTCTGCCGGGTCCGGCGTAGCCCCAACCAGCATGCTCCCGGGGTCCTTGAGATCGCCGACCAGTACTGGCCCTACCAGCGCAGCCTCTCGGCTGACTCACTCAGCTCCACTCGATCGGCTCAAACCCTCTATGTGGAGACCATCGGAGAGATGTTGCTGGAACGTCCCTGCATCCGCTGCCGCTACTCGACCTCGGATCGCCGGCTAGCTGCCCAGTGGTTCCAGCAAGGGATCGAGCTCGAGGACGTCCGCCAGTCTATTTTCCTGGGCTGCGGACGCAAGTACGTCTCCTGGCTCAACGGACTCCCGGGCCAGCCAATCGGTGCCCTGCATTACTTCAGTTCCGTCTTACAGGAGGTCACGAGCAGCCAGCTTTCCGCCCGCTATCGGGCTTTCAATCGAATGCAAATGCTGCGACTGGAAAAACGCTGGCTCGACACAACAGAAAACGATTGCGACCAGAAAGGAGGAACCTGCTTGGGAAAAGTTTTCCCAAGCACAACCGCCGAAAATCAAGAGAAACGAGATGATGATGATCCCCAAATGGGGGAATTACCCTGGTGACGGAGGTGGGGGAATTACCCTGGTGATTGACACTCGGTGCCGGGATCTTGCGCGCTCCTACACTCTCCAGATAGCTGACATCCTCGCGCCGTGACTTTACATCCTGCAGGCACACTCCCCCACTCATCACGTTGTAGATCAGATTCAAGACGTGGTCCGACTCCCGGTAGGGAAGGTGCCGCTTCAACACTCGCACACGTTCGTCGATCCTCTCCGCCACCCTCAAGCGCTTGACCAACTGAACAATCAGCCCCAGACCTCCACTACTCACCCCTCCCATACGGCTCGAGACGTCGTAGACAATATTGCCTCCTCTCAGCACCCGTCCCCCACTCTTAGGCCGCCAACTTCGATCCAGCCTTCGCTCTATTTCCTCTTGGCGTTTGTTGATAATCTCGATATGCTTTCTATTCACCTGAAACGCCTCCTCTTGGGATTGTTCTGGGTCTTTTTCTGAACCTCAGAATACCCGTCAGGACTGGCGTTTCAGGCTTTTTTCCACCTCTGGGTATACACCCCATGTACTTATTTTGGGACTAGTTGTTGCCGGGCCAAAGGCTCAGTTCAAGGGTACGGGAACTATCAACGGCACCGGCAACTACGGGTTCCTGCTCTTTGCCATTGACGGTGCTCTTCCGGGCGGCGGTGGGGCGGACAAGTTCCGAATCAAGATCTGGGACAAAGACCTCGGTGACGCGATCGTGTACGACAACGAACTCAACGAGGCGGAGGATCAGGAGCCCAGCACCGTGATCCAAAGAGGTCAGATCGTCATTCACACGAAGAAGTAACGGCGCCTGGTTGGGCGGCTTCAGGTGTCGTCGGGGGCGATCAGGATCGCCCGGGTCGAGTAACTTCCGATAAGTCCCGTCTATGCGCTCCTAACCCCCCATCACGGATGTGCGATCTGTAGGTGTCTCAATTGCTGAGAGCGAGTCAGAAGCGAAGCAGAGCTTGAATGAAAAAGGTAAAGGTTTATTTCTTCCAGAAGTACCATGTCATGAGCGACAAGAACGTTGGATTATCGAAGCGGCGAGCTACCCTCCAGGCGATTGCCAAGGTCGAGGGTGAACCCATAATTGAAACGGCTCTTGAGATCGATGAGACCGAGTTGGACCTCGACGGGTTTCAAAAGAGCGACACTGAGTCGGAGTGACCTGCTCGCTTCTCCCCCACCCAAGACCCCTGTCTAAAAAACCCCTCTGAAATCACCGCCGTAAACCCTTGATTTCATTGGGTCTTTTTTTTACGCTGAAGGTGTCCATTTAACTAAACTTTTTTAGACACCCCACTCCCCTACTCTTTCCGGTTAACTCTTACCTGCTCTTGACAAATCAAACCACTTTTCTAATATATAAATATATGAAAATACAGTTTCGTCGAGAAAAAGGAGGTCCTGATATGTCGGCGGTTAAGATTGGTGCTAGTCGCCAGATTGTGATTCCCAAGAAGATCTATGATGAGCTCGGTCTTCAGCCCGGCGACTATATGGAGGTCGAGATGAGTGAAAACCACCTCATCCTGACTCCCAAGCAGCTCATCGAGAAACGCCTGGCAGAAGGTCTTGAGGATCTTGCAGAAGGTCGAGTTCAGGGTCCATTTGATTCGGCCAAGGATGTGATCAAATCGCTCCAGGGCTCGACCAAGTCATAATGCGGCTTCGATACACGAAGCGTTTTCAGAAAAGTTACCAGGCTGCGCCCAAAACTGTTCAGCGAGCATTTGATCGCAAGCTCACTCTTTTCCTCCGCGATTATCGCCACCCTTCCTTGAATGCCAAAAAATACGACAGGAAACGAAGTATCTGGCAGGTCCGGGTTACTAAAGGGTGGCGTTTCTATTTCACCATTGAAGCCGACACTTATAACCTGATCGACCTTATTCCCCACCCCTGAGCCGAATTGGAACCATTTCCGGCCGAGTCATTTGATTCGGCCAGGATGTGGGGAGAAGCGCGTCCCCCGAGCAGGAAAAGAGCCAGCAATATTGCTGGCTCTGGGGCTACGACGTCTGAGTGAGAGTGCGGGCAGCCTTCGCATGGTCGCCCAAACAGACAGGCAAGAAATCACACCATCCACACCACTTTCCTGGCCGCTTGTAGAACCGGCCGGCAGCCATCTCGTGGGCAACGTAATCTAGCTTCGCGAGATACTCCTTCAGCTGCTCCGGATTCCGACTGCTCTTGAACCACTGGATCTTCGGATCTTTCGTCTTCACAAGAATGCAGAGAGCAAGAGACTCAACGCCAGGCTCAGCAAGCTGGTAGGCCGTCAGTTGATCGGACAACGCCACCTCGTGAGCCTGGTAGTGGGTCGATGACGATTTGAAATCGATCACGGTTCGCTTTCCTTCAAGGTCGGCGACCAGGTCGATCACTCCCACGAAGGGAACATCCAGGCTGCTGATGCGGAACTCGAAGCGCTCCTCGGTGAACTGCACACTGTTGACTTTGGGTAGCTCCTCCTCGACGAATTTGTCGATTAGGCCCTGGCCAACCGTATTCAGTCTCTCCCAGGAATCTCTTGAGCTGTAGCGGAGTTCGATCTGGCGCGCAGCGCTCCAGACATCCTGGAAGTGCTTGATCGGATCGGCTCCTTGAAAGAGAGTGGCCAGAGCCTCATGAAGAACCTGGCCGAAAACGAGATTGACGGAAGGGACCCGGGGCCTGAGGTTCTCGACATAGTAGAGTCGGTACTGCTCAGGACAGTGCAGATAGCGGCTGACTCGTGAGTGCGAGAGATAAGGCAGGCTACTGGAAGCCTGCCTTGTTGCCGTTGCGAGACTACTCATATCCTCCTCCCTTCCGGAAGGGGCGGCAGAACCTGCTCAACATTGAGGAAGCGGCCATCGAAGCTTGGTTTGGTGAGAACTCTGCAAGGTATGCGGATTTCTGCTCCCTCTTCGACCTTTGAGGCCAAATGGGCAAAGCCGGCAGCACTGACGTGCTCAGCAAGCTGCTGCTGGGTGCCAAACAGCTTGATCACTCTGCCGTTGACCTGAACGTTGATGAAGAGTCGACGACCCCACTTACCGTCCATGCCACCGACGTTGAGCATCTCGGCCGGCACAGGTCCGTTGCTACTCAAATCTGGGTGATTCCGGTCAGAGTTTTCTTTTCCGTTCTGAGCCAGGAAGCGTCTTGTGATTTCGGACTGAAGCCGGAGAATGCCCTCGGCCTGGGATGTGACTTGCTGTGCCGAGTCTCCATTCAGGGAACGGGAGAACTCGACGGACAATGAGTCGATTCGACCGTCGGGACTGACGCTTCGTCTGATGAGCATGTGAGAGGCACCATTCGTGGGCTCCTTCGCCGGGCCAACTTGTGGTTGCGATCCCGACTGGACGGCCCGCACTTCTCTGACTGCGTCTCCATTGGTTCTTGGCTTCTTCCCGAGCTGATGGAGCACGGTCTGGATGTGATCGCACTGCCACCTCAGATCTCCCTCGTGTCCCTGGAAGTCAGAGCATGTGCAAAGAGGACTCTCAAAACTGCCGCTAACGATGCACGAGTTCACAGGATCTTCCGGTGAGTAGACTCGATACCCATCCTCGGTTCTGGAGATAATCCAGGTCTGCGTACCTTCTAGTCTTTCGTTCATTTTCTCTTCTCCTTTTCTTTCGTTGAATGTGGGTTGCTTTTGAAGAACTGGCTTCAGCCTAGAAGACCCTCGGAATCGGGCAAGAACGAAGAATTGGCTTCCTCGGCGGGATACCCGGCCTTGGTCACTTTTGAGCAATCAAGAGAATGAACTTATGACCAACCGATCAGACAATCGGGTGACTTTTTTCGCGCGTACGAACTTCCGCAATGAGATGCGGCTTTTTGGGATTCGCCGCTCCGATCGGCTGGCTCACACGTATCTGATCGGAAAAACCGGCACCGGAAAATCCACGCTGCTTGAGACGATGATCCGCCAGGACGTAACAAACGGTGAGGGTTTCGTGCTACTGGATCCGCACGGAGACCTGATCGAGCGTGTTCTTCCCCTGATCGCCAACCTGAGAGCGGCTAGTCTCGTCTATTTCAACGTTCCCGAGACCGCCGATCCCTTAGGCTTCAATCCCCTTGAACAGGTTGCTCAGGAAAAGCGGGGCCTGGCTGCTTCGGGGCTGCTCGAGGCGTTTAAGAAGATCTGGGCTGATTCCTGGGGACCCCGGATGGAGCACATCCTGCGAAACGCTCTCCTAGCGCTACTGGATCGCCCGGAAAGTACGCTGGCTGATGTCTTGCGCCTACTCGAGGAAAAGACCTTCCGACGAAGCGCCATGGTTTATGTCACCAACTCCCAGGTCCGAAACTTTTGGCTTGGTGAGTTCGAGCGCTACCCGGCCCGACTGCGTCAAGAAGCCATCTCTCCTATTCAGAACAAAGTGGGCGCCTTCTTGGCCAACCCTGTTCTCAACAAGATCATGACGAAGCCCAGGAGTGACTTCGACCTCAAGGAGATCATAGACGAGGGCAAGATCCTGCTCGTCAACCTGGCCAAAGGAAAGATCGGCGAAGACACAACCCAGCTTCTGGGTTCTCTTCTGGTCTCCAGCATTGGCCTGGCCAGCCTCCACCGGGCCGATATGGCTGAGAGCAGGCGACGGCCTTTCTTCGTCTATCTGGATGAGTTTCAGAGCTTCACTACGCTTGCCCTGGCCAACATGCTCTCGGAGATCCGAAAATACAAAGTCGGGATGGTACTGGCTCACCAGTATCTCTCTCAGATGGATCTGCGGCTGCGGGATGCCATCCTGGGCAACGCCGGAACCGTCATTGCCTTCAGAGTGGGCCTGGTCGATGCGCAGCTTCTGGCCGGCGAGTTTCATCCCCATTTCTCGGCCACTGACCTTACTAATCTTCCCAACTACAACATTTACCTGAAGCAGATGATCGATGGGAAGGTATCGAAGCCGTTTAGTGCGGTGACGGTGAAGACGCCCGCTGCCTAGATTCCTCCCCCCAAGTCGGGGGTTGGTCCGGGAATCTGCAGCCTCGTTCGACGAACTTCTGGATGTGATCGGCGAGGTATAATGTAAGCCGACATGGAACTCATTCCGGATCTTGCCGACCTTGTTTCGCGCTGTCTTGGGCAATTTCCATGATAAGAAAACCTATCGAGTTGACTTACCGTCAACTTTCCGGCTCCAGGGTTCGAGTGACAAGTCCCAAGAAGGTTTTGAAGTACAGTCGCCTTCACGCGGCTTCCTAACCCGAGAGTAGATCATCCGACCCGTGCTATTGAGGGGCCTTATCAGGGAGTGGCAATACAGCTTGCTCTGATCCCAAAGGGTTAACTGTGTCTCCGATGATGCAGCCATGATGAAACAGAAGCGCCACGGTCAGAATAAGACTGAAAGTGCAGTGCGGACTTTCCTCGAAAACCAGGGTTTCTCGGTCAGTCGAATAAAGAAAAGCGAAACGATGAAACGTGCAGACTTCGTTGTTGAGGATGACAGGCATTCCTATATCGTTGAAGTAAAGGGAAGGGATGAGAACAGCGACTACGAGGAATCAATAGCTAGCGAAGGGATCGGCGAAAGACTGGATTACATGGGCCGAACGAACGCTATGTCAGCTTTGGTTGAAGAAGCGGCTGCGCAACTTCGCTCCACGCTGTAAGACAGCAGATTGTTTAGAGGGGGTGAAGTCAGGCTGTTTTGACCTGGATTGGGTAAGCAGAAAATGACGGATTAGAGGAGCGCTGGTGGTTGAGGCCAGCCCTTGGTAGGAGAGGAGCTAGCGGAAGCGGGAGCCGTTGGCGTTGGCGATCCAGCGACGCAGGGCGACGCGGACGTTGTTGACGCGACTCAGCGGAGCGTTGTCGAAGTACCAGCGGAAGGTTTTGATCTCTTCCAGGATGTCTACGTCGGGGAAGTCGGCGGTCAGTTCGGCAATGAAAGCCGCATCCAGCTCGGGGCGGTAAGGGTAATCGGGCAGCTGCTCTTGCAGGTAGGCGAGGATCTTCTCGGGAGAGTTGTCGAAGAACATGTCGGCGCTATTCACAGCTCGTCGGAGGCCCGGTAGATGTCCTCTTCGTCCAGAGTGGCCTTTTGCTCGAGCACGCCCCGGTTGAGCGCGGCCAGGCAGAGGCGGTTCAGCAGCCGGCAGACGCCGCCCGAAGTTTTGTAAAGGGCCAGGTAGGCCGAGTCGGTGAAGATGTCGGGTTTAGCTCCGGCCAGCTGGAGATGGTGGCAGACGTAGTTTTTGGTTTCGGCCTCATCCAGGGGAGGCAGCTTGTAGGAGAGTAGGATGCGCTGGTGGATGTTGCGGAACATGGGGCGCCCGAGCCGTCGGCCCAGGTCGGGATGACCGATCATGATCATGAGCAGGGGATCGATTGAATCCATCCTAAAATTAAGAAGTACAGGTATTTCGTCCAGTGTTTTGTCGGGCAGACACTGGCTCTCGTCGAGAATTAGAATCGGGGTCTTTTTGGCGTTCTCCACATAGTCGCGCACGGCCGTTTGCAGGTTTCGAAACAGAGTGGACTTGCGGCTGGAGGGCTCACCGCCGAACTCGCTGTTGAGCTGGGCCCAAAAATCCAGGGGAGTGACCGTCGACAGGGGCACGTAGAAGAGCTTGTAGACGGAGGAGTTGAGTTGCTCGACGAAGGCGCGCACGGCGGCCGTTTTGCCGGTTCCGGCCTCCCCCAGCACGAGCATCAGCCCCAGACGGGTACGCATGTAGTCCAGGCGCCGGGCGAGTTCGTCAAAGGCCGCAGTGGGGAGCAGTTTCTGGGCCGGGATGTCCTTGGCGAAGGGAGTGTCGGAGAAGCCGTAAAAAGTGTGGATCACGATTCATCCTCCTCGTCGGGAAGGGAAAAACGGGGTCTTCGGGGGGAAGTGGCGTTTTGGGCGGCGTCGACCCGGTGCAGACGCACCACCGGCTGGTCGTCTTCGAAGAGAAACAGCTCACTGGGACGTCCTTCGGGATGGCGGATCTCGATGCGCAGGCCAGTGTATTGGGGCGGCACTTCCCAGAGCCGGCGGGCGATGGAGACGGTGCAGTCGTTGCGGACGGTGCGGTGCAACGTGCGGTAAAAGACCCGGTCCAACTCGGCCCGGCTGACCGTACGGCGGCGAATGGAGGCGAGCGAGCGCAGGTAACGCTCCAGTGGCGTCTCACAGATGCTCGAGTGGCGGCGCCGGTGATAGTCCTGCTCCAGCCACTGAGACAAGCGAGCATTGAGATCGTCGAGGGTCAAGGCCTCGAGATCGAGAAGGCTTAGAAAACCCTGGCGCAGGGTGCGAAACCAGCGCTCGATTTTTCCGCGCGAAGGACTGTCATAGGGCTTGGAATGCACCAGAGCCACACCCAGACGGGCGCAGGCCAAGGTGAGTTGTTTGGAGGAGAAGGCCGAGCCGTTGTCACAGTAAAGGATCTGGGGTAAACCATGGCGCGAGAAGGCTTTTTGGAGTGCCGAGACGACCACTGCGGAGTTTTCCCGGGTGTAGAAGCGGGCCAGGGTCAGGAAGCGGGAATGGTCATCGATGGCTGCAGCCAGGTAGGTTTTGCGGCGGCGGCGGCCGAGAGGCACCTTGGGGCCGTGCATAAAATCCATCACCCACAGATCGTTGGCGTGGGGTTTTTCGAAGTGCTTGCGGGCCTTGGGCGCCGGCTTGACCTGGGGCCGCAGACCGGCCCGCTTGATGTGACGACGCAAAGTGGATTCGGAGATGCGGCGCGAAGTGATGTGGCCCGAGGCCACCAGCTGTTCACGGAGTCGGTTGACCGGCACCCGGGGATGGCGGGCCAGCAGCTCGGAGATGTGGGCGCTCAGCTGCTCGGAGATGACCCGGCTTCGGCCCGCATCGCAACGCCGCTTGGGCAAGAGTCCGTCGAGTCCTTCTTGGCGGTAGCGGCGCAACCAGCTCTTGAAAGTGGCGACTGAGTAGCGGCGTCTGCCCAGACCCGGCACATCCAGCTCTTTTCGGGCCATGCGGCCGAAGTAACGGGCTTGGCTGCCGGCGGCGGCGTGCAGCACCGGCGCGATGACGCCGTAGCGGAACAGCGCCACGGCCTGGCGTTTTTGTTTTCCCTTCATCCTGAGGCTCCTTTGGCCAACCCTTTGTGCCACAACCCTACCGCTGGGCCCCTATCACGCAGTGTGGAGGATCGATTCTTGTCATGACGCGGCTGCCAGCCGGGTCCAAACAACGTGGCGCAAAAAGGGGATTGAGCGACTTGTGCTGCAGACACAGCGGATGCCGGTGAGTCAGCCCGTCAGCAAGCCAGAGCGGGGCCCGAGAGCCAATCGTAGGTCGAACAGCAGGTGGGGGAAGTAACGCCGATGAAAACGCAGCACCACTCGGGGTGGAGAGCCTCGGGGCTGGGCCTGCCGCCGCACCCCTTGGACGGCTCCGGGCAACTCGACCTCGGCCACCGGAAAAGAGAGCAGTCGCCCATAGACGGCCGCCAACAGCAGCAGCATGCGGTGCAGCGTCAACTCCTCCAACAGCACAGCTTCCTCACCTTGGCTGCCGGCCGTGGCCACCTCGTCCAGCGCTTGGCGCATCGTCCGTTTGCCGTTCACCACCACTTCGACCATCCAGCTCATCAACCCCAGGCTGAAGCGTCGGCGCGGCACCACTTGAGCCGGCAGCACGCTGAAGGTGACATCTCGTGGCTGATCCGGGCCCCGCCGCCGGCAGCGGAAGCGAGCCACTGGAAACCGTTGATAGGTCCGCCCCTCCTCATCCACCAAGCACCTGAAATACAGACCGTGGCGTACGGCGCATTCACTTCCCCGGCACAGCGGACAGCGGTCCCGGTAGTCGGGCAACAGCTCGTACAGCCCCAGTCCCAGAGAGGAAAGACTTGACAAAGACCTGTCTTGGAAGCGATCCTGAATCTGAAGTTTGTCTTCGAAAAGCCGGGAGTTATCCGAAGCTCAAACCACGGGCTCCCGGCTGCTCCTTTCCCTTCTTCTCCGCAGCCAAGACAGCTGTCACACTGTCATATTCTTTTCACCCGCTGCGGGCTAAGACAATCTATACAATTCCGGCTGCAAAAGGCAGAGAAGTTTGTGACGTATTACATCACCCACCAGCGGTTCTTGAGTCTCAACAGAGCCACAAACAACAAGGCAGTTGCGGCCAGCAGGAAGCCTGTTCGATCCACCACCACCAGAAAGGCGGCCATCAGCAGACCGATTTCAAGACTCGTCCGCAGCCCCTCAGTAGTCGTTTGGAACGGGCTGGAGGCGAGAGAAGAACTGAGGATGGCTGCCAGAACAGCGATCAGCAGGGCCCCCGCCACCAGAATAGGGAAAACCATCGGACCTATCGAGCCGCGCTGCAGGCTCTCGAAGCGCTTCGCCGTCAGCAGCCGGCCCAGTGCCTGGTCGGTGCGGGCCAGCGTCGCCTCAAACTCCTCGAGCGGGGCCCAGGTCACATTGAAGCCCTGTTCCATCAGTATTTCGGGGAGCGGTCTTTCTTTCACCAGGGTGCGGCCGTGAAAAATATTCTCCAGGGACTCAAGAATCCTGCGGGTAACGGAAGGAGGAGTCCCGGAAGGGATTCCGATTCCTCGCCATGCCTGCAGGCTCCAGTCCGAACCCTGTTCCCGAAAAGAGGGGATGTCTTCATAGCCCGCAGCGCGCTGGTCGGCCATGACCCCCAGGCTGCGAATCTGATCCGACTCGAGGAGGACACGGGCTTCTGGAAGACTGCAGAAGACCAGATCCAGGCCCCCGCTGACCAGTTCCTGGAGGGATGGTGCCGCCCCCGTCATGGGAATCCACCGAACGGCATCGGGTTGCAGACCGGCGGTGTCCAGCCAGCCGGCCATTGCCAGGTGCCAGATGCCACCAGTTGCGGTTCCCGAGGCCGTCAGTTTCCCCGGATTCATGGATACGTAGCGGGTCAGGCTTGCCAGGTCCGTCCAGCGCTTTTCGTCAGCCAGCCCAAAAAGGGCAGCCGCGTCCTCATTGATGAGAGCAACGGGTTGAAAGTCCTTCCATGACAGGTGGGTCAGATTGCGCCAGTGGAGCATGTTGATTTCTACTGTCATCATCATCATTGAGTAGCCGTCCGGCCTTGCTCTGGCGACGTATCGATGTCCCGTGACTCCTCCGCCACCGGTCACATTGACCACGTTCACTGGAACCCCCAGATCCTGCTCGAGGTAAAGGGCCACCAGTCGGGAGATTCGGTCCGTCCCGCCCCCGACTGCCCAGGGACAGACCAGCGTGATGGGCTGGCTCGGGTAGTCCGCCTTGTCCCGGCAGCCCGGAAACCCGATCACGCAAATGCCGAGGAACAGGGAGAGGGCAATCCGGTGACTCATTCGTGTCCAACAGGCCCTGGACATCCTGAGAGCAGGACAACCCCATTGCGGCAGCAAGCCGGGCTCATTCTTCTGACCTGATGGAACATGGATAAGATCGTGAGTTGGGGCGAATCAGGAATCAGCTCGGAGAGCCCTCGCTACACTGCAGAGAGGGCCGTCGCTCGAGCGAGAACTCGCACTGACAAAAAAAACCGGCGGAGGGGGTGGCTCCGCCGGTTTTCGTATGGAGGGTGTGTACAGATAAAACGTAGACTCTAAAAAATTGTTTTCCCTAGTCGTATTTGTTGTCTTTCGTTAAATCCTATTTGGGAAAATATCACAACTGGACGAAAGAGTGCAACTTGATATTGTTTTTTCTGTGACGGTCGTCACGCTTTGGGCGAAAGAGGGAGGGTCGGGGGTCACATGGTGGGGAAAAACCCTCTAAAAGAGGGGTTGCTCAGCGCCGAGAACTCGTTTCGGGTTCGACTTTGAGGAAACGCAGAAAGTAGTTCTTCTCGAGAAAGCTGGCTTCACCGACGACCCCGAAGCCGAACCCCTGGATCTCCCGCATCACGGTTTCCCGGTCGGCTCGAATGTGATCGAGCAGCCACGCGTCCGTCTCTCCTGCTTTACGGTGAAAATCGATCACGATCAACTGCCCGCCTCTGCGCAGGGCACGGTACACTGAGGCCATGATCCTGGCCGGGAACTCGAGGTGATGGTAGGTGTCGCACATGAATACGAGATCGACCGAGTTGGGAGGAAGTTTGGTGTCGTCCTGGTCGCACACGATTCTCCGAATATTGGACAGACCTTCTTCGCGGGCCGACTTCTTGATGTGCTCGAGGAACTCGTCCGAGATGTCGACGGCCCATACGGTTCCCTTTTTCCCGACCGCTTTGGCGAACATCCTGGTAAACAAGCCGGTGCCTGCACCAATATCGGCCACGTCCATTCCAGCCTTGAGGAAACAGGACTGGACGATCTGCTCACGCTTGTCAAAGATCTCCCGGCCATCTCGCTCGAAGCGATCGATGAAGGTGTCGACATCGGGGGTTTCAAAGGGCTCATTGATGCCAGGCTTGACGCTGGTCTGCTGACCGGCAGCAAGGTGTGTGAGCGCGCAGCCAAGAACGGCTACTCCTAAGGTCACCTTGATGAGACGATCCGAAAGAAGGCGTCCCCGCTGGCAAAGCTGTCGGTTCATAGCAGCCAGCATAGACTGCAAGTACCGGTTCCTGCAAACCTCGCTGCATTGGATGTCTGAAAGGACTGAAGATGCCATCGGCTTTCCTATCAGCATCTCAGTCACTGGGGAGAGCGGAGCTGGAGAAACACCTGCGTGGGGCGGTGTTGTAACATTCGACCTGAGGGTTCGAGAGGGAAAACATGAGTCCAAAGCAAAACAAGGTTCGGTGGTGGCCGGTGTGGGGCATTCTGGCCCTCGCGGCCATCCTGCAGATCTGGGCGTGGGGGTTTGGCGCGGGTGTCCGTCAGAGCCGTGTCATGAGCTCCCTCGGATTCCTGATGCTGACCGTTATGGCTCTGCTGCTCTGGTTCTTCTTGCTGTCCCGGATCCGCTGGAAGCACCGTTTCTGGGGTCTGGGCCTTGGAGTGGTGCTGGGAGTCGTAGTTTTCGCTCTGGTCCGTGTCCATGGTGTCGACGGCGATCTCGTGCCCATCCTGGCCTGGCGCTGGAATTCGGGGCTGGATGAAGCGCCCGTGGCTGGTGATAACAGGGCGCCCCTGGCTGTGGCTACGGACCGTCCGTTTCCTCAGTTTCTGGGCCGCCACCGCAATGCCACGATCCCCGAAGTGACTCTGCAGACAGACTGGACCAGCACTCCCCCCCGCCAAGCCTGGAGGCGGCCGGTCGGAGAAGGCTGGTCTGGATTCGCGGTGGTTGAGGATCTTGCCGTCACCCTGGAGCAGCGCCGAGAAAGTGAGTTCGTAGTTGCCTACGACCTGGGCAGTGGAAAGATTCGCTGGGCGCACGAGGATTCGGCTCGCTACGCAACGGTAGTAGGAGGAACGGGCCCTCGCTCGACACCGACCATCGATGGGGAGGTTGTTTTCGCCACGGGGGCGACCGGGATCCTGAATGCTCTGGATCTGCGAAGCGGGGCCCTCAAGTGGCAAAAGGATGTCATCCAGGAGAATGGGAGCACTGTTCCTGAGTGGGGTTACAGTGCCTCGCCCCTGGTTCTGGAGGGGCGGGTGATTGTGCCGGCCGGAGGCGAAGGCAAACTGCTGGTCGCTTACGACCGCAACTCGGGCGACAGGATCTGGTCCGGAGGTGACGGCCGGATCGGCTACAGCTCGCCTGCCCTCATGACTCTGGCTGGCGTTCCCCAGATCCTCAGTTTCAACGCCCGCAGCATAACTTCGCACGATCCGGCGACCGGCCAGGTTGTGTGGAGTCACGAGTGGCCCGGGAGCCAGCCCAATGTCATGCAGCCGCTGCAACTTCCCGGTGACCGGGTGCTGGTCTCCAGCGGCTACGGAGTGGGAGCCAAGCTTTTCGCGGTACGACCCGGCAGTGCAGGCGGCCTGTTGGTTGAACTGGAATGGGAAAGCCCCCGCATGAAGTCCAAGTTCGCGAATATCGTGTACCACCAGGGCTATGTCTACGGGCTGGACGACGGGATTCTGGTCTGCCTCGATCCCGAGACGGGACAGCGCGTCTGGAAACGGGGACGCTATGGCCACGGACAGATGCTTCTGGTCGGTGCCCATCTGCTCGTGCAAACGGAAAAGGGAGAAATCGTACTGATTGAACCGAACCCCCGGGAGCTGACCGAACTGGGGCGTTTTCGCATCTTTGAGGGCAAGACCTGGAACAGTCCCACCCTGGCCGGCCGATTTCTGCTGGTCAGGACCGACCGGGAAGCCGCCTGCTACGAGATGCCGATCGCTGCGCCGTAGTTCCGCAACCTGGAACTTGGAACTTGGAACTTGGAACTTGGAACCTGCTATCTTACCCCTCATGGGTTCTGCGGTTCAGATTCGAAAAGGGAACGTGATTCTTTATAAGGGAGCCCCTCACCGGGTTCTGGAATATCAGCACCGAAATCCCGGCAAGGGAGGTGCGATCGTTCGACTCCGTTTGCGCAACCTCATGTCGGGTGCTTCCTACGAAATCCGTTTCAACTCGCAGGAGAACGTCGAGCGGGCCACTCTGGAACAGCACCAGATGGAGTATCTGTACACCGACGGAGCGCTGTACCACTTTATGAACATTCAAACCTATGAACAGATCGCCCTCGATGATGAAGCTCTGGGGGAGTTCCGGAACTATCTGAAAGAGGGACAGCAGATCGAGGTGGAGTTTTACGAGGGCAGTCCGATTGGGATCGAGGTTCCCCCTGTGGTAGAGCTGAAGATTGTGGCGACTGAACCCGAACTCAAGGGAGCCACCGCCAGTAATTCACCCAAACCTGCCACCCTGGAGACCGGTGCGGTCATTCAGGTGCCCCCCTTCATTTCCGTTGGAGAGGTCGTGCGCGTCGATCCCCAGGCAGGTCGTTACCTGGAGCGGGCCAGGGGCTGAATACCTTCCGCGTTCCTGGTTCCTGCTTTGTCGCTTGTGGAGTGGGAGTTGCGGACTGCCAGCAAGAACAACCAAACGGCAGGGCGAAAGGCGCCGTTGAGCCAGCAAACGGTGAACTCACGCTTCACCAACGCCTGGCCCAACAAAGAAGTGCACCTTCGGTTGTTTCTCGTTCTGCTGGTCCTCACGCCGGTATCAGGCTGCGCTGTTTTCCATGGGCAGCGCTACCATCACTTCACGATTCCAACTCCCCTCGATGCCTCGAAGACACTGGTTCTGGGCTTCATGGGGGGACGGGATTCTTGGGATGACGATCGCCAGGGAGTTCGCAAGCTTGCCCTGAAGCTGGGCAGTCTCAACCTGCCCATCCAGGTAGAAACGGTTGAGAATGAGAAGCGCGGGCTGGCCCTCCAACTAGTGGTTGCGGCTTTTGATGTGAACCAGGATCGTGTCCTCAGCCAGCAGGAGAAAGAGAATGTCCGGCTGGTCGTGTACGGGCAGAGTTTTGGAGGCGCTGCCGTGGTCAAGCTGGCCCATCAATTGAGCAGGGAGGACATCCCCGTGCTCCTGACGCTCCAGATCGACAGTGTGGGCCGGAACGACAAGAAGATTCCGTCCAATGTTCGCAGGGTAGCCAATCTCTATCAGTCGAACGGCTGGGTGATTCGCGGTCAGTCCGGGGTGAGGGCAGAGGATCCCCAGAAAACCGAGATCATCGGCAACTTCCAGTTCAACTACAAGAAAAAAAAGATCGACACCTCCGGGGTGCACTGGTTCAAGAAACTGTTCCGGGTGGCCCACACTAAGATGGGACTCGACCCGGATGTCTGGTGCAAGGTGGAAGGGCTGATCCTGGAAGAGATTCAAGGGATTTGTTCGGGCGCCGGCTCCAGGACCCGTTCCCGGCCACGCTGAATCCTGGAGATCCGATCCAGAATACTTCTCACTTCTGCCTGACCCTCATGAATCGCGACCTCGATTCCGAAGTGTCGAGTTTGACCCGGCCCTAACTTCGGGACTCTTCCGAACTGCCGTTCCACCCGGCGGTTGTAGGGAAACCCGGTGCCCGGCTCGATCCCGGTGATGTATCCCTCCTCCAGTGAGTTGCTGTTTTTCCACAGAGTCAGGTACGGGAGTTGTTGTACGGAAAAGCTCATCGAAACGGCCCGGGTAGCGTCCTGGTTGTGGAGTGCAACGGTGGTGAGACCCTGCTCGTCGGCAAGTGGATAGAGCGTGTAGACCTGCTCGACAAAACCAGTCTTTGCAGCCGCATAGAGATCAAAGCCCTCCACGTCACGGGCGGCATGCTCGTTAAAGGGATGGACGCGCGAGGCGGGCCCCACGAATCTGGCGCCCTCTTCGAGCAAGGGTGGGCCGTAGTTAGCGTGATAGATCAACTGGAACTGGAGTTCCCCCGGTTTCGTGGACACCTAATCCTTTGGGAGAATGGAGGACACGATGCCAAGAACAAGACGAGCTTATCCACCCGAGTTTCGCCAGCAGATAGTCGAGCTTCATCGAGCCGGGCGCAGCCCCGGTGAGCTGGCCCGAGAGTTTGAACCCAACGAACAGACGATCCGCAACTGGATCGCCCAGGCAGACCTGGATGAAGGCCGTCGTAGAGACGGCCTGACGACGGTAGAACGAGCCGAGCTGCGGAAGTTGCGCAAAGAAAATAGGCAGCTGAGGGTTGAGCGGGAAATATTGGCAAAAGCCGCGGCCTGGTTCGCACGGGAGAGCGATCCGATTTCCAAGGAGTCTTCAGGTTCGTGAAAGTGAATCAGGCCGACTATCCAATCACCACCATGTGCCGTTTGCTGGGTGTCTCCACCAGTGGCTACTACGCGTGGGTCGATCGCGGACCTTCGACTCGAGATGAAGCGAATGCTCGTCTTCTGGAAACAATCAACGGGATCCACCAGCAAAGTCGTCGGACCTATGGAGCTCCCCGCATTACGGCGGAACTTCGAGAGGAAGGTCACCTGGTGGGCAAAAACCGGGTGGCCCGACTGATGAAAGTCGCCGGCATTGAAGGCGTTAGCCGCAGACGCAAGACACGCACGACCCTGAGAGGCCAAGACAGCCGTCCGGCTCCGGATCTGGTGGAGCGAAACTTCCAGGTCAGCCGCCCCAACCGACTGTGGGTTGCAGACATCACGTACGTGCCGAGTTGGGCAGGTTTCGTCTACCTGGCCGTAGTGGTCGACGCTTTCAGTCGTCGAGTGGTCGGCTGGTCGCTCAGAAATGATCTCAAGACCCGGCTAGTGACCGATGCCCTGCAAATGGCACTTCAAGAGCGTGAATCCGACGGGGTGATCCATCACTCGGACCAGGGGACGCAATACACGTCGATCGAGTTCGGGCTACGCTGCAAGAGAGCCGGCATCAGACCCTCCATGGGCTCGGTCGGTGACTGTTATGACAACGCGCTGTGTGAGAGCTTTTTTGCCTCTCTGGAGTGTGAACTGATCGACCGGCACAGCTTCCGCAGCAAGCTGCAGGCCAAGCTTGCTGTCTTCGACTACATCGAGGGCTTTTACAACCCTCACAGGCGGCACTCGTCACTGGACTATCTGTCGCCGATCAACTATGAATCGAGGCACTCAGATGTGGCTTGATTCGAAAGCCGTAAACTGTCCACAAAAGTGGGGTAACTTCAAACTCCTGGTCATAGGAGCCCTGGTTCGTCAGTTGATCCGAGACGGCGAAACCGCTGGAGCCGGGCTCGGTAGCGACCTCCGTCCACAATTCCAGCTTGGGACCAAAGAACATGCGCTCGTCGACCCGGCCGCGAACCCGGATCCCGATAGGGTGGGGCATCGTCGATCAGGACTTCCACTTCGGAGGCGGGAATGTTGGCGATCTTGCCGTGGAGAGTGAGATCCATCTCCGCGGTTTCGCCCATATTGTTGATGAAGGAGTCCTTTCCCGGATGGCCGGCGAATTCCAAACCGCAGCGCGCCAGCCACTCATTGAATCCCTCCAGCCACCCCAACCCCCCCGGTCGTGAAGGTTGACATGCCTGGGATGGACGACTTCTCTGACCGGTGAGTCCCATCCCAGTCTGGTGTCTTTCGTCTTCACGTCCAGGACTCCCATTCCCCGGGTGGGGATGACCCTGATCCGCAACTTGCCGTTGTCGATGACAATGAGATCGACACCCTCCTGCTTGCCCCCGTGCAAGGTCAGTTTCTCAACCGAGAATCCAACCCCGCTCTCGAGCCCGAGTTCCCGACTCGTGACCCGCCACGAATCGATATGGACGCCGTCCCTGACACTGGTCAGAACGGTGCGGTACGGCTCTCCCGGGAGAGAACTGAATCCGAGCACGAGAATCAGGAGAAAGAATGTGGCGGTCGGAACTGAGTGTCGATTGGTCATGGGAGAATAATCCTGCCAAGTGTCTGAGCGGTTGGCAAGCGACGGCGCCAAAACTTATCCTTCTTGCTCTTTCAGGTGAGACGATGCATTGAGTCTCCTTTAGAACTGGTTCATGCGGGCTGGGCCAATTCTAGATCAAACCAAAAGCTTTGAATCTCTAGTGTACTGTCCGGGAAGTTCGCGGTGTTAATTCGGGATGGATTTTCGTCGACAGTGAGGCGCGCGACGCAGGAAGGCCGGGAGTCTTTCGAGGTAGCGCAACAAAGCTGTCGGCGAAAAGACGCCCGAAGTAGCGGCGTGAACTTTCCGGACAGTGCACTAGCCCAGATCAGAGAAGTCGACTGGTCTGCCGCAATCGACCGGGATTCTGCAGGGCAAAAGTCCCAGATGTCATCAGGTTGCGCTTCCGGCCTAGCCGATTGGGTCGGTCAGACTGGAAGGCGCTAAGAAGGCGATGACCATTTCCAGACTCATCTCTTCCAAGAGCTCTGCCTAGAACCGTCCCGTGGGCGGGGGCAGCATGACTTCATCCCGGAAAGCGCGCAGTGTCGCCAAACCATCTGAGGAAGAGAATGTAGTTGGCCCGCAGACTGATTGAAACCGTGACAGTCCGGGAGTGGGCGTCGCTTCTGGCACACCTGGATGACTGCAACCAAGGGCACGCGCTCTTTGCGGCCCTTCCCAGTCAGCTTCAACGCTCCGGTCTCGGGTCATAGTTGTCCAGGGCCAGACCCACCACTTCAGCCCTTCTCAAGCCCAGCACGGCAATGAGGGCCGCAGTGCGGACAGGGCCTTGTTGATGGTGGCTCTTCCCAGGACCCTCAACCGCCACCCTGGAAGCCTCGAAGCCGGCGTAGCTCAACAGGTAGAGCGACGCATTCGTAATGCGTTCTAGAAGAACGGGAAACGTGACGAAACATTAACATTATCAACTGTTTATCCGGATCCTCCGTCATATCCAAACCCAAAGTGCTTAGGATCGTTGAGCTTTCGACCGGGCGAAAACCGGGCGACAGTCTTCAGATCCAACAAAGGGGGGGCAGGGGCTGTCGATGTCACGAGTCAACAGGCATTCCCGCAGCAGCCCGGTTCTCTTAGCCGAGTAGTTGCGGAATCACCATCCAGCGCACAGACCAGGAGCCAGCCTCTTCTCGGCCCAGGCACACGATCCCGGCCATCTGAAAGTCAACCGTCTCGGCTGCGGAGTTCCCGGTAAGGAGAAAGCTGGCCAGCCGGCTCAAGTGGGGAAGGTGGCCGACGAGAACGGTGTCCTCTTGTAGGTCGGAGAGCTTCTTCGTCCAGATGGACGGGTCATCCAGAGGCTTCAGCCCCGCGGCCTGTTCGGGCCCCTGTCGGAACTCAAGGGCCTCGGCAAGCGCCTGAGCAGTCTGGCGGGCTCGGGTCTTTCCACTGTGCCAGACCGTGTCCACACTTACTCCCCCCCGAGAGGCGAAACCTGCTGTCTTTCGGATGTCTTCCCACCCCTGGTCGCTCAGAGGCCGGTCCGGGTCCACCTCTTTGGGTACGGCCTCCCCATGTTGCACCAAATAGAGGTTCATGTTCTTGTTCCTCCTGTTGCCCTCATCCCTGGATCGTTCCACTGGCTCCTCGAAGGCGTCAAGGCCCCCAGGATTTTAAGTCCTGTGTCCTATTGGGTGAAATCTACCGAAAACCTAAGAAAACACATAACTTGTTCTGGGTTTTCGCCGTTGTATCAAGTGATATCTGACGATATCCGGTAGGTTTCTAACTGGACGATAACTGGACGACAGTTCCAGCCACTGCCCGAGGGTCGAGGTTTCAGGTGGCCCTGCCGCAAGGGGCTGTCGATGTCACCATCAAAGGGCATGAGATATATGTGCCGGTGAATTGGTGAGCCAGAGTCGTCTTGCAGCCCTCTGAAACGTCTTGCTTTCTCGACCGCACTCCGGATACAAACCCTTATTGCTGGTTCGGTGTTGACAACCTTGAAATAGGAGGTGAGAGCAAATGACCGGAAGGACCGCTGGACCCACCGGCGTGGGAATTGCAGTAGGCACAGGGATCGGAGCTGCCATGGGTGCAGCCACGGGCAACATGGGGGTGTGGTTGGCCGTTGGAATTGGTATCGGAATAGCAGTCGGTGCGGCATTAGGTTCTCGCTGTTCATCAACTGACTAAGATCAGGAGAGTTGAGAACAAGACAGACTGAGACAATGCTGGCACCGCCGCCCTGGAACTGGCCGTCTCAAACCGAAGGCCCAACCTATAGCGCCGCCACCGGCATCGTGGCAAACTGCCCCGGCCGGGTCTGGACCTCGCTGTGGACCGACGCCCCCTCGGAGCGCACCTGCTCTACTGCGGCCCGCGGTAGGAGATCCGAAGCCGCACCCGCTTCCTGCTTGAAACTACGGTCGAGCCGAGTCTTTTCTTACTGCTGGAGCTGAGCCACCAGGTCTGCCTGCGAATGCTCGCTGGTCACGGCCACCAGCTGGTTCATCAAATCGACCAGCTGGGCCGCTTTGCCGTCCTGATCCTGCACCTTGGTGCCTGGGATCAGCTTGAATGTGGACTCTTTGCCATCCTTGTCGGTAACGACAAAGGTCTTATTCCCGGAATCCAGCGCCGTGAGAGTTCCCTCGTCTTTTACCTTCTTGCCGCAACCAGCCACGGCAGATCCACCCGCCAGTGCAACAACGAGAATCAAAGAAACAAGGACTTTCATGCGTTTCTCCTTTCTAATCTGATTTGTCAAGCGTGAGGCGCCATTTCTGGTAAGATCACAGACCTATTTTCTCCGGGGAACGCCCAACCTGGACTTCCCCTGAGCCCGGAGCGCCTCTGATTCCTCCATTGAGGCCATGATAATACATGGTAAACCACGGACGGTTCATGAAGCAAGATGAAAGGAAGTTTGCGAGTTGCAGGGCCAGACTTTTTTTCCCCAGGCTCTGGGTGGTTCTTCCGGTGGCCCTGCTGTCCTCTTCCCTGACCACTGCGCACCCTGTACCCGACCTTCCCTTGCGCTCTTTTTTCGAAGCGGACGGCACTGCTCTCATCCAGATCGAGGTGGATACCCGCTGCTTCAGCGACGACCCGGGAATGGAACCCTATCTGTTCCTGAATGAGTATTTGCGCCTGTCCCAAGCGGAGCGCGATCGCCTGCGGTCCGAGGCGGGCGATTACGTCAGAAGGACGGTGGAGATTTCCTTTGAACCGGGTGCCGCGGCCCAACCCGATTGGACCTTTGAGTTCACTACGTTTCAGTCCCGTCCACTTACCGGGGCTGATGATCCGGTCATGTTGACCGGCTCCTGGAGGCTCGATCTGGCGGGACGTACCGGCTACCAGGTGCGCGCGCTGCCGGACGGCGATCTGAGCGTTCTGGTTCTCAATTTCCACCGGGGGGAGGTGCTAAGAGGCATTCAGGTGCTCTTCCCAGGTGAATCCAGTCGGCCGCTCGACCTCAGGGCTCTGGCGAATGCAGAAATCGGTGATCCGGCCAGGGAGTTGATCGAGGGAGTCCACACATCCGGAAACTGGACCACTTTCTTGAGCTTCATTCGGGCCGGATTTGTGCATGTCGTGCCGCTGGGCGCCGATCATATTCTCTTCGTGCTGGGTCTGTTCTTGCTGAGCCGAAAGTGGAGGCCCTTGTTGTGGCAGGTGAGCACCTTCACGGTCGCCCACACCATTACGCTGGGACTGGCCACCACCGGCCTTGTCCAGGTCCCCGGTTCAGTCGTCGAACCGGTCATCGCCGGCAGCATTGTTGTGATCGCGCTGGAGAATGTCTTTTATCCGAAATACTCGCCCTGGAGATTGTTGGTGGTCTTTGTCTTCGGTCTTGTCCACGGCCTTGGTTTCGCCGGCGCTCTGAGGAATCTGGAATTACCGGCGACTTCCCTGTTGACCAGCCTTCTGGGTTTCAACGTCGGCGTTGAAGCGGGGCAATTGACGGTGATCGCGCTAGCTTTCCTAGCCACGGTTTGGCTGCGGGACGGGAATCGCTATCGAAAGCTCGTGATCCTTCCCGGATCTATCCTCATTGCCCTGATGGGTGCCTACTGGATGGTTCAAAGAATTGTTTTGTACGGCCTCAGAGCCTGAAGAACTATCCACTAGTCCCAAAATAAGTACATGGGGTGTATACCCAGAGGTGGAAAAAAGCCTGAAACGCCAGTCCTGACGGGTATTCTGAGGTTCAGAAAAAGACCCAGAACAATCCCAAGAGGAGGCGTTTCAGGTGAATAGAAAGCATATCGAGATTATCAACAAACGCCAAGAGGAAATAGAGCGAAGGCTGGATCGAAGTTGGCGGCCTAAGAGTGGGGGACGGGTGCTGAGAGGAGGCAATATTGTCTACGACGTCTCGAGCCGTATGGGAGGGGTGAGTAGTGGAGGTCTGGGGCTGATTGTTCAGTTGGTCAAGCGCTTGAGGGTGGCGGAGAGGATCGACGAACGTGTGCGAGTGTTGAAGCGGCACCTTCCCTACCGGGAGTCGGACCACGTCTTGAATCTGATCTACAACGTGATGAGTGGGGGAGTGTGCCTGCAGGATGTAAAGTCACGGCGCGAGGATGTCAGCTATCTGGAGAGTGTAGGAGCGCGCAAGATCCCGGCACCGAATACGGAAGGGGACTTTCTCAGGCGTTTCAAGCAAGAGGATGTCTTGGCCCTGCAAGAAGCCTTCAACGAAAGCCGTCTGCAGGTGTGGCAAAGCCAAGCAGCGGAGATGGGCAAGCGAGCCACGATCGACGTGGACGGCACGACGGCCGAGACCACGGGGTGTTGCAAGGAAGGGATGGATCTCAACTACAAGGGACAATGGGGGTATGGACCCTTGGTGGTGAGTCTGGCCGAAACCAACGAGGTCTTGTACACGTTCAATCGGCCGGCCAGCCGACCGTCGCACGAAGGAGCGGTGGCGTGGATCGATCGAGCCGTGAAACTGGTCAGAAGAGGCGGCTTTGAGCAAGTGAGATTGCGGGGAGACACGGACTTTTCCCTGACCCGCAACTTCGATCGTTGGAGCGAGGAGGGTGTGGAGTTTGTGTTCGGGATCGAGGCCAATCGGAGCTTCGTCAGAGAGGCCGACAAGATTGGCGAAGCACAGTGGCAAAAGCTCGAGCGCAAGCGGAAAGTGGTGAACTCCAGCCGTCAGCGTCCAGAGAACGTCAAGCAGAAAGTGGTGCGAGAGCGGGGCTACAAAAACCTGAACTTGTTGAGTGAGCATGTGACGGAGATCGAGTACCGACCGGCCCGAGCTAAAGGCACCTACCGAATGATCATCCTGCGCAAGAGGATCGAGGTCGAAAAGGGTCAAAAGCGGCTGTTTGATCAGCAGCGCTATCTGTTCTATGTCACGAACGTGCCGGTCAAGGAACTGTCGACACAACAGGTGGTTTTGGAAAGCAACGGGCGCTGCAATCAGGAAAACGTGATCGAGCAGCTCAAGAACGGCGTTCAGGCTCTGCGCATGCCGGCCGATACCCTGGTCGCAAACTGGACTTACCTGGTGATTGCCGCCCAAGCCTGGAACCTCAAGGTTTGGCTGGGCCTGCTTTTGCCTGCAAGACTGGGGGCCCGACGCCTGATCCGGATGGAGTTCCGGCGCTTTGTCACCTGTGTGATCGGACTGCCTTGCCAGATCGTGACAACGGGACGGCGTTTATTGTATCGACTGCTCACTGTTAACGATTGGACCCGTTTGTTGATCGAGGGGGATCTGTGGCTGAAACACCAGCAATTTGGCTGACGAATCGCAAGCCGCTTCGACAAGACGACAAATGGAGCCGATCGGGGAGGGGTCTGTCTGAAAACCGACTTTCAGGGCCATTGTCAACGCGTCGTGGCGGCCTGAGGTCAACCAAACTGCTTCCCGGCACAGCCGGAGTCCGGCGCAAGTCTGATTGAACCTCAAAGGAGCAACCGATCTTGGCAAAACGAGTCGCTACAGTAGATGATGTGCAAACACGCTTATTTTGGGACTAGTGTACTGTCCGGGAAGTTCGCGGTGTTAATTCGGGATGGATTTTCGGCGACAGTGAGGCGCGCGACGCAGGAAGGCCGGGTGTCTTTCGAGGTAGCGCAACAAAGCTGTCGGCGAAAAGACGCCTGAAGTAGCGGCGTGAACTTTCCGGACAGTGCACTAGACGAAGCCCAGCTCGGGTACATCGCCGACTAGTGGTAGAACCGGCCCCCGAGGGTCTTACCCGGATCAAGCCCATAAAGTCCGAGAAGTCAATCTCCTGGTCCCAGGGGATCTGGTCTATGAACAGCGACAGATGACCGCTCGGAGCAAGGGCGGCGTCTCCATCCAGCCGGGCCGTGGCCAGCACGGTGCCGTCCGGGTCCACCAGTTCCAGATCCAGCGTCGTCACCATCTCACCCGTCAGGTTCATGATGGCAATTCCCGTATTGATCTCTTCTTGTGAGAGCCTCTCTGCAAGAACCGGCTGGACCCCGCATAGGATTTCCTGTTTTCAGTCGAGGATTGGCCCTTCTTTATGGGTATTCCTATAATTGGACCACGTGCAGGTCTTCACCATTGGGCACTCCTCCCGCAGCTTCGAGGAGTTCGCTCAGTTGCTACAAGAACATCGGATTGAGCGACTCGTAGACGTTCGATCCTTCCCCAGGTCGAAGAAATTCCCACACTTCAGCCAGCATAATCTCGTCAGCGCATTGCAAGGGATAGATATCCGCTACCACCACCTGAAGCCCCTGGGAGGCTATCGTAAATCAGACCGATGTCAATGATCATCAGGAAGTGCGCTTTTTTGGACACTCGCCGTTAGGATAGGGTTTCAACATCATCCGCACCGTAGGTGCGTCCGAGCATTCATCTCGCGATTTCTGACGAGGTGGATTTTTCCCTTCGAGAGTGTATTGTTTCGAATCCAGGAAGAGGGAGGACCTCGACCTGTAACGCGGTCGAGGTCCGGTTGTGGCAGCTCTGTACAAAGCGGATACCCACCACAAGCAGATTGTAACCTGCCACGATCCTGGGCTGTTGTCCAGTTCCCGCCGGGACTGGATCCATGGCCGATTCGATTGTCGTTCTCCGGCAATGTACTTGCCGGGCCGAAGGCTGCGGCGCGCTATTTTTCATCTGCCGCTCCTGCGACCGGGGCCAGGTCTACTGCAGCCAGCCATGCCGTCGTCTGCAGCGCCGGTTGCAATGCCGTGCGGCCAACCGCCGACACCAGCAATCTCCTGAGGGCCGAGCCGATCATCGCGACCGTCAAAGAGCCTACCGTCAGCGGCAGCAGCAAGCCCGCGTGACGGATCAACGTAGACAGCGATATAGATCTTCTTTCAGGCTGTGGGAGCCTCTGGCGGCCTACTCAATGCCGAGAAGATCCGTCCAGAGGCGTCAGGAGAACAGCCGTGCAGATACTTTTTGCCGTTCCAGGCCCGGTTTTCGACCGGCTTGTATACGCTGCGGTCGCGCAGGGCGCTATATCGACCCCTTCCACTGGGGGTAAAGCATGATCGACGCCGAGCAGAGGGCCCACATCCGCCGACTCTTCTTTGCCGAGCACTGGAAGATCGGAACCATAGCCGATCAACTCGGTCTGCACCACCAGACGGTGCGACGGGCGCTGGAAACCGAGCGCTTCAACCGGTACAAGATCGTGCGGCCCCGGGTAACCGACCCCTACGTCGAGTTCATCCGCCAGACTCTGGAGCAATACCCACGCCTTCGGGCTACCCGTATCTACCAGATGATCTGCGCCCGCGGTTACACGGGCAGCGTAGTGACGCTGCGCCGCCTGGTGGCCACCTTACGTCCCCGGCCGCGGGAAGCTTTCCTGCGGCTGCGCACCTTTGCTGGGGAGCAGGGGCAGGTTGACTGGGCTTCCTTTGGAAAAGTGCAGATCGGAGGCGCCAGCCGGAGGCTCTCCTGTCTTCTGCTGACGCTGTCGTATTCGCGCGCGCTGGCCCTGGAGTTTTTCTTTGACCAATCACTGGAGAACTTCCTGCGCGGCCACGTGCGAGCCTTCACTCAGTGGGGTGGCTGCCCCAGAGATCTACTCTACGACAACCTTAAGAGCGTGGTTTTGGAGCGCCGCGGCGACGCCATTCGATTCCATCCCCGGCTGCTGGAGCTGGCCGCCCACTACCATTTCGCCCCCAGGCCCTGTCATGTGGGACGCGCGAATGAGAAAGGACGCGTTGAAAGAGCTATCCAGTACGTTCGCTCTTCGTTCTTTGCCGCCCGCCCCTTTACCACCCTGGCAGACTTCAATCATCAGGCCCGCCGCTGGCGGGATGAGATCGCGCACCGTAGGCCCTGGCCGGGCGATCACTCGCGCACCGTCGCCGCTGTCTTCGAAGAAGAAAAAGCTCGACTGCTGCCTCTTCCGGCTCACCCCCTGGAAACCGATCTGGTAGTGCCTGCCAAGTCGCACAAGACCATCTACGTGCGCTTCGATCTCAACGACTACTCGATTCCCCCCGCTGCAGTGGGCCGGCAGCTGACGCTGGTCGCTTCCGACACCCTGGTGCGCATTCTCGACGGAACCAAACAAGTGGCTCGCCACCGCCGCAGCTACGACCGACACCAGGTGGTCGCCGACCCCGCTCATCAGCAAGCTCTGCTGGAGCAAAAAAGAAAAGCCTACGCTGCCCCTTCTGACCGGCTCTCGGTGGCTGTCCCCGAAAGCGAGGCCTTTCTGCAAGCCGCCCTGCTGCGCGGAGAATCGGTCGTCCGCCAGACCCGTCAGCTGTTGGGCTTGCTGGAGGACTACGGTGCCGAGGCGCTGCAGGGGGCACTCGCAGAAGCACTGCAGCGCGGCACTCCGCGGGCCTCCTCGGTAGCTTTCCTATTACAGAGAAGCCGACGCGCTGCTGCTGCTCCTTTGCCCGTCGATCTGAGGCGCCGCCCCGAGTTGGCCGATCTTCACGTACAGCCCCATTCTCCAGAAGGATACGATGACCTCTCCGAGCCCGAGTGAACTGGCTGCACAGCTGAAAAAACTCGGCTTTCGAGTCCTCCCCGATCAACTGGAGGACTTCTTGCGCCGTGCCAAGAAAGGCCGTTGGTCCACTCGCGCCGCTCTGGCTGAGATGGCTCGGCTGGAGGAGATCGAACGGGCTCGCCGTTCGCTGGAGCGCCGGCTGCGCTATGCCCGCGTCGGACGCTTCAAGCCGCTGGCTGACTTTGACTGGAACTGGCCCAAAAAGATCGACCGACACCTGCTGGAGCGAGCCCTCACCCTGGACTTCATCCCCGAGGGCCGCAATCTGATCCTGCTGGGCGCCAACGGCCTGGGCAAGACCATGATCACCAAGAACATCGCCCACGCGGCCGTCCTGGCTGGTCACTCGGTTCTGTTTCGTACCGCATCCGAACTGCTCGACGACCTTCAGTTGGACTCTTCTGAGCTACTGCGCCGCCGGCTCAAAAAGTACGCACGGCCGTCTCTGCTTTGCATCGACGAAGTTGGGTATCTATCCTACGATTGCCATGCCGCCGACCTGCTCTACGAGGTCATCAACCGACGCTACGAGCGCCGCTCTGTCATCGTCACCACCAACCGAGCCTTCAAAAACTGGAACGTCGTGTTTCCCAACGCCACCTGCATCGTCAGTCTCCTCGATCGTCTCACCCACCACGCCGACATCACCGTCATTGAAGGTGAAAGCTATCGTCGCCGCGAAAGTGAGCAGGAGGCGGCTGAGCGCCGCAAACAAGATTGAGCGACTTGTTGCAGCGTCGAGCTTACGTCCAGGCCGTGCTGCACGCCTATCTGGAACTGCCCGCCACACCGCCTCGATCTCGACCACACGATCGCCGCTTGGCCGGCCAGTTCCACGACTGCAATATCCCGCTCCCAACCGTAAAAGATGCCCTTCTGCTGGCATCCGCAAGGCGTCTACTGCGTTGCCAAGACGCCCATCCCCTCGCCTCGATTCGTTCTCTCTACTACTTTGTCCCCGTCATTGAGGAGCTGCTCGAGACTCCTCTTCCCAAGGGCTACTCCCGTTACCTGGAAAGAAAAATCGCCGCCTTCGCGACCGATTGCCGCCAAGACTCCCCATCGACAGATCCCTGACCCCACCCCGGCGCCCGTTCAAAATCCCGCACTTTCTCATGATCGCCAACATCTATCCGAAAGTGCAAGGGTCGCTTCTGGGTTGAGCCTGCACAGAAGTCTCGATCCCCGAAAACAAGATTCCGAAAATCGATTCAGGCGGACCCAGGATGATGCAGCCCTCTCTTGATCAACTCATCCAGACCGCCCGCACCCTGGCCCACGACTACGACTTCGTCCGGGTAGTGCTGGCCTCCACACCGAACACCTTACAGGCCGACACCCAACTTGACGTCGAGTTCATCGAGGTCTCAGACGGCCCCGAGTTTCGCACTGACCTGCACCAGGCCCTTCGAGACGGACTCACCGCACTGGGACTGCTGGGCTGGGAGCACAAGGACGGCACCCTGCAGGCCAGGGGTGTGCTGTTCCCCTGGCATGATGAGAGCCTGAAGGAGCTGTTTGACCAGGTAAGTGAGGCGGGTGTGGACCGGGTACAGGAGCTGTTCGAGAAGCGTCCCCCGCTAAAGAAGCTGTGACGGCCTGACCTGCCGATATCGGCGATTACCTGATGATCCTCCTGGATTTGATTGTGACTTCGATCGTGGCTCGAACTCGAATTGGTTCACCGTTCAGCGTCCCCGGCGCAAACCGCCATTGTTGAAATTCCCTAAGGGCTGATTCATCGAGGCCATGTCCAAGGCCCTTGATCACCTGAGGGTTGCTGATGGTTCCATCAACCTCAACCACGACACTGCAAAGTATTACGCCTTGGACGTTCGCCTTTATGGCTGCGTCTGTGTAAGAAGGCGTTGACTTAAAAATGAGTCGTGGCATCTTGATCTGGGTACCGAAGTGCTCAAAGAACTTGAGTGGTCCCAAGAAGGTTCCTTCTGGCTTTGTGTAAAAAGATACCAGCTCATCATGGATTCGTCGAGCCTCCTCCATTTGACCGGTGAGAATGTAGATGTAGCCCCGGTTGCCCTGAATTCCCGGAGCCGCTGCTGGCCGGTAAGTCTCCCATAGCTCAAGCAACGAAAGCGCAAGGTCCCAGGATTTGCGTTCGATCAAACGGTCCGTGACTGGCCCAAAGAATCCTGGAAAGCTTGAGGCCAATGCTCTCAGAAGCCGATCAGGGTCCTCTCCTTTCTGGATGGAGGCTTCGATCAGGTCCACCGCATGGTCGTGCTCACGGTTCCTCAGGGAACTGAGGATCTCTCGATAAGAGACCCGACCGAGATAGGACACAAGGTCGAGGTTGCTCTTGGCAGCTTTGTGCTCGGGATCCATCGAGAGGACTTTCTCAAAGGTCTCCCCCGCTTGCTGCAACTCAACGAGGAATTTTTGGCAAAGACCAAGCTGATAGAGAGGCTCAGACCAGGTCGGAGAGCGTTTAATAAGCTTGTTGAACTTCTCCTTAGTACATAAGTTCTTAAATACACTAACGTATTATATCAGGCTGATTTGGCATTGTGGTAACCTGAAAGGAGTTCCACAGTGCCTCGACACAGCCCGTATAAGATCGTTCTATCGCCAGGTGAGGAAAGAGAACTATTGGCTCGTGCCCGAAAATATACGTTACCGTATTTTCAGGTACAGCGAGCCAAGATGATTCTCCTGGCAGCCCAGGGTTTGCGTAATGATGAGATCGCGAAACGTTTGGATACCCGTCGAGAGGTGGTATGTTTCTGGCGAAAGCGCTTTTTCGAAAAACGCCTGATGGGTCTGGAGGAGAACTCTCGGCCGGGTCGCCCCCGGTCTTTTCCCCCCAGAGGTAGTGGTCGAGGTTAAAGCCTTGGCCTGTGAGTTGCCCGCCACCTTCGGATTGCCCATCTCGCGATGGAGCAGCGCCGATCTGGCCGCCCAAGTGCGCCAGTCCGGGTTGGTCGCCAGCATCAGCAGGACCACCGTCTGGCGCTGGCTCCATGAGGACGCCATCCGCCCTTGGCAGCATCGCTGCTGGGTTTTCCCTCGAGACCCCCATTTCGCCGAAAAAGCGGGGCGTATCCTCGACTTGTATGAGAGAGTGTGGCTGGGGCATCCCCTGAAAGACGGTGAATTCGTCCTCTCCGCCGACGAAAAAACCAGCATCCAGGCACGCCGCCGTCGGCATCGAACCCTCCCCCCTCAACCCGGCGTCGCGATGAAGGTGGAACATGAATACACGCGCTGCGGCGCTTGGGCTTATTTGGCAGCACTGGATGTGCATCGGGCCAAGCTCTTCGGTCGCTGTGAACGAAAAAATGGGATTGCTCCTTTTGGCCGCTTGGTCGATCAAGTCATGACCCAGACTCCCTATAAAGAAGCCCGAAGAGTCTTCTGGATTTTGGACAATGGATCGGCTCACCGGGGAGCCCGCTGCATCCGCCGGCTTCAAAGCAAATATCCTCGAATCGTCCCCGTCCACGGACCCGTCCATGCGAGTTGGTTGAACCAGATCGAGATCTATTTCTCCATTGTCCAGCGCAAAGTTCTTACCCCGAACGACTTCCTTTCCCTGCAGGCCCTCGAAGAACGGCTTCTGGGCTTTCAACAGCATTACGCCACCATTGCTAAGCCTTTTAAGTGGAAATTTACTCGTCACGACCTGAACAAGCTCATGAACAAACTGAAAGCCGCCGCCTAAAAATACGTTAGTGTATTTATGAACCAGAGTACTTAGCTTTCTCTGCTTTCTTTTTGCTTCCGGCCCGGCAGAGGGACTCGGCTTCCTCTAAGGTAGCGACGTCCTTTTCACTTTGGGCCGAGAGAATGCCTGCCTGGGACGGGAGAAGCGTCAGAAGGAAGACCGCGTGGGGAATCAACCAGAAGCGCCGACTCTCCCATAGGCTTCCGGTGAAGAAGGGGTAAGCTCTCCGGGGCCGGTCCTGCTCAGTTAGTGCTGACGTCAGAATCTGCTGGGAAGCCATCTGTCGGTCTTCGCTCTCTGTGTGGGAGTCCGAGGGACTGACCTAAATCCTACTCGACACTCCTCTGGATGACAATCATGGCCAGCCCAACAGTGACAGCTGGCAGACCCCACTCGTGAACGAGGTCCGCTCGTACTCCAGATCCAGTGACCAGCGGTGTCTTTACCAGTCGGCCATCACGGACGAGCTGTGGGCGGCGACGATGCAGAGGCTGGGGTACACGGAGATGTACCCGCGAACCCGGTTCCCGGAGTGCTACACGGGTTTGCTCGCTAGAGATTAGGGCAATGAGCCGATGATGTCGCGGTATTCCTCCTCTGAAAAGGCACGAAGGCTCTCGGTCCTTACACCCCCCTTCGTGCTAATTCCCAGGACAAATTTCGCGATCGCGGCGTCGTCTGGGGCTTCACAAACGCAAACCATGTCGTAGCTTCCCATGGTCAGATAGAAGTCCTTGAACTCTCCCCCGACTGCCCTAACAGCCCGTGGCAGAAGTGCTTAATTGGGTCCGGACACCACCTGGAAAGGGCCCGATTGAAAGTTTTCCAATCAAACCTTCAAAGAAAGTGCTGATCCGTCTCCTCAGGCCCTTCCTCAGCCCGAAAAAGGCTAACAAAGCGCAAAGAATCCGGGCGTGGAGGGCCCGGGGAGTCCCTGCGCCGAGTTTCTGGCGCATCACCATACCCAGGTTGAACGCACCGGCCTGAATCAGCAGTCTCTTGGCCACATTGTCGTGTCCCCTGACCTCGGTGCGGCGCATCCCCCCTGTCCGGTACAGATGAGCAAAGGATCTTTCCAGTTTTTCGCCCCGCCGTCTCAGTAACTCGCGGCCTCGCTCTCCCCGTATCCGTCTGCGGTTGGCATAGGTGGCATCTCGCCCCTCGATGTTGCCTTTCCACTTGCGTCTGCCCCGCTTCGGTTCCGAGATGTAACTGCGTATCTGCAGCGCTGCAAAATCCTTTACCGTTTCGGTGCTGTGATATCCCTTGTCGGCCACCACCTCGGCCATTTCCTCTTTTTGCCCCGTCGCCTCTTCAATGTTTTCGGCAGCACGAATCAGCGTCTCCTTCAGGGTCGTCGTGTCTCCTTTATCGGCTCCCTGTACCGTGACCGCCACAATCGCTCCCGTCTCCATGTCGATGGCATGCTCGGCCTTGTGGGCCAGGTGCGTTCGCCCGTCCTTCATCTTCGTGATGCGAGCGTCCGGATCGTGAGGATGTTTCCACTCTTTGTTGGAGCCTTTCTTCTTGCGTTTCCGGTCCGTACGAACCAGGTCTTCGCGGGTGGGCGTCTCGATTCCGGAAGCCTGAGCCAATCCGGTTAAAAACTGGTTATAGTCTTCTCCCGTATCCCGTCGGATGATGGTGCGCATCGCCGCATTGGCTTCCAGCGTCGTCGCGTCGATCCCGATCGTCTTTCCCTTCAGCAGTTCCGATTCCGCCAGTCGCTCCAGCACCCAGCTGAACACCGCCGCATGGGTCTGCACATCGATTAATCTCCGGGTTCTCGATATCGTCGAGTGATCGGGTGGTGTCTCGCTCACTTTCAATCCCAAAAACTCTCTCAGGGCCAGTGAATCGGCCACTCTCCAGGCAATCCCTCGCTCCGCTCCGATCCCTTCAAAATACCCCACCATCAACAGCCGAAAATACACTCCCGGCGCCACGCTCGGCCGCCCCATCTTCTCCGCGTAGAACTTCCCGCACAGCTCCTCTACGAAATCGTCAAAGCCGTGCTCACTCAATACCTCGTTGAGGGCTTCGTAGAATGGATGCCCAGGACTCCGCGCTAACTGGCTGCTGGCCACCCACAGATCCGCTTGTCGCCGTCGCTTCTTCTTTCCCATTGCCATGGGACCAGTGTAGTGTCTGAATGTGACCCCTACCCTCGACTTTCACCACAGGCTGCTAAGGGCCTCTTTGGCTTGGTCCAGTCGAGAGGGGCTCTCCTTCACATTTTCGATTCCCTTCTGGGTCCAGCGAAGCAAAGCGATATACGTGGGCATGACCACCTCCTAGTTGGAATATCTGAATCTGTTATGAACCTCCCCCTGAAAACTGTCAACCCTTGGGCGGTGCGGTCCTACCCGGGTTCGATCCACCGTTAGACTTGGTCTCAGCGCCGAAGGACCTTAGCTTACGGCCTGCAGATCTTGCACCCTCTGTACCCCCCACCGTCCGCCGCCTCCTTGCTCTCAAACTCCCTGGTGCAGTTCCTGCAGTTGTAGTACCGGCAACTTGGAGAGTGGTAGATGCGGCTGCTCAGGTTTCCGTGGTAGACGGTGCCTGATGGAGAACTGCTCTCGGCCTAGCGGTTGAACGTGTCCCAGGATTATAGCAGGGGGTGCCCAGATCTTTGGTCCAGATTACCCGGCCCCTGATTAAGGTCGGGGAGACGGGGCTGCTCTGCAATAATGGAGAGTAGTCCTCATGATCATTGAACGCGCACCGTCGGGCGGTTCCGCCGCACCCAGGACAAAGGCTTGTACTTCTTTGAGTCTGAGCTGGCTGACGGAAGGCTGGTTCGTGCCCAACGAAAGTACTGGTGGCCAAGCCGCACCTTCCGATCCATTCGCGCCCAGTCGAAGAAGAAGCCCGTCTGAGTACTCAATCTCGGAAACGTGTCGTGGTGGTTGTACAAGGGAACGGTCTATTTCACCCAGGGCCACCCGAGACCCACGGAAGTCGCGGCCTTCATTAAGGGACGTGAGATTGTGGCTGACTTTCGCAAGGAACCGGTGTTTCCAGAGGATGCGGTATTCAAGATCAGGACCATCGGCAAGGCGAAGCCACCCCGGGTACCGATCGCGGAGGTCATCAAACCGCATCCAGAGCCACGACCCGGCAAGCCGGGTGCAAAGAAGAAGGCCAGGCCCCGAAAACATGTGTACCGGGAGCACATCCCAAGGAGTTATTGTCAATTGTTGTGTACGGAGCCATCAGGCGGCGGCCTCACCTTCTCGGACTCCCCCGAAAGGGGGGTCGTGTGACTCTCTGTTCTTGCCCCTAATCTCGAGCTCCGTTTTTGCGCAGCAGATCCGCCAGCTCCTGGTGCCCTCGTTGGTTTGCCACCTGCAGAGCACTGGAACCGTCTTCTCTTCGTACGTTGACATCGGCACCCTGCGCAATTAGGAACTCTGCCATCGCGCAGTGATCCTCGAAAGCCGTCATGTACAGAGGAGGCATGTTCTCTACGTCTCTTGCGTTGACATCGGCGCCAGTGGCGATGAGAAGCTCCGCCAAATCGATGTACCCCTTAGCCGCAACTATGTGTAAGGGATTCGGCCCGTTCCCGGTCTTTTCACAAGCGTCGGCACCCTTTGATCAACGTCAAATAGAATTCCCGCAGCGACGATTGGAAATCCCCACACAAGGATTAAAAAAAAGAGCTGTAGCCGTCCTCTGAGACGGCCCTTTCCGCGGTCCTCCTTTCTGTAAAAAAGAGAGATTGTTCCTAGAATGCGAGGGGGACGGAGTGAGGGCGTAGCCCGAACGGAGCTCCCCCTCGCTCGCGCTGGCGTCGAGGGGAGTGGACCAGATCCACGAGGCTGCTGAGCGGCCTCTGTAGGGCGCTGTACGACCTCTCCCCTTGGCGGGCACTCGTGTGTCGCCCCCAGCCAGCACTTTCCGGGGTCCAATCAGCCGATTTGCCCGGATTTGACCTCCTCGCGGTTTCCTCATTTCGTGGTTCCCTGCTGCTTTGCCTTGGCGCTCTCCATTCGATAGCTCGGGACGTTGAGTTCCAGAATCACGCTGTGGTGCACCAGCCGGTCGATGGCTGCTGCCGTCGTCAGGGGGTCCTTGAAGATCCTCTCCCAGTCCGAGAAGATCAGGTTGCTGGTCAGCAAGATGCTGCGACGTTCGTAACGATGGGCCAGCAGTGTGAAGAGAACCTCCATTTCCTCCCGGCTTTGCTGAACGTAGCCGATGTCATCGACTATGAGAGCCTCGAAGCGATCCAGTTTCTTGAGCTCCTTCTCCAGAGTCAGATCGATTTTGGCCCGCAGCAATCGCTGTACCAGCAGGGCGCAGGTAGAAAACAGAACCCGGCGCCCCAGCAGAATCAACTCCTGGCCCAGAGCACAGACCAGATGGGTTTTCCCGCTCCCAGGGTTACCGAAAGCCAAGACGTTCTCGGCACGATCCAAAAACGTCCCTTCCAGCAGCGCTGTGAGTTGTCGATCCACGCTTTGGGGCAAGCGCGAGCGGTCCAGCGCCGTCAGCGTTTTCTCCCAGGGAAGCTTGGAGGCCCGACGCTGGCGCTGGATTTTGCGCTCGTGCCGCTCCGCCACCTCGATCTCAGATAACGACAAGAGAAACCGGGGATAGGACAGACTTTCCTGGGTGGCCAGTGCCGCCTGGGCGGCGTAGTGCTCCCGAAAGGCCGGTAGATGCAGCTCGATTAGGCACTCGCGAAGTCGCGGTAAGTTGCCTGTGCTCATGACCTCACCTCCCGGTTCTCGAGAAGGGTGTCGTAGAGGCCCACGTCCATCTTCTCCACCATCACTTCCCAGGGTTCCACCACCGGATCGACAAGGCATTCTCGTAGTGCTTCAAAACGGATTCTTTGTCCCCGCTCAATCAACACCTGAAGTGCCTCTCGCACCCGCTGTTCACCTTCCTGGGCAGCCACCTCGAGGATCTTCAGATATTGGCGATCCGCCGTGGCCGGACAATCTCGGCGCAGCTCGTCGTAGGCGACTCGAAACAAGATCCCCGGAAACAGATCCTCCCGCCAGCGATAGCGAGTAAACGCCCCCGGCTTGCGCACCAACGAATGGATCACGTGCCGGTAGTCAATGCGATGCTTGCCTTCTCCTCGCAAGCGCGGCATCCGTGCCTGGCGCCGTCCTCCGTAGTAGACCTCCACCTGATCCGCCCACACCCGCACTTGAACGCGCTCGCCGATCAACCGGCTGTCCACCGAATAGGTGTTGTGGCGAACCCGGATCGTACTGCTGGGGGAGACTCTCACCCACTGCCGGGTGAAGTCATCCAGACGGCGTGCCGGCAACGGGCGCATCACTGCCAGCTCTTCTCCCAGGCGCTTTTGCCGGGCCGCATTGCGCCGGGACACAATCACCGCTACAAAGCCCTCGTACTCTTCCCGGCTGGAAAAATCACGGCTACACCGCAGCAGCAGTTCCTGCTCAATGGCCCGTTTCAAGCGGTGATGGGACTGTTCCACATCCCCGTTCTCGTGTGCCTTTCCTGCCTGAGTGCGACTGGAGCGCATCCCGAAGTGTCTCAGCAACGCTTGATAGCGCTCGGTGAACTCTTCCCGCTTCAGGTTCTTGACTGCCGCCGAGAGCCGGTCGGTCCGGTGCTCCTCGGGCAGCGCCCCCAACTCCCACAACGCGTTCTGAAGCCCCAGGCTGAGGCTCTCAAACGACTCACTGAAACACAGCGTGGTCGCTTCCCAGTTCGAGTAGGCCAACACGAAGTGGTACAGCAGATGGGGAAACGGCTGGCCCTGGATCGTCACTCCGAGGCGCCCCATAAACGTGAAGTCCGATTGCGCTTGATGTCCCGGCTGATACTTCTGCGGGAACATCACCTCCTTCGCTTCTCCGTATTCTGCCTTCCACTGCTTGATCCTGCGCTGCAGCGTTCTTAACTGGCCTTGCTGGAAGGCCCCTTCCTGCTGACGACACAAATGATCGAACACCGCTTTTGCTTCCACCGTCGGCGATCGCTTCAGGATCTCTTTCACCTCCGGCCACACCGACTCGAACGGATCCGATCGAGTTCTCCAATACCGTTCCGGCTGACACTGGCTCGGTAGCTTTCCCGACTTCAGGTACTTGCGAGCTGTCTTTCGCGACATCCCCGCTTTGGCCGCCGCCATCGTTAGCGTCTTCTCGTTCTTCTTCAACTTTACTAACCTCCGCACTTGCTGATCCTTAACCATGCCCTCATGGTCAGGATCAGCCCTGAAAAAGCGGGGAATTCCATTTGTCGTCGCGGGGAATTCTAACTGTCGCCAATCAAACCTGGATCCGGGCATCGACAACCACGCTACCCGAGGTGTCCTTGACGGTACCCGTGATGCTGCTGGTCCGGTTCTGTCCCCAGCCCGTGGTCGCCGACAGGAGCAGAATCAGCAAAAAGCGTTTTCGAAGTCTTGTCAATCTATGAATCACTGACAATCACCCTGTCAGGGAGGACTGGCCTTCAGTCATCGAGTGTCTGGTCCGGGTGAGGAGCTCCTCTGTCTCTCGGTGGTTCCCAGCAGGTGCAAGGGGTGCACCTTGCGACCGCCGCTCATGTAGGGCTCCGCCAGTCGCACCTTGATCCCGTCTGTCTGGAGCCAGGTCCGGCGACTGAGCGACCCACCGTAGACCTTGACCAGCTCGGACAGGAAGAAGCTCTTTACCAATTCCTCGGAAAGTACTCCCAGACGCGGGTGGACCCGAAGCTCGATCTCGGTCTGCTGGCTTCCCTCCTGTTCCACCAGCTGATAATCGGTTGGAGTGCCGCCAAAGCGCCCGGGCAGGACCCTTTCCAGTATGTCCAGCAGATCTGAGCCCACCAGGCACATTCCCTGGCCCGTGAGCTTGCCGTAGCTGTAGATGTTGCTGACCTGCCGGGTAAAGCCAAGCTTCGTCAGGGAGCAGTCGCAGGTGGCCGGTTCCAGCACGCCGCTGTCATCCATTTCAACATTGACCAGCACGGTCGCTGCACAGGGCAGCAGGCTCGTGAACATCAGGGAATCGATCTCAACCTCCGTCAAGGGAGCCAGCCGCCGGTAGCTGATGAGCGCAACCGAGTCGAGGCAAACGTGGACACAGTTGCCCTGGGTCATCTGTCGGCACGGTCCTCCCACCTTGCCCAGTTCGGAAATCGTATAGCCCGGATAGGGTTTCGCACCGGTGGCCTCGATCACCTCTCGCTTGGCATCGGTCAAGGCTTCCCCATGCACGGAGAACAGGATCCCGCTGATGTCCAGGCCCTCTTCGGCGGCGGCGGCGGCGACCCGAACAGCCAGACTCACACTGGCCGAAAACAGGCAGTTCGCGCCTTCCGACCTGCGCCGAGCCAGATGAAGGGCCACCTGGAAAAAGTCATTGGTGGGCAGGTAGGTCGGGAATTCCGTCTTGATCCCCAGCATCCGCGCCTCCAGGACCAGGAACTTCGTAAACGCCCGGTAGTGCCAGGAGTCCCGAAAGGATCCGGCCAGGGCAAACCACTTGTCCACGGGGTTTCCACGGCGCGGATAGAGGAGGCCCCGCCGCAGACCACCGGTGGAGGGAAGGATCGAGGAGAGACGCACCAGAGTGCGTCTTGAGATGTCGAACTCGTCCACAAAAACACGTTCCTGGCCTCTCGGTAGAACTGGTATTCGAGGCTTCTGCGGGTAATCGTCCCGCTGCTGCGACTGCCGCTGCTGGAGGTCTCCAGGGTGCCTCGTAGCAGGGGGTTGGCAAAGTCTCCGGGGTCGACGGCAATGGTTTTGCCCGACCGTTCAACCGGCTTCTTTCCTTTGAACTCATCATGGGTCAGGTACACGCCGGCTTTGCGAAGCGACTCCAGGGTGGCCTCCAGGCCGTCGCCGCGCACCGCCGCCTCGAGATCTCCATAGCTGCAGCCGGACCAGCGGAACAGTGTGTGGTACGGGTTGGAGGGATAGGCGAAGACCGCCCGTCGCATCAGCTCCAGAAAATGGGCCTGCCGGTTCTCCAGGTACCGCCGCACCAGTGCCGGCGGGTTGGCCTCCAGGGGCATCCGCGCCAACTGGTACCATCCCAGCGCCATTCTCGAATAGTAACTCGCCTCACGCAGCATGGTTTTGTCTCAAGAGACGGGCCAGATGGCGGCGGGTATGAACCGTCGGTTCAGAAGGTCTACAATACGGGACCGGGACCTCTACCCCATCCACATTCCAGAAGTGTTTGGTCTTTGGAAGTCCAAGATCATTAGCGTCCAATCCGGATGAAAGACATATGGGGTAGCATTTCTGGCTGGCCCTTTCAAGCTCGATGGGCGTGTTCCTGGTTCTTCAATCGTTACTTTTCTCTGAGTTTCCTTCAGTACTGACTGCCATGATTACGATGAGGTCTGACCACTCGAATCGAGGTCTTACTGGTCCCCGGCGGTGACTGCAAAGAAAATGCCCTCCCTCCCAACCATTCGAAGTCTGCTGGTGGCCCAGTTCTTTGGAGCTTTCAATGACAATGCCCTGAAGCTGATGGTTGCCTTTCTGGCCATCCGATCACTCGAGTCTCAGTACCTCGGAAACCAGGCTGAACTGCAGCGCCTGTCCCAGTTTGAGACAACTCTGGCCTTCTGTGTCCTGACGCTGCCCCTGATCCTGGTTTCGCTTCCGGCCGGTGTGCTGGCGGATCGGCTCAGCAAGAGAACCATCATCGTCACGATGAAGGGCACTGAGATCGGACTGATGGCCGCAGTCACCGCGTTTCTGTGGCTGTTTCCCGACAATGTCCGCCTTCCACTGGTAGTGCTGGGTCTGATGGGCGCTCAGAGTGCGCTTTTCAGCCCGGCGAAATTTGGAATTCTGCCCGAGATTCTTCCTCATGAGCAGCTCTCGAGAGGAAACGCTCACCTTCAGATGTGGACCTTTCTGGCCATTACTCTGGGCACGGCGGCAGGGGGGCTGTTCCTCGATTACTCGGGTACTTACCTGTGGACGGTTGGGGCCGTCCTGACGCTGTGTGCGCTGATCGGCTTCATTTTCTCCCGGGGTATCCCGGCGGTTGCGCCTGCCCGTTCAGAGGGCAATCTCGTGGAAACCGTTCGTTCTTCATGGAGAACAATCCGATCCCATCGAGTCCTGGGTCTGGCGGTTGCGGGGTCTGTTTTCTACTGGACAGTGGCCTGCCTGCTGGGTCAGGACATTCTTGTGTATTCCCGGACGGTCCTCGGTCTTTCGGAATCGATGGCGGGAGTCCCACTGGCTGTGCTGGGTCTGGGAGTCGGGGTGGGCAGCCTGCTGGCCAGTCGACTTTCCGGGCAGAAGGTCGAATACGGGCTGATTCCCCTGGGCGCAGTGGTGATGGCTGTGGCCAGCCTTGCTCTGGCGCTTTTCTCCCCGGACTTTTCGCTGCTGCTGGTCCTTATGGCCATCCTGGGAGCAGCCAGCGGTCTGCTGGTGGTCCCCCTCGATTCCCTCATTCAATGGAAGTCTCCGGACGAGCGACGAGGCGGAATCATCGCCCTCTCCAACATCTTCGTGTTCAGCGGCATCCTTGCCGGCTCGTTAGGGGCGACATTTCTGGCCAGTTCAGGGCTCTCGCCCCAGGCCATCCTGGGAGCAGGCTCGATCGTGATCCTGCTGGGCACCGGCTGGGCTGTGTGGTTGCTTCCCGATGCCCTGCTGCGACTGGCCCTGATTCTGGCCACCCACACCTTCTACCGCCTGCACATCATGGATAGCCGCCACGTTCCCAGGGAAGGCGGCGCCCTGCTCGCCCCCAACCACGTCTCCTTTGTCGATGCCCTGATGCTGATCGCCAGCCTCGACCGGCCGATCCGCTTCATCGTCCACCAGGACTACTTTGACTACTGGCTCTACAGACCCTTCATGAAATCCATGGGCTGCATCCCCCTTTCGGCTTCCGGGGGACCTCGCGTGATTCTGAAAGCTCTGCGAGACGCGGGACGCCACCTGGAAGAGAACGAGCTGGTCTGTATCTTCCCGGAGGGTCAGATTACTCGAACCGGAACCCTCCTGCCTTTTCGCCGGGGCCTGGAGCGGATTACCGGTAACCGGGGGGCCCCCATCATTCCGGTCTATCTGGATCGGCTGTGGGGGAGCCTCTTCAGCCGCGAGGGGGGACGCTTTCTTTTTAAAGTTCCCCGCCAGATTCCCTATTCCGTAACCGTTGCTTTCGGGAGCCCTCTTCCTCCGGGCACGAAGGCGGCCGACCTTCGCCAGCGCGTTCAGGAACTGGCCTCTCAGGCCTGGACGGCCAGAGAGGCAACTGCCCGGCCTCTCCACGCTGACTTCTTCAGCGGTGCCCGACGGAGTCCCCTGGCACTGGCCCTGGCCGAGGCCACCGGGCGGAAACTGTCCAGACTCCAGGCGGCTGCCGGGGCCGTGGTTCTGGCTCGGGCCCTCAAGGGTTTCTGGGCCGATCAGAAGAACGTTGGGATTCTGCTCCCAACAACGGTGGCGGGTGTACTGGTCAACATCGCTGCTTCGCTCTCCGGTCGCGTCAGCGTGAACCTCAACTTCACGGCCGGTAAGGCAGGCATGGAGTCGGCCATCCGGCAGGCCGGTCTCACAACCATCGTGAGCAGTCGACTGTTCGCCAAGAAGGCTGAACTGGAGCTTCCCGAGAATGTTGAGGTTCTGTGGGCGGAGGATCTCCGCAAGATGATCGGACCCGGGCTTCGGTTCTCGAGTCTTGTGGCTGCACTCACTGCTGTCCAAATTAGCTGAGATTCGATCATCGACCCCTTGATTTTATTGGCGTCTTGGATAGGATTTTCAGTCTTTTCATGTCCAGGTCTCCGATTGTGCTGTCCAGATTACGAGAAGGTGAAGGAGGGTTGAGAGCTCTCCGGTAGTAGGGGTGGGAACTTGAATGGTTGGTTCAACCACCTCCACAAGTCTCTATGAACGAACATGTTCATCCTCAGCAGTGCGGCCAGATTGGACAGTGACCAGTCAAAGGTTGCTTTGAGCTGCAGAAACTTCAGGATCAGCAGAGCGATCAATGCTGTCCAAATTTGGGTCTTGAGGGCGTTGGCCGAGGTGCCGACGAAGGTCTTGACCCGTAGATTCTGCTTGAGGGCCTTGAAAAAGAGCTCGATTTGCCAGCGCTCCTTGTAGATTGCGGCAATGGTGGTGGCTCCGAAATCCAGGTGATTCGTCAAAAAAACGAGGCGGCCAGAGAGCGGATCTTGGATTTCGACCAGGCGAAAGAAATAGATTTTGTCCTGGGCGGCCAGTCCGTGAAAGAAAATCACCTGGTCACGGACGACTCGACGGTTTTTGGGAAGCGGGCGGTCTTTGAGGACCTCGTAATCGGCACGGTCTTTGAGACGGGTCACAAAGAAGACGCCCTGACGGGTCAAGTCCGCATACCAGTTGTAGTCGTTGTAGCCGCGATCAAAGACGACAACGGTGCCGGCGGCAAACTTCAGACGGCGAGCCACGGTGATGTCGGCCGTGGCTGCCTCGGTGATGTGGGCAAAGACGGGAAGGTAACCGTTGTGGTCCAAGAGTAGATGCAGTTTGACGGCCCCCTTGGTTCGGCAAAAATGAGCCCAGTCAAACAATTGTGCGCACAGATCGATGACGGTCGCGTCCAGACTCAGCAGCGGATTCTTGAAACGAAATCTTCTCTTGCGACGCCCTTCGGTCTCTCTCAGACAACGATCCAGCAGGCGGTAAAAAACCTTTTCGTACAGTTGCCAGGGTCGATGCTCATTGGCATAGCTGAGGGTGGAGCGCTTGGGAGAAGCGATTCCAAGATGATGCAGTTTTCCTTCACAGCTGGCCAGACCTCCGCAGATCTCCCGCAGGCTATGAGCACGGCCCAGCTGGCAAAACAGCATGGCGACAAACTGTCCCCAGCTGCTGAAACCGCGTGCATGGCGCTCGGCTTTGGTCTCCAGGACCAGTTGTTGAAACTCCCAGCGAGGAAAAAGCTGGAGAAGTTGACTGAAAATACTGCAAAATCGATTCACGGTCGGGTCCTCCTTGTCCGGTTATTCGATAAAACCGAATCTTACGAGGTCGACCCGACCTCTCTTATGGCTAATTTGGACAAGAGTGGGCTGCACTCCTGTTTCCGGTGTCCTGGCTGGAGAGACTGAGTGGGGCTCACGGCCCGATTCGCGCCCACGATTTGGCAACCGTTATTTTCAGCAGCGGCAGCACCGGTGAGCCCAAGGGGGTCATGCTGTCTCACTTCAATGTCGGCTCCAATGTGGAGGCGCTCACGCAGGTGCTGCGAGCCACCTCCCGCGACCGGGTTCTGGGGATTCTTCCCCTCTTTCACTCCTTCGGATACATGTCCTGCTGGTTTGCGCTCCAGAAAGGTTTGGGCATGCCCGTCCACCCCAATCCTCTGGACGCTCCCGCCATCGGTGACCTGGTGCAGCGTCACCGGGTAACCATCCTGCTGGCTACTCCCACCTTCCTGCAACTTTACATGCGTCGCTGTACGCCGGCTCAGTTCGGCTCTCTGAGGCTGGTGATCACGGGAGCGGAAAAGCTGTCCGTCGAAACCGCACTGGCTTTCGAGGATCACTTTGGAGTTCGCCCCATGGAGGGGTACGGAAGCACCGAGTGCTCACCCACCATCGCGGCCAGTGTGCCTGACTTTCGAGCACCGGGTTTCTTTCAACCCGGCTCACGCCGTGGATATGTGGGTTCACCCCTCCCTGGAGTGGCCATCAGGACGGTCGATCCCGACACCTTCGAGCCGCTTCCTCCGGGAGAGCCCGGGATGTTGTTGATCAAGGGCCCCAACGTCATGAAGGGCTACCTGGGACGAGACGACCTTACTCGCAAAGCGTTTCGGGACGGCTGGTATGTGACGGGCGACATTGGCGCAGTGGACGATGACGGCTTCCTGAAGATTACCGACCGCCTTTCTCGATTCTCCAAAATCGCCGGCGAAATGGTCCCTCACGGCCGGATTGAGGAGGCCCTGCAAAGGGCACTCGGTTCGCCCCAGGAGCAGGTCTTTGCCGTTACCTCGATTACCGATCCCAGGAAGGGTGAGAGCCTGGCTGTTTTACATACCTGCGCCCCCGAGAAGATCGCGGAAGTGTTGGAGAAAGTGAAGACACAGGGTCTCCCCAATCTCTTCATCCCCCGCAAGAACCGTTTCGTCAGAGTGGATCAGCTGCCCCTGCTTGGAACCGGCAAGCTGAACCTGCGCGAAATCAAGCAGATTGCCCAACAGGAGTTCGAGACCGGCTCGTAGACTCGACGCTCTGGAAAACCAGCCCAAACACCCGCCCACGGGCCGCCAGGAACGACAGTAACCGCACAAGAATAGTTCCACGTTGCAGGTTGGCGCGCTCATTGGCATTCGCGCCTCTGTCTGCCCGGCGACTGGAAGGTCATCTCCGGGACCGGCCCGCAAGCCGCGAGAGACATTGACAATCAAGGAAACTACAGAGGCAGGAACGAAGTGACTGCGTGGCGGCCGCAGGCCGACATCTTCAGGAACGAAGTGACTGCGCCGCAGCGCGGAAGCTGCCCGGGAATTTCCCATTTAGCGCGTTTCTCCCCTGGTTGCCCTTCCCTGGGCCGATCGCTACCATCTAGTGGATGCCCATGAAGGCCGGGGGGGCTTGGACAGGCAGATGGCACAGACCCGGAGAACCCAGAACCCAGAACCCATTAAACCCTCTCAACCCGCACCGGACAGACTTTCAGTTCGGCCGTGTCGGTGATGGGGTCGTAGCCCGAGCCGGTGAGGATGTTCACAGGGACGTCGCTGAAGCTGAAGCTGGTGAAAACAGTTCCCCGGGGCGAGCGTCTAGTGGCTTTGACCTTGATTCTTATCGACCCTCGGGGGCTGGACATGGAGCACCACTCGCCACTTTTCAGGCCCCAGGCCTCAATGTCATCCGGATGCGCTTCCAGGCTCTCTTCCGACAGAAGATAATCAATACCCTGAGCCCGGCCGGTCTGGGTTCGGGTGTGATAGGACTCGAGCCTCCTTCCCGTGGTCAGCCACACGGGGAACTCATCATCGATGGTCTCGGCCGGATCCCGGTAGCGAATCAGTTTGAAGATGCCCCGGCCGTTCTTGAACTCGCCCTCGTGCAGAACGGGCGTCCCAGGGTGTCCCTCGTATGGAACCGGCCACTGGTACTCACCCCTCTCGATCCGGTCCCAGTCCAGACCGGCGTAGATGGGAGAGAGGCTGCACAGCTCGTTGAAAACCTCTTCAGCTGAGTCAAATTCGAACCCCTGGAAGCCCATGCGCCGGGCAATCTGTGAAATGATCCACCAGTCGGGCCTGGCCTGGCCCGCTGCGGGGACTGCCTGACGAACCCGCTGGACACGTCGCTCCGTATTGGTGAAGGTCCCGTCTGTCTCCCCCCAGCTCGTCGCCGGAAAAACGACGTCAGCCAGTCGTGCCGTCTCGGTCAGAAAAATATCGATGACGACCAGATGATCCAGGCTGCGCAGGGCGTGCTCACAGTGCTCCATGTCGGGGTCGGAAACCAGAGTGTTCTCGCCGTCGATGAGCATGGCTCGGATCTGATCACCGGCCAGGTCCAGCGCACGAACCTTGGTCATGATCTTTCCGAGGTCGACTTCGGTTCCGTAGGCTTTTTTGAATTTGGCCTGGTTCTGGGGGTCGGTGACGGACTGGAAGCCGGGATAATTATTGGGAATGGCTCCACTGTCACCGGCTCCCTGAATGTTGTTCTGGCCCCGCATGGGATTGATTCCGGTCCCTTCACGGCCCAGGTTGCCGGTCATCAATGCCAGGTTGCATAACCCCTGAACATTCTCGACGCCGCAGATGTGTTCCGTGATTCCAAGGGTGTAGTAGATGGCAGCCCTCTCGGCCCGGCCGTACAACAGAGCAGCCGTCTCAATATCGGCAGCCGGGACTCCCGTGATGGTCTGTGCCCACTCGGGCGAGAATTCCTCGACGTGCTTCAGCAAATCTTCGCCGCCTGTCGTGCGCGCGGCCATGAACTCCTGGTCGATCAGTCCTTCGCGGGCGATGACGTGGGCCATCCCCAGGAGAAGCGCAGAGTCCGAACCCACCCGGAGCTGGAGAAAAATGTCCGACAGGTCGGCCAGATCGATGTGCCTGGGGTCGGCCACAATGAGCCTGGCGCCCCGGGAGACTGCTTTTTTGATCCGAGTGGCTGCCACCGGATGGCACTCCGTCATATTGGTGCCGATGCAGAAGATGACGTCCGGCTTTTCCATGTCCGCGAGGGGATTGGACATCGCCCCGCGTCCGATGGTGGCGGCCAGACCGGCCACCGTGGGGGCGTGTCAGGCACGGCTGCAGTTGTCGATGTGATTGGTTCCGAAGCCGGCCCGGATGAACCGCTGCATCATGTAATCGGCTTCACCGGGTGTGCGCCCTGAGGCGATTCCGTAGATGGCGTGCCGTCCGTGTTTTTCGCGCACTTGATGGAATCCGGCAGCGGCTCGATCCAGAGCCTCGTCCCAGCTGACCTCACGCAACTCTCCATCTGTGTCGCGGACCAGAGGAGCGGTGAGGCGATCCGGGTGTTGGACAAAGTCGTAGGCGAACTGTCCCTTGATGCACAGAGCGCCCTCATTGGCAGGACCGTGCATGTCCGGATGGACCCCCACCAGCTTATCTCCCTTGGTCAGAAGGTCCACGGAGCAGCCGACGCCGCAGTAGGGGCAGGTGCTGCGTGTCTTCGTGATTTCCCCGGGAACCTCCGCGTGCTGTAAAGCCTTGCGGTCGGCCAGGGCCCCGGTCGGACAGGTCTGTACACATTGTCCGCAGAAGGTGCAGGCCGAATCCTTGAGCAGACCGTTGAACTCGGTCGCGATCTGCGTGTCAAATCCGCGGTTCAAAACCGTGATGGCATAGTCTCCCTCCTGCTCGGCACAGACACGGACACAGCGGTAGCAGGAGATACATTGCTCGTAGTCCCGGAGAATGAAGGGATTATCGTCGCTACTGGATGTGCCCGAAGTACTGCCGGCGAAACGGCCGTTATGCACCTCGTAACGATCGACCAGGGCAGCCAGTTCCTGGGAAGCATAGCCACTGAGGGGATCGACCTGGATCTGGCGATTCTCGCTGGCCACCATTTCCAGAAGTGTTTTGCGCTGCTTTTCGAGCTTTGCGGTCCGAGTCCGGACGACCATTCCGGAAGCCGCCTTAGTCGTACAGGAAGCGACCGGCTTGGAAATCCCTTCCACTTCCACGACACACAGCCGACAGCCTCCAAAGGGCTCGAGTCTCGGGTCGTAACACAGGGTCGGGATCTGTCCCTGATGACGATCGGCCACCTCATAGATGGTTTCACCCGGCGTAAAAGAGACCTCGAGGCCGTCAATGGTCAGTGTGCCCTGTGCGGTCTGCGTACTCGAGGCCGAGCTCATTTTCCCCTTCCTCCCTCCAAATCGTGGAGGTGTCGATGGATCTGGTCTGGAAAGTACTTCAATAGACTATCACTGACGAGCGGCGCAGCCACCCCCAATCCGCAGGCGCTCAGCTCCTTCATGGTTTCGCCCAGGTCCTGTACTTCCCCGGCCCAGGTCTCGAAGTCCTTCGGTCCCGCCTCTCCCGAGAGGCGTTCCGTCAGGCGCTGAGTGCCGATTCGGCAGGGAAAGCACTTGCCGCAGGACTCCTCAGCGAAGAAGCTCATGGCGTTGTGGGCGACTTCCACCATATTTCGGCTGGAGTCGAAAACCATGATTCCGCCGGCTCCCAGGAAGGAGCCGCGGCTGCGGATGCTGGTCTCGTCGAGTGTGACGTCCAGATCGTCTCCCGCCAGAAAGCCTCCAGAAAGACCGGCCATGGTCACCGCCTGGATGGTTCGGCCCTCAGAGGCCCCACCGGCCCAGTCGTAGAGGAGGGTTTTCAAAGGCGTTCCCAGAGGAACCTCGTAGTTGCCGGGCTTTTGAATGTCACCTGAGAGGCTGATGAGCTTGGTTCCGCTGTGCCCGTTGCAGCCCAGCCCCCGGTACCATTCCGGGCCCTTCCTCACGATGGGAGGAGCGGAGGCCAGAGTCTCCACGTTATTGACGACTGTTGGAAGGTCTTCGTAGCCATGAGTTACGGGGTAAGGGGGCCGATTGCGCGGAAAGGGGTGCTTGCCTTCGAGACTGTTCAGAAGGGAAGTCTCTTCACCACAGATATAGGCTCCCGCTCCCCGTCTCAGGTGAAGGTGAAAAGAAAAGTCGCGTTCCAGAATCCTGTCTCCGAGGAAGCCGGACTCCTGGGCCTCGCGAAGAGCCTGATCGAGGATCGCGAAAGTTTCCGGATACTCGTAACGGAGGTAGATGAAGCCCCGGGTGGCCCCGGTAGCAAAGGCAGCCAGGATCATCCCCTCAATGACAGCATGGGGGTCGTGATCCATTAGAACCCGGTCTTTGAAACAGCCCGGTTCTCCTTCGTCGGCGTTACAGACGATCGTCTTCGGGTTCCCCGGGGCTTCCCGAACGGCCTGCCATTTGCGCCCGGTCGGGAAGCCCGCTCCGCCCCGGCCGGCCAGCTCACTTTCCGTGATCAGCCGGATCACTTCTGCGGGTTCCATTCCCAGGACCGCTCGACTCAGGGCCGTATAGCCACCATTTTTGCAGTAGCCGCCCATGCCGGCCCGGCCGTCGTTACGGATAGAGGCAAAAACACACTCTTCCACTCCGCCCGGGTTAGGGGGAGGCAGTGGCGAAGCGCCGGTGACGAGGGAGTCGGGAGTGGTGCCGATCAGTAAGGTTTCTCCCTCAAGTACCGGGATGGGGTCGTCGCAGCGACCCGCGCAGGGCATTTCATGAGCCGTGTCTCCAAGTTTCTCCAGAAGGTCCAGGCCTCCGCGCAAGCGACAGACGGGCCCGGTGCAGACTCGAAAGCCGCCGCCGGGCTGACGCGAGAAGTGGTGGTAAAAGGTGACCGTTCCGTATAGATCGGCCAGAGGGATCTTCAAAGCCGAGGAAGTCTCCCGGATCGTTTCCTCAGACAGATATCCGTCGCGTTCCTGAAAGGCGTGCAGAAGCGGTAGCAGGGGAGCCGGCTCGCCGCTCCAGCGCTCGATTAGCTCGTGATTCGTTGGATGTTTCACCGGGCGTCGATTCTACCATCTTTGCTCAGCCAGCCAGGACACGACAATTTGGGAGGCCCCTCCGTGGTCCGATCCGCTGTGAGGTTGCAAGTTGAAAGTTGAAGGTTGAAAGTTCGATCAAGATCGCCGCATGGAAGCGGCTCCTACACTTCGCCATCCCGTCAGATCCAACACCTGGAACGTTGGAACTTGGAACCTGGAACGGCATCGGCCCCGGTCCAGCCTGGCGCACAAATACTGTATGATTTCGGCTATGGCCAAGCAAAACTCCTTCGACATCGTCTCTAAAGTCAACCTCGCCGAGGTGAAGAACGCGGTCAACCAGGCCCTGAAAGAAGTCCGCCAGCGCTACGATCTCAAGAACAGCCAGTCCGACATCGAACTCCAGGAGAACGAGAACAAGATCGTCCTCGCTTCCAGTGAAGAATTCACCTGCGCGGCGGTCGACCAGGTGCTTCGCCAGAGGCTGGTGCGTCGCGGCGTCTCACTCAAGGCCCTGAGCTACGGGGCGTACGAGCCCGCCTCGAAGGACAGCGTGCGCCAGAGCATTTCCCTGCAGCAGGGGATCCCCAGAGAGAAGGCCCGGGAGATCGTCAAGCTGATAAAGAAAAGGAAGCTCAAGGTCCAGGCCGCGATCCAGGAGGATTCCGTTCGGGTCTCGGGCAAGGTCCGCGACGACCTGCAAGAGGTGATCGCGATGCTCAAGGAAGAAGACCTGGGTATCGACATGCAGTTCACCAACTACCGCTCCTAACCCGGAAAATTCATAAGTTGTCGAAGCGAAGGGCCGCAAGCGCCGCGCTGGCAAGGCTTTACCTCCGAGGGCACCGCAGGCATAGTCGTGACTCTGTCGAGGAGCCCGAGGAGGGGGAACGCAGCCAGCGCGGATGATGGGGGCGCTGCAGCCGAAAACTTATGAATTTTCCGGGCTAAGAAGGAACCTGGGCTGCCCCCAGTCCCCGGGCCCCGGTCAGCGGGCCCACGGTCAACGGGTCAACGGATCAACGGGTCAACGCCGAGTTGGTATAGTAGGAAGTTAGTCGTGGCGAAACTGTTGTTGCTCTTCTGTGTAGTCCTACCACCAGCCGCTTTCGGCCATCCGCTTCAATTTTCTTCCCACCCCGTGACCACGGTGATTCCGGAAGATCGACCGGCGCGATTCGTCGTGATCGGTGATTTTGGGACGAAAGAGTATGGCCCGGAGGATCGCCAGGAAATCGTGGCCCGGGTAATGAGGGAGTACCACCAGAGGAAAGCCTGGGACTTCGGGATCACGGTGGGGGATAATTTCTATCCCCGTGGCCTGAACAGCGAAAATCATGTCCGCTGGCGGCGCGACTGGGAGGACGTCTACGGTCCTCTCGGGATCTGCTTTTATCCCACCCTGGGGAATCACGACTGGAGATCGGGTCCGGAGGCTCAACTCAACTACACCAGTTCATCCTGGTCCATGCCGGGGACCTACTACACGCTTCGCGCCGGGCCGATGCAATTGTTTGCTCTGGACACCGAGGATTTGGCCAAGAAACCAGAACAGCTCGAATGGCTGGAGGAAGAACTGGGAGCGAGCCGGGCTCCCTGGAAGATTGTCTATGCGCACCACCCCCTTTACTCGGCAGGATGGCACGGGGCTTCGCAGCGCCGGCGTGACCTGCTGCTGCCGCTGCTGGATCGGTATGCAGTTCAGGTTTACATTTCCGGGCACGAGCACGACATCCAGCACCTGGAAGAAGCCGGTCGCCACTATTTTGTGGTGGGAGGTGCGGGCAAGAAACCCCGCCGGATCAGGCCCGGCCCGCGCTCCAGATTTGGCCGTAGCGCCCATGGCTTCGGCATCTTCGACGCGACACACACCAGTCTCAAAGTGACCTTCGTCCTGATGCCCCTTCGACTCGATCCCGCCAATCCGCAGCGAGGTGTCGAGGAACGGTCCTGTACGCTGACCCTCAACGGCAGCAAAGTCGAGGACAACTGCCCTGCAGGGTAGATTCCACCCCCCCCCATAAAGATCATCAAGAGCTCCCGGAGGCTGGATCATGCCGCGGATCGCCAACCTCCAACCTTCAACCTCCAACCTTTAACCTTCAACCTTCAACCTTCCGAGTGGTATGGTTATGGATCAGAATACCCATCCATGAGGAGGTGCCGAGATGAGAACTTGTCCACATCTTTTTTTGTTTTCCCTGTTCCTCCTGGCCGCGCCGGTCCTGGTCGGCTGCGCCCCAATGCCACCGGAACCGGTTGACCTGGAAGCTGTCAAGGCCGCCCTGATGGAGGCCGACCGCACCTGGTCCAAGACGGCCGGGGATGCCGCTGCTTTCGTCGCATTCACGGCAGAAGGAGCACACTTTCTGAATCCCGAAGCTCCCGAGGCCGTCGGAAAGGAACAGATTGGAGAAGCCGTTTCAAAGATGTTCAGTGCACCGGGGTTGGAGCTGCAATGGAGGGCCTCGAGCGCCGAGGTTTCCGGTTCGGGAGATCTGGGCTACACCCTGGGGACCTTTGAGCTCACCGTCAACGACGCGGAAGGAAACCCGGTCACGCGTGAGGGCAAATATGTCACCATCTGGAGGAAACAGATGGACGGTAGCTGGAAGGTGGTGGCGGATGCCCCCAACTTCAACAGCCCGGCCCCGGCACACGAAGAGTAGCCTGAGCCTACTTTCTCCCGACTTCTTCCAGCCAGGTTGTTGTGGCGTTGACGTTGAGCGCCAGATGAGTCATTGGTCCGCCGGGCGCGGCTCCGTGCCAGTGCTTCTCTCCTGGTTCGAACACGACGGTCTGTCCAGTCGGCACCGGCTCCACCGCTCCGCCCCATTTCTGCACCAGGCAAGTGCCGGAAAGAACGATCAGCAATTGTGGTCCTGAGTGGAGGTGCCAGTTGGTCCGGGCTTCTGGCTGGAACTCGACCCGAAACTGCCGGATTTGATCCTTGCCATCGAACAAACCGCTGCGTTTGATTCGGGCCTGTCCGGTGAAATTGGAGTGGTCAGCTTCCTCCCAGGGCATGGCGCTGTCTTCGAAGAGCTTCATGACCCTGATGCTAGAGTCGGGAGCTCTCTTCGGTCAAGAAGCGGATCAGAAAGTTTACTCACTTCGCTCACTGCGGTTGCTTGGTTCGTCTGACTTTGCCTTGAATGTCACTCTTGGAGAATCAGCACATCCAGCCGCCGACAGTTTGACGCGGTGGCCAGAAGCCGCGTATGGTTGTAGATGCTTCTTTGGTCTGAGGCCTCCTGAAGGAGCTTGGAAAGTCAAACAGAAGGCCTGCACTGTCTCACCGTAGCGAAAGAAGCCCAACAAAAACTAAGAGACCGGGATTGTGGCATCCAGGTGCCAATTCCATGCGTTCTGCTTCGCTTTGGCGGACAAACCTCGCAATGGAAGACAAGAGAGATTCTCTTGGAGGAGAAGCATGAACAGTAACAAATTGTATGTGGGTGGTTTGCCCTACGCGACGACCGAGGCGGACCTGGAAGACCTTTTTGCGGAACACGGGACCGTCGAGTCGGCGCGCGTCATCACCGACCGAATGACAGGACGCTCGAAAGGGTTCGGTTTCGTTGAAATGGGCAGCCAGGATGAAGCTGAGGCAGCAGCTGAGAAACTGAATGATTCTGAGCTCGAGGGCAGGACTCTGGTTGTCAACGAGGCCAAGCCCCGAGAAAAGCGAGGATCTTTCGGCGGCGGCGGCGGCGGCGGCCATCGAAGAGAACGCTGGTAATCGCCTGCGTTACTGAAATTGGTGAAGGGGTCCCGGGTTGGCCCGGGCCCCTTCCAGCAATTGGGCCACCCCCAAAATGATTTCTGGGGTAAACTGGACTCTTTCAGACCTCAAATCAGGCCACCGTCCCCGAGCGGAGAGAGAAAAGAGTTTGTCCAGACAAGACGAATACGACGTCCTGGAAGAATTGATTATTCTCGGAAAGGAGAAGGGCTATCTTTCCGGCGACGAAGTGAAGGACGCTCTACCGGAGAACTTTCTGCTCTCCAATAATCTCGATCAGATCTTCCTCTTTCTTGGTGCTGCTGGAATTGAAGTGCTCGACGCCGACCAGCACAGCGAGGGGGACCGGAGGAGAGTCCGCAAGAAGAATACGAACGGAGGCAGCAACTCCGGGCCGCAGTTCGAAGATCCGGGCAAGACAGACGATCCGGTCAGACTCTACATGCGCGAGATGGGGACGGTCCCACTCTTGAACCGGGAAGCTGAAATAGAGCTCGCCAAGCGCATCGAAAAAGCCCAGACGAATGTTCTCAAAGCGGTCTCCCGGTGTCCGTTGTCCGTTGCCGAGATTCTGAACTACGACCAGGATCTGCGCGACGGAGGGATGCATATTACGAAGCTGGTGAATTTCACGAAGGATGAACTGATCCATGACCTCCTGGCGGCCCGCCAGTCGGAAACGCACGACCGCATTGCCAACGTTCGGAAATTGCAGGAGAAGACAAATGAAGTCCGACACCTGCTCCGCCAGACCAGTCAGGATTCACCCCGGTACGAGAAACTGCTCTCTCAGCTGGCCTGCCACCGGGTTCGCATCGCTCGCCGCATCCGCTCCTTGAATCTGACTCCTCAGAGTCAGGCTAGACTCGTTAGCGTCGTTCGAATTGCCGTTGATGGTGTCGAGGCACTCGAACGGGAGCAGAAACAGCTCTTTGTACTACAGAAGTCTCCTCTTCCCGTTGCCAGAGCCACTCAGGTGAAGAACCGGCTTCAGCAGATCGAGGAAGAGTTACAGGCGATTGACGATGAGCTTGAGACCACCCCCGCGGAACTCAAGCGCACCCTGGCTACCATCAGGCGGTTCGAGTTGGAGGAGGACATTGCCAAGAAAGAGCTGGTGGAAGCGAATCTCCGGCTGGTGGTTTCAATTGCCAAGAAATATGCCCGGCGGGGGGTGCTCTTCCTGGACCTCATTCAGGAGGGAAACATCGGTTTGATGAGAGCGGTTGACAAGTTTGATTACAGGCGGGGGTACAAGTTCTCGACCTATGCACACTGGTGGATTCGTCAAGCGATCACCCGGGCGATCGCCGATCAGTCTCGTACGATTCGACTGCCCGTCCATATGACGGAGCGGGTCAATAAGCTTATCCAGACCTCTCGTGCCCTGCTCCAGCAGGGAGGGCGTGAGCCGACGCTGGAAGAACTGGCGCACGAGACCGGCATCCCGGTGGGCCAGGTTCGACAAGCTTTGAAAGTTGCTCAGCAGACTATTTCACTGGAAACACCGATCGGAGAAGACCAGGACAGTCACCTGGGGAGCCTGGTGGAAGATCGGTTCGCCATATCACCGGCGGATTTGACGATCGGCATCGATCTCAAGGAGCAGACCTCTGCAATGCTGCAGACACTGACTTCCAGGGAAGAACAGATTCTTCGGATGCGCTACGGAATTGACGACGGCATCGAATGCACACTCGAAGAGGTTGGCCAGCGATTTTCCGTGACTCGTGAGCGGATCCGTCAGATCCAGGACAAAGCACTGCGAAAACTGCGTTATATGTCGCTCGGAAAGGAACGAACAAGATTCCCGAGTTCCTCAGACAGGGACGCCCAACCGCCTTCCTAGGAATTATCAAGCCTTGTGGGGGCAGCCTGACCATGGAAGCTCTCTCATCACACCGGCTTCTCACTCTTCTCGGCCGGATCGCCCTGGCCCCGGCGCGTTGGCCTTGATAGCCTCCCTGAGCCCGACGGCCGGCTCGGATTATCCCTTCGGGGGAGCCCCCATTGGTCGCGAACGATTCTACACTCGAGTCGAGGGGCCTCTCACCTACAGGAAATGGCTGGACGGCATCGAGCAGGGCCGGACTTTTGTGAGTAATGACCCGTTGCTCAATTTCACTGTGAACGGCCGCGGCCTGGGTGAAGAGTTGGTCCTGACTCAGCCGGGTCCGGTGCGTATCAAAGGCTCGGTTCGCTTCAACCCCGACCGCGACCAGGTGGAAAAGATGGAAGTGGTCGCAAACGGTCAGATCATTCGATCCTTCCGGGTCTCTGACGGGGCTTCCGAGATCCGAAGCGATTTCGAGCTGCAGGTTGAAGACGCTGGGTGGGTGGCCCTGCGAGCCTCAGGAACCAAACTTGGGTTGCGGCAGTCTTTCTCTTCGCTGGCGCATACGGCTCCCGTGTACCTGGCCGTGCAGGGTCGCCCCTCGCGAGCTGAGCATTCCCGCGCCAAATCTCTCTGCCTGGCCTGGGCCGGTCGCCTGGGAGAACTAGAGTCCCGCCTGAACTCACAGTTCGGCGCCATGGCGCTTTTCCGCTGGGATGAAAATATTTCCGGAGGCTACGTTCTGAAGCAGAGGCTGTTCGATCTACTCGAGGCTTCGGGGGCGCTCGAGATACCCATTCGCCGCCCCACCGGAGATCGGCTCGACGATCGCAAGCTGCCCCGTTGAGTACTCCCTTGCTAAACTAATCTGGTGACAGCGGGCGCGGCTCCACCGATCGTCTCTGTGGCCATGAGGGCAGTGACTCTCTTAATGGGGGTCGTCGTGCTCGCGGTTCTCACGATCTGGTTCAATGACAAAGAAATAGCCTGTCAATGATCATCAGGAAGTGCGCTTTTTTGGACACTCGCCGTTAGGATAGGGTTTCAACATCATCCGCACCGTAGGTGCGTCCGAGCATTCATCTCGCGATTTCTGACGAGGTGGATTTTTCCCTTCGAGAGTGTATTGTTTCGAATCCAGGAAGAGGGAGGACCTCGACCTGTAACGCGGTCGAGGTCCGGTTGTGGCAGCTCTGTACAAAGCGGATACCCACCACAAGCAGATTGTAACCTGCCACGATCCTGGGCTGTTGTCCAGTTCCCGCCGGGACTGGATCCATGGCCGATTCGATTGTCGTTCTCCGGCAATGTACTTGCCGGGCCGAAGGCTGCGGCGCGCTATTTTTCATCTGCCGCTCCTGCGACCGGGGCCAGGTCTACTGCAGCCAGCCATGCCGTCGTCTGCAGCGCCGGTTGCAATGCCGTGCGGCCAACCGCCGACACCAGCAATCTCCTGAGGGCCGAGCCGATCATCGCGACCGTCAAAGAGCCTACCGTCAGCGGCAGCAGCAAGCCCGCGTGACGGATCAACGTAGACAGCGATATAGATCTTCTTTCAGGCTGTGGGAGCCTCTGGCGGCCTACTCAATGCCGAGAAGATCCGTCCAGAGGCGTCAGGAGAACAGCCGTGCAGATACTTTTTGCCGTTCCAGGCCCGGTTTTCGACCGGCTTGTATACGCTGCGGTCGCGCAGGGCGCTATATCGACCCCTTCCACTGGGGGTAAAGCATGATCGACGCCGAGCAGAGGGCCCACATCCGCCGACTCTTCTTTGCCGAGCACTGGAAGATCGGAACCATAGCCGATCAACTCGGTCTGCACCACCAGACGGTGCGACGGGCGCTGGAAACCGAGCGCTTCAACCGGTACAAGATCGTGCGGCCCCGGGTAACCGACCCCTACGTCGAGTTCATCCGCCAGACTCTGGAGCAATACCCACGCCTTCGGGCTACCCGTATCTACCAGATGATCTGCGCCCGCGGTTACACGGGCAGCGTAGTGACGCTGCGCCGCCTGGTGGCCACCTTACGTCCCCGGCCGCGGGAAGCTTTCCTGCGGCTGCGCACCTTTGCTGGGGAGCAGGGGCAGGTTGACTGGGCTTCCTTTGGAAAAGTGCAGATCGGAGGCGCCAGCCGGAGGCTCTCCTGTCTTCTGCTGACGCTGTCGTATTCGCGCGCGCTGGCCCTGGAGTTTTTCTTTGACCAATCACTGGAGAACTTCCTGCGCGGCCACGTGCGAGCCTTCACTCAGTGGGGTGGCTGCCCCAGAGATCTACTCTACGACAACCTTAAGAGCGTGGTTTTGGAGCGCCGCGGCGACGCCATTCGATTCCATCCCCGGCTGCTGGAGCTGGCCGCCCACTACCATTTCGCCCCCAGGCCCTGTCATGTGGGACGCGCGAATGAGAAAGGACGCGTTGAAAGAGCTATCCAGTACGTTCGCTCTTCGTTCTTTGCCGCCCGCCCCTTTACCACCCTGGCAGACTTCAATCATCAGGCCCGCCGCTGGCGGGATGAGATCGCGCACCGTAGGCCCTGGCCGGGCGATCACTCGCGCACCGTCGCCGCTGTCTTCGAAGAAGAAAAAGCTCGACTGCTGCCTCTTCCGGCTCACCCCCTGGAAACCGATCTGGTAGTGCCTGCCAAGTCGCACAAGACCATCTACGTGCGCTTCGATCTCAACGACTACTCGATTCCCCCCGCTGCAGTGGGCCGGCAGCTGACGCTGGTCGCTTCCGACACCCTGGTGCGCATTCTCGACGGAACCAAACAAGTGGCTCGCCACCGCCGCAGCTACGACCGACACCAGGTGGTCGCCGACCCCGCTCATCAGCAAGCTCTGCTGGAGCAAAAAAGAAAAGCCTACGCTGCCCCTTCTGACCGGCTCTCGGTGGCTGTCCCCGAAAGCGAGGCCTTTCTGCAAGCCGCCCTGCTGCGCGGAGAATCGGTCGTCCGCCAGACCCGTCAGCTGTTGGGCTTGCTGGAGGACTACGGTGCCGAGGCGCTGCAGGGGGCACTCGCAGAAGCACTGCAGCGCGGCACTCCGCGGGCCTCCTCGGTAGCTTTCCTATTACAGAGAAGCCGACGCGCTGCTGCTGCTCCTTTGCCCGTCGATCTGAGGCGCCGCCCCGAGTTGGCCGATCTTCACGTACAGCCCCATTCTCCAGAAGGATACGATGACCTCTCCGAGCCCGAGTGAACTGGCTGCACAGCTGAAAAAACTCGGCTTTCGAGTCCTCCCCGATCAACTGGAGGACTTCTTGCGCCGTGCCAAGAAAGGCCGTTGGTCCACTCGCGCCGCTCTGGCTGAGATGGCTCGGCTGGAGGAGATCGAACGGGCTCGCCGTTCGCTGGAGCGCCGGCTGCGCTATGCCCGCGTCGGACGCTTCAAGCCGCTGGCTGACTTTGACTGGAACTGGCCCAAAAAGATCGACCGACACCTGCTGGAGCGAGCCCTCACCCTGGACTTCATCCCCGAGGGCCGCAATCTGATCCTGCTGGGCGCCAACGGCCTGGGCAAGACCATGATCACCAAGAACATCGCCCACGCGGCCGTCCTGGCTGGTCACTCGGTTCTGTTTCGTACCGCATCCGAACTGCTCGACGACCTTCAGTTGGACTCTTCTGAGCTACTGCGCCGCCGGCTCAAAAAGTACGCACGGCCGTCTCTGCTTTGCATCGACGAAGTTGGGTATCTCTCCTACGATTGCCATGCCGCCGACCTGCTCTACGAGGTCATCAACCGACGCTACGAGCGCCGCTCTGTCATCGTCACCACCAACCGAGCCTTCAAAAACTGGAACGTCGTGTTTCCCAACGCCACCTGCATCGTCAGTCTCCTCGATCGTCTCACCCACCACGCCGACATCACCGTCATTGAAGGTGAAAGCTATCGTCGCCGCGAAAGTGAGCAGGAGGCGGCTGAGCGCCGCAAACAAGATTGAGCGACTTGTTGCAGCGTCGAGCTTACGTCCAGGCCGTGCTGCACGCCTATCTGGAACTGCCCGCCACACCGCCTCGATCTCGACCACACGATCGCCGCTTGGCCGGCCAGTTCCACGACTGCAATATCCCGCTCCCAACCGTAAAAGATGCCCTTCTGCTGGCATCCGCAAGGCGTCTACTGCGTTGCCAAGACGCCCATCCCCTCGCCTCGATTCGTTCTCTCTACTACTTTGTCCCCGTCATTGAGGAGCTGCTCGAGACTCCTCTTCCCAAGGGCTACTCCCGTTACCTGGAAAGAAAAATCGCCGCCTTCGCGACCGATTGCCGCCAAGACTCCCCATCGACAGATCCCTGACCCCACCCCGGCGCCCGTTCAAAATCCCGCACTTTCTCATGATCGCCAACAATAGCCGGAGAAGGGCAACTCCTGAGCCACCTCTCCGTCCTTCTGCTGGGCCTGGTTTCCAGTGCGGCGCTGTTTCGCGGAACCTGCAGCTACGGCTGGGAGAGAAGACTCTGGCTATTGATCAGCGGAGCTTTCATCTACCTGGCATTGGATGAGTACCTTCTGATTCACGAAAGATTTGACAAGCGAATACACAAAATCCTGGGGATTCAGGAAACAACACTGACTGATGCGCTCGACGGAGTCATCGTGTTGCTGTATGGCGTGGCTGCGATCGCTGTAGTGGTTATTTTCCGACACATTCTGAGGCAGTACCCGGGCTCACTCACCTACCTTGGCATCGCCTTCTCTTTTCTCTTCTTGATGATCTTTCTAGACCTCGTAGAACATGTCCTGTTCGACAACCCCTACCTGGAGGAATCTTGCAAGGTCCTTTCCGAGTACTTTTTTCTGCTCGCGGTTGTTATGCCCGAGAGAAGGGACAGCCCTCTGCTAAACTAGAAAGTGCAAGCCGCGACCTGCACGCGACTACGCTGCATCTCCTGGGATCGACCAAGAGAAGCTTACACCCCTGTAGGCTGGACGCGACTCCCGCCTCACTGACGTCCACGGGCGGGTGGTGAAAGAGTGGAAGTGAACTTTCCCACTCCAGAAAGCCGCGCCGGGATGGCAGCCGCACCCTCTGTTGCAGAGGTTGGGACAACTGATGATAGAATCTGTAAAGATTTCAATTCGCTGGAATGTCAAATGAGAGTCATCAAGCTTGCACAGGTCCCGCCGCCCGTGGTTTCCGCCGCCGACACAGTCGTGGAGGCAGTTCGGACCATGCGGGGAGTGAGAGTGGGGGCGGCCGCGGTCCTGGACCGTGATCAACTGGTTGGGATCTTTTCGGAGCGGGATGTCATGCTTCGGGTCGTGGGAGTGGGAAAGGATCCAGGCACAACGCCCGTTGCAGACGTCATGACTACCGATCTGGAGCGAGCCACAGGCGATACCGAAAGCGGCGATGCCCTTGAACTCATGGTGCAGAAGCACATCCGCCACTTGCCGATTGTCGACAGGGAGGACAACCTGGTCGGTTTACTGTCGATGCGAAATCTGCTGCAACATCATGTGGAAGAGCTGGCCGATCAGCTGAATTCCCTGGAAGCATATTTCTTGGCTGATGGCCCGGGGGGTTGAGGCAGCATCGAATGTCCACACTCCCTCGGGAGTGGGCGCTGATCGCTTCCTGTGGACTGTTTCTCTCGCCTGCTCTTGCGGCTCCCCTACAGGCACAGGGCCGGTCGTCACAGGAGTCGCAACTGACCCTGCCCCGACTGCCCGGTCCCAAACCCTGGACCGACAAGGCTCTCTATAACGACCCCGGGCACTTTCAGTTCGTCATCGTTTCTGATCGAACCGGAGGCCACCGGGACGGGGTCTTCGAGAAAGCGATTGGAAAAATCAACGACCTGAGACCCGAATTGGTGATCAGCGTCGGGGATTTGATCGAAGGCGGCGGGGACGATGCCGAGCAGATCGACCGCGAATGGAAAGAATTCAACGGATTTCTGGAACCGCTGGCCATGCGCTTCTTCTATGTTCCGGGGAACCACGACATCTGGAGCACCCGGTCGCGTCGGGAATGGGAGCAGAGATTTGGTGCCAGCTACTACCACTTCATCTACAAGAACGTTCTCTTTCTCTGTCTTAACAGCGAGGACGGGGGGCCCACCCAACTGGCCGAGGAACAAGCCGCCTTTGTAGAGAAGACTCTTGGGGAGAACTCGGACGTCCGCTGGACGCTGATTTTCCTGCACAAGGCGCTGTGGGCCTACCAGCAGGAGGGAAGACCGACGCTCTGGAATCGTGTCGAAGAAGCACTGGGAGAACGGCCTCACACGATTTTTGCCGGCCATCGCCACCAGTACGTTGCCTACCAGCGAGAGAATTACAAGTACTACGAACTGGCTACCACCGGGGGAGGGAGCAGCCTGGCCGGACCCGTGCATGGCCGTTTTGATCATGTTGTCTGGGTGACCATGGACGAAAGCGGACCGATTCTTGCCAACCTGCAACTGGATGGCATCCTGAATTCGGCCGTGCGAACCGAAGCCGGGGAGGAACTGATCAGGGCGTTGAGCAGCCACTATGACCTGGAACTGAAACCCGTCATAGTGAAACCTCGAAAAACCTTCAAGCGTGGCCGGACAAGTCTCAAGATTACCAACCGCGCCGACATTCCGATGGAGGTCAAGGGTCAGTTTGCAGCCCATTCTCTGCTGCGACCCTATCCTTATGCCTTCTCACGAACCGTGCCAGCCGACTCCGTGGAGATGGTTGAATTTGCCCTGGACTCGTCCGCTGCCATCAAGTCGCCGGACACCGCGATTCTCCCCCTGGATGTCACGATCACCTACCGTCCGGAAGAACTTCTGAAACCCCTGGTGTGGGAAAGAACGATCTTTGTGGTGGTCGATCGCCCCGTCCCCGTCCCCGGGGTGCCCTCCAACCGTACTGTGGTCCTGGACGGAAAACTGGACGAGTGGCCCGATCTTTCCCTGTCCGCCCGTCGTCCCACCCAGCTCACAGGTGCGGCTTCTGTGTGGTCCGGTCCGGATGACACTTCATTCCGCTTCGGACTCCAGCAGGACGACAAGTCGATCTACCTGGCCCTGGATGTGAGGGATGACGTGTGGACGACGCGGCCGGGATCTGATTCCCGGTATCAGGATTTCGGGGGCCTCCTTCTGGACGCCCGGCCCGAGGTAGAACGTCGCGCCCAGGACGAAGGCCGGAATTACCAGAACCAGATCATCAACCTGGCCTTGATCCCCAGGAAACCCGAAGGAAAGGCCACCATCCTCTCACAGGGTGCCGAAGCGCCCGGCGTCCAGGTCTTTTCGTCATCTTCCCCGGCGGGATACACACTGGAATGCGCAATCCCTCACCGGCTGCTCGACGACATCCAGGGACGTCCCTGGGAGAGTTTTCGCTTGAATCTGTTCGCCTTCGATGTGGACAGTCTAACCAGTTCACGAGTGCTGGTATGGTGGCGGCCCGGATGGAATACGATGGAGTCCTACCCGGGGTCCGGGACGTTCGTTCGCAAGTGAGGGCACAGATCGAATCGGACGATCTCTCCCGGGAGAGTGGTGGTGCGTGGCCACAGCTTCCGACCCGGGTAAATGCTGGTGTGGATTCCCGTGTGAACTCCGTCTCCGACGATCGTCCCAAACTTTCGCCGGCCGGTGTCGACCAGCGTACCCTGCACCATTGAGCGATGGTTCCTGCCGTCATGACGGAAGTTGGCCGCGATGGTGCCGGCGCCAAAGTTAACGTTTTCGCACACAATGGAATCACCGCAGTAACTGAGGTGGCCAATGGTGCTTCCCGACAGGATGATGCTGTTCTTGATCTCCACGGCCTGACCGATTCTGCAGCCGGCTCCGATTGAGGTTCGCCCCCGGATATAACAGTTGGGTCCGATGGTGCAGTTCTCTCCGACGATAACGTCACCTGCAACATAGACTCCGGGGAGGAGGCGGGTGCCGGGACCAAGACTGAGGCGACCCTCAACGCGCGTGTCGGAAGGAGGTTGTTCCAGCTGGCCGCTGTCGAGGCTCTTTTCGACAGCCATCTCATTGACTCTCAGGAGATCCCAGGGAAAACGGATTCGAAAACTGCACTCATCGGTCGCCACGACCGCTGCTGCTTCCGGAACCTCGGCGGATTCACTGACCCAGGCCAGCTCGTCACCGCTGGAATCTCGGAGGACACTGGAACGGCCTGCCTCCCAAAGCCGGCGAAGACTTCGTGCGGACACCCACGAGTCAGCCGGCAGGTAGAGCGACAAGGCTCGCGTTTGAGTCTCTCGTTTGACCTCAAGGCCAGTTCTCTCCAGGCGCCTGGCCAGTAAGTCTCCCAGAGGTACATTCGCCACCGGAAAAGAGTCGAGCGTGCGGGTGCTGGTGACCGGGTGACAGGTTTCCGGACTGCCCGCCGGGAGAATTCTACCGATCATGTGCCGAGCTCCCGCCGGATGACCTCGGCGAGATCATCCGTCCACTTTCGCACCTGCTCTTCTTCTCGGGATTCCACCAGAAGGCGGATTTTCTTTTCCGTTCCGGAGTAGCGAATCAAGACCCGTCCCTGTTCCCCCAGTTCAGCCTGGCATTCGCCAACCGCCTCGGACAGCCTGGGCACCTCCCCGAGAGGCCGCTTCACGTGCACATCCAGGCTGATCAGATTCTGCGGGAACTCATCCATGCAGGCAGCGAGCTCACTCAGAGGCTTGCCGGATTCCTTCATCAGTTTCAGAACCTGCAGAGCACTGATGATTCCATCGCCGGTGGTTGCGTGATCCATGAATATGATGTGGCCCGACTTCTCACCCCCCAAGCTGTATCCTTCTGAACGCATCTTCCCGATGACATATCTGTCGCCCACCCCGGTGGTCACCACCCCAATGCCGGCGGCTTTCATGGCCTCGTGAAGTCCCAGATTACTGAGACTGGTGACTACCAGGGTGTCGTGGGCCAGGCAACCCCGCTGCTTGTAATCCAGGGCGCACATGGCGAGAATCCGATCCCCATCCACAACGGCTCCCTCCGCATCGCAGAAGACAACTCGATCCGCGTCTCCGTCGAAGGCGATGCCTGCGTCGGCTCCATGTCGGCGCACCAGCCGGGAAGTCGTTTCCGGATGAAGGGCTCCGCAGTCGTTGTTGATGTTGAAGCCATCGGGGTCGACTGCTGTCTTGACGACTTTGACTCCCAGTTCGCTGAAGATCCAGGGACCGATCTGGTAAGCGGCACCATTGGCACAGTCGAGGACGATCTTGAGCCCGCTCAGGCTCTGATTGTCGATGGTCGTCTTGGCATATTCGATGTAGCGTCCCCGGGCATCCTCGATGCGCAGTGCCTTGCCCAGGCGGTCGCTGCGAATGTGGTCGCTTTCCAGTGTTCCTCCCACCAGCAGTTGTTCGATTTGCGCCTCTACCCGGTCGGGAAGCTTGAAGCCCTCACCGTCGAATATCTTGATCCCGTTGTCGTCAAAGGGATTGTGAGAGGCGGTCAGCATGATCCCGACCGTAGCGTTCATGGATCGGGTGAGATGGGCGACGGCCGGGGTCGGGACAGGGCCCACCAGAAAAACGTTCATTCCCGCCGAGACGAGCCCACTCGTCAGCGCCGTTTCCAGCATGTATCCGGAGAGCCTGGTGTCTTTGCCGATCAGGGCTCTGCCCGTTGAGGCTTCAGCCGTGTCGAAGACGGAGGCAATGGCCTTACCCAGCTGGAGCGCGACTTCCGGCACGATCGGGTAGACATTGGACTGACCGCGAATCCCGTCTGTTCCAAACAACTCACCCACTATCCTTCTCCTCTTCAGGCAACTCCCGCCCCGCCCGACTGCCTTCGGTTCGTAGTCTATTAGTGAGTACTTAGTATAGCCCGGAAAATTCATGAGTTGTCGAAGCGAAGGTCCGCAAGCGCCGCGCTGGCAAGGCTTTACCTCCGAGGGCACCGCAGGCATAGTCGTGACTCTGTCGAGGAGCCCGAGGAGGGGGAACGCAGCCAGCGCGGATGATGGTGGCGCTACAGCCGACAACTTATTGATTTTCCGGGATAGGAGCCTGCGGAGACATGCCCCAATACTTGAGAAGATCAGGTCCCCTGCGTCCGGAATCAAACGCTTCCGATTGAGTATCGGAATGGGAGCGGTTATTCTAAATCCCAGGTTCGCACCCCTTATTTTTCTGACAGCTCGTTTTCGCTGGAATCGTGGTGGGGTGACCGAAAACACACCAACGTTCTGATCTAGCCTGGAGGGCGCTATGCTGAGAAATATTCGCACATGCAGGTATTCACAACTCTCTACGGCGCTGGGACTGCTGCTGGTCCTGAACCTGAATCTGATGGGAGCCTATGGGCCATACCCGGGCAAGGGTCGCTTCGTCGGCGTGGGACCGGCAGCTGTGGAAATGTCTCCGTCCGGATACGGTGTTCTGGTGCTCAGCGACAGCGAGGTGCCGCAGCGGAGAAACCTCGACGTCTATACCGGCAAACAACTCTCCGGGCGCACTCGAGTCCTGACTCCGGCCGACCCGGACTGACGGAGACCCGGCTTTTTCCACACCGGGCTTGAAATGATAGGGGTAGGGAAAGCTCATTGGTTTGAGCCTCCCCTCCCTCCGAACCGGACGTGCGGTTCTCCCGCATCCGGCTCTCCAGTCAGTGGGGTCCACGGCGGGACTGACAGATCTGCGCGTGGGCTATGGCCATGGTAAATAGCCCCTGCTCGATAAAGTAGGCATTTTTGCCTCCTTTCACTCCTGTTTCCAGGGTCGTCAGCATGCGTTCGGTCCACACTTCCGCTTCCACCCAGCTCCATTTCTGGCTCTCGGCTTCTCTGCCTTGCTTAGGAGTCTCCTCCACTTTCGACAGTTCCTCTTGCTTCGTCATTGACTCTACACATCCACCTTCCTGGCGGGCCTTCGCTCCACCGGCATTACCCGGCTTCTTCACTACTACGCCGCCTCTGACTTCTGCGGGTCTCTTACCAGACCGACCTTTCGCAGACCTCCTCGCTTTACGTCACTTGAACTTCCCACCATTCCATCTCCAACCACCCCAAGGGTTAACAAGATGCCTTTTTCACGTTACCCATCAGGCTCTTGTCCGTGTCAGGTTTCCCTTCCATTCGAGCTTCGTCATTTCCCAGCAGGCTCGCTGTCCCCTCTGAGCCGAATCGAGTTCGTCTCCTACAGACTGGTGGTTCTCCTTCGGCTGCTTCCCACCCCACCTCACGATGACGCAGTTGCCGTCGAATACGGGCCGGAGAACGTTTGCCCGGTAGGGACTTTCACCCTACTGTTCAAGTGCGCTTACGAGCGCACTGGGAGGCGCCTCAGGTGGCGCCCGGGGATCCTGAACCATTACGCCCGGCGATGATCGGCTTACCGAAAATGGTGAAAAGGACCTCGGGATACATTCGCCAAGCTTAACTCGGAAAAGGAGTCAGCACCATGTCGACAAGACCCGCCACCCTTTCCAGTGGGCGAAGAATGGGAGAGGCCTCTGCGCCGCGAACCTGTTCGGACCACGGAGGATCCTCCCGGAGCTAGCCCGGCCGGTAGACCCGTACCCCGGGGCGGAGTACTTCCAGTCAGGTTCGCCCGCCAGCACCGTCAGATTCGGCACTTGCACACGCTCTCAGGTGGGCTTTCACTGATTCGAGGTCGACCTGGTACTTGCGTCCAATGCGGACAGCCCTGATGAGACCGATTTCGATCCAGAGTTGGATGGTTCTCTGCGACAATCCGACGAAGTGCGCTACCCGAGCTGTGTCAGCGAACTTCCGAGCGCGCCGCTCGTCATCCAGTGCGAGATAGTGCTCCAGTAACTCTTCTTCGACCATCTTCAGTTCTTCGGCGGGGTCAAGTCTTCGTTTTCCTGTCTTTATCCCAGGAAAGGACCGGAATAGGGTCTAGACCGTCAGTCTCCCAGGCACTCCCATTTGGAAGTGAGTACTTAATATCACTTCAGATCCTGGTTTGAGCGTGACGCACATCACAGGAAATCCGCGCATCGGGTGCAGAAGGCGAAATTCTCGAATGTAATTTGATTGAATTTATTGTAATCTGATACTTCGAGTTGTGATCCAAAGGATAGAGACTATGATTTGCTCCGCGTTCCAATCAGGGGAAGTTTTGAAGATATGAGCAGTTTTTCAGGGGGAAGAAGAGGAGAGATTGTCATGATCGACGAGATCGTGAGTGCCATGTTCAAAATGAGCGGCCTGGGGCTGCTGCTGGTATCGACCTTCTTGCTGGCCGGTCGAGTTATGGCAGGGTAAGAAGCCAGGCCCTGGCCGGCCCGGCAGCGATCAGAACCCGGACTTGTATTGGCTGTCCCCAGGAGCCCCAGGCAGTCCGCAGGCGTATAAAAACAACGTGGTCGTCGTACCCATTCTGACTTACCACTCCATCGACGAAAGCGCCTCGCCAATCACCGTTTCCAAAGATCAGTTCCTCGGGCAGATGTCGTTTCTGGCTGAAAGTGGGTTTTCGGCAATGTCGCTGAGTCACCTCCGACAGCAGTGGAGCACCGGGGGTGAGCTGCCTGCCAGACCGGTCGTTCTGACCTTTGACGATGGCTACCGAAACACTCTTTCGGATGGAGTTCCGGTCCTGCGGCGGTTTGGTTTCACCGCGACCATATTCGTGGTCAGCGGTTACGTGGGAGCCACGAATGACTGGCCCACCCAACCCTCCTGGGTGCCCCGTCTTCCCCTGCTGGGCTGGAACGAGCTTCGGGAACTGTCTGGCCAGGGGTTCGAAATCGGAAGTCACACCGAGACCCACCCTTCTCTGCGGGGCCTGCCGGCGCATCGTCAAGATCGGGAGATCGTCGGATCGCGGCAGACAATCGAGGATCGCCTGAGCCTTCCTGTGACGAGTCTTGCCTATCCATACGGAGAATCGGACGATTGCAGCCGCCGTCTGGCATCACTCCAGTATGAGACCGCCTGCGGAACCAGCCTCCGCTCGGGAAAGCCGTCCGACGACCTGCTCAACCTGCCCCGAATCGACACCTACTACCTGCGCCCGGCGGGGTTCTTCAAGCTTCTGGCCACCCGGCCCGGATCCGTCTATCTGGCCCTGCGCCGGCTGGGGAGATGGGGACGTCGGACCGTTGACCCTTGACCGTTGACCCGGAACTCGGAACCCGAGTCAACGTTCGACGTTCAATGTTCCACGTTCCACGTTCCACGGTCAACGGTCAAACCCCAGAGCCACCCTTCGTACAGGAACAACTCGAGCAGGCCTCCCAGTAGCTCCTGGATGACCAGCCAGAGGGCAGCTGCCAGGATCGCCGACTCGAAGAAACCGTATCCACTGCGAGCCCTCAGGAAGAGAAACGTGAAGAGGGGAACTCCAATGGAGAATCCCAGCGACCAGATGAAAAAGGGACAGAGTAAAACCCAGGCGAACACAAGGAGTTCTACGCTGGGGGACGGGACCTCGATAAGCGAACGAGGCGTGGTTGCAGAAGGAGTTGGACTGCGCTGAGCCGGGTGCCGCAAAATCCCGACACGATTGAGAACTATTTCAGCTGCCAGGAGCAGCAGCGTCAGACCGACCACTACAAGCGGAATCGTGCGGGTCCGGGGGCTCAAGGGAAAGCTCCCCATCAGAAACAAGAGAGTCACCACCAGCAAGAGGATTCTGAATCTGAACCCGCTCTTCACTGCCGATCCCCCGGCCTTGCGCCCCCGGGAAAATACTTCTTGCGGAGGGTTAACAATAGCGTACCAGTGAGGATGACCATTACCAGAGTCAGCGGGCGCCCCCAAAAGTGGATTCTCCCCAGTTCGTGAAGGCGAATGGTGATGAAGAGATAGCCCTCAAAAAGCGGACCCAGCACCAGCGCGATCACAAACGCGATTCGAGGCCAGCCAAACTTCTTCAGGTAATAGCCGAAAACACCAAATCCGAAAGCCACGAAGATATCCGAGACCCTGCTGCGGTAGGCAAAGGCCCCCAGACAGGCGAAGCTTAGAACGATAGGTGCGAGGCGATCGATTCCAACCAGCGTGATTCGAGATACGGGTTGGGCACAGGCAATACCCACTATGGATGTGATCCAGTTGGAGAGGAACAGGGACCAGATCAGTACGAATACCAGGCTCAACTGGGTGCTGAGGAGCTCCTTACCCGGCACCAGTCCGTGGAGAGTCAGGGCGCCCAGCAAAAGGGCAGTCCCGGCCCCGCCGGGGATGCCGAAAGCAAGGGTGGGAAGCAGGGCGCCTGCATCCTTGGCGTCATTGGCCGTCTCGGGTGCCAGAACCCCGCGGATATCTCCCTTCCCGAATCGTTCCCTTTCCGATCCGGCACTCCGGACCGCATGGCCGTAGGCGACGAAGCCCGCTACCGTCCCTCCCACTCCGGGAATCATGCCCACGACGGTCCCGATGGTCGAACAGCGCAGGAACAGGCCGAAGTTGCGAAAGACGGCCGAAAAACCTTCACCGATGCTCCCGGAGAGCTTTTCGATTCTGGTTTCACCGGAAATAGTGTTCCGCCCCTGGACCAGTTGATGGATCATCGCCGCGACCGCAAAGATCCCCAGGAACACGGGAACAAAGCTCAAACCATCGTGGAGACTGGCGGCCCCCAGGGTGAAACGAGACTCTGCCGTGCGGGGGTCGAAGCCAACAAAAGACACCAGCAGGCCCAGGCCCGATAGAACAAGGCTCTTGAGCAGGGAACGCCCCCGCGCAGCAGCCACCATGGTCAGCCCCCAGACCACCAGCAGGAGCAACTCGGCGGGGCCCAGAATGAGAATGGCCCGGTGCATGAACGGCAGCAGCAATATGAGAACCACAACACCGAAGCTTGAACCCAGGGCGGAGGACAGCGCGGAGCAGGCAATTGCTGTTTTGGCCTTTCCCTGACACGCCATTGGGTAGCCATCCAGCAGAGTAGCCGCGTTAGAGGCTTTCCCCGGTATGTTGAGAAGAATGGCGGTGACCGAACCCATGAAAGTCGCTCCTCCTACCAGGGCCCCGAAAAGCAGCAAGACCGGCACCGGCTCCCAGTCAAGGGTAAGAGGGATCGCGAGTGCCATGAGTGTCAGGCCACTCACCCCCGGCATGGCCGAAACCAGCATCGCCACACCGGTCCCCACAATGGGATAGAGAATGTTGGGCCATGAAAAGACCAGGACAAAGCCCTCTCCACAGGCCTGAAGGACGGCGTAAAGACTCATGTCGCGCTCCCAAACGTTGCTATATTCATGGACGCGAGTACTTTACCCGGATGATTCATAAATTTTCTACTGCAGCGTGAGAATCTCCCGCCCTGACTGCGTTACGCTCGGTCGGCCTCCTCGGCGTACTGCACGAGTACGCCTCCGGGGGCCTCGGTCGCAAGCCTTGTCAGAACGGGTCTTCCCCCGCTTCGCTACGAAAACTTATGAATAATCCGGGTCTTAACCGCGTATCTTCGCGATTTCCCTTCGAATCAAAGCCAGATGGCGACTTGCGATCCGAGCTGCCGCTTCGAGGTCCCTCCGGGCCTGGTGGGCCCCGGCCACTTCCAGCGGTTTGCCCTGTGTCCGGACTGCCGTCCGAAGGTCCGCCCTGGAGAGTGTCTTCAAGAGAGTTTCTTCCAGGCATTTCTCGAGGCCCTGAGGCATGCCGGCCGGCCCCGCGATAATTCTTCCGCCCCCCAGCAGCTTTTCCAGCGCGGCGGCTTCCTGGCGGGCCGACTCCGTACCCGTCCCAAGCTGTCGGGCGCGATCCGCCGCGATTCCGTCGGCTCCTCCCAGCAGAGGAATCGAATGGAGCAGGGAATCCGGACTGACAGGGCTTCCGCTGATTTGGAGGATCGGCCTCAAGTCTCCCGACCTTACACGGCCCGCGACAGTCTCCCAGGAATGGGAAACCAGATCCACGTCCCCTCGGATGGCAGCCAGGCTCCCTGCTTGACTACCCTGAAAACCCGTAACTACCTCACTGGGAGTACCGAGCAGCTGAGCTGTCAGAACGATGCCTACGAACGCCAGACCTCCGACGTTGTTCACCGCAAAGACCAGCGGCCTCCTCCGGCTCAGATCGAACACGTCCTGCATGGAGTGCAGCTCCGAATCCGCCCCCGTGACCCAGACGTGGCGATTTCGGGCAATGCGAATCAGGATGGTGAAATCCCTGAGAGGCTGGGGAGCTGTGGAAACTCCGGCCAGAGAGGCAACCAGCAGGCCCGGACCGTTCAGGATCCCCAGAACGGTGCCGTCTGGAGTCGCCCGGCTCAACTCTCCGGCCGCCCAGATCCCGGCCGCACCGGGAAGATTCCGCACCACGATCCTGACCCCCAGTTCCTGTTCGAGAAAGGGCGCCACAAGCCGGGAATAGGCGTCATAGGAACCGCCCGGAGCGTTGGAAACCATCCACTGGACCTGTTTCCCGGCCAGTTTGCAGCCCGGCTGAGTAGTGAGGGTGTCGGAAGGAGACCTCCGACAGGCTGTTAAGGATCCTACGGCCAGTCCAGTCCAACCGGCCACGAAGGCCCGCCGACTGAGCGCTCGTGCTAAGACGGCTGATTCGGGGCTTTCTTGATGCATAGGCGGCGCCTGACTGCTCTCGCTCACAGAATCTTTACCTCTGCCCGTTTGCCCGCGAAGGGGGCGAAGATTGCAGGCCGGGGCCAATCCCGGAGGGCATCAAGTCCGTGGATCCGAGTTGTCGATACTCCATGCGTCTGAGCCGAAAGAACTGCTGGCAGCCGATGCGGAAGCGAGCCCCGAGTGCGCTATGATCAGCATCCAAACGGCGCAGGGGATGAACCGAGAACTACAGCCTTGAATTTGCTCGTTTCCGATACACGCAGGCTTATGACATCATACGTTCCCTGCGACCCGATGCAAATAGAATCGTTGCTGAAAATCTATGCGCATAATGGTGAATCCAGTTCTCGACCTGGCCGTATGAACCAGGCAAGGATCTGGGCTTCTCAACGCTTGCCTCTTTTGTTTTGCGTGTTTTGTGGGGTGGCCCTGCAAGGCCAGAGCGGCGACGGCTCCATGTTCGGGACGGTGTTCGACGAAAGCGGCGCTGTGGTACCCGGGGTGCGAGTCGCTGCTGTCCATGCTGAGACCGGCCGGGTTCGTCGAGTCCACACCGACGACCGCGGCGGTTACAGTGTGGTGGGTCTTCCTCCAGGCCGGTATGAGGTCAGAGCCGAGATGCCCGGATTCAGGACGGAGAGACGAACCGGTCTCGAACTGGGCGTAGCTCAAAATCTGGCCCTGGAGTTTACTCTCCGAGTCGGAGAGCAGGTGCATTTAGTCGTCGTCGACGACACGGAGAATTCTGCTTTGGTTGAGCGCCGCAGCCCGGCTCTCGGTGAACGGGTTCTTTCCGGGCAGATACGGGAGCTTCCCTTGAATGGCCGTGACTTGACCGAACTGGGACTCCTGCAACCCGGTGTGGTAAGGAGCCGCGGCAGCACTCGGGACATCAACGTGGGCTTCGGAACCAAAGTCAGTGTATCGGGGGCACGCCCCAACCAGAACCTCTTCGTCCTCGATGGGGTAGACGGGAACGACGCCCTCAACAACACACCTGCGGCGGCCACTGGACAGGTCACTGGAGTCGAAACCGTTCAGGAGTTCAGGGTTCTCACCAGCACCATGAGTGCCGAGTATGGCAGAGCGGCCGGGGGCGTCTTCAACATCGTCACGAAATCGGGCAGTAACCTGGTCCATGGGTCCGCCTTCTGGTTTCACCGCAACGACAAGCTGGATGCCAGGAACTTCTTCGATGCAGCGAAGCCTGAGTTCAGGAGACATCAGTTCGGCGCCACGCTGGGAGGCCCGCTGGTACGGGACAAGACCTTCTTTTTCGGCAGCTATGAGGGACTCCGGGAGGAGAAGGGAGTCAGCCAGATCGCCTTCGTTCCCGGCAAGGCAATTCGGGAGTCGGCCCCGGGGACCGAGATCTTCTTTCCGAAGGCGGATCGAAGTGCTGTACTCAGTGCTGAAGTTGTGCTTCTTTTGAACCTCTTCCCCATGCCAACCGGGCCTGAGGTGGTGCCGGGCACCCACGTTGAAGAGTTTCGAGGAGTGCTGGACCGGTTTGGTCGGGAAGACTTTGTCTCGATACGGATCGATCACCTGCTCAACGATGTCTCTACTCTGTTCGGGCGCTACGCCTACACGGACTCCGAGTTTCTGCTTCCCGTTCTCTTCCCGGACTTTCCGAACCTCACTGCCAATCGTCGACAACTGATCAGCCTCGGCGAAAACCATGTGCTCGGGCCAAGAATGTTCAACGAGTTCCGCTTTGGATTCAATCGCAGCACGCCTTCCGAACTGGTGCCCAGTCCCAGCCCCGAACTGAACCTGCCTCTGATCGCAGGCAGGGATCTGGGATCGATCCGGGTCACGGCCGGGGACGGGTTACCCGGTCTGACCGAAGTGGGGACGGATCGGACCAACCCGAAGCTGTTTTTCAACAACACCTTCCAGTGAAGCGACACTCTGCAGGTCAGCCGGGGCCGCCATCTGCTGAAGCTCGGCTTTTTGACCCAGCGTTTTCAGTTCAACGGAGACTCGCAGAGCCGCACCCGCGGCCGGCTCGAGTTCCGGAGTCTGATCCGACTGGTGGAGGACGATCCACGGCGTATCGAAGGGGCTTCAGCCAATTCTGACTTTTCGCGTGGGTACCGGCAGTCTCTGTTCGGATTCTTCGTCCAGGACACTTTTCAGATCCGCTCCGACCTGACCCTTTTCGCGGGACTGCGCTGGGAGTTCGTGACCACTCCCCGGGAAGTGAACGGGAAAGTCTCGAACCTGACCGACTTCCGCGACCCCGGTGCCGGGATTATGGTTGCGGAGGAGCGCTTTGCCGGTATTCCGGGTGATGTTCCAGTGGTGTGCTGTCGCGAACTGTTTGACAATCCGACCCTCGGCAACCTGGCTCCCCGCATCGGACTGGCCTGGCAGGTAGGCGGTTCTAACTTTACGGTTCTTCGGGCCGGATTCGGAATCTTTCACGAGCAGCCGCTGTTTCACGTGTACCGCAATCCGATTTTCCGTTCTCTTCCCTTTGTGGAGCGCTCCCGGATCAATGCCGACGACTGGCCGGGAGGGCCCACCGTGGCTTCGCTTCCTCTGGATGGAGCCATTTTTTCTTCTCCGGGGGGAGGCCAGGACACCGAGGCCATCCAGAGCGATCTCAACAGCACCTACTCCCTGCAGTACAACCTCAATCTGCAGCAGAGCCTGGGACGAAATGCCGTGCTCACGGCAGCCTATGTGGGCTCCCGTGGAGTCAACCTGATGGGCAGGGGAGACACGAATCTGGCCGTGCCGGAGTTCCTGCCTGACGGCTCATCCTTTTTTCCGAACTCAGATCGACGGAATCAGAATTTTGGACGGGTACTCACCAATTTGCAGGGCTTCAACTCCTGGTACAACGCTGCCCAACTGGGTGTTGTGAAACGGGCCGGCTCCGGTCTGACCCTGCAGGGAGCCTACACGTTTTCGAGGTGTCTGGATGAGAGGTCCGGATCGGTCGGGAGACAGGAACAGCGCTTCGGCCAGGCTCGTACCTTTGATCCGTTCGATCGAGGAAGTGACAAGGCTCTGTGTGACTTTCACGTGAAGCACAACCTGGCGCTCAATCACCTCTACAAACTGCCTTTCGGTCGAAAGCTGACCGGCGTTGCCGGCGTGCTCGGGAAGGACTGGCAGGTCAACGGAATCCTGAATCTGGCTTCGGGGGTTCCTTTCACGGCCTTTGTGGAAGGAGATCCCGACGGCGACGGCTCCGACGCCAACGGCGCCCGGCCCGACTTGATCGGGGACCCTCTGCAAGGATCCTGTCCCAACGGCATGCCGACAGGAACTCCGGAATGCTGGTTCAACCCCACGGCCTTTGCCTTTGCACCGGAAGGCACCCGCGGCAACCTGGGTCGCAACACTCTGCTAGGACCGGGTCTGGCCCTGTATGATCTTGCTTTCCTGAAGCTGGCTCGCATCCGAGAGGGCCTGCAGCTGGAGTTGCGGGCGGAGTTTTTTTAATCTCTTCAATCGGACCAATTTGAATCCTCCCTCCAACACCGAAGATGGTGCTCGCGTTTTCGCTGAAGATGGCGCCCTCGACCCGACCGGGGCCACCATTTCAGAGCGCTCGGGAACCGCCACCTCGTCACGCGAAATCCAGTTCGGGATCCGGATCCTTTTCTGAAATCGCCGGTTTCAAGGAACCTGAACTATACTGGAGCAACCGTTTTCATCGCTCTCAATCCGCCTCAGTGTGGGAGGACCCTCCGTGGTGCGAACAAGGAACCTGCCGGATAAACTAGTTCCACGTTCCACGTTAGCGCGCTCATTGGCATTCGCGCCTCTGTCCATTCGGCGACGGGACAATTGAGCTCCGGGACCGGCTGGGAAGCCGCAAGGAACAGCTGCAGTCAAGGAAATTACAGAGGCAGGAACGCCAGTGACTGCGCAGCGGCCGCCAGGCCGCTCTCTTGCAGGAACGTCAGTGACTGCGCAGCCGCAGCCGAGCCACGCTTTACCAGCCAGCGAAACCACGAAGCATGGAACCTGGAACGCTTAACCTGGAAACGTTAGTATTGCGACCAGGTTGCGACCACTTAACTTCCTGCATCTGACGACCTTTTACCCGCCCTACAGTTTCGGCGGGGATGCTGTTTTCATCTACCGCCTGGCTCATGCGCTGGCGGATGCAGGTCACAACGTCGATGTGGTGCACTGTCTGGATTCCTACCACTTGCTCCATCCCGGACCGCCGCCGGTTGCCTATGCAAGTCACCCCGCGGTGAAGGTTCACGCTCTTCGATCCCGTGGCGGGTGGCTCTCGCCTCTTCTGACCCATCAAACGGGCAAGCCGGGTCTGAAGGCACGCCCACTCAGGACCCTCCTCGAGTCGAAGTCGTTTGATATTCTGCATTTCCATAATATTTCGCTGCTGGGCCCGGGTGTTCTCACTCTGGCTCCCCGAAACCGGAGCTGTCTCAAGCTGTTCACGTTGCACGAGAACTGGCTGATCTGTCCGACTCATGTCCTCTGGAAGTTCAACCGTAGACCGTGTGAAAAGCCACAGTGTCTGGCCTGCACGATTCTGGCCCGACGCCCTCCCCAATTGTGGCGGTATTCAGGTTTTCTGGACCGTTGTGTCGCCCACCTCGATGCCCTCATTTCTCCCAGCCGGTTCCTGGTCAAGATGCACCGGAAGCGGGGCTTCGCCCATCCCATGCACGATCTACCCTACTTGATCCCCGAACCTGCAGTTGCAACACGACCCGATCCGGATCTTCCGCAGCAGCCTTATTTTCTGTTTGTGGGACGTCTGGAGGCAATCAAGGGACTGCAGACCCTGATCCCGCTCTGGCACAGGGTCTCCAACGCGGACCTGATTGTGGCCGGGACCGGGCAATTCGAGTCCACGCTTCACCGCCTTGCCGGGCCCAACCCTAGAATCCGGTTTCTGGGCGTGCAACCGCAAGAGAGGCTCGCACACTTGTATTCCAATGCACTGGCCTGCATCGTTCCTTCCACCACTTACGAAAACTTTCCGATGGTGCCGATCGAATCGCTTTCCTACCGGACTCCTGCAATCGTGCGGGATCTGGGGGGGCTTCCGGAGTCGGTCCGACAAAGCGGTGGCGGCATTATCTATCAGAGTGATGAGGAACTGCTTGCCGCCATTTCCAGGATCCAGTCGTCTGAAGGCCTGCGTCGGGAACTGGGTGATAAGGGCTATCAGGGGTTTCGCGACCGGTGGTCCACCACGGCTCACCTCGAGAACTACTTCCATCTCATAACCACGTTGGGAGCGACTCTCAGCCCCCCACGCATATGAACCTGCTGATCACGAACACGCAAGAAGACCAGGCCTACCTGATACTGCGTTGTCTGGTTGATGAAGCCCGCAAGATCGTCGTAACTGTCGGCGGTGACCATCTGGTTCAGCGCTGGGCCGGAATGGCTCAATGGTCCCGGCATGTCAGTAAACGTTGCCGTGTGCCTGATTGTGCCGCTGACTGGCGGGCAGGACTGGTTCAGGCCGAAAATACGCCGGACGAAGAGCGCTATATACAGCGTATTGAAGAGATCTGTTCGGCACAAGCCATCGACGTCATCTTTCCTTCTTACGATCCGGACGTCTATGTATTCGCCAAGAACAAGTCGCGCCTGGCCAGCCAGGGTATTGTCGCGGTGGTTCCCGACTACGATGGGCTCACCGGAATCCTGGACAAATCCCTGACCATGAAAGCGGCTGCAAAGGTTGGCTTTCCTGTTCCCAGGACCTGTGTGCCCGCCGGCCCGGAAGGGCTTTCAGCCGTTGTCCAGACAATGAAACCTCCCTGGGTCCTCAAGCCGCGGTGCGGTGCGCACGGCGCCAACATCAGGCTGGCCGAGGACCTTGCATCCCTGGAAAAAACCTACGGCACTTTAAGCGCAATCCAGGAAAGACCGATGGTGCAGGAATACATCCCGGCGGCCACGAAAAGGAATTATTACGTGGTCGTGGATCGCAATTCGGAAATCGTTTCCCTGTTTTCACCTGAAGTCCTTCGTACCCGCAAGGCTGGGATCAGGACCCCGTGCGCAGCCGTCGTGTCTTCTGCCGACGTACCCTATACGGATGAGATCCGGGCGCTGCTTCGCGAGCTGGGTATTGGGGGGGGTATGACCATACAAAGCATCGTGGACGCAAGAGACGGCAAGCCAAAGCTAATGGAAATCAACCCCCGGTTTGGACACAACCTGTGGTACCAGACCGAGCTGGGTGTAAACGGACCCTTGATATTCCTGCGCATAGCAAGAGGGGAGGCCCCCGGAGAGGTCCCCGGGTTTCGGGAGGGTGTGCTGCTGCTCGACCCGCTGTGGGATCTTCTCCACCTCGCCGGCCAGGCGATCGATCAAACCATCGCCTTTTTTCGAGCGAAAATCAGGGGCGCCGAAAGCGAAGGCGGCCCTTTCGAGAGGGAATCGATCCACCAGCTGCTCAAGGCTTACAAGTCAGACTATTTCAGCCAGACCGACAGGGTGACCAGCCCGCTTGGCCGTGGGTTTCTCTCCGACCCGTTTCCATGCATCGTACGGATATGCAGGACCCTGGCTGAAGCGATTCAAAGGCGCGCTGCATGAGTCGATGGCATCTTGACCTGGGACTTTACTCCGCCTGGATGATCGCATTTGTGAGGTTTTCTAACTCACGGACCTTTTCCGGGTATTTCTCCGCCAGGTTCTCTCGTTCACCGATGTCGGCATCCAGATCGTAGAGTTCCACGACTTCCTTGCGGGTTTCATCTCTCGCATAAGAAGCCTCGCCGGGTTTTGCTTTCAGGAATTTCCACTTTTTCTGTCTGACCCCTGCGCCCGCTTCGCTACGAAAACTTATGAATAATCCGGGCTAGTCCGCCGGTCTACAGAACTTCCATGGGTGGTCATCTGGTATGCTAATACCATGATTACAACTATTGATAAGGCAGGTCGGGTGGTGATTCCGGCGTCCATACGTGAGGCGGCGCGTCTAACACCCGGCACCAAGGTGGAAGTCGTCTTGGATGACTTCTCAGTTCGGCTGCTGCGGGCCGTGGCAGGCCCTAAGATCGTGCGGGTCGGCAATCGCCTGGTCGCCCGTCCCGAAGTGCCTCCCGAAGAGGCTCCTTCAGTCGACCTGGCCGCACTTGTCGAGGAAGAACGGAATCGGTGGCCGCGCTGAGTTCGTTCTTTTTGGACACCACTATTCTGCTGGGAGGCCTGATTGAATTTCCCACTACCGATCATTGCCAGCGCATCCTCGATGCCGTTGTCAAAGGGGGCGTCAAGGAGGTGCACAGCTCCTGGCACTGTTGCCTGGAATTCTATTCGGTTTCGACGCGGCTTCCGGAAGAATACCGTTTGACTCCGGACAGCGCGATGCTGCTCATCGAGAAGGAGATCCTATCCAGGCTTCAGATTCATCAGCTTCCGGGCGACTCTCGGCGGGAGTTTTTCCCATCGGCGGCAGCGGACCGAATCGTGGGTGGGAGAATCTACGACAGGCACATCGCCGAGGTTGCTCTGGGTACCGGCTGCCGGATCCTGGTGACCGAAAACCAGCGCCATTTCCGATCCCTGCTCCGTCATGGCCTCAGTGTCCTGAACGCTGAAGAACTCACCTCGAAACTGGACTTGTGACTCCCGATGTTCGGTCTTGGTTCGCCATGGAAAGCCTGCACTCTGTTTCTACCGGATTGAGTGTATGAACAGGTCGTTCGGGCTGTTGCTGCTGTACATTACGACCGTCCCGATGATGTCGGTGTTCCCTCTCCGGCTGGGCGGCCAGGTGGTCCTTCTCTGCGACCTTGTGTTTGTGCTGGTCGTCCTGTTCTGGCTCCCCACGGCGTTGCGGCAAGATCTGCGGCCCCGCCCTTTCGAGGTACTCCAGGTCTAGGGGGGATGGCACTGGCTCTTGGGCTGTCCGCACGCCGCTTCCGGGGAGCGATCGCGGTGGGTCTTGTATTGGCCGTTCTCAGCGTGGGCATGATCCTGGTTGCGCGTGGGTCTCTCATGGAGGGAATTGTGAAACCGTCGGTTCGTGTCCTCCTGTGGAAAGAGGCACTTCGAGAGTGGGCCGCTCATCCCATCACAGGGGCGGGACCGGGAGCCAACAGCATCGGAGTCAGCTACCGTGTTGCCAGCGGCGCAATGAGGCATTCCACCGACGCCCACAACGTCTGGCTCAGCGTGGCATCCCAGACTGGGGTCCTGGGCCTGGCTGCCCTGCTGTCATTGATTCTCTACAGCTTGCGCAGGGCGCCCTCCCGGCTTCCCGGCCTACGGGACGCTCTGAGGATAGCCGTGGTGGGCGCCTGGCTGATCCACGGGCTGAGTGGTTCGTTCGAAGACACGCGTCACCTCTGGGTTCTGCTGGGAATGCTGGCAGCAACCGAGGATCGTTGAACCTGGAAAATTCATAAGTTTTCGAAGCGAAGGGCCGCCAGCGCGGATGATGGGGGCGCTGCAGCCGAAAACTTATGAATTTTCCGGGTTGAAGGGTTGCCGCCGCCGCCTCGGCTATTCCTGGGAATCCAGCCAATTCAGGTACTCGACGATCGCGTTGAGTTCCTCGTCATCGTAGTCCCGGGTCATCGACTCGTGGGACCAGGCCTGAGCGTTCACCAGTGAGACGACGGTTGACGCCGCAAAAGTGCGCAGTACGGGCGGGGCTGAAGTCAAGTCATACAGCTTGATCCAACCCTCGGTTCGCTCAAACTGCAGCGCCGGAAAAACACATCGATCCTGCAAGGTTGCCGTCAGTACCTGCCGGGAGCGGGAGGCCCGCACCAGCGACACAAAGCGATCCCGATCGGCAACGGTGGGGCCGGCCAGTCGGGGACCGATGGCAATCCCTCGTCCACCAGCCGAGTGGCAAGTAGAGCACTGTATCCCCCGGGTCGCGTCGAAGAACAAGTCACGCCCCCGCCGGGCCTCCGCCGGGCCGGGAAAGTCCACATAGGCCGCCGGGCCCACACCTGGAGGCATTGGATGTTCCGGCAATGCTTCGGCATGCTCCAGGCTCATCACATAGTCGATCACTGCTGAAAGGTCCGGTTCAGAGAGGAGATCCTTCCAGCCCGCCATGGCCGATTGCGGGATGCCGTTGCGAACGGCCTCGGAGACATGATCGCGGTCAAGACTCCGGCCTCTGAGTCTGGGTCCACGCCCGGCAGCCCCGGCAGCCCCGTGACAATAGCCAGTGGCGCAGCTTTGAGCAAAGACAACCTCTCCCCGGTGCAGCACTTCCGGATCGGCGACCGACTGGAGCAGGAGCAGAGAAAGCCAGATCATTCCTCCTCCTTCGGGAGCGCAAAAACAAACAGGGTTGAGCCCGCCCGAAAGTCTTCCGATTCGGGCCAGAGTTGGGGGAAGAGTCCACCTACGGCCGATCCCCAGCCCGAAGGGGTCGCGATGTACTGCCTTCCGTTCACCGCGTAGCTGATGGCCGAACCGCGGTGACCCGACCCGGTTTGAAAGCTCCAGACCTTCTCGCCCGTCTTCGCATCCAGGGCGAAGAAGTAGCCCTCGGCGTCTCCGCTAAAGACCACGTCACCGGCAGTTGCCAGCAGCGAGGCCAGCAGAGGATACTTGGAACGATAGCTCCAATATTTTTCTCCGGTCACCGGATGGTAGGCGTCCAGATGCCCGTGCGGTTCTCCCTTCGGGGGTGGTCTCAGATGGAAGGCTCCGCCAAAGAAGTTGAGTCCTTCGACCGGGTCCTCTTTCTTGGCGACCACGTCCTGGCACCATTCAATCCCGGTCGTGTAATACCAACCGGTGCGGGGTGAATACGTCCCCTGATTCCACTGTCTCCCCCCGCCGATGCTGGGACAAATGAAGGTCGACTCACCGACGATCGGCTCATTGCGGCCGAGTAGCCGGCCCTTCTCGTCGACACCGGTGATCCAGTTGATATTCTCTGCCACCGGCCAGGCCGATACGAAGCTCCCGTCGGTGCGGTCCACGACGAAGGTGTAGCCTCCTTTGTTGGTATTGAGCAGCAGCTTCCGCTTCCGGCCCTCCACTTCCAAATCCAACAGCACCGACTCGTAGGCAGCATCCCAATCCCACACGTCATGGGGCACTTGCTGAAAGTACCACTTCAGCTCTCCGGTGCTCGGGTTCAAGGCCACCACGCAGTCGGTGTACAGGTTGTCCCCCCTGCGGGCGCCTCCATAGAAGTCGGCTGCCGGATTGCCGACTCCCCAGTAGACCAGGTCGAGGTCCGGGTCATAGGAGCCCGTCATCCAGGTGCCTCCGCCCCCATACTTCCAACTGTCCCCCTCCCAGGTTTCGTGGCCCTTCTCACCGGGTCCGGGGATAGTGTAAAAACGCCAGACCATTCGTCCTGTCTCGGTGTCGAAGGCACTCAGGTAGCCGCGATGGGCCGAATCTCCTCCGGTGACACCGACGATGACCTTGTCCCGCACGACCAGAGGTGCCCCGGTGATGTTGCAGCCACACTGACGCATATCCTCCACGTTGACCTTCCACAACTCGCGACCTGTCTTCTGGTCCAGGGCGACTACGTGGTTGTCCAGGGTTCCCATGAAGACACGGCCACGGGAGACCGCGACTCCACGGTTAAAGGGGCTGTAGGCGATCCCGACCTGGCGTGGATTCTCGAAATAGTAGTGCCAGAGTTCCTGGCCTGTCACTGCGTCAATGGCGAAGACGCGATTCCAGGAAGACGAGAGGTACATGATCCCGTCCACCACGATTGGGGTCGCCTGCAGTCCTCCGTCTTCCACACCGGTTTGAAATGCCCAGACGGGAGCAATCTTCTTGATGTTGGCCCGGTTGATCTGGTCCAGCGCGCTATAGCGCCAAAACTGATAGGAGCCTCCGTGGTGGGGCCAGTCCCGACCGGTACTGCCATCCCGGCCCATCAAGAGGGTTGTACCCAGTAAGAGGCAGAGAATTGGAGGAAAGAAGGATGCCTTTGGGGCACTGAGAGCGGAGAATAAATCCTTCACCACGGCGGAGTCTAAGCGCCCCGGCGGGGACATGTCAAATCGCCTCAATCTCCTTTCTCCTCGCCCCGCCATTCTCTACTGTCCCACTCGGCGGCTGTTGTATAACCGCCGTCCACGACCAGCGAGGTGCCGGTAATTCCGGCGGAGTCTTCACAGGAAAAGTAAAGAATCGCGCGGGCCATCTGCTCCGGCAACATGACTTTTCCCGAGGGCACGCGGCGGAGTCGCTCCGCCAGCTTCTTTTCGGGGTCGGGGTATTGTGCCAGATGCGCCCGCAGCCCTGGAGTATCAGTGATCCCCGGGCAGACACAGTTGCAGCGGATCCCGTCTGCGGCGTAGTCCAGAGCGATGGTCCGCGTCAGCCCCAGGAGCGCATGCTTTGAAACGGTATAGACGGGGGTATCGGCCTGGGCAACGAAGCTGCTGATGGACGCGACGTTCACGACATAGCTCTGGTCGACTCTGCGCAAATGAGGGTAGGCCGACTTGAAGGAGAGGAAGGCCGCTTTGACGTTGACCGCCATGACTGCATCCCACTCGTCCCCGGAGCACTCGTGCAGCGGGTCATACTGACCAATGGCCGCGTTGTTCACGACAATGTGAAGACCGCCGAAAAGATCGACGGTCGCCCCGATTGAACGCTCCATCTCATGCTGCCCGGAAACGTCACACCGGGTCGCCAGGGCCCGCTGTGAACCTCCCGAGTTGATCTCATCGGCCACTTCCTGGCCACGTTCAACGTTCACATCGGCGATGGTCACGCGGGCGCCCTCTCCGGCAAACAATCTCGCAGTCGCCGCACCGATTCCGGAGGCTGCGCCGCTGATCCATGCTACCCGGTTCGCTAGTCGTGAGCTGGCCATTGATTACGGGAGGGATTTCTCCTGATTCCGTCTCCGACAACCGGTTGTTTGCATCAGAGCCATTCCTCAGGCCGCTTCGGTTTGTTCCGAGCGCAAGACCCAGATTGCCGCTGCTGTCAGATGCACGAAGCTGGCCACAGCCAGGTAATCCTTGAACGTCGCCAGGCGGATCTCATATCCTTTTTCCCCCATCAGGCCCACCCACAGGGCAAGCCCCAGGCACGCGGCCAGTGACAGGGCGCCGATCGCTCCGCTCACAATCTGAACGGCAGACCAGGAAGACCGGGACGCTGGATCGGGCGTGGCACGAGCGTCGGCCGCCCGGGCACGGGTGCCCGGCGGTGCTGAAAAATGGAGCTCTCCGGAGCCCTCTTGGCGGGCGCCGGCCAGCGCTGCCAGAGCGGTGTACAAGACCACCGTTAACAACCAGCCCGGGGCGGGAATAAACACGATATGCAGGAGCTCCGACCTCCACAGGCCAAGGCAGACGACCTCGGTCGCGGCCCAGGCAAGCAGCGCCGGCCAGTTGACGATGCCTCCCGAGTGGCCGAACCAGAAGCGACGCAGGCCAATCCGCGGAAAAACCCAGTGCTCAACGAACACCACTGCCGCAATCGGGGTCATTAAAAGGGCGAAAATACCTGCAAACTCGAGTAGATATCGAAAGATGAAAGGAAAACAGGCGATGATGACCGTCCCCGTGCCGGCCAGCAATGTGACGAACCACCGGGGCCAGCCCGGTGTAATCGCCTGCAGTGCGAGACCGGCTCGATAGAGGGTCGGGTTCGACGTGGCCCAACCGGAGACGATCACACACAGAGCGCCCCCCAGACCCAATGCCTGATGGGCCACTTCCCCGGAGTCCAGACTGCTCAAGGGAGTCTTCAGCAGCAACGCCGCCCCGGCTCCCATCACACCCGAGGCGATCCACACCAGAAAGTGGCCCATGTACATCCCGCAGGCGGAAAACAAACCATAGCTGGCACGCGGCGCATAGCGCAGCAAAGCCATGTCCGAGAGTCCTACATGGAATGCGAGATTCGCCATCCAGGCAAACCCGGCCACATGCCAGAGGCTGAAGACTGAATCCGGGCGTCCGATCCAGACGCGCTCCTCCGCCAGGCGCCACAAATCGTCCAGGCCTCGAACGGAACTCACTTCGGGAGAGCTGGCCGTCAATTGCGGCAACACGGCCAGAGCGCCGGCAAAGAAGATGACGAAGATCCAGGGGACGCAGATCGTCGAGAACTGGGCCAGACGCCGGAACCCCAGGATCGCAATCGTCACGACGACGGCGCCGACGGCCACGACAACCAGCACAAATCGCAGGTCGGTCGGGTACCAGTGGGTTTGCGGCGGGATGCCAAAGGGGATGCGAACGGCTGATGCTGAAACCGTGATCATGGCTCCCGCCAGGCCGCAGAACAAAACGCCGTTCACAACGTTGTAAATGGTGGTCACTGCCGGACCGGCGATGCGCCGTAAATACCAGTAGAGCGTCAGCCGTGTCTGCACGGCAATGGGGGCACAAATGAACGTCCAGGAGAGAACGGCCAGGAGATTGCCCAGCAGCAGACCGAGAATGAGGTCCCGGGTTCCAACTCCCCAGGAGACGAATAGCGCGCCGATGACGAATTCCGTACCGGCGACATGCTCGCCGGCAAAAACGGCTGCGAAGTGCCGACGGCTTTCCAGACGATCGGGAGTGACGGGCTCCCGCTCGAATTCGTTCAGCTGGTCGAGTCGTTCAAAGAGGGAGGGCGGTTTGAGCGTCGCAGACGATTTCCCGTTGTTACGGACAGGCATGAACGTCTCTCTCCATTGGACCGAACCACCCCAGGGGTGCGGTCAACGGTATCCTGGCGGACCCCCGTCTTGCAAGCAGCCCGGGAAGGGAGGAGACGGTTTTGACGGCTGGCAGATGAAGAACATCTACGAGTAGAAACGTCTTGCTTTCTCGACGGCACTCCGGATAGAACCCTTATCGTTGGGCAGAAATGAACGAAAATAGTAACCTGAAATGAAAACAAAGTTTTCTGATGAGCAATTTGAACGCGCTTATCCGGACGGCATCGAGTACCACTGGTGGCACCTGGCGCGAGGCAGAATTGTAGCAAGCGCGATTAATGCATTTGAGGGTCCAGAATCCTCTGTACTTGAGATAGGGTGTGGACGGGGCATTGTAGTCAAGAGTTTGCGAGATGCAGGTATAGATTGTTCCGGGGTGGAACTCGCAGAGGTGCAGGCTATCTACAATGTAGAGAAACATATCCGTACGGGCATAGACGCTGTCGATCTTTCGGACACGGAGCGAGAGCTTTATGGCACGCTCCTACTGCTTGATGTCATTGAACATATTCCTGAGCCAGCTCCGTTTCTACAGAATCTAGCCGATGCGTTTCCCAACGTGTCTCGTATTATCATAACCGTGCCTGCTCGCCAGGAGTTATGGTCGAATTATGATAAATTCTACGGGCATTACAGGCGATACACGACTGAAATGCTCGAAACACTCTCAAGCGAACTCTGTTGGAGTCTCCGCCGGAAAAGCTATTTTTTCCACCTGGTATATCTTCCAGCGTGGATCATGGCCAAACTGAAGGGGAACAGGGAAACACGTCTTAAGCCTCCACAAGAATCAAATAGATGGATTCATAGGCTGATTTCGTACGCTATGATCGTTGACTACTACTTGTTTCAAAGGCGCCTGGCAGGAACGAGCCTCATCGGTTGTTTCCACCTTGGAGAAAATGCTGCCCAAAAAAACACTGCACCTGACCGCCTTTCCGCGACGCTTAAAGGCGGCAGGTGAGCTTGGCGGTGGCCAACTTGATTCCGGTTACTTTTCCGGCTGTTTATTCTGAGTCGTTAGAAATCTGTTAGCACATTGCAGTTTCCGAAGGAATCACGCAGAAGTTTCGTCGGCGTAAGGTGCTTCCCGTCGGATTCCACGTTGAAACCCTTTGAGCCGCCTCCCCCTCTCTAATCTGAGGTCAAGCGTGGGAGGGGTGTCAGGCCGAAAACGCCTTGAAAGTGGGAGGTAGACTCAGGGCAGCGACCGCTTAAAGTAATAGAACGTTGCCCTTCAGAAGAGGCCCCTCCCACTTTCAACTCCAGACTCCAGGCCCAACACCGCTCCTCTTACTCGTAGTGGGTCCACATCCGCAGAACCTTGACCGTCCTTTCCTTCTCGAGGATCTGGTAAATGAGTCGGTGCTGGATACTGATTCGCCGAGAATAGGCGCCAGCCAGATCGCCCAGGAGCTTTTCGTACCGAGGCGGCCTTTGGAAGGGGTCCTTTCTCAGAATCGCGAGAAGGGACTCGACCTTTCTCTTGAGGCCGGCTCGCGCGATCTTCCTTGCATCTTTCTGCGCTTGCCTCGTAAAGACGAGTCGCCAGCTTCGCTTTACCACCCCGGATCTTCGGAGCACTCCTCGACAGGTGTTTCCATGCCCTCACGAATGGATTCGCGCATGTCCGGGATGGACACGAGGTAGAGAGTTTCCTCCAGCGCGCGCCAGTCTTCTTCTGACAAGAGGACAGCGTTGTGGCGTCTGCCCGTAATCTGAATGGGCTCATTGGATTCGGCGGCTTCGTCCAGAAGCCTGTAGAGATTCGCCCGGGCGTCGGTAGCAGTGATGGTCTTCATTCCCTTCCAGCGTACGCTATATCGTACGCACAGTCAATTCCGGTGGCAGTGAACGTGACATCTAGAAGGAGACAGACGCGAACATTGAAGAATAACTGGTACGCCCGGCAGGATTCGAACCTGCGGCCTCTGGTTCCGGAGATAAGACCCAGAGGTTCTTAGCTCACTCTCTCTCATTTCATCTCAGTACCTATCATCTTCCAAAACAAGGACTTACTGAGGGTCAAGCGTAAATATTCGGTAAACCCCGTCTTGCAATAATCTCCTTCCAAATAAGCCCGCGGTCAAACTTTGCTGGACACAGAAGCTGCGAGTGTGTATACAGGGAGCATGCAGCTGAGTGCTACCACCAAGCCGGAATCGGGTGGACTGACGGCTGATGGCTCGACGAAGCGGGTTTTGGTGGCCAAGGAAGAGTACATCCGGCTGCGCTGGGCGGCAGCGTACTGGAAGGCCCAGCATGCCGGGGCGGTGGAGAGAGAAAAGCAGTTGAAGTCAGAGAACTTGAGTCTGCGGGCTCGAGTTCGAGAGCTGGAGAGTCAGCTCTGGGGGCGCAAGAGTGAACAGGCCAAGGGTGGGCGCGCTGGCAGTTCCAGCCCCAAGGCGAGCGGGCGACCCCGAGGGCAGCAAAAAGGCAAGCAGGGGCACGGTCGGACCACTCTGGACGGGTTGGCAGCCCAGGAAGAGGTAGTGGATCTGGAGGAAGCCCAAAAAAGCTGTCCGAAATGCGGTCTGGCACTGGAAGCCTTGGGCTGGACGGAAGACGCCGAGGTGGCCGAAATCGAAGTGCGGGCCCACCGGCGGGTGATCCGGCGGCGCAAGTACAAAGCGGCCTGCCGCTGCGGGGTGCTGCCCGGCATTGTCACGGCGCCCGCCCCGGCACGCTTGATTCCCAAAGGCAAACTAGGGATTTCGGTTTGGGTGGAGATTCTGCTGGAGAAGTTTGACCATTGCCGCCCCACCCACCGTCTGTTGCAGCAGTGGCGAGACCACGGTTTGACTCTCTCTGCAGGAACGGTGGCCGGAGGGCTGAAAAAACTGCAGGGTCTGTTTTTGACGGTGGCCGAGGCGATCGCCCAGCAGCAGCTCACCCAGGAGAACTGGCAAGCCGACGAGACCGGCTGGCCGGTGTTTGTGGCGGTGGAAGGCAAAAGCGGACGGCTCTGGCATTTGTGGGTGTTTTTGTCGGCCTCCACAGTCGTGTACCAGCTCCAACCCAGTCGCTCGTCTGCAGTGCCTCAATCTCACTTCGGCAGCGCCCAGGGCACTTTACTCACCGATCGATATTCTGCCTATAAGAAGCTGGTCCGGGTCTCAGAGGGGCGTATTTGCCATGCCTTTTGCTGGGCTCACGTGCGCCGCGACTTTTGGCGACTGGAGTTCCCCCGGTTTCGTGGACACCTAATCCTTTGGGAGAATGGAGGACACGATGCCAAGAACAAGACGAGCTTATCCACCCGAGTTTCGCCAGCAGATAGTCGAGCTTCATCGAGCCGGGCGCAGCCCCGGTGAGCTGGCCCGAGAGTTTGAACCCAACGAACAGACGATCCGCAACTGGATCGCCCAGGCAGACCTGGATGAAGGCCGTCGTAGAGACGGCCTGACGACGGTAGAACGAGCCGAGCTGCGGAAGTTGCGCAAAGAAAATAGGCAGCTGAGGGTTGAGCGGAAAATATTGGCAAAAGCCGCGGCCTGGTTCGCACGGGAGAGCGATCCGATTTCCAAGGAGTCTTCAGGTTCGTGAAAGTGAATCAGGCCGACTATCCAATCACCACCATGTGCCGTTTGCTGGGTGTCTCCACCAGTGGCTACTACGCGTGGGTCGATCGCGGACCTTCGACTCGAGATGAAGCGAATGCTCGTCTTCTGGAAACAATCAACGGGATCCACCAGCAAAGTCGTCGGACCTATGGAGCTCCCCGCATTACGGCGGAACTTCGAGAGGAAGGTCACCTGGTGGGCAAAAACCGGGTGGCCCGACTGATGAAAGTCGCCGGCATTGAAGGCGTTAGCCGCAGACGCAAGACACGCACGACCCTGAGAGGCCAAGACAGCCGTCCGGCTCCGGATCTGGTGGAGCGAAACTTCCAGGTCAGCCGCCCCAACCGACTGTGGGTTGCAGACATCACGTACGTGCCGAGTTGGGCAGGTTTCGTCTACCTGGCCGTAGTGGTCGACGCTTTCAGTCGTCGAGTGGTCGGCTGGTCGCTCAGAAATGATCTCAAGACCCGGCTAGTGACCGATGCCCTGCAAATGGCACTTCAAGAGCGTGAATCCGACGGGGTGATCCATCACTCGGACCAGGGGACGCAATACACGTCGATCGAGTTCGGGCTACGCTGCAAGAGAGCCGGCATCAGACCCTCCATGGGCTCGGTCGGTGACTGTTATGACAACGCGCTGTGTGAGAGCTTTTTTGCCTCTCTGGAGTGTGAACTGATCGACCGGCACAGCTTCCGCAGCAAGCTGCAGGCCAAGCTTGCTGTCTTCGACTACATCGAGGGCTTTTACAACCCTCACAGGCGGCACTCGTCACTGGACTATCTGTCGCCGATCAACTATGAATCGAGGCACTCAGATGTGGCTTGATTCGAAAGCCGTAAACTGTCCACAAAAGTGGGGTAACTTCAAAGAGAAGGAACCAGTCCCGCTATGAGCCAACAGATTGCAGATGAAACGGTAGAGATGATGGGGTTTATCCAGAACCGGACTGCGGAAATACTGTGGAGTCGCTTTGCGGATTCCGCGGTGAGGCAGGGGGCTTCGATAGATGCTCTACGACCCTATCACTATCCTTTCGCGCAAGATTGTTTTGACAGGCTTGTCAACCAGCCGGCACTGCAGAGGGTTATCGAGAATGCAAAATCGAGAGCCAAGGTTGACGAGCTGAGGTGGGCTATCGAGAAAAACGTCATAAACCCAGGATCGGACCCCTATTCACTCTTGTCGGGAGCGAAAGACTTTTTCTCTCAACTGACCGACCCAGACATTTTCAGTGCCTTCAGAAATGCATCCGAAGAACTGTTTCAGCATGGGTCCGATCACAGGGACGTTTCACTGGCCGATGAAGCGGCAATGGAGCGCCTCGAAACCTGGTATGGGCTTTTCTCCGACGACCTTTCGGAGTTCAAGAGTGCCCTTTGCGAGGCTACTGTGGCTCTGGTTAAGGGCAGGAAACTCGAAACAGTCTCCCGGCCAAGAAAGCCTCGAGGTCGTCCAGCAGATCCTGTGATTCATCAGCGAAGACTGCTTGTGAGACGGCACATGTTTTCGAAGAAAGATTTGCGAAATCCAGCCAAGCTTCACGCGCTGTTCAAGGACCTGGATCAGCATGAAATCCCGCCAATCATAGATCAGGTGGGCAAGCCATATTTCGAGACTTCCTGGCTCCGATTCCTCGGCAAAGAAAGAGGTGGGACACAGTTTCCACTCGGTGTCGCCACCCTGGATCGCGATCGATTCTCTCGGAATAAGAAGGCCAAATAGCCGGCAATTACGTCGCGATTCCCCATAAACCCCTACCTGCCAACACTTTTCAGATCCATTAAAGACCGAAGTTACGATCATTTCTGTCGTCTGATGTAATTCTCTGCGGTGCAGAAGAATTCTGATCAGATCCCGAGAATCAAGGCTTCACGGTCTTTCTTGATCGAGCTTAGACTCCATCCAGAGCCGGCCTACAGAATCGCCCAGAAGGCTGGAGTTAATCCGACGACCCTCTCGAAACTGGTCAACGGTATAGAAGCCGTTCGGCCTAATGATGAGCGAATCCTGCGAGTTGCCAAGGTCCTGGGGCTTGCGGCAGATGAAGCATTCGAGAGCCGAAATGGATGAAGAGAGGAATAAAGGTAAGTAATGAGTTTCTGGAGAACCAAAAAAGTCTGGGAAGAGACCGGCCTCAGTCGAACCACAATTTGGCGTCTTGAACAGGCCGGAAAGTTCCCAAGACGCAGGCAGCTCACTCCCGGACGCGTGGGCTGGCTCGAGTCCGAGGTTCTCGAGTGGATGGAATCTCGCCCTCCCGTCGGGCGTGATCGTAGCGGTGAAGCGGATGGCTCCTGAAGGAAGAATGCTGGAGGCAGCGCTTCGATACGCGCAGACGGGGCGGAGGATCTTTCCAATACACTCTGCCAAAAACGGTCGGTGCTCCTGTGTGATCAACGTCAAATAGAATTCCCGCAGCGACGATTGGAAATCCCCACACAAGGATTAAAAAAAAAGAGCTGTAGCCGTCCTCTGAGACGGCCCTTTCCGCGGTCCTCCTTTCTGTAAAAAAGAGAGATTGTTCCTAGAATGCGAGGGGGACGGAGTGAGGGCGTAGCCCGAACGGAGCTCCCCCTCGCTCGCGCTGGCGTCGAGGGGAGTGGACCAGATCCACGAGGCTGCTGAGCGGCCTCTGTAGGGCGCTGTACGACCTCTCCCCTTGGCGGGCACTCGTCTATCGCCCTCACCAAGCACTTTCCGGGGTCCAATCAGCCGATTTGCCCGGATTTGACCTCCTCGCGGTTTCCTCATTTCGTGGTTCCCTGCTGCTTTGCCTTGGCGCTCTCCATTCGATAGCTCGGGACGTTGAGTTCCAGAATCACGCTGTGGTGCACCAGCCGGTCGATGGCTGCTGCCGTCGTCAGGGGGTCCTTGAAGATCCTCTCCCAGTCCGAGAAGATCAGGTTGCTGGTCAGCAAGATGCTGCGACGTTCGTAACGATGGGCCAGCAGTGTGAAGAGAACCTCCATTTCCTCCCGGCTTTGCTGAACGTAGCCGATGTCATCGACTATGAGAGCCTCGAAGCGATCCAGTTTCTTGAGCTCCTTCTCCAGAGTCAGATCGATTTTGGCCCGCAGCAATCGCTGTACCAGCAGGGCGCAGGTAGAAAACAGAACCCGGCGCCCCAGCAGAATCAACTCCTGGCCCAGAGCACAGACCAGATGGGTTTTCCCGCTCCCAGGGTTACCGAAAGCCAAGACGTTCTCGGCACGATCCAAAAACGTCCCTTCCAGCAGCGCTGTGAGTTGTCGATCCACGCTTTGGGGCAAGCGCGAGCGGTCCAGCGCCGTCAGCGTTTTCTCCCAGGGAAGCTTGGAGGCCCGACGCTGGCGCTGGATTTTGCGCTCGTGCCGCTCCGCCACCTCGATCTCAGATAACGACAAGAGAAACCGGGGATAGGACAGACTTTCCTGGGTGGCCAGTGCCGCCTGGGCGGCGTAGTGCTCCCGAAAGGCCGGTAGATGCAGCTCGATTAGGCACTCGCGAAGTCGCGGTAAGTTGCCTGTGCTCATGACCTCACCTCCCGGTTCTCGAGAAGGGTGTCGTAGAGGCCCACGTCCATCTTCTCCACCATCACTTCCCAGGGTTCCACCACCGGATCGACAAGGCATTCTCGTAGTGCTTCAAAACGGATTCTTTGTCCCCGCTCAATCAACACCTGAAGTGCCTCTCGCACCCGCTGTTCACCTTCCTGGGCAGCCACCTCGAGGATCTTCAGATATTGGCGATCCGCCGTGGCCGGACAATCTCGGCGCAGCTCGTCGTAGGCGACTCGAAACAAGATCCCCGGAAACAGATCCTCCCGCCAGCGATAGCGAGTAAACGCCCCCGGCTTGCGCACCAACGAATGGATCACGTGCCGGTAGTCAATGCGATGCTTGCCTTCTCCTCGCAAGCGCGGCATCCGTGCCTGGCGCCGTCCTCCGTAGTAGACCTCCACCTGATCCGCCCACACCCGCACTTGAACGCGCTCGCCGATCAACCGGCTGTCCACCGAATAGGTGTTGTGGCGAACCCGGATCGTACTGCTGGGGGAGACTCTCACCCACTGCCGGGTGAAGTCATCCAGACGGCGTGCCGGCAACGGGCGCATCACTGCCAGCTCTTCTCCCAGGCGCTTTTGCCGGGCCGCATTGCGCCGGGACACAATCACCGCTACAAAGCCCTCGTACTCTTCCCGGCTGGAAAAATCACGGCTACACCGCAGCAGCAGTTCCTGCTCAATGGCCCGTTTCAAGCGGTGATGGGACTGTTCCACATCCCCGTTCTCGTGTGCCTTTCCTGCCTGAGTACGACTGGAGCGCATCCCGAAGTGTCTCAGCAACGCTTGATAGCGCTCGGTGAACTCTTCCCGCTTCAGGTTCTTGACTGCCGCCGAGAGCCGGTCGGTCCGGTGCTCCTCGGGCAGCGCCCCCAACTCCCACAACGCGTTCTGAAGCCCCAGGCTGAGGCTCTCAAACGACTCACTGAAACACAGCGTGGTCGCTTCCCAGTTCGAGTAGGCCAACACGAAGTGGTACAGCAGATGGGGAAACGGCTGGCCCTGGATCGTCACTCCGAGGCGCCCCATAAACGTGAAGTCCGATTGCGCTTGATGTCCCGGCTGATACTTCTGCGGGAACATCACCTCCTTCGCTTCTCCGTATTCTGCCTTCCACTGCTTGATCCTGCGCTGCAGCGTTCTCAACTGGCCTTGCTGGAAGGCCCCTTCCTGCTGACGACACAAATGATCGAACACCGCTTTTGCTTCCACCGTCGGCGATCGCTTCAGGATCTTTTTCACCTCCGGCCACACCGACTCGAACGGATCCGATCGAGTTCTCCAATACCGTTCCGGCTGACACTGGCTCGGTAGCTTTCCCGACTTCAGGTACTTGCGAGCTGTCTTTCGCGACATCCCCGCTTTGGCCGCCGCCATCGTTAGCGTCTTCTCGTTCTTCTTCAACTTTACTAACCTCCGCACTTGCTGATCCTTAACCATGCCCTCATGGTCAGGATCAGCCCTGAAAAAGCGGGGAATTCCATTTGTCGTCGCGGGGAATTCTAACTGTCGCCAATCAAACCCGGAAAATTCATAAGTTGTCGGCTGCAGCGCCCCCATCATCCGCCCTGGCTGCGTTCCCCCTCCTCGGGCTCCTCGACAGAGTCACGACTATGCCTGCGGTGCCCTCGGAGGTAAAGCCTTGCCAGCGCGGCGCTTGCGGCCCTTCGCTTCGACAACTTATGAATTTTCCGGGCTAAGAAGCAAAGTAAGCTTCCAAGATGCTGAAATCGGTTCCACTGGGTATGATACCGTGTCATACTTGGAGGACGAATATGGGTGCTCAGAAAGTTGCGATCACTCTTGAACGTATGCTCCTGGAGCGGGTTGACCGTCTGGTCAGGGAGAGGTACTACCCCAGCCGGAGCCGGGCCATCCAGGAGGCTGTAAGAGAGAAGCTGGAACGGCTCGATCGCTCATGCCTGGCACGCGAAAGCGCGAAGCTGGATCAAGAATTCGAGCAAAAACTTGCCGATGAGTGGCTGAGCACCGATGAGACTGAATGGCCCGTATATTGAGAGGGGACATCTATTGGGCTGACCTGAACCCTGTTCGAGGTCATGAGCAGGCTGGTCGACGACCGGTTGTCGTCTTGAGCCACGAGGTTTTCAATCAACGCTCCGGTACCGTTATCGCCATGGCTGTCACCAGTCAGGCACAGAAGGCGGGCTTCCCATTGACATTGAAGTTGGAAGCTCCCAGGCTGTCGAAACAATCCTGGGTGAAAATCAGTCAGATTCGAACCCTGTCTGTAAAGCGGCTGGGAAAGAAACTCGGTCAAGTCCCGGCCGAGACCCTTGATGTGCTGGTGGAAGGACTGAACGAAGTCATCTCTTATTAGTGAAGTTCAGGGGTGGGGTGGATTTCTCGTATCAACGTCCTCAGTTCCCGCCGGCTCTGCTGGTTTGCGGATTGTGGATTCGTTGCCAGATCAGGCGATAGGTCTCCTCGGGCACTCTGTCCTTCAGATCAAACATATACGTCTCTACAAAAGACCGCACGCGCAGGTTAAAGGGATTCGAACTGCCGAGCGTTTCCAGGTCCCGATACAGCCAGCTTCGAGAATCGACTGATTGTTCACTCACGAACTGAATTCCTTCCTCCACGATACGAAGAACCCCATGGCACCCGCCAAGTCGATGGCGATGATAAACGGGAATCTCCCCGGAAGATTCGCCTGCAAGCTCGTAGAAACCTACCAGCGGGCGCGCCAGACGTTGGATCAGGAAGCGGGCAAGTCTCGAATCGGTAACCTCCTCTTTCAAACGGAATTCATAACTGCGATTGCGCGTGAGCTTACGCTTCGAGCGGTCATAGGTCTGCAGTCGAATCACGTGCGGCCGTGATAGATTCGCTTTCCGGATGTCGGCGTAGGCAAACCGCAGCGTGGTCTTCCCGTTGTCCGACCGATAGATGATCCCTTCATCATCAATCGTCAAGTGTCCTGGTTCATCTCGGAGCAACTTGTCGCGAACCACCGGGAACTGAAACGCCTCGGCTGCCTGAGCTGGGCCGGGGGCACAAAGGAGCAAGGCGAGCAAAAATTTAAGCATGAGAGACATCCTTCATGGCACGGCGTACCGAAAACCCCCTCCAGATCTCGTAAATGGCTGGATAGACCAAAAGTTCCATGAGGAACGAAGTTAATATTCCACCAACTACGGGTGCGGCGATGCGGCGCATCACGTCCGCGCCCGTGCCGGCGGACCACATGATGGGCACCAGTGCGATAAAGGTGGTTGCCACCGTCATCACCTTGGGGCGAACTCTTTTCACGGCTCCATCGATGATCGCCTCTTTCAGGTCCGACATTGAGTTCATGAGACCCTTGGCCCGCCGCTCTTCGTAGGCCAGGTCGAGGTACAGGAGCATAAAGACGCCGGTCTCCGCATCGACGCCCAGCAGGGCGATCAGGCCGACCCATACTGCGATGCTCATGTTGTAACCGAGCAGGTAGAGGAGCCAGATCGCCCCGATCGCTGAAAACGGCACGGCCAGCAGAATGATAAAGGTTTTGATCAGGGAGCGAGTGTTGAGATAAAGGAGCACCACGATAATGAAAAGCGTCAGAGGCAAGATCACCTTGAGATGCTCCCGGGTGCGGAGTAGATATTTGTACTGACCGGCCCACTCGATGCGGTATCCAGCGGGCAGATCTACTTTCTCTCGTACAACTTGCTGGGCTTGCTGGATGTAGCCTTCGTAATTCTTGTGGGAGACATCGACGAAGACGAAGGCCACGAGCTGGCCGCCCTCATCGCGGATCTGAGGGGCACCCCTGCTGTAGTAAATATCGGTGACCAGGGATATGGGGATCTGTGCTCCAGTCGGTGTTGCGACCAACACCCGGCTCAGCTTGTCGATGTCGTCACGCAGCTCGCGGGGATACCGGATATTGATTGGATAACGCTCGCGCCCTTCCACTGTGTGCGCAATGGTCTTACCCCCGATGGCGGTCTCGATGATGTCCTGCACATCGCCCACGGTGAGACCATAGCGTGCCGCTGCCTCACGGTTGACCTCGATATCGACAAAGTAACCCCCGGTGACACGCTCGGCAAAGACGCTGCGGGTGCCTGGCACGTCGGTGAGAGCCTGTTCGATCTGTATGCCAATCTCTTCGCTGGTGGCGAGGTCGGGTCCAAAGATTTTGATGCCCAGGTTGCTGCGCATGCCTGTGGCCAACATTTCCGTCCGCGTCTGGACGGGCATCCACCAGATGTTGGCCATCCCGGGAAACTTGACCTTGGGGCCCATGTCTTCGACTAGCTCGTCCCAGCTCATCGGCCGCTCTTCGGGCCAGAGGCGCCGCAGAACGTCCTTCAGTTGCTCGGGAGCCCAACTGGAATACCAGCGCTCTTGCTGGACGGTCCGCCACTCCGCTGCCGGTTTCAAGAGCACAGTCGTCTCCACCATGCTGAGCGGGGCAGGATCAGTGGGTGTACTGGAGCGTCCGATTTTGCCGAAAACACTCTCCACCTCAGGAAATTGTGACAGGATCTTATCCTGGGTTTGGAGAATCCGGGATGCTTCGGTGATGGACATGCCCGGCACCGAAGTCGGCATGAACAGAATCGAGCCTTCGTTGAGGGGGGGCATAAACTCGGAGCCGAGCTGTAGATAGATGGGGACGGTCAGCGCCACCGCCAGTACCGCCAGTGCCAGCATAGCCCATTTGAAGCGCAACACCACGTTCACTACGGGCAGGTAAAGAGCAATCATGAACCGGCTCAGAGGATGCTTTTCTTCGGGTTGAATCTTCCCCACCCAGACGGCGTTCAGCAATGCCGAGAGCAAACGAGGACGAAAAGAGAATGGTTCTACTCGGGTAACCAGTGTGATGAGAGCCGGCATAAGGGTTATGGCGAGAATGGCAGCGAAGGCCATCGAAAAGTTCTTAGTGAAGGCGAGGGGCTTGAACAGCCGGCCCTCCTGAGCCGACAGCGTGAATACCGGCAGAAAGGCGACGGCGATAACCAGCAGCGAAAAGAAGCTGGGACCGGCCACTTCTTTCACCGCCCCGAGGATAACCTCTCCATGCGGCTCCCTGCGCCCTTCCGCGTCCCAATGCTCGAGCTTCTTGCGCACCTGTTCAACTACCACGATCGAGGCGTCCACCAGCGCGCCGATGGCAATGGCAATGCCGCCCAGCGACATGATGTTGGCCGTGAGCCCCATGTAGTACATCGGGATGAAAGCCAAAATGATGGCGACAGGAATCGTGACGATGGGGAGGAGTGCACTGGGAAGGTGCAGTAAAAAAAGGATAATAATAATACTGACGATCGCAATCTCTTCCTTGAGGGTGTCCGTAAGGTTTTCGATGGCCCGAAGAATCAACTCTGAGCGATCGTAGGCGGGAACAATCTTGACCCCCGGGGGCAGAGAGCCTTGAACTTCATCGAGTCGCGTCTTCACTCCCTCGATGACGTCCAGGGCATTCTCCCCGAAGCGCATAACAACGATGCCCCCGACAACTTCCCCCTGCCCATTCCACTCGGCGAGTCCGCGACGAATGTCGGGACCCAGCGTCACATGGCCGAGGTCCCTGATATAGATCGGTGTTCCCCGCCCGTCGGTACCCACCGGGACGGTTTCGAGATCGTGAATCGAGCGGACGTAACCCCGTCCCCGGACAAAGTACTCGGTGGTCGCGATCTCCAGGGTTTTGCCCCCGACATCGTTATTGCTCCTCCGAACGGCGTCGATCACCCTGCGCAGCGGAACGTTGTAAGCGCGCAATTTGTCAGGGTCGAGAGTTATCTGGTACTGCTTGACGTAACCGCCGACAGTGGCTACCTCCGCCACGCCTGGTACTCCCTGCAACCAGTAGCGCAGGTACCAATCCTGAAAGCTTCGCAGCTCCTGGAGGTTGTGCTGCCCCGTCTCGTCCAGGAGAACGTACTGGTATACCCACCCGACGCCAGTGGCGTCCGGACCCAGCCTTGGGGTCACCCCCTCAGGCAGGCTGCCCAGGATGCTTTGCATGTACTCCAGCACGCGGCTCCGCGCCCAGTACATGTCGGTGCCGTCGTCGAAAATGACGTAGACGAACGAAAGACCGAAGAAGGATTGCGCTCGCACGAACTGCACCCTGGGTGCCGCCAGCAGGGAAGTGACAATCGGGTAGGTGATCTGGTCTTCTACCAGATCGGGGCTGCGACCAGGCCACTCAGTGAAGACAATAATCTGGACATCGGATAGATCCGGGATCGCATCCAGCGTGACGTTGTATATGGACCAGACGCCCCAGGAAGTCAGGAAACCGAAAGACAGCAGAACCAGGAACCGGTTCCGGGCGCAGTAGTCAATGAGTTGGTTAATCAGCGTTCCGCTCCGCCCCAGCTCGCAATCGCCCCTTGTACTTGACTCTCGGCGTCGATCAAGAAGTTTGCGGCCGCCACGACCTCTTCACCGAGCTTCAGACCCCTGCTGACCTCATAGAAATCCTCGAAACGACCGCCTACCTCAATGCGGCGTGCTTCCATGCGTCCTTGTCCATGACTGACAAAGACGATGTCGTGCTCACCAGTCCGCAAAACTGCGCTGGTCGGGACCACCATGGCCGTGTGTCGCGAAACGTAGAGTCTGGCCTGGGCATACATTCCCGGCTTGAGTATTAAGTTCGGATTGGCAAACTCCAGTCGCACTCTCAGAGTGCGACTGGCTTCCGAAAGATGGGGCCAGATGTAAGTCACCTTGCCGGCAAATCGCCTACCCGGATAGGCATCCACACTCATCACAGCATCCTGCCCCAGGCGCACCAGACGGATGTCGTTCTCATAGACCTCGACGTGTACCCAAACGCGGGAGTGATCGGCCACTGTATAGATCCTCGTTCCTGGTTCCACGAGCATGTTTTCAAAGGCGTTCCTGTGGTTTACATGCCCTTCGACGGTTGAATAAACAATCAGGTCCTTCTGCACTTCTCCCGTCTCTGCCAGTTTGTCGAGCTGCTCTTCAGTGATGTCCCACAGCAGCAGGCGTCTCCTGGCAGCGGTCAGGAGTGAATGGGCGCCCATCGCCACCTCTTCGAGAGGGTGGTCGCCGAGAGCACGCTGGGCCTTGCGAGCCAGCAGGAACTCCTCCTGCGTGGCAACCAACTCTGGACTGTAGAGAGAGAAAAGTGGATCCCCTTTCTTGACATGCTGCCCCGTATAGTTGACAAAAACCTTGCTGATCCAGCCGCTGTACTTGGTGTGGACGTACGTAATACGGGTTTCATCCAGCTCCACGGTGCCGATGGTCGTTATGCTCCTGTCCAAACTCCGCATGACCACCGGCTCCGTGCGCACCCCGATCAACTGCTGGCGGATCGGTTCCACCCTGAACATGGACCTCGCTGCTTCCCCCAACTCACCGCCCGTTGACATCCCCTCTTTCTTGACGTGCTCCAGGTTCATGCTGCAAATCGGACACGTGCCGGTGTCCTTCATCTTGACCGAAGGATGCATCGTGCAGGTCCAGTACTCAGTTGCGGGTTCCCTCGGAACAGGCTCCTGTCTCTTGACCGCCTCCAGGTTCATGCTGCAAATCGGACACGTGCCGGCGTCCTTCATCTTGACCGAAGGATGCATCGTGCAGGTCCAGTACTCAGTTGCGGGTTCCCTCGGAACAGGCTCCTGTCTCTTGACCGCCTCCAGGTTCATGCTGCAAATCGGACATGTGCCGGCGTCCTTCATCTTGACCGAAGGATGCATCGTGCAAGTCCAGTAGTCGATGGCTGCCGCTCCGTTCGAAGCGATTTCGTGGGTAGCTGGAGGTGCGTCCGTGCAGTGGCCACAGCAGACTGCGACTCCCATCAGCAGAAGGGCCAGCGACCATAAAGTACTGAGACCAAAACAGTCCGTCTTCTGGTCTTTCTCCATTTTCCAGGCTCTGATCAAGGAATCAACGTCTTGCCGACAATGGGTTCCAGGCTCGCCAGCGCCTTCTGATAGGTAGCCAGCTGACCGTAATACTCCAGCTCATAATCAAGTAATACGATAGCAGCACTCACCAGAGTCAGAAAGTCCACCGATCCCACCTCGTAGCTGGAAATGGCTGACTCCAGTGTCAACGTGGTTTGCGGAATCAGGGCGGTCTTGTAAAGCGACAGCAGACGGTCCGAGGCGCGGGCCTGCAGGAACTGGTCTTTGGTTTGAAACAGTAGTTCCTGGGTGGCAGCCCTGTAGGATCGGCGCGACTCGACCAGTCGGGCTGAGGCTTCTTCGACTCCCAGACGCTGCTTGCGCCAGAAGTAGAGGGGGACTCTGACCTCGAAAGCTGCAACATAATAGTCCCGGAACATTGATCCCGTGTGTTGCCACTCAAACCCCGCCCTCATATCCGGATAGTAATTCTTGCGAGATAGATCTACGGCCAGGGCATTGCGGCCCACCTGGTGCTCCCGCTCCCGCAACACCGGTGAATTGCGCTGCATCTGTTGGTAGAGCTCAGTCAATTCGGCTGGGAAAGGGGCCTGCTCGACCTTTTCCGGCGCACCCAGAAACGCATCGGGTGGGCGGTCCAGCAAACTATTGATCGCAGCCTGGGCGCTCCCCTGCCGCTGTCCGAACACCTCCTCGCGTTCCCGCAGCCCCGTAAGTTCGAGCTGAGCCCGCAGCACGTCCTGTTGAAGGCCTCGTCCTACCGAGTACCGCGCCCGGGCGATCTTCTCGAAGCTGAGCAGCAAATCGCGTGTCCTGGCCACCGTCTCCAATGTCTTCGTGAAGTAGAAGTAGTCGTAGTAGGCAGTCTTCACCTGGGACAGCACGTCCAGCTCCAGCTGCAGGTAGCGCTGCTTTTCGGCCCGGGCGTCTTCTCTCGCCATGTCCGATCTCAGCCTCTGTTTTCCCGGAAAAGGGATCTGCTGCGAGAGGCCGAGACTGACAAAGGCAAAGTTGCTGGTGTTCAAGGTGGAGAAAGGCTGGCCGACTCCAAAGTTTCGAACCGAGAATGCCGGGTCGGGCAGGCTGCCTTCCTGCGGCGGAACTTTGGTCATCGCCTCCCACCTCTGCTGGGCGGCATGAAGCTGCGGGTTGCGTTCGCGAGCCACGGCCAGCAGATCGGCGAGACGAGCGATGGGCTCCTGTACACTCGCACTCTGCACCCATGGATGTGCAAGTAACACAAGGGTTACGAAGACAAAATGGCTCCATCGACCCAACCGGCCGCTGGGCTGGAACGTGAACCTGGGTGTCGTGGGCCGACCCTCTGCTAGAGGCGGTTTTCGAGTGGCGTTTGCTAGGAATCGCAACCTTGCGAGACCGTCCACTATCGTTCGTACGAGATTCATGGTGATCATGAGATGCAACCTCCTGGGTTAGCGATCGCTGGGTTAGCGATCGCTGCATGTTAATCTTCCAAATGGTGCCCTCGCAAACAGTTGTTGCTTTCGCTCGAATCCCACGAGGCCTTCCCCACTGCGCGCCATACGGCTTCGTGTTCTTCGGCCGCTCCCTCGGGTGCTTCCGTGAAAAGACTCACTCCAATGGTGACAAGAAATCCCACCACAAAACCGGGAAGCATTTCGCAGAGGTTCACTTCCTCGAACAGAACGAACCACAGCACAGTGGACACAAAGCCCGCCAGGAGGAGGTAGAGGAATCCATCGGTCGCCCTGCCTCTCACGATAGCGCAACTCCTGCTACTTGACCAGACGCAATACGGGTCAGGATAAAAGAGGAATTGGCTGAGCAGCCGGTATCTGTCCCTACTGTTTGCGCGAAGCTGGTTTCAAACTCCGGGCAAGGCTAAAAGACCGGCCCCTACGGTCGCCGCCCAAGGCGGCTAGTCCGCCACCGAGACTCTTATCTCCTCGCTGTTGGTCCGGATCTCGGGGACGTACATGGCGTAACCCAGCAAGGGCAGGGCATGAAAGTCACCGGGAGTTTCAGCGCGCAGCTCGTAGCGGAGTTCCCAGAAGCCCTCGGGGAGCTTGTCGATGAAGAATGCGACCTTCCGGTCACGAAGCTCGCGGTGCACCCACCGGGTTCTCCCCGTGAGGCGACTTTGATCGGTTCCCGAAATGCTCTGTTCCCTTTGCGGCGGCGCAGAAACGCTCGGTCCCTTTCCCGGAGGCGCTTCACTGGAGACGGCGCTCGATCTCAACTGCCGGGCGTAGACCGGACCTCCGCTGCGCAGGGCAACCGCTTCCAGGCCGGCCGGTTTCAGGTCTTCGAACACCAGGTACTCATAGTTGTTCTTGGCCTCGATCCTGAGCACGACCTCGAGGCGCTCACCGCTGCCCAGAGTATCTCCATCTTTCACCCGGACCCGTTCCAGGACATGCCCGTTCAGGAGTGTCGGCCGGGGCACCAGCCGGTAGTATTCCCGCTGGCTGAAGATCTCATACCCCTCCGCCTGGATAGGCTCTTCAAGGCTGAAGAATCTGGCTTCGACCATGTAGTAAAGAGGAGCCTCGCCAGCGGTTCGCCGAATCTCAATCTGATTGGTTCCGTCTCGAATCATCGCGGGGTCGATGGCGAAGCGACTGGGAGCGGAGAGCAATTCCGCGCCCGAGATGTGGCGCTCCGCAATCTTCTCGCCGTTGACACGCACCTCGTATCCAACCTCTTGTTCGAGCTCTCCACTGACCTCCAGATAGTCGTTGAGGGCCAGGACTACAATGGGTGTGAAGTTACCCCACTTTTGTGGACAGTTTACGGCTTTCGAATCAAGCCACATCTGAGTGCCTCGATTCATAGTTGATCGGCGACAGATAGTCCAGTGACGAGTGCCGCCTGTGAGGGTTGTAAAAGCCCTCGATGTAGTCGAAGACAGCAAGCTTGGCCTGCAGCTTGCTGCGGAAGCTGTGCCGGTCGATCAGTTCACACTCCAGAGAGGCAAAAAAGCTCTCACACAGCGCGTTGTCATAACAGTCACCGACCGAGCCCATGGAGGGTCTGATGCCGGCTCTCTTGCAGCGTAGCCCGAACTCGATCGACGTGTATTGCGTCCCCTGGTCCGAGTGATGGATCACCCCGTCGGATTCACGCTCTTGAAGTGCCATTTGCAGGGCATCGGTCACTAGCCGGGTCTTGAGATCATTTCTGAGCGACCAGCCGACCACTCGACGACTGAAAGCGTCGACCACTACGGCCAGGTAGACGAAACCTGCCCAACTCGGCACGTACGTGATGTCTGCAACCCACAGTCGGTTGGGGCGGCTGACCTGGAAGTTTCGCTCCACCAGATCCGGAGCCGGACGGCTGTCTTGGCCTCTCAGGGTCGTGCGTGTCTTGCGTCTGCGGCTAACGCCTTCAATGCCGGCGACTTTCATCAGTCGGGCCACCCGGTTTTTGCCCACCAGGTGACCTTCCTCTCGAAGTTCCGCCGTAATGCGGGGAGCTCCATAGGTCCGACGACTTTGCTGGTGGATCCCGTTGATTGTTTCCAGAAGACGAGCATTCGCTTCATCTCGAGTCGAAGGTCCGCGATCGACCCACGCGTAGTAGCCACTGGTGGAGACACCCAGCAAACGGCACATGGTGGTGATTGGATAGTCGGCCTGATTCACTTTCACGAACCTGAAGACTCCTTGGAAATCGGATCGCTCTCCCGTGCGAACCAGGCCGCGGCTTTTGCCAATATTTCCCGCTCAACCCTCAGCTGCCTATTTTCTTTGCGCAACTTCCGCAGCTCGGCTCGTTCTACCGTCGTCAGGCCGTCTCTACGACGGCCTTCATCCAGGTCTGCCTGGGCGATCCAGTTGCGGATCGTCTGTTCGTTGGGTTCAAACTCTCGGGCCAGCTCACCGGGGCTGCGCCCGGCTCGATGAAGCTCGACTATCTGCTGGCGAAACTCGGGTGGATAAGCTCGTCTTGTTCTTGGCATCGTGTCCTCCATTCTCCCAAAGGATTAGGTGTCCACGAAACCGGGGGAACTCCAGTGTCGCGGGTGCTGCTCCACTGGGCTCCCCGCCGATTCTTGATCAGCCAGTTGATGACGGAATCCACGAGCTCGTTGTCCGGGCTGATCTGAAGCAGTGCTCGAAGAGCGAAGGCCGTAGCCTCGACTCCACCTTCGGACCATCTCCAGTGGATTCCGTCCTCGCCCCCACTGCTGTCCAAATTAGCTGAGATTCGATCATCAACCCCTTGATTTTATTGGCGTCTTGGACGGGATTTTCAGGGTTTCATGTCCAGGTCTCCGATGGTGCTGTCCAGATTACGAGAGGGTGAAGGAGGCTTGAGAGCTCTCCGGTAGTAGGGGTGGAAACTTGAATGGTTGGTTCAACCACCTCCACAAGTCTCTATGAACGAACAGGTTCATCCTCAGCAGTGCGGCCAGATTGGACAGTGACCAGTCAAAGGTTGCTTTGAGCTGCAGAAACTTCAGAATCAGCAGAGCGATCAATGCTGTCCAAATTTGGGTCTTGAGGGCGTTGGCCGAGGTGCCGACGAAGGTCTTGACCCGTAGATTCTGCTTGAGGGCCTTGAAAAAGAGCTCGATTTGCCAGCGCTCCTTGTAGATTGCGGCAATGGTGGTGGCTCCGAAATCCAGGTGATTCGTCAAAAAAACGAGGCGGCCAGAGAGCGGATCTTGGATTTCGACCAGGCGCAAGAAACAGGTTTTGTCCTGGGCGGCCAGTCCGTGAAAGAAAATCACCTGGTCACGGACGACTCGACGGTTTTTGGGAAGCGGGCGGTCTTCGAGGACCTCGTAATCGGCACGGTCTTTGAGACGGGTCACAAAGAAGACGCCCTGACGGGTCAAGTCCGCATACCAGTTGTAGTCGTTGTAGCCGCGATCAAAGACGACAACGGTGCCGGCGGCAAACTTCAGACGGCGAGCCACGGTGATGTCGGCCGTGGCTGCCTCGGTGATGTGGGCAAAGACGGGAAGGTAACCGTTGTGGTCCAAGAGTAGATGCAGTTTGACGGCCCCCTTGGTTCGGCAAAAATGAGCCCAGTCAAACAATTGTGCGCACAGATCGATGACGGTCGCATCCAGACTCAGCAGCGGATTCTTGAAACGAAATCTTCTCTTGCGACGCCCTTCGGTCTCTCTCAGACAACGATCCAGCAGGCGGTAAAAAACCTTTTCGTACAGTTGCCAGGGTCGATGCTTATTGGCATAGCTGAGGGTGGAGCGCTTGGGAGAAGCGATTCCAAGATGATGCAGTTTTCCTTCACAGCTGGCCAGGCCTCCGCAGATCTCCCGCAGGCTATGAGCACGGCCCAGCTGGCAAAACAGCATGGCGACAAACTGTCCCCAGCTGCTGAAACCGCGTGCATGGCGCTCGGCTTTGGTCTCCAGGACCAGTTGTTGAAACTCCCAGCGAGGAAAAAGCTGGAGAAGTTGACTGAAAATGCTGCAAAATCGATTCATGGTCGGGTCCTCCTTGTCCGGTTATTCGATCAACCGAATCTTACGAGGTCGACCCGACCTCTCTTATGGCTAATTTGGACAAGAGTGCCTCGCCCCAGTGAGCGGTCGGCAGTCCGCCGTTGCCTGGGGACGACCGCTGGATCAGCTTTGACTGCAAGGGAAGCTGATCGCGCTTGACGCCATTCTCCAGATTCTCGATCAGGGTCTGGGCCCGCGGCGGGTTGTTCATCTGGTGGGCGCTGAGTGCCAGCAGGGCCCGCGTATAGGCGTTCAGGCGCTCGCGATTGTTCCACAGGTGATTGAAGGCATTCACCTGGAAGGAACTCGGGCTGCTGCGACTCACGGAACGATAGGCGCTCAGTCCATGCAGCATCCAGGCCTGCAAGTCCGGGGTCGTCTCCGCTTCCACGATCTCCTGGTCTAAAAAGCGGGCGGCGCGCTGCAGCACATCGCCCTTCACATCCATCTCGGCTTCCAGAGCCAGGCTCAGCCCCCACAACACATAGGCCGTCATGAAGTGATCGCTGTCCCCTTCCTTCCACCAACCCCAGCCCCCGTCGCTGTGCTGAAAGTCATAGAGTCGCTGCAGGCCTCTTTCGATCATGTCGTCCAGCAGTCTCAAATCCCGGGGTCCCTTCCGGTGGGTCTGGGAGGCCGTCTCGGCTTCGATGCCGCCAAACAACTTGCCGGCGATGTCTTCCGCCTCCAGTCCCAGTCTCCTCAGGGTGCGGGCCGTGATGGCGGCCGGGAGAAAGCGGCTCATAGTCTGCTCGGTACAGCCGTAGGGGTAGTCGATCAGGTAGGGCAGGGCATCGAGCATGGTCACGGCCAGACTGGGAGTCACCTGAATCGTCACGCGGGTGCTTTCCGGTTTGCGGGCGGGCAGGTCGAGGGGAATCTGCAGCAGCTCCTCCATCGATTTGCCGGAAGTCGCGATCAGTTTCTCGATCCCGTGCTCAAAGACGGGATAGACCCTCTCCATGGCATCGGAGTAGTCATCGGCTCGGGCCACGACCTTGAGCCGGGTTTCTCCGGGATGCTCCACTTTGAAGCGCCAGTCCACCCGGGTGTCGCCTTCGGCATCGATCGAGATGGTCCTGGCGGCAGCCGAGAGAGGGGACCCCAGATCGGCAGCCAGCAGTTGGACATCGGCTCTCATGGCCCGTTTCGTATTGTTGTTGATCACCGCCGAAACGGTCACCGTGTCACCGGTCAGGAAAAACCGTGGCGACTGCAGTCGGACCATAAGAGGCTGGTTGGTGACCACGGTCGTGGTTCCCTGTCCGAAGTGATCGTCACTGGTAAATGCCCGGGCCGTGGCTCGCCACGTCGTGAGGGTGTCATTGAAGGTGACCGGGACGGTGGCTTTGCCGTCCTCCCCCGTGATGACGTCAGGGGTCCACAAGATGGTGGTGCTGAAATCGCTTCGTACCTGGACGGCTTCCAGACTGGCGGGACCAGCAGCAGCCTTTTGGGCCACGGCGTACCCGCCGACCATTTTCATCCTGGCATTGGCCCGGAATTCAAAACTCTCGGATTCGGCCACCATGTCAAAGGCTGCAAATTCCCGGCCATTGGAAGAGTGTCTCAAACTACTGCTCAACTCTCCACGGGAAGCTCCCATCGCCTGGCCGGCGACTCCTCGACCCCGATCCTGCCTGTTCCCGGTCATGACCAGATTTCCATCCTTGTCTTCCTCCAGACGCAGGTAGCTCTTCTGCTGAAAAGTGCTCTGGGTCTGAACGTTCAAGCCCCTCTTGCGGCCGAAGAAAAAACGCAGCGGATCGGAGGCATAGTCGTCCTGAATCGCGTACACGGAGTCATCTACGACCCCAAAGGCCACTTCCGCCGAAACCGGGTTGCCGTGTTCGTCACGGGTGATCAGGGTCATCTGACCTTTTTCCCTGGGAAGGTACTCCTTCTGACCAGCGACGATCTCTACCTGGACGGCATTCTGCGAAGGTGGAACGATGAGCGGTTTGGTGTCTTCATGAATCTGAGTGTCGGACACCATGAAAGCCCGCAGGAAGACGTTGGGGACGTGCTGGGCCCCGATGTCGATCTGAACCAGCTTGACGGTCCCTGCCAGGTGCACCACCTGATAACTGTAAAGATCCTCCGCCTCCACACTGAGCAGAACCCAGCGGTCGCTGGTGTGGCTGGCCAGCATGGCCGTCAGGGGCTGCCCAACCCGGGCTGTGTCCTGATCGAGCACGATCTCGAGGCCGCTGTGGCGATAGCCAAGTTCCTGGCTCTGCCGGTCCCCGACCCACACCTGGGCCTCCGACTGAACCGGAAAATCGGCTTCCCGGTCACTGACCCAGCGAATCCTGTAGTAGCCTTCGCTCTTCGCCGGGAACACCAGCTCCGCCTGGCCTTCCTCATCCGTGCGCATCCGGCGGGACAGAATCTCCTCGTCGCGATAGCCACGATACTTGAGACGCCATCCTGGAGGCAGTTCGACACCTGATCTCCCGGCCTGTCGCTTTCGGAGCTCTTCGGCGCTTGACTCCCGGCCCAGGTGATCGATCCAGATCTCCTCCCAGCGACTCTGGGAGACGGTAACCGTCCCCTCGGCCTGCAAAGGAAGCTGGTTGGCATCGAGCGTGTGTATTTTCAGCTCCACCTTGTCGCCAGGCCGGTAGAGATGGTGGCCGGGCTGGAGATAGGCAAAGTAGCGCTGCCGGGTCACTCGAACTCTCCCGTTGGAGACAACTTCTCGACGCGAAGAGTCGCGCACCCGGGCTTCAATCTCGAACTCGACGTCCTGCAGGCCAATGGAGCTGGTATCAATGCTCACGGACGCGGTTCCGTTCTCGTTCGTTTTGACGGTGGTGCGCTTGACTTCCTGCCCACGCCCACCTCCGTAGTGACGGTTCCAGCTGGTGTCGGGATCGCGAAGCCAGGCAAATTCATCGGGGGGACGCCAGTACTGCTGGAAAGGCCGCTGAAAGACAATGATCTCTGTGTCAGCCCCGACCACCGGACCTCCAAAGTAGTATTCGGTCACCACCTTCACTTCGACCTGCTCACCCAGAGAAAAAACTCTGGGGCGATCATCCTGGCGGGGAGGCTCAACTCGAACCCTGAATTCGGGCAGTTTGTATTCCTCCAGCCTCAGTAGTGTCTGGGAGCCGATCCAGTTCTTGCGGCCCTGATCCCAAAAGCCAATCTTGTACTCTCCCAGCGGCATGGCGTCGGTCAGCTCCAGATTGCCCCACCCGCTCCCAAAGCGGTTCAACGTGATCCGGGTCTTTTCAACGCTGGCACCCTTGGGATCGGTAATCTCGATCTCCAGTTCCTGGTCGGACGGGGTCAAGTATCCCTGCGGGGACTCCAGTCGTGCCACCAGCTTCCAGTGGGCCTCCTCCCCGGGGCGGTAAGCCGGCCGATCGGTGAGTACGTAAACTTTCCACTTGGAGTGCTGCTGGGAGTAACCGTGGCCCTGGCTGAAGGCCTGTTGATCTCCGTGGGACACGGCTGCGAAGAAACTGTAGCTGTTGTTTCCCTCTCGAGTAAAGCGCACTCTGGCAACTCCATCGTCGCCGGTCTGGCCCCTTCGGACCTGCCAGCTGTCGTGGCGGCTGGAAAAGCGCCAGATGGAGAATTCGGCCCCGGCTACGGGAGATCCGTCCAGGGCACTGCACATGTACAGCAGCGCACTGCTTCCATGAGTCTTGAGAACGAGAGAGGACTCCGAAACCAGAATCAGATCCCGAGCCTCTTTTCCACCCGCCTTGGCAACCAGAAGATAGGCACCGGGAGACAGCTTCTCCAGCCGCTCCTGCGAAGAACCGGGTTGATGATCGGATTCGTTCTCGACCGGCTTGGCCCACGATCGGAGGGTCGGTCGTCCCTGGACGCGAAGTGTCTCGATCCAGTTGACCTGTTTCGTTTCCAGGTGCAGGGAGACCTCATCGACCAGTTCGATCGGATACAACTCCAGGCGGATAGAATGAACGTTGCGCCAGTTCAGATGGAACTGGATCTCGGACTCGGGAAGAAACACATTCGAGACACCGACCCCGATTGTGGGGCCTGTGATCTGCTTGAGAAGGTTCTTAGCCTGGTCATAGTAGCGCGTCTCTCCTTTGGAGTAGTCCCGCAGCAGTCTTCTGAGCAGCTCCACTGCACGCACGTAGTCCGGCTCGTTGTACCACTGGCCGTTTTCCCGAAGGCGGATCCGGCCGGTGTTGGACATGAACTGGGTGAATCGGAAAAGGGCGTCGTCGTACCAGTCCACTCGCTTGCCGGCTTCCAGGGTCGCCTCGAAGTGCGGTGTGGCTCTCCTCTTCTGGGTCCAGTTACCCTGGGCCGCAAGAGTCGTGGCCAGAAGGTAATGGGCCTGGGTCTTTTCGACATCGGTGCGGGCCAGGTTGAGAGTGTTCTGAAGTACGGGAAGAGGGAGATAGTTGCCGTAGTAGCCATAGTAGTAGCCCTGATCCTGCCAGTGGGGAAGGCTGACAGAAAAAACGATCTGCAGATAGCGCTGGCGGGCCACCTCCAGATCTCGGGATCCTGCCCAGTAGCCGAGAGCTTTCTGATAGTAGGGCCACGCCTGGTTCCAGTTGCGGGCGTTGCGGCGCATCCAGTGGTAATCCCCCAGCGACTGGTTGATCTCGGCGGCCACCACATCCGTCGGCTCCCTTCGCAGCAGCTCCTGGAGCTGCTTTTCGGCTTCCTCCAACTGAGTTGGATCTGAGGACTGAGTCGAAGCCTTTGATCTCCAAAGCGTGTCGGCCAGCCGAAACTCGACCCAGCGCGTCTGATCGGGATCGAGTTCCAGATCCCGGGCCCGCAGATAGGTCTCATAGGCACGCTGGAAGGACTTTCTGGCGTAGAGCTGCTCGGCCGCCTTGTGAATCGAGCTGTAGTCACCGTAGTTCACCGGCCCCGGCTGGGGTGGTTCCGGGACTGAACTCTCCTGCGTATTCCAGGGCAGGAGGCTGACCAGGGCCAAGAGTATGAGTGCTGCAACGGTGGTCTTCATGGCATATCCCCTTGAGAAAGACTTTCGTCTGCTTTTGACACTTCGGAGGGGTTCTCGGTGCCCCTTCCGTTTGATAACGGCATAGTGATTGTTTTCTTAGATGGGAGGAATGGGGGAATGGGTTCTGGTTTCTGGGTGATGGGTTCTGGGTGATGGACGGCACAGCGACCTCATCGGACCACACGGAGGTCCTGCTATGCTGTGATTCCAGATTCCGAATTCCAGACTAACGGTGAGCTCACGCTCTACCGTTCTGTGCTGTTCCTTGACACCTACGACAACAGAACGGGAGGGTGTGAGCCCCCCGTTGAATTCGGGAAACGGTGAGCTGACGCTCTACCGTTCTGTTCTTCCAGCGCTGCCCAAAACCTAGAACCTAGAACCTAGAACCGCCGCGAGCACCAGCGAGCGCTTACCCCACACGTGTGTGTTGATGGAGGGCCTTTTGAATCAACAGGAACTCTCCCAGATTCTCAGAGTTCACGATCCCGACCAGCCGTCCATCCCGCACCACCGGCAGGGTGCGGCATTCACACGTCTGCAATCGCTGGAAGGCGGTTTGAGCCATTTCGGAAGGATCAGCGGTCTGAAAATCCCGGTCCATGAAGTCGGCCACGCTCCCGCTTTGTCCTTGACTGGCCAGTGCCGACATCATCCGGGAACGCGTCAGGACCCCTGCCACCGCACCCTGATCCAGCACCGGGAAATCCTGCTGGAAACCGGCCAGGATGTGGCGGACGGCGTGATCGAGCGAATCGTGGATGGAGAGGGTTTGAAAATCAGTCATCATGAGATGGCTGACGGGGATCCCGCGGAGTGCCGTCCTCATCTGGACCATGCTGGCCTCTCCGGCAGCACCCATCCAGACAAAGAGGGCGATGAAAACCAGAAAAGGGTTGTAGAACAGGCCCACAAAACCAAAGACCAGGGCTAGAGCCTGGCCGGTCGTGGCAGCGATCTCAGTGGCTCGGACATAGTCCATCTTGAGCGCCAGCAGGGCTCTGAGCACTCTCCCGCCGTCCATGGGAAAAGCAGGAATCAGGTTGAAGATGGCCAGCACGATATTGACCCAGAACACCTTCACCAGAAAGTTGCCGCCCACCATTTGAAGGTTCTGAGGCTCGGCGAGGCTTCCAGTGGGCCCCAGGAAGACGAAGACTCCGGCGGCCAGAGCCACGTTCACGGCGGGCCCCGCGAGCGCCACCAGGAGTTCCTGGCGGGGATCCTCGGGCATCCGCTCCAGACGAGCCACTCCACCAATGGGCAAAAGCGTGATGTCGCGGGTGGCGATCCCGAAGCGGCGGGCCGTCAGGGCATGGCCCAATTCATGCAGGATGACAATAAAGAAGAGGACCGAAATGAAAATCAGGCCGTAAAGGGCGTCGACAAGACTCTGCCTGGGCAAGTAATACTTGAGGCCGACCCAGCCCAGAATCAGCAGAAACGTGACGTGCATCAGCACGTCGATTCCGGCGATTCTCCCGATCTTCCACGACCACTTCATGGCGACTGCTCTAAATGCCATTGTCCCCGATCCGCGGGAGTGATGACAATGGTACCGGGTTTTGGGTGCTGGAATGAGTTGTCAGCTCCGGAAGCTTGGGAGAACAATCGGGAAGACATGGCCAACGGTCAACACTCAACAGTCAATGGCCAACCGATTTTTTCGCTTCTTTACTCTTTGTTATACTCCGGCCGAGGTTGAAGGAAATTATGAATTCTGCTCGACGCAATTCTGGAAAAGAAGTTCTTCTAGCCGTTATGAACAACCATCTCGATCGGACATCTCAGGTGGTTTTCTCACTGTGTCTGGGCCTTCTGATTTCACCGGTCTGGGGCCAGACCAGAGTGAAGCCGGGGTTTAACCTGTTCTCCGCCGAGCAGGACGTCGAGGTCGGGAAACAGTCGGCAACAGAAGTGGAAAAGCAACTGCCTGTCCTGAAGAACTCCACGGTGCAGAACTACGTGGCGGGCATAGGAGACCGGCTGGCCAAAGTCGTGCAGGGTGCCGGGTATCCCTATCAATTCAAGGTCATCAACGTTTCCGACATCAACGCCTTCGCCCTCCCAGGCGGCTATATGTACGTGAATCGGGGCCTTATCGAAGCTGCCAAAAGTGAAGCCGAGCTGGCCGGAGTCATGGCTCACGAAATCTCCCATGTTGCGATCCGGCACGGCACGAATCAGGCCTCCAAAGCCTATCTGGCCCAGGCTGGGCTGGGCATACTGGGGGGAGTTCTGGGCGGAGGTGGCGGTTCGACAGGTCAAATCATCGGTGCAATTGGCGGATTTGGCCTCAACACGGTCTTCCTGAAATTCGGCCGCAAAGCGGAGGAGCAAGCCGATATCGTGGGGGCTCAGACGCTGGCCAAAGCCGGCTATGACCCCGTGGCCATGGCTGACTTCTTCGAAACCCTGCGCGAACTGTCGGGTGGAGATCCGAGCAAATTCGAGACGTTTTTCAGCAGCCACCCGGCACCCGGCAACCGGGCACGGCGTATCGAAGAGGAAGTTCAGCTCCTGGGAGCCATTCGTAAGACTCCCCCCGTAGGAAACTTTTCCCGCATCAAGGCCCGCCTGGACCGGTTGCCGGACGCACCGTCCATGCAGGAACTGGCAGGAAAAGAGGCTGGCTCCTCCCCCGATTCCGGGAGTGGCCCATCCCCCGGTCCTCCTACCCCCGCTCAGATTGAAGCTCCTTCCAGCCAGTTGCAGCTTTTTGAGCAGCGAGACAGAGTCTTCAGAATCCGCTACCCGTCGAACTGGAGTTCCTCCGAATCACAGGGCGACTGGAGTACGACCCTGGCCCCAGAGGGTGGACTCCGGCAGGGAGACGAGGGCGGAAACCAGATCGTCTATGGAGTTCTGGTCGGTCACTTCGACCCTTCCGCCGGCGATCAGGGGGGACGGGTCAGCGGACCGTTCAGGGGAGGCGGAGACCTGGAGCGCTCGGGCAATCTCCTGATCAGCTCATTGATCAGTGGAAACGACTATCTTCGAGCCGTATCCCGATCGACCCGCGAGCACTTGCTGGATGGCAGTCGTGCCCTCTCCGTTGAGCTGTCAGGCCGGACGCCCGTGACCGGCGAGCCCGAACGGGCGGCTGTTGTCCTCAGGCGCCTTCCCAACAACGAAGTCGTGTATCTGGTATTTGTCTCGCCGGAAAAGCGGTTTTCTGAGATCCAGCAGATCTTCCAACCCGTTCTCTCCAGCTTCGGCATCAACGACCAAACCCTTTTGCGTTAAGGTCAGCAGATCCGCTACTCGTCCTCTACTACGAAGGAAATCTTGGCGTTGAGACGGTAATTGGTAATCTTTTCGTCTTCCACCATGCCCTGCAGTCCTTCGAGCTTTTCTCGATTGACCTGGGTCTCGACCTGGCCGTGAACAGTAGCCGCTCCCCCCTGACAGGTGATGGCCAGGTTGTCGATCGGCAACTCGTTCTTTCGGACCTTGGCGGCAAGCCCATCCGCGATGGCCTGGTTGGCAGCTTCGGGGTCCTGCGGGCGATTTGCACATTGGGCCGCCGCCGGTTGGCGTGCTCATTGTCTCATTCACGCCTCCGCCTGTTCGATGGACCGGAATCAAATTTTCACATTTCCAGGTGGCGTTGTACTCTTTGTCGAGAGGAAACAGACCATGAAAACCTACAACATCTCGGTCATCCCGGGAGATGGCATCGGCGGGGAGGTCATCGCCGCAGGCGTACGAGTTCTGGAGCAAGTTGCGGCCATCTGCGCTATCGACCTTCGTTTTGAGCACCATCCCTGGGGAAGCGATTACTACTTCGAGCACGGTGCCATGATGCCCGAAGGGGCCCTGGAGCTGCTGCAGGATCAGGACGCCATCTACCTGGGTGCCGTCGGGGATCCTCGCCTGCAGGACAATGTCACTCTGAACGGGCTGATTCTGCCCATCCGTCGAACCTTTCAGCAGTATGCCAATGTCCGGCCTGCCTTTCTGTTTGAGGGTGTGACCTCCCCGTTGGCAGGCAAGAAAATCGGTTCTATCGATTGCGTGGTGGTCCGCGAAAACACGGAAGGGGAATACTCCCAGGTAGGTGGACGGGTGCACTCGCGCTCGGAAGCCGAAGTAGCCATCCAGACATCGGTCTTCAGCTTTCGAGGCACCGAGAGGATTGTTCGATACGCCTTCGATCTGGCGGTGCAGCGGGAAAAGAAACAGAAGGTCACTTCGATCACCAAATCCAACGCCATGGGGTATGGAATGACCTTGTGGGATGAAGTGTTTGAGACGGTGGCGAAAGAGTATCCCTCCGTGCAGACCGAATCCATACTCGTGGATGCCGCCTGCATGGACCTCATCCGTCGGCCCGAGGACTTTGACGTGATAGTCGCCTCCAATCTCTTCGGTGACATCCTCAGCGAGATCACGGCGGCCATCACCGGGAGCCTGGGACTTGCCGCCAGCGCCAACCTGGATCCAACCCGAAATCACCCCTCCATGTTCGAATCCGTCCACGGATCGGCCCCGGATATCGCCGGGCAGGGTGTGGCCAATCCCCTGGCCACGATTCTGGCCGGTCACATGATGCTGGAGTTTCTGAATGAAAAGGAAGCGGCGGATGCGGTCTACCGGGCCGTGGTCCAGTACCTGAAGGAGTGCCCGAACAAGACCGCGGATCTGGGGGGGACCGCGACCTGCCGGGAAGCGACCGATCAGATCATCACTTTCCTGTAGCTCCGGTTCGGGCCTCGAGGCAGCGTCGACCACCCGCCTTCATTCTGCTAAACTTCGCAGAATCAAGAGAGTGCGCCCGTAGCTCAGTTGGATAGAGCGCTGGTCTCCGGAACCAGAGGCCGCAGGTTCGAATCCTGCCGGGCGTACCAGTTACGACGCGGCTTTCAGCGTTTCAGACCAGAGGCCTGAAAACACGAAAGTTCTGCAAGTCGTCTGCATGTGGCCCCGAGGCAACCTCCAGTGGTGGTTTTGTGGTAAGAAATTCACCGCGGCTGTCCCGGGGCCGCTCCGTCTTTCTGATGGTGCAGTACTACAGGCGTAGAACTTCACTTCTTCTTACCGCCTTCTAGTGTAGTGCGTCAAACAGATGCCCTCTTATTGGCGGCTTCATGGGCTCGGTTGACCTTGGCGAGGATGTCGGTGGCCGACTTGGTCCAGATGTAAGGTGCCGGGTCAGAGTTATGCGCCTCGAGATGTTGCTCGATGGCGGCCACCAGATCTGCAACGCCGCTAAAGACCCCTCGCCGTAGCCTTTTCTGGGTGAGATCGCGGAAGAACCTTTCGATCATGTTGAGCCAGGAAGCACTGGTGGGAGTGAAGTGGATATGGAAGCGGGGATGCTTTGTGAGCCACTGCCTGACGGCGGGCTGTTTGTGGGTGGCGTAGTTATCGACGATCAGGTGGAGGTCTTTGTCTGCGGGCGTCTGGCTATCGATGAGCTTTAGAAATTTGAGCCATTCCTGATGGCGGTGGCGAGGCATGCAGGTTCCGATGACGGTGCCATCGACGGTGTTGAGGGCAGCGAACAAGGTGGTGGTACCGTGGCGTTTGTAGTCGTGGGTCATGGTGCCGCAGCGGCCTTTCTTTAGGGGGAGACCGGGTTGAGTGCGATCCAGGGCCTGGATCTGGCTCTTCTCATCGACTGACAGCACCAGGGCATGCTCGGGCGGATCGAGATAAAGACCGACGACATCCTGAAGTTTCTCGACAAAGTGAGGATCGGAACTCAGCTTGAAGGATCTGCACAGATGGGGCTTGAGCCCATGGCGCTTCCAGATCCGTCTGACACTGGCCTCACTGATGCCTGCCTCGGCAGCCATGGTGCGGGTGCTCCAGTGAGTGGCGTCGCTGGGGGTGCTGTAGATGGTCTTGTCGACCACCTCGCGCACCTTGGCGGGCTGAATCGAGGGCCGGCGTCCCGGCCGGGGCGCGTCTTTCTCGATACCAACCAGCCCGAACTCGGCATAGCGATGACGCCACCTGCCGGCCGTCTCGCGGTCGATTCCCAACTGGGCCGCGATGTGTCGGTTCTGCAAGCCCGTGGCGGCCAACAAGACGATGCTGGCTCGTTGTGCCAGCCGCACCGAGGTAGAGCGACCACGGGCCAACTTCGCAAGGGTTGTTTCTTCCTCAGCCGAGAGCACAATGGGTGGCGCGACTCGCATTGAATCCTCCTTCATCTATAGGAGGATCATATCATATAATCAGGACTACTTACGACGCACTGCACTAGCACCCTCAGTACCCGCTCTTCAGTCGAGCGGTTCGAGTAGTGGGCGTAGTGTGAAGTTACCCCACTTTTGTGGACAGTTTACGGCTTTCGAATCAAGCCACATCTGAGTGCCTCGATTCATAGTTGATCGGCGACAGATAGTCCAGTGACGAGTGCCGCCTGTGAGGGTTGTAAAAGCCCTCGATGTAGTCGAAGACAGCAAGCTTGGCCTGCAGCTTGCTGCGGAAGCTGTGCCGGTCGATCAGTTCACACTCCAGAGAGGCAAAAAAGCTCTCACACAGCGCGTTGTCATAACAGTCACCGACCGAGCCCATGGAGGGTCTGATGCCGGCTCTCTTGCAGCGTAGCCCGAACTCGATCGACGTGTATTGCGTCCCCTGGTCCGAGTGATGGATCACCCCGTCGGATTCACGCTCTTGAAGTGCCATTTGCAGGGCATCGGTCACTAGCCGGGTCTTGAGATCATTTCTGAGCGACCAGCCGACCACTCGACGACTGAAAGCGTCGACCACTACGGCCAGGTAGACGAAACCTGCCCAACTCGGCACGTACGTGATGTCTGCAACCCACAGTCGGTTGGGGCGGCTGACCTGGAAGTTTCGCTCCACCAGATCCGGAGCCGGACGGCTGTCTTGGCCTCTCAGGGTCGTGCGTGTCTTGCGTCTGCGGCTAACGCCTTCAATGCCGGCGACTTTCATCAGTCGGGCCACCCGGTTTTTGCCCACCAGGTGACCTTCCTCTCGAAGTTCCGCCGTAATGCGGGGAGCTCCATAGGTCCGACGACTTTGCTGGTGGATCCCGTTGATTGTTTCCAGAAGACGAGCATTCGCTTCATCTCGAGTCGAAGGTCCGCGATCGACCCACGCGTAGTAGCCACTGGTGGAGACACCCAGCAAACGGCACATGGTGGTGATTGGATAGTCGGCCTGATTCACTTTCACGAACCTGATGACTCCTTGGAAATCGGATCGCTCTCCCGTGCGAACCAGGCCGCGGCTTTTGCCAATATTTCCCGCTCAACCCTCAGCTGCCTATTTTCTTTGCGCAACTTCCGCAGCTCGGCTCGTTCTACCGTCGTCAGGCCGTCTCTACGACGGCCTTCATCCAGGTCTGCCTGGGCGATCCAGTTGCGGATCGTCTGTTCGTTGGGTTCAAACTCTCGGGCCAGCTCACCGGGGCTGCGCCCGGCTCGATGAAGCTCGACTATCTGCTGGCGAAACTCGGGTGGATAAGCTCGTCTTGTTCTTGGCATCGTGTCCTCCATTCTCCCAAAGGATTAGGTGTCCACGAAACCGGGGGAACTCCAGTGCTGCTCTGTAGTCCGGACTGATGCATGTCCCAGTGCGGCCTGGATATGGTGCATCTCCACCGTACCAGACTCAGCCAGGCGGATCGCGTAGAACCTGCGCAGGTCCTTCGGCTTCAGCCAGGGGTATCCTGCAGCCTTTCTGGCCGTGGCCCAGGGCTTTCTCAGGTCGTGCCAGGGCTTCATCGTTCTAGGGTTGAACCACACCCAGTCACACACCCTCGGGATGGAGTCAATTGCACCCAGGGCAGCTTCCGTCAGGAACAGATAGTGCCAGCGGCCGCCCTTGGTCCTGGTCAGCAGCACCCGCCGCTCGTCCCGCCTGACCTGCTCGTGCCGCAGTTGCAGGGCTTCCCCACGTCGGCAACCAGTCTCACGCATGAATTCAAACACCAGTCGCTGCAGCTCGGGCACCCTGTTAATGACGGCGTTGACCATCACGAGTGTCGGGACCCGAGCCGGAGGTGCCGGAGGTTCCTTTAGCTTTCGCAGCTTCTCAACTGGGTTGTCCTGGATGATGCCCTGCTCTTCGGCCCAGCTGAACATATGCTTTAGCACCGCCAGGTCACGGTTGATTGTGGCGTCGGCTACCTGAAAGGCTTGCTGGTCCCGATACTTACGAGGCTTCTTGCGCCCCCGGATAAACCGGCCCACGTCCGTCAGGTCGAAATAGAGCAGCCCTACATTGCCCAGGTGGTCAACCAAACTGCCCACCCGTATCTTCTTGGTGGAGATATGGCGGTTGTGCAGCTCCACATACTGCTCCATGTACAGCTTAGCCAGCTCCCCGAAGGTGCCCACTTCAGTGCGGCCACGCAGCTCGTTCATGACTCTGCGCAGCTTCCTGGGGTTGCCCTCATCCACGGCGACCAGTAGCCGATTCTCGGCCTTCTCTGCTGCCTTCTGGGTTTTGAAACGCTTAGTAAAGAACTTCTGATGCTTCCGGGTCGAACCAGGTAGATAGACGCTGATCAACGCGCATTGACTCATCCAAAATCGAACTGATGGCATACCGTTGCCTCATCAAGAATCGAACCGAAAACTTGATGAGGAGGTCACAGATTGAAGAAGAAGTTGAGTTTGGAGTTGCGCCGAGAATTGTTGACGCGTACCGCTGAGGATTACGCATCGGCCCGCAAAGGGATCAAGAGCCAGATTGTAGATCAGTTGGTCGCGACAACCGGCTACGGTCGCAAACATGCGATTACCCTGTTGAACAATCCGCCGAGCAGGGCCAGTTCGTCGCGGCCCCGCCGTGCCCGATACGATGACCGGGTGAAGCGGGCACTGGTGACTCTTTGGACAACGGCCAACCGGATCTGCGCAAAGAGACTGGTCCCCTTTGTTCCCGAGTTGATCGAAGTTATGGAGAGGAACGGTCATCTATCCTTGCCGCCTGATGTTAGGCGAAGGCTGCTAGCGATCAGCCCAGCTACCGCTGATCGATTGTTGGCTTCCGAAAGAAGCAGCCGGCACGGTGTCAGTACGACCCGACCAGGAAGCTTGCTCAAGAAGCAGATCAAGGTCCGAACCTTCGCTGACTGGGATGATCTTCAACCCGGTTTTGTCGAAGCCGACCTTGTGGCTCACTGCGGCGAGAGTGCTGCAGGCAGTTTCCTACACACTCTGGTCCTGGTGGACGTCGCAACGGGCTGGACCGAATGCGTGGCGCTGCTACGGCGTAGCGAAGCCGATGTGATCGGATCTCTCAACTGCCTGCGTGGGCGGCTCCCGGTTCCTCTTCTCGGATTGGACACGGATAACGGAAGCGAATTCATCAACTATGAGATGCTCCGTTACTGCCAAAGAGAGCAGATCACTTTCACTCGTTCCCGGGTGGGTCGAAAGAACGATCAGGCCTTCGTTGAGGAGAAGAATGGTTCGATCGTGAGACGGCTGATTGGCTACGATCGCTACACGGGTCTGGGGGCCTGGCGAGCCCTGATTCAGCTTTACGAGATTCTGCGCCTCTACGTGAACTTCTTTCAGCCCTCGATGAAGCTAATCGAGAAGCAACGCCGGGGTGCACGCGTCAAGAAACGCTACGATCGGGCTCAAACTCCTTACCAGCGAATCTTAGCCTCTGATTGTCTCACCAAGAGAAAAATAGAACCCATCAAAGACCTGTACAGGAAGCTGGATCCAGTCACGTTACTCAAAGAACTCGAGCGAAGACAGGACCATTTTTGGACCTTTGCCAACGGACAAAGAGAACCGGAGGGAAACGGCTCCCCTAGAGAGATGGATGCTGTTGTCAGGAAGTACCTTGCTGAGATCAGTGCTGCACCAGAATCCAACCAAATCAGGAGATATCGGCGGACGAAGAAGCCCCGGGTTGCCCGGACTTGGAAGACCCGGGAGGATCCTTTCGTTGAAGTCTGGCCAGAGGTTCGTGTCCAACTGGAAGTCAATCCCGCTCAAACAGCCAAAGCGCTTTTCATTCGGCTTCAACAACGCCATCCCTGTCGATTCTTTGATGGGCAGCTGCGAACTTTGCAGCGCCGCGTCAGGGACTGGCGAAGAGAACAACTCTACAAGGCCGAGATCTCCCGTGTAGAGCCAACGTTCTCTGAAATCGGGTCTGATTTCGCAAAAGAAGGTGCGCCAACAAAGGGGCAACCAGCCGAGGTCAAAATAGTCTTATGAGCCATGGGAAGTGTCCCCTGACGGCCACACAGCAATGTCGCCTCGACCGCTGGGCCGTACATCTCCAGCAGCAGGGACTTCACGGTCCCGGGACAACCCAAGAAGGGGGTCACCTGAGTCGGCCGCCGAGAGGGAACCCCATTCGGGCTCGCCCTCACTGTGTCCCCTCTCGCAGTCCAAGAACCGGACAAGACAATTCGCTCAAACCAAGAACAACACCCTACTTGACAAGGTGGGTCATTTTTACGTGATCACTCCGGCACATTATTCCCTTGTCATTTCGACCTTCCACTCCACCCGTTGTTTCTGCGAGACGGAAGAAATAAGCTGTTCTGAACTGGGTTCGATTCCCAATGAGGCAAGTTTCTAGCTTCGGTTCGATTCTTAGATGAGGCAACACGCGGAATTCTAACTGTCGCCAATCAACTGCTACTCGGCACACTGGCGGAACTGGACGAAGCACTATTTCACTGCGAGGATTCCACCACTCTCAACACCAGCTTCATCGAGCGCCACAATCTAACCATCCGCCAGGGCTGTTCCTATCTTGGCCGTCGCACCCCTTGCCACGCCCGACGTACGGAATTCTTGGAAGGCCAGGTGGCTCTGCTCATGGCCTATTACAACTTTCTGCGACCGCACAGGGATTTGAAGCTCGGTAAGACGATAAGGACTCCAGCCGTGCAAGCTGGACTGGCAAAAAGGAGGCTCTTCTTTCGGGACGTATTCACCAGCCAAGTGGCGTTGTTCTTGTTTCTCTTGATGGTGCTTGTCGCACGGTACGCTAGATTGGATCTCGGGTCTGTCCAGTTTGGGCACTGGAGGGGGAATGGCTCAACAACACTTGCCTGAAGAAGCACCTGATTTCCCCAGGCCGGTTTCCTCAGGGGACAGCCACCCTGGTTAGCCGAATGGTCCCGATTTCCGCTTCCGGACCTTCCACAGCGTCCAGGGTGAAGATCACGATAGCGGTTTCCACCACCGCCTGGTCGAATGAGAAGCCGGCCATCGAAAAGAGCACCGCCTCTGGGTCCTCCAGGAGGCCGCCAAGGGCAAACACCACTCGAAGCAACTCTTCGATCAAGTCACCCGCGATCGGGACCAACTCAGGATTCTCCAGGGGCACTCCGTCATCGATCTTGCATCGTAGTTAACCCACTTAGTTAAAGTTACCCACCGGCTGCTGGGGATCGAGCCGGGTCTCGGCCCGCTGCTGGATCGAAGCACCACGGTCCCAGGCCGGATAGCCGGGAAAGCGTCACATTGTCCTGAATTGACTGGCTCAGGGCCAACCCCTCAGCGTTGTACTATTCCTCCATGGTAAGCCTTGTTGGGGCCGCCGCTGTAGGACAACATACTCGATGCCGTGACGGGTACAGAATTCTCGCTTCTCAGGCCGGTCACCATCCTCGTTTACCGCGAAGATGTCGGGCCGAATTCTGTCGACTTCGGGCTCGGCGTCTGTCCAGCCATGTCCGGATGCAATGAAGGCCTCTTCAACGTAGCGGACCGAGGCGACCAGATAACGGCGTTCCTCCTGCTTGAGCATCGGGTGGCCGTCGCCTTTCAGCAAGCGAATATTGTCGTCATGCCCTACCCCCACATAGAGCAAACCCAGTTGTGAGACTTCTTCAAAGAAGCGGATGTGACCCGAGTGAAGCCAGTCAAAGCAACCGGTCACGATGACCTTCTTCTTCGATGGCGAAACCGGGTTGCGCACCGTCCTCGGTTCCGAAAAGCAGGCCAGGTCATCCCCTGCCAGAACCGAGTATGAGAGACCGAGTTCGGCGGCAACAGCCCTTTTCTTTTCAGAGTCATCTTTGCGGTCGACGACCCAAATCGTCGATCGCCGCTTCGACGACCAAGGCGAATCGGGATCCACCACCGGCCCCGACAGCGTTACCTTTGTCACATAGCGAATGGCCTGTAGCAGGTAGAAGCGTTCTTGTTCGAGAAACCTCGGTTCTTCGCCTCCCAGACGGCGAATGGCCTCATCGGTCCACAGGTAGACATGAACCTTGCCCAGCCTGGCTGCTTCCTGAAGAAAACGAATGTCGCGTGATTGCAGGTCATCGAAGCTACCTGAAACAGCTACACCGCGCATGATGGCTACGCGGTCCTGACCTTGATCTTAAGAGTTCCCGATACGGGTTCTTCAGAGAGCACAAGGAGATACCCACCACCACACCCGGAATACATGGCCCCTGGGGATCTTCTCTGGTAGTAATCGAGCAGCGCCGCAAGATCAACCTGAATGGTGGGGTGCCGGACCGTGTTGGGAAGAATCGCTTCCCAACATCTCATGCATTCGTTCATGGAAGCGCCGAGTGCCTGTATGTTCCGCTTCAGAACAGCATCGTAACAGTCTCCGCCTGTCTGTCCCAGCCTCCGAACCCACTCGGGATGGAGGTTCTGTCTCGTCAACGGATCGTACCCCTCAGGCCTGGGACCCACAGGAATAAGGTGGATTATTCTCTCGAGCCAGCGGACCGTTTCCGGATCCCCTGTCGACTTGATGTACCTGGGAAAGATTCCTCCTTCGTAGTTGTAGTCATAGTCGAGACGACTGATACCGGGATAGATCAAGCCAATCATGTCCTGGGAACCGGAGGGGTCGGAAAGATCCTTGTTTTCCTCCCAGTACAGTTGTCTGACGAGTGCGCGCGGGTCCCCCCGCGGCAGAACGCCATTCCAAAGTCGATGGGCAACCCTTCGAGTTCCCGTTGCGAATCCAGAACGATCCATGAATCGCACGATAGGCACGAGACTGATCACAACCATGGATCCGGGAGGCGACGGGTTGTGGCGTGAGACGAATGGCTGATCGATCCAGCCGCCCGCCAGAGCCATACGAAACGGGATCTTTCCGATGACTTCGGTGATGCTCATTCTAGTCAGACTCCAAGACCCACCTTCCGATCGTAGGACGATTACCTTCAAGTGTGAATAGCTATTCTTGTCCAAGACATACCAATAATTGACTTGACCTATCGATACATTCAGCGCAATGGAACCTTTGAACCTGAGGTCTTGAGCCACGCCACGTTTGTCGAGTACGTGGAGTAAGTTGCGCGGCTCTCATTCCGGAAGAGGAGCTTATCGTGAGGAGAAACTAGAGCATGCCTGGACCATGAGACCGGGGAGATCGACCGAAAACCGACCACCGATTGATTCGGCAACTCTCTGGGTTGACGAGGTTCGGACACGAGCTTTGCGAAAAAGCCGAAAGAGAATCGGCATGGATACACTCAAGGACTTAGGCGCTCCTTCGCAAGTTCACACTTGAGCCAGTTGCGGGCCGGATCATTGCAGGGCATTGTGGAGAATTAAGTGGCGAGAGATGCTCGGTGATCCTGAGCCACGGGCGTCTGCTCAACGGCGAAGGACTCTACGGCATCAAAAAATGGATCCGGGCCGGCGGCGCTTTGGCGACAGATTCTATGCCGATTTGATAACGATATTGGCATACTGGGTGGTATCTCCTGTGCGGATAAGACCGATCGCGTCCGGAACTCGCCTCTTGAAGACACTCTCATGAGGTGCAAACGCCAGCGGCACACCTTCCAGAACCTCCCGGAAGGCACCCTGCGTCTCCTCTCCATTCTCCTTAATGAACTCCTCGGCCATCCACGCCTGGTCAATGACGAAATTCTCCCGTATGGCGCGGAGTACATCCAGGACTTTAGGGATATCGTCAACGAGGGCAATGTCCACCGTCTCGATCTCCGGCCAGAAGGGAAACCCCCGATCAGCAATGACCAGCGTGTTAGTATGCCGCACTCGACTCAGTAGTGAGTTGATCTGTGGGTTCAGGATTCCCGTCTTGAGCATGGCTTAGAGCTCCTTCAATGGCGAGCGACGATCGCATCGAAGCCCCATAATTGTTGCTGCAAATGCTTCACAATCCACAGATCCTAACATCTCAATCGATCGACCCGCGGGCTTGGCGGTTGGAACCGTTCTCCGGGAATGTTGCTCAAGGCGTTCCGGTGGGCCTCGGCAATAGGCACCTTCACGTTGTTGAATCAAACGATGTCGCGCACGGTGTCTTTCCCGGCCTTGCGGTCTCGGTACTGCTGTTCGATCCACGCATAGGTGGGTACGAGACCTTCTCGAATCGGCCTGCTGGGCTCCCAGTCCAGAACCTCTTTGATGAAGCTATTCTCACTGTTTCGCCCAGCAACGCCCCGAGGAGCATCAGGGATATAAGTTCGTCGTAGTCTGACCTCACCAATGTCCTCGGCTATGCTCACTAGGTCATTGATCGAGATCAGCTCGCTTGTTCCCAGGTTGATAGGAGTGGCAATCAGCTCCTCGCAGTGCATGATCCTATCGATGCCGCTTACACAGTCATCAATATACATGAAGCTTCTCGTCTGACGTCCATCACCCCAGATCTCAATCGTATGGTTCCGGTTGTCCTTGGCCTCGATGACCTTTCGAGAAATCGCGGCAGGAGCCTTCTCCCGACCCCCGGCCCAAGTCCCCCAGGGGCCATAGACATTGTGCAATCGGGCGATGAAAGTCTTCAGCCCCCGCTCAGCCCAGTATTCCTGGCAGAACATCTCAGACATCAGTTTTTCCCAGCCATAGCCTCGTTCCGCCATGGCAGGAAAGGCATCCGACTCCTTGAGGGGGCGCACATCGGGGGACTGCTGAAGCTGGACGTTGTAGGCGCAAGCGGAAGACGAGAAGAAGTATCGCTCAGCCTCGGCCCGGCACGCCGCTTCGATCATGTGGGTGTTGATCAGGATACTTCTAAGGCACTCGACCCGAAACCGTTCGATAAATCCCATGCCGCCCATGTCGGCCGCGAGATTGTAGACCTCAACGGCACCTTCGCAAGCCCGTTCGCAACTACTGGCATGGCTCAAATCCAGGCACATGCATTCGACTCCCGGAACCCGCTGATACCAGTCAGACAAAGGCTTCTTGTCAATGGCCCGGATTCGGGTAAAACCCTGCTCATGAAAGTATCGGGTCAGCGCCCCAGCGATAAATCCGCCGGCCCCCGTAATCACGATCAGATCGTCTTTCTTTCCCACATCCGCGACCATCGGTTTCTTCTTGGTCACCATCTTTCTCCTTATCTGCAAACACCGGAGTTGGCCGGGAAATTGGGGCTTGAAACTAGTTGAAGAGCAACTGGCTCGAGCGACATGATTTCTGTAACTTCTGGGCCGACTCCAGGACCCATCTTCCGATCCTAAGCCGCTGCCCCTCAAATGTGAATAGCTATTCTTGCTCAGAAGATGCCAATATTTGACTTGATCTCATCGAGACAGTTGTGCAGGAATGGAGTCATGGCACAACCGAAATATCCCACTTTTTTCTCGACTCGAGTTAGGGAGGCTCGTCGCTTCTACCTGGATCTGCAACCTCCGCCCCGAATTCGTCTTGCCGCTGTTTGTGGCGGCTTCGAACATTGTGCTCCCAACTATCAGATCCAGCGTGCCGAACTCCCCTATCTGGCCCTCGAGTTCGTAGCTGGTGGCAGTGGCAGGGTGGTTCTTAATGGCGATGCATTCCCGCTTTCACCCGGTACGATCTTTGTCTATGGACCGGGTATCTGCCATGAGATCTGGACAGATCCGAAGCGGTCTCTGGCAAAGTACTTCGTCGACTTTGCAGGACAAGAAGCTAATACACTTTTGGATGAGAGTGAATTGAGCCCCGGAAGTGTCGTTCAGACATCAGCGCCGAGTGAATTAATGAAGATCTTCGACAATCTGATCGAGAACGGACTGAAGAATACCCGCTTTACCCAGCGAATTTGTGCCTTGCTGGTCGAACAGCTCTTGCTGAAGATCGCCGAGACCCGGATTCCTTTTGGAGCCCCCAAGTCGGCCGCCTTTGAGACTTATCAGCGGTGTCGTCGATATATCGAAGATCACCATCTGGAATTGGGGAGTCTTAGGCAAGTAGCGCAGGAATGCTATGTCAACCCAGCGTATCTGTGCCGCCTGTTTAAACGCTACGATCATCAGTCCCCCTATCAATACCTGCTCCGGCTCAAGATGAATCGCGCTGCCGAATTGCTGCAGCATTCGGGCAATCAGGTCAAGGAGGTAGCTGAAGAGCTCAATTTCAGCGATCCTTATCACTTCTCGCGTACGTTCAGGAGTATCTTTGGCGTGTCTCCGCGACACTTCATCGGTGCCCTGCGCTGAGCTACCCCGCTCGAAAATACAGGCGGCGCGATTCTTATCTGCTTGTCACCGCGGTGGCGGTGAAGGAGCCCCATCGCACCGAAGCCCACGACCCTTGTAGTGGTCCAGCGATCTTTATGGTGGACTCGACCAGGAGCAACCTGTTGATAATTTGAATGTTATCGTGCTTCTCTACCTGAGTTTGAAAGGAAACACCAGAGAGCACGATGCCTATGCAGAAACCTCCAAGAATCCCACTTCCCAAGGGCTGGCCATCATACGTCAAGTCCGGCGTCCTCCACATCATCTCATTGGCTCACTTCTCGATCACACATGCCCGGGGCTGGGCTGCCAAGAGCGTCAGTGCCAGCGTCCGAATCGCCGCCGAGAAGGATCGGCTGCATCAAGAAATCGCCTTGCTGCGGGAAGAACTCCGTATCAAGGACGCGAGCATGTCAGTAATTGCACCGCACCGACGGCCGCGCTACGCTCCCGCGGAGCGACTGGCGATTCTCGAAGTTCGGCCCGCTCGCGGCTGGTCGCTCAAGGAGACTGCCGATGCCTTTCTGCTCACGCCAGACAAGACGCGACTTATCGCTTTTCGTCTCTGTTACAGGCCACGCTACCAGCCCGGCTGTCTACATCGACATCCTGTACTTTGACATACGAGTTCTCGACACTATCTGCGATTGCTGACTTTCTCGGCAAAGCTGGCCGAGCAGGGCGCTTAAGCAGAAAGAATTTCTAAGATCGTCAGGTCTCCGTCAAATAATGTCTCCCAGCCCTTGGCTTTACGCTTTATTGGCAATCCAACTGTATTAGATCCGAGATCACAGTACTAAACCTGATCTTTCCAACGCTTAACCCCCTAGGTCCTACAGCAGTTAGCTTCGATTTGGAAAACCACTGAGGCGATGGCTTGCTGGGAAATTTCAGGGCCCGGGCTCGTTCACGGCGCGGGACAGAGGCTCTCATATCCGGGCAGGCAGTGTTCGACCTCTCCCCCCACCATTGTCATCAGCACGTCGATATCGACGATGCGACCCGGATCCATGGTGAGCGGGTTTTCGGAAAGGATAATCAGATCGGCGAACTTTCCGCGCCGAAGGCTGCCAATGTGGTCCTCCATGAACAGTGCGTGCGCGCCGTTGATCGTCATCATGCGTAGCGCCTCTTCGACCGTGACCGCTTCGGCAGCCAGCCAGTCCGGCGGATAGCAGACGATGCTGTCGTCGTTCGGGTCGATTTGTCTCTTCGTCACCAATTCGTAGAGGTCGTGTATCGGCCGGCGACCGAAAGCCAAGACGTCACTGTGCCACGCCACGGGCAAACCCGGATTCAAGTCGATTAGGGACCGCGCCACACGCACCCACCCATGGACCGCGTCACCGAACGGATGCACGTTACCGATCGCATTAAGGAGGCAAGCGTTTGGCCGGCCTCTCACGATCGGTAGAGCACCCAGTTCCCCAAAGCGCGCAAGCTGGTCGGGCCGGATGAAATCAGTATGGTCGACCCGATGCCGCAATACGTTCGGACCACCGCCCAGTGCTATTTCGATGGCGTCCAGCGTGGCCTCGAGAACTGCGTCTCCACGGGCGTGGATTAAGACCTGGTAACCCCGGTCCTGAACGTCGGCAATCAACTCGGCCATCTCTTCTGTGCTGACAAGGAGGTCGCCCCGGTATGGCAACATGGCGCCCGTCGGGACGAAGATCTCAGGCAGCGGCGGAATGATCGTGCTCATCTTGGCCCATCCGCAAGCAGGCGAAATAGATGTAATTACAGATCTAATTTCAGACCCGGCGGCGGGATCTGCGAAAATCTTGACGCCCAGGATGCGAGCCATCTGGTCGGGCCGCTGGTCGGGCGGATAGTCCAGATACCAGCCGGCGGGCTGCTCGAGGCCGTCGCACTTGGTGTTGTACGTCAGGTAGAGACTCGTTCGGATGCGGAGATCCGTAGTCTCAATCGCGGCTAGGAAGTTCTCCAAACGCTCACGCGACATCCCGGGTTCGCCAATACTGGTGACGCCGCCCTCCAGAACCCACTGCTGGAATACGTCCAGACGGTTGAAGTTTCTAAACCCCAGCGGATGGGAATGTGTGTCGACGAATCCGGGGAGCAACGTCCGTCCCTGCAGATCGATGTGTTGAGCGTTGGGTCCAGCGAGGCGCTGGACCTGCTCGTTAGAACCCAGCCCAACGATTGTGGCCCCTCTGACGGCCAGCGCCTGGGCCTGAGGCATGCCAGGCTACATTGTCAGGATCTGACCGTTTAAAAAGACAACGAAGGGACTCTCGTCAGGTACTGGACCCACGGGCATGGTGACGAACTCACCCGGCTGGGTTTGAATCACTGTAGCGGCAATCTGCCCTCCCGTGGTGGTTCCCTTGATGAGCCCTTCGAAGGCACTCAGATCCAAAATGACGCCGGTCTCCGGCTCCCAGCCAATCTGATTGAAGAACAGCGCCAGGTGGCCCATCATCGGGATCGTCAGGGTCGCGGTGGCCAGCAGCTTGCCGTCCTGGTCAATGAGCTGCAGGTCTACGCTGACCTCGGTGGTTCCCGGGTTCATGATGGCCAGTCCCGTATCCGTCGTCGCGCTCCGGATCATCGCGGCGACGAATCCGGACAGCCTTTCACTGGCCCCCACGCCGGCAGCACCAAAGGCGCCGCTGAAATTGATCACTCCGGTCAACGGCTTGTCCGAGATCACGGTGGCCGATCCCACCGTCACCGGACCCACCCCGTCGGTCGTCAGGATGCGCATGCCGCAGGCGGGAATGGTCACATCAAGCGTTCCCTCGGAAAGGATTTGACCGTCCAGGTCTATTCCACTCAGGGGGTTCCCGTCGTCGTCTTTGATCGTGATCGTGGCCTGGGCTTCCGTGGCCGGGTCAGGATTCAGCAGGATGAACTGACTGATAATGCGTCCTCCCGCTAACTCTCCGTCTCCCAAGTGTGCAAAGAGAAGCTCGTACTCCGTCTGGGCAAGAGCCCCACTTGAAAACGTCGTGAAAAAGAAAAGCGCTAGACTGACATTTCTCATGTCAACATCCGATCCGATTTCGGTTACGCAACTGTTTTTCTGTAATTTGACTGAGAGCGATCTGAAACAGGATTCTCCTGTGGGTTGAAATCGACCAGACTGAGGTACTGCTTCCCGATCAGCCAGTCTTCGTGAATCTCCTCGACGACGGCGGTGATGAGTCGCAAAGCGGACTCGGTGTTTGGAAAGATACCGACGACCCGGGTGCGCCGGCGAATCTGACGGTTTAGGTTCTCCAGCCCGTTGTTGGTGCGAATGCGCCGCCAGGTAGAACGTGCAAAACGAAAGACCGTAAAGCCTTCGGGCAGGTTGGTCTCCATCCAATCGGCCAGCTCCGGGTTGCGGTCACGGTATTGCTCGACTCGGGTTCGAAGCATGGCCTCGCCCTCGCCGCCTGAGGGTGCGTTGAAGATGTCTCGAATGTCAGTGGCGATGGCGGCACGTTGATCGGATCGGCGGGCGTAACGCTGAGCATTCTGGCTCAGGTGAAACTGACAGCGTTGCCAGGGCACCGAGGGAAAAACGGCTCTTCTAGCAGCACGTAGACCCGAGTGGTCATCGCTGACAATCAGCTGCACACCCTCCAGACCACGCTTTTGAAGCTGCTGCAGAAACCCTCGCCAGTGGACCTCAGCCTCGCTGAGTCGGCAGCTGACCCCAATCACCTCCCGCTTGCCCCAGCAGTTGACTCCGGTCGCTTTCAAGACGGCCACATCCTGAATGCTGCCCTGGCGACGGACCTTCTCGTAGTGCGCATCCAGGTACACAACTGGATAGCTGCCCAAAGGGCGGTTGCGAAACTGCTCGAGTTCGTCGTCCAGCAGCTTGGAGATTCTTGAGACCTGGCTGGCGGAGATCTCGGTGCCGCACAGCTGCTCGGTAATCTCGGTGACCTTGCGCGTCGACACGCCCATTACATACATCTCGGCGATGGCCAACTTGAGCGCCTTCTCCGAACGGCACCCTCGTTCCAGGGATCGGGGATAGAAGTCCAGGTGACGTACTTGTGGAATCCGGATTCGCAGCTGTCCCACTCGAGTGGACAGCGTCTTGTCCTTGTACCCGTTGGCGTGGTCTCGACGCTGCTCGCTCCGCTCCCAGCGTCGAGCTCCCAGAAACTCTTCTCGTTCCAGCTGCATGGCGGTGTTGAGCAGTTTCTCCAACACTCCTCGAAACGCGTCGCTGCCTTCTTCGATCAGTTCTTTCAACAATTCTCGTGGTAGCCTCTGTTCTGGGTCTGGGGTCATTCGGATCCTCCTTGCTCTTGTCTTGAGTTTTTGGAGAAATCCTGCCCCAGACCTCTGATCCTTTTAGCTCACCTTTCCCAAATTACAGAAAGAACGGTACACCCCTCCGATTTCCTCTGGGTTTCCTGGGATGAATCTAACACTTTCTAACAAGATGAGCCAAAATGACAAAGCTGAGAGAAACTGAGATGAAAAGCTTGACCGTAAATATTCGGTAAACCCATCATCGGCTTTATGCCTAATGGGGTGAGGCGGGTTGGGAACTCAAGTGGAGCGAAGCGATCTTCGGAAGTGTTTGCTCAGGGGGTAGAGCCAGATGCTTTTGGTGGGCAGATCGGCCTTGCGGTCACGGTCCAGCTTGCCCCGGCCCTGGGTCTGTCCGACATGGATCCAGTTGGCGGCCTTGTAGCAGGCGCCTGTGAAGCGCCCCGTGTCGACGAAGGTTTCCAGCAGAACGGGTCGGTAGGCGTAGCGGTCGTGCCAGTCCTCGGGGAGTTGACGCGCGGCCATGGCCAGCAGTTTAGAGGCCAGGTTCTTGGACTCGACCCAGGGAAGGATCAAGAAACGGGCGTTGTTGACGATCAGTTGAAGGTTTCTCTCCCTTTCCGAAGGACGCCAGCCGATGAAGCGGTCGCGAGGGGCGGTTTTCCAAGCGGCGGCGCCAAAGCCGAGCAGGGCCAGGATGCGGCTTTCGGAACAAGCGAAGTAGCGCAGCTGAGCACCCGGCAGGGGCTTGTATCCCAGATAGTGGTAGCGGTCGATGTATTCATTCCACAAAGTGGAGTCGGGGCGGCTCAGGACCGGCTCCAGATGCAGGCCGGACAGCTCGTGCACGGGTCGGGACAGCAGCGGTTGTGGTGCGCTGCAGAAAGTGTGCTTGATTGGGCCCGAGCCTCCCTTCGGGTTGCGAGGGGGCGGCAGCTGCAGCAACCCCTGCCGATGCATGCGCAGCATGGCCACCCGGCAGCTCATCTCCTTGAGGCCACCGTCAGGCTTGAACCAGCCCAAGAGCTGGCAGGCCAAGCGGGAGAGCTGGGCCCGCGAGCGGGTCGGATCTTCGCCAATCAGCTCACACAGTCGCCGCATCTCCCGGCCGCTAAAGTCTCGCCCGCAGAAGCGTTTCATCCAGCCTCCGCTGCCGGCGTCCTGGCCCAGGTCAATGCGCGGGCACGATGGGGGCTTATTTCCCAGGGAAGAAAAGGATCCAGGTCGGGTGGCGGCTGTCCGCCTTGCCTAGCGCAGGCCTGCAGATAGTCCCTGAGCCACAGGCGGGGGTTGAGGCCGTTGAGTCGCAGGGTGGCAAAGATGCTGAATAAGCTGGCCGCCAACTGGGCGCTCCAGCGGCTGCCTGAGCCGTAGTAATTCTTGCGTCCCACCACCGGGTTGCGCAAGGCGCGTTCGGCGGCGTTGTTGTCCATAGCCACTTCCGGTTGATCCACAAACACGGTCAGCCCTGGCCAGTGTCGAGCCAGGCTTTTCAGGACCTTGCGACAGGGGGGAGCCAGGCTGGGAAGCTGGCGTTGAGCCTCGCATTGCTCTCGCATTTTCTCAACCGCCACCCGCAGCTTTCGATCGGCCCGGGCCCATTCCAAGGGCTGATCGCGAACTGCCAGCCGCAGCTGATTGGCAGCAAAGAGCCGGCCAATGTCGTCAATCCACATCAGGGACCAGTCCTGCCAGGGGGGGTGGGATAGGCCCAGTCTGAAGTTACCCCACTTTTGTGGACAGTTTACGGCTTTCGAATCAAGCCACATCTGAGTGCCTCGATTCATAGTTGATCGGCGACAGATAGTCCAGTGACGAGTGCCGCCTGTGAGGGTTGTAAAAGCCCTCGATGTAGTCGAAGACAGCAAGCTTGGCCTGCAGCTTGCTGCGGAAGCTGTGCCGGTCGATCAGTTCACACTCCAGAGAGGCAAAAAAGCTCTCACACAGCGCGTTGTCATAACAGTCACCGACCGAGCCCATGGAGGGTCTGATGCCGGCTCTCTTGCAGCGTAGCCCGAACTCGATCGACGTGTATTGCGTCCCCTGGTCCGAGTGATGGATCACCCCGTCGGATTCACGCTCTTGAAGTGCCATTTGCAGGGCATCGGTCACTAGCCGGGTCTTGAGATCATTTCTGAGCGACCAGCCGACCACTCGACGACTGAAAGCGTCGACCACTACGGCCAGGTAGACGAAACCTGCCCAACTCGGCACGTACGTGATGTCTGCAACCCACAGTCGGTTGGGGCGGCTGACCTGGAAGTTTCGCTCCACCAGATCCGGAGCCGGACGGCTGTCTTGGCCTCTCAGGGTCGTGCGTGTCTTGCGTCTGCGGCTAACGCCTTCAATGCCGGCGACTTTCATCAGTCGGGCCACCCGGTTTTTGCCCACCAGGTGACCTTCCTCTCGAAGTTCCGCCGTAATGCGGGGAGCTCCATAGGTCCGACGACTTTGCTGGTGGATCCCGTTGATTGTTTCCAGAAGACGAGCATTCGCTTCATCTCGAGTCGAAGGTCCGCGATCGACCCACGCGTAGTAGCCACTGGTGGAGACACCCAGCAAACGGCACATGGTGGTGATTGGATAGTCGGCCTGATTCACTTTCACGAACCTGAAGACTCCTTGGAAATCGGATCGCTCTCCCGTGCGAACCAGGCCGCGGCTTTTGCCAATATTTCCCGCTCAACCCTCAGCTGCCTATTTTCTTTGCGCAACTTCCGCAGCTCGGCTCGTTCTACCGTCGTCAGGCCGTCTCTACGACGGCCTTCATCCAGGTCTGCCTGGGCGATCCAGTTGCGGATCGTCTGTTCGTTGGGTTCAAACTCTCGGGCCAGCTCACCGGGGCTGCGCCCGGCTCGATGAAGCTCGACTATCTGCTGGCGAAACTCGGGTGGATAAGCTCGTCTTGTTCTTGGCATCGTGTCCTCCATTCTCCCAAAGGATTAGGTGTCCACGAAACCGGGGGAACTCCAGTCGGACCACTCTGGACGGGTTGGCAGCCCAGGAAGAGGTAGTGGATCTGGAGGAAGCCCAAAAAAGCTGTCCGAAATGCGGTCTGGCACTGGAAGCCTTGGGCTGGACGGAAGACGCCGAGGTGGCCGAAATCGAAGTGCGGGCCCACCGGCGGGTGATCCGGCGGCGCAAGTACAAAGCGGCCTGCCGCTGCGGGGTGCTGCCCGGCATTGTCACGGCGCCCGCCCCGGCACGCTTGATTCCCAAAGGCAAACTAGGGATTTCGGTTTGGGTGGAGATTCTGCTGGAGAAGTTTGACCATTGCCGCCCCACCCACCGTCTGTTGCAGCAGTGGCGAGACCACGGTTTGACTCTCTCTGCAGGAACGGTGGCCGGAGGGCTGAAAAAACTGCAGGGTCTGTTTTTGCCGGTGGCCGAGGCGATCGCCCAGCAGCAGCTCACCCAGGAGAACTGGCAAGCCGACGAGACCGGCTGGCCGGTGTTTGTGGCGGTGGAAGGCAAAAGCGGACGGCTCTGGCATTTGTGGGTGTTTTTGTCGGCCTCCACAGTCGTGTACCAGCTCCAACCCAGTCGCTCGTCTGCAGTGCCTCAATCTCACTTCGGCAGCGCCCAGGGCACTTTACTCACCGATCGATATTCTGCCTATAAGAAGCTGGTCCGGGTCTCAGAGGGGCGTATTTGCCATGCCTTTTGCTGGGCTCACGTGCGCCGCGACTTTTGGCGACTGGGCCTATCCCACCCCCCCTGGCAGGACTGGTCCCTGATGTGGATTGACGACATTGGCCGGCTCTTTGCTGCCAATCAGCTGCGGCTGGCAGTTCGCGATCAGCCCTTGGAATGGGCCCGGGCCGATCGAAAGCTGCGGGTGGCGGTTGAGAAAATGCGAGAGCAATGCGAGGCTCAACGCCAGCTTCCCAGCCTGGCTCCCCCCTGTCGCAAGGTCCTGAAAAGCCTGGCTCGACACTGGCCAGGGCTGACCGTGTTTGTGGATCAACCGGAAGTGGCTATGGACAACAACGCCGCCGAACGCGCCTTGCGCAACCCGGTGGTGGGACGCAAGAATTACTACGGCTCAGGCAGCCGCTGGAGCGCCCAGTTGGCGGCCAGCTTATTCAGCATCTTTGCCACCCTGCGACTCAACGGCCTCAACCCCCGCCTGTGGCTCAGGGACTATCTGCAGGCCTGCGCTAGGCAAGGCGGACAGCCGCCACCCGACCTGGATCCTTTTCTTCCCTGGAAAATAAGCCCCCATCGTGCCCGCGCATTGACCTGGGCCAGGACGCCGGCAGCGGAGGCTGGATGAAACGCTTCTGCGGGCGAGACTTTAGCGGCCGGGAGATGCGGCGACTGTGTGAGCTGATTGGCGAAGATCCGACCCGCTCGCGGGCCCAGCTCTCCCGCTTGGCCTGCCAGCTCTTGGGCTGGTTCAAGCCTGACGGTGGCCTCAAGGAGATGAGCTGCCGGGTGGCCATGCTGCGCATGCATCGGCAGGGGTTGCTGCAGCTGCCGCCCCCTCGCAACCCGAAGGGAGGCTCGGGCCCAATCAAACACACTTTCTGCAGCGCACCACAACCGCTGCTGTCCCGACCCGTGCACGAGCTGTCCGGCCTGCATCTGGAGCCGGTCCTGAGCCGCCCCGACTCCACTTTGTGGAATGAATACATCGACCGCTACCACTATCTGGGATACAAGCCCCTGCCGGGTGCTCAGCTGCGCTACTTCGCTTGTTCCGAAAGCCGCATCCTGGCCCTGCTCGGCTTTGGCGCCGCCGCTTGGAAAACCGCCCCTCGCGACCGCTTCATCGGCTGGCGTCCTTCGGAAAGGGAGAGAAACCTTCAACTGATCGTCAACAACGCCCGTTTCTTGATCCTTCCCTGGGTCGAGTCCAAGAACCTGGCCTCTAAACTGCTGGCCATGGCCGCGCGTCAACTCCCCGAGGACTGGCACGACCGCTACGCCTACCGACCCGTTCTGCTGGAAACCTTCGTCGACACGGGGCGCTTCACAGGCGCCTGCTACAAGGCCGCCAACTGGATCCATGTCGGACAGACCCAGGGCCGGGGCAAGCTGGACCGTGACCGCAAGGGGTGTACCGTTCTTTCTGTAATTTGGGAAAGGTGAGCTAAAAGGATCAGAGGTCTGGGGCAGGATTTCTCCAAAAACTCAAGGCAACGAGTAAGGAGGATCCGAATGACCCCAGACCCAAAACAGAGGCTACCACGAGAACTATTGAGAGAGCTGATCGAAGAAGGCAGTGAAGCGTTTCGAGGAGTATTAGAGAAGCTGATCAACGCCGCCATGCAGCTGGAACGAGAAGAGTTTCTGGGAGCTCGACGCTGGGAGCGGAGCGAGCAGCGTCGAGACCACGCCAACGGGTACAAGGACAAGACGCTGTCCACTCGAGTGGGACAGCTGCGAATCCGGATTCCACAAGTACGTCACCTGGACTTCTATCCCCGATCCCTGGAACGAGGGTGCCGTTCGGAGAAGGCGCTCAAGTTGGCCATCGCCGAGATGTATGTAATGGGCGTGTCGACGCGCAAGGTCACCGAGATCTCCGCCAGCCAGGTCTCAAGAATCTCCAAGCTGCTGGACGACGAACTCGAGCAGTTTCGCAACCGCCCTTTGGGCAGCTATCCAGTTGTGTACCTGGATGCGCACTACGAGAAGGTCCGTCGCCAGGGCAGCATTCAGGATGTGGCCGTCTTGAAAGCGACCGGAGTCAACTGCTGGGGCAAGCGGGAGGTGATTGGGGTCAGCTGCCGACTCAGCGAGGCTGAGGTCCACTGGCGAGGGTTTCTGCAGCAGCTTCAAAAGCGTGGTCTGGAGGGTGTGCAGCTGATTGTCAGCGATGACCACTCGGGTCTACGTGCTGCTAGAAGAGCCGTTTTTCCCTCGGTGCCCTGGCAACGCTGTCAGTTTCACCTGAGCCAGAATGCTCAGCGTTACGCCCGCCGATCCGATCAACGTGCCGCCATCGCCACTGACATTCGAGACATCTTCAACGCACCCTCAGGCGGCGAGGGCGAGGCCATGCTTCGAACCCGAGTCGAGCAATACCGTGACCGCAACCCGGAGCTGGCCGATTGGATGGAGACCAACCTGCCCGAAGGCTTTACGGTCTTTCGTTTTGCACGTTCTACCTGGCGGCGCATTCGCACCAACAACGGGCTGGAGAACCTAAACCGTCAGATTCGCCGGCGCACCCGGGTCGTCGGTATCTTTCCAAACACCGAGTCCGCTTTGCGACTCATCACCGCCGTCGTCGAGGAGATTCACGAAGACTGGCTGATCGGGAAGCAGTACCTCAGTCTGGTCGATTTCAACCCACAGGAGAATCCTGTTTCAGATCGCTCTCAGTCAAATTACAGAAAAACAGTTGCGTAACCTGACCGCAAGGCCGATCTGCCCACCAAAAGCATCTGGCTCTACCCCCTGAGCAAACACTTCCGAAGATCGCTTCGCTCCACTTGAGTTCCCAACCCGCCTCACCCCATTAGGCATAAAGCCGATGATGGGTTTACCGAATATTTACTATGGTTCTAGGTAAACGTTGTAGATAAAAGAGTTATAGAATTGGTGAGCCGCCAGGGACTCGAACCCCGAACCTACTGATTAAGAGTCAGTTGCTCTGCCAGTTGAGCTAGCGGCCCACCCGGATTTGAAGGCCACTGATTCTAGCTGACAGGGCGAAGAAGTTCCAATGTTCCAACCTTCCAGAGTTCCAAAGGTTCTAGCCGTAGGAGGAACGCGCTAGAATTGCCAAATGGAAACGCAGCTCCGGGATAGGCCGCTTTTTGAGAGGGGCATTTTTCGAAGAGAGAAGACCGCCTGGATCATCCTGGGTGTCTACACCGCTCTCCTTTACGCTACCCTGACGTTGACGAATGACCTGTACAGAGCCACCTTTGATTGGCTGGGCAAGTCAACGGTCAGCCAGGGGATCTATGCCATTGCGGGTCTGACCGCTTTGGTTCTGCTCGTTTTCGCGTGGCTGCGCCTGCCCAGGACTCCGTCGGCCTACGCCACCTTAGGTATCATCGGCCTTCTGACCTACTACGCGATGTCCCTGGAATATATCCCCGCCAACCGAATCCACTTTTTTCAATACTGTCCACTGACGATTCTGGGGTTGGAAGCACTTCGCTTCCGCGTCCGTGACCGTAACGTCTATCTGTGGACCTTCCTGTTAGTCGGCCTCATCGGCGTCGGGGACGAGCTTGTGCAGGGAATGCTCCCGGATCGTCACTTCGACACGAAAGATGTGGTACTCAACGCACTGGCCGGGCTGCTGGCACTCGCGTTCGTGGGCTTTGCCGTCCGGGAGGAGAATTACCCCTGGGGAAAGCGGGGAGACTGACCTGGCCCCGTTTCCGTCGATCAGAGCCCGGACGGAAGCCGGGGAGAGAATCCTCCGCCCGTGCGGAAAACCGCACGGGCTCTGATAGTGGCTCTGCTGGTGAGACCGACTCCTAATCTTCTGGCTGCGCGACGATTCGGAGATAGGGTCGCGGGGACTTCCAGCCTTCCGGATATTTTTCCCTCGCCTGTTCGTCGGAAACGGACGGCACGATGATCACGTCGTCACCCTGCTGCCAGTTCGCCGGTGTCGCCACCTGGTGCCTGGCCGTTAGCTGCATGGAATCCAGGGCGCGCAAAACCTCGTCAAAATTGCGGCCCGTGGTCATCGGATATGTCAGCATCAACTTGATCTTCTTGTCCGGACCAATCAGAAAGACCGACCTGACGGTGGCGTTGTCCATGGCCGTCCGGCCTGCGCAGGTTTCACCTGCCCCCTCCGGCAGCATATCGAAGAGCTTCGCGACCTTCAGCTCCGGGTCGCCGATCATGGGATACTCGACTGCGTGACCCTGGGTCTCCTCAATGTCCTTTTTCCAGCCGTGATGATCAGCGACCGTGTCGACACTCAGCCCCAGAATCTTGCAGTTGCGCTTTCCGAACTCGTGCTGCAAGCCGGCCATCTGCCCCAGTTCCGTCGTACAGACCGGCGTGAAGTCCTTTGGATGTGAAAACAGCACAGCCCAGCCGTCCCCAATCCACTCATGAAAGTGAATGGTTCCCTGTGTGGTTTCCGCCTCGAAATCCGGCGCTTCAGAGTTGATTCTCAATGACATTGTCTTTCTCTCCCCTTCTCGCGGGACACAGCAATGGCACCCGCTCGTTAAACTAATACTGATTCGGAGCCTGACACCGCCTGAAATGTTACTCAAATTCTGGCTTCTGGTCCAGCCGGCGGTTTCGTCACTGGACGGCCGAGCGATTGTCTCGTCATCCCGACACAGCCGCCGCTGGCAACTGGAACGTCGGAACGCCCGCAGCCCGTGGCCGAAGTCCCAAATCCTAGATTATCGCCAGATCTCTCGCCGAGTCCTCGAACTGTGCAACGGCAAAGTCAAGCTGCTCGCCGGAGTGAGCGGCTGACACCTGAACCCGGATTCGCGCCTGCCCCCTGGGAACGACCGGAAAGCGGAACCCGACTACAAAGATTCCCCGCCGATTCAGGTCGGCGGCCATTTCCACGGTTGTTTTCTCGTCACCAATCAGGATGGGGACGATGGGGTGGATCCCGTCTGGGATCTGGAAGCCTCTCTCTGTTATGAAATCTTCTCTTCCAGTAGTTTGTGAAGGTCCTGTGTGCCACAGATGAAACGAACCGAGGCCATGCCATAGCCGTGCGTTTCCAGGCCTTCCCGTGCTGCCTCCAGGATATCGGGGTGATTCCCCAATCCCAGATAGTTGTTGGCACAGAAGTTGACCGCAGCCCCTTCTCTGGTCTGAACATCGGATCCCCGGGGGGGAGAGGATCACTCTTTCGTTCTTGAACAGACCCGCCTGGTGGATCTTCTGGATTTCATCTTTCGCCCACTGCCTGAAGCTAACTCCTCGGGTCATCCCAAATTCTCCTGTTCCTATGACTCGAATGGCCCGAACGCCGTCTTTGGCGGGTGAGCGGGGGCGCTTCCACTCAGCTCTTCGGGACGGTACACCCAGGCTTTCGTCCGCTGCATGGCGATGATCTTACTGCAGGAGAAAACCACTGTCTCCCCGCCGTGGTGCTTCCTTAAAGTGATCGGCTCTTGAGGTCTACATACGGTGAGAAAAGGGCAAATTCGTGTTCTGGGCCCTATGCTACACTAGCCGATCATGGAAGATGGCACCGCTTCCGAGTTGCGTCAGTTGGAGGAGCGCAAAATCTACGTTCTGAACCCTGCATCTGATTCTCGCCCGACAGGCGGGGATGGAGTCCCGCTCGGAGATCTCATTTCAGGTGTCTGGCGCCGCCGCTGGGTGATCGGAGCCATTACGCTGCTGGGGGGAGTGCTGGCCTATGCTAGCGTCTCCTTCAAGCCCACGGTCTATGAAGCCAAAGCGATCCTGCTGGTGCAGGCACCGCAGTTCTCCAGTGAGCTGAAACCTGCCCCTCTGTCTGTGGCCACGTATCAGGCACTGTTGAATTCGGACGCCACGGCCGCCACGGTTAGAGAGATTCTGGTGAGGGAAGGGGACATCCCGGAGGGAACCGGTGTTGGAGTAATCCGGAGCATGGTGACGACCACGATCCCAACCGTGGAGGGATTTCGGGGAGCCAACCCGCAACTTCCGATGATTGAGATTTTAGCCAGTGCCCAGCAGCCGGACGTCGCCGAAAAAGTGGCCAACACTTTCGCGCGGGTCTTCGCTCAGGAGAGCCTGGAGGTTGCTACTCAGGGACGAGCCGGAGCCATGCAACTCATCGAGTCTCAATACCCCGTCAGCAAGAAACTACTCCGGGAGATGGCGGTCAATCTGAAGGAAAAGGAAGACGAGTACGCCCGCGAGTTGCTCCAGCTCACGTCCACCTGGAACCAGAGGATTTACGACTTCAAGAGGGAGACGCAGGAGCTTGTCGACAAGCATGAGCGAGAGTCTAAGAGACTGCTTCTGGCCTTTGCGGATACCTACAAGCCGGGACTGAATGGTGCGAAACTGGCGCGCCACAAAAGTCGTCTCAACAGCCTCGAGTCGGAACTGGAGAATAACCGGTTGAGTCTGAAGGGTGCCCACGATGTCCTGGCTGAACTGCAAAGACTGATCCAAAGCGAACCGCGCTACCTCGTTGTCTCCAAGGCGATAACAAACAGCGCCCTCTGGAACCGAATTGGAGAGGATTCGGCAGGCAAGCTGCCCGATGAGCTGAGAGATCTCGGCCTGCGTGAGGAGGTTCCCAACTTGATCCACGAAAAGATCATGGGGAGCTTGATAGATGCGCAGGTGAAGGTGGAGACACTCAGACCGAAACAAGAAGATCTGGCGGCCGAAATCGATCGGGTCGAACGGGAGATTGAAGAGCTCAGCACCGAGGTGACGCGGGTCCAGCTCGAACAGTTCAACCTGGGGCGTGAACGAGCACTGGGGCTGAGCAGGCTGACGGCGGCCCGAAGTCGGGGACTGGCGGACAAGCAGGCCCTGAGAGAGTACCAGATGAGTGCTTTTTCGAGAGAACGGAATTTGAACCTGGCCTCGCTGGCCCAGGACAAGACTGCAGCGTCTTCCACCTTTACTCTTATGTCAGGCAAGTTTGAAAGCGCCCGGCTGGCCAAATCGGAGCAGGAGCCTGATGTGAAGATTGGGGCTCTCGCGCGGCGACCGAAAGTTCCCGTGGACAGGGGTCTGGCGACCAGGACGGCGGTCTGTCTGGTAGCTGCCTTCTTCTTGGCTCTGTTTGGGGCGACCATAGCGGAAGCTGTTTCGGGGTACACCCGAGAACAACACAACAGGCTGAACGTTAAGACTCAGCTCGATGAGCGCCTTCCACAGGAGCTGATCGAGGGCTAGTGCACTAGTCTCCTCACTTTCTGGCGCAGGATAGAGGTCGGACCTGGATCTCAATCCTCATACAGAAAGCGGGCGAACCGGCGCTTCCCAACCTTGACCACGAAACTCGGACCGCTGGCTGGTGACAGACTGGAATGGACATCCCCGATCCGATGGCCGTTGATCGCCACGCCGCCCTGTTCGATCAATCTTCGCGCCTGCGACTTCGAAGGGGCCAGCGAGGCCAGAAGAAGCAGGTCCAGCACCCTGTGAGGAGCCTGTCCGGAAGCAAGCTGGAACTCCGGCATGTCCCGCGGCACTTTCCGCTGTTGGAAAACGCGGGCAAAACGACTCCGTGCCTCTTCCGCAGCCGCAACGGAATGGAAGTCGGCGACGATGCGGGAGGCCAGCTGATGCTTGGCTTCCATCGGATGCATCTCGCCTTGCTCGGACCTCAGACTCTGGATCTGGGCCGCGGAGTGATCGGTCAGGAATTCATAGTAGCGCCACATCAGATCGTCGCTGATCGACATGAGTTTTGCGTACATCTCCGCGGGGGCTTCGGTGATCCCCACGTAATTATCCAAAGACTTGCTCATCTTCTCGACGCCGTCGAGTCCCTCCAGTATGGGGGTCATGAGTAAAACCTGAGCCTCCATCCCGAACTCCCTCTGAATGTGCCGGCCCACCAGCAGGTTGAATTTCTGATCGGTGCCCCCCAGTTCGAAATCGGCTTTCAGAAACACACTGTCATAGGCCTGGGCCAGCGGGTAGAGAAGCTCGTGAATAGAAATCGGTCGCTGGCTAGCCATTCTCCGACTGAATTCGTCCCGTTCCAGCATGCGGGCGACCGTGTATCTTGAAGAAAGACGAATCCATTCCTGCGAGCTGAGTTTCCCCAGCCAGCGGCTATTGAAGTCAACGATTGTCTGGTCGGGATCCAGGATCTTGAACACCTGCTTCTTGTAACTCTCGGCATTCTCCTCAATCTGCTCGGGAGTCAGGGCGGGGCGAGTTTTGTTCCGACCGGTCGGATCGCCAATCAGGCCCGTGAAATCACCAATCAGAAAGATGACCCGATGCCCCAGGTCCTGAAAGTGCTTCATTTTCCGGAGCAGGACGGTGTGACCCAGATGCAGATCAGGAGCTGTCGGATCGAATCCGACTTTGACCGTCAAAGGCCGGCCGGTCTGCGCCGATTTCTTCAGTTTGGCCCTCAACTCAGGCTCGGTGATGATCTCAGCGGCACCTTTACCCAGGTAAGCAACCTGCTCATCAATGGTCAGGTCGGTCGGTTTCTGTGTCACGGTCCAGTAACTCCGATTGGAACAACCCAATACAGTGGAGACCTATCTTAGACCATCGATTCCAGATTCCAAATCCGAGCGCCCTGCGACGAGGCCCTTCCCATTCGAAATGTGGGAGGGGACCTCGCGGTCCAAAACAGTGCTGTCAGACCGACTCAGGATGAGTGTACCCTTCGTGATCCGAGCCGGTTCGCAGCGCACAGGCGGCTCCCGTACGTGGCAGGTCGCAGGAATCCCGGCTGGGAGGTGGACCCTGGTGCAAAAGGACAGTTGTCAGCCCTTTGCGGGTCGGCTAGAATCATGATTCCCGTTTCGGATGCCTTCGGCGTTGGCACGCAGATCCGGGACGGTCCATCTCTGGTTGGGCCTATAGCTCAGCTCGGTTAGAGCGCACGCCTGATAAGCGTGAGGTCGATGGTTCAAATCCATCTAGGCCCACCATTTCCGCTTCGCCGGAAATCCGAAGTACGAAATCCGAGGTGTCATCGGAAGCCGCACGATGGACCGGTTTCGGGCCTGGGTGCGGATCGGGTGCCCTTTACCTAGGAAAAAGCGGAAGCGAAAGAGAAGGGGACAGGTCCCGCCTCCCGCTTTTGCCCGAGTGTCGCGAAACTGCCCAACGCTTGTTCCCGCCCGCTTGTTCCCGAATAATGGGCGCTAGTGTACTGTCCGGGAAGTTCGCGGTGTTAATTCGGGATGGATTTTCGTCGACAGTGAGGCGCGCGACGCAGGAAGGCCGGGAGTCTTTCGAGGTAGCGCAACAAAGCTGTCGGCGAAAAGACGCCCGAAGTAGCGGCGTGAACTTTCCGGACAGTGCACTAGGCGCTGGATGTACTGGCTTGGGATGAAATTGAGGACTTAGGAACATGTCGCGGTTGGATGGCAAGATCATCATTGTTACGGGAAGTACGCAAGGAGTTGGAGCTGCAATTGCGAGCCACTGCGCCGAGCAGGGAGCTGCGGGACTGGTTATTTGTGGCAGGAATGAAGAAAACGGCAGGGCTGTGGCCGAGGCCATTGACCAATGCCCCGTCGAGTTTGTGAGAGCCGACTTTGAACATGTGGCTGATTGCCGGCAGGTCGTCCGCCGCTGTGACAAAAGGTTCGGTCGAGTCGATGGGCTAGTCAATGCCGCTGCCCTCACCACTCGAGGGACTCTCGACGAAACCTCAGTTGAGTTGTGGGATCAGCTGTTCGCGATCAACGCCCGAGCGCCGTTTTTACTCACCCAGGAAGCCGTGCGGATCATGCGCCGAGAGAGAATCTCGGGATCGATCGTCAACATTCTCTCCATTACCAAATACTGCGGTCCCGATTTCATATGCGCATACAGTTCGACCAAGGGTGCTATGGCAACGTTTACCAAGAATGTTGCCAATCACCTGCTTTCCGATCGGATCCGAGTGAACGGGATCAATCTCGGATGGACCGATACCCCAAACGAACACCTCGCTCAGGTCAAAATGGGACAACCCGAGAACTGGCTGGAGCACGCCGAACGCGTCTCGCCGTTTGGCCGTTTGATTAAGCCGATTGACGTGGCTCGTCTAACGGTATTCCTTCTGAGTGACGACGCAGGTCTCATGACCGGCGCGCTGATCGATCACGCACAGCGAGTGATCGGCGCAGTGACCACGCCGAGGGCCGACGAGGACGAGTAGCTAAGAACGAAATGTTCAGCCCGGGGGCTCTATCGCTTGAGGGCCGACAGCTCCTCGGTCTCCTCGTCCCGAGCATTGGGGGGCATGAATAGACTTCCGCAAGGCTCCGATTTGAAGATCATCCTGCTCCTGGGTGTTCTCTGCCTGGTGACCTACTGGCCGGCTTTCGACAACCAGTTCATCTCGGACGACTACGTGCTGCTGGAGCGGGTCGAGAGCTGGCGGGCGGATCCTTTCTATCTCTTCTCCATCCCGCCCGAGCACTTCCGCATGACGACGTATGCCGCCTTTCTTTCTCTCAAAGCTGTTTTCGGTTATCACTCCGGAGCCTTCTATGCCATGGCGGTTCTTCTCCACTTTCTGAATACACTCCTGCTTTGGAAACTGGTGGGAAGGTCGACCGGCAACTCAACGGTGGCACTGCTGTCAGCTGTCTTTTTTGCATCGTTCCAGGACCCGCAGGAGGCGGTATGTGGCTGGCCGCCATGAACGAGCTACTCCTGGGGCTCTTCCTGCTGGCAACCCTGATTCTCTGGCAGCGGGGGCAAAGGCCTTTGTCGGAGCCTTCCTGCTGGGCAATCTTTCCTATCTGTGGATCGTCAAGGACGCGCAGTATGAGGCGCGTGCCGCACCCAGTGCTGCGCTGATTGAAGAGCTGAAGAGCCGTCCCCCGGTCTGTCTGGCGGTCGCAGGCTTTCCGGAGAATCCCTGGATCGGCAGGCTGACAACTCGACTGCTTCCCGGCTGGCGACCTGAATTGCTGATCTTCGAGGGCCTGCCAACCGAATGCCAGCCGGTAGCCGCAGTGCGTTGGAATGCGCGACGATTGGCCTACCAGGAAGTGCCGCAGCCTCGTTGAAAGAGCCGGACCTCCCGTTTTTCAGGAGCCTTTCCAATACCAGTGGAACGGCCGTGTCGAACCAGCTCCACGATCTGCCGGCCGAACTGTGGCGAAGTGGGACGTCGTGTTCCTGGCATCATCACCGAATCCGTCCTCGCGCCGCCACTTCCCACTCTTCGACAACTTCATCCTGACGGATTCCCCAGACGCGGTCGTGTAGATTGGTGGCGGCACAAATGTGATTGGGAATGACTCGCAACTGCTGTCCCACGTCCAACTCGAGCCCTTCGGGTAACTGGAGGTAACCGTGTTCCTCGTTCATGCGAACGAATTCGATTCCGGGGAACCCGGTGACAATGCCGTATCCCGTGGCATTTCCAGGGGCAAGACCATCGCTGGAAAACGTTTTGGAGCCTCCGTCAATAATGGCCTGACCCGGTACAGCATTGCTCACCACCGTGGTCCACAGGAAACCGGCACACTGATCCTGGGTGCAGGCGCCCCAATGCACGGTGTTTCGGTCATTAAAGATGTAGGTGCCTGGCCTGATCTCGGTCAGGTTTCCCAACCGGTGGGAGTAGTAGGCGGAAGGGGTGCTCCCCCCCGACACCACCTCCACTTGAAATCCTTCGCTCCGAAAGAGTTCCAGCTGCCGGGCCAACTCGTCGTCCAGCCGTTCCAGTGTGGTCCCCTCCAGATCGGGGTGAACGTGTCCGCTGTAGTGCATGATTCCTTTGAAACGGAGCCCCGACTTCGCTTCGATCGCCCTGGCCAGCCGAAGCGGTTCGCGGCCGGGTGGCACTCCGCACCTTCGCATTCCAAAGTCGATCTCGACCAGAACATCGAGCGAACGGGACTCGGCTGCCCTGGATACCCAGTCGACGGCCTCTTCGCTGTCCAGAGAGACGGACACCCTGGCGTTCTCCAGAACCGCTGAGAGGCGGCGTACCTTGTGTGGCCCGATGATGGGATAGGCAAGGAGCAGATCGTGCAGGCCCGCCTCACTCATGACTTCGGCCTCCCCCACCTTGGCTACCGTGATCCCCACTGATCCCATGTCGATCTGGCGGCGCGCCAGCAGCGGGCTCTTGTGAGTCTTGACGTGGGGCCGGAGGGTGAGCTGGTGCTGATGACAGTAGTCGGCCATGCGGCGCAGATTGTCTTCCATGATATCGAGGTCGACGACCAGAGCGGGGGTATCGAGTGCACTCAGCTTCACTTGTTTTCTCCTGTGCAGGCAACTCATTCTAGAGGTCCCGGATTCAAGGTTCCATCAAGGAGGGTGAAAATCGAGGACTTGACTTCTCCGGACCCCGAGGCAGAAAATTTAGCTATGCCTAAAAATTCCGCTTGGGAGGCGGCGAGATGAAAAAGCTGAACCGGCGGCGAGCCATCCTGGGTGGAGGAGCAGTGCTGGCCGGGGGCACCGCGAGTCAGGCACTGGTGAGGGAACTGGGCAGTGAAGGCGCAACCGCCGATGTGCCCTCGAATCACCCTCATCTACTTTCCCCTACGGGCGAAGTCGACCTGTCCGCCTTTAACCCCTCCGATTTCCTCTATGATTTTGATTATGGCCGGACCAGCGAGCTGCCGGATGGCCGCACATTGCGGGAGTGGGAGATCGTGGCCGTCGACAAGGAGATCGAGGTGGCGCCCGGAGTCTATTTCCCGGCCTGGACCTACAACGGGCAGGTGCCGGGCCCGACTCTTCGCTGCACAGAAGGAGACCGGCTTCGCGTTCATTTCAGGAATGGCGGGACCCATCCCCACACCATCCATTTTCACGGCTTTCATGAGGCCGGGATGGATGGCGTATTCGAGCTGGTTTATCCGGGGGGAGAATTCCTCTATGAGTTTGATGCGGCACCGATGGGACTGCATTTGTATCACTGCCATACCGTTCCCTTGAAGCGCCACATTCACAAGGGATTGTATGGAACGTTCATCATTGATCCCAAACCGAAGCGGCCACAAGCCCGGGAAATGGTCATGGTGATGAACGGCTTCGACACCAACTTCGACAACGAGAATGAATTCTATGCCGTCAACACCGTTGCCTTCCACCACCAGCAGTATCCGATTGAGGTGAAAGTCGGAGAGTTAGTGAGGATCTACCTGGTCAATCTTTTGGAATTCGATCTGGTGAATTCGCTGCATGTTCACGGTCATTTCTTCCATGTCTACCGAACCGGGACGAAGCTCCAGCCGGACGACTTCACAGATACGATCATGATGTGCCAGGGTGAGCGGCATATTCTGGAACTTCGTTTCCGCCACCCCGGCAGGTTCATGTTCCACGCTCATCAAAGCGAGTTCGCCGAGCTTGGCTGGATGGGGTTTTTCAAAGTTGAGGCCTGAAACGTAATGCGGCGATGGTTCTGGGGACTGCTTCCTCTCGCCCTGCTGGGACTCCTGTTAGGGACCTTTGTCATTTATGGTCCCCTGGGGGTCTTTCGAGCCTCGTTTCCTCCCATAGAAGAGCTGACCATCGACCGGGCCGTCCTGCCCGAGCCGCACCGTATCATCCTCGAAGTCACCAACGGCGGACCGAGCCCCGTGACCGTTGCTCAGGTGGTGGTCGATGATGCTATCTGGCAGTTCTCGATCGAGCCGGCCGAAAAGACCATCCCCCGACTGGGCCGGCGCAGGATCACGATCCCCTATCCGTGGGTGGAGGGGGAGGCACACGAAGTTACGCTTCTCACCTCCACCGGTCTGACCTTCAGTCACGAAATCGCCGTGGCCACGACCTCTCCGAGCGTCGATTTCACCTACCTGTCGACATTTGCTTTGCTGGGAGTTTACGCAGGACTGATTCCGGTTTTGCTGGGCCTGCTTTTCTATCCCTTTTTGAGGGAATTACATCGGGGCTGGCTGAATTTCTTTCTCAGTCTGACGCTGGGGTTGCTGGCTTTCCTGGTGATTGACACGCTGGAGGAAGCCCTGGAGAGCGCGCACAAGGTCGCCGGCGCCTATCAAGGGGTGGCCTTGATCGGGTGCGGTATCGCTCTGGCTCTTCTGTTTCTTAGCTACCTCTCCCAGCGCCACCCTGCCCGGGCTGACAAGGCAACCCCGGTGGGCAGATACTGGACGTCTCTGCTGATCGCCGTTGGAATTGGTCTGCACAACCTGGGTGAGGGACTCGCGATCGGCTCTGCCTATGCTATCGGAGAGATCGCTCTGGGAAGTTTTCTGGTCATCGGTTTCACTTTGCACAACCTGACTGAGGGTCTCGCCATCGTCGCTCCCATCGCACGAGACCGCCCGTCCGTCCGCAGCCTGGTTGTGCTGGGAAGCATCGCGGGCGTTCCTACCGTGGCAGGTGCCTGGATTGGTGGCTTCACATACAATCCCGTCTGGACGACATTCTTCTTCGCCCTCGGGGCGGGTGCGATTCTCCAGGTGATCTACGAGGTAGGCAGGCTGATTCTGGATCGAGAAAGAGGCGGAAACTGGGCGAGCGGTTACAACGTCGTCGGGTTCCTGATGGGTCTGGCCATCATGTACGCAACCGGTTTACTGGTCGTGGCCTGAGAGTGGGAGCGGCCTCTGCGCTGCGAACCTGTTCGGACCACGGAGGGTCCTCCCACACTGGGTATCTCACAAGCCGGCAAAGAGTGGGAGCGGCCTCACCCAGCACCACGATTCGACCCGAGTCCCACTCCCGGGCAGCTCCCTGGGCCCACCCTGACACGGAAAACCGTGGCCACTCCTGGCGCGGAACGTCGGGAACATTGTGGCTGATGTCGAAGTGTGCAAGGGATCCTTCCCCAAAAATCAGAAGGGGCTGGAAATGCTGAGAAAGTTGAAACGCCTGGCCCGCGAAAGTGGCCACGCTCTCGACTTGCTCTTCTGAAGTCCGTCCTCGGCTGATTGGATGATCCACCAGTGTTCCGGTTTTTCGTTCAAAGAGATCCGGGAATTCGCCCGGCCCCCTGGCGTACCCGTCGAACATGGCCACTCCCAGAAGAGCACCAAGATCACCGGCCGCCCCCGGGGCCGGCGCGTGATCGGCTAAAAGGAGTAAGGACCCACCCTCCCGGATCCAGACCACAAGCGAGTCGAGTTCCGGGTGGGTGAAGGGGGAAGGATGCGGAAACGCCCGGGTCTCGGGGCCGTCGTTCGCGTTTAGAGCATTGGCAATCACGAGCAGGGCACAACTGCTCAGGGTGCCCTCGGAAAATCTGCTGGAGAAACCTCCGACCCGGTAGCCGTCTTTCCTGAGGAGATCGGCAAACGACCGGTACCGGCCCTCCGCAGTGTGGAAGTTATTGTGGGCCTCGTCGATACAGACCAGTGGGCCCTCGGAAGGTCCGAAAGCTGCTTCACTCACCTCAGCGTTGAAGTCAGGGTCTCTTTGCTGCAGGGAACTCACACTCGCATCTGCGCACGATAGGAGTCCCAGGAGGAACCCGGGCAAAAGGCAGAAGCAGATCAGATGCAGTCGATTCATAGAGGATCCCTGGCTGAGACGCCGGAAGTAATGATTCTCTTTCCGCTCATAGTACTTGTTCAACATGTTGAGAATGAATCTTGAAATCTGGAAACAGCCGGTGCCTCGAAGCGCATCTCTCCGACCAGGTCAGCTAAGCGCATTGTTGATCTTGGCCAGGAACAGCAATGAGCAAAGCGAATAGTTTGCTATGATAAACCCCCTTTGGTCGGGACGTAGCGTAGCCTGGTAGCGCACCTGAATGGGGTTCAGGGGGTCGCGAGTTCGAATCTCGCCGTCCCGACCAGCTTAACTCCTTCTTTCCCAACAGTTTATACTTTGTTGGTGCCCCTGCCTTTCTTGTCGACTTTGGCTTTGGGTAACATATGGGTAACACGACTCCATGGAGTCGAGCCCATGGACTTAATGATAAACCAAGAGTGAAATACAGACGATCTGGCTCCTGCATAGCCGGGGGGTAGCGATGAAGATCAACATCACCAACAACGAATACCTGACTCATCTCCAAATCCTTGAGATCGCAAGCTGGGTTTTGCACGCCCACCACGCGGCAAGAGACCAGAGACCGAGAAGCTCAGGAAATTGGAACAGAAGGTCTTCTCTTACGCGAAAGAGATGGGTTATAGCGGGGGCTCGAAGACACCAGCCCTGCAATTGACTTCATTCAGGAATTTGAAAACGACACATTCTGGGACGAGCTCATCGAACGCCTCGTGACCAGAGATCTGACACGACAAGTCGGGGAGAGCAGCCTCTGGTCAATGCCGATCGAGGAGCGCCTGGAAAAGGAACGACCGCTGGAAGAAAGCTACTACAAGGAGTTTCATCTTCACGGGCTGGAGAACATTACCCTGCGATCCTGATCGTAGCTGGCTCCCATGGCCGTCGGAATCCACGTTTAGCTGGCAGCTTCGGCTAGACAGACCGCGTCTGATTGGCGACAGTTAGAATTCCCCGCGACGACAAATGGAATTCCCCGCTTTTTCAGGGCTGATCCTGACCATGAGGGCATGGTTAAGGATCAGCAAGTGCGGAGGTTAGTAAAGTTGAAGAAGAACGAGAAGACGCTAACGATGGCGGCGGCCAAAGCGGGGATGTCGCGAAAGACAGCTCGCAAGTACCTGAAGTCGGGAAAGCTACCGAGCCAGTGTCAGCCGGAACGGTATTGGAGAACTCGATCGGATCCGTTCGAGTCGGTGTGGCCGGAGGTGAAAGAGATCCTGAAGCGATCGCCGACGGTGGAAGCAAAAGCGGTGTTCGATCATTTGTGTCGTCAGCAGGAAGGGGCCTTCCAGCAAGGCCAGTTGAGAACGCTGCAGCGCAGGATCAAGCAGTGGAAGGCAGAATACGGAGAAGCGAAGGAGGTGATGTTCCCGCAGAAGTATCAGCCGGGACATCAAGCGCAATCGGACTTCACGTTTATGGGGCGCCTCGGAGTGACGATCCAGGGCCAGCCGTTTCCCCATCTGCTGTACCACTTCGTGTTGGCCTACTCGAACTGGGAAGCGACCACGCTGTGTTTCAGTGAGTCGTTTGAGAGCCTCAGCCTGGGGCTTCAGAACGCGTTGTGGGAGTTGGGGGCGCTGCCCGAGGAGCACCGGACCGACCGGCTCTCGGCGGCAGTCAAGAACCTGAAGCGGGAAGAGTTCACCGAGCGCTATCAAGCGTTGCTGAGACACTTCGGGATGCGCTCCAGTCGCACTCAGGCAGGAAAGGCACACGAGAACGGGGATGTGGAACAGTCCCATCACCGCTTGAAACGGGCCATTGAGCAGGAACTGCTGCTGCGGTGTAGCCGTGATTTTTCCAGCCGGGAAGAGTACGAGGGCTTTGTAGCGGTGATTGTGTCCCGGCGCAATGCGGCCCGGCAAAAGCGCCTGGGAGAAGAGCTGGCAGTGATGCGCCCGTTGCCGGCACGCCGTCTGGATGACTTCACCCGGCAGTGGGTGAGAGTCTCCCCCAGCAGTACGATCCGGGTTCGCCACAACACCTATTCGGTGGACAGCCGGTTGATCGGCGAGCGCGTTCAAGTGCGGGTGTGGGCGGATCAGGTGGAGGTCTACTACGGAGGACGGCGCCAGGCACGGATGCCGCGCTTGCGAGGAGAAGGCAAGCATCGCATTGACTACCGGCACGTGATCCATTCGTTGGTGCGCAAGCCGGGGGCGTTTACTCGCTATCGCTGGCGGGAGGATCTGTTTCCGGGGATCTTGTTTCGAGTCGCCTACGACGAGCTGCGCCGAGATTGTCCGGCCACGGCGGATCGCCAATATCTGAAGATCCTCGAGGTGGCTGCCCAGGAAGGTGAACAGCGGGTGCGAGAGGCACTTCAGGTGTTGATTGAGCGGGGACAAAGAATCCGTTTTGAAGCACTACGAGAATGCCTTGTCGATCCGGTGGTGGAACCCTGGGAAGTGATGGTGGAGAAGATGGACGTGGGCCTCTACGACACCCTTCTCGAGAACCGGGAGGTGAGGTCATGAGCACAGGCAACTTACCGCGACTTCGCGAGTGCCTAATCGAGCTGCATCTACCGGCCTTTCGGGAGCACTACGCCGCCCAGGCGGCACTGGCCACCCAGGAAAGTCTGTCCTATCCCCGGTTTCTCTTGTCGTTATCTGAGATCGAGGTGGCGGAGCGGCACGAGCGCAAAATCCAGCGCCAGCGTCGGGCCTCCAAGCTTCCCTGGGAGAAAACGCTGACGGCGCTGGACCGCTCGCGCTTGCCCCAAAGCGTGGATCGACAACTCACAGCGCTGCTGGAAGGGACGTTTTTGGATCGTGCCGAGAACGTCTTGGCTTTCGGTAACCCTGGGAGCGGGAAAACCCATCTGGTCTGTGCTCTGGGCCAGGAGTTGATTCTGCTGGGGCGCCGGGTTCTGTTTTCTACCTGCGCCCTGCTGGTACAGCGATTGCTGCGGGCCAAAATCGATCTGACTCTGGAGAAGGAGCTCAAGAAACTGGATCGCTTCGAGGCTCTCATAGTCGATGACATCGGCTACGTTCAGCAAAGCCGGGAGGAAATGGAGGTTCTCTTCACACTGCTGGCCCATCGTTACGAACGTCGCAGCATCTTGCTGACCAGCAACCTGATCTTCTCGGACTGGGAGAGGATCTTCAAGGACCCCCTGACGACGGCAGCAGCCATCGACCGGCTGGTGCACCACAGCGTGATTCTGGAACTCAACGTCCCGAGCTATCGAATGGAGAGCGCCAAGGCAAAGCAGCAGGGAACCACGAAATGAGGAAACCGCGAGGAGGTCAAATCCGGGCAAATCGGCTGATTGGACCCCGGAAAGTGCTTGGTGAGGGCGATAGACGAGTGCCCGCCAAGGGGAGCGGTCGTACAGCGCCCTACAGAGGCCGCTCAGCAGCCTCGTGGATCTGGTCCACTCCCCTCGACGCCAGCGCGAGCGAGGGGGAGCTCCGTTCGGGCTACGCCCTCACTCCGTCCCCCTCGCATTCTAGGAACAATCTCTCTTTTTTACAGAAAGGAGGACCGCGGAAAGGGCCGTCTCAGAGGACGGCTACAGCTCTTTTTTTTTAATCCTTGTGTGGGGATTTCCAATCGTCGCTGCGGGAATTCTATTTGACGTTGATCACGCGTCGCCCCGCCCGAGCGGTCCGATCAGCTGTGCCGTCAAGATCAGTTGCCCGTGATACCGCCCGGCAGGCCGGACATCCACCATCTTGCTCACAACGTGATCTGCTCATAGTCGACAGGATGTGAATATCTGTCTGGGCAGATCGTCTTCCTGAACAGATTGGGACCAACCTGGTTCCCCACCGCTCAGGGTGGTCCGCGGAAGCGGCGATCCGCGAAGAGCAATAAGAATTGGACGACCAGACAAAGGACCACTTCTGAGGAGAACTCTTGGGAACACACGAGACCCGATTAGATGCCTGGCGGTACTCAAGGTGTCGGTTTGGTGACAATTGCCATTGACCTCTAAACTTGACCAGTGGTTAAATAAATGAGTAAGCCGAAACGAATCCTCAAGGGCGATGCTGTCGCTTATGCTCGAAGGCTGTGGGAGGACGGTCGAGTGCGGCCTACGGGATACTGCAAGGATCGACTGCATGAGCGAAATCTCTCGATGCCAGATATCGAAGAAGCTCTTTTCTCACCAGAGTGCGTTTGCACGGCAGTCACGACACCAAGGGGACGCTGGCGCTATCGTCTTGAAGGCTGCATCGAAGAAAAGCAACGCGAACAGATGGCTCTGGTACTCGAATTCGACGTTGAGAACGCCACAGTGCGGCTGATCACGGTTTTCTCAAGGGGCGAGGTATGAAAAGCAGATCTCCTGAATGTTGCGACAGTTCCCTGGTCAGGCAAGAGGGGAACTATCACTATCTTGAGTCCGGTGTTCCAAACGTCTATCTCGAGAATGTCGAGTGGTATGAATGCGAGGAATGCGGACGGAGCGAAGCCATCATTCCCCGGATCGGCCAACTGCACCGCTGTATTGCCTGGAGGATTATCTGTAAGCCGGATCTACTGGCCGGCCCGGAGATCAGGTTCCTCAGAAAAATGCTCCGAATCAGCCAATCTGACTTCGCCGACGTCCTGAACGTCCACCAGACCCAGTTGTCGAGGTGGGAAAACAACAAGCGGAAGGTACGGGCGCGGCCGACAGACCGCCTGATCAGATTCCTCTATGTGGTTCTGAAGAGAGATGAATTCACCGAAGAGCTGCATCGAGAAATCCGCAGATTTGCTGATCGACTCGCGATGTTGAAAAGGGCCGCTCATGGCGCGGAAAGGGATACGATCGTTATCGATCCCAGTCACTGCAGCGGAGCCGAGGAAGTGTCAGCACTCTTGGAGGGCTGAAGCGGGCTCGATCGACGAACATTGCGCGCAGGATACAACCTGCCGACGCCTTGAGGAAAAGGAAAAGCCCGATGCGATACCGAATTCCAGTGAACTACGATACTCACAAGCTGGCTGCTGGCTTTGTCTGCCCACTCTGCCAAGCAGAGTACGAACTACCCTATTCAGCCACGGATACGGTCGAATCCAGTCCGCCTCCCGATTGGGTCGTCAACCAGCATCTCTATCGAGAGAGCAATCCTTGCACGGAGTTTTCGAATCGCAATCTGATTCCGAACTACACCGTGGAAGAAAACGACTGTGGAATTGAATCTCCAAGACACGAATCGTCTCCGGCTCGTCGATTGATTGCCACCGTATTCATTCACAGTTGCCAACTCGTATAAGACCGTTACACTCACTGACGGTGATATACTTGTCACGCTCCCAATAGCCACCGCTCCGAAGTACGACACGCAGCGGGATCGGCGCCATGATCAATACCGACTTGACGACTCTCATGGTTGCCATTGTCGTGATCATCTTCTTCGGCAACCTCGGAGGAAGGTTGACCCGATGGCGAGAATCAACCTTCGAGAAGGCCCTGATCGTCATCATCATGTTTCTGGCCGGCTCTATCACCTTTGTTTTTGTGGCCGCCTTCTGCAATAGGCTGATCAGTTCCCTGGCTTCCTAAGACTGCCCTCTGAGCTGACCAGTGGCCTCATGACTTCAGGCAGGGTCCCTTCTGCTTCTTCGTCCAAGCGGACAGTAAACCAGAATTGTGATCCCTTACCGAGTTCACTCTCCAAGCTCTTTCACGTCGGATGGCAAATCTCACTTCCCTTGAAGGAAACGGGCCAGCGAGACTACGATCTAATTGATAGGATGGAGTTCCACACAAAGGGAAACAATATGATCGAAGCGATTACCGCAGAACTTGGCGCCCGCACAACCGAACGCCGGGAACTGAAACTCAAGTACCTTCGGGTTCGATCCTTTTCTGAAGAGCTGGCGGCCCGCCTCAGCCCTGAAGACATGCAACTCCAATCCATGCCGGACGCCAGCCCGACCAAGTGGCATCTGGCCCACACCACCTGGTTTTTCGAATCCTTTCTCCTGAAGCCATACCTCGCAAGCCGGACGATGGTCGAGGACCAGTTCAACTACCTGTACAACTCCTACTACAATGCAGTGGGCCAGCAATACCCCCGCGCTGATCGAGGAAAGATCAGTCGCCCCTCCGTTGCAGAGATTCTTCACTACAGGCAATGCGTCGATCGGAATATGGAAAAGTTGCTCGACAATCAAGACAATCAAACGGAGGTTGCCGCACTTGTTGAACTGGGACTCAACCATGAGCAGCAACATCAGGAACTTCTGCTGACCGATATCAAGCATGCTTTGTCTTTCAATCCTTTGTGTCCGGCCTATGCCGAATCCCGGTCAGATTCGCGGCCATCTCACTCCCTGCCGTCGGAATGGGTCGACTTCCCCGAGCGGATCGTGGAAATCGGGCACACCGGGCCTGGATTCTGCTTTGACAATGAGCTGCCCGCTCACCGGGTACTGCTACACCCTTTCCAGCTCGCCTCCCGCCTGGTCAACTGCCGCGAGTTTCTGGAGTTCATGGAGGATGGAGGCTACCAGCGCCCCGAGCTATGGCTTTCTGAGGGTTGGAACCTTTGCCGGCAGGAGTCCTGGGAGGCTCCGCCTGGTTGGCTGCCGCGAGACCATGAATGGGATGTTTTCACCCTTACGGGGAGAAGGCACATGGACCTCGAAGAGCCGGTGGCCCATGTCAGCTACTTTGAGGCTGAGGCCTACGCGCGCTGGGCGGGGTGTCGACTGCCAACCGAATTCGAGTGGGAACGTGCCGCCCGGGGGCACGACCTGAACGGCAACTTTGTGGATTCAGGAAGATTCCATCCCGCGGGTGCAGGCGCAGGCGAACAGCCGCTCAGGCAGCTTTTCGGAGACCTCTGGGAGTGGACCAGCAGTTCTTATGCTCCCTATCCCGGCTACGCTCCTGCCGAGGGTGCTGTGGGCGAATACAACGGGAAGTTCATGTGTAATCAGTACGTGCTGCGAGGAGGTTCCTGCGCTACCTCGAGGGACCATATTCGTCCCAGCTACAGGAACTTTTTCCCGGCTCAGGCGCGCTGGCAGTTCTCCGGCATCCGTCTGGCTCGCAGTAACTAATCCACATTCGTCTGGCTCATCGTGAAGAAGGTTCAAGCCGCTCCTGTCGTAGAGGAGCCATTAGACACCGACCCATTCCTTCGGGACGTCAAGGCCGGACTTTCTTCTGCCCCCAAGAACATTCCGTGTAAATACTTTTACGACGATCGTGGATCAAGGCTGTTCGAGCAGATCTGTGAGCTTCCCGAGTACTACCCGACACGGACCGAGCTGCAGATCATGTCCAAACGCGAAGAAGAAATAGCAGCCTGGATCGGTCCCAGTGTTCGGCTCGTCGAGTTTGGCAGCGGCAGTAGCGTCAAGACCAGAATCTTGCTGGAAGCCCTGGAGAGTCCATCCATTTACATTCCAGTTGACATCTCGCACAACCACCTGATGGAGACTGGTTCGCAGCTTGCAGCTGACTACCCGGGTCTTGAGGTTCTTCCCCTGGTTGCAGATTACTCCGACCGTCTCATTCTGCCAGAGTCTGACTCTCCCTTCAGCCGCACGGTTGCCTATTTTCCAGGCTCCACAATAGGGAACTTTGATGAGCGTGAGGCACACTCCTTCCTACACGGGGTCCGCCAACTGGTGGGCAACGACGGGGCGCTCGTGATTGGTATGGATCTGGTAAAGGATCCCGCGCTTCTGGTAGCGGCTTACGACGATCAGGCAGGCGTCACGGCAAAGTTCAACCTGAACCTGCTGCAGCGGATGCGTCGTCAACTGGGGGCTGATGTGGAGCCCGCCGGTTTCGACCATGTCGTCCGCTACAACTCAAACCGGCAGAGAATTGAACTCTATCTGCGATCGAAACACACTCAGACGATCGGCGTGGGACGAGAAACCTACGCCCTCGAGGAAGGTGAGCTGATCCACACTGAGAACTGCCACAAATACACGATCCAGAAAGCTCGAGACCTGGCCGCTCAAAGCGGCTTCCTCATGGGAACGAGCTGGCAAGACCCGGATGATTATTTCAGCGTCCAGTATTGGCAGGCACAAACCAACCCCTGAAGTGGAGAACCGCCCCAGGCGTTGCCCGGCCCGTCTCTACTTGAATTCGATGAGCGGCTTGAGGATGCCGTCCCCTTTGGTAGACATCAGGCGAAAAGCGGTCTCGATCTCGTCGATTGTGTTTCCCTCTTGCAACTTTACTTTCACAATCGTTTGGATTTCAGCACCATAAGCTTTTCGATTTGCATGTCTCTCATTGTGTAGGGAATGCCCCCCACCGCCAGGCCCGATTGTCCCAATCCGGCAAACGGCATCCAGTCGACTCGAAAAGCGCTGTGATCGTTGATCATCACCGCAGAGGCTTTCAGCCGTGAATAAGCGTGCATCGCCGTATCGATATTCTTTGTAAATACGGAGGCCTGAAAGGCCAATGGCAAAGCGTTGGCCTGGTGGATCGCCTCTTCAATGTCCGTGTACGAATAAACGCACATCACGGGACCAAAAAATTCCAGTTGGCTGACCTTGGCAGCGACGGGGGGATCCAGAAGCACCGTGCACTCATAACAGCAGTCGGATATTCGCTTGCCACCGGCTAGCAGTTTGGCCCCGGCCTGCACCGCTTCCTCCACCCACGCTTCCACCCGATCGGTCTCGGAAGGTCTGATCAGCGGGCCCACATCTGTCTCGGGATGAGTAGGATCTCCCACCTTCAGGCTCCTCGCGCTGTCGGCCAGCCGCTCGGCCAACTCCTGGACTATGGACTCGTGAGCGAACACTCTTTGAACCGACACGCAGACCTGTCCGGCATGATACAGTCCCCCTTTGATCAGTAGCGGCAAGGCGTAGTCCAAATCGGCGTCGGCAGCCACAATCACGGGGGCGGCCCCTCCATGCTCCAGAGCACATCGTGTCCCCGGAGCGACCCTGGAGCGCAACATCCAGCCCACTCTCGCACTTCCAATAAACGACAAGAAGTTGACTCGGGGATCAACGACCAGGTGTTCGGCCGCCTCTCTCTTCCTGGTCACCAGGGCCTGGCACCATTCCTCGGGTAATCCCGCTTCATAAAGAATCTGGACAAAGCGAAAGCAAGAAAGTGGCGTATCCTCCGCCGGTTTGACGATGACCGGACAGCCGACCGCTATCGCCGGAGCAGTCTGATGCACAATCAGGTTGAGCGGGTGATTGAAAGCGCTGATCGCCGCGACGACGCCGATGGGCTCGTGGCGAGTAAAGGCCACGCGTCCTTCCGATGCCGCGTTCAAATTCATCGGAATCTCCTGGCCACCTTCGGTTCGCAAGAATTCAATGCAGCTTTTTACCCCATCAATGGCTCTTGTGAAGTTACCCCACTTTTGTGGACAGTTTACGGCTTTCGAATCAAGCCACATCTGAGTGCCTCGATTCATAGTTGATCGGCGACAGATAGTCCAGTGACGAGTGCCGCCTGTGAGGGTTGTAAAAGCCCTCGATGTAGTCGAAGACAGCAAGCTTGGCCTGCAGCTTGCTGCGGAAGCTGTGCCGGTCGATCAGTTCACACTCCAGAGAGGCAAAAAAGCTCTCACACAGCGCGTTGTCATAACAGTCACCGACCGAGCCCATGGAGGGTCTGATGCCGGCTCTCTTGCAGCGTAGCCCGAACTCGATCGACGTGTATTGCGTCCCCTGGTCCGAGTGATGGATCACCCCGTCGGATTCACGCTCTTGAAGTGCCATTTGCAGGGCATCGGTCACTAGCCGGGTTTTGAGATCATTTCTGAGCGACCAGCCGACCACTCGACGACTGAAAGCGTCGACCACTACGGCCAGGTAGACGAAACCTGCCCAACTCGGCACGTACGTGATGTCTGCAACCCACAGTCGGTTGGGGCGGCTGACCTGGAAGTTTCGCTCCACCAGATCCGGAGCCGGACGGCTGTCTTGGCCTCTCAGGGTCGTGCGTGTCTTGCGTCTGCGGCTAACGCCTTCAATGCCGGCGACTTTCATCAGTCGGGCCACCCGGTTTTTGCCCACCAGGTGACCTTCCTCTCGAAGTTCCGCCGTAATGCGGGGAGCTCCATAGGTCCGACGACTTTGCTGGTGGATCCCGTTGATTGTTTCCAGAAGACGAGCATTCGCTTCATCTCGAGTCGAAGGTCCGCGATCGACCCACGCGTAGTAGCCACTGGTGGAGACACCCAGCAAACGGCACATGGTGGTGATTGGATAGTCGGCCTGATTCACTTTCACGAACCTGAAGACTCCTTGGAAATCGGATCGCTCTCCCGTGCGAACCAGGCCGCGGCGTTTGCCAATATTTCCCGCTCAACCCTCAGCTGCCTATTTTCTTTGCGCAACTTCCGCAGCTCGGCTCGTTCTACCGTCGTCAGGCCGTCTCTACGACGGCCTTCATCCAGGTCTGCCTGGGCGATCCAGTTGCGGATCGTCTGTTCGTTGGGTTCAAACTCTCGGGCCAGCTCACCGGGGCTGCGCCCGGCTCGATGAAGCTCGACTATCTGCTGGCGAAACTCGGGTGGATAAGCTCGTCTTGTTCTTGGCATCGTGTCCTCCATTCTCCCAAAGGATTAGGTGTCCACGAAACCGGGGGAACTCCAACACCCAATCAGGAACAGGCTGAGCGCCACCACCGCAATGCTCGCCGGGCCGATCTTTCTTGAGCCGGTATCTGGACGTAATGAATACAATGTGTGGCGCCTCCTTCGACGCTTGTTTTTTCCCAAGAACTCTTTCGGGCCCGGACGAACTTCCAGCTTCTTGAGTCACGAGCACTGGGAGACAGAAGAAACAAAAGGGCAGGAGCATTCCGCCAACTCTTGGTCGTTTCAAGATTCACATCAGCCCGGAGTTCAGGCAGAATCTTAGTGTGTGGATTGACTCTTGCGGAAGCGTATCACGGAGCCGGAGTGCAAGAAAGGTTTCCTAGCCCGGGAAATTCATAAGTTTTCGAAGCGAAGGGCCGCAAGCGCCGTGCTGGCAAGGCTTTACCTCCGAGGGATCGAATTCAGATCGAAATCACCGAAAACGAGCTGGCTCCGGCGCGCGCAGTGATTGAAGCGGCTCAGCGCAGGCTGCGCCCCATCCTCCTGACTACCGTGACGACGATGGGCGGACTGCTTCCATTGTGGCTGGGAGGAGGTCCGATGTGGGAACCCATGGCGATTGCCATCATCTTCGGAATGCTGTTTTCTACTGTGCTCACACTGGGTGTTGTGCCCGTGCTCTACAGCCTGTTCTTTCGGGTCAGTTTCAAAGACTTCCGCTACTAACCCAGCAACCTCGCGTCAACGATTCGTCGTCTTTCCGCCTGAAAAAGGCCGTGGTCCACAATAATTGAATCGAGGTAAGTTTCAAACTCTTGCTCGTTTAGGCCAACGGATTTGTAGTGATAAGCTAGAGTAGCTGACCAGATCTCTTGGCTTCCATCCCGGCTCAGTGATACGCTTCCGGCCAGAGGCAATCCACCCACTGAGATTCCCACTGAACCACGGGTTGATGCGAATCTTGTGCAGTTCCGGAACATGTCAATAACTTTGAGACACTTTGGTGAATAAATTACTGTAGCGTCATCTCAAGAGTTCTCCTTTTCGGGAGGGTTGATCCAGACGGCCTCGGGAAGAGGTGGCGGAACGGGTTTGCCGTTGGGAAATCTCTCCGGGAAGAGTGCATGGGCGGCCTCCAACACGTGGGCACGATTGCGACGTGTGGCGAGGGCGGAGCGATAGTGCACGTCCTCGGGAGTGTGCAGGCCAATACCCGAATGGCGATGGTCGCGGTTATACCAATCGAAGAAATCCCGACAGAAGTCTCTGGCTTGCTGAATGGTGCCGAAACGAGCCGGGAATTCTGGACGGTACTTGAGGGTCTTGAATTGGGATTCCGAGTAGGGATTGTCGTCACAGACATGAGGCCGAGAGTGAGACTTGGTGACTCCCAGATCGGCCAGTAGCAAGGCCAGTGCCTTGGAACTCATCGACGAGCCACGATCGGCATGCAGAGTGAGATCACCCGCTACGATCTCCTGCTTGGAGCAGCTCTGGGCGATCAAGACCTTGGCCAGGCGTGAGCTTTCCTGGGTGGCCACCATCCAGCCCACCACATAGCGGCTGAAGATGTCCAGGATCACGTAGAGGTAGTAATAGCTCCATTTGACGGGCCCCTTCAGCTTGGTGATGTCCCATGACCAGCATTGGTTTGGGCCGGTGGCCAGAAGTTCCGGCTTTGAGTAGTGGGGATGGCGGCGCTGGCGACGGCGTTCTCTAACTTCCAAACGTTCGGCCAGAATGCGGTACATGGTTCGGATCGAGCTCAAGTACCGCCCTTCATCCAGCAGCTCCGCCCATACGGCGGCAGGAGCTTTGTCGATAAACTGCCGGCTGTGCAGAACCTCCACAACGGCCTCCCTTTCGGGTGGGCTCAAGGCTCGAGGAGATGTCGGCCGAGGTCGAGCTTCAACCGCCGGCTGTTCCCGCCGTCGTTTTTCCCGATAGAGGCTTGACGGTGGCAAACCCAGCGCCTGCGAGCCCACACGAATGCCGTGAGTTTCCGAGAAACGCAACGCTTTGTCCATCAGCTCTCGTCTTCGTTCTCGCTGCTGCTCTCCAGAGAGATTCCCAATAGATGCGAGACTTTTTTTTGGATATCCAGCATGATCTCCGCCTTCTCGAGCTTGCGTTTCAGCTTCCGATTCTCAGCCTGCACTTGCCTCAGTTGATGATCCAGAGGATTGACCGGCTTCGATTTGCGCCCTCGCTTGCGAGGGGTCAGTGCCTGCAAAGTTCCTTCCTCGCGTTGTCGTCGCCAGTCCTGAAGATTCGACCAGTAAAGCCCTTCCCGGCGCAGCAAGGCTGCCACTTCGCCGAACTCACAGCCATCGGCCTGCTCCAGGATCCTGAGCTTATAGCGGGCTGAAAACCGGCGCCGGGTTGCCTTGGCTGCAATTTCCGGATTGGGTCTAGGAAGAGCCTTGTCGGACTCGGTCCTTTCCGCAGCGGTTTTGGAGACCTCTCCACTTCGCTCCGAGGTTTCCAAAATCCTCAATTTGTTGTCGCTTCTGTTTTCTATCATTCGTAATCCAGCTTCTCGCCCCCTAGTCTAATTTAGTGGGGAAGAAGTGTCTCACCATTATTGGCACAGAGGGTTCTCTTCCTTCTCATCGCTATCTTGACTCTTGGCGACGTGATCTATTAAAGGAGGTAAACATGGCTTCGAAAGTGGTTGTTCGCTCCCTGCCGGGAGTACGGTTCACGCAGGAGATTGGGACCGGAAAGCATACGCTCCTGGCGGATGAGCCGGAGGCGTTCGGCGGCTCGGACCGCGGACCGGGACCCTATGAATACTTGCTTGCCGCCCTTGGATCGTGAACCTCCATCACACTCCGCATGTATGCGGAGCGGAAGGGATGGGCGCTGGACAGCGTCCAGGTGCGGCTTCACCACGGGCGGATCCACGCCAGAGACTGTGAGGATTGCGAAACCAAAGAGGGCATGCTCGACGAGATCCATAGCCGGATCCGTCTGGAAGGGGATCTTGATGAAGTCCAGCGCAATCGGATCCTGCAGATCGCCACCCTGTGCCCGGTGCACCGGACTCTCACTTCAGAGATCAAGATCCGGACCTCCGGTGCCTAGCCGACAGTGCCAGGTCGGGCTCAAGCCGGGCCCGGGTTGGCTAGAATCGAAGTGAGTCATAACCAGTGGAGGTCACTGTGACGTATCGATTTATCGTGGACACGTACGAAACAGAGCGCATCAAGATGCTGAGTGTCTGGAGTATGTTCAAGGACGATGAACTCTCCGCCCGACCTCACCCCGAGGACGTCCGGGGGCGGAGCGTACAGGAGCAAATGGTTCACCAGTGTGTGAGCGAGAACTTCTGGTTCAAAAAAATCCTCGGTGTTGATGTCGGGGCTCCGCCGCTTCCCGAAACCGAGACCCGAATCGAGTTCATTCGCAGGTATGCACAGGATTCCGCAAGACGGATGGATGAACTGTGCGATAAGGATGAGGCATGGTGGGAACAAGAAGTTCAGTTCTTCGACGTCAGCCGGAGCAGGGCTTGGATCATGGTGCGGAGAATTGCACATACCGCTCACCATCGCGGCCAGCAGACAGCGATGCTGCGGATGCTCAAGCATGACCTGCACAGCACCTTTGGGCCGACGTCTGACACGGGCGGACTCATGCAGGATCATGCTCCGACTATCTACCCGTATCCGGATGAAGAAGCTCTGCTCAATGGAGAAGCAGCGGGCGGAAGAAAAACCATCCTGCCCGGAGCCGGCGACACTCCTCCCACAGAGCGGCCCGGCCAGGAAAGTGTTGAGTAAGAGCATCGGGAGTTTGGCTCGCGAGCAGCAGGACTCATCAAGTCGGGGTTTGCGGATCGCGGGGCGAGTCGGTTCCCGGCAGCAAGCGGGCGATGACATAGAGAAGAAGCACAACGCCCAATCCCAGAGCACCCCAGAAGACGATGCCAGGAACGCCCGAGGGGCCCTCCCCGGTCCACCAGTGACTGGGACGCAGGGGTTCCTCTTCTTCTTCCAACTCGGCCGGGTTTTTGGGCGATTCGAACAGCTCCGACGCAATCAGGCGAATGTCGTACTGGGGCGGGCCGGCCCGGCGATTCCCGTAGTAGAGCCAGAGGTCCTCGCCTGAGAGCGCCTTAAACACCAGGCGGGGAACGCGAACCTGCACCCGAAAGTCGTCCAGCCGCAGCGCTGGATTGTCGGCATTGCCGATTTCCAGGAACAGGACGTCGCTCTTCGGGTACCCCCCAGGTGACAACCAGAGACGGCGGCTCTGGTCTGACCGGAGCCGCCTCCAGACTGAGCTGGCCAAAACCCGGCGCTCCCGGGAACCGCGCCGGTCCTCCGCCATTTCATAAAGCAAGGCCTTGCGCTGGAACACTTCCTCGGGCGCCCGGCAATGGACGTTCAAGATCGGTAGTCGGCTTTTCGGAAGCTGAAGTGACCAGAGGCTCAGGGAGGGCTCCTTGGCCTCCAGCCGGCTCACCTGCGGCTTCAACTCACGCACCGTCCACTCCGGATCGGACAGATAAGCAAGCTGTTTTCCCTGCTGAACCACTCTCAGATCGCCACTGGAGATCTGAGAGAGAACCTCTAAATCCAGCTCCAGCGACTGAATGCCGGGCTGGCGGACTCGGATCCGTTTTCGTGATCCCCAGCCCCTGGCGTCAAAGGGCGCCGCCGTGCCGGCGAAACCGGGCAGTGGTTCCGCCGGGAGGTAGTCCGGATTCTGGGTGGGTGGCGTGGAGACAACGACCGGCGTTTTGACGGTTCCGCCCAGGAGGTCATTGAAGGCCTCCAGCTCGTAGTCGGGCCGGCGTGCGATCGGATTCCCGAAAAGAAATCGGAGCTCTTGCTCTCCGGAACTTCGAAAGACGGCGAAATTGGGCACCGCCAAAGCTCTGACAGTCTCAATCTCCAGCGGACCGCCGGCACCGCTTTCGACATCGAGAAAAATCTCGTTTCTCGGGATCAGACGGCTTGTCGGATGCTCCCTCCTCACCCAGCAGCCGCGAGATCACCGACTCATCCAGCTTCTGCATCAGGATTCGATCACCAGAGATTTGACGCTCGTGTAGCTGCAGCTTTCGCTTGAAGGCAGGTGTCGGGGTCTGCAGCTCAAGTCTCAGTACGTAAAGATTTCGGTAGGGGAGCCGGATCCGCAGCCGGCTGGAGTCACCCAGCTCGAGCCGATCGACGATCTTGAGTTCGAAGGGTTGGACAGGAAGTTCTTCAACCGCCGCCAGGTGAATCTTCACTCCAGCGATAGGAATCGGCGGTGAGGAAGCCGAATCGCGCAAGTCCACCCTCAAACGATCCCACTGCCCACGCGCAAAGCCAATTCTCAGATTTCGGGAGCTCCCGTGGGAGAATATCTGATGCCCTTGAGCCAGAAGCATCCAGTCACCGGCCTTCCTGTGTCCAAAAACGGAGGCAGCTTTGACAAAGCTGTCTACCGGTGTGTCCAACGTGATCGCGTCGAGAGCCTGGGCCGTGCCGCTCTCAAATTGGATCCGCGTCATTTCGGGGGTCGCCTGAGCCACCTGAAACTCAGAAAGGTTTTGAAGGTGGCCGCTCCGGTGCCGCGGCATTTCGACAGCGAAGGGGATTTCGTGCCCTTGCCCATCCACCAGACGCAGATCTTCCAGTCCCGGCAAGCTCCGATCCACGATCTCCGGTCCAATCTGAACCCGAACGGTGCCGGTCTGCGCGACTGCGAACTCCGAGTACCAACTCCAGCCGGTCCGGGCCGGGGCGGCCTGAGCTACGACCAGGCCGGCAAGAATCAGCCACGAAAAAAGGCTCCACTCGACTCTGGCCATGTGCCAACTCCCTTATTCTTCCTTCTTGGCCCCCGGGCCAGGCGGCTCCACTGCTCCCCCAAAGTGGCGCTGATAGAGGAAGGACACCAGGATCAAAATCATGGCCAGTCCCACGAAGGCCCCAACCCGATAGAGCTCGCCCAGCCTCCACAGGTCGTAGAGAAAGAGCTTTACAATGGTGACGGCAAGCAGTCCCAGAGCTCCGAATCGAGCCCCGCGGCTGCTGGTCCTGATGCCGATCAGGAGCAGGACCAGCCCGTACCCCGCCCATGCCAGGGAGTAAGTCATATCCTGGCCCACGCTGGTTCCGAACTGGAAGGTCAGATGGCGCCCCTGGCTGTAGAGATCGGCAATTTCAATGTTCAGCAAGAAGAAAGCTAGGACGGCCCCCATGACTCTCAGAGCAGGCACGACCGGAAGGCTGGCAAGGGCCTCCTCAGGCGGGCGCCAGCGGTGAGCCGACATCATCAGGCAGATGATCACGGTTCCGTAAGCATACAGATACCAGTTGAGAAAAGGCGCTTCTGTCCGGGGATGGTAACCCAGGACGGCCGGATTCAGGGCGAGCCGGACAAAGGCAATCCCCAGAAGAACGAAGGCCCACTTCTTCAGGCCGGGATGGGGAATCCTCCCGAAAAGCCAGACCAGGGCCAGCCCTTCCAGCGCCCAGCCCACGGTCAGCCACTCCTCGTCGAAGACAACCGGAAAGGCCAGGCTCACGAAGAAAAGCACCACCGAAGCAAAAAGGGCCAGCAGGGTCGATCGGTCTGAATGTCCTTCGGGAACGGTTCTCACCAGGCGAAATAGACCCGCCAGGTAGAACGTTCCAAAAGCGAGAGCCAGTACCCCCGCCAGGACCTCACCTCGCGAAACGGGGAGAGCGTCGAAAATCAGGAAGAAATGGATAGGCCCACTCAAGGCAGAAGCAATCCAGGGCAGCAGATCCAGACGCTTGTCGAGCCTTCTGCCCAGGGCAAATGGAAACAGAGCAAAGATCAGAAGGAAAACAAAGTACCAGGGTACCGTGTACTGGAGCCGCGCCGAATCAAAGCCGGTGATATGCCAGGCCGTTTCCAGAAGCACCACGGCCACCAGCCCGGCCATCGCCATCGCTCCGACCCGGAGATAGAGCACCATCCCCAGGATCAGTACCACCAGCAGCAGCGCCAAACCGAATACGGGAGCGGGATCCCCCAGCTGGATTTGGAAGAATACGGCAATCAAGAGCACGAAAGGAAGCAGGGTCGAGAGGGTGGGCACCAAACCGGAGGAATCCGGGCGCCGGTGTTTGAGAATTGCGGCCAGGAAAGCGTGCAGTGCGCCGAAAATCAGAACAAACGCCAGCCCCCAGGGAAGCAGCGAGGACGTGAGCTGTGTGTGAATCCAGAAGAGCAGTGTCGAGAACGTGATGGCCCGACCGGCCAGGTAGGGCCACCACTCTTTATCGCGGAGGAGCACCAGTCCCGACAAGAACAGATTGAGGAGCAGGGCAACAGAAAACAGCAGGCCCGGACGCTGTCCCACCTCCGGGAATGAGATCATCCACCAGACCATGCAAAGTGAAAGAAGCGGCATTCCCGCCCCAGCGGCTAGAATCCGCCTGTCCTCGACTCGCATCCTGTGGGCCGCGGCGGCGGCCGCAACGAACAACGCCGAGAAGAGCAGTTGAACCCCCACTGCCGTAACCACCTTTTCGACGGTAAAGAACCGGGCCGTCCAGCCGATCTGGGTCAGGGCCGTCGCTACGGCCGCCAGGGGCACCAGAAAGCTCCACCGTTTGCGCAGGGCTACCAGGACCAAACCGAGGTCAAGAAAGGCCAGATACCCGAACAGAGCCAACGGACGATCTTGTCCCGTTGACAGGGAGGGAGGCGTCAGAAAGCCTCCCAGCAGGCCCAGCAAAGCGATGTACCTGGAATCGAGCCGCACCGCCAGCAGAAAGGTCACCAGCGTGACCAGAGTCATTAAGGGAAAAGCCGCGGTCACACCGATGAAGCCGTAGAAGTCATAGGAAGCGTAAACGACCACGTATAAAATGGCCGGCCCGGCGGCGCACAGCGTGTGGGCGATGACTCGATAGCGGGTGCTGTAAAGCCGGAGCCCCCCGGCGATGCAGGCTGTCCCCAGGAGAAAACTGCCGGCAACACGAACGGCAGGACTGAGCAGACCCTGATCGATGGAATACTTGACGAAAAACAGGATTCCCAAAAAGAGAGCCAGGCCACCGATCCAGGCAAAAAGTCGGCCCCCCGTGAGTTCCTCCCAGTCTATTCGATCCATCGCCGGCCTACTTCCCGAAGGCCGTTCCGGCTTCGCTGCCTCCGGCGGGGGAGCCGGGGGCCGCAGCGGGTCACTTGAAACCGTCTCCTCTGCCTCTCTGGATACTGTGGTCTGCGGCTTCTCCAGCGGCATGACCGGGGCGGGCGGAGAGGCCTCTTCGGCGACACTTCCGATGGGCGGGGGCTCCTCAGACCGAGCCGCTTCCTCTTCCTGGGCGGCAGCCGGCGTCCGGGAGACGCGTTCTATCGGAGCCTCCAGATGGTCTTGCAGCCGCCTCAGGCGTGCCTGCAGGGAGCGGGTCTGGTGCTCGATGGCGTTGGCCTTGGAGAGGGCGATTGCGGCCAGAACCGTCGCCACAATGGGGAGGATCCCTACGATCAGAAGGAGAAGCAGAAACAGACTACTCATGGAATGGAGAATTATTCACTTCGCTCATTGCGGTTCCAGGGCAAGGTCAACAATGCCTTGAACCGACTTGCCCGGAAAGATGCACTTTGGGGCGCCGACGGTTTGAAGATTAAAGATTGAAGAGCCCGGAACTCCGGTCCAGGTTTCCCTTTTACGCTGTGTCACTATATTGACAAGTAAAGAGGATAGTAAAGGAAGTTACACGCCCTGGGGTGCGGCCGCTACAAGGCGGAAGTCCCGGGCCTGACCATAGGCAAGGTTGCCCCCGTGCAGAAAAGCAGGAAAAGAAATGTCACGGCAGTCTTGTGTCGCATCCAATGACTCCTCCATTCCAGATTCTCCCCTGAGAAACCGGGTCGCTCGGTGAAAGAGAACAACATTGTGCCGCCCAGATCAACCAACTGTTGCCGGGTGTCCGTTATTGTGTCACTGTGCTTACCGAGACTCTTCTCAGGAAAATGAAGGTTCAAAGAACCACCTGACCGGCATCCCGGGAGCCATCTTATGGATGCAAGCAAACGAACCGGATGGGGCGGTCCTCCGGTACCCGCTCCCGATCTGGCTGACATTGAGTCGGCTGCCAGGGGGATGACGCAGGTAGTGGTACGCACTCCCCTGGTTCCCTTGCACAGCTATGAAACCGACACACAGATCTGGCTCAAGCCTGAGATCCTACAGCCTATCGGCTCGTTCAAGCTGAGGGGGGTATTCAACTGGGCGGCCAATCTATCGCCACCACAGCGTGAATGCGGATTGTCGACCACCAGTTCAGGAAACACGGCGCAAGCCCTGGGTTATGTGGCGCGCCTGTTTGGAGTCGCAGCCCGGACGCTCGTACCCGAATGGCTTCCCGAGAACAAAACGCAAGCCATCGTCAACTATGGTGTCACCCCGGTCAGAGTGAGTCTGGACGATCTGATGGCCTATATGTTGGAGGAGGGCTGGAAGCAAGAGCCGTACACCTATCTGAACCCCTGGGGTGACCCCAGGATGATTGCCGGCCATGGGACGATTGGTCTGGAGATTCTGGAAGATCACCCCGACGTTGAAACGGTGTATGTTCCAGTGGGTGGAGGAGCCCTGGTATGTGGTATCGGCGCCGCCTTGAAAGCTCTCAAACCGGGCATTCGCGTCATCGGAGTTCAAGGAAAAGCCAACCCGTCGCTGGCTGTTGCGTTCAAGGCGGGCGGCCCCTTGTGGATCGAGCACAAGGCGACCGTGTGTGAAGGCGCATCCATACCGCTGGTGGTGGCCGAAATGTACCCCTTGCTTCGCGAACTGGTAGACGACGTGACTCTCGTCTCAGAAGAGGACGTCAAGTCTGCCATTCGGCGCCTGGCTCTTCGCGACAAGCTGGTCGCCGAGGGGGCGGGCGCAGAGTCTCTGGCCGCGGCACTGAACACCCCTTTGGAAGAGCGTGGCAAGACCGTGTGCATTATCAGCGGCGGCAGCATCGCGGCTGAACTGCTTATGACGATTCTGGCCAAGGACGCCTGACGGCGCGAAAAAGGGGGACACTCTACCTGGGCGAAGCGAATAATTTCCAATTTGCTAGTTCGCCTGGCCGCTCCTCTCCAGGCCTCGGGCGGCCGCACTGAGGGCCCGAGTCGTCCCGTCCGCCGGATTGATCGCCCAGGTGAAGTGGACAGAATCCCCGTCCGGTTTCTGCGCAACCAGTTCGATCCAGATTTCAGAATCCGTTTGATCCACCACCTTCCAGCGAGCAAAAAGAAGGTCTGCAAACTCCTCGTCGACCAGCTTTCGGGCGGCTGTGGAATTGGCCAGCAGATCGCGAAATACCTGTTCGAATTGCTCCGCGCGCTCCTCCTCCTCCTCCTCTCTCCTGGTCTCCTCTCCAGTTGATTCAGAGGCCGCGCTTTCTCTTCTCAGGGCTGGCCGCTGGGCATTTGCCGGGGGCTGGTCAGCCTGCGGTCTGGCGGGGCGGCGTGCCGGGGGAGGCGAGGTGGCCGCTCGGGCAGGAGGAGGGGGCTTGGTTTTCGGCGGAGCCGCCACAACCCTTTCCGCCGGAGGCTTGTCCTGGGGAGCTTCGCTGGGGACGGCCTCAGCTTCCGCCGCAGCGGTGTCAGGCATTTCCTCAGCGGGGTCTTTAGAGGCAGACACGGGCTCACCTCCCGGAACAGTGACATTCGGTTCTGATGCAAGCTCCTCAGTGGTGCCGGCTTCTGGATCGCTGGCCACCTCTTCCGAACTCCACGATTGATAGAAGAAAATCCCCAGAACCAGCAAGAGTATTCCGCCCGCAATGGGCCAGACCGGAATCTGCCTCCCTTCCTCCTCTTTCCTTCTGGAGAAGACTTCCTCGTACAGGGAAGCTCGGTGATCCCCCCTGGCCGGAGCTGCCTGCCTGGAGTCTGCAATGCTCGTGGCAGATGGCTTCGGCTCTGGAACCGGGTCAAAACCCCTGTTCCCAGGAGCGTCGCCTTGACCCAGGTGCTCCATCAACACCTCATAGGCCTGGTTGATCTCTCCCATCTTTCTAGCGGCCTTGGCGCGCAGCCGGGGATGATCGGACAGCCGATCGGGATTCCACAGCGCCAGCAAGTCTTCACGGGCTTCGCTGACCTGCCGGAATGTAGCTCCCGGCTTCAATTCAAGAATGCGATTCGCTTGCTCAAGATCCATCATTTCCGCCCCGCGAGACTAACAAGGTAGTGTGTTGGATTTCAACATGTGAGTTCTTTACATCCGGGTCTAGAACTTCTATAAATTGGTGATCATTCCTCTGGGAGGGACCGTCATGAAGGTTCTTCTGTGTGGATCCCGGGAGCCAGTCGAACTTTCCCCCGTCCAGGCAGGACGACTTGAAACCTGAAGCCCCTCCGGAGATACAAGTTGGAACTTGAATGTGGGAGGCGCCTTGGTGCGGCGACCTGCAATCGTGAAAGTGACTACCCGGCGTTCGCGGCCTGAGGCCCCTCCCACTCTGGGATCTTACCCGCTCTGGAATTTGGATTCCTTGGAACGTTGGAACACTGGAACGTTGGAACTTTGGTAACCGAATCCCCCGGGCTCAGGGCAGCTCGCGGATACGCAGATTCTTGAACTGGACGGGTGAGCCTTCCGATTCCAGGCACAGGTAACCGCTGGCAGGTTCAGCGTCGCTGCCCCCCGAGACTTCTTCGCCGTTGACCCAGAGCCGGATCTCGCCGTTGATGGCGCGGACGTAGTAATGATTCCAGTGACTGCTGTCCAGGACCAGGTCCCTGATTGGGAAGCTGCGAGTACCGTTGGGCGAAACGGGAGGGAAGGGGGTCATGTCCGAGGTCCCGACCGCGAACACGTCGCCGTGAGCACTGAAAAAGTCGGCTTTCTTGCCGCTCTTGATCCACTGTTCGGTGAAGCCCGGGTCCAGGATCTGTACTTCGACGCCGGAGGGAAGCCGGCCCGGCGCCAGCCCGACGTGGGACTTCGCGGAAGACCAGACAAAAACGCCCGAATTGCCGCCGGCACGCAGGTGCTGCCACTGCACGACCAGCTCGAAATTGGTGTACTGCTTGCGGGTACGCAGCACACAGGTCGGAGTCCCAGTTGCATGCACCACTCCCTCTTTCCAGCTCCAGGTATCGTCAGCGCAGTTCACGTTGACGAAATCGTCTTCGCCCAGGGCTGTCCAGCCAGGGCCGCTTCCATCCACAAATGCTCTCGGAAGGTTTGTTTGACCCGGCACCGGTCCGGTCGCGACCAGCCAGACGAAGAAAAAGTAGACCATGGATTCACGAATCATAAATCCAAGAATAGGGGCCGTGCCTTCAAAGTTCAATTCTTGCCGGCCTGTCAGGTGAGTCGGTGTGGTCAGGGTCTCAGCACGTTCACCTTCAACCGGGAGGCCTGAGCTCCAGAGAGGTAAATCCGGTGGGTGGCCTTCTGGTAGTCGGACTCCGATGCGCTGTAGATGTCGAGGAACTTCTGAGGATTCCGATCCACCAGGGGAAACCAGCTGCTTTGCACCTGCACCATGATGCGATGGCCGCTCTTGAAGGTGTGGGCGATGTCGGGCATGTCGAACTGAACGCGACTGACCCGCCCAGGAATGAGAGGCTCCGGGTGACTGTAACTGTTCCGAAACTTGGCGCGCATAACTTCTCCGCGAACCAGCATCTGGTATCCACCCATGGGTACCTCCAGATACTGGTCATTGCCTTCCAGGCGGGGAAAGTTGTCGGGGTAGACATCGATCAGTTTGACCACGAAATCTGCATCGCTCCCGGTGCTCGAGACAAAAAGCTGCGCGGTTACGGGACCCACCAGAGCCACGTCCTCGGTCAACACTTCGCTCTGGTAAACCAGCACATCCGGTCGCTTGCCGGCGAACCGCTGGTCCTCCACCATGTACTCGAGCGTGCGATCGATGCGCACCTTCTGCGTGTAGGGAACCGGGTTGGAAGGGTCGCTCAGGTATTCGTTATAGGCAACCCCTCGGGTTGAGTCCGCAGAGAAGGACAGAGTCCGTTTGCTGCCCAGGTAGAGGTTGGCCGATTCGATCTTTTGAGGCGGCCAGGAGTCAAACCGCCGCCAGTTGTTCGAACCGGTCAGAAAGACCAGGGCCTCGGGAAGATCCAGATCGCCCTCATCCTTGAGGTAATACCGGAAGAAGGGCAGGTCGACCTGTTCCCGGTAGTCGTGCCCTGTCTTGACGTGAAACTGGACATTGCCAAGCCGGTCGCCATCCGAGCGACTCCAGCCGCCGTGATGCCAGGGTCCGAGAACCAGAGTATTGACGGTGCCCGGGTTCTGCCGTTCGATCTCGTGATAGACCTTGATGGGCCCGTAGGGATCTTCGGCATCAAAGAGCCCCGCCACCACCATCACCGCCGACCTGACATTCTTCAGGTGGGGGATGATGTTGCGCTTCTTCCAGAACTGATCGTAGGTCCCGTGCTCCATCAGATCGTTCCAGAAGGAGATCTCCCCGTTGAAATAAATGGCATTGGCGTTGGAGAGCGGTCCCATTTCCAGGAACATGTGGTAGGCATCTCTCGTCTGGATCTCCAGCGGCTTCGGGCCTAGTGGGGATGGAAGCAGTCGAGGTTGGCCTATTCTGGAGAAGAAGAAAAAGGCATCCTGGAGAAGAAAGGCCCCGTGATGGTGCCAGTCATCGCCGATGAACCAGTCGGCCACGGGTGCCTGTGGCGAGGCGGCCCGGATAGCCGGATGGCCGTCAATGACTCCATAGGCGGTGTAGTAGCCGGGGTAGGAGACCCCGTAGATCCCGACTCTCCCATTGTGACTCGGAACGTTCTCCAGCAACCACTCAATCGTGTCATAGGTGTCCGTATTCTCGTCGATGTCCCGCGGACCCGACTTGACCGGGAGATAGGGCCGGACATTGACGAACTCGCCCTCCGACATGTATCGGCCGCGCACATCCTGAAAAACAAAGATAAACCCGTCCCGGGCAAACCCCTGGTGGGGACCGAGCACTTCGGGATAAGAGTCAGAGCCATAGGGAGAAACATTGTAAGGGGTCCTTCGCATTCAGGAAGGGATAGGTTGTGGAGGTGTCCTTTGGGGCGTAAACCGCCGTGAAGAGCCGAACTCCGTCCCGCATGGGGATCAGGTGCTCAGACTTGTTGTAGTGTTCCCGGACGTCGTAATCGGATTGAGCGAGGGTTACTGTCGCCTGGCCCAAAGCGATCAGGATCAGGAGGCCGAGGAGTTGGTTCTTCACGGGACTGAACACGATTGGAAACATCCTAAACGGGCGGGAATGCAGATGCAACGAGGGCGTCCCCGACCTGGCCCGGAAAGTTCATAAGTTGTCGAAGCGAAGGGCCGCAAGCGCCGAGCTCCGTTTTGATCCACGCCGAAGCACAAAGGGAGCCTCGACCGTCAGGGGGTGGGAGATCCTATTCCCCGACTAGATGCCCGGCGATCCTCCGGGCATGAGATGCGTCGCGGTGCTCGTACAGATAGATGCCTTGCCAGGTTCCGAGTACGGGACGACCGCCGGAGACTGGAATCGAAAGGCTGGTCTGGGTGAGGGCCGAGCGAATGTGGGCCGGCATGTCGTCCGGTCCTTCTATACGGTGGCGATAGAGTCCCGGATCTCTGGAAACCAGTCGCCGGAAAAAGTTCTCCAGATCATGGCGCACATCCGGGTCGGCATTCTCCTGGATGGTCAGGGAAGCAGACGTGTGGCGGATGTGCAGGGTCAAGAGACCAGTTCCGATCTCCTGAGCCCGGCACCAATTCAGCACTTCGACCGTGAAGTCATAGAGTCCCGGCCCGCTTGTGCGAACCTCGAAGGTCGTCTCTGCCTGCTTCAAAACTTCACCTCGACCCACAGGGCGCGGTGGTCCGAGAAGCCGACCCCGGTCGTTCCTCTCTGGACGGTTTCCAGGTCGCGCAGATAGATCCAGTCCAGCTTCAGAGGCGCCCAGGAATGGGTCCGCCCAGTACCCGTAAAGGGCGTGGAAAAGCCGAGTTTCTCGAACTGCTCCCGGATCTTTCTTCCCTGGCGGTGAAAGAAGGGAAGGGGCAGAAGATTCTCGACCCAGTAGATGTTTACGGTATTCAAGTCACCACCGATCAGAGTGGCGCCGTTGAACTTACCGGCTGCCGCTGCAGTGGGCTCAATCTGTTCCCAGCGACGGCCGGCATTGATGTTGGTGTCAAGATGGGTACTGAAAACTCGAAGTGCACCCAGATCCGTGTCCACCGTAGCTCCCAGGGCAATGCGGCAGCGGTTGTTGATTTTCACATTAATCCGTTTCAGGTAGATGACCTCGGGGTCGCGTAGCGGATAGCGGCTCAAAACGGCAAGGCCATGGTTGCCGCCATGGCGAAGCCTCTCGGCGATGGCCTGCACATAGTTGAGTTGGAGTCTCTCCGCCACTCGGGCAAGCAGATTCTCACCCGCGCCTGGATTCTCTGCGATCTCCTGGAGAAGGAAGATGTCAGAATCGGATATTTCCCCGATTTGTTGCAGACCTTCGGCAATGACGTCCAGCGACTGTTCCTCGTGAACGTTGAGGCTCACAATCTTCAGGGTCTGGGCGTGAGGCACCGGGTGGGCGGCGAACTGGCCCGCTTCGACCTCCTCACGAACACAGGTCCTCTCGGCTGCCACATCCACCGATGTCAGTGACAGCAGGACCAGCAATGGCGTGAACCATCTTGTAGTATTCATGTGGATGCTGAGTATATTCAAAATGATGGGGAAACAGAATTGGAACTGACTGTGCTGCAGGAGAAGATTGTGGAGTGTCGTCTTTGTCCCCGGCTGGTGGACTATCGCGAGAGAGTGGCGATAGAAAAACGCCGGGCCTACCGGGATTGGGAATACTGGGGCCGTCCGGTGCCTTCGTTTGGTGACCCCGAGGCTGGTTTGCTGCTCGTCGGCCTGGCACCAGGTGCACACGGCGCCAATCGCACAGGGCGCATGTTCACCGGTGACCGAAGCGGTGAGTTTCTCTATTCGGCTCTCCACCGCGCCGGCTTCTGTAATCAACCTGCCGGCCTTCACCGCCAGGACGGTCTTCGACTGGTCAACGCGTTCATTACGGCTGCCGTGCGCTGTGTCCCGCCCCAGAACCGACCCACCACCGAGGAGAAAAAGACCTGTCTGTCTTACCTGTGCCGGGAACTGATCCTGCTGCGGCGGGTGCGGGTGGTCCTGGCTCTGGGCGGCATCGCCTGGCAGAGCTATCTGGCGGCTCGCCGCCAGCTCGAGCTGGCGCTCCCCCGTCCTCTTCCCCGGTTCGGTCACGGTGCCCTGTGTAAGCTGGATTCAAGGATCACCCTGGTGGGGTCCTATCACCCCAGCCAGCAAAACACCCAGACGGGCCGGCTGACTCGAAAGATGTTCGATGACGTGATGGCACTCGCAAACCTGAAAGTTGAAGGTTGAAAGTTGGAGGTTCGTGGAACCTTGAACTTGGAACACGTGGAACAAGGGTCAGGAATCCAGCCCGACCAGCTCCCCCTCGGGGGATTCCTCGGGCCGGGGTCGTGGCGCCGCCACATGTTGGGCACTAATCTGTGGATCGCGCCAGAAATCAGCCATGGAGGCCTGATGAACACAGGAAATCGTGCAGTAGGGAGCACAGCTCTTCTCGGTGAGGTACTCCCGCCGGATGTCTTCGATGGTGTAATTCTCAAGAGGAGTGCCGGGATAGCCTCGTTGCTGTGAGCAGTAATGCACGAGCCCATCTTCACAAATGTACAAATAGCGTGCCCCGGCCCGGCAGCGCCAGCTATTGGGTTTACCCCTGGCGAGATTCTCCTGAAAATAGCGATTGATCTTTGGATATCCCTTCTTTCCGATTTCCTTGAGTTGATGGAAGATATCGTTCTCTTCACGGCTCAACGGTTTGAGATGTCCCATGTTGTCGTGAATGACGCCAACCGTACACGTAAAACCGAGTTCAGCAGCACGCTTTCCAATCGTGAGAGCATCTTCAGGATTGGCGACGCCCGAGCCCAGCACCGAGTTGATGTTCACTTTGAAATCGGCACACTCTGCAAGGTAGCGCAGCTTCTTGTCGAGTACCTTCAGACTCTTCTTGGAAACGTCATCGGGATGAACATTGTCGATGCTGATCTGCAGGTGTTCCAGGCCCGCCTGGTTAAGCGAACGGATGCGCTGCTTAGACATCAGGTAGCCGTTGCTGATCAGCCCGGCAAGCATGCCTCGTTTGCGGATGTGCGCAATGATTTCCTCCAGCTCGGGATGCATCAGCGGTTCCCCTCCACTGATGGTGATCACCGCGGTTCCAAGCTGTGCAAGCTTGTCGTTCCAGCGGTTCACCGTCTCGACGGGAACAGGCTTGGAAAAGTCGTCAAACTCATTGCAATAAGTGCAGGCAAGATTGCACCGGCGCATGGGGATGATGTGGGCTAGAATCGGGTGCGAGGTGTGGGCAACAGCGAAACCGGCCATTTTCCACTCTCGGAGCGTGGTCTTGAACTGTTTCAGCTTGCGCATTCGATTCTTCTTCAGGGCGATTTCAGGGTATTGATTTCGAGGGACTTCCCGCCAGCGTGCACCCCTCCTGTTAGTTCAGCGGATGATACCAGGGGGTGTGAAGTTCGTCAACGAAGGAAGGGATGGCATCAGACCTCGATGGGTTCTTGGCGATCTGATCGGATCGGACCACGGAGGGTCCTCCTACGTTGGGAATGTCACGGATGGCGAAGTGTAGGAGCTGCTTCCATGCGGCGATCTGATCGGACCACGGAGGGTCCTCCTACTTATTCAGTCATTGGGAGTGTCACGGCCTCAGCGGCGCCATAGTGAATTCCGTTGAAAACCAGCTTGAAGGTCCCGTGTGGCTGCGACCGGAACGTAACTTCAGGACCGTACATGAGCAGCTTGCCTCGACCGACGGGCCACTCCATGACTGCAATCGTGTCTCGCAGGTAATGCTGTCCCCACGCCCAACCGCTTCGCAGCGGAGGATCCGAACTGAACCATCCCACCACTTGCGCTCCTTTCTCGAGGGCCTGTGGTGCCAGACGAAAGGCCGGACTATTGTCAAAGAACACATCGACCACCGGCTTCATTCCGTGGGCGAGAGGGTGCTGATTGGCCAGCTCCATGCGCAGGATGGAACCCGGGACATAGAACTTTTCGCGAGGCAGTGGCTCCTCTTCTCCACCGACGCCCGGCTCCACCAGCGCGTCCACCACGGGTAGGCCCAGATGCCGCGCCAGGACGGTGGAGCTTCCGATTGTCAGAACCGTCCCTCCCTCTTCCAGGAAACGACGTAGTTGGGGGATGGTCTTCTCGACCGTTACTTCACCAAACCGGTGGCGGAACTCTGCCGGGACCTCCCCCGGCTTTGGCAGACCTTTCTCCCGTCTCCCTCCCAACGTTGCCTCTGGAATACCACCGTCTACAAAAACCAGCACATCGAACTCCCGGGCCAGGTTTCCGACGTCGAGCTCCGGAGCGAACACGAGGCGGAAGGGAAACTCCCACTGCTCGAAGATCCAGCGCATCCAGCCGGAGTCCTTCGATCCACCGAACCGATCCCACAAACCGATTCGAGGCTGCCTGAGCTGCAGGTCCGGACCGCTGAGTGGAAGATCATGGGCCTGGAAACTGACACCGATCTGCCGGGCGAGATTCTCCATTTCTCTTCCCAGACCAGGTTGATTCAGGACGTAGAAATCATGACTTCCCGCCTGCAGCCAGTACACCTCGTGACCGGATTGCAGGAGCCGGTTGACTGCCCGAAATGAGTCGTTCAGTTCGTGGTTCAGCAGAAATCCCGGAGCATCCTGCGACCCCTCCACCCGGCCAACTGGAGCCGGGAGCAGATCGTCAACTTCTTCAAACGGACCGTCGAAAGGCTCCAGGATGCGGTCGAATTCGATTCCCATCTGCAGGGCCAGAGTCCAGCCGGCGCTGTCATAGGGAGCTATTGGAGGCCCACCCGGATAGAGGAAATCGTTCGGATGGTCCTGCGGTTCGAACATGTCGATGATGTGGGGCCGAAAGGCCTGAGCCGTTTTCACGATTAGCGAACCGGCGGGGTAGCGGCGGCCACTTTCCTGAAAGTCCGCACGGGCCCGGTGCCACTGGATTCCGTTCTTGATGAGAACGTTGGCGAACTTCACTGCGGTCGGGAAGTCGGACTGGTTTGAAGAAAGAATGTACCCCCTGGGGTCGCGGTTCTTGGGATCCCTGAGGAATTTCCCGTAGATCTCCGCCGCCGCCCCAGACGAAGATTCCTGCCCGTTGGATTCTTTCTGATCTGTCAGGGCCGCACGGGCGGCCTCGATCGCCCCCGGCCGGATCGTCCAGGTATCCCCGCTGCCTCGTTCGATAGAGTTTCTCCCCATTCGATAGATGTTGTACAGGAGCTGTTCGCGGTGGCGGGAGGCCACGTCGAGAACCGCCCGATTGGCAGTCATCGAGTATTCGACCGATTGGCGAAAGTGCCACGGCTGAGGTTCAATCGGAAAAGGCAAATCTCCACTGGCAAGCTGCCGTTCCGGGCGAAACGGGATCTCGATCGGGGTTGGACTTCCAATCGTTTCCGTCAACAGACCGATCATATTGTGGAAGTAGGGAGTCGTACGCAGGCCTCCGTTCCACCAGGTTGAATACCTGGCTCCGCTCCGCATGGTGGTCCCTCCCTTGCCCTCGGCAGCAAAGCGACTGTGCATGGCCGCACCGACCAGGTCGAGTGTGGTGATCACGAGTGGGTCGATGTTGTGGTTGAAAGGGTCGCGAAACGGGGGAGCAAAGAGCACTGTTCCACTGGGGCCGGTCTGGTGATGATTGTAGACGATCTGGGGGAACCACTGGCGGTAAAGAACCCGGTTGATCGCTTCTGTCTCGGACTGAGAAGACATGTAGAAGTCACGATTGTTATCGTGTCCGACGTACTTGTGGTAAAGCCGCGGCAGCCCTTGGGTCGTTCTCCTACTCGGTTCGGATTCCCGCATGTACCAGTCCGCGACCAGGTCCAGCCCGTCCGGGTTGGTGCAAACCGCCAGAAGAATGACATCGTTCAGGAAGCGCAGGGTTTCCCTGTCGGTCCGGTTCACCATTTGATAGACCAGTTCCATCACTTGCTGGGCTCCCAGCGTTTCGGTGGCGTGCAGGCCTCCATCGATCCAGACAATCGCTCGCCCCTCCCGAGCCAGCTTCCGAGCCTGACTTTCATCCACATCCTCGGCAAGAGCCAGGAGTCTGGAGATCTCCTGGTAGCGGCCGAGCCTGGCGTGGTTCCGGGGAGAGGTAATGACCGCCATCCACATGGGGCGGTCCTCTGCGGTCTCGCCAATCTGGACGAGACGCATCCGATCCGACGTCGCCTCCAGCTTCTTCCAGTAGCCGACCAGTTGCCTGTAGTTTACCAGGCGATAGTCATCTCCCAGACTGAACCCGAACTCCTCCAGGGGGGAAGGAATTCCGTCCCGGCCGGCCGCGGGAATCAGCAGCAACAGGAAGGCTACAAGCAAGGCCGGGAAACTCCGAAGTCGGGATAAACAGGGCATAGTCGTAAATCGGCTGAAGGTTAAAAGTTAAAAGTTAAAGGTTAAAGGTTAAAGGTTCAAAGACAGGGAATCATCTTCGCCCCTGCAACGTTGCATTTTCAACTTTCAACCTTCAACTTTCAACTATGAACCCTTAAAATCTATAGAAGGATGAAACCGCGGCGAAAGACCGGGGCGCGTTGTGGCCTCATACCGTCTTGCCATCCTGCCGGCTTGCTGTGGGAAGCGGAGGCGCCGGGCCTGGTCCGAGTAGCGATTCTGGTTTTAATCGGCGGATTGTCGGGCTTTACCTGCAACTCGGGTGTCGCCAGGATGACTGAGATGGGGGCCCAGGACTTCAAATCTCAACGCGAGCAGATGGTGAGGCATCAGCTGCAGGCTCGCGACATCGATAACCCGCGCATACTCGATGCGATGCGGGATGTTCCTCGCCACCGTTTTGTGCCGGCCAGCCAGATCTCTCAGGCCTACGATGACCACCCGCTGCCCATTGGCAAAGACCAGACCATTTCACAGCCCTACATCGTGGCCCTGATGACTCAGCTGGTGCATCCTGGAAAATCATCGAAAACCCTGGAAGTCGGAACCGGATCGGGTTACCAGGCGGCTGTGCTGGCCGAGCTCGTCGACCAGGTATACACAATCGAAATCGTCCCGGGTCTGGCCGAAAGAGCAGCGACCCTGCTTTCCGAGCTTGGTGTCGAGAATGTCCATGTAAGACAGGGCGACGGATATCAGGGTTGGCCCGAACAAGCTCCCTTTGACTGCATTCTGGTAACAGCCGCGCCACGGGAAGTGCCCCCGCCTTTGCTGCAGCAGCTGGCGATCGGTGGGCGCCTGGTGATTCCGGTGGGAGTTTCCAGCCTGACCCAGACGCTTCTCGTCATTGAGCGGACGAAGAGGGGCTTCAAGCGCACTTCGGTGATTCCCGTCCGCTTCGTCCCCATGACCGGAGAAGCGCAGCGGCAGAAGGTGCCCTGACCGGCTGGCGCTCGCCTTGCTCGCGCCGTTCCAAGTTCCAGGTTCCAGGTCTCTCCTAGAAACAACAGAACGGTGAAGCGTGAGCCCACCGTTTGAAACGGAGCCCAGACCGTGAGGAAGGTTCTTCTCCGGTCGCTAACGCTCCCGGCTCCGTTTCAGCTTCCTCATCAAGCCCGCTGTGGACGATTCCCAACTTTCAACCTTTAACTTTCAACTTTTAACTCTTAACCAGTAACCGGTAACCAGCAACCAGTAACTTAACTAGTTGTTGCCCATGACCGGTGAAGTAAATACACCGGAGTTCCGGCCAGGACGGCGATGAGGCCGGCAACACATTCTCTGGTGTGGGTCATCGAGGCACTTACCAGGATCACGATGTTGATCCCGATGAACAGCAGGGGCAGGATCCGCCGAAAAACCAGAAAAACGAGAGGTCGCCCTTCTTTGTGCCGCCCCTTGAGCAATGTGGCGACTGTTATGGTGGTGAAAAAGACCATCACAACGCCGGCAGAGAGAAGGATCTGCTGAAAACTGGCGATCAGAATCAGGATCACGGCCACGGCACTCTGAAACCAGATGGCGTACGTCGGCACCTTTCTCCTGGGGTCAACCCGGCTGAGTGTCTCCGGCAAGAGACCATCACGCGCCATTGCAAAGTACACTCGTGGTCCAGCGATGGACATGGCAGTGATCGAGCTGATGATCGCAGTGCCGATCAGCAAGCTCAGCAAGACGCTCCCCCAGGGTCCGAAGGAGACCCTGGCCACGACTTCAGCGACAGCAATCTTCCCACTCAACTCCGCAACCGGAACCGCGCTGAAATAGGCGACATTGATGAGCAGATAGGCGCCAATCACAACCACCGTGCCGCAGACAAGTGCCACAGGAATGTTCACGCGTGGGTTGCGAACTTCTTCAGATACATAGGCCGCCGCATTCCAGCCGCTGTAGGCAAACATGACGAAGATGACGGTGGAGCCAAGCGTCGCGAAAGAAAAGGTGGCTGAACCTGTCTGTGATCCTAGTGCTGCAGCCAGGTGGGATGAAGAACCGGCCTGCCACAGTGTCGCTGACGCAAACAGGATCAGCAGCGCCAGGTTCAGGATCGTCAGAAGGGAGTGGAGTCTGGTCCCGAACTTGAGGCCAGAAGAGATGCCGGCCGTGACCAGGAGCAGAAGAACGACAGATGTTGTCTTCGAAGCAAAGTCGCCCGAAGTGGAAAAAGGAAGAAGCGGGCCGGCGTAGGCGACCAGGGCGATCGAACCTGCAGCAATCGGCGCCGAAAAGCCAATCAGCAGTGAAGCCCAGCCCGCGTAGAAGGCGATCAGGGGCCCGAACGCCGGGTAAAGGAAGGCGTACTCTCCCCCCGCTCGAGGTGTCTCACGGGCCAGGGCCGAATAGCAGAGGGCGCCCATCAGGGCCAGCGCCCCCCCCACCAACCAGACACCAATCAGCCAGCGTGACTCCCCCAGTTCACCGGCGATCAGCCCCGACGTCGTGAATATTCCGACTCCTATAATATTGCCGATAACGATCAGTACAGAGGAACCCAGTGAGATCTCACGAAACAGCTGCACCGAGTGACCCTTAGGGCTCCCTTTCAGGATCAATCACTTCTTCGATCGCCGTCTCCAGAGTCTCGAGACTCTGATAGTTGATCAAGTGGACCTTGACCCTCGAGTCAGATCCACTGATAAAAAGTGTAGGGTAGACATTCACGTTCCCAAAAGCTTTCAGTCCCTCCTGGGTTAAGTGGAGGTTGGGATAGGTGGTTCCTGTCTTGGCGAGATAGGCGGCGCGCTTCTTGTCAGTGGTAGGAATGCGCAGAACCTTGTCGGCGTTAAAGCCCACCACGCGAAAGCCGGTGGACCGATACTTCTTGTCGAGTGCGGCCAGGTGCGGCGCGATTCGAACACAGGGAGGGCACCCGGAAAACCAGAAATAGATAAGAGAGCCCTGTCCCTGCAGATCAGCCTGCGAAAGGGAACCTGTGTGGTCGATCCGTTCCAATTCAAAGTCGGGCAGTTCCTGCCCCTCCCAGCTCGTCACCTTGACCGATTCTCCACGGCGACTGATGAAGGCATCAATCGCCTCCGTCTGGATCGAGAGAATCTTCCGGGTCGCAGAGTCCCTCGAAAACAGACGAGGCATTCTGGGGTCCATCTCCATCACCTGCAGCAGGAGTTCCACAGAGTCCTTGCTGATTCTGAAATGGTCGCCGATCTGTTCGCGGGTCGGAATCTTTCCTCCCGCCATATGTTGCGCCTTCAGATAACCGGGAATCTGAAAAAACGTCTCATACAGGCGGCCCAGGAAGGCCCTTTCTTCAGGTCCGAACCTGGGGTCGTTGTGAAGCTCTGAAAAAGTGACTCTACCGCCAGTGTCACGTATCATTTTTTGGACGCTGAGCAGCACACTCGCTTCCACCGGGTCGATTGGAGACTCTCCCTCCCGCGAGGCTGAGGAGGAGGGGATTCCGGTTTCTCCATGGCATGCGAAGCTCCCCAGGAGCAAACACCAGAGCAGTACTTTCATCACTGGTGACTGTACTATGATGCCGCGGTGGGTGTCGAGCCGAGTTCAGGAAGGAAACCCTGCTCCGTGATGTTTACAACCGTGCCCGCCCGGTAGAATAGTTCCACGATGAAAACCTCGCGACAGGAGTTCGAGGCTCTGGTCGCCGAAGTACTGAAGACCCTTCCAGCAGACTTCGTCCACCGGATCTCAAAGGTCGAAATTGTTGTAGAAGCCGAACCGCCGCCGGAGATCAGAGAACAGTTTTCTCGGGGGTTTCTGCTGGGACTTTACCAGGGCACACCACTGACGAGAGAGAGCACCTTCCGCCCTTATTCCATGCCCAATCGAATCTCGTTGTACCAACGGAATATCGAGCGCATCTGTAGCAACCACAGCCAGATACGAGAACAGGTGAGAAAAACACTCCTGCACGAGATCGGGCATCATTTCGGATTGAACGAAGGAGATCTGCGGAAGGCGGGGTATTGAATCAGGTTCCAGGGTTCCAACGTTCCAACGCTCCAAGGTTCCAAGGTTCCAAGGAGTCCCCGCTTTGGAGTTCTTCGTTCTGCCAACTCGGGTCCGGGTTATCATGGGCAGGCAGCTTGCTACAGCAGGAAAGGGGAAGAATGTCGGACGAATTGAAATCAGCCTGGGAAATTGCTCTGGAAAAGATGGAGGCCAGCGGCGAAACGCGAGTCGAGGAGCTCAGCGAAGAGCAAAAAGAAGCGATTGCGGAGACACGACGTAAGTACAGGGCTCGAATCGCCGAAGCCGAGATCAATTCAGCGGCCAGGATAAGAGGGGCTCTGGAGTCAGGTCAGGTGGATCAGATCCAAGGCCTGCAGGAAGAACTCTCACGGGAGCGGAGGAAGCTGGGAGATCGGATGGAATCGAAAGTCGAGGAAATCCGAGAGGGTAAAGGCGACTAACTACTCCTGGCGCGCCGACAACTTTCCCTCGGCGAGAAGTTGCCGAAACATCTGGATCGTCTGCTCAATCCCTGACAGCAAAGGCGTCTCAGACACGCGAGTAAAGTGCTTGTGCAGGGCAGTGCTGTCCATCAGTTCAGGGATGGGGAACTTGTGCTCCAGGAAGTCGATCCGGGCCCCCGGCACGATGTCCCTGATCATCCCGATGAGGCCAGCCATGGACGGCGCCTCTCCTCCCAGGTTGAAGACATGATTTCCCCGACCGGGGTGCCGGCTGGCTTCAATGAACTGTCGAGCCACATCGGAGGCGAACTGGAGCAGGAAACCATTCGAGTACTGGATGGTGAAGGGTTCGCCTGCGGCCGCAGCGAGCATGGCTTTGCTTGGATCGCTGGTGATCCCCTGATCCCGGCCGGGACCGTAAACCGTATGCGGCCGCAGCCCGATGCTGCTCACCCCATAGTCGCTCCAGTACATGCCTGCCGTCCCTTCGTTCGCCTGCTTAAACACCCCGTACATGGTGCGCGGAGATCGCGCCGCTTCCTCCGGCAGAGGCCCCGACATGTCGTCCCCTACCGGGCCGTAGACAGCCACCGAGGACGCATAGGCGAGGTGGGAAATGCTTGCCTGCCTGGCAGCCTCAAACAGGTTAACGGTTCCCACCACGTTCACCCGGGCACCCTGAACCGGATCAGCCTGGCAGAAGGGGACCTGCAGGGCCGCCAGGTGAATGACATGGTCGACTGAGTGCCGTTCAAGAAGACCCGACACACAGTTGAAATCGGTGAGGTCACCCTCCTCGAAGACAATCTTCTCCAGATCGGCCGGCTTCAGCAGCAACTCGATTCGACGGGTGTCCGGGTTCAGGTCAAAGGCAATGACCTGCTGCCCTTCCTCGACGAGGTGAGCCGCCGTCCAGGCGCCGATGCAGCCCATGGCTCCAGTGACAAGGAACGTGTCTGAGTCCAAGGTGTTATTCCGATTCCCTGATCCGGCAGGTGTTTTCCAGACTTCCGATCCCCTCAATCTCAACCACGATGTGATCGCCGTCCGTCATGAAGATCTGAGGGTCGCGACCCACTCCAACTCCATGCGGGGTGCCCGTCAGAATCACGTCCCCCGGTTCCAACGTAAATGCATGTGAGTAAAAAGAAATCAGGTGGACCACCGAAAAAATCATTTCACTGGTGTTGCTGTCCTGCATGGTCTGGCCGTTCAGATGGCTGCGGATGTTCAGATTCTGGGGTGCCCCCACCGCGTCGGCGGTGACAATGGCCGGGCCCAGCGGACAGAAGGTGTCGATACTCTTGGCCCGAACCCATTGCCCGTCAGAAAACTGAAGGTCGCGGGCGCTCACATCGTTTCCAACCGTGTAGCCGAACACGTAGTCGAGCGCATCTTCCTCGCTCACGCTGCGGGCCGTCCTTCCAATGACCACTGCGAGCTCCGCTTCATAGTCCACCTGACGGGTGAGATCCTCGGACCAGCGGATCTCGTCTCCAGGCCCGACAACTGAAGTTGGAAATTTGCAGAAGACAATCGGTTTTTCCGGAGGCTTGGAGTTGGTCTCTCGGCAGTGATCCATGTAGTTGAGCCCAATCGCGACGATTTTCCCGGGGCGATCCAGCGGGGCCAGCAAGGCGGCTTCACTGGCCTGGATCACACCCAGCGAGTCGGCAGCCCTCCCCTCCAGAATCTCTTTCCAACTCAGGGAGGTTACGGTGATCGAGTCATCCTGCAGAATACCGAAGTGAGGTGAGCCGTCATGTTCAAAGCGAACCCATTTCATACCGCTACTCCAGGAAGAAACAATCTTGGTTGAATAAGGCAGGGAGTATGCCACAAATCGATTTGTTAGGCCAGACAGCATCGGTTGCCGGTGCAGCAGAAGACCTAATGTGGGAGGACCCTCCGTGGTCCGAACAGTTCGCCGCATGGAAGCGGCTCCCACGCTTTGCCATCCAGTCAACCGTTGCAGAGTGGCCAGGAAACGCCGGTGACAGCGCGCGGCCCGCAGGCCGTCCGGGACGCGAGCGTGTAAGATAGATGGCTAATCCGTGGAGGTACGACTCGTGATGAGATACTCTCAGGCACTGGCTGGTGTTGTTGCGCTGTGTGGAATCTTGGTAGCGTCATGCGGGGGGGATTCCCCGTCTGTTCCGCCCGACACCCGGCTCACAATCGCGGTGATTCCCAAAGGCACTACCCATGTGTTCTGGAAGTCGGTGGAGGCTGGGGCCAGGAAGGCTGGGGAAGAGCTGGACCTCAACATCGTGTGGAAAGGACCGCTCAAGGAAAACGACCGGGCCATGCAGATTTCCCTGGTCGAGCAGTTCGTGAGTGAGGGAGTCGATGGAATCGTGCTGGCTCCACTGGATGATCGCGCCCTGCTTCGTCCGGTCAGGACGTCCACCAGGAGTCAGATCCCTGTCGTCATCATCGACTCGGGGCTCCAGGCAGAAGTTGGTCAGGATTTTGCCAGTTTTGTGGCCACCGACAATCGAGAGGGAGGCCGGCTGGCTGGCCGCCGGATGGCCGAGCTCCTGGGGGGAAAAGGAGGCGTGGTTCTCCTTCGTTACCAGGTGGGCTCAGCCAGCACGGTCAACCGGGAAGAGGGATTTCTGGAGACGCTGTCCGAGTATCCCGATATCAAGCTTCTCGTTGACAACCAGTACGCCGGAGCCACGGCGGGGGAGGCCATCCAGAAGAGTCAGGAACTGCTTGACGAACTGCGGCGCTGCGACGGAGTCTTCTGCCCGAACGAGTCGTCCACCTACGGCATGCTCGTGACCTTGCGAAAACATAACCTGGCGGGTCGTCTCAAGTTCGTCGGCTTCGATACCTCTGCAGAGCTGATCGAGGCGCTAAAGAAGGATGAGCTCCAGGGGCTGGTGGTTCAGAATCCGTTTCGAATGGGCTACGAGGGGGTTCGAACTGTACTCAAGGTGATTCAGGGCATGGAGGTTCCACCGCGGATCGACACGGGAGTCGAGCTGGTCACCAGCGAGAACCTGAACGATCCAGCGATTCGACAGCTGGTGGGGAGTAGGTGATGGAAATTGAAGATGGAAAATTGAAGATTGTTAGAGGATCTCCGCTCATTCTGCAGAGGTTGGAACAGAGTACAGCGAAAAAGGAGTCTGCAGTGAGCCAAGCGAATAATCTTCAAACAGTCGGCGCCCCAAAGTGCATCTCTCCGAGCTAGTCGGTTCAAGGCATTGTTGACCTCTTGCCCCGGAACCGCAGTGAGCGCAACGAATAATTTTCAATTTTCCATTTCCAATTTCCCATGAGTGATCACGCCACCGGTATCCCAGCCCTCCGGATGTCGAAGATTTGCAAGAGCTTCGGGCCGACACGGGCACTGGACCAGGTCGACCTGACTCTGATCCAGGGGGAAGTTCACGCCATTATTGGAGAAAACGGCGCCGGAAAGAGCACTTTGATGAATGTGCTTTCCGGAGCCGTTGCGGCCGACTCGGGGCAAATCGAGCTTTTCGGAAAGGGGTTCGCTCCCGCTAATCCGATGGACAGTCGTAAGGCCGGTGTCGCCATGATCTACCAGGAACTGGCGCTGGCTCCCCAATTGACAGTGGAAGAAAATGTGCTCCTGGGGATCGAGCCCGGACCCGGGCCGCTGCTGGACCGAAGCGCGAGCCGGAAGAGGGCAGGCGAGTCTTTACAGGTAGTCGGGCTCTCGATCGATCTTCTACGAACACCGGTTCGGGAGCTGGCTATCGGGGCCCAGCAACTGGTTGAGGTGGCACGAGCTGCGGCGAGTGGATTTCGAGTTTTGATAATGGACGAGCCGACCAGCAGCCTGACCGCTGCCGAAAAGCAACGGCTGTTCCGCCTGATCCGAAGTTTCAAGGACGAAGGTCGGTCGGTCATCTACATCTCGCACTTCCTGGACGAGGTGGTTGAGATTGCCGACCGCTGCACAATCCTCCGTGATGGCTGCGGGGTCGGTACCAGAGAAGTGGCCGGGAGTTCGCTCGATGAGCTGGCCGCGGCCATGGTCGGTCGATCGCTGCAGAAACTTTACCATCGTTCTGTCCACTGTGTCGGGGAAGCGGCCTTGACGGTTACAGATTTACAGGGTCGGAAGGGGTTGAAGACGGCTTCCTTTTCGCTGTATCGAGGAGAGGTTCTAGGCATTGCAGGTCTGGTTGGATCGGGGCGTACGGACCTGCTGGAGACGATTTTTGGCCTTTCCGAAGTTCGCGGGGGAAAGGTCCGGATTGCCTCCTACTCGGGTCCCGCTTCGCCATTTCAAAGATGGCGTCAGGGAGTTGGCTACGTCAGCGAAGACCGAAAGGAAGAGGGCTTGGCGGTCAGCCTGTCGGTGCAGGACAATGTGACGCTTCCCCGGCTATCCGGTCTGGGACCCTGGGGACTGGTCCTGCCCGGGCGGCAAGCCAGCGCCTGTGGCCAATGGATGGATCGTCTCAGGGTCCGGTATCGGAGCACGCGCCAGCCTGTCAGAGAGCTGTCGGGAGGGAACCAGCAGAAGGTTGCCTTGACCAGACTGCTTTATCATGGCTGCGATGTCCTTTTGCTCGACGAGCCGACCCGTGGAATCGACATCGGGTCCAAAATCGAGGTCTATCGATTGATCAATCGACTGGCCAGGGGAGACCGGAACCGGGGCGTGCCCCCCAGAGCTGTTCTCTTTGTGAGCAGTTACCTGCCCGAGTTGCTCGGTGTGTCCGACCGAATCGCCGTTATGTCGAGGGGAGTTCTTACCGAGCCGGCTGCTGTGGAGAGCCTCAGCGAAGAGAAGATCATGCAGTTGGCGACTACACCGGTTCAAGGAAGCCGTCAGTGAGCAGCTCCAACAGGCGTAACCCGGTGACTGCTGTGCTTGTAAGACTTGGGCCCTTGATCGGCCTGGCTTTTGTCTTTCTGGTCTTTTCCTTCCTGCGCCCCTCCACCTTCCTGACCCTGAGTAATCTCGAAATCATGCTCCTTCAGAGTGCTGTAGTCGGGATGGCGGCGCTGGGGATGACGATCGTCATCATCTCGGGAGGGATCGATCTGTCGGTCGGCTCCACCATCGCTCTCTGTACGGTCGTGATTGCCCGCATGCTGACGGCTGGGTTCTCTCCCCTCACGGCGGCCCTGTTCGGTGTAGTCACGGGTTCGCTGTGCGGGTTGCTCACAGGTTTCCTGGTCACCCGCCTCAAAGTGACGCCCTTCATCGTGACGCTGGGCATGCTGGGAATCTACCGCGGCCTGGCCAAGGGGCTTTCCTCTCAGCAGATGGTGAGCGCTCCGGAGACCTGGCTGAACGACCTGCTGACCAGTCTCGCTCCTGGAGAAGGATGGCTTCTACTGCCTCCAGGAGTCTGGGCGACTCTGGCTGCGGCTCTCCTGACAGGTGGGTTTCTGACTTACACGAAACCCGGCCGCTATATCTTTGCCATCGGGTCCAATGAGTTGACGGCACGGCTTTGCGGTGTGCCGGTGAAGAGCATCAAACTGCTGGTGTTTACGCTGGGAGCAACCTTTGCCGGACTTGCGGGTGTACTGCAGTTTTCCTATCTGACCATGGGTGATCCTACAACCGCACTGGGCGCGGAGCTGGACGTGATCGCCGCCGTCGTGATTGGAGGCGGCAGCCTGTCAGGAGGAGAGGGGTCGGTGCTGGGCTCACTGGTGGGGGCATTCATTATGACTGTGGTCGGCAACGGCTGTACGAAGCTGGGGCTCGACAACTGGGTGCAGGAGATTGTCACCGGGGGAATCATTGTCCTTGCCGTTGCCCTCGATCGCTGGCGGCACAGGTTCGACTGAACGCGTCTCGCTTGAAGGTGGGTGCCGGCAAAGAGTGGGAGCGGGAAGCTACGGCGTCCACCCCTCAATCACATAGAGCATGGCCAGGAACAGGAATCCCATAAGCTCCAGACTCCAAATGAGCAGCCACTGCCAACTCTTGCGAACCACCGCCCCGAGGCCGATAAAGACTGGGAAAGCAACCAACAGATGTCGCGGCAAAGCAATGTATGGATAAAACGGCCCCGTATGATACGAAAAACTCGCCACCATAATCACCAGACAGTAAAGACGATAGGTAGGCCGTAAGACTGGCCAGGCTGCGACAAAAAACACGACAAACAGGGCAGCCACGCCCAAATCAACCATCAGGCTAAACTCGGCGGTCTGCCAGACATGCACCAGGGCAATCCTTAAACTTTCCCAGGGCCAAAGGAAGGATTGATGGGGCACCACCTGGCTGGTGTCCGAAGAAATGACGACCGAAAAAATCAGCCCCTGAAAACTGCTCAAATCAGGTCGTACATCGCTCAGGGCAAAAGCGCGGTAAAGAATCCAGACCAATAGCCCGGCCGGGATCAGGCTGAGGGACAATCCATCGCGCCAGCCCTTTAAGAGACGGCGTGGGCTGCGCTCCGCCGCTTCCCAGAGCTCCCAAAGCAGCGGCAGGAGTAAGAACAAGCCCGTTTGACGGGTTAAGGCGGCCAGGCCACCGGCAAAACCTGCCAACCACCAGGATCGCTGCCTGGCCCAGAAGATACACAGAATAGACCAGAGCAGGAAAAGCGATTCCGTATAGGGGGCAAATAGAATGAAGGCCGGCGGAAAAAATAGAAAGATCAATAGACTCTTCTGGACACCAGCCGGCGGCAGGTCTAGAGCAGCTAACCGGCTAAAAGCAATGATCATGCCCAGGGCTGCGAGAGAACTGACCAACAGCAACGCTAAGAGCGGATGGCCGGTCACGGCAAGGAATGGCCCGGCCAACCAGGGCAAGAGTGGGTGAAACGAGGCTGTCCCATCACCAGAGCGGTATCCGTGGAGAACAATGCTGATGTAATAGGTTGCATCCCAGCGGTGCCAGGGAGCGAGAAAGACCCGCTCCAGCCAGAGTGCGAACGATTCGGCTGGTGGCCACAAAGCGACCGATTCTTCAATCGCCGTCAGCGGCCGCAGCGGGGAAACAGCCGCGACCCAAAGACTGGTCAGAAGACGCACGAACGCCCAGATAGCCACGAGCTGCCACAGGCTTGACCAACCCAGGCGGCGACTCACCGGCGCACTATTCATTGCTGGCACTCAAAAAGCGGATGGGTCTTATCCAAAAAAAAGGGACGTTCGCGCAAAGCATAACTCAGCCAGGTGCCACCGAACTCGGCTCGGCGCACTTCAACTTAGCCTTCGCTAGCCCGGAAAATTCATAAGTTGTCGAAGCGAAGGGCCGCAAGCGCCGCGCTGGCAAGGCTTTACCTCCGAGGGCACCGCAGGCATAGTCGTGACTCTGTCGAGGAGCCCGAGGAGGGGGAACGCAGCCAGCGCGGATGATGGGGGCGCTGCAGCCGACAACTTATGAATTTTCCGGGCTGGACGGATGTTAGAATTGATATCTCGATGAGTGCTCCGGAAAAAGACGAAACGCGGCCAGGCGAAGTGGTCGTTGAGGGTGATCTTCCTGGCGAAGACCCGGCTGCAAAGAGATCCGCGGACGCGTCCCGGGTGGCTGTCCCGGCTGCGGAGCAGAGTCTGGTTCCCGTCGATCCCCTCCGCAAGTACCTGTGGGAGATCCGGATGTTTCCGGAACTGACGGCTGAAGAAGAGAAAGAGCTGGCCCAGCTTTCTCGCCGGGGTGATCAGGAAGCCACAGCCCGGCTCATCACCTCGAACCTGAGGCTGGTTGTCCGTATTGCCTTCATGTACAACCGCGTTTATTCGAACACCTTGGACCTGATCCAGGAGGGAAGCATCGGGCTGGTAGAGGCGGTGCGGCGCTTCGACCCGTTCAAAGGAGCTCGCCTTCCTACCTACGCTACCTGGTGGATCAAGGCCTATGTCATCAAGTTCCTGCTCGACAATTTTAGGATCGTAAGAGTGGGAACGACCAATGAGCGTCGCAGACTGCTGTTCAACCTGCGCAAAGAAAAAGAGAAGCTCAGGCTTCAGGGGATCGAACCCACCCACCAGCTGATGGCCGAAAAACTGAACGTTTCGATCGAAGATGTGCGCGCGATCGATCAGGCAATCGAGGGGGGAGACGTCAGCCTGGACAGTCCTCCTCCGGGAGACAACTTCGTCCCGCTATCCGAGCGCCTCAGTACCGCGGAGGAGAGGGTTGATGACCAGCTGGCCCGGGGCGAATTGAAGGAAGCTTTCAATCGTCATCTGGCTGAATTCGCCGCCAACCTCTCCGATCGGGAAACGGCCATACTGCAGAAGCGACTGATTGCCGAAGAACCTCTTACCCTACAGGCCCTTGCCGATCGCTACGGCGTCACCAGGGAGGCGATTCGCCTCAACGAAAAATCCCTGATTCGTCGGATCAAAGTGTATATGGAAGAGGCACTCCAGGACGTCACCGACGTCGAGTTCAGCTTGTTCGACTAGTCAGTCTAGACGACCTGATTGAGCGACACTAATGCACCCGCTTGCCTTTTCCCCCCACAAAGTCGAGGAGGATATAATCGGCCAGGTTGAGTGTGGTAGCGAAGTAGGCCTTACCTTGACTCATCCGGGCCACTTTTCTTACAAACTCGACGAGATAGTAGTCTTGAGCCACCATAAATGTGTTGATCGTGATTCCCCAGCGGCGGCAGTTCCGAACTTCTCGGAAGGTTTCCCGGAGGATCATCGGATCGAGTCCAAACGAGTTCTTGTAGATCCTTCCCTCAGGCAAAGTCATTGCCGAAGGCTTGCCATCCGTGATCATGATGATCTGACGCATCTCTTTCCGTCGGTTCCGAAGCAGTCGCCGGGCTAGTTTGAGGCCCTCACAGGTATTGGTGTGGTAGGGACCTACTTTGACCGCAGCCAGTTTGGCCAGAGGAATGCTTTGTGCAGAATCATGAAAGAGGACGACGTCAATAGAGTCTCCCGGAAATCGTGTTCGGATCAAATGGGCCAGAGCGAGGGCAACCTTCTTGGCTGGTGTAAAGCGGTCTTCGCCATAGATAATCATGCTGTGGCTGCAGTCGAGCATGAGCACGGTCGCGCAGGAATTCGTGGCTTCGGTCTGGTGCACGCGCAGGTCTTGATAGTCGAGGTCAAGCGGGATCTGCAGGCCTGCCCGCCGGACTGAATTCAATAGAGTTTCCGGGATATCCAGATTCAGAGTGTCTCCAAATTCGTAGGGCCGGCTGGCGGCATCCGCCCCGACTCCGGTGGCAAGTCGGTCACTATCATGGTGCCCGAAGTGGCTCCTCCCCAGGGATCCTAAAAGATTCTTCAGGGTCTTGTATCCCAGCAAGTCTACCCCCCTGTCCGAGAGTTCATATTCGACATGCAAATCAGGCATGCCGACTTCCCCTTCCTCGCCGGGCCTGTTGATGGGCACTTCACTCTCAGCCTGCTGGATAAAGCCCTGCTCCTGCAGTTGCTCAATCACCTGATTCAAGAACTCGCTCACTTCTCCCGACAGTTTCCGATCGGGATATTCGTCTACGAACTCCCGAAGCTCGCGGCGCCATTCCTGGGGAAGAGCCTCATTGTCTTTCAACACGTGGGCCACAGCATACAGGAGCCCCTCCCGGCTCCGCGCGGGCTGCTGCCAGGGTGAGAATGGCGCTTGAAAACCACTCTCCAGAAAGAAGTCCTTCAGCTTGTCGAGCAGGTCGGCGAGATCCAGTTCTTCAAGAGGAGAAGGAATGTAGTTCGTAAATTTGAATCGGGACATTTTGTTTCGACATTGGGAGAGATTCCGAGTTTAGATTCCAGATTCCAGACTAACGGTGAGCTGACGCTCTACCGTTCTGTGCCGCGCCTTGACACCACAACAACAGAACGGGAGGGCGTAAGCCCCCCGTTGCATCCCGGAAACGGCGAGCTTACGCTTCACCCTTCTGTCCCTCCCGCGGTACCAGGAAACCCAGAACCCAGAACCCAGAACCCAGAACCCATCTTCAGTTCTTCCTGGCGGTTATTTCCGTGAGAATATCTTCTCGGACCGCTTCTCCTTGGTGAAAGTAACCTCTTTCGGGAGTCCGACTCAGGCGTTTTTGAGCGCACAGCCCTTCCAGTATGAATTCGATGAGAGAGGTAGCTCGTGCGGGATTTGTCGTTTCGTCAATTTCACTTTTCCGGACGATTTCGAGGAGACCCTGAATAGAGGCGATCTTCTCCAGATACTCTCGAGAAGGAGTCTGATCCGTGGCCCGAACCTGGCCACCGAGTTCAAACCAGGTGACGATGCGGTCAAACTCAGCGTCGGAGAAATGGTGCTCGAACGTTCTCCGAACGGCCTGTCGGATGAGGCGCTCAGCTACCTTCTCTGCTCCCTGCAGCTCTCCTTCGTACTCCAGTTCCAGCTTCCCGGTAATGGCGGGCAGGGAGGCGTAAATATCCACCACGCGCACCACCGTTTCTTCTTCGTCAGCTTCAAACCTTCTTCGCTCAGCATTGCTGAGACAGTTCTCCAGGCATGAGATGGGCAGGCGTTGACTCACGCCCGAAGAGGAATCGATATAGCGGTCCTGGCGGGCTTCAAAGGCGATTCCCTCCACGATCTCACGGACATAATCTGGAATCACGGAGGCCAATTCCACTGACCGTTCTGTCCAGGCTTCGCGGCCAGTGATCTTCACGCCTGTGCTGAGAGTTTCAGGGTAGTGGGTCTTGATCTCGGATCCGATCCGATCCTTCAGAGGTGTGATGATCTTTCCTCGGGCGGTGTAGTCCTCGGGATTGGCCGAAAAGGCCAGCAAGACGTCGAGAGGGAAGCGGATCGGAAACCCTTTGATCTGCACGTCCCCTTCCTCCATGATGTTGAAGAGACCGACCTGAATCTTGGGGGCGAGATCCGGTAATTCATTGATTGCGAAGATGCCCCGGTGAGCCCGGGGCAGAAGTCCGAACTGAATGTTCTCCTGGGAGGAGAGGTCTCTGCCGGTGCGGGCTGCCCGAATCGGGTCCAGATCGCCGATCATGTCGGCGATCGTGACATCGGGGGTTGCCAGCTTTTCGACGTAGCGTTGTTCCCGGTCCAGCCACTCGACCTCCAGGCGCTCGCCCCTTTCACGCAGCTTTCGGCAACATGCCGCACAAATAGGCGCGTAGGGGCTGCAGTGGATCTCGCAGCCGGCCACTGCCGGAACGCGTTCGTCGAGTAACCTGGTCAAACTGCGCAAGATGCGGCTTTTCGCTTGTCCTCTCAAGCCCAGAAGAATCAGATTGTGCTTTGAAAGGAGGGCATTGATGAGTGCCGGAATCACCGACTCGTCATATCCATGGATTCCTGGGAAGATCTCAGTCCGTTGGCGAATAGCGTCAATCAGATTCGAGCGAATCTCGTCCTTGACGCTAGCTCGGGGTGGATCCGGAAGTTGGTTTTTCAGTTCTCCGAAGGTCAATGCTGCCATACCAGAAATTCTGGCCAGCATAGCACAGGAATAGGTTCTCGGTTCTCGGTTCTAGGTTCTAGGTTCTGGGTTTCCTGGTACCGCGGGAGGGACAGAAGGGTGAAGCGTCAGCTCACCGTTAATCTGGAATCTGGAATCTGGAAACAGTCGGCGGCTCATAGTGCATCCACCCCTCATCTTCCTGTAAAGGCACAGTTGACCGCTTCGCAGTAACGCAATGAGCGAAGCGAATAATTTGGAATCTGGAATTTGGAATCTACAATGGAGAGCCATGCCCGTAGATCTGTTGAAGGATATTGACGCGGAGTTCCTGCGCGGCGCCGACAGCATTATTTCGCGGCTGCGGGAGACGGGCCACGAAGCCTACATCGCCGGCGGAGCGGTTCGCGACCTGATTCTAGGCAGGCCGGTGGGAGATCTCGACGTGGCAACCTCGGCGGAGCCGGACGCGGTTGAGAATCTCTTCCCCGTCACCATCCCCATGGGTAAGCAGTTCGGGGTCATGATAGTCGTGGAGAACGGGATCAACTATGAGGTCGCCACTTTCCGCGCGGAGGGGGACTACAGCGACGGGAGAAGACCCGATCGGGTGGAGTTTGTGGATGCCTTCACGGATGTACAGCGCAGGGACTTCACCGTGAACGGCCTACTTCTGGATCCCACCTCCGGGAAGATCCTCGACCATTGCGAAGGCAGCAAGGATCTGGAGGCGAAGATCATTCGAACGATTGGGAAGCCGGCCAATCGCTTTGGTGAAGACAAGTTGAGACTGATCCGGGCCGTTCGCTTCGCAGGTCAGCTCGGCTTCCAGATCGAGGCAGAAACCTGGAAGGAGCTGAAGCGTCAGGCGGGCGACATCGAGCGGGTCAGCCAGGAAAGGATTCGTGACGAGCTTCTGAAACTATTGACAGCGAAGCATGCCGATCGGGGGCTTCGCCTGCTCCTGGGGTCGGGGCTGCTGGGAGTGATCCTTCCCGAAGTGGCCGCTATGGTCGGGGTCGAGCAGCCACCGGAATTCCATCCCGAAGGAGACGTCTGGACCCACACCTGCCTGATGTTCCGTCTGGTCAGCGATCCGTCCGAGACGCTGGCTCTGGGAATGCTCCTCCACGACGTCGGCAAGCCTCCGACCTACTCGGTTCGTGATCGGATCCGCTTTGACCGACATGCCGAGGTCGGAGCCGATCTCGCCGCCAGGGTATGCCAACGTCTCCGCGTGTCGAATCAGCAGCTTCGGACGGTGGTTGAACTGGTTCGACAGCATCTTCGTTTCATGCATGTCCAGCAGATGCGCGAATCCAAGCTGAAGCGGTTTCTGAGGCAGGAGAGCTTTGACGAACACCTAGAACTGCACCGCGTCGATTGCCTGGCCAGCCACCGCGACTTGACAGCCTACGAGTTCTGCAGGCAGAAGTTGGACGAGCTGAGCGAAGAAGAAATCAAGCCGCCGCCCCTGGTGACGGGCCATGACCTGATCGCCCTGGGCCTGGAGCCCGGTCCCATATTTGGAAAGCTGCTTTCCGCTGTTGAGGACAAGCAACTGGAAAGTGAATTCAAGTCACGTGAAGGAGCCCTGGAATGGCTGCGGAACGAGCTCAGCCTGCAGGATTGACTTTTTTCGTCTATTGCTCACTTTCCTCGGTTCGCCTGAGCCTTGCCTTCAACACCAGGCGAAGAACTAAAGCTGATTGAGCAGCCGACGTTCACGTTGCGGGCTCACCGTCTGGACAAATCACCTCACGCAGCGGCCCCCGGGCAAGAGAGAAAAGGAAGTTAGAGCGCGATCGGCACAACCACCAGCCGCCATCATGGTGTCAAGAGGCCGGCACACGCCTCGTATTGCCTGCCCCCTCTACATCTGATATAAGGGTGGCATGAGGAGAATCCTGACATTAGCCTTGGCGGTACCGTGTCTGGCCCTTCTCGCCGCCGCCTGTACCCCTACTCAGGAAGTGGAGCCGGAGGTCGCTCCCGAGCCGGTTGAGGAGACCGCTCCCGAGCCGCAGCACGGCGACTTCGTGACCATTCCAGCCGGTGAATTCATCATGGGCAGCGACATCAGGCCGGACCACCAGAAAAAACAGCCTGCCCTTCACGAACCTGAGCACACGGTTGACCTGGCCGCCTATCAGATCCACGTTTTTGAGGTCACGATCGCCGAGTTTACCAGGTTCCAGATCGAGGGCGATTATGTCGCCGAGGGGGACTGGCGATCCTTTGCAAGCATTGAGAAAGCGTACTATCCGGTGGCCAACCTGACCTGGGATGATGCCAAGGCCTATTGCGATTGGATCGGGGGGCGGCTTCCCACTGAGGCTGAGTGGGAAAAGGCCGCGAGGGGTCCGGACGGGTGGACCTACCCCTGGGGAAACAAGTGGGATCCGACCAAATCGAACTGCAACGAGAAGGGGCATAGGAACCTGATCGAGGTAGGTGAGATTGAGACCGATCGCAGCTTCTATGGTGTCCGTGACATGATGGGCAACGTGCAGGAATGGTTAGGCGAAAAACTGGCGCCCTACCCGGGCAGCCCGGCCCGAAGAAACGCTAATTTCCAGCGCGGTTTCATTGCCGCCCGCGGAGGCTCGTACGCGATCAAGGGAGAAAGCACCACCCTTTGGACGCGAGGCGCCTATGTGCCCAAAGGCCAGTATGGAACCGGATTTCGGTGCGTAAAGGACGTTGAGGTAGAAGAAGAAGCTTCCGAAGGTGAAGGAAATACGGGCTGAGATGAAAGGATCCCGGAGCCACGCGGCTGAAGCGTAAGCATCGGTCGCAAATTCCTGGTACCATGGCTCAAGGAGGCCAGTCGAGGAGATTGCAAGCCTCCAGAGTTCCAAGATCAGAAATAACAGATCGCCCATCCGCGAGCCTGCCGTTGGCCTCGGAAGGTTGGAACTTGACAACGTTTTGCCCCTGAGACTACGATGATGTGCTCTTGGCGCGGGGTGGAGCAGTCTGGTAGCTCGTTGGGCTCATAACCCAAAGGTCGGGGGTTCAAATCCCCCCCCCGCAACCAGCTATCTTGAACAAACACTGGGGCCGCGAAAGCGGCCCCTTTTATGTAGTTGCGGGGATGAGTCAACCTCTTCATTTCGACCCGCAACACGATTCGTCCCTGGTGTGCCTCCGGTCCCGTTTTCTTTTTGCGGCGAACCGATTACACTCTTAAGCGCGTGAGCGCTAGCGTACTGTCCGGGAAGTTCGCGGTGTTAATTCGGGATGGATTTTCGTCGACAGTGAGGCGCGCGACGCAGGAAGGCCGGGAGTCTTTCGAGGTAGCGCAACAAAGCTGTCGGCGAAAAGACGCCCGAAGTAGCGGCGTGAACTTTCCGGACAGTGCGCTAGAGGCAAGAAGTGACAGCCATTCTGGGGATCTCGGCTTTCTATCACGACTCCGCCGCTGCCCTGGTGATCGACGGAGAGATCGTGGCCGCGGCTCAGGAGGAGCGCTTTACGCGAAAGAAACACGACCATGCGTTTCCCTTCCATGCCGTCAACTATTGCCTCGAGGAAGGGGAGATCACGCCCGAAGAACTGGATCTGGTAGGCTTCTATGACAAGCCCCTCCTGAAATTTGAGAGGCTTCTGGAGACCTATCTGGCCTACGCACCTGCCGGGTTTCGCTCGTTTGCCAGCGCCATGCCACTGTGGCTTCGTCACAAGCTGCATCTCCCACGGGTGATGAACAAGGGCCTTCAATACAAGTATAAGAAGCGCTACGTTTTCACGTTGCACCATGAGTCGCACGCAGCCAGCGCCTTTTTTCCCTCCCCTTTCGAGGAGGCTGCCATCTTGACCGTAGACGGCGTCGGAGAGTGGGCCACAGCTGCGTTTGGCACAGGTCGCGGAAACCGCATCGAGCTGACCCACCAGCTCAGATTTCCACACTCGCTGGGATTGCTCTACTCGGCCTTCACCTATTTCACCGGCTTTCGAGTGAACAGCGGGGAGTACAAGCTCATGGGGCTGGCTCCATATGGTGAGCCACGCTACGTGGATCGAATCCTGGACGAGCTGATCGACCTCAAGGAGGACGGCTCATTCAAGATGGACCTGTCTTATTTCAACTACTGCCAGGGCCTGACCATGACCTCGAAGAAAATGAACCAGCTCTTCGGAAGGCCCCCGCGAAAGCCTGAATCCCCGCTGGCTCAGGACGATATGGACATCGCTGCCTCGATTCAGAAGGTGACGGAGGAAATCATGCTCCGGATCAGCCGCCACGTACACCAGGCGACCGGGATGAAGAACCTCTGCCTGGCTGGCGGGGTGGCCTTGAACTGTGTCGCCAACGGACGCATCCTTCGGGAGGGGCCCTTCGACAGTATCTGGATCCAGCCCGCTGCCGGAGATGCCGGGGGAGCACTGGGGGCGGCTCTCTTCACCTGGCACCAACTGCTGGACCATCCCCGCACGGTGAAACCCGGTGACAGCCAGAGCGGTTCCCTGCTGGGCCCCCGGTTCTCGAACGATGAGATCAGGAAGACTCTGGACGACGCCGGCGCGGTTACCGTGTTTTGCCCGGATGAACAGGACCTGTGCCGGAGAGTAGCCAGGCTGATGGCAGAAGGCAAGGTCGTGGGATGGGTGCAGGGACGCATGGAGTTCGGGCCTCGAGCTCTCGGTTCCCGGAGCATTGTCGGGGATCCCAGGAATCCGACCATGCAGTCCGTGATGAACGTGAAAATCAAGTTTAGGGAATCTTTCCGGCCTTTTGCTCCTTCGGTACTCGAGGAAGACGCGTCTGATTATTTTGAGATGCGTCCCCAGGACAAGAGTCCCTACATGCTGCTGGTAGCTCCCGTGAGCAAGAGCAGGCGCACCCCGTTCCGGTCGGACGACAAGGGCTTCCAGGGAGTTGCAAAGCTGAAAATGGTCCGCTCGCAGGTCCCGGCGGTTACGCACGTGGACTACTCGGCACGAGTCCACACGGTGAACCTGGCGAGCAACCCCCGGTTTTACAAACTGATTCAGACCTTTAAGCGCATCACGGGATGTCCGGTCGTCGTGAACACCAGCTTCAACATTCGCGGAGAACCGATTGTGTGTACGCCCGAGGAGGCCTATCACTGCTTCATGGGGACGGACATGGATGTGCTGGTGATAGAGAACGTTCTTCTCCTGAAGGAAGAGCAGCCCCAGTCCAAGCTTGTGGACGCGGATCGGTATTTGTCCCAGTTCGAGCCGGATTAGTTGACCGGATTGGTAGGTTGCCCGGGAGATTGATGTGCCAGTTGCGAGAAGAAAGGGTTGTCAATCACCAGGGTAATTCCCCCACCTCCGTCACCAGGGTAATTCCCCCATTTGGGGATCATCATCATCTCGTTTCTCTTGATTTTCGGCGGTTGTGCTTGGGAAAACTTTTCCCAAGCAGGTTCCTCCTTTCTGGTCGCAGTCGTGGTCTGTTTCGAGCCAGCGTTTTTCCAGTCGCAGCATTTGCATTCGATTGAAAGCCCGATAGCGGGCGGAAAGCTGGCTGCTCGTGACCTCCTGTAAGACGGAACTGAAGTAATGCAGGGCACCGATTGGCTGGCCCGGGAGTCCGTTGAGCCAGGAGACGTACTTGCGTCCGCAGCCCAGGAAAATAGACTGGCGGACGTCCTCGAGCTCGATCCCTTGCTGGAACCACTGGGCAGCTAGCCGGCGATCCGAGGTCGAGTAGCGGCAGCGGATGCAGGGACGTTCCAGCAACATCTCTCCGATGGTCTCCACATAGAGGGTTTGAGCCGATCGAGTGGAGCTGAGTGAGTCAGCCGAGAGGCTGCGCTGGTAGGGCCAGTACTGGTCGGCGATCTCAAGGACCCCGGGAGCATGCTGGTTGGGGCTACGCCGGACCCGGCAGACCTGCCTCTCCTCGAGCTCCTGGAGATAGGTTCCAATCGAGCGGCGCGATTTGCGCAGCGCCCTGGCCACGTCCTGCTGGCGGAAGAGGAAGCGCCCGGTACTTCTGTCAGCGCCCAGCGAGATGTGAACGAACAGCTTGAAGGCCCCGTCGGAGAGTTTCTCCACAGCGGCCTGCCAGCCGGCGGTGGCGGCAAACCAGCCGTTGTCACTTTTGATCTTCAAACGGCTCATGGCGAAACCTCCTTTGAGGGGGATCCTTTGGCGGGTCGTTTTCGCCTCCGGTAAGAGTCGCCCTCCCACTCCAGCTGGTGAGCGTTGTGGCAGAGTCGGTCCAGCAGCGAGTTGGCCTGGATGGGGTCGCCAAACAGCGCCATCCACTCCTCCAGGCTGCGATTACTGGTCAGCATCAGCGAGCCTTTCTGATAGCGCTCGTAAACGATGTCGTACAGATCGTCGGCCTGCTCGTCCGTCAGGGGCTTGAGCCCAAAGTCGTCAACGATCAAGAAATCATAGCTGCAGTAGTTTTGGATGAGGCGATCGCGGGAGAGATCGGCCCGGGCCGCTTCCAGAGTACGGAACAGGCGCGGAGCCTGGATGTAGCGCACGTCATGACCGCGGCGTACGGCCTCGTGTCCCAGAGCCAGGGCGATGTGACTCTTGCCCACACCCACCGGCCCGCACAGGCAGATATTTTCTTTGTTTTCCAGAAAGCGGCAGGTGGCCAGGTCATAGATGCGGCGCCGCTTGATGTTCGGGTTAAAGCCAAAATCGAACTCCTCGAGGGTCTTGATCTCGGCAAAGCAGGCTTTCTTGAGCCGGCGAACAAACTTGGTCTGGGAGCGACGCTCCAGCTCATCCTGGACCAGCAGAGTCAGAAAGTCGACGTAGGCCAGTTGTCGTTTTTCGGCCTCCTTGAGCCGCACTTCCAGACTGTCCAACAATCCTCCTAATCGCAGTTGCTTGAGCTGGTCGAGCAGATGTTGATAGTGACTCATGAGACCTCCCGTCGGTGCACGAAGTAATCCTGGGGACGGGCAAATCGACAAGCTGAAGCCGCCGGACTGGAGGGTCTGCGAGGAGGCGAAGGGCGTCGGAACAAGCCTTTTTCCAGAATCTTCTTCAGAGAGGAAAAGCGGACATTGTCAAAGCGCAAGGCCCGCCGGCAGGCCTGATCCAGAGTGGCCGCTGGGTGGGACTCGGCCAGCCGCAGCACGGCCTGGGCTTTTCTCAGGTTGCGCATGGCGTGATCCCCCAGTACGCGCCGCACGTAGCGACTCACCTCGGGCCCCAGCTCGTCGGCCTGACGCCGGCACCACTCGGGAGTCCGCTCCAGGTAGGCCCGCTTGTCGGGAGGATAGTCCCCCGTCTGGGTCTGACAGGAGCCCGGCTCGAAGACCCGCAGGTGGGTCTTGATCAACTGATGGTTGCGATACACTCGCACCAGCTTCAGATCGGCTCGCACCCACAGCCTCTCCCCCCGGTAGGGATAGGGGACCGAGTAGTAGCACTTGTCCAGGATCAGATGGCAGTCCCAATGCACGGTGCACTGTTTCCACTGCGCCGCTTCGTAAGGTTGATCCGGCAGAGGCAGCAGCAGCTCGACTTCTTCTCCGACAAACACCTCGTAAGGTTTGCGATGGGTGGTGCCATGCTTGCGCAGGCCGACCTCCTTGAGGCACCACTCCAGAGCCCTCCCATTGGCCTCCTCGATATCTCGAAAATGCCGCCCCGCCAGAATCTGCTGACGCACTACCGGAACACATCTCTCCACGCGTCCTTTGTGGCGGGCCATTTGCACCTTGGCTGGGTCGGCCACGAATCCGTAGTGTCTTTCCAGTTCGGCGTAGGCCGGGTTGAGCGTCGGATCGTACAGATCGGGCTTAAGCACACCGTCTTTCAAATTGTCCAACACGATCAGCCGGGGACAGGCCTGGAAAAACGTAAAGGCGCGGATGTGGCAGTCCAACCAGGTGGGGCTGTCCTGGCGAAACACGAAGCGTACGAAGCGGTGGCGGCTGTAGCTTAGGATCATGATAAAGGCCCAGGCCTTGCGTTGTTTGCCCGTTTCCGGATCTCGCATCAGTCCGGCATAGCCGAAATCGACTTGGGCCTGTTCCCCAGCGACTGCATGCAGCCGCACCGTCACCGGCTTGCGCAGCGGCTCAATGTGCTCGCGCACATAGCGGTACACGCTCATATAGCTGACCTTCAACTCGTGCTCCTCCTCGAGCAGCCGCTGTACCTGCTGAATGGTCATATGAGGCTGCCCAAGCCAATCCTGGATCTGCCGGTGGTAGAGGCGGATCCGCTCCCGGGCCGGTTGTTCGAAAACCGCCACCTGCACCACCGAGGCCACTATCCGGGCCAGCTCCGCCTGTGGCGGCAGGGGCTTCTCTCGGCTCAAGCCGCTGGCCATGAAAAGCAGCAGGTACTTGCGAATCGTCTTGCGCGAGATCTGCAACGAGTCTCGGATCTGGCGGATACTCCGTCCTCGGTGCCATTGGTAAACCAACTCCAGGTACTCTTCCATCCTCATATTCCTTCTGGCCATTCTTCCTCCTGCGGAAATCCTTGTTGGGGTTCCGCAGAAAGATGACCCTGGCCTCTGTCACGAAATGATCAGGTGGGGGAATTACCTTGGTGAAACCCTGGGGGAATTACCCTGGTGAAAGGGTGGGGGAATTACCTTGGTAAATCAGCCGCCTAGGTGGGGGATATACCATGGTGACCGACAAGGGTTGAGAAAATGGGACTGATTGAGATCAATAGAAACCCCAGTCGGCATGATCTGCTCGTATTTGGTGTTCTTCTGATAGTCTTTACAGGGCTGTCGGGGCTGGTGACTCACTTCTTTTGGGACTTTCCGGTTGCAGCTCGATGGATCTGGGTCGGGGGAGCGGGTCTGTCCCTGCTCCACTTTGCCGTGCCTCCGCTGCGCCGTTTTGTCTATCTGGGATGGATGTACGCTGCGTTCCCCATCGGCTGGACGATCTCGCATGTACTCCTTACCATCGTGTACTTTGGAGTCGTGACTCCAACCGGGCTCCTTCTGCGACTGTTTGGTTACGATCCGATGTCTCGAAAGAACGGGTCGGATGGGAGGGCCAGCTACTGGGAGCGCTGCGGTGCCCCGGAAGACCGAAAGCGGTATTTTCGCCAGTTCTAGTCTAGCAGCCCGTGGCAGAAGTGCTTAATTGGGTCCGGACACCGACTTGGGCCGGGGGCCACCTGGAAAGGGCCCGATTGAAAGTTTTCCAATCAAACCTTCAAAGAAAGTGCTGATCCGTCTCCTCAGGCCCTTCCTCAGCCCGAAAAAGACTAACAAAGCGCAAAGAATCCGGGCGTGGAGGGCCCGGGGAGTCCCTGCGCCGAGTTTCTGGCGCATCACCATACCCAGGTTGAACGCACCGGCCTGAATCAGCAGTCTCTTGGCCACATTGTCGTGTCCCCTGACCTCGGTGCGGCGCATCCCCCCTGTCCGGTACAGATGAGCAAAGGATCTTTCCAGTTTTTCGCCCCGCCGTCTCAGTAACTCGCGGCCTCGCTCTCCCCGTATCCGTCTGCGGTTGGCATAGGTGGCATCTCGCCCCTCGATGTTGCCTTTCCACTTGCGTCTGCCCCGCTTCGGTTCCGAGATGTAACTGCGTATCTGCAGCGCTGCAAAATCCTTTACCGTTTCGGTGCTGTGATATCCCTTGTCGGCCACCACCTCGGCCATTTCCTCTTTTTGCCCCGTCGCCTCTTCAATGTTTTCGGCAGCACGAATCAGCGTCTCCTTCAGGGTCGTCGTGTCTCCTTTATCGGCTCCCTGTACCGTGACCGCCACAATCGCTCCCGTCTCCATGTCGATGGCATGCTCGGCCTTGTGGGCCAGGTGCGTTCGCCCGTCCTTCATCTTCGTGATGCGAGCGTCCGGATCGTGAGGATGTTTCCACTCTTTGTTGGAGCCTTTCTTCTTGCGTTTCCGGTCCGTACGAACCAGGTCTTCGCGGGTGGGCGTCTCGATTCCGGAAGCCTGAGCCAATCCGGTTAAAAACTGGTTATAGTCTTCTCCCGTATCCCGTCGGATGATGGTGCGCATCGCCGCATTGGCTTCCAGCGTCGTCGCGTCGATCCCGATCGTCTTTCCCTTCAGCAGTTCCGATTCCGCCAGTCGCTCCAGCACCCAGCTGAACACCGCCGCATGGGTCTGCACATCGATTAATCTCCGGGTTCTCGATATCGTCGAGTGATCGGGTGGTGTCTCGCTCACTTTCAATCCCAAAAACTCTCTCAGGGCCAGTGAATCGGCCACTCTCCAGGCAATCCCTCGCTCCGCTCCGATCCCTTCAAAATACCCCACCATCAACAGCCGAAAATACACTCCCGGCGCCACGCTCGGCCGCCCCATCTTCTCCGCGTAGAACTTCCCGCACAGCTCCTCTACGAAATCGTCAAAGCCGTGCTCACTCAATACCTCGTTGAGGGCTTCGTAGAATGGATGCCCAGGACTCCGCGCTAACTGGCTGCTGGCCACCCACAGATCCGCTTGTCGCCGTCGCTTCTTCTTTCCCATTGCCATGGGACCAGTGTAGTGTCTGAATGTGACCCCTGCCCTCGACTTTCACCACAGGCTGCTAGTCCCAAAATAAGCGTGTTTGCACATCATCTACTGTAGCGACTCGTTTTGCCAAGATCGGTTGCTCATTTGAGGTTCAATCAGACTTGCGCCGGACTCCGGCTGTGCCGGGAAGCAGTTTGGTTGACCTCAGGCCGCCACGACGCGTTGACAATGGCCCTGAAAGTCGGTTTTCAGACAGACCCCTCCCCGATCGGCTCCATTTGTCGTCTTGTCGAAGCGGCTTGCGATTCGTCAGCCAAATTGCTGGTGTTTCAGCCACAGATTCCCCTCGATCAACAAACGGGTCCAATCGTTAACAGTGAGCAGTCGATACAATAAACGCCGTCCCGTTGTCACGATCTGGCAAGGCAGTCCGATCACACAGGTGACAAAGCGCCGGAACTCCATCCGGATCAGGCGTCGGGCCCCCAGTCTTGCAGGCAAAAGCAGGCCCAGCCAAACCTTGAGGTTCCAGGCTTGGGTGGCAATCACCAGGTAAGTCCAGTTTGCGACCAGGGTATCGGCCGGCATGCGCAGAGCCTGAACGCCGTTCTTGAGCTGCTCGATCACGTTTTCCTGATTGCAGCGCCCGTTGCTTTCCAAAACCACCTGTTGTGTCGACAGTTCCTTGACCGGCACGTTCGTGACATAGAACAGATAGCGCTGCTGATCAAACAGCCGCTTTTGACCCTTTTCGACCTCGATCCTCTTGCGCAGGATGATCATTCGGTAGGTGCCTTTAGCTCGGGCCGGTCGGTACTCGATCTCCGTCACATGCTCACTCAACAAGTTCAGGTTTTTGTAGCCCCGCTCTCGCACCACTTTCTGCTTGACGTTCTCTGGACGCTGACGGCTGGAGTTCACCACTTTCCGCTTGCGCTCGAGCTTTTGCCACTGTGCTTCGCCAATCTTGTCGGCCTCTCTGACGAAGCTCCGATTGGCCTCGATCCCGAACACAAACTCCACACCCTCCTCGCTCCAACGATCGAAGTTGCGGGTCAGGGAAAAGTCCGTGTCTCCCCGCAATCTCACTTGCTCAAAGCCGCCTCTTCTGACCAGTTTCACGGCTCGATCGATCCACGCCACCGCTCCTTCGTGCGACGGTCGGCTGGCCGGCCGATTGAACGTGTACAAGACCTCGTTGGTTTCGGCCAGACTCACCACCAAGGGTCCATACCCCCATTGTCCCTTGTAGTTGAGATCCATCCCTTCCTTGCAACACCCCGTGGTCTCGGCCGTCGTGCCGTCCACGTCGATCGTGGCTCGCTTGCCCATCTCCGCTGCTTGGCTTTGCCACACCTGCAGACGGCTTTCGTTGAAGGCTTCTTGCAGGGCCAAGACATCCTCTTGCTTGAAACGCCTGAGAAAGTCCCCTTCCGTACTCGGTGCCGGGATCTTGCGCGCTCCTACACTCTCCAGATAGCTGACATCCTCGCGCCGTGACTTTACATCCTGCAGGCACACTCCCCCACTCATCACGTTGTAGATCAGATTCAAGACGTGGTCCGACTCCCGGTAGGGAAGGTGCCGCTTCAACACTCGCACACGTTCGTCGATCCTCTCCGCCACCCTCAAGCGCTTGACCAACTGAACAATCAGCCCCAGACCTCCACTACTCACCCCTCCCATACGGCTCGAGACGTCGTAGACAATATTGCCTCCTCTCAGCACCCGTCCCCCACTCTTAGGCCGCCAACTTCGATCCAGCCTTCGCTCTATTTCCTCTTGGCGTTTGTTGATAATCTCGATATGCTTTCTATTCACCTGAAACGCCTCCTCTTGGGATTGTTCTGGGTCTTTTTCTGAACCTCAGAATACCCGTCAGGACTGGCGTTTCAGGCTTTTTTCCACCTCTGGGTATACACCCCATGTACTTATTTTGGGACTAGTGGACTGTAATGCTTGAATCGGTAGTGGATGAGCGTCGAGGGCCGCTCGTTGGGCACTAATGAAAGTGGGAGGGGGCCCGGGGAGGCGTCGGAAATTTAAACGTCCGCCTCCCCGGGCCCCCTCCCACTTTCATGATCCCAGGCGCTGGCGATTTAGGTGTTACAGTCCACTAATCTCTGAGGGAACAGGCCATGACTAAGAAACAGAGTCAAGAAGACTTCCTCCGGCAAGCAGAAGAGCCCCAGGCAGGGTTGGTCCGCGAGTTTGTCGACTTTCTCTCACACAATAAGAAATGGTGGCTGACTCCGATCATTCTGGTCCTCTTGCTGCTGGGAGTCCTGATCGCCCTGGGAGGCAGCGCAGCGGCACCGTTTATCTACACGATTTTTTGAGCACTCGCTGGCGCTCGGGATGTTGATGGTTACCGGTTACTGGTTACCGGTTTCTTGTTCTCAGGAGAGGCTGTTGTCCTGGTATGATGGCGACTCACAGAGGGAGAGAAGATCCCATGGCTCTACTATTCGGAACTTGTCCTGCTCGAGTCCATAACGACAGGATCGATTCGGGTCACCGCCGACTCCGAAATCTTGCTGGGTCACGTCATTTTTGGCGATCCCTTCGAGGCCCGCTTTGCGGCGGCCCTGCCCATGCAGGCCACCCTTCTGACCCAGGCCACCTTCAGCCAGGTGGCCAACCTGGATGAGGGTCCTGTTTCGGGGCGGACCTTCACGGGTCTGGCTCTGTTCAATCCCAACCTGGTCGAAGTCACGATCCGGGTGACGGTTTTTTCCGAGGACTGCCTTGAAGTCGGATCGACCGAGATCCGTCTGGGGCGGGGAGAACGGCTGTCGGAAGTTGTGGCTGTGCTGGTACCGGAGAGCGCGGGTCAGGTACGGGGCTACATCACGCTTCGCGCCACACATCCGATCGTGGCCCAGGTACTGTTCGGTAACGGAACCCTGGATTTTCTTTCCGCCGTACCTCCCACGATCTTCTATTGATCGGCTCTCTCGTTTTCTGCTAGTGTACCGTCCGGAAAGTTCCCGCCGCCACTTGGGGCGCTTTTTGACCACCAGCTTTGTTGCGCTCCGTCGCAAGACTCGCGGTACTGCTGCCTCGCGCGCCTCACTGGTGATCAAAACCCATCCCCAATTGACGACGGGCACTTCCCGGACGGCACACTAGTGAACCCCGCTGCTGAGCCTACGTCTTCTTTTTTTTCCGCTCCGCCCAGTACTTTTTCATCCTCTCTGATCTGGCTTTCCGCTCCTTGGCCGATAGTGTGGGGCGTCGCCTCTTGCTCTTCGTTGTCTTTTCTTTCGGGGTGGTCTTCTCAAGTTCTAGTTCGGCACTGATCTCCGCCAGCTCCTGTTCTATGCGCTGTCTCTCTGCGGCGAGCCTTTCTGCTGCAAGTTCGAGTAGTCTTCTTCTGTCAACGGGCATCGGTTATTCCTCCTCATACTAAAAATCATGTTAACCCACATTCAGCATATAGGACACTAAGATTGCTTGCCTGAATCGGTCTAAACTACTATAATTAAAGGAGATATAGCGCATAAAGAGGGCAAGGAATGGCTGACCCCAAGGGTGAAGATTTAAAGCTCGGTTTTGATGGCAGTTTGAGGCTCGAATTTCATGGTGCTAAGGTCACCTCGGATGCCGGGCTTCTCGCCTATCGTGATCTGGATGAGGCGTTGGGTTTATTCGATAGTGTTCCCGTAGTTTTTCACGATTCGCGGACAGGGCGCAACATCCAGCACGACCTCAGGGCGTTGGTACGTCAATCGGTATACAGCCGTCTCGCTGGCTATGAAGATGTCAACGATGCCCATCGCTTATCGGTTGATCCGACTATGCGGAGGATCACCGGAAAGAAGATCGACAACAAGAATGCCGCCAGCGCCAACACGATGGGGCGATTTGAGACCCAGATGCTGTCTGTCGAGGACAACCTCCAAGCCCTTTCGGAAGTCAACGGCCGATGGGTGGAAAGAGCGCTGCAGAAAACAACTCATCGACGCATCATTCTGGATATGGACAGTTCAGCCAGTCCGGTCCATGGCCAGCAAGAAGCCTCTGGGTACAACGGGCATTTCGGATGCACTTGCTACCATCCCCTGTTTTGCTTCAACCAGTTCGGAGATTGCGAAGGTTCCATGCTTCGGCCCGGCAACGTGCACAGTGCGGACCGTTGGAAGGAGCTGCTGGAGCCAATCGTGGCTCGGTACGAGAGGAAAACAGTCCGCCAATACTTTCGGGGTGATGCCGCCTTCGCCAAGCCAGAGATTTATGAATACCTGGAGGAGAAGGGCTTTTTGTATGCCATCCGGCTTCCCGCCAACCAGGTGCTTCAAGAAAAGATCGAACACCTGCTGACCCGACCTGTGGGGCGCCCACCCAGAAAACCCGTCGTTTGGTTTGCTGATTTCAAATATCAAGCGGCCAGTTGGGACCGGCCTCGTCGGGTGATTGCCAAGGTCGAGTGGCATCGCGGCGAACTCTTTCCGAGAGTCGGTTTCATCCTGACCAACAGGAGCGCACGAGCCCAAGGGGTGGTTCACTTTTACAACGGTCGCGGCAGGGCCGAGCAGTGGATCAAGGAAGGCAAGTATGCCTTGAACTGGACGCGGTTGTCCTGCCAGCGCTTTGTCCCGAATCAGGTGAGGTTGGCTCTGTTTGTTTTGGCCTACAACCTGGGCAGTTTTCTGCGCCGTCTGGTCCTTCCCAGAAGAATCAAACACTGGTCCCTTCGCACCCTATTGGCCAAGTTGATCAAGATCGGAGCGAAGGTGGTTCACCATAGTCGGATCGTGACGTTTCAGATGGCGGAAGTTGCGGTCAGCAAGGAGGTATGGGCCGAGATGTTGTCTCGGATTGAGCGCTTGAGATGGATGACGGCTTAGCGTCCAGTGTTTCTGACCAAGCGGCTGGAGAGGTGTCTCTGCCGATCAGATTTCGGCAAAGGCGCCTGGATAACTCAGGGGTCAGCGGCCGTTTTCAGCCGAAATATGAGGAACAACACTTGTTCCTTGGTTGGAGGGCTGCTAAGTTTTGATCATTCATCACCGGGAGGTCAGAGGAACTCGGATCCGAAGTTGATATGGGGCATGTCGGGTCAAATCAACAGCCGGTCGGCTCAAAGCGACCGGGTAACCACAAGGAGAGACCGAAATGTTCACACGAAGACACCTTTTGACTGGAGCGGCAAAGCGCGCCGTGGCGATCAGTTCCACAGTTGCTGTTCTTGCTGCCCTCTCAATGCCGTTGGCTCTCGCTTCTCAGGCGACTGTGAGCGTTACGGTCAGGATTGAAAATCTCGCACCGGCCGACGGAACCTTCCTCACACCGGTCTGGGTTGGCTTTCACGACTGATCAACGTCAAATAGAATTCCCGCAGCGACGATTGGAAATCCCCACACAAGGATTAAAAAAAAAGAGCTGTAGCCGTCCTCTGAGACGGCCCTTTCCGCGGTCCTCCTTTCTGTAAAAAAGAGAGATTGTTCCTAGAATGCGAGGGGGACGGAGTGAGGGCGTAGCCCGAACGGAGCTCCCCCTCGCTCGCGCTGGCGTCGAGGGGAGTGGACCAGATCCACGAGGCTGCTGAGCGGCCTCTGTAGGGCGCTGTACGACCTCTCCCCTTGGCGGGCACTCGTCTATCGCCCTCACCAAGCACTTTCCGGGGTCCAATCAGCCGATTTGCCCGGATTTGACCTCCTCGCGGTTTCCTCATTTCGTGGTTCCCTGCTGCTTTGCCTTGGCGCTCTCCATTCGATAGCTCGGGACGTTGAGTTCCAGAATCACGCTGTGGTGCACCAGCCGGTCGATGGCTGCTGCCGTCGTCAGGGGGTCCTTGAAGATCCTCTCCCAGTCCGAGAAGATCAGGTTGCTGGTCAGCAAGATGCTGCGACGTTCGTAACGATGGGCCAGCAGTGTGAAGAGAACCTCCATTTCCTCCCGGCTTTGCTGAACGTAGCCGATGTCATCGACTATGAGAGCCTCGAAGCGATCCAGTTTCTTGAGCTCCTTCTCCAGAGTCAGATCGATTTTGGCCCGCAGCAATCGCTGTACCAGCAGGGCGCAGGTAGAAAACAGAACCCGGCGCCCCAGCAGAATCAACTCCTGGCCCAGAGCACAGACCAGATGGGTTTTCCCGCGTTAAACATTTCTTTGAGCAAAATCTTGATCTTACCAGAAGCGTTAGCGAAGCATGCCACCGACCGTGGACTTCAGGCACGAAGTGCGCTTGAAGCTGCCCCTTCGTATTACAGGCGTTGGACTAAGGGCCAATTTACAGAACCTGGCGAGACTGATTTAATCGCTCCCATCGAAATGTTGATCAGGCAGCGGGGCAACACACCTAGATCTTCCACAGCCCAGGGTGTCGTCATTGACTGATAGCACCTCTGTCCAAAAGCCTGCCGTAGGCTTTCTTGGGTGAGGGTTTGACACCTTCGTCCCGAACCACTCCTCGTAGGCGCGGTTGTTGCGTCGGGGGCAGATTCAAACAGGAGCTCGAACTGATCAGCTCTCCTCACGTCTGGTTTGCGAAGGTGACTGTTGACTGCTTTCGTGATGGAGTACTCCTACTCCCCGTGCGTTTTCAAAGCAGAGAGTATACAGGCAAAGAACCCTCGAGCGTTGGACCTTGGAACCTTGGAACTCGTCCCGTGTAGAATGTCGGTGGAGAACACGTTCTTTCCAGCGAGGCAAGGTGTGATGAGATTAGGATGGACAGGAATGGCCCTGCTCAGCGGCCTGATACTGACCTGTACGGGCACCGGGCGGACCGGCTACCAACTGCCAGACTTTCAGAAAATTCATTTGACTCCGATTTACTGGTCTGAGGGAGCCGACTACGGTGATTTCAACCAGGACGGCCACCTGGATGTGGTGTGCGGGGCCCACATCTTTCTGGGTCCAGACTACAAGCACCGCCACGAATTCTACCCGGCAGTTGCTCCTACCAAGCGCGCGCCTCACGATCGTCAGGTGTATGCGCTCGACAATTTCTTCTCCTGGGTAGACGACTTCAATGGCGACGGGTGGAGCGACATTCTGACCGTTGGGCTGCCCAACAAACCGGCCTACTGGTACGAAAATCCCCAGATCTCGTTCCAAGGAAGACCGAAGAGAGGAGCTCCAGTCCACTGGAAGCGGCATGACGTGATCGATCAGGTCAAGCTGGAAGCCCCCCGTTTTGGGGATTTGACAGGAGATGGGAAGCGTGAGCTGATCTTCGGCTATGGAAACCGGATGGGCTACGCCGCTCCTGACGAATCCGACCCCACAAGACCCTGGCGTTTTCGCCCTGTCTCGGCAGAGAGGGAGCTTCACCATTACATGCACGGTCTGGGCTTTGGCGACATCGATGGAGATGGAAGAGCCGATCTGATCATCAAGGATGGCTGGTGGCAGCAGCCGGCGAGCCTGGAGGGGGATCCTGAGTGGGACTACCACAGCTACAAGTTCGCGGAGCGGGGCGGCGCTCAGATGTTCACCTACGACGTGAACGGGGATGGTCTGAACGACATTGTTACCAGCCTCAACGGGCACGGCTGGGGACTGAGCTGGTTCGAGCAATCTCGCGGCGACGATGGCCAGATCGGTTTTTCGGAGCATGTGCTCATGAGCAAGGCGGCCGAGAACACAGACAACCCCTACGGAGCCCAGTTCTCGCAGCTGCATGCCCTGGCCGTTGTGGATGTCGACAACGATGGGCTCAAAGACATCCTCACGGGGAAAACCTATCGTGCTCATGACTTTAATGACCCGGGTTCGCGAGAGCCGGCAGTCATCTACTGGTTCAAGCTGACTCGTCACAACGGGAGGGTGGAGTACGTACCTCACCGCATCGACGATAACTCGGGTATTGGCCGGCAGCTGGTGACGGGAGACCTGAACAAAGATGGTCTGCTCGACTTCGTCATCGGAAACAAGAATGGCGCCTTCGTCTTTCTACAACAGTCCCGGTCGGTCAGCGAAGCGGAGTGGAACAGCGCCCAGCCCAGAAAAATCTGGTAACGCGGTCCGATCAGATCGCCGCGCGGAGGCGGCTCCTACTCTTTGCCATCCTGCGACATTCCCAGCCGGGGAAGCATCCATACCGGGCGCGATTTCAGTCGCAGCCCCATCAAGTCCTGGATCGCTGAGAACACCAACCCACAAGGAGAACAAGGCTCTTTGCAGGAAGTTCTAAAAGGAGCGGACATCTTTGTAGGAGTGTCGAGGTCGGATCTGCTGCGACGCCCCGACATTGAGAAGATGAACCAGGACCCGATTGTCTTCGCACTGGCCAATCCCAATCCGGAAATCATGCCCGAGGAGGCTGAAGGCATCGCCGCGGTGATCGCCACCGGGCGCAGCGACTATCCCAATCAGATCAACAACGTGCTGGCTTTCCCCGGAATCTTCCGCGGGGCGCTGGACGCCAGAGCGCATGAGATCAACGAACCCATGAAGCTGGCAGCCGCTCACGCCCTGGCCGGCGTGATCTCAGAGGAAGAGCTGTCGGCAGACTACATCATCCCCAGTGTCTTCAACCGAAGAGTCTGCAAACAGGTGGCCAGGGCAGTGGCAAGAACGGCCCATGACAGCCGCGTCGCCCACAGGATGCCCAAGGGGATTCGGCTTTAAATGGGTTCTGGGTTCTGGGTTCTAGTGTAGTGCGTCAAACAGATGCCCTCTTATTGGCGGCTTCATGGGCTCGGTTGACCTTGGCGAGGATGTCGGTGGCCGACTTGGTCCAGATGTAAGGTGCCGGGTCAGAGTTATGCGCCTCGAGATGTTGCTCGATGGCGGCCACCAGATCTGCAACGCCGCTAAAGACCCCTCGCCGTAGCCTTTTCTGGGTGAGATCGCGGAAGAACCTTTCGATCATGTTGAGCCAGGAAGCACTGGTGGGAGTGAAGTGGATATGGAAGCGGGGATGCTTTGTGAGCCACTGCCTGACGGCGGGCTGTTTGTGGGTGGCGTAGTTATCGACGATCAGGTGGAGGTCTTTGTCTGCGGGCGTCTGGCTATCGATGAGCTTTAGAAATTTGAGCCATTCCTGATGGCGGTGGCGAGGCATGCAGGTTCCGATGACGGTGCCATCGACGGTGTTGAGGGCAGCGAACAAGGTGGTGGTACCGTGGCGTTTGTAGTCGTGGGTCATGGTGCCGCAGCGGCCTTTCTTTAGGGGGAGACCGGGTTGAGTGCGATCCAGGGCCTGGATCTGGCTCTTCTCATCGACTGACAGCACCAGGGCATGCTCGGGCGGATCGAGATAAAGACCGACGACATCCTGAAGTTTCTCGACAAAGTGAGGATCGGAACTCAGCTTGAAGGATCTGCACAGATGGGGCTTGAGCCCATGGCGCTTCCAGATCCGTCTGACACTGGCCTCACTGATGCCTGCCTCGGCAGCCATGGTGCGGGTGCTCCAGTGAGTGGCGTCGCTGGGGGTGCTGTAGATGGTCTTGTCGACCACCTCGCGCACCTTGGCGGGCTGAATCGAGGGCCGGCGTCCCGGCCGGGGCGCGTCTTTCTCGATACCAACCAGCCCGAACTCGGCATAGCGATGACGCCACCTGCCGGCCGTCTCGCGGTCGATTCCCAACTGGGCCGCGATGTGTCGGTTCTGCAAGCCCGTGGCGGCCAACAAGACGATGCTGGCTCGTTGTGCCAGCCGCACCGAGGTAGAGCGACCACGGGCCAACTTCGCAAGGGTTGTTTCTTCCTCAGCCGAGAGCACAATGGGTGGCGCGACTCGCATTGAATCCTCCTTCATCTATAGGAGGATCATATCATATAATCAGGACTACTTACGACGCACTACACTAGGTTCTGGGTGTGGAATTCCAGATTCCAGAACCTAGAACCTAGAACCTAGAACCCATCCCTGCTAACGTGAAGCTCTATGATTTGTTTCTCCGCCATTCTGTTACAGCAATCCGCTATGCCCGAGTTGGAGGGCGCGGTGGCCGCCTTGATTGGCGGGTTGAGCCTGCTCGGAATTTTCCTCGGAGTCATGATCTTCGTCATGGCGACTGTCTGGTTCATACTCCCCTTCGGGGTGTTTGGCATCAAGCGCCGACTGGACAACATCACCCAGTGGCAAAGGGCCATTCATGAAGAGCTGCAGAAGATCAACGAAACCCTGGCGAGAAGGGACGAGGGTCTGTAAGTTATTCACGGCAGGGGAATCTTCGACCGTCCGAGAGCCATCGTAGGAGGACCCTCCATGGTCCGATCAGATCGCCGCGCGGAGGCGGCTCCTAGTGCGCTCGTAAGCGCACTTGAACAGTAGGGTGAAAGTCCCTACCGGGCAAACGTTCTCCGGCCCGTATTCGACGGCAACTGCGTCATCGTGAGGTGGGGTGGGAAGCAGCCGAAGGAGAACCACCAGTCTGTAGGAGACGAACTCGATTCGGCTCAGAGGGGACAGCGAGCCTGCTGGGAAATGGCGAAGCTCGAATGGAAGGGAAACCTGACACGGACAAGAGCCTGATGGGTAACGTGAAAAAGGCATCTTGTTAACCCTTGGGGTGGTTGGAGATGGAATGGTGGGAAGTTCAAGTGACGTAAAGCGAGGAGGTCTGCGAAAGGTCGGTCTGGTAAGAGACCCGCAGAAGTCAGAGGCGGCGTAGTAGTGAAGAAGCCGGGTAATGCCGGTGGAGCGAAGGCCCGCCAGGAAGGTGGATGTGTAGAGTCAATGACGAAGCAAGAGGAACTGTCGAAAGTGGAGGAGACTCCTAAGCAAGGCAGAGAAGCCGAGAGCCAGAAATGGAGCTGGGTGGAAGCGGAAGTGTGGACCGAACGCATGCTGACGACCCTGGAAACAGGAGTGAAAGGAGGCAAAAATGCCTACTTTATCGAGCAGGGGCTATTTACCATGGCCGTAGCCCACGCGCAGATCTGTCAGTCCCGCCGTGGACCCCACTGACTGGAGAGCCGGATGCGGGAGAACCGCACGTCCGGTTCGGAGGGAGGGGAGGCTCAAACCAATGAGCTTTCCCTACCCCTATCGCTTCGCCATTGTGTGACATTCCCAGGGTAGGAGGACCCTCCGCGGTCCGATCAGATCGCTTTGCCATCCTGCGACATTCCCAATGTAGGAGGACCCTCCGTGGTCCGATCAGATCACCGCTCGATTCACAGTTGTTGTAGCATGGATTGTACGACCTATGAGCGCTGACTTTTTCGAGACCCTCAAGAGAAATGCGGAAACAATGCCTGACCACGTGGCATTGCAGGTCCTTGGAGAGAATGAGCGGGAACCGTTCACCTTGAGCCGGATCTGGGATGAAATCGCAAAGACCAGTCAGTTTCTGCGCGGTCACATCCAGCCTGGCGACACGCTGGGAATTCTCATGGAAAATCATCCTCGCTGGGGAATTGCCTTCCTGGCCGCTCAGAGTGCCGGAGCGCGGATCGTTCCGTTTGACATTCTTCATTCCTCGGAAACGCTGGCCGGTCTTGTCCAGCACTCCGAGTGCAGGTATTTGATCTGTTCGCAAGAGGTTCTTCCCAAAGTCCAGGAAATTCAAGCCCTGCTGCCCCGCCCTCTTCCGGGTCTGATGGTTGGCCCCAGAATCGAGGGCTATGGCCATTGGGATTCCGTCGTGCAGCAGGAAAGCGCCGATATCCACCTGCCCCTCGTTCCCTGCGACCCGGATGAGACCTTCCTGCTCGTCTATACGAGTGGGACCACGGGGAATCCCAAAGGGGTCATGCTGACTCCCCGCAGTGTGTATTTGACCGTTGACTGCGTGCAGGAGTCGGTGCAACTCGCTTCTCACGACCACATTCTTTCGGTACTTCCGCTCTACCATATGCTGGCGCTCATGACTAATTTTCTGATCCCGCTTTACCTGGGAGCCCGAGTCACGTACCTCGATTCCCTGGAGGCCCAGAGAATTCTCCAGAGCTTCCGCGACGAAGGGATCACGATCTTCGTCTGCGTTCCCCAGTTCTACTATCTGGTTCACCGCAGAATCTTCCAGGAGGTCGGGAAGAAGCGGCTGCTCGGTCGCTCTGCCTTCAAGCTGCTCTTGAAAGCCTCTCGCTTGAGCAACGAGTGGCTCGGGTGGAATCCCGGCAAGCTGTTGTTCAGGCCGGTTCACCGGAATTTCGGGAAACTGAGATTCTTTGCTGTGGGGGGAGCCCGATTTGACCCGGAAGTTCTCTTTTCCTTTCGGAACCTCGGATTCACTTTTGCCCAGGCCTTCGGAATGACCGAGACCTCAGCGGTGACCACTATGGCCTATCCGGGAGGCCTCGGTTCAGTAGGCCGCGCGCTTCCGCATTCTGAAATCCAGATTTCAGAGCCCGACTCGGCCGGCATCGGGGAAGTCCTGATCAAGGGCCCCCATATCATGCAGGGTTACTGGAAGAACGAAGCTGCCACGCTGGAAGTTCTCTCCAACGGCTGGCTTCACAGTGGCGATCTGGGGTATCTGGACTCAGACGGCTACCTGCACATCACAGGGCGAAAAAAGGATGTCATTGTTCTTAGCTCGGGAAAGAATATCTACCCGGAAGAAATCGAGCATGCCTACGAAACAAGGTGCCCCTACATCAAAGAGATGTGTGTGATCGGAGTGGAGGGAGAACAGAATCAGGAGACCCTCCATGCCATAGTGGTACCAGATTTCGATTACCTCAAGGCCCGCCAGGTAGTCAACGTGGCAGACATGATTCGCTACCAGCTCGAGAACCTCTCGCAGACCCTCCCGTCCTATAAGAGGGTCCGCAGTTTCGATATCCGACAGGACCCTCTACCTCGAACTCCAACCCGCAAGATTAAGAGGTTCGAAGTCGACCAGCAGTTCCGGCAGCAAAGGGAAGCTCCCAGCGAACCCGCAACTGTGGAAGAGACACCGGCCCGGGACCCGGTCGAGGAACGTCTCTTTCAGCTATTGAAGGGGACTGGCAAAGTCCCCGTTGTGAACCGGACAATGAATCTCGAGTTTGACTGTGGCTTCGACTCACTGCAACGGGTCGAGTTCCTGTCCAACGTTCAGGATGCCTTTGGAATCAGCATCGACGATGACGAAGCGATGACCTTTTTCACCGTCGAGGACGTCTCCGGTGCCGTCAGCAGGAAACTCGGCCAGGCTGTAGACGGCGTGACCCGGAGCGAGAGAGTTTCCTGGCCGGAGATCCTGGACGCGCCTCTGACCGAAGAGGAAACCGGAGAGATCCATCGGGTGCTCCGCCGCCGCCCGATTGTGGAGACCCTCTACTTTTTCTTGAGTCGCTGCATCTGGATTTTGGGAAAACTGTTTTTTCGCCTGCGCTTCGAGGGACAGGAGAATCTGCGCCAGGCTCAACCGCATATGATTTGCCCCAACCACCTGAGCTATGTGGACGCCTTCATGATGAGTGCCGGCCTGCCTTTCTCGACCATTCGAAGGATGTTCTATGTGGGCTACAGCAACTACTTTCAACCGGGAACCCTGATCGGATACCTGGGAAGTCTGATCAAGATCCTGCCGGTTGACCCGGATCGAAACCTGAGAAAGGCTTTGCGACTGGGAGCCTACGGTCTGAAGGAAAAACTGGTGCTGGGGATTTTTCCGGAGGGGGAGCGCTCCATGGACGGAGAACTCAAAGACTTCAGAAAGGGTCCTGCCGTTCTCGCCAGGGAGCTGGGCGTAGTGGCCATCCCGACCGCAATTATAGGAACTTTTCAGGTTTGGTCGCGTGGTTCTTCCAGAGTTCGCCTGCATCCTGTCACCATTCGATTTGGAAAACCAGTCGAGCCCAGGCCTGATGAGTCGCACGACGAGTTCAACGGGCGACTGAAATCCTCGGTCGAGGAGCTGTTGAGAGGAAATCTTCGTTGAACCCGGTGACCATTCCAAAAGCCGACTTCCAGGATCTCGAAACCCTCTGGTTTCAGGTTTCGGGCACCCTCTGCAATCTTCGCTGCACGCACTGCTTTATCAGTTGCTCTCCAGACAACCACAGCCTCAAAATGATGGAGACCGAGACAGTTGTTGCGTACCTCGAGGAAGCCAGGAGGCTGGGGGTAAGAGAAATCTATTTCACCGGGGGAGAGCCCTTTCTGCACCCCAATATGACCCTGATCCTGGAACGCACTCTCCGGGATTTCCCGACCTCTATTCTGACCAACGGACTTCCCATCAACGACGCCCGGGCCGACGAACTCCAGCGCATCTCGGAAGATTCCCGCTATTCCCTGGAAATCCGCATCAGCCTGGATGATTTTGACGAAGGGAAGAACGACGCTGTCCGGGGTAAAGGAGTCTTCCGGCGAGCCCTGCGGGCCTACAGGCGGCTGGCGGACCGCAGACTGCTTCCCATTCTTACGGTCACTGAGATTCGAGACTACCTCCGTCCCCTGGAATCGGTTCTGAATCCCTATCAGAAGTATGTCGATCTCCTCCGCGAGATGGGAGTGACTCGGCCTCGAGTCAAGATCATTCCGGTGTTCGAGATGGGGATGCTTCCCACACCGGACAGCCCTGCTTTCGTTACGCCGGCCATGATGAAGGACTTCGATCACAGCCGTCTGCAGTGCTCGGCATCCCGGATGGTCGCCGACGACGGGATCTACGCCTGTCCGATCCTGGTGGGAGAAGATAATGCGCGCATGAGCCAGACCAGCCTGGAAGAGAGCCTCACGCCTTGTAGTCTCTACCACCCGGCCTGTACCACCTGCTACCTGACTGGAATGACCTGCAGGAACTATTGAATCCGAGCATGCCGTTGCCGACCTATCAGAGAGTTGCTGTCTTCGGCGGTGTCTACAACAATTACCTGGCTCTGGAGGCCCTACTCGATCGATGCAGGGGGCTGGACGTAGACGGCATTTTCTGCCTGGGGGATATCGGGGGCTTCGGGCCCTTTCCCGATCGGAGTTTCCCCTTCCTCCAGAACGGCGGCGTTCAAACGATCGCCGGGAACTACGACATTTCGCTGGCTGAGGGCCTGGAAGACTGTGGCTGTGGTTACACCGACCCCCGGGACAACCATTTCGCTCAGATCAGCTACGACTACACCTTCCAGAACACATCGGCAGCACATAAGAAGTGGCTGGGAGGGCTGCCCCGCAGCCTGCGCTTTCGGTTGGGAGACAGGATCGTCCAGCTCTGCCACGGATCACCTCGGCGCGTCAACGAGTTCCTGTGGGAGAGTGGGTCCCCGGATCATCTGCTGGAAGGGTTTCTCGAGGGCGCAGGCGCCGATGTCATGTGTTGCACGCATACGGGTGTCAAATGGCACCGGAAGCTCTCTGCTGATCGTGACTTCGTCAACGTGGGCGTGATCGGGCGCCCCGAGAATGACGGACATACCCAGGTCTGGTTCACTCTCCTGGAGTTCTCCGAAAACGATCTCCAATGTCACTTTCTTCCCCTCGATTACGACCATGGGTCGCTGGCGGCCGAGATGCGTCGGGCGGGACTCCCCGAAGAGTTTGTCGAGACCATTCTCACGGGCTGGTGGACCACCTGCCTGGAGGTCCTGCCGGCCAAGGAGAGGATACGGGGACGGTATTAGTTGCTGGTTACCTGTTGGATCCAGGAAACGGTGAGCTGACGCTTCACCGTTCTGTGGGTGTCCTTAACCCGGATGATTCATAAATTTTCTACTGCAGCGTGAGAATCTCCCGCCCTGACTGCGTTACGCTCGGTCGGCCTCCTCGGCGTACTGCACGAGTACGCCTCCGGGGGCCTCGGTCGCAAGCCTTGTCAGAACTGGTCTTCCCCCGCTTCGCTACGAAAACTTATGAATAATCCGGGCTTAACACCACAACAACAGAACGGGAGCGCGTGAGCCCCCCGTTGGGTTGCGAAACGAGGAACGCAAAACGGCAACCTGGGGTAGATTTCGACGTCTATGAGGTCAACATGCAGTTGAACCACAAGAATCCTCCCCGGATCGGGCTGGCTCTAGGCGGTGGTGCGGCCCGGGGGCTAGCTCACCTGGGGGTGCTGAAGGTTCTGATGGAGGAGAAGATTCCGATCGACTTCATCGCCGGAGTCAGCGTCGGGAGTATCGTTGCCGCCGGGTTCGCCGCCGGATTGTCGATGGAGCAACTCATCCAGCAGGCGGAGTCTGTGACCTGGAAACACCTGGGTCGCTGGAGCCTGTCTCTCAAAGGCTTCAACCGCAATGACCGCATGGCGGACTGGCTGGAGAGCATTCTTCCGGTGAGCACTTTCGAAGAACTCAAGATCCCTCTCCGCGTGCTGGCGACTGATTTACGGACCGGGAAACCTGTAGTCCTCGAGCGCGGTCCTCTCTTTCCCGCTATTCAGGCCAGTTGTGCGATCCCTGGGCTCTACGTTCCCGTGGAGGTGAACGGCTACCTGCTGGCCGACGGCTATCTGACCTGCAGTCTACCGGTTCAGCAGGTGCGAGAGATGGGAGCTGACATCGTAGTCGCCTCGGCCATTGGTCTGGAGATTTCGGATCAGGTCAACCTGAACAATATCTATCAGATCCTGCTCCGATCCTTCTCCATCATGAGCACAGCCGTCCAACGCAACTCGTTGCCCGAGGCGGATGTTCTGATCCAGCCCCATATCGAGAACTTCTCGTGGACCGACCTTGACGCTCTGTCGGAGCTCATCGAGGCGGGAGAGGGAGCGGCCCGGAAGCAGCTCGGCCACTTGCAGGAGGCTCTCCAGCCCTCCTTCTGGACCCGGGTCAAGAAGCGGATCGGTTATAGGTTCTAGGTGCTGGGTGCCGGGTGCTGGGTGCTGGGTGCTGGGTGCTGGGGTCTCATGTTCTCGGCGGCCTGCGGGCCGCTGCGCAGTCACTGGCGTTCCTGCCTCAGTAGTTTTCTTGATGGCTACTGTGCCTTGCGCCTTCCGGGCCGGTCCCGGAGCTCAATTGTCCCGTCGCCGGCCGGACAGAGGCGCGAATGCCAATGAGCGCGCCACGAGGAACTCCAGCTTCTTCGCGGCCGGTGGGCCGTGCGCAGTCACTGGCGTTCCTGCCTCAGTAGTCTTCTTGATGGGCGCAACCTTCAACCTTCAACTGATAACCGGTAACCAGTAACCAGTAACCAGAACCCAGAACCGCGCGAGCCCAGCGAGCGCTCTTCACTCCACCTCGAACATAACCCGATCTGAGCGGCCGGTCGTGTCAACGACCACCAGTTCATGACGCCCCCTGCTCGGATCTAGAAAGAGAGTCTCGGCCGCCTCGCCAGATGCCACCAGAAGACCATCCTGGTACCAGTAGAGCCGGCCGGGCTGAGCCAGCGCGGTCAGAGCAATGCTCTGATAGGACCGGGGCGTCCCCTGCCGTACCAGGTAGGGTGTTGCATGATCCGGCGAAACAATCCGGGGGCCGTCGCCCAAGCCGACCTGGTTGCAGCCTGCCGCACGCCTGGGGAGGACCTCGACCGGCTGTCCCTGCCGCCGCCGCCAGGCAGCCAGGGGCGGCGGCAATACTTCGACCACCCTGGTGACATAGCGCGAAAGGCTCAGACAGCGTCCATCCAATCGAAGACCGGTCTCGGCATCGACAAAGATGCGACGGTGGAGCCGGCAGGCCTGAAAGTTCGACCGGCCCCGGATTGAGGCGATCTCTTTCGTCCTCGAACAATAGGCGATGGGCAGCTGCCCGCTCACCGAACAGACCTGCACCGTGTCAATCTCCAGGCCCCGGGGCTCTTGAAATCTCGAACCTGTCGGCTCGAGGGCACGAAAAAGATCGAACAGCAGAGGCCCGGCATGCTCTGCACCGGACAGGCCTTTGACTCCGGACCCATCAAAGTTGCCAATCCAGACGCCGATGGTGGTTTCCCGCGAGAAACCCATCGCCCAGGCGTCTCGATGGCCATAAGAGGTTCCGGTCTTCCAGGCAACAGCTGGTATGTCGAAAGAGAGGTCCCAGGCCTGGGGAAAGTCGGGTCTGCGCAGTTGGGTCAGTGACTGGGTGGTGAAGTAGACAGCCTCTCGGGAGAAGAGGCGCTCTCCCACCCCCGGGCGGTCGTCAAGCACACGGAGGGTGCGATGGAGCCCGCCCTGGGCCAGGGAGGCATAGAGGTTGGCCAGATCGAGGAGCCGAACCTCCCCCGCTCCCAGCACCAGAGGAAGGCCATACTCGAGTGAAGGACGGTTCAAGCTGGAAAGACCACCGGAAATCAAGAGCTGGTGAAAGTCCTGGAGTCCGGTGCGGGAAAGCAGATGCACAGCCGGAACGTTCAGGGACTGAATCAGCGCCTGAGAGGCGCTCACCTGCCCCCGGTAGCGCCGATCGTAGTTTTCAGGAACATAGCCGGCGTAGTCGTAAGGAATATCCAGTAAAGGAGAATCAGGAACGATCAGACCAGTGTCATAAGCCATAGCAAAGAGAAATGGCTTAAGAGTTGAACCCGGTGAGCGCTGGGCCATGGCTCCGTTGACTTGTCCCTGGTAAATCGAATCAGCGTAACCCGCAGAGCCCACCAGGGCCACCACCTCGCGGGTCTCGTTGTCGAGAATGACGACAGCAACGTTTCCGATCCCCTCCCTCCGAAGCTGCGCCTTCCGGGAGTCCACCTGGAACTCCACGGCTCGCTGGGTCTCCAGGTCCAGCGTTGTGTGCATCTCCTGGGTGGCGGGGTTCTGCCGTCTCACCAGTTCAGCAAAATGAGGAGCTTGGAAGGGCGGTGTCTGTTTGGCAGCCGGGGGGCGAGCGGAGTAAGCCACCCGGGCCTGGGAAGGGCTTATGATTCCTTTCCCGCTAAGCTGGGTGATCACGCGGTCGCGGGCCCGGGTCGAAAGCTCCAGGTTCCGGGTCGGGTCGTAGCTGACCGGAGAGCGGGGAAGGGTGGTGAGCAGTGCTGTCTCTGCCCAGGATAGGCGGGCCGGCTTCTTTCCAAAATAGAAGTAGGAGGCAGCCCGGATACCCTCGATGTTGCCTCCGTAAGGAGCCAGAGTCAGATAGATCTCGAGAAGCTCGTCCTTGGAGTAGAGGCGACACATCTGAAGGGCCCTGAATGACTCCAGCAGTTTGCTCTGCAAGTTGCGCGGGCGAGGTTCCATCAGCCGTGCAATCTGCATTGGAATGGTGGACGCTCCGGAAATGATCTGTCCTGCGCGGAGATTTGACAGGGCCGCTCGCAGTATGGAGACGGGGTTCACGCCCGGGTGGTAGCGAAGCCACTGATCCTCGGAAGCGACGATTGCATCCACGAGCTCGGGGGAGATCTCGTCCAGCTGCGCACGGAATCTCCAGCGCCCGTCGGCTGCCAGAAACATACGGATCAGTTCACCGTTTCGGTCGTAGACAATCTGGCCGTAGGGTCGATCCAGCTTTTCGTGAGGGAAAGGAAACAGCGCTCCAGCCACCTGCCACAGCAGGACAAGTGCGAGCACTGCTGCACAACTCACCGATCCGCAACAGAGAAGAATCCTCCTCGGTCGACCCAGTAGCCATCGGCCCGGAACTCTCACTCGCGCCTCCCGATCTGCAACCTTGACCTGGGACCCGTGTAGCTCAATTCCGGGTTGTACATGGCCTCGGCATGTACGGGTGGGATTCGAAAATCCCCGGGCGATACGGCTCGCAGGAGTGTGTACACCGTGCGCCACTGATTGGCCGGTAGATCCGCAAAAAAGAGGACCCGGTCGTCTCGAAGATCCTGGTAGTCAGCTCCCAGGGCAGTTCCCGTCATCCAACCCAGCTTCTCAGTGGTCGCCAGACGCGGGTTTTCCACCTCCAGTCCGGAGGGAAGGAGCTGTTGAATGACAACGTTCTGGACCGGTCCCTGCACACTTCGGATCCGAGTCTTGACTACGATCAGCTCCCCCTGGCGGATCTCACTGAGATCCACCTGCCGGCCCCGGCGGGTTCGGATCTCGCGCTCCAGCTCCAGTCCCCGCTCCTCTTCCTGGAACGTCGTGTCCAGGGGGATCCCTCGCGTCACCAGACTGTAAAAGGCTGAGCCGGCCTGAAATCCGGATCCCAGATTGATTTTCACCCGCCCTTCCGGCGGAAGCAGAAAGCTGCGAGTGCGGGAATCGAAGCTGCCGATGAGCTGGCCGGCGACGAACAATTCACCCTCATAATCAGCCTGGATATCCCTCTGCAGCCTGGCCAGCTGGCCCAGGGCCAGGAAGGCGAAGGAAGTTTCCTGAGTCGTCCAGCTGCGGCTGGAAGCCTCACGGGCCAATCGGTCAAACAGGCCGGCAACCCTCGGGTCCTCCGGAACTGTCTCCAGCAGAGCCAGCAGAAGCAGCGCCCGATTGCGAGTGGAGGAATTGAAATTCTGCCCCGTTTCGCGTTCCGCTTCCTCGACCGGTTCCAGGCTGGCCAGCAGCTCATTCGCGATCGCCTGGTTGCCGGTCATCGCATAGGTTGCCGCCAGCAGTCCCCGGGCCGAGGAGCGAAGGAACTCCTGAAGATTCTGGCGCACGAAATCCATCTGCCCGCGCTCGGGTCGATCCGCTCTGGCCAGCACATAGAGGGCGTAGACGAGCTGCTCCACTCCCGCTCTCTCCCGTGACTCGTGAGAACGCACGCTGGTGTCCAGAAAGGCCAGAGCCTTGTCATAGATCGGCTCGTCAACATGAAAACCGGCGTTTTTCGCTTCTACCAGAGCGTGGGTCGCATAGGTGCTGGCCCAGGGATTGACTTTCCGTGAACCCGGCCACATTGCAAAGCCGCCCGACATGAGCTGCATCCCGGCCAGGCGACGCAGCCCCGCATAGACCATGGCGGCTGGATCCGAATCTGCAAAGAGTTCTGGTTCGAGGGCTTTCACAAGATCGGTGAAATAGATGAGCGGAAGGATTCTGGAGGTCGTCTGCTCCAGACAGCCGTAGGGATAGCGCAGGAGGTTCCCCAGGTTAGCCGTGAAATGGGTCATCGGGAGAGGTCCGACGGTGAGTGTTCGGGTCACGGTTGAAGGTCTGAACCCGTGATCCTGCTGCGGCAGGTCCAGAGTTGAAGTATCGACTCGTCCGGCCACCTGGGTGGTCCTGGGCGGCAAGTCGGGCCGGATGGACAACACTCGGGCGTGGTTCGCAACCGCGGCGTTGCCCGAGGCGGACATGTCGAACTTTATCTCACCCACCAGGTCAAGAGATCGGACCTGGAAATAGGTGGTTCGCTCCTGGCCGGCCGGGACGCTGATCTGTTGTGTAGCCGGACCGGTCAGTTGAGCGGGCCCCTTCAGGCCAAGACGCACCTGAAACGCTCCGTCTCCTCCAGTGTCGTTGCGCAGCGTGACAGGGATCTCAAGCTCCTCTCCCAGCGACAGGAAGCGCGGAAGAGTAGGCATGAGGATGAGTGGAGACCGAACTCTCGTGACCTGGCTGGCAGAACCGAAGTCCGATTGTTCGCTGGCGACAGCCATCACCCGCAGGGCTCCTTGAAACTCGGGCACCTGGAACGTGACCCGGGCCCGCCCGCTGCGGTCGGCTCGAACCACGCCGGACCAGAAAGAGACGGGCTCTCTCCTGCGCAGGCTCTCGGTTCGGACCATCTGCGTCGCGGCCAGACGATCGGCTCCCCCGCCCACCAGAGTAGCGCCCTCCATTTCAGGTACATCGGGTAGCAGCATCGAGAAGATGTCGTGAGTTGAAACTCCCAGGCGCAGCTTTCGGTAAAAGTACTCAAAGGGATCCGGAGTCTGCTGGGCAATCAGTTGAAGAATCCCTTCGTCCACGGCCGCGATCGTCACAGCAGCGCCACTACGTGTTGCTACATCAATCTCCAGTTCACTCTCGGGAAGTACCCGCTCGGGCACTTCCAGACGGATGGAAAGGCGATGGGAGCTTCTGTCGACCAGAATCGGGATGGCCCCGAAGGCGCGAGCCACCAGTTCGGACCCCAGATCTTCTACCGATCGAACCAGGGTGGCCGTGACGTACGCATTGGGGCTGTAAGCCGCCTGCACGGGAATCGAGATGGTAGCCGAATTGCCTTCCAGATCATAGGTCCGCACGAAATGAACAGCCTGGCTCTCGACCGCCAGCAATAACCTCCCCGCAAAGGGAGACCGGATCTGCAGCCTCGCGGTCTGTCCCGGAAGATACTCCTCCCGGTCGAGCTCCATCTCCAGGCGGGCCGGGTTCTCGATAGCCCAGGGGGAGTAGCCCCAGCCGCTCGCGTAGAAGGAAAGCTGAGTCGAAGCCCCCGAGCCGCCGTCTTCCAGCACCACCCGATAACTTCCGAACTCAGCAGGTGAAAACGAGAACCGCCCGTCCGAGCTCCCTGAACTGAACTCCTGCGAGTGCACAAGGAGTGGGTCCCGGACACTCTGATAACGAAACGAACTCGATGAAGTTCGACGGAGAACGGTCTGCCATTGATCCTTGAAGATCTTCAGGCCCAGGGGACCGGTCGGTCGGGTTTGCCCCTCGGGATCGAGACTGATGTACTCAAATGCGGACTCCTGACCGGGCTCGACATAACCGCTCCCCGCTCGCTTGAGCCCCAGGTAGTTGGGGTACACATGAATCGGGTGGCGGCGGGTAACGGTTACCCCCCGCCCCCCCTGTTCCTGGACGCGCGCGGTAATCACAGCCGAAAGGGCGGAAGCGGGACGAAGCCCACGGGGAACGGTCACTTGAAAATGGGCCTCACCCTGGTCGTTCAAGGTCTCTCTCAGATCCGCGATGCGGCGCCGATTGAACTCTCTCTCACTGTTCCCAAAGGTGAAATCGGAGTGCTCCGGAGAAGTATAGTGCGAGGGCTCCAGGAAGACGCGAATCTCGGACGGTAGAGCAGCTGCCGGAGCGCCAAAAAGATAGGAGGCCTGCACGTCGAAGGCCAGCTCCGGACTCCCCGCACGATCCTCAACCGAGAGATTCTCGAGCGCGGCCTTGATCCGATCCGGGACAAATTCCTCGAGCTGGAAGCGGTAGGTGCCGACCACTCGATCGGCCAGCTTGAGTTGGAGCTGGTGGTTTCCGGTTCGATCGTAGGGTTCGGTCTGAATCGTGAATTCCGCCAGACCCGCTTGTGGCATTTCGAGGGCAAGGTTCGCCCTCTCTCGGCCGTTCGGATCCACATGAGTCAGAACCACAGGCATGCGGGGAGCCGGAAGACGCCGGTCGTCGCGGATGAGGGCCACTCCTTCCACTGTCTCGCCGGGCCGATAGATATCGCGCTCGCCGTACAGAAAAGCTTGATAGCCGGTCACCGGGAAACCGGCTCCGGAAACATCCAGACCGGCCGTCTCAACGCGAGCCTGAGGGAGCAGCAGAAAGCTGAACTCTTGCCCCTTCTGAACGGTGACGAAGTAGGGCCGATCCGCGGTGAGATCCAGGTTCGAGACCTTCCACAGACCAGTTGAATCAGTGCGCCCGGAGGCGATCTTCTGGTTCTGATCGCTGAACACGTCAACCCGGGCGCCGGTGATCGGTTGAAGATTCCTGAAAGAAGCTGTCCAGACCAGAAAGTCGCTCTGTCCCTGCTTGGCGACGATTCCAACGTCCGTAATCAGGACCCAGCGCTGGTCACCCTGGTAGTTTCCCGGTCGCCGTACAGCCACACGATAGAGCCCCGGCGCGGTCGAATCGATCATGGAGCTGAGGTTGAGAGTGGTTTCCAGAGTCTGATTGGGGGTCACGGCGAGAGACAGCTTCTCGCTGAGCAGGCGATCCCCAAGGCCGTGAGGAAGATACCCACCCCAGTAACTGGTCTGCCGGTACTGATATCCGAAATGCTGGACCAGGGAGAAAATGTTGTTGAGGTGAACACGATCCACTACCAATTCTGCGACCCGGGTATTGATCGCTTCCAGGACCACGTTCCGGGTGCCACTCGCGGAAAGGAAGAGACCCTGATGTTTGAATCGGAGCGCCGGGGCGAGGTCGGGGATTCTCACGGTACGCGTGAAGTCCTCCGGAAGGGTCGAGTTGTCCGTTCCCCGCAGGCCCTGTCTGATGAGCACCTGATAGGTGTTCCCCGGTTCCAGTGCACCAGTGAGCCACACCTGACTGTCACTGGCATTCATCTGGATCTCGGCGGCCGGCTCTAAGGACAGGTGCTGGCGGAGCTGTTCCACTTCCACCGGTGAAGAAAAGAGAATCTCGAGCTGGGACGAGTCGGGAAGGGCTCGAGCCTTCACCTCACGAACGGCCAGCCGGGTGTTCGACCCGATCAGAATCGTGCGGGAGAAGGCAGTGGCCAGCTGCACGTTCCCGCCGGATGGAGTGAGCTGCGGCGAGATCCCCAACTCTAGAGTTCTTTCTTTCACCCTTTTCTGAAGGGGCTCGGTTCTGAATCGCACTGCCTGGCTCACGGTGGGAGCCTCGAGGCGAAACCCGATTGCCTCTCCACTTGCATCGGTCAGCTTCAGGTGCCGGGTCAACTCCTGTCGGTCAACTGGATAGTTGAAGAGAATCTCTCCCTCGATCATCACTTCGCCGGCCAGCAGAGCCTTTTCCTTTACTTCCAGATGATCGATTCGGAAGCGGTCGGTGATGACCCGGAAAACCTGATCTCCGGTCAGGTACTGGTCTTCTTGCAGGAACTGGGCCGGCTCCAGGGCAATCAGGTATTCAGTGGCGGGGGCGAAGGGACTGGTCGCCTCGTAGCGAAGCACGGCCGGTGTGTACCATCGCCAGGAACCCCCGACGAGAGGGTTGATCTTGGCCGGCTCCCGGGCCAGAACCTCTCCCACTCGACCCTTGCCCACGGTGGAACCAAAAACGATATCCACATGCCGCCGACCCTCTCGGTCGAGACTGACTTCCAGAACTTCGACCGGCAGCCCGGACCGCGACGTGGAAAAGAAGAAGCCCTCCTTGGCTCCCCCCTGGAACAGCAGAATACCCAGAACTGCTGCGAGGGAGATCAGGCCGGCAATCAGGTAGTTCCGCCAATCGCCGGAAAGCTGTGACCTCATGGTTGCTGTTCTCCTTGTCTGGCTGCCAGGTTAAGGTTGGAATGCGAGAATCGCGGTGCTCAGACTTAGTACTCCCCTCAACAGCAGGAGTTCCCCGAGTTGAACGTTGGCTTGGATTTGAACCGGTTGGTGGTTACCGGTTACCGGTTCACAGCCAGGTAACGTTTCCTTGGCACCGGTACAACCGGGGAACCAGTAACCAGTAATCAGTAACCAATAACACCGCGAGCGAAGCGAGCGGCAAAAGGTCAGGCCTTGAGCATTTCCAGGAATTGCTGGTTGCTGGTGGTCTTTTCTATCTTGGAAAGGAGTACTCTAAGTGCTTCCTCGGTGCCCTGGGTCGAGAGAGCCCTACGCACGAGATTGATTTTGCGCTGAGTTTCGGGGCTTCTAAGCTTTTCCTCTTTGCGAGTGCCCGATTTCTTGATGTCAATGGCGGGCCAAACGCGTCGCTCCGCCAGACCTCGATGAAGCACCAGCTCCATGTTCCCGGTTCCCTTGAATTCTTCGAATATGATGTCGTCCATGCGACTTCCGGTGTCAATCAGGGCCGTGGCTACCATGGTCAGACTGGCGCCGTCCTCCACTTTTCGGGCGGCCCCGAAGAACTCCCGCGGCTTCTCCATTGTTCTAGCCCCGAGACCACCCGACAGCGTCCGGCCGCGGTCCTTGGTCTCAGAATTGTAGGCGCGGGCCACACGCGTCAGGCTGTCCAGAAGAATGACCACATCAACGCCGGCTTCGACCAGGCGACGCGCTCGTTCCAGAACGATCTCCACCACCCGGATGCTCTGCGTGGCTGGCTCATCATTGGAAGAATAAATGACTTCTGCGTCGACCGACCGTTTGAAGTCGGTCACCTCCTCCGGTCGCTCGTCGATCAAAACCACCATGACATGAACTTCCGGATGAAACTCCCTGATCGCCTGTGCCAGCTTCTTCAGGATAATGGTTTTGCCCGTTCGCGGCGGCGCCACAATCAGACTGCGCTGTCCTCTTCCAATGGGGGCGATCAGGTCAATGATCCGCAAGCTGGAATCGTTCCCCCGATCCACCTCCAGACGCTCAATCGGATCGATACATGTCAGCCGGGGAAAGGGAGTCACCTCCTTGAACTCTTCCGGGGCACCGCCCATGACTGTCTGAACCGAACGGAGGCGCTGGTTTCTTCTTCCCTGAACCGCCTCCCCTGCGATCTCGCAGCCGGTCTTCAAATCGTGCTTGCTAATGAGTTCCAGGGGGACAAAAACATCCTTACCATCGGGGGAATACCGGTTCTCGGCAAGCCGCAGATAGCCGCGGCCGTCGGACAGAACGTCCAGTACTCCTCGGACAGAGACAGGAGGCGAATCGTGACGCGGAGATGATCCCTCGTCGCTACCGGACCTGCGTCGTCTGTCGGGTCCATTTCTTCGTCGTTTTCGCCACCGTGGGCGACCGGTCTTTCTTGGTACAGCCATCGAATGACCCTGTTCCAGCAAAAAGAAACTCGATTTAAGGTTTCACTCGCCTCATCAAAAGGCGGCTGGTTCAGGTTGCCACTGCGGGGACCCGCAATGATGCCTCTCTCTTATCGTATTTGATCAGACTCACTCAAAGGACACCGATCAATCAAAGGGGGAGGACTTCGAGCAGCCAACACAAACTGCCCCGGAGCTTTCAACTCCACTGAAAAGTCTATTACAACTTAACCGATGAAACAAGTTTTTCCTCCGTTCCATCGAGTACTCGGTTCACTAACCACCCCAGGTTGTGTGAGCTTCGCACGTGAAGGTCAGGCCGCCGGGTCAATCGCCAGGAACTGCTCGATTTCCGGTTGCCGGAGGAGAGTGTCCCGGTATCCAAGTTCCATCAGTCTCTTCACATAGGTCTCTTCGAACAGCAGATAGCTGAGGAAGTCGGGGGTCTTTGAATACTGGGTTCCCAAGCCTCGAACGATGACTTTGAGAAGACCGGGCATGTCGGCTTTGATGTCGGCAGCCAGTTTTCCGAGATCCAGGCTGGGACGCAGGACGATCAATTCCATTCGTTTCATCCCGGAGGCTCGACGTTTCTCTGACCCCAACAGCGAGAGTGTGTGATTGATTCTTCGCGCTCGTTCCAGATCCGTCTCTAGAGCGTCGAGGAACACGGCGTTCAGAAGCATGCCCAGGACCTGGGCGGGGGGCGGGTACCCTTGCACCTGTGCCAGGATCTCCTCTTCGGGAGTCCGCTTGTAGCGAACCGAAATAACCAGCAACTTGTCGGCTCCGAGGTGAATCGCAGGCGCCAGCGGCGTCTGCAGCCTCAAGCTCCCATCACCATAGAAACTGTTGTTGATCTGGATGGCAGGAAAAATGAGGGGAAGCGCGGAAGAAGCCATTACATGCTCATAATCGATTGTCGTGTGGACGCCCTGCCGTCCGGCACGCTTCCAGCCCGGGCGAAGGTCGCTGGTCTCGATGAAATTGATGGTCAACCCCGTGGTATAAGAGGTCGCCGTAAGTGCCAGGGCGCTCAACCGCCCGCTCTCCAGGTTACGGCGGATTCCCGAGAGATCGATGTGATGTTTCAGATATTCGAGCAGAGGCTGCGTGTTTAGGAAGCCCCGCACCTCAAGCTGGTCCGAGCCAAGATGCGTGGACAGCAGCCAGAGCCAGCGTATCAGGGCCCTGAACAGCCCCCTGGACTCGATCTTGAACACGTTTTCCATTGTCAATCCAAGCCAGGCCTCGCGCAGGTCCCGCACAGTCTCTGAGAACGGACCCGGGTGACTGGCCAGCAACGCAGCGTTGATGGCTCCCGCCGAGACGCCGGTTACAATCGGTATGTGCAGATCCTGACCCTGTATCTCAGAGATGGCGGCAAGAACGCCCGCCTGGTAGGCACCCCGGGCACCTCCGCCTGTCAGGACTAGTCCTATGGTTGGTTGGTTCATGGTTACTGGTTACTGGTTACTGGTTACTGGTTATTTGTGGAATCGTGCATGGACAGGGTGACAAGAACGAGACTACAGAGCCGGGGGCGCCCGGCCGTGGGGTCAAGAATGTGGGCGGGCCGGCCCATCCCACCGCATGGAGGCGGCTCCTACGCTTTGCCATTGTGTGACATTCCCGGTGTGGGAGGAGCCTCCGTGGTTCGATCAGATCGCTGTGAGGTTGAAAGTTGAAGGTTGAAGGTTGAAAGTTGGATCAGATCGCCGCGCGGAGGCGGCTCCTAGTGCGCTCGTAAGCGCACTTGAACAGTAGGGTGAAAGTCCCTACCGGGCAAACGTTCTCCGGCCCGTATTCGACGGCAACTGCGTCATCGTGAGGTGGGGTGGGAAGCAGCCGAAGGAGAACCACCAGTCTGTAGGAGACGAACTCGATTCGGCTCAGAGGGGACAGCGAGCCTGCTGGGAAATGGCGAAGCTCGAATGGAAGGGAAACCTGACACGGACAAGAGCCTGATGGGTAACGTGAAAAAGGCATCTTGTTAACCCTTGGGGTGGTTGGAGATGGAATGGTGGGAAGTTCAAGTGACGTAAAGCGAGGAGGTCTGCGAAAGGTCGGTCTGGTAAGAGACCCGCAGAAGTCAGAGGCGGCGTAGTAGTGAAGAAGCCGGGTAATGCCGGTGGAGCGAAGGCCCGCCAGGAAGGTGGATGTGTAGAGTCAATGACGAAGCAAGAGGAACTGTCGAAAGTGGAGGAGACTCCTAAGCAAGGCAGAGAAGCCGAGAGCCAGAAATGGAGCTGGGTGGAAGCGGAAGTGTGGACCGAACGCATGCTGACGACCCTGGAAACAGGAGTGAAAGGAGGCAAAAATGCCTACTTTATCGAGCAGGGGCTATTTACCATGGCCGTAGCCCACGCGCAGATCTGTCAGTCCCGCCGTGGACCCCACTGACTGGAGAGCCGGATGCGGGAGAACCGCACGTCCGGTTCGGAGGGAGGGGAGGCTCAAACCAATGAGCTTTCCCTACCCCTATCGCTTTGCCAGTGTGTGACATTCACCGGTGTGGGAGGAGCCTCCGTGGTTCGATCAGATCGCTGTGAGGTTGAAAGTTGAAAGTTGAAGGTTGAAAGTTGGATCAGATCGCCGCGCGGAGGCGGCTCCTACGCTTTGCCAGTGTAACCACAACCCCAAAGCTGGCACCCGGACCCGAAAAAAATTAAACCTGGGCAGCAGAATCTCGTAAAACTATTGTGGTACTTTCGCCGGAAAGTACTAGAGTAGTGTTCTTGCCCGGAGGCAGGACTCCTCAGGGTGGAGATCAAGGCCATGCACCAGGACATTGAACTGATTCAAGAACGTATTCAGGAGCAGAGTCGTTTTGTCGCTCAGATCCGCGCTGAAGTCGGGAAGGTGATCATAGGCCAGCGCTATATGATCGACCGGTTGCTGATTGGCCTTCTGGCCGACGGACATGTTTTGCTCGAGGGCGTGCCCGGACTCGCGAAGACCCTGACCGTCCGCACCCTGTCTTCTGCGATTCGTGCCCGGTTCCAGCGCATCCAGTTCACTCCGGATCTTCTGCCTGCGGATCTCATCGGTACCTTGATTTTTGATCCGAAGGAGTCCTCGTTCAAGACCAAAAAAGGACCCATTTTCGCGAACCTGATACTGGCCGACGAGATCAACCGCTCGCCGGCGAAGGTCCAGTCAGCTCTGCTCGAAGCGATGCAGGAGCGGACCGTCACAATCGGAGAGAGCACCTTCGCCCTGGACGACCCCTTCCTGGTTCTGGCCACCCAGAACCCGATCGAACAGGAAGGGACCTATCCGCTCCCCGAAGCCCAGGTGGACCGCTTCATGTTGAAGCTTTCCGTCGGGTATCCAAGCCGCGAAGAGGAACTCGAGATCCTGCGCCTCATGACGGGGGGTGAGATCCCGCCGGTATCCGCGGTGGTTTCACCGGAAGAGCTGATTGAGGCCAGAAATGCGGTCCGGTCCATCTACATGGATCCAAAAATCGAGCGATACATCGTCGACCTGGTATTTGCCACTCGGGAGCCTGACCAGTATGGATTGAGAGATCTGGAGAGCCTGCTCTCGATCGGAGCCTCTCCTCGCGCCTCTATCTTTCTTTCCAGAACCAGTAGAGCTCATGCTTTCCTTGAAGGACGAGGATTCGTGACACCGGAAGATGTTCGCGCCGTGGCCATGGATGTCATGCGGCACCGGATCATCGTCACTTATGAGGCAGAAGCCGAGGAGGTCACTCCTGAGGACGTCGTGAAGCGCGTGCTGGACACTATCGAAGTCCCCTGATCCCCCTGGATCGAACTCTTTCTGCGACCTGGCAGGAAAATGATCCCTAAAGAAATACTTAAGAAGGTGCGACGTATTGAGATCTCTACCCGGGGTCTCGTGAATGAGCTCTTCTCCGGGGAGTATCACTCTGTCTTCAAGGGCAGAGGAATGGACTTCTCCGAAGTTCGTGAATACCAGATCGGGGATGAAATCCGCTCGATCGACTGGAACGTGACGGCGCGAACCGGTCATCCCTTCGTGAAGGTCTTCCGGGAGGAACGTGAACTCACCGTCATGCTGCTGGTGGACGCCAGCGGATCGGGAGACTTTGGCAGTCTCAACCAGGCCAAAGGTGAGATCGCGGTGGAGATTTGTGCCCTGCTGGCTTTCTCGGCCATTAAGAACAACGACAAGGTCGGCCTCATTATCTTCACGGATCAGGTTGAAAAGTTCATCCCTCCGCGCAAGGGTCGAAAACATGTACTCCGTGTGCTTCGAGAACTGCTTTACTTCCGACCCACCCACAAGGGCACCGATATTGGAGCGGTTCTGGAGTACTTGAACCGGATTCAGAGAAGGCGGAGTGTGACCTTCCTGGTTTCCGATTTTCTGGGCGAAAACTTCGACAAACAGCTGCGCGTAGCCGGCCGGCGGCACGACATGATCGTCGTCCGAATCGGCGATCCACGAGAAGAGGAGCTGCCGCGCGTGGGTCTGCTCGAACTTGAAGATGCCGAAAGCGGCGAACATGTGGTCGTGAACACTTCGGATCCGAGGGTCAGAACTCTTTTTCGGGAAAATGTTCTCCGGCGTCGGGCCGCCCTGGACCAGCTGTTGAGGCAGACAGGCATTGACCGCATCGATATTCGAACCGACTGTAGTTATGTAGAGCCCCTGATCCGCTTTTTCCAGCAGCGAGCGCGGCGCTTTCGATGAAGTCCTTGATTTCGGCAGGAGGTTCGTCCTCCCATTCAGGCTCTCTCTGGCTTCATTTCATCACGATCGCCGTGCTGACGGGACCTGCAGGTGACGGTCCGGTCCTCGCCCAGGCCGCGGAAGAAACCGAAATCGTTGTCCAGACCCGGTCTGACCCGTCCGAGATCAGCATTGGGGACCTGGTGACAGTGATCATCGAGGCGGAACATGCTCCTCACCTGGAGCTCAGCCTGCCGGAACAACCGGGATCTCTAGGCTCGTTCGAAGTCCGCTCGGTGGAGGCACTCGAGCCCACGCCCACGGAATCCGGGGTCACCTCAAGCTGGAAGCTGACTGTATCCACCTTTGAGACGGGTCAAATAACCTTTCCCGGGGTCGAATTATCAGTCGCCGGATCTTCGGCGGGACCGTTCACAGTGACCACGGATTCGGTGCAATTTGAGGTGCAGAGTGTTCTGCCCGAAGAAGCCGAGGACATCATGGACATCAAATCCCCGCTGGACATCCCCCGCGCCTGGTGGACCTACTGGCCCTGGCTGGCGGGCACCCTCCTGCTGGGGCTGCTGGCCTGGTGGTTCTGGCGGAGGCGAAAAACAGAAGTTACGGGGAGACGAGCGGGCCTCCCACTGCTCCCTCCAGAGGAAGAAGCTCTGGCAGCCCTGGGGGCGCTGGAAGCCTCGGACCTGTTGCAAGGGGAACAGGTAAAGCCTTTCTACACGAAGCTGTCGGAGATCCTGAGACGCTACCTCTGGAGGCGCTTCGGTATTGTAGCTCTGGAAGCGACAACCTCTGAAATCGTACTGCAGCTGGCGGAAACCGGAGCCGGAACGCTCTCTGCGCCGGCCAACTCTATTCTCCAGGAGTGCGACCTGGTCAAGTTTGCCAGGCTGAAACCCCCTCAGGAAAAGAGTCTTACCGCCATTGGTGAAGCCCGGGGCCTGGTCGCAAAGGGCCGGCCCCAAGAACCCGAACAGACCGGAGAACCCAACCTTCAACCTTCAACTTTTAACTTTTAACTCTTAAAAAAATGTTCGATCGCTTCGCCGACGTTTACTACCTCTGGCTGCTGCTACTCATCCCGATTTTCCTGCTTCTGTACTGGAAGCGGCGAGATCGCAAGGGAGCCACGCTCAAGTTCTCCTCCCTGGCGATTCTCAAGCAGATTCAGACTCCTTTCTGGCTGCGACACCTTCCTTTTCTTCTGCGCTGCCTGGTCCTGGGCCTTCTCATTGTGGTCCTGGCCCGGCCTCAGTCGTCAGCTGTGCAAGAAGAAATCCTCAGTGAAGGAATCGATATTGTTCTGGCCCTTGATCTGTCCAGCTCGATGCTTTCGGAAGACATCAAGCCCAATCGGATTGAAGCAGCCAAGACGGTAGCCCGAAACTTCATTCAGGGCCGCCACAACGATCGCATCGGTATGGTCGTTTTCGCTGGCCAGGGATTCACCCAGTGCCCCTTGACCCTCGACTACTCGGTTCTGGCTGAGCTTCTGGACGAGCTCAATGTGGGCATGATCGATGATGGGACCGCGATTGGCATGGGACTGGCCACGGCTGTGAAGCGTCTGAGCAGAAGTGAGACCGCGTCCAAGGTGATCGTTCTGGTCACCGACGGTCGCAACAACGCGGGCGAAATCGACCCCGTCACCGCAACCGATCTAGCAGTCAGCCACGAGATCAGGGTCTATACGATCGGTGTGGGTAGTCACGGCTCTGCCCCGTACCCTGTCAACGATCCGCTTCTGGGAAGGCGCTACGTGCAGGTCGCAGTGGACATTGACGAAGACACTCTCAAGAGGATTGCCGACACCACCGGTGGGCAATATTTTCGAGCCACCGACCGGGAGAGTCTGGAGAGCATCTATGCCGAGATCGATAGCCTCGAGAAGACGGAGATTGAAATGAAACAATACACCCGTTACGGCGAACTTTTCGCCCGGCCGCTTGGCCTGGCTTCCCTGATATTGTTGATTGAAGCCGGCCTGAGCTTCACCGTTCTACGAAAAATACCCTGACCAATGTTTCAGTTTGCCAACCCCGACCAACTATTCTGGCTGATGCTTGTTCCCCTCCTTGCAGGCTGTGCCTGGTTTTCCCTGAGGAGCAGGCGGAAAGCGCTTCTGCGTTTTGTGTCTGAACCCATGCAGGTGCGGCTGGCACCGGGCGTGGACCCTCGGCGCAGGTTGTGGAAAATACTGCTGGTCCTGGTAGCCACCAGCCTCCTGCTGGCAGCTCTGGCCCGACCCCAGTTTGGCACTCGCCTGGAAACCATTGAGCGCGAGGGACAGGACGTAGTGGTCGCGCTGGATGTTTCTCTCTCCATGCTGGCCGAGGACATCCAGCCGAGCCGCCTGGCCAAAGCCAAACATGCCATCAGCTCTTTTGTTGACCTCCTGCAGGGCGACCGATTCGGATTGGTGGCCTTTGCAGGAGCGGCCTTTGTCCAGTGCCCGCTCACTCTCGATTACGCTGCGTCCAAACTGTTCCTGGACGCCCTGGACACGAGCATTCTGCCGGTTCAAGGGACCGCTATGGAGGAGGCGATTGTCAAGTCACTAGACATGTTCACGGGAGAGGAGAAAACCCACAAAGTGCTGGTTTTGATCACGGACGGCGAGGGCCACCAGGGAGATCCGGTGGGGGCGGCTCGAAAGGCGGCGGAGCAGGGAGTGGTCATCTATACTGTTGGCATCGGATCACTGGAAGGAAGTCCGATCCCGCTGCGGGACGAGAGGGGACGTCGCGAGGGTTTCAAGAAAGACCCGGCGGGCAATGTTGTCATGACCCGCCTCGATCAGGGAACTCTTCAGGAAATCGCTCGTGAAACTGGAGGGGAGTATTTTCGTGCCTCCCCCGGTGAGCGTGAACTGATTGACATTCAGGCGGAGATAGCCGGCATGGACAAGAAGAGACTGTCCGCTCAGGAGTTCACTCAATTCGACGAGCAGTTCCAGGCCTTCGTCGGCCTGGGCTGGGTTCTTCTGGTGTTGGAACTGCTGCTGGGAGAGCGCAGGCGTGTCGGCCACGTCTGGCGAGGACGATTCCAGTGACCCGAACCAGATCGGCGATCTTACTGATGCTGCTCCTGTTCGCGCCGACCTGGGCCCACGGACAGAGAGGTCGCAGTGAAGTGGAGGAGGGAAATCGCCGGTTCCAGGCCGGAGAGTATGGAAAAGCTCGTGAGAGCTACCGGACGGCGCTCGAGCAAGTGCCGGGATCTTCCGTCGCTACCTTCAACCTGGGCGGCTCCGAGTACAAACTGGACGAATTCTCGGGTGCCGAAAAGTCTTTCCTGGAAGCGATTGAGAGTGGGAACCCGGAGCTTCTGGCGCAATCCCACTACAACCTGGCCAACTCCCTCTTCAAGCAGGGGCGAATCGAGGAGAGCATCGAGGGCTACAAGCAGGCACTGCGACTGAGCCCGGCAGACCCTGAGGCCAAGCACAACCTCGAGTTCGCGTTGAAACAGCAACAGGAACAGGAGAAACAGCAGCAACAGAACCAGGATCAGGATCAGTCCTCCCAGGAAGATCAGGATCAGAAAGATCAGGAAGACCAGGAAGAAGGAGAATCCGGCCAGCAGCCAAACGAGCAGCCCGAACAGAACCCGGAACAAGAGGGAGAAGGAGAGGACCAGGAAGAGGATCCCGGCGAGAGCTCCCGGGCGGATGAAGACGAGCAGCGGGCACAGGACCAACCCGCTGAGCGTGAACAAGAACAGGACGAAGATCAGGCCGATGGCGACAGCGATGCCGGGCCGGCTCCCGTGCGGGGTCAACTGACGAAAGAAGAAGCCTCCCGCCTGCTGGAAGCTATCCAGGAAGACCTCCAGAGCCTGCGCCGGGAGCAGCTGAAGAAACTGAAACGGAGCCGTGCTGAGAAAGACTGGTAGCGCCTACCTGAGTACTCACTTCCTGGCACTGCTGGCCCTCTCGGCCCTGCTGCCAGGCGTGCTCCCCGCTCAGAGTTCGCCCGTACGAGCCTACCTCGACAAGACCCGGCTCCGGTTGGGAGAGCGATTTGTGCTTTCGGTCGAAATCAGTGGCGAAGCTGCTCGAGATTATGAAAAACCGTCTCTCCCCGAAATGAGCGACTTTGCTCGTTTTCAGGGAAGCGGGAATTCCCAGCAGGTTCAGATCATCAACGGCCGGGTCTCGTCCTCACACAAGATTGACTTCTACTTCACGGCCACCCGCGAAGGGGACTTCGAAATCGGACCAGTCCAGGTCGAATCCCGGGGCAGGACGTACACGACTCCGCCGCTCGATCTCTCCATCGGCCCGTCCCCGACAGCCGATCCGTCCGCACAGACGCGGCCGAGAGACCGCGATTTGTTCGTGGTCGCCACTGCAAATCAGACGACTGCCTTTCAGAACGAGGCAGTCGTGATCACCTACAAGATCTACACCCGCCTTTCCGTATCATCCCTCAGTGTCGGCCGGCTGCCCGAAACGGCCGGATTCTGGGTCGAAAACTACACACTTCCCGAGAGCCCCTCCACCCGTACGGAGATCATCAACGGTCGGCGCTATACCGTTGCCACGATCAGGAAGATGGCGGTTTTCCCGACCACTGCAGGGAAAAAAGAAATCGGTCCCATGCAGATCGAGTGTACGGTCCGAGTCCAACGTCGGACTCGCAGCCTTTTCGACGACTTCTTCTCCCGGGACCTGTTCGGTAGCAACGAGCCCCTTTCTCTCGAGTCCAACCCGGTGAAACTCGAGATTTTACCCCTTCCCGAAGAAAACAGGCCGCCAGGATTCGATGGAGCCGTGGGCCGATTTAGCATCTCTGCCCGGATAAAGACGGAATCGAGCCGGGCCAATCAGGCCTTCGCGCTCCGAGTCAAAATCGAAGGCGAAGGCAATATACAGCATCTGGCAGAACCCAAGTTCAAACTCCCGGAATCATTCGAGGTCTACCCCCCTGAAATCGAGCAGGAAGTGCGCCACGGAGCGCTCGGTCTCTCCGGTCAGAAGACCTACGAATATGTGGCCATTCCGCGAAGAGCAGGCTCCTTTCCGCTCGAACCGCTTGAGATCTCGTATTTTGATCCCCGAGATCTTACCTACAAGACTGCCCGATCAGAGCCCCTGACCCTTGAGATCGCACCCGGAAATGATTCCCTGTCTGTGGATACGGTCTCTTTGACCAAGCGAGAGCTGGAGCTGGTGGGACAGGACATTCGCTTCATCAAGACCAGTAGCCGCGACCTTTCCAGGCGTTCCAGTCAGCCTGCAAGCGGGTTCTGGAGCTTACTGGTGGTCCCCCTGGCGGCCCTGGCGGGAGCCGGGGTCCTGCGCCAGCACCGCCTGCGGCTGCACAGCGATGTGGCCTGGGCGCGAGCGCGGCGGGCGGCTGGGGCCGCACGCAAGCGTCTCAGCCGGGCGAGGCGAAGTCTGCAGGGAGACAGCGTGGAATTCTATGGGGAGTTAGATCGGGCCCTGGCGGGGTTCATTGGGGACAAGTTGAATCTTCCCGATCCCTCGCTGGTCAGCCATGAGATCCAGCAATTGCTACTGGCAGCCGGCGTGAGTGCGGAACTGGTTGACGAAGCGCTGGCCTGCCGGAATATGTGCGACAGGAACCGTTTTTCACCGCACAGCACCTCACTCCAGGAAAAGGAGGAGTGCCTGGGCCGGGTGGAGCGCTGTCTGACCGCCCTCGGGAGCCGACTGCGGAGGCGGGGCGACTGATGATCAGACACCTTCGAACCGGTGGAACGCGTGCAGCCGGAGCGGCGTTGATCATGAGCCTGTTGCCCCTTCTGAATACCCATTGTGGGGTCGATGAGACAGGGCAGGAAGCGCTACGCCGTTTTCAGGAGGCCAACCAGAACTACTCAGAGGGTAAGTTTGACGAGGCCCTGCAAACCTACCTTGAACTGGCAGAGACGGGCTTTGCCGGCGGACCCCTGTTTTACAACATTGGGAACTGCTACTACCGTCAAAGCGAAATCGGCAAGTCCATTCTGTTTTATGAGCGAGCCCGGCTGTTCATACCGGGAGACGAGGATCTGGCCCACAATCTCGAACTGAGTCGGCTCAAGGTGATCGACAAGATTACCGCTATGCCCGAATTCTGGCTGATTCGACTGTGGAGGGGGGCTGTTCACCTTGTATCTCCCGCCGTCTTAAGCATCCTCCTGACGGTATCCTGGCTTGGTTTTGTAGCGTCTTTGATCGTCCAGTTGCTGGGTGACTCCGCCTGGACCCGCTGGTCAGCTCCAGCCGCCAAAGTCTGTCTTCTTGTTTTGCTGATTGGTGCGACTTGTCTGGCAAGCCAGTGGTGGGATCGGGCCGGCACCACCGGGGCGGTTGTGATCGCCGACAGCGTCCGGGCGTTTGGGTCTCCCGGAGGGGGTGGAGTTGAGGTCTTTGTACTGCATCAAGGTGTGCGGGTCTCAATCGACGAGATTCGAGACGGCTGGTACGAAATCGTCCTCGCCGACGGGAATCACGGCTGGGTGCGCACGGAGGGGCTTGAGATTATTTAGTTACTGGTTACTGGTTACCGGTTCCTGGGGACTGGAATCTCGCAGAGGAGGAGACGCCTTGGTCGCGGCCTGAGGCCCCTCCCACTCTGGGGCATTCGATTTGTTGGAAACCTTGAAACGCAGGAACGTTGGACTTGAAAGTGGGAGGGGCCGTGCATCAACTTTCAACTTGAGACGCGAGCCACAGACATAGTTGACTTTCCTGGTTTCAAATCATTATTTTGGAGACTGGATCGATATGGTTTCGCCGCGCCTGGAACTCAAACTTGAGCTCACGCCCGCCACGAGGTTTGACCTGATCGACGTGACGAAACGGGTGAGGCAGGAGTACGGGGAGGTCTTGACAAGATACAGGAAGGCCCTCTATCACTCCTTCCACACGACCGCCGGGTACTTCGAACAGAGCCTTTGCGAGCGCCTCGACCACAACCGGGACACCATTTCCAAGGTGGTTCGCTATTTCCAGACCCTGTTCCCTCCCGATGCCAACTACCGGCATGATCGACTCGAATTGAGAACCGAGCTGAGTGACGAACAGAAACTGGTCGAGCCGCGCAATGCGGATTCCCATTTGACGTTCATCAGTTCCGGTCTGATGAACTGTGTTACCTATGAAAACCAGCCGGCGGTTCCCGTGTATTTCGTGGATCTGGACGGCGTCTACGAAAAAACGACTCGGCAGCGACGGACCACCGTCATTGGTTTCAACACCGAGGAGACTGTCAGGGAGATCTGGCGAGAGATCCCGGTATCGGGCCATCCGATTGACTCGGTGAATCTGAGAGACCCGCGTTTCGGCCTTTTCGAGGAACTGCAGGAGTTGATCGATCACTATGAGATCGTCAAGGGTCGTGTGGACATCAGCCTTGGAGCCGGAGAGTTCCAGACAGGGCTGACTGTGAACGAGTACGAGACGCTCCTCATGAAGAACGATCTGGTGGACGTCCTTCGCGATCCACTGCGCTTCATGGTCGAGACCGGGAGGAGAATGATCCGGGAACCCCGAGCCATCCCTGGAAAAGCCCTCAACTATGCAAAGTATGACCTCGTCCAGGTCGTCAACGAGGTCGTCGACGCTCTGGGCCTCAGTGAGTCTTTCGTGGAGCGGCTTGTCGACAAGTTTCTTGCCGTTCCGGCCTCCCGGTTTCTGTGGATGAAGCGTTCTTTGAGTCTCCTCGTCTCTGACCAGGAAGAGGACGCACACGGCTCCTTCGCCCAAGGCAAGTATCAGAGCCCCATTCTTGTTCAGTGGAAACGTCCAGCCAACGACGCGACTCGCCGGATCGGTATGCGAATCGTCCGGTTTGTGTAATCCCTGCGCTCCGCGCGTTCCAAGTTCCAAGTTTGTTCACTTCGCTCACTGCGCTTCCTCAGTGCGGCAATGCTGTTGCCTTGAAGATCACTCTTGGGATATCAGGACATCGGGACGCCGACGTTTTCAGGTTCCACGAGAAGATGGTTGATCTGTCGGAGCGGGCCACAGCGGCCGAACTCATTGACGATCCAGCGGCAGTCACAGCTCCAGAAATGGAGCAGGTGCTCCGCGAGCTCGAGCTGGTCAACCGGTGGCTGGGTGGAACTTCCACCAGCATGAAGGCCGTTGCCCCTCTTTTGGGCGAATGGACCGGGCGGTCCCCCATCCGCGTTACTGACGTCGGCACAGGATCGGCCGACATCCCCCTCGCCCTGGCTCAATGGTGTCGCCGGCGAAATCTGCCAGTACAGATCCTCGCCATCGACTCGAGTCCGGCGGTCTGTCGCCTGGCCCGCCACAGCGTGGCGGACTGTCCCGAAATCTGCGTGGTCCGAGGAGACGTGTCCTACCTGCCGCTCTCCACGAGAAGCACCGACCTCATTCTCTGCTCCGCCTTCCTGCACCATTTCAGCAACCGGCAGCTCACCGAGATCATATCCCGCCTACGAGAATGTGCCACGACCGCCATTGTCATTAACGATCTGCAGCGACACCGTGTCGCCTACTGGTCGATTCGTCTGCTCACCCGTCTCTTCTCTCGCTCCCCGGCGGTGCGCCACGACGGGCCTCTGTCGGTACGAAAAGGCTTTCACCGGAGGGAACTGGTCGACCTGCTGGAATCGGCCGGATGCCGCGACTTTGAGATCAGATGGCGCTGGGCGTTTCGGTGGGTGGTCATTGTGAGGCCCTGGCGGGCCTTGTTGAAGGTTGAAGGTTGAAAGTTGAAAGTTGAAGGTTGAAGGTTGAAGGTTGGTTGAAGTTGAAGGTTCGTAAAACTTTCAACTTGAAACCTGAAGCTTGCAACGGCGCGAGCGCCAGCGAGCGCCCACGTGGTGAGAAGGAGACTGTGTATGACCGCGGACTCGTCGAAAAAATGGGGAGGTCGGCTCGCAGGTTGTGCCATCGGCTGCGGGCTGTTTCTTCTGATTGTCATCCTGGCCCTCTTTTCCTTTTATCGGTGGGCCTTCAGCCCGGGCCAGCAGATCGCTACGGAGGCGATTATCGGAGCCGATAGTGCCGGGTTTGTCCGACTCCAAAACCTGGCTACGGATGAGGGTGTCCGCCAGTTGCTGCACGCCAGCCTGAGCCACCTGGACGAAAGTCGACGCGAACAGCTGGAACGCTCTGAAGCACCTGTGATCTTGAAATGGCTGGCTCGCGTGGGAGGTGGCGCCAGTAAAAATGTCGACAAAGTTACGGAAGACCTGCCGCGTGAGATCACGGCTACGGTCGAGTTGCTTCCCGACCACAGCCCCCAGGTGGTCGTGGCTGCCAATCTGGCCAAGTTTCCTCGCTTCATCAAGCTCGCGTCTTCTGTTGTGGGACTTGTGCGGGGTGTGGAAGTGCATGGAGATCGCGTTTATCAGGACTACGGCGAGGGGGGGACAGTGGCGTTCGTGGAGAACACAATCATCTGGACCGGCAAGGGTGACGTGATCCGGGTGGTCCTGGATCGAGTCGACCAGGCGGTCTCGGGCGACCCCGTGAGCCATGACATGTACGAAGCCTACGAAGAACTCGCCGTCAGATGGGACCTCTTCGGAAATCTGGAGACACGCCCGGAACTGATCACGTGGCTCTTAACACAGGTCGAGAAACAGGCCAGAGGCGACGCCTCCGACCTTCTGAAGCAGGCGGCCCGCTACGAGCCGCAACTGCGTATGATCGAGAAGGTCCGCTTCGGCTTTGACATTGTCTCGGACCAGGTCCTGGAAGGAGAACTGGTGCTGCAGCTCGACCATCCGGACAGTGCCCGAACCTGGAGAGAGATGCTCGTGACCGGCGTGGGTTCAAGTTCCATGTTCCAGATCTCTGGTGTCGTGCAGGACCGGTCCGTCATCTTTAAGATTCACACCGATCGGCTGGCCGAGATGTTGCCGGACGTGTCCCCAAACTAGATTTGATCGGACCGCGGAGGGTCCTTCTCCTAGTCGGTGAGGATGACGAACCAGGTTCCGGGCCCGTGAACTCCTGTGACCAGCCGTTTCTCGATGTCCGCGGTGCGGCTGGGTCCGGTTGCCCAGGTCAGGAGAGCACTCTCCTCGACCGGCAGTCCCGAATCGGTAGCCTCGGAAAGGTTGTGGCAAATGGAGCCTGCCGACAGGAGTGTCAGCCGGCAGGGAGGCAGGGCAAAGAGCAGCCGGCTGCGGCGCCGGCCGGAGCGAAACAAAATGGTTCCGGTCTCGGCAATTCCGACTTCTGCCGAGCCCGCCGAAACCTCCACGCCCTCGACCTGATTCAACGTCAATTCCCGGGTTGCCAGCTGCAAAGGCAAGCTGACCTCCCGGTTCGGGTGACTGCTCAACACCAGATCTCGATTCTCGAAGGCCGAATGGTTGACCATAGTGTACGGGATCGAGTGGTTGTCCAGAGTCGCCTTCTCCTCCCAAAAAATGACCTCCGTATCGGCCTGCTTCAGAACTCTGGACAGGCACCCCTCCAATCCTGCACTCCGGCTGTCCAGAACGATTCCTCCCGACCGGGTCAATCGTTCACAAAAAACCGCCACGGGATCCTCAAAGCTCGGGAGCCCGGGAAGTTCCTCGGGAAGCTCTGGTGGTCTTCGTCCCCGAAGGGCCGTCCGCAGCCTGGTCAGGGTCTCAGATCGACTCACGATCCCTCCTTTTTCTGATAAATCTCACGGAAGGTCCGGGGAGGGAGCTGTGGAAGTTCGCGGCTCCCTGCCCACTTCCGGAGCGGAGAAAAGGGTAGCTTCAGAGCCTGCCGGCTGAGCAGGAAAACCTGTAGGCGTCTGAGCCAGCGACTCAGCCACACGAAACGTTCCGAGCGGCTCATGGCCCAGGCCCAGAAGCGAAAACCCAATCGTTCGAAAGGCAAGTGGCTGGCGCGGACAGCCTCTTTCTGCTGGATCCGATCGCGCAGCTTCAGAAGTATGTGTGGAATCTCGATCTTAACCGGACAAACCTCACCACAGGCACCACAAAGAGAAGAGGCAAAGGGATGCTCGAGGGCCTCTTCGAAATTGTGCAACTGAGGGGTCAGGATGGCACCAATGGGTCCCTGATAGGTCGACCCGTAAGCGTGTCCCCCGATGGTCTGATACACGGGACAGGCGTTCAGACAAGCTCCACAGCGGATGCAGTTCAGGGTCTGTGACAAATAGGGATCCTTGAGGATGCTGCTTCTGCCATTATCGAGAAGAATCACATACAGCTGCTCGGGACCATCCGGTTCGTCGGTCCGACGGGGCCCGGTAATGAAATGGACGTAGCTCGAAATCGGTTGTCCGGTCGCGCTTCGGGTCAACAATTTCAGAAAGATGGGGAGGTCAGCCAGTCGTGGAACCACTTTCTCGATGCCCATCAGAGCGATGTGTACGGGAGGGCTCGAGGTGGAGAGCAACGCATTCCCTTCGTTCTCCACAATCACCAGTGTTCCCGTCTCCGCAACGGCGAAATTGACACCGCTGATCCCGACATCGGCCTTCAGAAACTCCTTTCTCAGATGTCTCCTGGCCCAGGCGGTCACCTCTTCAACGTCCTCCGTGTACGGCATCCCTCGCTCCTGCTCAAAGAGCTCGGCTACCTCCCGGGCAGAGAAATGCAGGGCGGGGGCCAGCAGGTGAAACGGTTTCTGGCCGGCCAGCTGCACTATGTACTCCCCCAGGTCTGTCTCCAGGGGAGAGATGTGAGCCTTTTCCAGCTCTGCATTCAGGTCCACCTCTTCGGTGGTCATGCTCTTACTCTTGACCACCAGGGTGGCTTCCCTCTGGTGAAGAAGGCCGAGAATGAAGTCCACGGCTTCGCGGGCGTCGTTTGCCCAGATGACCTTTCCTCCTACGCCTTCGATAGACTTCTCCAAACGAATCAGATAGTGGTCCAGACGATCGAGCGTATGGCCCTTGACCCGGCTCGCGTGAGTTCTCAATTCCTCCCAGTTGTCAACCTCCTCGACAGCCGCGGCACGGGCCCTCTGGGCATGCTCGAGGGTGCGGGGAAGGTTCTCCCGCAACTGTTTGTCCTGCAGCGTCTTCTCGATGTTCAAACCCATCTTATTCAGAAATCGAGCGATTATTCAGAATCGAGCGAGAACCTCCGCAATGTGGAGTACCTGTAGCCTTGACTCCTGGCGCCGGATCAGCCCGTCCAGGTGCATCAGGCAGCTCACATCTGTGGCCACCACGTAGTCCGCCCCGGTTCGCCGGATCGCCTCCAGCTTGTTCAACCCCATAGCCGAGGAAATCTCGGAGAATTTGACCGAAAAGGTTCCTCCAAAGCCGCAACATCGATCGCTGGTATCCATTTCGCGGAGGTCGAGGCCCGACACATTGCGCAGGAGTTTGCGGGGTGCGTCCTGAATGCCGAGTTCCCGGAGCAGATGACAGGAGTCGTGATAGGTGACCCGGGAGGGAAAGGAGGCCCCGGTTGACTCCACCTTCAAGACCGACACCAGAAAGTCCGAGAGTTCCCAGGTCCGCTCGGAAATCCGACGGGCGGCCTGCGCATATCTCCGATCATTCTCCAGCAGTTCGGGGAGAAAAACCTTGATCATACTGCAGCAGGAGCCGGAAGGAGTGACAATCCACTCCCGATCCCGATAGAGGTCCACGAAATGCTGCCCCACCTGCCTGGCCTCGTCCCCGTAACCGGAGTTGAAGGCGGGCTGGCCGCAGCAGGTCTGGCGGGCGTCGAAGTCGACCTCTGCACCAAAGTGTTCCAGCAGCCGGACGGTAGACAGTCCAACCTGCGGATAAAGTTGATCGATCAGACAGGTGACGAATAGTGAGACCTTCATGAGATTCGGCTGCGTGACCCTGTTTCGAAGCTTCGCCTGTTCCGGACCACCGGAATCTGACTAATGTAAGGCCACGGCGCCGCTTTGTAAAATTGGGGCATGGGTTCTGGGTCATGGGTTCTGGGTTCTGGGTTCTGGGTCTATCAGTGTGCCTAGAACCCAAAACCCTAGAACCTGGAACCCAGAACCTAGAACCTGATACCCAAATTGGAATATTCGAGCGCCGTCGCGTCATGGAAAGAGTGGAACAGTTGGTGCTAGACTACAGGATACCCGGGCGTTGTGCCGGGGGGAGAAAAGAATGTCTTACTGGATAGTGGCTGTGGCGATCATGCTGGCGGCCTGGTTCTTGCTGGGGCGCTTTCTGACTCGCTTTGCGAGCCGGGCGTTGTGCCTGGCTGCCCTGGCGGGTTTGCTGATTCTGGTTCCATACACGGCCCCGGTCCCGGGAAGTGCGGCGGCGCCTCCCGACAGTTCCCGCGGGGATGTAGACCTATCCGCGACGCTGCTCACGCTGGACGGGAAACAAGTGTCCCTGGCAGACAACAAGGGAAAGGTTCTTTTCCTCAATTTCTGGGCAACCTGGTGCGGCCCCTGCAGAGCTGAGATGCCCTCCATGGGAGAACTTTACGGGCTCCTGAAAAAGGATGGCCTGAGTATGGTTGCCGTGACTGAAGAACCCAGGGAACTGGTGGTCCGGTACCTGGAGCAGCATCCCTATCCCTTCACTATCATGATCGATCCTACCGGAGAGTTGACGCGACAGCTGCGTATCATCGGGCTGCCCACCACCTTTGTCCTCGATGAAGGCCGCCGTGTTATTTACAGCCACGTCGGCCCAGCCGAGTGGAATACTCCGCCGGTAATCGATCTGTTCCGCGAAGCACTTGGGGAATGAGTTCGTCCTTCTGCTTCAAGTGCATCAATTCTGAATGCGGGAGAGAGTACGACGCTCTCGAAAACATTTACGAGTGCACCGCCTGTCATGATCTCCTCGACATCGTCTACAGTTTCCCCGATTTCGATCCCCGGCAACTGAAGGACACCTTTCGGAGTCGTCGCCAGTCCAACCAGCCCCTCGACCAGAGCGGAGTGTGGCGTTTTCGCGAGTTCCTCCCTTTTGAGCCGGACGACTATGACCTTGCGGTGACGTTTGGTGAGGGGAACACGCCGCTCGTGGACGCCCCTGGGGCAGCGCGTTACGCAGGATTGGAAGGTCTCAAGGTAAAGCACCTGGGCTGGAATCCCACGGGTTCCTTCAAGGACTACGGGATGACTCTGGGCGTGACCCAGGCCCGCAAATTGGGAATGGAAGCGGTCGCCTGCGCTTCCACCGGCAACACCTCTGCCTCCATGGCAGCCTATGCGGCCAGAGCCGGCTTGAGGGCAATCGTGTTTATCCCGGAGGGTCAGATCGCGTTCGGCAAGCTGGCCCAAACAATGGAATACGGTGCCCAAACGGTGCAGATCGAAGGCGACTTCGATCAGGCGATGAAACTGGTGCGAGAACTGGCCCGATCGACCGGCGTCTATCTGCTCAACTCCATCAATCCTTATCGCGTTGAAGGTCAGAAGACGGTCGTTTTTGAGCTCTTGGATCAGCTTGACTGGCAGGTGCCGGATCGGATTGTTGTCCCAGGTGGGAACCTCGGTCACAGCGCCGCCATCGGCAAGGCTCTGTGGGAACTGAAGCAGCTTGGACTGATCGACCGCGTTCCCCGGGTGACGATCATCCAGGCCTCGGGCGCCTCCCCTCTCCACTCCATGCTGGCCTCCGGACTGGAGACTCTGCGGCCTTTTGCTCCTGCCCGGACGCACGCAACTGCCATCAAGATCGGAAGTCCGGTGAGCTGGAAGAAAGCGCTTCGCTCCCTGGAGCTTTCCGACGGCTGGTGCGACGCCGTAAATGAGCAGGAAATCGCTGATGCCAAGGCAGTGCTGGGCCGGGATGGGCTTGGATGCGAGCCGGCCTCGGCAACCACGGTGGCAGGCCTGAAGAAACTCCTCGAGGCGAACCACGAACAGGATTCGGTGACCATTCACCCTGGCGAGAAGGTCGTCGCCATCCTGACAGGCCATCAGCTGAAAGACGCCGAGTACACCGTGAATTATCACTATGGCAAGCTCGCGCTTGACAGCCTGGAAGGGGATACCAGGGAGATCGAATCGAGATACGGCAACCCGCCTATCCGAGCCGCTGCTGACCTCGAGAAGATCAGAGAGTTGCTCCAGCTCTAATACCAGCCTCCTCTTGGTGCTGTGAGATAATCATTTTTCGATGAGTGACGTGACGACTCGAGGAATTCGAGTGGAAGTGGAAAGCTTTCACATTCCGGAGCGCAGCCGACCGAAGCAGAACTATTATTTCTTTGCGTACCGCGTAACCATCTCCAATCTCGGCTCTCAGACAGCCCAGCTGGTGAGTCGAAAATGGATCATTACTGATGCGGAAGGGCGGGTGGAAACCGTGCAGGGCCCGGGAGTAGTGGGCGAACAACCCGTTCTCAGACCCGGTGATTCCTTTCAATACACCAGCTTCTGCCCTCTAAGTACTGCGGTTGGTTCCATGCATGGAGAATACCGGATGATCACCGACGGCGAAGAGGAATTCGCAGCCCGGATCGCCCCCTTTACCCTGGCCGTTCCTACGGCGGTGAACTAGTCTAGTGGGCTGACTTAACTGAACTAAAACCCCAATGACCTGCTGCGAAGACCAAGAGAACTGTACCCCTGATAAAGAACCGTCCATTGTGATCGAAGGTATGCCCAGGGCGGTACCGACGGGGGTGGCGGAACTGTGCAAGGCGCGACTCGTGGAAGCGGTTCGAGAGCTAATGGATCTCTCGGGAGTCGATGAGGTCTCACTATCCGTAAGAAATGACGGGGCTCCCAAAGTACAGCCCCCTTCGTCCCAGCGAACTCGAAGTGAGGATGAGCTTTCGGTTGAAGAACGAGCTGAACAGTATGTGTCGCGGCGGCCTTTCTATGACTTTGATTTTCTGGTCGTAGCCGCGGAGTTGCGCGAGAGTCTCCTTTCTGCGGTCGACCTCGTGAAGCTGGAAGCACTGGTTTTCGAGCGGTGGAACCTGAAGGCCATCGAACCCTTTCCTCGAACAGCTCTAAACTTTCACGGCCCACCGGGTACGGGGAAGACTCTGGCGGCTCATTCACTGGCTGATTATTTGGAGCGCCCGGTTCTGATGGCCAGCTACGGACAGATCGAAAGCAAGTACGTGGGGGACGGTGCCAAGAATGTAGAGGCCCTCTTCTTTGCCGCTCAAAGAGACGACGCGGTCCTGTTCATCGATGAGGCTGACTCTCTACTTTCGCGGCGTCTGACCAATGTCACCCAGGGAGCGGAACAGGCCATCAACTCGATGCGCAGCCAGCTCCTGGTCTGCCTGGAACAGTTCAAGGGAATCGTTATCTTTGCCACGAACCTGGTTGAGAACTACGACAGGGGATTCGAGACGAGGGTGCGAAATCTATACTTCCCCATGCCCGACGAGCCCGCCCGCCGGGAGATCTGGCGCCGTCACCTCCCGGAGCAGCTTCCCCTGGCCGGCGATGTCTCTGTGGATCGGCTGGCAGGCATCGAGCATATCTGTGGACGCGACATCAAGAACGCCGTAATCGATGCCGCGCTGCGGGCGGCGAGGGCCGACCAATCGACCGTTTCCCAGGCCGATCTGGTGAACGCTATGGAGCGGGTCAAGTCTGCAAGGATCGAGCCTGGCACACTGTCTGAAGAACTCCCGTGAGGGTTTCTCGAAGAGCACATCGCCGCCTTGTCAACCGGCTCACATCATCAAACTTCTGGATCCGTGTCTTGCGGAACGGCTTGTTTCGCATGCTAGTCGGCCATCAACCACGATCCAGCCATCACCTTCTTCCAGTCCGGATCGGAGCGGGCGGGACGTCCTTCCATCGGATAGTGGCTCAGCTATGGGCTGGGCTCGGAAAACCGGGATCTGCCTGCCTACGTCGCCCTGATCACCAAGGCGAAGGAAGGCCAGCCCCTGTATTCGAGGTTGTGGGGAAGTGGTTTCCTCCCCTCCGAATACCAGGGTGTGCAATTCCGGTCGGGGAAAGATCCGGTCCCGTATAGTGCCAAAACTCGACTGACTCGTCACGCTGCCTCCCGATAGTAATAGCTGAGCATTCCACCGAGACGCTCTCGGCGTGGTTAAGCAACCGCCATCCCGAGATCATAGACATAGAACAGCCGTTACTCTCCCCTCACCGTTCGGGGGCGCCGCAACGCCTTTCACACAACTCTTGCGCTACCCTCTGGCGCCCGCAGTTCTGTTGTTTGCCTCACCGACCTGTCCATCAGAGCCGGTGGAAGCCACGGGAACCGGATGAAGGTGCGCGCAACTGTTTGACACTTCCCTTACGTTTCCAAACGCGGCGGCCCTTTCCTCGGTGTTCCTGACAGTTGGAGACAGATAACGTTGTTGGCACCTGTTTTGTCTTGGGGGTCTGGGAGGCAGGACGGATCATCGTGGACCGAGGCCGGGCTGGCGGTCAGGGCGCTGACGCTGACCCTTGAGAAGCTCAGGAAAGAGGTAGACGACGAACGTTGAAATGCACCGTCCCCGACGATTGAATCTGCTAGGTCGGTTTGGTGGGATTCGGCCATTGGATCTGATCAGCTACAGGGTCGTCATGGGCAAACCCAGTCGCCATAGGGACGACCCAAGGATCAAAACTTGAAGCCGATCGTGGTGCTGAGGCCGAAGTCGTTTTTCTCTGCATCCTCGTTGGTAGGGCGGCTGTCGTAGTTGTTCCAGAAGCTGAAACCCAAAGAGAAGTCCTTGAAGATCTCGTAACGGATGCCGGAAGTGACATCGATTCGGATTCGCCCGAAATCAGAGAGGTTGGGCCAGAACACAACCTGGGTCGAGATGTCGCGCGCGTTGCCCTCGAAGCGAAAGAAATCGAGGCTCAGGGCGGCTATACCTTCTACGTTAACCTGGCTATCCACCGTGTCGCGAAAGCGCTCTCGCACCAGGCTCAGCCCTCCGGTCGCCTTCAGAATCCAGTGATTGCTCTGCTTGAGGTAACGCCCCCATCCGCCTCCACCCAGACTTCGATTCTCCAGCCCCAGCTCTTCATTCTGCTGATACTGGCCCAGACCAACCGCGAACCACCGCTCCTTGAAGCGGCGTTCGTGCGAGACCAACAGGTCATTTCGCGTGAGAGTATCGAGACCCTGCTGTTTGGTGAGAAAGGAGCTGTAGGTCGCTGTCGTAGTGGCCTTCTCGGCCAGGTAATTGACCTCGGACCTGAGATTGAATGTCGTGTTGCGGTTGGCCCGGGTGACATCGAATCCAAAATCAACCCGAGCCTCGAAGCGGTCCCAGAGGTTCTTGTCCAGGGGCCGGATGCGGACGATATCGATGCGTTCCAGGGTCTGGACGTCCTGAGCGGTGCGGCTCACCTTGATCAAGCCATCCTGGCCGGACTCAGTCAAGACTCCTCCTAAGCTGACACCTGTTCCCGTGTCCACATCAAAGGTCTGGGGACTGGTCACGCGCAGCACCCCTCTCCACTCAATGTCGATCGTCCCCATGAAATCGGTGCTCACCTTCAGTACCCCTCTTTCCAGGCGGGTGGTTTCCCCCGTGATCGTGTCCCCGTTTCTCAGGTGGATGACGTCAAGCTTCCCCCGGCCCTGCAGGAAAGGTATCGCGATAATGCAGATCAAGCCTGTTTCGATTAACAGTGTTACGGGCTTCCTGGATATGAGCATGCTACGTCTCCGATTCCGCTCCTGATGTGGTGCTTCGGCGCCATTGTACTGGGACTGAGAAGTGGCTGCAGGTCATAATCGAGGCAGTGCTGAGGGAGCATGCACGGATATAGATATCCGTCTGATCGATCAGGACAATGGCGTCCAGTTCGGCGGCGATCTCCTCTTCGCCTTCGGGACCGCGGCTCTTGCCCTCGGCTATGCGGCAACGCTCATCCTCGCCGCGCAGACTCCCCGCGGAAAGGCCGCCCTCGTGCCCCTGGCCGGGGTCGGCCGCCTGGCCCTGACCGTCTACCTGACCCAGACCCTGATGTTCACCACCTTCTTCTACGGGTACGGCTTCGGCCGGGCCTTTCGACTGGGGCCAGGTTCCGTCACCGCTTGGGCGGTGATGATCTTCGCCGTGCAGGTCGTCGTGTGTAAGTGGTGGTCGAGACGCTTCCGCTTCGGCCCCATGGAGTGGTTGTGGCGCTCCCTGACCTACCTGAAGTGGCAGCCGCTGCGCCTCCGGAGCGATTCGACGCCCTAGTAGGGCGATAGGTCTCAGGACGTGATTTAGGCGGCCCGTAGCCACCCGCGACATCAGGCCAAGCTTCGAATGACGAGAGCCGCGCAACAGTCAGTCCCCTCGATCAAGTGGGCGTCAAATTGCTCCGGTCCGCCGTGGTCAGGGGGCGCATGAACGACACGCGGATCTGGGTCCAGCTCGAATTCGAAGGCGTCGAGGCCAAAGGGCAATCCCTCGCCGATGGATTTCAACGCCGCCTCTTTGAGGCTCCAGAATTGTAAAAAAGTCCGCAGGCGCTCCCGACCGCCTACGCTTTCAACAGCATTCGCCTCGGCTCCCGAAAAAAACCGATGAGCTAGTTCTACAGCCTCCAGATTCCTGGTTTGGCCTTCGAGATCGACGCCGATTCCATGTGTCGACGACCACGCCCCCAGAAAACCGAACCGGTAGGAGGAAAAACTAAACCAGAAATCAGGCAAATCGGAAAGGTAAGGCCGCCCCTTTTCTGTCTCCTCGAAAACGATCTGCCGCAGGGGCCGCGACGATCCGAGCACTGTGGCGCCGCAGAAGCGACGAAACGCACGGCGCTGTTTGAACTGGGCCTTGTCGTATTCGGTTACAAAGCGGTCCGCTCTCCGCAGCTCGATATCCGACAGGACTGACGCGCAATGTCTCGACACCTCGGGATTGTGAGAAATCGGCGCATACAGCACGTAAGCCGCATGACGCGCGGATGCCGGTGTTAGGTTGCGCGAGCTGGCGGCGAAAAGGTCGGCGATTCGGTCGCTATCGTCTCTAGTGGGCCGATCAGTTTCCAGACCTCGCTCAGTTTCGCCAACACTTCGGTGGCCGCCAACAACGTTCATGTGGACTTTTTCGAGAGCGACGGGTCTGAGATGGTTCTCACATTGGAAGGTTTTGGGACGGCATCGAGCTTCGACTTTCTTTTGAACGCTGGAGCGTCGGTGGTGGCACAGACCGATGGGCTGGGAGCGATCACGGCCGGGTTTGCCCGGGTGTCGACTTTTGCAGGAATCGGAGGCTCGGCGGTGTTTTCGCAAGTGAATGTGCCGAGTGGGATTCTGGAGACCGAGTCTGGCGTTCCGGCCTCAGCTCCCTTGACTGCGTTTTCGATCTTCGTGAACACGCTGGGAGACTCGGACACCGGTCTGGCACTGGTCAATCCGGGACCCGCACCGGCCGGGGCCGGAGGCACCGCCACGATCGAGTTGACCCTGTTTAATGCCCAGGGACAACAGGTTGACCAGCAGGAGCTCGCTCTGGGAGCGGGAAGGCATACCGCCCGATTCGTGACCGAACTCTTTTCGGATGTCGATCAAATTGGAGAGATGCGTGGCCTGGTCGCGATATCCAGTGACGTTCCGATCGCAGCCGTAACCCTGAAACAGAACAACGATCCACTGACGAGCTTCCCTGAGGACGTCGCCACTCTGACGGCTTTTCCAGTCCTGCCGGGAACTCCCATTCCCTGAAGATTGATGTATCAAGCGGAGGAGCGGAGTACTCTGAGCCCAAGCGCCCCTACCGAGAATCCGTGTCCGACCCTGGTCGGGAATTGAATTGCTGTCTTTTCTTCTCGAAGCGACGGCGATGCCTCTCCTCCCACTTTGACAACTGCTCTGTGTACCGGGTCTTCTGCTGGGCGTCAAGAATCGGCTCTATCTCTCGCTCGGCCTGTTTCAGCATTTCGTGAATCCTGGGTGCCATACTCTTTCGGAGCTCACCCAATCCTAACCGGTACTGTTCCAGGATCACTTCGACTGCGTCCCTCTGTTCTTCCCTCAGATTCAACTCCGAATAAAAGGAGCCGGAAAGTGGTGAGGGTCCGTGCCTCCAGCGCTTGGGCCCATCTGCCGCCGGGTTCAAATCAAAGCTGCTGGCAACGGTCGCCCCCGCCAGAAAGCCGAGAGCAAAAAGCAGCGCAACACCCGTGAACCTCTTCCAGAAACTCATCGCTCACCCCCTCCGTCGTGGAGGATCACCTCGACTATCGAATCCCCCTCCAGGCTCTCGCTCAGAAGCGTGAATACCTGTTCTTGGCCTTCTTCCGGAGCGACGGCTGCGCCTGGCTGGCTAAAGATAAAGGTCAGGCAAAGCAGAAAACTCGCGATTCCTGTTACCGGAGCTATTTTCCAGCACCAGACTCCAAGGGTCTGGGGCTCAACACGCAAACCCTGTTTCAGCTTCCTGTAAAAGCCGGCCAGGAAGGCGTCATCATCGCTGTGGCCAATGAGCTCAACCTGGCGGAATACCCTTTCCAGGAATCGTTCCAGCAGTTTCTCGTCGCCTCGATTGTTGGCACGCATCGTTCATTCCTCGTGGACAGTGTCCAGCTGATTCAAGTATTTCCTAAGAGCTCGACGAGCTCGAAAAGCCCTGACTTTGACATTTGTTTTCGTCCAACCCAGTGTCGCAGCGACCTCTTGGACACTGAGACCTTCGCAGTAGAGCAAATGCAGGACCAGGCGGTCCCGCGGAGCAATTCGTTCCAGCACTCGGCTGATCAGTTGCTGAGCAATCAGATGACCCACGAAGCCGGGCTCTGGATCCGTTTCTTCGTGGTAGAGCTGCCGCTCCAGCCACTCCTCTCCAGGTTGGGTGAGATCGGGCTCGAGCTGCTGAGGCCTCCGTTTCTCCTTGCGAACACGGTCCAGACACAGATTGATCGTGACCCGGTAGAGCCAATTGTGAAACGGCACTCCCGGTCGCAACTTCTCGAGGTTCGTATAGGCCCGCACAAAAGCTTCCTGAGCCATATCCTCTGCATCGGCCTGATCCGAGAAAAAACGCCAGGCGACGGCCGTCAGTTTCTTCCGGTAGCGCAGCACCAGAGAATCGAAGGCCGTCACGTCACCCGCGCGCGTTCTGTGCACGAGTTCTTCGTCGGTCAAATGAGCCGGGATCGGTGGCTGCTCGAAGTTGGACGCCGCCGCAAGATCGGGACCGACCGCAGCCAAGCGATACTGGGTGCTGTTCGCCATTACGCCTAGCATCTAGACTACACCAGAAACGCCGCCACTGTTGGATTGGTTACACTGACCACGCTCCAACGTTCCGGGTTCCGCCCTGAATGTGGGAAGACCCTTCGTGGTCCGAACAGTGTGGGAAGACTCTTCGTGGTCCGAACAGTTCGCCGCCGTCCGGGTTGATCCAGGGGCGAAAGTCTTCAGGGCGCAGCTCGGGGAAGGCCAGCAGAAGATTGGTCAGGTCGCGGGCATCGTACATCAGCAGTTCGTCCTGCAGCTGCCCGGCCTCCGCATCGTATCCCTTGCCCCAGGTAAAAGGAACCCAGCTTCTCAAAATCCATGGTTCCCCTCCGGAATCGAACCCTCTCTCGAGGACCCATGTCGAAAACGTAATTATGAAAGTGAGCACCGGGCAAATCAACGGGGGGCAGATCTCTGCAAGTCCTTTTGCGGTATGATGTCGTTATGCGTCGGACGGTGGTCAAGGGCGGGATCCTGCTGCTGGCACTGGACTTACTCTTTGCCGGATACAAGATTAGGGACATCAACATCCAGCCGGCCGGAGAATACCCCTCTCACCAGTCACTACAGAAAGTCGTGATCGGAGCCAGGGCCTTCGATACGGAAGCGGAGATCCTCTCCGTCTTCGATACGAAAAAGCTTTATCAGAAGCAGATCATGCCTGTTCTGGTCGTGATCGAAAACAACAACGACTTCGCCATTCGTCTCTCGGCAAGTGACATCTATCTGAGCGACGCCGGCGTCAACCGGCGCTCCACCCCGTACAAGAAAGTTCTTCTGAATATTGCCAAGAAAAAGAAAACCGCTTACTCCTCGCACGAAGATATTCTCCTCCGAAACATCAAGAACAAGAACATGGTGGCGGACTTTGAACGAAAGAGCTTTGGCGAGAAACTGATTCCTCCTTACGGCAGCGATTTTGGGATTGTTTTTTTTGAATTGATCCAGCTCAACGCCGGAACCAGAATCTATATTCCAAACATTACCAATCTCGAGACCCGAGAGTATCTGATGTTCTTCGAATTCGATCTGAGCTAAGAATCCCCCTTCTCGGTTTCAGCTCGGTATCAGCCCAAGACTCCCATAATGACCAAGGTTCCACCGATCTGTTTCCGCCAGGAGAAGCTGAAGAACGGTCTGGACGTCATCCTGTACGGTGACAGGCGTGTCCCACTGGTCCATGTGACTCTTCACTACCGGGTTGGGTCGAGTTATGAGCAGGTGGGAAAGTCCGGGCTGGCCCATCTGTTCGAGCACATGATGTTTCAAGGGTCCGAGAACGTGGGCAAAGCCGAGCACGGCCGGTACGTTGACTCCGTCGGTGGACGGTGGAACGCCAGCACCAGCAAGGACCGAACCAACTATTTTGAAACCGTTCCTTCCAATGCGCTGGAACTGGCCCTGTGGCTGGAAGCGGACAGGATGAGCTCTTTGAGGGTCACTCCTGAGAACTTTGAGAATCAAAGGCAGACGGTCATCGAGGAAAAGAAGCAGAGTTACGACAACCACCCCTACGGCACTGCTCTGTTACGATTTGACGCTGTGGCCTACGAAAACTGGGCGTATTCTCATCCGATTATCGGATCCGTCGATGACCTGAAGAAGTCTACCGTTGAGGATGCCGTCACTTTCCACCGCAACCACTACGGACCCGACAACGCTACTCTGGTCGTGGCCGGCGACATTCTCGAAGAAGAGACACTCCGCCTGATCGCCAACCACTTCGAGGACATCGAACTGGGGACCGACGCCCGAGCGCCGGATCTGGACGAGCCCCGACAATCCGGGGAAAAACTGGAAGTCGTCAGGGACGAACTGGCACCGCTTCCGGCGCTGCACCTGGGGTACCACATACCGGTCGCCGGCTCTGCAGCTCACTACGCTCTTTCCATGCTTTCCCTGGTGCTGGCCAGGGGTGAGTCCTCCCGGCTCTATCGCCGCATGATCTATGACAACAACTGGGTCGCGAGCCTTTCGGCAGGACCGAACCTCTATCGAGGGCCGCAGATGTTCATCTTCTGGTTCCAGACTCAGGACGGCGTAGAGATTCAGACCGTTCAGGAAGCCCTGGAGGAGGAACTGAGCCGGGTCAGAGACTCCAGAATCTCAGATCAAGAACTGGAGAAAGCCAGAAACCAGGTTCTCTATCGCGCCGTATCGACCCGGGCTACGATTCACGGCATTGGCGAGGGGCTGGCCCAGTACATGACGTATTTCGAGGACCCAATGCTCATCAACCTGGAAATAGAGAGGTATCTGCGGGTAACCGCGAAGGAGATCCAGACCGTTGCCGGGCAGTTCCTCGTGCCCGAGAACCGAACAACAATTATTGTGGAGACAGGCCCTGCGCCGACACACTCCAAAGCTCTGTCATGACACCGCCCACGACCCATTGCTTCGCAAATTCGTCCGTACCGCCCCCGATCGGGGCCGTCCCCAACGTTGTTTATCCGGAGGTCAAACAGGCGCGCCTTCCTAATGGACTGACCGTCATGGCTCTGACCGAACGGAGGCTTCCCCGGGTTTCTATTCGCCTGGCTATCCCGGGTGGAAGGGTGCGCAATCCCCCTCACAGCCTGGCAGCTCTGCAGGTCGGCACGGATCTGATCTTCGAAGGGACCCTCCGCCGAACCTCATCGGAACTGGCTGAGGCCCTCGACCGGTTTGCCATTCAAGCCGATGCCGATGTCTACCTGGAATCCTCTCGCTTTTTTGTATCGGTGCTGGATTCCTACCTGGAGGAGGCCTTCCAGATTCTCTCCGAGGTGCTTCTCGAGCCCAGCTACAACCCGGAAGAATTCGAGAAGCTGAAGGTACGCTGGATGAGCTTTCTGATCTCAGAAAGAGCTCAGCCAAGCTTCCTCGCCTCCGAGAGGACACTGGCAGCTCTGTTTGCCGGACACCCCTACTCCCGGGTCAGCATTCCTGTGGAACACCTGCAGGATCTCACCCGAGACACTGTGAGATCCGTTCTCGAGCGCCGCCTCGCACCGAACCAGGCCTGCCTTCTGCTGGCCGGACCGATCGAACTGGAAGAGGCGGTCGATCTGGCCACCCGTCATTTCTCTGCCTGGAAGCGGGCGGAGACTGAAGATCCGGTCATACCCGACGTGCATGAACTGAAAGCCGGCCGGGTACTCCTGGTTCATCGCCCCCACTCGGTTCAATCTCGTTTTGAAGTGGCGGGCCCGGGACCTGCCCGATCCTCTCCCGAGTTCCTGTGTCTGCGGTTGGCCAATCAGGTTCTGGGAGGCGGCGCCAGTTCGCGGCTGTTTATGAACCTGCGGGAGGACAAAGGCTACACCTATGGAGCTTACAGCCTGCTCAGAGGCTATACCAGATCCGGCTTCTATTCGGCAGCCGCAGATGTGAGATCGGACGCAGTACTGGACGCCATAGACCAGACCCTGAAAGAGCTTCAGCGGATGCGAGATAGTGAACCGGAGTCGGCGGAAGTGGAATTGGCCTGCGCCGAACTGATCGGAGGTTTCGTGCGGCGAATGGAAACGGCAACTTCCATGGGGGGCCTGGAAATCGATCGCCGTCTGAATCAGTTGCCAGAAGATTACTATCAGCAGTACATCCCCGTGCTCCAAAGTCTGTCGCCGGCCGGGATTCTGGAAGGCTCGCGGCGATACTTTGATCCGGAGCGCCTCGTTATCACAGTAGTGGGTGACGCGGATCAACTGCTTGGCCCGCTGGGGAGTCTGGGGCAGGTCACTGTTTACGACACCCAGGGTCGGGAACTGGCTGAGGACCGTTGAAGGTTCAAGGTTGAAGGTTCGTGAAACTTTCAACTTCCAACTTGAAACTTGCAACGGCACGAGTAAAAAGCGAGCGGTAGTTATTGGGGCGGCCAACTCCGGTAGGTGGGGTCGACCTCCTTGCCATGGATGTGTTTATCGAACCACAGGGCGTAGCGGCGCGCCCGATCTGTGAGATTGGACGGCTTCTGGATGCCGTGGCCCTCCCCCGGGTAGAGAATCAGGGCAGTTTCTCTTCCCAGAGTCTTCAGACAGACATACATTTGCTCCGCCTGTCCGGGAGAGCAATTAAAGTCTCTTTCCCCATAAAGGAACAGTGTCGGGGTGACAACCTTGTCGACTTCGGTAATGGGTGAGCCGGGCGTCAGCAACTTCGGCTTGGACAGAGCCGTCGATACGGGGGTCTCAGTGGTCAATCTCGACAAGGATGCAACGACACTGGAGATCTCCCTATGGAACCTGGACGGCTCGCTGGCAGCCATTGCCAATCCGAGCAATGGAGCACTGCACATTGCCGGTAGGGGTCAGCAGTCACTCTTCGTCACCGATTTGAGCTTCTCACCTCCGCTCGATCTTTCCCGCTTCCTGGGAATTCTGAGCGCCACCGCTTCCCACACGCTCGCTGCCACCGCCATCCAGACACACCCGGGTGAGTTCGCCGCCCTGCCGGTATCGAGGGCCGGAAGTTCCGCGACAACAGCACGACTCGAGTCGGTTGCGGCCCTGAATTTTGCCCAGTTCGCTGACGGAGAGGGATTGTTCAGCCAGATCTCGCTCCTGAATCTGTCAGGAGTCACCGACGCCAATGCCGTCCTCATGGCCAGGGATGAAGAAGGAGAGCTTCTTCCTATCCATCTCGAGGATGTGGGCGATGCCACCCTCGATGCAGGTGTCGCCGCTAACGGAGGCCGTGTCTATCAAACCTCCGGACAGGGACCTCTGCTGGCTGGTTCTTTGACAGTGGAGTCCGACCACCCTCTTGGCGGTGTCATTCTCTTCGGAGGGGACTTTGGAGTGGCCGGCGTGCCCCCCAGTCGGACAATGGAGTCCGGATTCAGGACCCTCATCCAGATTGACCTTCTGGAAGCAATCAACACCGGAGTGGCCATCCTCAACCTGGAAGACCAGCCCATCAGCCTCGATCCCAGACTTTTCGATCCCCGAGGTCAACTGGCCGCAGAGCTCGCAACCGACCAGGTCATCCTGATCGCCGGCGGCGGCCAACTGCGGTTCTTTGTGACTGATTTCGCCTGGACACTGGGGACGCTCAATCGCTTTTTCGGGATTCTCGAGATCCGGGCCTCCGGCAACGTCGCTGCAACCGCCGTCCAGACCCGCCCAGGACAATTTGCCACCCTCCCCGTAGCCAGGCTGCCGGACTGAGGTTCACGTTCCAAGTTCCAGGTTCTCGTTTCTCCGGCGGCCTGTGGGCCGCTGCGCAGTCACTGGCGTTCCTGCCTCCGCAGTTTCCTTGTTCGGACCACGGAGGGTCCTCCCACACTCCGGTCCGGCACCGATGGGTATCTTGCCTCATGTCCCGCCGCCGAGCAGACAGAGGCGCGAATGCAATGAGCGCGCAACCGGAACTTGGAACGCGAAAGGAGTGCTACACTCGGCGTGATGAGCCAGGTTCAGATCCATCCCACCGCGGTGGTCGCCCCCGGGTCCGAAATCGGAGCCGATGTATTGATTGGACCTTATGCCGTAGTCGAAGAAGACACCGTGCTGGGAAACGGCTGCCAAATCGGGGCCCATGCCGTCATAAAACGGTACTCTCGTCTGGGAGCGGGAAACCTGGTCGCCGAAGGCGCCGTCCTGGGCGGAGAACCACAGGACCTCACGTTCTCCGGGGATCGTTCCCACCTCCAGATCGGAGACCGGAATGTCTTCCGTGAAAGTGTGACCGTCAACCGAGCCACTGAAGCGGACGCCGCCACACGGATTGGCGACAACTGCTACCTGATGGCCTACTCACACGTAGCTCACGAATGTGTCCTGGGAAATCATGTCATCCTGGCCAATAATGTCACCCTGGCGGGTCATGTCAGCCTGAGTGACCACTCATTCCTGTCAGGGGGAGTCGGCGTTCATCAGTTCTGCCGCGTTGGGAAAATGGCGATGATCGGGGGCAACTCCAAGGTTGTACAGGATGTCCTCCCCTTTTTCCTGGTTGACGGCGCCCCCGCTATCCACCGCTGCCTCAACCTGGTCGGAATCAGTCGGAGCAGCATGAGTCAGGAGGAGCTTCGATTCCTGAAGCGAGCGTACCGGCTGCTGTCTTCCACCGAATTGAGACTGAGGCAAAAAATCGAAAAGCTGGAGTGCCTTGGTTCTCCCGCTTTAAAGACACTGGTCGATTTCATCGAATCGTCGCAGCGTGGATTCTGCAGCTTCTCCCGATGAAGCTGTGCAGACCCACGCTCCTACCCTTCCGCCGTGGCCCCTTACCCACTCTGGGATTTCGGATTTCTTGGAACCTTGGTGTTGTACTGGTATAAACTGAAGTTCCATTTCCAAGTATAGTAAATATTCGGTAAACTCCGTCTTGCAATAATCTCCTTCCAAATAAGCCCGCGGTCAAACTTTGCTGGACACAGAAGCTGCGAGTGTGTATACAGGGAGCATGCAGCTGAGTGCTACCACCAAGCCGGAATCGGGTGGACTGACGGCTGATGGCTCGACGAAGCGGGTTTTGGTGGCCAAGGAAGAGTACATCCGGCTGCGCTGGGCGGCAGCGTACTGGAAGGCCCAGCATGCCGGGGCGGTGGAGAGAGAAAAGCAGTTGAAGTCAGAGAACTTGAGTCTGCGGGCTCGAGTTCGAGAGCTGGAGAGTCAGCTCTGGGGGCGCAAGAGTGAACAGGCCAAGGGTGGGCGCGCTGGCAGTTCCAGCCCCAAGGCGAGCGGGCGACCCCGAGGGCAGCAAAAAGGCAAGCAGGGGCACGGTCGGACCACTCTGGACGGGTTGGCAGCCCAGGAAGAGGTAGTGGATCTGGAGGAAGCCCAAAAAAGCTGTCCGAAATGCGGTCTGGCACTGGAAGCCTTGGGCTGGACGGAAGACGCCGAGGTGGCCGAAATCGAAGTGCGGGCCCACCGGCGGGTGATCCGGCGGCGCAAGTACAAAGCGGCCTGCCGCTGCGGGGTGCTGCCCGGCATTGTCACGGCGCCCGCCCCGGCACGCTTGATTCCCAAAGGCAAACTAGGGATTTCGGTTTGGGTGGAGATTCTGCTGGAGAAGTTTGACCATTGCCGCCCCACCCACCGTCTGTTGCAGCAGTGGCGAGACCACGGTTTGACTCTCTCTGCAGGAACGGTGGCCGGAGGGCTGAAAAAACTGCAGGGTCTGTTTTTACCGGTGGCCGAGGCGATCGCCCAGCAGCAGCTCACCCAGGAGAACTGGCAAGCCGACGAGACCGGCTGGCCGGTGTTTGTGGCGGTGGAAGGCAAAAGCGGACGGCTCTGGCATTTGTGGGTGTTTTTGTCGGCCTCCACAGTCGTGTACCAGCTCCAACCCAGTCGCTCGTCTGCAGTGCCTCAATCTCACTTCGGCAGCGCCCAGGGCACTTTACTCACCGATCGATATTCTGCCTATAAGAAGCTGGTCCGGGTCTCAGAGGGGCGTATTTGCCATGCCTTTTGCTGGGCTCACGTGCGCCGCGACTTTTGGCGACTGGGCCTATCCCACCCCCCCTGGCAGGACTGGTCCCTGATGTGGATTGACGACATTGGCCGGCTCTTTGCTGCCAATCAGCTGCGGCTGGCAGTTCGCGATCAGCCCTTGGAATGGGCCCGGGCCGATCGAAAGCTGCGGGTGGCGGTTGAGAAAATGCGAGAGCAATGCGAGGCTCAACGCCAGCTTCCCAGCCTGGCTCCCCCCTGTCGCAAGGTCCTGAAAAGCCTGGCTCGACACTGGCCAGGGCTGACCGTGTTTGTGGATCAACCGGAAGTGGCTATGGACAACAACGCCGCCGAACGCGCCTTGCGCAACCCGGTGGTGGGACGCAAGAATTACTACGGCTCAGGCAGCCGCTGGAGCGCCCAGTTGGCGGCCAGCTTATTCAGCATCTTTGCCACCCTGCGACTCAACGGCCTCAACCCCCGCCTGTGGCTCAGGGACTATCTGCAGGCCTGCGCTAGGCAAGGCGGACAGCCGCCACCCGACCTGGATCCTTTTCTTCCCTGGGAAATAAGCCCCCATCGTGCCCGCGCATTGACCTGGGCCAGGACGCCGGCAGCGGAGGCTGGATGAAACGCTTCTGCGGGCGAGACTTTAGCGGCCGGGAGATGCGGCGACTGTGTGAGCTGATTGGCGAAGATCCGACCCGCTCGCGGGCCCAGCTCTCCCGCTTGGCCTGCCAGCTCTTGGGCTGGTTCAAGCCTGACGGTGGCCTCAAGGAGATGAGCTGCCGGGTGGCCATGCTGCGCATGCATCGGCAGGGGTTGCTGCAGCTGCCGCCCCCTCGCAACCCGAAGGGAGGCTCGGGCCCAATCAAGCACACTTTCTGCAGCGCACCACAACCGCTGCTGTCCCGACCCGTGCACGAGCTGTCCGGCCTGCATCTGGAGCCGGTCCTGAGCCGCCCCGACTCCACTTTGTGGAATGAATACATCGACCGCTACCACTATCTGGGATACAAGCCCCTGCCGGGTGCTCAGCTGCGCTACTTCGCTTGTTCCGAAAGCCGCATCCTGGCCCTGCTCGGCTTTGGCGCCGCCGCTTGGAAAACCGCCCCTCGCGACCGCTTCATCGGCTGGCGTCCTTCGGAAAGAGAGAGAAACCTTCAACTGATCGTCAACAACGCCCGTTTCTTGATCCTTCCCTGGGTCGAGTCCAAGAACCTGGCCTCTAAACTGCTGGCCATGGCCGCGCGTCAACTCCCCGAGGACTGGCACGACCGCTACGCCTACCGACCCGTTCTGCTGGAAACCTTCGTCGACACGGGGCGCTTCACAGGCGCCTGCTACAAGGCCGCCAACTGGATCCATGTCGGACAGACCCAGGGCCGGGGCAAGCTGGACCGTGACCGCAAGGCCGATCTGCCCACCAAAAGCATCTGGCTCTACCCCCTGAGCAAACACTTCCTAAGATCGCTTCGCTCCACTTGAGTTCCCAACCCGCCTCACCCCATTAGGCATAAAGCCGATGATGGGTTTACCTAATATTTACCAAGAAGAGTAAATATTCGGTAAACCCATACTCAAGCAATGACCAACGGACGATGCTCTTGAGGACTCAAGTGGAGCGAAGCGACCTTCGGAAGTGTTTGCTCAGGGGGTAGAGCCAGATGCTTTTGGTGGGCAGATCGGCCTTGTGGTCACGGTCCAGTTTGCCGCGCCCTTGGGTCTGTCCGACATGGATCCAGTTGGCGGCCTTGTAGCAGGCGCCTGTGAAGCGTTGGGTGTCAACGAAGGTCTCCAGTAGAACGGGCCGGTAGGCGTAGCGGTCGTGCCAGTCCTCGGGGAGTTGACGCGCGGCCAAGGCCAGCAGTTTGGAGGCCAAGTTCTTAGACTGCACCCAGGGAAGGATGAGAAAGCGCGCGTTGTTGACGATCAATTGAAGGTTTCTCTCCCGTTCGGAAGGACGCCAGCCGATGAAGCGATCGCGGGGGGCGGTTTTCCAAGCGGCGGCGCCAAAGCCAAGCAGGGCCAGGATGCGCTCTTCAGAGCAAGCGAAGTAGCGCAGCTGAGCACCCGGCAGGGGCTTGTATCCCAGATAGTGATAGCGGTCGATGTATTCATTCCACAAAGCGGAGTCGGGGGGGCTCAGGACCGGCTCCAGATGCACCCCGGGCAGCTCATGCACGGGTCGGGACAGCGGCGGTTGCGGGGCGCTCCAGAAAGTGTGCTCGATCGGGCCCGAGCCTCCTTTCCGGTTGCGAGGGGGCGGCAGCTGCAGGAGCCCCTCGCGATGCATGCGCAGCATGGCCACCCGGCAGCTCATCTGCTTGAGGCCACCGTCCGCTTTGCGCCACTGAAGCAGTCGGCACGCCGATCGAGACAGCTGGGCGCGCGTGCGGCCCGGGTTGTCGGCAATCAAGTCTCGGAGTTGCCCGATCTGCTCGCCGCTGAAGTTGCGGCCGCAGTAGCGCTTCATGCCGCCTCCCGACAAAAGGGTCGACTCCAGGCCGCTCTTTGGGCGGGGTCCATTTCCCAGGGCAGGAATCGCTTCACATCCGGCGGCGCCCGGTTGCCCGATTCGGCGCAGCATTTCAGATAGGAACTCAGCCACCGTTGCGGGTTGATCTCCCACAGCTGCAAGGTTTGCAGGATCGTGAACAAAACAGCGGCCAGACGGGCGCTCCACCGACTGCCCGAACCGTAGTAGTTCTTGCGCCCCACCACCGGGCCTCGCAAAGCGCGCTCTGAGGCGTTGTTGTCCATGGCCACCTCGGGATGCTCTACGAACACGGTCAACCCTTCCCAGTGTCGCTGCAGGCTGCGCAGCACCTTTTTGCAGGCGCCGTGCACGGCCGAACTCTCCAGCTCCGCATCGCGCCGCCTCTCCAGTTCGCGGACCACCCCGCGCAGGTCCCGATCCCGGGCGGCAAAGCTTTCGGGCTGTTTTCGGACCTGCAGCCGACGCCGGTTCAGATGGAACAGGCCCCCGATCCCCTCCACCCAACTCATCGCCCAGCCCTCCTGTTCGGGCCAGGCCTTGGCCAAGCAGAAAAAGTCGCGTCGCACGTGGGCCCAGCAAAAGGCCAACTCGAGATCCTCCCATTGTCTGGCCAACTTCTTGTACACGGCGTAGCGGTCAGCCAGCAGAATGCCGGCCGCATGGTCTCCGAAGTGCGCCTCCGGCACCTGGACCGAGCGGCTGGGAGACAGGGTGAACACAACCGTCGAAGGGGATCGGAACACCCACAGATGCCAGCCGTGACCCTCCTTGCCCTCCACCTCCTCGAACACCCGCCAGCCGGTCTCGTCCGCCTGCCAACGATCCTCACTCAACTGTTTGCTGCGGATGGCCTCCCGGACCGGCTCCAACAGCGGGAGCAGTTTCCTCAGCCCTCCCGCGATCGTCCCCGGCGACAGCCTCACACCTTGGCCGGCCAGCTCCTGCAGCAGTCGGTGGCTGGGACGCGAATAAAGATACTTGTCCAAGATCACTCTCACCCACACCGAAATGCCCAGCTTGCCGCGCGCGATCAGACGCGCCGGCGAAGGCGCCGTCACGATGCCGGGCAAGACCCCGCAACTACAGCTTGGATGGTATCGCCTGCGTCTGATCACCCGGCGCCAGACCTGGGTTTCGATCTCCACCACCTGGGCGTCGTCGGTCCCCGGAAACGGATCCAGGCGCCGACCGCAGCGGGGACACTTCTGCTGCTCTTCGGGTAGATCCGCCACTTCCTCGCGGGCTTCGAGCCGATCCAGGCTGCTTCGGCCATGTCCCCGACTCCCCGGTTGCTGTCCGCGAGGGCGCGCTGAGACCGGGCGCCGGGACGGACTCTTGCCCTCGCAAACCCGACGCTCGCTTCGACCACCGTACAGTCGGCCTTCCAACTCACGAATGCGAGCCCGCAGCTTTTCATTGTTGCTTTTGAGATCTACTTCCCGCCGGACCGCTTCCCGGTGCCGGGCCTTCCAGTACGCCGCCGCCCAGCGCAAGCTGATGTACTCCTCCTTATCCACCCGGACCTGCACGCTGGCTGTCGAGGTCTCCCGAGTCTCTCCGGCTTGCTCCGCTTGACCTCGGGCGACTCCCATGCCCACAGATATACACGACTGAAAATCCTGTGTTCAGCAAAATCTGATGTGTCAGCGCAGGGATGGGTTTATGCCTAATGGGGTGAGGCGGGTTGGGAACTCAAGTGGAGCGAAGCGATCTTCGGAAGTGTTTGCTCAGGGGGTAGAGCCAGATGCTTTTGGTGGGCAGATCGGCCTTGCGGTCACTGTCCAGCTTGCCCCGGCCCTGGGTCTGTCCGACATGGATCCAGTTGGCGGCCTTGTAGCAGGCGCCTGTGAAGCGCCCCGTGTCGACGAAGGTTTCCAGCAGAACGGGTCGGTAGGCGTAGCGGTCGTGCCAGTCCTCGGGGAGTTGACGCGCGGCCATGGCCAGCAGTTTGGAGGCCAAGTTCTTAGACTGCACCCAGGGAAGGATCAAGAAACGGGCGTTGTTGACGATCAGTTGAAGGTTTCTCTCCCTTTCCGAAGGACGCCAGCCGATGAAGCGGTCGCGAGGGGCGGTTTTCCAAGCGGCGGCGCCAAAGCCGAGCAGGGCCAGGATGCGGCTTTCGGAACAAGCGAAGTAGCGCAGCTGAGCACCCGGCAGGGGCTTGTATCCCAGATAGTGGTAGCGGTCGATGTATTCATTCCACAAAGTGGAGTCGGGGCGGCTCAGGACCGGCTCCAGATGCAGGCCGGACAGCTCGTGCACGGGTCGGGACAGCAGCGGTTGTGGTGCGCTGCAGAAAGTGTGCTTGATTGGGCCCGAGCCTCCCTTCGGGTTGCGAGGGGGCGGCAGCTGCAGCAACCCCTGCCGATGCATGCGCAGCATGGCCACCCGGCAGCTCATCTCCTTGAGGCCACCGTCAGGCTTGAACCAGCCCAAGAGCTGGCAGGCCAAGCGGGAGAGCTGGGCCCGCGAGCGGGTCGGATCTTCGCCAATCAGCTCACACAGTCGCCGCATCTCCCGGCCGCTAAAGTCTCGCCCGCAGAAGCGTTTCATCCAGCCTCCGCTGCCGGCGTCCTGGCCCAGGTCAATGCGCGGGCACGATGGGGGCTTATTTCCCAGGGAAGAAAAGGATCCAGGTCGGGTGGCGGCTGTCCGCCTTGCCTAGCGCAGGCCTGCAGATAGTCCCTGAGCCACAGGCGGGGGTTGAGGCCGTTGAGTCGCAGGGTGGCAAAGATGCTGAATAAGCTGGCCGCCAACTGGGCGCTCCAGCGGCTGCCTGAGCCGTAGGAATTCTTGCGTCCCACCACCGGGTTGCGCAAGGCGCGTTCGGCGGCGTTGTTGTCCATAGCCACTTCCGGTTGATCCACAAACACGGTCAGCCCTGGCCAGTGTCGAGCCAGGCTTTTCAGGACCTTGCGACAGGGGGGAGCCAGGCTGGGAAGCTGGCGTTGAGCCTCGCATTGCTCTCGCATTTTCTCAACCGCCACCCGCAGCTTTCGATCGGCCCGGGCCCATTCCAAGGGCTGATCGCGAACTGCCAGCCGCAGCTGATTGGCAGCAAAGAGCCGGCCAATGTCGTCAATCCACATCAGGGACCAGTCCTGCCAGGGGGGGTGGGATAGGCCCAGTCGCCAAAAGTCGCGGCGCACGTGAGCCCAGCAAAAGGCATGGCAAATACGCCCCTCTGAGACCCGGACCAGCTTCTTATAGGCAGAATATCGATCGGTGAGTAAAGTGCCCTGGGCGCTGCCGAAGTGAGATTGAGGCACTGCAGACGAGCGACTGGGTTGGAGCTGGTACACGACTGTGGAGGCCGACAAAAACACCCACAAATGCCAGAGCCGTCCGCTTTTGCCTTCCACCGCCACAAACACCGGCCAGCCGGTCTCGTCGGCTTGCCAGTTCTCCTGGGTGAGCTGCTGCTGGGCGATCGCCTCGGCCACCGGCAAAAACAGACCCTGCAGTTTTTTCAGCCCTCCGGCCACCGTTCCTGCAGAGAGAGTCAAACCGTGGTCTCGCCACTGCTGCAACAGACGGTGGGTGGGGCGGCAATGGTCAAACTTCTCCAGCAGAATCTCCACCCAAACCGAAATCCCTAGTTTGCCTTTGGGAATCAAGCGTGCCGGGGCGGGCGCCGTGACAATGCCGGGCAGCACCCCGCAGCGGCAGGCCGCTTTGTACTTGCGCCGCCGGATCACCCGCCGGTGGGCCCGCACTTCGATTTCGGCCACCTCGGCGTCTTCCGTCCAGCCCAAGGCTTCCAGTGCCAGACCGCATTTCGGACAGCTTTTTTGGGCTTCCTCCAGATCCACTACCTCTTCCTGGGCTGCCAACCCGTCCAGAGTGGTCCGACCGTGCCCCTGCTTGCCTTTTTGCTGCCCTCGGGGTCGCCCGCTCGCCTTGGGGCTGGAACTGCCAGCGCGCCCACCCTTGGCCTGTTCACTCTTGCGCCCCCAGAGCTGACTCTCCAGCTCTCGAACTCGAGCCCGCAGACTCAAGTTCTCTGACTTCAACTGCTTTTCTCTCTCCACCGCCCCGGCATGCTGGGCCTTCCAGTACGCTGCCGCCCAGCGCAGCCGGATGTACTCTTCCTTGGCCACCAAAACCCGCTTCGTCGAGCCATCAGCCGTCAGTCCACCCGATTCCGGCTTGGTGGTAGCACTCAGCTGCATGCTCCCTGTATACACACTCGCAGCTTCTGTGTCCAGCAAAGTTTGACCGCGGGCTTATTTGGAAGGAGATTATTGCAAGACGGGGTTTACCGAATATTTACCAAGAAGAGACTTAAGTGCCTGATAATAAAAGGGTAAGGTTGGATTTACGATGTTACCGTACTGGGTACACTTCTTTAGAGTTTGACTCCGAGCAGGTCCAGTACATGTTGCTGGAAGGGGGTAGGGCGAGTCATCTGATCAAAGGGTTCGGCACCTGTTAGCTTGGCTTGGACTCGGTTTTTCGTGATCGTAGCTAGATCGGCCAGCAGCGTCTGAAAACTGTGGACGGGCCAGCCTTGCTCGGTGCGTTTGAGTTGTGCCTTGTCGCGAGCGCGGCGTGATCGCCGGGCCGGCTGGACCACGGATTCCCGCAACGCTTGGGCGGCGGCTTTATCTTCATCCTGGAAGAGTACCGGAGCCAGTTTCTGGCGCATATGCCACTGCACGTAGTAGGCGAGCATGCACAAAAACAAATGGGCGCGGACTCTGTCTTCGAGCCGGTGGTAAATCGGTCTGACCTTCAAGTCGACTGTCTTGAAGGAGCGAAACGCCTGCTCGACCACCGACAGACCCTTGTAGGATCGCACCAGATCTGAAGCCGTCATCTGCAGCTGAGTGAGACTGCTGCGAATCACGTAGATGCCATCCAGTGCCGCTTCCCGCTCAATCGCCTCCTGCTTGCGGCAGTAGTTGAAAGACTCTTCGGTGATCTCCAGCTGAAAGTGTTTGCCCACCTTGAAACGCTGCAGTACCTTCCCCACCCGCAGAGCAATCTTGTCCTTGCCTTGAAGCGCCCGCTGGGGACGCTCAGTGGCTTGGACAATCTTATCCAGCTCTTGCTGTGTCGCCTCCAGTAGCTGTTGTCGCTTGCTGGCCCGACGCTCAGCCAGCAGGGGATTGCGGCACACAATCAGCCGCTCCCCTGGGTAATCGGGAGATTCAATCTCGGCTAAATCCTTGTCATCAAACAAAGACAGTTGAAGATCTCCACGATTGACCAGCTTGCGGATCTGGGGACCGCGCAGGGCCGTGATCCAGTCCAACTGCAAAGGGCGGAGTTCTTCCCGGATCCGGGCCTGGGTAATCAGACCCCGATCCCCCACCATCACGAGGTGCTGCAACCCAAAGCGCTCGCGCAACTTGTGAATCTGAGATTTCAAGGTAGTAGGATCGGCCGTATTGCCTGAGAAGGCCTCGATGGCCACCGGACACCCCTCGGGTGTCACCAGCAGCCCAAAGACGATCTGTGATTCGTCCTTTTTGCCATCCCGAGAATATCCCCGCTGCACCAAAGGACAATGGTTGCCCTCAAAATAGGTTGAAGTCACATCGTAAAGCACCAGAGTGCTCCCACCCAGATGCCGCTGGGCCAGTTTCTTTTCGATCCGATTCTGCCGCTGCCCCAGCCAGTCCATAGCCGAGTAAAGTTCCTGGCTGCCGGCTGAGCCGATCCCCAGTTGCTCAGACAGCGAGTGGAACTGGGTGTGAGAACAAAGACCTCGAGCGGTGGCCAGTTTGGAGCGGGGATCGATGATGCGGGCCACGATCAGAGCCACCACCAGGTCTCGCTCTCGAGTGCGGCGGGAGTCGATGAGCCGGGGCAGGCCCAGGCGGTTGAGACACCCCAGGGTGGCGTGGACATGACCGTGAGGTAAAGAACGCAAGATTTCAAAGGCCTCAGCGGGGTCGGCCACAGCCACACCGCCTTTCAGTAAAACGCGGAGACCGTCGATCAGGCGAGGGGGCCATTTGGAGAGATTGGCCAAGGTGCGTTTGCGAATTCTTTTGCCCTCGCGGAAGGATTCCCGCAGGAGGATGGCAGGCGGGGAGTTACGATTGGGGACGGACTCGATGTACATGGATACATATTACCATATTACCAACCAAAAGTAAACAACAAACCCACATATTACATGGGTACACATTCCATTTACAAATTCTTTCTAACCCTATCTCTATCAGCACATTACGGCCAGATTTCAGTGTTTTTTGGAAGGAACTTCAGTATAAAGGAAACGGTGCGGAATCTGTGAGGCGTTTCGGGGTCAAGGGTGTGGGAGTCTGGCCCCTCCCCACGCTCGCCCCTTACCTACTCTGGGATTTAGGATTCCCTGGAACATTGGAACGTTGGAACGTTACCATGCACCACATGGCGGAAACCCGGCTAGGAATCCTGACGGTTTCAGACCGGGCCAGCCGTGGAGAGTATGAAGATCGGGGTGGGCCTGCGGTTGCCGACTATCTCGCCAGCAAGATCGTCAGCTCGTACACGTTTGTGCACCGGATTGTCTCTGACGACCTGGAAGTAATCAGCGAGGAATTGCGAAGAATGGTGGACCACGAGGGCTGCAGCTTGATCGTCACCAGCGGGGGTACGGGCCCTGCCCCGCGCGACCGCACACCGGACGCCACTCGTGAGGTCTGTGAGAAAATGCTGCCCGGGTTTGGCGAGGAGATGCGGCGGGTGTCCGTCCAGCATGTCCCCACGGCCCTGCTGTCCAGACAAACCGCCGGTTTTAGAGGACGTTGTCTGATCATCAACCTGCCCGGCAATCCCAGAGCCATTCAGGAGTGCCTCGACGCCGTATTTGCCGCGGTCCCCCACTGCATCGAGTTGATCGGCGGACCCCGACTGGAGCTCGAGAGCCCTCCCAGGCTTCCGCACTAGGAATTCAAAATTAAAGATTGAAAATTAAAGATTGTTCGCTTGAGCCTTGCCTTCGATATCAGACGAGGAACGCCTGAGTGTGGGTGGACCCTCCGTGATCCGAACAGGTTCGCCGCATGGAAGCGGCTCCTACACTTTGCCATCCTGTGACATTCCCAATGATAGGGGTAGGGAAAGCTCATTGGTTTGAGCCTCCCCTCCCTCCGAACCGGACGTGCGGTTCTCCCGCATCCGGCTCTCCAGTCAGTGGGGTCCACGGCGGGACTGACAGATCTGCGCGTGGGCTACGGCCATGGTAAATTGATTGGCGACAGTTAGAATTCCCCGCGACGACAAATGGAATTCCCCGCTTTTTCAGGGCTGATCCTGACCATGAGGGCATGGTTAAGGATCAGCAAGTGCGGAGGTTAGTAAAGTTGAAGAAGAACGAGAAGACGCTAACGATGGCGGCGGCCAAAGCGGGGATGTCGCGAAAGACAGCTCGCAAGTACCTGAAGTCGGGAAAGCTACCGAGCCAGTGTCAGCCGGAACGGTATTGGAGAACTCGATCGGATCCGTTCGAGTCGGTGTGGCCGGAGGTGAAAAAGATCCTGAAGCGATCGCCGACGGTGGAAGCAAAAGCGGTGTTCGATCATTTGTGTCGTCAGCAGGAAGGGGCCTTCCAGCAAGGCCAGTTGAGAACGCTGCAGCGCAGGATCAAGCAGTGGAAGGCAGAATACGGAGAAGCGAAGGAGGTGATGTTCCCGCAGAAGTATCAGCCGGGACATCAAGCGCAATCGGACTTCACGTTTATGGGGCGCCTCGGAGTGACGATCCAGGGCCAGCCGTTTCCCCATCTGCTGTACCACTTCGTGTTGGCCTACTCGAACTGGGAAGCGACCACGCTGTGTTTCAGTGAGTCGTTTGAGAGCCTCAGCCTGGGGCTTCAGAACGCGTTGTGGGAGTTGGGGGCGCTGCCCGAGGAGCACCGGACCGACCGGCTCTCGGCGGCAGTCAAGAACCTGAAGCGGGAAGAGTTCACCGAGCGCTATCAAGCGTTGCTGAGACACTTCGGGATGCGCTCCAGTCGCACTCAGGCAGGAAAGGCACACGAGAACGGGGATGTGGAACAGTCCCATCACCGCTTGAAACGGGCCATTGAGCAGGAACTGCTGCTGCGGTGTAGCCGTGATTTTTCCAGCCGGGAAGAGTACGAGGGCTTTGTAGCGGTGATTGTGTCCCGGCGCAATGCGGCCCGGCAAAAGCGCCTGGGAGAAGAGCTGGCAGTGATGCGCCCGTTGCCGGCACGCCGTCTGGATGACTTCACCCGGCAGTGGGTGAGAGTCTCCCCCAGCAGTACGATCCGGGTTCGCCACAACACCTATTCGGTGGACAGCCGGTTGATCGGCGAGCGCGTTCAAGTGCGGGTGTGGGCGGATCAGGTGGAGGTCTACTACGGAGGACGGCGCCAGGCACGGATGCCGCGCTTGCGAGGAGAAGGCAAGCATCGCATTGACTACCGGCACGTGATCCATTCGTTGGTGCGCAAGCCGGGGGCGTTTACTCGCTATCGCTGGCGGGAGGATCTGTTTCCGGGGATCTTGTTTCGAGTCGCCTACGACGAGCTGCGCCGAGATTGTCCGGCCACGGCGGATCGCCAATATCTGAAGATCCTCGAGGTGGCTGCCCAGGAAGGTGAACAGCGGGTGCGAGAGGCACTTCAGGTGTTGATTGAGCGGGGACAAAGAATCCGTTTTGAAGCACTACGAGAATGCCTTGTCGATCCGGTGGTGGAACCCTGGGAAGTGATGGTGGAGAAGATGGACGTGGGCCTCTACGACACCCTTCTCGAGAACCGGGAGGTGAGGTCATGAGCACAGGCAACTTACCGCGACTTCGCGAGTGCCTAATCGAGCTGCATCTACCGGCCTTTCGGGAGCACTACGCCGCCCAGGCGGCACTGGCCACCCAGGAAAGTCTGTCCTATCCCCGGTTTCTCTTGTCGTTATCTGAGATCGAGGTGGCGGAGCGGCACGAGCGCAAAATCCAGCGCCAGCGTCGGGCCTCCAAGCTTCCCTGGGAGAAAACGCTGACGGCGCTGGACCGCTCGCGCTTGCCCCAAAGCGTGGATCGACAACTCACAGCGCTGCTGGAAGGGACGTTTTTGGATCGTGCCGAGAACGTCTTGGCTTTCGGTAACCCTGGGAGCGGGAAAACCCATCTGGTCTGTGCTCTGGGCCAGGAGTTGATTCTGCTGGGGCGCCGGGTTCTGTTTTCTACCTGCGCCCTGCTGGTACAGCGATTGCTGCGGGCCAAAATCGATCTGACTCTGGAGAAGGAGCTCAAGAAACTGGATCGCTTCGAGGCTCTCATAGTCGATGACATCGGCTACGTTCAGCAAAGCCGGGAGGAAATGGAGGTTCTCTTCACACTGCTGGCCCATCGTTACGAACGTCGCAGCATCTTGCTGACCAGCAACCTGATCTTCTCGGACTGGGAGAGGATCTTCAAGGACCCCCTGACGACGGCAGCAGCCATCGACCGGCTGGTGCACCACAGCGTGATTCTGGAACTCAACGTCCCGAGCTATCGAATGGAGAGCGCCAAGGCAAAGCAGCAGGGAACCACGAAATGAGGAAACCGCGAGGAGGTCAAATCCGGGCAAATCGGCTGATTGGACCCCGGAAAGTGCTTGGTGAGGGCGATAGACGAGTGCCCGCCAAGGGGAGAGGTCGTACAGCGCCCTACAGAGGCCGCTCAGCAGCCTCGTGGATCTGGTCCACTCCCCTCGACGCCAGCGCGAGCGAGGGGGAGCTCCGTTCGGGCTACGCCCTCACTCCGTCCCCCTCGCATTCTAGGAACAATCTCTCTTTTTTACAGAAAGGAGGACCGCGGAAAGGGCCGTCTCAGAGGACGGCTACAGCTCTTTTTTTTTAATCCTTGTGTGGGGATTTCCAATCGTCGCTGCGGGAATTCTATTTGACGTTGATCACGTTTGCCCGGTAGGGACTTTCACCCTACTGTTCAAGTGCGCTTACGAGCGCACTGGGAGGACCCTCCGTGGTCCGCCTCAGTGTGGGAGGACCCTCCGTGGTCCGAACAGGTTCGCGGCACGGAGACCGCTCCCACTCTTTGCCGGCTTGTCAATTCGCCTCAGTGTGGGAGGACCCCCGAACTTCAGGTCGTGGTCCGAACTTCAGTGCAGCACTGTTTCCGTTCGCGGCACGAAGGCCTCTCCCACATTTCGCGGGACAAAGCAGGGATAGCAACGACAAGAGCCGACCTTGCGGCTAGAACAACAGCTTCAGGGCGAACTGGATCTGGCGTGAGGTAATCACGGTGCCGGTCAGCCGGCCGGCGGACCCACTGGGAATCCCTGTCCCGTCCGGGTTGGCCCCCACGAAGGCAAAACGGTTCTGGGTAGTGGGTGTCGCAAAATTGGCCCGGTTGAAGACGTTGAAAAGCTCGGCGCGGAACTGAAGGCTCGTGCCTTCAGAGAGCTTCGTGGTCTTGAAGAGTGAGAAGTCCACATTGGCTAATCCGGGGCCGATGACCGTGTTCCGACCCAGATCGCCCAGGAATCCCGTGGGCTGGAGCTCGAGAGAATTCACGTTGAAGTAAGCATCGGGCGAGCCCCCACCAGGATTGTTGTCGCCACCCGACTCCAGATCGGGACGGTCATGCCGAAAAGGGCCGATGGCAGCGGTCCCGGTCCGGTCAAAGGAGTTCTGGACGGTAAAGGGATTCCCGTCGGCCAGGGAGACGATTCCGTTGACCTGCCAGCCTTCCAGCAGGCTTTGGGCCGCTCCTGAACTGCTTCCCCCGAAGGGCAGCTCGTAGCCGAAGTTCAACACGAAGTTGTTGCGCACGTCGAAGCCGGAGAGCGACCGGTCCAGGTTGCGCTGGAACCAGTCAAAGAGGATGGTGGGACTGTTCTCGAAGTCGCGCAGGATGGGGGGAGAGTTGTCGATCGTCTTGGAATAGGTGTAGGAAGCCTGCACCTGAAAGCCCCGGCTGTAGCGTTTTCGGAAGCGAACCTGAAGACCGTGGTAGTGGGAATCGCTACCGAAATCTCTCAGATTGATGGCCGTATAGTTCGGGTTCACGCGGATCGGGGGACCGGGCGGAAAAAAGGCGGTTCCATCATCAAGGATAGTCCGCGCCTTGAAGTTGATCTCCGTGGGCGCTGCCAGATGGACTCCCCGATTGCCCACATAGGCCACGCTGGCCACGGCTCCGCTGAACACCTCCCGCTCCATCGTCAAATGCCACTGCATCGTGTACGGGCTGTGGGCGTCTGATTGCAGTGGAAATACGATGACGGGCCGGAACGGATCGGGGTATGGGATCACGGGAAACGCTCCCGCCGTGGGCGGGCCACCGATCAGGATCGTCCTGGTGGGCGGCTGGCTGAGGCGGAAGACAAAGTTCAGGTTGGCTTCGTTGAGCTGCTGAAAGAACAGACCGAAACCGGCGCGAACTGCAGTCTTCTGGTCCCCAAAGGGATCCCAGGCCAGGCCCAGGCGGGGCATGATGTTGTTCTTGGCAACTTCAATGGGAGTGTCAGAGACGATGGTGGGCTCGGAATCCACCAGAGGATTGCGGAAGTTATTGACCGGACCCAGCTGGTTGTACGGATCCGTCATCATCTCATAGCGCAACCCCAGGTTCAGAGTCAGGCGTGGATGAGCCCGCCAGTCATCCTGGACATACACCCCGAACACATTGAAGCGCTGGGCTGTGTCATAGACCGTTTCCGGCAGGTCTTTGACCACAGACACCGGAAAACCGGCCAGCATCTCGGTTCGGCCGGGAGGTCCGGGAGGCGCGCAACCGCTGATGCAGTCGAAATTGAAAGATCCACCCTGGAAGAAACGGTTGTCGTCGTAATGGAAACGTTTGTAGACGCTGCCGACCTTCAGAGAGTGATTTCCAGCGGTCCAGCCGAAATCATCACTGATCTGAAACATGTTCTGCAGCGTCGTCCCTGGCGGCTTGGTCCAGCCTCCGATGGTGGACAGACCCTGCACATTGAACAGCCCCATGCCGTCCTGGACACCCTCCAGGTACGACAGCTCGGGGAGCACGTGCAAAGGAAACTGGGCCTCGACCTGCTCGGCCCGGTTGTAACCGAAATGAACCACGTTGAGGGCTCCCGATGACAGGACCGTGGAGTGCTCCACCGACACCAGCTGCTGCTGACTGTCCCGGGTCAGGAACGGCTCAAAAAGCTGGGGACCGAAAAGTGCCCCCAGAGCAGGAAATTTCTTGTCCGCGCTGTCGAAAGAATAGCGAACGAACAGGCTCTGGGAATCGCTGAAATAATGATCGACTTTGATCACAAAGAAGTCTTCATCGGTGTTGGAGGCGGTGCCAAACAGGTACTCGGCCCGACCGTCTCCAAAGTCCCGACCATTGGGCAAGGGGTAGAGGGCGAGAAAAGGTTCTACCTCGGGATTGACAGGAACCGGACCGGAGGGAAGATTTCCAATTCGAGTCGCCTCTGTTGGAACCGTAGCGATCGATGTGAGGCCCAGTCGCTCGCGAAACCCTTCGTAGCTGCCAAAAAAGAAGGTCTTGTCTCCTACGATGGGACCGCCCGCCGTAAACCCGAATTGATTCCGTTTGAACTCCGGCTGGTCTTTCCCGATGAAACGACCACCGGGATCGTTGATGGGTGCGTCAAAGAAGTTCGCCGCATCCAGGTTATCGTTGCGGTGAAACCAGAAAAGTGATCCGTGAAAATCGTTGCTACCGGATCGCGTGGCCACATGGATCACGCCGCCGGCCGCCCGCCCGTACTCGGCACTGTAGGTACTGGTGATTGTCGAGAATTCGCGCACCGTGTCGACGCCCAGCAGTACCCCCGCCGCGCTGCCCGGCGCGTTTCCAAAGGCATCGATCGCGTCCGTCCCATCCACCACGATGTTGTTCAGCTCCGGGCGCATACCGTTGAAAACCAGGCGCACACCGGTACCCCCGAACGCAGTCGAAGTCGGGTCACTGGCTACTGCATTCTTGAAACTGGAGACACCCGCCTCCAGAACCGAGAGGTCTGCGAAAGAGCGACCGTTTAGCGGCAGATCCTGAATCTGTGCCGGGTCGACCAACCCGGAGACCGCGCCACTCGTGGTCTGGACCAGAGCCGCTCCCCCTGACACAATCACTTCCTGGTTGATTTCTCCGATTCTCAACACAAGGTTGACAACCGCTTCCCGTCCGATGTCTACCGCGACACGGGTCGTGACAGCGGTTTGAAAACCGGTCAGGGAGGCACGGACTTCGTACTCGCCCAGGGCCACCCCGGCCAGGCGAAAGTGCCCGTCTCCGCCGGTGATTGCCGAACGAGTGATGCCCGTGGCCACGTTGCTGGCCTCCAGGTTCACCCCCGACAGAACGGCCTCTGTTTCATCAGTGATCGTGCCGGATATGATCCCCGTGCTCTGCGCCGCCAGTGTCACCACAGCCAACATCAACACGAGCGTGGCCGAACAGAGCAAACCAGCAGCAGATCGAAAGGTACTCTTCATTGGGAATCCTAGCGAACCGAACGAGAAGAATTATACCCGGCCGGAGTGGGTGACGAGTTCTGCTTGCCTTGTTCCTCGTCGCCGAGAGGACAGGTCAGCAGAAAGTGGGAGGGGCCTGTGGGCCGCGAATCTGTTCGGACCACGGAGGGTCCTCCCACACTGAGGCGGACCACGGGGGGGCCTCCTACACGGGTCCGACTCGCCCATGCTAAACTGCCGGCATCCAATGTCCGTGAATTGTTTGTTCTTCAGAACAACAACACAGGCGCTTCTGTCGGTTCTACCGGTCATCCTCTTCCTGAGCCTTGCTGCCCCTGCGACGCCTGGCCCGGTACAGGATCCGGAAACTGACCACTTCCGCAAGTGGCTTCGCGAGGACGTCCTCTACATCATCACACCCGAGGAGGCACATGTCTTTCTGGGCCTGACCACCGACCGGGAAAAAGAGCTTTTTATCGAGCAGTTCTGGGCACGCCGGGACAGTGACCCACGCACTTCCGTCAACGAGTACAAAGAAGAGCATTACCGCCGCCTGGCCTACAGCAACGAAAACTTCACTTCCGGCTTCCCGGGATGGAAAACCGACCGGGGTATGGTCTACATCAAGTTCGGTGCACCCGACCGGCGCGAGAGCCATCCGACGGGGGGGCACTATGTCCGACCCTCCTGGGAGGGAGGGGGTTCGACGTCGACTTATCCCTTCGAGCGATGGGAGTATCGATACCTGGAAGGCGTCGGGCAGGACATCGAGGTCGAATTCGTCGACCCCTCCCTCACAGGCGAGTACCGACTCGCCACGAATCCTGACGAGAAGGACGCCCTGCTGCTGACCCCCAACGCGGGCTTGACCGATGCTGAGATGCTGGGCCTGGTCAATCAGAAAATTGACCGGATCGTCAGAAAAACGAGTCCCATGCCCGGTCACAACCCTCTGGTCTTTGGTTACGGGAGAGTCAAGGACCAGCCCTTCGAGAAACTGCGTCTGGTCACCAGCCTCGAAAAAGCTCCAGTGGTCGATTTCTCGGATCTTCGCACGCAGGTGCTGACCGAGGCCTACTTCGATCACATGCCCTTTCAGATTCACACGGACGTCTTTCGGGCGAGTGATGAGGGACGGGTGATCCTGACCCTTTACATCGCCAGCGGGGATCTTCAGCTCGAGAAGGTCAAGCAGGTCTACCGGGGAGAGCTCGACGTTCAAGCGGTCGTGAAAGACGTGTCCGGCCGGACCGTGAAGGTGTTCGAGGACAGCCTGGTCACGAACATACCCGGGGCCGATCTAAGATCGGGGAAGCAAGAACCCCTGGTTTATCAGCGCCATCTCCTGCTCCCACCCGGACGCTACAAACTCGAGGTCTTTGTGAGAGATCGGATCGGAGACCATCTGGGTTTCGCCCAGTGCCTGGTTGTCGTTCCCGGAACTGAGAGCAGCCGGCTCGGCCTCAGCTCCGTCATGCTGGCCCGGAGAATCGAGTCGGTTGGGGCCGAGACCGATGCCGAGGAGTTGGTCAGCTTCCGGATCTGGCCGGTGGTGGACGGTAATGTTCCGTTCAAGAACGGGAAACTGGGCTTCTACTTCGAGGTCTACGATTTCCAGGTGGATCAATCAACCGGCCTGCCCGTGCTGGATCTGAGTTACGAGATTCTGGACATGAAGGGGAACAGCTGGCCCGGTGAGCCCGAAGTTCACTCCGCCGATCTCTCCCCCGGCAGAGTCATGATCATGAGCATCCTCGAGGCCGGCCACCTTGAGCAAGGCGACCATCGGCTGCACATCCGCCTCCATGACCGTATCTCCGATCAGAAGCTGCATCATGCCGTCAAGTTCGTTCTCGAGTAGGCCATCAGGCTGCCTCAGTTGGGCAACTCTCCGTGATCCGATCAGATCGCCGCGCGGAGGCGGCTCCTACTCTTCGCCGAGCCGTGACATTCCCGGTGTAGGAGGACCCTCCGTGGTCCGATCACTTCGCCGCGCGGAGGCGGCTCCTAGTGCGCTCGTAAGCGCACTTGAACAGTAGGGTGAAAGTCCCTACCGGGCAAACGTTCTCCGGCCCGTATTCGACGGCAACTGCGTCATCGTGAGGTGGGGTGGGAAGCAGCCGAAGGAGAACCACCAGTCTGTAGGAGACGAACTCGATTCGGCTCAGAGGGGACAGCGAGCCTGCTGGGAAATGGCGAAGCTCGAATGGAAGGGAAACCTGACACGGACAAGAGCCTGATGGGTAACGTGAAAAAGGCATCTTGTTAACCCTTGGGGTGGTTGGAGATGGAATGGTGGGAAGTTCAAGTGACGTAAAGCGAGGAGGTCTGCGAAAGGTCGGTCTGGTAAGAGACCCGCAGAAGTCAGAGGCGGCGTAGTAGTGAAGAAGCCGGGTAATGCCGGTGGAGCGAAGGCCCGCCAGGAAGGTGGATGTGTAGAGTCAATGACGAAGCAAGAGGAACTGTCGAAAGTGGAGGAGACTCCTAAGCAAGGCAGAGAAGCCGAGAGCCAGAAATGGAGCTGGGTGGAAGCGGAAGTGTGGACCGAACGCATGCTGACGACCCTGGAAACAGGAGTGAAAGGAGGCAAAAATGCCTACTTTATCGAGCAGGGGCTATTTACCATGGCCGTAGCCCACGCGCAGATCTGTCAGTCCCGCCGTGGACCCCACTGACTGGAGAGCCGGATGCGGGAGAACCGCACGTCCGGTTCGGAGGGAGGGGAGGCTCAAACCAATGAGCTTTCCCTACCCCTATCTCTTCGCCGAGCCGTGACATTCCCAGTGTAGGAGGACCCTCCGTGGTCCGATCACTTCGCGGCACGGAGGCCGCTCCCAGTGCGCTCGTAAGCGCACTTGAACAGTAGGGTGAAAGTCCCTACCGGGCAAACGTTCTCCGGCCCGTATTCGACGGCAACTGCGTCATCGTGAGGTGGGGTGGGAAGCAGCCGAAGGAGAACCACCAGTCTGTAGGAGACGAACTCGATTCGGCTCAGAGGGGACAGCGAGCCTGCTGGGAAATGGCGAAGCTCGAATGGAAGGGAAACCTGACACGGACAAGAGCCTGATGGGTAACGTGAAAAAGGCATCTTGTTAACCCTTGGGGTGGTTGGAGATGGAATGGTGGGAAGTTCAAGTGACGTAAAGCGAGGAGGTCTGCGAAAGGTCGGTCTGGTAAGAGACCCGCAGAAGTCAGAGGCGGCGTAGTAGTGAAGAAGCCGGGTAATGCCGGTGGAGCGAAGGCCCGCCAGGAAGGTGGATGTGTAGAGTCAATGACGAAGCAAGAGGAACTGTCGAAAGTGGAGGAGACTCCTAAGCAAGGCAGAGAAGCCGAGAGCCAGAAATGGAGCTGGGTGGAAGCGGAAGTGTGGACCGAACGCATGCTGACGACCCTGGAAACAGGAGTGAAAGGAGGCAAAAATGCCTACTTTATCGAGCAGGGGCTATTTACCATGGCCGTAGCCCACGCGCAGATCTGTCAGTCCCGCCGTGGACCCCACTGACTGGAGAGCCGGATGCGGGAGAACCGCACGTCCGGTTCGGAGGGAGGGGAGGCTCAAACCAATGAGCTTTCCCTACCCCTATCTTTTTTTGCCAGCCGGTGAGTCCCCCTCAGTGTAGGAGGACCCTCCTTGATCCGAACAGTGCCGGCTTGCGCGCCCCGTTTACACCAGTTCGTAGCGCCCATTCACCTCCCGGGCCTTTCCCTCCTGCTGCAATTTGATCAGACCGGACAGAAGAGAACGCATGGCCAGAGTGTGCAGGGCCTTCGGCACAGCCTGGTAGACTCGGTCCAGCAATGCGGCAGGAGTCTGTGCTCCCATCTCCAGAATCTCGAGCAGACTGGCTTCCCGTTTCTCGCGGTGCCGGATGGTTTGCCGAATCGTCCGGCGACCCTCCCGGGCGGGCGGCCCGTGGGCCGGATAGACAAAGGCTTCGGTGATCGAGTCAAGCAACTTGAGGGAGGCCATGTAGGCGGCCAGATCGCCGTTGGAAGGATCGATGAGAATGGGGGACAGTGTGGAGATCAGATCTCCCGCCACGACCGAGCCATAGCGGTTCTCCCGGAAGGCCAAATGGCCAGGTGCGTGGCCGGGGAGATGATAGACATTCAGGTTCCAGCCCGGCTTTCCATCGGGAGCCCGGCCCAGGTCCAGAGCTTGCCCATCCTCGAGAAAACCCGCAAATTCAATCTCCGGAAGAAATTCGGCGGTGAGTTGATGAGCATAAACAGGCAAGCCGTAGCGCTGCCGGCATTCAGAAACGGCTCCCACGTGGTCGCTGTGGTGATGAGTCAGCAGAATTCCCTGAAGAGTCCTCCCTTCATCCAGCAGCTCGTCCAGTAATTCCCACAGCTTTTCCTGTTCGCCGGGATCGTCCGAGCCCGGATCGACGAGATACAGCCGCTCCTCCCCTGCCAGGCACGCGTTCGTGTGGGTAGACGGTGGAAGGGGCCTCGTCCGCAAGGGCGCCAGTAGAACACCCGGCGAGAAATACACTTGATGGAGCTTGCCCCGGGCATAGGATTCGGTCAGCTTCTTGACCACCGGCAGAAAGCCCCGGCAGTCACTCTCCATCAATTCCCTCAACAGAATGAGGACCGGAGGCACAATCAAAACCTGGTTGCTCCGCCACCTGGACAGCGCTTCCTCGGCCCGCAGGAATTCGCCCGACTCCAGCTCTCCCGGCCAGACCTCGGGCCGAGCATCGGGAGGCACCTGGTAGCGGAGAAACCAGGTGTCGTAGCGTACGGGCTGGAAAGGCGGAGTTGTGATCCGGCAGATCGGTAGGAAATCCGACGCGTCCAGGATCTGATCCTCCCTTGTCAAGATTTCGGAGAACTGAATCTGCTCATCGAGAAGCTTGCGGCGGTAGTCGTCCAGTAGCTCACGTGGGGGGCGGGTCTTGCCGTGGCCGGCCCAGATCCCCGTCTCCTCGAACAGCTCGCGGGCTGCAGTCGCCACGAAGATACGAAACTCACCATCCGGCTCGGCTTCCTGCCCGGGGAGATTGCGTACCGGCACATCCGCGTCTTCCGCATCCACCGTCCCACCCGGAAAGGCCAGGAACCCACCGAAAAAGCTCAGCTCGGGGTTTCGCTGGACCAGAAATGCTTCCGTCGAATCCAAATCCCGAGTGAGCAGAATGCTGACTGCCAGTCGCTTCATGTTTCCAGTGCCCTTCCTCCCGAGAGGTTCTGGGAAACTACCCTGTTCGCGCAGTCAGTGGCAAGCAGGAAGGTTTCCCGTCCAACGTTCCACCTTCCACCTTCCACGTTGCGAGTTCCAGAACTGCAGAGAGGGGAAGGAGTTGGGTTTGCGCCGCATACCTGATACAACTCAAACTCCGGGTGCGGAGAGAACAGCAGAAAAGGAGTTCCGAAGCTATGAAGTTACAGAGCTTTGCCGAAGGTAAGTGGGTGGAGGGACAGCGTGACCAGGTCCCTCTTTACAACGCTGTGAACGGAGAGCTCGTGGGTGAGGCCTCCAGCCAGGGCGTCGATTTCAAGGGGATGCTCGACTTTGGGCGCCGGGTGGGCGGCCCCAACCTGCGTAGACTGACATTTCATCAGAGAGCCGGGATGCTCAAGAGCATCACCAGGTGCCTGACCGAGCACAAAGAAGAGTTCTACCGCATCTCAGCGGCAACCGGCGCCACCAGAACTGATTCCTGGATGGACATCGACGGAGGCATTGGGACTCTCTATGTCTATTCCAGCAAAGGCCGAAAGGAACTTCCCGACGATACGATCTACCTGGATGGAGACTCCGAGATTCTTTCCCGCAAAGGAACTTTCATCGGCCGCCATGTCTGCCTGCCTCTGCAGGGTGTGGCTGTTCACATCAACGCTTTTAACTTTCCCTGTTGGGGAATGCTGGAGAAGCTGGCTCCCTCACTGCTGGCCGGGATGCCCGCAATCGTGAAGCCGGCCACGCTGACCTGCTACCTGACCGAGAAGGTCGTCAGGGCGATCATCGATTCCGGAATCCTGCCCGAGGGATCTCTGCAGTTGATATGCGGTGGGGTCGGTGATCTGCTCGACCATATTACCAGTCAGGACGTGGTTACCTTCACCGGATCCGCCACTACCGGCCGGACCCTCAGATCCCATCCCAGAATCGTCAGCGAGTCGGTTCGCTTCAACGCGGAAGCCGACTCTCTGAACTGTTCAATCCTGGGGCCGGACGTGCACACCGACAGTGAGGAATTCGGACTCTTTGTCAGGGAAGTTGCGAAGGAAATGACGATTAAGGCGGGGCAGAAGTGTACGGCGATCCGCAGGGCGATCGTCCCCCGCAGCAAGAGCGCAGCCGTCATCGAAGCTCTGAGCTCCCGTCTCTCGGCTATTCCAGTCGGAGATCCGACCGTGGAGGGAGTTGGTATGGGTCCACTGGCGGGCAAAGTGCAGACCAGGGAGGTCGCCGAGCGATTGGGGGCCCTGCAAGCGGAAACAGAGCTCGTTTTTGGGCACCCCGATCAATTTGAGGTGGTGGGGACGGACCCGGAGAAAGGTGCTTTCTTCCCGACCACTCTGCTCTACTGCGACCGGCCCTTTTCCCACACGGCCCCCCACAATGTTGAGGCCTTCGGACCCGTCAGCACGGTCATGCCTTATGACTCCGTGGAAGAGGCAGTTGAGCTGGCAGCCCTGGGCAAGGGCAGCCTGGTGGGTTCTCTTTTCACCGGCGACGACTCTCTGGCACGAGAAATCGCGATCGCCATTGCCCCTCACCACGGGCGCCTGATGATCATCAATCGCGACTGTGCCGCCGAGTCCACTGGACACGGTGCGGCTCTCCCCCAACTGGTCCACGGGGGGCCGGGGCGAGCTGGCGGAGGAGAGGAACTGGGTGGTATCCGGGCTGTCTTCCACTTCATGCAAAGGACGGCCTTGCAGGGGTCGCCCGACACCCTGGCCGCGATCTTGGAACCCGGGGAGAAGCAGGGACGGGATCATGGGTGAGTCCGGTTCTGTAAAAGTCGAGATCAAGGCGGGAGTGGGAGGCATCAACTTTCACCATCCCAAAGGGAATTCTCTTCCAGGTCATCTCTTGCGGCGGCTGACCCGATCCGTGGATGACCTGGCGGCGAGCGCGGATGTGAAGGTACTGACGCTGTGCAGTCAGGGGGAAGGAGCTTTCTGCGCGGGGGCCTCTTTCGACGAAATGCTGGCCGTAAAAGATGAGCTCGGCGCCCGCCGGTACTTCATGGGCTTTGGCCGGTTGATCCTGGCTATGAGAAGGTGCCCCAAATTCATTCTGACCCGCGTCCAGGGCAAGACGGTCGGAGGCGGAGTAGGGATCATCGCGGCTTCCGACTACGTTCTCGCCCGACAGGAGGCCTCTTTAAAGCTGTCGGAATTCGCTCTCGGCTTCGGCCCTTTTGTGATTGGCCCGGCGGTCGAACGGAAGATCGGACCGGCCGCTTTCGCCGGGGCCAGCATCGACACCGAGTGGCGCACCGCTTCATGGGCAGCCGAGCGAGGGCTCTACACGCAGGTCTTTGCAACTGCGGAGGAACTGGATTCGGCCTTTAGCTCGCTGGCAGCCAGGCTCGCGAGAACCAGTCCAGAGGCGACTGCGGCCTTGAAGTCTATCTTCTGGGAGGGGACGGACGACTGGGAGGAGCTGCTGGCCAGGCGCGCCGAGATCAGCGGGCGCCTGGTTCTTTCAGATTTCACCTCTGCAGCCATCGCGGCTTTCCGAAAACGATAGCAGCGCACTCTTTGCCAGCTTGCAGGCCCCGTTACGCCTCAGTGATAGGGGTAGGGAAAGCTCATTGGTTTGAGCCTCCCCTCCCTCCGAACCGGACGTGCGGTTCTCCCGCATCCGGCTCTCCAGTCAGTGGGGTCCACGGCGGGACTGACAGATCTGCGCGTGGGCTACGGCCATGGTAAATAGCCCCTGCTCGATAAAGTAGGCATTTTTGCCTCCTTTCACTCCTGTTTCCAGGGTCGTCAGCATGCGTTCGGTCCACACTTCCGCTTCCACCCAGCTCCATTTCTGGCTCTCGGCTTCTCTGCCTTGCTTAGGAGTCTCCTCCACTTTCGACAGTTCCTCTTGCTTCGTCATTGACTCTACACATCCACCTTCCTGGCGGGCCTTCGCTCCACCGGCATTACCCGGCTTCTTCACTACTACGCCGCCTCTGACTTCTGCGGGTCTCTTACCAGACCGACCTTTCGCAGACCTCCTCGCTTTACGTCACTTGAACTTCCCACCATTCCATCTCCAACCACCCCAAGGGTTAACAAGATGCCTTTTTCACGTTACCCATCAGGCTCTTGTCCGTGTCAGGTTTCCCTTCCATTCGAGCTTCGCCATTTCCCAGCAGGCTCGCTGTCCCCTCTGAGCCGAATCGAGTTCGTCTCCTACAGACTGGTGGTTCTCCTTCGGCTGCTTCCCACCCCACCTCACGATGACGCAGTTGCCGTCGAATACGGGCCGGAGAACGTTTGCCCGGTAGGGACTTTCACCCTACTGTTCAAGTGCGCTTACGAGCGCACTAGGAGGACCCTTCGTGGTCCGATCACTTCGCCGCGCGGAGGCGGCTCCTACTCTTTGCCGAGGCGTGACATTCCCAGGGTAGGAGGACCCTTCGTGGTCCGATCAGATCGCCGCGCGGAGGCGGCTCCTACTCTTTTCTATTGAGGTCGTCGTGGAGGATACGGATGGGATCGCTGATTTCGATCTCCAGCATTTCGATGTGTCGAAGGATGGCATACAGGTTGCGTTCGGCGGCGGGGTTTCCAGTGGACAATTGGCTGGCACGATTCGCCAGAGCTTTCAATTCTCCAATCAGGCGAGCCAGCTCTACCAGGTCACGCTCGGCCACTTGAGCCCCCTTCCTGTCTCAGATCCATCACTCTCGGCGTCTTGATTTCCTGGTCCGGAAACGTACCCTCTGCAACGAAGTCAGCCGCAAAGCGAAGGTGAGTCTTGAGCTTGAGAGCGGAAACCAGATCTTCTATGAGTCTCTTCAGTTCTTTTCCTTCCACCCGGGCCTCCACCTGGATGGTCAACTCGTCCATCTCTCTCCCATGTGAAATGACCACGCGGTAGTCGCGGATCTGCTCAAAGGCCCGAACCACATCTTCCACCGCCCGGGGCGAAAAAAGCACACCGCGAATCTTGATGAGATCGTCGGCCCTCCCCAGGATCCCTCCTTTCACAAGCCGAAACGTGCGGCCACAGGGACAGCAAGACTCGGAGAGCCTCACCAGATCCTTGAGGTCCCATCGGATCACCGGCTGCGCATATTTCTCGAGCGAGGTAATGACCACACGCGAGAGTTGTCCGGGAATGGCCGGCTCGAGCGTCACCGGGTCCAGGAATTCCAGATGGAAGAAGGCTTCGCAGATGTGGACTCCGCCCGGGTGGGCGGAACACTCGTATCCCCAGGGTCCCACTTCACTGGCGCCCAGATGATCAAACACCTCGGCTTGCCAGGCCTCCTCCAGGCGTTGTCGCATAGCCGGAATGGATCCTCCCGCCTCCGCTCCACAAATCAGTCTTCTGACACCCATCTCACCGGGCCTTAATCCCAACTCGCTGTGTGCAGTCAGGGCCAGACGGAGCAGGTAGCTGGGAGCTCCCATGAGAGCGGTGATGTGATGATCGCGAACCACCGCCAGTCGTTCCAGCGAACTCATTCCCCCTCCCGAATACACCCGGCAGCCCAGTAGGCGGGCAGCATCCTGGCCGCCCCACCAGCCGACGAAGAGGTTGAAAGGAAAGCAAACCAGTATTCGATCCTGGGCGTTCAGCTGGGCGGCTGACAAACCATATCCCCAGCACTCGAGCCAGACGTTCCAATCCCGTAGCGAGAAGGCCAGGCGAATCGGGTTGCCCGTCGTACCGGAGGTCTGGTGGTATCGAATCACGTCCGCTTCGGGTACTGCCGCCGTCTTTCCGAAAGTCCGGGGCTCGGAACCCTGGGCCGCGAGCCACTCCGACTTTTCAGTCAGAGGGAATCTTCGGAGATCGTCCAGGGTCTGAATGTCTTTCGGCGTGACGCAGGCACGATCGAACTTCTCACGATAAAAGGAAGAGTTCTGCCAGGCCCACTTGACCATCCTTCTCAGCTTGAGGAGTTGGACTTCCCTCAGTCGCGCCGCGGGAAGCGTTTCCATCAGAGGATTCCACACGTCGAAACAGAGTCTCCAAAGCAAGAGGCTTTGTCAACATCCCGGGGCCGGGAGCGATACGCAAACCGATTCCTCTCAATTCGTGTGTTCGCATCACGCCGGAAAGAGAATCACTTGACTTTATGGTGGACCAGGCGTTTGTCAAGGAGTGTGGGTGGGATCTGGGGCTGGACCTCATCGGCCTGGCAGCCGTAGCCCGCCTGGAAAAACTCCTGGATGAGCCGAACCGCCCCTCCGACCTGGCCGCGGCGCACATGCGGACTCTCGTTGTGGTAGCCAGGAAAAGCTTTTCCGGCCTGAACCGCTCCCACCATTCAGGAACCCGGCAGTGCTGGGGGGGGGCGAATCATCAAGAGATTGGATGAGACCTGCCTGAAGCTGGCCTGCACTCTGGAATCGCGGGGCGCCGCCTGCTTTCCCGTGTCTTCCCTGATGGTCGATTTCGCCCAAAAGGACGGGATTGAGCTGTGCCCCGCCGGTCAAGGGTCGCCGCTGTTGAAGATGGCCGCGGTGGAGGCGGGCCTGGGGACTCTGGGGCTCAACGGGATGCTGCTGACTCCGGAATTTGGTCCCCGCGTCTACCTGGGCGGCGTTCTGTGCGAAGCGGAGATTCCCGCCGGCCAGCCGCTGCAGCAGGAGCTGTGTCCGGGACTCGAGGAATGTGGCCTGTGCGCGGCGGCCTGCCCGCCGGCTGCCAACCCCCTGCGGGCGCCGAAGGGAGCGGTTCTCTCGGAATATCGGGGTCTCGACAACCATGCCTGCTCGCGGGCCATTGCAGAGCAAGCTCTCCGATCGCACGACTTCGCTGCTCTGGTACCACATGACGATTCTGCGACAGGGAGCCTTTACGGGCTGCAGCAAATGCCTGGAGGTTTGCCCGGTTGGCGAAGACTACGAGGAGGTTCAGAAGTCCCCCTATCGCCGCAGCGACCTGCCCGCCGAATTCAGGCCACGCATTGAGGGAGACATGGTCGTGGTCGATGAGCACCCGACCTGACATCTGTGCTCATTTCAGCAGTTTCTCCAGACCGGTTGATGCTTCTCCATAAAGGCTTCGATCCCCTCGTGGGCATCCCTGGTGGCCATCAAGTCCCGACCGGGGGGAACACCCCCAGCGCGATCTCGGGTTGGCCAAAGCTGGCGTCTCCGTCAGCAAATATCCACTGGCAAAAACCGGCCAGTTCCAGACCTCCGCCCAGACAACGACCCCGAACCAGAGCCACGCCTGGTTTACTGAGGTCGATCATGGAGCGCAGCAAGTTGTGGAATCCGGTGAGCATTTGAGCCGCATGCTCCCGACGGTGCTCTAAGACGCTGGCCCCATAGCAGAAGTGCTCCCCTTTCCTTGAAACACGAGAGCCTTGACGTCGGGTCTGCGAGCCTCTGACTGCACGGCCTCCGTCAATTCCAAGATCATTTCCCGGTCGAGTACATTGCCCCGCCCGGAGGCCAGTGTCAGGGTCAGCACCTGCCCCTGATGGTGCGAAGTGACCGCAATCTTGCTGAATCGGCTCACGCTGCTTTTCACCTTCCTTCAAAACATCGGATGCAGACAGAAAGCATACCGCCTTGCCGGTTCTTATGAAAATATCCCGCGCAATGCATCCTGGACCGGACCCGGCGCTCCCCGCGCCGGGTTCTGATAGTCTCGGTGACCCGCCAGGGGGTGCGCTCAGAGCCCTCTCGGCAGCTTCCGCGCTGCTGCGCAGTCACTTCGTTCCTGCCTCTGTGGTTTCCTTGGTTGGTAATGTTCCTTGCGGCCTCCGGGCCGATCCCGGAGCTCACCTGTCTCGTCGCCGGGTGGACAGAGGCGCGAATGCCAATGAGCGCGCAACGAGGAACGCAAGCTTCTTCGCGGCCTGTGGGCCGTGCGCAGTCACTGTCGTTCCTGCCTCTGTGGTTTCCTTGGTTGTCTATTTTCCTTGCGGCTTGCGGGCCGGTCTCGGAGATGATCTGTGCCGTTGTCGGGCAGACAGAGGCGCGAATGCAATGAGCGCGCAACGTGGAACCTGGAACATGGAACGTGGAACTGGAAACACGTGAGCGCCAGCGAGCGCTGAAAAGGGATATACTTTCCCCCGCTTGGAAACAAAACGACTGATTATCGGAATCACGGGAGCTACCGGAACCATTTTCGGGGTCCGGATGCTGGAGGTCTTGCAAGGATCGGATGTCGAGACCCATCTGATCGTCAGCAAATGGGGAGCGCGCACGCTGGCCTACGAGACCGACTACGATCTCGACCGGCTCAAAGAGATGGCGACGGCTGCCTATGCACCGGGCGACCAGGGGGCTGCCGTCTCGAGCGGCTCTTTCACGACGGAAGGGATGGTGATCGCCCCCTGCAGCATGAAAACTCTTTCGGCAATTGCCCACGGACAGGGCGACGACCTGATCAACCGGGCTGCCGATGTTGTGCTGAAAGAGCGTCGAAAGCTGGTTCTGATGGTTCGCGAAGCCCCCCTGAGCGAGATCCACCTGGAGAATATGCTCAAGCTTTCCCGGATGGGAGTGATTATTTATCCTCCCATGGCCGGATTCTACAATCACCCCGAAACCCTGGACGATCTGATCAACCACATCGTGATGCGGGTGCTGGATCAGCTCGGGCTCCATCTGGATCTGGCGGAGCGGTGGACGGGAAACATGTCCACCCTCGTTGAGTCAGTCTGACTTGCGGCGGGAAGGATCCAATCGGACCACGGAGGGTCCTCCTACGTTGGGAATGTCGCAGGATGGCGAAGTGTACGAGCCGCCTCCGCGCGTTCGAAAGTTCCAAATTCTCAAGCGCTGCTTCAAGGCAAAGCAACAGTCAAGACATGCTGGCACGGCGTAAGCCTGCCAGTGAGTTCAATAAACGGTGAGCTGACTCTTCACCGTTCAATCTGATGCGCTTCCTTAACACCTGCACAACAGAACGGCATGGCGTAAGCCTGCCGTTTCCCCAGCGGTGCGCTTACGCCACACCGTTCTGTCCGTCTGCTCTGAGAACCTAGAACCCAGAACCCTCAGAAGAGCGTGTAGATAAACGGTGCGGCTCCGGAACTCATGAACACCATCAATAATCCGTAAGCCAGGAAGATGACGATCAGGGGGAGCATCCACCATTTCTTGTTGGTCTTGAGCAGGAAATAATAGTCACGCCAGGCCGATGATCTCCTGGTCTGAGCCAGCTGCGCGAATTCCTCTTCCGGCGAAGGCTTCTTATCCCCTGTAACGGCCATGCTGTCACCTCTCAACTCTGCCTGTAGTACGTGGCCGGGGCTCTTTCGCCTTTTCTGTCCAGCCAGTAGGACGAGGCCTGCCTGCGTTTGACCCTCAAAGGGTCGCGACCCTTTATTCTAAGCGCCAGACCGACCGGTGTCAGGATCAGGTAATAGAGAATCCCCAGCAGGAGAGTCGACATCAACCATCCAAGGGGCAGAAAAACGACCATCAGCACCGTGTAGAGGGGTCGCACCAGCGTGGGTTTGAATAAACCGAGCAGGCAGACCAGTATCCCCGCTCCCCACAGCCAGACCGACAGAGTCTCTGCTCCAAAGCGCATCCGAACCGCCAGTCCGATCAGCCCGGATCCAAGCAGCGCGGCGACTGCGAACTGGCGCAATTGACGTTCATTCGGGTACCAGGTCGGTTCGATCATTCTTCTCCCCCTGGCTTCCGAGCAATCACGACATAGAATCCGCCTTCTCGTGAGCCGGTAACGATCAGCTTGCCCTGAGACAGTGCCCTGTCCAGGGCATTCCCTGGATCAGAGGGGCGAAAGAGCTGCTCGCTCGACGTGAATGGCTCCCAGGGACGAAAGCTGGGGATGGCATTGACGAAATCCAGACCACTCCCCCGGCACCATGCCAGCGACTCCCCCATCGTGTGTTTGGACTCGTGAGGGTTCTTGTACTGATCTGCGAACCAGGTATCCTCTCTGGTCTTGCCCAGATGAGCCGTGCGGATGTAGGGATCGACCCATCGAGCGCGACCTCCCGTGAGGCTGAATAGAAGTCTTCTCGCGTCCAGCAACAGTCTTCCATACCGGTTGTACAGTCCCACGATCAGGTACCCTCCGGGCCGAACCAGCCGGCTGATGCTCTGAAAGCCGCCCCGGGGGTCGCTGGTGTGGTGAAGAACCCCGTTGCACATTCATGCATAGATCGGTCCCAAAGACACTCCGGCAGCCGATGCCCAGGAAGTTGCTGAGCTGGCCCGTGCCGCAGCCTACTTCCAGAATTCTCGAGTTGTAGGGAAGCTGCTCACTGAGCAGCCGTGCAAAGATGCCTCTGCGGGCTTTCTCGATGAGAGTTCTCAGAGACTCATCCGGCTCGTAGTTGGGGAAGGGATTCTCTTCATAGAACTCCTTGACGCTGCGGGTGACATCGGTCCGGGCCGTGTCGTGGGGCCAGTAAAGCTGCCAGATTCCTTCTTCCCGGGAGAAGCCTTCCCCGCACCGAGAGCAGGTTGCCCTCTCCTCGCTGAACTGCAGTCGCCCCTGACAGCCCGGACAACAGGCGACCTCCGCGAGAGCAGGATCCTCCCCTCCACCCGAGCCTGTCTGCCGGCGCTCTCGATTGGAGCTCTGGTTTTCCTTGAGGACGAGCACGTTCTCCAGCACCAGCGCATCGATGTTGGTAGCCATGAAGGTGCGATAGGCTTCCTGCCCTCTGTGCCAACATGGGTGAGACACTTCTTCCCCACTAAATTAGACTAGAGGGTGAGAAGCTGGATCACACGATGATGGTAAACAGGAGCGATAAGAAACTGAGGATTTTGGAGACTTCGGAGCGAAGCGGAGAGGTCCCCAAAATCGGTGCGGAACGGACTGAGCCCGACAGGGTTCTTCCTAGACCCGATCCGGAAGTTCCCAGCAAGGCCACGCGTCGCCGATTTTCAGCCCGCTATAAGCTCCGGATCCTGGAGCAGGCCGATGGATGTGAAGAGTCGGGCGGAGTGGGAGCCTTGCTGCGCCGAGAAGGACTTTACTGGTCGAATCTTCAGACCTGGCGACGACAACGCGAGGAAGGAACGCTGCAGGCGCTGACTCCTCGCAAGCGGGGGCGCAAGTCCAAGCCGGTCAATCCTCTGGATCATCAATTGAGGCAAGTTCAGGCCGAGAATCGGAAGTTGAAGCGCAAGCTCGAGAAGTTTGAAGCCATGCTGGATCTCCAAAAAAAAGTCTCGCAACTGTTGGGGATCTCTCTGGCGAGCAGCGAAGAGAACGGAGACGAGAGCTGATGGACGAAGCTTTGCGATTCTCACAATCCCACGGAGTCCGGGCCGGCTGTCAGGCTCTGGATCTGCCGCCATCCAGTCTGTATCGGGAGAAACTTCGGCGGGAACGGCCGGCGATGGATCCTCGACCTCGGCCCGCATCCCCACGCGCCTTGAGCCCGCCCGAGAAGGAAGCTGTCGTGGAGGTCCTGCACAGCCAGCGGTTTGTCGACAAAGCTCCCGCCACAGTGTGGGCGGAGCTACTGGATGAAGGGCGATACTTGTGCTCGATCCGAACCATGTATCGCATTCTGTCCCAACGTCTGGAAGTCAAGGAGCGTCGCCGCCAGCGCCGCCATCCCCAATACGCCAAGCCAGAACTCCTGGCCACCGGCCCCAACCAATGTTGGTCATGGGACATCACCAAGCTCAAGGGTCCCGTCAAATGGAGTTATTACTACCTCTATGTGGTTCTGGATATCTTCAGCCGCTACGTGGTGGGCTGGATGGTGGCCACCCAGGAGAACTCACGCCTGGCCAAGGCTTTGATCGCCCAGAGCTACTCCAAGCAGGCGATCGTGTCGGGAGATCTCACCCTCCATGCTGATCGAGGGTCGTCGATGAGTTCCAAGGCACTGGCCTTGCTGCTGGCCGATCTGGGAGTGACCAAGTCTCACTCTCGGCCTCACGTCTGTGACGACAATCCCTACTCGGAGGCCCAATTCAAGACCCTCAAGTACCGGCCCGAATTCCCGGCTCGATTCGGCACCATCCAGCAAGCCAGAACCTTTTGCCGGGAGTTCTTCGATTGGTATAACCGCGACCATCGCCATTCGGGTATCGGCCTGCACACTCCCGAGGACGTGCACTACCTCACCGCCATCGCCACACGTCGCAATCGAGCCCAAACACTGGAGGCCGCCCATGCACTCTTCCAGGAGAGATTTCCCAATGGCAAACCCGTTCCTCCCGCTCTTCCAGAGGCGGTTTGGATCAACCCTCCCGAAAAGAAGGACCCCTGAGATGACGCTACTGTAATTTATTCACCAAAGTGTCTCAAAGTTGTTGACACGTTCCGTGCGGGCTGTGCACGATGGGTTCCCAGCTCAGGTTGAAGCTGGTATTGACGATCACCGGACAACCCGTCATCTCATAAAAGCAGGAGAGCAGCTTCTGGTATCTGGGAGAACGGGCGGCATCAACCGTCTGAACCCGGGCCGAGTAATCGACGTGGGTAACCGCCGGGAGGTCGGAGCGAGCCAACTTGAGAAGATCAATCCCGGCCAGCCCTTTCTCTTCTTCGCTGAGAGCCCGTCGCCTTTCGCCGCGCACACCTGTGACCAGCAGCATGTAAGGGCTGTCCGGGTGGCGCTCCATCTCAAAATACTCGCCCGCGTGTTCACTCATCGCACTCGGCGCGAAGGGACGGAAGGACTCGCGGAATTTGACCTTCAGATTCATGGCTGTCTGAATCTCGGGATTACGGGCATCGCCGATAATGCTCCGACAGCCAAGAGCCCGAGGGCCGTATTCCATTCGTCCCTGGAACCAACCGATCACTTTCCCTTGAGCGATCATCTGCGAGACCCGGTCCAGCAGAACGGTCTCCTTCAGAACTTCGAATTCGGCTCCGACGTCGCGCAGGAAGGAGCTGGATGGAATCGGATTCATATCCGGGACCCAGGAGCGACCCGGTCTGGCCGTCGGGTCGAACGGCCTCCCGTCCGTTGCCGAGAAGCTGGTGCCAGATCAGCAGGGCGACTCCCAGGGCACCGCCGGCATCTCCCGCAGCCGGCTGGATCCAGACCTCCTCAAAAGGTCCCTCGCGGGCGATGCGGCCGTTGGCCACGCAGTTCAGGGCCACGCCGCCCGCCAGGCAGAGATTCCTGGAGCCGGTGATTTCGTGAGCATGGCGGGCCGTTTTCAGCATGACTTCTTCCACGATCTTCTGGGCTGAAGACGCCACATCCATGTGACGCTGTCCCAGCAGTTCATCCTCTTTTCGGGGAGGATGACCAAAGAGCCGGTGAAACTTCTCCGAGGTCATGGTCAGACCATGGGCATAGTTGAAGAAGGACATGTCCATCCAGAAGGAACCGTCGTCCCGGATGTCGATCAGGTGGTCGCGGATCAGATCGACATACACCGGCTTGCCGTAGGGGGCCAGTCCCATCATCTTGTACTCGCCGCTGTTGACGCGAAATCCCGTGTAGTAGGTGAAGGCCGAGTACAGGAGTCCCAAAGAGTGAGGAAACCGAATCTCCCTGCTCACCGACACCTTGTTCCGCCGGCCGTGTCCTACAGTGGAGGTTGCCCACTCTCCCACTCCATCCATCGTGACAATGGCGGCCTCCTCAAAGGGGGAGGGCAAAAAAGCGCTGGCGGCGTGCGCTTCATGATGCTCGCAAAAAACGTAGCGATGCTTCTTCAACCCCAGTTCCCGGTCCATTTCCCGGGGCAGATGAAGCTTTTTGCCCAGCCACAGCGGCAAAGCTTTGCGGAAGGATCGAAAACCTCTGGGTGCAAATCGCAGGTAGGTCTCCAAGAGTCGATCAAACTTGACCAGCGGCTTTTCGTAGAAGCCGATGTAGTCCAGTTCGCCGACTGTGATCCCGCCCTGATCGAGGCAGGATTGGATAGCCGAGGAAGGAAAGCTGGAATCGTGCTTCTCCCGGGAGAAGCGCTCTTCCTGGGCGGCGGCAACGATTTCACCGTCCCGGATCAGCGTGGCTGCGCTGTCGTGATAAAAAGCTGAAATGCCTAGAATGTTGGTCGCCATCCGGTCGTTCTTCTACAGAGCTTTCCCGACCACTTCCCGGGCCTCGGGGGGGAGAGTCTCTACCAGTTCCAGAGCCACTCGATGCCCTTGTGGGGACATCTTCCTCCAGGTCTTCTGAAGGATCTCGATGATCTTCTGTTCCTCGTGTTTTCCCACAAAATCAACCAGCTCGTTTTCCAAAAAGACCAGGCAGATGGCATCTTCGAAAAGCTGAACCTCGGGGTCGAGCTTCAAGTGGAGTTTCTTAACAAGCTCCTGCACTCGCCGAATCGTGTCCTCACCATATCCGACCTTCTCCAGGATTTCCCGCGCCTGCGCGGCATGAAACCTGAGCAGCGTCTTTCTCCAGCGGTGATACCCGGTTCGATCCATTGGATAGTCGCTGCGCGGAATCTGCCAGCGGCGGATGTGCTGGCAGCGGGCCGCCAGCAGAAGGCTTTCAGAAGCGGGATCGGCTAAGCGTTCCACCCAGTGATGCAGCCGCCGGTGATAGAGAAGCGACCAGGGGACTTCCTCGCCCTGAACCGTGACCCTGCGCGGGTCCTCGCGATGGGCCTCATCGAAGATCCGCAGAGCCTCCCGGTACTCTTGAGATTCGGACACATTTCCAGCCAAAGCGCTTCGCTACTACCTCCTTGTTTGCTGATTCGATTATGGCCTGTTCGCTCTCATTTTGGAACCAACGACACACAAAGCAGCCTGTGGTCCGAACCAGATTCGCGGCACGGAGGCCGCTCCCAGTGCGCTCGTAAGCGCACTTGAACAGTAGGGTGAAAGTCCCTACCGGGCAAACGTTCTCCGGCCCGTATTCGACGGCAACTGCGTCATCGTGAGGTGGGGTGGGAAGCAGCCGAAGGAGAACCACCAGTCTGTAGGAGACGAACTCGATTCGGCTCAGAGGGGACAGCGAGCCTGCTGGGAAATGGCGAAGCTCGAATGGAAGGGAAACCTGACACGGACAAGAGCCTGATGGGTAACGTGAAAAAGGCATCTTGTTAACCCTTGGGGTGGTTGGAGATGGAATGGTGGGAAGTTCAAGTGACGTAAAGCGAGGAGGTCTGCGAAAGGTCGGTCTGGTAAGAGACCCGCAGAAGTCAGAGGCGGCGTAGTAGTGAAGAAGCCGGGTAATGCCGGTGGAGCGAAGGCCCGCCAGGAAGGTGGATGTGTAGAGTCAATGACGAAGCAAGAGGAACTGTCGAAAGTGGAGGAGACTCCTAAGCAAGGCAGAGAAGCCGAGAGCCAGAAATGGAGCTGGGTGGAAGCGGAAGTGTGGACCGAACGCATGCTGACGACCCTGGAAACAGGAGTGAAAGGAGGCAAAAATGCCTACTTTATCGAGCAGGGGCTATTTACCATGGCCGTAGCCCACGCGCAGATCTGTCAGTCCCGCCGTGGACCCCACTGACTGGAGAGCCGGATGCGGGAGAACCGCACGTCCGGTTCGGAGGGAGGGGAGGCTCAAACCAATGAGCTTTCCCTACCCCTATCTCTTTGCCGGCTGGTCAATTCGTCTCAGTGTGGCAGGACCCTGCGTGGTCCGAACCCGAATCAGCCACTTCGGGCAATGACGAACAGGGCGATAATCATGGTCAGCAGTGCCACCTTCATGAGGCGCGGTGACTTCCCCTCCACCCCTTCCCACTCTCCCGCCATAACTCCAAGAAAGTAAGCCGTCAGGATGGTGAAGGACATGTAGATGGGCCAGCCCAGAATCGGTCCCTGACCTCCCAGTCGGAAGGCGGCAAGACCGTAAAGGAACGCTCCCGCGACCCAGGAGGTTCCCATGAAGAATGTGCCGCCCCACTCTTTCCAGCCTCCCGCACGGAACCTGCGAAAAGTCCGGTTCGAAAGAAGCCGGGATCCGCAGTAAATCAGATTGGCCAGAAACCCTCCAAAAAGAAGAACGGGCCAATAGATGTTGGCAGTTCCCCACGTGCCCGCACCCATTGCGGCGGCCCGCTCCTGAACCGGTTGGGCCATGGAGACACCGATGTTGAACGAGGCAGAAAGCAATCCGGAGATCACACAGATAATGACGCCCCCGGAGTAGGCGTCGGATTTGGAGTGGCCTTCCGAACCCGCTCCCTTCTCTTGCTCCCGCCAGTGCCCCGCCAGGCCGAAGAGCCCGATCCCGATCAGAAGAAAAACCAGTCCCGTCATGAAGGGAATCCCCTGCACCAGAGCCTCTTCTGAAAGGAGCAGCGGAATGGTGCTTCCCACAAAGGTGGTGATTCCCAGGATCAGTGCGAAGGCCAGGGACATGCCGAGCCGGGCGACTCCCAGCCCGAAGGCGGTCGCACCCCATCCCCACAGGTGACCAAAGAGAAGGACCAGCAGAATCCGGGGGCCGCTCTCGACATAGACGTTCAGAAACCCGGGAAAGGTTGCCGCGACGACCGTCGTCGGGATCAGGACGAAGCCAAAGAACGCATAGGCAAGCCAGATGTTTTCCCACTCCCACTTCTTGATGCGGGACATGGGATAGGCAAATGCGCCGTTGAGCATTCCGCCTGCGGAAACAATCAAAAGCCCAATCATCAGAGATTCATTCATACTGGCTCACCTTTTCGCGAAACCTTACCTCAAGTCGCCTCCGGCTCCAAAACCGGTGCTAGGCTAATCCCGAGAAGTTGGGTCAACCTCCCCTTTCGAGGTTCAGAAGGACGAGTGCGTGAAACTGCGATTAAATTAGCACCACGTCACCCAATTTGCAAACTCTCCATGTTGGGATCGCGGGCCTTTGCTCCGCTACCGTGGTCTAGACCCGGCCGGGTCCCTGGCCCGCCACGACTTAGCCGAGCCGCCTCATGTCCATGTCGATCGGGATAACCGTTCTGCCAAGTTTTGGCTTTCGCCGGTGGCACTGGCTAGCAATCTCGGTTCGGCGCGACTGAACTTCGGCGAATCGGGAAAGTGATCGAGGAGAACGAAGAAGTGATTCTGGAGGCCTGGAATGAATACTTCAGACAATAGACCAGGCGAACGAGTGAAAGATGTTCGTTCGAACCGCGAAACGAGGACGGAAAAAAGGTGCCCGAGTAGACTGGCCCCTGTTTTCCCTTTCCGGGCTCAATTACGGCTTTCCACAATTCGGGCTTTCATAGAATGACGCGCAACCCTTCTTTTTCGGCAGCCAAGGCCAAACGTTGGTCGAGGCAAACAAATTCCAGCTCAGCCGGGTTGTCCTCAGCGACCAACAAGGCTGCGCCGAGCTGAGCGGCATCGGCGGCTCGGAGAGGGTGCCGGGCGAGAAGGGCCAGGGCCCGGGATCTTGTCGCAAAAAGATCGATCACCTCGTCCCATTGTTTCGCAAGAGCCCCAAAGGCATCCAGACACTGGCGGCGTTGCTCTCTCGAAAGGAGGCCTTCCCGGAAGCGCCGCTCGACGGCACTGGCCAACTCCACGGAAGACCAGGTCCAGGTTACGATTCTGGAGTCCTCCTCCAGCCAGTTCCGCACTTGCTGACTCTCAGGTTCGGAAACCACCAGTGGAACCAGCGCCGATGCATCCCAATACCTCACAAGCGGTCAGCTCGCTCTTCTTCGAGAGCCTTCAAAATACTGGTTTCCAGCTTGATGGGCTCCTTCGCCAGGAGTGTGCCGACCGCTCCGCTTCCCGGCCACACTACTCCCCCTTTGATCAGCCGAGCCCGCCGATCAGTGTCGCGCAGGGGCGTAGCTTCCAGTCGGCTGAGCCTGGCGATGGGAACTCCCCGATCCAGGACCTGGATCTCGCCTCCGCGCCGCACTTCTCGCAAGTAACGCGACAAGTGAGCCTTTAACTCGGAAATCGAAACTCGTGTCATATGACTATTTTAGTCTCTTTACCTTAACTAACATAGTCACGTCTGTCACGAACGCCGTATTCCAGAAGGTCCAATACACGAACAATCACGCTCGGCTTCTTGTGGACCCTCGTATCGAGGCGCCTCTCGAGTAATGGCACGACCTCACTTGAGAACTCGCGAAAAGGCTCGACCTCTTGCTTCACAAGATCCAGTCTGACGAAAACGCTCTCGCTGTCTGCTATAAGCCGATGGCCGGCAAGGTTCGCTTCCAAGAGCCCGACCCCGCTCATCAGCAAGCTCTGCTGGAGCAAAAAAGAAAAGCCTACGCTGCCCCTTCCGACCGGCTCTCGGTGGCTGTCCCCGAAAGCGAGGCCTTTCTGCAAGCAGCCCTGCTGCGCGGAGAATCGGTCGTCCGCCAGACCCGTATAAGCAGAAATTCCGTCGCTCCGAAACCGCTATCTTGGCTGGAGTGAGTTGGAGTGAGCTGGAGTGAGTTTCCCAAGGGCACAACCCCTGGAAGGTAATTTTGCCCGACGACGAACGGGTTGGAAGTGGTCCCAGGTAGCACTTGAAGTGGGAGTTCAGCCTTCATGCCGCCATTGTCGGCGCTTAAAAGTCGAACTCCTACAGTGGGTTACGACGCGGCCGAATTTTCGGATAGGACGCGCGGCATGGCAATCGGTATTGGCGACATAACCCATTAGGGTGCTAGCGTGTCTTGAATCAGGTAAGATCAACATCTTCGATAAAGAAGTTCTCAGCCCGAGGAGAAACTAACTAATGCCCGTAAACAGAAGAAGACTACTGGAACTTGCAACAGAAAGGCTCGAAGCAGAGAGAAAGCGCATCGACGAGGAGCTCGCAGAGATCAGAGCCGAATTAAAAGTCGAGAAAACCAGATCCAAGACCAAGACAAAGAGCCGTAAGCGCAAGACCCCCAAACTATCAGCCAAAGAGCGCAAAGCTGTATCAGACAGGATGAAGAAATACTGGGCCGAGAGAAAAAAGAAAGAGAAGCAGAAGGCGAAGGGGAAGTAACCTTTGGATCGCCTTGAGGGCGAACCGAGGATGCGGGAGCAGGTGGCCGTTTTCAATCGGAATCAGTGGCCGGCTTGGCCCGGAATATGCAGTCTATGCCCAAAGGCGACCTGGTGGCCGACGTTGCCAAGACAAACGGCCTGACCAGAACAGAAGCCGAAGTGGTGGTTCAGACGGTCCTGGACAGCATCGTGGAGGCACTCAATTCCGGCGAGAGGGTCGAACTGCGCGGCTTTGGCAGTTTCCGTCACCGCCAGCGAAGCCCGCGCCGGGGACGCGATCCAAAGACCGGCGAGGTAGTCCAGGTTCCTGCGAAGAGAGTCGCTTATTTCAAACTGGGCAAGGGGCTCAAAGACCTGCTGAACTCCTGACCTTATCCCCCTGGTCGGATGGAGGGCCGGGTGCGAGTGATCAATACCTCGAGCCGGGCGACTGGAACTACGACCGTTGATTGGAAGACGTGTGAATCATGACGAATGTGGATCAGTTCGAGAGCATGTTCCGGTCGGCATCGCGTGAGGTCTTTCGGCTCGACCGGATCAACATCAAATCGGTCCTTGTCGTGACCGATCGCGATGAGGAGATGGCCAGGCGCTTCGGCCACCAGCTCCGCCAGTTCCTGAAGGTACTGAGCGCCGACGAGAAGGTTCAATGGCGCGACGTGGACGGATCGGAGTCTCAAACAGCTGGTGAGCTTCTGGCGCTCGTGGAATCCGCGGCTCCAGATATCATTTGCACGTACCGCAACCTGCATAGCGGCGCTTGGAGATGGCCTTACAGCTTGGGCACGCACGTCGACCTTCTGACCCAGCATACGGACGTACCGGTCATGCTGCTGCCACACCCGGAAGCGGAACGATCCGCGGAGCATGCGATCGAGAACACGGACACGGTGATGGCCATCGCGGATCACCTGACCGGCGACCATCGGCTCGTGAACTATGCGGTGCGGTTTACGGAGAATGGCGGAGCCTTGTGGCTGACGCACGTGGAGGACGAGGCCACGTTCGAACGCTACATGGAGGTCATCTCGAAGATTCCGACCATCAACACCGATGAGGCCCGGGAGGCTGTGCGAGAGCAACTGCTGAAGGAACCGCGGGGTTACATCGACGACTGCGTCGAGGTTCTGCGGGCGGCGGGAGCGCCCGTCACGGTCGAACATCTCGTTGTATTCGGACACCACCTGTCTGACTACAGGCGGTTGATCGAGCAACACGGTGTGGACTTGCTGGTGCTGAATACGAAGGACGAAGATCAGCTCGCCATGCACGGAATCGCCTATGCGTTGGCGGTGGAGTTGCGTCAGATTCCGCTCCTGATGCTTTGATCAACCCTCCGTGAAGAAGGGCCGAGTCACGAAATGAATCTTCCTCTCCTTGCGACTACGTCGGCACCTGGCGAAGCCGTCGTGCCATTGGGGGTTACGCTCGTATTCTCGGCGTTGCTGGTCGGGCTGATTCTGTGCTTGGCGCTGGAGGAGAAGATTCATGCGAAGAAATCGATCATCGCGGTGGTCTTTGCGCTGATCTGTCTTTTCCTGGCGAACGTGTTCGGACTGTACGAGTACGTGGACCACATGATTGGCGACAGTTAGAATTCCCCGCGACGACAAATGGAATTCCCCGCTTTTTCAGGGCTGATCCTGACCATGAGGGCATGGTTAAGGATCAGCAAGTGCGGAGGTTAGTAAAGTTGAAGAAGAACGAGAAGACGCTAACGATGGCGGCGGCCAAAGCGGGGATGTCGCGAAAGACAGCTCGCAAGTACCTGAAGTCGGGAAAGCTACCGAGCCAGTGTCAGCCGGAACGGTATTGGAGAACTCGATCGGATCCGTTCGAGTCGGTGTGGCCGGAGGTGAAAGAGATCCTGAAGCGATCGCCGACGGTGGAAGCAAAAGCGGTGTTCGATCATTTGTGTCGTCAGCAGGAAGGGGCCTTCCAGCAAGGCCAGTTAAGAACGCTGCAGCGCAGGATCAAGCAGTGGAAGGCAGAATACGGAGAAGCGAAGGAGGTGATGTTCCCGCAGAAGTATCAGCCGGGACATCAAGCGCAATCGGACTTCACGTTTATGGGGCGCCTCGGAGTGACGATCCAGGGCCAGCCGTTTCCCCATCTGCTGTACCACTTCGTGTTGGCCTACTCGAACTGGGAAGCGACCACGCTGTGTTTCAGTGAGTCGTTTGAGAGCCTCAGCCTGGGGCTTCAGAACGCGTTGTGGGAGTTGGGGGCGCTGCCCGAGGAGCACCGGACCGACCGGCTCTCGGCGGCAGTCAAGAACCTGAAGCGGGAAGAGTTCACCGAGCGCTATCAAGCGTTGCTGAGACACTTCGGGATGCGCTCCAGTCGTACTCAGGCAGGAAAGGCACACGAGAACGGGGATGTGGAACAGTCCCATCACCGCTTGAAACGGGCCATTGAGCAGGAACTGCTGCTGCGGTGTAGCCGTGATTTTTCCAGCCGGGAAGAGTACGAGGGCTTTGTAGCGGTGATTGTGTCCCGGCGCAATGCGGCCCGGCAAAAGCGCCTGGGAGAAGAGCTGGCAGTGATGCGCCCGTTGCCGGCACGCCGTCTGGATGACTTCACCCGGCAGTGGGTGAGAGTCTCCCCCAGCAGTACGATCCGGGTTCGCCACAACACCTATTCGGTGGACAGCCGGTTGATCGGCGAGCGCGTTCAAGTGCGGGTGTGGGCGGATCAGGTGGAGGTCTACTACGGAGGACGGCGCCAGGCACGGATGCCGCGCTTGCGAGGAGAAGGCAAGCATCGCATTGACTACCGGCACGTGATCCATTCGTTGGTGCGCAAGCCGGGGGCGTTTACTCGCTATCGCTGGCGGGAGGATCTGTTTCCGGGGATCTTGTTTCGAGTCGCCTACGACGAGCTGCGCCGAGATTGTCCGGCCACGGCGGATCGCCAATATCTGAAGATCCTCGAGGTGGCTGCCCAGGAAGGTGAACAGCGGGTGCGAGAGGCACTTCAGGTGTTGATTGAGCGGGGACAAAGAATCCGTTTTGAAGCACTACGAGAATGCCTTGTCGATCCGGTGGTGGAACCCTGGGAAGTGATGGTGGAGAAGATGGACGTGGGCCTCTACGACACCCTTCTCGAGAACCGGGAGGTGAGGTCATGAGCACAGGCAACTTACCGCGACTTCGCGAGTGCCTAATCGAGCTGCATCTACCGGCCTTTCGGGAGCACTACGCCGCCCAGGCGGCACTGGCCACCCAGGAAAGTCTGTCCTATCCCCGGTTTCTCTTGTCGTTATCTGAGATCGAGGTGGCGGAGCGGCACGAGCGCAAAATCCAGCGCCAGCGTCGGGCCTCCAAGCTTCCCTGGGAGAAAACGCTGACGGCGCTGGACCGCTCGCGCTTGCCCCAAAGCGTGGATCGACAACTCACAGCGCTGCTGGAAGGGACGTTTTTGGATCGTGCCGAGAACGTCTTGGCTTTCGGTAACCCTGGGAGCGGGAAAACCCATCTGGTCTGTGCTCTGGGCCAGGAGTTGATTCTGCTGGGGCGCCGGGTTCTGTTTTCTACCTGCGCCCTGCTGGTACAGCGATTGCTGCGGGCCAAAATCGATCTGACTCTGGAGAAGGAGCTCAAGAAACTGGATCGCTTCGAGGCTCTCATAGTCGATGACATCGGCTACGTTCAGCAAAGCCGGGAGGAAATGGAGGTTCTCTTCACACTGCTGGCCCATCGTTACGAACGTCGCAGCATCTTGCTGACCAGCAACCTGATCTTCTCGGACTGGGAGAGGATCTTCAAGGACCCCCTGACGACGGCAGCAGCCATCGACCGGCTGGTGCACCACAGCGTGATTCTGGAACTCAACGTCCCGAGCTATCGAATGGAGAGCGCCAAGGCAAAGCAGCAGGGAACCACGAAATGAGGAAACCGCGAGGAGGTCAAATCCGGGCAAATCGGCTGATTGGACCCCGGAAAGTGCTTGGTGAGGGCGATAGACGAGTGCCCGCCAAGGGGAGCGGTCGTACAGCGCCCTACAGAGGCCGCTCAGCAGCCTCGTGGATCTGGTCCACTCCCCTCGACGCCAGCGCGAGCGAGGGGGAGCTCCGTTCGGGCTACGCCCTCACTCCGTCCCCCTCGCATTCTAGGAACAATCTCTCTTTTTTACAGAAAGGAGGACCGCGGAAAGGGCCGTCTCAGAGGACGGCTACAGCTCTTTTTTTTTAATCCTTGTGTGGGGATTTCCAATCGTCGCTGCGGGAATTCTATTTGACGTTGATCACCACAAGTACCTGATCAGACTTCCTCCGTTTGATTCCGCGCATGGCCACACGGTCGAATTGCCCGTCTACATCCCCGCGATCGACTGGAGCGTGATCGCACTGATCTTCGGGGCAAGCCTGTTCATCGATATCACCTCCAAGTCCGGGCTGTTCACTTGGATCGCGATCAAGCTCACCAAGGCATCCAAGGGCGATCCACGCAGGCTCTTGTGGTTCTACGGGCTGATGACGGTCGTCTTCTCGGCCGGGCTGAACAACGTGACGGCGATGATCATCGTCGGGTCGCTGACGGGTGTTTCGCTCAAGAAGCTCGGCCGTGTGAATCTGATGCTTGGTTTTCTCTTGATCGAGGGATTGCTGACGAACATCGGTGGGCTGCTGACCCTGATCAGCTCGGTGCCCAACATCATCGTCGGCAACGCCGCGGGTATCAGCTTCGTGACGTTCTTCATCAAATCCGCTCCGTTCGTGCTCGTGGCAACGATCGGCACGATCATGCTTGGTGCGAAGCTGTTTGGCATCACAAAGCTGCACAGTGCGGAAGAAAAGAATGAAGCGGAGTTGCTGGTCAGTGGCTTCGACGAGAACGACGGGGTCGAAAGCAGCGGCTTCTTCTGGTTCGGCGCCGTCATGCTGGTCCTGTTCATCTTTGCAATCGCTACAACGTCGATCGTACCCGTCATTCAGGACCTGGGCATGAGCTTTGTTGCGCTTGCTTTTGCGGCCGTCATGTTGGTCCGCTACAAAGCGAGCGTAGACAAGTTTTACCGCGCGATGGACTGGGACTTGTTGGGGTTCTTCGCGGCGTTGTTCGTCGTCATCAACGTGATGGAGCACGCGCTGGTGCTCGATCTGATCGGCAAGGGACTCGCCAAGGTCATCAGCCTCAACGAGATCGTCGGACACGGTGCGGGAACGGGTGCGATCCTCGTATCGTCTGCGGTCTTCAGTTCGGTCACCGACAACATCCCGTTGTCGGCCATGCTGGCGAAGATCCTTCAGGCGCAGGGTACGGCTTCGACCGATCCCCTCTGGTGGGCGGTCGTTTTCGGCGCCAACCTGGGCGGCAACCTGACCCCGATCGGCTCGGCCTCGACGCTGGTGGCCGTGACCATCATTCATAAGAACGATTTGGCGATGTCGTTCGGGCGTTTCGTCAAGCTGGCCATCCCCTTCGCGGCGTTGCAGATCGCCCTGGCTACAGTGTACGTTCTGCTGGTTCTGCGGTAGGTCCTTCTTCAGGGAAGTGTTGTTGAGCGCGGAGTACTCCCCACCAGGGCTGCTTGAGATGCAGTGTACCTCGCGTACTCTCGAGGCCTTCTATGTAGGCGATCCACGGCTCGACTGAGTATTTTGACCTTACGGTATTACACCTGTGTTCCTGCTCCGCCCAGGGCCCGAATCACTCCGTCTTCCACCAGATCGTGATCGCCCCGCATTCCATCCTGAAAGTGAATCAGCACCCGGTTTCCGTCAAACTCAGCTCCACTCTCACCGTCAAAAAGAAACTCGTACCAGTGCGGGTCCAGATCCTCCGGTGTAGGCCCGTAGTGGTAGTAGGCATTGGCCACCACCTGCTCGGGCAGGGTCAGGACCACGGTGCGGATTCCTCCTTTGAGCCCTTCCAGTTCGAAGTCCAGAAAACGGTTACGCAACTGTTTTTCTGTAATTTGACTGAGAGCGATCTGAAACAGGATTCTCCTGTGGGTTGAAATCGACCAGACTGAGGTACTGCTTCCCGATCAGCCAGTCTTCGTGAATCTCCTCGACGACGGCGGTGATGAGTCGCAAAGCGGACTCGGTGTTTGGAAAGATACCGACGACCCGGGTGCGCCGGCGAATCTGACGGTTTAGGTTCTCCAGCCCGTTGTTGGTGCGAATGCGCCGCCAGGTAGAACGTGCAAAACGAAAGACCGTAAAGCCTTCGGGCAGGTTGGTCTCCATCCAATCGGCCAGCTCCGGGTTGCGGTCACGGTATTGCTCGACTCGGGTTCGAAGCATGGCCTCGCCCTCGCCGCCTGAGGGTGCGTTGAAGATGTCTCGAATGTCAGTGGCGATGGCGGCACGTTGATCGGATCGGCGGGCGTAACGCTGAGCATTCTGGCTCAGGTGAAACTGACAGCGTTGCCAGGGCACCGAGGGAAAAACGGCTCTTCTAGCAGCACGTAGACCCGAGTGGTCATCGCTGACAATCAGCTGCACACCCTCCAGACCACGCTTTTGAAGCTGCTGCAGAAACCCTCGCCAGTGGACCTCAGCCTCGCTGAGTCGGCAGCTGACCCCAATCACCTCCCGCTTGCCCCAGCAGTTGACTCCGGTCGCTTTCAAGACGGCCACATCCTGAATGCTGCCCTGGCGACGGACCTTCTCGTAGTGCGCATCCAGGTACACAACTGGATAGCTGCCCAAAGGGCGGTTGCGAAACTGCTCGAGTTCGTCGTCCAGCAGCTTGGAGATTCTTGAGACCTGGCTGGCGGAGATCTCGGTGCCGCACAGCTGCTCGGTAATCTCGGTGACCTTGCGCGTCGACACGCCCATTACATACATCTCGGCGATGGCCAACTTGAGCGCCTTCTCCGAACGGCACCCTCGTTCCAGGGATCGGGGATAGAAGTCCAGGTGACGTACTTGTGGAATCCGGATTCGCAGCTGTCCCACTCGAGTGGACAGCGTCTTGTCCTTGTACCCGTTGGCGTGGTCTCGACGCTGCTCGCTCCGCTCCCAGCGTCGAGCTCCCAGAAACTCTTCTCGTTCCAGCTGCATGGCGGCGTTGATCAGCTTCTCTAATACTCCTCGAAACGCTTCACTGCCTTCTTCGATCAGCTCTCTCAATAGTTCTCGTGGTAGCCTCTGTTTTGGGTCTGGGGTCATTCGGATCCTCCTTACTCGTTGCCTTGAGTTTTTGGAGAAATCCTGCCCCAGACCTCTGATCCTTTTAGCTCACCTTTCCCAAATTACAGAAAGAACGGTACACCCCTCAGAAAACCCCAGGGAAAGTCGACTCCTGCCGGCATGTCGCCCGCAGAGGGACTCCCTTGCGCAGTTACCTGCATGAAGGCCAGGTCATCATCCACCGCCAGGGTCAGATACCCGCCATCGGCGGCGTTCTGAACCGAAGCCACGTGAGCCTGTTCGCTATCCTGAGTCCCATCGGTGTTCGCATCGCCGTCGTTGGCAGCCCCGGCTTCTTCCGCATCGAAGACTCCATCCAGGTCCAGGTCCCCCAGGCTGACTCCACCCCGGAAGATGCTGACCGGAGCCAGAGCGACCCCTTCGGCAGCTGAGAGGATCACCGGGTCGGAGAAATTCGACCGGATGCAGACCAACGGGAGCAGCCGCATTCACACTCAGTGGCAGCAGCACTGCGGTTCCCGATCCCAGCAGGTTGTTGGTGGGAGAGTAGACGACCACTCGCCACAGTTCATCCTCGAGCTGATTGAAGGCCACGACGTGGTCGGCCAGGCCCTCGCCGGGTAGAGGGTCTTCGGCAGTGAGCACGGCGCTGTCAAAGGTGACGTCGAACTGGATGGCGACGATGGTGCCGTCGTTTGTGAAGTCGATGGGAAGCTGGACCACTTCCCCCTGTACACCGGCCCGGACGTCAATGGCAAGCCCGGCCTGGCCTGCAACAAAGGCACCTGCAGTCCAGCCGAAACCAGGGCTGCGATCACGAACAACAACAGGCGCGATTGCTTCAAGAGTCCACCTCCCGAGTGAGCTCACAATGCTGGATCGGTTCTTCCGCGGTTCAAATGCCAAGCGGCAGTGCTTGTTGGCCGTTGATTCTAAACAGTCTGGAAAGGATGTTCTGCAATTGTTCTGCAGCACGCATCTTTTTGTGCGGAAACGAGTTAACTCCTGAAGGCCAGACCAACCGGAAAACCGCATGGCCGGGTTATGACTGGGTTCTGACCGGAGTCTGACTACCCACGCGGAACAGCTTATATAGAAGGATCTCCCACCTAACCGCTGGACAATTCTTCACCAACTCAGCGCCCAATGTCCACCCCGTGAAGCGGGCCTGCAAGGTAACGGAGACGGGTGTAAAGAAAACCGGACCTGTGTGTGTCGGGGGCGTAAAGAAAAGTGACCCTGTGCGTCGAGCCCTAGAAACGGCCCATTCTGAAGGCAAATGGAAACAATTTGGAAACATCGGGGACCGGCTTAGTTCTCTACCTTGCCCCGTGTCTCCGTAAACTGTTGCCAAATAAGAAAACAACTGGAGCCGGCGAGAGGACTTGAACCCCCAACCTACGCATTACGAATGCGTCGCTCTACCTGTTGAGCTACGCCGGCTCAGAAGAGAGGAAAATTTTAGCACGCAACGAGTTCCAAGGTTTTGATCCCCGGTGGCGGTCCCTATCTTTGAATCGAATTACGAGACTGTCGCCCGGTTTTCGCCCGCTTCGGACTGTTCTCCTTCCAGGGACTGGAGCTGACGAACTTCCTCCAGGTAGGGTTCGAACCCTTTGAGGTAGAGTTCGGTGGTCCTTGTATCGACGTGTCCGAGCAGCCTGCGGACAGTATCCACGGGCACTCCGTTGCGTCTCCACTGGCAGGCCCTGAAACGACGCAAGTCGTGAAAGCCCACCCATTCCAGTCCAGCCTCCTTAGCTCCCCGCTTGAACGCCTTTGTGGGATTGCTCCAACGTCTTCCGGTGTGTGTATTAACGCAGATGTACGGGCAGTTGACATACCGCACGAGTTTGGCAAACCACGCGAGTGCATAGTCGGAGAGGGGAACGTATCTGACCTTGCCGTTCTTCGTGTTAGTAAGCGCGAGCCTTTTGTCAACGAAGTTCACGTTACTCCATTTAAGCCAGAGTGCTTCGCCCTTTCGCGCAGCTGTTTCACCCATGATCGCAACTAGACTGCCAATAGGTATGCTGTCCATACAATTGACTAGAGTCCGGTACTCGGACAGGGTGAGCCGAGGCCGTTCAACCTCCGGCACCTTTAATCGAGGGAATCTGGTCAGAGGGTGGGCAGCTAGTTTTCCCTTCTCGATGGCACAGCTAAACATCGCGCAAATACAGGCGATGTCGCGGTTGACTGTTCCCCTTGACACCTCCTTTACGCGGCGCTCGACATAGCCGTGGAGTTGGTCGCGACGGAACTCAGCGAGCAGTGTGTCGCCGAAGTGAGCGTTGAGTGATCTGAAGGAAAGCTCATACCGCTTCCAGGAGCGGGGGGCCGAGATCTTACTCTGTTCTAGGAACTCTGACGAAAAGTCACTGATCGTCAAGTCGGTATGATCAGGCCCGTGGTCCTTCCTTTTTGTACTCAGTTCTCCCCTCAGTTCCTTCCACGTCCCCTCGTATATGGAGTTCTTGATGCGCGTCAGGGTTTTATCAGCGATTGTCAAATTGTCAAAGAACCTTCGGTACTGCGTACCGTCCGGCCATCTTCTGCGGACTTCGATCCTGATTCTGCCGGTTTTATCTCTGACCCGGTTGATCCCCATGGGACCTCCTTTCACCGGGTCCTCCGTCCAGGTCAGGATACCACTCGGGCAGCTGGTCGATGAACCGATCCAGGTCTTCAAGACTGAAGACCCGACGCTTGCCTAGTGCACTGTCCGGAAAGTTCACGCCGCTACTTCGGGCGTCTTTTCGCCGACAGCTTTGTTGCGCTACCTCGAAAGACTCCCGGCCTTCCTGCGTCGCGCGCCTCACTGTCGACGAAAATCCATCCCGAATTAACACCGCGAACTTCCCGGACAGTACACTAGGCGAGGGGCACGTACGTCACCGAGATCGACGAGCTTCCGAAGGGTCTGCTCGTGGACGCCGAGGTACGTGGCAGCAGCCCGGGTGGAGAACAAGCGCTGGTTGGGTACCTGGATCAGTGCGAGGGGTTTACCGATCATTTCTCAACCCACAGACACTCCAGATCGGGCAGTCCCCTGGCCCGGCCCCAGTTTTCCTTTTCCTGGAGCCAGTGTTCTACCTCTGACCAGCGGAACCGCAGGCTGATCAACGACAAATAAAATTCCCGCGGCGCGCATTGACTCATCCAAAATCGAACTGATGGCATACCGTTGCCTCATCAAGAATCGAACCGAAAACTTGATGATGAGGTCACAGATTGAAGAAGAAGTTGAGTTTGGAGTTGCGCCGAGAATTGTTGACGCGTACCGCTAAGGATTACGCATCGGCCCGCAAAGGGATCAAGAGCCAGATTGTAGATCAGTTGGTCGCGACAACCGGCTACGGTCGCAAACATGCGATTACCCTGTTGAACAATCCGCCGAGCAGGGCCAGTTCGTCGCGGCCCCGCCGTGCCCGATACGATGACCGGGTGAAGCGGGCACTGGTGACTCTTTGGACAACGGCCAACCGGATCTGCGCAAAGAGACTGGTCCCCTTTGTTCCCGAGTTGATCGAAGTTATGGAGAGGAACGGTCATCTATCCTTGCCGCCTGATGTTAGGCGAAGGCTGCTAGCGATCAGCCCAGCTACCGCTGATCGATTGTTGGCTTCCGAAAGAAGCAGCCGGCACGGTGTCAGTACGACCCGACCAGGAAGCTTGCTCAAGAAGCAGATCAAGGTCCGAACCTTCGCTGACTGGGATGATCTTCAACCCGGTTTTGTCGAAGCCGACCTTGTGGCTCACTGCGGCGAGAGTGCTGCAGGCAGTTTCCTACACACTCTGGTCCTGGTGGACGTCGCAACGGGCTGGACCGAATGCGTGGCGCTGCTACGGCGTAGCGAAGCCGATGTGATCGGGTCTCTCAACTGCCTGCGTGGGCGGCTCCCGGTTCCTCTTCTCGGATTGGACACGGATAACGGAAGCGAATTCATCAACTATGAGATGCTCCGTTACTGCCAAAGAGAGCAGATCACTTTCACTCGTTCCCGGGTGGGTCGAAAGAACGATCAGGCCTTCGTTGAGGAGAAGAATGGTTCGATCGTGAGACGGCTGATTGGCTACGATCGCTACACGGGTCTGGGGGCCTGGCGAGCCCTGATTCAGCTTTACGAGATTCTGCGCCTCTACGTGAACTTCTTTCAGCCCTCGATGAAGCTAATCGAGAAGCAACGCCGGGGTGCACGCGTCAAGAAACGCTACGATCGGGCTCAAACTCCTTACTGTCGGTCACCATGGTATATCCCCCACCTAGGCGGCTGATTTACCAAGGTAATTCCCCCACCCTTTCACCAGGGTAATTCCCCCAGGGTTTCACCAAGGTAATTCCCCCACCTGATCATTTCGTGACAGAGGCCAGGGTCATCTTTCTGCGGAACCCCAACAAGGATTTCCGCAGGAGGAAGAATGGCCAGAAGGAATATGAGGATGGAAGAGTACCTGGAGTTGGTTTACCAATGGCACCGAGGACGGAGTATCCGCCAGATCCGAGACTCGTTGCAGATCTCGCGCAAGACGATTCGCAAGTACCTGCTGCTTTTCATGGCCAGCGGCTTGAGCCGAGAGAAGCCCCTGCCGCCACAGGCGGAGCTGGCCCGGATAGTGGCCTCGGTGGTGCAGGTGGCGGTTTTCGAACAACCGGCCCGGGAGCGGATCCGCCTCTACCACCGGCAGATCCAGGATTGGCTTGGGCAGCCTCATATGACCATTCAGCAGGTACAGCGGCTGCTCGAGGAGGAGCACGAGTTGAAGGTCAGCTATATGAGCGTGTACCGCTATGTGCGCGAGCACATTGAGCCGCTGCGCAAGCCGGTGACGGTGCGGCTGCATGCAGTCGCTGGGGAACAGGCCCAAGTCGATTTCGGCTATGCCGGACTGATGCGAGATCCGGAAACGGGCAAACAACGCAAGGCCTGGGCCTTTATCATGATCCTAAGCTACAGCCGCCACCGCTTCGTACGCTTCGTGTTTCGCCAGGACAGCCCCACCTGGTTGGACTGCCACATCCGCGCCTTTACGTTTTTCCAGGCCTGTCCCCGGCTGATCGTGTTGGACAATTTGAAAGACGGTGTGCTTAAGCCCGATCTGTACGATCCGACGCTCAACCCGGCCTACGCCGAACTGGAAAGACACTACGGATTCGTGGCCGACCCAGCCAAGGTGCAAATGGCCCGCCACAAAGGACGCGTGGAGAGATGTGTTCCGGTAGTGCGTCAGCAGATTCTGGCGGGGCGGCATTTTCGAGATATCGAGGAGGCCAATGGGAGGGCTCTGGAGTGGTGCCTCAAGGAGGTCGGCCTGCGCAAGCATGGCACCACCCATCGCAAACCTTACGAGGTGTTTGTCGGAGAAGAAGTCGAGCTGCTGCTGCCTCTGCCGGATCAACCTTACGAAGCGGCGCAGTGGAAACAGTGCACCGTGCATTGGGACTGCCATCTGATCCTGGACAAGTGCTACTACTCGGTCCCCTATCCCTACCGGGGGGAGAGGCTGTGGGTGCGAGCCGATCTGAAGCTGGTGCGAGTGTATCGCAACCATCAGTTGATCAAGACCCACCTGCGGGTCTTCGAGCCGGGCTCCTGTCAGACCCAGACGGGGGACTATCCTCCCGACAAGCGGGCCTACCTGGAGCGGACTCCCGAGTGGTGCCGGCGTCAGGCCGACGAGCTGGGGCCCGAGGTGAGTCGCTACGTGCGGCGCGTACTGGGGGATCACGCCATGCGCAACCTGAGAAAAGCCCAGGCCGTGCTGCGGCTGGCCGAGTCCCACCCAGCGGCCACTCTGGATCAGGCCTGCCGGCGGGCCTTGCGCTTTGACAATGTCCGCTTTTCCTCTCTGAAGAAGATTCTGGAAAAAGGCTTGTTCCGACGCCCTTCGCCTCCTCGCAGACCCTCCAGTCCGGCGGCTTCAGCTTGTCGATTTGCCCGTCCCCAGGATTACTTCGTGCACCGACGGGAGGTCTCATGAGTCACTATCAACATCTGCTCGACCAGCTCAAGCAACTGCGATTAGGAGGATTGTTGGACAGTCTGGAAGTGCGGCTCAAGGAGGCCGAAAAACGACAACTGGCCTACGTCGACTTTCTGACTCTGCTGGTCCAGGATGAGCTGGAGCGTCGCTCCCAGACCAAGTTTGTTCGCCGGCTCAAGAAAGCCTGCTTTGCCGAGATCAAGACCCTCGAGGAGTTCGATTTTGGCTTTAACCCGAACATCAAGCGGCGCCGCATCTATGACCTGGCCACCTGCCGCTTTCTGGAAAACAAAGAAAATATCTGCCTGTGCGGGCCGGTGGGTGTGGGCAAGAGTCACATCGCCCTGGCTCTGGGACACGAGGCCGTACGCCGCGGTCATGACGTGCGCTACATCCAGGCTCCGCGCCTGTTCCGTACTCTGGAAGCGGCCCGGGCCGATCTCTCCCGCGATCGCCTCATCCAAAACTACTGCAGCTATGATTTCTTGATCGTTGACGACTTTGGGCTCAAGCCCCTGACGGACGAGCAGGCCGACGATCTGTACGACATCGTTTACGAGCGCTATCAGAAAGGCTCGCTGATGCTGACCAGTAATCGCAGCCTGGAGGAGTGGATGGCGCTGTTTGGCGACCCCATCCAGGCCAACTCGCTGCTGGACCGACTCTGCCACAACGCTCACCAGCTGGAGTGGGAGGGCGACTCTTACCGGAGGCGAAAACGACCCGCCAAAGGATCCCCCTCAAAGGAGGTTTCGCCATGAGCCGTTTGAAGATCAAAAGTGACAACGGCTGGTTTGCCGCCACCGCCGGCTGGCAGGCCGCTGTGGAGAAACTCTCCGACGGGGCCTTCAAGCTGTTCGTTCACATCTCGCTGGGCGCTGACAGAAGTACCGGGCGCTTCCTCTTCCGCCAGCAGGACGTGGCCAGGGCGCTGCGCAAATCGCGCCGCTCGATTGGAACCTATCTCCAGGAGCTCGAGGAGAGGCAGGTCTGCCGGGTCCGGCGTAGCCCCAACCAGCATGCTCCCGGGGTCCTTGAGATCGCCGACCAGTACTGGCCCTACCAGCGCAGCCTCTCGGCTGACTCACTCAGCTCCACTCGATCGGCTCAAACCCTCTATGTGGAGACCATCGGAGAGATGTTGCTGGAACGTCCCTGCATCCGCTGCCGCTACTCGACCTCGGATCGCCGGCTAGCTGCCCAGTGGTTCCAGCAAGGGATCGAGCTCGAGGACGTCCGCCAGTCTATTTTCCTGGGCTGCGGACGCAAGTACGTCTCCTGGCTCAACGGACTCCCGGGCCAGCCAATCGGTGCCCTGCATTACTTCAGTTCCGTCTTACAGGAGGTCACGAGCAGCCAGCTTTCCGCCCGCTATCGGGCTTTCAATCGAATGCAAATGCTGCGACTGGAAAAACGCTGGCTCGAAACAGACCACGACTGCGACCAGAAAGGAGGAACCTGCTTGGGAAAAGTTTTCCCAAGCACAACCGCCGAAAATCAAGAGAAACGAGATGATGATGATCCCCAAATGGGGGAATTACCCTGGTGACGGAGGTGGGGGAATTACCCTGGTGATTGACATCCTTACCAGCGAATCTTAGCCTCTGATTGTCTCACCAAGAGAAAAATAGAACCCATCAAAGACCTGTACAGGAAGCTGGATCCAGTCACGTTACTCAAAGAACTCGAGCGAAGACAGGACCATTTTTGGACCTTTGCCAACGGACAAAGAGAACCGGAGGGAAACGGCTCCCCTAGAGAGATGGATGCTGTTGTCAGGAAGTACCTTGCTGAGATCAGTGCTGCACCAGAATCCAACCAAATCAGGAGATATCGGCGGACGAAGAAGCCCCGGGTTGCCCGGACTTGGAGGACCCGGGAGGATCCTTTCGTTGAAGTCTGGCCAGAGGTTCGTGTCCAACTGGAAGTCAATCCCGCTCAAACAGCCAAAGCGCTTTTCATTCGGCTTCAACAACGCCATCCCTGTCGATTCTTTGATGGGCAGCTGCGAACTTTGCAGCGCCGCGTCAGGGACTGGCGAAGAGAACAACTCTACAAGGCCGAGATCTCCCGTGTAGAGCCAACGTTCTCTGAAATCGGGTCTGATTTCGCAAAAGAAGGTGCGCCAACAAAGGGGCAACCAGCCGAGGTCAAAATAGTCTTATGAGCCATGGGAAGTGTCCCCTGACGGCCACACAGCAATGTCGCCTCGACCGCTGGGCCGTACATCTCCAGCAGCAGGGACTTCACGGTCCCGGGACAACCCAAGAAGGGGGTCACCTGAGTCGGCCGCCGAGAGGGAACCCCATTCGGGCTCGCCCTCACTGTGTCCCCTCTCGCAGTCCAAGAACCGGACAAGACAATTCGCTCAAACCAAGAATGGAGTTCCCCCGGTTTCGTGGACACCTAATCCTTTGGGAGAATGGAGGACACGATGCCAAGAACAAGACGAGCTTATCCACCCGAGTTTCGCCAGCAGATAGTCGAGCTTCATCGAGCCGGGCGCAGCCCCGGTGAGCTGGCCCGAGAGTTTGAACCCAACGAACAGACGATCCGCAACTGGATCGCCCAGGCAGACCTGGATGAAGGCCGTCGTAGAGACGGCCTGACGACGGTAGAACGAGCCGAGCTGCGGAAGTTGCGCAAAGAAAATAGGCAGCTGAGGGTTGAGCGGGAAATATTGGCAAAAGCCGCGGCCTGGTTCGCACGGGAGAGCGATCCGATTTCCAAGGAGTCTTCAGGTTCGTGAAAGTGAATCAGGCCGACTATCCAATCACCACCATGTGCCGTTTGCTGGGTGTCTCCACCAGTGGCTACTACGCGTGGGTCGATCGCGGACCTTCGACTCGAGATGAAGCGAATGCTCGTCTTCTGGAAACAATCAACGGGATCCACCAGCAAAGTCGTCGGACCTATGGAGCTCCCCGCATTACGGCGGAACTTCGAGAGGAAGGTCACCTGGTGGGCAAAAACCGGGTGGCCCGACTGATGAAAGTCGCCGGCATTGAAGGCGTTAGCCGCAGACGCAAGACACGCACGACCCTGAGAGGCCAAGACAGCCGTCCGGCTCCGGATCTGGTGGAGCGAAACTTCCAGGTCAGCCGCCCCAACCGACTGTGGGTTGCAGACATCACGTACGTGCCGAGTTGGGCAGGTTTCGTCTACCTGGCCGTAGTGGTCGACGCTTTCAGTCGTCGAGTGGTCGGCTGGTCGCTCAGAAATGATCTCAAGACCCGGCTAGTGACCGATGCCCTGCAAATGGCACTTCAAGAGCGTGAATCCGACGGGGTGATCCATCACTCGGACCAGGGGACGCAATACACGTCGATCGAGTTCGGGCTACGCTGCAAGAGAGCCGGCATCAGACCCTCCATGGGCTCGGTCGGTGACTGTTATGACAACGCGCTGTGTGAGAGCTTTTTTGCCTCTCTGGAGTGTGAACTGATCGACCGGCACAGCTTCCGCAGCAAGCTGCAGGCCAAGCTTGCTGTCTTCGACTACATCGAGGGCTTTTACAACCCTCACAGGCGGCACTCGTCACTGGACTATCTGTCGCCGATCAACTATGAATCGAGGCACTCAGATGTGGCTTGATTCGAAAGCCGTAAACTGTCCACAAAAGTGGGGTAACTTCAGAACAACACCCTACTTGACAAGGTGGGTCATTTTTACGTGATCACTCCGGCACATTATTCCCTTGTCATTTCGACCTTCCACTCCACCCGTTGTTTCTGCGAGACGGAAGAAATAAGCTGTTCTGAACTGGGTTCGATTCCCAATGAGGCAAGTTTCTAGCTTCGGTTCGATTCTTAGATGAGGCAACACGCGGAATTCTAACCGTCGCCAATCAAGGGCTCGATCTTTCCATCCGTGCGGGGGTCAACTTTCCTCTGCTCGCCTGCCGGATGGCAAGGGACGGGGACGGGGAGCCGGTCCTTCATTATCAAACGGGGCTGAGGTACCGGTGGCCGCTTCCCTTCGGTTTGCTGGACATTCTGGAAAGAAAGCAGTTGAGGTCTTCCTTGCGGGATTTCTGGGGACCTCACCGCAACGCCATTTCCGACCTCCGGATCACTGATCCCGTGCCCGTGGTAGCCGAGGTCTTCTATATTCTCCAGCGGGTCGGGGCGCGACGCCTCCGGGACATCCGACGGTTCACCAGACTGTGTGGATAGAGCCAGCGATCTTCGTCCTGGCCCATCCTTCTCCCTTCGCTACAGCCGTAACCTCCAGGTCGTCAAAGAACTGATCTAGTGCCGCTGCTCGTTCCTGGGCCAGGGGTGGGGAACAGTAGTCCTCCTCCTCCCATACGGCATATAGATGGCCATGTCATGGCCCAGGGAAAACTATTCGCCGATCTTGACAGCTGTGCCGTAAGCAAAGAGTTCAGACGCAGTGCCCACTACGCTTGTAGTCATGTAGCGAACATTGATTATGGCATCAGCCCCCATTTCGGCAGCCTGGGCGACCATCCTCCTGGTGGCTGCTGCCCGAGCTTGTCCCATCATCTCTGTGTATTCTGTCAATTCGCCGCCAAGGATTAGCCTGACTATCGCAGATAGATCTTTGCCAAGCCAAATAGCAAACACCGTATGCCCCTGAACAAGCCCTAGAATCTCCGTGACCTCTCGACCAGGTACTACGGCAAAATTCGATAGCAAGACCCTGCCATCAGGATCACCAGGTGGTTCCGCACCCCCTGATACCTTCTTCTTCGCTTGTTCGAGTGAAAGTGTCAGTAGAACCACAAGGATACCGCCCAGAAGGCAGAAGATTGCTGTCCTCAGCCACCAGGGCAGAACTGGGTCATCGGCAACGATTACGTACCATGGTATTCCCACAAACAATGCAGTGAAAAGTCCAAGTACGAAAGCCAGCGAGCCAATGTGTCGAAGTAATCTCATAGTTCCCTCCTACGCCCGTCCTACGGCGCACTCTGTTTGTAGGCCTAACAATAAGGGGTTGTATCCGGACCGAGGTTGAGAAAGCAAGCTTCCTCCTTCCAGATGCAACCCGGGTTGAGATAACACCCGGGGAAGCATCCCGCCCCCTCACCCGGGTCAAGGGGGCATGGGATGAATGAGGGCCAAATTGAACCCAAGGATTGTGTGTCGGCTCGCGCACTCGGGCGACAACAATCCTTTATTTGTTCGGCTGCTTTACTTCCCTGAAGACCGCTGGCGCGGGTCGTCTGCGGGGTTGACATACGTCAGGGCGAAAGGACCCGGGCCCTCAATCTGAACCGTTGTCGCCGTCGTCGCCATTGCGAAATGCCGCATCTCAGCAGGCAGGAACGCGTAGCCCCCAGCCGGGAGCTCCTTCATCGTCGCCTTGTTGAACGTTTCGCCGATGCCGATGGCAAACGTGCCCGAAATCACCGTCACGTGCTCGTCCGTCGGGTGCCAGTGCGCTGCAACCTTGTAACCTGCAGGCATCTTGAGGCGCACCACGAAGATCCCGGCCTTACCCGGGTCCCCAGAAACCACCGTGAAGGAGGCACCCTTCTCAAAAACGGATGGTGGTTCGCCCCACTTCAACTCAGCTGCGGTCACCACGATTTGTGACGGCGCCTTGGCCTGCTGGGCCACAGCAGCTCCAACCATGAGCAGAAGGGCCACGGCGACACCCGCCAGAATCCTTCGCATTTAACACCTCCTCTAGCAGCCCGTGGCAGAAGTGCTTAATTGGGTCCGGACACCGACTTGGGCCGGGGGCCACCTGGAAAGGGCCCGATTGAAAGTTTTCCAATCAAACCTTCAAAGAAAGTGCTGATCCGTCTCCTCAGGCCCTTCCTCAGCCCGAAAAAGACTAACAAAGCGCAAAGAATCCGGGCGTGGAGGGCCCGGGGAGTCCCTGCGCCGAGTTTCTGGCGCATCACCATACCCAGGTTGAACGCACCGGCCTGAATCAGCAGTCTCTTGGCCACATTGTCGTGTCCCCTGACCTCGGTGCGGCGCATCCCCCCTGTCCGGTACAGATGAGCAAAGGATCTTTCCAGTTTTTCGCCCCGCCGTCTCAGTAACTCGCGGCCTCGCTCTCCCCGTATCCGTCTGCGGTTGGCATAGGTGGCATCTCGCCCCTCGATGTTGCCTTTCCACTTGCGTCTGCCCCGCTTCGGTTCCGAGATGTAACTGCGTATCTGCAGCGCTGCAAAATCCTTTACCGTTTCGGTGCTGTGATATCCCTTGTCGGCCACCACCTCGGCCATTTCCTCTTTTTGCCCCGTCGCCTCTTCAATGTTTTCGGCAGCACGAATCAGCGTCTCCTTCAGGGTCGTCGTGTCTCCTTTATCGGCTCCCTGTACCGTGACCGCCACAATCGCTCCCGTCTCCATGTCGATGGCATGCTCGGCCTTGTGGGCCAGGTGCGTTCGCCCGTCCTTCATCTTCGTGATGCGAGCGTCCGGATCGTGAGGATGTTTCCACTCTTTGTTGGAGCCTTTCTTCTTGCGTTTCCGGTCCGTACGAACCAGGTCTTCGCGGGTGGGCGTCTCGATTCCGGAAGCCTGAGCCAATCCGGTTAAAAACTGGTTATAGTCTTCTCCCGTATCCCGTCGGATGATGGTGCGCATCGCCGCATTGGCTTCCAGCGTCGTCGCGTCGATCCCGATCGTCTTTCCCTTCAGCAGTTCCGATTCCGCCAGTCGCTCCAGCACCCAGCTGAACACCGCCGCATGGGTCTGCACATCGATTAATCTCCGGGTTCTCGATATCGTCGAGTGATCGGGTGGTGTCTCGCTCACTTTCAATCCCAAAAACTCTCTCAGGGCCAGTGAATCGGCCACTCTCCAGGCAATCCCTCGCTCCGCTCCGATCCCTTCAAAATACCCCACCATCAACAGCCGAAAATACACTCCCGGCGCCACGCTCGGCCGCCCCATCTTCTCCGCGTAGAACTTCCCGCACAGCTCCTCTACGAAATCGTCAAAGCCGTGCTCACTCAATACCTCGTTGAGGGCTTCGTAGAATGGATGCCCAGGACTCCGCGCTAACTGGCTGCTGGCCACCCACAGATCCGCTTGTCGCCGTCGCTTCTTCTTTCCCATTGCCATGGGACCAGTGTAGTGTCTGAATGTGACCCCTGCCCTCGACTTTCACCACAGGCTGCTAGGTTTGTTTCACGTTTAGTCCGCCGAACAATAATGTACTGGTGAGTATAGTATCCCGGCTGTCCACAAGAGACGCCAGCAAGGATCGCCAAAAGACGCCCCATCAATTAGCCTGCTGGCAACGAGTTCGGCTGAACATGCCGCTCGAAGCGGAAGGCACTGATTCGCATATTACCCCCAACCATGAGCGCAGGAGACACCGGGGGAGTGTCCAGCCCCTCGCTGGGTAAAGGGGGGCATGGATCGACAGGTGGGCGGGCTGCCTTTATGATTCAGCCCCAACCCCAACCAGGGAGTGTGAAAGGGTGAAAAGCAAGAACCGTACCTGTCACTTCACCGCCGCTGTAGCAAATCCAAAGCAAGAATGCTTGCTCCAGTCGCACCTTCAGCACCCCTTTGATGACCAACACGACACCAAGCACGGAACTAATGCAAGCAATCAGATAAAGCGACTGAGGAAACTTTTTCAGTTTTTCTTCAGGGTGAGAGTTGAAAAAAGGTCCCAGTGACGGACTGACAATACTGACGGAAGACAGAAAAAATCTGAATTATGCCCGGGGGTGGGACTGACAAAACTGCCAGAAGAGATTGGTCCGTGTGACCGAGGTCTGGATCTCTGCCCGCTAGAAGATCCCGCCCTGCAAGCTGGAGACCTGAAAACCGTTCAGAGTTCTTAGTGTCGTGACCGCGATGGCATTCTCAGTGTTGATCACCACGGTGCCTGAAAACGACTCGGTTTCCTCCATGCGGAGAAGCTCTAGGAAGAATCTGGATGTCTGTTGGTTTGGCCCCAAGGATTGGTTCACGCTCTTGATGGTGTTCTGATTCTCATCTTTCAGGGTCAGGCCGATAGCTGCACTAATCTCTGTCGGATTAACGATCGCTAGCGCGGTGTCAAAACCGCCCACAGTTTTCTCTACGTCCAGAACGTGGTGAAAAGCGGCCTGCACCACCGCCACTCCCGCTTCACCTGCGAGAGTGCGTCCCTCGAGTCCCAGCGGATCCTCTGAGGGTGCCGCAGACTCACCTTGCTGGAATGTGGAAAAGACCGTTGAAGCTGCAAGGCTAGGGCCATCGGCAGTGATGACACCCCAGCCGGCCACAAGGCCAGCCTGATCCGTGGACAGCTTGAATCGGCTGCTTGAATCGGCGGGAATCTCAAATGAATGGCTCGTTGACTCCGCCTGTTGGTTGACCTTGAACACCAGGCGCAGGCCATCCTCCGAGTTGAAGAAGTCCATGCGACCGGAAACGGCAGCGGGGCCAGCGTTGTTCACTACAACCGTGGATTCGACCTCGATGTCACCGATTGTTCCGGCTACCAGGGTGCTCATGTATCCCAGCAAACCGGGGGCAAAAGACGATATGATGTTTGCTCGCGTGAAGTCATCACGGCTGAAAGTCACCAATACCGTCTCCAGGTCGCCAGGTCCGCTGGGCACCTCAAACACGCCCTGAGCAAAAACGACTCGAACTCCCACTCCTGGTAGACCCACCCCTTCATCGAGCGGGCTGGTGATGCGAAAGGTCCGTGAGTCAAACATATCGCGCTCGATGCTCAGATCCGCAGAGTCACAACCATCGGCCAGGAAATCGACGCAGGCCTTCTGATCCCCCATGCCGGTGATTGGGAATACAAACTCAGCCCCGCCGTTGTGGTCGGTATCAATGAAAACCTGACCGGAATCAGCCTTGAACCCGTTAAACACGATCGTGGGTCCAAACGCGCTCCCCTGAGATTCACGTGCCGCGGCTTTAAAAAAAGAGCTTTCGGAAATGGTGACTTTGACATCCTGTACCGGCCCGGCCGGCCCGCTGTCAAAAGGGTGAGGTGTAGTCATGTGGAGAGACTCGCGGAGATAATTCTGATCCAGCGTGAGAGTCACCGTGGAAATCTGGTCCTCTTTCTCTAACGGGGTGCAAATCTCCTCTAAGCTGGGACCACAGCATAGCTCATCCTCGTCAGGGCCGCAGGTGTGAAAAACCCAGAGGGCAATTCCGCTAGCGCTTTCTTCGGTGATACATCCGAATCCGCTCAAGAGACAAATGAAAAGAGACATGATGGCGACACACTTGCCGATGATTCTCATTGCTTTCCTCCTCTTGCTGGGTGGGGGTCAGGAAGCCCCCGCGGGAGTGTCATAAGCGGATCGACCGACAATGTTTGCGGTTGAATCCTGTGCATGGATACTTAGCAGCCTGTGGTGAAAGTCGAGGGTAGGGGTCACATTCAGACACTACACTGGTCCCATGGCAATGGGAAAGAAGAAGCGACGGCGACAAGCGGATCTGTGGGTGGCCAGCAGCCAGTTAGCGCGGAGTCCTGGGCATCCATTCTACGAAGCCCTCAACGAGGTATTGAGTGAGCACGGCTTTGACGATTTCGTAGAGGAGCTGTGCGGGAAGTTCTACGCGGAGAAGATGGGGCGGCCGAGCGTGGCGCCGGGAGTGTATTTTCGGCTGTTGATGGTGGGGTATTTTGAAGGGATCGGAGCGGAGCGAGGGATTGCCTGGAGAGTGGCCGATTCACTGGCCCTGAGAGAGTTTTTGGGATTGAAAGTGAGCGAGACACCACCCGATCACTCGACGATATCGAGAACCCGGAGATTAATCGATGTGCAGACCCATGCGGCGGTGTTCAGCTGGGTGCTGGAGCGACTGGCGGAATCGGAACTGCTGAAGGGAAAGACGATCGGGATCGACGCGACGACGCTGGAAGCCAATGCGGCGATGCGCACCATCATCCGACGGGATACGGGAGAAGACTATAACCAGTTTTTAACCGGATTGGCTCAGGCTTCCGGAATCGAGACGCCCACCCGCGAAGACCTGGTTCGTACGGACCGGAAACGCAAGAAGAAAGGCTCCAACAAAGAGTGGAAACATCCTCACGATCCGGACGCTCGCATCACGAAGATGAAGGACGGGCGAACGCACCTGGCCCACAAGGCCGAGCATGCCATCGACATGGAGACGGGAGCGATTGTGGCGGTCACGGTACAGGGAGCCGATAAAGGAGACACGACGACCCTGAAGGAGACGCTGATTCGTGCTGCCGAAAACATTGAAGAGGCGACGGGGCAAAAAGAGGAAATGGCCGAGGTGGTGGCCGACAAGGGATATCACAGCACCGAAACGGTAAAGGATTTTGCAGCGCTGCAGATACGCAGTTACATCTCGGAACCGAAGCGGGGCAGACGCAAGTGGAAAGGCAACATCGAGGGCCGAGATGCCACCTATGCCAACCGCAGACGGATACGGGGAGAGCGAGGCCGCGAGTTACTGAGACGGCGGGGCGAAAAACTGGAAAGATCCTTTGCTCATCTGTACCGGACAGGGGGGATGCGCCGCACCGAGGTCAGGGGACACGACAATGTGGCCAAGAGACTGCTGATTCAGGCCGGTGCGTTCAACCTGGGTATGGTGATGCGCCAGAAACTCGGCGCAGGGACTCCCCGGGCCCTCCACGCCCGGATTCTTTGCGCTTTGTTAGCCTTTTTCGGGCTGAGGAAGGGCCTGAGGAGACGGATCAGCACTTTCTTTGAAGGTTTGATTGGAAAACTTTCAATCGGGCCCTTTCCAGGTGGCCCCCGGCCCAAGTCGGTGTCCGGACCCAATTAAGCACTTCTGCCACGGGCTGTTAGGGGCAAGCTCGAGTTCAGCTGCATTCCCGCTTAGATCTGGGCCCATAAAGTCTTCTCGATAAAGATGCCTCCCATTAAATCAGTTCAACCAGGTCTTGTAAATTGATCTTTAGTGGAACTCATGTAGTAATTAATACTATTGGGGGACAAGGGTTTCCCCTGTCCGACAGTCTGACACGTTCCCCGGTAGAGAGCCCCTGCCAGGGGTGAGGAAGCAGCCCTCAGGGTGGGACCTTATTTCGCTTTATCAGCTTATTTCGCATTCGCAGACAAGTCCCAAACGGGCAAAGTAGGTCTCCTGAGGTCAATACGACTGTGGTTTCCCTCAAATGGCTGGGTCAACAGCAGCTACTGAGGATGCTAAATAAGGGAATTATGCGAATAAAGTCCCGGGGTGAGGGGCCTTGTTTCGCTTCTTCAGCTTATTCCGCAGTCACGACAGTCAATTTGTAGTCATTGTAGTCACTGTAGTCACCCTGTGGGGGGGTATGGTTACGCAACTGTTTTTCTGTAATTTGACTGAGAGCGATCTGAAACAGGATTCTCCTGTGGGTTGAAATCGACCAGACTGAGGTACTGCTTCCCGATCAGCCAGTCTTCGTGAATCTCCTCGACGACGGCGGTGATGAGTCGCAAAGCGGACTCGGTGTTTGGAAAGATACCGACGACCCGGGTGCGCCGGCGAATCTGACGGTTTAGGTTCTCCAGCCCGTTGTTGGTGCGAATGCGCCGCCAGGTAGAACGTGCAAAACGAAAGACCGTAAAGCCTTCGGGCAGGTTGGTCTCCATCCAATCGGCCAGCTCCGGGTTGCGGTCACGGTATTGCTCGACTCGGGTTCGAAGCATGGCCTCGCCCTCGCCGCCTGAGGGTGCGTTGAAGATGTCTCGAATGTCAGTGGCGATGGCGGCACGTTGATCGGATCGGCGGGCGTAACGCTGAGCATTCTGGCTCAGGTGAAACTGACAGCGTTGCCAGGGCACCGAGGGAAAAACGGCTCTTCTAGCAGCACGTAGACCCGAGTGGTCATCGCTGACAATCAGCTGCACACCCTCCAGACCACGCTTTTGAAGCTGCTGCAGAAACCCTCGCCAGTGGACCTCAGCCTCGCTGAGTCGGCAGCTGACCCCAATCACCTCCCGCTTGCCCCAGCAGTTGACTCCGGTCGCTTTCAAGACGGCCACATCCTGAATGCTGCCCTGGCGACGGACCTTCTCGTAGTGCGCATCCAGGTACACAACTGGATAGCTGCCCAAAGGGCGGTTGCGAAACTGCTCGAGTTCGTCGTCCAGCAGCTTGGAGATTCTTGAGACCTGGCTGGCGGAGATCTCGGTGCCGCACAGCTGCTCGGTAATCTCGGTGACCTTGCGCGTCGACACGCCCATTACATACATCTCGGCGATGGCCAACTTGAGCGCCTTCTCCGAACGGCACCCTCGTTCCAGGGATCGGGGATAGAAGTCCAGGTGACGTACTTGTGGAATCCGGATTCGCAGCTGTCCCACTCGAGTGGACAGCGTCTTGTCCTTGTACCCGTTGGCGTGGTCTCGACGCTGCTCGCTCCGCTCCCAGCGTCGAGCTCCCAGAAACTCTTCTCGTTCCAGCTGCATGGCGGCGTTGATCAGCTTCTCTAATACTCCTCGAAACGCTTCACTGCCTTCTTCGATCAGCTCTCTCAATAGTTCTCGTGGTAGCCTCTGTTTTGGGTCTGGGGTCATTCGGATCCTCCTTACTCGTTGCCTTGAGTTTTTGGAGAAATCCTGCCCCAGACCTCTGATCCTTTTAGCTCACCTTTCCCAAATTACAGAAAGAACGGTACACCCCTGGGGGTATACCCCGGTAGAAGAGGGTCCACAAGAGGTCCTTCCGGGGCCGGGGTTTGTCTGAGGCCGTAATATCCCCCCCTAGCAGCCCGTGGCAGAAGTGCTTAATTGGGTCCGGACACCGACTTGGGCCGGGGGCCACCTGGAAAGGGCCCGATTGAAAGTTTTCCAATCAAACCTTCAAAGAAAGTGCTGATCCGTCTCCTCAGGCCCTTCCTCAGCCCGAAAAAGACTAACAAAGCGCAAAGAATCCGGGCGTGGAGGGCCCGGGGAGTCCCTGCGCCGAGTTTCTGGCGCATCACCATACCCAGGTTGAACGCACCGGCCTGAATCAGCAGTCTCTTGGCCACATTGTCGTGTCCCCTGACCTCGGTGCGGCGCATCCCCCCTGTCCGGTACAGATGAGCAAAGGATCTTTCCAGTTTTTCGCCCCGCCGTCTCAGTAACTCGCGGCCTCGCTCTCCCCGTATCCGTCTGCGGTTGGCATAGGTGGCATCTCGCCCCTCGATGTTGCCTTTCCACTTGCGTCTGCCCCGCTTCGGTTCCGAGATGTAACTGCGTATCTGCAGCGCTGCAAAATCCTTTACCGTTTCGGTGCTGTGATATCCCTTGTCGGCCACCACCTCGGCCATTTCCTCTTTTTGCCCCGTCGCCTCTTCAATGTTTTCGGCAGCACGAATCAGCGTCTCCTTCAGGGTCGTCGTGTCTCCTTTATCGGCTCCCTGTACCGTGACCGCCACAATCGCTCCCGTCTCCATGTCGATGGCATGCTCGGCCTTGTGGGCCAGGTGCGTTCGCCCGTCCTTCATCTTCGTGATGCGAGCGTCCGGATCGTGAGGATGTTTCCACTCTTTGTTGGAGCCTTTCTTCTTGCGTTTCCGGTCCGTACGAACCAGGTCTTCGCGGGTGGGCGTCTCGATTCCGGAAGCCTGAGCCAATCCGGTTAAAAACTGGTTATAGTCTTCTCCCGTATCCCGTCGGATGATGGTGCGCATCGCCGCATTGGCTTCCAGCGTCGTCGCGTCGATCCCGATCGTCTTTCCCTTCAGCAGTTCCGATTCCGCCAGTCGCTCCAGCACCCAGCTGAACACCGCCGCATGGGTCTGCACATCGATTAATCTCCGGGTTCTCGATATCGTCGAGTGATCGGGTGGTGTCTCGCTCACTTTCAATCCCAAAAACTCTCTCAGGGCCAGTGAATCGGCCACTCTCCAGGCAATCCCTCGCTCCGCTCCGATCCCTTCAAAATACCCCACCAGCAACAGCCGAAAATACACTCCCGGCGCCACGCTCGGCCGCCCCATCTTCTCCGCGTAGAACTTCCCGCACAGCTCCTCTACGAAATCGTCAAAGCCGTGCTCACTCAATACCTCGTTGAGGGCTTCGTAGAATGGATGCCCAGGACTCCGCGCTAACTGGCTGCTGGCCACCCACAGATCCGCTTGTCGCCGTCGCTTCTTCTTTCCCATTGCCATGGGACCAGTGTAGTGTCTGAATGTGACCCCTGCCCTCGACTTTCACCACAGGCTGCTAGACCCGACTACACTGACTACACACTACTGAAACTACTGGTACTACTGGGTTTCAGGGGTAGTCACCCCCACGGTCCAGTTCCCCCTGATCCCGGAAATCCCGGATTCTGTCTCACCCTTATTTCTACTACTACCCCTTCTTACTCTTACAGAGACACTCTCCATTCTTAGGGTTATCTATTTCCGGGATTTCCGGGATAGGCCAGCAGAATCAGTGGTTTGAGGGTGGATCTGCCTGGGATTGGCCTGGGATTGCCGGGCTGAAGCTGGGGGGACAATGAGTAGTCACCCGATCCGCGGGCCCTTTTTGCGATTGCACACCTCACATAGCAACTGCAGGTTGCGGGCCGTATTACTGCCTCCCTTGGCCACCGGGATGATGTGGTCGTACTCCAGGCGCTCATTGGTTCCACACTCCACACACCGGCCTTGATCCCGTCGCCACACGAAGATTCTCACCCGGCTTGGGATGGAGATATGATCCAAAGTTGTGTACAGAGGGACGTCTGTCAGATGACGTACCCTGAACTCGTGAAGATCGATCATGAGTTCGCCCACAAGGATACGCCTTGAAGAAACATACTGTAGTTTCCATCGACGAACCAACCACAACTAAGGATGCCTTGACGGAAATGCTTCGAGAAGGGGCACAGAGGCTTCTGGCTGAGGCGGTTCAAGCCGAGCTGGAGGAACTGCTGGAAAAGTACGGAGTGCCGAGAAACGCTGGCGCCGGCTACAGGGTTACCGCCGGCTGTGAGAGGTCATTGAAAACGTCCGATTCATCAACGGTGTCACAGGACTATGAGGAGGCGGCGCGGAGGTGGCGCATAGCCGCAGAGCAGGGGATAGCCTCGGCCCAGTACAATCTCGGCTGTCAATACGATGAAGGGAATGGGGTTCCCTTGGATCTGACTCAAGCCTACATTTGGTTCGATCGGGCTGCCACCGGGTATCAAGAGTTGATCGATTCCGGATACGACATGAGGCAGGCTTACAAGGATGCTATCAAGGGGCGAAGGAGAATCTGGATAACGCGCCTCCTGATGGGCCTCGCGCGGCTCGTCATGCACTTTGGAAAATCTCGTCGCCTACTCTGGGCCGCACGTTATGGAAAAACTGACGTGGCCAAGCGGCTCATAAACAAGGGCGTCGATTTCAACGCTCACACTTCGTATTTTTCTCTACTTCATGCCGCGGGCCATGGGCACCGGAAACTGGCCGAGCTGTTGATTGCGGAGGGGGCCGATGTCAACGCCAAGATCAAGAATGGGGCTTCCCCTTTGTATGGCGCGTGCCAACACGAGTGTATGCCAGCTGTCACACTGCTTCTTGAGAACGGAGCCGAAGTCAACACAACATGCAAGGATGGCTCAAGCCCGTTACTGGCAGCAGCTGGCGAAGGGCATACCTCTATCATTGAAGCGCTCATAAGCAAAGGAGGAGATGTCCATTTGGCGACGCGAGAAGATCTCACCCCATTACATGTAGCGGCTCAGAATGGGCATGTTGGGACGGTCGAACTACTGCTCAACGAAGGTGCAGACTTCAACTTGCGATTCGACGGCCAGACTCCGTTGTATTTGGCCGCCAGAAGTGGCCATACGCCTGTGGTGCGATTACTCATTGGCAAGGGTTGATTGGCGACAGTTAGAATTCCCCGCGACGACAAATGGAATTCCCCGCTTTTTCAGGGCTGATCCTGACCATGAGGGCATGGTTAAGGATCAGCAAGTGCGGAGGTTAGTAAAGTTGAAGAAGAACGAGAAGACGCTAACGATGGCGGCGGCCAAAGCGGGGATGTCGCGAAAGACAGCTCGCAAGTACCTGAAGTCGGGAAAGCTACCGAGCCAGTGTCAGCCGGAACGGTATTGGAGAACTCGATCGGATCCGTTCGAGTCGGTGTGGCCGGAGGTGAAAGAGATCCTGAAGCGATCGCCGACGGTGGAAGCAAAAGCGGTGTTCGATCATTTGTGTCGTCAGCAGGAAGGGGCCTTCCAGCAAGGCCAGTTAAGAACGCTGCAGCGCAGGATCAAGCAGTGGAAGGCAGAATACGGAGAAGCGAAGGAGGTGATGTTCCCGCAGAAGTATCAGCCGGGACATCAAGCGCAATCGGACTTCACGTTTATGGGGCGCCTCGGAGTGACGATCCAGGGCCAGCCGTTTCCCCATCTGCTGTACCACTTCGTGTTGGCCTACTCGAACTGGGAAGCGACCACGCTGTGTTTCAGTGAGTCGTTTGAGAGCCTCAGCCTGGGGCTTCAGAACGCGTTGTGGGAGTTGGGGGCGCTGCCCGAGGAGCACCGGACCGACCGGCTCTCGGCGGCAGTCAAGAACCTGAAGCGGGAAGAGTTCACCGAGCGCTATCAAGCGTTGCTGAGACACTTCGGGATGCGCTCCAGTCGCACTCAGGCAGGAAAGGCACACGAGAACGGGGATGTGGAACAGTCCCATCACCGCTTGAAACGGGCCATTGAGCAGGAACTGCTGCTGCGGTGTAGCCGTGATTTTTCCAGCCGGGAAGAGTACGAGGGCTTTGTAGCGGTGATTGTGTCCCGGCGCAATGCGGCCCGGCAAAAGCGCCTGGGAGAAGAGCTGGCAGTGATGCGCCCGTTGCCGGCACGCCGTCTGGATGACTTCACCCGGCAGTGGGTGAGAGTCTCCCCCAGCAGTACGATCCGGGTTCGCCACAACACCTATTCGGTGGACAGCCGGTTGATCGGCGAGCGCGTTCAAGTGCGGGTGTGGGCGGATCAGGTGGAGGTCTACTACGGAGGACGGCGCCAGGCACGGATGCCGCGCTTGCGAGGAGAAGGCAAGCATCGCATTGACTACCGGCACGTGATCCATTCGTTGGTGCGCAAGCCGGGGGCGTTTACTCGCTATCGCTGGCGGGAGGATCTGTTTCCGGGGATCTTGTTTCGAGTCGCCTACGACGAGCTGCGCCGAGATTGTCCGGCCACGGCGGATCGCCAATATCTGAAGATCCTCGAGGTGGCTGCCCAGGAAGGTGAACAGCGGGTGCGAGAGGCACTTCAGGTGTTGATTGAGCGGGGACAAAGAATCCGTTTTGAAGCACTACGAGAATGCCTTGTCGATCCGGTGGTGGAACCCTGGGAAGTGATGGTGGAGAAGATGGACGTGGGCCTCTACGACACCCTTCTCGAGAACCGGGAGGTGAGGTCATGAGCACAGGCAACTTACCGCGACTTCGCGAGTGCCTAATCGAGCTGCATCTACCGGCCTTTCGGGAGCACTACGCCGCCCAGGCGGCACTGGCCACCCAGGAAAGTCTGTCCTATCCCCGGTTTCTCTTGTCGTTATCTGAGATCGAGGTGGCGGAGCGGCACGAGCGCAAAATCCAGCGCCAGCGTCGGGCCTCCAAGCTTCCCTGGGAGAAAACGCTGACGGCGCTGGACCGCTCGCGCTTGCCCCAAAGCGTGGATCGACAACTCACAGCGCTGCTGGAAGGGACGTTTTTGGATCGTGCCGAGAACGTCTTGGCTTTCGGTAACCCTGGGAGCGGGAAAACCCATCTGGTCTGTGCTCTGGGCCAGGAGTTGATTCTGCTGGGGCGCCGGGTTCTGTTTTCTACCTGCGCCCTGCTGGTACAGCGATTGCTGCGGGCCAAAATCGATCTGACTCTGGAGAAGGAGCTCAAGAAACTGGATCGCTTCGAGGCTCTCATAGTCGATGACATCGGCTACGTTCAGCAAAGCCGGGAGGAAATGGAGGTTCTCTTCACACTGCTGGCCCATCGTTACGAACGTCGCAGCATCTTGCTGACCAGCAACCTGATCTTCTCGGACTGGGAGAGGATCTTCAAGGACCCCCTGACGACGGCAGCAGCCATCGACCGGCTGGTGCACCACAGCGTGATTCTGGAACTCAACGTCCCGAGCTATCGAATGGAGAGCGCCAAGGCAAAGCAGCAGGGAACCACGAAATGAGGAAACCGCGAGGAGGTCAAATCCGGGCAAATCGGCTGATTGGACCCCGGAAAGTGCTGGCTGGGGGCGACACACGAGTGCCCGCCAAGGGGAGAGGTCGTACAGCGCCCTACAGAGGCCGCTCAGCAGCCTCGTGGATCTGGTCCACTCCCCTCGACGCCAGCGCGAGCGAGGGGGAGCTCCGTTCGGGCTACGCCCTCACTCCGTCCCCCTCGCATTCTAGGAACAATCTCTCTTTTTTACAGAAAGGAGGACCGCGGAAAGGGCCGTCTCAGAGGACGGCTACAGCTCTTTTTTTTAATCCTTGTGTGGGGATTTCCAATCGTCGCTGCGGGAATTCTATTTGACGTTGATCACAGGTTCGACATCTGGCGACCAGTCGAACCAGAAGTACCCTTACAGATGCGAACGGACTCTATCGGGTCCCGCTGCTGGAGGTTGGCCGGTACGAAGTGACGGCAGCGCTGGAAGGATTCAAATCGAGCCGGCACGAGGATGTCATTCTGGAACTCGATCGTGAGGCGGTGGTGGATCACATCCTGCCGATCGGAGATCTCAGCGAAAGTGTCGTCGTCTCCGGTGAAGCCTCAACCATCGCGGCGGTCTCTTCGGCATTGACCGGTCTGGTGGACTCAACCACCATCGAGGAGCTGCCACTCAACGGCCGCGACTACATCCAGCTGGCAACCCTGCAAGCGGGCGTTTCCATCGCCCGGGCTCAGGCCAACGACGCCAACAACGGCTTTGGCCTGCAAATCAGCATCTCCGGGTCACGTCCCATCCAGAATAACTTCCGCCTGGATGGCGTCAGCCTGACCAGCTACAACGCCTCGACTCCCGGCAGCATCAACGGCATCAATCTGGGGGTCGATGCGATACAGGAGTTCAGCGTGCACAGCAGTACCGCCAGTGCGCAATACGGCCGGGCCGGGGGAAATGAATATCACGGCAGCGTGTTTTACTTTCACCGCAATGACAACCTGGACGCCCGGAATTTCTTCGATGTTGGCGACAAACCCGAGTTTCGGCGCCACCAGTTCGGTGTCTCGCTGGGGGGGCCGATCGTCGGGGAGAAGACCTTCTTCTTTGTGAACTACGAAGGTCTGCGCCAGGCCCGGGGAAACACCACGATTAACACGACATTGTCGGCCGAGGCCCGAACAGGGAACCTGATCGGGGGAGCCGTGGCTGTGGATCCGACGGTCGCCCCGGTGGCCGCTCTCTACCCTCTGCCTAATGGCGAAGTTTTCGGCGATACCGGGCTCTACATTTTCCCCAACGACACCGTAGCAGACCAGGACTTCCTGACCATGCGGATCGATCAGGAACTCAGCGACACGGACAAACTGTTCTTTCGTTATAGCCTGGACGACGGTGCCAGAATCTCCGAGACGGATTTCGCGCTGGGTATCCTCTCGAATACTTCACGCAACCAGTCGTTAGCGCTGGAAGAGACGCACATCTTCTCGCCCGGGCTGCTCAACACCTCCCTCTTCGGATTCTTGCGCACCCGGACGATCACCGGTGAGACCAGGAGTCAGGTTGCAGGCACAGACGACCCTTCCCTGGAATTCGTGCCCGGGCTGGGTGTCATGGGAGAGATTGATGCGTCGGGGCTGACCGGGTTCCCGGGCGGTAGCGGATCGGGAGACAAAGACGACCATGTGTTCAACTCTTATCAGTTCAGCAATGACCTGACCTGGGCGCGGGGACAACACTTAGTCAAGCTGGGTGGCAGCCTGGAAAGAACGCAGTTCAATACCAACAGCGAGAATCAGAAAACGGGAGATTGTCAATTTCGCAGTGTTGCTCAGTTTCTGACCAACGATCCCGGCCGTTTCCAGGCCCAGTTGCCGGGCTCGGATACGGTCCGTGGACATCGCCAGTGGATTGGGGCCCTCTATCTACAAGACACCTGGAAGGTCGCCAACCGCGTCACGCTGGACCTGGGAGTGCGCTGGGAGTTTGCCACGGTCCCCACTGAGGTGAACGGAAAGGTCGCCAACCTGGTTCAGATCACGGACACCGAGATGAGAGTAGGAGATCCGCTTTTCGACAACCCGTCCATGGATACTTTCCTTCCCAGAGTGGGACTGGCCTGGGACGTCCTTGGAAACCACAAGACGGTTGTTCGGGCTGGATACGGCATCTTTGCTGACCTGCTGCTGTCCCAGTTTCTCATTCTTTCCGGAGTACGCAATCCTCCCTTCTTTCTGCGGGGACTGACCCACAATCTGAGTCCGGGCGACTTTCCCGGCGGGGGGTACGAGGCCCTCCTCAATGACCCCAACCCGGACAGCCGAATTGAACGGATCGAGGCCAACCCAGGCCAGCCTTACGTTCAGCAGTGGAACCTGAACCTCGAACAGGCTTTGGATCGAAACACCTCGCTGCGGATCGCCTACGCCGGATCTCACGGTCTGAACCTCTCTGCACTGACGGCAAATGCCAACCTTGTGGAGCCGATCACACTCCCCGACGGGCGGTTCTTTTTCCCCGCAGACGGGGAGAGAATCAATCCCGTTTTCGATCAGATCTCCGACCGGAACTTTGACGCTCATTCCTTCTACAACGGGTTGACTGCGCAGCTTCGCCGACGTATGAGTCGCGGGTTCCAGACCCTGTTGTCCTACACCTATTCCAAGAGCATCGACGACAGTTCCAACTTCTTCGGAGTCAGAGAAGCTACCAATTCCATGCAGCTTCCGCTCAACCACAACCCCAGATTCAATCGCGGCCTGTCGGGTCATGACATCCGTCATTCCCTGGCGACCAGCGGAATCTGGGAGCTGCCCTGGGAGTCGGGCCCGGGAGCCCGGCGGGTCCTGGGGGGCTGGCAACTGGGTACAATCGTTACCTATTCCTCGGGACTGCATACCACCCCCCGAATCGACTACGACGCGGCTGGCACGCAAGACTCCGGGAGTCCCTGGCGTTCCGGGCAGCGTCCTGATCTGGCTCCCGGAGCCACTAACAATCCCGTAACCAAAGACCCCCGGGGCTGGGTGGATGTGAGTGCCTTCCAGCGCCCCGAAGCAGGATTTCTGGGCAACTTCGGCCGGGGTACGATCCAGGGGCCTGACCGTGCCATAGTAGACTTCTCCCTGTTGAAGCGAACCCGAGTGCCGAAACTCGGTGAAGGCACGTCGCTCGATTTTCGAGTCGAGTTCTTCAACCTGTTCAACCGCAGCAACTTTGACCTGCCCGACCAGCGGCGCATGGAGACCTTCGATGAAGAAGGCACGCGTGAGGACGTGGGGCGCATTACCAGCGCTGCTCCCGGCCGCGAGATTCAGTTCGGGTTGAAGCTCCAGTTCTAGCAGTCCCAGGAAACACCGGAAGGACCGGGTCTGAGTAACGAAGAAGTCCCAGCAACAGTCCGACCCAGCCAGTGGCGGACCCGGCGCCTGCTCACTCTTGGCCCGGGCCTCGTGTTCATCCTGGGGGCTGTCGGCCCGCGGGATCTGATCTCTAACTCCATGGCCGGGGCTACCCACGGCTTCAGTCTTCTGTGGGTGTTGGTAGCAGTTCTGATGGTTCGGTTTGTGTTCCTGAATGCCTCGGCTCGCTACGTCATGGTCACCGGGGAAACGTTCATCACGGGGTGCGCGCGAACAGGTAAGTGGACCCTGTGGCTGATATTCGGCGTGATTCTCTTGAGCAGACACCTTACGACGCTGGTGAGAATCGTTCTTCTGGGGACTGCAGCCGATGCCCTGGTACCTCTTCCAAGTCCTCACAGCGTTGCCATCTGGGGGTTTTCTTCGTGGGTGCTGGGATTTGTCCTGATGTACTGGGGACGCTACCTCCTGGTGGAACGATGCAGCAAGGCACTGGCCCTCATGCTTGGCGCATGCCTGGGTGCAGCGGCCATCCTGTCCAGGCCAGATCCCGGCAGTCTCCTGAGAGGGTTGTTCACTCCGGCCTGGCCGACGGAGTACGGCATATACGGCCCCACCCTCGTGCTAATGGCAGTGATTTCGGCGGCGGTGGGATCGCTCACCAACCTCAAGTACTCCGCCTATGTCCATGAGAAGGGCTGGCGCAACCTCTCTTTTCTGCGCACGCAACGGACGGACCTGACCATCAGCGTGTTTAGCATGTTCGTCATGCTGGCCATGATCCAGATCGCTGCGGCGGGAGCGCTGCAGCCGCGGGGAATCGCGGTGGGGAATGTGGAAGATCTCATCCCCATCTTTTCCCAGGTCCTCGGAGGGGCCGGGCACATCGTTCTGGCGGTCAGTCTGTGGGCGGTGGTTTTTACAAGTTACCTGGGTGGCGGAACCGGCTACGGGTTGATGTTTGCGGACATCTACCACCGCCATCTTCGGCCCAGCTCGACTCCCGCCCACGGACCAGACCAGAGAGCTGCCCATTTGCCGGCCTACCGCTTCCTGATTCTCTACACTTTCCTCTCCCCGCTCTACAGTCTGTTCTGGGACTGGAGTCCGATCGGTCTGGTTCTGCTTCAGTCCGCGTCCAGCCTGGTGACGCTCCCTCTGGCCATTTTCCTGGTGCTGCGGCTGACTGCCGATAAGAAGATCATGGGAGTCCACGCCAATGGATGGATCACCAACATTGTGCTGGCTCTGATCGCGGCCGGGGCTCTCTATCTGGCCTATCAGGGGGCCATCGAGTTCTTGTCGGCAGCACAGAGCCGTCCCTAGCCCGGACACTTTCGGCCCCACTTTCAGAAAATGAAAAATCTCCGTCAGGGGATCTCGAGCACAATTTTCCCGAACTGTTTTCCTTGAGAGAGCCGGGAGAAAGCTTCGCGTCCCTGCTCGAGCGGGAGAACGCTGTCAATGACGGGCTTCAGTTGCCCCTGCCCCAGCAACTCAACGACCCGGTTGAACTCGGTCACATTACTCATCGTACTCCCGAGAATCGAGATTTGTTTCCAGAAAATCAAACGGATCTCGGTGCGCGGGTTGGGCCCTGTGGTAGCACCACAGGTCACGATCCGCCCCCCCTTGCACACCATCTTGAGGCTGTGCAGCCATGTCTTCTCGCCCACGCTGTCGACAACCAGATCGACGCCTCGCTTGCCCGTAAGGGTGCGCACCTGATCGAGAATGTCTTCCTTCTCATAATTGAACGTGAAGGTCGCTCCCAGTTGGCGGGCTCGCTCCAGCTTGGAGTCATCCGAGGAACTCACAAACACTCGAGCTCCCGCCAGCCGCGCAATACTCAGGGCGGCCGTCGCCACTCCGCCACCGATTCCGTGAATGAAGACATCTTCTCCCGGCCGCAGCTGCCCCCTGGTGATGAGCAGTCTCCAGGCAGTCTGATGTACCAGAGAAAAAGCGGCAGCCTGAGGATAGTCGATCTCCTCGGGAATCCTGGTGAGGCTACCCGCAGAGGCCACAAAGTACTCGGCCAGCGTCCCCGCCACGTGCTCTCCCTGGAGTCTGAGCCGTACACACAGACTCTGCTCTCCCCGACAGCAGAACTCACACCGATCACACCAGATACAGGGATTGAGCATGACCCGGTCTCCCGCCTCCAGCCCCTTGACTCCACTTCCAACCGCGGCGACCTCGCCGGCCCCGTCACTCCCCAGAACGTGAGGCATGGGCAACGTGACTCCGGGCAGGCCGGCTACCACAAACAGATCCAGCCGGTTGAGTGCTCCAGCCCGGGCCCTCACCAGTACCTGGCCCTCACCTGGGGAGGGGGACTCCAGGTCAAGGACCTGAATATCGTCGATCGTTCCATGGTGAGGGATGGCAAGCGCTTTCATAGAATGGGTCCTGGGTATGGCACTCGCTGTCGCTCGTGCGGTTACTGGTTACTCGTTCCTTGTTGGGGACTTGGTCTTACACTTTCCCAGTTTGAAATCTTCAATTTTCAATCTTCCATTTTCCATTCAAAACGAATACTTGAGTGCGATTTCGATCTCACGGGCTCGATCCGCGCCGAAGATCTTGCCAAAGGTTGAGTTGCCCAGGGTCCGCGAGGGGCGGTCGAAGTTGGCGCGGTTGAAAGCGTTAAAGAACTCCAGCCGAAGCTCGACCTGATGCCCGTCCGAGACTTCTGTCCTCTTGCTCAGTGCAATATCCCAGGTCTGCAGCCCGGGCCCGGTCAGGATGTTCCGGCCCGAATCGCCGAACTGAAAATCCTCGGGCTCCACAAAAGCCGAGGTGTCGAACCATTCATCCACGGACCGCTGCTCGGCAGGAAGGTTCCCATCCGTGAGCTGCACCGGCCGATCGCCGGTCACTCCATCGTTGTTATAGTCACCGCTCAGGAAGACTGAGAAAGGCTCACCGTCCTGAACCTGCGTGATTCCGGAGAGCCGCCAACCCGATACCAGCGACCCGAACAGGCCCGCCTTAAAATTCACGGGTAGATCAAGGATGTAATTCATGTAACCACGACGCAGCGGCCGGCCGGAAGAGTCACCGCGTTCCGATGCCAGGTCGCGGGGATTGGACACACTTGAGAAAACCCGGTCTGAGATCGATCGCGTCCAGTCGAATCCAGAGCGGAGGGTGAAGCCGTCCACCATCTTTCTTTCCATCTCTAAGCCGAGACCGTGAAGGATACTGGAGGCGCCGCCACTGACGATCGTGAACTGGCCATAGGTGGGATCGGGCCGCCTGGATTGAATCTGGCCCGGTCCGGGAAAAGCGGAATTCCCGGGGATGATTCGATCCAGCCGGGTTCCTTTGCTTCCCCGATAGGAAGCTTCCATGTTCCAGTTCCTGGAAAACTGTCTCTGGAGCGTAAGACCCCAGTCTTGCGCATAGGGGGTTCGGATGTGCGGCTCAATGCCGCGAAAGGTCAGCTCCGTGGGAGACAAGCTGGCAAAAGGATCGAAAATATCGATCTCCGGGCTTTCCAGCACCGAGAGTGACGTTTCGCGCTGAAAAAAAGGATCGTTTTTCCCGATGTAGTCTCTCGCCCGGCTACTGCTCCACGGAGAGTAGTGGAGCCGGTAGCCTGCTCGCAGGACGAATCGGTTGTTCCCGGTGGGACTCAGGGCCAGTCCCAGTTGGGGAGACCAGTCATTCTTGTCGGGGTAGGTGAGACTATGACCGGAAAACCCCAGAGCCCTGGCCTCCTCGGTTCCCGAGATGAGGACCTCCGAACCAGGCACCGGCTCGGCCACAAAGGGAAAGAGAATCGAAATGGGTCGCACCGACCGGTACGGTTGGTAGTATCTGTAGGAGATGGCAGCCGTCAGGCTGATGACCGGGCTGATCTTCCAGTTGTCATCGACAAAGAATGACCAGTTGGCGCGGCGCAGGTCGTTGCGATCGGAACCTACGCCCCGTTCCGCCGTGTCCGGGATCCCCAGGAGGAAGTCTGCGAACGCGTCGCCGCTGAAAAACCCGTTGAAACGAAAGCGGCCTCTCCGGACCCCGCCCGTCTGGTTGTTGTTTAGCTGAATCGCACCCAGATCAACACCATAACGCAGGCTGTGCCCACTGAAATTGTAGACGAAGACACTCTCGATATCGAACCACGTTGTCTCCCGGGTCTCGGGTAACTCGTCGTCGTCTCCAAAGGCGGCGTAACCCGACAGGCGAAACTCCGGATAGCCTTCATCGAGCGGATCCAGTGTCGACACTCCGTTGATTCCGAGCGAGGCCAGGAGCCCCTCCCGGGCGCTGTTTTCCGACAGGTCAAAGTTTCTTCCGCTACTCATGCGGAAACGCAGCTGAGTCGAAGAGCGGCTCGAGAAGTTGCGGTGATAGGAGGCGGTCAGATCATGATCTGTGTCACCCAAAATCCGGTTGAACCCCGGGAGATCTTCGATCCGCACGTCGGAATCGTCCGAATACTGATAGCTGGACACGAGTTTGGATTGGGGAGAAATCTGGTAATCGACCCTGAAAAGCAGGACATCCCCGTTGCTGAGGGTCGGGTCATTGTTCACGAAATTCCGATCCGGGTCGGCCCGATTGGGATCCGGGATCAGCGAAAGGAGACTGCGGGCGACCGGGTGGATTCGCGACTCCGGCATGAGATTTCCTGGAAAAGGCTTACCCGTGAGCGGATCGATCACCGAGAATCCAAGGGCCGAGAAGTCTCCGCGCTTCATCTCCAGCAACGGGACATGGGAGAGCCTGGTTTGTCCCTGGACGATCCTCAGACCGTCATAGCCGACCAGAAAATCCAGATTCTTCAGAATGGGGCCGGCTAACTGGAATCCAAACTGATTTCGCTTGAACTCGGGTAAAGGCTTGCCCGGCGTGTCGAAAAAGTTCCTGGCGTCGAAATTGTCGTTTCGGTGGAAATGGTAAATCGATCCATGAAACCTGCGGGGCGCCTTGGCCAGAAACGGGTTGTAGATCTCAATCGTCTCACGAGTTTCGATTCTCCTCTTGAATGGATCCGCGAGCACTCTGTAAGTGGAGATTTCCTGCAGGCTTGCATGCTCGGCGGGGCTCAACGGAGTGTCCTCCTCTCTGGAAGCCAGCAAGGTGCCAGGGGAACCACTCAGAACCAGGCTTAGCAGGAGGCCGGCAGCGGGGCCTTTCAAAGTATCAGCTCCCCCCCGCACTTCAGTTCCCGAACCACGAAAGTGACACTCAGGATAGGCTCCGCATTAGGAATCTCGAGTTCGAACACCAGAGTCTCGGTGTCTCCGGCTACGATTGGCCGGCCATCCACCACACGTGGAAACACAAACTTGGCTCCCACGCCGTCTCCCTGCGGAGGAAAGTATCCCTTCAGGCGAACCTGACTTACCCTCGAGGTAGAGAGAAAAGCCAGCTTCATCAATGAATCCGTGGTGCCGACTTCGAGATAGCGGTCAACCTCACGTTCCCTGTCAGGATCATTGGAGCGGAAAGAAACAGCCAGAACGATCCAGTCCTCGAAATCGAGCTCCAGGCCAGGAGCAGCCAGGTCGTCAAAACGCCCCTGTTCTGACGCACTCAGACTGTCGTAGTCGTGGTTGTGTTGTTCCACTCGCACGAAGGCCTGCCGGACGGGCAGCGAGGAGAGGATGCGCGTGTAGAACGTATTGAAGATCTCCTTCTCTCCTCTGACGCCGCTGCCGACCCCTGCAACGACTTCCGTGAAAGTCGTCTGGCGGGCCCAGGGCGAATCGTTGAGAACGGTCAACGCATCGTCAAGGGACCAGGTGGTAAAGGGCTCTCCCAGAAAAGGGGAGGGAAAGGCCAGCAACAAGAGAACCGGGCTCAGAAATCGAGTCATTCACCGCCTCATGGAGGACACCGGCAGGGGCCAATGCAAGCTACCATTATAGCAAGATGAGGGTGGCAGGAGAGTGAGTCCGGCCCGAGCCTGGTTCTCGGACCGGAGGAACAAGATCAGCTGTTTCAGTGGTCGAAGTCCAGTCAGTTGAGGCTAGCTCTTGAGCGCCTCGATCAGCTTCGGAACGACCTCGAACAGATCACCGACAACACCATAGTGTGCGATGTTGAAAATGGGTGCGTTGGGGTCGCTATTGATGGCCACGATGCAGCTGGAGTTCTTCATTCCGACCACGTGCTGAATGGCTCCGGAGATCCCACAGGCGATGTACAGCCGTGGAGCGATGTTCTGCCCTGAGCTTCCGATCTGGCGCTCCCGCTCCAGCCATTCGCTGTCCACTACGGGCCGGCTGGCGCCTATCTCCGCTCCCAGGGCATCGGCCAGATCCTGGATCAGCTTCAGATTCTCTTTCTTCTTGATCCCCCGCCCCACGCCGACCACGATTTCGGCCTTGTCGAGATCCACCCTTCCGCGGCCCGCCTCAATCGTTTCCAGGGGCCTGCGGCGCCGGCTGAATCCGCCCATTGAAGCCGTCTCTTCAGAGAGCTCCGGAGCTCCAGATTGCAACTGATCCAGGCTCGCAGACCCTCCCTGGATGGTGGCGATCACTGGAGGCCGGGAGCGTACTACAACATCCGCGTTCAGCTTGTTGCGGAACATCTGACGCACAAAAACGACACCTTCGTCTTCTACCCGATAGTCAATACAGTCAGTAGCCAGACCTGTCCCCAGCCGTGCCGCCAGTTTGGGGGCAAAGTCGATATTCTGATAGGTGTGGGCCAGAAGAAGGTAACCGGGCTGGCTCTTCTCCAGAAACGGGGCCGTCGCTGCACAGTAGGAATCCGGGTCGTAGTCCTGCAGTTCAAGAGCTGTAAGAAAATGGACTTTGTCGGCACTGACGGTGGATAAACGCCCTTCGAACCGCTCCGGGTCGGCGCACAGAAGCAGTAGCTCCAGAGAGGCTCCCATGTCACCTGCCAGAGCCTGGCCGAAAGCCAGGGTCTCGAGTGCGGCGTTTCGGACACCTCCATCGTCATGGTCCAGGAGAATGCAAATTTTTTCTCCGGGGGGATTCAATTCAGATCACCTTGGCTTCAGCTCGGAGCTTCTGAACAAGAGTCTTTGCGACGGAGGACGCGTCTCCTTCCAAGATCTCGGCATGGCGGGTGGCATGCGGCATGTACAACCGTCGGATGTCGATTCGGGGGATCTCGGCCCAGGAGATGTTCAGCTCGTCGATGTCGACTCGTCGAATCTCCTTTTTCCTGGCCTGCATGATCCCCTTCAGGGAGGGATACCGAATCTGGGAACTTCCCGCCTGAATCGCGAGCAGGGCCGGCAGCGGGAGCTCCACCCACTGGAAGCTACCACTTTCCATCTCGCGCAGGGCTTTGATCGACCCCTTGCCGGGTTGGGCGTCGACCTCCATGACAATCGTCGCGTGCGGAAGACCCAGGAGTTCAGCCAGAATCACACCCGTCTGGGCATAACTCAAATCGTCAGACTGCGTTCCGGCCAGGATCAGATCAAAGTCTTCCTGTCTCAGGACTTCAGCGAGAACTTTGGCGGCGGCATGGGGTGAGCTGGCGCGACCGTCAGGGTCGACGACCTGAACAGCCCGGTCACAGCCCATCGCCAATCCCTTGCGGATGGACTTTTCATTGGCCGGTGTTCCGATGTTGAGAATAACTGCCTCTCCACCGTGTGCCTCTTTGATCCGCAGCGCCTCTTCGATCGAGTACTCATCGCACTCGTTGATTTCGTAGGTCAGATCTCTGGACTTGATCCAGCTCTCTTCTTCATTGATCTGAAAACGGGTGTCACGGCTCGCAACTTCTTTCAGGCAGGTGAAGACCCTCACGACTTGAAGAGTCTCTCGAAGGCATCGCGGGGATCTTCGTGCTCGGGATTGGAGGTGGTCTGCTTCTCTACCGAGGATCGAGCCTCGAAGTGCTGGCACTCATTGGCCTTGTCTTTGGGTGAAACTCGCTCAAGAATTGTCTGCGAGCACTCGAAGCGACTCGCCGGATCGAGAAAAGCGCAGTTCGTACAGGTGTGCAGGTCAGCCTGGCAGGCAGGGCACCTGGATGTTGTCAGAATCTCATCGAAGCTGCGAGGCAGCGGCTTCCCACAGCTCTTGCAGCGGACAACACCCGTCTGAAAGCCGGTCATTCTGGGCGCCCGAGGACCGTCACTCGGGCCCCGGCTGCGCTGGCGGGTGCGCTCCCGACGCTCTCCGTCATCGCTCATGTAACCCTTGTGCCGGTACTTTGGACTCATGGCTCCCCCCTTTTTAATGCAATCGTCTCTTTACTCATATCTGTTGAGCGCCTTGCCCGTGCCCTCGCCCTTGCCTTTGCCCTGACCTCATGTTCTGTTCACTTCGTTCACTGCGTTTCCTGGGTTCGTTTGACTTTGCCTTCAACAAAGCGAGGAACTGAAGCACATTGAGCCGCCGACAGTCGCTCCATCAAGGCTTTTGACTAACCCGGTCAGCATTGATCCAGGCCGGAAAAACGCGAGAGGAATGACGGGCAAAGGCACAGGCAAAGGCAAGGCGCTAAACAGGAACCACTACTCATAAGGAGAATGATCTTGATTTGAGGTCCTTTAACCAGGCTGTTTTAGGGCGGCCAGTACTTCCTAGCCCAAATTGGCGCAGGCCCCTTTGATCCCTGTCAGGTCCATGGCATCGCGGCCCGAGTCTATGCGGCGAATAATGCCCTGTTTATCAATCAAGAAGGTCGTTCTCTGAGAAAAACCTCGCTCAGACAGGACCCCGTATCGGCGGCTGACCTCCTTGTCCGGCCAATCTGCCAGCAACCGGTATTCGGCACCCAGTTCCTCGGCAAACTTTTTCTGACTGGGGCGCGCATCAACGCTGATAGCCAGAATCTCTGTGTCGTGTTCGGTGAAGTAGTCGATATCATCCTGATATCGTGTCAATTCGGTCCGTCAGCCGGAAGTAAAGGCCAGGGGGAAAAAAGCGACAACGACATTCTTACCTCCCCGGAATTGGCTCAGGCGTACAGGCTCACCATTGTGGTCAGTCAATTCAAAATCGGGCGCCTGGTCCCCGACCTCGAGGGATTCAGAGGTCTGGTTCTGGAACACCGCGGCCGTCGTAGACAGCGAGCCAGGATAGGCGCACAATAGCAGGCCCAGCGCGGCTGGAATCAGTGGTTCACGGAAGCACATAGAGCGATTTTAAACCAGCAATGGATCGTGTTCAAATCAAATTCTTTACTCGCCCGGGATGCAAGCTCTGTACGGAAAGCCTTCAGATCCTTAAGGGACTCGAGAGCCGGTTCCATCTCGAGATCGAGCAGGTGGACATCGGTCAGTCGCCTGAACTTCTGGAATCCTACCAGTACGACATCCCCGTGGCTACGCTGGAAGGGGAGGAGCTCTTCCGTCACCGGGCCGATGCCCGTAAGATTGAGAAGGTGCTGAAGTCTAGAGGGAAAGACAAAGACAATGCCGGCGACTAAGACCTGCCAGACGTGTGAGGGGACGGGTTGGGTACTGGTTCGGAAAGACGGAAGCGAAAAGGTCTCAACCTGCCCGGACTGCCGAAGCCGGGCCCGAAGGCGTCAGCGGCTGCAGTCTGCCGCCATTCCGCCGCGCTACGGCGAACAGGGGTTTGAGACCTTTTCGACGCCCCACCCCCTGCAGCACAGGGCCCTGCTGCGGTCCATCGAGTTCGTCGACGCCTATCCCCAACTGGAGCGGGGTCTTCTTCTTGTCGGACCCTGCGGAGTGGGCAAGACCCATCTCTCGGTCGCCATTCTAAATGCAGTTCTTGCCAGGCACGATTCAAGTGTGCGGTTTGTGGATGAAGCAGAACTGCTGCGCAGCCTCCAGTACAGCTATGGGCGGGATTCCCGGTCCTCTGAGGAAGAGTTGCTGCGGCCCCTGCGGCGAGCCGATCTTCTGGTGTGGGACGATCTGGGCACCGGACGCCCCACCGATTGGGTTCGGGAAACGATCCACACCATCATCAACCACCGCTACACGAATCAGCGCCTCACGATCTTCTCCAGCAACTGGGCAATTCCCGAGAAGACAGATGTCGAGAGGCTGTCCCGCGAGCCGACTCTCTCAGATCGCATCGGAGAGCGACTGTATTCGCGCGTTCTTGAAATGTGCGAGATCGTGGCGATGAAGGGCCCGGACTTCCGCAAAGAGGTGCACAAGGCCGGGAAGGATTTTCAGCGAACGTACAAGGGGTGAATGGGTTCTGGGTTCTGGGTTCTGGGTTCTGGGTGGAGTCCTGAGTTTCCAGTAGTCTTCAGACAGTCGGCGCCCCAATGTGCATCTTTCTGAGCAAGTCGGTTCAAGGCATTGGTGTGACCTTGCTCTGGAACCCCAATGAGCGAAGCGAATAATTTTCAATTTTCAATTTTCAATTTTCAATTTTCAATTCTTAATGGGCTTGGAAGGTCGCATCTCAATGCGGCTCGTCAGACAGCGCGGATCCCTGCACAGCGTGTCGATCACCACGTCGGCCACGTCCCGGGGCGACAGTTTCCAGGATTCCTCAGCCGGAGGGTTCCCCCCGAACCCAGTGTTCACACTCCCGGGCATGACGTAGGCAACCCGAACGTCATCGTAACGAACTTCCTGCATCAAAGCTTCACTGAACGCCTTGAGTCCAAACTTCGAGGCACAGTAGGCGGCTCCCTCGGGAAAGGCGCTTTTCCCGGCCAGGCTCCCGATATTGATGATGAAGCCACCGCCACTCCGGCGCATGACGGGCAGTGCATAGTGGCAACAGTAGAAAAGAGAATCCAGATTGGTGCTCATCAGAGTGCGCCACTCCTGGGGGGACATTTCCATCACCGAACGAAAAATCCCCACGGCCGCATTGTTGATGAGAATGTCCAGCCCGCCCAGCCGCTCTTCTGAAAAGCGAATCAGCTCTTCGACCGGCTCGGGGCGGCCCACATCGCAAACCTGCCCCAGAATCTCACGCCCGCTGTGGCCGAGCCGCTCGACGGCTTCCTGAAGGGCTCCCGAAGAGCGGCCGCAGATGACGGTCCGAACCCCTTCCTTCACTAGAGCCTCAGCGATCCGAAATCCAATTCCTCTGGTGCCCCCGGTTACGACGGCGCGCTTCCCGGAGAGAATTCCACGTTGGTTCACTTCGCTCACTGCCTTTCCAGATCGAGGACAATGTAGCCTTCGCAAGAAGCAGAGACAAGGGCAAGGTTATGGTGCCGACGTCTTCACGTTCCACGTCCGGCCTTCGGCGTCGGCTTGTATGAGTCCCTCTTGTGACGTCACCGGGAGGATTATAATGGGCCTGTTACTCGAATCCTTCCTATTATTTGGATGACTGTGAAAAAATTCGCAGTTACAATGTCACCGGCAGCTTGAATCACGTGGACTGGCGGGGGAGCGGGTAAACAGGAGTAGGAAAATGAGCTTTTTCAGATCGACGATAATTTTGATGGCGACCTTTCTTTCGATTGGACTGGTACAGGCAGACGTTATTGAAGTCACCGAAGAGAGCCAGGTGGCACCCGACCGCGTTGTGCTTGACTTTGCCGGCCGCCCCAGGTGCAGCTCTGCCGACAACTTTCAGAACTGGGGGATCGGTATTGGAAATGATGGAGGTTTCACGCCCGTAGTAGACCAGATCGTTATCTTCGGGTTTGTCTCGAGTTTTCTGCGCAACGGGACGTGTGGTGAGACACCCGCCGGAGATGACTCGTCGCCCCTGCTGATTTTCGACTTCAAATACCCCGTCACGGAGGCCACCTTCCGCCTGGGAAACGGCGGACCGGGTGTGACCGCCGAATTGAAGGCCTACGATTCAGCCGGACACCTGCTGGGAACTTTCCAGTCACCTGAAATCGGTGCCGCTGAGGTAGTGTTCTTCGGAATCAAGACAACCAGTGGTGCACCCATTTCCAAGGTCACGATCGGGTACAGCTCCTCACAACTCGAGGAGCGGGTGATCGACTTCTCGTTCGCCTACCAGACCCGCCCCGATTTTGCGAGCGTCATACCCCAGATCGGTGATGGGGTTCTGGGCAGCGGCGCCCTGCGAACTATCATCGTGGTGACGAATTTGACCGATTCGACTGCCGAGGGACAGGTTGCCCTGTTTTCGCAGGACGGAAGTGAGATGGATCTGGAACTGGCCGGCAGAGACGGGCCAGCTCCTGCCACCGATGGCGGCATGGCGAATGCCTTTTTGATTCCACCGGGGGGATCAGAGGTCTTGACCACTCCGGGAACATCCAACCCGGTGGTTCAGGGGTATGCGATCGTCGGAGCCAGTGTCCCCATTCAGAGCACGGCCGTCTTCCAGATCCTGGACGGAGCAGGAGCACCGACCCTGGAAGCCGGAATTGCGGGCACTCAGGAGGCGACCTTTCAAAGTGCTACTGTGGCCCGCGCCCAAGTGGGCAGCGTTGACGCTGGAGTTGCTCTGGCCAATACGGGGGACGTGACGGCATCGGTTGGCCTGCGGCTGGTCAGCACCGAAAACGAGGTTTTTGGGCTCTTCCGAACCGACATGGGACCCGGAACCCACCTGGCCGGCTTTGTGCCCGATCTGTTTCCCGGCGCTCCAGCCAATTTTGCCGGGTCTATTCTGATCCAAAGTGATACTCCAGTGGCGGCTACGGTGATTCGCACGCTCTCCGGACTGGTTAGTGCCAGCCTGCAGGTGGCACAATAAGTAGCCAATGCCCGGACTGTACGCTTTTCGAGGTCACCGGTTCGACCCACAGATCGTGGGGGGACTGGACGATGTCGTAACCCAGCCCTACGACAAGATCTCCCACTCCCTGCGCCTGGAGTACCTGGATCGAAGTCCCTTCAATGTGGCCCACTTGATCGTGAGCAGCGATTACGAGGCGGCCGGGAAGGCACTGGAGAGCTGGATTTCGGAGGGAGCTCTTGGGCGCGATGAGGAGCCCTCTCTGTACGCCTATCAGCAGTCCTATACCTGGGAAAATCAGGAATACGAGCGCACCGGTGTGATTGGTCTGGTTTCGATTCGGGAGGCCGCGGCTTCGATCAAAGGCCACGAGAAAACGATGTCGGGCCCGCTGCAGGATCGGCTCCAGCTTCTGCGGGAGACGGAGGTCAATGACGGACTGATCTTTTCGCTGTATGAGGAACCGGCCCGACACACCGACCTGCTCCTGGGGGAGGTTGTGGCAGGAGGACCTCCCCGGATCGACGTCGGCGACGACTCCGGTTTTCGCCACCGGCTGTGGAGAATCAAGGAGCCAAAGATTCAAGAAGAGCTGAACGAAGTCCTGAAGCCCCTGACCTTTTACATCGCCGATGGCCATCACCGCTTCCAGACAGCCGTCCATTTCATGCAGGAATGCGAGGAAAAGGGCTGGAACCCGGGGGGCGTAGAGAGCTTCGACAAGCGGATGATGGCACTGTTCAACATGGAGAGCCCGGGACTCAGAATTCTCGCCACTCACCGAGCGGTGAGAGGCCTGGTCGATTTCAGCTTGGAAGAGTTCTTGACTGCCCTGGCTTCTGAATTCCGCGTCCGCTCGCAGACTTCTCTGGCAGAGCTGCGCGGGGTCCTGAACCGCAGCCCCAAGACAATTGGAATGATCAGCGGCCGGCCGCTCAGGGCCTACTCTCTGAGGCCCAGGGAGAGGTTACCTTCCGGCCTTCGGGGCCTTTCGGGGACTTCAGCAGATCTCGACGTCAACCTCCTGCACCGTGGAATCTTGGAACCCCTGCTCGGGATCGGAAAGGTCGAGCTGGCGGCCCAGAGTCATGTGGACTATTTTCGGGATGCAGACAGTCTGGCCGAACGCGTCGAGGAGGGAGTCTACTCACTTGGTTTCCTGCTCCGTCCGACCACGATGAAACAGGTGAGACGCTGCTCTGATGAAGGCATTATGATGCCCCAGAAGTCGACGGACTTCTTTCCCAAATTACTGACCGGGCTGGTGTTCTCTAAAATGGTCATCAGCAAGGACCAATAACCGGGATCGACAGCGCATCGACACATGAAAAAGATCTGCCTTTTTTCAGTGTTCATTTCTCTTCTTCTACTCGAGCCCTCCTGGCTGGCTGGCGCCCCGTCCAGGCTCTCCTGGAGGAAGTCCGCACACTACAAAGTGGGGGAGCAGATCGATCCGGCTGTGTTCGTTCACGACCGACGCATGGGCAAAGTTCGTTTGCTTGACCTGATCGATTCCGAAACCCGGGTGGCGGTCCTGGTCCTGTTCGGCGGAGGGATCAAGGAGCTCCCTCCCGGAAGAAAAAAGAGGGGGCCACTCTGGTGTGAGGACAGTTTCGACGATTTGCCCATCCAGCGCGCCCTGCTGGGGGCCTTCAAGGTCCGGGCAGTTCAGTTCATTCCAATTGCGGTCCCGCCCGTCTATCACGCTGCCAACTATGGCTGGGATGAAGATGATTTCCTCGGCTTTCCCGATGACTCTGAGCAGTACCTTGCCGCCGCTCGTACCTTTATCCAGGCGACAGAAGAAGCGGTTAAGAGCACCCTCCTTCCCTTCCATGAGATTTACTACGATCCGAAATTCCGGCTCGCTGAAAACTCAGATGAGCGCAAACTCGACTCAGGATACGGCACCGTATATGAGTGGCAGGGAAAACTGCGGTGGGGAACAGACGCGAGAAGATACGGGACTCCCGTTTTCTGGTTCCTGAACTCCTCCGGCCGAGTCCTGACCGAACCCCTGCTCGGCAACAACTACGACGCGGATCCCCCTGAGATCAACTACGGCTTCCGGGAAGTTAGTGACCTCCTCGAAGAACTGCTTGGGGAAACCGGTTCCGGGTTTTAGATTCTGGGTTCCGGGTTATGGAATTTGGAATCTGGAATTTTTTCAATTCTCAAGGCTTCAGGAGGTCTTCGGGTGCACGCAGCCGACCCTCCCGTACGTACCAGTCCATCTGCCCCACGATTCCCCGGAGAATTCGCAGGTCGCGCCTTGTCAGATCGGGCTGGTCCAGAATGGCACGAATGGCATTCATAACATGGTCCGGATTGGACTGACTCAGGAAACCAATTCCAATCAGGACTTTCTTCAAATCCGCATAGAAGCGCTCCCGTTCGGCTATGGAAACCTGCTCTCTTCGCTCTCGAAGGGGCGGCGAGGGAAGCTGGGCGATCTCGTAGAGAATAATGGCTGCCGCCTTGGAGATATTGAGGACCGGATGGTCGGGACTGGAGGGGATGGAAACACGAAACTGGCAGCGCGCCAGCTGCCCCTCACTCAATCCTGATCGCTCCGGGCCGAACACGAGTCCGACCCGATTCTTCAAGGAGTACTCACCAATGAGCCGGGCCGCCTCACGGGGACTGATGGCCTCGCGACGCTGCAGCCTGTCCCGGCCGGAAGTCGTCGCGAAAAGAACCTGTTGGCCACTCGCGGCCTCACTCAGCACTCAGACTGCTGAACCGGCGGGCTTCTTCTACGAGGTGAAAGGCTCGTCCGGCCATCGTCCGGCATTCCTGGTCCTCAGGTGTCTCCACGGCCACCAGCTTAAGGCTGCGAAAACCCATGTTTTTCATGATCCTGGCAATGGACCCCACATTCCCCGGACTGTGGGTTTTCACAAGGATTACCGAGATGTTGTCATGCTGTGGTGAGGGAGGGTTCGGCATGGGGGGGGGATTCTATCATTTGGGGGGACGGGATGGTTGGGGGACGGGATAGTCGGGCTCGGGATGGTCGGGCGCGGGATGATCGGGCTCGGGATGGTCGGGGGGTGGGATATGCGGGGGCTTCCGCAGTGCAGGCCAAGCTTTGGAGTTCCCCCGGTTTCGTGGACACCTAATCCTTTGGGAGAATGGAGGACACGATGCCAAGAACAAGACGAGCTTATCCACCCGAGTTTCGCCAGCAGATAGTCGAGCTTCATCGAGCCGGGCGCAGCCCCGGTGAGCTGGCCCGAGAGTTTGAACCCAACGAACAGACGATCCGCAACTGGATCGCCCAGGCAGACCTGGATGAAGGCCGTCGTAGAGACGGCCTGACGACGGTAGAACGAGCCGAGCTGCGGAAGTTGCGCAAAGAAAATAGGCAGCTGAGGGTTGAGCGGGAAATATTGGCAAAAGCCGCGGCCTGGTTCGCACGGGAGAGCGATCCGATTTCCAAGGAGTCTTCAGGTTCGTGAAAGTGAATCAGGCCGACTATCCAATCACCACCATGTGCCGTTTGCTGGGTGTCTCCACCAGTGGCTACTACGCGTGGGTCGATCGCGGACCTTCGACTCGAGATGAAGCGAATGCTCGTCTTCTGGAAACAATCAACGGGATCCACCAGCAAAGTCGTCGGACCTATGGAGCTCCCCGCATTACGGCGGAACTTCGAGAGGAAGGTCACCTGGTGGGCAAAAACCGGGTGGCCCGACTGATGAAAGTCGCCGGCATTGAAGGCGTTAGCCGCAGACGCAAGACACGCACGACCCTGAGAGGCCAAGACAGCCGTCCGGCTCCGGATCTGGTGGAGCGAAACTTCCAGGTCAGCCGCCCCAACCGACTGTGGGTTGCAGACATCACGTACGTGCCGAGTTGGGCAGGTTTCGTCTACCTGGCCGTAGTGGTCGACGCTTTCAGTCGTCGAGTGGTCGGCTGGTCGCTCAGAAATGATCTCAAGACCCGGCTAGTGACCGATGCCCTGCAAATGGCACTTCAAGAGCGTGAATCCGACGGGGTGATCCATCACTCGGACCAGGGGACGCAATACACGTCGATCGAGTTCGGGCTACGCTGCAAGAGAGCCGGCATCAGACCCTCCATGGGCTCGGTCGGTGACTGTTATGACAACGCGCTGTGTGAGAGCTTTTTTGCCTCTCTGGAGTGTGAACTGATCGACCGGCACAGCTTCCGCAGCAAGCTGCAGGCCAAGCTTGCTGTCTTCGACTACATCGAGGGCTTTTACAACCCTCACAGGCGGCACTCGTCACTGGACTATCTGTCGCCGATCAACTATGAATCGAGGCACTCAGATGTGGCTTGATTCGAAAGCCGTAAACTGTCCACAAAAGTGGGGTAACTTCATTCATCCCGTAAAGCGAAACGAATCCGCCGGCACAACGTAAATGGGATACAGTGTCACGGTCGACAGGGATGCGGAGGAGGTTGAAACCGAGTCGAAAGGATGAAAAAGGAAACATTTCTGCTCGTCTTGTTTGCCGCACTAGTGGCCTTTGTGGTGTCCCTGGGGGCCAAGATGGCGGGCAACGAGATCCCCTTTGAGCCGGATGGAGGAACCATCCTCCAGGATCCCGCCATCTGCGCCAACCAATTCTGTCACAGCACAGCCATGGGAAGCACCCTGAATGAGCTTGGAAGTGTAACCTTCCAGAATCTGCCGGGAGAGTACGTTCCCGGTCGGAGTTACGAAATCGGGTTACTGATCACGGGCATGCAGTTCGTGCTGCCGGGTACGGATCGGGTCTTCGGTTTCCAGTTGACCGCCTTCTTCGCGGACCTGACGCAAGCGGGTGCTCTGGAGCCGATTACCCCCGGCCTGGTGACCGTCCAGGCGGGCGGAGTCGACTTCCTCACCCACCAAGAGCCTTTACCTTCCGGACAGGTCGATTTTCGATGGACAGCTCCCCCCGGCGGCGGCGGGCCGGTGACACTCCGGGTTGCCGCAAATGCCGGGAACGATGATGAAAAGGAAAGTGGAGATGCCATCAGTACGAACGAAGCCATCATTCCCGAAGGTGCGAATGAAAGCGTGGTTTTCTACTATCCACAGATCGGCATCGGTACCACCGGACCGAGTACCTTTCATACCGACCTGATCTTTGTGAACACCGGCGCTGCTACCTCGCTGCTGGCCGAGATCTTCGCGTCTTCCGGGAACCCCATGGCAGTGCGGATCGAACCCTCCCGAGGCGATCCCGTGGTGGGGGATTCAATGGCTCTGGAACTCTCGCAAGGGGCTTCGATCGAGCTGGGATTGCGGGGGCTGGGAGAGATCTCGGCCGGTTACGTGCGAGTCACCACGGGACCCGCAGTAGGTGGCGTGGCCGTCTTCAGTTTCCTGCTTGATCCGGGAGACGAAGAACCCCTGCAGACGCTTTTTGACAGCGGCGTGCCCTCTTCGAGTCCGATTCAGGACTTCAGCCTGTCGGTGCAGGTAGTTTCGGGGATCTCGGACACCGGCGTGGCCATTGTTGACATCGACAGCAACGCGGGACAGTCTCCCTCCACAGGGCAGAACCAGGTCACGCTTTCCCTTTACGACCAGGACTTCGAGCTGGTGGAAACGGCCGAAGTACCACTGGACACCGGCCAGCACCTGCCCCAATTCGCATCAGAGTTGTTTCAGGCGTTGCAGGGCGATGGAATCGATTTCAAGGGGAGTATGACGGTGACCGCCGACCAGCTTCTCTCCGCTGTAACACTCCGAATGACGACAGTGCCGACCCTGACGGCCCTTCCGGTCATTGCTGGCCGAGCAGACCAGGATTGATTTCACATTTCACGTTCCGCGTCTTTGGCAGCTGGCGCCGGCGCTTCTCGGTTCCGGGGGGCCTTCCGGCTTGTGCAGGAAAGTTCCTTTCGTTTACTTTAGCCCGCATAATTCATAGGGTGCCGAAGCGAAGAGTCGCAAAGTCCGCGCTGGCAAGGCTTTACGCGCGAGGGCCCCGCAGACATAGTCGTGCACTATGCCGAGGAGCCCGAGTGGGGGTAACGCAGCCAGCGCGAGGCTTAGCGGCTCTGCAGCCGGCAGTTTATGAATTATGCGGGTTAGGGTCACTTTTCTTGGTGGGGTTTCTGTGTGGTTGAGCTGTCCAGAGAAACACAACAACTGCTGATCCGGGTGGGCAGGGGTGAGGAGCCCGCCTTCCAGGACCTGTTTGCGCGGCACCGGGACCGCCTGAAGCGTTTGGTCGCACTGCGCATGGACCGGCGGCTGGCGAGTCGCGTTGACAGCTCCGACATCGTCCAGGAGACCTACTTGGAAGCGTCGCGGAGGTTTCAAGATTATCTGAAACAACCCAAAATGAGCTTCTACCTGTGGCTGCGCTGGCTGGCCAGGGACAAAGTCATTCAGGAGTACCGCCGGCATCTGGGAGCTGAGAAACGGGCCATTGACCGAGAGATTGCGGTCCCTTCATCTGATGACTCTGCCGAGTTTTCAAAAGAGATCCTGGATCGGGACCCGACACCGACCCAGCAGCTGAGGACCAGCGAGCTGGCAGATTCTCTTCAGGAAACGCTGGCAGAGTTGGATGAGGACGATCGGAACGTGATCGTGTGGCGACATTTCGAGGAGCTCAGTGTGGGAGAGACCGCAGAACTCCTCGGGATCAGCAAAGCAGCAGCCGGAAAACGCTATTTAAGGGCCCTGCAGAAGCTCCGCAGACAGCTGGTTAAAAGAAATATTATGCAGCCGGACTAGCCCGCATAATTCATAGGATGCCGAAGCGAAGAGTCGCAAAGTCCGCGCTGGCAAGGCTTTACGCGCGAGGGCCCCGCACGCATAGTCGTGCACTATGCCGAGGAGCCCGAGTGGGGGTAACGCAGCCAGCGCGAGGCTTGGCGGCTCTGCAGCCGGCAGTTTATGAATTATGCGGGCTAGACCGATGAACGGAGACCACGCCCAATGGAAGGCAATTCACCTGAGCTGAGTGCCCTTCTGGAGGAATTCCTGCAGGCCGTGCGCGAGGGGAAGAATCCCCGGGTCGAGGAATACGCCGCACGCTTTCCCGGGCTGGCTTCGCAGATCCGCGAGCTGTTTCCGACGGCACTTTTGGTGGAAGAGGCGGCGGGGTCACGTCCACGCCCCTCGAAAGCTGCCGCAGCAGAGCGTGGGGATTCCTCTCTGGGACCGGAGAATCCCTACCTCAGCCGCGTCATGATCGAGCACCCCTCGCGTTTCTACGGCCGCCGGCGGGAACTGGCACGCATTCTTTCGCGCCTCGGCAGCAGTCGCCCCCAGAGCGTCTCCATCGTGGGTGAACGCCGGATCGGAAAATCCTCGCTGCTGAATGCCCTCACCTGGAGGGCAACACAGGAAAAGTTCCTGTTGGATCCCGGTGCCCTGACTTTTGTCTACATCGATTTTCAGCAGTTTCCCCGTATCGAGCTCGTCGATTTTTTCGACCTGTTGATCGGGCTCATTGGAGACGCCGTTCCGCACCTCGAGATCGCCAAGACCGACAACCGGTATCGTAGATACCAGAGCGTCCTCGACGCGTTGCGAGAAAACGGCACCGGTTTGATTCTTCTCTTTGACGAATTTGACTCCGTGACTTCCAACCCCGCCTTTGGTCCCGACTTCTATTCCTTTCTTCGCTCCTGTGCAAACAATTACCCGATGGCCTACGTCACCTCCTCCAAGATGGACCTGCAACAACTCTGTCACTCGACCGCCATTTCCGATTCTCCCTTCTTCAACATTTTCAGCAATCTTTACCTGCGCGGTTTCACCAGAGAAGAGGCTCTGAAATCTGAACCTGATTGCTTCTCCCTCTGAGCGCTCCGGAGTTCCTCTGGCCGACTTTTCCGAGAGCATTCTGGAGCTGGGAGGATGTTTTCCGTTCTACTTGCAAATCGCCTGCTCTGTCTACTTCGAGTGGGCGGCCGAAACCAGGGGTACATCGCCTCCAACCAGCGAGCTCCAGGAACAATTTCTGGAAGAAGCAGCAACTCATTTCTCCTATTTCTGGGAACACTGCAGCTCGGAGAAGAAGGAGACTCTGCGACGACTTGCTGCCGGTCGCCAACCTGGCCCCAGCCAGCAGTTCTCCTGTAAGCAGTTGCTTCGAAGCGGTTATCTGGAGAAGGAGGATGACACTTACCGGCTCTTTTCGGCCACCTTTGCCGGGCAGATTCCCCTGATGGACAGTCTTCCTGGATCTCATCCGGATGTCTCCACTGACCTGACGGCCACGGCCGGGGCTGACTGGCAGGTGGAGAGCACCGTCCACCAGTATCGCATTCTGTCGATGGTCGCCAAAGGGGGCATGGGAGTGGTGTACCGGGCGGAAGACGAGACTCTTCGCAGAGAGGTAGCGATCAAGGTCATCCGGTCCGAGCTCGTATCTGATCGGACCGCCCGAAAGCGGGCATTACAGGAGGCCCGCACGGCAGCAGCACTCAAACACCCCTCCATCGCCTCTGTCTACGAGCTGTTCGAGCACCATCAGATGCCGGCAATGGTCATGGAGTGGGTGCCGGGCCGGACGCTCTCCCAGATTCTCAAAGAGGAAGGCCCGCTTGAGTGGAGAAACCTGTTTTCACTTCTGCGTCAGGCTTGTAGTGCCCTGGCTTACGCCCACAAGGAGGGTGTGGTCCACCGTGACCTGAAGCCGTCCAATCTCATGGTCACCGATGAAGAACAGCTCAAGATCACCGACTTCGGGCTGGCCAAGTATCGGGGAAACGACAAAGCCACAGCCCAGGATCTCACTCAATCCGGAGTCATTGTAGGCACGGTCAACTACATGTCGCCGGAACAGGCCCGAGGGGACGCTGTCGATTACCGGAGCGATCTGTTTTCGATGGGAATCGTCTTATTCGAGTGCCTGACTGGGAAGCTGCCGTTTCAACGGCGCGGCCTGGCCGCCACTCTTCGTGCCATTACCCAGGAGCCGGCACCCTATCTTGGCCTTTATCAGATCGAGAACGCCGACAAGCTGGATCGTGTGGTGGGCAGGCTTCTGAAAAAATCCCCGGGCGATCGCTACCAGAGCGCGGACGAACTCCTGGGCGCCCTGGATCGAATGCTGCAGGGAAAAAAGGGTTGGATTTCCTGGTTGAGGAGCCGCCTTTGATCAACGTCAAATAGAATTCCCGCAGCGACGATTGGAAATCCCCACACAAGGATTAAAAAAAAAGAGCTGTAGCCGTCCTCTGAGACGGCCCTTTCCGCGGTCCTCCTTTCTGTAAAAAAGAGAGATTGTTCCTAGAATGCGAGGGGGACGGAGTGAGGGCGTAGCCCGAACGGAGCTCCCCCTCGCTCGCGCTGGCGTCGAGGGGAGTGGACCAGATCCACGAGGCTGCTGAGCGGCCTCTGTAGGGCGCTGTACGACCTCTCCCCTTGGCGGGCACTCGTGTGTCGCCCCCAGCCAGCACTTTCCGGGGTCCAATCAGCCGATTTGCCCGGATTTGACCTCCTCGCGGTTTCCTCATTTCGTGGTTCCCTGCTGCTTTGCCTTGGCGCTCTCCATTCGATAGCTCGGGACGTTGAGTTCCAGAATCACGCTGTGGTGCACCAGCCGGTCGATGGCTGCTGCCGTCGTCAGGGGGTCCTTGAAGATCCTCTCCCAGTCCGAGAAGATCAGGTTGCTGGTCAGCAAGATGCTGCGACGTTCGTAACGATGGGCCAGCAGTGTGAAGAGAACCTCCATTTCCTCCCGGCTTTGCTGAACGTAGCCGATGTCATCGACTATGAGAGCCTCGAAGCGATCCAGTTTCTTGAGCTCCTTCTCCAGAGTCAGATCGATTTTGGCCCGCAGCAATCGCTGTACCAGCAGGGCGCAGGTAGAAAACAGAACCCGGCGCCCCAGCAGAATCAACTCCTGGCCCAGAGCACAGACCAGATGGGTTTTCCCGCTCCCAGGGTTACCGAAAGCCAAGACGTTCTCGGCACGATCCAAAAACGTCCCTTCCAGCAGCGCTGTGAGTTGTCGATCCACGCTTTGGGGCAAGCGCGAGCGGTCCAGCGCCGTCAGCGTTTTCTCCCAGGGAAGCTTGGAGGCCCGACGCTGGCGCTGGATTTTGCGCTCGTGCCGCTCCGCCACCTCGATCTCAGATAACGACAAGAGAAACCGGGGATAGGACAGACTTTCCTGGGTGGCCAGTGCCGCCTGGGCGGCGTAGTGCTCCCGAAAGGCCGGTAGATGCAGCTCGATTAGGCACTCGCGAAGTCGCGGTAAGTTGCCTGTGCTCATGACCTCACCTCCCGGTTCTCGAGAAGGGTGTCGTAGAGGCCCACGTCCATCTTCTCCACCATCACTTCCCAGGGTTCCACCACCGGATCGACAAGGCATTCTCGTAGTGCTTCAAAACGGATTCTTTGTCCCCGCTCAATCAACACCTGAAGTGCCTCTCGCACCCGCTGTTCACCTTCCTGGGCAGCCACCTCGAGGATCTTCAGATATTGGCGATCCGCCGTGGCCGGACAATCTCGGCGCAGCTCGTCGTAGGCGACTCGAAACAAGATCCCCGGAAACAGATCCTCCCGCCAGCGATAGCGAGTAAACGCCCCCGGCTTGCGCACCAACGAATGGATCACGTGCCGGTAGTCAATGCGATGCTTGCCTTCTCCTCGCAAGCGCGGCATCCGTGCCTGGCGCCGTCCTCCGTAGTAGACCTCCACCTGATCCGCCCACACCCGCACTTGAACGCGCTCGCCGATCAACCGGCTGTCCACCGAATAGGTGTTGTGGCGAACCCGGATCGTACTGCTGGGGGAGACTCTCACCCACTGCCGGGTGAAGTCATCCAGACGGCGTGCCGGCAACGGGCGCATCACTGCCAGCTCTTCTCCCAGGCGCTTTTGCCGGGCCGCATTGCGCCGGGACACAATCACCGCTACAAAGCCCTCGTACTCTTCCCGGCTGGAAAAATCACGGCTACACCGCAGCAGCAGTTCCTGCTCAATGGCCCGTTTCAAGCGGTGATGGGACTGTTCCACATCCCCGTTCTCGTGTGCCTTTCCTGCCTGAGTGCGACTGGAGCGCATCCCGAAGTGTCTCAGCAACGCTTGATAGCGCTCGGTGAACTCTTCCCGCTTCAGGTTCTTGACTGCCGCCGAGAGCCGGTCGGTCCGGTGCTCCTCGGGCAGCGCCCCCAACTCCCACAACGCGTTCTGAAGCCCCAGGCTGAGGCTCTCAAACGACTCACTGAAACACAGCGTGGTCGCTTCCCAGTTCGAGTAGGCCAACACGAAGTGGTACAGCAGATGGGGAAACGGCTGGCCCTGGATCGTCACTCCGAGGCGCCCCATAAACGTGAAGTCCGATTGCGCTTGATGTCCCGGCTGATACTTCTGCGGGAACATCACCTCCTTCGCTTCTCCGTATTCTGCCTTCCACTGCTTGATCCTGCGCTGCAGCGTTCTCAACTGGCCTTGCTGGAAGGCCCCTTCCTGCTGACGACACAAATGATCGAACACCGCTTTTGCTTCCACCGTCGGCGATCGCTTCAGGATCTCTTTCACCTCCGGCCACACCGACTCGAACGGATCCGATCGAGTTCTCCAATACCGTTCCGGCTGACACTGGCTCGGTAGCTTTCCCGACTTCAGGTACTTGCGAGCTGTCTTTCGCGACATCCCCGCTTTGGCCGCCGCCATCGTTAGCGTCTTCTCGTTCTTCTTCAACTTTACTAACCTCCGCACTTGCTGATCCTTAACCATGCCCTCATGGTCAGGATCAGCCCTGAAAAAGCGGGGAATTCCATTTGTCGTCGCGGGGAATTCTAACTGTCGCCAATCACGCCTTGAAGAATCCCGGAGCTGAGGAGCCTCCGGCTCTCTCTTCAACGCACCTTCTTTCGAGCGTGCGCCACCTCGCGCCTCAGCGTGTCCCCGTCTGGAGCTTTTTCAACAACTTCCCGGTAGAGTTGCCTGGCCTTTTCCGTATCGCCCTGCTCTTCGTGGATCCTGGCGCTCAGGAAGGCGCTCAGAGCCTCTGTCTCCAGCTCGCGCCCGGGACCCTGGAGAGCCTTTCCCAGAGCTTCCAGAGCCTTCCCGTATTCCCGAAGCCGGTAATAGGTTGTGCCCACACGATAGTGCACTTCTCCCACGCCCAAACCCGGCGCCTTGTCTTCAAACGAGTCCAAAAGCCGCAGATAGATCTCCAGGGCCTCCTTGGGACTGTCCAGACTGGTCTGATAAATGGCCGCCAGGTTCAAGTCAAGGAGATAGTTGGCAGGGTACTTCTTGCGCAATGAATCGAGAATCTTCACTGACTCACGCGGGTCGCCCTTCCACGACTGCAACAGAGCCATGAGAACCTGAGCATACAGACTGCGATAGCGGCCCTCTTCCATCACCTCGGTCAATTCCTCCAGCGCTTCCCCTTTGTTTCCAGGAAAGAAGAGCACGGTGAGCCACTTGATACTCCAGGGCAGCGTTGCCCGCGTGAACTCGGCTGCTGCGATGCTCAACTTGGCGTCCACAAAATCCGGATCCAATTCCAGAACCCGGCGGTGCAGACGAGTGGCCCTGCGGGCATGGCCCCAGGCCTCCAGATGGCTTTTTCTGATGGCAATGGCTTCCACCGACCGGTTTTCGAAGACGACTCCCTTGAAGTACAGGGCCAGTACGTCCTCGGCCTTTTCCTCCAAACGTCGCTCACACACCTCGAGCAGTTGATCGTTCGCCTTTTTGAAAAGAGCTGTTTGTCTTTCGACCGGCTTCCTCGACTTTCGCGTGAATGGAGTGGGGGTAGCATAGTCGTCCAGAGCCAGATTCCCGGCCGCCTGCAGCAACTTGTTCCACAAAGTGATGGCCCGAAACGCATATCCCGTCGGATCGTCCGGGTGTTCCTCGATCAGCTTAGAGAAGATTCTTTCCGCTTCCTGAAAGTCCAGACGATAGATCCCATCCTGGCCCTGTCGAACTCGATCCCCGATGTCCGCAGCCGGACTGGGCTGCGCGAGCAGAATAAGCGTGGCCACCAGGCAGCTCTCAAGAAGCATTGGATATGGCGAGCATAACATAGCAGCACGTGGTGAGAGTCTCACGGACTCCCCGTACCTTGCCTGTTCCCGGCGGACACTCCAAAATGGACACCGTCATGCCGTTGACACGAATTCTCACCCTGGCCCCCGTTGGACTTCCGGTGCTGGTGATGGGTGTACTGGTGTTTCTAATTCATGACCAGGCCATGGAGTGGAACGAGGAGCTTTTCCCGCTTTTTCTGGCCACGGCGGCGCTTTTCCCCCTGGTCTTACAAACTGGTCACGGTGGCTCTCGAGTCTTTGGTTTGCTTCTGACCTCCGCAGCCGTTCTGGTGAGTCAAGTACCCATCGAGGCCTACCTTGTGGAGCCGGGTTTGACTGGAGTCATCCTGACCCTGTTGTGGAGGGCTCTTCTATGGAGCTTTCCCTTTCTGTTTGTTCACTTCGCGCTTACGTTTCCGGTCCACAACGAATGGATTGGGGCACGGCCAGCCATTGTGAAGTTTCTCTACGCACCCCTGGGTCTTCTTTTGATCATCAGTGACTCGAGGGCGTTTGAACAGATCGCCGACACCATTGTTCTTTTTCTGTTCCTGTTCGGTTTCATCGCCGGCGTTGCGGTCTTTCTTCGTCAATACCTGTACTCCCTCACCCGGGCTGAAAAGAACCGCCTGCGTCTGGTCACAGTGGGTTGCGTGGTCGGGGGGCTGCCCCACCTTGTCTATCTGCTCAGCTCCAGCCGGCTACCCGTATTCACCGGGCAACTGGCTCTGTTTCTGACTCCGCTGTTTCCGGTGTGCCTGACCCTGGCGGTCATGAAGGCCAACATGTCTGAGGTGGGGCGCTGGTTCGAGTGGCTCCTCACGGGCTCCATTGTCGCCGGAACCGCTTTCTTCATCTTCGCAACCCTCGCCCTTTTTCTGCCTGATCCGTTGGAGGGGAGCTGGGGACTCGGTCTCTTGTTTCCTATCTCTTTGCTGGTGGCTCTCCCGGTGATTCATATTTTGAGGTCTTATTTTGCCAATCACTTCGTGTTCATCGCCAGGCGGGCCACTGCCAAACGGTCGATTGATTTTCAACCGATCCGACCGAACCCCTTCATTGTCGGTAACCCGGTCCGCACGCCGGCGATGTTCTTCGGTCGTGAAGCTGAGTTCCAGTTCATACGGGGAACACTGAGGTCACAACCCGGAGGATGCGTTGTGGTGCTGGCCGGGGAGCGGAGGACGGGCAAAACATCCATCCTCTACCAGATCATGCGGGGCCGCCTGGGGGCTGAGTACGCCCCGGTTTTTCTCGACATGCAGGGTGTGGTCGCCGACAACGACCAGGAATTCCTGAACGCCATCGGGGCCGAGATTCAGAAAACAATTCCAGGGTCTCAACCGTTCCGATCTTTCGTCGAGCAGGAGGCTCCCTTTCCAGCGTTCTCGAGTTTCATCGAGGCAATCAACACAAATAGTCCGGGTCGCCGTCTGACTTTTCTCGTGGACGAATACGAACTGATCGAACACCGTATCGAAGGCGGTAAACTCAGCTCTGAAATCCCCCGCTACCTGAACAGCCTGATCGAGCGAATCCCCGGCCTCACCTATGTTCTGACTGGATCGCGTCCCTTTGATCCAGAGTCGATCTGGAGCGAGCTGGTGGGAAAGTCCTTCTATCGCGAAATCAGTTTTCTGCAGCGGGGAGATGCCGAGGATCTGATCCGCAAGCCCCTGGAGGGCCGGGTTCAATTCTCTCGAAACACTGTAACCGAGCTGATTCGACTCTCTCACGGACATCCTTTCTACACTCAATTGTTATGTCAGAATCTCGTGGACGCTGTGAACGAGGCCGGGACCAGTGTGGTCGACTCACGATGCGTCAAGGAATCCATGGACCGTGTCATCGAGCATCCACCGCCCCAGCTTCTCTACCTGTGGGGTACGCTGTCGAAGGCCCAAAAGCTGGCCCTGGCCGGCCTGGCCAGCCTTCTCAGAACCCCCCGAGCCTACGCCGCCAGCGACCGGGTCCACCGAGTCCTCAAGTCTCTGCCCGAGGTCCACGCCGGAGGAATTGGCGCTGCGTCGGCGCGGATGGCCCTGGAGGGGCTGAGGCAGAGTCATATGCTGGATCGGGATCAGACCCGGTACCGTTTCACCATGGACCTGATACGGCTGTGGGTGCAGGCCGATCACACGGTGTGGAGCGTGCTCGCGGAAAAGTGAAAAGGGCACCCGGCGGAACAAGCATAGATAGCGAGGCGACTACTGTTGAGCGTGCTTGAGGCGGCCGACTTCTTCCCGAAAGCGGGCTACGTTATCCAGTTTGATCTGTTCATAGCCGCGAATCAGATCGGGCAGGCGGGCGATCTTAATGGCTCGATCGATCGTGTCGGGAGATAGATCGGCGAGTTCGGCTTCAACAAGACCGCGGTACTCGCGGATGAGTAGTCGCTCGGTTCTGCGCACCTGAGCGTAACCGAAAACGTCCAGCCAGCTTCCACGCAGACCCTTCAGCCGGGCCAGCAGCCACAGACCGGGCTCGAACCAGCCTCCGAATGCGATCTTCTTCTTGACGCCCATCCCTCTCAGGAAAGGAGGATGGAGCAGGTACTTGATGCGGGCATCCGTACCGAACCGCGAGGTCACAGCCTGATGGAAACCCGGCTTACGATAGAGCCGGGCCACCTCATACTCGTCCTTATACGCCATCAGCTTGAACAGGAATCGGGCCACTGCCTCTGTGAGCGGAGTCTCCTGCTTCCCCAGCGTGCGCTCGGCCTCCAGAACGCGCCTCACGAAGTGGACATAGTCCCGGGCCCAGGCTGCATTCTGGTAATCGATCAGCTCGGGCACACGGACTTTCAGCAGGCGGCCCAGTTCGCCGTTGGCGCCTGTCTCTTCCAGCAGCTCACGGGCCGCGGGTGTCAGGTCCGGAGCCTCGTCGAGGGCTCCGGCTCGAGGCGGTGTGTGAGCCGGGGCCCAGGCGGGGTCCTGTGCGGCGAAGCGACCCGCCCGAAAGGCCTGCCTGTTGACCTCCACCTCGACGCCATTCAATTCGATGGCCCGCTCAATAGAGGACGAGCGGAGCGGAATAGCCCCGGCCTGGAAAGCAGCACCTATGGTGATCAGGTTGGCCGGCATGTGGCTGCCGAACAGGTGCTCCGCCAGACCTCGGGCATCCAGATAGACGTTGGCCTCCGGTCGTGTCGCCGATTCAATGCGGCCCTTGATGCAACTCCACTGCGGGAACTCCAGTTCGGCCGAAGTGATCATTGCTCCCGTGGGGACCTGACTGGTGGAGACCACGGCAATGGTCCGGTCGGGCCGGGCATGGGCCAGATTCTGGTCACTACTACCGGTCAGTACGTCAAAGACGAGGTAGGTGTCGGCATCCCCCACGCCGACCTTACTTGACACATCCCGGGACCTCTCGGCAATCTTCAGGTGCGAAACGACGGGACCTCCCATCTGGCTGAGACCGGTCTGATCCAGACTGAGCACATGCTTCCCGTCCAGGAGAGCTGCGGTCGACAGGATCTGGGTCACGGTGACCACACCCGTACCACCGATGCCGGTCAGGTAGAGGTTGGCCTCCGCAGGAACCTTGGAAGCCGGCTTGGGCAGATCGCGCTCGAAGTCTACATTGCGCGCTGCCGGGACCGGCTGCACCCGCGAGCCTTGTGGCGGAAGGGTTGCCGTCACGAAAGCCGGACAGTCTCCATCCAGACAGCTGTAGTCCAGATTGCAGGATGACTGGTGCACCTGAGTTTTGCGACCCATTTCCGTTTCCACGGGAAACACGCTGAGACAGTTCGACTTGACGCCGCAGTCACCGCAACCCTCACATACTGCTTCGTTGATAAAGACCCGCCGCGCCGGCGTCGGAGCTTCACCACGCTTGCGCTTGCGCCGCTGTTCGGCAGCGCAGGGCTGGTCGTAGATGAGAACACTTACACCCGGCTCCTCCCTCAAAAGGCGTTGAGCCTCGTCGAGCCGATCCCGATGCCACACCTGAACGCCCTTCGCCCAGCGCTCATGGGAGCGATACTTGCCCGTGTCGTGGCTGCAGACAATGGTCTTGCCTACTCCTTCGGCTTCCAGGACCCGCGTCAGGGCGGGCACCGACATCGCCCCGTCGACCGCCTGCCCGCCCGTCATCGCGACAGCCGCGTTGTAGAGAATCTTGTAGGTGATGTTGGTCCGGGCCGCCACGGCCTGCCGAACCGCGAGGTGGCCCGAGTGGAAAAAAGTGCCGTCGCCCAGATTCTGGAACATGTGGTTCACACCACTGAAGGGAGAGGCGCCTACCCATTGCACGCCCTCACCCCCCATGTGGGTGATCCCCTGTGTATTTCGGGCCATCCTCATGGCCATGGCGTGACAGCCGATGCCTCCTCCCGCAACCGACCCTTCCGGAACCAGTGTCGAGCGGTTGTGAGGACAACCGGAGCAGAAATAGGGGCTGCGGTCCGCTTCCGCCGGCAACTCAGGCAGCTCAAAAGTGCCGAACCGGGCCTCCAGTCCGACCCCACTCAAGTGGCCTGTGGGAAGCCTTTCTGCCAAACGCGGCGCCAGCACCCGGGCAATGGTATCGGCATCCAGCTCATGGTACGCCGGGAACAGGAACTGGCCGTGCTCGTCTTTCTTGCCCAGAATCAGCGGTCGGTCGGGCAGGTTGTATAGTTCATCGCGAAGAAAAAGTTCGACGAAGGCCCGCTTCTCCTCAACCACGAACATTTCTGCCAGACCACTGGCAAACTCCCGGATCGTTTTCTGCTCCAGAGGATGAATCATCCCCAGCTTGAGCAAACGAATCCCATAACGCCGCAGGTCATCGTCTTTCAGGCCCAACCGCCCCAGTGCTTCGTGGAGGTCGTAGTAGGTCTTGCCGGCCGCCACCAGCCCGATCCGATCCTGCGGGGACGAAACGGTGATCTGGTTGAGGTGATTTTCGGAGGCAAAGAGCCTGGCTGCCTCCAGTCTGCCCAGCTGGATCTCCCGTTCCATCTGCAGTGAGAAGGGTGCAAACAGGGCCGGGCTCTGCAGATGCCGCCAGGGCTGGCCATTGAAGGTGAAATCGGGTCTCTTGACGTCAGCAATGGGAGAAACGTCGACGGTGGAGAAGCCGTCCGCCACATCGGTAACGATCTTGAAGCCCACCCAGCAACCGCAGTAGCGGGACAGTTCAAAGCCGTAACGGCCGTACTCGATGACTTCCCGCACGTTGCCCGGGAAGAGTATGGGCATTCGCGCATCAAAAAGGGCAACCTCGGAATGGGTGGGGAGGGTCGAGGACTTGGAGATGGGGTCGTCGCCCGCCACAGCCAGGACCCCGCCGTGTCGACCCACGCCGGCAAAGTTCGCGTGCTTAAAGATATCCCCCGAGCGATCGACTCCCGGACCCTTCCCGTACCACATCCCCAGCACACCGTCGTATTTGGGTTCCGGCATGAGGTTTGCGAGCTGGCTGCCGAAGACGGCCGTGGCCCCGAGGTCTTCGTTAACGCCGGGCATGAACACAGCGTGGTGGTCGTCAAGAAGCTTTTTGTTACGAGCCAGAAGGATGTCCAGCCCTCCCAGTGGAGAGCCACGATAGCCGGAAATGAAGCTGGCCGTGTTCAGTCCCACGCGCTGGTCTGCCCGGTGCTGGTCCAGGGGAATGCGCACCAGAGCTTGCAGGCCGCTAAGGACAATACGACCCTCTTCCTGCAGGTACTTGTCGTGCAGTGAGAAGTCGCGAGCGTTCATCCCGATTCGTCCAGGGGAAAGACACGACCTGGATTCAGTATCCCTTTCGGGTCCAGCGCCTGCTTCAGGAGGCGCATGGTCCGGATCTCATCAGTGCTTCGGCTCAGGTGCAGATGCCCCCTTTTCTCCGTACCGATTCCGTGTTCGGCCGATACCGAACCACCTATTCTTGCCAGGGGAGCGTAGACCATCTCTTCGACACGAGCCCGAATCTCGGGAGTGTCGCTTCCCACCATAATGCCGAAATGCACGTTTCCGTCTCCCAGATGCCCGAAGGGGATTATGCGAGCACCTGGCCAGGCGCTTTTGGTGGATTTTATGACCTGATCGACATAGTCTTTCATATCGCTGATCCGAAGACTCACATCGAAGACAAAAACAGGCTCCCCGGCATACCCGACTCCATCCCGAATGGCCCACATCTCCTGTCTTTGCTTGGCTGACATGGCAATGGTTCCGTCCACGAGTAGACCGTCTCCCTGGGCCGAGAGGAGAGCCGTTTCAAAACGTTCAGCATCGGCCTGAGGATCGGAGCCCAGTGCCTCGATCAGCACGTAGAAGGGGTGACCGGCGGCAATGGGTGCGTAGTGGCCCCCTTCTCCCGTAACGCGATCATAGAACTCCTTCCACATAACCTCAAAGGCACTCAGAGTCCCCCCCAGGCTGCGGTCCATGCAGTTCAACAGAGCCGGGAGATGGTCAAACTCCTGCACGGCGACCAGGGCCAGGTTCTCGCTGGCGGGTCGGGGAAAGATGCGCAGAACCGCCCGGGTCACGATCCCCAGAGTTCCCTCTGTGCCTATGAAGAGCTGCTTGAGATCATATCCTGCGTTGTTCTTGAGCATCCGGTTGAGCGAGGAGAGAACCGTGCCGTCGGCCAGGACCACCTCCAGTCCCAGGACCAGGCTGCGCATCATTCCGTACCGAATCACCCGATTCCCCCCTGCGTTCGTCGAGATGGCGCCTCCGACGGTGGCCGTGCCGCGGGCACCAAAGTCGAGTGGAAAAACGCAACCCTCCGCCTCGGCTCCTTCCTGAACCACCTGCAGGGGAGTCCCCGCCTGGACCAGAACAATACGGTCACCAGGGACGACTTCCTCGATCCGATTCATCCTCTCCAGCGACACGACCACTTCGTCTCGAGCTGCGACGGCGCCCCGGACCAGTCCAGTCATGCCTCCGTGAGTCACCACCGACTGGCCTGCCGCGTGGCACAGGCGGAGGATCTCGGAGACCTGCCCCGTTGTCTGGGGACGAGCAATGCAGATCGCCTGGCAGGGTGCACTGGAACCCCAGCAGGCGGGGCGTTGAGACACCTGTTCTCCCACCAGCACATCCGTCTCGCCCACGATTGCGGCCAGATCTTCGATGAGCATCCCTCTAGGTTAAAGGTTGAAAGTTGAAAGTTGAAGGTTTGTTGAGGGTTGAAAGTTGAGGGTTGAAAGTTGAAGGTTAAAGGTTGAAGGTTGACTTGGAACCCCTTGGAACGTTGAAACCTCCCCTCAAATGATCAGGCGGACGCCGCCAAGTTCGGCGAGACCGTAGAGGAAGTGATCACCGGGGGATCCAAGGAACATGAAATTAACAGGAATGTCCCACTGCCTGGATAGCTTCTGGATCAACTCCGGCGTGAACCTGTCCTTGACCACTACAAAGTCGATCTTGATCTCCGGATAAGCCTCATCCAGAAACTCGAGGTCAGTCCTCAGTCTTTCCGGTATCTTGCTTTCATCCTGGACGACTGTGACCACCTTGACTCTGTTCGTGTGTTCATTGCGGCGCACGTAGAGCATGGCGCTGTTGAGATTGGCGAGATTGTCTCCTCGGGTAAAAAAGACAATCTGCTGGCTTCGGATCTCCTCTATCCTTGTGTCGATGTTCTGCGAGACCCGAGAAGTCATCCCGGCAATGGCATCGCTGGCGGCTCCGATCAAGAAGAGACAGGCCCGCAGGATGCCAAGTCGTCCCAGCATGATCAGAACGATGATCACGGTCGGAATGAAGTAGGCCAGGAAGACCCTGAAGTACTCGGGATTCATGACCAGTTGACCGGCGATTCCAGCCAGAACCGCCCCAACGGCGACAATCAGGGAGGGCCAGGAGGCCCTGGTATCGCGCGGCAGTTTCGCCCGCCGCACCTTGAGTAGAATGTTTCCCAGTCCAAACAGAGCCATGACCGCCAGAAAAGAGATCGTGTAGACTCCTGCCAGAGCGGCCAGCTCGCCTTTCGTGACCATCAGTACCGACACGGCAAGGAGAAAGAAAGCAATGATAATCCGATGGGATGAACCCCGGCGGTTGGTCTTGAGCAGGAACTGAGGAAGACAGCGATCCAGGGTCATCCTGCGCACCAGGCCGGTGACACCCACATAGGACGTTAGCACTGCGCCGCTCAACACCAGCGCAGCATCGACGGAGACCACCCAGGCCAGCCAGGGACCTCCCGCCTGGCCACCCATGTAGGCGAGCAGGGCTTCCTGATGATCGGGGACGAGAGCGATGGGAACAAGAGCCAGAGCCAGGAGTGCCATGGCCGGGTTGAAAACACTGACCGCTATCCACATGTTGCGAAGAGTGAGTGGAAAAACGCCTTCGGCCTGCTCCTCTACGAAGTTTGCTGAGCTTTCAAAACCCGATATCCCGAGCATGGCTGCAGCAAAGCCGAAGAAAAGGGCCTGCACGATCCCAACCTGGCCGGGTTGCGTAAAGTTGTCGACCAGAACCTGTACACCGTTCACGGCGAGAAAGGAAATCCCGACCACGATCAGGAGAGTCAAGGTAACCAGGTGGGTAATGAAAATGGCGATGGCAACCTTGGAAGATTCTCCGATTCCGACAATGGTCAGGCCCATGAAAGTCGCCAGCAGAAAGATGGTCGCCGCCGTCACCGGAAGACCCTGCCACAACGAGTGGGCGTAGTGGACGGCTTCACTGGCCGAGATCACGCCCGTGGCCATGTAGGACAGCAGCGTCAGGCAGGCGGCCAGAGATGCCAGGCGCTTGCTGGTCGTGTTGAGCAGGGCGTTGTAGGCACCGCCGTTCAAGGGAAGAGCCCCTACCACCTCGCCATAGATTCTTCGGAACAGGTAAAGAACCGCAGCCACCAACACAAGGACCAGCCAGGCCCATTTGCCGCCCTGGATGATGGCCAGAGCCGAGACGTAGAGACAGGAGGAAGTGATGTCGTTTCCACAGATCGCCGTTGCCGGGAGTTGGCTAAGGCCTCCAGACTTGTGTTCCGTCACATGACCCATCAGATTGGGAATATTCCCAAACCGGCCTGTCTTTGTCTATGCACTCGCTGGCGCTCGGGCGGTTATTGGTTACCGGTTACTGGGGAGTGTTGAAGGTTGAAGGTTGCAGGTTGGGGGATCCTACCTGGGTGGTGACACTTGGGCTAACAGACTGACATCCACTGCTCTTGGCCGAAGCCCGGGTTCTGGAAGGTTTACACACTGAATCCAGAAGCATCACATCCGGCAACTACTCCCGGACCCTGTGCTATCGACTTGGCACGTTGGAACGTCTCACAGAGTTGTTGTCGGAGGGCACCGGTAAACTCTCACATGTTGTGAAGGACCCTCGTCAGGTCACACCAGCCGAGTTTGCGATTATCGAGGTGCTGTGGGCCCATCCCCAGGATCTTCCGGTGAGTGCTGTAAAGCAGGAGCTCGCTCCCCGCAGAAATCTGGCCTACACAACCGTGATGACCCTGCTCGACAAAATGCGCCGCAAGGGCAGCGTCAAACGGAAAAAACGGGGAAAGGCCTACTACTACTCTCCAACAGTCAAGCGCCAGGAAGTGTTGAACTTTATGGTCCAGCAGTTCGCTAACTCCTACTGCCATGGGAGTCGACACTTACTGGAGCCTTTCATCCAGGAAAGACGTGTGTCCGTAGGCGCTCGGTTGCGCATGAACGCACCCACCGGGCATCCTGACCTGGATGTCGAGCTTCTTTAGTTTTAATTGAAAATGGAAAATGGAAAATTAAGAATTCGGTCGGCTGATTCTGGATGGGATCCGCATTTGCATTATGCCGAATTCACACGTCAGGAAATTTTCAATTTTCAATTCTGAGTCGCCCCGCGACTCAAATCCCATCCTTAAGATCGAACTGATCGCGGTATTTGGGTGAGATATAGAGATAGCTCTTTTCGATCAAGTCTTCGATAAACTTTTTCAGTTTAGGAAGTGCTTTTTGTTCATACATGCGTTGCGTGATCTCGTTTTTTACATCCGCCAGGGGCTTGACCGTGGAGGTTTCCTTGGCGGTCACTTTGATGATCTGGATTCCCCACTCATTCTCGATCAGTCCGGTGTTCTGGCCTACCTCAAGATCGAACACAACACTCTCCAGACTGGCTGCCAGAACACCCTGCTTGAAGGTACCGATATCGCCGCCTCGGGAGGCAGTTGCCCCCTCTGAGTGCTCCTTGGCAAGTTCTTCGAAGGAATCTCCTCCCCGAAGACGATCGAGGGCCTCCTGGGCTTTGGTTCTTGCCTCCCCCTGAGCCTTGTCCTCGTAGATGGCTATCTCCGAGAGAGTCACCTGGGGTGTTTCAGTGAAATCCTCCTGATGCTCCTGATAATAAGCTTCAATCTCAGGAGTCAGAAGGGTAATCCTCCCGTACACCAGCTGTTGTCTAACCGTCTCGACAATCATGCGCTCACGAATCGACTTGCGAAATTCTTGTAGACTGGTACCTCGTTGCTGAAGAGCTTGATCGAGAACCTGAAGGTTCGGAATGCCGTTCTGATCCATCAGGTTCTGGATGTAGCGATCGACATCCTGCTCGACCTCAACACCGACTCCCATATCTTCAGCCTTTTGCAGCATCAGCCTGGTCTCAATGATCCCCTGCAGACTTGCCCTCTTGGCCTTCTCGAACGCCTCCTGAAACTGCACCTCGTTCTTGTACTGATCTCGCAAATCGATCTGGAGCGTTCGAAGATCCTCATCCAGGTCCGTCTTTGTAACCACGTCCTGGTTGACTCTGGCAACAATCTCGTCCACGATCACATCGTCCGGCGCGTCCTGAGCAGACAACGCGAGAGTGATCGACAGCAGGGATACCGAACCCATCAGTCCCGTGGGGCTAACCAAGCACTGCATTACGGTTTCTCCAAAAACTCTCGAGTCGCTCGTCCAGAATCTCGATTTCCGCCTCTGTGATCCGGTCCTGCACGAAAGCCTCGACCGCCTGGCGCTCCCTCTCTGCCACCAGGATCTCGAAGATCTGCCCCTGGACCTCATAGAACTTCTGAAAGTGCTTTGGAGTTCGTTCCTCCAGGGTAAAGATGTGGTACCCGAATTGAGATGAGAAGACTGGGCTGATCTCCCCGACCTTCAGTGCAAAAATCGCCTTCTCGAAAACCGAAGGCAGCTGGCCGGGCTCAAACACACCCAGTTCACCATTGTCATGGGTGCCCACCGAGTGTTTCTCTGCCAGTTCGCGAAAGGTCCTGAAATCTCCAGGCTCGAGCAGATTGCGTAGGCCATCAGCCAGCGAGCGCTGCTTCACGAGGATCTCGAGAACCCGAAGTCGTTCGTTGATGAGGAACCCTTCCTCATGCTCCGCGTAGTACCATCGCAACTCATTCAGAGTGACCTGGGAACCTTGATCGAGGCGCGAGCGGATGTAGCTCTGGACCGTGAGGAATCTCTGATTCCACTCCTGCGCGAGATCCGATTCGGATTCGCTGACCCCCTCCCATTCTGAAGTGCGTTCCCGGGCAAGTTCTTCGGGCATCAGGTAACCTTCGCGCGCTGCATCCTGGAACAGAATGAGCTGCACTAGAAAATGCTGAAAGTGACTTCCGACTACTTCATGGTCTGAATCTTCCTCGGACAGAGCCAGGTATTCCTCGAAGTCGGCGCGAAAGACCGGAAGCCCATTCAACCTGGCGATCAGTTCCGGCTCCTCCCTCACGGGTTCAGGTTCGCTGACTCTTTGTTCCTGACAGGACATTCCACCACCAAGTAGCAACAACGCCATAAGATGTCGAGTTGGTGCAGAATCGTTCATTGTTCGGGGCAAGAAATGGCCCGTGAAACACGTCGTTTCCTGGCTCCGCCGGAGAGGCTTCATTCTAACACAGGGATTTGTTCGAGGAGCCCGCCCACCTCTCTGAAAACGTCGGCTGGCCTGGAGGAAGTGATGGGCCCGCTCAGGACACCCTGTGGCGAGAGGTGCAGTTCCGGCCGGCCCTGCAATATTTCCACCAGGGCTCCCAGATCAACGGGGGAATCCTCTTGAAGCTTGATGTAGAGGTTCGAACCCTTTCGCTCGATCGAGGCGACACGCAGAGGCCTTGCCTTCCGGCGCAGGCGACCGTAAGCAAAGAGATTGGCAACGGCTCGAGGGTACTTGCCGAAACGATCCAGCACCTCAGCCTCCAGGGCGGCATCGGCATCCTCATCCGCGATGCCGGCAATGCGTTTGTATAGCCACAATCGGAGAGTCGCATCATCGATGTAGTGATCCGGAATCTGAATGTCGAACCCGAGGTCAATCGATGTATGCACCTCTTCAATCCATGGTTCTCCTCGCAGTTCGCCTACGGCCTGTTTCAGAAGCTTCGTGTAAAGCTCGAAGCCGACGGCATTGATGTGTCCGTGCTGCTCTGATCCCAGAAGATTGCCCGTCCCTCTCAATTCGAGATCATGGGCCGCGATTCGGAACCCGGCCCCCAGATCGCTGAACTCTCTGATGGCGGCGAGTCGCTTGCGGGCTACGCCGGTCAGGGTCTCTCTGGCGGGGATGAGAAGATAGGCGTAGGCGCGCCGGTTCGAGCGCCCGACGCGGCCCCTCAGCTGATAGAGTTGAGACAGACCGAAATGGTCGGCCCGGTTTACGATCAGGGTGTTGGCGCGGGGGATGTCCAGCCCGTTTTCAATGATCGTCGTGCAGACCAGAACATCATATTCCCGGTCAACGAACTTGAGCATCGCCTCTTCCAATTGCTTTTCAGGCAGTTGCCCGTGGGCAACCGTGACTCGAGCCTCGGGAACAATGCGGCTCACCAGGTCGGCAATCGAGTAAATGGTCTCGACGGAGTTGTGCACCAGAAAGACCTGACCGTCTCGCTTCAGCTCCAGGTCGATGGCACTGCGTATGATCTTCTCGGAGAAACGCACCACGACGGTCTGAATAGCCAGGCGGTCCTTGGGAGGAGTCTCAATGATGGAAAGGTCGCGGAGACCCAGAATGGACATGTTCAGCGTTCTCGGGATGGGTGTGGCTGACAGCGCCAGAATGTCTACTTGCGCTCGCATTCTCTTGATCTTCTCTTTCTGAGCCACCCCGAATCTCTGTTCTTCGTCGATGATCAGGAGCCCGAGCTTGTGGAATTTCACGTCCTGCGAAAGTACCCGATGCGTCCCTATAATGATGTCGAGCAGACCACTCGAGCACTCGGCCACGATCCGGCTCTGTTCCTGACGTGAGCGGAACCTGCTCAGCATCTCGACTCTTACCGGAAAAGGCGAGAAACGGGTCCGGAAAGTGTTCAGGTGCTGGGCAGCCAACACCGTGGTGGGAGCCAGCAAGGCGACCTGAAACCCATCGTTCACGGCCTTGAAGGCTGCTCTCATGGCCACTTCGGTCTTGCCGTACCCCACGTCGCCACAGATCAGTCGATCCATTGGGCGTTGCGACTCCATGTCCTGCTTCACGGCCTGGATGGCTGTCAACTGATCGGGTGTTTCCTGGTATTCGAAAACCGATTCGAACTCCTGCATCAGGGAGTCGTCGGCCGCAAAGGCGTGCCCCTGAGCCAGCTCTCTTCTGGCGTACAGCTTGAGTAAGCCCTCGGCCAGCTTCTGCAGTGATTTCTTGATCCTCCGCTTGGTCCGTTCCCAGGTCGTACCGCCCAAGCGATCAAGCCTGGGGCTCTGCCCGCTGATCGCACTGTATTTCTGGAGAAGGTCGAGGCGGTCAGTGGGCACGAACAGGCGCGCCTCGTCGCGGTACATCAGTTCGACGAACTCGCGATGCTGCCCCTCCACGGTGATCTGCTGGAGGCCTTCAAATCGCCCGATTCCATGTTCCACCTGAACCACAAGATCCCCGGGCTTCAGATCCTGGAAATCAGATCGGAAAACCGCGGCTGGGTCTCGGCTCTGAGTCGGTGCTCTCTGTCTTTTTGGCACATCTGCAAAGATGTCCGCCTCGACGAAGACTTTGAGTTGGAACTCGCGGCTGGAAAAGCCGGAAGACAGCCGCCCCTCGCAGACGCTCGCACCTCGCTCGAGCGACTGAGCAAAATCTTCTGCCGGCAACAAGGAGACGTCGTACTCCCTGCAGATATCGACCAGGCGACGGGTCGTGCCGCTGGTTCTGGTCACGAAAACGCAGCGATGTCCCTGCCGGGTACTCGCTTCCACGTCCTCAATCAGGTCTTTGAAGCGGCCGTGGTACTTGTGGACCGGTCGAAAGTCAAAATGAAGACTTTCCGAGGTATCCTCGCGAAAACCAAAGGCCTGCACCACCTTCGCGCCCCGTTTTTCGGCCTCCGAAAGGACCGTTCGCACGTCGAGAAAGAGCTGACGGGGGGCCAGAACCAGGTCCCCGGCATCAAACCGTTCCTGGTAGCTGGTCTGGAGAGAACTCGACATCCGATCCGCTCGATCAAAGAAAGAATCCGGATCGGGGACAACAATCGAGATATTTGAACGGGAATCACGGGTCAGAAAATCGGCGAGACTCGCCTGGTTTTTCCACACGAGAGGAAACAGATACTCGTACCCGTTGAAGACCTCTCCACTTTCGGTGAACTGAAGCTTCTCGGACAGGTCTTCCGCAAAACGGACCTCGCTCCAGTGGGCCGGGGCCCGTTTATTCCAAAACGCAACGTCCTCCTCCAATACGAGCTGTTCCCGCATCGGCCAGACATGGCACTCCGTGAGAAGCTCCTCCGATCGCTGGGTGGCGGGATCGAACAGACGGATGGAATCTATCTCGTCCCCAAAGAATTCGACCCGGAGCGGATGGGGCATGAGAGGCGAGAAGATATCCAGAATGCCGCCGCGTCTGGCAAACTCACCTTCTTCGCTGACAGGATCCTCTCGAACGTAACCGGCCTGGCGAAGATAGCCGATGATCTCGTCCATGGACTGGCTCCGTCCGACCTCCAGATGCCTTCCAAACTTCCTGAATCGGGTGGGACTCGGGAGTCGCGAAATCAGCGAATGAAGAGTGGTCACCACGAACCCTGCCTCGAAGTCGAGGAGTCGGGCCAGCGCTGCGGCACGAGCTTCGCTGAGGGCAGGGTGGGGAGACAATCCGCGATAGGGGTCCGCCTCGAACCCGGGGATCACGATGACCGGGTGGCGTCCGCCTGCAAAAAAGTCCAGATCGGCAGCAACTGACTCGGCTTCGCTGTTGCTCTGGCAGACCCAGAGACACAGCGGCCGGCCTGGAGATGGCAGGGTAGAAAGCGCCAGTGTTGCACTGGAGCCCTCCAGCCCGTCAAAAAGCCACTGGCCCCGAACTCGCCTCTGGATGAGTTCCAACAGAGAGTTTCCGGTCTTATTACGATGCCTGGTTGGAGTAGCGGATTTGTTCAATGAGACCCGTAGTGGAATAACCCTTTTCAAAGGGAATGGAAATCACTTCTCCTCCAGCCGCTTCTACTTCGGTTCTCCCCACAATCTCATCGAGCGGCCAGTCGCCTCCCTTGACCAGTATGTCCGGGAGCAGATTCCGGATCAGTCGTGCAGGTGTTTCTTCTTCGAAAACCGTCACAAGATCGACACATTCCAGGGAAGCCAGAAGTTCGCAGCGATCTTCTTCGTTGAGTATGGGCCGTCCGGCTCCCTTGAGACGGTGGACCGAGGCATCACTGTTGAGGGCTATCAGTAACAGGTCGCCATGGCGCCGGGCCCGATTCAGGTAGCGAATGTGTCCCGGGTGAATCAGATCAAAACAACCGTTAGTCATGACCAGCCTTTTCAAAGAGCGCTTCAGCTCCACCACGACGCGACGGATCTCGGAAGCGGTCTTGATCTTCTCTGAAGGGGGTCTGGGATTCAACTGGTCCTTCTTACCCTGACTCTTTCGGGGCCAACTTCCGTCAGTCTGAAGACATCCAGGTACTCTTCGGGAATCTGCACCTGCGGAACCAGTTCATGGACCGCCGTGCCGGGTGTGACGTCGGTGAGGTCGACAGTGACTTTGAAGAGAGCGGGATCAAGAGATTCCGTGTAGGAGACGGGAACGGTCCCCTTGAGACTGACCCGCCTGTCCACGAGCTTTGAAGAGACCCCCCCGGGCAGCACCTCTACCGCCACTCCCCGGATCTTCACCTCTTTGCGTTCTTCTTCAATGATAATGACTGTGGTGACTCGATCCGTGCTTCCGAAACGAAGCCGCGTGTCCTCGAGATCGAGACCCACCTCAACCGTCACCAGGTCCTTCAGTCCGGCGACGGAGATCGGCTCCGTGACGGCTTCGGTGACCTGCTCGATCCTTGACTGGGGCCCAGTAAGCGGGACCCGTGGAGGCACGATACGAACCTCGGAGACCTGGTAGCCTTCAGCGGGGGATCCCACGATAGTAGCCTTGACATCAACTTCTTTGCTCCGGGTTTCCTCGAATTGAAGGCGCAGTCGAGCGGGAGTAATACTCACAATCTCCGCGCCGCGGGCTCCCCGGATGTTGTTTTCGTTCAGATGAACGACAGCGGCACCGGAGGCCGCGTCCCGCATGTCAATCATGACACTGATTCCCCCGGGCTCGAGCGACCTGGGCCGATCCGTTTGAAGAACTACTTCGACCTCCCTCGGGTAATCGTTGGAGATCTCCAGGTCTGTCGGCATATCCAGAAATTCGACGGGAGCAGCCAGCGTCATCTGCACGGTCTCCTGGCTGGCCACCTGAATCCAAAGTAGCAAAGCCAGCAGAACGGCCAGGATTTTGAGGCTCAAGTTGTTGACCGACGGCTTCAGCCGAGAGTTGGTGCTCATCGTCTGATCAGGGGTTCGAGTTTCACGTTACTGTTCTTCCATTTCGAGCGCAGTCTTCAGAAATCTGAGCAGCCTGGAACCGTCCAGGTTGAGGGTGATTTCGCCCCCGCGAGTCGCTGACAGGCGGCCTGTTTCCTCCGAAACAACGATTCCAACGGCATCTGTCTCCTCCGTGATTCCGATGGCAGCCCGATGCCTTGTACCCAGTTCCCGGCTCAGGTATGGATCCGTGGTCAGAGGCAGTACGCAGCCGGCAGCCACGATTCGGTCGTCCGAAATGATCACCGCACCATCGTGGAGAGGACTCTTGGGATTGAAAATTGTGAGGAGCAGGTCGTAATTCAGCCGGGCGTCAAGTCGGGTCCCCGATTCGATGTAGTTTTTCAAACCGATGTCCTGCTCGAGGACGATCAGGGCTCCAATCCTTTCACCGCTCAGGGTGGTACAGGCCAGCACAATGTCATCCAGTCCCGGCTCGCGGTTGCGTCCCCTGAAATCCGACAGGATTTTCCCCTTTCCAATCTCCGCCAGAGCCCGGCGAATCTCGGACTGGAAGACCACAACCAGCGAAAAAATGAAGTAGGGAAAGGAGGTTTCCAGGAACACCTGGGCAGCCCGAAGATCCAGAAACCGGGTCATGTAGTAAAAAACCACCAGCGCCACAACACCGAACGTCATCTGCCACGCCCGCGTTCCGCGGATCAGGCGCAGGGCCTGGTAGACGATGAAGGCGATGACCGCGATATCGAGCAGGTCACGGGGACCCAGGCCGGCAAGCGTCGAGATCAGATTTTCCACTACGCTGTCTCTTTCATGATGGCGTCTGCGACATCAACTACCTGGCGCATTTCTCGAACGTCGTGCACCCGCACGATGTGCGCCCCTCTCATTACAGATGCCGCAACCGAGGCGGCTGTTCCAAACAGGAGCTGAGAAACTTCAGTTTCCAGGACTTTGCCGAGAAAACTCTTGCGGGAGGTACCCAGGAGAAGGGGCAACCCGAACCTGTGCAGCAAAGAAAGCTGATTCAGGATCTTGAGGTTGTCTTGCACCGTCTTTCCAAAGCCGATACCTGGATCGAGTAGGATTTTATCACCTGGCACCCCGGCTTCCGTGGCCCGATCGACAGCCTCTCCAAGGTCCTTGCGAATCTCAGCCAGGATGTCCGGACTGGGGGGCATCTGCTGCATGGTTCCGGGCGTCCCTCTCATGTGCATCAGGATGACGCCGGCTCCGGTTTCGCAGACGATTCGGGGCAGATCGGCATCGAATCGAAAGGCACTGATATCATTGATGATCTCGGCACCTGCTTCGATGACGGCGCTGGCCACAGAGGCCTTATAAGTATCCACTGAGATCGGAATTTCACTTCGCTCTCGTATCCCCGTGACAACCGGCAGGATGCGGGCCAGTTCGGTGCCAGCGGACACCGGCTCGGCTCCTGGTCTCGACGATTCCCCACCCACATCCAGTAGATCCGCTCCTTCTTCGATTAGTTTCAGCGCATGCCGGAGAGCCGCTTCAGGTGTCTCGAACGAGCCCCCATCGGAGAAGGAGTCGGGCGTCACGTTGACAACGCCCATCACCAGAGTCCGAGTGCCAAGCACCAGTGCCTTGTCGCGCGCCTGAAATCGGAAGGCCGGTCGGTGAAGAGTCTTCACAGGTTTTGAAACAAGAACAGCGGGGATTGGGTCCACCCTGGCACTCTAGGCAGGAGCTGGTTCCTCGTTCGGCTTGACCAGTGGCCGAACGGGTCGTTCGTTTTCCTTGACTTCCTGCGGACCCGAGTCGTGGGAGGGAGTCGGAGGCTCAACCTCGTCCTCATCCTGGCGAATGGGCTCGCCCTTCATGAGAGCCTCGATTTCCGTTAAGTCAAGCGTCTCATATTCGAGCAAATTCTCGGCCAGTCGAACCAGGGCCTCGCGGTTTCCTTCCAGGATCTCCCTGCCTTGCTCGTTGCTCACCGCGATAATTCTCCTGACCTCCTCATCGATCTTGATTGCGGTCTTCTCGCTGTAGTCCTTGGGTCGCGAGATCTCGCGACCCAGAAAGATCTGCTCCTCGTTCTTTCCGAAGGTCAGGGGGCCCAGATCACTCATTCCCCATTCGCAAACCATCTTGCGGGCGAGGGTGGTCGTGCGTTCCATGTCATTGGCAGCGCCCGTGGTCGTGATTCCCAGGAAGATGTCCTCGGCTGCCCGGCCGGACAGCAAGATGGTGATCGAGGATTGCATGTACTCCTTCGTGTAGTTGTACCTGTCTTCCTCGGGCAACTGCATCGTGACACCAAGAGCCCTGCCCCGCGGAATAATCGTCACCTTGTGCAGGGGATCGGCGTCAGGGAGAAAGTAAGCCACCAGTGCGTGGCCGGCCTCGTGATAAGCCGTATTCCGTTTTTCTTGCTCGGTCATCACCATGGATCGCCGCTCTTTTCCCATGAGCACCTTATCCTTGGCCTCTTCAAAGTCATCCATAGTGACGGCACGGCGGTCGAAACGAGCCGCATTCAGCGCTGCCTCGTTTACGAGGTTGGCCAGCTGAGCACCTGAGAATCCAGGTGTGCCCCGTGCCAGGACCGAAATATTCACATCATCCGCCAGCGGAATCCGGCGGGTGTGAACCTTCACTATTCCCTCCCGACCCTTAATATCCGGTAAAGAGACAACGACTTGTCGATCGAAGCGTCCCGGCCTCAGGAGCGCAGGATCCAGGACATCCGGCCGGTTGGTCGCTGCAATGAGAATGACCCCTTCGTTGGACTCGAATCCATCCATCTCCACCAGCAACTGATTGAGGGTTTGCTCGCGCTCGTCGTGCCCACCGCCCAGCCCGGCTCCGCGGTGTCTTCCAACGGCATCGATCTCGTCGATAAAGACGATGCAGGGCGCATTCTTTTTTCCCTGCTCAAAGAGGTCGCGAACCCGGCTGGCCCCGACTCCCACGAACATTTCCACGAAGTCAGATCCACTGATCGCGAAAAAAGGAACACTGGCTTCGCCTGCGATCGCCCGGGCCAGCAGTGTCTTCCCCGTGCCCGGGGGTCCCAGCAGGAGCACACCCTTGGGAATTCGCCCACCCAGCTTCTGGAACTTCTGGGGCTCGCGCAGGAATTCGACGATCTCCTGAAGCTCTTCCTTCGCTTCCTCAACTCCTGCAACGTCCTTGAATGTGACCTTTTTCTGCTGATTGGTCGAGAGCTTGGCACGGCTCTTGCCGAAGGAGAGAGCCCGGTTCCCACCCGCCTGCATCTGCCGCATAATAAAAATCCAGAAACCGATGAAGAGGAGGATCGGAAGACCCGAACTCAGCAGGACATAGAACCAGTTATTCTGCTCATCATTCTGGATGTCGACGGTCACACCGTTGTCGCTCAGATGCGTAACGATCGTCCCCATGCCATCCGTGGGGATGACCGCCTTGAACTCCCGAGACGCCTGCGAGCCGTCTGGCACATATTTCCCGGTCACCTGGCCCGATTGAGTGATGGTTACCTCTTTAATCCTGCTCTTCTCCATCAGCCTTGTGAAGGCGGTGTAGCTCTTTTCGTCCGGGCTTCCATTCTGAACAGAATCGAGAAAATTCCAGAGAAGGATCACCGCCACAAAAACGGCAACCATCAGAAAAATGTTCTTGGCGGTACTCACTCAGGCCTCCCAGCGGAGCGCACTCCAACATCATTAGTATAGTTCAAAACCAGAACTGCTGCCATGGTCGTGCCCCCAGCCATCTACTTACTATTACAGTGTTTTACCCCTGCAGGTTCCTGAGCTTTCAATCTATAGAGAGGAGTTTAGGAGTCGAAAGTTTCATCCCGAACCCAAAGGGCAAGCTGTGGTTCCTGCTCGTTTCGGTACTCCGGATGGGGCCACAGTTTCTCAACCCAGATGATCGTGTCGGCTGTGGTCAGCAGAATCAATCTGTCCCTGAGATCATGGGGAATGTGCTCGTCATTGAGCACTTTCTTGAGTTTTCGGCGCCGTCCGGAACGGGTGCAGAAAACGTCTCCCGGGAGCCGACTCCGAATCGCCAGATCGCTGGGGATGCACCCAAGCCTGACTGCGACGGAGCTGTCAAATCCACTCTTCCAGGGCTCAATACAGATGGTTTTCTTCAAGATCTCGATGTAGCGTTCCCCGGGGATCGAAAGCGTACAACTGAAAGGAACAACAGGACGATCCACCTTCAACACCAGACTGTCGTATCGCCTTACGGCCACCAGCCCCCCGGGCAGCTCCACCTGATGTCCGCTCGGCATCTCGAGGAGCGCGAGAACTGACTCGACCTGCTCAAAGCCAAGGCCTGTGCGCCCGCGGCTCAAATCCGAAACCGTATCCCTGACAAGATACCTTCTCAGAGCCAGGGCTCGGCTCGACAGTCTGGAGATGTCGAATTCCACGGACCCATCACCACGGGATCGGACTACGTCTGGAAGGGCAGCTGTCGAAAGCTCCTGCATCAGCTCTTCGGCCTCACGAGCCAGCATGGCCGTCTGGCTCAAATGCTCAATCGACCGGGAGTTCAGGCGTTCCACCATACGAGGGAGAAGCTCCTGCCTGACCCAGTTGCGGTCCAGGTGAGTCGAGAAGTTGCTGGCATCGGTCCGAAACGTCATCCTGCGGCGTTCCAGGTAATCGAGAATCTCCTGTCTTCGAAAGCTCAAGAGCGGGCGGATCACGCGCACCCGGCTCTTCTGGTCCTGAAGCCGGGGATAGATCCCGGACAAACCCTTCAGACCGGCTCCTCGGGCCAACTTGAGCAACAGCGTTTCCGCCTGGTCATCGGCGTGGTGGGCAGTGGCTACCACGGCACCCTGAGCTGCAGCCAGTTCTTCAAGCAGCCGGTAGCGCTCCACGCGCAGCCGGTTCTCCAGGTTCCCACCCTCCACAGTCATCCCTTTGATCCTGCTCACCGCCAGACGAATACCCTGTGCCTCACACAGACCGGCTACAAAACGCTGATCGTCTTCGGATTCCTGCCCGCGCACGCCGTGATTGACATGGCCGGCCCGGATCTCCACCCCGAGCTGCGAGGAAAGCTGGCACAACCCGACCAGAAGAGCGACTGAATCAGGTCCTCCGGAGATTGCCACCATCACGTTTCGGGTGTGGGCAAAGCACGGCTCCTTCTCGAGTACCCGAACCAATTTCCTTTCAAAACGATCCATGACAGCGCTCGGACGAAGGTTCCAGGGTTCCAGGGTTCCAAGGTTTCAAGGTTACAGGGTTACAGGGTTCAGGGTTCCGGCGTTATGGGGTGCCAACGTTCAAGTAGAATCTGGAATGTGGGAAGTGCATTTGGAGGGGCGTCGTCCGACTCCCTCCACCCTTCAAGCCCGGGCCCAAAATTGAAAAGACCGGGATCCATCGGATATGATGAGCGTCTTTCTCGACTGGCGGTGTAGCTCAGAGGTTAGAGCAAGCGGCTCATATCCGCTGTGTCGGGGGTTCAAATCCCTCCACCGCCACTCCTCTTTTCATTCCACGGGCGGACGGGGCACAGCGTAAACGTGGAATTCCCAAAATCGTGGAACGTGGAAACGTGGAATCTCCCTACCCCACGGCCTGGGTGGCTGAATGGCGCTCGTAAGCTCCACTGAGCATGGTCTCTACTGATTCCTCAACCGTCCCCTCCGCCTCTCCACGGACGGTGCTGATCTCGGAGATCACGAGCTGCCTGGCCCGATCGTACATTTTCTTTTCGCGAAAGGAGAGAGGCTTGGCGAAAGTAAGGAAGTACAAGTTCTGAAGGACGTGACCCACTTCAACGATGGAGCCGGTCTTCATCTTCTCGACATTTTCCTTATAGCGGCTCTTCCAATCCTGCTCGGCCTCATAGTCGTCTGACTCGAGCACCTGAAACAGTGACCGCAGCTGCTTCTCTGAGGACAGACGTCTCAGCCCCACGTTCTCCACATTCGTGACCGGAATCATCACCGTCGAGTCGTTGGACAGGATCCGGAGCATGTAGAACTCCTCCTCCCGTCCCATGATGTCCTTGCAGCAAACCTCCCGGATTTCTCCGACGCCCTGATTCGGATAAACAACCTTGTCACCAACTTTGAAGAGCAATTTGACCTCCCCGGTTTCGTTCACGTTCACCCCATTTTAAGCTAACCAGTCGAATCTGTCAAAATGCGCAAACATCTGCAGATAAACGGTTTGGAAGACAGCGAGAAAGAATCAAGAAGCTTTTCGAAACAGCTTCGAACAGCAAAGGAAGGCCCGAGGAATTACTTCCGGACAACCTGCCTCGTTCTCAGAGATGTAGCAAGCTACACTCAGAAATCGAGGGAAACTCACTTTTCAAGTTGCCGAAGCAGCTTGATCCACCAAGTTTCGTGCCAGGCCTCGTTCGAGCCCGAACTGATTCGAAAACCTGTTCGAACCCGTTGAGTCCGGCAGCACCTGAAACGGCTTCGGTTTTTACACCGATCGAACCAGTCTGAATCAGAGATCCTGACTGGCCCACCTTGAGCAATGACAAGATTACTCTCATCGCTTCTCAAGAGGCCGTCCCGGGCTTGTTGTCCTTGGGAGCAACCCCTCGGGACACAAAGAAGAATGCCAAATCTGAACGCATCTGACAAGAGTTGTTTCAGCGCCAGGATGTGCACAAAAGAAGTGCATCGTGCTTCCTGAAAAATTCTAGCTTCTGGCTGTCGGTATAGAGTTCACCTGCCACAATTTCTTCACAGATTTCCCACAGATCGGCCCGGGCAGCCCCTGGAACCCAAAAAACCACTCAACCTCTAATCAATACAACAAGCGTTTTGGTCGCATTGTGAGCTGGTTTCTGTGAGTATGAAGACAGCCGGGCCGTTGCGCCCAGAAAAACGGATATCGAGACTGCCTCTCCGGGGCGCCCTTTTGAGGAACGTTGGAAGCGTCCCCCACGTCAATACTGGTATGATCTTGGTGACGAATATTTAAGAATCTCACGGACTGCCGCTGATTCGGGAGTCCTCACAAGTCGCCTTCCATTGCATGCAGGACCTCCTTCAGTTTCTTTTCAAGTACCGTATTTTCCACTTTAAGAATGGGGACTTCAGTTTTCAATGGAGCCCCCCGACGGTCTTGATTGCGACGCTTGTTCCAGTCCTTCTGATCCTGCTGCTGGCGCTCTACTGGAAGGGATGGATCGGGAGCGGAAGTCCCGTGGGTTGGCCGCTTCTCGGACTCCGGGTGGCTTTCTTCCTGATTCTGGCCCTCTTGTTGATGCGGCCCTGTCTCACTCTTTCGACGATCATCCCTCGTGAAAACCTCTTGGCCCTGGTAGTTGACAACTCGCAGAGTATGACTCTTGAAGAATCCGAAGGTGGCCGGGGGAACTCGATTCTGCCGCTGTTGAATCCCGAATCGGAATTCGTGAAAGACCTGGACGAGAAGTTCGTGGTCAAGCCCTTTCTCTTTGCGGCACAGGCCAGCTCGACCGATCTCCCGATGCAAATGACCTGGGACGGGGAACAAACCAACATCGCGGCGGCTCTGGGTTCTGTTTTGTCTGAGACCCGCAACCTTCCTCTAGCCGGCGTGGTTCTGCTCACTGATGGAGCCGACAACAGCTATGCCGACCTGGCCCCCGTCCTGTCAGAGTTGAAAGCGAACAACGTACCTGTCTATCCGATTGGCGTCGGGCCCCTGACCATTGAGCGCGATGCCGAATTGATGCAGGTGAGCTTGGCGCGGCGGATTCTGAAGGGCTCGACTACGACCGCCCGGGTCTCCCTTCACCAGCGAGGGTTCGGGGGCAGCCGGGGACGGCTGGAGGTCCGGGAAAACAATGTTCTTCTGGCTGCCAGAGAGGTGCACTTCCCGCGCGATTCGGAAACGCTCATCACAGAGGTTGCCCTGCTCCCCAAGACAGTCGGCATCCAGGAGTACGAGTTCACTCTGGTCCCGCTGGCAGGAGAGCTCAACGAGCGAAACAACAGCCGTACGACAGTTCTGGAAATCAGGGACGAGAAGCCCCGTATTCTCTATCTGGAAGGCCACCCGCGCTGGGAATACAAGTTCATCCGCCGGGCTCTGACCGGAGATGAGAACCTTCAGCTCGAGACATTGCTCCGAACTGCACTTAACAAGTTTTACCGGCAGGGAATCGAAGAGGAGACCATGCTCGCAGCCGGCTTCCCTGCGGACCGGGAAACTCTCTTCGAATACAAAGGCATCGTGCTGGGAAATGTGGAGAGTTCCTTTCTGAGCTACGCCCAAATGGAATTGATCAAAGAGTTCGTGGCCAAACGAGGAGGTGGATTCATGATGCTGGGGGGCCCCGCTTCGTTTGCCAGTGGCGCCTACCAGAGCACGCCCATCGAAAGCCTGCTGCCCGTGCAGCTTCCGGAGGACGAGAACAGCTTCTTCTTTCAGGGTTTGGGGCAGCTCGTCGCCACCTCCCCCGGCAGTATCCATCCGGCCCTGCAGATCTCGGATTCGACAGCAGAGTCGAGCGGGTGGGAATCCATGGAACCCCTCAGGAACTGGAATCTGGCAGAAGGAACCAAACCCGGTACAACGGTCCTGGCACGGGTAGCGATCCCGGGTTCCGAGGGGGCTGGCTCCAATCCGCCCCTGCTCGCCTTCCAGCGCTTCGGACGAGGCCACTCCATTGCCTTCATGAGCGGAAGTAGCTGGCGATGGCAGATGCTGCAGGATTCGCGCGATACTCGCCACATGACGTTCTGGCGGCAAGTGTTTCGCTGGCTGGTGAGCCTCTCACGGGATCGGGTCGAGGTACAGACGGAGCGTCAGAGTTATTCCAGGAACGAATCTGTGAAGGTTCGGGCGGAGGTCCGGGATTCGTCGTTCAACAAAGTGAATGATGCGGTGGTAAAAGCGCAGGTGACATCACCAGATCGAGGTGAGGAAGAGGTTAAGCTGGATTGGAGCGCAGAAGAAGACGGCGTCTATGTCGGCGAGTTCAGAACTTCGGGGGCTGGACAACATCGAGTTCGTGTTCAGGCCCAGAGTCGATCAGGTAAGGGGGAAGGGTATGGGAGTGCATCGGCATCCTTCGTGGTCGAACGGGGAAATCGCGAGTTCTTTGACGCCTCCCAGAAGAGAGATTTCCTGCAGCGGCTGGCAGTGCAGACGGGCGGCCGCTACTACAGTCTGGAGGAGGCCGGAAGGCTTCCAGGGGAAATCGTGTACACCGATAAGAATGCCTCAGCCGTCGAAATCCTCGATTTGTGGGACATGCCCGTGAACTTCCTTTTCCTGGTCGGGCTTCTGATCGGAGAGTGGTGCCTGAGAAAGAAGCATGGCGTTATTTAGAATGGGGCAACGCGCACCCCGAGCGGTTGTTCTTTTGATTCTCTGGTCCGCTGTGGCTCCGGCTTCCGGCCTGGGCGACGGACAAGGTGCCGCTATCGTCATCAACGGACTGGGTGGATTACCCGAGTTCGAGGAGAACTTTCTTAGCTGGGCTACAGGACTCAAGCTGATCTTCAGCGATAAGTTTGGCGAGGCCGTCTATTATCTCGACGGGCGCACACAACGCAAAGAGGACATTTTGAAGACTTTCGATCGCGTCGCCTCCCAGAGCGGGGACGAGATCTGGCTGGTTCTGGTTGGCCATGCCAACCATGATGGGAAGAGTTTCAAGTTCCACATGAAGGGACCCGATCTGACGGGCGTGGAAATCCGATCGTTCCTCGAGGAGCTCGGCTCCCGCAAAGTGGTCGTGGTGGCAGGGACGAGTGCCAGCGGGGTGCTGACCTCGGAACTTGGAGGCGAAAACCGTGTCATCGTGACCGCCACCAGGAATCAGTTCGAGCGACAGCCTCCTCTCTTCCTGTCATTTTTCCTGGAGGCGGCAGCGGCACCGGATGCCGATCGGGACAAGAACGGCCGGGTGTCGCTCCTGGAGGCGTTCCTTTTCAGTCGGACCGAAGTACAAAAATGGTTCTTGGCCAAAGGTCTACTCCAGACAGAACATGCATTGCTGGATGATCAAGGCGAGATCCTGCTTGGATCAGCCGAAGAGACGAAGTCGGAGCCGATTCATACGGGGGAAGGGATGCTTGCCGCCGCCACCTATTTCTCGTCGCCTCCCGAGGCGGCCTACCGAACCGCGGAGGCCCGAGAGCTGGGGCTGGAGCGTAAGAAAACCGAAAGAGAGATTGAGGCGCTTAAGTTTCGCAAGCAGAAAATGCCCGTCCAGGACTACTACGGAGAGCTCGAGAGGCTACTGGTCGATCTGGCCCGGCTCAACGAGCAGATCGCAGAGCTGGAGAAGGTCCAGTGAAACGAAGTGGCCTGATGCTCTTGTGGACCCTCCATTCCGCCGTTCTGACGGGAGTCGGGCAGCCCGCCGCATGGACCGAGAGTGAACAGAGAGAAATCCATGACCTGCTCTACCGAGGACGCTACGGGGAAGCTGAAAAGCGTCTCCAATCTCATTCTGAGCCGGTGGCCCTCCGTTTGAGAATGGAGCTGGCCGAAAGGCGCGGTGATCGAGCTGAAGCCAATCGACTGGCTCGAGTCCTGCTCCAACTGGCCGCCTCCGGTTCCCTGGTCACCTCGACCGACATAGCCCATGCCGCGGTTGGAGCCTGGCAACTGGACCGGTGGCACGATGCCAATGAGCTGTTCCTGAAGGCAGCCCAGACGCCTCCTGTTTATGCCCTGCTCTACATAGACTGGGGATACCTGTACCTCGAACAGTACAACCCGGCAGAGGCCGAGAGCATTTTCCAGGATGGGATCAACAGCCCTGCGCTCGCCTCGACACCGGTCCGCTGGGGGCCGGCTGCGGCCGAGCTGGGCCTGGCTCTTGCCATGCAGGCCCAGGGTAAGCCCGGCTGGATGGAGCTGCTGAACAAGGTTCTGGAAATGGATCTCCCTCCTCTCAGGGCGATCGCTTTCCGGGCTCTGGTTGCCGTTCGAGAAGACAACTGGGAAGACGCCGAGGAGTGGATTCACAAAGGGCTCGCGCTGAATCGGAGCTTCGTGGAGCTCTTGGAATTGAAAGCGGCAGCGCATTACTTCCGTGGTCAAGACCGCCGGTTTGAGAAAACCAGAGAAAGGCTCTCCGCAATCAACCCCAACAATGCCGAGCTGTTCCACCTACTGGGAAACCTCTGTGTACCACGGCGAAGACTGGAGGAAGCCATCCGGTTCTTCCGTGAGACCGGCAGCCGCGACCCGCAGCACTGGCAGGCGCTCTCCTCCCTGGGGATCAATCTCCTCAGGCAGGGAGAGGAGGAACAGGGAAAGAAGATCCTGGAACAGGCCTATGCCAATGATCCCTTCAATATCTGGACGGTCAACACGCTGCGCCTGCTGGACAGCTTCAGCGCCTTCGAACGATCGGAAACGGACAACTTCGCGGTCAAGATCTCGAAAAATGAGGCAGAAGTACTGAGGCCTTATGTAGTCGAACTCCTGGAACGCAGCCTGACAGAGTTGAGCGACAAATACGACCATCAGATCGAAGGGAAGTACACGTTTGAAATCTATCCAAACCATGAGGATTTTGCAGTTCGAACCCTCGGACTCCCCGGTCTGGGCGCGCTCGGCGCAACCTTCGGGCGGGTGGTAGCCATGGATTCGCCAACAGCCAGGGAAGCTGGCACTTTCCACTGGGGCTCGACCCTGTGGCACGAAGTAGCCCACGTTGTGACCCTGGCTCTGAGCGACCAGAAAGTGCCCCGCTGGCTGACGGAGGGGATTTCAATGGTGGAGGAAAGAGCAGCCGGAAAGGGCTGGGGTGATTACCTGACGCCTCCCTTCATTCAGGCTTACGAGGAAGGCAAGCTTCTGAGCCTTGGAGAGCTCAACAAAGGTTTCGAGCGCCCTGAGTTCCCGGGGCAGCTCCAGCTCAGCTATCTGCAGGCAGGACTGGCCGCCGAATTTCTCCTGGACCGATTCGGTCCCTCCAAGATCCGTGAGGTCCTGGTCGCCTATGCACAGGATCAGACCAGCGATGAAGTGTTCACGAAAGTGCTTGGATCATCACTGGAGGACCTTGATGGAGCCTTCCAGGAGGTCCTGGAGGAACGAGTCAGGCCTCTTGTTGAGCGCGTAAAGCAGATTCGTCTGCCCGGTCTCGAAAGCTCGAAGCTGGGCCTTGCCACGCTGCGGCAGGAGCTCGAGAATCATCCTGACAACTACTGGCTGCACCTCACGCTGGGCAGGCTGCTCTTGTCCACGGATGCCTTCAAAGAGGCGCTCCCTCATCTGGAAAAGGCGATCCAGATCTTTCCCTACCCGACGGGAGCACAGTCTCCGTATCCGCTTCTCCTCCAGGCCTACGAGAAGCTGGAAGATTCTGAAGGCATCCAGGCGACCCTTCGCCGCTGGTGGAGCGTGGCTCCGGAACAGGGCCAAATCGGGAGACGCCTGGCCTTTCAACTGATCGATCGATCTGAGACCGTTGAAGCGATGAAGATTCTGCAGGAGTTAATGTACGTGACTCCTTTTGAGCCTGAACTTCACAAGGCACTTGGCAATCTGTATCTGGAGACAGAGGATGTGAGGGCGGCACTGACCGAGTTCCAGGTTCTTCTTGCCCTCCGGCCCAATGACTTGGCGGATGCGCATTTTTCGCTGGCCCGGGCCCTGGCCAGGTCGGGCCAGAATGACGAGGCCAAAGAACAGGTTGTGCTGGCTCTGGAGATCGCTCCCAGCTATCAACCGGCCCAACGCCTGCTTCTGCAACTGGTGAAACAATGAGGAGGAGACACCTGATCGGACTCATTCCGCTGATGCTGCTCGTGTGGGGATGGCTCTGGAGCTTCGACATCAGCCTCGACCGCGAACCGAACAATCCCAACCTTTTTCAATTCGTTCGCATTCGGTACAACGGGTTTGGCGCAGGCTTTGGCTCTCGCCGCTGGGGGCCCCCTCCCTGGATGCACGACTACCCCCGCGCAGAAAAGAACTTCCTCAAGATTCTCATGGAGGTGACCACGGTTCCAAGCACCACAGAATCCTATCTGATTTTTGACCTGGACGATCCCGCCATCATGGAATACCCGTTCCTGTATGTCTCCGAGCCGGGGTATTGGGCGGCCACTGCAAAAGAGATCCAGAATCTCCGCGAGTATTTCGACCGGGGCGGTTTTGTCGTCTTCGACGACTTCCGGGGCAGCGAAGAGTGGAGTAACCTTGTACGGGCAATGAAGCAGGTAGACCCGGAGAGGAACTTCGAGTTGTTGACTCCTGTCCATCCTATCTTTCACTGCTTTTATGACATTGACAGTCTTGACATGATTCCCCCGTACCGTTTGGTTCCGGACCCGCCCCGCTTTTTCGGCTGGAGCGATGCAGAAGGAAGAATTCAGGCCGTCGCCAACTTGAATAATGACATCGGAGATTACTGGGAGTGGTCTGACGAAGCCATCAGCCCCCTGAACTCAAACGAAGCCTACAAGTTTGGAATCAATTACGTCATTTATTCGTTAACACATTAAAGAAAACACCCAGTAAGAAAACCAAGATGCATGACACCGGTTCACTCTCATTGTCTGATTCGAACGTGGTCGATGAAAGCCACGTTGCCGACAGCATCAAGCAAATGCGCACAGCTCAGGAGAAAATCCTGGGACAGCTGCGCAAGATGATCGTAGGCCAGGAAGAAGTCGTTAACCAGCTCCTCATCTGCCTGTTTGTGGGCGGGCATTCGCTGATCACCGGGCTGCCGGGTCTGGCCAAGACCCTCCTGGTTCGCAGTCTGGCCCGGACTCTGGGCCTGTCCTTCAACCGGATCCAGTTCACTCCCGACTTGATGCCGGCCGACATCACCGGAACAGAAATCATCGAGGAAGACCGCTCCACGGGCAGACGCCAACTCAGGTTCGTCAAGGGCGCGATCTTCGCCAACCTGATTCTGGCCGACGAGATCAACCGGACTCCTCCCAAAACGCAGGCGGCCCTGCTCGAGGCAATGCAGGAACGACATGTTACGGTGGCCGGTCAGACTCATGTCCTCTCACCACCGTTCTTTGTTTTCGCGACCCAGAACCCGATCGAGCTGGAAGGGACTTATCCTCTTCCGGAGGCTCAACTGGATCGGTTCATGTTCAACATTGTGATCGACTATCTCGACGAAGAGGATGAAGTGTCGGTGGTGAATCAGACGACGGGATTACCACTGGAAGAACTGGACAAAGTCGTCTCCTCCGAAGAGTTGCTGAAGTTTCAGAGTGCAGTGCGAACCGTTGCTGTGGGAGAGGAAGTTGCACGTTACGCGGTCAGCCTGACCCGGGCGACCCGCCCAACCCCTTCTGCTCAGGACTTCGTCGCCAAGTGGGTGGCCTACGGATCGAGCCTGCGGGCTTCCCAGTATCTGGTTCTGGGAGGCAAGGCGCGAGCCATCCTGGCGGGTCGTTATAACGTATCGGTGGAAGACATACAGGCTCTGGCCAAACCGGTACTGCGTCACCGCATTATCACCAATTTCCACGCGGAATCGGAAAAGGTCACAACGGACGATATTGTCGCCCGTCTGCTGGAGACCGTTCCCTTACCCCAATCAGGTCTGCAATAACACTCGAGAGAATGGCGCACCATGAACAACTCGGCCGTTAGACCCGGTTCTTCTCCCCGGTTCATCGACCCCGAGGTACTGTTCTCTATTCGCAATCTGCCGCTTGTTGCCAAGAGCGTGGTGGAAGGATTCATTGCGGGGCTTCACCGCTCACCTTATTTCGGCTTCAGCCTGGATTTTGCCGAGTACCGCCCCTACGCGCCGGGAGATGACCTCAGGCTATTCGACTGGAAGGTCTTCGCTCGGACCGACAAATCGTTCGTCAAGAAGTACGAGGGAGACACCAACACCAGGCTTTACCTGCTCCTCGATTCCAGCCGGAGCATGGCTTTCTCCAGCCAGAAGGTCAACAAATTCGACTACGGACGTTACCTGGCGGCGTCGCTGGCTTATCTTGCTCGGAGACAGAAGGATGCCGTAGGCCTTCTCATGTTTAACTCCGGCGTCGTCAAGTACATACCTCCCAGAACAAGATTCGGCCACTACCAAACAGTACTGCACGAGCTCCAGGAAGCCGAGACCAGCCAGCAGACGGACATTGCAGCCGCCATGAATCGGCTCGCGGAGCTGACCAGAAGACGAGGTCTGGTGGTGCTCATCAGTGACTTCTACGAATCCCCGAACCGGGTGGCCGATACGCTTCGTTTCTTCCACCACCGCGGTACAGATCTGATCCTGTTCCACCTGCTGGATCCAAGCGAGTTGGAACCACCCTTCACAGAGATCTCCACACTTGAAGACATGGAAACAGGAGAGGTCTTGCCCTTCTCTCCCGAGGCCCACGGCGAGTACGTGGAACAGCTGGCTGCACACCGGGAGAAACTGAAGAAGTTGTGCACCGAACTGTATGCGGACTACCAGGTCCTGGACACGTCCGAACCACTTGATCGGGCTCTGTACCGCTATCTCTCCCTCCGCGGAAAGCGTCTGTGAGGATTTGACCCGATGCAGTTCCTCACTCCACTGTTCTGGATCGCCGGCCTCGCGCTGACAGTTCCCGTTCTCGTACACCTGGTCCAACGGCAGACGAGAAACAGGATTCCCTTTGCCTCTCTCATGTTCATTCCACGTCGCACGGTTCGCCAGTTGAGGCGCCGGAAAGTGGAGCGATGGTTTCTTCTGCTGCTGCGCTGTCTGGGCCTGCTGCTGCTGATCGGGGCCTTCAGCAGGCCGGTTCTGAAGGGCGGCTGGTTCGATCGCTTCAGTTCTCTTTCACCCCGCTCTACAGTGATCTTGCTCGACAACTCAATGAGCATGCGTCGTGAGGAGATCTGGCCAAGGGCGCTCCAAGCTGCCCGCGCCAGGATGGCTTCGATGGGTGAGCCGGACGAGGCGCTGCTGATGCTCTTTTCCGACAGCGGGGAAGTGTTATCCCAGTGGACGGAAAACTCCCGGGAGCTCCTTCAGATTCTCGACACTTCCGTGGTGCCTTCGTTTTCCGCGACCTCTTATCTGCAGGGGTTGAAACTGGCAGTTCAGCAGTTCAAGGGTGATCGGTATCCGAGCCGGGAAATCTACCTGATCACCGATCTGCAGCGCTCCGGCCTGGGCCCGACACAGGGGTGGAAGGCCCCTGCGGAGATTCAGGTTGATATCGAAGACGTAGAACAACAAGATGCGAACCTTTTCGTAGAGGAGGCCAGACTCAGCCGCAACGTCTTTTCCAAGCGGTACCCTTACCCGGTTCCGATTCTGCTGGCGACAGATCCACCGGCACCCTCTCAAGGTGAAGTTCAGCTCTTCATCGAAGGCCAGATCGTTGCCCGCCAGCATTTCAACCTGGGAGAAGAAGGAAAAGGACAGGTCACCCTGCAGCCTTTTGAACTGAACGAGGGGACCACCAGAGGCAAGCTGGTCGTTGTTCCCTCCGATAGTTTGATTGAAGACAACACCTACCATTTCGTGGTGGAACGCAGCGAACCGTTTCTGGTTCAGGTTCTCTCCTCTCGAAGCTCAAGATCGCTTCACCTGCAGACGGCCCTCTCCACAGGTGAAAACCATCCCTTTCGGGTTGAGCTGGTCAAGCCTCCCCTGACTTCGCTCGACGCATCCCGAGTTCAGGTTCTCATCCTCAATGACCTCCGTGATCCGCCCGGTGCCGGAGTCGTCCTTCCGTTCCTCGAAGCCGGCGGAGGGTTGATCGTGGCGGCCGGCTCTCAGACTCAGGAGAACTCCTATGCCCATGGCTGGGAATCTATCCTCCCGGCGAAACTCACCGGGAAGCACTTCGTGCGCTCCCGAGAAAGATCCTTCGCGGGAATGACACAAGCAAGCTGGGAACACCCGATTTTCTCAGCCTTCAAGGATATTCAACGATCTGCTGTATCGGCCAGCCAGTTCTTCGGGTACTGGGACGTTCAACCCTCGCAGCAGGCGGCTGTTGTTGCCGGGTTCGACGACCGAGCCCCGGCTCTTCTCGAGCAGGCGGTCGGCACCGGACGGGTGCTCTTGTTCACCTCTTCGCTGGATGCAAGTTGGTCGGACTTTCCGGTTCGATCTTCCTATCTTCCGTTCTGGCAGGAGACGGTTCGATATGCCTCCGGCTTTCAATCCTCCCCTTCCGCTTACCGCATCGGGCAGGCCGTGGACGTAGCTCAGGCGACAGAAGGAACCAGCGGTACGTGGAATGTCATCGATCCAACAGGAAAACACGTCGTCGGACTGGATGGTGCCCGACCCGAATCCCTGCATTTGAAATTCCCGGGACACTATGAGATACGAGATAATAAGCGGACTGATTGGATTGCAGCGAATACGGTGCCGGCGGAGTCATTGCTGAACCGAGTACCCGTTGAGGACTTTCGGGCCCTGTTCATCCCGGGTGAGTCGACACTCGAGGGAGCGACGGCTGATGCCCGGGCAACGGTACGGGAACGGCAGCAGGCTATCTGGTGGATCCTTCTTCTCGCTGCCGCCCTGGTCTTTCTGTTCGAAGCCTGGGTTGCCAACTGGAGAATGGTCGCGCCCCAAAGAAGCATTTCAGTCGAACCAAGGTAAGCAAGAATGACAATTCGAAACCGTCTCCTGCGTGAGGTGCGCAAAACACGTCTCAGAATCCAGTTTGAGAGGATGCTGAAAGGGATCGCAATGACCGCCGCGGTCGCCCTGGCTGCTTCATTGGCGGCTAGTTATGTTCTGTCGCAGAACAACTTCTCGGACACTACCATTTTTTGGAGTCGAGTTGTGGCGGGGCTCGTCTGCCTGGTGGTTTTCTTCAGGTTTGTCCTGTGGCCGCTGGTCCGGATTCCTTCCACCGGTTCGGTGGCCCGCTTCCTGGAAGAGCGGAATCCCCATCTGAAGGACCGTTTGGCAACTGCCGTTGAGAATCTGGAGCGGCCGGGTTCCATCCACCCTGCTGTTCATTCTCTGCTCTTGCGGGACGCCGGTCGCGAACTGGCCGGTCTGGACAAATCTGCACTTCTGTACCCTCAAGTCAGCCTGATCTCTCTTCTCGGGTTCGTAGTGACCGGCACCCTCTTCCTCTTCCTGCAGCTTTCCGGGCCGGCCGCGTACCAATACAGCCTCGACAAGCTCCTGGGCCGGGCCGATCTCGATCAGACGGGCCTCTACTCCATTTCTGTGGATCCGGGAAATACCAGGGTGGTTCGCCATGCCGATCTTCAGATCAAGGCCATCCTGGAGGGCTTCAACAGTGACGAAGTCCTGCTGGTGGCCAAGTACGAAGGCCAGCCGAACTGGGAGCGCGCTCGTATGCGGCCCGACGCCGAAGGTCCGGGACACGTTTTTCTATTCTTTGATGTGCGCGAGAGAGTCGAGTATTTCGTTGAAGCCGACGGGATCCGCTCGGATCGGTTCACCGTCGACGTCTCAGAGGCTCCCGGCATCCGGGAACTCGAGGTCCATCTGCGGTATCCCAGGCACACCGGCCTGGGCGAGTCCATCCAGAAAGATGATGGGGATATTCGTGCCCTGAAGGGAACACAGGTGAGGCTGCAGATCCGGACCGACCAGCCGGTCCACGCCGGGACCGTCAAGTTTGAGGAATCCGGGGACATTCCCCTCCAGCTTTTAGAGAACGATCTACTGGAGGGTTCTTTTCGAGTCGAGAATGACGATTCCTATCGGATCCACCTGCAGAACCTGGAATCTGTCTGGAATGCGGCCAGCGACGAATACATGGTTGTCTCCCTGGTTGACCAGCCTCCCTCGGTGACTCTTTCCAGGCCGGGGCGGGACAAGAAGGTCACCAACCTGGAAGAAGTGTTCGTGGAGGCCAAGGCAGAAGACGATTTTGGAATCCGAGATGTGAAGCTTCTCTTCTCGGTCAACGGAGAACCGGAAGAGAGTTTGGGCCTCGAGATCGGGCGTTATCCGCGAAACACCACCACGTCGACAACCTTTTACCTGGAAGACTTCAATCTCCTGCCGGGAGATTTCATCTCCTACTATGCCAAAGCCCGTGACGCCCGTTCAGAGGCTGTTTCCGACATCTACTTTCTCGAGGTTCTCCCCTACGACCGTGAGTACAGCCAGTCCCAGCAATCCGGCGGAGCTGCCGGGGCCGGAGAGGATCTGCGACTGGCCAAGTTCCAGAAAGAGATCATCGCTGCCACCTTCAATATCATCCGGGATCGCCAGAAACGGACCCCCGAGAAGCTGGAGGAGGACGTTCAGACGGTGGCCCAGATGCAGGAACAGCTGCGCCAACAGGCGGTTACCATCAAAGAGCGAATCGAACGGCGAGGCGCAGCAACCGATACGCCCGAGTTCAAACAAATGGTCATCTATCTCACGCAAGCCGTCGAGCATATGAGTGATGCTCATGACCAACTCAAGGACTCCAACCTGGCCACCGCTCTGCCCGCTGAACAGAAGGCTTATCAGAAGCTTCTTCGCTCGGAAGCCTTGTTCAAAGAGATCCAGATCGCCATGTCCGATGACGGGGCGCCCGGAAATTCATCGGCAGAGGATTTGGCTGACCTCGTGGACCTGGAGTTGGACAAGACGAAGAATCAGTACGAAACGCTTCAGCAAAACCGTGAAGCCCAGCGCCAGCAGGAACTGGACGACCTGACAGAGAGACTGAAAGAATTGGCCCGGCGCCAGCAACAGGAAATGGAGCGCCGGCGGCGTCAGGGGATGCAAAGCTCCAACAGCGGTGGAGGAGCCTCCCAGCAGCAGTTCATTGAAGAACTGGAGGAGCTGGCTCGACGCCTCGAGAAGCTATCCAGACAGCAGAGAGAACAGCAGTTGAGCGATATCAGTCGCGAGCTGAAGCAGGCCGCCCGTGATCTTCGCGAGGGCCAGAACAGCGATGCTCAGAGTAACCAGATGAAGCTCCAGCAGGCGCTGGATCGCATGGAGCAGGCGCAGGAGGCCCTGAATCGCCAGCGCCAGTCAGATGTGCGTGCGGGAATCGAACAACTGGCACAGCAGGCGAACCGTCTGCGCGAGGAGCAGCAGGATGTGGTGGAAGAGCTACAGGATCTGGAAGGCCGTGAGAAGGACGGCCGGAAAGACCAGAAGTGGTATCAGGACGCCGTCCGGCTGGCCCGGGAAAAAGGAGGCCTGCAGGAGAAGGTCCTGCAGCTCGAAAGTGGCCTCCATCAGATGGCCAGACGAATTGAGCCTAAGGAACCGGAGGCAGCCAGACAACTGAAGAGGGCCGGGCTTTCCGTTCGGGACAACCGGGTTGCCGAGAAAATGCAGGAGGGTACCGACTTGCTGCTCCGTCAGTGGACCATGATGGCCCGCCTCCGGGAAGAAGGAGTCGGGGAGCACCTGAGCGAACTGGCCGCAGAGATCGAAAAGGCCCAGGAAGTTCTTGGGACTGAGACTCAGGCCTCTGCACAGGAAAGATCTGAAGAAGCGCTCAACCGGCTGGGAGATCTGGTTGCGAATCTCGAATCCCTGCGCCAGCGAGCTTCGGGAGGACAACCGCAGGAGCAGCGACCCGGTGAGGAGTCGTCCTCGCAGCAGGGATCCCCCCCCCGGCAGGGCGACGAGCCGTCCCAACAGTCCCGCAGCGAACCGTCACAGGAAGGCCAGCAGCAACCGAGCCCGGACGGCCAGCCGGGTCAACAGGGTCGCGGCGAACCGTCACAGGAAGGTCAGCAGGGTCAACAGGGTGGGGCCAGGCAGGGTCAACCCTCAACTGACGGACAGAGTTCGCAATCAGAGCAGGCCCAGTCGCAACAGGGTCAACCTCAAAACAACCAGGGTCAGCAGAACGGCCAAAACAGGGCCTTCGGGGCGCAGCAGCCGGCCGGCCAGGCCAGCAGTCTGGCGAACTCCACGGGGATCAACCCGCAGCAGATCGGGAGGGAATGGAAGGAGAGGATTCACGATGCTGAGAAGATCAGTAAGCTTCTCAAGGAGATCGATCCTCGCCGGGCCCGGGACATTGCCCAGCTGGCGCGCGAGATGCGTCGAACCGATGCCAGCCGGGTCTTCAATTATCCCGAAGAGATACGACTGCTGCGTTCTCAGATCATCGATGGATTCAAGCAGCTCGAACTCGATCTGTATCGGGAGCTGGCCAAGTCCGACCCGGACCGGCTTCGGCAGGCTTTCGAAGAGGAAATCCCTCCGGAGTACCGGTCCAAGGTCGAAGAGTACTACCGGAAGCTGGCGGGGGATCGGGAGTAGTTACTGGTTACTGGTTACCGGTTCTGGGGTCTTGAGAGTGGGAGGGGCCTCAGGCCGCGACCGCCGGGCGTGAAAGCCGAGCCCCGACCGACAGGGAGTTGAGATCCCGGTTCTCCGGTCAGGAATAGTTACTGGTTACCGGTTACTAGTGCACTGTCCGGAAAGTTCACGCCGCTACTTCGGGCGTCTTTTCGCCGACAGCTTTGTTGCGCTACCTCGAAAGACTCCCGGCCTTCCTGCGTCGCGCGCCTCACTGTCGACGAAAATCCATCCCGAATTAACACCGCGAACTTCCCGGACAGTACACTAGTTACCGGTTCCGAGTTCCGGGTATCTTCGCTAGAAAGTTAGCCGATACCGGTCAACCGGTAACTAGTAACCGGTAACCAGCGTAGCTAGCGAAGCTTCCTGTAGAGATAGGAACAGATATGCCATCCGTCGAGCCAGTTGAACGGGAAAGTGGCTGTCGTATAGTGACCGCAGGGGAGATCCACCCGATCATAGTCAAGACCCAGCCGGTCGTACTCCTGAAACACCAGCTCGGAGAGGTCCCGCGGAAAGCTCAAGTCGTATCTTGCCGTAATCAACCGATGTGGTCGATGATCACCGGCCAGATGGCGAATGTAATGGGCCGGACTGATCGGAGCCCAGCAGTCTCGCAGGTCTTCCAGCGTGATCTCCTGTTCCAGACCCCGGCGAACGAAGCGCGTGGAGAGCCCTCTCCACACCACATCCGCGAAGTAAGACGAGACGTGGTTGAAGACCCCGCACGCAATCTGCGGATCGTGAATGAAAGCCAGGTAGCTGACGCATGACCCGATGCTGGTTCCCACAACAGCAACCTTCTGGTAGCCCTGGTCCCGGAGCCAGCCCGCCACCTGGATCGTTTCCAGAACGGCCTGGTGCGTCGCATGAAGGGTTCGGCCGACGTTCGGACTCACCATGAAATCGGCCCTCTCCATTCCGGGCGGACGACGGTCATCGTGGTAGGGCATGGTTAGCCGCACCGCGGTCATACCGAGCTTCTGGAGAACCCTGCACAGGGAAACATGGCCATTCGGGTCTGAGTTCCACTGGGGGACAACAATTACCGCGGCACGTCCACCTTCTGCCTCAAAGAGCCTGCAACTCACCCGATTGTTGAAATCGTAAGACGTCGGCTTCGGCGTTGAAAACGTCAGACACCCATCCTCCGCCCTGGCATCGGCTATCGGCCCAGGGGCAAAAAACTCCCGGCTGTTGGCCACCGATCTGGCGGCATATTCTTTGAATTCCTGCAGTGGCGGTCGAGTCGCTTCTCTAGCCAGCCACTTCAAACCCCACTCAAACGGAAATACGCGACGGTTCTTGTCGCGCAGGGTCAGCTTTCTTTCCCGGGCGTACATGAGTCGGCCGTAGAGGCTCATTTGGTCTTGGGCTTGCCCAGCTCTTCCTGAAACTCGATCTTGTACAGCTCCAGAAAAGTAAGACCGAGAGCCACAACGATGGGTCCGACGACCATGCCGACAATACCGAAATAGGAGATTCCGCCCATGATGGAGAAAAAGACCAGCATCGTGTGCATTCGAGTCTTTCCTTCGATCAGGACGGGTCGCAGCACATTGTCAATACCGCCGACAAAGAAAATCGAGAGTGCTACCAGTACGATGGCCTTCACGTTTGCGCCGGTGGCAAAGAGAAAAAGAGCCCAGGGAAGCCAGACGACCGCCGTTCCAACAAAAGGCACCAGAGAGAAAAGAGCCGTCAGAGTTCCCCAGAAAATGATGTTTGGAATTCCGACCAGAAAAAAGGTGATCCCGCCGGCAATGCCCTGAGCGATGGCGGTGACCAGGCTGCCGACCACAGTCGCGCTCGAGACCTCCTGGAATTTCCTGACAATTTGCGCCTCATAACGGTCCGACAGGGGAGTCCACTCGCTGACCTGATCCGCCAGCGCAGGTCCATCGCGAAAAAGAAAGAACATGGTGACGATCATGATCAGGAAGCTGGTCAGCATGTGGGCGATTCCCGAGACGACTGCCGTGCTGTGCCGCAATGCCCCCAGGCTCACACTCTGAAGCAACGAAGCCATCGATCCCACCAGGTCGACCTGGTCCAGGTCGACATATTGATCAATTGTCTCCAGAACCCATCCAACGTAGGGCTGGTCACGCAGGTTCATCATCTCCTGGACCTTCCCCTCATTGAGAGCGACCTGGAGCCCCTGATAGGCCTGGGTCGCTTGTGCGGCCAGCATGATAGTCAGGGCAACAAACGGAACGATAATCAGGGCCGTGATTCCAAGACAGGTGACCAGCGCAGCCAGATTGGCGCGGCCCCTCAGCCTGGCGTTGACCCAATGGAAGGCCGGAAAACAAAGACCGGCAAGGATCACTGCCATGAAGATGGGCATGACAAAGGGCTGGAAAATGCGGAATACGAAATACAGTACCAGCAAGGACGGAGCAATCAGAAAAATCCGTAGGAATCGTCGTTCTTCCATGACTGGAGGAAGTGTACTTGGGAAGGATTCCAAATTCTAGATTAACGGTGAGCTTACGCTCTACCGTTCTGTGCCGTTCCTTGGCGCCACAACAACAGAACGGCAAGGCGTAAGCCTGCCGTTATCCCTCGAACTCTTCAAATTCCAGAACCCAGAAGCTAGAACCTGGAACCCGGTTATACTGACTCTGATCCATGATGAAAAAGTTACTCTTTGCCATTCTCCTCCTTGGTTTCGTCTACCTGCTCTATTCCTGGGACCGGACTCCTCCAGCCGTCGAATGGAGCCTCGAGAACGGGAGTGTCGTGGGAGAGGACGCGACGCTGCAGGTCAGGGTGGGCGACTCGGGTCGGGGTTTGCAGTCCTGGTCCGTGGTCCTGTCACAGCGAGATTCGGAAGCTGTGATTGTGGAGAAGACGTTCGAAGCTCAACAGCCACCGGCCGAGCAGGCGGCTGAGATCGCACTCTCGATCCTCAAGGAAGAGTACGGTTTTCAGGATGGAGAGTTTAAGGTCCGGGTGCAGGTCACCGACCAGCCCAACCTCAGGTTCTTCAATCACACGACTGATGCTGAGAGATCGTTCACACTGGATTCCCGGCCGCCCGCCCTTCACGTGCTCTCCGGAAACCACTACATCAAGCAGGGCGGAGCGCAGCTCATTCTCTACTCCACGGGCAGCGAAACGCCACATGCCAGCGGCGCAAGGGTCGGTGATCGCAACTTCCAGGGATTCCTGCTTGAGGCCCAGAAACAAAACCGCTTCGCGGTACTCATTGGATTGGATTACCGACATTCTCCCGAGACTCCGATTCGAGCCTGGGCGGAAGACCTGGCGGGCAATCGGTCTGAGGTGAGCGTCCCCCACCAGATCTTGAGTGCCCGTTTTCGGCAGCAGGGTCTGAAGATCTCGGACCAGTTCATCAGCAAAGTCGCCGATGAAATACTGTCTCGGGTCAGCGAGGTCTCCGCTGCGGCAACTCCGGCCGAGACTTTTGTCCAGATCAACAACCATTTGAGAAAGATCAACCACGAGCAGATTGAGAGGATCACGAGAGAGTCGCAGGATCACCTCCTGTTCGACGGGCCGTTCATACAGATGGTCAACACACAGGTCGAGGCAGCCTTTGCGGACGAGCGGGACTACATCTACCAGGGAGAGGTGATTGATCACCAGACTCATCTGGGATTCGATCTGGCTTCCCTGGCCCGCAGTCCCGTCGACTGCGCCAATGACGGAAAGGTTGTCTGGGCCGGTTATCTCGGCATCTACGGGAACTGCGTGCTGGTCGATCACGGACTCGGCCTGGCGTCACTCTACGGACACCTGAGCTCGATTGAAACCACGGCCGGAGAAAGCGTGAAAATGGGTCAGTCACTTGGCCGAACCGGAGAGACGGGTCTGGCCGGGGGCGATCATCTCCACTTCACGACTCTGGTTCAGGGCGTTGCTGTCAATCCGCGAGAGTGGTGGGACCCCAAATGGGTTCGGGAACAGGTGTTTGAGCGGTTGAGCCCTCCGGAGGAGTAGTGAGACGTTCACCTGCCACGTCTGAATCAGAGGCTAAATCACCCTCCAGTGCTATGCTCTCTCCGGTTCTATGCGATTCTCGGGCCGTAAAGCGAAGATCATCATCATCCTGCTGGCGCTATTGGTTGCCGGAGAAGTGTATTTGCTGTTTGTTCGATCAGATATCGGGTGGAGAGCCAAGGTGATTGCCCAGAAGACCATTGGAGGTATCCCCGAGTTGACGTGGTCTCAAACGTTCACCGTTATCATTCCCCCCTTTCTGTACGGGGAAGATGGAGCTTACCGGACGGGGTTTATCACTCGAGTCAAGGTTGAGGAGCAGGGTCCGTGTCCGGTTCTATGGAAGACGCCGATCGGCGAGATCTGGGGAAGACTGGAAGATGAAGCAGCACTCGAGCTCCTGCTGGCAGAACAGCTCATTGAGCGAGAGTATGATCACGAACTCGCCAGTGTTGCGCCCGGAGATATTGTCTTAGATATCGGGAGCCACCTCGGTACGTTTACTCAGTTCGCACTGAAAAAGGGGGCTCGAAAAGTCGTCGGGTTTGAACCCGAACCCGTCAACAACAGCTGCTTCAAGCGCACCTTCGCCCGGGAAATTCGGAGTGGCACGGTGGCTCTGGTTGAGGCTGCCGCATGGCACTCATCTGACACCCTGAGGTTTCAGCGGAATGCACCCGCAACGGGTCGCGTGAAGAACCAGGGCTGGTCCAATGAGTGGGACAGTTCGGCTGAGGAGTTTGAGGTACAAGCCGTGACCATCGACGATCAGGTCGAAACACTGGGATTGAACCAAGTCGATCTGATCAAGATGGACATCGAGGGCGCGGAGAGACATGCCTTAGCCGGGGCCACAGAAACCCTGAAAAATTCCGGCCCGAAGATGATTCTCTGCATCTACCATCGGGCTGATGATCCCGTGGTGATCCCGGAAATCGTGCTGGGTGCTCGTTCCAATTACCAAATGCTGAAATCCGGACCACAGGCCTATTTCTACCTGCCCAACTGATTCTCAGATTTGAATCGCCTTCCCGCCAGCTCGTGCGACGAAGACGCGACCCGTTGAACCGCCGGCCCCCATCCCTTAAGCTGGAGGGATGGGAACCGATGACCCTCTTACTAAGACACCGGACCGCCGCCGCTTTCTGGAACGCTTCCTGGGGGGAGCTGCAGTACTCGCAGCCACCTCATCCGGTGCCCCGGCCGGCGGCGCCACCGGTGGGATCCGATTTGGTCTGGTCACCTACCTGTGGGGGAAAGACTGGGACCTGCCCACCCTGATTCGCAACTGCGAAGCGTCCGGCCTGCTGGGGGTCGAGTTGAGAACCACCCACGCCCACGGCGTCGAACCGGTACTGACGGCGTCTGAGCGCCGTGAAGTGAAGCAACGGTTCGCCGACTCTGCCGTCACTCTACTGGGCCCCGGGAGCAATGAGCGCTTTGACAATCCAGAACCTGTGGTATTGAACAAGGCCCTGGAACGGACCAGGAGCTTCATTCAACTCAGCCACGACATCGGGGGAACGGGAGTCAAGGTAAAGCCCGACGGCTTCCACGAAGGCGTTCCCCGAGAACGGACCATCCGCCAGATTGGAGAATCTCTCAATGCCCTCGGACGCTTTGCCGCGGATTACGGTCAGGAGGTCCGCCTGGAAGTGCACGGACAGTGCTCTCCACTGCCGATCATTCGCCGAATCGTCGACATCGCCCGACATCCGAGCGTGGTCTTGTGCTGGAACTCCAACCCGAGCGATCTGGAAGGACAGGGGCTCGAACACAATTTCCGCCTGGTCCATGATCGCCTCGGCATGACGACCCATGTACGTGAGCTCGACCTGGACGACTACCCGTACCAGCGCCTCATTGAGCTCCTGCTCGAGACGAATTACCAGGGCTGGGTTTTGCTCGAGGCACATGACGTCCGGGAAAACAGAGTCCAGGCATTAGTCGAACAGCGCCGAATCTTCGAGGGAATGGTTGAAAAGGCTCAGCGGAGCTGAGCCAGTTAAAAGTTAAAAGTTGAAAGTTTCCCAAAATCCAACCAACTTTCAACCTTTAACCTTCAACCTTCAACTCGAAAGCCCGCCAGGGTTTTCGGAATTGTATAATCCCATCCCATGAGCCCCGCTGTCGCCGCTCTGGCCTGCTTTGTCCTTTACCTGCTCGGTTATCACCTCTACGCCAAGCACCTGGCTTACAGGGTATTCCGTCTGGATCCGGCCAGGAGAACCCCGGCCCACATCATGGGCGATGGAATCGACTATGTCCCGGCGAACCGATTTGTGCTCTTTGGCCATCACTACGCCTCGATTGCGGGCCTCTCTCCCATGCTGGGGCCTGCCATTGCGGTCATCTGGGGTTGGCTCCCTGCTCTCCTCTGGGTGGTTCTGGGGAGCCTGCTGATCGGAGCTGTGCACGATTTCAGTGCCCTTGTCGTTTCCATGCGAAACCAGGGAGTTTCGATCGGGAAGGTCGCCGAGAAGATCATCGGCAAACGGGCCAAGACCCTTTTTCACCTGATCATTTTTTTTCTGATTGCGCTGGCAATGGGCGTCTTCGTAACCGTAACCGCTACGCTCCTGGGTACGGGCTACAACCCTGAGGCCATCTATCCGAGCGGGACGCTGATGGTGGTTGCGGTGGGCGTGGGCTGGCTGGTCTACAAGCGGGGCGCGTCGATTCTACCGGTGACGATTGCCGCATTTGCGATCACCCTGTTCGGCGTATGGCTAAGCCTGAGGCTGCCTCTTCCGGATCTGGGTCTGGCCGAGTGGAGCATCATTCTGCTGATGTACAGCTTCCTGGCTTCAGTTATGCCGGTGTGGTTGCTGCTGCAGCCCCGTGATTACATCAACTCGCTGCTGCTTTACCTGGGGCTGTTCTCCATCTTCGCGGGCTTTTTCGTTCTCCGGCCCGGGTTTGCTGCACCGGCCGTCGAGATGCACCCCGAAGGCGCTCCTCCCTTGTTTCCCTTTGTGTTCATCGTGATTGCCTGCGGTGCGATCTCAGGTTTTCATGGACTCGTCTCATCGGGAACAACCGCCAAGCAGATCGACCGAGAAACCGACGCCACCTTCATTGGCTACGGAGGCATGATCGGTGAGTCTCTCCTGGGTTTGGTCTCGGTCCTGGCCTGTACTGCAGGCTTTCAGAGTACCGCGTTGTGGCGCAGCCACTATCAATCATGGAGCCTGGCCCAGGGTCTGGGACCGAACATGAAGGCCTTCATTGATGGAGCCGGTTACTTCCTCAGTCAGCTTGGACTCTCCCTCGAGCTATCCAAAGCCTTCGTTGCCCTGGTTGCCATTTCCTTTGCTCTGACGACTTTGGACTCTGCAACTCGTCTGCTGCGTTTCAATATTACCGAGATGAGCGAGACTCTGGGGCTGGGGATCCTTCGGAATCGCTACCTTTCGTCGGCACTAGCCGTAGTGACGATAGGATTCTTCGCCTTTTACAAGATCGACGGGCAGGCAGCCGGCCTGGCCCTGTGGCAACTCTTCGGCACGACCAATCAAGTCATGGGTGCTCTCACCCTGCTCGTCGTCAGCCTTTACCTGATGCAAAGGGGCCGCAATTACTGGTTCACGGCCTTCCCTATGGCTTTTATGATGATCACGACCCTGGTGGCCATGTCCATCAAAATGCGCGACTTCTGGAACCTCCGGAGCTACCTGCTGCTGACTGTGGGGGCCATCGTGCTGGGCCTCAGCCTGTGGCTGGCCGTCGAATCGGTCCTTAAACTTAAAGTTAGGGTCCGAGAGGGGGAGGCGGCTCCCCCTCTCTAATTCTGAGATCAAATGTGGGAGGGGTGCCAGGCCGAAAACGTCTTGAAAGTGGGAGGTAGACTCAGGGCAGCGACCGTTTAAATCCTCCCGGGAGTCGCCCTGAGTCTACCTCCCACTTTCCTCCGCTAGCTTAAACTTAAAGTGTTCCGGGGAGGGAAAGTTGAAGGTTGAAGGTTTTTTTCTCCCCAACTTTTAACCTTTAACTTTCAACTTTCAACTTCCGGGTCTACATGTTCCCGTAGTCGGGCCCGCCACCACCTTCCGGGGGGGTCCAGAGAATGATCTGGTAGGGATCCATAATGTCGCACGTCTTACAGTGGACACAATTGGTGAAGTTGATCTGGAGGCGACTCCCTTCGTCCCCCGGCGTCATTTCGTAGACACCGGCCGGACAGAAATTCTGACAGGGGTTGCCGTACTCAATCGTGCACCGGTTGTGACAGATGTCGAGATCCTGGACCTTCAGGTGACAGGGCTGATCCTCTTCATGGGCCGTGTCCGACATGAAAACATCACTCAACTTGTCAAAAGTGAGACGACCGTCGAATCTGACTCGCGGCGGTCCCTCGCTTTCAGGGGGAAGCTCTGCCAGCCTTTGCATCAGGGTGTGTCCAGCCAAGGTCGGGAAGGGGTCACGCAGCCCGCGGCCATTCGTCACGTACTGCAAGCCGGCATGGGCCATCCCTGCCCAGACACTGTTCTGAAAGGCCTGACGGAAGTTTCTGACTTTCCAGAGCTCGTCCCTGGCCCAACTGGCTTCGAAGGCGTCGGCGTACTGGCTCAAGACGGCGGCACTGCCGTCATCGGCAAGCACTGCCTGGAGAAGCGTCTCGGCGGCCAGCATCCCCGATTTGATTGCCAGGTGGATCCCCTTGAGACGCTGGGAGTTCAGGAAGCCGGCCGAGTCGCCGACGATGAGCAAGCCATCCGCAAAGAGTCGGGGAAGCGAATAGTACCCTCCTTCGGGAACTGCCTTGGCCCCATAGGACACGGCCTTCCCCCCCTCCAGAAGAGTGCGGACAAAGGGGTGGGTTTTGAACTCTTGAAACAGGGCGTGCGGGTCAATTCGGGGATCTTTGTAATCCAGTCCGGTGACAAATCCGAGGTCCACCAGATTATCTTTCATGGTGTAGATGAAGCCGCCTCCGAACTCAGAGAAGCCGAGTGGATGGCCAAAGGTGTGATACACCAGTCCGGGCTCGTGGGAACCCGGAACCTCCCACACCTCCTTGACTCCAACTGCGTAAATCTGAGGCTGGCTGCGCTGCCTCAAGCCCAGGCGCTCAAAGGCCTGTCCCGCCAGAGTACCGCGAGGGCCTTCCCCGAGAACGGTGACCCGGGCGAGGACGTCGATTCCCGGTTCAAAGTTCGCTTTCGGCTCCCCTTCGCTGTCTCTTCCCTTGTCACCAATTCGAGCCCCGATCACGCGGTCACCGTCGAACAGGAGTTTCACCGCCGGGAACTCCGGATAGACCTCCACCCCCAGCTCTTCGCACAGACCCGCCATCCACTTGACCAGCTTCCCCAGTGAGGCGACATAGTAGCCATGGTTGTTGAAAGGTGGCGGTGTCACCGGAGACCGGAACGCCCGGGATGAGGTCAACAGGTAAAAGCCATCGTCTGAGACAGGACAGTCATAAGGTGGCTCGCGATCCGGAAAGGGAGCCAGAAGTTCGTCAAAGCCACGGGGATCAACCACTGCGCCGCTGAGAATGTGGGATCCGATGTCCCGGCCTTTCTCGATGACGAGAATGGTGATTTCGTTGAGTTTCTCACCCGGCTTCCGACCGGCGGAGATGTCCTCATTGTGCCGCTCAATCAGGGTCGACAGGTGAAGAGCACTGGCCAGACAGGCCGGGCCGGCCCCCACAAAGAGAACGTCTACCTCCAGTTGTTCGCGTTCCATGATCGGGGAATTATACCGTTCCTCAGTCCTCGCTTCCTGGGGAACGAGTGAGCCGGCCGGAATGTGGGAGGACGCTCCGTGGTCCGATAGTGTGGGAAAACCCTCCGTGGTCCGAACAGTTCGCCGCATGGAAGCGGCTCCTACATTTCGCCAACCCGTGACATTCCCAGTGTAGGAGGACCCTCCGTGGTCCGATCAGTTCGCCGCATGGAAGGGGCTCCTGCAGCTATTGCCTGTCACCGACGGGCCGTTTACCATGGATGCCTCCCTGGGCACCGTGTTGTGCCCCCCGCTCAGGCTCTCGGAACGAAGGCTATGACTGCACGCCCTTCCAAATACCATTGGTGCGGCCGACCTGGTACGCGGCTGGATCAAACGCCTCGACAACCTGGAGCGTCATCTGGCTTCCGATCTGATCGTGAAGCTGGCACAGGCCGACCACCCTGGAGACGGGGTGTCCGAAGAGTTCCTGCGCAAACACAGGGAGGAGTTGTTAAGCGAAATCCGGTCAGCCCGCGAACAATTCAGGGAGCGCTTACCGTAGCCCCCGGACACAGTCCCCTGTTCTTGAATCCGCATTCCCGACACAGCCCGGGACGAGTCGTCAGTGGAAAAGCCTCTTCAGTGACAATGGTGGGAAGACTGTCAACCATCTGGTCGCAGCGTTCCCTCAATTCCCGCGAGTAGTCCACCTCGACCGTCTCACCGGACGTACTGAAAAGAAGCACACCCTTGAGTGCGGAGGTCTCCAGAATCCGGTTTGCCGCCCACAGATAGAGCTCCACCTGGATCATGAAGCCCCGACGCAGGGCTACCTCGAAAGCAGACCGATCGCCGAGCTCCATAGTCTTGAAATCCACCACAACCCAGCTCAGATCGTCCTGCTGATATAGCGCATCAAGAACTCCTGTCACCCTGCGATCGCCGCGTCCGATGTGGAAGTTCTGCTCCCTGTAGGCCTTTCGAGCCGCCTGGAGTTCCCGATAGACCTGGCTGTCGGCGACGATTCCCAGGTGCCACCTAACCTTATTTTCGAAGTCTGACCGGGAAGTCGTCAGCCTTGACTTGATCGTTTTTTCCCAGCTCTTCAGCCGTCCTTCGACTTCCCGAGGGTTGCCGATATCCCGGGTCTTTTCGATGACGTCGTGGACGACCTCCCCGAGCAGGGAAGGAGCCGGGTCTACCCTCGTGCCACCGAAGGGATTGACCTCCGAATGAGCCAGCAGTTCTCCCAGGAAAAATCGGCGGGGACACAGATGGAAGGCGGTCAGCTCGGTTGGAGACCAGATCCTCTTCTGAAGAGGGTTTGTGGAGGGATCTCGGCGGGTTGCGCTGATTTCAAAGGATGGCTTCTCCAGCTCGTGCAGGGAGATCCGGTCCTCCAGCCCTTCTGACGGCACATCTTCAGGTGTACCCCGCTTCAACCAGTCTTGCAGGCATTGGTCCAGCCCGGCGGGAACCTCTGACAGGTGATCACTTCCCGCATCGCGCAGCCAGCGGGAGTATGACTCATGACCCAGTGTCTCTTCTCCGAGGAGAACCAGGTGATCCTGAGCACGCGTCAACGCGACATACAGAAGACGTTTCTCCTCCGCCAGCTGGCGATACTCACCGAGCCGGCGCAGCATCTGGTAGACAGGATGCCTGAGATCTCGATAGAGGTTGGAAGGATTCCGGATCTTGAAGCCCATATAACTGACTCTTCCGGAATCAGCGGGGAAACTCTCTGCAACAAATCGATCTCTTCGAATATCGGCAAGCTTGCGGCCGAGTTCGGGAAGAATCACTGCCCGGAACTGGAGTCCTTTCGCCCCGTGGATGGTAAAGATTCGCACAGCATCTTCGCCGGGCCTGAGAACCTGAGCCTCGGGCTCGTTCGGCTCACTTCGGGTGAGAGCTTCCAGGAAGCGGACCACCTCGCGGAGATGGACCCTGCGCTGTCTCTCGAGACTTCGCACCAGAGCAATCAGCTTTCTTACGTTGTGCCGGGATTGCCGACCCCTTCGTGAGGCTCTCAGGACGGACAGGAAGCCGGTATTCGCCAATGCCTCTTCCAGCAGAACCGACACCGCTGAGACTTCAGCACGTTGCAGCCAGTGGGCCAGACGCTCCCGGGCGAATCTCAAGCGGCCGGGAACTTGCCCCCCCGTCTGAGCTGATCGTCGCAGCTTGTCCCAGAAGTCCCGTCCCGCCTTCGAGGAGAGCACCACAAGATCTTCATCGGTCAGGCTGAAGAGGGGACTTCGAAGAACCCCCACCAGGGCGATGTCGTTGTGCGGCCGATATAGAAAGCGGAGAAGGTTGAGCAGGTCAAGGATCTCTTGACGTCGGTAGAACCCCGTCCCCCCGATCGTCTGAAAAGGAATGCCCTTCAGACACAGGCTCTCTTCATAGAACTTCAGACGGGTTCTGGCTCTTAGAAGAATGGCCACGTCCGAGTACTGGTACCCCTGTTCGATCAGGCGCTCGACCGTTGAAGCTACCAGGACGGGTTCAGGAGTCAAGCTGGCTCGGGCCTGAGGCGGAAGGCTGAAGAAGAATGACTCCACCTTCCCGTCCGGGGAATCCTGTCGGGCCCTTTCCATCTGTTGGTGGGAAGCTTCGTATTCGAAATCACCTGAGAATATTGTGGAGAAGATCTCATTGCAGAAGTGGATCAGTGTGGGAGCCGCCCGGTAGTTGTCAGTCATCTCGATGACACGACCGCTCTGGGAAACCCAATCCTGAACGCGACGAAAAACGGAAACATCAGCGCTGCGGAAGCGATAGATCGACTGTTTCGCATCTCCAACCACCAGGAGATTCGAGGACTCCTGAACGAGGGGCAGTAGGATTCTCCACTGCAATGCATTGGTGTCCTGGAATTCGTCGACCAGGAAAAATCGGAAGCGTTTCTGTATCGCCTTGACGATATCCGGTTTCTGAACGAGTCGGGCTGATTCCACCAGAAGATCTTCAAAGTCGAGGCCACCCTCGGCCCGCTTTTCAGCCTCGTAGCGATCAACGATTTCACAGTGCAGCTCGTGCACGCAGGACAGGGCCTCACGGAAATGACGATTTTCCTCTTCCGTGCAGCTGTCGAGCCCGGTCCGGTCTCTGATGAGCTTTCTCAGTTGCCTCCACCCGGCGACGATCTCGCTGTGAGCGGTGAGTTCACTCCACTCGGGAGTGGGAACGATCCGTGCCTCCAGAGTGAGATCAAATCTCTCGACAAAACTTCTAGGATCCAGAGCCGGCCGCCGTTCCAGCAGCTCGAGCTGTTTCCGGCAGCGCACACTGAAGGAGTTCGCCTGACGGAGCAGGTTCTCCGGAACAGATCTCAGCAGCGCACCAAGTCCTTCCCATTCGGAAGCCCGCAGGAGAACTGCGGCGGATTCCTGCAAATACAGATCTCGCAGCCACTCCTCGTCCAGTCTGTCTTCAAGGGACAGGTGATGTCGTCGTTCCAGCATTTGCCCGAACAGGCCCTCGAGGCGAGACTGGGGAAGATAGTGCAGCAGCTTTTTCAGACACGACCGACCCTGGAACGAACTATCCTGCAGAGTCTGACTGACTGCTGCTGCTGCCAGCAACTGCTGCCGGGAAGGATCGAGAAGCTCGAAGTCAGGATCGAGATCGATAGCCCACGAGTATTCACGTAACAGACTGTGGCAGAACCCGTGAATGGTTGTCATCGGGGAGCGCGGAAAATGGGTCAGCGCCCGCCTCCAGGAGCTGGTGCCGGCAGGCGCCTCCCCCGCGACTCGCCCTTCAATCTCCTGCCGGACTCTTTCACGCATCTGCCGGGCCGCTTCTTCGGTGAAGGTGATGGCAACCACCTCTTCGGGTCTGTATGCGTTGTTGCGCAGAATGTGCAGGAAGCGCTCGATCAGAACCGTGGTTTTCCCAGAGCCTGCAGCGGCTGTCAGGGCGATGTTGGAGGACAGATCAAGCGCTGCTCTCTGGGCATGGTTCAGCTCCAGCTGTGAAGCCCGCACGGGCTTAGACACCGCCCACCCCCTGCTGAGGAGTCTCACGCGGACCGACCCATTGCCCACCGGTCAGAAGCGGGCGGGCAATTGGAAAATGGCCAGAATCCCGGAGGCGGTCCGTTTTAGCCGGATCCATCCGGCATGCGTCCCGGAAGTTGCACTCCCGGCACCCGGCCTGGGAAGCACCTACCAGAGTAACAGGGAACTTGCCCGAGAGAATCGCCCGGGTGGCTTCGAGCGCCAGGTCACGGTAAGACTCCGCGAGTGCCGGCCAGCCCCTGTTGTCGCTGTCAGGGAGGCCTACGGTTCTTGGCCGCGCCTCGAACGGGGGTTCGACGTGGAAAAAGAAAGCCGTCTCAACCTCCTCCCGATAGTGATTGCGGACCAGCAGATAATAAAGTGGGAGCTGAAATCCCCACCCCTGGTAAAGTCGTCCCAGCGGAATTCTGCCGCTCTTGTAATCGATGACTACCAGCCCCCTGGAACCTCGGTCCACGCGGTCCACTGTGCCAGTAAGGAGAACCTCCACCTGGCCCGAATCCACCATGGCATTCCCCAGCGAGAGAACGTCCAGCTTCTGCTCCAGAGCCTCGACCTGATGGTGGCGCAACCATCGACTCTGGTGGAGCAGGAAGTCTGAAAAGACTCCCCGCATCGCATCACCCGGTTGAAGACCGGCCCGGAGGAACTCCTCCTGCACTGTCCAGGTCAGACTTTTCTGGCGAGTCTCTCGAAGCGGCCAGGATTCCAGCTCTGCTTCGAGCAGGCCCTGCAGACGCCCAGCGGCCCGGCGATCCCAATGGCCGGCATCAAGGCCGGCTGGCGGCTCCAGGTCCTTCATGAAACGATACAGCACACGATGCACAAGAGACCCCAGTTGTGAGCTGTCCAGTTCCGGCGTCCAGGATTCCTTCTCCAGATCCAGACAGTGCTCGGCCAGGAATCGGAACCCACAGCGCATGTAGTCTTCGAGCAAACTCGGCGACACCAGGATCCTACTGCCTTCTCCGAGCTTCCTCCGCACTGCTCGGAGTGACTCCTGGGAGGTGAGAAAGCCGTTGAAAGCCGTAGCGCTCGAGTTCTCTCTCGAGAGAAGAGCCTGCCTACCTCGCTGTACGTTATCCTGAACTGCCGCGTCGAGCGCCGGAAGCGGCTCCAAGGGGGTCAGCTCTTCCACCGGCAGACCCCGCAACAGAGGATTTACCAGCGAAGGTGCACCAAAGACCCGACCCGGCAGCGTATAGATCACAGATGAGGAAGCCTGGCCGCGCATCCAACGAAACTGGCTTCCCTGTTCTCTCACCTGTTCCTCCCAGATCGAGGCAGACTGATGAACTGAGTCATGCTCGGGAAACCTGGAACCTGCGACCCGCGGGAGAAACTCCCGGTCTGTAAGTCCCATCCAGATCAACACGTCGACCTCCAGGTGCTCAACCTCTTTCGGCCGGGCCAGGATACAGCGGGGAGGGTCAAGCCCCACCTCTCGAAGCATCGACTCACCGACGATCTTCACGCAACGCGCAAACTGCTGGAGCTCAAGCAGCTCCGGAAACTGATTGTCCAGAAGTTCAATTTCATGGAGCAGACCTTGCATAATCAAGTTTTCTTCTCTCACTTTCAGGAGATCATCTGCGGGCAGCGGTCTCAGAAAAGGCAACAGCCTCCGTTCCAGTAGAGCCAGCCACTGGCTCCGCGAATGCTGCTCTGATCCGACGCTGAGGCGGCACATCACATTGCTGAAAGCGGCCAGGGCCGGACCGATCTCGGAACTGGAGAAGGGCGAGTCGTCAGGCAAATTCTCAAGAGCCTTCAGAACTCTTGCAGGGAAGTCAATCGACCAGTTCCGGAATCCTTCCCGAACGTCGCACGCAATGGCCCACCTCTCGATGCCATGCAGATCGTCCGAGGTGAGACCGGTGGAGAGTCGGGGGTGATTCAGAAAATCAAACAGATGCTGGCGAGGGAACCGCTCCAGTATCAGGCTCAAATAGTCCTGCAGAAGGCCCAGGTTGCCACTGGCGGCTGCCGATGCCCCCCCGGCTTCCCCAAGCTCGACTCCTCTTCCTCCCAGGGCGCGGGTGAGTTCCATCCGATAGATCCCGGGCCGCGTGGAGACGATGGCTACCCGGGGGCGGGTTTTGCACTTGCGTCCAGCGATCTTCTCCGCAACCCACACAGCCTCGTCCTCGACACTGGGCAAACAGACAACTCCGGGCCGTGTTTCCGGCCCGGGCCCAGCCACTGACCGCCATTCCAGGTCTGGATTAGACAGGAAGCTCCGCATCTCATGGAATCTCGAAGGCTCTTGTTTGTCAGCGGGGCCCGGCTCCAGATCGGTGCTGACGACCAGCTCGTCGACTGCATCTCGAAGGTGACGGAGAATCGAATGCTCCACCGGGGTCATGTCGGTGAACCCTTCCACGACCAGGGAGCGTGATGCGGAAAGCCGTTCCGGCAGCCGGATGGCACCTGTAAGCAGGCCTCGATAGACAAGGGCCTGCTGACCCCACCAGTCTTCCACTCCGAGAGCCTCAAGCCGGGCCTGATACCTCGAGAAATACCACACCAGCTCGTCGGAGACGAAATCTTGGGGGCGTTTTCCCGAGGAGAGAGCCAGCAGTTCCGGCTCCAAAATATTCTGCTCCTTCAGACGGACAATGCCCCGGGAAACTCTCCGAAGGAGTCCGCTATTGTGTTCAACACCTGCCGTCCCGGTCGTCTTCCGGGAATCAGTGATCTCTTCCAAGAGCAAGAGCCGGGCTGCCTCCGAGAGAGTAGTCTGAAAGCCGGAATCTTCCAAGAGGCGGCCGATCAGTCCTTGAAAAGTGAGAATTGGAACGTCGAAGCAAAACGGGTGCTTTTCCAGGTAGATCAGTTCGAGCTGGCGGCGACGATGACGATTCCCAACCAGGCAAACAAAATCAGTTTTTGGACGGGTTTGTCTCTGAACAGCTCGGTCGAAGACGACCCGGTTTCGCTCCTGACGAGTGCCGGCGTAGTAGGCGATCATTCTGGCCATGGCAAACTGCTAGTTTAGCCGGTCAAGGTGAAATCATTCCCAGGGCTTCTCCGGCGGCCGCCACGCAGTCACTGGCGTTCCTGCCTCTGCAGTTTCCTTGACGGTGGACTTTCCTCGCGGCTTGTGGGCCGGTCCCGGAGATGATCCGTCCAGACTGTCGAGGCGGCAGAGGCGCGAATGCCAATGAGCGCGCCAACGTGGAACGTGAAACGTGGAAACGTGCAACCCTTCAGGAGGAGTCTTCGGAAGGAGGAGCGGCGCCGGCCTTTGCCCCCATCTCCTCGGCTTTGGCAATCATTCCTTGGGCATTGTAGAACATCGAGAGGGCCGTATAGGCGAGCGGGTTGTCTGGCTCGACGCTTCTCAGACGCTCTCCGTATTCGACTGCCCGATTGAGCTGCCCCAGGTGGTAATGACACAGAGCAATGGCGTGCAGCGCATCCCCGTAACTCTCGTCGATCGCCAGAGCCTTGTGAAACTCCGAGATGGCTCCGTCCAGATCATCTTCTCCGAACAATTCCATCCCCTGGAAGTAGTGGTCTTGCTGGCTGGCCATGTTCCCTCAGCTTAAGATTCTACTACGACCCTCGGGAGATAAGCTACCGCCGAAGACCCTCCCTTGGCGGCGAAGGTGATTCAGGAATAATGTGAGCGAAATCACACGAAACCCTTTATTTTTGGTCCGGGAAGGACTAAAATAGGTGAAACGTTGGGGCCCCCTAAGGCTATGCTTGGGTTTACTCAACGCTATCGCTGGGTCCTTTGAAACCATTGTTGTTGTTTGACCTAAAGAAAGGGCCCGCTCCCGGGGTGAACCATGAGAAACTTACTACCTGGAAATTGTAAGCCTCGCGAGCCGGAAGAAGAGTCCGGTGTGACGACTGTCGAGTATGCGATCATGCTGATGCTGGTCGGCGTTACCGTGGCCACCTTCGGCTCTGGCTTGAATACCGCCGTTACCGCCGTTTTCTCAAGACTGGTTTCAGCGGTCGCGGCTGCGAGCTGAACCCTTAGGATCTGAGCAAGATCCTGGAGCCGAAGACGGTAGATGCGCTCGTCTGGAGAGGCTCGCTCACCTGTCCTCTTTCACCCTCTCGATTCAACCACCAGCTTTCCAGCCTCTGGGGTTTCTACTTCGTGGCTCAGGTGCGATCTTTCGTCGCCTTTCCAGTCACCTACAGACATTCACAACCACCGGAAGGAATGTGACAGTGGTCTTGTTTGGGCTGATCCCAGCCGGATTCCCGGGTCCCCATGAGGGGCTTCGTCTGCCTTCAGAGACAGCCTCCAACGATAACAAACGAATTCAAACAGCGGTGGGTGGCCTTTTTTTTATTTACTAGCCAGGGGCCTCTCAAGTGGAGTTCCCCCGGTTTCGTGGACACCTAATCCTTTGGGAGAATGGAGGACACGATGCCAAGAACAAGACGAGCTTATCCACCCGAGTTTCGCCAGCAGATAGTCGAGCTTCATCGAGCCGGGCGCAGCCCCGGTGAGCTGGCCCGAGAGTTTGAACCCAACGAACAGACGATCCGCAACTGGATCGCCCAGGCAGACCTGGATGAAGGCCGTCGTAGAGACGGCCTGACGACGGTAGAACGAGCCGAGCTGCGGAAGTTGCGCAAAGAAAATAGGCAGCTGAGGGTTGAGCGGGAAATATTGGCAAAAGCCGCGGCCTGGTTCGCACGGGAGAGCGATCCGATTTCCAAGGAGTCTTCAGGTTCGTGAAAGTGAATCAGGCCGACTATCCAATCACCACCATGTGCCGTTTGCTGGGTGTCTCCACCAGTGGCTACTACGCGTGGGTCGATCGCGGACCTTCGACTCGAGATGAAGCGAATGCTCGTCTTCTGGAAACAATCAACGGGATCCACCAGCAAAGTCGTCGGACCTATGGAGCTCCCCGCATTACGGCGGAACTTCGAGAGGAAGGTCACCTGGTGGGCAAAAACCGGGTGGCCCGACTGATGAAAGTCGCCGGCATTGAAGGCGTTAGCCGCAGACGCAAGACACGCACGACCCTGAGAGGCCAAGACAGCCGTCCGGCTCCGGATCTGGTGGAGCGAAACTTCCAGGTCAGCCGCCCCAACCGACTGTGGGTTGCAGACATCACGTACGTGCCGAGTTGGGCAGGTTTCGTCTACCTGGCCGTAGTGGTCGACGCTTTCAGTCGTCGAGTGGTCGGCTGGTCGCTCAGAAATGATCTCAAGACCCGGCTAGTGACCGATGCCCTGCAAATGGCACTTCAAGAGCGTGAATCCGACGGGGTGATCCATCACTCGGACCAGGGGACGCAATACACGTCGATCGAGTTCGGGCTACGCTGCAAGAGAGCCGGCATCAGACCCTCCATGGGCTCGGTCGGTGACTGTTATGACAACGCGCTGTGTGAGAGCTTTTTTGCCTCTCTGGAGTGTGAACTGATCGACCGGCACAGCTTCCGCAGCAAGCTGCAGGCCAAGCTTGCTGTCTTCGACTACATCGAGGGCTTTTACAACCCTCACAGGCGGCACTCGTCACTGGACTATCTGTCGCCGATCAACTATGAATCGAGGCACTCAGATGTGGCTTGATTCGAAAGCCGTAAACTGTCCACAAAAGTGGGGTAACTTCACAAGTGCTCTAAAATAGTCCCTGGACCAACTATTCGGGGGTTAGCAAATGTTGAGAACCGCACTCGCCCATCTAATGGATTGGAAGCGCAGTCGCGAAGACGGAGTGACCGAGATCGAGTACGCAATCATGATAGTTCTGATCGGGATTGCAGTCGCAAGCTTTGGCGTGGGGTTGAGCGGATCCGTCACTTCAATTTTTCAGAGAACAATGTCAGTTCTGGCCTCCGGCTCCTGATACACCAGGCTTCGGATGGGGCCGAGAGGGTGCATTCTCGGGCAACATAACCTTTTCCCGGTGGCTTCCGCGTTTCTGCGCAGTCACTGGCGCTGCTGAGGGATGTCGGCCTCCGGCCGCCACGCAGTCACTGTCGTTCCTGCCTCAGTCGTTTCCTTGATTGCAACTGTTCCAAACGGCCTGCGGGCCGGTCCCAGAGATGGTCTGTCCAGTTCGGCAGAGGCGCGAATGCTAATGAGCGCGCCCATCTGTCGGTTCCCTGGTTGTCAGGGTTTCTCACGGCTTGTGGGCCGGTCCCGGAGAGCATCTGTCCCGTCGCCGGGCCGACAGAGGCGCGAATGCCAAACTGTCGGCGCCTCAGTGTGCATCCCTTGGCGAAGCAGTGTAAAGGCAATGTTGATCTGGCCCAGGAAGCGCAGTGAGCAAAGTGAACGATAAGCGCGCCAACGTGGAACATGGAACGTGAAACTTGGAACTACCCGAGCAAAGCGGGCGGGCCTGTGAGGGGGCTTAACAGGCCACCGGCGGGGACTATTCTAGTGGCTGCAGGTCGCCCAGCATGGTAGGAATCAGTTCGCTCACTGTGGGGTGGGCGTGGACAGCCCGCTGGATTACGGTGTAGGGTACCTTTGCGTACATGATGTCGAGGACGGAGTGGATGACTTCGTCACCGCCTATCCCCAGCACGGCGGCTCCCAGGATCTCTTTGCTTTCGGCGTCCACCAGGACCTTCATGAAGCCCTGGGTTTCCCCCTTTTCGATGGCCCTCCCGATGCGGCTCATGGGACGCTTTCCAACCAGGGCCTTTCGACCAGATGCCAGAACCTGTGCCTCGGTCATACCAGCCCTGCCCAGCGGGGGGTCGATGTACAGCCCGTAGGTGAGGATCCGATCGCTGACTCGGCGGGGATCATCATCCAGCAGGTTGGCGGCTACGATTTCATAGTCGTTATAGGAGGTGTGGGTGAAGGCACCCTGTCCATTGCAGTCTCCCAGGGCCCAGATACCTGGCACACTGGTCCGGAGCTGATCGTCAACCTGGATGTAGCCTCGTCTGTTCACTTCGACACCGGCCTGCTCGAGACCAAGATCATCGGTGTTGGGCTGCCGCCCCGTCGCCACCAGCAAGTGAGAGGCTTCCACCCTGTCGTCTTCGTCCGCACAATCCAGACGAATGGCAATCCTTTCAGAGCGGTTCTCAACAGCAATACACTCGGAGCTAAGCCGCACGTCGACTTCCTCTTTCTCGAGGATTTCCCGGACGGCCGTAGACACATCCTCGTCGTCGCGGCTGATTAGCCGTGGACCCGTCTCCACGATCGTGACCCGGCTGCCAAAGCGCCGGTACATCTGGCCGAACTCGAGGCCGATGTAGCTCCCCCCGACGATGACCAGGTGCTCGGGCAGGAAGTCAATCTCCATCATGCTCGAGTTGGTCAGGAAATCGACCGTGTCCAGACCCACCAGGGGAGGGATGAAGGCCCTCGCCCCCACATTGACGAAGATCTTTTCTGCCTGGAGCAATTCATCGTTCACCTGTACGAGGTGGGAGTCGGCAAAACGGGCGTGACCTGCGTACACGGTGCAGTTCTCCAGTCCTTCGACCCATTTCTCCACACCCTGATTCGACTTGTGGACGATAGCATCCTTGCGCTCTTTGACCTTCTTCATGTCCACCGAAACGGGCCCGGTAACGACGCCCCAGTCAGCCCCTCTCCTGGCCACCCAGGCAGCACGGGCGCTGGCGACCAGGGCCTTGGTGGGAATGCAGCCCGTGTTCACACAGGTACCCCCGAACAGTTTCCGTTCAATGACGGCTACGCTCAGTCCTGCTCCTGTAAGCCGGGCTGCCAAAGAGGGTCCTGCCTGGCCGGTTCCGATGATGATCGCGTCGAATCTGTTAGTGGTCATTCTGTGGTTTCAAATTATTCGCTTTGCTCATTGCGGTCCCTTGGATCGCCTGACTCTTGCCTTTAACGTCACAGAGGGAACTGAAGCACATTGAGCCGCCGACCTTTTGCAGATTAACGGTGAGCTGACGCTCTACCGTTCTGTGCCGTTCCTTGGCACCACAACAACAGAACGGCAAGGCGTAAGCCTGCCGTTATCCCCCCGAACTCTTCAACTTCCAGAACCCAGAACCCAGAACCCAGAACCTAATCCGCATACATCCCCGTACGCTCCGCCGTTGCCACTTGGCCGCTGCGTACCTCTTCCACCGCCCCTCGTACATCTTCCACGAATTTTTCTGCGAGAGCCACATGAGAGGGCTGGATCCGCACATGGACGGAAGGTGGCCCTTCCCACACGTTGGGCAGCCAGCCGCGGGCCTGCAGGGCACCCGCCACGGCTCTTATGTCCAGCTCTTTCGCCCCAAAGCTGACGATGCTGAGAGGGGCGTCCCCCCGAATCTCCAGCCCTTCAATAGAGCGGATCCCATCGACCACCATATCTCGTGCCCGCATAATGTCCCGGGCCATGTCCACATAGCCCTCTTCACCCAGAAACCGCATCACAGCCCAGGCGGCAGCGATGGCCGCACCCGACCGGGTTCCAGAAAGGTTTCATGGATACCTCTCCTCGGATTCAATTCAAATAAATAAGCCAATTATGGCGCTGGGCGGCCCTATTGTCCAAACCTTAGCAGCCCCTCCTTGCCTTTGCCCGTGCCTTTGCCTTTGCCCGTCGTTCCCCTCGCGTTTCTCTGACTTTGAACGTGATTAGTCAGTGATGGCAACTCCACTCAATGCTGACCGGGTTGGTCAAGAGCCCTAATGGAACATACTGTCGGCGGCTCAATGTGCTTCAGTTCCTCGTTTGGTGTTGAAGGCAAAGCTCAAGCGAACCAAGGAAACGCAGTGAGCACAGCGAACAAAAAGATGAGGTCAGGACAAAGGCACGGGCAGTGAGGGGACCCTAACCCGGAAAATTCATAAATTTTCGGCTGCAGCGCCCCCATCATCCGCGCTGGCTGCGTTCCCCCTCCTCGGGCTCCTCGACAGAGTCACGACTATGCCTGCGGTGCCCTCGGAGGTAAAGCCTTGCCAGCACGGCGCTTGCGGCCCTTCGCTTCGAAAACTTATGAATTTTCCGGGCTAAACAGGTACCTGGCGGCAGCCCGGGGAGGGGGCATGGCATGGGCGGTTGCAGTTTTCAGCTCTTTCTACTCGTTGGTGGATGTGGTAAAGACTGAGACGCGACTGATTATCTTTTCTGGAGGTGCCCAATTCACCCAGTTCAAGAGAAAGAGGGGAACACGATGGATCGACGCCGGTTTTTGAAGCGCAGCAGCATTGGATTTGCAGGAGCGACCCTGTGGAGTTGTGGAGGCTCGCAGGTAGCCAGAGTGGAGGAACCCGCCCCGGCAGTGACAGAGTCCCTGGCCTCCATACTCGAGAATTCGCCCTTTCGCTTCGGGTTCCAAAGCTATTCCCTACGTCATTTCTCCGAAACGGAAGAGTTGGCGGGGGAAGCGGAACAACTGGGTCTCGCTTTTGTGGAAGTCTATAACGGTCACCTGCCAACCGACGCCACTGACGAGGAGATGAGCAGATTCAAGCAGGCTCTCGAAGAGGTCGGAGTTGAGGTGAACGCCTTTGGTGTTGAGGGCTTCAGCGCCGATCACGAAGCCAACCAACGGCTGTTTCAGTTCGGTCACAAGCTGGGAGTTGAAAACTTGAGTGCAAATCCCTCCAAAGATGCCTTCGAGAGCCTGGATAAGCTGGTCGCTCAGTATGACATCCGCATAGCCATCCACAACCACGGTCCGGAGGATGAACGATGGCGCCGTCCTGAATGGATTCTGGAGGCGGTCAGGGATCTGGATCCCAGGGTCGGAGCCTGCGTCGATACAGGACATTACCTGAGAGCCGGTGTCGACCCGGTCGAAGCCATTCGGATGCTCGGTTCCCGAGTCCTGGGCGTTCACCTGAAAGACTTCGATGCCGAGTCAGAGGAGCAGATTGTCGGCCACGGTCGCCTCAGCCTGGTAGACACCTTTCGGGCACTGATTGATGTGGGTTTCAAAGGCCCGCTCTCACTCGAGTACGAATCTCACATGGAAAATCCGGTCCCGAGCATGCGGGAAGGACTGGCAGCGGCCGGAGAAGCGCTCGCGCGGATGTAAAAGGGGACAGTCTACTCTGGCACCTTTTTTTTAGAGTCTCATTTCAACACTCAGCAGGTATCAGCTCACCCAGGGACACACGCAGCGCAGAGAAAAGGTGCCAGAGTAGACTGTCCCCTTTATTAAAATTAAAATCCCCTCTCTACATAGATCAGTAGAATCGAGAGGAGCGCCAGTACGTACATGGTGGGTTTGACTTCCCGCGCCCGTCCGGCCAGCAGAAACAGTACTGCATGGGCCAGAAAACCCCACAATAGACCGGCTGTAATGGAGAAGGTCAAAGGAATGAGGATGATGATCAGGAAAGGGGGTAGAGCTTCTTCCAGAGCTCCTTGCAACGACGCGACGTTGCTTCGAAACATGACGAGTCCCACCACGACGAGAACCGGAGATGTGGCGAACAACGGGATGGCTTCGGCCAGCGGTGCCACGAAAAGAAACGGGAAGAAACAGAGACCGGCAAAAACAGAAGTGAGTCCCGTCCTGCCACCCACCGAGATTCCCGCCACACTCTCCACATAAGTCGTGGCCGGGGAGGTCCCCACCAGACCCGATCCGATAGTGGCCACAGAGTCCACGATCAGAGCCTTTTTCAGCCTTAGGGGATTCCCCTCCCTATCCACCAGGCCGGCTGCCTGAGCGACTCCGACAAAGGAGGCCAACGAGTCGAAGAGATCCGTAAAGAGGAGCGTTATGGCGGCGGGGATGAGGGAGATCTGGAGGGCTTCGAGGGGTCGGAGCTGCAGAAAGGCATTTGAGAAATCGGGTCGGCTCAGCAGACGGTCGGGCAGCCTGGCCAGCCCCATCAACCAGGCGGCCCCGGTGATGGCGAGAATCGACACCAGAAAAGCCACCGGTCTGTACCGGTCCCACATTACACAGATCACGGCCAGGCCGGACATTGCCAGAACGGTTGACATTCCAATGTCACCGAGCCTGACCAGAGTCGCTGGGTCGGCTGCCACGAGGCCGGCGTTCTTCAGCCCCAGAAAGGTCAATAGAACCCCGATTCCTGCGGCCGCGGCCCCTCTCAAGCGCGGTGGGATCGCCTCAATCATGAGAGCTCGAACCGGCGTTACGGAAAGTGCCAGGAAGGCGACGCCCGTCCAGAACACCAGACCCAGCGCCACTTGCCAGGGAATCTCCCGGCCTGCAATCAGTGTGTAGGCGACGAATGCGTTGAGTCCCATTCCGGGAGCCAGGGCGTAGGGCAGACGAGCATAGACTCCCATGAGTATGGTCGCGAGACCGGAGATGAGTACAGTAGCCGTGAGAGCGCCCGAAAAAGGGATTCCCGATCCAGCTCCCGACAGGATGGCCGGATTCAGGAAGATAACATAGGCCATGGTGAGGAACGTGGTCACACCGGCCACGGCCTCACGATAGAGGACACGAGCTTCCATGTTCATTCTTATAGGCAGCCAGACTGACAAGCCAGGGAAGGTTCCAACGTTCCAAGTTCCAATGTTCCAGGCATGGTAAGAACTCATGGCCTCACCGTCCATGAAATAATGGGAGGCTATGGATCGAAGACTGTTGTGGCCATTGCTCTTCCTTGCGCTCGCGCTGATCACTCTGTTCGGATACTGTTATTCAGTGCGCACGGCGGATCAACTGGCGAGAGACGCCGGGGCTGAGGTCAGTGGCACTGTGGAGAGATCCATCGGTGCGGTCAGTGAGCTGGCGGATCGATTTCGCTCACAGAGCATCACTGAGACATTTCTGGCCGCGATTCCCGAAATCGAGTCAGCCGGCGCGGGGCGACTGGAGGTGGCGACCGCTACGGTGACGGAGAGCTTCACGAGAAGTGATGAGCTGAGAATCTTGTGGGGACTGCTGTCGCTGGGGTCCACAGTCAGCCAGATTCATGTTCCGGTGACCTACCGTTACCATGTCGAGCTGGCGGACCCCTGGAGGATCGAAGTGTCGGGACCGACCTGTCTGGTCTTCGCCCCTCGCATCAGGCCCAGCCAGCCCCCGGCCATACATACGGACCGCATGGAAAAGCGCAGCCACAGTGACTGGACCCGCATGAATGGCGAAGACCAGTTGGAGGAGCTCGAGAAGAGCATCACACCCGTACTTCGCGTCTATGCTGCTGATCCCAGGCACCTCAACCTGGTCAAAGACAAGTCTCGCCTCACCATTGCCGAGTTCATCAAGGACTGGCTGCTGCGTGAGGATCAGTGGAGGGAGGACCGGTTTCGCCGCGTGGTGGTCTTCTTCCCCGATGAAGTGCTCCACCTGGAACAACCCCTGGAGGTAGAGGGGCAGTAACCTGTCAGTAGGTGGCCCGACCACCGGAGAGGTCATAAACGGCCCCGGTTGAGAAGGAGCACTCCGGACTGGAAAGGTAGGCCACCAGGGCGGCTACTTCTTCCGGCTGGCCCATCCTCCCCATGGGGATCTTGGCTATCAGTGCCTCGTGAACCTCCTGGCCCACCAGCTTCGCCCCCTCAGTCTCAATCACAGCCGGGCAGATGCAGTTCACCGAGACGCCGGTCAGGGCCAGTTCCTTTCCCAGAGCTTTGGTCAATCCGATCACCCCGGCCTTAGACGCAGAATAGGGGATCAGCTCAGGATTGCCCTCCTTCCCGGCCACAGAGGAAACGTTCACGATGCGACCGTAGCCCTGTTCGACCATGTGAGGGGAAAACACCTTACAGCCGTAGAACTGGGTGGTCAGGTTGAGGAGGAGTGACCTTTCCCACACTTCATTTGACTGCCCATGGATAGGCGCACCCGGACAGGGCCAGCCGACATTGTTGACCAGGATTTCCACCTTTCCGAAGTCATCCAGAACGGCTCCGGCGAGCTTCTGCACCGCCTCCCAGTCAGACACGTCTACCTCCTGCACGACGGCTCCTGTTCCGGCGGCTTTGATGTCCCTGGCAACCCTCCCGGCAGCTCCCCCATCGATGTCTACCAGAACAACCCGGGCACCTTCTTCAGCCAGTCGCAGCGCGATCGCCCGGCCGAGCCCCTGGCCGGCTCCCGTGACAACAGCAACATGGTCTTCGAGGCGGTGTGGAGTCGTTGTCTTCATAGGAGGAGTTATACCTGGATTCGATTCCAGATTCCAGACAAGCCCTGGTTACTGGTTGTGGGTTCGTGGAACCTGGAACTTGGAACCTGGAACGATATCCTACCGCATGGGAAAGAGAAAGCTCAGGACGAGCACCTCCACCAGACCTGCGACCCCCATAAGGGCCAACAGGGGGGTCCAGGTCTTCAGTGTCTCCTGCTCGCTGAACCCGCTCATCTTGCCCACCACCCAGAATCCGCTGTCATTCATCCACGAAAACACCATGCCTCCAAAGCCGATCGCGGCAAACAGATAGACAGGATGGCAGGGCAGCACCGGCTCGCTTCCCAGAATGGCCGCCATCATACCCGAGGCGGTAATCATGGCAACCGTGCCTGAGCCCTGAGCGATCTTCATAATCGAGGCCAGGATCCAACCCAGCAGGATATATCCGGCGGCAGCGTATTGACCGTCCCCCATCCATCCCTGCAGGGCGTCACTGATACCGCTGCGGGCGAGCATCTTTCCGAACGCTCCTCCGGCGGCCGTAATGAGGATGATCACACCGGCACTGAGGATAGCCGGCTCCAGCTTCTCGCTGAGACTACGCAGCGAGAGTCGCTGGTGCCGAATCAGAAGGGCTGCAGCAAACCCGGCGCCGATCAGGAGGGCCATGTTCTTGTTTCCCAGAAAGGCAGCCGTGGCCAGCATCCAATCGGGGAAGGAGGAGACTGTCTCTGCCGCCAGCGTCTCGAGCATCGTATTTCCCGATATGAGCAGAACGGGAAGGAGGACCGGCAAGACAGATGGCAGGAAGCCTGGCAACTGGGATTCGGTTTTGTGCAGAATCTCCTGCAGCTGCTGATCGTCGACCCCCAGAGCCGGTCCGGGCGATATGTCCAAGCGGCGATCGAGGATTCTGGCCAGCCACAGCCCCACGGCGGCGGGGAACAGCCCCAGCAGAAAGCCGAATCCGATCGCGGAGCCCAGGGTCAGACCCTGCGCGGAGAGATTCTCGACCATCAGGAGTGGACCGGGTGTCGGGGGAACCAGGGTGTGAGTGATCGCCCCCCCGGCGCAAACAGCGAGAACATACAGAACAAAGTTCTTCCCGGTGCGAAGGCGCAGGGCGCGGGCCAGCGGAACGAGCAGGAAGAATACGGTGTCGAAGAACACGGGAATGGACAGGAAGTAGCCGCTGCTCAGGAGGGCTACAGGCGCACGTTTCTCCCCTAGAAGCGCAAGCAGTCGCCGTGTAATCTTGTCGGCGGCTCCGCTCTCCAGGAGACACTGGCCAATGATAGCGGCTAGAACGATGACCAATCCGATGCTGGCGGCCGTCGTGCCAAATTCACGCGTTGTCAACTCCAGTGCTTGAACAGCATCTGTGCCGGGCTTCCGGGGCCTGGCGTCCAGGCGTTCCCGAACCCGCTCTCGAGCTGTTGCCTTCAGCTGCTGGTACTCACTCGAGCTGATCTCTCCGTTTTCCAGTCCGAAATCCAGTCTGGCCGTTTCGAACTCCAACTCCTCCCTGAGACCGAGGGGAACCGGGGACAGGAGCCCGACCAGGAAGGCAGCCAGAATCAGCGCCAGAAAGGGATGGATCTTGAGGACCGTAATGGCCAGGATGACGAAAAGGATGCCTGTGAGAAGAACTGCAAACGCCATTATGCCACCATTGTAGGGCACGCCAACCTGGCGTGCCGAGTCACACCAACTGCCACCGAATTCAGTTCGGCACGGTTCATAACGGTGCCCTACGAGCTGATCCGACCAAACCGTCGGTCCTGCGTAGCAGGGATGAGACTCCGGACCAGCTTGCCCACACGTGCGGGGAGATCTGGAGCTTCTCGGTTCTCCTCAATGAACTGAACGATCGCCGATCCGACAACGGCTCCCTCCGCCCACTGCCAGACCAACTCCACATCTTTCCGGGTCGTGATTCCAAATCCCACCGCGATGGGCAGATCAGTAAACCTGCGGATGCGTTCTACCGTGGCAGGGACGGATTCGGAGACATTGGTCTGGCGACCCGTAACTCCTGTACGGGCCACCAGATACAGAAACCCCCGGCTGCTTTCCGAGATGGCTTCGAGTCTCTGATCCGAAGATGTGGGAGCTGCCAGGAAGATCGTGTCGAGTCGTTTGAAGGGATTCAGTCTCACGTATTCCTCGGGGGTCAGGTCAGAAATGAGAATGCCATCCAGTCCGACTTCATGGGCCCGTGCTTCCAGCCTCTCCAGACCAAACTGGTAGACTGGATTCATGTAGGACATCAGGATGATACCCGCGTCCGATTGCGACCGGAACTGGCGGATCACATCGAGCATGTCATCCAGCGAGTAGCCGTGTTCGAGGGCCGAGAAAGAAGAGCGCTGGATGACGGGACCGTCAGCGACCGGATCCGAAAACGGAACCCCCAGCTCGATAATGTCGGATCCGGCCCCTGCCAGTTGCAGCAGGATTTCCAGGGTCGTCTCCAGATCCGGGTGACCGGCGGTGACGAAGGGCAGAAAGCACTTATTCCTGGTGCCGAAGATCTCTGACAGTCTCGACATCTTTGTCTCCTCGTCCGGAAAGGTTTACGATCACAACCGGGTTCTCCCCGAGCGCGCCCAGCGTCCCATCCTCCGCCATCCTGAGGAGGTGAGCCACTGCATGGGCGGATTCCAGTGCCGGCATGACGCCTTCCGCTTGATTCAGCAGGTCGAAAGCTTCCAACGCCTCCTTGTCCGATACAGCTGCGTACTTGACCCGTCCCAAATCGTGAAGCAGGGCGTGTTCGGGACCGATCGAGGGATAGTCCAGCCCGGCCGAGATGCTGTGCGTCGCCGCGATCTGCCCGCCCTCGTCCTGCAGAACGTAGCTGAAGGTCCCGTGGAGAACTCCCTGTTTCCCCCCTTGAAAGCGGGCGGCATGTTCACCCAGTTCGAGCCCATAACCTCCTGCTTCCACGCCAATCATTGCAACCTGTGGGTATTTCAGAAACTCGTAGAACAGACCGATCGAGTTGCTGCCCCCTCCCACGCAGGCGATCAAGAGTTCGGGAAGCCGACCCTGCTGGTCGAGGATCTGCCTCTCGGCCTCACGTCCAATGACGGATTGAAAGTCTCGAACCATCATCGGATAGGGATGGGCTCCCAGGACCGAGCCCAGCAGGTAATGAGTTGTGTCGACATGGGTCACCCAGTCGCGCATGGCTTCATTGATGGCGTCCTTGAGCGTGCGGGAGCCTGCATCAACCGGAGTCACCTGTGCCCCCAGCAGCTCCATTCGAAACACATTCAGAGCCTGCCGGCGCATGTCCTCCGTCCCCATGTAGATCTCGCACTCCAGGCCCAGGAGCGCACAGACGGTGGCGGTGGCCACGCCGTGCTGCCCGGCGCCGGTCTCCGCAATGATCCGACGCTTCTTCATACGCCTGGCCAGCAGTCCCTGCCCAATCGCGTTGTTGATCTTGTGGGCGCCGGTGTGGGCCAGATCCTCCCTTTTCAGGTAGACGGTGGCGCCCACCCGGCGGGATAACCGATCGGCCCGATACAGCGGAGTGGGCCGGCCTACGTAGTGTTTGAGCAGGTGCCCCAGTTCCTCCAGAAAAGAGGAATCCAAGCATGCCTCTCGATAGGCCTGTTCCAGTTCCTCCAGCGGAGACATCAATGTTTCTGGAACGAACTTACCCCCGTACACACCGAAATGGCCGTCGAGGTCCGGTTGTGAGAGGGGGTCCAGGCTTGGGTTGGATGAGCGGTCCTCATTCACTTTGTTCATAGTTGTTTCTCTCCCACCTTCGCCAGCGCGTTGCGCAAGAAGGCTCGGATCTTGTCGGGATCTTTGCGTCCCGGAGACTCTTCCACACCGGAACTGACATCCACTCCGAGTGGATTGAGCATCTGAATCGCCCCAGCAACATTCTCAGGCGTCAGCCCTCCCGAGAGGATGAAGGGGCGTTGCACCGATTTCAAGCTCTGCCAATCGGCTTTGATCCCGCGCCCCCGGGAGCTGTCGATGAGGAGATCGTGGTTGGGAAAGGATTCAATCTCACCTGACTCTGCCGCAATCCATACCCACTTTCCGAAATCGTGGATGTCCTGCTCGCTCTCCAGACCATGCAGTTGAAGAACATCGAGGTCGCTTGGCGGAGGAGTCTCGGGAGAGCCAACAAACACGCCCACTTTCAAACAGGACGGGGGCAGTGCAGCCATGATCCTCGCAGCCCGAGCAGAGGTGATACAGCGGGGGCTTGCAGGATAGAAGACGAAGCCCAGCGCATTGGCCCCGCATTTCACGGCCCACCGGGCGTCTTCCACACAAGTGATCCCACAGATCTTGATGATTGGGTTCTGGGTTCTGGGTTCTGGGTTCTGGGTGTTCGGCTCAGGGTTCACTTCAGTCTCCACTCTTCTCTTCAGCGAGGAGTTCTCGAAGGGCTTTGCCTGGCTCTTGGCTGTTCATGAAGTGGGACCCGATGAGGAAGCCGGAGAATCCCGCTTCGCGCAGTTCTACTAGCTGAGCTCGTTCCGAGAGTCCCGATTCCGCGATCAGTAGATAACCGTCTTCCCCCTCCAGCCGCCTGGCGATGTCGAAAGAGGTTGACAGATCAATCCGGAAATCGTTCAGGTTGCGATTGTTGACACCGATAATGCCGGCTCCCTCGTCGATGGCGATCTCCAGCTCCCATGGGTCGTGTACTTCCACCAGCACCCCCAGTTGAAACTCTCCGGCGGAGGAGAGCAGGCCGGCCAGTTGGGACCGTTCCAGGCAAGCGACGATAGCCAGTATGGCGGAGGCGCCCCAGGCCCTGGATTCGATGACCTGATAGGCATCGAACAGAAAGTCCTTGCGCAGCAGCGGCAGCTCCGAAAACTCCCTCCGAATGTCTTTCAGATACGCAGGTTCGCCCGCAAAATACGTTTTCTCCGTCACAACGGAGAGAGCAACCGCCCCGCTATCGCGGTATTGCCTGGCGACTTCGACTGGCTCCAGTTGACACGGGAAAGGACCACGGCTCGGGCTCCGGTACTTGACCTCCGCGATGATGTTGAGTCCATCGCCCCGCAGAGCGGTATCGAAAGCTGGAGGCATGCCTTCCGCAATGGCCTCCAGGAGGGACCCCCGTGGAAACTGCTGTCGGACAGCTTCCAGTTCCTGCTCTTTGGCAGCAACAATCTCGTCTAGAATGCCGTTACTTCGGATCATGATTCCCGGCTGGTTTCAATCAGTTCCTTGAGTTTTCGGTAAGCCGACCCACTCGAAATCGACCGCTCGGCTCGTTGGAGAGCTTCTGACAGAGAGACGTCCACGGCCAGATGAATCGCTGCAGCCGAGTTCATGACCACCAGGTCCTTGAGTACATCGCGGCGCTGGCCGTCAAGAATCTCGAGACAGAGGCGGGCATTGGCATCGGGATCCCCTCCCTTGATTGCCGGCGGTGCTTCACCCTGGTAACGGAAACCGTAATCAGCCGGATCGAGTTCAAACTCGCGGATAGCATCAGGCGTGACCTCGACGATGCGGGTTGGCGCTTGCACCGAGATTTCATCTAGACCATCCAGGCTGTGGACCACCCACGACCGCTTCGTCCCCAGCATGTGAAGGGCCCTGGCCAGGCGCTCTGCCAGTTCCGGATCAAAAACACCAACCACCTGAAAAGGAGCCCCCGCCGGGTTGGTCAGAGGCCCCAGCAAATTGAAGATCGTCCGGTGGGGAATCTGTCGCCGAATTCCCACCACTCGCTTCATGGCAGGATGGAATGCCGGAGCAAACAGAAAGGCCAGACCATTCCGATCGAAGCAGCGTTGCACCGTCTCCAGCGGGGCGTCGATACGCACCCCCAGAGCTTCCAGCATGTCAGCGCTCCCAGAGCGCGAGGTAGCAGCACGGTTTCCGTGTTTCGCGACCCCGATTCCGGCTCCGGCGATCACGAAGGCTGCAGTCGTCGATACATTAAAAGAAGCGACCCCACCACCGGTGCCTGCGGTGTCCACCAGATCAGCACGAGGTGCATCGAATTTCACGGCGTATTCCCGCATGGTTTGGGCGAACCCGGCGATCTCCCGGGCGGTTTCCCCTTTCACCGAAAGTGCGGTCAGAAAACAGGCGATCACGACATCGCTGGTTGTCTCCTCAAACAGGGCTCCCAGCGCACTCTGGGCCTCCGCTCTGGAAAGAGCGTCTCCGCATACGACCTTACGGGTCAGTTCTGCAAGCATAGAAAGTTCTCGAGAAGCATCTTACCCGTAGGAGTAAGAATAGATTCGGGATGGAACTGTACTCCATAAACGGACAGGCTTTCATGCTGCAGTCCCATAATCGTCCCGTCTGAGATCCAGGCGGTAATCGTCAGGCAGGAAGGAAGACTCTCCTTCTCAACGACAAGAGAGTGATAGCGGGTCGCCTCAAAGGGACTGGGTATCTTTCCGAACAAATCCCCGCCGCCGTGCAGAATCCGGGAGGTCTTGCCGTGCCGCAATTCCGGTGCGGAGATCACTCTTCCCCCAAAAGCCTGCCCGATGACCTGGTGCCCGAGACAGACACCGAGAATGGGCACACGGCCGGCAAGGCCACGTACTACATCCAGGGAGATACCCGCATCATCGGGGGTCCCGGGACCGGGGGAGATCACGATCCGCGCCGGCTCGTGATCCAGGATTCGATCCGGTGTGATCTGGTCATTCCGAAACACCTCCAGGCGGCATCCGAGCTCTCCCAGATACTGGACGAGGTTGTAGGTGAAGCTGTCGTAGTTATCCACAACAATCACCTTCATTGGCTTGTCCCCCGAGACGGCTCAAGACAGTTGGACAGCTCAAGTGCCCGGACCAGAGCAGCAGCCTTGCTGCGGCACTCCTGGTACTCTCGAAGCGGAACCGAGTCCGCCACGATTCCAGCACCAGCCTGCACGGAAACCCTTCCTTTTTCAAAGACCATGGTTCGGATGGCAATACAGGTGTCAAGGTTCCCGCAAAAATCGACGTAGCCCGCTGCTCCAGCGTAAACCCCACGGGGTGAGGGCTCCAGCTCGTCGATGATCTCCATGGCTCGCACCTTGGGTGCGCCGGTTACCGTGCCGGCCGGGAAACAGGCGGCCAGCGCATCGAACCGGTCACGATCACTTCGGAGCTGCCCCGTCAGCGAGCTTACCAGGTGCATCACATGGGAGTATTTTTCAACCAACAGCAGATCGTGCACTTCCACTGACCCATATTCGCTGACCCGTCCAAGATCGTTGCGTCCAAGATCGACCAGCATCACATGCTCGGCCTTTTCCTTTTCGTCAGAGCGCAACTCCTTCTCCAGCGCCAGCTCTTCTTCGGGGTTACGTCCTCGTGGACGAGTACCGGCTATGGGGCGATATTCGAGGTGAGATCCGTTCACCCGGACCAGCATCTCGGGGGAGGATCCAGCTACCGACACCTCTCCCATCTTCAAGAAAAAAAGGTAAGGCGAAGGGTTGATATAGCGGAGAGCACGATAGACGTTGAAAGGATCGCCCTGGAAGTCAGTGGAAAAGCACTGGGACAGAACCACTTGAAAGATGTCCCCGGCCCGGATGTATTGCTTGGCGGCTTGCACGGCACCACAGAAATCCTCTTTCGTGAAGTTGGACTGAAGGTCAAGGATCGGTGTGCCCTCATGAGTCGGGGGCGTCGCAAAGAAGCCCTGACTTTCCATCCCGTGGTCGGCCAGGAGGCGACCTTCGATTTCATCCAGCTTTTCTTTTCCTTCGTGCGAGAGGATGACAATCTGGTGCTTCACGTGATCGAAGGCCAGGACTGTCGAGTAGAAGTCCATGAGCACGGGGGAAGCGCTCCAACCCGAGGAGCTCGTCGAGGGCAGGCGTTCGAGTTCCCGGATCACGTCGTATGAGAGGATGCCGACTGCTCCTCCGGTGAACGGGGGTAACTCGGGATGAGTGGGAAGCAGGGGTGGGAACCCGCCCCTGAACTCGCACCAGGTGCCTTGAAAGGTCCGCTCCGGATTGACTCCCAGAAAGGAGTACCGACCGATCCGCTCTCCTCCTTCAACCGATTCCAGTAGAAAAGCCCGGTCCTCTTTCCCGGCGATCCTCAGGAATGCCGAAACCGGAGTTAACCAGTCGGCCAGAAGGCTCCGATAGAACACCTTACCCTGAGCGCTGCTCTTGACTCCTTCCACCATGGTCCTCACTCGCTGCCAAAAAAAAAGCCGTGGAAGAAGCTCCACGGCGTTCACTGATCTAAATCTATCTCAGCCCTTGAAAAAAAATCCTCCCTTGCGATTGTTGCCTTGTTTCAGATTCGCCAGAGGGTTTTGTGTTTCATGCTGTCATTTCCCATTCAAAAGAATAGAGACGGAGCGGAATGAAAGTCAAGTCTCTTTTTAGTACTCACGCACCCAGCCCGGAAAATTCATAAGTTTCCGAGTTAGCCCGCTGACATGGCGCTCAGGAAATCTTCATTGCTGGGGGTCTTGCCCAGCTTGTCGAGAAGCAGTTCCATCGATTCGGTGACGGAGAGCGGACTGAGGACCTTGCGCAGTACCCAAACCCGGTTGAGTTCGTCTTTGCTGAGGAGCAGGTCTTCCTTTCGAGTTCCGGACCGGTTGATATCGATGGCAGGGAAGACTCTCTTGTCAACGAGTTTTCGATCCAGGTGCAACTCCATGTTCCCGGTGCCTTTGAACTCCTCGAAGATGACATCATCCATGCGGCTGCCGGTGTCGATGAGGGACGTTGCCATGATGGTCAGGCTGCCTCCCTCTTCTATGTTGCGAGCGGCCCCAAAGAATCGCTTCGGTCGCTGCAGAGCATTTGAATCGACGCCACCGGAAAGGACTTTACCCGAGGGCGGAACGATCGTGTTGTAGGCTCGAGCCAGTCGCGTAACGGAATCGAGAAGAATCACGACATCCTTCCTGTGTTCGACCAGCCGTTTGGCTTTCTCGAGAACCATCTCGGCGACCTGAACGTGCCGGGTTGCGGGCTCGTCAAAGGTAGAACTGATAACCTCTCCCCTGACCGACCGTTCCATATCGGTCACCTCTTCGGGCCGCTCGTCGATCAGCAAAACAATCAAGACCATATCGGGATGATTGGTGGTGACCGAATTGGCAAGGCCTTGAAGAATCATCGTTTTGCCGGCTCGCGGGGGAGAAACGATCAGCCCCCTTTGGCCCATTCCAATGGGAGTCAGAAGATCCATGACGCGGCCGCTGAGGTCTTCCTTGACGGTTTCGAGGTTGATTCTCTGATCCGGATAAATCGGAGTCAGATTCTCGAAGAAGGTACGCTCGCGGGCCACCTCGGCATGTTCAAAATTGATGGCTTCGACCTTGATCAGGGCAAAGTAGCGCTCCCCTTCTTTGGGTGGTCGGACCTGACCGGACACGGTGTCGCCTGTATGCAGATCGAACTTCCGGATCTGGGAGGGAGAGACATAGATGTCGTCGGGTCCGGGGAGATAGTTGTATTCCGGTGCTCTCAGAAAGCCAAAGCCGTCGGGAAGAGTTTCCAGAACCCCCTCAGAGAAGATCAGGCCGCTTCGTTCGGTCTGGGCCTTGAGAATCTGAAAGATCAGCTCCTGCTTGCGCATCCCGCTGGCCCCTTCGATCTCAAGTTCCTGAGCGATCTGATTCAGAGCCTGTATGTTCAGATCCTTGAGTTCTTTGATATTCAGTGATTCAGCTGTCTTGGCATCACTCATGATTCAAACCTCTTTGATGATCCGCCAGAGTTCCTTCTTGCCTTCTCCAGTACGGGAGGAATAGACAATGAAGCGGTTGATTTCCATGGCTCTCTCTATCTTCTCGAGAAAACGCGGTCGATGACTCGATCGGACCTTGTCGATCTTGGTTACAACGACCTGTATGGGGATCTCGTAGGCATCCAGATACTCCCTCATCATCGCGTCCAGACTGGCTGGCTCGCGACGGGCGTCCACGATGAGGATCGCGAGTTTGATGCGACCGTCCGATTTCAGGAAGCTCCCGATCAGACTCTGCCAACCTGCGCGCATCTGCTTGGAAGTCCGGGCGTATCCGTAACCGGGTAGATCGGCGAAAATCCATTGATTATTGATGTTGAACAGGTTGATGGCCCTTGTCCGACCCGGGGTCGAACTCGTGTGGGCCAGTTTTTTCCGCCCGACCAGACTATTGATCAGGCTCGACTTGCCTACATTCGACCGACCGACGAACACGACCCTGGGGAGATCGGGTACGCGACCGGCTTCCTTTCCATTCGCTCCTACGAGCGAAGTCAAAAACGTGCACTCCACAGTTCCTCACCGAAGACTTACGGTACGGAAATCCGAACGTGCTGCGCCGCTTCCGGGACGCCAAGTGGTATCTGGATCCGCGAGAGCCATGGGAGGCTCCACGTGATAATGAATTCTAACTTGGTACGTACTTACTGATGGACTCCCGGACGGTCTCCACCTTCCATTGTGGGAGGCGGTCGCTTGCTTACGAAGTCATCCCCTTCTGCTGACAAGATCGGTGAACTGACGAGGGCCAGTTCGAGAGCATCGTCCATTTGCTCGACAAACAGGAACTCTAGATCCGCTTGAACCGACTCGGGGATATCATGCATGTCCTTCCGGTTTTCCTCCGGAAGCACAACCGTTTTGATCCCGGCCCGGTGCGCCGCCAGAACCTTCTCTTTCACTCCACCGATGGGCATGATGCGACCGCGAAGCGTAATCTCGCCCGTCATCGCGATGTCGCAGTTCACCGGGATTCCCGTGAGTGAGGATGTCATGGCAGTCGCCAGAGTGATTCCCGCAGACGGGCCATCCTTAGGAATGGCACCCTCTGGCACATGCACATGGATGTCGAAGATTTTGTGAAAGTCCTTGCTCAACCCGTATCGTTTGGCGCGGGAGCGAACGAAGGAGAAAGCGGCCTTGGCCGATTCCTGCATCACTTGTCCCAACTTTCCGGTGAGCAGCAGGTCTCCTTTGCCGTCCATAGTGGTGCACTCGGTCAGCAGGACCTCACCACCCATCTCGGTCCAGGCCAGCCCGGTTGCAAGACCCACTTCATTGGTCTCAGAGGCCATCTGGCTTCGGTACTTGGCGGGTCCCAGTAGGTCGATCACAGCCGTCTCGTCTATATCGAACTTGAACTTGGCGGTCTTACGTTTTCCACTTTCGACAACTTTCCGAGCGATTTTCCGATAGATACGTCCAATCTCCCGCTCCAGGTTGCGTACACCCGCTTCGCGAGTGTACTCCCGGATGATCTTCTGAACAGCCCCATCCAGAAAGGCCACTCCGGAGTTCTTGAGTCCCTTCAGTTCCTTCTGTTTCGGGACCAGAAAGAGCTCGGCGATCCGCGACTTGTCGTACTCGGTGTATCCGGACAGGTTGATAATCTCCATCCGGTCCTGCAGCGGCCGCGGGACGGTATGGAGAACGTTCGCCGTGCAGATAAAGAGTACCTGTGACAGGTCCAGTTCGGTGTCCAGATAGTGATCTACAAAGGTTGCGTTGTGTTCCGGATCGAGAACCTCCATCAGCGCCGCAGAGGGATCGCCTCGGAAGTCCATGCTCATCTTGTCAATCTCGTCGAGCAGCATCACCGGGTTTTTGGTGCCGGCCCTTTTCATCATCTGGACGATCTGACCCGGCAGGGCTCCAATGTAGGTTCTTCGATGTCCCCGAATCTCCGCTTCATCACGGACACCTCCGAGAGAGAACCTTACAAACCTACGTCCCATCGCCCTGGCAATAGACCGACCCAGAGAGGTTTTCCCCACTCCCGGCGGCCCCACAAAACAGAGAATAGAACCCTGATTCTTCTTCCTGGAAAGCAGACGGACGGCCAGGAACTCGAGAATCCGCTCCTTCACGTCTTCCAGCCCATAGTGATCTGCGTCCAGGATTCTTTCGGCTTTCTTGATGTCCCGGATCTCCCGACTTCTCTTGTTCCAGGGCAGTGCAAGAAGCCAGTCCAGGTAGGTCCGGCTCACTGTCGTCTCGGCGCTCATCGGAGGCATTTGCTCGAGTCTGCGGATCTCGGTATCGGCCTTCTGCCTGGCATCAGGCGGCAGCTGCGCCTCCTCGATTCTCTCCTTCAGGTCCTCGATTTCGTCCTTGTCGCTTCTCCCCAGCTCTTTTTGGATCGCCTTGATCTTCTCATTTAGATAATACTCACGCTGGGCTTTCTCCATCTGCATCCGGACTCTTCCCTGAACGGATTTGTCCATCTTGATCTTTTCGATTTCGACCTCGATCAGATCGCAGATCGTTTCCATCCGCTCAATCGGATCCGTGATTTCGAGCAGCGACTGTTTTTCTTCCACCGAAACCGGAAGATTGGCAGCGACACTGTCGGCCAGGCGTTCGTCTTCGGTGCTTTGGACCGCCTGAACGACGGCTTCGTAGTTGACATTGGGATCCAGCTTGGAGAACTGCTCGAAGAGATTGTGCAATCGTTTGGTCAGGACGCTCAGCTTTGCTTCCGAGACCTGAAGCGTGGGAAGAGCCTCGACTTCGGCGACAAAGTATCCCTTCTGGCTGGCCACGCTGATTGTCCGGGCCCGCCTCATCCCCTCGACCAGAACACGAATGTTGCCGTCGGGAAGCTTTAGACTCTGAACAATGGCGGCAACCGTCCCGACCTGGAAAATTCCCTCGGGATCAGGGTCGTCTTCGGTGGCGTCCATCTGAGTCGCAAGATAGATTCTCTTGTCACCCTGGAGAGCCTTCTCGAGGGCCAGGACAGATGAAGTCCGGCCAATCACGAAAGGCACCATCATATGAGGAAAGACTACTACGTCCCGAATCGGCACCATCGGGCAGATGTATCGAGTCTCTTCAATGTCTGTTTTATCCATGCTGGCTCTCGCTTCCTTTTTCGAGCTTCCCACAACCATAGACTTCGTTTGAGCCCAACCGTTTCATAATTCTCCTGGTTCTTGGTCTCTGTGGTGGAAGTCTGGAACTCGGAAAGCGCAAACCGGCGAGAGATGTAGGTCGGATTACCCGGCCTTTTCGAGGAGCTTGAACACAACCTCCTTGTTCTCGACCATCTCTCGAGTGACTAAGAACTCCTTGACGTTCTTGGTACTGGGGAGTTCGTACATCAAATCTAACATAAGATCTTCCGTGATCAAGCGCAAGCCACGGGCTCCAATTTTCCGCTCCATCGCCAACTCCGCGATCGCCTCCAGGGCATCTTCGGTGAACCTCAGGGCGACGTTTTCAAACTCGAACATGAGCTGGTACTGTTTGGTCAACGAGTTCGCAGGCTTGGTCAAGATCTCTACCAACGCTCCCTTATCAAGATGATGGAGGGTGCATATGACAGGCAAACGTCCCACAAACTCTGGTATCAGCCCGTACCTGATGAGATCCTCGGGCAGGACGTGAGTCAACACGTCTGCTTCGATTGCCTTTTGCCAGCGGCTTTCCGATGCGCCTGCTCGGAACCCGAGAGTGGACTTTCCGAGTCGTTTTCGTATGCTCTTGTCAAGACCGACAAAGGCGCCGCCACAAACAAAGAGAATATTCGTCGTATCAATCTGAACGAACTCCTGGTGGGGGTGCTTGCGCCCTCCCTGGGGAGGAACGTTGGCAACTGTACCTTCCAGGATCTTGAGTAGCGCCTGCTGCACACCTTCCCCGGACACGTCCCGGGTGATGGACGGATTCTCGTCCTTCCGAGAAATCTTGTCGATTTCATCGATGTAGATAATCCCCTGCATGCAGCGCTCCCGGTCTCCGCCGGCTGCCTGCAGCAACTTGAGAATGATGTTTTCCACATCTTCCCCGACATAGCCGGCTTCGGTGAGGGTCGTCGCGTCCACGATGGCAAACGGCACGGAGAGCATTCGGGCAAGAGTCTGGGCCAGGAGTGTCTTGCCGGTTCCTGTCGGGCCGATCAGCAGTACATTGCTTTTTTCCACCTCTACATCCTGATGGCGGCGAGCTCCCATCTTGAGTCGCTTGTAGTGATTGTAGACGGCCACTGCCAGTTTCTTCTTGGCCACTTCCTGGCCGATGACATACTGGTCGAGGAACGCTCTGATTTCGGCTGGTTTCGGCAGCTTGTCCTGCAAACCGGACGCTTCCGAAGCCAGGTCATCCGAGATGATTTCGTTGCAGACGTCAACGCATTCATCGCAGATGAAGACGGTGGGTCCGGCTATGAGCTTCTTAACGTCGTTCTGGCTCTTGTTGCAAAAGGAACAACGAAGAACCTCTTCACTTTCTTTCTTCAATCGAACTACCCCTGTTTGCTCAAGTCACAACCACCTGAAAACAGCATGCCTCCAGCTGCCCAGGGTAGAAGGAACCTTTGCCTCAAAAGACAGGACAGATGGGACCGAACGGTCACCTACGCATGCTTCTCGATGATCAGGTCAATAATACCATACTCCTTAGCCTGGTCGGCGTTCATGATGTAGTCCCGATCTACGTCTTTCTCAATCCTTTTCAGGTCTTTCCTCGTGTGTTTCGAGAGGATCTCATTCGTCATCTCGCGCATCCGAAGAATCTCCTTGGCGTGGATGTCGATGTCAGTCGCTTGACCGGAAAGGCCGGCCATGGCGGGCTGGTGAATCAGGATCCGGCTGTTGGGCAGGGCGAAGCGTTTCCCAGAGGTCCCAGCGGCCAAAAGAAGAGCGCCCATTGAAGCCGCCTGACCGATACAAATGGTGGTCAGATCGTTCTTCACAAACTGCATCGTGTCGTAGATGGCCAGACCAGCGGTGATGGACCCTCCAGGTGTATTGATATAGAGCGAAATATCTCGATCCGGGTCTTCCGCCTCCAGGAATAACAGCTGGGCCGTCACCAGGTTCGCTACATTGTCATCGATTGGGGTTCCCAAAAAAATGATATTGTCCTTGAGCAGCCTCGAGTAGATGTCGTAAGCGCGCTCCCCGCGGTTGGTCTGTTCGACAACCATCGGAATCAATGTCATGTCTTTACCCTTTCCGACCCGGTGACGCGAAGAGACTCGATCCGGTCTCTGCCGGCGAGCCACACCGCTAATTGAATGATCATCCGTCGATAATTGCCGTTTCAACGAGGAGGCCGATCACTTTTTTTCTTTTCAACTGACCGCGAAGTTCCTCACAATGCTCGTCCTCGGCAAAGTACTGCCTGACGTTCGCACTGGACTCCTGATCGAACTCAGACAGTCTCTCGATCTCGGAGGCCACCTCTTCCTCGGTCACTTCAATTCCTTCCTTTTCCGCCACTGCTTCCAGCACAAAGTGAGCACGAACTTCTTTCCTGGCAGGCTCCTGGACGTCGTCTCTGAGCCTCGACCAGTCGAGTTCGGCCCGGGCAGGGTCCACACCTCCAGTCGCCAGGCGGAGGGCGAAAGCGCGCAGTTTTTTGTCAACCACCTCCTCGACCAAAACTTCCGGAACCTCAAAAGTCGTGAGCTTCACCAGGGCTTCGACAGTCTTGCTGCGAATTTCCTCTTCTCGGCCAGCCTCCGCCTGCTGTGAGATTTCCTCCAGTAAGCTCCCCTTGAGTTCCTCCAGATTGTCGAAGTCGCCAATGTCCCCGGCGAAATCATCGTCCAGAGGCGGGACCTGCTTGTTTTTGATGTCGTTCAGTTGGACAGTGAACTCGACCCGCTGGCCCGCCAGCTTACGGTCGGGGTACTCGGGTGGATAGGAAACTTGAAAGACTGTCTCCTCCGCAACATTCAGCCCCAAAAGAGCTTTGGTGAAAGATTCGTGCGTCTGTTCGCCTCCGACTTCCAAAACCACGTCCTCATCTTCTATGGCACCGAGACCCACCAGAGGCAAGCCTTCTTCCGAAATAAATCGACCATGCAGGTCAATCAGCGCGTAGTCTCCCAGATCGATCCCACGGTCCTCTATCGTAGTGAGCGTTGAATGCTTCTCCTGGAGTGCATCCAGTCGTTTGTCCAACACTTCCCGCGGATCCGGTGGAGGATCCAGCCTCACCTTAAGTCGACCGTAGTCGGGGAGCCCAAAAGTTGGCTTTACTTCGAACTCGGCTACATACTTGAGCGGTTTCCCCTCCTCGAAATCCAACTCTCCCACATTGGGAGACCGCACGGGGGCTATGTCTTTGTCGTGGATAGCCTGGTGATAGGATTCCGGCACCAGACGGCTGATCACTTCCTCACGGATGTCTTTTTGAAACCGTCGTTTCACCAGGCTGAAAGGAGCTCGCCCCTTCCGGAAACCGGGGAGATTGGCGTGCTTCTTGAACTCACCTGCAATCCGGTGGTATTCCTCGGAAGCAACCTGGGCGGAAATCTCCACCGAGAGCTTCTTCTTGACACTGCTGACGTCCTCGAGAACTGACTGAATCTCCATATCGCCCAGCGTGTTAACGTAACTACACTCTCTACACTTGTGCACTGTCCGGAAAGTTCACGCCGCTACTTCGGGCGTCTTTCCCGAATTAACACCGCGAACTTCCCGGACAGTACACTAGATGTTTCGCAACAGTTTGCGTGGCAAAACCTTGTGGATTATATTCCCCGCTGGATGCGTGAACAAGATCGTCTGGAGTGGAAACTGAAAGCGGAAGCGTTTGATCGCCTGGTCGAGACGTACCAGGGCCTGGAAGACCACGACGGGTTCTATAGCCGCAATTGGCTGGAGTTGTCTGAGCAGATGGAGACAGAGCTCAAGCAGTTGAGCTGGATCCTCAGACCAGGGAAGACTCCATCAGGCTCGTCCTAGCAGTCCCGACTCGCTGTCTTGAGCTTTCGCCTCCAGCTCCTGGATTACCGAAAGCGCCACCTCGTGCAATCGTCCGTTGGAAGCAACTACACCTCGATTGCGAGCCAGCGTGGTTCCCTGCGAAAAATCGAGGACTCGCCCGTCAAGATCGGTGACCTTGCCGCCGGCTTCCTCCACAACCAGAGAACCGGCCGCCTGATCCCAGATTTTCTCCTTGTAGTCGATCCGCGAAGGGGAAATCAGCCGCAGCAGCAACTCGCCCCGGCCGGAAGCCAGCAGGCCATACTTGGCCTGGCTGTCCATCAACACCGGCTCGACAGTGGAACCCAGGTGTTGGAGAATCCGCCCGAAAAGACTGGTGTTCGTATGTCCGGCCTCGACGGATCGAAGTAGTCGAGCCTGACCTGGATCAGACACGGAAGAAACCTGCAGGGGCTGGAATTCGGTGTCCCCCTGGAGAGGACGCATCCAGGCTCCGTGACCCCGGATGGCCACAAAGAGCGAACCGAATGGCGCGGGAGAGTTGCCAGGAACGGGAAGATTGGGGCAGGCCAGAACCGCAATTTGAGCCCTTCCGTCTTCCACGAGAGCCAGGGCAGTGGCAAATTGCGCCTGCCTCAAGAAGCCCTTGGTCCCATCAATCGGATCGAGGGTCCAGAATCTCCCCCGGGCGGTGCCGGTACCGCGATCGATCCACTCCAAAACCGATTCTCCATCTGCGGGCAACCCCTCTTCGGAAAGGAACCCCGCAACCTGTTTCAGGGTTTTTTCTCCATCTTCTGCACGCAGTAGCTGCGTGTCCTCCTCCGCCACCAGGGTGTCGAAATCCAGCTTCCGTTCCAGCAGCCATCCCACCAGACTCTGCACCGCGAAATCGGCCACCGTAACGGGAGAACGATCCTCTTTCGCCAGGGCTGGCTGCGCCAATCGCTGCTGAATGACCCGGGCGAGCCGGCCCGACCGCTCAGCCACCTCGACAGCAAACTCGATTTCGGGACTGGAAACTTCAAAGGCCATGGGCGTTCTTATTGTTAAAGGTTGAAGGTTAAAGGTTAAAGGTTAAAGGTTGAAGGTTAAAGATCGAACAACCGCTGGACGGGTTGAGAGATCGAGTCGGCCTGATAAAAAAACCTTCAACCTTTAACCTGCAACCTGCAACGCCGCGAGTCAAAACGAGCGGTAAGGGGCGCGAGCGAAGCGAGCGCCATCTATCCCCATACCGAAACTGCAAAAGCGATGAAGAGCGCATAGAGCAGCAGGATGGCACCGGCGATCAGGCGAACCGATCGAACTCTCCAGGTCGTGATCAGAACGAGGCTCCCGGCCAGCACAAGCAGCAGTTCCAGAGGGGCAAAGATATGTCCGTAGTGACGCGGGTCCCAGTAGGAAACTGGACTCTCAAAGCGCCACTCCGAAAAGGGAAACAAATGGCGGTGCGAGTCATGATGGTGGAGGGGAAGATCAGCAAGGCAGTGAAGGATCATGCTCCCGAACATCGCCACCAACCAGTTGCGGCCCCGCCAGAAGCTGAGCAACGCCGCAATTCCCAGAAGCGGAATCGAATTGAGGAGATCAAAAAAGGCCCGCCAGGAAAGATCATGGTAGCCGGTCGACCAGATCCATCTCTCAGACCGCCCCATCAGATACTTCTCCCAGAAATAGAACAGAAACATCGGCGCATCAGGAAGAACTGATCCAATGGTGATGGGAGGGACCAGGTGGGGTCGGCTGCGCCTGCCCAGAAGAAGCAGATTGAGGACGGCGTGGGCGGGGGTGTTCACTGGTTACTGGTTGAAAGTTGAAGGTTGAAGGTTACAGGTTGAAGGAGGTCGGGCTCAAACGGCCACTCACGGGAGACGCGGAACTTGGAACATGGAACTTGGAACGTTGGAACGCCCTCAATCCCGGAGGCACTCGGCAATCTGTACAGCGTTGAGTGCGGCGCCTTTGCGGAGTTGATCGCCGGCCAGGAAGAGGGCGAGACCTCTGCCGTCCGGCTGGGACAGATCACGGCGGATCCGACCCACCAGGACACGGTCTCGGTGGCTGGCCAGAATTGGTTCCGGGTGCCGATTCGACTCCCGGTCATCCACAACTCGCACTCCCTCGGCTTGAGCCAGGATGGCCCGGGCATCCTCCGGCGAAAGTGGCTTCTCAAAAGTGAGATAAACGGCTTCACTGTGAGCGCGGAGAACCGGAACTCGAACGCAGGTAGCCGCAATCTGCAGATTCTGATTGTCGAATATTTTCCGAGTTTCCTCGGCCATCTTGAGCTCCTCGGTGTTGTAACCCGACTCGCGGTCCATCTTCGACTCGTGGCAGAAGACGTTGAAGATGTACTGCCGATCAAAGAATTTCTGGGTGATTGGGTCTCCGGCTGTCCAATCCCGAGCCTGCTGTTCCAGTTCGGCCATGGCGATGGCCCCAGCCCCTGAGGCCGCCTGATAAGTGCTGACCGAGATTCGTCGGACCGTGGCCACTTGATGAAGCGGCCAGACCGCCACGCACATCAGGATCGCCGAACAATTGGGAACTGCGATCAAACCTGAATGGCCGGCTAGATGGTGGGAATTCACCTCCGGCACAACCAGCGGCGTCCCCGGATCCATCCGAAAGGCCGAGGAGTTGTCCACCACCAGGCAGCCCTTTGAAGTGGCTACCGGGGCGTATTCCCGGCTGATCGAAGCGCCTGCAGAAAAAAATGCTATGTCGACTCCATCGAAGGAGTGCTTGCCCAGTTCCTCCACTTCATAAGTCTGACCACCAAACGGAACAGTAGTCCCTGCCGAGCGGTGACTGGCCAGCAAACGCAGGCGGCTCAGTGCAAACTGGCGCTGAGAAAGAACTTTGATGATTTCACGACCGACGGCTCCGGTGGCTCCGACGATGGCAACAGATGGTGTGTCTGACATTTGGTCACTCGACCTCCAAGAAGCTCTCTTGCCAGCCGATTTCCCGATCAATCGTTGTTGTCCTGGATCGGTCGCCGTTCCAGGGCGTGAAGTTCGAACTCGCGATGAATAGCGCGCACGGCATCTTCCAGCCGGGCTTCGTCGATGACGCAAAGAAGACGAACTTCCGAACTGCTGATCTGCTCGATGTTGATTCCCTCATGGGCCAGGGCCCGGAACATGCGAGCTGCAACTCCGGGTGTCTCGACGATGCCCGATCCGATAATAGCAACGATGGCAACATCCGAGTCTTCGATCACGTCCCCGGCATCCACCACCGAGGCCAGATCGTGCAGGATACAACTGGTCTCCTCCAGCCTGACCTGCTCGATGATCAGTGACATGTCCTGCCGCTCCCTGCGGCAGGAACCCTGAATGATGAACAGAACATTGATGCCATGCTTGGCCAGTTCTTCGGTGATCAGCGCAGCGACACCCGGCGTATCCTTAACCATCCGCAAGCCTACGCGAGCTACCCCGGGATTACCTGTGACTCCGGTAATGGTGACTCTTTCCAATTTCTCTTCTCCAATCACATGGGTCCCGCTTCGGTCGTGGAAGCTGCAGCGAACCTCCAGAGGGACTTCAAACCTGGCCGCCATCTCAACGCATCGGGCATGCAGGATTCTGGACCCGGCCCCTGCATACTCCAGCATCTCGTGGTAGCTGATCCAATCCAGCAGACGTGCCTCGGGAACCACCCTTGGATCGGCCGTAAACACGCCGTCCACATCGGTGAGGATTCGACACTGGCAGGATCCCAGGGCAGCAGCTAAGGCTGTGCCAGTCGTATCCGAACCTCCGCGGCCCAGGGTCGTGATTTCATCGTCATAGGTGATTCCCTGAAAGCCCGCGACAATGACGATCTCGCCCTTGTCCAGATGACGGTGGAGCCGATCCGCATTGATCTCTTGGATTCGAGCCCGTGAGAAGTTGCCATCTGTCCGAATACCGCACTGAGCTCCCGTCAGGGCAGTGGCCTCCGAACCAACTTCGTGGAGAGCCATGGCCAGGAGGGCACTGGAAACCTGTTCTCCCGTGGTCAGCAGCAAATCCAGCTCTCGCGCCCGCGGTCGCTGCGTGACTTCCTTTGCCAGAGCGATCAACCGATCAGTTGTCTGAGCCATGGCCGAGACGACGACCACCTGCTTCCAGCCCGCGGCCTGATCTTGACGCAGACCTGCGGCGACCCGGCGAATCATCTCGGAATTGCCGACCGAGGTCCCTCCGTACTTCTTGACGATAATGCGATCGTTTACAGCCATTTTGTCGAGCCGGTGCATTTGCAAACAAAGTTCATCCTACCACTGCAGTAGATGGAAGATTGAAAATGGAAGATTAGGAACCCCTCTTTGCTACCACTGCTGTCCAAATTAGCTGAGATTCGATCATCGACCCCTTGATTTTATTGGCGTCTTGGATAGGATTTTCAGTCTTTTCATGTCCAGGTCTCCGATTGTGCTGTCCAGATTACGAGAAGGTGAAGGAGGGTTGAGAGCTCTCCGGTAGTAGGGGTGGGAACTTGAATGGTTGGTTCAACCACCTCCACAAGTCTCTATGAACGAACATGTTCATCCTCAGCAGTGCGGCCAGATTGGACAGTGACCAGTCAAAGGTTGCTTTGAGCTGCAGAAACTTCAGGATCAGCAGAGCGATCAATGCTGTCCAAATTTGGGTCTTGAGGGCGTTGGCCGAGGTGCCGACGAAGGTCTTGACCCGTAGATTCTGCTTGAGGGCCTTGAAAAAGAGCTCGATTTGCCAGCGCTCCTTGTAGATTGCGGCAATGGTGGTGGCTCCGAAATCCAGGTGATTCGTCAAAAAAACGAGGCGGCCAGAGAGCGGATCTTGGATTTCGACCAGGCGCAAGAAACAGGTTTTGTCCTGGGCGGCCAGTCCGTGAAAGAAAATCACCTGGTCACGGACGACTCGACGGTTTTTGGGAAGCGGGCGGTCTTCGAGGACCTCGTAATCGGCACGGTCTTTGAGACGGGTCACAAAGAAGACGCCCTGACGGGTCAAGTCCGCATACCAGTTGTAGTCGTTGTAGCCGCGATCAAAGACGACAACGGTGCCGGCGGCAAACTTCAGACGGCGAGCCTCGGTGATGTGGGCAAAGACGGGAAGGTAACCGTTGTGGTCCAAGAGTAGATGCAGTTTGACGGCCCCCTTGGTTCGGCAAAAATGAGCCCAGTCAAACAATTGTGCGCACAGATCGATGACGGTCGCATCCAGACTCAGCAGCGGATTCTTGAAACGAAATCTTCTCTTGCGACGCCCTTCGGTCTCTCTCAGACAACGATCCAGCAGGCGGTAAAAAACCTTTTCGTACAGTTGCCAGGGTCGATGCTTATTGGCATAGCTGAGGGTGGAGCGCTTGGGAGAAGCGATTCCAAGATGATGCAGTTTTCCTTCACAGCTGGCCAGGCCTCCGCAGATCTCCCGCAGGCTATGAGCACGGCCCAGCTGGCAAAACAGCATGGCGACAAACTGTCCCCAGCTGCTGAAACCGCGTGCATGGCGCTCGGCTTTGGTCTCCAGGACCAGTTGTTGAAACTCCCAGCGAGGAAAAAGCTGGAGAAGTTGACTGAAAATGCTGCAAAATCGATTCACGGTCGGGTCCTCCTTGTCCGGTTATTCGATCAACCGAATATTACGAGGTCGACCCGACCTCTCTTATGGCTAATTTGGACAAGAGTGCTTTGCTACCCAGTGTGGCAAAGAGAGCGGGCTGCTGAAATTAGAGAAGTTCCGCGCCGTGTTCCTTCTCTGGTTTGAGTCTGGCTTGCCCATGTTTCCCGTATTAATTTTCCATTTTCCATTTTCAATCCAATTCACCGATTGTCGCCGTCCAGCAAATCACCCAGACCGCCCAGGATGGAGCCCTCTCCAACTCGTTTTCCACCGCCCTTGGGCGCGGCCATCAGCATGCGACCGGCCAGGCGGGAGAAGGGCAGGGATTGCAGCCAGACTTTCCCGGGGCCTCGCAGTGTGGCAAAGAAAAGTCCCTCTCCACCAAAGAGAGCGGACTTGATGCCGCCCACCTTCTGGATGTCGAAGTCAACACTGTCCTGGAAAGCAACCACGCAGCCAGTGTCGGCGTGCAAGACATCCGCGGGGCCGAGTTCGCGTTCATGCACACAGCCACCTGCGTGGACAAAGACCAGACCGTCGCCTTCCAGTTTCTGCATAATAAAGCCCTCTCCCCCAAAAAGGCCTGTCAGGATTTTGCGCTGAAAGAAGATGCCAATTTGAACCCCTTTGGCAGCGCACAGAAAGCTGTCTTTCTGGCACACCAGTCGTCCGCCGATATCAGGCAGGGACACAGGGATAATGGTTCCCGGGAAGGGCGCTGCAAAGGAGACCCTCGCTTTCCCACTTCCAGAGTGGCTGAAGACGGTTATGAACAGGCCCTCCCCCGTCAGCAGCCGTTTTCCTGCACCCACCAGCTTGTCTATGAGGCTGCCGTCGGATAAGGTATGCGAACCATCCCCGAAAACCGTATCCATCTTCACGGCAGCGTCCTTGTACATGAGAGTGCCAGCTTCGGCCACCACGCTCTCCCCTGGATCCAGCTCCACCTCGACGAACTGCATCTCTTCGCCAACGATCTTGTAATCCACCCGATCACTGGTGCCGACTGGATCAGCAGATGCATGGGCGCTCCCCGGAGTCGGAGAGCTCAACTCCGTCACCTGCGATATCGGCAGCCACTCGGCAAATCCTTCCCGCCAGGCGTAGCCCTTTGGATTCTGCTTTGCCCTGTGCACTGCCTGGTCGTGGTCGAAAGGGCCGATCTGATCGTTGTTGTAGCTGAAGTACCACTGTGCCATCTTGTTATTATCCCCGTGATGTCCCGACTCCAAAACTCCCGTGCACACTGTCCAGGAAGTCGTTCGGCGTTGATCATGGAGCCCGTTTTTCAGGCCTACAAAGAGCACTGTAATGTGGCCCCTCCAGAGGGTCAAGGCCGGCCGCCGAACTACCCTGATCATCAGAAACCGAGGCCCCCGGTGGAAATGATCCGATCGGGCTTCGTCCCTGTTTAGCGCCTTTCCCTTGCCTTTACCCGGGCCCGCGCCTGTCCGACACGTGATACGAACAGAGGATTTCCGATATTCAATCCCGTACAATCCGACCGTGGTTTTGACTTCGACCCTACGAGTCCTCCTTTTCGCTCTGCTGCTGAGCTTCCTCCCGAAATGCAGCAGCTCAGCCGAGGATCCAGCTGATCTGATCCTTCTCAACGGCACCTGCTGGACTGGCAATCCCGAGCAGCGGAGCGCCACTGCGGTCGCTATCCGAAGGGGCCGCCTGGTGTTGGTCGGAGATGCGGATGAGGCAATGATCCACCGGGGACCCTTCACTGAGCTCATCGATTTGAACGGGGCTTTTGTGGTTCCGGGGTTCAACGACAACCATGTGCACTTTGCCTCGGCGGCCCGTTTTCTCGAGTTCAACCTCATGCGGGTGCGGAGTCAGGACGAGTTCCTTGAGCGGACCCGGGAAGTTGTTGAGCACTTGGAAAGCGGAGAGTGGATTCTAGGAGGCTACTGGGGTGCCTACGACCAGTTGGCCGAAGGCAGTACGGCGGGGGAAGCGGCGGACGGGTTCACACCGGACATCGCCCTGATCGAGGAACTGACAGCCAGAAACCCTCTCTATATTCAAGAATTCGACAACAGCTCCTTTGCGGTTAACACGGCGGCGCTGGTGGCTGCCGGACTTGATCCTGAGCGGCCCACGGCACCCGGAGTTGTCTTCGAGAGGAATTCCGAGGGAAAACCCACCGGCATGCTTTGGGGTCGAGGAGTTGGCGCCCTCTTTTCGCCTGTGGTACCCCGGGAATTCAGCAACAAGAGGCGACTCTCCCAGAGCCGACAGGCATTGGTCGAGATCCGCCGCTACGGCGTGACTTCCATCAGCGACATGTCTGACGATCAGCAGTTGGAGATCTACCGGCAGCTCAGATCCCGTGATCAACTGACCGTCCGGGTTCACTTCAGATCTGACCTAGAAAGATGGAAGGTTCTGGCTCGGCAGGCCATTCGTGTTGGTTCCGGCGATGATTGGATTCGTCTGGGTGCCGTCAGGGGTCATATCGACGGCATCATGGGGACCAGCTCGGCCCGCTTTTTTGAGCCCTACAGCCACCAACCCTCGAACCGGGGCCGATGGCGGCGGCTGATGGCGGATGAAAACGGAGAGTTCGTGGAAGGCAGGTTCCTTGGCTACATGGAGCGTGCCGACCTGGCAGGGCTGCAGCTGAGTGTCCATGCTGTTGGAGATGAAGCGAATGCACTGCTCCTGGACTACCTTGAGGGACTGAACCGGCTGAACGGCGAGAAGGATCGACGCGTCCGGCTGGTTCATGCCCAGGTGATCAGGGACCAGGACTTCCTGCGCCTGGGGCGCCTGGGAGTCGTGGCCGAGGTTCAGCCTTTTCACCTTAGCGGCGAGATGCGCTGGATGGAGAAGCGCATCGGGCACGAGCGCTGTCGTGGAGCCTATGCTTTCCGCCGCCTGCACGAAGCAGGAGCCGTCTTGAGCTTTGGCAGTGACTGGCCTGGAACCTCCGCTGCGGAGTACCCGATCAATCCGATGCTGGGTTTGTACGCCGCCGTGACTCGGCAGACAGTTACGGGCGATCCTGCCGGGGGATGGTTTCCCGAAGAGCGGGTTGCCATGGAAACGGCCCTGCGAGCCTACACGCTGGGGACGGCCTACGGAAACTTCGAAGAGAATGTGAAGGGGACCATCGAAGTCGGAAAGCTGGCCGATCTGACAGTGCTTTCAAACAACCTGCTCGAAATCCCTCCTTCTGAGATTCTGAAGACAGAAGTTCTTTACACGATCGTGGGGGGGAGGATTGTGTATCGACGGGAGGGGATGGGAAATGGAAAATTGAAAATGGAAGATTGAAAATTAAAGATTTGGGATTCAGCTGTCGAGATCGCAATGGCGCGAATCTCAGATTCCTAATTTCCCATTTTCAATTTTCCATTTCCCATCAAGTCGCCGTCAGGCGACTTCGTCAATCTTGGCTGCCAGAATGAAGTCGCTCTCAGTCAGGCCTTCAATCTTGTGGGTCCAGATCTTCACCCCGGCTTTTCCCCAGCTCAGACTAATGTCAGGATGATGACCCTGGTCTTCGGCGATGCCGCCGGCCCGATTCACGAAATCGAGAGCGGCCTGGAAATCGGAGAAGGTGTATTCCTTCTCCAGGTGGTGCTCGTCAACAACCCGCCATCCAGGCACCTGCTCGATGAGAGGCCGGATTTCTTCCCCGCGCAGCGGAGGCACACCACCGCGGCAGGGAACACAGGTCTTGCGGGATAATTCTGACATGCAGGGGTTAGAACTAGCTGGTTGAGATCTCAATCAGGTTGTCTTTACTCTTCTTACCCATCACCTTTTCTTCGTAATATTTCCGCACCTGGACGGCCTCCCTGGCGGCCTTGCGCCGCAGCATCTTCTCGTCGCGCGCCGTCTGCGGCAAGGCACTCTCCTCTCGCTCAGCTTCCACATCTGCTGCATTTAGCTTCAGTGAATGCTCATAGCTCTCAAGATCCACGTTCTTGCCGCCGGCAAAGATCTCATGTCGCCCATGTTTCTCGTACCATTTTGCAACGGTTGCATTCTGGTGCATGTTTTCAATGATGTTGCGCCAGCCGTGTCCGGTGTTATAGGCGCAGAAAGAGATCTCGCCCTCCTGGGTGGCGTAGGGGATGATGCACATCTCGGTGCGGCGAAAATCGTAGTTGAAGAGATCCTGGAACCACATCCCGGCAACGAACAGGAAGTTCCAGTTGTCGTCGCGCCGATTCTTGCCATTCCCGTAATCTCTCCCTGTCAGGCCGAAACTCTTGTCGAACTTCTGAAGAACCGACCACAGCTTCAGTCGAGGAGGGGATTCAAAGGGCCTGTAATTCTTGAGCAGGGCGAGACCCATCATGAGATTGGAAAAAGTCTTTCCACGCGCGGCGTCGGTAATGGCCTGCATATCCCGGACCAGGCCCGGGATGCTCAGAAACTGGGGTACAGGCGCAAAATCCTTCGTCTCTTTGTCAATCATCACGGCAGTTCCGACACCGCAATTGGGATGGCAGCCGCAGCTGACCTGACCCCAGTCCGCCTCGGGACCGTGCACCATATCGGCGAAGTCGGCGAACGCTCCCATCAATGAAAGAGGAAACCAGTCACGAGTGGGCTCCGTCATTCCAGTCTGGTTTTTCACGTCATGGGCGAGATGGGAGAGGGTGTAGCGCTGGCGCATCCGCCGTTCATCCGTAACTTCCTCATCCCGGCCCGTGAAGGAGACCGGCTGGAAAGCGATAAAGGCAACCTTCTTCGGGTTGTCGAGGGCAAAACGGATAATCGGTCCAACCTGATCGTTGTTCACATTATTCAACAGCGTCGTTACCAGGACTATCTCAATGCCCGCCTCGTGGGCATTCTCGATTCCTCGAAGCTTGATGTCGAACAGGTTGCCGATGTGGCGGTGACTGTTGGCCTCATTGCCAACTCCATCGAACTGGTAGTAAAGGAAGCGCAGACCGGCCTCAGCCGCCTTACGGCTGAATTCTTTGCTCTTGGCGAATTCGATCCCGTTGGTTGCCGCCTGGACGCTGTTGTAGCCGATTCTGCGAGCATACTTGACGGCCCGGAAGAAATGAGGCGAAATGGTTGGCTCTCCGCCTGAAAACTGCACCGACATCTGCCTCCGGGGCTTGATTCTCAAGGCGTTGTCGAGGATCTCCTTGATGTCCTGCCACTCCAGCTCATGGACAAATCCGACCTGATTGGCATCCATGAAGCAAGGGTCACACATCATGTTGCAGCGATTCGTCAGGTCAACCGTCAGAACGGAGCCGCGGCCGTGGCGAATCGTGCTCGACCCGTGGTTGTGCAGATCTTCATCGTTGTGGGATTGGATGTCCCGACCCGGAAAGTTGGCTTCGATCCAGCGCATGAAGTTGGCGTCAATCGATATGACATCTTCAAACTTACCGTGAATTGGACACTCCTTGATCATCCAGATCTCGTTGTCCCGCTCTATGATTTTGGCCTTGACTTCACCTACTTTCTCGTCGATGAGAATGTGGTAGTCCTCCTCTCCGCTGATGATCCTCTCCCGAGCTTCAATCACGCACTTGGGACACAGGGAATCGGTTTCGCGGGGCCATCCCAGATTAGGTTTGGTCTTCTGCCAGGATTTCAAGAGCGGCTTGTCGGACCATTTGGGGACAACCGCGGGTCCTGGCTGATACTTGTTAAAAAGCTGTATGAAGTTAAATGTTCTGGCTGCAGCGAAGCACAGGGCACTGTCGACGTACTTCCAAGCAGTCACATTATTGTTGGCCATAAGTTTCTCACCCTTTCTCTTGATTGGAGCTGAACTGCACCCGAAGCTCTTTCAATGACACCCTCCCGGGAACAGCCTGCAATCGCCCAAAGCAACTCTGGAAACTTGCGCTATTTCCTGATTTAGAACCATAAGTATCGGTATGCTCCCACTTGCGGTCAATACCTGACTTCCCGGGACGATGGCACGGTTCGCTTTTTCTTGAGAAATTGATCCGCACCTTCTGGAGCCAATTCTTTGCTAAAATCCTATTTGGTTCGACTGCAAACAAATCGAAAGGATCACAGCCATGTCAGACTTGAGAATCACCGACGAAGCGCGCACTCAGATTGTGGCCGCCCTGGAGCAACAGCAGCCTGCGAAGACCGCTTTGCGACTGGAGGCCACCACCAATGGCACTTCCGAGTTCGCATACGGAATGAGGCTGGTGGGAGATGACGATCTCCGCGCCAATGATGTAGTGGTGCAAAGCAATGGCGTCAAGGTGCTGGTCGACGCCGGCAGCGCCCCGAACCTGGAGGGAGTGACGATTGATTACGAGGAGGGAGTTCTGCGTAGCGGATTCAGCTTCGATAATCCCAACAAGCCGGAGACTCCAGAACTGGGGGAAGGTCCACGCGCGGACTTGAGCGGACCCACCGCCGAAAAGGTGGAGCGGCTCATTGATACTGAGATCAACAGCGCAGTGGCTGCGCACGGAGGCGTGGTTCATTTCGTCGGAGTCAAGGACAATCGGGTCTACCTCAGTTTTGGTGGGGGGTGCCACGGCTGTGGTATGGTCGATGTAACCCTCAAACAGGGAATCGAGGCCAGAATCAAGGAACTGGTTCCTGAGATTCAGGAGGTTGTCGACGTAACCGACCACTCTGCCGGAGAGAATCCTTTCTATCGATAGGGTCGCACTTTCACAAAGCACAAAGCAGTGACACTGGATTTGTACCTTGCCAAGAGGCCGCCCGGAGTTCTATTTTGTTAGTTTGTGACTCATGGCAGTCTGGAGTTCCCCCGGTTTCGTGGACACCTAATCCTTTGGGAGAATGGAGGACACGATGCCAAGAACAAGACGAGCTTATCCACCCGAGTTTCGCCAGCAGATAGTCGAGCTTCATCGAGCCGGGCGCAGCCCCGGTGAGCTGGCCCGAGAGTTTGAACCCAACGAACAGACGATCCGCAACTGGATCGCCCAGGCAGACCTGGATGAAGGCCGTCGTAGAGACGGCCTGACGACGGTAGAACGAGCCGAGCTGCGGAAGTTGCGCAAAGAAAATAGGCAGCTGAGGGTTGAGCGGGAAATATTGGCAAAAGCCGCGGCCTGGTTCGCACGGGAGAGCGATCCGATTTCCAAGGAGTCTTCAGGTTCGTGAAAGTGAATCAGGCCGACTATCCAATCACCACCATGTGCCGTTTGCTGGGTGTCTCCACCAGTGGCTACTACGCGTGGGTCGATCGCGGACCTTCGACTCGAGATGAAGCGAATGCTCGTCTTCTGGAAACAATCAACGGGATCCACCAGCAAAGTCGTCGGACCTATGGAGCTCCCCGCATTACGGCGGAACTTCGAGAGGAAGGTCACCTGGTGGGCAAAAACCGGGTGGCCCGACTGATGAAAGTCGCCGGCATTGAAGGCGTTAGCCGCAGACGCAAGACACGCACGACCCTGAGAGGCCAAGACAGCCGTCCGGCTCCGGATCTGGTGGAGCGAAACTTCCAGGTCAGCCGCCCCAACCGACTGTGGGTTGCAGACATCACGTACGTGCCGAGTTGGGCAGGTTTCGTCTACCTGGCCGTAGTGGTCGACGCTTTCAGTCGTCGAGTGGTCGGCTGGTCGCTCAGAAATGATCTCAAAACCCGGCTAGTGACCGATGCCCTGCAAATGGCACTTCAAGAGCGTGAATCCGACGGGGTGATCCATCACTCGGACCAGGGGACGCAATACACGTCGATCGAGTTCGGGCTACGCTGCAAGAGAGCCGGCATCAGACCCTCCATGGGCTCGGTCGGTGACTGTTATGACAACGCGCTGTGTGAGAGCTTTTTTGCCTCTCTGGAGTGTGAACTGATCGACCGGCACAGCTTCCGCAGCAAGCTGCAGGCCAAGCTTGCTGTCTTCGACTACATCGAGGGCTTTTACAACCCTCACAGGCGGCACTCGTCACTGGACTATCTGTCGCCGATCAACTATGAATCGAGGCACTCAGATGTGGCTTGATTCGAAAGCCGTAAACTGTCCACAAAAGTGGGGTAACTTCAGTCGCAAGAGTGAGTTGGGCGGCTGACGATTTCCGTCGTGACCGAGGGCAGTAGGCAAACCATTCGAGGCATAGATTTGACTCGATCAATACTGAAGATGCGCACGGGCCGAAAGGCCAGACTGCTCTTGACCGGCACGCTGGGACTCTATGCCGCCTGTAACGGCGGCTCCCACCGCGGAACCCTGTTCCAGGTCGAGAAGGAAGGGTATACCTATTTCGCAGTCGTGCCCTTTGAAGCCCCACTGCTGCACCAGGTCGGGAGCGAGTTAGTGGGCCCGGAACCTGCACTGGCCAAGCAGATTTCTCAGAGAATCGGAGAAGAGCTGAAACGCTCTGACGTGGAACCTTCCTGGAACCATCGAGGCTATGACGGACTGATCTCCGCACTGCTGAAGGATGAGGTCGACTTTGTTATTTCCGTCTTTGGAAAAACGCCGGAACGGGAACGGCAGGTGGCGTTCTCGGAGACTTACTACACATCTGAACTGGTTGTAGTGATCAATCCGGTTCGCAACGATAGCATTCGCCCCAACACTCTCGGCCAGGCCAAAATCGGGGTCCGCAAGGGGACAGCGGTCGAACAGAAAGTACAGACCAAATACCGAGACGCCGAAATCATCCCCATTGGGACTTTGGACGAAGCCATCCTCGAGCTTCGGAGCGGAGATCTCGATGCGGTCATCGACGATCGCATCATGGCAGCCTACGCTCTGGCAACGATCACGGGTGTAACTCACCTCGAGATCCTGCCCGATCTAGTGGTCGACAGCATCGAGTGTGGAGTCGCTGTCACACAGGGAGAGAATAGACTCCTTGAGCTTGTCAACGAGGCCGTTCTTGAATCGAAGCACAAGTACCAGACCTGGATTGACGACCAGTTCAGCCCCGGCCAGCTGGCAGCGGTACTGGGCCGTCATAAAAAGCGACTGCAAGCGGCCCAGAGGGCCAACAAGCCCCGCAGCGTCGTGTTTCGGATTTCCAAGAGCCGTTCTTCAGACTTTGACATCTACCGGTTTGCCAATCTCAACTACGTGCTCCGCAACGAGAGCGACGGTCGATCCCACAACAGCTCGCAGATCACTTTTGAAGGCCGAACCGGTGTCAGTTCGGTCACTGTCCCGCCCGGACGCTACAGCGTCACACTCACCAAGTTCAACACCACCTTCGGAACTCTGCTGATTCTGCCCGATGACCCCCTCCGAATTAACGTGAAAATCCAGCTTCAGGCAAATAGCCGGGTCACGATGACCAAGGCGTCGTAGGGGTAATGGGTTCTGGGTTCTGGGTTCTGGAATTCCAGATTCAAAACCTAGCAGCCTGTGGTGAAAGTCGAGGGTAGGGGTCACATTCAGACACTACACTGGTCCCATGGCAATGGGAAAGAAGAAGCGACGGCGACAAGCGGATCTGTGGGTGGCCAGCAGCCAGTTAGCGCGGAGTCCTGGGCATCCATTCTACGAAGCCCTCAACGAGGTATTGAGTGAGCACGGCTTTGACGATTTCGTAGAGGAGCTGTGCGGGAAGTTCTACGCGGAGAAGATGGGGCGGCCGAGCGTGGCGCCGGGAGTGTATTTTCGGCTGTTGCTGGTGGGGTATTTTGAAGGGATCGGAGCGGAGCGAGGGATTGCCTGGAGAGTGGCCGATTCACTGGCCCTGAGAGAGTTTTTGGGATTGAAAGTGAGCGAGACACCACCCGATCACTCGACGATATCGAGAACCCGGAGATTAATCGATGTGCAGACCCATGCGGCGGTGTTCAGCTGGGTGCTGGAGCGACTGGCGGAATCGGAACTGCTGAAGGGAAAGACGATCGGGATCGACGCGACGACGCTGGAAGCCAATGCGGCGATGCGCACCATCATCCGACGGGATACGGGAGAAGACTATAACCAGTTTTTAACCGGATTGGCTCAGGCTTCCGGAATCGAGACGCCCACCCGCGAAGACCTGGTTCGTACGGACCGGAAACGCAAGAAGAAAGGCTCCAACAAAGAGTGGAAACATCCTCACGATCCGGACGCTCGCATCACGAAGATGAAGGACGGGCGAACGCACCTGGCCCACAAGGCCGAGCATGCCATCGACATGGAGACGGGAGCGATTGTGGCGGTCACGGTACAGGGAGCCGATAAAGGAGACACGACGACCCTGAAGGAGACGCTGATTCGTGCTGCCGAAAACATTGAAGAGGCGACGGGGCAAAAAGAGGAAATGGCCGAGGTGGTGGCCGACAAGGGATATCACAGCACCGAAACGGTAAAGGATTTTGCAGCGCTGCAGATACGCAGTTACATCTCGGAACCGAAGCGGGGCAGACGCAAGTGGAAAGGCAACATCGAGGGGCGAGATGCCACCTATGCCAACCGCAGACGGATACGGGGAGAGCGAGGCCGCGAGTTACTGAGACGGCGGGGCGAAAAACTGGAAAGATCCTTTGCTCATCTGTACCGGACAGGGGGGATGCGCCGCACCGAGGTCAGGGGACACGACAATGTGGCCAAGAGACTGCTGATTCAGGCCGGTGCGTTCAACCTGGGTATGGTGATGCGCCAGAAACTCGGCGCAGGGACTCCCCGGGCCCTCCACGCCCGGATTCTTTGCGCTTTGTTAGCCTTTTTCGGGCTGAGAAAGGGCCTGAGGAGACGGATCAGCACTTTCTTTGAAGGTTTGATTGGAAAACTTTCAATCGGGCCCTTTCCAGGTGGCCCCCGGCCCAAGTCGGTGTCCGGACCCAATTAAGCACTTCTGCCACGGGCTGCTAGAACCCAGAACTCATAGAAAGAAAAGTGGAACCTAAACCGCATCTCTCGACTCTAATCAAGTAACGGGTTTCACAAACCGGCACTGAAGTAAGTACTAAGATGTGAGTCAAGAAGAGTCACTGAAATGGCCCAGCTGACAACCTCGATCCATTCCGAGATTGCGATGTCTCACGGCGAGACTCTCGTCTCGAGGCTCAAAGCGAGGGATGAGGCAGCCTTCGAGGAAGTATTCGAACTGTATAAAGACATGGTCTATTCGCTGGCCACCAAACTTCTGACTGACAAGTCGGAAGCTTACGATGTTACCCAGGACGTTTTCCTGGTTCTTTACAGACAAGTCAAACGTTTTCGCGGTGAGTGCAGCCTCAAGACCTGGCTTTACCGCGTGACTCTCAATCAGGCAGCCAATCGTAATCGCTGGTGGCGGAGGCGCTTTCGCGGCCGTCCCACAACCCTGAGTATTACAGGTAGTTTTGATGATCAGACCTCCCTGGAGCCAGCCAGCCAGGAACCCTCGCTGGATCGACAACTTCTATCGATCGAGGCGAGAGAAGCTATCGAGGAGGGTCTGGCACGTCTGCCTTTCGACCAGCGGGCTGCCGTAATCCTGAGAGACGTACAGCATCTCAGTTACGAAGATATCGCTCAAACGGTTGGTGTTTCTGCAGGAACCGTCAAGTCGCGCATTGCCAGAGGAAGAGAAAAGCTGCGCCGTGTTCTTCAGCGTTACCAGCCCGGAGGTCGGAAGTGTACTGTCAAGAAGTCAATGAGAAGCTGAACCAGTTTGTCGATGGAGAGTTGTCGGCTTTCGAAGCACGCGTTGTGCAACGGCACGTCGGGGATTGCCCACAGTGCGGCCACCACCTGAACGAGCTTGAGCTCGTCCGGCGGGCTCTCTCTTCTCCGGTTTATCTCCCTGATGGAAGTCGCAAGAGGATGCGACAAGCCCTGCTCACCTGGACGCGCCGAAGGTGGTCAGACTACCCGTCCGATTTCCTTAGAAATCTTCTGACCGCTCTCAGAGACCTGGGCCGAAGGTCTGCTCTGTGCCGCCTTTCGGCGCTCCCGGTCTCTTTCGTCTTTCTTTGCGCGCTGGCGTCTCAGTTGCCTCGGCTTCCGGTTCAGCAATGGACTTTCCCCGTCCATGCTTCCGAATTGGACTCTCCCGCCACTTCCGGCCGACCACCTGTGCTGGTCCAGGTGCTCCAGTCAAACGCGAGTGTTAACGAACTGGTCGACACAGCCTGGAAGATCCCCTACGAGGATTCGTTCTCGCTGATCGCTAAGATCAGCCCTGAGGGGAATGCCCGGATCGAGAGTATTCTGGTGTATCCGAAAACGATGGAATTGCTGCACGCAGTCGACCTCACGCTTCGAGAGAGCCACTTTGACGGGACCTCCGAAATGTCCAACGCCTTTCTGATCTATTCCTTTCAGAAGGTGGATGTCTATGAGGGGCTCTGAGGGAATTGAAAATTGAAGATCAGATCGCCGCGCGGAGGCGGCTCCTAGTGCGCTCGTAAGCGCACTTGAACAGTAGGGTGAAAGTCCCTACCGGGCAAACGTTCTCCGGCCCGTATTCGACGGCAACTGCGTCATCGTGAGGTGGGGTGGGAAGCAGCCGAAGGAGAACCACCAGTCTGTAGGAGACGAACTCGATTCGGCTCAGAGGGGACAGCGAGCCTGCTGGGAAATGGCGAAGCTCGAATGGAAGGGAAACCTGACACGGACAAGAGCCTGATGGGTAACGTGAAAAAGGCATCTTGTTAACCCTTGGGGTGGTTGGAGATGGAATGGTGGGAAGTTCAAGTGACGTAAAGCGAGGAGGTCTGCGAAAGGTCGGTCTGGTAAGAGACCCGCAGAAGTCAGAGGCGGCGTAGTAGTGAAGAAGCCGGGTAATGCCGGTGGAGCGAAGGCCCGCCAGGAAGGTGGATGTGTAGAGTCAATGACGAAGCAAGAGGAACTGTCGAAAGTGGAGGAGACTCCTAAGCAAGGCAGAGAAGCCGAGAGCCAGAAATGGAGCTGGGTGGAAGCGGAAGTGTGGACCGAACGCATGCTGACGACCCTGGAAACAGGAGTGAAAGGAGGCAAATGGTTCAGCTTGATTGACAAGGTCTACAGAAATCGGAGTCTGGAAGCGGCGTGGCGAAAGGTACGCCGACGGAAAGGAGCCGGTGGAGTGGATGGCCAAAGTATCCAGAAGTTTGAGTGGCGATTGGAAAGGGAACTGGAGCAACTGCACCAGGAACTGAAAGACGATCGCTATCAACCGCGAGCAGTGCGCCGACACTGGATCGATAAAGGAGGAGGGAAGAAGCGACCGCTGGGGATCCCGACAGTACGGGACAGAGTGGTGCAGACATCCCTTCGCCAGGTGCTGGAACCAATCTTCGAAAAGAAGTTCTGCCGGCACAGTTATGGATTCCGGCCGCAGCGAAGCTGCAAGGATGCACTGCGCGAGGTGCAACGACGACTGGAAGAAGGCTATCACTGGGTGGTTGATGCAGACATCGAGAAATACTTTGACTGCATTGACCCGGAGATCTTGATGCAAGAAGTGGAGAAGGAAGTCTCAGACGGTCGAGTGCTGAAGCTGATTCGAAGCTATCTGGAACAAGAAGTTCTGGATGGGATGAAGAAGTGGAAGCCGGAGAGAGGAACTCCTCAAGGTGCGGTGATCAGTCCGTTGCTGGCTAATCTGTATTTACATCCAGTGGATGAAGAGATGGAGCGTGCCGGGGAAGTGATGATCCGCTATGCCGATGATGGGGTGATTCTATGCCGAGATGAGCGACAGGCGCGAGAAGCGCTGAGGAAGCTTCGAAAGGAGCTGGCGCAGCGTGGATTACGACTGAACCCGAACAAGACCCGGGTAGTGGATGCTCGCCAAAAGGGTGGGTTCGACTTTCTGGGTTACCACTTTGAAAGAGGGCTTAAATGGCCTCGCAAAAGCAGTGAAAAGAAGCTGCGGGAGCGAGTCCGCCCACTGACCCGAAGGACGAATGGCCACAGTCTGAAGCAGACCATTGAGACGCTCAACCCAATCCTACGGGGTTGGTTTGGGTACTTTCAACACAGCCATCCCGCGACGTTTAAGGGGGTGGATGGATGGGTACGAGGGCGTCTGCGATCGATTCTGCGAAAGCGCCGGAAACGGAGAGGCCGAGCCCGAGGGAGCGATCATCAACGCTGGCCCAATGCCTACTTTATCGAGCAGGGGCTATTTACCATGGCCATGTAATACGTCACAAACTTCTCTGCCTTTTGCAGCCGGAATTGTATAGATTGTCTTAGCCCGCAGCGGGTGAAAAGAATATGACAGTGTGACAGCTGTCTTGGCTGCGGAGAAGAAGGGAAAGGAGCAGCCGGGAGCCCGTGGTTTGAGCTTCGGATAACTCCCGGCTTTTCGAAGACAAACTTCAGATTCAGGATCGCTTCCAAGACAGGTCTTTGTCAAGTCTTTCCTCTCTGGGACTGGGGCTGTACGAGCTGTTGCCCGACTACCGGGACCGCTGTCCGCTGTGCCGGGGAAGTGAATGCGCCGTACGCCACGGTCTGTATTTCAGGTGCTTGGTGGATGAGGAGGGGCGGACCTATCAACGGTTTCCAGTGGCTCGCTTCCGCTGCCGGCGGCGGGGCCCGGATCAGCCACGAGATGTCACCTTCAGCGTGCTGCCGGCTCAAGTGGTGCCGCGCCGACGCTTCAGCCTGGGGTTGATGAGCTGGATGGTCGAAGTGGTGGTGAACGGCAAACGGACGATGCGCCAAGCGCTGGACGAGGTGGCCACGGCCGGCAGCCAAGGTGAGGAAGCTGTGCTGTTGGAGGAGTTGACGCTGCACCGCATGCTGCTGCTGTTGGCGGCCGTCTATGGGCGACTGCTCTCTTTTCCGGTGGCCGAGGTCGAGTTGCCCGGAGCCGTCCAAGGGGTGCGGCGGCAGGCCCAGCAGGTGGCCGCGCTGCTGGCGGCCCAGCCCCGAGGCTCTCCACCCCGAGTGGTGCTGCGTTTTCATCGGCGTTACTTCCCCCACCTGCTGTTCGACCTACGATTGGCTCTCGGGCCCCGCTCTGGCTTGCTGACGGGCTGACTCACCGGCATCCGCTGTGTCTGCAGCACAAGTCGCTCAATCCCCTTTTTGCGCCACGTTGTTTGGACCCGGCTGGCAGCCGCGTCATGACAAGAATCGATCCTCCACACTGCGTGATAGGGGCCCAGCGGTAGGGTTGTGGCACAAAGGGTTGGCCAAAGGAGCCTCAGGATGAAGGGAAAACAAAAACGCCAGGCCGTGGCGCTGTTCCGCTACGGCGTCATCGCGCCGGTGCTGCACGCCGCCGCCGGCAGCCAAGCCCGTTACTTCGGCCGCATGGCCCGAAAAGAGCTGGATGTGCCGGGTCTGGGCAGACGCCGCTACTCAGTCGCCACTTTCAAGAGCTGGTTGCGCCGCTACCGCCAAGAAGGACTCGACGGACTCTTGCCCAAGCGGCGTTGCGATGCGGGCCGAAGCCGGGTCATCTCCGAGCAGCTGAGCGCCCACATCTCCGAGCTGCTGGCCCGCCATCCCCGGGTGCCGGTCAACCGACTCCGTGAACAGCTGGTGGCCTCGGGCCACATCACTTCGCGCCGCATCTCCGAATCCACTTTGCGTCGTCACATCAAGCGGGCCGGTCTGCGGCCCCAGGTCAAGCCGGCGCCCAAGGCCCGCAAGCACTTCGAAAAACCCCACGCCAACGATCTGTGGGTGATGGATTTTATGCACGGCCCCAAGGTGCCTCTCGGCCGCCGCCGCCGCAAAACCTACCTGGCTGCAGCCATCGATGACCATTCCCGCTTCCTGACCCTGGCCCGCTTCTACACCCGGGAAAACTCCGCAGTGGTCGTCTCGGCACTCCAAAAAGCCTTCTCGCGCCATGGTTTACCCCAGATCCTTTACTGTGACAACGGCTCGGCCTTCTCCTCCAAACAACTCACCTTGGCCTGCGCCCGTCTGGGTGTGGCTCTGGTGCATTCCAAGCCCTATGACAGTCCTTCGCGCGGAAAAATCGAGCGCTGGTTTCGCACCCTGCGCCAGGGTTTTCTAAGCCTTCTCGATCTCGAGGCCTTGACCCTCGACGATCTCAATGCTCGCTTGTCTCAGTGGCTGGAGCAGGACTATCACCGGCGCCGCCACTCGAGCATCTGTGAGACGCCACTGGAGCGTTACCTGCGCTCGCTCGCCTCCATTCGCCGCCGTACGGTCAGCCGGGCCGAGTTGGACCGGGTCTTTTACCGCACGTTGCACCGCACCGTCCGCAACGACTGCACCGTCTCCATCGCCCGCCGGCTCTGGGAAGTGCCGCCCCAATACACTGGCCTGCGCATCGAGATCCGCCATCCCGAAGGACGTCCCAGTGAGCTGTTTCTCTTCGAAGACGACCAGCCGGTGGTGCGTCTGCACCGGGTCGACGCCGCCCAAAACGCCACTTCCCCCCGAAGACCCCGTTTTTCCCTTCCCGACGAGGAGGATGAATCGTGATCCACACTTTTTACGGCTTCTCCGACACTCCCTTCGCCAAGGACATCCCGGCCCAGAAACTGCTCCCCACTGCGGCCTTTGACGAACTCGCCCGGCGCCTGGACTACATGCGTACCCGTCTGGGGCTGATGCTCGTGCTGGGGGAGGCCGGAACCGGCAAAACGGCCGCCGTGCGCGCCTTCGTCGAGCAACTCAACTCCTCCGTCTACAAGCTCTTCTACGTGCCCCTGTCGACGGTCACTCCCCTGGATTTTTGGGCCCAGCTCAACAGCGAGTTCGGCGGTGAGCCCTCCAGCCGCAAGTCCACTCTGTTTCGAAACCTGCAAACGGCCGTGCGCGACTATGTGGAGAACGCCAAAAAGACCCCGATTCTAATTCTCGACGAGAGCCAGTGTCTGCCCGACAAAACACTGGACGAAATACCTGTACTTCTTAATTTTAGGATGGATTCAATCGATCCCCTGCTCATGATCATGATCGGTCATCCCGACCTGGGCCGACGGCTCGGGCGCCCCATGTTCCGCAACATCCACCAGCGCATCCTACTCTCCTACAAGCTGCCTCCCCTGGATGAGGCCGAAACCAAAAACTACGTCTGCCACCATCTCCAGCTGGCCGGAGCTAAACCCGACATCTTCACCGACTCGGCCTACCTGGCCCTTTACAAAACTTCGGGCGGCGTCTGCCGGCTGCTGAACCGCCTCTGCCTGGCCGCGCTCAACCGGGGCGTGCTCGAGCAAAAGGCCACTCTGGACGAAGAGGACATCTACCGGGCCTCCGACGAGCTGTGAATAGCGCCGACATGTTCTTCGACAACTCTCCCGAGAAGATCCTCGCCTACCTGCAAGAGCAGCTGCCCGATTACCCTTACCGCCCCGAGCTGGATGCGGCTTTCATTGCCGAACTGACCGCCGACTTCCCCGACGTAGACATCCTGGAAGAGATCAAAACCTTCCGCTGGTACTTCGACAACGCTCCGCTGAGTCGCGTCAACAACGTCCGCGTCGCCCTGCGTCGCTGGATCGCCAACGCCAACGGCTCCCGCTTCCGCTAGCTCCTCTCCTACCAAGGACTGGCCTCAACCACCAGCGCTCCTCTAATCCGTCATTTTCTGCTTACCCAATCCAGGTCAAAACAGCCTGACTTCACCCCCCTAAACAATCTGCTGTCTTACAGGCCATAGCCCACGCGCAGATCTGTCAGTCCCGACGTGGACCCCACTGACTGGAGAGCCGGATGCGGGAGAACCGCACGTCCGGTTCGGAGGGAGGGGAGGCTCAAACCAATGAGCTTTCCCTACCCCTATCTCTTCGCCGGCCCGTGACATTCCCAGTGTGGGAGGACTCTTCGTGGTCCGAACAGGTTCGCCGCGCGGAGGCGGCTCCCAGTGCGCTCGTAAGCGCACTTGAACAGTAGGGTGAAAGTCCCTACCGGGCAAACGTTCTCCGGCCCGTATTCGACGGCAACTGCGTCATCGTGAGGTGGGGTGGGAAGCAGCCGAAGGAGAACCACCAGTCTGTAGGAGACGAACTCGATTCGGCTCAGAGGGGACAGCGAGCCTGCTGGGAAATGGCGAAGCTCGAATGGAAGGGAAACCTGACACGGACAAGAGCCTGATGGGTAACGTGAAAAAGGCATCTTGTTAACCCTTGGGGTGGTTGGAGATGGAATGGTGGGAAGTTCAAGTGACGTAAAGCGAGGAGGTCTGCGAAAGGTCGGTCTGGTAAGAGACCCGCAGAAGTCAGAGGCGGCGTAGTAGTGAAGAAGCCGGGTAATGCCGGTGGAGCGAAGGCCCGCCAGGAAGGTGGATGTGTAGAGTCAATGACGAAGCAAGAGGAACTGTCGAAAGTGGAGGAGACTCCTAAGCAAGGCAGAGAAGCCGAGAGCCAGAAATGGAGCTGGGTGGAAGCGGAAGTGTGGACCGAACCACTGCTGTCCAAATTAGCTGAGATTCGATCATCAACCCCTTGATTTTATTGGCGTCTTGGACGGGATTTTCAGTCTTTTCATGTCCAGGTCTCCGATGGTGCTGTCCAGATTACGAGAAGGTGAAGGAGGGTTGAGAGCTCTCCGGTAGTAGGGGTGGGAACTTGAATGGTTGGTTCAACCACCTCCACAAGTCTCTATGAACGAACATGTTCATCCTCAGCAGTGCGGCCAGATTGGACAGTGACCAGTCAAAGGTTGCTTTGAGCTGCAGAAACTTCAGGATCAGCAGAGCGATCAATGCTGTCCAAATTTGGGTCTTGAGGGCGTTGGCCGAGGTGCCGACGAAGGTCTTGACCCGTAGATTCTGCTTGAGGGCCTTGAAAAAGAGCTCGATTTGCCAGCGCTCCTTGTAGATTGCGGCAATGGTGGTGGCTCCGAAATCCAGGTGATTCGTCAAAAAAACGAGGCGGCCAGAGAGCGGATCTTGGATTTCGACCAGGCGCAAGAAACAGGTTTTGTCCTGGGCGGCCAGTCCGTGAAAGAAAATCACCTGGTCACGGACGACTCGACGGTTTTTGGGAAGCGGGCGGTCTTCGAGGACCTCGTAATCGGCACGGTCTTTGAGACGGGTCACAAAGAAGACGCCCTGACGGGTCAAGTCCGCATACCAGTTGTAGTCGTTGTAGCCGCGATCAAAGACGACAACGGTGCCGGCGGCAAACTTCAGACGGCGAGCCACGGTGATGTCGGCCGTGGCTGCCTCGGTGATGTGGGCAAAGACGGGAAGGTAACCGTTGTGGTCCAAGAGTAGATGCAGTTTGACGGCCCCCTTGGTTCGGCAAAAATGAGCCCAGTCAAACAATTGTGCGCACAGATCGATGACGGTCGCATCCAGACTCAGCAGCGGATTCTTGAAACGAAATCTTCTCTTGCGACGCCCTTCGGTCTCTCTCAGACAACGATCCAGCAGGCGGTAAAAAACCTTTTCGTACAGTTGCCAGGGTCGATGCTTATTGGCATAGCTGAGGGTGGAGCGCTTGGGAGAAGCGATTCCAAGATGATGCAGTTTTCCTTCACAGCTGGCCAGGCCTCCGCAGATCTCCCGCAGGCTATGAGCACGGCCCAGCTGGCAAAACAGCATGGCGACAAACTGTCCCCAGCTGCTGAAACCGCGTGCATGGCGCTCGGCTTTGGTCTCCAGGACCAGTTGTTGAAACTCCCAGCGAGGAAAAAGCTGGAGAAGTTGACTGAAAATGCTGCAAAATCGATTCATGGTCGGGTCCTCCTTGTCCGGTTATTCGATCAACCGAATCTTACGAGGTCGACCCGACCTCTCTTATGGCTAATTTGGACAAGAGTGGGACCGAACGCATGCTGACGACCCTGGAAACAGGAGTGAAAGGAGGCAAAAATGCCTACTTTATCGAGCAGGGGCTATTTACCATGGCCGTAGCCCACGCGCAGATCTGTCAGTCCCGCCGTGGACCCCACTGACTGGAGAGCCGGATGCGGGAGAACCGCACGTCCGGTTCGGAGGGAGGGGAGGCTCAAACCAATGAGCTTTCCCTACCCCTATCACTTCGCCGACCGGTGACATCGCCGATGTAGGAGGACCCTCCGTGGTCCGATCGGATCGCCACATGAAGATGGGGAAGACCTACGGAACCGTAAACTGAATCTTGCCCGTGCCCAGGTTGCCCACCGAGTCGATCACTCGAATCAACAGGCCGTGGGAGCCCTGTGACAGGCTCCCTATCTCGATCTCATAGGTCTCGTTCTCGCTGTCGGCAATGCCATCTGCCGGCCACGTGATGACCCAGGCTCTCCCGTCTAAGGAGTATTCAAGCTGGAAGACACTACTGGCGCGGGTTTGGGCAGTCACCTGAAAAGTGGCCACGTCTCCCGAGACTCGAGGCCTCCCGATTTCAAGAGCGGGTGGGTGGTTCGCGACGGTGAAAGGTTTGCTGATCATTTCGGTCTGGAGGGCCTGATCGGGAGGATTACTGAGCCCGTCTGAGACCACGATTCTGAAGGTGTACACCCCGTCTGGAACACTGGCACCATCCATCGTGTAGAAGGTCTCCTCCCAATCTTTTTTCAGCAGCGTCCAAGTCGCGTCCCCCTGAGCCCGCAAGTGGATGTCGAACGCCAGGTCGTCGCCATTGCTGTCGGTCGCCTTCCAGGTGACACTTCGGGAGGCCGGTGTGTAGATCTCTCGGGGAGGAACGCTGGGAGCTCTCTTGAGGTTGCGGATGCCAGGCGGAAGAGAGCGAAAGTGGGAGTTGTCGGGACCCCCGAGTGCCGCATTGACCTGGCTGGCCGCCGGAGCCTTGACGAAGGCTCTTCCCGGTGCATGAATACTCACCGAAGTGATCTGCGGAGAAACGTTCTTCTGGAGATAACTGACTTCCACAGAGTCAATACCATTGCGCTCCGAGAGGAGTGCCGTCGACTCCCCGGGACTGGAAAATTTGATCATCCACTGGAGGTAACGAGCCGCCGGACTGTTCACGGGGCTCCCTGTTGCACTGTTCCCCACGCCTGTCCATTCGCTCCAGGTGTCGTCCGGCTTCCCGGTATTCCCCGATCTGGTCGAAAACCCTATCCCGTCGCCGGTGGGGTTTGTGACATGCCAGCGGATCCGGCCCCAATCGGAAACCACCCCGGCGTCAAGCACGTCCGACTCGTAGGTTCCAGTCGTACCAGGTTCACGGGACAGACGATAGACCTTCCCCAGGTTGCTGGTCGCGAGGGTGATTCGATCTCGAGCACCGACAAGCCGGGTTACCTGTTCATCGGGCGTTTCACCCAGCACTTTCTTGAGCCTTGCCTCCGTGATCGAGAGCAATCTGCCCTGATGCCCGGTCCCCATCAACACTTCGCCATTCTGCCGAACCAGCAGGTCGAATACCGTCTGCGAATCCGCGCTGTAGAGCACATCCACGAGGTTGTCACGATCCACTCGAAAAAGCTCGAGTTTCGACCCTTTCCTGATCCCCTCGATCGTAACTGTCTCCTCGGCACCCGGATTGGCGGGCTTCGGAGAAGCAGGGGGCGGTTTGGGCTCGGTCGACGTCTGGGAAGGAGTCTTGCTGAATGAAATACCCACGGCATAAATGTTGCCGTATCGGTCTGTGTTGATGGCCCGGACTTCCGCCATGCTGGAATCGAACAACACGAAGGGCTTCCCGCTCTGATTCAGCCTGATGAGTAGACCTGCCGGGGAGGAGCCGGCCAGCAGGTTCCCTTCGGCGTCCCAGGCCAGATCAACGATGTGTTCTTCACGGCTGTCGTAGAAGATCTTCCCGCGCCCCTGCTTGTCCACTCTGAAGATCCTGCCCCTGGGCCCCGTCGCTACGAAGAGTGTCCCTGCTGGATCCAGGGTAAGGTCCCAGATGTATTTCTCCTCCGGATCGAAGAAGATACTCACGGACCCGCTGGCTGAAATCCGGTAGACCTTTCCGTCCGGAGCCGTACCCGCCAGAATCTCACCACTTGGATGAACAGCCAGTGCATGCACGCCCGGCTGCTCGAAGTCAGCCAGCTCGGACCCCTGGCCATCGGGCGTCACCCGGTAGAGCTTACCCTCGCTGCCCGTTCCCGCCAGGATGTTTCCGTGCTGATCAACTTGAAGGGAGTAAATGAAGGGCTGGGCGGTGTCAAACACCAGCTTGATTTCGGGGGCCTGTATGAGGCGCCCATCACTGCTGAGGGCCACGCCCTTGAAAGTACCCTTGAGGAAATCTTCCTGCATGGACGACCTCCACAGGGCCGGCCTCGATCCGAGAAGCACCGGTGACATGGCCACCAGAAATGTTATTAGATAGCAGACGAGTCGCATCAATTCGGCGAGTCAGCCTTTCACCATCAATTGGATGGTCTTTATTCCTTTCAGCACGAGATCACTGGCAGCGAGTTCCGTCTCCAAATAAACTACATTGTGCAGGGGTCGCGAAGCTCCCGCTGTTCGTTCGGAGCGATGAATCTCGAGCATCGAGGGAGGAAGCAGTGGAAGTCCTTCGCCCGCCAAAACCACTCCAGGCTGTTCTCGGAAGAGGCGCACGTAGAGGCGATCGTTTTTCTTCACACTGTTGACGGCCCGCACTAGCTGGTATATCGTTTGCGGGATGAACTGGCCGGCGTCTTTGGACGCCTCGCTTCTGGCCACCGAGACCCCCTCTCCAACCAGAACCTGTATCGCCCCTTCCTTCAAACCTTCCGGGATCTGGAGTTCATATTCCTGCAGGATCGTCTTGCCGCTGTCCAGGCGTAGAACCATCTTAAGCTGTACCTTCTCCCCCGCTCTTACCTCGTGTCTGTCCACCCAGACCTGCTCCAGCCTGGCTGCCAGGTCCTCTTCAACTGCCTGGATCTGGACATTGACGTTCTCCACGGGCACGTCGTCAAACCCCGTATTCATGAGCAGATCCAGCACGCCTCCAACTGAGACCGCAGCCTCCGCCATCTGCGAAGCGTTCCGAGAGTAGATCACCTCAGGCTGGCCGGTAACCCTGATCCTGGTTTCGACCCGGAAGGTCTGTGGTCCCGTGGATCTCTCCGAACTGACGAGGCTGTTGAAAACTGCGAAATTGGCCAGGAGAGGACTCAGGAAGGAACCGCGAACCAGCTCGACGTTGATCTCGCGAACACCTTCACGACTGGTGCGTAAACGAATCGAGAGGGGAAGCATTCTGGGCTTTTCTCCCCGCAGCCCCAGGATTCCGGTGTCCCGATCCTGCTTGATGCTCCCGACCAGATCACCAACGGCGGTCACCTTCTGACTAGTCGAGAGACTCGAAATGACCGTAATGACTGCTCCTGTAGCCATTGGCATATCCGTGAATCCAGTGCCTAAAAAGGGATGGCCAAAGGCATAGACGCGAGCGCCATCAACATGGGTGATGGTTCCGGCAGCACCGATCTCGAGATCTCCGCGTACCAGCTGGGCCACCAGAGTCGCCCCGGGAGCAACAGGCGCATCCCCAAAATCATCGCTCGAAGAAGAGATACCAAGCGTCGGCAGAAGACCAAGCGATCGCAGGTTGCTGTCGAAAAAGCGAACGGCTGCAGGATCGAATCCAGAGAGGCTGAGCGGAGTAAGAATCGGTTCCAGCACGCCGGCCAGGCCAACCTGATTCAACTCGAGCGCTATCGTGCGCGAGACATCCACAACCGGCTGCATCCTTCCCAGATCGTCGGCGCGGTTGGAGAAGCTCCTTGACGAAAACCGTCGAGCTGGAGTGGACGCGCCTTCAAATACCTTCAACATCTCGTGGATGGGAGTGATGCCGGCGATCGGTTCCTTCGAAAAAGGAAAGGCAAAGGCCACCGCCCCAATCAATTTCCCGTCGATATAGACAGGGCTGCCACTCATTCCCGAGAACACCCCCGTTTTTTCCACCCTGGGCCCTTTGAGACGGGACAGAATCAGGTTTCTGCCAGGCCGCACATTCTCCAGGATCCCCAGGATTTCAACCTGAAACTCCTCGATGGCAACCTTCTCGAAGGTGGTCTTGCCTGTCCCGCTCATACCAGGCTTGATCTGGCTGATGGGAAGAAAAGACTGCTGCTGGGCAAGGCCCTCAACAACCAGCAGGACTGCTGCCATCACAATTACAGGGATATGGAAATTCTTTGCTCTCGGCAATTTGTAGAGCTCCAATGAGATACCACTATACAGGGGGCCCAAAGTTCCGGGCAAATGGGTGTCAGTCTGCATTGACATCATTAGAGCTGCTGTTCCGGGGAGAAGTTTGTCCCTTTCATCCGTGATGAGATTCGATTCTCTGAGCCTGGTTGGTTTTAAGTCGTTCGCCGATAGGGTCCAGGTGTCGTTCGATGAGGGGATCACCGCCATCGTAGGTCCCAACGGCTGCGGTAAATCCAATCTTTTCGACGCTCTGTCCTGGGTCCTGGGTGCCCAGAACGCCCGCGAAATGCGGGGCGCGAAGATGGAGGATTTCATTTTCGGGGGCACCGGTAAACGCAAGCAGTCCGGAATGGCCCAGGCCAGTCTCGGCGTGTGCCTGAACCAGACTCGCAGCTTTGAGATTCAGGGAACGACGATTCGGGATGATCGCCTCGAGATCTGTCGCAAACTGTACCGCTCTGGAGAAAGTGTCTACCTGGTCAACGGGCGCCGCTGCAGGTTGAGGGACATCCATAAGATTCTCGAGAAGTTGGGCCTGGACTATGCCTCCTACGCACTGATTGCCCAGGGCAAGATCGATTCCTTCATGACCGCGAAACCCCTGGAGAGAAGGGCGGTCATCGAGGAAGCTGCGCGGATCACAGGTTACAAGAGCCGTCGCCGCCGGGCAGAGCTCAAGCTGGAGATGGCTAAGCAGAACCTCCTCCGCATAAACGACATCGTGGTTGAAGTTGAACGAAGCCTGCGATCACTGAAGCGCCAGGCTGCAAAAGCCAGACGTTACAAAAACCTGAAGGAAGAGTTTCGGAGCCTCGAGAAGATCCGGTTCGTGCTGGAAGCCGGGGGTCTCCAGGAAGAGTTGGGGGAGGGGCGCAAGCAACTGGCACAATTGACCCACGAGCGCGACCTTCTGGAGGAAAAGCTCCAGACCGCTCTCGGCGAGCACAAGAAGCGCACGGAACTGCGCAACCACCTGGAAAGCGAACTTTCCTCACTCAACGACCGAAGCTCGAAGCTGCTGCTGGAGATCGATCGGACCACCAACTCGATCGCCAGCCACCGTGAGCAGATCCAGGCGACTCACACTTATCTTGAGCAGTTGGAAACGGATCTCGGCTCGATTCGACAGACACTTCGCCACGTCCAGTCAGAGCGTGTGCGCTTCGAAGAGGAAATCGGAGGAATCTCCAGAGAAGGCGATCGAAATGAAGAGCTCACCAACCAGCATCGAACTTTGTTTGAGCAAAGCACCGCCAAGGTCTCCGAAGTCGAGACCGTCATCGAAAAAGGACGCAACCGGATGCTGGAGTTGGCAGCTCAGAAGGCTTCCCTGACTCGATTGCTGGAGCAGCTTGACCGCCAGCTTGCGGAACTTCGTGAACGGGAAGAGCGGCTGGCTGCAGATCATGCCCGGTCCGTCCTCGATGCCAGCCATGGGAAAAGGGAGGTCAGGCAGCGCCTCGCAGAAGTGGCGGAACTGAATTCCAAGCGGTCAACTCTGGAAAAGAATCTGACCAGCCAGGAAGCCAAAGAAGACGAACTGCGGGCCGAAGTGAAAGACCTGGAGCAAGGCCGGACCGAACTCAACAACCAGCTCATCGCGCTGGCTGAGCGGCTGCAATCGCTGCATGAGATTGACTTGAGCCGCTCCCACTACAGCGACGGAGTTCAAAAACTCCTCAATTCATTCAGGACAAACGGAGCGGTTGCAACCAGCGGAACCCTGGCCGACCAAATTGAGACCAACCCGGAATATGAGCAGCTGTTTGAGAGCTTTCTCAACCAAAAGCTGGAGTACATACTGGTCGACTCGATGAGGGAAGCCAGAGCCGGACTCGACAGGGCCCTGGAGATGAAAGGGGGCCGATGTTCCTTCCTGACTCTCCATTCCGACAACGGTTTTGGAAAAGAGACAGCTCCCTTTGAGCTTCCTCCTGCTGAATCAGAAGGAGTCCTCGGGACTCTCGCTCAGATGCTGAAGATGGATCCCGACGTCGAGTCCGCCTTCCAGCGAGTGTTACCGGAAACTGCCAACGCCGTGGTCGTGTCTGATGTGGAGAGAGCCTTCCATCTGGCCCACTCTTATCCAAACTCCACGTTCCTGACTCTGGACGGAGCCACCCTGACACCGCGCGGCCTTCTGACTGCCAACGTATCCGACACCCGCAAGCTCGGTCTCCTGACGCTCAAAAGAAGAACTAAAGATCTGGAAGAGAGAATCTGGGCGGCCGAACGCAAACAGGAACGTCTCGAGAAACAGCTGGTTTCGCGTACGACAGAGCTGAACTTCCTGCAGGCCAAATGCCGAACCAACCAGGAAAAGCGCCACAGAATCGACCGCGATATCTGGCAGTGTCAGTTGAAGCTCGAGCAGACGGAAGCCAATCTGAAGCGCGAAGAGAGACGTGCCGCGGATCTGGGCGGAGAGCTTGCACGGGTGCACAAGAACATTGAGTCGACACGCCGCCAGCAGAGCCAGAGCCTGGAGCAGCTGACGACAGTGCAAGCCGAGAAAATGTCAGCTGATCAGTTGCTGACAGCAGAGACCGGGCAGCTCAGGGAGCTACGCGAGGAACTCGAGCGGGTTCAACAGCAGTACAACGCGGTTGCGTCCAATCACAAAGTGATCCGGGAAAGAAAACAGGCGTTGGAAGGGACTCTGCACCGCATCGGCGAGCAGGAGGAAGGCCTCAAAGCCCGCCAGCAATCTGTTTCCGAGGCGATGGAACAAAGCCGGCAGCGGGTGGCAGAGATGACCTCTGACATCGAGCGGATGTCACGGTCCCTTTCACAATTCCAGAAACAGGAAGAGGAAGTCGCAGGGAAGCTCTCGGCACAGCGATCCCAGTATGAGCAGTGGAAATCTGAAGCCCCGCGTTTCGAAAACAACCTCGATCAATTGAGGAGCCGGAAGGATGCAGCCCAGCAGTCCAGGTCCGATCTGCAGGTTGAAGTTGCCAGGGTTGAGACCCAGCTCCAGGGGATTGAAAACCAATGCCAGGAACGGCTCGAGGTGTCCGTCCAGGCGCTTCTGGACAGTGTCCAGCTTGACGACGTTGACGAAAAACAGACCCGCCAGAGATTCGTCTATCTCAGAGATCACCTGGAGAGATTCGGGCCCATTAACATGACCGCGCTTGACGAATACCAGGAGAGCGAGGAAAGGCACCAATTCCTGGTCAAGCAGCGGGCTGATCTGGAAAAATCGATCTCTGACACGCAGCAGGCCATTCAGGACCTCAACCGCCGGAGTCGGGAACAGTTCAAGACCGCGTTTGAAGCGGTGAATCGGAACTTTAAAGAGGTGTTCCAGACTCTGTTCGGCGGAGGAGACTGTGGAATGCGGCTGCTCGACGAGGAGGATCTTCTGGAGAGTGGCCTGGAGGTCTACGCACAGCCGCCGGGAAAACGCCTGCAGAACGTCATGTTGCTTTCAGGAGGAGAGAAGGCACTGACCGTTCTTGCCCTGCTGGTGGGTCTATTCGCTTACCGACCCAGCCGATTCTGCGTCCTGGACGAAGTGGACGCCCCTCTGGATGACGCCAACGTAACTCGCCTGACCACGCTGCTCCGAAAGATGAGTGAAAAGACTCAAATCATCATCGTCACCCACAACAAGCACACCATGGAAATGGCCGACACCCTGTTCGGAGTGACCATGCAGGAAGCGGGCGTCTCCGATGTTGTCTCGGTGAGGATGTAGTTCGAACGTTCCAAGGCTCCTGACTTCCTGCAACTGTGCCTGTAGTAGACTGTAGGGACGTCGGGTAGGCACTCGGATCGGGGAATGTTGCAATCTCTTCGGCTACTCTATTTCGCGGTTCTCAGCGTTTTCTTTCTGGCGGGCTCTTCGATACAACTCCAGGCTGAGGGTCTGCGCAGCACGGGTTTCGTGGACAAAGCCAAGATCGGCTTCGACCAGATTTTCGACCTGGATTACGATGACGCGTTTGCCAGCTTCGAAAGACTGGCCGCTGAATACCCCGAGCATCCGGGCCCTCCTCTCTACATGGCCACTACGATCTGGCTGCAGGAGCTTTTTCAACGTCAGGACCTGGAACTGGACAAGTTTATTTCTCCCAGCTACTTCGACCAACCCTCAGGACAGACCATGGCGACTGCCGAGAAGGCTCGATTCCAGAAGCTGATCACCAGTTCCCAGCAGCTTTGTGAAGCCCTGCTGGAGGCCAGTCCGGGCGACCCGGACACCCGCTATTTCCTGGGCGCACTTCAAAGCGTTCTGGGTTCCTTTGCGATCACCATCGACCGCAGCAGGACACGAGCCTTCAAGCACGGTAAGAAGGCTTACCGCTATCACATCGACCTCATCGAGGAGGACCCCGGCTACTACGATGCCTACATGACCGCCGGGGTCTATGAATACGTGGTCGGAAGCCTTCCCTGGTACCTCAAATTCGTGGCCGCCCTGGCGGGCTACAGGGGCAGCAAGAAGCGGGGCTTCGAATACCTGGCACTGGCGGTCGACAAAGGGCAGTTCGTCTCAGACAACGCCAGAACAGTTCAACTCGTACTCCTCATCCGGGAAAAACGATACGAGGATGCCCTGTTGTCCCTCCATTACTTGAAGAGCCACTCACCCAAGAACTTTGTGGCCTACCTGAACGAGGCCCGGTTGCTGGAGTCTCTGGGCCGCCATAGGGAGGCGGCCCTCCTCTACCAGGAGGTCGTCAGGAGAGCCGAGGATGGCCAGCCCCACTTCGACCGGATCCCCCTGGCCACGTTTCGCTATGCCGCAGGCCAGAAACTTCTCAAGCTGGGAAACGCCGAAGCTGCCCTGGAACAAGTCCGGAAATCCATGAATGATGCCGCGACACCGGAGCGAGAACGAACCCTGTCACTGCTGGGCTCCGCCAACTCGCTGGACCTTCTGGACCGGCGAAGCGAAGCCGTTGAGTACTACCAGTCCGTGCTCAAACAGCCCGACCGGGAGCGCTCGCACAAGAAGGCCCGCAAGTACCTGAAGAAGAAATGGAAAATGGAAAATAGAAAATGGAAAATGGAAAATTCTCGGGGGTCAGCACCACGCAGATCCGCTGATCCGGCAGTCATTAAAGGACAGCTCTGATCAACGTCAAATAGAATTCCCGCAGCGCGCATTGACTCATCCAAAATCGAACTGATGGCATACCGTTGCCTCATCAAGAATCGAACCGAAAACTTGATGAGGAGGTCACAGATTGAAGAAGAAGTTGAGTTTGGAGTTGCGCCGAGAATTGTTGACGCGTACCGCTGAGGATTACGCATCGGCCCGCAAAGGGATCAAGAGCCAGATTGTAGATCAGTTGGTCGCGACAACCGGCTACGGTCGCAAACATGCGATTACCCTGTTGAACAATCCGCCGAGCAGGGCCAGTTCGTCGCGGCCCCGCCGTGCCCGATACGATGACCGGGTGAAGCGGGCACTGGTGACTCTTTGGACAACGGCCAACCGGATCTGCGCAAAGAGACTGGTCCCCTTTGTTCCCGAGTTGATCGAAGTTATGGAGAGGAACGGTCATCTATCCTTGCCGCCTGATGTTAGGCGAAGGCTGCTAGCGATCAGCCCAGCTACCGCTGATCGATTGTTGGCTTCCGAAAGAAGCAGCCGGCACGGTGTCAGTACGACCCGACCAGGAAGCTTGCTCAAGAAGCAGATCAAGGTCCGAACCTTCGCTGACTGGGATGATCTTCAACCCGGTTTTGTCGAAGCCGACCTTGTGGCTCACTGCGGCGAGAGTGCTGCAGGCAGTTTCCTACACACTCTGGTCCTGGTGGACGTCGCAACGGGCTGGACCGAATGCGTGGCGCTGCTACGGCGTAGCGAAGCCGATGTGATCGGATCTCTCAACTGCCTGCGTGGGCGGCTCCCGGTTCCTCTTCTCGGATTGGACACGGATAACGGAAGCGAATTCATCAACTATGAGATGCTCCGTTACTGCCAAAGAGAGCAGATCACTTTCACTCGTTCCCGGGTGGGTCGAAAGAACGATCAGGCCTTCGTTGAGGAGAAGAATGGTTCGATCGTGAGACGGCTGATTGGCTACGATCGCTACACGGGTCTGGGGGCCTGGCGAGCCCTGATTCAGCTTTACGAGATTCTGCGCCTCTACGTGAACTTCTTTCAGCCCTCGATGAAGCTAATCGAGAAGCAACGCCGGGGTGCACGCGTCAAGAAACGCTACGATCGGGCTCAAACTCCTTACCAGCGAATCTTAGCCTCTGATTGTCTCACCAAGAGAAAAATAGAACCCATCAAAGACCTGTACAGGAAGCTGGATCCAGTCACGTTACTCAAAGAACTCGAGCGAAGACAGGACCATTTTTGGACCTTTGCCAACGGACAAAGAGAACCGGAGGGAAACGGCTCCCCTAGAGAGATGGATGCTGTTGTCAGGAAGTACCTTGCTGAGATCAGTGCTGCACCAGAATCCAACCAAATCAGGAGATATCGGCGGACGAAGAAGCCCCGGGTTGCCCGGACTTGGAGGACCCGGGAGGATCCTTTCGTTGAAGTCTGGCCAGAGGTTCGTGTCCAACTGGAAGTCAATCCCGCTCAAACAGCCAAAGCGCTTTTCATTCGGCTTCAACAACGCCATCCCTGTCGATTCTTTGATGGGCAGCTGCGAACTTTGCAGCGCCGCGTCAGGGACTGGCGAAGAGAACAACTCTACAAGGCCGAGATCTCCCGTGTAGAGCCAACGTTCTCTGAAATCGGGTCTGATTTCGCAAAAGAAGGTGCGCCAACAAAGGGGCAACCAGCCGAGGTCAAAATAGTCTTATGAGCCATGGGAAGTGTCCCCTGACGGCCACACAGCAATGTCGCCTCGACCGCTGGGCCGTACATCTCCAGCAGCAGGGACTTCACGGTCCCGGGACAACCCAAGAAGGGGGTCACCTGAGTCGGCCGCCGAGAGGGAACCCCATTCGGGCTCGCCCTCACTGTGTCCCCTCTCGCAGTCCAAGAACCGGACAAGACAATTCGCTCAAACCAAGAACAACACCCTACTTGACAAGGTGGGTCATTTTTACGTGATCACTCCGGCACATTATTCCCTTGTCATTTCGACCTTCCACTCCACCCGTTGTTTCTGCGAGACGGAAGAAATAAGCTGTTCTGAACTGGGTTCGATTCCCAATGAGGCAAGTTTCTAGTTTCGGTTCGATTCTTAGATGAGGCAACACGCCGGGAATTCTAACTGTCGCCAATCACAGCTCGTTTCATGTCGACCTTACCCTACCATAACAACTGGCTCCCCCCTGGCCAGGACCCCGTGGTTCGCAGCACGGCGGTCCGGGGCTGGACAGTGGCAGCCTTCCTCTCCCTCCTCCCCCTCCTCCTGCACTCAGGCTGCTCCCAACCCGATCAAAGGCACTCCAGGCTCTACAGTGACGACCAGTTTCAAGAGCTTTCACTCAGCCTGAGCGAAAAAGAACAGTATTTCGACACCGATAACCTCATTTCCAACGAGAGACCCTACCAGCATCTGATCCCGGCCATAAAAGAGCGACTGCCCTCCGGCGGAGCTTATCTGGGAGTCGGTCCGGGTCAGAACTTCACCTACATTGCCAGTATTCGGCCTGCAATCGCCTTCATTATCGACATCCGCCGCCACAATCTCCTCCAGCACCTCTACTTCAAGGAATTGTTCGAACGCGCCCCGACGCGGGTCGAGTTCCTCTCCCTTCTTTTGAGTTGCCCCCTGCAGACGGAAGTGTCGAGTCAGGGTCTGAATGCAGCCGGCCTGGTCGAGATCTTCCTCGGACTCGCGGCGGATCGATCACTTACCGCCAAAACGGTCGAGGAGTGATCAACGTCAAATAGAATTCCCGCAGCGACGATTGGAAATCCCCACACAAGGATTAAAAAAAAAGAGCTGTAGCCGTCCTCTGAGACGGCCCTTTCCGCGGTCCTCCTTTCTGTAAAAAAGAGAGATTGTTCCTAGAATGCGAGGGGGACGGAGTGAGGGCGTAGCCCGAACGGAGCTCCCCCTCGCTCGCGCTGGCGTCGAGGGGAGTGGACCAGATCCACGAGGCTGCTGAGCGGCCTCTGTAGGGCGCTGTACGACCGCTCCCCTTGGCGGGCACTCGTCTATCGCCCTCACCAAGCACTTTCCGGGGTCCAATCAGCCGATTTGCCCGGATTTGACCTCCTCGCGGTTTCCTCATTTCGTGGTTCCCTGCTGCTTTGCCTTGGCGCTCTCCATTCGATAGCTCGGGACGTTGAGTTCCAGAATCACGCTGTGGTGCACCAGCCGGTCGATGGCTGCTGCCGTCGTCAGGGGGTCCTTGAAGATCCTCTCCCAGTCCGAGAAGATCAGGTTGCTGGTCAGCAAGATGCTGCGACGTTCGTAACGATGGGCCAGCAGTGTGAAGAGAACCTCCATTTCCTCCCGGCTTTGCTGAACGTAGCCGATGTCATCGACTATGAGAGCCTCGAAGCGATCCAGTTTCTTGAGCTCCTTCTCCAGAGTCAGATCGATTTTGGCCCGCAGCAATCGCTGTACCAGCAGGGCGCAGGTAGAAAACAGAACCCGGCGCCCCAGCAGAATCAACTCCTGGCCCAGAGCACAGACCAGATGGGTTTTCCCGCTCCCAGGGTTACCGAAAGCCAAGACGTTCTCGGCACGATCCAAAAACGTCCCTTCCAGCAGCGCTGTGAGTTGTCGATCCACGCTTTGGGGCAAGCGCGAGCGGTCCAGCGCCGTCAGCGTTTTCTCCCAGGGAAGCTTGGAGGCCCGACGCTGGCGCTGGATTTTGCGCTCGTGCCGCTCCGCCACCTCGATCTCAGATAACGACAAGAGAAACCGGGGATAGGACAGACTTTCCTGGGTGGCCAGTGCCGCCTGGGCGGCGTAGTGCTCCCGAAAGGCCGGTAGATGCAGCTCGATTAGGCACTCGCGAAGTCGCGGTAAGTTGCCTGTGCTCATGACCTCACCTCCCGGTTCTCGAGAAGGGTGTCGTAGAGGCCCACGTCCATCTTCTCCACCATCACTTCCCAGGGTTCCACCACCGGATCGACAAGGCATTCTCGTAGTGCTTCAAAACGGATTCTTTGTCCCCGCTCAATCAACACCTGAAGTGCCTCTCGCACCCGCTGTTCACCTTCCTGGGCAGCCACCTCGAGGATCTTCAGATATTGGCGATCCGCCGTGGCCGGACAATCTCGGCGCAGCTCGTCGTAGGCGACTCGAAACAAGATCCCCGGAAACAGATCCTCCCGCCAGCGATAGCGAGTAAACGCCCCCGGCTTGCGCACCAACGAATGGATCACGTGCCGGTAGTCAATGCGATGCTTGCCTTCTCCTCGCAAGCGCGGCATCCGTGCCTGGCGCCGTCCTCCGTAGTAGACCTCCACCTGATCCGCCCACACCCGCACTTGAACGCGCTCGCCGATCAACCGGCTGTCCACCGAATAGGTGTTGTGGCGAACCCGGATCGTATTGCTGGGGGAGACTCTCACCCACTGCCGGGTGAAGTCATCCAGACGGCGTGCCGGCAACGGGCGCATCACTGCCAGCTCTTCTCCCAGGCGCTTTTGCCGGGCCGCATTGCGCCGGGACACAATCACCGCTACAAAGCCCTCGTACTCTTCCCGGCTGGAAAAATCACGGCTACACCGCAGCAGCAGTTCCTGCTCAATGGCCCGTTTCAAGCGGTGATGGGACTGTTCCACATCCCCGTTCTCGTGTGCCTTTCCTGCCTGAGTGCGACTGGAGCGCATCCCGAAGTGTCTCAGCAACGCTTGATAGCGCTCGGTGAACTCTTCCCGCTTCAGGTTCTTGACTGCCGCCGAGAGCCGGTCGGTCCGGTGCTCCTCGGGCAGCGCCCCCAACTCCCACAACGCGTTCTGAAGCCCCAGGCTGAGGCTCTCAAACGACTCACTGAAACACAGCGTGGTCGCTTCCCAGTTCGAGTAGGCCAACACGAAGTGGTACAGCAGATGGGGAAACGGCTGGCCCTGGATCGTCACTCCGAGGCGCCCCATAAACGTGAAGTCCGATTGCGCTTGATGTCCCGGCTGATACTTCTGCGGGAACATCACCTCCTTCGCTTCTCCGTATTCTGCCTTCCACTGCTTGATCCTGCGCTGCAGCGTTCTCAACTGGCCTTGCTGGAAGGCCCCTTCCTGCTGACGACACAAATGATCGAACACCGCTTTTGCTTCCACCGTCGGCGATCGCTTCAGGATCTCTTTCACCTCCGGCCACACCGACTCGAACGGATCCGATCGAGTTCTCCAATACCGTTCCGGCTGACACTGGCTCGGTAGCTTTCCCGACTTCAGGTACTTGCGAGCTGTCTTTCGCGACATCCCCGCTTTGGCCGCCGCCATCGTTAGCGTCTTCTCGTTCTTCTTCAACTTTACTAACCTCCGCACTTGCTGATCCTTAACCATGCCCTCATGGTCAGGATCAGCCCTGAAAAAGCGGGGAATTCCATTTGTCGTCGCGGGGAATTCTAACTGTCGCCAATCAGAGGAGATCGTTTCCTCACTCAGAAACCGCTTTCCCGAGATGATTCAAGAGGCAGACCTCACGTTCCTAGGCGAGATGGCCGGAACTTTTCGAAAGCAAGGACTCCGCTTGCGGTTTCGGAGTCACGGACGACCGCCCCGATTCTTCTATCCGACCCTTGGGGAGCTTCTCAGCGGTACCGACCGCCGGGGAATCGAACATGGTTACCTGAGTTCTGAGTCGTACTATTCTTTTGTACGAACAATGCAGCTCGAGAACCGAATCATTCCCCTGGTTGGGGACCTGGGCGGCACAGAATCGCTGAAAGATATCGGGGACTTTCTCAAAGGAAAAGAGATGGAGCTAAGCCTTTTCTACGTCTCCAATGTCGAGCTCTATCTGGCCTCCGATGGAAAGTTCCCCCTTTTCTCCAGCAACGTCGGGTCCCTTCCCATCAACAGCCACAGCCTGCTGTTGCGAACGGCGTTTCGGCATGGCGCCGCCCACCGCGAGACCGCCCCCGATTCTTACGTGACTCCTCTGATTCAGAGTGTTGAGACCTTTGTCCGTCACAACTCCGAAGCTCGATACCGGACATACGACTACCTGGTCATGAATGACTACATTCCGGTTTTTAGTGGATTGAAGATTGAAAATTGAAGATTGAAAAGGCCGCTCCCACTCTTTGCCGTGTGTCGGCCCATGATCTCAGGAGACGTCGCCCAGGGCCTCGTTGAACTGCCGCACCAGCGTCGGGGCTGCTCCTGCGTGTTTGACATACAGGTACACATCGGCGTCCTCTCCCAGGATCCACTCCGCCCATGCGTCAATCTCCTCGCGGCTGTATTCGGACTGGCGGAGCCTCATGTAGATGAAAGGAGCGGTGACTTCCCGAACTGCCTCCAGCTTGTCCGACTCGACTACGCCCAGAGAAGCCTGGTAATCACGGAGAAGCTCAAACGTGGCTGATTCGAACCAGGATTCATGGCGGAACTCGAGCGCCAGTGGCGCTTTCTCTGCAAACTTCCCCAGAAAGCTCTCCAGCACCTCCAGATCCTGTTTGAACCAGGGTGGCAACTGGACCAGGATGCAGCCCAGTTGAGACCAGAGCGGGTTGGCCCCGTGAAAAAACCAGCCCATCTCCTCGTCGCACTCCACGAGTTTCTTGCGATGGGTGATTCTCTGGTTCAGCTTCAACGCGAAGCGAAAGCCGGGCGGGACCGCACCGGCCCACTGTGCGGTCGTCTTTTCGGACGGAAATCGGTAAAAGGTGTTGTTGATCTCAGTGCTGTTGAATTGTCGGGAGTAGTAATGAAGATACTGCTTTTGAGGCAGATCCTCCGGATAGAAGATCCCCTTCCACTCTTTGTAGGAGAATCCCGACGTGCCGGCGTAGATCACACTACTCAGACTTTTTCTGAATCAGGTCGCCCCTCTCCAGGTGGATCTTGTCAAAGCTGCTGGAGGAAATGACGTAGTACCATTCGGCGAACCGCTGGTTCAGGCTCTCCGAGATTTCGCGATTCTCGGCCACATCCTTTTCCCATTCCTGAACCTTTTCGTGGAGCTCTTTGTTCCTCTTGTCCTGGTCGGTCAGATCTTCGTCCTTCTTACCCTGAAAGGCCAGATTGGCCGGTCTCTTCGGCTCCGGAAAACGATCCGGGTTGAAGGTGGTTGTGATGAAAAGGTATCGATTCTCTCCCGGCCCAGCCGACTCGTCATCACTGCTGTCGGACCCGGCCGTGACGGCCTCGTCGGTGCCGTAGAGCACCTCCCCAAAGCGGAGAATGTAGGTCACTCCCGTGGCTGTCTCTACTTCCAGCTCCCCTTCATTGGAGAGCAGGCTCCCATCACGCGTGAAGTAAAATCCCTTGCTCTGCAAGGAGAGCTGGGCTTCCTGTGAGATGGGAATGTCCTCGCTGGATCGCTCCAACGATTGGGTCAATCCTTCGGGCTTGGGCCGGACGCCCACGATGGACAGCTCATCGATTCCAGCCAGAAGGTCATTCATTTTGGTGGAATTCACCTCTTCACTGGATCGCATCTTGGCGGCAGTCCAGGTCCCATCCTCCTTGCTAAGTGGGATCTCCCCCCGTTCCACAACACGGCGGGTTCTCTCATTGATGAAGTAGTCTTTGATGGTGATCTTATCGATATTATCCTTTTCGACTTCGAGTAGATCTGTTTCGATCCAGTCGGCAAAGCTGGTCGAAATATCGAGGTCCAGCCTGGAGACGTAAGTTCGCTTCTGTCCCGGAACTCTGACAAAGTGCAGATTGTCTTCTTCTCCGGTGGCCTTCCCTATGATCAGGTCGGCCAGGACCTGACCCGACGCGTCTTTGACCGTGACTCGCTCACCGCGACCGGCCAGGCTCGAGATGGTTTCGTCGAGTGGATCCACTACGCCACACGCTTCATGATCGGCCGCACTATTGGAACGCAGACCATCCTTACCGATTCCGATCAGACCGGCCGCGGTCTTGGCCAGCCTGTCCTTGCCATCGGCTGGATAGTCGTGGTGGGAGGGAATCGTCCAGACTCCCTCTTCAAAAGTGACTTTGAATGGTCGAGCTGTGCCGGTGTCTTCATCGAACTCAATGACTTCCAGGGTAGTCGCCGCATTCGGATCCTCGAAATCGCCGAAGAAGGGCTCCCCCACATCGTCGAAGGCCTCGGGGTTCACTTTGCCCGGAGCGGTAACCAGCGCCAGCACAAGCAGCACAGCTGCCACGCCTACAAGAGTCAGTGTTTTACGAGTCTCGCTCATATCGCCTTTCTCCTTCATCCCCGCAAAAGACGGGCCACAGATTCGCCTTCCCGCTCTCGCCTCTGCCGCCGAAGAAAGATCAGGATGCCAAGTACAAACACCGGGATCGGGGGCAACAGGACCGCGAAAGTCTTGATGTTGCTCTGAATGCGGCGCAGTTGGGATTCCAGGTTCTCTCTGCTGGCATTGACTTTGGCTTCTTTCTCGGCCTCGATACTTGCCTTCAGAACCTCGAACTTCCGGGACTCGACCTCCTGAATGTTCCGTGCCATGATCTGCTTGGTGCGATCATCCAGTTCGGGTCGCCTCTGTACCTCCTCCACGCGCTTGTCCAGGTTCTGCTGAGCCTCCGCCAGGGCTCTCTCGGCTTCCGCCTCGGCTTCTTCTTCTTCCCGTACCCTGGTTTCGATGAACTCCCGGGTCTGGGCCTCAACCCGTTCCAGGGTTCGGTGCCGCACTCGCTTGTTGCGCAGCGATACAAAACTTTCATCCCCGACCAGAATGTCCATTGCGTTCAAGAAAAGGGTGACATTGTCGAAGTTGAGGTTCGCGGGCCCCCGCTCTCGGATCTGGAAGAACTGATCGGAAATGAAATCCAGATCGGCGATCACCACCAGACGGATGTCCTTTGGGGGCCCGTCAGGGGCAACTGCTTCCTCAGCAGTCTCTTCCTTCGGCTCTTCCTCTTCCTCCTCATCGCTCTCGCCATCGGGTGGGCTCCCCTTCGTCACCAGGGCGGCCAGCACATAGTCGGAGCCGTCTGGCCGGTGGGGCAGATTGCGATTCATCGTCATCCCCAGGAAGCTGCGCTGAACCAGCTGTTGGTACCTGAAACGGCCCGAAACAAATCCCGACCGGATCAGCGGCTGGAACTCGAAGTCACTCCCGATTGCCGGCGAGAGCGTCCCGGGATAGAGCAAAACCAGCTCCTGGAGTTCCGCAGAAGCATTGTTCTGGGCGTTGAAGGCATCCTCGTTTCCGTTGCCGCGTCCCACGAAGACAACCTCAGGGGGGAGTTGCTCGAGATCGGGGTGGGGATTATAGGCATCCCAGATAATGATGGACTTGTCCCAGCTCACCCCCAGGCTGGTCAGAAATCCCTGGATGTCCCCCTTCTGTTTCGGAGGCGGTCCCTGATTTCGCATGAACGGGTTCTGGTTGGCCCCGGCCTGTTCCGAAGGAGAGAGACCCAGGTTGATCACCGGCATGGGGTCGACGAGAAGAAGCGCGGGAGTCCCCGCTTCAATGAACCCCAGGACCGTGTCGAGTTCCTCCTGCGAAAGCGAGGATGGCAAGGCCACCATCAGGCCATCCAGGTCCTCGGGCAGCTCCCCCGTGGGATTGACCTGAACCACCTCGTACTGTTTCTTCAATTCGTCCACCACAGGCCAGGCCGGACTGCTTCGAAAAGACTGGAAGTCGAAGCCACCAAACAATTTTGCCTCGGTCGTAACGACGCCAATTTTCTTGCGTTCCGTGTTGGCAACCACACGCAGGCTGCGAGCCAGCTCGTATTCCACCGAGAGTCCGCGGTCCAGAAACGGAATGACCTGCTCCTCGGCTCCACAGGTAAAGGCGACCCCCATGAAAACATCCACGAAACCCGCTCTGGCGCTGCTCAGATTGGGGATCTGAGTGGCGGTGATCGAGAACTTTTCACGTGCTTCGCGGGCTGCCTCTGAATAGGGGACCGTGTCTTCGATTCTTACCTGAACGGTCGCTCCCCCCAGGGAGTTCAGCTGATGGAGCGTCCCCAGCAGGTTGCTTCGGGTCTGAACGTAGGCTTCAGGTACCTCAGAGCTCACAAACGCCTGGATGAAAACCGGCCGTTCGGCGTCAAGACCTCGCACCAGTGCCTTTGTCTCAGCGCTCAGCGAGTGGAGCCTCTCGGAGGTGGCGTCAACCCGAATACCGACTCGAGCCACCAGGATCGTGAGCGCCGCCAGTCCGATCGCCAGGGCTACGGTACGAACTGCGTAATGGCCCCAGGTCGGGTAACCCTCCGTGGTCCGTGGCCAGTGGCGACGATCCACCAGGAGGATATTGATAAAAAGACCCACCGCCACGACTGAACAAAAGTACAGAACCGCAGAGAAGCTGATGACACCGGAAGCGAAGTCCTGGAAATGAGAGCTGATGCCGAAAGGCTCTACTACCGCTCCGAGGGTGTTGCTGAACAACGAAGCCACCGGCTTCAAGAAAACCAGAAAAGCACACAACAGCGCCCCCAGAATGAATGCAATGGTGGCGTTGGCGGTGAGCAGGGAAGCAATCATCCCTACGGCGATCAGGGCCCCACCGGCAAACCAGTAGCCGATGTAGTTGCTCGCCATCATTCCCAGATCCGGACTCCCCAGCCAGGCCAGAATCAGAATGTGGCTGAAGGACAGAATCAAGGAGGCGGTGTAGATCCCGAGCACGGCCGTGTACTTGCCGCAAACCACTTCCAGACTGGTGGCGGGAAGGGTGAACAGCAGCTCGTCGGTAGCCTGCTTCCGCTCCTCGGCCCAGACGCCCATGGTCAGGGCCGGGGCAAAAAACACCAGCAGATAAGGAAACAGATTGTTCAATTGGTCGAGGTTGGCCAGATTGTTGAGGAAAAAGCGACCCTGCCAGAAAGCCGCGATTGCACTCAAGAAAATAAAGAGGGTAATAAACACATATCCGGTGGGATTCGTAAAGTACTTCCAGAGGTCGCGCCTGATAAGGGCCTTGATGAATCCGAGGTTCAGGTCTTTGAGCATCACGCCTCCTCTCCCGTGGTTCCGGTCACTTCATTATCAACGACTTCCTGCTCAACTCCGGGACCCTGGTGCTTCGTCAAGCGATAGAAGGGCTGCTCCAGCGAGCCATTCTCCTTTAGTTCTTCCGGTGTACCGTCGAACACCAGCTTGCCCTCATTGATCAGAAGCAACCGATCGGCCACCGCGTCCACCTCTTGCAGAATGTGGGTCGATATCAGGACCGTCTTGGTCCGCCCCAATTCCTGAATGTTGTCCCGGAAAGTTCGAATCTGGTTGGGATCGAGTCCGGCGGTCGGCTCATCCATGATCAGGACTTCCGGGTCATGCAGAAGAGCCTGGGCGAGTCCCACGCGCTGGCGATAGCCCCTAGACAACTTGCTGATCGGCTTCTCCATGACTTCACCCAGAGCACAGAGGTGATTCACTCTGTCGATGGCCGCCACCAGCTCGCTGTTGGCGAGGCCCCTGGCTTCGCCGAAGAACGTCAGCAGTTCCAAAGGCGTCATGTCCTGGTAGAGGGGGCCGTTCTCGGGAAGATATCCAAGCTTGCGAGAGGCCTCGATCCTGCGCCGCTGGATATCCAGACCCGCGATCTCTGCCCTCCCTCGGTTTGGCGAAAGGAATCCCGTCAGGACTTTCATGGTCGTCGACTTCCCCGCCCCGTTGGGGCCCAGAAAAGCGACGATCTGACCTTCCGGAATTGAAAAAGAGATGTCCCGAATGGCCACGAAGTCGCCGTAGAACTTCGACAGACCATTGGCCTCAATCATGATTCTCGAAGATCTTTCCATAACTGGTCTCATCCTCCTGGAAACAGTTCAGGATCCCGCTGAACGCACCGGCAGCGGCAAGCAGTACACTCTCCGACACCTGTTTATACGATTCCGTTTTGTCCGGGTTCCGGAGAAGCTCGACAAATCTTCTGATTCTCCTGTCCCATCTCGCATACGGTGTACCCGAGGAATCCGTTGACGCCCGATCCGTGTGGCTTCTTCTTGAAGTTGATCAATATAACCGGGAAGGGGCCTGAATGGGAAGACCCCGGGTCCCCGCGACCAGGCAGGAGGGCTCGGACGGGAGCAAACTGTACACGACCCTTACAGGCGATTATTCTTTGTGGTCAACGACAAGATGAGTTACGACAACATTGCAACTCAATTCCAGATCGAAGCCCGCGCCTGGTTCGCAGCATGGAAGAACCGGAGCCCGAAATGGATCGAATTGTTTCCTGCTTGACTCAACCGTACAGAGTCGAGGGAGTTGGCTGATGAGTCTGAGATCACGACTGAGCGCGATGATGTTTCTGGAGTACGCGGTGTGGGGTGCCTGGGCCACGGTGGGGGCAGCCTATTTCCAGTCACTCGGATTCAGCGACACAATGATCAGCTGGCTCTTTGCCGCCCTCTGGCTGGGCTGCATTGTTGCTCCCTTCATAGGGGGCCAGATTGCAGATCGATATTTCCCCACGCAGTACTTCCTGGCTGGAGCTCATCTGATCGGTGCTGTGCTTCTTTTCCTGATGGGAGGAGGGCGGTCCTTTGGGGCCATGATGACCTGGATGGCGATCTACTGTCTCTTTTACGCCCCCACACTGGCCCTCACCAACTCTATCTGTTTTCACCATCTCAAGGACGTGAACCAGGAATTCGGTCGCATTCGAGTGTGGGGAACCATGGGCTGGATTGCGGCCGGATGGATCCTGAGCGGATGGCGCTCCGCCTTCGATTTTCAAGTGCTCGGTGACCTGTTTTACGTTGCAGCGGTCGGTTCACTTCTGCTCGGCTTACTTTCCTTCTTTCTTCCTCATACTCCCCCTCGCAAGGAGGCCCGCAATCCGCTGGCCTTCCTGGAAGCCATCAAGCTGCTCAAGGACAAGAACTTCGCCGTCTTCATGACCATCGCCTTCGTTGTGACGACTGAACTGCAGTTTTACTATATTCCCACATCGATTTTCCTTCAGGACCTCGGCGTCTCGAGCCAGTCCGTTCCGGCCATCATGACGCTGGCTCAAATCGCCGAAATTCTGGCGATGTGGTTTCTTCTGCCCCGGTTCCTGGGAACCATCGGCATTCGGGGATGCCTGGCTCTTGGAGTCATTGCCTGGCCGCTTCGGTATGTGATCTTTGCCCTTGGAGAACCTCTTTGGATGGTGATCGCCTCTTTAGCCTTTCACGGGATCGGTTTCACTTTCTTCTTCGTGACTTCTCAGATCTATGTCGACAACGTTGCCAAAGCCGACATCCGGGCCAGCGCTCAGAGCCTGCTGACTCTGGCCACACTGGGGATCGGTAATTACCTGGGAACCATGTTCTATGGATATGTCAAGGTCTTCCTGACCCACGATGGCGTAACCGACTGGAGCCGACTCTTCCTGGTGCCGTGCTTCTTGACTGCAGGATGTGCCATCGCCTTCCTGATGCTGTTCCGGCCAACCGGGCGAAAGCTTGATGAGTTGACCTAGCCGTCCGTGAGGAGCTGCGACCATCAAGGAAACGTCACAACAGGTTCGCGGCGCGGAGGCCGCTCCCAGTGCGCTCGTAAGCGCACTTGAACAGTAGGGTGAAAGTCCCTACCGGGCAAACGTTCTCCGGCCCGTATTCGACGGCAACTGCGTCATCGTGAGGTGGGGTGGGAAGCAGCCGAAGGAGAACCACCAGTCTGTAGGAGACGAACTCGATTCGGCTCAGAGGGGACAGCGAGCCTGCTGGGAAATGGCGAAGCTCGAATGGAAGGGAAACCTGACACGGACAAGAGCCTGATGGGTAACGTGAAAAAGGCATCTTGTTAACCCTTGGGGTGGTTGGAGATGGAATGGTGGGAAGTTCAAGTGACGTAAAGCGAGGAGGTCTGCGAAAGGTCGGTCTGGTAAGAGACCCGCAGAAGTCAGAGGCGGCGTAGTAGTGAAGAAGCCGGGTAATGCCGGTGGAGCGAAGGCCCGCCAGGAAGGTGGATGTGTAGAGTCAATGACGAAGCAAGAGGAACTGTCGAAAGTGGAGGAGACTCCTAAGCAAGGCAGAGAAGCCGAGAGCCAGAAATGGAGCTGGGTGGAAGCGGAAGTGTGGACCGAACGCATGCTGACGACCCTGGAAACAGGAGTGAAAGGAGGCAAAAATGCCTACTTTATCGAGCAGGGGCTATTTACCATGGCCATAGCCCACGCGCAGATCTGTCAGTCCCGACGTGGACCCCACTGACTGGAGAGCCGGATGCGGGAGAACCGCACGTCCGGTTCGGAGGGAGGGGAGGCTCAAACCAATGAGCTTTCCCTACCCCTATCTCTTTGCCGGCTTGGCAGGTGCCAGTCTGCCCCAGTGTGGGAGGACCCTCCGTGGTCCGAACAGGTTCGCGGCGCGGAGGCCGCTCCCAGTGCGCTCGTAAGCGCACTTGAACAGTAGGGTGAAAGTCCCTACCGGGCAAACGTTCTCCGGCCCGTATTCGACGGCAACTGCGTCATCGTGAGGTGGGGTGGGAAGCAGCCGAAGGAGAACCACCAGTCTGTAGGAGACGAACTCGATTCGGCTCAGAGGGGACAGCGAGCCTGCTGGGAAATGGCGAAGCTCGAATGGAAGGGAAACCTGACACGGACAAGAGCCTGATGGGTAACGTGAAAAAGGCATCTTGTTAACCCTTGGGGTGGTTGGAGATGGAATGGTGGGAAGTTCAAGTGACGTAAAGCGAGGAGGTCTGCGAAAGGTCGGTCTGGTAAGAGACCCGCAGAAGTCAGAGGCGGCGTAGTAGTGAAGAAGCCGGGTAATGCCGGTGGAGCGAAGGCCCGCCAGGAAGGTGGATGTGTAGAGTCAATGACGAAGCAAGAGGAACTGTCGAAAGTGGAGGAGACTCCTAAGCAAGGCAGAGAAGCCGAGAGCCAGAAATGGAGCTGGGTGGAAGCGGAAGTGTGGACCGAACGCATGCTGACGACCCTGGAAACAGGAGTGAAAGGAGGCAAAAATGCCTACTTTATCGAGCAGGGGCTATTTACCATGGCCGTAGCCCACGCGCAGATCTGTCAGTCCCGCCGTGGACCCCACTGACTGGAGAGCCGGATGCGGGAGAACCGCACGTCCGGTTCGGAGGGAGGGGAGGCTCAAACCAATGAGCTTTCCCTACCCCTATCTCTTTGCCGGCTTGCAGCGGCAGGCTGCCGGGACCACGTTCCAGGTCAACCGTCAACCCCCCCGCTTGAACTGGCGGCCTGAATGGTCGATTATCGACAACACCATGGAGTTGACCCAGCGCTTCGAAGACGTAGCCCGGATTCCCCTGCCCGGCGATAATTGTGCAATCGCCACCCGGGGCCTGGAGGCTGGAACCGGGCTGACAAAGGGCGACGAGACAGTGCACCTTGCCTCGGCCATTCTGGTTGGCCACCGCTTTGCTCTTGAGAGCATCGCAGAGGGACAGCCCCTGTTTTCCTGGGGCCTGCCCTTTGGCTATGCCACCCGGGATATCCGCCCCGGCGAATACGTTTTCAACCCGGGAATGGTGCAGGAGATGTCCTACCGGGAACTGGACTACCCGGTCTCCGAACCCAATTTTGGAAATGACATACGCCCCTTCCGCCTGGATCCTATCGCCTTCCAGCCAGCCCGGCAGGTGCAGACATACACCCGGCCCGGAACGTTCCACGGCTTCAAACGATCCGGGAGGCGGGGAGTCGGGACTCGAAACTACATCGTGATCCTGGCCGCCAATTCGCGGACGTCCAGCTTTGTTCGACTCCTGGACAGCAAGCTGGAACCCGAACTAGGACCCTATAAGAATGTAAGTGGCGTGGTGGCAGTCTCTCACACGGAAGGTGGAGCTGACCTGGAGCCCAACAATCGGGAGCTGGTACTTCGGACCCTGGCCGGTTTCGTCGTCCACCCCAATGTTGGGGCGGCTCTGATCGTTGATACTCCCGACAGCGCCGTCACTAATCGGATGCTCCGCCAATACCTCGACCACCACAGGTACCCGACTGCCGGCTTGATCCATGGGTTCCATGCACTGGAAAGAGATGTTGAAAGGGAACTGGAGTCCTGCCGCGACACGATTCGACAGTGGCTTCCAGGAGTGAACCGGTTCGAAAGATCCCGGCAGCCTCAGTCTGAACTCAAGGTGGCTCTGCAATGTGGCGGGTCGGACGCGTTTTCGGGGGTCTCTGCCAACCCCCTGGCTTCCTGGGTGGCGAAAGAGATCATTCGAAATGGCGGAGCTGCCAATCATGCCGAAACCGATGAACTGATTGGCGCCGAGCCTTACATGCTGCTGAAGGTCCGCACTCTCGACGTGGCTCAGAAGTTCCTCAGCAAGATCGAGCGCTTCAAAGAGATGACCTCCTGGCACGGAGTGACAGCCGAGGGGAACCCCTCGGGAGGCAACAAGCTCAGGGGCCTTTACAACATTGCTCTCAAGTCAATCGGGGCCGCCATGAAGCGACACCCCGACGTACGGCTGGATGAGGTTCTCGAGTACTCCCAGCGAATGCCCGGGCCCGGCTTCTATTTCATGGACAGTCCCGGGAACGACCTGGAGAGTGTGGCCGGCCAGGTGGCCTCGGGAGCGAATCTCGTTTTCTTCACGACCGGCAACGGGTCGGTGACTAATTTCCCTTTTGTGCCGACTATCAAGATGGTGACAACCACTGAGCGCTACCAGCTGCTGAGCGATGAGATGGATGTCAACGCCGGAGAGTACCTGGACGGCGTTTCGATGGATGAGCTGGGTCAGCGCACTTTTGAACTGACCTGTTCGGTGGCCTCGGGAAAGCCCACAAAGGGAGAGACGGCCGGACATTATCAGGTTTCTATCTGGCGCGACTGGAGACAGCGCGACCTGTCCGCGCTGCAGGTCCTTCAATCCGAGCCGCCACCCTCCGGGCAACCAGTGATGGTCCGATCACCACACTCCTCGGGCTCCCTCCGGTTTCAGGCGATCAATACACCCCTCGGCCCTGCTGCCGACCAGGTGGGTCTGATTCTCCCAACCAGCCTGTGCGCCGGCCAGGTTTCTCTCCTCATTGCCCGAAAACTGAGCCGGGAGTTGGACGGCGGTACCCTGTCCCGAATGGTAGCCCTGCCTCACTCAGAGGGCTGCGGATACCTCTCCGGCGGCTCCCGGGACCTCTTCGTGGACACACTGGTTGGTTACCTGACCCATCCACTGGTGGGTGCAGCTCTACTACTGGAACACGGCTGTGACAAGATCCACAACGGGGTCGTTCGATCCAGGCTTTTGGAAGACGGGATCGATCCGGGCCGGTTCGGGACCGCCAGCATTCAGCTCGATGGCGGGCTGGAGCACGTCACCGAGAAGGTTGTCGCATGGTTCCGAGCCAGGACCGGGCAGGGACGGCAAGTCTCACGGCAGGACGCGGAAGTGGGTGACCTGACCATTGGAATCGTCTCTTCCAAGCCCATCAGCAAAGAGGCAGGAACGACTCTGTCTGAACTGACCCGACGGCTGGTTGAAGAGGGTACGACCTTGATCCTGCCCGAAGGCGATCCGCTCCTCGAGCTTCTACTTCAGAGCGAGATCCTGGAGTCACGACCGGACCCAACACTTGGCTACGGGCGAATCGTGAAACAGGCCGGTCTTCATGTCATGGCCAATCCCGGTCGACACCGGGTGGAAGCACTCACGGGAATGTCGGCGTGCGGATGCAGTCTCATTGTTGGGTACGAAGGTAGCCGGCCACAGGCCGGTCATCCCCTGGTTCCGGTGTTGAGAGTCAGCGCCGAGCCCCGGACAGCCGAAAGCTCCGGCAGCGATCTGGATCTGGTCCTGGACGGGGATCCGGCGAGGTGGAACGAACAGATCGCGCAATTGATCGTGCGAACCACGTCCGGGGAATATGTGGCGAGGTCGATGCAGACCGGCCACACTGATGTCCAGTTCACGCGCGGCCTGCTCGGGTTCTCCGCCTGAGTACTCTCCTCAATCGAGCAGCTTCAACTGGATATTCCGATACTCGACATAGCTGCCTTCTCCAGCGTGGGAGTCCTGAATTCCGACAAAACCAGTGAGAGGCTTCTCCCGAGCGAGTTCACTCTTGGCCTGATCCAATTCTGCACATTGGACCCCGTCGGAAAAAACGGTGATCCGAGGGCCCAGGGCATGAATCTCAAACGTGTGCCAGGTATCGGCGGACTCATCCGGACGGGGATCCACGGCAGCGTATCCGTAAAGCGAGCAGGTGCAGTGCAAGTCATCGCGCGGTGCGTTGGAGATCTGGATCTCGTAGCCGCTCTCCCAGGGTCGCCCCTCTTCGGCGGCCCGAATGTAAACACCACTGTTGCCATCCTGAGAGACTCGCCAGTCAAGCTTGAGTATGAAATCACTCTGGGGCTCATTGAAACGAAGCCAGTCTCCCCCCAGAAGGCCTTCCGATCGAATGATCCCGTCCTTGACAGCCCATCCTGCAGGATCGCCCATGATCGTCCAGCCATCCAGGTTTTCACCGCTGAACAGGTTCAGAAACCCGCCCCCATCAGGAGGCTGAAAAGCCCGAGAGTGGGACCCTTCCGGCTCCTGTTCGGCGGCGGCAGGAGGCTGCTGCTCCGGCACGGGAGGCTTCGCCCCACAGGCAAGCATCGTCCCGACGAGAAGTGCAAGCAACCGGATATGAGTATTCACTTTCAGACCTTCCAGGGTGCTCTGTACTGCTTGGTCAAAAGCCGGTTCCCCTCCGGGTCGCCGACAATCCGCTCGTTTTTCCAATCCCATTCGATTTTCCGTCCCAACTTCAGTGCAATGTTGGCCAGATGGGGAGCCGATGTGGAATAGTGGCCGGTTTCGATGTCGGATGCGGGTTCGTTCCGGCTCTTGACGCAATCTATGAAGTTGCGTACATGGGCAATGTGCTGGACCGAGGTGGCGGCCACAGTATATTCGGCGCGCGATCGACTCTCCCGCTTCCGGTCCTCCCAGGGAACCCCCGGATTCTGCGCCGCCTTCAACTCTCGAATGTAGCGTGGATCTTCGACTTCATACAGCCCCCCGACCTCGGGCATGACCTCGAAACCAGCGCGGTCGATGAAAAGCGTGGCATCGGCTCCAAAGAATTCGACGCCGTAAGTCCGATCCTGGTGAGCTCTAGAGTTGCCGGCCCGAGCAGAATAGGTGCAAATGAATTCCGGATACTCGAAGACGATCTCCAGCGTATCCGGTGTTTCCCGGTCGTCTCGCACGACCAGTTTCTGTCCAGCCGCAAACGCTGTCCGGGGTCCCCTCACATTCATCGCCCATTGAACAATGTCCAGGTGGTGTGTAGCCCAGTCCGTGGCCTTGCCTCCCGAGTAGTCCCAGAACCAGCGGAAGTTGTAAATGAAACGGTTGGCCTGAAAAGGAACCCTGGGAGCCGGACCCAGGTACATGTCCCAGTCGAGTCCGTCGGGCACGTCGCCGGGCGGAAAGTTGCCGATTCCGGCAGGAGTCTCGTTCTCATAGTTCCAGCAGTGAACCCGCGTCACTTTCCCCAGTCCGCCATTGCGTATCAGATTGACTGCCTCCTGGTAATGCGCTCCCGATCTCTGCTGTGTCCCCATCTGTACAACCCGGTTGTGGTGCCGGGCCGCCTCCACCATCTTTCGACCTTCCCGCAGTCTGTGGGAGAGCGGCTTCTCGACATAAACATCCTTCCCAGCCTGACAGGCCGCGATGAGAATCGGCGCATGCCAGTGGTCGGGGGTTGCAATCACCACCACGTCCACGTCCTGGCGATCCAGAAGTTCCCGAAAGTCCTTGTATGGAGTCGCCTTACCGTCCGTCATTTTGACAGCCAGATTGCGATTGTGTTCCCACACATCACAAACGGCAACGACATCCACTTCGGGCATGAGCTGGAAGTCCGTCTGATTGCCCCTGCCCATTCCACCCACACCGATGCAGCCTACCCGAATTCGGTCATTTGGCCCGGGCTGATGAGAGCTTTTCGCGCCGGCCGCCGTGACAGCGGCACCGGAAACACTGGCAGTAACGAATGTGCGACGATTCACTTTCATAACGGTTCCTCTCTCAGTCAGGTGGGTTGTTGCGTCGTCAAGTCTAGCATTTTCGTATTCCTCGTTCCGAGTTCCGGTTCCACTCCAAGTGAAACCTGCTAATCTTCCAACATGCGCTTCTTCGCGATCCTGGGAACGGTTGTTTTCCTGCTGGGTGCAGCCGTTCAATACAACGATCCCGACGCCCACATCTGGATCCCCATCTATCTGATCCCCGCACTGATCTGCCTGGCCTCAGTTTCTGGAAAGCTCCCCTGGATCCTTCCAATTGCGGTGAGCGGCCTGGCTTATGTCGGCTTTGCGGTGATGGCTCTTCAAGTCTTCGGCCAGCAGTCCTTGTTTTCCGAAGAGGCTCGCGAGATGTGGGGGCTTCTGGTGGCGGGGGTGTGGATGGATGGAGTGGGGGTGGGTTTGCTGGTTAAGAGTCGGAAACTTATTTAATGGTTTTGTTAAAAGTTAAAAGTTAAAAGTTAAAAGTTAAAAGTTAAAAGTTGAAGGTTGAAGGGTTTGTTCACTTCGCTCGCTGCGCTTCCCCCCCTGGAACCTGGCACAGAATGCAGGTGAGTACCTGGCAGCCAAAGAATCCCTCGTTTACAATTGATACCTACCATGAGAAGCGGCAATCAAAGCAAGGACACTTCCGCCGGGGACAGCCAGCGGATTCCTGCGCACCCACGATCCCGGATCCTGCCCCTGGCTCTTGCTCTGGTGCTGATTTCAGCAGGGTTTTCCCCGCAGCAACAGTCCCAAAAACCGGATCGAGACCTGAAAATAGAAGCTTTTCTGACCACCGATACCGTCGAAGCCTTCGAAATCCTGCATGAGAACCCCGATCTGCTGACGGAGCGCAGGGTTCAGATCAAGGTCTACCGGGCCCAGCGAAGCAAGGACCCGCAGGTGTTGGCCGCCGCCTATCGTTTGTGCTTACAGGTACCTGGTCTGGCAGGGATGTCCCCCATGATCGAGCGCCGCTGCAACGGGGCGTTTATCGGTTCCGATCCGGCTCCCAAGCGGCTAATGCTGGAGCTGGCTCTTGAAGACCCCGATCTGAAGCAAGACCTGCGTGTCGTCGGCCTGATCAACTCGGCCCTCCATTCCGAAGACGAACTGCTGGGAGGACTGGGGCGCCGGATGCTGGAGAGATATCCGGAGCTGGGCAGCCTGCCGGCGATTCTGGAAGCCTTGCCCGACAGCGCCGGAGCGCTCCCCGACTACGAGTCTTTCAAGTCAACCGTGAATCCCATCTTCACTACCACCGGTTCCGATGAGCGTGCCTGCGTGGAGTGTCACAACAGCCGGCCGATCCTCTTTTTCCCCCAGCTTGGCCCGGACGAGGACGAGGAACCCGTGATCCGCCAACGCTATCGGTCCGTTCTTCGCGTCATTGATCTGGAGAATCCCGAAACGAGCCTGATCCTGAACAAGCCCACCAATCCGGTACCGGAGAACCCCAAGGGTCCCTCCAGCCCCGCCCACCACATGGGGGGACCACGCTTTCAGAAGGGAGATGAGACGTACAACCGGATACTGGAGTGGATCAGCTCTTCTGGAGGAAGCCGGGACAATTGAGAAGCGAACCGGTTACTGGTTACAAGTTGAAAGTTACGGGTTGAAAGTTCGTCGGACTCAGGGCCTTACAACTCGTTTCCACTCGCCGTCGGCTGCGGAAGTCAGAACCGCGTCACAGACCTCCTGGGTCGCCAGGCCGTCGCGGAAATCCGGGCAGGTCTTCTGCCCCGATTCCAGTCCCTGGAGAAAGTCAGCCGTGGCATTGATAAAGGTGTGTTCATAACCAATCGAGCAGCCGGGCACCCACCATTTGTCCATGTAGGGATGCTCCGCTTCCCACACCTGAATCGTTCGCCAGCCCCGAACCGGAGTGTCGTCGCCGTGATTGAAATACTGCAGCTGGTGTGCATCCTCCAGGTCAAAATAAAGAGAGCCGTTGTCGCCATTGATTTCCAGCGTGTTCTGATTCTTACGGCCCCGGGCATAGCGTGTCGATTCAAAAGTAGCCAGAGATCCATTCTCGAAGCGGGCCAGGAATGCGCATGCGTCATCAATCCCCACCGGAGCGATCGTGCTTGGATCATCCTGCAGAGGACGCTGTTTCACGAACGTCTCCGTCATGGCAACAACAGACTCAATCGGGCCATTGAGCCACAGTGCCTGGTCGATCGAGTGAGCCAGTAAGTCCCCTGTGACTCCGCTCCCGGCCACGTCGACATCCAGGCGCCACAGAGCCTGCCCCCCCTGGGGAACGTCCGGGCTGATCGTCCAATCCTGCAGGTACTTGGCTCGATAATGGAAGATCCGGCCCAGCCGCCCTTCCTCGATCACCTGCCTGGCCAGCGCGACTGCCGGCACCCGGCGATAGTTGAACCAGATCATGTTGGGGAGTCCGGCCGCTTCCACCGCGTCGGTCATCTCCTTCGCTTCGGCAGTATTCATGGCCAGGGGTTTCTCACAGGCGACCATCTTACCGGCCTCAGCCGCCGCCAGAGCAATGTCGAAATGCGTGTTGTTGGGCGAACAGATGTCCACCAGATCAACATCCTCCCGTTCAACGGCCCGGCGCCAGTCTGTCTCGTGCTCCTGCCAGCCCCATTTCCGGGCGAACCGGCTGACATTGGCCTGGTTCCGCGCACACACGATCTTCATCACCGGCTCGTATCCAAGATCAAAGAACTGGTTCACTTTTCGATAAGCGTTCGAATGCGCCCTTCCCATGAAACCGTAACCAACCATTGCCACATTCAGTTTCTTCGCCATGTTGCCAACTCCTCTTTCCGGATTCGCTGAGTCCCCACTGTGTTCAGGCCAAGCTTCATTGCAACCATCCAGCTCTTGTGTAATGCTCCGGGCTGTCGCAGGATAGGCAACCCGATCAGATCGCACAAGAGTCCGGGCCTCTGATGTCCCATCGTTATACCAGAGTCTCCAGTTTGAACTCCCCCGAAAAGTTTCGCTCCCACTTGCAGGGACTCGGCCTGTCGCTGGACTTCGACGATGAGCTCGAAGCGGGAACGGATTCACCCTTCGCCCAGTCCCTCGAGATCGGCGAGAGAACGGTCGGAAACCGCTTCTGCGTCCTTCCCATGGAGGGCTGGGACGGAACCGAGGACGGCAAGCCCTCGCTCTTGACCCGGCGGCGCTGGGAGAACTTTGGCAGGAGTGGGGCCAAGCTCATCTGGGGGGGGGAGGCGGTAGCCGTCCGGCAGGATGGGCGGGCCAATCCCAACCAGCTCCTGATCAACCGATCCAACCAGCACGCACTCCAGGATCTACGCCGCCGGCTGGTGACGGCTCATGAGCGATCCTTCGGTACTTCACGAGATCTCCTGGTGGGTCTGCAGCTGACTCACTCCGGGCGCTTTTCCAGACCTGCAGACAAGGACAGGCTGGAGCCCAGGATTGTATACCATCATCCCATCCTGGATCCGCGATTCGACATTCCTGCCGATTACCCGTGCCTGACGGACTCCGAAATCGAAGGACTGATCGAGGACTTCATTGGGGCCGCCTGCCGGGCCTGGAAGATCGGCTTCCACTTCGTCGATATCAAGCACTGCCATGGTTACCTGGGACATGAGTTTCTGAACGCAAAGAGCAGGGCTGGGCCCTACGGAGGATCATTCGAGAACCGCACCCGGTTCTTACGCAACGTGGTCTCGGGGATTCAAGCCGCAGCGCCGCAACTTGAGATCGCAGTCCGGCTCAGTGCCTTTGACATGGTCCCGTTCAAGGAGGACACCTCGGGCAGGGGTGTTCCAGGGGAAGAAGACGATACGTTCGTATTCGGGCGGATCGCTCCCCGATCCGTGGCCGTCCCCGACTCCGACGAATTCTCCGGCTCGGCTCTGGAGGAGATCATTGCGGTCATCCGACTCTTGAAAAGTCTATCCGTTCGGCTGATCTGCCTGAGCGGAGGCAGCCCCTATTACAATCCGCACATCCAGAGACCGGCCTTGTTCCCGCCCTCGGACGGTTATCAGCCCCCGGAGGATCCGCTGGTGGGAGTGGCCCGCCACATTCAACTGACTCGGTTCGTCAAGAAGGCTTGTCCGGATCTCATCGTGGTCGGGTCGGGCTACAGCTACCTGCAGGAGTGGCTCCCCTACGTGGGCCACCGACAACTTCGGGAGAAGGCTGTTGATTTTGTCGGGTTGGGCAGAATGATGCTGGCTTATCCTCAACTTCCTGCCCACGTCCTGGCAGGACTCCCTGTGAACCGAAAGTTCATCTGTCGAACCTTCAGTGATTGCACGACCGGCCCCCGCCAGGGACTCGTGTCAGGATGTTTTCCTCTCGACCCGTTCTACCGGAGTCACCCGCAGGGTCAGAAGCTGCGGAGGATCAAGAGGAGACTTAAGGGGTTCTAGGTTCTAGGTTCTGGGTTCTGGGTTCTGGGGCAACATCACTACTGAATCTCATCGACGCGCACACAGCGGTTCGATTCAAAGGATTTTCGGGCGGCCAGCGCCACGCGGAGAGCTTCAACGCCATCCTTTACCTGGATTCGAGGCCGGCGCCGGTACCTGACGTTGAGAGCAAAGTCTCTCAGTTGCAGACGGTAGGCATCCTTAAATCGTTGGGGGAAGTAGGGCACCGTGTCGTGCGATACGCAGTTCTCGGTCAGTACCTGGATCGGCGTCTCTCGTAGATACCCGATTCGAATCGTCCCCTCGGTACCCAGAATCTCTGTCGAGATATCGTAGCCGTAGATCCCATTGCGGCTCAGATCCACCTGGCCGATCGCGCCATTCTCAAACTGCAGGCTCACGACAGCGTTGTCAATGTCTCCGATCTGTCCAATTTCCGGGTAGACAAGGACTCCCCCGGTACTGAACACCTCACGGACAGGACCCATGAACCAGAGAGCGAGATCAAAATCATGGATGCCCATGTCCACGAAAATCCCTCCTGAACTCTCGGGGTCCAGATAATCCAGTGACGGGCGATAGGGATCCCGGGAACTGGACTTGAACATCACACTGCGACCCAGCGTCCCCCCTTCGATCTTCTCTTTGGCAGCCGCGTATCCGGGGTCGTAACGGCGCATGAAACCCATCTGAAAAAGAGCTTCTGACTCTTCGACCAGGTTTCGTAAGGCGTTCGCGTCTTCCAGGGTCACCGACAGGGGTTTTTCACAGAACACAGATTTGCCGGAGGACAGCGCCGCCTCTGCGATCTGGCGGTGGGTGCGAGTGGGCGAGACAATGACCACTGCCTCGACCGACGGATCCTGAATGAGTTCCTCGGGTTCTCGATAGCAGCGCGTTTCCGGCCAGCGCTCGGCTACGAAGCCAAAGGTTTCCGGATCCGGATCGGCTGCTGCCGTCAGTCTGGTCTCGTGAATCGTTCCTGCCAGATGACCGGCGTAGATCCTGCCCAGGCGGCCCAGGCCGACAAGTCCAACCTGAACAACATCTCGAGTACGAGTTCCAGTCATCGTTGATCGCGCCCACGGCGCAACTATTAAACGAACAGTATTGAAGGGCTAAGGCTCCTCAGGCACGAATGTCACCTCTAGACTGATGGTCACAGGCATACCCGTGTCTGGAGCTGTCTTCAGGTTTTCCACGACATAAGAAAGGTCGATTGTTCTGGTGTCCCGAAGGTCGTCCACCAGGCCTTGGACTTCCAGAATCGCCGTGGCGTTGGCCTCGAGATGGACTTTGTGGGGAACCCGGATGGACTTCGGTCTGGTCACCCTCAGCAGTCGATACGTAATGTCTGAAGTGTTCTCGATCTGAACGTCCACGCGACCCAGGCCCGAGAGCGTGATGACAGGGTGCTTGACCGTGATCGATCGCTCGAAAATGGGTCTCAGGTAGGGTTCTTCGCCAATCAGTAGCTCTCCGGAGTACACCGCCGTACGCCGTTCAAAGAGGGCCTCCCTGATCGCCTCTGCAGTGTACTCCCGGGCAAAAACCAGAGTCAGAGGCCGGTGATCTCCGTGATCAACACGATAGTCCAGGTTGAGAGGGTTGTGGATGTCGGAATTACTCAGCATCGTCAGCTTCTTGTCGAGACTCCAGCGGTGAGCCTCAGGATAGTATTGCCGTCCGTTAACCACCTCGATTCCGTGAAGCATCCCTGCCTCAACCAGCTCCGTATGTTCCGAATACCAGCGTGCAACCCGGTCCGGCTGATGCCCCTCCCATCCCGGATGGTTCCAGAAGACAAAACCGCCCTGATCAATGGCAGCCCTGACCGCGTCCCTCCAGCCCTCCTGATCGACATCAGCGACATTCTCCAGAAAAATGGCGTTGAGATGGCCCGGAGGCATACTCCTGGTAATTTCAGAACCCTTAATGACCAGGATATGCAGGCGATCACCGTGGGGTTTGGCAATCTCAAAGGATCGATTGTGGTTGGTGGGGAGATCTTCTTTGTGAGGCTGGTACTCGATATGGTCGGTGATGGCGATGGCATCCAACCCCTCCCGCCAGGCCTCCTCAGATCGAATGTGCGGCCACACCGACCCGTCCGAGAACACCGTGTGGATGTGAAAGTCACACTTGAGCGTCCTGTAGCCTGGAATGTCGGGAATCCGGACCGCCTTACGGTACCTGGTCTGGGCTCCGACCAGGCCTGCCAGAGAGATCAATAGAATCGCGAACAAACAAGATCGTCTCATTTTCCGACCCCACAGCTTGGCATAGTCCCCGGGAGGATACCAGCCCGGATGATTCATAAATTTTCTACTGCAGCGTGAGAATCTCCCGCCCTGACTGCGTTACGCTCGGTCGGCCTCCTCGGCGTACTGCACGAGTACGCCTCCGGGGGCCTCGGTCGCAAGCCTTGTCAGAACGGGTCTTCCCCCGCTTCGCTACGAAAACTTATGAATAATCCGGGCCAGGCACCACTCGAAATCGTAAGTTCTCCAGGGTGGGGGCCGGTCTTGTGCCGGCCCGGTCAGCGGGCAACCACAAGAATCGCCCCTACAAAGACTTCAAAAAGGCCAGGAGGGCCCGGGTCTGCTGCTCCGACAGTGCCTCAAAGGCGATCCGGCTGCCCTCGGCCTCGGCTCCGTGCATGAGAATGGCTTCTTCGAGGTTGGAGGCCCTGCCGTCGTGAAGAAAGGGGCCTCGAAAGCGAACCCCCCACAGGGGTACCGTACGAATCTCGTTGGGTTGTGAATCCTCCTGCCCGATTCCATCTCCCGTCCCCACCTCGTGGAGCAGAAAATCAGCATAGGGATGGAACCGTTTGAAGGCGAGGGCAGGCGAGGAGGCCGGGCCGGTTTCAAGAGATTCAACATGACAGCTGCTGCAGCGCAGACTGCGAAAGATCTGCTCGCCAAGCAGCACTTCCTGGTTGATCTCTCCCCTCGTCGGGGGACCCAGCAGACGCAAGAAGTTGGCAAAGTTATCGACTCCCCTCAGTCCCGTAGTGACATCCGGCGCATCCTCCGGGTCGGGAGCGGGATCGATCAGCTCCAGGAGTTCGCAGTCGACACCATAGGGACAGGCCTCCCGGGGAAACAACACGTTGGTAATGCCCATCTCATCCCGATAGGCCTCCGCGCCAAACGTGAACAGGCTCGACTGCTGAGCCTTCCAGCCGAAACGCCCGACTCGGATGTCACCACTGTCCCGGTCCAGAATCCGGGTGGCCCGGCCGCTGATCCCGTCTCCATCAGAATCATCCGGGTCTTCCAGCGCGATCAGAGTTTCGTCAGGCACCGCCTCTACGAGACCGTTCCCGAACAAAGCAAGTGACTTGCGGTGAGCGACAGAGTTGGCTTCGGGTGGAATACCGGCTTGAATCGAGTGGATGGGAAGAGAGAATATCTGAAAGTTCGAACCTCCAGGCAGTTCCTCAAAACGACCATCTTCATGCAAAATCCCGGCCCGAATCTCCATGACCGTGCCGGAGCCCCCGATCGCGGGGATGGAGTGGCACAGGGCACAGGAGCGGCCGTTGAAAACGGGGCCGAGTCCTTCGGCTGCGTCCTCCACCTCCAGAAAATCCTCCAGGCCGAGTCGAAAAAGCTCGAACTCTTCAGCCGTGATACCGCTGATAGGGTCGCCCATGAAGGTTCCCACGACGGTGTCGGCCTGCCGGCCCGTCTTCGGCACGATGCCCAGTTGCCTCCCGTTTTTCCGCTGAAATCCAAACAGTACGCTGCCCGATAACAGGATGACCAGAAGACAGAAAAGGAGGCCCTTACGCGGTGAAACGGGCGCCTCGACAGCCCCTCTGGTCAGATCAGCGTATCGAGGCACCGACGTTTTCTCGTTTCTCGTTTCTCCGTGTCGCTGTCCCATGATCTCGTTCTCCTCTTTCGTCAGGGCCTCTTTCAGCCTACTTCTCAGGGTCCACCACCTGGATTCTGCCACGCATCGAGGAGTGCCCGGCTCCACACATACGCGAGCATTCAAAGCGATACTGACCCGCCTCATCCGCACGGAAGACAACCTCTACCTGGCCCCTGCCTCGGGCTGGAATCTCAATATCGATGTTAGTTCCCACGATCTTGAATCCGTGTCTTACATCCTGGCTTGACAGCAAGATCTCGAGAGTTGTCCCCTTTTTCACCTTGATCCTGGAAGGCACGAACTTGAAACGCTTGGCCTTGACCTTGACCTGTCTGGTGGGCTGCTCAGCCTCGGGTTCACCGACCGGCGCCAGGTCCTCAGGGAGACAGAGAACTCCAAGGCAGGCCAGGACTCCAACCAGACACAAGCCTCTTCCAATGGTTGCTGGCATGATTCCCCTCAATTCCCTCTTGCTCTCAGCAATGTCTTTTCAATTTTTAGTTCCCCATCAGAACCACCACCCAAGTCCAAAGTTCCAGCGATTAAAAGCCTTCACCACCGAGCTGCTGTTGTCCATGATGTTGTAGTCGAACTTGAAAGCGATATTGGGATGAGGGAAGTAGGTCAGACCCAGCACGTGGGCGGAACGGTCGAACTGATTCAAAGGAAGGAAACCAGCCGGCATCCGAAACTGAGTGTCGAAATCCTCGAACCGGTAGAACGCTACGAGTTGATGGGGGAACTGCAGAGGCAGAAGCTGGAGCCCGCCTTCCAGATAGTAGCCGCGCATCCTTTCCGCAATGTTCGGGTTGACTCCGCTCTGCAGCTGGACCGCCCGGTTCATCTCCCCAGCATTCTCGAGATGAGTAATGGCAAACTGGCCGCGCGTAGAAAGGCGGTTCCAGTTCCACTCTCCATCGAATTCGAAGATTCTGATTCTTCCCGACACATCGAAATCAAACCCCGTATTGCCCGACCAGAAGCTGGTCCCCAGGTTGACATTGGGAATCCCGGCATACTCCAACCGTCCCACCCCGGAAACGTGGCTGGCATTATCGAAGAAGCCCTTCTGGCGGCCGTCTCTGAAGCCTTCGTCAGCCGAGAAAAAGGAGGCGTTGAGACTGCTCATGGCAAACGCTTTGAAGGAGAAGCCTTTGCCCAGATCTCCTACCAGTCCGGCCCCCTGGCCGAACCACGTCGCGGGAATGATCACGGTGTCAACGAAGGGTCTCTCCACACCGTTGAAGCTGGCCGGTTCGTGTCTCTCATTCACAATCCCCATAGGGGTGATCATCATCCCGGCACGGAAACTGAAGTTCGGATTCAGAACAAAATCCAGATAGGCCTGTTCCAGTTCCAGCTCGCCACTTGCCTCGCCACCCTCGACCAGGCTGTGTTCGAGCTCCAATTCTCCCACGAAGCGAATCCGGTCATTGAATTGATGTCCATAAAGAAGCACGAAACGGTGGAAATCGAGTACCGTCGGGTTCAGGTTGTCATGGTTAACATGCATTTCCATGTACCCGCCGTAGGGCATACGACTATCGGCCCCGGGATCAGCGGCCACAACCTGGTCTTGAGGAAGCTCCTCAGCGGCTTCTTCCGATTCCACCGCGCTGACCTCGGCCGCCAGGCTCTCCGTTTCCTCGGCAAGTGTCAGAGAGGCCTGAACAAGGGTTCCAGTCTCCTCCTCGGGCAATAGTCTGGCCAGACCGGTCAGGATCTGTTCCAGGGCTTTTTCCACCCGCGACAGCCGCGCCTCCAGATCATCCAGGCGAGCCTGTGCGTCGGCGTCCTGCGCTCTCGGATCACCTGGTTGAATCTGCGCCGAGAGTGTGTTTATTGAAAAGAGGATAGCCAGGAATATGATCATCCGAGAAGCCACAGTATCCCTCCTGCTAGAAACCATTTCATGAGAGTATTTGAGAACCCTAATAAAAAGTTTAGCCTAGACTAAACCACAGGTCAACCAGGACGGCTTCTCTCCCGGCTCCGTTTCATCCCCGGCGAAAAGAAACGGAGCCCCAAGCGTGAGCGCGGGGACAAAAGGACGGGGTCCCGCTCCCCTGAGGGAGGGGAGCAGAATAGCGGGTTGATGGCAGCGATGCGCCAGCTAAGCAGGATCAAAACCTTTCTTGGACTGCAGCCCAGCGTTCTTGGACTGCTCGCGATGGTCGTTCTGGTGGGAATGGGCGAGCGCATGGCGGAGCGTTTTCTTCCGGTTTACCTGATGGCCCTGGGGGGCGGAGCCATGGCCGTCGGGTTGCTGGGCGCGATGGACAACCTGCTCTCGGCACTGTACTCCTATCCCGGAGGCTACCTGGCTGAGCGCCTGGGTACGAAGCCGGCTCTCCTGCTCTTCAATCTCTTCGCGATGGTCGGCTATCTCATCGTAATCCTGATCCCGCGCTGGGAGGCGGTGATTCTGGGGGCGGTGTTCTTCCTGAGTTGGAGCGCGATTTCGCTGCCCGCCACCATGGACCTGGTGGCCCGCGTCCTGCCCACAAGCAAACGAGCCATGGGAGTGTCCATGCATTCGCTCGTGCGGAGGTTCCCCATGGCCCTCGGACCCATTGTGGGCGGAATCTGCATCGATGTCTGGGGCACGGTGGATGGAATTCGTCTTGCTTTCCTGGTCGCTCTGGCCCTGGCTCTGATATCGGCTCTCGTGCAACAGGTCTATATTTCCCGGGAGGCCTCTCGGCGAGACCATTTTCCCGACCCGGAGATCAACCCGTTGAAAACGCTGGGACACATGTCTCCGGCCCTGAAGAGCTTGCTGGTGTCCGACATCCTGGTGCGGTTCTGCGAGCAGATTCCCAATGTCTTTGTTGTGATCTGGTGCATGGAGCAGATTTCGAGACCTGTTTCGGGATTTCAGTTCGGTGTCCTGACCGGCATTGAAATGGCCACTGCCGTTCTCATCTACATCCCGGTGGCCTACTTTGCAGATCGCGGGCACAAGAAGCCCTTTGTTCTGGTGACGTTTGTTTTTTTCTCTTTCTTCCCGCTGGTGTTGCTGTTTTCCCGTTCTTTCTGGCCACTGGCTGCGGCCTTTGTCATCCGAGGCCTCAAGGAGTTCGGAGAGCCGACCCGCAAATCGCTGATTCTGGATCTGGCTCCTGAGAATCGTAAAGCAGCTATGTTCGGGCTCTATTACCTGCTGCGTGACCTCGTTGTTTCGATTGCCGCGTTGGGCGGAGCTTTTCTGTGGGCCATCGGGCCGGAGGTCAACTTCCTCACGGCTTTTGCATTCGGTGTAATGGGAACTGTGTGGTTTGCCTGGCGCGGCAGTGACTTACCGGCTCGAAACCCGATGAAAGTTGAAGGTTGAGATCTGTGTGGCGGCCAGCGATCGGACCACGGAGGGTCCTCCTACCCTGGGAGTGTCACAGGATGGCAAAGTGTAGGAGCCGCTTCCACGCGGCGATTGAAGTAATGCCTACGGCCGGGTTGACTCCTGAAAAACAGCAGCGATAGAATGCGCCTAATGCTTCCTCTGGCACGAAAGGTCTCAGAACTGCAGAGACTTCTCAGCAGCTATGAACAGGTCTTGGTCTGCTTCTCCGGCGGCGTCGACTCGAGCTACCTGCTGGCCGAGGCGGTGCGATCTCTCAACGGGGGTGCAGTTGCCTTTACAGCTGTGTCACCCAGCCTGGCTCCCTGGGAAGGGAAAGAGGCCGCCGGGCTGGCCCGCCAGCTGGGTGCAAGGCATCTCCTGGTCGAGACGCGCGAACTCGACGACCCGCGTTATGCGGCCAACCCTGTGAATCGATGTTACTTCTGTAAGACGGAGGTGTACGGGGTCGCAGTTGAGGAGGCTCGCAAGCACGGGATCGACAAGATCCTGGATGGGTTCAACCGGGATGACCGGGGTGACCACAGGCCGGGACGAAAGGCGGCCCGGGAGCTCGGGATCCTCTCGCCGCTGGACGAGATCGGCTTTGGAAAGGACGACATCCGACGTGCAGCAAGGGAGATCGGCGTTCCTGTCTGGGACAAGCCTGCTCTGGCCTGTCTCTCCAGCCGTTTTCCCTACGGAACGGAGATCACACCTCGACGGTTGGAGCAGGTCGCAGAGTGCGAAGCTGTCCTGCGCGACTCGGGCTTTCGCATTTTCCGTGTTCGCTACCACGATGCGGTTGCACGCATAGAAGTCAGCGACGACGAACTACCGCGACTCTTGCAGACCGAGGTGAAGGAAATGATTCTTCGCCGATTTCGTCAGTCAGGCTTTACCTACGTGTCCGTCGATCTGCAGGGATATCGAACCGGCTCGATGAACGAGACGGTTACGGGCGGCAGGAAAATCGTCCAACTGGAAGGCGCATCCAAGATGAGCGGCATGGAGGCCGCGGAAAAGGAGAGTTATACATGAAAATCGCAGAGGCAAGTTCGACAAGCGTAAACCACCTGTGGAGCCGCGCTGAGTCTCGAGTGGCGGGGGCGGGAGTCCTCGAAGAAGCTGCACAAGCCATGGCCGACCAGCTGCATGACGTGTTTTCGGACTCGGTTGTGATGGCGAGGGTGTTCCTGACCGTTCCCTTCGGGAATCTTCCTGACGCAAATCAGGAATTTGTGCGGAACCTTGCGGAGGGTGCCGGAGCTGCCGACAGTCTCACGGCCGCAACCCCGGTCCTTTCTCTGGTCGCCACGCACGGTCGGGAAGCTGATTGGAACGACCGCCGCAAGTCAAAAGGGCATGTGGGAATCCCCCTGATCTCTTCTTCATTCGTTGACGCGATCCCAATGATTTCGAGACTTCTAAAGGAAATGGGAGTTCCAATCGAGTGGATCGACAGCCACGACGCCGAGGTCATCATTGAAACCATCGGACATTCGGCGGGTCTCTTCTTCGTCGACAATGCGGCTGAAGCAACTGATGCCCAGGGCCGGAAGATCATCGCCGCACAGGATTTTGTCTCTGCCTACGATGTCACCGGTGTTTTCGGCCTGGGCGGAGCCTACGACGGCGGGGAAATGATCGTGATCGTGGCCTTTTGCAGTGATGCCTTCCCACGGGAAAGCGCCGAGCAGTTCCTTTCACTGGTCAGCCTGTTCAAGAGTCGCACCGGCGCTCTGGTGGATTCCGGCAGAATCTTCTCACGTTGACATTGCTCTTCGCCCTGCTCTCGCTCAAGCCGAATGATCGCTGGCTGACACCTGGACCTCGATACCGTCCGGGTCCTGAAAGTAGACCCGGTTTCCGGATCTCCTTGAGGACAGTCCCTCCGCCTTCAGCTTTTCCATAACGGCAGCCGGGTGGTAACCATCTATTGCAATGCAGTAGTGGTTCAGGCCGGTCGCGCTGCTCCGAAACAGCGCCAGAAAGTGCGGACCCAGGTCCAGGAAGCAGATGTTCTCCGACTCCCGCACTACAGGCAGTCCGAAATGCTTCTGATAAAACGCCTTGGAAACCTGGATGTCGCTCACGTTCAACGCCACGTGATTGAGCTCCCGGCCTTCGAAAGTTGCCGCCCGGGCCGGGCGCGTGGTCCCCACAAGACCCACCAAAGCAGCGATCAGACCCCGCCGGCTGAGCCGCCCCTTCTCGAACGAACCCACTATTTGCGAAATCATTCTTTCCATGTGACTCCTCCTTGTCCAATAGTACCCACGTTGCTCAGCCGTGTCAGGTATTGCATTTTTCAAAACAGAGGCAAGCGGAGGTCCGAGACCGTCACAATCGTCACTGGCCGAGAGGGCAATCGGGAGCAAGTCCTGAGACGGAAAATGAAATTTTCAAGACCTGACACCGAGGAGTGTTACTCGGGCTGTTTACTCTGGGCAAGGCATGGCTTGCAACGGAGGCTCCGCTGGTAGAGCAGAGATAGGTCGGCCGAAAGGATGTTCATCGACCAGGTCGAGGGCATTGCTGTCCACGCCTGGGTGGAAGAGAGGCTGACCTGCATCGTCTCCTTCACCGCAGTGTCTACCCCAGTAATTGCCGATGTCATTGCCAGTATTTGCATCTGTAACCGACAACACCTCTGTTCTTGCCAGTGGCGTGGCCGTCCAAGAGGTGATGAACCCGCCCGAAGAGCTGAATTTCTGAATGCGGCTTCCGGAGTGATCACTCACATAGACATGATCGGAATTGTCGACAGCAATGCCCACGGGCCCGTCGAATTCACCATCCCCGGTGCCCGACGTACCCCACCTGGTGACAAAGGTTCCAGCGCTGTCGAATTTCTGAACCCGATCGTTGAAATGGTCTACCACGTAGAGGTTGTCACCATTATCGACTGCGATGCCCATCGGTGAATTGAATTCACCGTCTCCAGTTCCTACCGGGCTGCCCTGATTGCGGCCAAAATGGATGTTTACCCCCGCAGCGCCGATTTCGTGTAACACCTTGCCCTCCGCATCGAATTTCTGGACCCGATTGCCTCCGATCTGGCGTGGTGATTGGGAGGGCATCCAATTGAAATGGGTCGCGATCTCAGAGACATAGATGTTCCCATTGCTGTCTATGGCCACATCATATGCTTCGTTCACCCTTCCAGTTCCAGGAGTGCAATCAACTGCCGGACCAAAGAAGCTCCCACATTCTCCTGCATCAAACCGGCCAATAAACACTCCTGCAGTGTTGTATTCAAGAACGCGGGTGCCTGAACCAACCACCATCGCTCTTGATCCGCTGACATCGACACTTTCAGGTGAAAAAAGAGGGCCCAGTTCAGCATCGCCGAAGGTGAGGATAGGAGTCCCGGCCAGGTCAAGCTTTTGCAAGCGGCGATTCTCTGTGTCCGGCACATAGATAAATCCTTCCTCCACGTCCGGATTGAACACCATGGCCAGCTCTCCAGGGGCACTGCCACCACCACCCAAGGTGTTGAGCAAAGCCCCGACAGGGCTGAACTCTCTAATGACGTTGTCCGAATCGGAGACAAACACGTTGGTGCCATCCGTAGTCACACCCAGGGGACTGTAGGTTGGCCCACTGCTGTCCAAATTAGCTGAGATTCGATCATCAACCCCTTGATTTTATTGGCGTCTTGGATAGGATTTTCAGTCTTTTCATGTCCAGGTCTCCGATTGTGCTGTCCAGATTACGAGAAGGTGAAGGAGGGTTGAGAGCTCTCCGGTAGTAGGGGTGGGAACTTGAATGGTTGGTTCAACCACCTCCACAAGTCTCTATGAACGAACATGTTCATCCTCAGCAGTGCGGCCAGATTGGACAGTGACCAGTCAAAGGTTGCTTTGAGCTGCAGAAACTTCAGGATCAGCAGAGCGATCAATGCTGTCCAAATTTGGGTCTTGAGGGCGTTGGCCGAGGTGCCGACGAAGGTCTTGACCCGTAGATTCTGCTTGAGGGCCTTGAAAAAGAGCTCGATTTGCCAGCGCTCCTTGTAGATTGCGGCAATGGTGGTGGCTCCGAAATCCAGGTGATTCGTCAAAAAAACGAGGCGGCCAGAGAGCGGATCTTGGATTTCGACCAGGCGCAAGAAACAGGTTTTGTCCTGGGCGGCCAGTCCGTGAAAGAAAATCACCTGGTCACGGACGACTCGACGGTTTTTGGGAAGCGGGCGGTCTTCGAGGACCTCGTAATCGGCACGGTCTTTGAGACGGGTCACAAAGAAGACGCCCTGACGGGTCAAGTCCGCATACCAGTTGTAGTCGTTGTAGCCGCGATCAAAGACGACAACGGTGCCGGCGGCAAACTTCAGACGGCGAGCCACGGTGATGTCGGCCGTGGCTGCCTCGGTGATGTGGGCAAAGACGGGAAGGTAACCGTTGTGGTCCAAGAGTAGATGCAGTTTGACGGCCCCCTTGGTTCGGCAAAAATGAGCCCAGTCAAACAATTGTGCGCACAGATCGATGACGGTCGCATCCAGACTCAGCAGCGGATTCTTGAAACGAAATCTTCTCTTGCGACGCCCTTCGGTCTCTCTCAGACAACGATCCAGCAGGCGGTAAAAAACCTTTTCGTACAGTTGCCAGGGTCGATGCTTATTGGCATAGCTGAGGGTGGAGCGCTTGGGAGAAGCGATTCCAAGATGATGCAGTTTTCCTTCACAGCTGGCCAGACCTCCGCAGATCTCCCGCAGGCTATGAGCACGGCCCAGCTGGCAAAACAGCATGGCGACAAACTGTCCCCAGCTGCTGAAACCGCGTGCATGGCGCTCGGCTTTGGTCTCCAGGACCAGTTGTTGAAACTCCCAGCGAGGAAAAAGCTGGAGAAGTTGACTGAAAATACTGCAAAATCGATTCACGGTCGGGTCCTCCTTGTCCGGTTATTCGATAAAACCGAATCTTACGAGGTCGACCCGACCTCTCTTATTGAAGTTACCCCACTTTTGTGGACAGTTTACGGCTTTCGAATCAAGCCACATCTGAGTGCCTCGATTCATAGTTGATCGGCGACAGATAGTCCAGTGACGAGTGCCGCCTGTGAGGGTTGTAAAAGCCCTCGATGTAGTCGAAGACAGCAAGCTTGGCCTGCAGCTTGCTGCGGAAGCTGTGCCGGTCGATCAGTTCACACTCCAGAGAGGCAAAAAAGCTCTCACACAGCGCGTTGTCATAACAGTCACCGACCGAGCCCATGGAGGGTCTGATGCCGGCTCTCTTGCAGCGTAGCCCGAACTCGATCGACGTGTATTGCGTCCCCTGGTCCGAGTGATGGATCACCCCGTCGGATTCACGCTCTTGAAGTGCCATTTGCAGGGCATCGGTCACTAGCCGGGTCTTGAGATCATTTCTGAGCGACCAGCCGACCACTCGACGACTGAAAGCGTCGACCACTACGGCCAGGTAGACGAAACCTGCCCAACTCGGCACGTACGTGATGTCTGCAACCCACAGTCGGTTGGGGCGGCTGACCTGGAAGTTTCGCTCCACCAGATCCGGAGCCGGACGGCTGTCTTGGCCTCTCAGGGTCGTGCGTGTCTTGCGTCTGCGGCTAACGCCTTCAATGCCGGCGACTTTCATCAGTCGGGCCACCCGGTTTTTGCCCACCAGGTGACCTTCCTCTCGAAGTTCCGCCGTAATGCGGGGAGCTCCATAGGTCCGACGACTTTGCTGGTGGATCCCGTTGATTGTTTCCAGAAGACGAGCATTCGCTTCATCTCGAGTCGAAGGTCCGCGATCGACCCACGCGTAGTAGCCACTGGTGGAGACACCCAGCAAACGGCACATGGTGGTGATTGGATAGTCGGCCTGATTCACTTTCACGAACCTGATGACTCCTTGGAAATCGGATCGCTCTCCCGTGCGAACCAGGCCGCGGCTTTTGCCAATATTTCCCGCTCAACCCTCAGCTGCCTATTTTCTTTGCGCAACTTCCGCAGCTCGGCTCGTTCTACCGTCGTCAGGCCGTCTCTACGACGGCCTTCATCCAGGTCTGCCTGGGCGATCCAGTTGCGGATCGTCTGTTCGTTGGGTTCAAACTCTCGGGCCAGCTCACCGGGGCTGCGCCCGGCTCGATGAAGCTCGACTATCTGCTGGCGAAACTCGGGTGGATAAGCTCGTCTTGTTCTTGGCATCGTGTCCTCCATTCTCCCAAAGGATTAGGTGTCCACGAAACCGGGGGAACTCCAGGCTAATTTGGACAAGAGTGAGGTTGGCCCCACTCTCTCGACCTGGAATCCCCCGTTGCCATAGATATCGTTCTGATAGATTCTGGCGTAGGCTGCGTTGTCCAGGACCAGGCCTGAATCTGCATTGCCTGCGATCTTGTTTCTGGAGATCTCAACCCCAGGCACATTCTTGATGTGGATCCCATATCCAGTGATAGGAATGAACTCTGCCTTAAGGGGATAGCCAGGCCCATTGCTTCCCTGGTAGAAGGCGAACCTCAGTTGTTCATTATCTTCAAGGGTATTCTCTGTGATGACGGTCCCGTCAAATTGTCGGAGCGGGCGGGTCTCGTGAGTCGCTCCAGTGATCCTGATCCCAGTGCCGCTCCGGCGGACAACGTTCTTCCTGATGATGTTTCCCTTTAGCTCCTCCAGGTTGGCGTTATGTTCGGGGCCGCCCGTCTGGTGCAGTTCAATGCCCGCGCTTTCGGCGCCTTCAATGAAGTTTCCCTCGATGATGTTGTTGTTGATGAAAGTGGTGGGACCGGTAGTGAATCCCCCACTCAATTCTATAGCCACACCCCAGGTGGCTACCGGGAGGGGTCTCGTACCGACATTGCGGATGGTATTTCCCACTATCCTGTTGCCATTGGTGCCCTTAGGGGACCCTCCCGCGCTTATGCCATAGAATCCCATACCATCCAGCACATTGTTGCTGATCACGCTCTGACTCAAACGGCTGAAGGAGATACCGGCCCCGAAGATCGCCTTGATGGTATTGTCATCAATGGTGTTTCGGAGGCCGGACACGGTGATTCCATTGCGCTCTCCACTGATGCTGTTCGATTTGATGACGTTGTCATTGCAAGCAGCGATCCTCACGCCACTCTGGTTTCGGAATCCTTCGTCGTTTGGGTCTGCACCAATGATATTGCCCTGGATCGTATTCTTGCCGCCTCCTGCGAGCAGGATGCCGGGGCCCTTGAATTCGTGAATGATCAGCCCCTTCACGGTGCTGTTGCCGGCTGTGATCTTCAAGCCATGTGCGGGCTTCCCCACACTGGTTCCTCTTAGCTTGATCATGGAGTGAGGTTTCGCAGGATCGAAACCTGGCTGGCTAGTTCCATCGATGATTACCGGATCGGTGATCTCGGGTAGAGGCGAACTGGTAACTTCACCGACTCGAATGACATAAGGAGGGGGCCCGGGTATATCGAAGGTGATCGTATCGAGCCCCGCATTCTGCTCCGCGACCGCCTCTTCGATGGCCGCTCGAAGCGTACACTCTCCCTGAGTCGCCGTCTCGCACTTCCCATCGCCGGGATCGACATCCGGGTCGTCACCCGTCGAATTCACCGCCAGGGCGAGGAAAGGGATCTCGCTGTTCTCGCCCGGGTAGGTTGCCTGGATTCGAGCAGACCCCGCCGACACTCCCAGCGCCAAAGCCAGAACGACTCCCCAGACCCGGCGAACTACCCAACTACTCATGTTTCTATTCACAGGACGGATCTCACCTGACACCCCGTGAGAAGTGCTACTCGGTTTGTTCGAGGAGCCAGATCTGCTTGGTCCTTTTTACGGAAGTCCAGGCCATGATCTGTCCGTCCCGGCTGAACGACGGGCGGCGCTCGACGTCTTCTGCTACAAACTGGACTTCATCCGTCGCTGCACTCCATCGGTATAGATCAGCCCGTCCATACTCTCTGGTTGTTTTAAAGAAGAACTCGTCGCCGGACGGTGTCCAGATCCCGACTGATTGGCGACAGTTAGAATTCCCCGCGACGACAAATGGAATTCCCCGCTTTTTCAGGGCTGATCCTGACCATGAGGGCATGGTTAAGGATCAGCAAGTGCGGAGGTTAGTAAAGTTGAAGAAGAACGAGAAGACGCTAACGATGGCGGCGGCCAAAGCGGGGATGTCGCGAAAGACAGCTCGCAAGTACCTGAAGTCGGGAAAGCTACCGAGCCAGTGTCAGCCGGAACGGTATTGGAGAACTCGATCGGATCCGTTCGAGTCGGTGTGGCCGGAGGTGAAAGAGATCCTGAAGCGATCGCCGACGGTGGAAGCAAAAGCGGTGTTCGATCATTTGTGTCGTCAGCAGGAAGGGGCCTTCCAGCAAGGCCAGTTGAGAACGCTGCAGCGCAGGATCAAGCAGTGGAAGGCAGAATACGGAGAAGCGAAGGAGGTGATGTTCCCGCAGAAGTATCAGCCGGGACATCAAGCGCAATCGGACTTCACGTTTATGGGGCGCCTCGGAGTGACGATCCAGGGCCAGCCGTTTCCCCATCTGCTGTACCACTTCGTGTTGGCCTACTCGAACTGGGAAGCGACCACGCTGTGTTTCAGTGAGTCGTTTGAGAGCCTCAGCCTGGGGCTTCAGAACGCGTTGTGGGAGTTGGGGGCGCTGCCCGAGGAGCACCGGACCGACCGGCTCTCGGCGGCAGTCAAGAACCTGAAGCGGGAAGAGTTCACCGAGCGCTATCAAGCGTTGCTGAGACACTTCGGGATGCGCTCCAGTCGTACTCAGGCAGGAAAGGCACACGAGAACGGGGATGTGGAACAGTCCCATCACCGCTTGAAACGGGCCATTGAGCAGGAACTGCTGCTGCGGTGTAGCCGTGATTTTTCCAGCCGGGAAGAGTACGAGGGCTTTGTAGCGGTGATTGTGTCCCGGCGCAATGCGGCCCGGCAAAAGCGCCTGGGAGAAGAGCTGGCAGTGATGCGCCCGTTGCCGGCACGCCGTCTGGATGACTTCACCCGGCAGTGGGTGAGAGTCTCCCCCAGCAGTACGATCCGGGTTCGCCACAACACCTATTCGGTGGACAGCCGGTTGATCGGCGAGCGCGTTCAAGTGCGGGTGTGGGCGGATCAGGTGGAGGTCTACTACGGAGGACGGCGCCAGGCACGGATGCCGCGCTTGCGAGGAGAAGGCAAGCATCGCATTGACTACCGGCACGTGATCCATTCGTTGGTGCGCAAGCCGGGGGCGTTTACTCGCTATCGCTGGCGGGAGGATCTGTTTCCGGGGATCTTGTTTCGAGTCGCCTACGACGAGCTGCGCCGAGATTGTCCGGCCACGGCGGATCGCCAATATCTGAAGATCCTCGAGGTGGCTGCCCAGGAAGGTGAACAGCGGGTGCGAGAGGCACTTCAGGTGTTGATTGAGCGGGGACAAAGAATCCGTTTTGAAGCACTACGAGAATGCCTTGTCGATCCGGTGGTGGAACCCTGGGAAGTGATGGTGGAGAAGATGGACGTGGGCCTCTACGACACCCTTCTCGAGAACCGGGAGGTGAGGTCATGAGCACAGGCAACTTACCGCGACTTCGCGAGTGCCTAATCGAGCTGCATCTACCGGCCTTTCGGGAGCACTACGCCGCCCAGGCGGCACTGGCCACCCAGGAAAGTCTGTCCTATCCCCGGTTTCTCTTGTCGTTATCTGAGATCGAGGTGGCGGAGCGGCACGAGCGCAAAATCCAGCGCCAGCGTCGGGCCTCCAAGCTTCCCTGGGAGAAAACGCTGACGGCGCTGGACCGCTCGCGCTTGCCCCAAAGCGTGGATCGACAACTCACAGCGCTGCTGGAAGGGACGTTTTTGGATCGTGCCGAGAACGTCTTGGCTTTCGGTAACCCTGGGAGCGGGAAAACCCATCTGGTCTGTGCTCTGGGCCAGGAGTTGATTCTGCTGGGGCGCCGGGTTCTGTTTTCTACCTGCGCCCTGCTGGTACAGCGATTGCTGCGGGCCAAAATCGATCTGACTCTGGAGAAGGAGCTCAAGAAACTGGATCGCTTCGAGGCTCTCATAGTCGATGACATCGGCTACGTTCAGCAAAGCCGGGAGGAAATGGAGGTTCTCTTCACACTGCTGGCCCATCGTTACGAACGTCGCAGCATCTTGCTGACCAGCAACCTGATCTTCTCGGACTGGGAGAGGATCTTCAAGGACCCCCTGACGACGGCAGCAGCCATCGACCGGCTGGTGCACCACAGCGTGATTCTGGAACTCAACGTCCCGAGCTATCGAATGGAGAGCGCCAAGGCAAAGCAGCAGGGAACCACGAAATGAGGAAACCGCGAGGAGGTCAAATCCGGGCAAATCGGCTGATTGGACCCCGGAAAGTGCTTGGTGAGGGCGATAGACGAGTGCCCGCCAAGGGGAGAGGTCGTACAGCGCCCTACAGAGGCCGCTCAGCAGCCTCGTGGATCTGGTCCACTCCCCTCGACGCCAGCGCGAGCGAGGGGGAGCTCCGTTCGGGCTACGCCCTCACTCCGTCCCCCTCGCATTCTAGGAACAATCTCTCTTTTTTACAGAAAGGAGGACCGCGGAAAGGGCCGTCTCAGAGGACGGCTACAGCTCTTTTTTTTTAATCCTTGTGTGGGGATTTCCAATCGTCGCTGCGGGAATTCTATTTGACGTTGATCACGGGTTAGTGCTGCCGGCGCATTTCAGTCAGCCGAGGCGTTTCCGTTCCCGGTGGCTCGCGACAAGTTGCTACGTGATGAATCGGGGCACTTGACGATTCGTACACTTTCGAACTGAAAAACAGATTGCCCGAGGACACATATCGCCTGATCTGGCAACCATCCACAATCGGCAACCCCGCAGAGCCGGTGGGAACTGAGGTACCGGCGCGAAGGAGGAGAAATCACCGCGACGAAATTTCTTGGGACATTGACAAACCTGCCCTCCCAGCAGTAGCCTTTCTCCTGATTCAGGCCCGTTGGTCGCAAAAAACTAAAAGAAGAGGGAGTTGAAGCATGAGCCAAGGTCGAGATGAAGGTAAAAAGGTGAGTCGGCTCGATTTCACGAGACGTGATTTCCACAAACTGACGGTCGCTGCCTTTGGCGGCATGGTGGGCGGTTTGTCGCTAAGCCGGAGTGCCATGGCATTCGGGGCAGGTGGAGAAAGCCTCCTGCTCAAGGAGCCACACGTTTGCTGCGGGCTGAACACATGTAAAGGTCACGGGTCCGGTGGAAGCAACGAGTGTGCCGGAACGGGCAGCTGCGCCACCGTCGAACACCACTCCTGCAAGGGTGAGGAAGGCTGCTCAGGACAGGGTGGTTGCGGCGCCAAGCCCGGAGAGAACGGCTGCAAGGGCCAGGGCGGCTGTGCGGTCCCTTTGAAGTCGGATCATGGGGCCACGAAGAGCGCCAGGGCCAATTTTGAGGCGGCCATGAAAAAGGCCGGTAAGAAGTTCGGCCCCGCTCCCGAGGGTTGTTCCTGATCGCAACCCTCCTGGGTCGATCTAAAATCTAGAGGCTGGCCATCGGCCATCTTGTCCGGTCTGACACGCCAAATTGAAAGGGAGACGGGTGAAACTACCGCGACTGGGACACGCTAATCTGGGCCTGGGGGTGGGTCTGCGCACGGTCCATTTCAGCCATATCCTCCAGCAGCAGCCCCCTGTCGACTGGTTCGAAATCATCAGTGAAAACTTCATTAACTCGCAGGGCCGCGCCCGCTACGTTTTGGAGCAGCTGGCCGAACGATACCCGATCGTCATGCACGGCGTGTCCCTGTCGATCGGGTCGACCGATCCGCTCGATTTCGATTACCTGAAAAAGCTCAAGAGACTGGCCAAAGAGGTGAATGCCGGCTGGATCTCTGATCACCTTTGCTGGACAGGGGTGGCGGGGCGCAACACGCACGACTTGCTGCCGATTCCATTTAACCAACAAACTTTGCGGCACGTAGTTGATAGGGTTCGCGTCGTGCAGGACTTCCTGGGACGTCCTCTCGTACTCGAGAACCCCAGCTCCTATGTGACATTCCGTGACTCGACCATGGACGAGTGGGAGTTCATCACTCGTATAGCCGAGGCCACCGACTGTGGTCTGCTGTTGGACGTCAACAATGTGTACGTCTCCAGCTTCAACCATGACATGGATCCGGTGGAGTTCGTCAGCTCGCTGCCCCACGAACGCATCGTGCAGTTCCACCTGGCCGGGCACAGTAATTACACCACCCATTTGATCGATACACACGACAATCACGTCATCGATCCCGTCTGGGAGCTCTACAGGCTGGCTCACAAGCTGACCGGAGGAGTCTCGACGTTGTTGGAGTGGGATGCCAAGATTCCACCTTTTCCAGTCATACACGAGGAGGTTCTAAAGGCTAAGCAGTTCATGGGCGAGTATCTCGAACCGGCCGAAAGTGAGAGCCTACCGACTTCCCCGCCCGGGCCCGCCGCGAGCACGGCCGGCACAGTGTCGCCTGGCAGCTCATTGACCGCCGAGGATCTGAGTCGTCGGACCGATGCCTCCTGGGTGCCCCATCCGCTGCACCACGTCAGACCCGAAGTGGCATAGAATTCTGAAGTGAAGAAGACCATCACGCTGGTAGAGCCCGTCCAATCGACCTGCAAGAGAGGGACGGCACGACCTGGGACATGATCAGTGGCTGACCCGCCGGAGTCGAGACCCGCATTGGAACCCGAACCGGAGGAGGAACCTCGTCAGCTGGATGTGGTGGAACGCTGGTTCCAGACCGTCATTACGCACCCCGAAGGGGTCGATGAAGGAGTCGGATCGTCTCAGGCCCAGCAGCTGATTCGGCTAGGTCGCGACCAACTGGAGCAGGTCATCCTCCGCTCCAAAAAACTCACCGCTGCAGAGCGTGTGTCGATCTACGCTAACGCCTACTATGCCCGCCTGGTCGAATGCCTCGGCGAGTGCTTCCCCATTTTAAAGAAGGCCCTGGGCGAAGAGGTTTTTGGCGGGTTCGCGTTAGAGTACCTCCAGCGCTATCCCTCGCAGAGCTATACGCTGGATCGGCTGGGCGAGAATTTCAGCCGGTTTCTCGAGGAGACGCGGCCTGATCGCAGCGACGATGGCGACCGACCGGCTAAGGCAAACTGGCCTGATTTTCTGTTTGATCTGGCCACCCTGGAATGGACAGTCGCCCAGGTATTCGACGGGCCCGGCATCGAGCATGAGCGGATCCTCGCCGCCGCCGATCTACAGGCACTGCCGGCGGAGCGCTTCGGGCAGGCACGGCTGATTCCGGTCGTGTGCCTGCGCTTATTGACCTTCCGCTATCCAGTTAACGACTACTACACTGCCGCTCGGCGCGCTGGGGAAAATGAGCAAGTCGCTCTGCCCGACCCATCCATTGAGCACGTTGCCATCACCCGACGCGACTACATCGTCCGCCGCCACACACTCACCCCGCCGCAGAGAGCTTTGCTGGAGGCGTTGCAAACCGGGGTTACGGTGACCGAGGCGATCTCTGCTGCTGCTGAGATCAGCCAGCTGGAGGACGACGAGCTGGCCGGCGAACTCCAGTCCTGGTTTCGCTTCTGGGTAGCAGAATGCTTCTTTCAGGCCGTGGTACTACCCAGTGAAGACAGCGGGGTCCACTAAGTGGATCTCCACAACACGCCCCTTCGCTTCGAAAACTTATGAATTCTCCTGCCTACCGTCCCACCCGGAAACTCTCGACGGTCCGGCCCAGGCCTTCTTCCAGGCTGACTTCGGCGGTCCAGCCCAGGTCCCGTCGGGCCGCTTTGGAATCGAGAGCAGTCTTGAAGACTTCCCCCGGCTTGGGCGGGCCATGTTGCGGGTCCTGCGGGTAGTCCATCAGTTTCTGAAGTGCCTGGAACAATTGATTGACCGATGTCCCGAGGCCCGTTCCCAGGTTGTATTCCCGGCATTTCCCGGTCCGCAGCGCCAGCAGGTTAGCTCTGGCCACGTCTCCCACGTACACGAAGTCTCGTTCCTGCTCTCCGCTCCCGTTGATCGTGACCCCCTGGGCGTCCAGCATGCGCGATGCGAAAATGGCCACAACTCCGGCCTCGCCATGGGGATCCTGGCGTGGTCCGTAGACATTCGGATAACGCAGAGTGGTGAATTGTAAACCGGAGTTGTGGCGGCAGATGTGAAGATGATGTTCTACGTGGTGTTTGCTGGCGCCGTAGGGGTCGAGGGGACGAATGGGGTGGCTCTCGTCGACTGGAAGGCGCTCGGGCTCACCGTAGACGGCGCCACCGGTAGACGCGTAAACGACCTTTTTCACTTCGTACCTGCAGCAGCATTCCAGCAGGTTGACCGAGCCGACCAGGTTGACATCAGCATACAGAACCGGTTCTTCCAGCGACTCTCGGACATTGGCGCGGGCTGCCTGATGCGAAACATAGTCGGGCTGGACTGCCTGAAAGATCTCTTCGAGACCTTGTTTTCGAATGTCCAACTGGTAGAAGGCCGCTCGCGCGGGAACGTTTTCGACTTGTCCCGTGGAAAGATCATCCACTACCGCGACCTGGTAGCCGGCCTCGAGAAGTGTGTCCACTACATGCGATCCGATAAATCCCGCGCCACCTGTCACTAAAACGGTCTGTTTCATTGTTCTTTAGCCTAAGGTCAAAGCCAACAGTCAACGGTTCGGGTCAACGGTATGGCGAAGTCATCCAGATTGGTTTAATCTCTTCTCCGAGCCCTGAAATCCTACGGGTCGGGGGACTAAATGTCGAGCTACCGAACAAAACCTCTGATCGAATCGGACCGCGGAGGGTCCTCCTAGTGCGCTCGTAAGCGCACTTGAACAGTAGGGTGAAAGTCCCTACCGGGCAAACGTTCTCCGGCCCGTATTCGACGGCAACTGCGTCATCGTGAGGTGGGGTGGGAAGCAGCCGAAGGAGAACCACCAGTCTGTAGGAGACGAACTCGATTCGGCTCAGAGGGGACAGCGAGCCTGCTGGGAAATGGCGAAGCTCGAATGGAAGGGAAACCTGACACGGACAAGAGCCTGATGGGTAACGTGAAAAAGGCATCTTGTTAACCCTTGGGGTGGTTGGAGATGGAATGGTGGGAAGTTCAAGTGACGTAAAGCGAGGAGGTCTGCGAAAGGTCGGTCTGGTAAGAGACCCGCAGAAGTCAGAGGCGGCGTAGTAGTGAAGAAGCCGGGTAATGCCGGTGGAGCGAAGGCCCGCCAGGAAGGTGGATGTGTAGAGTCAATGACGAAGCAAGAGGAACTGTCGAAAGTGGAGGAGACTCCTAAGCAAGGCAGAGAAGCCGAGAGCCAGAAATGGAGCTGGGTGGAAGCGGAAGTGTGGACCGAACGCATGCTGACGACCCTGGAAACAGGAGTGAAAGGAGGCAAATGGTTCAGCTTGATTGACAAGGTCTACAGAAATCGGAGTCTGGAAGCGGCGTGGCGAAAGGTACGCCGACGGAAAGGAGCCGGTGGAGTGGATGGCCAAAGTATCCAGAAGTTTGAGTGGCGATTGGAAAGGGAACTGGAGCAACTGCACCAGGAACTGAAAGACGATCGCTATCAACCGCGAGCAGTGCGCCGACACTGGATCGATAAAGGAGGAGGGAAGAAGCGACCGCTGGGGATCCCGACAGTACGGGACAGAGTGGTGCAGACATCCCTTCGCCAGGTGCTGGAACCAATCTTCGAAAAGAAGTTCTGCCGGCACAGTTATGGATTCCGGCCGCAGCGAAGCTGCAAGGATGCACTGCGCGAGGTGCAACGACGACTGGAAGAAGGCTATCACTGGGTGGTTGATGCAGACATCGAGAAATACTTTGACTGCATTGACCCGGAGATCTTGATGCAAGAAGTGGAGAAGGAAGTCTCAGACGGTCGAGTGCTGAAGCTGATTCGAAGCTATCTGGAACAAGAAGTTCTGGATGGGATGAAGAAGTGGAAGCCGGAGAGAGGAACTCCTCAAGGTGCGGTGATCAGTCCGTTGCTGGCTAATCTGTATTTACATCCAGTGGATGAAGAGATGGAGCGTGCCGGGGAAGTGATGATCCGCTATGCCGATGATGGGGTGATTCTATGCCGAGATGAGCGACAGGCGCGAGAAGCGCTGAGGAAGCTTCGAAAGGAGCTGGCGCAGCGTGGATTACGACTGAACCCGAACAAGACCCGGGTAGTGGATGCTCGCCAAAAGGGTGGGTTCGACTTTCTGGGTTACCACTTTGAAAGAGGGCTTAAATGGCCTCGCAAAAGCAGTGAAAAGAAGCTGCGGGAGCGAGTCCGCCCACTGACCCGAAGGACGAATGGCCACAGTCTGAAGCAGACCATTGAGACGCTCAACCCAATCCTACGGGGTTGGTTTGGGTACTTTCAACACAGCCATCCCGCGACGTTTAAGGGGGTGGATGGATGGGTACGAGGGCGTCTGCGATCGATTCTGCGAAAGCGCCGGAAACGGAGAGGCCGAGCCCGAGGGAGCGATCATCAACGCTGGCCCAATGCCTACTTTATCGAGCAGGGGCTATTTACCATGGCCATAGCCCACGCGCAGATCTGTCAGTCCCGACGTGGACCCCACTGACTGGAGAGCCGGATGCGGGAGAACCGCACGTCCGGTTCGGAGGGAGGGGAGGCTCAAACCAATGAGCTTTCCCTACCCCTATCACTGGGAATCTCAAAAAATCGCACAGTGTAGGAGCGGGTTTCATCCCGCTATCGGATCGGTGCGAAGTTGGAGGCCGGGTGGGTTCTTCCAGAGTAGTCGTGTTGCTGTCTGCCCTTTTGACAGTTGGCTGTGCCGTGCCGAGGGAACTGCCCGTGCAGCCAGAGCCCATCCAGAACCTTCTGTTCATCATGGGAGACGATCATTCCACCGGCGTGCTCGGCGCTTACGGAAACTCCTTGATCCGGACGCCCGGTCTGGACCGGCTGGCGGCGCAGGGAGCGCGATTCGAGCGGGCTTACGTCAATTCCCCGTTTTGCACTCCATCCCGCCAGTCGCTGATTACCGGAATGCTTCCGCATGCAGCAGGGGTGACGCTTCTTGCAACCCCCCTCGCCGAAGAGCAGACGACCATCGCTGAGCATCTCGAGGGATTCGGGTTTCGAACCGGCGCCGTTGGGAAGATGCACTTCAATAGCAGGCTGCGCCACGGCTTCGACTATCGAGTCGATCGAGGTCACTATCGCGAGTGGCTGGAGACAGCGGACCGTTCACAGCCCCGGGAAACCACCCGTGTGAGGCCTCCCTGGAGACCGTTTCGCGACCCGGCGCGCATCTGGCTCAATGCCGACGTGCTCCCGGGGTCCCAGACCGACGAGCGCAGTGAGGGGACCTATTTTGCAGGCAAGGCAATCGAGTTTCTGCGTACGGAGTCCGAGCAGAGGTTTTGTCTGTGGCTCAGCTTTGCGGAGCCCCACTCACCCTTCAACTTTCCCATCGAGTACTCCGGCAAGTACAACCCGGCAGACATGACTACTCCCCAGGTCGGGCCCGAGGATGAGGCTCTAATTCCCGCCATCTTCAGGGATCTGACCGAGGAGGACAAGAAAGGAATCATCGCCTCCTATTACACTTCAGTGGAGTATCTGGACAAGAACGTCGGCCTGGTGCTCGAGGAGCTGGAACGTCAGGGGCTGGCCGGGAGGACCCTGGTGGTCTATGTGGGAGATCACGGCTATCTGCTGGGACACCATGGTCGCTTTGAAAAGCACACGATGTGGGAGGAGGTGGTCCGGGCTCCTCTGCTGGTTAGAGGTCCCGGAATCGTCCCGGGCGTGAATCAGGCCATGGTTGAGTTTGTAGATCTGGTTCCAACCATTCTCGAGCTGCTCGGAATCCCGCCACTGCCGGGCGTCCAGGGGGAGAGCTTCCAGGAGGTTCTTCTAGGTCAGGCGACGGAACATCGCCACAGCATCTTTGCGGAGTACCTGCCGGATAACCAGGCCATGCTCCGAACCCGGCGTTGGAAATACATTTTCACGAGCGGCCGGCACGACCTGGCTATGGGCTATGCCACCGGGCATCCTCCCACCGGCATCCAACACAGGCTTTACGATGTGGCTGAGGATCCTCAGGAGTTCAAGAACCTGGCCGATCGTCCCGAGCTGGCAGAGACCCTCAGTCTCTTGCAGGAACAGCTACTCGATCGTTTCAAGCACACAGATCCCCGGGCCGATCAGCTTCCCCCGAACCTCGATGTTTCCGAAGCTCTGGCCTGGTTTTGTGAACCGCCGGAAGGGGAGACACGCGTTCCTCATTCCTAGCCCGGCGCCTTGGTGCGGCGACCTGCAGTCGTGAACGTGAACACCCGGGGTTCGCGGCCTGAGGCCCCTCCCACGTTGGCCCCTCCTACATTTGCTGTGTCAATCCTGGGGTTCCTGATCCGCCTTCCGGAACAGCCATGGCGACGCCCACAGAACCAGGCAGGCGAAAGCCAGCAGCGCCGCCGCGGGTCGGGAAACGAAATCGAGCAGGGTGGTGGATTTGGCGAGGCTCTGAACAAAGGTTTCTTCCAGCCTTCCGCCCAGGATTATCCCCAGCACGACGGGTCCCAGGGGTACCGCTTTCGCCTCCAGGAACAGGCCCAGCAGTCCCATAGCCAGCATGACCCAGACATCGAAATAGCTGGCTCTGATCGCGAAGGACCCCACGAAGCAGAAAAGGAGGATGACTGATTGGCGACAGTTAGAATTCCCCGCGACGACAAATGGAATTCCCCGCTTTTTCAGGGCTGATCCTGACCATGAGGGCATGGTTAAGGATCAGCAAGTGCGGAGGTTAGTAAAGTTGAAGAAGAACGAGAAGACGCTAACGATGGCGGCGGCCAAAGCGGGGATGTCGCGAAAGACAGCTCGCAAGTACCTGAAGTCGGGAAAGCTACCGAGCCAGTGTCAGCCGGAACGGTATTGGAGAACTCGATCGGATCCGTTCGAGTCGGTGTGGCCGGAGGTGAAAGAGATCCTGAAGCGATCGCCGACGGTGGAAGCAAAAGCGGTGTTCGATCATTTGTGTCGTCAGCAGGAAGGGGCCTTCCAGCAAGGCCAGTTGAGAACGCTGCAGCGCAGGATCAAGCAGTGGAAGGCAGAATACGGAGAAGCGAAGGAGGTGATGTTCCCGCAGAAGTATCAGCCGGGACATCAAGCGCAATCGGACTTCACGTTTATGGGGCGCCTCGGAGTGACGATCCAGGGCCAGCCGTTTCCCCATCTGCTGTACCACTTCGTGTTGGCCTACTCGAACTGGGAAGCGACCACGCTGTGTTTCAGTGAGTCGTTTGAGAGCCTCAGCCTGGGGCTTCAGAACGCGTTGTGGGAGTTGGGGGCGCTGCCCGAGGAGCACCGGACCGACCGGCTCTCGGCGGCAGTCAAGAACCTGAAGCGGGAAGAGTTCACCGAGCGCTATCAAGCGTTGCTGAGACACTTCGGGATGCGCTCCAGTCGCACTCAGGCAGGAAAGGCACACGAGAACGGGGATGTGGAACAGTCCCATCACCGCTTGAAACGGGCCATTGAGCAGGAACTGCTGCTGCGGTGTAGCCGTGATTTTTCCAGCCGGGAAGAGTACGAGGGCTTTGTAGCGGTGATTGTGTCCCGGCGCAATGCGGCCCGGCAAAAGCGCCTGGGAGAAGAGCTGGCAGTGATGCGCCCGTTGCCGGCACGCCGTCTGGATGACTTCACCCGGCAGTGGGTGAGAGTCTCCCCCAGCAGTACGATCCGGGTTCGCCACAACACCTATTCGGTGGACAGCCGGTTGATCGGCGAGCGCGTTCAAGTGCGGGTGTGGGCGGATCAGGTGGAGGTCTACTACGGAGGACGGCGCCAGGCACGGATGCCGCGCTTGCGAGGAGAAGGCAAGCATCGCATTGACTACCGGCACGTGATCCATTCGTTGGTGCGCAAGCCGGGGGCGTTTACTCGCTATCGCTGGCGGGAGGATCTGTTTCCGGGGATCTTGTTTCGAGTCGCCTACGACGAGCTGCGCCGAGATTGTCCGGCCACGGCGGATCGCCAATATCTGAAGATCCTCGAGGTGGCTGCCCAGGAAGGTGAACAGCGGGTGCGAGAGGCACTTCAGGTGTTGATTGAGCGGGGACAAAGAATCCGTTTTGAAGCACTACGAGAATGCCTTGTCGATCCGGTGGTGGAACCCTGGGAAGTGATGGTGGAGAAGATGGACGTGGGCCTCTACGACACCCTTCTCGAGAACCGGGAGGTGAGGTCATGAGCACAGGCAACTTACCGCGACTTCGCGAGTGCCTAATCGAGCTGCATCTACCGGCCTTTCGGGAGCACTACGCCGCCCAGGCGGCACTGGCCACCCAGGAAAGTCTGTCCTATCCCCGGTTTCTCTTGTCGTTATCTGAGATCGAGGTGGCGGAGCGGCACGAGCGCAAAATCCAGCGCCAGCGTCGGGCCTCCAAGCTTCCCTGGGAGAAAACGCTGACGGCGCTGGACCGCTCGCGCTTGCCCCAAAGCGTGGATCGACAACTCACAGCGCTGCTGGAAGGGACGTTTTTGGATCGTGCCGAGAACGTCTTGGCTTTCGGTAACCCTGGGAGCGGGAAAACCCATCTGGTCTGTGCTCTGGGCCAGGAGTTGATTCTGCTGGGGCGCCGGGTTCTGTTTTCTACCTGCGCCCTGCTGGTACAGCGATTGCTGCGGGCCAAAATCGATCTGACTCTGGAGAAGGAGCTCAAGAAACTGGATCGCTTCGAGGCTCTCATAGTCGATGACATCGGCTACGTTCAGCAAAGCCGGGAGGAAATGGAGGTTCTCTTCACACTGCTGGCCCATCGTTACGAACGTCGCAGCATCTTGCTGACCAGCAACCTGATCTTCTCGGACTGGGAGAGGATCTTCAAGGACCCCCTGACGACGGCAGCAGCCATCGACCGGCTGGTGCACCACAGCGTGATTCTGGAACTCAACGTCCCGAGCTATCGAATGGAGAGCGCCAAGGCAAAGCAGCAGGGAACCACGAAATGAGGAAACCGCGAGGAGGTCAAATCCGGGCAAATCGGCTGATTGGACCCCGGAAAGTGCTTGGTGAGGGCGATAGACGAGTGCCCGCCAAGGGGAGAGGTCGTACAGCGCCCTACAGAGGCCGCTCAGCAGCCTCGTGGATCTGGTCCACTCCCCTCGACGCCAGCGCGAGCGAGGGGGAGCTCCGTTCGGGCTACGCCCTCACTCCGTCCCCCTCGCATTCTAGGAACAATCTCTCTTTTTTACAGAAAGGAGGACCGCGGAAAGGGCCGTCTCAGAGGACGGCTACAGCTCTTTTTTTTAATCCTTGTGTGGGGATTTCCAATCGTCGCTGCGGGAATTCTATTTGACGTTGATCAGATGACCGGAAGAAGGATCCTGCGCGGTACCCGGACGAGCTGGGAGCCTGCCCTCACTGCCAGCACCCCCACTGGAATCAGCAGCAGGTTGGCCAGGATGAAGCACCAATAGATGGAGTAAACGAGTACCGACTGGTCGGGGTCCGTGAAGATCCGTGGCCCCGGTGTGATGTTTTTCATCAACAGAACCCCGATCACGATGGCTGTGATGGAGTCTCCAGGGATTCCGAAGACCAGGGCGGGTATCCAGGAACCGGCCAGAGCTGCATTATTGGCGGCGGTGGCGGAGGCGACTGCCTCCAGCGAACCATCGCCGTACTTCTCAGGCTCTCGCGACAGTCTCTTGGCGATTCCCACTGAAACCCAGGCTCCGATGTCAGCCCCGGCGCCGGGGAGCATACCGATGAACGCTCCGATGGCGCTGGAGCGTAGCCAGGTGATCTTGCGGCGGGTCAGCTCGCGCATGGAAGAGAACAGCGAAGCCCCCGAGGTTTCCCGGGAGTCAGGTGGTTCTGCCTTGAAAGAAAGGGAGAGAAGTCCCTTGAAAACCTCGGAGACTCCGAACAGTCCGATCATGGCCGGGATGAAGCTGATCCCGGAAAGCAGTTCGTCGTAGCCGAAGGTAAGTCTTGGCGCATTGTGAACCCGGCTCAGGCCGACCGCAGAAAGAAGCAGGCCGATCAGAAGTGCGACAAGTCCGTTCAGGGCTGATCCTCGCGAGAGGAATGCTCCGCAGCTCAACCCCATAAGAATCAACCAGAAAAACTCATAGGTGGAAAAGTACAAGGTCAGCCGGGCCAGCCAGGGTGCGCTCGAGATCAACACCGCAGCGCCAAACAGTCCTCCCGTTACACTGAAGACGAGGGCCACCAGCAGGCACTCCCTGGCCCGTCCCCGTCGGGTCAGGGCGTAGGCATCAGCCACATAGGCTGCAGAAGAAGGCGTGCCGGGAATGCGTAACAAAGCTGTAGGAATGTCTCCCGCGAAGATCGCGCAGGCTTCCAGTGTCACGATGGCGGCAAGGGCCGGGACGTCGTCTAGAAAGAAAGTCACGGGGACCAGCAGGGCCACCGCCATGGTTGCCGTCAGGCCCGGGATCGCGCCCATGAAGACCCCGTAAAGGGCGGACAAAAAGATGACCAGGATGACATGGAACTGGAGCACGTTCTCTAGGGCTTCGAGCACGATTTCACCATCCCAGCCAGCCCCGCGGAAGGACGACTCCCAGCCGGTTTGCAAAAAGTTCGTAGACCGGCGGCACGATCAGCAGGGCAACCACCGCACTCACCTGTAAGACAGCAGATTGTTTAGAGGGGGTGAAGTCAGGCTGTTTTGACCTGGATTGGGTAAGCAGAAAATGACGGATTAGAGGAGCGCTGGTGGTTGAGGCCAGCCCTTGGTAGGAGAGGAGCTAGCGGAAGCGGGAGCCGTTGGCGTTGGCGATCCAGCGACGCAGGGCGACGCGGACGTTGTTGACGCGACTCAGCGGAGCGTTGTCGAAGTACCAGCGGAAGGTTTTGATCTCTTCCAGGATGTCTACGTCGGGGAAGTCGGCGGTCAGTTCGGCAATGAAAGCCGCATCCAGCTCGGGGCGGTAAGGGTAATCGGGCAGCTGCTCTTGCAGGTAGGCGAGGATCTTCTCGGGAGAGTTGTCGAAGAACATGTCGGCGCTATTCACAGCTCGTCGGAGGCCCGGTAGATGTCCTCTTCGTCCAGAGTGGCCTTTTGCTCGAGCACGCCCCGGTTGAGCGCGGCCAGGCAGAGGCGGTTCAGCAGCCGGCAGACGCCGCCCGAAGTTTTGTAAAGGGCCAGGTAGGCCGAGTCGGTGAAGATGTCGGGTTTAGCTCCGGCCAGCTGGAGATGGTGGCAGACGTAGTTTTTGGTTTCGGCCTCATCCAGGGGAGGCAGCTTGTAGGAGAGTAGGATGCGCTGGTGGATGTTGCGGAACATGGGGCGCCCGAGCCGTCGGCCCAGGTCGGGATGACCGATCATGATCATGAGCAGGGGATCGATTGAATCCATCCTAAAATTAAGAAGTACAGGTATTTCGTCCAGTGTTTTGTCGGGCAGACACTGGCTCTCGTCGAGAATTAGAATCGGGGTCTTTTTGGCGTTCTCCACATAGTCGCGCACGGCCGTTTGCAGGTTTCGAAACAGAGTGGACTTGCGGCTGGAGGGCTCACCGCCGAACTCGCTGTTGAGCTGGGCCCAAAAATCCAGGGGAGTGACCGTCGACAGGGGCACGTAGAAGAGCTTGTAGACGGAGGAGTTGAGTTGCTCGACGAAGGCGCGCACGGCGGCCGTTTTGCCGGTTCCGGCCTCCCCCAGCACGAGCATCAGCCCCAGACGGGTACGCATGTAGTCCAGGCGCCGGGCGAGTTCGTCAAAGGCCGCAGTGGGGAGCAGTTTCTGGGCCGGGATGTCCTTGGCGAAGGGAGTGTCGGAGAAGCCGTAAAAAGTGTGGATCACGATTCATCCTCCTCGTCGGGAAGGGAAAAACGGGGTCTTCGGGGGGAAGTGGCGTTTTGGGCGGCGTCGACCCGGTGCAGACGCACCACCGGCTGGTCGTCTTCGAAGAGAAACAGCTCACTGGGACGTCCTTCGGGATGGCGGATCTCGATGCGCAGGCCAGTGTATTGGGGCGGCACTTCCCAGAGCCGGCGGGCGATGGAGACGGTGCAGTCGTTGCGGACGGTGCGGTGCAACGTGCGGTAAAAGACCCGGTCCAACTCGGCCCGGCTGACCGTACGGCGGCGAATGGAGGCGAGCGAGCGCAGGTAACGCTCCAGTGGCGTCTCACAGATGCTCGAGTGGCGGCGCCGGTGATAGTCCTGCTCCAGCCACTGAGACAAGCGAGCATTGAGATCGTCGAGGGTCAAGGCCTCGAGATCGAGAAGGCTTAGAAAACCCTGGCGCAGGGTGCGAAACCAGCGCTCGATTTTTCCGCGCGAAGGACTGTCATAGGGCTTGGAATGCACCAGAGCCACACCCAGACGGGCGCAGGCCAAGGTGAGTTGTTTGGAGGAGAAGGCCGAGCCGTTGTCACAGTAAAGGATCTGGGGTAAACCATGGCGCGAGAAGGCTTTTTGGAGTGCCGAGACGACCACTGCGGAGTTTTCCCGGGTGTAGAAGCGGGCCAGGGTCAGGAAGCGGGAATGGTCATCGATGGCTGCAGCCAGGTAGGTTTTGCGGCGGCGGCGGCCGAGAGGCACCTTGGGGCCGTGCATAAAATCCATCACCCACAGATCGTTGGCGTGGGGTTTTTCGAAGTGCTTGCGGGCCTTGGGCGCCGGCTTGACCTGGGGCCGCAGACCGGCCCGCTTGATGTGACGACGCAAAGTGGATTCGGAGATGCGGCGCGAAGTGATGTGGCCCGAGGCCACCAGCTGTTCACGGAGTCGGTTGACCGGCACCCGGGGATGGCGGGCCAGCAGCTCGGAGATGTGGGCGCTCAGCTGCTCGGAGATGACCCGGCTTCGGCCCGCATCGCAACGCCGCTTGGGCAAGAGTCCGTCGAGTCCTTCTTGGCGGTAGCGGCGCAACCAGCTCTTGAAAGTGGCGACTGAGTAGCGGCGTCTGCCCAGACCCGGCACATCCAGCTCTTTTCGGGCCATGCGGCCGAAGTAACGGGCTTGGCTGCCGGCGGCGGCGTGCAGCACCGGCGCGATGACGCCGTAGCGGAACAGCGCCACGGCCTGGCGTTTTTGTTTTCCCTTCATCCTGAGGCTCCTTTGGCCAACCCTTTGTGCCACAACCCTACCGCTGGGCCCCTATCACGCAGTGTGGAGGATCGATTCTTGTCATGACGCGGCTGCCAGCCGGGTCCAAACAACGTGGCGCAAAAAGGGGATTGAGCGACTTGTGCTGCAGACACAGCGGATGCCGGTGAGTCAGCCCGTCAGCAAGCCAGAGCGGGGCCCGAGAGCCAATCGTAGGTCGAACAGCAGGTGGGGGAAGTAACGCCGATGAAAACGCAGCACCACTCGGGGTGGAGAGCCTCGGGGCTGGGCCGCCAGCAGCGCGGCCACCTGCTGGGCCTGCCGCCGCACCCCTTGGACGGCTCCGGGCAACTCGACCTCGGCCACCGGAAAAGAGAGCAGTCGCCCATAGACGGCCGCCAACAGCAGCAGCATGCGGTGCAGCGTCAACTCCTCCAACAGCACAGCTTCCTCACCTTGGCTGCCGGCCGTGGCCACCTCGTCCAGCGCTTGGCGCATCGTCCGTTTGCCGTTCACCACCACTTCGACCATCCAGCTCATCAACCCCAGGCTGAAGCGTCGGCGCGGCACCACTTGAGCCGGCAGCACGCTGAAGGTGACATCTCGTGGCTGATCCGGGCCCCGCCGCCGGCAGCGGAAGCGAGCCACTGGAAACCGTTGATAGGTCCGCCCCTCCTCATCCACCAAGCACCTGAAATACAGACCGTGGCGTACGGCGCATTCACTTCCCCGGCACAGCGGACAGCGGTCCCGGTAGTCGGGCAACAGCTCGTACAGCCCCAGTCCCAGAGAGGAAAGACTTGACAAAGACCTGTCTTGGAAGCGATCCTGAATCTGAAGTTTGTCTTCGAAAAGCCGGGAGTTATCCGAAGCTCAAACCACGGGCTCCCGGCTGCTCCTTTCCCTTCTTCTCCGCAGCCAAGACAGCTGTCACACTGTCATATTCTTTTCACCCGCTGCGGGCTAAGACAATCTATACAATTCCGGCTGCAAAAGGCAGAGAAGTTTGTGACGTATTACACCCTCCTCAGGCGTACTCGGACGCTCTTGAAGCGACGTTAGAGGGGCTAAGAAAAGCCTCGCCGTACCATTCACGTAACTTCCTTGTGGAACTGGCCCAGGAGATGAGCGTTCGGGGATTAGCCGCGGGAGACACAATACTGGCCCCGGACCCCGAAGATGTAGACAACTTCCGAGCCATGCTCAAGGTTATTGAGAAAGACCTTAATGACGTCCGAGTGCGAGATTAATGAACATGTGGAGTTCCCCCGGTTTCGTGGACACCTAATCCTTTGGGAGAATGGAGGACACGATGCCAAGAACAAGACGAGCTTATCCACCCGAGTTTCGCCAGCAGATAGTCGAGCTTCATCGAGCCGGGCGCAGCCCCGGTGAGCTGGCCCGAGAGTTTGAACCCAACGAACAGACGATCCGCAACTGGATCGCCCAGGCAGACCTGGATGAAGGCCGTCGTAGAGACGGCCTGACGACGGTAGAACGAGCCGAGCTGCGGAAGTTGCGCAAAGAAAATAGGCAGCTGAGGGTTGAGCGGGAAATATTGGCAAAAGCCGCGGCCTGGTTCGCACGGGAGAGCGATCCGATTTCCAAGGAGTCTTCAGGTTCGTGAAAGTGAATCAGGCCGACTATCCAATCACCACCATGTGCCGTTTGCTGGGTGTCTCCACCAGTGGCTACTACGCGTGGGTCGATCGCGGACCTTCGACTCGAGATGAAGCGAATGCTCGTCTTCTGGAAACAATCAACGGGATCCACCAGCAAAGTCGTCGGACCTATGGAGCTCCCCGCATTACGGCGGAACTTCGAGAGGAAGGTCACCTGGTGGGCAAAAACCGGGTGGCCCGACTGATGAAAGTCGCCGGCATTGAAGGCGTTAGCCGCAGACGCAAGACACGCACGACCCTGAGAGGCCAAGACAGCCGTCCGGCTCCGGATCTGGTGGAGCGAAACTTCCAGGTCAGCCGCCCCAACCGACTGTGGGTTGCAGACATCACGTACGTGCCGAGTTGGGCAGGTTTCGTCTACCTGGCCGTAGTGGTCGACGCTTTCAGTCGTCGAGTGGTCGGCTGGTCGCTCAGAAATGATCTCAAGACCCGGCTAGTGACCGATGCCCTGCAAATGGCACTTCAAGAGCGTGAATCCGACGGGGTGATCCATCACTCGGACCAGGGGACGCAATACACGTCGATCGAGTTCGGGCTACGCTGCAAGAGAGCCGGCATCAGACCCTCCATGGGCTCGGTCGGTGACTGTTATGACAACGCGCTGTGTGAGAGCTTTTTTGCCTCTCTGGAGTGTGAACTGATCGACCGGCACAGCTTCCGCAGCAAGCTGCAGGCCAAGCTTGCTGTCTTCGACTACATCGAGGGCTTTTACAACCCTCACAGGCGGCACTCGTCACTGGACTATCTGTCGCCGATCAACTATGAATCGAGGCACTCAGATGTGGCTTGATTCGAAAGCCGTAAACTGTCCACAAAAGTGGGGTAACTTCAGGATATGGCAAGCCGAGGCATCTGACGATGAGCTCGGGGACGATCCAGGTTCGAAGGCCTCGAGTGCGGGATCTAGAGGAACGCTTTGAAAGTCGGGTGTTGCCGCTGTTTGCCAAGCGGACGCGGCAGGTTCGAGAACTGATCCCTGAGCTGTACTTGCATGGTCTGGCGCTGGGGGATTTTGATCTGGCTCTGAGAGGGCTCTTAGGGGACAAGGCCGCGCTGTCAGCCTCCACGGTGGCGCGGTTGAAAGAGAAGTGGCAGGCCGAATGGGAGGTCTGGCAGAGTCGACCGCTGGATGATCTGTAAGTGGTTTATTTGTGGGTAGATGGAATTTACGTCAAGGCGGGACTGGAGAAGGAAAAGGCAGTCCTGCTGGTGGTGCTGGCCGCCTTAAGTGACGGCAGCAAAGTAGTCGTGTCGGTCACGAGTGGCTATCGGGAATCGACCCAGAGCTGGTCGGAAGTACTGCGCGACTTGAAGCAGCGGGGGATGGGTTGTCCGCGCCTGGTGATCGGAGACGGCCACCTGGGCATCTGGGGAGCTTTGCGCAACGTCTATCCCCAGGCCGAGGAGCAGCGCTGCTGGAATCATCGGATTGTCAACCTGCTGGCCAAGCTCCCCAAGGGAGTGCACAAGCCGGCCTTGCTGATTCTGCGGCAGATCCCTTACGCCGAGACCCGACAAGAGGCACAACGACTCAAGAAGGTCTTTCAGCACTGGTGCCGGCAGCGAGGACTGACCCTGACGGCTGAGTTGATCGAGCAGGACTGGGACCGGATGGTGACCTTTTACAACTATCCGAAGAAGCAGTGGCAGCATCTGCGAACAACCAATCCCGTGGAGTCACCGTTTGCCGCTCTTCGGCTGCGAACGGACGCGGCCAAGCGGTTCAAGAAAGTGGAAAACGCCCAGGCTGTGATCTGGAAGATGCTGCTGGTGGCGGAGAACAGATTCCGCCGTCTGAAGGCACCGGAGCTGATGAAAGACGTCTACCAGGGCGCCGAATATGTCAATGGAGTCCCGGTCAACCAAGTTCCGGAGGAGAAAGCCGCCTGAGCTTTTTTTACACACCTATTGACAAGAGCTCCGATTTTCCAACGGTGCAATCTAAAGGAACCGATCGAAGAGTTGTTGTGGAACTGAGAAACGAGGGAGTTTTCCATCTAAAGTGGGTGGCGCTCCGTGCCGATCTCTTGAATACTCAGACGAGGAAGCGCGACGGAGTAGTGGAGATAGAATTCGAAGAAGAAGTGATTTCGAGAGGAATCGCGAGGCAGGGACTGCACTGGACTGAGGACAAGGACCACTCGAATCTCCAAGTTGAACTCGTAGACGTGGCGGATCAGCGATGATTGGAGTTAAGCAGTTCTGAGTTCGACGAGTACCCTCGCAGGATGAGGACTTTCATGCCTCACCAACATGAAGTTGTCCAATTTCTCTCCGGTTTACCGCACAGTTCGCTTTCCGGCACCGTGATTTGTCCCGCATCGCCAGAATTCCGGACTCCTGGGACTTCGGGACCTAACAGTTGTGCCGAGAAGCCTCAATCCGCACAAACATACCTCGCTAACCACCGAGTTTTCAGAGTATTTAGCTGAAATCAAAGTCCCCCTAGTCCCCGAAGTCCACCTGGGCATTGAAACTTCGCGTTCGGGGAAGTAGGGTGGAGCGTAACTCAACCGTACAGACTTGGTGTTCCAGCGCAAGTTCGTCCAAGTTCCGGCGCCGCTGATCCTGAGGCGCAAGTGAATTGGCGACCGCAGCTCGGAGGAATCCATGAAGTGTCCACATTGTGACGCTGAAATCGAAGAAGGGGGAAAATTCTGCGATCTGTGCGGAAAGCCTCTGGAAGCGGTCGTCGAGCAGCCACCAGTTGCCTCACCGGTGGGCGAGGCTCCCAAAGAACTCGTAACTCAGCCCTCTGAGCCCGTTCAGCCAGACGTGGCAGCTTTCCCAGCTCCCGCTCAGCAAACGCCCCATCCCGCTCCGCATCCAGGCAGAAGATGGGCACCGGACGCAATCATTTCGCACTGGTCCATTCTGGTTGAGGGCCTTCAGGCTTCGCCGCAGGCCTTTTACCAGTCCGTGCAGGCTGCCATCGCGAAACGTGAGCTCCCCGACACTCAAATGTGGCTCGTGGAGTGGCCCGAAGGTGGGCTGCTCTCGCCGAAGCGTCTTTACCTCCGAGTGAGGCGCAAGGACCACGTCTTCGATGTTTGCGGAGCACCGTTTGGCAACGGCTTTTTCTTTTCGTGGTGGCTCGGAGAATCACGGCATACGAGCATCTGGCTCCTGATCGCCTTATCGATCGGATTGCCGACTTTGGTAATGATACTAGGCTTTGCGATATGGTCCTCTTTTAGCTATTTTTTCGGGGTCACCGGCTGGTTGGTTGGTCTCTTTCTGTACGGGTGTCTTATCCTTTTTGGTCTTCCCTTCAGTCTACTCTTGTTTGCGGCCCTGGCCCCAGATCTTGTCGACAGTCTGTTAATGCAGTTGCCTTGGATCTCGGGCGTGTATGCGCGCTATTTTCTCCCGCCCCAGTACTTCAGAATTGACACGGCCTCGATGTTTCGGGCGGCCGTTGATGGGGCAGTCAAGGAAGTAGTCGACGGTCTCACAGAGACGCAGGGCATTCAGAGATTGTCGGCGGCGGAACGCAAACCCATCTTCCAGAACTTCGGCGAGTGGTGAGATCGAATGTCCGAGTGGGTTCCGGAAACGCGGGAAGAGCAGCTGGCGCTGCAGTTCTACCAGTGGGAGAGGCGGGGCCGGGGCTGGCGAGTCTGGCCCTATCCGGTGGAGTTGGAACCTCCGTTTATCCGTTTCTACGGACACCGCGTCTTCCAAACGACTGCCCCGGTGGATGATGGACACAGACCCCTTCGACTCATGCCGTCATCCAAGTCTGATTATCCAGCGCCTGATTCACCGGGGCAGGTGTTGGTTTACTCCGAGGGTGATCCCATTCCCTACGTGAGAAGCGCTCCTCTTGTGGAGCTTCAGGTCTCGTTTCCCGCCGATTATGGAATCAAGAAAGAGGCCTCAGAACGTCTCCTGCTGGGACTGTCTTACGCATCAACTCCACTTGGCTTTGAACTGGTCGGACTTCCAGGCTCCATCAGAACTCAGATCACCTGTGGTTCTGATGACCGCGACCAGGTCTTTCAGCAAACCAAAGCCTACTTTCCAGAAGCAGTAGTTGAAGAGCAAAACCATTTCCTGAGCGATCTCTGGGATCGATCCGGATCCAAAGGTCGGATGGTCATAGACTGCGGGCTCTCCCACTCTTGTCCAAATTAGCCATAAGAGAGGTCGGGTCGACCTCGTAAGATTCGGTTGATCGAATAACCGGACAAGGAGGACCCGACCATGAATCGATTTTGCAGCATTTTCAGTCAACTTCTCCAGCTTTTTCCTCGCTGGGAGTTTCAACAACTGGTCCTGGAGACCAAAGCCGAGCGCCATGCACGCGGTTTCAGCAGCTGGGGACAGTTTGTCGCCATGCTGTTTTGCCAGCTGGGCCGTGCTCATAGCCTGCGGGAGATCTGCGGAGGCCTGGCCAGCTGTGAAGGAAAACTGCATCATCTTGGAATCGCTTCTCCCAAGCGCTCCACCCTCAGCTATGCCAATAAGCATCGACCCTGGCAACTGTACGAAAAGGTTTTTTACCGCCTGCTGGATCGTTGTCTGAGAGAGACCGAAGGGCGTCGCAAGAGAAGATTTCGTTTCAAGAATCCGCTGCTGAGTCTGGATGCGACCGTCATCGATCTGTGCGCACAATTGTTTGACTGGGCTCATTTTTGCCGAACCAAGGGGGCCGTCAAACTGCATCTACTCTTGGACCACAACGGTTACCTTCCCGTCTTTGCCCACATCACCGAGGCAGCCACGGCCGACATCACCGTGGCTCGCCGTCTGAAGTTTGCCGCCGGCACCGTTGTCGTCTTTGATCGCGGCTACAACGACTACAACTGGTATGCGGACTTGACCCGTCAGGGCGTCTTCTTTGTGACCCGTCTCAAAGACCGTGCCGATTACGAGGTCCTCGAAGACCGCCCGCTTCCCAAAAACCGTCGAGTCGTCCGTGACCAGGTGATTTTCTTTCACGGACTGGCCGCCCAGGACAAAACCTGTTTCTTGCGCCTGGTCGAAATCCAAGATCCGCTCTCTGGCCGCCTCGTTTTTTTGACGAATCACCTGGATTTCGGAGCCACCACCATTGCCGCAATCTACAAGGAGCGCTGGCAAATCGAGCTCTTTTTCAAGGCCCTCAAGCAGAATCTACGGGTCAAGACCTTCGTCGGCACCTCGGCCAACGCCCTCAAGACCCAAATTTGGACAGCATTGATCGCTCTGCTGATTCTGAAGTTTCTGCAGCTCAAAGCAACCTTTGACTGGTCACTGTCCAATCTGGCCGCACTGCTGAGGATGAACCTGTTCGTTCATAGAGACTTGTGGAGGTGGTTGAACCAACCATTCAAGTTTCCACCCCTACTACCGGAGAGCTCTCAAGCCTCCTTCACCCTCTCGTAATCTGGACAGCACCATCGGAGACCTGGACATGAAACCCTGAAAATCCCGTCCAAGACGCCAATAAAATCAAGGGGTTGATGATCGAATCTCAGCTAATTTGGACAGCAGTGGGGCTCTCCAATGAATTCATGCTTCCACTTCGGACTTTTGGGAGTTTCGAGATAGACCCTCTAATTGCCGTCACGGCATCTCTTTCCGATCTCCGGGAGGACGAACTGGCTGTCTTTCAAGTCCTCTTCCAGCCAGTTCGAGCCGCCTGGAGGGAAAGCATTTTGGCTTCTGTCACAGACGGCTCCGGGAAGTCCTTTTTCGTTGACTTGCCTCAAATGGCCTCTCTGGCCAAAGACAAGGTTTCAAGGCCTCTCTATGCAGCCGTCCTGCGCCTGGCTGCCCAGAGTCCCACCCACGGCCGGGCCTGGCAGATAACAAAGGCCATGGGCAGCGCCCTGGTCCAGCTGGCCGATCCCCACGCTAACGAGCTGACTCCGCTCTCCAACGACGACTATCCGAACGACGAGCACGAATCAGACCTTCTCGACCGGCAAACCCACCGCAGCGGGATGATCCTCAACGTCGATGAGCTGGTAGGGCTCGTTCACTTCCCTTCGGCCTCCGTTCGGTCCGAAAAGCTGGAGCGACGGCGGCGGCGCACCCGGGCAGCACCCGCCATCTCTTCAGGTCACCCGCTTGTTCTCGGAGAGAACCATCATGCTGGAAGGACGGAGGTCGTTTCTCTGAACGCCGATCAGCGCAGCCGGCACACCTACCTCGTGGGAGCATCGGGTACGGGCAAGTCGACGCTGCTTCTGAATTTGATCATCCAGGACATCCAGCAAGGTCAAGGTGTTGGAGTGCTGGACCCTCACGGCGATCTCATCGACCAGATTCTCGGCTACATCCCTGAGAAGCGCCATAAGGACGTAATTCTCTTTGATCCTTCCGATGCGGAGCATCCCATCGGATTCAACATTCTCTCGGCGCACTCGGAGCTGGAGAAGACGCTCCTCTCTTCCGACCTGGGAGATGTCTTTCGCCGGCTGTCCACCAGCTGGGGCGACCAGATGACTTCCGTGCTGGCAAACGCGATTCTGGCTTTGCTGGAGAGTGAGCAAGGCGGAACACTCCTGGACCTGCGCCGCTTTCTGGTGGAAAAGGATTTCCGGAGCTCATTTCTGGAGACCGTGCAGGACGATGAAGTCATCTATTACTGGAGGAAGGAGTTTCCGCTGCTCTCCGGCAGGCCCCAGGCTCCACTTCTGACGCGACTGGATACGTTCCTTCGTTCGAAGCTGATCCGCAATATGGTTTGCCAGAAAGAAAACCGCCTCGATTTCAAGGCCATTCAGGACCATGGAAAGATCTTTCTGGCCAAGCTGGCTCAGGGAGCGATCGGTGAGGAAAACTCCTATCTCCTCGGTACACTCCTAGTCTCCAAGATCCACCAGATGGCCACCGCCCGCCAGGAGATGGCCGAGTCCGAGCGGCGGCCTTTTTATCTCTACATCGACGAGTTTCAAAACTTCCTCACTCCTTCCATGGCGGGCATTCTCTCCGGTGCCCGCAAGTACCACCTGGCGCTCACGCTGGCCCACCAGGAACTTCGCCAGCTCTGGAATAAGAACACGGACGTGGCCAGTGCGGTCATCTCTAACCCTTACACCCGAATCTGCTTTCGCCTGGGCGACTTCGACGCTCAGAAGCTTAGAGACGGATTCTCTTACTTCGAAGCCCAGGATCTTCAGAATCTGGGCATCGGCGAAGCCGTCTGCCGGATCGAGCGAGCTGAATACGACTTCAACCTACGAACCTATCCGATGGCTGAGATCGACGTGAAACTCGCTGTTCAGCGACGAAATCGAATTGTGGAGTTTTCCCGGGGGAAGTATTCCCGCCCCAGAAGAGAGGTTGAAAAAGAACTCCGGGGCCAGCGGCCAGCCACCTCTCCAGAACGTTCGAGCGAACCGGGCCGAAACAGGCCCAAAACGACTCCGGCCGAGGAAACCGTTGCCCAGCAAGAAGTCAGGCCACAAGCACCTGTTCCGGAGAGTCCCCTTCTCAAGGGCCGAGGAGGTGGAGAGCACAAGCACCTCCAGCAGCTGATTCAGCGCTGGGCAAAGGGCCGAGGCTACCAGGCCACGATTGAAATGAAGATTCTAGATGGGCTGGGCAGCGTGGATGTCGCTCTCGAGAAAGACGGCTTCTCTGTGGTCTGCGAAATCTCTGTCACGTCGACAACGGACCAGGAGGTCAAGAATATCCAAAAGTGTCTGGCTGCCGGGTTCGATCATGCCGTGTTGGTTTCTTCGGACAAAAGTGTTCTCTCCAAGGTCAGAGGAGCGGTGGCTATGGCTCTGGGCAAGGAGCAGTTCAAGCAGGTTGGCTTTTTCGTCCCAGAAGCACTGTTCAACTTCCTCATGACCCTGGAAGCAAAGACCGGCGTTCAAAGGGACCGGGATCTGGATTCCAAAGACCTTCTCACAGCCAAGGAAGTGGCCAAGATGTTGAGCATCAGCGTGAAGACGGTTTACAGCTACGCCCACCGGGGCCTCATGCCCTATGTTCGCATTCAGTCGAATGTCCGGTTTCTGAAGTCTGAGATTGTTAAGTGGGTTGAAGAGCGACGGTTCAGGCCAAAGCCGCCGTCTTCGGGAAGATGATTTGGCATATTGATACAGCGTGCCAGCGATCGCAAACTCGCGTGTTTGATGACGCCACGGCGGCGGCTGGCCCCGAGACCCGGCTTCGTCCCCGATCGCCTTTCCAACATCATTAGTGCTGATTGGAATACGGGAATATCGTCCACTGACGTACTCGGTCAATGACTTATACTGGAACTGTGCGCTTCGAATGGGATCCGAACAAGGATCAAGCCAATCAGCAAAAGCACGGACTCTCACTCAGCGAAGCGACAGAGCTGTTCACAAGCGACAGCGACTATTTGGAAATCTATGATGAGGAACATTCGGACGAGGAGGATCGCTTCATTGCGATCGGTGCGATCCGTGCCGGCGTCGTGGTGGTCGTATTCACGGAAGGCCAGGAAGACGTCATTCGCATCGTGAGTGCGAGGAAAGCTACGAAGAAGGAAGTCGGCCTTCTCTACCGATATCTGGGAGGCATCAATGGGAGATGACATTCGCGAGTTAACGAGCGAGGATTTCGCACGCGCTATACCGAACAGACAGCGCGAACGCATCATGCGTGGCCAGATTGACCCGGTGAAGGACATTGTCGCCTTACGCCGATTCACCGGCCTAACCCAAGAGCAGTTTGCGGAAGCCCTGAGTATCAGCGTTCATACGTTGCGGAACTGGGAGCAGGGTCGCCGGAGCCCCGAAGGTCCGGCGCTGGCTCTGCTGCGCGTTGCTGCTCGGCACCCTCGCGTGCTGCGGGAGAATCTCGCAGCGTCGGCTTGAGGAACGGTCTTCTCGAAGGTGATTTGGCAATTGGATACTGAGCTGTGAGAAAATACATTCTCATGCTGATGAACTGTCCGATTTACTTTCCATTTTACTCTCCATTTTTCGATCAGACCAGGGGGTATGAGATAGACGGTATAGACAGTTTCTTAAATACGGAAGTGTTTAAGAATCAGCAAGATGCGCGTAGCGCAAAGGAGCGGGAGTAATTCAGCGGTAGAATGCCAGCTTCCCGCTCCGGTCCTTATGTTTCAATAGTTTACACGCCTTACTGTCCGTTATACTGTCTATTTAGCGGACTCATATGGCACGTGTGAACATCCTCAAACAGATCAAATCCGATAAAAGTTGGAAGCTGGTTTCCATTCCTAGAGACCAAAGAGGCCGCTATAAGTGGAGAGCCTTGCCCGAAGGCCAATACTTCATTGAATGGTATGAGCGAGGCAAACGAAAACGCCGAGCCGCTGGAGCTACAGCTTCAGAGGCTCTGGAAGCGGCTCGGCGGCGCAAGCACATCCTGGAAGGTCGAGCCCTGGGGATGGAAACCAGTTCTGCGGAGGAGGAGGAAGTCAGCCGAACACCTTTGCAGGCAACGGTTCGCCAGTACCTGGAGATTGCGGAAGGGTTAAAGAAACCGAACACGCTGCGAAAGTACAAGGCGGTCCTGAATCGCTTCCTGGACTTCTTCCCTGACAAGTCCACGGCCAGGGACATCTCCACGGATGACCTGGACCAGTTCATGGTTTTCCTCAAAAAGAAACATCGACTGGGCAACAACAGCGTCATTCACAACATGATCATTGTGGCTCAGTTCTTGAAGAAGCAGGGCCGGCCCGGGCTCACCCGCAAGATCAACCTTCCCGAACGGGCCAGGCTTTTGCCGCAGGAGTACACGGACGAGGAATTGAACCGGTTTTTTTCAGCCTGTACCGAGCAGGAGCACACACTGTTTTTGACCTTTCTTCTGACTGGATTTCGCGAACAGGAAGTCGTCCATCTCTGGTGGGAGGACATTCACCTTCCGGTCAAGACAGTTTGTGTCACAGCCAAGCCGGAGCTGGGCTTTTCCCCCAAGCGCTGGGAAGAGCGGGAAGTGCCGGTTCCGAAGCAGCTCATGGAGCTGTCCCCCCGAAAAACTCCATCCAACCGGTGAGGGAGCTCGTGGGCGCAGGCTCAGGTTGCGAATTCGAATGATCTTCCTCGGGGAGCACTTCGAACTACGACGAGAATCACTGGACCGGCTGTTGGCTGACGGCTGAATTAGGCCGCTGGACAGACCTTGCCTGTGTCGGACAGATGTTGAGGGAACGAGTCGGTTGTGGACCTGAGTCCTACGCTGCCACCCGTTCGTAGCGATGGTGAAGCCCACCGCAGATCGGAAACGAGAGCAGCTTGACGGGTCCATCAACCACTGCCGGTTGCTGGATTGGAATGGGTGTGTCACCGTCCAGCCCCTGATGGGGCCGGGCACAATGGTAGTACTGCTCAATGTATTCCCTGAGTAGCCTGTTCAGGTGCTTTTCACTGAGAACGATCACGTGATCGAGCAGCTCTCGGCGTAGCGTGCCGAAAAATCTTTCGATATGAGGATTCTGCCAAGGACTTCGGTAAGCCGTTCGCACCTCTTCAATGTTGCTGCTGTCCAGGAACTTCCGGACCCCGTGGCCGTAGACGCCGTCATTGTCACGAAACAGGAATCTGGGCTGACGACCGAAGGGCGTGGCTTCTCGAAGCTGTTGAATGACCCATTCCATGGAGGGATGGTATGTCGTTGCGAGATGAATCACTCTCCTTCGACCATGTTCAAAGACGACAAAGACGTAGAGAAATGAGAAGCCGACCGTGATCACGGTAAAGAAGTCCATTGCCCAGGAGACTTCCAGGTGGTTGCGCAGGAAGGGCAGCCAGTTCGTTGGCTTGTCAGGTCCCTTGGGGCGGGACATGTACTTGCGGATGGTGTCACTGCAAGGGGGATCGCAGCCGAAAAGCCGCAGGGTGTCCCCGATTCGTTCAGCCCTCCATAAGGGATTCTCTCGGCTCAGCTTGCGAATTAGATCGCGCATCTCCTTTGGCACGGGAGGCCGGCCGGGGCGGCCCCTCGACTTTCGGCGCCAGTAGAGACGAAAGCCTGTGGTGTGCCATCGCTTGACCGTGGCGGGCTGCATCAGATGTACCACCTGATGCCACTGATCCCAGATCCTGGACAGCAACACCCAAAGAAGTCTGAAAGCACGGGTGAATCTGGGTCTCGGCCGATCTTTCTCCGCAATCCGACGCTTGCACTCAGCCAACTGACTCTCTGCCGCCAAGACTCGTGCCGCCAAAGTTGCCCGTGAGCTGAAGAACGCCGAAAGAAATGTATAGACGAATCCGGCAGCTTGCCTGAGATCAGAACTTGTCCTGAGGATGAGCTGGAACAGGCAACGAATCTTTCTCATGGCCCGCAGGATACGAGGACTTGAGCTCCGCCTCAAGATTTGCGTAAGTCATTGCTGTACAAGGTGGACGGGGTTTTTCGGGGGGACAACCCATCGCGACCTGGAATTACAAGGCACAAGCCAAGAGCATCCGCCACATCGGCCCCATGGCACAGGATTTTCATGCCGCCTTTGGAGTCGGGGAAGATGAGCGTCACATCTCCACGGTGGACGCCGACGGTGTGGCACTGGCCGCCATTCAAGGCTTGTACCAGCTTCTGCAGGAAAAGGATCGAGAGATGGAGGAACTGGAGAAGGCCCACATCTACATCGAGCAGCTGCACAACAGGAACGAGAGCCTGGAAGCCCAGCTGCACGATGTCCAGCAGATGGTGGCTGAGTTGGCAGAGAAGGTAGGGCATTAGGAAGGTGTGAACCCGGGCCGGGGCGCGTTCTAAATGGGCCGTGAGTTGGCTGGAGTGAGCTGGAGTGAGTTTCCCGCGGGCACACTTGCGGGCACAACCCCCCTCTCAAGGGCAAGTTTCGAGCCTCGAAGGTCGAATGCCCTCAGGGCGCGCAAAGCCCCGTCGGACGCGGCTTTCAGGTGTGGTGCCCAGGGTGGGACTCGAACCCACACGGGCCTAAGGCCCCCAGGATTTTAAGTCCTGGAAGCCGCTTCTGTAAGTGCCCGCCAAATAAGCAGAAATTTCGTCGGGCTTGACGAGCTATGTTGGCTGGAGTGAGTTGGAGTGAGCTGGAGTGAGTTTCCCGCGGGCACACTTCGGGCACAACCCTTGTGATCTAGCCGGGGCGAATCTGCGTTGGTGTCGTGGCTTAACTACCGCCATAACAATGACTTGCGGTTCGGCTGACTTTTTTGACCATAGGCGGGTTGTTTTGTCGATCAGGGAATACTAGAGCGCACCAGAAACAGCCCCCCCGCCTGGTTCATCGGGCTGTTTTGTCCAAATGGTCAGGTTTTCGAGTCCCTTCCCCGCGCGGCGGGGGAGCAGGAGGCTCAAAAGGCAACCCGTCACCAGCTGAAAGAGGTGCGGGACAACTCCAATCCAGAACGTATTCGGTAGACTCTCTGCCAGGTCGGGCAAGAAGGCCTTACCCATGTCGGTGGTAAGTAACATCCAGACAGCGACTACGAGAACCGTTGCGAAAGTGGCGATTCCAGCGGCTCGTGAGCCGACACGGACAGTGAAGAAACCCAAGAGGAACAGGCTCAGCAGTCCCGCGCTTACTACCGAGTAGAAAACGAGCGCGATGTCCATCAATGTCTCGGTCCTGGTGAAATGGATGACCAGAGCCACCCCGATCATGACGAGCGAGAAAAGCAGGGAGAACCAGCGGCCCACTTTGAGGTAATGTCTTTCCCCTCCCGCATTGGGACGAAAGCGGCGATAGAAATCAGTCGTGACCGTCGCTGCGGATGCATTAATGCTCGAGTCGAGCGTCGACATGGCAGCGGCCAGCAGTCCGGCGATCACGAATCCTGCGACGCCGGCAGGAACTTCCGTCAGGATAAAGTAGGGTAAGACTCCTTCTGGTTCGGCACCGTTCAACACCGGAGCGGGATAATGCTTGTAAAAGACGTAAAGTGCGGTGCCGACGAAAGCGAAATACTGCCACACCAGAATGATCAGGGCCGTGCCCAAAACAAATCCTCGCCGCGCTTGCCTGTCCGTGCGCATGGCCAGGTAGCGCTGCACCATAGTCTGGTCCGTACACACGACTTGCAGGAACTGGAACTGGAGCACCAGGACGATGACCCACACCGTCTTCTGATCGAAAACGAGTGCAGTACTGCCGACGGAAAACTTTCCATCCGCATAGGCTTCGGTGAAAACCTGGCCGAGGCCTCCGGGGAGCAGGCTGGCAAGGATGGGCAAGCAGAGCAATCCGCCTGTCATCAGGGCCAGGCCCTGCAGGAAATCAGTGTAGATCACCGCTTCCAGTCCGCCCGCGATCGTGTAAGCGGCGACCAGAATCCCAAGGATGCAGACGACATATACCAGCTCGACACCGCTCATTCTTTGAAACGGTAAGCTGACCGAGTACAAAATGATGCCGATCCGAAACATGTGATGAAGGAGAAACGCAACAGCGCCGTACAGTCGCGCCCAGGTGCCGAACCGACGTTCCAGGTACTCGTAGGCTGACCGTACGTGGCCGCCGCGAAAAAAGGGCATGAAGACTGCGTAGCCGACAATTGCGGGAATGAAGTAGAGGGCGTGGCCGGGCATGAAACGCCAGTCGTCCTGGAATGTCGACCCAGGGATAGCCAGAAAAGACACCGAACTGATGACCGTTGCCATCATGGAGACGGCGACAACCCACCCCGGCATGTTCCGGTTGGCCAGAAAGTAGGCGTCGGCCGAACGGGTCTTGCGAGCGCAATACACCCCGATTGCGACCATGAGAAGGGGTGTACCGTTCTTTCTGTAATTTGGGAAAGGTGAGCTAAAAGGATCAGAGGTCTGGGGCAGGATTTCTCCAAAAACTCAAGGCAACGAGTAAGGAGGATCCGAATGACCCCAGACCCAAAACAGAGGCTACCACGAGAACTATTGAGAGAGCTGATCGAAGAAGGCAGTGAAGCGTTTCGAGGAGTATTAGAGAAGCTGATCAACGCCGCCATGCAGCTGGAACGAGAAGAGTTTCTGGGAGCTCGACGCTGGGAGCGGAGCGAGCAGCGTCGAGACCACGCCAACGGGTACAAGGACAAGACGCTGTCCACTCGAGTGGGACAGCTGCGAATCCGGATTCCACAAGTACGTCACCTGGACTTCTATCCCCGATCCCTGGAACGAGGGTGCCGTTCGGAGAAGGCGCTCAAGTTGGCCATCGCCGAGATGTATGTAATGGGCGTGTCGACGCGCAAGGTCACCGAGATTACCGAGCAGCTGTGCGGCACCGAGATCTCCGCCAGCCAGGTCTCAAGAATCTCCAAGCTGCTGGACGACGAACTCGAGCAGTTTCGCAACCGCCCTTTGGGCAGCTATCCAGTTGTGTACCTGGATGCGCACTACGAGAAGGTCCGTCGCCAGGGCAGCATTCAGGATGTGGCCGTCTTGAAAGCGACCGGAGTCAACTGCTGGGGCAAGCGGGAGGTGATTGGGGTCAGCTGCCGACTCAGCGAGGCTGAGGTCCACTGGCGAGGGTTTCTGCAGCAGCTTCAAAAGCGTGGTCTGGAGGGTGTGCAGCTGATTGTCAGCGATGACCACTCGGGTCTACGTGCTGCTAGAAGAGCCGTTTTTCCCTCGGTGCCCTGGCAACGCTGTCAGTTTCACCTGAGCCAGAATGCTCAGCGTTACGCCCGCCGATCCGATCAACGTGCCGCCATCGCCACTGACATTCGAGACATCTTCAACGCACCCTCAGGCGGCGAGGGCGAGGCCATGCTTCGAACCCGAGTCGAGCAATACCGTGACCGCAACCCGGAGCTGGCCGATTGGATGGAGACCAACCTGCCCGAAGGCTTTACGGTCTTTCGTTTTGCACGTTCTACCTGGCGGCGCATTCGCACCAACAACGGGCTGGAGAACCTAAACCGTCAGATTCGCCGGCGCACCCGGGTCGTCGGTATCTTTCCAAACACCGAGTCCGCTTTGCGACTCATCACCGCCGTCGTCGAGGAGATTCACGAAGACTGGCTGATCGGGAAGCAGTACCTCAGTCTGGTCGATTTCAACCCACAGGAGAATCCTGTTTCAGATCGCTCTCAGTCAAATTACAGAAAAACAGTTGCGTAACCCCATGAGACCCAGATTGACAGCAATGACCAGGACGTCCTGCCAACGGGCTAAACTGTCCTCTGGCATATTCATTCCACCCGGGAGGAAAGCTTGCAGCGCGGCTTCTCCACCAGGTAAATCTCGGTGACCGAGCGCAGGTACTCGACTGTCCGGCGGTTCACCCTGGCCTGGCTAGAGCTGCCGGCAAAGTCGGTGACGATGACGATCTGAACCGCCCCGGGATTTCCGGAGACTCCATTTCTTGAGAGGATGGGGTCATGGGAAGACGAAGCAGATACTCACCAGAGGTTAGAGAACGAGCAGTACGGATGGTGTTTGAGCACGAACGGGAGTACAGCTCTCAATGGGGTGCGATGACATCGATAGCAGCCAAGATCGGCTGCACAGCGGAGACGCTGCGCAAGTGGGTCCGACAGGCGGAAAGGGATCAGGGGCGTCGAGCCGGGCTGACAACGGACGAGAGGCAGCGTCTGAAGGAACTGGAGCGGGAGAATCGGGAGCTGAAGCAGACTAACGAGATCTTAAGGAAGGCTTCGGCTTTTTTCGCCCAGGCGGAGCTCGGCCGCCGACGGAAATGATGGTGGATTTCATCCGAGAAAATCGGACCTGCTATGGGGTCGAGTCGATCTGCGAGGTGCTGCCGATCGCCCCTTCGACGTTCTACCAGCGGGAAGCCAGGCACAAGGATCCTGCGTTACTGCCGACCAGGACGAAACGCGATGCCAGGCTTCGAGTTGAAATCGATCGGGTGTGGCGTGCCAATCGCGAGGTCTACGGAGTGCGCAAGGTCTGGAAGCAGCTGAATCGTGAGGGCTTCAAGGTGGCTCGCTGCACGGTCCAGCGTTTAATGCGCGAGACGGGACTGCAGGGCGTGGTTCGGGGTCGCCGGTTTAAGACGACGCAGCCGGATGAAACAGCCGCAAGGCCGGCTGATCTGGTGGACCGCAACTTTACTGCAACCCGTCCGAATCAGCTGTGGGTAGCCGATCTGACCTACGTGGCCACCTGGAGAGGGCGCGTCTACGTGGCATTGGTCATCGATGCCTTCTCGAGAAGTATTGTCGGGTGGAGGGCGTCGGCTTCCCTGAAGACCGACATTGCCCTGGACGCACTGGAGCAGGCCCTGTGGTCGCGTTCAGACACAGAAGGCCTGATTCATCACAGCGACCGGGGAGTGCAGTACCTGTCGATTCGCTATACGGAGCGGTTGGCAGAGGCCGGCATCGAGCCTTCGGTTGGAAGCAAAGGAGACTCTTACGACAACGCGCTGGCCGAATCGGTCATCGGGCTGTTTAAGACGGAAGTCATTCGTCAGGAAGGCCCCTGGCGGGGATTAGAGGAGGTGGAATTTGCGACGCTGGATTGGGTCTGTTGGTATAACAAGAAGAGATTGCTGGATCCAATCGGCTACATTCCACCCGTTGAGTTCGAGCAGATGTATTACCTGAATCAACCGGCTACAGCTATAGTGGCTGGAGTCAACTAAAACTGTCTCCGGAAAACCCGGAGCGGTTCAATCCGGTAGTCTGCACCCGGGTCGTGCGATCCACGCGTTTCAGCTTCCAAAGCTATATAGGTAGCTGTTGATACTCTCGCGTGCAAGGGGAGGCAAGGAAAATACCTTCGTTGGGTATACGGTAATCTCAAGGAGTGGAGTTCCCCCGGTTTCGTGGACACCTAATCCTTTGGGAGAATGGAGGACACGATGCCAAGAACAAGACGAGCTTATCCACCCGAGTTTCGCCAGCAGATAGTCGAGCTTCATCGAGCCGGGCGCAGCCCCGGTGAGCTGGCCCGAGAGTTTGAACCCAACGAACAGACGATCCGCAACTGGATCGCCCAGGCAGACCTGGATGAAGGCCGTCGTAGAGACGGCCTGACGACGGTAGAACGAGCCGAGCTGCGGAAGTTGCGCAAAGAAAATAGGCAGCTGAGGGTTGAGCGGGAAATATTGGCAAAAGCCGCGGCCTGGTTCGCACGGGAGAGCGATCCGATTTCCAAGGAGTCTTCAGGTTCGTGAAAGTGAATCAGGCCGACTATCCAATCACCACCATGTGCCGTTTGCTGGGTGTCTCCACCAGTGGCTACTACGCGTGGGTCGATCGCGGACCTTCGACTCGAGATGAAGCGAATGCTCGTCTTCTGGAAACAATCAACGGGATCCACCAGCAAAGTCGTCGGACCTATGGAGCTCCCCGCATTACGGCGGAACTTCGAGAGGAAGGTCACCTGGTGGGCAAAAACCGGGTGGCCCGACTGATGAAAGTCGCCGGCATTGAAGGCGTTAGCCGCAGACGCAAGACACGCACGACCCTGAGAGGCCAAGACAGCCGTCCGGCTCCGGATCTGGTGGAGCGAAACTTCCAGGTCAGCCGCCCCAACCGACTGTGGGTTGCAGACATCACGTACGTGCCGAGTTGGGCAGGTTTCGTCTACCTGGCCGTAGTGGTCGACGCTTTCAGTCGTCGAGTGGTCGGCTGGTCGCTCAGAAATGATCTCAAGACCCGGCTAGTGACCGATGCCCTGCAAATGGCACTTCAAGAGCGTGAATCCGACGGGGTGATCCATCACTCGGACCAGGGGACGCAATACACGTCGATCGAGTTCGGGCTACGCTGCAAGAGAGCCGGCATCAGACCCTCCATGGGCTCGGTCGGTGACTGTTATGACAACGCGCTGTGTGAGAGCTTTTTTGCCTCTCTGGAGTGTGAACTGATCGACCGGCACAGCTTCCGCAGCAAGCTGCAGGCCAAGCTTGCTGTCTTCGACTACATCGAGGGCTTTTACAACCCTCACAGGCGGCACTCGTCACTGGACTATCTGTCGCCGATCAACTATGAATCGAGGCACTCAGATGTGGCTTGATTCGAAAGCCGTAAACTGTCCATAAAAGTGGGGTAACTTCAGAGAGGCTCTAGCAGCCTGTGGTGAAAGTCGAGGGCAGGGGTCACATTCAGACACTACACTGGTCCCATGGCAATGGGAAAGAAGAAGCGACGGCGACAAGCGGATCTGTGGGTGGCCAGCAGCCAGTTAGCGCGGAGTCCTGGGCATCCATTCTACGAAGCCCTCAACGAGGTATTGAGTGAGCACGGCTTTGACGATTTCGTAGAGGAGCTGTGCGGGAAGTTCTACGCGGAGAAGATGGGGCGGCCGAGCGTGGCGCCGGGAGTGTATTTTCGGCTGTTGATGGTGGGGTATTTTGAAGGGATCGGAGCGGAGCGAGGGATTGCCTGGAGAGTGGCCGATTCACTGGCCCTGAGAGAGTTTTTGGGATTGAAAGTGAGCGAGACACCACCCGATCACTCGACGATATCGAGAACCCGGAGATTAATCGATGTGCAGACCCATGCGGCGGTGTTCAGCTGGGTGCTGGAGCGACTGGCGGAATCGGAACTGCTGAAGGGAAAGACGATCGGGATCGACGCGACGACGCTGGAAGCCAATGCGGCGATGCGCACCATCATCCGACGGGATACGGGAGAAGACTATAACCAGTTTTTAACCGGATTGGCTCAGGCTTCCGGAATCGAGACGCCCACCCGCGAAGACCTGGTTCGTACGGACCGGAAACGCAAGAAGAAAGGCTCCAACAAAGAGTGGAAACATCCTCACGATCCGGACGCTCGCATCACGAAGATGAAGGACGGGCGAACGCACCTGGCCCACAAGGCCGAGCATGCCATCGACATGGAGACGGGAGCGATTGTGGCGGTCACGGTACAGGGAGCCGATAAAGGAGACACGACGACCCTGAAGGAGACGCTGATTCGTGCTGCCGAAAACATTGAAGAGGCGACGGGGCAAAAAGAGGAAATGGCCGAGGTGGTGGCCGACAAGGGATATCACAGCACCGAAACGGTAAAGGATTTTGCAGCGCTGCAGATACGCAGTTACATCTCGGAACCGAAGCGGGGCAGACGCAAGTGGAAAGGCAACATCGAGGGGCGAGATGCCACCTATGCCAACCGCAGACGGATACGGGGAGAGCGAGGCCGCGAGTTACTGAGACGGCGGGGCGAAAAACTGGAAAGATCCTTTGCTCATCTGTACCGGACAGGGGGGATGCGCCGCACCGAGGTCAGGGGACACGACAATGTGGCCAAGAGACTGCTGATTCAGGCCGGTGCGTTCAACCTGGGTATGGTGATGCGCCAGAAACTCGGCGCAGGGACTCCCCGGGCCCTCCACGCCCGGATTCTTTGCGCTTTGTTAGTCTTTTTCGGGCTGAGGAAGGGCCTGAGGAGACGGATCAGCACTTTCTTTGAAGGTTTGATTGGAAAACTTTCAATCGGGCCCTTTCCAGGTGGCCCCCGGCCCAAGTCGGTGTCCGGACCCAATTAAGCACTTCTGCCACGGGCTGCTAGGGCGTCTTCGAGCGCTGCTGGGCAGTTAAAAGGTGTCAACGACCCACCCTGGCTATCTTGGCTGGAGTGAGTGAGTTTCCCGCGGGCACACCGTGGGCACAACCCTCGGCTAACCGAGCAACGGCACGGAGCTCAATATAGCTCATTACCGCGGACGGCTAACGCTCGTTCGTAGTGCTCGCCAAGGAAGATCATTCAACTCTGGATCCTGAGCCTGCTCCCACGGGCTTCCTCATCGGTTGGATGGAGTTTTTCGGGTGGACAATCGCCTGAACCCACAACTTTTGAACACCGGTGCCAGGAAGGTTTGACGAACGTCACCGAGACATCAACGGCCGGCGGGCGCCCCGGGAGGAAGCCGCCGGCTGCTGCCCCAGGCGGCACTGATCGTCCTCAAAAAAGACCGCTGCTCCAGGAGCTTTGACCAGCGGATCTCCGGATCCGGATATTCCCCGATCTCGTAAAAGGGATCCTGGTACATATCTACCGGAATGGATCGGAAGACGAACCGGTTCACATGGATCGCGTGCCGAAACTCGGACTTCACGTGTACGGCCTGCTCCGGATCCGGGCACTTGTAGATGGCGAATCGATCGGCATTGATGGTCGCTCCCAGAGCGTTCACGCATCCTACCCGGAGCTGGCTGTGAGGCAGGAAGGCCACCTCGACAATGTCGAATCCGGCGTTTCTCAGGTGCTCGAGTAGCCGCGCAAAATTCACAACGGTCGGGTCAGTCGGGGCGGCCGGCCCGGACCAGACCTGGACCAAAGCTTCGTCGCTCACGAGGTCGGCCCACTGAATCTCCGTGTCGGGGATCCGGACGATCTGGAAGGGATCCACATAGAGGCTCTCGGGGTTTGATTCCACGACAAATCTCGCGGACCGCCGGGAGCATTTTCGTTCCCATCGGGGATGCAGGGGGGTACAGGTCCAGGCCCCTTCCAGCGCCGTGTAGTCTTCCGCAGCCTCCACCGAATGAAAGAGATACAGGCTCAAACGATCCTCGCCGACGCGAATTCCCAGCCCACTCTCCACCTCGTGAGGGAGGCGAAGTCTGACAATGGGCCCATCGATCCGGATCTCCTTGTCCAACTGGCCCAGACCCTTCAATACAGGCTCGAAACTTGAAGTAGCAAACCCGGTCGTCACTGCAGGATAGCCGGGCAGACGTTTTTGCGACGTGTAAAGATCGGTCCGAGTGTGCGGGTACACCCAGGCGTGCCAGCGGACATAATGAGACCGTAGAGGGTTGAGCCGATTCCCCTTCAGGGGCCCGTCGAACGCTTTCCCCTCAATGTTCCAGAGGCTGCCCGTCTCACGGTCCTCAAAGTGATCAGTGTCGTATCTGAAAGACAGAGTCTTTTCTCCAAGAAGACGTGAGTAAGCTGCCATAGTGACGTCTTCCGGACGGGGTCCGGCCAGGATCACAATGGGCTCATCCCCCATCATGTCCTCGACAACTCCCCCGTTGCGCTTGACCTCCCGGAGTGGATAGGCCCTTATCCCCTGATCCAAATTGAGACCGAGCACCATCTCATGTTCCGGGAACTCATCATTCGGGGGCCCACTGATGGTGCTGACTAGAGGACGGTCCATTCCCGGTCTCGAGAAGTACTCTTCCCGGGCGTGCCCGTGTCTGGAATCACGATGGTGCCGATCAACGGGAGGCAGCATGACGTCGCTCTCGGGATGCCACTCTCTCCAGGCGTCCCAGGTGGTGTGGAAGGTAGGGACCTGGGTCAGAAAGTCACCCAGTCGGCTACCGCCAATACAGACTCCCTCATAGTGCAGCCAGATGGAGGCGTCCTCAACCCGATCAGTCATGACCAGGGAAGCGTTGGACATTCCACAGGCCGCGAACTTGACCTGTTGCCCGTCTCGTTCGGCCAGGTATGCGGCGCCGGACTGGCAGCGTTCACAGGTGGTGAAAACGATGGGAACTCCCTGCAGGATGTCGTTGATGACATGGTAGTTGTCGGTGATCCACAGGGGGTAGGCCCGCGCCTGGCCACCGACAACGAGCCCGACGACGTAATCATCATCCCTCATGTGACGGGCAGCCTCACCTGGCACGAATTGCGGCTTGTCCCAGGCGGAGATCCATTTTCCGACATGGATCGGCAGCTCAAAGTTCTTCGATATCCGGGGGATGAAGGGAGAGACACGTGCAGCCGCGCTCGGACCACAATTCAGTGCCCTGGACGAAGAGACTCGGGGGGACCTTACCATACGGTCCGTCTTCCCACGTTTGAACGGAAAACCATTTGTTTAATCCTGTATAGGTACGCCGCCGGTTTGTCAAAGGTTTCGGGTGCTGGGTTATAATCTGATGGTGTCTTTTCTCACCCTTTCGCCCCTCCCGATTGTCCACCGGCTGCTCGTTTGCCTCCTCTTCGCCAGCCTGCTTCCGACTGAAACAGACGCGGCCCTCCGGCAGAAGAAGTCAAGACAATCAAAAAGCCAGAATGCATCTCAGGAGGACGTCGAAGACTACTTCAGGAAGTGGCTCAACGAGGACGTCGTTCACATTATCAGCGACGAAGAAAGAAGGGTCTTCGAGAGGCTCTCCACACCGGAAGAGAAAGAGCAGTTCATCGAGCAGTTCTGGTTTCGGAGAGATCCCGATCCCCGCAGCGCTGCTAACGAGTTCAAGGAAGAGCACTATCGCCGCATCGCCTATGCCAATGAGACTTTTTCAAGCGGTATTCCGGGATGGCTGTTGGATCGGGGCCGCATCTATATCATTCACGGCCCCCCGGCGGAGATCCAATCACATCCCACCGGCGGAACCCACAATCGGCCCCACTACGAAGGGGGAGGTACGACGTCCACCTATCCCTTTGAGGTCTGGAGGTACCGATACATTGAGGGGATGGGAACCGACATTGTCATTGAGTTTGTCGACCCAACTCTGAGCGGAGAATACCGTCTGGCGCTCAACGCGGAGGAAAAGGACGCCCTTCTCCACATGCCGGGGGGAGGTCTCACGACCCTGGAATCGATGGGGCTGGCCTCCAAGGCCGACCGTTCGATCTTCTCCGGGAACACCAGCAACACCTTTGGGAGAATGCAAGATCAGCCCTTTGCTCGCTACGAAAGGTATGTGCAGGTTCAGCGCGCGACACCCGTCAAGTATGGAGACCTGAAGAGCTTTGTCGAGATCGATGTCAGCTTTGACACCCTGCCGTTTTCTCACCGCATCGATTACTTCAACCTGAACCAAGACCGGAGCCTGGTGGTCCTCAGTGTTGAAATCGATAACCGGGAACTCACTTTTGCGCCGGACGACACTGGCCGCAGAGCCAGGGTAGCTGTGTACGGCATCGTAACCAGTCTGTCGAACCGGATCTCAGACGAGTTCGAAGCGGATCTGGTGGCGGAGAGCGGGGTGCCGGCGACCCGATCGGCCTATCAAAGATTCCTGGTCCTGGAAAGGAAGGGCAGATACAAGCTGGATCTGGTGATCAAGGACCTCAACAGCGGGAAGGCCGGGGTTCAACGCCTGGCTCTGATTCCGCCCCGCCCCAGGACCGACCTGGCAGCCAGCTCCGTCTTGCTGTCCAGGCAAGTCAGGCTGCTGGAAGACGCCCCGGAGCAGGACGAAATGTTCGTGCTGGGCAACGTCCACATTCGACCCAGCCTGGACAAGGTCTTCGATCCCTCGGATCAGCTTCACCATTACCTGCAGGTTTACAACGCCGCTTTGGATCAGACGACCATGCGACCTTCGCTCAGGCTGGCCTACGAGATTCGTCGCGACGGGGAGAGGGTCATCGAGGACATCGACGATGTGGGACATTCGATTCAGTTTCTGTCTTCGCAGCGAGTGGTCCTGGTGCGACCGTTTTCTTTGAAAGGGCTCGCGCCCGGGTCTTACCAGATCCTTCTAACGGTTCGTGATCTGATCCAGGACAGCGAGGTTCAAGTCGCAGACCGCTTCGAAGTGGTTACGAAAAGGGGGCTCTAGTGGACAGTTGCAGTTGTTTCGCGTGCTTTTCTCGCGTTCGCCCCCCTGCCTTTGCCCGTGCCCTTGCCTTTGCCCTGACCTCATCTCTTGTTCATCAAGGCACCAGCACCTTCGGCGATATTCAGACAGACTGATAGGGAAGACCGACGTAGTGGACTGAGAAGGGGTAGAGACGTTTCAAGCTGGAACAAACGCCGGATGATTGACGGGCAAGGGCAAAGGCGAAGGCAAGGGGCTAGACAAGTCCGACTGTTTGAGACCAATAGTACTCAGTACTAATTTCACCCGACAGACGCTGGGTTGTCTTCGACCTTCTGGGACATATTTACCGGCTTCCCGTTACTGGAGGGCAAGCGGTTTCGTTGACCCAGGACAGCGGCATTGCCATGAACTACCACCCCCGGATTTCACCGGATGGTCGAGAGATCGCTTTCGTATCCGATCGAGGCAGTGGGACAACTCTGGCTGATGCGGTTGCCGGACGGGGAGCCCAGGCCGCTGACCAGTGCGGAACCCGCCGCTTTCCAACTTACACCCGACTGGTCGCCCGACGGAAGCTGGATCACCTACGTCACGTGGCAGGACGGTCTGGGAGCCACTTATGGAGGGTCGGTTCCGGGGGTGGAGAACCTGAACGTCTTACCCGCGACCCGGGGTCATATTTGAACCCGAGCTGGGCTGCCGCCGGCCAGTCGATCATAGTCAGTCGCTGGCCGGCGGCCTTGACTCCGCGCTGGGCCGGGCCACAGTGGGAGCTGATTCGGGTCACTCCTGCGGACGGCTCCATCACTCAACTGACCGATCCCGGTTTGCCGCCCCAGAGTTCTCCGGGGAGGAAGAACCGGCTCTTTCATTTGCTGGGTGGGAGGCTCAGGTCGGTAGACGCCCGGGGCACGTTCATGATCCGGCAGCCCCGATGCTGCACACCTTCTCGATCGGGGAGTTGATTGAAGCCGGCCGGATAGTGGGTCCGCGCAGTTTCTCCACCGGACCCACTTTGACCTGCGGCCCCTGGAGCCGCCTCCGCCAGATCCAGACTTTCGAGGATGCCCGGCAGCACGTGAACCGATTGGCCAATCTGGGAGCCATCTCGATCAAGGACTACAAACAATGCACCCGCATTCAACGCACCTGGCTGGCCGAGGCCGCCCGCAGGAGAGGGGTAACCCTGACGTCAGAAGGATCGGATCTGGGGTACTTTCTGGGTTTGGTGATGACCGGCCACGCAGGTTGGGAGCACCCTGTTCAGTTCGTTCCCATCTACAACGATGTGTCCACCTTTTTTGGCCAGGCTCGTGCTCACTACTCAGCCCAGCTCATTATGAGCGACTACCCAACCGGGAACGCCATCGAATACTGGTACGGAGCCAGTGATCTGTGGGAAGACAGCAAGCTGATGCACTGGAGTCCCTGGCAGGAGACGGCTTCCCGGCGCAGCTTTGTAAAGAAGCCTGCCCGGGACGCCTTTACAAGGGCGACTCACTGGACGAATTGTGGCCGCGCCGGAGGCCCTATGGAGTTCTGCCCTGGCTCAACGAAGAGGTTACACGGACAGACCTGCGTCCTGACGACTTCTGGGATGGCAAGACCCCATAGATTGGATCAGATCCCGCTCCCACTCTTTGCCGGCTCCTACGCTTCGGTGATGTTACTCATGGAGACACTGCGGGCCGTAAATCGCCCGTTGACCTGTCTTGCAACAAATCACATTTGTTACATTATGGACGATTCAGTAAACGATGATTGAGCACCTTCCGGCAGCCGGGGAGATTGCGACAAGGGAGATTTTGTGGGAAGTAATATGGAAATGACGGCCAGCGCGAAAGAAGAAGCACGGCGGGAGAAGTGACGATGATTTATGACCCGACTGCAATGGCGAACTGGGAGATATCGCGAGCAGCCGAGGAGAATATGCCGACTCCCTCCGAATGGGGGGCACGCCTGGGGCTCACAAAGGAGGAACTTATTGCCATCGGCAGACTCGGAAAGTTGAGCTTCTTGAAGATCATGGATCGTCTCCAGAACCAGCCGGACGGAAAATTCATTGATGTCACCGGAATGACCCCCACGCCTCTGGGGGAAGGGAAAACCACCACCACGCTGGGGCTTATTCAAGGACTGGCCAGGCTGGGGAAGAATTCGGGGGGCTGTGTCCGGCAGGCTTCGGGGGGCCCCACGATGAACATGAAGGGGACCGCTGCGGGAGCCGGCAACGCTCTTCTGATCCCCATGGATGAGCTGTCGATGGGGCTGACCGGTGACATGAACGATGTGACCAACGCTCACAATCTGGCCATGGTTGCGGTGACAGCCAGGATGCAGCACGAACGCAACTACAGTGACGACGAGTTGCTCCGTAGAAGCGGCATGCCGCGCCTGGGTATTGATCCGAGCCGGGTTCAACTTGGCTGGGTCATGGACTTTTGCGCCCAGTCGTTGCGCAACATTGTGATTGGGATGGGAGCCCGCCTGGACGGCTTCATGATGAGTTCCGGGTTCAGCATCTCCGCCAGCTCTGAGCTGATGGCCATTCTCTCGATCGCTCAGGATCTGCGCGACCTTCGCAAACGGATCGCCGAGATCACCGTTGCCTTCGACAAGCAGGGCCGGCCGGTCACCACGGCGGATCTGGAGGTTGACGGAGCCATGTGCGCCTGGATGCGCAACGCCTTGAACCCTACGCTGTGCTGTACGGCCGACTATCAGCCCTGCCTCGTTCACACCGGACCTTTCGCCAATATAGCCATCGGGCAGTCCTCCATCGTCGGCGATCGTCTGGGCCTGAAACTCTTTGACTACCACGTGACGGAAAGTGGTTTTGGATCGGAGATCGGCTTCGAGAAATTCTGGAACGTCAAGTGCCGGACCAGCGGTCTCGTACCCTCTGCCGTGGTCTTGACCGCGACGATCAGGGCCTTGAAGCTGCACGGGGGAGGACCGCCGGTCATTCCCGGGAGCCGTCTCCCGGACGAATACACGAGTCAGGACCTTGACCTGGTTGAAAGGGGTCTGCCGAATCTGCTTCACCACGTCGCAATCATCCGGAAATCAGGTGTGAATCCGGTGGTTTGTCTGAATCGCTTTCACAGTGACACCGACGAAGAAATCAAGCTGGTTCGGAATGCGGTGGAAGGCTGCCACGCGCGCTTTGCTGCCTCGGACCACTGGGCCAGAGGTGGGGAGGGCGCCATTGAACTGGCCGAGGCTGTTGTGGAAGCGGCAGGGGAAGAGAAGGAGTTTCGCTTTCTGTACCCATCGACAATGAAACTGAAGAAGCGGGTCGAAGTCATTGCCAGAGAAGTTTACGGCGCCCAGGGTGTCCGCTGGACCCCGGAAGCACGTGCCAAAGCCGCGCGGCTGGAGTCTGACGAACGCTTCGACGACTTTGCGACCATGATGGTCAAGACACCGTTGAGTCTCAGTCACGACCCCGCCCGCAAGGGTGTTCCAGAAGATTGGGTGCTGCCCATCCGGGACATTCTGGTGTACACTGGGGCCCGTTTTCTGTGCCCGTGTGCAGGCGACATCAAACTGATGCCCGGTACCTCGTCGAACCCCGCCTACCGTCGCGTGGATGTGGACGTGGAAACGGGCAAAGTAACCGGCCTCGTCTGAAACCACTACTCCTAGTGAGTCAAGTTTGAGAGCGGACGGACAGAACGGTGTGGCGTAAGCGCACCGTCCCTGGTGTCTGACGGCACGCTGACGCTAGTGTGCTGTCCAACCCTAGTGCATCTCGCTATAAGTTCTGACCCAGGGGGGAGCTGTCGCTGTCGGTGCCGGCTCACAACTTTTGGCGGGCTGCACTAGCTTCCCTGTTAGCCGCAGCCTTCGGCCAAAGGTGAATCTCCGGTCGAAACGTCCCGGAGCGGGGTTTGGTTCACGGCCGAAACCTGGAACCGAATCAATCGATTCCTGTACGCACGTGCGGGGTCAATGACTCAGCCAGAACGTTGACACGGTCGACGCGATCTGCCTTGAGGCCCTTGGCTTGAATCCAGTGGTCCAGTCTCCGTTCCAAGGCGAGGGCTTCACGTTCATCCGCCACGTCGATATCTGAGAGCCTACAACGGCGAGGGCCTTTTCCGTAGAACCCGTTAATCGTGGGTTTCCCGGCCTCGATCCCCGCCCACATGGCCATAATCTGGATCACACGGCGGTGCCTTCTGGAGAAGCGGCTGTCTCCTGGAACTCCTGCAGCGTGGGTTATCAGGAAAAACGCTTCACAATCAGGGTCGACCCCGGCGGCGATGCGTGCCACTTCACTGCGGTACCGCGCCTCGCTGCTTCCCGGGAGCCGATGCAGTTGCTCGGCGATGCAAGCAAGGGCGAGCAGGATCACAATCCAGCGGTGCACTCCACGCGATCCACGCCGAAGGAAACACGCAAGACCGATGCCTGCCGGGAGCGGAAGGAAGAAACCCATCCGAGCGACGAAGCGGATGGCCCTGGCGCCGGGCACCAGGTCGTAGATCGGCCGCCACAAGGTGTGGTCGCCAAGGAACCGAGTCGACAGCAGCATTGCGACCAGGCTCGTCGCGAGGACGATCTGCACAATTGTGCGTTTGCGCTCCAGCAGGAGGCCGGCCAGACAAAGAGCTGTCGTCAAGAAGCCGATGCCATTGGTATGTTGATTGACTCCACTGCGGAATGTGAAGAGATCGAGATCCGAGAGGCTACTGTAAAGCCAGCTGTTCTTTCCTGTGAAGACCCATGACTGCCAGGTCGGAAGGCCTCGGAAAACAGCGCCGTAGGATCTCCACCCGACCAGTTCCGTCGCCGCGAGATGGGCGGAGGCCATTGGCCAGATGGCTGCGACGCTCAAGACAAGGGCGAGGCCGCAGGACAGTGGGTGGGACCTCAGTAGACCAAGGAGAAGACTCCTGGCCCGCGAGATGAACAGGGAGATCAGTCCGGCGAGGCCGAGCAGGAAGATGGCAAAGAAGGCCGGATAATACGCCGACCAGGCCTGGCCCACGAGTCCTCCGAAGAACACGAACACCCACAGGCTCCGCCGGGTTGTTTCTCCCGGGCGTGGCGGTTCCAGGGCTCGCAGGGCAGCGTAGAACGCCAGCATGCTGTAGAAAAGCGGAAAAAGCTGTGGACTGTTGAAATTGGCGACGCGGTTGATGCCAAAGCCGAACAAGAAGGCCCCCACGGCGGATGGCCAGGGCCCGAGCTCAAGACGCATCAGGAACAGGTAGGCGATCAGGAAGTTGAGTGACAGGCAGGTCATCATCCACAACTGGAAGGAGGCGCTGGCCGGGAGGCCGACCGCTCTCCAGATCCAATAAAAGGGGGCCGAGCCCACCATGGTGTCGCTGAAGGCTCCGACGTTCGGCTCGGGATAGAAAACGGGTGGGCTCCAGAAGTCCTCGTGGTGGGGTTGTTGAGTTAGCCACAGCCAGCTGTGCTCAATGATGTAGTGGACCAGTCGCGGATCTCCCCTTCCGATCTGCAGTCTATCGAAGCCGGTAAGGATTACAGGGTGGAAGGCGGCGAGCATTCCCGCAGCCCACAGGACCAGCGGAGCGAGGATCCGGGCCTTCCGTTTTGCAAGCGGCGTTTTCCTCGTTGAGGACGATAAAGTAGGAGTTGAGAAGGTACGCAAAGTCAAGGTAAATGATAACCTTCATGAATAGAAGCTAGCAAACAGGAAACCATCGGCCAGACGCAGCATGGATGCTCCCAGAACCCTCACGAACCCCCATCTCTCGAGACGCCTGGGATGGGGTATCGTTCTGTTCATCCTGCTGGTCTCGCTCGTGCTGAGACTCTCTTCGCTGCTCGGAAACCACCTGCATTGGGACGAGCTCTTTTGGATGACGAGGGGCGCTTTTTTGGTGGAAAGTAGTCTGAAGGGCAGTGGCTCGAGCCTTCAGGCAGATCATTGGACCGTCCAGGGGGGCCGGACAGCTGACCGGAAGTTGACTTCTAGAATCGCGACGGGCACCGTCACGGCGGCTCTGACAGGTGCAGGGTTGGAAGTAGCGAGACGACTGCCCAGACTCTCTCCGGAAAGCGAGCCCTTCAAGCAAATCTTTTGTGCCCGAGCCCTTCACGCATTGCTGAGCGCTCTCACGCCCATCTTGCTATTTCTGTTGCTCCGACCCGTTCTATCCGATGCTGGAGCTCTAGCGGTTGCCGGTTTCTTGATGTTCGAGCCGGTGATCCATTACTGGGGAGGCATGGCTCACCTGGAGGCGTTCCTCACGCTTGCATCTCCTCTGTCTTTAATCCTTTACGAGTATTCACGACGTCAAGACTCGACCCTCTTGCTGGTGGCTGCTGGAGCCGTCTTCGGTATGGCGTTCGCCAATCGGGCCAACGCTGCCGCGATTCCCATTGCTCTTCTTGTGTACACGGTCCTCCGCCTCATCACCGAATACAGGGATCCGATGTGGCTCTGGAGAACAGCTAAGAAGGAGAGTGTGCGGCTATTGCTGTTCGGCGCCACCGGGTGGGTGACCTTTTTCATTTTGTATCCCCCGATCTGGACAGTGCCGATCAGCGGTTCCTGGGCATTCGTTATTGCCTATGCTGGCAGGGCGAGCGAGGTCGCGCCTTCGCAACTCACCCTGTTTCGGTGGATGAGCCTTCATTCGCTATTAGCGTGGGTGTTCTTCACCCTGGGATTGATGGGCCTGCTGATCCAGCGCGTGCGCCTGCAAAGACTCTTCCAGCTGGGAGCCGTCTATTACCTGGTGGCCTTCGTGATCTTGACGCTTCCGCCACGATTCATGAGTCGGTACCTCTCCTCGGTGTTACCCGGTCTGGCTTTGATGGGAGCCTGCACGATTGCCTATCTGTGGGAGAGAACCTGCAGGAACTTCCCTAAGGCTCGTGGATTGATGGCGTGGGTTCTGCCACTCCTGGCAACAGTTCTTTGTTTATCGACTGTCACGGCAGCCTGGCAAAGCTTCCGAACCGTCAAAGAGGTGTACCGCGAGTTGCACGATTTGAGGTTTTCGGAGATCCATTTCCCAGAGGACAAGCTCAAGTTCGTGCGGGATGACGGAGGAGCCAGTCAAGGACGCTTGCTGGTGTCAGGAAGGGGGTCGCACGTGCCGTCGGTTTACCTGGGGGTCAGATGGAAAGGAAAGGGGGGCCAGGTGTATGATGTGACCCAGCCCGGTTGGAACAGGGTCAAGCTGGAAGAGGTTACGCCGTGTCGTGCAGGTGACTGGGAACTGGGCGATTCAATACGTTATTACCGGCCCAACCAGAGGCACCTCCGATTCCGGAGGCTTTTCTTCTGGCCTTGCATTGAGTGAGAGCGGCCATTCCCAGGGCAGCCGATACAGAGGAGTACCTGAGAACCATCTTGCGACCTGAGCTGTCCGAGCAGTCGTTGATTGTTCGTCCGCCACACTGTACTGTACGTGTCGATGGTTGCGTTCTGCAAACGCTTCGCTGGGTTGGTGTTGGCCGCCCTTGTCCTACCGAGCTGTTTCCCTCCCCAGCAGAAACCAGTCAACTCTCAGGAGGTGTCGGTCAACGTCCTGTTTATCATGACCGACCAGCAACGCTTTGACGCGCTGAGCAGGGCGGGGAATAAAGAGCTGGAAACTCCCAATCTGGATCAGCTGGCGCGTGATGGGGCCTACTTTGTAAACGCCTATACACCTTCTCCGATCTGTGTACCGGCACGAGCCGCTATACTGACAGGTCACAGCATAGAATCGGTTCGGGTGATCCGGAATAGTGACATTAACCGTCCGGATGCTGCACCGGTACCCTCTTTCGACAACATCCTGGCCCAGGCCGGCTACCATACCGAGTACTACGGGAAGTGGCATGCACCCTACAAGCTGGCGGCGACCTACAAGAACCAGGTCCGCCCCACGGGCAGAAACCATGGCGCTCCGAGCACTGTTCCGACCGAGGGCGACGTTTTCCGGCAGTTTGTCGAGAGGAATGTGACACCCCGTCCGCCAGGGGACGGAGAGCTTCTGGACGGGAGGTCCAGCCGTCCTTACGTGCCCGACTTAACCGATCGGCAGCGTCGAGGCCAAGAGTATCGACCGGACGGAGACAGCGTGATTGAGCAGCAAAGAAGTGAGGTTTACGGCCGCCTGGATCTGCCCAGTGAGTTCGGCCGGACCGCCTTCACAGTAAAGGAAGCCCTGCAAGCTCTGGAACGGATCGAGAACCGCCCCTTTTCGCTGACCTGTTCGATCGGGCCGCCTCATCCTCCCCTGCTGGTCAGCGAGCCGTACCACAGCATGTACCCTCCCGAGACGCTGTCGCTGCCGCTTTCCCTGGCGGATTCGATGCTCAACTCCCCTTACCAGCAAAAGGGCTCCTTACACCAGGCGAGGGGCTACCGAAATCCGGATTTCGTCCGCCGAATGAAGGCCAACTACTACGGGCTGGTGCGAGAGCTGGATGTCTGGGTGGGAAGACTTCTCGATGAGCTGAAGGAGCTCGGTCTAGAGAAGAACACACTGGTCATTTTCACCAGCGACCATGGCGAGATGCTGGGCGATCACGGGATGACCAGCAAAGGAGTCCTCTACGAAGGCGCGGTCCACGTGCCATTGCTGATCCGCCTGCCTGGCAGGATCCCGGCAGGGACCGTCGTCGAGACTCCGGTCTCGACCATCGATCTGTTTGCCACCATCCTCGATTACACTGGCCAGCCCGGCCACGCGTCCCAAGGGCGGAGCCTGCGGGGCCTGATAGAAGGCACCGAAAAGGACGGACCGGATTACTGCGTGTCGGAACGGCCCACACGCTTCATGGTCCGGACAAAGCGCTGGAAGCTGCTCTTCGCCAATAACGCCAGAGCAGGCAAACTGGATGCCCTTTACGATCTCGTGAAGGATCCTCACGAGATGAACAATCTGATCGGCGACAATACGGACAGAGAGCAGTATCGTGCTCCAGCCGAGGCGATGAAAGCTCGTCTGGTCCGCTGGCTGGAAAAAGTCGAGTCGCCGTACCTGGAGTCAGTGCGGTGGCGCCCCGTCCTTCGCTGAACCCGGTCAACCGCACTCCGGATATAACTCTTTTCATTTGGGCTTCACTTCAGCCCGGAAAAAGGAGTCTTGAAATGAAGCGAAATGTCCATGTCTTTGACAATGGTGTCAAGGTGTATGATGACCATCTGACTCCAATTCAGCGAGATCGTTACAGGCGACGAAATGTCCATGAGGCCGAAGAGGAAGACATATTTATAGAGATCCTTCAGACCATTCCACCAGATGGGTGTTTTGCCAACATTGGATGTGCTATCGGATACTATCCGCTCCTGGCCAAGAGATTGATTCCTGGACGGACTATTCATGCAATAGAGCCCTTGGAGCGGCACAGAGCATTTTTTGTCGAAAACATAGCCCTCAGCGGACAAAAACAAAGTAGTTTCATTATCCATACGGAAGGAATTTCTTCATCGGATGGTTATGCAGAATTCCTCGCCAAGGACTATGGAAGTTCAATTCAAAAAGCTTGCGAGAACAGGCAGTCAAAGAACTTAAAGTCGACGGCTAGAAGGCTTTGTAATGCTCTTCTGGTTCGAACTGGTTTAAGAACACCCGGTACCACACGAACAATCAAAACGAAAAATTTGGGTAATCTATGCAAAGAGATTGGAAAGCTCGTTGATCTTTGTCAAATGGACGTTCAAGGGCTTGAACTAGATATTTTGGGAGGTGCGCGACGCGCACTGCAAACAGGCAGTGTCAAGACTTTTTTGATCGGCACTCACAGTCCAAAGCTTCACGAAGGTTGAATTCATCTCTTGGCAGAGAATGGCTACGTCATCGAATATGACAACTACAATACTAAGGAACAGCCGGATGGCATTCTCGTCGCTAGCAAAGGTTGCCAAAGGCTCGGCGTTTTGAAAAACATGCCGTAACGAATAAAGGATTGTTGTCGTGCGAGGTCTCTAGTGGTGTTACGGTCCACTAGCCACGACAACAATCCGGGGTTGAACTAACTCGACTGTGGACCGAGCGTGCCCATTTAGAAAGTCGAGGAGGATTAAGTGGACCAGACCCCCGGATGGTCTTTACATCTCGGGCTGCCGAAAACGGCTTCTACACTGCTCCAGGAACACCTGTTCGGGTGCCATCCTGATCTTGACTACCTGGGCAAACTGAGAGCGAAATGGATTTCTCCCGAGGTTGAGACGTTCGTCAGGCGCATCACTAAGTACATAAGTTCTTAAATACACTAACGTATTATATCAGGCTGATTTGGCATTGTGGTAACCTGAAAGGAGTTCCACAGTGCCTCGACACAGCCCGTATAAGATCGTTCTATCGCCAGGTGAGGAAAGAGAACTATTGGCTCGTGCCCGAAAATATACGTTACCGTATTTTCAGGTACAGCGAGCCAAGATGATTCTCCTGGCAGCCCAGGGTTTGCGTAATGATGAGATCGCGAAACGTTTGGATACCCGTCGAGAGGTGGTATGTTTCTGGCGAAAGCGCTTTTTCGAAAAACGCCTGATGGGTCTGGAGGAGAACTCTCGGCCGGGTCGCCCCCGGTCTTTTCCCCCCAGAGGTAGTGGTCGAGGTTAAAGCCTTGGCCTGTGAGTTGCCCGCCACCTTCGGATTGCCCATCTCGCGATGGAGCAGCGCCGATCTGGCCGCCCAAGTGCGCCAGTCCGGGTTGGTCGCCAGCATCAGCAGGACCACCGTCTGGCGCTGGCTCCATGAGGACGCCATCCGCCCTTGGCAGCATCGCTGCTGGGTTTTCCCTCGAGACCCCCATTTCGCCGAAAAAGCGGGGCGTATCCTCGACTTGTATGAGAGAGTGTGGCTGGGGCATCCCCTGAAAGACGGTGAATTCGTCCTCTCCGCCGACGAAAAAACCAGCATCCAGGCACGCCGCCGTCGGCATCGAACCCTCCCCCCTCAACCCGGCGTCGCGATGAAGGTGGAACATGAATACACGCGCTGCTGCGCTTGGGCTTATTTGGCAGCACTGGATGTGCATCGGGCCAAGCTCTTCGGTCGCTGTGAACGAAAAAATGGGATTGCTCCTTTTGGCCGCTTGGTCGATCAAGTCATGACCCAGACTCCCTATAAAGAAGCCCGAAGAGTCTTCTGGATTTTGGACAATGGATCGGCTCACCGGGGAGCCCGCTGCATCCGCCGGCTTCAAAGCAAATATCCTCGAATCGTCCCCGTCCACGGACCCGTCCATGCGAGTTGGTTGAACCAGATCGAGATCTATTTCTCCATTGTCCAGCGCAAAGTTCTTACCCCGAACGACTTCCTTTCCCTGCAGGCCCTCGAAGAACGGCTTCTGGGCTTTCAACAGCATTACGCCACCATTGCTAAGCCTTTTAAGTGGAAACTTACTCGTCACGACCTGAACAAGCTCATGAACAAACTGAAAGCCGCCGCCTAAAAATACGTTAGTGTATTTATGAACCAGAGTACTAAGGCCCAGGACCTGGACGGCAGCCTGGCCCTGGGGATGCGAGAGAGGTACATTCGGCCGGCTATCCGCGCTGGTCGCCTGCCAGTCCTTTCAAATGAGGGCCTGAGCGCAGCACTGCCGGAACTTCATGAAAAGCGGGCGGAGTTCTTGCAACAGGTCTGGTCTCCCTGCAGTGTTCTCTTTTTTGTACGCCATCCCTTGAGGCTGGTTGAGTCTTTGTACTTTCACCGGCTTCGACAATACGCCCGCAAGGGCATGAGTCCTCATATGAGAGACCGCCTGGGGGGTCGCCTCTACTTTGACGTGAATGAATGGCTCGAGGCCAACCTGGAGGTTCAAGTCGGGGTCTTCAATCTGCTCGATTATGCGCGCACGATCCAGGTCTACTGCCGGATTCTGGGCCGGGAGAACGTGGGGGTCTTTCTCTTCGAGGAGCTCACTCGGGACCTGGAGGCGACAATACAACGCGTGTGCAACTACATGGATGTCAGTCCGGCCACAGGTCTGGACCTTGCGGGTGATGGGCCGGTAAACCCTCGCTGGACGGAGAAGGAGGTTGTACGCCTGAAAGAGATCAGCTCTTCCCGATGGCAATCGGTCGTCTTTCGGGCCATGGGAATGAGGCGGCGGGATCGTATGTTGGCGGTTCAAGGCTCGAGCCCCGCGGCCAGGCTGGACTGGTCCGGCAGCGGATGGACTTATAGAATCGAGAGGCAGACTGCCGAGGGGAATCGCTGGCTGGCCCAAACCTTCGGGTTGCCTCTGGCCAGGTACAAGTATCCGATGTGAGGGTCTTCCAATGCTGACAGCGCAGGGTTGCCGATTACGACGAGAACGGCTCTGGAAAGTTCTTTCCGGGGAGATCGAGTGGGTGCTGATCGCCGATCCGCGGCATGTCCATTACTTCGCCAATTTCTGGATCAACCCCTTCAGCTTTTCCGCCGGTGAGCGGGCCTTTCTGGTGCTCGACCGCACAGGGAAGGCGACTCTGATCTGCGACAACTTTGCCCGGCGATCGGCTCCATCGGAGTCCTTCGTCGATGACGAAATCGTGGGGAAGTGGTACGACCACAGGCATTCAGTGGTCAACCGGGACGCCTTGCTCGTTGCCACGCTGGAACGAGTCAAAGATCGATTGACCCCGGATCGGGGGCTGGTCGAGGAGTCAGCCCTTCCTCTCAGCGCGCTGGCAGCCCTGGACACGGCGCCGGCCGCCGAAGGCGGTGAACTGGGATCGATCATCCGCTCACTGCGGCGTAAGAAGGAAACGGATGAGATCTCTCTACTCCAGCGCTGCCTGAGGGCGGCCGAGGCCGGCCATGCCCGGGCCCTGGAAGTTGTCCGACCGGGGGTCAGCGAGCTCGATGTTTACCGGGAGGTGCAGTCGGCCTCACTTGAAGCTGCAGGAAGACCGGTGCTGTTGTATGGAGACTTCCGCGCCTCCACGCCGGCTCGGCCCAAAGTCGGAGGGTTACCAACGACCTACAAACTTCAAGATGGAGACCTGTTCCTTCTCGACTTTTCCGTGGTCATGGACGGATATCGAGGAGACACGACAAATACGATTCATGTAGGAAAACACCCACGAGAGAGTCAGTCGGAGATGTACGAGCAATGCCGTTCCGCTCTACTGAAAGGCGAAAGCGCACTGGCTCCGGGTGAGGCGGCCAGCCGGGTCTATGAGGTTGTTTCGAAGGAACTGGAAGTGGCCGGCCATGGTCCCCTGGCTCACCACGCAGGGCACGGGATCGGTCTTGCCCACCCGGAGCCTCCTATCCTGGTGCCGGAGAGTGAGGATGAATTGGCCGCGGGAGACGTGGTGACGCTGGAACCCGGGCTCTACGTGGAGGGGATCGGTGGAGTCCGGCTGGAGCACAACTATTTGATAACTGAAAAAGGCTTTCAACGCCTCAGCGACCACGCTCTTTGCCTGGCTTGATCCTGGAAATGAAATGCCCCTTCTCACGTTGACCGGCCTTTTCAAACGCGGACTTCGATGAAACCGGCTGCCGAAAAGTCTCCGTCGAACGCGAGCGCTTCTCGGATTCGCTGGCGGCGCATGAGGGCAAAGCTGGTGGCGTCTATAAAAGAGTATTCGCGCTCGTCGTGTCGGCGAAGCCAGGCGAGCGCCTCGGCCTCGGTTTGTTCATCGACATGAACAATAGAAACTCGATTCGAGCTACCAATGGCGTCAAGGAAGGAGACCGCAGCCGGGTGACCCGCCCGCCGGCGAAGGAAGGTCCAGGTTTCACCAAGAATGTGATTGGTCGACAGAAGTGCTCCAAGACTGCCGCCCCAAATCGCTCTTGCCTGTTGATGGCGCTGATCCCGCGAGAAAAGTAGGGCAACCCAGTAACTGGTGTCGACGACTTTCATGCTCCGTAGACAACCTCGTCGATGTCGCCCGGTTCGACGTCGATACTTCCGACGAGGGAGGTGATGGGATCTGCTTCTAAACTTCCTTTCTTTCCAAACCTCTCAGCTACCGACTCCCGAATCAGAGCTGCCTTGGAGCGCCTTGTCCTGGCCGCCTCGATCTTCAGACGCTCATCGAGGTCTTCATCTATATAGATCTGTATACGTCTAATGTCATCAGTATACATCTATTGCGCGTCCTCAATGGTCATATCGACGAAATCGGTGACGGGTTCCAGTCCTTCGCGTCCGATTGTCAAACCAGCATCGCCGGGGCGCCCTCCTTCCTCCGGGAATCCGCGCGTCATGCCGTGCGTGAACCCTCCCCGCTGGAAACTCCCCTCCCACCATTTTCCGTTCTGATGGGGCGGGACCCCCGGATCCTCTTGTGCGAGAGCAGTGGACGGTCAAATCAGGAGAGCAAAAACAGCCATCGATAGTATTCGCATCCGACAACTCCTCAGGGTCGATCCTTTGCTATAGTGCACGACACGTTCCCGAATCGATACTCGACATTCTACCCTGTCTCATGCAGTATCGCGAGCCTCACCCCCATCCCCTGCTGGCCCCTTACGCAGAGCTGATCTGGGTTCTTGAGCTGGATCGCCCCGAAGAGTTCAGGGTGCCGGAGACCATTCTTCCGGACGGGATCGTGGAAGCGGTTTTCCATTTTGGCGATCAGATTCAGGGGAGGGTACTTCAGTACGCTCCGCCCTGGGAGTGTCGGTCACCATGGTATATCCTCCACCTAGGCGGCTGATTTACCAAGGTAATTCCCCCACCCTTTCACCAGGGTAATTCCCCCAGGGTTTCACCAAGGTAATTCCCCCACCTGATCATTTCGTGACAGAGGCCAGGGTCATCTTTCTGCGGAACCCCAACAAGGATTTCCGCAGGAGGAAGAATGGCCAGAAGGAATATGAGGATGGAAGAGTACCTGGAGTTGGTTTACCAATGGCACCGAGGACGGAGTATCCGCCAGATCCGAGACTCGTTGCAGATCTCGCGCAAGACGATTCGCAAGTACCTGCTGCTTTTCATGGCCAGCGGCTTGAGCCGAGAGAAGCCCCTGCCGCCACAGGCGGAGCTGGCCCGGATAGTGGCCTCGGTGGTGCAGGTGGCGGTTTTCGAACAACCGGCCCGGGAGCGGATCCGCCTCTACCACCGGCAGATCCAGGATTGGCTTGGGCAGCCTCATATGACCATTCAGCAGGTACAGCGGCTGCTCGAGGAGGAGCACGAGTTGAAGGTCAGCTATATGAGCGTGTACCGCTATGTGCGCGAGCACATTGAGCCGCTGCGCAAGCCGGTGACGGTGCGGCTGCATGCAGTCGCTGGGGAACAGGCCCAAGTCGATTTCGGCTATGCCGGACTGATGCGAGATCCGGAAACGGGCAAACAACGCAAGGCCTGGGCCTTTATCATGATCCTAAGCTACAGCCGCCACCGCTTCGTACGCTTCGTGTTTCGCCAGGACAGCCCCACCTGGTTGGACTGCCACATCCGCGCCTTTACGTTTTTCCAGGCCTGTCCCCGGCTGATCGTGTTGGACAATTTGAAAGACGGTGTGCTTAAGCCCGATCTGTACGATCCGACGCTCAACCCGGCCTACGCCGAACTGGAAAGACACTACGGATTCGTGGCCGACCCAGCCAAGGTGCAAATGGCCCGCCACAAAGGACGCGTGGAGAGATGTGTTCCGGTAGTGCGTCAGCAGATTCTGGCGGGGCGGCATTTTCGAGATATCGAGGAGGCCAATGGGAGGGCTCTGGAGTGGTGCCTCAAGGAGGTCGGCCTGCGCAAGCATGGCACCACCCATCGCAAACCTTACGAGGTGTTTGTCGGAGAAGAAGTCGAGCTGCTGCTGCCTCTGCCGGATCAACCTTACGAAGCGGCGCAGTGGAAACAGTGCACCGTGCATTGGGACTGCCATCTGATCCTGGACAAGTGCTACTACTCGGTCCCCTATCCCTACCGGGGGGAGAGGCTGTGGGTGCGAGCCGATCTGAAGCTGGTGCGAGTGTATCGCAACCATCAGTTGATCAAGACCCACCTGCGGGTCTTCGAGCCGGGCTCCTGTCAGACCCAGACGGGGGACTATCCTCCCGACAAGCGGGCCTACCTGGAGCGGACTCCCGAGTGGTGCCGGCGTCAGGCCGACGAGCTGGGGCCCGAGGTGAGTCGCTACGTGCGGCGCGTACTGGGGGATCACGCCATGCGCAACCTGAGAAAAGCCCAGGCCGTGCTGCGGCTGGCCGAGTCCCACCCAGCGGCCACTCTGGATCAGGCCTGCCGGCGGGCCTTGCGCTTTGACAATGTCCGCTTTTCCTCTCTGAAGAAGATTCTGGAAAAAGGCTTGTTCCGACGCCCTTCGCCTCCTCGCAGACCCTCCAGTCCGGCGGCTTCAGCTTGTCGATTTGCCCGTCCCCAGGATTACTTCGTGCACCGACGGGAGGTCTCATGAGTCACTATCAACATCTGCTCGACCAGCTCAAGCAACTGCGATTAGGAGGATTGTTGGACAGTCTGGAAGTGCGGCTCAAGGAGGCCGAAAAACGACAACTGGCCTACGTCGACTTTCTGACTCTGCTGGTCCAGGATGAGCTGGAGCGTCGCTCCCAGACCAAGTTTGTTCGCCGGCTCAAGAAAGCCTGCTTTGCCGAGATCAAGACCCTCGAGGAGTTCGATTTTGGCTTTAACCCGAACATCAAGCGGCGCCGCATCTATGACCTGGCCACCTGCCGCTTTCTGGAAAACAAAGAAAATATCTGCCTGTGCGGGCCGGTGGGTGTGGGCAAGAGTCACATCGCCCTGGCTCTGGGACACGAGGCCGTACGCCGCGGTCATGACGTGCGCTACATCCAGGCTCCGCGCCTGTTCCGTACTCTGGAAGCGGCCCGGGCCGATCTCTCCCGCGATCGCCTCATCCAAAACTACTGCAGCTATGATTTCTTGATCGTTGACGACTTTGGGCTCAAGCCCCTGACGGACGAGCAGGCCGACGATCTGTACGACATCGTTTACGAGCGCTATCAGAAAGGCTCGCTGATGCTGACCAGTAATCGCAGCCTGGAGGAGTGGATGGCGCTGTTTGGCGACCCCATCCAGGCCAACTCGCTGCTGGACCGACTCTGCCACAACGCTCACCAGCTGGAGTGGGAGGGCGACTCTTACCGGAGGCGAAAACGACCCGCCAAAGGATCCCCCTCAAAGGAGGTTTCGCCATGAGCCGTTTGAAGATCAAAAGTGACAACGGCTGGTTTGCCGCCACCGCCGGCTGGCAGGCCGCTGTGGAGAAACTCTCCGACGGGTGATTGGCGACAGTTAGAATTCCCCGCGCATTGACTCATCCAAAATCGAACTGATGGCATACCGTTGCCTCATCAAGAATCGAACCGAAAACTTGATGAGGAGGTCACAGATTGAAGAAGAAGTTGAGTTTGGAGTTGCGCCGAGAATTGTTGACGTGTACCGCTGAGGATTACGCATCGGCCCGCAAAGGGATCAAGAGCCAGATTGTAGATCAGTTGGTCGCGACAACCGGCTACGGTCGCAAACATGCGATTACCCTGTTGAACAATCCGCCGAGCAGGGCCAGTTCGTCGCGGCCCCGCCGTGCCCGATACGATGACCGGGTGAAGCGGGCACTGGTGACTCTTTGGACAACGGCCAACCGGATCTGCGCAAAGAGACTGGTCCCCTTTGTTCCCGAGTTGATCGAAGTTATGGAGAGGAACGGTCATCTATCCTTGCCGCCTGATGTTAGGCGAAGGCTGCTAGCGATCAGCCCAGCTACCGCTGATCGATTGTTGGCTTCCGAAAGAAGCAGCCGGCACGGTGTCAGTACGACCCGACCAGGAAGCTTGCTCAAGAAGCAGATCAAGGTCCGAACCTTCGCTGACTGGGATGATCTTCAACCCGGTTTTGTCGAAGCCGACCTTGTGGCTCACTGCGGCGAGAGTGCTGCAGGCAGTTTCCTACACACTCTGGTCCTGGTGGACGTCGCAACGGGCTGGACCGAATGCGTGGCGCTGCTACGGCGTAGCGAAGCCGATGTGATCGGATCTCTCAACTGCCTGCGTGGGCGGCTCCCGGTTCCTCTTCTCGGATTGGACACGGATAACGGAAGCGAATTCATCAACTATGAGATGCTCCGTTACTGCCAAAGAGAGCAGATCACTTTCACTCGTTCCCGGGTGGGTCGAAAGAACGATCAGGCCTTCGTTGAGGAGAAGAATGGTTCGATCGTGAGACGGCTGATTGGCTACGATCGCTACACGGGTCTGGGGGCCTGGCGAGCCCTGATTCAGCTTTACGAGATTCTGCGCCTCTACGTGAACTTCTTTCAGCCCTCGATGAAGCTAATCGAGAAGCAACGCCGGGGTGCACGCGTCAAGAAACGCTACGATCGGGCTCAAACTCCTTACCAGCGAATCTTAGCCTCTGATTGTCTCACCAAGAGAAAAATAGAACCCATCAAAGACCTGTACAGGAAGCTGGATCCAGTCACGTTACTCAAAGAACTCGAGCGAAGACAGGACCATTTTTGGACCTTTGCCAACGGACAAAGAGAACCGGAGAGAAACGGCTCCCCTAGAGAGATGGATGCTGTTGTCAGGAAGTACCTTGCTGAGATCAGTGCTGCACCAGAATCCAACCAAATCAGGAGATATCGGCGGACGAAGAAGCCCCGGGTTGCCCGGACTTGGAGGACCCGGGAGGATCCTTTCGTTGAAGTCTGGCCAGAGGTTCGTGTCCAACTGGAAGTCAATCCCGCTCAAACAGCCAAAGCGCTTTTCATTCGGCTTCAACAACGCCATCCCTGTCGATTCTTTGATGGGCAGCTGCGAACTTTGCAGCGCCGCGTCAGGGACTGGCGAAGAGAACAACTCTACAAGGCCGAGATCTCCCGTGTAGAGCCAACGTTCTCTGAAATCGGGTCTGATTTCGCAAAAGAAGGTGCGCCAACAAAGGGGCAACCAGCCGAGGTCAAAATAGTCTTATGAGCCATGGGAAGTGTCCCCTGACGGCCACACAGCAATGTCGCCTCGACCGCTGGGCCGTACATCTCCAGCAGCAGGGACTTCACGGTCCCGGGACAACCCAAGAAGGGGGTCACCTGAGTCGGCCGCCGAGAGGGAACCCCATTCGGGCTCGCCCTCACTGTGTCCCCTCTCGCAGTCCAAGAACCGGACAAGACAATTCGCTCAAACCAAGAACAACACCCTACTTGACAAGGTGGGTCATTTTTACGTGATCACTCCGGCACATTATTCCCTTGTCATTTCGACCTTCCACTCCACCCGTTGTTTCTGCGAGACGGAAGAAATAAGCTGTTCTGAACTGGGTTCGATTCCCAATGAGGCAAGTTTCTAGTTTCGGTTCGATTCTTAGATGAGGCAACACGCGGAATTCTAACTGTCGCCAATCAGCGGATTGTAGCAAAGCGTCGTCACGCACCCCCGCCGCACCGCCGTGACGCGCGAGCAGGAGGGCGTGCAGCGTCAACGCGTCGCCCGCATCGATCCAGACCGGCTCCGTCACTTGGCCAGAACATGTAGCGTGTTGCGATAGCGGGCGAGAATGTCTTCGGCCTTCGCCATCTTCTTTTCAAATGCGGAATCGTAGGGCGTTAGCTGGTAGCTGCCGTCCGGCGCTTCGATCAGGAACAAGGGTTCCCCGTCTTTCGTGCGCAGCCGGTTGATGACATCCTTCGGCAGGACGACGCCAAGCGAGTTGCCGAATTTGCGGACCTTGAGTTCAACCATGTCGCGTCTCCGTTGTGTTAGTACAATTGTAATAACATTGGAGTCGTTTGGCAAGAACTTAAAGTGTTGGATGGCGTTCACCTTCCAGACCACAGGCCAGCATGGCTTTACTCTGCCCCTCGTTACATATCCCCATCTGTCGGTTGAGTTTTCAAAGGCCATGGCGATCGCAAGATTCAATGAAGTAGTGATGAGCTGGACAGTAAGGCGTCTCATCGGTACATCCTCGAACCATTCGTGAGGCTCGCTGCCCCAGGCATCTCCCCGTTGAACAGGCTCAGACCTGCCTCTAGTTGATGCAAGTGTGATGCCAAAGCCAGGAGCTGGAAGATTGGGGGGCGTTTGCTGTCGTAGATTTGCTATCGTAAAAGGGAAGCACGACTCCAAGGGGCACGGGCAAAGGCAAGGGGGCGAACGAGGAGAACGGTAAACCCGTATGAGAGCGGCGCCCACCGAGGAAGAGGAATCCATGCCTTCAAAAGAGAGGAATAACAACGAGCTGACGCGCCGTGAATTGCTGAGATTGGCGGCGTGCGCAGCCCCCGCCGCCGGACTGGCAGCCTGGCCCGCTGTAGCCCGGGCCGCAGGCATGGCCGAATCGGTACAGGTCATTGACCTTCTGCCTACTCGGCGACTGGCCACGATCTCACCGGGTATCTTCGGCAACCTGATCGAGACTTACGGCTCCGGGCTGGACGGAATCTGGGTAGGGGAAGACTCCTCGATTCCGAATGACGGCGGACTGCGGCTGGATACCATCGAGGCTTTCCGCCAGCTTCAGGTATCGGTGATTCGCTGGCCCGGCGGGACCCTGGCCGACACGTATCACTGGCAGGACGGCATCGGTCCTCGTTCACAGCGTCCGCGCACCTGGAACTACTTTTTTGGCGGAGAACAGACAAACCACTTCGGCACGGACGAGTTCTTGCGCTTTTGTGAGCTGGTGGGAGCCGAGGCCTGGATCAAGATCAACCCGATTACCGCCACTCTGGGCGACACCGTCAAATGGATGCAGTACTGCAATTACGCAGGAAATACTGACTGGTCCGATCTGCGCCGGCAGAACGGCCATCCCCAGCCTTATGGCGTCAAATACTGGTCGATCGGCAATGAGACGTCGCCCGCCTTCTCGCCGGAAGAATATGCCGACCGGGTTTTTGAGTGGAGCTACTACATGCGGATGGCGGATCGTCACTCGCGGATCGTCGTGTCGGGCAACGCGGCCGGAGACTGGAACCAGCGGTTCCTCGCTCAATATGTCAAGTTGCGAAAAGACGCGACCGTGTTTCTTGAACTGAAGGATATGTTTCACGTGCTGGGGCTCAAGTATGCGAACGAGGAGCAGGTCAGAAGGGCCGCCGCGCTGGTGGACGGGTATCTGGGCCCGAAGGCAGTCGAGATCTCCGTGGAGGAATGGCAGGCCCAGAGTGGGTCCGTGCCCCCCTGGCCGCGGGAGCTGGCCGATCTGCCGGTGTGGGAGGGGCTGCTGCGAGCATCAGAGATGAACTTGACCTATGAAGGGATCGTCAGGATGGATGCGGCTGTTTCCGCTGCCAGTCAGATCCACGGGTTCATCCGCAACGCAGATCGGGTGAAGCTGGCCAGTTTCCTCTACCCCACCAATATGTGGGGTCCCCTGATCAAAACCGATGGACCCCGCTTACTGCGCACCGCCAATTACCATGTTTTCGACATGCTCAAGCAACACATGGGGGCGGACTCGATCGGGCCGGAGTTCGACCGGGCGTCGGGCCTGGACGTGGTGGCTTCGGTCTCCGCAAAGAGTCAAAAGACCACGGTCTCCATTGTCAACCCGAATGAAAGCGAGCCGGTGGAGGCCCGGTTGCGGATCAAAGGAGCTGAAGGGAGCGCGCCGAACAGAGCGAGCGCCGTAGTGCTCACCGGTGGACCTAACGATGAGAACACGTTCGAGGCGCCCGAGAGGATCAAGCCCCGTGTCGGCTCCGTACAACGGAAGGGAGAAGAGTGGGTGGCTTTGTGCCCACCCTATTCCCTTACCGTAGTGACACTGGAACCACTCACAAGGAGAGAAGCATGAAACGACGGGAGTTTTTGAAGGGCACTCTGGCCGCCGGCACGGTGGCAACCGTTGCAGCCTGTTCCGCTACGGAGAGTTCAAAAAGGCAAAGTAACGATGTAAAAGATCTGGGGGCGGGTGTGTATGCCGGACGGCGTTACGAAGCCGTGGTGCCGGACACCCTGGACCTGGCGAAGCGGGCCGAACTGGCCATCAACGGAATCGGGGGGACCATTGACCCGGGCCCGAATCGGGACATGTTTTTCCTGGTTCGCTATTCCTGCAAGACTCCTTACATGGCGCACCACGCCGCCGACAGCACCTGCGATACCTTTTTTGGAGAGTCTTTGCCAATGCTGAGGACCATGTGCGGCAGCAATCTCTATGCCGATGTGGAAACAGCACAGCGGGCCGCGCTTGTTTCGCGCATCAGAGGAGACCTCTACTGGAACTTCTATGACCCGAGCCGTCCCTGGCAGACCAGCTATCGTCCCAACTTCGACGGCGTGGCCAGGAACGAGGATCTGGCAAACGTGGCCGCCAATGCCAGGATGCTGCGCGCTCTTCTGGCCTGGCGTGAGGTTTCCGGTGACCCGGCCTGGGATGAAAAGATTCGTCAACTGGTACAAGGCCTGAGGCGGATTGCCATCCACCGGAACGACTACAGTTACTATCCGGATGGCGGGTTTGGTGAGCCCTTTAATTACCCGAGCTCAGGCTGGCAGAAAACAGACGAACCCACCACGGAGACGGAAGGGGGCGAAGGATCGGTGGTGGCCTATCACGGCCATCAGGTCCAGGCGCTCACCCGCTGGTATGCCGTCAGCGGCGACGAGGAGGCGTTGGATCTGGCGGCCCGGGTGGCCCGCTTCTGCATGCTCCCCAAATTCTGGGGAGGACTTCCCAATCCCGAAGGAGAGATCGGGGCTCTTGCCTGGATTCGGAAACCGCTGCCGGGTGCGGCCGGTGTGGCCCATTCTGAGATGGGGCACTGGTACAGCCACTATCACGCCCGTGCCGTGGCGCTGCGGGGCGTGCTCGAGTACGGGATGACAACGGCCGATCAGCGTGCGCTGGAATTTGTGCGGCGGGCTTATGAATACAGCTGGACTCTGGGAATCCCCCGCATCGGGTGGGTCAACTGCCACCCTGCGACGTCGAATCTGTGCGAGGGGTGTGCGCTGGGAGACATGGTAGCCATGGGGATTCGACTGAGCGACGCCGGGATGGGGGACTACTGGGACGACGTGGACGCCCTGGCGAGAAACCATCTGGTCGAACAGCAGTTCACCGATGCGGAGCGGTTGGAGAAAGTCTCGGCTGCCGCCGAGGATTGTGACCGCCGCAAAGAGGCGCCCCACGAAGGCCAGGTGGACACGCGTGATGTCATAAAGCGTAGTCTTGGGAACTTCGCCGGGGCCTCAGCTCCGGACAGCATCCCCAACCCCTGGGTCATGCAGTGCTGTACCGGAAACGGTACCCAGGGACTGTACTACGCCTGGGAGGGGATCGTGCGACAGTCTGGAGACACGGCCCAGGTGAACCTGCTCCTGAACCGGTCTGCCGGGGGGCTGGATGTGGACAGCTATCTTCCCTACGAAGGCAAGGTTGTCATTCACAACAAGAAGATGGAGCGGGTGTCTGTGCGGATACCTTCCTGGGTGCTGCGAAAAGAAATCCGCAGCCGCATTTCTGGAAAAGAAGGTCGCGGAGTCCAGGTCGGGAATTACCTGATGTTTGACGGGCTTCGGCCGGGAGACCAGATTGAGCTGAACTTTCCTGTCCCGCAGACCACAGCCCGCTATACGGCGAATTCCAGAACGGAGAAGGAGCAGACCTATACCTGCACGTTTCGGGGCAGCACGGTGGTGGATATTTCCCCCCGGGATGATGCTCCGACCAGTTATCCGCTCTATGTGCGCGACCATCTGAAACGGGACAAGGCCCCGCTCAAGCAGGTGGCACGCTTCGTACCGGACAGGACGATCTTGAGGTGGTAGGCGCCCCTGCGATTCGATCTGATCGGACCACGGAGGGTCCTCCTACACTGGGGTCTCAGCGAAATGGCAAGTGTAGGAGCCGCTTCCATGCGGCGATCTGATCCAGCCTAAAAGAGGAAGATTCCAATGGTACAAGGGAGAGCCGGGTCGCTCGATCAGCGGTTGCACACGCCGGATTTTTTTGTCGACCCCTATCCCGTCTACCGTCAACTGCGCGAGCAGGATCCGGTGCACTGGAGCGATGCCTGGAACTGCTGGGTGCTGACCCGCTACCGGGATGTCGTCGCCACCATGCACGATCGGCGGCTCTCCAACCGGCGCATCCCCTCCTACCTCGAGGAACTGCCCGGAAAGGTGCGCCGCGAGGTGCGCCCTCTTGTCGATCACATCTCGAGCTGGCTGGGTTTTTGTGATCCTCCTCAACATACTCGACTCCGGAAGCTGGTCAGTCCGGCTTTCACAAGACGGCTTACAGAGAACATGCGGCCCCGGATTCAGAAGCTGGTCGATACCCTCATCGACAGCGTGGCGCCGGCAGGTCAAATGGACATCGTGCACGATTTCGCTTATCCGCTGCCGGTGACGGTGATCTGTGAGTTGATTGGCATCCCTGCCAGGGACCAGGATCGATTCAAAGACTGGTCAGAGGACGTGGTCGCGTTTCTGGGCACAGGGCGTGCCCAATCCGGCAGCACCCTTCATGCCCAGCAGAGTCTGCTGGAAATGGCGGATTACTTCCGACCTCTTATGGCTAGACGGCGCCGATCCCCCCGAGAGGATCTGTTGAGTGATCTGGTCAGGGGGGAAGAAGGTGACCAGCTCGACCCGCAGGAATTACTGGGCATGTGTGTTTCGCTGCTGATCGCCGGGCACCAGACCACGACCCACTTGCTCGGGAATTCGGTTCTGGCTCTGCTGCGCAACCCGGAGCAGCTGGAAACATTGAGGAAGCAGCCCTCACTGATAGTCGGCGCCGTAGAGGAGTTACTGCGCTATGACGGGCCGGTTCAGCGTAATTGGCGCCTGGCAACGGAGGACCTGGAGATCCGCCATCGCCGCATCAAAAAGGGCCAACTCATCCTGCAGATGCTGGGAGCCGCCAACCGCGATCCGGCCGAGTTCACCAACCCTGATCCCGACCGGCTCGAAATCACTCGCCATCCGAACCGGCACGTGGCCTTCGGCTACGGGATGCATTACTGCCTGGGAGCGCCACTGGCACGACTGGAGGGACAGATCGCAATCGATACTCTCATCCGACGGCTGCCTGATCTGAGTCTCCAGGATGAAAATCTCGAATGGCACAAGAATATGGCCTTTCGCAGCCTCCGGTCCCTGCCGGTAGTCTTTTGAGCCCCACCGGTTCCGCAGACTTTCCTTTCTCGCCGCAAGTGGCTAACCTAGCCCGGTGAAGCTGTGGCCGCTCGGATCCTGTCCAACCCTTGCCAGTTCGATCCCGGAGAAGATGTATGCCTTGACTTTACGCCGGGATGATTATGGTCCGCCGGAGGATGTCATCCGTCTCGAGCAGGTAGCGGTTCCACGCCTGCTCCGGGCAGACGCGAAGCGAGTCCTGGTTGCGGTTCTGGCCACCGGTCCCAATTTCAATACGAACTTCGCAGCACTGGGGCTTCCCGTTCCTGTTTTCGGAAGAGGCGACAGCGCCACGTTGCATATTCCGGGAAGCGATGCTCTGGGCCTGGTGGTGGATACGGGTCCGGCGGTCCGGCGGGTCAAAGTGGGGCAGGCGGTGATTCTTGATTCCTGGACCGGGCGGAACATCCGCGGCTACGAAACACACGATGGCTTCAATGCCCAGTTCGCCCTGGTGGACGAGGAGAGCGCCATTCCAACGCCCCCGGGGCTTGCCGATCACAGTCCGGAAAGACTTGCCGCTATGCTGCTCACGTACGGTACGGCTTACCGTGCGGTGGTGGAAAGGTTAGCTGTCGGTCCCGGAGACTCTCTGCTGGTGATGGGAGGAGGCAAGGGAACCAGTTTCGCTGCCGCTCAACTCGGCCAGGCGCTCGGCGCCCGTGTCGTCCTGGTCGGTTCGAATGCAGCCCTGGCTGATTCCCTGATCCGACGCGGCATTGCCGATGCCTTTGTCAATAGAACTGAGATCCCGCCGCAGGTGTTCGGCCTGGTTCCCGCAGAGGAGGAATATGACTCCTGGCACGCCAGGACAGAGCCGTTTCGCCAGGCTGTGTTCGAGGCCAATCAGGGGCGACCGGTGGACAAGATCTTCGAGCACACGGGGGGTGCAAATTTCCCTCTGCTGGTTTCCGCTCTCGCCGGGAATGGAACCCTCGCCTTTTTCGGCGCCACCGGCCGGGGACTCAAGGGGGAATACAAAGAGACATTCTTTTACGATGGCCGTCGCTTCGTAATGGATGCCCGCTGGGTGTGGATGCGCCAGAAACAAATCCTTTTCCGCCACGGCTCTCCCGCAGAGATCTTCTCGGAAGCTTCTCTGCTGCCCGGAAGAAGAGGACTCATCTGGGGTGCAGACCGATATGCGCTGGAGTTTGTCGAGGCGGCCCTGCACAGGCGGGCGGAGCTTGCGGTCGTCGCCTCCCGCACCAGGGAACGGGAGGGCCTTGCGGCGCTTCATCAACTCGGCGTCGTAGAATCCCAAATTATTGATCGGGACCAGTTCGAGCTGTCTGAGGACATGCCCGATCCGTTGACCGATGAGGGTACACCGAATCCCGCCTACATGTCAGAGTTCATGCTCAATGCCCGGGCCGTCGGGAGGGCCATCTGGGGCGTCTTCGGTCCTCGGATCAGTCCTGATTTCATCGTGGAGCGACCCGATCAGAGTACATTGCACTTCAGTACCTTCCTGCTCAGGGATTACGACGAGCGGGACGAGATGCCATCGGGATTCATCGTGGTTCGCGGGCGGTCCGATCTGTCCATCCTCGGATCCCACATGTATCGGGCTGCTCAGGCACGAGAAACCGTTCGCCTGCTGGCCGAGAACAGAATTGTCATGAGCCAGGAGGATCTGGAGGTTGTCGACCTGCCGCAATTGCCCGCCATTCAGCAGAAGATGCTCGACGGGTCGATGACCAGGCCAAAGGGCGTGGCCCTGGTTCAGGCAGACGAGGCGGGGAGGAAGATCGCGGAGTACGAAGCGGAGTTTCTGGGCCGAACGCTGCTGGAAGCGGATCCTGAGAACAACCTTTTCATCACTCTGACCCTGATCGACCAGGTTGGAATCCTCACACTCACCAGACCGGATGCCTTAAACGCCCTGAACGAGGCATTACTCGCGCAACTCTCCGCCCTGGTAGAGGAGGTCGACACCCATGGGACTCTTCAAGGGGAAAAGGTTAGCGCTCTGATCCTGCGAGGCACAGGAAGGTCGTTCGTGGCCGGAGCCGATATCGAGGTTTTTGTCGGGAAGAGTGCAGCCGCTCTCGAGCGGCTGGCAGCCGCCAACATGGCCGTTTTTACGCGACTCGAGAACCTCCCGTTGCCGGCTGTGTCGCTGGTTGACGGGTTTGCGCTGGGCGGTGGCAACGAACTCTCGATGAGCACCCATTATCGGATCGTCACTGAGAACGCTGTGCTCGGCCAGCCCGAAGTCAAGCTCGGCATCATTCCCGGATACGGAGGCATGCAGAGGTTGCCGCGTCTGATCGGTCCCCGAAGAGCCGCCGAGATGGCTGTTAACGGAGAGTCCGTGGATGGACACACAGCGGTCAGAATTGGGCTGGCCCACGAGTTTCACCCCTCTTCTACCGCCCTGGCCAGGGCATTCCAGGTGGCCAGCGAGTTCCTGTCCGGGCAGCGGAAGCTGGTGCGCTCGAATTGGGATGCGCTGGCTGCTGATCAAAGTGCGGAGACGGACGCGCTCCACCGAAGCGAGGACATCGCAAGACTCGTGAATGCAGCGGCTCCCGATCAGGGCAATGCCGGAAACCTGCGCGCTGCCAGAGAATTCGCCTCCAGTATGGCTCTTGCCGCTCTGTACTTCGGATACGAAAATGGCTTCGCCCGGGGCCTGCACAACGACGCTCGACTCTTCGGCGAAGTCGTTGCCTCGCCGTCCGGGCAATGGTGGGTGCAACGCTTCCTGGCCAAAGACCCCCTGCAGTCCTCTTTCTTGACCCTGCTGCCTCCACAACAGCGCCAGTAGTTGCTCTTTCCCCGAGTGCCTCCGCACCGCACCTGTTTAGGGCGCTTCTACGGGATTGCTGCGGAAGAGTTTGAAGACGGTGCCCTCCCAGTGGTCCCAGTCCTTCTTTCTCTGAAACACGAAGTGAACCTCGTCGTCCGAGCCGCTAAACACCCGCAGTGAGATGTCCCACTCACGGTCATCGTCCTGGTACTGGGGCCGCCCCGTTTTACTCAACTGCCGTTCTTCCGCCGTTCCCAGCGGAATTGCTGTGGAGCGCAGGTAGTGTGTGCCCACGACCGGGATGACGGTCTCAGTTGGCCCGGTTGCCGTTTCCTGGCCGTTGACAATCGCCACAACTTTCTGATCCTTCATGAAGACCAGAGAATAGTGCTCTTTCTCCCACCGGACTTCCAGATCGAAGCCTCCCTTGCGCAACAGGAGGCCGTCGCCGGTGTACAGATCCAGGGGTAACCGGATCTCGGTCTCCCACACCGCTGCCTCTGCCCTCAGGTGAGGCGGGCTCAGCAGCAGGATCGGCAGTAGCAGCAGGGCCCTGGTGAGTACTCTAGACGGGAACTTCCCGGACGGTACACTAGTGCGGGCTGCACTAGCTCGCCTGGAGAAGGCGTTTCGACAGGTCATTGTCTCCACCCACGTCGGTGAGACGCCGGTCTCGTCCCTGAAAGAAAAAGGTGTGTCCCTTGTGATCCAGACCGAGGAGAGAGAGCATGGTGGCATGCAGGTCGTGGACGTGGACCTTATCCTCGACCGCTCTCATCCCCAGGTCGTCGGTGGCTCCGATCACCTTACCTCCCTGGATTCCGGCCCCCGCCAGCCAGCAGGAGAAGCCATACGGGTGGTGATCTCTACCCAGGTTTCCCTGCACAAAGGGAGTTCGGCCGAACTCTCCGATGTAAACCACCAGTGTGCTCTCCAGTAACCCGCGCTGCTTCAGATCTCCCAGCAGCCCGGCAATCGGCTTGTCCGTTTTTCTGGAGTTCTCCCAGTGGTTTAGCACGCACTGTTCGTGGCCGTCCCAGTCGGTGCTGATCAGATGCACGAAGCGAACCCCCCGCTCCACCATTCGGCGTGTCAGCAGGCACATGCGGCCGAACTTCTGGCTTTTTTCATCGTCCAGCCCGTACATCTGCCGGATGTATTCAGGTTCCTTGGAAATGTCGACCAGTTCCGGAGCTGCCGTTTGCATCCGAAAGGCCAGTTCGTAATTGGCAATCCGGGCCGCCAGGCGAGTGTCGTCCGGACGGCTTTCGCGATGCCGCTCATTCGACTTTTGAATCCAGTCCAGGAGGGTCCGTTGATCATCCAGCTGGATCTCCCTGGGGAGGTTCAAGTCTTTGATGAGCGTACCCTCCGGCTTCAGCTGGGTCCCCTGGTAGATGGCGGGCAGAAATCCCGGTCCGATGTGATTCTTATTGGTCCTTCCCGAGAGGCTTCCGTCGGTCATCGCCATAAAGGCGGGCAGATTGTCGTTTTCGCTGCCCAGGCCATACAGCACCCAGGCACCGACGCTGGGATGCCCGGTTAGTATCGAACCGGTGCAAAGATAATTGGCCGCCGGTGCATGGACAAAGGCCTCGTGATAGCAGGAGCGGATCACGGCAAGATCGTCCGCGTGCTCGGCTACATTCTTCAAAATATCGGAAAGCTCGAGACCGGATTTTCCGTATTTGCGAAAGGGAATTTCCGTTCCCATCAGTTTCGATTCCTCGGCTGCGATGTTGGAAAAATTCAGATCGCCAGAGGTGAAGCTGTCAGGTAAGCCCTGACCGTCAAAGCGGTTCAGAACAGGCTTGGGATCCAGAGTATCCACATGGCTGGCACCTCCCTGCAGGTAAATGAAAACCACGTTCTTGCCCTGGGCCGGAAAATGGGGGGGCTTGGCAGCCAGCGGGTTGACAGCCGAATCTCTGGCCGCTTCGGCAAACACGGTTTCCAGGAGAGATTCCCTGCTCAACAGATGAATCAGAGGAAGGGTGCCGAAACCGAAAGCCCATTTGGCCAGGAACTCGCGGCGCGAGTTGACTTTCTCATACCGATGACAACAAAAGGGATTCATTCTTCAGTCAATATAGAGGAATTCGTTCAGATTGAACAAGGCCAGGCAAAGCTCCGTGAGAGCTGCCGCCTTGCGCAGCGGAATCGTCTCGAGCCCGTCCGGAAGTTCCGTCCACCTGTCTTTTTTCAGCCGGCGGGCCCGGGTGGCCAGCAGCTCCAGGGCCTCCTTCTTTTCTTGATCGGAAGGCGGTCGATGCAGCGCCAATCGCCAGGCGTCGTCCACCCAGCCTCCTGGATTCTCTCCGTTTTTGCTGACCAGCCGCGCGGCAAAGGCACCGGCCTGTTGAAGGGCGATCCGGTTGTTCAAGAACCAGAGGGCCTGGGGTGCCACGGTGGTGACGTCGCGCCGGGGACAACTGACGGCGCTCTGAGGGTTGTCGAAGGCCTCGAACATGGGAAAGGTGAAGTTCCGTTGCGCGAGGATATAGATCCCTCGGCGGTACTGGTCTTCAGCAACGGCGACGACAGGCCATCTGGCAGCTTGCGCTCCCGTTTCTTCCTCCGACAGCGGTGGAACAGCCGGGCGTCCATACATCTTCAGATTCAACGTCCCGGCCGCCGAAAGCATGGCATCCCACAGCGCTTCGCCCTCCAGTCGGCTCCTGTTCATTCGCCACAAAAAACGATTATCGGGATCGAGAAAACGAGCTTCCGGATCGCTGTGCAGGCTGGACATCTGATAAGCGCTGGAAGTCATGATCAGCCAGTGCATCGATTTCATGCTCCAGCCGCGGGCTACGAACTCGGTGGCCAGCCAGTCCAGAAGCTGCGGGTGGCTGGGTGCTTCTCCCTGGCGACCAAAGTCATTGGGCGTTCTCACAATGCCCTGCCCAAAATGCCATTGCCAGATCCGATTCACCATCACCCTGGCTGTCAGGGGGTGATCGGGACGGCTCAACCACAGCGCCAGCTGTTTGCGCCGCCGCGCTCCCATCGCTGCGGAAAAGATTCCCCCAGGATCGGTTGTCTGACTTACGGCCCGGGGCAGGTCAGGGGTGGCTCTCTCCTTTTTCTCGGCGAACTGGCCGCGGTTCAGGACGTGGACGGGAGGGACGATTTCAGGCTCGAAGTGCCCCAGAACCGAAGCCCTTGGCAATTCCAGCAGGCCCGCATACCTCACCTGATTGGAGCCCTCTATCTCGGATACCTTGAGTACGGCTCTGGCCACACGATTGAGCAGTTCCTGTTCTTGCTCCCTCTCCGGCTCGGTCAAGGCTTCGTCGAGTTTGACCAGGCGGATGGCTTCGACGAGCGGTTTCGCCAGCTCTTCCTGTTCGGAGCTGCGCTCGTCCTTGTCCATCTCATAGGCCGCCACGACCTCGGGCGAAAATTCCTTCTTCTTCTCCTCTTCGATCCTCTCTTTTACCTTCTTTTCGAACAGGCGGTAGGCAAGTCGAGCCTCTTCGACAGCGACGACAGCGGGATAGTCGATATTCCGAGACACTTCTTGGATGGGGCTCATGAGCGACATCTCAACCTGCCGGCTGTTCTCAAAGATGGCCTGAAAAGAATAGTAATCGCGCTGGGTAATGGGATCGAACTTATGGTTGTGGCAGCGGGCGCAGCCCATCGTCAGCCCCAGAAAGGCAGCGCCGGTAGTGTCCGCCCAGTCCATCAGCTCCTCGGCGCGTAACTGCTCGGCGTACTGTCTTGACTCCAGAGCTTCCGGGCCAAAGGTGTACAGGCCCGTTCCGACTCGAGCTTCCAGGTATTCCATCTTCTTGAGCGGAATGGTGCGACTCTCCGGCAGCTCGAAGCGGTCCGGCCACAGCTCATCCCCGGCGATCTGCTCCTGCACAAAGCGGTCGTAGGGTTTGTCGTCGTTGAAGGACTTGATCACATAGTCCCGGTAACGCCAGGCGTTGGGGTAATAGTGATCCGATTCATAGCCGCTGCTGTCCGCATAGCGCACCACATCGAGCCAGTGTCGAGCCCAGCGCTCTCCATAGCGAGGAGAGTCGAGCAGCTCTGCGATCCTTCGTTCATAGGCATCGGGAGAAGAGTCGAGCAGGAAGCCTTCCGCTTGTTCCGGCGTTGGTGGGAGACCAATGAGATCGAAATAAGCCCTTCGGATCAGCGTCTGCCTGTCGGCGCGAGGAGCCGGCTTCAGGCCTTTTTCTTCCAACCCGGCCAGAACAAAGGCGTCAATCGGAGTTTGAACCCAGCTGTCGGCACTGGTCTTTGGAAGGTCGGGACGTTGAGGCTTGCGAAAGGACCACCAGGAGGGCTCAGAAGTCTTGGCAGCACCCGCCACATCCCAGGGGGCGCCAGCGTTGATCCAGTTGCGCAAAACCTCCAGATCCCCCTCTGAAAGGGGTGGTTCGTTGGGCGGCATCTTGAACTCACCGACGTGGGCGGCTGCCATGAACAGACGGCTTTCCCCGGCATTGCCGGGGATCAAAACGGGACCCCCCTCACCGCCCCGTAACAGGGTGTCCCTCTGCCGCATGTCAAGGCCTGACTGGAGGATCGCTCCATGGCAGGCAAGACAGTTGCGATCCAGAACCTTGAGGGCGGCTTTGGCTAACGAACGATCCGGCTCGGAGGCTTCAGAAATGCCGGCTGCAGGCAGCAGAAGCAGGCTGGAAAGGAGTGTGCGTGTGAAAGGAACCTTATGGGACATCCGCTCGGCTCTCAGGTGATTGCGCCATCAGTATAACAGGAGCCCATCAGACCGCCGCGTGGCGTACCTGTTTAGCGTCCCCCCCTTGCCTTTGCCTTTGCCCGTGCCCGTGCCCGTCATTCCTTTCCCTTTCGGGTTCTCTCGCCGGAAACGTAAAGATGAGGTCAGGGCAAAGGCAAAGGCGAAGGCAAAGGCAGAAACAGGAGCCCATCAGTTGTGCCGGTCGCTGGGTCGCAGGCGCCGTGACGGTTATTTGCGGACTGTCTCCAGGAAATCCCGGGATGCCGGGGCCACCAGCGACTCGAGCGAAACGGCCAGACACCGGGCGCCCTTGTCGAGCCATTGTCTGGCCGCTTCGGCATTCGGCACCAGCGTACCCAGTGCCAGGCCGGACGCTGTGACGATATCGACAATTTCCTGGAGAGCTTCCTGGACTCGTGGGTGAGTGATCTCACCTGGAACGCCCAGGGAATGAGACAGGTCGGCGGGGCCGATGAAGATCACATCTACCCCCTCCACCTCGACAATCTCGGGTAGCTGCTCAACCGCTTCTGCGGTCTCCACCTGAACCACGACCAGTGTTTCCCGATTGGCTTTTTTGACGTATTCTCCCAGGCTGGAGCGCTGGGCAAAATCGGCAGCCCGCGCACCTGCAAGTCCGCGCTTGCCCATAGGATGATACTTGACGGCCTGGACGGCCTGTTGTGCCTCGCTGGCTGAATTCACCCAGGGTACCAGCAGGCCCTGGGCTCCGGTGTCCAGAAAGCGCAGGATGATGGGCGGAAGGTTCGTCGTGACCCGGACGAGAGGTGTGATGTCGTGCAATTCAGCTGCGCGCACCAGGTTTTCGCAGTCGCGGGGCTCGAGGGTCCCGTGCTCGCCGTCAAAAACCATGAAATCCCAGGGCTGGTAGCCCAGAAAGTCAACAGTCGTCGGGTCAGTGGTCCGCAGGAAACAGCCAAAAACGGCCTCCCCGGCTTTGAGCTTAGCTTTGGTTTGATTGGTTCGCATGTTTTTTCCTGCTCGTGTTGCTATGGATCGGTGAAATACTTAGATAGCAGATCGAGGGTCAATCAGCAATGGGGCCCTTTCCTCTCAGGAGAGCGGGGATCGACTTTTAACGCGTTTCTTGGTAACCTCCTGAGCCTTGAGCGAAAGGGCGTCTGCCCGAAATCAAACCCGTAGGGATCCAGGTTAATTTCCAGGACGGTTATGAGCACAAAATTCGAAGCGTCCCCATCGCAAGAACTGGGCAAAGACACACTGCTCGACATGCTCCGTGAAATGCTCACGATTCGAGCATTTGAGAAGCGCGTGGGGGAATTGTACGAGAAAGCCGAAATGCCGGGCATCACTCATCTGTCGATAGGGCAGGAGGCGGTGGCGGTCGGAGTCTGTGCACACCTGAATCGGGGCGACTCCATCACCAGCACACACCGGGGGCATGGGCACTGTTTTTCCAAAGGCGCCGGTCTCACGAGGATGTTCGGTGAACTCCTCGGGAGGGCCAACGGATACTGTCGAGGCAAGGGCGGTTCCATGCATATCGCCGATCGGGAAACGGGCCACCTGGGTGCCAATGCCATCATCGGGGGTGGCATCCCTCTGGCCGCTGGAGCGGCTCTTTCGGCGAAGGTTCTCAAGAATCGGCAGGTCGGAGTTGCTTTTTTTGGCGACGGGGCCCTGAATGAAGGGATTTTCCTCGAATCGATGAACCTGGCAGCCATCTGGAAGCTGCCGGTCATTTTTGCCTGCGAGAACAATCACTACGGCGAATACACGCCAACGGAACAGGTCACTGCCGGCAAGCTCACGCTCAGAGGAGAAGCCTTCGGTGTTCCCTCCGCCGAGGTGGATGGCATGGATGTTCTGGCCGTCTACGACGCCACCTTGCCGGCCATTGAACGCGCTCGAGAGGGTTCAGGACCCAGCTTTTTCGTCTTCGATACCTACCGCTATCTGGGCCACGGCATGAGCGATCGCACCCGGCCCTACCGCTCACGGAAAGAGGAGGACGAGGCGCGTGCCAGCCGGGATCCCATTGAACGGTTAAAAAAGCAGCTGCTGGAGGCCGGCCACTTCAGTGAGGCCGAACTGGAAGCAGTCGAACAGGAAGTCATCCAGGAAGTCGACGAGGCCGCCAACGCGGCCAAAGAGGCTCCTTTCCCGGACCCGGAGGAGGTGAGCACACATGTCTTCTCAGACTAACGGCCGCGAGATCACTTTTGCCAGGGCAGTGAACGAAGCGATCCGTGAAGAAATGGAGCGCGACGACAGAGTGATCCTGTTCGGTGAAGACGTGGCAGTTGCCGGCGGTGTCTGGAAGGTGACCGAGGGGCTTCTGGATGAGTTCGGTCCGGAGCGAATTCTCGACACACCTATCTCTGAAGCAGGAATCACGGGCCTCGGCGTGGGCGCCGCCATGACCGGCCTTCGACCCATTGTGGAAATCATGTTTGGTGATTTCCTGCCTCTTGCATCCGATCAGATTGTCAACCAGGCAGCCAAGACGTTTTACATGTCGGGAGGGGAAACCAGCGTGCCCATGGTGGTTCTCACCTCCCTGGGGGCAGGCCGCTGCCTGGCGGCGCAGCATTCGCAGAGCCTGCAGGCCTGGTTTGCCCACATTCCCGGTTTGAAGGTCGTGTTGCCCTCGAGTCCCTACGATGCCAAAGGGTTAATGAAGACGGCCATCCGAGACAACAACCCTGTCGTTTTTATGCAGGACAAGGTCGACATCCATCAGAAGGGGCCGGTGCCCGATTCCTCCCAGGAATACACCATTCCCTTCGGCCAGGCGGAGGTCAAGCGCGAAGGGGCAGACTTGACCCTGATCGCGACCTCGAGCATGGTCCGGGAGGCACTGGCGGCGGCTGCCCAGCTGGCGGAAGACGGAATCGGGGCCGAGGTCATCGATCCCCGAACCCTGGCACCGCTTGACGAACAGGCACTGATCGACTCTGTCCGCAAAACGTCCCGGTGTATCGTGATCGATGAGGGTTATCGGCGCTACGGGGCCGGGGCCGAGATGGCCGCTTTGATCGCCGAAAAGGCTTTTTACGATTTAGAAGCTCCGGTGCGGCGAATCGGGGCGATGGATGTTCCGGTACCCTTTGCACCTTCGCTCGAGAATCTGACCATTCCCAGCCAAAAGCAGATCGTACAGATAGCCCGCCAGATGTTTGAATAATGGAGCTGCCGTGGCCACGGAAGTGATCATGCCCGCCTTGGAGATGTCCCAGGAGACCGGCCTGCTGGTGCAATGGCTCAAATCCGAGGGTGAGTCTGTGGATCAGGGCGAGCCCCTGATGGAAATCGAAACCGACAAGGCGGTCATGGAGATTGAGGCATCTGCTTCCGGAATTCTGTCCAATGTAACGGCCCAGCCCGGAGACGAAGTTCCAGTCGGGCAGGTCATCGCCTGGCTTCTGGAAGAAGGGGAGAAGCCGCCTGCACGGCGGCAGGGATTCACGCCGAAGGAACCGGAACAGGCGGGCACCCCCGCCATCGATGTGCCCCGCGTGAAGGTTGCCGGCCCAAAGCCCTCACCTCCCCAACAGGGGAGAGTCCGAGCCTCGCCCAAAACACGACGCATGGCACGGGAACTGGGGATCGATTTGTCTGGGGTTGTCGGCTCTGGACCCGGCGGGGCCATCCTGCCCGGTGATTTGTCCGGCAAGGCAGCCAGCCCACCAGCGGAGGGAGGCGACCAGGGGGAATACCAGGTAGTGGCCATCAAGGGGACGCGCCGAACAGTTGCTCAACGCACTCAGAAGAGCTACCGCACCGCACCCCACATTTTCCTCTCGCTGGCGATCGATGTCGGGGAGTTGCTGGGGCAGCCCCGCGGGGATCGCGAAGGTCCTGGCGGGCAAGCAGCCCCCCCACCCGGGTTGACGTCCCTTTTGTTGAAGTCTGTGGCCGAGTCTCTGCTCAAACACCCGCGGCTCAATGCCCATCTGGTCGGTGAAGAGATCCGGGAGTTCAAATCAGTTCATTTAGGTATAGCCGTCGCCCTGGAGGAGGGCCTCGTGGTCCCGGTGTTGCGAAGAGCAGAGCTGAAGGGCGCCGGGGAGATTCAAAGTGAATTGGAAGATCTGGCCACACGAGCTCGAGAACGGCGCCTTCAACTCGAAGAAATGCAGGGCAGCACCTTTACCGTTTCCAACCTGGGGATGTATGGAATCCATCACTTCACATCCATTGTCAATCTGCCCGAAGTCGGGATCCTCTCGGTGGGGGCAGTTTGCCAGACGCCCATTGCGGTTGACGGAGAGGTGGCGGTTCGCCCCCTCATGAACGTGACTTTGAACGCCGACCATCGGGCCGTCGACGGAGCGGTCGGGGCCAAATTTCTTCAGACTCTCAAAGAGCTCATCGAACATCCGCCCGCCTCTTCATGACAGAATGATGTGGACCCGTTTCCCGCGACGGACGTGGTGTATGTCGATTCTGAGTCCAGCTCTCCCTTCTCTCATCACCGCTGCAGTCATCCTCACCGGGGCAGCGGAACCGGCTGAGAAAAATCGCGCCATCTTCTCGGATCGAGCGCAGGAGACGGGTCTCGACTTTGTCCACTTCAACGGGATGTCCGGCGAGTTTTATTACTGCGAAATGGTGGGCGGAGGCGGTGCCCTGTTCGACTACGACAATGACGGTGATCTGGACGCTTATATTGTCCAGGGAAGGATGCTCGGTGCCGGCAAGACCCTGGCCGACGCCATTATTCCTCCGGCTTCTTCGCCATTGCAGGATCGGCTCTACCGCAATGACCTGGTCCTGAGCGCCGATGGAACCACCAGGCTTCGCTTTACCGACGTCACTGGTGCGAGCGGACTGCAGGCCTTCGGGTACGGCATGGGTGCGGCGGCTGCAGATTTTAACAACGACGGGTGGGTGGATCTATACGTCATGAACTTTGGCCCCAATCAGATGTTCCAGAACAACGGTGACGGTACCTTTCAGGATGTCACGCAGAAAACCGGAACCGGGAATGAAAACTGGGGAGTGAGCGCAGCTTTTTTGGACTATGACCGCGACGGCTGGCTCGACCTTTTTCTCGGCAACTACGTCGACTTCAGATTCTCCAATCGCAAGGAGTGCCATGCTCCCAGCGGCGCGGTCGATTACTGCGGGCCCCTGGGTTACCAGCCGGTCCCCAACCGGCTGTTTCGAAACCGGGGGGACGGGACCTTCGAAGACGTGTCGGCGGCAAGTCAGATTTCGCGTGAGTACAACGGGGCACTGGGGGTGGTGGCCGCCGACCTGAACGGAGATGGCTGGCTGGATCTGTACGTTGCGAACGATCAGCGATCCAACGATCTGTGGATGAATCAAAAGGATGGAACCTTCCGAAACGAAGCGCTGCTGGCCGGGGCCGCCCTGAACCGGGATGGGATGGCTGAGTCCAGCATGGGCGTGGATGTAGCAGACTTCGACAATGACGGAGACGAAGATCTGTTCATGACCCACCTGCAGAGTGAGAAGAACACTCTCTATATCAACGACGGGAAGGGGTGGTTCAAGGACAACTCCTTCGAAGCCGACCTGGCCACATCCAGTCTCCCGTATACGGCCTTTGGTACGGGTTTTTTCGACTACGATAATGATGGCCGCCAGGATCTGTTTGTCGCCAACGGCGAGGTGAGAACCATCGCAGCCCTGGCAGGAGAGGGCGACCCGTATCCCTTGCACCAGCCCAATCAGCTCTTTCGCAACCTTGGAAACGGACGCTTTGAGGAAGTCACCGAGCAGGGCGGATCTGGCTTCCAGCTATCCGAAGTCAGCCGGGGCGCTGCCTTTGGAGATGTGGACAACGATGGCGACGAGGATGTGCTGCTCTTCAATAACAGCGGACGAGCTCGGCTGCTCATCAACAACGTCGGCAACCGGAATCATTGGCTGGGCTTACGATTGACGGGCCGCAACAACAAGCGCGACGCCCTGGGAACCTGGGTAGGGGTGTTCCGACCGAACGGGCCCACCTTGTGGCGCCGGGTCCGGTCCGACGGCAGCTATGGTTCAGCCAGCGACCCGCGGGTGCTTGTGGGACTGGGCGATTCGACCTCGGTGACCAGAGTGCGCGCCCACTGGCCAGGCGGCCTGGTCGAGGAGTGGACGGGACTTCCGGTGGATCGTTACACCACACTCCAGGAAGGAAGCGGCGAGAAGACCCGCTAATCTGGAATTTAGAATTTGGAATTGAAAGCCGGAGGGGCCAGGATTTTCATAGTATTCTTTGGAGAGATGAGCCTGCAGTTTTTCATCGGCAAAGGATGCATCCACGGACCGGCCATTTTGAACTGTTTTTTCCTGCTCTTTCTTGTGGCGCCCGCCCCTGCGTTCTCTCGATCGGCGCTGCTTCAGGAGTCGGGTGGCAGGGCGCTGATACCGGTCCCTGATCCTGATTTAAGCGCTGCGGAGCGCCTGATTCGAGAGCAACTTGAAGAAGAGCAATCCAGGCTGAGAGCTAAAACCGAAAGCCAGGGAGTTTCAGATTCGGCCCGGGCTGACGCCTTTGGCAACATGGGGAAGCTCTACCACACCTATGAGTTCTGGGAAGCGGCTCAGGCCTGCTATCGGAATGCGCGCATCCTGATGCCCCAGGATTTTCGCTGGGCCTATCTCCTGGGCCGTGTGTACGAGAGCCATGGGGAGCAGCAGAAAGCTGTCGAGCACTACCAGCAGGCGGCCCGGATTGAACCGGATGACCTGGCCACCTTACTGAGGCTGGCCGAGGTCCAGCTGGGTCTCAATCGTCCCGACCTGGCCGACCCGCTCTTCCAGAAGGCCATCTCGCGCGACCCGTACCCATCGTCGGCAGCAGCTCTGGTGGGACGGGGAAAGATCGCGCTCTCCCGAGGTGATCCGGATCAGGCAATCGAATACCTTGAAGCGGCCATCGCTATGCAACCGCAAGCCAATAGTATCCACTATCCACTGGCCATGGCCCACCGGCAACTCGGAGACCTCGAGAAGGCCCGAGAACATCTGCAAAAGCGTGGGTCGGAGCAACCAGGCTTCCCCGATCCACTCATGGAGGAGCTTCGTGAACTCAAGACGGGCAAGCACTTTTTCTGGAGCCTGGGCACGGTAGCGCTGGCCGACGGACGATTTGCAGAGGCCGCTGAAGCGTTCCACAAAATGGTGGCTGCCGACCCGGCAGAACCCATCGCCCATATGGACCTGGGTACAGCGTTACTTCAACTTGGTGATGTGAGCGGCGCCCTGACCGAGTATCAGGAAGCCCTCCGACTCTCTTCGGGTAATGCCAGGCTCCACTACAATCTAGGCCTGGTCTACACCTTGCAGAAGGCCCACGTGAAGGCTCTGGAGCATTACCGGTTGGCAATCGCTCTGGACCCCGGTCTCGAAAAAGCCCATTTCAATGCGGCGAATCTGCTCATGAGGCGGCAGGACCAGGGGAAAGCTGAGCGGCACTATGCCAGGGTGATTGAATTGAATCCAGGCGACGCCTTCGCACGCTTCATGCAGGCCATGGCGCTCATCCGGCTGGGCCGTCATCAGGAAGCGCGATCCCTACTTGAAGAGAGCCACCGGGCACTCCCTGAAGATGTCGATATCACGCATGCTCTGGCTCGTCTGTCGGCAGCTTCTCCCGACAGCACCGTCCGCAACGGGCCTCTTGCCCTGCAGCTTTTGCAGGAGGTGCTCGAGGCCCAGGAGGAGGTCGCCTTCGAGCACGTGGAGACCCTGGCGATGGCCTTTGCCGAGACCCGGCAATACGACAGAGCCATTGAGGTGCAGCAGGCCATGATTGAGGAAGTCAGTCAGGACGGCCGCACGGATCTCGTAGAATTGCTGGAGGAGAACCTGAGTCTGTACCGGCGGGGGCAGGCCTGCCGGCAGCCCTGGAGGAACAGTGATCCAGTATTTTTGCCAGTCCCGGGAGACCTCGCACCGTTGCGGTCCTCGCCGGAGACGGGGTCGCCTTAGCCGCTCCCACTCTTTGCCGCCCGGGAACGTCCCCAATGTGGGAGGACGCGCGGTGGTCCGCTGAGTGTGGGAGGACCCTCCGTGGTCCGAACAGGTTCGCGGCGCAGAGGCCGCTCCCAGTGCGCTCGTAAGCGCACTTGAACAGTAGGGTGAAAGTCCCTACCGGGCAAACGTTCTCCGGCCCGTATTCGACGGCAACTGCGTCATCGTGAGGTGGGGTGGGAAGCAGCCGAAGGAGAACCACCAGTCTGTAGGAGACGAACTCGATTCGGCTCAGAGGGGACAGCGAGCCTGCTGGGAAATGGCGAAGCTCGAATGGAAGGGAAACCTGACACGGACAAGAGCCTGATGGGTAACGTGAAAAAGGCATCTTGTTAACCCTTGGGGTGGTTGGAGATGGAATGGTGGGAAGTTCAAGTGACGTAAAGCGAGGAGGTCTGCGAAAGGTCGGTCTGGTAAGAGACCCGCAGAAGTCAGAGGCGGCGTAGTAGTGAAGAAGCCGGGTAATGCCGGTGGAGCGAAGGCCCGCCAGGAAGGTGGATGTGTAGAGTCAATGACGAAGCAAGAGGAACTGTCGAAAGTGGAGGAGACTCCTAAGCAAGGCAGAGAAGCCGAGAGCCAGAAATGGAGCTGGGTGGAAGCGGAAGTGTGGACCGAACGCATGCTGACGACCCTGGAAACAGGAGTGAAAGGAGGCAAATGGTTCAGCTTGATTGACAAGGTCTACAGAAATCGGAGTCTGGAAGCGGCGTGGCGAAAGGTACGCCGACGGAAAGGAGCCGGTGGAGTGGATGGCCAAAGTATCCAGAAGTTTGAGTGGCGATTGGAAAGGGAACTGGGTGTCAATCACCAGGGTAATTCCCCCACCTCCGTCACCAGGGTAATTCCCCCATTTGGGGATCATCATCATCTCGTTTCTCTTGATTTTCGGCGGTTGTGCTTGGGAAAACTTTTCCCAAGCAGGTTCCTCCTTTCTGGTCGCAGTCGTGGTCTGTTTCGAGCCAGCGTTTTTCCAGTCGCAGCATTTGCATTCGATTGAAAGCCCGATAGCGGGCGGAAAGCTGGCTGCTCGTGACCTCCTGTAAGACGGAACTGAAGTAATGCAGGGCACCGATGGGCTGGCCCGGGAGTCCGTTGAGCCAGGAGACGTACTTGCGTCCGCAGCCCAGGAAAATAGACTGGCGGACGTCCTCGAGCTCGATCCCTTGCTGGAACCACTGGGCAGCTAGCCGGCGATCCGAGGTCGAGTAGCGGCAGCGGATGCAGGGACGTTCCAGCAACATCTCTCCGATGGTCTCCACATAGAGGGTTTGAGCCGATCGAGTGGAGCTGAGTGAGTCAGCCGAGAGGCTGCGCTGGTAGGGCCAGTACTGGTCGGCGATCTCAAGGACCCCGGGAGCATGCTGGTTGGGGCTACGCCGGACCCGGCAGACCTGCCTCTCCTCGAGCTCCTGGAGATAGGTTCCAATCGAGCGGCGCGATTTGCGCAGCGCCCTGGCCACGTCCTGCTGGCGGAAGAGGAAGCGCCCGGTACTTCTGTCAGCGCCCAGCGAGATGTGAACGAACAGCTTGAAGGCCCCGTCGGAGAGTTTCTCCACAGCGGCCTGCCAGCCGGCGGTGGCGGCAAACCAGCCGTTGTCACTTTTGATCTTCAAACGGCTCATGGCGAAACCTCCTTTGAGGGGGATCCTTTGGCGGGTCGTTTTCGCCTCCGGTAAGAGTCGCCCTCCCACTCCAGCTGGTGAGCGTTGTGGCAGAGTCGGTCCAGCAGCGAGTTGGCCTGGATGGGGTCGCCAAACAGCGCCATCCACTCCTCCAGGCTGCGATTACTGGTCAGCATCAGCGAGCCTTTCTGATAGCGCTCGTAAACGATGTCGTACAGATCGTCGGCCTGCTCGTCCGTCAGGGGCTTGAGCCCAAAGTCGTCAACGATCAAGAAATCATAGCTGCAGTAGTTTTGGATGAGGCGATCGCGGGAGAGATCGGCCCGGGCCGCTTCCAGAGTACGGAACAGGCGCGGAGCCTGGATGTAGCGCACGTCATGACCGCGGCGTACGGCCTCGTGTCCCAGAGCCAGGGCGATGTGACTCTTGCCCACACCCACCGGCCCGCACAGGCAGATATTTTCTTTGTTTTCCAGAAAGCGGCAGGTGGCCAGGTCATAGATGCGGCGCCGCTTGATGTTCGGGTTAAAGCCAAAATCGAACTCCTCGAGGGTCTTGATCTCGGCAAAGCAGGCTTTCTTGAGCCGGCGAACAAACTTGGTCTGGGAGCGACGCTCCAGCTCATCCTGGACCAGCAGAGTCAGAAAGTCGACGTAGGCCAGTTGTCGTTTTTCGGCCTCCTTGAGCCGCACTTCCAGACTGTCCAACAATCCTCCTAATCGCAGTTGCTTGAGCTGGTCGAGCAGATGTTGATAGTGACTCATGAGACCTCCCGTCGGTGCACGAAGTAATCCTGGGGACGGGCAAATCGACAAGCTGAAGCCGCCGGACTGGAGGGTCTGCGAGGAGGCGAAGGGCGTCGGAACAAGCCTTTTTCCAGAATCTTCTTCAGAGAGGAAAAGCGGACATTGTCAAAGCGCAAGGCCCGCCGGCAGGCCTGATCCAGAGTGGCCGCTGGGTGGGACTCGGCCAGCCGCAGCACGGCCTGGGCTTTTCTCAGGTTGCGCATGGCGTGATCCCCCAGTACGCGCCGCACGTAGCGACTCACCTCGGGCCCCAGCTCGTCGGCCTGACGCCGGCACCACTCGGGAGTCCGCTCCAGGTAGGCCCGCTTGTCGGGAGGATAGTCCCCCGTCTGGGTCTGACAGGAGCCCGGCTCGAAGACCCGCAGGTGGGTCTTGATCAACTGATGGTTGCGATACACTCGCACCAGCTTCAGATCGGCTCGCACCCACAGCCTCTCCCCCCGGTAGGGATAGGGGACCGAGTAGTAGCACTTGTCCAGGATCAGATGGCAGTCCCAATGCACGGTGCACTGTTTCCACTGCGCCGCTTCGTAAGGTTGATCCGGCAGAGGCAGCAGCAGCTCGACTTCTTCTCCGACAAACACCTCGTAAGGTTTGCGATGGGTGGTGCCATGCTTGCGCAGGCCGACCTCCTTGAGGCACCACTCCAGAGCCCTCCCATTGGCCTCCTCGATATCTCGAAAATGCCGCCCCGCCAGAATCTGCTGACGCACTACCGGAACACATCTCTCCACGCGTCCTTTGTGGCGGGCCATTTGCACCTTGGCTGGGTCGGCCACGAATCCGTAGTGTCTTTCCAGTTCGGCGTAGGCCGGGTTGAGCGTCGGATCGTACAGATCGGGCTTAAGCACACCGTCTTTCAAATTGTCCAACACGATCAGCCGGGGACAGGCCTGGAAAAACGTAAAGGCGCGGATGTGGCAGTCCAACCAGGTGGGGCTGTCCTGGCGAAACACGAAGCGTACGAAGCGGTGGCGGCTGTAGCTTAGGATCATGATAAAGGCCCAGGCCTTGCGTTGTTTGCCCGTTTCCGGATCTCGCATCAGTCCGGCATAGCCGAAATCGACTTGGGCCTGTTCCCCAGCGACTGCATGCAGCCGCACCGTCACCGGCTTGCGCAGCGGCTCAATGTGCTCGCGCACATAGCGGTACACGCTCATATAGCTGACCTTCAACTCGTGCTCCTCCTCGAGCAGCCGCTGTACCTGCTGAATGGTCATATGAGGCTGCCCAAGCCAATCCTGGATCTGCCGGTGGTAGAGGCGGATCCGCTCCCGGGCCGGTTGTTCGAAAACCGCCACCTGCACCACCGAGGCCACTATCCGGGCCAGCTCCGCCTGTGGCGGCAGGGGCTTCTCTCGGCTCAAGCCGCTGGCCATGAAAAGCAGCAGGTACTTGCGAATCGTCTTGCGCGAGATCTGCAACGAGTCTCGGATCTGGCGGATACTCCGTCCTCGGTGCCATTGGTAAACCAACTCCAGGTACTCTTCCATCCTCATATTCCTTCTGGCCATTCTTCCTCCTGCGGAAATCCTTGTTGGGGTTCCGCAGAAAGATGACCCTGGCCTCTGTCACGAAATGATCAGGTGGGGGAATTACCTTGGTGAAACCCTGGGGGAATTACCCTGGTGAAAGGGTGGGGGAATTACCTTGGTAAATCAGCCGCCTAGGTGGGGGATATACCATGGTGACCGACAACTGGAGCAACTGCACCAGGAACTGAAAGACGATCGCTATCAACCGCGAGCAGTGCGCCGACACTGGATCGATAAAGGAGGAGGGAAGAAGCGACCGCTGGGGATCCCGACAGTACGGGACAGAGTGGTGCAGACATCCCTTCGCCAGGTGCTGGAACCAATCTTCGAAAAGAAGTTCTGCCGGCACAGTTATGGATTCCGGCCGCAGCGAAGCTGCAAGGATGCACTGCGCGAGGTGCAACGACGACTGGAAGAAGGCTATCACTGGGTGGTTGATGCAGACATCGAGAAATACTTTGACTGCATTGACCCGGAGATCTTGATGCAAGAAGTGGAGAAGGAAGTCTCAGACGGTCGAGTGCTGAAGCTGATTCGAAGCTATCTGGAACAAGAAGTTCTGGATGGGATGAAGAAGTGGAAGCCGGAGAGAGGAACTCCTCAAGGTGCGGTGATCAGTCCGTTGCTGGCTAATCTGTATTTACATCCAGTGGATGAAGAGATGGAGCGTGCCGGGGAAGTGATGATCCGCTATGCCGATGATGGGGTGATTCTATGCCGAGATGAGCGACAGGCGCGAGAAGCGCTGAGGAAGCTTCGAAAGGAGCTGGCGCAGCGTGGATTACGACTGAACCCGAACAAGACCCGGGTAGTGGATGCTCGCCAAAAGGGTGGGTTCGACTTTCTGGGTTACCACTTTGAAAGAGGGCTTAAATGGCCTCGCAAAAGCAGTGAAAAGAAGCTGCGGGAGCGAGTCCGCCCACTGACCCGAAGGACGAATGGCCACAGTCTGAAGCAGACCATTGAGACGCTCAACCCAATCCTACGGGGTTGGTTTGGGTACTTTCAACACAGCCATCCCGCGACGTTTAAGGGGGTGGATGGATGGGTACGAGGGCGTCTGCGATCGATTCTGCGAAAGCGCCGGAAACGGAGAGGCCGAGCCCGAGGGAGCGATCATCAACGCTGGCCCAATGCCTACTTTATCGAGCAGGGGCTATTTACCATGGCCATAGCCCACGCGCAGATCTGTCAGTCCCGACGTGGACCCCACTGACTGGAGAGCCGGATGCGGGAGAACCGCACGTCCGGTTCGGAGGGAGGGGAGGCTCAAACCAATGAGCTTTCCCTACCCCTATCGCTTCGCTCACCTGACCTTCCGGTGACCCCGGGATGGCCTATTCGTTACTCCACTCGAAATCGTGCTCGAGCTGGCCTCCGGTACCCGTCTCGTTCAGTTCCAGAAGGTTGCCGTCGGGATCGTAAAAAAACAGCACGTGCCATTCTCCCTCACCGGAAAAGCGCACCGGAGGGGACACGAATTCCACCCCCTCGGCCTTCAGTCGTTCATAGATCTCCGGCAGGTTATCCACCCCGAAACAGAAGTGAGCGCTGGGCACGTGGTGGATTTCAGTTCGTTGGACGGGGCTTTCCGGCTTCAACCACTGGATGATGTCGAAGGTCAAAGCAACCCCCTCGTCGTTTCTGTCGTACCCCTGGACTCCTGCAGGCGCCCTCAGGCGATACTCTCGCATATGGCAGCCCGGTTTGGCCACCATCACTGCAACCGGCCCCCCAATGTGCTCTTCGGGGGAAACCACCTCCAGACCCAGCAGATCTCGATAGAAGTGCAGGGACTTCTCGATGTCCTTCACCATCACGGCGACGTGGTCAAGCTTCTTTACGTACATTTCGAATCACTCCTTTCAATCTTGTTTCCATTATTTCAGTCGATTCCAGGCCTTACTTGGTGGTGTAACCTCCATCCGCGATCAGCACGGCACCCGTGACAAACGAGGCATCGTCACTCACGAGAAAAAGAATGCAGGTGGCAACCTCATCCGGATGGGCGAACCTCTGCAGAAAGTTTGCCTTTCGATAAGGCGCAAGATGCTCTTCCGGCAAGTCGCGAATCATGGGAGTGTCCATGGAACCCGGGCAGACGACATTGACGCGGATTCCCTCCATGGCGTGATCCTGGGCCATGCACTTAGCCAGGCCGATCATGCCGTGTTTGGAAGCGTTGTAAGAGGCCTGGTTGGGATTGGACACGATTCCTGAGAGGGAGGAGATGCAAACAATATTCCCGGATTGCTGCTTACGCATCTGCCGGATGGCATATTTGGAACACAGGAAGGTCCCCTTCAGATTGACCCCCAGGACAAAGTCCCAATCTTCCTCGGTCGTATCAGGAACTGTCTTCTCGACCTGAACGCCCGCATTATTGATGAGAATATCTAACCGGCCGTAATGACGAACCGCTTCCTCAACCATGTTCCGAGCGTCTTCTGCTACGGCCACATTGCCTTTCACGAAGAGGGCTTCCGTCCCTCCCTCCCGGAGGGTGTTTGCCATCCCTTCACCCGCCTCGACGTTGATGTCGGCAATGACGACTGTGGCGTCTTCTCGGGCAAAGAGTTTAGCCGTCGACTCCCCCAGGCCCATTCCTCCGCCGGTAATGATGGCGACTCTGCCATCCAACTTTCCGGGCATCACGTTCTCCTTTCCAGACTGCTTCTCAAGTTAGAAATCCCTTCGTGAAAAGTAAAGTCTGGGATCGACCTCACTCTTTGTGACGAGGTTGATCCCGGATCAAAGATATTGGATGTGGCAATGCGAGGCAAGCCCCAGAATTCCGTGGCCCCTGCCGGGACAATTCAGCCGTACGGGGTTTCAAAAATGGTAAGGTCTTATCCTCCATGACTCGCTGCGTCGCACCTGTACTCTTCCTGCTCCTGCTGGCCCTCTGTCTGGTCACCTGTCAGGAGAAGGTATCGGATGGCCGGCTCACGGTCGCCTTCATTCCCAAATCTTTCACTGATCCGTTCTGGCTGGATGCCATCGCAGGAGCCGAACGGGCAGCCGCGGAAATGGGAGTGGAGCTGCTGGTGAGCAGTACCAGGGATGAAACTCAAGTCGTGGAACAGGTACAAATCGTGGAAAACATGATCCTGCGCGGGGTTGACGGCATCGTGCTTGCCCCCAGCGATTCCGATGCGTTGGTGGCTGCAGTGCTCAAGGCGAATGAAGCGAAGGTTCCCCTTTCCACAATCGACACCGGAGTCAGTGGCGGCGACACGGTCACTTTCGCCGCCACCGACAATATCCTGTGCGCCGGCATGGCAGTCGATCGCCTGGCCACGCGGCTGGGCGGCAAGGGGAAAATTGCCGCCATCTCCTGCACCCAGAGTGTTTCGACCTGCCGAGATCTCTATACCGGTTTCGTGGAAAGACTGAAAAAATATCCTGAAATGGACCTGGCCGGCGCTCCTCTGGGGGTTCCTTTCTGCGACAAAACGTTCGATGCCGTCACTGACCTCCTGATGGCGCACCCCAATCTGGATGGCATCTATATCTTCGGCGGCCCCTCTGTCCTGTGCGCTGTGCAGGCCGCACAGGCATTTGGCAGGAATCTGGGAACAGATCTCTTGCTGGTGGGTCGCAGCTCGATCGGAAAGGCCGGGGAGAGGGACCTGGAGGCTGTCAAGAGGGGCGAACTGGATGCAGTGGTCGCTCAGTTTCCCGCCAAAATGGGCTTCGCCGGTGTGGAAAGTATCGTGAACTTCCACCGGGGAACCAGCTCTCCCGAGTTTACGAACACCGGTGTAGCTCTCGTGACAAGGGGAAACGTCGACCAGTTCCTGGACCAGATCGAATAGTTTTCAATAAGTATTCACTTGAAGGTCTCAAACAAATCCCCCGAAAAGAACCGTACTCCGGGAACCAACGCCGGCCCGGACACCCGCCTGCTCGAAGTAGTCGATGTCACGAAGCGATTCGGGGCGGTCAGAGCGGTCGACAGCGCGAATCTGACGGTTGCCCGCAGCCAGATTGTGGGCCTGGTCGGCGCCAACGGAGCCGGGAAATCGACTCTAATCAACCTCATCTCCGGCGTCACTCAACCAGACACCGGAAAGCTGCTGATTGAAGGCCGACCGATTCAGCTGGGGAATCCTATGGACGCTCGTTTTTGGGGCATCGAAACGGTGTACCAGGACCTGGCACTTCTCAACGAACTCGACGTGACCGCCAATATCTTCATGGGACGGGAGTTGTGCAGGCGCACCCTGGGTGTTCAGTGGCTGGCTGAAAAGGCAATGAAAGCGAAAGCAACAGAACTGATCCGCAAACTGGGCTACGATTTCGGTGCCGGCAGTCCAGTCAGGTTTCTTTCGGGAGGGCAACGGCAGGCTGTGGCTCTGGCCCGAGCTCTCTATTCTCGTGCGAAAATCATCCTTCTGGACGAGCCTACCGCGGCTCTGGGAGTGCAGGAGACCCAGAGGACCCTGGATCTGATCCGGAGTTTCAGGGAGCGTGGCGTCTCCTTGCTGGTCGTCAGTCATGAACTGGAGGATGTCTTTGCGATTGCTGACCGGATTGTGGTCATGAAGAACGGAACAGTGGTGGCGGATCGGATGACTCAATCCACGACTCACGATGAAATCGTCAGCCTCATCATGAGAGGCGACACGAGCTTGAGTTCACAAGAAGGTCGCTGAAACTTGCCTGATTACTTCAGAGCCTTCACCGATCAATCGATCTCCTGGTTGCAAAAGCGACGCAACAATTATCCAGCCTTGCTGCGGCTCACCCGGGTGAAGGCCCTGGTCGCTGCCATCCTTGTCCTGATGGCAGCCGTGTCCATGTTTTCACCGGTTTTCTTGAGCACTCGCAATTTCCTGAACATCCTTGAGCAGCTTTCCGTTAACGCCATCATCGCGGCAGGGATGACGTTTGTCATCATTGCTGCCGGAATCGACCTGTCGGTAGGGTCGATCCTGGCCCTGGGCAGTATGGGCACGGCCTCCCTGCTGGTGTCCGGGATCCCGGTGCCTGCGGCCATCCTGGGTGGACTGCTGGTGGGGACGGGTGCCGGAGCCATGAACGGTGTCGCCATTGCTTACGGGAGAATCCCCGCCTTTATCATGACCCTGGGGATGCTCAATGTGGCGCGGGGAACCGTCTTGCTTCTGACCAGGGGCACCTCGATCGTCGGTTTCTCGGAGGGCTTTCTTTTTCTGGGCAGGGGCCGGATCGGACCTGTCCCCGTGCTGGTGCTGATCACGGCGGCTGTTTACCTGATTTCCCATCTGGTACTGGTGAAAACCCGGTTCGGGCGTTACACGCTTGCCATTGGAAACAACCCGGAAACAGCTCGCCGCCTGGGTATTCGGGTCAAGCGCCACCAACTCTGTCTCTATGCTCTGAGTGGGATGTTCGCCTCATTGGCCGGAATTCTCCTGGCGGCTCGGTTGGACTCGGCCCTCACGCAGGCAGGGACAGGTGCGGAACTGGATGTGATCGCTGCCGTCGTGATCGGGGGCACGAGCCTCTATGGAGGCCGAGGTTCCATCCCGGGAACGTTGCTGGGAGTGATCTTTTTTCAGATCGTTCGCAACTCACTGAATCTTCTGGGGATATCGGTGTTTCTGCAACAGATTGCCGTGGGGGCCCTGCTCATCTTCAGCGCCCTGGCCGATTTTCTGTCGGCCCGCTGGGCGGCCCAGGGCAAGTAGCGGGTTCAAGGGTCGCCGCGCACTTTCAGGTTCCAAGGTTCCAGCGTTCCAAGGTTCCAGCGTTCCAGCGTTCCAGCGTTCCAACGTTCCAAGGAATTCCAAGATCCCAGGGTGGGAGAGGGCTAGAGTGGGAGGGGCCTCAGGCCGCGATCTTTTGCCCTCAATTTCGTTGCCTGCTACACTCTCCTCGAAAAAGGGAAAGCAATGGCGCCACGAAGGTTGATCGGGTCAGGAGCCTTCGCTTTGGTGTTCGCAGCATCCCAGCTCACAGCGAGCGCCGAGGCGAGAGAGGGCGGCAGAACTGAGCCGCAGGAACACAAGCCTCCTGTGCTGCACGCGTTGCCCGAGTTTTCGTTGACCGATCAGCTCGCCCAGCCGTTCGGGACCCACCAGCTGCTGGGGAAGGCCTGGATCGCGAATTTCATTTTCACGCGCGGTAGCTCCGCGGCGTCGCAGACCGCAGACTTGGCAGCCCTTCAAAGAGAACTCAAGAAGCGCCCCGGCTGGAGCGATATCCGGCTCATCACCTTCACTGTCGACCCGGAGCACGACACGCTGGAAGTCTTGCGGGAGTATGCAGCTGAGGCCGGAGCGGATGAAGAGCACTGGAGATTCCTGACCGGCTCGCGCGAACAGCTATGGCAGCTGAGCGAGCAGGGCTTTCAGTTGTCGGTCGAGGGGGATGCGGCCGATCCGGACACGATCACGCCCAGCCGGAAACTCGTGCTGGTCGATCCACAGGGACACGTCCGCGGATTCTACGACACAGAGTCTGAGGAACAACGGGAGGCGCTGAAACGAGATGTCGTGACCACTCTTCAAGAGCGCCTTTTGTGGCAGGTCTTCCCGTGGCTGGAGAGGCGCCGGCAGGCGCAGCTGGCAAGCGCCGATCAAATGAACGTCGTCCACGACTTTTCCTTCGCCGACCGTGTCAGGCAATCGGGCATCACATTCCGGAACCGGATCGTCGACGATGCGGGACGGTCGTTTATTTTCGCCCATTACGACCACGGAAATGGGATTGTCATCGCCGACGTTGACGGAGACGGCCGGCACGACATCTACTTCGTTACGCAGGTTGGTGGCAATGAACTGTGGAGGAATCTAGGCGATGGCCAGTTCGAGAACATAACCGAACGGGCCGGAGTTGCTGTGAAACAGCGCATCGGTGTGAGTGCCTCGTTTGCCGATATCGACAATGACGGGGACGCAGACCTGTATGTCACCACGGTCCGAGGTGGCAACGTGCTGTTTGAGAACGACGGCAGGGGAGTCTTCACCGACATCAGCGCGGGTTCAGGCGTGGGGTACAAGGGCCACTCGTCCGGGGCGGTTTTCTTCGACTACAATCGCGACGGACGGCTGGATCTTTTTTTGGTGAATGTGGGTACCTATACGAACGACGAAGTCGTGACAGTGGTGCATGACTCGTTTACCGGGCCCGACACTTCAAAGTATTCCTACTATCGTTCCACTCCGGATGCCTTCAACCGTCATCAGCAACCTGAGCTTTCGGAGCCCAGCATCCTGTTTGAGAACCTGGGCGGCAACCGGTTCAGCGACGTGACTGAGCGAGCCGGGTTGATCGATGGCAGCTGGTCAGGAGACGCGAGTCCCCTGGATGCGAACAACGACGGCTGGCCCGATTTGTACCTCGGCAACATGCAGGGTCACGATCAGTACTACGAAAATGTCGAAGGCCGGCACTTCGTGAAAAAGAGTCGCCAGCTCTTTCCCGCTACCCCGTGGGGAACGATGGGCATCAAGGTTTTCGACTTTGAGAACGACGGGGACATGGACATCTATCTGACCGACATGCACACCGACATGTGGAAGCATCTGGATCCGTTTGACGAGAAGGAAAAGATTCCCTTTCCCAGAGAGATCGCCAAGGCGGAGATGCTGTCCACGGACGAAAACCATGTCTGGGGCAACGCCTTCTTTGGCAACCAGGGGGACGGTACTTTCAAAGAGATTTCGGATCAGGTCAACGCCGAGAACTACTGGCCCTGGGGTTTGAGTATTGGCGACTTGAACGCTGACGGATTTGAAGATGCGTTCATTACTTCGTGCATGAACTACGGATATCGGTACGGCATCAACAGCCTGCTGCTCAACGACCACGGGCGGAAGTTCCTGGACAGTGAGTTTATTCTGGGCGTCGAACCTCGGCGCGGCGGCCGAACCATGACTCCCTGGTTTGAACTGGACGCACTCCACGCGGATCGAGACCATGACCTGGTCAAGAAAGCCAGGTCCCGCGGCGCCAGGGCCACCCGTGTGGTGGCCTGGGGAGCCCTGGGTTCCCGCTCGTCAGTGATGTTCGATCTGGATAACGACGGGGACCTGGACATCGTGACCAACGACTTCAATTCCGAGCCCATGGTGCTGGTCAGTAACCTGACGGATCGCAGGCAGATTCATTTCCTCAAAGTACATCTGACCGGTACCAAGTCGAACCGCGACGGACTCGGTGCTCGCGTCACGGTTCGAGCCGGGTCTGCCACCTACACGAAGGTCCATGACGGCCAATCCGGATATCTTTCGCAAAGTCTCTATCCTCTGTACTTCGGGCTCGGCGACGTACAGAGCGTCGACCAGGTTGAAGTGCTTTGGCCGTCTGGCAACAAGCAGGTTCTCCCGGGACCCGTGGCAGCCAATTCCGTATTGAAAGTGACCGAGCCGTAGGGGCCGGTCTTGTGCCGGCCCGGTGGACGTTTCTGCTGATCTGTTCAGGTTTCAGGGTTCCAACGTTCCGACGTTCCAGGGTTCCAACGTTCCAACGTTCCAAGGAAGCCGAGATCCCAAGAGTGGGTGATCCCAGAGTGGGAGGGGCCTCAGGCCGCGACCGCCGGGCAGTCACGTTCACGAATGCAGGGTCGCCGTTACGATTGTTTCCTGCTTGGCCTGGATGCCCGGAAGGCTTCCACGCGGGTGCGGGCTCCTTCGATCAGCAGGCTGTAGTCGCTGCCGGCACCCACGAAGGCAAAGCCCTCCGATTCCCGCAGCAACAATTCCTCGGGGCTGCCGCAGCCAATTCCGATCGCCACACCAGTCTGCCGACTCACCTTCAGCGCGTCCCCAATGACTGCATCCGTTTCAGGGTGCGGTACTTGCCTCGGATCCAGGCCCATGGCCAGGGATAAGTCCCAGAGGCCCAGATAAATGATATCGACTCCGGGTACGGAGGCGATTTCGTGGAGGGCTTCGACGGCCTCTACGGTCTCCAGTATCAGGGCTACCAGGATGTTTTCGTTGGCCTGCACCAGATAGTCGTCGTACTCGAGCGAATAGTGTGATGCCCGCAGGGGACCAAAACCGCGTGTGCCCTCCGGGGGATATCGGGTGGCCGCGACAATGGCTTCCGCTTCGCCCCTGGTCCTGACCATGGGAACCACAACTCCCATGGCGCCCAGATCCAAAGATCGCTGGATAGAGAACAGGTCGGACGGGGGAACTCTGACCAGGGGAATCGTATCCGCCCCGCTGACGGCCATGAGCATGTGTTCAACCTGAGCTGAGTCCAGGCCGCTGTGCTCCGTTTCGATGACCAGCCACTCGAGTCCAACGTGCGCCAGCAGTTCGGCCACATGAGGACTGCCGAGTCCCAGAAAAGCGCCAATGGTAGTTTGACCGGAAATCACTTTTTGGCGCACCCAGTTCTCTTTCATAGAAGTAACTCTACACTGTTCAACATCGGGAGACGATAAACAAAGCGCCGGAAGCTGTCAAAAAAGCACCGGTTCAGAAAGGCAACACAATGGTCGCAAAAATAGGGCTTGCAACTGAGCACCCGCCGATCCTTCACGTCGCCCAGTACCACCATAGCACCCACCCCATGCCCGCGCCCGCCTCCCGAGCCCAAGCCCGAGCCCGAGCCGTCTCCCGTGCCCGAGCCCGGGAGCCCGGGAGCCCGGGAGCCCGCGACCCCGGGAGCCCGTCTCCCGCGACCCCGGCGAATCAATCCGACCCACAGGCCCGGCCGGAATTCCGGACCAGGGTGACGAACTGATCGGCTCGGACATCATTCCAGGTCTCACATCGGCCGTCGGGCCAGTAAACCTCTACCCTTTCCAAGTCCGGAGAGGCTCCGAGACCGAAAAAGACCCGGCTGTCATTGGCACTCAGATAACTGCCATCCGAATGGCAGCGACGCCACAGAGGCTTTTGTCCCTCCCTGATCAGCGCGACTCTGGCCAGATAGATCCCCGCATGGATACTCCTGCCTGCACCGCGCAGCCGCACGCCCAGCCAGTGGTTCCGGGAGCCGACCTGGTTGAGCAAGAGACGGGCGGCTCCATTGTTGTTGGCAATCACGATGTCCACGTCTCCATCATTGTCAACGTCACCAAGGGCAGCTCCCCGGCTGACCTCGACCAGATCCAGAGCCGGCCCGGCAAGGTCAGCTCCAATCTCCTGAAATCGGCCTGTTCCGTCACTTCGGAAGAGCTGGTTCTTTTGCGCATAGGGATAAGCCGACTCGGGCGGCTGCCGATTGTCCACAACGACGGCGCCGTTGGCCACGAACAGGTCCAGCCACCCGTCCTGATCGTAATCGAACCCCAGTGTGCCAAAACCCGTGTTGGCCACACTGGGGTTGGCCAACCCGAAGCGGAAGGTCGCATCTGAAAAGCCGGCTTCCCTTCCATTCAGATACAGCGTGTTCGTTTCTTTCTTGTTATGAGTCACAAACAAATCTTCGTCGCCATCGCCGTCGAAATCAGCGGCTGTAACACCCATGCCCGCCTCAGCCACTCCATCAATGTTGTAAGCGGTTCCGGAAATCAGGCCCAGGTCCTTGAAAGTTCCATCCCCCTGGTTGATCCAGAGCTGGTTGGGCGTTCCGTCATTGGCCACATACATGTCCGGCCTGTCATCGAGATTCAGATCAACGGCAATGACTCCCAGGCCGGCTCCAAAAGCTCTACCCAGACCTGCTTTCTCCGTGATGTCAGTGAACTTTCCATTGCCCTGGTTTTGAAAGAGCCGGTCGGGAAGCGGGTCGTAGACGCTGGGAGAACAGTAGTCCTGCCGGGTTTCACCGCACTTCCTGTTTCCCCGGACCGTAAAGGAAACGTAGTTGGTAACGTAAAGATCAAGATCGCCATCGGAGTCGTAGTCGAGGAAGCTGCTACTGGAGCTAAATCGGGAATCGTCCGCTCCGGCTTCTCGTGTCACATCCCGGAAGGTCCCATCGCCGTTGTTGTGATACAACACGTTGGGACCAGCATTGGTCACGTAGAAATCCAGGTGGCCATCGGTGTTGTAGTCGCCGACCGCAATCCCCATGCCGTAACCCTCGTGTCCTACACCGGCCTCTCCGGTCACATCGGTGAAGTGAAGTGCTTCCTTTTCCTTCAGGTCATTGCGGAACAGCCTGTTGCGAGGAGGTGCTTCTCCCGAGAAGGGAAACAGTGATTGGGGCATCTCTTTCGTCTTGTCCAGCATGGCCCCCTGTAGAAAGTAGACATCCAGGTCACCGTCGCCGTCATAATCGAACAACCCCACGCCGGAACCCATGATCTCGGGGAAAAAGTACTCACCGGTTGCTCCAGTAAAGTGATGAAAATCCAGCCCGACTTCCCGGGCGACTTCCCGAAAAACAGGACCCGAGTCTGTACCCGGGAGGGACTGGGAGAAAGACCAGACTCCCAAGAGTGCGGTCACCAGCCCCGGCGCGACACAGAATCCGTGGGATTTCCACCACGGGCTGCTACTGCTCATCAGGCTTCTCCACCTGGTCGAGAAAAGTCAGAAGTTCCTCGATGGCATCTGTGACCGGCTCTTGACCTGGCCCGACCGCTTTCTGCCGGGCCCGGAGCGCATACTCTCTGGCCTTCTCAAGATTCCCCACCTGGGCATGGGCCAAAGCCAGGGTATAGACGTGCAGCGGCACGCTTTCGTTTTCAGGTGTGAGTGTTTGCTGGAGGTGCAGGATGGCTTCCTCGGGTTTGCCCCGGGCCATCAAGAGACGACCCATGTTGAAATGGGGGAGTTGAAAATTGGGTTCGTACTGGATGGCCAGGAGGAAATGTTTTTCCGCCTCCTCGCTTTTGCCCTGTTGGTCCAGCAGATATCCGAGGTTACTGTGACTCGTGGCGTGGTACGGGTTCACCTCCAGCGCTCTTCTGAGTACTTCGATTGCCTCCGCAGCGCGCCCCGACCGCGCCAGGTAGGTGCCGTAGTTGTAGTGAGTCTTGTACATGCCCGCCTCTATGGCAACAGCCGCGCGATAGTGTTGCTCCACTTTGACGGCTTCTCCCAGAGCTATATACAGAGGTACGAGATTGGCGTGTGCAACAGCGTGTTCAGGCTCTATTCTCAGCACCTCTTCAAAGGCGGCGGCTGCCTCTTTGAACTGTCCTTGTTCCCGCAGAACAAAACCTTCTCCAAGGAAGTATTCGACCCGAGACCCCAAGGCTTGAATCGCGTCCGTTAGAGGGTCCTCCAGCGACGGCTCTTTCGACGAATGACGCTGGAACAGGGCAAGATGCTCCTGCGATTTCTTCACATCTCCAAGACTTCGGTAGGCCAGCCCCAGGGCGTAGTGGGCGGCACCGAACTCTGGGAACCGCTCACAAGCCTTTGCATAGTTCCTGATCGCTTCAGCGGCTTGGCCCTCTTCCCAGGAGACTCGCCCCAAGCCGGCGTAAGCGGAGGCGGATTGTGGGTGGTCTGTGAGGATCTGCCGGTATATCTCGCGACTTTCCCTTAACTTTCCCAGTCTGAGAAGAGACTCGGCCAGCGCCATCCGGGCGGGAAGGTAGTCTGGTTTGAGCCCCACTGCCAGACGCAGCGTTTCGGCCGCTTCGCTCTCTATTCCCAGGGGTACTCGAATGACTCCCAGATAGTAGGCCCAGGCGAACGAGTTGGGGTCCAGGTGCCGTGCCCGAACGTACAGCGGCTCCGCAAACTCGTAATGCTGATAAGCGTGCAACAGCATACCCAGCCTGCCGTTGGCTTCAGCACTGTCGGGGCTCGCACGCAGTTGCTCGAGGGCTTTATGAATCTGCTCCTGAACGGTTGTGTCGAACACATCTTTCCGTGCGCCCAGGTCGGGGATGGGAGGCAACTCTCCCAGCGGCCCAGCAATGACAGGTGCAATCATCAACACCCGCACCAGACCCCCAACACCTACAATTCCCCCCACCCTTGCCCGTGCCTTTGCCCTTGCCTTTGCCCTCATCTTCTTTTCTCTTGCGCCACGTTAGTGTCTGTCGAGGCCTCGACAGACTTTCCAGGATCCACGCCTGTGGATTCACAAGCCTCCGCTGAACGAGGTCAGGGCCGCGGCAGTAACTTCTTTGGCAGCTTGAGCCCGCCCACGGCCTGCGCACCTTCTCGTCTGCTTCGATAAATTCCGTCCAGCCGCAGGAATTCACGTCGCTCCCGCCCCGCGTCTTCTTTGCGACCGGCCCGGGCATAAGCCCGCGACAGTGCAAAATGCATCTCGTGATCGTCGGGAGCCAGCTCAACTCCCCGTTCCAGTTCCTGAATGGCTCGCTCGGTTTCGCCCATCTCCAGAAAAATTCGACCCAGAACTTTTCGGCAGGTGAAGAAATCCGGCGCCAGGGCGTGGGCCTTCTCAGCCAGTGGAAGAGCGTCCTCGTGTTTCCCCTGCCTGAGGTACTCCAGAGCGATCTGGAGCAGACTGGGCACATGCCTGGGATCGGTCATCAACTCGCGATGGAAGTACTGGAGGGCTTTGCCGGGATCGCCGCCGAGTAAGAATACTCCGTAGGCATAGTGCACGCTGGACTCCTCCGGATAACGGGAGACCAGTTCCTGAAAGAGGCGATCGGCATCCTCTGCCCGCCGGTCCGCCATCGCATAGGCAGCCCGGCCGGCCAGCAGGACGAGTTCCCGTTTTCCCGGGGGATACTCGGAAGGCAAGAACGGCATCCGCAGTATGGACAGTCCCAGGGCCTCGATCACTTTCGGACTGGTGTTTTCCTGGAAGACAAGCTGCTGCAGCGCTTCGTAGGCAGCTTCGAATTCCTCCGTCCGCGTCATCAGGATCGCACTGTGGTAACGCACAACCGATGCGATTCGATTGACATCGGCTCCAACCAGTCGGCCGATGATGGAGAGATCGTCGCCGGGTTCTTGAGAGGTTTGGCCGGGCAAAACCTGGCCGGACACGACCAGCAGCACGATCAGCACGGCTGCCAGGCTGATTCGTTTACTTTTTGCGGGTCTTTCTTCCTCCCCGAAGCAAAATCCAGGTTCTGGACTACCAGCAGCCCATGGTGAAAGACCTTGACACGATGAGGGTACCCGCAGTAGCCTACCTGTCTTCTCGATACAGGAAGCACTTTCAAGATATTGAAAAGAGGGCAGTCTACCCAGCGCTGGTCCAAAGAATTGGAAAAAACTCCTCAGAGAAGTCCAACTATTTGAATCACGCTGACTTAGGAGTCGCTCTCGAGAATTTAAAGAATTTGAAGAAGTCATTGATAAGTAATTTGAAGAAGTCATTGATAAGTAAGAGGTTATGGGCAATAGGCAGCGAAGGCCCTCAGAGTTTGGCACGTACTTTGCTTCAGGTTTGCCCGTACTTAGTAAGATAACTTGTCCGTATTTAAGTTAACCGGTCCAACACTTTTGGCTAAGTTTTAAGGGAGTCACGTTCATGAGATCAAAAGTTTACTTGTTTTCCTTTTCGATTGCGCTGGTCATCATCCTTTCGATGAGTTCGCCCGTGTGGGCCCAGCGGGCCGGACAGGGCTTGGGGAACATTAACGGGACCGTCAGCGACGAAACAGGCGCTGTCGTTCCGGGAGCCGACGTGACAGTTTTAAACACGGCCACGAGCTCACAAAAAGTGAAGTTACCCCACTTTTGTGGACAGTTTACGGCTTTCGAATCAAGCCACATCTGAGTGCCTCGATTCATAGTTGATCGGCGACAGATAGTCCAGTGACGAGTGCCGCCTGTGAGGGTTGTAAAAGCCCTCGATGTAGTCGAAGACAGCAAGCTTGGCCTGCAGCTTGCTGCGGAAGCTGTGCCGGTCGATCAGTTCACACTCCAGAGAGGCAAAAAAGCTCTCACACAGCGCGTTGTCATAACAGTCACCGACCGAGCCCATGGAGGGTCTGATGCCGGCTCTCTTGCAGCGTAGCCCGAACTCGATCGACGTGTATTGCGTCCCCTGGTCCGAGTGATGGATCACCCCGTCGGATTCACGCTCTTGAAGTGCCATTTGCAGGGCATCGGTCACTAGCCGGGTCTTGAGATCATTTCTGAGCGACCAGCCGACCACTCGACGACTGAAAGCGTCGACCACTACGGCCAGGTAGACGAAACCTGCCCAACTCGGCACGTACGTGATGTCTGCAACCCACAGTCGGTTGGGGCGGCTGACCTGGAAGTTTCGCTCCACCAGATCCGGAGCCGGACGGCTGTCTTGGCCTCTCAGGGTCGTGCGTGTCTTGCGTCTGCGGCTAACGCCTTCAATGCCGGCGACTTTCATCAGTCGGGCCACCCGGTTTTTGCCCACCAGGTGACCTTCCTCTCGAAGTTCCGCCGTAATGCGGGGAGCTCCATAGGTCCGACGACTTTGCTGGTGGATCCCGTTGATTGTTTCCAGAAGACGAGCATTCGCTTCATCTCGAGTCGAAGGTCCGCGATCGACCCACGCGTAGTAGCCACTGGTGGAGACACCCAGCAAACGGCACATGGTGGTGATTGGATAGTCGGCCTGATTCACTTTCACGAACCTGAAGACTCCTTGGAAATCGGATCGCTCTCCCGTGCGAACCAGGCCGCGGCTTTTGCCAATATTTCCCGCTCAACCCTCAGCTGCCTATTTTCTTTGCGCAACTTCCGCAGCTCGGCTCGTTCTACCGTCGTCAGGCCGTCTCTACGACGGCCTTCATCCAGGTCTGCCTGGGCGATCCAGTTGCGGATCGTCTGTTCGTTGGGTTCAAGCTCTCGGGCCAGCTCACCGGGGCTGCGCCCGGCTCGATGAAGCTCGACTATCTGCTGGCGAAACTCGGGTGGATAAGCTCGTCTTGTTCTTGGCATCGTGTCCTCCATTCTCCCAAAGGATTAGGTGTCCACGAAACCGGGGGAACTCCAAAGAAACGGTGACCGACGATCTCGGCTTTTACACCGTCCAGGGATTGAACATCCAGGGGCGATACGATGTCTCGGCGGCGCTGTCCGGTTTCAAGACGGCAGTTGTATCCGGGCAACGAGTGTCTTCGGATACGACTTTGACGGTGAACATTGTCCTGGCCGTTGGTCAGGTGACCGAAACGGTGACCGTCTCGGGCCAGGCACAGCTGATCAAGACCACCGACACGACCGTGGCCCACCAGCAGGATGCGGAAATGCTGGAAGTCCTGCCCGTCCAGATGAACTTCTTCATTCGTCAATCCATGACCTTGATCAATACCTTGCCCGGGGTGATCTTCAGACCGACCTGGGATGGGAACAAAGGCACCATTCACGGCGTTGGAGATGAAGGACCCCAGCGCAACCCGATCGGCTACAACACCGACGGTCATCAAAGCAGCATCAACTGGCATCAGGGACTGCGGGACGAAACGGGCCCGGCCCCCGAGTTGATCCAGGAATTCCGCATCGAGACGAACCAGGACGCCGAGAAGGGCTTCAACTCCGGCGTGTCGGTCGAGATGATCACCAAGTCGGGGACCAATGACTTCCACGGGAGTCTCTTCTGGTTCCACCGCAACGACTGGTTGGACGCGCGCCCGTGGACGGCCTCATCGAGAGGCCGGCAGAAGCAGAACGAGGCCGGCTTCGTCCTGGGCGGCCCGATCTACAAGGACAAGGCCTGGTTCATGATGAATTTTTCCAGCTTTGAATGGAAAAATTTCTCGAGTGGTCGGATCGGCACGGTGCAGACGGACCTGATGCGGGGTGGGAATTTCACCGAGATTCTCGGCGACGTGATTGGAACCGACCCGCTGGGCCGGGAAGTGCGGACCGGGATGATTTACGATCCCCTCACCACCCGGGAGGTGGGAGGACAGTTCGTTCGAGATCCCTTTGCGGGCAATATTGTTCCCGACAACCGCATCGGCTCCGTCGCGCGCCACCTCATGACCGCCTACCCGGGGCCGAACATACCCGGCGCCGGGCTGAGCAACAACTACGATGGTACGGGAGGGGAATTTTTTGACACGGACAAGACCTACCTCAAAACCGACATCGAGCACAATCAGCACAAGTTTACGATCGGTTATGAGGACACACCGAATAACAAACTGACTTTTGCATCGCCGGCCAATCGCCTGCAGACTGTCGCCGCCGAGACTCGTGGCGTCCGGCTTCGCCTCAATCATCTGTGGACGCTCTCACCGAGTCTGCTCTTGAGCACCCGCGCCGGGATCAACCGGATCACTTACGGAGAAATAAAGCAACCGCCGTCCAACAACCATTGTCCGGGTGGTTGCGTGCAGGGTGCCCTGACGGACGCCATTCCCCGGATATCCATACAGAGCGCCGTGGGAGGCGGCTTTGGCGATAATACGGATTCGGCTTCGCACTTCCAGTCAACGGTTCCCATCTTCATGGACGTGTCCTGGATCAAGGGGAACCACAGTATGAAATTTGGGGCCCAGCTCAGTATCTGGGCCGGCAGGTTCCTCGTGGAGAATCACACGGCCGGCTCCTACACCTTTCGGAATCGGATCACCGGCTTCCCTGCTTTTACAGGTTGCACGTATTGCGCCTCGACGGGTGATGGATTTGCCTCTTTCCTGATGGGGGATGTGGACGCCGCCAACCAGTCAACCTCCTCAGCCCGAAAGATCACCAGCTACAGCTGGGCATTTTACGCTCAGGATTCCTGGCGCGCCTCGAACAAGCTGACCGTCAATTACGGCCTCAGGTGGGAGATGCCCATCGGCCCTCATGAGAGCTACGATCGGATCGGAATCATGGACCCCTCGGTACCCAACCCCGCAGCGGGTGGAATCCTGGGCGGTCTGACCTTCTATGGAGAAGGTCCGGGAAGAAATGGCCAGACCCGATTTTTTGAGACCGGCTACAAAAGTTTCGGACCTCGGTTGGGTCTGGCCTACCAGATGGACGACAAGACCGTGCTGAGAGCCTACTACGGCTTGATGTTCCGCCCCATCAATGGAGAGCTGGGCAACTACGCCAGCATGCCTCAGCAGGGTTTCGGAGCTGACGTGGCCGTACAGACTACCGACGGCGGTCTGACGCCGGCCTTCAACTGGGAAAACGGAATCAATATTCTTCCCACCGACCTGCCTTCCACGGATCCGAGCCTGATCAACGGGTCTGCGGTCGGGTTTGTGGATCGCAATGACAGCTCGCAGGGAACCGCCCAGAGGCTGGGCCTTGCCTTCGAGCACGAACTGCCCTGGGAGATGGTGGGCAGGGCTGAGTATATCGGTCTGCTGAGCCACGGGATCATCACTTCACAGATTGCCCGTTACAACCAGTTGGGTCTTCAGTACCTCGGTCTGGGGGATCTCATGCTGAGGGATATTAATGACCAGCAGGCCATAGACGCCGGCTTCACCGCTCCCTATGCAGGATTCGAGGGAACGGTGGGACAGTCCCTGCGGCAATTTCCTCAGTATGACTGGGTGGCCCAGTTGGACTCGCATTCCAGTTACGCCCTCTACCACTCGGCCGTCTTTATGCTCCAGAAGCGCTTCTCGGACGGGCTGAACTTCATGTTTTCACACACGATCGCCAAGAACCTGACACCGGGCGACGTGGGCGAGCGCGCTTCATTTGCTCCCCGCCAGGGATCCTCACTGCAGCACTGGGATACCCTGTCTGACGCGAAGACCCTGGTGCTTGAGGACCGCTCCTGGGCGACAAAGTTGAACTTCTCCTGGGAGTTGCCTTTCGGAACAGGCAAGCGCTATGGCGCCGATTTCGGCAGGGCTGCGAACCTGGTCGTCGGCGGCTGGAGATTCTCCGGAGCAACGGTCTACCACGGCGGCAGGCCCCTGAACGTATCGAGTGGCGGGCAGCTTCCCTTCATGGGCCCGCAATGGGCGAATCAGGTGGGCACTAACGTCTCCACGGGTGTCAGTTGTGGGAATTACGATCCCAACAAGCCGGGGAGCGATAGGCTCTTCAATGCCTCTGCCTTCGCCGCGGCCGACCCTTTTACGTTGGGGAACTTCCGTGTCCATGGCAGTGAACGGGGTTGCGGATTCGCCGTGGAAGACCTTGTCATTTCCAAAGACTTCATCGTCAACGAGGGCGTGAACGTTCGCCTCGCTGCGGAATTCTTTAACGCGTTTAATCGGGTCAACTGGCAAGGCCGCCGTCTGGCTGCCAGTGTTGACAGCCCGGCGTCATTCGGGCAATACAGCAGGACGGAGCCGGCGAGGTCCATTCAGCTGTACCTGAAGATCAATTTCTAAGCAGAAAGAATGTGGCGGTTCGCTGTAAGAAAACGCAGCGGGCTGCCATTTTGCCTTAGATATCGGACTCAGGTGAAGGCGAAAGAGAAGGCAAGCTGCGGTGCAAGAGGAACCGGGTTATAGCAATTGACACCGGGTTATAGCAATTGACTAAGAAGGGTAAGAAAACAATGAAATCCTTGTCGGTATTTTTATGCGTCCTTTTGGCCTCCTCTGCAGGAATCCAGGGTAGTCCTGTCCCGGGGCAGGAATCGGCGCATCTTGTCTCAATCCAGGACCTGCGGGACCAGATCTCAGAGCGGACCGCTGCCCGCACCCAGAACATTCATCAGGTGCAGGCTTTGCTCCGCCATCAGGCGGTTCAGGCCCATATGGGGCGGCTTTTCGACCTGGAACAAATCGCCATGGCCATCCCCACGCTGGACGATGAAGCGTTGGACGAGCTGGCTCGTGAAAGCCAGCGGATGAATGAGCAGTTCCAGGCTGGTCTGTCGAACCAGACTATGATGTGGGTGATCCTGGCAGGGATAGCCGTCTTTATCATCCTCATCCTCGTGCACACGTACGACCGGGGAGAGCCATAAAGGTCCGCCCGCCACACACCACAGGGACACGATCAGACTTGTCATGTCGGGAGCTCCTCTCGGTTCTCCAGGCTCTGGTTCTGCCGGCGACGGGTGAATCAGCGCCCCTGGCGGAAGCCGGGAGGTGGATCCTGAGGCGGGTCTGCCACCTCTTGTCTAAACAACCCCGCCCATACCCCCCCCCAGAACAGTGCCTGACTTAGTGGCCTGCGTGGCTCACGCGTACAGCCGCAAGGGTCGGTAGTTTCGAAATCGAAACAGTCCCCCCCCCAGATTCAAAAAATTGGAGAAGCGTCCTCAAGAAAAACCAATCTTTTGGATGGAATCGGGTTGAGCGTGGCCTGAGCGTGGCCCTGGCAAAATAGCATAAGTCACATAGGACGTAATGGGTTATAGCGATAACCGCTGCGAATATCTCAGAGCTGGCCCCCGAGTTGCATCTAAATTGCCGAATAAGTTTTTTTTCTTGGAACTTGGAATTTGCTTGTGGAAGAAAAAGCTTCAGTTTTCAGGTCCGCAACACTCTAGTGGGAGTACTCGCATGAAATCCAAAGTTTACCTGTTTTCCCTTTTAATGGCCCTGGCCATCAGCCTTCTTGCCACACCCGTTTGGGCCCAGATCGCCAAGCAGGGCGCCGGGACTATTAACGGGACCGTCACCGACGAAACGGGCGGTGTAGTGCCCGGAGTCGACGTAACAGTGCGAAACGTGGCCACCGGTGTTGAAAGACAAGCGGTGACCAACGATACCGGCAATTACGTCGTCTCGGGTCTCAACCTCGGTGCATATGACGTCACGGCCAGCCTGGCCGGTTTCAAGACGTCGGTTACAGCGGGGCAACGAGTCAGTGCGGACACGACTCTGAGGGTGAACATTGTCCTGGGCGTCGGTGAGGTGACGGATACGGTGACGGTCTCGGGTCAGGCACAGCTGATCAAGACAACCGACACCACAGTTGGCCACTCCCAGGACGCGGAAGTGTTGGAGGTCCTGCCCGTACACATGGCCTTTTTCATTCGCCAATCAATGGCGTTGATCGATACCATGCCGGGAGTGATTTATAGAGAGACCTGGGATGGAGGCAAAGGCATCATCCATGGTGTGGGAGGGAACGGACCTCACGGAAACGTGATTGGTTACAACACCGACGGTCATCAAAGTACGATTACCTATGACCAGGGGCTGCGGGACGAAACGGGACCGGCACCCGAGTTGATAGAAGAGTTTCGCATCGAGACCAATCAGGACGCCGAGAAGGGCTTTAATGCCGGCGTGTCGGTTGAAATGATCACCAAGTCGGGGACCAATGACTTTCATGGGCAAGGCTTCTGGTTCCACCGCAATGACGCCTTCGATGCCCGCAGGACCACTGACGTTACCGTGGGCCGCCAGAAACAAAATGAGTTCGGTTTTGTCGTAGGAGGCCCGATCGTTGAGGACAAGGCCTTCTTCATGATGAATTACACCGGTTATGACTATAAGCAGTTGGGTGATCAAATCGACACGGTGCAGACGGACCTGATGCGGGGTGGAAATTTTACCGAGATACTCGGTGACTCCCTCGGAACCGATGTCCTGGGCCGACCAGTGCGGGTCGGCCAGATTTACGATCCCCTCACCACCCGAGCGGATGGACAAGGAGGGTTCCTTCGAGATCCTTTTCCGGGCAACACCATTCCGTCAAACCGCATCAGCGGCGTCTCGCAGCACCTCATGACGGCTTACCCGGGACCGAATATCAGCGGTGCCGGACTGACCAACAACTATAGGGGTGAGAGTTCAGTCATTTTTGACATCGATAAAATCTACTTCAAGACGGACATCGAGCTTGAGGATCAAAAATTTACGGTCGGCTGGGAAGACACTCCGACCAACGCACTGTCCTTCGGGAGCCCGCTGAGTCGACTGAGAGGTGAGGGAGGCTGCTGCATCCGTGCCTACCGTCTTCGCATCAATCATCTTTGGACGCTGTCGCCGAGTCTCCTGTTGAGCACCCGGGCTGGAATTAACCGGCACACTTTCGGATTTGGAAAATTGCCGCCGGCCAACAACCATTGTCCGGGGGGTTGCGTACAAGGAGCGTTGACGGACGCCATTGGACGGCATGCTATACAAAGCGCTGTAGGAGGTGGCTTCGGTGATAATACGGATCGGGGCGAGCACCGCCAGGGAACGGTGCCGGTGTTTTTGGATGTGTCCTGGATCAAAGGGGACCACAACATTAAGTTTGGCGCCCAGATGAGCATCTATACCGGCGTTGTCACCGTAGAGAATACTACGGCTGGCAGCTATGACTTTCGGAACCGGGGCACCGGCTTGCCGGGTGTTGGTTTTGAATCGACGGGTGATGGATTTGCCGGCTTCTTGCTGGGGGAGCCCGACTCAGTGGTCCAGTCGGTACCCAGGACCCAAAAGGCAACCATGTTCACCTGGGCTTTTTTCGCTCAGGATTCGTGGCGCGCGACGAACAAGCTGAGCGTCAATTATGGCCTCCGATGGGAGCTACCCATCCCTGGCCATGAGACTTACCGGCGCTGGGGAGCTTTCAGCCCCACTGTTTCCAACCCGGAAGCGGGTGGTATCCCGGGCGCCATTACACATTGGGGAGAAGGTGCGGGAAAAAACGGCCTCCACAGGTACGCAGACATCGGCTACAAGAGTTTTGGGCCTCGCTTGGGTCTGGCCTATCAAATGGACGACAAGACCGTGCTTCGAGCCTATTACGGGTTGATGTTCCACCCCGCAAACGGCGAGCTCGGCGGAGGGCTGCACATGCCTAACCTGGGTTACGGAGCCACGGTGACCAAGCAAAGTCCCGACTTCGGTCTGACGCCGGCCATCTTTTGGGACGAGGGGATCCGTATTCTTCCCACCGACCTTCCCGACCTGAATCCCAGCTTGTTCAATGGCTCCGCGGTTGCGTATATTGCACCCGGCGAAACCGAGCAGGGAAACGTACAGAGGTTGGGTTTTGCCCTGGAGAGAGAGCTGCCGTTCGAGATGGTCTTCAGGGGTGAATATGTGGGTCTGTTGGGCCACTCATTACCCACCAGCCAGATTGCCCGTCACAACCAGTTGGGGACGCAATATCTCGGTCTGGGGAATCTCCTTATCCAGGATATCAATTCCCAGCCCGCCATAGACGCCGGCTTCACCTCTCCCTATACAGGATTTGAGGGGACGGTGGGACAGTCCCTACGGCCCTTTCCCCAGTATGACTGGGTCGCTCAGTTTAACTCGCACTCGGGTTACAACCTCTACCACTCGGGCATCTTTATGCTCCAGAAGCGTTTCTCAGACGGTTTGAACTTTATGCTTTCGCACACGGTTGCCAAGTCTCTGACGGCAGGTGACGACCGGGCGAGGCTCGGTTTTGGCCTCCGCGGGGGAACAAGACTGCAGCACTGGAATTTGCTTGGGGTATCGAAAACAATTGTGCCGTTTAACAGATCCTGGGCGACCAAAGCGAGCTTCTCGTGGCAGTTGCCCTTCGGACGAGGAAAGCGCTATGCCGGTGGTATCAACAGCTGGGCGAACCAGGCGGTCGGCGGTTGGAGACTGGCCGGGTCACTGGTCTACCACGCTGGTAACAACCTTACGGTAGATTCAGGGCAGCTGAATCCCTATATGGGTCCACAGTGGGCGAATAGCGTGTCCGGAGTTCCCGTCTCTACGGGGATCAGTTGTGGTGACCTGGATAGAAACGTCCCGGGACAAGATCGTATCTTCAATGGTGCCGCCTACGAATTCGCGCCCGCCTTTTCATTCGGCAACTCCCGCGTCCATCCCAGTGCGCAACAATGCGGGTTTGCCCGGGAAGACCTGGCGCTTATAAAGGACTTCATCGTGAACGAAGACGTGAACGTGCGCCTGGGTGCGGAATTCCAGAACGCATTCAATCGGACCAACTGGAGGGATGCGGGCACCACTGTGAACAGTTCGGGGTTTGGCCAAGTCAATAACGTCCTGGCTGCGAGGGTCATTCAGCTCTACCTGAAGATCAATTTCTAGGCATCAGGAACGTGGCAGTTTGCTGTGGCTGTGAAGTGCGCAGCGAACTGCCGCGTTTGTAGATTTTCACGCTCAGCTGCAGGTAGAGAAAAGCGAAGCTGCGGTTCCATAGAAACCGGATTTTAGCAATTGACTAAGAAGGGTGAAAAACAATGAAATTCTTGTCTGTGTTCTTATGTGTCCTTTTAGCCTCCTCGGCAGGCATCCAGGCCGCTCCTGGCCGGGGGCAAGAATCAGCGCACATTGTGTCGATCCAGGAACTGCGGAACCAAATCTCGGAGCGGACCGCTGCACGCACCCGGAACATCCACGAAGTGCAGACTCTGCTCCGCCACCAGGCGGTTCAGGCTCATATGGGACGGCTTTTCGACCTGGAAAAAATCGCCCTGGGGATCCCCGCGCTAGACGATGAAACGTTGGAAAGACTGGCTCGTGAAAGCCACCGGATCAATGAGCAGTTCCAGGCCGGTCTGTCGAAGCAGACCATGACCTGGGTGGTCATAGCCGGGATTGCCGTCTTTGCCATCATTGTCCTCATCAAGGTCTATGACGGGTGTACACTCCAGACCGGACGACCTTGCTGAATCTGCAGAAGCCGGGTAGAAATCAGAGCCCCCGGCGGAAGCCGGGGGCAGGCATGTGAGCCGGCCTGCAACGCTTCCTCCGGCTGCTCCCACAGCCGGCTCTGATAAAATCGCCAGACCATAAAATGACTGGCTTTACCCTGTACTTCTTCACCCTGAGTTGGTGGGCGGCACTGCTGCCTGTCCAAGTCGATCCGGGCCGCCCGGGCGGCAATGGGTTTTATCTCGAAGTTCCCTACGTCTATCAGGTAGAAAAGTACTGCGGCCCGGCTGTTCTGGCGATGGTCTTTCGATACTGGGACCGCCCCGTGGACCAATACGAGCTGGCTGGAAACTGGAGTCCTTTTCCGAAGCAGGGATTGAGCGGAGCCCAGCTGAAGGCATCGGCGGTCAAGTACGGATTCAAGACCTACTCGTTCTCGGGTGATGAAGAACGAGTGCGGGAGTATCTGAGCAAGAGCATACCCGTGGTTGTGGCAGTAGATTCTTCCAGCATCACAAAGTCGTCGAATCATTTCCTTTTGCTGGTAGGATGGGACGCGTCGCGCCAGGAATGGATTGTGCACGATCCGGCGACAGGCGCTTACAGCCGGCGTGGGGCCCGGAAGTTCGAACGCAAGTGGGCAAAACTAGACCATTGGACCCTCATCATTGTTCCTGATGGCGCCTCGCCGTGATCCTGGAATTCGTTGCCCTGCCCGTTTCCGCGCCCTTCCTTTCTTAATACCTGGCCTCATTGGACTGTTTTTTGTAGTCTTTCCGCTCGCTTCACAGGCTGAGGCCCTCCCCCCCCAAGACCTTCTGATCCAGGCGAAGGCAAAGCTCGAGGCCAGTCACTACGCCCGGGCAGAGACACTCTTGCGTGAACTTCTCGGCCATCAACCCGCCCATGTGGAGGCTTCGTTTCTGCTGGGTGTCTCGCTGGCCAAACAGGAGAAGTGGGTGGCGGCCGGGCAGGCACTCGAGCACGCCATTGATCTGAATCCGCGCCTGGCTCCAGCTCACCTGGAACTGGCCGGTGTCCGCCATCGGCAGGGCGCAAATCAGGAGGCCATGAGGCTTCTCCGCAGGACCATTTCGCTGGATCGCGGGAATCACTATGCAAGGTACTTCCTGGCCACACTCTCCTACCTGGAGGACCGCCGGTTGGAAGCTCTCTACCATTGGAATGCGGTGGGAGAGCCTCGCATTCATGAGATCAGCTATCTCACGCCCTCCCAGACCAGGCTCAGGCTGATCGGACAACTCTTCCACCTCAACGAAGGCGAAGTACTGCGCAGAGAACAGCTGATGGATATCCGGTGGGTCCAGGAAAGGTTGAGACTCAGAACCGACTTCGATTGGCTTCTCCAACCGGTATCAAAGGACCAGTGGGATCTGGAGATCTCGATGTCTCAACAGAGCTCGTTGCCCTCTAAGCAAATGTTCTTGCTGGCGAAGGCACCTGGAATCGCCTTCAACCAAGAGGTATTTGCAGAGTTCCAGAACGACAGAGGTCAAAGCTTTGGCGGGGGCGTTCGCTGGGACCGACATCGGAAACAGGCAATGGCCACGTCCTCCTTTCCCTTCCTCTTCTCTGCCTCCGACGTCTTGCGCCTGGGGGGCGACGTTCGAGATGAAGCGTGGCGCCACACCGAGTCGGGTACCGCCTTCACTTTGCAGACAGCCTCAATGTCGGGAAGCTACGAGCACTCTTTCCGGGCGAGACGGTCGCTTTCCTTTCATGCTGGATACCGGCACCAGGATTTCCGGTTCGATCAGGGCACCTTTCCGTCACAGAGCCCTCATGTTGTCACCCTGGGCCTGGAGTGGAACCAGAGGTTCGACCTCAACCCACAGGACAGCCGTCAGCTCCACTGGGCGACTCGCCTGGACCAGATCAACCTGCTCGGCGACACCCGCCAGGGCACATACAGACTGGCCACCCGTGTTCGGGTCAACTGGTCGCTGAGAGAAAAATCTCGAACCAACCTGGGCTTTTCTCTGCAGGGGGGGATCTCGGGGGATCCGCTTCCCCTGGATGATTACTTTAGCCTGGGAGTCGGCCCCGATCATCCCTTGCCTCTCCGGGCTCACACCACCCTGCAGGATGGTCGAAAAGGCAACAACCCGTTGGGCCGGGAATTTGCCCTGGCCAATGTGGAGTTCAGTCATCGGCTCTTGCGATGGCGCTTTTTCGAAGTCAAAGGGTTTACGTTTAGTGACATTGCTCTGGTTGGGCGGCCTCCCTTTGGGGCCTCCGGGCAAGAATGGTTTCATGATGCCGGGGGTGGACTCCGCTTAGGATTCTTTGGCCACGAAGTGGTTCACCTGGTTCTGGGCTGGGACCTCAAAAACGGGTCATTCAATCAGTGGATCGGGCTGCCCAGCCGGGATCCTGGAGCGCCGCAATAAGGGGAGGCGTCGCCATGGTATCATTGATGTTATGTGTTGGGATCCTGGAACCATTCGCAGGACCCGGTAGACTCTTCGGTCTATTTCGAGGGATTTCACATGGCCCGCGTTAAATACATTATCCAGGGTGCCGTCCTCTTCAGTGTGAGCCTGGTGTTCTCAACGGCTGAGGAGAAGATTGACCTGCCCACTGAGCCTCAGGCTTTGTACAGCTTTCCGGTCGGGGGGCATCGCGGTTCGACTGTCGAGGTGACCATCGACGGGCAGACGCTGGCCGACACCTATGCCGTCTGGACCGATTGCGAGGCGCTTCAAGCCAGTGTGAAACAAGTCGTCGCGACCGATCGCAAGATCTGGGAAATGAACTATCTTCCGGAGAAGCAGTTGACCCACGAGGTCACTGTGCAGGTGAAGATCTCCGCGGGGGCTGCATTGGGCGGGCATACATTTCGGCTGGTTTCGCCGCGCGGCATCTCCAACCCCATGCCTTTTCGGGTGAGCTCCCAGCTCGAGCCGGTCATCCTGGAGGACAAGAGCCAGACCGCGGCGAACCAGCCGATCCGGGGACAGGCTGTGGAGTATCCTGTGGCGATCAACGGGAGAATCGGCAGGACCCTGGGTGGTGAGGTCGATTACTACAGCTTCCATGCCGAGGCCGGTCGTGAGCTGCACTTTGAGGTGTTCTTTCCCCGCCTGGTCGCCGTCGATGACTTTGCGGGGGGCGAGATGCTGCTCTACCTCTACCAGCTGTCCCCGAGCTGGGTCGATCCCCATCGCCTGGTAGAGCTGGCTTTCAACGACGATCCGATCACTCATCAGGGCGGCTTGAGTACAGGAGTAGACGCCTCGATCGGGGCTCGGCTGACGCACCGATTTGCCAGATCTGGGCGTTATCTGATCGCAGTGAAGGCTTTTGACGACCGGGGTGGACCCGGGTTTGTCTACCAGCTTCGAATCGCCCGGTCGCCAACCCTGCGGATGGACAACCACCACACCGCGTGGCCTTTGGCCCACCTGGTATCAGACCAATGGATGGAACGGACGTTCACCCGGCCCCTCTCGGCCAATCGTCTGCAGGAACTCTCGCAGCGAACGGTGGTGGTGCCAACCGAAGAGCAGGAGCTGCAGGGCGAAACGGGCTCAGGCAGTGTGGGGGAAGCCGGTAACGTCCTTTCCGCGAGTCGGCCGGCCGTGCAGTTCGACTCACTTGAGGCCGTTTCCACCTACCGCGTGGACAGGAATCCAAAGGGGAGCCAGGTCCGAATTCCGATGGTGGAGCTGCCGACTATTCTCGAAGGAGCCATTGATCATCCCGGAAAGACCGATTATTTCAGATTCACAGCCAGGGCGGGTGAGGAGCTGGCCTTCGAGGTCGAAACGCCCCGTATTGCGGTCCCCCGCTTCAATCCCTGGGTACGGATCCTGGACCAGAAGCAGGAGCTTGTGTTCAGCTGCATCTACAATCGCATTGAAGGCAATAATGTCATGCTCCAACGCTACATCGAACCCAAGATGGTTTACACCTTCGGGCAGGGCGGCGAGTACACTGTGGAGGTCCGCGATCTGACAAGTCGCTACGGGGTCCCCGACTTTGTTTACCGCGTGCTGATTCGTCCCCAGGTCCCCCATATCGGCCGGCTGGAGCTGGATGTCGATCGTGTCAACCTGTTACAGGGTGAAGCGAAGCGGCTGACCGTTACTGCCGAACGGGAGGAAGGCTTCGGAGGGGAGATAGCTCTCAGTGTCGAAAACCTGCCGCCGGGCGTACAGGCTTATCCGACAGCAGTCCTCGAGCCTCCCCGGCCCCCTGCCTTCGACGAAGGGGAGAAGGAGGTTTTCCGTCCCGAGACGCAAAAGGTCTCGATTGCCCTGATCGCTGAAGAAGGTGCCTCCACCACGAGGGTTCCCGTCTTCGTGCTTGTGAAAGCGCGGCCGGTTGTCAATGGGGTGCCCGGGGCCCAGATCGCGGTTGGAGAAATCCCGCTGATGGTTGTAGCACCCCTGGAACATGAAGCGACGAAAGGCGGGGAGTGAATTTGTGAAACGGCAGCGCCTGGGTATACTGTTTCTCTTCCTTTCGGCAGCTCCCTTCTCTGTGGCCTCCGAGACCCATAACTTCAGGCTGGCCCGGAGTCACGAGCCAACCCTGCTTTCCGTTCGCATCGTCCCCGACTCGACCACGCTGCAGGGGAAGAAAGCCTCTCAGCGGTTCGTGGTGATGGGGAAATACTCCGACGGGCTGGAAAGGGATGTGACGTTTGAGAGTCGTTTCAGCACAGGGGATTCGAACCTGGCTGTGGTGGATGAGATGGGGAAGGTCACGGGGCTGGCCGATGGTGAAACTGAACTGGAAGCGGAATTCGAGGGCCTGGAGCTGAACGCAGCAATTCGAGTTGAAGAATCCTCCCGGGAGACGCCGACCAGCTTTGAACGCAGCATTGCTCCGATTCTCACGAAGAAGGGCTGCAACGGCAGTAGCTGTCATGGGGGAGTGAAGGGGAGAGGAGGGTTCAAGCTCTCGCTCAACTCCCTGAATCCGCGCGAGGACCACAAGTGGATCGTCAGAGGCGGCGTGTTTCAGGTGCTGACGACTGAATCTGATCCTGAAGTCCCACGCGTCGATCTGGCGGAGCCGCAGCAGAGTCTGCTGCTCAAGAAGCCGACCATGAGCGTCCCCCATCAAGGTGGGCGGCGCATTGCAAGAAATTCCGAGGACTACACCACGATCCTGAACTGGATCGAGAAGGGTGCCCCTTATGCACCTGAGGATGGAAGTCCGAGTGACCCGATCGAGCGGGTGGACGTTTTCCCCGGGGAAGTCGTGCTGGACGAGGAGGGGGTTCAGCAACTGGTTGTGTCGGCCCGGTTGTCCAGCGGTCGGCTTCGGGACATCAGTGATGAAGTCCGCTACGAGTCACAAGACCCGCATGTGGTGATGGTAGACGAGGATGGGCTGGTAACGACCGTCGGGCCGGGAGAAACCAACGTTCTGGTTCGAGCCGCCGGCCACACGGTTCACGCGCGCATTGGTGTCATCTCCGAGCCGATTGCCAATTACCCGAACGTTCCGCGCCGAAATTTCATCGACGAGCACGTCTTTGCCAAGCTCAAGAGGTTTCACCTGATCCCCTCGGAGCTTTCCGGCGACGCGGAATTCCTGAGGCGTGTCTGCCTGGATGTCATTGGCACGCTCCCTCCTCCTCATCGTGTCCGGGAGTTTCTCAGCGATCCGGATCCGAACAAGCGGGAAAAGCTGATTGAGATTCTTCTGGAATCGCCGGAATACGTGGACTTCTGGACCTTTCGCGTTTCCGACCTGTTCAGAGTGGTGCAGGACCCCATTCAAAGCCAGCTCTACTGGACATGGATTCGAAACAGTATCGCCGCCAACAAACCCTATGACCAGATGGCTCGGGAGCGCCTGGCGGCCCAGGGTCGGGACCGGCCTTCCCGGCACTACCACGAGTACAACTCGCAGCCGGATCGCATCCTCGCTGAGGAGTTGCGTCTGTTTATGGGGCGAAGGTTCGATTGCGCCCAGTGCCACGACCATCCCTTTGAGCCCTGGTCGCAGGATCAGTTCTGGGGACTGGCCGCCTTTTTCGGCAACATCGACTTTATCGGACCCTTCGATATGATCTTCGACAATCCGGCCGGGGGATACGGAGACAAGGGCCAGGCTGGACTATTACGCCATCCCCGTAAGAAGACAGTAGTGGAGCCGGCCTTCCTGGACGGAACTCCTCTGCCCGCGGACCGGAGGCTGGATCCGCGCCGGGAGCTGGCCGACTGGCTCACTTCCCATCCTTATTTTGCCGAAGCGACGGTCAATCGGGTGTGGGGATACCTCCTTGGAAGAGGGATCGTCGATCCGGTGGACGATTTCAAGGCCTCCAATCCTCCCACGCACCCTGAATTACTGGAGGCCCTGGCGGCCGACTTCCGGGAGAACGGGCACGATCTCAAACATCTGATTCGTCGTATCGTGCGGTCCAGGACCTATCAACTTTCGAGCCGGCCCAGCGCCGCCAATCACGACGACCGCGTGAATTATTCCCACTTCATGCCGCGGCCTCTGGAAGCCGAGGTTCTCCTGGACGCCATCTGCCAAGTGACCGGGGTGCCCGAAGTCTTTCACGAAGCACCGGAGTCATTGATAGGACAACCGCCCCCGGGGACCCGAGCCATCCAGTTGAGAGCACCGGTGCGCTATTTCTCTCAGTTTCTGGACTTGTACGGGCGACCGCTGCGTTATGCCCTGCCCGAGCGGGATGCCGGTCCCAGCATCTCGCAGGCTCTCCACGTCTATGCAGGGGAAACCTATACGACCAAGCTGACTCAGGAAGGAGGCCGATTGGATCAGCTGCTCGAGAGTGAGGGATCGGACGGGCCAATTATCCAGCAGCTCTTTCTGGCAGCGCTCTCACGGTTTCCCAACCAGGAAGAACAAGCGGCTCTGGAGGCCGCACTGGGCCGAGTTGAAAAGCCCGAGCACAGACGCGCGCTCGCCGATTTGACCTGGGCCCTGCTGACTTCCCGGGAGTTCGCATACAACCATTAGAAGTGACTGTTCAAGGTTCCCAACCCGGCTCCCGGGGTGCCTTTGCCTTCGACCCTGCCCATCAAAGCTCTTGATCAACAGAAGGGAAAGCGGGCCGCTTTCCTCACCGGCCTCCTGAATCACTCCTCGACCGAGAAATGGGAAGGGGAATGCCGAGTTGAGGCGCGGTGTGTGTGTGCGTTCAGCTCCCTGTGGTCAAACTGCCGGTGGTGCAGCGCCAGCACATCCAATCCGTAGTCGTTTTGGAAATCGCGCCAAACCGAGTGCGAGTGATTGTTCAGGTTCTGGGTATTGTCATATTCGATCAGGAAGGTCGGTGCCTGAACGCGGTAGTAGTTGCCGCGGAGCTCTCGCTTTCCGGTGGTTATGCCTCCGATGGGTACCGGTTCGGGCCGGGGCCGGCTCAGCTGTCCGGCCCAGGCAAAGTAGAGCCGATCGCGCGGAGTCTCTTGAGCCACCCTCATCCTGGCCGCCGCTACATCCTGCGGCATGTTGTGAGCGTACTCGCCGATCAGGTGCAGGAGCATCTCGTATTGCCGGCTGCTCATCTCTGACGCGGGCAATCCCTCGGGACTGCCCTCCAGGCGGGCTCTTCGATCTGCCATGGTCAGGATGTCAGCAGGCGCGATGTCGTCGTAGACGGCCTTACGCTTCTGTGCCTCGTCCAGCGAATTCATCAATGCCAGGGCCAAATCTTCTTCCCGGCCCAGAGCGCGCAGTCCCTTGTGGACTCCTTGCACCACTTCGTGCGGATTCGCTCCCAGGAATGTTGGGCTGCTGGAGACCAGCCGGCCGTCTTTGAACGTGTAGTGCAGCGAAAGGTGGTGTCCTTCCACGCGCCAGCCCCAGTTGTCGGTCATCGAAGGAGATCCGAATATCGAAAAATGATAGTTCTCAGTGTCCCGGTGACCTGAGCTGTCATCTTCGATGATCCGAATGATGTCTTCCAGAGCCATCACCTGGACGACCTTGACGTAGCCCTCTCGGCTCAACCCGGAAGTGAGCAGCGCGTTGGCCAGGTGCTTTTGCTTCGGGCTCATGTCCTTGAAGGTGATTCCGTTCCTGCCGTATCCATACGTAGAGATGAAGGAACGATCGGGAAAATAGTGCCATTCGGTTCGATTCCTGGCATCGAAATCGAGTAGCGTTCGGCCCTCCTGAAAACGGTCCAAAGATTCGACGAACATCTTTCCCGACTCAACCATCAGACGTTCGGTCCTGGTTGTTGAACCCGCCATCATGGTCACGCCGCAGACCAAAAGCAGGAGCAGTGCGATCCGGACACCTTGTTTCATAGCTGACCTCATGGGGTGATTGAGAGTGTTGGATTCAATCCTAGATGATTACAAAGGCGAAAAACCAGACCCGTGACCGCGGCAGTGGGTTTTTCCGGCATCAAATGTCTCTGCCGGGGATACCTGCACGTCCAAGCTGACGCAGGAGGGCGGCCGATGCCCGTGCCCGCATTCCTCTCGCGTTTCTTTCGACTTGGCCCGGATTATTCATAAGTTTTCGTAGCGAAGCGGGAGAAGACCTGTTCTGACAAGGCTTGCGACCGAGGCCCCCGCAGGCGTACTCGTGCAGTACGCCGAGGAGGCCGACCGAGCGTAACGCAGTCAGGGCGGGAAATGATCATGCTGCAGTAGAAAATTTGTGAATAATGCGGGCTGGGACGTTCACAGTCAGTGACGGCAACTCCACTCAATGCTGACCGGCCTGGTCAAGAGTGATTGGCGACAGTTAGAATTCCCCGCGTGTTGCCTCATCTAAGAATCGAACCGAAACTAGAAACTTGCCTCATTGGGAATCGAACCCAGTTCAGAACAGCTTATTTCTTCCGTCTCGCAGAAACAACGGGTGGAGTGGAAGGTCGAAATGACAAGGGAATAATGTGCCGGAGTGATCACGTAAAAATGACCCACCTTGTCAAGTAGGGTGTTGTTCTTGGTTTGAGCGAATTGTCTTGTCCGGTTCTTGGACTGCGAGAGGGGACACAGTGAGGGCGAGCCCGAATGGGGTTCCCTCTCGGCGGCCGACTCAGGTGACCCCCTTCTTGGGTTGTCCCGGGACCGTGAAGTCCCTGCTGCTGGAGATGTACGGCCCAGCGGTCGAGGCGACATTGCTGTGTGGCCGTCAGGGGACACTTCCCATGGCTCATAAGACTATTTTGACCTCGGCTGGTTGCCCCTTTGTTGGCGCACCTTCTTTTGCGAAATCAGACCCGATTTCAGAGAACGTTGGCTCTACACGGGAGATCTCGGCCTTGTAGAGTTGTTCTCTTCGCCAGTCCCTGACGCGGCGCTGCAAAGTTCGCAGCTGCCCATCAAAGAATCGACAGGGATGGCGTTGTTGAAGCCGAATGAAAAGCGCTTTGGCTGTTTGAGCGGGATTGACTTCCAGTTGGACACGAACCTCTGGCCAGACTTCAACGAAAGGATCCTCCCGGATCCTCCAAGTCCGGGCAACCCGGGGCTTCTTCGTCCGCCGATATCTCCTGATTTGGTTGGATTCTGGTGCAGCACTGATCTCAGCAAGGTACTTCCTGACAACAGCATCCATCTCTCTAGGGGAGCCGTTTCCCTCCGGTTCTCTTTGTCCGTTGGCAAAGGTCCAAAAATGGTCCTGTCTTCGCTCGAGTTCTTTGAGTAACGTGACTGGATCCAGCTTCCTGTACAGGTCTTTGATGGGTTCTATTTTTCTCTTGGTGAGACAATCAGAGGCTAAGATTCGCTGGTAAGGAGTTTGAGCCCGATCGTAGCGTTTCTTGACGCGTGCACCCCGGCGTTGCTTCTCGATTAGCTTCATCGAGGGCTGAAAGAAGTTCACGTAGAGGCGCAGAATCTCGTAAAGCTGAATCAGGGCTCGCCAGGCCCCCAGACCCGTGTAGCGATCGTAGCCAATCAGCCGTCTCACGATCGAACCATTCTTCTCCTCAACGAAGGCCTGATCGTTCTTTCGACCCACCCGGGAACGAGTGAAAGTGATCTGCTCTCTTTGGCAGTAACGGAGCATCTCATAGTTGATGAATTCGCTTCCGTTATCCGTGTCCAATCCGAGAAGAGGAACCGGGAGCCGCCCACGCAGGCAGTTGAGAGATCCGATCACATCGGCTTCGCTACGCCGTAGCAGCGCCACGCATTCGGTCCAGCCCGTTGCGACGTCCACCAGGACCAGAGTGTGTAGGAAACTGCCTGCAGCACTCTCGCCGCAGTGAGCCACAAGGTCGGCTTCGACAAAACCGGGTTGAAGATCATCCCAGTCAGCGAAGGTTCGGACCTTGATCTGCTTCTTGAGCAAGCTTCCTGGTCGGGTCGTACTGACACCGTGCCGGCTGCTTCTTTCGGAAGCCAACAATCGATCAGCGGTAGCTGGGCTGATCGCTAGCAGCCTTCGCCTAACATCAGGCGGCAAGGATAGATGACCGTTCCTCTCCATAACTTCGATCAACTCGGGAACAAAGGGGACCAGTCTCTTTGCGCAGATCCGGTTGGCCGTTGTCCAAAGAGTCACCAGTGCCCGCTTCACCCGGTCATCGTATCGGGCACGGCGGGGCCGCGACGAACTGGCCCTGCTCGGCGGATTGTTCAACAGGGTAATCGCATGTTTGCGACCGTAGCCGGTTGTCGCGACCAACTGATCTACAATCTGGCTCTTGATCCCTTTGCGGGCCGATGCGTAATCCTCAGCGGTACGCGTCAACAATTCTCGGCGCAACTCCAAACTCAACTTCTTCTTCAATCTGTGACCTCCTCATCAAGTTTTCGGTTCGATTCTTGATGAGGCAACGGTATGCTGATCAACGTCAAATAGAATTCCCGCAGCGACGATTGGAAATCCCCACACAAGGATTAAAAAAAAAGAGCTGTAGCCGTCCTCTGAGACGGCCCTTTCCGCGGTCCTCCTTTCTGTAAAAAAGAGAGATTGTTCCTAGAATGCGAGGGGGACGGAGTGAGGGCGTAGCCCGAACGGAGCTCCCCCTCGCTCGCGCTGGCGTCGAGGGGAGTGGACCAGATCCACGAGGCTGCTGAGCGGCCTCTGTAGGGCGCTGTACGACCTCTCCCCTTGGCGGGCACTCGTCTATCGCCCTCACCAAGCACTTTCCGGGGTCCAATCAGCCGATTTGCCCGGATTTGACCTCCTCGCGGTTTCCTCATTTCGTGGTTCCCTGCTGCTTTGCCTTGGCGCTCTCCATTCGATAGCTCGGGACGTTGAGTTCCAGAATCACGCTGTGGTGCACCAGCCGGTCGATGGCTGCTGCCGTCGTCAGGGGGTCCTTGAAGATCCTCTCCCAGTCCGAGAAGATCAGGTTGCTGGTCAGCAAGATGCTGCGACGTTCGTAACGATGGGCCAGCAGTGTGAAGAGAACCTCCATTTCCTCCCGGCTTTGCTGAACGTAGCCGATGTCATCGACTATGAGAGCCTCGAAGCGATCCAGTTTCTTGAGCTCCTTCTCCAGAGTCAGATCGATTTTGGCCCGCAGCAATCGCTGTACCAGCAGGGCGCAGGTAGAAAACAGAACCCGGCGCCCCAGCAGAATCAACTCCTGGCCCAGAGCACAGACCAGATGGGTTTTCCCGCTCCCAGGGTTACCGAAAGCCAAGACGTTCTCGGCACGATCCAAAAACGTCCCTTCCAGCAGCGCTGTGAGTTGTCGATCCACGCTTTGGGGCAAGCGCGAGCGGTCCAGCGCCGTCAGCGTTTTCTCCCAGGGAAGCTTGGAGGCCCGACGCTGGCGCTGGATTTTGCGCTCGTGCCGCTCCGCCACCTCGATCTCAGATAACGACAAGAGAAACCGGGGATAGGACAGACTTTCCTGGGTGGCCAGTGCCGCCTGGGCGGCGTAGTGCTCCCGAAAGGCCGGTAGATGCAGCTCGATTAGGCACTCGCGAAGTCGCGGTAAGTTGCCTGTGCTCATGACCTCACCTCCCGGTTCTCGAGAAGGGTGTCGTAGAGGCCCACGTCCATCTTCTCCACCATCACTTCCCAGGGTTCCACCACCGGATCGACAAGGCATTCTCGTAGTGCTTCAAAACGGATTCTTTGTCCCCGCTCAATCAACACCTGAAGTGCCTCTCGCACCCGCTGTTCACCTTCCTGGGCAGCCACCTCGAGGATCTTCAGATATTGGCGATCCGCCGTGGCCGGACAATCTCGGCGCAGCTCGTCGTAGGCGACTCGAAACAAGATCCCCGGAAACAGATCCTCCCGCCAGCGATAGCGAGTAAACGCCCCCGGCTTGCGCACCAACGAATGGATCACGTGCCGGTAGTCAATGCGATGCTTGCCTTCTCCTCGCAAGCGCGGCATCCGTGCCTGGCGCCGTCCTCCGTAGTAGACCTCCACCTGATCCGCCCACACCCGCACTTGAACGCGCTCGCCGATCAACCGGCTGTCCACCGAATAGGTGTTGTGGCGAACCCGGATCGTACTGCTGGGGGAGACTCTCACCCACTGCCGGGTGAAGTCATCCAGACGGCGTGCCGGCAACGGGCGCATCACTGCCAGCTCTTCTCCCAGGCGCTTTTGCCGGGCCGCATTGCGCCGGGACACAATCACCGCTACAAAGCCCTCGTACTCTTCCCGGCTGGAAAAATCACGGCTACACCGCAGCAGCAGTTCCTGCTCAATGGCCCGTTTCAAGCGGTGATGGGACTGTTCCACATCCCCGTTCTCGTGTGCCTTTCCTGCCTGAGTGCGACTGGAGCGCATCCCGAAGTGTCTCAGCAACGCTTGATAGCGCTCGGTGAACTCTTCCCGCTTCAGGTTCTTGACTGCCGCCGAGAGCCGGTCGGTCCGGTGCTCCTCGGGCAGCGCCCCCAACTCCCACAACGCGTTCTGAAGCCCCAGGCTGAGGCTCTCAAACGACTCACTGAAACACAGCGTGGTCGCTTCCCAGTTCGAGTAGGCCAACACGAAGTGGTACAGCAGATGGGGAAACGGCTGGCCCTGGATCGTCACTCCGAGGCGCCCCATAAACGTGAAGTCCGATTGCGCTTGATGTCCCGGCTGATACTTCTGCGGGAACATCACCTCCTTCGCTTCTCCGTATTCTGCCTTCCACTGCTTGATCCTGCGCTGCAGCGTTCTCAACTGGCCTTGCTGGAAGGCCCCTTCCTGCTGACGACACAAATGATCGAACACCGCTTTTGCTTCCACCGTCGGCGATCGCTTCAGGATCTCTTTCACCTCCGGCCACACCGACTCGAACGGATCCGATCGAGTTCTCCAATACCGTTCCGGCTGACACTGGCTCGGTAGCTTTCCCGACTTCAGGTACTTGCGAGCTGTCTTTCGCGACATCCCCGCTTTGGCCGCCGCCATCGTTAGCGTCTTCTCGTTCTTCTTCAACTTTACTAACCTCCGCACTTGCTGATCCTTAACCATGCCCTCATGGTCAGGATCAGCCCTGAAAAAGCGGGGAATTCCATTTGTCGTCGCGGGGAATTCTAACTGTCGCCAATCAGTATGCCATCAGTTCGATTTTGGATGAGTCAATGCGCGGGAATTCTATTTGACGTTGATCACAAGAGCCTTGTCCGGCGTCTTCCGTTAGCTGAACAGGTTCCTGGGGAGGCCGGTTTGCTCAAACGCCCGGGACGCCGCTTCTACGTGGCGCTTGCCGTGCTCCAGGGAAAAGTTCAGATGAGAAGGGATTAGAGCGTCGAACTCGTACGTCAACAGTTTTTCCATGGAGGCCGCACAATCCTGAATGCTCGCGTCAGGAACGTTCTGGAGAAGAATGGCCCCGCCCCAAAACACCTGATCTGCAGAAAAGAGGTAGGTGCGGTCCGGTCCTTTCAAGAGGAAAGAATAGTGGCCCTTACAGTGACCCGGCGTGGCAATGCTCGTGACTTCCAGACCCCCGACCTGAAACTGATCCCCGTCCCCCATTTCCGTCTCGACTTCACAGGCCTCCCAGCGGAAGTCCGGTGGATAAAAACCAATGCTCGTGGCCCAGGTCAGACCGATTTCGTCGGCGTCCCCATTACGGATGGCGGGAGCCGCTTCTACTCCTGCGACGACCGAAGCTCCCAGTTTGCGTTTCAGGTACGCCAGGCCCCCCGTATGGTCGGCATGGTAGTGGGTGACGAAGATGCGGGTAATCTCGGCCGGATCCAGACCGTCTTCTTCGATGTTTCTCAGAATCTCGTCCGGTCCGTCAAACCCGACATCCACCAGGACCGATTCTTTGTGACCCCGAATCACGAACACGTTGCAGTCGAAACGATTGGAAATGTTGAACCCATTGTCGCCGCCGCCCACCATATAAACCTCATTTGTCAATTTCATACAGAAAATCTCCCTTCTTCTAGTTCATCGTACCTCAAAGATCCCCAATGTAGGAGGACCCTCCGTGGTCCGATCGGATCCCTTCGCCATCCCGTGACACTCCCAATGTAGGAGGACCCTCCGTGGTCCGATCAGATCGCTGTGAGGTTGCAAGTTAAAAGTTGAAGGTTGAAAGTCCGGTCAGATCGCCGCGCGGAGGCGGCTCCTAGTGCGCTCGTAAGCGCACTTGAACAGTAGGGTGAAAGTCCCTACCGGGCAAACGTTCTCCGGCCCGTATTCGACGGCAACTGCGTCATCGTGAGGTGGGGTGGGAAGCAGCCGAAGGAGAACCACCAGTCTGTAGGAGACGAACTCGATTCGGCTCAGAGGGGACAGCGAGCCTGCTGGGAAATGGCGAAGCTCGAATGGAAGGGAAACCTGACACGGACAAGAGCCTGATGGGTAACGTGAAAAAGGCATCTTGTTAACCCTTGGGGTGGTTGGAGATGGAATGGTGGGAAGTTCAAGTGACGTAAAGCGAGGAGGTCTGCGAAAGGTCGGTCTGGTAAGAGACCCGCAGAAGTCAGAGGCGGCGTAGTAGTGAAGAAGCCGGGTAATGCCGGTGGAGCGAAGGCCCGCCAGGAAGGTGGATGTGTAGAGTCAATGACGAAGCAAGAGGAACTGTCGAAAGTGGAGGAGACTCCTAAGCAAGGCAGAGAAGCCGAGAGCCAGAAATGGAGCTGGGTGGAAGCGGAAGTGTGGACCGAACGCATGCTGACGACCCTGGAAACAGGAGTGAAAGGAGGCAAAAATGCCTACTTTATCGAGCAGGGGCTATTTACCATGGCCGTAGCCCACGCGCAGATCTGTCAGTCCCGCCGTGGACCCCACTGACTGGAGAGCCGGATGCGGGAGAACCGCACGTCCGGTTCGGAGGGAGGGGAGGCTCAAACCAATGAGCTTTCCCTACCCCTATCACTTCGCCATCCTGTGACATGCCCAGTGTAGGAGGACCCTCCGTGGTCCGATCAGATCCCTTCGCCATCCCGTGACACTCCCAATGTAGGAGGACCCTCCGTGGTCCGATCAGATCGCTGTGAGGTTGCAAGTTAAAAGTTGAAGGTTGAAAGTTTGGTCAGATCGCCGCGCGGAGGCGGCTCCTACGCTTCGCCATCCTGTGACATGCCCAGTGTAGGAGGACCCTCCGTGGTCCGATCAGATCCCTTCGCCGCCCGGTGACATGCCCAGTGTAGGAGGACCCTCCGTGGTCCGATCAGATTGTTCCCGGCTCGCCTCTATTCCTGGCGCCACGACGCGGCAATCTCTTCCAAGGTTCGCCCCTTCGTTTCGGGCACCCATTTCCAACAGAACCAATACGAGAAGACACAGACCCCGGCGAAAACCCAGAAAACTCCGGCTGGTGTACCAAACATGGCCTCAAACACTTCCATCAGCACCGGGATGTACCTCACACCCAGGAAGCAGGCAATCCATAGGGATAACGCCGCGATCCCCATCGCACGTCCCCGAATGCGGGTTGGAAAGATCTCGGACATGATGATCCAGGTCACAGGAGCCAGGCTGACCAGAAAAGCAGCCTGTGCAATCAGCATGGCCAGGAGTACGGCAATTCCCCGAACATTCAAGAAAAACACCAATCCCAAACATAGCAACCCGACGACCATGCCGGCCGAGCCCACCAGCAACAGGGGTCTCCGCCCCGTCCTGTCCACCAGCCAGAGTGCCACGACAGTCACCGCCAGGTTGAAAATGTACGTCACCACCGACAGCCAGACGGCATCGGATATCCTTTCATAACCGGCGGCCTGGTAAATCTTTGGAAGGTAAGAAGATAAAACGCTCACCCCCGTCCACTGCTGAAGGACAGCCAGTGTCACGGCAATCAACAGGGCGAAGCGAACGCCTGGCCGAAAGACATCCGTGAACCGAGCAGTTTCCTCATCACGCAAACGTTCCATGCCGTCCAGCTCACGGAGAGCCGCCTCGCGGCCCTGAATACGCGTCAACACGGTCAAAGCTTCCTCGGACCGCCCTTTCTCCGCAAGCCAGCGCGGGCTTCTTGGAACAAACAGAAGGTAGATAACGAAAAACAGAATGGGAACGCATTCGAGACCAAACATCCACCTCCAGGCAACATCGTGCGAAAACAAACCCAGCAGAGCCTGGGCCACGATGTAGGAGACCAGGCAACCGAGCACGATCGCCACCTGATTGATGGTGATCAGCGCCCCGCGCACCCTGGCCGGTGCAATCTCAGCAATGTACATCGGTGAAACGATCGAACAGATGCCAACGCCGACCCCGCCGACGATACGGAAGAGATTGTAAGTTGAGATGTCCTCGGGGAGCGAGGTGCCAATCGACGAGACTGCGAGCAGGAGAGAACCCGCGATCAAAGTATTCTTGCGTCCCAGACGGTCGGCCATGAAACCGGCCACCAGCGGACCGGCAGCACACCCCAGTAAAGCGCTGGAAGTCGCCCACCCCAACCCACTCGCATCGAGTGAAAAGTACTTCTCCAACAGCAGCTGTGCACCCCCGACAACGGCCAGGTCGTACCCAAACAGAAACCCACCTACAGCGGCGCCGAAGGAAATTGCGTAGACATAGAATCTGCCTGCCTGTCCCTGAGATTCTGGTGTCGCGAGCGTGTGATCTACCTGGGATGGTTTCAACAGGTCGACCTCGTGGTCCTGGGGCGGTGGTTGTTAAGACGCATTACACTGTCATTCTCTGCTGCTGACAGGTAGGAGGACCCTCCGTGGTCCGATCTGATCGCCGCATGGAAGCGGCTCCTACACTTCGCCATCCCGTGATATTCTCGGCGTAGTCCGATCTGATCGCCGCTGAGGTGGTCAGTTGAATACCTCCCAGGGCAGCTCCAGCCTCCACTCGGAATTTCTCGCCACTTCTTTGCCGTCAATGCTCGCGATCAGCTCTCCACTCGTCCTCAATTCCAGGTCCAGCAACGAGTTGCGGATTCTAATGTTCGTCAGCTTCGCCCAGGGCCATGGAGAGTTGACGTGCACCGTCAAGGCGACGAGCAGGCAAAATGTAAGTACTCCCCACGTATGTTGCATCCGGACCCATCGAGCTTTGCGGAAGTCCAATTGACCAGCGACCCTAAACATGGCTATGGGGGTGCCCTTTGTCAAGGCTTACGGTAAAGCCCCGCTGTTGGACCAGAGCTGGAGAGGTTTCGAGCGACCAGGTGCTGCCGGGCAGGACCTGCGCGAATTCCCTGTCCCCTGGTTGTAAAATGTGATGGGTAACAAGAGCTGGTTCCCGTAGCTACGGTGAACACTGAAACAAAGGATCTCAGTCTGTAAAGCATCTCGACGCAAGAAACGGATATGCCATGAGTCTCGAACGCTTTCCTCTGATTCAGGTGGCAGGCTCTCATTACGAGATTGGTCGACAAGTCGGCGAAGCCTGCCAGGATCGCATCAACAGGTTTCTCGATATTATACTCAAGGTAGATCTCCATGCCAGGCTAGCTTCAGGCGCCAGGCAAGAAAGCTTTGTTGGGGGGAATGGCCCCGTTCTGAGTGAAATGACTCAATGCTGTTCCCGGCTCGCCAACAGCCGCACGCTCCCTCAGGCTGGGAGAGGTGTCCTCAGAGGAACGCCTGGACAGTACTTGAAGTTACCCCACTTTTGTGGACAGTTTACGGCTTTCGAATCAAGCCACATCTGAGTGCCTCGATTCATAGTTGATCGGCGACAGATAGTCCAGTGACGAGTGCCGCCTGTGAGGGTTGTAAAAGCCCTCGATGTAGTCGAAGACAGCAAGCTTGGCCTGCAGCTTGCTGCGGAAGCTGTGCCGGTCGATCAGTTCACACTCCAGAGAGGCAAAAAAGCTCTCACACAGCGCGTTGTCATAACAGCCACCGACCGAGCCCATGGAGGGTCTGATGCCGGCTCTCTTGCAGCGTAGCCCGAACTCGATCGACGTGTATTGCGTCCCCTGGTCCGAGTGATGGATCACCCCGTCGGATTCACGCTCTTGAAGTGCCATTTGCAGGGCATCGGTCACTAGCCGGGTCTTGAGATCATTTCTGAGCGACCAGCCGACCACTCGACGACTGAAAGCGTCGACCACTACGGCCAGGTAGACGAAACCTGCCCAACTCGGCACGTACGTGATGTCTGCAACCCACAGTCGGTTGGGGCGGCTGACCTGGAAGTTTCGCTCCACCAGATCCGGAGCCGGACGGCTGTCTTGGCCTCTCAGGGTCGTGCGTGTCTTGCGTCTGCGGCTAACGCCTTCAATGCCGGCGACTTTCATCAGTCGGGCCACCCGGTTTTTGCCCACCAGGTGACCTTCCTCTCGAAGTTCCGCCGTAATGCGGGGAGCTCCATAGGTCCGACGACTTTGCTGGTGGATCCCGTTGATTGTTTCCAGAAGACGAGCATTCGCTTCATCTCGAGTCGAAGGTCCGCGATCGACCCACGCGTAGTAGCCACTGGTGGAGACACCCAGCAAACGGCACATGGTGGTGATTGGATAGTCGGCCTGATTCACTTTCACGAACCTGAAGACTCCTTGGAAATCGGATCGCTCTCCCGTGCGAACCAGGCCGCGGCTTTTGCCAATATTTCCCGCTCAACCCTCAGCTGCCTATTTTCTTTGCGCAACTTCCGCAGCTCGGCTCGTTCTACCGTCGTCAGGCCGTCTCTACGACGGCCTTCATCCAGGTCTGCCTGGGCGATCCAGTTGCGGATCGTCTGTTCGTTGGGTTCAAACTCTCGGGCCAGCTCACCGGGGCTGCGCCCGGCTCGATGAAGCTCGACTATCTGCTGGCGAAACTCGGGTGGATAAGCTCGTCTTGTTCTTGGCATCGTGTCCTCCATTCTCCCAAAGGATTAGGTGTCCACGAAACCGGGGGAACTCCAACTGTTCGAGTCAATTCGAGGGTGGAACGGCCATTTTCATTAGTTCCCGGCTGTCAACCTGTGCAGCCAGGCGGTTTAGCTTCTGCTCTCTTTCTGCCATCTGTGCCTCCAGCCGTTTTCGTTCTTCCTTGAGGACTTCGTCGACGCTCATCTTGGACCATTTGGATGCGGGATCCCGTTTCAGGTCCTTGTGTATCCTCTCCAGATTCTTTCTGGCTGGCCCCGCGGCCGGCCCCTCTACGATGCAGGCGCGCGCATAGGCGGCCAGGGCGGCTTCCGCATCCCGGGAGCGCGACTGGGCAAACCCCAGCCGGAAGGCGGCATAGCCGTGCTGGGGATCCATTTCCAGCGTACGGTTCAAATTCTCGACGGCCTGCTGCAGTTCCTCAGGCGGCTTGAGCGAAGATTTGTTCCACCTCTCTAAATGGCAACGGCCCAGAGCATAATGGGCAGCAGCCCGCAGCCCCTGCCTCAGAGCGACCCACTGAACCGAGGGCATTGCGCCTGGCTTTTCCCCCGCCTGGTCCAACAGCGGCAGTGCCCGGCTGGCGTAGTCGGTTGCCTTGACAACGTCTCCCCTCTCGGAGTAGATGTTGGCTAACGGGGCCAGTAGCTCAGGCGTTTCGGGCAGCTCGAGTAAAACTTGTTCGCCGTGCTGAACGAAGTTCTCGATATCACCCTTCTCATGAGCTGCATTCGCCAGAACACGGTGGGCATAGGCAGTCAACCCGCTCCTGGGGTAATCTGCCAGAAATGTCTGGGCCAGCCGGACTCGCTTCCCGACATCTTTAGCTTCTGCAACGGCCTGCCAAGCTTCACCCTCAGCTCTCGATCTAGGTTCCCCCACAACGCGGCCTAGTTCAGCGACCTGCTGGCCCAAAGACCGAGCGATTACATTGCCTCCCGGCATGCCCAGCAACAGGATAGACAAAACGAACTGTGAGTACTTCATCATGACCTCCAAACCATACAATATTATACGATCCAGTGGCCAGCCACTTCGCTATGGTGTGACATTCCCGGTGTAGGAGGACCCTCCGTGGTCCGATCGGATCGCTGTGAGGTTGCAAGTTAAAAGTTCGATCAGATCGCCGCGCGGAGGCGGCTCCGAGTGCGCTCGTAAGCGCACTTGAACAGTAGGGTGAAAGTCCCTACCGGGCAAACGTTCTCCGGCCCGTATTCGACGGCAACTGCGTCATCGTGAGGTGGGGTGGGAAGCAGCCGAAGGAGAACCACCAGTCTGTAGGAGACGAACTCGATTCGGCTCAGAGGGGACAGCGAGCCTGCTGGGAAATGGCGAAGCTCGAATGGAAGGGAAACCTGACACGGACAAGAGCCTGATGGGTGTAAGACAGCAGATTGTTTAGAGGGGGTGAAGTCAGGCTGTTTTGACCTGGATTGGGTAAGCAGAAAATGACGGATTAGAGGAGCGCTGGTGGTTGAGGCCAGCCCTTGGTAGGAGAGGAGCTAGCGGAAGCGGGAGCCGTTGGCGTTGGCGATCCAGCGACGCAGGGCGACGCGGACGTTGTTGACGCGACTCAGCGGAGCGTTGTCGAAGTACCAGCGGAAGGTTTTGATCTCTTCCAGGATGTCTACGTCGGGGAAGTCGGCGGTCAGTTCGGCAATGAAAGCCGCATCCAGCTCGGGGCGGTAAGGGTAATCGGGCAGCTGCTCTTGCAGGTAGGCGAGGATCTTCTCGGGAGAGTTGTCGAAGAACATGTCGGCGCTATTCACAGCTCGTCGGAGGCCCGGTAGATGTCCTCTTCGTCCAGAGTGGCCTTTTGCTCGAGCACGCCCCGGTTGAGCGCGGCCAGGCAGAGGCGGTTCAGCAGCCGGCAGACGCCGCCCGAAGTTTTGTAAAGGGCCAGGTAGGCCGAGTCGGTGAAGATGTCGGGTTTAGCTCCGGCCAGCTGGAGATGGTGGCAGACGTAGTTTTTGGTTTCGGCCTCATCCAGGGGAGGCAGCTTGTAGGAGAGTAGGATGCGCTGGTGGATGTTGCGGAACATGGGGCGCCCGAGCCGTCGGCCCAGGTCGGGATGACCGATCATGATCATGAGCAGGGGATCGATTGAATCCATCCTAAAATTAAGAAGTACAGGTATTTCGTCCAGTGTTTTGTCGGGCAGACACTGGCTCTCGTCGAGAATTAGAATCGGGGTCTTTTTGGCGTTCTCCACATAGTCGCGCACGGCCGTTTGCAGGTTTCGAAACAGAGTGGACTTGCGGCTGGAGGGCTCACCGCCGAACTCGCTGTTGAGCTGGGCCCAAAAATCCAGGGGAGTGACCGTCGACAGGGGCACGTAGAAGAGCTTGTAGACGGAGGAGTTGAGTTGCTCGACGAAGGCGCGCACGGCGGCCGTTTTGCCGGTTCCGGCCTCCCCCAGCACGAGCATCAGCCCCAGACGGGTACGCATGTAGTCCAGGCGCCGGGCGAGTTCGTCAAAGGCCGCAGTGGGGAGCAGTTTCTGGGCCGGGATGTCCTTGGCGAAGGGAGTGTCGGAGAAGCCGTAAAAAGTGTGGATCACGATTCATCCTCCTCGTCGGGAAGGGAAAAACGGGGTCTTCGGGGGGAAGTGGCGTTTTGGGCGGCGTCGACCCGGTGCAGACGCACCACCGGCTGGTCGTCTTCGAAGAGAAACAGCTCACTGGGACGTCCTTCGGGATGGCGGATCTCGATGCGCAGGCCAGTGTATTGGGGCGGCACTTCCCAGAGCCGGCGGGCGATGGAGACGGTGCAGTCGTTGCGGACGGTGCGGTGCAACGTGCGGTAAAAGACCCGGTCCAACTCGGCCCGGCTGACCGTACGGCGGCGAATGGAGGCGAGCGAGCGCAGGTAACGCTCCAGTGGCGTCTCACAGATGCTCGAGTGGCGGCGCCGGTGATAGTCCTGCTCCAGCCACTGAGACAAGCGAGCATTGAGATCGTCGAGGGTCAAGGCCTCGAGATCGAGAAGGCTTAGAAAACCCTGGCGCAGGGTGCGAAACCAGCGCTCGATTTTTCCGCGCGAAGGACTGTCATAGGGCTTGGAATGCACCAGAGCCACACCCAGACGGGCGCAGGCCAAGGTGAGTTGTTTGGAGGAGAAGGCCGAGCCGTTGTCACAGTAAAGGATCTGGGGTAAACCATGGCGCGAGAAGGCTTTTTGGAGTGCCGAGACGACCACTGCGGAGTTTCCCCGGGTGTAGAAGCGGGCCAGGGTCAGGAAGCGGGAATGGTCATCGATGGCTGCAGCCAGGTAGGTTTTGCGGCGGCGGCGGCCGAGAGGCACCTTGGGGCCGTGCATAAAATCCATCACCCACAGATCGTTGGCGTGGGGTTTTTCGAAGTGCTTGCGGGCCTTGGGCGCCGGCTTGACCTGGGGCCGCAGACCGGCCCGCTTGATGTGACGACGCAAAGTGGATTCGGAGATGCGGCGCGAAGTGATGTGGCCCGAGGCCACCAGCTGTTCACGGAGTCGGTTGACCGGCACCCGGGGATGGCGGGCCAGCAGCTCGGAGATGTGGGCGCTCAGCTGCTCGGAGATGACCCGGCTTCGGCCCGCATCGCAACGCCGCTTGGGCAAGAGTCCGTCGAGTCCTTCTTGGCGGTAGCGGCGCAACCAGCTCTTGAAAGTGGCGACTGAGTAGCGGCGTCTGCCCAGACCCGGCACATCCAGCTCTTTTCGGGCCATGCGGCCGAAGTAACGGGCTTGGCTGCCGGCGGCGGCGTGCAGCACCGGCGCGATGACGCCGTAGCGGAACAGCGCCACGGCCTGGCGTTTTTGTTTTCCCTTCATCCTGAGGCTCCTTTGGCCAACCCTTTGTGTCACAACCCTACCGCTGGGCCCCTATCACGCAGTGTGGAGGATCGATTCTTGTCATGACGCGGCTGCCAGCCGGGTCCAAACAACGTGGCGCAAAAAGGGGATTGAGCGACTTGTGCTGCAGACACAGCGGATGCCGGTGAGTCAGCCCGTCAGCAAGCCAGAGCGGGGCCCGAGAGCCAATCGTAGGTCGAACAGCAGGTGGGGGAAGTAACGCCGATGAAAACGCAGCACCACTCGGGGTGGAGAGCCTCGGGGCTGGGCCGCCAGCAGCGCGGCCACCTGCTGGGCCTGCCGCCGCACCCCTTGGACGGCTCCGGGCAACTCGACCTCGGCCACCGGAAAAGAGAGCAGTCGCCCATAGACGGCCGCCAACAGCAGCAGCATGCGGTGCAGCGTCAACTCCTCCAACAGCACAGCTTCCTCACCTTGGCTGCCGGCCGTGGCCACCTCGTCCAGCGCTTGGCGCATCGTCCGTTTGCCGTTCACCACCACTTCGACCATCCAGCTCATCAACCCCAGGCTGAAGCGTCGGCGCGGCACCACTTGAGCCGGCAGCACGCTGAAGGTGACATCTCGTGGCTGATCCGGGCCCCGCCGCCGGCAGCGGAAGCGAGCCACTGGAAACCGTTGATAGGTCCGCCCCTCCTCATCCACCAAGCACCTGAAATACAGACCGTGGCGTACGGCGCATTCACTTCCCCGGCACAGCGGACAGCGGTCCCGGTAGTCGGGCAACAGCTCGTACAGCCCCAGTCCCAGAGAGGAAAGACTTGACAAAGACCTGTCTTGGAAGCGATCCTGAATCTGAAGTTTGTCTTCGAAAAGCCGGGAGTTATCCGAAGCTCAAACCACGGGCTCCCGGCTGCTCCTTTCCCTTCTTCTCCGCAGCCAAGACAGCTGTCACACTGTCATATTCTTTTCACCCGCTGCGGGCTAAGACAATCTATACAATTCCGGCTGCAAAAGGCAGAGAAGTTTGTGACGTATTACATGGGTAACGTGAAAAAGGCATCTTGTTAACCCTTGGGGTGGTTGGAGATGGAATGGTGGGAAGTTCAAGTGACGTAAAGCGAGGAGGTCTGCGAAAGGTCGGTCTGGTAAGAGACCCGCAGAAGTCAGAGGCGGCGTAGTAGTGAAGAAGCCGGGTAATGCCGGTGGAGCGAAGGCCCGCCAGGAAGGTGGATGTGTAGAGTCAATGACGAAGCAAGAGGAACTGTCGAAAGTGGAGGAGACTCCTAAGCAAGGCAGAGAAGCCGAGAGCCAGAAATGGAGCTGGGTGGAAGCGGAAGTGTGGACCGAACGCATGCTGACGACCCTGGAAACAGGAGTGAAAGGAGGCAAATGGTTCAGCTTGATTGACAAGGTCTACAGAAATCGGAGTCTGGAAGCGGCGTGGCGAAAGGTACGCCGACGGAAAGGAGCCGGTGGAGTGGATGGCCAAAGTATCCAGAAGTTTGAGTGGCGATTGGAAAGGGAACTGGAGCAACTGCACCAGGAACTGAAAGACGATCGCTATCAACCGCGAGCAGTGCGCCGACACTGGATCGATAAAGGAGGAGGGAAGAAGCGACCGCTGGGGATCCCGACAGTACGGGACAGAGTGGTGCAGACATCCCTTCGCCAGGTGCTGGAACCAATCTTCGAAAAGAAGTTCTGCCGGCACAGTTATGGATTCCGGCCGCAGCGAAGCTGCAAGGATGCACTGCGCGAGGTGCAACGACGACTGGAAGAAGGCTATCACTGGGTGGTTGATGCAGACATCGAGAAATACTTTGACTGCATTGACCCGGAGATCTTGATGCAAGAAGTGGAGAAGGAAGTCTCAGACGGTCGAGTGCTGAAGCTGATTCGAAGCTATCTGGAACAAGAAGTTCTGGATGGGATGAAGAAGTGGAAGCCGGAGAGAGGAACTCCTCAAGGTGCGGTGATCAGTCCGTTGCTGGCTAATCTGTATTTACATCCAGTGGATGAAGAGATGGAGCGTGCCGGGGAAGTGATGATCCGCTATGCCGATGATGGCACTCTTGTCCAAATTAGCCATATGGAGTTCCCCCGGTTTCGTGGACACCTAATCCTTTGGGAGAATGGAGGACACGATGCCAAGAACAAGACGAGCTTATCCACCCGAGTTTCGCCAGCAGATAGTCGAGCTTCATCGAGCCGGGCGCAGCCCCGGTGAGCTGGCCCGAGAGTTTGAACCCAACGAACAGACGATCCGCAACTGGATCGCCCAGGCAGACCTGGATGAAGGCCGTCGTAGAGACGGCCTGACGACGGTAGAACGAGCCGAGCTGCGGAAGTTGCGCAAAGAAAATAGGCAGCTGAGGGTTGAGCGGGAAATATTGGCAAAAGCCGCGGCCTGGTTCGCACGGGAGAGCGATCCGATTTCCAAGGAGTCTTCAGGTTCGTGAAAGTGAATCAGGCCGACTATCCAATCACCACCATGTGCCGTTTGCTGGGTGTCTCCACCAGTGGCTACTACGCGTGGGTCGATCGCGGACCTTCGACTCGAGATGAAGCGAATGCTCGTCTTCTGGAAACAATCAACGGGATCCACCAGCAAAGTCGTCGGACCTATGGAGCTCCCCGCATTACGGCGGAACTTCGAGAGGAAGGTCACCTGGTGGGCAAAAACCGGGTGGCCCGACTGATGAAAGTCGCCGGCATTGAAGGCGTTAGCCGCAGACGCAAGACACGCACGACCCTGAGAGGCCAAGACAGCCGTCCGGCTCCGGATCTGGTGGAGCGAAACTTCCAGGTCAGCCGCCCCAACCGACTGTGGGTTGCAGACATCACGTACGTGCCGAGTTGGGCAGGTTTCGTCTACCTGGCCGTAGTGGTCGACGCTTTCAGTCGTCGAGTGGTCGGCTGGTCGCTCAGAAATGATCTCAAGACCCGGCTAGTGACCGATGCCCTGCAAATGGCACTTCAAGAGCGTGAATCCGACGGGGTGATCCATCACTCGGACCAGGGGACGCAATACACGTCGATCGAGTTCGGGCTACGCTGCAAGAGAGCCGGCATCAGACCCTCCATGGGCTCGGTCGGTGACTGTTATGACAACGCGCTGTGTGAGAGCTTTTTTGCCTCTCTGGAGTGTGAACTGATCGACCGGCACAGCTTCCGCAGCAAGCTGCAGGCCAAGCTTGCTGTCTTCGACTACATCGAGGGCTTTTACAACCCTCACAGGCGGCACTCGTCACTGGACTATCTGTCGCCGATCAACTATGAATCGAGGCACTCAGATGTGGCTTGATTCGAAAGCCGTAAACTGTCCACAAAAGTGGGGTAACTTCAATAAGAGAGGTCGGGTCGACCTCGTAAGATTCGGTTTTATCGAATAACCGGACAAGGAGGACCCGACCGTGAATCGATTTTGCAGTATTTTCAGTCAACTTCTCCAGCTTTTTCCTCGCTGGGAGTTTCAACAACTGGTCCTGGAGACCAAAGCCGAGCGCCATGCACGCGGTTTCAGCAGCTGGGGACAGTTTGTCGCCATGCTGTTTTGCCAGCTGGGCCGTGCTCATAGCCTGCGGGAGATCTGCGGAGGTCTGGCCAGCTGTGAAGGAAAACTGCATCATCTTGGAATCGCTTCTCCCAAGCGCTCCACCCTCAGCTATGCCAATGAGCATCGACCCTGGCAACTGTACGAAAAGGTTTTTTACCGCCTGCTGGATCGTTGTCTGAGAGAGACCGAAGGGCGTCGCAAGAGAAGATTTCGTTTCAAGAATCCGCTGCTGAGTCTGGATGCGACCGTCATCGATCTGTGCGCACAATTGTTTGACTGGGCTCATTTTTGCCGAACCAAGGGGGCCGTCAAACTGCATCTACTCTTGGACCACAACGGTTACCTTCCCGTCTTTGCCCACATCACCGAGGCAGCCACGGCCGACATCACCGTGGCTCGCCGTCTGAAGTTTGCCGCCGGCACCGTTGTCGTCTTTGATCGCGGCTACAACGACTACAACTGGTATGCGGACTTGACCCGTCAGGGCGTCTTCTTTGTGACCCGTCTCAAAGACCGTGCCGATTACGAGGTCCTCGAAGACCGCCCGCTTCCCAAAAACCGTCGAGTCGTCCGTGACCAGGTGATTTTCTTTCACGGACTGGCCGCCCAGGACAAAACCTGTTTCTTGCGCCTGGTCGAAATCCAAGATCCGCTCTCTGGCCGCCTCGTTTTTTTGACGAATCACCTGGATTTCGGAGCCACCACCATTGCCGCAATCTACAAGGAGCGCTGGCAAATCGAGCTCTTTTTCAAGGCCCTCAAGCAGAATCTACGGGTCAAGACCTTCGTCGGCACCTCGGCCAACGCCCTCAAGACCCAAATTTGGACAGCATTGATCGCTCTGCTGATCCTGAAGTTTCTGCAGCTCAAAGCAACCTTTGACTGGTCACTGTCCAATCTGGCCGCACTGCTGAGGATGAACATGTTCGTTCATAGAGACTTGTGGAGGTGGTTGAACCAACCATTCAAGTTCCCACCCCTACTACCGGAGAGCTCTCAACCCTCCTTCACCTTCTCGTAATCTGGACAGCACAATCGGAGACCTGGACATGAAAAGACTGAAAATCCTATCCAAGACGCCAATAAAATCAAGGGGTCGATGATCGAATCTCAGCTAATTTGGACAGCAGTGCGATGATGGGGTGATTCTATGCCGAGATGAGCGACAGGCGCGAGAAGCGCTGAGGAAGCTTCGAAAGGAGCTGGCGCAGCGTGGATTACGACTGAACCCGAACAAGACCCGGGTAGTGGATGTTCGCCAAAAGGGTGGGTGTAATACGTCACAAACTTCTCTGCCTTTTGCAGCCGGAATTGTATAGATTGTCTTAGCCCGCAGCGGGTGAAAAGAATATGACAGTGTGACAGCTGTCTTGGCTGCCCTCTGTGCCAACATGGGTGAGACACTTCTTCCCCACTAAATTAGACTAGAGGGTGAGAAGCTGGATCACACGATGATGGTAAACAGGAGCGATAAGAAACTGAGGATTTTGGAGACTTCGGAGCGAAGCGGAGAGGTCCCCAAAATCGGTGCGGAACGGACTGAGCCCGACAGGGTTCTTCCTAGACCCGATCCGGAAGTTCCCAGCAAGGCCACGCGTCGCCGATTTTCAGCCCGCTATAAGCTCCGGATCCTGGAGCAGGCCGATGGATGTGAAGAGTCGGGCGGAGTGGGAGCCTTGCTGCGCCGAGAAGGACTTTACTGGTCGAATCTTCAGACCTGGCGACGACAACGCGAGGAAGGAACGCTGCAGGCGCTGACTCCTCGCAAGCGGGGGCGCAAGTCCAAGCCGGTCAATCCTCTGGATCATCAATTGAGGCAAGTTCAGGCCGAGAATCGGAAGTTGAAGCGCAAGCTCGAGAAGTTTGAAGCCATGCTGGATCTCCAAAAAAAAGTCTCGCAACTGTTGGGGATCTCTCTGGCGAGCAGCGAAGAGAACGGAGACGAGAGCTGATGGACGAAGCTTTGCGATTCTCACAATCCCACGGAGTCCGGGCCGGCTGTCAGGCTCTGGATCTGCCGCCATCCAGTCTGTATCGGGAGAAACTTCGGCGGGAACGGCCGGCGATGGATCCTCGACCTCGGCCCGCATCCCCACGCGCCTTGAGCCCGCCCGAGAAGGAAGCTGTCGTGGAGGTCCTGCACAGCCAGCGGTTTGTCGACAAAGCTCCCGCCACAGTGTGGGCGGAGCTACTGGATGAAGGGCGATACTTGTGCTCGATCCGAACCATGTATCGCATTCTGTCCCAACGTCTGGAAGTCAAGGAGCGTCGCCGCCAGCGCCGCCATCCCCAATACGCCAAGCCAGAACTCCTGGCCACCGGCCCCAACCAATGTTGGTCATGGGACATCACCAAGCTCAAGGGTCCCGTCAAATGGAGTTATTACTACCTCTATGTGGTTCTGGATATCTTCAGCCGCTACGTGGTGGGCTGGATGGTGGCCACCCAGGAGAACTCACGCCTGGCCAAGGCTTTGATCGCCCAGAGCTACTCCAAGCAGGCGATCGTGTCGGGAGATCTCACCCTCCATGCTGATCGAGGGTCGTCGATGAGTTCCAAGGCACTGGCCTTGCTGCTGGCCGATCTGGGAGTGACCAAGTCTCACTCTCGGCCTCACGTCTGTGACGACAATCCCTACTCGGAGGCCCAATTCAAGACCCTCAAGTACCGGCCCGAATTCCCGGCTCGATTCGGCACCATCCAGCAAGCCAGAACCTTTTGCCGGGAGTTCTTCGATTGGTATAACCGCGACCATCGCCATTCGGGTATCGGCCTGCACACTCCCGAGGACGTGCACTACCTCACCGCCATCGCCACACGTCGCAATCGAGCCCAAACACTGGAGGCCGCCCATGCACTCTTCCAGGAGAGATTTCCCAATGGCAAACCCGTTCCTCCCGCTCTTCCAGAGGCGGTTTGGATCAACCCTCCCGAAAAGAAGGACCCCTGAGATGCCGCTACTGTAATTTATTCACCAAAGTGTCTCAAAGTTGTTGACACGTTCCGTGCGGAGAAGAAGGGAAAGGAGCAGCCGGGAGCCCGTGGTTTGAGCTTCGGATAACTCCCGGCTTTTCGAAGACAAACTTCAGATTCAGGATCGCTTCCAAGACAGGTCTTTGTCAAGTCTTTCCTCTCTGGGACTGGGGCTGTACGAGCTGTTGCCCGACTACCGGGACCGCTGTCCGCTGTGCCGGGGAAGTGAATGCGCCGTACGCCACGGTCTGTATTTCAGGTGCTTGGTGGATGAGGAGGGGCGGACCTATCAACGGTTTCCAGTGGCTCGCTTCCGCTGCCGGCGGCGGGGCCCGGATCAGCCACGAGATGTCACCTTCAGCGTGCTGCCGGCTCAAGTGGTGCCGCGCCGACGCTTCAGCCTGGGGTTGATGAGCTGGATGGTCGAAGTGGTGGTGAACGGCAAACGGACGATGCGCCAAGCGCTGGACGAGGTGGCCACGGCCGGCAGCCAAGGTGAGGAAGCTGTGCTGTTGGAGGAGTTGACGCTGCACCGCATGCTGCTGCTGTTGGCGGCCGTCTATGGGCGACTGCTCTCTTTTCCGGTGGCCGAGGTCGAGTTGCCCGGAGCCGTCCAAGGGGTGCGGCGGCAGGCCCAGCAGGTGGCCGCGCTGCTGGCGGCCCAGCCCCGAGGCTCTCCACCCCGAGTGGTGCTGCGTTTTCATCGGCGTTACTTCCCCCACCTGCTGTTCGACCTACGATTGGCTCTCGGGCCCCGCTCTGGCTTGCTGACGGGCTGACTCACCGGCATCCGCTGTGTCTGCAGCACAAGTCGCTCAATCCCCTTTTTGCGCCACGTTGTTTGGACCCGGCTGGCAGCCGCGTCATGACAAGAATCGATCCTCCACACTGCGTGATAGGGGCCCAGCGGTAGGGTTGTGGCACAAAGGGTTGGCCAAAGGAGCCTCAGGATGAAGGGAAAACAAAAACGCCAGGCCGTGGCGCTGTTCCGCTACGGCGTCATCGCGCCGGTGCTGCACGCCGCCGCCGGCAGCCAAGCCCGTTACTTCGGCCGCATGGCCCGAAAAGAGCTGGATGTGCCGGGTCTGGGCAGACGCCGCTACTCAGTCGCCACTTTCAAGAGCTGGTTGCGCCGCTACCGCCAAGAAGGACTCGACGGACTCTTGCCTGATTGGCGACAGTTAGAATTCCCCGGACGACAAATGGAATTCCCCGCTTTTTCAGGGCTGATCCTGACCATGAGGGCATGGTTAAGGATCAGCAAGTGCGGAGGTTAGTAAAGTTGAAGAAGAACGAGAAGACGCTAACGATGGCGGCGGCCAAAGCGGGGATGTCGCGAAAGACAGCTCGCAAGTACCTGAAGTCGGGAAAGCTACCGAGCCAGTGTCAGCCGGAACGGTATTGGAGAACTCGATCGGATCCGTTCGAGTCGGTGTGGCCGGAGGTGAAAGAGATCCTGAAGCGATCGCCGACGGTGGAAGCAAAAGCGGTGTTCGATCATTTGTGTCGTCAGCAGGAAGGGGCCTTCCAGCAAGGCCAGTTGAGAACGCTGCAGCGCAGGATCAAGCAGTGGAAGGCAGAATACGGAGAAGCGAAGGAGGTGATGTTCCCGCAGAAGTATCAGCCGGGACATCAAGCGCAATCGGACTTCACGTTTATGGGGCGCCTCGGAGTGACGATCCAGGGCCAGCCGTTTCCCCATCTGCTGTACCACTTCGTGTTGGCCTACTCGAACTGGGAAGCGACCACGCTGTGTTTCAGTGAGTCGTTTGAGAGCCTCAGCCTGGGGCTTCAGAACGCGTTGTGGGAGTTGGGGGCGCTGCCCGAGGAGCACCGGACCGACCGGCTCTCGGCGGCAGTCAAGAACCTGAAGCGGGAAGAGTTCACCGAGCGCTATCAAGCGTTGCTGAGACACTTCGGGATGCGCTCCAGTCGCACTCAGGCAGGAAAGGCACACGAGAACGGGGATGTGGAACAGTCCCATCACCGCTTGAAACGGGCCATTGAGCAGGAACTGCTGCTGCGGTGTAGCCGTGATTTTTCCAGCCGGGAAGAGTACGAGGGCTTTGTAGCGGTGATTGTGTCCCGGCGCAATGCGGCCCGGCAAAAGCGCCTGGGAGAAGAGCTGGCAGTGATGCGCCCGTTGCCGGCACGCCGTCTGGATGACTTCACCCGGCAGTGGGTGAGAGTCTCCCCCAGCAGTACGATCCGGGTTCGCCACAACACCTATTCGGTGGACAGCCGGTTGATCGGCGAGCGCGTTCAAGTGCGGGTGTGGGCGGATCAGGTGGAGGTCTACTACGGAGGACGGCGCCAGGCACGGATGCCGCGCTTGCGAGGAGAAGGCAAGCATCGCATTGACTACCGGCACGTGATCCATTCGTTGGTGCGCAAGCCGGGGGCGTTTACTCGCTATCGCTGGCGGGAGGATCTGTTTCCGGGGATCTTGTTTCGAGTCGCCTACGACGAGCTGCGCCGAGATTGTCCGGCCACGGCGGATCGCCAATATCTGAAGATCCTCGAGGTGGCTGCCCAGGAAGGTGAACAGCGGGTGCGAGAGGCACTTCAGGTGTTGATTGAGCGGGGACAAAGAATCCGTTTTGAAGCACTACGAGAATGCCTTGTCGATCCGGTGGTGGAACCCTGGGAAGTGATGGTGGAGAAGATGGACGTGGGCCTCTACGACACCCTTCTCGAGAACCGGGAGGTGAGGTCATGAGCACAGGCAACTTACCGCGACTTCGCGAGTGCCTAATCGAGCTGCATCTACCGGCCTTTCGGGAGCACTACGCCGCCCAGGCGGCACTGGCCACCCAGGAAAGTCTGTCCTATCCCCGGTTTCTCTTGTCGTTATCTGAGATCGAGGTGGCGGAGCGGCACGAGCGCAAAATCCAGCGCCAGCGTCGGGCCTCCAAGCTTCCCTGGGAGAAAACGCTGACGGCGCTGGACCGCTCGCGCTTGCCCCAAAGCGTGGATCGACAACTCACAGCGCTGCTGGAAGGGACGTTTTTGGATCGTGCCGAGAACGTCTTGGCTTTCGGTAACCCTGGGAGCGGGAAAACCCATCTGGTCTGTGCTCTGGGCCAGGAGTTGATTCTGCTGGGGCGCCGGGTTCTGTTTTCTACCTGCGCCCTGCTGGTACAGCGATTGCTGCGGGCCAAAATCGATCTGACTCTGGAGAAGGAGCTCAAGAAACTGGATCGCTTCGAGGCTCTCATAGTCGATGACATCGGCTACGTTCAGCAAAGCCGGGAGGAAATGGAGGTTCTCTTCACACTGCTGGCCCATCGTTACGAACGTCGCAGCATCTTGCTGACCAGCAACCTGATCTTCTCGGACTGGGAGAGGATCTTCAAGGACCCCCTGACGACGGCAGCAGCCATCGACCGGCTGGTGCACCACAGCGTGATTCTGGAACTCAACGTCCCGAGCTATCGAATGGAGAGCGCCAAGGCAAAGCAGCAGGGAACCACGAAATGAGGAAACCGCGAGGAGGTCAAATCCGGGCAAATCGGCTGATTGGACCCCGGAAAGTGCTTGGTGAGGGCGATAGACGAGTGCCCGCCAAGGGGAGAGGTCGTACAGCGCCCTACAGAGGCCGCTCAGCAGCCTCGTGGATCTGGTCCACTCCCCTCGACGCCAGCGCGAGCGAGGGGGAGCTCCGTTCGGGCTACGCCCTCACTCCGTCCCCCTCGCATTCTAGGAACAATCTCTCTTTTTTACAGAAAGGAGGACCGCGGAAAGGGCCGTCTCAGAGGACGGCTACAGCTCTTTTTTTTTAATCCTTGTGTGGGGATTTCCAATCGTCGCTGCGGGAATTCTATTTGACGTTGATCACGCGTCCAAGCGGCGTTGCGATGCGGGCCGAAGCCGGGTCATCTCCGAGCAGCTGAGCGCCCACATCTCCGAGCTGCTGGCCCGCCATCCCCGGGTGCCGGTCAACCGACTCCGTGAACAGCTGGTGGCCTCGGGCCACATCACTTCGCGCCGCATCTCCGAATCCACTTTGCGTCGTCACATCAAGCGGGCCGGTCTGCGGCCCCAGGTCAAGCCGGCGCCCAAGGCCCGCAAGCACTTCGAAAAACCCCACGCCAACGATCTGTGGGTGATGGATTTTATGCACGGCCCCAAGGTGCCTCTCGGCCGCCGCCGCCGCAAAACCTACCTGGCTGCAGCCATCGATGACCATTCCCGCTTCCTGACCCTGGCCCGCTTCTACACCCGGGAAAACTCCGCAGTGGTCGTCTCGGCACTCCAAAAAGCCTTCTCGCGCCATGGTTTACCCCAGATCCTTTACTGTGACAACGGCTCGGCCTTCTCCTCCAAACAACTCACCTTGGCCTGCGCCCGTCTGGGTGTGGCTCTGGTGCATTCCAAGCCCTATGACAGTCCTTCGCGCGGAAAAATCGAGCGCTGGTTTCGCACCCTGCGCCAGGGTTTTCTAAGCCTTCTCGATCTCGAGGCCTTGACCCTCGACGATCTCAATGCTCGCTTGTCTCAGTGGCTGGAGCAGGACTATCACCGGCGCCGCCACTCGAGCATCTGTGAGACGCCACTGGAGCGTTACCTGCGCTCGCTCGCCTCCATTCGCCGCCGTACGGTCAGCCGGGCCGAGTTGGACCGGGTCTTTTACCGCACGTTGCACCGCACCGTCCGCAACGACTGCACCGTCTCCATCGCCCGCCGGCTCTGGGAAGTGCCGCCCCAATACACTGGCCTGCGCATCGAGATCCGCCATCCCGAAGGACGTCCCAGTGAGCTGTTTCTCTTCGAAGACGACCAGCCGGTGGTGCGTCTGCACCGGGTCGACGCCGCCCAAAACGCCACTTCCCCCCGAAGACCCCGTTTTTCCCTTCCCGACGAGGAGGATGAATCGTGATCCACACTTTTTACGGCTTCTCCGACACTCCCTTCGCCAAGGACATCCCGGCCCAGAAACTGCTCCCCACTGCGGCCTTTGACGAACTCGCCCGGCGCCTGGACTACATGCGTACCCGTCTGGGGCTGATGCTCGTGCTGGGGGAGGCCGGAACCGGCAAAACGGCCGCCGTGCGCGCCTTCGTCGAGCAACTCAACTCCTCCGTCTACAAGCTCTTCTACGTGCCCCTGTCGACGGTCACTCCCCTGGATTTTTGGGCCCAGCTCAACAGCGAGTTCGGCGGTGAGCCCTCCAGCCGCAAGTCCACTCTGTTTCGAAACCTGCAAACGGCCGTGCGCGACTATGTGGAGAACGCCAAAAAGACCCCGATTCTAATTCTCGACGAGAGCCAGTGTCTGCCCGACAAAACACTGGACGAAATACCTGTACTTCTTAATTTTAGGATGGATTCAATCGATCCCCTGCTCATGATCATGATCGGTCATCCCGACCTGGGCCGACGGCTCGGGCGCCCCATGTTCCGCAACATCCACCAGCGCATCCTACTCTCCTACAAGCTGCCTCCCCTGGATGAGGCCGAAACCAAAAACTACGTCTGCCACCATCTCCAGCTGGCCGGAGCTAAACCCGACATCTTCACCGACTCGGCCTACCTGGCCCTTTACAAAACTTCGGGCGGCGTCTGCCGGCTGCTGAACCGCCTCTGCCTGGCCGCGCTCAACCGGGGCGTGCTCGAGCAAAAGGCCACTCTGGACGAAGAGGACATCTACCGGGCCTCCGACGAGCTGTGAATAGCGCCGACATGTTCTTCGACAACTCTCCCGAGAAGATCCTCGCCTACCTGCAAGAGCAGCTGCCCGATTACCCTTACCGCCCCGAGCTGGATGCGGCTTTCATTGCCGAACTGACCGCCGACTTCCCCGACGTAGACATCCTGGAAGAGATCAAAACCTTCCGCTGGTACTTCGACAACGCTCCGCTGAGTCGCGTCAACAACGTCCGCGTCGCCCTGCGTCGCTGGATCGCCAACGCCAACGGCTCCCGCTTCCGCTAGCTCCTCTCCTACCAAGGGCTGGCCTCAACCACCAGCGCTCCTCTAATCCGTCATTTTCTGCTTACCCAATCCAGGTCAAAACAGCCTGACTTCACCCCCTCTAAACAATCTGCTGTCTTACACCTACCCCTATCTCTTCGCTATGGTTCCGGTCGCGGCCTGAGGCCCCTTCGGGGGTGGAAACCGAGGATTCGCGTCAGATGACAGTCGTCTCTTGGTCGGTGCGTGTCTGCCGGGAGTCGCCGAGGGCTTCCCGAAGCTCCTCCAGCTCACGTTTCAGGCCGGCGCCGAACAGCGATACATCCGAACTGTGCATGATCAGGTTGCCACCGGCGCGGGACCACTCGATCTCGAGTTCACGATCTTCCCACCAGTGAATGCCGGCTCCTACGTTGTGCTCCCGGGCCTTGCGAAAGATGGTGCGGACCGCCTCGTCGAATCGCGGGTGGTGGTACTGCTCCGGAATGCCCAGACTGCAGGACAGATCGTGCGGACCAATGAACACGCAATCCAGTCCAGGGACCGATAGAATCTCGTCCAGGTTCTCGATACCCGGCACACTTTCGATCATTCCGATCAGCAGGAGGTCGGAGTTGCGCTCTTCGAGGTAAGTTCGCAGCTCGGGCTCCAACCGATCGGGGTTGTCGAGGGCTTCCTCCAACCGTCGTCCTTTGAGTGGCCGCCAACGAACGGCACCGGCCAGCTCGCGGACTTGATCGGCCGTCTCAATATAGGGACCGATGATTCCCTGAGCCCCCCCGTCGAGTACCTTGGATGCCTCGTAGGCGTCCAGGCGCGGAAGGCGGACCACGGGTGGAATCCCCAGCGCCGCGTAGGTCCGGCACATCCACGACACCGTCTCACGGCTGAGGGGAGTGTGCTCGGTGTCGAGAAAGACGAAATCCACCCCGGCCTGTTGCACCAGTTGCGGCCAGTGCGGTGACTGACCCGTCGCCGCCGTGGAATACACCAGCTGTCCTTCGTGTAACGCTTTTCGAATCTCACGGCCCGTCATTGGCGCCTCCTGTGCAAAAAGATAGGTTGAAGCATCTGATTCGTCTCTCCGTTGGGCTACTGTACCTCCGCAGCTGTCCCGGTCCGGCCCGAGTCCAGTGCCGCCAGGACGACTGCGCAGATCGCGCGCCCGGCCCGCGCATCGAGAATTGTCTCGCCGTCGCGGGCGATGGCGCCGGCGAAGTTTTCCATGAGCAGGTAGTCGTTGTCAACCGCCACGCGCCGCCGGCGGAACTCTGTGGCTGGCTGGCCGCGATAGTACACTCCAACCTCGGGCCGGGCCTCGCTGATCACCAGGGCACCGGCTGTGCCCAGCACGTGGATCTTGATCTCGCCGATGTCTGGGTGGCTGGCGGCGCCGATGCGACCGATGCACAGGCTCCCCACCAGGCCGCCCTCCATCTCCAGCGTCACTGTCGCCAGGTCTTCGACGTCGTTGTCCACGCAGATCTGATGGAAATGGGCGGTCGTGCGGGCAAAGACTCTTGTCACTTCGACGCCGGTCAGCATGCGAATGTAGGCCAGCGGATAGATGCCCTCGACCTGCAGTTCACCCATCGGCGCGCGGCCCAGGCCGCCGTCGGAGCCGTCCACATGAGCTGCGATCTGAAACTCGAGCCAGTTGATCGGCGGGTCACCCGGCCGGCGCGAGCCTTTGGGTGGACCGGCGTCCTTGGAGAAATAGAAATCCACGTGAATCGCGTAGGGCCGGCCAATTGCCCCCGCCGCGATCTTGTCCCGTGCGTGCAGCAGGGCGGGCAGGAAGTTCCGGTTCCACATCAGGAACTTGACGCGGTTCCGCTCGACCGCTTCCACCAGCCGGTCGCACTCTGCAAGCCGATTCGACATCGGCTTGTCCTGGACGATGTGCAGCCCGCTGTTGGCTGCGCGCACGCTCAGGTCACAATGGCGTTCCGCCTCCGGGCTGACCACGGCTACCTGCGTGTGGTATTCGGCCATGGCCCGCTCGACATCCCGAGCGTAGGGGATGCCGAACTCGTCGGCGAACTGCTGATTGCGCTCATGGACCCAGCCCGGCTGGTCGGCATCGTCTGCAACCACGGCCAACTCGAAACGCGGATGCGCCGCCACTCCACGAGCGACGTAATCGTGTTTCGCTACGCTGAGCACGGCACAGCGGAAACAGGTCATGAGCCTGTTCTCCCCGTCGAGTCTTCCGCCCCCGGCTGTGCTGCCTGTCGCGTGGACAGCGAAGCGGCGGCGGCTTCGGCGACCTCGATCACCGCCACAGCGTCCGCCCCGGTCACCAGCGGTTCCCGGTGTTCTTCAATGGAGCTGATGAATTCCTGCAGCTGCACTAAAAGGTGGGTGTCACCCTCGCCGGCCTCAAGCGCCGAAGGATGCCCGCCGCCGTACAGAAGCTGCATGTTGTGATGGTCGTCCGCATATACCGCGCCGGTCGAGCCGATCAGTGACAGAGAGAAATAGCTGTCTCCCCCGGGCAATGTCTGCGAGTAGTCGATCAAGGCCATTCCGCCGCCCTCGAATCCAAGGTGCAGTTGGACATACTCAAGGTTTTGAGGCTGCGGTGATGTGTTTCGTTCCAATGCGTAGACCAGATTGGGCAGGCCACCAAAGAGCCAGCACACCAGGTCGATTTCACGAGCAACCCCCGAAAGCAGCGATCGTGTTTTGGTGACGTGCTCAGCATCCTCCGCCCCCGTTTGTCCACTGCCATTTTCGGCCGCTCTCCACGAATGCATCCTCACCAGTCCTGCGACGCCGAGCCGCCCGGCAGCCAGGCTTTCCTTCACCGTCCGCAGCGATGGAGAGAATCGGGACGGTTGGGCGACCATCAGACACACACCCGCTTCGCGGCATGAGGAGATGATTTTCAACGCGGCGTCTTTGGAGAGAGCCAGCGGAATGTCAGCCAGGACATGCTTTCCGGCTTCGGCCGCACGCTGGCAGTGTCGTTCCTGAAACCGGCCGGGGGAGTGCAGCACCACGGCATCGAATTCGGTTCCATGGTCAGCCAGCAGCTGGTCGAAGTCGTCGGCCCAAATCTCTGCGCCGATCGACCGGGCTGTGGTCCTGGCATCGCGACCCACGATGGCTGTGAACCGCCCATTCCGGACCCGCGGCGCCACCCGGTCGTATTGCTCAGCGCAGTGGCCGCTTTCGATCAATGCCAGTCGCAGCATGCAATCAATCCTCCAACTGGTGTCGGCTCGTATCAGGAGCGAGCCAGATGGCAACCAGCCCGATGGCGAAGATCACCCCCGTGACCCAGCCGATGCGAGCATGATCACCCAAAATACTCCGTCAGGGCAGCCGTGGCAAACAGCGCCGGGCATCGGACCACGGAGGGTCCTCCTAGTGCGCTCGTAAGCGCACTTGAACAGTAGGGTGAAAGTCCCTACCGGGCAAACGTTCTCCGGCCCGTATTCGACGGCAACTGCGTCATCGTGAGGTGGGGTGGGAAGCAGCCGAAGGAGAACCACCAGTCTGTAGGAGACGAACTCGATTCGGCTCAGAGGGGACAGCGAGCCTGCTGGGAAATGGCGAAGCTCGAATGGAAGGGAAACCTGACACGGACAAGAGCCTGATGGGTAACGTGAAAAAGGCATCTTGTTAACCCTTGGGGTGGTTGGAGATGGAATGGTGGGAAGTTCAAGTGACGTAAAGCGAGGAGGTCTGCGAAAGGTCGGTCTGGTAAGAGACCCGCAGAAGTCAGAGGCGGCGTAGTAGTGAAGAAGCCGGGTAATGCCGGTGGAGCGAAGGCCCGCCAGGAAGGTGGATGTGTAGAGTCAATGACGAAGCAAGAGGAACTGTCGAAAGTGGAGGAGACTCCTAATCAAGGCAGAGAAGCCGAGAGCCAGAAATGGAGCTGGGTGGAAGCGGAAGTGTGGACCGAACGCATGCTGACGACCCTGGAAACAGGAGTGAAAGGAGGCAAAAATGCCTACTTTATCGAGCAGGGGCTATTTACCATGGCCATAGCCCACGCGCAGATCTGTCAGTCCCGCCGTGGACCCCACTGACTGGAGAGCCGGATGCGGGAGAACCGCACGTCCGGTTCGGAGGGAGGGGAGGCTCAAACCAATGAGCTTTCCCTACCCCTATCGTCGGGGAGTGTCACCGTGTGGCGAAGTGCGAGCTGCTCCGGGGTCAAGAGCGTGGGCGGCGCCTTGGGCGGTGATTGGGAATTGTGAACGTGAACGCCCGGCGTTCGCGGCCTGAGGCCCCTCCCACTTTCAAGATCCCAAACCTTGGAACCCTGGAACCTTGCAACCCTGCAACCCTGGAACCTTGGAACCTTGGAACCTTGGAACCCTGGAACCCTGGAACCTTGGAATGCAAACGGCCGCGGTGGATGTAGAATGACCTCGCAAGTGGCAAACAGGAAGTGGACTGGATTATGAAGACACTAATGATTCCGGGTCCAACTGAAGTGAGTGCGCAGGTACTTGAAAAGCTGAGCCTGCCCATCAGGACACACTACGGGGCTGAGTGGTCCAAGTTCTATTTTGAGGTGGTTGCGAAGGCGAAGAAGGTCTTTCAGACCGAGAACAGCCTGTTCATCCTGGCCAGCACCTCCTCAGGGGCCATGGAGATGGCTGTCGCCCACGCCGTGGAAGCGGGCCAGAAAATCCTCATTTGCAAGAACGGGTTTTTCGGCGATCGCTTCGAGGAGATGGCGGTTGCCCTGGGTGCGAAGGTGGTGACGACTGACAGCGATTACGGGAAGCCCATCACCGTCGAACAGGTGCGCCTTGCCCTGAAGCAGGACCCCGGCGTTAGAGCGCTAACCGTCGTGCACAATGAGACGAGTACCGGAGTGGAGTCCGAGCTTTCGGGCATCATCGCCGCGGCCCGCGAAAAAGGCGTGCTGACCATTGTGGACTCCGTTTCGAGCATGGGCGCCGTAGACCTTCCTACTGACGGTCTCGGCATCGACTTCTGCATCACAGGGACCCAGAAGTGTATGGGAGCCCCCTGCGGCCTGGCTTTCCTCAGCGTCAGTCAGCGCGCCTGGGACGCCATTGCAGTGCGCCGGGAACCGGTGCGCGGCTGGTATCTGAACCTGAACATCTTGAAGAAATATCAGGAAATGTGGCTCGACTGGCACCCCCAGGGCCCGCAAAGTGCAGCGGCCTCACTTTATATGGCGCTCGACCAGTCCCTGGATGAAATATTCCAGGAGGGCCTGGAACAACGCTACGCGCGGCACGCTCGGGCCCGAGATGCCTTTCGAGCCGCCATGCGCGCTATGGGTCTACCGCTTTTTGTGGAGGACGATTGCGCCAGCAAGACCCTGACGGCCGTGTGCCTTCCCGAGGGCATTGATGGTGCCGAGTTGAGGCAGCGCATTGAGGACAATCACGACATCCTCTTGGCAGGCGGCCTGGGCGCGATGGCAAACACCGTTATCCGTATCGGACATATGTCCAGAACGGCTTCACCTGAGTATCTGCTGCCCACCATCGAAGCGATCGAGATCGAGCTCCTAAGCCTTGGCGCAAAGCTCGAGAAGGGGTCTGGAGCTCGTGTTTTCAAAGAGTCTTGGACCGCATCCGGTGATACTGACGTTGCCTTCCCACTACCGTGAAGAGATTTTGGACCTGGCTCATCCTGCTCGCTCTTGCCGGCTGCTCAAATGCGGCCTCGCCGGCCCATCGAAAACCGAACATTCTGCTCATCCTGGCCGACGATGTCGGAACCGAGGTCTTGGGAAGCTACGGCGGCACGTCCTATGCCACGCCCCGTCTGGACCAGCTGGCAGCCAGCGGGATGAAGTTTGAGCACGCCTACAGCATGCCCGTTTGCTACCCCTCCCGGATAAGCCTGCTGACTGGACGCTACCCGTTCCGCCTTCCGGGCGCCACCTGGGGATCTTTCCCGGCGGAGGCGGAGAGTCAAACGCTGGCCCATCGGTTGAAGCAAGCCGGCTACGCCACCGCCATTGCCGGCAAGGGTCAACTGACGGATTTGGGCACCCATGTTCCTCTGATCGCGAGCTGGCCGGGGATCATTGAGCCCGGTCAAACAGTGCCGGATCTGGTGGATTTCAGCGACTTCTTTCCCACGCTGGCAGAAATCGGTGGAGCGCGCCTCCCCGAAACGGACGAAATCGACGGTGTCAGTTTTGCGGGACGTTTGCTCCAGGGAACTCCTTCGCCGCGTGCCTGGGCCTTTGCCGAGCACGAGGGGCAGTTCTGGCTGCGAACTCAAAGGTGGAAGCTCTACGATGACCGTCGGCTCTTCGATATGCGGCTGGACCCTACCGAAAGGGAGCCGGTCCCCGAGTCCTCCGCTTCTCACGAGGCTACTGCGGCGCGAGGTCAGCTCCGCAAATGGATGGAATCCATGCGCCAGGAGTGAGGTCGGGAGCTATGGCAAGAAATGAAATCCCGCGGGGTCGCGCCCGGTCGGGATGGCGCCTCCCGTTCGTGCAATTGGAACTGAATGACTCTTCGCGGCTGTGCTCCCTTTTAGGACCACGAGAATCTTCTCGCTACTCAGACCGCCGGCGCCGGAGTGTACTTTGACGCCCTTGTTTCCAGGTGTACCGGTGATGTCACTCTTCAACTCCACTTCCAGTAGCGTTTCGCTCTTGTAAGTGGTTTGGGGAGCTTTCCCATCGATCAGCGCAAAGCTACGGTTGTCGAAATTCGTGCCCTTGATCTTCAGCACTCCTTCCCAACCCGCATGGACAGCGTCTGGATAGAGGGACGTTATGGTTGGTCGTGGTGCTTCCTGAGCGAACAATGAGGCGGGGATTAGCCATGCCAGAAAACACAGTCTTGAAAACACAGTCTTCATGTTCGGATCTCCTTGACGTAGATTTAGCGACATACTGTCGGTGGCCGGTTGAAAACATGACCAGGCGCGGCCGGGCCAAAGCGGCCGGACTGATGCCTTTATAATGAGTGTACGTCCTCAGCGCAAATTGGAGTTCCCCCGGTTTCGTGGACACCTAATCCTTTGGGAGAATGGAGGACACGATGCCAAGAACAAGACGAGCTTATCCACCCGAGTTTCGCCAGCAGATAGTCGAGCTTCATCGAGCCGGGCGCAGCCCCGGTGAGCTGGCCCGAGAGTTTGAACCCAACGAACAGACGATCCGCAACTGGATCGCCCAGGCAGACCTGGATGAAGGCCGTCGTAGAGACGGCCTGACGACGGTAGAACGAGCCGAGCTGCGGAAGTTGCGCAAAGAAAATAGGCAGCTGAGGGTTGAGCGGGAAATATTGGCAAAAGCCGCGGCCTGGTTCGCACGGGAGAGCGATCCGATTTCCAAGGAGTCTTCAGGTTCGTGAAAGTGAATCAGGCCGACTATCCAATCACCACCATGTGCCGTTTGCTGGGTGTCTCCACCAGTGGCTACTATGCGTGGGTCGATCGCGGACCTTCGACTCGAGATGAAGCGAATGCTCGTCTTCTGGAAACAATCAACGGGATCCACCAGCAAAGTCGTCGGACCTATGGAGCTCCCCGCATTACGGCGGAACTTCGAGAGGAAGGTCACCTGGTGGGCAAAAACCGGGTGGCCCGACTGATGAAAGTCGCCGGCATTGAAGGCGTTAGCCGCAGACGCAAGACACGCACGACCCTGAGAGGCCAAGACAGCCGTCCGGCTCCGGATCTGGTGGAGCGAAACTTCCAGGTCAGCCGCCCCAACCGACTGTGGGTTGCAGACATCACGTACGTGCCGAGTTGGGCAGGTTTCGTCTACCTGGCCGTAGTGGTCGACGCTTTCAGTCGTCGAGTGGTCGGCTGGTCGCTCAGAAATGATCTCAAGACCCGGCTAGTGACCGATGCCCTGCAAATGGCACTTCAAGAGCGTGAATCCGACGGGGTGATCCATCACTCGGACCAGGGGACGCAATACACGTCGATCGAGTTCGGGCTACGCTGCAAGAGAGCCGGCATCAGACCCTCCATGGGCTCGGTCGGTGACTGTTATGACAACGCGCTGTGTGAGAGCTTTTTTGCCTCTCTGGAGTGTGAACTGATCGACCGGCACAGCTTCCGCAGCAAGCTGCAGGCCAAGCTTGCTGTCTTCGACTACATCGAGGGCTTTTACAACCCTCACAGGCGGCACTCGTCACTGGACTATCTGTCGCCGATCAACTATGAATCGAGGCACTCAGATGTGGCTTGATTCGAAAGCCGTAAACTGTCCACAAAAGTGGGGTAACTTCAAATGAGACAAAATGGCCCGGCGTTGAAGACACAACCGGGCCCGTTTCCGATGTCGGCCCGAGAGCAGACGGCCCGGGGCCAGGCGCTTGACCTGCGGGGCCTCATCCTCGTAGAATAGATATGCTTTTAGGAGTCTATCCAGAGTCGTAGGATCCAGAGACAGAACGCCTCATGAAGTCATTTCTTGCAGTCCTTGTGTTGGGATCCTTAGCGGCCCAGGTCCAAGCAGCCGAACCATCCCCTGAGCCACGGCTTATCTCGATCTTTCCACTTGGTGGGAGAGCGGGGGAAACGCTGGAAGTCGAAATTCGAGGCCAGTTTTTGGACCAGGTCCGGCTCCCCTGGTTTTATTGCGATCAGCTCACAGCGGAGATCATCAAGGTAGAAGAAGAACCTAAGGTTGCCGATGAACCCGATGGAGAAGAAGAGAACGACCCTGGCAAACGGAAGTATCGAGGACTGTTAAGAGTCCAAATTGACCGCAATGCCGTCTTAGGGGTACACCATTTCAGAGTCGTGTCTCCTGCCGGAATCTCCAATCCTCTGCGCTTCAGAGTCACTTCCGAAACCAACATCCGCGAGGTGGAGAGTCCACACGATCGACCCGGGCAAGCGCAACCAGTGGACATCTTTCCGGCCGTGATCCAAGGCAGGCTTCCCGAGATTGGGGATGTGGACTACTATTCCTTTCAGGCGTCCAGTGGCGAACGGCTCTGCTTCGAAATCGATTTTTTTACAAGTTCCGCCCCGCTCGGTCTTTTTACTTTTCGTCCCACGTTAACTCTGTATGAGGTGAAGGGCAGCTGGTTCGACCCGGATCGGGAAATCCGATTGGCCATAAACGATCACATGTTGCACCGGCCGACACTGGCTTACAGGTTCGCCAGGGATGGCGAATACTTTCTAGCGGTTGGAGAGGTGTCAGGAAAACCGGGAATGGACGACAACCCCGGTTACCAGCTGCGAATTTTTCCGGGAGGCGATTCTGATCCAGCTTCCTGCACCTTTGACAATGAGCGCTTAGCCCATGCGGGGCCCTTGCGATGGACATGGGGTTCAGAAGCCGCCCAGGCACTCGTCCCCAGGGCTGCTGAACGCGACTTGTCCAGGAAAATCGAAGACGACTGGATCGAAAGACTCTGGTCCCGGGGCGTCAGGGAAGATCACAACGACCCCTCAGGCGGTGTTGAAGACAGCGCCATGGCAACGACTGCGGCCACCCGCAGCCTCTCGTTTGTTTCGTTCGCTGAGAATGAACCCAACGACACGATCGGTCAAGCCCTCGACGTGTCGGCGATTCCGGCTGTTTTAGAAGGGGTGATCGACAGCCCGGGAGATGTGGATACCTTTCAGTTGAAAGTAGCTTCGGGAGACTTGCTGGCTTTTGAGATCGAGACGCCTCTCACAAAACAGGCTCAATTCACCCCATGGATCAGAGTGATGAGCGGCGACGGTGAAGAAATCGTCTCAAATCTTTATAAATGGTGGGGCAGGAGTGGGAACTTCGTGGTCAAGAGACTGGAGGCGAAGACCCTGTTCAGCTTTGAGCAGGGAGGGGAATTCTTCGTACAGGTTCGCGACGTGACGTCTCGACATGGCAGCGCCAACTTCAAGTACAGGTTGCTGGTTCGGCCTCAGATCCCGCACGTCGGGGCTGTCCAACCAGAGGAAGATCATATTCAAGTCCGTCCCGGGCAGGCCAGCACGTTGGATCTGCTTGTCGAGCTGGAAGAGGGATTTCAAGGAGACGTGTTGCTGAGCGTCGAGAACCTTCCGCCGGGAGTGAAGGCCTTTCCGGCTGTGGCGACCGAGCCGGAAGGGACCGGCACGCCTGAGCTCCCTCCGGTGCAGGATGGAAAACCGTACCGGCCATCGTCGCAAAAAGTCACGATTGCCCTCCTGGCGGACCAGGATACGTTGCCTGCGCTGCAACCCTGGTTCATTCATCTCACCGCCCGGCCCATCGTGAAAGGCAAGATTGGCGGTGCTTTCGCGATTGCAAAACTCCCTCTCGTGGTGCTTGACTCAGAGGGGGCCGAACCCGGTGATAAGAGAGCGGCATTGAATGAGTGATCTCCGCTCAGGGTTGGTTGTGGGGAAATACCTGTGAGAAGTCACGCAATGGTAAGGGTGAAGTTCTTGACTTGGATTCGTGAATTGCCGGTGATCATCCTCTTGGCCGCCGGTGCTATTTCGGGCTTTTCTACTATTTCGCAGGCCACGGGGTTAGGGACTACAAGAAGCCACTCTCTAACGCTTGTGTCGATCGAGTTGTTCCCTGAGGAAGCTACCCTGCGAGGGCTGAATGTTTCGCAGAGGTTTGTAGTCCTCGGCAAATTCTCCGACGGGCTGCAACGAGATGTTACTTCCAGCTGCCGTTTCGACCTGACCGATGAAAACATCGCAAGAATCGAGGGAGCCTCCCGAATCGTCGGATTGTCCCAGGGAGAGACCCGGATGCGGGTTGCAATAGAGGGACATGAGGCCGAGGCACAGATTCAGGTAGAGGAGCTGAACGAAGAAGAAAAGACCCTCAGTTTCACAAGGGACCTGGGGCCGATTCTTACCAAACACGGATGTAACAGCAGCGGCTGTCACGGCGGGGTCAAGGGGGCAGGTGGTCTCAAACTGTCGTTGAACGTCTTATATCCGGAGGACGATTACAAGTGGATCGTGGAGGGTGGCACTTTTGAGGTGCTCAAAGCGGAATCGGATGATCCGAAAGTTCCCCGGATCGATCTGGAAATGCCGGAGAACAGCCTTCTTTTGTTGAAACCGACCATGAGTGTGTCGCATGGCGGCGGGCTCAAGTTCCCCGAGGATTCTCCGGATTACCGAACCATTTCCGAGTGGATTCAAGGGGGTGCTCCTTACGGCGAAGAAACTGAAGGGGAAGTCGTCCATATAGACCGGGTGGAAGTGTTTCCCAGAGAATTCGTTCTCGAGCCGGGAGGGAGCCAGCAACTGGTGGTGATGGCTCATCTGTCCAACGGTTGGCGCGAGGATATTAGTGATCAGGTGCTGTACGCTTCCACCAACCCCCAGGTCGTGAGCGTGGGCAGCGACGGAAGGGTGAAAGCAGTCGCCAGAGGAGAGACCTCGATCATGATCCGTGCGGCCGGCCAGGCGGTCAGTGCGCTGGCAGGAGTGATCACGGACGTCATCCCGAATTACCCTGACATTCCAAGAGAGAACTTTATTGATGAGTACGTTTTTGCCAAGCTCCGTCGCTTCAACATCGTACCCTCAGGCCTCTCCAGCGACGCTGAATTCCTGAGGCGCGTGTGTCTTGACCTGGCGGGTACGCTGCCACCGCTTGGACGAGTGCGCGAGTTTCTAAGCTCCCGAGATCCCCGCAAGCGAGAAGAACTGGTGGAGATTCTCCTGAATTCTCCTGAGTATGTCGAGTACTGGACCTTTCGGTTTTCTCAGCTCTTGCGAGTGTCACGCAACCCAAACGGAGGTACAGTTGAGTTCAGCAGCGCCTATTGGGAGTGGATCCGAGACAGCATTGCCCAAAACAAGCCTTATGATCAGATGGCGAGAGAACGGATTTCGGCACAGGGATGGGACGGCCCATCCAGGCACTTCACTGCTTTTGCCACGGAAAATGCTCCCGCCGGGCCCCAAAACGTGATGGCTGAGGAGGTCCGAGTTTTTATGGGTCGAAGGCTGGATTGTGCTCAGTGCCACAACCACCCGTTTGACACCTGGAGCCAGGACCAGTTCTGGGGGTTGAGTGCGTTTTTTGGCAAATTGAGTCAGGCCGGCTGGTCCGACCATTCGGACATGATCATCTTCGACAACGCCGCAGGCCGTGATTATGCCTGGGGCCAGCCGGAGGAGAACGCCAAGGTCATCCACCCGCGTACAAAAGAAGAGGTGCAACCGACATTGCCTGACGGAACCCGTCTCCCTCGGGAGCAGTATACCGATCCCCGAATGGCACTGGCGGAATGGATCACCTCACATCCCGATTTTGCGCAGACGGCTGTGAACCGAATCTGGAGCGGCTTCTTCGGGCGAGGAATTGTCGATCCGGTGGACGACTTCCGTTCCACCAATCCTCCCTCCCATCCTGACTTACTCGCGGCACTGGCGGACGACTTTCAAGCTCACGGATATGATCTGAAGCACCTGATCAGGAGCATCGTTCGTTCCCGGACGTATCAGCTCTCTTCGATCCCCAATGAGACCAACCGGGATGACGCCACCAACTATTCCCACTTCTTACCGAAGCTGCTGGACGCCGAAATCTTCCTGGATGCCATTTCCCAGCTCTCCGGAGTGACCGATGAAAAGTACCTGGACACGACCGAGGGCCACGTGCCCGTTGGAACCCGGGCGATGAACCTGAAGGATTGGTCGATCAGCCATAGCCAGTTTCTGGAGATTCACGGTCGCTATGACCGAAAAGGGAAAAAGAACAAAGCTGAGCCCAATCTGGCACAGGCTTTACACGCCTTTGCAGGTCGAACTTTCAATGAGAAGCTTTCTCAAGAAGGAGGAAGGGTGGACAAACTTCTCAAGAGTGGGGCTTCGAATAGGAGTATCATTGAAGAACTCTATCTGGTGGCTTTGTCGCGATTTCCTACCGAGGAAGAAGTCAACGGGTTAGAAGAGGTACTTGTGGAGAGTTCGGCAAAGAGAACCACCCTCGAAGATATGGTGTGGGCTTTGACTTCTTCTCGGGAATTTTCATACAACCATTAAGGCTTTGGACTCAATCGTCAAGCGGGGTACAGGGATGAAAAATACAGGGATGAAAAAAAAGGCAGGGTGTTTGGATTGTAGTCTCGCCAGCCGGCGGGATTTCTTGCGGGTCGGATCTCTCGGCCTTCTCGGGATCGGTCTACCCCAGTACCTGCAGTTCAAGACGCTGATGGCCGGCGCAGGACTGGATGTCGAGAAGAAAGCTACGGCAAAATCGGTGATCGTGCTCTGGCTCGAAGGAGGGCCGAGTCACGTTGACACCTGGGATCCCAAGCCGAATAGCTCTTTTCGTGCCATTTCCACAAACGTTCCGGGAATTCAGATTTCGGAACTTTGTCCCCAGGTCGCCCGGCGGATGGACAAGATCGCGATCCTCCGCTCTATCCGGAGCGAGGAAAACAACCACTTGGAGGCAACGCACCAGGCGTTAACCGGTCATCGGCCCAGCCCGGCGATGGACTTTCCCAGCCTTGGATCCATGATCACAAAAGAGTTGGAACCTCGAAACTCGATGCCGCAACACGTTCTGGCGCCCCAGTTCGACGTGGATCGGCAATACGAAAAGATATTCAAGTCCGCCTTTCTTGGCGCGAAATATGACCCCATGATTCTTTCGGACCCGACCGGTTGCAGCTTTAAGGATATAGCAACCATTTGTGACCCGGACTTCCAGGTGGCGGATCTGAGTCTTCCCAAAGGATTACCGGTGGAACGAGTGGAGTCCCGGCTGTCTCTGCTGAAAATGGTCGATTCCATCTATCGGCGAAAAGTGGAGTTGGCGGAATTCTCCAGTATGGACACCTTTCGAGAGCAAGCGTTGAATATGATTCTGGCACCGGACGTGAGAGATGCGTTCGACCTGTCGAAGGAAGCGGAAAAAACGAGAGATGCTTACGGAAGGAATGGATTCGGCCAAAGCGTACTGTTAGCGCGGCGCCTGGTTGAGAAGGGATCGCGTTTTGTGACGGCAGCCGGTTACAAGTTTAATGAGTGGGATACGCACGGGACCAACGACAAGCAGCATCGTGATCTGTTGGTCCCCCCTCTCGACCAGGCTCTCTCCGCGCTGCTGGACGATCTGGAGCAGAGAGGTTTATTGGACTCAACCATGGTCATTGTCATGGGTGAATTCGGCCGGACACCGTATCTGAATGCCGGCGGTGGGAGAGATCACTGGGCCAACTGCTGGTCCCTGCTCATGGCAGGTGGCGGCGTTCACGGAGGCCAGGTGATCGGTGCCAGCGATGAGCTGGGCGCTCATCCGGCGGAGCGGGAAGTTTCCATTGGAGATTTATTCGCGACCGTGTACAAAGCCATGGGAATCGACTGGACCAAGGAATACATGACACCCATTGGTCGCCCTGTGAAAATCGCCACCTCGTTCGATGATAAGACCGGCAAGCCCATCGAGGGACTGGTTTAGCTGTAGAGTCCTCCTCGCCTTCAAGGGATCTTCTTCAGCCAATCCTGGGCCTCCTGTCGAATCGCCGACTCCGGGCTTTCGGCTGCCTTCTGTAAGTGGGTGAGGGCCTCGTCCATCTTTCCCGAGACGACAAGAACCGTTCCATAGTTGAGGTGGGCGTGATGATAGGAAGGATTCAATTCGAGGGCGCTCAGGAAGTGGGTTGTCGCCTCCGCAATTTGACCGTTTGACGCCAGGATCTCGCCCAGCAGGTTGTGGGCGTCTGCCCGCCCGGGATCCAGCTCGAGGGCTTTTTCGAGATGAGTCTGCGCCTTTTCGTAGAGCTCCCTCCGAGCCAGCGTCACGGCGAAGTCAAGGTGGATCTGAACATCGGCTGGATGGTAGGCAAGTGCCTGCTCAAAATGATAATCGGCCTCGGCAAAGTTGCCACGAGTCACCAGGACAATGGCCAGGTTATGGTGCGCCGTCGGCAAATCCGGCTCCAGCCGGATGGCCTCGCGAAGGGCGGCTTCAGCTTCCTCGAAGGTTCCCATCTGGAGCAGGAGGGCTCCCAGGTTGCTGTGAACCTCTGAGCGCTCCGGATCCGGTTCGATGGCTTTGCGCAGGACCTTCACGGTTTCTTCGACTTGCCCCAGTTCCCGGTACACGAGTGCCAGGTCGTTCAGGATTGCACCTGGCTCCGGACCGCTGCCTGCAGCCTCCTCCAGGACAGTCGCTGCCCGGGAAAGCCGCCCTGACCGGGCCAAGGCCACACCCAGGCGGTGAAGGACAATCCAAAGGTCTGGCTTGCGCCGAAGAGCCTCCTCATACATCGGGATGGCCTTGTCAAACTGTCCGTTCTGGAAGTAGGCCTCGGCGAGTTCATAGTAGAACTCCGGCTCTTCGGGCCGATATTTTTCGATCGCCTTCTCGAGGCGGGGAATTCCTGCCTTCAGATTGGAGTGATCCTGCACCTGGGCCACTGCCAGATACTGCTCCTCGTCCTCTAACGGAAGCCGGGAGGGATAGTGCAGAAGCACTTCTCCCCGATAGGAGTCGTCGTAAAAGGACGCCTCCTCGAGCGGTGCGAGGAGATCCCTCGCGGGCTTGAAGCGCTGAATCCGGTGATCCGTCATCACCGCGTGAACGACGTCATCCGTCCGGCGCCTGGGCATATGGCAGGACAGGCAATCTGAGGATGAAGGGTGGTTCTGAGAGGCAATCTGCTTTTTCAGCTCTGCAGCGTGGCACCCCTGACAGACGCCCGTGTAATGGCGAGCGGCCTCCTCTCCCCGGGGGATGTGGTGGGGGTCGTGGCAGGTGACGCATGTCAGCGCCCCGTCGCTTTCCCGAAAACAGGGAGACTGGCGGAGCCGGTACACGGCGTTGACGATTAAGAATTTGTCTTCATGGCCGGTGCCCGGGGCGTGGTCAAAATGCAGGGTGTAGTCGGACAGTCGCTGACCGGGGCGGAAGGAGTAAGTACCGCGTCCGAAGCGCTGAATGGCATGAGGAAGGCGGGCGCTGGTTGTTTCCAGATGGCACTGCATGCAGACTTCCATCTGTCGCTCCGGGCTCATCCGCCCGGGATTGAGAATGGTCGCACCAATCGCTTCCGTCGTGGCACCTGGTTTCTGTGCCTCATTCACGTGGTTTCGCCCGGGTCCGTGGCAGCGCTGACAGTCAATGCCTTCGGGAATCTCCCCCTGAAAGAGGGATTCCCGGCCGAAGCCATCCGCTCCGGGTTCGATTTCGGAATAACCGTTGTGGCAGAACATACATCCGTGAGTGATCCTGCGGCGAAATCCGTGGTGCGAGCGCGAGTCGTACCCGGGACTCATGGCCCAGATTCCGCCCTTCTCGCTATACCAGCTCACCGGGAGCTCGAAGAGTTTGCCGTCGGCTGAGTGGTGGAGGTAGGTGCGGGAGTGATTGCCGGAACCCATCACGAAATGAATCTCTTTCTCCACCACGTTCACCTGTTTGCCACCGAAGCCGATCTGGTGGCGCCGCTGGTAGTAGCGGCCGTTGCGCTCGAACATGGTGTAGTGGCGCTGTGATGCCCTGTGGTAGTAAGTGTTGTTGAGGGTCCAGTCTTCCACCACCTGTCCGGGGCGCATCGGGTAGAAGGATCGTCCCATTCCCGTGCGCTGGTAGGTCTGGTAGATCGCAAGGTGGCAGGGCCTGCATGAGTCGGCCCTGAGATAGCCTGCCTCGGCGCCCGCCACGAGAAGGCGTTTTTGGCCTTGAGCCGATGGCCAGAAAGCCGCCCCGGCAGCGAAGGTTGGAACCAGCAGGAGTAAGAGCAGGGGACGCTTCACAGCCCTTGTGACATTAGCAAAAGGGCGATGGAGTGTGCAAGGACGATGGATTTCCCCCCAGAAGTACTCTCAGGCGGGGTAGTTCTAGCCTCTGAGGCTCGAAATATTGTATGGTTGGAGATGATGCTGAAAACCTCACAATTGCTTTTGTCTCTCCTGTTGCTGTGCATGGTCCCGGGCGACCTGAGCGCTCTGGGAGCATCACAGGAGAACCAGCCGCAATCTCAGCAACCTCAAGAACAGCAGACTCAAGAACAGCAGACTCAGGAACAACAACCCCAGGAAGGCGAGCAGCCCTTTGAACCACCCCGCATTGTAGGGAAAGCCAGATCGCAGGAAGAATTTGACGACTGGAAGATGATTGAACAGAGTGTAGATCCCCCGACACGGGTCGACCTGGCCAGAAGATTTCTCGAAACCTATCCCGACAGCGGGCTGACGGCCTTTGCCCACCAGGCTCTGGCGCAAGCAGCTTTTGAACAGAATGATACCGAGAGCTTCATTCGGCATGCCGAAGAAGCGCTGCTCGAGCTGCCCGAAACACCTGAACTGCTGGCCCCATTAGCCTTCCTCTACTCCGAGCAGCGCCAGGTCTTCAAGGCAACTGATTACGCCGACAGGGCGCTGTTGCTGTTGGACCAGATGGAAAAGCCGACTGGGATGTCTTCGATCCAGTGGATCACTCAGAGCCAGGGACTGAGGGTTCGTTCCTACTATGCTCTGGGCCGTTCCCAGTTACAGTTGTGGAGGGCTTCGCTCTCACCGGAGCAACTTCAACAGGCGATTGAGCATTTCACCCGGACTCTGGAGTTGGATCCCGAGCATGGCTACGCAGCCTTCCGGCTGGGCTATGCCCAGTTGGAGGCCGACAACCCGGGGGCTGCCCTCAAAGCCTATGCTCGCGCCGCTGTTCTGGATAGTCCGGCGGCAGAGCCATCCAGGGGTCGTGTGGAGAAGATACACGCAGACCTGAAAAAGGACCCCGAATCCGCGTGGGCCCAGACGAGCGTCGGCCAGATCCTCAAAGAAGAACGCAAACAGCTGGAGGCCCAGCTGGCGGAAATAGAGGCGGAGTCCAACCGCCTGGCTGCCCAGATTGACAGCCGGGAACTGCTGCAAAAGGCAGTCATACCGCCCGGAAATTGACTCTTGCTCCTCCACCCCCGGCTGCTCTGATCGCTTCTACGGTGGAGAGCTGGATGGTTCGTCTTTTTCAAACAGGAAGCGTAGCGGGATGGCCAGCAGGACACAGGCCACAAGCGGCACAGCCACAGTTAGATAGGCTCCTATCTGCCCGTAGTCCCACAGCGCCTTCAACCCCGCAATCAGGAAGACCACAGCCACGAACAGGTTGGCGCAGGCAAGCCAGCGGGGCATTCGCAACGCTGCAGGAAGAAAGCGCCAGTCCATCCACGGGTTCGCCAGGGTGTAGAAGCTGGTCAGCAGGAAACCCGTGAAGATCGCCACCGGCGTATAGATGTCGAGGGGTTCGATGCCCGGATACCACCGGGTCAGCCACAGAATGAGTAGTCCGCCGCCCAGACACCAAACATAGATGACAGCTTTCAACCTGCTTTCCGGCACACGCTCCCGCAGGCGCGGGAAAGCACGAAACACCTCATAGAAGCTCCGGTAATTGATTTCCGGGCTGGCGTAGATACTTCCGAAAAACGCAATGAAGACAGCGAGTTGATAAAGGGGCAGAAGCCAGGGGGCCAGGGCGGTCAGAAAGGACGCCTGGTAGTTCAAGAGGTTGATCCCATCCGGAACCAGATGCTGAGGTCTGAGCACGACGGCTCCGAGAATACAAAAAGCGCTGGAGAGCACGACCACCGTGACAAAACTGACCATGCTGTCGACCAGGGGCGCACGCAGCCACTGCCGCATGACATGATCCTTTGAGTTTGCCATGAGCTGGAGTTGCTCGTCACTGGCCACTCCCAGATGGCTCCGCCCCCACTTCTTGTCTCGCAAAAAGGACGTGTAAGCAAAATAGTCGGTGGCCACTCCTCCGATCACGGACACATAAACGAGAACCTCGACCCACACGGAACGATCCCTCATCTCGGGCAGGGTTGTGAATAACCAGTCCGCATAGGTCAGGGGTTGGGGTACAAGACCTTTGGCAATGGCGATCCAATCGGGACGGAGATAAAACACGGACACTAGAATGCAGCCCAACATCGCGATCAGAATGACAAGCTGGGCTTTCTCCAGAAAGCCGTACCCCCCCACGAAAAGGAGTGCTACGACAACCGCGACGCACAGCGAAGCCCAGAAGTAGTGGTCGCCAATCCCGAAGATCCAGGCGGAGGCGGTGCCCAGGATGCCGAGCAGAAACGCAAATGTCAGCGGGATCGTGACCAGAAGACACACCACCAGAAAAAGGTGCAGCCAGCCCCGGGGCCCCGGGATGGAAACCCATCGCTCCAGAGGGTGCGCTCCGCTGAGAACCATGTGACGCATGCTGGAGTAGGCCAGAACCCACTTGAAGAATCCGACCACCAGAAAAATCCACAGCAGCCGGTATCCGAAAATTGAGCCCCCTCGTGACGGGAAGATGAGCTCGCCACTGCCGATGGTCACTGAAGCAATGACGGCACCGGGGCCGAAGAATCGCAACCACTGGATCGGATTCTGGGAGATTAAGGCACGCGGAGGGGGGGGCAGACCGGTGTCTTTCATTCGATCATTGCTGCAAGCAGGTCCTACTGCTGGCTCCGACCTTGAATGTGTTCCCGGATACGCGTCGAGACCGACTCGGCACTGCTCATCAGCAGCAACCAGTCAACTCCCATGATCAGCCACTGCATCCCCTTGTCGATCCATTCGATGAGCAAGTCGGGATTGTCGGCCAGTCCAATGCCCACTGGGATCCCCGCCTCGCGGCACTTCAGCACAATCGTCTCGATGGTCGACACCACTTCGGGATGACGCGTCTGTCCCATCAGGCCCATGGATCCCGATAGATCATTGGGCCCGATCATGGCAGCTCCCAGACCGGGAACAGCCAGAATCTCATCCAGGTTGTTGACGGCCTCGATGTGCTCGATCTGGACGATGGGAATCACCGCCTGGTTGGCCCTCTGGCAATAATCCGGATCCCTCACCATCCCGTACTTGATAGGCCGCCGCGGGCCAAAGCCCCGAATTCCGTCCGGCGGATACAGACACGCTTCGACCGTCAGGCGGGCATCAGCAGCGGTGCGAATGAAAGGAACGACAATGCCGTCGGCTCCAATGTCCAGTACCGGCTTGATCAATACCGGATCATTCCAGGGCACCCGGACCAGGGCCGCAGCGTCGCTGGCTCTGGTCGCCATAATATGGCCCTGAACCGATTCCAAAGAGAGTGCATTGTGCTCCATGTCGATAAACACTAAATCAAGGAGGTTGGACAGAGCCTCACTGACCGTGGGATCCGTAAAGGTGATTCCGGTCCCCAGGACAACCTGCCCCTGACTCCACTTCTCTCTTAACTTCCCGGCGTTTTCCATTGGTGTTCCTTTCTGGACAGGGACCGCTAAAGTTCGAGCTCCCCTTTGTAAACCATCTCCTTCAACTTGAAACCCTTCTTCAGCTTCTGGCGGCCCAGCCTGGTGACAAACTCAACTGTCTTGTCCTCGAGTGTGATGGTCTGGCTGCGAGGGAACATCACTAAAAGCTCTGCGCTTACGCTCGCCTCCCCGGCATCCACTACATCCAGTTCGGGAGCGTTGCGTATCCGGATCTCGACCGCCTGGATCGGTTCTCGACCCGAGATTTTTAAAATGGAGTCCGACTTCAGGCGCTCGGTGAGAGCCACCCAGGGATCCTGCTCGGTTTCGGACTTGGGGATGTTCTGGTCGCTAAACAGAACCCCACTCAGCCCGGACCCGGAGAGACCGATCGTGTAATGGGTTTCCTCACTCTTCAGGTCTTCGTCTTCCTGCGCCTCACTCCCGTAGCGGTGCGCGGCCAATGCCTGTTTGACCGGCAAAGCGCTGTACCAGCGGACGGTCGCACTGAGGCTGGGGGGAGGGCCTCCTCGTCCGCCGCCGCCTAGACTGGCACCACCGGGATTATAGCTCCCGCCTCCTCCAACCGGAGGCTCCCCTCCCTGGGTGTTACCCGCGCCTCCGCCTGCCAGGCCGCCAGGGCCGCCCCCGGCCGCCTGGGGACCAGAAGTCTGCAAGCCGCCCAGGCGGATGGTCACAGAACGCGCCCAGGGAGATTTCGTGAGCATCTGCTTGATCTCTTTCTTGCTCCAATCGGAAAAGTCCTTCTTCTCCCAGAACTTCGGTCCTCCGAGAGCGATGATTCCCACACCGAACGCGACGACCAGGGGTACCAGAGTATGTCTTTTCATACCTCACCTCGGTTTCAGGCTGGTTCAGATCGAGCCAGTTGCCAAACCTGCGATTGGCAGGGTGCCGTTGGTAGGGCACGGTTATCAACCCGCCGAACTGGACTCGCCTGCACAGGTACTCGATCCTGCTGTAAATTGTACCTTTAAGAACATGGAGGTGCAAAAAATGACCAAGAGTGCTGATGAACTCGAGGAACTGGTGACCCGAATGCTGGTGGCCGCGGAAGCGGATGAGACAAACGCCCGGGTGGTGGCTGAACATCTGGTCTCGGCCAACCTGAGCGGCGTGGACACGCATGGGGTCTGGCAGTTGCCGGGTTACATTGCCGCCATCCAGGCCGGTGAGCTTGCTGCAGCGGCCCGGCCCGAGGTCGTGAGGGAAACAGCCACCAGTGCTTTGGTGACTGGAAACTGGACCTTTGGGCAGGTTTCGGCAAAATTTGCCATGCAGAAGGCCATTGCCAAAGCAGCCGAGCATAACCTGGCTTTGGTCGGTTTAGTCCAAAGCCACCACATAGGCCGACTCGGAGAATACGCGGAAATGGCAGCCGCCGAGAAGATGATCTCCATGATCTGGGCCGGCGGATTCGCTGAAAACAGGCCGGTCGTGGTCCCTCACGGAGGTCGCAGCGCCGTCCTCGGGACCAACCCCGTGGCGATGGGCTTTCCCGCTGGGAAAGAGCCCCGCATGCTGTTCGATTTTGCAACCGCTGCCTCCTCGGGCGTTAAGATCGTCAACGCCCAGCGCAGCAGGGAAGAAATACCTGAAGGCTGGGGCGTCGATAAAAACGGCAATCCCACCCACAATGCGGATGATGTCCTGGGAGGAGGGGGGCAGCTGCCCTTTGGGGAGCACAAGGGGTACGCTCTCTTGATGGCGACTGAATGGCTGAGCCGGGTCTTTACGGGATCGGCCCGATTTGTCGAGGACAATCGCGGAGGTCCCTACTTTGGTCATTCCGGCGCCACCATGATGGTCTTCAGGGCCGACCTGTTCCAGCCCTTCGAGGAATACGCGAAGCGGGCGGACCGCCTGGAGCGGCGGGTCAGAGCTGTGCCGCCGGCACCCGGTTTCGAGGAAGTTCTGGTCCCCGGCGATCCCGAACTGCGGACACGTGCCGTCCGGCAGCGGGAGGGGATTCCGATTCCTGACGATGTGTGGCAGCAACTGGTCGAGCTGGCAGCCTCTCTGGGGATTGTGATCTCGTGATCAGGGGGACGGACGACGTGATGAAAACGGTTATCGGATAAGCTATGATTGCAGATGATGGAAGCAATGTTGAGGAAGACAGGCCTTACTCTCTTTTTTGGTTTGGCCCTGATACTGTTCTCCGGGCCTGCAGGCGGGGCACCCGCTGCGCCTCCAAACGAAGTCCAGTTCGTGGACCTCTCCCTGCTGGTGGCATCCGACTTTCCCTGCTCCTGGCCCTCAATGTTCCCACCCTTCCACATGAACCATTACCTGCGGATCGGACCGCTCAGCCCCTATAACAGTGACATCATCACCCTCGACGAGAACACCGGCACCCAGCTCGATGCCCCCGCTCATGGTCCTGTTTCCGGCCAGACGGCCCAGATCACGCCGGATCGGTTACCTCCCTGGGGGTTCGTAGGCGAAGCCTGCGTCATTGACGTGAGTCAGTTGCTGGACGACGCCCCCGATGGCTACAGTCCTCTGATTCTCAAAGAGCACATCCTGGCCTGGGAAAAGGAGCACCGGCCGCTGGGTCCGGGCGACGTGGTCCTGTTCCGCAGCGGATACACCGACCGGTACTACCTGCCGCTACCCGCGGGGCGCCGTTTCGTAGCCGATCCTGCGGATGAAAGAGCACCCGCCTGGCCCGCCCCGGTTCCGGAGGCGATGGACTATGTAGGAAGTCGGGGTGTCAGGACCGCCGGGACCGACGGCCCCAGCATGGGACCGTTGCGGCCTGCCCTGGCCTCCGCAACCCATACCGCGGGGCTGCAGCATGAAATGAACTGGGCGGAAGGAGTGATCGGTCTGGGGGAAGTCCCTGCCACCGGGGCCTTTTACTGCCATCTCCCTCCCAAGCACACGGGGGGCATAGGCGGGGAGCTCCGGGCCTTTGCCGTGGTCGGAAACCCGCTGTCGAAATGGCTCATTCAGGCGGCTCGCCACAAGAGAGTCCTCGACCTGTCCGTGCAGCTCTCGGAGGATTTGCCGGTCTGGTGGCCCGGATCGGGATCCGGCAATTCCCGCTACCCTTACTATCAGCATGTTCTTCCTCTTCCTCTGGACCCGCCGCAGCATCAGCGGGCCTTTGACAGCCACACCGGCACACACCTGGTGCCGCCGTCTTATGCCCTGCCCGCAGCCGGATTCGACAACAACAGCTATTCGCCGCAGGTGCGAGAGTGGCTCAGCGAATACGAGCGGCACTATGGCCGGCGCGGCACCAGCGATGTGACCACCGAGCAGGTGCCTCTTTCCCAGACCAGCGGTTGGGCCCGGGTCATTGATGTGAAGCATTTGATCGGCTCGACAAGCGAATCCAACTGGCCGGCTTCCCCGGTGATCATGCCGGCCGACGTCAAGCAGCACGAGGAGCGAAACGGAGAGCTGGAACCGGGAAGCATCGTGATCTTCCAGAGCGGATACAGCGACACCTACCTGCGGCCCTTTCCCCAGGACCGAGCCTGTCTGGTGGAACCGCTCAACGGGCAGCGGGAGGGGTGGCCGGCACCGGGACCCGAAACCATCCTCTATCTGGCAGACAAGGGAATTCGCTGTGTGGCTACGGACGGACCGACGCTGGGAGGTGTCGATCCCAAACGCGCACTCATGACCTACTGGGCTCTGGGAAGCCGCGGGATGGTGGGTGTGGAATATCTGACCAGCCTGGGAACGGTACCGCCCAAGGCTTATTTTCTTTTCGCTGCAGCCAGGATCCGGGGCAGCCACGGCGGGCCGGGCCGAGCCATTGATTTGTATTCGCCTTTAAACTCGCCCTGATCTCCACTAGAATCGCTTCACATGCGAAGATTCCTTGTGCCGGCATGGCTGCTCTCCTTGGCTCTCTTTCAGGGGTGCGGAGCGCCGGACCAGGGAGGTTCCGGCGAGACAAGAACTGACCAGGAGCTTCCCATTCCCTCGGTCACCATCAGCCTCAGCTCCAAGCTGACCGGCCTCGACGTTGTCACATCCGCCACCCCCCAGCCCGGCATCGTCACCATCTATTTGACGGCCGGCCGGCTGTTTCGACTGAATCACGACTGGACGGTGGAACCCGAGCTGGCCGAGTCGATGGAGGTTTCTGACGACGGGCTGACCGTCACCGTGACCCTGAAAGAGGGGCTCGTTTATTCGGACGGGACACCATTGACCAGTCAGGACGTGGTGTTTGCCTACACGCGCAATCGTGATTATCCGGGACCCTTTTTTCAAACCGTACTGGCGCCCGTTGCCAGCGTGGAGGCGCCGGATCGAAATACGGTTGTTTTCCATTTGCAGGAACCTTACCTGGATCTTCAGGTAGCACTCTCCCATATGGCCATGGTGATCCATCCACAGTCGAAGATTGAAGAGGACCCCGACTACTTCCGACATCCCGTCAGTTCCGGTCCTTATGTGCTCAAAGAATGGATCCCGGGTGCTTCGCGCTGGGTCCTTGAGTCCAATCCTCACTATGTGCGTGGTCCCATGGCCATTGAGCGGATTGAGCTGGTGGCGGTTCCCGACCCAACTTCGCGAGTGCTGCAACTGGCCTCAGGGACCATTGACTACGTTTACGAACTTCCGGTGACGGCGCGCCCTTCCCTGCCTGCGGAGGTGGAAACCTACCAGGCACCCCTCAATGGCCAGTACCTGATCGCCATCAATCATGGGTTGCCTTCCGATCACCCGCTGCGGAATCCGAAAGTCCGGCAGGCCATCTCGCTGGCCATCGACCGAGAGGAGATCAACCAGAAAGCTTTTGGCGGGATTTCCACCCCGGCCCGGGGATTCCAGTACCCCGGACCCCGAGAGAGCCTGGAAAACCTGCCTTTTGAAGGGAAAAGAAATCTGCAGGCAGCACGGGATCTACTGGCTCAGACGCCTTTTGCAAAAGGCTTCAGCACCAGTCTCCAGGCCTGGGGGCAACGCGCCGGTTGGACAGACGCGTCCCTTGTCATCGCTGCCAACCTGGCAGAGCTTGGAATCGAGGCTCAGGTCGATCCCCTCGAGGACGCTGTGGCGATCGCGAATCTGCGGGCCGGGCGCTACGAGATGCAGTTCTCCGGCCAGGCATCAGGACCCATGAATTTCTTCAGGAACCAGTTTGTTCCGGGTACATTCTGGGCCGATGTTCTTCGTTACAACAATCCTGAGGTAGTCCGCCTGGTGAATGCCGCTTCGACCGCCACGGCCTTCGACCAGAGAATCAAGCTGATCCACGAAGCCCAGGATCTGGCCCTGCAGGAGATGCCGCTCATCCCGGTGTCGGAACGCGTGGTGCTGGTGGGGAACCGCATTGACCGGGATATTCTGTTCGAAGCCAATCACCCGCCGGGCACGAACCCGATGGTGGCGACCATGGCTGAGTTGCAAAGACGCGAGAACGGATCACCTTCTAGTGAATAAGGCAGCCTCATCGCCTGAGGCAAGCCCACCTCCCCGGCGAACTGCCGAGTTCCACTTCCTCACAACCAGGATTCTCCGCAACCTGGCCAGGGCAATGGTGGCAGCCCTGGGCGTGTTGATTGTGACCTTTACTCTGATCCACTTCATTCCCGGTGACCCTGTTGAAATCCTGCTGGGCGATAGCGCCACCGAGGAACTGATTGCAGAGTATCGAAAGATTCTGGGCCTCGACGGAACTCTGATTGAACAGTTCCTGGACTATCTGGGCGCGGTGGTGCGAGGAGATCTGGGCACCTCTCTCCTGACCAGGCAAAGCGTCAACGCGGTGGTTGCCCGAACCCTGCCGCTGACCGCCTGGCTGATCACCGTGACCGTGCTCATGGCGCTCTTGATGGCGATTCCCCTGGGAGTCTCAGCTGCGATTTTCCGGGGAACCTGGTTTGACCATGTCTTCCGGGTCGCCACCTCCATTTCTCTGGCCACTCCCAGCTTTTATATGGGACTGCTGCTCATTCTGCTCTTTGCCGTTCGGCTGGGTCTGGCTCCCGTGGCTGGCTATCAGCCGGGATTTCCCGGGAATCTGTATTACCTGTGGCTACCTGCTCTGACCATGAGTGGGGCGCTGGTTCCGATCCTGGCCAGAGTCCTTCAGAGCTCGATTGTGGAGACCATGGAGCAGGAGTTTGTGGAGACAGCGATCGTCAGAGGGCTTCCCAAACCGGTTCTGGTGTGGCGCTATCTTCTGCGACCCTCGCTGGCCCCGACCATCAGCCTTCTGGGGTACATCCTGGGACAATTGTTGAGTGCCACGGTGGTGGTCGAGATCGTCTTCAATCTTCCTGGAATGGGCACGGCCCTGGTGTCCGAAGGCGTCCTGCTTCGCGACTATCCCCTGGTTCAGGGGATCATCCTGGTTTTTGCCCTGATCGTAGTAGTCGTCAGCTTTTTGTCGGATACTCTCAGTGGCTGGCTCGACCCCAGGACCAGGGTCTCATGAAGTTCTCGAAGTTGGCTTTTCTGAACGATCTGAACAATTCCACGATCTGCGGGCTGGCGATTGTCGTGGTCATCGTGCTTCTCAGCATTGCCGTCCCTTTGTTTAGCCCCTATGATCCCGTGGCCGGCACCGGCCAGGCCCTGGCGGTACCCGGCCGCGCCCACCTTTTTGGGACCGACCAGCTGGGACGAGACGTGTTCACCCGGACCTTTGCCTCGGGCCGGCTGGATCTGGTACTGGCGCTGATCGGGGTTTCCGCCCCTTTGCTCATCGGGTCCCTTCTGGGTGCCGTGCTGGGTACGACTCGCAGCACGCTGGTGGCCTGGTTGTGGCTGATGCTCATTGACGCCATCAACGCCTTTCCCTTCGTGGTGCTGGTGATCGCGATTGTTGCCATCATGGGCCCGGGAGTGACCGGTCTTCTCATCGGTCTGGCGGCGGTCAACTGGGCCCGTTATGCCAGAATCGCCCGAGCTCGAGCTCTGATTCTGAGGAGTTCCGACTTTATCGAGGTGACCCGGGTGCTTGGATACTCGAGGCTGCGGGTACTGGTCAGGCATATTCTTCCCAATGTGTACAGTGAAACGATCGCTTACGGACTCAGCGATTTCGTGATTGTCGTCCTCACCGTCTCCGCACTCTCGTTCCTGGGAGCGGGAGTTCGTCCTCCCACACCCGAATGGGGGGCCATGATGGCAGACGGGCGCGTCTACCTGCAGACGCAGTGGTGGATCACGGTCTTTCCCGGGCTCGCTTTGTCCCTCACCGCGATCGGCGTTGCCCTGCTCGCCCACGGTCTGGTGGGTCGTTATGCAGGAGAAGAGTAGGAGAAAAGGTGATTCTCGAAGTGGAAGGCCTGCGTATCAGCGTGCCTCGAGGGCGAGGCCGGATGCTGCCTATCGTCGACACGGCCGACTTTCAGCTGCGGCGAAACCAGTCACTGGGCATTGTCGGGGAATCAGGCTCGGGCAAGACCATGCTTTGCCGGGCCCTGATCGGAACTCTGTGGCGCCATGGAGCGGTCGTGGCCGCGGGGAGGATTCTCTTTCAGGGCCAGGATCTGGCCGGCGCCGGCGAGGATGTCTGGCGCCGCATCCGCGGCCGGCGCATCGGCTACGTGCCGCAGAGCTCTCTGGCTGGTCTCAATCCCGTGCTCACGGTCAGAACTCAGCTGCTCGAGTCCATCCGGGCGGCCCGCAAGGTCACGCGCGCGAAAGCGGAGGAGGAAGCGCTCCAGCTTCTGGAACTGGTGCGAATCCCCCGCCCGGAAATGGTCCTCGAGGCGCGCTCCCATCAACTCTCAGGAGGAATGCGGCAGCGCGTCATGATCGCGACCGCCATTGCTCAGGAGCCGGAGATCCTGATTGCCGATGAACCCACCACGGCACTGGATGTGACGATTCAACGAGAGATTCTGAGCCTCATCAACACTTTGCGCGAGCGCTTGAATATGACGCTCATTTTCGTGTCGCACGATCTGGCCGTGATTGAAGAAGTCTGTGACAGCGTGATGGTGATGTACGCCGGTGCCTCGGTCGAAAACGGTCCCATCGATGCCGTGCACGGGGCCCCGCTCCATCCTTACACCGGAGCCCTGCTCGCCTCGCGGGTTGATCTGGCCACGGTCGGGAAGGACCTGAAAACTGTACCCGGTGATCCAGCCTCGGTGGGTTCCTGGCCTCGAGGATGCCGGTTCTGGCCGCGCTGCTCGCTGGCGGATGACGTGTGCCGGCAAGATGTTCAACCACCGCTGGTACGCTTCGGCCGGCAATTCACCGCCTGCCTGCACGCAGATCAGCTGGAGAAGGACTCATGAGCCAGGCGCTTCTCGAGGGTAGGGATATAACGGTGCAGTTCGGCCGTGGGGTCGAAGCATTCGACGCCGTTCGCGGCGCCACCCTCTCCATCCAGCCAGGTGAAATCGTGGGAGTGGTTGGCGAGAGTGGAAGCGGCAAGACCACGCTGGCCCGGGTCCTGGTGGGTCTTCAGCCTGCCACGGCCGGCACGGTGCGGCTGGAGGGCAACCCGGTTCTGAGCGCTGGATCAAAAGAGCAGATTCCGAAAAGCGAACGCTGGAAGATCCAAATGGTTTTCCAGGATCCCTACTCCTCGCTCAACCCCCGCATGAGGGCCTGGAAGGCGGTCGCAGAAGCCTTCCAGGTGTGGCGGGGGATGTCGCGACAACAGGCCGGCGCGGAGGCCTTCGGGCTGCTGCAGTCCATCGGCATCAGCGAGTCCCAGGCCCGCCAGTTTCCGAAATCATTGTCGGGCGGCCAGCGCCAGCGGGTGAGCATTGCCCGCGCTCTGGCTCCCGGGCCCAAGATCCTGATCGCCGATGAACCCACTTCTTCGATTGACCAGTCTGCGCAGGCCCACCTGGCGAATTTGCTGCACCGGCTTCAGTCCGAACGGGACCTGGCGATCCTCTTCATCTCCCACGATCTGGCCCTGGTGCGCTACATGACCTCCCGCGTCTATGTCATGCAGAATGGAATCATTGTGGAGGAGGGGAATACAGAGAGGGTTCTGCACAGCCCCGGCCATCCATACACCCAACTCCTCCTGGACTCACTTCCAGGCCACCCACGCCCCCATTGATTGCCGCACCCAACCCATGCCCGCCTCCCGAGCCCGAGCCCGCCCCCCGATCACCCCTTGATATGCTGGGCCTGACCTGAGTCCAATACCTCCAGATTGCGCCAGCGAGCCGTCACACCCTGTCCGAAGAGCGAATGGCGGTAGTGGGAATCGAGTCCCGGCCGCACTCCTTCCCGCCCGTCGGGCAGGTCGTCCAGCAGCGTAAAGATCGCCATGATGACGCGAAAACGAGCCGGTACAACTAATAGTCGCCGCCATGAAGCTGCCTGCCAGATATGGATACAAAGTTGCGGGGCTGGTGGGCTCGGATTACAATGGATCCGGAGGCATTTGGGATCATCAACGCAGTCGTCTCGCCTGAGGCGGGCCGACCCGTGTGTCCATCATGTCACAAAAGCATCGTTCCGCAGACATCTCGCGTCGCAGGCTGCTGGAAATGTCCGGCCTCGGCATGGGGACCATCGCCCTCACCAGCCTGCTAAACGCCGAACAGGAAAGCCAATTCTACAGCGATCTGAAACCGCGCAAGGGTGCCTTTCCGGGCGGGGCGAGGGCCGTGATTCAGATGGTCCAGAACGGCGGCCCCAGCCAGATGGACCTGTTTGATCCCAAGCCCGAGCTGACGAAACGCGCCGGCCAGCCGCATCCGAACGGGGTCGAGATCCACCAGCCCAACAACGAAAACGTGCTGCTGCCCAGTCCATTTCAGTTCCGCAAGCACGGGCAGAGCGGTATCGAGCTGGGCGAGACGCTGCCCCATTTGGCTACGGTGGCCGACGACATCTGCGTGATTCGCTCGATGCACACGGAGCACAACAACCATCCCGAGGCCCTGAACATGCTCCAGACCTGCCGTATCTTCCCCGGGCGTCCGGTGCTCGGAGCGTGGGTGTCGTATGGGCTGGGTACGGAGAATCAGAATCTTCCCGCCTTCGTGGTGCTGCGCGACCCCGAGGGGTACTCGACCTACGCAAAGCAGATGTGGACCAGCGGCTGGCTGCCGGCGCAGTTCCAGGGAGTGGAGTTCAGTTCCGGCGAAACGCCAGTGCGGCACCTGCATCCCACGGTGCCGCCGCCGCCCGGTGCACAGCGGGAGCGCCTGGATGCACTGGCGAAGTTGAACCGTCTGCACCAGAGTCGGCACCCGGGCGAGTCCGAGTTGGAAGCGCGCATCCAGAACTACGAGTTGGCGGCGCGAATGCAACTGGCCGCCCTGGAAGTGCTGGACATCTCCAAAGAGTCTGACGCCACCAGGAAGCTGTACGGGCTGGACAATCCCGTCACCGCCGGCTACGGAGTGCGCTGCCTGATGGCGCGGCGCCTGGTCGAGGCTGGTGTTCGCTTCGTGCAGATCTATCCAGGGCCCGGGCAGCCCTGGGACCATCACAGCAATCTCGAGAAGACCATGCTCGACATCTGCGCCAAGACCGACCAGCCCACCGCCGCATTGGTGAAAGACCTCGGGAGCCGGGGGTTGTTGGACAGCACCATCGTTCTTTGGGCCGGCGAGTTCGGGCGTTTGCCCACCACCCAGAACTCCGACGGTCGTGACCACAACCGCAACGCTTTCAGCCTCTGGGCGGCAGGCGGCGGGTTCAAAGAGGGCCTTGTCTACGGGGAGACTGACGAGTTCGGCTACAAGGCGACCGTGAATCGCGTGAGTGTCCCCGATCTACAGGCTACCTTGCTCTATCTGCTCGGGCTGAACCACAAAGGGCTCACCTTCCAGCACGAAGGAAGACAAGAAACCCCCACCAATATCAACATAACCGGAGCCCGCGTCGTGGCAGACATCTTGAAAAACCCACCTGGTACCAAGGAGGCCTGAAGCCATGGGGTCTACTCGTCGGGTGAGTGAGCTGGCCTTGTTCGTTGTACTGCACACGGCGGGCACCTTTGCTCAACCTAGTTTCGAGCGAGACGTGCGGCCCATCTTCGAGGCGAAGTGCTTCAGCTGCCATGGCGGAACCGTGATGTTAGGGCTGGATCTGCGAACGGTCACTTCGATCCTGCGTGGCAGTCATGAAGGTCCTGTGGTGGTCAAGGGATCGCCCCAAGAGAGCCTGCTTTACGAAAAGGTGTCAAAACGCGTGATGCCGCCCCCCGCCTTCAACATAAAGCTGACCGACGCGCAAATCGATACCGTCCGACGCTGGATCGAGGAGGGCATGCCTTCGGACGAAGGGCCCGTCGTGGCCGCCAAGACCAGAGAAGAGACGGCACGGTTCGAAAAGCTCGCTTTGCCCGTCTTCAGGAGCCGGTGCTTCTCCTGCCATGGCATAGCGGATCCCATGGGTGGCCTGGACCTGCGCTCTCTCGAGTCGGTGCTGAAGGGAAGCGCCACCGGCCCGGTGATCTCCGAACTGGGTTCGGACAAGAGCATCCTGATCCGGAAGGTGGCCTCCGGCAGCATGCCTCCGCCGGGTGCCGGCGGCCCTCTCAGCGAAGCGGAGGAGCGTACCCTGGCCCAGTGGATCGATACCTCTGACTTTCGCCTGCTGCGCCAGCCTGTCGATCGCACCAGTTTCAATCAAGCCGAGGCGCCGCCTGTCCAGGAAAGCGACCGGCAGTTCTGGGCGTTTCGAAAACCTGTAGCCGGGCCGGTACCGTCCGTTAAAAACCAGCGGCGCGTGCGCACACCGATCGATGCTTTCCTGCTGGCTCAACTTGAGGCCGCAGGCCTGGGCTTCTCGCCGGACGCCCCCAGGGTGGCTCTGATGCGCCGCGCCTGGCTGGACCTGATCGGACTCCCGCCCTCTCTGAAAGACATACAAGCCTTCCTCGCTGACAAGAGGCCACGCGCCTACGAACGGCTGCTGGATCAACTGCTGGACTCGCCCCACTACGGGGAGCGCTGGGGACGCCACTGGCTGGATGCAGCCGGCTATACCGATGTGGGAGGATTTGGGGGCGGTGTCGACACTGTGGCTGTGACCGACGGCATGTGGAGGTACCGGGACTGGGTGATCCGCGCTTACAACCAGGACATGCCTTACGATCAGTTTCTGACTGAGCAATTGGCCGGCGATGAACTGGTCGACTGGCGATCGGCTGGCAAGTACACGCCGGAGATCCTGGACAAGCTGATTGCCACCGGTTATCTACGTGCTGTTTTTGACCGCACTGACCCTGACATCGTCAATTTGATTGGAGAGCGCTACGATGTGCTCTTCCACCTGATGGAGAAAGTCTCGACCGGGCTGATGGGGTTGACCATGGGCTGCGCCCGATGCCACAGCCATAAATACGATCCGATTCCCCAAAAGGATTACTACCGCATGCTGGCGGTCTTTGCCTCCGGCTATAATCCCGCCCGCTGGCTTCAGCCGAAACACCGCTTTCTGCCCAGCGTCTCCAGGGCTGACCAGGAGGAGATCGAGCGCCACAACGCCCAGATCGATGAACCCGTCGTCAAGCTGAAGAAGCAGCTCGAGACCCTCCACCACCCCTACCGGGAGGAACTGCTCGAGGCCAGGCTCGAGGAAATTACGGAAAACATCCGGACAGAAACCAGAGAGGCTGTGGCCACGCCGGAAGCGGAGCGGGATGAGGTGCAGAAATTCCTGGCCGGCAAGTTCGAGGAACAGCTGAGCATCGACACGGAAGAACTGATCAAGACGTTGAGCGCCGAGGACCGGGTCACTCACGACCGGCTGGAGAAGCAGATCAGCGTTCTGAACGGCTATCGCCGCTCCTGGGACCGTATCCAGGCATTGTGGGATCCCGCGCCCCCGCCCAAGATACGCCTGCTGCAGCGCGGAGAGGTGGAACGACCTGGCCCACGCGTGGAACCCGGTTTCCTCGAGGTCTTGAGTCCGACCGGAGAGTCCACCGCGGTCAGGCCCGAGGATGCCAAGGGAGAAACCAGCGGACACCGTCTGGCCTTTGCGCACTGGCTGACCCGCGACGACCACCCTCTGACCGCTCGTGTGATTGTGAACCGTGTCTGGCAGCATCACTTCGCACGCGGAATCGTGGAAACTCCGGACAATTTCGGCAGGCAGGGCAAACCGCCCACACATCCCGCTTTGCTCGACTGGCTGGCGGTCGAGTTTAAGCGCCAGGGTTGGAGCCTGAAAAAACTTCACCGACTGATCATGACTTCGACGGCCTACCGGCAGTCTTCCGACTGGCCGGCGGGCCAGTCCCCCGGGGCGAAAGTAGATCCCGAAAACAGGCTGCTCTGGCATATGAATCTACGCCGGCTCGAGGCTGAAATCTTACGGGACGCCATTTTGGCAGCCAGTGGCAAGCTGGACCGTCACATGGGGGGGCCCCCGGTCGAGGGTCCGCTGCTGACGGACGGCCTGAAAGAGTTTCAGAATCTTTTCGACGAGGCGACCCAGTTGAGTCCAGCCGAATCCATCGGGATGTGGCGGCGCAGCGTCTACGTGCTGGCACGGCGTTACTTCCCGCTGGCTTTTCTCGAGACCTTTGACGCACCCATCCTGCAGACCAATTGCAACCGCCGTGTGAACTCGGTATCGCCCCTGCAATCGCTGACCCTGATGAACGATGATTTCGTGGTGGAGAACGCCCGAGCCTTTGCGGATCGGGTCAGCAGCCTTTCCCCTGGCAAACCCGTGCAGGACACCATCGCGACGGCTTACTTATTGGCCCTCTCCCGGCGGCCGTCAGAGGTTGAGTTACAGATCGCGAGGTCGCATCTGGATCGCGAGGAGGAACTGTATCTGAAAGCCAACGCCTCTGACGAACAAGCTCGCAGAGCGGCGCTGGAAAGCTTTTGCCACCTGCTGTTCCTCACCAACGAGTTTCTCTACAACAACTGACGGGTGCGCGAAACAGTAAGCGTGCATGGAGATTTGTGTTTCTCAGAAGAATGGGGTAAGAGCGGAGGCGAATAACAGGAGTAACCCATGAGTCAACGTTTGATTCTTTTGTACATCCCTCATCCGTTTCTTCCTAAGGACGGATTCACACCCTGGGGTGAGGACGTTTTCAAAGCGATCGGGGACCGGCATGAGATTCGGATACTGGACAAAAACGGCCCGGTCGCCCCGCAACTCGACGGCGTAGACGTCGTCATCGACCTTGGAGGGGAAGCGGGAAGCAGAGAAGGGGTGTCTGAAGAACGGCGCCGTCTGGCCACCGAGCTGGCTGATGCATCAGAAGGGCGGGTTCGCCTGTGGCAGATCGTTGGAACCGGTTTTGAACACTTCGACCTGGACCACTGGAAGAGCAAACGGATCCCTGTTGCCAACGCGCCTGGACAATTCAGCGCTGTCGGGCTGGCGGAATGCGCCATGATGTTCATCCTGATGTTGACTCGCAAATACCCGGTCGCCCGTGCGAACTTTCCCCAGGGTCTGGTTGGTCAACCTCTGGGAACAGAGCTGCCTGGTTTGCAGCTTGGCATCGTAGGTTTTGGCGCCAGCGGTAAAGAACTCGCCCGTCGCGCGCTGGCCTTCGGCATGCGCATTACTGCTGTCGACATTCGAGATGTGCCGGCAGAAGAGGTTGAAGAGTTCCAGTTGGAATTCGTGGGCAAGCCGGCCGACCTGGACCAGGTGGTCTCTGAGTCGGATGTCCTGTCCCTTCATCTCCACGTCAACGAGGAAACGAGACATCTGGTTGATGCCCGGTGCCTGTCCCTCATGAAGCCGACAGCCTTGCTGGTCAACATAGCCCGGGGCGCCCTGGTCGACGAGGAGGCTCTTGCCCAGGCCCTGTTGGAAGGCCGAATCGGCGGTGCGGGACTGGACGTCTTCAGCGGAGACACACTGGAAGGTCACGATTGGAACTCCCCCATTTATAGCCTGCCGAACGTGGTCACGACACCCCACATCGCCGGAGTAACGGACGGCACCTCGCGCAAGCGGGCGCAGGCTGTAGCCGAGAACGTGGACCGCATCGCCAGCGGACTTCCGCCACTGTACCGGATCGATGAGTGAAGCAGGACCTACGAAAAGACCGTCGACGCGCGGAGGAGGTTTTCATGGCAGCCAGTCTCGATAATCGAATAGCTTTAGTCACAGGCGGCGCGTCAGGGATCGGCCGTGCGACCTGCCAACTGCTGGCTCGCGAAGGCGCCAGGGTGGTGGTGGCGGACTTGAATGAGGCGAACGCGAGCGAGACCGTCCAGCTCATCGAGGCTGCCGGTGGCGACGCCATGTCGGTTCCATGTGATGTTTCCAGGGCGGCTCAGGTTGAGGCCCTGGTCCACAGATGCGTGAGCGAGTATGGCCGGCTGGATTGTGCCGTCAATGTGGCCGGGATGTTAGGGGAGATGGGAAAGATACATGAATGTTCGGAAGACAATTACGATCGTGTGATGGCAACCAATACCAAGGGCATGTGGCTGTGCCTGAAATATGAAATTATCCAGATGCTCGAGCAGGGGTCGGGGGTTATCGTGAACATCGCTTCCGTCGCCGGGGAGGCGGGAACTCCCGACTTACCGGTTTACGGAGCCTCCAAAGCGGCGGTCACTATGATGACACGAGCAGCAGCGATTGATTTAGTTGCCAGGAATATCCGGGTCAACGCCATTAATCCCGGGTATATCCAGACCGCAATGGTCGACAAGCAGGAAGAGGGGTATCCCGAGATGGTAAAGGAGTACAAGGAAGGTCTCAGAATCGGTCGCATGGGACGACCCGAGGAGATTGCCGAGGCGGTCGTGTGGTTGTGTTCGGACAAGGCCTCCCTCGTCTCCGGTCATGCCATGAATGTGGACGGGGCAGCCCTGGCTTGAGTTAGCGTTAGCTAAGCTAGACCAGCAACTTGTGGACTACCCGGCCCGCCACGTCGGTAAGCCGGAAATCTCTACCTTGATGACGGTAGGTCAGCCGCTCGTGATCGAAGCCCAGGCAGTGCAGGATGGTGGCGTGCAGGTCGTGGACGTGAATCCGGTCCTCGACGACATTGAAGCCGAGATCATCCGTCTTGCCCACCACCTGTCCGCCTTGGATCCCTCCTCCGGCCATCCACATCGTGAAGGCGAAGGGATGGTGATCCCGCCCGTGGCTTCCCGCTTCGATCGGTTTTCGATCCTCGATCATGGGGGTTCGGCCGAATTCGCCTCCCCAGATCACCAGGGTGTTCTCCAACAGTCCTCTCTGCTTGAGGTCTTTGAGGAGGGCGGCGGTGGGTTGATCGTCGCTGTCACATTTCTCTTTCAAGCTCTTGAGCAGGCTGCTGTGATGGTCCCAACCGTTGGAGATGACGTGCACGAACCTGACACCGCGTTCCACCAGCCGCCGCGCCAGCAGGCATTTGGTGGCGAACTCGTGGGTGGATTCCTGGTTGACCCCGTACATCTCCAGGGTGTGGGGCGACTCGCCGGAGAGATCCATCAGCTCGGGGGCCGCCGTCTGCATTCGGAAGGCCAGCTCGTAGGAAGCCATGCGGGCCAGGACCTCTCTGTTTCTCGTCTTCTCGTATTGGAGCCGGTTCAAGTCCCGAATGGCGTCCAGGCGGGCGCGCTGGGCTTCCGGGCTGACTCCCGGAGGGTTGGAAAGGTAGAGCACCGGGTCCCCTTTGTCGCGAAAGCGAACCCCTTCGAAGACCGAGGGCAGGAATCCGCTCGACCAGACAGCGCTGCCGGCCATGCTCTCTTTACCCAGGACGACGTAGGCCGGAAGATTTTGCGATTCGCTTCCCAGCCCGTAGATCGTCCAGGCCCCGATCGAGGGGCGGCCCACCAGTGGCGTCCCGCAGTGCATCATCAACTGGCCGGTGCTGTGGTTGAACTGGTCGGTCACCATCGAGCGGATCATGCAGATGTCGTCGGCGCAGGTGGCCAGGTGAGGCAGCCAATCGGAAAACTCCATCCCGCACTGTCCGTGGCGGGAAAAGGTTCGGGGACTGGCCCAGATCCGGGAGTCCGGTTTGATAAAGGCCAGCAGCTTTCCGCGGGTCATCGAGTCGGGAAGGGGGTGGCCTTCCCACCGTTTCATCGCCGGTTTCGGAACGAACAAATCGAGCTGGCTGGGTCCTCCGGCGGTAAAGATGAAAATGACATTCCTGGCCCTGGCCGAAAAGTGAGGATTCTGGGGCGCCAGCAGGCCTTCGCCCCCCGGGGCGGCGAGGCCATCCAGCGCCAGCAGACGCCACAGGCCGAGAGTCCCTAGACCCCCGGCAAAGCGTTGCAGAAACCGGCGCCGATCCTCCAGGCCTGTCAATTGCAGATCATTCATGCATCATCTCCGGGTAATGAATTCGTCGAGGTTCATCAAAACGCTGCTCAAACCGACCCAGGCCGCCGCCTCGACCCCGCCGACTCCTTCCAGGCCGGCTGCGGGAAATAGCTGCTCGATCGACTCCGGCTTGCCCTTCAGAATCTCTTGCTGCTGCCGGTAGTAGCCGGCCAGTCGCTCTTGTTCGTTCAGGCTGGGCCGGCGTGAGAGACAGGTGACAAACGCGTAATCAAGCCGCTCGCGGAAGCTCCCCCGCGGCTGGGCCCGCAACACACTGACGGCGAGTCCACGGGCTGCTTCCACAAAGACAGGATCGTTCAAGAGGTTGAGGGCCTGCAAGGGGGTGGTCGATCGATGGCGCCGGCTGCAGACCCCGCGAGCATCGGGAGCGTCGAAGTTCATCAACTGCGGATAGGGAGATCTTCGTTTAAAGAAGATGTAAAGGCCGCGCCGGTAGGCTTCCCTTCCCGAGCTCTCTCTCCACTTGCCCTTGGTATAGCCCCCCTCGGGCATCGGCGGGCGGATGCTCTTACCCCCGATGGCGGGATCGAGCAGGCCGGCGGCAGCCAGGGAAATATCACGGATCAGCTCGGCGGACAGACGAAGAGGCGTCTGGCGGGCCAGCCAACGGTTCTCGGGGTCGGCATCCTGCAACTGCTCGCGCTGTTTCGAAGACTGGCGGTAGGTGGCTGACGTGACGATCAGTTTTTGGAGCTTCTTGACGTTCCAGCCGCTGCTCACGAATTCCGTCGCCAGCCAGTCCAGCAGCTCCGGGTGAGTGGGGTCGTCTCCCCGGGTTCCAAAGTCGTCGGAGGTTGCGACCAGCCCGCGGCCGAAAAGTTCCTGCCAGATGCGGTTGACGGTCACGCGAGCGGTCAGCGGGTTTTCCCTGGACACCAGCCAGCGGGCCAGCCTCAGCCGGGGTGGTTCGTCCCCCTCCGGCAGGGGAGGGAGAACCGCCGGGACGCCGGGCTGCACCTCGGCGCCGGGCCGCAGATAATCTCCCCGGGTGAGAAGATGAGTCTTGGGTGGATCGGGAGACTGGGCGATCATCTGTGCTTCGCTCAGTGCAGGATATTGCTCGGCCAGCTCTTCCAGCTTGGGGCGGTGTTCGGGCGCTTCCCCGCCACCGCCGGCGACCAGTTCCTCGAATCTCAGCTCCTTGATTCTTTCCTCGGTGACCACCAGGTTGTACCACTTGACGAAGTGATCGGTGAGCTTGTCCTGCTGTTTCCGGGTGCGCCGCTGGGGATCGAGCCGCAGATACTCCTGGCCATAGGCCAGATGAAGTCCCAGGATGTCCCACGAAAGCCCCCACTCGAAACTGGCCTCGGGGTTGGTGGCGGCATCCAGGGTCTTCCTCTCCCATTCCGGCTGCAGCTCGGGCACCCTGTACTCCGCCAGCAAGGCCTCTCGCTTTTGACGGTATTCCCGATTTCTGCTGAGATAAGGTCCCATCTCCCCCGGCAGAGGCGCTTCCAGGTTGACCTCGACGGCCGTATTGAAAAAAGCAAACAGCTTGTAGAAATCTTCCTGGGTGACTGGGTCGTACTTGTGGTCGTGACAGCGAGCGCAGCCCACCGTCAATCCCAGCCAGACGGCGCCGACCGTACTCGTCCGGTCGACCACCTGCTCGACCCGGAACTCCTCTCTCTTGGAGCCGCCCTCCGTGTTGGTCAGGGTGTTGCGATGAAATCCCGTGGCCACTTTTTGCTCGAGGGTTGCCTGGGGCAGCAGATCTCCGGCAATCTGCTCAGTGGTGAACTGATCGAAGGGCATGTTCTGGTTGAGGGCTTCGATCACCCAGTGCCGCCAGCGCCAGGCGTGGGGCCGGGGATGATCGTCCGCGTACCCGTCACTGTCGGCGTAGTGAGCCAGATCGAGCCACTGGCGGGCCCATTTTTCGCCGTAGCGGTGTGACGAGAGCAGGTGGTCGACGAGACGTTCGACGGCGTCCGGCCGCTTGTCGCCGAGAAACCGCTCCACTTCTTGCGGGACGGGCGGCAGACCGATCAAGTCCAGGCTCAGCCGCCTGATCAGCGTGCTTCGATCCGCTTCCGGTGAGGGTTGGATGCCCCTTTCCTGGAGCCGGGCCAGGACGAAGGCGTCGATCGGGTTGCGCACCCAGGCCGTGCCCTCGACTCTCGGCACCGGGGGGCGCCGGGGAGGAAGAAAGGCCCAGTGCTGGCCGGGCTGATCTGCCGCTGCCCGCTCAGCCGCGGTTTCCTCCGCTTCCGGCCACTCCGCTCCCTGGTCGATCCAGGCTCGCAGCAGCGACACCTGAGCCGTCGTCAGTCGCTCCCCACTCAAGGGCATGGTGAGTCGATCATCTTCACCGGCCACCAACTGGATCAGCCGGCTGCCGGCGCTGTCTCCCGGTCGAATCGCCAGCCCCGTCTGGCCGCCGCGAAGGGCGTCTGACTGGTTGTCCAGCCGCAAACCGCCCTGCTGCATCACCTCACCGTGGCAGGAGTAGCACTTCCCTTCCAGAACGGGCGCAATCTCGCGTCTGAAATCGATCTTTCTCTCGGCCGGCGACGGCGGGCCCCCGGTCCGACTTTCCTGTTCTCCGGGTACGGGCGCCTTTCCATGCAGTGCTGCGGGGAAAAGGGAGAGGACGCAAATCAGGCACAGAGCCGCGTCCCAGCGCAAGCCCTTTTTGCGAATTCGTGAGGTCATCACCGGCATTGAGAGTCTCCTCCTCGCCTACTCCTTTTTATAAATACGCCCGTTTCGGGGTCCTTGTCAAACCTCGCTGAGGCCTTTATTTATTTGCTTTTACCTGGCGGGGTGTGGTAAGAACTTATACAATTCATTTCCAGGAAGATTATTAAGGCCGACTGAGGACGGCCGATGAAAAGTTGGCGGCACCAGTGTAAGGAGGATTCCCATGAAAAGACTGGCATTAATCTTCACCATTTGTTCACTTTTGGTACCGGCGTTCATGATTGCCCAGGAGAACGCGGGACGAATCACGGGGACGGTGCAAGATGAAAGCGAGGCTGTCATTCCAGGGGTGCCGGTAGTTGTACGGAATGTCGCCACGGGTGCTCGACTGGAGGCTCTGACTGGGGATAGCGGCATTTACACCTTTCCCACTGTCAGCGTGGGCGAGTACACCGTGACAGCCACCCTGCCCGGCTTTAAGACGGTCGAGCAGACCGGCCTACGGGTCGTTTCGGGAGAGGGGCTGACCGTTAACCTCGTGCTGTCTGTGGGTGAGGTCACCGAGACCGTCACGGTAGCGGGCGATGTGCCAGTCATCGACACACAATCGAGTGGTATAGCTGTCACAAGGGTTCTGGAAGAGATTTCCAACCTGCCGCTGGCGATGGAACAGGGCGCCCGAAATTCTAAATCGTTTATGCGGACTCTCCCGGGCGTTTTGTTCACTACCACCCAGGCGGACATCGTCGTGACGGAGACGGCTATTATCGGGGGGGCAGGAGGCGGCCTGTGGCCGAACTCCGGGAGCGGCAGTTACAAGATCGATGGTATAAACGCGGCTCCCAGTTTGAACGCCGCCCAGAGGGATGACTCTGCGCCAATCCCCGAGGTGATTGAGGAATTTCGGATGTCCACCAACCGAAACGCCGAGGAAGGTTGGGATAATGGCGCTTCCATCGAGCTGGTTTTTAAGTCGGGAACGAACAGGTTTCATGGAACTGCTTTTGAATACTTTAGAAACGATGTGCTGGATGCGCGGAACTTCTTTGCCGCGGATGTAGACCCGCACCGGCAAAATGAGTTCGGGATTGTTGTAGGGGGGCCGATTATCAAGGACAAACTGTTTTTCTTTGCTTCCTACACCGGGTTCCGCTTGCGGACAGCGCCGGCGGGGGTCATTCAGACCGTCCCCACCCCGAACATGCGCAACGGAGATTTTAGTGAGTTTCTGGGAGCGGAAATCGGGACCGATGTGCTGGGAAGGCCCATCTTCCAGGGCCAGATTTACGATCCCATGACGACTCGGCCGGATGGTCAAGGGGGGTTCATCCGAGATCCCTTTCCCAACAATACTATCCCTTCCAACAGATTCAGTCCCATTTCGCTCCATTATCAGGCGGGCTACCCGGCTCCCAACCAGCCCGGCGTCCAAAACAACTGGAATGGTTCCCAGACGGCTTCCACGATTGACATGGACAAACCGACGCTCAAGCTTGACGCTGAGCTGGGCAGGCACCGACTCTCCTTCGGATATGACGATATCGCGAGAAAAAACCAACTGTGGCCAGGCGTCGCCTTCGACCCGGAGATTGGATCCAGCCATTTCGCCGATAGTCGTCAGTGGCGCTTTCGGTTTAGTGATTATTGGACTCTTCGACCCAATCTGCTCTTCGGCTTTCGTACCGGCATTTCGCGGAACACTCGAACCCTTGGGACGCAAGGTCTTCCGAGTGCGGTGGGAGCCACTAACGCAGGACTCGAAGGAACTCTGGATACCTCCACTCCCGCTGTGAATACGGGCGGCCGCACGAGCGGATTTGGATTTCCCTTCCTGCAACTTAGCGATCCTGCGTTTACAGTTCCGGTCAGCATGGATCTTGCCTGGACGAAGGGTGACCACAGTTACAAGTTCGGCCTACAGGTCATGCAGCAGATTACAGGTTCTCGTCATTTTTGGTTCACCAACGGGGCTTTCTCTTTTAGAGACGCGGGTACTGGCCTGGTAGGAGTGGATGATCGAACGGGTAACGGCTATGCCAGCTATTTGTTGGGTGACGTAAACAACCTGACCATGCAGGGTCCCCAATTTTTCAGGGACGCTGCCCGCGCATGGGGTTTCTTCGCACAGGATTCGTGGCGTGTTACGCCCAAACTAACGCTCAATTACGGCTTGCGCTACGACTTTGGTCAGCCGATAGTCGAAAGCTACGACCGCTACGGTACCTTTGATCCAGACATCCCCAATCCTGGGGCAGCAGGGTTCCCGGGCGCGATCACCTTTAACGGCGAAGGCCAGGGACGGAACGGTCGGCGAACCCTCCTTGATAACTATGGCGGTGCTGTTGGGCCTCGCCTGGGTATCGCCTATGCATTGGACTCAAAGACAGTGATCCGGGCTTATTACGGGCTCTTTCAAATTCTCCCCCTGAACGACTTTTCTGGCCTTTTTTCACTCCAGCATTACGGTTGGTCTGCTGCCGTTGCCACCACAACCACGGATGGGGGGCTAACGCCGGCGTTTAACTGGGAGGATGGGGTTCCGCTGGAAGTGTTGCCGAATCTGCCCTCTTTGGACCCTGCTCTGCAAAACGGAGGTGGCGTGCAGTGGATCGACCCGGAGGAAAACAGATACGCCAGCGCTCAGAACCTCGGCTTCGGTGTGGAACGGGAGCTGGGGTGGAACATGGCAGTTCGGGCTGAATACGTGGGCAAGTTGAACCATCATCTTCGCATGAGCTACCCAGTGAATGAAATTCCCCTTCAGCACTTTCAACTCGGCCCCCTCCTGAATGCCAATATTCACTCTCCAGAGGCACAGGCGGCCGGGATTCAGGTCCCCTATGCAGGATTTAACGGGAGCGTCGGGCAAGCTCTGAGACCCTTTCCCCAATTCACCTCCGTGAGCCAGGACAATTCCAGGTTTGGGTCGACTTTCTACCACTCGCTGCAGGCGAGCGCGCAGAAACGTTTTGGACAGGGGCTGAATTTTCTGCTTAGCTATACCCTCTCGAAAAACTTATATACCGCGCTTGGGCCACACCCCGGGTTCGGAATAATCAAATCTTACCCGAATCTTTTCGGCGACAACGGTGACCGCACCCATTCGCTGGCGTTGAGTTATAACTACGAGCTGCCATTCGGGCCGAGTAGGCGATTTCTCAGTGACCCCGATTCCTTTGTTCGACACCTGGTTGCCAACTGGACGTTTGTGGGAAGCCATAACTATTTCTCTGGACCAAACGTCAGACTTAGCGGCTGGGTAAACCGGGTTGAAGGGGTCCCCATCGAAACGGGCATAGGGCCAGGCGATTTCGATCCCAACGATCCGAGCAGAAACCAGACTCTCAATCCTGACGCGTTTGAAGCTCCTGCTCCCTTCACCTTTGGGAACACACGGGTGCTGCCCAATGTCCGAAGCTTTCCATATTCCAATGAAAACTTCTCGATACTCAAGAAATTTCCCATCTCCGAAGACGTGAATGTGCTGTTTGGTGCTGAGTTCTACAACGCATTCAATCGTGTTAGCTGGATAGGCCTGCAGACCAATATCTTTATACCCTCCTCGTTTGGAACGTATAATGGCACCCTCGATGGGAGGGCGATCCAGATGCGCTTACACATAAATTGGTGAGCTGGGTACTTTAAGCTGGGGTTGGAGACGTTCGCTCTCAAGGCCTGCCTGAGTAATGTCATCTCGAACAAGTACTCAAGGGGGCAGGCTGGAAAGGCTCCAGTTCGGATTCAGGCGGACATTCTGGTTGATTACCCTGCTGGCGCCGATCCCTGGACCTGGTGTTTGGGCCCAATCTCCACCGACTTCCGACCTCGTCGAATTGTTCGAAAAGGAGGTTCGCCCCATTCTCGCCGAGAATTGCTACTCCTGTCACGGTCCTCAACTGCAGATGTCTTCGCTGCGTCTCGATTCCCGGGCCGACAACCTGTGCCCGGCCCGATTTCACCGGTTCCGGCAGCCGTTGAATCTGTTCGGATCGATTAAACAGGAGGGACACCCACTTCTAATAGAAAAGGGAGAAAAGTATAGATCAGGTGCGGTCCTGCCCCACCTGGACCCATTCCAGAAGGCTAACGAAGAAGGGTGGGAATGGGCTAGATGCCGCTGCCAAAAGTTTGGGATACATAGGTTTTCAAGGATGCTCGGATATGCTCCTGCATCGCCTCCCGGGCTGCCTCTGGCCCGGCAGCAATGGCCTTCACGAGGGCGGTGTGGAGCTCGTCCCCCTCAATCCTTATCGCTTGCGGAAGGCCCCGTTTCTGCAGGGTGAATACGAATAGCGGAACCACAGCTTTTTCGGTGCTTCTTCAGGCAAGTGTTGTTAACTGTCTCCAGCAACCGCGGAAAGCACGATCTCACCTGGATTCCTGGACTTCGCTGAGTCGTCAAACATGTGCGAAGCACGACATGCCTGACGGAGGCTATCCGAGGCAACTGTACACCGTGATCTCAAGCAGTCTTGGTGGGAGTACTCCGCCCGCAACAACAGTTGCCTGGAGAAGCACCGCTTGTATCTTACCCAACCCGCTAGACGGGGAAGACGGTTCAGTTGGCAGCCAAATAAGTCGCCACTTGTTGCAGACGCCTGTGGATACTTTTGCGTGCAAGTCGTTGGGTAAATGGAGAAAGGGGCTCGTTCGATCCCGTTCTGCAGATGCGCAAGATGAGGTGCTGGACACCGCATGGTCAAGCACGCACAATACCGAGAGCTTGAAGAGAGTACTCGACATGACACCTGTCCTGCGGCCAATTTCGCTTGGCGTGTTCTTCCTTCCGCTATTGCTTGCAACGGCCGCCCATACGCAGGACGACAGCAAGCCGCTGACGTATCGACAATTCAAGGTCGAGGAGGCTGACGGGCGCGTTCTCGGCATGAATCCCGTACCGGCTACGTCCACTCCACGCTGGGCGCGGGACGTTTCACAGGTTCAATTTGACTGGACGAAAGGGATCGACAAAGAGCCATTCTTCGCCCAGCCCATCCCCTTTGTTCTGCCGCCGGCTGACGAAGGTGAGCCGTTCTATAAACACAACCATCAGCCATCGATCGCCTGGCTGCCGAACGGCGATTTGCTGGCGATCTGGTATTCAACACGATCTGAATGGGGAATCGTCCTGACGGTGCTGGCCAGTCGTCTGCGGCCCGGGGCGAAAGCGTGGGAACCGTCGAGCGAGTTCTTCAAGGCCCCCAAGTGCAACATGCACGGTTGCAGCATTTTTCATGACGGGCAGGGAACCATCTATCATTTCAATGGCATGGGGCCCACTGGCGTGCAAGGCTGGAAGAAACTGGCGCTTTTGATGCGGGCCAGCACCGACAACGGGGTGACATGGACGCCGCCCAGAGCAATCGACAACAGACAGATCGCTCGCCATCAGGTGATTTCAGGCACGTTGATGACACGGAAAGGCCTGATGATTCAGAACTGCGATGCGGCATCCGGCGGAAACGGCGGGCCTGCGCTGCACATGAGCCGCGATCGCGGCAAGACCTGGATCGATCCAGGAGAGGGCAAGCCGAAGCCGGACTTCACCGATGGCGGAACTGGCGAAGGAACCATCGCGGGCATTCATGCAAAGATTGTCGAGTTGAAGGACGGGCGTTTGCTTGCGTTTGGCCGAGGGAACACGATCAATGGTCGGATGCCGATGAGCATATCCGCCGACGTGGGAAGAACATGGACGTACAAAGCCAGTCCCTTCCCGCCAATCGGCGGCGGCCAGCGGCTCGTCTTGAAGCGGCTCCAGGAGGGGCCGCTGCTCTTCGTGTCCTTTACGTCCGGCAAGCGAACCAAACCCGAAGCCAACGGCATGACCTTCACCAACCAGAAAGGCAAGAAATTCACCGGCCACGGCATGTACGCCGCTGTCTCGTTCGACGACGGTAAAACTTGGCGCGTTCGAAAGCTGCTTACGCCAGGCGGCGGTGAGTTCGACGGAGGCGCGTGGACCAAGCGATTCACAGCCACGCCAACGCGAGCCGAACATGCCGGTTACCTCGCGGCGACACAGACGCCTGACGGAGTGATCCATCTCATCAGCAGTCGATTGTACTACCGATTCAACCTGCCGTGGCTGGCGGCCGGGGCGTCTGGGAGCGATGCAGAACCGCCGAAGAGTCCGGCCGCTCGGGCGCAAAAACCCGGCGATCGCGGCGAAGCGAACCGAGCTCTCCACAGCGACATTCTAGACTTTGGGTGTCGAATCGGCTGACCCGAGGGTGACGGGGGGCAGAGTTCGCGCTCGCGGGGGGTCCTTTAACCCGTCAAGAATTCTGGTCCTGATCAGGCAGCCTCTGATTCCTCTTCCCTTGGGCAGACTGAACAGTACATCGTTCGGTTTAGTTCCAGCCATGCCCTTCGGGCGGCAAGGCGTGCTTGCTCGAGTTCTCGCGGCACATGATCGTCCCTTCCGTAGTACATTTCATCGGGCGTTTGGCCACGAAATGCCGAGTGGGGAAGCCGCGTATTGTGCTCCTGGACGTAGAAGGTCACCAGACGCCGTAGGGTCGAGATGCTGTCGAGCGGGTTCAGATAGAGCCACTGGTGCTTGAGCACACGCCACCAAGCCTCGATCATCGAGTTGGAGAAGCTGAGCTCGGTCAGGGCCAGAACCCGGCGCAGCACCCCGGAGTGGATGAGTTCGTCGACCTGTGCGTTGACGTTCTCCACGCCGGCATCGGCCACCGCAGACATCAGCGGTGATTATCCTTCCAGAATGCCCCGTTGACGAGATTATTCATGAGCGCGCGCCGGTTTCAAACGGGCCATCAACAGGCCCACCAGGAAGATCGTCAGCGTGCCGACCACGATCGTCATGTTCCCGTGCAGGGGATTCCGCAGCGACTCGGGAATCTCCACGATTTTGGGCAGGGACATCCATGTGATCACCGCCAGTCCGACCAGCACCCCGGTCACCGCGGCCGGCTTTCCGGCGTGACGGCAGATCATCCCCAGCAGGAACAGGCCCAGAAGTCCTCCGGCAAAGATGCCCGACAACGTCCACCACGTTTCGAGCACGCTCTTGACGCCGATCATCGCCAGCGCAATCCCGGTGCCCGCCGCTCCCATGATCCCGGTGGCGACATAGAGCACCCTCATCGACTTCCGCTCATCCGCATCAGGATTTACATATCGTTTGTAGAGATCCGATAAGATCACGGTCGCGGAACTGTTGAGGGACGTATCGATGCTGCTCATCGCGGCGGCGAAGATGGCGGCGATCAGGAGGCCGGCCAGACCCGGCGGCAACTTGTTCGCGATGAAGTGGGGCAGCACCTTGTCGGAAATATCCTCATCCGTCAACTCCGCCGCCGTGACCGGCCTCCCCAGCTCCACGGTCTTCTGTTTGGCGACCTCGGAGCGGACATCGTGCATCATCTCCGGCTGCGCCCGGTAGTAACTGAAGGCCGCCGATCCGATCATGAAAAAGCCGAGCGAGATCGGCACGTAGAGGAGCGCCCCCAGCCAGACGCTGCGCGCCGCCTGCCGCTCATCCCGTGCCGCGTGGTAGCGCTGGACAAAACTCTGGTCGATCCCGAAGTTGGTCAGGTTGATGAAAATCCCGTACAGCAACACCACCCAGAACGTGGAGACCGTCAACTCAGGCCCGAAGCTCCCCAGCGAGAACTTGTCGTGCTCGGACGCAATGGCAAAGGTCTGCGCGGGTCCCTCCGGCATGCCGAACATCATGAGACCCAGCACGACCGCCGCACCGATCACCAGGACGATCGACTGGACCACGTCGGTCCAGATCACGGCTTCGATCCCTCCCAGGGCGGTGTAAAGCGTGATCAGAATACCGGCCACGATGATGATCCAGAACTGCCCCCATCCCGTCAGAAGCGCGAGCGCAAGCGAGACGCCGAACAGAATTGACCCCATCCGGGCGAACTGCGTCAACAGGTAGCAGATCACCGCATAGGTGCGCGCCCAGGCACCGAATCGTTTCTCGAAATGGTGGTAGGCGGAGATCTCTCCCGCGTTCCGGTAGAACGGAACGAAGTACCGTACCGCCAGCCAGGCGGCGACGGGAAGCGACAGGGAGAAGACAAAGGCATTCCAGTTCGAGGCGTACGCCTTTCCCGGAACACCGATGAAGGTGTTGCTCGAAAGGTAGGTTCCGAAGATCGACAGGCCCACCGCCCAGCCGGGAAGCGCCCCGCCGCCAGCCATGAATTGTGCCGTGCTCCCGCTCTTACGAACGAACCAGCAGCCGAATCCGACAACGGCGGCCAGGTAGACCGCCAGGACGACCAAGTCGGCAACCGGCAGCATCAATCAGGCCACTTGCCCTCTTCGATCGGCTTCAGCTCCAGCCTGGCCGGGTCGATCACGGCATGCCGGACCCGCGTCCGCTGCCACGTGTACGTAATGTGCACCAGGCCGTCATCGGACTGAATCACGGCCGGATAAGAGTATTCGCCTTTTGCCCGTTCCAGAACCGCGGCCGCCTTCCATTTCACGCCATCGCTGCTGACCGCGATGTTGAGCATGTTGCGACCCGACGGAAACGCCGACTTGCGGATCGTGTGATTGTAAACGAGCAACTGCCGCCCATCCGACAGCGTCACGGCATCGGTCCCGGCGTTGGGATTGGGAAGGGTCGTCGCCGTCATCTTTCCCCACGTCTTTCCGCCGTCTTCCGACCAGCTCTGCGTGATGACGTTCTGTTTGCTCCGGCAGAGCACCTGCATTTTCCCGTTCGCATGATGGAGGATGCTGGGCTGGATGGCCCCTAACTCCCGGCCGTCGTTGATCGGGCCGATCACCTCCCACGTCTTCCCCAGGTCGCGCGTCAGCTCAAAGTGGACCCGCCACCCTTCATGCTCGGTGCTGATCGGGCAAAGGATCGAACCATCCTTCAGCTGAACGGGCTTGTTCTTCACCGGTCCCAGGAGATGGCCCACCTTTGCATCTTTCCCGAGCTTGCGACCCTCAGACCAAGTTTTCCCACCGTCCTCGGAAGTCTTGAGCATCCCCCACCAGCTGCTGGGGCTGGGTCCGACCTTGTAGAACAATAGAAGCGGCCCCTCCCCGGGCTGAAACAGAATCGGATTCCAACAGGGATGTCGCAATTCGGGCGACTGGACTCCGTTGGCAACTTCTGTTGGCGCCGTCCACTTCCCATCGATCTTGCGCGACAGCCAGATGCCCACGTCCTGATGTTTCTCGCGGGTGCCGCCGAACCAGGCGGAAACGAATCCCTGATCCGTCTGGACGATCGTCGACGCGTGACACTGGGGATGGGGCGCCTTTTCGAAAACGAACTCGGAGGCCACGACCCCGGGAACATTCTGACCCGCAAAGCTGATCAGGAAAATGACTGCATGCATGTGACGCTCCTGTCTACTTGTTCGGGGTGAGGCTGCCCGTCATGACTCCGGGACGAAGCCGGGAAAATTCCTTCTCCAGAATCGCGACCGTTTCCGCATGGGCCGGCTGTCCGGCCAGATTGACCGTTTCGCGGGGATCGGCCTGATGATCGTAAAGTTCGCGGGCCATGATCGAGCCGTCCTTCACACTGCGCCATTCGGTATAGCCCGGTAACGGTCGGTCCTCATGGAGTAGCCCATTGCCTTCAGAGGCGTCTTTGCACGCGGGTAGGCCGGCCGGGTGTGTTGGGTCACGGCGGCCTTCTTGACGGTTGCCGCCGGATCATCGAGCACCGGCCGGAGACTCTTCCCCTCCAGATTCTCAGGGGCCTTGAGCCCGCACAGATCCGCCAGCGTGGGATACAGATCAAGCAACTCCGACAGCACCTCCGTCCTCTGGCCGGATTTGTGGTGGGGGGTCCGCGATGATCATGGGAACCCGCGCATCCAGTTCGAAGTTCGAAGTCTTGGCCCACAGGGAATGTTCCCCCAGGTGGAATCCGTGGTCGGACCAAAAAACGATAATGGTCCGCTTCCGAAGTCCCAATCGGTCCAGTTAGTCGATCACCTTTCCGACCTGGGCATCCACGTAACTGATGGCGGCGTAGTATCCGTGTCGAAGCGCCAGGACCTGATCGGTGTTGGGCCGGCGCCCCTTGAATCCGCGGAGGATCTCACGCGAATCATGCATCGCGATTTCCGGAACGTCTTGCGGGCGATCTGGATTCGCCGGAGGGCTGATCTCCGATCTCTTGTACAGGTCCCAATACTTCCTGGGCGCGTTGAAGTGCGCATGCGGCTTCCAAAACCCCACCGCGAGAAAGAACGGCCGCTCCTTCAGCTCACGCAGCGCCGCGACAGCCTTTTCGGCGATGCGCCCGTCGAAGTAGGCATTGTCCGGCACATCCCGGATCTCCGTTCTGGGGACAACGGCAAGATCAGGGGGCAGCTCACCCTTGACGATGGCCTTGTCCGATCCGTGTGAGGCGTAGTGCATCACGGCAGGAACGCTCCACGATTTCGGATCCCCCTTGTAGTCATCCTGACGCCAGTTGTGGAAGATCTTTCCGATGCCCTGTGCGTGATAGCCGTTCTGCTTGAACAGCTGTGGAAGCGTCACGATGTCCGGAAAATTCCGGCGAAAGTGCGTGGGCAGATCCCACACGCGAAGGGTGTCGGGCCGCAAGCCAGTCAGCATGGAGGCGCGCGAGGGATTACATACGGCCTGCTGACAATAGGCCCGTGTGAACAAGGTGCCCTGAGCGGCGAGCCGGTCGATGTTCGGCGACTTGACGATCGTGTCACCGTAGCAGCCCAACTCCACCCGCATATCGTCAACGGCGATGAACAAGAGGTTGAGGCGCTCGCGCGGCGGCACCAGCACGACCCCCCCCGACCAGTTGCCCTGCGGGACCCGCACTTTCTCTCCGGCCTTGAGCTCCCTGCGATACACCTGCATGCGCGTCCGGCCCTTGTCGGTGTAGCCGAAGGTCAACCCCTCGGCCCGCGTCCATCCGGCCAGGGAAATCCCCTTCTGCGATCCTGCGCTGGCGACGTAGACGGTGGCGTCCCGGTTCGCCGAAACCGTGATCGCCGCCCGCTCACCGCCACCGGTCCGCGTGTACTGCCAGCCCCGGAACTTGTCCGGGAGATCGAACCACACGTACCTCCGGTTCGAATAGGCGCGGCCCTCGTTTTCGAGCGTGGCCACCTCGAATCCCCGTCCTTCGACCGTCACCCCTCCGGCGCTGAACGCCACGGCCTGGTTGGGCACGTGATACAGGAACCCGTCCTCGGCGCCGATGAGCAGATCACGAACCCCGTTGCCGTCCCAGTCGACGGTGGTTGGGCTGGTTGTATGGCCGGCAAGTCTCCGGCCGCTCAGGGAGCCGGCCTCCTCAAAAATGACGCTGCCGTCCTGTTTGCCTGCATTCCGAAGCAGCGTCACACTCGCCGAGTTCAGCAGAAGGTCCCTTTTCCCATCTCCGTCCCAGTCCACGATGCAGAGCTTCCGCCGGCCGCTCCTTCCGGCCGTTCGGTCGTTCAGGCGAAGAGGGCCCTCCTTCCCGGAACTCCGGAAGATCCGGTTCCCGGGCTTGAGGATCAGTCGATCTCCCATCCGCTCACGCTGGAACCAGGCCAGATACCCCTCATGATCCAGCATCACCAGATCGTTCAAGCCGTCCTCGTCCCAGTCGATCACGACCGGCGTCGTGCGCCATTGGGTCACCAGCTCGTTTTTCTCGGGATCCCACCAGTTCCACGACGGCTTTGGAGCGTCGCCGTCCCACCGCACGGCGACAGGTTTTGCAGCGGCCAGCCCGGCCCCGGTGTTGCGGTACCACACCACCCTGCCCCAGATCGAGTTGACCACAAGATCCAACCGGCCGTCGTGATTCCAGTCCGCCACGCTCAACGTCGTGTAACCCCATTTCACCTCGGCCGGCCCCTGGATCGAGCCGTTGTTGCCGGCCTCGATCCGGAGGACTTTTCCACCGGCCTTGAGATGGACCGGCGCCGCCCACTTCGGGGGATTCCCTCCGTCGAGGTTCTCGATGAACCCGACATAGCCGGCTGTGTTGCCGCAGATCAGATCCTCGTCACCGTCGCCGTCCCAGTCGACGCTGACCGGCGTCACCAGTGCGCCGAATTTGACCTCGTCGGCGACCTGCCTGAAGTACCGGGGCGGAAGGAACTGCGGAATTCCTTCGATGAGCTTCCCGCTGTTTTCGATGAAGGCGACGCGGCCGTCTTCATCGCCGCAGATCAAGTCGATGTCACCATCCCCATCCCAGTCGATCGCGGTCGGCGTGATCATCTGAAGATCCATTCGAGCCGCCAGCTTCCGCCCCTTTGCGTACCGCGGTTCCGTTCGGCTGCCCTCATTCCGAAAATAGGTGAAGCCGTCGAGGAATTCTCCGCACAACAGGTCCAGATCCCCGTCGCCGTCGAAATCGGCGAAGTTCGGCGAAGGCATGCCGAAGACATCAACGGGCTCAACCCTCACAGGCTCCGCGTACGATCCGTTGTTGTTTTTCAGCAGATAGACAAAACCATGGAGCGGGCCACGGGTCCACTCACCCTTGCGGTTGAAGGCGTTGTCCCAGCCGTAGTCGGCCCAGTCACCGACCCCGACCACCAGGTCCTGATCACCGTCACCGTCGTAGTCCACTCGGCGCCACTGGTTGGCACGGATCTTCCCGCTGTGGATGTTGGTCTTCGGGTGGATCCGGCGGTTCTTCTCGAACCTCCCGCCGAGGAAATCCCCCCACTCGGTGCCGGGCGTCAGGACACGCGGCTTTCCCTCCACGATTGAGAGCTGGACATTTTTCAGCGCGGCCCCGAGACGCACCGCCGGCTTGAAGAGCGGCATTTTTGCATCGCCTCCCGGATTCTCGAAGAAGTAGGTTCCGTTGTAGGGCACATCCGGACAGGAGACGATCAGGTCGAGATCCCCGTCGCCATCCCAGTCCATGGGCATCGGCCAGGCCCACAGCCCCACGCCCAGGTCCACCTCCAGACCTGGATGGTTGTATTTCACACGCTGTGCGGGCGCGGCGGCAGCCATCAATAAGAGGATCCCCAGGGAGGACACCTGCTGGAACCATCCTATGCCCATGCCGGGATCGTAACAGCAAACCGGTTTGAGGAGAAACCTTGTGGGGCGGCAGTCTGGGGAAGGACCACGGTTTTGCTCGCATCCTCTGTCCGGATTGCTCCTTCCGTGAAGAAGCACCCGAATCCCGAACTTGACCTCCAATTCAAGGGCAATGCGATCCTCACCGTACTCGGGATGGTCAGTGGAGATCCGTCGGACGAATTCGATGTGCTTTCTCGGGATGGCAGGCCTGCCTAACCTCTTTGACTGCCTCCGCCAGAACTCCCGAAACTTCCGCTTTCTCCATCGGATCACCGTCTCCGGGCGCACAAGGATCAACTCAGAACGCCAATCTTTCCAAACCCTTGAGATCAAGGACCAGAAGAGCCGATCCCTGTCCTTCAGTCGGGGCTTTCTTGCGCTACGTTCGTAGACAGTGAGCTGTTGTCTGAGCACGAGCATCCGCAGAACCGTGACCCGGTGGAACCGAGCGAACGCGAGCAGACCGAGGGTTTGAGCGGCCAGGATCATGAGCAGTACGTCCATGTCGGAAGCGTGAAGGTGGCGAGACGAAAATGCCAGGTAGAATCAGGGGGATCGAGTTTTTGCGGACCACGCCTCATCGAACAGCCGGAAATCATCCGCCAGATTCTCCACCATCTGAAGCTTTGGGAAGGCTCGAGAGCGCGCTCCACCACCCCGACTCTTGGCTCACAAGCTGGACCAGCTGCTGGCCTCGCTCTCTCCTGAGCAGGCCCGCCAGATCCAGCTCTCCACCGATTCCATCTTCTGGGACGACGTGCCCACCTGGCCGGATTCCTGAGACCTACGCGCCCAGGAATCGATGACCTACTTGGAGTGCGCCTTGGTTTGCCCTCGTTCCGTTGCCTTGTTGCTACACTCGTCTCCCTCCCCCATGCTTCCCTTCTTACATCCCCAAAACACCCGGCCCTCCGGCCCTCATGGCCCCTTGTTGGCCCATCTTGACCCTCATTTCAGTACTTGCTACCCTCAGCTTGAAAAGCAAATTCCTGTCTTCCGTAGACGGTTTGAGGTTGCTCTAATCGCGGCTCAAATGGCACCAACCCAACTTGGTGCCATCGTTTGGACAACGAAATCAACCTTGGTAGCCACAAAGGACTTTGTCGTCAATCGTCATTGCCTCGACGATGCGCGGTTTGGATTGCGCTCGGCACTGGTCGTCCACAGCGGCGACGAACGCAACCGTTGAAACAATCAGCGCAAACGTCGTTCGAATCATGGTGTAATTCATTTGTCGTATTCGCTTTGCCAGGGATCCCAATTGGCGGATTCGCGCGGCGATTGCATGAGCGTCTCGATCAGCGAACCAAAACGTTGCGTCACAACCGACTTGGTTCCGAGAGCTTTCGCAACAAGGTACTCAGCACCGACGTCGCTGTGGCAATTGCCGCGGCCGCAGAATCCGGCGATGCCGTAGATGTTTCGTTCGGCGTCGAGTATGCCTGCCTGCGGCACGTCGTCGGCCGTGAAAGATTGCAGTCCACCCCAGCGATGTGTGATGAGGACGTCAGCCAGATGAGGAAACAATAGATCGAATTGCTCCTCGAGACGCATTTGATGAGCGATCGACGGACGAAAGCCTTCGGCCTCGAGTTGCGGATGCGGGCGGCTGTCGGATGTGAATTGCGGAAAGAGGCTATCGGGCTCATCGCGTTCTCGTCCGCCGCCGAACAGCAAGCGAAAGCGACCATCGGGTTCGATGATCTCGCGCCACCAGGCCAGCGACGTGCCGAAGCTGCCTTGGCAAGGTCGCTCGTCGAGCGGCTCGGTCACGAAGACTTGTCCGCGCTCGGCGCGCAATCCGCTCGCCAAACCTGGAATGAACTGAGGCACCAACGCATTCGTTGAAAGAAACACTCGCTCGGCCGCGATCGTGTGCTTATCTGTCTTGACGAACGTCGTGTTGCCGGCCGACTCGATGTCGCGCACGCGGGCTTCTTCAAACAGTTGCACGCGTGATGATCGCGTGACGCCCAATGCGAGTCCGATCGCGTACTTGCCGGAATGAAACTGGGCATCGGTTTCGTATCGCATGCCGCCCGTGTAGATCGAATTTCCGCCGGCCTGCGTCGCCTGCTGCTGGTCGAGGAAGGTCACGTCGAAGCCGTCGTCGCGAAGCAAGTCGCATTCGCAGCGGTACATTTCGACTCGATCTTGCCAATCGGGAAGGTCGCTGCGGGCCAGCGACGTGCAACCGTCGACCTGATAGTCGCAGTCAATTTCGTACTCGTCGATTTGCGATTTCAGGAGCCGATGGTTTTCGAGTCCCATTTGCCAGAGCCCGCGAGCGACGTCGCGCGAATGACGCTGGATGCACACCGGGTACGACATGTTGGGACTTTGGTTGATGCTGCCCTGGTTGCGTGACGAAGCACCATCGCAGGCGCGGCCCGCTTCGAGGATTACTGTCTCGACGCCCTCGCGCGCGAGACATCGTGCGATCTTGAGTCCGGCGATTCCCGAACCGATGACGACGGCTTCGGTTTTTAGATCTCGGTCAAGTGTTGAAAACATTGGTCGTGGCAGGTCCAGCCAGAAGGGCAATCCAAATTGTGCGAGGTCGAGTTGGCTAGACATGTGCTAAATCGAGCGCTATCCACGGATCGGATCAGGTTGCTGCCAAGGTGGTGGGCTGATCGCGTCGAGCTTGTCGAAATGCTCCGCGGGCAATTCAACTTCGGTTGATGTCCTCTTTCGTGTGTGGCGCAGCAGCCGGAGTCTCTCCGTGGATACCGCAGGTCTCGATCAACCCCGAGCGATGGTCAAGCTTGTGTATGAGAGGCGGCCTATCCTGAATCCGTGAGCCCAATCATGGATTCAACCTGAAGACCAGGAAGGGGAATACGCCTTGAAGAAAGATACTATAGTTTCCATCGACGAACCAGTCGCGACGAAAGCCGCCTAGACAGGGGCAGTCCAGTCGAAGATGGGCAAAACAACTCAACTCTCTGACAGCGTTTAAGCCTTTGTGAGTCAACAGAATCGACCTCCAGGACTTAACCACCGTATTCTTGACTGCAGGCGGCAAGCGGCAGCGAGGGGACGTGATTGGTGGTGGCAGCTATTCCTCGCACTCGGATCTGCGTCTCCACCTCGGGCTGGGTTCCGCCGAACGAGTGGAAAAGCCTCGAGATTCGGTGGACCAGCGGCAAGACTTCTACCCTCGGCGACCTCCCTGTCAATCGCACGATCACTATCCAGGAAGGCGAGCCAGAGCCTCTCGTCACCACCACTGAGCAGGATTCCAAGAAGAGGTAGGCCGGGTCAGTGCCCCCAGCTGGCCGTTCGGGGCTCTTTTGGACCTGCAACCTTCAACCAGAAAAATCACACGTACTCGATCGAGATATCCACGCTCTGCAGCACTGGATTGGGCCTCATCTGCGGATTGGTCTTGATCATGTGCAGCTTCAGCGTGTTCTTTCCGCGGTTCAGCGCCTCTAACGGAATCGGATACCGTACCCGGGAGAAGTTGTTCATGATGTAGACATCTCGGGTCGAGCGGCTGTTATCGTTCAGAAGCGTATCGTTCAAGGTTACGGTGAACCGATCGGGATGGGTGTGATTCACTATCATCATCGTGAGTGTCGCCTGAGGATCGAATCCGTACTCATGAGCCGACTGCAGGGCGTCAGAGATCCGGAATGGGACCTCATGCCGGCCGACTGAGAGTTCCACCGGCAGCACGACATCGTCGATTCCTCGATAGAGCCGGCTGCCTATCTTGCCGCTCCATGGTTTCATCGTCACCTCATGCGGGACCGAATCCAGGACATACCGCTTGTTCTTGAACTGGACGGCTCGTATATCTCCGATCTCGCTCAGAGTGGTGTAGAAATCGGGAGGGGCCTCATCGTACCAGACCGAATAGGCACTCCCGCGCCAGTTGGAACCGATGGGAACCAAGGGAGACTCAGCCGCCCTGTAGCCGAATATCAGATGGCCCCAGTTGAAGAGATAGAGCCCATGCGCTCCTTCGTCGAGCATCTGCAGCGCCCAGGCCCGAGTGACCTCGGTGTGTTTCCAATGGTTGTTCGAAGGATAAATCCAACACTCCTTACCCTCCACAAGCTCCAGCCAGGGCTTCAGGTTCAGTGTGAAGGGGGCATAGCCCGCTCCCGGAATGATCACTTGCACCAGGTCTTCCTTTACCCAGGTGGGGATATCCAATCCACGCTCCTGGCAGGATGCTGAAAGTGTCTCAGCCACAGCAGCTGTTCCGCCTGCCGCCGCCACGGACTTCAAGAAATTTCTTCGGTTGGAAGACATGCTTGGTTTCCTCCTTCGGCCAGGTAGAAAGAGAGCTATGCGAGAGAAATCTGGACTCGTCCCAATCACACAGAGCGAATGTTTCTCAGCTGAACTTTGACCTAGATTACACCTGGAAAGTTCGGTGGGGTCAAGAATCAAGGCTCGAATCGCGAGAAGCCGGACCCATTCTGCCCCGGCCCCACAGAACCAGCTCCGGATCCGGCCTGGGACCGCTCATCACCACACTCGCCAGGTATCCGACTCCTGCACAGATCGCGAAACAGAACGGGAAGTAGTAGATAAAGTGGACAGCGGTGAAGTTCTGTACCCAGGCTGACGCTGCAACCGCCAGCACCAACCCTACCAGCCAACCCCGGAAATGGGTTCGGCGGGTCAACATCCCCAACATGAAGAGAGCCAGGATCGGCGCCGCAAACATACCCAGAAACGCCTGGGACGCCTTCAGAACCTGTCCAATGGTGATGGCGTAGAAAGCCGTTATCAGAGCAAAAGCGCCGATCGCGGCCGTCAAGATGCGGGCCAACTTGAGATCCTGCTGGTCAGTCGCCGCGCGGCGGCGCAGAGGCCTCACGAAATCGTTCACGACCACCGTCGCCAGCGAGTTCACCCCGGAATCGACACTGGACATTGCTGCGGCAAAAATGGCGGCGAGCAGCAGTCCCGATACGCCGGTGGGCAGGGCGTGAATGATATAGTAGGGGAGGATCTGGTCGCCGGAAACATCTGACGCCAGCCGCTCCGGGAAAGTATGGAAGTAGGCGAAGAGGCCCGTTCCCACAAAGAGCAGCAGTGCCACGATGAAGAGATCCGAGAGTGAGTTGAAGAACGCCGCCTTCGCCATGCCCTTGAGGTCCTTTATGGTGAGCAGTCTCTGCACCGCCACCTGGTCGGTTCCGTAATCCTGCATCAACTGGAAGAAGTAGGAAATGACAACTGCGATGCCCGTCATCTGGAACGGATCGAGTCCTCCCTCCCAGATGTGCAGCCGAGAGGTGGTTGAGGCGATCTCCATGATTCCCGAATACCCTCCCGGCACTTCCTGAACCAGGCTCACGCCCACCCAGGTCGCTCCGCCCACCAACATGATGAACTGGAGAACGTCGGTCCAGATGACCGCCGAGATCCCGCCCAACATCGCGTAGGCGGTCGCGATCGTACCGATTAGCAGGAGGCAGAGCGACAAGTTCATTCCGGTTACTACTGAGAGGGCTAGAGAGGGGGAGTAGATGACCACTCCCAGCCAGCCCAGGCGCGCCAGGCAGAAGAGACCCGACACCGCGTATCGCGCGGGCCGACCATAGCGGCGATCGATGTACTCGTAGGTGGTCGTGACGCCAAGATTTCGATAGAAGGGATAGAAGATATAGACCAGGAACGGAACCACAACAGGGCTGGTGAATCCCAGGAAGATCAGGGCTACGTTCTCACGATAGGCTATCCCCGGGATCCCGATGAAGGAGGAAGCGCTGGTGATCGAGGCGAACATGCTCATCCCGACCGCCAGCCAGGGCAGGTTTCGTCCCCCCAGGAAATAATCTTTCGTGCTCTTCTGCCGACCGGAGAACCTCAGACCGATGGCTACGAGGACCGCCATGTAGACAATGAGAATGAGGTAGTTCCAAGTGTCGAACATCCGAATTACTCGCTGATAGGAAACAGGAGTCTATGACCCTCGGGAGGCTAGAAGGGGGATGCGCTAACCAGATGCCAAGCGCGGGCCGGTTGGCTCGTGCCGGCCTACTCGCGGGGGAGAGTCAGGACATACAGATCCTTCTGCTCGATCTCCTCGGCTCGCGCGGCGATCTCTGGTAAGCCCCAACGAACATCCAGATGGCGTCCGGTCAGCGCGTCCGCTTTACCTGAGGCAAGAAACAAAAGACCCTCCGCAGATGTCTCGGGGGGCACGGAGAAGCCCGTCTGAAACGCCTTTCGGATGGTAGCAGTGGCTACTTCAGGCAGCTCTGGTGATCCTTCCATGAAATCCGTCATCTCCGTTCTCACCAGCCCGGGACAATAGGCAAACACACTGATTCCGTACTCCCTGGTCGCATCTGCCAGGGATCTGCTCATGTTCGTGAGTGCGGCCTTGGAAGCCGGATAGGACGATAGGTAGGGATTGGACTGATAGGCGGAACTACTCGATACGTTGACGATGCGGCCGCGCCGCCGCTTGATCATGCCTGGCACTACCGCCCAGGAGCAGAGGAACGGTCCCCGCACGTTGATCTCAATCACTCGCCACCACCACTCCGGGTCGGCTTCCCAGTCGCGGCCAGGAGCACCGGGCACCCCCGCGTTGTTCACGAGGAGGTCGACGGGACCGAGCTCATGCTCGACCGCTGCTACCATCTCTTCTACGGTCGACCGGTCGGAGACATCCGCAGGGAAGGCTGCAGCACGACCACCACTTTCGGTGATCAGCGCTACTGTCTCAGCCAGCTGCTCCTCGGTTCTGGCGCTGACGGCCACCGCCGCGCCCGCCGCTGCCAGCCGCAGGGCCAAGGCGCGACCGATACCTCGTCCTCCGCCGGTGACCAGGGCAACCTGCCCGTTCAAGTTCGTACCTTCGCTCATGTCGCTGCTCCTGATGTCGCTGTGGGTTGGAACCGAGGTATCGAAGGCGATTACAGAGACATGCTAACATACCGTCTTCCCACATCAAATGGGGGTGCCTGTCCCCGTGCAATCTAACATTGCCCAGGGCAAGACCTCCTGAATCCGCAGCAGTGCCTATATCTTTGGAGCTGGGCACGGGGAGATTGACCATGACTAATGGCAGCGAACGTTGCGTTGGCCTGCTCTCTCTGGGCCTGATGACCTTCGGTATGATCCTCTCGATCAACCTGTCATGCACCACTCGGCCTGAGGGCTTACAGGTATCCACGGCACAGCGAGTTCACCCCGTTCTGATTCGAAATGAACATAGTGCACTGATCCAGGTGATCGTTCAGGCCGATCAGGAAGGGGTCCAGGTGAACTCTTTCACCTTTGCACTGAGCGGTACGGACAATATCGAGGACATCGAGTCCCTCCAGCTTTTCTATTCCGGAACAGAACGGGAGTTCACAACCGCAACCTCGTTCGGCACTACCCTGAAGCCGTCCAAGCAGCTGACCTTCAACGGAGATCAGATGCTGAGCGGCGGGGCTAATGTTTTCTGGCTCTCCTGTAAGCTGAGTCCCACAGCGGATCTGTCCCACCGGGTGGATGCTGTCTGCACCTCGGTCGGGACATCGGCTGGTGAACTCGCACCCACAGAGGACGAGACGCCGGGAGTCCGTAAGCGTGTGGGCGTGGCTCTCCGGCAACACATGGACGACGGAGTGCACACCTATCGCATCCCCGCGCTGGCGACCACTCCCAAAGGGACACTCCTCAGTGTCTACGATATGCGCCACCGCAAGTCGCGCGACCTGCAGGAAGACATCGACATCGGACTAAGCCGCAGCACCGATGGTGGGCGCACCTGGGAACCCCAACGCGTGATCATGGACATGGGAGAGTGGGGGGATCTGCCACCGGAAGAAAACGGCGTCAGCGATCCTGGGATCGTAGTGGATCAGAAGACAGGAGAGATCTTCTGTGCCGCCGTCTGGATGTGGGGGAAACTCGGCAAGCATCAATGGGTGGACGATGGCTCGGAACCCGGATACGAGATCGGCAAGAGCGCCCAGTTCATGATGGTGCGCTCGCAGGATGATGGTCTGACCTGGAGCAAGCCAGAGAACCTCACCCGCAAACTGAAGAAGCCTGAATGGTGGCTTTTTGCCCCGGCACCCAACCAGGGCATTACGCTGCGGGACGGTACTCTGGTGATGCCCAGTCAGGGAAGGGATGAAAATGGCTATCCCTTCGCCAACATCATGTACAGCCGCGATCACGGGGCGACCTGGACTCTCAGCAACCATGCCTTCAGCGGCGGCAACGAGTGCCAGGCGGTTCAGCTCAGAGATGGGTCCCTCATGCTGAACATTCGCAATGACAAACCGGAACCCTATCGTGCCGTCTACGTCACCCAGGATCTGGGGCAGACCTGGAGCCCCCACTCCACGGATCGGGACACCTTGATCGAGCCGAACTGCAACGGCAGTTTGTATCGATTCGAATACGAGGAGGAGGGACAACTGAAGAACATCCTGCTCTTTGCCAATCCCCATACCAAGAAGGGTCGCACCCACCACACGCTTCAGATCAGCTTCGATGAGGGCAAGTCCTGGCCAGCGGAGTACCGGATCTTGCTGGACGAAGGGCTTGGACGTGGGTACCCCAGCATCAGCCGGGTCGACGACAGCCACATCGGAATCGTCTATGAGGGGAGCCAGTCCGACCTGGTATTCGAGAAGTTCTCGTTGCAGGAGCTATTGAGGAAAACGGAGCCGCAATCTTAGTGCTCCCTGACCTGAGGGCCTGGTCAGGCTCATTCAGCACTGGCACGACCAGACGGGCCAAAACGGAGGGGATCTTGTAGGGGGCCCTTTCCTCGTCGCTTCCTGCCAGAGTCGAAGAGGAAGTCAGTTCGATGTTGTACTCACCGGGTTCAACCAATTCGCCTGCCTCGCAGGGGACTCGAAACTCGACTTCGTCACCCGAGACCTGGATCGATCGGCAAAAGACTCCGAGAGGAAAATTCTCAGGCTTGATCGTAACCGGCTGGTTGAACAACGGGTTTCGGTCCAGCTTCCCGACCAGATGCGCTCGGCTCCCGGAGCGCAAGGTCACGCCCTCCGGTGAGGGTATGATCCTGTAGCCTTGTGCTACCTCAACCGTGGTGGCCGGCGAGTAGATCGTGTGTTTGCTGCCTTGGATTTCTACTTCACCAACGGAGCTCGGCCTCAGAGTCCAGCTCTACCAGAAAGAGCAGCTGTTCCTGGGCTGTCTCCAAGTCGCCTCTTCGAGGTGAGGTCAACGGCGTGAAGGTAGCAGGAAGCTCTGAAACGATTCTCGTACTCTCTCCCAGGTTGCGGCCCGTGAGGGTCAGCGTGAAGGGTTTTCCTTGCTGTGCCCCCCGGGGCCGCATCTCGTCGAGATAGGGGCTACCCGCCAGCAGCTTGGGGCAGGAGAGTGCCGCAAACAGTACAAAGGATCTCACGATCCACCGTGCGCTTTGTTGAGATGCCAAGATCTTCTTCATCATTCAGTACTAGGGCTTCTTTTGAAGACTATCGGCTCCATCGGTGAGCCATTCGACATTGAAGCGCGCAATTACAACATTGGTCTTCATGACGTATCCGGTGGCTGGGAACTGTTCCTGGGTTTGAGCGGTTTCGCGATGGGTATCCTTCCCGTAGATCAGAAGAGCTGTGATGTCGGGGGCAATCGCAAGATCAGAGTACTCGCCCGGCCCTGATCAACGTCAAATAGAATTCCCGCAGCGACGATTGGAAATCCCCACACAAGGATTAAAAAAAAAGAGCTGTAGCCGTCCTCTGAGACGGCCCTTTCCGCGGTCCTCCTTTCTGTAAAAAAGAGAGATTGTTCCTAGAATGCGAGGGGGACGGAGTGAGGGCGTAGCCCGAACGGAGCTCCCCCTCGCTCGCGCTGGCGTCGAGGGGAGTGGACCAGATCCACGAGGCTGCTGAGCGGCCTCTGTAGGGCGCTGTACGACCTCTCCCCTTGGCGGGCACTCGTCTATCGCCCTCACCAAGCACTTTCCGGGGTCCAATCAGCCGATTTGCCCGGATTTGACCTCCTCGCGGTTTCCTCATTTCGTGGTTCCCTGCTGCTTTGCCTTGGCGCTCTCCATTCGATAGCTCGGGACGTTGAGTTCCAGAATCACGCTGTGGTGCACCAGCCGGTCGATGGCTGCTGCCGTCGTCAGGGGGTCCTTGAAGATCCTCTCCCAGTCCGAGAAGATCAGGTTGCTGGTCAGCAAGATGCTGCGACGTTCGTAACGATGGGCCAGCAGTGTGAAGAGAACCTCCATTTCCTCCCGGCTTTGCTGAACGTAGCCGATGTCATCGACTATGAGAGCCTCGAAGCGATCCAGTTTCTTGAGCTCCTTCTCCAGAGTCAGATCGATTTTGGCCCGCAGCAATCGCTGTACCAGCAGGGCGCAGGTAGAAAACAGAACCCGGCGCCCCAGCAGAATCAACTCCTGGCCCAGAGCACAGACCAGATGGGTTTTCCCGCTCCCAGGGTTACCGAAAGCCAAGACGTTCTCGGCACGATCCAAAAACGTCCCTTCCAGCAGCGCTGTGAGTTGTCGATCCACGCTTTGGGGCAAGCGCGAGCGGTCCAGCGCCGTCAGCGTTTTCTCCCAGGGAAGCTTGGAGGCCCGACGCTGGCGCTGGATTTTGCGCTCGTGCCGCTCCGCCACCTCGATCTCAGATAACGACAAGAGAAACCGGGGATAGGACAGACTTTCCTGGGTGGCCAGTGCCGCCTGGGCGGCGTAGTGCTCCCGAAAGGCCGGTAGATGCAGCTCGATTAGGCACTCGCGAAGTCGCGGTAAGTTGCCTGTGCTCATGACCTCACCTCCCGGTTCTCGAGAAGGGTGTCGTAGAGGCCCACGTCCATCTTCTCCACCATCACTTCCCAGGGTTCCACCACCGGATCGACAAGGCATTCTCGTAGTGCTTCAAAACGGATTCTTTGTCCCCGCTCAATCAACACCTGAAGTGCCTCTCGCACCCGCTGTTCACCTTCCTGGGCAGCCACCTCGAGGATCTTCAGATATTGGCGATCCGCCGTGGCCGGACAATCTCGGCGCAGCTCGTCGTAGGCGACTCGAAACAAGATCCCCGGAAACAGATCCTCCCGCCAGCGATAGCGAGTAAACGCCCCCGGCTTGCGCACCAACGAATGGATCACGTGCCGGTAGTCAATGCGATGCTTGCCTTCTCCTCGCAAGCGCGGCATCCGTGCCTGGCGCCGTCCTCCGTAGTAGACCTCCACCTGATCCGCCCACACCCGCACTTGAACGCGCTCGCCGATCAACCGGCTGTCCACCGAATAGGTGTTGTGGCGAACCCGGATCGTACTGCTGGGGGAGACTCTCACCCACTGCCGGGTGAAGTCATCCAGACGGCGTGCCGGCAACGGGCGCATCACTGCCAGCTCTTCTCCCAGGCGCTTTTGCCGGGCCGCATTGCGCCGGGACACAATCACCGCTACAAAGCCCTCGTACTCTTCCCGGCTGGAAAAATCACGGCTACACCGCAGCAGCAGTTCCTGCTCAATGGCCCGTTTCAAGCGGTGATGGGACTGTTCCACATCCCCGTTCTCGTGTGCCTTTCCTGCCTGAGTGCGACTGGAGCGCATCCCGAAGTGTCTCAGCAACGCTTGATAGCGCTCGGTGAACTCTTCCCGCTTCAGGTTCTTGACTGCCGCCGAGAGCCGGTCGGTCCGGTGCTCCTCGGGCAGCGCCCCCAACTCCCACAACGCGTTCTGAAGCCCCAGGCTGAGGCTCTCAAACGACTCACTGAAACACAGCGTGGTCGCTTCCCAGTTCGAGTAGGCCAACACGAAGTGGTACAGCAGATGGGGAAACGGCTGGCCCTGGATCGTCACTCCGAGGCGCCCCATAAACGTGAAGTCCGATTGCGCTTGATGTCCCGGCTGATACTTCTGCGGGAACATCACCTCCTTCGCTTCTCCGTATTCTGCCTTCCACTGCTTGATCCTGCGCTGCAGCGTTCTCAACTGGCCTTGCTGGAAGGCCCCTTCCTGCTGACGACACAAATGATCGAACACCGCTTTTGCTTCCACCGTCGGCGATCGCTTCAGGATCTCTTTCACCTCCGGCCACACCGACTCGAACGGATCCGATCGAGTTCTCCAATACCGTTCCGGCTGACACTGGCTCGGTAGCTTTCCCGACATCCCCGCTTTGGCCGCCGCCATCGTTAGCGTCTTCTCGTTCTTCTTCAACTTTACTAACCTCCGCACTTGCTGATCCTTAACCATGCCCTCATGGTCAGGATCAGCCCTGAAAAAGCGGGGAATTCCATTTGTCGTCCGGGGAATTCTAACTGTCGCCAATCACGGCCCCTCGTAGATCAACTTGTTTACGGGCCAGGTACGGCACTCGTCATAGCTTAGGCTCACCGTCATTCGCGATCGCTCGGTGGTGCTGAAGGGGTGAGAAAGCAACACGCGGTTCTTCTGAAATCGAGTCTGATCCGTAAAGCGGACCAGGCCGCCCTGGCAGGACGGTTCCGGGAGCGTCTCGTCGTTCTTCACGTCTGACCAGGTCTCCCCTCCGTCGCGACTTCAGGCATAGGCACGCCGGTGCTTGTTGTGGCGACTGCGCGCGTTCATATAGAGCGAACCATCGGCGGTCTCGACGACCTCGCACTCGTCCGAGGTGTTCGGGGTTGCTATTTCTCCTCTTTTCCAAGTGGTTCCGTGATCGTCGCTATAAATCATGTAGGAAGACTGGACGTTCTGTCCGATCCAATGGGGACTCCATATGAGAGGGAGAGCCAGTCGGAAAATCAGGTCGAGCATTTTCCTGGAATCAGGTCCCAGGTCGCGAGCCCACGGCATGGGTGCGGGCGTGACGTCTACCCAACTGGGTCGCATTGACTCATCCAAAATCGAACTGATGGCATACCGTTGCCTCATCAAGAATCGAACCGAAAACTTGATGATGAGGTCACAGATTGAAGAAGAAGTTGAGTTTGGAGTTGCGCCGAGAATTGTTGACGCGTACCGCTGAGGATTACGCATCGGCCCGCAAAGGGATCAAGAGCCAGATTGTAGATCAGTTGGTCGCGACAACCGGCTACGGTCGCAAACATGCGATTACCCTGTTGAACAATCCGCCGAGCAGGGCCAGTTCGTCGCGGCCCCGCCGTGCCCGATACGATGACCGGGTGAAGCGGGCACTGGTGACTCTTTGGACAACGGCCAACCGGATCTGCGCAAAGAGACTGGTCCCCTTTGTTCCCGAGTTGATCGAAGTTATGGAGAGGAACGGTCATCTATCCTTGCCGCCTGATGTTAGGCGAAGGCTGCTAGCGATCAGCCCAGCTACCGCTGATCGATTGTTGGCTTCCGAAAGAAGCAGCCGGCACGGTGTCAGTACGACCCGACCAGGAAGCTTGCTCAAGAAGCAGATCAAGGTCCGAACCTTCGCTGACTGGGATGATCTTCAACCCGGTTTTGTCGAAGCCGACCTTGTGGCTCACTGCGGCGAGAGTGCTGCAGGCAGTTTCCTACACACTCTGGTCCTGGTGGACGTCGCAACGGGCTGGACCGAATGCGTGGCGCTGCTACGGCGTAGCGAAGCCGATGTGATCGGATCTCTCAACTGCCTGCGTGGGCGGCTCCCGGTTCCTCTTCTCGGATTGGACACGGATAACGGAAGCGAATTCATCAACTATGAGATGCTCCGTTACTGCCAAAGAGAGCAGATCACTTTCACTCGTTCCCGGGTGGGTCGAAAGAACGATCAGGCCTTCGTTGAGGAGAAGAATGGTTCGATCGTGAGACGGCTGATTGGCTACGATCGCTACACGGGTCTGGGGGCCTGGCGAGCCCTGATTCAGCTTTACGAGATTCTGCGCCTCTACGTGAACTTCTTTCAGCCCTCGATGAAGCTAATCGAGAAGCAACGCCGGGGTGCACGCGTCAAGAAACGCTACGATCGGGCTCAAACTCCTTACCAGCGAATCTTAGCCTCTGATTGTCTCACCAAGAGAAAAATAGAACCCATCAAAGACCTGTACAGGAAGCTGGATCCAGTCACGTTACTCAAAGAACTCGAGCGAAGACAGGACCATTTTTGGACCTTTGCCAACGGACAAAGAGAACCGGAGGGAAACGGCTCCCCTAGAGAGATGGATGCTGTTGTCAGGAAGTACCTTGCTGAGATCAGTGCTGCACCAGAATCCAACCAAATCAGGAGATATCGGCGGACGAAGAAGCCCCGGGTTGCCCGGACTTGGAAGACCCGGGAGGATCCTTTCGTTGAAGTCTGGCCAGAGGTTCGTGTCCAACTGGAAGTCAATCCCGCTCAAACAGCCAAAGCGCTTTTCATTCGGCTTCAACAACGCCATCCCTGTCGATTCTTTGATGGGCAGCTGCGAACTTTGCAGCGCCGCGTCAGGGACTGGCGAAGAGAACAACTCTACAAGGCCGAGATCTCCCGTGTAGAGCCAACGTTCTCTGAAATCGGGTCTGATTTCGCAAAAGAAGGTGCGCCAACAAAGGGGCAACCAGCCGAGGTCAAAATAGTCTTATGAGCCATGGGAAGTGTCCCCTGACGGCCACACAGCAATGTCGCCTCGACCGCTGGGCCGTACATCTCCAGCAGCAGGGACTTCACGGTCCCGGGACAACCCAAGAAGGGGGTCACCTGAGTCGGCCGCCGAGAGGGAACCCCATTCGGGCTCGCCCTCACTGTGTCCCCTCTCGCAGTCCAAGAACCGGACAAGACAATTCGCTCAAACCAAGAACAACACCCTACTTGACAAGGTGGGTCATTTTTACGTGATCACTCCGGCACATTATTCCCTTGTCATTTCGACCTTCCACTCCACCCGTTGTTTCTGCGAGACGGAAGAAATAAGCTGTTCTGAACTGGGTTCGATTCCCAATGAGGCAAGTTTCTAGTTTCGGTTCGATTCTTAGATGAGGCAACACGCGGAATTCTAACTGTCGCCAATCAAGCTTGACAGCCAATGCCTGACGGCCTAGCCTGGATGGCGCGATTCAGGCGGCCCGAAACCTAGCATTTTCCCTGGAGCGTGAACATGAGTAGCGAAGACCAGCTTCCGCTATCCCGCCGAGATTTCGTCAAACTGGGCGCCACTGCGGCCGCCACCTCTGGACTGCGATTGGCAAGCTCGATGGCCGCAGCTGAGGCCAAACCGGGCGTGCGCCACGAAGGCTTCGTCTTTCCGCCTCGGCCAAAGGTACAGGAGGCCACGCTCTCGCAGCTCAACGGGCGCTACTGGCTGCTCTTCGGCGAGAACCGCAAGATGGTCGGCAAGTTCTCGGACGACCACGGCCGTACCTGGGGTAAGACGATGCCCCTGCGGACCGGGGACGGCGTAGGAATCTCCGCGGCGCGAAACAACGCCCATCATAGCCTGCTCCGGCTCAAGTCCGGGAAGTTAGGGCTGGTCTACCGGGCCTACTGAAGCGGCTCCTAGCACAGCAGACCATGGCGTAACCACACTGGGAGAGGATTGATGGGAATCGCTGTCAGCCAACTGAAACCTCACCAAACTGAGCGAGTCCAGACACGCTGGCGTCGTATTGTGACTCCTATCCCAGTTCCCGAGTCCCTGCCGATCATCGAGCGGCTGCGCGCCGCCGAACCGCGGTCGATGAGCGGCATGCCGCCAGTGCTTTGGGATCAGGCTGAAGGCTTTGTGGTGCGTGACCGGTTCGGCAACCAATGGATCGATCTGACCAGCAGCATCATCGTAGCCAACGCAGGCCACTCCCATCCTCGGATCCTCGAGGCCATCCGCCAGGCGGCCGACCACAAACTGCTCACCACCTATGCCTTTCCTCAAGAGCCGCGGCTTCGCTTGCTGGAGAAGCTGGTGGCACTGTCGCCCATCGAGGACTCGAAGGCAATCCTGTTCTGCTCGGGCACCGAAGCCACCGAATGCGCCATCATGCTGATGCGCCGTCACGGGAGGAAGATCCATCCGGAGAAGGTCGGCATCCTCAGCTTTGAAGCTGGATATCATGGCCGTACGCTGGCGGCCGATTCGGCCTCGGGCAAGCCGAATCCCAAGGACTGGATCCAGCGCGGTCGGCTGAACCACTATCAGATCCCGTTCCCCTTTGGACTCCGCTGGCCCTGGGGAGATGTCCGAGATGATCCCACCGGCGAGCGGGCGTTCGCGCAGTGTATTGAGTCCCTTGAACAGAACGGCATCACCCCCGACAGGATCGCGGGCTTTATTGGGGAGTCGATCCCGGGTTGGGCCACCTGGCCGATCCCAGAAGGATTCGCTCGTGCACTCGCTGACTGGGCGCGGCAACACGACATCCTGATCTGCTTCGATGAGATCCAGTGTGGATGTGGCAGGTCCGGCAAGTTCTTCGGGTTCGAACACGTCGGCGTTACACCCGACCTGGTGACCCTGGGAAAGGGTTTGTCGGGCAGTCTGCCGGTATCGGCTGTTGTCGGCCCAGCATCGGTCATGGACGAACCTGAACCAGGAGAGATGTCCAGCACTCAGGGTGGAAATCCTGTGTGCGCGGCCGCAGCTCTGGCTAACCTGGAGACGTTCGAAGCCGAAGGGCTGGTCGAGGCCTCGGCGACGACAGGAAGAATGGTGCTTGAGGCCTTGCGGGGACTCCAGGAGGAGTACTCCACGCACGTGTTGTCCGTCCACGGCCCGGGGCTGTTCATATCGATTCATTTGCAGGATCCGGAAACCGGGGAACCAGCGATCGCACTGGCCGACGGGATCGCCGTCGAGGCCGTTCGCCGTGGCGTTCTGATGTTCACCACCGGCCGAGGAATGCTCAAATTCACTCCACCTCTGTCCATCGACCCCGAGGCCGCCATGGAAGCGGTCCAGGTGATTCGGGAAGGCCTTGCCGCTGGCCTGGGGAAGTGATGCCCGGTCGCCTTCAAAACAAGATAGCACTAGCTATAGCTCGAATTTGACTGTTATGGGCTGATTTGTGTGACCTCGCGTTTCGTAAACTACTTTGGAATATAGATTCCAGGTCAGTGGCAGCTCCGAAACACCTGGTGTAACAATCTTTCCAGTACATGATCTAATACGTCTTTTTACTCAGGGTGTTCTGGCATAATAGTTAGCTGCTTCCGCTCTTATTCTCCCCGCTCAGTCCCGACCGAAGCCACTCCGGCATCTCGATGACGGAAGTCAGACCGCCGTCTACCACCAGGTAAGTGCCTGTCATGTAGGCAGACATGTCAGAGGCCAGAAACAGGGCGGCCTGGGCAATGTCGTCGGGCTGACCGTTGCGGCGCAGGGGACACATCTTTGCAGTCTTCGCCCGGTCGCTCTGGGAGAGGCCGTCCCACAGGCCCGTCTCGACGGCGCCCGGCAGAATCGCATTCACCCGGACGGAGGGCGCATAGTCTGCCGCCAGCGACCGTGTGAGAGCCAGCAGCCCCCCCTTGGAAGCTTGATAGGCAGCATGCAGGGGGTAGCCCCGGATCGAGTGAACCGACCCCGTAACTATAAACGCGCCACCGCCCTGGGCAAGCATAGGGGGCAGGGCGCAATGAGCGATCATCCAGGTGGCTTTCAAACACACGTCGAGGGTGCGGTCCCAATCCGCCTCACTGGTTTCCGTGGCCCTCCCGAGTGCGTAGGCGGCGGCATTACTGTGCACAATGTCCAGGCGTCCGTAACCATCGAGGGCAGCCTTGACCATCACCTCCACCGAGTCCATCTTTCCCACGTCCGTTTTCACAAAGAACGCTTCGCCAGACTCTCTTCGTATGTTTTCGACCGTCTCTTCAGCCCCGATCTCATCGATATCCGCCACCACCACTCTGGCGCCCTGGCGCGAGAAAAGCTCGGCTGTGGCACGTCCTATTCCCGAAGCTGCACCGGTGATCAGAGCCACCCTGTCCTGCAGTAACATCGCCCATCCTCTCCGCAAGATCATCGCCTCCAAGAGGCCCCGCCCCATTCCTGGTGGGAAGGGCCCGCCCAACCGGAGCCACTTGCCGGGCCGGTCAGGAAATGGGGGCAGAGTAGACTGTCCCCTTTTATAGCGGGCGAATCCGAATGTCTTTCCACCGGCACCTGGCACCTGCGGGCCATTCAGATCCGAGGTGGACCTGGACGGCGATGCTGCCGGGCCGGCCTATCAGGTCCAGGATCTGCTGGCGGTTGTGCACGTACTTCTCGCTGGTCGTGGTTGGCCCGTCGAACTCGCAAATCTTCAGATCGTTGATCCAGGTGGTGATATGCGGGTCTTTTCCCGTCACCCGCACCCGGGCAGTGTTCCAATCGTCGATCTTGTATGCCTTCACGAACTGCTCTGCCGTACAGGAATAGATCAATCCGGCCTCCTCAGTCGACTCAATCTCCGTCGTCCTGAGCCCAACGAGCTGGTTCTTTTCGTCCAGAATTCCGTGGATCTCGAAGGTGTGGCAATCGAAGGCAAACGTGCCCTCCCCGTAAAGGAATCCCATCTTGCCGTTGTCGTGATAGTCAACCATCATTTGCAGGCATTGGCCACTTTCGGTGCTGCGCAGGAAGAGGCCGGAACAGACGCCCCAGTCAGGCTTGATGTCAATGGAGAGCTCGAAGTCCATAAACTTCTCGTCCGTGAGCAAGATGCCTCCGTTGCCGGAGCCTGGCGGGTCCTGCTGGCCTGTGATGGCGCCGTCGGCAACCTCCCACAGCCCGCCCGTGCCATGCACGATCCTTTCCCGATTCGTGTGCCAGCCCTGGAGTGACTCTCCGTCGAACAGGGGTCTCCAGTCTTCTCCGGCGGGTGGGGCACAACCAAATGCGGGGAGAACCGAAAGGGCACTGGCGCCTGCTGCACCCCGAGAGAGGGTTTTCACAAAACGACGGCGAGTCGTGTTCGGTTTCATGATGGAGGCCTCCGTTTGGCGGGGATTGTCTTCATCTCATCGGGTCGGAGGGCTCACAGTGCCCAGCCTTCGCGATACTCAGGGTGAATGAATCTGTTGAGCTCGGGTATGTTGCTCACTCGCAGGTTGGAGCTGTCCCACTGCAGCCGTCTGCCGGGGGCCCGCACGGCCAGGTTTCCCAACAGCACCACCTCGGTGAGCGGTCCAGAGTATTCGAAGTTGCTGACGGGGGTTCCCGAACCTTTACAGGCCGCGATCCATTCAGCCCGGTGGCCGATCGATCGAGGCATGGTTTGGGGCGGCAATTGCAGACCCGCCCAGCCGGTGGGGATCAGATGCGGCATGCCCCCGTGGGAACCACAATACATCTTGCCTTCGCTGCCTACAAACAGCACTCCGTCACTCGGCAAGGTGCATTGATCTGTCATCTCGGGAGGCTTGGCGGGCATGAGTCCACCGTCGTACCAGATCATCCGCACCGGTGGCTGATCCCCGCGAGCCGGAAAGTCGTAGGTGATCATCGCTGAATGGGGAAACGTCTCCCTATTCAACTGACCGTCGGGCAGCACCAGGCCGGCCGGGCCGGTTACGTATGCCTGAACGGTAGTCGGGGGGCCCAGATCCAACGCCCAGAATGGATGGTCAATAATATGGCAACCCATATCGCCCAACGGGCCGGTGCCGAAGTCCCACCAGGCGCGCCAGGCTACGGGAACATAGGAGGGATGGTAAGGACGTTCGGGCGCCGGACCGAGCCACAGGTCCCAGGCCAGTTCCGGAGGCACCGACGGTGTTTCGGCCGGTCTTGGCCCACCCTGTTTCCAGTGTGTGCCTGGACGATCCGTGAAGACGTGGACCTCGCGTACCTCTCCGATCACGCCGGCCTGAATCCACTCGTTGGTGAGGCGAGCCCCCTCGTTGGCGTGACCCTGTTTTCCCATTTGGGTGACCACACCGGCCTGCCGGGCGGCGGCCGCAACCTTCCTGGCCTCGCCAATCGTGCGCGTGAGGGGTTTCTCGCAGTACACATGCTTGCCCCGCCGGATGGCCGCCATCGTCGCCACAGCATGCACGTGGTCAGGCGTCGCCACGACGACCGCGTCAATCTGATCGTCCATTTTCTCGAGCATTACGCGGAAGTCTTGATACCTCCTGGCCTGCGGAAACTTGGCGAACGTCGGGGCGGCGCGACGCTCATCCACGTCGCACAAAGCAACGACATTTTGCTGGAGCTCCAGGCCCAGCTCGTCAAGATCGGCGCCGCCCATGCCGCCGGCTCCAATGGCCGCAATGTTGAGCCGATCGCTGGGGGCTGTCTGACTGGGACCACCGAGGACGTATCGCGGGACAATCATTGCGGCAGCCGACACCTGAGCGGTCTTGGTCAGGAAACTGCGCCGGGAGGGCGAGTTCGGCAATCGGGCCTCGGGTTTACCGGGGCGTACTTTCATGCTCACTACCTCCAGGAACGGTCACTTCGGGCTCAAAACTTGATTCTAAACAACTGTAAGAGCAATCACCACTGCTGGCTGTTGCTGTGATCTTCAACCCCCACACTGGCCCTTTACCCACTCCGGAATTTCGAGTTCCCTGGAACGTTGGAACGCTGGAACCTTGGAACTCCCAGCTTACGCCTTCGAACCCACATAGCGCTCGACCGTCTTCAGGGGCGCCTTGTCGGCCTTCAAGTGGTCGCGAAGGTAGATGGGGTAGCCCTTTTTGACCTCGAACAATCCACCGTCATCAGACGCCATTTTGATCAGATCCGGCCCATCTTTGCGCGGGGAGATGTCGACCAGGGTATTGCCCCTGAAGTCGCAGGTGACCTGCCGCTCATAACTGGGCAAGGTGAACGTTTCTGTCGACTCCACGACCGGAAATTCTACCCGGACCACTGCCGAAGGGCGAAGACCTTCAACGATCAGGTAGTTGCTCAGCCAGCGGGGAGACACATCCTGCTCCCCTACATGACAGCGAACCGCTTTCTTGTCGACCCACGACGGAATCCGGACATGAAGCTTTCGGGCCGTCTTGTTCTTGAGCACCACCTTCCCCTCATAGGGCAGATAACTGTCCACGTCCAGCCAGGGGGAAGCCCGGTTCAGGAGTAGATTGACCTGGACCATACCGTCGGAGTGATCCAGGATGGCCTTCCAGGCTTCGTAGAGCGCCAGACTGCCGTTGCCCTCGCAGCACATTGAGTACCAGGCATACAGCCAGGCCGGATCACTGCCCGAGACGAAGGCCCCGATGCTTCTCTCCAGAACGTTTTCGGCGCTCTCGGTGGCAAGGTCGACTTCATGGGTCGGGCTGACCGCGATGATCTCCTCCAGCAGATCACGCCTCAGCATCTGGCACTCCACCAGGTGGTTGCGCACGTACTGCTCGACATGATCCCAGTAGTCCCCGATTCCGCTCTCACTGAGTCGTATCGCCAGGGCGATCATGTCTGCGGTCGCACAGGTCTCGGCGGTCTGGGGCGACTCTCCGCCGGGACCGGTGTCCCCGCCCGATCGCTGCCTGGCAGGTCGGATCTGGGCCGGAAAAAACCCGATGCGCGAAATCCCTATGCTGAGGCCATTTCGATAGGCTTCCTCGGCAATCCGTTTCGTGTGTGGGTCGTTGGTGGCAATGGCGTACTCGAGAAGCCCGATCAGCCCCATTGTGTGGGTGTGATAATGACCATTCCAGCGGCCATGTTCGGCAGCCACCGACATTTCCTCACCGCGGGCCGTCCACATGGTGGGTTTGAGCATGAAGGCGGCCAGTCGATCCGCCATGTCAAGCGCCTTCTTATCGCCGCTGAGGGCGTACCAGCGGGAGAAGGCCCGCAGGGGAAGGCCGATGTCATAGAAGGCCCGGATGTCCGGTTCTGCGGAGATGCTCTGTTTCTTGCTTCCCTGGTGAGGGTCCACATGGCCCCACCATTCTCCCGAGCGGGCCAGGCCGGTGTAGTACCAGGCACGGCCCTCACTGGTCTCGGCGACCCTGGCCAGACCGTCCGACATACGCCCCACCAGATCCAGCCATTTGTTGTCGCCATCGGACTTGTGCCACTCCAGCAGGGCCACCATCAGCCGGGCGTGAGCCACGGGCCAGGACTGATCCACCTGGAAGACATCCCGCCAGGGCCGATTTTCGACGGGCCACCACCACAGACCATCGTCTTCAATGGTTCCGATCACCGATTCCAGCATCTTGGCGTCCATGTCGGCATTGACCGTGCTTCCGCTCATGAGGCGCAGACCGGGTATGGCGTGAATCGGCTTTTGCTGGCAGGTTCCGCCCGTGCGCCAGCTCATATAAGGAGGCTGATGGTCAAGATGAACTCCCACGCAGGTTTCGTAGAAGAACCTGGGGTCGGCCGCGTTGGTGAGAGACCGCAAGGCCAGGGCCCCGCGGGCGGCCAGGTCCAGTGTGTCCGGGACCTCCGCCTGATATCGGGAAACGGTGGGAGCCGCCGTCTCCTCTTTGGCAGTCGAGCAGCCGGCGGCCACCCCGGCCGCCACCGCAGCCACAGTCCCGGCCTTCACGAAGTCGCGACGGTCCAGTTTATCCTTTTGCATGGAAAGCCTCCCTTTCTCGCCCAATGAGATTGAAACTTAGATCATCTATACCCCAACCACGGCAAGCCGGGCAAGTTCTGACCGGGAAAAGCGGGGGGGCCCCTACCCACTATGGGATCTTGGAATTCCTTGGAACGTTGGAACGCTGGAACGTTGGAACGTCGAAACTCCCCGATCACAACTCCGAGGCTGCGAAACGCTCGATCGTCTTCAGGGGCGCCCTGTCGGCCTTCAAGTGGTCGCGAAGGTAAATCGGATACCCCTTCCTGACCTCGAAGATTCCCCCGTCATCAGAGCCCATCTTGATCAACACCGGCTTGTCTCCGCGAGGAGAAATGTCCACCAGGGTGTTGCCCTTGAAGTCACAGGTGTACTGGTGTCCATAGCTGGGCAGCGTGTACTTTTCAGTCGACTCCAACACCGGAAACTCCACCCGGACCACATCCGAGGGGCGAAGACCCTCCAGGATCAGGTAGTTGCTCAGCCACTGGGGAGACGCTTCCCGGTCGTTCACATGGCAGCGAACCGCCTTCTTATCCGCCCAGGAAGGAATCCGGACATGAACCTTTCGGGCTGTCTTGTTCTTGAGCACCACCTTCCCCTCATAGGGCAGATGGCTGTCCACATCCAGCCAGGGTGAAGCCCGGTTCAGGAGCAGATTGACCTGGACCACACCGTCGGAGTGATCCAGGATGGCCTTCCAGGCTTCAGCAAGCCCCAGGCTGCCGTTGCCGGCGCAGCACATCGTGTACCACGCATACAGCCAGGTCGGATCGCTGCCCGAGACAAAAGCCCCGATGTTTCTCTCCAGCACGTTTTCGGCGCTCTCGGTGGTGGAATCGACTTCATAGGCCGGACCGGACGCGATGATCTCTTCCAGCAGATCACGTCTCAGCAACTGGCACTCCACCAGGTGGTTCCGCACATACTGGTCGACATGATCCCAGTAGTCGCCGATTCCGCTCTCACTCAGGCGTATCGCCAGGGCGATCATATCTGCGACGGCGCAGGTTTCGCTCACCTGGGGATAGATGCCGGCGGCCCCGGCATCGCTGCCCGACTGTTGTCTGGCGGGTCGGATCACGGCCGGAAAAAACCCGATGCGCGGGATCCCCACGCTGCGACTATGTAGATAGGCTTCCTCGGTAATCCGCTTCACCCGCGCGTCGTTGGTGGCAATGGCGTACTCGAGCAACCCGATCAGCCCCATCGTGTGAGTGTGAAAATGACCTCTCCAGCGGCCATGCTCGGCAGACACCGACATCTCTTCGCCGCGAGCGGTCCACATGGTGGGTTTGAGCATGAAGGCGGCCAGGCGTCGAGCCATGTCAAGCGCCTTCTTGTCGCCGCTGAGGGCGTACCAGCGCGAAAAGGCCCGCAGGGGAAGGCCGATGTCATAGAAGGCCCGGGCGTCCGGCTCGGAAACAATACGCTGTTTTTTGCTTCCCTTGTGAGGGTCCACATGGCCCCACCATTCTCCCGAGCGGGCCAGTGCGGTGTAGTACCAGGCACGATCCTCATTAGTCTCGGCGATTCTGGCCAGACCGTCGGACATGCGCCCCACCAGATCCAGCCATTTGTTGTCGCCGTCCAACTTGTGCCACTCCAGCAGGGCCACCATTAAGCGGGCGTGAGCCACGGGCCAGGATTGATCCACCTGGAAGGCGCTCCGCCAGGGCCGATTCTTGACGTTCAGCCACCACAGGCCGTCTTCTTCAATGGTTCCGACCACCGCTTCCATCATCTTGGCGTCTACTTCGGAATTGACTGTGCTCCCGCTCATGAGGCGCAGACCGGGCAGGGCGTGAATCGGCTTTTGCAAACAGGGTCCGCTCGTGCGCCAGCTCATATAAGGGGTCTGATGGTCCAGATGAGCTCCCTGGCAGGTCTCGTACAGGAACTTGGGGTCGGCCGTGTTGGTGAGAGCCCTCAGAGCCAGGGCACCGCGAGCGGCCAGGTCCAGTGTGTCGGGGACCTCTGCCTGATATCGGGAAGCGGTGGGAGCTGCCGGTTCCTCTTGCGCAGACGAGCAGCCGGCGACCATCCCGGCCGCCACCGCAGCCACAGTTCCGGTCTTCACAAAGTCACGACGGTCCAGTTCATCCCTCTTCATTGAAAGCCTCCCGATGAGAATAGTATTCAGATCATCTATACTCCAGCCAGGTAAACCGGGCAAGGCTAAGAATAGCAGAGGACCGGGCGGTGCGGAGCAGAACCTGGAGTGCGGCACTTCGAGTGCCTCCTTGACAGGGCGGAAGGCAAGAGGTCGGCACCTGATTGCGCATCTTTCCTGCTGCCTTGAGTGAAGGCGAAATTGGAGCAAACATCGTGCAACTTGACCCCGAGGGCAGCTATTTCATGCCGGTCAGCATCCCCCAGCGACCGCTCAAGGCAGGCATCTTCGAAGACGTGTGGACGTTGTCCACGTCCTATGAAACTGACAAGGATGCCCTGGCGGCCTTATTGCCCGTTCCTTTTGAACCGGCCGATGAGCCGGTGGTCACCGTGCATTACAGCCAGTGCCTGAAGGTGAACATCCTGGCCGGCGGAGGCTACAACCTGATCGGTGTCGATCTGGCGACCTTCTTCAACGGCCGGCAGGACCAACTGGCCGGGAATTATTCGCTGGTAATGTGGGAAAACCTGATGAATCCTGTGATTCGTGGTCGTGAACTCCTGGGAGTGCCCAAACTCTTCGCCGATGTTCCCGACCCTTCTCGCAGCGGGGATGACTGGCGCGTGTCCGCTTCGGAAAGCGATCGTGTTCTTCTGGAAATGGAGATTCTGAGGGCGCGGCCCCGAAGTGAGGCTGCTGTGAATAAACTGAACGCCGATCAGGCGAACAGTGCCATGATGGGGTGGAAATATATCCCCAACATTGATGGCGTCGGGGCGGCCCTGAGCCAGCCGACGTTGATTGGTCGCCAGACCCACTTCAGCCGGCTATGGAAGGGCGAGGGGCGCATCGGCTATGGCAACGACCTGACGTGGGAGACCAATCCGGCCAGCGTGGATATTGTGGCGGCTTTACAGACACTTGTGGTCAAAGAGTACCTGGCGGGATCCGTCACTCAAGGCTCCATGACCATCACCCGCGCTTTGAATCGTGTTTTGGCCTAGGCTGCCACCACAAGGGTAGCCCCGATACCCCTGGCCGATCAGGCTCCGGGATCGGTTCTCTCATTCTGTGGCTGCGGCTGATTCAGTTCCAGCAGGTTGCCGTCCGGATCGTAGAAGAACAAAACGACCCAGCCTCCCTCTTCGGCCTCCCAATGGACGGGTGGAGAAACGAATTCGACTCCCTCTCCCTTTAGAAATTCGTAGAGGGCCTCAATGTCCTCCACATCGAAGCAAAGATGCGCTGACGGCACATGATGAAGGGGGTATCGAGCCACCGGGCTTTTCGGCGTGATCCACTCGATTAAATCAATGGTCATGCCCGGGTTTTCCGGCAAGGTCATTCGATATTCCCTCACCTTCACGTCGGGAAAGCCGGTCATTTCGGCAACCCCCTTGATATCTGTCGATCCTGGCATCGGATGCTCCACGTACTCCAGTGTTTCCAGACCCAGAAGGTCGTGGTAAAAGTGAAACGACCTGTCCAGATCGCTCACCATCACGGCCACATGGTCCATCTTTCTGATCTTTTTCACCTCAGTCATTTGGAGATCTCCCTTTTAATCGGCCCTTGCTGACCGTTCAGTCTTAACGTCACGATGCCCGGCTCACTGCTTTTCATCGATGATTGAGATTAGAAACCAGGTTATCTATACTGCAAACTCGGGGAACTGGCAAGGCTCGTAACTCCCTGTCATGGATGCAGCAACGTTGCGGATGGGGTGCTCGGTGGCTGATGGAACTACGAACAGCCGTATGTAGCTGAAAGCCCCGGGTGCAGGATTCAGAAACAATGAACAAAGAGGAGACGAATCGTGGGGTTTAAGTACACTGTAGTCGCTGACACTCTGGCCTTCCTCGGGTATGACCTGAACGAGAATCCTCGGGAGATTCTGGAGGCGGTCAAAGCTGCCGGTTACGACGGGGTTGACGTTGCCGGCGATCGAGAGAGAATCCAATCCGGAGAGCTGCGCAAGATTACCGATTCTCTAGAACTCGAGATTCCCGAGGTCCTGGGAGCCTGGGCCTATTACCACTCAGGTGAGAACCGGGATCTGGCTGGAGGCGATGCGGAAGTCAGAAGCAGGGGAATCCAATACGCCAAAGACTCGATCGAGTTGGCAGTGGAGCTGGGAGCACAGTTCTTTGAGGTCTGTGCGGCCCAGCCACCCATCCCTCAGATTCCTTTTCCGGATCTGTCCATCAAGACCTTACGCAGCAATTTCCTGGAAGCGCTCAAGGAAATATGCGGATATGCGGAAAAGCGGAATATCGAAGTCCTTTTTGAACCTTTGAACTGTTACGAGGGCTACCCGGGAGTGCTCACCACTCTGTATGAGGCGACCAACCTGATTCGGGATCTGGGGTACGCCAATACCGGAATTCAACCCGACGTTTTCCATATGAACATCTCCGAAGGCTCGATTCCCGACGCCCTCCGTGAAGCGGGAACACTCGTCAAGCACTTTCACATGAACGAAACCAACCGCTACAGCTACGGTACGGGACATGGAGACCATCGGGCGATCATCCGCACACTGAAGGAGATCGGCTTCACAGGTTTCATCGCCATCTACTTGCCCCTTATTTCCCAGGAAGTCTGCCGACTGGGCGGTTACATCACCTCCGCTTCGGCTGCCGGAGGTGAAATCGCGAACAAACCCGATCTGAACCTCATCCTGGAGAGGCAGCTCCAGTATTTGAAGCAGATCGAGAGTCAAGTGGAGCTGCAGTGGGCGACTTATGAAAAAGACTCGAGTTATCTGGAATCGTAAGGGTAGGACCGGCTAAGAAAAAGGAGTCCTTCTACCGAATGACGAACCGAATCGTAGAGGAGCAAAGATGAAAGACCTGACAACCAGATTCCCTCTTGGCTGGATGGGCGCGGCCCTTGTCTGCATGGCTGTCTCAATGGCGGCTGGTCCCCCTGAAGAAGCCGGCAAGAAAGAGATTGGCTATATATCTCCGCAGATTCCGGAAGTGAAGTTTCCTCCCCTGCAAGGAGAGTGGCAGGAAGGGCTGATACCGGACACCCTGGACCTGGCCGAGCGGGCCAGATTCTCGATTAATGCCCTCACCGAGTCGGCCGACCCGGAAGCCGGCTACGAAATCTGGTGGCATGTGCTCTTGAACCGCAAGCCCCCCGTTCTGGTTCACGATTTTCACGATCTCAACGTCCAGTACAAATTTCAAGAAGCCCTTCCCCTGCTCCGATACGCAAGCGGCAGCGACCAGAACCGGCACGTGGACCAGGCATGGGCGGAAAACCTTCTGCGCATGCAGGGTGACGACGGCTTGATCTACATGCCCTTCGAAGGCCGGCCCTGGGCCGGGTTTCACGCCGACTGGCTGGAGCAGAAGGGACTGGAAGAGACGCAGTTGGCCAGCGTTGTGGCTCAAGGCGGCTGGATGGGAAACTTCGCTCTCAATTACCTCCTGAGCAAGGATGAGATGTGGAAGGAAAGAGCGGAGAGACTGGTCGACGCTGTGGCCCGGCTGATGGTTTACAAGGACGACTACTGCTACTTTCCTCTCATGGCCGTCAACCCCGGCACCAGGGTTCCCCAGGACGTGGGGATCGTTGACCCGGACTGCACCCGGGAAGCCAGTGGCGCGGCCGCAGGTTGGATCATCATGGGTCTGAGTCAGGTCCACCTGGCCACCGGCTACCAGCCGGCCCTCGATCTGGCCGGCAAGCTGGCCGTCTATATGACCCGGCATTCGGGCTGCTATGATTCGGAAGGTCGCTTCCGGGGGGTCCCTCATACTCACCTGCACACCCGGCCCATCTCCGGGCTGCTGCAATATGCCATGGCCAGCGAGAACGCGGCCCTGATCGAATATTCGAAAAAATCCTACGAATACGCCCGGGATTCGAGTGGCAGCGCCACAGTCGGATTTTTCCCCTCCACTCCGGGAGTCGGGCAGGATTACTCGGCCAAGATGGTTCAAACGGTCGCCAGGCATGGTGTGGAGGGCTGTACGGTGGCCGACATGGCGGCGCTGGCCATCAAGCTCGGTCTCAGCGGGGCGGGGGATTACTGGGACGACGCCGATCGCTACCTGAGAAACCAGTTCGCGGAGATGCAGTTATTGAAGACCGACTTTGTCAACCGGGCTCTTCCCGAGGACGTCTATGAAACCTGGAACCGCCCCGAGTTCGAGAATACCGACCGCACCGTTGAGCGAAACATCGGGTCTGCCATGAGTCTGGCCTCACCCAACGACTTCGTGGGGCATCCGCTGGCGTGGCCGGACCGGCCCGACTCGGATCATCTGTTTCTCATGCACTGCTGTACAGGAAACCACGCCCGCGCCATCTGGTACGCCTGGCGTCACATCCTCCACCATCGAGAGGGCACGTTGAAGGTCAATCTGCTGCTCAACCGGGTTTCCCCCTGGGCCGACGTGCACAGCTATATCCCCTATGAAGGCCAGGTGGATGTGAGAGTCAAGAAGCCGCTTCAGCTGCAGGTGCGCATTCCCGGTTGGGCGGCGACGGAAAAGACTGTCTGCAAGGTCAACGAGCAAGCCCGCGAGCTGGAGTGGGACGGGCGTTATGCCCGTGTGGGCCATGTGAAGCCGGGAGACGTAGTGGTGCTGACGTTCCCCATCGAGGAGCGAACGGTCAAGGAGAAGATGTGGGGAACCGACTACACCATGGTCATCAAAGGAAACAGCGTCGTTTTTATCGACCCTCCCGGAAAGTACTATCCCTTCTATCAGAGGGACCATTATCGCCAGAATCAGGTCCGCTGGGTGAAGCGCCGGCAGTTCGTGGCGGCCCAGCCTCCGATTGAATGGCCCTATTAGTGCTGCCGAAAAGTGTTCAACAACCAGCTTGGGCTTAACTCTGACTGATTATTCGAAGGAGCTATTGCGATGAAACTGGGACTCTTCATGATGCCGCTGCACCCCCCGGAAAAGGACCGTACGGAGTGCTTCGAGGAGGACATCGAGCTGGTTGTACTGGCCGACCAGCTGGGGTTCAGCGAGGCCTGGGTCGGGCAGCACAATACGCTGGCCTGGGAGCCGATCCCCTCAAATGATGTGTTCATCGCCAACGTACTGCCACGGACCCGGAATATTCGCCTGGGCGCGGGCGTGTCCCTGATGCCTCACCATCATCCCGTCAACGTGGCTCTCCGCCAGGCTTTCCTCGACCACCTTTCGCGGGGCCGCATCAACTGCGCTTTCGGCCAGAGCGGAGTGCCCACCGACTGGAGTCTCTACGACCTGCCCGACCCCGGGACTCAGGGCCTGATGACCGTCGAGGGAATCGACCTGGTGCTCAAATTGTGGCAGGCCGAGGCACCCTTTGATTTCAAGGGCGAGTACTGGCACGTGAGCGTAAATGACGTCAACGCCGAGATGGGGATCGGCACCATGCTCAAGCCCTACCAGAAACCCCACCCGCCCCTGGCCATGAGCGTGATCAAGGGAGATTCGATGGCGGCTCGAATGGCCGGTCAGCGGGGTTACATTCCCTTGAGTACCAACCTGGTGCCGGCTTCTACAGTTGCGCAGCACTGGGACACGTACTGCGCCGGTGCAGAAGAAGCCGGACAGCCGGTGCCCGACCGCTCGATCTGGAGAATCTCACGCAGCATCTTCGTGGGTGAGACCACGCAGCAGGCCCTGGAGTTTGCTCGGAACAGTCACTTCGCCCGTTCCTTTGAATACCTGATCACCATATTGAAATCAGCCAATATGTTGCATCTGATGAAACATGACCCGGCTGTAGCCGATCAGGAGGTTGATCCGGAGTACCTCCTCGAGCGCCTGTGTATCGTAGGCGATGTAGATGAATGCGTCCGACAGCTCCAGGAAGTGCAGGAGATCACCGGTGGCTTCGGGACCTTGATGATGATTGCCTACGACTGGGATGACAAAGCCAGATGGCTGCGTTCCATCGATCTGCTGGCCAGGGAAGTTGTCCCCGCCCTGTCCGATTGATTGATTCCAAAACCCCGATTCCAGATTGGGAGGCACCTCCTACATCTGATTCGGGATTCCAAATCTCGTGGAACGTGAGCCAGATTGGAAGCCAATCCAATGGACCGGTAAAATAGTTCACAGGCGACCCGGGCAAGGGGCGAGCAAGCGATGGGGACCAAGTCGATGAAATTGAAACTGCTGCTGGTTCCAGCGGCAGCGCTGTTCATGCCGCGGCCGTTCGCCTTCCTCCCCGCCTTGTCCGGCATGGTACTCGCTCAACTACCGGGACCAGTGGTGGCCGAAAGTTCGGATCTCGAGCCGGTTCCCTTTCCCAATTTGAGTGCCATGGAAGAAAGTGTGCGCAAGCAACTCGAGTACTTCCAGGCCGAATTGAAGGCACTCAGTCAGAACCCGGGGACGCCCTCCAGCCAACTGGCCCAGGCCTACGGACGAATGGGCAAGCTGTATCAAACTTACGATCTGCTGGAAGCCGGGGGAGCCTGCTACCGAAACGCCCGGCAGTTGGCGCCCCAGGACTTTCGCTGGCCCTATTATCTGGCTCTTCTCTACGAGGCCGAAGGCGACTTTGAGAAGACCAGCGACCACTATGAGAAGGCCCTGACCCTGCAGCCGAACGATCTGGCGGCTGTGCTTGGCGTAGCCCGGTCGGAGCTGGACCGGGGTCGCCCGGAGGCGGCACAGAAACGTTTTGAGCAGGCCATGGAGCTGGACCCTGCATCGGCGGCGGCACTGGTGGGGCTGGGTGAGATTGCGGCAGCCGCACGCGACTTTGAACAGGCCGTCGATCACTATGAAAAGGCACTGAAGCTGCAGCCCAAGGCCAGCAGCATCCACTATCCGCTGGCCATGGCCTACCGCCAATTGGGCGATGTAGACAAGGCACGCCTGCACCTGAGCCGGAAAGGTGACGGTCCCGTCACATTCCGCGATCCGCTGTTGGAGGAGCTGGCGAGAGCGAAGACGGGGCGCTGGCAGCAGCGCCAGCGAGCCAACGGTTTCTTTGACGCTGGAAAGCATGAGGAGGCCGCCCGGATATTTCGCCAGATGGTCGCCGAAGACCCGACAGATGCAGTTGCGCTCATGGACCTGGGCGTTTCCCTGTCCCAGTTGGGTCAGGTTGAAGAGGCTCTCGAACAGTTCAACGCGGCCCTTCGCTATTCGGATTCCAAGTCACGAATTCATTTCCAGATGGCCGTTGCCTTTACTCAACTGGGCTGGGAGAAGCAGGCCAGTGAACACTATCGGTCGGCCGTTGAGATCGATCCGACTTTCCGGGAAGCTCACTTTCAGCTGGCCAACGTGCTCATGCGCCAGGAGCTTTTTGAAGAAGCGATTCCTCACTACAGGCGCGTGGTTGAGCTGGATCCCAGCAACGCTTTTGCCCGCTTCATGGGGGCCATGACGCTGGTGCGGACCCGGCGCTGGAAGGAGGCGCATACGTGGCTGGAGGAAGGTCTGGCGGCCCTTCCCGATGACACCGACCTGGGCCATGCACTGGCCCGGCTTCTGGCGGCCTGTCCAGAGCCGGGTATCCGGGATGGGCAGCGGGCCCTGAAGATTCTCCAGGAGGTGTTGCAGATGGGGAAGAGTGCTGAATTCGAACAGATCGAGACGCTGGCCATGGTCTATGCCGAAATGGGACATTTCGACAGAGCGATCCAGGTGCAGCGGATGATGATCGCAGAAGTGACACGCAGCAAACGGCTCGAGTTGGCCAGGCTGCTGCAGGACAACCTGGCTCGTTATGAGCAGCGAGAACCTTGCCGTACGCCCTGGCGCGATGATGATCCGGTTTTTTACCTGGCCCCGGTCCCTTTTACGCTCTTGAGCATACAGTGATCACCGCCTCGAGCGGTCTTCAATGAAGGATTACTTTGTACGCCTGGTGCTGAGTTTGATGCTCCCCGGCTCTGTGATGTTGACGCAGGCTGAGGAGGGGGAGAAGCCCGGGGGCAGGTTGACCTTCAACAAGGATATTGCTCCCATCGTCTTCCAGAATTGTGCCCCTTGTCATCGGCCCGGTGGTGCGGGGCCGTTTGATTTGCTCAGCTACACGGATGTCAGGAAGCGGGGCAGGCTGCTGGTCGCGGTCACGCAGAGTCGATATATGCCTCCCTGGCAGCCCGAACCCGGCTATGGCGAGTTCATCGGGGAACGCCGACTCAGTGATGGGCAGATTGGGATGCTCGAGGAGTGGGTGGCGCAGGGATCCGTGGAAGGGGATCCGGCTCATCTGCCCAGTGTCCCGGAGTGGCCGACTGGCTGGTTCCTGGGAGCGCCGGATCTGGAGGTCACCATGCCCAGACCCTACACGCTGGCCGCCGAACCCGCGACTGCAGGTACGGATGTCTTCCGTACCTTCGTGATCCCGGTTCCTCTCGAGTCCATGCACTACGTCCGGGCTCTGGAATTACGCCCGGGTAACCCGAAGGTGGTTCATCACGTGGTGGGAGGGGTCGATGTCACGCCCCGATCTCGACAACGTGATGAACAAGACCCTGTGCCCGGCTTTGAAGGGATGAGATCCACCCAGGTTGCTCGCCCTCCCGATGGCCACATCCTGGTCTGGACGCCGGGTAAGTTTCCCAGGGAGAGCGCTGAAGGCATGGCCTGGCGGCTCCGAAAAGGGACCGACCTGGTCCTCGAATTTCACATGCAGCCCTCTGGCAAACCGGAGCTGGTCCAGCCCAGTGTCGGCCTTTATTTCAGCGACAAGGCACCCACGAAAATCCCCTTTATACTCATTCTCGGCTCCATCACCATCGACATTCCTGCCGGCGCAAGAGACCACTGGATTGAAGACAGCTATGTGCTGCCCGTAGACGTGCAGGTGCTGGGTCTGTACCCGCATGCCCACTATTTGGGCAAGCAGATGGAGGCTTTTGCGCTGCTTCCCGACGGGACGCGGCGTTGGCTCATTCACATCAAGGAATGGGACTTCAATTGGCAGGACGACTACCTCTACTCAGAGCCGATCTCTCTGCCCAGGGGTACCAGGCTCTTCATGCGCTACAGCTACGATAACTCGGCCGACAATATTCGCAATCCTCACAATCCGCCCCGGCGCGTCGTCTACGGCCCCAATTCCTCAGATGAGATGGGTGAGGTGTGGATCCAGGTGCTGACACAGAACAAGGCCGACCGGTTGACACTGCAAAGCGATTACCGCCTCAAACAGCTCGACCTGAGCATTGCCGGCTTCCAACACTCGCTGCGCACCAAGCCCCGTGATCCCCAGACACATCAGCAGCTGGGTCAGGCGCTCTACGCGCAAGGGAAGATCGAGGATGCGATCAGGCATTATCGCCAGGCGCTGCACTTGCAACCCTCCAACGCGGAAGCACACGCTTACCTGGCCAACGCTTTGGTGCAGCAGGGCAACCTGGAGGAGGCGATTCACCACTACTCTCTGGCACTGGACATCCAACCGGACTTCGTCGAAGCCCATTTACATGCCGCTAACTTGCTCATGCGGCGGGGAGGCCACGCGCAAGCCGAACGGCACTATGCCAGGGTGATTGAATTGAATCCGAGCGACCCTTTCGCACGCTTCATGCAGGCCATGGCCCTGGTCGGACTCGACCGTCATCAGGCGGCGCGATCGCTGCTGGAAGAGAGCCACCGGGCACTCCCTGAAGATATCGATATCACACATGCTCTGGCTCGTCTGTTGGCGGCTTCTCCCGAGAGCACGGTCCGCAACGGGCGTCTTGCCCTGGAGCTCTTGCAGGAGGTCTTCAAGGCCCAAAAGGAAGTCGCCTTCGAGCACGTCGAGACTCTGGCGATGGCCTTTGCTGAGACCGGGCAATTCGAGAGAGCCGCTCAGGTGCAGCAGGCCATGATTGAGGAAGTCAGCCAGGCAGGCCGAAGGGATCTCGTGGAATTGCTGCAAGAGAATCTGAGTCTGTACCGGCGGGGGCAGGCCTGCCGGCAACCCTGGCGGGACGATGATCCGGTCTTTTCGCCGCTTCCAGGCGAGTTGGCACCCATGGAGTTGTCCTGGAAGGCCGAGCGGGTGCCGCCCTCGGCCTCACATACAGCGGTAATCCGATTGCCCGCGCCAGTACGGGTTTTGGAGTGCGGAAGTCATGACTTCCGCCCGGGTCAGGCGGCACTTGAAGTGCCGCACTCCAGGGGTCGCCCCTACGAACTCAAAAAGCGAGCCTCAATCGGAATTGAATGATCCTGGCCAGAGCCGTGTTGCTATAACGTCCAAACGTGTCCGCGTTAGTGAGGGAGGTCGAAAGTCTGTAGAACTGCGACCGATTGAAGACGTTGAAGAACTCACCCCCAAACTCGAAACGCACGGTCTCGGAAAGCTGGAAGTCTTTGAGAATCGAAAAGTTTTCCACCGCATATCCGAAGGTACGAATGTCGCCCAGCTGGTTGGTATCCGCAAAGGCTATGAAGCGGTTTTCAGGTGAGAATGCGTCTATGTTGAGCGTGTTTTTATTGGGGCCGTTCGGATCATAGGATCCGTGGCTGACCCCGCGGTCGATGGCTGCTCCCGTGCGATTGACCCGCCCCATGTTGATGGCGGTGCCAGACATATAGTTATGCCAGCCCATCACCCGCCAGTTCCCGATGACCTGGTTGAGGGCACCGGAGGCGTCACCACCCCATCGTTGCCCCCCTCCGAAGGGGAGCTGCCAGGTCCAGGTCAAGGAAAAATTGTGGGGACGGTCATAGGGTGCCAGGAAGCGGACCGCGGTGCCTCCATACCCCTCGTGCGCAACTGGAGAAGGGCCGAAAGCAGCGAATCGGGTGCCGGTGGAGAGGTTCTTCGAGATGGTATAGGCCAGAAGAAAACTCAACCCCTGCCCAAAGCGCTTCTGGGCACTGATATTTGCAGCGTGGTACGAGGTAGTCCCTGCGTGAGCGCTTTGCAGATTCACGCCGGTGTACTGGGGATAGGGTCGCGACGCCTGCCGGGCGCTGCCGCTAAACCCCGTAAAGGGCAGTCCAATTCCGGTCGCCTGGCCTGCTGGAGAGTCCAGCTGTGAATCGATCGACGGCCCGATTGCAAAGACCGAAACCGGCACCTGGTTCCGATCCCACTGCACATACTGATTCCTGCCCAGCTTGCCCACATAATCCAGCTTGAAGACCAGGTTCCAACCGACTTCCCTTTCAATGCCGGCACCCAGGTTGTGACTCGTTGTCCACGTATTGTCTTGAGGATCGATCCAAGTTACATTAGTATTATTCGCCTGGGTAGGGTCGGTAGAAGGAAGAGCCCGGACCGTCTCGAGTCCCGCGGCTGGGAATCCGTCGTTCCAGTTGAAAGCGGGAGTCACACCTCCATCCGTCGTACTAAACGCTGGCTGGGCCGACCACCCTAGATTGGGCATATTTCCACCGCCCGCCACCTCCTGGCCAGGGTTGGCGGTAGTAATTCCATAGTAAGCCCGAAGAACGGTCTTGTCGTCCAACGCGTAGGCCAGACCCAGACGGGGCGCCCAGCCATTCCAGCCTCGATCGTACGCCCTTGTCCGGTCGTTGCGTCCCGGCCCTTCACCGTTGAAAGTCAACGCTCCAAGTCTTCCTCCGGCTGCGCTATTGGGGATAGAGGGATCGAAGTAACCATGCCGATCGTAGCTTTCGCCAAAAGAGGTCCACCAGTTGAATCGAAGTCCATAGTTGACGGTCAGTTTCGGGCTGACGCGCCAGGTATCCTGGGCGTAAACAGCATAGACGCGATTATTGGTTCTACTGTTTTGTGGAGAATTCATGAAGGCATTGTCCACTTCACCCAGCAGGAGGCTGGCCCAGCCACGACCGGTCAAGGCAATATCGGGAAATGGAGATGCGTTGCCGCTTCCATCCAGCACCTGGCCCCCTGCCAGCCCCGTCGTAATGTCGTTGAAAGTAAAATTTCCGTTCGTAAAAATCTGGACATTCCGCCCCACAGCGGCGTATCTTCCCTGGATACCAAACTTGTAGTTGTGGCTCCCCTTGGTCCAGGACAAATCGGTGTAGACCGGAAAAGTCCATTCGGGCATGAAGAGCTTCAGAAAAAGGAATCCAAACCCGGAGTGGCCCTGGACACCGGTAAAAGGAGTGTCGGGCGTCACCAGGCCCGTGAGCCCTGAATCCGCACCAAAGGTGTTGCCCTGTTTTCCACTATCTCGGGGGACTCCCTGGCCTGCAAAGCGGACGCTCAAGAGCAGATTGGGTCGAAGGGTGAAGTAATTCGCGAACCGGTAACGGTATTGGTCACCGAGTGTGAAATGAGTTGTATTGATGTTCTGATCATATGAAGCATTCCCCGGCCATATGACGTCTTTTCGATGTTGGTCCCACCCAAACGAGAACTTCCACGTGTCGGTTATCTCGTTATCGGTCTTAAGGCTAACTTTGTCGATGTCCTGCTCGCCCTTGTCCAGCGAACCGATATGGTTGTCCGTGAGACCTGGCTCGGTGGGTAAAGGAATTCCAGCCTGAAAAGCAGTCGAAAGGGAGCTGATTCGGTTGGAAGGAAGAATGTTTCCCGGAAATGGATCGCGGATAAAACCACCCTGCCCGTCCGTCCGAGTGGTCATGGGATCGTAAATCTGACCCTCCATAATGGGCCTTCCCAGCAGATCGGTCCCAAGTTGTTTTCCCGTCAGATACTCGCTGAAATCTCCACTTCGCATTAACTGTGTAGGGACGCTCGAGGTCGTCCCGCCGGCAGTCCTGCGCTCCCGGAATGACGTAAAACTGGCCAGAAAGAAGTGTCTATCCTTTTTCACCGGCCCGCCCACAACACCCCCGAACTCATGCTGCCTGTGGGGATTGACTTCGGAAGCAAAATACTGACGAGCGTCGAGCACATCGTTGCGGAAATACTCAAACAAACTTCCGTGGAACTGGTTGGTCCCCGACTTCATGACCATTTCCACGCTGGCGCCCAGATTCCAGCCAGACTCCGCGTTCAGGTTGGTAACCACTCGAAATTCGCTGACGGTTTCGGGAATCAGCCCCGAGTCTTCTCTCATGCCCAGGTTGTTGGCAGGACTCGAGTACATTCCATCGATGTTCATGCTCACAACACCCGCCACGCCGTGGATGTAGCCTCTGTCCGTGAGGTCCGTCTCTTTCCCGTACGGATCGAAAGAGAACCCGGGAAGGGTCCGCGTAAAAGACAGGCTGTGTCGCGCCCCCTGGTTGACTGCCATCGGCAGTTCCTCAATCTCCTCCACAACCCTTGTGTTACCCGCACTGGAGGATGTACTGTCGACGGCCAGAGCTTCGCTTTCCACCGTCACGGTGTCTACCAATTCACCGACAGGCAGTGTGATGTCCAAAGTCCTCGTCTCTGATGAGACCACCCGCACTCCCACCTGCTCAACGGTCTTGAAGCCCGCCAGGCTGGCGGTCACGGTATAGGATCCGATCAGCAGACTCTGGAACGTGTAGGCCCCCGAGTCGCTGCTCAGTGTCGAGATCTCGATACCTGTCGCTTCATTGCGGGCCCGCACATCGGCTCCCGGGATCAGACCACCCGATTCATCGACCACATTCCCAACGATTCTTCCCAAGTAGTCCTGGGCGACAAGCGGGAGACAAACCAACAAGAGAGTTAAGCTCAACACAAAGGCTTTCTTCATCATTACTCCTTAAGACTTTAGAAAAGTCTTGGGGTTGGAAAAGAACAAGCGCTTTTGTTTCGAAATCCAGCGTTCCTTACCTGCTCTTTACATTCCTTTTAACAGATCAGTATGCGCGTTTCAAGGACTATCTCATTTTTTATGTTGTATTTAGGAGGTTGTCCCAGCCTGTCATCGCTGCCGAGACGAGTTCATTCCATCCAAAAAGTTGGATGGGGGGGGGCCGTCCATTGCATTGGATTTTCAATCCTTGATTGGGAACGAATCTTGGAGTACTTGGTGGGTCACGAGAGTCGTGAGTAGGTCAAACCAATTCTGCGATGGGTACTCCGGTTTCGTCGTTGACGGAGTTGGCGATCTTCACGGGACGGCCGACGGGGCTCATGTACTCCTTCGTCCAATCGATCCCGAAAGCTTTATAGATGGTTGCATGGAGATCGCCCATGGTCACCGCTCGCTCGGCTACATAGGCAGCCCGCTCATCGCTGGCACCAATCACCTGGCCACCCCGAATTCCGCCCCCGGCCAGGGCCAGGGACCAGCAGTAAGGCCAATGATCGCGACCGTAGCCGGGGTTGAGGTGAGGAGTGCGGCCAAACTCTCCCATGACGAGGACGACCGTTGACTCGAGCAGACCTCTTTGCTCCAGATCCTGCAACAGGAAGGCGAGTGTCTTATCCAGGCGGGGGACCAGCTCGGCATGTTTCTTGTCATTCTCCCCGTGCGTATCCCAGCCATTGAATTCGAAGCCGTTGGCGGTCACAAAGCGGCTACCCGCCTCGACCAGCCGCCGCGCCATCAGCACGCTTCGACCGAACCCGTCGCGACCGTAGCCGTCTCTCATCTTTTCCGGCTCCTGGGACAAATCGAAGGCTTCCCTGACAGCGGGTGTCATGATCATGCTCAAGGCCTTTTCCTGAAAGGTGTCCAGATCAGAGTGCTGGGCCCGCTCAACCTTGTGACGATGCTGTCGATCCCAGATCTCCTGGAAGGCACGCCGATCTTCGATGCGCTCCGGAGAAATCGTCTGAGGAAGACTCAGATCGGGTAGCTCATGGGCCCCTTCTCCCGGGTCAGCCGTCACCAGCGGATTGTACTCAGCTCCCAGGAAAGCTGCCTTGAAGAACTCATGATACTGCTTTTCAGTTTCCCATCCCGGAGTCAGTACGTGAGGGGGCACATGGTTGCGGGGACCCATCTCCTTGGTGATGATGGAACTAAAACTGGGAAACTCCATGGCCGGATTCGGCCTGTGGCCCTTGAGCGCGTAGTGATGGGCTTCCGGATGGTTGGCCTCTTCGGTCTCCATCGAGCGGATGATCGCGACCTTGTCCATCTGCCGGGCAACCTCAGGCAAAAGCTCTGAAATCTGAATACCGGGAACGCTGGTGGAGATCGGTTTGAAACCGCTGCCGGGCTTGGGATCCCAGGTATCGACCTGGCTGGCCCCGCCCTCGAGCCAGATCAGGATACAGGCTTCAGCCGTGGCCTGCTTCTTCGCCTTATCCGGCGCCGCCGCAGCCATCGCCTGCTTCAGCTCCAGGTACTGGCTCAAGCTGATCCCCACTAAGCTCAAGGATCCGACTCGGAGGAAGTCGCGACGTCTCAGGTTCGCCTCGGTACAGTCCAAACAACCGACTTTTTTCATTGGCTCCTGCCTCATTTCAATGATTCTCTGCGAATTCCCGGGAGGTCATCAGCCCCCACAGCAGATCCTCCATGGCTTGTGTTCGAGACTCTGAATGTCTCAACATTTCTTCCAGTTCTGTTCGCTCCCGTCCGGTCGGAAACCGGGAAAGTGCGGCCAGGCTCAGCTCTTCGATGACCTCCCGGTTCGAAGCCCCGCTTTGGAGCAGGCGGCCCAGGCGGCCCTCTTCTCCGGAAAGCTTGCTGGTAAAAGTGCCGCCCGCCAGCATATGCAGTGCCTGGAGCAGGTTGGGCTCTACATTTCTTTCCGGCAGCGAGAATCGAAGAGGCCGTCCGTGCACCTCCAGAAACCGGTTGGGATAGAGATCAGCTTCCATCAGATTGATCGCTCGAGTGCCCGGCTCTTCCTCTCCCCGCGTTCCACCGGGGGTCTCGTTATAGTAGACCTCCGGAACTCCGGTCACCTGCGAGATCGCGTCCAGGAGCACTTCTGCATCGAGCGGGCGGTACCGGGCGCGGGAGTAGTTGATTGTATCGTCGGCGTTGGTCTCGTTCGGCCTGCTGGAAAGCTGGTAGGTTCTGGACTGGACAATCAAACGGATCAGGCGTTTCAAATCGTGCCCCTGCTCTCGGAAGTCGCGGGCAAGCGCCTCCAGCAGTTTGGGATGGGTGGGTGGGTTGGAGGACCGAAAATCGTCCACCGGTTGGACAAGTCCTCTTCCGAAGAAATGACTCCACATCCGATTGACTGCCGCTTCCGCAAAGTAAGGATGAGAAGTCATCCATGTCGCCAGCTCTGCCCGCGGGTCCGTCTTTGTGTCTTGACCCAGGCTCTCGCCATTCAGGAAGGTTGGCTGTACTTCTTCCTTGGTGCGAGGATGAATGACCTTACCAGCGCCTATGGCGACGTTGCCCTGGCGGCTCCGACTGACCGGTTCATCCACGATCAAGCCTCCGAAAGAAGTCATGCGACCAAAGAAAGCCGCCAGCCCCCAGAACTGTTCTTGACTCCAGTTCTCAAAGGGATGGTTGTGACACTGAGCGCAGTCCATGCGCCGGCCCATGAATACCTTGACTTCTTCGGCCACGGCAGCCTGGACCAGGGTGACGCTCCCAAAAGGCAAATAGTGCCGTGCGGCACCCCGGGCACCTTGAGCCGCCAGCCTTTCTCGCGCAATCTGATCGTAAGGCCTGTTTTCAGCGACTGTGCTTCGAATCCATTCCCAGTAAGATTGACTGTCTTTGGGGCTCCCCCCGGTTACATAATTCGCCACTCGAAAAAGGTCGGAAAAACGGAAAGTCCAATAGTCCACGTACTCGGGAGAGTTCAAAAGGATCTCAATCAGCCTGTCCCGTTTCTGGAGATCTTTACTGGCCAGGAATTCGCGGACCCGTGCCGGCGGTGGCAGGGTCCCAACCACATCCAGGCACACCCGCCGCAAAAACTCCCCGTCACCCGCAAGATCAGAGGGAAGGATGTGAAACCTCTCCAGTTTCGAAAACACAAAGTCGTCAATAAAGTTGCGGCGTGGAAACCCGGGATAGTTCGGGATCGGGTCTTTGATGACTCCCACGCGAGCGCTGATCACATGACCGGCCGCCCGCATCAGAAGCGCCGTTTCCCCGCTTCCCCGGGCTGTCGCGAGTCCGTGGTCGTTGACCGTCACGACTTCGGAATTGTTCGATTCGTAGCGCACCTCTTCGGTGATGTCCTCACGCCGACCGTCGGACAGGTACGCAGTCACCAGGAATTGCTGCTCTCCCATTTCCTCCAGGACCACTTCCCGGGGAAGAACTTCGACCCGCTCAATTCGGATTTCCTCCTGTCCATCGGGCTCACCATAGGGCGCTCCCTTTTGAATCCAGTTCAAGATCGTCTGGTAGTCGGAGGACCCGCGGCCAAAGCGCCGGCCTCCTTCGTGAACGACCCGCATGGTCGGTTTCAATAGCAGCAGGCTCTTTTCCGGCTCGGCAAGATTGATGCGCGGTGTTTTCGGGTCTGAGTCCGGAGTCAGTACCCGGAAGGTACCTCCCTCCACGATCCTGCCGTAGTCTTCTCGCGGCACGGTCGTGTCGAGCGAAAGCTTGAATCCACCTCTCCCTTTGACACCTCCATGACAGCTACTGCCGTTGCATCCTCGCTTGGCGAAAATCGAACCAATGTCCCGCTGGAAACTGAAGGGCCGATCTTTCCCGGTCGCTGTAGCGTGAACTCTGACCTCAACCGTGTGATGCTCCAAGTCGGCCTGCAAAAGAGTTTCGCCGTCAGCCAGGGCCAACAACTTCCCAGATTCATCGACCCTTGCGACCTCCGGATCGGAGACGGAAAAGCGGACCATCGAGGTGACATCCTGCTCCAGCCTGCTCGAGTATTTCCCCAGTACCAGCAAACGCTGGGAAGCGTCTCTCCCCCACAGTGTGACTTCTTCGGGCAGGAGGCGGATCGACAGCAGAACCGGCGAATGACTGGGAGCCGTCCCGAGTTCCACCGCCAGTTCAGCCCGGATCGCTATCGGAGAGGAGAGAGCAATAGCCAGTGCCACACTCAGGCCGGCGCGTTCAAAACAACCTTTCACTGAAGCACCTATCACGAGAAAACAGAACGGCGGAGCGTAAGCTCGCCGTTAAGAACATTCAAGTAACTAGTCCCAAAATAAGCGTGTTTGCACATCATCTACTGTAGCGACTCGTTTTGCCAAGATCGGTTGCTCATTTGAGGTTCAATCAGACTTGCGCCGGACTCCGGCTGTGCCGGGAAGCAGTTTGGTTGACCTCAGGCCGCCACGACGCGTTGACAATGGCCCTGAAAGTCGGTTTTCAGACAGACCCCTCCCCGATCGGCTCCATTTGTCGTCTTGTCGAAGCGGCTTGCGATTCGTCAGCCAAATTGCTGGTGTTTCAGCCACAGATTCCCCTCGATCAACAAACGGGTCCAATCGTTAACAGTGAGCAGTCGATACAATAAACGCCGTCCCGTTGTCACGATCTGGCAAGGCAGTCCGATCACACAGGTGACAAAGCGCCGGAACTCCATCCGGATCAGGCGTCGGGCCCCCAGTCTTGCAGGCAAAAGCAGGCCCAGCCAAACCTTGAGGTTCCAGGCTTGGGCGGCAATCACCAGGTAAGTCCAGTTTGCGACCAGGGTATCGGCCGGCATGCGCAGAGCCTGAACGCCGTTCTTGAGCTGCTCGATCACGTTTTCCTGATTGCAGCGCCCGTTGCTTTCCAAAACCACCTGTTGTGTCGACAGTTCCTTGACCGGCACGTTCGTGACATAGAACAGATAGCGCTGCTGATCAAACAGCCGCTTTTGACCCTTTTCGACCTCGATCCTCTTGCGCAGGATGATCATTCGGTAGGTGCCTTTAGCTCGGGCCGGTCGGTACTCGATCTCCGTCACATGCTCACTCAACAAGTTCAGGTTTTTGTAGCCCCGCTCTCGCACCACTTTCTGCTTGACGTTCTCTGGACGCTGACGGCTGGAGTTCACCACTTTCCGCTTGCGCTCGAGCTTTTGCCACTGTGCTTCGCCAATCTTGTCGGCCTCTCTGACGAAGCTCCGATTGGCCTCGATCCCGAACACAAACTCCACACCCTCCTCGCTCCAACGATCGAAGTTGCGGGTCAGGGAAAAGTCCGTGTCTCCCCGCAATCTCACTTGCTCAAAGCCGCCTCTTCTGACCAGTTTCACGGCTCGATCGATCCACGCCACCGCTCCTTCGTGCGACGGTCGGCTGGCCGGCCGATTGAACGTGTACAAGACCTCGTTGGTTTCGGCCAGACTCACCACCAAGGGTCCATACCCCCATTGTCCCTTGTAGTTGAGATCCATCCCTTCCTTGCAACACCCCGTGGTCTCGGCCGTCGTGCCGTCCACGTCGATCGTGGCTCGCTTGCCCATCTCCGCTGCTTGGCTTTGCCACACCTGCAGACGGCTTTCGTTGAAGGCTTCTTGCAGGGCCAAGACATCCTCTTGCTTGAAACGCCTGAGAAAGTCCCCTTCCGTACTCGGTGCCGGGATCTTGCGCGCTCCTACACTCTCCAGATAGCTGACATCCTCGCGCCGTGACTTTACATCCTGCAGGCACACTCCCCCACTCATCACGTTGTAGATCAGATTCAAGACGTGGTCCGACTCCCGGTAGGGAAGGTGCCGCTTCAACACTCGCACACGTTCGTCGATCCTCTCCGCCACCCTCAAGCGCTTGACCAACTGAACAATCAGCCCCAGACCTCCACTACTCACCCCTCCCATACGGCTCGAGACGTCGTAGACAATATTGCCTCCTCTCAGCACCCGTCCCCCACTCTTAGGCCGCCAACTTCGATCCAGCCTTCGCTCTATTTCCTCTTGGCGTTTGTTGATAATCTCGATATGTTTTCTATTCACCTGAAACGCCTCCTCTTGGGATTGTTCTGGGTCTTTTTCTGAACCTCAGAATACCCGTCAGGACTGGCGTTTCAGGCTTTTTTCCACCTCTGGGTATACACCCCATGTACTTATTTTGGGACTAGTGTGCTGTCTGATAAATGCCCGACGTTAACATTGACCGATTGATTCTCTGGTTTTTTTGACCTTTGCCAGGATCGAATCGGCGGTGGCGCGCCACTTGAAGGGCTTGGCCAAGTGTTGATTGTGGACTCGCATGTATCTTCGGATCTCCTGTCGCAGATCTTGAACGCTGGTGAAGGAGTTGCGGTAGATGGAACGGCGCTCCAGCTGAGAGAACCAGGTCTCCACGGCGTTGAGCCAGGAGGCGCTGGTGGGAGTAAAGTGCAGGTGGAAGCGTTCTCGGCGCGCCAGCCAACTTCGAACCTTCTCGGTTTTGTGAGTACTGGAGTTGTCCAGGATGAGGTGAACATCCAGATCGGGATCGACCGCTTGATCGATCTGACGCAAAAAGGCCAAGAACTCCTGGGCCCGATGCCGCTTCGTGATGCGCCCCATCACCGCTCCCGTGGCCACATCGAAAGCGGCGTAGAGGCTGGCCGTACCGTGACGTTTGTAGTCGTGCGTTCGTCGCTCGATCTGTCCGGGTTTGAGCTGGAGCATGGGCTGGGTTCTATCCAGGGCTTGGATCTGGGTCTTCTCGTCCACAGATAAGACCAGAGCATTGTCGGGAGGGTCCATGTAAAGCCCGACGACATCGATCACCTTCTCGGCGAAATGAGGGTCGTGGCTGATCTTGAAGTTGCGGATACGATGCGGTTTCAGATCGGCCGCCTTCCAGATCTGAGTGACCTGATGGCAGCTCACTCCGGCGTGCTCGGCCATCAGGCGTACACTCCAGAAGGTCGACTCGCAGGGAATCCGTTGCACCGTGGCGGTGAGGATGGCCCGCACTTTGGCCGGCGACAACTTTCGGGGGCGGCCTGAGCGAGGTTGATCCTCCAGTCCTGACAGTCCCTGCTGCAGGTAGCGTCGCCGCCACTCCTGAACCGTGCGCAAGCGCGTGAACAGTTTCTCAGACACCTGGGTTGCCGTGAACCCTTGGCCGCAAAGCAGGATCAACTCAGCCCTTTCAGCCAGACTGCGCTTGGTCTTGGAGGCTCGCAACCAGGAACGCAAAATCTCTCGATCGTGTGCGGGGAGTTCCAGTCGGATATGTGGTCTTGCCATAACGAATGATAGCGAACGGCCCTGACTATTAACGACGGGAACTTTCCGTACAGTACACTAGTTTACACCTTCATCGCTGTCAGGACCTGCCGATTCTGCCTTGACTGGCCTCACGACCATGATCGGAAGTTCCCCCACGGAGAGAAGTTCTCCCGGCCTTCCCTGGACGATGGGTCGAGCCTTCACCTGCGCGAAGCGGGGCATCGTGGTGGCCGGGGCATCGGCACCCGCGATTAAGAGAATGGTGGCAGTCTGGCTGCCCACGGCAAACCTTTCGTCGTCGTCGAAACTCTCGGCGGGAGGCGGTTTCTCCAACTTGACTTCCGTCCCTGGATACGCTTCGACGCCGGGCGGAAGATCCTCGACTCTAATCGCGATCTCACCACCGAAGCCCTCCTCCTGCTCCGTGGTGATGGTCAATTTACTGGCTTCCCCGGCGACCAGGTTCAGGCGCCCTGCCCCAATTTCGATCCGACCCGCATGGGGAATCTGGGGACGGATCAGGACTCGGTAGGCGAAGCTCGACTGACCATATCGAGACGTGAGATCACGTATCTGCAAATAGTAGTCTCCGCCCGTTTCGAAGGTCTCAATCGTCTTGGCTTGAGCCCTGACGCTTCTCGTCGAGATGTTCGAAAAAAGCTCCTGACCCGTAGCGTCCAGGATTCCGAGGCGGGGATTGAAGTCGGGAGGTCTGGCATCGGGAGTCTCGATTTCAAAGGCCAACCTCTGCCCACTCTCGACTTCAAACTTGAAATGGTCGACATCACCCGGCCGCTCAATCACTCCCTCGACGATGGTGGGAAGCCTGATCTCTAAGGCCTGCTCGGGGGTTTCGTTGGCTTCTCGCTCCCTCACCGAAGTCAGGACCTGGGTCAGGGTCGAAAGGTCCAGAGCCTCTGTTTGAGCAGAGTCCGACCCTCCGCTGCCAGACGAGCCTGGGGAACTGCCCTTCCCGGAGATCTTCTCTTCGACAGGCACGCTGACCGTTCTTGACCGGAGTATGGCGAGCCGGTCTGATTCCAACGTTCTATGAAAGTCCCGTTCCCGCCAGTCAGGTGGCTGCGAGTGGGCCGGCACCTGCAGTGACACGTCTTCGCGGTGCGACGAGCCAGTGTGGCGGGCATCGACAGCTCGGAGTTGATAGAAATAATCGGGTCCCCCACGGCCTTGAAACTCGGAAACCCTGACCAGATATCGACCTTTTTCGCTGAAGCGGAACGTCAATCCTGCACTGGATATCCCGGAGTGAGAGACGGCCTCATCGTTAAACGCCAAGCGGGTCAACTGATTGGGGTCAAACCAGCTCCCGGAAGGTTCATAGAGAGTCAGCTGAGGATCCAGGATTCCACTTCCCGAGTGGGCCTCGAAGAGCAGCTCCTGACCCCGCTGTGCCTGAAACGAAAAATAGTCGGCCTCGCCATTCTTGCTGAGCCCACCATTGATGACCACGGGAAGGCGCAGTAGAGGGGCTTTTTCCAGCGGATGATGATCAGTTTCGGCCTCGGCCATGACCTTTTCACGACTGACGTGCAAGGTCACCAAATTGGACATGCCCCGGGGTGTGACCAGCCTGAGACGATGAGCACCCGGGGCGGTCTTCGAATCAACTGCTACCTGCAGCTGAACCCGTTGGCCAAGTCGAGGTGATTCGTTTCCGGCCTCGTCTTTGGCGTTCTCGTCCAGGACGATTTCAGTGATCTCTCCGATCTTTGCCTGGAGCCCCCGGCAGTCGAACCAGACGCCCCGGGCGCCGGCCAGGGTTTGTCCTCGGATTTCAACTTCGAAGCTGGATCCCTGCCGGCCACCCAGCGGAGAAATGGAAACGATCTCAGGGTCTCTGGGCTCTTCCGGCGTGTCCTCCAGGCCCTGCAGGCGGGTGACCAGTAAAGAGAAGAGAATCACCCCGAGAATTGAGCACGGTTTCCTTCGCATGGTTTCGTCCACCCGTCGACAGACCCGGCGGCAGGGGTCGTTTCTCCAGACCCGCGTCGCGGCCTGAGGCCCATCCCACATTCTAGTACTCAAGAGTGGACAACGGAAGTGTGGGAGGCACCTTGGGGGTGTCTCTTCATCCCTTCTCACTTCCCGGTTGGGTCACTGGTCCCCGGGGCCAGTGGCTCCATGGCTGCGGGAACCGGCGAAAAAATCGGGTCGTCCTCCCGCCAGGGCAGGCGGCAGGGCTGACCGTTCTCATAAAGGGCCAGGTTTTCGGCCAGAAGTTGCACCAGATCGAAGCGCTGGTTGCCCTCCAGATCGGAGATCATGGCGTGTTGGACCTGGACCGCCCGCTCAAACTGACCGGTTTCGGCCAGGGCCATCGCCAGTGTTTCAACAGACTCCAAATCCAAGCCGTCTTGATCCTCAAACAGCGGTTGCAGAAGCTGCAAAGCCCTCCCTCCGTTGCGAATCTTATGGTCAGGACAGGCGGCCAGGAGTCGAGCCAAGGCGTGGGTCATGTCGGCGTGACCCGGAAAAACCTGCAGGCCTTCCTCCAATACCATCAACGCCTCCCCATAACGGTCTAGTCGGATAAGAGCCATCGCCTGCATGAAGCGCGCCAGTCCGTTCATCTGTTGGAGCTGACCATCCCCGCTGTCACCTGGCAGGATTTGACCACCCAAGCCGGAATCCAATTCGATGACGGTTGCGTAGTGGGGGATCGCTTTCTCGTAGCGACGCAGGCGCATCAGCAGATTGGCCAGCTGAAAGTGGGCCTCCTTGAACCCGGGGTTTGACCGAATCGCTGCCTGATAGTGTTCCGCTGCATCCTCATCCGCATGCAATCCCATCAGCGTGGTCCCCAGGTGGTAATGCAGCATCGGATTGCCCGGCGAGACTCGCAAAGCCACCGCGTATTGTTGGGCTGCCCCTTCGAGATCGCCCAACCGGGCCAATGCCGAACCCAAATCTGTTCGCGGAATCGGGTTCTTGGGGTCCAGAGCTATGGCGGCACGGAATTGGTTGGCGGCCTCGGCAAAGCGACCCTTGCCGAAGGCGCGTATTCCCCGGGTCCAGTGCAGGCGCCAGCCCGTCTTCAATGCATCCAGGTCTTGCAGGAGGGGGTCGGGGTAGCCCGGGGTGGCATGACCTCTGCGCATCCGTTCCAGCATTGCAACTCTCTGGAAGTGAGCCCGGGCTTTGCCGAGGTTCCCCTGCCGTCGATAGCTCATGGCCAACAAATAATGGATGCTGTTGGCGTTCGGCTGCAGGGCGAGAGCCGCCTCAAGGTACTGGATTGCCTCCTCGGTGTTCCGCTTTGACGAAGCGATTTTTCCCATCCCTACCAGGGCCGGAGCACACGACTCGTCCACAGCCAGCGCCTGCTCGAACAAAGGCTGGGCCAGTGCATACCGGTTCAGGCTGAGGTGGCCCCCGGCTGCACCCAGAAGCGCGGGGATGTTCTTAGGTCGGATCTGCAAAGCCCTCTCGTAACTGGCGATGGACTTCTCGATTTCGCCTTTGTTCTTGTAGATGGGCCCCAGGTAGTAAGACCAGCGAAAGTCTCCCGGTGCCAGTAACTGCGCATTCAGATAACAGGCCTGGGCTGCCCCCAGAAAATCCTGGACGTGGTAGAGCTTGCCCATCTCCCCGTAGGCCTGGCTGAGTTTCTCCCCTGTAACATCCCTGGCTTGCGCCATCGATTCAAGCCGTTTCCGCGCCTCCAGTATCTGCTCACCGGCCGCGGGCTCCAGCCTGCTCAGTTGCGGATGGGGGACAGCCCTGAGTTGATCGCTCGACTGCACCATGGGCAGGGTTTCACTGGCCAGGGCAGCCGGCGCGGCGGTGAGTCCGATCCAGAACATACCGAAGACATGGACCACGCCGAGTATTCCCTTGCAGAAATAGGATGACGTTTTATGAAAGGGGGTACTGTGCGTCAAAGGGGCTGGACCCTCGGTCTGATCACTCATTTTCAGGGACTACCCGGCCGCTGCCCTCGCGCAGGGTTGTGTACCGGTCTACAGAGACGTCAGTCCATTCTTCCACGCGGCCACCGGACCAGTAGGCGCGCACTGCAGCGACCTGGGTCTTTTTCCCCAGACCGACCAGTACGCGGGGATCATTCGAGGAGCCGTAGCTGCCGTCGGTTCGCACCCGCCGCAGCAGGGTCAAACCGTCAGAGAGAACCACTTTCACCCGGGTTCCCAGCATGTCTCGCTGGCTCTCTTTCCCCACCAGTCTCAGACCCAGCCAGTGTCGGCGTGTCCCGACGTTATTGATGAGCAGCCTGGCAGGGCCGTTGTTGTTGACGATCAGGACGTCCACGTCCCCGTCGTTGTCCACGTCCCCAAAGGCACCGCCGCGGCTCACCTCCGAGAGCTTGAATGCGGCCCCCCCCTGCTCAGTGACCTCCTCAAAGCGCCCGTCTCCCAGGTTGTGGAAGAGCTGATTGGGCTGATGCAATGGATAAGGGTCTCTTAGCTTTTCCAGGGCCTCGATGGTGGCCACTTCACCGTGCAACGTCAGAATATCCAGCCAGCCGTCGTTGTCATAGTCAAGGAAGGCTGTCCCGAACCCGGTGTAGGGCAAGCTCGCTACTCCCAACTCGCTCTCGAAGGTCTGGTCTTCAAACCATCCCCGTCCGTTATTGAGGTAAAGCGTATGGGTTTCCCGGATCAGATGGGTCATGAAGAGATCTTCGTCGCCGTCGTTATCCAGGTCTCCCGCATCGACTCCCATGCTGGCCTCGGTCTTTCCATCCCGGTTCAGCGCGCATCCGGCCACCAGTGCCTCGTCTCTGAAGATGCCGGTTCCCTGGTTGATCCATAAGTGATTGGGGCGTTGATCGTTGGCCACATAGATATCGATCCAGCCATCTCCGTTGAAGTCGGCACTGACGACTCCCAGAGCGCCCCCGTGCCTCCCGGCGATCCCGGTCTGCGCTGACACCTCCTGGAAGGTTCCATCACCCCGATTGCGAAAGAATCGGTTGGGTTGGCCGGCGTAATTCCGGGGGCCGCAATAGTCGACGGCTCCGGTACTCGAGTAGCACTTCTTGGGATTGGACAAACTGTACTCGACGTAATTGCCGACGAAAAGGTCAAGCCAGCCGTCCCGATCATAATCCAGAAAGGCCGCGCTCACGCTCCACTCTGAATCCGTGTTCTCACCGACCGGGACTTCAGTGAAGGTGCCGTCGCCGCTGTTCCGGTACATCTGGTTCTTCCCGAAATTAGTGACGTAGACGTCCACCCAGCCGTCATTGTTGATGTCACCCGCGGCGGCTCCCATTCCATAGCCGGCCGAGACGATGCCGCTCTGCTCGGTCACGTCCGTGAAGTGCAGGGTGGACGTCCCGTCCGAACTCAACACCAAATCGTTGCGAAAAAGTCGGTCTTTGAGGGGCAGCCCTCCCGGAGGCGGAAAAAGGGCATCCTCCAGTGTCTTGCCCGGGCCCAGCATGTTGCCCTGCACCAGGTAAACGTCCAGATCACCATCGTTGTCATAGTCGAACAGGGCTCCCCCCGGACCCATCATCTCGCAAAAGTAATACTCCCCCGACATTCCGTTGAAGTGAACAAAGTCGATGCCAACCGCCCTGGCGACATCGCTGAACAAATCGGTTCCGGCGTCTTTGTTCTTGGATCCGTGCACCAACAGCGGGGTGAGACCGATCAGTACGATCAGCCAGATGAGGTGCGGTTTGGGATTGGGGAGGGATGAGTGGTCAGTTGTGATCCGTTGCAGGGGACTAATCGCCCTCAACTCGGAAATTGTCTTCGACCTGTGCCTTCGCATCGCTGAGCTGATCCCAGGCTTCCACTTCGATCCGGTATTGTCCGGGTTCCAGATCAGTTAGATCCAGCTTTTTGATCAGGACCATTCTCTTTCCGAAAACGGACTGAATCGATTCCCCGCTGCTGTCAGTCGCCTCCTGGATCACTTTCCCCGCGCGTCTGATTGTGTACTTCACCTCCAGCTCAGGCGAATTGGAGGATTGATCCACGTCGAAATTGTACAGGTGCAGGTAGACCCCGAGAGGGAGCTTCTTTGAAAAGATTTTTGCGATGCTGGGCCGAATCCAAACGTCTCCCAGGACGAACATCTCATCGTATTTCGGGAGCTCGCCGCCGATCTGCTGTATGAAGTCGGAAAGGATCAGCGAACTGTTGCTCAGCTTCTCCGTTTCCTTGACGCTCGGGGGAGGAATGATGGCCTGTTTGACGGCACCGATGTTGCTGCTGCCCAGGTCCTTCACGATCAAATCGAGTTTATAGCGAGTCTTGTTGTCCAGAAGAAGGATCTTCTGATACATCGAACGGCCCTGCAAACCCTTCTCCAGCTTCTCAGGTGTGAACGACACCACCAGATCGTGATCGAATTCTTCGAAGAACTGATTGCCCATGCTGGTCACAGCGCCGTAGAGGCCGATGTGAGCCGAGTGCACTTTCCCCTCGCGCTCGAACATCATGTCTTTGTTCTGGAGCTGAACAGTGATCGGAACCAGAACCTGTTCATCGTTGATCTTGAAGTAGTCACTTCGGACCTCGAAGGGAAGGCTTTCATAGCCGATGGAGACCTTCACCAGCTCCTTGAGATCGTTATATTTAACCTTTTGCGGGGCCTGCATTCCGGAAAAAATTTCGTACCGATAGAAGGGGCTGTTCCTGTGAGTGCCGGCATTGTAGGCCGGGTTGTGTCGTCCCGGACTAAAGTAGGGACGATCCTCTTTCTTGCTGATGCCCGCCTGCTCGGCCCAGGTCAAGCCCCCACCCGGCACATGGAGCAGAGCATCTTTTTCTTCGGGATTGAGCGCCAGGTGGTAGTCTCCCGTAAAGGAGTCGTCGACGAATTCGATTTCGATGTCGTCTCCAACGCCATCAACGTGCCGATAGCGCCACTTTTCAAACGGGTAGGTGGTCGTCTGTCCCCCACCTTCGTCAAAGGGGCGGTCGTAAAAGCCCCCGGAAGGATAGGCTTCGATCTCGGCCGGCTCGCCGTGGATGATATAGATCCTCCCTCGATCTGACTTCCAGCCCGGCTTACCGCTATGGAATCGCTCATTGACGTAGGCGATCCGCCGATAGTGTTCCTCCTTGAATTCATTGGACGCCGTCCTCAGGTCAGGATCTCGCCGGCGCCAGAACTGCTCAATGAATTGATCCTTTTCGTCGAGCGTGGAAAGACTGTGAAAAACTGATTTCTCTTCCTCGCTGAGAATGTAGACGGCGTCTTCGTTCAGCCATTTCTTGAAATAATCCTCCGCTTCCTCATTTTGAATGTTGGGCTTTTCTTTTTTCCCCTTTTTCTTTTGTGCCAGTCCCTGGAAAGGAAACCCCAGTGACACGACGATCAGAACGAGCAGGGATATGAACAGAGTGTGGCGGTGGATCTTCATATACGCAACTATTCTACTCACGATTGGATCGGTGATCAATCACATCCGGTCGGACGGCCAACAGAGCCACCATTGTAGGGCACGGTTTCGTACCTGTTTCCCCCTCACTACCCTTGCCTTTGCCCTTGCCGGTCTGCCGCCCTCGGCACGCCAGATTGGCGTGCCCTACGGCCAACACAAAACCCGAAAGGAGTTTACACTCTCTCTTGTGGCATCATAGAGCTTGCATGTCCAGGACTTCTTTCAGGGGATGACTTTGAGAGTCCCGTTACCTACCAGACTTGTCGCCGGCATCAGAACACTTCCCGCCCTCTTGACCGCGGCTCTGGTCCTGCTGCCGGCAAATCTCCTGGCTCAGAAAGAGGGCGAACCCCTCTTTACCGCCGAGTCCGAAGTTGCCCGGGTTGACCTCATCGTCACGGACAAGAAGGGGAGATTCGTTTCCGATCTGCAGGCCCACGAAGTCCAGGTCTGGGAAGACGGCACGCGGCAAAAGATCATATCCTTTCAGCGACAAGGGCCAGACGCCATCTCAGCTGCTCCAAACGACCGGGAACCCGCTCTCCCGGGAGACACCCGGGCGGCTCAGCCAGGTGAGGGTGCTCATTTCGTTGTTCTTCTGGACCTGGAGAGCCTGACTTTCGAATCACTGCTGAGAACCAAGCGCTCTCTTGAAGAGTTCTTTCAGTCTGAATTGGGAGCGCAGGATCGGGTCATGCTGGCGAGCATCAGGCGAGGCTTGCGAATCCACCAGTCCTTTACCAGTGATCTCGACAAGCTTCGAGGGGAGCTCGAAAAGATCTCATTCAGGCCGCAGGAAGGGATCAGCATCCTTCGCTTCATGGAGGAAGTGGAGGCAATGTTTTCGCAGCTCCAGGGCCGCACGTTTCCTCAAGCCGCTCCAGCCGGAACCGTGTCTCAGGATCTCGAGTGGGCGATCCGTGAAGCAATAAATCGGGGACGACTGCTTCTCACTGACCTCGAAATGAGGACCAGCTACGTGTGCCACGTCATTTCGGGACTGGCCAGACATCTTGGCTCCCTTCCGGGAAGGAAAAACGTGCTCTTCTATTCCGAGGGCTATCCTCTGGATCCCGGTCGGATGCTGGGCCGGATAATTGCGCAGCGCGCGGCCCAGGCGGCGGAAGACCCATTGACTGAACTTACAGCGTCGCGACTTGTCGACACCAGGTTGGGAAGTAATCCGATGGGCTTTTCGAAGCTTCAGTCAGCCATGAATCAGGCAAATCGCTTCCAGGTCTCCCTTTACAGCGTCGATGCCCGCGGGCTGCTCCCGCCTCCAAGCAGTGCCGAGTTCGAGAGCTTTGCGAACTTTCCAAGATTCGCAAACCAGCAGATCAGCGGCCCCCAGGAGTTCTTGACGGCTTTGGCCTCAGGAACCGGTGGATTGTCGTTTCTCAACAACAACGATCTGGCCAGGGGGCTGCGCAAGGTCTATTCGGACAGTCGCCAGTACTATCTGATCGGCTACGTCCCCGACCGGAAAGAGAAAACCCGCAAGATGCATCGCATCAAGGTAAAACTGAACCGCAAAGATCTCACTCTCCGCTATCGTCGGGAATACTCAGAGACGAGCCATGATCAGTTAGCCAGCGCCATCAAGTTCCCGGAGCTGTTTCAGGACTTCCCTTTTGATGTACGGGTCGCGAATGAAGGGGAAAAACTGACCGTTCGGATGTACCTTCCGACCCAAGAGTTGTCACTCAAATCCCACGACAATGGAGCCCAATTGATCCTGGAGATGTTTGGTGCTCTGCTTGACAAATCGGGCCGCTGGGTCAGGAAAGAGCTGCTGTTCGAGCGCCGATTGGAGCGTGACTTCCCTTCCGAGTTCGTGGCCAGGCTCCGCCAAAGCGACACCATTGACTTCACTGCCCAGGGAAAGGCTCCTCCGGGGAGCTACCAGCTGATCGTGGTTCTCCACCAGGGGTTTTCGGGGAGAATCGGGACCTCCGTACAAGACATCACGGTTCAAGAGTGATCAGATCGACGGGACAGGGGATTGTGGCTATTTCATCCTCCATCCTGGCAGGCACTCTGTTGGGATTGTTCTGGATGGGATGTAAGGAACCCGACGCGCCCGACGCACGCCGGTCACCCCCGGTCTCGATGCCTGGAGGAAAGCCAGAGGCTTACGATCCCCGGCGGACCGGCCAGTTGAGCTTCAACAAGCATATTGCTCCCCTGGTGTTCGAGAACTGCGCCACCTGTCATCGGCCCGGTGGTGCAGGGCCGTTTGATTTGCTCAGTTACGCGGATGTTCGCAGGCACGGCAAGACGATCGTTTCGGTGACGCAGAGCCGCTTTATGCCTCCCTGGCAGCCTGAGCCCGGTTACGGAGAGTTCATCGGGGAGCGCCGGCTGAGTGTTGACCAGATCGGCATGCTCGAGCAGTGGGTGGCGGAGGGGGCTGCTGAAGGAGATCCGGCGGATTTACCCGGGGTACCACAATGGCCGGACGGCTGGTTCCTGGGAGAGCCGGATCTGGTGGTGACAATGCCTCGGCCTTACACGCTGGCGGCCGAGGGTCCAGACGTATTCCGGATGTTCGTGATCCCGGTTCCTCTCAAGTCGAAACGTTACGTACGAGCTTTGGAACTGCGCCCGGGCAACCCGCGGGTCGTGCATCATGCCGTAGGGCTGGTGGATCCGACATCCCGGTCCCGGCATTTGGATGACGAAGACCGCAGGCCCGGCTTTGAAGGCATGAGATCCACCCAGTTTGCCCGCCCTCCCGATGGCCATTTCCTGGGCTGGACACCGGGCAAAGTTCCGATGGAGAGCGCCGAGGGTATGGCCTGGAGGCTGCAAGAAGGAGCCGATCTGGTCTGGGAACTGCACATGCTGTCCTCCGGCAAACCGGAGCGAATTCAGCCCAGTGTCGGTCTTTACTTCACCGACGAAGCACCAACCAGAACCCCCTTCATACTGGGGCTGGGCTCCCGAACCATTGACATCCCCGCGGGAGAAAAGGAGTACCGGATTGAAGACAGCTACGTACTCCCGGTGGCGGTCGAGGTACTGGGCGTGTACCCACATGCCCACTACCTGGGCAAACAGATGCGAGCTTTCGCCCGACTTCCCGACGGGACCAGGCGCTGGCTCATTTCGATCCAGGACTGGGACTTCAACTGGCAGGACGAGTACCTCTACAGGGAGCCGATCTTGCTCCCCAGGGGGACCAGGCTGTCGATGCGCTACAGCTACGACAACTCGGCCGACAACATTCGCAACCCTCACAACCCACCCCGGCGCGTCCTCTTCGGCCCCAATTCCTCGGATGAGATGGGGGATCTATGGGTCCAGGTGCTGACGGAAAGTAAAGCTGACCTGGTGAGACTGCAAAGAGACTATGCGAGTAAAGACATCGAGAGGACCATTGCCGGTCACCGGCACTCGCTGCGCATCAGGCCGCATGACGCCGAAGCCCACGACCACCTGGGCCAGGCGCTTCAATCGCAAGGGAAGATTGAAGACGCCATCCGACACTATCGCCGGGCATTGCAACTGCTGCCTTCCTACGCGGAAGCGCACAGTGACCTGGCTAACGCGCTCTTTGAACAGGGCAATTCCGACGACGCTATTCAGCACTTTCTCGAGGCTCTGGAAATCAAGCCGGACCTTGTTGAAGCCCACTACAACCTGGGAGGAGCGCTGTTGGCCCTGGGGAATACAAAGGAGGCGATCGCTGCTTTTCAGCAAGCGCTCCAAATCGAGCCGGAGTTTGCCAAGGCGCATAACAACCTGGGCATCGTTTTCGCTCAGCAGGGAGACGTGGACCGGGCCTACTCTCATTTTGAAAGGGCGGTTGCCATCGATCCTGACTATGCGGAGGCCCACAACAATCTCGGGAATGCCCTTCTCACGGCTGGAGATCTCATCGGGGCCGCGCTTCAATACGAACGCGCCCTGGAAATTGCCCCCGACTACCCCGAGGCCCGGAGCCACTTGAACCTGGCGCGGGAGCTGCTAGAGAACCCGGGAGCCCCCCCGCGCTGAGGCTGGGGATGTGCGGTCCGGCGATCCGATCGGGCCATGGAAGGCCCTCCTAGTGCGCTCGTAAGCGCACTTGAACAGTAGGGTGAAAGTCCCTACCGGGCAAACGTTCTCCGGCCCGTATTCGACGGCAACTGCGTCATCGTGAGGTGGGGTGGGAAGCAGCCGAAGGAGAACCACCAGTCTGTAGGAGACGAACTCGATTCGGCTCAGAGGGGACAGCGAGCCTGCTGGGAAATGGCGAAGCTCGAATGGAAGGGAAACCTGACACGGACAAGAGCCTGATGGGTAACGTGAAAAAGGCATCTTGTTAACCCTTGGGGTGGTTGGAGATGGAATGGTGGGAAGTTCAAGTGACGTAAAGCGAGGAGGTCTGCGAAAGGTCGGTCTGGTAAGAGACCCGCAGAAGTCAGAGGCGGCGTAGTAGTGAAGAAGCCGGGTAATGCCGGTGGAGCGAAGGCCCGCCAGGAAGGTGGATGTGTAGAGTCAATGACGAAGCAAGAGGAACTGTCGAAAGTGGAGGAGACTCCTAAGCAAGGCAGAGAAGCCGAGAGCCAGAAATGGAGCTGGGTGGAAGCGGAAGTGTGGACCGAACGCATGCTGACGACCCTGGAAACAGGAGTGAAAGGAGGCAAATGGTTCAGCTTGATTGACAAGGTCTACAGAAATCGGAGTCTGGAAGCGGCGTGGCGAAAGGTACGCCGACGGAAAGGAGCCGGTGGAGTGGATGGCCAAAGTATCCAGAAGTTTGAGTGGCGATTGGAAAGGGAACTGGAGCAACTGCACCAGGAACTGAAAGACGATCGCTATCAACCGCGAGCAGTGCGCCGACACTGGATCGATAAAGGAGGAGGGAAGAAGCGACCGCTGGGGATCCCGACAGTACGGGACAGAGTGGTGCAGACATCCCTTCGCCAGGTGCTGGAACCAATCTTCGAAAAGAAGTTCTGCCGGCACAGTTATGGATTCCGGCCGCAGCGAAGCTGCAAGGATGCACTGCGCGAGGTGCAACGACGACTGGAAGAAGGCTATCACTGGGTGGTTGATGCAGACATCGAGAAATACTTTGACTGCATTGACCCGGAGATCTTGATGCAAGAAGTGGAGAAGGAAGTCTCAGACGGTCGAGTGCTGAAGCTGATTCGAAGCTATCTGGAACAAGAAGTTCTGGATGGGATGAAGAAGTGGAAGCCGGAGAGAGGAACTCCTCAAGGTGCGGTGATCAGTCCGTTGCTGGCTAATCTGTATTTACATCCAGTGGATGAAGAGATGGAGCGTGCCGGGGAAGTGATGATCCGCTATGCCGATGATGGGGTGATTCTATGCCGAGATGAGCGACAGGCGCGAGAAGCGCTGAGGAAGCTTCGAAAGGAGCTGGCGCAGCGTGGATTACGACTGAACCCGAACAAGACCCGGGTAGTGGATGCTCGCCAAAAGGGTGGGTTCGACTTTCTGGGTTACCACTTTGAAAGAGGGCTTAAATGGCCTCGCAAAAGCAGTGAAAAGAAGCTGCGGGAGCGAGTCCGCCCACTGACCCGAAGGACGAATGGCCACAGTCTGAAGCAGACCATTGAGACGCTCAACCCAATCCTACGGGGTTGGTTTGGGTACTTTCAACACAGCCATCCCGCGACGTTTAAGGGGGTGGATGGATGGGTACGAGGGCGTCTGCGATCGATTCTGCGAAAGCGCCGGAAACGGAGAGGCCGAGCCCGAGGGAGCGATCATCAACGCTGGCCCAATGCCTACTTTATCGAGCAGGGGCTATTTACCATGGCCATAGCCCACGCGCAGATCTGTCAGTCCCGACGTGGACCCCACTGACTGGAGAGCCGGATGCGGGAGAACCGCACGTCCGGTTCGGAGGGAGGGGAGGCTCAAACCAATGAGCTTTCCCTACCCCTATCATTGGGATTCCCCAGGATGGTGAAGTGTAGGAGCCGCTTCCATGCGGCGATCTTTCGAGACTCTGGCTTCGAGGAATGGCAGCTGAAGAACCAGGCCCGCCCCCCGTCGTAGGAGGACCCTCCGTGGTCCGATCCTGAAAGTGGGAGGGGCAAAGTGGGAGACCTTCAGACCTGGCTTCCAGGAATGGCAGCGCTTAGAATGAAAACCCCGGAGGTAGAGTGGGTTCCAACCGATTGAAAGACAGGGTTGCAATGGTCACAGGCGGTTCGCGTGGAATCGGGCGAGCCGCGGCACTGAAACTCGCCCAGGAGGGAGCCGCAGTCGTCGTAAACTATCGGAAACGCGGGGACGAGGCCGGCCAGGTGGTGGATCAGGTCCAAGCTCTGGGAGGACGAGCCCTGGCCATCCAGGCCGACGTTGCCGACCAGGCCGCAGTGCAGAAGATGGTGGAGCAGTCGGTGCGGGAGCTGGGACCCACCGATATTCTGGTCAATAATGCCGGGGTCTTCCGAGGGGGAACGCTACTTTCTTACGATGAGGCGGACGCCGATCTGCTGTGGCGGGTCAACGTCAAGGGCGTGATCCACTGCAGTGCGGCTGTCGTGCCCCTGATGATCGAGAGACGGTTCGGCCGCATCATCAACCTCTCTTCCGTGGCCGCCGTGGGTACCAGTTTTTCCGGAACCACCTTTTACTCAGCCACCAAGGCTGCGGTCACCTCGCTGACCAAACGGTTTGCGCTCGAGTTGGGCCCTCATGGGATCTGCGTGAATGCGGTGAGCCCGGGCTACGTGGGGACGGATATGAACTGGAAAGGCAAGAGTCCCGAAGCGATCGAAAAAACGGTCGACGTGGCCTCGGCCCTGAGCATGCTGAGGCGCGTCGGAAAGTCTGAGGAGATTGCAGCCGTCATTTCTTTTCTGGCTTCGGACGAGGCCGGCTTCGTGACCGGGCAGGTCATCACAGCCGACGGAGGTCGGATGGACTTCCTCACGCACGGGTGATTGGATTCCACGTTCCACGTTCCAAGTTCCACGGAACCTGCTTATCGCCTTGCCCTTGCCGTGCCCGTCATTCCTCTCGCCTCTGATTCCGAGTGGTTCATAATAGGAAGGGTATGCGATCTCAGGTACTCGCCCACTGGGCGATCATCGCGGTCCTGGCTCCGATGACCGTATCCCCGACGCGGGGCCTTCAGGATCCGGGTAGGCCGGAGCCTGGAAAAGCCTCTGGCACCGATATCTTCCTGGATATGGCGCAGGAGGTCGGGATCGACTTCGTGCACTTCAACGGAATGTCGGGGGAGCGCTACTTCTGCGAAATGATGGGGGCGGGCGGGGCCGTCTTCGATTACGACAATGACGGCGACCTCGACCTCTACCTGCTCCAGGGTCACATGCTTGGACCCGAAAAGGCTTTGTCCGACGCGGTTTTCCCCCCTCCCGATTCCGGGCCTCTGATCGACAGGCTTTACCGAAACGACCTCAGTGTTCAGCGAGATGGCGGGCACCGGTTGCGCTTTACCGACGTGACCCAGGGGAGTGGGATCCAGGCGCTGGGCTACGGAATGGGTGTGGCGACGGGAGACTTCAACAATGACGGCTGGACCGACCTCTATGTGACCAATTTCGGTGCCAACCAGATGTTTCGAAACAACGGAGATGGAACCTTTACCGACGTCACGGCGGCGACTGGTACAGATGACCCGCGGTGGAGTGTCAGTGCGGCCTTCCTGGACTACGATCGGGATGGCTGGCTGGACCTGTACGTGGGCAACTACGTCAACTTCAGTTTCTCAAATCGCAAGCTTTGCTTCTCGTTCGGCAATGCCAGCAGCAAGAGTGCGCTCGAGTACTGCGACCCGAGCCGATACGAGCCGCTGCCTGAGAGCTTGTTCCACAACCGGGGGGACGGAACCTTCGAGGACGTTTCCCGCAAGTCGGGGATTGCCAGCCAGTCGAATGGGGCCCTGGGTGTGAGCACCGCTGATTTCAATGGAGACGGCTGGATTGACATCTACGTGGCCAATGACAAAAGGCCCAATCACCTCTGGATCAATCAGAAGAATGGCAGGTTTCGAAACCAAGCGCTGGTGGCCGGCTGTGCGGTGAGCGGCGAAGGCTTTGCCGAGTCCAGCATGGGGGTGGATGCAGGTGATTTCGACAATGACGGGGATGAAGACCTGTTCATGACCCATATGTCGCTCAACGAAAAGAACACCCTTTACCTCAATCATGGAGAGGGCTGGTTCGAGGATGTCTCCTACTCGAGCGGGTTGGCTCTTCCCAGCGTCGTTTTTACCGGATTCGGGACAGCCTTTTTTGACTATGACAATGATGGTCTGCAGGACATCCTGGCTGCTAATGGGCACGTCAAGGGTAGTGAGGCGCTGGTCCGGGCCAACGATCCTTACCCGCTGCATCAGACCAATCAGCTTTTTCGCAACCTGGGAAAAGTTCGATTTCAAGAAGTGACGGACACTGCGGGAGCCGTGTTCCGGTTATCGGAGGTGAGCCGTGGAGCGGCATTTGGGGATGTCGACAATGACGGAGACACGGATGTTTTGCTGCTCAACAACAGCGGCCGGGCCCGACTTCTGATGAACCAGGTTGTGAGCGGCAACCACTGGCTGGGGCTGAGGATGGTGGGTAAGGACTGGGGACGAGACATGCTGGGTACACGAGTCGCCGTGTTACGACCGCAGGGCCGAACGCTGTGGCGCCGGGCGCGATCGGACGGCAGCTATGCCTCGGCTAATGATCCCCGGGTGCTGGTTGGGCTGGGTGAGGCAGCCCGGGTCCAGGCAGTCCGGGCCTACTGGCCGAACGGGCAGGTCGAAGAGTGGAAGGAAATCCCAATCGACACTTATACAACTCTGCGCCAGGGCACCGGTACGGCATTACCCTAGCAGGCTAGGCAACTTCCTGGAGTGCGGCACTTCGAGTGCCGCTTTAAAGGGCGGAAGTCTGACTTCCGCACTCCAGGAGGTTACCCCAAAAACGATCCGATCAGTTGGGCTTGGTCTGCAGGAAATTCTCAGCTTCGCGATGCATCTTTTCTCGAGTTGCCGCGTCCAGTTTCTGAAACAACTCGAGCTCCTTCTGAGCTTCTTCTGACCTTCCCTGCTTCCTGTAGACCTGCGCCAGCTGGTAGTGGGCCTGCGGCCGGCTCGGATCCAGTGCAATGCCCCGCTGAAGGGTCTCGACCGCATGCTCGAGGCGCCCCTTGGCCACATAGGCTGTGCCCAGGGCGACATGGGCATCGGAGATTTGATCGTCCACGCGCAATACTTGTTCCAGATGCCGAATGGCCTGGTCAAACTCCTGCCGGTAGTTCTTAATAATTCCCAGTTCCAGGTTGACGATGGGATGGTGTGGATCCATCTGCAACTCCCTCTCCAGCGTCGGCTCGGCCTTGTCGTATTGTCCGAGACCAAAGTAGAGATCACCCAGGGCGAAGTTGACGCCGGGTGCGTTGGGATTCAAGGCCAGGGCTTTTTCGTATTCTTCCGCCGCCTGGTTCAAGCGACCTTGAGTGGAATAAGCCTCGGCCATGATCTGGTGGGTGCGGAAGGAATCCGGATCGAGCTCCCGAATGCGCGAGAAGGTCTCCTTGAAATTGTCATATGAAACCCTGGTTCTATTCAGATAGGCCTGGGCCAGCGTCTGCAGAGCTTCCAGTTCCTGAGGGTGCTTTTGCGTCAGCTCTTCCAGGTGGGCTATCCCCTCGTCTAAACGGTTCAGGGATATATAGCAAACACCAAGATAGACCTTTGCTTTTACGTTCTCTGGATTCTTGGAAATTGCCTTTTGGAAAGACTCGATGGCCCTGGGATACTGATACATGCCGTAGTAGGCAAGCCCCAGAAAAAAATGGACGTCGGGCAGGCTGGGGTCAAGTTTCAAGGCCTTTTGGATGGACTCGACGGCCTGAGGATACTTTCCTTGGAACTGATAGACGAGTCCCAGCTTGGCATGAACCTGAGGGATATCGGGTTGAAGCTCCAGGACCGACCGATATGCCTGCTCAGCCGACAGCCAGTCGCCGCTTTGCTCGGCGCGGACGGCACTTTGAATATACTCCTGGACCTGTGGCGCCGGCTGGCCCGCCAACCAGTTCGGGTGCATTCCCAGGACTGTCAAAAGCAACAGACAAAAACGTGTCATTTCAGGGAGACTCCTCGAGTAACTATGAAGCATCGGCCGGTGCCTGCCTCTTGCTGCACACAACTCCCATCGTGGCAGGAGTTCATAAGTTACTCACTTTAACATGACGAGAGAAAGTTGATGCGAGGCTGGAGCAGTGATAGGTTGTGATTATTCGTTGAAGAACTCACATCTGAGGGATGTCGGTCTAATGACTTCTTTCCGCTGCCAGGTTTTCTTGTTCCTTCTCGGTGTCAGCCAGATGCCGGGAACCGATCTGCTCTCAAGCCCCATTTTTTTGCAGCAGTCAGGCGACGGGGACCCATCCCGGGCGGCGGAAACACTGGCCCTGTCGGAAACTCATCGCAAGTTTATCTGGGACATTGAGCACTGGGTGTTCGTTCTGGACCATAAAGTCTTTCCGAAATGGGCCAGGGTCTTCGTCGAGAACGACCGGCCGGCCCTTTTGGAGTACTTCAGCCAGGACTGTGCAGGTCAGATCCTGCGGCCTGCCGGATCTGCAATCGACACGGCATCCGGCCGGTACACCCGCATACGTGAGGCGACGGCGGGTCGGAAAGAGGCCGATGCCGCCGGGATTGTCGATTATCTGTTCGAGTACCGAAATCGATTCATTTCCTCTCCCGGAGCCATCGACAGGCTGATTCGATTCTTCGCTCCGGTCTATGCCTCGGCTGCAGACCAGCCTCCCCGGGTTCAGGTCGCAATGATGGAACTGGCCCCTGCAGAAAGGGAAAAGCCTGCCGGTCCCTGGCGTGGAACCATGAAAATCCGTTTCACGGGCCGAACCACCGAAGGGTCTGTGGCCGAGGCCCTGATCAAGGCGCGAGTGATTCTGGACCCCCCCTCGGATGACCTGCCGGACCGTACGGGTTGGATACACGGGTTCCATGTGTACTCCGTCAACTGGGGTCACAGCAGCGACTTTCTGATGAAGGAAGTGGCGGCTGAGCGAGGCCTGCAACCCGAAATCTACGTCGATCATTGGAAAGCTAAGGGTGAAAACGTAGTCATTACCGGGGGGATTTACGTCAACGACTACAACAGCGACGGCTGGCTGGATGTCCTGGTTACAGACGAGAAAACCCATGGACTGTACCGGGCGGCCCGGAAGGCTTTCGCAACGTAACTACCGAAGCCGGACTGCCCGAGATTCCCAGTTACATCACAGCCGCCTTTGTGGATCTGGACAATGACGGGTACGAGGATTTACTGTTCGGGTCCAGGCTCTATCGAAACCTGGGCAACGGCACCTTTCAGGACATCACCAGATACACCAATCTACATCCGGCGGATCGAGGCCAGAACTACGCCATCGCGGACTACGATCTGGATGGGAAGATGGATCTTTACGTTGTCGGGGGAGTGGGTCAGGCCATGAAAGCCAGGTCCTGGATATCGAATCGAAGCGGCGTTGAGAATGTTCTGTTGCGAAACCTGGGCAACTGGAGGTTTGAGAATGTAACGGAGCAAACCCGGACGGGAGGCGACCTGCGTTCCTGTTTCGCGGCAGTCTGGCTGGATGCCGACGGGGATGGGGATCCGGATTTGGCACTGGCCGATGAATTCGGGCGAGAGACGATTCTTCTCAACCAGGGGCCCGGACTTCCTTTCAAGGAACTCTCACTGCAGCACAGTTTCGGCGGATTCGGGATGGGTTTGACCGCGGGTGATCTCAATAACGACGGTCACGTCGACCTGTATCTTGCCGCCATGTATTCGAAATCGGCCGATCGAATCATAGCCAATCTCCACCCGGCCGCCTATCCGCCTGAGGTGCTCGAGAAAGTGCGGCACTTTGCACGAGGGAGCGAATGGTTTCTCAACCAGGGAGACCTCCGATTCGCTCGACGAGGCCGTGCCGCTGAAATCGCCAGCACCGGTTGGTCCTATGGTCCCAGTATGGTCGATTTGAATAATGACGGCTGGCTGGACCTTTACGTCCCCTCCGGATTCAGAAGCAAGGATCGCAATGCGGCTGATGGTTGACGGTGCGTCTGGCAGGTTGCCGTGGCGCAGCCTTTCGATCGCGGGGCCTTGTTGAAACAGGCGGGCGACCTGGACTGGCGATCGGGAGAATTCTGGGTTGGAAATCCTTTTGACCTGAGCGATTCCTCTTTCAATCTGAGTGCCTTTGAAGCCAACCGCACCTATCTGGGTGTGGACGGAGAAGTCTTCCTGGATCTGACATACCAGAGTGGAATGGATAGCGAGGGCGACGGGCGCGCCAGCGTCGGCGCCGACTTTAACAACGATGGAATGCCGGATGTGCTGGTGAGGCAGACGGGTGGAGGTCCGCTGCTCCTGTACGAGAACCACTTCCCCAAGAAGAATTACCTGAAGATCTCCCTGAGGGGTAAAGAGAGTAATTCTCTAGGTATCGGAGCCCAAATCTCGGTTGGAGTCGGCGACAGAGTTCTCCATCGGCAGCTCTATCCAGTCAACAGCTTTCGTTCCCAGAGCCCCGCCCTGGTTCATTTCGGGCTCGGTCAGGCAGAGGCAGTCGATTGGCTGAAGATCCGGTGGCCCTCTGGGAAGGCGCAGGAGTTCAAGAACCTTGAGGTGAACCGCCACCTCCGCTTGGCCGAGGGCTCTGCTGCGCCTGAGGTGATCCACCCTCCGGGATCGTAGAGGACTAAAAGAGAGGCAAACGATGTCTGCTGGCAGGAATCCGTGTGATCTGACGCGCCGCGAGATGTTGAAGTTGACCGCCGAGGAGGACACACTCGTTCGGGTGCGGATCCAGATTCCGCAGGTACGACACCTGGATTTTTATCCCAGATCCCTGGAGCGAGGGTGCCGCTCAGAGAAAGCCCTGAAGCTGGCCATCGCCGAGATGTACGTGAGGGGAGTGTCCACGCGCAAGGGTATGGGCTTTTCATGGTCGTTAGGAGGTTTGGAATGAGTGCCGAAAGTCGCAATATCGGAATTGGCGTGTTCTTGATGTCCATTGTTGTCGTTTGCCTTGCGAGTTCGGGACTGTGCCGGGCTGAGGCCGACTACGACCGCTACCTGAATGCGGTGCGGGAATTCGCGGATAAAGTTCTTGGGTGTGGCCGGGATGTATATGGCCCCAAACACACGCCCCTGTTTGTCGACGGCGTTGATGCTGACACTCTCGAGCCGGTGAAGTGGAAGTATCAAGGCCAGGAGTGGATAATGTCCAACCTCGCCACTCAGCAGAACCTTTTCCGCGTTTTTGACGGTCTGACCCGACTGACCGGTGACCCGAAGTATCATAATGCTGCTGTTGCCGCAATCCGCTATGCCTTCGCCAACCTTGTCGATGACAATGGTCTACTGTGTTGGGGCGGCCATGCGATGTACGACGCCGGTGGGGACAGACTGGTCGGAGAAGGCCCCCAGCACGAGCTCAAACACCACTATCCGTACTATGAATTGATGTGGGAGGTCGACCCGGCAGCCACGAAGAGATTCATTGAGGCATTCTGGAACGCCCATATCCTGAACTGGTCCAACCTTGATATGAATCGTCATGGCAAATACCACTCTACGGAGGGCAAGTTCAAGTTCTGGAACAGTGGGTACAAAGGCAGTGAAATGGGCAAGCTGTGGGGCAACGAATACGAAGGCGGTCCAATCTTCTTCGTCGGCAAGGGCCTGACCTTTGACGCCACCGGCACTGATCTTATGTATGCAGCGGCGCTGCTTCACAAGTTCAGCCGGGAAAAAGAGCCCCTGATTTGGGCCAAGCGTCTGGCGTATCGGTACGTAGAAGCCCGAGATCCGAAGACCGGTCTAGGTGGCGTTCAATACAGTCAAATAAAGAACGACCGCGCCCAGGAGCAGTTAGGCCCGGAGCTGGGCGAAGGTGCCCTGGAAGGCACATTTCTGCATCCTGAAAATGCCTTCTTACAAGCATTCCTTTCGGTAGCAGCGCGGCTGAAGATATCTGAGATGCTGGGCGAGGAGGGAAAGGAGTTTCGGCAGTGGGCTGTGGACGATCTGGTCACATACTCCAAATACGCTTATCGGCCGGAAGACAATACATTTGCCCCCATGCTGGCCGACGGAAGAGATTTGACCGGATTCGATCTGCAGCGAGATGGCTATTTTGGCAAGAAAGGAACCATTCTAGAGCGCGAACCGGCGAATAAGAGGTATCTGTGGCCTTACGCTTTGGCTTACAGACTCAGCGGTGACGAGTTTATCTGGCATATGCTTCGGACCATCTTTCGAGCCCAAGACCTGGGTGAAATCGGTCCCTCGCCCGCCGGGCCGCACAAGGTCAACATGGATTGGGGCTCTACCAACGCCAGTAGCATGTACTTTGCCCTGGAAATGTATCGAATAACTAAAGACAGTGAGTTCCTGGCCTTGGCCCGAAAGGTTGGTGACAATATCCTGGAGAAGAGGTTTCGAGATGGCTTTTTCTTTCCTTACGGCAAGAATTACCAGTTCGCCAAGTTTGACACTCGCGTGGTACCCGCGCTCTTACATCTTGTTGCCACGGGACGGGGCAACCCAACTATAGTGCCCGAGGCATGGCCTTCAAGAAGAGGAGCTTTCTTCCAGTGCCCATACGCAGATAAAGGCCGACAGGTTTGTAGTATGATCTATCGGGCCAAGCGTCAGGGGGGGAATTGATTTTTGAATAACCAACGAAACGATTGTGTTTGGGCAGTCCTTTTAACTAGCTACGGTCTTCAGAGTTCCTATGGAAGCTTGAACAGCGTCCGATCATCTGCCAAAACTTGATCTTCGAATAGACCGGCTTGAAGAAGACCAGGTTGGCCACTTCGGGTATGTCGATGCCAGTGTCGAGCATGTCCACCGAAATTGCCAGGTGCGGCGCCTTGTCCTTCTGCGAAAAGTCGTCGAGCAGGCTCTGGGGATACTTGGCGTAGTGGTCGATGATGCGCGCGAAGTGTCCCTTGTGCTGCGGGTAGTGGTGATTGAACCGCTCCTCGATGAACTTCGCGTGGTCGTGATTGCGGGTTGAAACGATCAGAACCATCGTCACGATCACGTCGTTGCAATCTCAGGCCCAAGAACGATAGAATTTAAGTAATTGTGCGTTCATTGAGCTGCTTATGCCGAGAGTCCGTCTGACATCCCTTCGAGCTGTTTTGCTGTTCTCTGCACTCTTTGCAATCCCCGGCCAGGCCCAAAATAATCCGAGTGGAATCGAAGCGCTTCCCGGCCCTGGAAAGCTCGACTTCAAGCGCGACATCCAGCCCATCTTGAGCGGGCGTTGCTGGCACTGCCATGGCTCCGGGCAGGCAAGTGGGGGTCTCAGGCTCGATCGAGCAGAGCTGGCCCTGAAAGGCACTGACTCAGGCCCGGTGATCATTCCGGGCGATAGTTCAGCGAGCCGTTTGATCCACGCGGTGGCGGGAACGGGTGGGATACTCATGCCCTTAACAGGGGATCCTTTATCGGCAGATCAGGTCGATCAACTTCGGGCCTGGATTGACCAGGGAGCCCCCTGGCCGTCGGATGGGGTCGACACGAGCAGTGAACTGCCGCCAGGCAAGAGCAGCCACTGGTCGTTTCAAGCCATCGGCAACCCCTCCGAACCGACCACGAGTGACCCGGACTGGGTGCGAAACCCGATCGACTCCTTTGTTCTCAATGCCCTGGAAAGTCAGAGGCTGCAACCTTCGCCTCAGGCTTCCCGGGCAACTCTGATTCGAAGGTTGCACCTTGACCTGCTGGGCCTCCCACCCAGTCCCGCCGCAGTGGATGCCTTTGTGAGCGACCCGCTCCCGGACGCCTATCAGCGCCTGGTCAGGCGGTTGTTGTCCTCTCCCCACTTTGCGGAGCGCTGGGCTCGCCATTGGCTGGACCTGGCGCGCTACGCGGACAGCGACGGATTTGAAAAGGATGGCGTCCGACCCCATGCCTGGCGCTATCGAGAATGGGTCATTCAGGCCGTCAATCAGGACCTCCCTTACGATCGATTTGTCATTGAGCAGATGGCCGGGGACCTGTTGCCCGAGGCTGGAATTGAAGAGCAGGTGGCCACCGGATTTCACCGCAACACCCTCACCAATACTGAGGGAGGCGTGGACAAGGAACAGTTTCGTGTTGAACAAGTTGTGGATCGAACCAACACCACGGCATCCGTCTTTCTCGGGTTGACCATGGGATGTGCTCAATGCCACGACCACAAATACGATCCGCTCACCCAGCAGGAGTACTACGAGCTGCTGAGCTTCCAGAACGAAGCCGTGGAAAAGAATATCCCGGCGGCGTTGGGTACCGAAATGGCAGCCTACCGAAGAGCCAGGCAGGCATGGGACCTGAGACAGGCGAAACTCATCCAGAAGATGGAAGCCGACCGGAAACCTCTAGAGGAAAAACTGGCGCCGGAGCTGGCCGCATGGGAGGCTCAAAACGCTTATCCTCTCCTGGGGCAGTGGGAGGTGCTCGAGCCCGTCAGCTTCACCACATCTAAGGAAGGCAAGTTGAAAGAGCAGGCGGACCTGGCCAGGCAGGCCGATGGGAGCCTGTTGGCGAGCGGGGCAAACCCCGAGCACGGCACCTACACCGTAGACGTCAAGAGTTCGCTGCAGCGGATTACCGCCTTTCGAATCGAGGTTTTGACCGACCCGACACTCCCGCAATCGGGGCCCGGCCGGTCTCCCGAAGGGGAATTCATTCTGACCGAAGTGCTCATCGAGGCTTCACCCGGTAAGGAAGGCGATGAACCCCGGAAACTGGAGATCCAGGCGGCGGTCGCGTTACAGGAGAAGGATGAGTATGAAGTCTCCCGCGCCATCGATGACGAAGAAGAGACAGGCTGGGCTCTGGGTGGGCTCGAAGGTCCGAACCTGAACCGTCAGGTTGTCCTGGTCCTGAAAGAAGATGCTGTTTCCGTTGAGGGAACCGTATTTACTTTCACACTCCAACAGCGCCTTGGCGGGTACACGACCCTGGGGCGGTTCCGGCTCTCGGCAACCACTGCCCGCAGAGAGGTCATGCAGTCCCTGGTTCCGCTTGATGTCGAGAGAATTCTGGCCGTCAGGCCGCAGGACCGCACGTCACAGCAAACCGCGTTGCTACTCGACTACGCCATTGAGCAGCAACCGCGGATGCGAGAATGGCACGCGACTCTGCAGGGCCATCACAAAGCCAGGCCCCCGGTCCCCGTCACTCTGGCTCAGACCATCGCTCAGAACCCGGAGCCACCCAAAACTCACATCCATCTTCGTGGTGATTTCCTCCGTAAAGGCCGGCAGGTGCTGCCCGGAACCCCGGCGGTTTTGCCTCCTCTGCAGTGGAGGGGGGACCGACCCGACCGGCTCGATCTGGCCCGATGGATCGTGGATCCTGCCAATCCGCTGACGGCCCGCGTCGAGGTCAATCGCGTCTGGGAAAAGCTTTTCGGGAGAGGCCTGGTCGCCAGCAGCGACGACTTCGGGACCCGTGGTGAAAAACCTTCCCATCCCGACCTGCTGGATTGGCTTGCCCGGAAGTTCGTGAAGCTGGGCTGGAGCCGCAAGGATCTGATCGAGCTGATCGTCATGGCATCCACCTATCAGCAGGTATCCGAGGCCCCCCCGGGGCAGCTCGAATCAGATCCTAAGAACGTCTGGCTGGCCCGGCAAAGCCGATTCCGTGTCGAGTCGGAAGTCACGCGCGACCTCTTCCTGGCGGTTGGCGGCCTGCTGGAACGCCGAGTTGGTGGTCGGAGTATCCGGCCGCCTTTGCCGGAGGACCTGGCCAAGGTGGGATATAGCGCAGGCATTCCCTGGCCCGAGAGTCCCGGCAACGACAAGTACCGCCGTGGGCTGTACATCCACTTCCAGCGTACGGTCCCGTATCCCATGCTCATGACGTTTGACAGCCCCGACTCCAACACCAGCTGTCTGCGACGTACGCGCTCCAATACACCCTTGCAAGCCCTGACGTTGCTCAACGACGGCGTTTTTGTCGAATGTGCCCGATCATTCGCCCGACTGATCACCGGCGAGGTCAACTCCAATGACGAGGATCGGCTCCGTTATGCATTTCAAAGAGCTCTGGCGAGGGAGCCCGATCGAGCCGAGTTGACCTTACTGACCGACCTGCTGGGCGACCAGCGACAATACCTGGCGGCCGACAAAGGGTCGGGAGCCAGGCTTGCCGGGCCAGGCTTTCCTGAGGATGTATCCCCGGAGGATGCTGCTGCCTGGTTCACGGTGGCGCGCACCATCCTGAACTTGGACGAATTCGTAACCAGGGAATAAAGAAATGCTCCATTTGAGGGAAAAGATCCTACGGTCACGCAGAGACTTCCTGACCAGCAGCGCCAGCGGCCTCGGGGGTATCGCTGTGACGGCGATGCTGGCCCGGCAGGGTGTCCTGGGGAGGCCGAATGCTGCTGAGGGTGAGAGTCGGTCTGGACTCAAACCGCCCCATTTCCCGCCCACGGCGAAGAACTGCATTTTCCTCTTCATGGCGGGCGCCCCCAGCCAGATTGACCTTTTCGACCCGAAGCCAAAACTGAACCAGCTGAATGGTCAGCCCATGCCCGAGTCGATGCTCGAGACGGTCCGATTCGCCTTTATCGAAAAGGAGTCGGCGGTTCTGATGGGCAGCAAAGCGCAGTTCGGAAGGCACGGTGAATGCGGTATGCAGCTGTCAGACCATCTGCCCCACATCGCCACCTGTGCCGACGACATCGCCCTGGTCCGATCGATGCATAGCGAGGCCTTCAACCATCACCCGGGTCAGTTGATGATGAATTCCGGTGTGCCCACCTTTGGTCGACCGTCGATGGGGTCCTGGATCAATTACGGCCTGGGAAGTGAGTCCGAGAACCTGCCGGGCTATGTCGTCCTGACGGCCGGTGGCGGCACCAGCGGGGGAACTTCCAACTGGTCGAGCGGCTTTCTGCCTTCCAGCTACGCGGGAGTGCTCTTCCGCAACCAGGGCGATCCCGTGCTTCACCTTTCCAACCCGGAGGGCCTGCCCCATCAATGTCAGCGCCGCAGCTTTCGGGCTTTGAAACAGCTCAACCAGGAGCATTACAAAAAGACCCACGATCCGGAGATTCTCTCTCGGATCGCCTCTTATGAGCTGGCCTATCGCATGCAGTCAGCCACACCCGAGCTCATCGATCTTTCCCAGGAAGATGAAAAAACATTGCAGATGTATGGCGTCGACCGCAGCGATGGGGATGGAAAGGGTCGTGGTTTCAGGCCGGGGGTATTTGCGACCTATGCCCGCAACTGCCTGTTGGCGCGCCGCCTGGTGGAACGGGGCGTCCGGTTCGTTAACATTTATCACGCCTCCTGGGATCACCACAGCGGTCTCGATGATCAATTGCCAGTCAACTGTCGGATCGTTGACCAGCCGGTGGCCGCCCTTCTGAAGGACTTGAAGCAACGCGGCCTGCTGGATGAGACTCTCGTCGTCTGGGCTGGAGAATTCGGCCGCACCCCACTGGCGGAAAACAACGGAGGCCCTGAGGAAATCAATACGGGCCGGGACCATCACCCCTTCGCATTCAGTATCTTCATGGCCGGTGGAGGGATCCAGGGGGGGCAGGTCATCGGCAGGACGGACGACATCGGCTGGGGCATTGAGGAGGATCCAGTCTCCATCAATGACCTGCACGCAACCATCCTCCACCTTTTCGGCCTCGACCATCTGCGATTGACCCATCGCTCTCAGGGACGTGACTTTCGGCTCACCGACGTGGCCGGCAATGTAGTCACCAAGCTGCTCAGTTGATGTGATGACCCGGCCCGCGACGACGAGGTGACGCAATGTCGAAAATGAGCTGCATCCTGGTGGGTTCCCTGGCGTCTTTAGGCGATCTCGACGCCCTGGAGACCGGCTTCCGCTTTTTGAAGAATCTCGGTTATGAGGGCGTCGAATTCAACCTCACCGCGTCGGACCTTGCCAGAATGGACGGACTTCTGCGGCTGGTCGAGCGGATCGATTTTCCTGTCGTGTCCTTCCTGACGGGTGCGAACTACTTCGGAGAGGGGCTCTGCCTCAGCTCACCCCGAGACGACGTTCGACGCCAGGCTGTGGACCAGCTGTTGAAATGCACCGCGACTGCGGCCCGGTTTGACGCAGTGCTCGTTGTCGGGCAGATGCAGGGATTCCGGAGTGACGAATCGGACGTTGCCGTCGCCGAGTCTCGAATCCAGGATGGCCTCCGCCAGGTCGCAGAAGCCGCCGAGCGACACGGGTCGACGATCGTCGTTGAGCCCGTGAATCATCTCCAGTGTGGGTTTCACAACTCCCTCGCCGAGGTCATGCGGTTGACGGAACGCATCGGTTCGGGGCAACTCAAGCCCATGCTCGACAGCTTTCACATGAACATCGAAGAACAGTCGATGCGAGAACCCATCCAACGGGTCGGAAAAGACCTCGGGCACTTCCACCTCTGCGAATCGACCGGTGGGCTGCTCGGGTCGGGACACCTGGACTTTGGGACCATCCTCGACGATCTGGAGGCCATCGACTACTCCGGATACGTGTCCGTCAAGGTCTACCGCGAGCCCTGGGAACTCGCCGCCAGATCCTCCATGGAGTACTTGCGACCCTTCGTTTGATCGCCTCTGTCAAGCCGGCGCTGAAGGAGGTTCCCTCTAGCAACGCCTCTTACAGCAACGGCGCGTAACCCGTTTTCCCTTCTGTGAGCGCTACATAGGCATCCATGGGCAAGTCTTTGAAGACTTGTATTCGGCTGCTGGGACTGGGCCAGTGAATTTCAATCCAGTCCAGACTGGCGGCCTTACCCAGTCCCAAAACCTCGCGATGATCGTGGGAAGCCAGGTAGCTGCCACCGCTGGTCTTTAAGCGGGTTCGGACGACTCCATCGACCGACCATCGGATCAGAGCCCCGATTGCGTCGCGATTACAAGTCGTGCCGGTCAGTTTGAGGCCAATCCAGTGATTCTCCGCTCCCCAGAGGTTCTTTAAAAGAACGGGCTGTTGACCATTGCTCGCCACCACGATGTCCGCTCTTCCGTCGTTGTCATAGTCGCCGGCGGTCAACCCGCGAGCCGGAAACTTTTCTGAAAAGACAGGTCCTGCCCGCTCACTGATGTCACGAAGCTGCCCATTGAGGTTTTCAAAAAGCAGCAGGGGCATTTCGTAGGTGACATGAAGTGAATAGGAACTGATCATGTCGTCGGGATGCCCATTGGCCAGGAACAGATCCACGTCCCCATCGACGTCAAAGTCTAGAAACTTCAACCCCCAGCCACTGAGATGACGGGTTGCCTGGGCCACCTGATTCGGATGCGAGAGATCGCGAAACAATTCATTCCCCTGATTCTGGTAAAGAGCGAACATCTCCTGGTCCACATTGGCGACGAACAGATCCTGCCAGCCATCGTCGTTGAAGTCGGCCGAATCAACGCCCATGCCGGAACGCGCTTTTCCATTCATGCTGAATCCCACTTCTGCAGCAAAACCGATCTCTTCCCACTCATCGTTTCCCCGGTTGACGAACAGGAAGTTCTGAACCGTGTCGTTGGCGACAAACAAATCCATCAGGCGGTCGTTGTTGATATCCGTGGTGACGACGCCCAGAGCTTTCCCCAATGAACGGCCGATATCGCTCTTGTGACCGACTTCCGTAAAAGTGCCGTCGCCGTTGTTGCGGAAGAGCAAACTCGGAGTCGCCTCAAATTTGGTGGGGATACAATAATAGTTTTTCCCCAGTTGGTTACCCTCGCACAGTTCCAGGTTGTCCATGCCGTACTTGACGAAACTGCAAACAAACAGATCGAGACACCCGTCGTTGTTGTAGTCGAACCAGGCGGCGCTGGTCGTCCAGCCTGAAGCAGCCACATGTGAACGCTGCGTGACGTCCCGGAACGTTCCGTTCCCCTGGTTTTCATAGAGCATGGCGTTGCCGTAGGCTGTGATGTACAGATCGGCATCTCCGTCGTTGTCGTAGTCCGCCGCGGCCGCCCCCATCCCGAAACTTCCACCGGCCACACCCGCCTTTTTCGTCACGTCGCTGAATGTCCCGTTGCCATTGTTTCTGTAGAGCGCATTGCTGAGAGGTTTCTCGGGGGTGAAAAAGTCGGAGGGGCCATACTGGACCAGATACAGGTCCACCCAGCCATCATTGTCATAGTCGAAGAAAGCACAGCCGGGTCCGAGCGTCTCCGGTAAATAGCGCGTTTCCGACATGGCATTTTCATGCACCCAGGCGATCCCGGTGGTGGAGGGTGGGAGTTTCTTGAAAAGGGTGGTCTTGGCGTTGTCCGTCTCCCCCCCGGCTACAGCCCGGATTACGGACACAAGAAGCAACAGAACTGGAAAAGGACGCTTGGCTCTGCTTCTCCTCAAGATTTCAATCCTGCGCAGGGCCTCCGAAGCTGATTGTATCGCAACCTCTCAGTCGTCCAGCGGGGACTTGACATCCTCTCGCGTAAGGTTCGCCAGCTGCGATTCGGACGGTGCTGCAAAAAAGAAGCCGCACAAATAGGAAACCCCCAGACTCACGACGAGCGAACTGGGCATGATCCACATGAAGGACATCCCCTCCTGCAGGGCAAAAATCTCCTTACTGAAAGACACTGAAACGGCCGTGGCCACCCCGGCAAAGAAACCTGCAAGAGCGGCCCGGCCTCCCACATGGGGAAACAGGATCCCCGCTAAGAAGAGCACTCCCATGGGTGCCACGAACAGGTGATTGCCTCGAACCATCAGCTCCAGCAGATTCCATTCACCCGATTGCATGAACTGGTGGATGCCCAGGGCGGAGAGAATCCCTCCGATTCCAGCGAGGACAGCAGCCAGGACGGCCTGAAAAAGACTGCTTCCGAGTCTTTTCAACCATTCCACGCCCTCGGCAAGATCGGCCACGGCGACCGTGGCGACCGAGTTGATGGTGGAACTCATGCTTGACATGCCGGCGGCCAGCAAAGCAGCCAGCAGCAATCCGGAAAGACCGGCGGGCAGCTCCTTGGCGATGAATTCTGGCAGCATCTGGTCGGCTCGCGCGAGAGCCGTCAGCTTGAATTGCTCGAGAGGAAGATTGGACTGCTGAAAGTAAAAGAAGAACAGGGCGATACCGCAGATGATGAGGAGGACTACGATCAGGACATTGCCGATGGCAAAGGTGAGAACTGACTTTTTGGCGGATTGAGCCGAGGTGGTACTCAAATATCGCTGTGCCGCCATCTGGTCGGAACCGTTGATGCATACAACCCAGATAAACATCATCAGAATGCTCCCGGCCATGGTGGTGCGCACCGTGGGATCGAAGCTGAACACGGCCATGTCCGCGTGACCCAGTTCAGAAAAGGCGTCCCACCAGCCGAGAAGACCGGTGCCGGTTCGAAGACCAATGTAAATGGGAATGAGCAACACCCCCATCAGGAGGATGATGAACTGGATAAAGTCGGACCAGACCACCGCCTTGAATCCCCCGGCGGTCGTATAAAAGGTCGTCACGATGCCCACCACCAGGATAATGGCCGGGATACTCCATCCGGTCATGGCGGAAACGCCGAAGGAAACCGTATACAGGATCAATCCGGTCCAGATGAATCGGGAGACGATGAAAGCCGTGGCGGCGACGGTTCTGGTTCTCACACCATATCGCTTTCCCAGGTACTCGTAGATACTGGTCACCGGCAGGCGCGCGAGGAAGGGGATGACCCACCAGATCAAGACGGGAACAATCAGGATGAAGGCGAGCAGTGAGGAAAACCACCCCAGTCCATTCTTGATGACTTCTCCCGGAACGGACAAATAGCTCAAGCTGGAGAGCAAAGTAGCCACCACACTGATCCCCGCCAGCCACCAGGTGACCTGGCGATCTCCTAGAAAGTAGGCTTCGAGAGACGTCTGCTTGCGGGAAAAGTAAATCCCGATCAGCAGACTTCCCAGCAGGTAAAGGGCGAGAACCAGAAAGTCCAGAGTGTGAAGATGCATGGGCTTTATCTTCCGAGAATTCGTCGTGCAAGTCCAGTGCCGGCTTCATTTTGTTGGGCACGGGCTCGGGCTCGGGCTCGGGCTCGGGATGGTCGGGCGCGGGATGGTCGGGCTCGGGGGGGTCAGGAGGGTTGGAGGAATTCTTTTTGGAAATGCATGTCTGAGTATCCGCGGTCGACTTGCGGGCGCAGTCCTGCCATGATCCACACGTAGTTGATCCCGTGACCGGGAATCCCGACGTTGGGGTGGTAGCCCTCGGTGATGACGAAGGCGTCATCTTCGAAGACGGGCACGACTTCGGGGTTCTCCAGGTCGTTGTAGATCATCTGTAGACCGAAAGCCGGACTGGGCATGTTGATGTACAGATACACTTCCTCGCGGCTGGAGGCGTGCTCGTGGGGACTCCAGCCGGTCCAGTGGCCCGGCTGCCCGAAGGTGACGCCACACAGAAGCCGTGAGGCATCGACATTGGTGTCCACCAGCTTGAAGACCTCGCGGCTGCTCGACTCGTCGCCGGCCGTGAAGTGGAATAGTGGATCGTCTTTGATATTCCGAAACGGAACAAGTTGGATTTTTGTCTCGCGGGGGCAGGGGGCCGAGGCCTCGACCAGGTCGGTGGCCGAATCGGTCGTGACCCGGTAGGAATGGCCGGGCGGAATGTAAAGCGTGTCGTAGGGTTGCATCGAGTAGGCCTCCGAGCCGATCTCGATCTTCGCCTTTCCCTTCAGGCAAATCAGGCTGACCTCCTGCCCTTCCGAGTCAGCCTCGGCCTCCGGCACCTCGGAATCGAGAATGATTCGCCCGCAGGAGAGAACCTGTAGAGGCGTATTTTGCGGTGTGATGGTCTGGTTGCGGCCCTTGCTGCGGCCGGTCTTACGTATCAGCATTTGCGCACTGTCCTCCTGGCGTTAGTCTATGACGTTTTCATCGAGAATCAAACCGGCAAGAATCAAACCGGGAATACTGCCCGTGATCCGGAGGGTCCGGAAGGCTGGAGCGTGATTCGCGCGCCGCTCTTGGAAGAAGCGTAAATGGCCTCCACGAGTTCTACGCTTCTGCGTCCTTCCGGCCCATCGCAGACCGGGCTCCCTCCGCTGTCGACGGCGTGCAGAAAGTCTTCCAGGATTCGTCGGTGGCCGCGCACATCGGAGACGAGAGGCGAGCTGGCGCTGGCATTGCGGCTCCGGTCTGATGAGTCCCGGGCAGCCTGCGAAGAACTGCGAAGATCGAGGTCGACCAGCTGATCGTCTTCCAGACACGCGGTGCCTTCCGTGCCCGTCAAGACCAGGCGCCGGGGGTAGCCCGGAAAGGCCGAAGTGGCGGCTTCGATCATGCCCAGGGCGCCACTCGTGAACTCGAGGACGGCAACCGCCGTGTCCTCCACTTCGATGTCGTGAAGCAGGGTGGCGGTCCGGGCGCTGACGTTGGCGACATCCCCGAGCAGCCAAAGCAGCAGGTCGGCGGTGTGGATTCCCTGATTCATCAGGGCGCCGCCCCCGTCCAGGGCCCAGGTTCCGCGCCATCGCGACTCACCATAGTATTCGATCGGCCGGTGCCAGCGGACGTGCGCCGAAGCCAGCAGTGGCCGGCCCAGCGAGCCGTTGTCAATCAGCTCTTTGAGCCGGACAATATCCGGCGCGACGCGATCCTGAAAAACGACGCCCAGCTTGACCCCCGCCCGGCGGCACTCCTCGATCAAGCGGTCGGCTCGCGAGACTGTGATGTCGATCGGCTTCTCCACCAGAACGTGCAGCCCTTTGCGGGCGGCCGGGATTCCCTGATCCGCGTGGCAGCCGGACGGACTGCCGATGGCGACGAGATCCATGGGCTGGTGGGTGACAAATGCCTCCACATCCGAGTAGGCTCGAGCGCCGGCCATTTCTGCCAATCGCTTGACCTTGGCTGGATTCTCCCCGCACACAGCCGCCACTTGCAGTCCATCGATCTGCTGAGCCGCTCTCAGGTGCGTCTCGCTGATGCCACCACCGCCGAGGATGCCAATCTGTCTGGCCATGGCCGCGATCGCCAATCAGCCCCCGAAAAGCGAGCCCAGAATATCGACCACCTTGACACTGGCACCCACAACCGCAATCAGCGCCACGATGATCATGCCGACGTTCCAGGCCACCCGCGCCTTGCCTTCGGGCAGGTCATTGCCGAGGTAGGAGCGACTGTTGCAGAGAATGAGAAACCCGATATAGGCAATGGGCAGGAGAATCAGCGCAAATGACGAGATCAGGGGGCCGAGCCAAAAGGGCGCTCGATAGGCGACCCCCAGAATGCCGACGGCCGGAAGCAGGGTCCCGAGCTTGAACCAGAAGCCCTGATGGGGAACACCCAACAGCTCGCACAGGCCCAACCCGCTGATGAGCATGAGAATCATGATCGTGCTCAGAGGCATGGCTGCGATGCCCAGGTCGAAAAGCACCCGCCCGGTGGCGTCGGGGAACCAGCTGCCTTCAAACAGAGGCGCCATCACTTTGGCCACGGCCGCGGGACCGTCGGGACGCTCCGGCGAACCCTGGATGACGTTGGCGGTTGTCACGATCACCAGCGAGCTCACGACTACAAAAGGAAGCAGCATTCCCCCGAACAGATCGAATCGAGCCAGCCCCAGATGGTGCTTTCCCCAGCCGCGAGCCCGCAGTGTGATCGGAAAAAGGAACGTCATATTGATGCCGACCGCGCATCCCAGAGCCCCCAGTACCATGGTGCGGTCTTGCGGAGAGGCGGGCAGGCCGCTGGGAACCAATCCTGCCAGCAACTCAGACCACCGGATCCCCGTTTTCCATGCCACCAGCCCAAAGCAGATCACCATGAAAAGGACGATGCCTTTGAGGGTCGACTCGTAGAGCCTGACCCCGGTGCGACGCTCCCCTGCATAGGCCCAGGTCAACGGGACGCTGACAGCCAGTATGAGGAGGCCGATCACCCACTTGGCCGCCATCGAGTCGCCGGCTCCTCCCAGCCACCCGGCGGTTTCACCGATATCTGCCAGGCAGGCGGCAGCGACAGAGAACTGGTTCAGACACCAAAAAACGGAGCCGATGATTGCGGCCAGCGCCCACGCATAGGCCAGCGCCGGAGAGACATATTGTCCCATGGCCCGATAGATCGACATGTCGCGAAGAAGTGTGGGTCGCGCGATAGCGGCAAACATGACCACACCCATGGCCATCCCCAGAATGTTGACCCAAAGCATCTCGTAGCCGAATTTCCAACCGAGGTAAAAGGACGATGTCGCGGTGCTGGCTCCCAGAGTGATCGCTCCTTGAATCCAGCCGGGTCCGGAAAGCCGGGCGTAACCCAACAGCCGGCCGGCTACGGGCCTGGCGTTGACGTCCTTGAGGTGATCGAGTTCCGTTTGCGTCTCGCTGTTTGTCGTCATTGAGCTGTGCCGGTTGAGTGGGTCGCCTCCTGGTTGCACTCCTTGAAACCAGTTCGTTTGTAACCCAGCCGGATACGTAAATCAAATACTGAGCCAAGTTTCGACGAGCCGGGGGCTTTTGTGATCCGACGACCTGGAGTATCCTTTTTCGAAATGACTTACCTGAGCTCCACCTGCAGCTTGTTACCAGGGATGAGCGTCGGAACCTCGGCAACGGCTCTGCTGTGCGTACTCCTGCTGGCCTCCGGACCGGTGCTCTCGGCAGAAACCGCCAACCACCTGACCCCGGATGAGATTGCCGAGGGGTGGAAGCTGCTTTTTGACGGAAAGAGCGTTGCAGGCTGGCGCGGCTTCGGGCGGCCAGAGTTTCCTCACCAATCCTGGGTTCTCGAAGACGGCAGCCTCAAAAATCTTCCCTCTCCTCGGCGGGAGTCTTTTCTGAGCTCCGTTGGGCGTACCATCAAGCACTGGGTGGCGCGGCGAAGGCGCACCGACCTGATCACACTGGACCGTTACCGGGAGTTTGATTTCCGCTTCGAGGTGAGAATCTCCCCGGACGGCAACACCGGAGTCAAGTATTTCATCCTCGAGGAGAGAGACAAGGCCGTCGGCCACGAGTACCAGATCATTGACAGGAGAGCGCCCGATTGGCCCCCCGACAAGAAGACGGCTGCTTTCTACGACGTTCTGCCGGCCTCCGACAATGCCATGCGCGCCGCAGGGTTCACCCGGGGACGGATTGTGGTGTGCGGCGACCGCGTCGAGCACTGGCTCAACGGCGAGAAGGTTTTGGAATACCACTTGGGGAGCGATGAGCTCAAGGTGGCCATCCAGGACAGCAAGTTCCAAGATGTCCCGGGTTTCGGAGAGGGCACTAAAGGGCACCTGGTCCTGCAGGACCACGGGGATGTTGTCTGGTTCCGAAACTTGAAAATCCTGGATCTCTCGGGCCGCTGCCAGGGGCAAGCCGGGGAATGAGACGTTCCCGGGCAGCGCACTGGCAGCTAGCGCCGGATGCGCGCTGAACCTCCTTCGGCAAAAGCTCTCACCTGCCGCACCGACGCCATGGTGGTGTCGCCGGGAAAAGTGCCGATGAGGGCGCCGTGGGCCCAGCCCAGCTTGAGCGCGTCTTCGGGTTGCTCGCCGGTGAGGAGACCGTAAAAGAAGCCGGACGCGAACCCGTCCCCGCCGCCGACCCGGTCATACACGTCGATCTCACAGATCGGAGCGGTATATCTCTTGCCGGCGATCCATGCCACGGCGCTCCAGCTGTGGCGGTTTGTCGAGTGCACCTCGCGGAGAGTCGTGGCCACGATCCTGATCTGTGGATACTCCTGGACGACTCGTCCGATCATCCCGAAGAAGACGCTGGGGTCGAGCTTGGACTTCCTGCTGATCTCGGGACCGGGAATACCGAGCCCCTTCTGCAGGTCTTCTTCGTTCCCCACCAGGACGTCGACGTTTTTCATGATTCGCTTGACCACGGAGACGGCACGGTCCTGGCCACCCCAGATCTCCCACAGCTTCTCCCGAAAGTTCAAATCAAAGGAGACCACCGCGCCGGCGGCCCTGGCGGCCTGCATCCCGTCGATAATCACGTCCGCCGTCGATTCCGAGAGCGCCGCGAAGATACCGCCGCTGTGAAACCAGCGCACGCCGCCGGAGAAGATCGTCTCCCAGTCGAAGTCGCCGGGTCTCAGTTGCGCCGCCGCCTCGTTCGAACGGTTGTAGAAAACCACTGGAGCCCGCACCCCCTGGCCGCGGTCGCTGTACACGGTCGCCATGTTCGGGCCGGTGACGCCATCCCGCTCGAACCACTTGTAGAAGGGCTTCACGCCCATGGCTTTCACGCGCTCGGCGATCAGCTCCCCGATCGGATAATCCACCATAGCGGTCGCGATTCCAGTGCGAAGGCCGAAGCAGTCCGCCAGGTTGGCGGCGCAATTGAATTCACCACCACTGACATGGATCCTGCACTCGGTGGCCTTTCGGAAGGGTACTCTCCCCGGGTCCAGGCGATGGACCAGGGCGCCGAGAGAAACAAGGTCCAATGCGCCGTCCTCAGGGATACTCAGACCGTAATCCATGCTGGTCTCACCTTGCTTTTTGGTTCACGTTTCAAGTGCCGTTCTCTTGCCGTCCGTCATCCCTGCGGCTACTGCACAGGGAGAGTAAATCGGGCACCTTCCTGTGCAGAGCAGTATGCACCATAAACGACTCTCACCACTTCAAGCCCTAACTCTCCGGTCGATCTGGCAGGACGACCCTCAGCCACCGCCAGGATGAAATCCCGGCACATGGAATGATGGCCGGAGCTCCAATCTTCATCCGGGATGGGAGTACTCCACCCCGCCTTCGTTTCCACCTTCTCCATCAGGTATTCATCGGCAAACACCTGCGCATCCGGCGCGAAGGCCTGGACCAGATTGTTGGGGCTCAGATTACACTTGATGTGGCAATTGGAGAGAAAAACTTCCAGTCGGCTTTCCATTCCTCCCAGCACCCCGTCCGACGCCCACGCAGTCCCTCGAGCACCATCTTCGAAGCTGATGATCACAGACGCCCAGTTTTCTACATCCTGCCATCCCGTAGCAATCCACGGTTGTTCTTCTTTCACAACAGCCGGAATGCGACTGAGATCTGCGATCTCGGCGGTGACGGATACGGGGCGAATGGGACCGCCGTGGCGGGCCCGGCCCTCCTGATCTTTCAAATACAGCATGGCGCCAATGGGATGTGAGCCCAGGCGCAAGAGGGATCCTCCACCGGTGTAACGCCAGATTTTGGAATAAGGTGAGTGGGAGCCGCTGTGGGATTCGCCGCCGCGCATCTCCAGAATCGCGCCATCTGATTCCTGAATGAGGGCAGTCGCTTTGACAATCGAGGGTGAGTAGATCCAGTTTTCACCGTACATGAGTTCGACGCCCGCTCGGCGAGTGGCCTCCACCATCGCCCGGGCATCCTCTGTCGCCACCTCCAGCATTCTCCTGGGATCGCGCCCTGACACCTGTTCATCACTGCTGTCCTCGGGAAGATCCTGCCCCGTATAGGCGGCCAGCGGTTTCGTGCAGATCACATGTTTTCCGGCAGCAGCGGCCGCTTCTGTTGCAGCGCGATGCAGGTGATTGGGAATGCACAGGTCAACGACGTCGATCTCCGGAAGATGCAACAGGTCCTGGTAGCCCTCGAACGCCCTGGGGACGCCGTGACGCTCGGCATAATCGCGCGCCTTCTCTTCAGTACGAGAGGCAACGGCCAGGATTCTTGCCAGGCCACGATGCTCTCCGTAACAGCGGGCTCGGGTTTCCGCTAAAAAGCCCGCTCCGATGATCCCGATCCCGATCGAATTCTCACTCACGTCGTACCCTCGCGCATCAAGCCAGCAGCTTTTCCACTACCTTTCCCGCCACGTCGGTCAGACGGAAGTCGCGCCCCTGGAAGCGGTGGGTGAGACGCAGATGATCGAGACCGAACAGGTGCAGGATGGTGGCGTGAAAGTCGTTGATGTGGATGGGATCCTCCACCGGATTCCAGCCGATGTCGTCCGTCTTTCCCAATACTTGTCCTCCCTTGACGCCCCCGCCGGCCATGAACATGGAGAAGGCAAAGGGGTGGTGGTCCCGGCCCGTGTTGGGCTTGTCCCCAACCCGGTTCTCACCCAGGGGAGTGCGGCCGAACTCGCCCCCCCAGATCACCAGGGTGCTGTCGAGCAGGCCCCGCTGTTTGAGGTCCTTGAGGAGGGCGGCCACGGGCTGATCACACATCATGCAGTTGAATGCCAGGCCCTTGTCCAGGCCGTTGTGGTGGTCCCAGGAAGCGTGGTAGAGGTTGACGAAGCGCACCCCCCGCTCCACCAGACGCCGGGCCAGCAGGCAATTGCGAGAGAAGGTGGAAAAGACTCCGGGCTTGTAGCCCCGAGAAGCCTCTTCCGGCTTCCAGCCCTCTTCGGTGCGATTGACGCCGTACATTTCCAGCGTTTTCTCGCTTTCATCCGAAAGATCGATGAGTTCGGGGGCCGCCGTCTGCATTCGAAAGGCCAGCTCGTAGGCCGCGATCCGGGCCAGAATCTCCGGGTCCAGGGTCTCCTCGTAGTGCGCTTCGTTGAGCTGGCGCAGCCGGTCCAGTCCCAACCTCTGGCACTGGTGGGGGAGCCCATCCGGATTGGTGAGATTCAGGACAGGGTCTCCCTGGTTGCGAAAAAGAACACCCTGGTAGTTGGAGGGCAGAAACCCGCTCGACCAGTTGGAGGCTCCGCCACTGGTTCCCCGGCCCGCCGTGAGCACCACGTATCCAGGGAGGTTTTCCGACTCGCTTCCGAGGCCGTAGTTGAGCCACGACCCCATCGAGGGACGGCCAAAGGTGGGCACCCCCGAGTTCATCATGAGCTGTCCCGGGTGGTGGTTGAAGGCGTCCGTATGCATCGAGCGTATGAGGGCAATGTCATCGACGCAGCCAGCCACGTGAGGAAGCAGGTTGGAGATCTCGGTCCCGCACTCACCGTACTTGCGGAACTTGACCCCGGTTCCCTTCAGCACGGCCGTCTCCTTGCGGATGAAAGCGAATCTCACCTTCTCCAGCAGCGACTCGGGCATGGGCTGGCCATCCAGCTCGTTGAGCTTCGGCTTGGGATCGAACAGGTCGATCTGGCTGGGTGCCCCGGCCATGAACAGAAAGATGCAAGCCTTGGCCCTGGGTGCGAAGTGGGGTGCCTTCGGAGCGTTGGGGTTGATCAGGTCCCGGCCGGGCGCGGCCTTCAGCAGGCCCTCCCGGGCCAGCGCGGCGGTGAGAGCGATCCCGCCCAGACCGCTGGCAGAGGAGCTCAGGAAATCTCGGCGGGACTGAAGAATTCTCTTCGTGATCGGATTCATGGCTTCACTCCCGGGTCAAAAACTCGTCCAGGTTCAGGATCATCCGGCCGGCGGCGACCCAGGCCGCCATCTCGGTCTCGGAAAACGCCCCACTGTGATCAGATCCCACGTATTCGGCGGCCGCATCGGGATTGTCCCCGAAGATACCTCGATAATCGTCCACCAGCTCCCTCACGACTCCCTCCTCTCCCGGGTCGGGCTCCCGAGCCAGGGCCAGACGAAAGGCATGCCGAATCCGCTGAGAGTCGCCACCGGGAGCCTCCTGCAGGAGGCGTCCTCCGAAGGCCCGGGCAGACTCGACGAAGAGGGGTCCATTGAGGAGGGTCAGGGCCTGCAGAGGAGTGTTGGAACGGTTTCGCCGCACGCAGGACGTCGTGGAGTCGGGAGCGTCGAAGGTCATGAGCATGGGGTAGGGAACTGATCTCTGGAAGAAGATGTACAGACTGCGGCGATACTTCTCCGTCCCTGAGCTTTCGGGCCACTCCATGCCGTCATAGGCAAGCTCCTGGAAGCCTTCCGGCAAGGGAGGACGGATACTGGGGCCGCCGATGCGCGGCTCGAGCAAGCCGCCCACCGCCAGATGCAGATCCCGCGTGACCTCGGATTCGACGCGGAAGCGGTTCTGGCGAGCCAGCAGTGCGTTTTGCGGATCCCGCTCCTCCAGTTCGGGACGGGAGCGCGACTCCTGCCGGTAGGTGGCCGAAGTAAGGATCAGCCGGATCAGCTCCTTGCGACTCCAGCCACGACGCATGAACTCGCCGGCCAGCCAGTCCAGAAGCAGGGGATGTGAAGGTTTTTCTCCGCGACTGCCGAAGTCCTCACTGCTGGCCACCAGTCCCCGGCCGAACAGGTGCTCCCACAGCCGGTTGACCTCCACCCGTGCCGTCAGGGGGTGGGATTGATCCGTCAACCACAGCGCCAGATCCAGCCGGTCGGCTTCCCGGCCCGGGACCTGCAAACGCGGCAGCACCGAAAGCGTGCCGGGAGTCACTTCCTCTCCCTCGCGCAGAAAGTTCCCCCGCTCCAGGACATGGGTTCTTAGAGACTCGGAGTTGGAGGCGATGGTCTGAGCCATCGTTGCAGGCGGTACGGGCCGGGCTCTCCGATGGCCCTGCACGGCGGCCTGGTGCTGTTTCAGTTCGGGATTCCGGCTCACATAGTAGTCGAGAATCGTGGCTTGCTGCTGTGGAGTTCGATCCCCGGGCGGAATCGCCAGGGCTCGCTCCACCGCCATGGGAAACACTCGCTTCAAATCCTGGCGCCGAGCCCGGGTGACGAAGACCCGCAGGGAGCCGATGTTGAGACCCTTGCCGTGCAGCTGCTCCAGAGTGATGGAAATGGCCGAGCCGCTCCGGTTTCCCAGACTCTGGCCGGTCACGAAAACCGCCTGATGGTGCCGGTTGGGGCCCAGCGGGCCACCCACGGACCATCCTGTTTTTTCATCTCCGTCAATCGCTTTCCCGATCTCGAAGCCCTTCTGGGAGTGACTGGCCAGAGCCCGCTCCAGGGGAACCTCCTGGAAATAGGTCGGCTCAGCGAGGTGTGAATCGGTGATCTTGACCTCCGAGAGGACGAAATTGCCGTCGGGAGCCCGGCCCGGCCCGCCGGCGGGAAGAGACGCATGGGTCGAGAAATCGATCCGCACGGCGCTGATGTCGCGCAGTGAAGTCGTTGCGACGAGGGTATAGCGATCTTTCTCGGGATTGTTCCCGCTCACGACCAGGGAGCCGTCCTCTTCTCTGGTGAACCGCGCTCCTCCAATCGCAAGGAAGCTGGACGGGTCCAGGTCGATCCACTCGACAGGCGTGTGATCCAGTTCCTCTTCCCAGCGAGCCACGGACTCTGCAGCAGCCGGCTCTTCCAGCAGTTCCTTCCGGTATTCATGGGCGGAAGCCACGAGCTTCTTCTGCTCTTCCGTCCACACCCGGGCCGCCCGACGGTAGGCCTCCTCCTCGCGAGGCAATGGGGCCGGAATGTTCTTCTCGACCCCGCTGTTGAAGAAGGCGAACATCTGATAGTACTCGCGCTGCGAGATGGGGTCGTACTTGTGAGAGTGACAGCGGGCGCAGCCCATCGTCAGCCCCATAAAGACCACACCGGTGGTATCCGTACGGTCGACCACCTGCTCAACCCGGTACTGCTCCGGATCGACTCCTCCCTCGGCATTGGTCAGCGTGTTCCGGTGAAATCCCGTGGCCACCCTCTGCTCATCCGTCGGGCCGGGAAGCAGGTCCCCCGCCAGTTGCTCCAGCACGAACTGATCATAGGGGAGGTCTCGATTGTAGGCGTTGATGACCCACTCCCGGTAACGCCAGGCATGGGGACGCGGCCGGTCCTTCTCAAATCCGTCGCTGTCTGCATAACGGGCCAGATCCAGCCAGTGCCGGGCCCAGCGCTCTCCGAAGTGAGGTGAGGCCAGCACCCGGTTCACGAGGCGTTTGTAGGCGTAGGGCCTCCGATCGTTCAGGAACAGCTCCAGGGCAGAGGGTGTGGGAGGCAGGCCCAGTAAGTCCAGGTGCAGGCGCCGAATCAGGGTTGCCCGGTCCGCTTCCGGCGATGGCTCCAGATCCTCCCGCTCCAGCCGGGACAGGATGAAGTTGTCGATGGGGTTGTGCAGCCATGCGCCGTTCCGCACTTCGGGGGGCAGGGGGTCACGAATCTGCCGGAAGGACCAGTGTCCCGGGTCGGAGGCGTCCGAGGTGGAAACAGCCATGTCCTCCAGCCACGGGACACCTTGATCAATCCAGGCCCTCAGGATACCCACCTGTTCGTCGCTCAGGGGATCTCCCTCCAGAGGCATCCTCAGCTTCCCCCCACCGGCTACCAGATGCACAAGGCGGCTGTCGGAGCTGCTTCCCGGGACCACTGCGGGACCGTTGTCTCCACCCCTGAGAAGGTCGTCCCGGGTGTGCAGGCGGAACCCCCCCATGGCCAGAGCCGAGCCATGGCAGTGGATGCAATTGCCCTCCAGGATGGGCAGAACCTGTTCACTGAAGTCCACCTCAGCCGGGGCAGGAGGGGGAAGCAGACTCTCCTGGATTTCGGGAGCAGATGCCTCCTGACTGCCGGACCCGATGACCATCCCAGAGTCTGCGGACAGACCGATCAGCAGGAAAAGTGATAAGCGGAGGCCTCTAGCGATCGATCTCAAGTTTCAACTCCCGTTGCCAGGCAACTTACGGCCCTTAGTTTAACGGTGTAAAGGTCTAAAGAGAAGGCTGAAGATCTGTAGCAACAGCCGCTCGCTCTGCTCGTAGACCGCGCTCTGATAGGATAGACCAGCTTCACCAACAGGCAAGTGTTTTCATGGGCCAGGTGCGTAGTATTACAGCCGAAGACATGCCAGCGGTGGACGAGTTGCTCAACGGCATCTTCCGGCGTGACAACAACGTCCTCGATCAGGACGTGCTGTCCGATTTTCCACTGGTTTTCGCTCCCGGGAACTACCACAACTGCCGGGTGATTGAGTTCGACGGCCGCGTCGCCAGTCACGCGGCGATCTTCTCCTGCGAGTTTGTCTTGCGCGACCGCCGGCTCAAGATGGCCCTCATCGTTCTGGTCGCCACGCGCGCGGAACATCGCAAACAAGGCTACGCCGCGCGGTTGATGCGAGACCTGCATCGGACGATGCACAACGAAGCTTACGATCTGGGCATCCTCTGGACCGGCGTTCCTGATTTCTATCGCAAGCTCGGCTGGGAAGCCGTTACACCCAGGGGTTGGTTCAGCGACGACCTGCGCTCTCGGCGGGGGTTGCTCGACCGGCTTACTTCTGATTCCGAGCCTCCGGCAAGCATCGAACCCTTCGACGAAAGGCAGCATCTTGCGGGTGTGATCAAGTTCCACGAAGCGGAACCAATTCGCACCTGCCGCTCGCGGCAAGAGTATGCCGCGTTGCTGGCCTTGCCCAAGATGAGAGTCTGGGTTTCGCGGCGGCATAACCAGGTCTCGGCCTACGTCGTCTTTGGCCAGGCGATCAACAAGCAGGGCGTGATCGAATACGGTGGCCCTGCGGATGACGTACTGTTGCTGATCGCGCACGGCGTGCGCACGCACTCACTGGATCGCGAGCTACCCCTGCTCATCTGTCACCTGCGCAGCGACCTCGCCCAGCGGTTCGAGGAGGCCGGCGAGCCGCTGCACGCGCTCGAATGCTCCATGGGTCGCGGTTGCGAGATGCTGTACATCGTGCAACCAAACGACTTACCGCTAAAGTCGCTGGGCGAGTTGTTCGTGTGGGGCCTCGACTACACTTGAGCTGCCGCCGAGGGCGGTAGTTGCAGCAACTCAAGACGCTCTCGGTCCGGCCCGTAGAAATAACACCAGCGAGCTCCGTTGGCCAGGGTCACGGGGGTAGAAGCAAATTCAACTCCTTTTTGAAGGAGTTCCTGGTAGGTGTCCTGAATGTCTGTGACTTCAAAACAAATGTGGCCAAATCCCATGTCGTTGGCCTTCGAATCAGAAGGAATGCCACGGCCTGGCGGATTGAGATACTGGAACGTCTCGACCAGCGTGGTAGAGCCCGGCACGGAAAAGAAGGTAGCCGTCACCCGCGTGCCGGGCAGACCGGCTCCCCGGCTGAACTCGCTTTCGTCAAACGATGCTTCAAAAGAGATCTCAAGCCCGAGAACTTCAGTGTAGAAGTCTTTGGTTTTCCCCATGTCGGAAACCACGATGTTGGTGTGATGGAGCCCTTTGATCATGGATTCTCTCCTGTTTGCCAATCCCTCTTCGATAATCCCGAACTTCCGGGACAGGGGCATCATAGCAAGTGAGGACTGCATTTTTTCGGAAAGATGACGAGGAATCTTTGACGCGGGGTTGGAGGGCTGATAAGTTTTGATCATCCATCACCGGGAGGTCGGAGGAGCTTGGATCCTGAGTTGATATGAGGAAGGTCGTTACCAGTCTGCTGTTCGCCATCCTCGTTGCCGGCGCCACCGGCTGCAAACGGGAACCTGCATCCGTCACGCCGCGGCCCAATATTCTCTTCTTGATGACCGATCAGATGCAGGGACGAGTGCTGGATCCCGAGCATGTGTGCCAGACCCCAAACCTGGATGCCCTGGCCCAGCGGGGAGTCCGTTTCACTCGGGCCTACACGCCCAATCCGGTCTGTTCTCCCGCCCGGGCCAGTCTGATGACGGGTTTGCTCCCTCACTCTCATGGCGTCCTCCAGGTGACGCACTGTACCCCCGACGACCAGGCGGTTCTGCGGGAGAAGACTCACTGGGCCCAGCGCCTGGTTGCGGCCGGCTATCGAACCGCTTATTTCGGGAAATGGCACGTGGAGCGGTCCAATGATCTGCAGGTCTTTGGCTGGCAAGTCGATGGATCCTTCGGCTCGGAGTTGTACACCAGCGAGGCTGAGCGACTGGGAGCGACTCCCCCCAAGCGGGGAGAGAGTCCCTTCGAGGGCTTGACCGGGGGCCCGGCGGGATATCCACGAGATCTGCTCTACGCGGTGTCGGAGGAGCCGCGGGCATTGAGCGGGGATGTCGCTGTTGCTCTTGCTGAGGAGTTCCTGGACGAAGCAACTAAGGGTAACCGCCCCTGGTGTGCCTTTGTCAGCATCCTGGAACCCCACGATCCTTTCGTCACTTCGCGCCAGGCCTACGAGCGCTATGATGTCGATGCGATTCCCGTGCCGCCCAACTGGAATGATTCTCTGGAAGGAAGGCCGGGTCTGTACCGCAAGGCAGCCCGGGCCTTTTCCGAAATCACCGAGAAAGAGAAGAAGGAGGCGGCTGCAGCCTACTATGCTTCAATCACCGAGATCGACACCAAGTTTCAGAAGTTGATCGATCTGGTTGAGCGCAAGGGACAATTGGATGAAACGATTGTCGTCTTGACTTCGGACCATGGCGAGCTGCTCGGAGCCCATGGTCTTTACATGAAGAACTCCGGCGCCTTTGAAGAAGCTTACAACGTGCCGCTGATCATGGCCGGGCCGGGGATCGCGCCCGGCGCGGTCAGTTCGGCGCGTGTGGGGTTACAGGATGTGGCACCCACTTTACTCGAGTTGGTCGGGCTGGAGCCGATCGGGTCTCCCGATTCGCGTTCATTTCAACCCGTCTTGAAGGATCCGGGGGCCAACGATCCGGATTACACGGTGGGGTATGCCGAGTACTTTGGAACTCGCTACTGGCTGAGCCAGCGCATTGTGTGGGACGGATCCTGGAAGCTGGTGTGGAACGGTTTTGACTTCGACGAACTCTACAACCTGGAAGAAGACCCTTACGAACTTCAGAATCTGGGCGGGGATCCCGCTCACCAGGACCGCTTGCGACTGATGATGACCAGGGCCTGGCAGAGAGTGAAGGAGACGGACGATTGGCCCTTGCTGGAATCCACCTACCCGGGTCTTCGGTTAGCGCCTTTTGGCCCCGAGATTCTCGACCCGGAATCGACGTCTCCGTGAGACCAGCCAGGGCGCCGGGCGCCCCGGGGTGAATCCGCTGGTTTCGGGAAACAGATGAACAACGGAGTGTGAGATGAAAAGACGTGAGTTCATGGTATCCACTGCAGCAGCACTGACTGGAGCAAAACTGGCACTGGCCGAAGCTGTCGGCAAGCGTAGGTACCGGGGGGCTGTCATCGGGCACACGGGACGAGGAGGTTATGGTCATGGGTGGGATACGGTGTTCAATCACATCGATTCTATCGACCTGGTGGCCGTAGCTGATCCCGACGACGAGGGGAGAAAAGAGGCCCTGGCCCGGACAGGTGCCCCAAAGGGGTATCGCGACTACCGGGAAATGCTCGAAAAGGAACAGCCCCAAATCGTGGCGATTGGGCCCCGCTGGCTCGACCAGCGCCTGCAGATGGTGACGGCAGCGGCCCGGGCGGGTGCTCATATCATGTTGGAAAAGCCGTTTGCTCAGAACCTGGTCGAGGCCGACGCGATGCTGAAGGCCATCGAGAAGAACGGGGTGAAGGTGCAGGTTGGTCTGGTGACGGCAACGCTACCGATGACGAAACGGGTGCTGCAGATGATCCGGGAGGGAGAGATCGGTGTTTTGCAGGAAATCCGTACCAGAGGAAAAGAAGATCGCCGCGCCGGGGGGGAGGACCTGATCGTCCTGGGCTCTCATTTGATGCATTTGATAAGGATGTTCGGGGGCGACCCCGAGTGGGTCTTTGCGCACGTGACCGGGGACAATCACGAGCTGGACCGGAGCCACGTCCATGAAGCGTCCGAATTCTTGGGACCGATAGCGGGCGATCAAGTGGCTGCCATGTTCTCTCTCGGCCAGGGCGTGCATGCCTACTTTGGTTCGAAGGCAAATGATGTTCAGAGCGGAGTTCGATTTGGAATGTACTTTCATGGCAGCAAAGGAGTGATTTACATGCCAACCATTGGCGATGTATTGATTCTTCGTTCCCCGGACTGGCACAGTGGGTCCTGGGAGACCATCGAGCCGGCTGCCGGCGAGCAGGTAAGCAACCACGATCTGGCGACCCTCATGGTGGCCGACCTGGTGCGCGCCATTGAAGAAGATCGAGAGCCCGCTGTGAGTCCCCGCGATGGCCGCTGGACCATCGAGATGATCCTGTCGATTTACCAGTCCCAAAAAACAGGAGCCCGGGTAAACTTCCCCCTGGCGGACCGGCGCCACCCATTGGAAAACCTGTAACAGGTTCCCAGTTGAATCCACCCATCCTACCCGGTTTTCGATGCACCTTACCCCGGGAATGTCACACGATGGCGAGGCGATCTGATCGGACCACGGAGGGTCCTCCTACCCCGGGAATGTCACGGCCCGGCAAAGAGTAGGAGCCGCCTCCGCGCGGCGATCTGATTCGAACTTTCAACCTTCAACTTTTAACTTGCAACCCCACTAGAGATCTGATCGGACCACGGAGGGTCCTCCTACACCGGGAATGTCACGGGTCGGCAAAGAGTAGGAGCCGCCTCCGCGCGGCGAACCTGTTTTTCTAGCTGCCGGGGTCAGTTTTCAGTAAATCATAAACCCCAGCACATCTCTCTGCTCGGGCGTGAGATCGGCGATTTGCTCGGGGGTCATTTTCTTGACCGCGGAGTAATCCGGCGGCCAGTCGTCCAATCCGATCAGGCGATGCATCTCCGGAGACATCCGGGCCAGCACCTCGGGCGGTATGACGTGCTCGACGTTGATCGTCCCCCGTATCCACCTGCGGTGATAAAACCCGAGGGCGGAATGACGGAGATGATCGCTCGTATTTCTTCCAGTCGCGTGCCACAGAGCGGCGTCCCAGACAACGCATGTTCCTGCAGGCCCGATCGCTCTGGTCCGCAGCCTGTCCGAGTAATCCGCATCCGGGTCCGGCACCTGGTTCAGCTTGTGCGTTCCCGGCCACAGCACGGTGGCGCCGTTGTCCTCGGTGAAATCGACCAGGAACCATGCCAGGTTGATCGCCATCGGATAATGGTGTGAACTGCCTTCGAACGGTAAGACGCTGAATGCTTCGCGATCCACGTGCACCTGGAATCCATGTCTCGCTTCGCGACCGCTGCTGGGCAAGACGGACCGAGCATGGGTCTCGGTCAGGACCATATCGTCACCCAGCACAAGTCGAATGACTGCGTTCACTTTGTCATTGAGATAAAACTCCTCGAAGTACCGATGCTTCGCGAAAAGATGGTGAACAGCAAGCGCATGCTCAGTCTGCGTTTCGACTCCTTCCGCCACCTCGCGTTCATGCTCATAGACCTCGAGCATTGCCCTGGTCGCGTCCCGAATCTGATCCTCGCTCAAGGTATCCGGTACGAGCGTATACCCCTGGCCCTCGATCTCTTCAGCATACCTAGCCGCATCAAAAGTTTCAGCAATCATCCCGGCAATTTACATAGGTCAGTGGGCAAAGTTCAAGCATTTCAGATTGGGGAGTCTTCACTTCGCTCCGGGTCTTTTCCCCAGTTCACGGGCGCCAACTCCAGTTCATCGTGTCTCGCCGGCAGACAATGTGACCTGGTACTTTCAGGATCCCAGAGTGGGTAAAGGGCCAGTGTGGGAGGGGCCTAAGGCCGCGAACGCCGGGTCGTCACGTTCACAATTGCAGGTCGCCGCACCAAGGCGCCTCCCACATTCAGGCTCCCACATTCAGGTTCCAACGTTCCAGCGTTCCAAAGTTCCAAGGAATCTCGAGCGGTCTTGCCGGCTCAACCGCGTAGATTTCGTTGCCGGCAAATTGTAGAATACCCAACCGCGAGAACGCCAGGTTGACCGACGGCAGCAACGATCCTGACCACGACCTGTTGGGCGGACGCGTGATCGGTGGTGATAGACTCTGCGGCGACGAACCCTTAAGTTATCTTTGCGAGATGTCTTATGAAGGACGCCGGCGATAAAGATTGGTTAGACAGCACCGCCTGGGTGGAGAAAGCACTCGATCGACATCGCTCCTATCGGCGACAGACGCTGAATCTCATCGCGTCTGAGAACGTCATGAGCGATGATGTGGCCCGGTATTTCAGCCTGGAGCTGGGACACCGATACGGCAACTACACCCGGTTAGACGTCGGCGACCGCACATACACCGGAAATCGGCATCTCATTGAACTCGAGCGGCGCGCTTTAACCGACGCCTGCCGGCTTTTTTGTGCCGGGGCCGCCGATCTAAGGGCACTTTCCGGCCATGTCGCAGGATCGGCCGCGGTGATGGGGCTGTGTGAACCTGATGATCTGGTGCTCGAGCTGGACCGGGAGGCAGGAGGACACCGCCTGACGTCGAAGCTTTGCGAGTCGCGGGCCATCCGACTGCAGGTGGAGGCGGTTCCTTTTGACGGGTCCGCATATCAGGTGGATGTGGAGGCGACGGTCCACAAGATCAAGCAGCGACGACCCCGAGTGGTCATTCTGGGCAGCTCCAACTATCTGTTTCCGACTCCACTCGAGGACATCGCAGCCGCCTGCAGCGAATGCGGCACGACCCTGGTAATGGACGCCTCCCACGTTCTGGGTCTGATCGCAGGGGGTCAGTTTCCCCAGCCGCTTGACGGCGGGGCGAACCTGATCATCGGGTCAACCCACAAGACATTCGGTGGGCCTCAGGGTGGAATCATACTGGGCCGCCGCCCGGCGGACGTCGAGGCTATGCTGCCGGCGCTCTTTCCGGGTCTCGTAACCAACCACCACCTGATGCGCATACCCGCGTTGATCGCACTGTTCTCGGAGTGGCGCACCTACGGCTGCGAATACGCCAGGGCGATGGTGGCTCAAGCCGTCGCTCTGGCCGAAGCACTGGAAGCGCGGGGCGTTCGCGTTGTTCGTACGCCGCAGGGCCCGACGGGCAGTCAGACCTTGCTGCTCAAGGTCCCGTCAGCCAAAGAGAAGGTTGCCCGCCTAGAGGAGCTGGGTATTCTCACCGGTGCCGTTAGTCTGCCGGCCGAACACGGCGGCGAAGGCATCCGCCTCGGTGTTCAGGAACTGGTGCGAATGGGTTTACAGGATGATCAGATCCCCGAGCTTGCCCGGCTGATCAGCGACGGACTGCAGGAGAACGTAGCGGCAGGTATCCGTGACCGCGTTACGCAATTGAGCGCTTCATTCAGAGACATCCATTTCTGCCACAGCCATGAATCGTCGCGCCTACATCGGTCTTGACCTCGGCAGCAGCAGCATTAAGGCGGTGGCGCTGGACGAAGCAGGGTTGTGTGTCGCCGCAGCAAAACGACCCATTTCCATTCGCACAGGTCCCGGCGGAATTGCGGAACAGGATCCCCACACGTGGCACGACCTGGCGGGCCAGGTGCTGCGGGAACTGAGCACAGCGCTGGCCGGACAATCCATCGCGCCCGCAGCCGTCGCCAACACCGGACAGATGAACGGCCCCGTTCTCCTCGACCGCCGGGGCCGGGCGACCGGACCTGTTCAAATGTGGTGTGACAGCCGTTGCGGCCGCCACTGCCGGATTCTGGAGGAGCGCATCGGGCCAGTCAGGCTGTTGCAAACCACCGGGCACACGGCGGCGACCGGATACACCGCGCCCAAACTGCTGTGGATGGCTGAACACTGTCCCGATCAGATCGAGGCGGCAGCCCATCTGGTCTTTCCCAAGGATTTCATGACCTGGGCATTGACGGGTCAAGTGGTGACGGATTATTCCGACGCCTCCAACAGCCTGCTGCTCGACATTCACCGTGGTGAATGGGCCGAATCGACCCTTCAATCACTCGGTCTGAAGCTGCCGGAGCTGCCCCCGCTGGCAGAGAGTGCCGCAGTGGTTGGACACGTGAGCGACGAAGGTGCGCCGTGGTCGGGTCTTCCTCGAGGCACACCGGTTGCCGCCGGTGCCGGCGATTCGATCTCGGCCGCCCTGGGCGCGGGGCTCAGGGATCCATCCATGATCCAGGTGGTCGTCGGCTCGGCGGGCAACGTGAACTGTGTCCTGGATGAAGCGATCATCGACGATCAGGGCAGGGTTCACACGGGATACTTTGCGGATAGACATCACTGGATCTGCAGCGCCGTGCAGCAGTCAGCCGGTGCCAGCCTCCAGTGGTGGTCTGGCTTAACGGGTGTTGATCCTGCCACGCTGATCAGTGAGATGGATACCCGCAGCAACTCCACGGCCCTTTTTGCGCCGTACTTGTGCGGGGAACGGACACCCCATTTGGACCCCGACGTTCGGGGTGCCTTCCTCAACTTGAATCAGCACACATCGCGTGGTGACCTGACCCGAGCCATTTTGGAGGGCGTGGCCTTCTCCTTTAAGGATGCATTTGAAATTTTTCAGGCGCTCGGAATCTCACCCAACCGGGCTGCCGTTTCTGGTGGTGGCGGCGAGAGCGGTGTCTGGCGCCGGATCATCGCCGCGGTGCTGGATGTGCCGCTGATTGCCGGGGCAGGCACTACCGCCAGGGGCGCAGCCATGCTGGCCGCCTGTGCCGCCGGCCGTTTTGAATCATGGCAGGCCGCCATCGACGGGTGGTCGCAACCGGCGGATCAGGTCGAACCTGACCGCGAGATGGTCGAGCGATATCAGACCGCCTATCGACACTTCAAAGAACTCTATCCCCGCTTACGCAGTCTCCCGGGCGCATGGAAACCTGCTGATTGACTCCAGTCCAGAATCGCATCTTTGAACGAACCGGCGCTCAACCCTGGCTGGCGCGACGGGTGTTCATTCAACGCGGAGTGACAGGTACACGGTCAAAGGGACAACAGGTCTTACCCGTCCTATCCGAAAACTCAGCCGAGATCGTTCCTGGGCTGACTCCGTCATGGCTCTCGACTTGATCGACAGAATTAATTCGGGGACAGTCTACTTTGGCACCTTTTCTTGAGCCTCGAAAAAAAGGGACAGAGTAGACTGTCCCCTTTTCTTGTCCCCTTTCAACCGCTCGACTATCGATAGACATCCCGGCGTGCAACCCGGACAACAGAGATCAGTAAGTCGCGTCCGTCGAAAGCATAGACAACCCGGTACGCTCCTATCCGCAGTCGCCTGAAACCCTTCCACCTGCCACTCAGGATCTTGCCGCGAAGCGGGTCACCTTTGAGGGTACCGACCGAATCGAATACCTTCTGCCGATCCTTCTTCGGGATTGCGGCAAGTTCTTTGACCGCCCTCCTTTCCCACCTAATCGAGATTGAGCTCACGCCGGACCTCGTGGTGCTCAAGCCACTCGGCCTCCGGATCGCGGAACCGTGCCAGGGCTACCTCGAGATCCTCCTGAGCTTCCAGGTAGCGCTCCAGAGCCTCAACAATATGGGAGCTTTTCGATCGGCGTGTCGTCGTGGCCAGTTCGGTCAATCGTGCCGCCAGTTCAACGGATAGTCTTACGGATTGTGTCACCATTTGTATTCTATCGGTCTAAGTGTAGCACATGTAATACCAATGAGAGAGACGTCGGTCATGCAGAGTCATCTCTCCATACCACACACGTTCCTAGCCCAATGAGCAGCACCACGTTTGGGAAGGTGAACCAGAACAAACCGGCTATCCCTTGTTCATAAGCCTTTTGAGATGCTATGAAGAGCGCCGGTGCCCAGATCCACGACGCTGCGATCGACATTGCGCCGGGCAGCACTCCAATGCTTCTACCTGCCAAGAGGAACTCAGCATTATCGCGTCGCCTTCCCCGTCCGACCCACGCGGTTAACGCGATCATCATGGCCCCAAAAAGAAACAGAAAAATGAGGCCGCCCGTTTGATCAAGGACGTTTTGCATTTACAGCTCCGGATTCGTGAGGCAAGCAAATCTCCGCGTTGAGTTCGCCTAACTGTTTCAACATTGGATCTGAGCGGACAGCCCTCAAGGCTGCGGAGGGTTGTCCGCCAGGCATTGGACAGTCGGGGGCGGCCCCTCAAAGATGCAGGCCGGATCGCCCCCAGGATGTGGCGAGTTGACGCATATTTGCTCGAGCACGCCGCTCGCCCGGATCAGTGCCAGCCCGCAGTTGTAGTCCCGCTTCAGCTCATCCGACTTGTGCTTTCTGCTCGTGCTGGGTGGGAACACCGCCAGGCTGAGATCCGGCCCGCAGGTGCGGATCGGCTCGCCCACTAAGTGCGCTCTATCGGGCAGGGTGCCGACGTGGTTCCAGAACCCGAGATCGATGCTCCCCGTGAGCAGTGCCGCCACCATCGCCCCCTGGCCCGCCTGATCGCTGGGGAAGAACACCGGCTCGAAGTCGCTGTAGCGGGTGCCGAGACATGCTGGGTCGCTGAAGAACCCGGCGATGAATCCGACGACCGCACCACCGAGGCTGCCCTCAGCGCCGAGATCGTCGAACACCATATCGTCATTGCTCGCAATGAGTTGAGGGGTCGGGCCACTGCTGTAGCCGTGTCCGAACTCCGCGCCGAGTCGCCGCCGTTCGGGGGTGGCGAACCACGTCGGGCAGCCATCGACCTGGCCCGACGCGAGCGCGTGCCCGACCTTTGGATTGCCTTCGTCATCGGTATCGAAGCAATCCTGGGCCGACAACACCTCGAACTGGCATTTCATCGGCGCATTCGCCTCGCATGTCGCCGTCAGGATGTCGAAGCTCACCCCCTCCAGGGGACCGACGTCCCACGGCGGAGACGGGAAGTACTCGCCGATCTTGTATTCCCGTGTCTCGTCTCCCGCGACGGGGCTCACGAGACCTCCATTCGCAAACTCACCATTTGGGAGATACACCTCCACCGGTGCAACAACAATCCCGATGTCACCGGAAAACTCCAGCCATCCCCAGGCGTCGCGATGTGGAGTGCTGATCGGATCGGGAATCGCCTCTGGAAACATAAGTGTCATCAGACTCACCACCCGTCCCCGGGGAGGTATCTGAAGTGATGCGTTGCCATTCGTGGGTGGGGGGTCGAAATGGTTGGCCCATCGGATGGTGACGGTGGCAGTATCATCAGGCGATGGATTCACGACAGCGAAAGCTGTGTCTCGCGAAACGTCCCTGAGAGAAGGGCCCGCTGACGCTATCAAGAAGGAAGTTCGCCATTCCAGTCTCGGTGTCTCAGCCTGGAACCCCATCTTCGACTCAGGTGGTATACCGGAAAGACTACTACTGCCCGGTGTTGGCCACGCGAGTGCTCTGACATCATAGGTGGCTTCAATTACGGCGTCGTCAGGATAGGTGAGGAGAATCCAGAAATCCCTGAGCGATCCAGGCTCATCGGGCCCGCGGGGAACGTCCACAATCCACGACTGGTTGGACTCGATCTCCCTGCTCGGGTCGCGACTGTCGTAGATCTCCCCCGTGACATCTGTGCCTGCGTTGTTGAACAGGCGAAACTGGACAGTGGTCTTCGTCGGGCCGTGGTTGAAGATGTGAAAGGATGTCAGGTATACCCAGCCGGAGTCGGGCGTGATGTTGACGGCCCCGATGGGGATCACTCGACTTCCAGCCAATGTAAATGAGCACTCGAGGCTCATTCCGAACAGGAGGAGCACGACCATGGGCCCCACACAGCGGCGTTTGTTATAAGCCGTGTGTTGATTCCATTTTCGCATCACAATGAACGAGTATAGCCCACTCAGCGAAGAAACTCCGTCCTCTTCCAGGGAGCCACTCTGGCCGGAGCCGATGTGGTTCCGGTGTCAAGGAAACTCACAGAACGGTAGAGCGTCAGCTCACCGTTGCCGGTAAGACTTGGAGACTAATATACACGGGGATATCGCAGGCCGCATATATGGCTTCTCCCATCCCGAGCCCAATATGCTCCTGATCTGAATCGGGGGAGAGCGCTAAGATGATGACCAGCCCTTCATTATTCGTTTCCGGAGATCCGACGAATGCGCCTCGAGACGATAGCGAGGTTCCGCGACGTGCCGGCGTCGCAACTCGCGCGGTGCCGTCTGGAGGCGGATGGTATCCAGGTCTCTCTGTTGGGCGTAAATCACGTGAGCATCAACTGGCTCGCCTCCCAGGCGATAGGGGGGATTCGGCTTCAAGTTCCAGCCGAGGACGCGGAGCGTGCGCGGGAGCTGCTCGAGCAGGATCGCTCGGAGGAACTGTCCGAGATTCCTGAGGCTGACCTGCCGGCCGCACAGGACGAGACCTGTCCCCGTTGTGGGTCCGACCGTGTATACGGGTCGCAACTCGCGCATTGGACGAAAGCGGCGTCCATGTTGGGTGGCCTCTGGTTTCTGTTGCTGTCTCTTCCCTTCGTGTGGTGGCGGCATCGACTCGATTGCTCTGCCTGCGGCTTCTCCTGGGAGCCAGAACCTCGGTAGCTCTCAACATGCTTCGGGGTCCTTTCATATAGTGTTTCGGCACTTCGGGATAACGAAATTTGAAATTGGGAAAGTGTGACATTTGCCACGAGAGTCCAGCTGATGGTGTCGAAGGACAGGACTGCGTAAAGGTTGTTTGGAGTCGCGCCCTCGAGTTTCCCTGCCTCGAAAGAATCGAGAAGTCATGGCGGGGACAACTCCTGAGTTCCTGGGGCTGCCTTCTTTCTTGAAATCAGCGGGCGCTGACTTTAGGAAACGTAGCGGATCCATTTTTCGGGAGCCCGTCCATACTGTAACATTGAACCAGACCGTCTGGACCCGTGATTCGTGAACCACTGGTTATGTTGCAGCTTGGGAGCCGGAAGAGAGTCGTGCTGCGTGGCCTGTTGCCGGTCCTCTGCAAGCCGCCAGGCTACTTTCCCGAAAATCGTCGGTGTTGACCAGCAAGGCACGGCGGCCACAGGATGTTTCGGGTGGGAGTCCCTTCCTGCAGTCGACCAATCGACCCCGACCCTCCATCAGTGCGGTCGTGTGCACGCGGCAAAGAGGAAGTGCCGTTGTCAAGATCATCGAGAGCATTCTCAACTGCGGGAACCCGAGCTTCGAGATGATCGTGGTCGACCAGAGCCAGGGCGACACCACCGAGAACAGCCTCGCTCCCTATGTAGCGCACGAAAATGTGCACTACATCCGGTCATCCACCACAGGACTGTCAGCAGCGCGCAACATCGGGATTCGTTTTGCCAGGTCTGAGTTTATCGCTCTGACCGACGACGATTGCGTGGTAGGAGAGAACTGGCTGGAGCGCTCCGTTGCAGCATTCACCCAGGACAGCCGAATCGGCATCGTGCACGTGTAATACGTCACAAATTTCTCTGCCTTTTGCAGCCGGAATTGTATAGATTGTCTTAGCCCGCAGCGGGTGAAAAGAATATGACAGTGTGACAGCTGTCTTGGCTGCGGAGAAGAAGGGAAAGGAGCAGCCGGGAGCCCGTGGTTTGAGCTTCGGATAACTCCCGGCTTTTCGAAGACAAACTTCAGATTCAGGATCGCTTCCAAGACAGGTCTTTGTCAAGTCTTTCCTCTCTGGGACTGGGGCTGTACGAGCTGTTGCCCGACTACCGGGACCGCTGTCCGCTGTGCCGGGGAAGTGAATGCGCCGTACGCCACGGTCTGTATTTCAGGTGCTTGGTGGATGAGGAGGGGCGGACCTATCAACGGTTTCCAGTGGCTCGCTTCCGCTGCCGGCGGCGGGGCCCGGATCAGCCACGAGATGTCACCTTCAGCGTGCTGCCGGCTCAAGTGGTGCCGCGCCGACGCTTCAGCCTGGGGTTGATGAGCTGGATGGTCGAAGTGGTGGTGAACGGCAAACGGACGATGCGCCAAGCGCTGGACGAGGTGGCCACGGCCGGCAGCCAAGGTGAGGAAGCTGTGCTGTTGGAGGAGTTGACGCTGCACCGCATGCTGCTGCTGTTGGCGGCCGTCTATGGGCGACTGCTCTCTTTTCCGGTGGCCGAGGTCGAGTTGCCCGGAGCCGTCCAAGGGGTGCGGCGGCAGGCCCAGCAGGTGGCCGCGCTGCTGGCGGCCCAGCCCCGAGGCTCTCCACCCCGAGTGGTGCTGCGTTTTCATCGGCGTTACTTCCCCCACCTGCTGTTCGACCTACGATTGGCTCTCGGGCCCCGCTCTGGCTTGCTGACGGGCTGACTCACCGGCATCCGCTGTGTCTGCAGCACAAGTCGCTCAATCCCCTTTTTGCGCCACGTTGTTTGGACCCGGCTGGCAGCCGCGTCATGACAAGAATCGATCCTCCACACTGCGTGATAGGGGCCCAGCGGTAGGGTTGTGGCACAAAGGGTTGGCCAAAGGAGCCTCAGGATGAAGGGAAAACAAAAACGCCAGGCCGTGGCGCTGTTCCGCTACGGCGTCATCGCGCCGGTGCTGCACGCCGCCGCCGGCAGCCAAGCCCGTTACTTCGGCCGCATGGCCCGAAAAGAGCTGGATGTGCCGGGTCTGGGCAGACGCCGCTACTCAGTCGCCACTTTCAAGAGCTGGTTGCGCCGCTACCGCCAAGAAGGACTCGACGGACTCTTGCCCAAGCGGCGTTGCGATGCGGGCCGAAGCCGGGTCATCTCCGAGCAGCTGAGCGCCCACATCTCCGAGCTGCTGGCCCGCCATCCCCGGGTGCCGGTCAACCGACTCCGTGAACAGCTGGTGGCCTCGGGCCACATCACTTCGCGCCGCATCTCCGAATCCACTTTGCGTCGTCACATCAAGCGGGCCGGTCTGCGGCCCCAGGTCAAGCCGGCGCCCAAGGCCCGCAAGCACTTCGAAAAACCCCACGCCAACGATCTGTGGGTGATGGATTTTATGCACGGCCCCAAGGTGCCTCTCGGCCGCCGCCGCCGCAAAACCTACCTGGCTGCAGCCATCGATGACCATTCCCGCTTCCTGACCCTGGCCCGCTTCTACACCCGGGAAAACTCCGCAGTGGTCGTCTCGGCACTCCAAAAAGCCTTCTCGCGCCATGGTTTACCCCAGATCCTTTACTGTGACAACGGCTCGGCCTTCTCCTCCAAACAACTCACCTTGGCCTGCGCCCGTCTGGGTGTGGCTCTGGTGCATTCCAAGCCCTATGACAGTCCTTCGCGCGGAAAAATCGAGCGCTGGTTTCGCACCCTGCGCCAGGGTTTTCTAAGCCTTCTCGATCTCGAGGCCTTGACCCTCGACGATCTCAATGCTCGCTTGTCTCAGTGGCTGGAGCAGGACTATCACCGGCGCCGCCACTCGAGCATCTGTGAGACGCCACTGGAGCGTTACCTGCGCTCGCTCGCCTCCATTCGCCGCCGTACGGTCAGCCGGGCCGAGTTGGACCGGGTCTTTTACCGCACGTTGCACCGCACCGTCCGCAACGACTGCACCGTCTCCATCGCCCGCCGGCTCTGGGAAGTGCCGCCCCAATACACTGGCCTGCGCATCGAGATCCGCCATCCCGAAGGACGTCCCAGTGAGCTGTTTCTCTTCGAAGACGACCAGCCGGTGGTGCGTCTGCACCGGGTCGACGCCGCCCAAAACGCCACTTCCCCCCGAAGACCCCGTTTTTCCCTTCCCGACGAGGAGGATGAATCGTGATCCACACTTTTTACGGCTTCTCCGACACTCCCTTCGCCAAGGACATCCCGGCCCAGAAACTGCTCCCCACTGCGGCCTTTGACGAACTCGCCCGGCGCCTGGACTACATGCGTACCCGTCTGGGGCTGATGCTCGTGCTGGGGGAGGCCGGAACCGGCAAAACGGCCGCCGTGCGCGCCTTCGTCGAGCAACTCAACTCCTCCGTCTACAAGCTCTTCTACGTGCCCCTGTCGACGGTCACTCCCCTGGATTTTTGGGCCCAGCTCAACAGCGAGTTCGGCGGTGAGCCCTCCAGCCGCAAGTCCACTCTGTTTCGAAACCTGCAAACGGCCGTGCGCGACTATGTGGAGAACGCCAAAAAGACCCCGATTCTAATTCTCGACGAGAGCCAGTGTCTGCCCGACAAAACACTGGACGAAATACCTGTACTTCTTAATTTTAGGATGGATTCAATCGATCCCCTGCTCATGATCATGATCGGTCATCCCGACCTGGGCCGACGGCTCGGGCGCCCCATGTTCCGCAACATCCACCAGCGCATCCTACTCTCCTACAAGCTGCCTCCCCTGGATGAGGCCGAAACCAAAAACTACGTCTGCCACCATCTCCAGCTGGCCGGAGCTAAACCCGACATCTTCACCGACTCGGCCTACCTGGCCCTTTACAAAACTTCGGGCGGCGTCTGCCGGCTGCTGAACCGCCTCTGCCTGGCCGCGCTCAACCGGGGCGTGCTCGAGCAAAAGGCCACTCTGGACGAAGAGGACATCTGCCGGGCCTCCGACGAGCTGTGAATAGCGCCGACATGTTCTTCGACAACTCTCCCGAGAAGATCCTCGCCTACCTGCAAGAGCAGCTGCCCGATTACCCTTACCGCCCCGAGCTGGATGCGGCTTTCATTGCCGAACTGACCGCCGACTTCCCCGACGTAGACATCCTGGAAGAGATCAAAACCTTCCGCTGGTACTTCGACAACGCTCCGCTGAGTCGCGTCAACAACGTCCGCGTCGCCCTGCGTCGCTGGATCGCCAACGCCAACGGCTCCCGCTTCCGCTAGCTCCTCTCCTACCAAGGGCTGGCCTCAACCACCAGCGCTCCTCTAATCCGTCATTTTCTGCTTACCCAATCCAGGTCAAAACAGCCTGACTTCACCCCCTCTAAACAATCTGCTGTCTTACAGCACGGCAACGTCGTGGCCGATCACCATGACGCCACCAATGGCTTCATCCCGACCTATCGCAGGGGAAAGCCGTTTTTGGCCAGGTCGATCGTGGACAAGCACCGGGCTAACGGGATTGGAGCATGCATGGCCGTGCGCAAGAGTACGTGGAAGGCTCTCTGGGGCTTCGACGAGGCACTTGGAGCCGGTGCGCAATTTCGCTCTGCCGAGGAACTCGACTTTGGCCTTCGTGCGTTGCTGGCGGGTGTCTCGATTCTGGAAACTCCGGAGCTGCACGTGGTCCATCGAGGGTTTCGAACCTGGGCCGAGGGCGGAGGGTTGGTGTACGGACATCTGTATGGCATCGGTGCCATGTTTGCGAAGCATCTCAAGTGCGGCAACTGGTGGGTTACCCTGTACATGGTCCAGTTGGCGTGGCGCTGGCTTTTTGCTGGCCCGGTAGTGGATTTCGGCCGACGGCCTTCGCGAGTGTTGCGATTGAAGGGCTTTCTGGCGGGTTTTATGGCGGGCGCCCGTCGGCCTGTCGACCGCTCTCGACATCACTATGCGTAGCTGCGGCGAAACGGAGCGGATGCCGTCCATCGGTGGGCTAACCCGGATGATTCATAAATTTTCTACTGCAGCGTGAGAATCTCCCGCCCTGACTGCGTTACGCTCGGTCGGCCTCCTCGGCGTACTGCACGAGTACGCCTCCGGGGGCCTCGGTCGCAAGCCTTGTCAGAACGGGTCTTCCCCCGCTTCGCTACGAAAACTTATGAATAATCCGGGCTAAAGAAGATCGAGGGGTTCGAGGAACTTACGTTTTAGCCCCCTCTATCGGCGGGCCCGGCTCATGGTGAGCTGCGATTCCGGCCCGATGCACGCGGCGGCGGCCCTCGGTGTTCCGGTGGTGGCGCTCTTCGGGCCGACCCATCCCGAGCGGACGGGTCCATCGGGCAAAGGGCATGGTGTCGTCCAGGGGCTGCGGGGACGATCATTCGGCGTATCGTGACGACCCGGAGGGACGCTACATGCAGGCGCTGGCTCCCGAAACGGTCCTGCGGGCCGTGCAACGGATGCTGGGAAAGCAACGTCAATGAGCGATCACGCGCTGAGGATCTCAGGCACGAAGCAGTTCGCTCGACCAGTGCTTGCGATACTCGCGCGAGACCAGACGGTTCGCATCCGGGTCGCCCAGGATCGTCTCCGTGTCGACGTCAAAACGGATGCTGCGTCCGGTGCGGGCCACGATGTTCCCCAGGTGGCAGAGGGTTGCCGCCCGATGTCCCACTTCAATGTCCGCGTTGGGCCGTCGGCGGGATCGGACACTGTTGATGAAATTCTGGTAGTGGGACTCCCCGTTGAGACTCCACGTTGTGTTCCTCGTTTCCCAGGGTTCAAATTCCAGATGGGCCAGCTTCCCGTTGCCATCGAAGACTCGGAAAGCGTTTCCACTGTCCTCAGAAAGGGTAGCGTACCCGTCTGTGCCGTACACTGCGATTCCATTTTGCGACTCGTCCATCATGTAACTGGTCCACAGGCGCTGCTCGAACATAATGACCTGGTCTTTATAGTTGTAGGTGACATTCTGGGTGTCCGGAGTCTGTTGGTCGTCGTCGAAAAACAGCTTCCTTCCCATGCCGGTCACTTCCGTAGGGTGGTCCACGTCCAGCGCCCAGACAGCCAGGTCGAGCCAGTGAGAACCATCATTGGCGATGTCACCTGCACCATAGTGCCAGTGCCAGTTGTAGGTGTGGTGGAAATGATTCTGGTTAAACGGGAGCACCGGTGCGGGTCCCGACCAGATGTCGTAATTCACGCCGGAAGGCACGGGTTCGTCCGCCTTGCGGCCGATATTCCCGCGCTGCTGAGTGTTCCATACTTTGGCCATGAGCAGACGGCCGATTTTTCCGGACTGGACGTAGTCGATGAAATTTTGCGAGATGTGGCTGCTTCGTCGCTGCGTGCCGACCTGTACGATTCGGTTGTTGCGCCGGGCTGCCTCCACCGCCAGCCGTCCTTCCCGGATGTTGTGGGAGATCGGCTTTTCGACGTAAACATCTTTTCCTGCCTCACAGGCCAGGATCGCCCCGGCGGAATGCCAGAAAACGGGAGTTGCCATGGCGATCGCATCGACGCTCGGATCATCCAGGACGCGGCGAATGTCGTCCACCAGCTTGGGAGTCTTACCCTTCTTTTCTTCAATGATCTTGGTAGCCTCACCCACCACGCTCGGGTCCACGTCGCAGATATAAGGAATATTTGTATCGGGCAGCGCGGCGAAATAACCCGTCAGCCAGGAGCCGCGCCCGCGCACCCCCATCATGGTCATGGTGACCTTATTGTTGGCCGAGACACGCGGTTTGGCCGCTGCCGTCTTCACTACTGCAGAGCCCAAAACAGCTCCGCTGGCTGATTTCAAAAAACTTCTTCTGCGCATGGAAACCTCCTAATTGACACGGTGCGAGCCACCTCAGCTCACCTTAGATCGTCTCGAGTGGATGCCCCCGATCGCTCAGGGGAAACGTCGCACGCGAGCCGCTCTTTTGCGATTGATAAACGGATGAAATCATCTCGATCGTCCAGCGGCCATCCTCTGCGCTGACAGCCGGCTTACGGTTCTCTTCAATGGCGCCCACCAGGTCGGCCGCCATGAGGGTCGCCAGGTCGTCATGACTCACCTGCTCGTCGGCAGCCAGCTCGATGGGCTCCCAGGACCCGCTGTGCCAGTCCGGCGAACGAAGAATCGCCGCACCTTCAATGGTAGGCAGGTAAATCACTCCTTTGCTGCCATAAAAGTACATCCCAAATCGAACGCCGTTCGGGCCATCATTTGTCTTCGAACCGAAGTACGCATGCACGCCCTGGTCAAGAGCGAACATGGCGGCGATCTGGTTTCCTGCCATCGGCCCCATGGATCCCGATCCCTTGCGTTCATGGCGAACCTGGCCTGGCCCGATTTCGACACTATCATCCGTCACGTGGGAGAACGCCCAGCTGGGATCGCCGGCAAACATTCTTGTCAGGTGCATCAGATGGCAACCCAGTGTCATTAAATCCTCGCCGCCGGCCCGCCGATCTTCCTTGCCGCGCGCGCGAATTTCCTGCAAGACACCGATCTCTCCCTGATGGACCATGTGCAGCACCCGTCTGGTCATGGGTAGAGTTGCCGTCACCAGTCCAACCTGCACCTTGACCCCGTTTTTTTTGACGGCCTCGAGCATGGCATCAGCCTCGATCAAGTTCTGGGCAAAAGGTTTTTCCATCAGGATGTGAGCGCCGGCCTCAGCGACCGCCGTGACCATTTCGAGGCGCTGATCCAGCGCATGAGGGCAAATGGCCACCAGGTCGGGGCGTTCCCGGTCAAGCATCTCCCGGTAGTGCCGATAACCCTGTTTCGCACTTGTGCGAGCCATGGCCTCTTTTCTACCCGCATCATCGGGATCCGCTACGGCGACTACGTCGATGAAATTAAACGGATTAAAAGCGATATCCCAACCATGCCCGTAGCCGCCCAGGCCCGTGTGCCCGATCACTGCAGCCCGGTACCTCCGGTTGGCCGACGACCGGGCCACAAGTTTGCCGGCGATCTGGGTCGCCGCCAATCCTCCCATGGTCGACTTGATGAAATCGCGTCTGTACATCCGGGTGCCTCAAACCAGCGCCGGGTAGATCCTTTTTGTATAGCCCTTTCTCGAGTAGTCCCGTTTACATAAGATACCACTATCACTAGGTTGAAGTCCGCATTCGAGCAGGAGGAGAATTTTCATGAAAGTTTCTGTTGGTAGTGCTCCCGATTCCTGGGGCGTGTGGTTTCCAGAAGATCCGAAGCAAACACCCTGGCAACGTTGCCTGGATGAGATGGTCGAGGCCGGGTACCGCTGGACGGAGTTGGGCCCCTATGGATACATGCCGACCGATCTGCCTTCCCTCCGCGCAGAACTCGAAAAGCGGGATCTCCAGGTTTCTGGAACCTTTGTCATGATGCATGTGGAGGACGAGAGCCCGGATATGGAAAAGGAAGTTGGGTTGGCAGGTGAATTGCTGGCCAACTTGAATGCCGGGTTTCTGGTGCTGATTGATGATACCTATACAAACCTGTTTACTGGAGAGCTCCTGCGGCCGCCACGCCTGGACTCCGATGCCTGGGGTCGGATGATTGAAAACACTCACAAGCTGGCCGAATTCGTCCACCGACGGTTTGGGCTGCGACTCGTTTTCCACCACCATGCCGACACGCATGTGGAGTATCCTGATCAAATCGAGGCCTTCCTCGATCAGACAGATCCGATCGTAGGTTTTTGCCTGGACACCGGACATTATGCCTACCGCGGCGGGGACTCCGTTGACCTGATGAGGCGCCGTCATGATCGCATTCCCTACCTTCATGTCAAGAGCATCGATTCCGAGGTAAGAGCCAGAGTTGAAGAAGAGAATATCCCTTTCGCCACCGCTGTCAGTCTGGACATGTTTTGCGAGCCTTCCAGAGGGGCGGTTGATTTTCTTGCCTTCAGAGATGTTCTCCAGGAGATCGATTACGAGGGCTTTGCGATCGTAGAACAGGACATGTATCCGGCACCCTTCGACAAGCCATTGCCGATCGCCAAGCGTACCCGGCAGTATTTGCGCGAGATCGGGATTGGTTAAAGGAGTACAGATCAGATGGAAATGGAAAGTCAAGGAACCATCCGCCTGACGGTGGCCCAGGCCGTAGTGAAATAGGTGAGGAGTACAGATCAGATGGAAATGGAAGGTCAAGGAACCATCCGCCTGACGGTGGCCCAGGCCGTAGTGAAATATCTGCAGGTCCAGTATAGCGAGCGTGACGGCGAAACACGCCGACTGATTCCGGCGATGTTTGGGATCTTCGGGCATGGGAACGTAGCGGGGCTCGGCCAGGCTCTCTGGGAGCACGGGCAAGAGTTGCCGCATTATCAGCCTCGCAATGAGCAGTCGATGGTGCACACTGCTGTGGGATTCGCCAAAGAAAATCGGAGACTGGCCACGCTTGCATGTACAGCTTCCATTGGCCCCGGTTCCACTAACATGATCAGCGGCGCCGCTGCTGCAACCATTAACCGTCTCCCTGTGCTCCTGTTGCCGGCCGACTATTATGCAACGCGGTACCAGGGACCCGTGTTGCAGCAGCTGGAGCATCCCATCTCGGCGGATGTGAGCGTGAACGATTGCTTTCGCCCGGTCAGTCGTTTCTTCGATCGCATCACCCGGCCGGAGCAGTTGCTGGTTGCCTTACCGGAAGCCATGCGTGTGCTCACCGATCCAGCCGAGACCGGCGCGGTCACACTTTCGTTGCCTCAGGATGTCCAGGCGCATGCTTTTGATTACCCGGTGCAGTTGTTCGAACCCCGGGTCTGGCGGGTGGATAGAAAGTTGCCAGACCCCCGGCGAATCAGCGAAGCGATCGCTTTACTGAACCAGTCAAGGCGGCCCGTGATCATTGCCGGCGGAGGCGTCCATTACTCGGAGGCATGGGATGAAATTCAGGAATTCTCCGAGAGGTTTGGGATTCCAGTCGGTGAAACCTTCGGGGGAAAAGGCGCGATCAGAAGGAAATCCGATCTGCAGCTGGGCGGACAGGGGGTCACAGGAACGCCGCTGTCGGGAACGATCGTGGCTCAAGCAGACCTGGTCATCAGCGTTGGGACACGCCTGACCGACTTTACCACCGGTTCTCAGTCGGCTTTTAACAATCCAGACGTCAGGTTTATCAGCATCAATGTCTGTGGACATGATGCTTACAAGCAAGGTGCGCTTCCCGTCGTATCCGATGCCCGTGAAGCTCTGAGGGCACTGATCGAGGCGGCGGAATCGGCGGGGATCAAACCGGACCCTGGTTATCTCAAGCGGATTTCGGAAGCGAAGAACGAATGGGAGAACACACTCGAGGAAGAAGTCTTCGTCCAGCATTCGGGGGAAGCGATGAGTCAGGGACAGGTCATCGGGGTTTTGAATGACGAGTCCAGAGAGGGCGATGTGGTGATCGCTGCCGCGGGTACGCCGCCTGGTGATCTGCACAAGCTCTGGGATGTGAGCGGTGGCGCCGCCTGTCACCTCGAATTTGGGTACTCCTGTATGGGATACGAGTTGCCTGCCGCTCTGGGAGCCCGCATGGCCCAGCCTGAAGGCGAGGTCTATGTCTTGATTGGAGACGGCACCTACCTGATGAACCCGACCGAGCTGGTCACAGCTGCCCAGGAGAAGCTGAAGATTACTGTGGTGATCTCGGAAAACCACGGGTTTCAGTCGATTCACGGACTTCAGAAGGCCAGGGCGGGTCGCAGCTTCGGAAACGAGTTTCGTCACCGGGACACGATGACCCATCGGCTGGAAGGCGATTTTGTGGAGATTGACTTTGCCGGGAACGCCGAAAGTATGGGTGCTCGCACTTGGAATGTCAGCACTCCCGATGAACTTCGGGAAGCCTTACGGGAAGCCCGGGATGAGAGCCGGGTTTGCGTCATCGTAGCCGAAACCGAAAAGTACCGTGGGCTGCCCCCCTCGCAGGTGTGGTGGGACGTTGCAGTGGCGGAAGAGAGCCAGGATCCGGTTACCCGCGAATTACGTGCCGAGTACGAAAAAGAGCGCACTCGTCTTCAGCGGTTTTATTACGAGGGGCACTGACTGTCTTTGTCCTTGCCCTTGCCCTGACCTCATCTCCTTGTTCCATCTTGGAACTCGGAATGTGGGAGGCGCCTTGGCGCGGCGACCTGCAAGCGTGAACTTGACTACCGGGGATTCGCGGCCTGAGGCCCCCTCCCACACTGGCCCCTCCCACACTGGCCCCTCCCACACTGAGGGGGGTTAGGGCGCAACCTCCTGTTCCCATTGTTTCCCGAGTTGCCTTAGTTCGCGAACGACTTCCGGGTGTTGGTAGGCCAGCGATCGTCGTTCGCCCGGATCGTTTTCCAGGTCAAACAGCAGTTCCAGCTTCTCATACCCGTCGAGCACATATTTCCAGCGTCCTTTTCGGACCGCTTTCTGCAGCATGCACTCGAAGTTCGCGTAGGACGGGGTGCATGGCCCCAGGATGGGCGTGCGCCAGAACAGCGCACGGTCCTGCACGGGTTTGTCACCCTTGAGGATCGGGACCAGGTTGATCCCATCCAGAGTCCGTCCTTCGGGCGGCTCAGTCCCTGCCGCAGCCAGAATGGTGGCCGAAAAATCCATGGTGATGCTCGCCTGTCTGGAGGTCGTCCCCGCCGGCAGCTGTCCCGGCCATCGGATCAGGCAGGGGACCCGGATCCCACCTTCCCACAGAGTGGCCTTGTGATGAAAGAAAGGTGCGTTGCGGGAGAGGCGCTCGCCGCCGTTATCGCTGGTAAAAATGACCAGGGTGTCCGCCGCCAGCCTTTTCTGATCGAGCGCCGCCAGAATCTCACCGATGCCATCGTCGATCCGTTCGACCATGCTGTTGTAGTCCCGGCGGGTTCCCTTGAAGCGCTCCTCCGGGTACGCTACCCAGCGCCGGTCGGGGGGCTGGAACGGCCAGTGCGGGGCATTGTAGGAAACATAGAGGAAGAACGGGTGACCCGCATGCTGTTCAATGAAACCGACCGAACGTTCGGTGATGAGATCGGTCATGTAGCCTTCGCGCTCCACTGGCTCGGTGTTTTCGAAAAGATCCGGAACGCCGGTCCTTGGAATCAGCTCGCGATGGGTATAGAAGTCCACATTGGGCCCCAGAAATCCAAAGAATTCGTCAAACCCGTGGGCATTGGGCCCGAACTCGGCTGTGCCCCCCACGTGCCATTTTCCGAAAACCCCCGTAGCGTATCCGTCGTTCTTGAGCATCCTGGCGATAGAGGTCTCAGATGGAGACAGTCCCGCGGTTCCGATCCACATGTCCGCCCATTCGATCCCGATGCGCTGCTGGTAGCGTCCCGTCAGGAAAGCCACTCGCGTCGGCGAGCAAACCGACCCTGCCGAGTAGCTGTCCGTGAGCTTGACGCCTTCACGAGCCAGACGGTCCAGGTGGGGCGTCTCGAGGTCGGTGGCCCCGAAAGGCCCGATATCCCCGTAACCCATGTCATCGACCAGGATAAAGATGACATTCGGGCGGTCGGCCCCTGCGGCCGAGTGCTGCATTGCGACAGCAAGCAGGATACCTAACATCTTCGATAGCCACTTCATTGATCTTGTCCTTTCTGCAAATCGCTGCGGCAGGAGCGGCCAAAAAGCCGTAAACGGCAGCGAGTCATCCCAAATGCCAAATGCTGGAGTGAACTCCGCCCGTCTCGCCGGCGCAGCGCCACGACTACGGACACTGGCACTCGGGCGAATTATAGGTATCCAAGACATTAAAAGTAAAATTCCTTCGAGTAGTGATGTCGTCGGCCTGCCCCGCGCGAGCGAGCAGATATTTTGATTTGTCGAGCTCTGGAGCTTTGAAGGTCATTTCCAGGAGTAGGTCAAGCTTTTCTTGACACAGTTTCTTGAAGGTCGATGGCGTACATGTCAGACTCCCCCAACGGACGATCTGTGGAGAAGCAACTGCCTCTACGCTAGAGACTCTGCGTTAGCGGACCGGCACGCCGGGTTCGCCTCTCAGGGAGTTGATTGAGGGCCTGCACCCTTGCCCGTGCCCAACAGATGAGCTCAGGGCAAAAACAAGGGCAAGGGCAAAGGCAAGGGCAAGGGAGTGTAGAGATCTCTATGGACATTCGAACCGTCCTGCTCACTTTCCTCTGCCTTGCGCCGGCCTGCCAGCCAACACGTCTGGCAGATCGCCCCAACGTGATCCTGATCATGACCGACGACCAGGGGTACGGCGACGTGGGAGTCCACGGCAATCCCAAGATCAAGTGGGCAGCAAACCCCGACGGCACGGCACGGCAGGACGCCCGCCTGGTGTTCGTGGAGCGGGTGAAAGAGTAGGGCTCGAAAATCAAGAAACTGATCACCTCTTTCTTGCCGGGTATCTTCTTACTCGGGTTTAACATCGGAACCGGGAGCGTGACGGCCATGGCCAAGGCCGGCGCTACCTATGGGATGTCCCTCCTCTGGACCATCTTTCTCTCCTGCCTGGTGACCTATTTTTTGATCGTGATTTACGGTCGCTTTACTCTGATTACGAATGAGACGGCGCTGCACGCCTTTCGCAGGCACTTGCATCCGGCGCTGGGCCTCTTTTTCATCATCGCCCTGGGCCTGAACATGGCCGGCAGCGTCATGGGGGTCATGGGGATTATTGCCGATGTCTGCCGGGAATGGATCAAGATCTCATTTCGGGTGGACGTGTCCCCCGTGGTCATTGCCGCTTTCTTCGTTGTGCTGGTGTATCTTCTGTTTCTACGGGGAACCACACAATTCTTTCAGCGGGCGCTGGCCGTCATGCTGGCCATCATGGCCGGCAGTTTCATCCTCAGTTTCTTCCTCTTCATGCCCCCTCCCCTGGAGATGATCAAAGGGATGGTTCCCAACATACCTACACCGAAGGGTGCCCCGGGGCAGCCGCAAGAAGCACTCTTTGTGATTGCCTCCATGGTCGGGACGACCGTTTTTTCCGGGCTCTTCATTATTCGTACCACCCAGGTCAAAGAAGCGGGCTGGACAGAGAAGGATCTCGGCCACCAGAAAAGGGATGCCTTCCTCTCGGCGGGGATGATGTTCGTGATCAGTTTTGCCGTTATGGCGGCTGCCGCAGGGACCCTTTATGAACAGGGAGTGGGGCTTACCCATGCCGCCCAGATGATCCCGCTGTTAGAGCCCCTGGCCGGGCGATTTGCCACGACCATCTTCGTCTTTGGGATCGTCGCGGCGGGCGTCTCTTCTCAGTTCCCGAATGTGCTGCTATTGCCCTGGCTTCTGTGTGATTATTTCGATCTGGAACGCGATATGTCGCGCCCGCGCTATCGGCTCATGGTGGCCCTCTTTTCGTTATTGGGCTTGGTGTTTCCGATCTTTAACGCCAGACCTATGGTTGTCATGATTGCCTCTCAGGCCTTCGGTACCCTGATCCTACCGGTCACGGTCATCTCCATCTTCATCCTGGGCAATCGACGAAACGTTGTGGGGGAGAAGACTTATAGTCCATTCGAGAATGTGATCCTTCTGCTCATCACCATGTTTGCGCTGTATATGTCGGCATCCGGGCTGATTGGTCTAGGGAATGCCTTCTTTCCATCCTGGGGCGAATAGGATTCTTCTATGCCGATTCCCGAGATCATCCTAATGGAGCCCAATCGGGTATGGAGGACCTATCCCGGTGGACGACTGCTGGATACCCTGGAGGGAAAGCCGGAACCTGCGGACACTCATTTTCCTGAAGACTGGATCGCCTCGACAACCAGGGCTGTCAATCCCGGGAGGGAAGACGTCAACGAGGAAGGGTGTTCGAAAGTCAATATCCAGGGAACTGTCTGGCTGCTGCGAGACCTGGTGCAAAGATTCCCTGATCAGCTGGTCGGCCCATCTCATTTTGATCGATATGGCCCCAACACTCAGTTTCTCGTGAAGTTTCTAGACGCCGCCCTGCGCCTGCACATTCAGTGCCATCCCACGCGAGCCTTTGCACGGCAGCACCTGAGCAGTGACTCCGGCAAGACTGAGGCCTACGTGATATTAACCCTCCGCGACGGCATCCAGGCCCCCTATATTTATCTTGGCTTTCAACGTCCGATTCGCCGGGAGGTCTTGCGCCAGGCCGTCCTCGACCAGGACCTTGAATCCATGTTTGCCTCATTTGACAAGATCCCGGTTCGGCCAGGTGATGTTTTTCTAGTGCCGGGGGGTCTGACCCACGCGATCGGCGAGGGGATCTTCATGATCGAAATCATGGAGCCTACGGACTATGTCGTACGCCTGGAATTTGAACGAGGAGGCTACGTGCTGCCGGAGGAGTCGCGCTTCATGGGAAGAGACGTCGATTTCGCCATGGATCTCATCGACTTTGCGCCGCGGTCTGTTCAAGAACTGCGCGACCAGTATTTTTGCCGGCCGGCCCCCCTCGACCGCCAGGAGCGCAGTCAGGAATGGAGTCTGGTGGACTCTCGCTATACCGATTGTTTTCGCGTCAAACGTCTGTGCGTGCAGGGCACCTTTGAAAAACAGGAACCCACCTTCTACGTTGGCATAGTGGCCAAAGGAGCCGGGAGCATCCATACCGATCAGGGATCAGTGCAGCTTCAATTCGGGGACAAATTCCTGGTGCCCTTTGCCACGGATTCAATTCAATTTGCATCTCCAAAAGGGATGGAGCTGGTTTTCACACTCCCCCCGGATGGATAGGAGACTCGTCCAGGGTTCCTTGGAACGTTGGAACCCTGGAACCCTGGAACCCGAATGTGTCAGTTCCGGGTCTTCACCGGGTTCTCGTACCAGATCACGCCCAGATTCTCCGCTTCTTCACAGGTCAAGACGTCCAGATCGCCGTCGCCGTCGATATCCAGCAATTCGATGCGGTCGAACTTGGTTCCCTCCACACCGCTGATCTCGTGGTTTTCCCATTCGGTTTCAGTTGGCGACTCGCGGTAGGACAACCAGCGGACGCCCGACAGATCGCCATGTGCCTGTTCGCAGCTGAAGACGATGTCGGTACGGCCGTCGAGGTTGATGTCGCCGATGGCGACCCCCTTGCCGGTGCCGCATTCGCTCGACATGGCGACTTCGCTGAGTTGCCAGTTGCCGGAATCGCCTCCTTTCCGGGTGTAGCGGGTAATCCCTCTGCCCTTCACTGCGCACACGATCTCGGGGTGACCCGGGTCGAAGGCGCCCGTCGTCAGGAACATGGCGTCCCGGTCCGTGGGGCCGACGCGATGCTCGGCCCAGCCGGCATGGCGCGCCGCCCGTTTTGTCCCCGGGTTTTCCAGCCACAGGACGCCGGGGCTGAGACCCTTGCGGTCGGACGCGAGGATGTCCAGATCGCCGTCACCATCGAGGTCGTGGGCCTGCAGGGACATGATCCAGACCGCGTCGTAGAGGCGGTGAAAAGTCCAGGACGACACGTCGCGAGGATCTTCCGGCGATCGCAGCCAGCCGATCGACGCGTTGGTCCCCTTGGATCCGACAACCAGGTCCACACGGCCATTCCCGTCGATGTCCATGGGTAAGCTGAACATCCATGCCTGCTGTTGCCGGGTGGCAGGCAATGCCGTGGTCTGCCAGGCATTGCCGTTGGTGTACTGTGCACTGTCAGCCGGCGCCCAGTGGACGAAGATGGTGCGGGTCCGACCTTCACAGCTGCTGATGACATCGACGGCTCCGTTGCTGTCCAGGTCAGCGAACACGGCATCTTCGGGGGCAGCAACTTGACCGACTGTCACTTGCGGCCACGGCTGTTTCACTTTTTCCATCCCGGGATGAAGGTAAACACGGATCTTGGCTCCCTCTTCCCATGGCGTCGCGATGTCCAGCAACCCGTCGCCGTTCACGTCCGCCAGGCGCACACCGTCGGCGCCGCGGGATGACGCATCGATCGTGTGTCTCGTCCAGCCGGGTGCGGGTGTTTCAGCAAGACAGATCGGCGTGTAGAGCAGAATCAGGACAAATAGTGTGGGGCGCGCTGTTGAGTGAGAAATGCCGTTCAAGATCAGGCGCCAACGATTTTGCTGATATCGATTAAGTGCAACTGCCGCCCCTCGCCGCTGTGAGGGGAATCGATGACAACACTGCGTCCGTCAGGGCTGAAACGCGGATGGGTGTCAATTCGCCCCTCGCGCTGGTACTCCGGCGGTGAGAAGAACTGTCCCAACGGGATCCGCTTGCCCGTGGCGACATGGTAAAGATACACATGTTGCTTGCGGTGCTGGTCGGGATAGGTGTCATTCAGGATCCACTCGCCTCCGGGCAGGTAGGTGCAGTGCCCATTTTTGGTCATGACACCCTCTCCGACCATCTGGACTGTGCCTCCCGTCTTGTCTTCAAACAGATAGAACCCCCACGGTCTCGCTTTGGGCTGGGTCCAGGCAAGAATAGATTGCGGATCCCTCCAGATGAAGTGCGACGTGTAACCCGAAGGATCGAGAACACGGAGGTCGGAGCCGTCGTGGCTGGCTGTAAACATCCGCGTGGCGCCGGTAAATTTGGGAAATCCCCAGCGGTGGAGGAAAATGAAGCGTGTTCCGTCGGGATTGATCAACAGGTGGTTGAAATAACTTTTGGCTTTGGCCAGTTCCACACCTGGCATGGGAATCTTGACGACTTCATCCAGGGAGATCAGCAACTCCTGCTTCCCGGTGTCCAGGTCAACGCGGAAGATACCCGAATCCCGGGGCGCCGGCACGTGGTGGTGGGGGTCGACCAGTCCAAGATAGCCGTAAGCGGGGCGCATGTCCCGGACGCGGCGAAAGTCGGGCGCCACCGCCCATCGGCCGTCGGGGCTCACGGTATAGACCGGATGTGGGATGGTCCGCAGCTGGCGCGTCTCGACATCTAGAATGCGGCACACGAAACGGTCCTGTTGGCGATCGTTCCAGAGGACTTCAGTTTTCGAACCAGGCCGCCATTGGAGCATGCAGCCCTGCTGCCAGCACCAGGCACGACTCTCTCCCAATTCGATCCACCGGTCACCATCCTGGAGGTCGACCATGCCGATCTTGATCACGTCGTCGGGTGTAGGCGAGCGATGTTCGAAGTCGACTTCCATCCCCAGAACGAAGCGGCCGCCGGGGTCGAACTCCAACTTGTCGTAGTACCCGAACCAGTGATACCCGGGGCCGCGGGTGATGGTTCGGGTCGGTGGCAGCTTGCTTCCGGCGCCGGCCACAACCGGCTGCCTCAAGCCGCTCAGGGCCAACAGGGCCGGCGCGGTTGCCTTCAGCAGGTCGCGCCGCGTCAGGTTTTTATCAGGCGTGTGCATGAGACAATCCTTGGGAGCCATCGTTGAGATCGCGGCAGCGTCAATCCTGCCAACATCTTAAACGCTTACCTGGTTGTGTATCCAGTCGCCAATCAGCACCGCGTGCGGAAGCCCACTCTGGGATCCTGGAATTCCTTGGAACGCTGGAACCTGAAAGTGAGCCCCTCCCTCTCGATTCTCCCTGCCTTTGCCTGACCCCTTCGGCGCTCCTACCCATCGAGCAGCTTCTCAATGACCTCACCGCCAACGTCGGTCAGTCTGAAGTCTCTTCCCATGTGACGGTAGGTCAGGCGTGTGTGATCGAAGCCCAGGCGTTGCAGAATGGTGGCCTGTAGATCGTGAACATGGACCGGATCCTCAAGGATGCTCATGCAAAAATCATCCGTTTTCCCGATCACCTGGCCTCCTTTAATGCCGCCGCCAGCCAGCCACATGCTGTAGGCCAGGGGATGATGGTCGCGGCCGGCCTTGGCGGGGTCGGTCTGCCCGCGGGTTTCGATCACCGGCGTCCGGCCGAACTCGCCGCCCCAGACGACCAGTGTCGAATCGAGCATTCCGCGCTGCTTGAGATCCTTGAGCAAGGCGGCGGTAGGCCGGTCCGTCATACCGCAGTTTTTCTTGAGGGACTTCCTCAAATTCTCGTGATCGTCCCAGTTGCTGTGAGCGAGCATCACAAAACGCACTCCGCGCTCGACGAGCCGCCTGGCCAGCAGACAATTCATGCCAAAAGGCGCTGTAGCTTCGTCGTCGATGCCGTACATTTCACGGATGTGTGCAGGCTCCTTCGACACGTCCAGCAGCTCGGGCCCGGCACTTTGCATGCGGAACGCGAGCTCGTAGGAGGAAATGCGGGCGGCGATCTCGGCGTCGCCCGTCCTTTCGTAATGAAGCTCGTTCATTTCTCTCAAGATTCGGGAATCGCTGTGGCGCAGTTGGGCCGGCACCTGCGGCGGATTGGAAAGATAGAGGACCGGGTCTCCGCTGCTTCGAAGAGGGACGCCGGCGTAGACCGAGGGCATGAAGCCGCTGGTCCAGTTTGATGTCCCTCCAAAGGTGCCCCTGTTCTGCGATGTTGAGCTGAGGACAACGAAAGCAGGCAGATTTTGCGACTCGCTTCCCAGGCCGTACAGAACCCAGGCGCCCAGCGAGGGCCGGCCTGTAATGGGCGCTCCCGATAACAGCATGAGCTGGCCGGGATGGTGATTGAAGGCGTCGGTGTGCATCGATCGGACGACGGCGATGTCGTCGGCGCATGACGCCACGTGCGGAATCAACTCGGAGAACTCCGTCCCGGACTGTCCGAAAGGTCGGAACTCGTACTCGCTGGCCATCACCGCTGCGGTGGGCTTGGCAAAAGCCATCTTCAGATTTTTCGCCATGGAGGGTGGCAGCGGCTGGCCATTCCACTTTTGCAGCCCCGGTTTGGGGTCGAACAGGTCCAGCTGGCTGGGGCCCCCATCCATGAGCATGAAAATGACGTTCTTGGCCCTGGGGGCAAAGTGGGGAGGCCGAGGTGCCAGGGCGTTGACTTCCGGAAGCGAAGCGGCCGCAGCCGTTCGGCCTTCGACGTTGAGCAGATGGCCGAACGCAGCCATCCCGATTCCGCAGGCGCAGTCCTGCAGAAAATGGCGGCGGGGATGAACGCGACTGTAATCTCTTTCTGCCATGTGGACTCCCGTTTACTCCCGCGTGAGGAATTCGTCCAGGTTCAGCAGGATTTGCCCGACCCCAACCCAGGCCGCGGCCCTGGTTGGTTCCACACCGTCGAAGCGGTTCGGGAAAATGGAGGAAGCCCAGGCGGGTTGGGCCTCCAAAGTTTGCACCCTCTCCTGGAAATAGACGCCCATCTTCTGAAGTTCCCGCGATGAGGGGCTGCGCGACAAACACAACTGAAACGCATAATCCATCCGATGATCCCATTGAGGGGGTGCTTCCAGAAGGATCCGAGCCGCCAGCGCTTGAGCCGCTTCCCAGAACACAGGATCGTTCAAGAGGTTCAGCGCCTGCAGGGGCGTATTGGAACGCTCTCTGCGGCTGCAACTCTCCATTGCCGTCGGCGCATCAAAGTTCATGAGCTGTGGATAGGGGAGTAACCGCTTGAAATGAATATAAATGCCGCGGCGATAGCGATCCGGGCCCTGCGTCTCGGTCCAGAACTCCGTTACCGGGTTCACCAGGAAATCTGCCGCCCCCGCCGGCAGCGGTGGCCTGACCGTCGGTCCGCCTGTTTGCGTGTTCAGCAACCCGCTGACGGCGAGAGTAGAATCGCGGACGAGTTCGGCCGGAAGACGTAACCGCCTCTGGCGCGCCAGCAAGGCGTTGTCGGCATCTGCTTCCGTAAGTTCGGGCCGGATATTCGACGATTGGCGGTAGGCGGCTGAATTGACTATCCGGCGGATGAGTTGCTTCAGGCTCCAGCCCTGGGCCCGAAATTGGTGGGCGATCTCCTCCAGCAGCTCGGGATGAGACGGTTTTCCCCCTTGCCTGCCCAGGTTCTCGCTGGTCAGCACGAGTCCGCGACCGAACAGTTCCTGCCAAACGCGGTTGGCCATGACCCGGGCCGTCAAAGGGTTCTCGTCGGCTACCAGCCAGTGCGCCAGCGTTAGTCGCGTCTTCTCGCCGGCGGGCAGAGGCGGCAATACCACCGGCGTATCGGGGGACACAGTGTCTCCCTTATGCTTGTAGTTGCCGCGAACCGCGATATGCGTCTGCTGCGGATGGGGGTTTTCCTCTACAACCATTGCCTGAGCAACACCGGGGAAGTCCGCGTCGAGCTGGGCCAGGTCCTTCCTTAATTGTTCGAAGCCCAATTCCTTGTACTGTTCTTCGCCAACAACGAAGCTGTATTGCCCAACGAACAGCCTGGCTACAAAACGCCGCTGCCTGCTGGTGCGCTGCCGGGGAGGAATCTCTACCACCTTGACGTGTTCCCCGAGCTGGGTCAAAGCGTAGTCCCAACCGGCGTCACGGCCGGGATTCTCTCCAGCCAGCAACAGGTTTCGTTCCCAATCGGCCTGCAGTTCAGGTACACCGAAGGGAGCGAGTAGCTCCTGGCGTTTCTCTTCGTACTCGGGTCGGCCCTGCAGGTAGGGGCCGATCTCCCCGGGCAGGGGAGCGTCGATTTCCACATCCTCCATTCGGTCAAAGAAAGCGAAGAGCTGATAGAAGTCCTTCTGCGAGATGGGATCATACTTGTGGTCGTGGCACTGGGCGCAGCCGACTGTCAGACCCAGCCAGACGTCCCCGACCGCCCTGGTGCGGTCAACCACCTGCTCGAACCTCGATTCGTCGAGGTCAACGCCCGCCTCTCGATTTACGGGGCCGCAACGATAAAAGCCGGTGGCTGTCCGCTGTTCGACTGTGCCCCCGGGCAGCAAATCACCCGCCAACTGCTCGATGGTGAACCGGTCGAAGGGCATATCCCGATTCAATGCATTCACGACCCATTCCCGGTAGCGCCACATGTGCGGAAGATCGTCGTCACCGGAGTAGCCCTCACTGTCTGCATAGCGCACCAGGTCCTGCCAGTACCGGCCCCACTTTTCGCCGTAATGAGGGGAATGCAGCAAGCCCTCCACGAAGCGCCCGTAGGCGTCCGGCTCCTCGTCAGCTAAAAAGGCTGCAACCTCCGTTGTGGTCGGCGGCAACCCGGTAATGTCGAGACTCAGCCTGCTAATCAGGCATCTTTGGTCGGCCTCGGGAGCAGGCTCGATGCTTTCCGCTTCCAGCCGCGCCAGGACAAAGGCGTCGATCTCATTCTTGATCCAGGCTGTATTCTTCACTTCCGGTAGCGGGGGCCGGCGAACCGGCTGAAAGGACCAGTGCGAGGCGCGGGGATCTCTCGCGTCGACCGACTCTGCAGTCACGCCGTCCGTCCAGTTGGCTCCCTGGTCGATCCAGGCTCGCAGAACATCGACCTGCTCCGGTGTCAACCGGTCACCGACCAGGGGCATGACAGCTCCCTCGACGGCGCCGGCAACCATCTGGACCAGCTTGCTGCCGGCGCCGTCGCCGGGGATGATCACAGCTCCCGATTTCCCTCCCTGCAGCGCATCGTCCCTGCGATCAAGGCGAAGGCCTCCCATCTGCTGTATCTCGCTATGGCAGGTGTAACAGCGCTCGCGCAGGATCGGCATGATACTGTCTGCGAAATCAATCTCCTGAGAGGAGGAGGGCGACAGTCCGACCGGCTGCGCTGTGCTGACCGGCTGCGCTGTGCTGACCGGCTGCGCCCAGACCAGGGCTAGAAGGCCAAGAAAAGAGAGGCGAAACGGATAGTCGAAATAATTTGCCTTCACGAAAGAGCCGGCCTCTTTATTTGCGAAAATATTTTCCCCAGAGCCAGTCAGACGAACATCGCGCAGTGATCATATCAGGGTTCAAATTATTCGGGACACCAGGGTGAAGGATTCCGTCCTGGAATCCTAGACTGCTTGGGACGGATCGTGCACAATTGGTCGAGCGAATGGATAAAGGAACCACATAAAGGGAACGCAAATGGCGGCGACGGACTCTTTGAGTATGGTTGATTCGACGGATGACGCCGAAGACCTGGCACTCCTTCGGGAGCGGATGGAGGTGGAAGGCTATCTGTACTTCCGCCGCCTGGTGGAGCCAACCAGAGCACTCCAGCTGAAGCGCGACGTCATGGACGTGTTGCGCGCCCACTTCCTCATAGAAGAGCCGGTTGAAGACGCACCGCTGTGGAGCGGCGGACCGGAACCTACCGAAGTCGAATGGATGGCTGTTTACGATCGGATCGTCCGGCTGGAATCATTTCAGCAGCTCGCCCGGTCGCCCGAAATCGTTGCCGTGCTCGAGGCCGTCTGTGGCGAACCGATTCAGGTCTGGGAGCAGCAGCTGATCCGAGCCGTTTTTCCCGATCCGGATATGACGGCACCCCGGGGCCTGGGAGCGCATCAGGATGGCGACCCGAAGCTGGGGTATCAGGCCGACCGATTTTATACAGGCTGGGTCTCGCTGATGGATATCGACCACACGATCGGCGGACTCGCTGTTTCGCCCGGATCACACACCCTCGGGCTCTTGCAGAGCGGGGGCACGGTGTCCGCTACCACCAAGGATGACAAAAGCCGCGAATACGGGCTGGATGCCTCCACGTTGGAATGGGTCACGGCCGAGTATGAACCCGGCAGTGCGGTCATCTTCTTCTGCCGTACGGTCCATCGGGGCTTGCCGAATCATTCGGATCGAATTCGGCTTTCCTGCGATTATCGATACCAGGCTGCCACCGGGACAGCCAGTTGGGTGGCGCACACTCTGGGACCTGACGTGCGGCGCGGGGCCCAAAAGATCGACGAAACCCTTTCCAGCCGCGCCTTCTACCTCACTGCGCGGCCCACTCCAGCCATGATGGACGAAGTTCGACAGCGCATGCTGGAGGAACGAAACGCCACGCTGGTCCGGGCCCGCGAGTTGGTGCTGGAAATCAAGCAGCGCGATTCGGTGGCTGATTGACCAGGATTTCATTTACCGCGCTGTAGAATGGTGGCGACAGCGAGAGGATTCGGGTCCGGAAATCACGGCGCCCCCTGAGAAAGGTTGGAATGAGGAACAATTGGGTACGCGAAAAGCTGAATGCGGGCGAGCCGACGGTTGGCGCTCTGATGGGATTGGGCAGCCCCAATGTGGCGGAATTGCTGGCCCATGCCGGATATGACTGGCTGGCCGTGGAGACCGAGCACAACGCGCTCGACTATGCCGAGATCGAGCACATGCTGATGGCCATGAACGGAACCGAGACGATCCCCATTGTGCGCCTGCCCTCGGATGATGCCATCGGCATCCAAAGAGCGCTGGACATTGGAGCGATGGGGGTTCTCGTACCCATGATCAAGACAGCCGAACAGGCGCGTGCCATCGTCAGCGCGACGCGCTACCCCGCCGAAGGAACGCGCGGTTTTGGACCGATGCGTGCGTCCCATTATGCGATGGACTATGAGGACTACCTGACGCGGTCCAACGACAACATTCTGGTTGCCCTCATGTTGGAAACGAAGGAAGCGATCGAGGACCTGGACGCGATCACCTCGGTGCCGGGCGTGGACGCTTTGTACATGGGTTTATGGGACCTGTCCCTTTCCTATGGTCTCAATCCGCTGCGAATGCCCTTTCCCGAACTGGACGCGGCAATCGACCGGGCCCTGGATGTGGGTCGCAAGAACAATGTGGCGATAGGAATCGGAACCGGCACACCCACAGAGCTGCGCCGGCGGCTGGATCAGGGTTTTCGGTTCATGGTTTACGGTACCGACTATCTGCTCCTGAGTGGCGCCGCCCAGCAGGGGATCGCCGCCTTTCGCGAATAACGCGCGGCCGATAGTAGCCGCCACACTGAAACAGCCCCCGAATCCCTGTCCAGCGCCCTCTTCTTGCCCCTACCTTTGCCCGAGCCCCTACCTTTGCCCGAGCCCGCAATTCCTCCTACCTCCTACCTTTCTCTGGCCTGGGCCGTTCTAGCCCCGGGCTAGTCAGTGAAGGCAACTCCACTCAATGGCCGACCGGGTTGGTCAGGAGCCTTGATGGAACCAACTGTCAGCGACGGCTCAATGTGCATCGGCTCCTGCCCCTTGAACTTGAAGGCAAAGGCTCGGTAGGCATTAAAAGTTGAGGTCAAGGAGAAGGCACGGGCAAAGGCAAAGGCAAGGGCGAGGCAAAGAGCACGTGTGAGCTCCCGGGGGGCCGCAGAAAGAGCTGGATCTGGTTGGGGCAACAGCCCCTCGGTGGTATGATCTACCGGACAGCAGTCGCATAAACTTTGGGTTTCGATTCTCCAGCAGCGAGGGTGTTATGTCAGAAGCACAAAAGAAACAAGATGAAATGCCGAGCACCGGGTCAAAGAATTCTCGGCGAGCGTTTATCGGCAGCGTCGCCGGAGCGGCCGGTGGATTGTCGCTGGGTCTTCCGGCCTCCAGTTATGCGAGGGTTATCGGCGCGAACAACCGCGTGCGCGTTGGTGTGATTGGCATCCGCGGGATGGGGTACGGGCACATCCAGGGCTATTCGGCCCTGGAGAACGCCGAGGTCGCTGCCGTCTGCGATGTGGACGAAAACATCATCGCGGAGAAACTGCAGCTGATGCAGGAGGAAGGCATTCCCAAACCGAAAACCTACGTCGACCTGAGAAAACTGTATGAGGACAAGAGCATTGATGCGGTCAGCATTGCCACGCCCAACCACTGGCATGCCCTGGCCGCCTACTGGGCCGTGCAGGCTGGCAAGCATGCAGCGGTCGAGAAACCGGGTACGCACAATTACTTTGAAGGGCAGCAGCTGGTCAAAGCTTCCCGTAAATACAAACGCTTCATCCAACACCACGCCGAGCGTCGCTGTTACGCTGGATTCCAGTCAGCGATGAAGTTTTTGCACGAAGGCGGGCTGGGCGAGGTCTACATGGCCAAGGGGATCTGCTACAAATGGCGCAATACGATTGGGCGCGCGAAAGAAGAGCCGGTGCCGCCGGGCGTGCATTACGACCTGTGGCTTGGGCCGGCTCCCAAACGGCCCTTCACGCGCAACCGGTTCCACTACAACTGGCACTGGCACTGGGACTATGGTAACGGCGACATTGGTAACCAGGGTGCCCATCAAGTGGACGTCGCCCGTTGGGGGCTGGGCGTGGCCTTGCCGACCAGGGTCTCGGCAATAGGCGGGCACTTCATGTTCGACGACGACCAGGAAACGCCCAATACGTTGATCTCCGCGTTCGAATTCCCGAACCAGGACGGAAAAGGGGGAAAGAAGGTCCTGCAGTTCGAAGTGCGTCACTGGATCACGAATCACGAAGGCGGCCTGGGCGAGGGACCCTCCAACAGCATTGGCAATCTTTTCTACGGTTCCGAGGGATATATGGTGGTCGAGCTGGGCGGGAACTGGCGGACTTACATGGGCCAGAAGCGCGAACCCGGTCCGAGCGGCGGTGGCGGCGGAGACATGTTCAAGAACTTTGTGGACGCGATTCGTGCTGACGATCACTCGATGTTGAAAGGTGACATTCTCGAGGGACATCGCAGCTGTGCTTTGATCCACATGGCCAATACTTCCTATCGTTTAGGCCGCACGCTGAATTTCGATCCCAGGACGGAACGGTACATCGACGACGACGAGGCAAATGCCATGCTCAGACGCGACTACCGTTATCCGTATGTCATTCCCGACCGGGTGTGAGCTCCGAACACAGATCTTACCTTTACTTCCTTACCGTGTTTGCAGCAGTCGGGGGATTCCTCTTCGGATATGACCTCTCGATCATCGCCGGTGCCATCCCCTTTCTAAAGAACGAGTTTTCCCCGTCTCCATGGCTGCTGGGATTCGCCGCCGGAAGCGCGGTCATGGGTTGCATCCTCGGTGCCCTGGGCTTCGGTGTCTTGACGGATCGTTGGGGAAGAAAGAAAGCCCTCTATCTGGGCGCCATCCTGCTGGGACTCTCAGCCGTCGGGACGACCCTGCCGACAACGATGCTGGGCTTTTCCATCTTTCGAATTGTGGGCGGGATGGGTGTGGGACTGATTTCCATCGTCTCGCCCATGTACATCGCCGAGGTGGCGCCGGCTCACCTGCGCGGCCGGTTGGTTTGGGGTCACCAACTGGCCATCGTGGTCGGTTCGCTGGCCTCTCTTCTTGTCTCCTGGCTCCTCTCCTTCAACGCATCCTGGCGATGGATGTTCGCTTCCGAGCTGGTTCCGATTCTGGTTCTTCTGATCGGCCTCAGTTGGATGCCGGAAAGCCCAAGATGGCTCGCTCAAAGGCAACGGAAGGCGGAAGCGCGCGCGGTTTTCGCCCGCATCGGAGGATCGCCGCATGCCGACTTGGAGATGGGTCGGATCGAGCACTTGCCGGTGCGGAAGACGGGGAGCTTCGCCGATCTTTTTCAGCCCGGAATAAGGAAAGCTCTTCTCGTCGCCTGCGCGCTTGCGGTGCTGCAGCAGTTCAGCGGAACCGGCCCACTACTACTCCACGCCCCTGTTGCCTTCCGACGCGCCGGCCTCGAGACGGTTGCTTCTGATGCACTCCTGCAATCGATCGTCGTCACGTCCTGGAAGCTGCTGTGGACCGTGGCCGGGTTGTGGGCGATCGATCGCTTCGGGAGAAGACCGCTCTTGCTCACCGGCACGAGTGCCATGGCTTTAGGATTGGCCCTGGCGAGTGTCTTCTTCACGGATCCCGGCGGCCCCGCTCTTTTGCTCACGATGCTGCTGGTCGTGGCAGGCGTCGTGGTCAGCCTTGCCCCTCTTGCCTGGGTGATGATGTCCGAAGTTTTCCCAACTCACCTGCGCGGGAAAGGGATGACCCTCGCCTCGTTGAGTCTGTGGGTGTCGGCCTTTTCAGGTCCCTTTTTGCTTCCGGCAATGCTGTCCTTTTTCAAGGAGAGTCTCGGCAGCGAGGCGTGGGGCTTTGGCATATTCGTGGCAGTTTGCCTTTTTGCCGTGGCATTTGGATGGCGACTGGTACCGGAGACGAAGGGCAGATCCCTGGAGGAAATTGGTGAATCCTGGTAGGTCCAACCGGGGAGCCCAGCACCAGAAAGGTCACTCCACGACCCCAAACGTTTTTTGTCGCGGCCTGAGGCCCCTCCCACTTTGAGGTTTCTGTCGCGGCCTGAGGCCCCACTTTGAGAACGAACACTAACCCGCATTGTCATCGTGAACCCCCGAGGGCCCGGTTGGAGGTGAGATAAAGGTCACGGCTCCATCGGTTGGCTTCCTTCCCGGATCCACCGATCAGAGCCTCGATGAAGTGGCGCGCTCTGGTGTGGAACCGTGGGCGGGTTTCCACGATGTGGATCTGTCCCTCTAGCCTTTGCTTGAGCTCGTTAAGCCCGTTCAGGTCAGTGATCAGCAGGACGGTTGACGATGACTCAAGGGCCTCGACGGCCTCATCAATGACCAGAAGCTCCAGGATATTCCGGTCCAGATAGAATCGCAGGCTGGGGGCCGCGAAGCGGAAATAACCGGGTTCCACGAGGCGTTCTGAAGCTTCCAGATGTCCTTGAATGGTCTGGGCGAATCCGTGGATAGGACGGTACCGTTGGAAAGGCTTCTGGTAAGTGAAGAAACCCAGCAGATAAAACATGCTGAAGGCCACCAGGAGAGGCTTCGTTTTCCGGAGAACAGCAAAAAAAGAAGCCGCCAGGAGTGCCAGTGGGGCAAGCCATAAGAGGAACCCTCCAGGGAAGACCAAAGGTGTCATCCACCAGGTCAATAAACTCAAAAAGAGGAGCACCGGGCCAACCAACCACCTCAAGGCAGCAGATTCGGGTACTTTCGAGATGAAGAACGCCACGAACAGGGCAGCTGCAGGGTACAAAGGTAAAATGTAGTAATCCTGTTTGTTGGTCGAAAGCGAGAAAATCCCGAAGTAGATGAGGAACCATCCCCCCAGAAACAGCAGGGGTATTCTGGCTTTGCCTGTTTCTGCAGAATACTGCGATCGGGCTACCCAGACCAGGGCTCCGGGGACGAGCAGAGACCACGGAGCAAAGTCACCCGCAAAGACCCCAAAGTAGTAAAACAGACTCCTCCTGGGGCCGAAATCCATGAGGGCGAATCGTCCCAGGTTTTCTGCCAGGAAAAAGTCCCAAACAGGTTGCCAGTTGTACGCCAACCCGAGGGCCACAAACCAGGAAAGGGATACGCCCAGGAAGAGAGCCGAACCGAGTGCCATCCAACCTGCGTGGGGACGCAGTGGTTTACGTTCGTACAGGAAAAACCAGGGAACCAGAAACCCGAGAGGGAACAGGGCGACCGGACCCTTGGTCAGAAACGCGAGGCCGAAGCACAGGGCAGCCAGCAAAAGATGGTAGGGGCGTTGCTCCTTTTTGACCCAGAGAATCACAAAAAGAATAGCCAGCAAGTCAAAAAAGAGCATCAAGATATCCATGGGCAGGCGCCGTGCTACGGCATGAAAACGAAATGTTGTGGCCAGGATGCCGACACCCAGGAGAGCCACTGGTGATGCAAACAGTTGACGGCCAATCAAGTAGACAGTGGCCAGTGAACCGGCGGCTGCAAGAGCCATCATGAGCCGCTCCCACAGAAGGCTGACGCCGAACAACTTGTAGAAGCCACCCACCACCCAGTGGCTCAGAGGAGGCTTGTCCAGTCGAGGAATTCCGTTGAAGGTGGGTACCAGCCAGTCTCCGGATTCCACCATCTCTCTCGGAATCTGTGCATAAAAGGCTTCGGTAGTGTCCCAGACGGACGAGTGATCAGGTGCGGCGAAAAAGGGAAGGCAGAAGAGAATGAGAAAAACGGGCTTGGGAACTTTCTTGGCCACAGGAAGTTTGATGGGTCGCCGCGAGCATTAGAACATGGAGGGCGAGTGAGTACAATACCAATTCGGTGATTGAACGAAAACCACTTCTCAGCTTCTTCTTTTGCCTGCTCCTGGCCTATCTGACCCTGTTTCTTCAGCTCGGGCTGCTGCCGTTTGTTGGGTCCGACGAGCCCAGGTATGCCCGGGTGGCCGAGGAAATGTACGAACATGGCGATTTTGTCACTCCCACCCTGGACGGAAGGCCCTGGCTCGAAAAACCGCCGCTGTTGTATTGGATGGAAGTCGCCAGTTTTTCAATTTTCGGTTATGGGGAGTGGCAAGCCCGGCTTCCCAATGCCCTTCTGGCTCTTCTCCTGGCGGCTGCAGTTGGTGTGTTCGCTGCCTGGATGGTGAGAGGGCGTCTGGGTTATGTGGTCTTTCTCATACTGACCACGTGTTTGCTGTATGTCGGGTACTCACGGGCAGCTTCGACAGATCTGCCGCTCACAGCGGCCTTTACTGTTTCAATGATTTCCGTGTTTCTGGCGATTCGTTATGGGAGCGTAGGCTGGGCACTTGTCTGTGGCAGTTCTCTGGGGTTTGCAGTGCTGGCCAAAGGTTTTGTGGCTATTGTTCTGCTCGGGGCTTGCGTCCTCCTCTATTTGCTGGTCCAGGATGAACTGCCCGGGTTGGGACGGCTGGGACTCGTGGTGGTGGTTTCGTGCTTGCTGGTAGCAGGACCCTGGTTGGGTCTGGTCTGGATAGCCAATGGAGAGAATTTCGTAATGACCTTTCTGGTCAATCATCATCTGGCTCGCTTTGTTTCCGACCTCCATCATCACAGCCAGCCCTTCTGGTACTACCTGCCGGTTCTATTGGGCGGGTTTCTCCCCTGGTTTGCATTTCTTCCTGCGGCGGGCCGGAGGCTCTGGGAAACTCGCAGGGAGCTTTCTTCCGAAGCGAACTCGCTGCTGGTCTTTCTCTGGATCTGGGTTTGTGTGCCTTTCATATTCTTTTCGATATCCACCAGTAAACTGGCCGGTTACATTCTTCCCATTTTTCCGGCACTCTGTCTTTTGATCGGAATGGAGTGGGATCGGACTCTGGAAAAGGGAGCCTGGACGAAGTGGATGAGAAACAGTGTCCTCGCCGCGATTGTTGTCACTGTCGTCTTCTCTGTGGGGTTGACCCTGGGATTCTGGTTCTTCTTTCGAGCGCCCTACCAGGGACTGGCCATCGGAATAGCGATTCTCTTTGGACAGGTGCCCTGTTGCTGGCTGTTCCTGAGACGTGGCGATCTGAGGGGCCTGTTCCTGGCGATTGTCGGTGGCGCGGCCGTTAGTTTAGCCGCGATCCACACCCTGGGGGCTCCAGTGGTGGGAAGATTCGAATCCACCGAAGCACTTTGTATTGCTGCCCGGCCCGAGATCTCGCCCGAGAAACCGATGATCCTGTATCGCTGGCACCACCACACCACCTATTACTATGCTCGTGGAGCCGTCAAGTCTTCTATCATCGAGGACCCTTCTTCTCTTGCCGGGTACCTCGAAGAACATCCTCAGAACAGTTACCTCATTCTGACAACAGAGCATGGACGGGCGGAGTTTGGACGCCTGGAAAGCGTCGAACTCGTGCTCCAGTCGGGCAATCTGTTTCTCATGCGGCTCCATGGACGGCAAGATCTGGGTGCCACGTTGCGATCCTGGGAATAGGACGTCACGGGCAGCGATCGTAGGGGACCGGTCTTGTGCCGGCCCGGTGGGGGTTTCTGCTGACCTTGTTACAACGGGCGATCACAAGGGTCGCCCCTACGGATTTCCTCGACGCGTGGCCCGTTGATAGGCGTAGTAGACGGGGATCCCCAGAGCGATCAGTATGATCCCGACGAGAGACTCGAGCGGTTTGTCGATGAACACCTGGTACAGAAACCAAACGTAGACCAATACGAAGGCTACAGGTACCAGTGGATACCCCGGCGTTTTGAAGGGCCGCTCCAGTTGTGGACGGCGAACTCTCAGAACAATCACCGCCAGTACTCCCAGGGCGTAGAAGATGCTGGCCGAAAAGATCACCAGATTGGTCAACAAGCCGAAGATGGAATCGTTCTGCAGGCTCCCGATGATGAGCGACGCCGTTCTCGAGTCGTAGGAGTCGATGTTGACGTCCCGCACCAGCCACTTGGCGACTACAACAATCATCACCAGCGCCATTCCCAGCGTTGCCTTGGCAAAGATCGCGACGGCAGGAGTCCGATACTTGCTGTGCACTTGACCCAGAACGCGAAAGAAGGCCCCGTCCCGTCCCATGGCGAATGTCACCCGCGGGGCCTGTAGGATATTCGAGTTGATGGCGCCAAAAACGCTGCACATGATCACCGCCGACATGATGGCGAGACCAATAGGGCCCACAAGCTTGCGCAGCATCTCTTCTGCGACGTGATCGCCGGCCGCTTGCATCTCTCCCATGGTCAGGACCCCGTGGTAGGCAAGATTGGCCGAGATGTACAACACGATCAAGATCCCGACGCCACCCAAAAGGGAGCGGGGGATAGTACGTTGAGGATTTCGAACTTCCTCGGTGAGCGGGGTGATCCCATGCCAACCGTTGTAAGCCCACATGACCGCCAGCAGCACAGCGCCTAACTGCGACGCAAGTCCCGGCTGCCTCGGGACGGCCGTCGTAGCATAGTTTGCGAGCTCGATGCCCACACCGGTGAAGGGGAAAAGCAAGAGAGGAACTGCCGCCATTAGTCCCAGGCCGGTCCCTTTGATCAGGGTGGTGACCATTTGCAGCCTCCCACCCCAGATGACGCCGACGATATTCACCCAGGCCGTGCCTCCGATCAGGATCAAGATCAGTATCAGGTCCGTGAGCTGAGAAGTTCTCCAATCGAGCGCCAGCGTCAGAGAGCCCACGAAGGCGGCGGAGAGAGCGCCCAGCGCAGCAGGACGGCTTAACATCAATTCCATCCAGCCCAACAGAAAACCCACCGGCTGACCATAGGCCTCACGCAAATAAACATAGAGCCCACCGGCACGTGGCAACATGGTCGCCAGCTCGGCGAAGCACAGCGCTCCCAGAATGCAGAGCACTCCGCCAAACAACCAGACGGAGATAATCAGACCGAATTCCCCCGCCTCCGCGGCGATCGCTCCCGGCTTCAGAAAAATGCCGGAACCGATGACGTTTCCCACCACGATGGCGAGTCCCATCTTAATCCCCAGGGCACGCCTCAGCGTGGGCGTCTTTCCAGGATCGGATCCGCTGGATGGGGCTGGAGGCTCACGCGACATACGTCTTTACAGGACTGCGGTCCTTTGGTTCGCTGCGCTCACTGTGTTTGCTCGGTTCGCCTGAGCTTTACCCTTGAAGACGGAAGCACCAAACAGCCAGTTTCTCTCAATTGCCATGTCTAGACAAGCGAGATCTCAACAGGGTTGGAGGACGAGTTCATCGACTTCTACCGATTCCTTGACCTTATACCTTAAGAAGATACACACCACTTGCTGGACTGTTTAGCGGCGATCAACGGGGCCATTGAGGCAAGCGACTGCTCGCCCGACCAGAGCAGTCCGTACACGCTCTCTACAGGACCGTTCCGGGCCAGGTTCGCACCAACCGAGACGGGTCTTAAGGAAAGTTTGAAACTCTGAGGATGGAAGGATATAACTATAACTACTCAATCACTGGCCGCTTTTCAACTGGCCCGCGACACATCGGGAAGGAGGCTACGCTTTGAAAGATATCTGTAGGTTCCCCCGGCGAATGAAAAACATTGAGCAATCGAATTAGGTCTCCCGGTGAGGAATGCTGAAAGAGGGGTATTGATGAGGAAGAAGTCGTTGATTCTTCTGGTCTTGGGGATTGTGGCTGTCCTAGCCGCAGCATTTGTTGCAATGAAGATACTAGGGCGGTCGGGGGATTCTGGAATGTCGTCTCTAAGCCTGCGACTTAAGTGGATACCGCAAAGTCAATTTGCCGGCTTCCTCGTTGCCAAGGAACTTGGGTTTTACCCTGATGTTGGGCTTGATGTCGAGTTAAGGCCAGGAGGGCCCGACATCAAGCCCCAAGTGACCGTTGCGGCGCGAACAGACGACATCGGAATCGGGGTAGTCAACCATGTTATCGGTGCTCGCAGTAACGGAGTACCTCTAGTGGCAATCGCCCAAGTCTTTCAGGACTCAATCTACCGTTATGTTCTCAAATCAGAGAACGCGATAAGCGATCTTAGCGATCTCAGGGGGAAGAAGGTTGGTCTCTGGCTCGGAGGCCGTGAGGCACAGTTTGTATCGATGTTGTCCACTGTGGGGATGAGTCTTTCCGACGTGCAGGTAATTCCCCAGGAATTCTCAGTCACCCCATTCCTTGAGGATGAATACATACTTTCACAGGTTACCGTTTCCAACGAACTCAACCTGATTCGCGCGGCGGGCTACGATGGCGACAAACTGCAAATTCTCTCACCAAAAGACTATGATTCTGCCATCCTCGGAGATGTGCTGTTTACAACCGAGAGCTTTCTTGCAGCCAACCGTAGGAAAGTTGAGCTATTTCTTGAAGCGTCTTTGCGAGGCTGGAAGTTCTGTCTTGACCAACCTGAGAAGGCTCTTGACATCGTCTTGAGATTCAATCCAGAACTCAAGAAGGACCACCAGCGACTTCAAATGAATGCCGTTCTGGAATTGCTAACTTCCGGATCTGCTCAAGATTACGGGATCGGTTACATAAATCTGAGCGACTACGTTAACGCAGAAGAGGTCTTGTTTAGGTCCGGTCAAATCAGCACGCGGGTTGATCCCGGTTCCGCAATCGATTTGACCGCCTGGCAAGCAGTTCCTGAACAAGTGAAGCGCCTCAACAATTAAAGCACTAACTTTTGAGGCCTAATAATCAGGTCCGCAGCGCGCAAGCAGCGCGTCCGCTCGCCAGTGACGTCTGCTATGGCGTGTGGTTGGGAGTTCTCCGCCCGCAACAACAGTTGCCTGAAGAAGCACCCGAATCTCTCTCATGGGCCGCAGGATACGAGGCCTTGACCTCCGCCTCAAGATTTGCGTAAGTCATTGCTGTACAAGGTGGACGGGATTTTTCGGGAGGACACCCCAAGCCGCTTACCAGTCCACGGTCCGATCCGCCACGAATCGCTCGACGCTTTTCAAACGCGTCGCGTTTTCTCGATAGTGGTCGCGCTGGTACTGGGGATAGTTCCGGCCCTGAGGATCGATACTGACCACCTCGTTGCCCTTGCGGACCAGAGTGTAGTCATGACCCTCGACCTGAATCCTGTCGATCCGCTCCCCGATGGGGAAGGACAGGGTGACCTCGTCTTGGGGTTTGACGTGTCCCACCACTGCATAGCGGCCTTCCCAGGAGAGTGATCGCTCTTTGCCATTGACGCGACAGTGTGTGTCTGTTGCCTTGACCCACTCCGGGAGGTTACGCAACTGTTTTTCTGTAATTTGACTGAGAGCGATCTGAAACAGGATTCTCCTGTGGGTTGAAATCGACCAGACTGAGGTACTGCTTCCCGATCAGCCAGTCTTCGTGAATCTCCTCGACGACGGCGGTGATGAGTCGCAAAGCGGACTCGGTGTTTGGAAAGATACCGACGACCCGGGTGCGCCGGCGAATCTGACGGTTTAGGTTCTCCAGCCCGTTGTTGGTGCGAATGCGCCGCCAGGTAGAACGTGCAAAACGAAAGACCGTAAAGCCTTCGGGCAGGTTGGTCTCCATCCAATCGGCCAGCTCCGGGTTGCGGTCACGGTATTGCTCGACTCGGGTTCGAAGCATGGCCTCGCCCTCGCCGCCTGAGGGTGCGTTGAAGATGTCTCGAATGTCAGTGGCGATGGCGGCACGTTGATCGGATCGGCGGGCGTAACGCTGAGCATTCTGGCTCAGGTGAAACTGACAGCGTTGCCAGGGCACCGAGGGAAAAACGGCTCTTCTAGCAGCACGTAGACCCGAGTGGTCATCGCTGACAATCAGCTGCACACCCTCCAGACCACGCTTTTGAAGCTGCTGCAGAAACCCTCGCCAGTGGACCTCAGCCTCGCTGAGTCGGCAGCTGACCCCAATCACCTCCCGCTTGCCCCAGCAGTTGACTCCGGTCGCTTTCAAGACGGCCACATCCTGAATGCTGCCCTGGCGACGGACCTTCTCGTAGTGCGCATCCAGGTACACAACTGGATAGCTGCCCAAAGGGCGGTTGCGAAACTGCTCGAGTTCGTCGTCCAGCAGCTTGGAGATTCTTGAGACCTGGCTGGCGGAGATCTCGGTGCCGCACAGCTGCTCGGTAATCTCGGTGACCTTGCGCGTCGACACGCCCATTACATACATCTCGGCGATGGCCAACTTGAGCGCCTTCTCCGAACGGCACCCTCGTTCCAGGGATCGGGGATAGAAGTCCAGGTGACGTACTTGTGGAATCCGGATTCGCAGCTGTCCCACTCGAGTGGACAGCGTCTTGTCCTTGTACCCGTTGGCGTGGTCTCGACGCTGCTCGCTCCGCTCCCAGCGTCGAGCTCCCAGAAACTCTTCTCGTTCCAGCTGCATGGCGGCGTTGATCAGCTTCTCTAATACTCCTCGAAACGCTTCACTGCCTTCTTCGATCAGCTCTCTCAATAGTTCTCGTGGTAGCCTCTGTTTTGGGTCTGGGGTCATTCGGATCCTCCTTACTCGTTGCCTTGAGTTTTTGGAGAAATCCTGCCCCAGACCTCTGATCCTTTTAGCTCACCTTTCCCAAATTACAGAAAGAACGGTACACCCCTCTCCGGAATCCGAATGGACAGGTGAGAAGCCTTCTTGACCTTCACATCCACCCGGCCCTGGTAGGGAACGTGGCTGTTGATATCGGCCCAGGGGGAGGCCCGGTTAAGCAGCAGGTTCACCTTCAATCGGCCGTCGCTGTGGGTGAGAATATTCTCCCAGACGTAGTAGATGGCTCTCGTCCCGTTGCCCGTGCAGCAGTGTGGAGTTCCCCCGGTTTCGTGGACACCTAATCCTTTGGGAGAATGGAGGACACGATGCCAAGAACAAGACGAGCTTATCCACCCGAGTTTCGCCAGCAGATAGTCGAGCTTCATCGAGCCGGGCGCAGCCCCGGTGAGCTGGCCCGAGAGTTTGAACCCAACGAACAGACGATCCGCAACTGGATCGCCCAGGCAGACCTGGATGAAGGCCGTCGTAGAGACGGCCTGACGACGGTAGAACGAGCCGAGCTGCGGAAGTTGCGCAAAGAAAATAGGCAGCTGAGGGTTGAGCGGGAAATATTGGCAAAAGCCGCGGCCTGGTTCGCACGGGAGAGCGATCCGATTTCCAAGGAGTCTTCAGGTTCGTGAAAGTGAATCAGGCCGACTATCCAATCACCACCATGTGCCGTTTGCTGGGTGTCTCCACCAGTGGCTACTACGCGTGGGTCGATCGCGGACCTTCGACTCGAGATGAAGCGAATGCTCGTCTTCTGGAAACAATCAACGGGATCCACCAGCAAAGTCGTCGGACCTATGGAGCTCCCCGCATTACGGCGGAACTTCGAGAGGAAGGTCACCTGGTGGGCAAAAACCGGGTGGCCCGACTGATGAAAGTCGCCGGCATTGAAGGCGTTAGCCGCAGACGCAAGACACGCACGACCCTGAGAGGCCAAGACAGCCGTCCGGCTCCGGATCTGGTGGAGCGAAACTTCCAGGTCAGCCGCCCCAACCGACTGTGGGTTGCAGACATCACGTACGTGCCGAGTTGGGCAGGTTTCGTCTACCTGGCCGTAGTGGTCGACGCTTTCAGTCGTCGAGTGGTCGGCTGGTCGCTCAGAAATGATCTCAAGACCCGGCTAGTGACCGATGCCCTGCAAATGGCACTTCAAGAGCGTGAATCCGACGGGGTGATCCATCACTCGGACCAGGGGACGCAATACACGTCGATCGAGTTCGGGCTACGCTGCAAGAGAGCCGGCATCAGACCCTCCATGGGCTCGGTCGGTGACTGTTATGACAACGCGCTGTGTGAGAGCTTTTTTGCCTCTCTGGAGTGTGAACTGATCGACCGGCACAGCTTCCGCAGCAAGCTGCAGGCCAAGCTTGCTGTCTTCGACTACATCGAGGGCTTTTACAACCCTCACAGGCGGCACTCGTCACTGGACTATCTGTCGCCGATCAACTATGAATCGAGGCACTCAGATGTGGCTTGATTCGAAAGCCGTAAACTGTCCACAAAAGTGGGGTAACTTCAGTGCATGATGCTCCTGCTTTCATGTCCCTGCCAGTCATTGACCGACGGCCAACCCGCAAACCCCCCGACGCTTCTGGCCCCTACATTGTCTGTGGTCACACCCGGATCTCCGAGCTGAATGGGGTCGGAGGCGATGAGGCTCTTTGCTTTTTTCTGCAAGGGCCGGTCCTGGACCATTTTTTCCACCCAGTCGGAACGGATCATCTGGCCCTCGGCAAACTGGTTGCGAGTCCAGCGGTCCACGTCATCCCAGTAGTCTCCGGCACCGGCCTCGATCAGCTTCAGCCCCATGGCGATCATGTCCGCCACACCGCAGATCTCGGAGTAATTGTATTCCTCCGGGTGGATCCACTCCGCCACGTAACCGATCATGGGTTCCATGTTGGCCGTCCCGAATTCGTAGCCCTTCTTAACGAACTGGATCATCTCCCAGTCCCCGGCGGCAATGCCATACTCGAGCATTCCCAGCATCGGGTAGAGATGGCCGTGAAAGTGCATGCCGATGCCTGTGAAGTGGCCGTCCGCCTCGAACATCCCCCCGTGGTAGCGCGTGTATCGGGCCAGCTTGCCGGAGAGGCTCAGTGCCGGTTCGTAACCGGTAGACCGGTAGAACTGGGCCAGTCCCATGGCGATCCATCCGAAGGGCATGTTCGTCCAGGGATCGATGCTCTTCTGATCCACGGCGGGATCCGAAATCTCGTTGACGCCGAAGGTCCCCTTGGTGAAATAGGCATAGTCTTCCCGATGAATGGCCTGCCGGATCAGACCGTCCACCATCTTCTTGCCCAGATCCTTCCAGCACTCATCCCCGGTCAACTGGTAGTAGATCCCGAGGGCTCCCAGCAGCCGGCCATTGGCGTAGGGCTCCGTGTATTGGTCGCCTTCCGGGAAGGAAGAAAACTGCTCGGCGGGAAAGCCCCTGGTGTAAGACAGCAGATTGTTTAGAGGGGGTGAAGTCAGGCTGTTTTGACCTGGATTGGGTAAGCAGAAAATGACGGATTAGAGGAGCGCTGGTGGTTGAGGCCAGCCCTTGGTAGGAGAGGAGCTAGCGGAAGCGGGAGCCGTTGGCGTTGGCGATCCAGCGACGCAGGGCGACGCGGACGTTGTTGACGCGACTCAGCGGAGCGTTGTCGAAGTACCAGCGGAAGGTTTTGATCTCTTCCAGGATGTCTACGTCGGGGAAGTCGGCGGTCAGTTCGGCAATGAAAGCCGCATCCAGCTCGGGGCGGTAAGGGTAATCGGGCAGCTGCTCTTGCAGGTAGGCGAGGATCTTCTCGGGAGAGTTGTCGAAGAACATGTCGGCGCTATTCACAGCTCGTCGGAGGCCCGGTAGATGTCCTCTTCGTCCAGAGTGGCCTTTTGCTCGAGCACGCCCCGGTTGAGCGCGGCCAGGCAGAGGCGGTTCAGCAGCCGGCAGACGCCGCCCGAAGTTTTGTAAAGGGCCAGGTAGGCCGAGTCGGTGAAGATGTCGGGTTTAGCTCCGGCCAGCTGGAGATGGTGGCAGACGCAGTTTTTGGTTTCGGCCTCATCCAGGGGAGGCAGCTTGTAGGAGAGTAGGATGCGCTGGTGGATGTTGCGGAACATGGGGCGCCCGAGCCGTCGGCCCAGGTCGGGATGACCGATCATGATCATGAGCAGGGGATCGATTGAATCCATCCTAAAATTAAGAAGTACAGGTATTTCGTCCAGTGTTTTGTCGGGCAGACACTGGCTCTCGTCGAGAATTAGAATCGGGGTCTTTTTGGCGTTCTCCACATAGTCGCGCACGGCCGTTTGCAGGTTTCGAAACAGAGTGGACTTGCGGCTGGAGGGCTCACCGCCGAACTCGCTGTTGAGCTGGGCCCAAAAATCCAGGGGAGTGACCGTCGACAGGGGCACGTAGAAGAGCTTGTAGACGGAGGAGTTGAGTTGCTCGACGAAGGCGCGCACGGCGGCCGTTTTGCCGGTTCCGGCCTCCCCCAGCACGAGCATCAGCCCCAGACGGGTACGCATGTAGTCCAGGCGCCGGGCGAGTTCGTCAAAGGCCGCAGTGGGGAGCAGTTTCTGGGCCGGGATGTCCTTGGCGAAGGGAGTGTCGGAGAAGCCGTAAAAAGTGTGGATCACGATTCATCCTCCTCGTCGGGAAGGGAAAAACGGGGTCTTCGGGGGGAAGTGGCGTTTTGGGCGGCGTCGACCCGGTGCAGACGCACCACCGGCTGGTCGTCTTCGAAGAGAAACAGCTCACTGGGACGTCCTTCGGGATGGCGGATCTCGATGCGCAGGCCAGTGTATTGGGGCGGCACTTCCCAGAGCCGGCGGGCGATGGAGACGGTGCAGTCGTTGCGGACGGTGCGGTGCAACGTGCGGTAAAAGACCCGGTCCAACTCGGCCCGGCTGACCGTACGGCGGCGAATGGAGGCGAGCGAGCGCAGGTAACGCTCCAGTGGCGTCTCACAGATGCTCGAGTGGCGGCGCCGGTGATAGTCCTGCTCCAGCCACTGAGACAAGCGAGCATTGAGATCGTCGAGGGTCAAGGCCTCGAGATCGAGAAGGCTTAGAAAACCCTGGCGCAGGGTGCGAAACCAGCGCTCGATTTTTCCGCGCGAAGGACTGTCATAGGGCTTGGAATGCACCAGAGCCACACCCAGACGGGCGCAGGCCAAGGTGAGTTGTTTGGAGGAGAAGGCCGAGCCGTTGTCACAGTAAAGGATCTGGGGTAAACCATGGCGCGAGAAGGCTTTTTGGAGTGCCGAGACGACCACTGCGGAGTTTTCCCGGGTGTAGAAGCGGGCCAGGGTCAGGAAGCGGGAATGGTCATCGATGGCTGCAGCCAGGTAGGTTTTGCGGCGGCGGCGGCCGAGAGGCACCTTGGGGCCGTGCATAAAATCCATCACCCACAGATCGTTGGCGTGGGGTTTTTCGAAGTGCTTGCGGGCCTTGGGCGCCGGCTTGACCTGGGGCCGCAGACCGGCCCGCTTGATGTGACGACGCAAAGTGGATTCGGAGATGCGGCGCGAAGTGATGTGGCCCGAGGCCACCAGCTGTTCACGGAGTCGGTTGACCGGCACCCGGGGATGGCGGGCCAGCAGCTCGGAGATGTGGGCGCTCAGCTGCTCGGAGATGACCCGGCTTCGGCCCGCATCGCAACGCCGCTTGGGCAAGAGTCCGTCGAGTCCTTCTTGGCGGTAGCGGCGCAACCAGCTCTTGAAAGTGGCGACTGAGTAGCGGCGTCTGCCCAGACCCGGCACATCCAGCTCTTTTCGGGCCATGCGGCCGAAGTAACGGGCTTGGCTGCCGGCGGCGGCGTGCAGCACCGGCGCGATGACGCCGTAGCGGAACAGCGCCACGGCCTGGCGTTTTTGTTTTCCCTTCATCCTGAGGCTCCTTTGGCCAACCCTTTGTGCCACAACCCTACCGCTGGGCCCCTATCACGCAGTGTGGAGGATCGATTCTTGTCATGACGCGGCTGCCAGCCGGGTCCAAACAACGTGGCGCAAAAAGGGGATTGAGCGACTTGTGCTGCAGACACAGCGGATGCCGGTGAGTCAGCCCGTCAGCAAGCCAGAGCGGGGCCCGAGAGCCAATCGTAGGTCGAACAGCAGGTGGGGGAAGTAACGCCGATGAAAACGCAGCACCACTCGGGGTGGAGAGCCTCGGGGCTGGGCCGCCAGCAGCGCGGCCACCTGCTGGGCCTGCCGCCGCACCCCTTGGACGGCTCCGGGCAACTCGACCTCGGCCACCGGAAAAGAGAGCAGTCGCCCATAGACGGCCGCCAACAGCAGCAGCATGCGGTGCAGCGTCAACTCCTCCAACAGCACAGCTTCCTCACCTTGGCTGCCGGCCGTGGCCACCTCGTCCAGCGCTTGGCGCATCGTCCGTTTGCCGTTCACCACCACTTCGACCATCCAGCTCATCAACCCCAGGCTGAAGCGTCGGCGCGGCACCACTTGAGCCGGCAGCACGCTGAAGGTGACATCTCGTGGCTGATCCGGGCCCCGCCGCCGGCAGCGGAAGCGAGCCACTGGAAACCGTTGATAGGTCCGCCCCTCCTCATCCACCAAGCACCTGAAATACAGACCGTGGCGTACGGCGCATTCACTTCCCCGGCACAGCGGACAGCGGTCCCGGTAGTCGGGCAACAGCTCGTACAGCCCCAGTCCCAGAGAGGAAAGACTTGACAAAGACCTGTCTTGGAAGCGATCCTGAATCTGAAGTTTGTCTTCGAAAAGCCGGGAGTTATCCGAAGCTCAAACCACGGGCTCCCGGCTGCTCCTTTCCCTTCTTCTCCGCAGCCAAGACAGCTGTCACACTGTCATATTCTTTTCACCCGCTGCGGGCTAAGACAATCTATACAATTCCGGCTGCAAAAGGCAGAGAAGTTTGTGACGTATTACACTGGTCGCCCAGGGACGTCCCACTCGCGGGTAGTAGAGCAGTCCGTCCGGGCCCTGCATCTGCACCAGGACCTCCATCAGACGCCGCTCCACGTGCAGGTCCTGGCGGCTGCCGCTGGCCAGGCGCACCAGGGGCAGGGCTTCGTAGAACTTGATCTGCACGTGGTCATTGAAGTCGTTGTACATGTAGGGCGGGTTGTTGCCCAGGACCAGAGCCCAGTAAAGTTCGTAGTCGGCATCCTGATTGGTGGGGCCGGTCAGGCCGTTCACCGCGAATCGGGCCCGCTCGGCCAGATCCAGCGTATCGGGAACTGACGCCGGATATCGTTTGCCCGCATAGGCCGGGAGCTGAACCTCCGGAACCTCGGGATTGATGTATTTGATCTACTTGCTGCGCTTGGGCTCTTGTTCCGTTTGAACTCCCGGGTGTGCGGCTTCTCCTTCGAGGGCCTGCAGTGAGGTCGGGAGTCCCAGCAGTCCTGCCAGGACCAGCACCAGAGCTGATTTGTCGGGTAACCTCTTCTTCACTTTCATTTCTCCTTTCGTCGGCCACGATCGGCGACTCTCTCGCCTCTGCGTTCTGGAATCCGCAAATCTCTTAGCCGAATTAGAGTGGGAGGGGCCTCGGATGTTCAAGGCAAACCTCAGGAGAACCAGAAAACCTCCAACCTTCAACTTTCAACTTTTAACTAGCGTTTGTCCCGGAAAAGAAGGAAGTCCCTTCGCATCTCCCCCCCCCCTTCCCCGGTCTCGTACAACACAAAGCGAATCTCTTTGTCACCTGGGCTGACCGACTTGTAAACTCTCATCGTCGCTTTCCAATCCCGCTTCTCGTACTCATACTGGGCCTGGCCGGTCTTACTGTAGTGGCGTTCCTCGTCGGTTCCAATCGGTACCGCCACAGGGCGCAGAAAGAGTGTTCCCACAAGGGGGAGGACCCCGCTCCTGCTTGCCTCCTCACGGTGGGCGCCGCCGTTGACAACGGCAATTATTTGTTCGTCTCTTAGAAAGGCCAGAGAATGATGCCCCTTTTCAAAACGAAGCTCCAGGTCATAGCTCCCTTTTTCGAGCAGGACCCCTTCTCCGGTATGCAGATCCACGGGCAGGCGTAGCTGGCTGACGTAGCGAGCCGGCTCCTGGCCCGCCATGGGTGCAGTAAACAAAGCGGTAAGCAGCAGCGGCAACAAGCCTCTCACAGCATCGCGATCTCCGGGTTACCTGCTTTCCAGCGGATGAATGAAATGTTCATCGTCGGTAACGAACCTACGCCCGCGTGAGTCTCTCCGACAGATCGTTCTGCCCTCCCACATCGGTCAAGCGCATATCGCGACCCTGGGTTAAGTAGGTCAGTCTGGTGTGATCGAGCCCCAGCAGTGACAGGATGGTGGCGTGCAGATCATGGACATGCACTCTGTCCTCGATCGCCCGAAGGCCGAGCTCGTCTGTCGCCCCGATAACCTTTCCACCCCGGATCCCGCCTCCCGCCATCCAGCAGCTGAAGCCATGCGGGTTGTGGTCCCGTCCCCCGTCGCCCTGGGCGACGGCCGTGCGGCCGAACTCGCCGATCCAGACCACCAGAGTCGTCTCCAGCAGGCCTCGCTGCTTCAGATCCGCCAGCAGTCCGGCAATCGGTTTGTCAGTGATCCCGGCATTGCCGACGTGGTTCTCGTCGCATTTGGAGTGCCCGTCCCAGTTCCCCTGGTAGAGCTGCACGAAACGAACCCCGCGTTCCACCATGCGCCGGGACAGTAAACAGATTCGCCCAAACGTGGCACTGCGCTCCTCGTCCAACCCGTACAGGCTTCGGATTGACTCTGGCTCGCTGGCAAGGTCCGTCAATTCGGGGGCTGCTGTTTGCATGCGGAAGGCCAGTTCGTAGTTGGAAATGCTGGCGGCCAGACGGCTGTCGTCCTGGCGCGTTTCCAGATGGCGGCGGTTCCACGACTCGAGCTGCTTCAGGATCCGCCGTTGTTTGTCGGAACCGATCTGCGGCGGGGGATCCAGGTTTTGAAAGGCGGGTCCCTCGTTGTTGGCCCGTGTGGCCTGGTAAACCGCAGGCAAGAACCCGGAGCCGTGGAGGGATTTGTCGCTGGCCGTCGTGGTCCCTTCTGCCATCGCGATAAAGCCGGGAAAATTCTCACTCTCGCTTCCCAGCCCGTAAGTAACCCAGGAACCCAGTGTCGGGTGCCCCAGTCGAACCGATCCGCTGAAGAGCAGGCTGATGGCGGGCCCGTGAATGAGGGAATCGTGATAGCACGAGCGGATCACCGCCAGTTCGTCGGCGAGCTGGCCGACGTTTCCAAAAAGATCCGAGATCTCGATCCCCGATTTACCGTATCTCTTGAACGTTCTGGGCGAGCCCATCAACTTCGCTTCATGAGCCTTGACGAATTGCAGGTTCAGGTCCTCGGGCCGGAAGCTGGGCGGCAAATACTGCCCGTCCAGTCGATTCAGTTCCGGCTTGGGATCGAAGGTATCAATGTGGGAAGGGCCACCCTTCATGAACATGAAGATGACATTCCTGGCCCTGGCCGGGAAATGCGGTGTCCTGGGCGCGAGAGGGTTGTCGACCGCTGCTCGCTTCGCAGCAGTACCGAAAGCGGCGTCCTCGCCCAGCAGGCAACCCAGGGCGAGGGCGCCAAAGCCGAAGCCGGATCTGGCCAGAAACTCACGCCGGGAGCTCGCCGTTTCATGCAGGTGACAGCACTTGAAATCCAATGTAGATTCTCCTATTCTCAATCAATATATACGAACTCGTTCAAGTTGAAGAGGGTCAGACACAGTCCCGTCAGGGCGGAGGCACGAGCCGGACCAATCCCGGCAAGCCCGGGCGGAGTGTCTGGCCAATCATTCCCCGGCGTTCCCTGACTGGACAGTTCTTCCATCAGTTCCAGGGCCTCGCGCGTTTCGTCTTGGGAAGGAGGCCGCCCCAGGGCGATCTGCCAGCCCTTCTCCACCCAGGAGGAAGAACTGTCCCCACTCATGGCCACCAGGCGTTCGGCCAGTTTTCGAGCCTGGCGAAGGGCAATTCCATTGTTGAGGAACCACAGGGCCTGGGGCGCCACCGTGGTTACTTCGCGGCCCGGGCAACTGAGCGACGAATCCGGGCGGTCAAACGTCCGGAACATCGGAAAAGTAAAACTCCGCCGGGACAGTATGTAGATGCCCCGCCGGCTGTGTTCGGCCGGATCGGCCGTGACCGGCCAGAGAAAGGTTGCCGGCAGCCCGGCCAGCTCATCCTCAGGCAAGGCCGGGAGCACGGGGCGTCCCCCCATCTTCAGATTGAGCGTACCGGTCACCGCGTGAAGGGCGTCCCACATGGCCTCGGCTTCCAGGCGGCGCCGGTTCATGCGCCACAGAAAACGGTTGTCGGGATCCACTCCGGTGTTGTGCTGGTGCGAGTATCGGCTGGTCATGCGGTAGGTAGCGGACGCCATGATCAGCCGGTGCATCGATTTGATGTCCCAGCCCCGAGCCACAAACTCGGTCGCCAGCCAATCCAGCAACTCGGGATGAGTGGGCGGTTCCCCCTGGGCACCGTAATCGTTAGGTGTCAGCACGATTCCCTGTCCGAAGTGCCACTGCCACAGACGATTCACCATCACCCGAGCCGTGAGAGGATGATCCGGGCGGCTCAGCCACAGGGCCAGGTGCCTGCGGGTCTGGAAAGCCCTCGTCCCGGTGGGGGGACTCTCTCCATCCATCGCCCTTCCAAGGTAATCGAATACAGCAGGGACCGCGGCCCCCACCTGCTCTGCTCTGTTCCCCAGCTCCCCGCGATCCAGAACATGCACTGCAGGGATCAGCTCGAACTGGCGGTGGCCGAGTACGGAAGCCGTGGGCAAGTCATACAATCCGTCATAGTCGACCGTGTGCGAGAAGTCCTGGTCGGGCAGCTGAAGAACGGCTTCCCCCAGTGCCTTGAGCCGTTTTTCCTGCTCTGCCTGCTCCTCAGGAGTCATCCGCTCTTCCCAATCTTTCTCCAGGGACTTGAGCGCCTCGACCAGGGGCATGACCAGCTCTCGTTGCCGGGGAGTCCTCTCCTCGTCAGTGAGTTCATAGGCCTTCACGACTGCGGGTGGGAATTCCGACTTGGTGAGCCCGGTGATCCTTTCCTTGACCTGCGCCACATACAGCCGGTAAGCCGTTCTCGCTTCGTCGACTCCGATCATCAGAGGGTAGGACTCGTTGCGGTGGAACATCCCCATTTTCGTGACCACCGGAATCTTCATGGGCCGGCTGGCCGCAAAAACCGCCTGAAGGCGGTAGTAGTCGCGCTGCGAAATAGGATCAAACTTGTGGGTGTGACAACGAGCGCAGGCAATGGTCAGCCCCATGAAAACGGCACCGGTGGTATCGACCCAGTCCGTCAATCTCTCATGGACCAGTTTTGGCGCGTGAAGGAGGGACTCCACTATTTCAGGGCCGAACGTATAGAGACCCGTACCGATGCGGGCTTCCAGATGTTCGAGTTTTTCCGGAGCAATGCCATAGTAGTTGTCGTGGAGGTCCAGATTGTCCGGCCACAGCTCGTCACCGGCAATTTGCTCCTGCACGAACCGATCGTATGGCTTGTTCTCGTTGAACGACTTGATGACGTAGTCGCGATAACGCCAGGAGTTGGGGAAGTACTCGTCGGTTTCATAGCCCCCACTGTCGGCGTAGCGCACCAGGTCCAGCCAGTGTCTTGCCCAGCGCTCCCCATAGCGGGGGGAGGCCAGCAGGTTCTCAATCAGCTTTTCATAGGCGTCCGGGGAGGAGTCTTCCAGAAAGCTGTCCACCTCTTCTGGAGTGGGGGGAAGGCCGGTCACGTCAAAGGAGGCTCTACGGATCAGGGTGCGTTTGTCTGCCTGCGGAGCCTTCTCGAGCCCCTTCTCTTCCAACTTCGCCAGAATAAAGGCGTCGATGGGGTTTTGGACCCAGTCGTCGGTTCTTGTCACGGGAACGGGAGGACGCCGGGGTCTTCGCAGCGACCACCAGGCCGGCTCGGAGTCGACGTGGGATGCCGCCATCAGGCCCCAGGGAGCGCCTGCCTCAATCCACTCGCGGAGCGCGTCCAAATCCGGACCGGAGAGTGGTGGCTTGTCGGGGGGCATCTTCAGCTCCCCGGTGTGAGCAGCTGCCAGGAACAGAAGGCTGTCCTCTGCCTTCCCGGGCACCAGAGCCGGACCCTGTTTACCACCCTCCAGCATGCTTTCACGATGTCTCAAGTCCAGACCGGACATCTGCTGCTCCCCGTGACAGGCCACACAGTTGCGCAGCAGGATTCTCCTGGCTGTCTCCCCGAGTTGGTTCACCGGTTGGGCGGAGGCGAAAAACGACAGTCCCAAGAAAGCCCCCGGCAAAGCAATGGCTCGAATCGAAACCATCATGGTCACAACCCTACCCGATTTTAGCAAACTGAAGGCAATTTGGAGTGCGGAAGTCAGACCCGTAGGACGGATGACCGTGCACACGACTTCAGTTCGGCACGGTTGGTAACCGTGCCGTACGGGCGATGTCCAGGTCACCCGGGATTCCGGCAACACGCCCTTGGAATTTGGAATCTCGAATTCGGAATCTGGAATCCCCCCCCATCAGAACCAGCCGGCCTTGTCGACCTGGTTACGCAGCGGCCTTCCCTGACCAAATCGGCCAATATTGTCCAGCAGAACTTCCAGATGACGGCCGTGAATCCGAGGGGAATATCCGGCCACGTGAGGCGTGATGATCACATTCTCCATGTGCCAGAGCGGATTCTCCGGGGGCAATGGCTCGGTTTCAAAAACATCCAGCCCGGCTCCGGCCAGTTCACCCGACTGTAAAGCCGCTGTCAGGTCCGCCAGGTCCACGATCATTCCGCGGCCGACATTGATCAGATAAGCGGACCGTTTCATCTGGCGGAACTGCGGGCGCCGGAACAGCTTTTCGGTCTGGGGTGTGTGTGGTGCCGCGATCACCACAAAATCACTCTGGGCCAGGAGGTCGGGCAAACGCTCCGGCTTCCACACGGCGACACCCTGGCCGGCTTCCGTCTGCACAGGATCGACCGCCACCACTTGCATTTTCACAGCCTGCCCGCGACGAGCAATCTCTGAACCGATACCTCCCAGGCCCACTATACCCAGTACGGTATCTCCAAGGTGCACATGAGCCCGGTCCATGGCGCTGATTTCACCCTGTCCGGCCGACACGGCAGGGCGGCCCAACTGGCCCCCGGCCGCTTCCCATTTGGCCTCCAGTTGCTGCCGAATATAACGGTGCAGGTTGCGAGCGAAACAGAGGATATAGCCAAAGGCATGGTCAGCAACCACGTCCGAGAAAAGCCCGCGCATGTTGGTCAACCGGCAGGGATGCTCGATCAACTCGGGAAACATGTAGTGTTCCAGGCTGGCGGTGGGCGACTGCACCCAGACCAGCCGCCGAGATGCAGAAAGGAGGCCTGGAGTGATCTTTCCAAAGAAGGCGTCGGCATCCACAATCTCCCCCAGGGCATCGTCCTCCGTAGAAGTGTTTCGTACCGACATCGCTCCCGCAACGGCAACGATTCTCTCCAGGCGTTCAGGGTCGACAGATGGGTAGATAACCAGTTTCAAGACAGGGCCTCCTTTGATAATAAAAAAGGGGACAGTCTACTCTGCCCCTGTTTCTCCTTTTTCCTCGCCGAACACCTGTTCCATTTCTCTGCGAAAACGGAGAGTGGAGTCCTGCCGATCCAACTTCACATCGGACCAACGAAGGGGCCGGCCGGCGGGAATGTCCTTCAAGAGCTTGACGTTGTGAGCTAATCCGATTGGCAGTGTGCCGGCCTGCAGAGCTTGCTCGGCGGGCATGAATGTCCCGTAGACGCAGTGTCCCCCTTCCCCATCGAGGACCTCCCCTCGGGAAAGAGGACATTTGGCCGTGGCCGCCACATCCCCCTTGAAACAGAGTGGAGAGCCGGTTGCCTCACCGAGCAAACCGACCTTCAGGACACTGACCGTCAACTCCAGACCGATCATATGAGTCGGCCGGTAAAGGGCCGAATACCGGCCGCTGGAATCGGTGACCATCCCATACTCGGTGAAACAACGCCTGACGTATTCATTGGGGGCCTCGATCGTCACGTAGACTCCCCAGCGCAGATCTCGAAAGACCGGACTCCCGTCCCTCTCGAGACTTGCGACCACTTCCACCGTTCCTGAGTGGGACAACTGGCCACCGCTGGCCCGAGGCCGGCAGACTTCGGGGAGGTCATCGACTCCGCAGGGAGGGAAAAGAAGCCCCTCGGGTTGTGGCTGCAGACCGGTGGCATTCGCGACGGCGGCCATTTCGATAGCCGACTTTGTCCCGTCGAGAAAGGAGTTGAACATCCGCGCGTTGAGTCCGCCCGCTGCTGCCTGCTCGGGACTGAGGCCATAGTGTTCCCAGACGGTCTCCGGAGTAGAGGCATGATATTCGGGCAGATAGCGGGTTCCCTTGCCGGCGCAGACGACCTCGAAGCCACTGCAGCGGGCCCAGTCGACCAACTCGCAGATCAGAGCCGGCTGGTCGCCATAGGCCAGGCTGTAGACGACGCCGGCGTCCCTGGCGCGCAGGGCCAGCAGGGGGCCTGCCAGCGCGTCGGCCTCCACGTTCACCATCACCACGTGGAGGCCTTCCCGAAAGGCTTTCAGGGCGTGCTCGATTCCCGCACCGGGATCACCCGTCGCCTCCACCACCATCTCCAGGCCGTCTGCCCGCAGGAGAGCCTCAGTGTCGTCCGAGATGAAAGTAGACCCGGAGTCGAGTGCCTCTGTGAAGCTCCCGGCCCCATACTGCTCGGCCGGCCAATGGGCCCGGCTCAGAGCCAGGCGAGCCCGCTCTGTGGAGAGGTCGGCCACCCCCAGTACATGCAAGCCCGCCAGACGCCGAGCCTGGCTCAAAAACATAGTGGCAAACTTCCCGGCTCCGATCACTCCTACTCGAAGCGGCCGGCCGGATTCAGCCCGCATCGTCAATTGCTGCCGCAACGAACCTCCAATCAAAATTCCCCTCGCAGTTGACCCCGCGCCCGTGCCCGCGCCCGGACCTCCTTCATTCACTTCCCTCACTGCCTTTCCCTGGTTCGCCCAAGCCCTGCCTTCAATATCACTCTTCAAATCGCCGCGCGGAGGCGGCTCCTACGCTTTGCCATCGTGTGACGTGCCCAAACGTAGGAGGACCCTCCGTGGTCCGATCGGAAATCGGATGCGGCTCCTACGCTTTGCCATCGTGTGACGTTCCCGACGTAGGAGGACCCTCCGTGGTCCGATCTGCTGCTTCGCCCACCACGTTTCCCTGGTTCGCCCAAGCCTTGCCATCAATAATCACTCTTCAAATCGCCGCGCGGAGGCGGCTCCTACGCTTTGCCATCGTGTGACGTTCCCAACGTAGGAGGACCCTCCGTGGTCCGATCTGCTGCGATTCTCAACATTCTACAACGGAGCGCATTTGGTCCAGACCGATACGGGCCACCTCGAGCGGGTCCCGGGCCCACAGATCCTCGCGGAAGAGCTCCAGAGACAGGTAGCGACGGTAACCAATGTCACGGAGCAGCTGGAGGTAGCGTCTTAGATCCAGGTGTCCGTCGCCCGGCATCACCCGGTCCGGATCGTGCTGCTGCCGGCGAGGCGGAAAAGAAGGTGCATCGTTGAAGTGGCTGATGGCGATCTGACCTTCCTGCAGCAGAGCGATCGATTCCACCGACCCGCCGCCCCGGAAAACGTGGAACGGATCGAGGATGATGGTGGCCTGGGGATGGGCTGCCCGGGTCACGACGTCCAGGCAATCTTCGATCGTGTTCAGTTGTTCCACGAAGCCAAGGAACTCCATAGAGGGTCTTACTGATTGGCGACAGTTAGAATTCCCCGCGACGACAAATGGAATTCCCCGCTTTTTCAGGGCTGATCCTGACCATGAGGGCATGGTTAAGGATCAGCAAGTGCGGAGGTTAGTAAAGTTGAAGAAGAACGAGAAGACGCTAACGATGGCGGCGGCCAAAGCGGGGATGTCGCGAAAGACAGCTCGCAAGTACCTGAAGTCGGGAAAGCTACCGAGCCAGTGTCAGCCGGAACGGTATTGGAGAACTCGATCGGATCCGTTCGAGTCGGTGTGGCCGGAGGTGAAAGAGATCCTGAAGCGATCGCCGACGGTGGAAGCAAAAGCGGTGTTCGATCATTTGTGTCGTCAGCAGGAAGGGGCCTTCCAGCAAGGCCAGTTGAGAACGCTGCAGCGCAGGATCAAGCAGTGGAAGGCAGAATACGGAGAAGCGAAGGAGGTGATGTTCCCGCAGAAGTATCAGCCGGGACATCAAGCGCAATCGGACTTCACGTTTATGGGGCGCCTCGGAGTGACGATCCAGGGCCAGCCGTTTCCCCATCTGCTGTACCACTTCGTGTTGGCCTACTCGAACTGGGAAGCGACCACGCTGTGTTTCAGTGAGTCGTTTGAGAGCCTCAGCCTGGGGCTTCAGAACGCGTTGTGGGAGTTGGGGGCGCTGCCCGAGGAGCACCGGACCGACCGGCTCTCGGCGGCAGTCAAGAACCTGAAGCGGGAAGAGTTCACCGAGCGCTATCAAGCGTTGCTGAGACACTTCGGGATGCGCTCCAGTCGCACTCAGGCAGGAAAGGCACACGAGAACGGGGATGTGGAACAGTCCCATCACCGCTTGAAACGGGCCATTGAGCAGGAACTGCTGCTGCGGTGTAGCCGTGATTTTTCCAGCCGGGAAGAGTACGAGGGCTTTGTAGCGGTGATTGTGTCCCGGCGCAATGCGGCCCGGCAAAAGCGCCTGGGAGAAGAGCTGGCAGTGATGCGCCCGTTGCCGGCACGCCGTCTGGATGACTTCACCCGGCAGTGGGTGAGAGTCTCCCCCAGCAGTACGATCCGGGTTCGCCACAACACCTATTCGGTGGACAGCCGGTTGATCGGCGAGCGCGTTCAAGTGCGGGTGTGGGCGGATCAGGTGGAGGTCTACTACGGAGGACGGCGCCAGGCACGGATGCCGCGCTTGCGAGGAGAAGGCAAGCATCGCATTGACTACCGGCACGTGATCCATTCGTTGGTGCGCAAGCCGGGGGCGTTTACTCGCTATCGCTGGCGGGAGGATCTGTTTCCGGGGATCTTGTTTCGAGTCGCCTACGACGAGCTGCGCCGAGATTGTCCGGCCACGGCGGATCGCCAATATCTGAAGATCCTCGAGGTGGCTGCCCAGGAAGGTGAACAGCGGGTGCGAGAGGCACTTCAGGTGTTGATTGAGCGGGGACAAAGAATCCGTTTTGAAGCACTACGAGAATGCCTTGTCGATCCGGTGGTGGAACCCTGGGAAGTGATGGTGGAGAAGATGGACGTGGGCCTCTACGACACCCTTCTCGAGAACCGGGAGGTGAGGTCATGAGCACAGGCAACTTACCGCGACTTCGCGAGTGCCTAATCGAGCTGCATCTACCGGCCTTTCGGGAGCACTACGCCGCCCAGGCGGCACTGGCCACCCAGGAAAGTCTGTCCTATCCCCGGTTTCTCTTGTCGTTATCTGAGATCGAGGTGGCGGAGCGGCACGAGCGCAAAATCCAGCGCCAGCGTCGGGCCTCCAAGCTTCCCTGGGAGAAAACGCTGACGGCGCTGGACCGCTCGCGCTTGCCCCAAAGCGTGGATCGACAACTCACAGCGCTGCTGGAAGGGACGTTTTTGGATCGTGCCGAGAACGTCTTGGCTTTCGGTAACCCTGGGAGCGGGAAAACCCATCTGGTCTGTGCTCTGGGCCAGGAGTTGATTCTGCTGGGGCGCCGGGTTCTGTTTTCTACCTGCGCCCTGCTGGTACAGCGATTGCTGCGGGCCAAAATCGATCTGACTCTGGAGAAGGAGCTCAAGAAACTGGATCGCTTCGAGGCTCTCATAGTCGATGACATCGGCTACGTTCAGCAAAGCCGGGAGGAAATGGAGGTTCTCTTCACACTGCTGGCCCATCGTTACGAACGTCGCAGCATCTTGCTGACCAGCAACCTGATCTTCTCGGACTGGGAGAGGATCTTCAAGGACCCCCTGACGACGGCAGCAGCCATCGACCGGCTGGTGCACCACAGCGTGATTCTGGAACTCAACGTCCCGAGCTATCGAATGGAGAGCGCCAAGGCAAAGCAGCAGGGAACCACGAAATGAGGAAACCGCGAGGAGGTCAAATCCGGGCAAATCGGCTGATTGGACCCCGGAAAGTGCTTGGTGAGGGCGATAGACGAGTGCCCGCCAAGGGGAGCGGTCGTACAGCGCCCTACAGAGGCCGCTCAGCAGCCTCGTGGATCTGGTCCACTCCCCTCGACGCCAGCGCGAGCGAGGGGGAGCTCCGTTCGGGCTACGCCCTCACTCCGTCCCCCTCGCATTCTAGGAACAATCTCTCTTTTTTACAGAAAGGAGGACCGCGGAAAGGGCCGTCTCAGAGGACGGCTACAGCTCTTTTTTTTTAATCCTTGTGTGGGGATTTCCAATCGTCGCTGCGGGAATTCTATTTGACGTTGATCATCTTACCCCCTTTTCGATTCCAATCTCCAGCAGTTCGCGGTAACGCCCGGCCCCCACCTCGTAGTCGGCTCGATCTGCAGGTGGGGCGGCGATGGCGTGGGGCGCTCCCAGTTCGGCCGCCTGATCCAACCTTCGCTTGCACTCATCGAGTGCCCGGTCATGTTCAGGGCCGGTGGTGTCGAACCATCCGGCCAGGTAGATGGTGGTGGGCACGGCCAGATTGTGGTCGTCGAGCGCCTTTCGAAGGTCTCCCAGACTGCCGCCCTGTTTAAGGAAAGCGTCGATGTCGTCGTGCCACAGCTCGATCGCCTCATAGCCTGCCTCGCCGGCCACGGCGATCTTCTGCAGGATGTGCGTAGTCTTGATGGTGCTGGCATTCAGGCAGTATTGGAAATCGGCCACCGCGTTAATCCTCTTATCGTGAGCGTTTTATCCCTTCCCTGGTCCTTATAGCACAGCCCTGCGGGCCAGTAGGAGGACCCTCCGTGGTCCGATCAGATATCGCCGCCAGTAGGAGGACCCTCCGTGGTCCGATCAGATCGCCGCGCGGAGGCGGCTCCTCCTACCGATTGGCTCGACAACGTTCAGCCAAAAAAAAGGGCCGGCAAAAAGCCGGCCCTTGAAGGTTGATCACCCTCGATCCTGAATCAGAAATGGATGGCGATATGGAATTGACCGGATCTCGGCAAGGTGCGGGGGCTTGAACTGTAGCGACCAAAACCCGCCGGGTTGGTGACGTCGGTATTCAATCCGCCCCAGGTATGCCGGTTGAAGACATTGAAGGCATCGAACCCAAAGGTAATTCGGATGTTCTCATTGAGATGGGTGTCCTTCTGGAAGGTGAGGTTCTCGCCGAAATAGGAGCAGGGTCGTGTCGCCGGCAAGGTCCTGGTATTCCCGAAGGTGAACGGAGCAGCCGTGGTGAAAGCATCGGGATTGAGATATCGTTGGCTGGACGGATCGTTGGGGTCATAATCCCCGCAGCTGATACCCGTCCGGACCGATTTCGACAAATCCCGGTTCGGCCAGATGGCTGCAAAGCCGCCCGGATAGCGGACGTTGCTGCTCACATTGATCGGATATCCGCTGAAATAGTTGTGCGTCATTCCCAGGACCCAACCACTGATCAGCCCCTTCACCGCCCCACTGGTGTCTGCGCCAAAACGCTTTCCCGGCCCAAAAGGCAATTCGAAGAGCCAGCTCGCGGCGAAAATATGAGTCCGATCCTGTGCATACAAATACCGCGTGTGGCGCAGGGATGTGTGCTGGGCAGTTCCGAACGAATGCCCCTGCTGACTGAAGCCGGCGTTGCCGATAGCCTTGGAGATCGTATGGTTGATCATGAAGGTCAACCCGTTCCCGTAACGCTTCTGTAGCGAGAACGCAGCGGCGTGGTAAGTCAGATCGCTAACGGGGGCACCGCGGGCTGAGATGTCCAGCATGTGAGGAAGGGCCTGAGCGCCTGGCTCACGGTTCCTTCAAACCCCTCGTAGGGGGCAGTGATCCCCGCGTCTATCGCTCGCTGGGAATCGTGTTGGAAATTGAGCAGGTCGCCCAGCCCCAGGAAACTGGGGTCAAGCTGGTTTATTTGAAGGGCATTGTTACTGGGGAGACTGTGTGAAAACTTGCCGTGGTAGTTGGCTCGAAGAGCCAGACCCCATCCCAGGTCTCGTTCGATACCAGCGTTGACGGTCATCGTATTGCCCGCCTTGATGTCGTCCCTGGGTACCTGCTGTACCGATTGGCCGTTGGCAAAGTCAACGCTAATGTCGGGAAGCGTGGGAAGTTCGGTTCCAAATCCGTCGTCCCAGTTGAAGCCGGGGGTGATACCCGAGTCCAGGGAGTTGGCGGTTACGTCCAGGGCCCAGCCCAGAAAAGGCGTATTGAATCCGCTCGTCATGGACCCGAACAGAGGGAAGTACATGAAGGCGCCGCTGGCTCGAACAACCGTCTTGTCATCCATGGCATAAGCCACCCCGAGACGAGGTCCCCAGTTATTCCAGAGGGTGGATGTAATCCGGGTGAACCCGTTTCGACCTGCTCCCTCGCCCCAGAACTGGAGACCCCCCGGAAGACCACCGGCAGAGGGGTTGGGGACTGTCGGGTCGAAGGCTCCGATGCGGTCGAAGGTCTCTCCCGTGGGCACGAAGACGTCGTTGCGGATGCCATAATTCACGGTCAACTTGTGGTTGACGCGCCACGAGTCCTGAACGTACATGCCCCAGACCCCGCCATTGTGCCGGAAGTCTCGAGGGCTCCAGACGAAGGAATTGTTCACTTCACCCAACAACTGGCTGGCAAAACCATACCCGGTTCCAGCGTTGTTGGGCAGACCGGTCTCGAGAGCGCCAAAGTTGTAACTCCCCTGTCCAAAGATCTGCAGATTCTGCTTGGAAACGGACAGCAGATAGGCGGCGCCAAATTTGAAATTGTGCGAGCCTTTGACCCAGGTCACGTCAAGGTTGACCGGAACGGTCTGACTGGGGTCAATCAGCTTCTGGGAAATCGGGCCATACCCGGTGTGTCCCTCTGAGATGCCCACAAAGGGTGCATTGGGGTTGCTGACTCCTGTGATTCCGAGCTCCACGCCGGCCTGGTCGTTCGCGGCGTCCGGGTCACACCGGTGCGAAGGTTCAAAAGGATGTTGGGCCGAACGGTCCAGTAATAACCGAAGCGATAGCGATATTGCCTCCCGTTGTGCACGTGAAGGCTGGAAATCGACTCGTCGAAGACCGCCGGATACGTTGACCTGTCTATCAGCCAGTTTTGCTCCATGCCAAAGTTAAACTTGTGGCTTCCCGCTTCATCGATCTGATGATCCACCTTGAGATAGTAGGACTCTTTGTTGATCGGGCGAATCGTCTGGGAGCCGACCCAGTTGTTGAGGACGCCCGGCCTGTTGGGCAGACCGATGCGCCCCTGTATGGCGCTGGTGATCGAGCTGATGCGGTTGGCAGGGATCTGGTTATTGGGAAATGCATCTCGCGTGAACCCACCCAGTCCATCCTCGCGAGTTGTGTCAGGGTCGTAAATGGCTCCCTCCATGACCGGCCGTCCCAGCGAGTCGGTCCCCAGTTGATTGCCCGTGAGGAGTTCACTGAAGTCGCCGCCGCGCATGGCCTGCGTGGCGACGGTAGCCGTCGCTCCGGCGGGAGTATTCCGGAATTTGTAAATGTCGGTCCCGCCAAAGAAAAAAGTGCGGTTTTTCCAGATGGGACCGCCCACAACGATGCCGAAGTCATTGTGCCGGAGGACGGATCTGTCCTCCGCGGCCCAGGGTTTCGCGTTGAACACGTCGTTTTGGGCATACCAGAAGGCGTCGCCGTGAAACTGGTTGGTACCTGATTTGAAGATCAGGTTCACGGCCACACCGCTATCCCAGCCATGCTCGGCACCGGTGTTGGTGTCGAGTCGGAATTCCTCAACCAACTCCGGAATCGGCCCGGTGTCATCTCGTGCGTTCTGATGAGTGGAGCTGCTCGCCCTCACCCCGTCAATATTGTAGCTGGATGAAGAATTGGGCGTTCCCTGCACGAAGGCCGTACTCATGGCATTTGCTTCGTTCGAATCTTCGGGGTTGTAAGACACACCCGGCATGGTGCGCAGGAAGGACAGGGCCTCGCGGTTGCTGGTCGAGTTGGTCAGGGGCAGACGGGTGATTTCCTCGGATACTCTGGCATACCCCGCCTTGTTGGACTGCTTCTCAATGGTGGGAAGTGCTGCGGTGACCTCTATCGTGTCGGTCACCTGCCCCACCGACAGCTTAACGTCGAGGGTCAAGGTCTCACCCGCAACCGAGCGCATCCCGGTCTGCTCGAGAGTCTTGAAGCCGGCCATCGAGGCGGTCAGCGAATACGAACCCACGGGTACGCCGTTAAACGCGTAGATACCCGAATCGTTGGTCAGGGCAGTCCGCTGGGATCCCGTGTCAACGTTCGTGAGGGTGACTTCCACACCCGGAATGATACCTCCGCTCTCATCTGCCACCGTGCCGGTCACCGTGGCTACATTCTCCTGAGCCATCAGGGGGAGGCAAAATAGTACAAACACGAGATGAAGGACCAATACCTTTTTCATGGATACTCCTTATAGACGCCCCGTACGGGGGCGAAGACGCTTCACAAGTGATGCGTTCTCTAGGATGATTTTAGTCGTCAGTCACGTTCGCCAAATACTGTAACTCGTTTTCATATCTGACGCAATCTCTATTCCAGTCCTTTTCGACCAGGGCTTCTGAAAGTCACTTTCCCTTTACTGGATGGTGTTTAGGAACTGTGAAGTTTGTTTTCGGAGAGAGAGAAAGAGCTCATTTCGTCCAAAGAGTTGGATTGTGAGCGGTGGATGGTCCAATGAAATGAACTTTCAATCATTTTTTTAAGGAATGCAGGGGCGGGCAAAGAGACGGCTAGGGTTCTGTCACTTTCAACACGGTATTGATTGCCACGGGTCCCGCAACAGCCTGCCTCTTGCCTGACGGCCAAAGCACTTCCACCTGATCCACGCTCTCTGCATCGCCAAGCCCAAAGTACAACGGGTAGAGACTCTGGGAGAGATATCCGGATTGGCCGTCATGGACCTTCGTGTAGTTGGCAGAGCCGGCTCGCAACGTGACGCGAGCACCGAGCCCGTCGCGGTTCGACTTCGTACCGGTCAGATGCACTTTGAGGTAATGAATCTGCTTGCGATTCGCCAGGTCACTGATCAGCACCATGGGCTCGGAATTGAAATCGTTGGTCACGATGTCCAGGTCGCCGTCGTTATCCAAATCGAAAATCACTGAGGAACGAGAACCCAGAGGTCCCCAGGCCACCACGCGGGTGACCCTGGCGCCCCGGTACCTGACTTTCTTGACCGCCTCATGGTCTTTATCCGCACGGATCGCATCTAGCTCAAACCAGGGGATCATCGTCCGGCCGGCGCGCCGCGGTTCGACGCCCAGAATGAACTCGCTGTCCAGGAACTTCCGCCCATGGTCGTTGAGCAGCAGGCTGTTGATGCCGTACCGATATGAGTAATTCATGCACGCGGCAATGAACACATCCTCGAATCCGTCGGCGTTCAAGTCGCCAACGCTCAAACCCCACGGCCAGTAGTTCTCGGCATTGAGTTGCTCAGACATCTCTTTGAAAGTACCGTCCCCCTGCTTGCGAAAGACGGCGTTGCCCCAAACATGGTTTACGTCCGTGGCCAACATCCCTGCCTTGGCGATTCCCCTGGGATAGGGGATCTTTTCCTTCTCGCTAAACGGGTCCAGATTCTTCCACATATCGGTGTGCATATCGGTCAGATAAATGTCCATGTGCCCGTCGTTGTCAAAGTCGAAAACTTTGATCCCCATCGTTCCCCACGGGGTAGCCGGAAAGAGTTGGCGGCTTTTTTTCACGAAATGCCGGCCTTCGACATTCTCGTAATATTGGTCGTGGCCTTGCATATTGGCCAGGTACAAATCGGGCCAGCCGTCGTGGTTGGCATCCAGGGGACTCGCGGCGCCGGACCAACTGGCATCGATCAATCCGGCTCGCTCGGTCACGTCTAGGAATCGGTTGCCGCCCTGGTTCTCAAAGAGGATGCTGGGCTCCGACAGCGCAGGGAATCTATGGCGCTCGAAGGCATCTGGAGTGGAACGATAGTAAGAATACTGCGCGGTATCGGGCCCGGTAAACGAGTCGTGGACCATTGTCAGGACTTCGTCCGTCGTGTAGATGCCCACGTTCACCAAGAAAAGGTCCAGCCGTCCGTCGCGGTTGTAGTCAAAGAAAACCGCGGCCGACGAATGGCCCTTGTACCCGACACCTGAATCTGAGCTGATGTCGGTGAAGACTCCGGTACCGTCGTTCTCGAACAGCACGTTGCCTCCTCGGACCGTGGTGACATACAGGTCAGCGTCCTCGTCGTTGTCGATATCGGCAAACGAAGCGGTCACACTGATGCGCTCCCTCACAGCAACCCCGGCCCGCTCCGTAATGTTCTCGAACTTGCCTCCGCCCAGGTTCCTCCACAGTTCATTGCGTCCCACCTGAGTCACGAAGTAAATGTCGTGCCGGCCGTCTCCGTCGACATCGGCGACGGCAATCCCATTTCCGTGGTCGTAATGAGCGAAAGTAAACGACCGTCCCGCATCGTCGACGATCCGGTTTCGGAATGTGATGCCGGATTCCTCAACGCGATCGGCAAAGGAAAAGTCGTGGACGACGTTCATTTGATCGGCGGTCGCCAACTGAGCCTGTCGACGCCTTTCCAGCCATGGGAAAGCTTGCCACAAAAAGCGCTCTTGAAGTGTGGTCAGGGCATCTCGTTTCAGAGCTTCTCGCCGTTCGTCTGACGCTGGGTCGTAGAATCCACGGACATACCCCTGCGGATCGACCAGCACGAGTTTCTGGCTGTGCGCAATCGTGTCCGGATCGTCCACGTCCCCCTCGACCGGCAACTGAAAGCCCTGTTCGCTCAGCTGCCAGAGTTGTTCTCTCGGGCCGGTCAGGAATCTCCAGTGCCCTTCGTCCGCTCCGACCTCAGCTGCATACTCGCGCAAGACTTCCAGCGTGTCGTGCTCCGGGTCGAGAGTGAAGGTGATGATGCGAATGTGTTTCCAGCCGGGGCGCCTCTTGAGCTCTCTTTGAAGGTCCGCCAGGCCGGCAGTTTGGGACGCGGCCGAGCTGCCACGGGTGAGAATGAAATTCGCGATCCAGGCTTTCCCCAGCAGTTGGTGGGTCCCGAACGGCTGAGAGAGGTGATCGGTCAACGAAAACTCGGGCAAGGCGTGTAACACGGGAGGCTTGTGTTCCTGTGGCTTCGTCCTGCCCTCTGCTTGCGTTTCCGGGCTCGTCGTGAGGGGAGACGTCTTTAGGTGGCCGGTTTCGGCGAGCGTCTGGCCCAAAACCCCAGCCAGGGCCACCTCGACCGAAACCAGCACCAAAGCGAAACCTCTCAGCCTTATCAACGTTTGGGGAACCGTCATTTCACCGCCCTGGTGTTCAGAGAGCCAACTGCCGGAACTGAGACATCGGAGCCTCCTCTCTCGTGGAGAGTGTACCAGGCACTGAAATAGGCGGCAAAGTGAAGAAGATGAATGCGTTGAAGGACGGGTGCTGTACTCGCCTACTTCTTGAGCCGCTCCAGAACGCGGCGCGCCTCAGCGGCAAGCGCGAGATCGTCGCCCGTGACGAGAAGGAACTGGTCGCCTTTAGCGATGCACTCTTCGGCATGCTCCAGGTTCAGGCAGCTCCCGCCCATGGCCTTGCCGTGCTTGTGGCAGGCTTCGCGCACCTTGTCGATGGCTGCCAGGTAGCTGGGGTGGTCGAACTTCTGAAAGATGCCGAGCGAGATCGACAAGTCGTTGGGGCCCACCACGGGGGCATCGATGCCGTCGACGCTCATGATGTCGTCGATATTGTCGATGGCCTCCTGGGACTCAATAATCGGACTGATCATGATCGCGTCGTTGGCGGTCCGAAAATATTCGGCCGCATCGTTGAAATAGATACCCGCTCGCCGAGGCCCATGGCCGCGAATGCCCTGGGGCGGATAGCGGCATGCTGCGACGAGACGCCTGGCCTCTTCCCCGTTATTGATGAAGGGACAGACCAGGCCGGGGGACCCGTTGTCAAGAAATCGCCGGATCTCGTCGGGATTGAAGACCAGGGGGCGGGCCAGGACGACGGCGTTGGTATACACTCCCGTCTGAAGCATGGCCCGAGTCTGCTGCAAACTCGTGGCTGAGTGCTCGGTGTCAACCAGGAGCCAGTCGTAGCCGGCGTTGCCAAAAATCTCGACCACCGCCGGGTCGGACAATCCCAACTGCACTCCGAAGCAAACCTCTCCCGCTTTGAGTTTTTCTTTCAACTTGCGGGCTTTTTCAAGTTCTGGAAGCATCGCTTTGGTTTCCTCTCTGTTGTTGTAGCCTTACCGCCACAGGGTCGAACTTGGGGTGCGAGAGTCCAACTTCCATATGCCAAGGGATCGGGCCATGGAAGGCCCTCCTACGTTCGCGTCCTGTTCAGGCCAGGAGTGTAGGAGCGGGTTCCATCCCGCGATCTTATCCTGGAGCGCCAGGCCATCCGTACTCGCTGGATCAAGACTTCTTACGCACCACACTAGGGCATCAGCCAGGGACTGGGCTGCTCTACACACTCACGAAAGGAATCCAGGAATCGTGCCGCCGGCGCTCCGTCGACAACGCGATGATCAAAGGTAAGACTCAGCCACATCGTTTCGCGCGCTACGATTTCATTTCCGATGACAACCGGTTCCCGAACTGAACGACCCACGCCCAGAACCGAAGACTGAGGCGGGGTAATGATGGGCGTGAACGAGTCAATCCCGTAACCACCCAGATTCGTCACCGTGAAGGCTGCTCCTTGCATCTCTTCTGCGATCAGACGCCTCTTGCCGGCCCGTTCCCTTAAATCACGCGACTGAGCCGCAACTTCGCGAAGCGTAAGGGAAGCGACATCGCGAAGCACGGGCGCCATGAGTCCCGCCTCTGTGTCGACAGCGAATGCGATGTCGATCCGTTCGGGAATCAGGATACCGCCCTCAGTCCATTGTGCCGCAAGGATGGGGTGCTGCTGCAGCGCCACGGAGACCAGTTTGACAATCAGATCCGTGTAGCCGGGGATCAGCTCACCAGCCACTCGTGCAGCCCCTTTGAACTGCTGGCGCAAATTCACGAGGTTGGTTGCGTCCGCTCTGGTCGTCAACGTAACCGGCGCTGTTGAATGAGCGCCCGCCATCATGCGCTGGGCAATTGTTTTCCGGACGCTTGTGATCGGAACAGTCCGACCTGACGACCTGCCGGCCCCCGCGGACGGAGGGCGGGCAGTGCGTCCGGTGGTGCTGCCGGCCGCGGCCCGAATATCGCACTCGCGGATCCGGCCAGTCTTTCCGGTTCCGTGAATCCCCGTCCAATCGATGCCCACTTCCGCGGCAACGCGGCGGGCGCGGGGGCTGATAGCGGGGCGGCTTGAAGCGTCGTTGGATGGGTCATCGGCGGCCCCATGAATGTCCTCAGCAAGAATACGCCCGGACGGTCCTGATCCCTGGACTTGCGACACGTCCACACCTGTTTCACGGGCCAGCCGCCGAACAGCCGGCCCGGCCCTGCCGGCTGCGCCTGCCTCAAAGGGAGCAAGCTCGCCCGCCTCGACCAGATACCCGAGAAGCTGTCCGACCGTGACGCCCTCACCCGGCTGAGGAGCATCGGGGGGAATGCGCAATATGCCGGAGTCGAACGACTCGATTTCCTGGGCCGCTTTATCGCCTTCGATGACAAACAGCATGTCGCCGGCGTTTACCAGCTCGCCTTCTGGTTTCAGCCATTCGCTGAACAAACCTTCCTCCATCGACCAGCCAAGGCGAGGAACGACGATTTCTATAGCCATATCTCTTACTACTCCGCCAGGATCGCTCGAATCGCGCCGGCGATCTCCTCGGCCTGAGGGACGATTGCCTTCTCGAGCGGTGGGCTGTACGGCGTCGGGGTGAATGTTCCGCTGAGTCTGCGGATGGGCGCATCCAATTCATCAAAGCCCTCGTCGACCACCCGGGCGGCAATTTCAGCGCCGATACCACAGGGCCCAAAAGTTTCGTCGACGATCAAGAGCCTGCCGGTCTTGCGCACCGATCGCAGGATGGCATCCGTGTCGAGCGGCGAGACCGTTCGCGGGTCAATCAATTCGACGGACATGCCCTCGCCGGCCAATACTTCGCTGACTTGAAGCACGTCATGCACCATCTTTGCCAGCGCGACGACCGTAACATCGCTGCCCGCGCGAACAGTCCGCGCCTTGCCGAACTCGATCTCGTACTCCTCTTCCGGTACGGGGCCTTTGACGGTCAGCAGTTCTCGGTGTTCCAGGTAAATCACCGGGTCCTGGCAATTCAGCGCTCGCTTCATTAAACCCTTTGCGTCGTAGGGGGTGGATGGCACGACGACGCGGAATCCGGGGAAGTGCGCAAACATTGGATAATAGTTTCCCGAGTGATGCGTGGCCGCGGAATGACCGACGCCGATGCAACCTCGAAGCAAGACCGGCATCTTGAGCCGCCCATTGCTCATATACTGCATTTTGGCGATCTGATTGACCAGTTCGCCCATGGAGTCGAGGATGAAATCAGCGAACAGGAAATCGATCACCGGCCGGGTCCCCGTCATCGCCGCCCCTCCCGCGAGACCGACAAAGCCGCGTTCGCAGATGGGCGTGTCGCGGAGTCGTTCTGCGCCGTAAAGGTCAAAGAGTCCCACCGTGGTTTGAAAGTTACCGCCCCGTTTACCGATGCCTTCCCCCATGACAAAGATCTTGTCGTTTTTCGCCATCTCCTCGGAAAGGGCCTCGAGCGTGGCCTGCATGTATGTGATAACGCGCTGGTCCTCATCGACCAAAGCTGGCGGATCATTGGCGATGCGACTACCCGGCGGCTCCTCCACCTGGCAATAGACGTGGGTTGCCGCGGTCCGGGGATCCGGCCAGGGGCTCTCTTCCGCCGCCTTCTGTGCCTCGGCGATGATCTCCTTGATTTCCTGGTCAAGGGCGTCGAGCCGTGCATCGTCTGCCGTACCCTCCTCTACCAGCACCTTTCGAAGTCGCTGGATGGGGCAACGGGCCTTCCACTGTTCCACCTCCTCGCGACTGCGGTAGGTGAAATCGACCATTCCTTCGGAGTGAGACCGCGTGCGGTAGGTTTTGCATTCGATCAATGTGGGCCCATCACCCTGGCGCGCTCGTCGGACGGCTTCACCAGCCACTTCGTAGATGGCTAACACGTCGTTGCCGTCGATTTCATAGCCGGGCAATCCATACACCTCTCCACGGCGGCCGACGTCCGGGATACCGCTCGCATATTGGAACGGCACCTCGGTAGCGAACTGGTTGTTTTCGCAAATAAACAGCGCCGGCAGATTCCAGATGCTGGCCATATTCAGGCCTTCATGGAAGGCGCCATTATTGACCGCGCCGTCGCCAAAGAAGGCGACTGCGACCTGATCCGTGCGGGTTAATTTAAAGCTGTATCCCCCACCACAGGCCTGCAGGATGCATGGGCCGACAATACCACTGGTTCCCATCAAACCGATTTCCGGCTTGAACAAGTGCATGCTTCCGCCGCGGCCGTGAGAACAGCCAGTGGCGCGGCCATAGAGCTCGGCAATCAGTTCTCGCGGATGAACTCCCTTCGCCAGTGCGTGGCCGTGCCCGCGATGGGTGCTAAAGATGGCATCGTCGCGCCGCAGGTGAGCGCAAACGCCGGTTGCGATCGCCTCCTCGCCGACGTAGGTATGGCAGGCCCCGTGAATCAGCCCGCGCTGGTGCGATTTGGCCAGTTGCTCTTCGCACTGCCGGATGAGCTGCATCTGGCGATAGAGATCAAGCAATCGGGACTCGTCAAGCCCTGCGAGCGCGGGTGCACTTTCCTTACCCGTTGACGTTTTCACCTTCGCCATTTTTCGTCTCCCCTGCTCAGCACTCCAAAGTGCGTACTTAGTACATAAGTTCTTAAATACACTAACGTATTATATCAGGCTGATTTGGCATTGTGGTAACCTGAAAGGAGTTCCACAGTGCCTCGACACAGCCCGTATAAGATCGTTCTATCGCCAGGTGAGGAAAGAGAACTATTGGCTCGTGCCCGAAAATATACGTTACCGTATTTTCAGGTACAGCGAGCCAAGATGATTCTCCTGGCAGCCCAGGGTTTGCGTAATGATGAGATCGCGAAACGTTTGGATACCCGTCGAGAGGTGGTATGTTTCTGGCGAAAGCGCTTTTTCGAAAAACGCCTGATGGGTCTGGAGGAGAACTCTCGGCCGGGTCGCCCCCGGTCTTTTCCCCCCAGAGGTAGTGGTCGAGGTTAAAGCCTTGGCCTGTGAGTTGCCCGCCACCTTCGGATTGCCCATCTCGCGATGGAGCAGCGCCGATCTGGCCGCCCAAGTGCGCCAGTCCGGGTTGGTCGCCAGCATCAGCAGGACCACCGTCTGGCGCTGGCTCCATGAGGACGCCATCCGCCCTTGGCAGCATCGCTGCTGGGTTTTCCCTCGAGACCCCCATTTCGCCGAAAAAGCGGGGCGTATCCTCGACTTGTATGAGAGAGTGTGGCTGGGGCATCCCCTTAAAGACGGTGAATTCGTCCTCTCCGCCGACGAAAAAACCAGCATCCAGGCACGCCGCCGTCGGCATCGAACCCTCCCCCCTCAACCCGGCGTCGCGATGAAGGTGGAACATGAATACACGCGCTGCGGCGCTTGGGCTTATTTGGCAGCACTGGATGTGCATCGGGCCAAGCTCTTCGGTCGCTGTGAACGAAAAAATGGGATTGCTCCTTTTGGCCGCTTGGTCGATCAAGTCATGACCCAGACTCCCTATAAAGAAGCCCGAAGAGTCTTCTGGATTTTGGACAATGGATCGGCTCACCGGGGAGCCCGCTGCATCCGCCGGCTTCAAAGCAAATATCCTCGAATCGTCCCCGTCCACGGACCCGTCCATGCGAGTTGGTTGAACCAGATCGAGATCTATTTCTCCATTGTCCAGCGCAAAGTTCTTACCCCGAACGACTTCCTTTCCCTGCAGGCCCTCGAAGAACGGCTTCTGGGCTTTCAACAGCATTACGCCACCATTGCTAAGCCTTTTAAGTGGAAATTTACTCGTCACGACCTGAACAAGCTCATGAACAAACTGAAAGCCGCCGCCTAAAAATACGTTAGTGTATTTATGAACCAGAGTACTTAGTTACCAGTCCCGTGTGTAACCAGCGGTCCAGCCGCCGTCGACGGTAAGGACAGTTCCGGTGATATAGCTCGATTCGGGTGCGACCAGAAAGAGCACTGCGTGAGCGATCTCTTCCGTCTTGCCCGGGCGCCCCAGCGGAATGTGGGACAGTAGACTGGCCGCCTGTTCCGTATAGGAACCGTCAGAACCGTAAAACAGCGCTTCGGTGCCGCGGGTAAGCGTGGAGCCAGGCGCGACGGTGTTGACGAGAATGCCCTGCGACGCCAACTCCAATGCCATTGACCGTGTCAGATTGACAACGCCCGCTTTGGCTGCAACATAGCCACTTTGTAATCGCACCGGTACGAGACCGGCCATGGAACTAATGTTGACGATGCGGCCACCGGAATTCTTCAACATGGCAGGGACGGCAGCGCGGCTGGTCACGAACACGCCGGTCAGGTCAACGTTCAGGATACGTTGCCAATCCTCCAGCGCATACTCGTGAATCGGAACACGGCCGCCAAGAGTATTAATGCCTGCGTTGTTGATCAGGATGTGAAGCTGTCCAAACCGTTCCACAGTCTCTTCAACCGCATGTTCCATCTGTTTCAGGTTTGAGACATCGCCCTCCAGCGAAACACACGCTCCGCCTGCCTCGACGACCTCCCGGGCTGCCTGCGCTCCTGCTTCAGGGTCGATATCGACAATGACAACATCTGCCCCGTTGTCGGCCAACGCCTGCACGATGGCGCGTCCGATGCCGTTTGCGCCTCCAGTCACGAGCGCGACCTGTCCTTTTAGATTTACCTGCATAGAATTTTGACCTCCTCCTCTCTTCCTCCAGCCCTGGCCTGCAGGGCACAGTGATCAACCTTGTCGCCCCGGACTCCTTGTCAGATTCTGGTCAATCTTGCTATCTTGAACCGCAGGGCACGCCAGATTGGCGTGCCCTGCGGACTTCATCCGAACCCGCGTGATCAGGGCCACGCGCCCGGGAAATTCCCAGGGAATCGACTCATTTAGTACTTGACTCTTACGTTCACGTTGTCTTTCAGGTCGTACAGGGTCACGACTTCCCTGGCCGGGTCGAAATCGTCCCACTCCTGGCCGTTGACCGTCACTTCCCTGATCGGCGCAGACGTGGGATGGCGCAGGCGCAACCATACTTCCTGAACCGCCCGGGGCGCCCCCCCCTCTACCACGCTATGCGCGGCATTGCGGGCAGGCATGTTGATCCTGGCCGTGATTCTCCCGTGGTCCACATCCGATACGATCTCGTAGTCTATGTTGCCAAAATGCGTGGGGGCGTTTTTCACCGAAATCTTCTGGCCCTGGTCCAGCCAGACTCGGGGCGTGGCGCGCGCCAACCACAGGTTTTTATCCTCTTCCATGACCAGCAAGTTGCGGAAGCGTTCGAGGAAGGCGGCCTCCTCGAAGATCTTGTCGGGAGGCCCGCGGGTTGTATGTTCGTTGAAGGCGTATCCGTGGTAGGGGAGGATCTCGACGGCGTAGCTGTTCAGGAAGGAACGGAGGAAGACCGGGACGTCGTCCCCGGCCAGGTGCATATTCGCGGTGCGTTCCAGTCCGCCCTGATACTGCCAGCCGGCATCGAACCAGTTCCGATTCCCAACATTCGGGTTCTCCAAGAGCAACCGATCTTCCAAGACGTCGAGATATCCCTGTACCCGTACATCGTTCGGCGACACCAGTGCGGCCGGGCTCACCAGCGCCGCCCCGGACTGGACCGTTTCCCAGTACAGGGGACCGACATGCGCGCCGGAGCCGTCACGCTGCCAACCCCAGGCCCCGGTGCTTAGCCCGCGCACATAACAGGCGAACGGGATGACCGAACGGAAGGTGCCGTCGCGCACCGGAACCACCGGGGACAACGCAATGGACCGGTTCACCGCCGCCCGCAGGTCGTTGCCATAGGCTTGGGCCTCGGCCGCCAGCTCAGCGTCCGCTGCAGGATCAATCACTGCCAGCGTGGCCGCGAGGCGCAAGACGGAAAGCCAGTAGTAGGCCTCGCACTCGTAGAACTGCATCCACAATCCGCCACTGTCCGGAGTCACCTGGAGCGCCGGTTGCAAACCCCTGGACCAGAGACGGTCGCCACCGGGAACCAGGCTCGATAGCCACCGCCGCTGGCGCAGCATCCATTCCGCATTGGCCTTGATCCGGGGTGCCGAGGCTTTCAGCCACTCGGTATCGCCGGTCATCCAATAGTGCTCAGTCAAGGCCCAGCCGATGGAACACGGGCCAAAGGCATGGATGCCATCCATGTGACCACCGATGCCCGGTGGACCCACGGCGTGGGTCAGGGATCCGCGCCCCTCAGTGAAGAGTCCATTGGGATAGTCGGGAAGCGCCCATTCGTGATGACCGGTTGAGCTGGGTTCCATGGGCAGGGATACCCATTGGTCGAATCCGTCTTCGGCAGCCTGGTGCAGGCCCATCAGATCCAGCACCCGGAGGATCATATAGGTCTCGGCAGCGAGAATTCCGTATGGATGGTCGTTAAACCACAACCGGCCATTGTTCGGGTTCTTTTCGCAGTGCCGGACCAGATGCCAGGCTCCCAGGTTCCATTGGGCCGTCAGACGCTCCGACGGCACCTGTACCTGCATCGCCGGTTCGGATCCCGCCGGGGGTGTGGTGTGTGGCGGCAGGTTGTCACCGCGCATCGCGGTAACGGCTCCCTCCCATGTCTGCTCTTCATGGGCGCGGGTCTGCTGGCGGATCGTACTCTGTTTCCTGGCCTGGAGTTCCTGGATAAACTCTCCAGCGCTGGTGGCTTGCGAAGCCAGCACCACGGGAGGCTGCGAGGGTGTCACGGTCCTGGATCTCGTTGCCGGTTTTTCCGACGAGGGTGCCGACTCTGGAGTCCGGCGCACAAAGAACCCGTACTCCGGCGCCAGGATCGGGCCGTTTTCCAGGTCCGCCGCCAGGAAGGAGAAATTGCCCGTCCGGGTCCACAAGGTCACGATGGTTCGTGCCACATCGTCTGCTTGACTCGTGAACGGTTGTATCCCCCGCCACTTCGACGTGCCCATGTACAAGAGACTCAGTTTCAAGCCCCGGCGGGCAGGGCCTTTGCCGACCGAACGCCAGGAACCTGCGCCCACCACCGTGGTGCGCGCATCGCCGTCCAGGGGACGCAGTCCCGCCACCCTGCCGTCATAGGTTTCGACCCGCCCACTGTAGTCCTTCTCGGCGGTCGTCGGGTCGAAGCCCCACTCGACCTCGATGTCCATTTTCTTCCAGGTGTCCGCCACCAATACCCGGACTGCGGGCACCTCATAGTCCGAGGCGCTCCCGGTGCCGCCGACACTGACTACGAGGCCGCAGGTGTCCTTCTTCAGATCATAGAGGTACGTCCTTCCATCCGCAGACACCGTCCATCCGCAGACACCGTGGGTGTGACGGCCTGTTTCACGGGGCTCAGGTTGTTCCACCAGGAACTGGCACTACCCTGGTTGTCCAGGGTCGTCATCACCAGTTCCTCTGGCGCCGGCCGCCGCCCGGCGTTCGCCGCCCAGGTCAGTTCCACTTGATGGACCGGGCGGATCTCCTCCCAGAGCAGTCCGTATAATGCCTGCTTGATCGCCGCAGCGTTCACGTCCAGGGGTTTGTTCAGCGGCATCCTGGCGTAGCGCATGAGGGCCAGCCAACTCTCCGGTTGGTTTTCCTCGGCCTTGCGGTCAGCGCGATATTGATAGGCGCTGGGCGCGATGTCAGCCGGTTGGCCCACCAGGACCGCCAGATCCTCAGAGGCCGAGGCCAAGCTTGCGGTGCCGATGAACAATAATGCGACGGACCACATCTTCAACCTCAAATCATCTCCTTTTGATGCCCCGATGGTCCTTCTTGCCCCATATCACTACCTGCTCCCTTCAGCCCAGAAATGCAAACTGCTATCTTTTCAAAGCTCTGACCCTATTTTGCCACCCATGACCGGACAAAACAAAGGTGTGTCATCAGTTTGAATTATGAAACCAATCGGGATAGGCTTTCCAAGAAAGTCATCACAAGGGTTGTAAAGGTCAAAAGGCCATCCTGCTTTTTGAGAGGGTAAGGATGCCTTCGGGTAATGATCTCCCGCCTGAGAATCCTGCGGTGGTATCAAAACAGAACAAGACCGAACAGAGGGGGTGCCGAATGATGGCAGTTGACGTGCGGCGACGCGATTTCCTGGAAACGCTGCTGAGTATGCCTGCTCTAACAGCTCTTGGACAGATCACTCAAACTTCCTGTCAGAAGAGTGGTGACTGGGCCATCGAGAGTGCGGGAATGGCCCGTGTTTTTGAGCCTGATTCCAGAGGAGGTATACGCCTGACTTCCCTGAAGAATGCTGATACCGGTTACGAGTGGGCATTACCGGGCTACTGTGACTTCGCTTATACCGCCGGGGACGTACACTTCGAAGGACTGGGGCCTGATTCAGGTTTTCAACTGACAGGTCAGGCAGTGCAAGACCTTGAGAACGGCTCGACCGAACTGCGCCTCGATTTCCAGCACCGGACGCTGCCCTTGAAATTGTCGCTTTTCTACCGGTCTTTCCCGGGCGTGGCCGTTTTCGAACAGCGCTGCCGGTTGGAGAATATCGGTAGCGAAATGGTTCCTGAGGTGAGACGTTTCGACCCTGTCTTCTTCCAAATTCGGGGACCCTTGGCCGATCTCCAGGTCTACAGCATTCGTCGCAGTCAATACTCGCTCGAAAGGCTGCCCATCCCGGAGGAGCTGGAAGTTCGCGGCGGTGGCTGGAATATACCGGAGCATGCTGGTTTTGTGGCTGTTGAAAATTCCGCTGCTCGTGAAATTCTTTTCTTTGGAATTCACTGGGAACGGGATTGGACCGTTCGTTTTCAGAGGCAGGCCGATGATGGCCTGCAGGTGAGTGCCGGCCTCATCAATGTCACCCACGATCTCATGCCAGGTGATGTTCTGGAATCCCCTCGAATTCTCACGGGACTGGCACACGGGGACCTCGATCGGGCCAGCCGGGTCATGTACGACTACCTCTCAGGTTATGTGTTTCCCCCCAAACTGCCCAATTTTCCCTGGGTTGCATACGACATCTGGGGCACCGAAAAAGAAAATGTAGAAAAAATGATCCTGGAAGAAATCGAGTTTGCCGCTGATCTCGGGATTGAGCACTTCTACATTGATGCCAGTTGGTACGAGGGATCCTCCAAACGCGGCACCGGCGATTGGGGATGTGGCCTGGGGCGTTACAGGGAAGACCGTGAGAAGTTCCCGGGGGGTTTACCCTACATTGCGGATCGGGTTCATGAGAAGGGGATGAAATTTGGTCTCTGGGTCGATCCTGTGGTGGTTGACCAGCGTCTGGTTCCCAACGAAATTCCGCATGAATGGGTGGGCCGGAAGGATGGCCAGGACAATGTTCTCCGAATCTCCGCCTGGGAGGCGCCCGTAGTCCACATCTGCCTGGGAAATCCTGATGTGGTCGACCATCTGAAGAGCAATCTGAGCCGTATTGTCACCGAATACAAACTCGACTGGCTGAAATGGGACAATTCCGGTCTCCCCGCCCAGCCGACCATTTGTAACCGGAACGATCACGGCCACCAGAGCGGGGATGGAAGCTATGCTGCCCAACGTGGCTATTATGCCGTCTGGAAGCACCTGCACGAGAATCATCCTCAGCTGGTTCTCGAACAGTGCGGTTACGGGAGCCGACACGACTATGGACTGGCACCCTATTGCCGGGCCAACTGGCTGAGCGATGCCAGCTATCCGTCAAGGAAAGTCCGGGAAAATGCCCTCGCTGCCAGCTACATTTATCCAAGTTCTTACAATGGTGCCTGGATCGTCCGCGGCGATCCCGAAGTCGAGGAGCAGAGGGATCCTTCATTGCTGGACACCCTGTTTCGCAGTCGCATGATGGGGCTCTTCGGATTCGGTACCCTCCACGGCAAGCTGTTGACCGAAAGGGTCAGCCTTTACCCCAAAGAAGTTTTGGCTGCCGCTCGCCGCAATATTCCCGTTTACAAACGTTATCGTCACCTGCTGAGTGAAGATTGTTATCACCTGACTCCTCCGGCCGGCTCCGCTGAGGGGTGGCAGGTAGTGGAATTTTGTAAACGGGATGGCTCTGAGGCGGTTGTGCTTGCCTTTCGCAATGCCAGTACGCAACCTGCCTATCGCATACGGTTCGAGGGATTGCAGCCGAATGCACGCTATCGTGTGAGGAGTGAGAACAATCACACTGAGACCGTCAGCAGTGGAGCCAAGTTGATCCGGGATGGGCTTGTCGTTGAATTGCCTACGGCCCGGATGTCAGAGCTTTTGATGCTCAACCGCGTTTGACTGGAAGTCTTATTCCCCCGGCATCGCCGGGGGCTCTGATTCACCAGCCGGAACAAACCTCTTCCCTCAAAATAAAAGGGGCCGGCACAAGGGCCGGCCCCTGAAGGTGGATCCCTCGCTATCCTGAATCAGAAATGGATGGCGATATGGACCTGGATGTTTCTCGGAAGGGAGGCTTGATTGTAGGTGCCAAAGGCTGCCGGATTGCCGGTATCGGTATTCAAGTTGGCAAAAATGTGCCGGTTGAAAATATTGAAGAAATCGGCCCCGAAGCGAACAAAGATGTCCTCGGTGACATGGGTGTCCTTTTGGAGGGTAACGTTCTCGTTGAAATAGCTGCAGGGTCGTGTCCCAGGCAATGTCCTTGTGTCCCCGAGAGTAAAGGGCGCAGGATCCGCGAAAGCGTTGAGATTGAGGTATCTGTTTCGAGACGGGTCGCTGGGGTCGTAATCACCGCAGCTGACGCCGGTCCGGACCGGCTGGCTTAGATTCCGGGTTGACCAAATGGCTCCAAAGCCCCCCGGGTACCTGGCGCGGCTGCTCACACTAACGGGCTGTCCAGAGAAATAGTTGTGGATCGCTCCCATGGTCCAACCTCCGATCAGGTGCTTTGCCGCCGAACCGGAGTTTGAGCCCCAACGCTTTCCCGGTCCGAAAGGCAATTCATACATCCAGCTGAAGACCACATTCTGGGGCCGATCGTTCTGGTAAACGTACCGCAGGTGACGCTGAGAGGTGTGCTGGATGGGTGCGAACCCATGCCCCTGTTGGCTGAAATTAGCATTGCCGATGGCTTTTGAGATCGTATAGCCCAGCAGAAAATTCAACCCTTGTCCGTAACGTTTCTGCACGCTCAGCTGCATGGAGTGGTATATGAGATCGTGCGTCGGAGAAGCCCGCTGAGGGATGTCCAGAAACTGAGGAAAGGGTCTGAGCGCCTGGTTGACGGGTCCTGAGAATCCTTCGTAGGGGGGCGTGATGCCCGCGTCCATCGCTGCCTGGGAATTGATGTCGGCATTCAGCAGGGAACCCAGCGCCAGGAAACTGGGGTCAAGCTGGTTCAATCGAACGGCATCGTTACTGGCAAGACCGTGCGAGAACTTCCCAATGTAATTGGCTCGCAAAGCAACGCCGAAGCCCATATCTCTTTCCAGGCCAAAGTTGGCTGTGACCGTCTTGCCCGCCTTAAAGTCGTCCCTGTCGAGGCTCTGTACTACTTGGCCGTTGGCAAATTCAGGGCGCAAATCGGGAAGGTCTGGAAGGATATCTGGATACCCGTCATCCCAGTTGAAGGCGGGGGTCACACCGTTGTCCAGAGAGGATGCGGTTACATCGAGCGCCCACCCGATAAAGGGGACATTGAATCCACTCGTCATGGCCCCCATCAGAGGCGCGTACATCAGGGCACCGCTGGCTCGCAGGACTGTCTTGTCATCGAGTGAATAAGCCAGCCCCAGACGAGGCCCCCAGTTATTGGCCAGGGTCCCGCCGACCCGTTTGAACCCGTTGCGTCCCGCCCCTTCACCGTTGAAATCCAACGCTCCAAGTCTTCCTGCTGCTCCGGGATTGGGGATAGAGGGATCGAAGAAACCGATCCGGTCGTAACTCTCTCCGAGAGTCACGAACACGTCGTTGCGGAGGCCATAATTCACCGTCAACTTGGGGCTTACGCGCCACGAATCCTGGAAATAAAAACCCCAGGCACCGCCATCGTGCTTCAAGTCTCGCGGGCTCCAGACAAAAGCGCTGTCGTTCTCGCCCAACAAGAAGCTGGCATAACCGGAACCGGTGGCAGTGTTGCCGGGCAGGCCGGTCTCCAAATCGGCAAAGTTGAAAGCGCCCTGCGTAAACAGCTGCAGGTTTTGTTTCGAGACCGAGAGTAGATAGGCGGCGCCGAATTTGAAATTGTGGGAGCCCTTGACCCAGGTCATGTCGACGTGAGCGGGATGTACCTGGCCGGGGTCAACGAGTTTTTCGAAGATCGGGCCAAAGCCGGTGAATCCCTGGATGCCCACTCGCGGTGAGATGGGCGAGTTGACTCCTGTAATTCCCAGCTCCGTGCCGGTGGTGGCGTTGGACAGACCAGCAGTCCCGATCAATCGGGGTGTTCGGGTCACAGCGGTGCGAATGTTGAGAAGCAGGCTGGGACGGATGGTCCAGTAATAATTGAAGCGATAGCGGTATTGATCCTGGGAATTGGAGTGCACGCTCGAGATACTCTCGTCGAAAGCAAGCGGATAGGCGGACGTGTGAAACAGGCGCCCCCAGTCCCAGCCGACGGTAAGCTTGTGGTGGCCCGCTTCATCCAGTTGATGATCTACCTTCAGATTGTAGATCTTCTTGTCAAACGGTGTAGAGGCCAGCCCACCAACCCAGTTGTTGCTGGTGCCCGCCTGGGTGGGAAGAGCCGTCCTCGAGATCAGGCCCTGTGAAATCTGGCTGAAGCGATTGGAAGGAATCTGATTGTTGGGAAACTGATCTCGAATGAAGCCCCCCTGTCCATCATCTCGAGTTGTCAAAGGGTCGTAAATCCCGCCCTGGAGAATCGGCCTGCCCAGCGCATCTGTGCCGATCTGGTCGCCCAGCAGTTCGCTGAAGTCGCCGGTGCGCATTTTTGCTGTGCCGATGCTGGCAACGCTACCGGCGGTTAGTGAACGCAATTTATACCAATCGATGGCGCCAAAGAAAAAGGTCCGGTTCTTCCAAAGGGGGCCGCCCAGGGTAAAGCCGTACTCATTTTGCTTGCTTATGCTTCTTTCCGCCGCAAACCAGGGGCGAGCGTCGAGTTTCTCGTTGCGAACGTACCAGAAGGCATTGCCGTGAAAGTCGTTGGTCCCTGACTTAAAGACCAGCGTGACCGCGACACCACTGTCAAACCCGTGCTCGGCATTGGTGTTGGTATCCAGGCGGAATTCCTCCACGAGGTCCGGGATGGGCGCATTGTCATCTCGTAGGTTCGAATGCATTGAGCTACTTGATCTCAGCCCGTCAATGCTGTAGCTGGCCGTAGAATTGGGTGTTCCCTGGATGAAGGACCTCTGCATGGCGGCGCCCTCGTTGCCGTCTGTACGACTGGGTACGAAACTGGAGTTCCCCCGGTTTCGTGGACACCTAATCCTTTGGGAGAATGGAGGACACGATGCCAAGAACAAGACGAGCTTATCCACCCGAGTTTCGCCAGCAGATAGTCGAGCTTCATCGAGCCGGGCGCAGCCCCGGTGAGCTGGCCCGAGAGTTTGAACCCAACGAACAGACGATCCGCAACTGGATCGCCCAGGCAGACCTGGATGAAGGCCGTCGTAGAGACGGCCTGACGACGGTAGAACGAGCCGAGCTGCGGAAGTTGCGCAAAGAAAATAGGCAGCTGAGGGTTGAGCGGGAAATATTGGCAAAAGCCGCGGCCTGGTTCGCACGGGAGAGCGATCCGATTTCCAAGGAGTCTTCAGGTTCGTGAAAGTGAATCAGGCCGACTATCCAATCACCACCATGTGCCGTTTGCTGGGTGTCTCCACCAGTGGCTACTACGCGTGGGTCGATCGCGGACCTTCGACTCGAGATGAAGCGAATGCTCGTCTTCTGGAAACAATCAACGGGATCCACCAGCAAAGTCGTCGGACCTATGGAGCTCCCCGCATTACGGCGGAACTTCGAGAGGAAGGTCACCTGGTGGGCAAAAACCGGGTGGCCCGACTGATGAAAGTCGCCGGCATTGAAGGCGTTAGCCGCAGACGCAAGACACGCACGACCCTGAGAGGCCAAGACAGCCGTCCGGCTCCGGATCTGGTGGAGCGAAACTTCCAGGTCAGCCGCCCCAACCGACTGTGGGTTGCAGACATCACGTACGTGCCGAGTTGGGCAGGTTTCGTCTACCTGGCCGTAGTGGTCGACGCTTTCAGTCGTCGAGTGGTCGGCTGGTCGCTCAGAAATGATCTCAAGACCCGGCTAGTGACCGATGCCCTGCAAATGGCACTTCAAGAGCGTGAATCCGACGGGGTGATCCATCACTCGGACCAGGGGACGCAATACACGTCGATCGAGTTCGGGCTACGCTGCAAGAGAGCCGGCATCAGACCCTCCATGGGCTCGGTCGGTGACTGTTATGACAACGCGCTGTGTGAGAGCTTTTTTGCCTCTCTGGAGTGTGAACTGATCGACCGGCACAGCTTCCGCAGCAAGCTGCAGGCCAAGCTTGCTGTCTTCGACTACATCGAGGGCTTTTACAACCCTCACAGGCGGCACTCGTCACTGGACTATCTGTCGCCGATCAACTATGAATCGAGGCACTCAGATGTGGCTTGATTCGAAAGCCGTAAACTGTCCACAAAAGTGGGGTAACTTCAAACTCACACCCGGCATGGTGCGAAGGAAGGACTGGGAAGAGCGCTGTGAGTTGGCGACCGCCAGCGGCAGACGGGCGATCTCCTCGTTGACCCTGGCATATCCTGCCTTGTTCGAGGTTTTCTCAATCGTGGGCAGTGCACCGGTCACCTCCACGGTCTCGGTCACCTCGCCGATAGCCAGTTCCGCGTCCAGGTTCAGGACCTCGCCTGAAACCACCCGGACCCCGGTCTGCTCGAGAGTCGTAAATCCTGACATACTGGTCGTCACGGTGTACTCACCGACGGGCAGGGAATTGAAAGTGTAAGTCCCTTCATCGCCAGTCACGGTACTCACTTGGCTGCCTATGGCGGCATTAGTGACGGAGACTTCCACACCCGGAATGACGCCTCCCGTTTCGTCTCGCACGGTGCCGTTGATTCCTCCCGTACTCTCCTGGGCGATCAGGGGAAGGCAAACCATGAGCGACGCTAAAAGCACAACCGATACAATTCTCATCCTTACATTCTCCGCTAGAAATGGATTAAAAAATGCCTTTCCAAACCGAGGGCCATATTTCCCTAATACGATGTGGATTATTCTTATCCTATTACACTTCTTGCATATTACAGGAAACCACCGGGCAAATTCCGAATATTGAAAAGAGAAATCATGCTTGGATGATTCCTAGTCGTCTGTCACGTTCGCCAAATACCGTAACTCGTTTTCATGTCTCACGCAATCTCTTTCACAACTCTCTTAAGCAATCTCTATTCCAGTTTTTTTCGACCAGGGCTTCTGAAAGTCACTTTCCCTTTACTTGATGGTGTTTAGGAACCATGAAGTTTGTTTTCGGAGAGAGTGAAAGAGCTCATTTCGTCCAAGAAGTTGGATTGTGAGCGGTGGATGATCCAACCAAATGGACTTTCAATCATTTGTGTTAGATTGGCTCGAGCACTCCAACGCCGATGGATGGAGTCCTTGCGAAGCCAAGAGGCAAGACAGCCGATGTTCCGAGCCTTACTCGCGGAGTCCCCCCGAAACGAAATGGCGCATCTTAAACCGATTCGTTGTGCGGTCACCGGTATGGTTCTTATCTCTTCAACCGCCTCCTGCCCGCCCCAAACTTTGCAGAAGCCTGAGGCGGTGAGTCTTTGGCAGGGAAAGCCCCAATGAGCCTTGTCGCTTGCCCCCGGGGGCTCAGGGCAACTCTCCTGAGCCTGGTCTTCGTCTCTGGCTGGGTTCCAGCTCGCCCCGCCCCAAACCCTCTGCCGGTCTTTCGAGATGTGACTCAAGCGGCGGGTTTGAACGTGGTCACGACCTGCGGAACCGTCGAGAAGAAGTTCATTATCGAAGGAAATGGAAGTGGCTGCGCCTGGATCGACTATGACAACGATGGCTGGACCGACCTGTACATCGTCAATGGAATCTCTCACGAGAACCTGTTCGCAGGTGAGGAGAATGCAGCTCCTGCTCCCAATTTTCTGTTTCACAATAAAGGGGACGGTACCTTCGCCGAGGTGACCGGTACGGCGGGCGTCTCAGGAACCGGATTGGGCAACGGAGTTGCGGCGGCTGATTACGACAACGACGGCTTGATCGACCTGTTCGTGACCAATTACGGCCGCGACCTCCTGTACAGAAACAATGGGAATGGAACCTTTACAGAAGCAGGCGTCCAGGCGGGGGTGGCGGGGGCAGGTGGGTGGAGCACTGGTGCTACTTTTGGGGACTACGATCGAGACGGCCGAGTCGATCTGTATGTGGCGCGTTATTTGGAGTTTGACGTGAAAAACCCTCCCCTCGAGGGGGAGTTCTGCGGCTATCGGGGTATCCCGGTCATGTGCGGTCCCAAGGGACTGACCGCATCTGCCGACACTCTTTATCGCAACAACGGCGATGGAACCTTCACCGACGTGACCGTTGCTGCCGGCGTGGAGAACCATAAGCCCCTCTACGGCCTCTCCCCCGTCTTCGAAGACTTCGACAACGATGGTTATCCGGACCTGTTTGTCACCAATGACGCCCATCCCAACTTTCTCTACCACAATCAGCAAGACGGCACCTTTCGGGAAGTGGCGCTGCTGTGGGGAGTCGGCTACAACCAGCAAGGATCCGCCCAGGCGAACATGGGTGTGGCAGTCGGGGATGTGGGGGGCGATGGTTTGACGGACCTTTTCGTCACCACTTTTTCCGATGAGTATTACCCGTTCTTTCGAAATGCCGGCGGCGGAACGTTCGAAGAAGTCTCGCCGCAGCTGGGCCTGGCTACCATGACCCTGCCCTACCTGGGATGGGCGACTTTTTTCCTCGATTTTGACAACGACGGAGCGCTCGATCTGTTTTTCGCCAACGGCCACATTTTTCCCCAGGTGGAGTTATCACACGAAAGCTACCGGCAGCGGGATTTCCTTTTGCGCGGGGCCGGAAACTTCAGCTTTGCAGATGTGACGGATCAAGTCGGGCTCGACCAGGTTCCCGTCCGCTCCAGTCGGGGGGGCGCCTACTGTGATTATGACAACGACGGGGATCTCGACCTGGTGGTTCTCGCCATCGACGACCCGCCGACCCTGCTGCGCAATGACGGGGGGAACCGCCAAAACTGGATCCAGTTGCGACTCAGCGGCAGGCACGGCAAGGGCTCCTCCATAGGTGCGACCGCAAAAGTCGTGGCCGGCTCGAAAACTCAGTTCGGCCGTGTACGAAGCGGGGGAAGCTTTCTTTCCCAGCACGATCTTCGCCTTCATTTCGGTTTGGGCGAAAAAACTCTGGTGGACCTGATCGAGATCACCTGGCCCGGCGGCCAACGTCAGACTCTGAAAGGCATCAAGCCGAATCAGATCATCCGTCTGCAGGAAGGCGAAGCTTCCGGGCCTGCGAAGTGAGCTCGACCCTTGCCTTTGCCCATGCCCGAGCCCATGCCCGAGCCCGTCCCTTCTTCTCGATCCTTCGACAAGATACAATCAGCTCGTTACAATTTGCCCAGCCTGGAGAAGCTCGCGGTTGGCAAGAGGAAGGAAAGGAACGTTGATGGAGAATGCCGGCAGGTTTAGAGACAAGCTGCGAAGAGGACAGATACCACTCGGCTGCGGGGTGAGTTTTTCGGATCCCACGGTGACCGAGTTGATCTCCCAGACCCTGGATTTTGCCTTTATCGACATGGAGCACAATGCCCACTCTCTGGAAACCGTCCAGGGTCACATCATGGCCACCAAGGGCAGTGACGCTGCGGCACTGGTGCGTGTGGCCTGGAACGATGCGGTCCTGATCAAGCCGGTTTTGGACATCGGAGCGGACGGGATCGTCGCGCCCCTCGTTCGCTCGGTTGAAGACGTTCAGCTAACCGTGTCTGCCTGCCTGTACCCTCCCCAGGGAGTGCGGGGATTCGGCCCACGGCGTCCCATACGATACGGTCGCACCCCGGACGCGGAGTACTGCCGGCGGGCCAACCAGGAAATCATTTGTATTGTGCAAATCGAACACATCGATGCCGTCAACGTGATCGACGAAATCGTTCGCGTGCCGGGATTGACGGCGATCATGATCGGCGCCAACGACCTGGCAGGTTCGATGGGACACATGGGGCATCCTGAGCACCCGGAAGTACAGAGCGCTATTGAGACCGTCGTTTCCACGGCGCATCACGCCGGCGTCTTCCCCGGCATAGGGCTGGCGGACGATCCGGAAGCACTCATCGAGTGGATGAAAAAGGGAATCCAATGGGTGCTCATGGGGGTGGATTGGGCGCACCTGGCAAAGGCGATCGACACCTCGGCCGGCCGCCTGAGGAGCCATCTCAATCAACCGGAATCGGAATGATATGACGCCTGCAAATGGTTCATCGCGTGTTTTTGAAAATCCCTGGCCCTGCTTAGCGCTCTGTCCTGGCAAATATCAATTTCTTGAAATCATACACAAGATGATAAAATACTCTACCTGAATAGGGCCTTGCCGGGCTGCCTCTTGATTTGTATCCTGACTGGCTGAACGGTTGTGAATGGGTGTGATCGACGCCAAGAACGAAGAAAACAGATATGTGGTCCCGGCGGTCGTAAAGGCCCTGGCTATCCTCGAGTTTTTTACCACAGATAGTGGACCTCATACCATCTCGGAGGTGAGCCGTCTCATGAAACTGCCTCTGAGTTCGACCAACACTCTCCTGCGATCGCTCCACTATTGTGGATATTTGACCCGCGAGGGGAACCGGGGTGCCTTTCGACTCACCGGTAAGGTTATGGCTCTGGCCCACACAGCACAAGGAGAGATCAATCTGGCCAGCATGGGCGAGCCTTATTTGAAATCGCTGCGCGAGGAGACCCGGTTCACAGCTCTTTTGGCCGTAAGGGATCAGGACAATGTCGTTTTTGTCGCCAAAGCTCGCGGGGAAAGTCTCGTTCAACTCAACGCTCATGTGGGTCAGAGCCTGCCCATGTACTGCTCCACGGCAGGACGGTCCATTCTGGCACACCTTTCACGTGACGAGGCGGCTGCTATTTTGAACGAGGTTGAGCTGGTACGGCAGACCCCCAACACAGTCACCTCGGTTCCTGAGTTTCTCGACCTGCTCGAGAAATTCAAGAAGAGAGGTTACTCAGAAGATCGAGAGGAGTACAGCGTGGGGATCCGGGGAATTGGCGCCCCCATTTTCGATCACTCCGGACGGGTCACCAGCGCGGTTGCCGTTGCCGGAGGCGTGTCCGATTACCGGGGCAGGAAAATGGAAATCGTCAAGCAGGTCCAGCGGTGCGCCCGTGCAATTTCTCGCCGGTTGGGAAAGGCTTAGTGCAGCCCGCCATAAGTCTTGACCCAGGTTCAGACGCCCCTCCTCGCCGCTGGCGTTGTTGCGCTCGCTCGCCATATGGCATGATATGACTCGCTCCCGACGCCTAGCCAGCGACGACGATTGACGCGCTGACCCTGGATCAATACTTATGGCGAGATGCACTTAGTACCCGCTTTCATCACTCATGCCAACTCTCGACGCCCAGCGGCTGACCCCATACTTCCAACGTATTTTTGAAGCTCTTGATGTCCCCGCTGCCGTCGCTTTGCGAGTGGCCCAGTCTCTGGTCCTGAGCAATCTGAAAGGACACGATTCCCACGGGGTTATCCGCGTCATCCAATATACGGACTGGTTGTCCCGGGGCTGGATCGATCCGGAGGCTGAACTGGAAGTCCTGCTCGATGATGGAGCCATTCTGATGACGGATGGCCATTATGGCTTCGGGCAGTATATTGGCCGGCAGGCCACACAGAGGGCCGTTGCAAAGACGCAACAGCTTGGAGCCTGCATTCTGACTCTGCGGCGTTCCGCCCACCTGGGCCGGATCGGTGAATTTGCCGAACTGGCAGCGGGGGAGGGGTTGGTGCTTTTCTCTTTTACGAACACCCATGGCGGAGGAGTGCTGGTGGCGCCGCATGGCGGGTGTGAGCGGAGGCTTGGGTCGAATCCCCTGACCGCGGCCGTGCCGATCGAGGGCGGGGAGGCGATCATCATGGATATCGCTACTTCCAGCACCGCCGAAGGGAAGTTGAAGGTGGCCCGGGCCCGCGGGGAGGAGGTTCCACCAGGGCTCTTTCTGAATGGACAGGGCCAGTTCTCGACCCGATCCGAGGAGTTTTACGGTGAACCTCCCGGAGTCCTGCTGCCCATGTCCGAGCATAAGGGTTTTGGGCTCTCTATCTTCGCTGAAATTTTTGCGGGGGCTCTGACCGGAGGCAGTTGCGCCCGTCCCGACCAGGCCAGGGTGGCGAATGGCTGGTTCGCTCTTTTCGTCGATCCGGCACGGTTTTCCGGACAGGAGTTTTTTGGGGAAGAATGCTCCCGGTTCCGGGACTGGGTGAAATCAAGCCGTCTGCGTGACGGATTCGCAGAAGTTCTGATGCCGGGTGAACCGGAGGCTCGTACGTTTGAACGTCGCTCGCGAGAGGGAATTTCCGTCGAGGACGAGACCTGGACCAAGATCGCCGCCATCGCTTCAGCGGCCGGCGTTCAGGTCCCCCCAGCCTGAGTACGAAGCATGGCACCCTTGATCGAGCTGCGCAACGTCTCCAAGTATTTCGGCGGCCTCTGTGCCATCAACAATGTATCTCTGCGAGTTGCCCGGGGTGAGGTGATCGGGCTGGTGGGGGACAATGCGGCCGGCAAGTCCACTTTGATGAAGATCATCTCGGGGGTCCATCGTCCGACCAGGGGGCAGTTGCTGGTGGAAGGTCAGCCGGTCCAGTTCCGCAGCCCGCGAGATGCCCGTGATGCGGGTGTGGAGATGGTGTTTCAGATCCAGGACCCGGCCCTGGTCCCCGATCTTGATGTGGCCGACAACCTTTTCCTGGGCCGCGAACTGTTTAAAAGGATCCTGGGGAAATACGAGGTGAAGTGGCTTCTGGACCGCACAACCATGCGTGAAAAGTCGCGGGCGTTTCTGAAGGAGCTCATGATCAACGTGGACTCGGTGACCCAGAAGACCCGTTTTCTCTCCGGCGGACAGCAGCAATCCATTGCCATCGCCCGGGCCGTTTTCTTCGAGGCTAAACTGGTCATTCTCGATGAACCAACTTCCAACATCTCCGTCAAGGAAACCCACAAGGTGCTGGAATTGATCCCGCAGCTCCGGTCCAAGGGGGTGTCCGTGATCATAGTGAGCCATCGAATGGACGACATCTTTTCCACAGCCGACCGGATCGTCGTGCTGCGTCGCGGCAGCAAGATCGAGGACTTGCGCAAGGACGACACTAGCCTGGAGGCCGTGGTCCAGCACATTGTCGGTGGCGAAGAGCAGGCCCGGGGGGCATGAGACAGGTCGCCCGCACGGCATCCTGGCTCGGGATGAACCATTCCATTGTGGGGCTTCTGATTCTTCTTTACCTGGCCATGGCCCTGCTCAGCGACAGGTTCTTCACCCTGGCGAACTGGGCCAACATCCTCAACAACCTCTCCGTGACCGGCATTGTCTCGCTGGGAGTTGCCCTGGTCATCATCTCGGGGGGCATCGACCTTTCTTTCGGGTCCGTTCTCGCCTGTTGTGCGGTGTTGGCGACGTGGCTGCAGCCCCAGGGATTCTGGCTGGCCGTCGCGGGGCCGCTCGTTCTGGGCGCGGCCCTGGGTGGGTTCAACGGCCTGATCGTTGCAAAAATTGGGGCCAATCCCCTCATTGCCACACTGGGAACCCAATGGCTCTTCTCGGCCACCCTGCTCATCCTCACCTCCGGACAACTGGTTCAGGGAATGCGCGGAGACCTTTTTCATTCCATCGGCAACGGCCGCCTGGCCGGGGTTCCGTTTCCCATCTGGCTCCTTTTCATAACCGCCGGAGGAACCTGGTTCATGGTGCGGCACACTTTGATCGGCAAACACTTCTATGCACACGGCTCCAATGCGCAGGGACTACGTCTTGCCGGCGTGGACGCCGATCGAGTGTATCTGTCCGCGTTCGTCGCCATGGGGCTGCTGGTGGCCGTGGCCGGTATTCTCTTGAGCAGCCGGCTCGTGGGCGTCCGCCCCACCGAGGGCCAGCAATACCTGATCACTGTACTGACCGCGGTACTGCTCAGCGGGGCCCGTCTCAGCGGAGGAGTGGGTTCCATTTTTAACGTGCTCGTGGCCGTGGTCGTCCTGGCTGCCCTCGACAACGGGATGGTTTTGCTGGGGGTGGGATACAAATATCAACAGATGATCCGGGGGACCATCTTTATTCTCAGCATCATCTACAGCAACCACATGATCCGCCGGCTAAGCGGCCTGAGGATCCCCCGGGAGTGATGAAGTGAATCGCCTGGCTTCGTCCAGTTCATGGTACCAATGGCTTTCCGGGAGCCGCCTCGTCCTGGTCATTTCCGCCATCCTTGTTTTCATGGCCCTGCACTCCCCGGATTTCGTCGCCCCCGGAAACCTTCTTAACCTGCTTTCTTACATTTCCATCAACGGCATCCTGGCAGTGGGTATGACCCTGCTCATGATTTCCAGGGAATTCGACATTTCCATTGGTTCGGTCGTGGTCCTGGCCGGTGTGGTCGCCATTCGTCTGATTGACCATGTCGGGGCTCCCTGGGCCACGGTGCTGGCCATGTCCGTGGGCGTGGGCACAGGGGCCTTCAATGGATTACTGGTGGTTCGTCTGGGCATCAATTCTTTCATTGCCACCCTGGGCAGCATGGTCATCTTCCAGGGGCTTGCCTTTGCCCTGACCGACATGCGGTCCATCGCCACGGAATCGGTCTCGTTCCATAACCTGGGTGCGGGCAGTTGGCTGGGCCTGCCCTTGCCTGTCCTCTATTTCGCTGCCCTGAGTCTGATCATCTGGTTTGTTTCGCGGTTTACGCTGCTGGGGCAGCATGCGTATGCCATTGGAGGCCGTGAGGAAGCCTGCCGGCTGATGGGCATTCCGGTCGGGCGGCAGAAGTTCGTTTTTTTTGTCATCACCGGCGTGGCGGCTGCCTTCGCCGGGGTGGTTCTGGCCAGCAGGCTCAATTCTGCTTCGGCGGTTTTCGGGGAAAATGTGCCCCTGGTCGTCATCGCTGCCATCGTGATCGGGGGCGTGCATCTGAGCGGCGGCTCCGGCACGGTGGCCGGGGTGGTCCAGGGTGTTGTCCTGCTTGGACTGTTGGAAGCCGCCACCATCTACCTGGGGTTTTCCGATTACTATCAAAAGTTACTGCGCGCCTTGATTCTCATCGGGGTGGTGCTGTTTGATGTGCTGTATCTGAGATACGGCGACTTCAAAATGCAACGCAAGCTGCAAAAGATGGAATCTCAATCAGCATGAATCGCCCAGTTCTCCTGCTGGCCCTGACGGTTGCCGGCATCTCACCGGCGTGCCGCCAGCAAGACCGTGATCCAGACACCGTTACCCTGGGTGTCTCCATGGCGTCGTTCACCGCACCCTATGCCTCGGCATTGGTGCGGGAATTCAAGCGCTATGCCGGTGAAGAAGACTTCGAGATCCTACTTCTGGACTCGCAACACGACATTCAGCGGGAAGCCTTCAACATCGACACCTTCGTCTCGCGCAAGGTCGATGCCCTCCTCGTCAACGTGGTGGATTCTAAAGGAAGCCGGGCAGCACTGAAAAAGGCGGCCGCAACGGGTTTGGCAGTGCTGTGCTTCAATTCCGGTGTGGACTCTCCGGAGAGCCTCGGCATCCGGGCTTACACCGGACCGCAATACTATGAACAGGGCGCCATGGCTGCCCGGGTCGCGGGCCGTCTCGACCCTGCAGGCAAGACGGTCATCATTACCGGTACTCCGGGCTATTCACCGACCCACGACCGGGAGAAGGGCTTCACCGAAACCCTGGCCCGGGAGAGCCCCGGGGTCCAGGTTCTGGACATCCAGACCGCCCACTGGATGAGAGAGAACGCCCAGCGTCTCATGTCGGACTTCATTACCAGATACGGTAAAGAAATCGATATTGTCTACTCCCAGGACGACAACATGACCGCCGGGGCCGTCAACGCCCTGCGGACTGCCGGCTACACTCCGGCCACCAAGCCGGCGGTGATCAGCATCGGGGCCATGGCGGACGGACTACCCCTGGTCAAGGAGGGTTGGATCGATTCCACCATTCTTCAGTCGCCCCGCGAGGACTGCCGCCTGGCAGTGGACACGGCTTTGGCCATTCTCGCGGGCAAGCAGGCTGAGCCTTTCAGGAACTACTTCATGGAGTCCAGAACCGTGGACTCGTCAAACGTTCAGGAAGTGATCGATATGCGACTCTGGGATTAGCCTTGCTGGGGGCCGGGGTCAGGTTCCAACGCTCCGACGTTCCAACGAATTCCAAGATTCCGGCGTGGGTATCAGGGCCAGAGTGGGAAAGGGTCCAGAGTTGGGAAAGGGGCCAGAGTGGGAGGGGCCTCAGGCCGCGAAAACTCTCCCAATTGAGCCGTTCCTGGGAGTTGAGACCCTGTTGGTTTATTATGGCTCTGGCGATTCGATTTGGAGAAACAGAACATGCGTGAAAACCGGGCGAAACAAAAACTGAATAGCGGCGAGGTGGTGACGATCGTGTCGGGTGACGGCGACAGCGAATTGATCGATTTTCTAGGACCGCTCGATGTGGATGGAGTCTGGCTCGAGGGCGAGCACGGCCCTCTCACCTGGGAACAGATCGGTGACAGGTCGCGCGCCTGTGATCTCTGGGGGATGACCTCGGTGACCCGGGTGAATAAGAACGATGCCGGGTTGATCATGCGAACCCTGGACCGTGGCAGCATGGGCGTTGTGGTGCCTCATGTAAACAGCCAGGCCGCCGCCGAGGAGGTGGTGCAGGCCGCGAAGTATGCCCCTGTGGGGATGCGAGGCATGTATGGGGGGCGCCAATCCTACGGTGTGAAGAACTACTATCAGCAGGCCAACGACCAGGTCCTGGTGGTGGTGCTGATCGAGGAGCTGGAGGCCGTCGAGAACCTGGCGGAGATCCTGACCGTGGATCATGTCGACGTCTTTTTCGTGGCGCCATCCGATCTGGCCCAGACCATGGGGCATGTCGGGAACTATACACACCCTGAGGTCCAGGAAGTGGTCGATGGCGCCCTGGCTCAGATTGTGGCGGCAGGGAAAAATGCGGGAGCCCTGGTTTTTGATGAGACCGTGGAAAGATATGTCGCTGCGGGAGTGCGCTTCTTGCTCACCTCCTGGAACCTCTGGGTAGCACAGGGTGCCAGGGCGTTTCTCGAAAAGGTTCGTTCTGCCGCAGGGTAATCCTCGCAGCAGAACTTATGACCAGCTGCCTGCACCAGTTCAGGCGATCTGGGCCTCAGTGGTGGGCTGGAACATGCATCCCTCCACGAAAAAGTCAAAGAAATCCTCAGTGGTCTCCAGTTCGATGTGCTGGATCTGTTTGGCCGTCCTTTCCATCCACTGACGCAGGTCCTTCGACAGCAGCAGGACGGTGGCTCCCTGAAGGGCGGCATTGCCGATTTTCACGATTCGCTCTTCCGGAACATCGGGGATAAAGCCGATGGCCCGGGCACTCTCAATATCGATGTAATTGGCGAAGCCGCCGGCCAGATAGACTTTGTCGATCTGTTCCACAGGGAGGCCGTAGCGACGAATCACGATCTGCTGACCACAGAAGTTGGCTGCCTTGGCCTGGGCCAGAGCGCTGATGTCAGCGCGTGAGAGGGACATCCCTTTCCCTGGGACGAACTCAAAATCCTGACGCTGGTCGACAAAGACACCCAGCTTGGTCATGGCACCAGTGCGCCGCAGCTCAGCCAGGAGGTCGATGAGACCGGAGCCACAGATCCCCAGTGGAGGAGCATCCCCGATGGTTCGCCATTTCACTTTCCCGTCCTGAAGCTTGACCGATTCGACGGCGCCCTCATAACCAGGCATGCCGTAAGTGATCTCCCCACCCTCAAAAGCCGGGCCGGCCGGGCAGGACGCAGCCATCATGCGGTTGCGGTTGCCCACCACCACCTCGGTATTGGTGCCCACATCGATGAGCATGACCACCTTGTCTTCGCGGTCCATGGCAATGGCTAGAAGATCCGCCGCGACATCGGCCCCTACATGTGAAGCGATCAAAGGGCCGCCATAGACGTTGGCCCCGGGAAAAACTCGCAGGCCCAGGTCCCGCGCCGCCACATTGAGGGCGGTCGTCTCCCGATCCCCACGAAGTAACTCATTCTCGGTGACAGACTTGTAGGGCCTTTCGCCAATGGACTGGACGTCCAGATCAAAGAAGATGTCTCGCATGGTGGAGTTTCCTACGACCACGACTTCGTAGATCTGCCTGCGCGGGATTTGGATCCGTTTGCACAGGTTCCGAATCTCGAAGTTCAAGGCCCCGACGATCGCTTTGTGAAGCTCGCCGTGGAACGGGCCACCGTCGTAGGAAATACGGTTCATCACGTCGCTCCCCCCAAAGCGCTGGGGATTCTCAAAGGACACAGTGTGGAGAACGTGACCGGTTTCCAGGTCGAGCAGGTTGAAGACTACCGTGGTGGTTCCCAGATCCACCGCCAGCCCGTAGAGGCTGCCCCGATATCGATCGATACGGGTTTCACCCAGGTAGACATCGTCGCCCCGGCGGGTAATGAGAGGATAGAGCTCTACCTGGCGATGAGTAGAGTCGCTGAGGATTTGGGGTTGGCGCCGCAGCAAAGCAAACTCAACATCTGAGTTCGCATCCGTAACTCTAGCCTGACAGGCCAGCCGGTAGTTCTCTCGCAGGAAACTCTCTGCGTCCGTCGGTGGGCAAAGGGCTTCCATGCCCCGCTGGATCTCGACCACGCATTCATGGCATTCACCGCTGCGTCCGCAGGAGGTAGGGACCCGAACCTGCAATTCGTCGGCATAATCAAAGATGGTTCGATCGGCGACCAGCTCCAGTTCCCGGTCGTCGTGGCGGATTCGAGACATCGCTTGGTACTTCCGCCCTCAGTCGGCGACCAGCTCCAGTTCCCGGTCGTCGTGGCGGATTCGAGACATCGCTTGGTACTTCCGCCCTCAGTACTTACTCTAGTTCCCAGGCGGTTCGGTAGTCCAACTTGTCGCTGCCGGTACACAGGGCCAACTGGTCGCGGCCGTCGACGTACGACTGGTTGCGGCAGCCAAACCGGGCGGTGCAGCGGTCATCCTTGTTCTTGTAAGGACAACGCCACAGGGAGACGTCGTTGACGGTGTCGTTGATGTCCTGGTAGATCTCCCAGAGACGGTTCAGACTTTGCTGCAACTTTTCTTTGTCGACTCTCACATTTGAAGACATCGGGCGGCTACTCCTCGACCGCAGAGCCGGCAGTTGCTGCCTGCTGAGAAACGGCCGGCTCGGGTGCTGCTTTGTCTCCGATGCCTAACAGTTCTTTGGCTTTCTCAACGCAGGCGATGGCATCCTTACCGTAGCCGTCCGCTCCCATGTCATCGGCGAATTCCGGTGTGACGGGTGCGCCCCCCACCATCGTCTTGACCCTTCCCTGTAGTCCGGCTTCCTCAAAGGCCCGAATCGTTTTCCCCATATTGGGCATGGTGGTGGTCAGCAAAGCCGACATTCCCACCACCTGCGCGCCATGTTCCAGGACCGCGTCGATGAACTCATCCGGCTTCGTATCGACTCCCAGATCCTCCACAATGAACCCCGAGCCGCGCAGCATCATGATGCACAGGTTCTTGCCAATATCGTGAAGATCGCCTTTGACCGTCCCCATAATGATCGTTCCAAGCGGCGGCGTGTCCGAAGCCGAAAGGATCGGCTCCAGGTGCGCCATTCCGGCTTTCATCGCCCGGGCCGAGATGAGAACTTCCGGAACAAAAATGATGTTGTCGCGAAACTTGACCCCCACCACGGCCATTCCCGCAATGAGCCCGTAATCCAATACCGTGTTGGCCGCATAGCCTTCGCCCAGTGCCTGTTCGGTCAACCGGCCCACAGTGTGCTGATCGCCCACGATCAGGGCGTAGCTGATATCCTGCATCAGCGGGTCGGCCTGCTCAAAGGTCGTGCTGATCCGCTTCAACTCGTTAGGCCGGCTCACATGAACCAGCTCTTTCTTTAAACCCTCATTCACGATCGGCATTCTCTTCTCCTTCGCCTTGCAACCGGCCAGGCAAACTCTCCGCGTTGCCTCCCAAGCTGGTTTCTGGCCCCAGCCTTCACATTTCTAACCGGCCAGCCCTCCAGGCCTGCAGGTAATTGACACAGAATTCATCTTCACCCAGCAGAACTTCGCGGGCCAGACGGATGGGTTCCGACTCGATGTCCAAATCCAGGATCGCCTGGATATCACATTGCACCGGATCGACGATGCCACTGTCGATTCCCGCTTCCAGAGCTAGATGAATGAAGGCGAGATTCACCAGCTTTCTCTGGGGCAGTCCAAAGGAGACGTTGCTCAGCCCTCCGGTTATGTGAACTTCGGTGCCGTAAAGCTGTCGCAGCTCGGTCACCGCATCCAGGTAGTGACGGCCGTAATCGGCCGCCACCGAGATCGGAAATACGAGGCCGTCGATGTAAACATCGTCCAGCGGAATCCCCCGAGCCTCGACCAGGTCCATCAACTGTTTCACGTTGTCAACTCTTTCGGCCGCGTCCGCCGGCATGCCCTCGGCTCCGGCAGCAGTGACGATGATCCTTGCGTTGTGCTGCTCTACCAGATCCAAAGTTTCGGGACGCTCCAGGGCGAGAGAATTGAGCATGGGACGGCCCGCCCGCCCGTCGTACTGGGCCAGTCCGGCAGCGATAATCTCGGCGTTTGAAGAGTCCACGCTGGGAGGAAGAGACGACACTTCCTGCACGGTCTTCACCAGCCACTCCATGGCCTCTATCTGGACCTCGAGCCGGTAGGAGACCTCGTCCACATTCACGTCGAGGAAACGGGCCCCCGCATTCTCCTGTCGTCTGACACCGTATTTTACGTAGGCTTCCCCCTGTGCCTGTTCCTCAGGATCTTCGCTGAGCCCCTTGTTCACCGCGATCATATAGTGCTTGACATGACCCTGTTGATAGGGCTGGGTCTTCTTGTAGCTCTCGGGGATGGGCATAGACAGTTGCTGGCCCGATTCCCCCGGGAAGAGAACGGCTTCCGTCCCATCCTCCAGGGTCGACACGCGTATCCCCTTCAGCAGCACGACGCGAGTCGCGTGGATGTTTTCTCCAATGATGACAAAGTCCTGGGCGGAATCGACAATTCTGGGCATGGCTGAGGAAATTTAGTACTTAAAAAATCAGTTGGAGTGTTCTTTGCACCAATCTTTGACTGCTTTGGGAATTTCGAGCAGATTTTCGAGTCTCGTGGCGAGAGGAATGGCACACTCCGGGGCGATCAAGTCGACCCCGGCATCCATGCATTCGTAGACGGCCGCACGAACTTCTTCAGGCCCGCGGGCGTAGAGCAGCTCCGGGTTGTTGAGGTTGCCTACCAGCCGGATTCGACCCGCGGCGATCTCCATAGCCTTTTTCGGGTCATTCTTGGAATCGAAATGGAAACAGGCCATGCCCGTCTGCGCAATGAAATCCAGGCGGTCAAGAGTTTGTCCACAAATATGCAGGATCAGCGGACACGGGATCCGCTCCACCATTTCCTTATGGAGTTCCAGCAGGAACTTTCGGTAGTACTCCCCGCTCACCAGGTCTCCAGTTGCGTGATCCGGAAAAGTCAGAGCATCAGCGCCCGCTTCAATCTGTGCGATGGAAAACAAGACCGAGATCTCCTTCAATCGATCCAGGCACTGCATGGTCCTGCCGGGATCGTCGATGGTCATGAGCAGGAACTGCTCCACCCCGAAAACGTGGTAGGCCAGTGTCCAGGGGCCCATCGCTTTGCCGATGATGGCCGCTTCGTCTCCGTGTTCCTTCTTAAGAATAGACAGAGACTTGAGCACGCACTGGTTATCCGGATGGGTGAGAAAGTCCTTGGGGATACGAACGTCGTCCGGGCCCTCCCAGATGGGTTTGTACATGCGAACGGTGGGCCAGTTGTCCTTGACCTCCCATTGCATTTCACAACCCAGGGCCGAGGATTCCTGGATGATCGTGAAGACGGGCATGATGCTGTCGAAGCCCAGTTCCGTATACCCCGTCGCAGCCAATCTGGCGTTTAGTTCGGGATTTCGGCAGGCCTCCGGAAACGGGGCGCCGGCCAGATCCATCAGTTCCACGGTGGCCACATTGGTGGGATTGGATACGGGGGGCCGGTCAACCGGTTTGCCGGCCAGAGCGTTCAAGACCCGGTCTCGAGGTTTCATTGTTTCAACAAAAGCCATTGGAATAACTCCTTGCAGTCCTGTTTTCAGCTCGATGCTCAACGGGATCGGTGATCACAGTGGCGAGAAGCCCGCCGTTCCCGTGGTCAGCTGTCCTCGCAGGGCCGACTCCTCCAGCATCGTCTCTACCGCGCTGACATTGCGGGAGTAGGGGAGGAGCAGCCTCAGCAATTCATCGTGGCGGCTTCCACAGGGGAAGGCCACGGTGTTCTCTTCGACCTTTTCCATTTCGCCGTATCGGAGGAAGCCCGTCTGGACGGCAGGAAGCCGCCAGCGGATCTTCTCTGGATCACCCTCTGCCGAGATCTGATAAACCCATCGACCCTCCTGTTCCCTTCCTTCTACGATTAGAGTCAGGTCGGTTTTGGTGTCCTGGATTGACAAAGGGCCGCCGGGAGGTGTGTAGTCAGGGTCTTTTTCTACAGCCTGGGCCAGGAGAAACCTGAGAGGTCTTGCGTGCAAGGTGCCACACGGGAATCGGGCCTGGTCGCTGGTATTCTCGATGGCGGCCAGCCCGCCCAGATTCACCAACTGGTCACGGATTTGCCGGATGCGTCCCCTGACTCCAGGCTCTTGACTGTACGTCCAGACGGTCAAGGCTTCACCTTTACGGTAGACTCCCACGCTGATGTCTTTGAAATGCGGGTCCATTGAAATCAATTCCACGCACTTTCCGTACCGTTCGATGACCTCGACTACCCGAAGCCTGGGTTCAGCTGTTGTTTCCACCATGCGGTCTCCCTTCACTCAGAAATCCACTGATCCACGGCCCCGGGATGAGGTTTGCGCTGTCCCGACCGATGAAGCTCCCGAATCCGCATCACGAAGTCGTCGGGGAAGCCTTGATTGTAACGATCCGCCAGTCGGGCCGCTGTCTCGGCCGCCGTACCCTCCGCTTCCGTGTATTCCCCCCAGGCCCAGCCATCTAGATAATCGTCTGTCCCCAGGCTCTTGTCAAACATGGCGATCTGGTCTACGCCCTGCTGAAAGCGCTGATCCAGAGGCTGTGAGACCCGACCACTGTCGTCTTCAGCCTGAACCTGTACCGGGACCTCCTTCCAATACATGACTCTCACCCGCGCTGTCAGCATCCTTCTGATCCCCGACTCAATGCCCGGGGACAATAATACAATAGTCTGATTGTCGTGCTCCAGAGCGCCCAGCCGGCTGGGCGATTGTAGCCGACAACTTATGAATTTTCCGGGTTAGACCGTTTTCACTGGCGGTTCTTTTCCTGGGAAACAAAACGACGCGGAAGCAGTTCTGCCTCCTCAATGATCTCCGCCACCAGTTCCTCCTGCCGGTAGGCCATCACATGGACGCCGGAGACACCGCGGATCTCTCGCACCTGTTGGATGATCTCGACACAGAGTCTCCTGCCTTCATCACGCTGGCGATCGGCTGGGACTGATTTCAAACGATGGATGATCTCGTCAGGAATCACGACCCCCGGAACATTGCTTCTGATCCACTCGGCGGCCCGGGCAGATCGCAGAGGACCCACGCCCACCAGAATAAAGACTTTCTCATCAACCCCCAGATCGCAGACCGAGGCCATGAAGGTCTCGAATCGGGGGACGTCGAAACAGAACTGGGTCTGGATGAAATCGGCACCGGCCTCGACTTTTTTCTTCAGTCTGAGAGGGCGGAAATCGAAAGGCTGGACGAAGGGATTGGCGGCAGCCCCCAGAAACAGAGGCGGTGGCGTCGCCAGTTTCCGACCGCTTAGAAAGCGAGACTCGTCTCGCAAAATCCGAGCTGTCCGCAGCAGGGTGATCGAGTCGAGATCGAAAACCGGCCGGGCGTCGGGCTGGTCGCCCACCTGGACGCCGTCTCCGGTCAGGCACAGAACGTTCCTTACCCCCAGAGCCGCAGCGCCCAGGATGTCCCCCTGTATGGCGATTCGATTCCGGTCGCGGCAGGAAACCTGCAGAACGGGCTCGTACCCTGCCTGGGTCAAAAGGGCGCACACTCCGACGCTGGACATGTGCACGTGTGCCCCGGAGGCATCCGTGGCGTTGATGGCATCACAAACCGAAGCCAGTACCAGGGCCCGATCGTAGACCTCGTGAGGGTCCGCCGTGTCAGGGGAATTCAACTCGGCAGTGACGGCAAAGCGACCCGACCGCAACACGTGCTCCAGTCTCGAGCCGGATCGCATTTCCCCATGACTCACGATTCCCACCCCGGTGGCGGATCGATCTTGCCCGTGAAATCGTTCACCCAGGCGGAGCTCCCCTGGAGCCGTCGATCGAGGGGAGGCAAGACTTTCAGCATCTCGGGACCGTACCTGGGCATCTGCTTGGAGCGCTCCCAGGCCTGCACCCAAACGCAGGGCATGTCAGGGACGACTTCGCAGTTCCCGTCCACCCGCACCCCTCCGCAGGGGCCGTTGCGCAGGTTCTTGGGGCAGGTCATCGGGCAAGTCATTCCGGTCACGTGCAACACGCACTGACCGCACATGCGGCAGTCGAACACAGCCCCCTTGCTCACTTTCTCCACACGGATGAAGAAGGACTCCACCCAGCCCCCCGCCTTTAGCCAGGGGCGAAACCATGCCAGGACACGCCGTGTCAGGGAGTAAATGAACTCGAGTAGATGTGGATGCCTCTGGAGGATGCTCACCCTTGCTCTCCAAGATTGCCGGGGATGGATCTCCCGGGCAGTTGACCTACCTGCCTACCATTCAAACAACCACGTTTCGAGGCCTGCCCTCGAAAAAGGCCCGAATATTCTCGGCGGTCTCATCCACCAGCTTCTGCCGGGCTTCTCGGGTTGACCACGCGCAGTGGGGCGTCATGATGATGTTCTTGGCGGTGAGCAGTACATTACCCTGAACGGGAGGTTCCGAGGTAAGAACGTCGAAGCCTGCGCCGGCGATTCGGCCGCTGTTCAAAGCTTCGGCCAGAGCTTGTTCGTCGACGATCCCTCCCCGGGCCGTATTGATGATCATTGCCGTGGGCTTCATCTTGCTCAACACATCGGCATCGATCAGGTTGCGCGTCTGATCGGTCAGGGGGCTGTGCACTGTAACAAAATCGGACTCCCTGAAAATGGTCTCCAGGTCCGTGTTGGGGTAGTCTGCGCCTCGAATCCCAACCACGTCGTGAGCCAGAACCCTCATTCCGAAGCCCTCTGCAATCCGTGCCACTCCTCTCCCGATGGTACCGAAACCGATGATGCCGATGGTCAGACCGGTGAGCTCGAAGGCGTGGTAATTCAACAGGTTAAAAGAGCTCGCCCGGGCCCATTCTCCCGCCATGACGTCGGCATGGTAGAGGTGGGCTTTGGTGGCAAGATTGAGGATCAGAGCAAAGGTGTGTTGAGGGACTGTGTGGGTCGCATAGCCGGCCACGTTGCACACCGTCACGCCGTTGTCTTTGGCTGCCTGCAGGTCGACATTGTCGTATCCCGTGGCGATTTCCGCTATCAACTGCAGGGAACCTAGAGACTCGGTCACGCGGGGCGTGATGCGCACCTTGTTGGGGATCACGACCTGGGCCCCGGCAGCCCGTGAGATGATCTCTTCCTCCGTGGAGTGTGGATATCCGATATAGTCCCCGAGCTGTTGCAAAACCGAGAAGTCGATATCGTCGTTGAGAGCGATGGTGGATTCGTCCAGAAACACGATCTTCATAGTTCAATTCCCCTTTTCTACGAACCGTGCAGAAGCTTACACCATTCCGGCAGCTTGAGTCAGGGAGATCGAAGCTGTACGATGCGCAGCCATGAGATTACGAGCAGCTCTGTACAGCGGCTTTGTTCTTGTATGGCTCACCCTGTTTTTCTCGCCCCTCCCGGGAGCACAGAGTCAACCCGCAGCGGGTGTGGGACCCTCGGCTGACCAGCTCCGTGGGGATCCGAGGGTGGTGGAGGCAATTGCCCTGTTCGAAACCTGGGCCGTGGCAATGGTCGCCTATCAGCAGCTGCCCGGTATGTCGGTAGGAGTGGTTTACGACCAGGATCTGGTCTGGAGCCGAGGGTTTGGATACGCAGATGTGGAGAGCAGGAAGCCGGCCACTCCCTCCACGATCTACAGTATCTGTTCCATCTCGAAGCTCTTTACCAGCATCGGGGTCATGCAACTCCGTGATCAGGGAAAACTGGAGCTTGACGATCTGGTGGCCGATCGCATTCCCTGGCTGGACATCCAGAATACGTTTCCGGAGGGTCCACCGATCACGGTCCGGAGTATTCTGAGTCACTCCTCGGGCCTGCCCCGGGAAACAGATCACTCCTACTGGAGCGGTCCCGATTTTCCGTTTCCACCTCGCCAGGAGATCATCGACCGGATCACTCGCCAGCAGACGCTCTATCCGGCCAGCACCTACTATCAGTACTCCAACCTGGGCCTGACCCTGGCTGGGGAGCTTATCACCCAGCTTTCCGGTCAGCCTTATGAGGACTACATGCGAGTGAGTGTTCTGAAGCCAATCGGGCTGGCCGACACAACGACTCAGTTGCCTGAGGCTGAAAGAGGGAAGCGGCTCTCAACCGGGTACGCGGCCCTGGATCGGGACGGAAGCCGGCAGCGGCTACCCTTCTTTCAGGCGAAGGGGATCAGTGCAGCCGCCGGATACGCTTCAACGGTCGAGGATCTGGCCACCTTTGCTTCCTGGCAAATCCGCGCCCTTTCAGGCAAAGAGAATCGAGTTCTCAGTGGTCGAACACTCAAAGAAATGCAGAGGGTCCAGTGGGTCGATGAAGACTGGAGTACCGAGAGCTATCGCGGTCTGGGCTTTAAGATCTGGCAAGAGCGCAACAGAACTCTCGTCGGACACGGCGGTGGCTGCCCCGGGTACAGAACTCAACTCAGCCTCGACACAAAACGCAAGGTGGCTACCATCGCGATGATCAACGCGACCGGAGTCAATCCCGGCCTCTTTACCTCCAGAGCACAGCAACTCGTGGGGAGTGCCCTCACCGCCGCGGTGGAGTTGCCGGGCAAAGGTAAGTCCCCCGACCCTTCACTGCTCAAGTACGTTGGTGTCTACCGCAGCATCTGGGGTGAAGAGGCGGTGATCATCCGGAATGGAGAGCTGGCCGTTCTTTCCTTGCCCAGCGAAGATCCTGTGGGTTCACTGATCAAACTCGAGAAGCAAGGCGAGAACACTTTCCGAAGAGTCCGGGGAGAAAAGGAACTGGGCGAGGTGATCCGATTCGAACTGGACGAGCAGGGACGTGTCACGAAGAAGTGGCGGCACGGGAATTATTCCGACCGGGTGGATTAACATTAACTTGGAACGTTGGAACCCTGGAACCTTGGAACGTTCTCAATCCTCCTTCCAGAGCTCCGTTTTGAAGGCAAGGAGTTCGACGGTCCCCGATCTCCAGGCGTCCGTTTCCAGCCCTGCTTTGAGGCACAGGTTAGCTAGGAAATCCTCCCGGTGCCATCCATGGGCCAGCGGGACATGGGGCAGCAGTAGTCCTTTGCTTTCCCCTTTGACAATCATGAGACCGTGCACTCCGACCTGAATCTGTTCCGGACGGATCGCATACAGTGGGGTCAGGGCACTGATCTCAATCTGCAGTTCGGGCAGCTCCTCGACGGTGACAGCGGGGAAGCGCGGATCCCGGGTGGCAGCAGTGATCAACGTCAAATAGAATTCCCGCAGCGACGATTGGAAATCCCCACACAAGGATTAAAAAAAAAGAGCTGTAGCCGTCCTCTGAGACGGCCCTTTCCGCGGTCCTCCTTTCTGTAAAAAAGAGAGATTGTTCCTAGAATGCGAGGGGGACGGAGTGAGGGCGTAGCCCGAACGGAGCTCCCCCTCGCTCGCGCTGGCGTCGAGGGGAGTGGACCAGATCCACGAGGCTGCTGAGCGGCCTCTGTAGGGCGCTGTACGACCTCTCCCCTTGGCGGGCACTCGTCTATCGCCCTCACCAAGCACTTTCCGGGGTCCAATCAGCCGATTTGCCCGGATTTGACCTCCTCGCGGTTTCCTCATTTCGTGGTTCCCTGCTGCTTTGCCTTGGCGCTCTCCATTCGATAGCTCGGGACGTTGAGTTCCAGAATCACGCTGTGGTGCACCAGCCGGTCGATGGCTGCTGCCGTCGTCAGGGGGTCCTTGAAGATCCTCTCCCAGTCCGAGAAGATCAGGTTGCTGGTCAGCAAGATGCTGCGACGTTCGTAACGATGGGCCAGCAGTGTGAAGAGAACCTCCATTTCCTCCCGGCTTTGCTGAACGTAGCCGATGTCATCGACTATGAGAGCCTCGAAGCGATCCAGTTTCTTGAGCTCCTTCTCCAGAGTCAGATCGATTTTGGCCCGCAGCAATCGCTGTACCAGCAGGGCGCAGGTAGAAAACAGAACCCGGCGCCCCAGCAGAATCAACTCCTGGCCCAGAGCACAGACCAGATGGGTTTTCCCGCTCCCAGGGTTACCGAAAGCCAAGACGTTCTCGGCACGATCCAAAAACGTCCCTTCCAGCAGCGCTGTGAGTTGTCGATCCACGCTTTGGGGCAAGCGCGAGCGGTCCAGCGCCGTCAGCGTTTTCTCCCAGGGAAGCTTGGAGGCCCGACGCTGGCGCTGGATTTTGCGCTCGTGCCGCTCCGCCACCTCGATCTCAGATAACGACAAGAGAAACCGGGGATAGGACAGACTTTCCTGGGTGGCCAGTGCCGCCTGGGCGGCGTAGTGCTCCCGAAAGGCCGGTAGATGCAGCTCGATTAGGCACTCGCGAAGTCGCGGTAAGTTGCCTGTGCTCATGACCTCACCTCCCGGTTCTCGAGAAGGGTGTCGTAGAGGCCCACGTCCATCTTCTCCACCATCACTTCCCAGGGTTCCACCACCGGATCGACAAGGCATTCTCGTAGTGCTTCAAAACGGATTCTTTGTCCCCGCTCAATCAACACCTGAAGTGCCTCTCGCACCCGCTGTTCACCTTCCTGGGCAGCCACCTCGAGGATCTTCAGATATTGGCGATCCGCCGTGGCCGGACAATCTCGGCGCAGCTCGTCGTAGGCGACTCGAAACAAGATCCCCGGAAACAGATCCTCCCGCCAGCGATAGCGAGTAAACGCCCCCGGCTTGCGCACCAACGAATGGATCACGTGCCGGTAGTCAATGCGATGCTTGCCTTCTCCTCGCAAGCGCGGCATCCGTGCCTGGCGCCGTCCTCCGTAGTAGACCTCCACCTGATCCGCCCACACCCGCACTTGAACGCGCTCGCCGATCAACCGGCTGTCCACCGAATAGGTGTTGTGGCGAACCCGGATCGTACTGCTGGGGGAGACTCTCACCCACTGCCGGGTGAAGTCATCCAGACGGCGTGCCGGCAACGGGCGCATCACTGCCAGCTCTTCTCCCAGGCGCTTTTGCCGGGCCGCATTGCGCCGGGACACAATCACCGCTACAAAGCCCTCGTACTCTTCCCGGCTGGAAAAATCACGGCTACACCGCAGCAGCAGTTCCTGCTCAATGGCCCGTTTCAAGCGGTGATGGGACTGTTCCACATCCCCGTTCTCGTGTGCCTTTCCTGCCTGAGTGCGACTGGAGCGCATCCCGAAGTGTCTCAGCAACGCTTGATAGCGCTCGGTGAACTCTTCCCGCTTCAGGTTCTTGACTGCCGCCGAGAGCCGGTCGGTCCGGTGCTCCTCGGGCAGCGCCCCCAACTCCCACAACGCGTTCTGAAGCCCCAGGCTGAGGCTCTCAAACGACTCACTGAAACACAGCGTGGTCGCTTCCCAGTTCGAGTAGGCCAACACGAAGTGGTACAGCAGATGGGGAAACGGCTGGCCCTGGATCGTCACTCCGAGGCGCCCCATAAACGTGAAGTCCGATTGCGCTTGATGTCCCGGCTGATACTTCTGCGGGAACATCACCTCCTTCGCTTCTCCGTATTCTGCCTTCCACTGCTTGATCCTGCGCTGCAGCGTTCTTAACTGGCCTTGCTGGAAGGCCCCTTCCTGCTGACGACACAAATGATCGAACACCGCTTTTGCTTCCACCGTCGGCGATCGCTTCAGGATCTCTTTCACCTCCGGCCACACCGACTCGAACGGATCCGATCGAGTTCTCCAATACCGTTCCGGCTGACACTGGCTCGGTAGCTTTCCCGACTTCAGGTACTTGCGAGCTGTCTTTCGCGACATCCCCGCTTTGGCCGCCGCCATCGTTAGCGTCTTCTCGTTCTTCTTCAACTTTACTAACCTCCGCACTTGCTGATCCTTAACCATGCCCTCATGGTCAGGATCAGCCCTGAAAAAGCGGGGAATTCCATTTGTCGTCGCGGGGAATTCTAACTGTCGCCAATCACAGCAGCAACCGCCATCTGGGCGACCGATTCGATCAGAGGGCGGCGGGGGAGAAGGTCTCCAAGACATCCGCGCAAGGCCCCGGAATCGCGCCGGTGCAGGCTCACAAAAGCCCCCCTTGGTTCGAGCAACACGCTCGACTCCGTGTTGTGGGATGGGATCCGGCCGCCGGTCAGATACTCAGTCAGAGCCAGTCGGGCAACGCTGAGCAGCACATTTTGATCTTGCTCCGAGAGCTGCCCGCCGGTCAACTGAGTGCCGACCCTGGGTGCGGCCATACCCTCCCCAGTCCGTGGTGAACTTGATCAGACAGCACAGCTCCGACGGAGTCGATCACACCTTCAGGGCTCGTAGATAATCGCGATATTGAATGGTTTCTGAGAGCGTATCGCATTCGTTGCAATGCTCCCAGTCGATGTAGACGTACTCGATCTCGAACCAGCCACCGAATTGGTTGCGTGCGGCGACCTGGACCACTCGCCCGAACTCAATGGTGCTTTTGCTGAAGGGCGCCTGGAGTCGGCCGCGGCGGGCGCCCCGTATATGTATGTGACTGCTGTGTTGAACCAGCGGCTCGACCTCGGAATCGGGAATGCCCTGGCGGGTAAAGTGCGCATAGTCGAGAGTGAGGGTCAATCCGGGGACGTCCCTGACCAGCCGCAAAGCGCTCCTGGGTCGCGGGGCAATCGACCCGATGTGAGGCTCAACGGAGAACACCAGCTCCTGGTCCCTGGCCTTATCGAGACGCCAGGCCAGCTCATCGCAGCACCGTCCCCAGGAGTCGCGAGCCGGCTCGTCATCATTTCGCACACCGGGCAGCGCCGTCACGTGCGTGGCCCCGCAGATCGAAGCGTAGTCGAGTGTGCGCAAGAACCAGTCACGGGCCTTTTTCCGCCGCGCCCCGTTTGGGTGGTTAATGGCCCAGGAGCGAAAATCCAACGCCATTTGAAGATATACATCGGCCACCTTGAGGCCGCGGTCAGACACTTTCCTGGCCAATCTTTTCGCCGAACGCGACAGATTCTTGAACTCATCGGCTGGCTGCAGGTGCGAGCGGTCCTGAAACAGGCCAATGCCCACTCCCTCGAGATCGAGTGCGGCGATGAGGTCGAGGACGCCGTCGTGGGAAAGCAATGGAAAAGTGAAATCGGCGCAGGCAAGTTTCGGTTTCATCATCACGGCAACGGTTCACATCTGGGCGGTGTCCCACTCGGCACAGCTGATGTAACCTGCGTCCACCACCAGCGAGGTGCCCGTTACGCCGGCTGAGTCCTCACACGAAAGATACAGTGCCGCGCGGGCAATATCCTTTGGAGTCAAAACCCGGTTCATGGGCACTCGCCTGAGCCGGGCCGCCAGCGCAGCCTCGGGGTCGGGCAGGGAATCCATGTGTTCGCGGAGCATCGGCGTGTCGGTGATGCCGGGACAGATGCAGTTACAACGCAACCCGTCGCGGGCGTAATCGAGGGCGATCGAGCGGCTAAGGCCCAGCACTGCGTGCTTGGACGCAATATAGGCCGGCGTCAAGCCCTGGCCGATATAACTGCCCACCGATCCAATGTTGACCAGATAGCTGCGGGGGTTCCTTCGCAGGTGCTCGATGCCGTACTTGACCGACCAATAGATCGACTTGAGGTTCACTCCCATGAGTCGATCCCAGTCCGATTCAGCATATTCATGCAGCATTCCAACGTGAACGATCCCAGCGCAGTTGACGATGATCTGAAGCCCATCGAAGCGGGCAACGGTCTGCTCGATCGAATCGCGGACCTGGTCACCTCGGGTGATGTCGCAGTGGGTGAAAATAGCCTGGTCGCCGTTCTGACTGATGCGGTCGGCGACCTGCTCACCGAGGTCGGTCTGGATATCGACCACAACCACGTTGGCACCTTCCCGGGCGAATTGTTCGGCAATGCCTTCGCCCATCCCCGAGGCGCCACCGGTGATCCAGGCTGTCTGTCCCTCAAGACGCTTCATCGGGTCTGCCTTTCCTGGCGCTTTCGGCCAGGACCGCCCGGGTGTCTTCCTGTAGCTGATAAAGCGAAGCATACATGCCGACGACGTTGGGAATGTAGGGCGCGGGGCCGCCGCAGCGGGCGAATCTTGCCGGCTCGCCGCGAATGGGCCGATTCTTTGTCTCAGCAATCTGAGCCATATCGCCGTAGTAAATCGGCAACGCGTCGCTGGCACGATATTCATAGATCAGGGTCCGTCGCGGCTGACCCGATCGATTCGGGTGGGAGCTGTGGGGCGTGATGCAGTGCATGAAGATCACGCTGCCGGCCGGTGCCTCGAGCGAAACAGGCTTGCCAAACTGCCCGGTCTCCAGGTCCTCGGTGATCATCCCGGCGAACTTGCCATCAGGGGTGGCATGGTCGAAAAAGTGGGTGTGATGACGGGAAAGCACGCGAAGGCAGCCATTGGCCCTGGTCGCGTCATCGAGGTAGATCAACAGGGTCACCAGATCGTCGTTCGTGTGTGGAAAATAGGCCAGATCCTGGTGCCACTCGACGACCGATCCCACGCCCGGCGGCTTCATATTCAACTTGCTGTGCTGCAGATTGAAGTTGGCCCCGATCAGCGACTCGACGCAGTCCAGGAGCCGCGGGTCGGTGGCCAGGTTTTTAAAATCGGCATGCAGGTCATAGGGGTTGTAGATGCGCCGTGGCACGACCTGCCCCCCCACCGTGTCTGGCTCTACCTCCAGGATATTGCTGTAGTCATCACTTCCCAGCGCATCTTCGGTGACCCGTCGAATTCGCTGATCGATGCGCTCGAGAGTCTCGCTGCCGAAAAACTTCGAAGCCACCACATAACCATCGCGCCGATATTGTTCAACCTGCTTGTCGGTAAGGCCTGTCGTTTTCACGGTAGATTCCTCACTTGCCATAGTGACTCCCGATGATCCCCTGACTGGCGTCCATATGCAATGGCCCGGTCCAACCTTCACCCAGCCTTGTATTGTGTCGCGGGAGGGATCGCGGTGAACAGCCTCCCGCTATTCGATGGCATGAGCCGCCCGGATCTGCCCGATCACTTCCTTTTCGGCCAGGCTCATAGGATGGGCCAGCGCCCTCTGTTTGAGATCCTCCAGGCGCTTCGATCCTGTCGACTGTTCTTGACGCCATTCCTGTACAAAAGCTCCCTGTTTGATGTCTTTGGCAAGCAGTGCCCGGGCCTTTTTCTTCATCTCGGCTGAAATGAGGTCCGGCCCCCGCGACAGTGTTCCATATTGACTGGTGGTGGAGTGAAGGGCCATCTGGCGAAAGAAACCCTTGTGGGCCATGTGCCCGAGGATTTCCGATGCCTCACCGGAGGCATACAGCTCCATCACCATCAGCTCGGGTGAGAACCCGCTCTCGACGCCTATCTCGAAGCATTCGACAAACCAGGCGGTGAGTCCGGCCCAGATGACTTGCTCGGCAAAGAGATCCAGTTCCGCCTCTTCTCGAAATGAGGACTCGAAAGCTCCGCCGCGGGTGAGGCCCATTCCCTTGCACAGGGCAAGGGCCATTTGCCGGGCTTTTCCACTGGCGTCCTGATGCACTGCAAACTGCGCGAGGGCGCCCTTTCCTTGCTCGAACAGCGTTCTCACCATAGCTCCGGTCATGCGAGGTGCGACCATCACGATGTCCACGTCGGCCGGCGGGCGAATCAAATCGTAACCGATGTTGTACCCACTCCCCCAAACGAGCGTGTTGCCCCCGCTGATGCCTGGAGCAATCTGTTCATCCCAGATGAGCGGCTGGGATTCGTCGGTCGTGAGCACTAGAAGAACATCCCCACGAGCAGAGGCTTCCGCAACCTCCAGCACGTCAAAGCCGTCCGCCCTGGCCCGATCACGGTATTCATCATCCCGGTTGCCGACTACGACTGCGATCCCACTGTCTCGTAGGTTGAGTCCCTGAGCACGTCCCTGGTTTCCATAACCGAGGACCGCAACGGTTTTGCCGGCCAGCGGTTTGAGGTTCACATCCTGGTCTTTAACGAGTTGCACGACACTTCCTTTCTGGAGTGGCTATAGTGAATTTCAAGTCAAGTTCGGGTCATGTCTACAAACCGCGACGAGCTTGGGGGAACATAGATCTTGTTACTCTGTCAGAGATTACGGCTGTCAGCTACGAGCTCAGGGGGCGCTCCAACTGGGGATGGGGCTCTGGAGCCCTTCTTCAATCCACAGGAATTGTCCATTGATGGGCGCGGATTCCTCGCTGAGCAGCCGCATAACGAGGTCTGCCGCTTTCTGGGGGGGATCACCTCCGGTTTCCTCCACCCACTGGACCCATTGCCGGTACCCTTCCCCCTCCGATCCGAGGCTTGCCGCTACGTCTCGAATATAATCCCACATTTGCGTTTTCACTTCGCCAGGGTGAATCACGTTGGCGGTCACGCCGCTGCCGGTCAACTCCGCCGCCAGCTGTCGAGTGAACTGGTTCAGGGCCACCTTGCTGGTGGCATAGGCACTGTTCAAAGGGCCGGGCGGATGAAAGGCAGCCGCCGAGCTGAAGTTGATGATTCTGCCCCATCTCTCCTTGATCATACCCTTCACAAAGGCCCGGCATGTGAGATAGGGACCAAACGTATTTGTTTTCACTGTTTCCACCCATTGCTCAGGGTCGCTGTCTTGAATGAGCTGGACAGGTCCGAAGACGCCGGCAGCGTTGATCAGAATAGCGGGTGCTCCGAGGCGTCCCTCTATTTGCCTTTTGAGTCGCATGACGGCCTCCGGACTGCTGATGTCGGCAGGAAACGCGTGGGCCAGACCACCCACTGCCCTGATTTCCTGCTCGGAGTCCTGCAGTCGATGCCGGCTGCGGGCCACCATGGCCACGATGGCCGATCGGGATGCCAGATTCATAGCCACGCACCGGCCAAGCCCCTGGCTGGCTCCCGTCACCACGGCGATCTTGTCTTGCAGATGGGTCATTGAGGGTCCATGCTGCCTTCGGCCGGCCCGGTTTCGAGATGAAAAATCTCGCGGACCTCTCCCGCCGAGGGCTTGCCGTCGACGATGTCGATTAAGTTCTCAAAAAGCTCAGCCCACCGGTAATGGACCTCGCTGTTCCAGAGCCTCTCCCAGGCTTCCTCATCGTGGATTTCCGAGTAAATAAAAACAATCGGATCGCTTTCGAAACTGGTCATCGAGGCAATGCCGCTGCGCTCGATCTCCTCCACGAGTTCGGGCCAGATGTTGTCGTGGCGGTGTTTGTATTCGACGAGTGCACCTGGTTTCAATGTGAGCGTGAAAGCACGACGAATCATGGGAAGTCTCCTTGTTGCGACCTTCTATAGTCCAATCAAATCATGAACATTGAACGTGGGGAACCCGGAGGAGCGGGGGAGATCAGATCAGTATTTCCTTGATCAGGTGGCCGTGCACGTCGGTCAGTCGTCGATTGATGCCGTTGTGAAGATAGGTCAGCCGTTTGTGGTCGATCCCCATCAGGTGCAGGATCGTGGCGTGCAGGTCGTGCACGGAAGTGGAGTTCTCAGCGCCCTTCCAGCCCCACTCGTCACTCTCCCCGAGGACCTGGCCGGGTTGGACTCCGGCACCAGCCAGCCAGGTGACAAAAGTCCCTCGGTTGTGGTCGCGGCCCTTACTGAACTGACTGAAGGGCATGCGACCGAACTCGGTCGTCCAAACCAGCAAAGTATCCTCGAGCAGACCTCTGGCTTTCAGATCCTTGAACAGTCCTGCGATGGGTTTGTCTGTGCGCCCGGCAATGGAGCTGAGCTGTTCTTCGATATCCTGGTGGTTGTCCCAGTTCCCCACGGCTCCGTTGGTGCCACTCCAGACTTGGACAAAACGAACTCCGGCTTCCGCAAGCCGCCGCGCCAGGAGACAGCTTCGGCCGAAATCCTCGGTCTCCTTTTCATCCAGACCGTACAGTCTCCGAGTGGCCTCGGATTCGTCGGATTCGTCCAGAATTGGAGGCGCACTGAGCTGCATTCGGGCGGCCAGCTCGTAGGATTGAATGCGCGCATCCAGACGGGAATCCCCCGAATGAGCTTGCCAGTGCTCACGGTTCATTGCGGCGAGCAGGCTCAGTCCTTCGGCGTCGCTCGCCGGAGTGACAAATTCTGCGGATGGCGGAGGGAATAGATCGTGGATCGGGTTTGGTGCGCTGGGCTTGATCAGCGTGCCCTGGTGCGCCGCCGGGAGAAATCCCGCGGAGAATGCTTTCTGGCCGTTGTACGGAAGACCGCGAGAATCGGGTATCACGACAAATGAAGGCAGATTCTCGTTCATGCTCCCCAGACCGTAGGAGAGCCACGAGCCCATAGCGGGAAACCCGGGCATGGGGAAACCGGTGTTCTGTTCGTACACACCGAGTCCATGCACGTTGGTCCTGGACCGCATGGCCATCAGGAATGAGAGGTCGTCCACGATCGTGGCAACGTGCGGGAAGACTTCGCTCACCCAACGGCCGGTCTCTCCGTGCTGTTTGAATTCAAAAGGGCTCTTCATCACGATAAAGCCCGGGGAATCGGTCACCGATTCCAGCTTCACGCCGGCGCCGGGGTTGAACCTCTGGCCGTTCAGGCGGGCAAGTGAAGGCTTGTAGTCAAAGGTGTCGAGCTGGCTGGCCCCACCGTTCATGAACAGCTGTATCACTCGTTTAACCTTGGCCTCATGGTGCAAACCGCCGTTGACGTCCAAGCCGCGCTCCCAACCTGCCGGCCCCGCCAACACACCATCCTGGGCCAACAGGTGAGCCACGGCCAGGCCACCCAGGCCACCGCCCATCCGGTCCAGGAAACCCCTGCGACTCAGCAGTCCAGACTGCGGTGCCCGAGAATCACAGGTTGGGCGAAAATGACGACATTTCATGCTAGACGTTCCTCAGCTCTCAATTGACAAACATAAATTCATTGGCGTTCAAGATCAAACGGCACACATTCGCCACACCGTGTTTGGCAGCGTAGGCGGTTAGCTCCCGGGATTCCTTTGCAGCAGGGGAACGGCCCAGCACCAGCTGGTGGGCGATCTCGACTTCTGCCCTCAGGTCTCCTCCCCCTTCTTCAGCCGCACGAGCTGCCAGATGGCGGCTCTGGGTCAGGATGAAGGCATTATTCCACATGGCGAGGGCCTGCAGGGAGGTAGTCGAGGCGTTGCGGGTGGGAGCGAGCTGCGAGGAATCCGGACTGTCGAGGACCTCCATGAAAGGGTCAGGCCGGGTACGAAAAATCCAACGGTATACACTTCGACGATAGTTTGCCGGAAGGTCCGGGTCGAAGGTCTCGTAACTGATCAGCGGCGTCACACTCGGGTTGGGATCCTGGTAGTCGAATTGTTTTACGGGAGGTCCCCCCATCGTCAAGTCGAGCTTGCCGCTGGCCTGGAGCACCGAGTCACGGATCGATTCTGCGTCCAATCGACGGCGGTTCATCCGCCAAAGATTGCGGTTGTCCGCATCGACTGCTGAATACTCCGCATGGTCTTGAGAAGACTGTTGATAGACCGAACTGGTCAGAATCAACTTGTGCAGCTTCTTGATTGAACCTCCGTTATCCTGGAACCAGAGTGCCAGCCAGTCCAGCAACTTCGCATGGCTGGGTCTCCCTCCCATGTGGCCGAAGTCGCTGGGTGTTTCCACCAGTCCCCGGCCGAAGTGATAGTGCCATACCCGGTTGACGATAGAACGCCAGGCCAACACGTTCTTCGGATCCGTGATCCATCTGGCCAGTGCCGCGCGGCGGATTCCTTCCTGGTGAGGTTCCCCCAGTGCGAATCGCGGGTCCAGATCCTGGATCATAGAGAGAGCGCCGGGAGTGGCGGGTTCCATAGGCTGCGTAATCTCACCGCGCTGCAGCACCGAAATCGAGCGGGGAATTCCCTTGCTGGGCCGGAACTGCTGGAAAGCCGAGAAGTCAGCTGTTCCGGAGTACACCATTCGGGCCGGCGGCATCTGCGAGAGTTGCCGATTGACCTCCTCGATCTCTCCTTCTACTTTCTTGAGCTCCGACTGCAGATCCGAGTCAGCCTGGGAGTGGGCCGCCGCTAATCGCTGCTCTTCGAGCTTCTCGATTTCGAATTCGATTTCACCGCGGCGGCGAGCACGCCTCAAAGCGCTGACGAGGGCACCCGTTTGCTGGGGGCTGCCGTGGTCGCCAGCGGAATCCAGGTTCACCACGCTGGTGAAGCCATCCACAAGATGGGCTCGTGACCACCTGGGATTTTCCACTGAATCGGAGGCGGTCACCTTCCCTTTGCGGGCGATGTTCTGCTGGTCCGAGAATGCCAGCAGTTCGGACAGGGAGAAAAGCCAGTAGCTATTGGCCGTAGCCGGAGACGGGGCGGTCACGCGGATGTAGCGCGCCATCTGTCCCCGGGTCTGGATCCCGTGTGGATTGGGCCCGGGATTGGGGAAATCGGCCTCTGTATGATCAGCCACGGTCTGGAAATTAACGAAGAGGGGATCATTGGAGAGATCGACTCGAAAGCGAGCGGGGAATCCAAAGCCAGGCCGATCAGGCAGGTCAACCGGCACCAGGTAGATCTGATGGATGGGTGCTGAGTTCTTCAGGTCCACCTGCACCCATTTCTCCTTTTGCCCCGGCGACGAAACCTCACTCTGGTACCCATAAGTGAAGCTGGCAGTTCTTTCAGCTGGCTTCGAGGGATCGTCTCGTTCTTCCTCAAGACCCTTGATTTTGGCCTCCAGCCGCCGGATCTCGGGGCTCGTCACGGAATCGATGCGATCTTTCAGGTCCTTCTGCCTGACTTCGAGACGCAATCTCTCCCGGAGGAGGGGCTGGCGGAGGATATGGGTTTCGGGGTCCGGATCGAAAGAGCGGTCGGCGCGGTCGACCCCGGCAAAGACAGACTGGAGATTGTAGTACTCGGCCTGCGTGATCGGGTCGAACTTGTGGTCATGGCAGCGGGCACAGTGAACCGTGGTGCTGATAAAGGTGGATATCGTCGTCATCAGCATGTCGTCCCGATCCAGATTCTGGGCCTGCTTCTTGTCCTCGGTATCGTCAACGATGAAGATCATGGAGCTTTCATCGAAGGGTCCAGTGGCGATGAAGCCTGTGGCCACGGTGGCCTGGGGATCGTCAGGGTAGAGCACGTCGCCCGCGATTTGCTCCTCGACGAAGCGGGCGTAGGGCTTGTCCTGGTTAAAAGCGCGGATCAGGTAGTCGCGATAAGGCCAGGCGTTGTCTCGAGGCCGGTCCTGGTCGTGGCCCTGGCTGTCAGCGTAGTGAACCACATCCATCCAATGTCGTGCCCATCGTTCTCCATAGCGCGGGCTTGCCAGAAGCCGATCCACCACCCGGGCAAAGGCGTGAGAAGAGGAGTCCTCCTGGAAAGCCCGGTACTCCTCAGGCGTTGGCTGCAGACCGGTCAGATCGAGCGTCACCCGCCGCAGCAGGGTGCGCTTGTCCGCCGCCCCTGAAGGCTTGAAGCCCTCTTCCTCCAGGCGGGCTAGAATGAAGTGATCAACTGGGGTGCCGGGCCAGGATTCATCCTCCACCTCCGGTACCTGTGGTCGCACCAGGGGTTGGTAGGCCCAGTGGTCTCGAGATCGGGTATGCTGGGCCACATCAAAATCGTCCGGCCACTCTGCGCCCTGATCGATCCAGGCTCTCAGCAGGCCGATTTCCTCATCGCTCAAGCGCTCACCCACCTGAGGCATCAGGCTCTTTGGCGGTATTCCGGAGACAAATCGAATCAGTCTGCTCTCAGCGCTGCGACCGGCCAGAATGGCGGGACCGGAAGCTCCCCCCTGTAGCGCCGCTTCCCTGGAGTCCAGCCGGAACCCTCCGAACTCGGTCCCTTCACTGTGGCAAAAATAGCAGCGGGCAGAGAGGAGGGGCTTGATGTCGTGGACAAAGTCGACCTTTCTGTCCGCCGGTGGGGGCAGACCCGCCTCTGCCCCCACCGTTTCGGTCGGCTGCTGGGCAGCTTGAAGCGGTGGCAGCAAGCTGCCTGACGGAGAAAGGAGAAGGAGCCAGGTCAATAAGGCACCGCCCGGCGCCCCCGATGTCAGAGCTGTAAAGGTCATTCTCGTTTCAGTCCACCCAGGGCTTACATTAGACCATGGCACCCGGTGAGGGTGACAGTTGTTCCTTGTAAACTCTTTGTCTATGACCTGGGACAAGTGTATTCGAAGCCTGTTTCCTCACGGGCGGGGCTCCCGGAGGGTGTTTCTTTTGCTGGCAGCCTGGATGGGATTCATTGCGCTCGGCTTCGGAACCGATCGCTCTGACCTCGATATCCGGGACCGCTTGAGTCCTCGTAATGCGAAACGCCCCACGCGTCCGTTCACCCACCACATTGTTCTGCACACGACCGAAGGGAAAGAATTGGGTTCCCTCAGAAAGGTTCGTCGGCGGGGCGAAGCTCACTATTTCGTGGGGAAAAACGGCAAAGTATACAGGATCATTCACCGCTCGAAGATCGCCACCCATGCAGGTCGCAGCTACTGGGACGGATATAAGGTGATCGATAATCGCTCTATTGGGATCGAAGTCGTTGGGTATCACGACCGGGACATCACAGCAGCCCAATACGCCGCGCTGGCCGAGCTCCTGCGTCAACTGAAGTCCCTGTATGACATCCCTGATGGGCAGATCTTGACTCATTCGATGGTCGCCTATGGCCGGCCCAACCGCTTTCACCGCTATGACCACCGGGGTCGCAAGCGTTGCGGCATGATCTTTGCCAGTCCGGATGTACGGCAGCGACTGGGGGTTCTTGACAAGCCGCTCGAGGACCCTGAAGTCGAGGCGGGACGCCTTCGCGTGGCCGACCCGGAACTCCATGAATTTCTATACTCAGCCATGCCCGCTAAGCAGCCTGAGGAGTCGAATGTGATTGCTCGCGGGTGGTCGGCCTGGACCATTGCGCGTGAGAAATACGACAAGCCCTCCACTCTGTACCACTTCCCCAACGGGAAGAAGCTGAGAGGTGATCAGATTAGAACCTGGGATCAAATTCCGGTTGGCACCAGGGTGGAAATCGGGCAGCCCGCTCCCGAGGTGGAATTCGAAGGATTTGTGGAAGTCGATCAGACAAACAGTGATGCCCGCGGCATCGTGGGCGATGTATTTGCCCAGGTGACCACAATCTACTTCCTTCCCAACGGGCTGGTGCGCACTGGAGAAGACATTCAAGGAGATCCCGATAGTCGCGAGGTCCTGGAGAACTTACCGCCGGGCACCCGGATCCTGGTGGGGTATATCTTTGGAGGCCGCATCACACGGGACCGATTCCCCGGGCAGATCGCGGGGGGCAAATGGAATTATCCTTCCACTTTTTATCGGCTGCCGGACGGCCGGATATTTAGCGGAGATGAAATTGACCCGTGCCGAATCCCAAGCAATACGCTGGTCTTTTATCAGTCTTAACCGTTCCAGGTTCCACACTCCACGTTCCACGTCGGGAGTCTTTTGGATTGGGTCCAACTTGGAACTTGGAACTTGGAACTTGAAACGGGAAGAAGGCGCAATGCACCCTGTGTCAGTTCTCCTCGGCGCCTTCTTCCAAAGGCGTCACGGCCAGGGTGGTGAATTCTCCGGGCTGAGATCCTAGTTCAACGGCCACCGCGGCAATCCGGCCGTTGAGGACCCGGGCCAGCAAGGATCCGACAAAGGGAAGCTCCACACCTTCAAAGAGCTCGCTGAAGAACCTGGCCAGATGCCCTTTCGGAGGGAGCGAGACCATGCTCTCGGCACCTTCGATCGGGTCCCCGAATGAATCGAGCAGATGGACCTCGATGTCCACCTCTTCCTCAGAGGGATGCATGAAGGCGATACCGGTGACGATGCCTTTCTCGCTCCGGACCGGCACCAGGAAACCACCCATCAGAGGACTGGACTGGACTCCAGCAATACCGATGCCTGGAATCTCGAAGCGGACGAGGCCACCCAGAACGCCGTTGGAATTGATGATGGCCGATCCGACCAGGGGTTCCTCCCCGGTCGTCACGATGCTCACTCGACCCAGCGGGGCGATCGAGAAATCGACCCGGTCCACCGGGATGCCGTCTCCGGCGAGACCGGGTTCCAGGGCCCCGCTGATGGAAACAGCAGTGGGCATCGGGTCGCCCGCATCGTCGTAAAATCGGGCGGTGGCGAACTGCTCGAGGGCAACGGCCGGGTTGCTAACGAGAATCTCAGAGAGCACATTCCCGCTTCCGAACTGGGCCAGAAGGATGGAAGGCGCAGCAGAAGAAATCAGTTGTCCGCTGATGACGATGAGATTCCCAACATCCTCTGTCCCCTCGGCCAGGCCGTTGCCGGTCATCTCGTTGGTGATGAAATCGGTCAGACCGTCACCATCGAGATCCCCGGCCGAGGCACTGTAGCAAAGAGTGTCGCCGGCATCGTTATTACCGCTTCCTCTGGCGCCCTGAATTTCGGTGATCCGCACAGCATCCGGAGAGGGGAGCTGGCCGGGGGCGGTGTTGATGAATCCGGGCCATCCCCCCTGCTGCCCGAAGAGGACGTGAACGGCTCCAGCCGAAGTGCGGTCCTGGGGACGTGCATGGGGGGATCCAATCGCCACGTCGCCCAGGCCATCGCCGTTGAAATCACCGACGGCGGCTGTGTCGGAACTGATAGCCCCCGGATTGGTGCCTTGAATACTGGTCATCCTGACACCCTTGGGCAGGGCATCGAGAGTGAACTCCTGAGACTTCATTGCAGGAGCGTTGTAAAGGACGTATCCCACGCCTATGAATCCGGCGGCCCCGAAATCCCCCACGAAAAGATCATTCACCTGGTCGCCGTCGAAATCGAGGCCACCGACCAGCTCTTCACCGAAAATGACATTCGGGACGGCTCCGTCGATGATCGTGTGGGTGCCGGGAAGGTCGGAAAAGTCCAGATCAGCGCCGTCCCAGGGTTGCGGTGGAAAATTGTCGTCCCAGGCTATGTAGACAGCCCCGTTCACTTTGCCTCCGCTGGCCCGCGCGGTGGATGTGCCCGCAGGCAGCCCGGCCGGGTTGATAGACGCTCCCCCCCGAGTGAGCGCGGCGGCGGCCAGCACTTCTCCTCGCCCGTTCCTGTCCAGGTCAACAATGAGGCAGGTAGCACCCGTGTGGTATCTGTTCGACCCGGCCGGAGGGACGATCCGTCGGATGTGCCCCTGGAGAGTGGGATCGTTCAGGTTGATCTGGGTGGAGGCCCGAAGGTGATCTCCTCCACGGATAACATAGACAGCACAGCTGTTGAAGGAGACGGACTCGCCAGCTTCGTCTTCCTGGTCGGCTGCGACCACGATGTCGGCGATCCCGTCGCCATCCACATCTCCTGTCCGCATCCACATCCCAAATCGGTCACCGAGGCTTTGACCGACGATTGTCAACACAGTCAACGCCGCGGGTGGATCGCGCAGGTCGAGGAACTCGAGGCTGGCTGCGAACGATCTGACCTCGGGCCCTCCCGTGATCACGGTCAGCGCCCCGGCCCCGATCCGGCCAGCCGGACCGGGAGAATAGTTCTGGCGTCCCACCAGCAAGTCGGCGATCCCGTCGCCGGTGACGTCATCGATCCAGATCTCGTTCCCCGCGGCCTCTCTTTCCACATCGCCTGCGATCCTCAAAAAGGAGGCCTGGTTGCGGGAGGTGTCGACCGACCAGCCGATGTGACCCCTGCCGAAGACAAGGTTCACTTCGCCCGCGCCGCTTCGGCCCAACGGACTGGCCCGCATGAAGGCGACTCCCAGATCGGGGTAGCCGTCACCGTCCACGTCACCCGGGCCTGCGACCGGGAGGCCCAGATTGCCCCGCCCCACGCTCCCGTAAACCCGGATCAGAGCATCCCTGCTCGGATCAAGGGAGCGGATGTCCAGAATCCTCTGAGCCTGGGCGTAAAGCAAAGGAAAGGAGAGAGCCAGAGAGATGAAGCCGATACAGAGTTGATGCCAGGTGAAGATCCTAACTGTCATACGTATCGTCCGTTTCTGGTCGTCTGCGCCATTTCGTGTATGTGATTCGGCCGGAAGCTTACTTTACCAGTTTTCGCCACCCTATAATGAAGTGGCGCGGCCAAAACAGAGCAGCCGAACTAGGAGAAAGGAGCACGATTCTGAAGAACACAATTCTGGTGGTTGACGACGAGGAACTGGAGCGGTCAGCGATTCAAGAGGCTCTCCTGGACGACGGACACAAGGTGATCACAAGTGGATCCGGAAGCCATGCCAGAGAATTACTGGCTTCGCCAGAGGAAAGTATCAAGTTAGTGCTTCTTGATTGGATCATGCCTGATGTGGACGGCATCGAGATCCTGAAGTGGATCCGAAGGGAGCCCGACCTGGAGAGTGTTGAAGTCATCATGCTGTCGGCCCGCGTTGACCCGAAGGATGTCAAGAAGGGGGTGGGGGCCGGCGCCTACCACTATTTGACCAAGCCCTTCCAGGTGACCGAATTACAGGCCCTGGTGCGAGCGGCTCTCCGCAACTCCCGGATGAAGGAATCGCTGGCCAAGGAGATCGCCAGAAGCGAGAAGGCTTTCCGCTTGCTGGAAAAAGCCACTTTTTTCCTGCGCACCGTCGACGAGGCCGAGTCTCTGGCGGCGGGTCTAGCCGCTGCCTGTGCGGCCGACAACAGTGTGGGTCTAATGGAGCTGTTCGTCAATGCGATTGAGCACGGCAACCTCGGGATCGGCTATGCGGAGAAAACTCGACTCGTGGGGGAGGGAATCCTCAGTCAGGAGATCGCGCGGCTGTCGGAACTCCCTGAGAACCGGGATAAGAAGGTGACGGTCGAGGTGGAGAAACTGGGCGATCGTGCGGCCGTCACAGTCCAGGACCAGGGACAGGGCTTCGATTATGAAAACTATCTTCACTACCAGGGAGACCGGTCGCTGCACGCCCATGGCCGGGGCATCTTACTGGCGGGAACCCTGTTTGATCTCACCTACTTCCCACCCGGGAATCGTGTTCGGGCCCTGATCCAGCTTTAATCGTTCCTCGCGCTCAGCTCCACAGACCGATGCGCGACATGCAATCGTCAACGTGAAAACCCGGCGTTCGCGGCCTGAGGCCCCTCCCACACTGGGATCTTGGATTCCGTGGAGCCTAATTTTCAATTTTCAATCTTCAATCTTCAATATATTAATATTCAATCATGCCCAAGACCGTCTTCCTATTTCGCCACGGTAAATCGAATTGGCAAGCGGACTATTCCACCGATCACGAGCGACCGGTGGCTCCGCGAGGGAGAAAGACCGCCCGGTTGATGGGGCGTTTTCTTCGCCACAGCGGCCAGATTCCTGATTTGGTCATCACCTCCTCGGCCGTCCGGGCGCGCTCCACGGCCGAACTGGCGGCGGAGGCCGGAGAGTGGCCCGTTGCCCTGCAAATTGAGCCCCGTCTATACGGTGCCCAGGCCTCGACCGTGCTGGAACTGATCCGGGCTCAACCGGAGAGTCTGCAGAGTGTGATGCTGGTGGGTCACGAGCCGACCTGCTCAGCCTGCGTAGGCTTTCTCTCAGGCGGCTCGAATGTCCGTTTTCCGACGGCAGCCATGGCTCGAATTGATTTTCCCGTCGATTCGTGGGAGCAGATCCGGCCGCAGAGCGGCCAGCTCATCTGGCTGCTCCCCCCGAAAGCCCTCAATCCAGATACGGCGCCAGGGACTTCTGGATCTGGAGGAAACGTTCATCTTCCGCCTGCTCCTCGCCCAACTGGATGAAATCGGGCGTGACATCCTGAACCTTGCCGCTCTCGTCAATCACCAGCCGCAACTGGCCCAGGTAGCGCCCCTGTTGAACGCTGGAGAGAATCACCGCGTTGTTGACAACCCTCGGCTCGTGCAGCCGGTAAACGTCCTCAGTGGTCAGTATGGCAATGATTTCCGGGTGATCCTGTGCCAACTGGTCGAGAGTTGACTCTTCGGGCCGCTGAGGAATATCGGCGAGGACGACCAGAAAGTCCGCCTTCTTCAGAACTTCGGTCTTGACCTCTTGGACAGCCCGGGCCGGACTCACGCCCCGGAAACCCGAGTTGGGCTTGACTTTCCGGGGGTCGCTGATTCCCAGGAAGCCGATTCGAACAGCTTCTTTCCCCTCAAAGGCTTCAATGATCCGGTAACGGGGCGGGGTGGGTCGCTGCGGATCTAAAGGGGCGAGGTTCGCGGAAATGAAGCGCTCACCAAGATCGGAGGCCGCCACGTCGTCCCAAAGAAAGAGGTCGTGGGGGGAAAGGTTCACCACGCTGACCGGAAGATCACGAATTGCGTTCAGCATTTCGGGGTTGACATGAGCGGCCCTGGGGCCTCTTGGCATGAGGATTCCGCCCGCGTCCACATGAATGATTGCCGAATGGTTCACGGCCGCGTACTGCTTAGCGTAGGCTGATCGCTTCGAGAAACCTCCGGAGGGATCGGTGGTGCAGCCGCAGGGGCCGTAATTGCCCTGCACCAGACCAGTGAAAAAGATCGTAACTTCCGCAGTTTTCCGATCCGAAGCGTGAGCGCTACCCAGGGAAACCAGTGCCACCAGCCCCAGCACCCAGTAGCCCGTCGCAGTTCGTTCCATATAGCGAATGATGCTAGTGCGCGGCCCAGGTTGCAAAACACTCACTCTACGTGTTGGAGCTCAATGAGTTTCGCTTGCTCGAGGTCACGAACGAATCTGTCCACGGCGCGCAGCGACACAGGTTGAGTTGCTGCTGACAGGTCGTTTCGTATCTTCAGAATTGAACGGCTTCCGTCGATCAGATTGACGAGCAGATAGCGATCCAATCGGGAGGCCTCTGCAGTCGAGTACCAGACCCGAGCCTCCTCAGGCAGTAGTAATTCCGGCACTCCACTGGCAAACGGTCCTCTGGTCAATCTTCGGGGGATCACCTTGGAAGCCTGGCGTTCCGGTTCACTCAGAATAGTCGGGATCGGGAGTCGGCCCGCACGCTGGTAGAAGATGGCGTGCAATGTACGCCTCTGCAGCTCAGCCTGCCCCTGCAGGCTTTGTGTCCAGGTGTCCACGAGGCGTCTGGTCAGCCGAAAGGGAGCGAAATCGAGGACACTTCTCAAAGCCAGTGTTTCGCGGTCCAGGGCGAAGTCGATGACTCTCTTAGCGTCGTGATAGTTGACTTCCAGAACCTCGATCGGCGAGGCGAGGATCCATGAAACTGCTTTCCGCGTGTCCTGAATCAGGCGAGCCTGGGCGTTCGCAGCAACGAGGTTGGCTAGATCGAGGCTTGGGCCCTGGGTTATGGTCGCCAGCGTCCAGAAGACAGAAGTTGCGATCAGTTCAGCCCTTTCGAGTTCCAGCGGATCCACTTTGTCGGGAGTGTCCTCAGTGGTGTGACGGGTGTAGTCGGGCCAGTGTCCCAGCATCATGGCAGGTACACCCACAGCCCCGTCATTGAAGACGATGTGATCACTGCCCGGGCTGAAAGGAGTGATCCTGTAATTGAAGTTGCTGCTCGATCCTCCCGGGCTGATGATTTCCTGCCGGTCAACTCGCTCTGCAGTGACTGCTGTCAGATCGGTGAGCACGCTGCTGATGGTCGCCGGAGTCCAGGTGATGTTCATTCGGCTGTGGAGAAGATCCAGGTTCTCTCCCACCATGTCCAGGTTTAGATTGGCCAGAACATTCCCGCCCAGCCGTGGGCCCCTGAGTTCGGAATGGGAATCCAGATAGGCCATGGTCCCGTGCAATTCCGGCACCCACAGAAAGCGAATCGTTCTCCTGGGACGAGGAAGCTTTCCGAGCCTGATGAGGCTGTCCAGCGCTCGTGCCATGTCGAGCAGGGCCGCACTGCCACTGGCGTTGTCGTTGGCCGACTCCTTGGGATGATCCAGATGAGCCGTAAAGAGCAGTTCCTGGTCTGCGTTCTCGCCGCCCGGGATCAAGGCCACAATGACTTCCATTCGCCAGGGCTCCAGACCTCTCCCTACGACCTTCCCATCCAGGACGACCTTCTCGCCCTCCGCCAGTAGACCCTTCAGATAACGTCCCTGCCGGTTGCTGATGTTGAAGCCGAACGTCACCTTTGGAATTTCTTCGGTTCGCGGCCACATCCCGGTGGACCCGATCATGTCAGGGTGCTCCAGCGCTCTGGAATCATCCAGGTAGCAGATCACGGCTGCCGCCCCATACTTGAGGACAGCCAGGCGGTGGACGTCGCCGCCGTTCCCTGTGGCGAGAACGAACTTCCCTGTGACGTCGATGCCGTTGTAGTCAGAGTCGGCAGCGCCGGCCCCGACATCCACCAGTTCAGCGCGAGCCTCTCCGGCGTTGGAATAAGTGATGACGCTCATTCCGATTTCAGGATAGCGGACCAGCAGCTCGTCCGATGGCTCGATCATCCGCAACTCAGCCGACTCGATGTCCCAGCCGGAGGGTGACTGCCATGTCTGATAGACCACTTTTCCGTCTGACGGAAAGCTCTCGATCCAGGCTCGATCCTCCTGGAAACCGAACTCCCTGAGTGTGGTCAGAACGTACTGGGCGGCCTCGGAATAGCCGCGCGACCCCTGGATGCGATGAAACCGGGTGATTTCGATTACGTGGTCTTTGGCCAGTTGACCCGACAACTCATCTTGGAGTAGCTCGAAGACCTCTGTGGAGGGAAGATCCAGCTCGAGCTCCTCCGCCATGGGAATGGAACCCAGGAGACCAAGGATGCTGCTTGCGGCCAACCACTTCAAGTTCACCATAAGTCATGCCCTAACCCGCCCCCCCCACTCGCCTACCATTCTACCCCGGATGATTCATAAATTTTCTACTGCAGCGTGAGAATCTCCCGCCCTGACTGCGTTACGCTCGGTCGGCCTCCTCGGCGTACTTCACGAGTACGCCTCCGGGGGCCTCGGTCGCAAGCCTTGTCAGAACGGGTCTTCCCCCGCTTCGCTACGAAAACTTATGAATAATCCGGGCTAGGCTATTTGGTTGTTAACGGCCCTGCCCGGCTGTGGGAACTTCCCTCTGGAAGGATTGACGCATTTCAGGGGGCTGGGCTAACCTATTATTTGTGCGGCTTTTCAATGCATCTGCTGTTTGCCTGGTGATTCTTGCGAGTCAGTTGGCGCTGGCTCATGGAGGCCTCTGCCGTCAGCTCATGGCGGAGAGCCCGGGCGGCAGAGACTCGCACTGCACTCAGAGCCGGGAGAGTCCCTCATCCTCCTGTCCGCAGGATATGGCCGGGTGTCAGGGGTCCTGTCTGCTGGCGGGCCAGAGCGCTGGAATTCTCAAGACGGCCAAGACGTCAGTGCCGATGACGGCTTTGAGTGATGATGTCTCCCGCACGTGTCTTCGATGCGAGCCGACTCCGGCACCGCCTTGCACCTTGTCGCCGGATCCACGTTGCTGTTGCTGTTTCTGCTGCTGTCATTTTGCGGGAACCCTCCTGGCATGAACCTCCTTTAGAGACCATTCCCGCAACAGCAGAAGAGTAAGCCGAGGCTGAGGCTGATCCGCGTTGCAAAGAGCTGCGCCCCTCCTGGTTCTCAGCGATCGAGTATCTGGAACCGAATCCGGCAACCATGAGAAATGAGTTTAAGATGAAACGACTTCTACTATTCGCCAGTGTTGCCTGGCTGATGCTGGGTTGTGGAAAGGTGAATCCTCGTCCGGCAATGGCCGAAGTGGGTGACATTGTGCGGGGGCGGAGCGGCCATTCAGTTGAATGGGTTGAGGACCCGGCGGAGTTCGAGAAGAGAAGGGAAGCTGTGTCGGCTCTTCTTCAGGAGCCGCTCACGACCGAGACGGCTGTTCAGATCGGCATTCTCAACAATCGCAATCTGCAGGCCGCACTGGAAGAGATTTCCATTGCACAGGCAGATCTGGTTCAGGCTGGACTGGTTTCCAATCCGAGCTTCGGACTTGGCATCCTGTTTGCCCGATCTTCGGAGCACGTAGATAAACAGGAGTTCTCGCTGACTCAGGATCTGCTCGATTTTGCGTTGCTTTCTCCTCGCAAGAAGATTGCCGTCAATAACCTGGAGAGAACCAAACTCCGTGTGGAGACTGAACTTCTAGACTTCATCGCTGAAGTCAAACGGACTTTCTACTCACTCCAATCTATGGTGCAGCTGGGGAATCGGTTGGAGCTGATTCTGGAGATCAATGAGGCAGGGGCAGATCTGGCGCAGAAACAGTTCGAAGCTGGAACCTTGAACGAACTGGACCTGGCCAACCAGCAGGCACTTTATCAGGAATCCAAGGCCAGCCTGGCCCAGGCAAGGATTCAGATGCAACGCTACCAGGAACATGTCAATGGCCTGCTTGGGCTGTGGGGTGATCTCGCCGAATGGGAGGTCGTGGAACAACTGCCCCCGATCCTGGAGGAGGAGTTGTCTCTGACCCAATGGGAGACCGTCGCTCTCGAGCGAAGGCTTGACCTGGCAGCTTCGAGACTCGGGATCAATGTCCTGCGCAAGGCCCTTTCGCTCAGGAAGAAGACGCGCTTTTTTCCCGTGGGAATTGAGTTTGGTGTGGCCCATGAGCGGGAGCCGGAAAACATTCGCGTCACCGGCCCGACCCTGCAAATCGGGCTTCCAATCTTCGATGTGGGACGCGCCTCGGTGGCCAGGCTCGAGTCGCAGATACGACAGTCCGAGAGACAACTGGAGGCCCTGATCACCGGCGTGCGAGCCGAGGTGCGGGAGGCCGCCCAGTGGCTGCTTTCCTCGCGGAAGTTGGCCCAGTACTATCGGGAAACACTGCTTCCCCAGCGAGTGCGAATCCTGGATCTGACCCAGCGTCAATACAACATGATGCTCAAGGGCACCTATGACCTTCTGCTCGCCAAGCAGAGTCAGGTTTCCACCGAACGCGACTATGTGGAGGTATGGAGGGACTACTGGCTGGCGCGAACCCGGCTCGAGCGTGCAGTCGGAGGGACGTTGAGCCTCTCCGTTCCAGCTCTGCCGGAAGCGAGTGGAGGGGCCGCCGCCGCTGCCAAAACAAAGGATCCGTCTGAAAAGGAGAATTGAAAATGAAGATCAATCGCCGTCGTTATCTCAAGGGGGCGGCCGCCCTGGGCGGCGCTGCCACGCTGGTAAGCAGGCTAGGCAGCGTCCTGGGTCGCTCAGAGGAGGTGGATGCCGACTCGGGAGTGGCCGCTGAATTCACTCCTGTCGTCACTCCCAATGGAAGCACGCTGCCCTGGACCATGAAAGACGGGGTCAAGGAGTTTGAACTCGTCGCGCAGCCTGTCAAGAGGGAGTTTGCGCCGGGAATGGAAGTTGACTGCTGGGGCTACAACGGGCTCACCCCTGGCCCGACCATTGAGGCTGTCGAAGGGGAGCGCATTCGGATTCTGGTGAGTAACGAACTCCCCGAGCACACCTCGATCCACTGGCACGGAATCTTCCTTCCCAACGGCATGGATGGTGTCGGCGGCCTGACCCAGAAGCAGATCATGCCGGGCGAGACCTACGCTTATGAGTTCACGCTCGAGCAGCATGGAACCTATCTTTACCACCCCCACGCCGACGAGACGGTGCAGATAGCCATGGGGATGATGGGGTTTTTCATCATCCATCCCAGGGTCCCTCGCGACTCCCCAATCGACCGTGACTTCTGTATTTTCCTGGCGGAATGGCACATCGAACCGGGGACGTCCAAGCCGAATCCCAACATCATGACGGATTTCAATACGTTCACCTTCAACAGCCGGGCCTTTCCAGGGACCGAACACCTGATTGTCAAGAAGGATGATCGAGTGCGACTCCGCATTGGCAACTTGAGTATGGACAGCCATCCCATCCACATCCACGGTCACCGTTTCTGGGTCGTGGAAACGGACGGAGGCCAACTGGCCCCAACGGCCTATTGGCCGGAGACCACTGTGAACGTCCCCCCGGGCAGCACCAGGGCGGTTGATTTTGTCGCCGATGCCCCCGGAGACTGGGCGTTTCACTGTCACAAGACGCATCACGCCATGAACGCGATGAGTCATGACATTCCCAACATGATTGGAGTTGATCAGCAGAGCGTCTCAGACAAGATCCAGCGACTGGTTCCCGGATATGTGGCCAGGGGCTCTACCGGTATGGCTGAACACGCCCTCCACGCGGAGCACATGAAGGGGGTACCCAACACACTCCCGACGATGACGGGACAAGGTCCTTTCGGACCCCTTGAAATGGGCGGAATGTTCACGGTGATCAAAGTCAGAGAGGGTCTAACCAGTTACGAGGATCCGGGCTGGTACGACCACCCGGAAGGGACCGTTGCCCGGAAAGTGAAAGGAGCGGACCAGACCGAACACCACCATCACTGATCCGGGTTATGAGCCCGGATCCGGGTTAGGCCTGGGAGCCGCCTGAAGAAAGAAAAACGAGCTTGTAAAGGATCGAGTCGGTAATCGCCCTCCAACTGGCCTCGATCACATTGTGGGAAACCCCGACTGTCGACCAGGTCTCGATCCCGTCGGTGGATTCGATGAGAACTCGCACTCGGGCTGCTGTTCCCTCCCGGGCATCCAGGACGCGGACCTTGTAATCGGTGAGGCGAATCTTCTCCACTTCGGGGAAAAAACGCGCAACGGCTTTCTTGATGGCCCGGTCCAGGGCGTCAACCGGACCATTGCCGTCGGCCGCTGTATGCTCCTGGGAACCCTCCACAGAGACCTTGACTGTGGCCTCACTCAAGAACTCTCCCGAAACCTGGTCGATAAAGACTCGAAAACCGGTGAACTCGAAGGGATCGCCCTTGTGCTCTCCAAACTCGCGAATCAGCAACTTCAGACTGGCATCCGCCCCTTCGAATTGAGCACCCTCGAATTCGAGTTCCTTGATCCGCGCCAGCAGCGCTCCCAGGTCAATTGACTCCGGCTCCAGGCCAAATTCTCGCAGCTTGTAATTCAGGCTGCTCTTGCCGGCCAGGTCCGAAATCAGAACCCGGCGGCTGTTGCCAACGCTGGAGGGATCCATGTGCTCGTACGTCCGCTCATCTTTCATCAACGCATTGACATGAATGCCCCCTTTGTGGGCAAAAGCGCTGTTGCCAACAAAGGGAAGGTTGTGAGGAACGGCTATGTTTGCAATTTCCCCCACGAAATGGGAAACGGACGTGAGCTGCCGAAGCGCATCTTCTCCGACCGCGGTGCGGTTTTCCATTTTCAGCTCAAGGATGGGAAGAACGGAGGTGAGATTCGCATTTCCCGTCCTCTCACCCAGGCCATTCACGGTTCCCTGCACCATCTGTGCACCGGCTTCGACCGCGGCAATGGTGTTGGCCACACCCAGCTCGCAATCATTGTGGGTGTGGATGCCCACGCGATCAAAGCGAGAGGTGACTTCGCGAGTGACCCGGTGAACCGTGGAGGAAAGGGCGCCTCCGTTAGTATCGCAGATTACGATCCAGTCGGCGCCGGCGTCTTGTGCCACCTCCAGAACCCGAAGTGCGTAGTCCCGATTGCCAGCGTAGCCGTCGAAAAAATGCTCGGCGTCGAAAACGATCTCCTTTCCCTGTCCTTTCAGATAGGACAGGCTTTCCCGGATCAGTGTCAGATTTTCTTCCAGGGAGATACCCAGGACCTTTTCGACATGAAAATCCCAGCCCTTGGCCACGACCGTGAGAACGGGCGTCTGAGCGGCCAGCAAAGCTTCCAGATTAGGATCCTGATCCACCCGGTGCTTGAAATGACGGGTGGATCCAAAAGCACAGATCTTGCTTCTATCCCACTCCAGAGAAGCTGCCCTCTTGAAAAACTCAACATCGGTCGGGTTTGACCCGGGCCACCCGCCCTCGATGTAGTGCACACCAAAGACATCCAGTCGCTGGGCGATTCTGATCTTGTCGGCGACACTCAGAGAGACGTCTGCTCCTTGAGTTCCGTCCCGAAGGGTACAGTCGTAGACATACACTTGTGCTGACACGGTCTCCTCCTGGCTGACGGGGTATCGAACCGAGTCGGGTCTGCAACGGGGAACAATGAGGACTTGAGGGTTCGCTGCAGGGGCTCGGTCAGAACGACCAGTCTGCCTCCACTAGTCCCAAAATAAGCGTGTTTGCACATCATCTACTGTAGCGACTCGTTTTGCCAAGATCGGTTGCTCATTTGAGGTTCAATCAGACTTGCGCCGGACTCCGGCTGTGCCGGGAAGCAGTTTGGTTGACCTCAGGCCGCCACGACGCGTTGACAATGGCCCTGAAAGTCGGTTTTCAGACAGACCCCTCCCCGATCGGCTCCATTTGTCGTCTTGTCGAAGCGGCTTGCGATTCGTCAGCCAAATTGCTGGTGTTTCAGCCACAGATCCCCCTCGATCAACAAACGGGTCCAATCGTTAACAGTGAGCAGTCGATACAATAAACGCCGTCCCGTTGTCACGATCTGGCAAGGCAGTCCGATCACACAGGTGACAAAGCGCCGGAACTCCATCCGGATCAGGCGTCGGGCCCCCAGTCTTGCAGGCAAAAGCAGGCCCAGCCAAACCTTGAGGTTCCAGGCTTGGGCGGCAATCACCAGGTAAGTCCAGTTTGCGACCAGGGTATCGGCCGGCATGCGCAGAGCCTGAACGCCGTTCTTGAGCTGCTCGATCACGTTTTCCTGATTGCAGCGCCCGTTGCTTTCCAAAACCACCTGTTGTGTCGACAGTTCCTTGACCGGCACGTTCGTGACATAGAACAGATAGCGCTGCTGATCAAACAGCCGCTTTTGACCCTTTTCGACCTCGATCCTCTTGCGCAGGATGATCATTCGGTAGGTGCCTTTAGCTCGGGCCGGTCGGTACTCGATCTCCGTCACATGCTCACTCAACAAGTTCAGGTTTTTGTAGCCCCGCTCTCGCACCACTTTCTGCTTGACGTTCTCTGGACGCTGACGGCTGGAGTTCACCACTTTCCGCTTGCGCTCGAGCTTTTGCCACTGTGCTTCGCCAATCTTGTCGGCCTCTCTGACGAAGCTCCGATTGGCCTCGATCCCGAACACAAACTCCACACCCTCCTCGCTCCAACGATCGAAGTTGCGGGTCAGGGAAAAGTCCGTGTCTCCCCGCAATCTCACTTGCTCAAAGCCGCCTCTTCTGACCAGTTTCACGGCTCGATCGATCCACGCCACCGCTCCTTCGTGCGACGGTCGGCTGGCCGGCCGATTGAACGTGTACAAGACCTCGTTGGTTTCGGCCAGACTCACCACCAAGGGTCCATACCCCCATTGTCCCTTGTAGTTGAGATCCATCCCTTCCTTGCAACACCCCGTGGTCTCGGCCGTCGTGCCGTCCACGTCGATCGTGGCTCGCTTGCCCATCTCCGCTGCTTGGCTTTGCCACACCTGCAGACGGCTTTCGTTGAAGGCTTCTTGCAGGGCCAAGACATCCTCTTGCTTGAAACGCCTGAGAAAGTCCCCTTCCGTACTCGGTGCCGGGATCTTGCGCGCTCCTACACTCTCCAGATAGCTGACATCCTCGCGCCGTGACTTTACATCCTGCAGGCACACTCCCCCACTCATCACGTTGTAGATCAGATTCAAGACGTGGTCCGACTCCCGGTAGGGAAGGTGCCGCTTCAACACTCGCACACGTTCGTCGATCCTCTCCGCCACCCTCAAGCGCTTGACCAACTGAACAATCAGCCCCAGACCTCCACTACTCACCCCTCCCATACGGCTCGAGACGTCGTAGACAATATTGCCTCCTCTCAGCACCCGTCCCCCACTCTTAGGCCGCCAACTTCGATCCAGCCTTCGCTCTATTTCCTCTTGGCGTTTGTTGATAATCTCGATATGCTTTCTATTCACCTGAAACGCCTCCTCTTGGGATTGTTCTGGGTCTTTTTCTGAACCTCAGAATACCCGTCAGGACTGGCGTTTCAGGCTTTTTTCCACCTCTGGGTATACACCCCATGTACTTATTTTGGGACTAGTATACTGTCCCAGAAGTTCACGCCGCTACTTCGGGCGTCTTTTCGCCGACAGCTTTGTTCACTTTGCTCACTGCGGTTCCAGGGGGACTTTAACAGCGCCTTTACAGTACATTGCCGCGAGATGCACACTGAGCCACCGACAGATGGTTGCGCTCCTCGAAAGACTCCCGGCATTCCTGCGTCGCGCGCCTCACTGACGACGAAAATCCATCCCGAATTAACACCGCGAACTTCCGGGACAGCACACTAGGAACCAGCGGTAATAATCGTAATACTCCGGACACAGGACACTAAATGCTCCGCTCGATCAAACGGTAACTGCCAGTTCGTTCTTGCCTGCATCATCAGGTCACCCAATCTAGCCCGGAAAATTCATAAGTTTTCGGCTGCAGCGCCCCCATCATCCGCGCTGGCGGCCCTTCGCTTCGACAACTTATGAATTTTCCAGGCTAGGCGTTTTTGGACGCTGAGTCAATCGAAAAGGGTCGTTCCATGGTGGGATAGTTCCACGTTCCACGTTGGCGCGTTCATGAGTTTGGGAGGACCCTCCGTGGTCCGAACTCTGTAGATCTTCGCCGACCCTGGGCTTCCGCCAGGGTCACCCTGCCGTGAGAAAATAAATTCTTGTGGGGATCTCGACCCTTTCTGCAACTGTCTGCAACACGCAGTGTTAAGAACGAGCGTTAAAAGTGATTTGCGGCACTGCAATCCGAGGAGATCACTGGCAAGGTCTTAATTGGAAAAAAAGGAGAATCCCGAGTTGAGACATGTTGTCCTTCCCCGGTGACTCATCTCGGCTTGGGATACCAAGGCCCGGATCTGACCCCCGACGACACCTCCTGACCAGCTCAGATCCTAGCCTGAAAGGTGGCGCCTCAAGTTTTGCCCTCGCCATACGTGGCGTTTGAGGCGCCCTCGTTTCTTGCGTTCCGAGTTCCAGGTTTCTCATTTCATTCTGATTCCAACGTCCAAGGTCACAAGGGCGTGTTGCCCAAATCGCCCGGGGTTGGGGTGTCGGTCTGTCAGTCCGCGCGTGTCAGGCCATCAGGACACAATCCCTGACCTTCAAACCTCAACCCTGAACTTTTAACCGTTAGCCATTAACGGTCAAATCCGAGACGGAGGCAGGGGCTTTCGTCTAGAATGATTGGGCATCTGGGGGAGTAGGCGGGAAAACATTTGGTTTTCGAGCCAGGTTCTCGCAGAATATTGGGATCGAGTCTGGTTGAGTCTTTTCACCCATCCAGTCAAAGGTAGGAAGAGCAAAGAGGAAGATGGTGGGCCAAGCCAATCTGAGGAGTGAGCAATGAGAGAAGGGAAGCTGGTAGTACTGACTGCTCCCCTGACTGAGATGATTGACCACGCCGGTTACTTCATTCAAATGGCGATGGCTTCCATCCCGATTTGGATGGAAGGGGTCATCAACCGCAAGTACCCCGAGTGGAAGAATGTTCGCCGCTTTCCGGATGGTTCTGCAATGGCGGTGCCGGCCGGTCTCCGCGTAGTCGAAACCGTCATGGAGCAGGAGTTCGGGGCCGACAACGTGGCGGTGTGCTATCCGGCCGACCTGGACCAGTTCGTGGGTCCGGCCACTCGAATCGTGGCCGTGTCCACACACAATCCACTTGGAGTCACTTTCGCCGCGGGAGTGTACACCTCCATCTTCGGCAGTTCCAAACGGCCGATGAATGCTCACTACGCGGATTTGATGTTCAAGAAGATCAACGCCAGCCCCTACCGCCAGAATTTCAAACTGGTGGTGGGAGGATCCGGCGGATGGCAGATCAACCAGACCGGCTACGCCGAGAAGATGGGTGTGGATTGCGTAGTCAACGGCAGAGGGGAGTCCAGCGAAACAATCGACATCTTTCGCAAGGCTGTGGCCGGTGAAGAGATCCAGGCCATAGCTGAGGTTGGACACCCACTTGCCGCCGAGGCCATCGTCTTCTCGAACAAGCCCACTACCTTTGGCGTTGTGGAGATGACCACGGGCTGCGGTCGTCGCTGTAAGTTTTGCATGCCTGATCTGAATCCCCAGATAGATCTCCCCAAAGAGAAGATTCTGGAGGCGGTTCGGGCGAACACCAGGCATGGAAACAAACAGATCTCGCTGGCCACCGAGGACATGTTCATCTGGGGACAGGTTCACACGGACACGCCTTTTTTCTTCCCCAACCGGGAGGCTCTGATTGACCTCTATCAGGATATAGCGGAGACGCCGGGAGTCGAGCAGACGGTCTTGAGTCACTGTACGATGGCGCCGTCCGTGGTGGATCCAGAGTTGATCCGGCAGTTGTCGGAGGTCATGCTGGACCAGAGCCCGATCCACCTTCCTGCTTTGAGTTCCCACCCCGGGAAGAAGGCCCTGGTCCCCTTGATCGGTCTGGAGACGGGGTCAGTTCGAATGGCCAAAGAAGTGATGCCCAGCAAGGGTGTTCCCTTTAACATCGAAAATTGGCCCAGCATCGTGATCCGGGGCCTGGAAGTTCTGAACCGCAATAACTGGTTTCCCATGTTGACCCTGATGGTGGGGAATCCAGGTGAGACGGATGAGGATGTGAAAGCCACGCTGGATCTGATTTTCGAAATGGAACGGCGAGGCCTCTTTGGATTTCTGGTTCCGTCTGTATTCACTCCGCTGGAAGGAACCCGCATGGAGGACGGTGTGGGTGTCCAGCGCACCCAGGATCTGAGCCCCTTGCAGTGGCAGTTGATCATGCACTGCTGGAAGATGAACATGCGGCCGGGGTTGCACAGTTGGTGGGGTCCGCTTTCCTACAAATTAGGCGGGCTGTTGTTGTGGGCGGTTCGATTGCGCAAGACCAATGGCAAGAACTTTACCTGGCCGATGCTCAGCTTCTGTAGTGCGCTTCCCCACGGGCTCATGACCCGGCTGGGGAAGGTCTATCCGGGAAAACCCATCGAGATCAAGACCAGGGCGGAGTTGCTGGCTTCCCTGAAGCCTGCTTACTGGAAACATCTTCGCACCGACTGCGGGGACCTTCCCATGGAGATCGAACCTGGCGTCCTGGCGGATCCGTCGAAAGCCAGAGTCGAACTGCCAGTCGGTGGGTGAGGGCGCTCGCGCGGGGCGCTCGCGCGGTTACCAGTTACCGGTTTCTAGTTTGGGGAACCAGTAACTAGTAACCGGTAACTAATAACCGGCGCGCAGCGCCTCCCATAGAGCCGGTGCTGTACGGGCGCGCAGGTCGATTCTGCGGGCTTTTCCCTGGAACAGGGATCCGCTGCCGCCGCCTCTGCCTTCCAGGATCCGTGCCGCGATCTTCCCCAGATCAGGCAAGTTGCCCGCGAAGTCGGCTCCGGCAGCCAGAAGAAAGAAGCCTTCGCACGATGTCGGTGTGGCCGTGGCCGTGAGGAAGGCCAGGCGGCCTCTCGCTTCCTGGCTGAAGTGTCTTCCGACCTGTTGCAGGAACGTAACCGGCCTGGCTTCAAAGTGACGCTCTACCAGGGCCTCGCCCTCACCCAGCAGACTCTCGGCGACCACAACTGCCAGCTCTTGTTCCAGCCAGCGAACCTGCCGCCCCAGCTGGCGACACTGCTCCAGCTTCTGCTCGACTGCACTCGCGAGCTGGGCGTCTGAGGCTCCCAGAAAAGAACGCAGCTTGCGGTTTCGAGTTTCGTGCTCCGCCAGTCGGCGCCGGGCTCGACTCCCGGCCACGAAAAAAAGGCGAATCCCTCTGCCCACAGTCTCCAAACCCAGGAGGCTGATGACCTCGATTTCACTCGTGCTGGAGAGATGAGTGCCGCCGCAGGTGTTCAAGTCGACCCCTTCAATCTCGACCAACCGCACGCTGCCAACGTGGTCAGCCGGCAATCCCCGGCTGCGGACGTCCATGCCCTCATATTCCTCCAGGCTCACCCGCCGCGCCCGGATCGGACGAGCCGCACGGATCTCTGCAGCTGCCTGTTCCTCCAGTTCGGCAAGTTGGTCAGCGGCAAGGCCCGGGCAATCGAGGTCGATATCGCAGCGGTGCTTTCCCAGATGAAAGGCTGTGGTTTGCCAGGCACCGCCATCGGCAGCCAGTGCCGTCAAGAGATGTTGAGCAGAGTGCTGCTGCATATGATCGAAGCGGCGAGCCCAGTCCAGTTCCAGGTGGGCCGGGCCGGTTGTAACAGGATCGGCAAGGTAATGCAAAATCCTGCGGTCACTGCTCTGGGTGTCCTCGACCTGAACACCGTTGAGCCATCCGCGATCTCCCGGCTGGCCTCCTCCCTCTGGGAAACAGACTGTATCCTCGAGAACGGCGAACGGCCGGTCGCGGTCTTCACCAGTCTCGACAATCTCGGTGTCGAGCTCACACTGGTACGGGTGGCTTTCGAAGGTGGAGACCATCGGATGATGTTAGTTGCTGGTTATTTATTAGTTACTGGCTATTAGTTACTGGTTACCGGTTCCCCAAACTGGAAACTGGTAACTGGTAACTGGTAACTGGTTCCCGGCCCTATCCCCGGAGATACGCGTCGTCGCGGTTGATCCAATCTTCTCGCGGGGGACAGAACAGGTCCAGCGCGACACAATCCTCCATGGCTTCCGCTCTATGGGGGAGATGAGCAGGGAGGTGGAGCACTTCCCCGGCGCCCACCACGATTTCTTCCCCATCCTCAGCTCCGATCCAAAACTTGAGCGCCCCCTCCAGGATGTAGCTCACCTGCTCGTTGTGATGACTGTGGAGTGGAACGATGGCCCCACGGGCCAGTCGCAGCTGTGCCAGCATGATCGATTCGCCGTGGACAAACCTCCGTTCAATGTGGGCACTCAATTGCTCGTAAGGGATTTCACTCCATTTGAAGAGGCGGGCCTGGTTTTCCACGTGGGATCTCCTTTCAGGAATGACTCCAGTCAATAGAGAGCGCTGCCGGCACGGATTTGCTATCCTCCTGGGAGAAAGCGTGGAGGAAACGAAGTGGAATTCCTGATCAGCATTTTAGCCCTGCTCATTTCGATTTACACCCTGATTGTAGCAAGTCGCTTACGACGGCGTATCATGAAACTCGATGGGGAGAGCCTCTACCGGAGTTCCCAGATCCGAGAGGCGAGAGAGCACCTGGAGAAGAGAATCAGTATTCTCGGCAGGTTTGTGGCTATGGCCTCCCAGGGACGCCGGCTGACCGAGGAACAAGTGCTGGAAGATCGCCTGTTTGACGATATCGATTCTGACGGTGTTCTAGGACTGATGGCGCGAAACGAGGCTCTGTCAGTGGATGTTCGGGAGCCCCACGAGTACGCCTCAGGTCACATACCTGCTGCCATTCTGGTGCCGGTCAGTCAGCTCGAAGAGCGCTGGAAGGAGGTTCCACGGGACAGGACAGTGATTGTCTACTGCGCTTCAGGCAGTCGCTCCCGTTCCGCCTGTCAGTTTCTGAGTCAAGAGAAGGGATACACCAACCTGCTGAATCTCGAGGGAGGAATCGGATCCTGGAGCGGAGAGACCGAAAAGGGAATGGGACAGCCGCGGCAGGCGGTTCAGACAGTTGGTCCGGCCTCCACGACTTCCCGGCCAACCCCCGACTCGTAGGCAGAAAAGTTCTCTCGAAATCGTCGGGCCAGCTTGGTCGCTTCTTCGGAGTGGGCAGCTGGATCAGACCAGACCCGGCTGGGATTCAGTATCTCCGAGGGTACCCCGGGGCAGGTCCTGGGGAAAGACAGGCCGAAAATGGGGTCTTTCTGGTATTCAACCTCGTTCAACAGATCCATGTGGATGGCGTCTACTATGGCCCGCGTATGAGGAAGGCTGATTCGCTGGCCTGTGCCGAAAGCTCCGCCCGTCCAGCCCGTGTTCACCAGCCAGGTCTTCACCTTGTGCGTCTTGATCCGCTCGGCCAGCAGCTCAGCATAGCGGCCTGGATGCCAGACCAGGAACGGGGCCCCAAAACAGGCCGAAAAAGTGGTCTCGGGATCTGTGACCCCAACCTCGGTTCCAGCCACTTTCGCCGTGTATCCGCTAATGAAGTGGTACATGGCCTGTTCAGGTGTCAGGCGACTGACGGGGGGCAGGACCCCAAAAGCGTCGCAGGTCAGAAAAAGGATGTTGGAAGGATGGCCTGACCGGCAGGGAATCCTGGCATTGGGAATAAATTCAATGGGATAGGATCCTCTTGTGTTGGTCGTGATCGAGGTGTCTGTGTAATCCACCTCCCGGGAATCCGGGTCAAAGATGACATTCTCCAGAACTGACCCGAAGCGTATGGCATCGTAAATCTCGGGCTCGAACTCGGCGGACAGATCGATGACCTTGGCGTAGCAGCCGCCTTCGATATTGAAGATCCCATGACCGGTCCAACAATGCTCGTCATCTCCGATCAAGGCCCGCCTGGGATCGGCGGAGAGGGTCGTCTTGCCCGTGCCGGAAAGGCCAAAGAAAAGGGATACCCGCTCGTCATTACCCTGGTTGGCCGAACAGTGCATGGAGAGAACATCACGTTTCGGCATCAGGTAATTCATCAGCGTGAAAACACCCTTTTTCATCTCACCTGCGTACTCGGTTCCCAGAATCACGGACTCAGCCCGGTCCAGGTCTAAGGCAATGCTCGTGCTGGAAGAGACACCGTCGACGTCGAGACTGGCAGGGGATTGCCCGGCGTTGTAGATGACTGCGTCCGGTTCCTGAAAGTCTTCCAGTTCCTCGGCGGTCGGACGGATCAGCATGTTGTGCATGAACAGCGCGTGGTAGGCGCTTTCACAAATGATCCTGACCTTGATCTGGTACTCGGGATCCCAGCCGGCAAAGCCGTCAATGACAAAGAGTCTCTCCCGGCTGTCCAGGTAGGCAATCGCCATCTTTCTGTTCAAATCGAACGAGTCTTCCGAAAGAGGGATATTGATGCTGCCCCACCAGACGTCCCTTTCCGTAGCCGCAGTTCTGACAATCCTCTTGTCGGCAGGAGAACGCCCGGTCTTGGTCCCGGAAAGCGCCACCAAAGCACCAGTCGACACCACCGCCGTGCCGGCTTCGTGGCGGAGCGCTTCTTCGTAAAGACTGGCGACGGCCGGGTTCCGAACGATCGTTTCTACGCTGATCCCATGTGACTTCAAATCCATTTTCCCACCTTGTTCCCTTTCAATTCCGTGGACGAATCATTCTACTGCCCCGGCTGAGGAAGTTCCACGTTTAACGTTCCACGAACTTTGAATCTTCAACCTTCAACCTTTAACCTTCAACCTTCAACCTTCAACCTTTAACCTTTAACCTTTAACCTTCAACCTTCAACCTTCAACCTTCAACCTTCAACCTTTAACCAGCAACCAGCAACCAACACGCATGAAAATCGGCATCACCTGCCACCCTACATTCGGTGGGAGCGGCATCGTCGCCACCGAGCTGGGAATGGAGCTGGCCCATCGAGGCCACCAGGTCCATTTCATTACCTACGCAAACCCGATTCGACTCCAGCCCGGTACCCCGGGAATCCATTATCACGAAGTGAAGGTCGAACCCTATCCGCTTTTTCAGCACCAGCCCTACACCCTGGCTCTGGCATCCAGGATGTCAGAAGTGGCCCGCCGCCACAGCCTGGATCTTCTGCACGTACACTACGCGATCCCTCACTCGGTCTCGGCTTTTCTGGCCAAGCGGATTCTGGAACCCGCCACCGGCCTTCCCGTGGTCACCACCCTGCACGGCACCGATATCACTCTGGTGGGCATTGAGCAGTCCTATTTTCCCATCACTCGCTACGCCATTGAGAACTCGGACGGGATCACGGCCATCAGTCACCACCTGGCGGAGAAAACCAGGGAGGTCTTTGAGATCTCCCGGCCCATCCGTGTCATTCACAACTTTGTGAACTGCGATCTCTACCGGCCGGATCCCCGGAAAAAAGACCGGGCGGAAGGGGAGAAAACCCTGATCCACATTTCCAATTTCAGGAAAGTCAAACGAGTGACCGACTGCGTGCGCATCCTCCAGGAGGTACGACGCCACATCCCGGCTCGTTTGGTCATGGTCGGTGACGGCCCTGAAGCCGGTGCGGCTACCCACCTGGCGGCTGAGCTCGGCGTCTCCCACGCCGTTGACTTCCTGGGGAGCCAGCTGGGTATCCATCAGATTCTTCCTTCGGCTGACGTGCTGCTCCTGCCCAGCGAAATGGAGAGTTTTGGCCTGGTTGCTCTGGAAGGAATGGCGTGCGGGGTGCCGGCTGTGGCGACCCGAACGGGTGGAGTTCCCGAGCTGATCACCGATGGAGTGGATGGCTTTCTGGATCCCGTCGGGGACATTCAAGGGCAGGCGAAACGGGTCGTCCTTCTCCTGAGGGACGGCCAGCTCTACGAGAAGATGTCTACTGCTGCCAGGCACACCGCGAAAGAAAGGTTTGATACCAGCAAGATCATCCCGCAATATGAGCACTACTACGAAGAATTGTTGAAATGACCTCTCACGAACTGACAACTCGCCCTGAAGAAGCCGTTTACCGCAGCTGCTACGCTCCAATCTCGCTGTCGGACATGTTGATGGATGCGGCCCAGCGGGGGAAGATTCGCCGCCTTTCGGTTCCACAGCTCTTCTTTGGTATCGCTGAGCTGAGCGACTCCGAACTGGCGGCGTTGATGCCTCAGATCACCGAGGAACAGTGGAGAGGTGTTCTGGATCTGAGTCTGTGGAGGCGAGACCGTACCAGTAGCACTGATTTTCTGCAGTGGTGTCGGCACATTCTGGAAGCCGAAGAAGCCGTTGCCAGAAAGCTGTTGCGGGGATCCGACCCGGAACTTTGGCAGCTCGCGTTCAAGCGATTGCTGGAAATCGTTCCCTGCGATGAGGACGACGCCGGAGCGGATTTGGGGGAAGGTGACTGGATCCCGACTCCTGACGGCGGGTTCTGGGTACGGCTTCCTGACGAACCCGAAGCCTCCCGGCTGATTCGTCTCCTGCTCCTGAAACTCTTTGCGCTCGACCCTGTCCAGACCTCTTTTCAGTTTCTTCTCTCCATGTCTCGGACCCCCTCTGAACTCGAGGAATCCGCCTACCAGAATCGCCGGCGCAGGATTGAGGACCTGGGATTTCAGGACTACTTTGAAGCGATCTCCGTCTACACCCCCCTCGCCCTCGCAGATACGCAGCCCGACAAGATCTGGCAGCCCCTGGAGGGGGGCGTCACGGTCGCGGCTCTGGATAGATCAGGGCGCGGACTTTTCCTGCTGGAGGCCCTCTCCCGCATTGAGGACCCGACTCGAAAGGAGGAGCTTCTCCAAGAGTTGTTCTATGTTTCCAACAAGGTCCTGTCGGCTGACCTGGTCTCCCCGGACCATCCATCCAAAGTCAAGGTGGGAATTCGAAAGACCATTTTGGGGATCAGTATCGGACTCGAACTGGCCGCCGCAAGCGATCTGAACCTGGCCGTGCAATTGATTCAGACCCGATATCTGCAGTCACTCTTTCAGCTTGCATTTGGGCAGCTGATGGAACTGCAGAAACTGGGGCGTGAACTGGGCGACACTCCACCCGCACCCCCCGATTCCTATGCCTCCCATCTCGTCAAGGGCTTGCTTCGCAAGTACCCGCTGCTGGCGGTTCGAACTCCCACACGAATCAAGAAGCGATTCTTTCGGACTCGCTCCGACATCGACAGCTGTCGGCGAATCCTGGAGTCACTGCGACAGTCGGGGGAAGGCTCCGCGCCGTGAGCGAACAGTGCTTCGTCGTCGGAGTGGCCGGCGGGACGGGATCTGGAAAGTCCGCTCTGGTGGAAGAACTTTGCCAGTTGATCGGCGCTGAACAGGTGGCTGTTTTGCCCTCGGACGCCTACTACCGGGGTGTCGGGGACTTGAACTGTGGGGATCGAAATGAGGTCAACTACGATCATCCCGAGGCTCTCGAGTTCGACCTCCTCGTATCGGACCTGACCCGGCTGCGAGACGGACACCTCATTCAACGGCCGATCTACGATTTCCAGACACACATCAGGCTCGATGAGAGGCTCAGGGTGGAACCGGCCCCGATTATTATTGTGGAAGGAATCCTGATCCTCGTTGACGATCGCCTCAGGGAGTTGATGGACCTGAAGGTATTTGTCGATGCACCGTCGGACCTTCGTTTGATTCGGCGCCTCCACCGCGATGTTGCCCGGCGGGGGCGTACCGTTGAATCCGTGACGACGCAATACGTGGAAACCGTTCGCCCCATGCATGAGCGGTTCGTTGAACCCTTCCGGCACTACGCCGACCTGGAGATACCGGGGCACGGCGATTCCGACGAGGCCCTCAGGCTACTGGTCCGTCAGGTCCGCCGCCGCCGGCCCGATGTCACAGGATGGCGAAGTGTAGGAGCCGCCTCCGCGCGGCGATCTGATCGGACCACGGAGGGTCCTCCTACACGGGCGGGCCACCGGAAGCCAGGGTGAGCTACTTACCCGTCTGGCGGGCGGGATCCAGAGCCTCTTCGAGCTCTGCTTTCGAGAGACCCGATCGACGGAGGGCAACAGCCCTGACGGTGTCACCCGAAGCATAGGCCTCCTTGGCAATGTCGGCGGCCCGGTCATATCCAATCAAGGGGGCCAGGGCGGTGACCATCGCTAGAGATTTCTCGACCATCTCCTCACACCTCTCGCGATCTGCTTCAATTCCTTGAATACACTTGTCCGCGAACATGACCGACGCGTTGGAGAGCAGGTCGATCGACTGCAACAGGTTGTAGGCAATGACCGGCATCATGACATTGAGCTCAAAGTTCCCGGACTGTCCGGCCACAGCGATCGTGAGATCGTTGCCAATCACTTGTGTCGCCACCATAGTCACGGACTCTGCAATCACAGGATTCACCTTGCCTGGCATGATCGAGCTTCCGGGCTGGGTTGAGGGCAGCACGATCTCACCGATTCCGCAGCGGGGACCCGAACCCAGCCAGCGGATATCATTGGCGATCTTCATGAGGCTTATGGCTGCGCTCCTCAACGACGCACTGGCTTCAACAGCGGCGTCTCTGGTCGCCAGAGCCTCAAATCGGTTCTCGGCCTCTCGGAACTCGAGGTCGGTCCACTCCCTGAGCTTTTGGACGACTCTTTCGGGGAACCCTTCGGGACAGTTCAAACCGGTACCCACTGCAGTTCCCCCGATTGCGAGTTCAGAAAGAGAGTCGAAAGTCCTGGCCGCTCGGGACGCCGCCTGCTGGACCATCCTGGCGTAGGCGGAGAACTCCTGCCCCAACCGGATGGGTACGGCGTCCTGGAGGTGAGTTCGTCCGATCTTCACAACCTCGTCGAACTCTTCTGCCTTGGACTGGAGCGCCGACTTCAAATGTTGCAGGGCCGGCAGGAGCTTTCTCTTCATCTGCTCCAGAGCGGACACGTGAATCGCTGTCGGAATAACATCGTTACTCGATTGGCCCAGGTTGACATGATCGTTGGGATGAACCGACCCGTCGCCAATCTCGCCGCCCGCGATCTCAATCGCACGGTTGGCGATCACTTCGTTGGCATTCATGTTGGTCGAAGTGCCCGATCCCGTCTGGAATATATCGAGTGGAAAGTGGTCGTCGAACTGTCCTCTGGCCACTTCGTCGGCAGCTTGAAAAATCGCTCCCCCCTTTTCAGGTTCGAGGAGCTCCAGCTCGAGATTGGTCTCAGCCGCAGCTTTCTTGATGAGGCCCAGGGCCCGGATGAACGGTCTCGGAAAGCGGAGCTCGCTAACCTCGAAGTTCACTACAGCCCTCTGCGTCTGTGCCCCGTAATAAGCTTTCACAGGCACTTCGACCTCGCCCATTGAATCTTTCTCAGTCCGGTACTCTTCCATGTTTCGTCCCCGGGACATTCTATCAAGCTGAAAACCGCGCCCTCCGGGGACGCCCGACATCGGAGGACCCTCCGTAGTCCGCCTGAGTGTACGAGGGGCCAGAGTGAGAGAGACCAGAGTGAGAGGGGCCAGAGTGGGAGGGGCCAGAGTGGGAGGGGCCTCAGGCCGCGACCGCCGGGTAGCCACGTCGACGATTGCAGGTCGCCGCGCCAAGGCGCCTCCCACACTCCCACGCTCTCTTTGCGATTTCGTGAGATGGAAGCAGCAAAATGGACTGTCAAGAAGCGAGGAAAAGCGACCGAACCGGCCAAATAAGGAATTGAAATAGAGGGGTTCTCGTCTCACTCAAAAATGCTCTTCAGCCGATGTGGAAAACTATGTGTAAATCCTGTGGTCCTGCAGGTCGAGATGTGTGTACGAATGGTCTTTCCTAAGACCCTTAAAACATGCACAATAATTGGGCATTGCAAGGAGGCCTATTTTCCCTTTGGCGCTCCCGAAGATGCTGACTATACTAACGTTCGGTCCCAAGGGGTGGACACGAAAAGCCAGCCCCTGAGACAGCGGCTCTCAGCCGGTAGATACCATTTTCAGCTCCGGCCGAAAGAGGAAGGAATCGGGTTGAGAGGCTGCCTTGCGAGGGTGCCTTCGGGTGCAGTCAAAGGCAGGCGAAGCGAGAAGCAAACCGGTATCAATCTGGTTCCGGAGAAGAGCTCACTTCGGATTGCCGGCTCGGTGAGTGGGGGTTTTTGGTCAGGTGGGTCTGCTTGGCGCTTCTGGGTCATACCTGGAGGATACGGCAGGGTAGCCCAGGTCAGAAACGGTGAAGAGGCCTTGGCTGGGATGTGAGTGGTTTTGCCACAAGCATCGTGGCTGAGTCGAGGCACCGCTTCGTGGCTCGCGGGACGGGTTCTTTGAATCCGTAACGGGTGATCACTGAGGACACCACACGGCTTTCGTGAACATCACTTGGGGCCATTTGTGTTCTACGTTCCCACGTCCGGCCCTGGGAACGGAGCCCCGACCTCTCCGGTCGCTGACGCTCCCGGCTCCATTTCGTTTCTTGCCTGACTATGAGCGCAGCATTCCGCCAAACACCATAGCCCGGAAAAGTCATGAGTTTTCGGCTGCAGCGCCCCCATCATCCGCGCTGGCTGCGTTCCCCCTCCTCGGGCTCCTCGACAGAGTCACGACTATGCCTGCGGGGCCCTCGGAGGTAAAGCCTTGCCAGCGCGGCGCTGGCGGCCCTTCGCTTCGAAAACTTATGAATTTTCCAGGCTAGCCCAGAACCCGGAACCCGACTCATGTAAAATACAGACTTTCCATTTGGTCACTCAAATCACAGCGTCAACGGGTGGCTTGGATTTATAAAACTAATGTATGAATGCAAGATTAGGCACGTTGGGGAGGACACTCTTCGGAGCTGCAGCCTCTTCACGGCAAACAAGTGGCGACGCCACCGAGGGGCAAACAGTCGTGACGCCTGCTGAAAACAGTTCGATTCTACAAACGGCTGATCGGGTACGATCGGGCGAGATTTCTCCACTGGAGCTTGTTCGGGAAGCCCAGGCAAGAATTGAATCTCGCAACAGTACCCTCAACGCATATATATCCGTCAACTCCTCTGCCGAGGAGGAGGCCCGGCAGCTGGAAGTGGAACTTCAGGCGGGACAATGGCGGGGACCCTTGCACGGAATTCCGATTTCGCTCAAGGACATCATCGATGTCGAGGGCACAGCCACGACGGCGGGTTCCGCGGTCTTCGGTGAGGGGCGTCAGGCTAAGACGGATGCCGCTCTGGTGAAGAGGCTTCACGCAGGTGGCGCGGTGATTCTGGGAAAGACGAATCTTCATGAATTCGCCTATGGGGTGACCAGTGAGAATCCCCACTTCGGAACAGTTGGTAACCCCTGGAATTCTGAGTTGATTGCCGGTGGATCGAGCGGAGGCTCAGCCGTGTCTGTGGCGACTCGGATGTGTTTTGGTTCGGTTGGCACCGACACCCGTGGTTCCATTCGAATCCCTGCCGCCTGCTGCGGTGTAACGGGTTTCAAGCCCACGCTGGGAAAGGTGCCCATGGACGGAGTCATCCCGTTGTCCCCGACCCTGGATCACGCCGGACCGATCGCCCGCAGCGTGGAGGACGCTGCTGTGCTGGCGTCAATTCTGTGCCAGGATCCGTCCCTGGAGCCCTTTCGATTTCGCTTCGAGCCACCCCCCCAGGTCACACTGGGTATCTGCCCCTACTTCCTGGACCGGGTCGATCCCGAGATCGAGCAGGCTGTCTGGTCGGGAATCGATGTCCTGAAACAGGCGGGCCTGGCTGTGAAGGCCGTTGACATCGAAAGGCTGGTGGACGCGATCCCCGCATCGGCTGTGATCGCAAGCGTCGAAGCTCTCTGCTACCACCGGGAGTTTCTGGACACAAACCAGGACGGTTACGGCGAGAACGTGTTCGAACGGCTGCAGACAGGTCGGCAGCACGAGGCCGTTGATCTGGCTGAGGCGTTCTTTACGCGTACAGAGATAGGTCGAGCCTTCGCCCAGGTCTTTGAGGAAGTCGACTGCCTGGTCGGTGCAACGATTCCCTGTCTGCCCCCGGCCCTCGGGTCCAGCTCGATTAATGTTTCGGGGACCGACGAAGGGATCGTCGATGCTCTTGTGCGAATGAACGCAGCTCAGAACGTAGCGGGAGTCCCCGCACTTTCCTTGCCCTGCGGTCTCTCAGATGCCGGCATGCCGATTTCCATGCAGCTGATCGCCGCCCGCGGACAGGATCAGATGCTCTTGCGCGTGGGCCACACCTTCCAGTCCGTAACCGAGTGGCACCTGCAGGAGCCCCCCCAGGGCTAGGACGTTCCAAGTTCCAGGTTCCACGTTGGCGCGCTCATTGCATTCGCGCCTCTGTCTGCCCGGCGAACTGACCAGGTCATCTCCGGGACCGGCCCGACAGCCGTGAGGAACATTGCCAATCAAGAAAACTACTGAGGCAGGAACGAAGTGACTGCGCAGCGGCGCACAAGCCGCCGAGAAAACCAGTTCCACGTTCCATCCAGGTTCCACGTTGGCGCGCGCATTGCATCAGCTTGACGTATAGACAAGCATCGATATATATTGATAGGCATCGATATGACAACAGAAGCAGATGGGCCGGACATTTCCAGGTTTGCCAGGGTTATTTCCGACCCGACACGCCAGGAACTCATGAGACTGCTTTGCTGTCAGTGGCTCTGTGTTAGTGATCTTGTCGACCACCTGGGGGTGACCCAGCCCACGGTATCCCATCACCTGTCCGTCCTGCGCGACGCGGGGCTGGTCGGGTTGCGCCGTGACGGAAAGCAGGTGTTCTATACGCTGAACCAGGATGAAGTCACTGTCTGCTGTGGACGAATCATGAGGACGCTGGCCCCCGAGAGAACAATTCCGGAAGAAAAAGCTGGAGGATAGAATGCACAGGCAATCAACCGAACAAATCCATCAGGCGGTGCAGAACCGCTATGCCGAAAAGGCTGTATCGAACGAATCCTGTTGCCAGGGAGAGCCTGGCTGCTTCGGAGAAAAGATCTATGACTCCGATCTCTCGGATCTCCCTGCTCAGATCACGGACGGCTCCCTCGGTTGCGGAGATCCCGTCACGCTGGCTGGACTGAAACCGGGACAGGTTGTACTCGATCTTGGATCGGGAGGAGGTCTGGACTGTTTTCTGGCCGCCCGCCAGGTTGGGGATCAAGGGCGGGTGATCGGTGTGGACATGACTTCCGAAATGATCGAGAAAGCGCACCGCAACCTGGCCCGGATCGGCCTCGGAAATGTCGAGTTTCGGAAGGGTCAGATTGAAGAGCTTCCCGTGGAGTCCGGCACCATCGATGTCATTATCTCCAATTGCGTCGTTAACCTGAGCCCCGACAAACAGGCGGTCTTGAATGAGACGTACCGGGTGCTGAAACCCGGCGGCCGGTTGGCCATATCCGATCTGGTTCGGCACGGGGATATCGGCCGGCTACGACGCTCGTTTCTGGAGGCGTGGTCCGGTTGTATGGCCGGCACCGAAGAGATTTCCGACCTGGTCTCGAAACTGGAGCAGGCCGGATTCGCTCAGATTTCTATTCGCACCCGGGACGGGGCCAATCTCCCGGCTGATGGTCCAAAGCCTCGTCTCGGCAGAATTGTCAGTGCCCAGCTCGAAGCTGTGAAACCCGCCAGCCGGTAAAGAGTGGGAGCGGCCTCCGTGCCGCGAACCTGTTCGGACCACGGAGGGTCCTCCCAGTGCGCTCGTAAGCGCACTTGAACAGTAGGGTGAAAGTCTCTACCGGGCAAACGTTCTCCGGCCCGTATTCGACGGCAACTGCGTCATCGTGAGGTGGGGTGGGAAGCAGCCGAAGGAGAACCACCAGTCTGTAGGAGACGAACTCGATTCGGCTCAGAGGGGACAGCGAGCCTGCTGGGAAATGGCGAAGCTCGAATGGAAGGGAAACCTGACACGGACAAGAGCCTGATGGGTAACGTGAAAAAGGCATCTTGTTAACCCTTGGGGTGGTTGGAGATGGAATGGTGGGAAGTTCAAGTGACGTAAAGCGAGGAGGTCTGCGAAAGGTCGGTCTGGTAAGAGACCCGCAGAAGTCAGAGGCGGCGTAGTAGTGAAGAAGCCGGGTAATGCCGGTGGAGCGAAGGCCCGCCAGGAAGGTGGATGTGTAGAGTCAATGACGAAGCAAGAGGAACTGTCGAAAGTGGAGGAGACTCCTAAGCAAGGCAGAGAAGCCGAGAGCCAGAAATGGAGCTGGGTGGAAGCGGAAGTGTGGACCGAACGCATGCTGACGACCCTGGAAACAGGAGTGAAAGGAGGCAAAAATGCCTACTTTATCGAGCAGGGGCTATTTACCATGGCCGTAGCCCACGCGCAGATCTGTCAGTCCCGCCGTGGACCCCACTGACTGGAGAGCCGGATGCGGGAGAACCGCACGTCCGGTTCGGAGGGAGGGGAGGCTCAAACCAATGAGCTTTCCCTACCCCTATCACTGATCGGGCCACGCGGGTTCTCTTACACGTCGTCGATCTGGCTGGATTCGTAGGGGCCGGTCTTGTGCCGGCCCGCTCCCCGGGCGACCACAAGGGTCGCCCCTACGACTCACCAGAGATCCGATCGGACCACGGAGGGTCCTCCTACACCAGGAATGTCACACGATGGCAAAGCGTAGGAGCCGCCTCCGCGCGGCGATCGAACTTTCAACCTTCAACTTTTAACTTGCAACCCCACAGCGATGTGATCGGACCACGGAGGGTCCTCCTACACCAGGAATGTCACACGAGGCAAAGTGTAGGAGCCGCCTCCGCGCGGCGATCTGATCGAACTTTCAACCTTCAACTTTTAACTTGCAACCCCACAGCGATGTGATCGGACCACGGAGGGTCTTAAACGTCGCCGAGCTGGCCGGATTCGTATCTCCGCGTGACGCCAGCCGGGGACAGTCACCGCATCACTCGTCGCGGGAGAAGGCTGCATCGAAAGCCATTTCGGGCTGCGGGAAGTCGATGTCTTTGACAAAGGCTGCGGCCTCGGCCGCTCCGTGCTCCCGATCCATGCCGGGGTCTTCCCATTCAACTGAGAGGGGACCAGCGTACCCGATGTCATTCAAGGCTCGAATGATCGACTCGAAGTCGATGCAGCCCCGGCCCAGCGAACGGAAATCCCAGAATCGTTCGGGATCACCGAAGCCCAGGTGCCCTCCAAAGACCCCGCCGGGCATGGGTCGGTCCGACCAGTAGACGTCTTTCATGTGGACATGGAAGATACGATCGCTGAACTCGCGCAGGAAGCCGATGTAGTCTACCCCCTGGTAGCCGAGATGGCTGGGATCGTAGTTGAACCCAAAGCTGGCCCTTCCGCCAAGTGCCTCCAGGGCTCTGCGGGCGGTTACGACATCAAATGCGATCTCAGTGGGATGAACTTCCAGACCAAATCGGATTCCCTCCTCCTCGAAGACATCCAGAATCGGGTTCCAGAGCGTGGCGAACTCCCGGAATCCGTCCTCGATCTGTGCCGGATCGACGGGAGGAAAGGAGTAAATGAGGTGCCAGATCCCACTCCCAACGAATCCGTTCACAACCTTGACGCCGAAGCGGGCGGCCGCCCGGGCGGTTACTTTCATCTCCTCGGCAGCCCTCTCCCGGACACCTGCGGGATCACCGTCTCCCCAGACGCGAGGGGGAAGAATGGAGCGGTGGCGCTGGTCGATACGGTCGCAGACCGCCTGGCCGACCAGGTGACTACTGATGGCGTGACACTCCAGGCCGTGGCGCTGAATGATATTCCATCGATCCTGACAGTAATCGTCATCTTCGAGCGCTCTGACCACGTCGAAATGGTCGCCCCAACAGGCGATTTCGATACCGTCGTATCCGAAGGATTTTGTCTTCTCGCAGATGGTCTCAAAATCCAGGTCAGCCCATTGGCCAGTGAACAGTGTAACTGGTCGACTCATTTCGTATTCTCCTATTGATTTCCGATGGGCGCGCCCGCGGGTGCCGAAGGGGGGGCGGGCTTTTGAATCCGGGGTGAGGTCGCTCCAAGAAGGCGGTGATCCGGCGCAGCGCCTCTTCCACATGAGCCAGCTCCACTCCGACCTGAACAGACCTGGAATCAAGGTGCAAGGCGAGGTCTCTCAGTTTAGAGCCGGCCGTGGCCCGAGCGTCCGACGAGGCCGTCGAACTCTCAGCCAGGTCGATGAATCGGTCCAGCACCACTTTCTGTACGGCACGGGCTATCGCCGCGTCCCATCTGTCCCGGGGAGTGGGCGCCTTCCAGGTGGCATTCAGAAGGGCGTCGATGGCCCCGACCAGTCCCGGCTGGTTGGGATCGAGAACACTGGCAAGGCTCAAGCGCGAGGCTCGTTCAGGATGCAGGATCACGGAGATCGTCAGGTCGGCGGCTACGGTCGTGGCAGAGAGAGGATCGAAGATTCTACCGGTGGTGCGGGGGAACTGTTCTTTCTGGTCTGAGTACCCGTATGCAGCCGGTGACAGAATATCGAGCAGTCTCCTCGGAAAGCCGACCTCTTCCACCTCCAGTGTCTTGATCAAAGCCGCCAGGGCCCGCTTTTGAATCTGAGGCTCGATGATGTGCGGGAGCGGCAACGGGTCACCACGGAGTTTGTATGTGTACGAGTAGCCGCCCACAAGTTTGGCGGCGGCCTCGATCTGGTAGCGGTGATGCAAGAACGCCGGCACGACCAGGTTGCTCAACTCGCCGAGCGAGGCTCCGGCCGGAAGGTTCTGCTGGCTGAAACTGTCCAAAGCAATCCGTCGCACCTTCAGTGACTCCTCGAGTGCGGCAACTGGATCCTTGCCGTTGTCCCACAGACTGGCATACGCGTGAGGATTCCAGTAGGAGCGGGCGTCGGCGTCGGTGACGAAAAAGAGCCCCTGCCGGAAGGCATCGTGAATGATCTCATTCAGCGCAACGGCCTCATCGGTGCCGGGAGGGAAGTGGGAGTAGGCATAGCGGGCAACGACCCGATCCCACTCTCCGATACCCACATCATAGGCCGCGCTTAGATTGAGTGTCTTGTCGTCATTGATGGTGACGAGCGGGGCCGGATAATCCATGACCGACTCGCGGCCGAAATGGCTGGCCGCAAAGTTGTGGGCAAACCCCAGCGTGTGTCCGACCTCGTGGGCTGAGAGTTGCCGAATCCGGGCCAGGGCCACTTCTGTGGCCGAAATCTGGGGGTCAAAGGAAGCCAGATAGGTGGCTGGTGGTCCGGCTCCGAAGGCGCAGGCTGCAGATCCCTCGCCTCCAGGGAAGAGAGGTTGCAGGCCCTCGAACAGCATCCGATCCTGGCGAACCCTCAGGGAGCCGATCTGAACGTGCCCCTTGATGATCTCCCCGGTGCGCGGATCCACCACGGAATTGCCGTAAGACCATCCTCGCGTGGAACGGTGAACCCACTGGATCACGTTATAGCGGACGTCCAGGGGATCGACCCCCTCGGGGAGGATCTCCACCCGAAAGGCGTTGCGGTAGCCTGCCGCCTCGAATGCCTGGTTCCACCAGCGGGCCCCTTCCAGCAGTGCGGATCGAACCGGTTCCGGGGCTCCTGGATCCAGGTAATAGGTAATCGGCGCTACGGGTTCCGACACTTCTGCCAGCGGATCGCGCTTGCTCAAACGGAACCTCGAAATCCAACGCTTTTCGAGAGGCTGGTCCAGCGCCGTGGCATAATCGGCAAACGTAATCCCCTGAATCCCTGCGCGAGGATCAAAATGCCGGGGTCGGTATCCGTTGTCCGGCAGCCGGATAAAAGAGTGATGTTGACGGATGCTGGGCGACTCGGGAGCCGGGGCCACTTCGGAAACCAGGCTGCCTGGCTCGCTTGCAGTGAAGGTGAGAACCGCCTCCCACTCAATATTGTCGGGGAAGGCTTTGCAGCGAGGGAGATAGACGGCGCTTCGATTCTTGTCCAGCCCGAAATCTCCCTGTGCGGCCTGTCGCAGCCGCGCGATGACACCATGCGCATCCCGTACCAGGAAGTCCGTTGCGTCAACCAGAACGACTGGCCCGGTTTCTGCCGCGACCCGACTCCCCCACAGGATGGATTGAGCGAAGGACTCGGTTACGGCTCTCTGTTCGGCAGGATTGTTGGTGATCGCGCGATATCGCTGGTTGGGTTCCACCAGGAAAACGCTGGGGCCGTGTCTCTCAAAACGCACCACTCTCTCTCGACCCTTGCGGGTGCGGTCCAGGCCGATGGGGTTCGATCCCAGGCCGGTTGCCAGAGATTCCAGGTACAGAAACTCTTCCTTGAAACGATCGATTTCCAGCCAGATCTTGCCCTCTTTCTCATCCCAGAAGAAGTTGAAGAAGCCCTCGTGGCGCTCCATCCCTTCGGTCTTTTCGGAGATCGACGGTCGAGCACCCCCGAAAATGTTGGGGGCCAGGCAAACCACGAGAGTGGTGACAGGCAGCAGCGTGAGGTATCGGCAGTGAGTTTTTCTTCCCATCCTGAAATGAATCCTCGCTGGTGGGTACCGAGGCCCGATTATATCGTGCTCGCTCGGGGTTCAACAGAGAGCCGTTCCCAACGCCCTCCAGGAGCAGGGGTCAGGAGTGTGGGAGGCGCCTCCCACGTTCCAAGGTTCCAACGTTTCAGCGTCCCAATAGACCCGGGCGGTCAGCGGGCGACCACAAGGGTCGCCCCTACGGCCCTTTGCCGGCGCGGTTGGAACCTTGGAACCCTGGAACCGACGAAACCCTTGTTCGTTATCGGGAGGGCAGCGAGCCGCCCGCCGCCAGATACTTCTCAGGATCGGCGGCGAACCTGTCGAGGCACCCGGTGCAGCAGAAGAAGAAGCGGGAGCCCCGGTGCTCATGAACATGGCGGGCGCCGGCGACCTGAACTGTCATACCGCAGATGGGGTCCAGCGCAGTCTGCAAAGCTCCGGACTCAGCCGCGACACCCTGGCCTGCCGGGTTCTCAGCCCGCCACTCGAAGCTGTCGGTGGCACGCCGTAGCTGGATGATCTCGGCCAGGATACTCAGGGCGATCTCCTCGGGTTCTCGGGCCTGGATGTCGAGGCCGGCGGGGGCGTGCAGTGCAGAAAGCCGCTCCTTGCTGACTCCCCGGACTCTCAGATACTCCCGGATCGACCCGGCCCACCTGGGACTGGAAACGAGGCCGACGTACGACGCGTCGGATTCCAGGGAGTATTCGAGGGCGACTTCGTCCTGATCACCATGGGCGGCGACGATCACCCCAGGACGAAATAAAGGATGAGAAGCAGCAACAGGATCCCGACGACGATCCAGGCGGACGTCGGTACCAGATCCTTGGCCACCTCCTTGGTCACCCTGGCGGCAAACTCGGCCGTCGAGGCGGCGGCGATCTCGGGGGTCGGCGGGGTGTCGCCACCGGCGGACTCTGCCCCGATCTGAGCCTTCAGAGTAGCGTCCAGGCTTTCCAGGCTCTGTTTGATGATCGCCTTGGCCGCGCTCTCCACGAGACGCTGGCCCACACTGGCGATACGGCCACCGACGTGAGCTTCGCCGTCGTAGGTCATCCGGGTCCCGTCTCCGGCGGCGGCGATGTCGATCCGGGCGGTAGCCTTGACGAACCCCTGGGCACCCTGGCCATCCACTTTCATGGTGTAACCGTTGGGCGGATCTATGTTGTCTAGCTCGATCCGGCCAAGAAACTTCCCCTGGACCGGGCCAACCTTCATATTGAGGGCGCTCTCGTACTGGTTCTCGCCCACCAGCTCGAGCTTTTCGGCCCCCGGCATAGTCGCCGCCATCACCTCCGGATTCATCAACCCGTCCCAGACCTTTTCCGGAGACGCCTCGAATGTGTACTCGCCTGCGACTTTCATCGATTGAGACTTCCATGTGGGCTCGGAACCTGGCAACCCGGGTTACTGGTGCGGGCCGGAGCGGCGCATCGGGCGCCGCCACGGCGCTCCGGTAGCAAGCACCGGACAACATATGTCCGGATGCTACCACAAAATATGTATAGTTAAGAACTCACTTTTCGAAGACCGGTGCCGACCAGTCCTCGCTGGGGAGACTCCCCCTTTTCTCAAAGGCGACGTTACTTCATCTGTCGGCTCGGATAGTATGGAGAAAGAATCAGTCGTAACCAGGGAAACGAATCAGTCGTAACCAAGGAGGCCCCAGGGCACCTTCCGCCGGGCAGGGACAATGAGCGCGCAAAATTCCCGCTATCTCTGGTTCAAACTATCGCTTGCGTTGGGCGCCATCCTTGGTCTGGTTTCTTCTCGTGCAGGCCCTGGCGAGTTACATGTTTGTGTCCGGGCGCCTGCTGACGCAGCAACTTGAAGCAGAAGCGACGCGTCAGATCGTGTTCCTGGAGCGACACGCCCGACAGATGTCGATCCGGGATCCCTCTGACCTGCGGGACATTCTCTACGAGATGAAACAGGCGGAGAATCGAAAAATCGCCTGGATTCGCGTGATCGACCCTCAAGGAGCAACCCTGGCCCACAGTGGTGAGGAGACCGGTTTCTCATTTCCGCCCCACAGAGCTTGCGAAAGCTGATTCAGGAACGGCAGCCTCTCTCCGCGGTGTGGGGACGGGATTCTATAGGAAAGGACACCCCAGTCCAGCCGATTCCGTATTGGGTCACGAGTACTTCTCTTCGCGGCCCTCTTAGCGCACGAGGGAAAACCACAGGATAAAGAGAAACGCCAGACCGAACACCCATCGCCCAATGCGGGACAGAAGGGCGATCCATTCTTCCTTCCTCCGAGCGAGGAGGACCGCGACCGCGGTGGCCTCGATCAACGCGCCGAACACCAGGATCGAAGAACCCAAGATGAGATGGTCCGTCCTGGTCAGGTACGACACGCGAGGCAAGTCGCTTGCGAGTGCGAATTGATAGGCAATCAGCGTCAGCATCGTAGTAACCGCGACGGCGATTTGCGACCGATTCGACTGGGGCGGCAAGAAGAAAACGCTCCCCGACATCAATACGATCAAGATGAGAGGAATCACTAGCTTGTAGAACCAATACCCGGTTTTCCGGCGGGCCTGCATAGTAATGCTGATTCTGGACTCCTGCCCTTCTCTTCTTTGGTAAGCTTTCGTTGTAATGGCAATGGCTGGTGGGCTGACATCCCACCCGGTCAGCGAGAAGGCATCGTTCCCTCCGGTTACACCTGGAAGAGCTTCGAAGACAATCTCATTCTCGTCAAAGATGACCGGTGAGAACGAGATCGAGAGGGATTGAGTATCAAACGGAAATTCTCGGTAATCGAGCGGCACGCCGACTTCCAAAATCCGCCGCCTGAGCACACTCACAATACCCTCAGCGTCGACAAGCGTAATCTTCTCGTAGAGCTCTTGCTGGCTCCTCAGGTTGATGGCCTGTACGTGTGGGACCCACATTCGATCGAGCGGCAGCGGACATGCTACGGAAGCCTCGCCTCGAAGGCTGTTGGCAAGACGAGGGTCTCGCCATCGCAAGACGCTGTACGTGTCAAGTTGCATGGATTGCTGTGCGTCGTCGAGACTGATAATGTCGTTGATTCGGACGCCAACGCCAACCTTGGTGGGTCCGCTGTCGCGATCGGGTCTTTCGAGAGAGAAGGCATCGTCGTCGGGGCAGTGCCGGGCCGATACCGGTCGGGTGGACTTGAAACTTGATGGCTCCGCCACCTGGCCGTATGCAACCGGAGCGACGACCTGTAACGCTATAGCAAGCCCTACCGCCTTCATGCTGCCTTGCACTATACACTGCGGGTCAAATCGATCCTAAGAAAACAGTCGTCTGATCGGCCGTAAACGTGGCTAATCGACCCTCGGATTGGACCAACCGGAACGCCTGCCTTTTCAGCAGGACATCCGGGGGAGTGGAGTTCCCCCGGTTTCGTGGACACCTAATCCTTTGGGAGAATGGAGGACACGATGCCAAGAACAAGACGAGCTTATCCACCCGAGTTTCGCCAGCAGATAGTCGAGCTTCATCGAGCCGGGCGCAGCCCCGGTGAGCTGGCCCGAGAGTTTGAACCCAACGAACAGACGATCCGCAACTGGATCGCCCAGGCAGACCTGGATGAAGGCCGTCGTAGAGACGGCCTGACGACGGTAGAACGAGCCGAGCTGCGGAAGTTGCGCAAAGAAAATAGGCAGCTGAGGGTTGAGCGGGAAATATTGGCAAAAGCCGCGGCCTGGTTCGCACGGGAGAGCGATCCGATTTCCAAGGAGTCTTCAGGTTCGTGAAAGTGAATCAGGCCGACTATCCAATCACCACCATGTGCCGTTTGCTGGGTGTCTCCACCAGTGGCTACTACGCGTGGGTCGATCGCGGACCTTCGACTCGAGATGAAGCGAATGCTCGTCTTCTGGAAACAATCAACGGGATCCACCAGCAAAGTCGTCGGACCTATGGAGCTCCCCGCATTACGGCGGAACTTCGAGAGGAAGGTCACCTGGTGGGCAAAAACCGGGTGGCCCGACTGATGAAAGTCGCCGGCATTGAAGGCGTTAGCCGCAGACGCAAGACACGCACGACCCTGAGAGGCCAAGACAGCCGTCCGGCTCCGGATCTGGTGGAGCGAAACTTCCAGGTCAGCCGCCCCAACCGACTGTGGGTTGCAGACATCACGTACGTGCCGAGTTGGGCAGGTTTCGTCTACCTGGCCGTAGTGGTCGACGCTTTCAGTCGTCGAGTGGTCGGCTGGTCGCTCAGAAATGATCTCAAGACCCGGCTAGTGACCGATGCCCTGCAAATGGCACTTCAAGAGCGTGAATCCGACGGGGTGATCCATCACTCGGACCAGGGGACGCAATACACGTCGATCGAGTTCGGGCTACGCTGCAAGAGAGCCGGCATCAGACCCTCCATGGGCTCGGTCGGTGACTGTTATGACAACGCGCTGTGTGAGAGCTTTTTTGCCTCTCTGGAGTGTGAACTGATCGACCGGCACAGCTTCCGCAGCAAGCTGCAGGCCAAGCTTGCTGTCTTCGACTACATCGAGGGCTTTTACAACCCTCACAGGCGGCACTCGTCACTGGACTATCTGTCGCCGATCAACTATGAATCGAGGCACTCAGATGTGGCTTGATTCGAAAGCCGTAAACTGTCCACAAAAGTGGGGTAACTTCACAGCTCAAAGCAACCTTTGACTGGTCACTGTCCAATCTGGCCGCACTGCTGAGGATGAACATGTTCGTTCATAGAGACTTGTGGAGGTGGTTGAACCAACCATTCAAGTTCCCACCCCTACTACCGGAGAGCTCTCAACCCTCCTTCACCTTCTCGTAATCTGGACAGCACAATCGGAGACCTGGACATGAAAAGACTGAAAATCCCGTCCAAGACGCCAATAAAATCAAGGGGTTGATGATCGAATCTCAGCTAATTTGGACAGCAGTGATCGTCGAGGGTCAATTTCCAATGCGAGCCCAAATCAAAGCGACACGGTTGACAGGCCCACTGTGCGTTGCGGGTCTCACTGTATTTTTGATCGGATCATCGTTCGCGCAAGAGCCATCGCAGAAGTCTGATGAGCAACGCGCGGACGACATCGAACCTGACAAGCCGGCACCACGTGCGCCTCTGCTGGACATGAAAGACGCCATGGGGCCGTATACGCCAAGAGAGCTCTATCCGTCGCTGATGCAACTCCCAGATCTTTCACCGGAGAAGCGAGCGGAGATCAAACGACTTGCTCGTCAACGAATGGAAGACGGCTTGCAGATTCTCACCACGAGCCGTGCGGCGTTAACGGCTGCGACGGAAAACAACGATCTCAGCCGGATGGGGCAAGCCGCCGCCGACATGCGAGCCGGCGTCGCACGATACGAGAGCGGACTCGCAGCACTGCGTGCGCTCGAGGACGATAAGGGCCCACGAGAGATTGCATTGAGTTGGTTCAGACGCGAAATGAGTCTCGATTCGTCCACCCCAACGGAACCGGCGGCCATCGTCTTAGGGATGACGCCGTTCCATGTGACGCTCTGTGTTCTTCTGGTCCTTTTCGGATCGGCAATGGTCTGGGTGTATTTCCTTCGCATGCGGCGGGCAGCTACATTGCTCCAGCAACTGTCCCAACCGCCCACATCCTGGGATGCGGAACCGAAAGAGGAGGCCGTTCCGTTTGCAAGCCTCTCGACGAAACAGGACTCCTCAGCCGGGGCGAAGCAGACTTCCTGGAGTGGTGCCTTGCGTGTCGCGTCCATCTACGCGGAAACACCGAATGTAAAGACATTTCGATTCGTGGAACCGGCCGACGGAGTGATCCCATTTCAACACTTGCCTGGGCAGTTCCTGCGACTTTTGCTTGAAATTGATGGCAAACCAGTCAGGCGCGCGTACACGATTGCCTCGACGCCGACTCGAAACAGCTACATTGAGATCACGGTCAAACGTGAAGAGCACGGCTTGGTCTCGCGGTACCTGCATGACCGTCTGAACGTCGGCGATGTTTTAAATATCACTGCTCCTGCGGGAAAGTTCACGTTCACCGGTTCGGAGCATGACAGCATCGTCCTGATTGGTGGTGGCGCAGGTATTACGCCGCTGATGAGCGTAGTCCGCGGGTTGACCGATATCGGTTGGGACAATGAGATCTTCTTTCTATACACCTGCAGAACTCCCGAGGAATTCATCTTTAGGAAAGAGTTGAATTATCTTCAGGACCGCAACCCCAAGCTTCAGCTCGTCGTGACGTTCAGTCGTGCGACGGAAGACATCAAGGGCTTTCATCGCGGACGCATTACCAGGGAGCTTGTCGCAAACTCGGTTCCCGAAATCGCTGGCCGACGGGTCCACCTGTGTGGGACGCCACCGATGGCGAACGCGGTCAAGGAAATGCTAACGGAATTAGGCGTGCCGTCGTCTGAAATCAAGTTTGAGGCTTTCGGCACCGTCAAGCGAAAGCCTGGCGCACGCGACAGGGAAGAGCCAGTTCTACGGGGAGAAGCTCCTCTGGTCACGTTCAGTCTTTTCCAGCAAATCGGGACCGCTGGCCGCTGGCTCGACAATTCTGGAGTCGGCCGAGGCAATCGGTGTTGAAATTGACAATGCTTGCCGCTCCGGTACTTGCGGCAGCTGTAAGGTCCCGTTGAAGTCTGGGTCGGTCACGATGGAGGTGGAGGATGCTCTCTCTCCCGAGGAGAAGGACGAGGGAATGATCCTCGCTTGCCAGGCAGAATCTAACACTGACGCAATTATCGAGGCCTGATGTAATGCGGGGCCCTCTGTGCCAATAATGGTGAGACACTTCTTCCCCACTAAATTAGACTAGGGGGCGAGAAGCTGGATTACGAATGATAGAAAACAGAAGCGACAACAAATTGAGGATTTTGGAAACCTCGGAGCGAAGTGGAGAGGTCTCCAAAACCGCTGCGGAAAGGACCGAGTCCGACAAGGCTCTTCCTAGACCCAATCCGGAAATTGCAGCCAAGGCAACCCGGCGCCGGTTTTCAGCCCGCTATAAGCTCAGGATCCTGGAGCAGGCCGATGGCTGTGAGTTCGGCGAAGTGGCAGCCTTGCTGCGCCGGGAAGGGCTTTACTGGTCGAATCTTCAGGACTGGCGACGACAACGCGAGGAAGGAACTTTGCAGGCACTGACCCCTCGCAAGCGAGGGCGCAAATCGAAGCCGGTCAATCCTCTGGATCATCAACTGAGGCAAGTGCAGGCTGAGAATCGGAAGCTGAAACGCAAGCTCGAGAAGGCGGAGATCATGCTGGATATCCAAAAAAAAGTCTCGCATCTATTGGGAATCTCTCTGGAGAGCAGCAGCGAGAACGAAGACGAGAGCTGATGGACAAAGCGTTGCGTTTCTCGGAAACTCACGGCATTCGTGTGGGCTCGCAGGCGCTGGGTTTGCCACCGTCAAGCCTCTATCGGGAAAAACGACGGCGGGAACAGCCGGCGGTTGAAGCTCGACCTCGGCCGACATCTCCTCGAGCCTTGAGCCCACCCGAAAGGGAGGCCGTTGTGGAGGTTCTGCACAGCCGGCAGTTTATCGACAAAGCTCCTGCCGCCGTATGGGCGGAGCTGCTGGATGAAGGGCGGTACTTGTGCTCGATCCGAACCATGTACCGCATTCTGGCCGAACGTTTGGAAGTTAGAGAACGCCGTCGCCAGCGCCGCCATCCCCACTACTCAAAGCCGGAACTTCTGGCCACCGGCCCAAACCAATGCTGGTCATGGGACATCACCAAGCTGAAGGGGCCCGTCAAATGGAGCTATTACTACCTCTACGTGATCCTGGACATCTTCAGCCGCTATGTGGTGGGCTGGATGGTGGCCACCCAGGAAAGCTCACGCCTGGCCAAGGTCTTGATCGCCCAGAGCTGCTCCAAGCAGGAGATCGTAGCGGGTGATCTCACTCTGCATGCCGATCGTGGCTCGTCGATGAGTTCCAAGGCACTGGCCTTGCTACTGGCCGATCTGGGAGTCACCAAGTCTCACTCTCGGCCTCATGTCTGTGACGACAATCCCTACTCGGAATCCCAATTCAAGACCCTCAAGTACCGTCCAGAATTCCCGGCTCGTTTCGGCACCATTCAGCAAGCCAGAGACTTCTGTCGGGATTTCTTCGATTGGTATAACCGCGACCATCGCCATTCGGGTATTGGCCTGCACACTCCCGAGGACGTGCACTATCGCTCCGCCCTCGCCACACGTCGCAATCGTGCCCACGTGTTGGAGGCCGCCCATGCACTCTTCCCGGAGAGATTTCCCAACGGCAAACCCGTTCCGCCACCTCTTCCCGAGGCCGTCTGGATCAACCCTCCCGAAAAGGAGAACTCTTGAGATGACGCTACAGTAATTTATTCACCAAAGTGTCTCAAAGTTATTGACATGTTCCGGGACCGGGAATGGAGTATCGTCACCTTACTTGTGCTCCTAATGCTCACGGTATGGCTTGGCTTTCTTCTCCACCGTTCGCCTCGTTTCGCAGGGAGCTTGCTCGGTGGCGTTCTTGGAGTGAGCGGAACGATCCTGATGCTCGTCCCGCTGGCAGGATATATCGTTGCAAAGCGTGTTCGGATCATCAAACGCCGCGTCACCGGCTGGGTGTCCATGCGGACGCTGCTTACAGCGCACATCTACACGACACTCTTCGGCTCAATCCTGGTTCTCTTACACACGGGCCACAAGTTCGACAGCCCGCTCGGAATGGCGCTGACGGCAATGGTACTCCTGATTGTGTTGAGCGGGTTCACCGGCCGGCACCTCATGAGTCACATCAATCGGGGGCTTCGCGAGAAGCAGCAAATGCGTCAGGGGTTGCAACTCGGCTTCCAGCAGATGAGTGATGATCTTGTGCACCAGAACGTCGAACATATGTCAATGCAATCGACGCTGGACAGGTCATGGAACTGGCTTAGTGGCTGGAGTCAGACGGAGGATTCGGTGTCGTCCGTCAGCGCCTTTGCCGATGGGATCGCTGACCTCGAGTATTCGATCGCTGTCCACGGTTGGATGAGGAAGCGCTTCCAGAAGTGGCTGCGGTTTCACCAGGTGATCTCGGGAGTCCTTTGCTTTCTGCTGGCGCTCCATGTGTGGTCGGGAGTCTATTACGGACTGCGGTGGTTCCAATGAACATGAAGCGGCTCTTGATTGGAGCTGGACTTCTGGTCGTCTTAGGGGTGATCATCGCGATGCCTCGCTAAGGGAACGGCTGCGTGAGGAGCTCACCACCGTGCTCGAGGCCGATGTCGCGGCTCTTCGGGTCTGGTTGAAGAAGCAAGAGTCGGCTGCCGAGGTGGCCGTCACTGATCCTCAGATCCGCATGCTTGTGGGTCGGCATCCGGCGGCTGGAGTCGCCGGCTCCGGAGAATTCGTTGAGCAGTTGAATGCTTACCTGCAACCTCTGATGCGAGCCCACAGCTTTGGTAGCGTGGTCGTTCTAGATTCTCAGCAGAACCTTTTGGTCGGTGAGGCGCCGGAGCCGGCCGGCCCACAGGATCGCCGAATCTGGAAGACCTTCACCGACCGGATTGGGGAGGGCGAGCCCTCGGTTTCGGTTCCCTTTCTCGTTCGCGCCGGCCCGGCACAGGGCACCCGAGCCATCATGACCGCCGGAAGCCTGGTCAGGGAAGAAGGACGGCTGCCCAGGCTGCTTGTGTTTACCCTCGAACCGAAGGACGAATTCGGGCACATTCTCAAGGTTGCCCGTTCAGGGCAAAGCGGGGAGACCTACGCGTTTGACTCCCAGGGTCGAATGATCTCCGAGAGCCGTTTCGAAGCCGACTTGCGCCGGATTGGACTCCTGGCGCCGGAGTCGGAGCGAGGGGCCATTCTGCGAGTTTCCGTACGCGATCCCGAAGGCAATCTATTGATGGGCTTCCGGCCCGCTCGGACGCGCGAGCAGCAGCCCTTGACGAAAATGGCTGCCTCCGCCATTGCTGGAGAGTCGGGCTCGGATGTTGATGGATACCGGGATTATCGGGGCGTGCCGGTGGTGGGAGCCTGGACCTGGTTGCCGGAATACGGATTTGGAGTGGCTACGGAAATCGATGTGGCCGAGGCCTATTCTCGCCTGGGCCAGGTCCGCCGCGTTTTCTGGGCACTGCTGGCGCTGCTGGCCACCGGCGCTACCGGCATCCTCCTGTCCTATGTGGTCATTGGGCGATTGAGGCGAAGCGTTGCCAAGGCCGAGAGATTGGGCCAGTATACGCTGGAAAGCAGGCTCGGCGAAGGCGGGATGGGGATCGTCTACAGAGCACGCCACGCAATGCTTCGCCGACCCACGGTAAATATTCGGTAAACCCATCATCGGCTTTATGCCTAATGGGGTGAGGCGGGTTGGGAACTCAAGTGGAGCGAAGCGATCTTCGGAAGTGTTTGCTCAGGGGGTAGAGCCAGATGCTTTTGGTGGGCAGATCGGCCTTGCGGTCACGGTCCAGCTTGCCCCGGCCCTGGGTCTGTCCGACATGGATCCAGTTGGCGGCCTTGTAGCAGGCGCCTGTGAAGCGCCCCGTGTCGACGAAGGTTTCCAGCAGAACGGGTCGGTAGGCGTAGCGGTCGTGCCAGTCCTCGGGGAGTTGACGCGCGGCCATGGCCAGCAGTTTAGAGGCCAGGTTCTTGGACTCGACCCAGGGAAGGATCAAGAAACGGGCGTTGTTGACGATCAGTTGAAGGTTTCTCTCCCTTTCCGAAGGACGCCAGCCGATGAAGCGGTCGCGAGGGGCGGTTTTCCAAGCGGCGGCGCCAAAGCCGAGCAGGGCCAGGATGCGGCTTTCGGAACAAGCGAAGTAGCGCAGCTGAGCACCCGGCAGGGGCTTGTATCCCAGATAGTGGTAGCGGTCGATGTATTCATTCCACAAAGTGGAGTCGGGGCGGCTCAGGACCGGCTCCAGATGCAGGCCGGACAGCTCGTGCACGGGTCGGGACAGCAGCGGTTGTGGTGCGCTGCAGAAAGTGTGCTTGATTGGGCCCGAGCCTCCCTTCGGGTTGCGAGGGGGCGGCAGCTGCAGCAACCCCTGCCGATGCATGCGCAGCATGGCCACCCGGCAGCTCATCTCCTTGAGGCCACCGTCAGGCTTGAACCAGCCCAAGAGCTGGCAGGCCAAGCGGGAGAGCTGGGCCCGCGAGCGGGTCGGATCTTCGCCAATCAGCTCACACAGTCGCCGCATCTCCCGGCCGCTAAAGTCTCGCCCGCAGAAGCGTTTCATCCAGCCTCCGCTGCCGGCGTCCTGGCCCAGGTCAATGCGCGGGCACGATGGGGGCTTATTTTCCAGGGAAGAAAAGGATCCAGGCCGGGTGGCGGCTGTCCGCCTTGCCTAGCGCAGGCCTGCAGATAGTCCCTGAGCCACAGGCGGGGGTTGAGGCCGTTGAGTCGCAGGGTGGCAAAGATGCTGAATAAGCTGGCCGCCAACTGGGCGCTCCAGCGGCTGCCTGAGCCGTAGTAATTCTTGCGTCCCACCACCGGGTTGCGCAAGGCGCGTTCGGCGGCGTTGTTGTCCATAGCCACTTCCGGTTGATCCACAAACACGGTCAGCCCTGGCCAGTGTCGAGCCAGGCTTTTCAGGACCTTGCGACAGGGGGGAGCCAGGCTGGGAAGCTGGCGTTGAGCCTCGCATTGCTCTCGCATTTTCTCAACCGCCACCCGCAGCTTTCGATCGGCCCGGGCCCATTCCAAGGGCTGATCGCGAACTACCAGCCGCAGCTGATTGGCAGCAAAGAGCCGGCCAATGTCGTCAATCCACATCAGGGACCAGTCCTGCCAGGGGGGGTGGGATAGGCCCAGTCGCCAAAAGTCGCGGCGCACGTGAGCCCAGCAAAAGGCATGGCAAATACGCCCCTCTGAGACCCGGACCAGCTTCTTATAGGCAGAATATCGATCGGTGAGTAAAGTGCCCTGGGCGCTGCCGAAGTGAGATTGAGGCACTGCAGACGAGCGACTGGGTTGGAGCTGGTACACGACTGTGGAGGCCGACAAAAACACCCACAAATGCCAGAGCCGTCCGCTTTTGCCTTCCACCGCCACAAACACCGGCCAGCCGGTCTCGTCGGCTTGCCAGTTCTCCTGGGTGAGCTGCTGCTGGGCGATCGCCTCGGCCACCGGTAAAAACAGACCATGCAGTTTTTTCAGCCCTCCGGCCACCGTTCCTGCAGAGAGAGTCAAACCGTGGTCTCGCCACTGCTGCAACAGACGGTGGGTGGGGCGGCAATGGTCAAACTTCTCCAGCAGAATCTCCACCCAAACCGAAATCCCTAGTTTGCCTTTGGGAATCAAGCGTGCCGGGGCGGGCGCCGTGACAATGCCGGGCAGCACCCCGCAGCGGCAGGCCGCTTTGTACTTGCGCCGCCGGATCACCCGCCGGTGGGCCCGCACTTCGATTTCGGCCACCTCGGCGTCTTCCGTCCAGCCCAAGGCTTCCAGTGCCAGACCGCATTTCGGACAGCTTTTTTGGGCTTCCTCCAGATCCACTACCTCTTCCTGGGCTGCCAACCCGTCCAGAGTGGTCCGACCGTGCCCCTGCTTGCCTTTTTGCTGCCCTCGGGGTCGCCCGCTCGCCTTGGGGCTGGAACTGCCAGCGCGCCCACCCTTGGCCTGTTCACTCTTGCGCCCCCAGAGCTGACTCTCCAGCTCTCGAACTCGAGCCCGCAGACTCAAGTTCTCTGACTTCAACTGCTTTTCTCTCTCCACCGCCCCGGCATGCTGGGCCTTCCAGTACGCTGCCGCCCAGCGCAGCCGGATGTACTCTTCCTTGGCCACCAAAACCCGCTTCGTCGAGCCATCAGCCGTCAGTCCACCCGATTCCGGCTTGGTGGTAGCACTCAGCTGCATGCTCCCTGTATACACACTCGCAGCTTCTGTGTCCAGCAAAGTTTGACCGCGGGCTTATTTGGAAGGAGATTATTGCAAGACGGGGTTTACCGAATATTTACCACAGGTCAACACAAGACCTTGAAAACAAAAGGCTTACTCGCTTTGAGTCCGGTCCTCGTAGCTCCACAGCAAGCGCACGGCCCGCTTGCCAGGCGCAGTCGGCAAATCTCTGCTTCTGAGCGTTGCCGTCACTCGAACCGAACCTCGACCAACTCCACTTGCGCGACCCAGCGCAACGTCGTTGCGGCCAATCCAGTCGCTCGAAGCTCGAGCGCTCCGCCTTGCGAGTCAGCGACGGCCCCAAATCGGAGGCCCGGTTGACTCGAATAGATCGTCGAGACCGTGTCCCCGAACAGCGCCACGCTGCCCGCAGCTTCACGCCGCGCGAGCCCCTTGGCTTCGAATCCCGCCTGCACGGACCCGCCCTGGCTGCGGGCCGTTGCCAGCACGCGATAGCTTACCGTCGAACTCTCCTCAATGTGGATCAGCCCGCCGTCCGCCGCGTGGAGCGCCTGCGGCGTGTTGTCCGTCGTCTGCGCGCGGACGTCCAGCCGGCTCGCCTGCGCGTCGCCGGGTTCCTCGAACGAGCCCGCAGCCAACGCGTCCTCCCCGGGCCGCAGGCTCCTCGCCTCGACGCTGTGAACCCGCGAGTAGGGCGCTGAGGCTTCGTTGCCGCGCCCGCCCGTGGCCGTCGCGGCGAGTCCGCTGGCGCGGTTGCCGTCCCCGCCGACGATCGCCGCGAACTCAGCCTCGGCCGTGTTGTGTCGCCCGCCGCCGATCGCCGAGTAGGCCCCCAGAGCACGGTTCTCCAGTCCTGCCGTCACGCTTGCCCAGTAGCCCAGAGCGTCGCTCAAGTGGTTGCGGTTGTCACGAATGATGAGATTCTCGGGATCCTCCCAGGCCCCGGGAGAGTTCACCATCACGACTTCGAGGCCGGTCGTATCGTCGATGCGGACGTTGTTTTTGATGATCCCGTTGATCGACTTGCGCCAGCAATGGATCGCTCGGCCGCCGCTCTTGATTACGTTGCCGATCACTTCGTACTGGTTGAGATTGAAATTCGGCTCGAGCGACGTCGTCCCGGTCTCCATGTAGTTGTAGTTGCAACGCACGTTGCTGATACGGCCCCTGTGCGAAGGGTGGCCGAGTAAGTACCCTTTGTCGACCGGGTTAATCGTTCGCGTGCCGACGATCGAAATCTTTTCCGCATCGAACGACTCACCGCCTTCTGTGCCGCCACCGCGCAGAAACTTGCCGGTGTGCTCGCCGTAGGCCATGACTGACCGCATCGTGTCGACCATCGTGATGCCTTCGACCGAGATATTGCGGACGCGCCCGTTAAGGAGCACGCAAGCCGAGATGTTTTTCACCAGGCCAGATGGCTGCACGTTGTGCCGATGATTCAGATCGATGGTCCCCCGTCCGAAGATACGGACGTCTTCGATGTAGTCCTCCTGGAGGCCATGGCCGGCGCGAATACCGTAGGATTCTCGACCATCGTAGGAAAGGAACCACAGGCTGCCGAGATTGTGTCCGGTTGCGGAGTCGAACTTGATCGCGACGCCGTTGCTAAGTGATTGCCAGTCGCTTGTGATGGGTACGTTGCGATGGGACAGATTCCACACTTGGCCTGCGCCCCACTCGAATGTGTCCGGGCTGTCGCCGCTCCCTTCGCCATCGATACGGATCGTGAAAAACGTTTGGCCCAGTCCGAAGTCGTACGCTCCGCCGACCGAAAAGTCGTTAAGTCGCTTTGGTGCGCCGTGGTCGATCGTAATCTCCGGCTCACCTTCGAGAACCGTCTCGTTGCTCGCCAGCTTGAGGACAGTACCTTCCATCAACTCGATGTCGATCGACTTGTCGACGTAGAGGATGGACTGGTGCTTCCGAAGAGGATGTTCATGCAGCCCCGGCTAGAAAACGATCTTGTCGCCCGCTTGCGCGGCGTCGAGCGCCGCCTGCGGATTGTCGCCCGGCCGGACGTAGTGGATTGACTCCCCGACGGGTAGGGTCTGCCCCCAGGGCACACTCCCCAGCAGGAGGAGTGATACGACGATTGACAACATTGGGCCACTCCCTCCGTTCCGAACGCGACGACAAATAGTCGCCCCAGCTGCGATAGCATACCAGCGCACGCGTGACTTGCGCACAACTGCCTCAGCTTGCAATCCCGGAACGCATATGCAATCATATATATGTGTATGAGATCCGCTTCGCAGCTGGTGTCTTGGGGGATCTGAAGAAACTCGGAGCCGGCGAGAGGCGGCGAATACTGGATGAGGTCCAGCGCAAGCTGAGCCATGAACCCGGCAGGCCGGCAAAGCACATCAAGCAGCTGCGGAACCTGGTGCCCCCCTTTGAAACTGTGCCTCCGATCTGGCAACTACGGATTGGGGACCATCGAGTGTTTTACGATGTGGACGAAGGCGAAAGGCGGGTCTTCGTGCGAGCGGTGAGGCGCAAGCCACCTCACCCGACGGAGGACATACTGTGAAGACGATTTCTGTGCGAGATCTGCAGAAGAGTATCAAGGAAGCCGTGGATTCGGCGCAGGACGACCGCGTTGTTGTCACACGACGGGGCAAGCCGGCGGCCGTGCTCCTGGGGGTCGAGGGCAAGGACTGGGAAACGGTGGTCTTCGAGACCAGCTCCAGGTTTTGGGAGTTGATTGAAGAACGGCGAGGCGAGCCAACGCTCTCGGCGGAAGAACTGCACCGCAAGCTCGCTACTGACTGAAGGTGGGTGTTTGTCAAACGAGAATCATAATCAAATGTCCTCTGTGAAAAACTCGACTGTAGTCAAAAATTGGGTGCTTCTTCAGGGAAGTGTTCTTGAGCGCGGAGTACTCTCCACCAAGACTGCTTGAGATCCAGGGCAGGGTTACCTCAGCGAGCGTTTGTCAGGAAGGTTCCTTGTCTCATACATGTGTGATGTCCGCAAAGGCCGAGGGAATCCAGGTATGATCTTGCATTGCGAGGTTGCTGGAGACAATCAACAACAGTTCCCTGATGAAGCACCCGAGCGGGTGAACGCAACGGGTCGTTCCGGTGACGGCGGGATAGACGGAATCGGAATTCTCGAGCTCAATGAATTCGTCAGCTTCAAGGTCCTATTCCAGTGCAAGCGCTACAAGCTCTCCGTGGACCCGTCCGAGCCAGCACCCTGATTGCGTTCGCCTTGTGGTTGAACGACAGATGAGAGTCCCCCTCCGTCATTTCCTTCATTACTGATGGCTTCTACAATGATCGAGACCATTTTCTCGGTAAGGATTCGATAACCTCTATCGTTCAGATGGCAGCAGTTGTCGCTGTAAAGGGTTCCTGTTGTCGGTCACCATGGTATATCCCCCACCTAGGCGGCTGATTTACCAAGGTAATTCCCCCACCCTTTCACCAGGGTAATTCCCCCAGGGTTTCACCAAGGTAATTCCCCCACCTGATCATTTCGTGACAGAGGCCAGGGTCATCTTTCTGCGGAACCCCAACAAGGATTTCCGCAGGAGGAAGAATGGCCAGAAGGAATATGAGGATGGAAGAGTACCTGGAGTTGGTTTACCAATGGCACCGAGGACGGAGTATCCGCCAGATCCGAGACTCGTTGCAGATCTCGCGCAAGACGATTCGCAAGTACCTGCTGCTTTTCATGGCCAGCGGCTTGAGCCGAGAGAAGCCCCTGCCGCCACAGGCGGAGCTGGCCCGGATAGTGGCCTCGGTGGTGCAGGTGGCGGTTTTCGAACAACCGGCCCGGGAGCGGATCCGCCTCTACCACCGGCAGATCCAGGATTGGCTTGGGCAGCCTCATATGACCATTCAGCAGGTACAGCGGCTGCTCGAGGAGGAGCACGAGTTGAAGGTCAGCTATATGAGCGTGTACCGCTATGTGCGCGAGCACATTGAGCCGCTGCGCAAGCCGGTGACGGTGCGGCTGCATGCAGTCGCTGGGGAACAGGCCCAAGTCGATTTCGGCTATGCCGGACTGATGCGAGATCCGGAAACGGGCAAACAACGCAAGGCCTGGGCCTTTATCATGATCCTAAGCTACAGCCGCCACCGCTTCGTACGCTTCGTGTTTCGCCAGGACAGCCCCACCTGGTTGGACTGCCACATCCGCGCCTTTACGTTTTTCCAGGCCTGTCCCCGGCTGATCGTGTTGGACAATTTGAAAGACGGTGTGCTTAAGCCCGATCTGTACGATCCGACGCTCAACCCGGCCTACGCCGAACTGGAAAGACACTACGGATTCGTGGCCGACCCAGCCAAGGTGCAAATGGCCCGCCACAAAGGACGCGTGGAGAGATGTGTTCCGGTAGTGCGTCAGCAGATTCTGGCGGGGCGGCATTTTCGAGATATCGAGGAGGCCAATGGGAGGGCTCTGGAGTGGTGCCTCAAGGAGGTCGGCCTGCGCAAGCATGGCACCACCCATCGCAAACCTTACGAGGTGTTTGTCGGTAAATATTCGGTAAACCCATCCCTGCGCTGACACATCAGATTTTGCTGAACACAGGATTTTCAGTCGTGTATATCTGTGGGCATGGGAGTCGCCCGAGGTCAAGCGGAGCAAGCCGGAGAGACTCGGGAGACCTCGACAGCCAGCGTGCAGGTCCGGGTGGATAAGGAGGAGTACATCAGCTTGCGCTGGGCGGCGGCGTACTGGAAGGCCCGGCACCGGGAAGCGGTCCGGCGGGAAGTAGATCTCAAAAGCAACAATAAAAAGCTGCGGGCTCGCATTCGTGAGTTGGAAGGCCGACTGTACGGTGGTCGAAGCGAGCGTCGGGTTTGCGAGGGCAAGAGTCCGTCCCGGCGCCCGGTCTCAGCGCGCCCTCGCGGACAGCAACCGGGGAGTCGGGGACATGGCCGAAGCAGCCTGGATCGGCTCGAAGCCCGCGAGGAAGTGGCGGATCTACCCGAAGAGCAGCAGAAGTGTCCCCGCTGCGGTCGGCGCCTGGATCCGTTTCCGGGGACCGACGACGCCCAGGTGGTGGAGATCGAAACCCAGGTCTGGCGCCGGGTGATCAGACGCAGGCGATACCATCCAAGCTGTAGTTGCGGGGTCTTGCCCGGCATCGTGACGGCGCCTTCGCCGGCGCGTCTGATCGCGCGCGGCAAGCTGGGCATTTCGGTGTGGGTGAGAGTGATCTTGGACAAGTATCTTTATTCGCGTCCCAGCCACCGACTGCTGCAGGAGCTGGCCGGCCAAGGTGTGAGGCTGTCGCCGGGGACGATCGCGGGAGGGCTGAGGAAACTGCTCCCGCTGTTGGAGCCGGTCCGGGAGGCCATCCGCAGCAAACAGTTGAGTGAGGATCGTTGGCAGGCGGACGAGACCGGCTGGCGGGTGTTCGAGGTGGTGGAGGGCAAGGAGGGTCACGGCTGGCATCTGTGGGTGTTCCGATCCCCTTCGACGGTTGTGTTCACCCTGTCTCCCAGCCGCTCGGCCCAGGTGCCGGAGGCGCACTTCGGAGACCATGCGGCCGGCATTCTGCTGGCTGACCGCTACGCCGTGTACAAGAAGTTGGCCAGACAATGGGAGGATCTCGAGTTGGCCTTTTGCTGGGCCCACGTGCGACGCGACTTTTTCTGCTTGGCCAAGGCCTGGCCCGAACAGGAGGGCTGGGCGATGAGTTGGGTGGAGGGGATCGGGGGCCTGTTCCATCTGAACCGGCGTCGGCTGCAGGTCCGAAAACAGCCCGAAAGCTTTGCCGCCCGGGATCGGGACCTGCGCGGGGTGGTCCGCGAACTGGAGAGGCGGCGCGATGCGGAGCTGGAGAGTTCGGCCGTGCACGGCGCCTGCAAAAAGGTGCTGCGCAGCCTGCAGCGACACTGGGAAGGGTTGACCGTGTTCGTAGAGCATCCCGAGGTGGCCATGGACAACAACGCCTCAGAGCGCGCTTTGCGAGGCCCGGTGGTGGGGCGCAAGAACTACTACGGTTCGGGCAGTCGGTGGAGCGCCCGTCTGGCCGCTGTTTTGTTCACGATCCTGCAAACCTTGCAGCTGTGGGAGATCAACCCGCAACGGTGGCTGAGTTCCTATCTGAAATGCTGCGCCGAATCGGGCAACCGGGCGCCGCCGGATGTGAAGCGATTCCTGCCCTGGGAAATGGACCCCGCCCAAAGAGCGGCCTGGAGTCGACCCTTTTGTCGGGAGGCGGCATGAAGCGCTACTGCGGCCGCAACTTCAGCGGCGAGCAGATCGGGCAACTCCGAGACTTGATTGCCGACAACCCGGGCCGCACGCGCGCCCAGCTGTCTCGATCGGCGTGCCGACTGCTTCAGTGGCGCAAAGCGGACGGTGGCCTCAAGCAGATGAGCTGCCGGGTGGCCATGCTGCGCATGCATCGCGAGGGGCTCCTGCAGCTGCCGCCCCCTCGCAACCGGAAAGGAGGCTCGGGCCCGATCGAGCACACTTTCTGGAGCGCCCCGCAACCGCCGCTGTCCCGACCCGTGCATGAGCTGCCCGGGGTGCATCTGGAGCCGGTCCTGAGCCCCCCCGACTCCGCTTTGTGGAATGAATACATCGACCGCTATCACTATCTGGGATACAAGCCCCTGCCGGGTGCTCAGCTGCGCTACTTCGCTTGCTCTGAAGAGCGCATCCTGGCCCTGCTTGGCTTTGGCGCCGCCGCTTGGAAAACCGCCCCCCGCGATCGCTTCATCGGCTGGCGTCCTTCCGAACGGGAGAGAAACCTTCAATTGATCGTCAACAACGCGCGCTTTCTCATCCTTCCCTGGGTGCAGTCTAAGAACTTGGCCTCCAAACTGCTGGCCTTGGCCGCGCGTCAACTCCCCGAGGACTGGCACGACCGCTACGCCTACCGGCCCGTTCTACTGGAGACCTTCGTTGACACCCAACGCTTCACAGGCGCCTGCTACAAGGCCGCCAACTGGATCCATGTCGGACAGACCCAAGGGCGCGGCAAACTGGACCGTGACCACAAGGCCGATCTGCCCACCAAAAGCATCTGGCTCTACCCCCTGAGCAAACACTTCCGAAGGTCGCTTCGCTCCACTTGAGTCCTCAAGAGCATCGTCCGTTGGTCATTGCTTGAGTATGGGTTTACCGAATATTTACGTTTGTCGGAGAAGAAGTCGAGCTGCTGCTGCCTCTGCCGGATCAACCTTACGAAGCGGCGCAGTGGAAACAGTGCACCGTGCATTGGGACTGCCATCTGATCCTGGACAAGTGCTACTACTCGGTCCCCTATCCCTACCGGGGGGAGAGGCTGTGGGTGCGAGCCGATCTGAAGCTGGTGCGAGTGTATCGCAACCATCAGTTGATCAAGACCCACCTGCGGGTCTTCGAGCCGGGCTCCTGTCAGACCCAGACGGGGGACTATCCTCCCGACAAGCGGGCCTACCTGGAGCGGACTCCCGAGTGGTGCCGGCGTCAGGCCGACGAGCTGGGGCCCGAGGTGAGTCGCTACGTGCGGCGCGTACTGGGGGATCACGCCATGCGCAACCTGAGAAAAGCCCAGGCCGTGCTGCGGCTGGCCGAGTCCCACCCAGCGGCCACTCTGGATCAGGCCTGCCGGCGGGCCTTGCGCTTTGACAATGTCCGCTTTTCCTCTCTGAAGAAGATTCTGGAAAAAGGCTTGTTCCGACGCCCTTCGCCTCCTCGCAGACCCTCCAGTCCGGCGGCTTCAGCTTGTCGATTTGCCCGTCCCCAGGATTACTTCGTGCACCGACGGGAGGTCTCATGAGTCACTATCAACATCTGCTCGACCAGCTCAAGCAACTGCGATTAGGAGGATTGTTGGACAGTCTGGAAGTGCGGCTCAAGGAGGCCGAAAAACGACAACTGGCCTACGTCGACTTTCTGACTCTGCTGGTCCAGGATGAGCTGGAGCGTCGCTCCCAGACCAAGTTTGTTCGCCGGCTCAAGAAAGCCTGCTTTGCCGAGATCAAGACCCTCGAGGAGTTCGATTTTGGCTTTAACCCGAACATCAAGCGGCGCCGCATCTATGACCTGGCCACCTGCCGCTTTCTGGAAAACAAAGAAAATATCTGCCTGTGCGGGCCGGTGGGTGTGGGCAAGAGTCACATCGCCCTGGCTCTGGGACACGAGGCCGTACGCCGCGGTCATGACGTGCGCTACATCCAGGCTCCGCGCCTGTTCCGTACTCTGGAAGCGGCCCGGGCCGATCTCTCCCGCGATCGCCTCATCCAAAACTACTGCAGCTATGATTTCTTGATCGTTGACGACTTTGGGCTCAAGCCCCTGACGGACGAGCAGGCCGACGATCTGTACGACATCGTTTACGAGCGCTATCAGAAAGGCTCGCTGATGCTGACCAGTAATCGCAGCCTGGAGGAGTGGATGGCGCTGTTTGGCGACCCCATCCAGGCCAACTCGCTGCTGGACCGACTCTGCCACAACGCTCACCAGCTGGAGTGGGAGGGCGACTCTTACCGGAGGCGAAAACGACCCGCCAAAGGATCCCCCTCAAAGGAGGTTTCGCCATGAGCCGTTTGAAGATCAAAAGTGACAACGGCTGGTTTGCCGCCACCGCCGGCTGGCAGGCCGCTGTGGAGAAACTCTCCGACGGGGCCTTCAAGCTGTTCGTTCACATCTCGCTGGGCGCTGACAGAAGTACCGGGCGCTTCCTCTTCCGCCAGCAGGACGTGGCCAGGGCGCTGCGCAAATCGCGCCGCTCGATTGGAACCTATCTCCAGGAGCTCGAGGAGAGGCAGGTCTGCCGGGTCCGGCGTAGCCCCAACCAGCATGCTCCCGGGGTCCTTGAGATCGCCGACCAGTACTGGCCCTACCAGCGCAGCCTCTCGGCTGACTCACTCAGCTCCACTCGATCGGCTCAAACCCTCTATGTGGAGACCATCGGAGAGATGTTGCTGGAACGTCCCTGCATCCGCTGCCGCTACTCGACCTCGGATCGCCGGCTAGCTGCCCAGTGGTTCCAGCAAGGGATCGAGCTCGAGGACGTCCGCCAGTCTATTTTCCTGGGCTGCGGACGCAAGTACGTCTCCTGGCTCAACGGACTACCGGGCCAGCCAATCGGTGCCCTGCATTACTTCAGTTCCGTCTTACAGGAGGTCACGAGCAGCCAGCTTTCCGCCCGCTATCGGGCTTTCAATCGAATGCAAATGCTGCGACTGGAAAAACGCTGGCTCGAAACAGACCACGACTGCGACCAGAAAGGAGGAACCTGCTTGGGAAAAGTTTTCCCAAGCACAACCGCCGAAAATCAAGAGAAACGAGATGATGATGATCCCCAAATGGGGGAATTACCCTGGTGACGGAGGTGGGGGAATTACCCTGGTGATTGACACCTGTATAGTCGGAGAAGATCTCGGTCAAATCCACAAAACGTATTCCGGACTCAGTGAGCCTCTTTCCTTCTTCGATCAACAGAGGGTAACCCATTCGTGCGACGTCTCCGAAAGGTCCGGGAGTCGTGGCGTTCGACTGCTCCCATTCCGACAAAGGTTTGCTTTCGGGGACATATTGGTTCGGCTGCAAAAAATGAAAGTACCGGGATTTCGATGATTTGCAGACCTGCGCCATAAGGCTCGAGGACTCGGACCAGGCTCGTGCCAAATCTCCGAGCATGGATTCCAGGTTGCGATACTCCGAGGCGGGGCCCAGGTCTCGAGGCAACTCCTACGATTGTCCCACCAACTCTCGGAGTTGCCTGTCGGCCAGAGCTATGCCCTGGCCTTTTCTAACCTCCACCACCTCCCAGATCATAAGTACAAGGTTGCTCCAGCGTGCAAAAGCGAAGTCGAATCGACGACGCCACCGTTCATAATCCGACTTCCTCTGGTGTAGTTCGACAACCTTTTCTGCAACTCCCGGTGTAACCATAAAGATCGCTGGACCACTACACACTTCCGAAGGGCTGGCCACCATACGTCAAGCCTGGGCTTGAGATCCACACGGATCGTATTCTTGCGGACCACGAGGGCGGGGCAGTGGGCGTCTCAGATCACGCATCCGACCGACTCTGTTTGTAGATCCGCTGAGTCAATGACGCGTTTTCCAGACTGGTACGGAAGGTCGGATGCCGCAGGGAGGCCAGGGTACCTTCAATCACGCCACGAGCTGCCTGGTACGCCTGCCGGGCCTCCACGGGTTTCCCGGCAGCGGCATAGAACTCCGCCAGGGCGAAGTACGTCTTCCACAATTGAGGTGGATTGCCGATCGTCTCTCCGAATCGGAGGGCTTTGCGCAACCACGCCTCGGCCTCTTCCCACCGTCGACGCCCCAGTGCGATTTCCCCCTTCAGACGCCATCCTCGAACCAGGTTTTTTTGGGACCCGGAATGGGTGGACAGATCCAGGCTCTGTTCCACAAAGGATTCTGCCTTATCCAGATTCCCGCGCCGCAGCCAGAGTTCACCCAGGCCCCCATAGAGGCGGATTGAGTACCTGTAGCGCATCCAGGAACTCGTGTCCGGTGCCTTCGCGTAGCGGTGAATCTTGTCAAAGGATTCGAGGGCCAGCTTCAGGTCACCCAGTGCCAGGAAGTTCTCCCCCAGGTTCAACTCCGCGTTTGGAAGGGTTCCTGGATCGTTGCGCCTCTCTCCTATCTCGGCGCTCTGGCGGTTGAGTTCGATGGCGCGCTCGATATCGCCGAGTTCGCTGTGAAGCCATCCGAGACAATTGAGGAGTCGGTGGTGAATCGCTTCGTCCCCAACTTTCTCGGCCAGCGTCAAGCCCTCCTGAAACAGTCCCAGAGCCTCGTCATAGCTGCCCCGGCCCGTCAGGGTGATTCCATAGAGGAAAAAGCTGAACAGCAGGGGAACCAGGAGGTTGTGTTCCCTGGCTAAGGCAAGCCCTTCTGCTTGCAAGTGCGATGCTTCGGCATACTCTCCTTCCCAGTTCTTGAGGAGGCCGGCAGTGGCAAGGGCCAGTGAAAGGTGCACCGGGTCCCGCGCCTTGTGGCTCATGACCAGGGCCTTCTCAATCTCAGCCCCGGCTGATTCATGCTCACCCCTAACCGCACGGACGAAGCCAATCGTAAAGTGAGAGCGGGCCAGAACCGACCTGGCCTGATCAACGTCAAATAGAATTCCCGCAGCGACGATTGGAAATCCCCACACAAGGATTAAAAAAAAAGAGCTGTAGCCGTCCTCTGAGACGGCCCTTTCCGCGGTCCTCCTTTCTGTAAAAAAGAGAGATTGTTCCTAGAATGCGAGGGGGACGGAGTGAGGGCGTAGCCCGAACGGAGCTCCCCCTCGCTCGCGCTGGCGTCGAGGGGAGTGGACCAGATCCACGAGGCTGCTGAGCGGCCTCTGTAGGGCGCTGTACGACCTCTCCCCTTGGCGGGCACTCGTCTATCGCCCTCACCAAGCACTTTCCGGGGTCCAATCAGCCGATTTGCCCGGATTTGACCTCCTCGCGGTTTCCTCATTTCGTGGTTCCCTGCTGCTTTGCCTTGGCGCTCTCCATTCGATAGCTCGGGACGTTGAGTTCCAGAATCACGCTGTGGTGCACCAGCCGGTCGATGGCTGCTGCCGTCGTCAGGGGGTCCTTGAAGATCCTCTCCCAGTCCGAGAAGATCAGGTTGCTGGTCAGCAAGATGCTGCGACGTTCGTAACGATGGGCCAGCAGTGTGAAGAGAACCTCCATTTCCTCCCGGCTTTGCTGAACGTAGCCGATGTCATCGACTATGAGAGCCTCGAAGCGATCCAGTTTCTTGAGCTCCTTCTCCAGAGTCAGATCGATTTTGGCCCGCAGCAATCGCTGTACCAGCAGGGCGCAGGTAGAAAACAGAACCCGGCGCCCCAGCAGAATCAACTCCTGGCCCAGAGCACAGACCAGATGGGTTTTCCCGCTCCCAGGGTTACCGAAAGCCAAGACGTTCTCGGCACGATCCAAAAACGTCCCTTCCAGCAGCGCTGTGAGTTGTCGATCCACGCTTTGGGGCAAGCGCGAGCGGTCCAGCGCCGTCAGCGTTTTCTCCCAGGGAAGCTTGGAGGCCCGACGCTGGCGCTGGATTTTGCGCTCGTGCCGCTCCGCCACCTCGATCTCAGATAACGACAAGAGAAACCGGGGATAGGACAGACTTTCCTGGGTGGCCAGTGCCGCCTGGGCGGCGTAGTGCTCCCGAAAGGCCGGTAGATGCAGCTCGATTAGGCACTCGCGAAGTCGCGGTAAGTTGCCTGTGCTCATGACCTCACCTCCCGGTTCTCGAGAAGGGTGTCGTAGAGGCCCACGTCCATCTTCTCCACCATCACTTCCCAGGGTTCCACCACCGGATCGACAAGGCATTCTCGTAGTGCTTCAAAACGGATTCTTTGTCCCCGCTCAATCAACACCTGAAGTGCCTCTCGCACCCGCTGTTCACCTTCCTGGGCAGCCACCTCGAGGATCTTCAGATATTGGCGATCCGCCGTGGCCGGACAATCTCGGCGCAGCTCGTCGTAGGCGACTCGAAACAAGATCCCCGGAAACAGATCCTCCCGCCAGCGATAGCGAGTAAACGCCCCCGGCTTGCGCACCAACGAATGGATCACGTGCCGGTAGTCAATGCGATGCTTGCCTTCTCCTCGCAAGCGCGGCATCCGTGCCTGGCGCCGTCCTCCGTAGTAGACCTCCACCTGATCCGCCCACACCCGCACTTGAACGCGCTCGCCGATCAACCGGCTGTCCACCGAATAGGTGTTGTGGCGAACCCGGATCGTACTGCTGGGGGAGACTCTCACCCACTGCCGGGTGAAGTCATCCAGACGGCGTGCCGGCAACGGGCGCATCACTGCCAGCTCTTCTCCCAGGCGCTTTTGCCGGGCCGCATTGCGCCGGGACACAATCACCGCTACAAAGCCCTCGTACTCTTCCCGGCTGGAAAAATCACGGCTACACCGCAGCAGCAGTTCCTGCTCAATGGCCCGTTTCAAGCGGTGATGGGACTGTTCCACATCCCCGTTCTCGTGTGCCTTTCCTGCCTGAGTGCGACTGGAGCGCATCCCGAAGTGTCTCAGCAACGCTTGATAGCGCTCGGTGAACTCTTCCCGCTTCAGGTTCTTGACTGCCGCCGAGAGCCGGTCGGTCCGGTGCTCCTCGGGCAGCGCCCCCAACTCCCACAACGCGTTCTGAAGCCCCAGGCTGAGGCTCTCAAACGACTCACTGAAACACAGCGTGGTCGCTTCCCAGTTCGAGTAGGCCAACACGAAGTGGTACAGCAGATGGGGAAACGGCTGGCCCTGGATCGTCACTCCGAGGCGCCCCATAAACGTGAAGTCCGATTGCGCTTGATGTCCCGGCTGATACTTCTGCGGGAACATCACCTCCTTCGCTTCTCCGTATTCTGCCTTCCACTGCTTGATCCTGCGCTGCAGCGTTCTCAACTGGCCTTGCTGGAAGGCCCCTTCCTGCTGACGACACAAATGATCGAACACCGCTTTTGCTTCCACCGTCGGCGATCGCTTCAGGATCTCTTTCACCTCCGGCCACACCGACTCGAACGGATCCGATCGAGTTCTCCAATACCGTTCCGGCTGACACTGGCTCGGTAGCTTTCCCGACTTCAGGTACTTGCGAGCTGTCTTTCGCGACATCCCCGCTTTGGCCGCCGCCATCGTTAGCGTCTTCTCGTTCTTCTTCAACTTTACTAACCTCCGCACTTGCTGATCCTTAACCATGCCCTCATGGTCAGGATCAGCCCTGAAAAAGCGGGGAATTCCATTTGTCGTCGCGGGGAATTCTAACTGTCGCCAATCACTGGCCTCCAGAGGCTCGGGAGCTCAATAGCCCTCTGTGCCAACATGGGTGAGACACTTCTTCCCCACTAAATTAGACTAGAGGGTGAGAAGCTGGATCACACGATGATGGTAAACAGGAGCGATAAGAAACTGAGGATTTTGGAGACTTCGGAGCGAAGCGGAGAGGTCCCCAAAATCGGTGCGGAACGGACTGAGCCCGACAGGGTTCTTCCTAGACCCGATCCGGAAGTTCCCAGCAAGGCCACGCGTCGCCGATTTTCAGCCCGCTATAAGCTCCGGATCCTGGAGCAGGCCGATGGATGTGAAGAGTCGGGCGGAGTGGGAGCCTTGCTGCGCCGAGAAGGACTTTACTGGTCGAATCTTCAGACCTGGCGACGACAACGCGAGGAAGGAACGCTGCAGGCGCTGACTCCTCGCAAGCGGGGGCGCAAGTCCAAGCCGGTCAATCCTCTGGATCATCAATTGAGGCAAGTTCAGGCCGAGAATCGGAAGTTGAAGCGCAAGCTCGAGAAGTTTGAAGCCATGCTGGATCTCCAAAAAAAAGTCTCGCAACTGTTGGGGATCTCTCTGGCGAGCAGCGAAGAGAACGGAGACGAGAGCTGATGGACGAAGCTTTGCGATTCTCACAATCCCACGGAGTCCGGGCCGGCTGTCAGGCTCTGGATCTGCCGCCATCCAGTCTGTATCGGGAGAAACTTCGGCGGGAACGGCCGGCGATGGATCCTCGACCTCGGCCCGCATCCCCACGCGCCTTGAGCCCGCCCGAGAAGGAAGCTGTCGTGGAGGTCCTGCACAGCCAGCGGTTTGTCGACAAAGCTCCCGCCACAGTGTGGGCGGAGCTACTGGATGAAGGGCGATACTTGTGCTCGATCCGAACCATGTATCGCATTCTGTCCCAACGTCTGGAAGTCAAGGAGCGTCGCCGCCAGCGCCGCCATCCCCAATACGCCAAGCCAGAACTCCTGGCCACCGGCCCCAACCAATGTTGGTCATGGGACATCACCAAGCTCAAGGGTCCCGTCAAATGGAGTTATTACTACCTCTATGTGGTTCTGGATATCTTCAGCCGCTACGTGGTGGGCTGGATGGTGGCCACCCAGGAGAACTCACGCCTGGCCAAGGCTTTGATCGCCCAGAGCTACTCCAAGCAGGCGATCGTGTCGGGAGATCTCACCCTCCATGCTGATCGAGGGTCGTCGATGAGTTCCAAGGCACTGGCCTTGCTGCTGGCCGATCTGGGAGTGACCAAGTCTCACTCTCGGCCTCACGTCTGTGACGACAATCCCTACTCGGAGGCCCAATTCAAGACCCTCAAGTACCGGCCCGAATTCCCGGCTCGATTCGGCACCATCCAGCAAGCCAGAACCTTTTGCCGGGAGTTCTTCGATTGGTATAACCGCGACCATCGCCATTCGGGTATCGGCCTGCACACTCCCGAGGACGTGCACTACCTCACCGCCATCGCCACACGTCGCAATCGAGCCCAAACACTGGAGGCCGCCCATGCACTCTTCCAGGAGAGATTTCCCAATGGCAAACCCGTTCCTCCCGCTCTTCCAGAGGCGGTTTGGATCAACCCTCCCGAAAAGAAGGACCCCTGAGATGACGCTACTGTAATTTATTCACCAAAGTGTCTCAAAGTTGTTGACACGTTCCGTAGCCCTGCGGGCGGAAACAATGGCGTGATCCAGATCGCGAAGCCAGGTTGACGCCCAGGCAATATAGCGCCTGGGCGTTGGCTTCTCGAATGCCATCTCCAGCCTCATGAGCCAGAGCCAGGAGTCTTTCCGACTCGGCCCGAGAAGCTTCAAAATCACTCATCACAAAGGCGAGGGCGGATCGAGCCTGGTGGATATCCATCACCGTCATGCCGTCGACCGCGTCACCCAGGCGACGGGCGACTGCCAGAGCCTGCCCGTAAAGGGCCATCGCCTCACGTGGGGCAAAGGCCTGAGCAGCCTTCTCCGCCGATTTGCACAGGTACTCGAGCGCTTTCACCCACGCCTCTCCCTGCTCGAAGTGGTGAGCAAGAACTTCATAGTGATCAGTCAGCCGACCTGCCAAGAGCGCCTCCATCGCCTCGCCGATCCTGCAATGCAGTTGCCGTCGATGCTGTTCCAGCAAAGAGTTGTGAGCCACCTCCTGGGTAAGGGCGTGACGAAAGATGTAAGTCACTTCGGGAAAGAGGCGCTTTTCGAAAATCAGTTCGGTGGCCTTGAGTTCCTGCAGATAACGCTCCGTCCCTTCGCCAAAGTCAGCCAGCTGATCCAGCAGGCGATGTGTGAACTCCCGGCCGATCACTGAGGCCAGCTGGAGAGTCTTTTTGGGCCCCTCCTCCAGGTGATCGATGCGAGACATGAGAACTTCCTGAATACTGTCGGGTACGCCGATCTGGTCAAGCGGTCTGGTCAGGATGAGCTTGTCTCCGCGGGGTGCAATGGCTCGTGTCTCTCGAAGTGACCGGACAACCTCCTCCACAAAGAATGGGTTTCCCTCGGCCTTCTGAACGATGAGAGCCCCCAGTTTCCCGGGGAGATCTTTGGCAGCCAGCATCGCTTTTGCCATCTGCAGCGTGTTTTCGGAGGAAAGAGTACCCAGGGTAATTCGCGCATGATAGGTCCTGTCGCCAAAGGGATGGACATAGTCAGGTCGGTAGGTGAAGAGCCAGAGCATGCGGCTGGAGGGAATGCTGTCGGCCGTCAAGACCAGGAACTCTTCCGTGGCCCGCTCCATCCAGTGCAGGTCCTCAAAAAGGACAATCTGCGGCTTCACCTCGGCAGCGCGGAGGAGAAGCTTTCGAAGAGCATCGAACACCTCCGCCCTCCTCAGTTTGGGATCCATTTCCCTGACCGCCGGATCGCCGGGATTGACGCTCAAAAGGTAGCGTAGAAAGGGGAGAATCGGTTCCAGGTGAGGATCGAGCTCGAGAACACCGTTCGCGGTCTTCTCCAGAATCATGTCCTCCGAATCGTCCTCTTCAATCTGGAAGTTACACTTGAGCAGGTCGATCAGCGGATGGAAAGCCATGGACTGCCCGAAGGACATCGCGTGTCCCTCGATCCAGGTGGCCTGTTTGTCTGTGCTTCGATGAAACTCCTTCACAAGCCGAGACTTCCCGATGCCAGCGTCCCCGACCAGAAAGACAATTTGACCGTGACCTTCTCGAGCCTTGTCAAAAGACTCGGTGAGGAGCTGCAACTCTCGCTTGCGTCCCACAAAGGGAGTGAGCCCACGCCTGGCTGCCACCTCCAGGCGTGTCCCCATACGCCGGGCAGACAGAACCTCCCAGGCTCTAATCGGCTCCCCTTTCCCCTCGGTCTGGGCTTCATCCAGGAATCGCATGGTGCAATACCCCTCGACCAGTCCAAAGGTACTGTTGGAGATGAGAATCTGCCCCGCCCTGGCACGCGCCTGAAGGGAATCTGCGACCTCAGTCGTGTTTCCAACCGGGGTGTAATTCATCCTCAGATTGTCCCCAATGGCGCCGACTATTACCTCTCCCGTGTTCAGTCCCATGCGGGGAGACGCCTTCCGCTCTCCAGAAGTCAACTCCTGTGACCTCAGCCGTTCGCGGAGACTGACGGTCGCCAGCACTGCCCTCCAGGCGTGATGCTCATGGGCAATGGGTGCTCCAAACAGGGCCACAAAACCGTTTTCCCCAAACTGATGGATCACACCCTCGTAGCGGTATACCTCTTCCACCGCCAGCTCGAAAAGCCGGTTCAAGAGGCGGTGCCTGGTTTCGGGATCCGGGGGCGAGGTAGAAGAGACCGGATCAGTGAGATCACAGAAAAGAACGGTAATTCTTTTTCGCTCACCTTCGACAAACGGGCGGGATGTGAGGATCTTTCCCGCCAGGTGTGCGGGAGTGTAGCTGAGTGGTTCCGGCCCGGGGACGTCTTCGGAAGCGGCAGTGGGCGCGCCGCGCTCCATCTTCTGGCCTCGGCCAGGTCGCGCCCTGGGTTCGTGGCGACTCCTGGTGGCAGAAGAGGATCTTTGTCCCGGTCCGTCCCTCAACCGCTTCATGTCCTCGGCCATCTCCGCTGCGGAGAGGAACCTTTCCTCTTTGTTCTTGGCCAGCGCACGCTGGACAATTGCACTGAATTCAGGTGGAAGGGCCGGGTCGACGACGTTGGGCGGAGGGGGGTCGGTTACCGCAATCTCGTGCATGATCGACAAGGCACTCGGTCCCTGAAAGGGCAACTCGCCCGTGGCTGCTTGATAAAGAAATGTCCCCAGTGAAAACAGATCGGTTCGCTGATCCAGGGCCTCGCCGCGCGTCTGCTCGGGAGACATATAGGCGACGGTTCCCAGGATAGTCCCGTCGGCTGTAAGGAGAAACGAATCGTTTCTCGTGGTCGACTCCCCACCAACTCGACTCACTCTTTTAGCCACGCCGAAGTCAACCAGCTTGATCTGGCCCCCGGAGCTGATAAGTACATTGGACGGCTTGACATCTCTGTGAATGACGCCAATGGTGTGGGCTGCCTGAAGGGCCTCTGCGACCTGGATACCGACCTCGAGAACCTCCGCCAGTTCCAGGCTCCGTCGCTCGATTCTCGATGCCAGCGTGTCGCCGTCCACGTACTCCATGACGATGTAGTCGAAATTTCTTGTTTTCTCGATCGAGTAGATGGTGACGATGTTGGGATGATTGAGGGCCGACGTGGCTCGCGCCTCGCGCAGCAATCGCTGTTTGGCCTCCCGCCCTCGAGCAGCCTCGGGAACCAGCAACTTGAGCGCTACCGTGCGACCGAGGCGAGTGTCCTCTGCCTTGTAGACCTCACCCATGCCCCCCCGGCCGATCAGACCGAGTACCTTATAGGATCCTATCTCTTGACCAGATGAGATCTGCCTCCCGGGCGAGAACGGGACCAGGAGCGACCCGGAGAGAGCACCGGCAAGTTCATCCACCGGTCCCGTTTCCCGATGAGCTTTCAGCAGCGACGTAATTTCGTCTCGCAACAGCTGATCATCGCCGCAGGCCTGCACAATGAAGCTTTCCTGTTCCCCAGGAGCCAACTCCTGCAATCTTTCCAAAAGAGCTTTGATCTGTTTCCATCGCCTACGCTTCATGGAGTTGCCACTCGAGTTTGCCTTCAGACGCTCAGTTCTCGGTTCAGCCAGGCCCGTGCCGCCATCCAGTCACGACTGACAGTTGCCTCCGAAATCTGGAGCGGCCGGGCTGTTTCTTCAATGGAGAGCCCCGCGAAAACGCGACACTCCACCACGCGTGCCTGGCGTGCATCGAAGGTTTCTAGCTGCTTCAATGCTTCATCCAGCGCCAGCAGCTCATCAGCCCGATCTTCCACGATGGCGGCAACTTCATCGAGTCCGAGCTTCTCTCGTCCGGCCCCCCGCTTCTGAGCTTTTCTCTTCACGGCGTAGTCGATCAGAATGTTGCGCATCGCCTGGGCTGCGATGGCAAAGATGTGGGCCCGATTCTCCCATCTCACCTTCTCCAGTCTGACCAGCTTCAGATAGGCCTCGTGCACGAGGGCCGTAGCCCCGAGTGTGTGGTCTTTGCGTTCGCTCCGCAACCGGCGGCGCGCTATGCGACGCAGCTCCTCATAGACCACCGGAAAGATCTCTTTGAAGACACTCCGATCACCCTGGGCATACGCCTTCAGCAGGCCCGTAACGTCCCCCTGCTCACGATTCATGTTTCCTGCATTCTAACTTTTTTTGCTGGGCGTGAGGGAATCCAGGACTGTTTCCGGCTTTATCAGGTAAAGACAATGAGAAACCGAGCAAAAAAGGAGGAAATCACAATGTCAAAGTCACAAACCCCCGCAACCAAAAAATGGTCTGGATTCGAGCTGGCATTCCGGCGCTACTGGCCTCCCGTCAGCGGCCAGGGAGCTCACACCAAAAGCGTTTTCAAGCCTGGCCGCAAGCCTGCCGTTTGCGAAGAAGCTCCTCGGTCAAGAAAGGCTGCCTAAGAATCATCACGATCGATGGGTTCCTCGATTTCCGAAGACTTGAAGGGATTGCCAGGGAAACTGGGGCAGGCCAAAAACTGGTGCTTCTTCAGGCAAGTGTTGTTGACTTGCTCCAATGGCCCTGACCAACGTCGAAAATGCCACTGTAGTCAAAATTGTAGCTGTTCAAAGCACCCGAGACCCACAAATCTCAACAGATCTCAACACAGATCGTAAATATTCGGTAAACCCCGTCTTGCAATAATCTACTTCCAAATAAGCCCGCGGTCAAACTTTGCTGGACACAGAAGCTGCGAGTGTGTATACAGGGAGCATGCAGCTGAGTGCTACCACCAAGCCGGAATCGGGTGGACTGACGGCTGATGGCTCGACGAAGCGGGTTTTGGTGGCCAAGGAAGAGTACATCCGGCTGCGCTGGGCGGCAGCGTACTGGAAGGCCCAGCATGCCGGGGCGGTGGAGAGAGAAAAGCAGTTGAAGTCAGAGAACTTGAGTCTGCGGGCTCGAGTTCGAGAGCTGGAGAGTCAGCTCTGGGGGCGCAAGAGTGAACAGGCCAAGGGTGGGCGCGCTGGCAGTTCCAGCCCCAAGGCGAGCGGGCGACCCCGAGGGCAGCAAAAAGGCAAGCAGGGGCACGGTCGGACCACTCTGGACGGGTTGGCAGCCCAGGAAGAGGTAGTGGATCTGGAGGAAGCCCAAAAAAGCTGTCCGAAATGCGGTCTGGCACTGGAAGCCTTGGGCTGGACGGAAGACGCCGAGGTGGCCGAAATCGAAGTGCGGGCCCACCGGCGGGTGATCCGGCGGCGCAAGTACAAAGCGGCCTGCCGCTGCGGGGTGCTGCCCGGCATTGTCACGGCGCCCGCCCCGGCACGCTTGATTCCCAAAGGCAAACTAGGGATTTCGGTTTGGGTGGAGATTCTGCTGGAGAAGTTTGACCATTGCCGCCCCACCCACCGTCTGTTGCAGCAGTGGCGAGACCACGGTTTGACTCTCTCTGCAGGAACGGTGGCCGGAGGGCTGAAAAAACTGCAGGGTCTGTTTTTGCCGGTGGCCGAGGCGATCGCCCAGCAGCAGCTCACCCAGGAGAACTGGCAAGCCGACGAGACCGGCTGGCCGGTGTTTGTGGCGGTGGAAGGCAAAAGCGGACGGCTCTGGCATTTGTGGGTGTTTTTGTCGGCCTCCACAGTCGTGTACCAGCTCCAACCCAGTCGCTCGTCTGCAGTGCCTCAATCTCACTTCGGCAGCGCCCAGGGCACTTTACTCACCGATCGATATTCTGCCTATAAGAAGCTGGTCCGGGTCTCAGAGGGGCGTATTTGCCATGCCTTTTGCTGGGCTCACGTGCGCCGCGACTTTTGGCGACTGGGCCTATCCCACCCCCCCTGGCAGGACTGGTCCCTGATGTGGATTGACGACATTGGCCGGCTCTTTGCTGCCAATCAGCTGCGGCTGGCAGTTCGCGATCAGCCCTTGGAATGGGCCCGGGCCGATCGAAAGCTGCGGGTGGCGGTTGAGAAAATGCGAGAGCAATGCGAGGCTCAACGCCAGCTTCCCAGCCTGGCTCCCCCCTGTCGCAAGGTCCTGAAAAGCCTGGCTCGACACTGGCCAGGGCTGACCGTGTTTGTGGATCAACCGGAAGTGGCTATGGACAACAACGCCGCCGAACGCGCCTTGCGCAACCCGGTGGTGGGACGCAAGAATTACTACGGCTCAGGCAGCCGCTGGAGCGCCCAGTTGGCGGCCAGCTTATTCAGCATCTTTGCCACCCTGCGACTCAACGGCCTCAACCCCCGCCTGTGGCTCAGGGACTATCTGCAGGCCTGCGCTAGGCAAGGCGGACAGCCGCCACCCGACCTGGATCCTTTTCTTCCCTGGGAAATAAGCCCCCATCGTGCCCGCGCATTGACCTGGGCCAGGACGCCGGCAGCGGAGGCTGGATGAAACGCTTCTGCGGGCGAGACTTTAGCGGCCGGGAGATGCGGCGACTGTGTGAGCTGATTGGCGAAGATCCGACCCGCTCGCGGGCCCAGCTCTCCCGCTTGGCCTGCCAGCTCTTGGGCTGGTTCAAGCCTGACGGTGGCCTCAAGGAGATGAGCTGCCGGGTGGCCATGCTGCGCATGCATCGGCAGGGGTTGCTGCAGCTGCCGCCCCCTCGCAACCCGAAGGGAGGCTCGGGCCCAATCAAGCACACTTTCTGCAGCGCACCACAACCGCTGCTGTCCCGACCCGTGCACGAGCTGTCCGGCCTGCATCTGGAGCCGGTCCTGAGCCGCCCCGACTCCACTTTGTGGAATGAATACATCGACCGCTACCACTATCTGGGATACAAGCCCCTGCCGGGTGCTCAGCTGCGCTACTTCGCTTGTTCCGAAAGCCGCATCCTGGCCCTGCTCGGCTTTGGCGCCGCCGCTTGGAAAACCGCCCCTCGCGACCGCTTCATCGGCTGGCGTCCTTCGGAAAGGGAGAGAAACCTTCAACTGATCGTCAACAACGCCCGTTTCTTGATCCTTCCCTGGGTCGAGTCCAAGAACCTGGCCTCTAAACTGCTGGCCATGGCCGCGCGTCAACTCCCCGAGGACTGGCACGACCGCTACGCCTACCGACCCGTTCTGCTGGAAACCTTCGTCGACACGGGGCGCTTCACAGGCGCCTGCTACAAGGCCGCCAACTGGATCCATGTCGGACAGACCCAGGGCCGGGGCAAGCTGGACCGTGACCGCAAGGCCGATCTGCCCACCAAAAGCATCTGGCTCTACCCCCTGAGCAAACACTTCCGAAGATCGCTTCGCTCCACTTGAGTTCCCAACCCGCCTCACCCCATTAGGCATAAAGCCGATGATGGGTTTACCGAATATTTACCACAGATCAACAGAAGGCCTTGAAAACAAAAGGCTTATAAATCAAGCATTTAGGCCGAAATCTGACTTCTGCTTTGCAAGCAGGGGGTCATCGGTTCGAGTCCGGTTACCTCCACCAGAAAAACCCTTTGTTTATCAGTACTTTACGGGGTTCTTCGGAACGATCGGCTGGCCCGACTGTTCAAATCTGTTGATCTGGGGTGCTCCTTGCAGCTACAGAATTGACTACAGCGTTCTTAGCTCAGATCCCGAAACCCGCGCAGGGAGTGGGGATTGGCACAGCCGACCCTCTGCCCTGCAGGCAGAGGGTCTTCCTTGCATTCCAAATCTTGAGAGCTTCTTCCTTTTATTGGGTATGCCGGCCAAAAAGTCGCTGGACGGTCTCTGCAAAGGCCTTGGCCTCGGAACGGTCACGACCGAGTTTTCGGATAGGACTCGATTCTCATTAACGTCATTTCTTTACTTTCTCCTCTTTATCGCTCAATGTCATGATTTAGGATCTTATGTAGAAATTATGGGGCGATAGAGGTCGCTGCCGGGAAAAGGCTGATTGCGGGCTGTCAAGTTGGGTGTGGAGTTGTTGTCAAGTCCGGGCCTCTGGGATGAACTCCGCTTGCATTGAATTATTCGAGCTCTCCGGGTGTGGAGTAGCCCCGACGAGTTTCACCTGTGCCTTCCCCTTAATCGAGCCAGGCAAGTCTCCAAAGCGCGGAGATCCGCCGGATGAATTCGATATGCTTTTTCGCAATGGCCGGCCGGCCATTGCGCCTATCCAAGCACCACCACGATGTGATGCTCGCGAGCGTGGCCATTGTCCTTGCCGGAGGAGAAGGTAAGCAATTCCGTAAGATGATCGGAAACGAATCGGAATGAGACGAGACTTGAGCAAGAAGCCAGACCCGCTCCAGCAGGTTTTCAATTATCACCAGGTCACGAAACATCACTTCCAGGGCTACGCCAGTGGCCCAGGCTATCTGGATTGGGCCGCCCAGCCGAATCCTTTTCGTCGTTATGCCGGCGCGCGGTTCGTGACCCTGGAGAAAATACCACCAACAGATGAGCCGCTCTACGACGACGCTCTGGTTGAGGGCCGAATCCCCGCGGTGCCGATGAACTTGCGGAGCATCTCTCAACTTTTCTACGACAGCCTGGCGATATCGGCCTGGAAGAGCACCGGGCAGACCAGCTGGGCCCTGCGGGTCAATCCCTCCAGTGGAAATCTGCATCCGACCGAGGGTTACCTGATCTGCGGTCCCATCGAGGGGCTATGTGACAAGCCCATGGTCTGCCATTACGCACCGAAGGAACACGGGTTGGAGGTGCGGGCAGAGTTTGAGTTGGGGTTGTGGGAAGAGCTTTGTGTGAGATTTCCCAAGGGCACATTCTTCATGGGACTCACTTCCATTCTCTGGCGAGAGGCCTGGAAGTACGGCCAGCGTGCTTATCGTTACTGCCAGCACGATGCTGGTCACGCCATCGCCGCCGTCAGTATCGGCGCCGCCGGGCTGGGCTGGCAGACGAGAATCCTGGACGACCTGGGCAGGGACGAGCTGGCGGTACTCACGGGCACATTCCTGGAGCACGATGCGGAGCCGGAAGAGCCGGATGTGCTGATGGCGCTTGGTCCGTTTGAAGCAGCAATGCAAGAGTCAGGTCTGCCCCCAGATCAGCTTCTGACCTTGAAATCTCTGGACTGGCAGGGCAGTCCCAATCAACTGAGCAGGTCTCACGCTGAATGGGGTGTGGATGAAATAGCAGAAGCGGCTCGGAAGCCAGGTGTCCCGGGTCGGTATGAGCGACTTAACAGCCCTCCCAAGCAGTGGGTTTTGACAACTCGTCCGGTTTCTCTTCGCAGGATGATTCGTCAGCGCCGCAGTGCCGTGGCCATGGACGGGGAGACTCGAATCTCTCGGGACACCTTCTATCGTATGCTTCAAAAGACTTTGGCAGTTCCAGGCAATATTCCCTTCAGTACGCTTCCCTGGAAACCCTACATTCACCTGGCCATTTTCGTTCACCGGGTGGATGACCTTCCCGCCGGACTGTACTTCCTGGTGCGCGACCCTTCACAGCGAAAACCCTTGGAAGTAGCACTCACTCAGGCTGGCCCCTGGCGACGACCCTTTGGGTGTCCAGAGGAACTGGAGCTTTATTGCCTTATTGAAGCAGATGCACGGGAACCAGCCCGGCAGATTTGCTGTTCCCAGGACATTGCCAGCGATGGTTGCTTCAGCCTTGGTATGATTGCTGAGTACTTGGAACCCCTGGAACTTCACGGCCCCTGGTTTTATCCTCGCCTCTTTTGGGAAGCGGGTGTCATCGGCCAGGTGCTTTATCTGGAAGCTGAAGCCGCCGGCATCCGAAGCACCGGGATCGGCTGCTACTTCGACGACCCGATGCACGAAGTTCTCGGCCTCACAGACCGCAAATATCAGGACCTTTACCATTTCACGATCGGCGGTCCCGTAGAGGACACGCGCCTAACAACTCTCCCGCCATATCCGGATTCGGAATCGTCTCTTTGACAGCCCGCTCAATCCAAACCCATTCTCGGTGCGGTTCGGCGCCAGCCCCAGGCCTGCGACGAGAGGATTGGGAGCGATACGCGTAGAGGTCCTGGTGCGTTACCAGAAGTGAGACGGGTCCTGTTTGGTCATGCCCGTGCTAAAAAAAGGGAGCCGCGAACGGCTCCCTTTGCTGTGATCGGACTGAACGGGAGGTTTAGAAACCGCCGCCCATTCCACCCATTCCACCCATTCCGCCCATGTCGGGAGGATGTCCGCCGGCTGCTGCTGGCTCGTCCTCCGGCACCTCGGTCACCAGGGCTTCGGTGGTCAGAAGCAGGCTCGCGATGGAGGCCGCATTCTGGAGAGCGGTGCGGCAGACCATGGTCGGATCGATGACTCCCTCCTCGACAAGGTTCACGAATTCTCCCGTCTCGGCGTTGAAGCCGAAATTGGGGTCGTCGGTCTCGTTCACCTTCCCCACCACAATGGCGCCCTCGAGGCCGGCGTTCATGGAGATCTGACGCAGCGGCTCTTCCAGGGCGCGGCGCACAATGTTGACGCCTGCCTGCTCGTCAGGATTGTCGACCTTGAAGTCGTCCAGCGCCCGGGCAGCCCGGATGTAGGCCACACCGCCGCCGGTCACGATGCCTTCCTCGGCAGCCGCCTTGGTGGCGTGCATGGCGTCCTCAACCCGAGCTTTCCTTTCCTTCAGCTCAGTCTCGGTGGCCGCTCCGACCTTGATGACGGCGACGCCGCCAACCAGCTTGGCCAGTCGTTCTTGCAGCTTCTCGCGATCGTAATCGGAGGAGGTTTCCTCGACCTGGTTGCGAATCTGCTTGACTCGACCGGCGATGTCCTTGGCCTGTCCGCCACCTTCTATGATGGTGGTGTTGTCCTTGTCAACCGTCACCTTCTTGGCTCTGCCGAGATCCTCCAGCCGGACGTTCTCCAGCTTGATTCCGAGGTCTTCAGAGATGACCTTGCCACCGGTCAGGATGGCAATGTCTTCGAGCATGGCTTTGCGTCGATCCCCAAAGCCTGGAGCTTTCACGCCCACGGCGTTGAGGGTTCCACGGATCTTGTTGACGACCAGAGTTGCCAGAGCTTCACCCTCGATGTCTTCGGCAATGATCATGAGGGGGCGACTAGACTTGGCCACTTGTTCCAGCAGCGGAAGCAGGTCCTTCATGGAGCTGATCTTCTTCTCGTGAAGAAGGATACAGGCGTCTTCGAGGGTGCATTCCATGCGGTCGGGATCGGTCACGAAGTAAGGCGACAGGTAGCCGCGGTCGAACTGCATGCCCTCGACAACTTCCAGGGAAGTGTCGATGCTCTTTGCCTCTTCGACCGTGATGACTCCATCTTTGCCAACCTTGTTCATGGCTTCGGCAATGATCTCACCGATGGTGAGGTCATTGTTGGCGGAGATGGCACCGACCTGGGCGATCATGTCGCCTCCGACCGGCTTGGAAAGAGTCTGGATTTCCTGAATGGCCCGAGCAACGGCCTTGTCGATGCCGCGTTTGAGAGCCATCGGGTTGGCACCCGCGGCTACGTTCCGGACACCTTCACGGACAATGGCCTGAGCCAGAACCGTTGCAGACGTGGTCCCGTCACCGGCCACATCACTCGTCTTGCTGGCCACTTCGCGCAGCATGGAGGCGCCCACTTTCTCGAGGCCGCCCAGTTCGATCTCCTTGGCGACAGTGACACCATCCTTGGTGATCACCGGAGATCCAAACTTCTTCTCCAGAACAACATTCCGACCCTTGGGCCCAAGGGTCACCTTCACGGCGTTCGCCAGTTTGTTGACACCGTTGAGCAGTGCCCGGCGCGCCTCTTCGCCATGTGTAATATCTTTAGCAGACATTGAGTTTTTCTCCTTGTTTGGCTGATTTAATTTGGTTATGCGCTGACGGTCTTGCCTTCCAGAATGCCCAGTATCTCGTCTTCACGCATAATCAGATACTCGACACTATCAATCTTGACCTCACTGCCGGCGTATTTTCCGAAAAGAATCCGGTCGCCGGGCTGTACGGACATCTCAACCCTGGTGCCGCTGTCGAGAACTTTGCCTTCGCCGACGGCCACGACTTCACCTTCCTGGGGTTTTTCCTTGGCCGTGTCGGGAATCACGATGGAACCGTGAACCTCTTCTTCAGGCTCGACTCTCTGAATAAGAACACGATCCTGCAATGGTCTGATCATTTGACTCACTCCTCCTTACATTCATGCTTTGTTGTTTTACTGATGCATGGAATATCCAGGCCCTTGACTCAACGCCCGGGCCCGAACCTATTTGGCACTCCTGGTACGCAAGTGCCAAATATAACAAGGGGCCACATCGATGTCAATGCAACAGTTTACGGTTCCTTGTTGCTTGAAATGTCCTTCCTTTCGCCTAAGGTGAAAAGGCTCAGCATCAATATCAGGACCTCTACCATTTCACGATCGGCGGCCGGGCTAGGCTGCGAGTTCCAAGGCTTCTCACCGTAGATATCGTGTGTTGAACGAAGAGGGTGTGACGAAGCCAACAGGGCGTTTGATAGGAGTGGTACACTCAGCCGATCATGCAGGATCGGCTGAACGGTTCGACTACCCGGCAACCCGCTGAAGACCGGGGAGTGGACGCCGCCGGCGAACTGAATAACCTTCAGGAAATCGCCAGTTATCTGAGGCCCACAGCGGGGAGTCCTCCCGATGTCCAGGGGATAGATGTGGCCGGCGTTTCTTTGCCTCTGCACGGGACCGTGGGAGGCGATCACCTCATCTATCTGGACTTCAAGAAGCGTTACGATCTGAAAGCCCGCATCTCCAGCGCGGAAGCTGCCGGCCATCACCACATTGCTGAGAAGCTCCGTTTGTGCCGAAGCCGGGCGGGGGTGGTGGTTGCGGACGTCTCAGGGCACTTCATGACCGACTCTCTCGTGGCGCTTATGCTGCATCAGGCATTCTTGCTGGGCGCCGTTTACGAACTGGACCTTCATGGCGAGATCACCACGAGACTATTCGAGAACCTCAACAAGCGCTTCTATCAGTCGTTCGCGGTGAACAAGTTTCTGACTCTGCTTTACGGGGAGATCAACCAGGATGGCGCCTTCCGTTTCATCACCGCCGGCCATCCTTTTCCGGTTGTATTCTCGAGATCCTACGACCGGATCGTAGGAATCAGTGACGAAAGCCTGAGCACTTTCCCCCCCATCGGGACGATGCCCTCCAGTCACGATATCGACCTCGAGGCTACGGAAGCTACGCCCCTCGGATACAAGGCGCGCTACACGACGAACGAGATCAGCTTGATGGGACACGGAGATATCCTGGTTCTCCACACGGACGGACTCTCGGAACATCAAAACGGCGGGAAGGAGTATTTTCCCGGACGTCTGGAGGCTTGTTTCAGGAAGGGGAAGGATCAATCGGCCAAGGAACTGTGCCATCTGATTGTCGACGACGTCAGGCGGCTCGGAGCCCTTGAAGACGACATGAGCCTGGTCCTCATCAAGCGTTTGTGATTTGTTCTTAGTCACTCTCGTAGACGTGGCATGGTTCCTGAAAGAAGGATCTCATGAACAAGACGGAATTTGCTTTCGAGATGGCCACCTCCAGCCTGCGTTTTGGGGCTGGCGTGACAGCCGAGATCGGGATGGACCTTCGAGACATCGGGGCTGCCCGGGTGCTGGTTCTGACCGACAGAAACCTGGCAGGGCTTCGACCGGTGGGGACCGTCTGTGAATCGCTTGAGGGAGAGGGCGTTGAATACGATCTGTTCGACGGGGTGCGAATCGAGCCGAGTGACAAATCCTTTCAGGAGGCAATCACGATCGCCTTGCAGGGCCAGTACGATGGGTTTGTGGCCGTGGGCGGTGGGTCCACGATTGACACCGCCAAGGCAGCCAATCTGTATTCGACCTATCCGGCTGAATTCCTGGCCTATGTGAATGCACCTCTGGGAGAAGCAAGACCGGTCCCGGGTCCGCTGAAGCCGTTGATTGCAGTTCCAACCACTTCAGGCACGGGGAGCGAGGCGACCGGTGTCGCCATTTTCGACCTGTCCGAGAAAAGAGCCAAAACTGGAATCGCTCACCGGCGGCTCAAACCGACACTGGGTCTGGTCGATCCAGAGAATATTCTGACGCTGCCGCCGGCCGTGATCGCATCGACCGGTCTGGATGTCCTGTGCCATGCTCTCGAGTCCTATACGGCCCTGCCCTTCACCGAGCGCCCTTACCCTGAGAGTCCGTTGCTGCGTCCCGCCTATCAAGGTTCCAATCCGGTCAGCGACATCTGGGCCATGGAGTCCATCCGGATGGTCTGCAGATATCTCCAGCGGCTCTACGAGAGCCCTGCCGACGAAGAGGCCCGAACCCGCATGATCATGGCCGCTTCGTATGCCGGTCTGGGGTTTGGAAACGCCGGGGTTCATCTGTGTCATGGAATGTCTTATCCCATCAGCAGCATGGTGCGGGACTACTACCCGGATGGATATCCGAAGGACCACCCGATGGTGCCCCATGGAGTCTCTGTGGCCCTCACGGCTCCAGCGGTGTTTCGGTTCACTGCGAGTGCTTGTCCCTCTCGGCACCTGGAGGCAGCTGCAGCACTGGGAGGCGACGCGGAGGGTGCTTCTTTTGCAGAGGCCGGAGAAATTCTGGTTCGCTCACTGATTGACTTGATGCGAAAGCTCGATGTTCCCAATGGTCTTCAGGAGATGGGCTTTACTCAAGCCGACATTCCGCAACTCGTCGAAGGGACACTGCCCCAACACCGGGTCACGAAACTGTCACCCCGGCGCGCCGGTGCCGAAGATCTTACGAAGCTGTTCAGGGACTCGATGAAAATCTGGTAAATCCCCCCTGCCTTTGCCTGCGCCCTCGCCTTTGCCCTGACCTCATCTTTCCTTTCCTTCAAGGCTCGCCAGCACCTTTCTACTCCATCTCAAATGGGTCAGGCAGTCTTGCCGTGTCCAAGAATCTGCCGCAATCCGGCGATGGTCACGTGACGCGTTCCCGCCGCCAAATTGGAGCGTCATGTAGCTGTAGCCGGGTGGCTCGCTTCTTTCTGAAACATTCGGTCCGAAATCTCCGATCTCCCTCTATCGTGTACGATTTCCATAATCGAAGGCAAAGCAGCTTTCCGGGTGCCAATATATGGGACAGCACGACCTCATCGGAACTTCACCTGATCGTGTCTTTCCTTTTCTTCCTCGAACCAATATTCGAAACTTGAATCCCGCAAGCTGCATCTAGGAGGACAGATATCGTGTTACTAGCGAAGAGGAATCTTAATCCAACGAATGGTGGCCGCTACTTCTGGTTCAGCTACCAGGCCCCGGAGCGAGCTCTGCGTGACCAGCCGTATATACACCTGGTTCGCGATGGGGCGGCCTTTGCAGAACTGGCCCCTGTCCTTGGCTCCATGGGATACGGCTACGGAGGGTTGCTGCTCAATTTCCCCCCACGCCCATCACTCGGAACCCCGCACGTCGACATCCCGCCAATGACACCGGCCGATCTGCTCGTCCTGGCGACGAGGCCACCCATTAGCGATGAGGAAGAAGACGAGAGGCGAAAAGTAGCGCGAAGCCACACTTCGCTCGAAGAGATGGTGTTGGCTGCGCTGCATCCCTTTTTCGAGATCTGCTCGAGATCCCACGTCAAGCTGTCCCGGACCCTCTCCGCAAGACTCCCCAAGAGACTCGCGAACAGAGCTAACGTTTTGTTTGCCAGTTACTTGAACGCTTCGTACGTAAATATTAGGTAAACCCATCATCGGCTTTATGCCTAATGGGGTGAGGCGGGTTGGGAACTCAAGTGGAGCGAAGCGATCTTCGGAAGTGTTTGCTCAGGGGGTAGAGCCAGATGCTTTTGGTGGGCAGATCGGCCTTGCGGTCACGGTCCAGCTTGCCCCGGCCCTGGGTCTGTCCGACATGGATCCAGTTGGCGGCCTTGTAGCAGGCGCCTGTGAAGCGCCCCGTGTCGACGAAGGTTTCCAGCAGAACGGGTCGGTAGGCGTAGCGGTCGTGCCAGTCCTCGGGGAGTTGACGCGCGGCCATGGCCAGCAGTTTAGAGGCCAGGTTCTTGGACTCGACCCAGGGAAGGATCAAGAAACGGGCGTTGTTGACGATCAGTTGAAGGTTTCTCTCCCTTTCCGAAGGACGCCAGCCGATGAAGCGGTCGCGAGGGGCGGTTTTCCAAGCGGCGGCGCCAAAGCCGAGCAGGGCCAGGATGCGGCTTTCGGAACAAGCGAAGTAGCGCAGCTGAGCACCCGGCAGGGGCTTGTATCCCAGATAGTGGTAGCGGTCGATGTATTCATTCCACAAAGTGGAGTCGGGGCGGCTCAGGACCGGCTCCAGATGCAGGCCGGACAGCTCGTGCACGGGTCGGGACAGCAGCGGTTGTGGTGCGCTGCAGAAAGTGTGCTTGATTGGGCCCGAGCCTCCCTTCGGGTTGCGAGGGGGCGGCAGCTGCAGCAACCCCTGCCGATGCATGCGCAGCATGGCCACCCGGCAGCTCATCTCCTTGAGGCCACCGTCAGGCTTGAACCAGCCCAAGAGCTGGCAGGCCAAGCGGGAGAGCTGGGCCCGCGAGCGGGTCGGATCTTCGCCAATCAGCTCACACAGTCGCCGCATCTCCCGGCCGCTAAAGTCTCGCCCGCAGAAGCGTTTCATCCAGCCTCCGCTGCCGGCGTCCTGGCCCAGGTCAATGCGCGGGCACGATGGGGGCTTATTTCCCAGGGAAGAAAAGGATCCAGGCCGGGTGGCGGCTGTCCGCCTTGCCTAGCGCAGGCCTGCAGATAGTCCCTGAGCCACAGGCGGGGGTTGAGGCCGTTGAGTCGCAGGGTGGCAAAGATGCTGAATAAGCTGGCCGCCAACTGGGCGCTCCAGCGGCTGCCTGAGCCGTAGTAATTCTTGCGTCCCACCACCGGGTTGCGCAAGGCGCGTTCGGCGGCGTTGTTGTCCATAGCCACTTCCGGTTGATCCACAAACACGGTCAGCCCTGGCCAGTGTCGAGCCAGGCTTTTCAGGACCTTGCGACAGGGGGGAGCCAGGCTGGGAAGCTGGCGTTGAGCCTCGCATTGCTCTCGCATTTTCTCAACCGCCACCCGCAGCTTTCGATCGGCCCGGGCCCATTCCAAGGGCTGATCGCGAACTGCCAGCCGCAGCTGATTGGCAGCAAAGAGCCGGCCAATGTCGTCAATCCACATCAGGGACCAGTCCTGCCAGGGGGGGTGGGATAGGCCCAGTCGCCAAAAGTCGCGGCGCACGTGAGCCCAGCAAAAGGCATGGCAAATACGCCCCTCTGAGACCCGGACCAGCTTCTTATAGGCAGAATATCGATCGGTGAGTAAAGTGCCCTGGGCGCTGCCGAAGTGAGATTGAGGCACTGCAGACGAGCGACTGGGTTGGAGCTGGTACACGACTGTGGAGGCCGACAAAAACACCCACAAATGCCAGAGCCGTCCGCTTTTGCCTTCCACCGCCACAAACACCGGCCAGCCGGTCTCGTCGGCTTGCCAGTTCTCCTGGGTGAGCTGCTGCTGGGCGATCGCCTCGGCCACCGGCAAAAACAGACCCTGCAGTTTTTTCAGCCCTCCGGCCACCGTTCCTGCAGAGAGAGTCAAACCGTGGTCTCGCCACTGCTGCAACAGACGGTGGGTGGGGCGGCAATGGTCAAACTTCTCCAGCAGAATCTCCACCCAAACCGAAATCCCTAGTTTGCCTTTGGGAATCAAGCGTGCCGGGGCGGGCGCCGTGACAATGCCGGGCAGCACCCCGCAGCGGCAGGCCGCTTTGTACTTGCGCCGCCGGATCACCCGCCGGTGGGCCCGCACTTCGATTTCGGCCACCTCGGCGTCTTCCGTCCAGCCCAAGGCTTCCAGTGCCAGACCGCATTTCGGACAGCTTTTTTGGGCTTCCTCCAGATCCACTACCTCTTCCTGGGCTGCCAACCCGTCCAGAGTGGTCCGACCGTGCCCCTGCTTGCCTTTTTGCTGCCCTCGGGGTCGCCCGCTCGCCTTGGGGCTGGAACTGCCAGCGCGCCCACCCTTGGCCTGTTCACTCTTGCGCCCCCAGAGCTGACTCTCCAGCTCTCGAACTCGAGCCCGCAGACTCAAGTTCTCTGACTTCAACTGCTTTTCTCTCTCCACCGCCCCGGCATGCTGGGCCTTCCAGTACGCTGCCGCCCAGCGCAGCCGGATGTACTCTTCCTTGGCCACCAAAACCCGCTTCGTCGAGCCATCAGCCGTCAGTCCACCCGATTCCGGCTTGGTGGTAGCACTCAGCTGCATGCTCCCTGTATACACACTCGCAGCTTCTGTGTCCAGCAAAGTTTGACCGCGGGCTTATTTGGAAGGAGATTATTGCAAGACGGGGTTTACCGAATATTTACCTTCGTACAAGTTCTATCAGAGCTACGCCGCTACCGAGTGGGATGAACCTGATAAGCCAAATACAACGCTTACCTATCTCGCGTACATGCCCAATGCCTGGCCCGATGGTCCCAGCCTTCTCCTGTCCTTCGGCATGGGCGGAGTCGAGACTCTCATTTGGAATCTGCTGCTTCGCACTCAGCACTCTTCCCTGTTGGAAGAGATGGTGGCTGGCGGCCAAAGACGAGTCATTATGGGTGAGATGACTGCGCCTGCAGACTCACAACTCCCGCTGCTGCTTCAGGCGGATGCCTACGAGTTGACCCTGGTCGCGAACATCTCGCTACCCTGACCGATTCCCGCTCCAAAGAAAAATCCAGAAAAGTTCGGACCGAAAGGCTGAACTCCCTGACTGTCGCGTAGGATTCCAGTGAATCGAACATGATGGTCGATCTTGGAGACTCAGATATGGACAGCCGGACGTTATTGGAACTTCACCCGGCCGTCTTTACAGGCAAAACCCCGCTGGGCTCCACCGATCTTCCCTGGTGCGAAAGCCAACCCTCCCGGGAAGTCTCCTCCCTGCCTCTGGTCGTGGGAGCAGACGACGGCCTGGTCTGGGCCAAGGCTGACGAAGGAGCGGGCGGTTGCATCCGGGAAGTGACCTCTCCCGATGAAGCCGACGCCGGGTTTTGCTTCCTGGCACTGGGCCGGAAAAACTACCTGGGCCTGGTCTCACTTCGGTCGGGTATTTTAGTCAATGGAGCGCCGTCTCTCTCCTTTGCCGTCTTGACGACCAGGGACTCGATCCTCTTGCGGCCGGGCCATCTGGCGTATGTCACGACTCGGGTGAATCCGTTCGTGGGAAGGCCTCCGGACGATCTGCAGGGAACGAAGTGCCGCTTTTGCGGCATCCCGATTGAAAAAAGCACCCAGGTCGTGGTCTGCGTCTGCGGTCAACCGTTTCACCACGAAACCTCCGAGAGCCACCCGGAGATCGTCTCCGAGCAGGAAAGGCTGGGCTGTTTCGACAAGGTGAAGAAGTGCCTCACCTGCGGAAAGGATCTCGCGCTGGAGCCCTTCCTGCTGTGGGACCCAGGGAGCGTTGAATGACCGTGTTTGAAAGACAGGCACCTCTCTTTCAGGAGCTTCGCCAGAGCCGGACTCAAGACATTGTGAAGTGGTACCAGTGGCCCGCCGGATACACGTCCGAGCCACCAGAAATGTCGGCTGATTTCAACCTGGGATTCCCTGACGAATCGACATCGCTGGCTGACCTTCGAAGCCGCTCTGTGGCGGTCTTTGGGCTGGGCGCGGTTGGGGGCGAGGTTCTCAGCTCGCTGGCCAAACTGGGAGTGGGCCGCCTGATCGCGGTCGATCCCGACCACTACCAGGAAGGGTCCTGGCAGACCCAGCCTGCTTTACCCCGGGACGCCGGACTTCCCAAGGCCTGGATCCAGGGTCGGCGGGCTCACGCCAAGAACCCGGCCGTGGAGGTGTCAGCCGGAATCGGTCGAGCCCAGGTGATCCCCCTGAGCCTCTTGCGCGAGATGGATCTGTTGGTCTCGGCGGGAGACAATCTGGACCTTCTGGTGTGGGCCGGCAACCTGGCCGCGGCCTTCGGCAAGCCCCTGGTTCAGGGCGCGGTTCATGGGCCCACGTGGACGGCTATTGTTCGCTGCTTCAACCCCGCGGTTGCGACCGCCCCCTGCCCGGGCTGTCTCCTGGGGTCCAAGGAGTGGCAGCAACTTACCGTTCGCTACGGCTGCGACCCCGCTTCTTCTACCCCTGCCCAACCCGAGAAAAAGGCTCAGCCTACCCGAACTCTACCGGCTTTGTGCGTCACAGCCGCTCAACTGGCCGTGGTCGAGTCTGTCAAGAAGCTCCTGACCCTGGACGAGCAAAGCCTCGAGTCGGAGGAGATCAGCTACTGTCTTCTAACTCATCAACTTCTGCGCAGTGAGCTGCCTCGCAATCCACAGTGTCGCTGCCCCCATGAGCGGTGGGAAACGACCGACGTCGGCCAGCCCCCGTCCAGAGTATCTCTTTCCAGTCTGGCTTCCACGATCGGCTGCCGGCAGAGTGAATGCCAGGTGCGAGGGGAGGCTCATTGGTTCAGCGAAGTCTCATGCCAGGCTTGTGGGAAGAGTACGTCGGTACGCAGATTTGTCCGCGGTTTCGGGATGGCGTTGGGGGCCTGCTGTGGTGCGGCTCTCATCGCTTCACCCGTTGAGGCCCGCTCCATCCTCCCCGCCAAAGACGTCGAGGCCTGCTGGGAGAAGCCGCTGCCGGAACTCGGACTCGAACCCGGAGAGGCTCTGGGGGTTTCGGGTGGCGATGGCTGGACCTACTTTTTCTTACCCGGTGATCCAGGGCTCGAGTTGGCTGAACCGACTGTGGCGAAAACTGTGGCCAATGATCTAGAAGGGCAAGTGCATTATGGTTGATTCCCACCCGCATCCCCCACAAGTGAGCGGCGACCAGCAAAACCCGGCAGTCCGGTGCGCAGTCCAGCAGGGCCGATTCGACGAGGCGCTGCTGCGAAACGGCGGCGGAAGAGCCTGGCGTGCCTGGAAGGCCGGCCAAATGGAAGAGGTGATGCAGGATCTGGCCCTCGTAAGCCCCCGAATCGAGCTGCTTCACATCGAGCTCGCGGGTGATTTGGAGCTCGTTTATGGGGTGGAGATGCCAGTCCCGCTGGCTCCCGCCTTGCGTTCCGGGAAAACTGGACCTGGGAGAGCCCGCCGGGCTGGGGCCCGCTGGCCGTGTTGGCTCCACAGCCGATCTGGCACCCCAACGTGGCTTCCGACTTGAAAGGGGTCATCTGCCTGGGCGCGCTGCCGCCCAACACCAATCTGAAGGAGATCATTCTGCTGGGCTACTACACACTGACTCTGCAGGAGACGGCCCTGGACGAGCTGGACCCCGCCGGAGTCCTCAACTCGGCTGCCTGTGACTACTACCGGAGTCATCCCGAGTACCTCCCGCTGTGTGGAGAGGGCCTTCTGGAAACGTGGGCTGGCGTGGCACCAATCAGACGGAGGTTGGACCTGTGAGTGCCTGGAACAGAGCCCATTTGGAGGCGGCGCTGGCGCGGACCGGCTTCGAGAAAGACCGGCACGGAGGCTGGTTCACCCCGGGATCTGAGGACCCGGGCTGGGCGCTGCGGACCCATCCTTCCGGGTTCATCAGCTTGTGCAGACCGTTTGCGGTCACCGGAAAGCAGGAGGCCCTGGCCGTGCACGGTTGCTGGGAGGGTCCGGTCAAGCTGGCGCGCCACCACGGTCATTTAGAGCAGCGCTTTGACTTCTTCATTTCTCCCCATCTGGGCGATGATCCGATCCTGGACTGTGAGGCGGGCAGCAGATTCGAGTCCCTGGCGGCTGCGGTCTTGAAACAACTTGCCAGAGCGGACTTCAAACCCTCTGCTTCCAGGTGGGAGCCTCCCGCGGCAGAGAAACTCTTGGCGTGGCTGTCTGAGCGTGGCCATTCTGCCGTCTCAGACGATGAAGGTCATCTTCGCATGACCCTGAAACGCCACGGTTGCCCCGGTCAGGTTCGCGTCATTCGCGAGAGCGGGTGTCTGCGCCTGCTGATGCCCCTCGGGCAGTGGGAGAAACTCGTGCCTGCAGCCCGCAAGAGTCTTCTGAGCCTGGCGCACAGCGAGAACTCGATCAACCGCCTGGCCCGGATCGTCTGGCAGGGCCAGGGGAGCCGGTGCGCCATCGAGGCGCAGGTCGACTTGACGGGCTTGCCCGTCGGGAACGACCTGGCGGAATCGTTTTTTCAGGACATGCTGGAAATGGCGGTCGCCAGCCTGGATCTGGTGCTCAGGCAAATGGGCCTGGAAGTGTCCGTGCTGGCGGCGCCTGAGAACCGAAAGCTCGCCAATCAGGTATTGGCGATTTACAACGAGGGCCAAAAACTCAAAACGAAGGCCAAACACCTAACCCTGTGAGCCGCCGGCGACACTTGCTGACGACTCGGAAACGAACAAGGAGAATGAACGATGCAAACTACTACCACTGAACTCAACCCGGTCGTGGATCCGTTGTACTTTTCAGCCAAGGACGTCACTGCCAGCCAGCAGCTGCAGCTCAGTGAAGTCGACGGATACCGACCGGCCGGCGAGGTTGCCGAAACGGTGGCCCTGGAGATGGAACTGCCCGAAGACGTTCCCTACTCCCTGCGCGACAACAGCAATGCTCGAATGCTGGTCGACGATCTGGCTCTGGGAAGCCAGATTCAGCCGGGCGCCGAACTGGTGCTGATTCCCCGCTCCCATCTGGGCTGAGCCGTCAAGGAAGCAGACCGTGAGCCAGGATCCGCTGATCGCTATGGAAATGGAAAAGAACCGAGAAGAGAACCGAGTCAACACAGAGTGTCGTCTGGCCGTCGATCTCATGGCCAGGGGAGACGATCGACTGCTGGCCCGAGAGCCGGTGTCGGCAGCAGACCTCGGTCCCATGCGGGATGAAGCCTGGCTCAACGGCCTGCGAGCCGGACATCTGGGCTGGAACCGGCATGAACTTACCGTGACGGTTCAGCCGGGGCACAGTTCAGAAGACCAGGGAGGCCGACTGCTGAACTTTGATCTGGAGCTGCGCCAGGGCGAACGAATGTTCCTTCAGGAATTTCCCATGTTCAGTCTGGCCTCCGTGGCCGAGCGGGCCAAGAACCGACTGCAGTCGCAGGGGGCTCTGGACGGGCAACCATGTCAGTTCGTGTTGAGGGCCCTGGAGACAGAGGCAGTTCAGCCCGGTTCCTCCGGGAGAAAACCCGGCAGCCACAACAGTACGCGGGTGGTCGTTAACCGATGCGCACAGACGGCCGCGCCCATCTGTGAGACGGCTTCTCTCTCTCGGCATCTCGACAACAGTGATCTCTTTCAGAGCCCCTCGCTCGAGCCGAAAGACGGAGATGAAGATGAAAGGGGCCCCTACATTTTCGTCCCCTCCGACGTCTGGGCAGAAACGCATCTGTCGGCCCGGCGCGGGGGCGAACTGGAGTCGGCCGGGTTGTGGACAGGGCGTTTGATTAGAGATGGAGAATCTCCCGAGATCTTTCTCGTCGTCGATGCCTGTCTGCCCGCCGAACATGCAGTCGAGGAAAGGTATTCCGTGCGCTTTTCGGGTGACACCTGGGGCCACATCGAGGGGAGGCTGGAAGCTCGGAGAAAACGCCTGGGCCAGCCGGCTGAAAGGTTCGTGGGCTCCGTCCACGGCCACAACTTTCCCGTTGCGGCGGACGAAAACGGGGAGAAAAGATGCGCCGCGTGCTTTGAGGCCAAAGTCTGTGGTCGAACCAATGCCCTCATCAGCACGGATGATGAGCAGTGGCATCGCAGTGTGTTCTCGGGTCAGCCCTGGGCCACGCTCCTTATCTTTGGCTGGAACGCTCGCGACGAGGAAGACTGGAAACTGTATGGCCTCAAGGACGGTCGACTGCAGCCGCGTACACTTCGGCTGCTCCGCGGGCCGGCACAAGACCGCCCCCTGCCCCCGAACAAGGGCGATTCGGGGAATGCCCGCACTTAACGCATGGCAAAGGAGAAAGAGAACATGCTCACCTTGAACATGACCGCAGCCTCGGCAGCTGCCCGGGAGCGGCTCATCGATCTATTACTTTCCGACAAGCAGCCCCAGATAATGCGCGCCCGGATGCTCTACGACGCAGTCATGAGTGGTCAGGGCGAACCTGACCCGGTTCTCGAGTTCCTGGGAGCCTTCTTCGCGCGCATCGAAGCGATACCGTCGGTCAGCGAGGGCGAGAAACTCAAGGCCCAGTACGAGGCTCGCTTAGCCGAGCTGGAAGCAGGACCCGCCCGGCCCGCCACCTTCATCTCGAAGCTGAACGGGAAAACGTCGACAAAGGTGCCGAAAGTCCATGTGGTGACCTCCGATGGGCAGCAACGCTTCCCGATGCTTCACGAAGATGTGAACCCTAAAGAGCTGGAGCCGGGGGCCACTGTCTTGCTGGATGCCAGGGGTGGAGTCGTGCTGGGGCGCGGCCCCAGCCTTCCCCAAGTGGGAGTGGAAGCGGAATTCCTGCGGCGTCTTCCCGACTCAAACCATGTCGAGGTCCGACTGCACGGCGATCCTCTTGTTATGCATGTGTCCCGGGCTGTGCTGGAAGCTGTCGAAGCAGGGGGCGTGGCCCGCGGGGACTCGATCCTGGTCAGCCCAACCCGTGAGTTCGCCTTCCGCTTCATCCCCGGGGATGGGGATCGACTCCACCGCTTTGTCGACACTGAAAAGATTCCCGACATCGTGATCAGTCGAGATATCGGAAAGCCGCACTGGGTGCTGGGTCTGTTGATCCGGCGCATGCGTATTCTCATGTTTCGGCCCGACATCCTGAAACGCTTCGATCTGAGGCCCCGTTTCAGCGTCATCATGACGGGTCCGACCGGGTTGGGGAAGACACTCCACCTGAAGGCCTTTCTGTCGGAATTCGGCAGAATGCTGCAGGAGAGAAGCGGGCGGACGGACCTGGGAAGCCGGGTGATCCGGGTGAAGACTTCAGAAATTCTGAGTGAGTTTCTGGGTCGCAGCGACAAACAAATCGAGGAGCTATTCGATGACATTCATCACCTGGCTTCCCAAAAACTGGAGACCAGCGAAGGTGAGAAGCTCCTCCTGCCCGTGGTGATTGTGCTCGAAGAAGTCGAGGCGATTGGCCGGCGACGGGGCACGACCTTCGAGGGGGGCATTTTTGACCGGATCATCGGCACGTTCCTGCAACGCCTGGACGATCCGACAGACGATCTTGCAAGCCTTCCCATCCTGCTCATTTCGACCACCAATCGTCCCGACTTACTGGATCCGGCATTTTTGCGCCGCCTCGCGGCCCGGCGGGCTCAGTTCGACCGACTGGGACGAGAGGACCTGGCTGCCATACTCGACAAAAAGCTGAAACCCGGCTACCCGTACTGGGGCCGCAACGGCTCCGATCCCGTGCAGATCCGCCTCCGTTTGATCGATCGCGCCGTGAGCTGGTTTTTCAGCTACAACACCGATGAGCCGGGAATTGTAGAGATCGTTCTCAGAGATGGAACCAGGATTGTCAAGCATCGACGAGACTTCCTGAGCGGTGCCATCATCGAGCAGGCCGTCAGCAACGCGATTGATGAGATGGCCTTCGCCCTCGAGGAGTCGGCCAGTCAGGATCCGGAGACTGGTTTTACACCTGAGTGCTTGATCGAATCCTTCCGGCATCAGATCGACGGTCTCGCCGAAAACCTCACCGCCAGAAACGCCAGGGACTATCTGTACCTGCCCGACGAAGAGAATTCCGTGGCGGCGGTGAATCGGTTGCCCGGCCTTCACAGTCGCACTCCGGCGATGCTCGCAGATGAGCTGCGGGCCAACGGAGAAGAAGGCCGGGTTTCTACCTGAGTACTATTTGAAAGGAGTCAACGGATGAGTAGCGAACGGGAAAGAACTGCGGACCTTTCGACAGGCCCGGATCCGTCCACTGACCCCTTCGAGACCTTCTCGGCCTCGCAGGGACAGGTGGAAGTGATTCATGGCGTTTACAGCCACACCATGCCTCTGGCAGGGATGAGTGTTGATCAGGTTCGCACCGAACTTTCAGACCGGCTGCACCTGGATCCCGAGGCAGTGGCCGTGGTCAATGGGGAGGCGGTGAACGAGGATTTCATGCTCACTGAAGGGCAAGTCTTGACCTTTGTGAAGCCGGCCGGTGAAAAAGGCAGCGGGGGATTTCAGGGACCTCTGAGGAAGTAAGAAATCTATGGGCGACAGGATCACTATCGAGAACGGAACCGTTATTCTCGACACCGAGGAAGGTCAGAGGTTCGAGCATCCCGAGACCTTGCTTTCGGAAATGCTGCGACTGGAAAACACGCCCCCCTGGGCAAGTGCCTCCTTCCCGACGGCATCAAGTTTACCCAGTGGCGTGACCCCTTCTTTCTCGTCGTTCACCAGTACCCGGCTCACGTGCGCAGCCTGCTGTGGATCCGGGAGGATTCTCCCGTGAAATATGGGCCAGGCACTCTTTACCGTCCGGTCCGCCTAAGTCTTCCCTACACGATCATCTTCGCCATCTTCTACAGACGCCGAGGAAACCTCTTTCTGACGAACAGCAACGAGTTGTATTTTTCCAACCAGCCTTTGGCCAGCAAGACCGACAGCCTCCATTATCCGGCTTTGCTGAACGTTTCCGTTATCGAGACACCGAAGCGACAGCGATCCTGGATTTGCACACAGCATTTCAAACGCCCGCCCGAGCTGGACTGGGCCCAGCAATTGGATGCACTACTGCACCACATCTGGAATGGCTCCTGGAACCTGTCGAGCGAGTCGCACGAGGGTGCCAGCTGGTATGGACGCCCTAAGGGCGTCCACCCTGATTTGCACCCGGTTCAAGAGTGGGAAAAGGCCACCGAGAAGGATTCCCGTTTTGGCCGCTCTGTCCCGTGGAAACCGGTCCCTTTGACAGCCGAAGAACTGGTGGAATGCATGTTTGAGGAGAGCTTCAGTCAACTCAAAGGGGCTGTCAGGAGTCTCGAGGGCCCAGACAAGACCGATGTCAGCCTGACGACTCGATTTATGAATTTTCAGCTCCGCAATTCTTATTCCGTCCATCCGGAAGGCTAATCTCGAATCAGGAGGATGCCAATGACCAAAATCCCTCTTTATTTGAAAACCGGCGACGACATGCCCCGGGCCACCGATTCAGAGTTCTATCTGCTGGCCAGAAACGGCTTGTTCTTTTGCCGAAATCATCGCTTCTTCTGCAGTGACGTTCTCTGTTCCAGGGGGCCCGGGTGTCTGGCGGAGCACGATGTGCAGTGCCAGCTCAACTTTCCAAGGATCAAGAAGACAATGCTGGAGCGAATCGTTGGTTTTTTCTCGAGTATCTACGAGATCCATGGTTCGGAAGCCGTCGTTCTTCTCGCCTGGAATCAAAAGGAGCAGCAGTACCGAGTTCTGGTACCCGACCAGGAAGCCACGGTGTGGGAGTCCTACGACGGACACCGCTCAGCGCTGGATGTTCACTACACGGTCCCTCTGGTTCTTCCGCCGGATCATTTACTGGTTGGGGACATCCATTGCCACGCTACAGGGGGGGCTTACTCTTCCTTTACAGATCGAGAGGACGAGTTTTACAAGACCGGGTTCCATGTAGTGGTGGGCCGAATCCAGCAGGAGCCCCCAATCTTCCATCTCGAGTTCGCCGTGGACGGGAAGCGCTTCCCTGCACATTTTGAAGACCTTATCGAGGGGTACCGGAGGCGTCGCTCAGGTGTGCCTCGTCAGTGGCTCGAGAAAGTGAGCGTCAAAGTGAACAGGCCATACTCGATCGACCCCGATCGCCGTTGGAGCCGTGATCCATATGCCAGAGAAACCCTCTAAGCCATCGCCCTCAGGGCTGGTCTATCAGCTTCCCGAAAACCAGAAGATCAAGATTATCGGGCTGGGTGGAATCGGGTCGATCGTACTGCAGTTCCTTTCCCTGTTCCTGGACAGCAACCTGCGACAGATGACCCGGCTGGTGCTGATTGACGGTGACGAATTCAGCCCCTCGAATTCCCCTCGAACCACTTTTCAGCAGCTTGGAAACAAAGCGGAGGTGAAAGCCGGCGAGACCCTTTCCATGATCAGTTCGGATCGAATGGCGATTGTGGCCATCCCCAGGTTCATAACGGAGGAGAACGTCGGCGAACTCATCTGTAACGGTGACCTGCTGATGCTGTGTTGCGACAACCACCCGACTCGGAAGCTGATTTCCGACCACTGCGAGAGACTCTCCGACGTAGTCCTGATCAGCGGAGGAAATGAAGGGGTCGATCCTCCCAGGGAGATGGGGACCTACGGCAACGTGCAGATCGCGGTCCGACGGGCCGGGCAGAACCTGACCGCCCCCATCACCCGTTTCCATCCCGAGATCGCGCAGGCCAAAGGAAGCCCTCCCTCAGAAATGGATTGCATCCAGCAGGCCGCCTCGACTCCTCAGATTCTCATTACCAATCTGGCCGTCGCGACCGCAATGCTGTGCGCGTTCTTGTCTTTTGTCTGCGACCCCGACCGCCCTGCCTATCAGGAAATCCAACTCGATGTCCTGGATGCACGAATGCTGCCACAGTTAGCTGCACCCTTCCAGGATCCTTGAAGGAGATTGACCCGCGGCTATTCCCTTTCGACCGCTCCGCGGCCTTTCAGACGAGCCCCCAGAGGGGGCGATGCGCCCAGATACAGAAACACTGATACTATAAGGGGTAGGCTTTTTCTTCCAGGGTCATTTCAGAACAGGAGGTCATCGTGGTTATCATCGAGACTCTGAGTCAACTGGTCAGGCGGCTCCGTAACAACGAACGGGGTGTGACCACTGTTGAATACGCGATTATGCTCGTTCTAGTCGGAATTGCCGTGGCGACGTTCGGGCTGGGTCTTTCGACAGCTGTAACCAGCGTGTTCTCCCGGATGATCAGTCACATTGCCATAGCGTCGTAAACTCGGGAAATCACTGCTTCCCCGGCGTTTACCGCACCCGGCCCACACCATTCTCACACAGCTGGCCAGATAGCTCCCGGAGACCATTCTGGCGAGGGAAGAGCCCGCTCTTGGCTTGCAGCGTGCTATCCGTCCCCGGGCCTCTTGCCTTTCTTCTTACCGCCGGCTTTTTTCTTGCTGCCTTGAGCGGTTCAGAGCAAGTCTCTTTTCTTTACTTTACACCACCCTATTGATCAGATACCACGGGCTGTGAGTGTGCTGTCCGGGAAGTCCGCGGGGTTCATTCGTCCGAAGTAGCGGCGTGAACTTTCCGGACAATGCGCTAAGGTTCACCTCTGGTAGACTTGGGAGGTTTCAAGTTCAAAGACCCGATGAGTGCAGATGGGACGGTGTTCTTCGATTTGGGCGCTCGAGGTTTTCCTGATTGTGTGGGGCAGTATTTAGATCGCTCAAAACAGCGGCGAGTGAGGAACGAACCATGAGTCTTAGTGAGGAACGAATCATGAGCCTCAGCGAGGAACGAATCATGAGTCTCGGTAAGGAAGACGCATTGAGGGCTTATCGGATCATGAAAACGATCCGAGAGTTTGAGGAACGCCTTCACGTAGAGTTTCAGACCGGTGAAATCCCCGGTTTTGTACACCTGTACGCCGGTGAGGAGGCTGTTGCCACGGGTGTGTGCAGTCATCTTGGCCCCGAGGACCGCATTGCCAGTACCCATCGCGGGCACGGACACTGCATCGCCAAAGGGTGTGATGTTGGCGGAATGATGGCCGAGATCTACGGCAAGAAGTCCGGGTTGTGCGGCGGAAAGGGCGGCTCGATGCACATTGCTGATCTCGAGAAGGGGATGATGGGTGCCAACGGAATTGTGGGGGGAGGCCCTCCGCTCGCTTGCGGTGCCGCCCTGGCAGCCAGGCAACTGGGCACGAAGATGGTTGCCGTAGCCTTCGTTGGTGACGGGGGGTCCAACCAGGGCACGACCCTGGAGAGCTTGAATCTGGCGTCTGTCTGGAATCTCCCGTGCATTTTCGTGTTCGAAAACAATGGCTATGCGGAGGCGACGTCGGTCAAATACGCGACCGCCTGCGACGACATCGCAGACCGTGCGTCTGGCTTCAACATGCCGGGGGTCGTCGTGGACGGGCACGACTTCTTCAGTGTTTGGGAGGCAGCCGGTACGGCCGTGGAGCGAGCCCGCCGGGGGGACGGTCCCAGCTTGATCGAGTGCAAGGTGAACCGTTACTTCGGACACTTCGAAGGGGACGCCCAAACCTACCGGGGCAAGGACGAAGTCAGGCGGTTGCGGGAAGAGCGGGATTGCATTAAGAACTTCACCGAAAAAGTGACTTCTTCCCGGCTGGTCACCGATGCAGACCTGGCAGCGATCGACGACCAGGTAGCGGGTTTGATTGAAGACTCGGTAGCCCGGGCCCAGGCCGCCCCGAAGCCAGGGAAGGAAGACCTGCTCACCGATGTCTATGTGTCCTGTTAGGGAGACGACGAAATGGGAAAGATGACTTATCAGCAGGCAGTGAACCAGGCCCTGCTGCAGGAGATGGAGCGCGACGAACGAGTGATCTTGATGGGCGAGGACATCGCGGGAGGCTCGGGTGCGCCCGGAGAGATGGATGCCTGGGGCGGCGTACTTGGCGTGACCAATGGACTTTGGACGCGGTTTGGTGACCGGGTCATGGACACACCGATCAGCGAGTCGGCGTTCATCGGAGCGGCAATTGGGGCGGCCGCATCGGGATTGCGCCCTGTAGTCGAGCTGATGTTCATCGACTTTCTGGGGGTCTGTTTCGATCAGATTTATAACCAGGCCGCCAAGTTCCGGTACATGTTCGGCGGCCGGGCCCGAACCCCGGTTGTCATTCGCACCATGATTGGTGCCGGGCTACGGGCCGCAGCCCAGCACTCGCAGTCCCTGTACCCGATTGTGACCCACATTCCCGGTCTGAAGTGTGTGGTCCCATCGACACCCTACGACGTCAAAGGGCTGCTCATCGAGTCCATTCGCGACGACGATCCCGTCATTTTCTGCGAGCACAAGATGCTCTACTCAATGGAGGGAGAGGTGCCCGAGGAACCCTACACGATTCCACTGGGTGAGGCGAATCTAGTGCGAGAGGGTGACAGCGCTACCATTGTGACGCTGGGCCGAATGGTCCACATGGCGTCAGAAGCTGCTGCGGTGCTGGCGAAGGACGGAATCGATTGCGAGATCGTGGATCTGCGGACAACATCACCTCTCGATGAAGAAACGATTCTCGAGAGTGTCGAAAACACGGGTCGGCTGGTGGTTGTTGACGAGGCCAACCCACGCTGCAATATTGCGACCGACGTCTCCGCCCTTGTCGCTCAGAACGCTTTTGGCGCTCTCAAAGCCCCGATCAGGATGGTGTCGGCTCCTCATACAGCCGTTCCCTTTAGCGACGCTCTCGAAGACCTGTACATTCCGGATGCGTCCAGCATCGACAAGGCGGTCCGAGAGGTCATGAATTTCCAACGATGAGTACGGGAATACACCCTCTACTCATGCCCAAATGGGGCATCTCAATGAGTGAGGGCAAAATTTCGGAATGGCTGGTCACGGAGGGTGATCAGGCTGCTCCCGGTGATGAGATCGTAGAAGTGGAGACCGACAAGATTCTGGCTTCGGTGGAAACCCAACAAGGAGGTGTGCTGCGGCGACACGTAGCAGGGGAAGGTGAAGTGCTCCCGGTGGGAGCGCTGCTGGCGGTTTTTGCGGATCCTGCCACTCCGGATTCTGAAATCGACCGTTTTGTGGCGGACTTCGAGGCCCACTTCATTGTCGAAGAAAGAGAGCAGGTAACCTCGGTCGACCCCACGGAAACTGTGACTGTTGGGGGTCGAACCATTCGCTTTGTCCGCTGTAGTGGAGAGGGTGAGCCCCTGATTCTCGTGCATGGGTTTGGCGGCGATCTCAACAACTGGCTGTTCAACCGCGAGGCACTCGCAGAGGGTCGCGAAGTGTACGCATTCGATCTACCCGGGCATGGCGGAACCAGCAAGGACGTGGGCGAAGGCAGTACGGATCACTTCGCTGAAGTTCTGAAGGGGTTCATGGACGTTGTGGGAATTGGCAGGGCCCACCTGGTTGGCCATTCGCTGGGCGGCGCCGTGGCACTGACTTTTGCGCTTGCTGAGCCGGGCCGTGCCGCCTCGATCACGTTGATTGCCAGCGTTGGCCTGGGAGCCGAAATCAACGCCTCCTATCTCGACGGTTTCGTTAAGGCAAGAAAGCGAAGGGAGTTGAAATCTCAAGTCGCCAGGCTTTTCAGCGACCCTGCGCTGGTGACTCGTCGAATGTTAGAGGATATCCTGAGGTTTAAGCGCCTCGACGGAGTGCAGGACGCGTTGCAGGCCATCGCCGACCAGCTGCTTGTCGGGGGAATCCAGAGAGTCTCCCTGGCGGAAAGACTCGAAGAGTTGGCGGTTCCGCTGCTGGTGATCTGGGGTGAAAATGATCAGATTGTCCCCTGCTCGCATGCGCAGGCAGTCACCCACCCGGCCAGGACTGCTGTCATTCCCGGGGCCGGGCATATGGTTCAGATGGAAGCTGCCGGTGAGGTCAATCGGCTCATTCTCGAGCTCATCAACTCAGCGTAGACGCCAGCCAGCTGTTTGCCCAACCGCAAGCTGACAACGGTGAGCTGACGCTCTACCGTTCTGTGAGTTCCCTTGACCCCGGAACGACAGCTCCGTCCCGTTCCCTTGACGCCGAAACAAAAAACCGGTGTCTCCCGGTAGACTCCCCACGGTTCTTTCAGCGCCTCCACAATATCTCCCATGGATGCTCCTGCCTTGAGCAGCTCAATGGTGATCGGCAGCATGTTCTGCGATTCGTCCCCGGCGATTTCTGTGAGTCCTTTCTCGTACCCATTCTTGCTAGGATGTTGGCACCCTGTTGGACGAAGAACAACTAATAAGAATTGTCTTTGGAATCGTTGAGTCGGTTGGAGACTCATCACGGGACCGGACGGCCTGGTGAGGATGATTCGGTAGAGGGACTGTATTGGAAGATCAGTAGTGGCTAAATCTGCTCCTGATTTCCACCGGAACCGGTCTGGCGCCCTACATTTCCATGATTCGTAGTGCTCACAGGTGTGGAGTGGGTCGGAAATACTATGTGCTCCACGGTGCGAGGTACTCGTGGGATCTGGGTTTCCGCTCGGAACTCGAAGCTCTCGATCACGGGTGCGGAACCTTTGCCTATCTCCCTACGATAACCGCGGTCGACAAGGATCCATCGTGGAAGGGACACGCAGGTCGTATACAGAAGCTGATTGAAGATGGAACGCTGGAGAACCATCTGGGGAGTCAGCCTGATCCAGACAGTTTGAGCATCTTTATTTGCGGGAACCCCTCGATGGTCACAGATGTGCAGCGGCGCTTTGAAGAGATGGGTTTCCGTCTCCACTCCAGGAAAGAAGCCGGCAATCTTCACATTGAGCGCTACTGGTGAATGTTCCCAGTGGACTGGTCCACTACTCCATTCGAAAGGAGACATACCGAAGTACTATCCCTCTCTGAACCTGAATCACCAGGGCATCGCCGGACTGCATTTGGTCGATGCTTTTTCTGAGTCCACCCAGCCCGCTGAAACCCCGGCCATTGATCTCGTAGATCACATCGCCTGGAAGAAGCCCGTCTGTTCCCAGACCAGCATCTGCGGCTAGTGCTGCGACAACGACTCCACCAAGCTTTTTGGGAGGGGGAAGCAACTTCGCCACCTCGCCATCCACATCAACTCCCAGGATTCCCAACTGCGGGATCAGATGACGATCTCGCGTCACCATCGAAGCGAACTTTTCCATCCCGTCCTCGCGTTCAAGGACCGTGGTGCGGACCAGCATCTTCTCCGATCCTCGCTGCAGGTTCATCCAGACCGTGTCTCCCGGGGACCGGCTGTAGACATTGACCTCCAGCTGTCTTGCGTTTTCCATTAGTTTCCCGTCCAGGGTGAGGATCAAGTCTCCCGCTTTGATTCCAGAAAGAGAGGCGGGCCCGCTGGGAGCGACGTCGGAGACCACCACACCCCACGACCGGGCCAGGCCCAGCTCTTCGGCAAGAACCGGGTCTACTGACTGGACACCGATACCCAACCACCCACGGCGAACTCGGCCGTTTTGCCTGATCTGTTGATAGACGTTGTGCACAATGTTGCTGGGCGCCGAGAAGCCGAGCCCTTCGTTTCCACCGGATTGAGAAAAGATCAAACTGTTTACACCGATAAGCTTTCCGGCCATATCCACCAGTGGCCCACCGCTGTTGCCGGGGTTAATGGCAGCATCGGTCTGAATGAAGATCATCGGGTCGTCGGGACGAAGCTGGCGGGCTACCGAACTAAACACACCCAGAGACACCGAGTTCTGAAGGCCCAAAGGGCTGCCGAAGGCCATGACAAGCTGTCCCTGGCGAAGCTCATCGGAGTTGCCAAACTCCAGAAAAGGCAAACCATTCTCAGTGATCTTCAAGACCGCCAGATCCGTTTCGGCGTCGGTCCCAAGAACCTCCGCTGCGAGGCGGGCCCGTGCCGGCTTCAGAATGGAGCGCCGGCCTTCAGCGTCTTCGAACGGGGTCGCCAGAACGACCTGAACGCTGCGGGCATTAGAAACAAGGTGAGCATTGGTGACGATGTAACCGTCGGAAGAGACCAGAATTCCGGACCCGGTGGCTCGCTCCTCGGACAGCAGCCCGAACCCTGAAGTGGGTTGCCTGGATGGGGGAGCATACCGAACCGAGAAGATTTGAACCGTGGCCTGGCCCACGCTTTGGGCCAGCGACTCCAGAGAGCGGCTCAGCCCACTCAGCGGTTGGATCTGGTCTTCCGATGACTGCGAAAGGCCTCCAGTTGTCGTTGTGAACGCCACTACGATGATTAGAAAAGCCAGTCGAAGCGGTCTTGAATCCAGCATGATGTCCCAACCCTATCACTTTCAAGATCGTTTCTCTTCCCTGTAGTTGGAAGGCCGCAAGGGAATGCCCTGGTGAATTCCGTTTGCTTGTCCAGCCATCTTAAGATAGACAAGGGACGCGCGGTGCGGGAGATTTTGCCGTAAACAACATGACGCCCCGAGGACCTTGCGCGTTGTTCTCAGCGGTGCAAGCCTTTCGGGCGGGGAGAGTGACGATGAAGGTACTGGTTGAGCGTCGCGGTTCTGTCACGACGGTGGTCATGAACCGGCCAGAACTGCGAAATGCAGTGGACGAAGAGACTGCCGGCGAACTGCTGGCGGCCTTCGAAGACTTCGAACAAGACGAGGAAGCAGCAGTGGCGGTGCTGGCCGGCGCCGGCGGCTGCTTCTCCTCGGGCTGGGACCTCAAATCGGCGGCGATCGACGGTTTCCCGGAGAGCTACGATCCGGAAGGAGAGGGAGTGCTTCGTGTGTCGCTTCTGGACGGGCCGCTCGAGGGGGTCCGGGTGCTGGACGTGACCACGACGGTGGCCGGTCCACGGTGCTGCTGCGTGCTGGCCGACTATGGCGCCGAGGTGATCAAGATCACGTCGATGTCTCTCTTCTCGACGCAATGATCGATTCCAGCACGGGTCTTTTGAGCCTTGCCGCTCAGGGACTTCCGACTCCCAGGCTGGGGAATACCTACACCTTTGCCGCTCCCGCGAATGCCTACCGCTGCCGGGACGGCTGGGTCTACGCACTGGTGGTTCTCGACACGCACTGGAGGCGGCTCTGCAGGTTGCTGGAGAGACCGGAACTGGCCAGGCACCCGGACTACGCCACCCTCCATGCGCGTCTGGCAAACAGACAGGAGATTGATCAGATGTTGTCGGACTGGTGCCGTGCCAGAACTCGCGACGAGGTGATCCGGGGTTTTGAGGAACATCACCTTGCCGCGGGACCTGTCCTGACACCTGCCGAGACGGCTCAAGATCCTCACGTCGAGCACCGGGAGGCAATTCAGCAGGTCACCGAGAAATCGGGTGGAACCTATCGTCTAACCGGCCCCTCCGCCAAGTTCTCCCGCACTCCAATTCGGATCCGCAGCGCGGCTCCCCGAGTCGGAGAGCATTCCCGTGAGATTCTGGAAGAGGCCGGCTTTTCCAGCAAAGAGATTGAAGCGCTGGCCGCAGAGGATATTATTTAGGGGACAGAGTAGACTGTCCCCGTTGTTCAATAGGTCTCCGCAACGAATCGCCGCCCTTCCAGCGCCTTCGTGTCGTTGTAGGCGTTCGATTCGTCGCGCTCGGGCAGCTCCACCTCGGCCTCGGGCACATCCCGATAGGGGATCAGGCTCAGCAAGTGGCGAATGCAGTTCAAGCGGGCCCGGCGTTTGTCGTCGGAGCGGAGGATATACCAGGGAGCGTAGTCCGTGTCACTAGCCTCCAGCATGGCGTCACGGGCGCGGGAATAGTCGTACCAGCAGTGATTGGCGACAGTTAGAATTCCCCGCGACGACAAATGGAATTCCCCGCTTTTTCAGGGCTGATCCTGACCATGAGGGCATGGTTAAGGATCAGCAAGTGCGGAGGTTAGTAAAGTTGAAGAAGAACGAGAAGACGCTAACGATGGCGGCGGCCAAAGCGGGGATGTCGCGAAAGACAGCTCGCAAGTACCTGAAGTCGGGAAAGCTACCGAGCCAGTGTCAGCCGGAACGGTATTGGAGAACTCGATCGGATCCGTTCGAGTCGGTGTGGCCGGAGGTGAAAGAGATCCTGAAGCGATCGCCGACGGTGGAAGCAAAAGCGGTGTTCGATCATTTGTGTCGTCAGCAGGAAGGGGCCTTCCAGCAAGGCCAGTTGAGAACGCTGCAGCGCAGGATCAAGCAGTGGAAGGCAGAATACGGAGAAGCGAAGGAGGTGATGTTCCCGCAGAAGTATCAGCCGGGACATCAAGCGCAATCGGACTTCACGTTTATGGGGCGCCTCGGAGTGACGATCCAGGGCCAGCCGTTTCCCCATCTGCTGTACCACTTCGTGTTGGCCTACTCGAACTGGGAAGCGACCACGCTGTGTTTCAGTGAGTCGTTTGAGAGCCTCAGCCTGGGGCTTCAGAACGCGTTGTGGGAGTTGGGGGCGCTGCCCGAGGAGCACCGGACCGACCGGCTCTCGGCGGCAGTCAAGAACCTGAAGCGGGAAGAGTTCACCGAGCGCTATCAAGCGTTGCTGAGACACTTCGGGATGCGCTCCAGTCGCACTCAGGCAGGAAAGGCACACGAGAACGGGGATGTGGAACAGTCCCATCACCGCTTGAAACGGGCCATTGAGCAGGAACTGCTGCTGCGGTGTAGCCGTGATTTTTCCAGCCGGGAAGAGTACGAGGGCTTTGTAGCGGTGATTGTGTCCCGGCGCAATGCGGCCCGGCAAAAGCGCCTGGGAGAAGAGCTGGCAGTGATGCGCCCGTTGCCGGCACGCCGTCTGGATGACTTCACCCGGCAGTGGGTGAGAGTCTCCCCCAGCAGTACGATCCGGGTTCGCCACAACACCTATTCGGTGGACAGCCGGTTGATCGGCGAGCGCGTTCAAGTGCGGGTGTGGGCGGATCAGGTGGAGGTCTACTACGGAGGACGGCGCCAGGCACGGATGCCGCGCTTGCGAGGAGAAGGCAAGCATCGCATTGACTACCGGCACGTGATCCATTCGTTGGTGCGCAAGCCGGGGGCGTTTACTCGCTATCGCTGGCGGGAGGATCTGTTTCCGGGGATCTTGTTTCGAGTCGCCTACGACGAGCTGCGCCGAGATTGTCCGGCCACGGCGGATCGCCAATATCTGAAGATCCTCGAGGTGGCTGCCCAGGAAGGTGAACAGCGGGTGCGAGAGGCACTTCAGGTGTTGATTGAGCGGGGACAAAGAATCCGTTTTGAAGCACTACGAGAATGCCTTGTCGATCCGGTGGTGGAACCCTGGGAAGTGATGGTGGAGAAGATGGACGTGGGCCTCTACGACACCCTTCTCGAGAACCGGGAGGTGAGGTCATGAGCACAGGCAACTTACCGCGACTTCGCGAGTGCCTAATCGAGCTGCATCTACCGGCCTTTCGGGAGCACTACGCCGCCCAGGCGGCACTGGCCACCCAGGAAAGTCTGTCCTATCCCCGGTTTCTCTTGTCGTTATCTGAGATCGAGGTGGCGGAGCGGCACGAGCGCAAAATCCAGCGCCAGCGTCGGGCCTCCAAGCTTCCCTGGGAGAAAACGCTGACGGCGCTGGACCGCTCGCGCTTGCCCCAAAGCGTGGATCGACAACTCACAGCGCTGCTGGAAGGGACGTTTTTGGATCGTGCCGAGAACGTCTTGGCTTTCGGTAACCCTGGGAGCGGGAAAACCCATCTGGTCTGTGCTCTGGGCCAGGAGTTGATTCTGCTGGGGCGCCGGGTTCTGTTTTCTACCTGCGCCCTGCTGGTACAGCGATTGCTGCGGGCCAAAATCGATCTGACTCTGGAGAAGGAGCTCAAGAAACTGGATCGCTTCGAGGCTCTCATAGTCGATGACATCGGCTACGTTCAGCAAAGCCGGGAGGAAATGGAGGTTCTCTTCACACTGCTGGCCCATCGTTACGAACGTCGCAGCATCTTGCTGACCAGCAACCTGATCTTCTCGGACTGGGAGAGGATCTTCAAGGACCCCCTGACGACGGCAGCAGCCATCGACCGGCTGGTGCACCACAGCGTGATTCTGGAACTCAACGTCCCGAGCTATCGAATGGAGAGCGCCAAGGCAAAGCAGCAGGGAACCACGAAATGAGGAAACCGCGAGGAGGTCAAATCCGGGCAAATCGGCTGATTGGACCCCGGAAAGTGCTTGGTGAGGGCGATAGACGAGTGCCCGCCAAGGGGAGCGGTCGTACAGCGCCCTACAGAGGCCGCTCAGCAGCCTCGTGGATCTGGTCCACTCCCCTCGACGCCAGCGCGAGCGAGGGGGAGCTCCGTTCGGGCTACGCCCTCACTCCGTCCCCCTCGCATTCTAGGAACAATCTCTCTTTTTTACAGAAAGGAGGACCGCGGAAAGGGCCGTCTCAGAGGACGGCTACAGCTCTTTTTTTTTAATCCTTGTGTGGGGATTTCCAATCGTCGCTGCGGGAATTCTATTTGACGTTGATCAAGCAGGGGCTATTTACCATGGCCGTAGCCCACGCGCAGATCTGTCAGTCCCGCCGTGGACCCCACTGACTGGAGAGCCGGATGCGGGAGAACCGCACGTCCGGTTCGGAGGGAGGGGAGGCTCAAACCAATGAGCTTTCCCTACCCCTATCACTTTGCCATCGTGTGACATTCCCAGTGTAGGAGGACCCTCCGTGGTCCGATCAAGATCGCTGCCGCTCTTTTCTGAAACGCTTCCTGTTGTTCCGGGAGCTGGTAGACGCCAAGGGTTGGTGTCGCCGAAGAGTAGGAGCCGCCTCCGCGCGGCGATCTGATCGGGCCACGGAGGGTCCCCCTACACGGGGAAGGTCACGGGCCGGCAAAGAGCTCTGGCCGTAGTGGAGCCATACCTGAAAGTGGAGACTCGTGACTAAATACTCAGTCGAAACGCTGAGGCGGCACCGCTGAAAGGACGCGCATATCGTCGCCATAGAAGAGTTCGACCCCGGTCACCGGCACATCCGATCGGACCTTGACCGTTCCGCCTGAGAGCTCCCCGGAGTTCGGAAACAGCTCGGAAATCAGGCCAACCAGCCGATTCCCCGGGTCGAGAGTCACCGGGCCGACCGTCCCCAGCAACTCGGAACCCGGGTTGCGGAGCTCCAGCACCACAGTAGCCGGTTCCGAGCCAGAGTGGACAACAGCCAGTCCTGTGGAGAAGCCAAATCCCCGGGCCACGTGAGAGAACACGAACTTCGAATTCTGCACCGGCTGGAGAGGGATTGCCGTCAGGGCCTCTCCGTCGAAGGCCTGAATCTCAGCCGACCCGACGAGTCCCGGGATGTCAGTCGTGATCTCGATCCATCCGGACTGGATGGTTCCTTTGTCCACGAGTCCAAAGAGGTCCTTCACACTCCGTCGCACAGAGACTCCATGCGGCAACTCCAGTTCGACGGGTTCTGACCCAAGGTTACCGTCATCATCGCGCAGTGAGACCGAGACTTTGATCGGATCTGGTTCTTCGGGTTCTTCCTCCCCTTCGTCTACCGTCACCGGGGCGCCCCCGAGGGGCAGACTGGACGGATGGATCAGCTTTAGAATCGTGTCCGACCCCCCAAATGCGACGAAATGGGGAATTGTGAACCGGGTCTGTTCGGGGTACACCTGCTGGGCTCCCAGGACGGCCATCCTCTTGGGGTCCAACATGGTTTCAGCGCTCACAGCGCCAGGAGAAGCCACGCGAATGTAGCCGTCCTCGAAATCAACAAGGGGACACCCTTCCTCCGTGAGTGTGGCCGTTAGGGTGTCCAGCACAGAGCCATCGTCCCCATCCAGAAGATAGAACGTCATCCCATCCGTAACCCAGCGGCCTGTCTGGATCGTTCCGGTAGGACCTCCACCGCCAAGCAGGGTTCCGTCCGCCGCATCGGCACGAACCTCGACGCTGGTCGCAACGCCGGTCGTATCCCAGGTGAGATTCGTCAAGCCGAAGCCCATGTTGCAGACTCGAATTGGATTGGGTGTCGCTGTCAGCACAGGAGGCGGGCACCCCTCTTCCGTGAAACTCACTGTGACGACATCGAGCAAGTCTCCAGTAGCTCCATCCAGGAGGTAAAAGACCATCCCTTCGGTCACCCACTGCCCGGTCTCGGCCGAGCCCGTAGCTGGTCCCGCCCCAAACAGGCTTCCGTCGACGGAACCCACACGGATCTCCACCTGTTCTGCGATCCCGGTGGCATTCCATGAAATGGTGGTTTGACCGCTTCTTCCACCCCCACACACCTGAATCGGATTGGGGGACGCGAGGATCCGATTGAATCCAGTGGCGTTGTCGAACAGGCCCTGACCAAGCGTCTCGTCTTTGCCCAGGACGGGAAGAGTTATACGGCCCTCGGGCGCAACGCTGCGGAGAACCGAGGCAACCAGGCTTCCAGTCAGGTCGAAGAGATCGAAGACAACCCGAATGGTCTGATTGTTGGGATTCACCACATCGATCTGAGTTGTAAAGTCGTCCCGGATGCGGACTTCGGGCAGAAAGGCCAGCGCCAGAGTCTCAGAGGAGATCGGACCACCGTCTATTCGACCGAGGTCTCCATCGAAGGTGAGAAAGACTCCTGCGACCGAGCGGTCATCGCTGTCGAGGTCGACCCAGCCACTGAAGTCCACAGAATCTGGATCCACCAGACTGTTTGTCGACAGGAAACTGTTCGCCAGGAGTGTCATCTGCTGATCGGGCTTCAGGATCCTGGTCAAGGCAAGCGGGCAAAACTCGTCGGTCAGGGTCACCACTTCTCGGTCCAACTCGTTCCCAGTGTCGCCCACAAGGACAAACACCATCCCCTCGGTGACCTCAACCGACTGCTGGAACCCGACCGGTTCTCCCGTGAGAAACAAGGTCCCGTCGACACTTCCCACGCGAATCTCCACTTCTTCGGCAAAGTCAGTGGCATCCCATGAAAGCGTCGCGGATCCCACTCCCCCGTCATCACAGACCTGAACGGGATTGGGGATGACGACGACGACCGGCGGCGGGCAACCCAGCTCGGTAAAGGTCACCGTGATCGTGTCCAGCAACTCCCCGTTGAGTCGATTGAGTAAATAGAAAGTCATCCCATCCGATACCCACTCACCGGTCAGAGCGCTCCCCGTCCGATCTCCACGGGCGAACAAATTCCCTGTTTCCGAGCCGACTCGTACTTCGACCTCTTCCTGTTCTTCGTCTTCTTCCAGGACGCTCCTGACATCCCAGTTGATCGTCGTCTGGCCGAGTTCTCCCTCTGCGCAGACGGTGATCGGGTTGGGATTTGCGAGGATCAGACGGGCAGCCTCTCTGGGACCTTGCAGAAAGCCAAAAGCTGTCATGATGACTTCCGCATCATCCTCTCCGCTGTTCGTGACGGCTATTCCACTGAAGAATCGCTCCGAGGGAGGAATAGGGACAGGTTCCCCGGTCTCGTCGTCAGGAACCGAGTCGACATTGTCTGCAATCATCTGCGGGGCGGTGAGCCGGTAAGTATTCTTCAGTAGTTCAACGTTGTTCCCATTGAAGTTGACCACCGACAGGAAGTCGCCATTGGCGGTGAAAGCGAGGTCCAGGGGGCCCGCAGGAACGTCGAAAGAGGGCCGCAAGAAGTCTTCACCAACCGGAATCCCGTCAGTCGTCACTGCATTTTCGACGTCGTAGACATTGAGGAGATCCAGAATCGGGGAGGCGACGTAGATCTTTCGACCGTCGGGAGAAAAGATGGGGCGGCTGCTGGCCAGAAACTGCGACGTTCCGGTTGAAATGCGTCGCCTTCCTTCCTCACTGGGATCGAACAGTGAAACCTCAATGGCGGAAACCAGGGCGAACCGATCGCCTGTGGGAGACACCGAGCTTGCGCTGGCTCCACCTCCCACGGTGATGACCTGGGCCACCTCGCGCTGCTCCAAATCGATAATCAGTGCGTGATCTGTGGTGAGGGCGGCAAAACCGCTGGAGCGACTGATTTCGCGATCTCCGATGATGGCCCACTTGTTATCCGGGGTGATGGAGACGTTATTGAGTCCGAAAAAGTCATGAGGGATCATGATCGAGGTGCCGTCTGTACGCTCGACCACCAGTGGGTCCGGAATAATACTTCCTATAATCGAAAAAGAGGCAGGATCGATGATTTGAATAGAGTCGGGCTGTTCTGAAGTATCCAGTACATTAGAGCCCGGTAGAACGACGGTGAAAAAGCTTCCATCAGCAGCCATTGTGATGGAGGCGGCGTTGGTTGCGCCCGGCAACTCGATTCGGGGCCCGGTCTCCGTCATCGAGCCGACATCGAACCGAAGGATCTCGTCGGACCCTGCGGAAGCCACGAACCCGGTTGAGCCGTCCGCCGAAAAGGCAATGTTGTTGAAAAACGAAAAGAGCACCTGGTCCAGCTCGAGGGATTGAACTTCGAAAGTCTGGACATCGATCAGTGAGACCGAGCCGATCCTCGGAGGTTCGAACTCGTTCTCCACGTTGGGCGTGTTCTCGCGCAGGAAAAGAGAAACGACCCCCACATGCCCTCCATCCGGCGTGAGTGTCAGAGAGACCGGGCTCGGGCCCACCTCGATCAGCGCCAGCAGCTCACCGTTTACCGCGTCAAAAGCCATCACCTTGTTGCTCGAAACGGTCAGTCCCTCCTCTTCCCGCCCCGGATACGCGACAAAGCCCCGGAGCGAATCCGGCGTGAAGACGACGTTGGGTGAGAAGTTGAAGTCACCCAGTCCCAGTCCCAGTGTCGTCAACCCAACGGCGTTGGAATCAAACTTGAGAGACTCTTCGGTTGGAGAGATGCTGGCGACGACTCGCTGGCCCCAGACTTCAGGCACCGCTAGAAGCGTCACGAGGATGCACAAAAACAAGTAACGCATAAGCTTCAAAAAATCCCGGGCTGAGCACGAAGTCTCCCACCTTATACCACAGCCCGCTTGGCCAAAGTGCCCGACCCCGTTTTTGCTGTTAGATGGCATAACCGAGGGACTGGTTCAGCCACAATGGCCGTTCTGTTGTTCTGGCGCCAAGGAAACGGCACAGAGCTGTGGTTCCGGCGTCAAGGAACGGCACGCAGCCGCTCCCACTTTCTACTGACGCCGCTACGATGCCGGCTCCTCCACCCTCAGAACCTGGTCTGCCGCAACATTATTAAGGACCCTGAGGTAAGGGCCAGGGCGAGATCTCGCAATGACGGCCATCCTCGAGTAAGAATTTTGGCCGTCAGGCCGAAAGGCTCTTCAATTGGCCCACATCTCTGAACTCGTCGAGCGACCTCAGGGTGGGCGAGGGTTTCAAATAGACCTGACGGCCCGGAGGAGGACGGGGGGACAGGGGAGTGGTTAAGAGGGGCATGTTGCCTTTATGCTCAGAAGGCGACACTGAGGGGGATCAGTCCAAGCTTCCTGACCGAGGATCAGCGTTACCTGGACAAGATCGGTGACACAGGGTTTAGGAGAATCACCCTTAAAGCTTGAGGTTAAGGGCCTGGGTGCTCATTTAGGAAAATGGTGAGCTGGAATTGGAACCCCCAGTTCGGGCTTGAATCGGTCAGGCCGATGGGTAGCGCCCATTTCAATTCAGAACGATGGCTCACGTTCAAGATGAGCTCGGGTGCCAGGAAGGCTTCGGTTTCTCCTTCGGTCAAGTTGGACTCGCCAAAAAACTCCACTGTGGGGTGAAACAGACGACCCGCGTGAAAGACAGCAGCTATTGCGTACTCGAGAATGTTCTCGCGAGGGTCTTCCTCCTTGGGGAATTCGGCGGCATAACTAAAGTTGGCGAACACGATCCCCCGGTCAAACTGCTGGGTGGCAAAGAGCCCTGTGGCGAACTCTGTGGCCTCGCCCGCTAGCCCGTCCTGGGAGTCTCCTGTCGGAGCGACCACTTCAAAATTCAGGGCTAGCATGGGAGTCTTCTTGAATTTTGGCAAACCAGCACGAAATCCGAACTTTAGGTCTCCGAAGCCATTTCGAGCTTCTGTCCCGGGAGGATCAAGTCGTAGGTAGGGAACGGATACCTCCATCTGGGACCACGCCGTTAAGGGTATCTCTATACCGATTTCGGGGATCAGATAGAAATCGTGTCCTTCCCTCAAATTCAGATATTGAGGGGTGATGTCCAAAATAAAGATCTCCACCGGCGGGGCATATTCAGCATTGATGGGTTCGTATTTGTGGGCTTGCAAAATGGGCACAGAGGACCCTACTAGGGTCAAGATGCCGATAAGTGTGCGCATCCTAGCTTCTTTTTCAAGGATTCTGGAGGATTTGATTTGGACTACGGAAAGGAGGTCAGACTGTGTGACGGGGCGGCAGCTCTTCAGGAGGCGTCCTTGGTTCATAACGCGTTTCTTAGTCTATGTAACCGTGTGGAACTAGAAAAACTTCACCGTATAGGTAAACCGCACCCCCCGCCCAATCTCCGGCGCCAGGTCCTTAGATGAAGGAGGCATGGTTTCGGTAAAGGCGGTCCCCCACATTGAAGACGTTGACTCCCAGCTGATGAACGAAGTGCTGGCGGGCAATCGTATAGGAAGCAGCCAGGTTGATGACCGTGTAGCCTGCCGTGCTGGTCTCGGTCGAGAAGATGTCATCCCGCTGGCCCGCCATCACCACCTGGGGCTTGAAACTCAGGCTCCTGTGACGGAAGTCGAAGCCAATATGACGTGAAATGGCTACATGCTCCATGGCCAGTCCGCCTGATTTGAAACCTGCCTCCATCTGGTTCCCTCGGCCGCCCTGTTGGCCCTTGATGATGCCCGGACTGAGGGCCGCCAGAGTCAGGTAACTGCGCCCGTTCAGGGGCAGTTGCTCGATCTGCTTTTCCTCGATGACCGTTGCCATATCGTAGGGATTCACATTGATTCGAGTGGCGAAAGAGGCCACCTCGACCACATTGCTGGGAGCTCCCACAGAAAGCTGGAAATTCTGCTCGGTGGTTTGCGCGGGATCCAGCAGCAGCTCGAGCTGCTGAGCGTCGAAGCCAGCCATGCTGGCGCTGACCCGATAATTCCCGGCATAGAGCTGCGGTACCGAATAGCGGCCCGAGTCATCCGTCACTGCCTGCCTGGAGGCTCCGGTTGCCAGGTTGGTCACGGTGACTTCAACGCCGGGGATGACTCCCCCGGTCGAGTCGGTGACCGTTCCCGAAATTCTGGAGTCCTGGGCCCAGCCGGTGGCGGAAGCCAGTAGCAGAATCGTCACCAGGGCGAAACTGGACTTGAGGGAAATAGAGCACGTTTCTTCATAAGGCATTGAAACTGGATAAAAGGATACATTCTTTCTGGCACAACCGTACCCCATTTTGGAATAATGTTGCTAACCATCGCTATTTCTTTAACTTAGCTAAATCAGTAGTAAATATTCGGTAAACCCCGTCTTGCAATAATCTCCTTCCAAATAAGCCCGCGGTCAAACTTTGCTGGACACAGAAGCTGCGAGTGTGTATACAGGGAGCATGCAGCTGAGTGCTACCACCAAGCCGGAATCGGGTGGACTGACGGCTGATGGCTCGACGAAGCGGGTTTTGGTGGCCAAGGAAGAGTACATCCGGCTGCGCTGGGCGGCAGCGTACTGGAAGGCCCAGCATGCCGGGGCGGTGGAGAGAGAAAAGCAGTTGAAGTCAGAGAACTTGAGTCTGCGGGCTCGAGTTCGAGAGCTGGAGAGTCAGCTCTGGGGGCGCAAGAGTGAACAGGCCAAGGGTGGGCGCGCTGGCAGTTCCAGCCCCAAGGCGAGCGGGCGACCCCGAGGGCAGCAAAAAGGCAAGCAGGGGCACGGTCGGACCACTCTGGACGGGTTGGCAGCCCAGGAAGAGGTAGTGGATCTGGAGGAAGCCCAAAAAAGCTGTCCGAAATGCGGTCTGGCACTGGAAGCCTTGGGCTGGACGGAAGACGCCGAGGTGGCCGAAATCGAAGTGCGGGCCCACCGGCGGGTGATCCGGCGGCGCAAGTACAAAGCGGCCTGCCGCTGCGGGGTGCTGCCCGGCATTGTCACGGCGCCCGCCCCGGCACGCTTGATTCCCAAAGGCAAACTAGGGATTTCGGTTTGGGTGGAGATTCTGCTGGAGAAGTTTGACCATTGCCGCCCCACCCACCGTCTGTTGCAGCAGTGGCGAGACCACGGTTTGACTCTCTCTGCAGGAACGGTGGCCGGAGGGCTGAAAAAACTGCAGGGTCTGTTTTTGCCGGTGGCCGAGGCGATCGCCCAGCAGCAGCTCACCCAGGAGAACTGGCAAGCCGACGAGACCGGCTGGCCGGTGTTTGTGGCGGTGGAAGGCAAAAGCGGACGGCTCTGGCATTTGTGGGTGTTTTTGTCGGCCTCCACAGTCGTGTACCAGCTCCAACCCAGTCGCTCGTCTGCAGTGCCTCAATCTCACTTCGGCAGCGCCCAGGGCACTTTACTCACCGATCGATATTCTGCCTATAAGAAGCTGGTCCGGGTCTCAGAGGGGCGTATTTGCCATGCCTTTTGCTGGGCTCACGTGCGCCGCGACTTTTGGCGACTGGGCCTATCCCACCCCCCCTGGCAGGACTGGTCCCTGATGTGGATTGACGACATTGGCCGGCTCTTTGCTGCCAATCAGCTGCGGCTGGCAGTTCGCGATCAGCCCTTGGAATGGGCCCGGGCCGATCGAAAGCTGCGGGTGGCGGTTGAGAAAATGCGAGAGCAATGCGAGGCTCAACGCCAGCTTCCCAGCCTGGCTCCCCCCTGTCGCAAGGTCCTGAAAAGCCTGGCTCGACACTGGCCAGGGCTGACCGTGTTTGTGGATCAACCGGAAGTGGCTATGGACAACAACGCCGCCGAACGCGCCTTGCGCAACCCGGTGGTGGGACGCAAGAATTACTACGGCTCAGGCAGCCGCTGGAGCGCCCAGTTGGCGGCCAGCTTATTCAGCATCTTTGCCACCCTGCGACTCAACGGCCTCAACCCCCGCCTGTGGCTCAGGGACTATCTGCAGGCCTGCGCTAGGCAAGGCGGACAGCCGCCACCCGACCTGGATCCTTTTCTTCCCTGGAAAATAAGCCCCCATCGTGCCCGCGCATTGACCTGGGCCAGGACGCCGGCAGCGGAGGCTGGATGAAACGCTTCTGCGGGCGAGACTTTAGCGGCCGGGAGATGCGGCGACTGTGTGAGCTGATTGGCGAAGATCCGACCCGCTCGCGGGCCCAGCTCTCCCGCTTGGCCTGCCAGCTCTTGGGCTGGTTCAAGCCTGACGGTGGCCTCAAGGAGATGAGCTGCCGGGTGGCCATGCTGCGCATGCATCGGCAGGGGTTGCTGCAGCTGCCGCCCCCTCGCAACCCGAAGGGAGGCTCGGGCCCAATCAAGCACACTTTCTGCAGCGCACCACAACCGCTGCTGTCCCGACCCGTGCACGAGCTGTCCGGCCTGCATCTGGAGCCGGTCCTGAGCCGCCCCGACTCCACTTTGTGGAATGAATACATCGACCGCTACCACTATCTGGGATACAAGCCCCTGCCGGGTGCTCAGCTGCGCTACTTCGCTTGTTCCGAAAGCCGCATCCTGGCCCTGCTCGGCTTTGGCGCCGCCGCTTGGAAAACCGCCCCTCGCGACCGCTTCATCGGCTGGCGTCCTTCGGAAAGGGAGAGAAACCTTCAACTGATCGTCAACAACGCCCGTTTCTTGATCCTTCCCTGGGTCGAGTCCAAGAACCTGGCCTCTAAACTGCTGGCCATGGCCGCGCGTCAACTCCCCGAGGACTGGCACGACCGCTACGCCTACCGACCCGTTCTGCTGGAAACCTTCGTCGACACGGGGCGCTTCACAGGCGCCTGCTACAAGGCCGCCAACTGGATCCATGTCGGACAGACCCAGGGCCGGGGCAAGCTGGACCGTGACCGCAAGGCCGATCTGCCCACCAAAAGCATCTGGCTCTACCCCCTGAGCAAACACTTCCGAAGATCGCTTCGCTCCACTTGAGTTCCCAACCCGCCTCACCCCATTAGGCATAAAGCCGATGATGGGTTTACCGAATATTTACATCAGTAGCGGACAAGCACAAACGCCTGGATCCAGTAAATGGGCTCATCTACGCAGGGAAATCCAACTTTATGGATTTTTTTGGGTCCCCAAAAGGACGAACCAGAATCCAAGGTTCTTTAAACTTTCGTAATGAAAAAGATACATCACGGGTGTGAAAGGATCAACCGATCAACCGGCTTTGGTTACTGCACAGCGTGGGACTTTCACCACGGGCTGTTAGCGAATCTTGAACTCGGCCGCCTCGATTTCCGCGTTCGGGTACATGTCCTGGTACTGCGTGGTGAAGCGGAGCACGCTGCCCGTTCGTCCAATCTCTTTGCTGTACTCGAGGGTCCAATGGGTGGGGAGGGTGATACCCCGGATGTCGCGGAAGTTGGCAAAGGACTCCTTCATGGTGTACCAGGTTTCCGGGCTGCCGGATGCGCCTTCCCTGACGCCGGCCATTGGAGAGCTGATCCTCACTTTGTAAATCGTGTGAGTGTTAAGTGGAACAGGTCCAGATCTGGCGTCAGCTGCCCTAGCCCACTCAATTCGCTCTGCTGCGTAGACAGGCCGGAACCTGGGCCGCAGCCAGGTCGTCAAGCCATCCAGGCAGCAGGGCACGCTAACCTGGCGTGGCGAACGGAACACACTGGCAACAGGCTCAGTTCGGCACGGTTGATCACCGGGCCTCCGCGGCCCGTGGTAGTGCAGCCCGCCATAAGTCTTGACCCAGGTTCAGACGCCGCCCTCTGTGCCAATAATGGTGAGACACTTCTTCCCCACTAAATTAGACTAGGGGGCGAGAAGCTGGATTACGAATGATAGAAAACAGAAGCGACAACAAATTGAGGATTTTGGAAACCTCGGAGCGAAGTGGAGAGGTCTCCAAAACCGCTGCGGAAAGGACCGAGTCCGACAAGGCTCTTCCTAGACCCAATCCGGAAATTGCAGCCAAGGCAACCCGGCGCCGGTTTTCAGCCCGCTATAAGCTCAGGATCCTGGAGCAGGCCGATGGCTGTGAGTTCGGCGAAGTGGCAGCCTTGCTGCGCCGGGAAGGGCTTTACTGGTCGAATCTTCAGGACTGGCGACGACAACGCGAGGAAGGAACTTTGCAGGCACTGACCCCTCGCAAGCGAGGGCGCAAATCGAAGCCGGTCAATCCTCTGGATCATCAACTGAGGCAAGTGCAGGCTGAGAATCGGAAGCTGAAACGCAAGCTCGAGAAGGCGGAGATCATGCTGGATATCCAAAAAAAAGTCTCGCATCTATTGGGAATCTCTCTGGAGAGCAGCAGCGAGAACGAAGACGAGAGCTGATGGACAAAGCGTTGCGTTTCTCGGAAACTCACGGCATTCGTGTGGGCTCGCAGGCGCTGGGTTTGCCACCGTCAAGCCTCTATCGGGAAAAACGACGGCGGGAACAGCCGGCGGTTGAAGCTCGACCTCGGCCGACATCTCCTCGAGCCTTGAGCCCACCCGAAAGGGAGGCCGTTGTGGAGGTTCTGCACAGCCGGCAGTTTATCGACAAAGCTCCTGCCGCCGTATGGGCGGAGCTGCTGGATGAAGGGCGGTACTTGTGCTCGATCCGAACCATGTACCGCATTCTGGCCGAACGTTTGGAAGTTAGAGAACGCCGTCGCCAGCGCCGCCATCCCCACTACTCAAAGCCGGAACTTCTGGCCACCGGCCCAAACCAATGCTGGTCATGGGACATCACCAAGCTGAAGGGGCCCGTCAAATGGAGCTATTACTACCTCTACGTGATCCTGGACATCTTCAGCCGCTATGTGGTGGGCTGGATGGTGGCCACCCAGGAAAGCTCACGCCTGGCCAAGGTCTTGATCGCCCAGAGCTGCTCCAAGCAGGAGATCGTAGCGGGTGATCTCACTCTGCATGCCGATCGTGGCTCGTCGATGAGTTCCAAGGCACTGGCCTTGCTACTGGCCGATCTGGGAGTCACCAAGTCTCACTCTCGGCCTCATGTCTGTGACGACAATCCCTACTCGGAATCCCAATTCAAGACCCTCAAGTACCGTCCAGAATTCCCGGCTCGTTTCGGCACCATTCAGCAAGCCAGAGACTTCTGTCGGGATTTCTTCGATTGGTATAACCGCGACCATCGCCATTCGGGTATTGGCCTGCACACTCCCGAGGACGTGCACTATCGCTCCGCCCTCGCCACACGTCGCAATCGTGCCCACGTGTTGGAGGCCGCCCATGCACTCTTCCCGGAGAGATTTCCCAACGGCAAACCCGTTCCGCCACCTCTTCCCGAGGCCGTCTGGATCAACCCTCCCGAAAAGGAGAACTCTTGAGATGACGCTACAGTAATTTATTCACCAAAGTGTCTCAAAGTTATTGACATGTTCCGCCGCTCCTCGCCGCTGGCGTTGTTGCGCTCGCTCGCCATATGGCATGATATGACTCGCTCCCGACGCCTAGCCAGCGACGGGATTGACGCGCTGACCCTGGATCAAGACTTATGGCGAGATGCACTAGGATGTCTTGCATGCTTCACCTGAGGGCATTTCGGGTTCTTGGTCGCTGGCTTCTTCTGGTGCAGGTCGGCGTTGGAGGATGGGCCCTGGCGCAGCAGGGACCAGACACTCCGGAGCAGATTCTCAGACGCGCCGTGGAGCAGCAGCAGGCAGGTGACCTGGAAGGTGCCATTCGGGACTACGAAGCTTTTCTGTCCCGGTATCCCGGGGCGGCGGAGGTTCGTTTCACCCTCGGGAACGCCTACGGGCAGACGGGCAAGCTGCAAAAAGCGATCGCCCACTATCAACAGGCTCTCCAAAGCGGGGACCTCATAGATCCGACCGCCGCCCGGCTCACTCTGGGCTGGACATACTTTCAGGCTGCGGAATTCGAAAAAGCCCGGGACCTCGTGGCCGGAGTTGTCAAAGAACGACCGGAAAACAGAGAAGCCCTTCAGCTGCTGGCATCCAGCTATCTCAGGCTGGGCGAATGGAAGAAGACGATCGAGCTGCTTTCACCTCTGGAGTCTGAACTGGTCGAGTCTCCTGAGCTGTCCTATGTGCTGGGGGCTGCGCTGGTCGAAAATGGCCAGGTCTCAAAGGGGGTATCTCTGGTAGAGGCGGGGCTGCTGCAATCAGACTCGGCAGAGGTACGGCTAACGCTCGGCCAGGCCCTGATCGAGAACGGCGACTACTTTGGTGCTCTCAAGCACCTGGAAAGAGCCATCGCGCTCGACCCCGGGACCCCCTCCTTGAATGCCACCTACGGGCACCTGCTGAGAACCATGACGCGGCACGACGAGGCGAACGATGCCTTCCTGCGAGAACTCGAAATCAATCCTGACGACTATGATTCCAACCGGTTTCACGGTATTTTTCTTTATGAAAACGAGCAGAAATACGAGGAAGCCCTGGCTTGCTTCGAACGTGCCCTCCGCGCGCGACCGGGGGACGTGGCCGTGCGGTTTCAGATCGGCCTGGTCTACAATTACACGAATCGGATCGAAGAGGCCCTTCAAGTCGTAAAAGGGGTCGTCGAAGAACACCCCGATTTCCTGGATGGTCAGGTGGCTCTCATTGGGCTGTACTATCGGTTGGGTCGGGAGGAGGATGCCGAACGTCATCGTGCTGAGGCCGAGCGGCTGCGGGCCAATCAGGATGGGCAGCACCTGATCCTGCAGCGGCAATTCTCCCAGGCCGTGGAGCTTTTCGAGCGCCAGAAGAAGGCCAATCCGTCCGATCCCGAGCCTTACTTCTTCAAGGGGATGGCCCTTTCTCAGGCGCAGGATTGGCCAGGCGCCGTCGCCGAGTTCAAAGAGGCGGTCCGATTGGATCCCGACAACCCCAGCCACGCTGTTTCCTACGCGAATGCACTGGCCCGTACGGGTGAGCCCAAGCTGGCTCTGGCAAGTCTGGACTCGCTGGGAAAGGCTCCGTGGAAGCAACTGGACCCCCGGCTGGGCTGGCTACTGGCCGACACCTATTACCAGACAGAAGAGCACGACCGGGCTCTCGCTGTACTGGACTTCCTGGCCGGGCAGGATCCTCAGAACGCGAATGTCGATCTCATGAGGAGCCAGATCCGTCTCGGCAAGGGGGACTTTGAAGGTGCCCGGGAGTCCGCGGAGGCCAGCATTCAAAGCCAGCCAGACAACAATGCCCCGGCCCACTCCGTGCTGGGAACGGCCCGTTACCAGCTGGGAGACAAGCCGGCGGCGAAAGCAGCTTTTCTCAAGGCTGTAGACCAGGATCCCACCAACCCGCACCACCTGCGCAAACTCGGTGCGCTCTGTTTGCAGATGGGGGACTACGAGCAGGCGATCAAGTATCTGGAGCGAGCCCGACCGGCGGCCGCCGATTCCCCAGATATCCCCCGTCTTCTGGGAAATGCTTATCAGGCGCGGGCGGACGGGGCCGAAAAAGGGGCACCCCGGGCACAGCCGGCGACGGCGACTCCTTCCCAGGCCGACCCGGGGAATTCCGCGGCCGCCGAACTGGTAGGGCGAGGAGAGTGGGCCCTGGCCGCGGGCAAGGTCAGAGATGCCGTAGGGCTCTTTGAACTGGCCGTGGAAAAGGACCCTGAGAACTGGCGGGCCCGCAGCGTGCTGGCCGACATCTTGCTTTCACGGGGACTGCTCGAGCAGGCCTACGAACACCTTGCGCGGATGGATGCCATTGATCCGCGCTCGCCCATCGGGAATCACCTGATGGCACAGTACTGGTACCAGCGCCGGGACTACGGGCGGGCGCTCGATTATGGGTTGCGGGCGAAAGAAGCAGACCCCTCCAACGCAGATCTCCAGAATCTGCTCGGCAACCTCTACTTCAGCCGGGGACAGACACAGTTGGCGGTGCAGGAGTACCAGGGGGCGGTGGCTCTGGACCCGGAGCGGCCGGAGTTCAAGATGAACCTGGAAGTGGCGCGGAAGAGGCTGCCCTAGGGGTCGGTCTTGTGGCGGCCGGAACAGTGGGAGGGGTGCGAATTGCGCCCGGACCAAGGTGCTTGTCTGGCGGAGAGCCTGCTGCTGGGAACGGGCATCGCCATCGTTTCCTCTTTCTGTAGGTTCCAACGTTCCATTCGTCCGGGTCTGTGGGGGAGCTGGTGGGGTAACTCACCGGCTCTACCCGGAATGGTCCAAACTCCCAGAGTGGGAGGGGCCTCAGGCCGCGACCGCCGGGTAGTCACGTTCACGACTGCAGGTCGCCGCGCCGCGCCTCCCACTTTCAGGTTCCAAACGAGCCAGTGTAGGAGGACCCTCCGTGGTCCGATCAGATCGCTGTGGGGTTGCAAGTTAAAAGTTGAAGGTTAAAAGTTCGATCAGATCGCCGCATGGAAGCGGCTCCTACGCTTCGCCGACCGTGACGTTCCGAGTGTAGGAGGACCCTCCGTGGTCCGAACAAGGAAACTACAGGGGCAGGAACGCCAGTGACTGCGGTGCCTGCGCGCAGGCCGCTGTCAGAGGCGCTTTCCGTTTGATCCTGGCGGGGCCAGTCGCTAGAATCGGCGCAAAGGATCGAACGCCCGGCCGGGGGCGTGGTCTGGAGGAACACAATGCGAGCAGGGATGAAATCTGTCGGGATCCTTTTTTTGTTTACGACCCTGGTGTGGGCCGAAAACTGGCCCCACTGGCGGGGTCCCGGTCGCGATGGTGTCAGTCCGGAGAAAAACCTGCCGGTGGAGTGGAGCGCGACCGAAAACGTCACCTGGAAGGTCCCCATGGCGGCCTGGAGTGGAGCCACACCGATTGTCTGGGGTGACCACCTGTTTCTCAACGCGGCCGAAGGAGGCAAACGAAAAGCGCGCGGACCGGCTAGAGAGGAGGAACCAGACCCGAAAGCGGAGGGCCTGGCTCTGTGGTGTCTGGATCGGAACTCCGGAAAGACCCGATGGAAGCGGAGTCTGGGCGGAGGAAACCGGCAGATGCAGAAGCAGAACATGTCCTCTCCTTCTCCGGTGACCGACGGTTTGCATGTCTGGGTCATGACCGGGACCGGCATTGTCAAGTCCTTCGACTTCAAAGGAAAGGAGGTCTGGGCTCGAGACATCCAGGCCGATTATGGAGAGTTTGGTCTCGGGTGGGGTTACGGTTCCTCGCCCTTGCTGTACAACGGGACTCTCTACGTGCAGGTTCTCCACGGGATGAAAACGGACGACCCGTCCTATCTGCTCGGCATGGACTCTGCCACGGGCTTCACGAAGTGGCGCGTGGAGAGACCCACTGACGCCGTTGCCGAGTCTCCCGATTCGTATACGACTCCAGCAGTACTGACCTACCACGGGAAGACCGAGATCGTCGTCACCGGCGGAGACTATGTGACCGGGCATGACCCGGCCACCGGAAAGGAGCTCTGGCGTGGCGGTGGCTTAAACCCCGCAAAGGCGGGGAACTATCGGATCGTGGCTTCCCCGCTGGTTTTGACGGACATCATCTATGTTCCCACTCGCAAGACGCCCTTCCAGGCCTTTCAACTGGGTGGTGGAGAACCCAGGCTGCTCTGGCAGACGGATGACGGCCCCGACGTTCCCACCCCGGTGACGGACGGGACCTACCTGTATCTTCTCCGGGACAATGGAGTCATGTTCTGCCTGGAGGCGCGAAGTGGACAGGTGGTCTGGGGTCCAGAGCGAGTGCGACCCGGAATCTACACTGCGTCCCCGGTTCTGGCCGACGGCAAGATCTATGTGACCAGTGAGGATGCCGTGACCAGCGTGGTGGAAGCCGGCCCCGAGTTCAAGGTGTTGGCTGAGAACGAACTGGAAGGCTACACGCTGTCCTCACCGGCCATCTCGGAGGGGCAGATTTTTGTGCGCACCGAACAGTACCTGTACTGCATCGGCGAGCGCCGCTCGGGGTCCTAGTGCAGTCCGATCGGAAAAGACATGCCGTAGGGGCCGGTCTCGCGCCGGCCCGCTTGACGGGCGACCACAAGGGTCGCCCCTGCGAGTCCCATCCCATCGCCGCGTGGAAGCGGCTCCTACACTTCGCCGACTTGTGACATTCCCAGTGTGGGAGGACCCTCCGTGGTCCGAACAGGTTCGCGGCACAGAGGCCGCTCCTGCACTTCGCCGACTTGGCAATGGTGGGCCTTTTCGACCATTACGTGCCCAGGTACTTCAAACAATGCGCTAAGATGGGGCCCTTGATGTTTCGAAGCCGTCAGGACCTATCGCAAAGAGGGCATCGAGACTGTCTTCCCGCCGCAGATCAGAGCTGCGGTATGCGAGAAGAGGCCTGGCAGGAGTTGTTGGAGGAGCCGGGGGAGGAACCAATTATAGTCTATGCGCGAAAACAGGCTGCGCCGCATCTGGAGTGAGGGACGAACAGCAACCGGCCTGTTGGTGGTGATCCCGAGCGCCTACTCCGCTGAAGTACTGGCCCACCAGGGCTGGGACTTTCTGTTCGTGGACATGCAGCACGGGGCCATCGATGAGCGGGCGGCCACCGACATGCTGACGGCCATCTCCACCACCGATACGACTCCTCTGGTTCGGGTGCGTGGGCTGGACCCCGGGATGGTCGGCAAGATGCTGGATGTTGGAGCCTACGGCATCATCTGCCCCATGATCGACACTGCCGAGGAAGCCCGGAGGTTCGTGGCCGCCTGCCGCTATCCGCCCCACGGCAATCGCAGCTGGGGCCCTTTTCGGGCTCGTCTCTACGGGGACTATCTCGAGCACGCCAACGAGACCGTTCTTACGATAGCCATGATCGAGACCCGCGAAGCCCTCGAGAATCTGGAGGAGATTGTGGCCGTCCCGGGTCTGGATGCAGTCTATGTAGGGCCTTCCGATCTTTCTTTCGCCCTCGGCTTGACGCCCAAATTCGACCAGGAGGAGGAGCCTTTTCTGGAAGTTGTAGAAAGAATTGCGGAAGCCGCGGGCCGGCACGGAGTGGTGGCCGGAATTCACAACGGCACCGCCGCTTATACCCGCCGCATGATCGAACTTGGGTTCAGACTGTGCTCCATCTCGACGGATGTGGGCATGATGACGGCAGGCTGCCAGGATGTTCTCGAGCTCATGGCTGTGACGGATTAGAGGTAACGCACAGAAAGAGCGTCAGCACGCGTTCAGCGTCCTATTCTTGCCCGTGCCCTTGCCTTTGCCTTTGCCCTGAGCTAATTCTTTTGTTCACTTCGCTCACTGTATTTCCTTGGTTTGTTTGAGCTTTGCCTTGAACACCAAATGAGGAACAGAAGCACATTGAGCCGCCGACAGTTTATTCGCTTTGCTTATTGCGGTTCCTTGGTGCGCCTGAGCCTTGCCTTCAATATCACTCTTGGGGAATCAGCACATCTGAGCGCCGACAGCTCGCCGCAAATCTCCATGGGCAGCCTTCAGAGGCCCCGGGATGTCCATGATGGCTTCATTTTCAGTCGCCCACGGATTTGACGAGTTTTTCGGTTTTCACGACTGGACGGTCGACTACTTCTCACATCGGACGTACAAGGGCGAGCCGGGTCTTTACGAGAACACGACGCCGGTGGAACGGGAGGGATACATTACCGAGTTGTTGACGGATCGAGCGGTTGCATTCATCGACAAACAGGCGGCGAACCCGTTCTTCCTGTACGTGGCCTACAATGCCGCTCTTCCACCCGCTCAGCCCCCGGATCGTCCTTCCGACATCCGCGATCAGGAGACCTGGGACTCCAGTACGCGCCAGGACTATGTCAAGGTTGTTGAGGCACTGGATGCGGGAATCGGCCGAATTCTGGATCGACTCGACGACCGGAAGATTGCGGAGGATACTCTGGTGATCTTCAGCTATGACCACGGTGGGCGAGAGCTGTCCAGAACCTACCCTTTCTTCCATGGATTTGCCACGCTCTGGGAGGGAGGCCTGCGTGTTCCCTGTCTGCTGCGTTGGCCAAAGCAACTGCCCGCGGGCCGGTTGTCCGATCAGTTGGCCATCCACATGGATCTGACCGCTTCCATTCTGGCCGCGACAGGTGTGGAACCTCCTCGAGGAAGGGATCTGGATGGCATCCGCTTGTTTCCGATTCTAACTGGGAATGAGCTGCCGGTGGAACGGGAGTTCTTCTGGCGTCTGAGCCTTCGCGTTCGACAGCAGAAGGCGGCGCGCAGGGGTCGTTGGAAATATATCCGTGATGGAGGCACCGATCTCCTCTTTGACGTGGTTGCCGATTCGGGAGAGCGCAACGATCTCGTCTACACGAATCCTCCAGTCGTGAAGGATCTGAAGCAGAGACTGGCCGCCTGGGAAGCGGAAGTTGATGGATCCAGTCCCCCCCACATTGATCCGTTGTACACTTCGCCGACCCGTGACATTCCCGGTGTACACTTCGCCGACCCCGGGACATTTCCCGGTGTACACCTCGCCGACCCGTGACATTCCCGGTGTACACTTCGCCGACCCGTGACATTCCCAGTGTAGGAGGACCCTCCGTGGTCCGATCGGATCGCTGTGAGGTTGCAAGTTGCAAGTTGAAGGTTGAAAGTTGGATCAGATCGCCGCGCGGAGGCGGCTCCTAGTGCGCTCGTAAGCGCACTTGAACAGTAGGGTGAAAGTCCCTACCGGGCAAACGTTCTCCGGCCCGTATTCGACGGCAACTGCGTCATCGTGAGGTGGGGTGGGAAGCAGCCGAAGGAGAACCACCAGTCTGTAGGAGACGAACTCGATTCGGCTCAGAGGGGACAGCGAGCCTGCTGGGAAATGGCGAAGCTCGAATGGAAGGGAAACCTGACACGGACAAGAGCCTGATGGGTAACGTGAAAAAGGCATCTTGTTAACCCTTGGGGTGGTTGGAGATGGAATGGTGGGAAGTTCAAGTGACGTAAAGCGAGGAGGTCTGCGAAAGGTCGGTCTGGTAAGAGACCCGCAGAAGTCAGAGGCGGCGTAGTAGTGAAGAAGCCGGGTAATGCCGGTGGAGCGAAGGCCCGCCAGGAAGGTGGATGTGTAGAGTCAATGACGAAGCAAGAGGAACTGTCGAAAGTGGAGGAGACTCCTAAGCAAGGCAGAGAAGCCGAGAGCCAGAAATGGAGCTGGGTGGAAGCGGAAGTGTGGACCGAACGCATGCTGACGACCCTGGAAACAGGAGTGAAAGGAGGCAAAAATGCCTACTTTATCGAGCAGGGGCTATTTACCATGGCCGTAGCCCACGCGCAGATCTGTCAGTCCCGCCGTGGACCCCACTGACTGGAGAGCCGGATGCGGGAGAACCGCACGTCCGGTTCGGAGGGAGGGGAGGCTCAAACCAATGAGCTTTCCCTACCCCTATCGCTTTGCCATCCTGTGACATTCCCGGTGTACACCTCGCCGACCCGTGACACCCAGTGTAGGAGGACCCTCCGTGGTCCGATCGGATCGCTGTGAGGTGTAAGACAGCAGATTGTTTAGAGGGGGTGAAGTCAGGCTGTTTTGACCTGGATTGGGTAAGCAGAAAATGACGGATTAGAGGAGCGCTGGTGGTTGAGGCCAGCCCTTGGTAGGAGAGGAGCTAGCGGAAGCGGGAGCCGTTGGCGTTGGCGATCCAGCGACGCAGGGCGACGCGGACGTTGTTGACGCGACTCAGCGGAGCGTTGTCGAAGTACCAGCGGAAGGTTTTGATCTCTTCCAGGATGTCTACGTCGGGGAAGTCGGCGGTCAGTTCGGCAATGAAAGCCGCATCCAGCTCGGGGCGGTAAGGGTAATCGGGCAGCTGCTCTTGCAGGTAGGCGAGGATCTTCTCGGGAGAGTTGTCGAAGAACATGTCGGCGCTATTCACAGCTCGTCGGAGGCCCGGTAGATGTCCTCTTCGTCCAGAGTGGCCTTTTGCTCGAGCACGCCCAGGCAGAGGCGGTTCAGCAGCCGGCAGACGCCGCCCGAAGTTTTGTAAAGGGCCAGGTAGGCCGAGTCGGTGAAGATGTCGGGTTTAGCTCCGGCCAGCTGGAGATGGTGGCAGACGTAGTTTTTGGTTTCGGCCTCATCCAGGGGAGGCAGCTTGTAGGAGAGTAGGATGCGCTGGTGGATGTTGCGGAACATGGGGCGCCCGAGCCGTCGGCCCAGGTCGGGATGACCGATCATGATCATGAGCAGGGGATCGATTGAATCCATCCTAAAATTAAGAAGTACAGGTATTTCGTCCAGTGTTTTGTCGGGCAGACACTGGCTCTCGTCGAGAATTAGAATCGGGGTCTTTTTGGCGTTCTCCACATAGTCGCGCACGGCCGTTTGCAGGTTTCGAAACAGAGTGGACTTGCGGCTGGAGGGCTCACCGCCGAACTCGCTGTTGAGCTGGGCCCAAAAATCCAGGGGAGTGACCGTCGACAGGGGCACGTAGAAGAGCTTGTAGACGGAGGAGTTGAGTTGCTCGACGAAGGCGCGCACGGCGGCCGTTTTGCCGGTTCCGGCCTCCCCCAGCACGAGCATCAGCCCCAGACGGGTACGCATGTAGTCCAGGCGCCGGGCGAGTTCGTCAAAGGCCGCAGTGGGGAGCAGTTTCTGGGCCGGGATGTCCTTGGCGAAGGGAGTGTCGGAGAAGCCGTAAAAAGTGTGGATCACGATTCATCCTCCTCGTCGGGAAGGGAAAAACGGGGTCTTCGGGGGGAAGTGGCGTTTTGGGCGGCGTCGACCCGGTGCAGACGCACCACCGGCTGGTCGTCTTCGAAGAGAAACAGCTCACTGGGACGTCCTTCGGGATGGCGGATCTCGATGCGCAGGCCAGTGTATTGGGGCGGCACTTCCCAGAGCCGGCGGGCGATGGAGACGGTGCAGTCGTTGCGGACGGTGCGGTGCAACGTGCGGTAAAAGACCCGGTCCAACTCGGCCCGGCTGACCGTACGGCGGCGAATGGAGGCGAGCGAGCGCAGGTAACGCTCCAGTGGCGTCTCACAGATGCTCGAGTGGCGGCGCCGGTGATAGTCCTGCTCCAGCCACTGAGACAAGCGAGCATTGAGATCGTCGAGGGTCAAGGCCTCGAGATCGAGAAGGCTTAGAAAACCCTGGCGCAGGGTGCGAAACCAGCGCTCGATTTTTCCGCGCGAAGGACTGTCATAGGGCTTGGAATGCACCAGAGCCACACCCAGACGGGCGCAGGCCAAGGTGAGTTGTTTGGAGGAGAAGGCCGAGCCGTTGTCACAGTAAAGGATCTGGGGTAAACCATGGCGCGAGAAGGCTTTTTGGAGTGCCGAGACGACCACTGCGGAGTTTTCCCGGGTGTAGAAGCGGGCCAGGGTCAGGAAGCGGGAATGGTCATCGATGGCTGCAGCCAGGTAGGTTTTGCGGCGGCGGCGGCCGAGAGGCACCTTGGGGCCGTGCATAAAATCCATCACCCACAGATCGTTGGCGTGGGGTTTTTCGAAGTGCTTGCGGGCCTTGGGCGCCGGCTTGACCTGGGGCCGCAGACCGGCCCGCTTGATGTGACGACGCAAAGTGGATTCGGAGATGCGGCGCGAAGTGATGTGGCCCGAGGCCACCAGCTGTTCACGGAGTCGGTTGACCGGCACCCGGGGATGGCGGGCCAGCAGCTCGGAGATGTGGGCGCTCAGCTGCTCGGAGATGACCCGGCTTCGGCCCGCATCGCAACGCCGCTTGGGCAAGAGTCCGTCGAGTCCTTCTTGGCGGTAGCGGCGCAACCAGCTCTTGAAAGTGGCGACTGAGTAGCGGCGTCTGCCCAGACCCGGCACATCCAGCTCTTTTCGGGCCATGCGGCCGAAGTAACGGGCTTGGCTGCCGGCGGCGGCGTGCAGCACCGGCGCGATGACGCCGTAGCGGAACAGCGCCACGGCCTGGCGTTTTTGTTTTCCCTTCATCCTGAGGCTCCTTTGGCCAACCCTTTGTGCCACAACCCTACCGCTGGGCCCCTATCACGCAGTGTGGAGGATCGATTCTTGTCATGACGCGGCTGCCAGCCGGGTCCAAACAACGTGGCGCAAAAAGGGGATTGAGCGACTTGTGCTGCAGACACAGCGGATGCCGGTGAGTCAGCCCGTCAGCAAGCCAGAGCGGGGCCCGAGAGCCAATCGTAGGTCGAACAGCAGGTGGGGGAAGTAACGCCGATGAAAACGCAGCACCACTCGGGGTGGAGAGCCTCGGGGCTGGGCCGCCAGCAGCGCGGCCACCTGCTGGGCCTGCCGCCGCACCCCTTGGACGGCTCCGGGCAACTCGACCTCGGCCACCGGAAAAGAGAGCAGTCGCCCATAGACGGCCGCCAACAGCAGCAGCATGCGGTGCAGCGTCAACTCCTCCAACAGCACAGCTTCCTCACCTTGGCTGCCGGCCGTGGCCACCTCGTCCAGCGCTTGGCGCATCGTCCGTTTGCCGTTCACCACCACTTCGACCATCCAGCTCATCAACCCCAGGCTGAAGCGTCGGCGCGGCACCACTTGAGCCGGCAGCACGCTGAAGGTGACATCTCGTGGCTGATCCGGGCCCCGCCGCCGGCAGCGGAAGCGAGCCACTGGAAACCGTTGATAGGTCCGCCCCTCCTCATCCACCAAGCACCTGAAATACAGACCGTGGCGTACGGCGCATTCACTTCCCCGGCACAGCGGACAGCGGTCCCGGTAGTCGGGCAACAGCTCGTACAGCCCCAGTCCCAGAGAGGAAAGACTTGACAAAGACCTGTCTTGGAAGCGATCCTGAATCTGAAGTTTGTCTTCGAAAAGCCGGGAGTTATCCGAAGCTCAAACCACGGGCTCCCGGCTGCTCCTTTCCCTTCTTCTCCGCAGCCAAGACAGCTGTCACACTGTCATATTCTTTTCACCCGCTGCGGGCTAAGACAATCTATACAATTCCGGCTGCAAAAGGCAGAGAAGTTTGTGACGTATTACACGGCGTAGTAGTGAAGAAGCCGGGTAATGCCGGTGGAGCGAAGGCCCGCCAGGAAGGTGGATGTGTAGAGTCAATGACGAAGCAAGAGGAACTGTCGAAAGTGGAGGAGACTCCTAAGCAAGGCAGAGAAGCCGAGAGCCAGAAATGGAGCTGGGTGGAAGCGGAAGTGTGG
>CBDFLV010000005.1:0-2160850 GCA_965249245.1 Acidobacteriota bacterium | reverse complement strand
CGGGAGCCGTTGGCGTTGGCGATCCAGCGACGCAGGGCGACGCGGACGTTGTTGACGCGACTCAGCGGAGCGTTGTCGAAGTACCAGCGGAAGGTTTTGATCTCTTCCAGGATGTCTACGTCGGGGAAGTCGGCGGTCAGTTCGGCAATGAAAGCCGCATCCAGCTCGGGGCGGTAAGGGTAATCGGGCAGCTGCTCTTGCAGGTAGGCGAGGATCTTCTCGGGAGAGTTGTCGAAGAACATGTCGGCGCTATTCACAGCTCGTCGGAGGCCCGGTAGATGTCCTCTTCGTCCAGAGTGGCCTTTTGCTCGAGCACGCCCAGGCAGAGGCGGTTCAGCAGCCGGCAGACGCCGCCCGAAGTTTTGTAAAGGGCCAGGTAGGCCGAGTCGGTGAAGATGTCGGGTTTAGCTCCGGCCAGCTGGAGATGGTGGCAGACGTAGTTTTTGGTTTCGGCCTCATCCAGGGGAGGCAGCTTGTAGGAGAGTAGGATGCGCTGGTGGATGTTGCGGAACATGGGGCGCCCGAGCCGTCGGCCCAGGTCGGGATGACCGATCATGATCATGAGCAGGGGATCGATTGAATCCATCCTAAAATTAAGAAGTACAGGTATTTCGTCCAGTGTTTTGTCGGGCAGACACTGGCTCTCGTCGAGAATTAGAATCGGGGTCTTTTTGGCGTTCTCCACATAGTCGCGCACGGCCGTTTGCAGGTTTCGAAACAGAGTGGACTTGCGGCTGGAGGGCTCACCGCCGAACTCGCTGTTGAGCTGGGCCCAAAAATCCAGGGGAGTGACCGTCGACAGGGGCACGTAGAAGAGCTTGTAGACGGAGGAGTTGAGTTGCTCGACGAAGGCGCGCACGGCGGCCGTTTTGCCGGTTCCGGCCTCCCCCAGCACGAGCATCAGCCCCAGACGGGTACGCATGTAGTCCAGGCGCCGGGCGAGTTCGTCAAAGGCCGCAGTGGGGAGCAGTTTCTGGGCCGGGATGTCCTTGGCGAAGGGAGTGTCGGAGAAGCCGTAAAAAGTGTGGATCACGATTCATCCTCCTCGTCGGGAAGGGAAAAACGGGGTCTTCGGGGGGAAGTGGCGTTTTGGGCGGCGTCGACCCGGTGCAGACGCACCACCGGCTGGTCGTCTTCGAAGAGAAACAGCTCACTGGGACGTCCTTCGGGATGGCGGATCTCGATGCGCAGGCCAGTGTATTGGGGCGGCACTTCCCAGAGCCGGCGGGCGATGGAGACGGTGCAGTCGTTGCGGACGGTGCGGTGCAACGTGCGGTAAAAGACCCGGTCCAACTCGGCCCGGCTGACCGTACGGCGGCGAATGGAGGCGAGCGAGCGCAGGTAACGCTCCAGTGGCGTCTCACAGATGCTCGAGTGGCGGCGCCGGTGATAGTCCTGCTCCAGCCACTGAGACAAGCGAGCATTGAGATCGTCGAGGGTCAAGGCCTCGAGATCGAGAAGGCTTAGAAAACCCTGGCGCAGGGTGCGAAACCAGCGCTCGATTTTTCCGCGCGAAGGACTGTCATAGGGCTTGGAATGCACCAGAGCCACACCCAGACGGGCGCAGGCCAAGGTGAGTTGTTTGGAGGAGAAGGCCGAGCCGTTGTCACAGTAAAGGATCTGGGGTAAACCATGGCGCGAGAAGGCTTTTTGGAGTGCCGAGACGACCACTGCGGAGTTTTCCCGGGTGTAGAAGCGGGCCAGGGTCAGGAAGCGGGAATGGTCATCGATGGCTGCAGCCAGGTAGGTTTTGCGGCGGCGGCGGCCGAGAGGCACCTTGGGGCCGTGCATAAAATCCATCACCCACAGATCGTTGGCGTGGGGTTTTTCGAAGTGCTTGCGGGCCTTGGGCGCCGGCTTGACCTGGGGCCGCAGACCGGCCCGCTTGATGTGACGACGCAAAGTGGATTCGGAGATGCGGCGCGAAGTGATGTGGCCCGAGGCCACCAGCTGTTCACGGAGTCGGTTGACCGGCACCCGGGGATGGCGGGCCAGCAGCTCGGAGATGTGGGCGCTCAGCTGCTCGGAGATGACCCGGCTTCGGCCCGCATCGCAACGCCGCTTGGGCAAGAGTCCGTCGAGTCCTTCTTGGCGGTAGCGGCGCAACCAGCTCTTGAAAGTGGCGACTGAGTAGCGGCGTCTGCCCAGACCCGGCACATCCAGCTCTTTTCGGGCCATGCGGCCGAAGTAACGGGCTTGGCTGCCGGCGGCGGCGTGCAGCACCGGCGCGATGACGCCGTAGCGGAACAGCGCCACGGCCTGGCGTTTTTGTTTTCCCTTCATCCTGAGGCTCCTTTGGCCAACCCTTTGTGCCACAACCCTACCGCTGGGCCCCTATCACGCAGTGTGGAGGATCGATTCTTGTCATGACGCGGCTGCCAGCCGGGTCCAAACAACGTGGCGCAAAAAGGGGATTGAGCGACTTGTGCTGCAGACACAGCGGATGCCGGTGAGTCAGCCCGTCAGCAAGCCAGAGCGGGGCCCGAGAGCCAATCGTAGGTCGAACAGCAGGTGGGGGAAGTAACGCCGATGAAAACGCAGCACCACTCGGGGTGGAGAGCCTCGGGGCTGGGCCGCCAGCAGCGCGGCCACCTGCTGGGCCTGCCGCCGCACCCCTTGGACGGCTCCGGGCAACTCGACCTCGGCCACCGGAAAAGAGAGCAGTCGCCCATAGACGGCCGCCAACAGCAGCAGCATGCGGTGCAGCGTCAACTCCTCCAACAGCACAGCTTCCTCACCTTGGCTGCCGGCCGTGGCCACCTCGTCCAGCGCTTGGCGCATCGTCCGTTTGCCGTTCACCACCACTTCGACCATCCAGCTCATCAACCCCAGGCTGAAGCGTCGGCGCGGCACCACTTGAGCCGGCAGCACGCTGAAGGTGACATCTCGTGGCTGATCCGGGCCCCGCCGCCGGCAGCGGAAGCGAGCCACTGGAAACCGTTGATAGGTCCGCCCCTCCTCATCCACCAAGCACCTGAAATACAGACCGTGGCGTACGGCGCATTCACTTCCCCGGCACAGCGGACAGCGGTCCCGGTAGTCGGGCAACAGCTCGTACAGCCCCAGTCCCAGAGAGGAAAGACTTGACAAAGACCTGTCTTGGAAGCGATCCTGAATCTGAAGTTTGTCTTCGAAAAGCCGGGAGTTATCCGAAGCTCAAACCACGGGCTCCCGGCTGCTCCTTTCCCTTCTTCTCCGCAGCCAAGACAGCTGTCACACTGTCATATTCTTTTCACCCGCTGCGGGCTAAGACAATCTATACAATTCCGGCTGCAAAAGGCAGAGAAGTTTGTGACGTATTACACGGCGTAGTAGTGAAGAAGCCGGGTAATGCCGGTGGAGCGAAGGCCCGCCAGGAAGGTGGATGTGTAGAGTCAATGACGAAGCAAGAGGAACTGTCGAAAGTGGAGGAGACTCCTAAGCAAGGCAGAGAAGCCGAGAGCCAGAAATGGAGCTGGGTGGAAGCGGAAGTGTGGACCGAACGCATGCTGACGACCCTGGAAACAGGAGTGAAAGGAGGCAAAAATGCCTACTTTATCGAGCAGGGGCTATTTACCATGGCCGTAGCCCACGCGCAGATCTGTCAGTCCCGCCGTGGACCCCACTGACTGGAGAGCCGGATGCGGGAGAACCGCACGTCCGGTTCGGAGGGAGGGGAGGCTCAAACCAATGAGCTTTCCCTACCCCTATCGCTTTCAACCCTGGACCTTCAACCCCCAACCCTCAACTTTCAACCTTCAACTTTCAACTTTCAACCTGGACCGGACCCCGAAGCCCAGGGCCATCAGAAGACCCCAGACTGGAATGAGTGCCAGAGCGAGGCCAAAGTAAAACAACCTGGGCCGATAGGAGAAGGTCACTCGACGGTCCCCGGACCCGAGGCGCACTCCCTGAAACAGTCCCAGTTCCAGCAGTTCCCGTTGCTGTCCGTCGACGTGCACAACCCAACCCGGGTAGTGAGGTTGAGCAAAGGTGAGGGTCTCGGCAAAATCCCCGGCCAGTTCCAGGGTGACCGAGTTGTCACTCCAGTACACGCCCTGAATGGGAGGCGGTGTCAGGCTTGAGTCCGCTTCCCTCGAGTAGAAGATGGGAGTGGGAAGGGGCCGCTCGTAAAGAAAAAGACTCGTTTCCTGGAGAATGAGCGGGAGAGCGAGCGGCTCGGGAGAGACGACATAGCGTACGCCCAGCAGATCATGTTTTGGACTCATCGGGTCGGCCAGCGCCGCAGTGACGAAATCGAAGTACGGTGCATAGATAGTGGCCCGGTGCCCCCGCACGGTCGGAAATCCGTAAGCATTGCCGGCATTGCGGGCGATGCACTGCCGGTAATTGAAGACGCGGTAAAAGGGCTCTGCCTGGTGCCGGGAGATCAGCTCCTGGACGATCCGTGTCCTGGCAAACTGCCTGGCCGGTGACAGGTCAAGATGGTCTGGCTGAGTTCCCAGGAGTCCCTGAGAGTGGTAGAACACCCAGATGGCCAGTGCCAGAAAAGCTCCTCGTCCCATCCATCGCCAGAGTGGCCCTTCGCACCGGGAGAGCAACCACTCGGAGAGGAGAGCCAGCAGCACGGCGGCCGCGAAGAAGATCAGAAACATGTAGCGCTCCGCTCCCCGGACGATGGTGAACAGCGGAATGTACCAGGTCAGCCTGGAGATGAAGCCGGCATCTCCCAGCGAGGCCATGAAGGCGAACGGACCCAGCACCAGCCCCAGGATGGCCAGGCGTTTTCTCTGCACCTTTCCCAGCACGATGAGAAGCAGGACGGCGGCCGCCACCAGGGGCATCCAGCTTCGAGACATATAGCCGAGCAGCTCCGGGCTCAAGGTGTCGGCGTGGCCGAAGGCTTCGTAGGGGACGCGCTGAAGGCCCAGGATCTTGCCGGGGGCCCATCGGTAAGCCCGCCGGATGTACTCGAGGGTCAGCAGCCATTGCGGTGCTGCCACCAGGATCGAGACCACAACCATACCGATCAGCCGGACGGCAGTCGTCCGGAGCATTCCTTTCTCGGTACGGCAGAACAAGAGGACACCATAGAAGGCCATAGCCACCACCCCGTGGGCCCACGGCTGCTGGTGGCCGGCCAGCAGCATGATGGCGAGGACGAATCCGCCGCCATAAAGGTAGGGATCGCGCAACAGCCTTGACCCGGACCGGATGCTCGTGGCCACACAAACCAGCAGGAGCGGGAGGAAGACCATCCCAAAAAAGCGGTTCGGCTGCGACCAGTCCAGGTAGGCCGCAAAAGCGAAGCTGCCCAGCAACCTGGGGAGGAAACCGAGTCCAGAGACGCGCAGGAACAGGCTCATGGAAGCAAAAGCCAGGACGTAGTGGGCTGCGATGTAGGCATTGAACGTCGACTGAGTGACTTCTCTGGTCAGAAGCGAGAAGACCAGGTGACCCGGGTAAAGAACCCCGGGCTGCAGCTCGCCGATGAAGGTGGTTCCGCCGAAGCTCGAAAAGTCCCACAGGGGAATCGAGAAACTGTGCCAGCCCTGGATGAGTTTCTGCAGCCAGGGATAGGACTGAACGGAGCCGTCGAACCCCCGGGCCAGCGTCCCTTGTCCCAGGAAGACAGGCCGGAAGTAGTAGGCGAAGAAAACCAGAGAACCGATTCCCAGGTCTTTGAGGAAGGGCACGAGTGCATCTCGCCAGAAGTTTTGATCCAGGGTCAGCGCGTCAATCCCGTCGCTGGCTAGGCGTCGGGAGCGAGTCATATCATGCCATACGGCGAGCGAGCGCAACAACGCCAGCGGCGAGGAGGGGCGCCTGAACCTGGGTCAAGACTTGTGGCGGGCTAGGGTCAGATGACGCCGCCTCCCAGCACCAGGCGGATCAGGCCGAAGAAGAGGGCGATCGTGCAGCAGACGAGAGCTGCCACGCCCATTCGCTTGGAGCCCCGGCTGACGCCCACCGCCACGGCGCTGAAAATGATTCCGACTCCGGCAAAGGGAATATTCAGCCAGTTGAGAGCGCCCAGAAGTGGGACGAATCCGATCAACATTCCGATGATCGCCACGATTCCCCATATAAGGCTAATGACTTGCATGTGATGTCCTTCGGTAAAGAGTGTTCGGGGACCGTTCCATCTTTCGCGGGGCCGTACGATTTGTCAATCCTTAACCGAGCTGAGAGCTCCCGGGTCGCAGTCGTTTTCGGTATCCTCCCCGGGCGCTGGCGGGTTTCGGATATCCTTGCTTGAGAACCTCTCCCCTTTCCAGTAGAAAGGACATCCATGGGCGAACCGATTGTCTCTGGGGCAGCGAGCCGATCGCGGCGGCTGCTCGGATACCTGGTGCACTTGTACACGGCCTCGGGAGTGATTTGTGCGGTGCTGGCTGCGGAAGGGATTTATCGGGAAGATTACGCAGCCGCTCTCATGTGGCTCATGGCGGCTGCAGCGATCGACGGGTCGGATGGGATCCTGGCGAGGCGGTTCCGGATTCAAGAGACCGTCCCCGAAATCGACGGCCGCAGGCTGGACGATCTGGTGGATTTTCTCACCTACAGCTTTCTGCCCCTGGTCATGATCGCCCGGGCCGGGTGGCTTCCAGTCCGGCCTGGCTGTGGGCAAGTCTGGCACTGATCGCCAGCCTGTTCGCCTTCGCCAACGTGTCCGCCAAGCAGGAAGATGCCGGCTTCTTCGTGGGCTTCCCCTCCTATTGGAATGTGTTCGCCTTCTACACGGCGGTCTGGCTCCATCTCCACGGTGAGACGCTGGTGCTGGCATTGCTTCTGGTGTTCAGTCTGACCAGCGTTGTGCGTCTGCGCTTTGTGTATCCAACCCGGGCCCGGCGCTGGCATCACCTGTTTCTGTGGGGGAGCTGGCTCTGGTTTGTTGTGCTGCTGGTGCTCCTGTGGGAATTCAACGTGAAAGGCGCGGTTTCAACCTGGCTTCTGGTTGTGTCGCTGGTTTATCCGGGTCTGTATGTTGTTCTCTCCTTCTATCTCGACCTTAGCTCCCGCAGAGTCGAGAGAACGCAGTACCAGAAATGAGATTCCCCTTGCCTTTGCCCTTGCCCGTGCGCGTTATTCCTCTCGCGTTTCGCTGGCCTGGGCGCCTGTTAGGCGGTGGAAATGAGCAACGTGAAACGTGAAACGTGGAATTCCCTCAGAGACTGGCTGGTTCGAGTCGGCATACTGCTGTTCACTCTGGTTCTCTGTCTGGGTCTTTTCGAGATCGGATGCAGGATCCTTGGCGTTGACTTTAGCCCCAATCCCGGAGCCCATGGCCTGGTGGCCCGAACGATACTGGAGAAGCTCACCGAGGTCGGCCTCGTGGATTAGTCCGGGCACCCGGCTGCCAGCTCCATGGCATTAGAAGCGGTCGGAGCGAGCTGGCCAGTTTGATCAACGGTAGATCTCCTTGCGGTGACCCACTGCCAGCACCAAAACGACCAGCCGGTCTCTCTCAATCCTGCAAAGCAGCCGGTAGGGCCCGACCCGGTACCGCCATAAAGCAAGCCTTTTTCCTGTCAGAGGATGACCGAATCGTTTCGGATCCTGGGCGGTTGCGATACGTCTTCGGAGGAAAAGAAGGATACGGTTCTGAACCAGTGAGTAGAGTTTTCGAAGTTCCCTGAGCGCGCGATCGTCGAAGTCAACCTTCCAGGTCAAGCTCCTGCTCCACTTCCTCCAGGGTCCAGCGCTGGGCAGGGTTCTCGAGTCTTTCGATGGCCAGATAGCGATCTTCCATGTCCTCGAGGTGCTCCAGAATGGCCTCGCGGACGTAGTAGGTCTTGGTTCGACCGGTCTTTGCAGCCAGGGCCTCGAGACGCTCTTCAATCTTTGGATCCAGTCGAACTGACAGCATTTCTTCTCCTCTGCTTACTAGCCCGGATTATTCATAAGTTTTCGTAGCGAAGCGGGGGAAGACCCGTTCTGACAAGGCTTGCGACCGAGGCCCCCGGAGGCGTACTCGTGCAGTACGCCGAGGAGGCCGACCGAGCGTAACGCAGTCAGGGCGGGAGATTCTCACGCTGCACCCTCTGTGCCAATAATGGTGAGACACTTCTTCCCCACTAAATTAGACTAGGGGGCGAGAAGCTGGATTACGAATGATAGAAAACAGAAGCGACAACAAATTGAGGATTTTGGAAACCTCGGAGCGAAGTGGAGAGGTCTCCAAAACCGCTGCGGAAAGGACCGAGTCCGACAAGGCTCTTCCTAGACCCAATCCGGAAATTGCAGCCAAGGCAACCCGGCGCCGGTTTTCAGCCCGCTATAAGCTCAGGATCCTGGAGCAGGCCGATGGCTGTGAGTTCGGCGAAGTGGCAGCCTTGCTGCGCCGGGAAGGGCTTTACTGGTCGAATCTTCAGGACTGGCGACGACAACGCGAGGAAGGAACTTTGCAGGCACTGACCCCTCGCAAGCGAGGGCGCAAATCGAAGCCGGTCAATCCTCTGGATCATCAACTGAGGCAAGTGCAGGCTGAGAATCGGAAGCTGAAACGCAAGCTCGAGAAGGCGGAGATCATGCTGGATATCCAAAAAAAAGTCTCGCATCTATTGGGAATCTCTCTGGAGAGCAGCAGCGAGAACGAAGACGAGAGCTGATGGACAAAGCGTTGCGTTTCTCGGAAACTCACGGCATTCGTGTGGGCTCGCAGGCGCTGGGTTTGCCACCGTCAAGCCTCTATCGGGAAAAACGACGGCGGGAACAGCCGGCGGTTGAAGCTCGACCTCGGCCGACATCTCCTCGAGCCTTGAGCCCACCCGAAAGGGAGGCCGTTGTGGAGGTTCTGCACAGCCGGCAGTTTATCGACAAAGCTCCTGCCGCCGTATGGGCGGAGCTGCTGGATGAAGGGCGGTACTTGTGCTCGATCCGAACCATGTACCGCATTCTGGCCGAACGTTTGGAAGTTAGAGAACGCCGTCGCCAGCGCCGCCATCCCCACTACTCAAAGCCGGAACTTCTGGCCACCGGCCCAAACCAATGCTGGTCATGGGACATCACCAAGCTGAAGGGGCCCGTCAAATGGAGCTATTACTACCTCTACGTGATCCTGGACATCTTCAGCCGCTATGTGGTGGGCTGGATGGTGGCCACCCAGGAAAGCTCACGCCTGGCCAAGGTCTTGATCGCCCAGAGCTGCTCCAAGCAGGAGATCGTAGCGGGTGATCTCACTCTGCATGCCGATCGTGGCTCGTCGATGAGTTCCAAGGCACTGGCCTTGCTACTGGCCGATCTGGGAGTCACCAAGTCTCACTCTCGGCCTCATGTCTGTGACGACAATCCCTACTCGGAATCCCAATTCAAGACCCTCAAGTACCGTCCATAATTCCCGGCTCGTTTCGGCACCATTCAGCAAGCCAGAGACTTCTGTCGGGATTTCTTCGATTGGTATAACCGCGACCATCGCCATTCGGGTATTGGCCTGCACACTCCCGAGGACGTGCACTATCGCTCCGCCCTCGCCACACGTCGCAATCGTGCCCACGTGTTGGAGGCCGCCCATGCACTCTTCCCGGAGAGATTTCCCAACGGCAAACCCGTTCCGCCACCTCTTCCCGAGGCCGTCTGGATCAACCCTCCCGAAAAGGAGAACTCTTGAGATGACGCTACAGTAATTTATTCACCAAAGTGTCTCAAAGTTATTGACATGTTCCGGCAGTAGAAAATTTATGAATAATCCGGGCCTAGTATGACACGTATGTCACAGGTGCCTCAATTCCAAGGAACCAAGCTACGTTAAAATGAATGGGCTCAATGACTTCGAGATGCGAAATCCCCACTGTCAGTGTCCTTGTCCTGCTGCTTCCGATTCTGATTCCTCACGCCGCCGCCCAGCCCACAGTCAAGCTGAGCCCCGAGACGGTGGCGGCTTTCGATTCCTACGTGGAAGGGGCTGAGGGCCTCCTCAGAAAGCGCCTCGAAGGCAAGCTTCCTTTCCTGTGGACCGACGACGATCCCCCGCGGCGACCGGAGCTTCGGGGCGGGAAAATTCTGATCGAGACTCCCACCAAGACCCCCGACATTGAGGGAGGTCTCCTCCATATCTGGCAGGGAGCCATGTTCGTGCCGAAAGCCACTGGACCCCGGATCCTGGAGGTCCTTCAGGACTACGACCGCCACCAGGACTGGTATCCGGAGGTCGTCGATTCCAAGCTCCTGGGCCGTGACGGTGACACCCTGCTCGGCTATCAGCGGCTGTTGAAGAAGAAGGTGCTCACGGCAGTGCTCGACACGAAACACGAGGCACGTTACCGGCAAGTCTCGGAGAACCGGTGGGCAGGGAGGTCGATCAGCACCAGGATTGCAGAAGTGGAGAATGCAGGGGAAAAGGGAGAGAGGGAGCTGCCGGTTGGGGAAGACAGCGGCTTCCTGTGGAGACTGTACGTCTACTGGCGCATCGAAGAGGCTGAGGGAGGCACCTTTGTAGAGTGCCTGACCGTATCCCTTTCGCGCCAGATCCCGTGGGGCCTGGGCTGGATGATCAAGCCCATCGTCACCTCGCTTCCCAGGGAGTCCCTGGAGGGAACGCTGCAGGCGACCCGCCTGGCGGTCAAGGGAGCCGGGAACTGAGAAGGAAGCCGTAATTGGCTTTACGCTTACGGCACCTGCAGACCAGGCAAAGAGTGGGAGCCGGCAAGAGTGGGAGCTGGCAAAGAGTGGGAGCTGGCAAAGAGTGGGAGCCGCTTCCATGCGGCGAACTGTTCGGACCACGGAGGGTCCTCCCACACTCTTCGGACCACCGAGGGTCCTCCTACATTGGGGATGTCACAGGATGGCAAAGCGTAGGAGCCGCCTCCGTGCGGCGATCTGTTCGGACCACGGAGGGCTTTCCCAATGAGGGCGCCGGCGTGGACCCTGAAACGTGGAACGTGGAACAATGAGCGAATGAGACAGATCTGGACCGCGGTATTGTTGTTGTTGTTTGGTGGTTGCTCCAGTCAATCGGAGGTCACGGGCGAATGGATCTCACTCTTTGATGGCGAGAGCCTGAAGGGCTGGACGGCCAATGAGAACCGGGAGACCTTTCGTGTCGAAGACGGCCTGATCGTGGCCCACGGACCCCGGTCTCACCTTTATTACACGGGTCCGGTCGCGGACCATAATTTCAAGAACTTCGAACTCGAGGTGGAGGTAATGACCACCCCGGGCTCGAATTCGGGCCTCTATTTCCACACTGAGTTCGAGGAAGAGGGCTGGCCTGCAAAGGGATATGAAGCCCAGGTCAACAATTCTCACACCGACCCTCGCCTGACCGGAAGCCTCTACGGGATCGAAAATGTCCTCGCGAAGAGGGTCCGGGACAACGAGTGGTTCGTCGAGCGTGTTACGGTCAGGGACCGGCGCATCATCATTCAGGTGAACCGGGAAACCGTGGTTGACTATACGGAGCCCGACGACCCCAAGCGACCCGAGAACGCTGCCGGACGGCTGTTATCGAGCGGGACGATTGCCCTCCAGGGTCACGACCCCAAGAGCAAAGTCTTCTACCGGGAGGTCCGGATCAGGCTGCTGGACTGAGGGGAGATTCCACGGTCAACGGTCAACGGCTTGCTCCCGGAGCCGGGTCCCATTATTCTGGTCGGGGACATGATGCGCTCATTTGTCGGGTTTTGCACACTGCTCCTTTTCTCGGTTTGCTCTACGCCTTCATCGCTTGAGGAACCGGTCCCTGAGACCGTGCCCGCGGTCTTGGAGGGTGTCTCAACAGCCCCCGATGGGGTATCCATCGCCTTCGACTCCCGTGGAAAGGGGGAGGTGTCGCTGGTCTTCGTCCACTGCTGGGCCTGTGATCGGTCCTTCTGGAAAGAGCAGCTGGATGTTTTCTCTCGTTATTACCGGGTGATCTCCCTGGACCTGGCGGGGCACGGGGCCTCCGGAGCGGACCGCGAACAGTGGTCCATTGCGGCGCTGGCCGGCGATGTCCAGGCGGTCATCGAAGAACTGGAGGCGGAGCGATGCATCTTGATTGGTCACTCGCTGGGGGGACCCGTGTCGCTGATCGCTGCTGCCCAGATGCCCCATCGGATCGTGGGCGTGATTGGAGTGGAAGCGATCCAAAGTGTGGATTTTGAGTTTCCCAGAGAGGCGGTTGAGAACCTGGTCCAGGGATTCGAATCCGATTTCACGGGTATGATGAAAACGGCCGTGGCTGCCAGCTTCCCCGAAAGCGGGAACGAGTCGGTCATTGCATGGGTGACCGAGAGGGCGACCGAAGCCAATTCGGAGGCCGTACTTGCGATCGCCCGGGACTTTCCCAATTTTGATCCCAAGGCGGCTCTTTCCGCCGTAAAGGTGCCGGTTCGCTGCATCAATGCCAAGCCCTATTCACCCAGCAGTTTCGACACCGCAATCGAGGCAAATCGGAACTACGCCGATTTTGACGCTGTATTGATGGAGGGGGTCGGGCACTACCTGATGCTGGAAAAACCGGAAGAGTTCAACCGGCTCCTTGCCGCAACCATTGAAAAGATCGTGAAAGGGGTTTGATGATGGACAGAAAAGATGTAGCTCGATCGGGAGTCGGTTTCGGCACCGCTTTAGCGATTGCGATCTCCTGGTCACTCCACCAGTCCGTCTTCTGGGCCGTCCTGCACGGGGTCTTCTCCTGGGTGTATGTGATCTATTACCTGTTGACTCGACGATGATCTCAGGCTCCACGTCTCACGTTTCCCGTTCCACGTTTTGCCACCATGTCACACGATAGCGAAGTGTAGGAGCCGCCTCCGCGCGGCGATCTGGTCGGACCACGGAGGGTCCTCCTACACCGGGAATGTCACGGGCCGGCGAAGTGTAGGAGCCGCTTCCATGCGGCGATCTGATCGGATTCGTAGTGGCGACCCTTGTGGTCGCCCATCAAGCGGGCCGGCACACAAGACCGGCCCCTACGTCATGTCTATTCCGATCTGACCACGGAGGGTCGGGGGTGACTTCCAGTTCGCCGGGCAGACAGAGGCGCAAATGACGACAATGAGCGCCCAACATGGAACTGTTAACGAACCCCTTCCAAGTGAGAGACGACTCTGGCTCACGAAGTGTTGGGAACTTTTCGGCACATTCCTATATCAAACTGTAAGGCGGGCACATGAACAAAACAATGAAATGGAGGGTCGTCCTTCTCCTCTCGGTCGCCTTGCCGGGATTGCTGCTCTGCAGTTGGGCCTTTTACCTGGAGCCCTCGTCACTCGGTGTACGCCAGTACGCGATTCAGGTTCCGGAGTGGAGTGCGGCCAACCCGTTACTCCGAATTGCAGTGCTGGGAGATCTGCATGTCGGTTCACCGTACAACGATCTGGTGAAGCTCCGAGAGATTGTTGAGCTGACGAATCGCCAGCGGCCGGACCTGGTCCTGCTGGCTGGAGACTACGTGATTCAAGGGGTGCTGGGCGGGAGTGCTGCGACCCCCCGGGAGATCGCCCCGGTTTTGGGCCGGCTGCGGGCCCCGTCCGGAGTCTATGCAGTCCTGGGGAACCACGACTACTGGTGGGACGCGGAGGCCGTCAGGCAGAGCCTCCTGGAGGCAGGTATTCCGGTGCTCGAAGACGAGGCAGTCCATGTCCAGCGCCAGCCCTTTAATTTCTGGCTGGTCGGTATCAGCGATTGGTGGGAGGGCGAACATGACGTACTGCGAGCCCTCGCCCCGGTGCCGATGGGGGATGTCATCATCGCCTTCACCCATAATCCCGACGTCTTCCCGGAGATTCCAGATAGAGTCGCACTCACAGTGGCTGCACATACGCATGGGGGCCAGGTGTCCCTTCCTCTCATCGGGCCACCGATCGTACCCTCCCGCTACGGGCAGCGCTATGCTGCCGGGGTCATCGAGGAAAGGGGGCGGCACCTCTTCGTGAGTCCCGGGCTGGGCACAAGCATTCTTCCGGTGCGTTTCCGTGTGCCTCCCGAGATTTCAATTGTGGAACTTGAATAATTCCACGTTCAGTGACGAGTGGGAGCTGGCAAAGAGTGGGAGCCGCTTCCATGCGGCGAACTGTTCGGACCACGGAGGGCCCTCCTACATTGAGGTGACCCTGTTCGGACCACGGAGGGTCCTCCCACTCTGCAACGGTCTGACAGGCTGGCAAAGAGTGGGAGCCGCTTCCATGCGGCGAACTGTTCGGACCACGGAGGGTCCTCCCAGTGCGCTCGTAAGCGCACTTGAACAGTAGGGTGAAAGTCCCTACCGGGCAAACGTTCTCCGGCCCGTATTCGACGGCAACTGCGTCATCGTGAGGTGGGGTGGGAAGCAGCCGAAGGAGAACCACCAGTCTGTAGGAGACGAACTCGATTCGGCTCAGAGGGGACAGCGAGCCTGCTGGGAAATGGCGAAGCTCGAATGGAAGGGAAACCTGACACGGACAAGAGCCTGATGGGTAACGTGAAAAAGGCATCTTGTTAACCCTTGGGGTGGTTGGAGATGGAATGGTGGGAAGTTCAAGTGACGTAAAGCGAGGAGGTCTGCGAAAGGTCGGTCTGGTAAGAGACCCGCAGAAGTCAGAGGCGGCGTAGTAGTGAAGAAGCCGGGTAATGCCGGTGGAGTCCCGCCGTGGACCCCACTGACTGGAGAGCCGGATGCGGAGAACGAAGGCCCGCCAGGAAGGTGGATGTGTAGAGTCAATGACGAAGCAAGAGGAACTGTCGAAAGTGGAGGAGACTCCTAAGCAAGGCAGAGAAGCCGAGAGCCAGAAATGGAGCTGGGTGGAAGCGGAAGTGTGGACCGAACGCATGCTGACGACCCTGGAAACAGGAGTGAAAGGAGGCAAAAATGCCTACTTTATCGAGCAGGGGCTATTTACCATGGCCATAGCCCACGCGCAGATCTGTCAGTCCCGACGTGGACCCCACTGACTGGAGAGCCGGATGCGGGAGAACCGCACGTCCGGTTCGGAGGGAGGGGAGGCTCAAACCAATGAGCTTTCCCTACCCCTATCGCTTCGCCGGCGAGTCGCCCTCTACCTATGGGCTAAAGGAGTTCGGTGTCGGTCAGGATCTCTACCAGGGCGGGGCCGGAGTGATCGATGGCGCTTTGCAGAGCGGCCTCGAGTTGTCCGGCCTCAGTGACCCGTATCCCAAGAGCGCCACAGTTATTTGCGTAGGCAGCGAAATCCGGATTGTGCAGCGAGGTCTGCCAGACATCCCAGTTGCCGGATCTTTGCTCCTTGGAGATCTTGCCCAGTTCCTGGTTGTTCAGGACCACGTGAGTCAGGTTGGCCCCGTACTTTACGGCGGTCGTCATCTCAGCCAGATACTGTCCCAACCCACCGTCGCCGGAAATGGAAACCACCGGACGATTCCTGAAGCGCGGATCATCCTCCTGAGTCGCAGCCCAGGCACCCAGGGCGGCCGGCAGCGCAAAGCCGATCGATCCCAGGTATCCGGACATCAGGATGGCCTGGCGCCGGCATTCGAAGTAACGACCAAAAGAATAGGTGTTGTTCCCCACGTCCACCGCAATCACGGCATCTGCAGGGACCAACCGGGTCATGGCGTCGAAAACCACGGCTGAATTCAGCCCGCGGCCACGGTCGTCCTGACGACGGCGTTCTTTTTCGCGCCGCCAGATAGACCATCGCTGTGCGATTTCCGCGCGCTGATCGGAAGCTTGAGTCCCGGTTCTGAGCTCGTCTTGAAGAATCTGGCAGGTAACGCCGATCTCACCCCACACGGGAACGTCGATGGCATGAAAGCGCCCCAGGGCCATGGGATCGAAGTCGACTTGAATGGTGGGTTTCTTGGGTGTAATGCCGGTGTGATTGCTGAAGCTGGCCCCCATGACCAGCAGCAGGTCCGATTCGTTCATGAACCAGCTGGCAATTGGGGTTCCGCTTCGTCCCAGGACACCTCCACTGAGAGCGTGATCGTCCGCAATCAAGCCCTTTCCCTTAAAAGTCGTTAAAACAGGACAGTGCAGGGCTTCGGCCAGCTCGATGATTCCCTGCATATGGAATCGGGCCCCATGTCCGACAATGATCACCGGGCGGCGGACCCCGCGGAGCAATTCCAGCGCCTGGCTGATCGACTCCCCGGGAGGCGAAATCGACGTGGGAGTGACTCGACCGGTCGGCTCACCGGGGGCTGCACTGGCGGGAGCCGGCAGGTTCTGCACTTCATCCGGGAAGATCAGGTGGGAAACTCCGCGGTTCAACAGGGAACTCCGGATCGCCAGATTCACCAGCTCGCCATGCTTGCTGGTGGGCAGTACGGTCTGGCTCCACTGGGCGACTTTGCCGAAGGCGGCCTGAAGATCCACCTCCTGAAAAGCCCCGGGGCCCACCACCTGAGTGTCCACTTGCCCCGTCAGAGCCAGGACCGGTGAGCGGTCCACATTGGCATCCCACAACCCGGTTAGCAGGTTGGTCGCTCCCGGGCCGGCGATGGAAAGGCAGGCCGCCGGCCGACCCGTCAACTTCCCGTAGGCGGAGCAGGCGAAGGCGGCAGCCCCTTCATGGCGAATTCCGTAGTAGGCCAGTTTCCCGTTGCTCTCCTGACGGCGCAGGGCGTCCGCCAGTCCCAGGTTGGAGTGACCGACCATGCCAAAAACGACACTGACTCCCCAGTTCACCAGGGTCTCGGCCATCAGGTCCGAAACCGTGACAACATGCGGAGCCTCGACCTCGAACCCGACGTAAATGCCATCCTCGCGCTCTTCCACCGGGTAGACTTTGACACCGTCGTCATATCCTCCCGGCGGGAGTCCGGTGAGCGGATGAAAATCCCAGCCGTGCCAGGGGCAGCGCAGCAGTCCGTTTTCGATACTCCCTTCCCCCAGGGGACCTCCCTGATGGGGGCACCGATTGTCAAGAGCCGAATATTCACCTTCGAAACGAGTGAGACAGAGGGTCTGATGCAGACAGGTCACGGGTTTGACCCGACCCTCCTCCAATTCGTTCAGTTCCAGGACCTTCAACCAGTTGATGCGTTGGGTGGAACGATTCTCTGCCATTCTCCCTCCGTGGTAAGTGTTTACCGTTCTCTTCTCGCCTTCGCCCTTGCCTTTGCCCTGACCTCATCTCTTCCTTCCTTCGAGGCTTACCAGCACCTTCGGTGCCATTCAGACAGCCTGATAGGGAAGCACGAGGAGTTGATCTGATAGAGCTAACAGTGTCCCAAGCCAGAACAAACGCCAGACGGTTGAGGGGCAAGGGCAAAGGCAAGGGCAGGGGGCTAAACACCATTCTCCCTCTGTGGGTCAGTCGTGCTCGATGGGTACGAGTCCACCATATTTGATGTCCGTCAGCCGGGCCATCTCAGTTTTCCAGCTGGTCAGGTCTTCCGGAGTGAACTCATTGAGATGGCGGTGGCCGCAGGCCCGGGCCAGGATCTTCATCAACTCCACCGAAGCCCGGAAAAATCGATTCAGACGGGCTGCCGATTCGTCGATGATCAGCCTGGACCTCAAGTCCTCCCTCTGAGTGGCGATTCCGACCGGACAGTTGTTGGTGTGGCAAGCCCGCATGCCCAGGCATCCGATGGCTTGAATGGCGGCATTCGAGACCGCCACCGCGTCGGCTCCCAGGGCCAGAGCTTTGGCGAAGTCGGCCGGAGTTCTAAGCCCTCCCGTGGCGATCAAAGTGACATCGGTGCAGCCCGCTCGATCCAAGTGGCGTCGCGTCCGCGCCAGAGCAGGAATCGTGGGAACCGAGATGTTGTCTCGAAAGATGAGCGGTGCTGCGCCCGTTCCGCCACCGCGACCGTCCAGAATGATGTAGTTCACTCCCACTTCGAGCGCTGCATCAATGTCTTTCTCAATGTGCTGGGCCGAGAGTTTGAACCCGATCGGAATGCCTTCCGTTCGCTCTCTGACCCTGGCAGCAAAGTCTCGGAACTCACTCAACTCTTCCCATTCCGGAAAACGGGCAGGGGAGATGGCAGGCTGGCCCTCCTGCAGTCCCCTGACCTGCGCGATCTTGGCCGTGACCTTCTTACCGGGAAGGTGCCCTCCGGTCCCGGTCTTAGCGCCTTGCCCGCCTTTGAAATGAAAGGACTGGACACCATCCAGCTTGTCCCAGCTGAAGCCAAAGCGGGCCGAAGCCAGCTCGTAAAAATAGCGACTGTTTTCCGCCTGCTCTTCAGGGAGCATTCCACCCTCCCCGGAACAGATTCCCGTGCCCGCCATCTCGGCGCCACGTGACAGCGCCACCTTAGCTTCCTGGGAAAGGGCGCCAAAACTCATATCGGAGACCAGCAGAGGGATTTCCAGCGTTAGAGGCCTGGCAGACCCGGGTCCGATGACCACCTCGGTCCCGACGGGCTCTTCGTCCAGGAGTGGAAGGGTTGCCAGTTGACCCACGACGAACTGAATGTCCTCCCACTGGGGCAATTGTTGTTTCGGAACCCCCATGGCTGCCGCCGGACCATGATGGCCTGTCTTGCTCAGACCGTCTTTGGCCAGCTGCTGGATGTACCCAGCGTAAGGTTCCTCCTGGGCGCCGTGCGGATCGGCGTAGAGTCCCTGATACTCGTCCCGGCTATAGGGTTGCGGATTCTCTTTTTCCCAGGCCTCGATCTCCTCGGCATCCACCCAGACCCGGCCCTCCTCTACCCAGGCCTGAAACTTGTAAAGCGCTTCTTCGTTGTTGTAGGCGCTCACCCCGGTGTCATAGCGGTAGTCCCACTGATGAACCCCGCAAATGAGATCCGGGCCGCTGATGGAGCCATCTGCCAGCAGGGCACCGCGATGGAGGCATCGTCCGTACAAGACCGAGATGTCGTCGTCATAGCGCACAGCCACGAGATCGACATTCGAAACCAGAGCGTAGGCCGGTTTCCGATCCTGAAGTTCATTCCAACTGGCAATCGGTTCTTTTCTCATCGGTGCTTCCTCTCGTTCCCGTTCACCGGGCAGTATGAAGTTCTTGTCCCTGGACAATTGTAGGAGCTTGTGTCTCCACAAAATAGGTTCTCACGTCTTCCTAACAGAACGGCAAGGCGTGAGCCTGCCGATTCCTGTCATGAAGTACTAGAATGAGCGACTTGAGTGAAGAGAGAGCCTATGCGAACAAAGACCTTTCCTGCTGTCCTGATTCTGATTCTTCCGGCCCTGTGCCTGTCTGGTTGCTCCGACCCCGAGCCCGATGTAACGGTTCCCTTCGAACCGGACGTAAAAGGACCTTCCAGCGAAGGTCTGCAGAACATCCGGCATTTTCGCACTGCTGACCATCTCCTGGTCGATCTGGTGGCCGCAGAGCCCCTTCTAGCCAACCCGGTTTCCTTCGATCTCGACGTGAATGGCGACATCTACGTCACCGAAACGTTTCGGATCCACCAGGGTGTAACCGACATGCGCCGCAACCTGAGCTGGCTGGAGGACGATCTGTCAAACCGGACCATCCAGGACCGTCTGGAGACAATGCGGCGCAATCTCGGGCAGGACTTCGAGTCCTATCGCGGCGCCACCGACACTGACCGCCTATCGTGATCCAGGGGTGCTGGAAGGCGACGACGGATCGCTGCGCTACACGCTCCCCCTGCTCCTGCGTGTAGTCAATGCCAACTGGAGAGTGGGGAAGGCGGAGCATGCTGAGGCCCTGGCTGGACTGGCCGGGAACCGGGACGTGCACTGGCTCTTGCGGGGAGAATCGCTGAAGCGCCTGACGGAGTGGGATGTGGAGGCCAGACTGGACCCCCTGCTGGGAGTCTTCAGGCCGTTTTCGTCGAACCCGCTCGAGCCGGGCCGAAAGGCAGCCCTGGCTGTCTATGAAGGACTCCTGCAGAGCGAGCGGGACGACCTGCTGCAGGCTACGATGGCCCTGGTGGGCCACTATGAAATCAAGGAGGCTGCACCGGTTCTGGCCAGGCTGGCCCGGCTGGATCCGCCGGCCGTGAAGTCACGCATCGAGAAAACCTTGCGCGAGGGGGAGAGATTGGAAAAACAGGCCGCCCTCCAGCTTGTTTCGGAACTGGGAACGCCCGAGGCGGAGGCCCTGCTTCTGGAGCTGATGGATCAACTGCAGGAGAAGACCCTCGACCCGGCGATCCAACTGGATGTTGTGGAGGCCTGCAGGGCTTCGAAAGTTCCAGAGATTGAAGCCAGGGCGGCCCGTTTCGAAGAGCAGGCTGACCAGTGGGATGACTTCGGGCTATACAGGACGGCCATTGACGGAGGGAGTGAAGGAACGGGCCGCGCCATCTTCTTCTTCAATTCGGGCGCCGACTGCAAGCGCTGCCATGTGATCAACGGAGTCGGTGGAGGCATGGTTGGACCCGACCTGAGTGAGGAGAAACTGGTCCTGGAGCAGGACATTTCATTTTACGAATTTGACTCCAAAGACGGCCTGGAGCCACACAGTGTAGGGGATGTCGTTGCCGAGGAAGTTCCGGCTCCTCTCACGGAAGAGGTGGTGATTCAGAAGCAGTACATTCGAAGCAGGAGGAGCTCTCAATCGGGCATGCCCGAAGACGTGGTCGACTCGCTTCAACTCACTCTTCTGCGGGATCTGATCGCCTTTCTGGCCAGCAAAGAAGAGTAACGGACCTGGAACGTGAAACGTGGAACGTGGAACTCTTCAATCGGGCAGGGCGAAGGCCACGTAGGTATCCCCTGACTTGGTCTTCAGCTTGCCCCCGCCACAGGCGATCACGACGTACTGTTTGCCGTTCACCGAATAAGTGGCCGGAGTCGCGTACCCTGCGGCCGGCAGCCTCGTCTCCCAGAGGATCTCACCGCTGTCTATGTCGAAGACGCGAAACTTTTCATCCGGGGTTGCCCCGATGAACAAAAGGCCGGAAGCAGTCACGACAGGCCCCCCGTAGTTCTGGCTTCCCGTGACCGGAATGCCCTGTAGTGTCAGTTCTTCGAACTCGCCCAGCGGTACCTTCCAGAGGATCTTCCCCGTGTTCAGGTCAATCGCATTCAGGGTCCCCCAGGGAGGCTCGATTGCGGGGTATTCCTGGCTGTCGCGGAAGGGGTTGTAGCCCGTGAAGGAGAACGTGGGCAGCTCTTCGCCATCGTCGCCGGTCGTCTCTCTCCCTCCGGTCGGGTTGGCGTCGGTTCCACTGTGCAGGAAACGGGCGATCTCGATCCAGAGAGCGACTCGGGTGATCGAAGAGATCGAAGTTACGAGGAAACAACTCGACGACCTGCTGAGCCGGCTGGCAGAGGAGGGTCAAACGGGGGAGATGCAGGAGGCAATATTGAGCGTGGGCAGGAAATTGCGCGATCTGGAAGGACAATTCTTCGACGTCCGATTGACCGGCGCGCGCCAGGACATCCTCTGGTGGCCGAGGAAACTCTACTCAAAAATGACAATCTTGTTGGGCGTCATCCAGCAGTCGGACTTTCGACCCACGGACCCGCAGTTGGAGGTCTACGAGCTCTACAAGACACAACTCGAGGGCATTGAAGGTGAACGGGACCGCTTGCGCTCGGAGGAAATTGCAGACCTCAATCGTCGCCTCAACCGGCGGGGGCTGGCGGTGCTGGGGAAGTGATTCGAGAACCTCTCACTTTCAACCTTCAACTTGCAACTTTGAACTTTCCACTTTGCACCTTGCACTTTGCACCTTGCACTTTGCACCTTGTACTTTGTATTTTGTAGCGAGTTGAGCAAACTAATGGTCCCGGAGTTGTCTAAAGCATGAGCAAGGCGTCCCTTGAAATGACCTCTTCCGTTGTCCGTGTGAAGGAGATCCTGAGCGCGGAAGTTGAAGACGAAGTTGTCCTTATGAGTGTCGAAAAGGGCCTGTATTTTGGCCTGAATCCAGTGGGGGCTCGACTCTGGGACCTGCTGGATGAATCGGTTCCCGTGCAGGAAGTGTGTGCGACGATCGTAGAGGAATTCGAGGTCACACAGGAACAGTGTCAGGAAGAAGTTCTGGGGCTGCTGAAAGACATGCAGGAGGAAGGCCTGATCCGGATCGTGCTAGAGGGGCAGTCCGACGGACTCTGATCAGTGTGTCGAAACTGACACCAACACCTGTTCAACGTATTCTCCTACATTGCTGTTCCCTTCCGGGAGAGGAGAGCGGTTCCGAACTGAGAGCCCTCCTGGCCGGTTTTCTCGACTGGGACCAGCTGCTGAAAGAGGCGGAAGAAGCACACCGCCTCACACCTATCGTGTTCCGTCACCTGCAGAGCGCATGCGAGGATCTGGTCCCGGACCCGGTGATGGCGCGCATTACCGAGTCTTATCGACTGAACGTTGTCAACGCGCTCCAGCTGACGGCAGTTCTGATTCAAGTGGCGGAAAGCCTGAACCAGGCAGGGATTCGCTGGATTTGCTACAAGGGGCCGGTCCTGGCTCAGATTCTCTATGGGGATCTGGGTTTGAGACACGCCATTGATGTCGACATTCTGGTTCCGGAAAACCGGTTTGACGGCATGGATGAGATCCTGCTCTCCCGCGGATTGGAGCGCCTCACACCTGTGAACCAGGGAGAGGATCTGCTCTCGAGTCTCCATTTTTTCAGTGCTCAAACGGGGGTTCAGGTCGATGTCCACTGGCGCCTGTTCCGACCCTACTACGGAATGAGATTCGAGTTCGACACCCTGTGGGAGCGAAGGCACAAGGTGGAAATGGGGGGCGGCACTCTGAACACGCTTCATCCGCACGATCGGCTCATCGTCCTGGGCAGTCACGGTACCAAGCACCTGTGGCAGCACTTCAAGTGGCTGTGCGACTTTCACCTGGCGGTTGACGGTTGTGGTGAGAACGAGTGGGAAGCCGTACTCACGCGTTGTCACATGCTGGAAGCCGAGTCCCTGTTCTATCCCGCCCTGTGGACACTCCGTCACCTGCTGGGAATCCGATTTCCCGGTGTGGTCCGAGAGTCCCTGGACAGATCGCCCAGGCTGGCCCGTACGGGACGTCTCATGGCGCGTGCAACTCTTTCTCACTCGAGGCTGAAAAGCGGGCCTCTGTCCAGAGCGCTCCTGAAGCTGCGATTGATCCCGACGCCCCGCCTTCGGATCCACTATCTAACCGACGGTGCGCGCCGCCGGATTCTGGGGTACTAAATCAGCTTCTTCCTGCGCAGGAGGACCAGCTGGAAGGTCGTGACCAGAATGACGACGACCCAGAAAAGGGCGTAACCCACGGGCCAGGCGAGCTCCGGCATGAACTCGAAGTTCATACCGTAAATGCCGCACAGGAAGGTGAGGGGAAGGAACACCATGCTGACTGCGGTCAACCGCGTTATGACGCGGTTGGTTCGATGCACCACCAGCGACATGTGCAGATCCAGAGACTCCGAAAGGATGTCCCGCGCGACCATCAGATCCTGCAGGGTATGATCGAGGGTCGCCAGCATTCGACTCAGAAAGTCCTGCGTTTCAGAGCTGATGAAGGGAGACTTTCGAGTGGCCAGTTCGGTCATCGTGGCCCGGGCCGGAAGGAGGATCTTTCTGAACTTCAGGATGTCTGAGCCCAGATCGGAAACGCGTGAAAAAAGGCTCTCCTCAACATCGCTGACCAGTGCATCCTGAACAGTCTCCACCTGTTCCTCGAACTCAGCTTGAATAGCCTGGTAGTGACTGATCAGGAAATCTGCGATGTCGTAGACGAAGAAGCTGGGAGTACGGGCATACTCCCGGAAATCGGTCTGATACTGCTCCCGCAGCTGCCGCAGGATCGGGTTGGGGCCCCTGTGCACAGTCACCAGAAAGCCCGCGCCCAGGATGACATGAAAGCGGCGTTCCAGAAAGTGAATCCCCTGCAGCTGGCAGGAGCGGAAGGAAAAGTGGAGGCAGTCGTCATGCCTGTGATAGGTTGCCGGCAGGTCCCTGAGCACGTGACTCAGAACGGCCTCGTTCACCAGGCCGATTTCCCGCCAGAGAGACTTGAAAATGTCCGAATGGTTCGAATCAAAGTCGAGCCAGACAAAGCGTCCCTTTTCGATCTCCCGGGAGGCCTTCCGGAAATCGATCTCGGAATCCACCTTCTGGTCGAAATCGAGAGCCACCGCGTGACAGCATCCCTCGGTCGCGGATTCTCTCTGCTCCTTTTCAACTCCCATCGCAGGAGAGTTTAGCCGAATTGTCGACAAACCGTAATCTTGTCATCGCTTTTTTTGGATGAGATGATGCTCGAATACTTATGGAACGCAGTGCTGAGGTGATTCGTCGAAACTTCGTGATTGTGGCCGCGGTGTACTTTCTCGGGTCGCTTCTGGCAGGCCCGCTGCCACCCTGGGCGGCCTCACCGACCTGGCATTTTGATGTGGGACCCGTCTACCTGGGCCGCCCCGTGACCCTCACCGGGGACAGCCCGCACTACCTGTTGATCGTGAATAGCCTGGTTGAAGATAGAGACCTCGATCTGAGCAACAACCACCGGCAGGTGGCGGAGGGAGATTGGGATGCCGGTACCCGCTATCGGGGTTTTCCTTTCGGAAAGCATGTGGATGTCGACCGGTTCGGGCGGGCATTGAGCATACATTCGCCCTTCATGCCCATGCTTCTGGCAGCGCTGCTGTGGCCTTTTGGGGGGAGCGAGTGGGTTGAATCTCTCTCCATTTACCTCTGCATGTTGGTGGTGCTGGGGGGAGTCTACGCCTTCATGCGATGGAAGCCTGAGCACGCCAACTGGGGCCTCGTCCTGGGTCTGGGAACTCCTCTGTTTTGGTACGGGCGTGATCTCTGGACCGAGCCCTGGCAAGCCACCATCTGGATTCTCCTGTTGGCCTGCCAGAGCCTGCCGCTGCTCGCTTTGCTGGCACTGAGCGGGACCATGATCAAGTACAGCTTCGTGGTGGTTCCTTTCACAATGGGAGCTCTCGATCTCTGGCGGGGCCAGCGCAAGCGCGGACTGGTGTTGTGCGCCTGCGCCCTGGGGGGACTCCTGACAGCGTACCTGTTCGCCCAGTACGCCTTTCGTTTCACCGACCACTTTGATCTTTTCCACATGGCCTATCACCGGGGCGTGGGTGGCTACGAGGCGATCGAACACTTCCCGGCATCGAAATCGAGTTCCGGCTTCGGGGCAGCCTTCGATCGGCTGGCATCGTTCTTCGGGAGCTTCCGGGGGCAGGGCTTGCGGGGACTTCTCTTCTCCCCTTCCCAGGGGCTCCTCCCTTTCTTCCCTTTTTTGGCCTGGGGACTGTGGAGCTTCCGAAAGGGGGGGCGAGTCTATCTTCCGGCAATGGCTTATTTTCTGATTCATGCCAGCTATGTGGGCTGGAGCGCCGGAACGGGCTTTTCCGCCCGCTACCTGGTCCCTGTGCTGCCGGTACTCGTTCTGGGCGTAGCCGAGGCCAAGCGTTGGCCGCGCTGGCTCTTCCGGATGTGTCTTGTCTACGGCCTGTTCTGGGGATTGCTGGCGGGACTGCTGCCGGTGGCCGTCGTGGAACGGGGCCCGGGCGAGGTGATTCTCTTTCTGACGGACGAGCTGGCAGCTCGTGGTGAAAGTCCCGCGAGTCGACGATGATGTAACAGCGATTTTCTTCTCGTGCCTTGCCGGCGAATGTCAGGTGCGCGACCGCTTCCGACTTTCACGACGAGGTGCCGGGACTCGGGGGTTGAGACCTCGGGGTCGAGTGTTACAATGTCGAAGAGGAAGCCGTATCGAACCTCCGGGCCAACAGATTAAGCACCACTCAGTATCAGCCGTCATCCCGGTGGGCCTCAATGAGTCCCGTGCGATGTTTTGCCTGGAGCAGTTCTCCAGGCTTTTGCCGCCTGTCGACGAGATCGTCCTGGTTTGCGACGGGGCCAATAAGTCTGCCCGCGAGGCTTCAGCGGTTTTCGGGGCTCGACTCGTGGAGCTTCCCAGACGGTTGGGGCCCGCGTGTGCCCGCAACCAGGGAGCCTTTGCCGCCAGCAGTGATGTGCTTCTCTTTGTGGACGCGGACGTCCTCGTTCCTCCAGACGTGGTGCACGAGATTTTAAAGGTTCTCGATTTCGAGAGTGGCGTCGTAGCCTGTTTCGGATCCTACGACGACGCTCCGGCTGAGACCAACTTTCTATCCCAGTACAAGAACCTTTTCCATCATTATGTCCACCAGAACTCACCTGCGGAGGCCTCCACTTTCTGGACCGGCTGCGGTGCCATCTTCCGGGATGTCTTCGAGGAACTTGGAGGGTTCAACGAAGCCTTTGGTCGTCCCTCGGTGGAAGACATCGAGTTTGGGTATCGGCTGCGGGAAGCCGGCTATCAGACCAGGCTGGTGCACAGCCTGCAGGTGAAACACCTCAAGCGCTGGGAGGCCAGATCGCTCCTGCGCACGGATTTTCTGCGCCGGGCGATCCCCTGGGGCCGGCTGGTTCTGAAGCGCACCTCGATTCCGCATGAACTGAATCTACAACTCTCCGGGCGGTTGAGCGGTTTAGCAGCTCTGGTGCTGGCGGGATCCCTCCTGATACTCGCCCTCAACTGGCAGGCCGGCCTGGTGATGGCTCTTGTGGCGGTGGTCTCCCTGGTTCTTCTCAACCTCCCTCTTTACCGGTTCTTCAGGCGAAAGCGAGGGCTGCTCTTTATGTCGGGAGCTGTTCTCTGGAACTGGTTCTACTACCTGTACGGCAGTGTCGGCTTTGGAGTCGCGCTCGTGCAGCACTGTCTTGCCCGATGGAAGCCCTCGGCGAGACACAGCGACGAAAGCAAGCGAATCGAAGCCGAGCTACCCCTTGACTGAGTGCCGCAAAGCAACGGTCGTCGGCGCCGGGCCGGCCGGTCTGACCGCTGCCCTTGAGTTAACCCACCACGGCTTTGAGACGGTGGTGTTCGAGCGGTCCGCCCATCTGGGAGGGCTGGCTAGAACGGAAGAGTACAGGGGCAACTACTTTGACATCGGGGGACACCGTTTCTATACGAAGGTGCCGGAGATCCAGGAGTTGTGGGAGGAGATTCTGGGGGACGACTTTCGAAAGGTCCGTCGCCTCTCGAGGATCTACTACGGGGGTCGCTTTCTCAAGTATCCGTTGGAGCCTGCCAATGCGCTGTACAATCTCGGAATCAGAGAGAGTCTATACATTTTCTGCAGCTACCTTTCCATTCAGATCAAACCACTGCCCCGCGAAGATACCTTCGAGGAATGGGTGACGAACCGGTTCGGCAGACGCCTGTATCAGACCTTCTTCAAGACTTATACGGAGAAGGTCTGGGGCATTCCCTGTTCCAAGATCCTGGCGGACTGGGCAGCTCAGAGAATCAAGGGCCTTTCTCTGATCTCAGCACTGCGCGACGCCATCTTTGGAAGCCGGGACGTGAAGACGTTGATCAATGAGTTCCACTATCCGGTTCTGGGACCGGGAATGATGTGGAAGGGCGTGACCCGGCGAATCGCTGAGGCGGGGGGGGAGGTGCGGCTTGAAAGCCCGGTCATCCGGGTGAACTGCAGTGCCGACCGGGTCCGCTCGCTCACCGTGTCCCATAACGCCTCGGAGAACGAGTTCGAGGTCGAAAACGTCATTTCGAGCATGCCTCTGACCACTCTTGTTCAGTCCATGTATCCCCAGCCCCCGCCCGAGATTCTCGAGGCCGCCGGACAACTGAAGTACAGAGCCTTTCTCATTGTTGGACTGATTCTAACCAGCACAGAACTGTTTCCGGACCAGTGGATCTACATCCACACCCCCGATGTTCGAGTCGGACGAATCCAGAACTTCAAGAACTGGAGCCCTGATATGGTGGCGGATTCGGACACGACAACTGTGGGCATGGAGTATTTCTGTTCGGAGGGGGATGACCTGTGGACCATGGAGGATCCCGATCTGATCAGCCTGGCCTCGCGGGAACTGGAGCGGCTGGGCCTGGCTGATTCGGCAGCCGTTGTGGACGGCGTCGTCATCCGGCAGCCCAAAGCGTATCCGGTCTACGACGGCGACTATCGTGCCAGCCTGACCTGCATTCAGAAATACCTCGCCCGTTTTTCCAACCTGCAAACCGTTGGCCGCAACGGAATGCACCGCTACAACAATCAGGATCATTCGATGCTCACTGGAATCCTGGCGGTCCGCAACCTCACCGGCGAGAGCCATGATCTGTGGGATGTCAACACGGAGCGATCGTATTACGAGCAACTCACGAAAACCTCTCAATGACAGAGCTTCCAATCCCTCGAGCTCGCGTTCCTGGTATCTCGATCCCCTGGTGGCGTCTCAGAAGAAGGGAGAGTTCCAACGACTGATCGCCGCCTGGAGCGAGGGTTCGAGTCCGAGAGCGGTACTCAAAACCGACCTCTTCGAGGAAGCCAACGGAAACGACCAGCTGCTCTTCGACTCGTTCCGGGAGGTGCCGGTGGTGGTGGGGATTGATATCGATGAGGCGGCAGTGCGGGCTGCCCGCCGGAGATCCGCGGGTTCGGGATTTCTTTCCGTGGTCGGTGACCTTCGCGATCTACCCTTTCAGGACGATTGTCTGGACTACATCGTCTCCACCTCGACCCTGGACCATTTTGAGGATTCGCGGGACATCGAGCAGTCGCTGCGTGAACTGGCCCGTATTCTCAGCGGAGGCGGGCGGATGCTGGTGGCAATGGACAACCCCTGGAATCCCCTCTACCACGTCCTGCGTCTTGCGAGTCAGGCGCCTGTCTTTCCCTTTCGACTGGGCAAGACACTGAGCGGGACTCAGCTCGAGAATTGCCTCTCGCAGTGTGATTTGGTCGTGCTCGGGAGGGAAACAGTGATCCACAACCCCCGCTTGATCTCGACGCTCCTGTTTCTGCTGCTGAGAAGACTCCTGGGCCGGTTTTCCGACAGGCCCATCAGGGGGTTGTTGTGGGTTTTCGGCTTGATGGGCCATTTGCCCAGTCGCCATCTCACCGGCTGCTTCGTGGCTGTGTGCGCGGAAAAGGCCTCCGGCGGTTGACCTCCCTGGCAGGACCGGTCTGCAAAACGTTATCGTGCTTATGAAGTCCTCTACGATAAGATTGCGTATGAAATTGCGCCCTGATTCCTGGGATTGACGCCGATGAGTGAGATCAACCAAAAGGCCCCGCAGCTGGATTTTATCAGGGCCAAGATCGAGAACGATATCAAGACCGGCAAGTTTGGCGGCCGTGTGACAACGCGCTTTCCTCCGGAGCCGAACGGTTGTCTTCACATTGGACACGCCAAGTCCATCTGCCTGAATTTCGGAGTGGCCGAAGAGTATGGTGGAACCTGCAACTTTCGCTTCGATGACACCAACCCGGTGACGGAGGAGGTCGAGTACCAGGAGGCGATCAAGGACGATGTTCACTGGCTGGGGTTCGACTGGCAAGACCGTCTCTATCACGCATCGGATTATTTCCAAAGGCTGTACGAGTTTGCAGAGGAGTTGACTGGCAAGGGTCTTGCCTATGTCGACAGTCTGGATCAAAAGCTGGTCCGGGAATACCGTGGCACTCTGACCGAGCCCGGTCGCAACAGTCCCGACAGGGACCGGCCGATCAAGGAGAATCTGGATCTTTTTCGGAGAATGCGCGGCGGTGAGTTTGCGGCGGGCGCGTATGTGCTGAGGGCCAGGATCGATATGGCTTCGCCTAACCTGAATATGCGTGATCCGGCCATCTATCGAATCAAGCACGCTGCTCATCACCGGACCGGTGAAGAGTGGCCCATCTACCCGATGTACGATTTTGCCCACGGTCTGTCCGACGCCCTGGAGGGCGTCACTCACTCGCTTTGTACGCTTGAGTTTGAAGACCATCGGCCTCTTTATGACTGGTTTCTGGACAATCTGGACACCCCTTCTCGCCCCGAGCAGACTGAGTTTGCTCGACTCAGTCTGTCCTATACGATTCTGAGCAAGCGAAAACTGAGGCTGCTGGTGGAAGAAGGGCACGTCCAGAGCTGGGATGACCCCAGAATGCCCAGCCTGAGCGGACTGCGGCGAAGGGGGTACACGCCCGAGGCCATTCGCGACTTCTGTGCCCAGATTGGTGTGGCCAAGAAGGATGCCATCATCGATGTAGCCCGGCTCGAGTTCAGCCTGCGCCAGCACCTGAACCGGACGGCCTCGCGCCGGATGGCGGTTTTGAACCCGCTCAGAGTTGTGATTGAGAATTATCCGGCAGACGGAGAGGAGGAGATCGACGCTGTGAACAATCCCGAGGACCCACTTGCAGGGACCCGAAAAGTTCCTTTTTCGAGGGTTCTCTACATCGAGCACGACGACTTCATGGAAGACCCGCCGAGAAAGTTCTTTCGGCTGGCCCCCGGAAGAGAAGTCCGTCTCCGTTACTCCTATTTCATTACCTGCCGCGAAGTGGTGAAGGACGCCTCGGGGAATCCGGTGGAACTGCGCTGTACCTACGACCCGGAGACCAAAGGCGGAAATGCCCCCGATGGCCGCAAGGTGAAGGCGACTCTGCACTGGGTCTCAGCCGCGCATGCACGCGAAGCCGAAGTTCGACTCTACGATCGACTCTTCTCGCACGAGAACCCGCTCTCTTTCGAGGACTTCCGGGAGAGCCTGAATGGCGACTCGCTGAAGGTTCTGACAGCCTGTAAACTGGAGCCGGCTCTGGCCGACGCAGAGCCGGGATTCCGCTGCCAGTTTGAGCGCCTCGGCTATTTTTGTGTAGACCGGGATTCGAGTCCGAACGGTCTCGTCCTGAACCGGACCATAACCCTGCGCGACACCTGGGCCAGGATTCGACGCCGGATGCAGGCCGGACGGCCTGGGAAATGAAGGGCGGCGATCCCCTGGATGGCGGTCTCAAATGGGGCCGTCGCCGTTTTCTGAATTTAGCTGTGGCCGGTGCCGGTACAGCCACCTTCCTGAACCACTGCCGATCCACCCGGAGTCCATCCGTCCTGGGAAGCTCGATGGGATTCGAGCTGGAAGAGGCCACCGTCACCCAGCTGCAGGAAGCCATGAGATCGGGTCGGTTCAGTTCAGGGTCGATCACACAGATATACCTGGATCGGATTCGCGAGTTGGACCGTAGAGGGCCCGCGCTGAGGTCCATCATCGAAGTGAACCCCGATGCTCTCAGTGAAGCGGGGCGACTCGACGATGAGCGACGGGAAGGGCATGTTCGGGGTCCGCTGCACGGCATCCCAGTAGTCCTCAAGGACAATATCGACAGCGCGGACCGAATGACCACCACGGCCGGCTCGCTGGCCCTGCAAGGCTCTATCGCCGTGCGTGACTCCCAGGTCGCGTCCCGCCTTCGTGAAGCCGGGGCCGTGTTGCTGGCCAAAGCGAATCTGAGCGAATGGGCGAACTTTCGCTCGACCCGGTCCTCCAGTGGCTGGAGTGGGCGCGGGGGACAGTGCCGCAACCCCTACGATCTGAGCCGGAACCCGTGCGGGTCCAGTTCCGGGTCGGCGGTCTCCGTCTCAGCCAATCTGGCGCCCCTTTCCATCGGTACCGAAACCAACGGATCGATCGTCTGCCCTGCCGGCGTCTGTGGAATCGTGGGAATCAAGCCTACGGTGGGCCTGGTGGGGCGATCCGGGATCATCCCTATTTCCCATAGTCAGGACACCGCCGGGCCCATGGCCAGGACCGTAGCCGATGCGGCCCTTCTGCTGGGAGCCCTCACCGGCATCGACCCTCGAGACCCCGCGACCCAGAGGAGCCGCGGGAGATCTTACGGCGACTACGCCCCGTTTCTGGACCGCAGAGGTCTGAAACGGGCTCGAATCGGAGTGGTGCGCCAGTTCTTTGGGTCTAACCCCGCCCTACTAGAGACCATGGAACGATCACTGGATCTGCTGCGGAGGGAAGGCACTGAACTGATCGACCCCGTCGAATTGCCGGGACGCCGCCAGACCGGGCGAGCCCCCTTGACACTGATGCTCTTCGAATTCAAGGCGGGCCTGAATGCCTATCTGTCCAATCTTGGTCCGTCGGCTCCGGTGAGGAGCCTGGAGGAGATCATTGTCTTCAATGAAGAGAACCGGGCTGCGGAGATGCCGTACTTTGGTCAGGAGCTGTTCATCCAGGCTCAAGCGAAAGGATCTCTCACGGAATCAGAGTATCTCGAGGCCCTCGAAACCAGCCTGCGCCTCTCGCGCGAAGAGGGCATTGACAAGGTGATGGATGAGCATACCCTGGACGCCCTGGTCGCCCCTACCGGCGGTCCGGCCTGGAAGACCGATCTCCTCAATGGAGATCCCTCTGGCGGAGGGAGTTCGGGTCCAGCGGCGCGGGCCGGTTACCCCAACATTACTGTTCCCGCCGGGAACGTGCGAGGGTTGCCGATTGGAATCTCCTTCTTCGGTAGAGCCTGGAGTGAGCCGCGACTGCTTCGCATTGCCTACGCATTCGAGCAGTCCGCCCACGCCCGCCTGGTGCCCGGGTTCCGGGAAGGGATTCTGTAGGAGGACCCTCCGTGGTCCGATCAGATCCTCGCCGGTCGTTACGTCTTCAATGTAGGAGGACCCTTCGTGGTCCGATCAGATCGCCGCGCGGAGGTGGCTCCTACACTTCTCCCAGGCAGTAATCCAGCACTTCCAGGGCATAGTCGACGTCGGCTGCGGTGAGGCAGAGGGGAGGTTTCAGGCGTACCACGTTTCCGTAAAGGCCCCCTTTGCCGAAGAGGACCTGTCGCCGGCAGGTGAGATCGAGCAGCTCGAGAGTCTCCCTGGTGGCCGGTTCTCTGGAGACCCGGTCCCGGACCAGCTCCAGGCCCAGCATCAGACCCTTGCCGCGGACATCTCCGATCAGTGGATGCTTCCCCTGAAGAGCTTGCAGGCCTCTCTTCAGTCTCTCACCCTGTTGGCGGGCATTCTCCACCAGGTTCTCCTCGTCGATCACGTCGAGCACGGCACTGCCTGCCGCCATTGAGATGGGATTGCCCCCGAACGTGTTGAAATGCAGTCTTTGAGCCAGCTTCTCGGCGATCTCCCGGCGTGTCGTGACCGCTGCAAGGGGCATGCCGTTTCCGAAGGCCTTGGCCATGGTCACGATGTCGGGCTCCACGTCGAAATGCTCAAAGCCCCAGTACTTGCCGGTGCGGCCAAAACCGGTTTGAACCTCATCGGCAATGCACAGGCCCCCGTGCCGATGTACCAGGTCGTAAGCTTCCCGAAGGTAGTTCGCAGCCCCGTGAGTCACCCCTCCCACACCCTGAATTGGCTCCGCCAGGAAGCCGGCAATCCGTCCGCAAGTCGAGCTCAGAATGACCTGCTCCATGTCCTGGACACTTTTCCGGGCGATTTCCTCCGCACTTCCGTTGAAGGGGCTCCGGTAGGGATCGGGAGAGACAGCGTGGTGGATGTAGGTCCCCTGGGCGGTGGGATATTTCCAGGTGTGCACACCCGTGAGTCCCATGGCCCCGAAGGATCCACCGTGATACCCGCTTCGGAGGGCAATGATGTCGAGGCACCCGGTGTAGAGGCGGGCCAGGTGGACAGCGAGGTCATTGGCCTCACTCCCGCTGTTCGTGAAGTATGTGACCTCCAGGCCGCCGGGCAGCCTGGCGGCCAGCTTGGCGGCGAGTTCAGAGAGGTTGGGGTGCAGATAAATGGTGGAAGCATGCTGCAGTCGCTGCAACTGTTCACGCACTCGTTCCGTGATGTGAGGGTGGCAGTGTCCGCACGAGACCGTGGAAATACCGGCCAGCATGTCCAGATAGCGGCGCCCCGTCTCGTCGAAAAGGTACTGAAGATGGCCTTCCACAATCATGAGAGGTTCGCTGTAAAGTGTGAAGATGGCTGGATTGCAGAAGCTCTGTCGATCGATCAGAACCTGTTGCCGTGAGGGGCCATCGTAAACGGGGGGCTGATAGTCGCAGGGTGGAAGTTCGGCTGCCAGCCAGGTTGAACTCTGGGTCATTCCAAGCACTCCTTTCTGTGAATAGGATAACCCGGGATCACGTCCATCGTGAAAAGGGGTGGGAGCTGTTTCTTTTCCACAGACCGGACAAACTTTGGTCTGTTTCGCACCTGGGCCGGGTAGGATTCATTGACACTCCGCGAATCCCTGTGCTAATTGTGAGTGCTTTGACATTGGCCAGACGGAGGAACAATGCCACCGCTTGATCGACACCTGTTTACTTCAGAATCCGTGACCGAGGGGCACCCGGACAAGATTGCAGATCAGATTTCTGACGCCGTCCTCGATGCCATTATCGAGCAAGATCCCCAGGCCCGCGTCGCCTGTGAGACTATGGTCACCACCGGTCTTGCCGTTGTGGCCGGGGAAATCACTACAGATTGCTATGTCGACATTCCGCGCCTGGTCCGAGAAACCATCGCAGGAGTCGGCTACACTCGGGCCAAGTTCGGGTTTGATCACGAGACCTGCGGCATCATCTGTTCCCTCGACAAGCAGTCTCCCGACATCGCCATGGGCGTCGATACCGGAGGAGCAGGCGATCAGGGGCTGATGTTCGGCTTTGCCTGCCGCGATACGTCCCAGCTCATGCCGATGCCGATCCAGCTGGCTCATGATCTGACCCGCCAGTTGAGCCGGAGCCGCAAGGACGGTGTCCTGAACTGGCTGCGGCCCGACGGGAAGTCTCAGGTGACCGTGGAGTACAACGGGCTTGTTCCGCAAAGAGTTGATGCGGTGGTTATTTCCACCCAGCATAGCGACGCAGTGTCGAACGAACAGATCCATGCAGGAATTCGCCGGGAAGTGATCGAGCCCGTGGTCCCTGCCAACCTGATGGATAAGAACACCAAGATCTATGTCAACCCCACCGGCCGCTTCGTGACGGGAGGTCCACAGGGCGATTGCGGGCTGACCGGACGCAAGATCATCGTCGATACCTACGGTGGTATGGGGCGTCACGGCGGAGGGGCGTTTTCAGGAAAAGACCCCTCCAAGGTGGATCGATCGGCCAGCTACATGGCCCGCTACATAGCCAAGAATCTGGTCGCGGCGGGGCTGGCGGACCGCATCGAGATCCAGCTTGCCTACGCGATTGGTGTGGCCGAGCCCGTGTCTGTCATGCTGGATAGTTTTGGTACGGCCAGGGTCGACGATACACGCATCGTGGAGCTCATTCGAGAACACTTCAAACTCACGCCCAGGGGAATCATCGAGTCCCTGGATCTGCGCCGGCCCATCTATCGAAGGACCGCTGCCTATGGTCACTTCGGGCGCGAGGAAGACGGCTTTACCTGGGAAAAGACCGACAAGGCCGACCTGCTCCGAGAAGCGGCCGGAATCGCCGCCGCAGACGCCCAGCCAGTCAGCTAGAAAAGGGGACAGTCTACTCTGCCACCTTGTTCCTCTGTGACTCACGTCCCTGATCTTTCCCTCGGAATCGATAAGAAGCGGTTTGGATAAAAAGGTGGCAGAGTAGACTGTCCCCTTTTTCCATGGGTGATATCATCAGGCCATGCACTACAGGCGCCCGGGTATGGTCACGATGGGGCCCCGGCTGACCCCTGCCGTCAAGTACATTATCCTGGCCTGCGTCGGCATCTATTTTCTCTCCGCCCTGGGGGCCGGGCGGGAGATGATCTATTTTTTCGGCCTGACTCCCCACTCGGTTTTCACCAAAGTTTTTGTCTGGCAGCCTCTCACTTATCTTTTCTTTCATGGCGGCTTCGGACACATCTTCTCGAACATGTTCGCACTCTGGATGTTCGGTTCGGAGATGGAACGCTACCTGGGATCGCGTGAGTTTGTCCGCTTCTTTTTCATCACCGGTGCCGGTGCGGGTCTGATCTCGATTGCAGTGCATCCCATGTCTACGACCCCTACGATTGGCGCCAGCGGCTCGATTTATGGAGTCCTTCTTGCCTACGGGATGCTCTTTCCGGAACGGATGGTCTATCTCTACTTCCTGTTTCCGGTCAAAGTAAAGTACTTCATCTCGTTTTTGTTTGTGGTGACCTTTCTCTCGGCGTTTGGGAGCAGTGGAACCGGGATCGACCACTTCGCTCATCTGGGTGGCGGACTCTTCGCCTTCCTTTACCTCAGGGGCTTTCTCTCCTGGAAGAAGATAAATGAAAGATACAATCGGTGGCGCCTCCAGCGCCTGCGCCGAAAGTTCAAAGTCTACGAAAACAAACGCCGCAAGAAGGACGACGACTTCTGGATTAACTGACTCGCGGTCCACGGTCCCCGTTGCGTCTGCCTCAGTGTGGGAGGACCCTCCGTGGTCCGAACAGGTTCGCGGCACAGAGGCCGCTCCCAGTGCGCTCGTAAGCGCACTTGAACAGTAGGGTGAAAGTCCCTACCGGGCAAACGTTCTCCGGCCCGTATTCGACGGCAACTGCGTCATCGTGAGGTGGGGTGGGAAGCAGCCGAAGGAGAACCACCAGTCTGTAGGAGACGAACTCGATTAGGCTCAGAGGGGACAGCGAGCCTGCTGGGAAATGGCGAAGCTCGAATGGAAGGGAAACCTGACACGGACAAGAGCCTGATGGGTAACGTGAAAAAGGCATCTTGTTAACCCTTGGGGTGGTTGGAGATGGAATGGTGGGAAGTTCAAGTGACGTAAAGCGAGGAGGTCTGCGAAAGGTCGGTCTGGTAAGAGACCCGCAGAAGTCAGAGGCGGCGTAGTAGTGAAGAAGCCGGGTAATGCCGGTGGAGCGAAGGCCCGCCAGGAAGGTGGATGTGTAGAGTCAATGACGAAGCAAGAGGAACTGTCGAAAGTGGAGGAGACTCCTAAGCAAGGCAGAGAAGCCGAGAGCCAGAAATGGAGCTGGGTGGAAGCGGAAGTGTGGACCGAACGCATGCTGACGACCCTGGAAACAGGAGTGAAAGGAGGCAAAAATGCCTACTTTATCGAGCAGGGGCTATTTACCATGGCCGTAGCCCACGCGCAGATCTGTCAGTCCCGCCGTGGACCCCACTGACTGGAGAGCCGGATGCGGGAGAACCGCACGTCCGGTTCGGAGGGAGGGGAGGCTCAAACCAATGAGCTTTCCCTACCCCTATCTCTAAGAACTCGGTCCACGTTCCAAGGTCTGGGATCCCTGAGAGTGGGGCCTCAGGGGCCCGACATCACAATCAACAACCACAATCGTCAAATGTTACGACACAGCAACGTTGGAACTTTGGAACTTTGGAACGTTGTAAGGTAGGCGATCTGCTAAGATGTCGCGGAGGATTCTGTACAAGTGCAACTGTCTCAGATCGACAATCGCTGGAAATTAATGTCCGGCTATGTGACCGGGCGCTCGGATCTAAGCGCTTACCCCATCACGCTCATCGTCGAGAACACGGCCAAGTGTAATTTCAAGTGCCCCATGTGTCCGCGCGAGTTTGGGTACTATCCTCCCGAAGACTTCGACTTCAGGCTGTTCAGGACCATCATCGACGAAATCAAAGGTCAGACCGAACTCGTCTTTCCCTGGGGCGGTGGGGAGCCCCTGATGAATCCGGAACTGTCGCAGATGATCCGGTATTGCAGGGACGCGGGAATCTATACAGTGGTCTCGACGAATGCCAGCCTTCTGGATGAGGCCAAGGGCCGGGAGCTGATTGAAGCCGGCCTGGATAACATCATCCTGGCCTTCGACGGGACGACTCCCGAAGTCTACGAGAGATATCGAAAAGGTGGAGACTTCCACGAAGTAAAGGCCAACATCCATCGCTTTTTGGGCGTGAAGGCAGCCATGAAGTCGGACATCTTTACGGTGGTGCAGATGGTGCGGCTGCCCTACAATCAGCACCAGGTCAGGGACTTTCACAAGATGTGGTCGATCCCGGGCGTGGATGATATTCGGGTCAAAGAAGACGAGATCGTCATTCCGGAAGTCGCCCTGGAAGAGCGGATTCAGCATGAGCGCAGGCGCCATCCTTGCTATCAACTGTGGCAGGGTCCGGCCACGATCAACTACAAGGGTGACTTTTTCCCCTGCTGTCACACCTGGCGCTCAGAGCCGATCGGAAACGTGAATCAGGAGTCGGTTTACGACCTTTGGAACTCCGAAAAGATGCAGAAGATGAGAGCAGCACATGTGCAGGGAGATCTGACCGACTACCCTGACTGCATGGACTGTCATGCGCCCAATCCCAGGCTGCCGGTGATCCTGGGGAGCTTTCTCGTAGACATGTTCAAGGTCCGAAAATGGATTCCGAAATTGGAAAAGATGGCTGTTTTCTACAGGATTCCTCTTTTTATCGATCGTTGAGCCATCATTCCGGTAAGGTGTGAACAGATATGAACATCCTCTTAGTGCGCGGTAAGCCGACCTTCATGGACATGATCGTGGGAATCCCGATCGGGCTGGTGTATATCGCCCCGATTGCCCAGAAGAAGGGGCACCATGTGGAGATTCTGGATCTGGCCCTGGAACAGAATCCTGAAGAGGTTCTGAATGCCAGGCTGCAGGAGCGACGCTGGGACGTGGCCGGCTTTACCTGCATGACCGCAGAGTTCGAAGGAGCCGAAGTCGCCGCCCGTCAAGTCAAGGCCTTCGATCCCTCCATCAGAACCATCTTTGGGGGTCAGCATCCGACCATTGTTACGGAAGAGGTTGTGAGCGCCGACTGTTGCGACTTTGTGTGCATGGGCGAGGGAGAAGAGACGTTTGGAGAGTTCCTGGAGGTTCTGGAGGCCGGAGGGGACGCTTCGGCGGTTACCGGCCTGGCCTTCAAAAACCGGGATCGAGACCCTCGAATCAATCTCCCCAGGCACCCGATCTGGGAGGTGGACGAAATCCCGCTTCCTGCTTACGAGCTGTTGGAGCTGGATCGTTATGCGACAGCTGAGTCGGCCCGCTACACACCGAAATACAAGCGGGCGATTCAGATCTTCACGAGTCGGGGCTGTCCCTGGCACTGCACGTACTGCCACGACTTGTTCGGCAAGAAGTTCCGGGCCAGATCACCCGAGCACGTTCTCAGAGAAATGAGAATGCTCTACTACGATCACAACATCCAGGAGTTTATGGTTGAGGACGATATCTTCAACTTTGACATGGATCGAGCCAAACGGATTTGTGACCTGATCGTGGAAGAGAAGATGGAGGTGGCTCTTCAGTTTGGAAACGGGATCCGGCTGGAGCGTATCGATGAGGAGCTGGTGCGAAAGCTTGCCGACGCCGGAACCCACCACGTTTCAATTGCCATCGAGTCAGCCAGTCCACGCGTGCAACGCCTGAGCAAGAAGTACCTCAAGCTGCACATGGTGAATGACGTGGTGGGCTGGATGAGAAAGTACGGGGTCAATACCCTGGGCTTCTTCATGATCGGCTTTCCCACCGAAACGGTTGAAGAAATCAAGATGACGATTCGGTATGCCTGCCAGACTGATCTGGATGAGGCCCTCTTCAGTATCGTGATCCCGTATGCCGGCACCGAAATGAGCCGGCAGATTGTGGACCTCGGTATGTTTGATCCGGACCGGCAAACCGACCACCTGCATGAAGTTGCCAAGATCAAGACGCCCGACTTTGACTTTGACACTCTGCGGCGACTTCAGCGGACCGCTTATCTCAAGTTCTTCCTGACCCGATTTCGCTTTCTCCGTATTGCACCCAAGTTCTTTAGTTTTCGGTCGAGTAAGCGCTATTTGAGGGCGGTTGAGCGCAATTTTCTCCCCGAGTCCCTGACCGGGGTACCGTCTCGAGTCAATTAGTGATCTGAAACCGACTGATGTACTCCTATCCTGACTTTCCCGATCACGTTTACGTCGAGCTGACCAACATCTGCAACGCGCGTTGTACGATCTGTGCTACCCCGCAGATGAAGCGCCCCCGCCAGATCATGCCGTTCTCACTGTTTCGTCGGATTGTGGATGAATGCGGCCGGCGCCGCGCCCGCAAGATACTGCCTTTTCTGCATGGCGAATCGCTGTTGGTTCCAGGGGTGCTCGACTACTTCCGCTACGTTCGCCAGGCGGCTCCGCGGACTCATCTGAATCTGACCTCGAACGGTTCCAAACTGACCCCGGAGATCAGTGAGCAGATTCTTCAGGAAGACTTGATCGACAGTCTGATCTTTTCCATTGACGGGGGAGACAAAAAGACCTTCGAGGCGATTCGCCTCAATCTCAACTACGATGAAGTCAGGAACAATGTGCTCCACTTCATTCGCCGTCGCGACGCACTGGGCCGAAAGAAACCCAGGGTTTCGATTGCTATGGTGACAGTCGAGGAGAATCAGCACAGCATCCAGAAGTTGAGGGATGCCTGGAAGGAGGCCGACGAAGTGCGTTTGTCGGTTTACTTTAACTGGGGCGGACAGCTGGCCAACCTTGAGCGAACTCCCAATAAGATCAATTACTGCGAGCGGCTGCAGCACTACATCACCATTCTGGCCGACGGGCGGGTGGCCATGTGCTGTTTTGATTCCGAGGCCGAGTATACAGTCGGCAACATCAATCAGCGGAGCATCCACCAGGTGTGGCACTCGGAGGCATTTGACGAGAAACGGCGCCAGCTCTTTGAAAAAGACTTCGACAACCTGTCGATCTGCGCTCAGTGCGATTACGTGAACCACCCCGGCTGGGTGACCCCGTTTGCTCGAGCACGACCCTATCTGGTGCGCAGTTTTCCGCGCCTGGTGGGGGCCGCTGAGGGGGCCTACAAGACCTGGCTGATGCGTAGTCTGGGAACCAGTCGCGGCAAGAAAGAAGAAGGCAATGCAACGGCAAGACCCGTCCAGAACTCAAGCTGACTTTCCCTGGGAGAACCCCCGCCAGGGAGACTTCGGGAAGATCCTGCTCCTGTATCCGGTAACGGGAATGGACCTGGCCGGGGTCAACGTCGGTTTGCCCCTCTCCTGTATCTACCTCGGTACCGTGCTGGAGAAGATGGGTTACCGGGTCGAAATCCTGGATGAGCGTTTGACCAACACATTCGGGCAGGATGTAGCCGACTCCATTCGGCGGGAACGGCCCATCCTGGTCGGTATTTCGTCCATGACGGGGATCCAGATCCAGGGGGGGCTGGAAGGAGCCCGAGCCGTGCGTTCGGTGGAGCCCCTGGTCCCGATTGTGTGGGGAGGTGTTCACCCTTCACTGTGCCCCGATTCAACTCTCAAAGACGAACTGTGCGACATTGTTGTGTGCGGGGAAGGGGAGATCACGCTCATTGAACTGGCCGACTGCCTGAGGTCCGGGGGCGCTTTTTCCAAGCTCCAGGGAATTGGCTACAAGTCTGACGGGGACCTCCGCTTCACTCCCGCTCGTCCCATGATCGAGGATCTGGATCGCATTCCACGTCCCGACTACGGGCTGGTCGACGTGCAGCACTATTTCACGACCGCTCCCACAACTGCGGAGCGCCAGCTGCAGATCGTCACCAGTCGCGGATGCCCGTACGATTGCGAGTTCTGTTACAACCTCAAATTCAATGAACGGCGATTTCGGCACCAGTCAGCCCGGCGCACCGTTTCTGACATGACTGATCTGGTGGAGCAGTTTGGTGTCCGAGCCATTTTCGTGGAGGATGATTATTTCTTTGGAAACCCCCGCCGGGTGGAAGAGATTTGTGATCTGCTTCTCGAGAAAGAGCTGGATCTGCTCATCCAGGTCCCCTGCCGCATCGATTACCTGGATCGCCAGACGCCGGAAATGCTGGCCAAGCTTTACAGCGCCGGGTTCAAGGAACTGTGGATTGGAATCGAATCGGGTTCAGAGGAGCGCCTCAAGGAGATCATGAAGCGAAACACGCTGGACCAGGTGCGAGGAGTGAACCAGCTTCTGGCTCAGTCCGATGTCTACGCCAAGTTTGGTTTTATGGCTGGTTTCCCCAATGAGGAACGGAAGGAGACACTGGAAACGGTCGATTTCATGTTCGAACTGGCGGCCAACAATCCCAATGCGGGCCTGGCGCCCGTCGCCATTTATACGCCTTATCCGGGGACGACCCTCTACGACAAGGCCAAGCTGGTCTACGGTATGGAGTTTCCCGATACCCTGGAAGGCTGGAGCCACTTTCATTTCGCGCACAACAACAATCCGTTCCTGAGTGATCAGCAGAAGAAGTTCATCAGCAAAGTGAATGTGATGAGTCGCTTCTTCGAGCGAAAAGCCTTTGAACGCTTCAGTCAGAACCGGTTCAAGCCCGTCCTCATGTTCCTCTTCGATTCCTACTATCGGTACCTTCGCTTGCGCCTCCGCTGGCGCTTTTTCGGGCTGATGCCGGAGATTCCCATCATCCGCCTGCTGGAAAGGGTCTATCTGAGGGTAGCCCACCGCTCTCAGGTGTCGAGGATGACCTCTTAGTTTATGGTCCGCCGAGCCGTGATCAGATCGGACCACGGAGGGTCCTCCTAGTGCGCTCGTAAGCGCACTTGAACAGTAGGGTGAAAGTCCCTACCGGGCAAACGTTCTCCGGCCCGTATTCGACGGCAACTGCGTCATCGTGAGGTGGGGTGGGAAGCAGCCGAAGGAGAACCACCAGTCTGTAGGAGACGAACTCGATTCGGCTCAGAGGGGACAGCGAGCCTGCTGGGAAATGGCGAAGCTCGAATGGAAGGGAAACCTGACACGGACAAGAGCCTGATGGGTAACGTGAAAAAGGCATCTTGTTAACCCTTGGGGTGGTTGGAGATGGAATGGTGGGAAGTTCAAGTGACGTAAAGCGAGGAGGTCTGCGAAAGGTCGGTCTGGTAAGAGACCCGCAGAAGTCAGAGGCGGCGTAGTAGTGAAGAAGCCGGGTAATGCCGGTGGAGCGAAGGCCCGCCAGGAAGGTGGATGTGTAGAGTCAATGACGAAGCAAGAGGAACTGTCGAAAGTGGAGGAGACTCCTAAGCAAGGCAGAGAAGCCGAGAGCCAGAAATGGAGCTGGGTGGAAGCGGAAGTGTGGACCGAACGCATGCTGACGACCCTGGAAACAGGAGTGAAAGGAGGCAAAAATGCCTACTTTATCGAGCAGGGGCTATTTACCATGGCCGTAGCCCACGCGCAGATCTGTCAGTCCCGCCGTGGACCCCACTGACTGGAGAGCCGGATGCGGGAGAACCGCACGTCCGGTTCGGAGGGAGGGGAGGCTCAAACCAATGAGCTTTCCCTACCCCTATCACTGGGAATGCCACGGGCCAGCGAAGCGTAGGAGCCGCCTCCACGCGGCGATCTGATCGAACTTTCAACCTTCAACTTTTAACTTGCAACCCCACAGCGATCTGATCGGACCACGGAGGGTCCTCCTACACCGGGAATGCCACGGGTCGGCGAAGCGTAGGAGCCGCCTCCGGCCCCTGCGGTAAAGCGTCTCCGTTCTTGCAATCTTGCAATCTTGGATTTGGAATCTAGGGTGAAATTACATACAGTATTCGGGTCGCGAACATGAAACCTCAACAACGGCTGAAACAAGCAGTGGGCAGGAAGGCGGCTGCGCTCGTTCAGTCAGGAAGCATCGTCGGTCTGGGGAGCGGCTCTACGGCCCGTGAGGCGATTCTCGCCATCGGTGAGCGTCTGGCTTCGGGAGAGCTGCACGAGGTTATGGGAGTCGCTACCTCGTTTCAGGCCGGACTGGAGGCCCGCAAGGCCGGCATTCGACTCCTCGACGCTGCCCAGGTTGAGGCTGTGGATATGGCCGTCGACGGGGCCGATGAAGTCTCGCCTGGGAAGTGCGTGATCAAGGGCGGAGGCGGAGCTCACGTTCTGGAAAAGATCGTGGCCTGTCTGGCGAAAAAGTTCATCGTGATCGTCGACGCCTCGAAAGTCAGCCCGCAGGCAGGGCGCCTGGCCCCGGTACCGGTGGCTGTGCTGACCGAAGCATGCCCTCTGGTGCTGGGCAGGCTGAAAGAACTGGGGGGCAACCCGGAAGTTCGCCTGGCTCAGCGAAAGCTGGGGCCGGTGATTACCGATCAGGGGCATCAGATCATTGACGTCTGGTTCAATGACATCCGCGATCCGGGTCAACTCGAGCAGCAGATCAATCTGATTCCCGGGGTTGTCGACAACGGTCTCTTTGTGGGGGTCGCGGACCTGGTTCTAGTCGGAGAACTGAAGAACGGGGAACCTGCTGTTTACGAGTTTTCCAGGTGAAAAGGCAGGTTGATGGCGTCAATCAGCTGGCGGAGCCGGCTGAAACTTCTCTGATTGAAGGCAAAGACCAGGCGCGGCAAATTCTCGATCTCGGGTTCGTCCCTTTCTTCTGAAAACGGTTCGCACCTCTCGATCATGCCCTCCACAACGATGTCCCCGAATCCCGCGTTCAGTCGGTCCAGATGCTCATCCGATACCGGCTTGCGCAGCCTGAGGACCAGTTTCTGACGACGGTGAACGTAGCGCAGCGAGTGGTAGCATCGATAGAACTCAACGATCTCATTGACGGCTTCTGAGACGGAGTCCGAAATCTTGAGCAGAGATCGATCGGCTGCCGACACGAAATTGCCTTTCACGAGCTGGCCTTCAGTGAAGTGCAGCCAATCCCTCCAGTAAGAACTCCCCGGCGCTTCCAGCAGCAAGATCGGGCACGGGTTGTCCTTTCCAGTCTGGACCAGCGTCAGCGACTCGAAGCACTCATCCTGGGTGCCCATGCCCCCTGGAAAAACCACAATCGCATCCGTCTCTTTGACGAAGAAGAGCTTGCGGGTAAAGAAATACTTGAAGTTGATGAGCTTGCTGTCTCCATCGATGTACTGGTTGGCGGTCTGTTCGAAGGGGAGGAGAATGTTCAAACCAAAACTATGTGACTTTCCAGCGCCGAGATTTCCCGCCGCCATGATGCCGGGGCCGGCACCGGTGATGACCATCCAGCCCTGGCGGACAATCTCCCCCGCGAACTCCGCCGCCATCCGGTAATTGGGATCCTCCGGTGCAGTCCGGGCCGAACCGAAGACGGAGACCTTGGAGATCCCGCGGTAACCGTCAAAAACCCGAAAGGCATGGCGCAACTCCTTGACCGCGGTTCGAAGGATTTTCAAGTCTCCGCGACTGGCGCCCTGCTCGGCCAGCTTCACCACGGTCACCAGGACTTCCCGGAGCAGATCCTTGTGCTCATAGTCGCCAAGACTGTCCAGCAACTGCTGGATCAGGTCTCGGTGAGTCGGAATCTGGACATCATAACCAAGCTCGGTAGTGTCGAGTTCGGGGTGCAGCCGGGGCATAGAAGTGTCAGTATACAATAGGGCTCGTGGCCGCTAATCTGACCCCTCAATACAAAGAAGCGGAGGAGGTGTTCCGCCGGGCTCGGACCCCACAGGAGAAGGCGGTCGCCCTGGAGGAAATGCTTCGGGTCATCCCCAAACACAAGGGGACCGAGAAGCTGCAGGCCGACCTGCTAAAGCGCCTTTCCAAGTTGAGGAAGAGGGCGACGGCCAAGCCCTCCCGAAGCCTGCACCGTCCTTTTTATGAGCTTGACAGGGAAGGAGTCGGTCGAGTGGTCGTGTGCGGCCCGCCGAACTCGGGCAAGTCGACGCTCGTAGACTGTCTGACCGGAGCCCGGCCGGAGGTGGCCGACTATCCATTCACAACCCGAATGCCGCTGGCCGGGATGATGGACGTTGAGGACATCCAGGTCCAGCTGATCGATACGCCCCCGCTGGCCCCGGCGTCACTGGAAGGATGGCTGCTCCGGATGATGGCGCAGTGTGACATCGTTCTGGTGGTATTCGATGTCAACGACACGGAGTTGCTGGAGCAGACCGATTTCCTCCTGGGCCTGCTGTCTGACCGGGGGATCCCGAAGGAAGATGGCCCGAAACTCCTCGTCCTGGCCGGCAAGATAGACCAGCCGGGAGCTGATCAGAGCCTGCAGATCTGGGAAGAGCTGTTTGCAGAACGCCTGCATGTCCAGCCTTTCTCAGCCCGGGATCCGGCAATGGTTGAGGGCTTGAGAGGACAACTGTTTCGGGCGCTGGATGTGGTCAGGGTGTATACCAAGCGTCCCGGGCACTCTGCCGAAGCCGACTCGGCTCCTTACCTGCTGAAGAAGGGAGCCACCGTCATCGATGCAGCGGGCAGCGTGCACAGGGATTTCGCCAGCAGTTTCCGGTTCGCCCGGATCTGGCGGTCACCGGACCGGAACGGGCAGATGATTGATCGGCACGAACCGGTACAGGATGGAGATCTGCTCGAGATTCATACTGGTTAGGGACGTTCCAAAGTTCCAATGTTTCAACGTTCCAAAGTTCCAGGTTACGCGCTCATTGGCATTCGCGCCTCTGCCTGCCGGGCGGACTGGCCATGTCATCTCCGGGACCGGCCCGGAGGCCGTGAGGAACAGTGCCAATCAAGGAAACGTCCGGACAGGTTCGCCGCATGGAAGCGGCTCCCACACTTTGCCACTGTGTGACATCCCCAATGTGGGAGGACCCTCCGTGGTCCGAACAAGGAACTCACGTCTTTTTCGAAACGTTGGACCGTTGACCTTGGAACCTTGGAACCTTGGAACCCTGGAACCTCCCTAAACCTAAACTCCCAGCAGCAGTTCGACGGTCAGCTGATCGATCCGTTCGTAGGCCAGGTGGCGTTGGGCCAGGAATCTGCGGTCCCAGTCTCGGTTGAGGATCCGGCGGGCGTTCTCGGGAGAGTAGGGGATTTGCTCGCTCCAGAGGTCACCCTCTTCTGCTTTCAGGGCCGCGAGCAACTGCTGAATCTCAACGTTCTCCTCGAACTGTCTGGCCTTCTCCTTCAAGATGAGGTAGGTACGCATACATCCGGCGGCGAAGTCCCAGACCCCTTCGGTGTCCTCGGTTCTCAAGGCGTGGGCATCAAAGTGACGAGGCCCCGGATAGCCCACGTTTTCCAGGAATCTCACCAGGAAAAAAGCGGATTTAATGTTCTCCGACCCAAAGCGGAGATCCTGGTCAAAGCGTCCCGGTTTCTGATCGTTGAGGTCAATGTGAAACAGCTTGCCACTCTCCCAGGCCTGGGCCACCGCGTGGTAGAAGTTGAGTCCTGCCATGAGTTCGTGTGCCATTTCCGGGTTGACTCCAACCATGGAAGGATCATCGAGTGTGGCAATGAAGCCAAGCATGGCTCCGGTAGTCGGCAGGTAAATGTCTCCCCTGGGTTCATTGGGCTTCGCTTCCAGGGCGAATTTCAAATCGTAGCCATTGTCCTTCACATAGGCGAGCAGGAAGTTCAGGCTCTCGCGGAACCACTTCAAGGCTTCGGCAGCATCTTTGGCTGCGTCGACTTCGCTCCCCTCCCGGCCTCCCCAGAAGACATATGTGCCGGCCCCCAGCTCCGTCCCCAGGTCGATTGCACGCATCGTCTTCTGAAGCGCATAGGAGCGCACTCTCGGATCACTCGAGGTGAAGGCTCCGTCGCGGAAAACAGGATCGCTGAATAAATTCGTGGTGGCCATGGGGACGCACATGTCGTAGTCCACCAGGGCCTGCCTGAAATCAGAGACAATCTGCTGCTTCTGCGCCGGGGAGGCGTCGATCGGCACCAGATCGTTGTCATGGAAGTTGACACCCCAGGCCCCCAGTTCACTGAGCTTCTGGACCATCCGAACCGGGGCAAGGGAGGGGCGAACCCGCTCACCGAAAGGATCGCTTCCGGGGTTACCGACGGTCCACAAGCCAAAGGTAAAAAGATCTGTCTTACTGGGTTGATACATGCGTGCTCCAAACCAACGTTATTGTACCTGTGAAAGTGAGTACCTGGTGAAAGTGAGTACCTGGCACCTAATGGCTGATGAGTCTCCGGTGAGCCGGGAAAATCGACGAGCGACGAAGCTCGTCACTGAGCCGGCAGTACAGCCGGTAAGTCTCCTCGTATTTCTCACGGTTCTCCAGGTTCGGGTGGCATTCCTTGAGGGGATCCAGCTCAAAGGAGTGGCTGACGAGGTCCTGGATCGAGCCCCCGGAGACACACCATCCAGCCTGCAGAGCCGCTCCAAAGGCAGGTCCTTCTTCAACCACCGGCGCCACGACGGTTGTGCCAAAGACGTCAGCCACAATCTGACGCCAGGCCGGGCTCCTGGAGCCGCCGCCAATCAGGCAGATGTGTTGAGCAGAGGCTCCCAGATCTCGAAGCCGATCGAAGCCGTACCGAAGCCCAAAGGTGACGCCCTCGACGGCAGCCCGGGCCAGATGCTGCGGAGTGGCGGTTGAGCTTCTGAGACCTACGGCTGTTCCGGTACCCTCGGGAGTATTAGGCATTCGCTCTCCTTCCAGGTAGGGAAGCAGAATCAATCCATCCGACCCGGGAGGGGTTGAGTTCAGATGGGCCTCGAATTCCTCGAACGAGCAATCCAGGATACCGGCACGAACAGCCTCGGTGGCCACTGTGACATTCATGGTGCACCCCAGGGGGAGCCAGCCGCCCGTACTTCCGCAAAAAGCCGCTATCTCCCCTTGCGGGTCGATCACCGGTGTCTGGGAATGCGCAAAAAGAGTACCCGAGGTTCCCAGGCTTACCGTTACCATTCCTTCCTGGACGTTGCCCGATCCGATGGCTCCCATCATGTTGTCGCCGCCCCCGGAGCTGACCAGGACTCGCGGAGACACTCCCCACTTCCGGGCCAGGTCAGGACGCAGGCTGCCGGCGGGTCGATGGGACTCCACAAGTCGAGGCAGGCAAGCCAGCAGGTCTGTGTCGGCGTCGATCCAGTTCAAAGCAGCCTCCGACCACTCGCGCTGGCGAACCTTGAAGTACCCGGTTCCTGATGCATCTCCGAACTCTGCAAAGAGTTCCCCCGTTAGAAAGAAGTTCAGGTAGTCGTGGGGCAGCAGGATGTGGCGAAGTCGCGCGTAGTTCCGGGACTCCGTCTGTTTCAACCAGAGAATCTTCGAGGCCGTGTATCCGGGGGGCAGGAGATTCCCGATCTCCTCCTGGTATGCCTGCGGGCCGCCTGATGCGGCCATGATCTGCTTGCATTGCCGGGCTGTACTCGTGTCGTTCCAGAGCTTGGCGGGACGGATTACCTCATGTTCTTTGTCTAACGCAACGAACCCGTGCTGCTGCCCCGACACGCCGATCCCTTTGACACGAGAGAGATCCAGGCCCTGCTGCCCCTGAAGTGCTGCCACGCAGTTTTCCAGCGCATCGATCCAGATTCGTGGATGTTGCTCTTTGTGGCCCGGGGGAAGACCTTCGATGAGATCGTAAGACCGGCTGGCGGCCCAGATTCTGTGCGCCTCGCTGTCCCAGGCGATGATCTTCAGCCCCTGGGTGCCGCAGTCTATGCCCAGTAATAACATTCGTACCCCTCGATCAGATCGGCATCCCTCGAACCAGCCGGAAAAGAGTGTACCGAGATGATAGTGCGACCCGTCCGTTTCAGGCAATCCATTTTCTTGGAATGCATAAACTGTTTAGAAACAGGTAGATAGGAGAGGGAAATCGGCAGGCGCACATTTTCCTGGATTGCTCGATCCCAATCCAGTACCTGAACCCATCGATTGAAACTAATCTAACTCTTTTGATCCCAACGGTTTATCCATGATTGCCAGGTGTGTCGGCACGGGAATTGCAATGGTCGGAGCCCAGAAGTTGGTATTCTCTGGCACCAGCTTCCAATGCTGTCGAGTGGCTCCTCGGATGGGAGAACACCTGTTCGACGGCTACGGGTTGGGGACCGGGCAGGCAAGAGAACAAAGAATCTAGCCTGGGATCGAACTTGCCCGACCCAACCCGTTGCCTCTAGTCGCTGGGATCGCCGCGCGGAGGCGGCTCCTAGTGCGCTCGTAAGCGCACTTGAACAGTAGGGTGAAAGTCCCTACCGGGCAAACGTTCTCCGGCCCGTATTCGACGGCAACTGCGTCATCGTGAGGTGGGGTGGGAAGCAGCCGAAGGAGAACCACCAGTCTGTAGGAGACGAACTCGATTCGGCTCAGAGGGGACAGCGAGCCTGCTGGGAAATGGCGAAGCTCGAATGGAAGGGAAACCTGACACGGACAAGAGCCTGATGGGTAACGTGAAAAAGGCATCTTGTTAACCCTTGGGGTGGTTGGAGATGGAATGGTGGGAAGTTCAAGTGACGTAAAGCGAGGAGGTCTGCGAAAGGTCGGTCTGGTAAGAGACCCGCAGAAGTCAGAGGCGGCGTAGTAGTGAAGAAGCCGGGTAATGCCGGTGGAGCGAAGGCCCGCCAGGAAGGTGGATGTGTAGAGTCAATGACGAAGCAAGAGGAACTGTCGAAAGTGGAGGAGACTCCTAATCAAGGCAGAGAAGCCGAGAGCCAGAAATGGAGCTGGGTGGTGTAATACGTCACAAACTTCTCTGCCTTTTGCAGCCGGAATTGTATAGATTGTCTTAGCCCGCAGCGGGTGAAAAGAATATGACAGTGTGACAGCTGTCTTGGCTGCGGAGAAGAAGGGAAAGGAGCAGCCGGGAGCCCGTGGTTTGAGCTTCGGATAACTCCCGGCTTTTCGAAGACAAACTTCAGATTCAGGATCGCTTCCAAGACAGGTCTTTGTCAAGTCTTTCCTCTCTGGGACTGGGGCTGTACGAGCTGTTGCCCGACTACCGGGACCGCTGTCCGCTGTGCCGGGGAAGTGAATGCGCCGTACGCCACGGTCTGTATTTCAGGTGCTTGGTGGATGAGGAGGGGCGGACCTATCAACGGTTTCCAGTGGCTCGCTTCCGCTGCCGGCGGCGGGGCCCGGATCAGCCACGAGATGTCACCTTCAGCGTGCTGCCGGCTCAAGTGGTGCCGCGCCGACGCTTCAGCCTGGGGTTGATGAGCTGGATGGTCGAAGTGGTGGTGAACGGCAAACGGACGATGCGCCAAGCGCTGGACGAGGTGGCCACGGCCGGCAGCCAAGGTGAGGAAGCTGTGCTGTTGGAGGAGTTGACGCTGCACCGCATGCTGCTGCTGTTGGCGGCCGTCTATGGGCGACTGCTCTCTTTTCCGGTGGCCGAGGTCGAGTTGCCCGGAGCCGTCCAAGGGGTGCGGCGGCAGGCCCAGCCCCGAGGCTCTCCACCCCGAGTGGTGCTGCGTTTTCATCGGCGTTACTTCCCCCACCTGCTGTTCGACCTACGATTGGCTCTCGGGCCCCGCTCTGGCTTGCTGACGGGCTGACTCACCGGCATCCGCTGTGTCTGCAGCACAAGTCGCTCAATCCCCTTTTTGCGCCACGTTGTTTGGACCCGGCTGGCAGCCGCGTCATGACAAGAATCGATCCTCCACACTGCGTGATAGGGGCCCAGCGGTAGGGTTGTGGCACAAAGGGTTGGCCAAAGGAGCCTCAGGATGAAGGGAAAACAAAAACGCCAGGCCGTGGCGCTGTTCCGCTACGGCGTCATCGCGCCGGTGCTGCACGCCGCCGCCGGCAGCCAAGCCCGTTACTTCGGCCGCATGGCCCGAAAAGAGCTGGATGTGCCGGGTCTGGGCAGACGCCGCTACTCAGTCGCCACTTTCAAGAGCTGGTTGCGCCGCTACCGCCAAGAAGGACTCGACGGACTCTTGCCCAAGCGGCGTTGCGATGCGGGCCGAAGCCGGGTCATCTCCGAGCAGCTGAGCGCCCACATCTCCGAGCTGCTGGCCCGCCATCCCCGGGTGCCGGTCAACCGACTCCGTGAACAGCTGGTGGCCTCGGGCCACATCACTTCGCGCCGCATCTCCGAATCCACTTTGCGTCGTCACATCAAGCGGGCCGGTCTGCGGCCCCAGGTCAAGCCGGCGCCCAAGGCCCGCAAGCACTTCGAAAAACCCCACGCCAACGATCTGTGGGTGATGGATTTTATGCACGGCCCCAAGGTGCCTCTCGGCCGCCGCCGCCGCAAAACCTACCTGGCTGCAGCCATCGATGACCATTCCCGCTTCCTGACCCTGGCCCGCTTCTACACCCGGGGAAACTCCGCAGTGGTCGTCTCGGCACTCCAAAAAGCCTTCTCGCGCCATGGTTTACCCCAGATCCTTTACTGTGACAACGGCTCGGCCTTCTCCTCCAAACAACTCACCTTGGCCTGCGCCCGTCTGGGTGTGGCTCTGGTGCATTCCAAGCCCTATGACAGTCCTTCGCGCGGAAAAATCGAGCGCTGGTTTCGCACCCTGCGCCAGGGTTTTCTAAGCCTTCTCGATCTCGAGGCCTTGACCCTCGACGATCTCAATGCTCGCTTGTCTCAGTGGCTGGAGCAGGACTATCACCGGCGCCGCCACTCGAGCATCTGTGAGACGCCACTGGAGCGTTACCTGCGCTCGCTCGCCTCCATTCGCCGCCGTACGGTCAGCCGGGCCGAGTTGGACCGGGTCTTTTACCGCACGTTGCACCGCACCGTCCGCAACGACTGCACCGTCTCCATCGCCCGCCGGCTCTGGGAAGTGCCGCCCCAATACACTGGCCTGCGCATCGAGATCCGCCATCCCGAAGGACGTCCCAGTGAGCTGTTTCTCTTCGAAGACGACCAGCCGGTGGTGCGTCTGCACCGGGTCGACGCCGCCCAAAACGCCACTTCCCCCCGAAGACCCCGTTTTTCCCTTCCCGACGAGGAGGATGAATCGTGATCCACACTTTTTACGGCTTCTCCGACACTCCCTTCGCCAAGGACATCCCGGCCCAGAAACTGCTCCCCACTGCGGCCTTTGACGAACTCGCCCGGCGCCTGGACTACATGCGTACCCGTCTGGGGCTGATGCTCGTGCTGGGGGAGGCCGGAACCGGCAAAACGGCCGCCGTGCGCGCCTTCGTCGAGCAACTCAACTCCTCCGTCTACAAGCTCTTCTACGTGCCCCTGTCGACGGTCACTCCCCTGGATTTTTGGGCCCAGCTCAACAGCGAGTTCGGCGGTGATCCCTCCAGCCGCAAGTCCACTCTGTTTCGAAACCTGCAAACGGCCGTGCGCGACTATGTGGAGAACGCCAAAAAGACCCCGATTCTAATTCTCGACGAGAGCCAGTGTCTGCCCGACAAAACACTGGACGAAATACCTGTACTTCTTAATTTTAGGATGGATTCAATCGATCCCCTGCTCATGATCATGATCGGTCATCCCGACCTGGGCCGACGGCTCGGGCGCCCCATGTTCCGCAACATCCACCAGCGCATCCTACTCTCCTACAAGCTGCCTCCCCTGGATGAGGCCGAAACCAAAAACTACGTCTGCCACCATCTCCAGCTGGCCGGAGCTAAACCCGACATCTTCACCGACTCGGCCTACCTGGCCCTTTACAAAACTTCGGGCGGCGTCTGCCGGCTGCTGAACCGCCTCTGCCTGGGCGTGCTCGAGCAAAAGGCCACTCTGGACGAAGAGGACATCTACCGGGCCTCCGACGAGCTGTGAATAGCGCCGACATGTTCTTCGACAACTCTCCCGAGAAGATCCTCGCCTACCTGCAAGAGCAGCTGCCCGATTACCCTTACCGCCCCGAGCTGGATGCGGCTTTCATTGCCGAACTGACCGCCGACTTCCCCGACGTAGACATCCTGGAAGAGATCAAAACCTTCCGCTGGTACTTCGACAACGCTCCGCTGAGTCGCGTCAACAACGTCCGCGTCGCCCTGCGTCGCTGGATCGCCAACGCCAACGGCTCCCGCTTCCGCTAGCTCCTCTCCTACCAAGGGCTGGCCTCAACCACCAGCGCTCCTCTAATCCGTCATTTTCTGCTTACCCAATCCAGGTCAAAACAGCCTGACTTCACCCCCTCTAAACAATCTGCTGTCTTACAGTGGAAGCGGAAGTGTGGACCGAACGCATGCTGACGACCCTGGAAACAGGAGTGAAAGGAGGCAAAAATGCCTACTTTATCGAGCAGGTGATTGGCGACAGTTAGAATTCCCCGGACGACAAATGGAATTCCCCGCTTTTTCAGGGCTGATCCTGACCATGAGGGCATGGTTAAGGATCAGCAAGTGCGGAGGTTAGTAAAGTTGAAGAAGAACGAGAAGACGCTAACGATGGCGGCGGCCAAAGCGGGGATGTCGCGAAAGACAGCTCGCAAGTACCTGAAGTCGGGAAAGCTACCGAGCCAGTGTCAGCCGGAACGGTATTGGAGAACTCGATCGGATCCGTTCGAGTCGGTGTGGCCGGAGGTGAAAGAGATCCTGAAGCGATCGCCGACGGTGGAAGCAAAAGCGGTGTTCGATCATTTGTGTCGTCAGCAGGAAGGGGCCTTCCAGCAAGGCCAGTTGAGAACGCTGCAGCGCAGGATCAAGCAGTGGAAGGCAGAATACGGAGAAGCGAAGGAGGTGATGTTCCCGCAGAAGTATCAGCCGGGACATCAAGCGCAATCGGACTTCACGTTTATGGGGCGCCTCGGAGTGACGATCCAGGGCCAGCCGTTTCCCCATCTGCTGTACCACTTCGTGTTGGCCTACTCGAACTGGGAAGCGACCACGCTGTGTTTCAGTGAGTCGTTTGAGAGCCTCAGCCTGGGGCTTCAGAACGCGTTGTGGGAGTTGGGGGCGCTGCCCGAGGAGCACCGGACCGACCGGCTCTCGGCGGCAGTCAAGAACCTGAAGCGGGAAGAGTTCACCGAGCGCTATCAAGCGTTGCTGAGACACTTCGGGATGCGCTCCAGTCGCACTCAGGCAGGAAAGGCACACGAGAACGGGGATGTGGAACAGTCCCATCACCGCTTGAAACGGGCCATTGAGCAGGAACTGCTGCTGCGGTGTAGCCGTGATTTTTCCAGCCGGGAAGAGTACGAGGGCTTTGTAGCGGTGATTGTGTCCCGGCGCAATGCGGCCCGGCAAAAGCGCCTGGGAGAAGAGCTGGCAGTGATGCGCCCGTTGCCGGCACGCCGTCTGGATGACTTCACCCGGCAGTGGGTGAGAGTCTCCCCCAGCAGTACGATCCGGGTTCGCCACAACACCTATTCGGTGGACAGCCGGTTGATCGGCGAGCGCGTTCAAGTGCGGGTGTGGGCGGATCAGGTGGAGGTCTACTACGGAGGACGGCGCCAGGCACGGATGCCGCGCTTGCGAGGAGAAGGCAAGCATCGCATTGACTACCGGCACGTGATCCATTCGTTGGTGCGCAAGCCGGGGGCGTTTACTCGCTATCGCTGGCGGGAGGATCTGTTTCCGGGGATCTTGTTTCGAGTCGCCTACGACGAGCTGCGCCGAGATTGTCCGGCCACGGCGGATCGCCAATATCTGAAGATCCTCGAGGTGGCTGCCCAGGAAGGTGAACAGCGGGTGCGAGAGGCACTTCAGGTGTTGATTGAGCGGGGACAAAGAATCCGTTTTGAAGCACTACGAGAATGCCTTGTCGATCCGGTGGTGGAACCCTGGGAAGTGATGGTGGAGAAGATGGACGTGGGCCTCTACGACACCCTTCTCGAGAACCGGGAGGTGAGGTCATGAGCACAGGCAACTTACCGCGACTTCGCGAGTGCCTAATCGAGCTGCATCTACCGGCCTTTCGGGAGCACTACGCCGCCCAGGCGGCACTGGCCACCCAGGAAAGTCTGTCCTATCCCCGGTTTCTCTTGTCGTTATCTGAGATCGAGGTGGCGGAGCGGCACGAGCGCAAAATCCAGCGCCAGCGTCGGGCCTCCAAGCTTCCCTGGGAGAAAACGCTGACGGCGCTGGACCGCTCGCGCTTGCCCCAAAGCGTGGATCGACAACTCACAGCGCTGCTGGAAGGGACGTTTTTGGATCGTGCCGAGAACGTCTTGGCTTTCGGTAACCCTGGGAGCGGGAAAACCCATCTGGTCTGTGCTCTGGGCCAGGAGTTGATTCTGCTGGGGCGCCGGGTTCTGTTTTCTACCTGCGCCCTGCTGGTACAGCGATTGCTGCGGGCCAAAATCGATCTGACTCTGGAGAAGGAGCTCAAGAAACTGGATCGCTTCGAGGCTCTCATAGTCGATGACATCGGCTACGTTCAGCAAAGCCGGGAGGAAATGGAGGTTCTCTTCACACTGCTGGCCCATCGTTACGAACGTCGCAGCATCTTGCTGACCAGCAACCTGATCTTCTCGGACTGGGAGAGGATCTTCAAGGACCCCCTGACGACGGCAGCAGCCATCGACCGGCTGGTGCACCACAGCGTGATTCTGGAACTCAACGTCCCGAGCTATCGAATGGAGAGCGCCAAGGCAAAGCAGCAGGGAACCACGAAATGAGGAAACCGCGAGGAGGTCAAATCCGGGCAAATCGGCTGATTGGACCCCGGAAAGTGCTTGGTGAGGGCGATAGACGAGTGCCCGCCAAGGGGAGAGGTCGTACAGCGCCCTACAGAGGCCGCTCAGCAGCCTCGTGGATCTGGTCCACTCCCCTCGACGCCAGCGCGAGCGAGGGGGAGCTCCGTTCGGGCTACGCCCTCACTCCGTCCCCCTCGCATTCTAGGAACAATCTCTCTTTTTTACAGAAAGGAGGACCGCGGAAAGGGCCGTCTCAGAGGACGGCTACAGCTCTTTTTTTTTAATCCTTGTGTGGGGATTTCCAATCGTCGCTGCGGGAATTCTATTTGACGTTGATCAGGCATCCTGACTGATGACCTGCTGAAGCTGATCCATGACCACAAAACAGAACTGCTGGAGCTGTTGCAGGTACGGCAGAAGTTTCACTACAAAGAAGCTGTCTTGTTCAAGCTGATTGGGCATCGGGTGCCCACCCCACAGGGACGGGGTGAGCTGCTGAGTGTCTTCGAACGATACTGCCGAGTTCACTTCCCGGGGACCGGAGACGCGGTGTTGTGTAGGCCGCAGGACCTTGTCGTGCGGGCCGTGGCCGAATTCGTGGCCTCCGATCCTGGATTCGTGCAGGAGGTTTCCGTATGAAGTCCACCAGGCGCCTGCTCACTGTGGGGGAAGCTGCTGCATATCTCGGCAGAACTGTCGGGGGCGTCCGCGAGATGATCTATTCTGGAAAGCTACCAGCTGTCAAGATCGACCGACGGGTGCAACTGGACATCAGAGATTTGGAGAGGCTAATTGACGAGAACAAGGTCGATTACCGTATCTAGCAAGCTTGGAGCGGGCACAGTACGGGCACAGTGCCTGTGTAAAGAATTATAAACACGTAACTTACAAACCGAACAACGGATCAAGAATCCGATGATCCTTGGAAATAATACTTGTAATTATTACAACTTCTTGATACAATCTAGATATGGAAGTTAGGATCGAAACAGCGGAGGACATTCGGAACTGGCGGGGCCGCATTGGGCTCAGCCAGGAAGCTCTCGCGAGACTGGCCGGTGTGTCGGTTTTCACTCTTTCCCGCTGGGAGCGCAGAATTGGAGAACCGTCGCGTCTCAGCCTTCGGGGATTGCAGGGCATCTTTGAGGACTACACGCGCTCGGAGGAGGAGAAGCATGGGTAGCATCTACAAGCGAAAGAACAGCGCCAACTGGTGGATCAAATACTATGAAGAAGGTAAGCCCTATCGGGAGAGTTCTGGATCGACCCGGAAGCGAGATGCTCAGCGGCTTCTGGCAAAACGGCAAGGCGCTATTGCCACAGGCAAGTTCACGGGCATCCAGCCAGAGAAGACCACACTCGAAGAACTGTTCAAGGACCTCGTCAACGACTACAAGATCAACCGGAAGCGAAATCTGAGTCTGGTCAAGCACTACGTCAAGCAGTTGAAGGCTTATTTCGGTGGAATCAGGGCACAGAGCATCACAACTGATATGGTCAGGGCCTACGTGGCTCAGCGTCAGGAGGAAGTCAGCAAGCAAACAAAGCGAACCCCCGCACCGGCAACGATCAACCGCGAACTATCGGCGTTTCGCCGAGCGCTTAATCTTGGGAGGCAGGCCGGCAAAGTGGTCCGAGTACCCCACATGCCCATGCTCCGGGAGGACAACGTACGCAAGGGATTCTTCAACCACCGGGATTACCTCCGACTCACGAAGGTTCTTCCTGTGTACCTGAAACCGCTGGTAACACTCGCCTATTTCACCGGAATGCGGCAAGGTGAGATCCTCAAGCTGAGATGGGCCCAGGTGGACTTCACCCATCGCTTGATCCGGCTCGTGCCTGGAACCACGAAGAACCGTCAGGCCCGGACGGTTCCGATGAGCGAGGTGTTGGCGATCATGAGAAAGTGCGGGATTTTGAACGGGCGCCGGGGTGGGGTCAGGGATCTGTCGATGGGGAGTCTTGGCGGCAATCGGTCGCGAAGGCGGCGATTTTTCTTTCCAGGTAACGGGAGTAGCCCTTGGGAAGAGGAGTCTCGAGCAGCTCCTCAATGACGGGGACAAAGTAGTAGAGAGAACGAATCGAGGCGAGGGGATGGGCGTCTTGGCAACGCAGTAGACGCCTTGCGGATGCCAGCAGAAGGGCATCTTTTACGGTTGGGAGCGGGATATTGCAGTCGTGGAACTGGCCGGCCAAGCGGCGATCGTGTGGTCGAGATCGAGGCGGTGTGGCGGGCAGTTCCAGATAGGCGTGCAGCACGGCCTGGACGTAAGCTCGACGCTGCAACAAGTCGCTCAATCTTGTTTGCGGCGCTCAGCCGCCTCCTGCTCACTTTCGCGGCGACGATAGCTTTCACCTTCAATGACGGTGATGTCGGCGTGGTGGGTGAGACGATCGAGGAGACTGACGATGCAGGTGGCGTTGGGAAACACGACGTTCCAGTTTTTGAAGGCTCGGTTGGTGGTGACGATGACAGAGCGGCGCTCGTAGCGTCGGTTGATGACCTCGTAGAGCAGGTCGGCGGCATGGCAATCGTAGGATAGATACCCAACTTCGTCGATGCAAAGCAGAGACGGCCGTGCGTACTTTTTGAGCCGGCGGCGCAGTAGCTCAGAAGAGTCCAACTGAAGGTCGTCGAGCAGTTCGGATGCGGTACGAAACAGAACCGAGTGACCAGCCAGGACGGCCGCGTGGGCGATGTTCTTGGTGATCATGGTCTTGCCCAGGCCGTTGGCGCCCAGCAGGATCAGATTGCGGCCCTCGGGGATGAAGTCCAGGGTGAGGGCTCGCTCCAGCAGGTGTCGGTCGATCTTTTTGGGCCAGTTCCAGTCAAAGTCAGCCAGCGGCTTGAAGCGTCCGACGCGGGCATAGCGCAGCCGGCGCTCCAGCGAACGGCGAGCCCGTTCGATCTCCTCCAGCCGAGCCATCTCAGCCAGAGCGGCGCGAGTGGACCAACGGCCTTTCTTGGCACGGCGCAAGAAGTCCTCCAGTTGATCGGGGAGGACTCGAAAGCCGAGTTTTTTCAGCTGTGCAGCCAGTTCACTCGGGCTCGGAGAGGTCATCGTATCCTTCTGGAGAATGGGGCTGTACGTGAAGATCGGCCAACTCGGGGCGGCGCCTCAGATCGACGGGCAAAGGAGCAGCAGCAGCGCGTCGGCTTCTCTGTAATAGGAAAGCTACCGAGGAGGCCCGCGGAGTGCCGCGCTGCAGTGCTTCTGCGAGTGCCCCCTGCAGCGCCTCGGCACCGTAGTCCTCCAGCAAGCCCAACAGCTGACGGGTCTGGCGGACGACCGATTCTCCGCGCAGCAGGGCGGCTTGCAGAAAGGCCTCGCTTTCGGGGACAGCCACCGAGAGCCGGTCAGAAGGGGCAGCGTAGGCTTTTCTTTTTTGCTCCAGCAGAGCTTGCTGATGAGCGGGGTCGGCGACCACCTGGTGTCGGTCGTAGCTGCGGCGGTGGCGAGCCACTTGTTTGGTTCCGTCGAGAATGCGCACCAGGGTGTCGGAAGCGACCAGCGTCAGCTGCCGGCCCACTGCAGCGGGGGGAATCGAGTAGTCGTTGAGATCGAAGCGCACGTAGATGGTCTTGTGCGACTTGGCAGGCACTACCAGATCGGTTTCCAGGGGGTGAGCCGGAAGAGGCAGCAGTCGAGCTTTTTCTTCTTCGAAGACAGCGGCGACGGTGCGCGAGTGATCGCCCGGCCAGGGCCTACGGTGCGCGATCTCATCCCGCCAGCGGCGGGCCTGATGATTGAAGTCTGCCAGGGTGGTAAAGGGGCGGGCGGCAAAGAACGAAGAGCGAACGTACTGGATAGCTCTTTCAACGCGTCCTTTCTCATTCGCGCGTCCCACATGACAGGGCCTGGGGGCGAAATGGTAGTGGGCGGCCAGCTCCAGCAGCCGGGGATGGAATCGAATGGCGTCGCCGCGGCGCTCCAAAACCACGCTCTTAAGGTTGTCGTAGAGTAGATCTCTGGGGCAGCCACCCCACTGAGTGAAGGCTCGCACGTGGCCGCGCAGGAAGTTCTCCAGTGATTGGTCAAAGAAAAACTCCAGGGCCAGCGCGCGCGAATACGACAGCGTCAGCAGAAGACAGGAGAGCCTCCGGCTGGCGCCTCCGATCTGCACTTTTCCAAAGGAAGCCCAGTCAACCTGCCCCTGCTCCCCAGCAAAGGTGCGCAGCCGCAGGAAAGCTTCCCGCGGCCGGGGACGTAAGGTGGCCACCAGGCGGCGCAGCGTCACTACGCTGCCCGTGTAACCGCGGGCGCAGATCATCTGGTAGATACGGGTAGCCCGAAGGCGTGGGTATTGCTCCAGAGTCTGGCGGATGAACTCGACGTAGGGGTCGGTTACCCGGGGCCGCACGATCTTGTACCGGTTGAAGCGCTCGGTTTCCAGCGCCCGTCGCACCGTCTGGTGGTGCAGACCGAGTTGATCGGCTATGGTTCCGATCTTCCAGTGCTCGGCAAAGAAGAGTCGGCGGATGTGGGCCCTCTGCTCGGCGTCGATCATGCTTTACCCCCAGTGGAAGGGGTCGATATAGCGCCCTGCGCGACCGCAGCGTATACAAGCCGGTCGAAAACCGGGCCTGGAACGGCAAAAAGTATCTGCACGGCTGTTCTCCTGACGCCTCTGGACGGATCTTCTCGGCATTGAGTAGGCCGCCAGAGGCTCCCACAGCCTGAAAGAAGATCTATATCGCTGTCTACGTTGATCCGTCACGCGGGCTTGCTGCTGCCGCTGACGGTAGGCTCTTTGACGGTCGCGATGATCGGCTCGGCCCTCAGGAGATTGCTGGTGTCGGCGGTTGGCCGCACGGCATTGCAACCGGCGCTGCAGACGACGGCATGGCTGGCTGCAGTAGACCTGGCCCCGGTCGCAGGAGCGGCAGATGAAAAATAGCGCGCCGCAGCCTTCGGCCCGGCAAGTACATTGCCGGAGAACGACAATCGAATCGGCCATGGATCCAGTCCCGGCGGGAACTGGACAACAGCCCAGGATCGTGGCAGGTTACAATCTGCTTGTGGTGGGTATCCGCTTTGTACAGAGCTGCCACAACCGGACCTCGACCGCGTTACAGGTCGAGGTCCTCCCTCTTCCTGGATTCGAAACAATACACTCTCGAAGGGAAAAATCCACCTCGTCAGAAATCGCGAGATGAATGCTCGGACGCACCTACGGTGCGGATGATGTTGAAACCCTATCCTAACGGCGAGTGTCCAAAAAAGCGCACTTCCTGATGATCATTGACAGCGAGGAACTACATGCTGAGCTTCATGAACAGAGGCGACTCCGAGACAGGAAATTCCCTGGTAGCAAGTGGGTGTTCTTCAACCACAAGACCGGCAAGCCTATCCTGTCTTTCGTGAAGGCCTGGAAGACCGCCTGTAAGAGGATCGGGCGATCCAATGCGCTTTTTCATGATCTCAGGAGAACCGGAGTCCGAAACCTCGTAAGGGCGGGTGTACCAGAGAATGTTGCCATGGCTATCAGTGGCCATAAGACCCGCTCAGTGTTCGACCGCTACGACATTGTGGACGAGTCGGATATCCAAGCTGCAGCGGCGGCCGTCGAAGAGTATCTCTCAGAAGCCACCGACCAACTCGAACGAAAGGTGAGAGAGATCAGGTGACGTGGTAGGTTTCGGAAAGTTTTTCTCTCGCCAATTCACACACCAAGGCGGGAAACTTGATCGTGAGTTCTGTGTCACCCAAACGCCATGAGCGGCGATCGGGGCACTCAACTTTCTTAGGTCTGCTTTGTGGAGAAGGCCGATTTATGCAGGCGGCATCAACGGCGGCTTTCAGCCTCGGCCTCGGAATGACAAGGGAAAAATGACCCGGTGTGATGCACAGGATCAGCGCGAACAAAATTCTCCCTGCTAACAATTCTCCTAGTCCGTCAGTGTGATAATGAAACGATCGATCTCCCCGGAATACGCAAACACACCGCCTTCGTAGCTGGAATCGACCTGTGTGCCGGTGTCCCGGCCAACGTCGAAGGTCTCGGCCAATGAGTAGGTGCTGATATGCATATGCGGCATGTCGATGGTATCCACTTTGTGGCCGTTAACGTACAGCTCACCGGTGCCGCCAAATTCAACGGTCTTGATAAAGTTGAATTTCAGCTCGGTCTCGCCTTTTGGCAGTAGTGGGGAGCTTAAGTGGTAATGCACGCCGTCGAGGTAGTTGTAGTCGTAGTGCAGCTTGCCATCTTTTATATACATCGTGAAGCCGCCGGTCATGCCGCCTACTGCGACGATCACACCTTCTTCACCTCCCTTGAGGTCAACCGTGGTCACGATTTCATGCGGACGGTTCTTGACCGGGGCGGAGGCTTTCTCGGCAATCCGGAAAGCACCCGGCGCAAAATAGACAAACTCCTTCTGGTCACCGAACAATAGGTCCTGGGTGCCGGCCAGTCGCTTGAGCATGTCATCGTAGAGCGGATAGACGTTATTCGCCCAGGCTTCCTGGTCGAACACCTCTTGTAGTTCCTTGAGCTTCTCAGGATACTTTTCGGCAAGATCGTTGCTCTCAGAAAAATCCTCGGCCACGTGGTACAACTCCCACACGTCGTCCTCGAAAGGCACAACCTTGTTGAGTTCCCACGGCATCCGGTTGGCATGCAGTGTTACGGCTTTCCAGCCATCCTCCCAGATTGCGCGATTGCCAAACATCTCATAGTACTGTCGTTTCTTGGCGTTTGGCGCGTCGGAATTGTTGAATGAGTAGTTCATTGCCACACCGGTAAACGGCTGCTGAGGAATTCCGTGGTAAATCTCAGGTTTCTCTATGCCGGCAGCCTCGAGGATGGTTGGCGCAATGTCACTGATGTGGTGATATTGGTTGCGAATTTCACCTTTGCCTTCAATTCCGTTCGGCCAGTGTACGACCAGTGCGTCAGCCTGGCCGCCGCGATGCTCAGCTTGCTTGAAGTAGCGGAACGGGGTATTGCCCGCCATGGCCCAACCCGCGTGATAGTGCGGATAAGTGTCCCACTGCCCCCACCGTTCCAGGTTGCGCATGCTGGCATCGAAAGGAGTTTGCAGGCCATTGAGCACGTAGGTTTCGTTGAATGTGCCGGCCAGTCCGCCTTCACCGCTGGCGCCGTTGTCCGAGGTGACAATAATCAAAGTATTGTCCAGTTCATCGATACGCCTGAGGGTCTCGACAACCCGGCCTATCTGATGGTCCACGTATTCCAACTGGGCGGCAAATACTTCCATCTGCCTCGTGTAGAGGCGCTTTTCATCGTCACGTAGCGAGTCCCAGGCAGGGAGTTCGTCAATACGTTCGGTCAGTTTCGTATTTTGCGGGATGATACCAAGCCGTTTCTGGTTGGCAATGATCTCTATGCGTGCCTGGTCCCAGCCCATGTCAAATTTACCGGCATACTTGTCAAGATAATCATCAGGAGCATGGTGCGGTGAGTGCATGGATCCCGAAGCCCATAACATCATGAATGGCAAACCAGGTTTTAGTGATTTGTGTCCGGTGATCCACTGTATCGCGCGGTCGGCAAGATCTTTATCGAGGTGCTCGGTCGTGTGATACGGCTCAGGTGTGTGGTCATTCCACATCACCGGGATGAACTGGTGCACGTCCGCGGCCATGAAGTTGTAGCCGTGATCAAAGCCTTCATCACTGGGCCAGCGGTCGAACGGTCCAACCTGCGAAACCTCATAAAGAGGCGTGTGATCCCATTTACCCAGTGCGTAGTTCACGTAGCCTTCTTCCTGCAGGTAATTGGCTACGGACTTGGCCGTCGGGGGCACAATCGCGTTGTAGCCCGGAAACCCCATGGCGGTCAAGGCATGGCTTCCGAGGCCAATTGCATGCGGATTGCGACCGGCCATCAGGGAGGCACGTGATGGCGAGCACAGTGCCGTGGTGTGGAAATTGTTGTAACGCAGGCCGTTGGCCGCCAGGGCATCGATACTGGGTGTTTCGATCAAGCCGCCAAAGGAACCGATCTGGGCAAAACCGGTATCATCGAGCAGGAAAATGATGACATTGGGTGCACCCTCGGGCGGCAACTGTTCGGGGGGCCACCACTCTTCTGAATCCGCGTAGGAGCGGGCAATCTTGCCGCCAAACTCGGGTTGGGCTGCAGCGTACCCTGACCCTTCCGGCCCGGTAGTTTGCTGGACACAACTGCTAACCAGTAAGACTGATGCCAAACAGGCAATACTAATCACAAGAAAGCCTGACAAGTTCTTCACTTGATTTATCCTCCCAGGTTAATTACTGGATAATTTCAGTGGCTCGCGGAAAAACCGCCAGATCCAATCGCAAGCGGCCTTGCGATACCTGACATGGGCCTTGGGACCGAGCATCCAAGATAGTATAAGTGCTTCGAATCGTTTCCTGAAACACGATTGCCAATGTGCTCACAGATAGGTCCAGCTGGTAGGGTCAAACCCCAGTAATTAGGTCGTCTGACGCGGACCTAGTGTACTGTCCGGGAAGTTCGCGGTGTTAATTCGGGATGGATTTTCGTCGACAGTGAGGCGCGCGACGCAGGAAGGCCGGGAGTCTTTCGAGGTAGCGCAACAAAGCTGTCGGAACGTGTCAACAACTTTGAGACACTTTGGTGAATAAATTACAGTAGCGTCATCTCAGGGGTCCTTCTTTTCGGGAGGGTTGATCCAAACCGCCTCTGGAAGAGCGGGAGGAACGGGTTTGCCATTGGGAAATCTCTCCTGGAAGAGTGCATGGGCGGCCTCCAGTGTTTGGGCTCGATTGCGACGTGTGGCGATGGCGGTGAGGTAGTGCACGTCCTCGGGAGTGTGCAGGCCGATACCCGAATGGCGATGGTCGCGGTTATACCAATCGAAGAACTCCCGGCAAAAGGTTCTGGCTTGCTGGATGGTGCCGAATCGAGCCGGGAATTCGGGCCGGTACTTGAGGGTCTTGAATTGGGCCTCCGAGTAGGGATTGTCGTCACAGACGTGAGGCCGAGAGTGAGACTTGGTCACTCCCAGATCGGCCAGCAGCAAGGCCAGTGCCTTGGAACTCATCGACGACCCTCGATCAGCATGGAGGGTGAGATCTCCCGACACGATCGCCTGCTTGGAGTAGCTCTGGGCGATCAAAGCCTTGGCCAGGCGTGAGTTCTCCTGGGTGGCCACCATCCAGCCCACCACGTAGCGGCTGAAGATATCCAGAACCACATAGAGGTAGTAATAACTCCATTTGACGGGACCCTTGAGCTTGGTGATGTCCCATGACCAACATTGGTTGGGGCCGGTGGCCAGGAGTTCTGGCTTGGCGTATTGGGGATGGCGGCGCTGGCGGCGACGCTCCTTGACTTCCAGACGTTGGGACAGAATGCGATACATGGTTCGGATCGAGCACAAGTATCGCCCTTCATCCAGTAGCTCCGCCCACACTGTGGCGGGAGCTTTGTCGACAAACCGCTGGCTGTGCAGGACCTCCACGACAGCTTCCTTCTCGGGCGGGCTCAAGGCGCGTGGGGATGCGGGCCGAGGTCGAGGATCCATCGCCGGCCGTTCCCGCCGAAGTTTCTCCCGATACAGACTGGATGGCGGCAGATCCAGAGCCTGACAGCCGGCCCGGACTCCGTGGGATTGTGAGAATCGCAAAGCTTCGTCCATCAGCTCTCGTCTCCGTTCTCTTCGCTGCTCGCCAGAGAGATCCCCAACAGTTGCGAGACTTTTTTTTGGAGATCCAGCATGGCTTCAAACTTCTCGAGCTTGCGCTTCAACTTCCGATTCTCGGCCTGAACTTGCCTCAATTGATGATCCAGAGGATTGACCGGCTTGGACTTGCGCCCCCGCTTGCGAGGAGTCAGCGCCTGCAGCGTTCCTTCCTCGCGTTGTCGTCGCCAGGTCTGAAGATTCGACCAGTAAAGTCCTTCTCGGCGCAGCAAGGCTCCCACTCCGCCCGACTCTTCACATCCATCGGCCTGCTCCAGGATCCGGAGCTTATAGCGGGCTGAAAATCGGCGACGCGTGGCCTTGCTGGGAACTTCCGGATCGGGTCTAGGAAGAACCCTGTCGGGCTCAGTCCGTTCCGCACCGATTTTGGGGACCTCTCCGCTTCGCTCCGAAGTCTCCAAAATCCTCAGTTTCTTATCGCTCCTGTTTACCATCATCGTGTGATCCAGCTTCTCACCCTCTAGTCTAATTTAGTGGGGAAGAAGTGTCTCACCCATGTTGGCACAGAGGGCCCCGATCGGCTCCATTTGTCGTCTTGTCGAAGCGGCTTGCGATTCGTCAGCCAAATTGCTGGTGTTTCAGCCACAGATTCCCCTCGATCAACAAACGGGTCCAATCGTTAACAGTGAGCAGTCGATACAATAAACGCCGTCCCGTTGTCACGATCTGGCAAGGCAGTCCGATCACACAGGTGACAAAGCGCCGGAACTCCATCCGGATCAGGCGTCGGGCCCCCAGTCTTGCAGGCAAAAGCAGGCCCAGCCAAACCTTGAGGTTCCAGGCTTGGGCGGCAATCACCAGGTAAGTCCAGTTTGCGACCAGGGTATCGGCCGGCATGCGCAGAGCCTGAACGCCGTTCTTGAGCTGCTCGATCACGTTTTCCTGATTGCAGCGCCCGTTGCTTTCCAAAACCACCTGTTGTGTCGACAGTTCCTTGACCGGCACGTTCGTGACATAGAACAGATAGCGCTGCTGATCAAACAGCCGCTTTTGACCCTTTTCGACCTCGATCCTCTTGCGCAGGATGATCATTCGGTAGGTGCCTTTAGCTCGGGCCGGTCGGTACTCGATCTCCGTCACATGCTCACTCAACAAGTTCAGGTTTTTGTAGCCCCGCTCTCGCACCACTTTCTGCTTGACGTTCTCTGGACGCTGACGGCTGGAGTTCACCACTTTCCGCTTGCGCTCGAGCTTTTGCCACTGTGCTTCGCCAATCTTGTCGGCCTCTCTGACGAAGCTCCGATTGGCCTCGATCCCGAACACAAACTCCACACCCTCCTCGCTCCAACGATCGAAGTTGCGGGTCAGGGAAAAGTCCGTGTCTCCCCGCAATCTCACTTGCTCAAAGCCGCCTCTTCTGACCAGTTTCACGGCTCGATCGATCCACGCCACCGCTCCTTCGTGCGACGGTCGGCTGGCCGGCCGATTGAACGTGTACAAGACCTCGTTGGTTTCGGCCAGACTCACCACCAAGGGTCCATACCCCCATTGTCCCTTGTAGTTGAGATCCATCCCTTCCTTGCAACACCCCGTGGTCTCGGCCGTCGTGCCGTCCACGTCGATCGTGGCTCGCTTGCCCATCTCCGCTGCTTGGCTTTGCCACACCTGCAGACGGCTTTCGTTGAAGGCTTCTTGCAGGGCCAAGACATCCTCTTGCTTGAAACGCCTGAGAAAGTCCCCTTCCGTACTCGGTGCCGGGATCTTGCGCGCTCCTACACTCTCCAGATAGCTGACATCCTCGCGCCGTGACTTTACATCCTGCAGGCACACTCCCCCACTCATCACGTTGTAGATCAGATTCAAGACGTGGTCCGACTCCCGGTAGGGAAGGTGCCGCTTCAACACTCGCACACGTTCGTCGATCCTCTCCGCCACCCTCAAGCGCTTGACCAACTGAACAATCAGCCCCAGACCTCCACTACTCACCCCTCCCATACGGCTCGAGACGTCGTAGACAATATTGCCTCCTCTCAGCACCCGTCCCCCACTCTTAGGCCGCCAACTTCGATCCAGCCTTCGCTCTATTTCCTCTTGGCGTTTGTTGATAATCTCGATATGCTTTCTATTCACCTGAAACGCCTGTCAATCACCAGGGTAATTCCCCCACCTCCGTCACCAGGGTAATTCCCCCATTTGGGGATCATCATCATCTCGTTTCTCTTGATTTTCGGCGGTTGTGCTTGGGAAAACTTTTCCCAAGCAGGTTCCTCCTTTCTGGTCGCAGTCGTGGTCTGTTTCGAGCCAGCGTTTTTCCAGTCGCAGCATTTGCATTCGATTGAAAGCCCGATAGCGGGCGGAAAGCTGGCTGCTCGTGACCTCCTGTAAGACGGAACTGAAGTAATGCAGGGCACCGATGGGCTGGCCCGGGAGTCCGTTGAGCCAGGAGACGTACTTGCGTCCGCAGCCCAGAAAATAGACTGGCGGACGTCCTCGAGCTCGATCCCTTGCTGGAACCACTGGGCAGCTAGCCGGCGATCCGAGGTCGAGTAGCGGCAGCGGATGCAGGGACGTTCCAGCAACATCTCTCCGATGGTCTCCACATAGAGGGTTTGAGCCGATCGAGTGGAGCTGAGTGAGTCAGCCGAGAGGCTGCGCTGGTAGGGCCAGTACTGGTCGGCGATCTCAAGGACCCCGGGAGCATGCTGGTTGGGGCTACGCCGGACCCGGCAGACCTGCCTCTCCTCGAGCTCCTGGAGATAGGTTCCAATCGAGCGGCGCGATTTGCGCAGCGCCCTGGCCACGTCCTGCTGGCGGAAGAGGAAGCGCCCGGTACTTCTGTCAGCGCCCAGCGAGATGTGAACGAACAGCTTGAAGGCCCCGTCGGAGAGTTTCTCCACAGCGGCCTGCCAGCCGGCGGTGGCGGCAAACCAGCCGTTGTCACTTTTGATCTTCAAACGGCTCATGGCGAAACCTCCTTTGAGGGGGATCCTTTGGCGGGTCGTTTTCGCCTCCGGTAAGAGTCGCCCTCCCACTCCAGCTGGTGAGCGTTGTGGCAGAGTCGGTCCAGCAGCGAGTTGGCCTGGATGGGGTCGCCAAACAGCGCCATCCACTCCTCCAGGCTGCGATTACTGGTCAGCATCAGCGAGCCTTTCTGATAGCGCTCGTAAACGATGTCGTACAGATCGTCGGCCTGCTCGTCCGTCAGGGGCTTGAGCCCAAAGTCGTCAACGATCAAGAAATCATAGCTGCAGTAGTTTTGGATGAGGCGATCGCGGGAGAGATCGGCCCGGGCCGCTTCCAGAGTACGGAACAGGCGCGGAGCCTGGATGTAGCGCACGTCATGACCGCGGCGTACGGCCTCGTGTCCCAGAGCCAGGGCGATGTGACTCTTGCCCACACCCACCGGCCCGCACAGGCAGATATTTTCTTTGTTTTCCAGAAAGCGGCAGGTGGCCAGGTCATAGATGCGGCGCCGCTTGATGTTCGGGTTAAAGCCAAAATCGAACTCCTCGAGGGTCTTGATCTCGGCAAAGCAGGCTTTCTTGAGCCGGCGAACAAACTTGGTCTGGGAGCGACGCTCCAGCTCATCCTGGACCAGCAGAGTCAGAAAGTCGACGTAGGCCAGTTGTCGTTTTTCGGCCTCCTTGAGCCGCACTTCCAGACTGTCCAACAATCCTCCTAATCGCAGTTGCTTGAGCTGGTCGAGCAGATGTTGATAGTGACTCATGAGACCTCCCGTCGGTGCACGAAGTAATCCTGGGGACGGGCAAATCGACAAGCTGAAGCCGCCGGACTGGAGGGTCTGCGAGGAGGCGAAGGGCGTCGGAACAAGCCTTTTTCCAGAATCTTCTTCAGAGAGGAAAAGCGGACATTGTCAAAGCGCAAGGCCCGCCGGCAGGCCTGATCCAGAGTGGCCGCTGGGTGGGACTCGGCCAGCCGCAGCACGGCCTGGGCTTTTCTCAGGTTGCGCATGGCGTGATCCCCCAGTACGCGCCGCACGTAGCGACTCACCTCGGGCCCCAGCTCGTCGGCCTGACGCCGGCACCACTCGGGAGTCCGCTCCAGGTAGGCCCGCTTGTCGGGAGGATAGTCCCCCGTCTGGGTCTGACAGGAGCCCGGCTCGAAGACCCGCAGGTGGGTCTTGATCAACTGATGGTTGCGATACACTCGCACCAGCTTCAGATCGGCTCGCACCCACAGCCTCTCCCCCCGGTAGGGATAGGGGACCGAGTAGTAGCACTTGTCCAGGATCAGATGGCAGTCCCAATGCACGGTGCACTGTTTCCACTGCGCCGCTTCGTAAGGTTGATCCGGCAGAGGCAGCAGCAGCTCGACTTCTTCTCCGACAAACACCTCGTAAGGTTTGCGATGGGTGGTGCCATGCTTGCGCAGGCCGACCTCCTTGAGGCACCACTCCAGAGCCCTCCCATTGGCCTCCTCGATATCTCGAAAATGCCGCCCCGCCAGAATCTGCTGACGCACTACCGGAACACATCTCTCCACGCGTCCTTTGTGGCGGGCCATTTGCACCTTGGCTGGGTCGGCCACGAATCCGTAGTGTCTTTCCAGTTCGGCGTAGGCCGGGTTGAGCGTCGGATCGTACAGATCGGGCTTAAGCACACCGTCTTTCAAATTGTCCAACACGATCAGCCGGGGACAGGCCTGGAAAAACGTAAAGGCGCGGATGTGGCAGTCCAACCAGGTGGGGCTGTCCTGGCGAAACACGAAGCGTACGAAGCGGTGGCGGCTGTAGCTTAGGATCATGATAAAGGCCCAGGCCTTGCGTTGTTTGCCCGTTTCCGGATCTCGCATCAGTCCGGCATAGCCGAAATCGACTTGGGCCTGTTCCCCAGCGACTGCATGCAGCCGCACCGTCACCGGCTTGCGCAGCGGCTCAATGTGCTCGCGCACATAGCGGTACACGCTCATATAGCTGACCTTCAACTCGTGCTCCTCCTCGAGCAGCCGCTGTACCTGCTGAATGGTCATATGAGGCTGCCCAAGCCAATCCTGGATCTGCCGGTGGTAGAGGCGGATCCGCTCCCGGGCCGGTTGTTCGAAAACCGCCACCTGCACCACCGAGGCCACTATCCGGGCCAGCTCCGCCTGTGGCGGCAGGGGCTTCTCTCGGCTCAAGCCGCTGGCCATGAAAAGCAGCAGGTACTTGCGAATCGTCTTGCGCGAGATCTGCAACGAGTCTCGGATCTGGCGTGATCAACGTCAAATAGAATTCCCGCAGCGACGATTGGAAATCCCCACACAAGGATTAAAAAAAAAGAGCTGTAGCCGTCCTCTGAGACGGCCCTTTCCGCGGTCCTCCTTTCTGTAAAAAAGAGAGATTGTTCCTAGAATGCGAGGGGGACGGAGTGAGGGCGTAGCCCGAACGGAGCTCCCCCTCGCTCGCGCTGGCGTCGAGGGGAGTGGACCAGATCCACGAGGCTGCTGAGCGGCCTCTGTAGGGCGCTGTACGACCTCTCCCCTTGGCGGGCACTCGTCTATCGCCCTCACCAAGCACTTTCCGGGGTCCAATCAGCCGATTTGCCCGGATTTGACCTCCTCGCGGTTTCCTCATTTCGTGGTTCCCTGCTGCTTTGCCTTGGCGCTCTCCATTCGATAGCTCGGGACGTTGAGTTCCAGAATCACGCTGTGGTGCACCAGCCGGTCGATGGCTGCTGCCGTCGTCAGGGGGTCCTTGAAGATCCTCTCCCAGTCCGAGAAGATCAGGTTGCTGGTCAGCAAGATGCTGCGACGTTCGTAACGATGGGCCAGCAGTGTGAAGAGAACCTCCATTTCCTCCCGGCTTTACTGAACGTAGCCGATGTCATCGACTATGAGAGCCTCGAAGCGATCCAGTTTCTTGAGCTCCTTCTCCAGAGTCAGATCGATTTTGGCCCGCAGCAATCGCTGTACCAGCAGGGCGCAGGTAGAAAACAGAACCCGGCGCCCCAGCAGAATCAACTCCTGGCCCAGAGCACAGACCAGATGGGTTTTCCCGCTCCCAGGGTTACCGAAAGCCAAGACGTTCTCGGCACGATCCAAAAACGTCCCTTCCAGCAGCGCTGTGAGTTGTCGATCCACGCTTTGGGGCAAGCGCGAGCGGTCCAGCGCCGTCAGCGTTTTCTCCCAGGGAAGCTTGGAGGCCCGACGCTGGCGCTGGATTTTGCGCTCGTGCCGCTCCGCCACCTCGATCTCAGATAACGACAAGAGAAACCGGGGATAGGACAGACTTTCCTGGGTGGCCAGTGCCGCCTGGGCGGCGTAGTGCTCCCGAAAGGCCGGTAGATGCAGCTCGATTAGGCACTCGCGAAGTCGCGGTAAGTTGCCTGTGCTCATGACCTCACCTCCCGGTTCTCGAGAAGGGTGTCGTAGAGGCCCACGTCCATCTTCTCCACCATCACTTCCCAGGGTTCCACCACCGGATCGACAAGGCATTCTCGTAGTGCTTCAAAACGGATTCTTTGTCCCCGCTCAATCAACACCTGAAGTGCCTCTCGCACCCGCTGTTCACCTTCCTGGGCAGCCACCTCGAGGATCTTCAGATATTGGCGATCCGCCGTGGCCGGACAATCTCGGCGCAGCTCGTCGTAGGCGACTCGAAACAAGATCCCCGGAAACAGATCCTCCCGCCAGCGATAGCGAGTAAACGCCCCCGGCTTGCGCACCAACGAATGGATCACGTGCCGGTAGTCAATGCGATGCTTGCCTTCTCCTCGCAAGCGCGGCATCCGTGCCTGGCGCCGTCCTCCGTAGTAGACCTCCACCTGATCCGCCCACACCCGCACTTGAACGCGCTCGCCGATCAACCGGCTGTCCACCGAATAGGTGTTGTGGCGAACCCGGATCGTACTGCTGGGGGAGACTCTCACCCACTGCCGGGTGAAGTCATCCAGACGGCGTGCCGGCAACGGGCGCATCACTGCCAGCTCTTCTCCCAGGCGCTTTTGCCGGGCCGCATTGCGCCGGGACACAATCACCGCTACAAAGCCCTCGTACTCTTCCCGGCTGGAAAAATCACGGCTACACCGCAGCAGCAGTTCCTGCTCAATGGCCCGTTTCAAGCGGTGATGGGACTGTTCCACATCCCCGTTCTCGTGTGCCTTTCCTGCCTGAGTGCGACTGGAGCGCATCCCGAAGTGTCTCAGCAACGCTTGATAGCGCTCGGTGAACTCTTCCCGCTTCAGGTTCTTGACTGCCGCCGAGAGCCGGTCGGTCCGGTGCTCCTCGGGCAGCGCCCCCAACTCCCACAACGCGTTCTGAAGCCCCAGGCTGAGGCTCTCAAACGACTCACTGAAACACAGCGTGGTCGCTTCCCAGTTCGAGTAGGCCAACACGAAGTGGTACAGCAGATGGGGAAACGGCTGGCCCTGGATCGTCACTCCGAGGCGCCCCATAAACGTGAAGTCCGATTGCGCTTGATGTCCCGGCTGATACTTCTGCGGGAACATCACCTCCTTCGCTTCTCCGTATTCTGCCTTCCACTGCTTGATCCTGCGCTGCAGCGTTCTCAACTGGCCTTGCTGGAAGGCCCCTTCCTGCTGACGACACAAATGATCGAACACCGCTTTTGCTTCCACCGTCGGCGATCGCTTCAGGATCTCTTTCACCTCCGGCCACACCGACTCGAACGGATCCGATCGAGTTCTCCAATACCGTTCCGGCTGACACTGGCTCGGTAGCTTTCCCGACTTCAGGTACTTGCGAGCTGTCTTTCGCGACATCCCCGCTTTGGCCGCCGCCATCGTTAGCGTCTTCTCGTTCTTCTTCAACTTTACTAACCTCCGCACTTGCTGATCCTTAACCATGCCCTCATGGTCAGGATCAGCCCTGAAAAAGCGGGGAATTCCATTTGTCGTCGCGGGGAATTCTAACTGTCGCCAATCACTGGCGGATACTCCGTCCTCGGTGCCATTGGTAAACCAACTCCAGGTACTCTTCCATCCTCATATTCCTTCTGGCCATTCTTCCTCCTGCGGAAATCCTTGTTGGGGTTCCGCAGAAAGATGACCCTGGCCTCTGTCACGAAATGATCAGGTGGGGGAATTACCTTGGTGAAACCCTGGGGGAATTACCCTGGTGAAAGGGTGGGGGAATTACCTTGGTAAATCAGCCGCCTAGGTGGGGGATATACCATGGTGACCGACAACGCCTCCTCTTGGGATTGTTCTGGGTCTTTTTCTGAACCTCAGAATACCCGTCAGGACTGGCGTTTCAGGCTTTTTTCCACCTCTGGGTATACACCCCATGTACTTATTTTGGGACTAGTAGCCACAGAGTCTACTCCCTTGCCATCCAGCTTTTCACGGCGCTCTCGGCCACACTCAGGCTCCCGTCTTGGCTCTCCCACCCTGGCTTTCATCCAAACGCTTGGAATAGTGTGAAAATGCCAAATCTCAGTCTAGGTCACGGGCACAGTTTGGGCACAGTTTGGGTGATTTCACACTTGAGTGTAGAAAAGGTGTAAACCGCAACCTCTTTTATTTGTTTGACTTAACTGGCACGCCCGGCAGGATTTGAACCTGCGACCTACGGATTAGAAGTCCGTTGCTCTATCCAACTGAGCTACGGGCGCACCAAAGGGAAAGTAGAATTTAACACGGAACCGGGTAGTGGTTCCCGCGAACCTTCGTCACAGCCCTTCCCGGATGTGCTAGTATTTGCTAGCACAGCGTGCACCACTGGAGCCAGTTCTCATGACAACCGTGCAGATCAATGCCCGCATCGACCAAACTCTAAAGCAGGCAATTGAGGATTATTGCCGTTCACGGGGCATTGTGATCAACCATTTTGTCCAGGAAGCCCTGTTTGATCGACTGGAAGAGCTTGAGGACATCGAGGAACTCAAGAGAGTTCGCCATGAGCCCACGCGTCCTCTCGCTGAGGTTCTTTCGGAACTGAAGCGCGATGGCCGATTATGAGATCGAAATCACTCGCACAGCAGAAAAGCGTCTGAAGAAGCTGCCGCGACAAGACCAGAGAAGAATCGTGGACGCCGTGTTGGCCCTCGCCACAGATCCCTGGCCCCGGGGTTCTAGAAAACTCCAGGGCTACGCAGACATCTTTCGGATCCGAGTGGGGTCCTATCGCATTCTCTACAGCGTTGAAGAGCGTCGACTGATCATTATCATCCTCAAGATCGGACACCGGGGAGATATCTACCAGCGTTGAACGGTCGTTGGGACAGCTCCCTCCGCGCAGGTTCCGCCGCGGGCTCTGTTTACCGTCTAGTGCAGCCCGCACTAGGGCACCTCTGTGAGGACCGGGAAGGCGGTCAAGGTCCCCACATCCTGGGGGAAGGGGGTGGCCGGATCGTCGTTTTGGAGCAGGGTCACGGCGATGATCGGGACCGGACTCGTAATGGCCAGAAATCCTCTCATCTCGTCGACTTCCTCCACATCGGGAAACAGCTGGGTCACGAACTGGGCGGTGTGCTCACCCGTTGCCAGTCGCAACTCGTCACTGGCGATCTCCTGCCCTGACATGTCGAGCAGTTTCAGATCCACCACAACGGGCGGACCTCCGGCTGGACCCGGTGCCGGATTGGCCAGCGCCAGACCGGTTTCGGCGTCCCCGGTCGTATCCACGAAGAGGAAGAAGTTATTACCCGGCTGTGAGGCGGGAACTCCCGACTCCGTCTCCAGAAGCCCCGAGGGAATATCAATGCGACGAAACACGGCCGAACCCCCCAGACCTTCTTCCGAGGTAATCCGAGCGTAGCCGACCTGAATGGCCCCCTCGCCCGTGGTCTCCAACACCGTGGATTGTCCCGATCCCAGTGCGAAGTTGAATGTGGAGTCGCTGCCCAGTCCGTCGATCCTGAGCACCATGGGAGCCCCGCTGCTGTCAAAAAAGTCGAGCTGGACCGCAGCTTGTCCCCCAGCCACGTTCGCCAGGTTTATGGCCGTCTGAAGTCCGATCGTTCCCACCTGCCCGTTTCCAATCTGGGCGAAAAAGAATTGAATCGGGATGTCTCCCTGAGGCTCCGGCCCCACGAACTCCGGCGCTCTGCCTTCCAGGACGGGAAAGGCTGCCAGCGTCGGTACTTCCTGAGGGAATTCGACTCCGGACGCGTCATTTTGTCGCAGTGTAACCAGTGCGATCGGATCCAGGCTTCCCACCGTGAGAACGCCCTGCATTTCAGCCACCTGTTCGACCTCGGGGAAGAGCTGGGAGACGAAGACGGCTTGATGCCGGCCCGCCTCCAGTTCCAGAACGGTCTCTCCCAGCTGGGTGAACTGCTGATCGAAGAGCTTCAGGAACAGCTCACCCGGAAGGCCCATGGGTGTCGAACCTCTCCCGATGGGGAACTGTTGCCCCAGAGGAAAGTCCTGCCGATTGACGACGTTGACGATGGCCAGTCCGGTCTCCAGATCTCCCAGCGAATCCACAAAAAGGGTTGCCTCGTTCAGCCACTCGGAGGCGGGTACTCCAGCCTGGTAGAGAATCGTTCCTGAAGGAAGGTCCTGGCGCGTGAAGATCCCGGTCACACCGATGCCTTCTCCTCCACGGATGCGGGCATAACCGTCTTCTATCTCACCGGTGCCTGAAGTCCTCACATTCCACGTCTCGCCGGGATCCAGGCGTGCCGACACCGAGGACACCAGGTCCTCCCCGGCCGGGATCTGACCGTCAAGATCCAGCTCCCAACGACCTCCCTCCGAAGTGAAGAAGTCGATCGTGAAAGCTGCCGCTCCCGTACCCGGAATGGCGGCGACGTCGATCTCCGTGCTGAGAATGATGTTTCCGGTTTGACCGTTTCCGATTTGCGTCAGGTATTGAAACGTCTCGGATCCCAGGAATTCGTAGGCTCCGATATCCACCGTCGACCCGAAGACCCGATCCTCACCGTCCAGGTCGAAATCACCCAGGCCGCCCGGGGGATCGTTGTTCCCGGAGTTGATGGCGGGCGAGCCCGCAAGCAGACGATAGTCGCCATTCTCGGGGTCTACAAACAGGGGATCGGTGCAGATCAGGTTGTTGTTGCCGGTGACTCTATCGGGGCGGGTCAAGTCGACTCCGTTCCCGTAAACAATGGAATTGTCCAATTGTGGGTTGAACAGGTTGATCCCGTTTTCCGCATGGTTGACGATCGTCATATTCGTGAGCTGGGTTCCGCTCCCGGACCCCCTGATCCCGCTCTGAACCGAGTCGGCGATAAGTGAGTCCGAGAGGAGTACCAGGGACTCGGAGCCGACGAAGACCTGCGCTGCCCCACTCCCGGGCGGGCCGGAGTTGTCGAGCCAGGTATTGCGCCTGGCCAGGAACGGGCTCGCTCCCGCGTTGGCGAGGAACGACCCCGCGCCTTCGATGGAAGCCTCCCCCTGAGCTCGATTTCCCATGATCAGGTTGTCGTCGAACTGTGCTTCACTCTCGCCGAAAGTAGTCATGTCCACAGCTCCTCCTTTTACAAAACCGTCTGAGATGACGGTGTTGTTGAGGAATGTGTTTCCGCTGACTTCGACAGTTGTCGTACTTGCAGATCCAAGGAAAAGGCCGCCCCCGTTGGCACTACCCATCTCGCTCTCCACGACATTGCTCTCGAAGAGGCTGTTGAGGACCCGCACTGAAGAGTTCTGGTTTGCGAAAATCTTGAGGCCTCCGCCATCGGAACTGTTCTCCACCACCCGGGCCTCATTTCCGATGAAGCGGGATGCCGAGATCACCAGGCCGGCATCCTGACCCGGAGAGACAACCACGGCGCCATTGGCCCCACTGCTTCCCCGGGCGATATTGTCCTGGAAGAGACAACCGCGAATCTGGAGGCTGGACTCATTGTTCAGGTCCGCGTTGATTGCCGTTCCGAAAGGGGCCTCCGAGGATCCGTCGTCAAAGCCGGCTTTGTTTTCGAGAAAATGACAATCGACGATCTCGACCGTCGCACTTCCGGTGGCGACGAGTGACATCCCGGCTCCCGCCTGTTCTACAAATCCAGCGGTGACGGTCAGATTCTCCAGCCGCAGCGTTCCACCAGCGCCGATGCCGGCGTTGATCTGGAACACCCGCGAGCTCATTCCACCGGACAGGACCGTCAGCGCCGGGTCAGGAGCCATATCCCCGAAGCCGTTGTCCCAGCCTCCGGAGATGGTCACCGACAGGTTGTCATTTACAAACAAACTGATGATCCCATTGTCAAAGATGCCCTGTTGAATTCGGATTTCGTGATCTCCCCCCAGGGCGGCTGCAGCGTCAAACGCCGCCTGTACAGTGGCATGGGCTCCACCCGGGCCGGCAGTGAAGACATCGGCCCGCACCAGGGCGGGGGTGAGGAACAGGAATAGCAAAAAACCGAACATTCGGGACATGATGTAACTCCCTGTGAAAGAACTCACTTCGAGTATGAATTGTGGCAGATTCATGGGGGGAAACGCCACCGGTCTCTCGTCGCCGGTTCCCTGTTTCACCGTCTTTTGTGCCCTACCCCGGATGATTCATAAATTTTCTACTGCAGCGTGAGAATCTCCCGCCCTGACTGCGTTACGCTCGGTCGGCCTCCTCAGCGTACTGCACGAGTACGCCTCCGGGGGCCTCGGTCGCAAGCCTTGTCAGAACGGGTCTTCCCCCGCTTCGCTACGAAAACTTATGAATAATCCGGGCTACAAATGTAGATGGCAAGGATTGCCCGGAGATGGATGAGCTGTGCAGACGAGTCCAGTTCGGCACGGTTGATAACCCGCCCTACGAACGGCAAGCTGTCAATCGAAGGTTCGGCAACATCCAGGCACAGAACGCCGTTGAGGTCGGTTTTACGGTATGGTTCCTTCCAGAACCGGAAAGGCGGTCAGAGTCCCCACGTCCTCGGGGAAGGGAGTGGCCGGATCGTCGTTCTGGAGGAGGGTCACGGCCACGATCGGGACCGGACTCGAAACCTCCAGGAGGCCTCTCATCTCGTCGATCCCCTCCACGTCGGGAAACAGCTGGGTAACGAACTGAGCCGTGTGTTGGCCGGTGCCGAGTTCCAGTTCGCTCTCGGCGAGAAGCGCACCGGACATGTCAAAGAGCTTCAACCCGATGGCCGCTGCCTCTCCAGCGGGAGCGGGACCGGGGTTGGCCAGGGCCAGGCCGGTGTCGGCGTCTCCCGTGGTCACGACGAAGACGGAAAAAGAGTTCAGGGGCCGGGCCGAGGGGACCCCGGATTCCGTTTCCAGAATTCCGCTGGGAACATCCGTCCTTCTGAAGACGGCCGACCCCCCGATTCCGCCTGTAGTCGAGATGCGGGCGTAGCCGGCTTTGATCCCCCCCAGGCCATCGGTCTGGACGACAATCGACTCGCCCCTGTTCAGGTCGAAGTTGAAGGACGAGTCGGAGCCGAGGCCCTCCAGAGTCAGAGCCAGCGGATCTCCCGAGCTTTCAAAGAACTCGATCTGGACGCTGCCGTTCTGGCTGGTCGTACTGGCAAAGCTGAGAGATGTCTGGAGGCCGATCCCACCAAACTGGCCGTTTCCGATCTGGGCGAAGTAGTAGGTCTCGGGGTCAATACCTGACGGCGTCTGGCCGGCAGGTGGGGGAGCTCGACCTGCCAGCACCGGGAAGGCAGCCAGGGTAGGAACCTCATCGGGATAGTCCAGGCCCGGCCGGTCATTCTGCCGCAGCGTCACCAGAGTAATGCAGTCTTCATGGTCGGCACATTCCACCGTCAGAACACCCTGCATTTCCTGGACTTCTTCAGAGTCTGGAAAGAGCTGAGTGACGAAGAGTGCTTCATGTTCCCCCGGTGCGAGGAGCTTGTGCGTCTCCTCGAGGGAGTTGAATTCGGAGTCATAGAGCGTGAACGTCAAATCAGCATCTGCAACGAAATTCGAAGGATCAATCGGGTTGACCATGGCCACACCCGTTTCAAGATCGCCGAGGGTGTCCACGAATAAGGTCGCCTGCCTGCCTCCATTCCCTGAAGAGGCCGGAATTCCCGCCTGATAAAGAACCGTGCCGGTGGACTCATGCCGTCGCGTAAATATCCCCGTCACTCCAGTGTTCTCGCCACCCCGAACACGGGCGTAGCCGGATTCCACATCGCCCAGACCCGAAGTTGCCAGTGTCCAGCTCTCACCCGGGCCCAACAGTACCGAGACAGAGGACAGGCTCCCGTTCTCCCCAGCCGGTGCGGAACCGTTCACATCCACCTCCCAGGGAGCTCCGTTTGAATCAAAGAACTCGATCGTAAAACTCTCCTCTTGATCGGTACTTGTATTGGCCGCATCGATCTCCGTGTTCAGGACAATGCTGCCGGCCCGGCCGTTGGCCACTTGAGCGACGTACTGGATAGTCTGATCAGATGGGGCGACTTCGTAGGCTCCGATATCAACTCCGAGGCCCCAGTCGCGATCCTCCCCGTCCAGATCGAACTCCCCCAGGCCTGCAGGCGGATCTACCCTGGCGGCGTCAACGGCGGGAGAGCCGGGGAGGAGGTGATAGTCCCCGTTCTCGGCGTCGACGAAAAACGGGTCGACTTCGATCAGATTGTTCCCAGTTGAGATTCCTTCACGAAGGAGAACATCCCGGTTATTGTTGAACGCGATCGAATTGAAAAGGCTGGTGGTTCCGGTGCCGGTTCCCTCAATGATGCCGATGCTCCCGTTGTCGGCGACTGTCAGATTCGCCAGGTGAACGGTTGACTCACTTCTCGCGTCGAAGGAAACCCCTCTCGCATTGCCGGCGGCAATCAGCGAATCGCGCAGGACCAGCATCGATGTACCGGAAGAGATGAGCGAGACCTGGCCGGCCAGGTCTCGCGCTTCGTCCAGATTCCCCAGCCACACATTCCTTTCCGCCGTGACGATCGAGTTGTCATTGATCCAGATCGCCGTTCCCATGGCCAAGGTCCCGCCCCCACCGATCGCATTGTTGCCGGTCACCTCGTTGTCGGAAAAGGTCCCTTGTGCATCGCCGAAGGTGGTAATGAAGGCCCCTACTCCGGTTGTCTGGTTCTGGACGTTGTTGGACTGGTTGTCCCGAATTTCGTTGTTCACGACTGAAAAGGTGGCGGTCTGTATGGCCACCACCGCCATGCCGATTCCCGTGCTGCTCCCGCCCGGAGATTCGGCTGTGGTATTGAGAATCTGGTTGCCGTCGAGCGTCAAAGAGGCCTGACCGGAGACAAAGGCGGCGATTCCGCCCGGACTGGCGGCTGCGTTGAGGCTGGCCAGGGAGTTTCCGTCGATCGTGCATTCCCTCAACTCGGCTTGCGAAGCGTCCACCACCGCCAGTGAAACGATCCCTCTAACGGCCCCATTGCCTCGCGCCGCGTTGCCGGTGATCTGACAGCGCTCAGTGCAAAACCTGCTGGCTCCCTGCAAGTCGACGCTGAGGGCAGCTCCCTCCACGGCGAAGGTCTCTTCGGTTGCCGTGTTGTCGGCCCGGTTATCAACGATGTTCAGGTTATCCAGTTCGACGATGCAGTCCCGGCAGGCAACATCCAGTCCGGCGCCCATCCTCTCGTGGAAACCGTCTCGAATGGTGAGATTGTGAATCGCTACCTCGCTGCCTGCCCCTGTTCCCCAGACCTGCATCACTCGACTGGTCATGTCGCCGGAAAGAATGGTGGCTGAGGGGTCTTGGGCCTGCACATCGAAAGCCTCGTTCCAGCCCCCGCTGACCGTGAGGTTCCCGGTCAGGGCCTCCAGCTGGATGGCGACAGCCCCGACGAAGGTCCCTTGCTGGATTTGAATCTCGTTCTGACCGCCAGCCGTGACAGCGGCGTCGACCGCGTCCTGGACGGTAGCATGCGCCCCGGCCGGGCCTACGGTGAAGACAGCGGCGGAGAGCAGCGTGGGAGTCAGGAGCAGGCACAGGGAAAGACCGAACATTCGAGACATGGTGTTACTCCCGGAAGGCAAGGACTCGACTTGAAAGTGCATTCTTGCGGATTCACGAGGCAGAATTCCACCCCGTCTCCGTCGTTCGCGCCTGGGTCCGCACTCCTCAGCGTCCATCCCGGGCTCCCGCCCTGCCGTTCTGTTGTGAGACCGGCGAACACAATTCCCACCTAGTGTACTGTCCCGGAAGTTCGCGGGGTTAATTCGGGATGGATTTTCGTCGCCAGCTAGGCGCGCGACGCAGGAAGACCGGGGTTCTTTCGAGGTAGCGCAACAAAGCTGTCGGCGAAAAGACGCCCGAAGTAGCGGCGTGAACTTCCGGGACAGTGCACTAGAACCCAGCACCCAGAACCCACGCTCAGTGAATCATGCTCTGCCCGGGCGGGGGCATATCAACGGGGATGACGTTGCGGTTGATATGGTTGTCGAGATTGATCACGTAGGTGCCCGGAGATTCGAGGAGCACCGGTGAATGGGTTGCTGCGATGATCCGGAACCTCTTCCCCTCCACGAGTTCCATCAGCATTTTCAGGATGCGCCGTTGATTCGAGGCGGAAAGAGCCATTTCGGGCTCGTCCAGCAGCAATATGGTTCCATCCGGCAGAGCGGGGAAGGACTGCTGAAAGAGACTGAGCATGATCTGGCCATGGCTCGCGGTTTCCAGGAATTCGCGCATTTCGGGGTTGTCGCCGAAAAACTCGAGCTGTTTGCGCGGGTTGTGCTGTTCGGCATCAAAGAGAAAGACCTCGCCCAGGTCGTCCGGTTTTTGCAGGACGCGGTAAGAGAAATTGTCGACTTCCTCTGCCCGAAGGGAATAGTAGAGGGAATGAAGCAAGGTCGATTTCCCAGACCCGTTTTCGCCCGAAAGCATAATCAGAGGGTGAGACAGGTCGATCACCATGGGCATGTGGAAGTTCAAATTGATGAAGACAGGATGCGCCAGAATCTTAAGAACCATGGTTTCGTCTCCGGGAACAGTGAACGTGACATTGTCCCGATCCGATGCCACCGGTGTCAACGGTTGCACCCCCCTGCCCGAATTCACTTTCAACTTTCAACCTTCAACCTCCAACCTTCAACCTTCAACCTTCAACCTTCAAGCCCATAATGTCCATCAAGTGCTCCATCCCCAAGGCATGGCGCTTCGAATCACTCTCATCGAGATCCACCTGCAGGATTGCTCCATTGGCTCCGACTTCACGAGAGGCCTCCACCAGGGGGCGAATCCGGTGGGCCCTTGTCACGCAGTGGGTGGGATCGACCATCACCGGCAGATGAGTCCTGTCCTTGAGGGCCATGATGGCTCCCAGATCCAGGGTGGTTCGTGAGACGCTTTCAAAGGTCCGAATCCCGCATTCGCAAAGAATGACATCCTGATTTCCCCGCTCCAGGATCGTCTCCGCCGAGACCAGCAGTTCTCTCAGCGTGGAACTGATGCCGCGCTTTAAAACAACAGGTACGGAGACGCGTCCCACCTCTTCCAGCAGACCGGTGCTCTGCATGTTCTGAGAAGAGATCACGAACAGATCCACCAGTGAAGAGAGGGGTCCCACCTGTTCCGAAGCCTGAGCCAGACAACCTATGGGCAGCTGGTGCTCAGCAGCAGCGTTCCTGAACTGGCGGAACTGTTCCAGGTCGAATCGGCCCGCGCCGGGTTCCTGAACGGCCAGGAGAAGGGCCTTTCCCCGGGCTCGAGCCAGCCGCGCCACTTGCTCAATCTTCTCCGGTGCCGTTGTCAAACCCAGGCCCACGACGAGGACGAACTCCTCACCGCCGAGAAGAACCGCACCCAGCGAGACCTGCTTGGTTTCCCGGGGCCGGACAGATAGTACATCCGCACCGGGAGGCTCGACCCGATGAACAAACTCGGGGCCGGCTGATTCGGTTGGAGACAACCCATCGGAGATTTCGGCCCGGGAGGTCGTTCCCAGATCTCCGCGGGGAAAGCACCCCAGCACCCGCAGCAGTCTGGCCCGCGAGCGGACATCGTCCAGAGCCCGGATCACGTGCTCTTCTTCGACGTTGCCCTCCATCTCCAGATGGAACTGATACTGCCAGGGTGTACCCCTTTGTGGCCTCGATTCCAGCTTGGTCAGGTTGACTCCCTGGCCGGACAGTGCCGCCAGAGCGGCCACCAGGGCTCCCTCGGTGTGATCCAGCACCAGTTGCACTGAAGTCCTTGCCGGAATTCGACGATCCACGGCCACGGGCTCACGAGAGATCACCCAGAAGCGGGTGTAGTTCTCAGGGTGATCCGAAATCGCCTCACGCAGCACCCACAATCCGTACAGCTCCGCAGCCTCGGCGCTGGCGATGGCCGCATGTTTCGGGTCTCCCTCCTGTTGCACTTTTCGCACGGCTTCGGCCGAGTCGATGTAGGTCTCATAGCGGGCGTTCGGAAGTCCCTTGATGAACCCGCGGCACTGCTGCAGGGCCACCGGGTGGGAGAAGATGGCCTCGATCTGTTCCAGCGGGGTGGCCTCAAGCCCGATCAGACAATGCTCGATTCTGAGGTACTCCTCTCCAACCACATAGAGCCGGCTCTCGGTCAGGAGATCGTAGACCTCATAGATGCTTCCAGCCAGGACATTCTCTATGGGGAGGAGGGCCAGATCGACATGCCCTTCCTCCAGAGCGTCAACCGCCTCCGAGAAACTCCCGTACCCGATGGCCTCGATCTCCCGCCCGAAGTGTTTTCGGCAGGCCATCCACGAGTAGGCGCCCTTGGTTCCCTGAAAGGCCACGGTTCGAACCCTCTTCAAGTCGGGATTCAGCTCCCGGTGAACTCTTCGAGTCTGGACCTCCCGGGAGTGGTTGATGACTTCTTTGAGAACGCGTTCCGCCAGGACGGGATCCAGGTCTTTCTGACCGGCCAGCCGGGCCACGCGGGTCAGGAGTTCGGTCTCGCGAACCGAGTCGAAGAGCGGAAGACCACGAGTCTCCTTCTCCTGAAGAATCTCGTCCACCACCGCCATCCTCTGGGCCAATGCTTCCAGCAGCTCGCGGTCGGCTTCATCGATCCGCTTGCGAAGAGAATCCAGTTGTTCCGACATGACAATTGCTCCCCAAAAAAAAAGCCCACCGGATCAAGCGTCCCGGTGGGCTTGTGACATTCGCTGCCGTTCGCTCTACGGCGACCCGGATGCAGCGCACACAGCCCTCATGTCGAAGCTAAAAAACCAGGAATATGCGCCGCTTGCTCGAGTCAACATAATAATCGAACAGGTTAAAGTCTTTCTCGTCACCCGGTCAAGAGAATTGTGGCAACCGGTACGATCATCTCCGGCTGAGCCGGTGTGAGCTAGTGTGCTGTCCCGGAGGTTCGCGCTGTTAATTCGGGATGGATTTTCGTCGCCAGTGAGGCGCGCGACGCAGGAATGCCGGGAGTCTTTCGAGGAGCGCAACAAAGCTGTCGGCGAAAGGACGCCCGAAGTAGCGGCGTGACCTTCTGGGACAGTACACTAGAATAATCACCCATGAAAATCCTGGCGGACACGAGAGTCGCGCATGCAGCCGAACCCTTCTCTCAGTTTGGGGAGGTCAGTCTGTTCCAACTGCCGCTGGATCCGGAACTGACCCGGGATGTGGACATTCTGGTGCTTCGTTCCGATCTGAGAATTGACGCAGGCCTACTGAGTCTTTGCAGCCCCACATTTATCGGTTGCCCGACCGTGGGCACGGACCATGTGGATTTCGAGTACCTGCGAGAGCATGGCATTGCCTTCGTGCATGCCCCCGGCTGCAATTCCGACTCGGTTCGGGACTACGTAATGGCGGTCCTGCTGCTGCTGGCCACCCGGGAAGGTCGGAGCCTGAACGGGCGCACCCTCGGCGTCGTCGGGGTGGGCAACATTGGCCGGAAAGTGGCGGCCACCGCGGCCGCCCTGGGTCTGAAGGTCCTTCTCAATGATCCGCCCAGGGCCCACCGGGAACCCGACTTTCATTCGCTGCCCCTGGACGAGCTGATGGAGGCAGATTTCCTCAGCCTCCACGTTCCACTGACCCTCCACGGTGAGGACGCGACCCATCACCTTTTTGATCGAGACCGGCTCAGCAAGATCAAACGCGGCACGGTCCTCATCAACGCATGCCGTGGGGAGGTGGTCGACGGTGCAGCCCTCAAGGTTGAATTGCAGAAAGGCCGTCTGAGGGCCGTTCTTGACGTGTGGGAAAACGAGCCGAGTATCGATTACGAGCTGCTGGAGCTGGTTCAGATCGGCACTGCCCATGTTGCCGGCCTGGCGCTCGAGGCGAAGGAGAGGGGAATGGAAGTCATTTTCCAGGCCTGCTGCCGGCACCTGGAAATCGATCCCGGCCGGTCCTCTGCCGGGTCGCCGCAGCCCCGGAAACTCCGAATACCAGAGAACCAGGGACTTCGCGAAGAACAACTCCACGGCCTGGTCCGACAAGCTTACGACATCGAAGAAGACGACCAGCTTTTGCACGGGCTCCAGCAGGTCCCTGAGCAAGAGCGACCCGACCGGTTCCATCGGCTCAGGCGCACCTACCGAAGGCACGAGTTTTCGACGTTCTCGGTAGAGCTTTCCGCCGATAGCCCCGTGACGGGTGCCTGCCGGGCGCTCGGCTTTCGAGTCGATCAGGCGAACGAAGGGGATACTTCGTAGAGGCCGGTCTGCCTCAGTGGGGAGGACCCTCCGCGGTCCGCCTGAGAGTGGGAGGACCCTCCGTGGTCCGAACAGGTCGGCGACCACAAGGGTTGTCCACCACGAGTCCAAAGGCCCCCAGAATTGATCCACTTCCGCTTTTGGTATAGGCTGCAATTGAAGTCACCGGCAACGATAGATGATTCGGAGAGAAGGCAATGACCAAGGTCAACCGTCGTAGTTTCATAAGCTCCGCAACGGTAGCCTCCGGCGTTGCGGCCACCACAGCGGGCGGCGCCAAGGCCGCGTCGATTCTCAGTGAAAGCCAGGTGTCTCAGCCAACGACAAGATCCACGTAGGCTTGATCGGCTGTGGCGGCATGGGCCGCTACGATTTGGGCGACTTCCTGAGAGTGGACGAGGTCGAGTGCCTGGCCCTGGCCGATGTGGATACCGAACACAGCCAGAAAACTGTTGAGACGGTCCTCGAAAAGCGCCGGCGCAGCCCCGACACGTACCAGGACTTCCGTCGCCTGCTGGACAGGGATGACATCGATATTGTGATCGTGGCAACGCCGGATCACTGGCATGCCCTGCCCACCATCATGGCCTGTCAGTCCGGCAAGGACGTGTACTGTGAAAAGCCGCTGGCCACTTCTATCGAAGAAGGTCGGGTCATGGTCAATGCTGCCCGCAAACATGATCGGGTGGTCCAGATTGGGACCCAGCAGCGCAGTTCATCGCATTTTCGAGAAGCGGTGGAGTTCGTGCGCTCGGGTCAACTCGGCACCATCCGGACCGTTCGAGCGTGGGCCTACCTGGACTGGAAGGGAGCGCTGGGGAACCCGGATGACACCGATCCTCCCGATTCCGTTGACTACGATTTCTGGCTTGGTCCTGCCACCTGGCGACCCTTCAACCCGGCCAGATTCCACTTTAGCTTCCGCTGGTTCTGGGACTACTCCGGCGGTCTCATGACCGACTGGGGCGCCCACATGGTCGACATCGGAGTGTGGGCCATGAAGGAAGAGCCGATCGGCGCCATGGCTATCGCTGGGAAGTACGGCTATCCGGACGACATCATGGAGACTCCCGACACGCAGGTTTCGGTCATCAAGTTTCCCTCTTTTTCACTGACCTGGGAACATAAGCTGGGTTGCGGAGTTGGGCCCTGGCAGCGTGAGCACGGAGTCGAGTTCCACGGAAATAACGGGATTCTGTTGGTTGACCGCCAGGGGTGGGAGGTTCATTCCGAGACCGATTCGCTGGACCGAAAGCCACGTGAGTTTCGAATGACGGGGATGCCCCGGCGGAGCGGGCCCCAGGACTTCCATTTTGACCACGTCCGTAACTTCCTGGATTGCGTAGAATCTCGCGAGCAGCCCGATGCCGATGTGGAGATTCACCACAGGGCCGTCAACGCCTGCCATCTGGCCAACATCGCCGCCCGACTCGATAGTTACGTCTCCTGGGATCCGGCCACCGAGAAGATCGGGGGCGACGAGAGGGCTCAGTCTCTGGTCGGACGCAAGTACCGGGCTCCCTGGAAGCTGCCAAGGGTCTGAGGGAGGTTCCGGTTGGCCTACTCTTCGCCGGTGGGCATGTCCTCCGGCAAGGCAAACGCGACGTAAAGATCGGCCGGGGTCGTGCCCGACTTTCCTCCACCACCAGCCGCCACAACCACGAACTGCCTGCCGCTTACCATGTAAGTGGCAGGGGTGGCATTGGCACCGGCCTCCAACTGGTACTCCCATTGTTTGTCACCGGTTTTCTGGTCGAAGGCGCGAAACCGGAGATCCCGGGTGGCTCCGATGAAAACGACCTCTCCTGCGGTGACCAGTGGGCCTCCGATGTTGAAGGTGCCGGTGTCGGGGTATCCTTGTTTTTCGAGTTCGGGATAGGTCCCCAGCGGAACCTGCCAGAGGATCTCTCCGCGATTCAGATCAATTGCGTTCAAAGTACCCCACGGGCGCCTGGAAATGGGGAAGCCCCCGGGATCGAAGACCTCGCGATGGCCGGTGGCCACGAAAGGTGAGGAATGAGATGCGCTCTCACGGGCGGGTCGCATGAAGATCATCTCGGGCTCGTTGCTGGCATTGACGTAGAGGATGCCGGTTCGCGGATCAACCGCAGCGCCGCCCCAGTCCGTACCTCCATTGAACTGGGGAGATTCGATCACGCCTTCCAGCGAGGGCGGGTCGAAGAGCCTGGACGGACCGTATTTCTCCAGGTAGTTCCGGCGCACGTATGCAGATGCTTCCGGGTTCAGGTCGGTAATGTGGTCCTCGTCAAAGCCGTGAACGGCGTAGGCAGGTGGTCGCGTAGGGAAGGGCTGTGTCGGCCAGGCTTTCTCGCCCTCCAGCGTGCTTGGTCGAACCGGGCGCTCCTCCACCTGAAAGAGCGGCTTCCCGGTTTCCCGATCCAGCAGGAACAGATGACCCATCTTGGTCACCTGGGCGACGGCGTCGATGCGCCGGCCGTTGTGGGCCACCGTTACCAGGTTGGGGGGGCAGGGCAGATCCAGATCCCAGAGATCATGGTGAACCATTTGAAAATGCCAGACTCGTTCTCCGGTGGAGGCATTGAGGGCTACGACCGAATCAGAGAACAGATTCTGCCCTTCTCGATCGCCTCCATAGTGATCGTAGGTCGGTGACCCGGTGGCGGCGAATACGAGTCCCCGCTCCGGGTCCAGGCTCAGCCCTCCCCAGTCGTTGGCTCCTCCGGCCGTTTGCCAGGCATCCGCAGGCCACGTGTCGTAGCCGACCTCTCCAGGATGGGGAATCGTGTGGAAGATCCAGACCCGCTTCCCGCTTCGTACATCGTAGGCACGAATGTGTCCCGGAGCCGCCGGTCCGGGGCCCTCTCCAACCGTGGATCCGAGAATCAGAAGATCCTTGAAGACGATGCCCGGAGAAGTGGCTCTCACCGTGAGATCGGCTGTCTCACGATCCAGCCCCCGGCGCAGGTTGACGATGCCGTTCTCTCCGAAGGACGGGATCAACGAGCCGTCGCTGGCATTGAGCGCGTAGAGGTGGTTTTCAAGGGTAAAGAAAATCCGGGCCTCGAGATCGTCATTCCAGTAGACAACGCCCCGATTGACACGTCCCCACCGGGCCAGGTCACGGGGAGCCCCGTGGGAATAAGGATCGAATCTCCACAGGACGTCGCCGGTCGCGGCATCGAGGGCAAAGACTCGAACCATGGGCGAAGTGAGATACATGATCCCATTGACCACAATCGGGTTGCACTCGATGGTGTAGAGTTCTTCATCCCCCGACCGGAACGTCCACGCGACTTCCAGCCGGCTGACATTGGAGCGATTGACCTGGTCGAGTGGCGAATAGCTGCTCGAAGCTGAGTCCGCCTTATAAACAGGCCAGTCTCTGTCCGCGGGAGGGCGTGCCGGCCCGCACCCGGAAACCGCCGCAAGAAGAGACAATAATAGAGCCTCTGCCAGCGTTGCAGCGATCGGTTGCGGGCGCTGTCGACCGTTCACTCTGCAAGTATGCCACCTGCTCTTCGGATTCCAAATCCCCGCCTCTAGATTCCAGATGGGTGGCTCCTCTGAACGTCCCTGGAATCCGGAAGTCAAAGAGCCCGTTGCCGAACCTTCGATTGCCTCAAACGTCTACCGGCCTCGCCTCCTCCCAGCACCCCAGCATCCTTCTGAGCAGAACCGCTTCTCCCAGGTGATAGGCATTGTGGTCGGCAATGAGGAGAGCTTCGCGGAGTAGGGTCTGGCCCGTGCCGTGGGGGAAGGGAGCAACGAGGTCCTGGCGAGGGTCACTGACCAGGTCAACCATGTCGAGCAGGTCCTTCTTAAAACGGTCGCAGCGTTCCCCCCAGGCATGTTCATCCGGCGGCATTGACGTCTCAGGCCAATAGCCTTCCGGAAAGCTGGGAGATACATGCCCCTGGTCGCGGCTGAATTCCAGGATGTCCCACTGGGCAATGCGCAGGTGCTCGAGGACTTGCCAGGGAGTGTGTTCGGCCCCTTCCGGCCGGGCTCCCTGCAGGTTGAAAGGAACTCCGGCCAGAGCTTCCTTGAAACGTACGTGGGCCTGACGCCCGATGAGCAGATTTCGGAGGTGTTCGCGCAGCGACCGATCGATTGTCACAATGCCTCCTTATAGGAGAAAATGACCCTGGTTCATAGTCTCGGAGGGCGACTCGGGGCGGAGACCAACCGGATCAAGTGTAAAGTTGAAGGTACCAGGTTATAATCCCCTGAAAAGCTGAAACGATCAAATAGCTTCGTTGGAGAGGCAGGAACGAGGTACCAGGATTCATGGCACACACATATCACGAACTCAGAGAAATGACGGTTGCTCAATTGCGTGAGGTAGCTTCCGGACTGGAGCACGAGGCCGTGCAGGGCTACACCCAGTTGAACAAGGATCCCCTGCTGCTGGCGATCTGTCAGGCTTTGGACATTGATCCGCACGAGCACCACGAGGCGGTGGGAATTGACAAGGCCGCGGTCAAAGTCGACATTCGCAAGCTCAAAGTGGATCGGCAGGCTGCTCTGGAGGCAAAAAACCACCAGGAGCTCAAGAAGATACGCCGTGAGATTCGAGGGCTCAAGAGAAAGATTCGGAAGTCCCTGGTTTAGGACTGAGGTCCAACCTCGAATCTGCAACCTTGAAACCGAAACGGGGTGAAGGTTGTCCTGCGGGCTCAGGTGTTTTATCTTCTTCGGGCAACGCCCGCCTCGTTGGAGAAAATGCCCGGGTGGCGAAATTGGTAGACGCACAGGACTTAAAATCCTGGGGGCCTTAGGCCCGTGTGGGTTCGAGTCCCACCCTGGGCACCACACCTGGAACCCGTGTCCGACGGGGCTCTGCGCCCTTCGAGCTCATTCGGCTTCGGAGGCCCGCGACTTGCCTTTGAGAGGGGGGTTGTGCCCGTAAGTGTGCCCGCGAGAAACTCACTCCAGCTCACTCCAGCTCACTCAGGCCAAGATAGAGGGCATTTCCGGCTGTCCCACCTGATTGCGATATCGCCTTCCCCTCAGTGCGGAACTCAGGGCCGTCTGAGACCTCGATGAACTGCACGTCGCCCTCCGTGTTGTCCGGTGTGGAGGCCAGTACCACCCGTACGAAGTCGTAGTCGTGGGCCAGGGTGCGGGTGATCTGGATTGCCTGTTGACGGGAGTCGTCTAATGGGTGGCAGTGCCCTTTAGTGATCAACGTCAAATAGAATTCCCGCAGCGACGATTGGAAATCCCCACACAAGGATTAAAAAAAAAGAGCTGTAGCCGTCCTCTGAGACGGCCCTTTCCGCGGTCCTCCTTTCTGTAAAAAAGAGAGATTGTTCCTAGAATGCGAGGGGGACTGTAGTGGGCCAGCGATCTTTGGTCGCCTATTTTGGGCTGGCAGCGTGGCCTCTAACAGAGACGAATAGCGATAAGTCGCGTCTTGAAGAGGTGGTTGAAGGCCGGACGCCAGGGATTGTGAGGGGCAGAGCGCTGGAGGGACACAGTCCCACGAACGATCAGAGCTCAGAGATGTGGAGACCGACCAGCCTACGCTGCACGCCTTAACGAAACGACCGGAAGGTGGCGACGTCCGTCGTGGTAACCGACTTCAAGGCTGAATCGATCACCCGGCTGTCCGGCGACCAGTGTGCGGGGCTTGGCACACCGCGATCTCCGTGGCCACTGTTGGCGAGGTTCGAGGCGAGGAAGCCGATTGGCGGGGCACCGCCTGAAGTAGACTTCATTCGGCGTGCTGCCCTCGAGCGTCATATGAGGGCGATGTTCGTTGTACCAATCCAGGAAGGACATCAGTTCTCGGTGGAATTCCCCTTGTCGCTGCGGAACCAGAATCCGGCGAGTGCATCCGTTCTTCAGGGTCCTGATTGCGCGCTCAACCACGGCAATGCTCCCGTGCTCCCCAACAGCACCGTAGCGTGGCTTGATTCCCTTGCTCCGACACCAATTCTTGAAGGTCTTGCACCAGAAGACTTTGTCCTTGTCGCAGACCAGATACTTCGGTCTCGAAACGGCGCATCGAATGACGCTTTCCAGAAACGTACAAACGGCTCGCGAGTCGGGCTTCTTGGGAAACACTGCCAGGGACATCAAACGGCGCGAGTAATGGTCAATGGCAACGGCGACCCACCAACAAAACGGCCACGATTGTGGCAGCGCGAACGGAAACCAGGGTGCCCAGAAACCCGAAACCGTCGGCACGATCGTCAGATCGAGGTGCCACACATGGTCGGGGCCCTTGGCTGTAACCACGTGACCGGTCACCACCTCTTGTTGTTCTACGACAACAGGATGAGGCGGTTCTGAAGTTACCCCACTTTTGTGGACAGTTTACGGCTTTCGAATCAAGCCACATCTGAGTGCCTCGATTCATAGTTGATCGGCGACAGATAGTCCAGTGACGAGTGCCGCCTGTGAGGGTTGTAAAAGCCCTCGATGTAGTCGAAGACAGCAAGCTTGGCCTGCAGCTTGCTGCGGAAGCTGTGCCGGTCGATCAGTTCACACTCCAGAGAGGCAAAAAAGCTCTCACACAGCGCGTTGTCATAACAGTCACCGACCGAGCCCATGGAGGGTCTGATGCCGGCTCTCTTGCAGCGTAGCCCGAACTCGATCGACGTGTATTGCGTCCCCTGGTCCGAGTGATGGATCACCCCGTCGGATTCACGCTCTTGAAGTGCCATTTGCAGGGCATCGGTCACTAGCCGGGTCTTGAGATCATTTCTGAGCGACCAGCCGACCACTCGACGACTGAAAGCGTCGACCACTACGGCCAGGTAGACGAAACCTGCCCAACTCGGCACGTACGTGATGTCTGCAACCCACAGTCGGTTGGGGCGGCTGACCTGGAAGTTTCGCTCCACCAGATCCGGAGCCGGACGGCTGTCTTGGCCTCTCAGGGTCGTGCGTGTCTTGCGTCTGCGGCTAACGCCTTCAATGCCGGCGACTTTCATCAGTCGGGCCACCCGGTTTTTGCCCACCAGGTGACCTTCCTCTCGAAGTTCCGCCGTAATGCGGGGAGCTCCATAGGTCCGACGACTTTGCTGGTGGATCCCGTTGATTGTTTCCAGAAGACGAGCATTCGCTTCATCTCGAGTCGAAGGTCCGCGATCGACCCACGCGTAGTAGCCACTGGTGGAGACACCCAGCAAACGGCACATGGTGGTGATTGGATAGTCGGCCTGATTCACTTTCACGAACCTGAAGACTCCTTGGAAATCGGATCGCTCTCCCGTGCGAACCAGGCCGCGGCTTTTGCCAATATTTCCCGCTCAACCCTCAGCTGCCTATTTTCTTTGCGCAACTTCCGCAGCTCGGCTCGTTCTACCGTCGTCAGGCCGTCTCTACGACGGCCTTCATCCAGGTCTGCCTGGGCGATCCAGTTGCGGATCGTCTGTTCGTTGGGTTCAAACTCTCGGGCCAGCTCACCGGGGCTGCGCCCGGCTCGATGAAGCTCGACTATCTGCTGGCGAAACTCGGGTGGATAAGCTCGTCTTGTTCTTGGCATCGTGTCCTCCATTCTCCCAAAGGATTAGGTGTCCACGAAACCGGGGGAACTCCAAAGCCACGATTGGGGAACACGGGGAACGACCACGAGCCGGACTCATGGCCTTGACTTGATCAGCAGCGACCCCGAGTGTCTCTTAAACCCCGGGCCGTTCTGTCCCAACAGCGCCGACGTTATACAGTTCTGTGTTGTCGTATTACCGAGGAAGCAGTACCAGAGAGCCCTAGCCCAGTTTCCTCGTAATTGTCCTAAAAACTTGAATTGTCTCCAATTCCTTCTCGTCTCCGTCGACGTTGTAATCGGGGTAGGCCGAGCTCTTGGCAATCACCACTCGATACTTCGGATGGATGTAGATGAACTGGTTGTAGATTCCGATGGCCAGATAGTCGCCCTCTGCTTGCTGAGGAATCCACCACTGGTAGCCGTAACCGAGAACCCAGCTCGAAGCCGGGTTCTCGCCAGGCTGCAGGTGCGGGGCGTCTGGGGTCACCGAGCGGCGAACCCAATCTTCGGAAACGATGCGCTCGCCGTTCCATTCTCCTTCCTGAAGGTAGAGCTGGCCGAAACGGGCATAATCGCGTAGTACCGCATTGAAGCCGCCAAAAGCGAGAGCCACGCCGTCGCTGTCAACCAGCCAGTAAGCATCAGACTCCGTCCCAATCCTTTGCCAGATTCTGCTTTCCAGGTAGCTCGACAAGTTCTCACCGGTCGCTCTCCGCAGGACCATCGCCAGGACCTGTGTATCCATGCTGACGTAATGGTTGTATGTCCCGGGCTCTCGTTCGCGGCGCAATGATGCTACAAAGCCTTCTATCGATGACCCCAGGGCCATGTCTCTCCCCATCCGGTTGATATCAGAAAAGAAGTCCCCGTAATTCTCATCAAAGCCAATCCCCGAGGACATCTGAAGAACGTCCTTTAACGAGACTCCGTCGTATCCGGTCTCTCTCAGCATCGGGACGTAATCAGTGATCGGCTCCAGGACATTCTTGATCTGGCCTTCCTCGATGGCGATGCCCACGAGTGCAGAGACCAGAGACTTTGCCACCGACCAGGAAATGACCTTCGATTGATGGCTATTTTCCCGGTAGTAACGTTCGAAAGCCATCCGCCCATCGAGCAGGACGATCAGACCGGTAGTCCAGGTCTCGCCCAGGAATTCTTCTAGGGACTTGACTTCGCCTCTGTACTCGTATGACTCGGGCAGCCGCACTAGGCTACGATCGAACTCATGCACGGCTTGACTTCTCCCGACGTGGGCTGTCTGGAAAACTCCGTCCATGGAGCGGAAGTTCTCAACGACCACCGACGGTTCAAAGAGCCTGAGAACCTGAACGACGCGCCTCAGCTCTCGTCGATACACACCGGCCATGACCACAAGGAAGAGAAGTAGCAGTAGTGCCAGCTTCGTGAGGCGCTTTGCCAATCGCATGTCACTCTTGAATTCGAATCAATGGATCGAGGCCACCACTTCCGAAAGCTGCTCTATCACTCTTTAGCACCGTGTGAGCGGAGCAAGTGAGCCAGTTTGTTGTGACCTTGCTTGATGGCCAGGGTGAGTACTGTGACGTCGTCTTCCCCAGTTGCGTCGGCATCCGCCCCATGCCTGAGCAGCCGTGCTATGGCTGCCTCTGGAGCCATGTGTGCCGAGGAGTGCGTGAGTTTTGTTGGAAGGGAAGCCGTCAACTGGTCTCGACTGGCTGTGCCCGTATTGTGCCCGCGGGAAACTCTACTCCAGCTCACTCAGGCCAACATGGAAGGTATTTTCGCCTGGCCCGCCTGATTGCCCATTCCCAACTCCCCGGCTACAATCAGCCGAACTCTAAAACAGCAACCAATCGATTTAGGGCTCCGCCCTTTTTGCTGGCGATCGTGGGGGTGGAGTATTTAGAAGCACCTCTAGGCGACCTGGCCCCAAAAGAAAGGGGACCATCTCCCAATCTTGAAAGCGTAGGCTGGAGGCGGCTCTCGTAAGGCGCCCGGTGCGATCGGGCCGGAAGTCGAGCGATCGGACCGGAGCTGCTTGTTTTCAGTGAGTCGCAAACACGGTCCGGGCTCCGTCCTTTCCGTAAAGAATGACGGCATATGGGTCCCTTCGGTTGCCGTGTTCCATGCCCGGCGAGCCGATCGGCATTCCCGGAACGGCAATACCTCTCCCCTGGGGCCGTTCCTCGAGCAGGCGGCGGATATCCTCGGCCGGGATGTGCCCCTCGACTATGTACCCATCCACCACGGCGGTGTGGCAGCTCAAGAGGTCCCGGGGCACGTCCAGCTTCGATCTAACCGGGTTCAGATCTCCCACGGAATGAACGGTGACCTGAAACCCGTTTCGGCGGAGATGCGTCACCCACTTTCCGCAGCAGCCGCAAGTCGGCGTTGTGTATGCGACCACAGCCGGGGAAGGCGGCGGCCCGCCCCCAGCCCTGATTGCAGCAAAGGCGGTCAACCCGGCCAGCCCGACAGCGGCCACGCCCAGGAGATATTTCCTGATCTTCATTCCGCAGCTCTCATCTGGTCCATTGTAGGCGTTTTCCCGGGTGGGTGCAGCGTCTCCCAACACCGGTAGCCGCGCCCCAGCTCGCTGTAGCCCGTACGGTCAAAAAAGTCAGCCGAACCGCAAGTCACTGTTGTGGTGGGAGTTAGGCCATGACTCTAATGCAGATTTCCCCTGGACTAGGTCGCAAGGGTTGTGCCCACGGTGTGCCCGCGGGAAACTCACTCCAGCTCACTCCAGCCAACTCACGGAGCATTTTCGAACTTGCCCGCCTGAGGATAAACCTTCTTAGTTCCCCACTTTCTCCACCAGCTCAGCCACTACCTGCTGGACATCCCGTAGTTGGGCTTCCAGGCCCTTGGTCCTGTTGTGCAGCTGCTCGATGTAGATGTGGGCCTTCTCCAGTTCTTCCAGGATGCCCCTTACACGGGCGCCGTACTCGACGATCTCCTGTCCCTGCTCGTCTTTTTGCACAGATGAGACTGCCGCCAGGTGCTTCTCCCGCCACATGTAATCGGAATGCTCCTCGATGGACTCCAGCGCATAATCCTCTTCAAACACATAGTCTGCGTGGAGCTGTCCACCGCGCTGGAAGATGGAGCCGTTGACGTCCAGCGTTCCCTGGGGATTAGTCGTTCCGATCCCGACGTTGCCGCCAGAGTCCTGGAGGAAAACGTTGCCACTAAAGGAGGCCGAACGGATGTACCAATCGCCCAGGTCGCCCCAGTGGATGTGTGAATGTCGATCCCCTTTGATGCCGTTTGGGGCAAACTGCACTGTTCCCGCGGTCGTGCTGCGCCCGCTAATGGTCAAGGCTGCGTCCGTAGCATTTGTGCGAATCCCCACGCCACCGTTCGCATTGATCAGAAACTGACCGCTGCGCGTAGAGGCGAACGGGACAGAGGCATCATTCCAAACGAAGCTGAAGTCGTGAAGTGCTCTAGCTCTGTCACCAGCCGCAAAACTGCTTCGGCCGGAGGCCCAGTTGCCGGTCCCTCCCGGGACAGCGGACTGAAGACCAGAAGCCATGTTATCCCTCCCTCCCGCTACTGTGCAGTCGTCTCCGGAAGCTTGGTTGCCGACTCCTCCCCCAACCATCGAGTTTGTTCCTGAGGCAGTGTTGGAAAACCCACCTCCGACCGTCGATGAGGTGCCTGATGCCTCATTCTGACTCCCTCCAGAAATCGTGGATAAGAAGGCTGTTGCCTCATTGGCTGCTCCACCTCCAAGTGTCGACCAGATCCCCGAAGCCACGTTTGAGCTGCCGCCACCGATTGTAGCGCCTGGCCCAGAGGCCATATTCTCAGTGCCGCCACCGATCGTGGCTCCATTGATTCCTGCAGGTACAGAGTTGGAGGGGTCGCCCAGAAGTACACTGGGGCTGTCTGATGCGCCACCATCACCAGGCTGTACCCTGCCAAGAGACACTTCGGGAGCCAGATGACTGGATGAAATCCCTTCATCGGCAACGGCCAGGGTCACACTGCCAATCGCGCCTCCACCGGTCAGACCTGCCCCAGCGTTCACCGACGTTATCGCCCCGCTGCCGCCGGTCCCCGAGAGCGTCAGTGTGTTGCCGTTCGGCGTAATCAAAATGTTGTCTCCCTCCACCAGCTGGACATCGTCCGTCAGCCCGTTGAGACTTCTGACTACGGCTCCCGCGGCAATCTTCCCCGAAGTCACTGCCCCTTCGGCTATCTTCTCTCCTGTTACTGCACCATCAACTAGATGCTCGGTATTTACCGATCCCGGTTCCAACCCCGTCCCTTCAGGACGAATCACCGCCGTCGAGGCCAGCAGATTATTATCGCTTCGGAGGCCCAGAATGATCACCGGCTGGGTTGCCGTGAACTCGATCAGACTGTCTCCCTCAACAAGCAGTGGTTCCTGAGTTACGAACAGTGCTTTGTGCTCGCCCGGCCCATAGGTCTCCTCCACCTCTCTCTGAAACACTCCAGCCGTGCTGAAGATCCTGGCGGTCACCGTGCTCTCTTCTGTCTCACTCGTATTGGCCACGGCAAACCCTGTATCCGTCCCCTCATCCACAAAGGAGAAGAGCTTGAACTTGACTCCCTGCTCACTGGGAAGAACCCCCACGTTGCCTACCCCTACGATCCTGAAGAAGACCGTGGCGCTGAAGGGGTGATCTGAAGTCAGGCGGGCCCAGCCGTTGCGGACCTCCCCTTTCGGGTCACTGAAGACAACCGTCTCAGCGGCACCCGGACCGACGGCGACTTCCTCCATCTGAAAGAGAGTGCCGTCGGAATTGATGAGTTCGACTTCAACCAGAATCGCGACATTGCCCGGGTCATGGATGGTAAAGGCGGTCTCGGCCGGGCCTCCGATCCCGTACTGGGCGAAGTACTGTACGGTTTGTCCAAACTCACCTGCCAGACAGGGAGTCAGAAGAAACAGGGTGCAGAGGGTGAACGTGGGAAAGCAAGCTCGAAGATTCATTTGGGAATTCTCCTTCAGCAAGGTCGAATCGGTTCTGTGCCTAGTGGTGAGACTGCGAGATTCGGACGTGAGTAGAAGATTAGTGGAGGGAGCCGGGGCAGTCAATCGGTCGATACCAGCTGGGTCCTGGTTAGCCACGAGTCAGCATGTGCCTACGTCCTCCGAAGTTCGTGTGCAGATTAGAGCGGGATTGCGGCGATTCAATCCACCGTGTTTTGCTTTCCCCAACATGGCTGCCAACCTCCACTTCGAAGAACCTGACCTAGCCACAGCTTTAAGAGAGGCAGGAGGTGTCAAACTTAAAGCCGCAGAAATCCTGGGCACGACGCCGGTCACGATTTCCCATTACATGAAGAAGTTTCCCCGGCTGCACAAGGTCGTAGAGCGAGCCAAAGCCGAACGCAGGGAATCCGCGGAGCGGAACCGGAAGGAGAAGGAACGGAGGTGGGGAGCGGGTATGTCCGGGCTCCTGAACCCGCGGCAACGGCGCTTCGTCGAGGAGTATCTAGTCGGCCTCAATGCCAAGCAATCAGCCATCAAGGCGGGTTATGGAGGCACCCCGGAATCAGCTGCCCAGTATGCGGTGGAGTTGATGAAAAAGCCGCACGTCAAGGCGGCGATCCAGGAAGGGATGAGGGAGCGATCCATCCGGACGGGGATTGATCAGGACATGGTCGTGAACGCTCTGAGCCGGGTCGCCTTCTCCAACATCAAGGACTTCGTGGACTGGGTAGCACTCTCTGTGCCAGCCGACTTCATCGACTCGGACCGGGGAGGAATAATAATTATCAAACCGATTGACGAGATCGATGGGGATCGGCTGGCGGCGATAAAGGAACTGGCGCCCAGCGGCGGCCGGTTCAAACTCCGCATGCATGACAAGCTCAAAGCCCTGGAGTTGCTGGGGAAGCACCTGGGTATGTTCGGTCCCAAGCCCCCGGAAGTGAGCATGGGAATTGATATGGACGCCGAGAACATCCGGGCCCGAATGCTGGACAGGCTGAAGCAGGCCCAGCAGGCTTCCGAGAACATCTCCGAGGATCCTCCGAGTGGTGCCGAAGCCTCCGAAGCCAGCTTCTGAGCCGGGAAATATCCAGCGAGGGCATCTCCGTTGTCTCCCGTTGTGCACGGGGATATTGGGGGCTACATACATAGCTTGCAGAATTCAGAATCCAAGGGAAGGCAAGGAAGATGCCCTCCTGAAATTGCTGCTTCTGGACCGTTGGGCTGTTGATCCAACCTGGATCATCGCGCCAAGATGGTGATCAGCCAATCGCTGGTAACTACAGGGGATTCCGGACATGAATCTCAAGACAATAGCGAGATTCCGCGACGTACCGGCGGCACAACTCGCGCAGTCACGCCTGGAAGCGGATGGAATCGAGGCCTCGCTGCTGGGCGTTCACCACGTCGGCATCAACTGGCTCATCTCCCAGGCGATAGGGGGGATCCGGCTCCAGGTTCCAACCGAGGACGCGGAGCGTGCGCGGGAGCTGCTCCAGCACGATCGCTCCGAGGATCTGGAGGGGGTTCCTGAGGCTGACCTGCCTGCCGCAAAGGATGAGACCTGTCCCCGTTGCGGGTCCGATCATATTCGCAGATCGCAGCTGGCCCGGCGGACGAAGGCAGCATCAATGTTGCTCGGGCTTCCTTTCATGTTATGGCGGAATCGTCGCCGGTGTTCAGCGTGCGGCTTCTCCTGGAAGCCACCATCTCAGTAGGTCATTCGGGGTCCCATCAGAGATTCCCAGAGGCTGTCTGAGGATTTCGGAACCCCTCGGAGCATCTCCCAGACCACGGGAATACCCCGCGAAAGTGTCTCCCTTGCCTTCGGTTGTGCACGAGGATGTCCGCAGCCACGTAGGTAGCTTCCCGAATTCAGAAGTCAAGGGGAGACAAGGAAGATAGCTTCATCAGGACCGGCCCCTGGACAGGATCAAGGAACCGAGAATGGGCTTCTGGGCCACGCGGATCAGTCCAGTGGGACGGCTGGGACATCTGGGCCGGTCACCGGAGGGTATCCCCCAGATTATGTGCGCATGAGGGGTGGTGCGCAGCCTGGGCATCCCCTGCCGGGCAACCAGGGTGCAGTGTCCGCACCAAGCGTCCGGGCTTCATCGCCCGACGTTCACGCCTCAGAATCCATCTCGATACGCTCATCTTGAGGGGAAACGCCTTCGACGTGTCCATGAGAGATTTGAAAGTGAAGGGAGGTACGACTCTGGGGAGGAAGGCTCTCTCGGCGCTCAAGACGGCAGCCGCCGGATCTGTGGCGCCAGCTGCCGGAGTACTCGTTGGAGCGGGCACCTTGACTCGTCGAGGCCCTGATATCGAAGTGGGTCCTCGGACATTCTTCCTGACACGCCTAACTGAGGCTCTGGAGATTCCACTGGAGCTCACCAGGCCTGCGAAGGATTTCAATCGACAATGTCGACCTTGACAGGGGAACTGCCCCTTTCCTACTCATCCTTGCGCGCCGCGGTGCGCGCGTAGAACCAGAGCAGCCAGACGATGCCCCCGATGGCCGCCGCGGCAAGCAGTGTGTCGCCGACCGTTCCCAACACCAGTGGAAAGCCGGTGATCTTCCGGCCTCCGTGGGCGACGACCCAGATCGCCAGCACGACGCCGGTCAGGCCTTCGCCGCCTACGAAGCCGGACCCGAGGAGCACGCCCTGCTCGCGCTGGCGATTGGCCGTCTCGTCGTCCTGGTTTCGCGTCAAAGTCCAGCGGGTCAGGCCGCCCACGAACACGGCCGCCATCGTTGACAGCGGCAGGTAGACGCCGACCGCGAATGGCAGCACGGGCAGGCGGGACACGGTGGCGACCAGTGCAATGCCGACGCCGATGAAGATCAGCGACCAGGGCAGCTTCTGGTCCAGAACGCCGTCGATGATCAGGCCCATCAGCACGCCCTGGGGTGCGGGTAGCTCCTGACCTCCGAGCCCGCCCTCAACGCTGCGGTGCAGCGTCTGGATCACGTAACAAACGACACCGGCCGAGGTGACGACGCCGATCAACTCGGCGATCTGCTGCAGCCGCGGCGTGGCCCCCAGCACGAAGCCGGTCTTGAGATCCTGCGAAGTGTCGCCGGCGATCGAGGCGGCGATGCAGACCGCGGTGCCGACCATCAGCGCGGTCGCCTTGCCCAGTGTGTCGGTCCAGCCGGCAGCCCAGAAGATCGCCGAGGTCGCCAGCAGAGTGGCGATCGTCATCCCGGACGTCGGGTTAGAGGTCACGCCAACCAGTCCCACGATGCGCGAGGAGACAGTGACGAAGAAGAAGGCGAAGATCGCGATCAACAGCGCGGCTAGACCGCGCACCACGATCGAGTCGATGTAGCCCAGAATTCCGGGAACGCCGGCCAGCACGACGAGGATCCCGACCAGGATCAGCAGCACCGTCCGGAACGACAGGTCTCGGTCGGTCCTCTTCAGCGCCGCCGCCGCGCCGGTCTGGAGCTGGCCCAGCCCCAGCTTGAACGACTCGACCATCGTCGGGATCGAGCGGATTAGCGTGATGATCCCGCCGGTAGCCACCGCTCCGGCGCCGATGTAGCGCACGTAGCGGTCACGCAGGGCACCGGAAGACATGTTGCGGATCAAGTGCTCGGTCTCGGGGTAGAAGGGCGTGGAGAAGTCCATTCCCCAGAGGTAGATCGCAGGGACGATGACGAGCGCAGACAACGCGCTGCCGGCGACCATCACCGTGGCGATGCGAATGCCCAGGATGTAGCCTACGCCGATCAACGCCGGCGAGACGCCGACCGCCAGATGCCCCTTCCAGGGCAGGGCGACGTGGAACTTGCCGGGGATCAGCTTGAGCCCACTTGTCAGCTGCTTGGCCAGCATGCCGAAACCAAGCCCGCGAAACACGTTCGCCGCCTGCCTGCCACCCTGCTCTGCCGCCACCAGCACCTCTGCACAGGCCATTCCCTCGGGGTAGGGCAGCTTTCCATGCTCGCGCACGATCAGGTAGCGCCGCAGCGGGATCATGCACAGCACGCCGATCAGCCCGCCGGCCATCGTCAGCAGCGTCATTTGCCGCCAGTCCGGTGGTATGCCCCAGATGAAGAGCGCGGGAATCGTGAACAGCACGCCCGAGGCGACCGACGAGCTGGCCGAGCCGACTGTCTGAGATATGTTCAGTTCCAGGATATTGTGCTTGAGACCGAGGGCACCGATCATGCGAAAGGCGACGACGGACAGCACGGCCACGGGGATCGAGGTGCTGATCGTCAGGCCGGTCTTCAACCCCAGGTAGGTGTTGGCAGCCCCGAACAACATCCCCAGCAGCACGCCGGAGAGCACCGCCTTGACCGTGAACTGGGACAAAGGCTCGCTGATGTAGGGGGTATAGTTCTCCCCTTCCGCGATCTCGTAGGCGTTGCGGGAAAGCCGCTTATGGTCCATCGAGCCCTCGAAAAACGCGCCCAACATACCACAACCTGAAATTCGACCGTACCGCGAGTTTGCTTTTGGTCCCGGACTCTGCGGGTCAGGCTGAAGGATACGTTATGATCCGATCCGATCAACCCCGTCCTATCCGAAAATTCGGCCGACTTGTAACCCACTGATTGGCGACAGTTAGAATTCCCGCGTGTTGCCTCATCTAAGAATCGAACCGAAACTAGAAACTTGCCTCATTGGGAATCGAACCCAGTTCAGAACAGCTTATTTCTTCCGTCTCGCAGAAACAACGGGTGGAGTGGAAGGTCGAAATGACAAGGGAATAATGTGCCGGAGTGATCACGTAAAAATGACCCACCTTGTCAAGTAGGGTGTTGTTCTTGGTTTGAGCGAATTGTCTTGTCCGGTTCTTGGACTGCGAGAGGGGACACAGTGAGGGCGAGCCCGAATGGGGTTCCCTCTCGGCGGCCGACTCAGGTGACCCCCTTCTTGGGTTGTCCCGGGACCGTGAAGTCCCTGCTGCTGGAGATGTACGGCCCAGCGGTCGAGGCGACATTGCTGTGTGGCCGTCAGGGGACACTTCCCATGGCTCATAAGACTATTTTGACCTCGGCTGGTTGCCCCTTTGTTGGCGCACCTTCTTTTGCGAAATCAGACCCGATTTCAGAGAACGTTGGCTCTACACGGGAGATCTCGGCCTTGTAGAGTTGTTCTCTTCGCCAGTCCCTGACGCGGCGCTGCAAAGTTCGCAGCTGCCCATCAAAGAATCGACAGGGATGGCGTTGTTGAAGCCGAATGAAAAGCGCTTTGGCTGTTTGAGCGGGATTGACTTCCAGTTGGACACGAACCTCTGGCCAGACTTCAACGAAAGGATCCTCCCGGGTCTTCCAAGTCCGGGCAACCCGGGGCTTCTTCGTCCGCCGATATCTCCTGATTTGGTTGGATTCTGGTGCAGCACTGATCTCAGCAAGGTACTTCCTGACAACAGCATCCATCTCTCTAGGGGAGCCGTTTCCCTCCGGTTCTCTTTGTCCGTTGGCAAAGGTCCAAAAATGGTCCTGTCTTCGCTCGAGTTCTTTGAGTAACGTGACTGGATCCAGCTTCCTGTACAGGTCTTTGATGGGTTCTATTTTTCTCTTGGTGAGACAATCAGAGGCTAAGATTCGCTGGTAAGGAGTTTGAGCCCGATCGTAGCGTTTCTTGACGCGTGCACCCCGGCGTTGCTTCTCGATTAGCTTCATCGAGGGCTGAAAGAAGTTCACGTAGAGGCGCAGAATCTCGTAAAGCTGAATCAGGGCTCGCCAGGCCCCCAGACCCGTGTAGCGATCGTAGCCAATCAGCCGTCTCACGATCGAACCATTCTTCTCCTCAACGAAGGCCTGATCGTTCTTTCGACCCACCCGGGAACGAGTGAAAGTGATCTGCTCTCTTTGGCAGTAACGGAGCATCTCATAGTTGATGAATTCGCTTCCGTTATCCGTGTCCAATCCGAGAAGAGGAACCGGGAGCCGCCCACGCAGGCAGTTGAGAGATCCGATCACATCGGCTTCGCTACGCCGTAGCAGCGCCACGCATTCGGTCCAGCCCGTTGCGACGTCCACCAGGACCAGAGTGTGTAGGAAACTGCCTGCAGCACTCTCGCCGCAGTGAGCCACAAGGTCGGCTTCGACAAAACCGGGTTGAAGATCATCCCAGTCAGCGAAGGTTCGGACCTTGATCTGCTTCTTGAGCAAGCTTCCTGGTCGGGTCGTACTGACACCGTGCCGGCTGCTTCTTTCGGAAGCCAACAATCGATCAGCGGTAGCTGGGCTGATCGCTAGCAGCCTTCGCCTAACATCAGGCGGCAAGGATAGATGACCGTTCCTCTCCATAACTTCGATCAACTCGGGAACAAAGGGGACCAGTCTCTTTGCGCAGATCCGGTTGGCCGTTGTCCAAAGAGTCACCAGTGCCCGCTTCACCCGGTCATCGTATCGGGCACGGCGGGGCCGCGACGAACTGGCCCTGCTCGGCGGATTGTTCAACAGGGTAATCGCATGTTTGCGACCGTAGCCGGTTGTCGCGACCAACTGATCTACAATCTGGCTCTTGATCCCTTTGCGGGCCGATGCGTAATCCTTAGCGGTACGCGTCAACAATTCTCGGCGCAACTCCAAACTCAACTTCTTCTTCAATCTGTGACCTCCTCATCAAGTTTTCGGTTCGATTCTTGATGAGGCAACGGTATGCCATCAGTTCGATTTTGGATGAGTCAATGCGTGCGGGAATTCTATTTGACGTTGATCAGGCCCGTATTCGACGGCAACTGCGTCATCGTGAGGTGGGGTGGGAAGCAGCCGAAGGAGAACCACCAGTCTGTAGGAGACGAACTCGATTCGGCTCAGAGGGGACAGCGAGCCTGCTGGGAAATGGCGAAGCTCGAATGGAAGGGAAACCTGACACGGACAAGAGCCTGATGGGTAACGTGAAAAAGGCATCTTGTTAACCCTTGGGGTGGTTGGAGATGGAATGGTGGGAAGTTCAAGTGACGTAAAGCGAGGAGGTCTGCGAAAGGTCGGTCTGGTAAGAGACCCGCAGAAGTCAGAGGCGGCGTAGTAGTGAAGAAGCCGGGTAATGCCGGTGGAGCGAAGGCCCGCCAGGAAGGTGGATGTGTAGAGTCAATGACGAAGCAAGAGGAACTGTCGAAAGTGGAGGAGACTCCTGTAAGACAGCAGATTGTTTAGAGGGGGTGAAGTCAGGCTGTTTTGACCTGGATTGGGTAAGCAGAAAATGACGGATTAGAGGAGCGCTGGTGGTTGAGGCCAGTCCTTGGTAGGAGAGGAGCTAGCGGAAGCGGGAGCCGTTGGCGTTGGCGATCCAGCGACGCAGGGCGACGCGGACGTTGTTGACGCGACTCAGCGGAGCGTTGTCGAAGTACCAGCGGAAGGTTTTGATCTCTTCCAGGATGTCTACGTCGGGGAAGTCGGCGGTCAGTTCGGCAATGAAAGCCGCATCCAGCTCGGGGCGGTAAGGGTAATCGGGCAGCTGCTCTTGCAGGTAGGCGAGGATCTTCTCGGGAGAGTTGTCGAAGAACATGTCGGCGCTATTCACAGCTCGTCGGAGGCCCGGTAGATGTCCTCTTCGTCCAGAGTGGCCTTTTGCTCGAGCACGCCCCGGTTGAGCGCGGCCAGGCAGAGGCGGTTCAGCAGCCGGCAGACGCCGCCCGAAGTTTTGTAAAGGGCCAGGTAGGCCGAGTCGGTGAAGATGTCGGGTTTAGCTCCGGCCAGCTGGAGATGGTGGCAGACGTAGTTTTTGGTTTCGGCCTCATCCAGGGGAGGCAGCTTGTAGGAGAGTAGGATGCGCTGGTGGATGTTGCGGAACATGGGGCGCCCGAGCCGTCGGCCCAGGTCGGGATGACCGATCATGATCATGAGCAGGGGATCGATTGAATCCATCCTAAAATTAAGAAGTACAGGTATTTCGTCCAGTGTTTTGTCGGGCAGACACTGGCTCTCGTCGAGAATTAGAATCGGGGTCTTTTTGGCGTTCTCCACATAGTCGCGCACGGCCGTTTGCAGGTTTCGAAACAGAGTGGACTTGCGGCTGGAGGGCTCACCGCCGAACTCGCTGTTGAGCTGGGCCCAAAAATCCAGGGGAGTGACCGTCGACAGGGGCACGTAGAAGAGCTTGTAGACGGAGGAGTTGAGTTGCTCGACGAAGGCGCGCACGGCGGCCGTTTTGCCGGTTCCGGCCTCCCCCAGCACGAGCATCAGCCCCAGACGGGTACGCATGTAGTCCAGGCGCCGGGCGAGTTCGTCAAAGGCCGCAGTGGGGAGCAGTTTCTGGGCCGGGATGTCCTTGGCGAAGGGAGTGTCGGAGAAGCCGTAAAAAGTGTGGATCACGATTCATCCTCCTCGTCGGGAAGGGAAAAACGGGGTCTTCGGGGGGAAGTGGCGTTTTGGGCGGCGTCGACCCGGTGCAGACGCACCACCGGCTGGTCGTCTTCGAAGAGAAACAGCTCACTGGGACGTCCTTCGGGATGGCGGATCTCGATGCGCAGGCCAGTGTATTGGGGCGGCACTTCCCAGAGCCGGCGGGCGATGGAGACGGTGCAGTCGTTGCGGACGGTGCGGTGCAACGTGCGGTAAAAGACCCGGTCCAACTCGGCCCGGCTGACCGTACGGCGGCGAATGGAGGCGAGCGAGCGCAGGTAACGCTCCAGTGGCGTCTCACAGATGCTCGAGTGGCGGCGCCGGTGATAGTCCTGCTCCAGCCACTGAGACAAGCGAGCATTGAGATCGTCGAGGGTCAAGGCCTCGAGATCGAGAAGGCTTAGAAAACCCTGGCGCAGGGTGCGAAACCAGCGCTCGATTTTTCCGCGCGAAGGACTGTCATAGGGCTTGGAATGCACCAGAGCCACACCCAGACGGGCGCAGGCCAAGGTGAGTTGTTTGGAGGAGAAGGCCGAGCCGTTGTCACAGTAAAGGATCTGGGGTAAACCATGGCGCGAGAAGGCTTTTTGGAGTGCCGAGACGACCACTGCGGAGTTTCCCCGGGTGTAGAAGCGGGCCAGGGTCAGGAAGCGGGAATGGTCATCGATGGCTGCAGCCAGGTAGGTTTTGCGGCGGCGGCGGCCGAGAGGCACCTTGGGGCCGTGCATAAAATCCATCACCCACAGATCGTTGGCGTGGGGTTTTTCGAAGTGCTTGCGGGCCTTGGGCGCCGGCTTGACCTGGGGCCGCAGACCGGCCCGCTTGATGTGACGACGCAAAGTGGATTCGGAGATGCGGCGCGAAGTGATGTGGCCCGAGGCCACCAGCTGTTCACGGAGTCGGTTGACCGGCACCCGGGGATGGCGGGCCAGCAGCTCGGAGATGTGGGCGCTCAGCTGCTCGGAGATGACCCGGCTTCGGCCCGCATCGCAACGCCGCTTGGGCAAGAGTCCGTCGAGTCCTTCTTGGCGGTAGCGGCGCAACCAGCTCTTGAAAGTGGCGACTGAGTAGCGGCGTCTGCCCAGACCCGGCACATCCAGCTCTTTTCGGGCCATGCGGCCGAAGTAACGGGCTTGGCTGCCGGCGGCGGCGTGCAGCACCGGCGCGATGACGCCGTAGCGGAACAGCGCCACGGCCTGGCGTTTTTGTTTTCCCTTCATCCTGAGGCTCCTTTGGCCAACCCTTTGTGCCACAACCCTACCGCTGGGCCCCTATCACGCAGTGTGGAGGATCGATTCTTGTCATGACGCGGCTGCCAGCCGGGTCCAAACAACGTGGCGCAAAAAGGGGATTGAGCGACTTGTGCTGCAGACACAGCGGATGCCGGTGAGTCAGCCCGTCAGCAAGCCAGAGCGGGGCCCGAGAGCCAATCGTAGGTCGAACAGCAGGTGGGGGAAGTAACGCCGATGAAAACGCAGCACCACTCGGGGTGGAGAGCCTCGGGGCTGGGCCGCCAGCAGCGCGGCCACCTGCTGGGCCTGCCGCCGCACCCCTTGGACGGCTCCGGGCAACTCGACCTCGGCCACCGGAAAAGAGAGCAGTCGCCCATAGACGGCCGCCAACAGCAGCAGCATGCGGTGCAGCGTCAACTCCTCCAACAGCACAGCTTCCTCACCTTGGCTGCCGGCCGTGGCCACCTCGTCCAGCGCTTGGCGCATCGTCCGTTTGCCGTTCACCACCACTTCGACCATCCAGCTCATCAACCCCAGGCTGAAGCGTCGGCGCGGCACCACTTGAGCCGGCAGCACGCTGAAGGTGACATCTCGTGGCTGATCCGGGCCCCGCCGCCGGCAGCGGAAGCGAGCCACTGGAAACCGTTGATAGGTCCGCCCCTCCTCATCCACCAAGCACCTGAAATACAGACCGTGGCGTACGGCGCATTCACTTCCCCGGCACAGCGGACAGCGGTCCCGGTAGTCGGGCAACAGCTCGTACAGCCCCAGTCCCAGAGAGGAAAGACTTGACAAAGACCTGTCTTGGAAGCGATCCTGAATCTGAAGTTTGTCTTCGAAAAGCCGGGAGTTATCCGAAGCTCAAACCACGGGCTCCCGGCTGCTCCTTTCCCTTCTTCTCCGCAGCCAAGACAGCTGTCACACTGTCATATTCTTTTCACCCGCTGCGGGCTAAGACAATCTATACAATTCCGGCTGCAAAAGGCAGAGAAGTTTGTGACGTATTACACTCCTAAGCAAGGCAGAGAAGCCGAGAGCCAGAAATGGAGCTGGGTGGAAGCGGAAGTGTGGACCGAACGCATGCTGACGACCCTGGAAACAGGAGTGAAAGGAGGCAAATGGTTCAGCTTGATTGACAAGGTCTACAGAAATCGGAGTCTGGAAGCGGCGTGGCGAAAGGTACGCCGACGGAAAGGAGCCGGTGGAGTGGATGGCCAAAGTATCCAGAAGTTTGAGTGGCGATTGGAAAGGGAACTGGAGCAACTGCACCAGGAACTGAAAGACGATCCCTATCAACCGCGAGCAGTGCGCCGACACTGGATCGATAAAGGAGGAGGGAAGAAGCGACCGCTGGGGATCCCGACAGTACGGGACAGAGTGGTGCAGACATCCCTTCGCCAGGTGCTGGAACCAATCTTCGAAAAGAAGTTCTGCCGGCACAGTTATGGATTCCGGCCGCAGCGAAGCTGCAAGGATGCACTGCGCGAGGTGCAACGACGACTGGAAGAAGGCTATCACTGGGTGGTTGATGCAGACATCGAGAAATACTTTGACTGCATTGACCCGGAGATCTTGATGCAAGAAGTGGAGAAGGAAGTCTCAGACGGTCGAGTGCTGAAGCTGATTCGAAGCTATCTGGAACAAGAAGTTCTGGATGGGATGAAGAAGTGGAAGCCGGAGAGAGGAACTCCTCAAGGTGCGGTGATCAGTCCGTTGCTGGCTAATCTGTATTTACATCCAGTGGATGAAGAGATGGAGCGTGCCGGGGAAGTGATGATCCGCTATGCCGATGATGGGGTGATTCTATGCCGAGATGAGCGACAGGCGCGAGAAGCGCTGAGGAAGCTTCGAAAGGAGCTGGCGCAGCGTGGATTACGACTGAACCCGAACAAGACCCGGGTAGTGGATGCTCGCCAAAAGGGTGGGTTCGACTTTCTGGGTTACCACTTTGAAAGAGGGCTTAAATGGCCTCGCAAAAGCAGTGAAAAGAAGCTGCGGGAGCGAGTCCGCCCACTGACCCGAAGGACGAATGGCCACAGTCTGAAGCAGACCATTGAGACGCTCAACCCAATCCTACGGGGTTGGTTTGGGTACTTTCAACACAGCCATCCCGCGACGTTTAAGGGGGTGGATGGATGGGTACGAGGGCGTCTGCGATCGATTCTGCGAAAGCGCCGGAAACGGAGAGGCCGAGCCCGAGGGAGCGATCATCAACGCTGGCCCAATGCCTACTTTATCGAGCAGGGGCTATTTACCATGGCCATAGCCCACGCGCAGATCTGTCAGTCCCGACGTGGACCCCACTGACTGGAGAGCCGGATGCGGGAGAACCGCACGTCCGGTTCGGAGGGAGGGGAGGCTCAAACCAATGAGCTTTCCCTACCCCGATCACTTCGCCATCCCGTATTCCCAGTGTAGGAGGACCCTCCGTGGTCCGATCAAGGCAACTACACAGGCAGGAACGCCCGTGACTAGCTGCGCAGCGGCCCGCAGGCTGCATCAGGAGTGTGCTACCCTGCGTCTCGAGAGAGGCAGTGCTTCCCACCGGAGGACTGGAAGATGAGGGTTTATCTGCAGCTGCTGGAAAGGATTCTCCACAGCGGAGCTCAGAAGGAAGACCGTACCGGGACCGGAACCAGAAGCCTCTTCGGCTACCAGATGCGTTTTGATCTGGAACGCGGTTTTCCCCTTTTGACGACCAAGAAACTTCACACGAAATCGATTATTCACGAGCTGCTCTGGTTTCTGGCCGGCGACACAAACACCCGTTACCTGAATGAAAATGGAGTCCGAATCTGGGACGACTGGGCAGATGAGAAGGGTGAACTCGGGCCGGTTTACGGTCATCAGTGGCGTTCCTGGCCGAGTCCCGATGGAGCCGGCATAGATCAGATCTCGAGGGTCATCGAGCAGATCCGCACCAATCCCGACTCACGTCGGCTCGTCGTCAGTGCCTGGAATGTAGCCGACGTCGAGAACATGGCTTTGCCCCCCTGTCATGCACTCTTTCAGTTCTACGTGAGCCACGGCAGGATTTCCTGTCAGCTGTACCAGAGAAGTGCCGATGTGTTCCTGGGCGTGCCCTTCAACATCGCTTCCTACTCTCTGCTCACGCGCATGGTGGCTCAGGTGTGCGGATTGAGGGCGGGTGAGTTCGTGCATACGTTTGGAGACGCTCATCTGTATTCAAATCACGTGGAGCAGGCCCGGGAACAACTGAGTCGAGAACCCAGAGAGCTGCCGGAAGTGCTTCTCAACCCCGATGTGGAGTCGATCTTTGACTTTCAATTCGAAGATTTCACTCTGATTAACTACCATCCTCACCCTACCATCAAGGCGCCGATTGCGGTCTAGTGCACTGTCCGGAAAGTTCACGCCGCTACTTCAGGCGTCTTTTCGCTGACAGCTTTGTTGCGCTACCTCGAAAGACACCCGGTCTTCCTGCGTCGCGCGCCTAGCTGGCGACGAAAATCCATCCCGAATTAACACCGCGAACTTCCCAGACAGTACACTAGCAGCCTGTGGTGAAAGTCGAGGGCAGGGGTCACATTCAGACACTACACTGGTCCCATGGCAATGGGAAAGAAGAAGCGACGGCGACAAGCGGATCTGTGGGTGGCCAGCAGCCAGTTAGCGCGGAGTCCTGGGCATCCATTCTACGAAGCCCTCAACGAGGTATTGAGTGAGCACGGCTTTGACGATTTCGTAGAGGAGCTGTGCGGGAAGTTCTACGCGGAGAAGATGGGGCGGCCGAGCGTGGCGCCGGGAGTGTATTTTCGGCTGTTGATGGTGGGGTATTTTGAAGGGATCGGAGCGGAGCGAGGGATTGCCTGGAGAGTGGCCGATTCACTGGCCCTGAGAGAGTTTTTGGGATTGAAAGTGAGCGAGACACCACCCGATCACTCGACGATATCGAGAACCCGGAGATTAATCGATGTGCAGACCCATGCGGCGGTGTTCAGCTGGGTGCTGGAGCGACTGGCGGAATCGGAACTGCTGAAGGGAAAGACGATCGGGATCGACGCGACGACGCTGGAAGCCAATGCGGCGATGCGCACCATCATCCGACGGGATACGGGAGAAGACTATAACCAGTTTTTAACCGGATTGGCTCAGGCTTCCGGAATCGAGACGCCCACCCGCGAAGACCTGGTTCGTACGGACCGGAAACGCAAGAAGAAAGGCTCCAACAAAGAGTGGAAACATCCTCACGATCCGGACGCTCGCATCACGAAGATGAAGGACGGGCGAACGCACCTGGCCCACAAGGCCGAGCATGCCATCGACATGGAGACGGGAGCGATTGTGGCGGTCACGGTACAGGGAGCCGATAAAGGAGACACGACGACCCTGAAGGAGACGCTGATTCGTGCTGCCGAAAACATTGAAGAGGCGACGGGGCAAAAAGAGGAAATGGCCGAGGTGGTGGCCGACAAGGGATATCACAGCACCGAAACGGTAAAGGATTTTGCAGCGCTGCAGATACGCAGTTACATCTCGGAACCGAAGCGGGGCAGACGCAAGTGGAAAGGCAACATCGAGGGGCGAGATGCCACCTATGCCAACCGCAGACGGATACGGGGAGAGCGAGGCCGCGAGTTACTGAGACGGCGGGGCGAAAAACTGGAAAGATCCTTTGCTCATCTGTACCGGACAGGGGGGATGCGCCGCACCGAGGTCAGGGGACACGACAATGTGGCCAAGAGACTGCTGATTCAGGCCGGTGCGTTCAACCTGGGTATGGTGATGCGCCAGAAACTCGGCGCAGGGACTCCCCGGGCCCTCCACGCCCGGATTCTTTGCGCTTTGTTAGTCTTTTTCGGGCTGAGGAAGGGCCTGAGGAGACGGATCAGCACTTTCTTTGAAGGTTTGATTGGAAAACTTTCAATCGGGCCCTTTCCAGGTGGCCCCCGGCCCAAGTCGGTGTCCGGACCCAATTAAGCACTTCTGCCACGGGCTGCTAGGACTTCATGACGCGAAGTACCGGCTGTGGCTGTCCCGGCGGGCACTCCGAATGATTTCTCTGATTGCGGCGGTTTCTGAAAACGGAGTCATCGGGCGCGACAACCATCTTCCCTGGAGGCTCTCCTTGGACCTGCAGCGTTTCAAAGCACTTACGATGGGGCATCACTTGATTGTGGGACGCAAGACTTTTCAATCGATCGGCCGGCCGCTGCCCGGACGACAGATGGTCGTGCTGAGCCGGGACGCTGCTTACCGGCCGTCGGGGGTCCAGGTTGCCGGATCCCTGTCCGAAGCTTTGGATCTCACCTCAGGCGACGACGAGGCCTTCATCGGCGGCGGTTCGGAGTTGTTTCGAGAGGCCCTTGAACACGTGGATCGTCTCTACCTGACGATCGTTCATGCTGACGTGCAGGGCGACTCATTTTTCCCGGACTTTGATTCTTCCGAATGGGAAACCAGAAGCTGCGAGGTTCATCCTGCTGACGAGAAGAATGAATACTCGTTTACTTTTCAGGTGCTGGATCGAATCGGGGGAGACCGGGGTGGGTTAGGGGCCGGGTTGCCCCGGCCCCTGAGTGTGGTGGATTGAGGATGGAAACGGTGATTGGAAATCAGCCTTCGTCATTCACGTCGGGACGGTCCCGCGGGGGGCGACAGCGGTCCCGAGAAGTGCAGAAGCGATGCTTGATCGTCAGCCATTTCTCCAGCTGCTCCGGGCCCAGGATTGCCAGGATTGCCTCGAACTCTTCGTCGAACGAGCGCAGCGTGGTACAAATCGCGATCTTCTGATCTTTGATCGCAAGGATCAGGCCGCCAATCGTACAGGGATCCGGGTCATCGGAGCCGAGCTCTGCTTTCAGCTCGAGAGCCAACGCATGGAGCTCTTCCCGAAGCGGACCGACCGCCGCGGCAATCTTCTCTGCCAGTTCGGCAACCAGGAGTAGTTGATCGTCGTTCATCTCCAGAACCCGGACCAGGCCCGGCCGAGGGGGGATCACCGGGCAACAGCGGTCCCGCAGATGGATGGCGTCGTCAGCCTCGGTGGCAAAGTCGTGGGGGCCACCCGTTCTGTCCGGCCCGGCCCGGCCCGGCCTTTGGGCAGACAAAGAGGAAGTCATCAGAACAATAGTCAAAAGCGAAAAAAACAGGTTTCGTTTCATGGTATTGAGTCTCTCCTTTATTGTGTTTCTATTGCACAGTACGGATCGCCCTGCGCTGTGTTTCACGCCCGGTTCCAGATGCTGGGTTGTGAGATTGGACGTCGGCCGCCAGGTGGGCTCTTTCACTTCCCCAATCAAGAAGCGGCTCCTACGCTTCGCCGACCCGTGGCATTCCCAGTGTAGGAGGACCCTCCGTGGTCCGATCGGATCGTTGTGAGGTTGAAAGTTGAAAGTTGAAGGTTGAAAGTTCGATCAGATCGCCGCGCGGAGGCGGCTCCTAGTGCGCTCGTAAGCGCACTTGAACAGTAGGGTGAAAGTCCCTACCGGGCAAACGTTCTCCGGCCCGTATTCGACGGCAACTGCGTCATCGTGAGGTGGGGTGGGAAGCAGCCGAAGGAGAACCACCAGTCTGTAGGAGACGAACTCGATTCGGCTCAGAGGGGACAGCGAGCCTGCTGGGAAATGGCGAAGCTCGAATGGAAGGGAAACCTGACACGGACAAGAGCCTGATGGGTAACGTGAAAAAGGCATCTTGTTAACCCTTGGGGTGGTTGGAGATGGAATGGTGGGAAGTTCAAGTGACGTAAAGCGAGGAGGTCTGCGAAAGGTCGGTCTGGTAAGAGACCCGCAGAAGTCAGAGGCGGCGTAGTAGTGAAGAAGCCGGGTAATGCCGGTGGAGCGAAGGCCCGCCAGGAAGGTGGATGTGTAGAGTCGATGACGAAGCAAGAGGAACTGTCGAAAGTGGAGGAGACTCCTAAGCAAGGCAGAGAAGCCGAGAGCCAGAAATGGAGCTGGGTGGAAGCGGAAGTGTGGACCGAACGCATGCTGACGACCCTGGAAACAGGAGTGAAAGGAGGCAAAAATGCCTACTTTATCGAGCAGGGGCTATTTACCATGGCCGTAGCCCACGCGCAGATCTGTCAGTCCCGCCGTGGACCCCACTGACTGGAGAGCCGGATGCGGGAGAACCGCACGTCCGGTTCGGAGGGAGGGGAGGCTCAAACCAATGAGCTTTCCCTACCCCTATCACTTTGCTGACCCGTGACATTCCCAGTGTAGGAGGACCCTCCGTGGTCCGATCACATCGCCGCGCGGAGGCGGCTCCTAGTGCGCTCGTAAGCGCACTTGAACAGTAGGGTGAAAGTCTCTACCGGGCAAACGTTCTCCGGCCCGTATTCGACGGCAACTGCGTCATCGTGAGGTGGGGTGGGAAGCAGCCGAAGGAGAACCACCAGTCTGTAGGAGACGAACTCGATTCGGCTCAGAGGGGACAGCGAGCCTGCTGGGAAATGGCGAAGCTCGAATGGAAGGGAAACCTGACACGGACAAGAGCCTGATGGGTAACGTGAAAAAGGCATCTTGTTAACCCTTGGGGTGGTTGGAGATGGAATGGTGGGAAGTTCAAGTGACGTAAAGCGAGGAGGTCTGCGAAAGGTCGGTCTGGTAAGAGACCCGCAGAAGTCAGAGGCGGCGTAGTAGTGAAGAAGCCGGGTAATGCCGGTGGAGCGAGGTTACGCAACTGTTTTTCTGTAATTTGACTGAGAGCGATCTGAAACAGGATTCTCCTGTGGGTTGAAATCGACCAGACTGAGGTACTGCTTCCCGATCAGCCAGTCTTCGTGAATCTCCTCGACGACGGCGGTGATGAGTCGCAAAGCGGACTCGGTGTTTGGAAAGATACCGACGACCCGGGTGCGCCGGCGAATCTGACGGTTTAGGTTCTCCAGCCCGTTGTTGGTGCGAATGCGCCGCCAGGTAGAACGTGCAAAACGAAAGACCGTAAAGCCTTCGGGCAGGTTGGTCTCCATCCAATCGGCCAGCTCCGGGTTGCGGTCACGGTATTGCTCGACTCGGGTTCGAAGCATGGCCTCGCCCTCGCCGCCTGAGGGTGCGTTGAAGATGTCTCGAATGTCAGTGGCGATGGCGGCACGTTGATCGGATCGGCGGGCGTAACGCTGAGCATTCTGGCTCAGGTGAAACTGACAGCGTTGCCAGGGCACCGAGGGAAAAACGGCTCTTCTAGCAGCACGTAGACCCGAGTGGTCATCGCTGACAATCAGCTGCACACCCTCCAGACCACGCTTTTGAAGCTGCTGCAGAAACCCTCGCCAGTGGACCTCAGCCTCGCTGAGTCGGCAGCTGACCCCAATCACCTCCCGCTTGCCCCAGCAGTTGACTCCGGTCGCTTTCAAGACGGCCACATCCTGAATGCTGCCCTGGCGACGGACCTTCTCGTAGTGCGCATCCAGGTACACAACTGGATAGCTGCCCAAAGGGCGGTTGCGAAACTGCTCGAGTTCGTCGTCCAGCAGCTTGGAGATTCTTGAGACCTGGCTGGCGGAGATCTCGGTGCCGCACAGCTGCTCGGTAATCTCGGTGACCTTGCGCGTCGACACGCCCATTACATACATCTCGGCGATGGCCAACTTGAGCGCCTTCTCCGAACGGCACCCTCGTTCCAGGGATCGGGGATAGAAGTCCAGGTGACGTACTTGTGGAATCCGGATTCGCAGCTGTCCCACTCGAGTGGACAGCGTCTTGTCCTTGTACCCGTTGGCGTGGTCTCGACGCTGCTCGCTCCGCTCCCAGCGTCGAGCTCCCAGAAACTCTTCTCGTTCCAGCTGCATGGCGGCGTTGATCAGCTTCTCTAATACTCCTCGAAACGCTTCACTGCCTTCTTCGATCAGCTCTCTCAATAGTTCTCGTGGTAGCCTCTGTTTTGGGTCTGGGGTCATTCGGATCCTCCTTACTCGTTGCCTTGAGTTTTTGGAGAAATCCTGCCCCAGACCTCTGATCCTTTTAGCTCACCTTTCCCAAATTACAGAAAGAACGGTACACCCCTTGGAGCGAAGGCCCGCCAGGAAGGTGGATGTGTAGAGTCAATGACGAAGCAAGAGGAACTGTCGAAAGTGGAGGAGACTCCTAAGCAAGGCAGAGAAGCCGAGAGCCAGAAATGGAGCTGGGTGGAAGCGGAAGTGTGGACCGAACGCATGCTGACGACCCTGGAAACAGGAGTGAAAGGAGGCAAAAATGCCTACTTTATCGAGCAGGGGCTATTTACCATGGCCGTAGCCCACGCGCAGATCTGTCAGTCCCGCCGTGGACCCCACTGACTGGAGAGCCGGATGCGGGAGAACCGCACGTCCGGTTCGGAGGGAGGGGAGGCTCAAACCAATGAGCTTTCCCTACCCCTATCACTTCGCCATCCTGTGGCACTCCCAATGTAGGAGGACCCTCCGTGGTCCGATCGGATCGCTGTGAGCCTGCAAGTTAAAAGTTGAAGGTTGAAAGTTCGATCAGATCACCGCGTGGAAGGAACCAGTAACCAGTAACCGGTAACCATCAACTACCTCCGCCGCTTCACCTGATGCACCATCTGGAGGGCCGGAAAATAGCCTGCCCGGGCCGCCTTGTTGATCAGAGGCCAGGCCGTCTCCACCTTCCTGAGGCGGAGCCTGCAGACGCCCAGGTTGTACAGAAGCTGGGGCGTGTCATCGCCAAGGGAGCGGGCTTTCTCAAAGGCCCGCTCAGCCTCGGGGTGGCGGGCCAGGTGGCTCAGGCAGAGGCCGAGCTGGTGGAAGGACTGAGAGGAGGGCTGATTCTTGATCAGGGTCTGCCACTCGGCCGCGGACAGGTCATACTTCTGCAGCAGATAGAGAACCGATGCCAGGTTCACGCGTGCCCAGTCGGCCCCGGGCTGGATTCTCAGCGCCCCGCGATACTGAGTGACTGCCTGCTCCAGCTGGCCCAGCTTCTGGTGGCAGTATCCCAGGTTGGAGAGGTAGTCAGCCCGGGGCGCGGCCATCTCGATCAGCGATTCGTAACTTCGGATGGCATCCCGCCACCTTCCCTGACCCTGAAGGGCCCGGGCTTTCTCAAACTGAATTTCCGCCGCCTGAGAGTAAATCTCGCTCCTGGCGGGGGAGACCCGGGCAGCCATTGCCAGGTTCTCGAGGGCGCCTTCGTGCTCACCCAGTTCATTCAGGCAGAAGGCAACCAGCTGCAGGAGGCCGGGCAACAGGGGATTGCCGGTTCGGACTCTATCGAAATGAGACAGGGCGGTGCGGAACTCCCTGTCCTGCATTGCCTGGTAGCCCCGCAGCAGCTCGAGGTTCTCGCCCCGGGCACCGCCTGCTTCCAGCGTCGACAACGCCAGGTCCACCGAACCTTGAGCGAGACGGATGCGGGCGCTCTCCGAGACGGCCACCCCTTGAGTCGGGTGTTGGCTCAAGATCTCGGAGTACAACTGCAGAGCTCCGTCATCCTCGCCGCGGCGCGAATGGAGAGCCGCCAGGTACAATTTGGCAGTTGTGAATTCGGGGGCGACCTGCAGCGCCTCCAGCAGGAGCCGGAGGGTTTCATCGAGGCGCCCCTGGCCGGCTTCGCGAAGAGCCTCCAGGTAGAGGTCGAAGGCGTGCCGGAGCCTCACCCACGCTTCTTCTTCTCTGGCCGCCTCCTCGTTTCGACCGACCGCTTTGTAGAACCGGTGCAGAGTCCGATGGCCCAGGGGACTCTCAGGGTCCAGGCGGACCCCCTGCTCCGACAGCTCAATCGCTCTGTCCCTGTTTCCCTCCCGCCACTCCTGCTGGCTCAGAACACTCAGCGTCGAGATATCTGCCGGGTCCAGGCTGAGGGCCATTCGCAGCTGCCGGGTAGATTCGGCCGCTTTGCCTTGAAGGCGCAGAAAAAAGGCGTACAGGCGCCGGTAAGGCACGCTCAGGGGAGCCTGTTCCACGGCTCGACGAGCCTGACCGAGAGCTTCCTGATCACGCCCCTGAGCGAAAAGTGTGAACGCCAGTCGATGGCGTGTATGCGCGTCCGAGGAACGCTGGTTGAGGGCTTGCTCGAACAAGCCGGCCGCCTCCGACAGGGCTCCCTGCCGGAGTTGAGCCTCTGCGCGTCCCTGCAGAGCCCGGCGATCCAGCGGGCGAATGGCCAGTGCGCTGGCGAGAAGCTCATCCCCGGCCTCGAGGTTTCCCGCCATGATCAACAGCAGACCGAGTTGGGTCAATACGTCGGGATGGCGAGGAAAGGCCTGGAGTCCCCTGTCCAGGATCTCCACAGCCTGGTCGATCTCATGGCGCGCGACCATGGAACTGGCCTGCTTCAGGTAATCTTCCGGGGACTGCGCCAGAACTACAACCAGCGTAGCTGCTGCAACCGAACTCTGAATGATTCTGCCAGAGGGGGCCATTGCTTCTAATACTTTGGTCGCCAGGATCCTCACTCGTCAACTCACGGGTGCCTTCCAAGGTTCCAAGGTTCCAACGTTCCAAGGAATCCGAAGTCCCAGAGTGGGTAGGGGGCCAGAGTGGGAAGGGCCATGAGTGGGAGGGGCCTCAGGCCGCGAACGCCGGGTAGTCACGTTCACCATTGCAGGTCGCCGCGCCAAGGCGCCTCCCACATTCCAATGACTACGGACTGCTAGAAACTGGAGACCGAGTTCAGTTGCTGCCAGGCGTCTTCGAATTCATCCCCCTTCAACCAGACCGGGAGGACCTCTGCGTTTGCCAGTGATCTTGCGCTGGCGACAAAGGCCTGGCTGAACTTGAGAAGGTATTCGTAGTCGAAGTCATCGTCCGCTTCATCACTGGGACGATGGTAGTGTTTCATGGTTTCCTCATCCAGAATCCGAAAGCCCGGACTGAAGGTCAGGGCAGGAATTCCCTTGCGAGCAAAGGACACGTTGTCGGAGCGGTAAAAAAGGTCTTGATTATCGGCCGGATCCGCTACGGTTTCCAGGCCGAACCGGGCGCAGGCTTCCTCAAACAGAGTTCGGTCAGAAATGCGGCGTAGTCCAAAGATCGTAACCACTCCCGTATCACTGAAACCGGCTGCGTCGGTGTTCAGGACGAACATCTTCTCGCTGAGGGGCACCACCGGGTTCTCAACATAGTAGGAGCTGCCGAGAAGACCCTGTTCCTCGCCGGTCATCGCGATGAACAAGACGGATCTGCGGGGTCTGTGCATCGACAGTGATCTGGCCGCCGCCAGGAGAGCCACGACCCCCATTCCATTGTCACGAGCTCCGTTAAAGATGGTATCCCCCGAGGCATCTCCCGCCAGATCAGGGTCTGTGCCCACGTGATCATAATGAGCGGTCAGCACCAGGTACTCATCACCCAGCCGGGGATCGCTGCCCTGGATCATCCCGATGACATTGGAAGCTGCCAGCAGATCCGTCTGTACCGGCGGGACATCAAGTTTCAGAGTTTCCCACTCCGGCGGATCGCCGGACCGGACCCGCACCAGGGCATGGAAAATGTCGTTCTGCGCTCCCTCGGTGGTCTCCTCCTCGAGTATGATTCGGGGTCGAGTCACGAAGCGGGCCGCCGCCCTCCACTGGTTCCGCGGCAGGATCTCCAGGATGCCGGCCGCACCGCGCTGGGAGGCCAGTTTGCGTTTCTGTGTCGACCAGAGGCGTCTTCGACCCCCTTGACCCGATCCGGATATCGTCCTGGGAGCTCCGAATCTGACGAGTACGATCTTTCCTTCAACATCCAGATCTGCATAATCATCAAGCCCGCTGCCTTCATCGACGAGGCCGTAGCCGGCGGAGACGACTTGAGCTTCCAGTTTGGCTGTCCCGGCCAGGAGCACGAAATCGGAGCCGAGGTGGAGCTCCTTTCTGCCGGTGGTGATGGTTCCTTCGGCGGGAGGACTCCAGAGGAACAGCGGAACGGGCTGCAGGAATCCTTTCAGGTCTCCGGCCGGCTTGAGTCCCCACTCCCTGAAGTGCCCAGCCAGATAGCGGGCAGCGACTGCGTTTCCCGCGCTCCCGGTGCGGCGGCCCTCCAACTCATCGGATGCGATGAAGCGAAGGTGGGCCTCGAGCTCTTCAGAAGTCAGGCTTTCCTCCGGTGTTGTTTTTGAAGTCGAGAAGCCCCACCCCAGAACTGTCAAAGCCATCAGCGAGGGAATCAGGATTCTCATGCCCATAGAAAATACCATCTGTTGCGCCGGAGTTGACAGGTGCTGCGGTACAGCGCTACATTTCACAGACGATGAGCAAGGCCCTCAGGGAGTCAGTTTCCGCCGGCTCAGTCCCGACCACAACCTGCCGGCTGCCGGGGCCAGGGTGGCCATTTTTGCTCGATGTGCGGCCCTGTAATCGGTTCCATGCAGATGACCCGTCAGCTGAGGGAGTAGGCCCGCAAGCATGGAGTGGGTGAGCGTGAGGCAAGGGAATTTGGGACTGCAGACCAGGTCGCAGGAGCTCATCGAAAACAGAGCCGAGATTGACCAGTCTGAGTAGTACGGCCACCTCCAAGGGCTTCCCGGTCCGCATGGACTTGAGCATCATCATCATCAACTGGAATGCAGCCTCTCACTTGAGTCGGTGCCTTGAATCGGTCTCCGCTCTGCTGCCCGCAGTGGATGAGATCGTGGTAGCCGATAATCACTCCAGCGATACCAGCCTCGAAGAGGCTCGAAGGGCTCGGGGCGTCCACCTGATCGAGAATCAGACCAACCGCGGATTCGCAGCTGCAGCCAACGAGGCCGTTGCCAGCACGAGCAGTCGCTTCGTTCTACTGCTCAACTCCGATACCCTGGTCTCGCCGGACAGTGCCAGGCGGCTCCACGAATCGATGCTCAGCGATCCAGCCTCCGCGATTGCCTGCGGTCCACTGTTCGGTGAAGACGGCACTCCGCAGACCGGCTTTCAGTTTCGAGAGCTTCCGACGTTTGTCTCCGTCCTGAGTGATGTGCTGGGGTTGGAAGAGTTTCTGGGGGTCATCTCAAAGAAGCCCCGGCCGCAAATGCAAATGAAGTCAGGATGGCTTGCTTCCCCGGTTCAGCCGGCGGCAGCCTACTGGATGATTCGTCGCAGGGCCTGGGACGGGTTGGGGGGATTCGATGAGCTTTTTTGGCCGGCCTGGTTTGAAGATGTCGATTTCTGCAAGAGGCTGCAGTCCAGTCGATGGCACATCCTTTTCAACGAGAACGCCCGCGCCGTTCATATCGGGGGGGTTTCGGTTCCTCACCTGGGACACCGCCGCTTCACACGAGTTTTCTATCGCAACCTGCTTCGATACCTGAAGAAACATCACCCTTACCGTTTCCTTCTTCTCTGGTTTCCGATTCAGTTCGGAAGCCTGGCCCGGCAATACCTGCTGTCCCCACAGAAGGCTGCCCAGGGCTCGTGAGAGAAAACCGCGTGCTCGTCAGCCTGGTCACCTTGAATGACGAGCTCTTCCTGGCCGGGTGCCTGGAGGCGCTGGCTCGACAGACAGTTCCGGTAACCATTGCTATTCATGACAATGCCTCTACCGACAGAACCGTGGAGTTCGCTCGCGGATGCGGGGCCCAGGTCAGGCTCAACTCAATCAACAGTGGTTACGCCGCGGGTCACAATCTGAATCTCGAGGCTCGTGGTTTTGACTACGCCCTTCTTCTCAATGCCGACGTGAAGCTCGCCCCGGACTACATTCGACAGCTGATAGCCGAGCTGGAATCCCGCAGAGAAGTTGGCATGGCGGGAGGCAAGCTGCTGCGGATGGACCCTCAGGGCCGGAGAACTCTTCACGAGGGAGTTCCTGTTCTTGACAGCACCGGCATCTACTTCACTCCCTTCCAGAGGCACTTCGACCGGGGCGGCGGCCTCCCCGACCGCGGCCAGTACGACGTTCCTCAATTCGTGTTCGGTGTGACGGGGGCTGCAGTGCTGTGCAGCAGAAGCCTGGTCGATGATCTCGAGGAGCGTACCGGCGAGTTTCTGGATGAGGACTTCTTTGCCTATCGCGAGGATGCGGAGCTGGCCTGGAGAGCGCAGATAGCGGGCTGGAAAGCTCTTTACGTGCCCGCCGCAGTGGCCTGTCACCATCGGCATGTTCTCCCCGGCCGGCGCAGGAACCTCAATCCCGTGATCAACTATCATTCCGTCAAGAACCGCTACCTCATGCGTATGAAGAATATGGGACCCGCTGTACGGCGGCGCTGCTTTCCCTATGCCTGGCTAAGGGACTTCGGCATTCTGGTGTACCTGCTTCTGTTTGAGCGGAGCTCGGTTCCAGCTTTGAGGGAGGCCTTCAGGGCCCGCGGCCGCTTCCGAGCCAAAAGAGCGAGACTGGAATCCAGCCGGCGCGTCAGCGATGCCGATATCGCGAGGTGGTTCTCGTTCACCCCCCAGGCCCGGGATCTTTACAATGGATCTGAAAGCAGGGGAAGCGAGCCGTGACGATGAGGATACAAGAACATCTCGAGGCGACAGACTTCAGCGATGATCTGGAGCGGTTCTGGCGTATCTCGGCGACCAAGATCCGCCTTCTGGAGAGTTCCTGGGAGGGGACCGGTGCGCCGGTGATGACGGCTGCAGGCCGCTACACTTCCCGGGAGTGGACGGAGTGGACACAGGGCTTTCAGTACGGTTCTCCGCTCTTGCAGTTCGAAGCGACCGGCGAGACGGAATTTCTGGAGATGGCACGAGACAAAACAGTCGAAAGAATGGGCCCCCACCTGACTCATTCGGGAGTCCACGATCACGGTTTCAACAATGTTTCCACCTATGGAACGCTGCTCAGGCTCATCTGTGAGACCCGCATCGTCGCCAGTATCTGGGAACGCCGCTTTTACGAGCTGGCTCTGGCCTGCTCGGCGGCTGTCCAGGCCAACCGGTGGACAGAACTGGGGGCAGGCGGTTTTATTTATTCCTTCAACGGACCCCACTCTCTGTTTGCCGACACGATGCGCACGCTTCGGGTGCTGGGGATCGGCCATTTGTTGGGTCACGAACTCAGGGGGGAAGGTGATCGGCGGGTCAGTCTGCTCGATCGTCTGATCGAGCACGCTGTGGCGACTCTCCGCTACAACGTCTATTACGGAGAGGGACGCGATATCTACGACGTGCGGGGCCGCGTTGCCCACGAAAGCATTTTTAATTCGAACGACGGAAGCTACCGGTGTCCCGGTACGCAGCAGGGCTACTCGCCCTTTTCCACCTGGACCCGGGGACTCAGCTGGGTGATCTGCGGTTGTGCCGAGCAATTGGAGTTTCTGGCCCAGCTCGACGAAGAGGATTTCCCCGCGGAGCAACCCAGGGATCGTGTCGTCGCACTGCTGGAGAGAGCCGCCCGCGCCACCTGTGACTTCTACATCGAGAATTCGCCCACTGACGGAATCCCCTACTGGGATACGGGAGCTCCAGGTCTGGAGAGCATGCACGACCCCTCGAGCAGGCCCGCAGACCCCTTCGATGGACAGGAGCCTGTGGACAGTTCCGCAGCTGCGATTGCAGCTCAGGGGCTTCTCAGGCTGGGTCACTTTCTGGGTCGTGAGGAAGCGGGGGTCCGCTACTGGAAGGCTGGCCTGACCGTTCTGCAGACTCTGCTCTCGGACGCCTACTTGTGCCAGGATGATGAGCATGAGGGACTCATACTGCACTCTCTCTACCATCGTCCTCGAGGTTGGGACGACTCGCCCGATGGGTCTGTCCCCAGCGGCGAGTCAACGATGTGGGGTGACTATCACGCACGGGAGGTTTGCCTCTATTTGCAGCGAATCGCTTCCGATCAGGGACCTCTCTATTTCTGGTCCGTCGTCACTTGAAGCGCTGTGGTAGCTTGATTCCTTAATAAAAACAGGTGGAGTCGCTTTTCTAACTGGAGGGTGCCGCGGAATTGGTTTGTGAAGCATTGTGGTAGCTTGATTCCTTAATGAAGACGGGTGGAGTCGCTCTTGTAACTGGAGGAGGCCGCGGAATCGGCCTGGGGATTTCTCGGCGCCTGGCGGCGGAAGGGTTTGATCTGGCGATCGTGGGAAGAAGTCCCGAACAGGACCGGCAGGAGGTCCTGCGGGAACTTCGTCAGAGTGGCCGTCGGGTTCGGTACTACGCCGGGAACCTTGCTGAGCCCTCGGATCGCTCGGACATCCTGAAACACGTGAGAGAGGAATTTGGGGCCGTCCACGTTCTGGTGAACAACGCCGGTGTGGCTCCCCGGGAGAGACTCGACTTGCTGGAGGCGAGCGAGGAAAGCTTCGACCGAGTGATTGCAACCAATCTTAAGGGTCCACATTTCCTCACCCGCTCGGTGGCCGGCATGATGGTCGAAGAGAAAAAAGAAGATCCGGAGTTCTGGGGCTGCATTGTCAACATTACGTCCGTATCCGCCGCGCAGGTTTCTACGGAGCGCGCCGACTACTGCATTTCCAAGGCCGGTCTCTCCATGGCGACCAGGGCCTGGGCGGCTCGTCTGGCCGAGTTCGATCTTCCTGTCTATGAAGTTCGCCCGGGAATCATCCGAACCGACATGACGGAGCCGGTTCGGGAGAAGTACGATGAATTGATTTCGGGGGGCCTTGTGCCGCAGGCACGATGGGGAACGCCGGAAGATGTCGGCAGAGTTGTCGCCAGCCTGGCCCGGCGTGACTTCCCCTACTCGACAGGCGCCGTCCTCACAGTTGACGGAGGCCTGACGATTCGTGGTCTTTGAATTGAAAATAGAAAATAGAAAATAAGAACCAGACAACACGAAGGCTAGGAGGGTCTTCCTACACTGGGAACGCCACGGGTCGGCGAAGTGTAGGAGCCGCCTCCGCGCGGCGATGTGATCGGACCACGGAGGGTCCTCCTACACTGGGAATGCCACGGGTCGGCGAAGCGTAGGAGCCGCCTCCGCGCGGCGATGTGATCGGACCACGGAGGCGGCTCCTAGTGCGCTCGTAAGCGCACTTGAACAGTAGGGTGAAAGTCCCTACCGGGTAAACGTTCTCCGGCCCGTATTCGACGGCAACTGCGTCATCGTGAGGTGGGGTGGGAAGCAGCCGAAGGAGAACCACCAGTCTGTAGGAGACGAACTCGATTCGGCTCAGAGGGGACAGCGAGCCTGCTGGGAAATGGCGAAGCTCGAATGGAAGGGAAACCTGACACGGACAAGAGCCTGATGGGTAACGTGAAAAAGGCATCTTGTTAACCCTTGGGGTGGTTGGAGATGGAATGGTGGGAAGTTCAAGTGACGTAAAGCGAGGAGGTCTGCGAAAGGTCGGTCTGGTAAGAGACCCGCAGAAGTCAGAGGCGGCGTAGTAGTGAAGAAGCCGGGTAATGCCGGTGGAGCGAAGGCCCGCCAGGAAGGTGGATGTGTAGAGTCAATGACGAAGCAAGAGGAACTGTCGAAAGTGGAGGAGACTCCTAAGCAAGGCAGAGAAGCCGAGAGCCAGAAATGGAGCTGGGTGGAAGCGGAAGTGTGGACCGAACGCATGCTGACGACCCTGGAAACAGGAGTGAAAGGAGGCAAAAATGCCTACTTTATCGAGCAGGGGCTATTTACCATGGCCGTAGCCCACGCGCAGATCTGTCAGTCCCGCCGTGGACCCCACTGACTGGAGAGCCGGATGCGGGAGAACCGCACGTCCGGTTCGGAGGGAGGGGAGGCTCAAACCAATGAGCTTTCCCTACCCCTATCACTGGGAATGCCACGGGTCGGCGAGGCGTAGGAGCCGCCTCCGCGCGGCGATGTGATCGGACCACGGAGGGTCCTCCTACACTGGGAATGCCACGGGCCGGCGAAGCGTAGGAGCCGCCTCCGCGCGGCGATGTGATCGGACCACGGAGGGTCCTCCTACACTGGGAATGCCACGGGTCGGCAAAGCGTAGGAGCCGCCTCCGCGCGGCGATGTGATCGGACCACGGAGGGTCCTCCTACACTGGGAATGCCACGGGTCGGCGAAGTGTAGGAGCCGCCTCCGCGCGGCGATGTGATCGGACCACGGATGGTTGTCCCAGCCCGCCGAACCTGAAACGTGGAACCTGCAGCAGGAAATGACGCCGTGCACAATCGACGAATCCCACTGCTGTCGCGTACTGATGTATGGTTCGGCGAGACGATCCGATTCCCTCACTATGCAGTCAGGCCTGAAACATGGTTTAGAATTCAAGCCTTGTGGTGAGAAGTGTTCTCGGTTCGTTGTGTCGCGACACCAGGCAGAAGGTAGGATGGGCAGGGCACCCATCGAGTCGGGGAGACCGCTCGTGCTTCCCGGGACGTCTTGGCCGACTATTGGGCCTGGCCGGGACGTGGCTACTGACGCTGCCGCCGCTTCTTTGTCAGGTGTCGGACACGAGGGTCGGGCCCGATTTAGCTGCCCACCGACTGCAACAACCCCCTCAGTTCGACGGGCTCGTGAACGAGCCGTTCTGGCAAGAACTCGCAGTCGCGACCGATTTCGTTCAACAAAACCCCGAAGAAGGGGAGCTGTCGGCCGAGAAGACCGAAGTCCGCATTGGCTTCGATGACCGCAACCTGTACATCGGCATCATCTGTTTCGACTCCCAGCCCGAAAATATTGTGGTCACCCAGAACCGTCGCGACGCCAGGCTCAACGACACCGACTCGATTCAGATTCTCCTCGATACCTTCAACGACGGCCAGAACGCTTTTCTCTTTGGAACAAGTCCCACCGGGATCGAATATGACGGCCAGGTTTCCAAGGCCGGTCAGACCCGCGGAGGAGGCAGTCCAGCCCGGGCCGGAGGCCAGGGCGGAGCTCAGCGGGGAGGTGCGGCCGCCTTCAACCTCAACTGGGATGGCGTCTGGAGCGTTCAGTCACGTGTCACCGCACGCGGCTGGGAAAGCGAAATGATCATCCCTTTTCGGACCCTGCGCTACCACCCCGGCAAGACCGTCTGGGGCTTGAACATCATGCGCAACCTGCGCCGCAGGAATGAACTCTCCTTCTGGTCGCCCATCTCCCGCGCGTTCCAGCTCACGCAGATCAGTATGGCCGGGTCTGTTTCGGGACTGGAAACGCGCGCACACCGCAACCTCAAGCTTCTTCCTTACCTGCTGGGAGGTTTTTCGCAGGATTACCGCCGCGCGGAAAACCAGTCCAGGTTCGAGCGTGACGCGGGCCTCGATCTGAAGTACAGCCTGGCTCCCACGCTCACGCTCGACGCTACGGTCAACACCGACTTTGCCCAGGTCGAGGTGGACGATGAACAGGTCAACCTCACTCGCTTCGACCTTTTCTTCCCGGAGAAACGTCCCTTCTTCCTGGAAAACTCCGGGTTCTTCGAGTTCGGTAGCCCGGGGCAAGTGGAGATCTTCTTTTCCCGGCGCATTGGTCTGGACGAAACCGGCAATCCCGTGCCCATCGACGCCGGAGCGCGCGTCACCGGCAAAGTTGGGCCGTATCAACTGGGCCTGCTGAACATGCAAACCCGTTCGGTGGACGGCGCCGCTCCGGCAAACAACTACAGTGTCGCTCGCTTCAGCCGGGAACTATCCAATCGTTCTTCCATCGGAGTGATCGGTGTGAACCGTCAGGCGACCACCGATTTCAAAGATGCGCCGCCTTTCAATCGCACTTTCGGGGCTGACGCGAATATCGGCCTGGGCAAGTTTGCGAACTGGTTTAACTATCTCGCCACAACCCGAACCCCGGGGCTCGAAGGTAGTGACCATGCCTATTCCAGCCGCTTCGAGTACGACGACTCACGCCACGAATTCACCCTCGGGTATCTCGAGGTCGGAGGCAACTTCAATCCCGAGGTCGGCTTCGTACGCCGGGTCGGCTACCGTAAACCGGAGTACTTCTATCGCTTCACGCATTACCCTGTCGGCAGCCGCATCCGCAGCATCGAGCCGCACTTCTCCGGTCAGAACTGGTACAACCTGGGGACAAACGACAAGGAATCGGGCTTCGAACACTACCATGTGACCGCCCGATGGCACAGCGGCGGACAACTGGGGCTGGCCTGGAACCGGAACTTCGAGCGACTGGATGAGCCCTTCGAAATTCACCCGGGCATCTTCATACCCGTGGGGGGGTACCAGTTCAACGAACTCATCTCCAACTTCGAGACCGACCCCAGCGCACCGCTGTTTTTTGGAGGCAACGCGGCTCTGGGAGACTTCTACGATGGAACCATTCGAAGCCTCAGCGTTCGTGGCGGGTACCGACGTGGCAAGAACCTGACCTGGACCGCAAACTGGATCAGCAACTTCGTCAATCTCCCGGCAGCTGAGTTTAATACCAACCTCATCGGTCTGCGCTTCAACTGGTCGTTTACGCCAAAGAGCTTTCTACAGACTTTCAGCCAGTACAGCAGCGTGACCCGCGAGATCGGTCACAATATCCGGCTGGGGCTGCTTTCGACATCCAGTACCGGATTGTTCGTCGTCTTCAACAACGCTACAACAACAACGGCAGGACTTCTCGATCCCCACGACGTCCAACGGCGCACCATCTCTCGTGCTCTTTTCATTAAATTCACCCACCTGTTGGACTTTTAGCGACCGGTCCGCCACCTTGCCCGATTTTTATTCCCCGGCCTCTCGATTCGACCCTTGCCGGCTCGACATCGATCGCTTTCAATTGGGGATGACAGAAGAGTCGCAGGAAATCCAGGTAGAATCAAAGGTTTCGGGTCTCCTGGGGAGAAGGTGACTAACCCTTTCCTGACAAAGCACAAGGGAATGGTTGACTCGAGGTTGGAGGGTTGATAAGTTCTGATCATTCGTCCATCACCGGGAGGTCGGCGGACCTCATATCTGAAGCAAATATGAGGAATGTCGGTTCAAGGGAGTAGTAGGCGAAACAAAGAAGATCTATTGGCAGGAGGAAATCATGGCAGATAATCGTGGGGTTGTTTATTTGGAGCCGGGTGTCGTGGAGGTCCAGAACATTGACTTTCCGGTCCTGGAGCTGGCCAGCCGAAAATGCGACCACGGTGTCATTCTCAAGATCGTGACCACCAACATCTGTGGAAGCGATCAACACATGGTACGGGGACGAACCACCGCGCAGGCCGGGCTGGTGCTTGGTCACGAGATTACGGGTGAGATCATTGAGTGCGGCCGGGATGTCGAGTTTCTCGAGGTGGGCGACCTGGTCTCCGTTCCATTCAACATCGCCTGCGGTCGCTGCCGCAACTGCAAGGAACGGCACACCGGGGTCTGTCTCAGCGTCAACCCCGCCCGTCCCGGCGCCGCCTATGGATATGTGGATATGGGAGGGTGGATCGGAGGCCAGGCTGAGTATGTGATGGTCCCCTATGCGGATTTCAACCTCCTGAAGTTTCCGGATAAGGATCAGGCCATGGAAAAGATTCGAGATCTCACCCTTCTCTCGGATATCTTCCCGACGGGCTATCACGGTGCAGTCACTGCCGGTGTCGGACCGGGATCGATTGCCTATGTGGCTGGAGCAGGACCGGTGGGCCTGGCCTCTGCTGCCTCATGCCAACTTCTGGGAGCTGCCTGCGTCATCGTCGGGGATATGATTCCCGAACGGCTCGCACAGGCTGGATCTTTCGGTTGTGAGACGGTGGACCTGCGCCAGGATGCAACGCTGGCGGAACAGATTGAGCAGATCGTGGGCGAGCCGGAAGTGGACGCGGCTGTGGACTGTGTAGGATTCGAAGCCCGTGGTCATGGTGCCGATGCGGTGTCGGAACATCCGGCCACTGTTCTGAACGCGACGATGGCGATCACACGAGCCGGAGGCGCTATTGGGATCCCCGGTCTTTACGTTACGGGAGATCCAGGTGCCGCCGATGAGAATGCCAAAACCGGTGTGTTGAGCATCCGGATTGGCCTGGGCTGGGCCAAGAGCCACCGCTTTACCACAGGACAGTGTCCGGTCATGTCGTACAACAGAGCGCTGATGCAGGCTATCTTGTGGGACCGCATCCAGATTGCCAAGGCCGTTAATGCGACGGTCATTTCTTTGGATGAATCACCGGAGGGCTACCGGGACTTCGACCAGGGGGCAGCGAAGAAGTATGTGATCGATCCCCATGGCATGGTGGCCTGAGGCTCGATTCCGTCTGCCGGTGATCCTGGTTGCTGCGGCCCTGCGGCCACACGGCCTTGTCGTGGCCGAGCAGTGGGTTCTCCGGCCGACACAATCGGGAGGAGCCGGGAATATTGCGAGGGCGAGGGCGCGATCGTCGTCAGGAGGTTGAATGGGTGTTTACGGGGCTGAACTCGTGGGGACGATGCTTCTGGTCTTACTTGGAGACGGCGTCGTAGCGAACGTATTGCTCCGGAAGTCCAAGGGCCAGGACTCCGGTTGGATTGTCATCACGACCGGCTTTGGTCTGGCGGTGGCACTGAGTGTTTATGCGGTGGGAAGGATCAGCGGGGCTCATATCAATCCAGCGGTGACGATCGGGTTGGCGTCGATAGGCGCCTTTCCCTGGAGCCAGGTTCCGGGCTATGTGATCGCTCAGGTCACAGGTGGCTTCCTGGGCGCCTGTCTGGTGTGGCTCACCTATTTGCCGCATTGGTCCCTGACGGAGGATCCACAGAAAAAGTTGGCTGTTTTCTCAACCGGTCCAGCGGTACGGCGTCCCGCTGCGAATCTTCTCACCGAACTGATCGGGACGGCTGTCCTGGTGTTTGGAGTTCTCGCCATCGGCGCCAATGCTCAGATGCTGACGAGACCCGGAGATCTGGATCTGTCGGTTGTGTTCAGCCATGGCCTTCAACCCCTCCTGGTTGGCCTTTTGGTCTGGTCCATCGGCCTGTCACTGGGCGGCCCGACGGGCTTTGCCATCAATCCTGCCCGGGACTTCGGTCCCCGACTCGCTCACAGTTTGCTGCCGATAGCGGGAAAGGGATCCTCCGATTGGTCGTACGGCTGGATCCCCGTGATCGGTCCCCTCATCGGTGGAGTCGTGGGCGCCTTGCTCTACTACTACCTTGGGTTCTAGTCTGCCGACGCCAACTTTGTTGCTCTTCTCCAAGACACTGCCATTGCAAGGAGGATTCTGATTATGTACGGCTACCAGCGGATTCCCGCCTCTTCGATTGTTTTGTTCGCACTGCTTACCTCGGCCTTCGCCCACCCCCTGCATCATGGCCCACACTCGACAGCGCCGGCATCCTCGGCCACGAAGCTGCTGACAGCTTCCACGACAGGGGTTACCGGACAGGGAGATTTACGTTTCAGAGTCCTCTACACCTCTTCTCATCTGCCCGACGAAGCGGTTGCAGTTGTGAAGGAAGCCCATGGCGGGTTTGCTGTCGATCGCCGGCCCGGCCAGGGACAGACCTACTTTGCTCTGCCTGGTGCCGGGATCATCGAAATCAGTGCCGATCTGCGATCCACTCGAATGGTGGATACAGATGAACAGATGAAGGGTGAAAACATGCACAACGCCACCATCTGGTACAACCCGGATGGGATGCCCTTCCTGACCTTCCCTGCCAACAATGCCGGCCTCATTTTCACGACCACGCTGAAAGGGGAATTGGTCCACACTCTGGAGATTCCAAGCGGTCGTGGAACTTTCGATGAACCGACGGTGGATGACTACTTCCTGGTGAAGGGCAAGTTTACCCCCACCGATGTGGAGCAACTGGACAACCTGTTCTATGTGGCAACCGGCTACTCCAGTCTGGACTACGTCCTGACAGCTAGAATCGAAAGCACGAATCCTTTCCGGGCGGACTGGAATGAACTGGCATTTGGTGGAAAGGGAGATGGCGCCGGCCAGTTTGGTACGGGCCACGGAATCACGGTGTCACCCGATCGAAAAAGGATTGATGTGGCCGACCGACCCAACTCCGAGATCGATCGTTTCACTCGACATGGGCACTATCGTTCGACCTGGAACCTCCCGATCGGCTCCTACCCCTGTGACATCGACTATAGGGATGACTTAGCGATTGTAGGTTGTCTCCACGGTCCCGATCGAGGCATCGGCGCCCCGATCTACATCTTAGATGATGGCAGGGTCGTGTCGACGATCCTGATCAAGGAAGAGCTGGGCCTGGAAAACTTTCAGCACATCCACAACGCTGTCTTGCGCAGGATCGGCGAGCGTTACTATGTCATTGCCCAGGCCTGGAATCCGGGTGACTTTGCAATCCTCGAACAGGTGAATTGATTCCAAGCTGGACGCCATCCGACAAGGTTGCTCTGGTCGAGGCTCGCGATACATGTAGTGGTCGAGCGATCTTTTTTTGGTGAACTCACCCGGGCCCGGCTTTTTTCACGCCTTGAACTCGACGATGCTCGCATGCGAATTGCGGGAAGGCTGCGCGAGAAGACGGGCAAAGGCAAGGCCTTACCATTGGGCACAACTCAAGTATCGTCTGGCGCCCTTGTTCTACGCGATTTTCACCTCGGGCTGCTAAGGTGTTTGGATGGCGCTACAAACCAGGACTTTATTTTCGTCGCCGCTGGTTTTCTGGGCGTTTCTGTTTAACATCATCGCGTTCTTTACCTGGGGCTTTGGGCCGCTGTCTTTCTGCTGCTTGCTGTTGGTCGTCTATTTACTTTTTGCGCTGCAGCGCGGCCGGCAAGTAACACTTGGTCGGGTTGCTGTCTTCCCTGTGTTCGGAGGCGAGGATGTCTCCGCGGCACTGAAGACTTCTTTCTACCTTCTAGGTCTGCTCACAGCTGCCGGCGCGCTGATCAGCTTAGCGGTCGCGCCCGAGGATGATTGGCTGGTCGACATTGCGCTGAATACCTACCTTGCCTGTGAGTCTATTGCCAAAGGCCTGAATCCTTATGCGAACATGGCACAAGCCTGGCACACCCCGGATCCGAGTAATCCAAACGTGGAGATCGTTGACGGTCAAGTGTTGATGTTCGGTATTCCATACTATTATGGCTTCCCTTACTTTCCGATGATGTTGTTGCCTTACCTTCCCTTGACCCTGGTGCTTCATGGATATGATGCCGTGCGCGTGCTTAATGTACTGCTGGCGGTGGCCAATGTTATCGGTATCTGGATCCTGGTAGCACGTTTGTCTGTGTTTCAGATTCGGCGTAACCAGGTCATTGCGGCGATTGCCTACCTGTGTATAGGGATTTATTGGTTCGAGATCTTCTGGCAGGGGATTGTAGACATCCTGCTCTCAACCCTCTTGCTTTATACATTCGTCTTTCTGGCGCGTCAGCAGTTCATTCCAGCGGGAATTTTCCTGGGCCTGGCCCAGGCCGCCAAGTTATTGCCTCCGCCGTTTCTGGCACTCGGTATTCTCTTGCTCTTATTTGGGCGGGAGGGGTTCTGGAACTTTTTTCTAGCCTATGCCGCTACAGGCCTCATTTTCATATTGCCGTTCTTTCTCTGGGATCCGCAGGCTTTTGTGTCCGCAACCATCTTGTTTTATTTGACCTACCACAGCATGGGAGACAATACGGCGCTGTGGTTTTTTCTTCCGGAGTTCTTACAGGGACCGTTTCTGTGGCTGGGGTACTGTGCGACCATTGGAACCATAGTTTTGTTTGTGCGTCGGGAAACTGCCCAGCTGGTTGATGTGATGGCGGGCGGTTTTTCCTGCTATTTGGTCTTCATGGCCTTCAGCAAGATGACCCATTTGAATTATCTATGGGGAGTTTATCCCCTGGGATGTGTTGCTTTCGCCTTGCTACTGGAGCGTTCGCACCCGGAGAGGGTGTAATACGTCACAAACTTCTCTGCCTTTTGCAGCCGGAATTGTATAGATTGTCTTAGCCCGCAGCGGGTGAAAAGAATATGACAGTGTGACAGCTGTCTTGGCTGCGGAGAAGAAGGGAAAGGAGCAGCCGGGAGCCCGTGGTTTGAGCTTCGGATAACTCCCGGCTTTTCGAAGACAAACTTCAGATTCAGGATCGCTTCCAAGACAGGTCTTTGTCAAGTCTTTCCTCTCTGGGACTGGGGCTGTACGAGCTGTTGCCCGACTACCGGGACCGCTGTCCGCTGTGCCGGGGAAGTGAATGCGCCGTACGCCACGGTCTGTATTTCAGGTGCTTGGTGGATGAGGAGGGGCGGACCTATCAACGGTTTCCAGTGGCTCGCTTCCGCTGCCGGCGGCGGGGCCCGGATCAGCCACGAGATGTCACCTTCAGCGTGCTGCCGGCTCAAGTGGTGCCGCGCCGACGCTTCAGCCTGGGGTTGATGAGCTGGATGGTCGAAGTGGTGGTGAACGGCAAACGGACGATGCGCCAAGCGCTGGACGAGGTGGCCACGGCCGGCAGCCAAGGTGAGGAAGCTGTGCTGTTGGAGGAGTTGACGCTGCACCGCATGCTGCTGCTGTTGGCGGCCGTCTATGGGCGACTGCTCTCTTTTCCGGTGGCCGAGGTCGAGTTGCCCGGAGCCGTCCAAGGGGTGCGGCGGCAGGCCCAGCAGGTGGCCGCGCTGCTGGCGGCCCAGCCCCGAGGCTCTCCACCCCGAGTGGTGCTGCGTTTTCATCGGCGTTACTTCCCCCACCTGCTGTTCGACCTACGATTGGCTCTCGGGCCCCGCTCTGGCTTGCTGACGGGCTGACTCACCGGCATCCGCTGTGTCTGCAGCACAAGTCGCTCAATCCCCTTTTTGCGCCACGTTGTTTGGACCCGGCTGGCAGCCGCGTCATGACAAGAATCGATCCTCCACACTGCGTGATAGGGGCCCAGCGGTAGGGTTGTGGCACAAAGGGTTGGCCAAAGGAGCCTCAGGATGAAGGGAAAACAAAAACGCCAGGCCGTGGCGCTGTTCCGCTACGGCGTCATCGCGCCGGTGCTGCACGCCGCCGCCGGCAGCCAAGCCCGTTACTTCGGCCGCATGGCCCGAAAAGAGCTGGATGTGCCGGGTCTGGGCAGACGCCGCTACTCAGTCGCCACTTTCAAGAGCTGGTTGCGCCGCTACCGCCAAGAAGGACTCGACGGACTCTTGCCCAAGCGGCGTTGCGATGCGGGCCGAAGCCGGGTCATCTCCGAGCAGCTGAGCGCCCACATCTCCGAGCTGCTGGCCCGCCATCCCCGGGTGCCGGTCAACCGACTCCGTGAACAGCTGGTGGCCTCGGGCCACATCACTTCGCGCCGCATCTCCGAATCCACTTTGCGTCGTCACATCAAGCGGGCCGGTCTGCGGCCCCAGGTCAAGCCGGCGCCCAAGGCCCGCAAGCACTTCGAAAAACCCCACGCCAACGATCTGTGGGTGATGGATTTTATGCACGGCCCCAAGGTGCCTCTCGGCCGCCGCCGCCGCAAAACCTACCTGGCTGCAGCCATCGATGACCATTCCCGCTTCCTGACCCTGGCCCGCTTCTACACCCGGGAAAACTCCGCAGTGGTCGTCTCGGCACTCCAAAAAGCCTTCTCGCGCCATGGTTTACCCCAGATCCTTTACTGTGACAACGGCTCGGCCTTCTCCTCCAAACAACTCACCTTGGCCTGCGCCCGTCTGGGTGTGGCTCTGGTGCATTCCAAGCCCTATGACAGTCCTTCGCGCGGAAAAATCGAGCGCTGGTTTCGCACCCTGCGCCAGGGTTTTCTAAGCCTTCTCGATCTCGAGGCCTTGACCCTCGACGATCTCAATGCTCGCTTGTCTCAGTGGCTGGAGCAGGACTATCACCGGCGCCGCCACTCGAGCATCTGTGAGACGCCACTGGAGCGTTACCTGCGCTCGCTCGCCTCCATTCGCCGCCGTACGGTCAGCCGGGCCGAGTTGGACCGGGTCTTTTACCGCACGTTGCACCGCACCGTCCGCAACGACTGCACCGTCTCCATCGCCCGCCGGCTCTGGGAAGTGCCGCCCCAATACACTGGCCTGCGCATCGAGATCCGCCATCCCGAAGGACGTCCCAGTGAGCTGTTTCTCTTCGAAGACGACCAGCCGGTGGTGCGTCTGCACCGGGTCGACGCCGCCCAAAACGCCACTTCCCCCCGAAGACCCCGTTTTTCCCTTCCCGACGAGGAGGATGAATCGTGATCCACACTTTTTACGGCTTCTCCGACACTCCCTTCGCCAAGGACATCCCGGCCCAGAAACTGCTCCCCACTGCGGCCTTTGACGAACTCGCCCGGCGCCTGGACTACATGCGTACCCGTCTGGGGCTGATGCTCGTGCTGGGGGAGGCCGGAACCGGCAAAACGGCCGCCGTGCGCGCCTTCGTCGAGCAACTCAACTCCTCCGTCTACAAGCTCTTCTACGTGCCCCTGTCGACGGTCACTCCCCTGGATTTTTGGGCCCAGCTCAACAGCGAGTTCGGCGGTGAGCCCTCCAGCCGCAAGTCCACTCTGTTTCGAAACCTGCAAACGGCCGTGCGCGACTATGTGGAGAACGCCAAAAAGACCCCGATTCTAATTCTCGACGAGAGCCAGTGTCTGCCCGACAAAACACTGGACGAAATACCTGTACTTCTTAATTTTAGGATGGATTCAATCGATCCCCTGCTCATGATCATGATCGGTCATCCCGACCTGGGCCGACGGCTCGGGCGCCCCATGTTCCGCAACATCCACCAGCGCATCCTACTCTCCTACAAGCTGCCTCCCCTGGATGAGGCCGAAACCAAAAACTACGTCTGCCACCATCTCCAGCTGGCCGGAGCTAAACCCGACATCTTCACCGACTCGGCCTACCTGGCCCTTTACAAAACTTCGGGCGGCGTCTGCCGGCTGCTGAACCGCCTCTGCCTGGCCGCGCTCAACCGGGGCGTGCTCGAGCAAAAGGCCACTCTGGACGAAGAGGACATCTACCGGGCCTCCGACGAGCTGTGAATAGCGCCGACATGTTCTTCGACAACTCTCCCGAGAAGATCCTCGCCTACCTGCAAGAGCAGCTGCCCGATTACCCTTACCGCCCCGAGCTGGATGCGGCTTTCATTGCCGAACTGACCGCCGACTTCCCCGACGTAGACATCCTGGAAGAGATCAAAACCTTCCGCTGGTACTTCGACAACGCTCCGCTGAGTCGCGTCAACAACGTCCGCGTCGCCCTGCGTCGCTGGATCGCCAACGCCAACGGCTCCCGCTTCCGCTAGCTCCTCTCCTACCAAGGGCTGGCCTCAACCACCAGCGCTCCTCTAATCCGTCATTTTCTGCTTACCCAATCCAGGTCAAAACAGCCTGACTTCACCCCCTCTAAACAATCTGCTGTCTTACAAGGGCCGCTGACTTTGCCGAGGGCAGCAGTGGGGACAAACGACGAATGAGAGGTTAATGCATCATCGGAACATTGATATGACAGACGTGCGTCGTTTGGCGAAATGAGGTGTAGGTAGAATCCTGGAAGCGGATGCATTTTCTCCCCCAAGGCCAGATCACGCCGGACCTATCCCGGTTTCTTCTTGGCCTTTTCCGTCTTGGTCTTCTTGACCTTGGTCTTCTTGCCTCCCTTGGAACCCTTGACCTTTCCGGCAGAGACCTTCGTCTTTGTTCCAGTATTTGAGTTCACTCTGGTGCTGGACGCACCTTTGACGACACGCGACTGACCGGTTTCAGGGTGGGTCACTCTTGTCCGTCCCGCCTTGATGTTGGTCGTCTTACCAGTGTTCGGGTTGGAGACGGTCCGAGAGATACCTTGCGTCGTTCGCGTGTTGCCCTGTTCGGATTGGTGACGTTCTTGCTCCCGGCCTTGGCGGTCACTGTCCGGCCCGTTTCCAGGTTGGTCCTCTGTTTACCGACCTTGGTCACATTGGTCTGCACGCCTGAGGTCGAAGTGTGCGTCTTCGTGACGGCTCCCTTTTTGACCAGACGGGATGAGCTGGGCCTGTAGCCGACCTTGGTCACCGACGTGACGCGGCTGGTCCGTACCACTGTGAAGTTGCGGCGTGTCGTGTAATGGACGGTGCGGGTTCGGTACACGTGGATCCTGACGGGGGTCCAGGGCCGGTAGTAGCGAGGATAGTAGCTAAAGTAAAAGACCGAGCGATACGGTCTGTAGACTGGACCGTACATCCATCCAACCGACGATGGGCCACAGTCGCACCTGAACGATGGGAGCAGGAGCGACGTAGTAGTTGACGCCATAGATGACCGGGTCGCCCCGCACCTGCAGCTGGTAGGAATTGTCTGCGACCCTGTCGACTTCAATCGTTGCGACGTCCTGGCTTTCCGTTGACGAAAGAAGAGCCTGCAGGATCACAACATGGGCATCACCGGATGATTGCTCGACGACTCGGATGTAATCGACTTGATCGTTGCCGTCCAGGTCCAGGTTGTTGACGCCCAGCGTTTCGTCGTTGAGCGACTTTTCGAAGGCCTCCAGATCGTTCGATTCACTGAAGAGTTCCGCCACCGCGTGCAGATCCAGTCCCTCGGCGGCGGCCTGGGACTCGGCCACAACCGAGACATTCTCCTGGCCAGCCACGAGCACTGTGGCAGCCACAAACAACACCGCCAACGTAAATAGAGTGATCGTAATCAATCGCATGTCAAGCCTCCTGGCCGAACGTGAGGAGAGCCGGCATTGGATCGGGCTCTCGGTGTACGCACCGTGACTCCTGTAACCTACCTGTCACACTACTGTTGTGATCCTGAAATGTTTCAGGCCGTCGGCGAATGAATAGGGATGTGCGCGATACCGTCTGTATTCCTCAGCCTTCAGGAAATCGAGCCGAAATGCGCGGCGTTAGGAACGGTGATCGGGTATCGCCAAACTGGCACACTCGCTGATTTCAGAGTACACCCTCGAGGCCTCGATTGAGGGGTGTACCGTTCTTTCTGTAATTTGGGAAAGGTGAGCTAAAAGGATCAGAGGTCTGGGGCAGGATTTCTCCAAAAACTCAAGGCAACGAGTAAGGAGGATCCGAATGACCCCAGACCCAAAACAGAGGCTACCACGAGAACTATTGAGAGAGCTGATCGAAGAAGGCAGTGAAGCGTTTCGAGGAGTATTAGAGAAGCTGATCAACGCCGCCATGCAGCTGGAACGAGAAGAGTTTCTGGGAGCTCGACGCTGGGAGCGGAGCGAGCAGCGTCGAGACCACGCCAACGGGTACAAGGACAAGACGCTGTCCACTCGAGTGGGACAGCTGCGAATCCGGATTCCACAAGTACGTCACCTGGACTTCTATCCCCGATCCCTGGAACGAGGGTGCCGTTCGGAGAAGGCGCTCAAGTTGGCCATCGCCGAGATGTATGTAATGGGCGTGTCGACGCGCAAGGTCACCGAGATCTCCGCCAGCCAGGTCTCAAGAATCTCCAAGCTGCTGGACGACGAACTCGAGCAGTTTCGCAACCGCCCTTTGGGCAGCTATCCAGTTGTGTACCTGGATGCGCACTACGAGAAGGTCCGTCGCCAGGGCAGCATTCAGGATGTGGCCGTCTTGAAAGCGACCGGAGTCAACTGCTGGGGCAAGCGGGAGGTGATTGGGGTCAGCTGCCGACTCAGCGAGGCTGAGGTCCACTGGCGAGGGTTTCTGCAGCAGCTTCAAAAGCGTGGTCTGGAGGGTGTGCAGCTGATTGTCAGCGATGACCACTCGGGTCTACGTGCTGCTAGAAGAGCCGTTTTTCCCTCGGTGCCCTGGCAACGCTGTCAGTTTCACCTGAGCCAGAATGCTCAGCGTTACGCCCGCCGATCCGATCAACGTGCCGCCATCGCCACTGACATTCGAGACATCTTTAACGCACCCTCAGGCGGCGAGGGCGAGGCCATGCTTCGAACCCGAGTCGAGCAATACCGTGACCGCAACCCGGAGCTGGCCGATTGGATGGAGACCAACCTGCCCGAAGGCTTTACGGTCTTTCGTTTTGCACGTTCTACCTGGCGGCGCATTCGCACCAACAACGGGCTGGAGAACCTAAACCGTCAGATTCGCCGGCGCACCCGGGTCGTCGGTATCTTTCCAAACACCGAGTCCGCTTTGCGACTCATCACCGCCGTCGTCGAGGAGATTCACGAAGACTGGCTGATCGGGAAGCAGTACCTCAGTCTGGTCGATTTCAACCCACAGGAGAATCCTGTTTCAGATCGCTCTCAGTCAAATTACAGAAAAACAGTTGCGTAACCCTCGATTGCAGCTTTGGCAGCACCCGGCCAGAGAAACAAACCCGGCGATCCCTCTCCAGCCCTGAAAAAGATTCCCATGGCCTTTGTAGTTCCTGGACCCGCTTTCCGTCTTCCCTGGTGAGCAACAAAAAAAGGAGCATGAAACGTAAATATTCGGTAAACCCCGTCTTGCAAGAATCTCCTTCCAAATAAGCCCGCGGTCAAACTTTGCTGGACACAGAAGCTGCGAGTGTGTATACAGGGAGCATGCAGCTGAGTGCTACCACCAAGCCGGAATCGGGTGGACTGACGGCTGATGGCTCGACGAAGCGGGTTTTGGTGGCCAAGGAAGAGTACATCCGGCTGCGCTGGGCGGCAGCGTACTGGAAGGCCCAGCATGCCGGGGCGGTGGAGAGAGAAAAGCAGTTGAAGTCAGAGAACTTGAGTCTGCGGGCTCGAGTTCGAGAGCTGGAGAGTCAGCTCTGGGGGCGCAAGAGTGAACAGGCCAAGGGTGGGCGCGCTGGCAGTTCCAGCCCCAAGGCGAGCGGGCGACCCCGAGGGCAGCAAAAAGGCAAGCAGGGGCACGGTCGGACCACTCTGGACGGGTTGGCAGCCCAGGAAGAGGTAGTGGATCTGGAGGAAGCCCAAAAAAGCTGTCCGAAATGCGGTCTGGCACTGGAAGCCTTGGGCTGGACGGAAGACGCCGAGGTGGCCGAAATCGAAGTGCGGGCCCACCGGCGGGTGATCCGGCGGCGCAAGTACAAAGCAGCCTGCCGCTGCGGGGTGCTGCCCGGCATTGTCACGGCGCCCGCCCCGGCACGCTTGATTCCCAAAGGCAAACTAGGGATTTCGGTTTGGGTGGAGATTCTGCTGGAGAAGTTTGACCATTGCCGCCCCACCCACCGTCTGTTGCAGCAGTGGCGAGACCACGGTTTGACTCTCTCTGCAGGAACGGTGGCCGGAGGGCTGAAAAAACTGCAGGGTCTGTTTTTGCCGGTGGCCGAGGCGATCGCCCAGCAGCAGCTCACCCAGGAGAACTGGCAAGCCGACGAGACCGGCTGGCCGGTGTTTGTGGCGGTGGAAGGCAAAAGCGGACGGCTCTGGCATTTGTGGGTGTTTTTGTCGGCCTCCACAGTCGTGTACCAGCTCCAACCCAGTCGCTCGTCTGCAGTGCCTCAATCTCACTTCGGCAGCGCCCAGGGCACTTTACTCACCGATCGATATTCTACCTATAAGAAGCTGGTCCGGGTCTCAGAGGGGCGTATTTGCCATGCCTTTTGCTGGGCTCACGTGCGCCGCGACTTTTGGCGACTGGGCCTATCCCACCCCCCCTGGCAGGACTGGTCCCTGATGTGGATTGACGACATTGGCCGGCTCTTTGCTGCCAATCAGCTGCGGCTGGCAGTTCGCGATCAGCCCTTGGAATGGGCCCGGGCCGATCGAAAGCTGCGGGTGGCGGTTGAGAAAATGCGAGAGCAATGCGAGGCTCAACGCCAGCTTCCCAGCCTGGCTCCCCCCTGTCGCAAGGTCCTGAAAAGCCTGGCTCGACACTGGCCAGGGCTGACCGTGTTTGTGGATCAACCGGAAGTGGCTATGGACAACAACGCCGCCGAACGCGCCTTGCGCAACCCGGTGGTGGGACGCAAGAATTACTACGGCTCAGGCAGCCGCTGGAGCGCCCAGTTGGCGGCCAGCTTATTCAGCATCTTTGCCACCCTGCGACTCAACGGCCTCAACCCCCGCCTGTGGCTCAGGGACTATCTGCAGGCCTGCGCTAGGCAAGGCGGACAGCCGCCACCCGACCTGGATCCTTTTCTTCCCTGGGAAATAAGCCCCCATCGTGCCCGCGCATTGACCTGGGCCAGGACGCCGGCAGCGGAGGCTGGATGAAACGCTTCTGCGGGCGAGACTTTAGCGGCCGGGAGATGCGGCGACTGTGTGAGCTGATTGGCGAAGATCCGACCCGCTCGCGGGCCCAGCTCTCCCGCTTGGCCTGCCAGCTCTTGGGCTGGTTCAAGCCTGACGGTGGCCTCAAGGAGATGAGCTGCCGGGTGGCCATGCTGCGCATGCATCGGCAGGGGTTGCTGCAGCTGCCGCCCCCTCGCAACCCGAAGGGAGGCTCGGGCCCAATCAAGCACACTTTCTGCAGCGCACCACAACCGCTGCTGTCCCGACCCGTGCACGAGCTGTCCGGCCTGCATCTGGAGCCGGTCCTGAGCCGCCCCGACTCCACTTTGTGGAATGAATACATCGACCGCTACCACTATCTGGGATACAAGCCCCTGCCGGGTGCTCAGCTGCGCTACTTCGCTTGTTCCGAAAGCCGCATCCTGGCCCTGCTCGGCTTTGGCGCCGCCGCTTGGAAAACCGCCCCTCGCGACCGCTTCATCGGCTGGCGTCCTTCGGAAAGGGAGAGAAACCTTCAACTGATCGTCAACAACGCCCGTTTCTTGATCCTTCCCTGGGTCGAGTCCAAGAACCTGGCCTCTAAACTGCTGGCCATGGCCGCGCGTCAACTCCCCGAGGACTGGCACGACCGCTACGCCTACCGACCCGTTCTGCTGGAAACCTTCGTCGACACGGGGCGCTTCACAGGCGCCTGCTACAAGGCCGCCAACTGGATCCATGTCGGACAGACCCAGGGCCGGGGCAAGCTGGACCGTGACCGCAAGGCCGATCTGCCCACCAAAAGCATCTGGCTCTACCCCCTGAGCAAACACTTCCGAAGATCGCTTCGCTCCACTTGAGTTCCCAACCCGCCTCACCCCATTAGGCATAAAGCCGATGATGGGTTTACCGAATATTTACCATGAAACCATGACAATCCAAGCCACATTCACCACCCTGACCCTGACTCTTTCACTCATTTCCGGTGCCTGGACTCTGGCGGGTGCCGAGTCAACAGCCGGGAACCCGACCGGTACTGTTCCCGTGCCGCTCGAAGAGGCAGCCCCGATCACGTGGTAGGATCCCGACGGGACCCCCTTGCCCTTCCAGAACGACTCGGAAATCCTTGAATTCTTGCGCACTGCCCGGGTCGTGACTCGGAAATCGGTTGGCGTGGGCGTCAATGACATTTCCAAGGTGCTGCTGGAAAAAGACGGCGTGCAACTGCATGCGGCCTTCCGCAAGGTCAGCATCTTCAAGCAGCGGATCAAGATGGACAACGGTGACATCAAGTCCAGCTTTCGAGATGATTGCCGGTTTGAACTGGCGGCCTATCGTCTCAGCAGGCCGCTGGGCCTGGACAACGTTCCTCCCGTGGTCAAACGAAAGATCGGGTCTGATACCGGAACTCTTCAGGTCTGGGTTGAGAACGCCATGATGGAAATGGAGCGCCATTCGGAAAATCTCCAACCACCCCGAGAACTGCCCTGGACCCAGCAGTGGCAAACCATTCGCTTGTTCGACAATTTGATAGAGAACGACGACCGCAACGAGGGGAACATCCTGATCGATGTGGACTGGAAATTGTGGATGATCGACCACACGGGATCTTTTGGAACAACCCGGAAAGAACTACGCTTTCCTCAACTGGTTCGTTGGTGCCGGCGCGACCTCTGGGAAAGACTGCAGGAGCTCGATCGGGAAGTGCTGAAGAAGGAATGCAAGGGTCTTCTCAACGGCGGCCAAATCGGAGCTCTGATGGCACGCCGAGACCTGCTGGTCCAGCATATCCAGAATCGGATTGACGAGAAAGGCGAAGGTTCGGTTCTGTTCGCCGACTTGGCGGACCGCTAATGCTAATCTCGAGCTGAGGACAGCCTGGAAAAAAGGGGACAGTCTACTCTGTCCCCTTTTTGTTGGGGCCTCCAAGGAATTGGTGGCAGAGTAGACTGTCCCCTTTTAGCGTCCCCTCTGAAGACCTCTGGCTCCCTGACCATTTAGGCTCGACCATCATCGATCTGACGGGCTGGGAGATGGGGACGGGCGTCAATTCCCTCCAGGCGGATCTTCATCTGCTCCAGGCCGACAAGGACAGTGATGGTGCCTCATTTCGCCAACAACACCCCGCTACGGTCTCGGTTCCATCGTCCGGACCAAAGACCTGGAGCTGGGCACGCGTATCGCCAAGCAGTTCAGAGACGGAACCGGTCAGGTGAACTGCCACAATACGATCGCCTACGGAATGCCCTATGGCGGCCAGGGCATCTCCGGCGGCCCGGGTGGGGGCGTCAACTGCGCCGACACGCTCCGGGATTACACCCAGACCAAGGCCATCTACGTGTCCGAGTATCCCGGCTAAAAAAGGGGGACAGAGTAGACTGTCCCCTTTTTTCTAGAACTGGTAGCGGAGGTAGAGCTGTATCTTGCGCGCGCCGTAGGTGCGGTTGATTCTACCCTGATCACCCGTCCATTGAATTGCCGGAGTGCTGAACTGCGTATGATTGAAAAAATTGCTGACATCCACGCGAAAGTCCAGCTGCTGGGATTCGGTGATCGGGAATCGCTTGCCCAGGCTCAGGTCCACATTGTTCACCCCCGGGCCGACGAAGACATTTCGTCCCAGATTTCCGGGACGGGCCTGATCGACGTTCTCAGGCTCGACCGCCCGGATAAACGTGGGATCGAAAAAGAAGTTGCCCGTGACCGTCCGGCCGTCGGGCATCTGGAAGGTCCGGACCTCCCGCGGATCAAAACGGGTAAAAGGCCCCGCGATGTCGGGTCTGCCCGGCCTGATTCCGCGCAGCGTCGAGTCGATCGGATTCAGGAAATTCAGGGGTGAACCGGTGGCCAGGCGGATGATTCCGGTGACCCTCCAATCTTCGACAGCGTAGCTCAAGATCCTGTTCCCTACGGCACCGGGAATCTCCCAGAGGAGGGTTCCGGCAAAGCGGTGCCGCTGGTCGATGTTCGCCCTGGCCCAGGTGTCCACGTCGCGGTCGAAACCATCGTCCAGTGTCTTCGACCAGGTGTAATTCAGATTGAACTGCAGGCCGGAGGAGAAGCGGCGAGACCCGAGGAGCTGGAGACCGTGATAGCTGGACTTCCCGTCGCCGATATACCCTGTAAACCGCGTGAACTGCTGGAACTCGCGCCGTGCTTCCACGTTCGAAAGATCTGCGTCTTCGGTCAGCAGGGCCTGATTGGCCTGGAAACTGCGGAGACGGTTGCGACCGGCACTGCCAACATAGGCCGTCTCCACAAGAATCCCGCTCCCCAGCTCCCGCTGCCAGGAGATCGACCACTGGTGTTGATAAGGATCCCGCAGGCGCGGATCCACCAGCGGAACCCGGGACCGTTCGGGAAAGAGCTGCTCCGTTCTGGGCACCGCGAAAGGATCGGGATCGGCTCCCCAGGGATCAGCGAATGACCCTCTCGCGTCGGCTATTTCCTCTGCCGTCCGGAAGACATCGAGACCCCATGGGAAAACGCTCCCGGCACCCTTGAACCACCCGGAGTCGTTCTGGATCGTGTATATCCCGTAGCCGGCACGCAGCGAGGTCCGGCCCGGGCCACCGAAGAACTTGCCCGCAAATCCCTCTCTGGTCTCCGGAGAAAAGGCAAGCCCGACTCTGGGAGCAAAATTGGTGCGATCGGAAGGAGTCAGCGACTCGGTGATCCGCTGGCCCGTCGCCGGGTCGAGATCCCCTGCAAACAGCATTCCCCGGGGAGCCTCCGGGAAGACGTCGGACTGTGCGCCCTTTCGGAAGGCGGCGTTCCTGCCCGACGCCAGCTTCCATGAGCCGTACAGATCGTATCGAAGCCCCAGATTCAGTGTCAGATTGGGCCGCAGACGCACGTGGTCCTGAAAAAAGAAGGAGCTGAGGTTCCGCCGGGGACGTGTCCAGTTCACGTCTTCTTGCCTGTACGAACCCGGGATACCAAGCACGAAGTCGGAAACGCTGATCCCGGTGCCATGGGGAATGAAGAAATCAAAATGAAAAGCGGGATCGCCCCCGAACAACCCCCAGATCGAGCGTTCCCGAAGCCGGCGGATATCGACTCCCATTTTCATCGAATGGTTCCCTTTCAAGAGAGAGTGCGAATCCTTGAGGTTCCAGGTCTCACTCTGCCACTGTGACTGGCTACGACCCGCCTGCAGCCAACCCAATCCGGCGATAATTGCAGTGGGCAGACCCCACGCACCGTCCGATGTCCTGGTAATGTTAAAGCCGAGATCCTCCGGATGGGCGTCATCCGCAGCTCCGAAAATGGACTGGTCGCGGAACCCTTCGCTGAGGCCAAAGCTCAGCGAGTTGATGCTCGCCGGGGAGAAAACATGGGTGTAATGGAGGGCCACGGTTTTCGAAGGATCATCCACTTCGAAGCGGGGGCCGTGTACGCCCCAGGGACTGTTAAAGTAACCGTCGTGGTAGAACACACTGACACTGAGAGTGCTGGCGGGCGAGAACTGATGATCGATTCTTGTTGTGAACTGCAAAGCGCTGTTATTGGATACATTTTCGAAGGTCAACTCCCCTGTTACGTCGTCCGCCAGCCGAACGAAGTTATCGATGTAATACCGTGCTTGCGGTACGACCCGGTCAGGGGGGATGCGGCCCCCTGGAAAACCCTCCTTCGTGAGAGGGTCCACCGGCCAGAACTCCTCCGGGAACCCGCTCAGATCTCCCAGCCATTGGGCCTTTGTCAGGCCCGCAACAGATGAAGTGCTCCCTTGCCGACTGCGACGACTCTCAATGTCGAACATGAAAAACGTCCTGTTTCGTCCATCGTAGAGGTGAGGGAGGAGCACGGGACCGGAAATCTGCCCGCCCAGAATCGTGTTCGAGTTCTCGGGCTTTCCCCAGCGATCGAAGAAATCTCGCGCCGCCAGAGAGGGGGCCAGGCGGATCAGCCGAGCCTGCCCGTGCAGCCGGTTGCCACCGCCCCTGGTCTTGAGGTGGACGATGACCGGATCGCTGCCCGCCTCGGCCGTAAAGGTGTGTGTCAGCACCGAGAACTCACTCACCACCTCCGGATTCGGTCCCATCGACCGCGGGCCCGCCCAATTGGTCTCGCCGTGACCCTTGTTGTCGATACCGTCGAAGGAGAAGCCGATCTCACCAGGGGGCGTGCCGTTGATGGCAACCTGCTTGACCCGGGCCGAGTTCTGATAGGAATTGTTACTGGGAAGGAAGGTTGCCCCGGGGGTCAGGGCAGTCAGGGAGTCCATAACGTTTCGATCGCCGCCTTCCGAGAGGATCGGAAGTTCCTTGACTTCCTCCCCGGCCAGCCAGTAACGAATCGATGAAGAGGTCGTGTCGATGGCATTCGGTTCCGCGCTGACGATCAGGACATCACTCGGCCCCCCCCTCGAGAACCAGGGGCAGATCCAGAGTTTGATTCGGGGTCAGGTGAATCTCTCTCAGTTCCAGTGGGGCGAAGCCCGGGAGCTCCGCTCGCAGCGTGTAGACCCCAGGCGGAAGGAAGGGGAAGAGGAATCTGCCGGTGGCACCGGACACAGTCCTGCGCCGGTAGCCCGTGGTCTCGCCTCGAACCGCCAGATCCACTCCGGGGACAAAAGCGCCCATTTCGTCCTGGATGACCCCTGAGACCTGGGCTTTGTCCTGGGACTGCCCCGACAGGTTCAAGGGAATCACGGAAATCATCAAAACCGGGATCAACCAGCGTTTGAGCGTCATGCCGATTCACCGTTCAAGTTGTGGGGACTCGCCCGAAGAATACCACGCCACGGTTTCATCTTCCCGCACTCACGGTCAGAGTCATCGGTGCCCAGAAGAGAGGATGGCTGAGAGAGATCGCCTGGCTACCCCCGAGTGGGCGACTTTTTTCAAGATAGGCCAGTTTTGCCTGGCGTAAGGCTCCCGAAATGGAGGTGTCTACGTCGAACTGGCGGTAAAACTCAGCGATAAAATCGGCAGTCGAGTCCTCGACGCTCCACAGCGAGACCATGACCGATCGCGCTCCGGCCACCAGGAAGGCCCGTTTGAGCCCCATCAGGCCCTCACCTCGATAGAGGCGGCCCAGCCCGGTTTCACAGGCGCTCAAAACAACGAGAGCAGCGTTGAGCTCTGCTTCTGAAATCTCGAAGGTCTGTAGAAAGCCATCCGCGGAGTCGTCTCTTGCAAGGACCAGAGCGGAGTAGTCCGGCAATTCTTCATCGACCACGGAATGAACCGCGAAATGCAGGTAACCGGCCTGAGGCGCCTGCTCAAAATAGGCTCTTTCGCTGGCGTCGGGACCTGTCAACTTCGTGACCCGGAGCCGGTCTCCGGTCAATTCGGCAACCGAATCAACCTCCTCGACTGCCCGGCGCAAAGGAGCCAGCGATCCCCACATCTCGAGAGAACCCGTGCTCCCTCGAAAAGTGAAACCCGGCTTCTCATTCGGTTCGGGTCGGATCAGAGGCTCGGCGAAGGCCAACAAAGTCCTGGGGACGTCTTCCTTTGAGGCGATCTGGGGATCCAGTGAGGTGGCGGAGACGGCATATTCGATGTTGTAGTGACGCAACAACCAGTCAACGGAGGTGTACTCGGCGTAACGGACCCGACGGTTGCGAGGGCCGAGGTCAGGCCTTCGTGGGAGAGCCTCGAAGGGAACGTAGTGAAGAACATCGTCAGGGACAATGACCAGCTCCTCCGCGTTCCGCAGCGCGGGTTCCAGAGGCTGGAAAATCTGCTGGAAGATGCGGTGCGCGGCCGCAACATCAAAGTCAACGTGGAGCAGATCGACGCTCCCGTCCCGTAAGAGCCTGAAAGGCTCGAGCAGACGGTCAATTTCCGAACCCAGCTCCGCCCGGTTTCCAAACAGCCGGTAGAAGCGGCACTCGCTGCGGCTGAGGACAAACGCATAGACCGCATCATCCGAAACCACGTATTCGACGAGTATTTGACCGGGTTGCAAGACCCGCGTTTGAACCTCCTCGGCCCGCAGAGGTCGGAGAATCCCTTCCCGATAGGCTTCGGCACTGTTCCTCAGGTGGATCGATCGCAACACCTCAGCGTGTTGTGGCCGGATGTCGGCCAGTTCCTCCCCGAGCTGGCGCATCAGCTTCTCGTCTCGACGCTCCGGTGGAACAGAGAGCTGGTCTCGCAGAGCTGTTTGTTTCCCGATGAGGAGAGCCTCAACTCTTCGCCTCTCCCTGAGGAGCCCGGATGAGAGCTGTCTTTTTCCCAGCCCCCGAGAACGGACTGCGTCGAGATAGGCTTGAGCCCGCCGCCTTTCGGCATAGTGAAAGGCTTCCCTGGGTTCGGTGGGACCTAAGAGCCGAATCAATCGGTCAAAGATCTGAGTCTTGTCCTTGAGGAAGGTCGCCTTGTCCGCCTCCACCGTGACATGGCTTGAAACAGCTTCGACAGCCTCGACCGCAGCTCGGTAATGACTAACTGCCAGGGGCTTCTCACCACGTCTTTCAGCAATTGACCCAAGGTGGAAATGACTCGACCAGATGGCGTGGAAATCGCCAAGAGCTTCAGCAATCTGTAGCGATTCCCGCAGCAGTTGAGATGCTTCTTGGGGCCGGTCCGAGCCGATCGCAATCAGGGCCAGCTCCCGGAGAACTTCTTGCTCACTGTGTTGATTTCCCCGCACTCGAAAGAAATCCAGCGCCTCCGTCAAGCACTTCGAGGCCTCCTTGAGGTTCGAAGTCAGACGGTGAATGCGACCCAGACTTTTCAGGGCGTGCGCAACATGCCTGCGGTTCTTGTCCCGATAACGATCTAGCCGACGCCGGAAGTAGTCTCTCGCCTCTTCGTATCGCTCCAGCTCGATGAGAACGTCTCCGAGAGATGTGGCAGAGGGTAGATCTCTCTCCTCCAGGATCGTAGCGAATTCGAGTGCCTTCTCGAAATCCCCTAAGCGCCGCCAGATAAACGAGAGTATTGTCAAGCGAGTGTTTTCCCAGTCAGGGGTCGCATTTTTCAAGAAGTTGGGATTCCTGGCTGATCTTTGTTCGTCTGTGACGCTGATCCAGCGGAGTGCCTGGTCGTAGCGTGAAAAACCCAGGTTCAACACCGCTAAGTCCAGGTTGATAAAATCCAACACCACCAAGTCCAGGTTGAGGACTTCCAACAAATCCGATTCGAGAATGCTTCTGGCCCGAAGGAGAGCGGCCTCGCCGGAGTGGAAGTCGCGGAGTTCAGCATGGAGACCGGACAGATCACGAGCAGCATCACGTAACAGCCGAATTTTACCGGCCGATTCGGAAACATCCATGACCTTGGTTGCAGTTTCGATAGCCCTTGCATAGTCCCCGGTTTTTCGATAGTCGGCAACCAGGCGCCTCAATAGAGCTGGCTGACTCATCGCCAGTTGATCGCGAGACCAGAATCCGTGAGTGCTGTCTAGATAATCGACAGCTCGCTTGTTGGCCTGGCGAGCTTCGTCAAAACGCAGGCTGTTCTGCAGTGCACCTGAAAGCTGTGAAAGCATGTGGGGCACGGCTGCTACCGGGGGCTGCGAGTAGTTTCCAAGCCTCCAATCAAAGGCAGAAATGTCGTACTCGAGGCCATCTGCCAGCCGGATGGCCTGGGAGAGCGCCTCAATAGATCTGGTCTCAGTGAAAATCCGATAGTACAACTTGGCCTGCAACACTGGTCCTGTTGCTCCGAGACCAGGGCCTCCAATTCTCCCAGGTGACTCTCATCCTTCTCGCTCAGCCAGAGCAGGTACTTCGCCTTCAAGAAAGGCAAGCCCGCTGTCTTTTCGAGTCTCACCCACTGATCCTCAGTCCAGTTCCCCTGATCCGTGTAGTCATCCGGGAGACGCCCTTTCATATAGACTTTCAGCAGGTCGTCGTCCGTTGACTCTACCAGGCTCACATAATGTTGGATGAGTTCCGTAGCTTTCTGTGAATGTTCGGGATCGTCGCGGCGGATCCCCCGAAAATAGTGGTAGGAAGCCAACCGAATGAGCCCGTTGAATTGACCTCTGACGTTCCCGTGCCGCTCGAAGATATCAATCGATTCCTGGGCGACGATGGGCAATTCAGGGCTGCTGAATTCGAGCAAATAACGGCTCTTCAAATAGAGGGCCTCCGCCCGACCCTGATCGAACCCCAGGCTCGCGAGGGATTCGGCGACGTTGTCCAGGGCGAGTCCGAGTGCGCTCTGAAGCTTGCGAGAAAAGTGATCGCCGAAGGCCGTCCTGCGGGCAGCGAGGTAGAGATCATTCAACTTGAAAAAGGCGCCCAGGACCTGTTTTCGGATGGAAGCGGTTTTCGCACTCACGAACTGGACAAGAGGCTCTTCGATTGCCGACAGGGAGGCGAATGGAAAAAGGCGCGCATATTCGAGGGAGGTGGCGTCGCCGGCAGGATCCTCCAGCAGGCGCAACAAGGCGTACCGACAGACGATAGGATCGGCATTGATCAGATCGAGCAGGTACTGCTCCCGGCCGCTTTCGAGCGCTCGTCGTACCTTTTGGTAGGTATCCTCTTCGTACCGTTTCCGGGAGGGATAGACAGGGATCGTGAAGTCGGTTTGGGCCTGTACAGGGACCGCAAGAAAAACGGACAGGACAGCGGTTGCCGGCACACCATAAAGAGCCCTGGATCCAGTCGTCATGCCCGGTCCCCTGCCGTCCTTAGTTTCGCCCTGTGTCCAGAAGGGCAAGGTTTTGCTCTGCGTCCTGCTGGTAAGCCTTGCCCATCGCCCGAACGGCTTCCAGTTGCTCGCGTCCGGCTTCGACCTGCCCCAGACGAAAATAGGCCTTGGCCAGGTACCAGCGCGCCTCCTCCGAGTAAGGAGTCTTGCCGACTGAGACTACTTTCAGAAGCCGCTCGGCCGCGGCCGTCGAGTTGTCCTGCAAAAGATAGGACAGGCCCAGGTAAAAGGCAGTCGGCAGGTGATCCGGATTGGCAGCCTGAGCCGGCTCCAAACCTGTGACGGCTGCCCCGTAGTCTTCTCTCCGGTAGGCTTCCATCCCCGCACGGAAAGATGCCAGGGAGTCCCCGGCCTGTCCCCCGCGCACAGTCGTCTCCACATAGGCCGGGATCGACTCGATCTCGATCAGACGTGCCGGCAGGTTGGAACCCCCGGGTCCGCTATCGCGGTCGATCAGCAGCGACAGGGGAACGACCAGCAGGACGATCAGGGCGGCAAGGGGCAGAAGCCAGCGACGGGATGTCGCGATCCATCCCTGCAGGGACTCAGGCTCCGGCGAACGGCCGACGTGGCGATCGGTCGGCTTCGCTTCCAGACGAATCGCGTGTTGCAGTTGCAGGGTCGAGAAGCAGTTTTCGCACTCCAGGTAGTGCTTCTCCAACGCCTCCATCTGTTCGGGAGACAGGGATTCGTCCAGATAGCCTTCAATTAACTGCATTCTTTCAACTTCGTTGCAGTCCACGTTCGTTTCCTCTCAGTTCAGTGAGTGTCAATCACCTGCTCTTTGTGACACTTTTAAAATCTCTTTCAGGCGAGTCAGCGCCCGCGATTTCCTCTTTCTCAGCGCAGCGAAACTGATACCAAACTCAGCCGCGATTTCTTCCTGAGATCTCCAGGACTGACTCAGGCGAGTCAGCAACAGCTCGTCTTCCCGGCTGAGATTCGTGAGCGCCTCACGAACCAGCTGGCGCTGCTCGGCAAGCAGCAGGGCGGCCTCCGGATCGTCCCCCCAGACGGCCCCAGGATTGGCATCCTCCAGGGAGTGGTTTCCAGCCTGGCGTGCTTTTTCTCGGAGGTGCTCCCGAATCAGGTTGTTGGCGACACCGAATATGAAGGAGCCAACGCTTTCCTCTTCTCGAATCCGGTTTTCCCGGATGGCCTCGATAAGGACCAGGAGCGTCGCCTGGGCAATCTCCTCGGCGCTGTTCCGGTCGCGAAGACGTCGCAGCACGAAGTAGACAACCCGGGGCCGGTATCGGCTTGCCAGAGCGCTTTCATTCAGGACCATTCGGATTAACCACTTTGTATCAAAAAGAGGCGAAGAACTGAAGGTTGAAGGGACCTTGTGTGCACTCCCGCAGTTGAAAAAGGGGACAGTCTACTCAGTCCCCTTTTTTCAGGTGGTGGAAATGTTCTGGCGTCTGTGGAGAAGAGCTTCTCGCCCTTGACTCAAAAAACTCCGTCACAAATTCCCGGCTGTCGACACTCACTGAGCAAATGCAACCACCTAAAGAGGAGAATACACTATGAAAACCAGAATGTTGATAGTTCTTTGCCTGGGTCTCTTTCTCTTGTCAGTTGCTCCGGCATTCGGTCTGGGAAAGGGAGGTGGAAAAGGTAAACCTGGGCAAGGAGATAACCCATGTGTTGGTTCACCAGCTTCTGAGCTGAGCAGGGCGGTTGTTTTCGACGGGGTTGAACTCTCCATCGGAAATCAGACAATCGACAGTAACGACTCCCTTCGCCTGGCCAATCGGATCACTGCGGTTGAACGCGGCGGTGACTTCCTTGTGGCGGGCACCATGACAACAAATGCCGGCGGTCCCGGTCAACTCCACCGGCTTGTCATCCTTACTTTCGATCCTGGTCCCGGTCCCGGTCCCGGTCCCGGGACGTGGACCCTGGTTCGAATCATCAATACCCAGGCGCTTAGTGTTAGTGAAGACGACAACGGTCCGTTTTTCAGTCTGGATGGGAGGAATGCCATCCTTGCTGACCTGGACGGCGACGGGGACATGGACGATCTGCTGGCCGGGAACCAGCACGTTGTGGCTTTCTTTAACGTCGATGTAGCAAATGGCTATCCCGATGGAACTCCTCCGGCTTACGAGGTTTTGGAAACGCCGACAGGCGCAGAACGTTTCGGTAAGGCCCTGGCATTCGGCGACGTCACTGGTGACGACTTACCAGAGATCATTGTGGGAGCATATTGGTCAAACGAGGTATTTGTCTACGATGTCGATTTCTCAAAATCCAATCCTTTCACGTTGCTTACGAATCTGGCATCCTCCACGGACGACCTGTTTGGGTCCTCTGTGGCGGTGGGCGGCGATGGAGCTCTGTACGTGGGTGCCCCGTGGGCCAAGGTGGACAAAAAGAATGAAGCCGGGAAAGTATTCCGCTTTCCGGACCCCGTTTCTACCCAGGACCCTCTTCCGGTGACGGAGCTGCAGCGTCAGAATCCGCAAAGGCGTGAAAGGCTGGGCAATTTTCTTGTCGTGGCCGCGGTGACGGATCCGAACGGTGTAGTGGAAGAGCTGGTAGCAGCTCCTGAGAGATCCGGTGGAAGCCTGGCCTTCTTCGATCTCGATACCGGACAGGAGACAGCCACGCTTGACACCACACCGGATCTCGGCGGGTTCAACAGCCTCAGCGCAGCACCCGGTGTGGTGGTGGCGGGAGCCCCTAATGGCAACTGCGGGGGCGTGGTTTATAAATGGTCCTGGGACGGGACCGCCTTCTCCAGGGAAATTCTATTGACGCCGGACCCAGCACCTGCCGGCGGCAACTTCGGGTGGGGCTCCTATGCCGTTGGAGACTACATTTTCGTGACCGAAAAAGGCCGTGATCAGGACGAAAACGGTATCGACGAAGGCCAGATCTACGTGATCCAATAGCGTTAAAAGGGGGACAATCTACTCTGTCCCCTTCTCTCTCCCTCCTTTGGCAGAGCTCTTCTCCAAATGCTCGATCAGGGTTTGTCGTGTGGTGTGCTGACTGTTTCCCGCCAGCACCAATGAGAGATATAGCGAAACCCTGTCACAAATTTCCGGATTTCGACACTCACTGAGCAACGACCGTTCCATCTCATGCGGACACAAACAGATGGTCAGCCGGGGACAGTCGGTCAGGAGGAGATCCTTGATGGGCGGCAACCAGTTGATGAACAGGGCTTTGAGCCGACCGGACACGATGCTGATCACGGTGGGTTCCAAGAAGAAAAACCCGGAGATAAAGGTTCAGGACTTCCATATGAAGCGTAACCCAGTTTTACAGAACCCAACAGAACCCAGAAGAAAGAGAGGAACTCGTATGAAGAAGATGTCTGGTTTTAATTTGGCTGCTGACAGGAAAGCTGACGCGACAGTTCGGGGGCACTGCTGTCCAAATTAGCTGAGATTCGATGATCGACCCCTTGATTTTATTGGCGTCTTGGACAGGATTGTCAGGGTTTCATGTCCAGGTCTCCGATGGTGCTGTCCAGATTACGAGAGGGTGAAGGAGGGTTGAGAGCTCTCCGGTAGTAGGGGTGGAAACTTGAATGGTTGGTTCAACCACCTCCACAAGTCTCTATGAACGAACAGGTTCATCCTCAGCAGTGCGGCCAGATTGGACAGTGACCAGTCAAAGGTTGCTTTGAGCTGCAGAAACTTCAGGATCAGCAGAGCGATCAATGCTGTCCAAATTTGGGTCTTGAGGGCGTTGGCCGAGGTGCCGACGAAGGTCTTGACCCGTAGATTCTGCTTGAGGGCCTTGAAAAAGAGCTCGATTTGCCAGCGCTCCTTGTAGATTGCGGCAATGGTGGTGGCTCCGAAATCCAGGTGATTCGTCAAAAAAACGAGGCGGCCAGAGAGCGGATCTTGGATTTCGACCAGGCGCAAGAAACAGGTTTTGTCCTGGGCGGCCAGTCCGTGAAAGAAAATCACCTGGTCACGGACGACTCGACGGTTTTTGGGAAGCGGGCGGTCTTCGAGGACCTCGTAATCGGCACGGTCTTTGAGACGGGTCACAAAGAAGACGCCCTGACGGGTCAAGTCCGCATACCAGTTGTAGTCGTTGTAGCCGCGATCAAAGACGACAACGGTGCCGGCGGCAAACTTCAGACGGCGAGCCACGGTGATGTCGGCAAAGACGGGAAGGTAACCGTTGTGGTCCAAGAGTAGATGCAGTTTGACGGCCCCCTTGGTTCGGCAAAAATGAGCCCAGTCAAACAATTGTGCGCACAGATCGATGACGGTCGCATCCAGACTCAGCAGCGGATTCTTGAAACGAAATCTTCTCTTGCGACGCCCTTCGGTCTCTCTCAGACAACGATCCAGCAGGCGGTAAAAAACCTTTTCGTACAGTTGCCAGGGTCGATGCTTATTGGCATAGCTGAGGGTGGAGCGCTTGGGAGAAGCGATTCCAAGATGATGCAGTTTTCCTTCACAGCTGGCCAGGCCTCCGCAGATCTCCCGCAGGCTATGAGCACGGCCCAGCTGGCAAAACAGCATGGCGACAAACTGTCCCCAGCTGCTGAAACCGCGTGCATGGCGCTCGGCTTTGGTCTCCAGGACCAGTTGTTGAAACTCCCAGCGAGGAAAAAGCTGGAGAAGTTGACTGAAAATGCTGCAAAATCGATTCATGGTCGGGTCCTCCTTGTCCGGTTATTCGATCAACCGAATCTTACGAGGTCGACCCGACCTCTCTTATGGCTAATTTGGACAAGAGTGGTTCGGGGGAGTGTTTTTCTAGAGAGGAGAGGATGTATCAAACGTAGTTCACTTGTTTTCAATTCACTTTTGTCCAGATGTTTGCTGATTCTTGGAGCAGTTCTTCTGAGCGGATTTCAAATCGAGGCGGCCACTAATATTGATTCGTTCGGACAGCTTCCCCTGAGCTTTCAAGCAAATCCTGGTTTCCTTGATGAGGAAGTAGAGTTCCTTGCGCGAACGCCGGGCTACACGCTTTTCCTGACACCCTCGGAAGCCGTCGTCGTTCTTACAGATAACAAAATCGGACGAGAAGACAGACCTGAGTCCAAGGGGCCCGCTTTTCGAGTGAAACTGATGGGCTCGAACCCGACACCTACAGTCGAGGGATTAGGGGCAATGCCTGGAAGCATCAATTATTTTATCGGCGACGATCCCCAAAGCTGGCGTACGAACGTCCCACATTATTCTCGTGTCCAGTACCGCGGAGTCTATTCGGGTATTGACCTGGTCTACTACGCGAGAGACGGGCAGGTCGAATACGACTTCGTGGTTGCCCCAACTGTTGACGCGGAAACGATAGTTTTTGGCATCGAAGGAGGGGACCACGTTGAAATCGATGAGAACGGTGATGTTGTCATCACTGTACTGGGCGAAACCTTCCGCATGAAGAAGCCGGTGGTTTTCCAAGAGATTCGCGGTGTCCAGGAAATCGTTGCAGCCAATTACTTTCGGAAGGACGAGAATGAGTTCGGCTTTCTGATTGATCGGTACGACTCTACGCTGCCCCTGATTATCGATCCTGTTTTGACCTACGCTACCTACCTGGGCGGGAGTAATGCGGACACAGTACAGGAAATGGCCGTGGACGATGCTGGGAACGCCTATCTCTGATCAACGTCAAATAGAATTCCCGCAGCGACGATTGGAAATCCCCACACAAGGATTAAAAAAAAAGAGCTGTAGCCGTCCTCTGAGACGGCCCTTTCCGCGGTCCTCCTTTCTGTAAAAAAGAGAGATTGTTCCTAGAATGCGAGGGGGACGGAGTGAGGGCGTAGCCCGAACGGAGCTCCCCCTCGCTCGCGCTGGCGTCGAGGGGAGTGGACCAGATCCACGAGGCTGCTGAGCGGCCTCTGTAGGGCGCTGTACGACCTCTCCCCTTGGCGGGCACTCGTCTATCGCCCTCACCAAGCACTTTCCGGGGTCCAATCAGCCGATTTGCCCGGATTTGACCTCCTCGCGGTTTCCTCATTTCGTGGTTCCCTGCTGCTTTGCCTTGGCGCTCTCCATTCGATAGCTCGGGACGTTGAGTTCCAGAATCACGCTGTGGTGCACCAGCCGGTCGATGGCTGCTGCCGTCGTCAGGGGGTCCTTGAAGATCCTCTCCCAGTCCGAGAAGATCAGGTTGCTGGTCAGCAAGATGCTGCGACGTTCGTAACGATGGGCCAGCAGTGTGAAGAGAACCTCCATTTCCTCCCGGCTTTGCTGAACGTAGCCGATGTCATCGACTATGAGAGCCTCGAAGCGATCCAGTTTCTTGAGCTCCTTCTCCAGAGTCAGATCGATTTTGGCCCGCAGCAATCGCTGTACCAGCAGGGCGCAGGTAGAAAACAGAACCCGGCGCCCCAGCAGAATCAACTCCTGGCCCAGAGCACAGACCAGATGGGTTTTCCCGCTCCCAGGGTTACCGAAAGCCAAGACGTTCTCGGCACGATCCAAAAACGTCCCTTCCAGCAGCGCTGTGAGTTGTCGATCCACGCTTTGGGGCAAGCGCGAGCGGTCCAGCGCCGTCAGCGTTTTCTCCCAGGGAAGCTTGGAGGCCCGACGCTGGCGCTGGATTTTGCGCTCGTGCCGCTCCGCCACCTCGATCTCAGATAACGACAAGAGAAACCGGGGATAGGACAGACTTTCCTGGGTGGCCAGTGCCGCCTGGGCGGCGTAGTGCTCCCGAAAGGCCGGTAGATGCAGCTCGATTAGGCACTCGCGAAGTCGCGGTAAGTTGCCTGTGCTCATGACCTCACCTCCCGGTTCTCGAGAAGGGTGTCGTAGAGGCCCACGTCCATCTTCTCCACCATCACTTCCCAGGGTTCCACCACCGGATCGACAAGGCATTCTCGTAGTGCTTCAAAACGGATTCTTTGTCCCCGCTCAATCAACACCTGAAGTGCCTCTCGCACCCGCTGTTCACCTTCCTGGGCAGCCACCTCGAGGATCTTCAGATATTGGCGATCCGCCGTGGCCGGACAATCTCGGCGCAGCTCGTCGTAGGCGACTCGAAACAAGATCCCCGGAAACAGATCCTCCCGCCAGCGATAGCGAGTAAACGCCCCCGGCTTGCGCACCAACGAATGGATCACGTGCCGGTAGTCAATGCGATGCTTGCCTTCTCCTCGCAAGCGCGGCATCCGTGCCTGGCGCCGTCCTCCGTAGTAGACCTCCACCTGATCCGCCCACACCCGCACTTGAACGCGCTCGCCGATCAACCGGCTGTCCACCGAATAGGTGTTGTGGCGAACCCGGATCGTACTGCTGGGGGAGACTCTCACCCACTGCCGGGTGAAGTCATCCAGACGGCGTGCCGGCAACGGGCGCATCACTGCCAGCTCTTCTCCCAGGCGCTTTTGCCGGGCCGCATTGCGCCGGGACACAATCACCGCTACAAAGCCCTCGTACTCTTCCCGGCTGGAAAAATCACGGCTACACCGCAGCAGCAGTTCCTGCTCAATGGCCCGTTTCAAGCGGTGATGGGACTGTTCCACATCCCCGTTCTCGTGTGCCTTTCCTGCCTGAGTGCGACTGGAGCGCATCCCGAAGTGTCTCAGCAACGCTTGATAGCGCTCGGTGAACTCTTCCCGCTTCAGGTTCTTGACTGCCGCCGAGAGCCGGTCGGTCCGGTGCTCCTCGGGCAGCGCCCCCAACTCCCACAACGCGTTCTGAAGCCCCAGGCTGAGGCTCTCAAACGACTCACTGAAACACAGCGTGGTCGCTTCCCAGTTCGAGTAGGCCAACACGAAGTGGTACAGCAGATGGGGAAACGGCTGGCCCTGGATCGTCACTCCGAGGCGCCCCATAAACGTGAAGTCCGATTGCGCTTGATGTCCCGGCTGATACTTCTGCGGGAACATCACCTCCTTCGCTTCTCCGTATTCTGCCTTCCACTGCTTGATCCTGCGCTGCAGCGTTCTCAACTGGCCTTGCTGGAAGGCCCCTTCCTGCTGACGACACAAATGATCGAACACCGCTTTTGCTTCCACCGTCGGCGATCGCTTCAGGATCTCTTTCACCTCCGGCCACACCGACTCGAACGGATCCGATCGAGTTCTCCAATACCGTTCCGGCTGACACTGGCTCGGTAGCTTTCCCGACTTCAGGTACTTGCGAGCTGTCTTTCGCGACATCCCCGCTTTGGCCGCCGCCATCGTTAGCGTCTTCTCGTTCTTCTTCAACTTTACTAACCTCCGCACTTGCTGATCCTTAACCATGCCCTCATGGTCAGGATCAGCCCTGAAAAAGCGGGGAATTCCATTTGTCGTCGCGGGGAATTCTAACTGTCGCCAATCACCGGCCCCTACGGTAGCCCGGCACCCGGGAATTCAGCTCCCGAAAGTGCGGAAGGCTGGGCGCCCAGCTTCATATTCCCGGATCCGGTCCTCGAGCTGCAGAGTCAGTCCCACATCGTCGATACCCTGCAGAAGGCATTTCTTTCGGAAGGGATCGATCTCAAAGCCAAAGTTGAGGCTGAGGTCACCTTGAATCGTCTGTGACTCGAGGTTGACTTCTATTTCGTATCCGGGGTTTGCCAGCGCGGCATCGCGGAGCTGAGTCACTGTATCCTCCGCCACGGCGACGGGCAAGAGTCCGTTCTTGAAGCAGTTGCTGAAGAAGATATCCGCGAATGAAGAGGCGATGAGGACGCGAAAGCCATGGTCCTGCAGCGCCCAGGGAGCATGTTCTCGCGACGATCCACAGCCGAAATTGGAGCCGGTGAGCAGAATCGTGGCCCCCTGGAATTGTTTCTGGTTCAGTTCGAATTCCGGATCGGGTGAGCCGTCCTCCAGAAATCGCCAGTCGTAGAAGAGAAACGGGCCGAAACCCGTCCGCACGATTCGTTTCAAGAACTGCTTGGGAATGATTTGATCGGTGTCCACATTGATCCGGTCCAATACAGCGACGAGACCTCTGTGAGTTCGAAAAGGCTGCATGGCGAGTTCCTTGTTCAGTGGTCCCAATCGCGGAGATCAACGAAGTGTCCTGCGATGGCGGCAGCCGCCGCCATACCCGGGCTGACGAGGTGAGTTCGGCCTCCTCGTCCCTGCCGGCCCTCGAAGTTCCGGTTCGAGGTGGAGGCACAGCGCTCCCCGGGCTGCAGAACATCCGGATTCATTCCCAGGCACATACTGCAGCCGGACTCGCGCCAGTCAAAGCCCGCCTTCCTGAAGATCTTGTCCAGACCCTCGCCCTCTGCCTCACTCTTGACCTGCTGGGAGCCGGGCACAACCATCGCCCGCACGCCTCCGGCTACTCGTTTCCCTTCCACCACCGAAGCTGCCACGCGGAGATCCTCGATCCGTGAGTTCGTGCACGAGCCGATAAAGACCCGGTCTACCGCCAGTTCTTCAATTCGAGTTCCGGGCTCCAGCCCCATGTACTCGAGGGCTCGGCGGCAGGCCCGCTTCGAATTCTCGTCGGGCATTTCCTCGGGTCCGGGAACCACACCCGTCACGTCGGTCACCATGCCAGGATTGGTTCCCCAGCTAACCTGCGGCGGAATCTCCGACACATCGAGCTCAATCACCGCATCATACGTTGCCCCCGGGTCAGTAGGCAGGCTCTCCCAGTACTCCACGGCACTCTCGAAATCCTTCCCCCGAGGTGCAAAACGCTTCCCTGAGATGTAATCAAAGGTGGTTTGGTCAGGCGCGATCATGCCGGCCCGTCCGCCGGCTTCAATCGACATATTACAAACCGTCATCCGTTCTTCCATGCTCATTGCGCGGATCGATTTGCCCGTGTACTCGATGACGTGCCCTGTGGCTCCCGCCGTCCCGATCCTTCGAATCACATAGAGGATCACGTCCTTACTGGCAACCCCGGCCAGCCGGCTACCATTAATTCGGATCTCCATGGTCTTCGGTTTGAACTGGAGCAGGCACTGGGTCGCCAGCACGTGCTCGACCTCGCTCGTGCCGATACCGAAGGCAAGCGCGCCAAAGGCTCCATGGGTGGCCGTGTGGCTGTCTCCACACACAACGGTCATCCCCGGATGGGTCAGCCCCAGTTCCGGCCCGATCACGTGGACGATGCCCTGATCGGGACTGTCGAGATCGAAGAGAGGAACACCAAACTCCCGGCAGTTTTCCGCCAGAGCGTCCATCTGCGCCTTGGAAACCGGATCCTCGAGCGGCCGACTTCGGGCCCAGGTCGGCACATTATGATCCATCGTTGCGAACGTCAGATCCGGCCGCCTCACCGACCTGTCAGCCAGGCGCAGCCCATCGAAAGCCTGGGGCGAGGTCACTTCATGCACCAGATGGCAGTCAATGTACAGAAGGGCTGGGCGGCCTGGTTTCCGATCGACGACGTGGTCGCCCCAGATTTTTTCGAAAAGTGTTCTGGCCATGAGTTGTTTCCGACAATAGATTACTGGTACTTCCCTGCAGTACTCAGGCCCGGATACGAGTCGCTTTGGACCGGGGCTTTTGATCCGTTTCGGTTCCGATCTGAAATCCTCCGTCGACGATGGCGGCCAGTTCGGCGTCGCTGACCTCTTTCTTGGCATCAGCCAGGCGGGTAAAGCAGAGATAAGCCTTGTCAAGGTCTTCCCGTGACAAGTCGTAGCCCAGCTCCTTGAGCTTGACGCTCAGAGCATGGCGTCCGCTATGCTTCCCCATGACGATCTTGTTACTCGCCACTCCCACGGACTGGGGGGTCATGATCTCGTAGGTGAGTGCGTTCTTGAGCACGCCATCCTGGTGAATTCCAGCTTCATGGGAGAAGGCGTTTCGTCCCACGATCGCCTTGTGGAACTGGACTTGACTCCCGGTTAGCTCACAGAGCAGACGACTGGAAGGATAGATCTCGGTTGCCACAATGTCGGTGTGGTAGTTGAACCGATCTTGTCTCGTCGAAAGCACCATCGCCACTTCTTCCAGAGCGGCATTTCCGGCTCTTTCTCCAATGCCGTTCAAGGTGCACTCTACCTGACGACAACCCGCGGATACTCCAAAGAGCGAGTTCGCTACGGCCAGGCCCAGATCATTGTGGGTATGGGTGCCGAAGACGGCCTTGTCGCTGTTCGGAATGGTCTCGATCAGACGACGAATCAGGCCTCCATACTCCTCCAGAACAGCGTAGCCCACCGTGTCGGGCACGTTGATCACACTGGCACCATGTTCGATGGCCGCCTCAAAGACCTCGACCAGGAAGTCGAAATCGGTGCGGGTGGCATCCTCAGCCGAGAATTCGACGTCGTCGCACAGGTCGCGGGCGATCTTCACTCCTTCGATCGCCGCCTCCAGCACCTGGGCCCGGGTCTTATGAAGCTTGTACTTGAGATGGATATCGGAGGTGGCAATGAAGGTGTGAATCCGCTTCTTGTGTGCGCCATTGATCGCTTCCCAGGCTCTCTCAATGTCCATGCGGTGGGCTCTTGCGAGAGCCGCAATCGTGGGCTGTCGCACTTCCGAGGAGATGGCCTGGACGGCTTTAAAGTCTCCTTCCGAGGAAATCGGAAACCCTGCCTCCAGCACATCCACGTTCAGACGTTCCAGCTGAAGAGCCATTCTCAGCTTCTCTTCCAGAGTCATCGAGCACCCTGGAGATTGCTCGCCGTCACGCAGTGTCGTATCGAATATGTGAACCTTCTCAGACATTCTGCCTCCCAGTCGGCTAACGTTCGCAGGCACCCCCAAGAAACGTCCTGTTTCATGGAAATGCGTATTGGTTCAGAACAATGACGCTAGCAAAATCAGTGGTTTGGGTCAATCAAGCGCTCCCGGTTTTCGGGCTATGGCCAGTGTTTGAGGTCCCTAACTGCGGGAGGGGCCAGAGTGGGAGGGGCCTCAGGCCGCGAACACCGGGTCGTCACGCTCACGACTGCAGGTCGCCGCGCCAAGGCGCCTCCCACATTCAAGGAAAGCGCCTGCGCCAATTCTGAAGCCCTGGAAGGGCGACAGAGATTCGGGCAACACGCCCTTCCTAGCCCGAAAAGGGTGAGCCTAAAGCTGCTTGACCCGTTGTCCGAAGAGCAGAAATGTGGTCGAAACACAACCCAGCAAAATAGCCAGAAAGAGTATCGCGACAGGGGGTGAGAAGAAGTCGGCCAGCGCCCCTGCCGTCAAGTCGCCGGCCGGCATTCCACCCCTGAAAGCCAGCAAGAAAAGACTCATCACCCTTCCTCTCATCTCGTCGGTCGTGGCCAACTGAACCAGCGATGTGATGGAGGCGAATAATCCGATCAGACAGGTTCCAGCGGCAAACAGAAACACGCTCGCCACTATCCAGTGACTCGAGATGGCGAAGACCGCTGTCAGAACTGCCAGGGCAAGCTGTGACCAGAGAGTCAGCAGCCCCCGGCGAGTGAACCCGGCCAGCCCGGCAAAGAGCAGTGCTCCTACCACAGCCCCGGCTCCCGCGATCGACATCATCCAGGAGTAGGTCACTTCTCCCATCTGGTAGACATTTTTCACAAATACCGGGAGCAGAGTGAGCAGTGGAACGCCGCAAAACGTGCTCACGAATCCGAGCAGCATCAACTGCCGCAGGGAACGCTTGTCCAGGACGAAGCGAATGCCTTCCTTGATCTGGCTGGCCATCGTGGCCTCCGTCTTCTGAGGCCGGAAGGTACTCTTAATCAGCAGCAAAGACAGCATCACAGCCAGGAACGACAGCCCGTTGAGAGCAAAGCAGAAGACCGCGCCCAGGGCAGCCATCACCACAGCAGCCAGCATGGGGCCGGCCACGCGGGCGAGGTTGAACTGAATTGAGTTCAGAGCAATCGCATTGGGAACGTCCTGGCGCTTGACCAGGCCCGGAATCAATGCCTGGTGAGCCGGACCACCAAAAGCCTGCCCCAGCCCTGCCACAAAGACAAGTACCAGAAAATGCCAGATTTCAATGACATCAAAGAAGATCAGGGTCGTCAGGATGAAGGCCGTCGTCATCTGGACGGCCTGGGAAAAGAGAAGGAGTCTTCGTCGGTCCACTCGATCGGCGAGGGCTCCGCCGACCACCGAGAACAACACCAGCGGAAGCTGGGCCAGAAAACTGGTCAGGCCCAGGTAAAAGGACAGGCCGGTCAACTGGAAAATCAGCCAGGATTGAGCCACCTGCTGCATGAGATTGCCGGTTGTGGACGTAAAAGCGCCAAGCCAAAGGATCCTGAAATCTCTGTAGCGAAAGGCACTGAAGGTCCGCTGGAGCAACCTTGCGGCTGTGGGCTTGGGTTCCATTGAAATTGAAAATTGAAATAGGAAATGGAAAATAGAAAATTAAAGATTGAAGATTCCGGCTGGAGTTCCAAGCTGTTCGGTTCGAGACTCAACTGAGCCCTTCATGGAATCCAACCCCCCTGGAATTTTCAATCTTCAATCTTTAATTATTTTACCTCAATCAGCTTCTTTCGGATCATGTCGTCAACGAACATCTGCACGCGTTCCTCTGCCGGGTCGATGCGGCTTCCGAACTTCTTCTTCAACTCGGAAACCACCTCATCAAGGGGGGTCCCCCCGTCCAGGCAGACCCAGACAGCCGTCCCCACCTCATCGAGACGGATCCGGTAGTGTGACGGGCCGAACCAGCTCAGGAGGATCCGGCCCAGGCGACCCGAGCCGAACTTGGGGCGGAGCAGGACAGCTCGGTCCTCGGAGTCCATTTCCCACTGGAGGAGCCGCCTCGGCTCCAGATCCAGGAAATCCTGTGAAACAGGCTCATTCAACCCTGACCCCCAGGGCCCCGCCTTTTTTCATCGCCTTGACGGGAACTCTCAGAAGAACCAGGAAAAGCCAGACAAACCCCGCCAGGCCCAGCCACGCATTGTCGCGCAGAAAGCCTGGAAGGTATTCGACGAGTCCGGGCAGGGGATTGATGGCGTCATTGAGATCGAAGCCCAGCACCAAAAAAGCCAGCAAGACTGCCATCAGGGCCTCGCCGGCAATAAACCCCGAGGAGAGAAGGACGCCCGTGTTCACTGCTGTGGTCCTCTCCGCCCGGCTGGCCTTGCGCCGCTTCAGAGTCCCATCCAGAATCCAGCGAATGATCCCTCCAACGAAGATGGCGGCAGTGGAATGAAAGGGCAGGTACATCCCAACGGCGATGAGCATAGGGGAAGGCGCGTTGATAAGAATCAGGCCGAAGGCGAAAAACATCCCCGCTATGACGAGAGGCCAGGCCATCTCGCCTCCCACGATACCCTTGGCCAGGAGCGCCATCAGGCCGGCTTGAGGTGCTGGAAGCTCAGCGCTTCCGATTTCGTAGACTCGGTCCATGGCGATCATCGGCCAGATCAGCACCATGGCGGCAACGCTGACGCCGACGAGCTCGCCTACCTCCATGCGCCACGGAGTCCCGCCCAGGATGTGCCCGACCTTCAGATCTTGCAGCATGTCACCGGCGATCCCGGCCGCGCAGCAGACGACTCCCGCTACCCCCAGCACCCCCATGATTCCAGGATTTCCCGTCACCCCCATCAGCACCATCAGAATGGCCGCGATGAGCAGCGTACTGAGGGTCAGCCCGCTGATGGGATTGTTCGAACTCCCCAGCAGGCCCACCAGATAGCCTGCCACGGCCGCGAAAAGGAAGCCCAGGACTATCATGACCACGGTCAAAAGGAGCGCCCCGGGAGAAGAGCCGCTGAAGTACCGGTAAAGAAAAAAAAGGGGAAAGGCGAGAACCAGGATGGCAGCGCCTATGTACTTGAAGTTGATGTCGATCTGGAGACGATTGACGTCCCGGCGGCCCTCCTTGGCCGCCTGCAGATCCGTTATGGCATTCCGGATTCCGCCGATCAGGGAGGTCCGAAGCTTAAAGAGCGTATAAAAAGCCGCCACGATCATGGTTCCCACCGCCAGAGGCCGGACCTGCTTCAGCCAGACCTCGACGCTCCAGTTGATCCACGAGGTGGTGTCGCTGACGCCGGATGTCAGAGCCGGGTTAAGAAAAAGACTGAGAGGGACCAGAAAGAGCCAACCGACTACAGCTCCCGCAAAGAGATTCGCGGCGATTTCCGGCCCGACGATGAAACCTACTCCTATCAGGGCAGGAGAGACCGCCGCCGACTCCAGGAGCAAGCCTCCCCGGTAGCGGACCGTCTGTGTCAAGAGTTGAATCTGTGAAGTCCCCAGGGTCACAAAGGTGCGGGCATAGTCCGCCACAATGGGGATGCCGTTGGAGTTCTTCAGGATCTCCCAGCCCGCGGCCAGGCCCATGGCAGCGAAAACATAGCCGGCCCCGCTCTGCCCTCCCTGCCCGGCCTTGACCAGTTCACCAGCCGCCACACTTTCCGGAAAGGGGAGATCTGCCTCCTCGACCAGGGTTCGCCTCAGGACGATGACGAAGAGTACTCCGAGAATGCCCCCGATGAGCATGATCAAGGTGCTTTCGAGGTAGCGCAGTTCATCCCAGACTCCGCTGATCACGAAGGCCGGAATCGTGAAAATGGCGCCAGCCACCAGGGCCTCACCAACCGAAGCCGTGGTTCGAGCGATGTTCTCCTCCAGGATCGATGCCCGAAAAGGCCGAAGAGCAGCCATCGCCACCACGGCAGCCGGGAACGTGGCCGCAACCGTCAAGCCTGCTTTCATCCCCAGATAGGCGTTGGCCGCACCCAGCACGCAGGCCATCAGCACCCCCAGCACCAGAGCTCGGACTGTTAATTCGGGGAGCGAAGTCTCAGCGGGCACATAGGGCTTGAACTCCTTGCTGGGACCGGGCGAGTCATGGGGCTCGTTCATACGTGGAATCCTCTCGAAGATGGGAAGCAGGTCAAGTGTCTCGGGCATTTAACAATATTTCGAACCCGCAGACAAGAAAGGCGTGCGCCGCACGAGTCGAGGCAGCCCGGCTGATCAGCTTTCGCTGGTGGTCATGTGACTCCGGCAGCTTCCGTGCTGCTGCGCAGTCACTTCGTTCCTGCCTCTGTAGTTTCCTTGATCGTCAATGTTCCTCGCGGCTTGCGGGCCGGTCCCGGTGATGGCTTGGACAGTTCCCCGGGCGGACAGAGGCGCGAATGCCAATGAGCGCGCCAAGAGGAACAAGGAACGCGAGATCAGTTGTCTAAGGGAACGCCAGAGACGAATCGGACCTCCCACAGGTAGGCCCGGGTCAGGTCCTCTGCAACAAGAGTATTGCCGGCAATTTGACCGTGGTTGTTGATGGCCACTCCCTCACTGGGGAGCCCGGCCGGGTCGGGGGTGGCTGTGAGGGTTACCCGGCCCTCTTCGGTCCACAGGTAAGCCAGCGGGTTCCCTACCTCGCTGGCCTGCAGCTTGGTCCCCACGATTTGTCCGAGGGCGTTGAGTGCAATGCGTGAATTGCTGGGCGCCCTGCCGAGCCCTTCCATCCCTTTTTCGGGCGTCCACCGGAAGGCTCTGACCTCCTGCTCCTGACCATCCCCGACCATCGACAGGCTGTGTCCCACCACCACCCCGCGATCACTGATTTCGTGCGCCACGCTGAGAGGAAAACTCGGGTTCAGACCCACTCTTGTCCAAATTAGCCATAAGAGAGGTCGGGTCGACCTCGTAAGATTCGGTTGATCGAATAACCGGACAAGGAGGACCCGACCATGAATCGATTTTGCAGCATTTTCAGTCAACTTCTCCAGCTTTTTCCTCGCTGGGAGTTTCAACAACTGGTCCTGGAGACCAAAGCCGAGCGCCATGCACGCGGTTTCAGCAGCTGGGGACAGTTTGTCGCCATGCTGTTTTGCCAGCTGGGCCGTGCTCATAGCCTGCGGGAGATCTGCGGAGGCCTGGCCAGCTGTGAAGGAAAACTGCATCATCTTGGAATCGCTTCTCCCAAGCGCTCCACCCTCAGCTATGCCAATAAGCATCGACCCTGGCAACTGTACGAAAAGGTTTTTTACCGCCTGCTGGATCGTTGTCTGAGAGAGACCGAAGGGCGTCGCAAGAGAAGATTTCGTTTCAAGAATCCGCTGCTGAGTCTGGATGCGACCGTCATCGATCTGTGCGCACAATTGTTTGACTGGGCTCATTTTTGCCGAACCAAGGGGGCCGTCAAACTGCATCTACTCTTGGACCACAACGGTTACCTTCCCGTCTTTGCCCACATCACCGAGGCAGCCACGGCCGACATCACCGTGGCTCGCCGTCTGAAGTTTGCCGCCGGCACCGTTGTCGTCTTTGATCGCGGCTACAACGACTACAACTGGTATGCGGACTTGACCCGTCAGGGCGTCTTCTTTGTGACCCGTCTCAAAGACCGTGCCGATTACGAGGTCCTCGAAGACCGCCCGCTTCCCAAAAACCGTCGAGTCGTCCGTGACCAGGTGATTTTCTTTCACGGACTGGCCGCCCAGGACAAAACCTGTTTCTTGCGCCTGGTCGAAATCCAAGATCCGCTCTCTGGCCGCCTCGTTTTTTTGACGAATCACCTGGATTTCGGAGCCACCACCATTGCCGCAATCTACAAGGAGCGCTGGCAAATCGAGCTCTTTTTCAAGGCCCTCAAGCAGAATCTACGGGTCAAGACCTTCGTCGGCACCTCGGCCAACGCCCTCAAGACCCAAATTTGGACAGCATTGATCGCTCTGCTGATCCTGAAGTTTCTGCAGCTCAAAGCAACCTTTGACTGGTCACTGTCCAATCTGGCCGCACTGCTGAGGATGAACCTGTTCGTTCATAGAGACTTGTGGAGGTGGTTGAACCAACCATTCAAGTTTCCACCCCTACTACCGGAGAGCTCTCAAGCCTCCTTCACCCTCTCGTAATCTGGACAGCACCATCGGAGACCTGGACATGAAAAGACTGAAAATCCCGTCCAAGACGCCAATAAAATCAAGGGGTTGATGATCGAATCTCAGCTAATTTGGACAGCAGTGGTTCAGACCACCGAGGTCGATGAGTCCTTCTTCAGGGCTCCAGAAAAAAGCTCGCGGCTGGTCTTCCTGGTAGCGGGCCCACCCCACGACCTGTCCAAAGCGATTGACCGACGTCGCCGCGCTGAAGAGGGCATCTTCAGGTCCGATGTATCGAAACCCGTCCTGCTGGCTCCAGGTAAAGGCACGATTGTCGCTGTACCCGACCACCTGGTCGCTGTCGTTGATGTCCAGTGCCTCGCTCCAACCGGGAGCATCGATTTCAAGAATGCCGGTCTCCGGAGCCCAGACGAAGGCTTTCAAAGTCCCCCCGGAACCACGACTGCTTCCGACCACATTTCCCTGTTCGTTCATGGCCTGGGGTACCGTCAAAGGAGAGGATGAGTCCAAAGCGCCAACATCCTTCAGGCCACCCTCAGGGGACCAGACGAAGGCCTGAAACACGTAGCTGTCAAAAGTTTCGCACAGGACCTTGCTGGAAGTGTTGACCTGGACGGCCCGGGTGTGCACCTGCTGGGCTTCACCCAGGTCCACCATCCCCGCTTCTTTGCTCCAGAGAAAGGGATGTACAACTCCTTCGGCTGTGCGGCTCTGGCCGACGACAATTCCTTCCTCATTGATGTCGGCCGCCTCGCTCTCCACGCCGAGGATCCCCAGATCGTAGGTCGCAACCTCGACCACCTCAATCTCACGCTCAGAAGCTGGAAGCCGCCCGCTCTCAAAGTCGAACGCTGCACCGTCACGGGCTTCCAGGGCAAGATTATGGGTTGGGATCGAGCCAATCATTCCGGTCATAGCGGGCCGCAGTTGCGGCTCCCCTGACTCTGAAGATCCGGGAGTTCGCCGGGCCGAAAACAGCTTGCTGAACCGCTCCAGACGCCGGGCATTTTCGTTGCGATCCACTGCACTCGCCGTGGAAACTACGGTGCTGATCGACCGGCCTGCCACCCGCCTGGTTAGCGAGGATGTGTCGGCAATTATTTCGGTGCGCCCACCTGAATCAGTGCCCTCATCCTTTCGCAAAACCGAACGCCCTGATGGATTGGAAACCAGCGAGCTGGAGGGGTTGACAACCGAAATCAGGGAGTGCCCGGGGACATCGTTTCGCCTCAACGTTGGAGCGGATTGGACAGACTTCTCCAGAGCAAGAGGGGAGGGCCACAGCGGCCGAGGGTTGCCCGGCTCACTCCACGGCTCCACCGTCGAGACAGGCAGGAGAATAAACAGAACCAGAAGAAGAGCCCTCAGGACACCCGATTCGCTCAACGTCCGCCGATCGATTCCGGGATTGAGCAGGGCCTGGAAACGGTCCTTCAAAACTGACGACTGAGACACTTCCAAAGAGCCCCATAATCGCCGGCTCGAAACCGCGCGAGCGACTTCGAGCAGATGGCCTGCGTAATCAGAAGCCCTGGTTCCCACTTGCAGGACCTGGTCGTCACAAGCACGCTCCCGATCAACGCGCAGGTAACGGGCGGTTCTCCACACCAGAGGGTTCACCCAGAACACACTGCAAGCGATCTCCGAAATCAGGTTGCTGAGATTGTCAAGGCGCTTGGCATGAGAGAACTCGTGGAGCAGGATCGACCGCAACCTGGCTTCCGACCAGGTACCCACTACCGCGGGCAGTAACACGGCGGGCCTGAGGATGCCAACCGAAAGAGCCACCTCCAGCCGTGGGGTCGTGTACAACTTGACCGTTCGTCCCACATTCAGCCTGGCGGCAGCAGCAGTGGCCACCCATTTCAAGTTGGGATCCGTCACCTCCTGTGATCGGAGCCTGACAAGCCAGACACAGGCAATGCCGACGAGCAAACGGGTCAAAAGGGCCAGCGTTCCAAGCATCCAGATGACGCTCAACAGCCCTGTCCCCATCTCGACGAGGGACGGTCGAGATCGTATTTTCAAGTCCGGGGCCCGTGCCGGCTCCCGGATGAGGAGGAGTTGAGTTGCGTCCGGACTCGAGCTTCCCGGCCCCAGGCCCGAGGCCTGATCTCCCCCTCCATTCGTTTCCGGGGAACGGGCACTCTCCTGCAATTCCAGCCGCACTTTAGCCTGTGCCTGCCACCTTTCTTCCGGAATCTGTTCCCCCAGTGGAACCGGCCTTTCCATGAGAGGCAGATTCCACTTGGGAAGACCCAGGGAAACGGGCAGGAGCAGAATCAGGGCGAGCAGTCCCAGCAATCGAAAAGTGTGCCTGGCCGAGGCCGAGGAAGACTTTCCCAGCACTGCCAGGATGCCCTCGAGAAAAAGCAGGATCAGCAGGCTCTTGAGGGCTGCAAGTGCCAGCCATACTTCCCAGGAGCTCAAGTTCAGGAGCCAGGGATAGGAGATCGGATCCATGAAAGTTTCCTGACGAATTAGGACTTAGCGGTCTTCCGCCTTCGCCTGCCTAACAATTGCCAGGATTTCGTCGTATTCGTCCTTGCTCAACTGGGCATCCGATATGTCTAAGACGGCTGAAACGATTCGACTGGCTGAGCCGTCAAAGAAGGTCTCCATCACATGCTCCAGCATCGAACTGCTGGCTGCCTCCACCGAAGTGGTGGGACTGTACACGTAGTGGTGCCCCCGACGCTGATGGTTTAGATGTCCTTTTCGCTCCAGTACCCCGAGCAGCGTACGAACTGTCGAATACCCCGGAGCTTCGGGCATCTGCCCCATCACCTCAGCCGCAGTCGCCTCGCCAACCCGATAGACAATGTCCATGATCTGACGCTCTCTCCGACTGAAGTCCCGAATCTTTGTGCGAGCCACTGTCGCCTCCTAGCGATTCTCCCAATAGTTCAGTTAGAACACAATGACACCAGTCACCTGACGGTGTCTTTCGCTGTGCGAATAAATTAACAGTCTGTGCGATGACAGTCAACAGATTTCCTGTCCCCCTGTGGGATTTTGCCTTCATGACGCGACTCTGGGCACCTTGTTGCATCTTAGACCCGTCAGGTTGGAGGCCCTGTGCCACCCTTGACTTTGTGTGCCAAAAAATGCTAATTTATTCGCACTAAGAATGTTGGGCGGCCGATGAAAAGAAGCTTAAGGTCAACGCTGTCAACCAGCAGACTGCCGCCCACTGCGGCAAGTCTGGCGATGGCGGTGTGCCTGCTCTGCTCGACGCCCGGCGCGCGCGGGCAACCGCCGGCACGCCTGGCCTGTGGGATCTCGCAGCTCACTCGCACACAAGGCGATCTGGGCGGATCGATTCCGGCAGCGATCGATACTCTTGGGAGCGAGGCGCTTCTCTTTTCCAGTCAAGCACTACCGGGCTCGAATTCCACCGAGAGTCTGGAGCTTTTTCTCATAAACCTGGAAAACGGGGAGATTCGTCAACTGACAAATGTGGGTGACAACAACACCTTCCGCGGACGGGTCTCGGCCAACGAAGACCTTTCCCGGGTGGTCTTCAGGAGCTCTTCGGATCTGACAGGGGAGAATCCGGGACACCACGCTCAGCTTTTTCTGCTCGATACCCAGCTGTTGCAGTTCCATCAACTGACTCAGGCTGAGTCTGACATTCTGGAATCGGGCCCCGATCCTCTGATCAGTGGCAACGGGCGCAAGGTTGTCTTCAGCTCAACCGGTAACCCCGTAGAGTTGAACGACGACCAGAGCGGAGAGGTTTTCTGGTTGGACCTGGAGACGCAGGAGCTCCGGCAGCTCACTGATTTAAGCCAGGCGTCGGAGATCCGGGGCTTTGCCGTCAGCTATGACGGCAACCGGGTAGCATCCCAGCTTTTTCATCCCCTGAGTGCCTTCAGCGACATGGTCCTGGCCCATCTTTCTTCCGACTCACGGCGAGTGATGATCAGTGCACGGAACATTGCGCTGCCTCTCCTCTCCGGGGACGGAAGACAGCTCTTTTTCGTCGGGCGGGAGAACCTTACTGAGCAGAATCGTGACCGTAGCGCGGAGATCTTCGTACTTCGAACCGACGTCGCTAATCCTCGCTTGACCCTGGTGCAGCTGAGCGATTTTCCGCCTCTCGAGTTGGCCAGCCCCTTCGACGGGCCTCTGCAGATTCAGGCAGTTGCACTTAGCCGGGACGGCTCGCGGCTGGCTTTCCGGTCGCCCGTCAACCTGCTGGGAATCGCCGGGGATCCGGATAGCAGTCTTTACGTGCTGGATGTGGCCACAAGAGGTCTGAACCAGTTTCCATTGACCGACGATGCCGATAACTTTTCCGCCCGGCTGTTTCTGGATGAGTCCGGTCAGAAAATCCTGACTGGATCGCGAGGGAACCCGTCCGGCGAGAACGCCGACGGGAACCCGGAGTCATTCCTGGCGTCATGTGAGCCGGCCCGGACTCTGTACCTTCCTCAGGTCGGGTCGGGAGTTGTTTTTGATCTGGAACTTCAGACCAGCTTCATGTTCGCAGCCACTGACGAGCCGACTGTCGTCCAGATCGAGTTCTTCGATCAGGCAGGAGCACCTCTCACAATCAACCTGGGAGACGCGGGAGCAGGGAGCTTCTTCTCCGCTAACCTGAACCGAGGACGTTCCTGGATTCTGGAATCCAGACCCAGGAGAAACGGGAATGAAATACTGGTTGGCTGGGCCAGGGTCTCGACCGGGACCGGCTTGACCGGCACCGGTATCTTCTCGGGCATCCAGAACTCCACGGGGACGTTTCTCTACGAGGCCGCCGTGCCCCTGACTCGGGCGCTGACCGAGTTCAGCATCGTCGTCACCCATCGAGTCGACCTGAAAACCGGTCTTGCGGTTGTCAACCCTCCCGACGACCAGAGTCTGAGTGGGGATTCTCGGTCCGCCGTTGTCGTGATGAGGCTGTACGACAGTGAGTTCCGCCTTCTGGAAGAAGTGATTACTGAGATTGCAGAAGGGGGACACAGGGCTCAGTTCGTTGACCAGATCTTTCAGAGCGTCGCCCAGATGAACTTGAACAACGCAATGCTGACGGTTCACAGCAGCCGACCGCTCGCTGCGGTGGCTCTGCGTCAGCGTGATGATCCGCATCGCGACTTCCCGGATGATGTCCCCACCCTGACGACCTTTCCGGTGGCTCCCGGAGCTCCAGACACCGCTCCCGAGCCGGTGAACCTCGGGAAACCTTTCTGAGGGACTAGTCCCAAAATAAGTACATGGGGTGTATACCCAGAGGTGGAAAAAAGCCTGAAACGCCAGTCCTGACGGGTATTCTGAGGTTCAGAAAAAGACCCAGAACAATCCCAAGAGGAGGCGTTTCAGGTGAATAGAAAGCATATCGAGATTATCAACAAACGCCAAGAGGAAATAGAGCGAAGGCTGGATCGAAGTTGGCGGCCTAAGAGTGGGGGACGGGTGCTGAGAGGAGGCAATATTGTCTACGACGTCTCGAGCCGTATGGGAGGGGTGAGTAGTGGAGGTCTGGGGCTGATTGTTCAGTTGGTCAAGCGCTTGAGGGTGGCGGAGAGGATCGACGAACGTGTGCGAGTGTTGAAGCGGCACCTTCCCTACCGGGAGTCGGACCACGTCTTGAATCTGATCTACAACGTGATGAGTGGGGGAGTGTGCCTGCAGGATGTAAAGTCACGGCGCGAGGATGTCAGCTATCTGGAGAGTGTAGGAGCGCGCAAGATCCCGGCACCGAGTACGGAAGGGGACTTTCTCAGGCGTTTCAAGCAAGAGGATGTCTTGGCCCTGCAAGAAGCCTTCAACGAAAGCCGTCTGCAGGTGTGGCAAAGCCAAGCAGCGGAGATGGGCAAGCGAGCCACGATCGACGTGGACGGCACGACGGCCGAGACCACGGGGTGTTGCAAGGAAGGGATGGATCTCAACTACAAGGGACAATGGGGGTATGGACCCTTGGTGGTGAGTCTGGCCGAAACCAACGAGGTCTTGTACACGTTCAATCGGCCGGCCAGCCGACCGTCGCACGAAGGAGCGGTGGCGTGGATCGATCGAGCCGTGAAACTGGTCAGAAGAGGCGGCTTTGAGCAAGTGAGATTGCGGGGAGACACGGACTTTTCCCTGACCCGCAACTTCGATCGTTGGAGCGAGGAGGGTGTGGAGTTTGTGTTCGGGATCGAGGCCAATCGGAGCTTCGTCAGAGAGGCCGACAAGATTGGCGAAGCACAGTGGCAAAAGCTCGAGCGCAAGCGGAAAGTGGTGAACTCCAGCCGTCAGCGTCCAGAGAACGTCAAGCAGAAAGTGGTGCGAGAGCGGGGCTACAAAAACCTGAACTTGTTGAGTGAGCATGTGACGGAGATCGAGTACCGACCGGCCCGAGCTAAAGGCACCTACCGAATGATCATCCTGCGCAAGAGGATCGAGGTCGAAAAGGGTCAAAAGCGGCTGTTTGATCAGCAGCGCTATCTGTTCTATGTCACGAACGTGCCGGTCAAGGAACTGTCGACACAACAGGTGGTTTTGGAAAGCAACGGGCGCTGCAATCAGGAAAACGTGATCGAGCAGCTCAAGAACGGCGTTCAGGCTCTGCGCATGCCGGTCGATACCCTGGTCGCAAACTGGACTTACCTGGTGATTGCCGCCCAAGCCTGGAACCTCAAGGTTTGGCTGGGCCTGCTTTTGCCTGCAAGACTGGGGGCCCGACGCCTGATCCGGATGGAGTTCCGGCGCTTTGTCACCTGTGTGATCGGACTGCCTTGCCAGATCGTGACAACGGGACGGCGTTTATTGTATCGACTGCTCACTGTTAACGATTGGACCCGTTTGTTGATCGAGGGGAATCTGTGGCTGAAACACCAGCAATTTGGCTGACGAATCGCAAGCCGCTTCGACAAGACGACAAATGGAGCCGATCGGGGAGGGGTCTGTCTGAAAACCGACTTTCAGGGCCATTGTCAACGCGTCGTGGCGGCCTGAGGTCAACCAAACTGCTTCCCGGCACAGCCGGAGTCCGGCGCAAGTCTGATTGAACCTCAAATGAGCAACCGATCTTGGCAAAACGAGTCGCTACAGTAGATGATGTGCAAACACGCTTATTTTGGGACTAGTGCACTGTCCCGGACAGTGCACTAGAGTCCTCGCTTCCGGCAAACTGGTGCTGCCGGCACACCTGGCTCGGCTCGGTACCGAGCAGGAAGAACTCCTTTCGTACCCACCGGCAGCTGGAGGAAGCCTTCAGACCACTCTTCCCGTCGATTTCCAATTCCAGAACCCCGCGAGGAGGTTGGAAATCCGCAGCAGACAGTCGCCCCAGCTCTTGCGCCCCTCTCATAAATCGGGTCCAAACAGGAAGTGCCGCAGAGGCTCCCGCGAGGTTCAAATCAGGTGGATGATCGGTTCCTACCCAGACCGCGCACAGGAGATCCGGAGTGTAGCCGACAAACCACGAGTCGCTGGTGGTTCCGGTCTTCCCTGCAGCCGGCACCTGAAATCCGAGTTGGCGTGCTACCCACCCTGTTCCCTGGTCAAGAGCTGTCTGAAGGGCCGAGGTGACCAGAAATGCGGTCTGCGGGCTGATGATCTGCCGCGCCTCTCTCTCCTCCCGTAGAGGCTGGCCGTCCACGGTCATTCTCGTCCAGGCGTGCAATGGAAGATATCTGCCCCGGTTGGCCAGTATCTGATATCCCTGAGTCAGCTCGAGAAGCGAAACTTCATAGCTGCCGAGAGCCAGTGAGGGGTAGGGCTCGATTCTCCCTGTAAAGCCCATCCGCTCGGAGAGTTGGGCCACCACATCCAGACCTGTCCACTCCGCTACCTTGACCGTTGGTACGTTCAATGATCTGGCCAGGGCGTCTCGAACGCTCACCATTCCCGAGTACTCATTCCCATAATTGCGAGGACTGTATTGGCGGCCGTCGAACTCCATCGTGTAGGGTGCATCCAGCACCGGGGTGGCGAGTGTCAAGACCTTATCCGGCCGGCTCCGTGACTTCTCCAGGGCGGCCGCAAAGACAAAGGGCTTGAATGTTGAGCCGGGTTGGCGCAGTGCCCGCGTCGCCCGATTGTATTGACCCTGAGCATATCGACGCCCTCCGAGCATGGCGAGAATCTGGCCGGTACGAGGATCGGCTGCAATCAGAGCCACCTGCAGCTCAGGGGGGCTTTTCCGACCCGAGAGCTGTTTCTCGATCCTCTCCAACTCCGTCCGGGCGGCGTGAAAAGCAGCAATCTGCAGATCAGGATCGAGTGTGGAAAAGAGTTCGATATCAGAACGGATGCTCAGGTCCACCTGCGGATCGGCGGCCAGTTTTCGGCTGATGAAGTCTACAAAGTAGGGCGCGTTTGTGGCCTCCAGGTCGCGTGGCTTTCGGAATTGCAGACCCAGGCTTCGAGTCTCCAGATTCTGGCGGGCAGTGATGTAGCCGCGCTTCACCATCAGATCAAGAACGCCATTTCTTCGCTGTTCGAGCAGGGGGGGATTCCGGTAGGGACTGTACGTGTTGGGAGCAGGAATCATGGCTGCCAGGGTGGCGGCTTCGGCAAGCGTCAGATCCCCACACTCCTTGCCAAAGAAGACTCGGGCTCCCTGGCCCAGACCGTGAATCGCAAAGCTCCCAATCTGTCCGAGATAGACTTCATTGGCATAGAGCCGAAAAATCTCCTGCTTGTTGAGGCGCCGCTCTACGAGCAGTGCCAGAAACAGTTCCTGGAGCTTGCGACTGAGGAGGCGGTCGCTGTGAAGAAAGTAGTTCTTCACGAATTGCTGCGTCAGAGTACTGCCGCCCTGGCGCACCTCCCAATGCCAGAGGTTCACCACCAGGGCTCGCGCGATTCCCAGCAAATCAATGCCGCTGTGGCGAAAAAAACCGTCGTCCTCTGCAGAAATGACCGCCTGGATCAGGTGAGACGGCAAGTCCTCGTATTGCAGCGGCCGAATCCGTTGGCGGCCAGAAGATGCAAAAGAGGAAAGAAATAAAGGCTCCAACTGAGCCGATTGAACCGTCTTTCCATTCAGGCTCAAAGCGGCAAGCCTCTCCCCTGAGAAACGAGCTCGCCAGACCTGATCCGACCGACCGAAAACAATCTCCTGCCCCGATCTCTCGAACCAGAGTTGCTCATTCTTCCGGCCCTGTCCGTAGCCTGTCCTTCGGAGCTGAGAGAGGAACTGATCGGGACCCAGATGATCCCCGATAGAAAGGCGAAAGGGTGCCGCCCTGATTACCCTGGACACGGGGGAGTCAGTGACCAGAAGGGCATCGATCCAGCGGCTGTAAACAGTGTAACTGTGGAGTGTAACGGCCGCCCCGGCTACGGTTGCCGCCAGCAGAAGGACCAGACCCAGCCGTCTAATTCCAGGCTTGAAAGAACGGGCGCCCCGGCGGCGACCGGCCCCTGTACCGGGTCGGCTCCTGCGCCCGCGCTTCGGAGCGCTCCGAGGCTGACGACTTGTACCGGCAGCTCCCCTACGACGTGTCATCTCAAGGTCCCCAAAGCAAGATGGTACACTGTCGAAATGACGCACCGTCACTGTGCGCCGAGCGCTCCAGATCACTCTGCGCAAACTACACAGGCTACTAAAGCAACTTTTCTTGCGGTCGGAGATCCTGAACAGGTGACCAGATTCGCTCGACTCTGAATGAGACGGAGCTTGTCGATGGAAAATCAACGAAAACCACTCCTGCCCGCCCGTGGGCAGCTCCGCTGGCAGACTCTCCTGAGCTTTTTACTGCTAGCCTCCTGGACGCCCCTCCTGAAGTCGGAGACCGAGAAGATAAAGGACCCCCGGGAGCGGGCCTTACAGGTCCTGACCCGGGCCATCGAGGCCATGGGGGGAGAGCGGTACCTGGGCGTCAAGACCGAATACGTGAAGGGACGTGACTTCCGCTTTTCAAGAGATCGCAGAAGTGGGCTGATCCCTTTCCAACACTGGATCCACTACCAGGATCCTGTCCGTTTCCGACATCAGCTCTTTAAGGGAAAGCGACAGGAACTGCAGGTGTATAACCTGGAGCTGAACAAGGGCTGGATCCAGGAGGGGTTCGACACAATCGAAGAAATGCCGAAGGAAGCGCTGGAAGCTTTCAAATTGAGCGTCAAGCAGGATCTCCACTACCTGCTTCGAAACAGACTGGATGAGGATGGCCTCTCCTTTTTCTACTACGGCCCCGACGACATCGCCGGTACCGGAAAGTTGGAGTCGGTCGAGGTTATCGACAGGACCAATGACTCCGTCACCATGTACTTTGACGTCGAAACCCATCTGCCGGCGCACATGGAAACCCAGTACACTGACAAGATGGGTCTCCGCCACGAGGCCAGGACGGAGTTCTTCAACTGGCACGAACAGGATGGTGTTCTGACTCCCTTGTCGTTTCATTTCTTTGTAGACGGAAAGAAAAGCCGGGAGAGCTTCTTTGAAGAACTCGCGTACAACACCTCGTTCCCACCCGACTACTTTCTTGAGCCCAAGCTCACACCCAAGCAGGCCAAGAAAGCCGAAAAGAAGAAGAACAAGCGAAGATAGTTCCACGTTCCACGGTGCGCCACCCATGGTTCTGTTGACACTCACACATGTTGCTTTCCGGCTACAGTTGTTGCCGGTCTGTGACAGGCCGCGTTGACCTGTCGACTCAAAGGTTTTGGATCGCAGGCAGTGGTTGTCCACCCCCTTGACGGACGTAAGCCTATTTGTAACAAGGGTTTCGGACGTATCCATCGGTTTCGAGAAGAATGGCTCGCGAACCTATCTGCGTCTCTTATGACGTTGGCAGGGTTCTTGCATATTCTTGGTGGAGACAATCTTGAGGTAACTGTTGCAACGAACTGTTCGCCGTCCTGTTGAACTATCCGGAGTCGGGCTTCACTCGGGAGCACCGGTCACGGTAAGGCTTTGCCCTGCTCCTGAAAACAGCGGCATTGTTTTCTGTAGAACCGATCTTCGAGACTTCGAGATCGAAGCTCACATGCGCCATGTCTCGCGGGTGGTTCTGGCCACAACGCTGATGAAGAAGGGAGTGATGCTCTCAACCGTCGAGCATCTCCTGTCGGCCCTCTACGGTCTCGCCATCGACAATCTTGTGATCGAGATTGATTCACTGGAAGTCCCTATAGCTGATGGCTCGGCCTTGCCCTATGCCCAACTGATACGGGAAGCCGGCATACAGGAGCAGAGTCTGGACCGCACCTTCCTGCGGGTCGTCAAGCCCATGGTCGTGCGGGACGAGGACAAGTTCATCGAGATCAGCCCCAGTGAAGACTTCTTTATTCGTTATGAAATCGACTTCGAACATCCACTGATTCAGAGACAAAAACTCGAGCTGGAAGTGACGCCGGAGAACTACTTCAAGGAAATCGCTTTCGCCCGGACATTTGGCTTCTTTTCGGAGGTCGAGCAGCTGCGGAAGAGCAACTTGATCCGGGGTGGTTCGCTCGAAAACGCCGTTGTCTTGAGCGAGGACGGGATTCTCAACGGAACTCTGCGAGCCAGCGATGAGTTTGTCCGCCACAAAGCCCTCGACCTGATCGGGGACATTGCTCTGTGTGGCCATCCCCTGATCGGACGAATTCATGCCCACAAGGCGGGCCATGCCCTGCACACACGCCTCGCCTCCTGCCTGACCCTCCACAACTCTCATTGCGAACTGGTCGAAGAGAGCGCTCTAGCAGCAACCCGGGACCCGATTCTTTTGTGACCCTGTGCTTCGTACGGGGATGCGTTTGGGGAGCCGGGCTCGGGCTCGGGCTGGGGCACGGGCGGCGGGCTCGGGTTGGGGCTTGGGGCTTGGGGGCGGGTGGAAGAAGGGGACGCTTGGGGGGCGGTGGTTTCAAAAACCCAGTGCCAGGAATCCACCTTCTACGGGAATCGTCGTACCGGTGACGTAGCTGGAGGCATCCGTGCCCAGGTAAGTCGCGGTTCCGACCAGCTCTTCCAGTTCCCCAAACCGATTCATGGGTAGGCGAGATAGAGCGAGTTCGGCCCGGCCCGGGATCTTCAACAGGTCCACATTAAGTGGTGTCTTGAACGGACCAGGTGCGATGGCATTGACCCTGACATTGAACTTTGCCCACTCCGAGCCCAGGGTCTTGGTCAGTGAAATCACACCCGCCTTGCTGGCCGCGTAGGGCGCCATTTCGAGGATGCTGCGGGTAGCCGCAACCGAGGCGATGTTGATGATTGCTCCTCGTTTCTGCGCAATCATGTGCCGGCCAAATACCTGGTTGGCTCGAAACGTGCCGTTGAGGTTGATGTCGACCACTCGCACCAGATCCTCTTCCGACATCTCGACGGATGGGACCTTACAAATGACACCGGAAGAGACGACCAGGATGTCGATCGTGCCGAAGTCTTCGACAACCGCCTCGCACAAATCGACCAGCGACGCGGAGTCCTGTACGTCGCAGGTCAGGGCCAGGGTCTTGCTTCCCAGCGGCGCGATCTCTTGGGCCGTCTCCTCGACCTGCTGCAGGCGCCGGCTCGAAGCCACCACATTGGCGCCCGCCTGTGCGTAACCCGTGGCGATGGCCCTGCCAATCCCGCTGGTCCCACCCACTACGACCGCAACTTTGTCCTCCAGGTTGAACCATTCCTTCATCTTCTTTCCTCTTCTTCGAATAAACGTGACGAACCACCCTGACAATAGGTTAGCATCCAGCTCACAGGGAGGTGTCATGAGATTAGCCGGAAAGGTTGCCTTCATCAGCGGCGGATCTCGCGGTATTGGAGCCTCGGTAGCCAGGCTCTTCTCCCGCGAGGGTGCCAGGGTTGCCATTGGGGATATCCTGGAAGACCAGGGTCGCGCCGTAGAGTCTGAAATCCATGAAAACGGCGGAGCGTGTCTGTATGTCCAACTCGATGTGACCAGCACGAGTAGCTGGCGCCGGGCCATTTCAGATACGGTCGACAAGTTTGGCAAGGTGAACGTCCTGGTCAACAACGCGGGCATAAGCGGGGGGGGAACTGTGGAGGCGACCACGGTCGCGCAGTGGCAAAGAGTCATGGATGTCAATGCGAAGGGGGTTTTTCTGGGGATGAAGGCGACCGTCCCGGAGATGCGTAAGGCCGGGGGCGGCTCGATCATCAACATCGCCTCGCAACTCGGGCTGGTGGGTGTGGCCGATGGCAGCACTGCCTATCAAGCGTCCAAAGCCGCGGTTCGTCTCCTGACCAAAGCCGTTGCCTTGCAGTATGCAAAGGAAGGGATCAGGGTCAATTCGGTATGCCCCGGACCGACCCTGACCCCCTTGACGGAGGCACGCTTCTCCGATCCTGCCGGGGTCAAGCTGTCACTCTCTGGGATTCCACTGGGTCGATTGGGCCGACCCGACGATATCGCCTACGGGGTCCTTTATCTGGCGTCCGACGAATCGTCTTTTGTGACGGGTACCGATCTGATGATCGACGGGGGCTGGACGGCACGGTAGCTTCCCATTCCCACTTCCCCTCCCGGGTCCCCCGAGATCATCGGAGCTTCATCGCCCCCGAAACGGGCATCTACGGGAGCGCGGGGAACTGCCCCAGAGAGTCCTCTTCCCTCAAATGGTTTAGAATGTCAGATCCAGTAGAGATCAACAGCGATCCGTCATTGGAGGTTTCCGATCATGGCCAAGGCACAACCCATCATTGTTCTCATCCTTTGTCTGGTGCTATTCGGGCTTGCGTTCGCCCAAGAAAAGCCGGACCAGCCATCCGAGCCGGCTCCGACCCAGCCTTCCTCTAGCCCGCAACAACAGCCACAGGGAAACCAGCCTCCCCAGACCGCACGGCCCATGTTTCTTATGGGCTTAGTGATTTACCCTGACGGCAGTCCGGCAGACATCAGCGCCAAGGTCGAACTGTGGTGTGATGGGAGGGTTCGCCGTCAGGTCCACACCATCAATGGCCAGTTCAGCCTGACCGTAGGCGGCAGCGGTCCGCAGGACGCTTCGTTTGATGCCAGTGTTGGACTCGAGGAGCCTTTTGGCTCCCCCTCTTCGGGAGCAGGAGGCTTCGGGGGCGCAGTTCCCGGTGGGTTTGGCCAGAGTGGCCAGTCCCGGCAAGCCATGAACCCTGGTTACATGGATCTGACCGGCTGCGAATTACAAGCCAGCCAGACGGGCTTTCAAGGGGAAAGCCTGCCGCTGACCCATCGACGGCCCATGGACAATCCTGATGTTGGCGTTCTGATCCTCTATCGGGCTGGGAGTATTGCCGGCACGACAAGCAGTGTGACCACGATGTCGGCCCCCAAGAAAGCCCGCAAGGGGTATAAAAAGGCACTCAAAGAGGTGAAAAAAAAGAAGAAGGCCAACTATGAGAAGGCTGTGGTCGAACTGGAGAAGGCCACCGAACTCTATCCGGAGTTTTCCGAGGCCTGGAACTTGTTGGGACAGGTTCGACTCCAGCTCAAAGACGAGTCCGCTGCTCAGAAGGCCTTTGAATCGGCCGCGGCCAGTGACCCCAAGTATCTCAAACCTCAGATCGCGATGATGGAGCTTGAGTCCCGGCGGCAGAGCTGGGACCAGGTCAGTCAGTGGAGCGCAAAGATCATAGAGTTGCATCCTTACCTCACATCAGCCCAGTACTATCGGGGGGTCGCCAGCCTCAATATGAGCCGTCTGGAACAGGCCGAGGAGTCGCTCACCAAAGTCAGAACCGGCCATAAGGCCAACGACTACCCCTACGCCGGTTACCTGCTGGGCCTGATGGAGGCGGACAAGGGCAACTTTGAAGCCGCTGCCAAAGAGCTCAATCATTTCCTGAAGCTCCGCCCCAAGGCTCCAGAAGGAGACCGCGTCAAGGCCTTGTTGAGCGACTGGCAGGAGAAGAACCTCATCAAGGGTGCCCACAAGAACTAATCACTTTCTGGATCCAGGGTTCCAGGGTTCCAGGGTTCCAAAGTTCCAAGGAGTCCAAGATCCCAGAGTGCCAGGCCGAAAGCCGTTAGCAGCGCACCTGGCAGAGGCCCCGATTCTTACTGGCGTCTTGCGTGGACAGGCAGGATACTAAACCTGATCACCATATTCAGCGCCGGAACTCAGTTGAAGAAAGGCTTGCATGAAAGTCAGGATGCTATGTTCGAGGAGAGAAGGGGACAGGTCCCTTCCTGCTACCCTGGGTCCCTTAGTACATAAGTTATTAAATACACTAACGTATTATATCAGGCTGATTTGGCATTGTGGTAACCTGAAAGGAGTTCCACAGTGCCTCGACACAGCCCGTATAAGATCGTTCTATCGCCAGGTGAGGAAAGAGAACTATTGGCTCGTGCCCGAAAATATACGTTACCGTATTTTCAGGTACAGCGAGCCAAGATGATTCTCCTGGCAGCCCAGGGTTTGCGTAATGATGAGATCGCGAAACGTTTGGATACCCGTCGAGAGGTGGTATGTTTCTGGCGAAAGCGCTTTTTCGAAAAACGCCTGATGGGTCTGGAGGAGAACTCTCGGCCGGGTCGCCCCCGGTCTTTTCCCCCCAGAGGTAGTGGTCGAGGTTAAAGCCTTGGCCTGTGAGTTGCCCGCCACCTTCGGATTGCCCATCTCGCGATGGAGCAGCGCCGATCTGGCCGCCCAAGTGCGCCAGTCCGGGTTGGTCGCCAGCATCAGCAGGACCACCGTCTGGCGCTGGCTCCATGAGGACGCCATCCGCCCTTGGCAGCATCGCTGCTGGGTTTTCCCTCGAGACCCCCATTTCGCCGAAAAAGCGGGGCGTATCCTCGACTTGTATGAGAGAGTGTGGCTGGGGCATCCCCTGAAAGACGGTGAATTCGTCCTCTCCGCCGACGAAAAAACCAGCATCCAGGCACGCCGCCGTCGGCATCGAACCCTCCCCCCTCAACCCGGCGTCGCGATGAAGGTGGAACATGAATACACGCGCTGCGGCGCTTGGGCTTATTTGGCAGCACTGGATGTGCATCGGGCCAAGCTCTTCGGTCGCTGTGAACGAAAAAATGGGATTGCTCCTTTTGGCCGCTTGGTCGATCAAGTCATGACCCAGACTCCCTATAAAGAAGCCCGAAGAGTCTTCTGGATTTTGGACAATGGATCGGCTCACCGGGGAGCCCGCTGCATCCGCCGGCTTCAAAGCAAATATCCTCGAATCGTCCCCGTCCACGGACCCGTCCATGCGAGTTGGTTGAACCAGATCGAGATCTATTTCTCCATTGTCCAGCGCAAAGTTCTTACCCCGAACGACTTCCTTTCCCTGCAGGCCCTCGAAGAACGGCTTCTGGGCTTTCAACAGCATTACGCCACCATTGCTAAGCCTTTTAAGTGGAAATTTACTCGTCACGACCTGAACAAGCTCATGAACAAACTGAAAGCCGCCGCCTAAAAATACGTTAGTGTATTTATGAACCAGAGTACTAAGCGTGAGGAAAGAAAGGTCCCTTCCTGCTACCATCACTGGCGGGACTCTTTCTAATATGCCAAGAGTTCAAACTCACCGCCTCACCTGTTTTCCGATGCGTACGAGATGGTGTGTCCTTCCCCTCCTGCTTCTGGGGGTGGTCGCTCGAGGGGCTTCCTCTCCGGAGCGGCCCAACGTCATTTTGATTTTGACCGACGACCAGGGTTACGGGGATGTGGGCCGTCCATGGGAACGTTGTCCTGCGGACGCCGAATATGGATCTCCTGGCCAGGGAAGGGGTTCGGATCAAGGAATTCTATGTGACGCCGATCTGTGCGACGACTCGGGCGAGTTTGCTGACCGGTCGGTATAACCAGAGAACCGGAGTCGTCTGGCCGTTCTGGGGCGGAGAAGTGTTGAGACACCGGGAAGTGACCATCGCCGAAGCTTTGAAAGGGGCCGGATACCGGACCGCCATACTCGGGAAGTGGCACCTTGGGAGATACGGAGAGTACAGCCCCCGGACCCACGGTTTTGACGAGTTTTTTGGATTCCGAGATGGAATGATTGACGATTACTTCGACACCGCGCTGGAATACAACGGCCGACCTGCCCGGATCAGCCACTACATCACGGACGCCCTGACGGAAGCCGCAATTCGTTTCGTGCAGGCCAATCGAAGCCACCCCTTCTTTCTTTACCTGGCCTACAACGCCCCCCACATTCCCAACCAGGTTCCCCAAAAATATGAGCAGGAATACGTCGAGCAGGGCTTGTCTTCGCACCTGGCCAAAGTTTACGGAATGATCACGTGCCTGGACGATGGGATCGGCCGGATCCTGGAGGCCTTGAAAACGCTGAACCTGGACGAAAAGACGGTCATATTCTTTCTATCCGATAACGGTTCCCAAATGGAAACCAGCCGGCAGATGCAACAATTTCGATCTTCGGAGTGGCAGCGAATGGACGCCATGTGGAAGGGCGCAGCCCGCTACAACGCGAACCTGCGGGGAGAAAAAGCTACCGTCTATGAGGGGGGAATCCGCTCACCCTTTTTCGCCCGCTGGCCGGGCCATTTCCCGGCCGGACAAACCCTGGACATGGCGGCAGCCCACATAGACGTGCTGCCGACCATCCTGGAGCTCTGCGGCCTGACCCGTCGCGAGGGACCTCCGCTGGACGGCAAGAGCCTGGCTCCTTTTCTGAAGAGCGGAAAAGGGAAGACCCTGCACGAGAAGCTCTTCTTCTGGAGTGATCCCCCGCCGTGGGCAGGCGGCCGTACCCCCGCCAGCGGTGACTCCCGAATGAGTTATCCGAGGGAAAACTGGGCGGTGCGCAGTGGGCCCTGGAAACTGGTGCGGGGCACGGAGTTGTATCACTTGGAGCGCGATCCTTCCGAGCAGAAGAATCTGGTCACCCATCACCCGGAAATCGTGCAAGAACTGCAGGAGGCCTTCGATCGCTGGGCGGATAAGGTCATTTCTAAACAGGACCTGGTGCGGCCTCCCGTTCCTGTCAGCCCGGAGGAAGAGACTCCCTCCCTTTTGACCAATGTGTTTCGAGGAGGAACGGTGATCGACATCGCCTGGGCTCAACTGCACGGCCCCGGGCTCCAATACGATTATGACAAGCTGATTAGAGACAAGATCACCGGCTGGGAGAGCTCGAACGATTTCCTCCGCTGGGACATCGACGTCCAGCAACAGGGGAGATACGAGGTCATCCTGCAGTACGGGGCCGATGCGGGCTCACGGATTCAGGTCAAGGGAGGAGGAGACCTCTTCGAAGTCGCCCTGGCGCCTACCCCGGCGGTGGATGTCTGGGAAACGCGCACTGCTGGATCTCTCCACCTGAAGAAGGGCCTGTCGACTCTGGAGATCAGACTGCTCTCGGAGGCTGGAAAACAAGTCATGGATCTTCACGAAGTGCGGCTGAGGTGGAAGGGAGATCGATAGGACCGGGGAATACGGCATCGGGTTGCTGGGCTTACAATCAGGTGCGTTGCCAGGTGGGTCGTGGTCTCCTGCTGAAAGCGCGCGGATCCAAAGAAAGCCCGCCTCAAATCAGGACAGTTGCAGGGTTGCTACCAGGCGTTTGCGGCCCTTCGCTTCGACAACTTATGAATTTTCCGGGCTATGGCTGGATCAAGCCTGCCGGTACTAGGCCAACTTCAAGTACAGAGCCGTATAGCGTTCCGGCCGGGGCACCGCAACGTGTAGCTTCCCATCGCGCGATACGACCTCCAGATCTTGTTCCCGAGGCCAGACCACACGCGCCGCCGCAACGTTCAGCCTCTGCGGATTGAGGCGTATCCGCACTTCGGGCACGGTCACGTACTGCGCCTCGGTGGCCAGCTCGATCGCGTTCAGAATCTGCACCAGTACATAACGGCGGCTCTGGTCGTAGAAAAACGTACCGTGAACGAATTCGCCCAGCACCTTTGACTCCAGCTCCGCGATCGGGTGGGGCACCAGCTGCCGCACCAGCCGCGGCACCCACTTACGAATCCAGAACCGATCCCGGCGGTCGAAGACGACCGCCCCAAGGGCACCGTGCAGCGCCTCAAACAGGGGTACTCCCAGGTAGACGACCTGGCCTTTTCCGAACTTGTGATAAACACCCGCGGTGCCCCCGGTTTCTTTTCCCGGCGGTGGCGGCCCCCAGTTGAACCACTTGTCGTTCTTCAAATCCTCCACCATCCAGGGCAGTCGATAGCGGAAGATCTCTTCGGCCCCGGCGCGTTTTTTCACTCGAAGGAACGTCCCTGACAGGCCCACAGTACTGGTGGCCAGGCTTTTCGTCAGCGGGTGCCCGGTCGAGTCCAGGTAGGTTTGCACCACGTCTTCCTTGAAGTTTCCCTCAGCGTCATAGGCGTACTTCTTCTCTTCGGATTCGTAATCCACACCCAGCACATCGGCCAGGGCGAAATTTGAGCGGGCCCGACGTTGCCCGTCCAGCAGGCCGCATTTCCCGGTGGCGAGGAGCGTTCCTCCGTCATTCACCCAGCGGCGAATCACTGCTGCGTGCCGCGAGGAGAGGACGTCTACTTCAGGCAGAGCAAGCAGCTCGAACTGCTTCAGCACGTCGCTCGTGAGACGAAACTCTGGAAGGCTCTCCACCGGCCGGCCGGAATAGGTGAGCGTCTCAAGGGCTCCCACCACCGAGTCGCGGAAGGCCGTCGGACGCTTCTCGGCCGCCCGCTGCAAGCGCATGCTTTCGCTGTAAAGAGCAGCTGCGCTGGTGAGCGGTGTAGCGCCTTCCAGAGCAGCATCCACATTACGAACGTCTTCCCACGTCTCGGCGGCAACCTGAAACCAGCGCTTCGAAAAACCCTGCCCGTCGAGATGGCCGATAATGGGGGCATTGCCAACGATGAAAGTACGGGCATTCTGCACGATCAGCGCGTCCGCTTTGACTCGCGGTATGGAGCCTGGAAAGGTATCGAGATAGCCTGGCCGGCTGAACACGCCGGCCTGGTAGTCGGGCCGGTCCCAGCCGCGCATCAGGATCGACCCGATGGAGATGCCTGTATCGCTGGTGATCGGTTCCGCATAGATAAAGTCGACCTTCTGCATGATGTCGTTGGGAAACGACTCCGGGCCGCCATTGAGAGAAAGCAACGTGTTGGGACGGTGCCTGCGCATGATGGCGATGATCTCGTCCAGCATGTCCGTCATAGTGCACTGCTGTCCAAATTAGCTGAGATTCGATCATCAACCCCTTGATTTTATTGGCGTCTTGGACGGGATTTTCAGTCTTTTCATGTCCAGGTCTCCGATGGTGCTGTCCAGATTACGAGAAGGTGAAGGAGGGTTGAGAGCTCTCCGGTAGTAGGGGTGGGAACTTGAATGGTTGGTTCAACCACCTCCACAAGTCTCTATGAACGAACATGTTCATCCTCAGCAGTGCGGCCAGATTGGACAGTGACCAGTCAAAGGTTGCTTTGAGCTGCAGAAACTTCAGGATCAGCAGAGCGATCAATGCTGTCCAAATTTGGGTCTTGAGGGCGTTGGCCGAGGTGCCGACGAAGGTCTTGACCCGTAGATTCTGCTTGAGGGCCTTGAAAAAGAGCTCGATTTACCAGCGCTCCTTGTAGATTGCGGCAATGGTGGTGGCTCCGAAATCCAGGTGATTCGTCAAAAAAACGAGGCGGCCAGAGAGCGGATCTTGGATTTCGACCAGGCGCAAGAAACAGGTTTTGTCCTGGGCGGCCAGTCCGTGAAAGAAAATCACCTGGTCACGGACGACTCGACGGTTTTTGGGAAGCGGGCGGTCTTCGAGGACCTCGTAATCGGCACGGTCTTTGAGACGGGTCACAAAGAAGACGCCCTGACGGGTCAAGTCCGCATACCAGTTGTAGTCGTTGTAGCCGCGATCAAAGACGACAACGGTGCCGGCGGCAAACTTCAGACGGCGAGCCACGGTGATGTCGGCCGTGGCTGCCTCGGTGATGTGGGCAAAGACGGGAAGGTAACCGTTGTGGTCCAAGAGTAGATGCAGTTTGACGGCCCCCTTGGTTCGGCAAAAATGAGCCCAGTCAAACAATTGTGCGCACAGATCGATGACGGTCGCATCCAGACTCAGCAGCGGATTCTTGAAACGAAATCTTCTCTTGCGACGCCCTTCGGTCTCTCTCAGACAACGATCCAGCAGGCGGTAAAAAACCTTTTCGTACAGTTGCCAGGGTCGATGCTTATTGGCATAGCTGAGGGTGGAGCGCTTGGGAGAAGCGATTCCAAGATGATGCAGTTTTCCTTCACAGCTGGCCAGGCCTCCGCAGATCTCCCGCAGGCTATGAGCACGGCCCAGCTGGCAAAACAGCATGGCGACAAACTGTCCCCAGCTGCTGAAACCGCGTGCATGGCGCTCGGCTTTGGTCTCCAGGACCAGTTGTTGAAACTCCCAGCGAGGAAAAAGCTGGAGAAGTTGACTGAAAATGCTGCAAAATCGATTCATGGTCGGGTCCTCCTTGTCCGGTTATTCGATCAACCGAATCTTACGAGGTCGACCCGACCTCTCTTATGGCTAATTTGGACAAGAGTGGTCATAGTGCGTTTCTGATGCCAGCGATAGCGGCGCTCCCAACCTTCACGGGTCTTGAAACCCTGCCGGTAGGGGTCGCCCGGATGGTCTCGGTTCCATGCCGCTTCGTCATATTTGCTGTAGCCAAACGGGTCGCCGCCGCGCTGGTGGTACAGGTAAAACTGGACCCCGAAAATATCCAGGAACAGCTCATCGATTTCGTAGCGAGAGAAAAGCTCTTCCATCATGGCGGTTACATATTGACGATACGGACTGTTGAGACTGGTCACATACCATCGGAGGGTCCTCGGGTTTCCATTCTCGTCCACCCAGCCCCAATCGGGGTGCTTAAGTACGATCTGGTTGTTGAACTGGAGGCTGTAGTAGCAGACCACCGACATCCCGTGCTTGCGTGCCAGCTCGACCTCGGTTCCGAAGACGTCCTGCTTGAGGGACGGATGACGGACCGCAACGTCACTCAGATAAAAGGCATGTCCCCAATGATCCTGCGAGTAGAACATCATGCTTTCGGCGCCGGCGTCGCGGGCCGCTTTCACGGCCCCCTCGAAGTCGATGTCGAAGTTGCCTTCCGGCGGAGTGTGGCACTCCCACTCCATCATTCGGTAGGTCTTATTGGGTGGGATGACCCCCTTTCTCCGGTGAGCCTCCCCCAACCTCGCCAGAGATGGAAAATCTTGTGGCGCGGGCGCCGCAGACGACGGCAGGGTCGCGCTCACTGCGACGGCGGCCGTTTTGAAAAAGGTTCGTCGATTGTGTGCCATGGTGGCAGCTCCTCCAATATTTTCGAGATCGTTTTCAGCCGTAACCCGGATGATTCATAAATTTTCTACTGCAGCGTGAGAATCTCCCGCCCTGACTGCGTTACGCTCGGTCGGCCTCCTCGGCGTACTGCACGAGTACGCCTCCGGGGGCCTCGGTCGCAAGCCTTGTCAGAACGGGTCTTCCCCCGCTTCGCTACCAAAACTTATGAATCATCCGGGCTAAAGATATGGGTCTTCTGAGCGAGGCTCAAGTCCCATGTCCGAAAAACGACACTCTGGCGAGTAGAGGAGGCAGGACCGATCCCTTACTTGCCGTCCACGAACCGGGCCTGACCAGCTGCAGCTGAATCTTCGACCAACTCAATCGTCAACCACTGTGTCCCGACCGGCTTGATGGCGACGATTGAGGTATGCATTCCTTCCGGGAGCGCCACGTCGACCCGCGGCTGGACCTTCAACCCCTCGCCGTTGATCCACAGGCGCAATCCGTCCATGCCGGGTAGCTTCAGTCCGAAGCGGCCGCCACTGGATACCTGGATGTCGAACTTCAGGAACGCGAACCCTTCTGGATCGAGGGCAAAGCGATCCAGACTGCGCATCGGCAGTGCCCCGGAGACACGGCTGTAGAGCGAGACCCAGTGGCGTTCGGGCAAACGGCTGATCGCGATTGCGTCGGCACCAGGATTGTGAGCCAGGTCGGCGGTGTTTCTGAGCACTCGCCAGGTCCTGACCAGTTTACGATCGGTGTGCCGATAGGCATCCTCGCGGCCCAGGCTGGAGAGGAACTTGACGAGGTCGGCGAACTCCCCCCTTGACAGGTTGTCCGCCAGCCCGGAAGGCATCAGAGAGAGGCCGGGACGGGCTGTCTCAATGGAGCTCAGTGGAATGGATAGGACCCGGTCTTCGGAATCCCGCAGCAGCAGCGCTCTTGTCGACTCCCTCAGCTTGACTCCAGAAAAGAGCTGTCCTTCACGAGTGGTGACGTTGATTGTCTGGTATCCCTCCTTGATGGCCTCGCTCGGCTCCAGGTGATTGGCGACAGTTAGAATTCCCCGCGACGACAAATGGAATTCCCCGCTTTTTCAGGGCTGATCCTGACCATGAGGGCATGGTTAAGGATCAGCAAGTGCGGAGGTTAGTAAAGTTGAAGAAGAACGAGAAGACGCTAACGATGGCGGCGGCCAAAGCGGGGATGTCGCGAAAGACAGCTCGCAAGTACCTGAAGTCGGGAAAGCTACCGAGCCAGTGTCAGCCGGAACGGTATTGGAGAACTCGATCGGATCCGTTCGAGTCGGTGTGGCCGGAGGTGAAAGAGATCCTGAAGCGATCGCCGACGGTGGAAGCAAAAGCGGTGTTCGATCATTTGTGTCGTCAGCAGGAAGGGGCCTTCCAGCAAGGCCAGTTGAGAACGCTGCAGCGCAGGATCAAGCAGTGGAAGGCAGAATACGGAGAAGCGAAGGAGGTGATGTTCCCGCAGAAGTATCAGCCGGGACATCAAGCGCAATCGGACTTCACGTTTATGGGGCGCCTCGGAGTGACGATCCAGGGCCAGCCGTTTCCCCATCTGCTGTACCACTTCGTGTTGGCCTACTCGAACTGGGAAGCGACCACGCTGTGTTTCAGTGAGTCGTTTGAGAGCCTCAGCCTGGGGCTTCAGAACGCGTTGTGGGAGTTGGGGGCGCTGCCCGAGGAGCACCGGACCGACCGGCTCTCGGCGGCAGTCAAGAACCTGAAGCGGGAAGAGTTCACCGAGCGCTATCAAGCGTTGCTGAGACACTTCGGGATGCGCTCCAGTCGCACTCAGGCAGGAAAGGCACACGAGAACGGGGATGTGGAACAGTCCCATCACCGCTTGAAACGGGCCATTGAGCAGGAACTGCTGCTGCGGTGTAGCCGTGATTTTTCCAGCCGGGAAGAGTACGAGGGCTTTGTAGCGGTGATTGTGTCCCGGCGCAATGCGGCCCGGCAAAAGCGCCTGGGAGAAGAGCTGGCAGTGATGCGCCCGTTGCCGGCACGCCGTCTGGATGACTTCACCCGGCAGTGGGTGAGAGTCTCCCCCAGCAGTACGATCCGGGTTCGCCACAACACCTATTCGGTGGACAGCCGGTTGATCGGCGAGCGCGTTCAAGTGCGGGTGTGGGCGGATCAGGTGGAGGTCTACTACGGAGGACGGCGCCAGGCACGGATGCCGCGCTTGCGAGGAGAAGGCAAGCATCGCATTGACTACCGGCACGTGATCCATTCGTTGGTGCGCAAGCCGGGGGCGTTTACTCGCTATCGCTGGCGGGAGGATTTGTTTCCGGGGATCTTGTTTCGAGTCGCCTACGACGAGCTGCGCCGAGATTGTCCGGCCACGGCGGATCGCCAATATCTGAAGATCCTCGAGGTGGCTGCCCAGGAAGGTGAACAGCGGGTGCGAGAGGCACTTCAGGTGTTGATTGAGCGGGGACAAAGAATCCGTTTTGAAGCACTACGAGAATGCCTTGTCGATCCGGTGGTGGAACCCTGGGAAGTGATGGTGGAGAAGATGGACGTGGGCCTCTACGACACCCTTCTCGAGAACCGGGAGGTGAGGTCATGAGCACAGGCAACTTACCGCGACTTCGCGAGTGCCTAATCGAGCTGCATCTACCGGCCTTTCGGGAGCACTACGCCGCCCAGGCGGCACTGGCCACCCAGGAAAGTCTGTCCTATCCCCGGTTTCTCTTGTCGTTATCTGAGATCGAGGTGGCGGAGCGGCACGAGCGCAAAATCCAGCGCCAGCGTCGGGCCTCCAAGCTTCCCTGGGAGAAAACGCTGACGGCGCTGGACCGCTCGCGCTTTCCCCAAAGCGTGGATCGACAACTCACAGCGCTGCTGGAAGGGACGTTTTTGGATCGTGCCGAGAACGTCTTGGCTTTCGGTAACCCTGGGAGCGGGAAAACCCATCTGGTCTGTGCTCTGGGCCAGGAGTTGATTCTGCTGGGGCGCCGGGTTCTGTTTTCTACCTGCGCCCTGCTGGTACAGCGATTGCTGCGGGCCAAAATCGATCTGACTCTGGAGAAGGAGCTCAAGAAACTGGATCGCTTCGAGGCTCTCATAGTCGATGACATCGGCTACGTTCAGCAAAGCCGGGAGGAAATGGAGGTTCTCTTCACACTGCTGGCCCATCGTTACGAACGTCGCAGCATCTTGCTGACCAGCAACCTGATCTTCTCGGACTGGGAGAGGATCTTCAAGGACCCCCTGACGACGGCAGCAGCCATCGACCGGCTGGTGCACCACAGCGTGATTCTGGAACTCAACGTCCCGATCTATCGAATGGAGAGCGCCAAGGCAAAGCAGCAGGGAACCACGAAATGAGGAAACCGCGAGGAGGTCAAATCCGGGCAAATCGGCTGATTGGACCCCGGAAAGTGCTTGGTGAGGGCGATAGACGAGTGCCCGCCAAGGGGAGAGGTCGTACAGCGCCCTACAGAGGCCGCTCAGCAGCCTCGTGGATCTGGTCCACTCCCCTCGACGCCAGCGCGAGCGAGGGGGAGCTCCGTTCGGGCTACGCCCTCACTCCGTCCCCCTCGCATTCTAGGAACAATCTCTCTTTTTTACAGAAAGGAGGACCGCGGAAAGGGCCGTCTCAGAGGACGGCTACAGCTCTTTTTTTTTAATCCTTGTGTGGGGATTTCCAATCGTCGCTGCGGGAATTCTATTTGACGTTGATCATCCAGGATTGATTCGACCAGGTAATCGATTTGGACCCTGCTTCCAAGCCCCGAAAGATCCGGCCCAACCCGTCCTCCGGAGCCGGCAATGGAATGACATTTTAAACAGGCCAGGTCGTTGCTGCGGTACAGCGCCTCTCCTCTGGCGGCATCACCTGCGGACATCACCTCTCGGACCAGATCGGGCATCTCCCGGGGTGCGATGAGTAAGGCTCTGTGACTCAAGTCTGCCGCCGCCATGAGTGTCTCCGTCAGGACCGTTTCGTCCCTCCCCGAAGCCCGGATCAGATAGATTCCCGTCTTGGCAACCGCGGGGCTGAGTTAGTACGACTCGAGCGCTTCGGCAAGAAGAGGAGCTCCCCTTCGTTGGCCAAGAAACGCTTGAAACAGACGCGATGCCTCCTCGATGTCCTGCGGGTCCGCCAGCATCGAGGCTGCCATCCGGGCTGCCTCGGCCCGGTCAAGCGGAAGGATCGAGATACAGGCCGCGCTACGCACCGCAGAATCGTTTTCCCTTGCCAACATCCTCAAAGCCGACAGATCTCCCAGGAGCCCCAGACCCTCGACCGCAGCCAGCCTGATCGCCTGCCCGAAACCCGGCTTCTTTGCAAACTGCGCCAGGAGATCCTGTGTTGAACGAATCTTCCAGATTCCGGCGGCGCGGATGGCAGCGACCTGAACATCCGGATCACGTGAGTGAAGGAGCGACTCCACCGCTGACAGGTCGCCGGTGGGTCGAATCCCACGACTTCGACTCGATTCGATCAGCTCCTCCAGAACGTCCGCGATTTCATCTTCGGACAGCCGCAAGGTCGAGATGGCCCCCAGGACCCGGGAAAGCACACCCGGGTTTCCGTGAGTGGCCAGGACGCGCAGGGCTCCCGCCAGGCGATCCCGCGGCATCCGGTCCTCATCGATCATTCGGAGCAAGTGAGGGACCGCTGCCGGGGAGTCTATCGCCTGGAGTGCATAACTCAGACGAGACATGTCTGAGTTGAAGTCCAACTGCCCGGCCCCAACTGCAGGAAGCCAGGCGTACTCCAGCTCCCTGATGGTTCTCCAGATCGCATAGTCGAGGTTGGGATCGAGCGGCTGATCCAGCGTCCGCAGAACCAGCTCAGCCGAGCGAGCGGCCGGCAAAAGTGACAGGGCCCGAACCGCCTCCAGGCGCACCCGGGGATGTTCATCTTCGATCGCCTTCGTCATCAGCTGCAGGAAATCGTCGCCCAGCTCTACTCTCCAGGATCCGGCGACTCGAGCCGTGGCGGCTCGGACACGATGGTTTTCATTTTTCAGCAGCTCCGTGAGTAGATTCCCTTCGAACAGTCCCAGCGCCTGGTAGAGCCATAGTCCCTGGAGAAGGCTTTGCTGGCCGGCTTCACTGGCGCGATCCAATCCCGAGATCCAGCTGTCCAGTGGATTTCGGACAGCGCCGGCCCCGCGCTCGATGAGAACCCGGCGAGCCTGCCTCCTGGTGTAGTCTTCCTGAGCTGCCAGGGCTGCCAGCAGCTCTTCAGTTTTGGCACCGATCAGCTTCGGGCGCTTGAGCAGGGGTCGCCGATTATGGGTGATCCTCCAGATACGGCCGTGAACACGGTCGCGCCGGGGATCCCGGAAGTCGACTTCACCGTGCTGAATAATGGGACTGTACCAATCGGCGACATAGATCGCTCCGTCGGGTCCCATGGCGATGTCGACAGGACGGAATGAAACATGGCGGGACTCAATGAAGTCCGGTTGCTTTCGGGCCAGATATCCACTCCCATCTTCTTCGATCAGATATCTCTGAACTCGATTGGCCCGGTAGTCATTGGTCAGGATGTTGTCCTGAAACTCGTGGGGCAGATGGCGGCCCCCTATGATTTCAATGCCGCACAGCTTGGGGGCTCCCGGATTCAGTCCGTGCAGAATCCTCTCCTCTCCGGGCGAGGCCATGAACGTCGCCCCGGGAAATGAGAAATGAATTCCTGCTCCCGAGCCTGCGCCGTCTGTTTGAAAGGTCTGGCCCCAGCGATCGAATCGAATCCCCCAGGGATTGACCAGGCCGCGGCTGTAGATATCGATGCGGTGGGAAGCCGTATTGAAGCGCCAGGCACCTCCCCCGTTCAATCGAACCACACCGTAGGGAGTCTCCACATGAGAGCCGATGTAGTAACCCTGCAGCATGTACAGTAGACCGTCGGGCCCCCAGGTGAGCCCGTGAAGCTGGTGGTGCGTGTCCTGGGTTCCGAATCCAGAAAGGACCACCCTGCGGGAGTCGGCCTTGCCATCGCCATCGTTGTCCCTCAAGTGGAGGAGCTGGCCTCCCTGGGTGATGTAGACGCCTCCGTCACCCGGTGCCACGCCAGCCGGTATATGGAGGTCTTGTGCGAACACGGTCCGTCGGTCGGCTCGACCGTCCCCGTCCCTGTCCTCCAGAATGAGGATCTGGTCGGAGGGCGCCTGATCAGGCTCGATTTGGGGATAGAGTTTGCTGCTGGCGACCCACAGGCGCCCTTGCGGATCGAAGTTCATCTGCATTGGTTTGGAGATGGTCGGATCGCTGGCGAACAGACCAATGCGAAATCCCTTGTGGATCTTGAATTGTGCCAGTTCAGCGCTGACATCGGGCGCCGGCACCGACTGGAGGTCTCGCTGGCCCAGAGCTGAGCCGGTGGCAGACATGAAACCCATCCAGGTCGCAAACAGAATCCCGGGAATGTTCATACGCGTACTGGGGGGTGATCTCAGGGAGAATACTGGCGAATCAGCTCGTGCAGCTGTCTTGTCGGAACCTTGAGGCGTGCAATGCGTTCTTCGTGGGCGCGAATCAAAGGGTCGTAATCAGAAAGCTCCTTTTGCACGGGTACCTGTTCGTGCCTGCGTTCTCCATAGATGAAGGCGTCGTTTCGAGGTCTCCAGCTTCGCAGGAAAAGATCATTCTTCCTGGTTATGGTTCGCCGCAACTCGAGCGACTGTTCAATCTCCGGTCCCCCGACGGAAATCCCCGACGCCCATTCGGTCGATGTTCCTGCAGCCACGATCTGTCCGCCGATCCTCAAAGAATAGTTTCCAGACCGCAATCCGGACACTCGGATCTGGCGACTCTCGGATGGACCGGCCTCCGTAGCCGCCAGGGGAAGGTAGCGGGAGAGAACCTCGAACGTCAATCCGTTGTCCATAGTATTGACGTCGACCAGGGTAGAGTTCTTGTTCGCCGCCTCAGGATGAGCCGCGTCAATCTGAATCTCCCTGGCGGTATTCCGGATCTCGAGCCGCTCCAGAATCATAGTGGACGCCAGGCGATACCCCTGTTCGGTCAGGTGGATTCCGTTTTCAGACAATATGGGCCCGAACGAAGGATTCCCACAGTCCGCCAGCAGCTCCCGAAGATCGACAAAATAGCAGCCCCGATCCTCGGCTAATGACTGGATGGCATCGGAATAGAGAGTGATTTCCTGGTTGCGTCTGTCGACAAACTCTTCCGAAGGAATGAAGCAGCCCATTTTGAAAGGTGAGACCAGCACAATTCTGGCGTCGGTCTCTTCAAGGCTGTCCAGGAGTCTTTCGAAGCCCACGACAAATTCCCTGAGACCTTCCTCTCGGGCGAAAGATTCGTTCAAGCCGTAGGCAACGAGAATGACCGTGGGGGTGAGGCGGCTGACGTGTTCAACCAGTTTCTGGAAGCCTTCCTCCGGTTCGCCGAAGACCGCTCCCCTGCGTCCAGGGGGGCGTGAATGTCCAAAAACGGTATCTCCGGTCCAGCCGAGGTACCTGAACGTGACGTCCTGGTCGGGAAACCGAGTGGCCAACGCAGTCTCGATATAACCGTAGTCTCTATCGCGCTCGAAAAACGAATTCCCGAGAAACAGGACGCGATCGTTTTGCCGCAACCCGAAGGGCTCGAGACCGCCACAATCGGCCGTAGCCAGCAAGAACGTCCCGATAACGAAACGGAGTTTCATTCGAGGTCCCACGGAATCCACCGGAAAACACTGCGCGTGATCCGAGCACGGAGCACTGACTCTATCAAGGGTGTCTCACCACACCGTCGATACCAATATAAAGGTTCTATGCAATGCCGTCGCTCAGGAATCCCTTCCCAGGACGAGGGAATATAAGCGCTCCAGTTCGGGAATCGCCTTCTCCATGGTGAACTGCACAGAATCAGCCGGTTGAAGGCACTCCAGATCCTTCAAGAGAGCAGGAATGTCGTCCACCCGATCGTAGACCACTCCCGCCTCGTGACCAGTAAGGAACTCGCGAAGGCTCTCGAGGTTTTCCGAGAGAACACTCAAGCCTGAAGCCAGATAGTCAAAGAGCTTGCTGGGGAGGGCAGAATCGAGATGGCGGCGATTGGACGGGTTCGGTCTGTATGGGATGAGGCCGTAGTCGTAGCGGGTCATGGTCAGCAGAAGATCATCCGGAGGTAAGGGCGGGGTGATCGGTCGGTACGGCTTCGAACGTAAGCGCTGCCCTGCGCCGAACCTGCTGGCAGCTGCGTAAGGGATTTGCGCCAACGAAGCGGACCACAACTCTTCTATAATCTGTATTCAATGCAGAGACAGAGATATGCGAGGGTGCTTGCTTGCCTGATGCTGCTGGCGGGTGTCCTCCTCAATGCCCAGGAACTCCAACTGGTCTATCGTGAGGGAGTCCACAGGGTCGATCTGGTGCAGATTTCTTCGAACACCTATCTGTCCTTGAACCAGATCGCTGGAACTCTGGGCCTCACACTCGAGCGCCAGGACGACCGAATTCTGGTGCAGGGACCGAGGGCGACTCTGGAACTCATCGAGGGGCGCCCCCTGGTGAGGGCACAACAGGAATACATCCTTCTTTCCCAGCCCGTCGTACGAAGGGGAAGTCGATGGCTGGTACCCACCGATTTCGTCAAAAACGTCCTTCCCAGAATACTCGACGCTCCGCTGCAACTCCTCCCATTCGGGGACAACGGAGGACAAGAGCAGGTGTCTGTGCAGGTTCTCAACTCTCCGAACCGGGTCTCACTGGTGTTCCTGCCCTCCCGGCGCATGCTGTTCCATGTCGAGGAGTCCGACCGGGCGCTCCAAGTTCGTGTCGACCGGGGGGTCGAGTTCCTGCAGCCGCGGGTTCGTCCCGAATCTTCGCTCGTGTCTTCAATGGACTGCCAGACAGAGCCCGAGTCGACCACGTGCGAGATTGTCAAAGGCTTCGATTTCAGAAGCTATCGGAGCACGCAGGCAGGGGATCCTGCACGACTCCTGATCGATATCTACTCGACAGCCATGGCCGAGGTTGACCCGGTCGCACCGAACAGATCCACTCCGGAGCAGCGGGGTGGACACGTCATCACGATCGACCCGGGGCACGGCGGCGAAGAACGCGGGGTGACTTTCAAAGGGATGTTCGAAAAAGATCTGGTGGCCCAGATCAGCCGCCACTTGACGATGGAGCTGGCACGCCGGCGACTGGTTGCAGATGCTACCCGAACCAGCGATTTCAATCCTTCGCTGCAACGCCGCAGCTCTGTCGCCAACGGGAACCGTTCCTCCGTTTTCCTGAGCCTCCATGTGGGTGGTAGCTATTCAGCGAAGATCAGAGGCCCTGTGGTGTTCACGCACGCGGGGGAAATGGCATTCGCTAAAAAGGCCGGAGAACTGATAGCCTGGCACCAGGGCCAGACAGGATTCGCAGCTCAAAGTCGGAGGCTGGCGCTTCTGATTCAGCAACGGCTGAATGGGCTCTTTGGTACGGACAACTTACCTGCGACAGCCCCTCTCGAGATTCTGGCTCCGGTGCAGGGACCTGCTGTGCTGGTCGAAGCTGGCTACCTGACCAATCCTGCAGATGCCGAGGTCCTCCTGCAACCCGACTTTCAGGAAGCCATCGCGATCTCTATCGCTGACGCAATCGAGGAATTCTTGCAATGAAGACGTGGATGAAAACATCCATTGCGGCGTTGCTGGTGGTGATCGCGGTCGCCGCCGCTCTCTTGACCTATCAGTCGGAAAAAGAACGCATGCAGGAACCGGTTCAGGAGCCGGTGCCCGAGCTGGTTGTCCAGCCCCAGCCGGAAAGCGATGCGGAAGCAACCACCAGATCGGTGAAAGTCTTTTTTTTCCGCCTCTCGGTTACGAACCCCGGCAAGGTTGACCTGGGCAGCTCCACAGAAGAGGTCCTCCACCAGTCGAATCCCACCGCAATGGCCCTCTCCCTGGCTCGGGCCGCACTGGCGAGGTCGAGGGCCCTGGTCGGACCCCGAGCCGGAGTCGAACAGGTATTTCTTCTCGAGGACGGAACGGCGATCGTGGACCTGGCTCGTCAGACCGCTGGGCAACTTCGAGGATCTGTTGCCTGTGAGCTGGGTCTGCTCCGCTCCATTGCCAGATCGCTGACCACCAACCTGGAAGAAGTTGAAGGCGTTCGTTTTATTCTGGGAGGGCAGGAGGCTAAGACTCTGGCGGGGCACGTTTCCCTGAGTACGGTGTTCAGGTAAGATACGGTGATGTCACGTGAGAATCGAGCTGCAGACGAGCTCCGTGAAATTCACATCGTGTCTCCTTGCAACAAACACGCCGAAGGATCAGCGTTGATCGAATGTGGAGACACTCGGGTCATCTGCACTGCAAGCGTCGAAGAAAGAATTCCCCACTTCCTTCGCGGCAGCGGGCAGGGCTGGATCACAGCGGAGTATTCGATGCTGCCCAGGGCTACTGGATCCCGCATGACACGCGAGGTCTCGCGAGGCCGCCCATCCGGCCGGACGCAGGAGATTCAAAGGCTGATCGGGCGATCGCTGCGCTCCGTCGTTGATTTGAAAAAGCTGGGAGAAAGGTCCATCTGGATCGACTGCGACGTCATTCAGGCTGACGGCGGAACACGGACCACATCCATCACCGGGGCATTCATTTCTCTGGCGCTGGCTGTCGATCATCTGCTCAAGAGCGGAACCCTGAGAACCTCCCCCATTCGAGAGTTGGTGGCTGCCGTGAGTGTTGGGATCGTGGCCGGCGAACCCAGACTCGATCTGTCCTATGAGGAAGACTCGATAGCTCAGGTCGATATGAACGTTGTGATGACGAACAGCGAAGGTTTCGTTGAGATCCAGGGGACGGCCGAGGGCCACCCCTTCAAGCGCAAAGAGCTGGACGGCCTGATCGACCTCGCCTTCAAGGGCATTCAAGGACTCACCGAGTTGCAGGCGACCGTCCTCGCAAAGGAGTGTCAGGATTTCGGTCGTACCCTGCCCGTCATCCCCTCGTGAAGCTCCTGGTAGCCACGACCAGCAAACACAAAAACAAGGAGATTCGATCTATACTTTCGGACTCCGGGCTTGATCTCATCTCTCTCAGGCAGATCGCGCCGGTTGCTGCTCCTTTGGAGACCGGTTCGACTTTTCAAGAGAACGCCCGACTCAAGGCCACCGGCTACCGGCAGGCAACCGGTTACCCGTCCCTGGCCGACGACTCCGGCCTGGAAGTCGATGCCCTGGGAGGGTCTCCCGGCGTCTTCAGCTCCAGGTTCGCTCCCACGGACGAAAAGAGAATTACCCGGGTTCTCCGTGGACTCAGGCACCTCACCGGGCCTGCAGACCGGTCCCGGCGCACGGCGAGATTCGTCTGCTCTGTTTGTGTGGACTGGGGAGGGAGTGTCACCCAGGCGACAGGGATTGTGGAAGGCGAGATTGCCCTCGAACCGTTCGGGTGCTCCGGATTCGGTTATGACCCCATCTTCTACTACCCTCCGGCGGGAAAAACCTTCGGCGAAATGGGTGAAGAAGAGAAGAACCAGGTCTCCCATCGGGTCCGGGCACTGCACCTGCTCAGGATGCAACTGAAAATCGTCCGGCTCACAAAAGCGGGGTCAGACTCTCGAGGTGGCGGGCCAGATCCGGAGCATCAGTGAGGGGAGCCGTACAGACGGAATCTTGACAAACATAAACTGTAGTTCCGTTGCCCCGGCGTTTCTTCCCCCGTAGCAGAGGAAGAGCCTGCTCCAGCTCCGGTGAGAGGGTCTCTTCCAATACCCTGACGATCACCTGCGACGGCAGGAAACGATCGCGCAGCAGTGCAAGGAGCGGATCTTCAGAACCAGCACCCTCCAGCACCACGATTTCGGTGACCGGGCCGAAATGGAAGTCCAGAGCCTGAAGCCAGTTGCTGAAAGCCAGCGGGTGCTTTGTAAAGCCAAAACCCATGTGCTCCAGTTGCCGCGTGGCCAGTTCTAGATAGCGGGGACGGTCGAGGAAATATCCCAGGCGCTGCAGGTTCAAACAGTTGGTGGAGTTGCCGCTCGGGGTGGCATTGTCCATGTATTCTTTGTGTCGAACGATCAACTCCTCATGGTCGTGAGTCGTAAAAAAGAAACTGCTCCGGGCATCATCCCAGAAGAGCTCAATCGTCTGATCCATCAGTCTCTCTGCCAGCTCCAGCCAGCGCCGGTCTGCACTCGCCTCGAACAGGGCCAGGAGCCCTTCGACCGTTGCCGCATAATCTTCCAGGTACCCGTTGAGTCTGGCACGGCCATTGTTCCAGGTTCGCTGCAGCCGGTCCTCGACGATCAGCTCCCGAACCAGAAACTCTGCATTCCTGGCAGCCGCCTCGAGATATCTGGATGAACCCAGCACGAACCCGGCATTGGAGAAAGCCCTCAGCATCATCCCGTTCCAGGCGGTGAGTATCTTGCTGTCCAACCCGGGCCTGATCCTGTGCCCTCTCTTCTCCAGCAGCTTCAGCCGACTCCTCGAGAGTCTTTCCTCGAGAAGGCTCTCGGATGTGCCGTGCCGCTGGGCCAGTTTCCCCAGGTCCGCCCTCGGGTGCAAAATATTAACGCCTTCAAAATTGCCACCCTCGGAGACATCGTAGTAGTCACAAAAGACATCGGCCTCCGGGCCCAACTCCTGCTCCACTTCCTGCTTTGACCAGACATAAAACAGACCCTCTTCGCCCTCGCTGTCTGCATCGAGAGCCGAGTAGAAGCCGCCCTCCGGATGGGTCATCTCTGTCAGCACAAAGTCGAGGGTCTCCGTGACGATACGGCGAAAGAAAGAAGACTTCGTCACCTGAAAAGCCTCCAGGTAAACCTGGGCCAGGAGGGCGTTGTCGTAGAGCATCTTCTCGAAGTGGGGAACGAGCCAGAGATCGTCGACCGAATAGCGATGAAATCCGCCCCCCAGCTGATCGTAGAGTCCCCCTCGGGCCATTTTCGTCAGCGTCGACTCCACCATCTCCAGGGATTGCTGCGAACCGGTCCGCGTGTGGTGGCGGATCAGGAAACCGAGTGCCATGGACTGGGGAAACTTGGGAGCACCACCAAACCCTCCGTGACGGGGATCGAAACTCCGTCCGATCTGCGAAGCCGCTTGCTCGAGAAGAGCCGGCGACAGGTCGCCCCGGGATGTTTCCAGTTCGCTGGCCCGGCGCAGCCTCGAGACGATTTCAGGAGCCATCTTCTCGAGATCTTCCCTGCGGTCCCGAAAAGCGGCAGCGGCACTCTTGAGGACTTTCGGAAATCCAGGCCGGCCATAATGATCGGCCGGGGGGAAGTAGGTTCCTCCAAAGAAGGGGACTCCACCGGGAGTCAGGAAAACCGTCAACGGCCAGCCTCCAGAGCCGGTCGTCATCTGGACATAGTTCATATAGATCGCGTCCAGTTCGGGACGTTCCTCCCGGTCCACCTTGATGTTGACGAACCGCTCGTTCATGAGCGCTGCAATGTCCTCATTCTCGAAGGACTCCCTCTCCATCACGTGGCACCAGTGACAGGCCGAGTAGCCGATGCTCAGAAGCATCGGCCGGTCCAGGGTCTGAGCCCGTTTCAGCGCCTCTTCTCCCCAGGGATACCAGTCCACCGGATTCCCGGCATGCTGCAGCAGGTAAGGGCTCGTTTCGTCGGCCAGGCGGTTACGGAAGGGAGAGTCCGAGTGGGTCATGAGAGCGGAATTGTATCACCCGCCGTCGATTTGACCTGCAGGGGGTGGTTCACTACACTGCGGAGCCCTGATGGGTCTCGTGACTCTGGATTCGCACAACCTGGACTACTCGCGCTCGCAGGAGTTCTGCCGGCTCCTGGAAGATGGCGAGGTTCTCTTCTTTGCGCGCTCACCCATTCAGCTTCCGGACGAGGACATCCGTTTCCTGTTGGACCAGAAGCAGGTCAAGGCTGGTTATCGGAAAAACATCGCCTACAAACCACAGAGAAACATGGTCAGCGGCGCGGCCAGCGCATCTGCACAAGACTCCCAGCGCCTGCTCGAAGTCATGAGGACCTTCACGGCATCGGTCACCCGTTTTCTGGAGAGTTTTCTTTCCCCTTACGCCCCGGGCTGGAGCCTGGACTACGCCAGTTTCCGACCTCAGGAGGAGGAGGGGCGGCAAGTGAAGTTCAAGGCCAGAAACGACCTGCTCCACGTGGATGCCTTCCCGACACGACCCACCTACGGAAACCGGATTCTCCGCTTCTTTGTGAACATCAATCCCGTGGAGTCCAGGCAGTGGATCACCTCCGACACTTTCGAGCGCCTGCTGGGAACCTACGTAGGCACCCCCGAGATGCCTCTCCCGGCCGGACAGGAAGGGATTTTTGGCACATGGACCAGGCAATTGAGTCGTTGGGGCAAGGCCCTGGGACTTCCCCTGGCAGCCCCCTCCCGCTACGACGACTTCATGCTCCGCCTACACGACCATCTGAAGGCGAACCGGGCATTCCAGGAAGCAGCGCCCAGGCACACATTGGAATTTCCGCCCGGATCGAGCTGGATGGTTTTTACCGATTTCGTACCCCATGCAGCTCTGTCAGGGCAGTTCGCACTGGAGCAGACCCTGATGATCGACCGCCGCTCCATGCTGCAGCCGGAGAAAGCCCCGATCTCTCTGCTCGAGAAGGCCAGCGGCGTCAGCCCCCTGGCCTGAGGTTGATTGAAGATTGAAAATTATTCGCTTTGCTCATTGCGGTTCCTTAGCACGCTTCACGCTTGCCTTGAACATCACTGGGCCAAATCGATGCACATTCGTGTCCGGACACGATCCTGCGGTGGCACAGTCGGCTCGTTGCCGAAAAGTGGGACTACAGCCATAGACGCAAGAAGGTTGGAAGACCCCGCATCGGAAAGGAACTCGTTGAGTTAGTGGTCCGCATGGCCAGGGAAAACCCGACTTGGGGCTACGACCGTATTGAGGGGGCCCTGAAGAACCTTAGATATCGTAGATCCCGCAACCTGCCGGGCGTATTATCTGGAAACCAGATAATCAAAATCGTTAGTTTAGTTAAGTTAGCTGCCTTGAAGGTGTCAAGATGAAGGTAATACCGAATCGATCGGGCCCTTGGTCAACACACAGAGCTCGTCTTGCGTTTGTGGCTTTAGCGGTAGCTTGTATCATCAATTGCGGCACCAAGTTCGCCGGCAGGACAATCCCCGATGACTGGGTGTTACTGAGGAACCACTCTTTTTCCTTTGCCGGCCCTCACGACCTTAGGAACGTGCCCGTACAGGGTGAGGACTCGTTCGTGGGCCGATTTGAGAGCCAGGAGTTCTACATAACCTTCGACTATGGCTGGTACTCGGACAACTCGTTCGACGGACATCTGGGCCAAGCTTCTGAGGGTACGTTCCAAGTAGAAGAAGTCAGCGTCAATGGAAAGCGGGCTCGACTTGGATCCTATGCCGACAACGCTCACCCGGAAAGCCATCCCTTTGTATATGCCGCCTACTTTCCGGACGTGCTCGGTACCGGAGAGGGAAAGGCCGGTGAGACGAAGCTGTACTTCCGAGTCTGTTACAACGACCCAGAGGTGAAGGACGTAGCCAGGGCGATTCTGACCTCGATTCGATTCAACGACTGAAAGAGAAAAAAGGGGACAGTCTACTCTGGCACCTATTTCAGGGCACTGCTGTCCAAATTAGCTGAGATTCGATGATCGACCCCTTGATTTTATTGGCGTCTTGGACGGGATTTTCAGGGTTTCATGTCCAGGTCTCCGATGGTGCTGTCCAGATTACGAGAGGGTGAAGGAGGCTTGAGAGCCCTCCGGTAGTAGGGGTGGAAACTTGAATGGTTGGTTCAACCACCTCCACAAGTCTCTATGAACGAACAGGTTCATCCTCAGCAGTGCGGCCAGATTGGACAGTGACCAGTCAAAGGTTGCTTTGAGCTGCAGAAACTTCAGAATCAGCAGAGCGATCAATGCTGTCCAAATTTGGGTCTTGAGGGCGTTGGCCGAGGTGCCGACGAAGGTCTTGACCCGTAGATTCTGCTTGAGGGCCTTGAAAAAGAGCTCGATTTGCCAGCGCTCCTTGTAGATTGCGGCAATGGTGGTGGCTCCGAAATCCAGGTGATTCGTCAAAAAAACGAGGCGGCCAGAGAGCGGATCTTGGATTTCGACCAGGCGCAAGAAACAGGTTTTGTCCTGGGCGGCCAGTCCGTGAAAGAAAATCACCTGGTCACGGACGACTCGACGGTTTTTGGGAAGCGGGCGGTCTTCGAGGACCTCGTAATCGGCACGGTCTTTGAGACGGGTCACAAAGAAGACGCCCTGACGGGTCAAGTCCGCATACCAGTTGTAGTCGTTGTAGCCGCGATCAAAGACGACAACGGTGCCGGCGGCAAACTTCAGACGGCGAGCCACGGTGATGTCGGCCGTGGCTGCCTCGGTGATGTGGGCAAAGACGGGAAGGTAACCGTTGTGGTCCAAGAGTAGATGCAGTTTGACGGCCCCCTTGGTTCGGCAAAAATGAGCCCAGTCAAACAATTGTGCGCACAGATCGATGACGGTCGCATCCAGACTCAGCAGCGGATTCTTGAAACGAAATCTTCTCTTGCGACGCCCTTCGGTCTCTCTCAGACAACGATCCAGCAGGCGGTAAAAAACCTTTTCGTACAGTTGCCAGGGTCGATGCTTATTGGCATAGCTGAGGGTGGAGCGCTTGGGAGAAGCGATTCCAAGATGATGCAGTTTTCCTTCACAGCTGGCCAGGCCTCCGCAGATCTCCCGCAGGCTATGAGCACGGCCCAGCTGGCAAAACAGCATGGCGACAAACTGTCCCCAGCTGCTGAAACCGCGTGCATGGCGCTCGGCTTTGGTCTCCAGGACCAGTTGTTGAAACTCCCAGCGAGGAAAAAGCTGGAGAAGTTGACTGAAAATGCTGCAAAATCGATTCATGGTCGGGTCCTCCTTGTCCGGTTATTCGATCAACCGAATCTTACGAGGTCGACCCGACCTCTCTTATGGCTAATTTGGACAAGAGTGATTTCAGGGAGTGACCGCACAGTGGGTAGGCTTCGCCGCGTCGTTGTTCCCGGCCTTCCTCATCACAGTGATTGGCGACAGTTAGAATTCCGCGTGTTGCCTCATCTAAGAATCGAACCGAAACTAGAAACTTGCCTCATTGGGAATCGAACCCAGTTCAGAACAGCTTATTTCTTCCGTCTCGCAGAAACAACGGGTGGAGTGGAAGGTCGAAATGACAAGGGAATAATGTGCCGGAGTGATCACGTAAAAATGACCCACCTTGTCAAGTAGGGTGTTGTTCTTGGTTTGAGCGAATTGTCTTGTCCGGTTCTTGGACTGCGAGAGGGGACACAGTGAGGGCGAGCCCGAATGGGGTTCCCTCTCGGCGGCCGACTCAGGTGACCCCCTTCTTGGGTTGTCCCGGGACCGTGAAGTCCCTGCTGCTGGAGATGTACGGCCCAGCGGTCGAGGCGACATTGCTGTGTGGCCGTCAGGGGACACTTCCCATGGCTCATAAGACTATTTTGACCTCGGCTGGTTGCCCCTTTGTTGGCGCACCTTCTTTTGCGAAATCAGACCCGATTTCAGAGAACGTTGGCTCTACACGGGAGATCTCGGCCTTGTAGAGTTGTTCTCTTCGCCAGTCCCTGACGCGGCGCTGCAAAGTTCGCAGCTGCCCATCAAAGAATCGACAGGGATGGCGTTGTTGAAGCCGAATGAAAAGCGCTTTGGCTGTTTGAGCGGGATTGACTTCCAGTTGGACACGAACCTCTGGCCAGACTTCAACGAAAGGATCCTCCCGGGTCCTCCAAGTCCGGGCAACCCGGGGCTTCTTCGTCCGCCGATATCTCCTGATTTGGTTGGATTCTGGTGCAGCACTGATCTCAGCAAGGTACTTCCTGACAACAGCATCCATCTCTCTAGGGGAGCCGTTTCTCTCCGGTTCTCTTTGTCCGTTGGCAAAGGTCCAAAAATGGTCCTGTCTTCGCTCGAGTTCTTTGAGTAACGTGACTGGATCCAGCTTCCTGTACAGGTCTTTGATGGGTTCTATTTTTCTCTTGGTGAGACAATCAGAGGCTAAGATTCGCTGGTAAGGAGTTTGAGCCCGATCGTAGCGTTTCTTGACGCGTGCACCCCGGCGTTGCTTCTCGATTAGCTTCATCGAGGGCTGAAAGAAGTTCACGTAGAGGCGCAGAATCTCGTAAAGCTGAATCAGGGCTCGCCAGGCCCCCAGACCCGTGTAGCGATCGTAGCCAATCAGCCGTCTCACGATCGAACCATTCTTCTCCTCAACGAAGGCCTGATCGTTCTTTCGACCCACCCGGGAACGAGTGAAAGTGATCTGCTCTCTTTGGCAGTAACGGAGCATCTCATAGTTGATGAATTCGCTTCCGTTATCCGTGTCCAATCCGAGAAGAGGAACCGGGAGCCGCCCACGCAGGCAGTTGAGAGATCCGATCACATCGGCTTCGCTACGCCGTAGCAGCGCCACGCATTCGGTCCAGCCCGTTGCGACGTCCACCAGGACCAGAGTGTGTAGGAAACTGCCTGCAGCACTCTCGCCGCAGTGAGCCACAAGGTCGGCTTCGACAAAACCGGGTTGAAGATCATCCCAGTCAGCGAAGGTTCGGACCTTGATCTGCTTCTTGAGCAAGCTTCCTGGTCGGGTCGTACTGACACCGTGCCGGCTGCTTCTTTCGGAAGCCAACAATCGATCAGCGGTAGCTGGGCTGATCGCTAGCAGCCTTCGCCTAACATCAGGCGGCAAGGATAGATGACCGTTCCTCTCCATAACTTCGATCAACTCGGGAACAAAGGGGACCAGTCTCTTTGCGCAGATCCGGTTGGCCGTTGTCCAAAGAGTCACCAGTGCCCGCTTCACCCGGTCATCGTATCGGGCACGGCGGGGCCGCGACGAACTGGCCCTGCTCGGCGGATTGTTCAACAGGGTAATCGCATGTTTGCGACCGTAGCCGGTTGTCGCGACCAACTGATCTACAATCTGGCTCTTGATCCCTTTGCGGGCCGATGCGTAATCCTCAGCGGTACGCGTCAACAATTCTCGGCGCAACTCCAAACTCAACTTCTTCTTCAATCTGTGACCTCCTCATCAAGTTTTCGGTTCGATTCTTGATGAGGCAACGGTATGCCATCAGTTCGATTTTGGATGAGTCAATGCGCGGGAATTCTATTTGACGTTGATCAGTCCCCGCACGCCAGGCTTGGAGATAGGAAAGTCCCATGAGCTGGTGGTAGGCCATGTCCCAGATGGCCGGAACGTCATTGAGCACTTCCCAGATAACGTTCACGCCCATGACGAGCGCAAGGCCCAGTACACAGCGCCAGTTCTTGTAAAAGGGAGGGACTTCTGCGGCCGGGTCAGGCACCATTCGGCTTTACCACTCGGGGTTCCTCTATCCGGCTCTCTCTCGGCTCGATCGAGACCTGAAAGTCGATGTCGACCGGCCACCGCATCTGTCCGTAGACAAGCCCCGTGTCGAGCAGATTAAAGATGTAGGCGTTGTCGATCCAGTCTTCAACCGTGTGCTCCCAGATGTCTCCTCTGGACACGGCCGGAGAGATCGTGTAGCTGCCGGGCCGCAGCGCGGGCACCCGAAACCGGAAAGCTATCGTATAGATCTGATCCACCCGGGCGTCAGGCAGGTGAATTCCTTCGTAGGAAGTATTGGAGGAAGTCATTTCGTTACCCAGTCGGTCCCGTACCGTGAAGCCCACGATCGGGTCCGCGACCTGCTGCTTGAAGTGCACCGACACCAGGAGACTGCATTCCCCGCCCTCTGGAACCGAGGTCAAGACCTCACCGTCCGAAGACAGAAGGATGATTCCAATGATCTCCGCTGCCCCCTCCCCATAGCGGTTGTGAATGTAGGGAATGGTCCTGACCACCGGAAGGTTATCGGCGGGTGAAGCGGACTTCTCCACCAGACCGTCGGCAAGGTCCGCCTCGCGCCTGGCGACCAGAGCCTGGTAGCGCTGGACCACGGCTGCCGGACTTCCCTCATGCAGCTTCCGGCCTCCGTCCAGAAGTATGGCCGAAGAGCAGTAGCTGGTCACCGCGTGAAGATCGTGAGTCACCAGAACGATCGTTTTCCCGGCGTCTCGGAGCTGGCGCATCCGGTGGATGCAGCGGTGCTGAAAAACCAGGTCCCCCACCGCCAGAGCCTCGTCGACCAGCAGTATTTCAGGGTCTACATGAACGGCAACTGAAAAGGCGAGCCTCACGAACATCCCACTGGAATAGGTCTTGACCGGCTGATCGATGAATTCTCCGATCCCTGCAAAATCCAGGATCCGGTCCATTCTGTCGTGAGTCTGGCGGTGTGACAGACCCAGGACGGCGGCATTGATAAAGATGTTCTCTCTTCCGCTGAACTCGGGGTTGAACCCCGCACCCAGTTCGAGAATGGCGGCAACCGAACCCTGAACCTGGCAGCTACCGGTGGTGGGCCGCAGGATCCCGGCCAGAACTTGAAGAAGGGTGCTCTTGCCTGATCCGTTTTGCCCCACAACCCCCAGAGTTGCCCCTTTGGGAATCGCCAGACTGATGTCACGGAGGGCCCAGAAGTCCCGGTGGAGTTTCCATTTTCGGAAGGACAGGAGTTCCAGGAGCCTGGAGGAAGAAGTCTCATAAATCGGGTACTTCTTCGAGACATGCTGAAGTTGGATTGCACTGGCTTCCGACGTGGAAGGACTAGAGGACATCCACAAATTCTCTCTTCAAGACTCGAAATACGATGCCGCCCACCATCAGGCTGACCACTGCAAATCCGGTCAGGGCCAGCGGCATCCACAGATCGGGCGACTGATGACCCACCAGCAGGTCCTGATAGCTCTGGACCAGGTAGGTCATGGGGTTGAGCTTCAGGAAGAAGGCCAGCCGGGGAAGGCGTTCCTCAACATGTTCGATCCGATAAAAAATGGGGGTGAACCAGAACCCGAGAATGAGCGCTACGATGAGAAACTGGCTGGTGTCCCTTAGAAAGACCGTCAGAGCAGCCACCAGCCAGGCGAGACCCAGGGTCCAAACCACCAGCAGCAACAGAAAAACGGGGATCAACAGCAGATGCCAGCTGAGGCCGTGGAAAAAATAAAGGACGACCAGCAGCAGGCCTACGCCGATCAAGTGCGTTATGACGTTCGATCCTGCGATGACGACTGGAAGTATCTCTGAAGGGAAAACAGTTCTGCGAATGAGATTACTGTGCTCGATCAGCGTTGTCGCAGAGCGCTGGACTGTATCCTGGAAGTAGAGCCAGGGGAGGAGACCCGCGAACAAATAGAGGACGAAGTGTTCGCTGTCGGGGAGACCAGGACGGAATAGAATCGCAAAGATGAATGTATAGCTGATGAGAAGCACCAGGGGATGAATCACGGCCCACAGAACGCCCAGGGTTGAACCGAGGTAGCGAGTGCTCAGGTCCCGCTTGATGAAACTGAAAATCAGGCGATGCTGAAAAGAAAGCTTGATCAGGAAGTTGGCGGCGATGGTCAGGGCATCCCCGATCACCCTAGGATAGAACTTCATAGAAAAGATCCTGATAGGCGTCGGTCACCTTCTCCCAGTCGTAGTGACGGCGAACGCGTTCTCTGGCTCGATTTCGCAAGTGCTGGTACTCACTGCCATCTTGCCAGATTTTGCTCAGAAGGGCTGCCAGTCGATCCACGTTGTTGAAGCCGTAGAGCAGACCGGTGTCGGCAACTACCTCCCGGTTCTCGGGAGTGTCATTGGAGACCACCAGGCAGCCCACTCCCATCGCCTCTATGAGAGCCGGGTGAGTTCCGCCCACCTCGGTTGCATGCACGTAGCAGCGGCAGTGCGAGAGCAGCTCCCGATAGCCATCTCCATAAATCGCCCCGGGCATCAGGATGTTTCCCTGCCTGGCAATCTCCCTCAGTTCTCCGATGTAGCGGCGACTGTAGGGGGCGTCCCCCACGACGACCAGGGGATCTAGGACGCCGGCTTTGAGATAGGCTTCCATCACCTGGTGCGCATTGTTCTCAGGTTCAAGACGCGACACGTAGAGGATGAAACGATCCGGGAGAATCCCCAGCCGCTCCAGGGCGTGCCGACTCTTCACGGGTTCGGTGTCGGCCCCGTAAGCGATGAAGGGCGTCTTCACTCCATACTCCCGTTCGTAGTAGGCCTGAATTGTGTGGGCATCGCTCACGGCCACACTGGGAACCTCAATCGCCAGAAACTCAGCCAGGCGATAAAAAGAGCGTCCGATCGGACCCCACTTCCGTCTCATTCTTTCAATGCCGTCCAGATTCAAAACAACTTTCTGCCCTGCCAGAGCAGGCAGCCAGCAAAGGCAAGCGTTTGCGGAGTTGCAGATCAGAACGATGTCATGGGAGTCGAACAGAGCCCGGACCGCGCTCAGCGCCGTGTGTGAAATCGTTTCGAGGTACTTGGTACGGACGCAGGGGAACACGCGGATCTCCACTCCTCGGTACAGGGCCAGGCGAGGATTCACGAAATGCCGCCGGCCGTAAACACAGACGCGATGGCCTCTGCGCACCAGACGTACCGACAGCTCTTCTGCGAAAGTCTCGAAGCCGCCGTAATTGGCAGGAATACCTCGGGTCCCCAGGACGGCAATGTCAAGCAGCCGCCTGGAACCCGTCCGAGTGGGCATAGGGCGCCGTTACGAAAAACATCAGAAGCGTGACCAGTTCCGAATCACCGAAGTTGTATTCCAGCAGACCGGCTCCCAGAAAAGCAACGACAATGCACATCCCGTTGTAACAGAGATAGCGCAACATCAGATCCCCAGATCCCGAACTTTCCGCCTCCCTGGCCATACGCAAGTAGTCACGCAGAAGAAAAAGCCAGATCGAGAGCCACACCAGCAAAGTGATCAACCCCATTTCAGCGCCAATCTGGAGAGGGGAATTGTGCAGATGCTGGTAGAGCCAATCGGGGAACTCCCGGTGAGTTCGGTACTCGTCTGCCAGCCGCGGCACCATACGGGGACCCACGCCTGTCAGGGGATGATCGGCCAGCATCCGGCCTCCCGTTACGAGCAGTTCGATCCGGGTCCGAGTGGTGGTGTCACTGGGGTTGAACCCATCCAGAACGCGGCGGTGAAACGATCCCGGAAGAAGAAAGAAAAACGCGATGAGAACCACTCCCAGCGGGATGACCCATCTTCGCCTCAGGATGAGCAGCCAGCAGAAAAGGCCGGACATGGTGCCCAGCCAGGCGCTGCGAGTTAAAGTCAGAAGAAGAGCTCCACACAGCACAGCGAGCATCCCGGCCCACAACCACCGGGAGGGCCTGATCAGGTCCTTTTCCCCGGGATCTCGCGAGTCTCGATTACCCAGTGAGAAAGGTGCCAGGACGAAGCCCGACAGGGCTATGATCCCCACCATGAGCTGGCCGGAGAAGGTCATCCAGTGACTCATGAAACCGCGGATACGGTTCAGGAGATCAACCTCAAAAAGCCAGTAGAACTGAACGATCCCCAGCAGTGCACTGAGGAAGATCAAGAGCAAAGTGCCCTTGAGGGTCCACTCAACCTGGTCACGGGTGAAGTAGGTAAAGATGAAAATCACCGGGGCAAAACGGATGAACCTCTTCACATAGGGCAAGCTGAAGATCGGATCTGTTGAAAACGCGATCGAAACCAAGACCATGGCCATGAAGAGCAGCAGGACCTTCCCGAAGGGTGGAGTCCGGAGCTGAAGCCGCCCGGTGGTAAAAACCTGAAAAAGCCACAGAGAGATAGCGACGCCCAGGAAGATTCCACTACCGGCGATGCTCACCACCGAACACATGACGCTGGCCATCGCCGCCCGGGCGATCCATTTACTCAGATGGCTCTCGGAGCGGTCTCGGACGGACAGCCTTTCTACGGAGGTGATGACGTTCGATGTCATAGCATGCACGGAATAGGGCGAGAATTTTAGCAGTCTGACGGGGCCCGTGTCTTGAAAATTTGCTTTTCCCCGGTGCACGACGACTCTTCCTGATGGAACCTCCGTAATCTCACCAGGAATCTTCCTTGTACAAAGGAGGACCCTCCGTGGTCCGATCAGGTTCAACTGCCTCAGTGTGGGAGGACCCTCCGTGGTCCGAACAGGTTCAACTGCCCCAGTGTAGGAGGACCCTCCGTGGTCCGAACAGGTTCGCGGCACGGAGGCCGCTCCCAGTGCGCTCGTAAGCGCACTTGAACAGTAGGGTGAAAGTCCCTACCGGGCAAACGTTCTCCGGCCCGTATTCGACGGCAACTGCGTCATCGTGAGGTGGGGTGGGAAGCAGCCGAAGGAGAACCACCAGTCTGTAGGAGACGAACTCGATTCGGCTCAGAGGGGACAGCGAGCCTGCTGGGAAATGGCGAAGCTCGAATGGAAGGGAAACCTGACACGGACAAGAGCCTGATGGGTAACGTGAAAAAGGCATCTTGTTAACCCTTGGGGTGGTTGGAGATGGAATGGTGGGAAGTTCAAGTGACGTAAAGCGAGGAGGTCTGCGAAAGGTCGGTCTGGTAAGAGACCCGCAGAAGTCAGAGGCGGCGTAGTAGTGAAGAAGCCGGGTAATGCCGGTGGAGCGAAGGCCCGCCAGGAAGGTGGATGTGTAGAGTCAATGACGAAGCAAGAGGAACTGTCGAAAGTGGAGGAGACTCCTAAGCAAGGCAGAGAAGCCGAGAGCCAGAAATGGAGCTGGGTGGAAGCGGAAGTGTGGACCGAACGCATGCTGACGACCCTGGAAACAGGAGTGAAAGGAGGCAAAAATGCCTACTTTATCGAGCAGGGGCTATTTACCATGGCCGTAGCCCACGCGCAGATCTGTCAGTCCCGCCGTGGACCCCACTGACTGGAGAGCCGGATGCGGGAGAACCGCACGTCCGGTTCGGAGGGAGGGGAGGCTCAAACCAATGAGCTTTCCCTACCCCTATCTCTGGACAGAACTCAAGGATAGTTCTTCCGCACCAAGGCTGTCGTTTCTTGATTCTTGAAGACAGGGAGCGGGGAGTGGTGTACTGTTCGACGCATGATCAGGACGATTGAATGGACACAGGCAGGTGTAGTGATGATCGATCAACGGCTTCTTCCTACCCAGGAGGTTTACAACACCTATCGGGAGGTCGAAGAAGTTGCTGAAGCCATAGTCGACATGGTGATCCGGGGGGCTCCGGCCATTGGAGTGGCGGCAGCCATGGGGATCGCCCTTGGAGTCAAGAACCTGCTGGGTAAGGAAAACCTGGAACAGGAGTTCGAACGCATTTGGCGGGTGATCCATGACACCCGCCCCACGGCCCAGAACCTCTTCTGGGCGATCCAACGCATGCGGGGGGTCTATGAAAAGCACAAACTCGGTACTCTGGAAGATCTCAAGCGAGCGCTCCGCGATGAGGCCGTGCTGATGCACGAGCAGGATATCGAGATCAATCGACGGATGGGAGAGCACGGGCAGGAATTACTGAAGTCGGATATGAGTGTTCTGACCCACTGCAATGCCGGCGCCCTCGCCACGGCCGGTCATGGAACGGCTCTCGGGGTCATCCGATCCGCCGTCGAACACGGGAAAAGCATTCATGTATTTGCGGATGAGACGCGCCCGTTCCTGCAAGGGGCCCGTTTGACGGCTTGGGAAATGATGAAGGAGGAGATTCCCTGCACCCTGATCACCGACAGCATGGCCGGATACTTCATGAAGGCCGGAGAGGTTCACGCCGTCGTCGTAGGGGCTGACCGCATCGCAGCGAATGGTGACGTGGCCAACAAGATTGGCACCTATACCGTAGCCGTTCTTGCCGGACAGCACGAGATCCCGTTTTACGTTGCCGCGCCTCTTTCCACGATCGATCGTGACTGCCCCTCTGGAGACCACATTCCGATCGAACTGCGCGACACCCGTGAAATCACGGAAATCAAGGGAAATCGACTGGCCCCGGAAGTCACGATGGTTCAAAACCCGGCCTTCGACGTCACGCCCAATCATCTGGTAGCAGCCATTATTACCGAGATGGGCGTCGTGCGCGCGCCCTACCGAGAGGCCATTGCCGGGCTCTTCGAAAAGGCCCGGCAGCAGCCAGGATGATCACCCTTGGACTCGAGTCGAGCTGCGACGACACGGCTGCCGCCATCCTGGAGAACGGCGATCGGCTTCTCTCCAGTGTGGTCGCCTCGCAAGTCTCAACTCACCATGACTTCGGCGGGGTGGTACCCGAATTGGCCAGCCGCGAACACATTAACAACATCTGTTATGTGGTGGCCCAGGCGCTGGCCAAGGCTGGTTTGACTTTCCAGTCCCTGGACGCAATCGCCGTCACACAGGGCCCCGGCCTGGTCGGAGCCCTCCTGGTGGGACTCACCTACGCCAAGGGCCTGGCCTTTTCGCTGGGCATACCTTTTGTGGGGGTCAACCACCTGCAAGGACACATTGCCTCCGTCCTTCTGGAGAATCCTGCGGCCGAGTTCCCGGCTCTCTCCCTGGTCGTTTCGGGAGGCCATACCTCGCTTTACTACATGACCTCTACAACTCAGACCCGACAGCTCGCGAAGACTCTGGATGACGCAGCCGGCGAGGCTCTCGACAAACTGGCCAAACTGCTGGGTCTGGGCTATCCAGGTGGGCCCGTCATCGACCGACTGGCCGGTTCTGGAAATGCGAACGCTGTGTCCTTTTCCCTTCCCAAGATCAGCAGTGGAGAACTTGCCTTCAGCTTCAGCGGCCTCAAATCGGCGGCCGTCCGCTACGTCTCGCAGCAGGGGATCCTCCCGATCGAACGAGGGGCTGCGCACGATCCCAAACAGCTTCCCCTTCAGGTCCTCGACCTGCTGGCCAGTTATCAGAAGAGCATCGTAGACCAGTTAATCGACCGGCTGGACCAGAGCCTTTCCGGCAGACAGGTGCGTTCCATCCAGCTTTCCGGAGGGGTCTCCTGCAATTCGGAGCTTCGACAGCGGGTTCGGGTGCACTTCGAAAGGAAGGGAATCCCGGTCTACTACCCGAGCCCCGGACTGACCACCGACAATGCCGCCATGATCGCGGCTGCCGGGGTGTTGAGGCTCCAACGCGGCCAGAGAGACGACTGGGACTTGCAGGCCGACCCAAATCTGGCCCTCTACCACCTTCCCTCTGTTTAATTAAAAATTGAAAATTGAAAATTCTCGTGGCCACTGGTGATAGCTGGCCGCCGACACGGCTGCCGCCATTCTGGAGAAGGAGCCCGTGCCCTTGAGGCGGATCCGCCCGGAGCTTCCGAAAGAGGCGGAATCTCTAGTGGCGAAACTGCTGGCCAAGGGTCGGGAGGATCGCTGGCAATCAGGAGATCTGGGTGTGCAACAGTGACGGTACCAAGGAGAGAAAGGTGACATCTTTCGACAACCCTGGAGTCGCAGTCAATGAGCCTCGCTGGTCTCCGAATGGAGAGCAGATTTACTTCAAGTGTCCACTGGAGGCGAACAACGATATTTGTGTGATTGGCTCCGAAGGAGGAGCCTGGAAGAATCTGACCGAGCACCCGGCCAACGACTACTGGGGGAGCTGGTCCCGCGACAGCCAGTGGATCTACTTCCAGTCGGACCGCAGCGGAGACCTGCAGATCTGGAAGATCCTGGCCGCGGGAGGCGAGGCCGAACCGGTCACGAAGAACGGCGGGTTTTTTGCGATGGAGTCGCCCGATGGAAAGAGCCTCTACTTCTCGAAACGGGGAAGGCCACACACCCTCTGGAAGATGCCAGCGGAGGGTGGCGCGGAGAGTCTAGTCATAAAGACACTCAAGCACCCCGGTGCCTACCGGCTCGGGCCGAAGGGAATCTACTTTCTTCCAGACTACACGTCGTTTCACTTCTTCCCTTTTGGCGCTGACGAAGCCATTCCGATTACGGGCCCCGACCCGGCCCAGCGGCCCTTTCTTCTCCGGTCGATCTCTCCGGATGGCCGCTGGGCACTGCTGGACAGATGGTATACGGCTGAATCCGACCTCCTGCTGGTGGAAAACTTCCGTTAGAAAAGTGTCGTTAAGAGGGGACGCTAAAAGGGGACAGTCTACTCTGTCCCCTTTTTCGTGCCCCTAAGGAATTGGTGGCAGAGTAGACTGTCCCCTTTTTTCCTGGCAAACACAAACACTTGCCCAGATTCTTCGCCATCGCAAAGAGTGAACCGCTCCGGGTTTTCCGGAGACAGTTTTAGTTGACTCCAGCCACTATAGCTGTAGCCGGTTGATTCAGGTAATACATCTGCTCGAACTCAACGGGTGGAATGTAGCCGATTGGCTCCAGCAATCTCTTCTTGTTATACCAACAGACCCAATCCAGCGTCGCAAATTCCACCTCCTCTAATCCCCGCCAGGGGCCTTCCTGACGAATGACTTCCGTCTTAAACAGCCCGATGACCGATTCGGCCAGCGCGTTGTCGTAAGAGTCTCCTTTGCTTCCAACCGAAGGCTCGATGCCGGCCTCTGCCAACCGCTCCGTATAGCGAATCGACAGGTACTGCACTCCCCGGTCGCTGTGATGAATCAGGCCTTCTGTGTCTGAACGCGACCACAGGGCCTGCTCCAGTGCGTCCAGGGCAATGTCGGTCTTCAGGGAAGCCGACGCCCTCCACCCGACAATACTTCTCGAGAAGGCATCGATGACCAATGCCACGTAGACGCGCCCTCTCCAGGTGGCCACGTAGGTCAGATCGGCTACCCACAGCTGATTCGGACGGGTTGCAGTAAAGTTGCGGTCCACCAGATCAGCCGGCCTTGCGGCTGTTTCATCCGGCTGCGTCGTCTTAAACCGGCGACCCCGAACCACGCCCTGCAGTCCCGTCTCGCGCATTAAACGCTGGACCGTGCAGCGAGCCACCTTGAAGCCCTCACGATTCAGCTGCTTCCAGACCTTGCGCACTCCGTAGACCTCGCGATTGGCACGCCACACCCGATCGATTTCAACTCGAAGCCTGGCATCGCGTTTCGTCCTGGTCGGCAGTAACGCAGGATCCTTGTGCCTGGCTTCCCGCTGGTAGAACGTCGAAGGGGCGATCGGCAGCACCTCGCAGATCGACTCGACCCCATAGCAGGTCCGATTTTCTCGGATGAAATCCACCATCATTTCCGTCGGCGGCCGAGCTCCGCCTGGGCGAAAAAAGCCGAAGCCTTCCTTAAGATCTCGTTAGTCTGCTTCAGCTCCCGATTCTCCCGCTCCAGTTCCTTCAGACGCTGCCTCTCGTCCGTTGTCAGCCCGGCTCGACGCCCCTGATCCCTTTCCGCCTGTCGGACCCACTTGCGCAGCGTCTCCGCTGTGCAGCCGATCTTGGCTGCTATCGATGTCATCGCACCCCATTGAGAGCTGTACTCCCGTTCGTGCTCAAACACCATCCGTACTGCTCGTTCTCTAACCTCTGGTGAGTATCTGCTTCGTCTTCCCATGACCCCATCCTCTCAAGAAATGGAGTCTCCGGAAATCCCGGGGCGGTTCAGAGTGATTCATTGACATAAGTTGAGTTTTGCCGCGGGCGAAAAACGGGTAGCTACTTGTTCCGCCACTGGCGTTCGAACTCTGCGGGGCCGAGGTCGATATCTCGAAGAATTCCTTTCAGCGTTCCGATCTTCAAGAGACGGTTTCCGTGAACCGGGACTGACGTTCGAAGTCCCTTGCGGGCTAGGATATGGTGACTGCCGCGAATTCGAACAAGGGTGAATCGTCGAGCTTGAAGAAACCGGACCATTTGCCTGCCAGTGGGCCGAGGCAGCCTAGGCACGCGAAGTTGTCAAGTCGTGGAGATTCCAGCCGAGCTGTCGGATGGTCAAAGGAGAGTTGGCCCGGGCCAAGGCGTCTTCGAGTCCGAATGACTCAATATACGCGCGGAGTGCCTCCTTAAGATCCTCAATGGCCTCTTCTTCAGTTTCTCCTTCACCGTATGCGGGAATGTCAGGCACTCGAGCCGTGAAGCCACCGAACTCCGGATCGGGGATCAACTCAACCGTCAAGGGTCCCTTCATGAGGCTATTGTAGAGCCGATCCCCGCAGAGCTGCAATTGAATATCCGGTTTCGCCCCCGTGCGGCCAAGGATTGAGAACTCAATCTTCAAGAGTAAGCGGTGTGAGGTGAGGGACGACCTGAAGGGAGTGGAACCCAAAACTCCAGCGAAGGTTTCGGAGTTCTCAGATGAGCTCGCCCGTAAGGCGAAAATGCTCAGGAGTGCCGTGGATCTCTTACATAGAGGGCCTCGAGGATGTCCGAGGATCAGAATCTCGGCCGACCTCATTTGAGAATCCAACTCTTGGAGACAGGTGTGCCTACCAAAAACCTCATAGCCTCTGAAATCATTGATGCTCAGCGCAGCCGCTGGTAACCTTCCGAGCCGATGCTCAACTTGTTGTTCTCACTCCTCACTCTACTCCGCTCCAGCTTAAGAACACGCCGGGCATTGCAACTGGAGATCGTGGCTCTTCGCCATCAGCTCGGAATCCTGCAGAGCAGTTCCGAGAGAAAGCGACCTCGGTTTCAAAACGCCGATCGCATTCTTTGGGTTTGGCTCTCTCGGCTCTGGTCAGGATGGCGGCAAGCCCTGGTCATTATTCGACCGAAAACGGTCGTTGCTTGGCATCGGATGGGCTTTCGACTGTACTGGAGATGGAAGAATAGAACTGGGCGGCCCGGGAGGCCCGCCATTCAGAAGGAAGTTCGGGACCTCATTCGGCAGATGAGTCAAGCCAATCCTCTTTGGGGAGCTCCCAGAATTCACGGCGAACTGCTCAAGCTGGGCATCGACGTCTGTGAAACCACGATTGCCAAGTACATGGTTCGTGCTACGAAACCGCCCTCCCAGACCTGGCGCACCTTCCTCACCAATCATCTCACTCAAATGGTTTCCGTGGATTTCTTCGTCGTTCCCACCGCAACTTTCCAGCTTCTGTTCGTCTTTGTGGTGCTCGCCCATGAGCGGCGTCGGGTGGTGCATTTCATCGTGTTCAACGAGTCTGGTCTGCGCCGCATTCTTCGAAGTTATTTTGACTATTATCACTGCTCGCGCACTCATCTTGCGCTGGCAAAGGATGCCCCGCAACCGCGGACTACTCAGCCGCCTGAATCAGGAAAAGTAGTGGCGTTGCCGATTCTTAGCGGGCTCCACCACCGCTACGAACGTCGGGCGGCTTGACTGAACGCTCATCCACCGAAACCTCCGATCAGAAAGCGAAGGCCGGCAACGCTGTGTCCGTGACGCCCAGTTTAGCTCCAGCCGTTTGTTTTCCTTCCGCTGAACAGATCCGAAGAGCGACTGGCTGAAACGCTCCCGAATCGATTCGGCTTCGATTCCGAGTGGCGCGGCATGGGGCTGTGAAGTTTCTGGTAGGCACACCCGTTCTTCTAATCAGTCAATCACGAATTGTGCGACACAGTTGTCCACGGTGTACTCGGATTCGTCCCCCGACTCCATCGTGATGGTGTAGGTGCCTACCGCGCTGTAGTTTTTCGTTTTCAGATTGAATTGCCATTCGTCCACGTTGAACTCAAACTGATTACCCTCGGTCCCCTGACCTGCCGGCAGTGCATCGTCCGTGACATCAATCGCGGGCCCCGTCCCCGAATCGAAGAGCAACTGGATGACTGGGGGTGAGACCAGGTCCAAATCCGTGATGGGTGCACCCAGGTCGTCAAGAAGCTGCACCTTCAGTGGCAGAACCCGGTTCTTCTTGACCGTGACGGGTCCATTATCCATAGGTGGTTCAAAACCTACGCAGGATAGCAATGGCCCCCCTAGCAGCCCGTGGCAGAAGTGCTTAATTGGGTCCGGACACCGACTTGGGCCGGGGGCCACCTGGAAAGGGCCCGATTGAAAGTTTTCCAATCAAACCTTCAAAGAAAGTGCTGATCCGTCTCCTCAGGCCCTTCCTCAGCCCGAAAAAGACTAACAAAGCGCAAAGAATCCGGGCGTGGAGGGCCCGGGGAGTCCCTGCGCCGAGTTTCTGGCGCATCACCATACCCAGGTTGAACGCACCGGCCTGAATCAGCAGTCTCTTGGCCACATTGTCGTGTCCCCTGACCTCGGTGCGGCGCATCCCCCCTGTCCGGTACAGATGAGCAAAGGATCTTTCCAGTTTTTCGCCCCGCCGTCTCAGTAACTCGCGGCCTCGCTCTCCCCGTATCCGTCTGCGGTTGGCATAGGTGGCATCTCGCCCCTCGATGTTGCCTTTCCACTTGCGTCTGCCCCGCTTCGGTTTCGAGATGTAACTGCGTATCTGCAGCGCTGCAAAATCCTTTACCGTTTCGGTGCTGTGATATCCCTTGTCGGCCACCACCTCGGCCATTTCCTTTTTTTGCCCCGTCGCCTCTTCAATGTTTTCGGCAGCACGAATCAGCGTCTCCTTCAGGGTCGTCGTGTCTCCTTTATCGGCTCCCTGTACCGTGACCGCCACAATCGCTCCCGTCTCCATGTCGATGGCATGCTCGGCCTTGTGGGCCAGGTGCGTTCGCCCGTCCTTCATCTTCGTGATGCGAGCGTCCGGATCGTGAGGATGTTTCCACTCTTTGTTGGAGCCTTTCTTCTTGCGTTTCCGGTCCGTACGAACCAGGTCTTCGCGGGTGGGCGTCTCGATTCCGGAAGCCTGAGCCAATCCGGTTAAAAACTGGTTATAGTCTTCTCCCGTATCCCGTCGGATGATGGTGCGCATCGCCGCATTGGCTTCCAGCGTCGTCGCGTCGATCCCGATCGTCTTTCCCTTCAGCAGTTCCGATTCCGCCAGTCGCTCCAGCACCCAGCTGAACACCGCCGCATGGGTCTGCACATCGATTAATCTCCGGGTTCTCGATATCGTCGAGTGATCGGGTGGTGTCTCGCTCACTTTCAATCCCAAAAACTCTCTCAGGGCCAGTGAATCGGCCACTCTCCAGGCAATCCCTCGCTCCGCTCCGATCCCTTCAAAATACCCCACCATCAACAGCCGAAAATACACTCCCGGCGCCACGCTCGGCCGCCCCATCTTCTCCGCGTAGAACTTCCCGCACAGCTCCTCTACGAAATCGTCAAAGCCGTGCTCACTCAATACCTCGTTGAGGGCTTCGTAGAATGGATGCCCAGGACTCCGCGCTAACTGGCTGCTGGCCACCCACAGATCCGCTTGTCGCCGTCGCTTCTTCTTTCCCATTGCCATGGGACCAGTGTAGTGTCTGAATGTGACCCCTGCCCTCGACTTTCACCACAGGCTGCTAGGGTGATCCGTGCGACAAAACCATCATTGGCTCCTCCCGCAAAAGAGGGCTGAAAGGCAGCGGAGGTGGGAAAGTCAGTGGAAAGAGTGATCCCCGAAATATAGACGTTGCGAACAGAATCCAATCCAATACCTTGCGGTGCGTCAAACGCTGTACCTCCGAGATAGGTGGAGAAAAGAATTGTTGATCCATCACCACTCAACTTTGTGACAAACACGTCGAAACTACCGGCCCTCAAAGACTGAATCGCATCCGGGGTGATGGGGAAATTATCAGAGCGGACTTGACCGGAAACATAGATGTTGGATGAGCCGTCGACGGTTATATTGGTAGCATTCTCAGAACCGAGGCCACCGAGATAGGTAGAAAACTGGACCACACCCGACGGATCAAATTTTGCGATGAATGAGTCGATCGCGCCGCCCGATCCAGGCTGAAGAGCGTTCAGAACGGGAAAGTCGGTGGAATCGGTATTTCCTGTAACATAAGCATGATCCGAACTGTCGACAGCAATATCAATAACCCCGCCTTGCAAATCTTCCGTGCCACTCCCCCCCAGGTAGGTTGAGTAAAGGAGTGCCGACCCATTCGCGCTCAGCTTGGTCACGAAAGCGTCCACCGTCCCGGCAAAGGAATTCTGGGCGGCGTTGGCCAGGGGGAAGTCAGTATCCGAGGAAGTCGCTCCTATCACATAGGCTTCCCCAGCCGAGTTGACGGCAATGTTTCGAGCATTATCACCCTTGCTACCTCCCAGGAAGGTTGAATAAACAAGTCCGGATCCCGAGGGATTTAACTTCGTCACAACAGCATCGCCTGCTCCGAAATTACAGTTTGTAGCTGTTCCGCAGTCGGTGTCGAAGGCACCCACCGTTGTAGGATAATCGGTGGAGAGAGAGAACATCGCCAGATAAGTATTGCCACTGTTATCCAGTGCAATACTGGTTACGCAACTGTTTTTCTGTAATTTGACTGAGAGCGATCTGAAACAGGATTCTCCTGTGGGTTGAAATCGACCAGACTGAGGTACTGCTTCCCGATCAGCCAGTCTTCGTGAATCTCCTCGACGACGGCGGTGATGAGTCGCAAAGCGGACTCGGTGTTTGGAAAGATACCGACGACCCGGGTGCGCCGGCGAATCTGACGGTTTAGGTTCTCCAGCCCGTTGTTGGTGCGAATGCGCCGCCAGGTAGAACGTGCAAAACGAAAGACCGTAAAGCCTTCGGGCAGGTTGGTCTCCATCCAATCGGCCAGCTCCGGGTTGCGGTCACGGTATTGCTCGACTCGGGTTCGAAGCATGGCCTCGCCCTCGCCGCCTGAGGGTGCGTTGAAGATGTCTCGAATGTCAGTGGCGATGGCGGCACGTTGATCGGATCGGCGGGCGTAACGCTGAGCATTCTGGCTCAGGTGAAACTGACAGCGTTGCCAGGGCACCGAGGGAAAAACGGCTCTTCTAGCAGCACGTAGACCCGAGTGGTCATCGCTGACAATCAGCTGCACACCCTCCAGACCACGCTTTTGAAGCTGCTGCAGAAACCCTCGCCAGTGGACCTCAGCCTCGCTGAGTCGGCAGCTGACCCCAATCACCTCCCGCTTGCCCCAGCAGTTGACTCCGGTCGCTTTCAAGACGGCCACATCCTGAATGCTGCCCTGGCGACGGACCTTCTCGTAGTGCGCATCCAGGTACACAACTGGATAGCTGCCCAAAGGGCGGTTGCGAAACTGCTCGAGTTCGTCGTCCAGCAGCTTGGAGATTCTTGAGACCTGGCTGGCGGAGATCTCGGTGCCGCACAGCTGCTCGGTAATCTCGGTGACCTTGCGCGTCGACACGCCCATTACATACATCTCGGCGATGGCCAACTTGAGCGCCTTCTCCGAACGGCACCCTCGTTCCAGGGATCGGGGATAGAAGTCCAGGTGACGTACTTGTGGAATCCGGATTCGCAGCTGTCCCACTCGAGTGGACAGCGTCTTGTCCTTGTACCCGTTGGCGTGGTCTCGACGCTGCTCGCTCCGCTCCCAGCGTCGAGCTCCCAGAAACTCTTCTCGTTCCAGCTGCATGGCGGCGTTGATCAGCTTCTCTAATACTCCTCGAAACGCTTCACTGCCTTCTTCGATCAGCTCTCTCAATAGTTCTCGTGGTAGCCTCTGTTTTGGGTCTGGGGTCATTCGGATCCTCCTTACTCGTTGCCTTGAGTTTTTGGAGAAATCCTGCCCCAGACCTCTGATCCTTTTAGCTCACCTTTCCCAAATTACAGAAAGAACGGTACACCCCTGCAATACTTTGAGGCGCCTCGGAGGAACTGCCGCCCAGGTATGTGGAATAAATCAAAGTCGACCCGTCAGGGCTCAACTTCGTAACAAAGGCGTCTCTCAAGCCTGCAACGGCCGACTGAAAGGGACTGGCTGTGGGGAAATCAGTTGAATCTGTGTCCCCTAAAACATACACGTGACCCGAGGCGTCAACCGCAACTGCAACACCGAAGTCCTGGGAACTGCCCCCGAGATACGTGGAGTAAACGAGGGAACCATCCGCAGCAAGCTTGGTCACAAAAGTGTCCAGGGTTCCCCCGGCAAAGCTTGCCTGAAACGGGGTTGGTGAAGTTGGAAAATCAAGCGAATCCGTCCGTCCGGTGAGATATGATTGGCGACAGTTAGAATTCCCCGCGATGACAAATGGAATTCCCCGCTTTTTCAGGGCTGATCCTGACCATGAGGGCATGGTTAAGGATCAGCAAGTGCGGAGGTTAGTAAAGTTGAAGAAGAACGAGAAGACGCTAACGATGGCGGCGGCCAAAGCGGGGATGTCGCGAAAGACAGCTCGCAAGTACCTGAAGTCGGGAAAGCTACCGAGCCAGTGTCAGCCGGAACGGTATTGGAGAACTCGATCGGATCCGTTCGAGTCGGTGTGGCCGGAGGTGAAAGAGATCCTGAAGCGATCGCCGACGGTGGAAGCAAAAGCGGTGTTCGATCATTTGTGTCGTCAGCAGGAAGGGGCCTTCCAGCAAGGCCAGTTGAGAACGCTGCAGCGCAGGATCAAGCAGTGGAAGGCAGAATACGGAGAAGCGAAGGAGGTGATGTTCCCGCAGAAGTATCAGCCGGGACATCAAGCGCAATCGGACTTCACGTTTATGGGGCGCCTCGGAGTGACGATCCAGGGCCAGCCGTTTCCCCATCTGCTGTACCACTTCGTGTTGGCCTACTCGAACTGGGAAGCGACCACGCTGTGTTTCAGTGAGTCGTTTGAGAGCCTCAGCCTGGGGCTTCAGAACGCGTTGTGGGAGTTGGGGGCGCTGCCCGAGGAGCACCGGACCGACCGGCTCTCGGCGGCAGTCAAGAACCTGAAGCGGGAAGAGTTCACCGAGCGCTATCAAGCGTTGCTGAGACACTTCGGGATGCGCTCCAGTCGCACTCAGGCAGGAAAGGCACACGAGAACGGGGATGTGGAACAGTCCCATCACCGCTTGAAACGGGCCATTGAGCAGGAACTGCTGCTGCGGTGTAGCCGTGATTTTTCCAGCCGGGAAGAGTACGAGGGCTTTGTAGCGGTGATTGTGTCCCGGCGCAATGCGGCCCGGCAAAAGAGCCTGGGAGAAGAGCTGGCAGTGATGCGCCCGTTGCCGGCACGCCGTCTGGATGACTTCACCCGGCAGTGGGTGAGAGTCTCCCCCAGCAGTACGATCCGGGTTCGCCACAACACCTATTCGGTGGACAGCCGGTTGATCGGCGAGCGCGTTCAAGTGCGGGTGTGGGCGGATCAGGTGGAGGTCTACTACGGAGGACGGCGCCAGGCACGGATGCCGCGCTTGCGAGGAGAAGGCAAGCATCGCATTGACTACCGGCACGTGATCCATTCGTTGGTGCGCAAGCCGGGGGCGTTTACTCGCTATCGCTGGCGGGAGGATCTGTTTCCGGGGATCTTGTTTCGAGTCGCCTACGACGAGCTGCGCCGAGATTGTCCGGCCACGGCGGATCGCCAATATCTGAAGATCCTCGAGGTGGCTGCCCAGGAAGGTGAACAGCGGGTGCGAGAGGCACTTCAGGTGTTGATTGAGCGGGGACAAAGAATCCGTTTTGAAGCACTACGAGAATGCCTTGTCGATCCGGTGGTGGAACCCTGGGAAGTGATGGTGGAGAAGATGGACGTGGGCCTCTACGACACCCTTCTCGAGAACCGGGAGGTGAGGTCATGAGCACAGGCAACTTACCGCGACTTCGCGAGTGCCTAATCGAGCTGCATCTACCGGCCTTTCGGGAGCACTACGCCGCCCAGGCGGCACTGGCCACCCAGGAAAGTCTGTCCTATCCCCGGTTTCTCTTGTCGTTATCTGAGATCGAGGTGGCGGAGCGGCACGAGCGCAAAATCCAGCGCCAGCGTCGGGCCTCCAAGCTTCCCTGGGAGAAAACGCTGACGGCGCTGGACCGCTCGCGCTTTCCCCAAAGCGTGGATCGACAACTCACAGCGCTGCTGGAAGGGACGTTTTTGGATCGTGCCGAGAACGTCTTGGCTTTCGGTAACCCTGGGAGCGGGAAAACCCATCTGGTCTGTGCTCTGGGCCAGGAGTTGATTCTGCTGGGGCGCCGGGTTCTGTTTTCTACCTGCGCCCTGCTGGTACAGCGATTGCTGCGGGCCAAAATCGATCTGACTCTGGAGAAGGAGCTCAAGAAACTGGATCGCTTCGAGGCTCTCATAGTCGATGACATCGGCTACGTTCAGCAAAGCCGGGAGGAAATGGAGGTTCTCTTCACACTGCTGGCCCATCGTTACGAACGTCGCAGCATCTTGCTGACCAGCAACCTGATCTTCTCGGACTGGGAGAGGATCTTCAAGGACCCCCTGACGACGGCAGCAGCCATCGACCGGCTGGTGCACCACAGCGTGATTCTGGAACTCAACGTCCCGAGCTATCGAATGGAGAGCGCCAAGGCAAAGCAGCAGGGAACCACGAAATGAGGAAACCGCGAGGAGGTCAAATCCGGGCAAATCGGCTGATTGGACCCCGGAAAGTGCTTGGTGAGGGCGATAGACGAGTGCCCGCCAAGGGGAGAGGTCGTACAGCGCCCTACAGAGGCCGCTCAGCAGCCTCGTGGATCTGGTCCACTCCCCTCGACGCCAGCGCGAGCGAGGGGGAGCTCCGTTCGGGCTACGCCCTCACTCCGTCCCCCTCGCATTCTAGGAACAATCTCTCTTTTTTACAGAAAGGAGGACCGCGGAAAGGGCCGTCTCAGAGGACGGCTACAGCTCTTTTTTTTAATCCTTGTGTGGGGATTTCCAATCGTCGCTGCGGGAATTCTATTTGACGTTGATCAGGCCGGTCTTGTGCCGGCCCGCGTGACGGGCGACCACAAGGGTTGCCCCTGCGGACATATTAGCCGAAGGACTTTTCCAGCCGGTCGAGGACCTTTTGCTCTGATGCGGAGATCTTACGTCCCAGGCCCAGGAAGCCTCCTGCCGACGCAGCGACTTGCCTCACCCTCCCGATCACGTCCTCTTTGAGGGTCTGGCGGGCGTCGGGTGTCAGTGTTTCCGAGAGGGCTGCAACATACGACTCCCACGCTTCCAGGAGTCTGGCCGGTGGCGCCTTCTTGAGCCAGTTACCCAGCAGCGAGTAGGTCTCGCTCTCTGGGGCAATGCCGACCGAGTCGGCGGCCTCAAGGATGGCGTCCCGCTCCTGCTGTGCAATCGAACCGTCGGCCCATGCCACTTCAACCAGGGGAACCAGGGTGAGGGCGGCCAGGGTCTCGCTGTCGATTTCAAGCTCGAGAAGCCGATCGAGAAGGTCTTGATTCGTCAGACCGGAACTCTCGCTCAGCGCTGCTCTCTTCTCCGCCCGGGCAGCCTTATCTCGCATTGCCGCCAGCAGTTTGGCGTCCTGATCCTTGAAAAAAGATTCTTCAAGCGCCCGTCGTCGATCTTCCAATGCCTTGATCTTCATGAACCAATCTTATCGAAAATTGAAAATTGAAAATTGAAAATTATTCGCTTCGCTCATTGCGTTTCCTTGAATCGCCGGATTGCTGCCTTGAACATCACGAGGAGGAAACCCATCGAATTCATCTGGAATCCGCACGTGGGAGGCGCCTTCGGCGGCGACTCTGCGATCATGAAAGCACAGGCACGGCGGTCGCGGCCCAAGGCCCCTCCCACTCTCCGAATTCCGAGTCCCAGGTTCCACCGACCATGATCTGGAATCTTCAATTTTCAATTTTCAATTTTCAATTCACAGTCACCAGGGTCTTTCAATCTCGGGTACGGGGCCGTCGTATTTCTTTTTGACTTGATAGATGTTGAACCACTCCCATTTCCCCCCTTGGTCAAGGCTGATGGGTAGAATTCCCCAGGCAGTGCTGTAAAAGCCGGCCGCGGTATGAAAGTCGAGAATCCGGAAACTAGAACCCGGATCCACGTGGCGCTGCTCCAGAAGACGGACGAACTCGTCACTGTCGTAGAGCGTAATCCAGGGCAGAGCGATGTAGGGCTTGACAATAATGTCGCCTGCCACAGGGCCCACACCGGTTTTGGTTAAAGGCCGTGCACCGAGCTTTTCCATGTAGTACCGAAAACCCCACTCCCCCGTGTACCAGATCTGCTTGCTCTGGTTTCCCAGGTCCCCAAAAATCCGGGCGGTCTCCTCACGATAGACGTCAGCAAAACGATAGTCGGCTGAAGCAATGGCCAGAGAATAAGGGAGGGTCAAGGCCAGACTCAGAAGAAGGGCGGATTTGGCTGCGCGATGACTATGGGCGGTCTCCAGTGCGTACTGCCACAGAAGCAGGAATGCCGGAAGGGCCAGGACCGCGTAGCGTACCGATCCGCTGTAAAAAACCAGACTGCAGGCCGCCAGAACCCCCCAGAACCACAGGAAGAGGACTCCCAACAGGGCTCTCGACTGGTCGTTGAGGGCAGTTCCCGAGCCCCGCCAGAACACCCTTTCGGGGGAGTCCTTGCGGGCCCAGAAGCTCCCACAGAGCCGGACTGTTCCCTCGCCGATCTTGATGATTGCCAAAAGGGCGGTGGTCAAAAAGCCCGCGAAGAGAAAAGCCTGCAGCCAGGGCCACTCCGGATACCAGACATACGCGGGGATGAACGCGAGGAAGAAAACGGCCACATAGATGGGCCGGGAGGACCGACCGGTGAAGGCCAGCCAGCCCGCCGCGGGGAAGACAAACGTCCCGCCCAGATGGAGCAGGAAGCTGAGCAATTTCGAACCAACAGCTGCAAAGGAAAACGGCGCGCGCTGCTCCATGTGCAGGAAGGTGTTCACCAGGACGAACCGATCATAGTGCAAGTAAGCCCGAAGGTACCAGAGTGACCAAAGCAGGAATGGGGCGGCCAGCACCAGCGCGATTCGAAGCCCTGGCTCATCCTTGCAGACGGACAAGCGCCGACACAGGAACCAGTCAGCGCCCATCAGCAGCACGACAGCGACGGTCAACAATGACATGAAGCCGGCCACCAGGATGGCAACCAGGCAGACTCTCCATGCCCATGTGCTGGCGGGATCTCGCAGGAAGTGATGAAAGGATGCCAGCGCCAGGATCCAGCACGACAGCAGCGGAATGTCCGGCATGATGGTATGACTCAAGGTGAGAAAGGCGGTTGATGAGACGAGCAGGGCTGCCGCTGCAAAAGGAAAGCGCAGCACGTTACTGGCCAGTTCGTAGAAGGCGAGAGCGGCCAGCAAAGGGAATACCAGGAAGGCCAGATGAGCCCCCCGCTCACTCTGGCGACCTGTTGCCTGCTGGGTGAGAGCGAGATAGTAAGAGGTGAAAGGAAGGTGACTGTGACTGGCGGCGTCGGGGGCGACAAAACCTTCGTACAGAGCGTCGAAGTCGTAGGGGTAGAGAGGCTCCGTGAGAATATTCCTGGAAACGTCCAGGTAGATTCGGTCATCGATGTGGTAGGCCTGGTCGATAAAAGGTACAGAAGTGAGCAGAACCAGCAGCATGAGAGCCAGTCGGGAGAGCCAGCGACGATGTGAGGTCTCGGGGTTTGCCACTAGTGCATCTCGCCAGAAGTTTTGATCCAGGGTCAGCGCGTCAATCGTCGTCGCTGGCTAGGCGCGGGAGCGAGCCATATCATGCCATACGGCGAGCGAGCGCAACAACGCCAGCGGCGAGGAGGGCGGAACATGTCAATAACTTTGAGACACTTTGGTGAATAAATTACTGTAGCGTCATCTCAAGAGTTCTCCTTTTCGGGAGGGTTGATCCAGACGGCCTCGGGAAGAGGTGGCGGAACGGGTTTGCCGTTGGGAAATCTCTCCGGGAAGAGTGCATGGGCGGCCTCCAACACGTGGGCACGATTGCGACGTGTGGCGAGGGCGGAGCGATAGTGCACGTCCTCGGGAGTGTGCAGGCCAATACCCGAATGGCGATGGTCGCGGTTATACCAATCGAAGAAATCCCGACAGAAGTCTCTGGCTTGCTGAATGGTGCCGAAACGAGCCGGGAATTCTGGACGGTACTTGAGGGTCTTGAATTGGGATTCCGAGTAGGGATTGTCGTCACAGACATGAGGCCGAGAGTGAGACTTGGTGACTCCCAGATCGGCCAGTAGCAAGGCCAGTGCCTTGGAACTCATCGACGAGCCACGATCGGCATGCAGAGTGAGATCACCCGCTACGATCTCCTGCTTGGAGCAGCTCTGGGCGATCAAGACCTTGGCCAGGCGTGAGCTTTCCTGGGTGGCCACCATCCAGCCCACCACATAGCGGCTGAAGATGTCCAGGATCACGTAGAGGTAGTAATAGCTCCATTTGACGGGCCCCTTCAGCTTGGTGATGTCCCATGACCAGCATTGGTTTGGGCCGGTGGCCAGAAGTTCCGGCTTTGAGTAGTGGGGATGGCGGCGCTGGCGACGGCGTTCTCTAACTTCCAAACGTTCGGCCAGAATGCGGTACATGGTTCGGATCGAGCACAAGTACCGCCCTTCATCCAGCAGCTCCGCCCATACGGCGGCAGGAGCTTTGTCGATAAACTGCCGGCTGTGCAGAACCTCCACAACGGCCTCCCTTTCGGGTGGGCTCAAGGCTCGAGGAGATGTCGGCCGAGGTCGAGCTTCAACCGCCGGCTGTTCCCGCCGTCGTTTTTCCCGATAGAGGCTTGACGGTGGCAAACCCAGCGCCTGCGAGCCCACACGAATGCCGTGAGTTTCCGAGAAACGCAACGCTTTGTCCATCAGCTCTCGTCTTCGTTCTCGCTGCTGCTCTCCAGAGAGATTCCCAATAGATGCGAGACTTTTTTTTGGATATCCAGCATGATCTCCGCCTTCTCGAGCTTGCGTTTCAGCTTCCGATTCTCAGCCTGCACTTGCCTCAGTTGATGATCCAGAGGATTGACCGGCTTCGATTTGCGCCCTCGCTTGCGAGGGGTCAGTGCCTGCAAAGTTCCTTCCTCGCGTTGTCGTCGCCAGTCCTGAAGATTCGACCAGTAAAGCCCTTCCCGGCGCAGCAAGGCTGCCACTTCGCCGAACTCACAGCCATCGGCCTGCTCCAGGATCCTGAGCTTATAGCGGGCTGAAAACCGGCGCCGGGTTGCCTTGGCTGCAATTTCCGGATTGGGTCTAGGAAGAGCCTTGTCGGACTCGGTCCTTTCCGCAGCGGTTTTGGAGACCTCTCCACTTCGCTCCGAGGTTTCCAAAATCCTCAATTTGTTGTCGCTTCTGTTTTCTATCATTCGTAATCCAGCTTCTCGCCCCCTAGTCTAATTTAGTGGGGAAGAAGTGTCTCACCATTATTGGCACAGAGGGGGGGCGCCTGAACCTGGGTCAAGACTTGTGGCGGGCTGCACTAGTGTAGTGCGTCAAACAGATGCCCTCTTATTGGCGGCTTCATGGGCTCGGTTGACCTTGGCGAGGATGTCGGTGGCCGACTTGGTCCAGATGTAAGGTGCCGGGTCAGAGTTATGCGCCTCGAGATGTTGCTTGATGGCGGCCACCAGATCTGCAACGCCGCTAAAGACCCCTCGCCGTAGCCTTTTCTGGGTGAGATCGCGGAAGAACCTTTCGATCATGTTGAGCCAGGAAGCACTGGTGGGAGTGAAGTGGATATGGAAGCGGGGATGCTTTGTGAGCCACTGCCTGACGGCGGGCTGTTTGTGGGTGGCGTAGTTATCGACGATCAGGTGGAGGTCTTTGTCTGCGGGCGTCTGGCTATCGATGAGCTTTAGAAATTTGAGCCATTCCTGATGGCGGTGGCGAGGCATGCAGGTTCCGATGACGGTGCCATCGACGGTGTTGAGGGCAGCGAACAAGGTGGTGGTACCGTGGCGTTTGTAGTCGTGGGTCATGGTGCCGCAGCGGCCTTTCTTTAGGGGGAGACCGGGTTGAGTGCGATCCAGGGCCTGGATCTGGCTCTTCTCATCGACTGACAGCACCAGGGCATGCTCGGGCGGATCGAGATAAAGACCGACGACATCCTGAAGTTTCTCGACAAAGTGAGGATCGGAACTCAGCTTGAAGGATCTGCACAGATGGGGCTTGAGCCCATGGCGCTTCCAGATCCGTCTGACACTGGCCTCACTGATGCCTGCCTCGGCAGCCATGGTGCGGGTGCTCCAGTGAGTGGCGTCGCTGGGGGTGCTGTAGATGGTCTTGTCGACCACCTCGCGCACCTTGGCGGGCTGAATCGAGGGCCGGCGTCCCGGCCGGGGCGCGTCTTTCTCGATACCAACCAGCCCGAACTCGGCATAGCGATGACGCCACCTGCCGGCCGTCTCGCGGTCGATTCCCAACTGGGCCGCGATGTGTCGGTTCTGCAAGCCCGTGGCGGCCAACAAGACGATGCTGGCTCGTTGTGCCAGCCGCACCGAGGTAGAGCGACCACGGGCCAACTTCGCAAGGGTTGTTTCTTCCTCAGCCGAGAGCACAATGGGTGGCGCGACTCGCATTGAATCCTCCTTCATCTATAGGAGGATCATATCATATAATCAGAACTACTTACGACGCACTACACTAGAGAGTCAGTACGCCCTGAAGAACCCGTTTCAATTCAACCTGTTAACGGCTGTCAAACTGAGACGGTCCATTCTCTAGAGACGATCTACTTTATAGACTTTGAGCCGGCCTTTCCAGTAAAGTAAGAGTGCAATATGGCTCTTAAGGTGCTTCTGGTTCTCCCCATTCGCGAGGGGAACAATTTTCAAGTGACTCCTGATTGCGGCATTCTCTATCTGGGAACCGCCCTTCGCAGCCAGGGGTTTGACGTCACTCTGCTGGACTGCCCCAAAGAGCAGATGACGTTTCGCGAGTTCGGGACCTTCGTCCGGGAAGGCGGCTTCGATGTGGTCGGGTTCCGCTGCTACAGCCGCGATCACAACTATGTCAATCACCATCTGTCCATCGTCAAGTCAGTTGATCCCGCCATTCTGACCCTTGCCGGTGGTCCTCACTCTTCCTCTCTCCCTGAGTATGTCCTGTCGGCGATGGCCGATCTCGATTGTGCCTGGCAGGCTGAGGCAGAAGAGGGGATGGGGTCATTTCTCGACTTGTTTGCAGAGTACGGTCTGCGCATCCCGGAGCGTGAACTGAAGCTCATTCCGGGTCTGGTGTGGCGAAGCGTAGCCGAGGACCGAATCGTAGCCAATCCGCCGGGTTTTGGGGCCGATCTGGATGCCTACGGGATTCCAGCCTGGGACCTTGTTGCCCCGGATACCTACCCGGGTTTCATCTGGGAGCAGTATTATCCGGTTCTGACAACTCGTGGGTGTCCCTATCCCTGCACCTATTGCAACACACCCGGTCTGTCGGGACGCAAGCTTCGCCACCGCAGTGTCGAGCATGTGATCGAAGAGCTGCGATTCCTGAAGGAGCGTTATGGGATTCAGCGCTTCAGCATCATCGATGATGAGTTCACACTGGCCAACAGGTACGCAATAGCCTTCAGTGAGGGACTGATCAATTCAGGGCTGGACTTGAAATGGGATTGTCCCGTCGGCGTGCGTCTGGATTCCCTGAACCCCGAGTTGCTGGGGGTGATGGAAGCTGCTGGATGTGAAGCCATGGCAGTCGGCATTGAGTCCGGGAGCGAGCGTATTCAAGGTCTGATCAAGAAGCGTGTCACAGTTGAAACCATTCGTGAGCGCGCTCACATGATTGCCGATTGCAGCGGCATCCGCATCACCGGCTACTTCATGATCGGGTTACTGGACGAGACGGCGGAAGAGATCAATCAGACGATTCGACTCGCCTGTGAACTGCCTCTCGTGCGCGCCAACTTCAACGTGGTCATTCCCATCCCCGGGACGGCCATCTTTGACGAACTTCTGGAGGAGGGTCTGCTCACGCTGGAGGAGATCGAATGGGATACCCTGACGAGTGACCAGGTTGCGTTCGCACGTCGGCATCTCAGTGGCCAGAACCTGATGAACCTGCAGCGCAAGGCCTACCTTCGCTTCTACGGCCGACCCTCGATCGTCTGGGATCTGATCAAGGAATCCATTCGCAACAAGGAAGTGCTGAGAGCTTCTTTCCACAAGCTCAAGATGCTTTCCTGGCGAGACCAGACCTATACTTTTACCCCCATGTATCGACGGGCGGGCTGAGGCCCGCCTGTTACAAGTTGAAAGTTCCAGGTTCCACAACCTTCAACCTTCAACCTTCAACCTTCAACCTTCAACCTTCAACCTTCAACCTTCAACCTTCAACCTTCAACCTTCAACCTTCAACCTTCAACCTTCAACCTTCAACCTTCAACCTTCAACTTTTAACCTTCAACTTTTAACCTTCAACTTTCAACCTTCAACCTTGAACTCCCCCATCGTGTTAACCCCCATCGTGTTAATAATGGAGAGCATCTGTTCATGAATCTGTCCGTTGGTGGCGACGATCTCAGGAATCTCGAGCTGTGCCGGGGAGCCGTCGAAACGGCTGACCCGACCTCCGGCCTCCGCCACGATCAAGGTACCTGCCGCAACGTCCCAGGGATTGAGGCTGAGTTCCCAGAATCCGTCGCCGCGACCCGCCGCGACATAGCACAGGTCGAGAGCAGCTGACCCGTCCCTTCGGACAGCTCGGGCTTTCAGCATGAATTCATGGAAGAGTTTCAGGTTTTCCAGAATCCGGTCGCGGTCGTAGGCAAAGCCTGTACAAACGAGACTCTCTCCCAACGAGGCCTCAGAAGACACCTGAATTGAGCGGCCGTTGAGGCGGGCACCTTCGCCTCGAACTGCCGTGAAGAGTTCTCGGGCAGTTGGGTCGTACACAACCCCCACCTCCAGGCGATGATCGATCTCCAGAGCGATCGACACACAGAAAAAAGGATACCGGTGCGCGAAATTGGTTGTTCCATCCAGGGGGTCGATGATCCAGCGGCATGGGGACGCCTTCTTCCCAAGCTGTCTGGCCCCACTCTCTTCCGCCAGGATCGAATGGTGAGGAAAGTGTTCAAAGATTTTCGAGACCAGCAATTCTTCTGACTTCAGATCGGCCTCAGTGACCAGATTGATACTGCCCTTCTTGGAGATGACCAGTTCCCGGCCCAGGTAATCGATTAGCAGGCCTCCGGCTTCTTCTGCCAGCTCCGAAGCAAACTCGAGGTACTCTTTTGCCATAGCTCTTTACGCCGTGCCACGATCCTGTATAAGGAGAACCACGGCCTGGGCTGCGACACCTTCAGCCCGGCCGATTGGCCCTGACTTTTCCATGGTGGTCGCCTTGACTCCGATCCGGGAGAGGTCGAGGTGAAGCAATCGGGCCAGCTTGGCTTTGATGGAGCCGATGTGGGGATTCAGGCGGGGCTCTTCAGCGATCAGTGTGACATCGAGGTTGCCCAACCGCAGGCCCCGGATCTGCACCAGGCGATAGACTCTTTCCAGGAGAACGATGCTGGAGAGGTCTTTGTACTTGGGATCACTGTCCGGGAAATGGGATCCGATGTCAGGCAGTCCTGCCGCTCCCAGGATGGCGTCGCTGAGCGCATGCAGGATCACATCCGCATCGGAGTGGCCTTCCAGGCCCAGTTTGTAGGGGATGACGACTCCACCCAGCACCAGAGGCCGGTCCCGGCAAAAACGATGGAAGTCGAAACCGATACCCACTCGAAAGTCCATCGTAGTGTACTGTCCCAGAAGTTCACGCCGCTACTTCGGGCGTCTTTTCGCCGACAGCTTTGTTGCGCTCCTCGAAAGACTCCCGGCATTCCTGTGTCGCGCGCCTCACTGGCGACGAAAATCCATCCCGAATTAACACCGCGAACTTCCGGGACAGCACACTAGTGCATCTCGCCAGAAGTCTTGATCCAGGGTCAGCGCGTCAATCGTCGTCGCTGGCTAGGCGTCGGGAGCGAGTCACATCATGCCATATGGCGAGCGAGCGCAACAACGCCAGCGGCGAGGAGGGGCGTCTGAACCTGGGTCAAGACTTATGGCGGGCTGCACTAGCTACTACACCAGTCTGTTCATGTCTTGCTTCCAGGTGATCTTGATGTTCTCTTGCTCACCGTCGACGGTGTACACACACTCTCCAGAGCGCTCCACCAGGGTCGCCTCGTCGGTTGCTGAAATCCCCTCCTTTGCCGCCCGCATCAGGACACTCTCCAGAACTTCCCGATCAAACGCCTGCGGCGTCTGCGCCAATCGCAATCGACTGCGGTTGAGTGTCCGGAGGACTCGATGGCCGTCCACTTCCTTGACCGTATCGGCAATCGGCAGTACCGGCACGCACGCTGCCCCGTGTTGCAGGCCCCCGAGAACTCTGTCGACCAGGGTGCGAGTCACACAGGGGCGAGCTGCGTCGTGGACAAGAACCCTGGTGATCCCCGGCGATAGCGCCTGGAGTCCCAGAGAAACGGATTCCTGCCGCGACGGCCCCCCTTCGATCACATTGATTCGTTCTTGGAGGTCCAGCTCCGACCGCTCTTTGCGTACCCGATGCAGCCAGTCCCGAGGAACCACGACGGCGATTTCCTCGCAGAGTTCGCCAATCGTTTCCAGCGCAAAGAGGTAGATCGGCTTCCCGTGGAACTGCAGGAACTGTTTGGGAACAGAGGACTCAAAACGTGCCCCCGAGCCGGCGGCAGCCAGAATGAGTCCAGTCAAAGCCTGGAAACCCTCTGGCGTGTGTAAACACCTTCCGAGTCAGACGAATTCGCCTGGGCCCGTCCGAAAATCATTTTCCCGGCAGTCGTCTGCAGGACGCTGGTCACTTGCATGTCAATGTTCTTACCGATCATCCGGCGGGCATTGTCCACCACCACCATGGTCCCATCGTCCAGGTAAGCGACTCCCTGGTTGTATTCTTTCCCTTCCTTGACGATGAACACGCTCATGCTCTCGCCCGGAAGCACGACGGGTTTCAGTGAATTGGCCAGCTCGTTGATGTTCAGCACGGCCACGCCGTGCAGTTGAGCCACCTTGTTGAGGTTGAAGTCGTTGGTGACGATCTCGGCGTCAAGATCCTTGGCCAGCTGAATCAGTTTCAGATCCACCTCCTTGAGCTCCGGGTAGTCCTGATTCAGGATCTGAACCTTGGCTTCGCCTTTCTTCTGGACCCGGCGTAGAATGTCCAGGCCTCTTCGCCCCCGATTCCTCTTGATCGAATCAGAAGAGTCAGCCACCTGCTGCAGCTCCCTTAAGACGAACTCGGGCACCACGATCCAGCCGCCCAGGAAGCCCGTCTCGATGATGTCGGCCACGCGGCCATCGATGACCACGCTGGTGTCCAGGATCTTGGTCGACAGCCTAGGTCCACTCCGCTCCTTGATCAATCCTCCAAGGTTGAGATTCACGAGGTCGCCCTTGCCAATCCCCAGGGCGAAACCGACGTAGGTCAGAGCTGCCAGAACCAGAACCTGGAGAAAGGTCGTTGTCTGAGCAGAAAAGAAAGACATTTTGTCGATGATCAGGCTGATCAGGCTCGCTCCCACAATGCCGAGCAGGGAACCGAGCGCAGCGCTCACGAGCGTCCTGGCAGAGGCGCGGACGATGCTCAACTCGAACAGGACGGTGATCACCGAGAGAGACAAGCCCACAGCAATGGCGCCTTGAAGTGAGAGCCCGAATGGGCGCATGAACGAGGTCATGGCGGTAAAGATGACCGCGAAGAGAGCCCGAATCAACCAGACCTTCAAAGTAACCCCTCTCTGTCTCAGCCGGCTGTGTCACATTTTTCGAAGGAGCGGCCAAGTGGAACTGTAATAATAGTTTAGCGCGTCTTGAACTTTTCTTGCAATGGATTGATCGGACCGCGCCTGCTTCGCAGGCCGTTCCGCCACGCCTGCCTCGGACTCTGTTGAAAGTTAAAAGTTGAAGGTTAAAAGTTCTTCACCTCCTCGAGGCTCGATCTTCAACCTTAAGCAGCAACCAGTAACTCAGAGAGCGTGTATCCTGTTGACTCAAGAAAGTGCCAAGGAAAGGGAACCGTTATGCCCAGATTCGAAACAAAAGCCGTTCACTCCGGGAAACCCAGGCCGGGCATCGGCCGTGCAGTCACCTTGCCTATTTTTCAATCCTCGACCTTTGAATATGGGGGGGAGACCCATTATGACGACATCCTCTATAGCCGTCTGAACAACACTCCCAACCATCGGGCTCTTTCGGCGAAACTGGCCGACCTGGAAGGGGGACAGGCGGCCATGGTCACGGCCAGCGGGATGGCGGCAATTACGACCTCTCTGCTGACGGTTCTGAAGCCGGGAACGCACCTGCTGGCCCAGAGTGGGCTCTATGGAGGCACTCATGATTTCGTCACCCACGAACTGGGACGACTTGGAATCGAGCACGATTGGATTGCAGGTGACGACCCTGAGAGCTGGCAGAGAAAGGTCAAGCACAATACCCGGGCCGTTTATGTCGAGTCGATCACCAACCCCCTCATGGAGGTTCCGAAGCTGCAGGAGGTGGTGACCTTCGCTCGAAAACACAACCTGGTGTCGCTCATTGACAATACCTTTGCTACACCGGTGAACTTCCGGCCGATCGAGATCGGCTTCGACCTTGTTGTGCACAGTGCAACCAAGTACCTGAACGGTCACAACGACATCGTCGCCGGTGCCCTCGTGGGTACCCGGAAGCTGGTTGCAGAGATCACCTCGAGACTGAACCATCTTGGAGCCACACTAGATCCCCACGCCTGTTTCCTGCTTGACAGGGGAATCAAGACGCTGCCGGTGAGGGTCAGACACCAGAATGAGTCGGCCTTTCAAATCGCTCGTTTTCTGGCCGATCACGGCAATGTGGATCGGGTCAACTACCCGGGCTTGGAGCAGAGCCCGGGAAATGCCACTGCCAGGTCATTGTTTGCAGGTTATGGCGGCATGCTCAGTTTTGAGATCGGGGGTGATCTTGAGCGAGTCGAAAACTTCTTCGGTCGTCTTGGCATTCCGATCGTGGCTCCCAGCCTGGGCGGAGCCGAGACGCTGATCATTCGGCCGGCCGCCAGCTCCCACGTTGGTCTCTCTGCTGAGGAGCGGGCCGCGGTGGGGATTTCGGACACGCTGGTGCGGCTTTCTGTGGGGCTGGAGGCGACGGCTGATTTGATTGAGGATCTGGATCGAGCCTTCGGCTGAGTCCGAATTCCAGATTGGTTAGATGTGGAGGACGGGCGTAGGAGGACCCTCCGTGGTCCGATCAGATCGCTTTGCCGTCGTGCGACATTCCCAGCGTAGACCCTCCGTGGTCCGATCAGGTCTTTGCCGTCGTGCGACATTCCCAGGGTAGGAGGACCCTCCGTGTCCGATCAGATCGCCGCGCGGAGGCGGCTCCTAGTGCGCTCGTAAGCGCACTTGAACAGTAGGGTGAAAGTCCCTACCGGGCAAACGTTCTCCGGCCCGTATTCGACGGCAACTGCGTCATCGTGAGGTGGGGTGGGAAGCAGCCGAAGGAGAACCACCAGTCTGTAGGAGACGAACTCGATTCGGCTCAGAGGGGACAGCGAGCCTGCTGGGAAATGGCGAAGCTCGAATGGAAGGGAAACCTGACACGGACAAGAGCCTGATGGGTAACGTGAAAAAGGCATCTTGTTAACCCTTGGGGTGGTTGGAGATGGAATGGTGGGAAGTTCAAGTGACGTAAAGCGAGGAGGTCTGCGAAAGGTCGGTCTGGTAAGAGACCCGCAGAAGTCAGAGGCGGCGTAGTAGTGAAGAAGCCGGGTAATGCCGGTGGAGCGAAGGCCCGCCAGGAAGGTGGATGTGTAGAGTCAATGACGAAGCAAGAGGAACTGTCGAAAGTGGAGGAGACTCCTAAGCAAGGCAGAGAAGCCGAGAGCCAGAAATGGAGCTGGGTGGAAGCGGAAGTGTGGACCGAACGCATGCTGACGACCCTGGAAACAGGAGTGAAAGGAGGCAAAAATGCCTACTTTATCGAGCAGGGGCTATTTACCATGGCCATAGCCCACGCGCAGATCTGTCAGTCCCGACGTGGACCCCACTGACTGGAGAGCCGGATGCGGGAGAACCGCACGTCCGGTTCGGAGGGAGGGGAGGCTCAAACCAATGAGCTTTCCCTACCCCTATCACTCTGCCGATCGCCAGGGATCTGCGCATCTTCCATTTTCAATTCTTAATCATTTCCTCCAGAAGGACCGCGAAAGCACGACCAAAAAGGCATAGAATTCCAGCCGGCCGGCGATCATACACAGGGTGAGAGTCCACTTGACCAGAGCAGGGAAGGCAGCATAATTTTCGGTGGGTCCCACGGCTCCCAGCCCGGGGCCGATGTTGAACATGGAGGAGGCGACCGCTGATATTGCGGTGAAGACATCCACGCCGAAGGCGGTCAGGAGCATGCAGGCTCCGAAGTTGATCAGGAAGGCCAGATAGACCAGATTTAGGAGACTCTGGATCGTCGATTCCGAAACCGTTTCCCGTCCCACGTGGATGGCAAAGACACCCCGTCGCTCCACCATCTTTTTGAACTCTCGGCGAATCAGCTGCAGAAGCATGTCGATTCTGGCGATCTTGAGACCGCCGGCCGTGGACCCCGTACACCCGCCAAAGAACATGAGAGCGAGCAGAACAAGTTGCGCAAACGGAGTCCACCGGGCAAAGTCGGCTGAGGAAAAGCCGGTGCCCGTCAGGATGGACACCACCTGAAAGAGAGCCACGCGAAAAGCCGTCGCAAACGGGGTGCCCAGGACGAGTGTGAGTGAGATCAGGACAGCAACCGTTGCCGTAGCGATCACGGCCAGGTAGACGTGGAGCTCGCGATCCCCCAGAAAACGCCGGATTCTCCGCTCCACGAAAAGGCGGTACTGGAGGGCAAAGTTGATGCCCGCCAGACACATGAACAGGATGATGACCGCTTCGATGTAAGGACTGTGGAACGACTCGATGCTCACGTTTCGGGTTGAGAATCCACCCGTTGCCATGGTGGCAAAGGCGTGGCAAATCGCCTCGAAGGGCCGCATGCCTGCGACCATCAGCAGAAGGAAGCAGGCAAAGGTCAAAGCAAAGTAAATTCCCCACAGAGAGGAAGCCGTCTCTGCGATTCGGGGTTTCAGTTTCTCCGAACTGGAGCCCGAAAACTCAGCTCGATAGAGTGCCATCCCTCCGGTTCCGATCAAAGGCAGAATGGCTATACCCAGGAGGATGATCCCCATTCCGCCAAGCCAGTGGGTCAGTGCCCGCCAAAAGAGCAGGCTGCCGGCGACCGACTCGATGTCACTCAGTATCGTGGCACCGGTCGTTGTGAAGCCGGAGGCCGACTCGAAGAAGCTGTCTGTGAAACTTGAGAAGAACTGAGAAAAGTAGAACGGGAGAGCGCCCAGGGTGATCGCGACCATCCAGGTGAGAACAACCATCACGATGGCTTCGCGGTGGTTGAATTCGATCGAGGGCCCTCTGAAAGCGGCAATCAGGATGGCGCCGATCGAACCCGAGCAGACAATGGCTCCCAGCAGCGGCACAAGGCCATCGTCCCGGAAGGAGAGTGCCAGGAGCAGGGGGAGAATCATGGAGGCTGCGATCGCCAGGCTGAAGTATCCGAGGAGCTCGAGGAGTTTCGGCCAGCGAACGATCGACATCAATGCTCAGCGATGAATGCCGCCTCGAGTTCCGGCACGACGTGTTCGAGACAAAAGAAAATGACCCGGTCGCCCGGGCGGATCACCGTGTCTCCTCTGGGTACCACCACTTCGCCGTCTTTGCGTCCGATGGCGCCGATGATTGCCGTGTGTGGCAGGTGGACCTTGCGCAGCTTCTTGTTGACGAAAGGAGAACCTTCGGTTGCGATGAGCTCGATGGCTTCAGCTTCCTCCTGCCTGAAAGTGTGGACGGACAGGACCCGGCCTTTGCGCACGAACTGCAGAATTCGGTCCACCGTGACGAGACGGAGGCTCAAACTGGAGTTGATGCCCAGTAGAGGGACAATGGGCAGAAGATCGAGCCGGTTCACCAGGGCAATCGCCTTCCTCGCGCCCATGCGCTTGGAGAGCAGGGAGGCGATGATGTTGTCTTCGTCCCGGGTGGTCAGCGCCATGTAGGCATCGATACCTTCAATGTTTTCTTCGGCAAGGATCCTCTGATCCGTGCCGTCGGCGTGGACCACAACCGTGCGTTTGACCAGAGTGGAGATCTTTTCGCAGCGCTGGCGATCCCGCTCAAAAAGCTTGACCTGCACCCCCGTCTTCTCCAGCCTCATGGCCAGTTCGATACCGATCTGTTTGCCTCCCAGGATGAAGACTCGCTGAGCCCGCTCCGATGAGGGCAGACCCATGAACTCCATCCCTTCCTCAAATTCGTCGGTGGCCACCACGACGTACACGTGGTCCCCTGCCTGGAGCCGATCGTCCCCTCTGGGAATGATGACTCGATGGCCGCGAAAGATCATGCAGATCAGCGAGTGCTTGGGCGGTGAGCTCTCGTCGAGCTCGCGCATGGATTTTCCAACCAGCCAGCTGTCATCGCGGATATTCATGCCGAAAAGACGGACTCGACCATCCATGAAGCTGCGGACATCGGACACACCCGGGAGTGAAACAACTCTCAGCAGCCGTTCGGCGGCTTCTCCGTCCGGGTGAATGACACGATCTACTCTGAAACTACGATGAGCTGCGAGCTTTTGCCAGCGCAGAGCTTCGTGCGTTCGCAGCCGCATGACCTTGATCTGGACGTTCTCGTAGCTCTGGGCAATCAGAGTACCCATGATGTTGATCTGATCGTTGTCGGTAGCGGCGATGATCATCTGGGCCCGCTTGATGCCGGCTCGTTCCAGAGCGTCAATGCTGCCAGCGTTCCCTTGTACGATCTTTGCGTCGAGCCGGCCCTCCAGATCCTCGCAACGTTGGGCGTCGCGCTCGATGATCGTGGTTTCGTTCTTCTCACGAATCAGCCGGCGAGCGACCAGGTACGAGACAGCACCGCCACCTAGGATGAGTACTCGCATTGAGGCGGGAAAGAATACAAGGAAGTACGGTGTTTAGTCAAAGAGCTTGATTGAAGAAGTTACCGGTACTAACGAGGGGGTCCGGCGGGGACGGGCGGGGAAGCGTCGGGTCGGTCCTCGGCCTCCGGATGCCAGTACTCCCTCTTGGTCTCGATCCACTGAAAGCCGTCCAGTAAATCCTGAAACGAGCTGGCCGCCTCATCCACGGCGTGGGGTTCCTTTCCCGACAGGATGAAGATGCCAAAGTAAGAAGGAACTTCCGTAACTGCGACGATCTCTTTCCGTTGATTGACGCAGGTGAAGGACTTGAGCAGGAACGTCCTTTCCAACTCTTCTTCCCAGTCCATGTCTGTCACTCTGGCACCAGCGCAACCAGCTCGGAACCGTTCTTCATCCTGTTTCACGAAGTCTGAGAGAGTCTCCCCGGTTGATCGAGGCACAAAGCGGCCGAAAATGACAACAGGAGCGCTTCGCCAGTGTGTTTCGGTCGGATGAACCACGAAATTGGCGATTTGAGAAACGCTTCGCACATCCACGATCCATCCGTCGGGCTGCTCAATGACGAAAGAATAGAGATCAGAATTGAAGCGCAGACTCGTTCCCGCCCAGGCTTGTGGCATGAAAGCCAGGAAAGCCAGCGTCAGGAACACTTTAGACATGTAAAAAGTCTACCATGCAATTGAGTTTTCAAGAATACTCAGCTATTCTAGATGGCGCCCGAAGATGGCTGACGGACTGCGCTTTCTGCGCTGTTCGTGGCTAGTTTCAGTGCCCCACTCTTGAGTCAAGATTGCAGTTGTGTCGAGGTCAGCAGCGAAAGGGATCTATGCGAACACCGAGTCTCACAATCAAAGACAACCGGACGGGCCGGGAATACGAGGTTGAGATCAAAGACGGCTCCGTGCGTGCGCTCGACCTTCGGCAAATCAAGGTGGACGACGAGGATTTCGGCCTCATCACCTATGACCCGGGTTTCTCCAATACCGGTTCGTGCAGAAGTACCATCACCTATATCGACGGCCAGAAAGGGATCCTGCGGTATCGTGGATACCCGATCGAAGAACTGGCCGAACGGGTTTCGTTTCTGGAGGTCGCCTATCTGGTGTTTCACGGCGAGCTTCCTGATACCGACAGCTGCGATGAGTGGAGTCGGACGATTCGCTCCTACGGCAACATCCCGGCAGAGATCCAAGAACTGATTTCCAGTTTTCCTCGGGATGCTGCGCCGATGGCAATGGTGATGAGCGCTGTCGCAGCGCTTTCAGGACTCTATCCCGAGGCCTCCAACCTGGGCGATGCCGAGGAGCGGCGCCTCCACCTGCTGCGTCTCCTCGGTCACATGCCCGGCATCGCCGCCTGTGCCCATCGCCATGCAATGGGATTGCCATTCGTGGAGGCCGATCCTGAAACGGACTTCGCCGCCGATTTCCTGAGGAGGATTTTCCACCGGGGGGACGAATCGCAGGTGAATCCCGTCTTCTCCCGAGCCCTGGATGTGCTGTTCTCGCTTCATGCCGACCACGAACAGAACTGCAGCGCCAATGCAATGCGCAGTGTGGGCAGTTCTCTGCCGGACCCCTATATGGCGGCCGCTGCGTCGATCGGTGCCCTGGCCGGGCCCCTTCATGGCGGAGCCAATGCCGCCGTCGTGCGGATGCTGGAGAGTATTGGCTCGCGCGATCACGTCGAGGAGTATGTCGAGCGAGTCAAGCACGGTGAAATGAGGCTGATGGGGTTTGGTCACCGGGTTTACAAGAATTATGATCCGCGAGCCAAGATCATCAAGAAAATGGCAGATCAGATCTTCGAGGTGGCGGAGCCGACGCCAATGCTCGACCTGGCACAGCACCTGGAGCAAATTGCCCTCAAGGATGAGTATTTTGTCAGTCGCAAGCTCTATCCCAATGTGGATTTTTATTCCGGACTCATTTACAAAGCGATCGGCTTTCCCTCCTCTATGTTTCCGGTGCTGTTCGCCGTCGCCAGAACCAGCGGCTGGATCTCACAGTGGGAAGAGTTCATGAACGATCCCGATCGGCGTATCGCCCGCCCCCGTCAGATCTATGACGGACACATCCTGCGCCATTTGGATTGATGGGTTCTAGGTTCTGGGTTCTGGGTTGTGAACTGTGGGGTGTTCCTGAGATCGGAGGGGCCTCAGGCCGCGACTGCCGGGCATGATGTTAGCCCGGATGATTCATAAATTTTCTACTGCAGCGTGAGAATCTCCCGCCCTGACTGCGTTACGCTCGGTCGGCCTCCTCGGCGTACTGCACGAGTACGCCTCCGGGGGCCTCGGTCGCAAGCCTTGTCAGAACGGGTCTTCCCCCGCTTCGCTACGAAAACTTATGAATCATCCGGGTTAGGGCACCCGATCGCCGCCCAGGGCGCCTCCCACATTCCAAGTCTGGAATCAAGGACCCTCTGACCGCAAGAATGCTCCCAGCGGCTCCAGAAGTTCCTTTCGGGAAGCGTCAGAGGCAGCCAACGTGTTGTAGGAGAAGACGACGAATCCGTCAGCGCCCAGTTCTCGTGACAGCCGGACCTGCTGGATGATTCCTTTTCCATCGAGCTTGTAGGCACCGATTCCCGCCCACAGGCGGGAGGTCAAACTGGAGTGGCGCGCGATCCGGATTCGATCCTCAAAGACCTCTGCCTCAGCGGTATACGCCATCGGGCAGATCACGTCCAGAATCCCCGCTTCCAGCCACTGCTTCCAGTCCTGCAGCCTGGAATCGTAGGCGAGGTCGGCATCCGCCACGACCGCAGCCGACAGCTGCATATCCGCGGCGAGCTGCCTCACCTCGTGTCGGATCCGAGTGACCAGTCCAGTGACTTGATCACGCCGAAACTGATCCCACAGGGGTAAATCCTCTTTAACCAGCGCCAGAGAGCGGCGCGACTGAGAGTTCGCTGAACCCCCTGCTGCTTCAGGGTGTAGCTTCAGGAAGGTCGGGAGTGCCTTCAGACCGTAACCCGGGTCCGCCCCCGGATAGCGGACATAATCCAGATGGAGTCCGTCCAATTCGTAACTGGACACCAGTTCGCGAATCACGCTCAGGACGTGGTCCCGCACCTCGGGGAGGGCCGGGTCGAGGAAAAGACCGTCCGCATTGCGATGCTTCCGGTAGTAGCGAATGCGCACCGACAATCGGCCCGAATCCCCTGGCGGAAAGCGTGTCGTTTCCTTGACGAGAGCGGCGGGGAGTACCAGCCACTCAGGGTGACGGAGGGCCACGTGAGTCTTTGAGCGGGGCAGCCGGGAGAGGTTTGACACCAGAAGAAGATTGATCCAGGCATGAACCTCCAGCCCGTGTTTTCTGGCCAGTTCGATGGTCAATTGCAGCGGATCGAAATCGGAGGGTTGTTGCGCAAGTTGCTCTGCCCGGGGTACCAGATCGGATCGGTAGTAAGCGTCGCCCCTCCCCCGAACCTGTACCAGCAGCGTGTTGAAACCGCCCTGCACGGCATCTTCGACCATTCGGGCCACGGCCTCAGGACTCACCAGGGCATCCCGCACCACCCAGACAGCCCGGGTCTCTCGAGGCGACCACCCACATTCGCTCAAGAGCACGATCAACGACACGAGGACAAGTGCGGAGATACGCATTTGCCATTTATTAGCAGGACGGGCTGGCTTTATTGAGGTTGAAAGTTGAAAGTTGAAAGTTCTACGAAATCTTCAACTTTCAACCAACCTTCAACCTTTAACTATTAACTTTCAACTTGGTTTACAATAAGCAAATGCCTATTTTCGAGTATCGCTGCAATGAATGTGACACGCGGTTTGAAAAGATTGTTTTTAGCGATCCGGATGTCGTCCAGTGTCCGGATTGTGCCGGCAGCAAGACGTTGAGGCTGATCTCTGCATTTGCAGTCACTCGTCAAGATTCCAGCGTTGGAGCCAGTGAGGCCGGCGCCTGTCCCTGCGGTGCCCCGCAGCGCGGCATGTGCAGTAACTAGTGCAGCCCGCCATAAGTCTTGACCCAGGTTCAGACGCCCCTCCTCGCCGCTGGCGTTGTTGCGCTCGCTCGCCATATGGCATGATATGACTCGCTCCCGACGCCTAGCCAGCGACGACGATTGACGCGCTGACCCTGGATCAAGACTTATGGCGAGATACACTAGCCTCTGACACGTTTGCCAACGCCGTGCTGCTGAGTCTCCTTGCACTTACCCCAATTCTGACAGTCGCGATTCTCCTTGTCTGGATGCGGCTGCCGGCCCGTCAGGCGATGCCCCTGGCCTATCTTGCGACTCTCTTGCTGGCTGCTGCTGTCTGGAGGGTCAGGCTGGAGGTCCTGGCGGCTGCCACGATTCAGGGCTTGATCCTGGCAGTCTCCCTCCTTTACATCGTCTTCGGCGCTCTTCTTCTTCTGTCCACCATCACGCGAAGCGGCGCCGTCCGGACGATTCGAGATTCACTGACCGGTCTCAGCCGGGATCGCCGCATCCAGGCAATCGTAGTGGGATGGCTGTTCGGAAGTTTCATTGAGGGAGCATCGGGCTTTGGGACACCGGCAGCGGTCACGGCTCCTCTGTTGATGGCTCTGGGTTTCCCGGCGGCAGCGGCAGTGATGGTGGGTCTCATCATCCAGAGCACCCCGGTTTCCTTCGGCGCGGTCGGAACCCCGATTCTGGTCGGAGTGGCGGGAGGGCTGGACGCTCCGGTGGTGGAAGGGTATCTGTCGGCCGGGGGGCGTTCCTTCGCGTGGTTGATACAAGATGTGACCTTCCGAGTGGCAACCCTGCACGCCCTGTGTGGGATGACCGTTCCACTGTTTCTGTGTGGTCTGTTGAGTCGCTTCTTTGGGCCTTCGCGGCGCTTTCGTGACGGGCTTGACATGTGGCCGTTTGCCCTTTTTTCTGCGGCTTGTTTTGTGGTGCCCTATCTTTTGTGTGCCAGGTTCCTGGGACCCGAGTTTCCCTCTCTGATCGGGGCGGCAGTGGGACTGCTGATCGCTGTTCCGGCAATCCGTCGCGGTTGGTTTACGACCAGACACCCCTGGGACTTTCCCCCGCGTGAGACCTGGGACCCTACCTGGTCGGGCAGCCTCGAGGGGGAAGCCGAGGCAGCAGCGCCGGCAGTGATGATGTCGACTCTTCGGGCCTGGTCACCCTATGCGATCGTGGCTGTTCTCCTTTTGATCACGCGCATCCCCGGGCTGGGTATCCAGGGGTGGCTGAGCGGTGTATCGATCGGACCCAGTGACCTTTTCGGAACCGGAATCGGACAGACGGTCCAGCCTTTTTATCTCCCCGGCTTCATGTTTCTGGTCACCTGTCTTTTGACCTATGGGCTGCACGGCATGTCGCGAACCCAGATCCTGGGGTCCTGGCGGCTGGCGGGCTCGCAACTTCTCGGAGCAGCTGTCGCGCTGATTTTCGCGGTCCCCATGGTGCGTGTTTTCATACAGTCCGGATCGGCCTATAACAACTCTGGACTCGAGAGCATGCCTCTTCTGCTGGCCGAAACGGCCGCAGGTCTTGCCGGTAGCGCCTGGCCGATTCTGGCTCCCTGGATCGGAGCGCTGGGCGCGTTTGTTGCCGGAAGCAACACGATTTCCAACCTCATGTTCTCACTCTTTCAATTTTCCACCGCTCAGAGGATCGGGGTGTTGCCGGCACTGATCGTGGCGGCACAAGCAGTGGGAGGAGCAGCTGGTAACATGGTGACCGTCCACAACGTGGTTGCCGCCTCCGCCACCGTCGGGCTGATGGGCCAGGAGGGCAGTCTGATTCGCAAAACGATCATCCCGATGAGCTTTTATTGTCTTCTGGCTGGCCTGCTGACCTGGGGCTTTTCAATGGTGCAGGGTTGAACAGCCGTAATGGGGAAGTTGAAGGTTAAAGGTTGAAGGTTGAAGGTTGGTTGAAAGTTGAACATTTCGCGAAACTTTCAACTTTCAACTTTGAACTTTGAACTTTGAACGGACAACACCATGAGTGACTCAGCTATGAAAAGTCACGAGGTCCTGCGTTGTGCCTGGGTGGGTCCGGACCCGTTGTATGAGCGGTACCACGACACCGAGTGGGGCGTGCCGGTGCGGGATGACCGCCTGCTCTTCGAAGCCCTTACCCTGGATGGGGCCCAGGCCGGGTTGAGCTGGCTGACTGTCTTGAAGAAGCGCGAGAATTACAGGAAGGCATTCGATCTCTTCGATCCGGTTCGAGTTGCCGCCTATGGGGAAGAGGATGTGCAGCGCCTGCTCGGCAATCCCGGGATCATCCGCAACCAGTTGAAGGTCAGGTCTGCAATCACGAATGCACGAGCCTTCCTTCAGGTTCAGGAAGAATTCGGCGAATTCGCCAAATTCCTATGGAGTTTCGTGGAAGACAGGCCCATCCAGAACTGCTGGAAACACGTCCGGGAGTTGCCGGCCACCAGCCCCGAGTCGGATCGATTGAGTGAAGAATTGCGCCGGCGCGGCTTCAAGTTTGCGGGGTCGACCATTTGCTATGCGCTAATGCAGGCCGTGGGGATGGTCAACGATCACACCACGGACTGTCCTCGACACCAGGAACTCGGCGGATGAGCTCTTACTGTGTTCGGCTGACCTGCTGACCTGGGTTTTCTCGATTCTGCAGAGCTGAACCGCTACTCGTTAGTTGAAAGTTGAAGGTTAAAAGTTGAAGGTTAAAGGTTGGTTGAAAGTTGAAGATTCCGTGAAACTTTTAACTTTTAACTTCCAACTTTCAACCACAACGGCATGAGTGAGCCAGCCAAGAACAAATCAGGGAGCCAGGCGTTCTTCCCGGGGTTACCGCTCCAGGAAGCTTTCCAGGTCCTCTTCGAGGGCGCTGGAATCAACTCCTGAACCTTCGTCAAAGGGCAGTCCCCTGGTAAAGGCGACCCGATCAGTGAAAATCAAACCCAGAGGGCCCACGTATTCCTCCAAAGTGCTGTAGGCCGGATCGTCGAGCGCCTCGACAAGAGTGACAAAACCGTAGCCCCTGGACTTCAGCTCGTCTATCAAAGGCTTCAGCATCAGGGATGTGGCCACTCCCATGTGCAGTTGCAGGATATGCGGGATGTTTCGCCCAAAGACCGCTTGACTCTGCTTTTCTGCATAGTCGAGCGAGGCCATTACGTGCCTCAGGTACTTCTCCTTCAAGGCATCCAGTTTTTCCGGATATTCGGTCTGGGATCGGGCAAAGGGACGGTTGAAGAAGTTGACCGCCGTTTTGACCGAGACGTGGGCGATTCGATAACTGCCGCGGTGAAGATCTTTTCGAATACGCTTCTTCTTCTTTTCGGTGTTACCTTCGTGCAGGTATGGAAAACGTAGAAACCGGAAGTTGACCGGATGGGCGCGCGCTATGGTACGCAGGTGTTTCTGCCCGTCGCGAACGTGCTCGAAGAAATGCTGGTGTTTCAGCTCGTTGTAGTCGGCGTCGCCCCACGTCTGGTTGCCCAGAATGTGTCCCTGAGAGGCCCAGTCGTCCAGAATTACATAGGTTGAGGGATCATCCTCCACTTTGGATTGAACGACGAACCCAGCGGCCTGAATTTTTTCCTGTTCCAGGTGCCGAAGGATCATGTTGCTCAGCTCACGTGCCCGATAGAATCCCATGGGCTTCATGAAGGGCACGTATTCAAAGGTCAATGCAATCTTCTTTTCCGCCTCCTGGGAGAACACAGGCCCGGAGTTCACGGTCAGAAGAATGATGAACAGCAGGATGCAGAGACTCTTCATGGCTTCCTATTCGTTCTACTCGTTTTCGTTCTATTCGTTGAGAAGCAGGATCTTTCCCATAGTTGCACGACTTTCCAGGGCCCGGTGGGCGTCGGCCGCTTCTTCCAGCGGCAAGGTCCGGTCGATCCGAACAGACAGAGTGCCCTCTTCCATCCACCGGTAAACCTCTGCTCCCCGCTCCAGAAGTTCTTCACGGGAAGCGGAATAATGGTGCAAAGAGGGTCGGGTCAGGAAGGCCGAGCCTGCGGAACTGAGAATCTGCGGGTCCACCGGTGGAACCGCTCCACTGCTCTGTCCGAATAGACAAAGCAGGCCACGTGGTCGAAGGCACTTCAGACTGCGTTGAAAGGTGTCGAGGCCGACCGAATCGTAGACGACATCGACCCCTCGACCATGCGTGACGTCCTGCACACGCTCCACAAAATCCTCCCGGGAGTAGTCGATTACATGTTGAGCTCCCGCTTCCCGAGCGACCTTTGCCTTGGTCTCATTCGACACCGTTGCAAAGACTTCGGCGCCCACGATGCGTGCCATCTGGACCAGCAGCCTCCCCACTCCTCCGGCTGCAGCATGGACCAGGGCGGTCGATTCCGGAGTCAGTCGATAGGTGGAGCGGGACAGGTAGTGCGCAGTCAACCCCTGAACCGTCACCGCCACTGCTGAGCCGATGTCGACGCCATCCGGTACCGGGAGCAGATGTGCAGCCGGGACCGTCGCCTGTTCGGCGTAAGAGCCCAGGTGCAGGGCGTACGTCACGCGGTCCCCTGTCTTGACTCCATCCACCTCTGATCCGACCTCCGTCACCGTCCCGCCTCCTTCAACTCCCGGAATGAAGGGAAGCTGAACGGGATAGGCTCCGGTCCGGTGGTAGGTGTCGATGAAATTGACTCCTGCAGCCTCAACCTGGATGAGGACTTCGGATGGTTCTGGGGAGGGAGAGGAGACCGACGCTGGTTCGAGCACCTCCGGCCCTCCCGGCCTGCTGATTTGAATCGCCTTCATGGAGTTCTCCCTTCGCTCTGTACAGGAAGTCCCTGCTCTACTCTTCCGAGTTGGGCAAGGACTACCTACAATGATCAACCGTGCTACAGGTTATCGCCCACCGTGGATGTTCGGCGGCTGCACCGGAGAATACTCTAGCAGCTTTTCAGCTCGCCATTGAACTGAAGTGTCATTTGATCGAGCTGGATCTTCAGTTCACTCGTGACCTGGAACCGGTGGTCATCCACGATCCAAAAGTCAATCGAACCACCAGCGGCAAAGGAACAGTCGCCAGCCTGAGCTTTGGCGAGATCAGACAATGGGAGGCTGGCTCCTGGTTTGATTCCGCCTTCGAGCGCGAGCGGGTTCCCTCTTTGAGTCAGGTCCTGGATCAGGTCCGCCCCAGCGGCGTGGACCTCCTGATCGAGTTAAAAGAGAGTCGCCTGCTGATGCGGGGCTGCCGGCGGGTGGTTGAGGAGATTCTGAGGGCTGAGATGGGATCGCGCTGTATCCTTCAGAGCTTTGAACTCGAGGCCGTCCGGCGTCTCCATGACCTGGCCCCGGGACTTCGGTATGCGGCTCTGTATCAAAGAGCCACGCCTGACTACGTTGGTGAAGCCATGAGCGTGGGAGCCGACTATCTGGCGTTATCGAGGAAGCTGGCGTGTGATTTTGTGGTTCAGGATGCCCATCGCAATGGTATTCAAGTCTTTGTCTGGACGGTCGACACGCCTGCCGAGATTCGGAGAATGATCGACCTGGGCGTTGATGGGATCATCAGTAATTATCCGGAAAGAGTGTTTCAGGAGCTTGCTTAGGAGGATCCCATCCACTGCTGACGTGGAACGTGAAACTTGGAACGTGTAGAATCAGCGGGATTCCAATGAAGAGCTCAGCGGCTTTACTCGTTTTCATCGCCTTTTTCGGCTCATCCTTCGGTCAGCAGGCGTCCATGTCGTCTCCGATGATCTCGACCAGTGACAGCACCGTTCGCATGAGTGTCAGCTTCAGCTCCTTTTCAGCCGACCAATCGTACCGTCTCGGAATCGGATGTGCCGTCGGTGACCTGGCCGGTGCAACCCTCGAGTTGCTCGAGGGCGACTCGCAGCTGGACCTTCCCGTCGCGACCTTCCAGCAGGGGCATAACGCAGAGCAATGGTGGGGAGTTAAGGAGCTCAACGTGAGAGGGTACCTGTTGGAAGGTGGCACCGTTCCCGCGACCGGCGCGACACTCAGATTGAGCGTCCAGATTCCACTTGCCGTGGCCAACGAGAAGGGTCAACTTTTTTTGTTTGTTGCCAGGAAGTATGCTGAGGGTATCTGGTATCTGGAGGATGGAATGCCGATCGAGGAGAAGCACTGGTAGGGCGGCTGGCAGTTTCCGAATGCGTGACCAATGGCTCTGTCCACACTGGCTGACCTGGTTCCGGAAATGGAGCGCCTCGGGGACAGAGAGGCACTCCGTTACGACAACGGGTTCCGGACCTTCCGTTTTTCCTATCGGGAGCTCCTCGGCAGAGTCCGTATCTTCCAGGGGTATCTGGCGTCTAGAGATGTGGGCTCGGGAAGCCGGGTGATTCTGTGGTCGGAAAACCGTCCCGAGTGGGTCTTTGCCTTCTGGGCATGTGTCCTCAGCGGAATCCAGGTGGTACCCCTGGACAGCCACAGCAGCCTCGAAATGATCGGGCGTATTCTTGAACAGGTTGAGGCTGATCTGCTTTTGCACGGTGAGGAAACGGATGCGGCTTCCTGGCCGAATAGGGCGCGCCTCACGCGGGTCAGCTGCAATCGGTACCCGATGCCGCCGCCGAGTTCCGGAATCGATCCGGAGCAGCCTGTCCAGATTCTTTTCACTTCGGGCACCACCGGTCGACCATCCGGCGTGATCCATCGTCACCGCAACATTTGCTCGAACCTGGAACCCTTCCGTCTCGAAATCGAGCGCTACCGATGGATCGCATGGCCTTTTCAACCTGTGAGAATCCTCAACCTGTTGCCTCTCAGCCACATGTTCGGCCAGTCCATGGGCCTCTTCATTCCCGTCCTGCTTGGAGGATCGGTCGTCTTGAGTCGTCGCCACAGCCCCAGGGTGGTTTTGAGTACGATTCGCGACCACCGGGTCTCTGTCGTCTGCCTGGTTCCCCGAATGATGAGAGGGCTGCGTGACGAGATCGCGGGAGTCACTCGGCAACCGATCACGGTGCACTCCAGAGTCTGGACCGCTGTGGTAGCCCGGTGGTGGCGGCACCGATCCTTCCACCGTAGAGTCGGCCTCAGATTCTGGGCCTTTGTGGTCGGTGGAGCCGCGGTTGAACAGGATCTGGAGGAGTTCTGGAAAGAACTGGGTTTCGCGGTTGTACAAGGCTACGGGCTGACGGAGAGCAGTCCCGTGGTTGCCGTGAATCACCCCTTCCGTTCCCAGCCTGGAGCTCTGGGTGAGGCGGTCCCAGGTCAAGAAATCAAGCTGGCTCCTGACGGAGAGATCCTGGTGAGAGGGCCCAGCGTGGCCTCAGAGCGAATCGGGCCAGGAGGCCGGAGGGAAGAACTGCTCGAAGACGGCTGGCTCCACACCGGCGACATCGGTCGCTTCGACAGTCACGGGCGCCTCTACTTTCTGGGACGAAAAAAGGACGTCATCGTGACCTCCTCCGGTCTGAATGTCCACCCTGAAGATCTTGAAGCCGTTCTCAACCGGCTGGAGGGAGTTCGTGAGAGCGCTGTGGTGGCAGAACGACGGAGCCCTGGAGAGGAAATCGTGCATGCAGCTCTGATCCTTGAAGACGGGGCGACGTCTGCGCGTGAACTGATTTCGCAGGCCAACCTGCAACTTCTCGAACATCAGAGGATTCGAAGCTGGTCGGTCTGGCCGGAGGACGACTTTCCGCGAACCGTGTCCACTGGAAAAGTCAGACGTCACCGCGTCGCCCAACAGATTCGAGGAGCTTCTCCCGTTTCCCGCCCGGCTGACCCTCTCGAGCACCTTCTTCCAGACCATGGACTCGGGAAGGGAGAAGTTCGGCTGGATGAAGACCTTGGCCTGTCCTCCCTGGATCGGGTGGAACTGCTGGGCCGAGTGGAGGACCGGCTCGGTGTTACTATCAGTGAAACAGCCATGGCAGAAGCCGAGACTGTGGAAGACCTGCAGGCGTTGATTCGGGGAGCTGAACCAGCCGGCGCTGAGGCCGGGGGAAATCAGAGTCTGAGTCGCGTTCCCCGGCTGTCTCGGAGCCTCCCCGCCCGCGGGTTGCGATGGGCCTTCCTGAATTTGGGCATGAGCCCGCTCTTTCGCCTCTTGATGGATCTCGAGAAGAGCGGAGTGGGGACTCTCCAGGACCTGGATCCGCCGCTCATGTTTGCCGCCAACCACGGCAGCCACCTGGACACAGCTGCGCTCCTTGCGGCTCTGCCGACCGGCTGGAGATCACGGATCGCCCCGGCAGCGAAAAAGGAACACTTTGCTGCCTTCTGGAGCGCCGGCTCGTCGCTGAGAGAGAAACTCTCGGCGGGCGGTAAGTTCGGCCTTGCCTGCCTGCTGTTTGGTGCCTTCCCTCTGCCCCAGCAACTCGGTCAGGTCGGGGACACACTCCGTTACGCCGGAGAACTGGCAGAAGGAGGGCTTTGCATCCTGATCTATCCCGAAGGAAAACGCAGTCGGGACGGCCTGGTGCAGCCCTTCAAAAGCGGGGTCGGCCTGCTGGCGCGAGAACTCGACCTTCCCGTCATCCCGGTCGGCATCCGCGGTACATTCGAGAGCCTGTCGGTTCACGATTCCTGGCCCCGGCGAGGGCCGGTGCGCATTGCCTTTGGCCGGCCGCTGCGACTCAAAGAAGGCGAAACGCCGGATCAACTGGCAGCGCGCCTCGAAGCAGCCGTAAGACAACTGACCGGGCAGTGACCACTTTCACGTTCCACCAACTTTCAACTTTCAACTTTCAACCTTCATCCTCCGGCTCCGCGGCCGCCCGAACATACATTCCTTCAAACCAGACATACCAGTTCGTGCCATCGAGGGATTGTTCAATCTTCTGGTGGACACGTCCGTCGGGGAGTGGCTCCAGAGTGATGACGCATTTCTCCGGCTGGCCACCCATCCGGATGTGGACGCCCTCCAGACGCAGCTTGCCGTAAGCAAATCTCCCTTCGGCCTCCATAATCGAGCCTCCGCGATCGACCCACACCTGGCGCCACTTATCTCGGCCGGTATCATAAAAAGTCATGCTCCGCCCGGTCCCGCCGCTGACCGACTTCCAGTCTTCGAGAAGCAGGCAGCCACCCACGGTCTTCTCAATTCGATTCTCTCCCGCTTTCGTCCCGGCCGGTGTGTAGACCTCCCACTCTCCCAGCCAGAAATCGAGCTGGCTGTGAGCGTCCGCGTGCTCACACGGGCTCTGGTTCTTTTCGATCATCAGAAGAATCCGATCGAACTCGGGCGAGTCCCTCAAAGACGGAAATGCACTCGACGCCCGGGCTTCCGACAGTCTATTGAACCCTAGCGCAGCAGCAGTCTCCAGCCATTCGAGGGCCGCTTTTTCCTGTTTTCTCCGGGCGTAGGCGAAGGCGATCTGGAAGCTGGCTTCAGCCGGCTCATGATCCAGGTCAAAAGCCCGTTGGAGAGCCTTGATGGACTTCTTGTAACGCAGCTGTTTGATGTAACAGAATCCCAGTTCCAGCCATGTCTCCCCGTCGTCCGAATCGCGTTCCGTGATCTGCGTCAGCAGGCGGGATGCCTCTGTGAACCTGCGAGCTTGTATGGCCACTCGCGCCCTGGACCTGAGTTGGGGTAGAGTGGGCTGGTCCTCACCCTGGGCGCCGAGATTCGGTGGGATTAGCGCTGCGGCGAGAATAATGGGGACGAAAACAGTTGCATGCATCGATGAGCGCCAGCCTCTATTCTAACTGACCCTCCCACCTTCATTTGGAATCTGGAATCCGGAATCTGGAATTTCGAATCCGGCGCCCGGGCGTGGCTACTCCGGTCGTGAGCGACGCTCCCGCTGAAGAAAGAAATGAGTCTGGGAGGACAGAAAACAGGCCCGCAGGGCGAGCCGCCCTCCCATGTAAGCCTGTTGCAGCAGCAGGCCGCTGAGGATTCCCAATGCTGAGGCCTGCGGAATCAGCGAGTCCAGACCCACGTGCAGCCAGGCCCACAGAACGCCAGCCACAATCAGGCACAGATAGAGTCCGGCGGCGGGCAGGTAGTTGGAGAGACAGAAGCTGAGCGCGGAGACGTAACCCAGAAAGACCGAACTCCGGTCCTGGTGTACAACCGTAATCTTCGCATAATCGGAGATCAGCTTGAGGCCCAGAATCACCGCTAGAAAAGCGCCCTGAAAACCGACTGCAATTAGAAAGGCCCGACGGTCCGTGGGGGCGGTGAGGGCAAGGAGGATCGCCCGTTCGCCCAGGGGCAGACCAATCAGCCAGATGCCCACACCCAGCACCGAAAGCGACAGGATGCGCACTCTCAATATTCTTCCGAAGAACTCGGAGCCGTTTCTCAAGAACTCCCGAACCGTCGTGCCTCTGGGATCGTTCGCAAGAGACCCCAGGATGGCGGCCGTCATGAAGCTCTGCAGGACCAGGTACAGGACACCCACAGTCAATATCAGGACAGGCAAACGGTGCAGCTCTCCGGTGATAATCAGTTCCAGGTGGTGCAGAAAAGGAGCTATCCCCAGCAGTGTCGGGCCAAAGGTGGAACCCAGTCCGCCATCGTGGTGCCGAAACCACTCCATCCACACGAAATCCATGCTCCCGAGCATGCGCTCCTGGTAGGCACTCTCGCCTAGCATCGCTTGAAAGTGAAAAGCGAACGGAACGGCCAGGGTCAGACCCATCAGAACATTCGCCAGGTAAGGCAGGAGAATGCTCTTCTTGTGGAGCCTGAGAGTGGCGAGCCCCCTGGAGAGTGCTTCGAACATCCGATTATCCGACGAGTCCCAGAGTTTCAAGGAAGTTTTGAAGCCAGAACATCCAGCGTCCCGACCACCTGATCGTTGCCGCTGAGACAGCTTGTGGAGTCCTCTCACGGCTGTTGTTGAAGGGATTGATGTCAATCAGCAACAGGTTGTCAGGGTCCACTTCAGCCAGGGTCACCCGGGCCGATCGCTGGTAGCTGAAGCGCCGCCACTTAGCGTGACCATCCCAGTACTCCCGGAATTCAAGCCCGTCGTCAAAGACCACTTTCACAGAGACTGGAATCCGAACATCCCCGGTTCGTTCCACGATCACTTCTGACTGAAACATGCCTTTGTCCCTGGCCGGCTCGGCGGAATCATGCGCGGACGGAATCAGTGTGGACCGAAGGGCCGAAATCGAGTAATCAGTGTGGCCTGCGCTGCGGAATGTCTCATCGAAAAACCAATCCCAGTCGTTTCCCGACACCTGATCGAATGTCGCTTCGAAGTCCCTGGTGGTGGGATGCCGGAAGGCGAACCGCTGGAAGTAGGATCGCATCGATTTCATGAAGAGCTCTTCACCCATGAACCGCTCCAGGGTTCGCAGGACGAGTTCCGGTTTCGAGTAGGAGTTGACCCGGTAGCTGGTTCGGTTGCGAGTCTGCCAGCTGGTCCTGGTCAGGGGATCGAGATGTCCGCCCTCGCGGAGCCAGGAGAGGCCGGTGAAGAGAAAAGGCCGCTCCATGTTCACAGAAATCGGCACCACCCCAAAGAAAGCGCGGCTGTAGAACGGAGGAGGGTAAACCTGGCTCAAAACGCGGGTCTCGGCCCAGCTGGTGATCCCCTCATCCAGCCAGGTTTCCTCGAACTCGTTGTTGGCGACCATTCCATACCACCACTGGTGTCCAACCTCGTGGACCGTCACGGCCTCCGGAGAAAGAACTCTATCGGGCGTGAGGAAGGAGGCTCTTCCGGTGACCAGCATGGGATACTCCATCCCCCCGGTGTCGCTCTGGAAAGCAGGGTCCACGATGGTCAGCGTCTCATAGGGGTAGGGTCCGAACCATTCCCCGTAGTAGCGCAAGCCGTGAAAGGCAGCCGTGAAATAGCGGTCCGCAAGAGCCTCATGCTCGGGTTGGAGCAGGAGCTGAACCTCGACTTGCGGAAGTCGGGCGTGCTGAAAGTTGCGCTGAAGCTGGATGAAGCGAGGACTGGCTGTCCAGGCAAAATCGTGAACGTATTCGGCCACAAACCGGTATTCCGTCTGACCACCGATTTCAGTCTGACGGCGCAGATTTCCGGTAGCCCCCACCAGATAGGTCGAGGGAACTCGGATCCGCACGTCGTATATTCCAAAATCGGAGTAGTACTCGGTGTTTCGATGGTATTGGTGGCAGTTCCAGCCCTCCTCCTCCAGAACCCCTATCTTCGGAAACCACTGCCCCACAAAGAAATAATCCTCGACCCAGCCAGTCCGGGCGATTCCCCTGGGCAGCTTCGACCTGAACTCCAGATCCAAAGTGATCTCTTCTCCGCTTTTCAAAGGGTGCTCGAGGTCCACTCGCATGACCGTTTCATCGTGCTCGTTGCCGTCGTCAGGCTGGACGAAATAGTGACGAAGAGCTCGATTTCCGGTGGAACCGGGCGCCTCGCTCACGCGCAGGGAAGTGACGGTCAGCGAGCCCCAGTATGACTCGGGGACTTCACCTGGAAGATTCCAGTCGAGCTCGAACTCGCCCTCCTGGGCAAACGTACTGAGCTCATTCTGAAAGGCATTCAGGTAAAGGTGTAAAAGAAGGTGATCTGTAGAGTGGCGGGTGACATTTCGCCACCTGATCCGTTCACTCCCGGCGACTGTCCTGGCCAGCGGGTCCAATCCGACTTCGATTGTGTAATTCGCCACCAGACGGTTCGGACTCAGCTGGTAGTGAGTATCAGCCTGGCCGCGGACGGGGGAATTAAGAGAAAGAAGTCCCAGACAGGCCGTCACAAAGAATTGAGGCCAGCGCCACTTCGTGCTCACTCTCATATTTACGGAAGGGGCCGCTTAGTTGGCACAGGGGTCCCCGGGCCGGAGATGTTGAAAGCGTTCAACCAGTCGCTGTTGAATGAGCAGGTGATTCAGGATCTTCAAGACATTCTCGGCTCGCGAGGTCAGGTCATCCATTTCAAGCAGAACTTGCTTATTGTAGTCGCTGATGTTTACGGAAGAACAAATCGAATTGACAAGCGTTCGGAAATCCAGATCACCCAGTACTTCCGTGTCATTGCCCATGGCCACGACATGGGACAGCTTGCCGAACGAACTCACCAGTCTGGAGGTCAAGTCGGAAGCCGCCGCCGCCCTGGGCAGTGGTTCTGGAAGAACGCGAACTCGTGCGATTCGATAGGGCCGACGGCGTAGGAATTCAATCAATCTGTAGCGGCCCGTTCCCCTGAGCAGAATGTCATACTTGCCATCTTCGAGCTCCTGGTACTCGGCAATCTCACCCATGCCTCCAATTCGAAAGATGTCTTCTCCGTCCGGCTGCTCCCAGGGCTGTTTCAGGAGGGCCATGCCTATCTTGCCACTTTCGTCCAGAACCCTGGTCACCATCCGCCGGTAACGCTGTTCAAAGATGTGGAGCGGCAGCAGGGTGTTTGGAAACAGGACAACATTGGGAAGTGGGAAGATGGGAATCTCAATCATTTCGAGACCAGATGCCGCTTCCCCGCTCACGAGCTTGAGGCTACGTGATTTCGGGAGGGAATTCAACCCGGAGGGGGCCCCGAGGATTCTGAAGGCAACGGTTGCCAGTCCGTTCAGCTCCTGGTATGGTACCAACTCCTGAGGAGGAAATATGCCCTTTACACTTCCAGCATTACCCTACGACACCGACGCGTTGGAAGCTTCCATCGATCAGCGGACGATGGAGATCCACCACGGTAAACACCACAACGCCTACATTGCGAATCTGAACGCCGCTCTCGAGTCGGCCCCCGAACTGCAAGGGAAGAGCCTCGAAGAGTTGCTGGCGAACCAGTGCGCGGCTGTGCCCGAGGCGATCAGAACGGCCGTCCGGAACAACGGAGGCGGGCATGCCAATCATTCTCTGTTCTGGCAGATCATGAGCCCCGACGGTGGAGGCACCCCGACCGGAAATCTGGCGGATGCGGTCAACAGCACCTTTGGAAGCCTCGATGACTTCAAGCAGAAGTTTGCTCAGGCCGGGATGACTCGTTTCGGCTCGGGCTGGGCCTGGCTGATCAGGACCGACGGCGGTCTCGAAGTCACTTCCACTGCCAACCAGGACAGCCCGGTCATGGACGGGAATCTTCCCATCATCGGACTCGATGTGTGGGAGCATGCCTACTACCTGAAGTATCAGAATCTTCGTGGTGACTACATCGCCGCCTGGTGGGACGTCGTGAACTGGCAGGTCGCAGGGGAACGATTCAACTCTTAAGGGAACGTTCCAAGGTTCCAACGTTCCAAGGGTTCCAACGTTTCAAGGTTCCAGGTCCTGGGTTGCGCGCTCGTTGTGTCATTCGTGCCTCTGGCCGGCCGGCGACTGGACAAGTCGACCTCAGAGGACCGGCCCGGAAGTCGCGAGGAACCGTGGCAATCAAGGAAACGTCCGAACAGGTTCGCGGCACGGAGGCCGCACCCACTCTTTGCCGGCTTGCAAGAGCCGGTCTGCCTCAGTCTGGGAGGACCCTCCCTGGTCCGAACAAGGAAACTACAGAGGCAGGAACGCCAGTGACTGCGCAAGCAGCGCGCAAGCTGCCGGGAAAGCCAGCAGGAACGCCAGCCACTGCACACGGCCCGCAGGTCGCGAAGGAAAAGGGAAGTGGGGTGTAATACGTCACAAACTTCTCTGCCTTTTGCAGCCGGAATTGTATAGATTGTCTTAGCCCGCAGCGGGTGAAAAGAATATGACAGTGTGACAGCTGTCTTGGCTGCGGAGAAGAAGGGAAAGGAGCAGCCGGGAGCCCGTGGTTTGAGCTTCGGATAACTCCCGGCTTTTCGAAGACAAACTTCAGATTCAGGATCGCTTCCAAGACAGGTCTTTGTCAAGTCTTTCCTCTCTGGGACTGGGGCTGTACGAGCTGTTGCCCGACTACCGGGACCGCTGTCCGCTGTGCCGGGGAAGTGAATGCGCCGTACGCCACGGTCTGTATTTCAGGTGCTTGGTGGATGAGGAGGGGCGGACCTATCAACGGTTTCCAGTGGCTCGCTTCCGCTGCCGGCGGCGGGGCCCGGATCAGCCACGAGATGTCACCTTCAGCGTGCTGCCGGCTCAAGTGGTGCCGCGCCGACGCTTCAGCCTGGGGTTGATGAGCTGGATGGTCGAAGTGGTGGTGAACGGCAAACGGACGATGCGCCAAGCGCTGGACGAGGTGGCCACGGCCGGCAGCCAAGGTGAGGAAGCTGTGCTGTTGGAGGAGTTGACGCTGCACCGCATGCTGCTGCTGTTGGCGGCCGTCTATGGGCGACTGCTCTCTTTTCCGGTGGCCGAGGTCGAGTTGCCCGGAGCCGTCCAAGGGGTGCGGCGGCAGGCCCAGCAGGTGGCCGCGCTGCTGGCGGCCCAGCCCCGAGGCTCTCCACCCCGAGTGGTGCTGCGTTTTCATCGGCGTTACTTCCCCCACCTGCTGTTCGACCTACGATTGGCTCTCGGGCCCCGCTCTGGCTTGCTGACGGGCTGACTCACCGGCATCCGCTGTGTCTGCAGCACAAGTCGCTCAATCCCCTTTTTGCGCCACGTTGTTTGGACCCGGCTGGCAGCCGCGTCATGACAAGAATCGATCCTCCACACTGCGTGATAGGGGCCCAGCGGTAGGGTTGTGGCACAAAGGGTTGGCCAAAGGAGCCTCAGGATGAAGGGAAAACAAAAACGCCAGGCCGTGGCGCTGTTCCGCTACGGCGTCATCGCGCCGGTGCTGCACGCCGCCGCCGGCAGCCAAGCCCGTTACTTCGGCCGCATGGCCCGAAAAGAGCTGGATGTGCCGGGTCTGGGCAGACGCCGCTACTCAGTCGCCACTTTCAAGAGCTGGTTGCGCCGCTACCGCCAAGAAGGACTCAACGGACTCTTGCCCAAGCGGCGTTGCGATGCGGGCCGAAGCCGGGTCATCTCCGAGCAGCTGAGCGCCCACATCTCCGAGCTGCTGGCCCGCCATCCCCGGGTGCCGGTCAACCGACTCCGTGAACAGCTGGTGGCCTCGGGCCACATCACTTCGCGCCGCATCTCCGAATCCACTTTGCGTCGTCACATCAAGCGGGCCGGTCTGCGGCCCCAGGTCAAGCCGGCGCCCAAGGCCCGCAAGCACTTCGAAAAACCCCACGCCAACGATCTGTGGGTGATGGATTTTATGCACGGCCCCAAGGTGCCTCTCGGCCGCCGCCGCCGCAAAACCTACCTGGCTGCAGCCATCGATGACCATTCCCCGCTTCCTGACCCTGGCCCGCTTCTACACCCGGGGAAACTCCGCAGTGGTCGTCTCGGCACTCCAAAAAGCCTTCTCGCGCCATGGTTTACCCCAGATCCTTTACTGTGACAACGGCTCGGCCTTCTCCTCCAAACAACTCACCTTGGCCTGCGCCCGTCTGGGTGTGGCTCTGGTGCATTCCAAGCCCTATGACAGTCCTTCGCGCGGAAAAATCGAGCGCTGGTTTCGCACCCTGCGCCAGGGTTTTCTAAGCCTTCTCGATCTCGAGGCCTTGACCCTCGACGATCTCAATGCTCGCTTGTCTCAGTGGCTGGAGCAGGACTATCACCGGCGCCGCCACTCGAGCATCTGTGAGACGCCACTGGAGCGTTACCTGCGCTCGCTCGCCTCCATTCGCCGCCGTACGGTCAGCCGGGCCGAGTTGGACCGGGTCTTTTACCGCACGTTGCACCGCACCGTCCGCAACGACTGCACCGTCTCCATCGCCCGCCGGCTCTGGGAAGTGCCGCCCCAATACACTGGCCTGCGCATCGAGATCCGCCATCCCGAAGGACGTCCCAGTGAGCTGTTTCTCTTCGAAGACGACCAGCCGGTGGTGCGTCTGCACCGGGTCGACGCCGCCCAAAACGCCACTTCCCCCCGAAGACCCCGTTTTTCCCTTCCCGACGAGGAGGATGAATCGTGATCCACACTTTTTACGGCTTCTCCGACACTCCCTTCGCCAAGGACATCCCGGCCCAGAAACTGCTCCCCACTGCGGCCTTTGACGAACTCGCCCGGCGCCTGGACTACATGCGTACCCGTCTGGGGCTGATGCTCGTGCTGGGGGAGGCCGGAACCGGCAAAACGGCCGCCGTGCGCGCCTTCGTCGAGCAACTCAACTCCTCCGTCTACAAGCTCTTCTACGTGCCCCTGTCGACGGTCACTCCCCTGGATTTTTGGGCCCAGCTCAACAGCGAGTTCGGCGGTGAGCCCTCCAGCCGCAAGTCCACTCTGTTTCGAAACCTGCAAACGGCCGTGCGCGACTATGTGGAGAACGCCAAAAAGACCCCGATTCTAATTCTCGACGAGAGCCAGTGTCTGCCCGACAAAACACTGGACGAAATACCTGTACTTCTTAATTTTAGGATGGATTCAATCGATCCCCTGCTCATGATCATGATCGGTCATCCCGACCTGGGCCGACGGCTCGGGCGCCCCATGTTCCGCAACATCCACCAGCGCATCCTACTCTCCTACAAGCTGCCTCCCCTGGATGAGGCCGAAACCAAAAACTACGTCTGCCACCATCTCCAGCTGGCCGGAGCTAAACCCGACATCTTCACCGACTCGGCCTACCTGGCCCTTTACAAAACTTCGGGCGGCGTCTGCCGGCTGCTGAACCGCCTCTGCCTGGCCGCGCTCAACCGGGGCGTGCTCGAGCAAAAGGCCACTCTGGACGAAGAGGACATCTACCGGGCCTCCGACGAGCTGTGAATAGCGCCGACATGTTCTTCGACAACTCTCCCGAGAAGATCCTCGCCTACCTGCAAGAGCAGCTGCCCGATTACCCTTACCGCCCCGAGCTGGATGCGGCTTTCATTGCCGAACTGACCGCCGACTTCCCCGACGTAGACATCCTGGAAGAGATCAAAACCTTCCGCTGGTACTTCGACAACGCTCCGCTGAGTCGCGTCAACAACGTCCGCGTCGCCCTGCGTCGCTGGATCGCCAACGCCAACGGCTCCCGCTTCCGCTAGCTCCTCTCCTACCAAGGGCTGGCCTCAACCACCAGCGCTCCTCTAATCCGTCATTTTCTGCTTACCCAATCCAGGTCAAAACAGCCTGACTTCACCCCCTCTAAACAATCTGCTGTCTTACATGGGGTTCGGTTTCACGCAAGATGAGTATCTGGGAACGGGGTTGGACGGCGTTTAAGAAGCTCACCCGGCGGGGGCCAAAAGCCGTGGAGGGCGCCCCCGGGATCCCCTGGCTGGATGGGGAGGACCGGGAGGGCGCAATTGAGCAGGAGCTTCGGTCAGGAGCCTTGACCCCGGAGCAGGCCGGCTGGTGCCGTTCCTTCGCGAAGGACGGCTACCTGGTTTTCGAGAAACTGATTACAGAAGACCAGGTTGAGCATGCCTGGGGCGCCTACGAACGCTTTTACCAGGCCCACCGGGAGGAGTTCCATCCCCCCAACCTTCCCGGAGACCCCTGGCCCGAGCGCTATCTGAACACCCACTTCTCCGTTCCCGAGATGGGGGAGATCCTGCACCATCCCCGCCTGCTGGAAATCACCGATCTTCTTTTTGGACGCCCAACCCGATCTTTCCAGACCATCACTTCCCACAAAGGGACAGAACAGGGTGTGCATTCCGATTCCATTCACATGACGACCCGCCCCCCCGGATATCTTCTAGCGGCCTGGATCGCCTGCGAAGACGTTCACCCCGACTCCGGGCCCCTGGACTACTACCCGGGATCCCACCGTCTGCCCTACGTACTGAGCGGGGACGTCGAGATCAGCCACGAAGAGTTCGCCGAGCGCCAGCACGAGGTCTACCACGAGCGCTACGAGCCCCGTATCCGGCGACTGATCGATCGCCATCATCTGCAACGAAAGGAATTCCAGGCCGGCAAAGGAGACGTTCTTATCTGGCACGCCAACCTCCTGCATGGAGGGGGAGTACGCCGCGATCTGCAACGCTCCCGCAAGTCACTGGTCTGCCATTATTTCGCCGAAGGCGTAGAGTGTTACCACGACCTCTCGGGCCGCGAGGCCGCCTTTTCAGGAGAGGAAGGGGTCGCCGTCCCCCCGGTTAGTCGGCGCTGACGCGCCAATTTTCAATTTTGGACAGTGGGAGGCGGCTGGGGCGGTGACCGTGGAATCGTAAGCGTCCAAGCTCGGCGGTCGCGGCCTGAGGCCCCTCCCACACTGGCCCCTCCCACTTTCATGAGGCCCACACCCACTGTCGATCTGCCCGATCTCGTACCATTCTGGAATTTGGATCTATCCCTCGGTCTTCCAAAACGCAATCCCCCCCGCCTGTTTCCCGATCTCGGCGACTCCGACTCTCTGGCGTGTGAGGAGGTGGTAGACCTCGACGCTTCCGGGCTCTCCTCCCACTCCCTCCACGGTGACGAAGGCGTATTCACCGTCGGGAGAAATCACAACTCCATGAGGCATGCGTCGGATGGTCTTGATCCGAGCCGTCTCTCTACCGGCCTCCAGGTCCCAGAAACCTACTGCCGACTCCTTCTTGTAGGTGACCACCAGCGTTCGTCCGCTGGCAGCAACAGCCAGGTTGTAGGGGCCAGTGCCGGTTTTCGAGAACGTGCGCGAGATGGACCAGCGATCCAGGTCGACCTCGAAGATCTGATCGGATTTGTTGCCGGTGACATACACCCGCCCATCCCGCGTCGGCGGCGTGACCCAGGTTGGTTGCACTGTGGGCTGATGTGGGGAGTGGGAACCGTCCCCCTGCTGCTTTCCCCCCGGCAACTGCAAACGCCGCAAGACGGCAAACGCGAGGGCGTCGACCTCCACCACTTCGTCATTCATCATGTTGACCGAGTAGTGCCGGTCCCCGGCCGGGTTCAGGCGCGATCCGTGAGGCATGACACCCGTCTTGATCTGCTTCACCTCGATCATGTTCTGGGTATCCACGACCGAAATCGTGCCGGGCGACATCTTCCCGTGAAGGTTGAAGTTAACGGCGTAGAGGAGTCCGGTGGTGGCGGAAATGTCCAGGGTGGCCGGGTACATGCCCAGCCTCACGTCGGCCAGCCACAGGTTGGATCCGGTCTCATACTTGTGAACCGTACCAAACGGCTTGCCGTGGGCCAGCGTCACATACCAGTGACGACCGTCGGGAGCGACATTGATGCCGTGAGGCCCTTCGATCTCGGTGGGGAAGCTCCCCACCGGAACAACCTTGACCACACCGGCACCAGACGGACCATATCGGACAATGGCGACTTCATCCTCAGACTCGGCGCAGGCGTAGACATAGTAGCTTTTCACTGCCTCCGGCTGGGCGGGCAGAGACGACGTCGCAGAGAAGAGCAAGGATGTCAGGCCAGCCGCGAGCCTGGCCAGGTCAACGAGGTTCCCCGATTTCAATGACAGGTCCTTCCTGGGGCTTGAGTTTCAAGGCCCACAGCCCCGAGTTCCAGTCCGTAAAGAAGATGTGTCCTTTGAAGGGCTGAGGGCCCCAGACAAAAGGAGCGTTGGGAACGTAACCCTCCGGGTCGAAGGAATGCCAGAAGGCGATTTCACGGCCCTGGCGATACAGATCCCCACGCAGCTCCCCGGAGACATCAACCACCCGCAGGCCGCCATTGTAATACCCGATGTATAGAACGTCGTCCTTGACCCACAGGTTGTGTGTACCGGCCTCGGGAACCTGGTATCGCGCGACTTCCCGCGGATTCTCCCAGTCGTCAAACTCGATCACGTGAATCCAGCCCGCGGCCCGCGTCGGAATTCCTCCACCCTCTCGAATCATCCCGTAAGGGAAAGCTTCATCTGCCAGGAAGACATAGAATTTTCCCGTGGACTGGCTCCGGTACGGGAAGGCCGCATGGTTCCATCCGCTCGGGTAGGAATGACTGCCCAGAAAAACAGGGTTCTTGAAGGAGCCCCCGCAGCCCCCCCCTCCCACGTCCACGGCGACCACGCCGTCTGTCCAGTTCGAGGAATAGGCAATGCCGTCGACCACCCAGACATCATGAACCCCGTGTCCCGGCGTATCGAGTTCAAAGCGGCCCACCCGATGCGGATTGGTTGGATCCTCTATGTTGATGATGTCGTATCGTCGCCCGGCACTCAGCGCGAACACATGATTCTCATAGATGAACAGGTTGTGAACTCCGCCCGTGAGCTGGTCATCGTAGCTGGACAGGATCCGAACCCCCTTGGAGGGGGAACTGACGTCCAGTAACACGAATCCGTTCTTTCGATTGGAAGCGCCCTCGCGGCTGATGGCTGCAATCCGGCCATCCTCGGAGACCTTCACATCGTTCACGGTCCGGGCATCGACTCGAACCATATCCACAATGCTCATGCTGTGGGGGGATGTAACGTCCCAGATGTAGGCGTGCCCATCCGCACCCCAGGTTCCGGTAATGGCATAGTCTTTGCCGTCCAGGCCTTCCCACACCCACAGATCAGACGTATGCCGGTCACGGACCGCACCGTGGCCAACGAACTCTACCCGCTGTCTCACGTCTCTGGAATCGATCCGGATGGTCTTGGTGGCGACCAGGTTCCCTGAGGAAGCGATCACCCTGTAGACTCCTGAACGCTCGGCCACCAGGGTTCCGTCTGCCTCAATCTGGACATACGCCCCCGGAGCAATGATTCTGGGGGACGTCTGGCCCGACACGGCGTAGCTGATCGGCATCTCACTGATCAAGTGTCCCCGCTGGTCCAGGGCCGCAGCTGAGAAACGGATCACGTCTCCTGTGAACCCGCTCTCCTGACTGGCGTCCAGCTCGAGGCGCACAGCCGGGTTGGCCACCACCGTGATTTCGAGGGTGTCCGATACACCTTCCGCCGAAGCGCTGATTTCCACTTTGCCGGTGCGGTGGAGCGAGAGGCGTCCGAAACCGTTGAAGGTCGCGATTCTATGACTGCTCGTAGAGTACTCCACCGCAACGTCCTGCCGGATCGCCCCAGACTGGTCGATTACCTGGGCGCCGGGGTCGAGATGGGTGGAGGAATAGAATAGGATGGGGAGCCTCCTGAAACGAACCCTTTCCAGCGGAGGGGTGGGAACGGTGACCGGGATCTCCACCCGAACCCGCGCTTCCGCCCGCTCGGGCCTGTCTCCTACATCTTTGGGAACCAGAGCATAGATTGTAAACTGGCCTGGTTTATAGGCAGAGACTTCTCCCGTGGCGCTGACTTCAACACTGCGCCGCTCGCTGGAGAAAAACACCACCCTGGCATCTGAGGACCCTCCCGAGCCCGTTGTGACCTTCGCAGTGAGTTGCAGCTTCTGACCGACCTCGACTTCGAGCCTGGAAGGCGTCACTTCGAGAACCAGTCTCTTGGTATCCTCTTCGGTCTGAGAGGCACTGGGCGTCGGTGTCAACGCGCCATTCAAGGTGAACGTCGAGCAGGACAGAAGAACGGGCAGAATCGATAACCTCAAAGCCACCTCCGACTGCAACTGAACTATTGAGCGCTTCAAAGGAGCATTGTAAATTCGGGAAAGAGAATCCACCATGCCCGCGGCGGAGTCAAATCGCGCCTTGAAAATACCTCTCGTAAAGTTCCACGTCTTCCCGGCTTCCAATCACCAGCGGTACTCTTTGGTGCAGTTCCTCGGCTGGCAAGTCGAGGATGCGCTGGCTCCCGGTTGAGGCCCTTCCGCCGGCCTGCTCTACGATCATTCCCAGAGGATTCGCCTCGTAAAGAAGTCTGAGCTTGGCCTTCGGATGGAGGGGGTCTTTGTAGCTGGCAGGGTAAATAAAAATCCCGCCTCTGAGCAGGTTGCGGTGAAAATCGGAGACCAGAGAGCCAATGTAACGCAGGGAGTACCCTTTTCCATCCGCATTCCTGGAGCTCTTCAGGTGTTGGATGTAACGCCGGGTGCCCTCGTCCCACGTTCCCGAGTAAGCTTCGTTGATGGAATAAATGGCGCCCCGGGCGGGAATCTGAATCAAAGGATGTGAAATCAGGAACTCACCGATGCTGGGATCCAGGGTAAACCCGGCTACCCCCTGCCCCGTCGTGTAGACCAGCATGGTGCTCGAGCCGTAAATGCAATAACCCGCCGCAACCTGTTCCACACCTTTCTGGAGGCAGTCCTGCAGGGTCCCGTCCGGGCCCGGGCTCTTTCTGCGGAGAATGGAAAAAATGGTTCCGATACTGACATTGACATCAATGTTTAAAGACCCGTCCACGGGGTCGAAGATCAGAATGTACTTGCCTTTCCTGAACTTGTCCGGAATCGACAGAATGCCTTCGTTTTCTTCGGAAGCCATCAGGCAAAGATGGCCACCATGGTCCATCGCTTTGAAGATGGTTTCATCGGCAAAGACGTCCAGCTTCTGCACTGCCTCGCCATGCACATTGTGTCTGCCGGCTACACCCAGAACTTCTGCCAGGCCGGCCTTGTTCACCTCTTTGGAAATGATCTTGAAGGCCACCAACAGATCCCCCATGAGACTGGTGAACTCTCCGGTAGCTTCCGGGACCATGTGTTCCTGTTCCACCAGGTGACGGCCGATCGTCCAGGTCGTGGTCTTCTGTTGAGTTGGAATTTTAGTCATGTTGTTTTTCTGAAACGGGACGAGTGACCCTGAGGCTCCCTACTCTAAGAGATTTCAGATGCCAAGTTCCAGGTTCAGCCCAGCACAATGTTCAGAACCCGCAGCCCTTCAACCTCCAACCTCCAACCTTCAACCTTCAACCTTCACCTTCAACCTTCAACCTTCAACCTTCAACCTTCAACCTTCAACCTTTAACCTTTAACCTTCAACCTTCCTACGACGGCCTCAAACGCACCCAAACCATCGCCAGCCCCAATACACGCTGATCGGCACCGGCCCCGAGAGCCGCGGGCGCTGCGGAGTCGGGTGTGCGAAATTCGAGAATAAAGACCCCGTTTTTCGGGAACGAGCCTGCACCGATTTCCAGACGATACGTTTCGAAACTGTTGATGGAGGCCCGCCACTCTCCGACCGCTTGTCCGCTCAGATAAACCTGAACCCTCTGTAAATCGAGCTGACCGGGAGCCAGAAACGGCTTGAAGAATGCCTCCAGGAGAACGGGTGCCTGGGGAGATTCTACTTGAAAACGAAGAGTGGCCCTGTCGCCAGTGCTCCATGTCATACCGGCAGACGGAGAGGCCCATCCGTCCTGCAGGTAGGAAGCGATCAGGCCATCCTGCCTGAATATCAAGGTTTCGCCCCATGAGTAGGTCGGCGTGAAATCGACTCCCAGCTGGCTGGGCGAAAAAGGCCAGTACTTCAGCTCTCTTGGATAGTGGAGCTCGCCGGCGGCACCTTCCTGCGTAATGGCGAGGACGCGAACCTCGGCCGTTTCAAGAGTCACGTGCCGGGGCAACTGAAACTCCAGGTGAAAGCCTGACCGCAGAAGTAGCGGTTCCTCGAACATTTTGACCGCCTCGGGCCGCTCGAACTGGGAGGGTCCCGAGACGACCACCTCTCCATTCACCAGTGCGACTACCGACGAGACGAGAGCTCTGGCCTGCTGGTCGACAACCCACCCGCCTACATAGTAACGCTCGGGGGTCTCCGTTTCTCCTCCCACCACCCAGCCTTGTACGACTCCCGGTTGGACTGGTACCGAGGCTTCGCCCTGGAGGGCCAGAAACTCTTTCCCTCCGTCGGTGATATGGAGCGCAGTGGGGGAGTAGGGTTGTCTTGGATAGCGCAAAACCGGCTGGTTCTCACTTCCCTCGATGAGGAGTACTTCAACCCGGTTGCTGCCGTCGCGAAATGCGGCAGGGTCAACCAGAGCAGTGAAAAGACGATTGCCTTCGACTGCAGGACTCGTCCTGGTGGTTGCCCGGATGACGCCGTTGGCGGCGACGGCCAGGTGCACCGGACTCCCGGTGTCTGCAGGCGGCTGAATCCTGCCCCGCACCAGACAAAGCAGGAAACTGCTGCTGAGATCGACGTTCTCGAAGAAGTTCGTGCCCTCCAGTTCCACCGACGGGTCGTTGGGGCGGGCTCGCCGAATAGGCAGGTCCGCCAGTTTCTTGCCCGCCAGGCTGCGGTAGGGCCCCATCTTAAAAAGCTCCATCCAGCCTCGCGACCCGAAGAGATCGATCTGGCGCTGCAGAAACTCGTCCCGGTGCGGCAGACCGGCCTCGAACTTGAATCTCTGCCCCTTGTCGGAGAAGGTCGTTTTCTCCAGCCTGGCGGGCTGAGTGCCCAGGGCTGAGACGCCATCCAGCGGCCAGGGGACTTCGGCTCCAAGGACATCGAGAATCGTCGGAAGAATATCAATCGTCTCAACGTTCCGATCGCTGGTTTGCCCCTCCCGCTGAAAGGGCTCCTTGATGATCAGTGGAATCGAGACAATGCCCGGATAATTGGTGGATGTCACGCGCCGGCGCGAATCGCCGGAGCGAAATGCGGTGCCATGATCGGAAGTCAGAACCAGCAGACTCTGGTCATACAAGCCCTGCTCCTTCAAGTGGGCGACCAGATTTCCGACCAGCTTGTCCACGTAAGCAACCTGCAGCAAGTGGCGCTGATACGCCTGGATAACCGGCCACTCGTCTTCTTTCCATTGATTCACGTCCACCCCGTCGTGGTTCGGTCCCACGACCCCGGCCACTCCCGGCCTTTCAAAAAGCGTATAGAGCCTGCCGTCGGGTAAGTACTTCCAGCTGGCATGTGGAAGCATGGAATGAAGGAAGTGGAGGCCCGGGCGTGCCGAGGGCCGAATGGATTCGACGAAATGCTGGAACTTCGTTCCCCGGTCAGCCCAGTCGGCATCGAAATCAGTCCATCGCCGGGGCTCGGGTTCAGGAGAGTCGGCAAAGTCCTTCCAGGATTCCGTCACGGGTGGAAGAGAGGCGGCCAGATCCACGGGAAGCAGCAGGTGCAGATACACCACCTTCAGATCCGAGAGCAGGCTGGAGAGCTGAAGATCACGCACAGAGACATCCCCGGGAGCCAGTTGACTGATGTTCTCGTGGATGTTGAGCTCGTGCGATCGACTCAGCAGGGTGAAAAGTGAGTGCGGATGATCGGACCGCGTGGGCAGGCGGTCTTGACCGGGAACGGGGTACAGCCCATCCAGAATCGCAGGCAGAGAGATGAGAGTTCCTTCACTCACGGTGGTGGCGTTTCTGAGCCAGTGCGCCTCCTCGACCAGTGCGGCCAGGTTTGGATACCGAACCGGATCGATCTTTTTCTGCCCGTCGAGCAGAGAGATCAAGGGCAGTTCGTCGAACACGACCATCACGACGGGCGTCTGACTTTCCACGCTGGGCATCGGGCCCTGCCCGGAGTCCCCGGTCATCAATCGGGATGAGAATAAGAACATGAGCGGAAAGATGAGAATGGAGGGACTGAGTACGGTCAGGAACAGACGCGCTCCGGCAAGGTTCCGGTAGAGCCACATGGCTCCGATCCCAATACCCACAGCCTCCGTGACGAGAAGCGGACCGGGCGCAGGAACCGTTTTCGCGAACACCTGAAGTGCCAGAAGGCCGCCGAAGAGTCCCACCAGAACCCCTGCCGCGGACGTCTCGAGCCCTCGGCTCAATCGGGCCATTGCGTGCAGAGATACCCAGACGATCAGTGGAAAGGCAAATGCGAGGACGAAGGTGAAGATGACTATGGAAGTGGTCTGCATCCCGTGGGCCACCAGGAACTCGGGGTGGCGGCCGGCCAGATCGAACAGCGGTTGGGCGACGGCAAGGGCGAATAGAGTCGCGATGTGAAGAGAATGTGCCCGGGATCCTCCCGTTCGATCATCCGATCCGTGTTGCGCTGGGCTGCCATTCACCGGGGCACACAGTGGTAGAGGGTCCGGCTCTTGGATTCCAGTTCTTCCTGGCGCTCGATTCGATAGAATCGTTTCAGATTCTTCTCCAGGAAACCCTTTTCGTAATCGGCGTACTGATCATCCTTGTTACGGAGCAGGGTCTGAACCATGGGGTCGGATTTGTCCACGAACTCGAGAACCAGTTCGCCTCCGGTTTCCGCCAGCCATGAGACGAATTCCGAGACCGGGATGTTGGCACTGATCACCATGTGATGAATCAGGGCCAGGGCCAGGATCAAGTCGGGCTTGTCACGGCTGGTGAGGCCTCGGCGCTCAGATCCTCTCCAGCCCAGGTCCGGTGAATAGTCTGCGAGTTCATTGACGAGTGGCAGCACCTTTGAGTTCTTCTCTTCCTTGAGCTGGCGGTAAAGTCGCTCAACGGCCAACTGGTCGGCATCAATGGAGACCACATAGTCGGAGTTGGCCGCAGCGATGCGGCTGTACACTCCGGTGTTACAGCCCAGATCCCAGACCAGCCTTCGCGGATGAGCATCGGCTAATTTCTGGACGAATCTTCTCTTGTGGCGGGTGTCGGAATCTGAATAGGTATTGTCGGAAGCATACTCAGACCATGTCGACCCGGACGGGTTCCACTGCAAGCGGGAGATGAGCTTGTGAAGTTTCTTGAGGTTGGCAGTGATCAGTTCCTTCTTGAATCCAGCAGTATGCAGGGCTTTGCGAACGTCGGTCCCGGCGGTTCCGTAGCGCTTTTCGAGTTTGCTCTGCAGGTAGACGTGGGAAAGTACGCCAGACCGGAAGAGATCTCGCAATGACATGATGGCGTTGCAGTCTGCGGCCGAAATTCCATCCACCCGACCCCGAAGAAGAGGCTGGAAGGGAAGATTCTTGTAGCTCTGAAGCAGCAGAGGAAAGAGAAAAAGCTGACTGAACGGCCTGTATCCAGCCCATGGTTGTCCTTGCCGGAACTCCTCAAAGGAACCCGTATCGATGAAGACCGGCTGGCTTCCCATCCACTGGATGTTGTAGGAACTGGCGTCTTTCAGCACCATGTCTTCCCGCAGTGATGCCAGCAGCAGGTCAAGCTGCAGGAGGGCGGCGTCCTGTAACATGCCAAAACACCACTCGTAGGGATAGGACACGAAGGGGATCTTGTGATGCTCGAGAACCCCGGCCCAGTTCCCCTCCAAAGCCTGAGGAGCTGCATCGGTCGCCTCGCGGGTGGGGATGATCAGGCCACGGGCAGAGTATTCTTTGAAAAACCTGGTGGCGGAAAGACGCTGCCAGTCTTTCCAGGCCTTGTTGCTGAGCGCCCGAAAGACCTGTTCTCCCGAGTAGAAGACCCGACCTTGCCGATCACGAAAAGAGCCCGCCTCAACTCGAGAGTCAGTCATTCCTCATTCCTGGTCGGCAGGGGGTTATTCCAGGGTCGTGGGCTGATCCTCAACCTCCGAGTCGGGCCCCGAGGGGGATTCCTCTTTCCGGATTCCCAACACAGCCAGTATACGATGCCAGAACAATCTGATGATGACAAAGAGACCGGCAACTCCTCCCAGGATCAGCTGCAGGAGCATGCTGCCGGTGCCGGGATCCATATATGCAAGAGGCCCTAAACTCATTCAGTCACCCGTCCTTTCATCTGTTCCAAGAAGGTAGCAGATGGGCTGCCCGGGGTGCAATTGCCTGAGTGTTGCGGGCACCTTCAACCTCCAACCTTCAACCTTCAACTTTCAACTTTCAACCCCCAACCAGAACCGAGAGCCGAGAACCCAGAAGCGAACACCCCAAAATGCTATCATCAGGCTTTTGCATTTCCGGCGTATTGCCAGGGTCGAAGACCTCTATGAAAAGAGTCCGCAAGGGAGTCATCCCGGCTGCCGGGTTGGGGACGCGATTCCTGCCGGCCACCAAGGCCATTCCCAAAGAGATGTTGCCCATCGTCGACAAGCCGACGATTCAGTATGTCGTGGAAGAGGCTGTGGCCTCCGGAGTGGAAGACATTCTCTTCGTCACCGGCCGGGGCAAGACCGCCATTGAGGACCATTTCGACTACGACTTCATGCTCGATCAGATGCTGGAAAGGCGGGGAAAGAAAAAACTCCTCGAGACCGTCCGCCAGTTGTCCAGCATGGTCTCCGTGGCCTCCATCCGCCAGAAAGAGCCGCTGGGCCTGGGCCACGCTGTTCTGGTCTCAGAGCCGTTCGTGGGCAACGAGCCTTTTGCAGTGTTTCTCGGTGACGACATCATTGAGCATGAGGTGCCCGCCATGCGTCAGATGCTGGAGGTCTTTCGTGAACGTCCAGGGAGTATCCTGGCGGTTCAGGAAGTCCCACCCGACAGGGTTTCTCGATATGGAATTGTGGGAGCTAAAGCAGTTGTAGGAAGCGGAGATCGACTTCTACGCGTGGAAGAAATGGTGGAGAAACCCACACCTCAGGAAGCGCCTTCGAATCTTGCCATCATGGGGCGCTATCTTCTGATGCCCGAGATCTTTGAGAGCCTCAGAAGTACCAGCGCCGGAGCAATTGGTGAGATCCAGTTGACGGATGGAATTGCGGGGTTGATCGCTCGGGGCCATCCGGTTTATGCCTACCGTCTTCAAGGAAAACGTTATGATGCTGGTGACAAGCTGGAGTATCTGATGGCAACCGTCGAGATGGCATTGAAGCACAAGGATCTTAGTGCTCCTTTCCGAGAATACCTGCACAGTCTCGAGCTTGACCACGATCGGGACAACTGAACGACCGGCAGGTCCCTGAGAAGGACACTCCCCGACTATGCTGGATCGAAACTTCATTCGGGACAATCTGGATCGTGTCCGGGAACGTCTGTCTCGAAAAGGATTTGAGTTCGATCTGAACGGTTTCGAGAAGCTGGACGAACGTGAGAAATCCCTTCGCGTAGAAAACGAAGAACTCCGCGCCCTGCGCAATCAGACCAGCGAGCAGATCTCGCTGCTCAAGAGAAACGGGGAAGACGCCTCCCGCCAGATCACGGAAATGAGGAGAGTGTCGGACCGGATCAAAGAACTCGACCGGCTTTTGGCTGCGGTCGGGAAGGATCTTTTCGATTTTCTGGCTGTCATCCCCAACCTGCCACATGAAACGGTCCCGCTTGGCAAAGACGACTCTGCCAATGAGTTGGTGAGACATGTGGGAGAGGTTCCCCAGTTTGATTTCGAGCCCAGGGATCACGTCGAACTGGGACAAAGCCTGGGGATCCTGGATCCCGACCGGGCAGCCAAGATCACCGGTGCGCGCTTTGCGAACTACTACGGGGCAGGAGCTTTGCTGGAACGGGCTTTAATGAACTTCATGCTCGATATCCATACCAGGGAGCACGGCTATCTGGAAATGATTCCTCCCTTCATGGCCAACCGTAGAAGCTTCTTTGGGACCGGGAATCTACCCAAGTTCGAAGCGGATCTTTTCAAGGTGGACGGAACCGATTACCTTTTGATCCCCACTGCCGAAGTTCCGGTGACGAATGTGTTTGGCAACGAAATACTGGATGAAGAGAAGTTGCCCTGCTGGTTGACTGCTTTCACTCCCTGTTTCCGGAGTGAGGCCGGGGACTATGGTCGTGACACCAGGGGATTGATCCGCCAGCACCAGTTCAACAAGGTCGAGCTGGTCCATTTCTGTAGACCTGAAGATTCCTACGACCAGCTCGAAATTCTGACCGCCAACGCGGAAACGATTCTCAAGCGACTCGGCCTTCCCTACCGGGTGGTGGTGCTCAGCAGCGGGGACATGAGTTTCAGCTCGGCCAAGACGTACGACATTGAAGTCTGGGTTCCGAGTCAGGACACCTACCGCGAGATCTCCTCCTGCAGTAATTTTGAAGACTTTCAGGCTCGACGTGCTAACATCCGGTGTCGTAGTCAGGCCCAGAAGAAGACCCGATTTGCCCACACTCTGAATGGATCCGGCCTGGCCATTGGACGAACCTGGGTTGCAATTGTGGAGAACTATCAACAAGAGGATGGTTCGGTTGCGATCCCCGAGGCGTTACAAAGTTACATGGGTGGATTGGAACGAATTTCCGCCCGGGATCCAGGTCTGCTGAGGATTTCCTGAGTCCTCTCGAAAAGGGATGCTTCGATTCAATCTCGACAAGTCCGGCAAGCTGATCTACTTCGATCAGATCAAGGGACAACTTCTTTCGGCGATCTACTGCGGAAAGATCAATGAAGGCGACCGTCTACCCTCGATCCGAGAGCTGGCGGACGACCTTTCGGTGAATTATAAGACGATCCGCCGCGTTTACCTCCAACTGGCACAAGAGGGACTGATCGAGATTGTTGCCGGAAGCGGCGCTTTCTTGAGAAAGCGGAATGGGGGTGAGAGTTTTTCGCACATGCGCCGGCACGCCATCTTCCGGCTGCTGGCGGACTTTGAGAACAAAGCCCGGGACCTTGGATTGTCTACAGAGCGGCTTGTGGTGTTGCTTGACGGCTATCTCACCGGACGCAATTTGAAACCCTTGAAGTTGGCGGTTGTCGACGACGAGGAGGAGGCTTATATCTTCGCCAGTGAACTCGAGATGAGGCTGGGGATGACGGCAATCCAGGTCTCGCTCGAGGAGGCTGCCCGGCCGGAAGGAATGGCGCAACTGCAGGAAAGTGACATCCTGCTTACGACCAGCTGGCATCTGGAGGAAGTGAATGCCCTGGCCGCAGGACTGTCGAAGGAAGTTGTCGAGATCAAGCCCAGTCATCAGATCTATTCGGAGATACTCAGCGCCGCCCAGGATCACAACATTGGGATCGTGATACGGGATGAGAAAACCATGCATGCGTCGTGGGAAGTCTTCATGAGTCTCTACCACCCTTCAACCGACAAACGCTTCTGGATCGCTCCGATTCACAGGACGGATCTGATTGAGAAGATCGTCGAGGAAGCCGATCTGATTTTTGTTTCTCCCATGTGTTGGGATGAGATGCGGCGGCTTACGCCATCCAAGAAAGAACTGAAGACCTACGAAAACTTTATTTCTGAGGACACGCTCGCCGACTTACGACAGATTCAGCTCCTGGGTTGACCCCTGGATCTGGACGGATTCATTCACCGACCCCTGGCGGGTCGAAACGACTGCACCATGACCGAAAGCCCGGGCTCAGGAGTGACCAGCAGAATGGATTCCCTGATCAGGGCGTTTCCGAAAGCCGAACTCCACCTGCATTTGGAGGGATCGATCAGCGCCCAACGATTCCGGAAGCTGAGTCGGAAGTACCAGACGGAGTTCAGCGGTCTGTCGCCGGCCGAGATCCGCAGCCAGCTGTTTTCTTACTCGGATTTCTGGGACTTTCTGCAATCCTATCGGGTGATTTGCGAGCATCTCAGAGAGCCTCGGGATTACGTGGCGCTGGTTCATGACCTCGGACCCTACTTCGAGAGTCAGAACATCCGCTATGCTGAGATCCTGATGGCTCCCTCCATCCCCGCCAGGTTTGGGTTCGACGTCGGCAAGATCCTCAAAGCCACGACAGCGGCCGCTAAGAAGGTAGCCGACAAACTGTCTATCGAGATTCGCTGGATTTTTGACTGCGTCCGACAGTTCGGCCCCCAGGCGGCTCAGGAGACTGCCGAACTCGCACTCGAATTCCGGGGGCAGGGGGTTGTGGGTCTCGGCCTGGCAGGAGACGAGACTGCGGTTGACAGTCGCGAGTTCGAGGATGTCTTTGCCTTTGCCCGAGCCCACGAACTGTATGTCCATGTTCACGCCGGTGAGATCGGAGGGCCGCAAAGTGTCTGGGACGCGATCAAGATTCTGGGAGCCAACCGAATCGGCCACGGCATTCAGGCCGCACGTGACCCGGTCTTGATGGCTTACCTTAAGGATCATGCGATTGGACTGGATATCTGTCTGACCAGTAACGCCAGGACCGGTGCCTGGGGGCCCATCTCAAAGAACCCCTTCCGGCTCCTCTACAAACGGGGAGTGCCGGTCACTCTGAGCACCGATGACCCGGGGCTCTTTGAGACCACGCTGGTGCAGGAGTACGCACACGCGATCAACCATTTTGAACTGGCCGACAGCGATCTGGCGCACATCGCCCTCCAGAGTGTGCGCTCCTCCTTCCTACCGCACCCAGAGCGGATGAAACTGATGCAGAAATTCCAGAACTCGATTCACGAACTGACATCCGGGGATTAGCCATTGCACGTTCCACGTTCCACATTCCACGCTAGCTCACAACTTGAGACGGAGCCCCGACCCTGGGGCACCTCTTTCAACCTTCAACCTTCAACCTTCAACCTTCAACCTTCAACCTTAGAACCCCACCACCAGCCGCATTTGGTCGATCCGGGACAATTCCGACTCGGGGTTGGGGTCAGCCGCCAGAGCGATCACTTTGTTTCGCAATCCAGCGGAGCGGCGCAGGGCCAGCCGGGCGCGTTCCGACAGCCACGGATAACGAAGTGAGGTGAGAAGCTTTTGCGAGAGATGGTAGGCGGGCTGGAAATATCGCTCCCGGGAGGCAGTGTAGGACCGGAGTGCGTCCGCTGTGAGTCGATTCGTTTTCAAAGCGCGGGAAAGAACCTGTGCAGCCAGGTGGGCGTCTCGAAGTGCCATCGTCATCCCCTGTCCCGTGATCGGGTCGACCGCGCCTGCAGCGTCACCTGCCAGAATCAGACGATCTCCGTGGCACCGGGAGAAGCGAGCAGAAACAGGTGACGTGGTCTCTACCCGGCTGTGATGTCCACCGGCCTTGATTCGGTCCATGATTTCGGGGAAGCGAGCCAGCAGATTCTCATAGAGATGCTCCGCCCCTTTAGATCGGGGCAGGTGCCGCTTATCCGTCAGGAGGGTGATGCGCGCACGCCCACCGGACAGGGGGGCCACGTAGGCCTCGCTTTTCTGCAAGCAGTAAACATCGACCGCCCGGGCGCCAGCCGCATAATTGTCGTAGAGTCGGCGGAGGGCAAAGCGGTTCGATGCAGAGGACAGGCAGCGTATTCCCCGTGCCGCTCGAACGCGAGACTGTATCCCGTCAGCCGCCACCATGGCTCTGGCCCGAATCACTTCCTTCTGATCACCGTTCTGGATCTTCAGCTCTACCCGGTCGTGCTCGAATCGGGCTGCGCGCAGGCGGTGCCGCTCCCGCAGTTCAACACCCTCCTGGGAGGCGGCAAACCGAACCAGAAGATGGTCAAGGGTTTCCCGGGAGAGAACACATCCCATTGCGCTCACCGGGCCATCCGAGAAATCCAGCTCCAGGATCCGTCGATTGGGCAGGTGGAAGCGGAGAGCCGAGAAATCGCGGGCTCCCGCCCTGGTCAGTCGTTCAGCCAGTCCCAGGTTCTGCAACAGTTGTCTCCCGGCCGGCATGAGACCTTCGCCGCAGATCTTGGTGCGTGGAAATGTGGCTTTGTCGATGAGTAAGACCCGGTACCCGGCTCGACCCAGAAGGGCAGCGCAGACGGATCCGGCAACGCCGGCCCCGATGACCGCCACGTCATAGTCGGCGGGGTGAGTCCGTCTTTTGAGTGGGAGAGGTGTCTCAGATGGTGAAGATGCGGACACGGTTGGAAGTATACTCCCCCGTGCGGCCTTCCCCGTTCTTCGTTCGCCACCCCGCGGGGCTCCAGTGGAGGAGGACCCTCCGTGGTCCGATCAGATCGCCGCATGGAAGCCGCTCCTACACTTCGCCGGCCCAATGTAGGAGGACCCTCCGTGGTCCGATCAGGGCATTGTCCACGAACTTTGGAACGCGAAGCAGTGTGGGAGGACCCTCCGTGGTCCGAACAGGTGATCCGCCTCAGTGGGAGGATCGTCCGTGGGAGTCACGGCTCGATGTCACGTGCGCCCGGACCTCTGGAGGTCACATGAAAAACAAACTCAGAACCGCATTGCTGGCAGCAACCGTAGCTACGGTCTCAGCGGGGGGGCCCGCCGCCGGGCGAGAGCAGAATGATGAAGCAGTGGCAGTCGAAGCCGCCGAGCAGTGGCTTGCCCTTGTAGACAAGGGGGAGTATGCAACGAGTTGGGAGTCGGCGGCCGAGTACTTTCGAGGCAATGTGACCACGGACCAGTGGAGCCTGCTTCTGACTGGAGCACGGAAGCCTCTCGGGGAGGTCACATCGAGGAGAGTCAAGGCAAAGCATTACGCGACTTCTTTGCCCGGAGCACCCGACGGCGAGTACGTCGTTATCCAGTTCGAGACCGCTTTCGAGAACAAGCAGTCATCCGTAGAGACAGTGACGCCGATGAAGGAGGCCAACGGAGCCTGGCGGGTATCCGGGTACTTCATCAAGTAGGCGGACCTCACGTTTCGTGGGCAGTGTTTCCAGAGGGGGCATGCGACCAGTGCAGCCTAGCGCCGGTGAACTGGTGAAGCTGGGGCCGGCGACTCACATCTGCCACCAAACGGGCGAATCGAATCCCGCCCGAAAATGGGCTGGCCATCCAGAGTCATTCCGGTGATCAAAGCAGATCCGGTTCGGCAGCCGATTTGAGATTCCCGAACGCGAAAACGCACAAGCAGATCCATGTCTCCATCTTGGTCCACATCCTCCAGGAGGTTGTGAGATGGGCGAGCTTCTCTTCCGGACGGCCCAAAACGGCCGGCGGCCGGATCGACATCGGAGGCATCGAAATCGTCGGTTGTCAGGATCGCTACCCAAATCTGCCCATGTAGCCGCTTGAGGTTGACTCTGTTTGGGAATATTCCTGGTTCGATATCGACAGAAATGTCCAGGAAGACACCCACTGCTGGTACAGCCCGGGAGAACTCCGACGTATTTCCTCCCGGGTCTGTGGCCGTGGCCGTGACAGCACTCCCGGGTGCCACCGGCACGGGGGTGGCGAAGCTGAAAGAGACTACGCATGAGGCGTCGGTCATCACTTGAACCGAGCCCACGAAGGTGTGACCCTCCCCAAAGCCGGTTGGATCCTCGGTTGGACTCGTGAAAAACTCGATATCAAAGAGGGTTGATTGGCGACAGTTAGAATTCCCCGCGACGACAAATGGAATTCCCCGCTTTTTCAGGGCTGATCCTGACCATGAGGGCATGGTTAAGGATCAGCAAGTGCGGAGGTTAGTAAAGTTGAAGAAGAACGAGAAGACGCTAACGATGGCGGCGGCCAAAGCGGGGATGTCGCGAAAGACAGCTCGCAAGTACCTGAAGTCGGGAAAGCTACCGAGCCAGTGTCAGCCGGAACGGTATTGGAGAACTCGATCGGATCCGTTCGAGTCGGTGTGGCCGGAGGTGAAAGAGATCCTGAAGCGATCGCCGACGGTGGAAGCAAAAGCGGTGTTCGATCATTTGTGTCGTCAGCAGGAAGGGGCCTTCCAGCAAGGCCAGTTAAGAACGCTGCAGCGCAGGATCAAGCAGTGGAAGGCAGAATACGGAGAAGCGAAGGAGGTGATGTTCCCGCAGAAGTATCAGCCGGGACATCAAGCGCAATCGGACTTCACGTTTATGGGGCGCCTCGGAGTGACGATCCAGGGCCAGCCGTTTCCCCATCTGCTGTACCACTTCGTGTTGGCCTACTCGAACTGGGAAGCGACCACGCTGTGTTTCAGTGAGTCGTTTGAGAGCCTCAGCCTGGGGCTTCAGAACGCGTTGTGGGAGTTGGGGGCGCTGCCCGAGGAGCACCGGACCGACCGGCTCTCGGCGGCAGTCAAGAACCTGAAGCGGGAAGAGTTCACCGAGCGCTATCAAGCGTTGCTGAGACACTTCGGGATGCGCTCCAGTCGCACTCAGGCAGGAAAGGCACACGAGAACGGGGATGTGGAACAGTCCCATCACCGCTTGAAACGGGCCATTGAGCAGGAACTGCTGCTGCGGTGTAGCCGTGATTTTTCCAGCCGGGAAGAGTACGAGGGCTTTGTAGCGGTGATTGTGTCCCGGCGCAATGCGGCCCGGCAAAAGCGCCTGGGAGAAGAGCTGGCAGTGATGCGCCCGTTGCCGGCACGCCGTCTGGATGACTTCACCCGGCAGTGGGTGAGAGTCTCCCCCAGCAGTACGATCCGGGTTCGCCACAACACCTATTCGGTGGACAGCCGGTTGATCGGCGAGCGCGTTCAAGTGCGGGTGTGGGCGGATCAGGTGGAGGTCTACTACGGAGGACGGCGCCAGGCACGGATGCCGCGCTTGCGAGGAGAAGGCAAGCATCGCATTGACTACCGGCACGTGATCCATTCGTTGGTGCGCAAGCCGGGGGCGTTTACTCGCTATCGCTGGCGGGAGGATCTGTTTCCGGGGATCTTGTTTCGAGTCGCCTACGACGAGCTGCGCCGAGATTGTCCGGCCACGGCGGATCGCCAATATCTGAAGATCCTCGAGGTGGCTGCCCAGGAAGGTGAACAGCGGGTGCGAGAGGCACTTCAGGTGTTGATTGAGCGGGGACAAAGAATCCGTTTTGAAGCACTACGAGAATGCCTTGTCGATCCGGTGGTGGAACCCTGGGAAGTGATGGTGGAGAAGATGGACGTGGGCCTCTACGACACCCTTCTCGAGAACCGGGAGGTGAGGTCATGAGCACAGGCAACTTACCGCGACTTCGCGAGTGCCTAATCGAGCTGCATCTACCGGCCTTTCGGGAGCACTACGCCGCCCAGGCGGCACTGGCCACCCAGGAAAGTCTGTCCTATCCCCGGTTTCTCTTGTCGTTATCTGAGATCGAGGTGGCGGAGCGGCACGAGCGCAAAATCCAGCGCCAGCGTCGGGCCTCCAAGCTTCCCTGGGAGAAAACGCTGACGGCGCTGGACCGCTCGCGCTTGCCCCAAAGCGTGGATCGACAACTCACAGCGCTGCTGGAAGGGACGTTTTTGGATCGTGCCGAGAACGTCTTGGCTTTCGGTAACCCTGGGAGCGGGAAAACCCATCTGGTCTGTGCTCTGGGCCAGGAGTTGATTCTGCTGGGGCGCCGGGTTCTGTTTTCTACCTGCGCCCTGCTGGTACAGCGATTGCTGCGGGCCAAAATCGATCTGACTCTGGAGAAGGAGCTCAAGAAACTGGATCGCTTCGAGGCTCTCATAGTCGATGACATCGGCTACGTTCAGCAAAGCCGGGAGGAAATGGAGGTTCTCTTCACACTGCTGGCCCATCGTTACGAACGTCGCAGCATCTTGCTGACCAGCAACCTGATCTTCTCGGACTGGGAGAGGATCTTCAAGGACCCCCTGACGACGGCAGCAGCCATCGACCGGCTGGTGCACCACAGCGTGATTCTGGAACTCAACGTCCCGAGCTATCGAATGGAGAGCGCCAAGGCAAAGCAGCAGGGAACCACGAAATGAGGAAACCGCGAGGAGGTCAAATCCGGGCAAATCGGCTGATTGGACCCCGGAAAGTGCTTGGTGAGGGCGATAGACGAGTGCCCGCCAAGGGGAGAGGTCGTACAGCGCCCTACAGAGGCCGCTCAGCAGCCTCGTGGATCTGGTCCACTCCCCTCGACGCCAGCGCGAGCGAGGGGGAGCTCCGTTCGGGCTACGCCCTCACTCCGTCCCCCTCGCATTCTAGGAACAATCTCTCTTTTTTACAGAAAGGAGGACCGCGGAAAGGGCCGTCTCAGAGGACGGCTACAGCTCTTTTTTTTTAATCCTTGTGTGGGGATTTCCAATCGTCGCTGCGGGAATTCTATTTGACGTTGATCAGAGGGTATTGGGAGAACTGTTCAGTTCGCCCTCGATGATGGTGTCGATTCCATCGGTCTCGGCGCTCGACAGTTCCGGATAATTCTGAATCAGATTGCCCCCTTCATCCACATCGCAGGAATCATTGGGAGTGACCCCGTCTGCGCCGCCGGGTGGCGGCACCAAATTGATACCGAGTCTGCCATTGGAGTGAATCGAGTTCTCCGTCAACAAATTCCCCTGGTGACCCTGCGGCGTAAGCCCCACAGCGAAGTTATAGTCGGTTACATCCAGAAAACGTAAATATTCGGTAAACCCCGTCTTGCAATAATCTCCTTCCAAATAAGCCCGCGGTCAAACTTTGCTGGACACAGAAGCTGCGAGTGTGTATACAGGGAGCATGCAGCTGAGTGCTACCACCAAGCCGGAATCGGGTGGACTGACGGCTGATGGCTCGACGAAGCGGGTTTTGGTGGCCAAGGAAGAGTACATCCGGCTGCGCTGGGCGGCAGCGTACTGGAAGGCCCAGCATGCCGGGGCGGTGGAGAGAGAAAAGCAGTTGAAGTCAGAGAACTTGAGTCTGCGGGCTCGAGTTCGAGAGCTGGAGAGTCAGCTCTGGGGGCGCAAGAGTGAACAGGCCAAGGGTGGGCGCGCTGGCAGTTCCAGCCCCAAGGCGAGCGGGCGACCCCGAGGGCAGCAAAAAGGCAAGCAGGGGCACGGTCGGACCACTCTGGACGGGTTGGCAGCCCAGGAAGAGGTAGTGGATCTGGAGGAAGCCCAAAAAAGCTGTCCGAAATGCGGTCTGGCACTGGAAGCCTTGGGCTGGACGGAAGACGCCGAGGTGGCCGAAATCGAAGTGCGGGACCACCGGCGGGTGATCCGGCGGCGCAAGTACAAAGCGGCCTGCCGCTGCGGGGTGCTGCCCGGCATTGTCACGGCGCCCGCCCCGGCACGCTTGATTCCCAAAGGCAAACTAGGGATTTCGGTTTGGGTGGAGATTCTGCTGGAGAAGTTTGACCATTGCCGCCCCACCCACCGTCTGTTGCAGCAGTGGCGAGACCACGGTTTGACTCTCTCTGCAGGAACGGTGGCCGGAGGGCTGAAAAAACTGCAGGGTCTGTTTTTGCCGGTGGCCGAGGCGATCGCCCAGCAGCAGCTCACCCAGGAGAACTGGCAAGCCGACGAGACCGGCTGGCCGGTGTTTGTGGCGGTGGAAGGCAAAAGCGGACGGCTCTGGCATTTGTGGGTGTTTTTGTCGGCCTCCACAGTCGTGTACCAGCTCCAACCCAGTCGCTCGTCTGCAGTGCCTCAATCTCACTTCGGCAGCGCCCAGGGCACTTTACTCACCGATCGATATTCTGCCTATAAGAAGCTGGTCCGGGTCTCAGAGGGGCGTATTTGCCATGCCTTTTGCTGGGCTCACGTGCGCCGCGACTTTTGGCGACTGGGCCTATCCCACCCCCCCTGGCAGGACTGGTCCCTGATGTGGATTGACGACATTGGCCGGCTCTTTGCTGCCAATCAGCTGCGGCTGGCAGTTCGCGATCAGCCCTTGGAATGGGCCCGGGCCGATCGAAAGCTGCGGGTGGCGGTTGAGAAAATGCGAGAGCAATGCGAGGCTCAACGCCAGCTTCCCAGCCTGGCTCCCCCCTGTCGCAAGGTCCTGAAAAGCCTGGCTCGACACTGGCCAGGGCTGACCGTGTTTGTGGATCAACCGGAAGTGGCTATGGACAACAACGCCGCCGAACGCGCCTTGCGCAACCCGGTGGTGGGACGCAAGAATTACTACGGCTCAGGCAGCCGCTGGAGCGCCCAGTTGGCGGCCAGCTTATTCAGCATCTTTGCCACCCTGCGACTCAACGGCCTCAACCCCCGCCTGTGGCTCAGGGACTATCTGCAGGCCTGCGCTAGGCAAGGCGGACAGCCGCCACCCGACCTGGATCCTTTTCTTCCCTGGGAAATAAGCCCCCATCGTGCCCGCGCATTGACCTGGGCCAGGACGCCGGCAGCGGAGGCTGGATGAAACGCTTCTGCGGGCGAGACTTTAGCGGCCGGGAGATGCGGCGACTGTGTGAGCTGATTGGCGAAGATCCGACCCGCTCGCGGGCCCAGCTCTCCCGCTTGGCCTGCCAGCTCTTGGGCTGGTTCAAGCCTGACGGTGGCCTCAAGGAGATGAGCTGCCGGGTGGCCATGCTGCGCATGCATCGGCAGGGGTTGCTGCAGCTGCCGCCCCCTCGCAACCCGAAGGGAGGCTCGGGCCCAATCAAGCACACTTTCTGCAGCGCACCACAACCGCTGCTGTCCCGACCCGTGCACGAGCTGTCCGGCCTGCATCTGGAGCCGGTCCTGAGCCGCCCCGACTCCACTTTGTGGAATGAATACATCGACCGCTACCACTATCTGGGATACAAGCCCCTGCCGGGTGCTCAGCTGCGCTACTTCGCTTGTTCCGAAAGCCGCATCCTGGCCCTGCTCGGCTTTGGCGCCGCCGCTTGGAAAACCGCCCCTCGCGACCGCTTCATCGGCTGGCGTCCTTCGGAAAGGGAGAGAAACCTTCAACTGATCGTCAACAACGCCCGTTTCTTGATCCTTCCCTGGGTCGAGTCCAAGAACCTGGCCTCTAAACTGCTGGCCATGGCCGCGCGTCAACTCCCCGAGGACTGGCACGACCGCTACGCCTACCGACCCGTTCTGCTGGAAACCTTCGTCGACACGGGGCGCTTCACAGGCGCCTGCTACAAGGCCGCCAACTGGATCCATGTCGGACAGACCCAGGGCCGGGGCAAGCTGGACCGTGACCGCAAGGCCGATCTGCCCACCAAAAGCATCTGGCTCTACCCCCTGAGCAAACACTTCCGAAGATCGCTTCGCTCCACTTGAGTTCCCAACCCGCCTCACCCCATTAGGCATAAAGCCGATGATGGGTTTACCGAATATTTACCAGAAAACCGTCTAAGCCATTGTAGGCAACGGTGTTCGCCTCCATATGGTTGGAGGGGCTGCCGGCGCAGATGGTAGCGATCCCGCTTCCACCATTCCCCAGATCGGCCAGGCCGGTAATATCGGTCCCGATCAAGTTGCCCGCGATGAGCGTGCGCGCGGCGTCACACAACAGGAGTCCGTTTTGCCGGTTTCCGGAAATGAGGTTTTCCTCCACCACGTTGTCCGCTGCCTGACAGCATGGAGAGCCGAATCCTCTGATCAAGATTCCACTGCCTGCGTTTGCCACAGCAGAAGTCCCGGAGGAATCCGTTCCAATGTAATTCTGTTCTAGACGGTTGTTCGACGAGGTGCGATCGGGGCTGTAGGTGATTTCAATCCCGGTCACGAAACCGCTGATGACAAGACCGCGGATCGTGTTGTTGTCACCACTGATGAGCACTCCACTGGCACCATCCACTGCACCGTAGAGCGTTCCCACCACAACGTCAAAGACGCTCGGGGAGGCATGGTAGCCGGGGTAGACAGATGCGATCGCCTGGAGGAAGGATTGACCGTAAGGGTGGAAGATCAGGTTGCCCACCCCGATCACCAGCATTGCTCCACCCCAACTGAGCCCGAGGGCCCATGCGAGTCCTTTTTGACTGAGTTTAATGATACGCCTCCGTTTCTTTTGGCTCTATGCTACCGGCTACGGGCAGGAGGAGGAAGCAGTGCCCATGTTCTGTGGACGGCTCCCTACCCTGGTGACTACAAATCGACTGTCGTGACTGCGGAATAAGCTGAGGAAGCGAACTAAGGTCCCCTACCCCAAGGGCTTATTTCGCATAATTCGCTTATTTCGCACCCTCACCACCTGCTGTTGACCCAGCCATTTGAGGGAAACCACAGTCGTATTGACCTCAGGAGACCTACTTTGCCTGTCTGGGACTAGTCTGCGAACGCGAAATAAGCTGATAAAGCGAAATAGGTTCCCGAGTACCGGGGGCTGCTTTCTCATCCTCACCAGGGGCTCTCCGTGGGCGGGACTGTCACACTGTCACACAGGGAAATCCTTGTACCCCAATAGTATTAAATTATGTCGTTGAAGTTACCCCACTTTTGTGGACAGTTTACGGCTTTCGAATCAAGCCACATCTGAGTGCCTCGATTCATAGTTGATCGGCGACAGATAGTCCAGTGACGAGTGCCGCCTGTGAGGGTTGTAAAAGCCCTCGATGTAGTCGAAGACAGCAAGCTTGGCCTGCAGCTTGCTGCGGAAGCTGTGCCGGTCGATCAGTTCACACTCCAGAGAGGCAAAAAAGCTCTCACACAGCGCGTTGTCATAACAGTCACCGACCGAGCCCATGGAGGGTCTGATGCCGGCTCTCTTGCAGCGTAGCCCGAACTCGATCGACGTGTATTGCGTCCCCTGGTCCGAGTGATGGATCACCCCGTCGGATTCACGCTCTTGAAGTGCCATTTGCAGGGCATCGGTCACTAGCCGGGTCTTGAGATCATTTCTGAGCGACCAGCCGACCACTCGACGACTGAAAGCGTCGACCACTACGGCCAGGTAGACGAAACCTGCCCAACTCGGCACGTACGTGATGTCTGCAACCCACAGTCGGTTGGGGCGGCTGACCTGGAAGTTTCGCTCCACCAGATCCGGAGCCGGACGGCTGTCTTGGCCTCTCAGGGTCGTGCGTGTCTTGCGTCTGCGGCTAACGCCTTCAATGCCGGCGACTTTCATCAGTCGGGCCACCCGGTTTTTGCCCACCAGGTGACCTTCCTCTCGAAGTTCCGCCGTAATGCGGGGAGCTCCATAGGTCCGACGACTTTGCTGGTGGATCCCGTTGATTGTTTCCAGAAGACGAGCATTCGCTTCATCTCGAGTCGAAGGTCCGCGATCGACCCACGCGTAGTAGCCACTGGTGGAGACACCCAGCAAACGGCACATGGTGGTGATTGGATAGTCGGCCTGATTCACTTTCACGAACCTGAAGACTCCTTGGAAATCGGATCGCTCTCCCGTGCGAACCAGGCCGCGGCTTTTGCCAATATTTCCCGCTCAACCCTCAGCTGCCTATTTTCTTTGCGCAACTTCCGCAGCTCGGCTCGTTCTACCGTCGTCAGGCCGTCTCTACGACGGCCTTCATCCAGGTCTGCCTGGGCGATCCAGTTGCGGATCGTCTGTTCGTTGGGTTCAAACTCTCGGGCCAGCTCACCGGGGCTGCGCCCGGCTCGATGAAGCTCGACTATCTGCTGGCGAAACTCGGGTGGATAAGCTCGTCTTGTTCTTGGCATCGTGTCCTCCATTCTCCCAAAGGATTAGGTGTCCACGAAACCGGGGGAACTCCAAAGTGTGCCCAAGCAACGCCTGGGGTCCGGGTGAGGGGTGTGACATATGCGGACCTTACCCACTGAGATGCACGATTCTGACTTTGAAGATGTAGTTTGACCAAGACCCCTGTTGTTGCTGGCTTTCAGCCTGTGTCCTCAGGGTAGATCTGTGCCAATAGACCCCCAGAACAAGCTTTGAGACCATGGCTATTTCGCCAAATCCGGGGGGCTAGGGCACAACATGGGCCAAAGCTGCGCACCGCCATGTGCGGTAAAATAGTTATCGTTTTGCCGGGCTAGGGTAAGCTGCCTGAACCGTCGGTTTCCCGGCCGACCTGCCCGGCACTCTTCTTATTCCGGGACCACTACGGGAAGTGGCATGTCATCGAGAACGAAACCAGTCCAGCCTTCAACTCGATCCCGCCCTCTGAACCGAAAGGTGATGGACGAGATCCTGATCGGATTCGTCAAGCAATCCGCCAATGATCTCCAACAATTCGCCACGTTCCACAGCGCAGTGGAGGCCCTCCAGTGTGACCATCGAGGGATCAGGCACCTGGTGGAGATCAGCCTGAAAATTCACGACAATTTTGCAGGAGAGAGCAAGAAGAGGATCTTCACAGTCGGGAAGGGAACCTTCCTTGACGGCCTGCCCTACGTGGCTGCGTCAGTCCGCCAACAACTGGTTCTCTATCACTTCTACCGCGGTTTCAAAAGCAAGACGACACCCGAGGACGTACTCCAAGAAGTAACTCAAGAGTTCGCCGCCTTTCTAGAGTTGATCAGAGAGCTGGATGAGGCTGGGGCTGACACTCCCAAGCTGTTCCAGATCGCACTTACGAAGCCTGAGATAAGTATGCATCTGGCGTGGCAATCGTGGTTGAAACGGTTTGCAGTTGTGAAGAGGAAGGCGACGGAGTTCAAGAGGCGTGTTTCATCTCATTCCACCCGAGTCACCACCTACAAAGAGCTAAGCGATGGGATCCACTCGGCGGTCATGACAGAATATGCAGGGACGTTGCGGGGCCTCAATGCGGTCATCAAACCTCCTCACCTGAAAGAATGGCAAGACCTGTACAGGGCTCCCGGAGGATCCCTCCGAAAGAACTCCGAAGTGTGGTTGCCAATCCTGAAGGATCTGGAGCAACACCTGGCCCTGATCTACAAATCTGGACGGCACTGGGAACGGCCGGGGGGCCTCCCCGGCACCAGCGAAACTGTGAAGCCGGGAATCATTTATACGACCATCAACCAGCTCCTCCATTATTGCTATCCAGGTGTCTGGGATCTGGATGCCAAGACGACGGCAAGCATGAAGAGCCGATGTCAGCGAGTGCCCTCCCACACCTCGTAATTCCACCGTCGTTTCTAGAAAAGCCCACAAAATTTCCTTTTTTGTGGCCTGGAGTGAGTCTGCGTATAACAGAACTAGAATGAAAAAACTCAGACTCAATCGACTGCTCCACGGGATGACCCAACTGGCTCTCCAGGATCAATCCGGAGTCCCAGCTAGCCGGATCTCATTGATCGAATGCGGCTATCAAACACCTTCGGCAACGGACCTAGAGCGCCTGGCCAGAGCTCTCGGTGTGACCGCAGGAGAAATACAAGGCGATGTCGAGGTAGCTAAAGAACGGAGAAGCAGAGTAGCAGTTCAACACTAGGCTCAGAGGGACTCCGAGACGACATCTGATTTACTGACCAGATCGGCCCAGGGTCCCCCAAACGGTTGAGCCAGACGGCCCCATTATACCCTTCCTTCCCGACCACGGGTGCTGTCGTCTGGTTCTCATAAGGAGAACAAGGACGGAATCATGGCAAAGAAAGCCAAAGCACGAGGCGACCTCCGTCTCGAAGCCCAAAAACTCGCAAAAGGTGGTCTTTTGATTGGCGACAGTTAGAATTCCCCGCGTGTTGCCTCATCTAAGAATCGAACCGAAGCTAGAAACTTGCCTCATTGGGAATCGAACCCAGTTCAGAACAGCTTATTTCTTCCGTCTCGCAGAAACAACGGGTGGAGTGGAAGGTCGAAATGACAAGGGAATAATGTGCCGGAGTGATCACGTAAAAATGACCCACCTTGTCAAGTAGGGTGTTGTTCTTGGTTTGAGCGAATTGTCTTGTCCGGTTCTTGGACTGCGAGAGGGGACACAGTGAGGGCGAGCCCGAATGGGGTTCCCTCTCGGCGGCCGACTCAGGTGACCCCCTTCTTGGGTTGTCCCGGGACCGTGAAGTCCCTGCTGCTGGAGATGTACGGCCCAGCGGTCGAGGCGACATTGCTGTGTGGCCGTCAGGGGACACTTCCCATGGCTCATAAGACTATTTTGACCTCGGCTGGTTGCCCCTTTGTTGGCGCACCTTCTTTTGCGAAATCAGACCCGATTTCAGAGAACGTTGGCTCTACACGGGAGATCTCGGCCTTGTAGAGTTGTTCTCTTCGCCAGTCCCTGACGCGGCGCTGCAAAGTTCGCAGCTGCCCATCAAAGAATCGACAGGGATGGCGTTGTTGAAGCCGAATGAAAAGCGCTTTGGCTGTTTGAGCGGGATTGACTTCCAGTTGGACACGAACCTCTGGCCAGACTTCAACGAAAGGATCCTCCCGGGTCCTCCAAGTCCGGGCAACCTGGGGCTTCTTCGTCCGCCGATATCTCCTGATTTGGTTGGATTCTGGTGCAGCACTGATCTCAGCAAGGTACTTCCTGACAACAGCATCCATCTCTCTAGGGGAGCCGTTTCCCTCCGGTTCTCTTTGTCCGTTGGCAAAGGTCCAAAAATGGTCCTGTCTTCGCTCGAGTTCTTTGAGTAACGTGACTGGATCCAGCTTCCTGTACAGGTCTTTGATGGGTTCTATTTTTCTCTTGGTGAGACAATCAGAGGCTAAGATTCGCTGGTAAGGAGTTTGAGCCCGATCGTAGCGTTTCTTGACGCGTGCACCCCGGCGTTGCTTCTCGATTAGCTTCATCGAGGGCTGAAAGAAGTTCACGTAGAGGCGCAGAATCTCGTAAAGCTGAATCAGGGCTCGCCAGGCCCCCAGACCCGTGTAGCGATCGTAGCCAATCAGCCGTCTCACGATCGAACCATTCTTCTCCTCAACGAAGGCCTGATCGTTCTTTCGACCCACCCGGGAACGAGTGAAAGTGATCTGCTCTCTTTGGCAGTAACGGAGCATCTCATAGTTGATGAATTCGCTTCCGTTATCCGTGTCCAATCCGAGAAGAGGAACCGGGAGCCGCCCACGCAGGCAGTTGAGAGATCCGATCACATCGGCTTCGCTACGCCGTAGCAGCGCCACGCATTCGGTCCAGCCCGTTGCGACGTCCACCAGGACCAGAGTGTGTAGGAAACTGCCTGCAGCACTCTCGCCGCAGTGAGCCACAAGGTCGGCTTCGACAAAACCGGGTTGAAGATCATCCCAGTCAGCGAAGGTTCGGACCTTGATCTGCTTCTTGAGCAAGCTTCCTGGTCGGGTCGTACTGACACCGTGCCGGCTGCTTCTTTCGGAAGCCAACAATCGATCAGCGGTAGCTGGGCTGATCGCTAGCAGCCTTCGCCTAACATCAGGCGGCAAGGATAGATGACCGTTCCTCTCCATAACTTCGATCAACTCGGGAACAAAGGGGACCAGTCTCTTTGCGCAGATCCGGTTGGCCGTTGTCCAAAGAGTCACCAGTGCCCGCTTCACCCGGTCATCGTATCGGGCACGGCGGGGCCGCGACGAACTGGCCCTGCTCGGCGGATTGTTCAACAGGGTAATCGCATGTTTGCGACCGTAGCCGGTTGTCGCGACCAACTGATCTACAATCTGGCTCTTGATCCCTTTGCGGGCCGATGCGTAATCCTCAGCGGTACGCGTCAACAATTCTCGGCGCAACTCCAAACTCAACTTCTTCTTCAATCTGTGACCTCCTCATCAAGTTTTCGGTTCGATTCTTGATGAGGCAACGGTATGCCATCAGTTCGATTTTGGATGAGTCAATGCGATCGGATCCGTTCGAGTCGGTGTGGCCGGAGGTGAAAGAGATCCTGAAGCGATCGCCGACGGTGGAAGCAAAAGCGGTGTTCGATCATTTGTGTCGTCAGCAGGAAGGGGCCTTCCAGCAAGGCCAGTTGAGAACGCTGCAGCGCAGGATCAAGCAGTGGAAGGCAGAATACGGAGAAGCGAAGGAGGTGATGTTCCCGCAGAAGTATCAGCCGGGACATCAAGCGCAATCGGACTTCACGTTTATGGGGCGCCTCGGAGTGACGATCCAGGGCCAGCCGTTTCCCCATCTGCTGTACCACTTCGTGTTGGCCTACTCGAACTGGGAAGCGACCACGCTGTGTTTCAGTGAGTCGTTTGAGAGCCTCAGCCTGGGGCTTCAGAACGCGTTGTGGGAGTTGGGGGCGCTGCCCGAGGAGCACCGGACCGACCGGCTCTCGGCGGCAGTCAAGAACCTGAAGCGGGAAGAGTTCACCGAGCGCTATCAAGCGTTGCTGAGACACTTCGGGATGCGCTCCAGTCGCACTCAGGCAGGAAAGGCACACGAGAACGGGGATGTGGAACAGTCCCATCACCGCTTGAAACGGGCCATTGAGCAGGAACTGCTGCTGCGGTGTAGCCGTGATTTTTCCAGCCGGGAAGAGTACGAGGGCTTTGTAGCGGTGATTGTGTCCCGGCGCAATGCGGCCCGGCAAAAGCGCCTGGGAGAAGAGCTGGCAGTGATGCGCCCGTTGCCGGCACGCCGTCTGGATGACTTCACCCGGCAGTGGGTGAGAGTCTCCCCCAGCAGTACGATCCGGGTTCGCCACAACACCTATTCGGTGGACAGCCGGTTGATCGGCGAGCGCGTTCAAGTGCGGGTGTGGGCGGATCAGGTGGAGGTCTACTACGGAGGACGGCGCCAGGCACGGATGCCGCGCTTGCGAGGAGAAGGCAAGCATCGCATTGACTACCGGCACGTGATCCATTCGTTGGTGCGCAAGCCGGGGGCGTTTACTCGCTATCGCTGGCGGGAGGATCTGTTTCCGGGGATCTTGTTTCGAGTCGCCTACGACGAGCTGCGCCGAGATTGTCCGGCCACGGCGGATCGCCAATATCTGAAGATCCTCGAGGTGGCTGCCCAGGAAGGTGAACAGCGGGTGCGAGAGGCACTTCAGGTGTTGATTGAGCGGGGACAAAGAATCCGTTTTGAAGCACTACGAGAATGCCTTGTCGATCCGGTGGTGGAACCCTGGGAAGTGATGGTGGAGAAGATGGACGTGGGCCTCTACGACACCCTTCTCGAGAACCGGGAGGTGAGGTCATGAGCACAGGCAACTTACCGCGACTTCGCGAGTGCCTAATCGAGCTGCATCTACCGGCCTTTCGGGAGCACTACGCCGCCCAGGCGGCACTGGCCACCCAGGAAAGTCTGTCCTATCCCCGGTTTCTCTTGTCGTTATCTGAGATCGAGGTGGCGGAGCGGCACGAGCGCAAAATCCAGCGCCAGCGTCGGGCCTCCAAGCTTCCCTGGGAGAAAACGCTGACGGCGCTGGACCGCTCGCGCTTGCCCCAAAGCGTGGATCGACAACTCACAGCGCTGCTGGAAGGGACGTTTTTGGATCGTGCCGAGAACGTCTTGGCTTTCGGTAACCCTGGGAGCGGGAAAACCCATCTGGTCTGTGCTCTGGGCCAGGAGTTGATTCTGCTGGGGCGCCGGGTTCTGTTTTCTACCTGCGCCCTGCTGGTACAGCGATTGCTGCGGGCCAAAATCGATCTGACTCTGGAGAAGGAGCTCAAGAAACTGGATCGCTTCGAGGCTCTCATAGTCGATGACATCGGCTACGTTCAGCAAAGCCGGGAGGAAATGGAGGTTCTCTTCACACTGCTGGCCCATCGTTACGAACGTCGCAGCATCTTGCTGACCAGCAACCTGATCTTCTCGGACTGGGAGAGGATCTTCAAGGACCCCCTGACGACGGCAGCAGCCATCGACCGGCTGGTGCACCACAGCGTGATTCTGGAACTCAACGTCCCGAGCTATCGAATGGAGAGCGCCAAGGCAAAGCAGCAGGGAACCACGAAATGAGGAAACCGCGAGGAGGTCAAATCCGGGCAAATCGGCTGATTGGACCCCGGAAAGTGCTTGGTGAGGGCGATAGACGAGTGCCCGCCAAGGGGAGAGGTCGTACAGCGCCCTACAGAGGCCGCTCAGCAGCCTCGTGGATCTGGTCCACTCCCCTCGACGCCAGCGCGAGCGAGGGGGAGCTCCGTTCGGGCTACGCCCTCACTCCGTCCCCCTCGCATTCTAGGAACAATCTCTCTTTTTTACAGAAAGGAGGACCGCGGAAAGGGCCGTCTCAGAGGACGGCTACAGCTCTTTTTTTTTAATCCTTGTGTGGGGATTTCCAATCGTCGCTGCGGGAATTCTATTTGACGTTGATCAGTCTTTCAATCATCCCCATCAAGTGCGATGGCAGCAAGGCACCAGCTTGCAGATGGAAAGAGTTCCAATCCGAGGGGCCATCCAACGACCAGCTGAACAAATGGTTCTCTCAAAAGCACGGTATGGCGGCCGTCACAGGAAAGGTGAGTGGGGACCTGGAGGTCATCGACTTCGACGACAATGACGCCTTCAACCATTGGAAAAACGCCCTCAAAGAGCTGGGCGTGGGCAATCCCACGGAGAGGTTCCCGATATGTCACACGCCCAACGGAGCCCACGTTTTTTACCGGTGTGACGCCGGAGTCGAGCCAAACCAAAAGCTGGCACAGAAACTAGGGGAGGACGGGCGCCCCAAGACCACCATTGAGACCCGAGGCGAAGGCGGCTACGTCCTTGTCCCAGGATCACCGCCGGAATGCCATCCCTCTAATGAGGAGTATGTGCTGGTTTCTGGAGACCTGACTCAGATCCCCACCATAGATGGAGCTGAAAGGGCGCAGCTACTGGCAGCAGCCCGGGGCCAGACTGAGTACATCGAGCCAGCGAAAACTTTTGCTCCTCCGTCATCCTCAGACGGCAACCGTCCTGGCAGCGATTTCAATGCTCGGGCGACATGGTCCGAGGTTCTGGAACCTCACGGGTGGGAGCAGGCCGGGCAACGCGGGTCCCTCACCCACTGGAGGCGGCCGGGAAAAGCAATCGGAAGCTCCGCCACCACAAACTTCGCTGATCAAGACGTTTTCTACGTGTTCACTACCAACGCTGCCCCATTTGAACCTGACCGCGCGTACTCCAAGTTTGCAGCTCACACGATGTTGAACCATGCCGGTGATTTCTCAGCTGCAGCAGTAGAACTTGCCGAAAAAGGGTACGGAGACAGGAGACAGACTTCTTTCGCTTCTTTCGCTTCTTTCGCACCCAGCGACAGTAATAAATGGCCTAATCCATTGAGGGAAGAGGCATTTCACGGCCCGGCAGGACAGTTTGTCCGTATCGTTGAGCCCCATACCGAAGCTGACCCCGCTGCGCTACTGGGGCAGTTCCTGACGGGGGCTGGAAGCATTCTCGGGAAAAACTGCTACTTTCAAGTCGAACGCACCCGCCATTACCCGAATCTTTTCTCTGTGTATGTGGGGAGAAGCTCCAAAGCGAGAAAAGGGACAGCATTGGGTCACGTCCGAAGATTGCTGGAGAAGGTAGATACCGAATGGATAGACCGGTGTCTGAAGTCAGGCCTTTCCAGTGGTGAGGGCCTCATCTACGCGGTTCGGGATGACAGTTCAAAACTGGAAGCAGTGCGACAGGGGGGTCAGGTGAAACGTTATGAGGGCGTCACGGTGCCTGGAGTCCATGACAAGCGGCTTCTGGTCGTTGAAGAGGAGTTCGCATCACCGCTGAAGATGATGTCCCGTGACGGCAACGTTCTCTCTCCCGTTCTACGTAACGCCTGGGATTCAAGCCCACTGAATACACTTACGAAGCAAGACCCTCTTCAGGCCACTGGGGCTCACATTTCTCTCATTGGCCACACAACTCCGATGGACCTTTCGAAGTACCTGGATTCGACGGAGGCCAGCAATGGTTACGGGAACCGCCACCTCTTTTTCTGTGTGGACCGGGCCAGGCTCCTACCACTGGGAGGCGATCTCAATGAGGTTGACCTGGAGCCGATCATCAAGCAGCTGAGGGACTCCGCAGAACTCGCCACCTGCGCAGGTGAGCACGGTGCGGGGAGTCTGACGTTTGATGAGGCGGCACGGGAAATGTGGTGTGACATCTACCCCGAACTGTCTGCCGCGAAACCTGGCCTGTTGGGATCAATGACTGCCAGGGCTGAGGCCCAGGTGATCCGCCTGTCCTCCATATACGCCCTCCTGGATTCATCTTTGGACATCCGGATCGAGCATCTCCAGGCAGCATTGGCAGTGTGGTCATACTGTGAGGCGTCCTGCCGGTACCTGTTTGGTGGCAGCCTGGGTGATCCCGACGCCGACCAGATTCTCAGGGGTCTCCGGCAGAAACCTGAGGGACTCACCAGGACTGAAATCAGCAAGTCGGTGTTCAATCGTCACCGATCGGCCGCCCGAATCGACCGGGCACTGCTCCTCCTGGAAAAACACGGCCTGGCCCGTTTCGACGCCAGACCCACGAAAGGGAGACCTGTGGAGCTTTGGATAGCTACTGAGACTGCGAAAAAAGGGAAAGAAGCGAAATAAGTGCGAACCGTGATGCACCTTTTTTCGCTTAATTCGCTTATTTCGCACCTGGAGCAATCAATTCGTGATTAACACGGCGACACCCCTGGAGCAGGTTAGCAGGAGGACGCCAGTGTTTATCAGGGATACGGCCGACCAGGTCTTCGGAGAACGTGAGTTTCTTCCCTTACAGACCTTTCTCCAAAAGGTCGGCCTGGACCGGAAAACTGTGCTGGCCATGATTACTGAAGGGCTGCTCGACGTTTATGAGTACTGCCCAGGGGTCTATCGCAAGATGATGGTGTCGAAGGTCTCCTTTATCCGGTTCCTGAAGGCAACGAGTCTGAGAGAAATCCGTTGAAAAGCGTGCTGGGTGAGCCTGTAGTTGAGTCCGCCGTGAAGTCGCCCCCCTATCTATGGAAACGCCCCACCAATGGTGTCTACTACGTCGTCTTCTACGACGGCCCCCTGGCGAAGCGTAAGCGTATGGAGTCCCTCAAGACGCGGGACAAGCGGACGGCAGAGGATCGGCTCTACCTCTGGAAACGACAAAAGGCCCGGGAGGAAGAGCTGGGAGTCCGCCATGTTGGGATTCCCCTGGAAGATGCCAAGAAGGAATACTTGCGTCACTTCGAGAGGCGGAATAAGGCAACATCGGTTCGGCGTTACGGAACGGCGCTAGACAATGTCCTCGACTTTGTCGGGCGGGAGTTGCCTATAGGAAACCTCCGCGCGAAAGACCTTCAAGACTACCAGTTACACCGAATAGTAAGAGCGCGTCCAAGGACAGTGGACAGCGAACTGACCATGTTGAGAGCCTTTCTGAACTGGTGTCGTCGTCGGAATTGGGTAAATGAGAATGTCGCTGACAGTGACCACATCGAGTGCCTGGTCAATCGCAAGACCAAAGGTGAGAAGAAGCGGGTTTTTACGGATGAAGAGTTGGCACTCCTCTTGTCGCCGAATGAGATGCTGTACTGGCAGTACTTCGTCGTTTTTAATCTGCTGTACTACACGGGAATACGGATAGGCGAAGCATCATTTCTAACAGTCAAAGACGTGGACCTGAGGCAGCGAGAGCTTCACATCCGTGAAAAGGAAATAAAGGTTCCGATATGGGACCGGAATAGCAAAAGGAATACGGTGAGATCGGTTCATTGGACTCCGAAGTGGTACGAAGGCCGCGTCGTTCCAATCGAGTCCCGCTTGGAGCCGATTTTGCGCCAGTTTCGGGAAGCACGAACTGACAACATCTTTGGCCTCTACTTTTGCACAGAGCGGGGAAACCAGATAAGCGACCACATTGGTCGGCAGATAAAGCAACTCATCGGAAAAGACGATGTCGCGGCACACACCTTCCGATATACCCATGTATCACATGCCCTCAACCGTTGGGGACGACACCCCTCCGTTGTTCAGAAATGGGTGGGACACCGGGACTTGAAGACCACGATGCAATACATCCGCGTGTCAGTGGATGATCTTCACCGCGAAGCTCAAAAAACTGGACCATAGGAACCACAAGACTGGTCAATCTCGACCTTGGTCCTAGTGCGAGGGCGGGCTACGGTTGCAAATGGTAGCACCTCAAAAACCACGACTGTAAATAACTGGAAAGAATAGGGTTACGGATGTGGCGGAGGAGGTAGGATTCGAACCCACGGTACCCTCTCGGGTACAACGGTTTTCAAGACCGCCGCCTTCAGCCACTCGGCCACTCCTCCGCTGTTTAGAATCAATAGTTTACGGGAATTAGATGATCACCGTTCTTCCGGACTGGGGGTAGTCTGGGGTACGCTGGACACGTTCGGACCTCGTCTTACAACCCTCGTTTCTGCCTCCTTTCCGAAACAGAAAAGCCGCATGGGTCCAAGTATACTCGAAGGTCTTGGCGAGAGTTCGCGATGATCCAGCCTCACTGGAGGAGGCCTTCGCATGCAACGGTATTGGATCAGTGCTGCCGTATTGAAAAGAAAAAAGGGAAGCGTAGTAATGGTTTTTAAGTTGAAAATTGGATAATGGTAATCCAAATTTCAGGGTATACTGGCTAATGTGATTGAGCGACCGCGACAGCTGAAGACCGTTGAGCGCCTGCTATCCCAGTATCCGGTGGTGGCTATCCTGGGTGCCCGACAGGTGGGCAAAACAACCCTGGCACAGATGTTGGTCCAGCGACTGGAGCGGCCATCAACGGTCTTCGACCTCGAGCGACGTCAAGACCTGGCCCGGCTGGAGGATCCGGAACTTGGGCTACAGGACCTCAAGGGGCTGGTGGTTCTGGATGAGATCCAGCGGAGACCAGAGCTCTTTCCCACTCTGCGTGTCCTGGCTGATCGTCCTCGCAAGCCCGCGCGTTTTCTGGTTCTTGGAAGCGCATCGTCGGAGCTGTTGCGGCAGAGTTCCGAATCGCTGGCGGGTCGCATCGCTTATCACGATCTCCCAGGGCTTAGTACTCTGGTTCATAAATACACTAACGTATTTTTAGGCGGCGGCTTTCAGTTTGTTCATGAGCTTGTTCAGGTCGTGACGAGTAAATTTCCACTTAAAAGGCTTAGCAATGGTGGCGTAATGCTGTTGAAAGCCCAGAAGCCGTTCTTCGAGGGCCTGCAGGGAAAGGAAGTCGTTCGGGGTAAGAACTTTGCGCTGGACAATGGAGAAATAGATCTCGATCTGGTTCAACCAACTCGCATGGACGGGTCCGTGGACGGGGACGATTCGAGGATATTTGCTTTGAAGCCGGCGGATGCAGCGGGCTCCCCGGTGAGCCGATCCATTGTCCAAAATCCAGAAGACTCTTCGGGCTTCTTTATAGGGAGTCTGGGTCATGACTTGATCGACCAAGCGGCCAAAAGGAGCAATCCCATTTTTTCGTTCACAGCGACCGAAGAGCTTGGCCCGATGCACATCCAGTGCTGCCAAATAAGCCCAAGCGCCGCAGCGCGTGTATTCATGTTCCACCTTCATCGCGACGCCGGGTTGAGGGGGGAGGGTTCGATGCCGACGGCGGCGTGCCTGGATGCTGGTTTTTTCGTCGGCGGAGAGGACGAATTCACCGTCTTTCAGGGGATGCCCCAGCCACACTCTCTCATACAAGTCGAGGATACGCCCCGCTTTTTCGGCGAAATGGGGGTCTTGAGGGAAAACCCAGCAGCGATGCTGCCAAGGGCGGATGGCGTCCTCATGGAGCCAGCGCCAGACGGTGGTCCTGCTGATGCTGGCGACCAACCCGGACTGGCGCACTTGGGCGGCCAGATCGGCGCTGCTCCATCGCGAGATGGGCAATCCGAAGGTGGCGGGCAACTCACAGGCCAAGGCTTTAACCTCGACCACTACCTCTGGGGGGAAAAGACCGGGGGCGACCCGGCCGAGAGTTCTCCTCCAGACCCATCAGGCGTTTTTCGAAAAAGCGCTTTCGCCAGAAACATACCACCTCTCGACGGGTATCCAAACGTTTCGCGATCTCATCATTACGCAAACCCTGGGCTGCCAGGAGAATCATCTTGGCTCGCTGTACCTGAAAATACGGTAACGTATATTTTCGGGCACGGAACGTGTCAACAACTTTGAGACACTTTGGTGAATAAATTACAGTAGCGTCATCTCAGGGGTCCTTCTTTTCGGGAGGGTTGATCCAAACCGCCTCTGGAAGAGCGGGAGGAACGGGTTTGCCATTGGGAAATCTCTCCTGGAAGAGTGCATGGGCGGCCTCCAGTGTTTGGGCTCGATTGCGACGTGTGGCGATGGCGGTGAGGTAGTGCACGTCCTCGGGAGTGTGCAGGCCGATACCCGAATGGCGATGGTCGCGGTTATACCAATCGAAGAACTCCCGGCAAAAGGTTCTGGCTTGCTGGATGGTGCCGAATCGAGCCGGGAATTCGGGCCGGTACTTGAGGGTCTTGAATTGGGCCTCCGAGTAGGGATTGTCGTCACAGACGTGAGGCCGAGAGTGAGACTTGGTCACTCCCAGATCGGCCAGCAGCAAGGCCAGTGCCTTGGAACTCATCGACGACCCTCGATCAGCATGGAGGGTGAGATCTCCCGACACGATCGCCTGCTTGGAGTAGCTCTGGGCGATCAAAGCCTTGGCCAGGCGTGAGTTCTCCTGGGTGGCCACCATCCAGCCCACCACGTAGCGGCTGAAGATATCCAGAACCACATAGAGGTAGTAATAACTCCATTTGACGGGACCCTTGAGCTTGGTGATGTCCCATGACCAACATTGGTTGGGGCCGGTGGCCAGGAGTTCTGGCTTGGCGTATTGGGGATGGCGGCGCTGGCGGCGACGCTCCTTGACTTCCAGACGTTGGGACAGAATGCGATACATGGTTCGGATCGAGCACAAGTATCGCCCTTCATCCAGTAGCTCCGCCCACACTGTGGCGGGAGCTTTGTCGACAAACCGCTGGCTGTGCAGGACCTCCACGACAGCTTCCTTCTCGGGCGGGCTCAAGGCGCGTGGGGATGCGGGCCGAGGTCGAGGATCCATCGCCGGCCGTTCCCGCCGAAGTTTCTCCCGATACAGACTGGATGGCGGCAGATCCAGAGCCTGACAGCCGGCCCGGACTCCGTGGGATTGTGAGAATCGCAAAGCTTCGTCCATCAGCTCTCGTCTCCGTTCTCTTCGCTGCTCGCCAGAGAGATCCCCAACAGTTGCGAGACTTTTTTTTGGAGATCCAGCATGGCTTCAAACTTCTCGAGCTTGCGCTTCAACTTCCGATTCTCGGCCTGAACTTGCCTCAATTGATGATCCAGAGGATTGACCGGCTTGGACTTGCGCCCCCGCTTGCGAGGAGTCAGCGCCTGCAGCGTTCCTTCCTCGCGTTGTCGTCGCCAGGTCTGAAGATTCGACCAGTAAAGTCCTTCTCGGCGCAGCAAGGCTCCCACTCCGCCCGACTCTTCACATCCATCGGCCTGCTCCAGGATCCGGAGCTTATAGCGGGCTGAAAATCGGCGACGCGTGGCCTTGCTGGGAACTTCCGGATCGGGTCTAGGAAGAACCCTGTCGGGCTCAGTCCGTTCCGCACCGATTTTGGGGACCTCTCCGCTTCGCTCCGAAGTCTCCAAAATCCTCAGTTTCTTATCGCTCCTGTTTACCATCATCGTGTGATCCAGCTTCTCACCCTCTAGTCTAATTTAGTGGGGAAGAAGTGTCTCACCCATGTTGGCACAGAGGGGCACGAGCCAATAGTTCTCTTTCCTCACCTGGCGATAGAACGATCTTATACGGGCTGTGTCGAGGCACTGTGGAACTCCTTTCAGGTTACCACAATGCCAAATCAGCCTGATATAATACGTTAGTGTATTTAAGAACTTATGTACTTAGCCTGGATGAGGTCGGCACAGAACACCTGAGCAGGCTGTGGTTGCGCGGCGCCTTTCCGCGTTCTTTCACGGCGGGCTCGAACCGAGAGAGCGTAGATTGGCGTTACAACTTCGTTCGCACTTTCCTGGAACGAGATATCCCTCAGCTTGGCATCAATATCCCGGCTTTGACACTGGAACGGTTCTGGGCAATGCTCGCTCACTATCATGGACAAGTGTGGAATGCCTCCGAGTTGGCGCGCTCTTTCGGCGTTTCGCATCACGTGATCCGGCGCTATCTGGATGTGCTGCAGGCCACGTTCATGGTGCGGGTGATCAAGCCCTGGTCGGCCAATATCCGCAAGCGTCAGGTCAAGTCACCAAAGGTGTATGTTCGAGACAGCGGCATCTTGCATCATCTCCTGGGTGTGGACTCGACTGAAGAACTTGAAAGGCACCCGAAAGTGGGAGCGTCATGGGAAGGATTTATGCTTGAAGCCGTCTTCCACCAGCTCAATGTACGCCCGGACCAGTGTTACTTCTGGGCAACCCATACCGGAGCTGAACTCGATCTTCTGGTCGTGCAGGGTCGGCACCGCTACGGATTTGAGATCAAGCGGAGCACGGCACCCCGAATCACGCCTTCGATGCGATCAGCCCAGGAAGCGATAGGCCTGACACGCCTCGACCTGGTTCACGCCGGCACGGAGACGTTTTCGCTGGCGCGCGATGTTCGGGCTGTGGCTGCCAACCGCCTCACCACTGATTTGAAACCGTTGCTCCGCTGAGGATTCGTTCTAGCCCGGAAAATTCATAAGTTTTCGGCTGCAGCGCCCCCATCATCCGCGCTGGCTGCGTTCCCCCTCCTCGGGCTCCTCGACAGAGTCACGACTATGCCTGCGGGGCCCTCGGAGGTAAAGCCTTGCCAGCACGGCGCTTGAGGCCCTTCGCTTCGAAAACTTATGAATTTTCCGGGCTAGTTGTGTCCACTAATCACGCTACTTGTACCGTTCTCTCCTCAGCCGGTACTTTGTAGACAAATCGGTGCTCTATGTTGAGTCACCTTGGCAGGCGCTGGACAGAGCCTTGGAGATTTTCATAGTGCCTCACCAGGTTTTTCTTGGATCACAAGGGCCCAGCTTCCGTGCCGACGGCAACAATGAGTGTGGTCAGGCAACCTTGTGGGCGTCGGCGGACCGGGCGCGCCAGAGAATGGCCACGGTTGAGATTATTTCTTCTTGTGCCTCCGGTGCACTTGCGTTCCTTTCGTCTTTGCCGCATTAAGGGGGGATGCTCGAAGGCGTCTGGGGTCTCTTTATCTATGTATTTCTGAAACTTTCCGGTTACACGTTGTGGAGTTATGTGGGGCTTCGCTGGTTCGATCCAAAGCGTACGAATTTCGCATCTGGCGCGCTTGGCAGAGGTGTGGGGCGTCTGGTGCTTGGGTGGATAACCGGTGTGCTTGTCGCTCCTTTCGCGCTGATGGCAGTTGGAACCAACCAGGTGCCGCTGTTTTATTTCACGGCCCTCGCTGTCGTTCGCTGGTTGGAGTGGGGCGTTATTCAGTTATCGATCCCACATCCGGAAAACAATGTGAGCGTGATCCTCAGCGGGGGCTCGCGACGCGGGCGGTTGTGGCGGATTGTGGGGATTCTCGTGTCTTACATGGCGGATGCGCCGTTTTTGATTGAGGAAGGGGGCTTTCCCCAGGGAAGGCTCTTTTGCTGAAATATAAGTGCACAAAGTCGCCCGAATCGTTCTGGCTCTGTTGCCCCTGTTTCTAGCCCCGGCATTGCTCTCTCTTCTCGAGGGAGGGCAACTGGACTTCGGAGGCGGAGAGAAGGACGTGATATTGGTCATTCCCTGGCTGCTGTGGTCCGTTCTTTACGGGTTCTTCTCCTCTTTAGTCTGGGGCCGAGGCCGGTCCATTGGGCGTGCGACCGGACAATCGATTGTGATCGCTACTGCCGGTGTACTCGCAGGCGGCCTGATACTGGCACTGGTTGGACTGCTGGGCATCGGTGGCCGTTTCTAATGACGGGCTCGGTGCTGTCAGAGGCGTTTTCGAGGAGTCGAGCAGGCCGAGGGCCCTGGCCCATTTACTTGACCGAGACCTCGGATCCCGTGACCCGAACTGAGTGTCCCCTTCTCGGTACATTGGAATTATCGGCTGCATAAGCCCAGGTCTTTGTTGTCCTCCCAGTCGGCCTATTTCGCCTTCAAAGGGGTTTGACATGTGTGCTATCCTTCACGGCCATGCAAAGCAAGCCGTTCCGTAAGCCGCGCATTCGCAAGTTCGGTGATGTGAGCGCCCTGACTCGGGGCAATACACCAAATCCGGCGCAAGAGAGCCAGGGGCGGACTTACGACAGTATCTAGTGCACTGTCCGGAAAGTTCACGCCGCTACTTCGGGCGTCTTTTCGCCGACAGCTTTGTTGCGCTACCTCGAAAGACTCCCGGCCTTCCTGCGTCGCGCGCCTCACTGTCGACGAAAATCCATCCCGAATTAACACCGCGAACTTCCCGGACAGTACACTAGCCGCTGACTCCTCTGGCCACCTGCGCCTTCGGGCCTGCCTGGGCTAGGCGCTGGCCTCGCCCCAATTCTGTGTGGGATCGACGGTCCCGCGATCGTCCATGCACCCGCCGTGACGAATGCTCCCGAGAAACCGGTCGATCGTGTATTTGCCACCATCGGTCTGCGCAGGTTTCCCCAGATCCTCACACATCTTTCTGATCACGACATTCCCCATATCAACTGACCTCCCTTACTCCAGATCCTTCACCGCGATCGCATGAAACCCTTCACCAGGGGTGGGGGTGATTTTGGGGGTACCTATTCAAAATGAGCACGGACCTGGCGGATAATCTCCTTCTTCCTGCCCTTCCAGGTCTTATCGATGTCATTCTGTTGATCATCCCGAAGCCTCCAGGAAAGAGGAGGCCAGTTGTCGATGTCTTTCGGCTGGTAGCGCGCCAAGACTGGAACAACCTCCACTTGATCCTCCCACCGCTTTTTGAAGAGTTCGAACTGCTGCGCATTTCGAAATTTCTGAGCAGAAGTGCGCACGTTCAACACTGCCTGCGCTGGAGCCCAGAGTATGTCAATGATCATCAGGAAGTGCGCTTTTTTGGACACTCGCCGTTAGGATAGGGTTTCAACATCATCCGCACCGTAGGTGCGTCCGAGCATTCATCTCGCGATTTCTGACGAGGTGGATTTTTCCCTTCGAGAGTGTATTGTTTCGAATCCAGGAAGAGGGAGGACCTCGACCTGTAACGCGGTCGAGGTCCGGTTGTGGCAGCTCTGTACAAAGCGGATACCCACCACAAGCAGATTGTAACCTGCCACGATCCTGGGCTGTTGTCCAGTTCCCGCCGGGACTGGATCCATGGCCGATTCGATTGTCGTTCTCCGGCAATGTACTTGCCGGGCCGAAGGCTGCGGCGCGCTATTTTTCATCTGCCGCTCCTGCGACCGGGGCCAGGTCTACTGCAGCCAGCCATGCCGTCGTCTGCAGCGCCGGTTGCAATGCCGTGCGGCCAACCGCCGACACCAGCAATCTCCTGAGGGCCGAGCCGATCATCGCGACCGTCAAAGAGCCTACCGTCAGCGGCAGCAGCAAGCCCGCGTGACGGATCAACGTAGACAGCGATATAGATCTTCTTTCAGGCTGTGGGAGCCTCTGGCGGCCTACTCAATGCCGAGAAGATCCGTCCAGAGGCGTCAGGAGAACAGCCGTGCAGATACTTTTTGCCGTTCCAGGCCCGGTTTTCGACCGGCTTGTATACGCTGCGGTCGCGCAGGGCGCTATATCGACCCCTTCCACTGGGGGTAAAGCATGATCGACGCCGAGCAGAGGGCCCACATCCGCCGACTCTTCTTTGCCGAGCACTGGAAGATCGGAACCATAGCCGATCAACTCGGTCTGCACCACCAGACGGTGCGACGGGCGCTGGAAACCGAGCGCTTCAACCGGTACAAGATCGTGCGGCCCCGGGTAACCGACCCCTACGTCGAGTTCATCCGCCAGACTCTGGAGCAATACCCACGCCTTCGGGCTACCCGTATCTACCAGATGATCTGCGCCCGCGGTTACACGGGCAGCGTAGTGACGCTGCGCCGCCTGGTGGCCACCTTACGTCCCCGGCCGCGGGAAGCTTTCCTGCGGCTGCGCACCTTTGCTGGGGAGCAGGGGCAGGTTGACTGGGCTTCCTTTGGAAAAGTGCAGATCGGAGGCGCCAGCCGGAGGCTCTCCTGTCTTCTGCTGACGCTGTCGTATTCGCGCGCGCTGGCCCTGGAGTTTTTCTTTGACCAATCACTGGAGAACTTCCTGCGCGGCCACGTGCGAGCCTTCACTCAGTGGGGTGGCTGCCCCAGAGATCTACTCTACGACAACCTTAAGAGCGTGGTTTTGGAGCGCCGCGGCGACGCCATTCGATTCCATCCCCGGCTGCTGGAGCTGGCCGCCCACTACCATTTCGCCCCCAGGCCCTGTCATGTGGGACGCGCGAATGAGAAAGGACGCGTTGAAAGAGCTATCCAGTACGTTCGCTCTTCGTTCTTTGCCGCCCGCCCCTTTACCACCCTGGCAGACTTCAATCATCAGGCCCGCCGCTGGCGGGATGAGATCGCGCACCGTAGGCCCTGGCCGGGCGATCACTCGCGCACCGTCGCCGCTGTCTTCGAAGAAGAAAAAGCTCGACTGCTGCCTCTTCCGGCTCACCCCCTGGAAACCGATCTGGTAGTGCCTGCCAAGTCGCACAAGATCATCTACGTGCGCTTCGATCTCAACGACTACTCGATTCCCCCCGCTGCAGTGGGCCGGCAGCTGACGCTGGTCGCTTCCGACACCCTGGTGCGCATTCTCGACGGAACCAAACAAGTGGCTCGCCACCGCCGCAGCTACGACCGACACCAGGTGGTCGCCGACCCCGCTCATCAGCAAGCTCTGCTGGAGCAAAAAAGAAAAGCCTACGCTGCCCCTTCTGACCGGCTCTCGGTGGCTGTCCCCGAAAGCGAGGCCTTTCTGCAAGCCGCCCTGCTGCGCGGAGAATCGGTCGTCCGCCAGACCCGTCAGCTGTTGGGCTTGCTGGAGGACTACGGTGCCGAGGCGCTGCAGGGGGCACTCGCAGAAGCACTGCAGCGCGGCACTCCGCGGGCCTCCTCGGTAGCTTTCCTATTACAGAGAAGCCGACGCGCTGCTGCTGCTCCTTTGCCCGTCGATCTGAGGCGCCGCCCCGAGTTGGCCGATCTTCACGTACAGCCCCATTCTCCAGAAGGATACGATGACCTCTCCGAGCCCGAGTGAACTGGCTGCACAGCTGAAAAAACTCGGCTTTCGAGTCCTCCCCGATCAACTGGAGGACTTCTTGCGCCGTGCCAAGAAAGGCCGTTGGTCCACTCGCGCCGCTCTGGCTGAGATGGCTCGGCTGGAGGAGATCGAACGGGCTCGCCGTTCGCTGGAGCGCCGGCTGCGCTATGCCCGCGTCGGACGCTTCAAGCCGCTGGCTGACTTTGACTGGAACTGGCCCAAAAAGATCGACCGACACCTGCTGGAGCGAGCCCTCACCCTGGACTTCATCCCCGAGGGCCGCAATCTGATCCTGCTGGGCGCCAACGGCCTGGGCAAGACCATGATCACCAAGAACATCGCCCACGCGGCCGTCCTGGCTGGTCACTCGGTTCTGTTTCGTACCGCATCCGAACTGCTCGACGACCTTCAGTTGGACTCTTCTGAGCTACTGCGCCGCCGGCTCAAAAAGTACGCACGGCCGTCTCTGCTTTGCATCGACGAAGTTGGGTATCTCTCCTACGATTGCCATGCCGCCGACCTGCTCTACGAGGTCATCAACCGACGCTACGAGCGCCGCTCTGTCATCGTCACCACCAACCGAGCCTTCAAAAACTGGAACGTCGTGTTTCCCAACGCCACCTGCATCGTCAGTCTCCTCGATCGTCTCACCCACCACGCCGACATCACCGTCATTGAAGGTGAAAGCTATCGTCGCCGCGAAAGTGAGCAGGAGGCGGCTGAGCGCCGCAAACAAGATTGAGCGACTTGTTGCAGCGTCGAGCTTACGTCCAGGCCGTGCTGCACGCCTATCTGGAACTGCCCGCCACACCGCCTCGATCTCGACCACACGATCGCCGCTTGGCCGGCCAGTTCCACGACTGCAATATCCCGCTCCCAACCGTAAAAGATGCCCTTCTGCTGGCATCCGCAAGGCGTCTACTGCGTTGCCAAGACGCCCATCCCCTCGCCTCGATTCGTTCTCTCTACTACTTTGTCCCCGTCATTGAGGAGCTGCTCGAGACTCCTCTTCCCAAGGGCTACTCCCGTTACCTGGAAAGAAAAATCGCCGCCTTCGCGACCGATTGCCGCCAAGACTCCCCATCGACAGATCCCTGACCCCACCCCGGCGCCCGTTCAAAATCCCGCACTTTCTCATGATCGCCAACACTGATAAGGCCAGCCGGGGCTTTTCGTCTTGGAGGGTGATTGGCGACAGTTAGAATTTCCCGCGACGACAAATGGAATTCCCCGCTTTTTCAGGGCTGATCCTGACCATGAGGGCATGGTTAAGGATCAGCAAGTGCGGAGGTTAGTAAAGTTGAAGAAGAACGAGAAGACGCTAACGATGGCGGCGGCCAAAGCGGGGATGTCGCGAAAGACAGCTCGCAAGTACCTGAAGTCGGGAAAGCTACCGAGCCAGTGTCAGCCGGAACGGTATTGGAGAACTCGATCGGATCCGTTCGAGTCGGTGTGGCCGGAGGTGAAAGAGATCCTGAAGCGATCGCCGACGGTGGAAGCAAAAGCGGTGTTCGATCATTTATGTCGTCAGCAGGAAGGGGCCTTCCAGCAAGGCCAGTTGAGAACGCTGCAGCGCAGGATCAAGCAGTGGAAGGCAGAATACGGAGAAGCGAAGGAGGTGATGTTCCCGCAGAAGTATCAGCCGGGACATCAAGCGCAATCGGACTTCACGTTTATGGGGCGCCTCGGAGTGACGATCCAGGGCCAGCCGTTTCCCCATCTGCTGTACCACTTCGTGTTGGCCTACTCGAACTGGGAAGCGACCACGCTGTGTTTCAGTGAGTCGTTTGAGAGCCTCAGCCTGGGGCTTCAGAACGCGTTGTGGGAGTTGGGGGCGCTGCCCGAGGAGCACCGGACCGACCGGCTCTCGGCGGCAGTCAAGAACCTGAAGCGGGAAGAGTTCACCGAGCGCTATCAAGCGTTGCTGAGACACTTCGGGATGCGCTCCAGTCGCACTCAGGCAGGAAAGGCACACGAGAACGGGGATGTGGAACAGTCCCATCACCGCTTGAAACGGGCCATTGAGCAGGAACTGCTGCTGCGGTGTAGCCGTGATTTTTCCAGCCGGGAAGAGTACGAGGGCTTTGTAGCGGTGATTGTGTCCCGGCGCAATGCGGCCCGGCAAAAGCGCCTGGGAGAAGAGCTGGCAGTGATGCGCCCGTTGCCGGCACGCCGTCTGGATGACTTCACCCGGCAGTGGGTGAGAGTCTCCCCCAGCAGTACGATCCGGGTTCGCCACAACACCTATTCGGTGGACAGCCGGTTGATCGGCGAGCGCGTTCAAGTGCGGGTGTGGGCGGATCAGGTGGAGGTCTACTACGGAGGACGGCGCCAGGCACGGATGCCGCGCTTGCGAGGAGAAGGCAAGCATCGCATTGACTACCGGCACGTGATCCATTCGTTGGTGCGCAAGCCGGGGGCGTTTACTCGCTATCGCTGGCGGGAGGATCTGTTTCCGGGGATCTTGTTTCGAGTCGCCTACGACGAGCTGCGCCGAGATTGTCCGGCCACGGCGGATCGCCAATATCTGAAGATCCTCGAGGTGGCTGCCCAGGAAGGTGAACAGCGGGTGCGAGAGGCACTTCAGGTGTTGATTGAGCGGGGACAAAGAATCCGTTTTGAAGCACTACGAGAATGCCTTGTCGATCCGGTGGTGGAACCCTGGGAAGTGATGGTGGAGAAGATGGACGTGGGCCTCTACGACACCCTTCTCGAGAACCGGGAGGTGAGGTCATGAGCACAGGCAACTTACCGCGACTTCGCGAGTGCCTAATCGAGCTGCATCTACCGGCCTTTCGGGAGCACTACGCCGCCCAGGCGGCACTGGCCACCCAGGAAAGTCTGTCCTATCCCCGGTTTCTCTTGTCGTTATCTGAGATCGAGGTGGCGGAGCGGCACGAGCGCAAAATCCAGCGCCAGCGTCGGGCCTCCAAGCTTCCCTGGGAGAAAACGCTGACGGCGCTGGACCGCTCGCGCTTGCCCCAAAGCGTGGATCGACAACTCACAGCGCTGCTGGAAGGGACGTTTTTGGATCGTGCCGAGAACGTCTTGGCTTTCGGTAACCCTGGGAGCGGGAAAACCCATCTGGTCTGTGCTCTGGGCCAGGAGTTGATTCTGCTGGGGCGCCGGGTTCTGTTTTCTACCTGCGCCCTGCTGGTACAGCGATTGCTGCGGGCCAAAATCGATCTGACTCTGGAGAAGGAGCTCAAGAAACTGGATCGCTTCGAGGCTCTCATAGTCGATGACATCGGCTACGTTCAGCAAAGCCGGGAGGAAATGGAGGTTCTCTTCACACTGCTGGCCCATCGTTACGAACGTCGCAGCATCTTGCTGACCAGCAACCTGATCTTCTCGGACTGGGAGAGGATCTTCAAGGACCCCCTGACGACGGCAGCAGCCATCGACCGGCTGGTGCACCACAGCGTGATTCTGGAACTCAACGTCCCGATCTATCGAATGGAGAGCGCCAAGGCAACGCAGCAGGGAACCACGAAATGAGGAAACCGCGAGGAGGTCAAATCCGGGCAAATCGGCTGATTGGACCCCGGAAAGTGCTTGGTGAGGGCGATAGACGAGTGCCCGCCAAGGGGAGAGGTCGTACAGCGCCCTACAGAGGCCGCTCAGCAGCCTCGTGGATCTGGTTCACTCCCCTCGACGCCAGCGCGAGCGAGGGGGAGCTCCGTTCGGGCTACGCCCTCACTCCGTCCCCCTCGCATTCTAGGAACAATCTCTCTTTTTTACAGAAAGGAGGACCGCGGAAAGGGCCGTCTCAGAGGACGGCTACAGCTCTTTTTTTTAATCCTTGTGTGGGGATTTCCAATCGTCGCTGCGGGAATTCTATTTGACGTTGATCAGGAGGGTTCTTCGGGAGGAAAGGACTGGATTTGGAGCACTAGAATCTTGTGGGGACGATCCTCTTCAGCGAGGCCCACAAGTGCATCCTCCAGCCAGCCCATGAGCGACATCATGCCGAAATTGTCGTAGTAGCCCCCGTCAACGACATGGAACACCTTTTCTGAGACTTGCTCGTCAGGTCGCGCAGCCGGGGTGACATAAGGGAAGGAGGATGAGAGTCGCACTGCGGTGGCCACGCCTACATCCCAGTTGTTTCCGTAACGCTGGCTGAAGCTCCAGATCCCTTCTCGTGGAACCTGTGGATAGTTAGACGTGGTGAACAGCAGCGGCTCCCCAGTTTCGGCGATGGTAGCGTTGAAGATTAGTGCAGGTTGTGTGCCTGCAGAGGCGAGGCGGGTCCAACTGGAAAGCAGAATCGGTCGGCCTTGATCCTTCGACAGCCTGGCTCGCAGCTCAAATGTATTCTCCAGCGCCCGTCCGCGGTCAGAGTGAGGGAACAGGTAGTAGGGGACGAACGGAAGCACCATCCGAACCAGGTCAGGCCCGGCCAGTCCTTTGGCGACTTCCCTGAGGCTCGACGTGCGGGCAGCCTTCTCGGCCTCCTCTACGGTATATGTCCTGTCGGTGCGGAAGGTTCCGCCATAGTACATCGCTCCGACTGACCCACCGGAGGCACCGCTGATCAACGCAAGGGAGCGGCGGAAGCGAGGGCGCAGTTCGGTCCCCAAACCGGCTTCCAGACCCCTTAGGACGCGAATCGTCCAGGCTGCTGCCTGAATGCCGCCGCCCTCGGCGGCCACCACAATCGGAGTTGGTCCGTGTTTGCGAAGCACGTCGGAGGGTGTGCTGGCAGAGACCGGGGTCGTTTCGAAGGTTCGATAGTAGTGATCTGAGCAGGAGGGCCCGAGGGCGAGCAAAACCAGGGCCGCGGGCACCAGCCAGACGGGAATCCGATAACGGTCGAGCAGGAAGGCGATGCCGGAGAATCCCCAGCAGAGCATCAGAACGAGCATAAAGACGTAAGCCGCTGTGGGCAGAGTTGGCCTGTCAAACGATGTCGCCCAGACGTAGGCAAACAGCGCGGCGGCGAAGGCAAACGCAGCTAAGAGGTGTTCAGAGTGTAGAGCCTTCGTTTCTCGGTGAAAATAGCCCTCCTCCGGCAGGACTCTTCGCAGGAAGTTGTGAAGCCAGGTCCACCCGGGCCACCAGAGATTCTGCAGTCGTTGGTCATCCAGCGGAGAGGCTCTATGCAGAGGACCCTTCAGCAGCCTTTTGGACAGCACCTGACTACTCAATAGCAGACTCGTAGGCTCCTCGCCCTTCGGGAGGAACCAGGCGTAGATCGCCATGACCAGATAGAAGAACAAAACACCGCCCGCGAGACCGCCGGCAGCGCTGGCAACTGCCCAAGAGCGACTGCCGACCGGCGCCCAGCACAGGGTCACCACCGGCACAAGAAATGCCGGGAAGGTCAGCCACAACCAGCGCATTCTTCCAGAGAGGTTTCTGAGTCGAAATACGGTCGCCTCAAAGCGTTCATCTCCGTGCAGGAGCGTGACACTGAGGGAGATCCTGGCACTCACGACACTCAGGAAGTTAAAGAAGACGACTACGGAGATCTCCACGAAACCAAGTCCCCGGAAGAGGTTCTCGAACAGAGGTCTTAGAGTCGTCAATGCCAGAATTGGAAAAGCGGCGTGGAAGGCAAAGGCAAGGAAAGGCACGCGCACCAGGTAGAGGTATCCGAAGAAACGGGCGAGGAGGCTCAGCAGTCTTACTGCCGAACTGATCAGCCAGCTGATCGCTTGACCGACGAGTGACATAGCGATGCTCTCGGAAGAATCAGTCGGCTCGTTTCTTTAGCTTGATGTAGCGCCCGCCGAGGAGCCACTCCGTGATGTAAATGTTTCCCTCTCGATCCACCGCTACGCCGTGAGGGCTATTGAATTTTCCGGGCTCCAGACGAGTGCTTCGGGCCGGGTCTCCCTCCGGGTTGAGGCTGTTGGGCCAGCCCTTCCGCTCCCACACCAACGGGTTTTCCCCGATGTGGCCGATGAGATCGTCGTCAACATCTACCAGAGTGGCACGAGCCCGCAGCTCAATGATTACCAAATCCTCGCCGCTGATTGCGAAGCCTGTCGGCATCGTCAGGAAGTCCTCACCGAAGGATCGTTTGAAGGTCCCTTCCAGATCATAGACCTGGACACGGTGGTTGACACGATCTGCGATGTACAGCTCGGACTGGGGTTTCCTGGTATCCAGGAAGACCGTATGAGGTTGCTGGAAACGGCCGGCACTGCCCTCCCGGCCATCAATCGTCGCCACGTAGTCACCCGACCTGTCGAACCTGTGGACGAGACTCGAACCGTAGCCATCGGCGACCCATATGTCACCGTTTCCGCCAAACCGTTCTTCGTTCACTGCAACCCAGGTGGGCACGTAGTCACCGTCTGGGTCCTCAGGGTTTGGGGGGCGTTCCAACTCGGCTTCGATCTCGCCTTCGAGGCTGATTTTGACGACTCGAGGCGATCCCTGCGGGCGTTGATATTTACGGCCTATGTCCACCACCCAGAAGGAGTCCGTGTCTCTCTCTGTCACACGGGTCACGCCGTGGCATTCAGTGAGGCTCGTTGCGATCCGGCTGAGCAGAGTGCCCTCGGTGTCAAACTCGAGCAAATCGGCACGAGTCGGGTCGCCGGCCACCAACGTGTTGCGTGAGGTGACTGCGATGCCGTGGTGCGCCCAGCCCGTTTTACTTGCCACATCCGGAAGGTGGGCCCAGTCTTCGATCCATTCAAAAGTGTGTGATCCGGCCCGGATAAGCATGATATGTACTCCTTTGAACTAGGCATTGATTGGCGACAGTTAGAATTCCGCGTGTTGCCTCATCTAAGAATCGAACCGAAGCTAGAAACTTGCCTCATTGGGAATCGAACCCAGTTCAGAACAGCTTATTTCTTCCGTCTCGCAGAAACAACGGGTGGAGTGGAAGGTCGAAATGACAAGGGAATAATGTGCCGGAGTGATCACGTAAAAATGACCCACCTTGTCAAGTAGGGTGTTGTTCTTGGTTTGAGCGAATTGTCTTGTCCGGTTCTTGGACTGCGAGAGGGGACACAGTGAGGGCGAGCCCGAATGGGGTTCCCTCTCGGCGGCCGACTCAGGTGACCCCCTTCTTGGGTTGTCCCGGGACCGTGAAGTCCCTGCTGCTGGAGATGTACGGCCCAGCGGTCGAGGCGACATTGCTGTGTGGCCGTCAGGGGACACTTCCCATGGCTCATAAGACTATTTTGACCTCGGCTGGTTGCCCCTTTGTTGGCGCACCTTCTTTTGCGAAATCAGACCCGATTTCAGAGAACGTTGGCTCTACACGGGAGATCTCGGCCTTGTAGAGTTGTTCTCTTCGCCAGTCCCTGACGCGGCGCTGCAAAGTTCGCAGCTGCCCATCAAAGAATCGACAGGGATGGCGTTGTTGAAGCCGAATGAAAAGCGCTTTGGCTGTTTGAGCGGGATTGACTTCCAGTTGGACACGAACCTCTGGCCAGACTTCAACGAAAGGATCCTCCCGGGTCCTCCAAGTCCGGGCAACCCGGGGCTTCTTCGTCCGCCGATATCTCCTGATTTGGTTGGATTCTGGTGCAGCACTGATCTCAGCAAGGTACTTCCTGACAACAGCATCCATCTCTCTAGGGGAGCCGTTTCCCTCCGGTTCTCTTTGTCCGTTGGCAAAGGTCCAAAAATGGTCCTGTCTTCGCTCGAGTTCTTTGAGTAACGTGACTGGATCCAGCTTCCTGTATGAAGTTACCCCACTTTTGTGGACAGTTTACGGCTTTCGAATCAAGCCACATCTGAGTGCCTCGATTCATAGTTGATCGGCGACAGATAGTCCAGTGACGAGTGCCGCCTGTGAGGGTTGTAAAAGCCCTCGATGTAGTCGAAGACAGCAAGCTTGGCCTGCAGCTTGCTGCGGAAGCTGTGCCGGTCGATCAGTTCACACTCCAGAGAGGCAAAAAAGCTCTCACACAGCGCGTTGTCATAACAGTCACCGACCGAGCCCATGGAGGGTCTGATGCCGGCTCTCTTGCAGCGTAGCCCGAACTCGATCGACGTGTATTGCGTCCCCTGGTCCGAGTGATGGATCACCCCGTCGGATTCACGCTCTTGAAGTGCCATTTGCAGGGCATCGGTCACTAGCCGGGTCTTGAGATCATTTCTGAGCGACCAGCCGACCACTCGACGACTGAAAGCGTCGACCACTACGGCCAGGTAGACGAAACCTGCCCAACTCGGCACGTACGTGATGTCTGCAACCCACAGTCGGTTGGGGCGGCTGACCTGGAAGTTTCGCTCCACCAGATCCGGAGCCGGACGGCTGTCTTGGCCTCTCAGGGTCGTGCGTGTCTTGCGTCTGCGGCTAACGCCTTCAATGCCGGCGACTTTCATCAGTCGGGCCACCCGGTTTTTGCCCACCAGGTGACCTTCCTCTCGAAGTTCCGCCGTAATGCGGGGAGCTCCATAGGTCCGACGACTTTGCTGGTGGATCCCGTTGATTGTTTCCAGAAGACGAGCATTCGCTTCATCTCGAGTCGAAGGTCCGCGATCGACCCACGCGTAGTAGCCACTGGTGGAGACACCCAGCAAACGGCACATGGTGGTGATTGGATAGTCGGCCTGATTCACTTTCACGAACCTGAAGACTCCTTGGAAATCGGATCGCTCTCCCGTGCGAACCAGGCCGCGGCTTTTGCCAATATTTCCCGCTCAACCCTCAGCTGCCTATTTTCTTTGCGCAACTTCCGCAGCTCGGCTCGTTCTACCGTCGTCAGGCCGTCTCTACGACGGCCTTCATCCAGGTCTGCCTGGGCGATCCAGTTGCGGATCGTCTGTTCGTTGGGTTCAAACTCTCGGGCCAGCTCACCGGGGCTGCGCCCGGCTCGATGAAGCTCGACTATCTGCTGGCGAAACTCGGGTGGATAAGCTCGTCTTGTTCTTGGCATCGTGTCCTCCATTCTCCCAAAGGATTAGGTGTCCACGAAACCGGGGGAACTCCAGTACAGGTCTTTGATGGGTTCTATTTTTCTCTTGGTGAGACAATCAGAGGCTAAGATTCGCTGGTAAGGAGTTTGAGCCCGATCGTAGCGTTTCTTGACGCGTGCACCCCGGCGTTGCTTCTCGATTAGCTTCATCGAGGGCTGAAAGAAGTTCACGTAGAGGCGCAGAATCTCGTAAAGCTGAATCAGGGCTCGCCAGGCCCCCAGACCCGTGTAGCGATCGTAGCCAATCAGCCGTCTCACGATCGAACCATTCTTCTCCTCAACGAAGGCCTGATCGTTCTTTCGACCCACCCGGGAACGAGTGAAAGTGATCTGCTCTCTTTGGCAGTAACGGAGCATCTCATAGTTGATGAATTCGCTTCCGTTATCCGTGTCCAATCCGAGAAGAGGAACCGGGAGCCGCCCACGCAGGCAGTTGAGAGATCCGATCACATCGGCTTCGCTACGCCGTAGCAGCGCCACGCATTCGGTCCAGCCCGTTGCGACGTCCACCAGGACCAGAGTGTGTAGGAAACTGCCTGCAGCACTCTCGCCGCAGTGAGCCACAAGGTCGGCTTCGACAAAACCGGGTTGAAGATCATCCCAGTCAGCGAAGGTTCGGACCTTGATCTGCTTCTTGAGCAAGCTTCCTGGTCGGGTCGTACTGACACCGTGCCGGCTGCTTCTTTCGGAAGCCAACAATCGATCAGCGGTAGCTGGGCTGATCGCTAGCAGCCTTCGCCTAACATCAGGCGGCAAGGATAGATGACCGTTCCTCTCCATAACTTCGATCAACTCGGGAACAAAGGGGACCAGTCTCTTTGCGCAGATCCGGTTGGCCGTTGTCCAAAGAGTCACCAGTGCCCGCTTCACCCGGTCATCGTATCGGGCACGGCGGGGCCGCGACGAACTGGCCCTGCTCGGCGGATTGTTCAACAGGGTAATCGCATGTTTGCGACCGTAGCCGGTTGTCGCGACCAACTGATCTACAATCTGGCTCTTGATCCCTTTGCGGGCCGATGCGTAATCCTCAGCGGTACGCGTCAACAATTCTCGGCGCAACTCCAAACTCAACTTCTTCTTCAATCTGTGACCTCCTCATCAAGTTTTCGGTTCGATTCTTGATGAGGCAACGGTATGCCATCAGTTCGATTTTGGATGAGTCAATGCGCCCCCTGACTGCGGATTACATCGGCGTCTTTCCAGTCTCTACCGGCTTTACAGAGGCTGCAACTGCAGTCTGTCTGGTTGTTTCCATTGGATATGCTGCGCTGGCGCTTTGGTCATACCCCCGATGGCCGCCTGTGACTCTGGGGATGGGTTGGTTCCTGGTTTCGTTGCTGCCGGTCCTTCAAATCGTAGGATTCCATGAGATCGCCGCCGACCATTTTCTATACCTGCCCATGGTCGGAGTGGCTCTGGTGTTTGGCTATCTCGGGGCTCAAGCAGCCTCGTCTCGAAACATCAATGTTCTGGTCTGGGCGTTCTTGCTGTTCGTTCTTTCGCTGTCTTCGGTTCTGACCGTGATGCGAAACCGGGTCTGGGCCGACCAGCTGACCCTGTGGGAAGAGACCTATGAGAAGGCTCCCACATCCTACCGCGCCAACGCCAACCTGGGACAGCTGTACTTTGAAAGCTTTCTACGAGATCCCGGTACGAACTCTCAGCTTCGACAGCAGGCGATTCAGCTTCTGGAACGGGCGGCCGAGCTCAACCTGACAGACTCGTTGCCCTTGTCCAATCTCGGAGCCATCTACAGGGATTGGGGCTGGGACGAAATCAGAACAGGCAACTGGGGGCATGCAGAGGAGCTGGAAGACCGGGCGCTTGACTACCAGAACCGGGCTGTAGCACTTGAACCTGATGATGTCTGGAACCAGAGCAACCTGGGAGATGTTCGCAAGGATTTGGGTTTGATTTGGGCTCACCGTGGCAATCCTCTGCAGGCCGAAACGGAAAGACAGCTGGCGATTGAGGCTTACCGCCGGGCTATCGCCCTTGGCTCCCCCCATCCCAGCTTCCCGCTCGTCTACTACAAGCTTGCCATGGTGAAGGTCGATCAGCGACGATTCGCCGAAGCTATACCCTGGCTCGAGAAATCACTTATGACTCCGACCGCACTGGCCGATCTGGGGGAGTTGCCTTATCGCATGATGGGGTACTGTTATCTTGCGACCGGAAGAGTTCCCGAAGCCGTTCCCCCTTTGCGGAAGAGTGTGAGCATGAGATCCCACCCGGCTGGGCTCCGGCTACTGGGCTACGCTGTGCAAGGACAGGGACGAGTCGAGGAGGCAGTAAGGCTCTACGAGCAGGCGCTGCAGCAGAATCCCCAATCGTATGAGTCCCATTTTCTACTGGGAGTGGCCTTGCAGCAACAGGAGAAAGTCGAGTTGGCCCTGAAGCATCTTCAACGTGCTCTGGAATTGGTCAAGCAGCGGCCCGACACGCAATCAACCCATGCATTTCGACGCAGCATCAAGGCCGCTGTGGGGCAGTTGGGGGAAAGTCGACACGAGGACGCCGCGCGCCCGGATCGATGACAAAGGGGGAGCTCCAGCCGACCCTTTATGAATTTTCCGTGTTAGTCAACATTCCCCCCGATTGCCATCAGGTGTGAAAACGTGCGCAGGTACATCACGCCGTCGGCGATGGCCGGTGTGCTGTGGCTCGGTTCTTCCAGATCGACTCGCCCCAGGAGCTGATACTGCGGCGCGGCGGCAAGCACGACTATTTCGCCCTCGTTCGATATGAAATAGATCCGGTTGCCGGCTCGCACCGGCGAACCGAAGAAGTTGCCGCCGACCCGCTCGCGCCAGGCCCGCCGGCCGGTTTCAATATCAATGCAGCTGGCCACACCTCCGTCGCTGATCCAAAACAACCACTTCCCATGAGCCACCGGAGTCGGAACGTAGGGTAGCGAACCGTCAAGCTCGTACGCCACCTGGGCATCTGTGCTGCTGCTCGGGCCTGGAGGTCTTATGGCAAACATCTTCCTGCCGCCGCTGCCGACCCCACTCTGTGCAAAGATCAGACCGCCTGCCGCAACCGGCGAACCGACGACGCGATACCCCCCGAACAAATCGGCTACTTCCCAGTTGAGCTTGCCCGTGTGCGGATCGAGGCTGCTCACCCCATGGCTGGTGCTGGCAAGGATCAACTGTGCGGGTTCATTCTCGGGTCGATAGATGATGGGTGTCGAATAGGCAGTCTTGACGGTACGGCGCTCAGCGGTCCATCTTGTCAGACCGGTCCGGCGATCCAGTGCGACCGTCAAGCTGGGCCCGCTCTGGTCGTTGGCCAGGATCACCAGATCTTCGAAACGGATTGGGGAGGGGCCAAAACCATGGTCCCCCTGGAATGACCCCAGGTCACGCCGCCAGACCTCCTTGCCATCCTCCCGGTCCAGAGCCACAGCCATGTATCCTCGCGGCGATCCCCAGGCTGCGTACACGCATTGGGCGTCAACCGTCGGACTGGCGGTATCGTAAGAGGTGGACTTGCCCAGGTGGGAAGTCGAAGACGGAAACCGAACTTCCCAGAGCAAGCTGCCGTCTACCGATCTTAGAGACCTGATTATCCTGGTGGCATCCTCCTGAATTGCCGACGTCACGAACACCTGTTCGCCTGAAACCACGGGCGACGAGTGGCCTGTACCCGGAACCTCGACGCGCCACTTGTAGTCCTGTTGGGTCCAGACTGCAGGAATGGTTGTAGCTTCACTCTGGCCAGCGCCGCCAGGCCCGCGGAAGCGGGGCCACTCTTCACCCGAAACAGATCCGGACAAGAACAGAGACATGCCCAGCAGCACCATGTGATTCAGAGACAACTCCATCCAGTGGTCCTCCTTTTCCCTACAAGTTCACCGGGTCCTTTGCCGGCCCATTGTGCCTTCTGGAAGCTGTGCGGTAAAACAACTGCCTTGCCCGGGAGTGCTTGTCACCGAAATCAATCCGTTCATCAGCTGTATTAAGCTCTTGGCAATGGTCAGACCGATGCCCGTACCTTCCACTTCACTGGGGCCGATGTTCAGGCGTTCAAAAGGGTTAAAGGAGTCTGCCAGTTTTTCTGCAGGGCGCCTAGGATAGGGCTTTGCCGAGCGCCGGCTCGATTCCTTTTTCTGTTTCAGGGCTTAACCCTTTTTCTCTTTTTTATGTTGGCGCTTTTCCTTGAGCGTACGGGTAGCCTTTTTTTGTTTTTCTTTCTTGCCCTTATCTCTTTTTCCTTTGTCGCCCATATCTAGGTCTCCTTAGTCAATATTTTATTACGAAAGGCAGTCTCATAAAACCCACCCCGATGGAATCCCCAAAAATGATGATGTCACTTGCACGCTTTTGGTAATGGAGAAGTACCGTCTTTTTTCACAGACAAAGTGGCATCCTTTTTTCCAGCGTAGAAAACAATAAGCTCTGTATCTTCTAAGAATAGGCCGGTATGCCATCGATTCATGACCTCAATAAAAGCGTCTCCCGCCTGAAACAGCTTACTTGCGCCCGAAGGCTTAACCACCCTGACACTTCCCCTTAAAACATAAGCCGCCAAAGGAATTGTATGACAATGGATTCCCAGCGAAACCTCTTCACTGCCAGTGCTGATATCAATTTTCTGGATCGTTATCTCGGGCTTGCCTTTTCCGTACTTGAAAGCACTGCCGTCCCAACTAACGGAGTCTTTGACCAAAATCTTTGATGATACTTCACCGGCTGCTGTGGCATTTTGCATGAACAGCAGTAACCCGCTTACCACAATCAAAATAGTCTTCATCTTAGTGAATCCTTTCTTTACTAATCGCCTATCGACGAAGATCGCTGCCCGGCAGGGAAACTGAGAAAAACACGAACACGCCGGAAACCTTCACGGAAGTGGGACCGGTCCATTGTGTCCCATTTGCGCTGACGACGTACACTTCGACCCTGTTCAAAGACGGCCTGACTTTTCTTCCCAGCGCCGGTAGAGGGTCTCCAGTCTGGCGGCGGTCTGTTGGTGACGACGGGCCAGATCCTGAGCTCGACTGAATTCGGGCTGGTCCGAGAGGGCCGCCACTCGCTCCTGCTGACGGGCCTCCAGGGTGGAGATCTCGGCTTCCAGAGCTTCGACTTCGCGGGCAAGCCGTCGCAGCTCGTTCTTGGAGATCGGTTGGGTTTGGGTGTTTCGCGACATGGTCTGTCCCAGTCTTCGACTTGCTTTCCCTTGCCGGGCCGGCTTTCCCCTGCCCCACAGGGCATCCAGGCCGGGTAACTCTCGAAGGCCCTTATCGGCCACCAGAAAAACCCGTTGCGCCACCGAGCGGATCAGGTAAATGTCATGGGAGACGAGGATCATCGATCCGGGAAAGGTCGCCAGCGCCGACACCAGTGCATCCCGGGTGTAAATATCGAGATGGTTGGTCGGCTCGTCCAGAATCAGGAGATCTGCCGGACGATAGAACAGTCGCGCCAGGGCCAATCGATTGCGCTCACCGCCGCTTAGACCGCCAAGATTCTTGAATACATCGTCTCCACGAAACTGAAAGCCCGCCAGGTAAGAGCGGAGTTCTTCATCACGACGGCTGCCATCCAGGCTTCTGAGCACGTCGAGAACGGTGGAATCGTCCTCGTCGAAGCGTGGATCCTGGTGGAGAAATTGGCTCACCACACCGGACCCGAGCCGAACCTGGCCGTCCAGAGGCTCAAGTTCTCCGGCAATCACCCGGGCCAGTGTAGTTTTTCCGCTTCCATTGGACCCCAGAATCGCAATTCTCTCGCCTTTCAGGACAGTGAGATCAACGCCCACGAGCAGTGTCGCTGCCGGAAATCCCACCGAAGTCTTCACCATTTCCAGGTAAATGCGGCAGGGAGCTCTCGCTGCAGACGCCGAGATGACCGGTTGCCCCGCTAGAGCGGCGGGAGGCTGAATCCACTTTGTTTTTTCCAGCTTTTTTCTCCGGTCCTGTGCCTGCCGGGTCTTCTGGCCGGAAAGATTACGGCGGATGAACTCTTCGTTTCGTTGCTTCCACTCCTGCTGTTTCCGGTACTGCTTCTTCTGCTCCTCGAGCCGCTCGCTTCGCAGTCGACCGGCTTTGCTGAAGTTTCCCGGATAGATGGTCAGCCTTCGATCCAGAATTTCGAAGGTTCTGTTCGTCACCTCATCCAGCAGGTAACGATCATGGCTCACCACCATGAAGGCAACGGACAGAGACATCAGGTAGTCGACCAGCCACAGGGTTCCCTGCAGATCGAGATGATTGGTGGGTTCGTCGAAAAGTATGAGCTGGGCCGGCTTCAGGAGGACCTTAGCAAGGACGAGCCGGCGAACCTGGCCGCCACTGAGGGTTCCACAGGGCTGGTGCAGTTGCTGTCGGGAGAAGCCGAGTCCCATCAGTACGGCCTCTGTCCGGGCGAGGTAATCGTAGCCGCCCATCCGCTCGAAATGCGTCTGCAGGTCGACATCGTGCTCCGACAATTTGAGATTCTCGCCCTCCTTCGCCTCACTCAGTCGCTCGCGTAGTCTCACCAGTTCCTGTTCTGTCTCCCGCAGCGACCGGAAGACGCTCAGGGTCTCGTCCACAACAGTGGTCTCACCGGACAGTTTCGGAACCTGCGGAATACTGGCCAGGGTCAGACCCGAACGAGTAGTGACGTGGCCGCGATCGGCTTCCAGTTGCCCCCCGATCAATTTGAGCAGGGTTGTCTTGCCACACCCGTTGGGCCCGACCAGTCCCACCCGGTCTCGATTCTCGATCTGAAGGGAGACTCCCTCCAGAACCGTATCGCCTCCATAGCTCTTGGAAACATCCTGCAGGTGCACCAGCATCACGGACCACTTTTTCTCATCCCTGGGTGACGGGATCGTCATAAGCCAGCGAGAACGAGTCAACCCCCGAAGTGCTACTATCTGTACGGCAACGGTTGATGACAGGCAACACCCTGTTTTTGGAAAGCCAACAGGTTGATGCCTGTCTGGAAACCAGAAGGGTCCACCGGAGAGAGCATCGATTGAGGGTAGCTATGTTATTTGGGATCAATACGTTTCTTTTCACATCGCCTTTCACGAATGCCAGCACCTCTCTGTTCCCCCAGTTTAAGGCCTGGGGATTTGATTCGGTCGAGATTGCTGTGGAGCACGAGTCACACATTGATCCGGCTTACATCAAGTCCGAGCTGGACAGAAACGGTCTGGTTTGTGGCACGCTGTGCGGTGCCTTTGGCCCCGGGCGTGATTTACGTGGGTCGCGGGAAGAACAAGAGTCAAGCCTCGCCTACATTCAGCAATTAATCGACATGATAGCAACGTTGGGAGCCTCTACCCTGGTGGGTCCAATATATTCTGCAGTCGGGCGGGCCGAGTTGATCCCGGAGCGGGACCGTGCAGCTCAATGGCAACTGGTGGTGGAGCACCTTAAGCAGGTTTGCAGATATGCAGAAAGGCAAGGAAAAGAGATTGCGATCGAGCCCCTCAATCGGTTTGAGACCGACTTCATCAATACCTGTGGGCAGGCGCTACGGATGGTTGAAGACGTTGGGAGTCCAGCGCTCGGCGTGCATCTGGATACGTTCCACATGAATATCGAGGAAAAGGATCCGGCCAAGGCCGTTTTGCAGGCCGGCAGCAAGCTCGGGCACTTCCACGCCTGCGGAAGTGATCGCGGCACGCCGGGCAACGATCACACGGACTGGGAGAGTATCGCCGCTGCCCTGAAGAGTATCGGTTACCAGAAGCACGTGGTCATTGAGTCATTTACTTCGGATGTTCTGGTGATCGCCAAGGCAGCCTCAATATGGCGTGAGATGGAGCCTCATAAGAATGACATTGCAACGAAAGGCCTGAAGTTTCTCAAGAAGGCCTTGTCTTGAGAGAATCTGGTTTACCTGCGAGATCAATGGTGAATGGCCATTAAGCCCGGAAAATTCATAAGTTTTCGAAGCGAAGGGCCGCAAGCGCCGCGCCGGCAAGGCTTTACCTCCGAGGGCCCCGCAGGCATAGTCGTGACTCTGTGTCGAGGAGCCCGAGGAGGGGGAACGCAGCCAGCGCGGATGATGGGGGCGCTGCAGCCGACAACTTATGAATTTTCCGGGTTAAGTGAGCATGGGCTCGTTAAGCGAGTGACAGAACTATGAAGCGAAGGTCGTCCGGCTTTTTTGATCTGATCCTCTGCGGCGTCGTCCTTTGTCTTTCTCATCCAATAGTTACCGGTGCCGAAGAAGGCTTCAGGAGCCTCCTCGAGGGGAGCGATCTTGAGGGCTGGGGTGGCGACGAGAGTCTGTGGTCAGCCAAAGACGGTGTGATCACCGGCCGCACCACGGCAGATCGCCCGTTGAAGGCCAATACCTTCCTGATCTGGCGGGAGGGGATGGTGGATGATTTCGAGCTGCGCCTTTCCTACCGCATCCTGGGAGGTAATTCCGGAATTCAGTATCGCAGCAGAGACCTGGGAAACTGGTCGGTAGGGGGCTATCAAGCGGACCTGGAGGCCGGCCAGACATACTCTGGAATCCTTTACGAGGAACAGGGGCGCGGCATACTGGCTGAGCGCGGGCAGAAGACCGTTGTCGACGAGACCGGCAAGGTGAAGGTCATAGGTTCTGTGGGTAACTCCGCTGAGTTGCAGGCTGCCATTCGAGACGAGGACTGGAACGACTACGTGATCGTGGCCAGGGGCAGGCACTTGATCCAAATGATCAACGGTAATGTGACGGTGGATGTGACGGACAACCAGATAGAAAAGCGATCGAGAGCTGGAATCCTCGCGCTCCAGCTCCATGTCGGTCCACCCATGCAAGTTCAGTTCAAGAATCTCCGCCTCAAGCGGCTGAAGCTGGAAACTGAGAAGAAAATCGTACTGGTTGCCGGGCATCCCAGCCACGCCCCGGGGGACCATGAGTTTAACGCGGGCGTACAGTTGCTGCACCAGTCCCTGAGGGACCAGCCGGGAGTTCTTTCTGCCTTTTATCTCAATGGATGGCCTTCCGATCCTTCGGCTTTCGACAATGCCGACGCGATCATGTTTTACATGGATGGAGGCTCGAAGCATCCAATGATTCAAGGTGACCGCCTGAACATCCTGGGCGGCCTGATGAAGAAGGGAGTTGGCCTGGCCTGTCTACACTACGCTCTTGAAGTGCCCAGAGACAGGGGAGGACAGGAGTTCCTGCGATGGCTTGGCGGCTACTACGAAACCGGCTCTTCCACGAATCCACACTGGGTGGCCGAGATCAGAGAGCTGCCCGCCCACCCGATCACCCGGGGAGTCAGGCCTTTCAAGATCAGGGATGAGTGGTATTTCAACATCCATTTCCGCCCGATGATGGAGGGAGTGACCCCCCTTCTAGTGGCGATACCCTCGGACGAAGTAAGACAGGGAAGGACTTCCCACCCTCGAGGGCCCCACCCCCACATCGTGGCCGCGAGTGGGCGAGAGGAAGTGTTGGCGTGGGTTGTCCAGAGACCCGATGGAGGACGGTCCTTCGGCTTTACGGGTGCACACGATCATGTGAACTGGGGGAACGAGGATTTTCTGAAACTTGTCCTCAATGCTCTGGTGTGGACGGCCAGGGGCACGGTGCCGGCAGGAGGTGTTCAGTCGGTCGTGACGAAGCAGGATCTGACGTTGAATCTGGATCCCAAGCCAGGAAGGAAGTGAAAGGGCTGGGGAGGAGGGCCCTTCTTTTCATCCTGGTCGTCTCGGTTCTGCTCCGAGGCGCAGCTCTTGTCAGTAACCACCTGCATGTCGATGAACCGCGCTGGATGGTGCGGGGACTCTTTCTGATCGAGAGCCTGTGCAGGGGAGATGCCGCAGCTCTTCAGACCGATCACTGGACAGGTCGGATCACGCCCGAAATGAGCCAGCTGAGTGCCAGCCTTGCCAGCGGGAGCGTTACGGCCATGCTGACCGGCGCCGGGGTGCACCTGGGGGAACGGTGGTTGCCCACACTCTCTTCGTCCAACGAGCCCTTCAAGCAGATCATCAGCGCCCGTGTCTTTCACGCGCTTTTGAGCAGCCTCACGCCACTTCTGTTTTTTCTCCTGCTTCGGCGGCGCATATCGGAGGCCGGGGCGGTGTGCGCGGCCGGTTTCCTGATGTTCGAACCGTTGATCCACTACTGGGGAGGGATGGCTCACCTGGAAGCCGTCTTGACGCTGGCGGCTCCCCTCTCTCTGCTTCTCTATGAAATGGCCCGTCGCCGTGGTTCGATCGGGCTGGTGGTGGCCGCCGGAGCCGTTTTCGGGCTGGCCTTCGCGAATCGAGCGAATGCGGCGGCAATTCCAGTGGCCCTTCTGGTATACACCGCGATTCGCGTTGGGACTGAACCTGCACGAAAGGAGTCCATCTGGCTTCGGATTCGGAAAGAGGGGTTGCGTCTGTTGCTGTTTGGCCTGACCGGATGGCTCGTCTTCGTAATCTTATATCCCCCCATCTGGGAAACGCCCGTACGGGGGTTCCTGGCCTTCGTCAAGGTGTACTTGACGTCTTCCGGTCATTCAGGCGTGAACCGGCTAACGCTGGTCCGGTGGCTATCCTTTCATTCCGTCCTGGCCTGGGTGTTCCTGATCTTGACCCTGCTGGGCCTCCTGGTTGGGAGCGTTCGCAGGCGGACTCTGTTCCAGCTGGGGGCTGTCTATTACCTGGTGTCCTTCGCCATCTTGATGCTTCCAATCACCTTTCATTCCCGCTATCTCTCCTCGGTTTTGCCGGCTCTGGCATTCACCGGTTCGGTGTCATGTGCGTGGCTGTGGGAGAGGTATTCTCGAAGATGGAGGCGAGCCTCAAGTTACGTCGGGTGGGCTCTCGGCGCAGCGGCAGTGATTCTCCTCCTGTCCAGCCTGGCTGCAGCTCGGGCCAACTACCGATCGATCCGGGAAAGGTATGGAGAACTGCACGACCTGCGATTCGGGGAGGTCCATTTTCCGTCCAGGAGAGTCAAGTATGTTCGGTTGGGGAAGGAAGAGAGGGGGAAACGTCTGTTCGTGACTTCGAAGGCCTCCACACCGGTCCTTCCTGTTCTGTATCTGGGCGTTTCGCTGACAGATGACGGGAAGTACGAACGGGTCCAGCCGGGTTGGACCCGGGTCAGGCAGGAAGAGGGAGCCTCCTGCCGCCAGGGTGACTGGGAATTTGGAGGTCCGCGTCCCGAGCGGCGGCCCGACCAGCGGTCGGTTGGCCACCGAAGGCTCTATTACTGGCCCTGTGGGGGGGAGTGATTCCAGGTTTCACGTTCCACGTTCCAAATCAACGGTGAGCTTACGCTCTACCGTTCTGTGCCGTTCCTTGGCCCCACAACAACAGAACGGCAAGGCGTGAGCCTGCCGTTGAGTTCGAATGTTTCACACGATAACCGGCAGGGATTCCTTGTGAGGAGCCTATTCCCCCAGGTATATTTTCCTGCAGTATTCCTTCATCATCCGGCGGGCGGAAAAGGCTGCTGCGATGGAACGGATCGATTCCCGCATCAGGCCGACCCAGCCAACCGGAATTCCGCGGGAATCGCGTTCGTAAAACGTGGGCGCGATCTCTCCCTCGAGTATGTCGTAGAGCGCGGACGCAGTCGAATCATCATCTTTTCCACCGATCTCCCAGCCGTTCTGGCCGTTGAATCCTTCTGCCCACCAGCCATCCAGGACACTGAAGTTGATCACACCGTTCATGGCCGCCTTCTGGCCGCTGGTACCGCTGGCTTCCAGGGGCGGGACCGGTGTGTTCAGCCAGACATCGACACCGGCCAGCATGTAGTGGGCGACATGCATGTCGTAGTCTTCGATCACCGCAATATGGCCACGAAGTCCATTCGAGGAACCGGCTTCGAAGATCTGTTGAAGGAAATACTTTCCTTCTTCATCCGCGGGGTGGGCTTTCCCCGAAAAGATGATCTGAATCGGTCTCTTGGAGTTGACCAGAATGTTTTTGAGTCGTTCGCGGTCGCGCAGGATGAGCGTGGCTCTCTTATAGGTTGCGAAGCGGCGGGCGAACCCGATAGTGAGGTAGTCCGGGTTGAGAAAGCAGCCCAGTCCGACCAGTTGTTCCGCTGAGGCAACTCCCTGCAACCATTTTCGCCGCGTCCGCTCACGCACAAAGTTGAGGAGCTTGGTTTTGAGCCTCACGTGGGCTGCCCAAAGGTCAGAGTCCGGGATTGCAGCGATTCCTTCCCAGCGGGCCGGATCATCGTGGTCTTCCAGCCAGTGAGGCCCGAACCGGCGTCGGAAGAGACTTCCCATTTCTGAAGACACCCACGTGGGCAGGTGAACTCCATTGGTGATGGAGTCAATCGGGACCTGCCGACCCGGGAGGTCAGGCCACAGTGGCTGCCACATCCGGCGCGAAACCTGACCATGCTTCTTGCTCACTCCGTTGGCATTACGAGACGTCCGCAAAGCCAGGACGGTCATGCTGAATGACTGCCTGGCATCGACCTGGCCCAGTTCGAGAAACTCCTGCCGGCTGGTCCTCAGCTCTTCAAAAAGATTCTCGAAGTATTCCTCAACAAGTGGGAAGGGGAACTCGTCGTGGCCTGCTCCCACCGGGGTGTGGGTGGTGAAGACGACTTTGTTTCGAACCCTGGTGAGGTTTTGGGACAAGGACAGACCCTGATCCGCTTGCTGCCGCATCAACTCGAGGCTGGCGAAAGCGGCGTGTCCCTCGTTGAGGTGGTAAACGGCGGGCCGAAATCCGAGCGTCCGAAGAGTCTTGACTCCCCCCATTCCCAGAATGATTTCCTGCCGCAGCCGAACCACTTGATCGCCATGATACAGTCGGGCACTGAGGTCACGCTGCCACGGTTCGTTCTCTTCAATGTCTGTGTCCATCAGGAAGATCGGGACCCTGCCGACCTGAACCTTCCACAAGGCAATGCTGACTTGGGAGGCATCCAGAGGAATCGAAACCAACAGCCGCTTTCCATTGTTATCCAGGACCGGCAGGAGGGGAACGGTGTCCATGTCAAGGCGGGTGTAAACCTCGCTCTGACGCCCGCCTGGTTCAATCCGCTGATTGAAGTAACCTTCCGGATAGAGACTGCCTATCCCGATGAGCGGAATCCCCAGGTCACTGGCTTCCTTGCAGGTATCTCCGGCCAGAATTCCGAGCCCTCCGGAGTAGATGGGCAGCGAATTGTGGATTCCGAATTCTGCACACAAATAAGCAATGACCTCGTCCTTGGCGTCCGGATAGTGGGTCGAAAACCAGGAGTGCTTGTCTGACATGTAGCTGTCGAAGTCATCCATGACCGAGTCGTAAAGGGCCAGCAACTGCGGGTTCTTAGCTGCCTGGCGGAGCGACCGGACGTCGACCTGTCGAATCATGCGAATCGGGTTGTGCGCAGTTTGTTTCCAGAGGTCGAGATCAAGGCGACGAAACAACTCACGAGCACTGGCTTTCCAGGTCCACCACAGGTTATGGGCAAGCTCGGGAATCCGTGAGATGCGTCCTGGCAACCTGGTGACAACGGGGAGATGAACTTGCATGTGAGCGGGCTGCTTCAGGCGTGACTAGTCGAAATCAAACGGACGGGCCGGCTCATCGAGTTCATCCCTGGCTTCGAGGGCCTTCTTGAACTTCTCTTCGAGTGACTGATGCCGCTCTTCCTCGTCCTTGAACGCCCGGGCGAACATCTCGTCAGCCTGACCCTTCCGGTCCTGTTCCTGCTGGACTGCATCTTCCAGAGAGTAATCGACTTTCTGAGCCTCGCTGTGAATCACCAGACCGGTTGATGGTTCGATTGTCAGGGTGGCCTGACAGTCCGGGCAGGTGACCTGCACACGCTTCTTGTCTTGAGCCATCGCAAAGTCCATTCTAACAGCTCAACTGGGATCAGTGTTCGGCTCGGGAGCTTCTTCCCGGGTCGTTTCCAACTCTCGAAGGCGTGCCTGGATGGCGGGGTCATCCAACAGTTCAGAAGCCTGGATCAAAGGAAGAAACCGGTAATCTCGAAGAGACTCAGAACCACCTTCTTCACGATCGACCAGACACAGAACTGCTTCTATGTGACAGGCCGCCTGCTCGGCTCGTTTGATGGCCTGCAGAGTCGAGCCGCCCGTCGTGCACACATCGTCAACAATGGCCACACGCGCTCCGGGAGAAGGGCTGTACCCCTCGAGCAGCCTCTTCGTCCCGTGGCCCTTTGGCTCCTTTCGAACGATGAACGCCTGCATCGGTGGATAAAGTTCCCGCTCGCCATGGCTCACAGCCGCCACGGCCGCTACGATGGGATCCGCACCCAGCGTCAATCCACCGATGGCCTCGATGTGAAGTTTTTCCCGGTTGATGGTTTCCAGGATCAGTTTGGCCGTCAAATAGGCCCCCTCCGGGTGCAGGGTGGTGAACTTGCTGTCGAAGTAATAGAGGCTGCGCTTGCCCGAAGTCAGGACAAAATGTCCCAGTTTGAGCGAGTTGGTCCGCAGGAGCTGAAGAAGTTGCTGCTTCAGGGAAGAATAGGAATCCGCCATCATATTCCCGGGCCGATTCTTAGCACTGTAAGCGCCAGCCCGTTCGGACGCAAGACTCTACCGCACAGGGCCCTGCCTCACAAGTGGTCGTGCTATATTCGGACACCGTGAAGTATCGAACTCTGGGGCGGACAGATCTGAAGGTTTCCGAAATCGGCTATGGTACCTGGGGGATCGGGAGACGCATGTGGAGAGGCGGGGACGATGGAGAGTCGCTTCGAGCCCTCCATCTGGCCGTTGAAAACGGTCTCAACTTCATCGACACGGCGTTGGCCTATGGTGAGGGTCACAGCGAGAGGCTGATCGGGCGTTTTCTTCGGGACACTCAGGAGCGAGTCTATGTGGCGACCAAGGCTCCACCCATGAACCAGCGCTGGCCGGCTCAGGGAGCTGTGCAGGAGGTGTTTCCCCGCCACCACCTGATCTCGAGTACGGAGCAGAGCCTGGAGAATCTTGGCGTGGAGTGCCTAGATCTCATGCAGCTCCACGTCTGGTCTCCGGACTGGATCCAGCAGGATGAATGGCATCAGACCCTGCTTGATCTGAAAGCGGCCGGCAAAGTCTCTCATTTCGGCCTATCGGTCGGCGAACATGAGCCCGGCACCGCCGTGTCCGTGGTTCGATCCGGACGAACCGACACCGTGCAGGTCATCTACAACATCTTCGATCAGAGCGCGGAACAGGAACTGTTCGGAGTCTGTGAGGAAATGGGCGTGGGTGTGATTGCCCGTGTTCCCTTTGATGAAGGGGCGTTGACCGGGGCGATTACTCGCGATACCCGGTTCCCGAAGAAGGACTGGCGGAGGCGGTACTTCCGGGGGAATCGCAAGGAGAGAGTCGAGGAGCATGTTCAGAAGTTGTCGCGACTGCTTGGCGATGAAGTGCAGACTCTCGCCGAGCTGGCGCTCCGCTTCTGCCTACAGTCCCAGGTAGTCTCGACCGTAATCCCGGGAATGAGGTCCACTCCCCACGTTCGTGCCAATCTTGCGGTTTCCGATCTAGCGCCGCTGGACCCCAATCTAATGACGGAATTGAACCGGGAAGCCTGGGAGAAGAACTTCTATTTCTGACTCTCCCGGTAGTTCTCTCGAATCCACCGCTCGATGGCAGTCCCCGGATCGTCAATTCCTTCCGCGTCAACTTCCAGTTGTCCCAGCTTCGGGACCTTCTGGAGCAGGTGCAGGCCGTGCTGATAGTCCTTGAACAACGCGTTGCAGAACTCGAGAACAGGTTGCTTGGTCTCGGAAGTCCTGTGGGCGAGCCTTTCGATCGCTTCCTGGCTGAAGCTGATCTGGATGCCATGCTGTTCCAGGAATTGTTGCTTGAACTTCTGCAGTTGGAACTCAGCCACCCGCAATCGGTACATGGCTGGACTCTCGAGTAATTCGGACAGCTTCGCGACGGGACTTTCAATCATCTCGCGGGTAACGACGAACTCGCGCACCTCTTCATGATCGGGAAGCCGGTACTTGTATTCGCGAAAGGCTTTCTCACAGACCGTCATCAGTCCCCTGGCCCCTGTCTGCTCGGCGACGGCCTGCTCTGAGATGGCCTGCATGCCTTCGTCGGTAAAATAAACGTCGATTCCGTAGGCGAGGAAATCCCTCTTGTACTGTTTCAGAAGCGAGCCTTCCGAGTACTTCAGGATCTTAAACAGATCCTTCTCGTAAAGAGAGTTGCAGTGGACGACCACCGGGAGGCGTCCCACGAATTCGGCCTCGAACCCGAACTCCAGGCAGTCCCTGGAACGGACCAGACTGAGTAAGTGGCTGTCATCCTCGGCAGTGGCCGAACTCTTCTCCCCTGTGAACCCAATCTGCGTCGATCCGATTCGCTTGCGGATGATGTCGGTCAATCCGTTGAAGGCCCCGCTCACGATGAAGAGGATGTGACGCGTACTGATCGTTTTCTTTTCCAGCTTCCCCTTCGTCTGGAACTCGAGCAGGGACTGCATCTGGCCCGCCACATCTGTTGAGGAGCGCAGCGGCACCTCGGTGTCTTCCATAAGCTTCAGCAGTCCTCTCTGGACGCCCTGACCGGAGACATCGCGTCCCATGAGGTTGGTTGCGCCGGCGATCTTGTCGATCTCATCGAGATACACAATCCCGTACTGAGCCAGCTCCACGTCCCCCTCGGCTTGAGCGACCAGTTCCCGCACCAGGTCTTCGACATCTCCACCTACGTACCCGGTCTCGCTGAATTTGGTCGCATCCGCCTTGACAAAGGGCACTCCGATCAAGCGGGCGATGTTCTGCACGAGATAGGTTTTTCCCACGCCCGTCGGGCCAATCAGAAGAATGTTCTGTTTCTTGTAGTCGATCAGATCATCCGGCCCGGAGTGCTGGATCTGATGGTAATGGTCACAAATGGCTGTGGACAGAACCTTCTTGGCGTCATCCTGCTGAATGACGTAGCGATCCAGGTAGCTCTTGATCTGGCTGGGCTTGTAATCAAACTCAAGCGCCCGGATTCTCTTCCTGGCCTTCTCCTCGGCTGGATCGGAAGGTTCGGTCTCCGGTCTTGGAAAGACCTCGACATGGACGCCCGGCCCATACTTTCCCTTCAAGAGCTGCTTCAAATCGTCCGCATCAAACTTATCTTCTATACCCATAATTGACTCAACCTTAGCAGATCGTCCTGTATTCATAGGATCGAAGTGCCGCTTTGGCAAGTTTGGTCTTACCGCTCGCTGGCGCTCCGGCGTTTAAGGTTAAAGGTTAAAAGTTAAAAGTTAAAAGTTAAAAGTTGAAAGTTGAAAGTTTGTTGGGTTTGCTCACTGCATTTCCTTGGTTGCTGAAGTGTTGCCTTGAATATCAATCTTGCGGGATCAGCACATCAGGGCGCCGACGGTTGGACGTTCCTTAGAACCTTTCAGCTCTCACGGGCGTGTTGCTCAAATCTGTGTCGCCCTTCCAGGGCTTTAGAATTGGCGGAGATACTTTCCGTGGGCTGTCGCCCACGGCGCAGGAAGACATCATCCAAGGCAGCCCCCAAAAAGGGGGGCGGCAGAAAAAGCTGGATGGATTTGCTTTGGGCAGCAGCCCCTTCAACTTTCAACTTTTAACCTTCAACCGTCAACCGTCCTCAAAATGACCGGGTAGGGCAGATCGATGTGTTCGGGGCGTTCGGGCCTCTTGAGAGCAGCGTCCAACGCGGCCTTCCAGGATCTCAATGCGGTCAGGAGATGGCCTATCTCCAGGCCATCAAAAGTGTCGGGACAGGGGGACAACTTGTCGATCGCCATTTGCAGCATGGAACGCGCCGCCCCCCATTTGCCGTGCTCATAGTGGTGAAAGGCGACGGCAGCTTGAATCAATCCCTGCAGGAAAGGCTGCCGGTCGCTCGACTCCTGCAGCCAGATGTCTTCAATCGTATCGTGGCACTCGTAGAACTCCCTCTGGTTGAAGAGGTCGATTCCCTGGTCAAGCTGCTCGCACATAAGGAACGGGGTGGGGCTGGGCCCGATTCGGCATGGACCAAAGTCAGGAGGCCGGTGCGGCCCGATAAACCTGAGCGTAGGCGCTGCGAAAGGGGGCTACACAGTACCGTTCGATCAGTTCTCCGGAGGCGCCCGGACGGCGGGCGAGACTCTCCATGTATTGCTCGGCGATCTGGAAGCTGAGGCGCATGATGTCTGCCTTGGTTTCTCTGCGTTCCACCTGAAAGGCCTCGTCCAGTCCGTCCTGAAGTCGAAACACCTCCCGATACTCTGGACGCTTCAGGTCAGCCGGTTTCGTGACCGGCCGAGATCCTGCTTCTAGATAGTGAGCAAACAGTAGCTCCCTAAAGTTCCCGTAGTCAAAGTTTTTGACCTTGTTGTTGACGCTGACTTCGAGGTGAAGGGTTTGCTGCTCCCAGCTGGCTTTCAGGCCATAAGTGAAATCGAGGTCGCCCTTGTCGAACTTGATTCGGTGGCCCTTGGCATCATGAAAACGCTTGAGTTCGATCGTGCTCTCAGCCAGAGCAGACTTCTCCTGGTCATCCTTGGTCACGTAGTATCGGGAAACCCGCTCATACCAGTCGTCGATAATCTTGCTGAGAACCTGGTCAATCGACTCTGTTGATTTGGTAGCCATAACGTCGTGCAGGAAGCAATTGTAAACCACGTCTTTCGGAGGATCAAAACACCTTTTCCGCTGCGCGTGCAGTTGGGACCGGATCGTACCCTGGATCCGTGACCTTTCAGGGTGTCGGAAAGCCCGTTTTTCGATGCTTGCCAGGCCACCCGGACTGACAAGGGAACTGTGCTAAACTGACTTTCTGGTGAGATCGAGGTTCATCTCCGTTTTGGTCCTGTTGGCAGCTTCCGGTGCCTGTCTCACCAAGATCACACCAGTTGAAATCCCTCGAGAAGACAGGCGGAAGGCCCGGTAATTGATGATCGAGGGCGACGTGCTGCTCAAGGATGGAAAGGACCATCTGGCTCTCCTCAAGTATCTGGAGTCTTCAACTCTGGATCCCTACAGCGCATACTGCTTCAACAAGCTTGCCGTCGCCCATGCTCGTATTCTGATGTTTTCTCAGGCCAAGCGTGCGGTTGAACGAGCGATCAGGCTGGATGGAGACTACCCGTATGGCTACAACACGCGTGGGATCATTCAGATGGCGCTTGGCAAGCCCGGAGCTGCCGTAGGCTCTTTCGAGAAGGCCCTCCACTACAGTCCCCGGAATCCGGTCTTTTACCTGAACCTGGGTCGAGCCCATATGGAGGCTGGAAACTTCAAGAAGAGCCAGTCAGCTCTCAAACGAGCGCTCCAGCTCAATCCCGACGTTCTAAATCTCAAGGATACGATTGAAGTCGGCGGCAGAAAAAGACGAAATGCCTCGGAATCCTACTACCGGATGGCCCAACTCTTCGGTGAAGTGGGCGATTCGAAGGCCTGTCTGTACTACCTTGGCAGAGCCCTGGAAAGCGGTTTCAGAGATCGGGATCGACTCCACAAGGACAAGGCCTTTGAAGCTCTCTCCGACACCCGGGCCTTCATCGATCTGGTGTCGACGTACGGTTTGCAGGGTCAAACGACCTGACCGGTCGGGTTCCATGTTCCACGTTCCACGAAACCTTCAACCTTTAACCTTCAACCTTCAACTTTCAACCTTCAACCATCCGACATAGGGCAGGTTGCGATAGCGCTCCGAGTAGTCCAGGCCATAGCCGACGATGAACCGGTCCGGAACCTCGAAGCCCAGATGGTTGATTTCTACCTCCACTTGCCTTCTGGCGGGTTTGGAAAGAAGTGCACAAACGCTCAAGGAGCGGGGTTGGCGGGTTAGCAGACTTCGTACCAGATAGCTGATGGTGAGTCCGGTGTCGACGATATCCTCGACCAGAACGACATCCTGTCCTCGAATGCTGCTTTCAAGATCGTTGAGCAGTTGGACCTCGCCGGAACTTCTGCTGGCGTGCCCGTAGCTCTTGACCGAGATGTAATCGATCTTGAGCATCAGGTCGACCTGTCGGACCAGGTCGGCGTGGAATATGGCACCGCCTCTGAGGATTCCTACAAAGATGGGCGAGCGGCCTCTGAGATCCCGAGTGAGCTCCTCACCCATCTCTGAAACGCGGCGCTGGAGGACCCGTTCCTCGATCAGAACTTCCACATCCGAGACGACTTCTGACACTACGATCCGGATCATAGCACGGGGTTGGGATGGACCGTGACCGTTGAGGGTTGAATGTTGAATGTTGAAGGTTGAAGGTTGAAAGTTGAAAGTTCGTGGAACCTGGAACCTGGAACCTGGAACGTTGGAACTTGAATGTGGGAGGCGCCTTGGCGCGGCGACCTGCAATGGTGAACGGGACTACCGGGCGTTCGCGGCCTGAGGCCCCTCCCACATACCTGAGGCCCCTCCTACACTGAGGCCCCTCCCGCTCTGGTCCTTTACCTACTCTGGTCCTTTACCCACTCTGGCCCCCTACCCACTGTGGGATCTTGGAACTCGTTGGAACGTTGGAACCTGGAACGTTGGAACCCGGGTTCACGAAGTGACAGCCCTGGACCTTCGCGAACGCTCCGGCAGGGAAAGCACAAAACGGACCGCTCGCAGCGTGTAGACGCTGACGTCATCCATGTAGGAGTAAACGGTCGGGAGAATCAGGAGGGTGAGGAACGTCGAGGTGGTCAGGCCCCCGAAAACAGCCAGACTGACCGGAGCCCACATGCGACCCCGTCCCTCCGACCGGGGGAACAGATCGGGAAGGAAGAAGGGCACTGTCAGCGGGAGCAGCCCGAACAGCGACGTGAAGGCCGTCATCAAAATGGGGCGCAGGCGGTCTCGTCCGCCCTGGATGATGGCCGCGTGCTTGTCCAGACCCGACTTGCGGAGCCGATTCACATGATCGATGAGAATGATCCCGTTGTTGACCACCAGTCCGAACAGGACCAGGATCCCCAGGTAGGCCATGGAGTTCAAGGTGGTTCCCGTCAGATAGAAGAGCCCGGCCACCCCGATCATGGAAAACGGGACCGTAAAGAGAATCGTGAAAGGGTGGATAAAACTCTCGAAGAGAGCCGCCATGATGATGTACATCAGCACCATTGCCAGCCCAATGGCGAAGAAATTGGAATCTTCCGATTGACGAAAGCGATTCCATCCTTTCCCGAATTCCCAGGAATACCCGGGCGGCAGTCGAAGGTCGGAAAGCGCCTCTCTAACCCCCATGTTGGCCATGAAGAACGCGGCGCCCTGCTGCAGGGAGGAGTAGACGCTGAGAGTGGCCTTGCGATCCTCGCGGCGAATGGCGAGGGGACCCTTTCTGTACTGATAATCGACTACTGAATAAAGGGGGATTCTTTCCCCCTGCCGGTTCTCGAAGTGGATGTTCTCGATCTCCTGCAGGCTGATTTCGTTGCCCCCCCGCATCTGCACCACGACGTCAATCTCTCCCTGGTCGCCCTTCACCCGGGTGGTGGCTCGAGTGCTCAAGGCCGAGGAGAGGGTCCGCGCCACAATCTGCGGAGATACGCCGAACTGTTCGGTGCGCCGCCGGTCGACCTGCACGTGGATTTCGTCATCCCCGGTTTCCAGCGTGGTCTGAACATCCTTGATACCGGGAACCTCAAAGATCCGTTTCTTTACAATTTCGCTGTACATCTCCAGCAGGGCCGGATCTTCACCTTTCAGCTTGACATCGATCCCCATCTCCCCGCCTCCCATGTGGCGCAGTCGGCCCTGCTTGTATTCGACCCCCGGTATGACGGGAAGCGAGGCCAGCATCTTTTCCTGCAGGACCTGGGTGGGCGTGATGTCTCCATCGGTTTCGAGGTAGATCTCCAGTTCCCCTCGCAGCCGGCCACTGCGGCCACCGTGCCTGCCGAATTCCGACCCCACCGAGGCGATCTCCAATTCTTCCTGCTGCTTCAGAAGCCGTTCCACCAGACCGGCGAAAATCGACTCAATTTCGTCCAGGCTGTATGAGCGCTCGAAAAGGACATCGATGTTGACCTCCCGCTGAGCAACGCGAGGCATTTGTTCTCGATCGATATTCATCAGAAGGGCATAGGATGCCCATCCGATGAGAGCCATCACGATCAGAGCCGTGAAGCGCCATCTGAGCAGAAACCCCATGATGGCGGCGTAGCCGTCGGTGAGGAGCAGCAGAGACTTCTGCTTTCCTTTCTCACGACCCGTGAAGATACGACTGGATGCCAGGGGAACCAGCGTCAGTCCCACCACCAGCGAAGAGAGCAGGGCGATACTGACGGTGGTACCGAAGTCACTCATGTACTTCGACATCGAACCCTGCAGGAAAAAGAAGCTGGCAAAGACAGAGATGGTCGTTGCCACCGATGCCACCACTGCGACACCCACCTCTTTGGTTCCCTGTACGGCAGCGTCGAAGGCTCCCAGCCCCTTGTCCTGTTTGTGTCGAAAGATGTTTTCCAGGACCACGACACTGGCATCGACAAGCATACCGATGGCCACCATCAGGCCCATGAGAGTGACCAGATTGATATTAATGCTCGAACCAGCACCCACCCGCAGCAGATACATGAAACCAAACGTACCCAGTACGGACACTGGAATCGCGGCTGCGATAATCAGGGTGCTGCGAAACTTGCGCAAAAACACGAAAAGAACCACGCAGGCCAGCAGACCACCGATCAAGCCGGCCTGGCCCAGGTCATTGATACTGTTGAGAATGTCTTCCGACTGGTCGCTCATGACCTGGAACGAAACCAGATCGGCGTAGCGGGGTATCGCGGCGACTCTCTCCAACTCAGCCTTGGCCGCCTCACAGACTTCCACGATATTGGCCGTGGAGGCTTTGTAGACGTAGACATTGATGGACTCATTGCGGTCGAGTCGCGAGAAGGAAGTTTTCTCGGGGAAGTCGTAGCGGACATCCGCGATATCGCCCAGGGTGAGACGCCCACCCGCCAGCGGAAGCTCTTCAATTTCCCAGGCTTCCTGGAATTCACCCATGGTTCTCAGCGTGTACTTTTTCTCCCCGTCGAAGACGTACCCTCCCGAGACATTGACATTGTTCGATCGCAAGGCCTGGCTCAGGGCCCAGATGTCAATCCCATGGCTTTCCAAACGACCCGGGTCCACCTCAATCAGAATCTGTTTGTCTTCGATTCCCCGCGTGTCCACGTTGGCCACTCCCTGGATTCTCTCCAGGCGAGGCCTGAGAACTTCCTCCAGGAAGTTGTAAAGATCCTTCCGATCACCGCTCCAGCCAACTGAAAAGCGAAAGACCGGCCAGCTGCCGGAATGCCAGCGCCGAATGCTGACCCGCTCAACGCCCTCGGGCAAAAGTCCTCGGACCTGGTCGATCCGATCCCGGATCTCCAGCGAGACCATGTCCATATCGGTGCCCTCTTTGAACTCGAGTCGGACCTCCGAACTGGAGCCGGACGAAGTCGACTCGATGGTGTCCAGGTGATTCAGGGTGGAGAGGGCCTCCTCCAGCGGTCGTGTGATGTCCCGTTCCGTCTCGGTCGGTGAGGAGGAGGGATAGCTGGCGCTGATGCTGAGACTGTCCGAAGAAAACTCGGGAAGCAGTTCCAGAGGCAGGCGCTGGAGAGAGATGAAACCCAGAACCACGATGGAGATCACGACCATCAGAACGGTCACGGGTCGCTTGATGGAGTACTCAGCAAAACTCATGTCTGTGTCTCCCGGACAACGACAGTATAGACGACGGGAACCAGGACCAGAGTCAGGAGAGTCGAGGTCACCAGGCCCCCAATAATCGTGATGGCCAGCGGAATGCGCAGCTCGGATCCCTCCCCCATGCTGAGTGCCATGGGGAGCAGGCCCAGGACGGTTGTGCTGGTGGTCATGAGGATAGGACGGAGCCGAATCGAGCAGGCCTGACGTACGGCGTCGAATTTCTTACTTCCCTGCATGCGGAGCTGATTGGTCAGATCGAGCAGAACAATGGCGTTGTTGACGACGATTCCGGCCAGGACGATGAAGCCGATCAGGACCACCACATTCAGCACCTGGTTGGTGATGAACAATGCCAGGGAAACGCCGATGGCGGCAAAGGGAATAGCGAACATGATGATGAATGGCTGGACCAGGGACTCGAACTGTGAGGCCATCACCAGATAGACCAGAAACACGGCCAGCAGGAGCGCAAATCTCATGCTCTCGAAGGCGACGGTCCGTTCTTCGCTTTGTCCCCCAACATAGGCGTAGAAATCACTGGGAAGGGACATCCCGGCAATCACGGATTCAATATCGCTCACAATGCTCTGCAGATCGCGGCCCACGATGTTGCCGCTGATCACAGCCACCCGGTCCGGACCGATTCTTCGAATCTCCGCCGGCCCCTGGGCCAGGCTGACCTCGGCAACCGAGGAGAGGATGATCGGCTTGGCCTCTCCCGGATTGATGACCAGATTGCGCAGGTCGGCCAGGCTGGAGCGGTCCATCTCCCGCAGCCTGACCCGAACATCGATGCGGCGGTCTCTCTCGCTGAACTCGGTGGGAATCTCTCCCTGCACCTTGTTCCGGATCAAGCCGGCGATCTGGTCGATGGTGAAATTATAGTTGGCCAGCCTGCGCCGATCGAAGCGGATCAGGACCTCCGGATTGTCCTCTTCCGTGCTCGCCTTGAGATCCCGCAGTCCTTCGACGGACTCCAGGCCGGCGGTCAGACGCTGAGCATAGGCCTTGAGACTCTTCAAATTGTAGCCCTGAAGAATCACTTCCACCGGCGTCTTGAAGCTGAACAGGTTCGGTTTCGAGAACTTGTATTCCACTCCGGGGATCCGCACGAAACTCTGCCTCAACTCCTCTATGATCAAGTCTTCCTTCTCGTGCAGCGTGCCGGGCTCGAGTTTGACCAGGATCTGTCCGATGTGCTCCTGTTCCTCTACGGCTTGCACCCCGGTCTGATTTCCCGATCCGGCCATCGTGTAGTAGGAGGCGGCCGCGGGCACCTGGGACAAGACCTCCTCGAATTCGATCAGCCGGGTCAGGGTTTGCTCGACGGGGACGCCGCTGGGCAGGCGAACGTCCACGAAGAACTCGCCCTGGCTGACTTCGGGGATCAGCTCCGAGCCGAGCCGCCCCAGGAGCTGGACCGAGAGAACGAACGAAACCAGGGCTGTGATGACCGCAACGAGCCGGTAGTTGAGCGCTCTAGACAGCAACCAGTCATAGGGACGGACCAGGAAAAACTGCCGCTCGGCCTTTTCCTGTTCCGTTCCACCGGGTGGTGTGCGCGGCGGTCTTCCCAGGCTGGAGAGCATCGGGATCAACATAATGGCGACCACCAGAGAGGCCGCCAGGGAAAACGTGACGGTCAGGGCCTGATCCGCGAAGAGCTGTCCCGCCACTCCTTCCACGAAAACGATAGGGACGAATACACAAATCGTCGTGAGGGTACTGGCCACGACCGCGCTTCCCACTTCGGAGGCCCCCAGGTTGGCTGACTCCCTGGGCCCGTGACCCATCGCCCGATAGCGGAAGATCGACTCCAGAACCACGATCGAGTTGTCTACGAGCATCCCGATCCCCAGGGCCAGTCCGCTCAGCGACATGATGTTCAAGGAGATCGAGGAGCTGTACATCAGAAAGAAAGTGGTGACGATGGAGATGGGGATGGAGAGTCCGATGATCAGAGTGGTCTTGAGACTGCGCAGGAATGCGAACAGAACTGCAATGGCCAGAACGCCACCCCAGATGGCGGTGCGCAGAACTTCATCGATGGACTGTTTGATGAAGGTGGACTGGTCGAAGACGACATCAAACTCGAGGGGGTCGCGGGTGCCCTTATAGTCGATCTCGAGCTGCTCCAGGCGTTCCTTAACGATCTGGGCCACCGAAACCGTATTCGCGTCGGCAGCCTTGAAGATGGCCAGTTCTACACTCTCCTGGCCGTTGATGCGGGTGATGATGTCTCGCTCTTTGAATCCGGAGTAAACCGTCCCGATGTCGCGGACGCGAATGGGAACACCTGTCCTCTGAGCCACAATGACGTCTTTCATTTCGGTGATGTCCTGGAACTCATTGAGGGTGCGGACCAGATACTTGGCTTCCCCGTCGCGCAGGGTTCCGCCCGTCAGGTTGATGTTTTCCTGACCCAGGCGGCTCGTCACCTCTTGAATGGAAATCCCCAGTGAGGCGAGCATCTGTTCGTCCAGCTCGACCAGGATTTCCTGCTCCAGCCCCCCCGACACGCGAACTGCCGCTACCCCTCCAATGCTTTCCAGGTCAGGCTTCACGAACTCGTCGGAGTGATACCGGAGCATCGACAGGTTGGGAGAGCCGGAAACGCTCACCCTCATGATGGGGTCGGTGGAGGGATCGTAGCGCAGCAGGATCGATTTTTCAGCGGCCAGGGGAAGCTGGACCATGTCGAGTCTTTCGCGGACGGCCAGGGCGGCAAAGTCCATGTCCGTTTTCCAGCTGAACTCGACCACCACGTCAGAGACTTCCGGCTTGGAGATGGAACTGACCCGGGCCACGTTGTCCACGACACTGACGGCGTTTTCCACCCGCTTGGTGATCAGGTTCTCGATTTCTTCGGGGGCAGCTCCCTCAAACTCGGTACGGATGGTGAGAGTGGGGTAGGAGATATCGGGGAGCAGGTTGAGGGCAAGCTGGTCGTACGCGACCGTACCGAAGACCGCCAGGGCGACGAAGACCATCGTTACCGTTACGGGTCGGCGAATGGAAAAGTCGACGATTTTCATTGACGGCCGCGACCGAACTGGGAGCGGATTTCGGTGATGAAGGCTCCCAGCTTTTCTGGATCATTCATGAAATCGGGATCTGCGGCGAGCTTTGCTTCGTAGGCCTCTTTGATGCGGGGACTGCGTTCGATCATGCGTTCCACCATGACCTTCGGATCAAAGCCGCCGCTGCCATCGCCAGGCCCTCTTCGGCCGCGCTGCCCCGCTGCAGGCTGACCCTGCTGTCGGGTGCGACGATTCGGGGCGGCCGCGGGAGGCGTCCCGTTCCCGGTGGCTGCACGCTGCGGGGAAGGAGCCTGCAGCGCGGGGCCTTCCCGCCCATCCTCCCACTCTAGAACGGAGACGGGATAACCGTCATTGAGCCCTTCCTGCCCCACCGTGACAACGGCTTCACCTTCAGACAGTCCTGAGGAGACTTCGAGATCGTTGTCTTCTCTAAAGCCGATCGTGACCGCCCGTTTTTGGACCCGGTTTTCTGAATCCACGACAAAGACCCGATCCTCGTCGCGCTCCCGGACAATGGCGCGCTTGGGAATGACCAGCGCCGATGGACGGGTCTCGGTGGCAATGTGGACCGTGCCAAACATCCCGGGCCGGAGAAGGCTCCGGTGGCGGGTAATCTCAAGCGTCACTTTGATCGTTCCGGATTCAGAATCGACCGTGGGGCTGATCATCTTGATGGAGCTCGTAAAGGTCTCATCGGGAAAAGCCTGCATGCGCAGCTCCGCCTGCTGGCCAAGACGGATCTGGGAGAGTTCTCGTTCGGGCAGATAGATACGCGCCCACAGGGGGGTGAAGTCTTCCACGTTGAAGAGAGACTCATTCACGTTCACCCGATCCCCGATGTCGATCGTGCGCTCGGTGACGATGCCGTCGATGGAAGAACGAATCTCGGTGTAATCGAGCTGCAACTGGGCTGCCTCCAGGCGAGACACTGCAGCATCCCGCTGCTGAACCGAAACTCGCAGGCCCAGAGCATCCGTCTCGTTGGCCAGAGCTGCCTGATCGTGTTCCTGCGGACTGATCAGCCTTTGCTCCAGCAGGCCCTCGGAGCGCTCGTAGTTGGCTTCGGAGAGCCGGGCCTTGACTCCTGCCTGCGCCAGCGTGAGCTTGGCCTGATCAACTGCAATCCGGGCCTGATCGTGTTCATTCCTGATTTCCCGGTCATCCAGTCTGGCAAGGATCTGGTTCTTGCCGACCCGGTCGCCTTCCTCCGTCAGAAGTTCTTCGACCAGCGCGTTGACCTTGGCGTAAATGGTGACTTCGCGAATGGACTCGAGTGAGGTGTTCGAGAGCAGATAGCGAGAGATGGGACGCCGTATGACCCTGGCCGCCTTGACACTGACCGGTTCTTCAAAGGACCCGTCAGTAGAACCTCCCCCCGGCCTTCCGCCTCTCGGGCCGCCCGCCCTTCCGCGCGGATCGGCCGAGCTGTCCATCGATGAGCAAGCCGGGGTCACAGAACACAGAATCAGGAGCAATAAACGGGTTAGCATGCGCACGTCTTCCTTATTCTTCACAGAGTCTTTACCTCTTACGCTGAGCGTGGACGATCGGTTACGGGGGGGATGGGTTCTAGGTTCTAGGTTCTGGGTTCTAGGTTCTGGGTTCTGGGTTCTGGGTTTCGGGTTTTGGGTTCTAGGGCGCTGATAGATCCAGATTGTCACTTCACTCACTGCCGTTTCCGTGGCGAGACCATAATTGCTCTGAACATCACCGGGGAGAGGCCGATGCACATTGAGCCGCCGACGGCTTCCAAATTCCAAATTCCAGAACCCAGAACCCAGAACCCAGAACCCACTTATCATTTGACCCTTTACCCTCCCCCCAATACAATTGCCCGGTTAATTACAAAAGTCAGGTCACCGGGAACGGAACCCGGGGCTGACTCCGCCGCTTGCTTTCCGCTTGTGCCATGACGCTAAAAGAACCGCTGCATTTCGCACTGAGGTTTTTACAGAACCCGAGAGCTATTGGGGCGCTCATGCCCAGTGGCCGCGCCCTGGCCCGCAAGATGGCAGATGTCGTGGACTGGGAAAAGGCCCGAACCGTGCTTGAAGTGGGGCCCGGGTCGGGGGCCTTGACAGCCGAGTTTCTGCCACGGGTCAGCGAGGGATGCCGTTTTTTCACGATTGAGATCAATCCTGATTTTGTCGAGTTCCTGGAGTCCCGCTTTGCGGGGATCGAAGTGGTTCAGGACAGCGTAGAGAATCTTGAGCCGATTCTGAAGGAACGTCATCTCAGCTGCGCCGATGCCATCATCAGCGGTCTGCCCTGGACCATATTTACTCGCGCGCAGCAAGATCGATATCTGAAAGCCATTCGGGGTGGTCTCGGCCCCGGTGGAGTCTTCGTGACTTATACTTATGTGCAGGGACTCTCCCTGCCTGGAGGGCGCCGCTTCCTCCGTCAACTCAAGAGCAATTTCCCCCACGTGAGCAGGAGCAGGCCGGTGTGGGCCAACGTGCCTCCAGCTGTGTTCTTTACATGTCGCAAGTGAGTCTCGTTCTTCTCGCTTTGCGTCCCTCCACATGATCTCCGTTTTCTGCGATTTTGATGGAACCATCACCAGCTACGATTCCATTGTCTTTCTGACCGAGCGCTTCGGGGGAGGCCCCGGGTATCGTTCGGATGCTTTTTCCAGAATCAAGTCCGGCGAGTGGAGTGTTTACGAGGCAATCGAACACGAGCTTGCCTCGGTGACCATCTCCTGGGAGGAAGCGGTTCGGGCCCTGAAGGCGAACATCGAAGTCGACTCTTTTTTTGAGGACTTTGTTGCCTGGTGCAGGGACCGGTCGCTGCAGATCCAGATTGTGAGTTCAGGAATGCGCCCCGTTGTCGAATTGTTTCTCGGCCACCTGGGACTCCAGATCTACGCTCATCCGGTTACGATTAGTGAGCGGGGCTGGCATTACCAGCCTGACGCCAATGTGATGAAGGTCCCTGTCCTGGAAAAGGCCCGCCAGCACACCGAACGACTCATTTACGTCGGGGACGGCACATCGGACGTGTGCGCAATCCCGTACGTCGACGATCTCTTCGCCAAGAGATACCTGGCCGACTATTGTCAATCCAACGGCGTGCCCTATATTCCCTTTGACACGTTTGAGGATGTGCAAGAGCGCCTGGGGGCGCTCTTGTGACGGAAAATGGAAAATGGAAAATGGAAAATTGAAGATTGAAGATTGAAAATTGGATGGATCGAGTGGTGTGCCTCAGTAACAAAAGGGCAGGGTGGAATCCATTCCTTGATTTTTTCAATCTTTAAGTTGAAATCCCAGAGTGGGAGGGGCCTCAGGCCGCGAACGCCGGGTAGTCACGTTCCGGCTTTGCCGACCACGAATTTCCCATTTTCAATCTTCCATTTTCCATTTTCAATTTCCTATTCGAAACCGAACCCCCCCATGGATCAGCCGGGGGGTTCCCAGGCGCTCGATGGGGAGACGGCCCACCGCGTATTCCCTGTTAAAGAGGTTCTGGACTCCTACGAAGAGCTCGAGGTGCTCGGCAAGAGGCTTGCGGACCTGCAGGTCAAGGACTCCGTAACCGGCCAGGGGCAGCTGATTCAGGTCATCCTCGTACTGCCGGCTCAGGAAACGGCCTTCCACACGAAACTGGATCGGGCCTTGATACTCGACCCCTACCAGGCCCTGGTGGCGCGGGACCTGAGGGAAAAGCCGCCCGGTTTCGTCGACGACGGCCTGAGAATAGAGATAGGAAGCCCGCAGGGCCCACCGCGAAGCCAGGCTGCGAACCACCTCGGTTTCAACGCCCTTGATCGTTCCACTCCCCAGATTCCGGCGCTGCCGCAAAATCAGCTCGGGGGATACGGCCACAGTGACATTCGAGACCGGATCTTGCAGCGTGTTCCAGAAGCCGTTGACGCGGATCAGAAGAGCGGGGCCGGGGTGAATGTCCATTCCTCCTTCGAAGCCCCACAGGTGTTCCTCTGCAAGACCTGGATTGGCCTCGGTGAGTATGTTTCCCGTTCGGAACGGACGATAGAGCTCATTCAGGGTAGGCGCTCGAAATCCGCGATAGAGGGAGCCGCGGACCGTGACAGAGGGATCGGCCCGAAAGAGAAGCCCCGCCCGGGGATTGAAGCTGGTCTGGGTACTCTGGTTCTCCCAGACATCGAAGCGAGCTCCCACCAGGACGTCCAGTCGAGGATGGACGGACTCCAGGTACTGGGCAAAAACCCCGCTCAGATTCTGCACTTCTTCTTGCCAGTGTGCCTGTCTCCAGTCTGCACCCACCAGAATCTCTCCCGAAGGCTGCCAGGTGAACGAGCTTCCGAAGCCCGACGAAGGAAAGTGCTGGTCGGCTGTCTTGAACTCCTGGGATCGATCGGGAAGGACTCGGGAAAAGGTGCTGTTGAGCTCCTGGAACTGGCTGTAGAGCCGAAGCCGCCAGGATTGGCCCTCGAGTCCACCTTCCACGAGAGCCAGCCACGAGTTGTTTTCCTGAATCCGGGTACCGTTGTTCCTCTCTTCCCTGAACAGGTTGACGCCTGCATGAGCCCGCTTGTATTCGACTCTCCCCAGTAAGTTCTGGAACTCGACGCGAGCCGGCGTGTCGACGGCACCACGTTCCTCCTCCGAGACGATGAAAAACCCGCCCGTTTCAAAGGCTCGCCCCGACACAAGATAACCCCAGTCTCCTTTTCGTTCGGAGGCAAGGGCGCTCACATCGTAGGTCTCGCGGTTCCCGATTTCTGCCATGACTGCCAGGCGCCCCGGGCCGGGTTCCAGGGGGCGAAGCTGGAGAACCCCGCCCAGGGCCGAGCTACCGTAGAGTTGACTGGCGGCACCGCGGGCGACCTCCACCTGCTGCAGAGCCAGGGTTGGAATTCGATTCCAATAAACCCAGCCTCCGAAGGGATCGTTGAGGGGAATTCCATCAAAGAGCACCAGGCTGCGGCTGGTGCCGCTGGGCCCGATACCTCTGAGGGAAACGCCTTGAGTTGTGGGGTGGGAGGAGAGACTGTTGGAGCGCCGGAAGAGGCTGAATCCTGGGATTCGGCGCAGATGGTCGTCCAGTACCAGGGCTGGAGACCCGTTCAGGTCTTCTGCGTCCACAACGCTCACCAGCGAGACCGCGTCGCCGAGTGCCTGCTCTCGTCGCGCAGCGGTGACGACAACCGTCTCTCTGTGAGCCACCACTTTTTCGGTGGTCTCCCGAGGACCAGGATCAGCGGTGCCGGGGTCCTGCTGCCCAACGCCTGTCAGAAGTGCCAGTACCACGAGTTCGAACAAAGCTTCCTCCAGGACGCATGATACAGCGTTCCTCGTTCCTCGTTCCGAGGTTGAACTGGAGAGTGGGAGGGGCCTCAGCGCCGCGACCGGCTGGTGCGGCTAGTCCTTCTTCAGGTGAATCTCGAAACGATCAGATCCCTACTCCCGAATGTACTTTTGATTAATGCGGACGGCGGCGACACTCAGGCCGATCAGGACCAGACCGAACAGGATCAGCGCCAGCGGCCAGGCTCGGGATTCAAGGAATATCGATCTTCATAATACCGCCTGGCTGCGAGTTCTCCAGAGAGCGATGTTTCCTGATCTCTGTGCAGAAGCTACAGGAACGGCGCTGAAAGGTTACAGGGACGAGGTGTCTGGTTCGGGTTTTTCCAAGCTCGGAGTTTCGGATGTCGCTTGACCTGTGCAAAAGGCTCCCGGTAGTGTTGCCGGAAGCCACTATGAGTCGAACCATCTTCAGAAGAGTTGCCGAAGTGCTTGGAATCGCAGGCTACTGTGCGCTGCACGCGACCGTGATTCCGGTGGTCATTTCCCTGGGGACGAGCCTGGCGCCGATCGACAAACATCCACGGGTCTATTACCTGGTCACGGGAGCGGGCTATCTGCTGGCATGGGGCGTGCTTTTCCGGGCTCTCAAAGGGCGCAGGCTGCTGGATCGGACCTTCACCAGGTCGGCCTTGCTCGATTCCTGGCTGGGCGCCTTCGCGGTGGCCTTGGTCGTCACTTTTTTCCTGATCTGGACGAAGCTACCGCTGCGATTCGAGGGCTGGAACGGCCACGGCTTTGGTGCCATGGGAGGCGAAGCGAATGTTGTGTTTCTTCCCTGGCTGCACCTGGGCTTGTGGCTGCTGTTCCCCAGATTCATGCCGCGGCGAAGTGATCGGACCACGGAGGGTCCTCCTACACTGGGGATGTAACCGCACGGCGAAGAGTAGGAGCCGCCTCCGCGCGGCGAAGTGATCGGACCACGGAGGGTCCTCCTACACTGGGGATGTAACCGCACGGCGAAGAGTAGGAGCCGCCTCCGCGCGGCGAAGTGATCGGACCACGGAGGGTCCTCCTACACTGGGGATGTAACCGCACGGCGAAGAGTAGGAGCCGCCTCCGCGCGGCGAAGTGATCGGACCACGGAGGGTCCTCCTGCACTGGGGATGTAACCGCACGGCGAAGAGTAGGAGCCGCCTCCGCGCGGCGAAGTGATCGGACCACGGAGGGTCCTCCTACACTGGGGATGTAACCGCACGGCGAAGAGATAGGGGTAGGGAAAGCTCATTGGTTTGAGCCTCCCCTCCCTCCGAACCGGACGTGCGGTTCTCCCGCATCCGGCTCTCCAGTCAGTGGGGTCCACGGCGGGACTGACAGATCTGCGCGTGGGCTACGGCCATGGTAAATAGCCCCTGCTCGATAAAGTAGGCATTTTTGCCTCCTTTCACTCCTGTTTCCAGGGTCGTCAGCATGCGTTCGGTCCACACTTCCGCTTCCACCCAGCTCCATTTCTGGCTCTCGGCTTCTCTGCCTTGCTTAGGAGTCTCCTCCACTTTCGACAGTTCCTCTTGCTTCGTCATTGACTCTACACATCCACCTTCCTGGCGGGCCTTCGCTCCACCGGCATTACCCGGCTTCTTCACTACTACGCCGCCTCTGACTTCTGCGGGTCTCTTACCAGACCGACCTTTCGCAGACCTCCTCGCTTTACGTCACTTGAACTTCCCACCATTCCATCTCCAACCACCCCAAGGGTTAACAAGATGCCTTTTTCACGTTACCCATCAGGCTCTTGTCCGTGTCAGGTTTCCCTTCCATTCGAGCTTCGCCATTTCCCAGCAGGCTCGCTGTCCCCTCTGAGCCGAATCGAGTTCGTCTCCTACAGACTGGTGGTTCTCCTTCGGCTGCTTCCCACCCCACCTCACGATGACGCAGTTGCCGTCGAATACGGGCCGGAGAACGTTTGCCCGGTAGGGACTTTCACCCTACTGTTCAAGTGCGCTTACGAGCGCACTAGGAGCCGCCTCCGCGCGGCGATCCTTGAAAGTTCATCGAGATATTACCGTTCCAAATAGCGCACGATCAGCTTCTCTCCAGATTCCGGGATTTGCAGGGCAACGTTGGAACCTCGGCCCAGATGGACCAGTCCGGAGTAACTGGTTTCTTCAGTGACGGAAATCGTCACCACGTACTCGGCGATCTGCAACCCTCCAACGGATGCCGGGCTGTCAAGAAGCTCAAAGTGCTCTGCAATGCTCCCCCCTTCCCCGGAGGAGGCTCGGACGCTGAGGCGAAACTCTGTTACGGCCTCTCCTGTCGCGTCAAAGATCAGGGCCTGTAGCGTGTGACCCGGTTCCAGATCCAGCACGAGGTCGTCGTCCTCGGGGATTCGGACTGCCACCCGCCGCTCCTGGAATTTCCGATCCAAGGTGCGGGTCACAAGCTCATATGGGCCGGGTTCGATGCCCTGGAACTCAAACATCCCCTGCTCGTTGGTCGTGCTTTCATAGAAACGGTGAACAGGCGTGGGATCGCCCGTTCCGGTGAGCGGTTCGGCCACTGTCTGCAGCATCACCAGAGCGCCGGCCAACGGTTCGGAACGGTCATCCATCACCACACCCGTAAAAGATTCACTCCCCTGGAATTGAAAATCGACCGTGACAGCCTCACCCGAACCGACTGCCACTTCCTGAGAGTGGCCAGTCGAATTGGAATAGGTCTGATGAGAGAACCGCAGCGCATAGGGGCCGGGCTCCAGCGAATCAAAGCTGTACCGCCCATTTCGGTCTGATCGGGCTGTTCGCTGAAACGGGCCCGGCGGAGCAGCAGACAGACGGATCATGACGCCTGGCAGGACTCGACCGTCCCGGCCCTTCACGGCACCCCGAATACGACCCGCCTGATCCGGAGTCCGGGGATGAAGAACGAACTCGATGAGAGACTCCGGTGGGAAGGCCACTTCGAGAGGATCGGTGTCCGCGAACTGGGGATGTGTGATCCGAACCTCGTGAACTCCCTCCCGGAGAGTCGGAGTTATACTGAATCCGCCGTCAGGATCTGTCAGAACACTCCCCTGCAGCTGCCCGTTTGAATAGAGAGACACATGGGTCCCCTGCACGGGTGCTCCCTGGAAATCCACAACCCGACCTTCCAGCTGAAGCATCCTGTGCAGCCTGATCTCCAGGCGCGGCATGCCGTCGAAGACCCTCAAGCCACGGGACCGAAAGCGGTGAAAGCCAGGCGCCCAGAGGTCGATTCCGTACCCTTCACCGGCGGGGATCTCAATTGCGAAGTGGCCATCCTGGATCCGAGCCTTCCAGGGTCTCGATTCTCCTCCACGAGTTACGGTTACGGTGCCGCCCGGCACCGGCTCCCGAGTCTCCTGTGCCCCCACGGAGCCCTGTACCAGCACCACATCCTGCCAGGCTGGAGAGAGCGCCAGGTGCGGGTGGGGCGGAATCAACAGCATTGCCAGCGCCCCCAGTTGCGGTGTGAACCGAAGGCCTTGAGTCAGGAGCATTCGGCACCATAATACACCGCGCCGATCTGATTGGATTCGTAGACGCCGGTCTTGTGCCGGCCCGGTGGGCGGACGACCACGAGGGTTGCCCCTACGAGTCAATCTGATCGGACCACGGAGGGTCCTCCTACACTGGGGATGTCACATGGTGGCGAAGTGTAGGAGCCGCCTCCGCGCGGCGAAGTGATCGGACCACGGAGGGTCCTCCTACACTGGGGATGTCACATGGTGGCGAAGTGATCGGACCACGGAGGGTCCTCCTACTCTGGGATGTAACCGGGCGGCGAAGAGCGATCTGATCGGACCACGGAGGGTCCTTCTACGCCGGGGATGTCACATGGTGGCGAAGAGTAGGAGCCGCCTCCGCGCGGCGATCTGGGACTAATCCTCGAGACGCGGTAGAAGCGAGGCGACGCCCGAGTCCGGGAGCTTCAGGGTCAAGGCAAAGCGTTCCCTGTGGTCTCCTTGATAAAAGGAGCGCTCGCCATTCTCATTGGCGATTAAGTCAAGAACGCCCGAAACGGCTTCTTGAAAGGCGGCTCTCGTGTCCTCGGTGTTGGGAGCCAACCGCCGATCGCTTGCAAACACAATGATCTCGTCAGTCGCAAACTTCAGTTCGAGTTCTGCGGAATCCTCAAGCAGCTGACAGGTCCTCAGAAGTGTCGCCAGTACGGTACGCAGGTTGCTGTGCAGATCGTTGCCCAGCGGCTGTTTCCGGTAGTACACGAGACCGGGCCGCCCTTCCCCGAAATCCAGGCTGAAGTTTCCCTGGTGGCCGACCAGAAGCACACCGGGCCCATGGTGAACGTGGCGGTAATCGTGCACGTCAATGAGAAGGTGTCCGGCGATCGGCTGCTCCTGAATCCACCGATTGAATACCTTGATGAGATCGCCGAAGTCGATGCTCTCGGTGCGGCTGAGATGGACTTTGGCACCCAGCCTGTAAATGACATCCCCACCTTTGTGTGGCAGCTTTTGTGGCATCGGCTTGTCTCAGACTGAGAGTACTCCCTTTCTACGGTTCCAGATTCCCTCTCTGGATGCGGTCCCGGCAGGCGTAGGCGGCTTCAATGAAGAGCTGAGATTCCCCCACCCTCCGGTGCACACGATCGGCCGTGATCCTTTCCCCGTTACGCCCATGGCGGCGGAGAAAGTAGTCTGCAAACTTGGATCCCGCGTACTTGTCGTGAAAGAGCCTGGTTTCGTAGAAGAGCTTCTTGAATTCCTGGACGATCGAATCAGGATGCTCCGGGACGGTCACCTTTTCCATTTTGATGAGGCCTTTCGCGGCCTCGAGCATGGCATGGTAGGCAAGCCGGTCGGCTTCCACAAGCTCCTGCTCGTCGAGTTTGATCTGGGCCTCAAACACCAGACGCTCGGCTGCGGCCAGCTCGAAGTCGCCGAAGGAAACGACTTCTCCGGCGCATTCCCCGGTGGCCAGATCTCCGATTGAGAACTCGCGTGGATTCCCCCAGTCCGAGTAATAGGAGGGGCCTTCTTCATAAGTTGGAACCTTCATCAGATGGTCTACGCTGTTGCGGAGACTCTTCTTGCCCACCCGGGCCACGAAATCCTGAAAGTTCTCGCCGGTCTGTCGTTCACTGACAAAGAAAGTGGTGATTTTCTCCAGCGCCTCTGGAACAACCTTGGCCGGGACGGAGCCGATGCCCAAACCATAGGATCCGGCGTTCTGGTCCCAGCGTCCCCCCAGGATGACCTGGAAGTGAGGAACTTTTCGCCGGTTCACACTCCGGCTGACACCAAAAAAGCCAATGTCAGCAACATGATGCTGTCCGCAGGAATTGAAACAGCCGCTGATCTTGATTCTTAGCTTTTTGACTGCCTCGTCGAGCTGGGCAGAGCTCGACGTCAGACGACGGGTCAACTCCGCCGCCAGGCCGCGGGAAGAGGCAATGCCCAGTTTGCAGGTATCGGTACCGGGGCAGGCCGTGATGTCCGTGATGCTGCCGGCTCCCGCTTTACCCAGTCCAACCGCTTCCAGTTCCTCGTACACACGTGGCAGATCCACTTCAGAAACCCAGCGAAACACCACATTTTGTTCCACTGTTGTGCGCATGTTCTCGCCGGCAAACTCCCGCGCCAGATCGGCCAGCCGGCGTGCCTGTGGGGCGCTGATGTCACCCAGGGGAACAACCACCGTTACGGTGGCGAAGCCGGGTTGCCTCTGGGGATAGACATTCTTCTCGTACCAGCCCGCGAAACCGTCCGAGGCGGTGGCGTGTCCCTTTTTCACCTCCGCACTCAATCGATGCAGTTCGGTCCAAGGCTCCTCCAGGTAGGAGATCCACCTGGGATCGTGGGGAAGCCGCTGGCGCTCCGCCAATACCAGTCTCCGGAATTCTTCAATACCGAGTTTTGCCACCAGAAACTTGATGCGGGCGCGGGCGCGGAACTTCTTTTCCCCGTGACGGGCAAAGACCCGGGAAATTGCCTGGGCTGTGGGAAGCAATTCCTCCGCCGGCAGGAAAGAGTCAAACAGCTGGGCCTGATGAGGCACCGCCCCGAGGCCGCCGCCCACGTAAAGCTGAAAGCCTCTTCTAACCTCGCCGTCAACGACCCGGGTGGCGGCGATCGCACCCATGTCATGCATCATGACCAGGCCGCACGCGTCGGCCTGGCACCCCGAGAAGGCAACTTTGAATTTCCGTCCGAAGTCCTGAACGTCCGGGTGTCCGAGCAGAAAGCGAGCGCAGGCTCTGGCATAGGGGGTCACGTCGAAAACCTCATTGCGGCAGACGCCGGCCAGCGGGCAGGCGGTGACGTTCCGAACGGAATTGCCACAGGCCTCTCGGGTGGTGATGTCCACCGCGGCCAGGCGCCGCATCAGATCTGGTGTGTCGTCGATGTGGACAAAGTGAAGCTGGAAGTCCTGCCGGGTCGTGACATGCAGGATCCCGTCGGCATATTCCTCGCTGAGGTCTGCCAGTACCTCCATCTGGTCTGGGGTGACACCTCCAAACGGAATCTTGATGCGCTGCATTCCCGGTGCGTCCCAAAGAGTCTCAGGACCCTTCGTCCTGTCTCCGCTTGGATAAGGCAGATTCTGTACTTGAACGCCATCGTGACGTTCGCCATTGTCGTAACGCTGTCCGTAGATGCCACGCCGGAGCCGGGTCTCGGCAAAGATTTTGTCGTCCAGTCTACCCTGTCTTCGCAGATCCATCTGCACTTCGAAGACATCGACTTCTCGAGCAAGGGCGGGATCGGTTTGTTCAGCTAATTGTTCTTTCCAGGTTTTCATTGTTTTCATTGTTTTCATTGCACTATCCTCGAGGGACCAGGCTGCAGGTCCGTCAAGCAAAAAAAAACCTGCAGGAGCAGCTCCTGCAGGCTGATGACCTCTCAACTGTGTATCAGATCAAACAAAGCCGCCCACAAGATGGCTCCCGGCACCCGTATGTATCCGCATACACATGCAGGGCGCGACCCCCATGCCAGCACTGGGGGGGCCACCTGTGTAGTTCGCATCGACTCGTAACATTTGTCAACTAATCTACAAACCAATCTACGGGTTTGACCCCCATGCTGTCAAGAATCTGTCGTCACCTGCCCAGATGAAGCTCAGGCTGTCAGTGACTTGGAGCCAACGCCGTCGTATTTTGCGAAAGTCAGTAGGGAGGGGCAGAGGAGACCGTCAGCAAGGTGGAATCCAGGCGTCTGTGGCCTCGAGCGTTGTCCAGTACCTCGAGAAGTCTTCGTTTCTTTTCTTTATCACCCACCTGCCCAATCACGGCCAGTACGTCGTCGGTAACCGTCAGGCTGATCCCTGAGGCGAGTTGCCTGGCAGCCAGAATCCCCAGGATGGTTGAGGCCAGCTGCCGATTCGCCGCGATTGACTGTGGGCCGGGCTTCTGGGCCCGAACCGGCTGCGGTTTCGTGGGCGGCATTTTGCGAACCTTCTTCTGCTTCCCCGCAGGAGGCGCTCCAGTTGGTTGGCTGATCCGTAGCGGTCGTGGCAAAGGCGGGCTGGTGCCGAACAGCTCGCGGACCCGAGGATCCTGATACTGGACATAACCTCCCCAGACCAAGCCGCAACCGACGATGACTCCCAGGATCAGATTTCGAGTACTCAGACGCACCGCCAACAGTCCACTGCCGTTCGCAGGAACTCAGGGCCCCGGCGAGCTCCCACCATTGTGAGTTCGGGGCCAATGCTGGATCCCTGGCCCTCCACAATGTGGCAGGTGGCACATTTGGCTCCACCATACAATTCTTGTCCTCTCCCCGGGTCTCCTCCGAGGGGTTCATTTCGCACCCGGCTCAGTGAGCGCACAAAGCCGGCCACCCAGAGGGCTTCCTCGTCGGTGACCATAAAGTTTCCAGGCATTCCTGTTCCCGAGATACCGGACTGTAGGATGTTGACCCGGGCTTAATCAGTTCGGGCGCGAAGGAGGGCAGGTCGTGTCAGACTGGGTCCCGTACCCCCCAGTCCCTGCAGGCCATGACAGCGCCCGCAATGGAGGTGGAAGAGTCTCTGTCCCTGTTTCCTGTTCTGATCTGTCAGGCTGTCGAGCGCAGTCTGCGCAAACAAGCTGCCGCTGAATGTCAGGAGAATTAGGGCTGGGAGAAGCGCCGCCGTTCGTGTCATTCTTATATGCGGGGAGCCTGCACAAAATGGTTGAAAACGGATACTTGTGGGGCCGCGAAGGCCAATTTTGCCAGAGTCAGTGGCAAACAGCCAGAGAGATTGACTAAGATTTGGTTAGCGCGCATGAAAAACAGAATGTCGAAAGCTCAGAAAGTTTTTCTAGTCATCGGAACCGCCTCGCTCTTTGCGATTCCACCAGTCGCGATCCAGGGGGCAGAGAAGTCAGTTGCCGGTTTTCGGATTCACCCGGCACACCGACCCGCTGTGCTCTCCGCCGAGGCGGGCCCCGGGCAACCACTGACCGCGGAAAGAGCCGAGCGGCGCTGGGGGCTCGACGACCTGGAGTTCTCACCCGACGGCACTCGAGTCGTGTTTTCGGTAGAGACCCCAATCGAGGGTCCAGCGTTCTCCAGAAATATTTGGGTCCTGGAAGTTAGCACCCGCAAGCTGCTCCAATTCACGTTTTCGTCCAGCCGCGACGGGTATCCACACTGGTCTCCTCATGGAGAACAGCTGGCTTTCCTTTCGAATCGAAGCGGGAGCATGCAGATTCATGTGGCCAGCCTGGACGGGGGAGAGGCGAGACGGCTCACCTCTAACCCTACTTCGGTCGAGTCCTTTGTCTGGTCTCCCGACGGTCGCCAGATTGCGTTTGTGGCACCGGATGCCGCGACGGAAGAGGAGCGGCGCCGGGAAAAGGAAATTGTTCGCTTTGTGGGAATGTACTTTTACCAGGCCACCAGACCTCTTCAGCTGTGGGTGTTGGATGTGGCCAGCGGCGAGAGCCGGAAGCTCACAGGCAGTCCCTGGCGGATTGCCCATTCCTACTGGGAGCCCAATTTGGCCTGGGGTCCCGGGGGAGATCTCCTGTACGTTTCCGCCACCAAACATCCCCTGCCGGACCTGCTCACCAACCGCATCTACACGGTGCGGGTCTCCGACGGAAAGATTCAGGAATTTGCCCGACCCCACGGCGGTTTCAGCAAACTGAAGGTGTCGCCGGACGGAAAGATGCTTTCTTACCTGGGCGCACGCGGTGAGGCCTTTGAGGGCGACGACCTTTTTGTCGTACCTCTGTCCGGCGGTCCCCCTTGGAATCTAACCGGGGCTCCGATCAACCGGAGGCTGTGGGGGTACGAGTGGCTGTCCAACGGTCGCGTGATGGTCCAGGCCCTGTGGGGGCTGCAATCCAAATTCTTTGTGTGCTCAATGGACGGGAAGGCAGAAGAGTACGCGGGTCTCAAGGTGCCGGCCTCGGGCCATTACGGGTACTCCAAGGCCTTTGCGGCGACGCCGGGTACGCTCGTCTTTGTGGGGGAACGCGCTGATGTGGCTCCCGAATTGTGGATTTCACATGGGCCGGGTCGGGCCCAGCAGATCTCGCGTTTCAATCGGGAGTGGGACGAGATCCCAGTCACGCCCATGGAGAGCATTCGCTATAAGAGTTTCGACGGTCTGGAGATCGAGGCGGGACTTCTCAAACCCGCCGACTACAAGGAGGGTACGCAGGTGCCACTGGTGATCCTCATTCACGGGGGGCCTTCTACCAAGTTCAGCGACCGCTTTCGCTGGTGGGCCCAGATGCTCACGTCCCACGGGATGGCAGTGCTGTGTCCCAACATTCGGGGGTCCACCGGGTATGGCTACGAGTTTCTGGTGTCGAACCGCTATGACTGGGGAGGGGCCGATTTCAAAGATGTGCTGGCGGCCGCGGATCACGTGATCGGTCTGGGTGTCGCCGATCCGGATCGGCTGGGAATCGGTGGCTGGTCCTACGGGGGCTACATGAGTGCCTGGGCGATCACCCAAACCACCCGATTCAAGGCGGCTGTCATTGGGGCCCCCATGACCGACATGGTCAGCATGTACGGCTCGTCGGAGCGGTGGTCACATTACTACGACACCTGGTACCTGGGGACGCCCTATGAGAACCGCGAGCGCTTCGTTCAGATGTCTCCTGTGACTCACGTCCAAAATGCCCGTACTCCGGCACTACTCATGGTGGGCGAGAGGGACGAGAACACCCCTCTTTTTCAATGTCTGGAGTTCTTCAGGGGACTGCAGCGTCATGGTGTGGAGGCGAAGTTGGCGGTCTATACGGGCGCCGGTCATTTTCCCAGTGACACACGACAGCAGATCGACGTGCACCAGCGCTTCGTGGGCTGGTTTGTGAAGCATCTGGGCAACGAGGAGAAGGATTGCCCCCGATCTATCTGAGTCCCCACCAGGCCAATAAGGCGAGTAGGATCAAAGCCCCCGCGATTCCGACCAGGGGAAGTCTCCTTTTTGGGGCCAACACCGGTTCATCGGGTTCTTCCTCCGGGGCAGAATACAGGCGTTCCAGGTTGGTGAAGAATTCGCCGATTGATTGATAACGCTGGTCCGGGTCCTTGATCAGCATCTTGCTGACCGTGTGCTGGAGCAGCCCCGGCACGTCATCCTTGTACCGGCTCATCGCATGCGGAGCTTTGTTGAGAACGGCACTCAACGTCTCCACGGGAAGGGCTTTTCGAAACGGCTGAACTCCCGTGACCATCTCGTAAAACACGACCCCGAAGGAAAAAATGTCGGATCGGGGATCCGCCTCCCGCCCCAGCACCTGTTCGGGTGACATGTAGGCGAGATTTTCCAGTGCAGAGCCTTCCTGGTTCAGCCTGGTCATCGCCTCCGCTTGGCTGTCTCCGGCTTTCTCTGCCACGGTCCTGGCCAGCCCGAAGTCCATGAGTTTTACACGGAACTTCGATGTCAGCATGATGTTGGAGGGTTTTAGATTGCGATGGACGATCCCTTCCGCGTGGGCCACCGCCAGGGCTTGTGCGATCTCGGTACCAATCCGAAGGGCGTAACCCACTGACAACCGACCCTTTTGTAGAATTGCGGCCAGGGTATTACCCTCCACATACTCCATGGCGATGAAGGGTTGGCCTTCTTCTTCTCCGACTTCATGGATGTTGCAGATGAAGGGATGAACCAGGGCCGCAGCCGAGCTGGCCTCGCGCAGCAGACGCCTGTGAGTGATTTCGTCCTGCTCCGTAGCTGCGGGTAGCAGCTTGAGTGCCACTTTCTGATCGAGCGTCGTGTCTTCTGCCAGATAGACCATTCCCATGTCGCCCTGGCCGAGCTTCTCAAGGATGCGATATTGAGCGATTGTCTGCCCGATCACGATCTGCTCCGAGTGGTGAATTCAAAGTTGAAAGTTGAAGCAACCGGCACTCGCACGCGACTTTCACCACGGACTGCCAGGCTATCCCATAGGATCCTGAGTTCCTATTCTACGACAGGGTGCTGTATGCCTTTCAAGCCATCGTTGCTGCATACCAGGGGTAGGAATTCGGGGACAGTATACTCTGTCCCCAGTTTTCCAGGGGAGGCCAACGACCCGGGGGGCAGCACGATCCGGAAAAAGGGACAGAGTAGACTGTCCCCAATCAGCTCATCAGATCGGGGAATCCCTTGAGCTGATCCGCGCCGGGGAAGATTCGATTCAATTGATTTCGATTGAGCTCGAAGCAACCCTCGACAACCGCTTTGAGCACGGTACGAGTGTCCAGAGTCGGCCGCAGGTCGCGGCTTTCGTAGAGCGCAGTCTTAGCCAGACCGGGCCAGTCGGAGAGAACTCTGCTGCGAGACAGGTTTGGCCCGATAATGAATCCGGCACCGGCCGTACCATGATCGGTCCCCCCCGTTCCATTGGGCCTGGCTGTCCGGCCGAACTCGGTCATCACTACCAGGGTCGTTTGATCCCAGGTGGACCCGACTTGTGCCTTGAACGTCAGGATTCCCCTGGCCAGCTGGGCCAGAAGCCGATCCAGCTGTCCCCCCTGCTTTCCCTGGTTGGCGTGGGTATCCCAGCCGCTGAACTCGACGGCGGCCACGTTGGGTCCATCGGGCTCTCGCAAAAAGCGGGCCGTGGCCCCCAGAATGCCTTCGATCTGCTGGCGGCCGCCACTCCTGGAGGTCCGCATCATTCCCACTTCGGGCATCTGCAGAGCCGCTTCGAAGCGGTCCAGCAGCCTGGGGTCGTGCTGGTAGAGAACGTGCAGCCGATCCACGTAGCCGTCGTCGACAACTCCCAGGTTGGCGGGCGACCAGGTTTTCACCGAATGGGCTCCGGACAGGGAGAGAGGGAGGCCCGCAGCCACCGCGATTCCGGAGCGCTTACCGTCCATGACCTGCAGGAGGCGGTTCAGCCAGCCGTCCGAGGACCCGCGCGGCGCATCCAGTCCGGTCTCCAGAATCGCCTGCCCATCAAAGTGACTGCGGGTGCGGTAAGGAATCGCCATGGCGTGGACCACAGCCAGCTCTCCCTGGTCCCAGAGCTGCTTCAGCGGGTGCAGTCCCGGGGCCAGGCCAAATTGATCATTCAGCACTCCCAGATCGGTTTTCTTGAAGGCCAGGGGGCCGCGCACGTCCCGGTAGTCCCGGTCCCCGTAGGGTACCACTGCAGAGAGCCCGTCCAGGCCCCCTCTGAGAAGAACGAAGACCAGCTTTCCACTACCCGGCACAGTTGCCAGGCTCAAGGTCCCAGACGTGAACGTTGCCACGCCACCCGCACACATTCCGCGAATAAAAGTTCGTCGATCCATGGTTATCTCCATTGAAACGCAGGGCCTGCAATGCCCAGAGCCAGACGCTCGTCCCTCCCAATAGAATTGTCAGCAAGCAGCGAGCGAAGAGGGTCAGAGTCGGGAAGATCCACAAGTTCCAGTATCTTCTCGGGCTCGAAGCGGCTGCGATTGAGACGTTTTGCCAGTGAGCGGCCCAGTTCCGCCCGGTTCATCAGGCTGTCCGGGTCGGCCCACTCTCTCATTGCGTCTCCATAGCCTTTCGGCGCAGCCGGCGCCCACAAAGGATGACGAAGCTGGCGGAGGAGTCGCCCCATCCGGTGTGGGACTTCATTCGTTAGTCCGACTCCACGCAGGACTGCGACGAGCCAGTCCTGGGGGGTGCGGAACTTCCGATTTTCGGCCTTCCAGGCTTCTTCAAGGTCGACGAGAGCGGCAGAGACCTTGAGCAGGTCGCCCTCTGTTTTCTGGAACGTCGCGGCGACGCGCTCGACCGCCGCATCCGGAGGATCATCCGACACGAAATGGCCGACCAGCTTGTTCGCCACGAAGCGAGCTGTTTGAGGCCGCCGGCAAAGGTCGCGAATCGCTCGCTCTCCCTCTGCGACTCCGGCTTCCGGGTACCTGACCCCCAGTACCCTCTTGGCGCCCGGTTCATGGAGAGCCGCCCGGAACATGAAGGCCGGTTGTTCGGAACCCCCCATGCTCATGCCCTGTCCCAGCCCGGCCACGGTCCAGCCGGTGAAGATCAGAGCCAGCTGTTCGACATCTTTCTGAGCGTATCCTCCGTCCACTCCCACGGTGTGGAGTTCCAACAGTTCCCGGGCATAGTTTTCGTTCAGGCCCCGCTTGCGGCCGCGCCGGGCAGCCATCCGGCTGCCTCTCGAAGAAGGGCCGATCGAGCGGGCATTGTCCAGGTAGAAAAGCATGGCGGGATGGCGTGCGGAGGCCAGGACCATGTCACTGAAGCGACCCAGTACATGGGGCCGGATGACCTCACGTTCGTAATGTCCGGCCAGGCTCAGAACCTGCGGCTTGGACTGTGCCGAAACACACAGATGATTCGACCAGAAGGCCACCAGTCGCTCCAGGAAAGGTGTTTTCGTGGCGATCCGTTGCTGGAGAACTGCGGAAATCTCTCTTCCGGAGATTTGTCGCAGCCCCTGCCGTGCTGTTCGGCGGGTCTCTTCGTCGCTTGTATTCTGGGACTGTCGGGCTTGTCCGAGGGCTGATCCCACCTCTTTCAGCGAAGGAAGATTGGTGGCTTCGATTCCGGTAAGGGACGGATCCAGTTGCGACTTGAGCCAGTTTCTCGGGTCGTCGATGCCCTGCCTCTCCCCTACGCGGGCGCCCAGTCCGAATCGATTGAGAGCTCTCAAAGTGGAATTCATCGCTACCCCCTCCCAAGGGTTATAGCGTATGGTACTCGGCTCGCTCGCAAATGTTTCGGAGTCGTGCCAAAAGTTTAAGGGGCCCAAAAGGCCTCGCATTACTCTTCGGCGATGCAGTAGAGATTTCGCTGCCCTCGCAGGAAGAGTTCTCGACCCACCAGCGCGGCCGAGGCACTGAAGATATCATCGAGGTGGTTTTTGGCTAGTACCCGCGGCTGGCTCTCGTGACTGATGACCAGGGTTGTGCCGCTGCGGTCAGTGATGTACACGCGGTCGGTGGCGCCCACTGGAGATGCGTATACATTGGTGATACCGGGGAGCCGAAAGGCGCCGGGCTGGTCACGGCCCGTCTTTGCGTGCACGCGTGAAAGAATTCCCTGGTAGTGGGTGAGGAAGTACAGCGAGTCTCCATAAAGCAGCAGCGACGGCACATAGGGTGTGCCTCGCGTTCGGGTCCACACGACCTGATCGGTGCCGGTGATGTCGCCCCTGGCGCCGTCGAGGCGGATGGCAAGCAGGGCCCGTGACTCGTAACTGCTGGCGGCGTACACCATGCCATCCGCCGCTACCGGCGAGGCAACGATGTTTGCCGACAGCCCGCCACACTCCCAGATCACTTTGCCGGTCGCAAGATCGTAGCTACGCAGGCGCCGGGTACCGCTGATGATAACCTGTGCCTTGCCCTGGTGCTCGACGACTACAGGGGTCGCCCACGATGTGACCTCATCGCGCCCCACCGCCCAGCGGTGTTCGCCGCTATTTTTGTCAAACGCCATCACGGACGATTCGCCTTCGTGATCCCAGTTGACGATCAGCGTGTCGTCGTACAGGGCCGGTGAACTGCCCTCTCCGTGGGCGTGTTTGGTGTGCATCTTGCCGAGACCCGTTTTCCACTTCAGTTTGCCGTCCAGGCCCAGAGCATACAGACCGCGTGAGCCAAAGAACGCAAAGAGATGCTCGCCGTCGGTGGCCGGTGAGTTGGAAGCAAGGCTCCCGGTGTAATGACCACCCTCGTGCGGGAGTTCCGTGGTCAGTGTGCGCTGCCAGATGATCTTTCCGTCCCGGCGGCTGACGGCGAGGGCCACAAACCGGTGCCGGCGGGTCACGGGGACGCTGTCGTGCACGCCGGGGGCGGTGTCGTGCCTGGGTTCAAGCGGGTCGCCATAAGGTACGGCTGCGGTGAGAAAGACCCGATCTCCCCACACGATCGGTGTCGAGTTCCCGTTGCCCGGCAGAGCGATCTTCCAGCGTATGTTGCGGGTCTCGCTCCACTCCACGGGTGGGTCGGCGTTGGTTGCGACGCCCGTGGCCATAGGGCCTCGCCACTGCGGCCAGTAGCGCCCGGCATTTTCTGTCGCCGGCTGTGAACCGGGGTCCTGACGGGGGGGGCTGCCCGACTCGGCCACAACTTGAGCCCCGCTAAGGAGCCCGACCAGAGCCAGACCGGCACAGATTCTCATCGACTCCATCACTCTACCGCTCCTGGATCCGAAAAGTATTCCACGCGGTACTTCCTGCCCGCAAGTCCTCCCGTTGTGAACAGGAAAAAGTTTTGTAAATAGCCCCTCCCCAGGTTTTACCTGCAGATGTCTACCACACCCGTACATTCACGGCTATACCTGGAGGCCGGATCAACAATTGACAGCTTCATAGGAGGATGAGATGAACACAATTCGAGTTAACTTAATACCGGCGTACCTGGCATTGGCTCTCGTCTCGGGTCTGGCGCCGCTTCACGTCAGCGCCCAGAGCCGGGATATCCCCAACCGGTTGATCGATTACCCCGGTTTCATGGGGGTGGCGAAGGAGGTCTGGGACCTGCGCGAGGAGAGGAGGTTGTCGGAAGAGCAATTCATTGAAATGTCGAAGGAAGAAGACACGATGATCCTGGACGCACGAAGTCTGGAAAAGTACCAGAAAATGCACATCGCCGGAGCCGTCCATGTGAACTTTTCGGACATTAACGAAGAGACCTTGAGTCAAGTCATTCCTTCTCAACAGACTCGCGTACTGATCTACTGCAACAACAATTTTGTGAACGCCCCTGTGGCATTCCCAACCAAGAGGGCTCGGGCGTCTCTGAATATTCCCACGTTCATTACCCTCTACGTCTACGGCTACCGGAACATCTACGAACTGGGACCGGTCCTGGACCCTTCCAAGTCCAAGCTCACTTTCGCAAATGGGGACTAGGGTTCGAGCGTTCCAGGGTTCCAGCGTTCCAAGGAATCCAAGATCCCAGAGTGGGAGGGGCCTCAGGCCGCGAACGCCGGGTAGTCACGTTCACAATTGCAGGTCGCCGCGCCAAGGTGCCTCCCACACTCTGGTTCCAGCGTCCCAGCGTTCCAAAGTGGAGTGCGGCACGTAGAGTGTCGAGCCGCCGCTTCCCGGTGCCGTTACGAGGAGTACGCGAAATCCTTGCGCAGGCCCCGGGGTATGAGGATGCGATCGAGAAACTCGAAAAGGGCGTGAATCACCAGGGCCATGACCGCGGCAGGCACGGCACCCGCCAGCGTGATGGACAAGTCGTCGAGAGCCAATCCGCGCACGATCAGGGTGCCGTAGCCCCCCCCTCCGATGAAAGCTGCCAGCGTGGCCGTTCCCACCGTGAGAACGGCCGAAGTCTTGATCCCGGCCAGGATGTTCACTGAGGAGAGCGGGAGCTCGATGCGCAGCAGTCTCTGCCGCCAGTTCAGCCCCAAAACGCCGGCTATTTCGAGCAACTGCCGGTCCAGACTGATCATGCCGGTGTAAGTGTTTCGCACGATCGGCAGCAATGCGTAAAGGAAAAGAGCCACCAGTGAAGGCGTTTTTCCAATTCCAAACAGCGGAATCATGAAGCAAAGTAACGCCAGCGAGGGGATCGTCTGGAGAACCCCGACAGACATCAGCTCGATTTGTCCCAGTTTCTTGAAGCGGGCGGCCACCAGACCGAGCGGAATACCCACAAGTCCTGCCAACCCGAGCGAGAGAGCTACCAGGTACAGATGATCCAGCGTCAGGGCGAGGACTTCTTTCCAAACGGTGTCGGTGCGCCCATCCGACGATCGTTCCTTCTTCAGAAAAACGGCACCCACCTGAGCCAGGCTTTTCCCTTCCAGTTCGGCAAGAGCATTCAAACCAGACATCTCCCGGTCGTCGATCTGATGGACGAGGGCCTCCTCGAGTCTCTGCCAGATCTGGGGAAATTTCTCTATAAACTCCTCGCGCACGAACATTACCGCCTCGTAGTCCGGGAAGAACCCGAGATCGTCCTCAAGGATACGCAAGTCCAGTTTGTCGAGCTTTCCGTCCGTTGAGTAGATATCGATGACATCAACCTTGTCCTGGTAAAGCGCCGCATAGCTGAGAGCATGTTCGATCACTCGAACGTCGGAAAGGCGCAGATCGTAGTGCTTTCTGAGCCCCGGCCAGCCGTCGTCTCGACCGCTAAAGCCGGGACTGAAAGCAGCCCTCATCTGGGGATGCTTCGTCAGGTCGCTGATGGTCTCCAACCCCAGACGCTCTGCCAGTCCCTCGCGTACCGAGAGGGCATACGTATTGTTGAAGCCGATCGAACCGCTGATCGTAAGGCCACTCCCGCGGAGTCGCCTCCTGATTTCTTCTACGCTCTCGAGGGAAGGGTCTTTGAGAATGGCTTGACTCAGGGTGCCCGTGTACTCGGGGTACAGGTCAATATCCCCGTTGACAAGCGCTCGATGGGCGATGCCGGTCCCTCCCAGGCCCATTCTGCGCTCCGCCTTGGCCGCACCGCTCCCCTCGACGATCTGGGCAATAATCTCGGCCAGTATAAAACTCTCGGTAAATGCCTTGGATCCAACCCGAACGACAGGCTTTTCAGATGAGAAACCGGAGCTCGGGAATCCCAATAACAGAAGCAGAAGAAGGGAAGTCCGAAGAAGCCTTGTTGAGAGGGGCATGTGGCTTAAAAGTAGTCCTGTAACTCGGCTGGTGGTTTCTGAGCTTGAAGGAATGCGGTCACGAATCCCGACGAGGGTCGCGCCGCCAGATCCAGGAACGTCCCGTGCTGAACCATCCGACCTTCAGTCATCAGGGTGACGGTCTCACCGAGAATGGCGGCCTCGCGAATGTCGTGAGTCACCAGGACAACCGTCTTCCTCAATTCCCTGAAAATCTCTTTGAGCTGCCTTTGCAGAGTGTCCCGAACCAGTGGGTCCAGTGAACCCAGCGGTTCGTCCAGAAGCAGAATTGGCGGATCCAGCATCAAGGATCGCATCAGGCCGACCCTCTGCCTCTGTCCCCCGCTCAACTGGTTTGGATATTTCTGCATGATCTGATTGTCGAAGCCGACGAGCTGCACCAGGTCGCGAAGGCGGCCGGCAATTCGTTGTCCGGACCATCCTCGGGCTTCCGCGGCCAGGGCAACGTTGCGGCGGACCGTCAGGTGCGGGTATAGCCCCCCTTCCTGCACCACGTAGCCCATTTTCGCTACCAGCTCGGTCCTCGTCTCGGGACTCATCAAACGGCCGTCCACTTGCACGGTGCCCTTATCGGGGGTCTCGAGTCCAAGCACCAGCCGCAAGATCGTCGACTTGCCGCAGCCGCTTGATCCCAGCAGGATGTGGGTCTGGCCTCGTCGGAAGTGGCAGGAGAGATCGTCAATTGCGACCACCGAGTCAAACCGCTTCGTAACGTGCTCGAGAACGATCATCGGTTGCGCCTCAGCCCTCCCGCCCGAGCCCGTCCCCGGTTGAGCCAAGGATCCTGTCGATCTTCCCCTTTTCAAGCCGAATCATCCTGTAGACTCTCTCTCGCTTTCCGTCGCTGGTCACGGGGTTGAACCATTCCCAGACGATTCTGCCCTCGGTTGTGACTTCGAAAGCTCGACCCTTGGCAGAATTCATAATCAGAGTGTTTCCGTTGCCGAGTCTCTGGGCAGATCCCTGCGCCAGGGTAAAGAAAGATTCGGGGGGATCTGCCCGGTACTCCCAAACGATCTGCTTCTTCACCGGGTCCAGCTCAATCACCCGAGAATAGCCTCTCTTCATGTTCCCGTTGTCGAATACCAGCAGGTTTCCGTTGGCCATGAGGCGCGGCATGTGCTGACGTTTCACCTCTCCGGGTCCCCAGCTCCACACTACCTCACCCGTCTCCCTCTCCAGGATCAGGATCAGATGGACGCTCCTGAAGCTGATCAACAGGTTGCCGGCTCGGAATCGGCTGTCCTTTGTTCCCAGGGGTGTCTCAGGCAGCTCCTGGATGGAGTTCAGGTGGTAGTAGTCATACCCGCCGCCAAATGGGCTCTTTTTCCTGAGAGGTCTGGGCCCTTTGCGTTTCCTCCTCGCTACCTCAGCTTTATCCAGATCCAGGGAGGACCGCTTATAGAGACCCTTCAGCTCGTCAATAGTCTCATACGTGGACCAGCGCCATAGAATCCCACCCTCCATCGAGAGCTCCAGCAGCACGTCGAATTCAACCTGTCGTCCGTGGTAGCGGTGAACTTCTTTGGTTGGAACCAGAATCGTGGAGCTGGAGGTGAGCGCGATCTCATGATGCACCCGAAGGTCGCTCTTCCAGACCAGATTGGAGTGCCAGTCCAGTTTCAGCAATCGAAGGCTGACCACTTCCCAGGCCAAGACACTTCCGTCATCCAGCAGGGCCCCGATATTCAGGGCTGGGGAGAGCCCGGAAGCGCCGCCGCGAGACCACTCTTGGACCGTCTTGCCCTCCATGTCCATGAGCCGGCTCTGATAGAGATTGTAGCCGTCAGATGCCGCGTCCTTTTCGTGGCGGACAACGTCCCTCAAAGACAGATCCGCCGGTTCGTCACTGTATTCGAGATAGGGGAGCGCCCGCAGCCGTTCGAGGCCCGCATCCGGAGAGTTCCTGACGATTCGGATGTTCCAGAGGTGATCAACGTCAAATAGAATTCCCGCAGCGACGATTGGAAATCCCCACACAAGGATTAAAAAAAAAGAGCTGTAGCCGTCCTCTGAGACGGCCCTTTCCGCGGTCCTCCTTTCTGTAAAAAAGAGAGATTGTTCCTAGAATGCGAGGGGGACGGAGTGAGGGCGTAGCCCGAACGGAGCTCCCCCTCGCTCGCGCTGGCGTCGAGGGGAGTGGACCAGATCCACGAGGCTGCTGAGCGGCCTCTGTAGGGCGCTGTACGACCTCTCCCCTTGGCGGGCACTCGTCTATCGCCCTCACCAAGCACTTTCCGGGGTCCAATCAGCCGATTTGCCCGGATTTGACCTCCTCGCGGTTTCCTCATTTCGTGGTTCCCTGCTGCTTTGCCTTGGCGCTCTCCATTCGATAGCTCGGGACGTTGAGTTCCAGAATCACGCTGTGGTGCACCAGCCGGTCGATGGCTGCTGCCGTCGTCAGGGGGTCCTTGAAGATCCTCTCCCAGTCCGAGAAGATCAGGTTGCTGGTCAGCAAGATGCTGCGACGTTCGTAACGATGGGCCAGCAGTGTGAAGAGAACCTCCATTTCCTCCCGGCTTTGCTGAACGTAGCCGATGTCATCGACTATGAGAGCCTCGAAGCGATCCAGTTTCTTGAGCTCCTTCTCCAGAGTCAGATCGATTTTGGCCCGCAGCAATCGCTGTACCAGCAGGGCGCAGGTAGAAAACAGAACCCGGCGCCCCAGCAGAATCAACTCCTGGCCCAGAGCACAGACCAGATGGGTTTTCCCGCTCCCAGGGTTACCGAAAGCCAAGACGTTCTCGGCACGATCCAAAAACGTCCCTTCCAGCAGCGCTGTGAGTTGTCGATCCACGCTTTGGGGCAAGCGCGAGCGGTCCAGCGCCGTCAGCGTTTTCTCCCAGGGAAGCTTGGAGGCCCGACGCTGGCGCTGGATTTTGCGCTCGTGCCGCTCCGCCACCTCGATCTCAGATAACGACAAGAGAAACCGGGGATAGGACAGACTTTCCTGGGTGGCCAGTGCCGCCTGGGCGGCGTAGTGCTCCCGAAAGGCCGGTAGATGCAGCTCGATTAGGCACTCGCGAAGTCGCGGTAAGTTGCCTGTGCTCATGACCTCACCTCCCGGTTCTCGAGAAGGGTGTCGTAGAGGCCCACGTCCATCTTCTCCACCATCACTTCCCAGGGTTCCACCACCGGATCGACAAGGCATTCTCGTAGTGCTTCAAAACGGATTCTTTGTCCCCGCTCAATCAACACCTGAAGTGCCTCTCGCACCCGCTGTTCACCTTCCTGGGCAGCCACCTCGAGGATCTTCAGATATTGGCGATCCGCCGTGGCCGGACAATCTCGGCGCAGCTCGTCGTAGGCGACTCGAAACAAGATCCCCGGAAACAGATCCTCCCGCCAGCGATAGCGAGTAAACGCCCCCGGCTTGCGCACCAACGAATGGATCACGTGCCGGTAGTCAATGCGATGCTTGCCTTCTCCTCGCAAGCGCGGCATCCGTGCCTGGCGCCGTCCTCCGTAGTAGACCTCCACCTGATCCGCCCACACCCGCACTTGAACGCGCTCGCCGATCAACCGGCTGTCCACCGAATAGGTGTTGTGGCGAACCCGGATCGTACTGCTGGGGGAGACTCTCACCCACTGCCGGGTGAAGTCATCCAGACGGCGTGCCGGCAACGGGCGCATCACTGCCAGCTCTTCTCCCAGGCGCTTTTGCCGGGCCGCATTGCGCCGGGACACAATCACCGCTACAAAGCCCTCGTACTCTTCCCGGCTGGAAAAATCACGGCTACACCGCAGCAGCAGTTCCTGCTCAATGGCCCGTTTCAAGCGGTGATGGGACTGTTCCACATCCCCGTTCTCGTGTGCCTTTCCTGCCTGAGTGCGACTGGAGCGCATCCCGAAGTGTCTCAGCAACGCTTGATAGCGCTCGGTGAACTCTTCCCGCTTCAGGTTCTTGACTGCCGCCGAGAGCCGGTCGGTCCGGTGCTCCTCGGGCAGCGCCCCCAACTCCCACAACGCGTTCTGAAGCCCCAGGCTGAGGCTCTCAAACGACTCACTGAAACACAGCGTGGTCGCTTCCCAGTTCGAGTAGGCCAACACGAAGTGGTACAGCAGATGGGGAAACGGCTGGCCCTGGATCGTCACTCCGAGGCGCCCCATAAACGTGAAGTCCGATTGCGCTTGATGTCCCGGCTGATACTTCTGCGGGAACATCACCTCCTTCGCTTCTCCGTATTCTGCCTTCCACTGCTTGATCCTGCGCTGCAGCGTTCTCAACTGGCCTTGCTGGAAGGCCCCTTCCTGCTGACGACACAAATGATCGAACACCGCTTTTGCTTCCACCGTCGGCGATCGCTTCAGGATCTCTTTCACCTCCGGCCACACCGACTCGAACGGATCCGATCGAGTTCTCCAATACCGTTCCGGCTGACACTGGCTCGGTAGCTTTCCCGACTTCAGGTACTTGCGAGCTGTCTTTCGCGACATCCCCGCTTTGGCCGCCGCCATCGTTAGCGTCTTCTCGTTCTTCTTCAACTTTACTAACCTCCGCACTTGCTGATCCTTAACCATGCCCTCATGGTCAGGATCAGCCCTGAAAAAGCGGGGAATTCCATTTGTCGTCGCGGGGAATTCTAACTGTCTCCAATCACAGAGGGCTGCGACAATGAGGATGCCTGGTGCGCACACCGCCAGGGTGAGAACGGTTCTGGGGCCGGGTTTCATGGGCAAGTGAAAATCTCCATCTCGTGTTCGCGCAGCCGGTTCCGCTGGCCCGTTGGGTTAGAGCCCGGATTATTCATAAGTTTTCGTAGCGAAGCGGGGGAAGACCCGTTCTGACAAGGCTTGCGACCGAGGCCCCCGGAGGCGTACTCGTGCAGTACGCCGAGGAGGCCGACCGAGCGTAACGCAGTCAGGGCGGGAGATTCTCACGCTGCAGTAGAAAATTTATGAATCATCCGGGTTAGGTACTCATGGTATTGCGAGAGCCTCTCCCTGGCAACCCGGGCGAGTTAGAGAATGAGAGTGAAGAGGGCGGTACCCACCAGAGCGACGGCCCAGATCAGATCCAGATTCACCCAGGCTTTCCTGAGGAGAGCCAGTCCCAGCTTCTGATAGACGACCCAGGCCACCAGGCCGGTCACGGTCAGGTAGCCGACGGTGTGAATCAGAACTGCCCCAGCGCTCGTCCAGGCGTCACTGGCGGGGCTCATGGCAGCGTGGTCGTGCAAACCAGTCGCCTGGTTTGTCAGATTGAAGAGGACCGGGAGCACCATGAAGCCGGCACCATGAGCTGAGGCCATCAGGAAGGACCAGAAGGTCAAGTCCCGGAATCCGACTTGCATGCCGCCCCAGCGCAGGTGGCGCCTTCGGATCAAGTAGTAGAGTCCAAAGGATGCCAGGATGACCGCAACGGCGATCTTCAGAGTCTTCAGAGGAATGACGATTTCCAGCAGCCCGGCCAGCCCGACGACCACTCCAATGGCCAGGCCGTGGCCGAGAGTGATCGGCAGCAATGCTCTCAACACTGCACGGTTGCTGTGCCGCTGCATCCCCAGCGCCACGGCAAAAAGCCAGCCCATCGCCGGGTTGATACCGTGGAACGCACCCAGCCCGAACAGGGCCGGCCACGCCCAGGACGCGGTCGTCATGAATAACAATACGAATCGGAGCTGGCATCTCCTCCTTCGAGCCGCACCTGATGGCTTCGCATGCCATCAAATTCAATGAAGAAGTTCGGATCCAGTTCCATGCCTCCTTCCGGATCGGCGTCTAATTTGACCATCCAGCTCTGGATACCGTCGGGATAGAACTGAGCGTCCCAGGGTGTATAGAGCGAGTTTGTGAAGTAGACTCGCCGGCCATCGCGGCTGACCTCCACCATCTGGGGGGCTCCATTGAGCGGTTGGTCCGGCTTGGCCACGTGAGCGGTACGGCGCACAATCCCTCCCAGATGGACCGAGGCGGTTTTCTTGGGGTTGAACGGATCGGAGACGTCATACTGGATGAACTCCCCGGTGCCCCAGCAGGAGACGTACAGGAAGCGATCGTCCAGTGACAGATCGATATCCGTAACCAGAGGCGGAACCGCCCCGAAGCCCTTCAGCAGCGGCGGCAGCAGCTCTGCGTCGGCAGGCTCGGCGGGAATCTCAATGATCTTCTTAATACCCCAGGAGGTGTCTTCCTTGTGCCAGACCCAGATCGACGCCGAGAGATCCTTGAGAGACACCACCACTCCGACGAAGCCCCAGGGCCTGGTCGGATCGTGGGCCGGACGCAGCTCCAGCACCATCTGGTTCTCGGCACCCAGGTCCAATTCCTGGAGATGGCGTCGGCGCCTGAGATCAAACAGGTGGATTTTGTGACCGTACTTCCCGTTCAGAAGGAGCTCCGGGTTGATCCCCTCACTGACCATGTTGGGTGTCCCCCACTCGCTGCTGACCAGCGTGTCATAACCCAGGTGCCACCAGAAGTCATAGGACAACTCCTGCGATCCCCGATCCAGTTCCCACGAGCCCAGAATCTCGAAGGTCTCCGGGTCCATACCGAAAACACCGCCGGGCGCTCCCCCATCAGGTGCCCCAAGGGCGCTGATGAGCACTCCCTCGGGCCCGCAATGGACAGTGTGTGGTGCCGAGTATCCGGCACGTTCGGCAAGCTCTTCAGGTTCGATCACTTTCACGATCTTCAACTGGCGCGGGTCCGGCTTGGTGTCAATGATGTGGATACGCGAGGAGCCGATACCGGGAACGATCAGGTAGCGCCTCTCCGTGTGGGGATGAGGTGCGTAGGGACACAGGCACGAGCTGCAGGCGTTCCAGCCAAAATGATGCAGCTCATCACCCGGCGCGCTCATGGCTACGTTCCCCACCATTCGAGCGTAACTCGATGAGCTCGGGTCAACGTCAATGACGGCGATTTCATCCGGCCGCCCCTCCTGGTCGGGGTTGATCAGGGCCACGTACGCCAGCTTCTCAGGAGCGGCTTGCATGGCCATCTTGGGAGAGGGATAAAAAGTTGGGTCGGGTCTCAATAATGACATGATAAAGGCTTCCAAAATTAGCTTAACGGTTTGGTCTATTGATACATGGAAACGGCGAGGGAATCAACCGAGTCAACCAGCGTTCCGGTTTTCTGGTCTAAAACCAAAACAGGTTCCACGCCTTGCCGTTCGGGGGTTGAATTCTTTCGTATTCCGACAATCAGTGACGACACTCACAAGTCAGATCGTGAAAGCCTTTGTATCCTGATCGTGCTTCTAAATCTCGCTTCCTTACCCTGGGTTGGGGGGAGCTGTGGGAGAGGGGGGTTCTTCAGTAGAGTCAGGGGAATGGGCATATGAAGGAAACAAAGAGCTTCATTGCTGCGCTTTCACGGAAGACGGGGGTCGAGTCGGGCGTGACGACCATCGAATATGCTGTCATGTTGACAGTTGTTTCGGTGGCCGTCTCCGCCTTTGGACTGGGACTCGGAGGTTCTGTCGATTCGGTCTTCTCACGAATGGTTCTGAATCTGGCGGTCGAGGATGCAGAAGAACGCGACGGTAATCCTGACAATGCTGAACGTGAACTTCATGATGCTGATTAGCGGCCCGCTCACTGCATCCGTGTAGCCACCCCCGTTGCCGCTCTCCAGCGCACAAGCCACCATCGTACCCTTCCAGGACCAGTAGCTCCGTGGCCCCGACCCTCAATGTTTGGAGGGGCCCTTCACAGGATGTGGCCGCTCGGCAGCTGCTATTCTTGGTCCGTGCACAGGAAGTTTCGAACTCATAGAACCCTTTTCACAGGAGCCTGCCTGTGGCTGGCCCTGCAGGGCCGAAGCGGTGCAGCCCATGAAACTCAACAGCTCCAGAACCAGCCCCCTCCCTCCCACGAAATGCCGGCCCGGCAACTGCAATACGCCACCCGCATTCCCCCTTCTCAATGGGAGCTGCAAGGGGTCGTTGAAGCCCGCGACCTGGAGAGGCTGCTACTGCGCCGCACCGTACCCGGTAAGACCAGAGAGCCACTGAAACCTGTCCTCATCGGAGGATCCATCGACTATACGACCGAGGACTTCCAGAATCTGGCAGCTTCCGATCTGATCAAGATGGAAGTAGCGGGCTCCTCCGTGCCCTCTACACGGGATTCCCCGGCACTCCCCACTGGTCGGAAAGGCAGAAGCTTCATCACCAATGGTCCCTATCTCACTCTTCGCGTCAATGGGAAAGAACCCGGTGAGGAGCTTCAGCTTTCGGATGGGTCATCCGTTCCGATCCGCGTGACTGTTGAAGCGGAGGTTGCCTCGATCGTTCCGGTGGACAGGCTGGAGATCATCGTCAACGGTCTCCTGGTGAAATCGAAACCCATCCAGGGAGGCGGGAGGCAGGCCAGGATCACCGAGGAGCTGGTCCTGGAGAAGAGTTCCTGGATTGCCGCCCGAGCTCTGGGACCCGGACATCGCCTGATCATGAACGATCCGAAGGCTTTTGCGCACACCGGTCCGGTTTTCTGCTATCTGAACGACCAGCCCATCCGGTCTCCACACGATGCGCGGTTCTGGATCACATGGATCGACGAGCTGATCGAGGATGTCGAACAACGCGGCACGTTTGCCACCGACCAGAGAAGAGACTCGGTTATCGAACTGTTCCGCAAAGCGCAGACGGTGTGGGCGGACCTGGCCCGGTGACCCGGCTTCGCACTTGCTCGATCCCATTTTGGTAACCGATGGCCGGGGCTTCAGCCACGTGAGCTACGAGCAGTTTGTAGAACCAGGCAGGGACCTGCCGTTCCTCTACAGGGCCGCCACCGGCATGGTCGCAAACTGACCCGGACGGGTCTGGATGACCGCGGCCGCGATCCGTCCGCTGCTGGAGACTCTCAACAGACCCTCGAAACGGCTGAAGTCGACCGGAACACTCCACTCGAACTCGTCGATGAAGATGGCATCGTGTCCCATGCCGGCAAGCTTGAGCTGGGCTGTTGCGATGACCGATCCGTCGACAGAGATCAACTCGGCGTCCAGCGTCACCTCGGCCATCTCCAGATTCATCACGGCTACACCCGTGTTGATAACGAGATCTTCGTCGGTCTCCATAGGGGCCAGGAAACCTCCTGCCAGTTCGGCGCTGCTGCCTACACCCGCTGCTCCCAGGCGGGTTCCGGCAAAGACAATGACTCCGGCCAGGGGTTGATTGGAGCTCACCGATACCGAACCAGCCGAAAGTTCTCCCTGCCCATCAGTAGCCAGGACCTGTAGTCCGTTGGGGGCGATTTGCACCTGGGTCTGTCCCGCTACCTCCTGTCCGTTTAGATCCACCGTCAGGAGACTGCCGTCGTTTCCTTTCAGGGTAAGATCTGCCGTGGCCATCGCGACTTGACTCAGGTTCAGGAGCAGGATCTGGCTGGACAACAGCCCGAGCCCGTCCGCGAACTGGGCGAAGTAGTAATGGTGTTGGGCCGCTCCAGCCGGTGCACCGCCGTAGTGACCCGCCGGCTGGGGCTGGGGAGGCTGCAGTCCTGCAACCGGCATGGTGACCAGTTCGTCAGCCCGCGTTTGAACCACCGTGGCCGTGACCGGCTCAGAGCAGGTCACCCGAAGAATGCCGATAAAGTCAGAGAAATCAACCGGCGTGTCCCAGTTGATTTCCGTCACGAACAGGGCTTTGTGCCCGTTGGGGGGCAACTGATCAGAGGCCGTGGCCAGCACCGCGCCTCCGGTGTCCAGAAGTGTCATCTGCAGAGAACCCTGGCCCTCGCCCAGGGGATCCTGGTCTTCGCTCAGTCTCGTCACGGCGATCCCGGAGTTGATCTGACTTGCCTCGCTGCTCTGCATGGGGGCTGCAAAACCAAAGGGAAAGTCGGGGCTGCTTCCCACACCGGCCAGCCCGTTATCTCCGCCGAAAATCACGACGCCCTCCAGGTGGCGGTCCGAAGTGATGCGGGCAGAGCCTGCGATCAGGTCTCCCTGTCCGTCGGTGCGCAAGCTGAGCAGCCCGGAAGCGGGGACGTTGAAATCCCTGGTCCCCTCGATGATCTCTCCATTGAGATCAACCGACAAACCCTGCCCGGCAGCGCCCAGGATGTCAATTTGACCGGTGGCTTCGGCGATCTGGTTGAGGCTGAAAAGAACCACCTGGCTGAAGAGTCCCAGGCCGTCGCCAAACTGGGCAAAGTAGAGGTGAAGGGTCTGAAACCTCTCCCAATCGCCTCCGAACTGTTTGGAATTCAGAAAGTCTCTCAGCGCGTTATTGTCGGTGTACAGGTGGTTGAAGCGAAGGTCCAGGCCCCCCTCGTCCAGATCAGTCAATTGCGACAGCTCATCTGGAACAGCTCCCTGGAGCCGGTTGTCGGCCAGGCTGAGAAAGCCCAGGTCGGCGAGGCTGCCCAGTTCAGCGGGAATCTCTCCGCTCAACTGGTTGAGGGCAAGTCCGAGGCTGCGCAAATCTGCCATGTTTCCCAATTCCGGAGGGATCTTTCCGGTCAGCCGGTTTTCGGATAGAGAGAGTCGGCGCAGCCTCGCCATGTTGCCCAGCTCCGGCGGAATTCTCGTCAACTGGTTCCTGTCGAGAAAGAGGTCGTTCACGTTGGCCAGGTTGCCCAGTTCTGAGGGGATTTCCCCGGTCAGCTGGTTGCTGTGAAGTAAGAGGCGACCGAGACCAGTCAGCATTCCCAGCTCCGGGGGGATCTCACCCGTCAGCTGGTTGATGCTGAGCTCGATCGTTTGCGGCCTGGCCAGATCGCCCAGCTCAGGTGGAATGGTTCCGATCAGGTTATTGTTGCGAAGAGAGAGGTGGCGCAGGTTGTTTTCATCGTCGTGGCAGGTGACCCCAAACCAGGTCACTCCGTGCCCTCAGCACCCAGCCAGTTCGTATTATCGGTCCAGTTGTCGCCTCCCGTGGCGTTGTAAAGAGCGACCAGCGCGTCACGCTCACTCTGTGGAATGCCTGCCTGTGACTCAGCTGGAAACAAGAGAAAGAAAGGAAGGAGTCCAAGAGCTGCAGGGAATCGTCGAACCATAGGCTTCTCCTTTGCGAAGATTCTAGGTGAAGGGGCCCGTCAAAGCCAGGGATCGATTGGACTGTCCCTTTTCTCTGCTTGTTCTGGTGTAGCCTGTCTAAATATTGTCCACGTAGATGCCCTGTGTCCCTTGCTGGCCCGGCTCCACACGGGTCCGAGTCAATTGGAGGACATCGCCGAACTTCTTGATGCACGGCCTGCGAAACGGTTTGCGTTGCATGGAAGGAAGGATAGCACAAGGATCCGTCCCAGCCTTAGCCCGGAAAATTCACAAGTTGTCGGCTGCAGCGCCCCCATCATCCGCCCTGGCTGCGTTCCCCCTCCTCGGGCTCCTCGACAGAATCACGACTATGCCTGCGGTGCCCTCGGAGGTAAAGCCTTGCCAGCGCGGCGCTTGCGGCCCTTCGCTTCGACAACTTATGAATTTTCCGGGCTAGGGGGTCGGCTCCCGGTAGTGGCAACATGTTGTCGCGAGATCGGCACTTTCTTGGAGCTCTTCGTCGGCCTTCTCAAAGGGCTCTTTATCAAGGAAATCAACGGCGACGAAATGACGGTCGAGGTCCGCCACCTGGGGCAGAATTTCGTTTTCGAGACACTCACGTTTGCCATCGACCGGGAAGGCGGGCCCTTGCTCAGTATTCGCTGGGAGGAGCTATCCCCTACGCTGACAATCCGGCCTGCGGAAGACCGCCTTACTTTCACCCTGGATGGAGATTTTCTGGATTTGCCGGTCGCGGGTACTCCCCTCATTGCCCTCGCCGAAGTGACTTCGGCGCTTACCAACGTGGGCTTCACGGATGGCGTCGACACCGGTCTGGCCTTTTCCACACTGAGAAGCGAAGGGAAATGAGCGAAGTAAGACGAATCCTCCCACAGCTAAGACTGGCCTGTTTGCTGTCCGGGATGATGTTGGCCACAACGGCCGGCGATCTGGAGGAATACCTGCTGGCCCTGGAGAGTCTTTGTGAGACCCCAAGCAGTATCGGTGGGGTGCGAATTCTCCCACCCCTGGTTACTTTGAGAAGGAACGAGACCGAAGAGATCATTGCGGAAATGAATGATCAGAGCCTGCTGAGGGATTGGAGCGTGAGTGGTGAAAGGCTTGGTTTCTACAGTGTTGAAGAAACGCTACGTTTTCAGATTCCAAGTGTACGGATCGAGGATTTAACGGAGGCCGGTGAAACTCGGCTTGAATTCCTCTCAGAGAGGAAAAACACGAACTCTGTGAGACTGGCAGTCACTTTGGTGCTGTTTCAGGCGGCGTTCCGGACCGATCATCCCTTAGAGGCGAGGCGGGGTATCGCAGCGAGTCTGAACTCGGAGTCCGGCACGTCCCTCTCTGCCTCATTTCGCATCGTCCCGCTGGTCCCAAAGATCCTGATTCCCCATTTTCAACGTGTCGTTTTCAACGATCGGGAGATGACCGTCGGACTTCAGCTTGAAAACCTGTCTGACGCTGAAAGCTGTACTTGGACGAGAGAGACGGAGGGCCAGCCCGAGGACCGGATAGCACAAAAGTTGGACTTTGAAAACAACAAAAGTACCGGCGCATCGGTTGAAATCAAGATAAAAGGCCCACTGTCCCTTTGCTCAAAAGATTTTCATGAGCAACTTCTCGTAACATGCGCCGACATTTCATTCTCGCAGAAAATCCGTTTCCACAATGTCTGCACCGGTTGAGAAGGAGCGGCGCCGTGAGCGGCTCCTTGGGGGGACATCTACTGATTTCGTCAATTGGAGCAGACGTTGTAAAAGGAGATATAAGAAGCGCTTTCGACGTAGACGGCCTAATCTGGATTTGGGCCGACCGGCATGGTGACAAATTCGCCCGGCCGGGTCTGGATGACTGTCGCTGCCACCCTTCCGCCAGTGGTCATTGCTTTCAAAGTTCCAAGAAAGTTTGAAAAATCCAGTTCCACCCCGGCTTCGGGGATCCATTCGATCTGGTCTACAAACAGGGAACGGTGGCCAAAACTCGGCATTTCCAAGCTGGCGGTGGCCAGGAGTTGTCCGCCGGCGTCAATGAGACTAAGCATAAGGGTCAGCCTGTTGTCGGCGTCGGCCCAGACCGCAATCCCCGTGTTTATGGTTGAGTTCGTCACCATCGGCGCTGAGAAGCCGGCGCTCGGGTGGCTGCTGCCTACTCCGGCTGCACCCACCGTACCACTGAAGTTGATGATGCCTGCAATCGGCTGGGAGGAACCAACCTCGGCTGCCCCGGAAACGAGGGGCCCCAGCCCAGTCGTTCGCAGGATGCGAAATCCACAGGCCGGGATGGTCACCTTAGAGATCTCGTCGTTCACTTGTTCCCCACCGATCAGCTCTATTCCGGACAGCAGCCGGCCGTCGTCACCCCACAGAACGACAAAGGCTTCGGCTTCCGTGGAATCGTCCAGGTTCATCAGATAGAATTCACTGACGACTTGATTGCCGTCCTGAACCCCGTTTCCGAATTGGGGGAAGATCAGGTCGGAAACTGGGAGATTCAACGGCTCCACGGGCATAGTGATGAACTGGTTTTCCCGACTTTGAACGACGGTGGCAGTGATCTGACCTAAGGCGGTTTCTGCTTTGACAAGACCCTCGAAGTCGTCAAAGTTCAAAGTTTGTCCAGGTTCAGGAACCCAGGCTATTTCGCTGACAAAGAGTGCTTTGTGACCCATCATGTCAAGGTTCAGCTGGGCTGTGGCCAGGAGCGTGCCGTCTCGATCAATCAGTTTCAGCATGATCTAGGTCGAATGGAATGTGGTGGTGGATCTGTCCGACTTTGAAGGATTGATCAAGCTGAAGAGCACGACCCCGGTTGGGGCTACAGTCATCCAGACGCGACCCGGTGAGTTTGCTACCCTGCCGGTGGCGGCCAATTTCAATACGGGCGACAACGGTGTCGCCGAGCCGGTCAATATCCGGGCGGGCCACAATGTCCAGAGCGAGCTGCCGCTGAATCAGAAGCAGTACTTTGCGCAGTTTGCCGACGGCGCCGGGCTGTTCAGTCAGCTGATCCTGTTCAACCTGACCAACCGGGAAGCCAGCGTCAAGCTGATTCTCAAGAACGATGCCGGCGAGCCGCTCAGTGTGGATCTAAACGGAGAAGTGGTGACTGGAGAAACGAGCCTGGTGATTCCGGCCGGGGGCTTGCGGGTGCTGTCGACTGACGGGCTGGGAGACCTGCTGACCGGATCAGTGACGGTGTGCTCGGATCGGGCGCTGGCCGGAGTGATTCTGTTTGCCGGCGGTGCCGGTGTGGCGGGCGTAGGCAGCAGTGCGGTGCTGGACAGGGGCTTTGTGGCGCCGATGCAGCGCCGGGTCTCGGAGGGCCTGGACACCGGCATCGCGGTGATGAACCTGGAAGAGGGCGAAGAAGTCGCCCTCGACCTGGAGCTGTTCGACACCGGGCACAAGCTGCTGGCGACGGCCCGGATCACTTTGGCGGGCATGGGGCATCGGGCCATTTTCGTGACCGAGGTCGACTGGCAGGTCGAAGAGGCCGTGGAACTGGACTTCACCGACTTTGCCGGCCTGCTGGTCGTGAAGGCAGACGGCCAGACCGCCGCCACCGTAGTGCAGACCCGCACCGGCGTCTTTGCCACCCAGCCGGTGGTGCCGCTGCTGAACTGAGAGTCCGCAGAAGCCACTGCCAGGCAGACCGTTCGGATTCTTCTGGAAGCAGCTGATGTCGGTTCCGGACACTCAGTCTTAAGCCGGATGATTCATAAATTTTCTACTGCAGCGTGAGAATCTCCCGCCCTGACTGCGTTACGCTCGGTCGGCCTCCTCGGCGTACTGCACGAGTACGCCTCCGGGGGCCTCGGTCGCAAGCCTTGTCAGAACGGGTCTTCCCCCGCTTCGCTACGAAAACTTATGAATAATCCGGGTTAGGGCGTTCAAACGAATTCCAGGGATCCCAAAGTGGGAGGGGCCAAAGGGTTCAACGCTCCTTTGCCCGGGGAGGCCGGGTCATCCACAACCCCAGAATCGCGATCCAGAGAGAGGCCACCACCAGAAAAGAGAGGGCTTTCACGACTCCCAGCCAGGGCGGAACCAGAAAGGGCACGTTGTAGAAGTTCACCACGACCAGAAGTGCGGCCAGGAAGGCAAAGGCAACGGCTAGACCGAACAACGACCCTGCACCGGTCCTCTGCCGCTCCACGATCCGTCCGACACGCAGTAGGCCGAGGACGGCAATGATGAACATCGTGCCATACACGACACTCCACTGGAAAAGGTGCGAAGCACTTGGGAACAGCCAGGCGGGCAGAGGTCTTGTCCAATGCAGGAAATAGTCCAGCGCGTAGGCTGCCAGGCCACCCGAGGCAGCCCACAGCCAGATGGTATCCGCAAAGCGGACAGCCATCCTCCTGCTCAACCCGGCCAGCAACATCGCGCCCATCGCGGCCTTCAGTCCAGTGTACGAGTGGGCCAGACCCTCATCTGAAGTGAGAGTAGCCAGCCACGATTCATCCAGCAGGGGGGCAATCAACAGCAGGCTGTCCAGAAGGAGAAAAAGAAGGATGACCGGGCTGGACAGCCAACCTGTCAAGTGTTTCCCCCCTGGCCAGGGGACGATCCGATCCCGCAAGAAACATAATAGGAAGGCCTGGCAAAGCGGCACAAAAAGGATTTCCGCGAGAACACGCTGGCGCAGATCGATATGGCCAAATCCCAGATAGCTGACAGCAGGTCGGATGGCTGCCATTGTGAGAAAGAGCAGGAGCCAGTGCCGCAGGAAGAAGTCCATGAAAAGCCAATCCGGCCGCTGCCTTCCCCCTGCTCGCCCCACCTGCCTCTGTCCCTCTTTGTCCCGATTCGAGGCGGCTTCGACCGGAAGCGAGAAGACGAGAAAGGTCATTCCCAGCAGGGCAAGGGTGGCAGCAGCGGTGGCCCAGCCCGGCTGAATTGCGGGTGAGATTCGAAAGCTGAGAGCCCCGATCATGGATGCGGGCGCCAACAGGGAAACCGCTGCCGCCAGACCCGGGTTGCCGGAGCTGACTGCAAAGAGGGTGATCAAACTAACCGAGGCGATGGCCGTAGCGACCAGGTAGAAAACGCTGGACGGGAGAAGGTGCAGGAGACTCTCCAACCCCAGTCCGGTCAAAAAACCCCCCACCCCGATCAGACTCAGGCTCTGAAGCGTCGACTGTTTTTCTCTCCAGGCCAGCCACACCAGCCAGGCCCCTGCCAGAAGGGCCTTGCCCGCAAAGTAGCAGGATCCAATACTGCCGTGAGCCGGATCAGCCCACTCGACTCCCACGATGGCAAGCAACAGGAGTGCACAGTCTCCAACCAGCAGGGCGGCCGGGAGAGGCCGCCGGGCCGCTCCACCAATCGCCGCGCGGAGCCGGCTGGCGGAAAGTCTCTGCTTTGCCTGCTCGAAAAGGGCTTGGAACAGAGGAACAAGTGCCAGATGTGCCCAGCCTTCACCCGTCGACTGAACGGATCCGAAGAATAGATGGGAAAGACCAAGGCGAAAAACTGAAAAAGCCGCAGCCAGAATGAGCCATGTCCGGACCAGACGCATGGATGAACTCGAAACCGGCCTGGAGCCGCCGGTAGCCTTGCCGCGAATCAGAGTTGGAAAAGTCATATGCAGCCCACTTCAGTGTAGATGCCAGCCAGCCTGCCTGGTGCGCGAGTACGATCCGGGCATCCAGGCACTCATCCCTTTTACTTCTTCATCCCAGTATTCGGCGCACAAGCTTTCTTTGCACAGCGTCTTTGGACACGATCAGCGGAAGCACCCGATCGCGCATGAATTTCACTGCCGGATTCGTGCTTGTCACAACGCGAGTCAGAGCCGTCACCATGCGAATGACCTGAGCGCCTGCGCGGAGACGGGTTTCGAAATATTGCTCAACGCTGTCGCTTGCGATTCTTTCGACCAGATCTACGGCATCCTCAATCCCGAGATTCATGCCTCGTCCGCCCAGCGGAGAATGGATATGTGCCGCGTCCCCGGCGATGAATACACGCCCTTTGCCGTAGGTCTCAGCCTGACAGTGACTCACACCGAAATCCGAGCGCCAAATTACTTTGTGGACTTTGGAACCATGGGGTAACCGGTCCAGTACATTGGGCTTATTGCTGGCCAGCCGAAAAATGGAGTCCGCAATCCTGATCTGAAAAAGTATGCCATCACTTTGCATCACGAGATTCACCCGGTCCCGATCCAATGGGGTATCCATCACCACGTCGGCCAGGCTCCATTTGCCCGGGTCGGCCTGGCCCCGGAAATCGATGCCGAGTATTTTGCGCACAGTACTATGCGCTCCGTCCGCGCCGATCAGGTAAGAGGCCTCAAACGCCTGTTCGGCCCCGTGCCGGGACAAGACACCGTGCACGCGGCCATCTTCCTGGGAAAAACCGACGAGTTCAGTATTTCGCTCGACTTGGACACCGAAGTCATTGAGACGCTGCTCGAGAGTTCGTTCGGTCTGGCACTGCGGTAGAGCAAGCATGAAATTGTAGCGATGCGCGACTGAAGAGAACCGAATCTGAAAGAGAACCTGGTCGTCCCGCAGGAAGTTCATACCAGGGACTTTGCGGCCAAGCTCCAACAGCCTTTCCGTCACGCCGGAAGCTTCCAGGAGTTCAAGTGTCCTGGCGTTGATGCCGATTGCTTTTGACTGCTGAGAGGGAACGGCCCGCGCATCGACAATACGTAGCGGTCTGCCCATCCGTGCCAGCTCGAGGGCGGCGGCAAGGCCTACGGGTCCCGCTCCGGCAATGAGTATTGGTCCTCTATCGGTCGTCACAGTCCTGGGTGCAGTTCAGCGTTCTCTTCTTGCCTGTGCCCTCGCCCTTGGCTTTGCCCTGACCTCATCTCTTTTTTCCCTATGTCGGCTTCTCATCCGGTCCGTGATTATACACCTCAACAGGGGGCGATCAGCCCCTTCAAGCCCCGCCTTGGGACCTCTTGCCAGCTTCAGAAACTTGTTGCTTCAGGTAGGATAGGGAAGTGCCCTGGAAGCTCCTGCTCGGAAAGGCCGGCCTCCTCCTCGGGCTCGCCGTCGGCCGCGGGCCCACGGCGGATCCCACGGCGGACCCGGAGTCGCGGGGAGACATCGCCTTTCTGAACCACTGCGCCCCCTGCCACCTGCCCGACGGGCGCGGCGTGGACGGCGGCGGCCCTCCCCTGGCTGACTCGTCCTGGGTCCGCGGGCCCGACTCGCGGTTGATCCGGATCGTCCTGCACGGCCTCCGCGGCCCCATCGACGTGGGCGACCAGACCTACAACCGAGAGATGCTGGCGTTCGGGCCGATCCTGTCCGACGAGCAGATCGCGGACCTTCTCACTTCTCGGCGGCGATTCGGGGGAGAAGCCGCTTCCATTTTCCCGTCCGGAGTGATCGAGGAGCGGTCGCAGCCCTCCTCGTAGGTCTTTTCCCACACGATTTTCTCGGTTTCGAGATCAAACCGGCCCAGCCTCCGGTTGGAGGTCGAGAAGAAGACCGAGCGGGCGTTCAAGGTTCCCGTGAGCCCGCGAATGCCCTCCTCGAAAATCGGAATGTCGATCCGCCGGACGAACCTGTGGCCGTCGTCGACGTCGAAGATCATGATCCCGGTTCCGGACCGGACCTCCGTCTGAGCGCCGTCCGGATGGCTCAGGTACAGGTAACGCCGGGCTTCGGACTGCCCGAACGCGGCGGTGATGAGCATCAGGAATGCTGCGCAAAGCGAAAGGATCAACTTCATGGTTCTCATTCTTAAATACCTTGCCCTTCGCATCGCCTGCAGCCCTTACCAGCGATTCGGTTCCCGGCCCCGGCCCGGAGGCCGCCGGCCCTCAAACGGCTCACATCGCGGAGCTTATCAACGCGTGGTGTCTGAGAGCGTGCGGGTTGCAGGGGCTCGTGGTTCATGGCAGTGAAGGATAGCAGAGGGGACAAGCGTCTGAGGGTGCGGAGACCAAGGAGAAACCTGAAAGTGCGAAATAAGGGGAGATTACCGGTGAGAATTGTGGCAGGGTTGACCTGATGAACTGAACAACCGCCCACTCCATCCAACTGAAGAGAGCACTGTTCGATCTCTCTCGAACGGAAACTTGAATGACTTACACAAAGATATTCGTTCACAAGACACTCGTTATCAAGAGGATAGTGGTCCTGTTGGTGGCAGTTGGGCTGGTCCTGGTGAGCGGCGAGTCCCGCGCCGCCCAGGAGGACCAGGTCATCCGGGCCGAGGTTGAGGCTGTACTGCTGAATGTCCTGGTGACCAACCGGAACGGCCGGCCGATCACGGGCCTCAAACGCGAGAATTTTCGAATCTTCGAGGACAAAGTGGAGCAACAGATCGGTGCCTTCTTCCCGGTGAACGCACCCTTCAGCGTTGCGCTTCTGCTCGACACCAGCAGTAGCACCTACGGCAAGCTGGCCCCCATCCAGGATTCCGCCATCGAATTCGTGGAACAGATTCACCCGCAAGACGAAGTCATGGTGATCTCATTCGACGACGAGGTGTATCTGGAGACCGACTTCACGAGCAACAAAGACGCGGCCGGCCGTGCCATCAAGATGACCAGGACCGGACAGAGTACCAAGCTGTACGATGCCGTTTTTCTGGGAATGGACGAGATCCGGAAGCGGTCCTACCGCAAAGTCATGGTGGTATTCTCCGACGGCATTGACACCACCAGCTTCGACACCTCGAGCGGGGAGACGATCCGGGCGGCAAAGGAGTCTGACACCACCATCTACTCCATCCTGTTCGACACCCGATATGATATGTCGACGCCCCGGCAGGCACCGATTGGCACACCAGGCACGATCCCGGGAAGGAACCCAGTTCCCCTGGGCATCCCGACTCCCCTTCCCGGCTCCATCCCCGGTGGCGGCCGACGTCGCAGTCGCAGTGACGTGGAAGCCGAGTATCGAAGGGGACGCAGCTACCTGAAGCAGTTAGCCTCGGTCTCGGGTGGAGAACTCTACGAGGCCAGCCGGGATCTTCTCAACCTGAGTAATATTTTTGCCCAAATCGCGGAGGAAATGCGCAGCCTCTACGCCATCAGCTACGTTTCCAGCAATCTCAAGCGGGACGGAAAATTCCACAAAATCGTAGTCCAGGTCGATGTCCCCGGTGCCCGGGTCCGAACTCGGAAAGGCTATAAGAGCAAGAGCGTCAAGTGAGTGCAGCCCGGAGGCGTGACCGAAGGGAGACCCCTCCACAAGTCATCCCTTCGGCCACAACGATTCGTTATCAATAGTTCATAGTTACGCTAGTGCCTCGTCAACTCAGGGATCCACTAGTTCGGAGAAAATCAACCAGGATTCATCTAGAATGTGACAGCAACTGGACAACCTCAATCCGTGAAGGGAGTGCAACATGCCTGAAGTGACCGAAATTGGACCAGATCTTTATCGTATTTCTGTTTACATGCAAGACTTTGACCTGCAATTCAACCACTTCCTGGTCAATGATGAAGAGCCGCTTTTGTTCCACGCCGGCTACAATGCCTGGTTTCCGGAGTTGCGGGAGGGCCTCGCCACGGTGATCGACCCGGCCCGCCTTCGCTGGATCGGATTCAGTCACTTTGAGTCGGACGAGTGCGGGGCCCTGAACCAGTGGCTGGAAGTTGCTCCGTCAGCGGAACCGGTATGCAGCCAGGTCGGCGCTGCTGTGAGTGTCAACGATTTTTCCATTCGTCCACCCAGAGGAATGGACGATGGCGAGGTATTGACCACCGGGAAGCGCCGATTCCGCCTGTGCCGAACCCCGCACCTTCCTCATGGCTGGGATGCTTCGGTGATGTTCGAAGAGACGAGCGGGACACTGCTTTGCTCAGACCTGTTCCATCAAGTGGGCAACGTCGAACCCTTGACGGCGTCTGACGTGGTGGGCCGGTCTCGCGAGGCAATGAAGGAGTATCAAGCAGGGATTCTGGCGGACTACGCCCCGTACACCCACTACACGGACGCTCTCTTCCGGAAACTGGCGGCACTGAAGCCCGAGAGGCTTGCCATCATGCATGGCTCCAGCTTTGAAGGGGACTGTGAGGGCGCACTGGCTGACCGGAACATGTCAATAACTTTGAGACACTTTGGTGAATAAATTACTGTAGCGTCATCTCAAGAGTTCTCCTTTTCGGGAGGGTTGATCCAGACGGCCTCGGGAAGAGGTGGCGGAACGGGTTTGCCGTTGGGAAATCTCTCCGGGAAGAGTGCATGGGCGGCCTCCAACACGTGGGCACGATTGCGACGTGTGGCGAGGGCGGAGCGATAGTGCACGTCCTCGGGAGTGTGCAGGCCAATACCCGAATGGCGATGGTCGCGGTTATACCAATCGAAGAAATCCCGACAGAAGTCTCTGGCTTGCTGAATGGTGCCGAAACGAGCCGGGAATTCTGGACGGTACTTGAGGGTCTTGAATTGGGATTCCGAGTAGGGATTGTCGTCACAGACATGAGGCCGAGAGTGAGACTTGGTGACTCCCAGATCGGCCAGTAGCAAGGCCAGTGCCTTGGAACTCATCGACGAGCCACGATCGGCATGCAGAGTGAGATCACCCGCTACGATCTCCTGCTTGGAGCAGCTCTGGGCGATCAAGACCTTGGCCAGGCGTGAGCTTTCCTGGGTGGCCACCATCCAGCCCACCACATAGCGGCTGAAGATGTCCAGGATCACGTAGAGGTAGTAATAGCTCCATTTGACGGGCCCCTTCAGCTTGGTGATGTCCCATGACCAGCATTGGTTTGGGCCGGTGGCCAGAAGTTCCGGCTTTGAGTAGTGGGGATGGCGGCGCTGGCGACGGCGTTCTCTAACTTCCAAACGTTCGGCCAGAATGCGGTACATGGTTCGGATCGAGCACAAGTACCGCCCTTCATCCAGCAGCTCCGCCCATACGGCGGCAGGAGCTTTGTCGATAAACTGCCGGCTGTGCAGAACCTCCACAACGGCCTCCCTTTCGGGTGGGCTCAAGGCTCGAGGAGATGTCGGCCGAGGTCGAGCTTCAACCGCCGGCTGTTCCCGCCGTCGTTTTTCCCGATAGAGGCTTGACGGTGGCAAACCCAGCGCCTGCGAGCCCACACGAATGCCGTGAGTTTCCGAGAAACGCAACGCTTTGTCCATCAGCTCTCGTCTTCGTTCTCGCTGCTGCTCTCCAGAGAGATTCCCAATAGATGCGAGACTTTTTTTTGGATATCCAGCATGATCTCCGCCTTCTCGAGCTTGCGTTTCAGCTTCCGATTCTCAGCCTGCACTTGCCTCAGTTGATGATCCAGAGGATTGACCGGCTTCGATTTGCGCCCTCGCTTGCGAGGGGTCAGTGCCTGCAAAGTTCCTTCCTCGCGTTGTCGTCGCCAGTCCTGAAGATTCGACCAGTAAAGCCCTTCCCGGCGCAGCAAGGCTGCCACTTCGCCGAACTCACAGCCATCGGCCTGCTCCAGGATCCTGAGCTTATAGCGGGCTGAAAACCGGCGCCGGGTTGCCTTGGCTGCAATTTCCGGATTGGGTCTAGGAAGAGCCTTGTCGGACTCGGTCCTTTCCGCAGCGGTTTTGGAGACCTCTCCACTTCGCTCCGAGGTTTCCAAAATCCTCAATTTGTTGTCGCTTCTGTTTTCTATCATTCGTAATCCAGCTTCTCGCCCCCTAGTCTAATTTAGTGGGGAAGAAGTGTCTCACCATTATTGGCACAGAGGGTCCAGAGAACGTCAAGCAGAAAGTGGTGCGAGAGCGGGGCTACAAAAACCTGAACTTGTTGAGTGAGCATGTGACGGAGATCGAGTACCGACCGGCCCGAGCTAAAGGCACCTACCGAATGATCATCCTGCGCAAGAGGATCGAGGTCGAAAAGGGTCAAAAGCGGCTGTTTGATCAGCAGCGCTATCTGTTCTATGTCACGAACGTGCCGGTCAAGGAACTGTCGACACAACAGGTGGTTTTGGAAAGCAACGGGCGCTGCAATCAGGAAAACGTGATCGAGCAGCTCAAGAACGGCGTTCAGGCTCTGCGCATGCCGGCCGATACCCTGGTCGCAAACTGGACTTACCTGGTGATTGCCGCCCAAGCCTGGAACCTCAAGGTTTGGCTGGGCCTGCTTTTGCCTGCAAGACTGGGGGCCCGACGCCTGATCCGGATGGAGTTCCGGCGCTTTGTCACCTGTGTGATCGGACTGCCTTGCCAGATCGTGACAACGGGACGGCGTTTATTGTATCGACTGCTCACTGTTAACGATTGGACCCGTTTGTTGATCGAGGGGAATCTGTGGCTGAAACACCAGCAATTTGGCTGACGAATCGCAAGCCGCTTCGACAAGACGACAAATGGAGCCGATCGGGGAGGGGTCTGTCTGAAAACCGACTTTCAGGGCCATTGTCAACGCGTCGTGGCGGCCTGAGGTCAACCAAACTGCTTCCCGGCACAGCCGGAGTCCGGCGCAAGTCTGATTGAACCTCAAATGAGCAACCGATCTTGGCAAAACGAGTCGCTACAGTAGATGATGTGCAAACACGCTTATTTTGGGACTAGGGCCGAGCCGGGGGGGCTGACAGGCAGCGATCTGTGTGAGGGAAGTGGGGCGTTTAGTGAGGTGTAAGGATGAGCAACAGGATATGTCGGGCGCTGGTCGGCGCTCTCACAGTGGTGACGATTGGTGTGGCCGGTTCCGGCTGCAGGCAGGGGTCGGAAAGCGAACCGGCACCGTACAGTACTGGAAAGCAACAGGAGCACGAGCAGAGAAAAGCGGATCTGGTGGTGCGCTTCAGCGACGATTTCAGTCGAGACTACGGTCCGCCGGATGAATTCGACCTGACGCGGTGGACCAGAATCAGGGAGGGCCGGGCGAGGACGGAGGATGGATACTGGCTGCTGGAAGTGGGGGGCCCGCCGCCTCCCGGGCCGGGCGACATCGCCTTGGGCGGTTTCGCCACTGCCGAGAGATCCTTCAATCCAGGATTGGCCGGAACCAATGGCTTGGAAATCACCCTGGCAGACCTCAGCCATGAGCGAGACCTCCCTGAGGAGCTGGAGCCGGGAGAGCTGGCGCTGATTCATGCCTGGAGCCTGACGGTCGGGAGCTGGCATGGGCTGGTGGGTGGCCAGGGGGAAAAGGAAAGGGGAGTGCAACTGCACTTTGATCTGTTGCGCCCGGATGGGCTGTTTGTTTACCTGGTGCGCGGCCTTGTGCCTGAGGACTTCGAAAAATACCCCAGAGATGGGTTTGGACGGGAAGGATCCGAGGATCTAAACGAGAGGGAGCTGAGAGAACTGCACGAAGAGGCGATAGAAAAGGGAGGGGCCTTCGTGACCGTTCCCTGTCTTTCTCTGGCCGCTAGAGTCTACCGGTCTGAGCAGGAAATGAACGAGATTCTCGGGCACAGCCGCCGCTGGGGGCTTTACCTGACCGATGACGCCAACACCGTCTACTGAACACTGGACGGTCAGGTGATGGACAGTGTCGATATCGCCGGTTACTTCAGTTCCAGCCCTGAGTCTGTCCAGGACGGGGCCTTCGTGACGGTGATGGGCGTGGGAAGCTTCCAGCTGAATACCTGGAAAATGGACGATCTGCAAATCTATGCGTCCCCCTGATTGGGGGCTAGCGGTGTCGCCGGGAATCCCCGTTTTCAGCTCGGCGTGAATTATTGCAGATCGCCGCGCCAAGGCGCCTCCCACATTCAGGTTCCAACGTTCCAGCGTTCCAAGGGATTCCAAGATCCCAGGTAAGGGGCCAGAGTGGGAGGCCCCTCCCACTCTACGAATCGAGGGTGCTCAACTCGGCCCTAAACCTGACGGGTGTTGCGGCTGGCGTTTTTAATGGGATTGCCCCAGACCTTGGCGTTGGGGATGGTGACGGTTTCTCTATCGCTTGAAAACAGGACGCAGGCGGCCAGGTTGACCTCCATCACTTCCCCGGTGACGCCGGCCAGGTGCACGGTTTCGCCCACCACAAAGGGCCGTTTGATAAGAATAAACATTCCCGCCGCAAGGTTTGCCAGCACGTCCTTAACCGCAAAGCCCACCACAAAACCAGTGATTATCTCAGATATTGACAGTAAAGTGCCCCCTGACCGGCCCATTGAAACGATCAGGGTCAGGATAGCAGGCGGCCAGTCGGAACTATGGGGACACATAGATTTCCAGGGCGTCCATTTTCCAGGTGCTGCGTTGAAAAAGCGCCACTCCCACGACGCTCAGGAAAGCCCCCTCCCGGACAGAGTCCGGACTGGAACTGAAGTACCCGGTGATGTCAAACGTATCCATCACCTGGCCGTCCAGTGTCCAGTAGAGTGTGTTGGCGTCGTCCGTCAGGTACAGCCCCCAGCGGGTGCTGCGGCCAAGAATCTCCTGGATTTATTGCTCAGACCGGTAGACTCTAGAAGCCACAGGAAGACAGTCAAAGGTAGCGAAGGCTCCTCCCCGTTCTACCGCATCCACGTGCAGTTGTCTCCGCTCTAACTCGCTCAAGTCCTTGGGCGCCCCAGGTGCATAGCCATCCTTCGGGTATTTCTCAAAGTCTTCGGGCAAAAGGCCGCGCACCAGGTAAACGAACAGGCCACCCGGGAGAATCAGATCAAAGTGCAGTTGCACTCCCCGGTCCTTCCGGGCGTCAGGCTCGCCACCCATCTGTCCCTGCCAGCTGGCCATGGTCAGGCCCCAGGCCTGGACCAGCGTCATCCCTTCCGGCTCGTCCAGTTCTTCAGGATCGTCTTCGTGGGTAAATCCTGCCACGGTGATTTCTACGCCGTTGGTCCCGGCCAATCCGGGATTGAAGGATCTTTCGCTCGTGGCGAAACCGCCCACGGCCACTTCAGGGGGGCGCAGGACATCCATCAGCCAGTACCCGTTTTCCGTCCTCGCCCGACCCGTCCCGAGTCGGGTCCACCTCGTCAGGTCGAAGTCATCCGGTGGACCGTAGGACTGGCTGAAATCGTCGCTGAACTGCAGCACGAGATCCGCTTTTCTCTGCTCGTGCTGCTGCTGCTTTCCAATACTGGACGGCTCCGGTTCGCTTTCCGAATCCTGTCCGCACCCGGCCCCGGCTACACAGATCGTCAGCAACATGGCAACACCGAGCAGCACGCGACCAGTCTTTTCCATCATGGTGACCCTCGGTCTTGATTATAGTTGAGAAAGTCTCACCCACATGACGATGGCGTCAGGGTCTTGCCCCGAGTCCTGCGGACAGATCTTTCCAGGGTGCTACCCTGCCGGGCAAGGTGAAACGTTCTCCAGATATTCGTTCTTCCGCTGTGGTGGTCGTTCCTCCCCAGTGGCCAGCCCTTTACCCGGATGATTCATAAATTTTCTACTGCAGCGTGAGAATCTCCCGCCCTGACTGCGTTACGCTCGGTCGGCCTCCTCGGCGTACTGCACGAGTACGCCTCCGGGGGCCTCGGTCGCAAGCCTTGTCAGAACGGGTCTTCCCCCGCTTCGCTACGAAAACTTATGAATAATCCGGGCTTTACATGTTTCGTCGAGATGTTTCGAGCGCTCGAAAATAGCCAGTCCGATCTGCCGCTGGTGGACGGCGAGTGGACTCCTGGCTCCACTTCATACATGTTTCATGACAGAATATGACTCCGAACTCCAGGCCGGGTCATGAGTCTCGGGACCGTCGGGAGACATTCAACGACAGTTCCCTGAGAAAGCACCCGACTTCCGACCAGGCGGGATCGAATCCAAAAGTCATTTGTCGGTGAAGTTGCCATCGAACTGACGGGAACTTCGGTGTTGACAGTCGGCTAACTTGGAGAAGCTGCCATGACATCGACCGAGCTTAGTGCTGATTACAGCAACCCCAGGAAGCCCAACCAGGGAGAGATCACCGAAGCAGTCCAGACATCCTGGCGATCTCGGTTGATGATGGTGACGGGGGCATTGCTGCTGGCCGCATGTGCGGCAGCAGAGCGTGGGCAACCCATACCGCCCAGGGTTGGAGCCGATCTTTCTTTGGATTTCATCGGCGAGGCTTTGGTTGAAGTGATTGCCGAAGATCTTTTTACCCCATGGGGAGTGGATTTTGCCCCCGATGGGCGGATGTTCTTCACGGAGCGGCCGGGCCGCATTCGAATCGTCAAAGCCGGTCGCTTAATCCGAGAGCCCTGGATCACCCTGGACGATGTTTCCCAAAAGCTCGCGAGTGGCTTATTTGGCCTGGCTGTTCATCCTCAGTTTGCCGAGAATCGTTTTATTTATGTTGCTTATACCCACTTGAAGCCAGATGGCGAAGTGCGGGATCGGTTGGTGCGGTTGCGAGAACAACCCGACGGAAAGGGCACCTTGGATCGCGTGCTGCTTGAACATGGCCTCCCCGGCGGCGAACACCACCACGGCGGCTGCGTCAAATTTGGCCCTGACGGCAAACTCTATTGGACGACCGGGGACCTGAAACAGCCCGCCATTTCCCAAGACCTGTCCCATTTGGCGGGAAAGATTTTGCGCCTGAATCCCGACGGGACGATTCCCAGCGACAACCCCTTCCCAGGTTCTCCGATCTATTCCTATGGGCATCGAAACCCGCAAGGCCTGGCCTGGCAGCCCGGGACTGGAAGGCTCTATGCCGTGGAGCACGGCAGTTCCCACCGCGACGAACTGAACTATATCCAAGCCGGCAAGAACTATGGCTGGCCGGAAATCGAGGGAGATGAAACCCGTCCCGGCATGATTGCTCCGGCTCTGCACAGCGGTGACGACGAAACGTGGGCCCCCGCGGGTGCTACCTTCGTCACCCAGGGCTCGCTGATGGGTTCAGTGTTGTTCACCGGACTGCATGGAGCGTCGATCTACCGGGTGGCTCTCAGTCCAACCGACCCGGGCAAGGTAGTGGGTCTGCAGCGGTTGCTGGCAAAGAAGTATGGCCGGTTGCGGGCTTTGGCCGAGGGGCCGGACGGCGCTATTTATTTCGGTACGAGTAATGGGGACGGCCTGGGCCCGAATGACGCGGGAAAGGAAAAACTTCTGCGGCTGTCCTTGCCCTAGCCCGAACGGAATACCTGAAAAAGGGACGATCCGGGAAATCCATGTGTCCCCGTGATTCCGGGCGGGGTGTGGATTGCCGGATCGAGCCAAAGCCGCAGCAGTACATTGAGCGACTGGAAGGATTGGGACCAGAGCGGTATTGTCGACGATTGGATGAGGTGACGCACAATTCCATTAGCCATAATTCTTGAAACGCTAAACCCACAAACAGGGTCCGACCCCAATGACCTTCTCATTCTGACTATCCTCCAAGACACATAGCCAATGTAGCTATAATCGTAACGAACAGCGCCCGATTGCAAAAGAACAATGGGACGCCTTCGGCAATTGAAAGGCATATGCGCATGGGCCGGTCTTCCTCTCTAGTGTACTGTACGGAAAGTTCCCGTCGTTAATAGTCAGGGCCGTTCGCTATCATTCGTTATGGCAAGACCACATATCCGACTGGAACTCCCCGCACACGATCGAGAGATTTTGCGTTCCTGGTTGCGAGCCTCCAAGACCAAGCGCAGTCTGGCTGAAAGGGCTGAGTTGATCCTGCTTTGCGGCCAAGGGTTCACGGCAACCCAGGTGTCTGAGAAACTGTTCACGCGCTTGCGCACGGTTCAGGAGTGGCGGCGACGCTACCTGCAGCAGGGACTGTCAGGACTGGAGGATCAACCTCGCTCAGGCCGCCCCCGAAAGTTGTCGCCGGCCAAAGTGCGGGCCATCCTCACCGCCACGGTGCAACGGATTCCCTGCGAGTCGACCTTCTGGAGTGTACGCCTGATGGCCGAGCACGCCGGAGTGAGCTGCCATCAGGTCACTCAGATCTGGAAGGCGGCCGATCTGAAACCGCATCGCATCCGCAACTTCAAGATCAGCCACGACCCTCATTTCGCCGAGAAGGTGATCGATGTCGTCGGGCTTTACATGGACCCTCCCGACAATGCTCTGGTCTTATCTGTGGACGAGAAGACCCAGATCCAAGCCCTGGATAGAACCCAGCCCATGCTCCAGCTCAAACCCGGACAGATCGAGCGACGAACGCACGACTACAAACGTCACGGTACGGCCAGCCTCTACGCCGCTTTCGATGTGGCCACGGGAGCGGTGATGGGGCGCATCACGAAGCGGCATCGGGCCCAGGAGTTCTTGGCCTTTTTGCGTCAGATCGATCAAGCGGTCGATCCCGATCTGGATGTTCACCTCATCCTGGACAACTCCAGTACTCACAAAACCGAGAAGGTTCGAAGTTGGCTGGCGCGCCGAGAACGCTTCCACCTGCACTTTACTCCCACCAGCGCCTCCTGGCTCAACGCCGTGGAGACCTGGTTCTCTCAGCTGGAGCGCCGTTCCATCTACCGCAACTCCTTCACCAGCGTTCAAGATCTGCGACAGGAGATCCGAAGATACATGCGAGTCCACAATCAACACTTGGCCAAGCCCTTCAAGTGGCGCGCCACCGCCGATTCGATCCTGGCAAAGGTCAAAAAAACCAGAGAATCAATCGGTCAATGTTAACGTCGGGCATTTATCAGACAGCACACTAGTCATTGTCATCGCCCTATTCATGGTCGGTCAGGGTGGTCTCGTCGAAGCCCAAGAAAGTCCCGGTGATGACACTTTACTGATTCTTGATTTCAACCGGCTTGGAGACGATGCCAGCATGGACTGGTTAAAACAGGGTCTCTCCGATCTGATGACTACGACCATGAATCGGGCAAGTTCTTACCAGCTTATCGACCGTGAACATCTGAAAGAAATCCTGCGAGAGGAGGGACTGGTGAGCAGCGGGCTTGTGGATGAAACGACGGCCATTCGACAGGCTCACCTGGCCAAGGCGCAATTGCTTCTACTCGGCAATTTTGCCACGACAGGCCAAAACACGATCATTCAAGTCCGGCTTGTCCGACTCACTGACTTGAAAATCCTGTCCACAGCAACCTCAGAGGTGAAGCGCTCTGACGTTCTTTTGGCCCCAAAAACTCTTTGTCAAGATATTTTAGCCGGTATCGGCAGACCTTTTGATGCCCGATCGTTAGAAGGGCTAGCAGCCCGTGGCAGAAGTGCTTAATTGGGTCCGGACACCGACTTGGGCCGGGGGCCACCTGGAAAGGGCCCGATTGAAAGTTTTCCAATCAAACCTTCAAAGAAAGTGCTGATCCGTCTCCTCAGGCCCTTCCTCAGCCCGAAAAAGACTAACAAAGCGCAAAGAATCCGGGCGTGGAGGGCCCGGGGAGTCCCTGCGCCGAGTTTCTGGCGCATCACCATACCCAGGTTGAACGCACCGGCCTGAATCAGCAGTCTCTTGGCCACATTGTCGTGTCCCCTGACCTCGGTGCGGCGCATCCCCCCTGTCCGGTACAGATGAGCAAAGGATCTTTCCAGTTTTTCGCCCCGCCGTCTCAGTAACTCGCGGCCTCGCTCTCCCCGTATCCGTCTGCGGTTGGCATAGGTGGCATCTCGCCCCTCGATGTTGCCTTTCCACTTGCGTCTGCCCCGCTTCGGTTCCGAGATGTAACTGCGTATCTGCAGCGCTGCAAAATCCTTTACCGTTTCGGTGCTGTGATATCCCTTGTCGGCCACCACCTCGGCCATTTCCTTTTTTTGCCCCGTCGCCTCTTCAATGTTTTCGGCAGCACGAATCAGCGTCTCCTTCAGGGTCGTCGTGTCTCCTTTATCGGCTCCCTGTACCGTGACCGCCACAATCGCTCCCGTCTCCATGTCGATGGCATGCTCGGCCTTGTGGGCCAGGTGCGTTCGCCCGTCCTTCATCTTCGTGATGCGAGCGTCCGGATCGTGAGGATGTTTCCACTCTTTGTTGGAGCCTTTCTTCTTGCGTTTCCGGTCCGTACGAACCAGGTCTTCGCGGGTGGGCGTCTCGATTCCGGAAGCCTGAGCCAATCCGGTTAAAAACTGGTTATAGTCTTCTCCCGTATCCCGTCGGATGATGGTGCGCATCGCCGCATTGGCTTCCAGCGTCGTCGCGTCGATCCCGATCGTCTTTCCCTTCAGCAGTTCCGATTCCGCCAGTCGCTCCAGCACCCAGCTGAACACCGCCGCATGGGTCTGCACATCGATTAATCTCCGGGTTCTCGATATCGTCGAGTGATCGGGTGGTGTCTCGCTCACTTTCAATCCCAAAAACTCTCTCAGGGCCAGTGAATCGGCCACTCTCCAGGCAATCCCTCGCTCCGCTCCGATCCCTTCAAAATACCCCACCATCAACAGCCGAAAATACACTCCCGGCGCCACGCTCGGCCGCCCCATCTTCTCCGCGTAGAACTTCCCGCACAGCTCCTCTACGAAATCGTCAAAGCCGTGCTCACTCAATACCTCGTTGAGGGCTTCGTAGAATGGATGCCCAGGACTCCGCGCTAACTGGCTGCTGGCCACCCACAGATCCGCTTGTCGCCGTCGCTTCTTCTTTCCCATTGCCATGGGACCAGTGTAGTGTCTGAATGTGACCCCTGCCCTCGACTTTCACCACAGGCTGCTAGAGACGCTCATCCCCAGAACGGTAGACGTCGCTGAATCTTTCTACAAAGGAATAGAGGCTTTTGATAACGGCAATTATCCTGAGTCGCTGGCCTTTTATTTGGACGGCGCAAGAGAAGCGGGTAACTTCATACGGATATACAGCTCAGTGATCACGATGTACCACCTTTTGGGACAAAATGAACACGCGGTTGTATTCGCAGGTAACATTGCCCAACAACTTGAGCAACATGATTTAAAACATGCCCTCCAGTTTTACTTTCGCGCAGGTGAAAGTGGTCTCAACACTCTTAACAATAATCGACTGGCCATTCAGTATTGGCAGCAAATAGTTAAACTTGCGGAAGAACATGAAGCGCAAACACACCAGGCCGCAAGAACTAAGCGAATTGTGAGCAAGACAATTGTGGAGCTCGCTGGGACGGAGAAATACGATAGGGTTTCGAAAACGCTTTCGCATCAAGATGTAAAATATAAGATCTGGTCCTACGGTATTGATGTCCAGGGCAAGGACATGGATAAATTGGGCACGTATCGGAGGGTTCTGAGAGATGGTCGATATGTGAAAGAAGCCGTTCCAGAGCCTTCTGTGTTTATGTGGAAGACGCGAGCCCAATACTATCTGGCCCGCACCTTGATTAAAGAAGCTAAAGCGCGAGAAGCCTTGGACTATTACGATGCAATTCTGGAGGACTACGAGTTCATCAACCTCCTGGCCATTTCTCAAAGCAATGAAACCCGTGTCTGGGGTCGAGATGTCAGCTTAGAAAGTCTTTTTATGCTGATGTTTCATTACAAAGGTACCGGAGAGTTGATTCGGGATGACCGGCGCATGGTCGTGCTTAAAGAGGTGAACAATCATTCTGTTTTTGAAAGAGACTTTGAGAATCGTGAGCCTGATCCCCGGGCTCGGGTTTGGTCACGCAGAGAAGATGGCGGGCATGAGTATTTTGATTTTGGGGCCCCCGAAGGACATCAGATTGATCGCGTGACCGTTCACCTTGATGTGAAAGGGGTCAGTGAAATGGCCTTTTATCTTCCAGATGCCAAAGGATGGCCGCCAAGGCATGACTTTTCAAGCTTCATGAATCGATTCACCGTCTTTAAAGGAGAGCATCACAGGACAGTTGACTTTCCGCCAGGAACGGAATTTGTTTCCACCAGCGTTTTGTGGGGGCCACGATGGTCCAAGAACCCTCTGGATTTATTACGATGGAAGATGACAAAGGCGCACGGCCGAGATGATCTCGAGCGTCTGCAAATGGATTTTGCCCTCTCTGTCAAAGAAGTAACCTCTGATCAGACTTTATCGGTTGATTATAAAGAAGCCGATTCGAAGGTTGTTAAGTATTTTGCCGAGCAATACGGCTGGGATGGAGGGGTGGTCCTGAGAAATGGTACATCCACCTTCTATCGCGGTGAGCCGTCACGGGATGTCTATGCGCTTGATTGGATCACCTATGCCCAGGACGGAGAGATCCATATTCTTCAAGTTGATAACCCGGTGGTCAGGGTTGCCTTGCCGGTTGTTATTAACACCGACGAGAATGAATATGACCCCTCATTGGTAAGAACGCACGAGGGAGGTTATGGCACTCTTGTCCAAATTAGCCATAAGAGAGGTCGGGTCGACCTCGTAAGATTCGGTTGATCGAATAACCGGACAAGGAGGACCCGACCATGAATCGATTTTGCAGCATTTTCAGTCAACTTCTCCAGCTTTTTCCTCGCTGGGAGTTTCAACAACTGGTCCTGGAGACCAAAGCCGAGCGCCATGCACGCGGTTTCAGCAGCTGGGGACAGTTTGTCGCCATGCTGTTTTGCCAGCTGGGCCGTGCTCATAGCCTGCGGGAGATCTGCGGAGGCTTGGCCAGCTGTGAAGGAAAACTGCATCATCTTGGAATCGCTTCTCCCAAGCGCTCCACCCTCAGCTATGCCAATAAGCATCGACCCTGGCAACTGTACGAAAAGGTTTTTTACCGCCTGCTGGATCGTTGTCTGAGAGAGACCGAAGGGCGTCGCAAGAGAAGATTTCGTTTCAAGAATCCGCTGCTGAGTCTGGATGCGACCGTCATCGATCTGTGCGCACAATTGTTTGACTGGGCTCATTTTTGCCGAACCAAGGGGGCCGTCAAACTGCATCTACTCTTGGACCACAACGGTTACCTTCCCGTCTTTGCCCACATCACCGAGGCAGCCACGGCCGACATCACCGTGGCTCGCCGTCTGAAGTTTGCCGCCGGCACCGTTGTCGTCTTTGATCGCGGCTACAACGACTACAACTGGTATGCGGACTTGACCCGTCAGGGCGTCTTCTTTGTGACCCGTCTCAAAGACCGTGCCGATTACGAGGTCCTCGAAGACCGCCCGCTTCCCAAAAACCGTCGAGTCGTCCGTGACCAGGTGATTTTCTTTCACGGACTGGCCGCCCAGGACAAAACCTGTTTCTTGCGCCTGGTCGAAATCCAAGATCCGCTCTCTGGCCGCCTCGTTTTTTTGACGAATCACCTGGATTTCGGAGCCACCACCATTGCCGCAATCTACAAGGAGCGCTGGCAAATCGAGCTCTTTTTCAAGGCCCTCAAGCAGAATCTACGGGTCAAGACCTTCGTCGGCACCTCGGCCAACGCCCTCAAGACCCAAATTTGGACAGCATTGATCGCTCTGCTGATTCTGAAGTTTCTGCAGCTCAAAGCAACCTTTGACTGGTCACTGTCCAATCTGGCCGCACTGCTGAGGATGAACCTGTTCGTTCATAGAGACTTGTGGAGGTGGTTGAACCAACCATTCAAGTTTCCACCCCTACTACCGGAGAGCTCTCAAGCCTCCTTCACCCTCTCGTAATCTGGACAGCACCATCGGAGATCTGGACATGAAACCCTGAAAATCCCGTCCAAGACGCCAATAAAATCAAGGGGTCGATCATCGAATCTCAGCTAATTTGGACAGCAGTGATTTGACAGATACAATATCGTTAGTGAGGATGACCTGAGGGCAGCCGCAAGGGCCGTGGATTCCTACATCTCCGAGTCCCAACGGCAGCTTCGGACAGCGGTGAGAGGGATCCAGCGCTAAGATTTGTTCTGGACCGAGTAGTAACCGCCTCCGCTCCACTTTTTCCGGGGGCGAATTCGCAGTGCCCCCTCGACTACGACCAGAGCAACCACTTCGTGCTGACCTCGGACGGCTCCAGCTACACGATTACCTTCTCGCGGACCTTCCCGGCGGATAATTGACCTCCTGCCGGGTTGAGAGGGCATCGGCTTACGAGCGAAGACCCGAAACCAACAGCATGATGCGAAGTCAATCGTGGTCCGGGATAATGTGACCGGAGCCTCAAAACACCGCTGCTATAATCGCGGCACCAAGCAGAGTGATCAGGTTGGGACGGGGCACCGTTGCCTTTCGCTGAGCCGCGGGCGAAAAGGCGCTGTAGTTCAGAATAGCCTGTAGGAGTCGAATATGAAGAAGTGCCCGTTCTGTGCGGAACTGATCCAGGACGAGGCTGCGCTCTGTCGGTTCTGTGGGCGGAGTGTTACTGAGGTGAAGCCCAAGTCTGATCCGCGGTGGCTCCGGTTCGCCGAAGAATATAGGAAGCTAAGCGCACAAGATCAAATGGAACGCTGGCGGCTGCTGACTCCAGACCAGCAAAATTACTGTACCCGGATGTTGAGGATCTCGCCGCCGCCACAGACGTCTATACCGCCTCCTCCACCAGAATCCTCACCTTCGATTCAAGATAGCGTTCATGATCCATCTAGGAGCTTTGAGACGCAGATACCGCCCGTCGCCGATTTCGGTTCCAAGCAATACAACCTTGAGATCAACGAGGTGATTTTGGCCGGTTGGCGAGGAATGAAGAAGCACCTCGCTGTGGGACTCGGGGTAGTTCTAGTCTTTATGATCATCGAAGGAATTGGCTCGACTATTCCTGTCATTAATGTGCTTTACGCCATCCTATTTATGTTCCCTCTTAATGCAGGAATGGCGTTGATCAGCGTCAAGATTGGCGACAGCGGCTCTGGCAGAAGCGTGGACGTTGGACTGGGCGATCTATTTTCCGGATTTAGGAAGTTCGGAACGACTTTGGGAGCTGGCTGGATTCAGATGTTGGTTATCGGAATGTTGGCGGGGGCTGAGTTACTGGCTGGGGCCGTGCTGGCAGCGGTATTTGGAGCAGTACTGGGAGAAGATGTTGGTCAGATAGTAACTGCGATTATGGTCATCATCCTGGCTGCCGGGGTTGTCTACGTCGCAATTCGCCTAATGTTTACTTTCTACTTAGTCCTCGATCAACATCTCGGCGCAGTTGATTCCATGAAGAGAAGCTGGGCGATAACAAACGGCAACGTTTTCAGCCTTTGTCTGCTCATGTTGTTCAGTTTAGTTGTTGTGCTTGGAGGTTTGATCCTGTTCATCGTTGGAATCTTGCCCGCGACTGTTTTTGTGTTGGGTATGTTTGGGGCTACATACCGAAGGCTCGTTGGCAGCGAGGCGGTAAGTTACGCGGTTTCTGGGTCATTCAACTCGTGGATGAAGGAATCGAGGCTCTGAAGAAAGCCCTTGCCATCGATGACGAGTACACGGATGCCCTGCAGTTTTTGAACCTGATGTACCTGGAGCGGGCTTACCTCGCCGCAGATGAGCAGGAGAAGCGCAAGTGGCAAATCGAAGCCGACAAGCTCTCACAGCAGGCCCTCGAGTTGAGAAAGCGTCAGGAAAAAGCCTCACCGCCCGAAGACCGGAACCCACAAAGCCCGCGAGTATGGACGCCTGAGGAATTGACTTCATCCCGCCCATCAACCGCACGCCGAGGTAAGAAGATCCGTTATTCGATCCTAGAGCGCAAGGACACGAGCTATGCGAGGGTGAAGAGAAAGGTGTTTCGTGTCCAGCTGAACGTTCAAGGGGTCCCCAGCGAAAGCCAGGTCCGTAGTGTCAGTCAAAAGGTCCATGAAGACTATGGCCGGGGTCTGGATCTGTTCACGGTGTTCTCTTATTTGCCTAATATGGACACCCAGGGTGTTGCTTTTGGAATAGCGGAATGGAAGTCAGGGAGACTGGACCGATTCTCCGTTAACAAGCTTTTCGCAAAGTCACGCAGGGAGCCCGAGAAAACTCGGTTTGGGCTGTCCGAAGCGAAGCGGAGGGATGTTTACTTCGACCTTGCCGAGGCCCAGGACCGGGCAATGAACGAAGCCATTGCTCGGTATCCGACAGATCCTTCCGTGAGCCCGAACTGGAGGAGCAACGTTCGGAAACAGATTGCCCTTGAGGAGTCACTGAAGGGAAGGTACGAGGGGCAAGTCGGTCGGAAATACGGACTCTCGACAGATCAACTGATAAAGATCGCGGTAGAAGGCGCAACGAAGGCGTGGCCTACACCAAAGCTCTGAAAACCCCAAGAGGGGGCTCCTGTGACAACTGCAAGTGGAAGGATCTCGATGAAGACCATCTCGGAGATTCTAGCAGCCCGTGGCAGAAGTGCTTAATTGGGTCCGGACACCGACTTGGGCCGGGGGCCACCTGGAAAGGGCCCGATTGAAAGTTTTCCAATCAAACCTTCAAAGAAAGTGCTGATCCGTCTCCTCAGGCCCTTCCTCAGCCCGAAAAAGGCTAACAAAGCGCAAAGAATCCGGGCGTGGAGGGCCCGGGGAGTCCCTGCGCCGAGTTTCTGGCGCATCACCATACCCAGGTTGAACGCACCGGCCTGAATCAGCAGTCTCTTGGCCACATTGTCGTGTCCCCTGATCTCGGTGCGGCGCATCCCCCCTGTCCGGTACAGATGAGCAAAGGATCTTTCCAGTTTTTCGCCCCGCCGTCTCAGTAACTCGCGGTCTCGCTCTCCCCGTATCCGTCTGCGGTTGGCATAGGTGGCATCTCGGCCCTCGATGTTGCCTTTCCACTTGCGTCTGCCCCGCTTCGGTTCCGAGATGTAACTGCGTATCTGCAGCGCTGCAAAATCCTTTACCGTCTCGGTGCTGTGATATCCCTTGTCGGCCACCACCTCGGCCATTTCCTTTTTTTGCCCCGTCGCCTCTTCAATGTTTTCGGCAGCACGAATCAGCGTCTCCTTCAGGGTCGTCGTGTCTCCTTTATCGGCTCCCTGTACCGTGACCGCCACAATCGCTCCCGTCTCCATGTCGATGGCATGCTCGGCCTTGTGGGCCAGGTGCGTTCGCCCGTCCTTCATCTTCGTAATGCGAGCGTCCGGATCGTGAGGATGTTTCCACTCTTTGTTGGAGCCTTTCTTCTTGCGTTTCCGGTCCGTACGAACCAGGTCTTCGCGGGTGGGCGTCTCGATTCCGGAAGCCTGAGCCAATCCGGTTAAAAACTGGTTATAGTCTTCTCCCGTATCCCGTCGGATGATGGTGCGCATCGCCGCATTGGCTTCCAGCGTCGTCGCGTCGATCCCGATCGTCTTTCCCTTCAGCAGTTCCGATTCCGCCAGTCGCTCCAGCACCCAGCTGAACACCGCCGCATGGGTCTGCACATCGATTAATCTCCGGGTTCTCGATATCGTCGAGTGATCGGGTGGTGTCTCGCTCACTTTCAATCCCAAAAACTCTCTCAGGGCCAGTGAATCGGCCACTCTCCAGGCAATCCCTCGCTCCGCTCCGATCCCTTCAAAATACCCCACCATCAACAGCCGAAAATACACTCCCGGCGCCACGCTCGGCCGCCCCATCTTCTCCGCGTAGAACTTCCCGCACAGCTCCTCTACGAAATCGTCAAAGCCGTGCTCACTCAATACCTCGTTGAGGGCTTCGTAGAATGGATGCCCAGGACTCCGCGCTAACTGGCTGCTGGCCACCCACAAATCCGCTTGTCGCCGTCGCTTCTTCTTTCCCATTGCCATGGGCTCAGTGTAGTGTCTGAATGTGACCCCTTATCCCAGACTTTCACCACAGGCTGCTAGTCGTCCTGCTCTGGATATCTTCTCCTGTCTGGGGTAAGACCCTCCATTTCCCACACTACGGAGACGGCGCCGGTGTCTCCATGCTCTTCTCGATCACGAATCTTGCTGACAGCACAGCGTCAGGAAGCATCAGCGTCTACAATCCCCAGGTGTTAACGATCACCAGAATGTGCGCTTTCTTGGACCATGTGCCGGTAAGATAGTTCCTCAACATCATCCGCGCCGAAGGCGCGCGGCGGCTCGTGCCCAGAGGCAGCTCCATTCTAAAGGGCTTTGAATCAGCGACTTTCACAAACCCCGGCAGCGGCGAGCGGGTCACCGCCCCTCTGATTTTGAATAATGTATGACACTCAGCGTGACGGATCATACTTCCCAAGCACCACGCAGTTGTGGTAACGGGCCAGGGCCAAGTCTGTGGCTCCCGGAGACTCACCACAAACAGATTGTAACCGGCCACGATCCTGGGCTGCTGTCCAGTCCCCGCCGGGACTGGATCCATGGCCGATTCGATTGTCGTTCTCCGGCAACGTACTTGCCGGGCCGAAGGCTGCGGCGCGCTGTTTTTCATCCTGCCGCTCCTGCGACCGGGGCCAGGGCTACTGCAGCCGGTTCTGCCGTCGTCTGCAGCGTCGGCTGCAATGCCGTGCGGCCAACCGCCGACACCAGCTATCTGCCGAGGGCCGAGCAGCCGATCATCGCGACCGCCAAAGAGCCTACCGTAACCTCCTGGCAAGCGTTGATGTTGTCGAATTGAAAAGAAGGCGCTTGTGCATTACGTCAGAATTCTCTAATATGTGAGGCGAGTCACACTTTTAGGTGAGGGGAGGCGCCTTTCCTAGTATTCCTTTTTTTCTTTTCTAGTTGGACCTAGGGGTTCTCCCTGGTTAACGAGAGGGAAAGGAGACCCATGAAGAAAGAACGAAAACCTGAGGCGGGAGTAGCCATAGTGGAAACAGCTATTGTGCTCGGACTACTGTTCCTCACGCTCTTCGGAATCATGGAATTCGGCACCCTCTTTTTCAGCAGAGCAGTCGTCATCAATGCCAGCCGGGAGGGCGCAAGACTGGGCACCCTGGCTGACTTTGACCCGGCAAACAACTACGTGTATTCGCCTCCCACTGACGCCGAGATTACGCAGAAGGTGTTGGATTACTCGGCTGGCCACTTAATCAGTTTCGGGACGGCATCGAACCCAACAGTGCAGGTGAGCCCATCCTGGTCTTCACGTCAGGCAAGCGGACCCGGGACTCCCTTGCGAGTCACGGTGAACCACCAGTTTCAGTTCCTGGTCTTGCCGGGTCTTGCTTCGGGACTGCCCGGCGGAACTACACTCGCCGCCGAGACCATCATGCGCATGGAGTAGATGAATGATGGAAGGGAGTGCTTAGCCCCGAGAGAGGGCAATCTAGGGAGGTGGGGTATGTTTTCTGAACTTGGACCAACGAATCATAAAGGGGGAGCGACACGTGGCACCGCCACCGTGGAAATGGCCATCATGCTGCCGTTCCTGCTTCTGGTCCTTTTAGGAGTCCTGGAGCTCAGTGTCCTCATACACGATCAGTCCGTCATCACCAACGCCAGCAGAGAAGGAGCTCGATACGGGATTGCCGCGGTTGGAGGACCCCAAACGGATGCCGCCATTCAGCAGTGGGTGAGTAACTACGTGCAGAATCGCTTAATCAGCTTCTCGCCTGCCACCGCCACTACCACCATCACCCGGGGAGGTAGTACAGCAGGCAGTGAGCTGCGTGTCCGGGTCAACTATCCATACAGTTTCCTGGTTTTCCCCAACCTGGCCGACGGTTTTGCCAGTCTGCTTACGTTGAGCGCGAAAACGACGATGCGATTGGAGTAGGAGTTTGAAAATGAATCACCTGAGAAGGCTGCTCATGGGGTCAATTCATGTTTCGGACCAGCGCGGGGTGGTCGTGGTAACCGTCGCTATCCTGCTGGTTGCACTCCTGGGCTTCGGGGCTCTGGCTGTGGATATCAGCTCGCTTTTTGTGGTCAGGAATGAGCTGCAGAATGCAGCAGACGCGGGGTCTCTGGCGGCGGCCCGATTCTTGTATTCGGCGGACGGGACCCAGGTCAACGCAGGCGCCAATGCGGTTGGGGTCGCGGCGGCGAAGTCAAATGACGCCCAGGGTGTTGAGGTGGAACTGATCGGCGATCCGTCTGCCAATACCGGCGATGTGCAAAGAGGGCACTGGAGATGGACGGATCATACGTTTACTCCCAACAACAGCCTGGCAGCAGTCAGTCTCGTGGGTGTTTCGACTGCGGACCTCGACGCAGATCTCGATTTCATTAATGCGGTGCGCGTCAGGGTGCGAAGAGAGACGGTTCCGGCCCGTGCCTTTCTTTCCAAGGTCATGGGTTTTGATAACTTCCAGATGCAGGCGGAAGCGGTGGCATACAAAGGTTTTTCCGGAACGATTCTTCCCGGTGAGGTCGGCCAGACCATCGCCATCTGCGAGCAAAGTCTCCTCAACTTGGATGGGAACTATTCCTGTAACACAGGTCGGATGATTAACAGCGGGGGAGGCGAGACCCACAACACGGGAGGGTGGAGTAACTTCACTCAGGATCCCTGTGAGACTGCCAGTACACCCACGATCAGACCGGAACGTGTCAACAACTTTGAGACACTTTGGTGAATAAATTACAGTAGCGTCATCTCAGGGGTCCTTCTTTTCGGGAGGGTTGATCCAAACCGCCTCTGGAAGAGCGGGAGGAACGGGTTTGCCATTGGGAAATCTCTCCTGGAAGAGTGCATGGGCGGCCTCCAGTGTTTGGGCTCGATTGCGACGTGTGGCGATGGCGGTGAGGTAGTGCACGTCCTCGGGAGTGTGCAGGCCGATACCCGAATGGCGATGGTCGCGGTTATACCAATCGAAGAACTCCCGGCAAAAGGTTCTGGCTTGCTGGATGGTGCCGAATCGAGCCGGGAATTCGGGCCGGTACTTGAGGGTCTTGAATTGGGCCTCCGAGTAGGGATTGTCGTCACAGACGTGAGGCCGAGAGTGAGACTTGGTCACTCCCAGATCGGCCAGCAGCAAGGCCAGTGCCTTGGAACTCATCGACGACCCTCGATCAGCATGGAGGGTGAGATCTCCCGACACGATCGCCTGCTTGGAGTAGCTCTGGGCGATCAAAGCCTTGGCCAGGCGTGAGTTCTCCTGGGTGGCCACCATCCAGCCCACCACGTAGCGGCTGAAGATATCCAGAACCACATAGAGGTAGTAATAACTCCATTTGACGGGACCCTTGAGCTTGGTGATGTCCCATGACCAACATTGGTTGGGGCCGGTGGCCAGGAGTTCTGGCTTGGCGTATTGGGGATGGCGGCGCTGGCGGCGACGCTCCTTGACTTCCAGACGTTGGGACAGAATGCGATACATGGTTCGGATCGAGCACAAGTATCGCCCTTCATCCAGTAGCTCCGCCCACACTGTGGCGGGAGCTTTGTCGACAAACCGCTGGCTGTGCAGGACCTCCACGACAGCTTCCTTCTCGGGCGGGCTCAAGGCGCGTGGGGATGCGGGCCGAGGTCGAGGATCCATCGCCGGCCGTTCCCGCCGAAGTTTCTCCCGATACAGACTGGATGGCGGCAGATCCAGAGCCTGACAGCCGGCCCGGACTCCGTGGGATTGTGAGAATCGCAAAGCTTCGTCCATCAGCTCTCGTCTCCGTTCTCTTCGCTGCTCGCCAGAGAGATCCCCAACAGTTGCGAGACTTTTTTTTGGAGATCCAGCATGGCTTCAAACTTCTCGAGCTTGCGCTTCAACTTCCGATTCTCGGCCTGAACTTGCCTCAATTGATGATCCAGAGGATTGACCGGCTTGGACTTGCGCCCCCGCTTGCGAGGAGTCAGCGCCTGCAGCGTTCCTTCCTCGCGTTGTCGTCGCCAGGTCTGAAGATTCGACCAGTAAAGTCCTTCTCGGCGCAGCAAGGCTCCCACTCCGCCCGACTCTTCACATCCATCGGCCTGCTCCAGGATCCGGAGCTTATAGCGGGCTGAAAATCGGCGACGCGTGGCCTTGCTGGGAACTTCCGGATCGGGTCTAGGAAGAACCCTGTCGGGCTCAGTCCGTTCCGCACCGATTTTGGGGACCTCTCCGCTTCGCTCCGAAGTCTCCAAAATCCTCAGTTTCTTATCGCTCCTGTTTACCATCATCGTGTGATCCAGCTTCTCACCCTCTAGTCTAATTTAGTGGGGAAGAAGTGTCTCACCCATGTTGGCACAGAGGGGACCCTACGTGGGTTGCGGGGCGGCCGAGTCCCTTCTACTCACTCTTAGTGGTGACATGGGTGCGACGGGAGGAGAAGTACAGACTGTATGGGACGACTTCTGGAACTGCTGGAAGGAAACCGCCGACACCGTCCCGAAGGACGGGCGTCCGGATACAGTTTACAACATGACTCTTCCGGTCATTGACTGTCCTGGAAAAAACGTAGGAACCTGCTCGGAGCTGGTGGGTGCGGTCAATGTCGATATGGTGTGGATGATCCGCCAGACCGACCCCAAATATGATTGGGTTCCTCTGACGATGAACGGGCCAGGATCGTTCCCTGACTGGTCGTGTGGTGAAGGTACGAATCCCGATCTTCTCAATGACGCGCAGTTTCTGGCCTGCTGGTACGATTTCGTCGATCATTTCTATCTGGTCAACTACCAGGAGGTCAGCATCTCAACCTTTTCGCTCTCGGACTTGAACAAGACCATGTTTTTTCTCCCCTCTTGCGACCCCCACCCGCCAACGGGAGGCACCGGGGGGCCCTCTGTGCCAATAATGGTGAGACACTTCTTCCCCACTAAATTAGACTAGGGGGCGAGAAGCTGGATTACGAATGATAGAAAACAGAAGCGACAACAAATTGAGGATTTTGGAAACCTCGGAGCGAAGTGGAGAGGTCTCCAAAACCGCTGCGGAAAGGACCGAGTCCGACAAGGCTCTTCCTAGACCCAATCCGGAAATTGCAGCCAAGGCAACCCGGCGCCGGTTTTCAGCCCGCTATAAGCTCAGGATCCTGGAGCAGGCCGATGGCTGTGAGTTCGGCGAAGTGGCAGCCTTGCTGCGCCGGGAAGGGCTTTACTGGTCGAATCTTCAGGACTGGCGACGACAACGCGAGGAAGGAACTTTGCAGGCACTGACCCCTCGCAAGCGAGGGCGCAAATCGAAGCCGGTCAATCCTCTGGATCATCAACTGAGGCAAGTGCAGGCTGAGAATCGGAAGCTGAAACGCAAGCTCGAGAAGGCGGAGATCATGCTGGATATCCAAAAAAAAGTCTCGCATCTATTGGGAATCTCTCTGGAGAGCAGCAGCGAGAACGAAGACGAGAGCTGATGGACAAAGCGTTGCGTTTCTCGGAAACTCACGGCATTCGTGTGGGCTCGCAGGCGCTGGGTTTGCCACCGTCAAGCCTCTATCGGGAAAAACGACGGCGGGAACAGCCGGCGGTTGAAGCTCGACCTCGGCCGACATCTCCTCGAGCCTTGAGCCCACCCGAAAGGGAGGCCGTTGTGGAGGTTCTGCACAGCCGGCAGTTTATCGACAAAGCTCCTGCCGCCGTATGGGCGGAGCTGCTGGATGAAGGGCGGTACTTGTGCTCGATCCGAACCATGTACCGCATTCTGGCCGAACGTTTGGAAGTTAGAGAACGCCGTCGCCAGCGCCGCCATCCCCACTACTCAAAGCCGGAACTTCTGGCCACCGGCCCAAACCAATGCTGGTCATGGGACATCACCAAGCTGAAGGGGCCCGTCAAATGGAGCTATTACTACCTCTACGTGATCCTGGACATCTTCAGCCGCTATGTGGTGGGCTGGATGGTGGCCACCCAGGAAAGCTCACGCCTGGCCAAGGTCTTGATCGCCCAGAGCTGCTCCAAGCAGGAGATCGTAGCGGGTGATCTCACTCTGCATGCCGATCGTGGCTCGTCGATGAGTTCCAAGGCACTGGCCTTGCTACTGGCCGATCTGGGAGTCACCAAGTCTCACTCTCGGCCTCATGTCTGTGACGACAATCCCTACTCGGAATCCCAATTCAAGACCCTCAAGTACCGTCCAGAATTCCCGGCTCGTTTCGGCACCATTCAGCAAGCCAGAGACTTCTGTCGGGATTTCTTCGATTGGTATAACCGCGACCATCGCCATTCGGGTATTGGCCTGCACACTCCCGAGGACGTGCACTATCGCTCCGCCCTCGCCACACGTCGCAATCGTGCCCACGTGTTGGAGGCCGCCCATGCACTCTTCCCGGAGAGATTTCCCAACGGCAAACCCGTTCCGCCACCTCTTCCCGAGGCCGTCTGGATCAACCCTCCCGAAAAGGAGAACTCTTGAGATGACGCTACAGTAATTTATTCACCAAAGTGTCTCAAAGTTATTGACATGTTCCGGGGAGCAACTTCGGCGTTCTTGCCAAGCTTCCGGTGCTCGTAAAGTAGCGCCTCCCAGGAGTGGCGGTGGCTAGAGCGCCTGTGACAAGATCCTCTCGGAACACCTGCGGCGCCAGTTCAGAAACCCGCACTTTTTCGTGATCGCCAACACCAGGGAAATGCAACGGCCCTGCCTTTCACCGATCAGGGTCTTCGGAGCGTCATTGCGCTAAACATTGCTCCTAATTCCACTCGCATCTTCACCACTGCTGGAACATCCAACCCCGTGAAGTCCGGGGACGTGGTCGTAGAGCTGGATGAAGAAGAGGTCACTGCGGTTGCCATCTTCCAGTACGCTTCGGGGCTTGAGGCGAGTGTACTGCCAGTGTCCCCAGGACGGGAGTTCTCCCTGTTTGTGGAGAGTTTCCCGGGTCTTGATACGGGAGTCGCTGTCTACCGCTACGGATTCGACCCAGTCGCCGCGACTCTCTATGATTCCAATGGCCGGTTCATCGACCGCCTGGACTTGGATATGGCTGGGCGGCAGTCGGCCCAGTTCCTGAGCCAGCTCTTTGGGGTTCCCGCGGGCTTCAGGGGGACGTTGAGGCTTACCTCTGCGGAGCTGTTCGCCCCTCTGGGGATACGGTTTGGGGCGGGGTGCTCTCTACCATTCCCGTTTACGACTTCCTTACTTTCACGACCTACTTCTCGCCAAAAGGCGGCACCCAGCGGACCATCCTGGACGCGATCGCAGGCGCTGCCAGCACCATTGACGTGGCCATGTACTCCTTCACGGTGGACGCCATTGCCGATGCCCTCATGGCAGCCAGAAACAGAGGTGTTAGGGTGCGGATCATCGTGGACCGGGGCCAGGCCGGAGGTCAGGGTGCGGAGGCTGACCTGCTTCTGGACAACGGCATGAACCTCAAGAAGGTGGATCCCCCTTCCAGTGGCCTGATGCACCACAAGCTTGCGATCTTCGACGGGAAGACTCTGCTCACCGGCAGCTACAACTGGTCGGCCAATGCGGAGAACAACACCTGGAGAATGCGATGTTCATCCGCTCAGCCAAGGTCGTGGAGAAGTACCAGGATCACTTTGATCAGGTGTGGGCTGCGATTTAGACGAGGATCAAGAGGACTGTCATCCCGAGGGTCGAAAGCAAGTCGAGGTACCGACCGAACATGAAGAAATGTCCCTATTGCGCTGAACTCATTCAGGACGAAGCTATTATCTGTCGCTTCTGCAACCGGGATTTACCCGCCGCGGTGGGAGCAACATCTTCAGCCGACGTCAAATGGGAGGACTTCGTACAAAAGTACAGACAGATGACTTCCTTACAAAAGATAGAAGCGTGGGATAGGCTTACAGGCAACCAACGACGCTATCTGGAAGAGAACTTCGACATTGAAAGATCCCATGAAAAGGTCGTGCGGCAGCCGGTACAGGCGTCGGAGACGCCCATCAAGCGACCTCCTATCCGAAAGGCTCTGGGTTGCTTGTCACTGGTAATTTTTGTCTTTCTATGTTTTCTAGGGTTGGTCATGCTGGCGCTCGTTGATTTGGCGATAGTATTAGAAAAGTTGATGGAGACCTGGGATGCGCTTACCGAGCTTTTCATTGAATTGCTGAGATTCATAGCTAACCTCTTCCGCTATATCCTGCGGCACACTCACCCCACCCCTTGATCAGTACCAGGGCTACCCCCCGCACTCTTTTTCGAATTTTTCCATCACACGAGAAAAACCCAAACCCTGAATAGCACAAGCTCCTAGCCGGAAACGAACCTTCACCGGCTCAACCGGTAGCACTATCAGTCGGCTTTACTTATTCGAGCGGCATAATTGCATGGCGCGTCCTAAAATAACGACGAGCTGATTGGTCAAAGATAACCCTATATGTTTGTGTATTGAAGGCGCATATAAACGTATACAGTAGAGGCTATTTAAACCGCCTAAAATTGTGAAGGCATACAAACAACTAGTTGAATAGAGAAAACGCTCCAAACAGACACTGGCACGCTTTAAATCACTGCTGTCCAAATTAGCTGAGATTCGATCATCAACCCCTTGATTTTATTGGCGTCTTGGACGGGATTTTCAGTCTTTTCATGTCCAGGTCTCCGATTGTGCTGTCCAGATTACGAGAAGGTGAAGGAGGGTTGAGAGCTCTCCGGTAGTAGGGGTGGGAACTTGAATGGTTGGTTCAACCACCTCCACAAGTCTCTATGAACGAACAGGTTCATCCTCAGCAGTGCGGCCAGATTGGACAGTGACCAGTCAAAGGTTGCTTTGAGCTGCAGAAACTTCAGAATCAGCAGAGCGATCAATGCTGTCCAAATTTGGGTCTTGAGGGCGTTGGCCGAGGTGCCGACGAAGGTCTTGACCCGTAGATTCTGCTTGAGGGCCTTGAAAAAGAGCTCGATTTACCAGCGCTCCTTGTAGATTGCGGCAATGGTGGTGGCTCCGAAATCCAGGTGATTCGTCAAAAAAACGAGGCGGCCAGAGAGCGGATCTTGGATTTCGACCAGGCGCAAGAAACAGGTTTTGTCCTGGGCGGCCAGTCCGTGAAAGAAAATCACCTGGTCACGGACGACTCGACGGTTTTTGGGAAGCGGGCGGTCTTCGAGGACCTCGTAATCGGCACGGTCTTTGAGACGGGTCACAAAGAAGACGCCCTGACGGGTCAAGTCCGCATACCAGTTGTAGTCGTTGTAGCCGCGATCAAAGACGACAACGGTGCCGGCGGCAAACTTCAGACGGCGAGCCACGGTGATGTCGGCCGTGGCTGCCTCGGTGATGTGGGCAAAGACGGGAAGGTAACCGTTGTGGTCCAAGAGTAGATGCAGTTTGACGGCCCCCTTGGTTCGGCAAAAATGAGCCCAGTCAAACAATTGTGCGCACAGATCGATGACGGTCGCATCCAGACTCAGCAGCGGATTCTTGAAACGAAATCTTCTCTTGCGACGCCCTTCGGTCTCTCTCAGACAACGATCCAGCAGGCGGTAAAAAACCTTTTCGTACAGTTGCCAGGGTCGATGCTTATTGGCATAGCTGAGGGTGGAGCGCTTGGGAGAAGCGATTCCAAGATGATGCAGTTTTCCTTCACAGCTGGCCAGGCCTCCGCAGATCTCCCGCAGGCTATGAGCACGGCCCAGCTGGCAAAACAGCATGGCGACAAACTGTCCCCAGCTGCTGAAACCGCGTGCATGGCGCTCGGCTTTGGTCTCCAGGACCAGTTGTTGAAACTCCCAGCGAGGAAAAAGCTGGAGAAGTTGACTGAAAATGCTGCAAAATCGATTCATGGTCGGGTCCTCCTTGTCCGGTTATTCGATCAACCGAATCTTACGAGGTCGACCCGACCTCTCTTATGGCTAATTTGGACAAGAGTGGCTTTAAATGGGGTTTTAAGGAAGAAATACTATAGTGAATGTAAGTAATCTCAGAAAAATGCTAAGAACGGTGCCAAAAGGCCTTGATCCAGAGATAAAACTCATGTCCTCTATTGCTTCAGATGAATTTGTTCAGACCATATTCTCTTTGCCATTAGCTTCAACGGTTTTATACCATCCTGGTACTACAAAAACATTGCCGTCAGTGGACCACGCACCGTATTTGCCTTGGTCAAATAATTGAAACGTAGCCTTGATTAGCCAATCAAAGAAAGGTTTGTTTGCAAAACAGTTTCCAGGATGTTTCATCGGCCAATCTATAAGCCAATCTGGTCTGTCTGGTCGATAGGGCTGCCCCAGGGCACCAGGACGATTCCCGTCGAGATCAGCCCACGGGTTTGTATTACCTAAGGAAGTGCACTGCATCCATCTAATCCCCTTTTGTATTGCATAAGCAGCAACCCTCAAGGCTCGGTCATCGTTCATTTCCCTTCAATCCAGTTTTCAAAGAAACGCAGGACCGCCGCGCCGGGCGGGGGATGGTCATCGTCGAATCCCTCGGGATCGAACTCGATCTGGATAGTGCATTTTCTCCGAGAGGTGAAGATCCTTCCCCGCTTCTCCAGGGCAACGACGACAGGATAGACTCCCGACTCTGCAAATGAGTAGACCTTCTCCTGGCATGTGACCTGGAAGGTGCCGGAGCTGTCGGCACTGGCTAGTTCAACATAAGCCCCTTTAGGTCCGAGCCTTTTTCGGTGGGGCAGAAACTTGGGCCACCAGCGAGAGGAGAAACCTTGATCGGTCCAGGGGAGCAGGGATCGGATCTTCTCGTCCCCAACCCGCAGAAGGTAGACCGAGCAGGCCAGGGCGTCCCGCTTCGTTGAAGGGTTCAAGATGTGGAGTCGGAGGAGCTGGACTCCGTCGACAACCGGGTAGCAGGAGGGGTTGAGAGTGTCACATTCCAGTTTCATGGCCTCCATCCTACCGGGCGGCGGGTAACAGGGTTCAGGTCGTCGTCCCTCTTCGAGGTTCTCGCCTTGCTGATCGAGTCCAGGACGTGAGGATCTCGGGACCTTACGGCTGCGTCAGAGAAGTGTCAAGTTCAGATGTCTATAAGAGAGCTTTAAGTACGGTGATCTAGAGCCCAACTTCTCCGATTTCCGGGGAATCCGAACTGACGTCACTTCCAGCATACGCAGCGGGATATCAGGCCTACCCTTTCCGCTGTTTCTTTCTTTTTGTCGGTCACCATGGTATATCCCCCACCTAGCAGCCTGTGGTGAAAGTCGAGGGTAGGGGTCACATTCAGACACTACACTGGTCCCATGGCAATGGGAAAGAAGAAGCGACGGCGACAAGCGGATCTGTGGGTGGCCAGCAGCCAGTTAGCGCGGAGTCCTGGGCATCCATTCTACGAAGCCCTCAACGAGGTATTGAGTGAGCACGGCTTTGACGATTTCGTAGAGGAGCTGTGCGGGAAGTTCTACGCGGAGAAGATGGGGCGGCCGAGCGTGGCGCCGGGAGTGTATTTTCGGCTGTTGATGGTGGGGTATTTTGAAGGGATCGGAGCGGAGCGAGGGATTGCCTGGAGAGTGGCCGATTCACTGGCCCTGAGAGAGTTTTTGGGATTGAAAGTGAGCGAGACACCACCCGATCACTCGACGATATCGAGAACCCGGAGATTAATCGATGTGCAGACCCATGCGGCGGTGTTCAGCTGGGTGCTGGAGCGACTGGCGGAATCGGAACTGCTGAAGGGAAAGACGATCGGGATCGACGCGACGACGCTGGAAGCCAATGCGGCGATGCGCACCATCATCCGACGGGATACGGGAGAAGACTATAACCAGTTTTTAACCGGATTGGCTCAGGCTTCCGGAATCGAGACGCCCACCCGCGAAGACCTGGTTCGTACGGACCGGAAACGCAAGAAGAAAGGCTCCAACAAAGAGTGGAAACATCCTCACGATCCGGACGCTCGCATCACGAAGATGAAGGACGGGCGAACGCACCTGGCCCACAAGGCCGAGCATGCCATCGACATGGAGACGGGAGCGATTGTGGCGGTCACGGTACAGGGAGCCGATAAAGGAGACACGACGACCCTGAAGGAGACGCTGATTCGTGCTGCCGAAAACATTGAAGAGGCGACGGGGCAAAAAGAGGAAATGGCCGAGGTGGTGGCCGACAAGGGATATCACAGCACCGAAACGGTAAAGGATTTTGCAGCGCTGCAGATACGCAGTTACATCTCGGAACCGAAGCGGGGCAGACGCAAGTGGAAAGGCAACATCGAGGGGCGAGATGCCACCTATGCCAACCGCAGACGGATACGGGGAGAGCGAGGCCGCGAGTTACTGAGACGGCGGGGCGAAAAACTGGAAAGATCCTTTGCTCATCTGTACCGGACAGGGGGGATGCGCCGCACCGAGGTCAGGGGACACGACAATGTGGCCAAGAGACTGCTGATTCAGGCCGGTGCGTTCAACCTGGGTATGGTGATGCGCCAGAAACTCGGCGCAGGGACTCCCCGGGCCCTCCACGCCCGGATTCTTTGCGCTTTGTTAGCCTTTTTCGGGCTGAGAAAGGGCCTGAGGAGACGGATCAGCACTTTCTTTGAAGGTTTGATTGGAAAACTTTCAATCGGGCCCTTTCCAGGTGGCCCCCGGCCCAAGTCGGTGTCCGGACCCAATTAAGCACTTCTGCCACGGGCTGCTAGGCGGCTGATTTACCAAGGTAATTCCCCCACCTGATCATTTCGTGACAGAGGCCAGGGTCATCTTTCTGCGGAACCCCAACAAGGATTTCCGCAGGAGGAAGAATGGCCAGAAGGAATATGAGGATGGAAGAGTACCTGGAGTTGGTTTACCAATGGCACCGAGGACGGAGTATCCGCCAGATCCGAGACTCGTTGGTTACGCAACTGTTTTTCTGTAATTTGACTGAGAGCGATCTGAAACAGGATTCTCCTGTGGGTTGAAATCGACCAGACTGAGGTACTGCTTCCCGATCAGCCAGTCTTCGTGAATCTCCTCGACGACGGCGGTGATGAGTCGCAAAGCGGACTCGGTGTTTGGAAAGATACCGACGACCCGGGTGCGCCGGCGAATCTGACGGTTTAGGTTCTCCAGCCCGTTGTTGGTGCGAATGCGCCGCCAGGTAGAACGTGCAAAACGAAAGACCGTAAAGCCTTCGGGCAGGTTGGTCTCCATCCAATCGGCCAGCTCCGGGTTGCGGTCACGGTATTGCTCGACTCGGGTTCGAAGCATGGCCTCGCCCTCGCCGCCTGAGGGTGCGTTGAAGATGTCTCGAATGTCAGTGGCGATGGCGGCACGTTGATCGGATCGGCGGGCGTAACGCTGAGCATTCTGGCTCAGGTGAAACTGACAGCGTTGCCAGGGCACCGAGGGAAAAACGGCTCTTCTAGCAGCACGTAGACCCGAGTGGTCATCGCTGACAATCAGCTGCACACCCTCCAGACCACGCTTTTGAAGCTGCTGCAGAAACCCTCGCCAGTGGACCTCAGCCTCGCTGAGTCGGCAGCTGACCCCAATCACCTCCCGCTTGCCCCAGCAGTTGACTCCGGTCGCTTTCAAGACGGCCACATCCTGAATGCTGCCCTGGCGACGGACCTTCTCGTAGTGCGCATCCAGGTACACAACTGGATAGCTGCCCAAAGGGCGGTTGCGAAACTGCTCGAGTTCGTCGTCCAGCAGCTTGGAGATTCTTGAGACCTGGCTGGCGGAGATCTCGGTGCCGCACAGCTGCTCGGTAATCTCGGTGACCTTGCGCGTCGACACGCCCATTACATACATCTCGGCGATGGCCAACTTGAGCGCCTTCTCCGAACGGCACCCTCGTTCCAGGGATCGGGGATAGAAGTCCAGGTGACGTACTTGTGGAATCCGGATTCGCAGCTGTCCCACTCGAGTGGACAGCGTCTTGTCCTTGTACCCGTTGGCGTGGTCTCGACGCTGCTCGCTCCGCTCCCAGCGTCGAGCTCCCAGAAACTCTTCTCGTTCCAGCTGCATGGCGGCGTTGATCAGCTTCTCTAATACTCCTCGAAACGCTTCACTGCCTTCTTCGATCAGCTCTCTCAATAGTTCTCGTGGTAGCCTCTGTTTTGGGTCTGGGGTCATTCGGATCCTCCTTACTCGTTGCCTTGAGTTTTTGGAGAAATCCTGCCCCAGACCTCTGATCCTTTTAGCTCACCTTTCCCAAATTACAGAAAGAACGGTACACCCCTGACTCGTTGCAGATCTCGCGCAAGACGATTCGCAAGTACCTGCTGCTTTTCATGGCCAGCGGCTTGAGCCGAGAGAAGCCCCTGCCGCCACAGGCGGAGCTGGCCCGGATAGTGGCCTCGGTGGTGCAGGTGGCGGTTTTCGAACAACCGTCCCGGGAGCGGATCCGCCTCTACCACCGGCAGATCCAGGATTGGCTTGGGCAGCCTCATATGACCATTCAGCAGGTACAGCGGCTGCTCGAGGAGGAGCACGAGTTGAAGGTCAGCTATATGAGCGTGTACCGCTATGTGCGCGAGCACATTGAGCCGCTGCGCAAGCCGGTGACGGTGCGGCTGCATGCAGTCGCTGGGGAACAGGCCCAAGTCGATTTCGGCTATGCCGGACTGATGCGAGATCCGGAAACGGGCAAACAACGCAAGGCCTGGGCCTTTATCATGATCCTAAGCTACAGCCGCCACCGCTTCGTACGCTTCGTGTTTCGCCAGGACAGCCCCACCTGGTTGGACTGCCACATCCGCGCCTTTACGTTTTTCCAGGCCTGTCCCCGGCTGATCGTGTTGGACAATTTGAAAGACGGTGTGCTTAAGCCCGATCTGTACGATCCGACGCTCAACCCGGCCTACGCCGAACTGGAAAGACACTACGGATTCGTGGCCGACCCAGCCAAGGTGCAAATGGCCCGCCACAAAGGACGCGTGGAGAGATGTGTTCCGGTAGTGCGTCAGCAGATTCTGGCGGGGCGGCATTTTCGAGATATCGAGGAGGCCAATGGGAGGGCTCTGGAGTGGTGCCTCAAGGAGGTCGGCCTGCGCAAGCATGGCACCACCCATCGCAAACCTTACGAGGTGTTTGTCGGTAAATATTCGGTAAACCCATCCCTGCGCTGACACATCAGATTTTGCTGAACACAGGATTTTCAGTCGTGTATATCTGTGGGCATGGGAGTCGCCCGAGGTCAAGCGGAGCAAGCCGGAGAGACTCGGGAGACCTCGACAGCCAGCGTGCAGGTCCGGGTGGATAAGGAGGAGTACATCAGCTTGCGCTGGGCGGCGGCGTACTGGAAGGCCCGGCACCGGGAAGCGGTCCGGCGGGAAGTAGATCTCAAAAGCAACAATGAAAAGCTGCGGGCTCGCATTCGTGAGTTGGAAGGCCGACTGTACGGTGGTCGAAGCGAGCGTCGGGTTTGCGAGGGCAAGAGTCCGTCCCGGCGCCCGGTCTCAGCGCGCCCTCGCGGACAGCAACCGGGGAGTCGGGGACATGGCCGAAGCAGCCTGGATCGGCTCGAAGCCCGCGAGGAAGTGGCGGATCTACCCGAAGAGCAGCAGAAGTGTTCCCGCTGCGGTCGGCGCCTGGATCCGTTTCCGGGGACCGACGACGCCCAGGTGGTGGAGATCGAAACCCAGGTCTGGCGCCGGGTGATCAGACGCAGGCGATACCATCCAAGCTGTAGTTGCGGGGTCTTGCCCGGCATCGTGACGGCGCCTTCGCCGGCGCGTCTGATCGCGCGCGGCAAGCTGGGCATTTCGGTGTGGGTGAGAGTGATCTTGGACAAGTATCTTTATTCGCGTCCCAGCCACCGACTGCTGCAGGAGCTGGCCGGCCAAGGTGTGAGGCTGTCGCCGGGGACGATCGCGGGAGGGCTGAGGAAACTGCTCCCGCTGTTGGAGCCGGTCCGGGAGGCCATCCGCAGCAAACAGTTGAGTGAGGATCGTTGGCAGGCGGACGAGACCGGCTGGCGGGTGTTCGAGGTGGTGGAGGGCAAGGAGGGTCACGGCTGGCATCTGTGGGTGTTCCGATCCCCTTCGACGGTTGTGTTCACCCTGTCTCCCAGCCGCTCGGCCCAGGTGCCGGAGGCGCACTTCGGAGACCATGCGGCCGGCATTCTGCTGGCTGACCGCTACGCCGTGTACAAGAAGTTGGCCAGACAATGGGAGGATCTCGAGTTGGCCTTTTGCTGGGCCCACGTGCGACGCGACTTTTTCTGCTTGGCCAAGGCCTGGCCCGAACAGGAGGGCTGGGCGATGAGTTGGGTGGAGGGGATCGGGGGCCTGTTCCATCTGAACCGGCGTCGGCTGCAGGTCCGAAAACAGCCCGAAAGCTTTGCCGCCCGGGATCGGGACCTGCGCGGGGTGGTCCGCGAACTGGAGAGGCGGCGCGATGCGGAGCTGGAGAGTTCGGCCGTGCACGGCGCCTGCAAAAAGGTGCTGCGCAGCCTGCAGCGACACTGGGAAGGGTTGACCGTGTTCGTAGAGCATCCCGAGGTGGCCATGGACAACAACGCCTCAGAGCGCGCTTTGCGAGGCCCGGTGGTGGGGCGCAAGAACTACTACGGTTCGGGCAGTCGGTGGAGCGCCCGTCTGGCCGCTGTTTTGTTCACGATCCTGCAAACCTTGCAGCTGTGGGAGATCAACCCGCAACGGTGGCTGAGTTCCTATCTGAAATGCTGCGCCGAATCGGGCAACCGGGCGCCGCCGGATGTGAAGCGATTCCTGCCCTGGGAAATGGACCCCGCCCAAAGAGCGGCCTGGAGTCGACCCTTTTGTCGGGAGGCGGCATGAAGCGCTACTGCGGCCGCAACTTCAGCGGCGAGCAGATCGGGCAACTCCGAGACTTGATTGCCGACAACCCGGGCCGCACGCGCGCCCAGCTGTCTCGATCGGCGTGCCGACTGCTTCAGTGGCGCAAAGCGGACGGTGGCCTCAAGCAGATGAGCTGCCGGGTGGCCATGCTGCGCATGCATCGCGAGGGGCTCCTGCAGCTGCCGCCCCCTCGCAACCGGAAAGGAGGCTCGGGCCCGATCGAGCACACTTTCTGGAGCGCCCCGCAACCGCCGCTGTCCCGACCCGTGCATGAGCTGCCCGGGGTGCATCTGGAGCCGGTCCTGAGCCCCCCCGACTCCGCTTTGTGGAATGAATACATCGACCGCTATCACTATCTGGGATACAAGCCCCTGCCGGGTGCTCAGCTGCGCTACTTCGCTTGCTCTGAAGAGCGCATCCTGGCCCTGCTTGGCTTTGGCGCCGCCGCTTGGAAAACCGCCCCGCGCGATCGCTTCATCGGCTGGCGTCCTTCCGAACGGGAGAGAAACCTTCAATTGATCGTCAACAACGCGCGCTTTCTCATCCTTCCCTGGGTGCAGTCTAAGAACTTGGCCTCCAAACTGCTGGCCTTGGCCGCGCGTCAACTCCCCGAGGACTGGCACGACCGCTACGCCTACCGGCCCGTTCTACTGGAGACCTTCGTTGACACCCAACGCTTCACAGGCGCCTGCTACAAGGCCGCCAACTGGATCCATGTCGGACAGACCCAAGGGCGCGGCAAACTGGACCGTGACCACAAGGCCGATCTGCCCACCAAAAGCATCTGGCTCTACCCCCTGAGCAAACACTTCCGAAGGTCGCTTCGCTCCACTTGAGTCCTCAAGAGCATCGTCCGTTGGTCATTGCTTGAGTATGGGTTTACCGAATATTTACGTTTGTCGGAGAAGAAGTCGAGCTGCTGCTGCCTCTGCCGGATCAACCTTACGAAGCGGCGCAGTGGAAACAGTGCACCGTGCATTGGGACTGCCATCTGATCCTGGACAAGTGCTACTACTCGGTCCCCTATCCCTACCGGGGGGAGAGGCTGTGGGTGCGAGCCGATCTGAAGCTGGTGCGAGTGTATCGCAACCATCAGTTGATCAAGACCCACCTGCGGGTCTTCGAGCCGGGCTCCTGTCAGACCCAGACGGGGGACTATCCTCCCGACAAGCGGGCCTACCTGGAGCGGACTCCCGAGTGGTGCCGGCGTCAGGCCGACGAGCTGGGGCCCGAGGTGAGTCGCTACGTGCGGCGCGTACTGGGGGATCACGCCATGCGCAACCTGAGAAAAGCCCAGGCCGTGCTGCGGCTGGCCGAGTCCCACCCAGCGGCCACTCTGGATCAGGCCTGCCGGCGGGCCTTGCGCTTTGACAATGTCCGCTTTTCCTCTCTGAAGAAGATTCCGGAAAAAGGCTTGTTCCGACGCTCTTCGCCTCCTCGCAGACCCTCCAGTCCGGCGGCTTCAGCTTGTCGATTTGCCCGTCCCCAGGATTACTTCGTGCACCGACGGGAGGTCTCATGAGTCACTATCAACATCTGCTCGACCAGCTCAAGCAACTGCGATTAGGAGGATTGTTGGACAGTCTGGAAGTGCGGCTCAAGGAGGCCGAAAAACGACAACTGGCCTACGTCGACTTTCTGACTCTGCTGGTCCAGGATGAGCTGGAGCGTCGCTCCCAGACCAAGTTTGTTCGCCGGCTCAAGAAAGCCTGCTTTGCCGAGATCAAGACCCTCGAGGAGTTCGATTTTGGCTTTAACCCGAACATCAAGCGGCGCCGCATCTATGACCTGGCCACCTGCCGCTTTCTGGAAAACAAAGAAAATATCTGCCTGTGCGGGCCGGTGGGTGTGGGCAAGAGTCACATCGCCCTGGCTCTGGGACACGAGGCCGTACGCCGCGGTCATGACGTGCGCTACATCCAGGCTCCGCGCCTGTTCCGTACTCTGGAAGCGGCCCGGGCCGATCTCTCCCGCGATCGCCTCATCCAAAACTACTGCAGCTATGATTTCTTGATCGTTGACGACTTTGGGCTCAAGCCCCTGACGGACGAGCAGGCCGACGATCTGTACGACATCGTTTACGAGCGCTATCAGAAAGGCTCGCTGATGCTGACCAGTAATCGCAGCCTGGAGGAGTGGATGGCGCTGTTTGGCGACCCCATCCAGGCCAACTCGCTGCTGGACCGACTCTGCCACAACGCTCACCAGCTGGAGTGGGAGGGCGACTCTTACCGGAGGCGAAAACGACCCGCCAAAGGATCCCCCTCAAAGGAGGTTTCGCCATGAGCCGTTTGAAGATCAAAAGTGACAACGGCTGGTTTGCCGCCACCGCCGGCTGGCAGGCCGCTGTGGAGAAACTCTCCGACGGGGCCTTCAAGCTGTTCGTTCACATCTCGCTGGGCGCTGACAGAAGTACCGGGCGCTTCCTCTTCCGCCAGCAGGACGTGGCCAGGGCGCTGCGCAAATCGCGCCGCTCGATTGGAACCTATCTCCAGGAGCTCGAGGAGAGGCAGGTCTGCCGGGTCCGGCGTAGCCCCAACCAGCATGCTCCCGGGGTCCTTGAGATCGCCGACCAGTACTGGCCCTACCAGCGCAGCCTCTCGGCTGACTCACTCAGCTCCACTCGATCGGCTCAAACCCTCTATGTGGAGACCATCGGAGAGATGTTGCTGGAACGTCCCTGCATCCGCTGCCGCTACTCGACCTCGGATCGCCGGCTAGCTGCCCAGTGGTTCCAGCAAGGGATCGAGCTCGAGGACGTCCGCCAGTCTATTTTCCTGGGCTGCGGACGCAAGTACGTCTCCTGGCTCAACGGACTACCGGGCCAGCCAATCGGTGCCCTGCATTACTTCAGTTCCGTCTTACAGGAGGTCACGAGCAGCCAGCTTTCCGCCCTCTGTGCCAACATGGGTGAGACACTTCTTCCCCACTAAATTAGACTAGAGGGTGAGAAGCTGGATCACACGATGATGGTAAACAGGAGCGATAAGAAACTGAGGATTTTGGAGACTTCGGAGCGAAGCGGAGAGGTCCCCAAAATCGGTGCGGAACGGACTGAGCCCGACAGGGTTCTTCCTAGACCCGATCCGGAAGTTCCCAGCAAGGCCACGCGTCGCCGATTTTCAGCCCGCTATAAGCTCCGGATCCTGGAGCAGGCCGATGGATGTGAAGAGTCGGGCGGAGTGGGAGCCTTGCTGCGCCGAGAAGGACTTTACTGGTCGAATCTTCAGACCTGGCGACGACAACGCGAGGAAGGAACGCTGCAGGCGCTGACTCCTCGCAAGCGGGGGCGCAAGTCCAAGCCGGTCAATCCTCTGGATCATCAATTGAGGCAAGTTCAGGCCGAGAATCGGAAGTTGAAGCGCAAGCTCGAGAAGTTTGAAGCCATGCTGGATCTCCAAAAAAAAGTCTCGCAACTGTTGGGGATCTCTCTGGCGAGCAGCGAAGAGAACGGAGACGAGAGCTGATGGACGAAGCTTTGCGATTCTCACAATCCCACGGAGTCCGGGCCGGCTGTCAGGCTCTGGATCTGCCGCCATCCAGTCTGTATCGGGAGAAACTTCGGCGGGAACGGCCGGCGATGGATCCTCGACCTCGGCCCGCATCCCCACGCGCCTTGAGCCCGCCCGAGAAGGAAGCTGTCGTGGAGGTCCTGCACAGCCAGCGGTTTGTCGACAAAGCTCCCGCCACAGTGTGGGCGGAGCTACTGGATGAAGGGCGATACTTGTGCTCGATCCGAACCATGTATCGCATTCTGTCCCAACGTCTGGAAGTCAAGGAGCGTCGCCGCCAGCGCCGCCATCCCCAATACGCCAAGCCAGAACTCCTGGCCACCGGCCCCAACCAATGTTGGTCATGGGACATCACCAAGCTCAAGGGTCCCGTCAAATGGAGTTATTACTACCTCTATGTGGTTCTGGATATCTTCAGCCGCTACGTGGTGGGCTGGATGGTGGCCACCCAGGAGAACTCACGCCTGGCCAAGGCTTTGATCGCCCAGAGCTACTCCAAGCAGGCGATCGTGTCGGGAGATCTCACCCTCCATGCTGATCGAGGGTCGTCGATGAGTTCCAAGGCACTGGCCTTGCTGCTGGCCGATCTGGGAGTGACCAAGTCTCACTCTCGGCCTCACGTCTGTGACGACAATCCCTACTCGGAGGCCCAATTCAAGACCCTCAAGTACCGGCCCGAATTCCCGGCTCGATTCGGCACCATCCAGCAAGCCAGAACCTTTTGCCGGGAGTTCTTCGATTGGTATAACCGCGACCATCGCCATTCGGGTATCGGCCTGCACACTCCCGAGGACGTGCACTACCTCACCGCCATCGCCACACGTCGCAATCGAGCCCAAACACTGGAGGCCGCCCATGCACTCTTCCAGGAGAGATTTCCCAATGGCAAACCCGTTCCTCCCGCTCTTCCAGAGGCGGTTTGGATCAACCCTCCCGAAAAGAAGGACCCCTGAGATGACGCTACTGTAATTTATTCACCAAAGTGTCTCAAAGTTGTTGACACGTTCCGCCGCCCGCTATCGGGCTTTCAATCGAATGCAAATGCTGCGACTGGAAAAACGCTGGCTCGAAACAGACCACGACTGCGACCAGAAAGGAGGAACCTGCTTGGGAAAAGTTTTCCCAAGCACAACCGCCGAAAATCAAGAGAAACGAGATGATGATGATCCCCAAATGGGGGAATTACCCTGGTGACGGAGGTGGGGGAATTACCCTGGTGATTGACACTTTTCGCCGAAGAGGCTTTCATGCGCTCCGAAATGGCCTTTCTTTGTTCACCGGTCATACTTCGGAGCTTTCATCTCTTTATTGTAGGTTCTCTGCCAGTCGCTCTCGTCGCTGCCTTCAGTTGCGCCTGAATCTCTGCTATTTCACTTTCTATCCGAGCCCTTTCGCTTTGAAGTCTGGGCCCTTCTTGGGTGTGGTTAGAAAACGACCATAGCGACCAATTGTAACTATAATACCTCTAAACGCCCATAATACTGACTTTAAAACCCGCAGAATCTTGTTCGAAACAGAAAAGAGTGATATAATTATTAAGGCAACGTTTGGAGAAAATATACCAAGAAATAGGAGAAAAGAATGAATAAATTACTTGAAGAAGAAAACATGGATCAAATACCGGAGGATCTGAAGCGACTAGACCAGTGGGTCGGGTGGAGATACGGGAGAGAACGGTCTGGTCGTAGAGAGAAGGTGCCCGTGGACCTGGCTACCGGGCAGTATGCCAAGGTCAACGAGGCCGAGACCTGGATCACGTTCGCTAAAGCCAAGGAAGCTCTAGAGCATTCTGAACACGGAATAGATGGAATTGGTTTCGTGTTCACCAGAGACGACCCCTTTGTCGGCATTGACTTAGATAACTGCCGCGATCCGAGAACAGGGGAGATCGAACCTTGGGCAAATGAGATCGTCAAGGGGATCAACTCGTATACCGAAGTCAGCCCCAGCGGCAGCGGTGTACACATCATCATAGAGGCCGATCTTCCAGCTGATGCTGCCCGAGTGCTTCAGTTGGCAGAGGGACGCGTGATTGGCGACAGTTAGAATTCCCCGCGACGACAAATGGAATTCCCCGCTTTTTCAGGGCTGATCCTGACCATGAGGGCATGGTTAAGGATCAGCAAGTGCGGAGGTTAGTAAAGTTGAAGAAGAACGAGAAGACGCTAACGATGGCGGCGGCCAAAGCGGGGATGTCGCGAAAGACAGCTCGCAAGTACCTGAAGTCGGGAAAGCTACCGAGCCAGTGTCAGCCGGAACGGTATTGGAGAACTCGATCGGATCCGTTCGAGTCGGTGTGGCCGGAGGTGAAAGAGATCCTGAAGCGATCGCCGACGGTGGAAGCAAAAGCGGTGTTCGATCATTTGTGTCGTCAGCAGGAAGGGGCCTTCCAGCAAGGCCAGTTGAGAACGCTGCAGCGCAGGATCAAGCAGTGGAAGGCAGAATACGGAGAAGCGAAGGAGGTGATGTTCCCGCAGAAGTATCAGCCGGGACATCAAGCGCAATCGGACTTCACGTTTATGGGGCGCCTCGGAGTGACGATCCAGGGCCAGCCGTTTCCCCATCTGCTGTACCACTTCGTGTTGGCCTACTCGAACTGGGAAGCGACCACGCTGTGTTTCAGTGAGTCGTTTGAGAGCCTCAGCCTGGGGCTTCAGAACGCGTTGTGGGAGTTGGGGGCGCTGCCCGAGGAGCACCGGACCGACCGGCTCTCGGCGGCAGTCAAGAACCTGAAGCGGGAAGAGTTCACCGAGCGCTATCAAGCGTTGCTGAGACACTTCGGGATGCGCTCCAGTCGCACTCAGGCAGGAAAGGCACACGAGAACGGGGATGTGGAACAGTCCCATCACCGCTTGAAACGGGCCATTGAGCAGGAACTGCTGCTGCGGTGTAGCCGTGATTTTTCCAGCCGGGAAGAGTACGAGGGCTTTGTAGCGGTGATTGTGTCCCGGCGCAATGCGGCCCGGCAAAAGCGCCTGGGAGAAGAGCTGGCAGTGATGCGCCCGTTGCCGGCACGCCGTCTGGATGACTTCACCCGGCAGTGGGTGAGGGTCTCCCCCAGCAGTACGATCCGGGTTCGCCACAACACCTATTCGGTGGACAGCCGGTTGATCGGCGAGCGCGTTCAAGTGCGGGTGTGGGCGGATCAGGTGGAGGTCTACTACGGAGGACGGCGCCAGGCACGGATGCCGCGCTTGCGAGGAGAAGGCAAGCATCGCATTGACTACCGGCACGTGATCCATTCGTTGGTGCGCAAGCCGGGGGCGTTTACTCGCTATCGCTGGCGGGAGGATCTGTTTCCGGGGATCTTGTTTCGAGTCGCCTACGACGAGCTGCGCCGAGATTGTCCGGCCACGGCGGATCGCCAATATCTGAAGATCCTCGAGGTGGCTGCCCAGGAAGGTGAACAGCGGGTGCGAGAGGCACTTCAGGTGTTGATTGAGCGGGGACAAAGAATCCGTTTTGAAGCACTACGAGAATGCCTTGTCGATCCGGTGGTGGAACCCTGGGAAGTGATGGTGGAGAAGATGGACGTGGGCCTCTACGACACCCTTCTCGAGAACCGGGAGGTGAGGTCATGAGCACAGGCAACTTACCGCGACTTCGCGAGTGCCTAATCGAGCTGCATCTACCGGCCTTTCGGGAGCACTACGCCGCCCAGGCGGCACTGGCCACCCAGGAAAGTCTGTCCTATCCCCGGTTTCTCTTGTCGTTATCTGAGATCGAGGTGGCGGAGCGGCACGAGCGCAAAATCCAGCGCCAGCGTCGGGCCTCCAAGCTTCCCTGGGAGAAAACGCTGACGGCGCTGGACCGCTCGCGCTTGCCCCAAAGCGTGGATCGACAACTCACAGCGCTGCTGGAAGGGACGTTTTTGGATCGTGCCGAGAACGTCTTGGCTTTCGGTAACCCTGGGAGCGGGAAAACCCATCTGGTCTGTGCTCTGGGCCAGGAGTTGATTCTGCTGGGGCGCCGGGTTCTGTTTTCTACCTGCGCCCTGCTGGTACAGCGATTGCTGCGGGCCAAAATCGATCTGACTCTGGAGAAGGAGCTCAAGAAACTGGATCGCTTCGAGGCTCTCATAGTCGATGACATCGGCTACGTTCAGCAAAGCCGGGAGGAAATGGAGGTTCTCTTCACACTGCTGGCCCATCGTTACGAACGTCGCAGCATCTTGCTGACCAGCAACCTGATCTTCTCGGACTGGGAGAGGATCTTCAAGGACCCCCTGACGACGGCAGCAGCCATCGACCGGCTGGTGCACCACAGCGTGATTCTGGAACTCAACGTCCCGAGCTATCGAATGGAGAGCGCCAAGGCAAAGCAGCAGGGAACCACGAAATGAGGAAACCGCGAGGAGGTCAAATCCGGGCAAATCGGCTGATTGGACCCCGGAAAGTGCTGGCTGGGGGCGACACACGAGTGCCCGCCAAGGGGAGAGGTCGTACAGCGCCCTACAGAGGCCGCTCAGCAGCCTCGTGGATCTGGTCCACTCCCCTCGACGCCAGCGCGAGCGAGGGGGAGCTCCGTTCGGGCTACGCCCTCACTCCGTCCCCCTCGCATTCTAGGAACAATCTCTCTTTTTTACAGAAAGGAGGACCGCGGAAAGGGCCGTCTCAGAGGACGGCTACAGCTCTTTTTTTTAATCCTTGTGTGGGGATTTCCAATCGTCGCTGCGGGAATTCTATTTGACGTTGATCAGACGCGTCGAGGTTTATTCCTGCAGCCGCTTTTTCACCGTTACTGGAGACCAGATCAATGACGAATGAAGTAGCTGAACGAACTGAAGAACTAGGCGCACTCATAGATCGAGAATCCGCCTCAAGGACTTGCCTCTCAACGATGGCCAATACAACTACCTCGGATACCGGAGCAAGCACTGCCTCCAAGTTTGACCTGTTGTATTCTGGGGCTTGGGGGCTGGCTGGGTATCAATCACAGTCTGAGGCTGACTTTGCGCTTTGCAGAAGCTTTTCTCGCCTGACCGAGGATCCCCAGGGAGTCGATCTGCTTTTTCGCGGTTCCGGGCTCATGAGGCCGAAGTGGGATGAAGAACGTGGCAAAGACACCTACGGCCAGAGAACAATCGGGAAGGCCCTGGGCTCGGGCAACGGGGACGAAAGTAAGGGCTGGCTGCGGCTGGACGCTGCAGATGTAGATGCCTGGCCCTGTGAGGATCCGGAATGGATCATCGAGCGGTTGGTACCCAAGGATCGGCTGGTCCTCGTAGCTGGTCAATCACAGGTTGGAAAGTCCTTGCTCTGGCTATACATCTCCGGGTTGATGGCGCAAGGCGGAAAGCTTTTTGATGTTTTCGAAGTGAAACCGGTAAGTACCGTCCTTTATCTGGCCCTTGAAGACCCTGTGTCCCGACTTCAGCAGCGAATACAGGGATTTCAGCGCGAAGTCGGAAAACTAGAGCGTCCCAATGGTTTTCTCCTTCGAGTAGCACAGAAGCCCTTTTCTCTGGCGGAGGGAGGGGTCGAACGCCTGGAGAGGCTGATACGTCAAGAGGGTGCCGATGTGGTTGTGCTGGACACTTATCAGAGGGCGACTCCTGGAATAGGTTCTTTCGACGAAGCCGATCAGAGTCTAATCCTCCATGGCCTGGCCAATCTGACTCGCAAAGGTGTCACGATCATTGTGATTGACCACGTCCGAAAGTCGCAGCAGTCCGGGGGGAGACGCGGTGCAACTATCGACGACATCAAGGGTACTGGCGGCAAGGCTCAGAATGCAGACGCGGTGATCTTGATGGAATCGAGAAGCAAGACAGACATCAAGGTCACATGCCTGGCCAAGGACAGTGTCGATAGAACTGCATTCGTCCTTAAAGTTGCTACTGAGGAAGGTGCCACGCCAGTCTTTTCGTACGTTGGCGATTTAAAGGATCTTGTCTCTGACTCCAAGGCGGCAGCTCAGGACCGAGAGGTTTCGATTCTCAAAGCAATGAAGCCGGGAAAAGAGTACTCAAACTCACAGCTTCGTGACGTTGCTGAGGTGTCCGCATCGACCCTAAGGACTACACTGAACCGCCCCGGGATTTCCGGAGACTCCATTTCTTGAGAGGATGGGGTCATGGGAAGACGAAGCAGATACTCACCAGAGGTTAGAGAACGAGCAGTACGGATGGTGTTTGAGCACGAACGGGAGTACAGCTCTCAATGGGGTGCGATGACATCGATAGCAGCCAAGATCGGCTGCACAGCGGAGACGCTGCGCAAGTGGGTCCGACAGGCGGAAAGGGATCAGGGGCGTCGAGCCGGGCTGACAACGGACGAGAGGCAGCGTCTGAAGGAACTGGAGCGGGAGAATCGGGAGCTGAAGCAGACTAACGAGATCTTAAGGAAGGCTTCGGCTTTTTTCGCCCAGGCGGAGCTCGGCCGCCGACGGAAATGATGGTGGATTTCATCCGAGAAAATCGGACCTGCTATGGGGTCGAGTCGATCTGCGAGGTGCTGCCGATCGCCCCTTCGACGTTCTACCAGCGGGAAGCCAGGCACAAGGATCCTGCGTTACTGCCGACCAGGACGAAACGCGATGCCAGGCTTCGAGTTGAAATCGATCGGGTGTGGCGTGCCAATCGCGAGGTCTACGGAGTGCGCAAGGTCTGGAAGCAGCTGAATCGTGAGGGCTTCAAGGTGGCTCGCTGCACGGTCCAGCGTTTAATGCGCGAGACGGGACTGCAGGGCGTGGTTCGGGGTCGCCGGTTTAAGACGACGCAGCCGGATGAAACAGCCGCAAGGCCGGCTGATCTGGTGGACCGCAACTTTACTGCAACCCGTCCGAATCAGCTGTGGGTAGCCGATCTGACCTACGTGGCCACCTGGAGAGGGCGCGTCTACGTGGCATTGGTCATCGATGCCTTCTCGAGAAGTATTGTCGGGTGGAGGGCGTCGGCTTCCCTGAAGACCGACATTGCCCTGGACGCACTGGAGCAGGCCCTGTGGTCGCGTTCAGACACAGAAGGCCTGATTCATCACAGCGACCGGGGAGTGCAGTACCTGTCGATTCGCTATACGGAGCGGTTGGCAGAGGCCGGCATCGAGCCTTCGGTTGGAAGCAAAGGAGACTCTTACGACAACGCGCTGGCCGAATCGGTCATCGGGCTGTTTAAGACGGAAGTCATTCGTCAGGAAGGCCCCTGGCGGGGATTAGAGGAGGTGGAATTTGCGACGCTGGATTGGGTCTGTTGGTATAACAAGAAGAGATTGCTGGAGCCAATCGGCTACATTCCACCCGTTGAGTTCGAGCAGATGTATTACCTGAATCAACCGGCTACAGCTATAGTGGCTGGAGTCAACTAAAACTGTCTCCGGAAAACCCGGAGCGGTTCACACTTCTGAGAATGGTCGGGAAGACAATCGAGCGAACAGGTAAAGGTCGTTACACCCGATACCGATTAATCAATCAACCATCGACTAAAGAATAAAGAAGAGTGATGAATATATGTAAGTGCTTTATAATCAATATGTTATATAAGTTATCCAGAAATGAACTAACGAAAAGCTCCAAGGAAAAAGGGGGAGTGCCCTATTCCAAGCACACCCCCCTGTGTGTATCAATCAATCAATGAATTAAATACCCTATAGGTGAGCGTTAGAGGTGGATTGATTGAACTCAGCCAGAATCTGAAGACCAGCAACCCCGCTGATCTACTCAAGAGGATTGAATATGCCAAGACCGACAACAACTAGAATCCGCCTAAACGAAGAGTATCTGCTTGTTATTGAAAAGTACAGTTTCATCCTTCAGAAGAAGAAACGAGCTAAGAACTCGAAGAACGAGAACTGGAGAATCATAGGTTATTACGACAACTTGGCAAGTCTCGCTAAACGGATTCGTACCGAGAACCTGCGCATTGAGAAGGCTCTTACCTTTTCCGAGTTTTCTTCATTGCTCACCGCCCAGGAAGCTGAGGTCGGGGCTATCTGCGATGGGTTAAGGTCCTACGCCCAGGAGCCTAAAGCGGCCTAAACGGAGATGTGAATGAAGAATACTAGTGCACTGTCCGGGAAGTTCGCGTCGTTAATTCGGGATGGATTTTTGTCGTCAGTGAGGCGCGCGACGCAGCAATGCCGGGAGTATTTCGAGGTAGCGCAACAAAGCTGTCGGCGAAAAGACGCCCGAAGTAGCGGCGTGAACTTTCCGGACAGTGCACTAGCGTCCAGCTTAACGAGAATCACAGGCTTGCAATAGATACCTACAACTACATGCTGCAGAAGCGCGAGTTTATGAATTCTAAGTGGAAAACGCTCTGGTACTACAGTGACCCAATGAGCGCGTTTAAGCGGATTCTAGAGGATGAGATCCCAATTGATGGTGGACATCGGGTTGAGAGCTTAATCGAGTTGCTCACCGCTCAGAACGCCGAGATTGATGAGATTTGCGCGGAACTTGAGAGCGAATTCCCTCAGTTATTTGAGAGGCGGTTTCCAACGGACTCGGTCTTAGGCAACAAGCAGAGGGGAAAGGAGACCCTTCGGTACTGGGCAGAAGAGAGCAGTCGAGAAGGATGGCAACGGGGTTGAGAAGATGATCGGTAAACCAGTCGCTCTGATCCAGGTCCCGAACCAGCGTCTTTTCTCCACCAAGGCGGCTGCGCAGTACTTGGGAATCTGCGAAGACACACTGCGCAAATATGCTGATCTCGGGGACATCCCAGCTCGGAGACTCCGCAGTCGTCGTGTTTTCACACTGGAGGACCTGGATGCCTTCATCGAGGTCTTGCCGCCGTACTGCTCGGTCGATACACTCAATGCGGCGGAAAACCCGGTTGCAGTAAGGAGGTAATTATGGGAATCAACCGGGTCAAGAAGCGGGGAAAAACCCGCATAGAACTCCGTAAGAGGTGGCCAGACGGAACCACCTACAGGAGGTACTTTCCCAACGTGACAAAGGCGAGGGCAACTCTGACTCGGATAGAAGCAGCCGTCTTGGATGGCGGCTGGCCGTTGCTGAAGATCACACTTCAGCAACGGCACCAGCCTGAGGATGAGTACTGTCCAAGCGTCAGAGAGTTCTCTGACATTTACCTGAAGGAGTACTGCTCCATCTACAATCGTCGGCCCGACTTCAAGGTGCAGGCTCTGAGTGTCATCAACCGTGTTCTGGGCGACGTGGTTGTCAAAGACCTCACCACTGACCACGCTGACCACTTCGTGTCAGTTCGTGTAAAGGAGGTGACCTCGGCCACCGTGAATCGTGGCCTTGCCGTGTTGAAGAACATGCTCACTTTCGCTGTGAAGAAAGGCTTGATCGACAAGAACCCGTTGCTGGGATTCGGCAAGCTGCCGGTGGACGAGGTGCCGCTACGCATCCTGACGCTTGCAGAGGAACGGGCACTCGTGGAAGCCGTCACCGGGGTTAACCCCGTGGTCGGTGCCTACACGGCCATCCTGGGGGAAACCGGGATGCGGAAGAGTGAAGGTCTCCGACTGAAGTGGGGGCACGTTGACCTTGGTCAGCGTCGTCTCACAGTGGCCCAGAGCAAGACCGGACACCCACGGTACATTCCGTTGAGTGGCTATGCTCTGGAGCGGCTGATGGCACTTCCCCGAGACCTAACAGCCCCCTGGGTCTTCATGCGGTCCTGCGGGAAACGCTGGAAGGATGCCCGGGGTCCATTCAAAGAGGGGTGCAAGGTGGCTGGACTCGACTGGGTTCGTGGCTTTCACGACCTCAGGCACTTCCGTGCCACTATGTGGCTCCAGCACGGGGTGGATGTTCACTCTGTCCAACGCTACCTGGGCCACACTCGGATCGAGACCACGATGCGGTACCTCCATTTCGTGGAGGATTATGCTGAGAAAGCGGTCCGGGCTGCCCAAGACTCTGAGCGTAAACAGTGGGAGAAACTCAGCCAGCGTGGGAGACAAATGGGAGACACCCAGGAGGCTCAGTCGAGATGGTAGGGAACTCAAATCGTAAATATTCGGTAAACCCATACTCAAGCAATGACCAACGGACGATGCTCTTGAGGACTCAAGTGGAGCGAAGCGACCTTCGGAAGTGTTTGCTCAGGGGGTAGAGCCAGATGCTTTTGGTGGGCAGATCGGCCTTGTGGTCACGGTCCAGTTTGCCGCGCCCTTGGGTCTGTCCGACATGGATCCAGTTGGCGGCCTTGTAGCAGGCGCCTGTGAAGCGTTGGGTGTCAACGAAGGTCTCCAGTAGAACGGGCCGGTAGGCGTAGCGGTCGTGCCAGTCCTCGGGGAGTTGACGCGCGGCCAAGGCCAGCAGTTTGGAGGCCAAGTTCTTAGACTGCACCCAGGGAAGGATGAGAAAGCGCGCGTTGTTGACGATCAATTGAAGGTTTCTCTCCCGTTCGGAAGGACGCCAGCCGATGAAGCGATCGCGCGGGGCGGTTTTCCAAGCGGCGGCGCCAAAGCCAAGCAGGGCCAGGATGCGCTCTTCAGAGCAAGCGAAGTAGCGCAGCTGAGCACCCGGCAGGGGCTTGTATCCCAGATAGTGATAGCGGTCGATGTATTCATTCCACAAAGCGGAGTCGGGGGGGCTCAGGACCGGCTCCAGATGCACCCCGGGCAGCTCATGCACGGGTCGGGACAGCGGCGGTTGCGGGGCGCTCCAGAAAGTGTGCTCGATCGGGCCCGAGCCTCCTTTCCGGTTGCGAGGGGGCGGCAGCTGCAGGAGCCCCTCGCGATGCATGCGCAGCATGGCCACCCGGCAGCTCATCTGCTTGAGGCCACCGTCCGCTTTGCGCCACTGAAGCAGTCGGCACGCCGATCGAGACAGCTGGGCGCGCGTGCGGCCCGGGTTGTCGGCAATCAAGTCTCGGAGTTGCCCGATCTGCTCGCCGCTGAAGTTGCGGCCGCAGTAGCGCTTCATGCCGCCTCCCGACAAAAGGGTCGACTCCAGGCCGCTCTTTGGGCGGGGTCCATTTCCCAGGGCAGGAATCGCTTCACATCCGGCGGCGCCCGGTTGCCCGATTCGGCGCAGCATTTCAGATAGGAACTCAGCCACCGTTGCGGGTTGATCTCCCACAGCTGCAAGGTTTGCAGGATCGTGAACAAAACAGCGGCCAGACGGGCGCTCCACCGACTGCCCGAACCGTAGTAGTTCTTGCGCCCCACCACCGGGCCTCGCAAAGCGCGCTCTGAGGCGTTGTTGTCCATGGCCACCTCGGGATGCTCTACGAACACGGTCAACCCTTCCCAGTGTCGCTGCAGGCTGCGCAGCACCTTTTTGCAGGCGCCGTGCACGGCCGAACTCTCCAGCTCCGCATCGCGCCGCCTCTCCAGTTCGCGGACCACCCCGCGCAGGTCCCGATCCCGGGCGGCAAAGCTTTCGGGCTGTTTTCGGACCTGCAGCCGACGCCGGTTCAGATGGAACAGGCCCCCGATCCCCTCCACCCAACTCATCGCCCAGCCCTCCTGTTCGGGCCAGGCCTTGGCCAAGCAGAAAAAGTCGCGTCGCACGTGGGCCCAGCAAAAGGCCAACTCGAGATCCTCCCATTGTCTGGCCAACTTCTTGTACACGGCGTAGCGGTCAGCCAGCAGAATGCCGGCCGCATGGTCTCCGAAGTGCGCCTCCGGCACCTGGGCCGAGCGGCTGGGAGACAGGGTGAACACAACCGTCGAAGGGGATCGGAACACCCACAGATGCCAGCCGTGACCCTCCTTGCCCTCCACCACCTCGAACACCCGCCAGCCGGTCTCGTCCGCCTGCCAACGATCCTCACTCAACTGTTTGCTGCGGATGGCCTCCCGGACCGGCTCCAACAGCGGGAGCAGTTTCCTCAGCCCTCCCGCGATCGTCCCCGGCGACAGCCTCACACCTTGGCCGGCCAGCTCCTGCAGCAGTCGGTGGCTGGGACGCGAATAAAGATACTTGTCCAAGATCACTCTCACCCACACCGAAATGCCCAGCTTGCCGCGCGCGATCAGACGCGCCGGCGAAGGCGCCGTCACGATGCCGGGCAAGACCCCGCAACTACAGCTTGGATGGTATCGCCTGCGTCTGATCACCCGGCGCCAGACCTGGGTTTCGATCTCCACCACCTGGGCGTCGTCGGTCCCCGGAAACGGATCCAGGCGCCGACCGCAGCGGGGACACTTCTGCTGCTCTTCGGGTAGATCCGCCACTTCCTCGCGGGCTTCGAGCCGATCCAGGCTGCTTCGGCCATGTCCCCGACTCCCCGGTTGCTGTCCGCGAGGGCGCGCTGAGACCGGGCGCCGGGACGGACTCTTGCCCTCGCAAACCCGACGCTCGCTTCGACCACCGTACAGTCGGCCTTCCAACTCACGAATGCGAGCCCGCAGCTTTTCATTGTTGCTTTTGAGATCTACTTCCCGCCGGACCGCTTCCCGGTGCCGGGCCTTCCAGTACGCCGCCGCCCAGCGCAAGCTGATGTACTCCTCCTTATCCACCCGGACCTGCACGCTGGCTGTCGAGGTCTCCCGAGTCTCTCCGGCTTGCTCCGCTTGACCTCGGGCGACTCCCATGCCCACAGATATACACGACTGAAAATCCTGTGTTCAGCAAAATCTGATGTGTCAGCGCAGGGATGGGTTTACCGAATATTTACCCAAGAAGAGTAAATATTCGGTAAACTCCGTCTTGCAATAATCTCCTTCCAAATAAGCCCGCGGTCAAACTTTGCTGGACACAGAAGCTGCGAGTGTGTATACAGGGAGCATGCAGCTGAGTGCTACCACCAAGCCGGAATCGGGTGGACTGACGGCTGATGGCTCGACGAAGCGGGTTTTGGTGGCCAAGGAAGAGTACATCCGGCTGCGCTGGGCGGCAGCGTACTGGAAGGCCCAGCATGCCGGGGCGGTGGAGAGAGAAAAGCAGTTGAAGTCAGAGAACTTGAGTCTGCGGGCTCGAGTTCGAGAGCTGGAGAGTCAGCTCTGGGGGCGCAAGAGTGAACAGGCCAAGGGTGGGCGCGCTGGCAGTTCCAGCCCCAAGGCGAGCGGGCGACCCCGAGGGCAGCAAAAAGGCAAGCAGGGGCACGGTCGGACCACTCTGGACGGGTTGGCAGCCCAGGAAGAGGTAGTGGATCTGGAGGAAGCCCAAAAAAGCTGTCCGAAATGCGGTCTGGCACTGGAAGCCTTGGGCTGGACGGAAGACGCCGAGGTGGCCGAAATCGAAGTGCGGGCCCACCGGCGGGTGATCCGGCGGCGCAAGTACAAAGCAGCCTGCCGCTGCGGGGTGCTGCCCGGCATTGTCACGGCGCCCGCCCCGGCACGCTTGATTCCCAAAGGCAAACTAGGGATTTCGGTTTGGGTGGAGATTCTGCTGGAGAAGTTTGACCATTGCCGCCCCACCCACCGTCTGTTGCAGCAGTGGCGAGACCACGGTTTGACTCTCTCTGCAGGAACGGTGGCCGGAGGGCTGAAAAAACTGCAGGGTCTGTTTTTGCCGGTGGCCGAGGCGATCGCCCAGCAGCAGCTCACCCAGGAGAACTGGCAAGCCGACGAGACCGGCTGGCCGGTGTTTGTGGCGGTGGAAGGCAAAAGCGGACGGCTCTGGCATTTGTGGGTGTTTTTGTCGGCCTCCACAGTCGTGTACCAGCTCCAACCCAGTCGCTCGTCTGCAGTGCCTCAATCTCACTTCGGCAGCGCCCAGGGCACTTTACTCACCGATCGATATTCTACCTATAAGAAGCTGGTCCGGGTCTCAGAGGGGCGTATTTGCCATGCCTTTTGCTGGGCTCACGTGCGCCGCGACTTTTGGCGACTGGGCCTATCCCACCCCCCCTGGCAGGACTGGTCCCTGATGTGGATTGACGACATTGGCCGGCTCTTTGCTGCCAATCAGCTGCGGCTGGCAGTTCGCGATCAGCCCTTGGAATGGGCCCGGGCCGATCGAAAGCTGCGGGTGGCGGTTGAGAAAATGCGAGAGCAATGCGAGGCTCAACGCCAGCTTCCCAGCCTGGCTCCCCCCTGTCGCAAGGTCCTGAAAAGCCTGGCTCGACACTGGCCAGGGCTGACCGTGTTTGTGGATCAACCGGAAGTGGCTATGGACAACAACGCCGCCGAACGCGCCTTGCGCAACCCGGTGGTGGGACGCAAGAATTACTACGGCTCAGGCAGCCGCTGGAGCGCCCAGTTGGCGGCCAGCTTATTCAGCATCTTTGCCACCCTGCGACTCAACGGCCTCAACCCCCGCCTGTGGCTCAGGGACTATCTGCAGGCCTGCGCTAGGCAAGGCGGACAGCCGCCACCCGACCTGGATCCTTTTCTTCCCTGGGAAATAAGCCCCCATCGTGCCCGCGCATTGACCTGGGCCAGGACGCCGGCAGCGGAGGCTGGATGAAACGCTTCTGCGGGCGAGACTTTAGCGGCCGGGAGATGCGGCGACTGTGTGAGCTGATTGGCGAAGATCCGACCCGCTCGCGGGCCCAGCTCTCCCGCTTGGCCTGCCAGCTCTTGGGCTGGTTCAAGCCTGACGGTGGCCTCAAGGAGATGAGCTGCCGGGTGGCCATGCTGCGCATGCATCGGCAGGGGTTGCTGCAGCTGCCGCCCCCTCGCAACCCGAAGGGAGGCTCGGGCCCAATCAAGCACACTTTCTGCAGCGCACCACAACCGCTGCTGTCCCGACCCGTGCACGAGCTGTCCGGCCTGCATCTGGAGCCGGTCCTGAGCCGCCCCGACTCCACTTTGTGGAATGAATACATCGACCGCTACCACTATCTGGGATACAAGCCCCTGCCGGGTGCTCAGCTGCGCTACTTCGCTTGTTCCGAAAGCCGCATCCTGGCCCTGCTCGGCTTTGGCGCCGCCGCTTGGAAAACCGCCCCTCGCGACCGCTTCATCGGCTGGCGTCCTTCGGAAAGGGAGAGAAACCTTCAACTGATCGTCAACAACGCCCGTTTCTTGATCCTTCCCTGGGTCGAGTCCAAGAACCTGGCCTCTAAACTGCTGGCCATGGCCGCGCGTCAACTCCCCGAGGACTGGCACGACCGCTACGCCTACCGACCCGTTCTGCTGGAAACCTTCGTCGACACGGGGCGCTTCACAGGCGCCTGCTACAAGGCCGCCAACTGGATCCATGTCGGACAGACCCAGGGCCGGGGCAAGCTGGACCGTGACCGCAAGGCCGATCTGCCCACCAAAAGCATCTGGCTCTACCCCCTGAGCAAACACTTCCGAAGATCGCTTCGCTCCACTTGAGTTCCCAACCCGCCTCACCCCATTAGGCATAAAGCCGATGATGGGTTTACCGAATATTTACCCTTATCATAAGTCCTGGTTCCATGAACTGGACCGGACCCTACCTTGCTGAACCTCGGATCCCAGTCGACCCATGGGGTCGGTCCTACCGGTATGTCTCACCCGGTGATCACGGTTCTTATGACCTGTGGAGTTTCGGGGCCGATGGACTGTGGGGAGGAACCCGCCAGGCGCAGGATCTCCTGAGCTGGTCCGACTGAATTCGTTCCACGTTCCACAGTTCCACACTTCACTTTCCACGATGAGCCGGGCTCGCTCAATACCGGTAATGGTCTGCTTTGTAGGGCCCTTCAACCGGCACGCCGAGGTAGTCCGCCTGCTCGCGTGTCAACTCGGTAAGGCGGACGCCCAGTTTCTCGAGGTGGAGCCGGGCCACCTTCTCGTCCAGGTGCTTGGGCAGCACATAGACCTGCCGGTCATAGTTTTCATGATTCTTCCACAGTTCGATCTGAGCGATCACCTGGTTCGAGAAGCTGTTGCTCATCACGAAGCTGGGATGGCCCGTGGCACAGCCCAGGTTCACCAGGCGCCCCTCCGCCAGAACGATGATTCCGTGACCCCCCGGAAAACGCCACAGATCGACCTGGGGCTTAATCGTGTCCCTGATCGCACCGGAGCCTTCCAGCCCCGCCATGTCGATCTCATTGTCAAAGTGCCCGATGTTGCAGACGATGGCGTTGTTCTTCATCTCTCGCATCTGCTCGAGCAGGATGACATCTCGATTGCCGGTTGAGGTGACAAAGATGTCGGCTTCTGCAACCACATCTTCGAGACGCACAACCTGATAACCCTCCATGCAGGCCTGCAGGGCGCAGATCGGATCGATCTCGGTAATCACGACGCGAGCTCCCTGGCCCCGCATGGCCTGGGCACAGCCCTTGCCCACTTCGCCAAAACCGCAAACCACAACCAGCTTCCCACCGATCATGACGTCAGTCGCGCGCATGATCCCGTCGGGAAGGGAATGGCGACAGCCGTAAACGTTGTCAAACTTACTCTTGGTGACACTGTCGTTGACATTGATGGCCGGGAAGAGAAGCGACCCGTTGCGGGCGCGTTCGTAGAGACGATGTACACCGGTCGTCGTTTCCTCGCTCACCCCGACAATGCCCGGCACCATCCGATGCCAGAATTCAGGGTCTTCCTGCAGACGTTGCCGCAAGAGGGTCAGGATGATCTGCATTTCCTTCACGTCGCTGCTGCCCGGATCGGGCAGGGAACCATCCTGAGCGTACGCGTTTTCCGCTTCGTGTCCGAGGTGGATGAGCAGCGTCGCATCCCCTCCGTCGTCGACAATGGCCGTGGGGCCTCCGTCCCGGAACTCCATGGCTTTGAGAGTGCACCACCAGTATTCCTCGAGTGTCTCCCCCTTCCAGGCAAAAACGGGCAGCCCGGCCCGGGCAATAGCAGCCGCGGCATGGTCCTGAGTACTGAAAATATTGCAGCTCGCCCAGCGCACGTCGGCACCCAGATCGCGCAGCGTCTCGATCAGGACGGCCGTTTGAATGGTCATGTGCAGAGAACCCATGATGCGGCATCCCTGTAGCGGCTTCTCATCGCCGTACTCCTCGCGAACTGACATCAGGCCGGGCATCTCCAGCTCGGCCAGTTCGATTTCCTTCCTGCCGAAGTCGGCGAGTGTAATATCAGCTACCTTGTAGTCGGTGGCGACAGTTGTGGCCATGGTTCATCTCCTTCTTTAATGTCTGAAAGTTCCCGGGTCTCATTGTAGGGCACGCCAACCTGGCGTGCCGAATTTCGCTGGACAGCTCCATTTTCCATTGAGCAGGGCAAAGTCGAAAGAATGTACGGATGGTGGGAATCTCTGTCAAGATCCTGCGTGATACACTCCCGCACAAGTGACCGCCCTGGCTGGGCGGCTCGACGAGTCACCTGAGAGTATCGTTCGCAGGAGTGAAGACTGAGGGTAGCCATGATGTCGTTTCGACTGCCGCCCGTGAAAAGACTTTCCTGTATCTGCCTGGTCGTCGTTGCCGTTTTCGTGGATCTGCCGGCGCAGCTTCAGGTTCCCCGACCGGTCACCACCGACCTGTGGGACGTCAGCCGAGGGACAGTGGTGACAGGCAACAGCCCGGTCCTTGGCATATCGGATGCGAGGAACCTGCTGGGATTCGTGGTGGAGTCGTCTGAAGTCAGTTCTCTTCTTTTTGCCGATGCTCAACCGCAGGGCTTTGTCCATTTTGTACAGTGGCAGACACCCCTTTCCAATACCCTGCGCAGTTTTACTCTTCACGCGCTCCACGACGGAGCTCCTTTTGATGCCAATAAGCGCGGCTTCAGACGCTTCACGCTTCTAGCGAGAAGCCCGGAGACCGACGACTTCGACGTCCAGCTATTCGAGATCTTTCCGGCGCTTCTCTACGAGGATACCGTGGTCCCCCCCGATGTCCTCTTCGAAGCGGACCGGCCAAATCACTTGAGACTTTGCGTCAACGTCGATCCCACTCAGTCTCAGGAGTTCCGCGCCGAGTTCGCTCAATTCGGGCCACCCAGCCCCAACCAGTCGGGACCCAGGGTGCTTGAAATAGACGGGTACGACACACTCTGTCCGGGATCTCTGCTCCAGATCTCCATTGACATCGACCCGGGCAGCGGCCTCAACGCCACCAACTGCAGAAACCGCAGAGGGATCATTACGGTCGTGCTTCTCTCCGAGGAAGGCTTTGAAGCCACCAGCGTCGACCCCGAAACGGTCACTTTTGCCGGAGCTCCCGCCACCTGGATGAGCCGGCGCCAACGCCTGATCCCCCCTTATCGGCGTTACGAAGATCCACCGGGAGAGGACGTCAGGGCTGAGTACTTTCGTGCCCAAGACGTGGATGGTGACGGAGACGTGGATTTGAAGCTTTTCTTCCGTCTCAGGCAGACGACCCTGAACTGTTCCTCGACCGAAGGGAGACTGGCCGGTAAGACTTTTCAAGGAGTGCTGATTGAGAGCACTCACAGCATCAGTCCTGCGGGGAATGGGCCGAGAGTGATCCGGGTCGTCCCAGGCAGGCAGGAGTAGCGCCGGGCCAGTTGGAGACTCTACATCGGTGGCGGACACGCTACATCGTGGGTTACGTCAGCTCCCCGGTCGAGCAGGATCCCCAGGTTCTCACAGTCGTCGGTTCCCAGCTCATTGTCTTCGAGATCAATGAAGTCGGACTCACCCAGGCCGGGGTTGGCCACGAGCGGTACGATATCGTCGATTGCATTCGAGTCCAGAAGAAGAATCTGCAGAGCTGTCAGTCCACTCAAGGGACGGAGGTCGAACACCTGGTTGTTCCCTAGATCAAGAAACTCGAGCAGGATCAATCCAGTCAGAAAGTCGAGCTCCTCGTCCCCGCCGCCGGAGGGGCCCTGGGAAGCCGTTTCGATGACGCCGAGGCCTGTGTTGAAAAGGCCCAGCTCCCGCAAATTGCTCGCTGACCCGATTGGCTCGAAGCTGGCAATAGGATTCTCGCTGAGATCCAGGGAAAAAAGATTCCCCAGGCTCGAGACCAGGTTCACATCGCTGATGTCGTTTTGAGACAGATCCAGAAGCTCCAGCTTCGTGAGTGCCGTCACGAAACCCATGCTGGTGAGGCCCAGGTTCTCCGCCCACAACTCGAGCAGCCCTGTTTTCGCGGAGATTGGGTTCGGATCCGTGACCGGGTTGTCGCTCACATCCAGGCTGGACAGCAATGGCCACGCCGACAGGACGCCCAAATCGCTGATCAGATTTGACAGGGCTCCCAGAGTCGCCAGACGGCTGGCAGAGGCCAGCGGATCCAGATAGACGATTTCGTTGAAGCCAATCTGAGCGGATTCAAGGTGCACCAGACCGCCCACGGGAGTGAGCACCAGAGTCGGTCGACTCTGTGGTTTGCTTCCTGCTTCGCTATCGGCCCCCTTCATCGCGTCACTGAGCAGATTCTGGTCGATGTAGAGCCTTTGCATCGCGGTCAACTTCGCGAGAAACTCGACGCTGGTCAGTTGATTGGCTCCGATATCCAGATGGAACAGCCGGTACAACTCGGCCAGGGGGCTGCCGTCCTGGATCGAGTTCACAAAGAAGAACGCCTCTTCCAGATTGTTGAAAGCCTGCAGGCCCTGCAGGGTTACGATACCCCTGAAGTCGGCATTGAGGATCTTCAGGTCGAGAGCGTTCTGGCACGTGATCGGTGTGGGTCCTTCCCCCTGCGGCCCGGCGGTAAGCCCCAATTCGTCTCGGATCGCCGCCTCCAAGTTGGGATCCACGATGTTCACCGTGCCCAGGCACGGGTTCACCTGAGGTGGATTGATGGGGGCGATCTCCGGCTCGTAGCGGTCGACAATCTGCACCTCCGACACTTCCCCCTGTCCATCGTCCGTCTCCCCGATCAAGACCGCAGGTATACCCGTATCTCCACCCGGCTGCAGTGTGATGTCCACGATCGGCTTCCCTGTAAAGGGCACCCACACGGCCACTGTCCCCGTCGCCGGCACGATCAGCCGGATCTGGCCCTGGCCGCCGGATGTCTGAGGCTCGCCGGTGTCGTTTTCCACCACCAGCAAATGAAGTCCTTCCGGACAGGAGAGGCCCTTTCGGTAAATGGCCAGCATCTGGGTTGGCTCGAAAAGTCCCGAAGCCGCAACCCGCACCTCTCCCGTTGACCGGTCGATTTCCAGCACCTCACCCGTCGAGGCCTGAGAGACGTACACATTTCCCGTGCACGGGCTCGCCGCAATTCCTGTCGGGAACAACCCGTCCGCAATCTGTCTGGCTCCTGATGGAATCTCCACCTCGGCCAATCCCGCCCCCGCCAGTCCCTGATTGAGCTGCGAGGCCGGGATCGTCGACACCTGATCCTGTTCGGCCACCAGCAGATTTCCCGTCACCGGATCGATGACCAGTGCGTTCGGTGCATTCAACCCCGAGGCCACTTCCACTGAAGTCTGCCCCTGCGGATCCAGCCTGACGATGCTCCCCGATGTCCTACCAGCCAGCAGCAGATACTCTTTGCCGTCGGAGGCCGAGTAGGCAATCATCTTCGGTATATCGTCCCCAAACACAGCCACCGACTGTTGAGCACCCGTCGTCACATCAAAGATCGTCGATTGTTCTGTTCCCTGCGGGCTTTTGTTTTGTGACGGACTTGCCCCGAAAGAGAGCTCCGACGTGTAGAGTTTCTCCAGTCCCGACAGGTACGCGATCGACTGGACGATTCCCAGTCCGCCCACCAGCACCGTCTTGGACTGTACATCCACACTGGCACCGGCCGTCTGATTGTCGTCTGAGGCCGTGATCGTCACCGGCAACGCCATCGGAAGGACTGCCGGAGCCGTGTACAGTCCCCCGGCACTGATCGTTCCCGTCTGAGGGCTTCCTCCCGTTTGCCCGTTGACTCCCCACACCGTCGCTCCCGCGGCTGACGCCCCTCCCTGCGTGAGTGCAAACTGCGGAAACTGCCCGGGTCCCAGGATGGCCAGTGGCGGAGACACTCCAATCTGCGCAATCCCCATATCCGGCTGGAAGCTCTCCGGTACCGGCTGAGGGGGAACGTTGGCAAAGACTGGCTTTTGGGGATCGACACTTCCGAAGATGGCCGTCAGATACACCGGGACATCACTCTCGATCCAGATCATCCCTCCGGCTTGCCCGTCCGCCTCCGGGATGATGTCCGTCAGCAGTTCACTTCGTCTCTCTCCCGGCTGCAGTGTGGTCGTAAACGTTCCCAGCACCTCAGAGTCCGGTTTCAATGCCACTACCCTCACATTGGCTGCCAGGGCTGCGGCATTGAGTGTGGCCAGCCCCGTAAAGAATCCCAGCGAGGTCCCAATGTGGGAAAACAACGCTCTGCGACTGCCTGCACTCACACTCGAGACCGAGGCAATCGGTCCCAGTGAGGGAAGTGAGTAGGAGATCGATCCGTTGATGGACTGCGAAGTCGACTCCACCTTCAGCCAGCCTTCCAGTGTCGTCTTGCCACTGAACCCGAAGGTCTCCTCCAGATCGGCCCTCAGGATCTCTCCCGGATCCAGGGCCACCACCACGGGGTTGGTCTGCACTTCATCCGTATAGATCTGTCCGTTTCCCTGATAGGCCGTCAGCGTGAGGATAGCGGCTTCTTCCCCGAAGTTGCCGACCACGGCTTCGGTAATGAAGGGGCCTAAAACAGCCAGTTGGGGAAACAGCAGTGTAGTGAGAAGTTCTGAAGCCGGACGGGCATTGAGACCCAGCAGGTCACTGTCTTCTTTGCCCACGAACTCGAAGCCGGCAATCTCGACACTGGAGTCGGCGATCAGGTAACTCGGCAGGCCGTTGACCGTGGACGGTTGACTGTTGCAAGCTGGCAAAGAGTGGGAGCGGCCTCTGTGCCGCGAACCATTTCGGACCACGGAGGGTCCTCCCAGTGCGCTCGTAAGCGCACTTGAACAGTAGGGTGAAAGTCCCTACCGGGCAAACGTTCTCCGGCCCGTATTCGACGGCAACTGCGTCATCGTGAGGTGGGGTGGGAAGCAGCCGAAGGAGAACCACCAGTCTGTAGGAGACGAACTCGATTCGGCTCAGAGGGGACAGCGAGCCTGCTGGGAAATGGCGAAGCTCGAATGGAAGGGAAACCTGACACGGACAAGAGCCTGATGGGTAACGTGAAAAAGGCATCTTGTTAACCCTTGGGGTGGTTGGAGATGGAATGGTGGGAAGTAAATATTCGGTAAACCCCGTCTTGCAATAATCTCCTTCCAAATAAGCCCGCGGTCAAACTTTGCTGGACACAGAAGCTGCGAGTGTGTATACAGGGAGCATGCAGCTGAGTGCTACCACCAAGCCGGAATCGGGTGGACTGACGGCTGATGGCTCGACGAAGCGGGTTTTGGTGGCCAAAGAGTACATCCGGCTGCGCTGGGCGGCAGCGTACTGGAAGGCCCAGCATGCCGGGGCGGTGGAGAGAGAAAAGCAGTTGAAGTCAGAGAACTTGAGTCTGCGGGCTCGAGTTCGAGAGCTGGAGAGTCAGCTCTGGGGGCGCAAGAGTGAACAGGCCAAGGGTGGGCGCGCTGGCAGTTCCAGCCCCAAGGCGAGCGGGCGACCCCGAGGGCAGCAAAAAGGCAAGCAGGGGCACGGTCGGACCACTCTGGACGGGTTGGCAGCCCAGGAAGAGGTAGTGGATCTGGAGGAAGCCCAAAAAAGCTGTCCGAAATGCGGTCTGGCACTGGAAGCCTTGGGCTGGACGGAAGACGCCGAGGTGGCCGAAATCGAAGTGCGGGCCCACCGGCGGGTGATCCGGCGGCGCAAGTACAAAGCGGCCTGCCGCTGCGGGGTGCTGCCCGGCATTGTCACGGCGCCCGCCCCGGCACGCTTGATTCCCAAAGGCAAACTAGGGATTTCGGTTTGGGTGGAGATTCTGCTGGAGAAGTTTGACCATTGCCGCCCCACCCACCGTCTGTTGCAGCAGTGGCGAGACCACGGTTTGACTCTCTCTGCAGGAACGGTGGCCGGAGGGCTGAAAAAACTGCAGGGTCTGTTTTTGCCGGTGGCCGAGGCGATCGCCCAGCAGCAGCTCACCCAGGAGAACTGGCAAGCCGACGAGACCGGCTGGCCGGTGTTTGTGGCGGTGGAAGGCAAAAGCGGACGGCTCTGGCATTTGTGGGTGTTTTTGTCGGCCTCCACAGTCGTGTACCAGCTCCAACCCAGTCGCTCGTCTGCAGTGCCTCAATCTCACTTCGGCAGCGCCCAGGGCACTTTACTCACCGATCGATATTCTACCTATAAGAAGCTGGTCCGGGTCTCAGAGGGGCGTATTTGCCATGCCTTTTGCTGGGCTCACGTGCGCCGCGACTTTTGGCGACTGGGCCTATCCCACCCCCCCTGGCAGGACTGGTCCCTGATGTGGATTGACGACATTGGCCGGCTCTTTGCTGCCAATCAGCTGCGGCTGGCAGTTCGCGATCAGCCCTTGGAATGGGCCCGGGCCGATCGAAAGCTGCGGGTGGCGGTTGAGAAAATGCGAGAGCAATGCGAGGCTCAACGCCAGCTTCCCAGCCTGGCTCCCCCCTGTCGCAAGGTCCTGAAAAGCCTGGCTCGACACTGGCCAGGGCTGACCGTGTTTGTGGATCAACCGGAAGTGGCTATGGACAACAACGCCGCCGAACGCGCCTTGCGCAACCCGGTGGTGGGACGCAAGAATTACTACGGCTCAGGCAGCCGCTGGAGCGCCCAGTTGGCGGCCAGCTTATTCAGCATCTTTGCCACCCTGCGACTCAACGGCCTCAACCCCCGCCTGTGGCTCAGGGACTATCTGCAGGCCTGCGCTAGGCAAGGCGGACAGCCGCCACCCGACCTGGATCCTTTTCTTCCCTGGGAAATAAGCCCCCATCGTGCCCGCGCATTGACCTGGGCCAGGACGCCGGCAGCGGAGGCTGGATGAAACGCTTCTGCGGGCGAGACTTTAGCGGCCGGGAGATGCGGCGACTGTGTGAGCTGATTGGCGAAGATCCGACCCGCTCGCGGGCCCAGCTCTCCCGCTTGGCCTGCCAGCTCTTGGGCTGGTTCAAGCCTGACGGTGGCCTCAAGGAGATGAGCTGCCGGGTGGCCATGCTGCGCATGCATCGGCAGGGGTTGCTGCAGCTGCCGCCCCCTCGCAACCCGAAGGGAGGCTCGGGCCCAATCAAGCACACTTTCTGCAGCGCACCACAACCGCTGCTGTCCCGACCCGTGCACGAGCTGTCCGGCCTGCATCTGGAGCCGGTCCTGAGCCGCCCCGACTCCACTTTGTGGAATGAATACATCGACCGCTACCACTATCTGGGATACAAGCCCCTGCCGGGTGCTCAGCTGCGCTACTTCGCTTGTTCCGAAAGCCGCATCCTGGCCCTGCTCGGCTTTGGCGCCGCCGCTTGGAAAACCGCCCCTCGCGACCGCTTCATCGGCTGGCGTCCTTCGGAAAGGGAGAGAAACCTTCAACTGATCGTCAACAACGCCCGTTTCTTGATCCTTCCCTGGGTCGAGTCCAAGAACCTGGCCTCTAAACTGCTGGCCATGGCCGCGCGTCAACTCCCCGAGGACTGGCACGACCGCTACGCCTACCGACCCGTTCTGCTGGAAACCTTCGTCGACACGGGGCGCTTCACAGGCGCCTGCTACAAGGCCGCCAACTGGATCCATGTCGGACAGACCCAGGGCCGGGGCAAGCTGGACCGTGACCGCAAGGCCGATCTGCCCACCAAAAGCATCTGGCTCTACCCCCTGAGCAAACACTTCCGAAGATCGCTTCGCTCCACTTGAGTTCCCAACCCGCCTCACCCCATTAGGCATAAAGCCGATGATGGGTTTACCGAATATTTACGGTGGGAAGTTCAAGTGACGTAAAGCGAGGAGGTCTGCGAAAGGTCGGTCTGGTAAGAGACCCGCAGAAGTCAGAGGCGGCGTAGTAGTGAAGAAGCCGGGTAATGCCGGTGGAGCGAAGGCCCGCCAGGAAGGTGGATGTGTAGAGTCAATGACGAAGCAAGAGGAACTGTCGAAAGTGGAGGAGACTCCTAAGCAAGGCAGAGAAGCCGAGAGCCAGAAATGGAGCTGGGTGGAAGCGGAAGTGTGGACCGAACGCATGCTGACGACCCTGGAAACAGGAGTGAAAGGAGGCAAAAATGCCTACTTTATCGAGCAGGGGCTATTTACCATGGCCGTAGCCCACGCGCAGATCTGTCAGTCCCGCCGTGGACCCCACTGACTGGAGAGCCGGATGCGGGAGAACCGCACGTCCGGTTCGGAGGGAGGGGAGGCTCAAACCAATGAGCTTTCCCTACCCCTATCACTGCTGCAATTCGCCCTTCCCACTCCGACGGGTTCCACATCGTCGAAAAACTCCGCCACATCCAATTCCACCAGGCCTTTGGCGGGGATCTGCAGGTTCTTGGTCCTGGTCGACTCAGAGGTGACCAGGCTCAGGTTGACCGAAGCGGGAGCATCGTCATTCGGATTCACCAGAAAAGCAGTGGTGGAAAAACCTTCATCCACGCGCACGTCCTGGAAGATGAGCTTTGAAGCCACAGGAGGCAGATCGGCTCCGTCCAGAAAGGAAATGGAAGTGTCCAGAAATTGGAAAAACCCGGTCAAATAGTCCGCCTCACTGGTCGCTTCAACCCAGCCGATGGTCTCAGGATCGATGCCGGATCCGAAGATGCCGATGGTGACTTCAGCGAATTGCTGGCCGGCCAGAATGTCGACGAACGCAGGGTTCTCGAAGGCGCCCTGCGGTTGCTTTTCCTGTTGGCCAGTGGAGGCAATGGAAGAGCCTTCTCCAGCCAGGACCTGGCCATTTACCCCATAGGCGGTGAAGGTGACCGAAGCAGTCTCCTCCCCGGGATTCACGGTGGCGATGCCGGTCAGGTCCTGGGGAGCGAAGGAGATGCGCGGGAAGATCAGGGTGCTGGAAGCCTGGGTCGTCCCGGTCAGTAGAAGAGACAAGACAAAGACAGAGATCAGACGAGACTTCATGAAAACTATTCCTCGAGACACCGGGTGACGTTGTCCGGAAACCTTATATGGTGAACCGCCCAGAAAGTAAAGCAGGTGATCGCACTCCCAGGCCAGAGTTCAGGCTGTCGAGTCTGAGCCTACCGAACACAAGCTCGGACCGCTCGAAGCCTGGAATCGACCGGGAGGACCGAATAGAATCTCCGGGAATGCGGTATTACGAGATGAATCAGGCTTAGTGAGGAAAAAGAATGGCTATTTGGGACTTTTTGAAAGGTGAACTGATTGAAATCATCGAGTGGCAGGATGATTCAAGAGACACTCTGTCCTGGCGTTTCCCCGACGACGACAAAGCGATCAAGAATGGCGCTGCCCTCATTGTCCGTGAGTCTCAGTTCGCCCTGTTCGTCTATCTGGGTGAATTCGGCGACACCTTTGGACCGGGCAAGCACACTCTCACCACCGACAACATTCCTATCCTGACGCGGCTGAAATCCTGGAAGTTTGGCCTGGAATCACCCTACAAAGCCGATCTCTATTTCATCAACACCCGGCTCTTTACGGGGAACAAGTGGGGTACGTCGAACCCTGTCATGATGAGAGACAAAGACTTTGGAATCGTTCGGGTGCGAGCATTCGGCACCTACGATTTCCGGGTCACCGATGTGAAACTGTTCTTGAGCGAGGTGGCGGGATCGGATCACAATTTTCGACTGGATGAGTTCTCCGATACGATGCGCTCCCGGGTAGTCAGCGTGTTCAGCGATGCCCTGGCCACGGCCTCCGTTCCGGTTCTGGATGCCGCAACTCGCTTCACGGAGCTGGGGGACGCCCTTCTTCCCCTGATCAATCCCATGATGGGAACGAAATACGGGATTGAGATTACCAGCTTCATCGTGGAGAACGTATCGGTTCCACCCGAAGTGGAAGAAGCCATCGACAAACGGGCCAGCATGACAGCTGTGGGGAATCTCAATGACTACGTCAAGTACCAGATGGCCCAGGGGATGGAATCCGGTGAGGGTGGTGCGGGAGGTCTGGCCACCGAAATGGCGGTCGGACTGGCGATTGCCCAGCAGATGATGCAACAGGGCGGCGGCGTTTTAGGGTCTCAGCCGACAGCACCCGGCGGGGGCGCGGCGCCGTCACGGGGAAGCGAATTGGCCATACCCGAACTGCTCGATCTCGATCAGGTGGCTGCCGCCCTGCGAGTCCCCAGTCACGATGTTATGAGTATCATTGAGTCAGGAGAATTGCCGGCCAAGAAAATCGGCTCCACCTACCGGATCAAGCGGTCCGCGCTGGAGATGTATCTGGCCGACTAGCGGGAGGCAGAGATTCAGCCCCGGATCGTGTCTGTTGCGCCTCGTTCGGTGACAAGAAACCTGGCTGGGATCGATGTCTGATCAGACCTCTGAACTGACCGCTCTCGAGAAACACGCCTGCCCGGCCTGCGGAGCCCGGGCCGAATGGAATCCCGGGGAGCAGCGCCTGATCTGCTCCTACTGCGGGACCGAAGCTCCTTACGAGGTCGATCCCGAAAGTGGAGAAATTCAGGAAATAGATCTGGTCAAGACTCTCCGGGAACTTCCTGACGAGATGCGGGGCTGGAACGTGGAGAAGCGGGCTGTCCGCTGTCGCAGCTGCCGGGCCGTCAGTGTCTTTGACCCGGAGCGGGTCGGGCAGAATTGCGAATTTTGCGGCTCTCCCGAGCTGGTTGACTATGAGGAGTTAAAGCCTCCGATTCGTCCCAGCAGTCTTCTCCCCTTCAAGATCACTGAATCACAGGTGAGGGAGTCGATTCGCGGCTGGTACCGGAGTCGCTGGTTCGCGCCCAATGCACTGAAAAGCCGGGCTCTCACGGACACGGTTCACGGGCTCTACATTCCCTACTGGACGTTCGATGCCAGTGTGTATTGTCCGTGGTCGGCAGATGCCGGTCACTACTACTACATGACAATGAACAAGCGGCAGGCGCGCCGCGTCCGCTGGGAACGTGTCAACGGCGTCATCGAGCACTTTTTCGACGACCACCCGGTGCCGGGAACCCGCGGGATTGAAATCGATCTGCTGCGACGGGTGGAGCCGTTCCCCACCCACCACGTGGTTCCCTACGACACGGCTTACCTGTCCGGTTTTGTGGTTGAGCACTACCAGATCGTTCTGATTGAAGCAGTCAAGCTGGCCCGTGAGTCAATGCGGGTCGAGCTGAAGAGGATGGCCGCTGAGTCGATCCTCGCGGACACACACCGAAACCTCACCATTTTTCCCAGCTACTCGGCCGAGACGTTCAAGCACGTGCTGGTGCCGGTGTGGCTGCTCAGCTACGACTACGGCTCCCGTAATTTCCAGGTAGTCGTCAACGGCTACACCGGCCGGATGGCGGGAAAGTATCCGAAGAGCTGGTGGAAGATTCTGGCACTGGCGGTCAGTCTGGCCTTCATCGCGGCTCTTCTCGTGTGGCTGGAGGCCATGCAGTTCTAGGACTGCACACTGGGGCCGACGTCACTCTATCTCGTGCTCGGGCCCCGGCTGATCGGCGAACAGCTCCCGTATGGCTCCAAGGCTTCCCATGACCCCGGATGTTTCCAGGGGCAGGAAGATCTTGGTCGCCTTTCCATCTGCGATCTGGGCGAGAGCTTCCAGGTACTTGATCGCGATCAGGTCGGTGGTGGGATTGCCGTTGTGGATCGCGCCGAAAACCCGTTCAATGGCCTGACCTTCGCCTTCCGCAACGGTGAGTTTTCGATACTTTTCGGCGTTGGCTACCTGCTTGATCGCTTCGGCCTGTCCCTGGGCTTCGAGCACCGCTGACTGCTTGACTCCTTCAGCGGTCAGGATGGCCGACGTCTTGCGCCCTTCTGCTTCCAGGATCATGGCCCTGCGCTCCCGCTCCGCCTTCATCTGGCGATGCATCGAGTCGGTGACGTCCTGAGGTGGCTCAATTCTCTGCAGCTCAACGCGGGTCACGCGGGTTCCCCACTTATCGGTGGCATCGTCCAGGATCTGCCGGAGCTTGTTGTTGATCAATTCACGAGAGGTGAGTGATTCGTCGAGAGCCAGGTCTCCGATCAGATTCCGGAGGTTGGTCTGGGCCAGCTTGGTGGCTGCCACATAGAAGTTGGCCACATTGTATTTAACCTTGACCGGGTCGGTGACCTCGAAGTAGACGACCGCATCCACTTCCACCGCAACGTTGTCCTTGGTAATGACTTGCTGAGGCGGTACGTCGACAACCTGCTCGCGCATGTCCACCTTCCGGAGCCGGTCCAGAAAGGGAACGATCACGGTGAGCCCGCTGTCGGTGGTTCGCCGATATCTTCCCAGGCGCTCGATCAGCCCTTTCTCCCAGGGTCTGACGATGCGCAGGCCGGTGGCCGCAATAATGAAAATAAAAATAACGAGAAAAACCAGGACAATAAGAAAACCCCAATCCATTTGCTAATCCTCCCTGACAGGGGCAACCACGAGGCGCGTCCCATTCACGGCCACGACCTCCACGTGCCGGCCGGCTGCGATTGGCTTCTTGCTCTGGCTCTCCGCACGCCACTCGTCCTGACCCAGTCTCACTCGACCGGTGTTTTCATCGGTATCAATGTCCTCCAGGACCCGGCACTTCTCGCCGATGAAGCGATTCGCGCCGATACCGGCCGGCTGTTCGCCGGACACCCTGTCGGCAAACGGCCGCGAGACCATCAGTAATCCTAGCGACACGACGACGAACGTCACCAGTTGCCAGGTGGGCGCGACACCAAAGATGGAGACGACGGCAGTCACTCCCGCCGCCACACTAAACCAGAACAAGAAGAACGCTGCAGTGAAAATCTCACCGACCAGGAAAACTCCGGCCAGGATGATCCACAGCCACAGGTAACCCCATTCCATTTTTTGTTTCTCCGTCTTCTAAACCCGGGTCATGCAACCCCTGCCTGAGCCGGATTCAGAGTTCGCTTTGTAGGAACTACGACCTGACAGGATCATTTCTTCAAAGCTAATCCCCGCGTGTGACACTGGAGCGCTCGCGCTCCCCGTGTAGCGGTCCCGTTCGGTGTTCAGGTAACCCTCAGGCGAATCGAAGAAACCCGGTGAGCGAAGTGCACAGTCTTGAGAGTGGGAGGGCTGGTGCAACGTTCCAGCCGGGTCAGGCTAGATTCTCTTGAACCCGCGCAGCACATCTTCGATGTTCATCCGGAGGGTGATGGGGCGACCGTGGGGACAGGTGTAGGGGTTCTGGCAGCGAAACAGCTCATCCACCAGCCATCGCATCTTCTCGTCCGACAGGGGAGTGTTGATCTTGATGGCGGAGCGGCAGGAAACACTGATGGCAATCTTCTCGCGCAGCCGCTGGACCTCGGCACCGCCGGCGGCAGCGGAGGGATCGACATCCACGCCGGCGATGATCTCCTCGATGAGCCTGGGAAGCTCACGGCAGTCCCTGGCGATACTCGGGACGCCTTTCAGGATGATCGTTTTTTCACCAAACCATTCCACCTCGAACCCGTTCGAGTTGAGGTGCTCCAGGAGGGGTTCGAGCAAGGTCTTCTGCTCGGCTGTCAGTTCAATTGTCTGCGGAATGAGCATTCGCTGGGTCGGCATCTTCTGACCGGTCGACATGGTCTTCACAGCCTGATCAAAGAGGATTCGCTCGTGGGCTACATGCTGGTCGATGAGCATGACGCCCTCCCGATCCGAGACAACAACGAAACTCTCCACGAACTGGCCCAGGACCACTGGAAGAGGACTCAAGTCAGCTGTTTCAGGAATGTTGAATCGGTGTGGATCATCTCCTGAAACCGGTGTGGATGTGGCCGCTCCAGCCGGGCCGGAGTCCCCGGGATAGCCTCGAAACTCCCTGAAGCCGAGCGAGCTGTCGGGATGGCGATGAAAGAACTTCTCAATGCTGCGGGCGACGTTCTGCTGGTGGCCGGGGAGGGTCTGGGTACGGAGGTGGCTCAAGGGGATGTCGCGCGCCAGATCTCCCAGGGTTTCCCGGGGGCGCAGCAGAGACTCTTCGAGAGCGTGATAAATGCAGCGGTGAACCCGACGCGAGTCCCGAAAGCGGATTTCCGTCTTGTTGGGATGAACATTGACATCGATTTCGACAGGGTCGATTTCCAGGAAGAGGAGAACCACGGGATGCGACGACGAAGGGATGAGGTCCTGATAGGCGAGCCGGATGGCGTGGCCCATCACCCGGTCGCGGATGACTCTGCGGTTGACGAAAAGGTATTGCGCCCGGGACGTGCTTCTCTGTTCGTGGGGAAGGGAAGTGTATCCCGTGATGCGTACGCCATCCCGCTCGTAACCAACCGCCGCCAGGTTCTCGAGAAACGACTCGCCCAGGATCTGGTAGACGCGGTCTTCCAGAGACTTCACGCCCGGGGCTTCAATCAAGGGGCGGCGCTGGTGGTGCAGCTGAAACTCGACATCGGGATGGGCCAGAGCGTAGTGGGTCACCTGCCTGCTGATGTGCTTGATTTCAGTGGCGATCGACTTCATGAACTTCTGTCGCGCCGGAACGTTGTAGAAGAGCTCGCGGACCTCGACCAGAGTTCCCTCCGGCCAGGCAATTTCGCGGCTCGCGACGAGTTTCCCTCCTTCAAAAGAAAGCTCGAAGCCAGGCTCGGGTTCTGAGCCGTCGCTACGCTCGATAGTCCGCAGCGTGAGCCGCGAGACAGCCGCCATGGAGGGAAGAGCCTCGCCCCGAAAACCCAGCGTCGAAATCCGGGTTAGATCCTCAAAAGTGCTGATCTTGCTGGTGGCGTGATGGAGAAAGGCGGTCCTCGCGTCGTCGCTCGACATCCCAAAGCCATCGTCGAGAACCGAGATGAGGCGCTTTCCTCCATTCTCGATCTTGACGATGACTCGCGTTGCCTGGGCGTCGAGCGAGTTTTCGACGAGCTCCTTGACCACCGAAGCCGGGCGATCGACGATTTCCCCGGCGGCAATCTTGTGGGCCAGAACATCGGAAAGAACGTGTACCCGCCCCATGGGGGCAGTATAGTTCGACGCGGTTCTCGTTGAAAGCTCCTTTACTGTCGACCTGGATCCAGCCAGGATCAACTTGGACCAGCGGGGGCATTTGAACGAAAACCTACGGTCTCGATATCGTGTCGCCAGCCCGAGTAGCTTCGACAGACTTGTAGAGGATCGATTTGGAGATGCTCATCATCTCGCAGATCTCCTTCACTGAGTGCTCTTTTGTCGTGGTGGAGCTGCACGGCCAATACGCTCCGAGTCTTCCTGAAGATCTAGATTCTGGTTGTCGGTCGATACACGCGTATAGTTGCGGCAGCAAACGCATGAGCGAAAGCGATCTCTCCGCGCAACAGTTCCTCACGGCTCGACAGCGCGACCGCCCGGTGGTCCTGCCAGAGCTCCTGTCAGATGAGAAGCTTGCTCGGGACTGGACACTCACCGTCCACGACCTCGACGGCATCGCCAGTTTCACCAAGCAGTACCGGCTGGTCAATGCAGTGCAGCTGCGCACCGTGCGCTTGTTCGGCCGCTTCTTGCGAGATCCCGCCCAAAGATCACGGGAGGTTATAGCGCCAAAGACATCAAGCGGTTCCAGGATGAGAAACGGCACGCCCTGATGGCGTGCTTTCTCCATGAGAGTCGCAAGGTCGTCTTGGACCACCTCGTCGAGATGCACGACAAGTTCATGCTGAACATGTGCCGCGACGCGAAGTCTGCGCATGAGACTCAGTACCGCGCTCTGCGGAAGCGCCAGAAGGCCGCGATCGACGCCGTTATGCGAACGACCGCCGCTCTCCTGGATTGGCCGCAGGACGAGCCCCTAACCCGAGACGATTTCTGGGGGCGAGAGGATGAGCGGCGGCTGAGAGACTCCATAACCGATCTCAAGGTCTTCCAGCGGCTCGAGGAGCGCGGGTACGGAGATCGGCTTCTGGCTCGATACCCGAGCCTTCGAAAGTACTTCGCCGAGTTTGTCCGATTGCCCTTCGCGGTCGAAAAGGGCAGCGAACCGTTACTCGCGGCGATCAACCTTGTCCGCAGACTCGACGCCGGCGAACTCAGGAGTCTGCCGCAAGATGCTCCTTCGGCGTTCGTACCCGGCGAGCTCCGTCCCGCTCTGCGAGATCGAGCATCCGGGGCTCTTAATCGGAACGCCTGGGAAACCGGACTTGGACTTGCGATCCGAGACGCGTTCCGGTCTGGGGACCTCTATCTCCCTGAGAGCAAACAGCATGTCTCTTTCTGGGATCTGTTGCTGACCGACTCCCGGTGGGATGATTCGCGCGAAGAATCCTACCTGGAGCTGCAGAAACCGCCACCTGGTGAAGTGCGCACCACCCTCGCCGACGAGTTTCGCCGTGGAGCGAGCGAAGCAGAGCTTCGCTTCGCCGAAGACCCGTTTGCACAGATAGAGCACGGGAGATTCAAGCTGAGGCGGGACGACCTGAAGAAACCCACAGAGAGCCATCTCCAGAAGACGCTCAGCGCCAGCTTGCCCTTGATTCGGGTCGAGCAACTTCTGATGGAGGTCGATCAAGCGACGGGCTTCACGCGCACCTTCGTACCGCTACAAGGTCACCGCTCTCGGCCGCGCCAGTACTACAAGGCTCTGCTTGCCGCGATAGGGTAAGGGTCTGGTTGAGATCTCGCAGTGAGCGGGATCCTCGAGGGGCACTTTTTCGGGCTCGGGATCCCGAGATCTGTTTTTTGAGGGCGAGTGCTAAAACCGCCTCCGGAAGAGGCGGGGGCGGGTAGTTCCTGTCTTGGATCAGAGAAACTTCCTGAAGTCGTCGTGAGTCAAGCCGGATTGCTTGACGATGGAGTCGAGGGTTTTCCATGCCCCGGTCTACTCAAGCGCAGCGAGAAACGAGGAACTTCTAATGAAAAGGCCAGAAGAGGGGAATGAACAGAGTTGCCAGAATCCAAAAAAGGAGGTTCAGGGGCGCCCCGACTCTCAAGAAGTCAGAGAACTTGTATCCTCCCGGTCCGAAGACGAAGGTGTTGGTCTGGTAACCCATCGGGGTCATGAAGCTGGCCGAAGCGGCAAACATGACGCAAAAGACGAATGGTTCAAGGCGAGTCCCCAGTGCCTCCCCAAGGCTGATCGCGATCGGCAGCATGAGGACCCCCGTGGCGTTGTTTGACATCAGTGATGTGAGAACGGTCGTCACCAGGTAAAGACCAGATAGAACCGCGGTTGGGCCGAAACCGTGCAGTTCCTCCACCAGATACTCAGCCATGAAGCGGGCCGTCCCGGTGGTCTCCATCGCCGTTCCCAGCGGGATCAGGCAGCCCAGCATCACGATCGTCTGCCAGTGCAGGTTTGAATAGATCTCCCGGGAGCGGATGCAGCGAGTCAGAAGCATTAAGGCTGTGCCGAGGATCGAAGCCTCCAGAATACTGAGAACGTCGAACGAAGCTGCTATGATGATGCCGACGAAAATACCCAGCGCCCAGGGAAGCTTGTCCTTCCTCAACTGGGTTTGAGGAAGCTCCTCAAGCACCAGGAAATCCTGAGTCCGATGCAGCACTCCCAGCTGTCGCCGATCTGTCAGGACGAGCAGAGAATCACCATGCTCGAGACGAACGGTCCCGATTTTCTGACGGATGGTTCGCCCGTGACTTCGGATGGCCAGGGCAGTGGCCTTGTATGTCTTGCGGAAATCTACTTCCTTGAGCGTGCTGTCGACCAGGCGGGAGTTGGGAGAGACAAAAGCCTCTACGAGCAGAAGATTGTCATGTTCCAGGAAGCGGTCGTCAACGGTTAGAGCTCGAAGATTGACTCCCGCGGTGTCGCGCATTTCCAGAAAGGAATCCGATTGGCCCTGGACGAGCAAGATGTCGCCCTGCTGAAGGCGGGCGTTGTTGTCGCTCGGCAGGAGACGCTCCTCTCCCCTGATGATCTCGATAGCTTGAATGTTGAACGTCTCACTGAGCGCTGCCTCTTCGACAGTCTGTCCCAGCAGCGGTGAGTTTGGCCGCAGGATCAATTCGGTGACGAAGTGTCGCAGCTGGTAGTCTTCGGTCAAACTCTCGGCCGTCCTTCTGGGAATCAACAGGCGGCGGCCCACTGTGAGCAGGTAGAGCATTCCTGCAGCGAAGAAGATCAGCCCCATGGGAGCAAAGTCGAACATTCCCACATCGCTCCCGCCGTGATCCCGGAAGAGTTGGGCGATCAAGAGGTTCGTGGAGGTACCAACCAGGGTGCAGGTGCCGGCAAACATCGCGGCAAAGGACATGGGCATCAGGAACTTGCTGGCGTCAAGATTTCTTTTCCGAGTCACGGAAAGAGTCAGAGGCAGGAAGAGGGCCACGGCTGCTGTGTTGGTGATAAAAGCAGATAGCACTCCAACCGTGGTCAGGATGGAAGACAGCAGCTTCAGTTCGCTCCCCGCTGCAAACTGGATGATTCGATTGGCGGCGAAGTTGAGGGCTCCGGTCCGCTGAACTCCGTAGCTCAGAGCCAGCATGCAGGCCACCGTGATGGTGGCTGGATTGCCAAATCCCGAGATCGCTTCGTTGCTCTGCACTAGTCCCGTTGCCACCAGTGCTCCGAGAACAAGGAAGCTCACTTTATCGACGGGGAAGACGTCGCAAGAAAACAGCACCACCGAGCCCGCCACAATGGCCCAGAGAAGAATCATCTCAAAGGTGATCATGCAGTTTCTTTAGAATCCTCGGAATTCGTTTCCTCGATTCGATGGCCGCGAAGTGGATTCCAGCCCGCGAAGCTGAAGACTAGAGGTGGCGTTCTGCTCCCCTCTCGAGGGTTGGTAGAGAAAGGATAAAGAGCGGAACGCCTACGGCCACGGCGCCCAGGATGAGCCAGATCCACCAGATCTGGACCATGAACGCAGAGACGGCCAGTGTGATCCAGGGAACACAGATGGAAACGGCCTTCGTTCTCGCTGGGATTCCCTTTCCCGCCCGGTAGCTTGCGATGTAGTTGCTGGTAACCCTGTTCCTCAGTAGCCAGCGATAAAGCCTGTTTGAGCTTCGAACGTAACAGGCGGCCGCTACCAGAAGAAACGGTGTCGTCGGCAAGATCGGTAGGAAAATTCCTACGACTCCCACTCCCACACTGAGAGTTCCTGCAGTGATCAGGAATCCCCTTCTTAGGAAGCTTGTTGCGTTCATCCGACGAATGAAACCAAAGATGCACCGAGTCTCCAACGGTCGCTCTTCCCCAGATCCGGGGGATCAAGATCGTCGCCACGATCCACGAAGTTCAACCGAGCCCCGACACGTGTGAAGTCTAAACAACGGTAGCCACCGGGGCCGTAGACCATCAGATTCGTCTGATAGCCCATCGGCGGCAATGAAGGCGGCAGAGGCGCCGCAAGTCGATGATAAACAGCTTTGAGATGGCCCCGGCCCACCCGGAAAAGATTCTGGACTCGTCCATGGACGCTCAAGAAGCGGATGGCTTCGTAGGACACAATGATGTCCCGCTCTGCGAGCAGGTCTTCGACACCACGGAGGCTGAGAGTGAATCTGTGGTAGAGCCAAACGGCTTCACTGATGATCTCAGGGGCAAACCGATGGCCTTTGTAGACCAGTATCATCTGACCATTTTCGCTGACCGGAGCCCTCAACTTGACAGCGGCAGGTCCTGGGCTTCCTCAGAGAGTGGACTGCCGCAATGGATGCAGAATAGTCGCCATGCCGGGGTCATAAGATTGCACTGTCGGCAACCGACTTCCGCTTTCGACACCTGACGTAGTGAAGGGCGCTGTAGCTTTCCTCGGGTGCCACGCTCGTTGTCATCACCCGTTCGCGCCTTTTTCGTCTTTTTCATTTCGAAAAGTTTTACCATTGCACAGTTCCCTCGCTCGGTAACTAAGTACATAAGTTCTTAAATACACTAACGTATTATATCAGGCTGATTTGGCATTGTGGTAACCTGAAAGGAGTTCCACAGTGCCTCGACACAGCCAGTATAAGATCGTTCTATCGCCAGGTGAGGAAAGAGAACTATTGGCTCGTGCCCGAAAATATACGTTACCGTATTTTCAGGTACAGCGAGCCAAGATGATTCTCCTGGCAGCCCAGGGTTTGCGTAATGATGAGATCGCGAAACGTTTGGATACCCGTCGAGAGGTGGTATGTTTCTGGAGAAAGCGCTTTTTCGAAAAACGCCTGATGGGTCTGGAGGAGAACTCTCGGCCGGGTCGCCCCCGGTCTTTTCCCCCCAGAGGTAGTGGTCGAGGTTAAAGCCTTGGCCTGTGAGTTGCCCGCCACCTTCGGATTGCCCATCTCGCGATGGAGCAGCGCCGATCTGGCCGCCCAAGTGCGCCAGTCCGGGTTGGTCGCCAGCATCAGCAGGACCACCGTCTGGCGCTGGCTCCATGAGGACGCCATCCGCCCTTGGCAGCATCGCTGCTGGGTTTTCCCTCGAGACCCCCATTTCGCCGAAAAAGCGGGGCGTATCCTCGACTTGTATGAGAGAGTGTGGCTGGGGCATCCCCTGAAAGACGGTGAATTCGTCCTCTCCGCCGACGAAAAAACCAGCATCCAGGCACGCCGCCGTCGGCATCGAACCCTCCCCCCTCAACCCGGCGTCGCGATGAAGGTGGAACATGAATACACGCGCTGCGGCGCTTGGGCTTATTTGGCAGCACTGGATGTGCATCGGGCCAAGCTCTTCGGTCGTTGTGAACGAAAAAATGGGATTGCTCCTTTTGGCCGCTTGGTCGATCAAGTCATGACCCAGACTCCCTATAAAGAAGCCCGAAGAGTCTTCTGGATTTTGGACAATGGATCGGCTCACCGGGGAGCCCGCTGCATCCGCCGGCTTCAAAGCAAATATCCTCGAATCGTCCCCGTCCACGGACCCGTCCATGCGAGTTGGTTGAACCAGATCGAGATCTATTTCTCCATTGTCCAGCGCAAAGTTCTTACCCCGAACGACTTCCTTTCCCTGCAGGCCCTCGAAGAACGGCTTCTGGGCTTTCAACAGCATTACGCCACCATTGCTAAGCCTTTTAAGTGGAAATTTACTCGTCACGACCTGAACAAGCTCATGAACAAACTGAAAGCCGCCGCCTAAAAATACGTTAGTGTATTTATGAACCAGAGTACTAAGCTGGGCAACCGCGACCCATAATGAGTAACTCACCTCGTTGTCTGCCTGGGCCGAATATCCGTACCACAAAGCTTGCAACGAACCGTATTGTGCTTCATGCTGGAAGGAACAAGCTGCGAACGCTTACATTTTGGACATACTCGCTTAAGGTCCAGGATTGTTACCATTATCGCCGTGAAGAAATAGGGATTCATCTTTAGTCACCCCTTTATTTTTAGTGGCTCCGTATCATACTCAGGTTCTGTTGTGCCGCGAGCTTTTCTTGGCTCGCGTTCAAGTAGCCTTTACGTACATCTCTAAGAGCAGAGGCGAAGTCAACCGCTGGAGTAAACTATCCGTTCCGGTAAAGACCGGATTTTCGCATCACCGTTCTCAACAGAATACTTCATACTGTTACCTCTATAAAATAGAAAATTAAGCCTTTATATATAGATATTATGCATGTATCATCGAGCGGTGAAATGGCTGAATTATCATCACCTGCTATATTTTTGGACTGTCGCGAAAGAGGGGACAATCACGGCCGCTTGCGAAAAGCTTCGCCTGGCACAGCCCACCATTTCCAAGCAACTCCGGACGCTTGAAGAAACTCTTGGTCACCAGCTCTTCAGGCGTGTGGGTCGCAATCTGGTTCTAACGGAAACCGGACGCGTGGCATTCCGCTACGCAAACCAGATTTTTTCGCTCGGCCGGGAACTCGTGGACACACTGGAAGGCCATCCAACGGGCAAACGTATACGACTGAAAGTCGGAGTCGCTGACGTACTGCCGAAAATGATTGTCCAGCGGCTGCTCAGACCCGCTTTGAAGACTCCTGACGCAACCCACGTTGTCTGTTATGAGGGCAAGCCAAATGCGTTGCTCGCACAACTCTCCGTTCAGGAACTGGATCTTGTCCTATCCGACTCCCCGATGGGTCCCGAAGTCAAGGTTCGTGCCTTCAATCATCTCCTCGGAGAGTGCAGTATTTCGGTATTTGGAATCCCGAGGTTGTCGTCCAAATACCGTCACGGGTTCCCGCAATCGCTTAATCGCGCACCATTCTATCTGCCTACCGACAACACCTCTGTACGACGTCAGCTGGATTATTGGTTTTTCTCCAACGGCTTTCGTCCCTTCGTGGTAGCGGAATTCGAAGACAGTGCTCTTCTCAGTGTATTTGGTGGCACAGGAGATGCTCTATTCCCCGGACCTCAGGTCGTGGAAGAAGAGATTGAGGAGTTCTATGGTGTCGCACTGGTTGGAAGACTGGAGTCTGTACGCGAGACATTCTATGCCATCTCGCCGGAACAACAGCTAAAACACCCGGCCGTAGTGAAAATTGTCGAAAGTGCCCACGACGAACTCTTCACCTGAGGACGGTCCTCTAGACCCGGCCCTCGCCCGGCAAGTCCGTCGCCCGCGGGGCCGTAGATACGTTGTAGAGAATCTGTGGACCCCAGTTTGCGTTCATCATTCGTCGCGGTTAGAGTTGAGGAGGCTGAAGTCCGAAGTGAATCTGAGGGTGTCGCTGAAAAGACGTCTTTCGCAGCGTTAAGTGGTTCTGTGAATTTGCTAGGAAGAGGATACGCGTGAATAGCAGCTCCCGTGGTTTTGGTGTCCCTTTCATAGGCCGTTTCCTTCACGCTGGAGTCCTGGCCACCGTCATGGCTCTGGGAGTATCGTGTCAGCCCGACTCTCAGAAAAAAGCCCCGAAGTTAGAGGAAGACTCAAAGGCCGAAGTGGCGAGCAAGGAAGCCGAGGTGTTCACGCCGTCGGACCTGATCGTGCAGTTTTCAGATGATTTCAATAAAGAATATAAAGCGCCGCATCACTTTGACACGACTCATTGGGTCAAATGGAAAGGGGATGTCAGGACTGAAAACGGGTACGCGATGTACGGTGCGGTGGCAGCACCCGGCCAATTCGGCGTTGCCGGTATCGGCACTCGGGCAAAATATTTTAATCCGGGCTTGAGGGGCACCAACGGCGTTGAGGTCACGTTTCTGGGGTATGTCCACAAACACGCTCCACCAAAACCTACCATTGACGAGGCCCGGATGATGGGAGTCCAACATGGCATTCTCCCGCTTACGCCCCGCTACCTGACGGGCATGGTTGTGACGATTTCCAACGTTCATGCGCAGATCGCGTTACCAGAAAAAGGGGTCAGGGCGGTGCAAGTGTTTTTCGATGTGACCGCGAATTGGGGACTGAATTGGTGGCTCGCTCGCGGTATCAGGCCCGACGATTCGGAGAAGTATCCGACGCATTTCCCGGCCTGGGATGGGCGGTTCAAAACATTGAGAGCATTCCTTGAAAAGGGTAATTTTACTGCAGCTCCGTTTTTCGCGATCGCAGGCAGACATTCTAGCCCGGTCGAAATGGAGAGCCCCTTCGGTCACCGTGTCGGACTCTATCTGACGGATGACGGCAACACGATCTACTGGACCTTGGACGGCGAGGTCATGGACCGGGGTGATATAACCGGCTATTTCTCTTCCAGCCCGGAGTCTGTGAAGGACGGGGCCTATGTCACGATCTCGGGGGCGGGCTATGAACCGCACTGGTGGAAGATTGATGATGTGGCGATTTACGCCAGTCCGTTAGACGAAACCGAATGACAATCTTGCAGAGCCTTTTCTGGACCAGCGGGGGCATTTGAACGAAAACCTGCGGTCTCGACTTCATCGTGGGGGATTTCGGTAATGAAGCGCCTCCTGATTGCGATAGCCAGGTGCATATGCCAGGTCAGAGTGCTGTCAACCACGATAGGGGTCAGTCGAGAATTCCATGACCCGAGAGCTCCTCTCTGGTCAAATCCCGATCCTCTCAACCTCATCCAGGGTGATCTGATCGCTCGTCCGATCGTAGAGCTTGGTTGTTCTCAGGCTCTCGTGCGCCGCGATCGCCTGCGCATTCTCAATCGTCCCGCCGTTCTCCAGATACGCCGTGATTCCAGTTGCCCGGAAGGTGTGGCAGGAGGTGGAGGAGGGGAGTCCTACTGCTTTGGCCCTCCGTTTGATCATCCGCAGGACGTCATTGCGGTTCATCGGGTTTTCGGTGAGCTTCCGGGACTTGTCCACCGATCGGAATAGGGGAGTCTTCTTCTCGCCGGCAATTCCGGCAGCTTCAAGGTAAGCGTCCGTGTAAGCCTCGGCGTTGTGATGCGCTGGTACCTCGTGGCGCTTGCCGCCCTTCTCATGCAAGCGAAACCACCCCCGCTTGCCATTTTCGTAATAGTCCTCCACTCGCATGGCCACCACAGCGCCCACGCGCGCAAAGGTGTAGCACATCACTCCCAAGATGGCGCGATCGCGAAGACTGGAGTTCCCCCGGTTTCGTGGACACCTAATCCTTTGGGAGAATGGAGGACACGATGCCAAGAACAAGACGAGCTTATCCACCCGAGTTTCGCCAGCAGATAGTCGAGCTTCATCGAGCCGGGCGCAGCCCCGGTGAGCTGGCCCGAGAGTTTGAACCCAACGAACAGACGATCCGCAACTGGATCGCCCAGGCAGACCTGGATGAAGGCCGTCGTAGAGACGGCCTGACGACGGTAGAACGAGCCGAGCTGCGGAAGTTGCGCAAAGAAAATAGGCAGCTGAGGGTTGAGCGGAAAATATTGGCAAAAGCCGCGGCCTGGTTCGCACGGGAGAGCGATCCGATTTCCAAGGAGTCTTCAGGTTCGTGAAAGTGAATCAGGCCGACTATCCAATCACCACCATGTGCCGTTTGCTGGGTGTCTCCACCAGTGGCTACTACGCGTGGGTCGATCGCGGACCTTCGACTCGAGATGAAGCGAATGCTCGTCTTCTGGAAACAATCAACGGGATCCACCAGCAAAGTCGTCGGACCTATGGAGCTCCCCGCATTACGGCGGAACTTCGAGAGGAAGGTCACCTGGTGGGCAAAAACCGGGTGGCCCGACTGATGAAAGTCGCCGGCATTGAAGGCGTTAGCCGCAGACGCAAGACACGCACGACCCTGAGAGGCCAAGACAGCCGTCCGGCTCCGGATCTGGTGGAGCGAAACTTCCAGGTCAGCCGCCCCAACCGACTGTGGGTTGCAGACATCACGTACGTGCCGAGTTGGGCAGGTTTCGTCTACCTGGCCGTAGTGGTCGACGCTTTCAGTCGTCGAGTGGTCGGCTGGTCGCTCAGAAATGATCTCAAGACCCGGCTAGTGACCGATGCCCTGCAAATGGCACTTCAAGAGCGTGAATCCGACGGGGTGATCCATCACTCGGACCAGGGGACGCAATACACGTCGATCGAGTTCGGGCTACGCTGCAAGAGAGCCGGCATCAGACCCTCCATGGGCTCGGTCGGTGACTGTTATGACAACGCGCTGTGTGAGAGCTTTTTTGCCTCTCTGGAGTGTGAACTGATCGACCGGCACAGCTTCCGCAGCAAGCTGCAGGCCAAGCTTGCTGTCTTCGACTACATCGAGGGCTTTTACAACCCTCACAGGCGGCACTCGTCACTGGACTATCTGTCGCCGATCAACTATGAATCGAGGCACTCAGATGTGGCTTGATTCGAAAGCCGTAAACTGTCCACAAAAGTGGGGTAACTTCAGACCCACGACTGTCTTCAGACTAATCGAGTCCAGGAGTGCTCGGGCCTGCTCGGCCTTGAGCACTGGCGTTTTGCCGCGCTTGACCACGTGTGATTGGCGACAGTTAGAATTCCCCGCGACGACAAATGGAATTCCCCGCTTTTTCAGGGCTGATCCTGACCATGAGGGCATGGTTAAGGATCAGCAAGTGCGGAGGTTAGTAAAGTTGAAGAAGAACGAGAAGACGCTAACGATGGCGGCGGCCAAAGCGGGGATGTCGCGAAAGACAGCTCGCAAGTACCTGAAGTCGGGAAAGCTACCGAGCCAGTGTCAGCCGGAACGGTATTGGAGAACTCGATCGGATCCGTTCGAGTCGGTGTGGCCGGAGGTGAAAGAGATCCTGAAGCGATCGCCGACGGTGGAAGCAAAAGCGGTGTTCGATCATTTGTGTCGTCAGCAGGAAGGGGCCTTCCAGCAAGGCCAGTTGAGAACGCTGCAGCGCAGGATCAAGCAGTGGAAGGCAGAATACGGAGAAGCGAAGGAGGTGATGTTCCCGCAGAAGTATCAGCCGGGACATCAAGCGCAATCGGACTTCACGTTTATGGGGCGCCTCGGAGTGACGATCCAGGGCCAGCCGTTTCCCCATCTGCTGTACCACTTCGTGTTGGCCTACTCGAACTGGGAAGCGACCACGCTGTGTTTCAGTGAGTCGTTTGAGAGCCTCAGCCTGGGGCTTCAGAACGCGTTGTGGGAGTTGGGGGCGCTGCCCGAGGAGCACCGGACCGACCGGCTCTCGGCGGCAGTCAAGAACCTGAAGCGGGAAGAGTTCACCGAGCGCTATCAAGCGTTGCTGAGACACTTCGGGATGCGCTCCAGTCGCACTCAGGCAGGAAAGGCACACGAGAACGGGGATGTGGAACAGTCCCATCACCGCTTGAAACGGGCCATTGAGCAGGAACTGCTGCTGCGGTGTAGCCGTGATTTTTCCAGCCGGGAAGAGTACGAGGGCTTTGTAGCGGTGATTGTGTCCCGGCGCAATGCGGCCCGGCAAAAGCGCCTGGGAGAAGAGCTGGCAGTGATGCGCCCGTTGCCGGCACGCCGTCTGGATGACTTCACCCGGCAGTGGGTGAGAGTCTCCCCCAGCAGTACGATCCGGGTTCGCCACAACACCTATTCGGTGGACAGCCGGTTGATCGGCGAGCGCGTTCAAGTGCGGGTGTGGGCGGATCAGGTGGAGGTCTACTACGGAGGACGGCGCCAGGCACGGATGCCGCGCTTGCGAGGAGAAGGCAAGCATCGCATTGACTACCGGCACGTGATCCATTCGTTGGTGCGCAAGCCGGGGGCGTTTACTCGCTATCGCTGGCGGGAGGATCTGTTTCCGGGGATCTTGTTTCGAGTCGCCTACGACGAGCTGCGCCGAGATTGTCCGGCCACGGCGGATCGCCAATATCTGAAGATCCTCGAGGTGGCTGCCCAGGAAGGTGAACAGCGGGTGCGAGAGGCACTTCAGGTGTTGATTGAGCGGGGACAAAGAATCCGTTTTGAAGCACTACGAGAATGCCTTGTCGATCCGGTGGTGGAACCCTGGGAAGTGATGGTGGAGAAGATGGACGTGGGCCTCTACGACACCCTTCTCGAGAACCGGGAGGTGAGGTCATGAGCACAGGCAACTTACCGCGACTTCGCGAGTGCCTAATCGAGCTGCATCTACCGGCCTTTCGGGAGCACTACGCCGCCCAGGCGGCACTGGCCACCCAGGAAAGTCTGTCCTATCCCCGGTTTCTCTTGTCGTTATCTGAGATCGAGGTGGCGGAGCGGCACGAGCGCAAAATCCAGCGCCAGCGTCGGGCCTCCAAGCTTCCCTGGGAGAAAACGCTGACGGCGCTGGACCGCTCGCGCTTGCCCCAAAGCGTGGATCGACAACTCACAGCGCTGCTGGAAGGGACGTTTTTGGATCGTGCCGAGAACGTCTTGGCTTTCGGTAACCCTGGGAGCGGGAAAACCCATCTGGTCTGTGCTCTGGGCCAGGAGTTGATTCTGCTGGGGCGCCGGGTTCTGTTTTCTACCTGCGCCCTGCTGGTACAGCGATTGCTGCGGGCCAAAATCGATCTGACTCTGGAGAAGGAGCTCAAGAAACTGGATCGCTTCGAGGCTCTCATAGTCGATGACATCGGCTACGTTCAGCAAAGCCGGGAGGAAATGGAGGTTCTCTTCACACTGCTGGCCCATCGTTACGAACGTCGCAGCATCTTGCTGACCAGCAACCTGATCTTCTCGGACTGGGAGAGGATCTTCAAGGACCCCCTGACGACGGCAGCAGCCATCGACCGGCTGGTGCACCACAGCGTGATTCTGGAACTCAACGTCCCGATCTATCGAATGGAGAGCGCCAAGGCAAAGCAGCAGGGAACCACGAAATGAGGAAACCGCGAGGAGGTCAAATCCGGGCAAATCGGCTGATTGGACCCCGGAAAGTGCTTGGTGAGGGCGATAGACGAGTGCCCGCCAAGGGGAGAGGTCGTACAGCGCCCTACAGAGGCCGCTCAGCAGCCTCGTGGATCTGGTCCACTCCCCTCGACGCCAGCGCGAGCGAGGGGGAGCTCCGTTCGGGCTACGCCCTCACTCCGTCCCCCTCGCATTCTAGGAACAATCTCTCTTTTTTACAGAAAGGAGGACCGCGGAAAGGGCCGTCTCAGAGGACGGCTACAGCTCTTTTTTTTTAATCCTTGTGTGGGGATTTCCAATCGTCGCTGCGGGAATTCTATTTGACGTTGATCACACGTGCTTGGGACCCCTGACCGCAGCCGCCGGATTAAAAGGGACTACCTGGCCGATGACCAGGTAGTCAAAGAGCATGCGGATGGCGGCCAGGTGTTGCTTGACGGTCGGCGGAGATCCGGGATGCTGCTCAATGTAGGCCGCGACCAGAATGGGCTCGACCTGGTTGAGTGCGATGCGATGGTTCTCGCACCAGTCAAAGAAACGCGCGACGGCCCGAGCATACGCCATCCGGGTATTCGGATTTCGGATGTTGGCGACAAAGAACTCCACGAACCGACGCCGGGCCTGTGGGCCGGCGTCGTCAATTACGGCCGGCAGCGTGGGGAAGCCGACTCTCGCTAATTTCTTTCGCTTGTAGGGAGTGATTTCTTGGGTCATGGAATCAGCAGCAAGTGACGTCGCATAACGTCCTTTTATGGGACGTTCTATACGTTCAGCATAGCTCACTGATCTGACGCGTCAAGGGAGGTTGTCCACAGGTTGCAAGCTACAAGCCGCCCAGGGTCAGACGCTAAGGGGAAGCATGGCGCGCGGCGGCAAGCCAAATCAATTTACATCGAGCACTGGACCAGGAGTAGGAACCTCCTGACCTGCGACTTTCACGACCCGATATCGTCCTGGGGGAACGGTTGGGTCAACCGAGAGGAGAACTGGAAGTACTCCCCACTCGTCCCAACGTGAGAAGCGGATTATATTGTTAGGCAAAATATCGCCTTCAAGCGTCGCCGCTCAACGCCTGCTGAGAGTGGAGTCACTACCGATAGAAAGGATTCTCCCCGGCGGAGTGGTCGGTTACGTCGACGACCTCCTGAATCTCGGGAACAAGTTCTTTGATTCTGGATTCGATTCCCTGTTTGAGGGTTACATCAACCATGCCGCAGCCGTGGCAGCCCCCGCCAAAGCTCAGATAGACCCGATCGTCCTTGACCCCTACAAAATGAACCTGGCCACCGTGTGCCGCCACTGCGCTGTTGATCTCTGTGTTAATGAGACGCTCCACCTTTTCGGCGGTGGGTCCACTCAAGTCTCCACGCGGGCCTTCGCCCAGTCCTGGAATCTTTGGTTTGTTGGGATTCTCGAAGCTGAATCCGCTGCGCAGAACTCCATCCTCATAATCAATCGTGGCGCCCTCCAGGTTGCGGGCGCTGGCGGGGTCGACCAGGACCTTAACTCCATTACTCTCCACCACCACATCATCAGCGCGCAGATCGTCGTCTCCCACCAGCCTCATTCCGTACGTAAATTCGGCAGTGCCGTTGGTGGTAGCCTCCAGGCGCATAGCGGTTTTCTCAGGCACCTGCTGCTCCAGAGCACCCAGAATGCGAGTGCGAGCTTCGTCGGTGATTCTCAAATCTGGCATGGCCATGGTCCTCGATTCTTTTTTTGGTCGAAACAAGCAAGATCTTATCAAATCTGTCGCGCTTGATCTTCTTTGCGCAGCAGGGGGAGTTCACGACCGGTGACTACGTCGAGATCATGAACAAAGCCAGCTGCCTCAGCCTCGTCTCCAATGCGATCCTCTACTGGAACACAGTCAAGATCGGGGAAACAGTCGGGAGGCTCCGGGCGGAAGGCGAGTCAATCGACGATGAGGAGCTCTCCCATGTCTCACTGCTGCCGTTTAGGCACGTAATGCCCAACGGGACCTACTTCATCGAGGACCAGATCTAGGTGATTTCGGTTCGAAAACCTACGCTCCTGGAGCGGTCACTGGAGTCAAGACCGTAGGTTTTCGTTCAAATGCCCCCGCTGGTCCAACTTACCCGAAGGCCGCACAGTCAGTCATCGGCGCGCACTCAATGCGTCCTCCCTCTGCAGTCCTACGGAAATCGAGGAACCCCCGGAATCCAGGAGCTGGGGCAAAAAGACCCTTTACTGTAAGGCAGAGTCCAGCCAGAATCAGTTAGCCCGGGAAATTCACAAGTTTTCGAAGCGAAGGTCAGCCAGCGCCGATGATGGGGGCGCTACAGCCGAAAATTTATGAATTTCCCGGGCTGGTGCTCGGTTAGAGAGTCTCGGAATTGAAGCCAACAGCAGGAGTCGCGCAACAGACCGTCAGATCAAGCCCGATCAGGGAGTTTGTCTCTTCCTACCAGGGGGACGCGATCGGGTTGCTGGGAGAGATTCCGATCGAGCCTTTGGGTGTTACGAAAGGGGAAGGTCAAAAGAGGCGCTGGCCTCGGCTGTGCAGGCGGTCTGGCGGTCGCCCCACTGGCTGCGCAATCGCGGTCTGATCTCGATTGCCGTGAGATCAGCCCTGGGTCGGACGAGAACGATCGAATGAAGCTCCTTTTCCTGACCAGCGCCTACCCGCCTTTCCATCTGGGTGGATACGAATTGAGCTGTCCACAAACGGCAACCCGGCTCAAGTCCGGGGGACACGAAGTTCGTATTCTGACGAGTCGGAGCCACCGTTCCGTTGCGGGGCGAGAGGAAGGCGTTTACCGAAGCCTCTGGCCGCAGGCCGATCTCTATTATTATCGGCCGCTGGATTTCTTTCTGCATCGTCGTTCCAGAGAGAGAGCCAACCTGGAAGGGCTCGCACGCGTTTTGCAAGAGTATTCTCCTCAACTGGTGATGGTGTGGGGCATGTGGAATCTCAGCATTCGCCTGCCCGAGCTGCTGGAGCGGAGAATGCCGGGTAGGGTAGTCTACTATCTCGCTTCATACTGGCCTGCAGACCAGGACCTGCACACTCAGTACTGGCAGTCACCGGCTCGACGCTGGTGGACCGAACTTCTCAAGAAGTCCCTGCGGATGATTGCGTTTCGGCAGCTTCGATCGGACGGCTATCCCCCTCGGCTGAGATTCGAGCGTTCCATCTGTTGCAGCCGTTTCGTTCGGAGCCGGTTGGTGGCGAGCGGCAAGGTGCCGGAGTCGGCTCAAGTCATCTATCTGAGCATTCCAACTGACCTTGGAGGCATAGGAGAATGGCTCGAGGACGAGAACTGGGGATTCCTGATTGAACCCTTCCGTACGCACCTGCTTGCAAACCGAATTCAGTGGCTCTGGGGCAATCCGTCCGAAGTCCGGCGGATGGGAGCAAAGGGCCGGGAGTTTGTTGGGCAGACTCTGAACAAGAAACTGCACCTGACAAAACTCTCCGAGATCTTTAGCGGTCTGCGTGCGGATGGAGGACTACCAGATGGGATCCGGCTCCAGAGAATCGGCGGCTATCTTTCCAGGAGCGCTCTCTTATGCTCCGAACCGTCGGGGGATCGAGTGGTTTCAGCACCGGGTCCTTCCCAGGATCACCACCCGCTCCAGCGACTTCAAAGTCTACGTGACGGGAGGGGGGCCACCCCGGCTCAGTGCCGATTCACGTCTGGTTCTGACAGGCCACCTGACCCGGTCACGCCTGCATGAGCTCTTCGGTCGCGTGAAGCTGTGCATCGTCCCCCTGCTGGAAGGGGGTGGGACGAGGCTCAATATTCTGGAATCGATGGCGCTGGGTGTTCCTGTTGTCTCTACCCCCCTGGGAGCACAGGGCCTGGATATTTCGGCCGGGACTCATCTCTTCCTTGCTGAGTCGGCAGAGGGCTTTTCGGAGGCCGTTGTGCGATTGCTTGCGGATGAGGCCGAGCGGGACAGGCTGTCCGCGGCGGCCCGTGAGTTTGTGGTTCGCCACCACGACTGCGGCCGGGTGCTTCCTGCATTCCTGCGTCTCGTGGATGAAGCCGGGGGAGGGAATTGAAGGCCCTTCCGGTATCGTTCCGCAATTTCGCACGGCGTGAACCGGTGATCTGGCTGATCGCCATCTGGGCTGCCTGTGTTCTTCAGTCCCTGCTGGTCGCCAGCCGGGAGCCGCTGCTGGCGCTCGCCCTGCCTGCGATGGTGATCGTGGGAGCGCTGCTCTGGGTCCACATGAGCTACGTACCAGCCTTGATCGTGGGGTCGGCGTTTCTGATTCCATGAGAATTCACCAGAGTGGGAGGGGCCTCAGGCCGCGAACGCCGGGCTCACGTGGACGATTGCATGCCACCGCTCCAAGGCGCAGTCACAGCCGTTCGCAACGGGCTCACAAGCCGCCGCGCCGCGCCGCTGTACCCTGCCTGACATCCGATTGCCTTGACAAACTCGGCTGCAATTCGGTTGAATAAGCCGTCTGACTCTCAAGTGGCCCCATCGTCTAGGGGACTAGGACGCTGGCCTCTCACGCCGGAAACAGGGGTTCGAATCCCCTTGGGGCTACCAGACTAATAACCCTCCACTTAGCTGATTTCAAAGGACTTACCCGCCTCGAAACTGCCTCTCCCACCTCTTCTCACTTCCTGCCAAATTCCTCATATTTCCCACATTTGGACTAGAAATGGTCCCAAATTGGTCCCAAGACATCTACACTTCGCCCTCTATGAACTCAACCCTGCAGGTTGTGCAGCGTGCGTTTCCGCCGCACGCACGCATGATATCCATTCCGCTCTCTTCGATGGCGAGGACCAGGCGCTTACCTGCTTCCACTTCAACCGTGGTTCCGCCTTCAATCTCGAGTGTCGGCATTCTTTTCCTCCCTGAGTACGCCCTTCGTCGTCCAATCGCCTACTACTTGCTCCATAAGCCAGCCTCGCCAGACCGGTTCAAGAGCACTGTCACTCGTCATAGGGAACGCCGGCTCGGCAGAAACTGTCGCAATCCATTGAATCAAAACCATTCCACACTGGCGGGCCGCCTCTTGACTTGTTTTTTCGCCTGCGAGTAAACTCAATCAATTCCGTCCGGAAGCGAGTCAAGTTCTTTATTGAGGGTAAGTTACAGTGGAAGCGCTGTAAATATTCGGTAAACCCCGTCTTGCAATAATCTCCTTCCAAATAAGCCCGCGGTCAAACTTTGCTGGACACAGAAGCTGCGAGTGTGTATACAGGGAGCATGCAGCTGAGTGCTACCACCAAGCCGGAATCGGGTGGACTGACGGCTGATGGCTCGACGAAGCGGGTTTTGGTGGCCAAGGAAGAGTACATCCGGCTGCGCTGGGCGGCAGCGTACTGGAAGGCCCAGCATGCCGGGGCGGTGGAGAGAGAAAAGCAGTTGAAGTCAGAGAACTTGAGTCTGCGGGCTCGAGTTCGAGAGCTGGAGAGTCAGCTCTGGGGGCGCAAGAGTGAACAGGCCAAGGGTGGGCGCGCTGGCAGTTCCAGCCCCAAGGCGAGCGGGCGACCCCGAGGGCAGCAAAAAGGCAAGCAGGGGCACGGTCGGACCACTCTGGACGGGTTGGCAGCCCAGGAAGAGGTAGTGGATCTGGAGGAAGCCCAAAAAAGCTGTCCGAAATGCGGTCTGGCACTGGAAGCCTTGGGCTGGACGGAAGACGCCGAGGTGGCCGAAATCGAAGTGCGGGCCCACCGGCGGGTGATCCGGCGGCGCAAGTACAAAGCGGCCTGCCGCTGCGGGGTGCTGCCCGGCATTGTCACGGCGCCCGCCCCGGCACGCTTGATTCCCAAAGGCAAACTAGGGATTTCGGTTTGGGTGGAGATTCTGCTGGAGAAGTTTGACCATTGCCGCCCCACCCACCGTCTGTTGCAGCAGTGGCGAGACCACGGTTTGACTCTCTCTGCAGGAACGGTGGCCGGAGGGCTGAAAAAACTGCAGGGTCTGTTTTTGCCGGTGGCCGAGGCGATCGCCCAGCAGCAGCTCACCCAGGAGAACTGGCAAGCCGACGAGACCGGCTGGCCGGTGTTTGTGGCGGTGGAAGGCAAAAGCGGACGGCTCTGGCATTTGTGGGTGTTTTTGTCGGCCTCCACAGTCGTGTACCAGCTCCAACCCAGTCGCTCGTCTGCAGTGCCTCAATCTCACTTCGGCAGCGCCCAGGGCACTTTACTCACCGATCGATATTCTGCCTATAAGAAGCTGGTCCGGGTCTCAGAGGGGCGTATTTGCCATGCCTTTTGCTGGGCTCACGTGCGCCGCGACTTTTGGCGACTGGGCCTATCCCACCCCCCCTGGCAGGACTGGTCCCTGATGTGGATTGACGACATTGGCCGGCTCTTTGCTGCCAATCAGCTGCGGCTGGCAGTTCGCGATCAGCCCTTGGAATGGGCCCGGGCCGATCGAAAGCTGCGGGTGGCGGTTGAGAAAATGCGAGAGCAATGCGAGGCTCAACGCCAGCTTCCCAGCCTGGCTCCCCCCTGTCGCAAGGTCCTGAAAAGCCTGGCTCGACACTGGCCAGGGCTGACCGTGTTTGTGGATCAACCGGAAGTGGCTATGGACAACAACGCCGCCGAACGCGCCTTGCGCAACCCGGTGGTGGGACGCAAGAATTACTACGGCTCAGGCAGCCGCTGGAGCGCCCAGTTGGCGGCCAGCTTATTCAGCATCTTTGCCACCCTGCGACTCAACGGCCTCAACCCCCGCCTGTGGCTCAGGGACTATCTGCAGGCCTGCGCTAGGCAAGGCGGACAGCCGCCACCCGACCTGGATCCTTTTCTTCCCTGGGAAATAAGCCCCCATCGTGCCCGCGCATTGACCTGGGCCAGGACGCCGGCAGCGGAGGCTGGATGAAACGCTTCTGCGGGCGAGACTTTAGCGGCCGGGAGATGCGGCGACTGTGTGAGCTGATTGGCGAAGATCCGACCCGCTCGCGGGCCCAGCTCTCCCGCTTGGCCTGCCAGCTCTTGGGCTGGTTCAAGCCTGACGGTGGCCTCAAGGAGATGAGCTGCCGGGTGGCCATGCTGCGCATGCATCGGCAGGGGTTGCTGCAGCTGCCGCCCCCTCGCAACCCGAAGGGAGGCTCGGGCCCAATCAAGCACACTTTCTGCAGCGCACCACAACCGCTGCTGTCCCGACCCGTGCACGAGCTGTCCGGCCTGCATCTGGAGCCGGTCTTGAGCCGCCCCGACTCCACTTTGTGGAATGAATACATCGACCGCTACCACTATCTGGGATACAAGCCCCTGCCGGGTGCTCAGCTGCGCTACTTCGCTTGTTCCGAAAGCCGCATCCTGGCCCTGCTCGGCTTTGGCGCCGCCGCTTGGAAAACCGCCCCTCGCGACCGCTTCATCGGCTGGCGTCCTTCGGAAAGGGAGAGAAACCTTCAACTGATCGTCAACAACGCCCGTTTCTTGATCCTTCCCTGGGTCGAGTCCAAGAACCTGGCCTCTAAACTGCTGGCCATGGCCGCGCGTCAACTCCCCGAGGACTGGCACGACCGCTACGCCTACCGACCCGTTCTGCTGGAAACCTTCGTCGACACGGGGCGCTTCACAGGCGCCTGCTACAAGGCCGCCAACTGGATCCATGTCGGACAGACCCAGGGCCGGGGCAAGCTGGACCGTGACCGCAAGGCCGATCTGCCCACCAAAAGCATCTGGCTCTACCCCCTGAGCAAACACTTCCGAAGATCGCTTCGCTCCACTTGAGTTCCCAACCCGCCTCACCCCATTAGGCATAAAGCCGATGATGGGTTTACCGAATATTTACGAAGCGCTGGTAGTATCAATTCTGTCCGCTCTTGGGGTCTCGACGCTCCTCCTGCTGTTCACCTGGCAGCTGGGACGTCGGCTTCACGTCTTTCGCGAGTTGTCTTTGACCTTCGTCGTGGCTTCTCTGGTTCTGGGATTGGCGACCTACACGTTTTTGGCACCAGGCGAGACTCCCCAAACGGATCGCTTTCTTCTATTCCTTCTTTACTTGTTGGCGGCGGTGACGATCCTGGGCGTCGCCGGCCTCTACCTTTTCCGGGTCTACCTCATCTCCAACCGGGGACTTCTACTACCCCCGATACTGCATCGATTCGCCATGGCGGCCGTCTACCTGATCGCGATCCTGGCGGCGTTGAAGGCAACCTACCCGGGTCAGGACTTGAGTTTTATCCTCGGCGCCAGCGCCGTGACCTCGGTCGTCCTCGGTCTGGCGCTGCAGCCGATCCTGACCAATCTCTTCGCGGGAATCGTGATTGGGCTCGAACAGCCTTTTCGGATCAACGACTGGATACGCCTCGGGGATCGGGACGGTCAAGTCGTGAAGATCACGTGGCGGACCACTCACCTGCGAAATCGCGACAACGACCATCTTGTGATCCCAAATTCCCAGATCGCGGATCAGGAGCTGATCAATTACTTCCTTCCCAATCCTCTGCACATGGAGAGGATTTATGTCGGGGCGCACTACCGAACACCGCCCTATCGGGTCCGGCAGGCGCTGAAGCGAGCCGCGGCGCGGGTGCCGGGAGTGTTGGAGAAACCGTCGCCCGACGTTTTCCTGCGTTCCTTCGATGACAGTTCCATCAACTATGAGCTCAGGGTATGGATCCAGGATATCGCTGCCCTGCAGCGAATCGCCGGTGAGGTCCGTGCCGAGACATGGGAGGAGTTCAAACGCCACGACATCACCATCCCATTTCCAATTCGAACCCTGGAGATCGAGCCATCGGCCCGTACTGTCGAGTTGACCCGCGCCCACCCGGATGAAGTCCGGGAGAGGGAGCCGGCAGCCACCTTATTTGTGAAGAGGGGTCCCGATCAGGGTAGATCTCACAGCCTGGAATGCGATCCTGTCACCGTGGGACGGGCCGATTCGTGCGACTTCACGCTGTCCGATCGCAGCACCAGCGCGGAACACTTCCGCATCGGATGGACGGATCAAGGCTTCGTTCTGAAGGACCTGGGTAGTCAACATGGAACACTAATCAACGGCGTGAAGACCACCGATGAGATATTGATGCGCCATCTGGATCGGATTCACGTCGGCGATACCGAAATCGTCTTTGAGAGCCATGCCTAATCGTCCAAGAAAGATTGGTCAATACGAGATCAAGCGTGAAATAGGCAGGAGCGGCATGGGGACGGTCTACGAAGGTCTTCAACCGTCCCTCAATCGCAAGGTGGCCATCAAGGTCTTCGCCAGGCGAGCCCTGGGAGACGACAAGGCCGTAGAGCGCTTTGAAACTGACGCGCAGGCCGTGGCCCTGCTCAATCATCCCAACATCGTCCAGATCATGGACAAAGACCAGGAAGACGAGCTGGTGTACGTTGTGATGGAGTACGTCGAGGGCTCTTCACTGGAAGAGTTTCTGCGCCACCGACGGTTGACGCTGCAGGAGGCCTTCACCGTCTTCAAGAAGATCAGCCTGGCCATCGAACACGCCCATCGCAAGGGCATCATCCACCGGGACATCAACCCCCGCAACGTTCTTGTCTCCAGCGACCTTTCCACGATCAAGGTGGTCGATTTCGGGATCAGGCGAGTGGAATCGACCTCCGAGCAACAAGGAACTCTCTCCACGATGGTGTCAGCCAGGGGGACGCTCCAGTATGTCGCTCCGGAACAAGCCGCCAATATACTGGAGGCGGACCATCGCAGCGACATCTACTCCCTGGGAGTACTTCTCTACTTCATGCTGACGGGCAGGGTTCGGATTGGGAGCTTCGACCTCCCCAGCCGACTCAACAATGAGGTTCCTCCCGAGGTCGATCCGATCGTTATGAGGTGCCTCGCCACCGATCCGAGAGACCGCTATCAGACTACCGACGAGCTGGTCAGTGACGTTCGGAACCTGGAAGGGAAGCTTCGCTTCCGTCTGGCCAATGAGCTGAAAGGGATGGGCAACATCTTCAGGCGTTCTCGTCAGACCATTAAGCGCAGATGGGGGGCCCTGGGTGCCGCAGTGGGTGTCTTGATGGTGGTCGCCCTGGCCATCGTCGGCTGGAGGGCCTCGAGGGATGGCGGAGAGGAGGGCGATCTCGACCCCGCGCACTTGCAGGAGGCCGTTTCTCCGCAGCCGGAGGCGGAGAGCGACGCGGAAGGGGCGGCTCCTGAAGGAGCTTCTTATGTTTCCAAGCAGTCCGATCGTCCCGGCGTGGAGCCCGAGCCCGCTACCCCGGCCCCTGCTCCAAAGCCCCCGGCTCCGGCGGCGATCGACGAAGATCTCAAGGTGGCACTCGATAAACTGGAGGCCGGGTTGGGAGAACAGGCGCTGGCCGACATAGATGCCATACTGGAGAAGTTCGACGAACATCCCAGCTTGCCGGAAGCCTACTTGTTGCGGGGTCGGATCCAGATGGAGATCGGACGTCCGGAAGACGCCATGGGGACCTACGTGGAGATCGGCAGTCGTTTCCAGAACCCGACGGTGGACGCCGAGTCAAGGTATCGTCTCGCTCAACTCACTCTCCGAACTCGCAAGGGCTCGGAGCTGGTAGCCAGAGCCATCTACGGAGAGTTGGCGAACGACCATCCTGAGAGCTCGTGGGCGCCTCTGGCCTTAGTTGAAAAGGCGGCCATCGAAAGGGACAATAAGATCAGAGAGACCGATTCGAGCCTGGGAACTCGAGTGCCCGCTGCCCTGACCACCTACCGAACCCTGGTCGATCGCTATCCTCGCAACGACAGCTCCGAAAAGGCCTTCTGGACTTTGGGCGATATGTACAAAGATCTGAAGCTCTATGAACTGGCCGCGGACGCTTACACTCGCCTGGGTGAGAACTTTCCCGGCACCCACCTGGAAGCCTGGTGGAAGGTTGGTCAGATCTCGGAGAAACGTCTCAAGGATAAGACACGAGCCAAAGAAGCCTACCAACGGGTTCCCGAGGGTTCTCGCCGCTACAAGGACGCGCAACAAAAGGCTGCCCGAATGGATCGCAACTAGAACTCACTGAAAGAGGACTCCCCATGAATCTCCGAGGCTTGTATTCTCACAGCCACCCTCGCCACCCTGATGCTGCTCAGCCCCGCCCTCGCCGGTGAGTTTGGCAAGACGGTCCAGTACTTTGCCCAGTACGGGATCGGAGGTCCGGCCGAGACCGCTTTTACCATCCATGACCCGGGTAATGTTGCGATTCTGGTTGAGGTCGAACTCATCAATTCCGATGGCGCTCTCTTCCAGAATGGAGGAAGTGGCCGTCGGCCCAGGTGCCGCCGAGACTGTAGTTTTCAGTGATCCGGAAGGAGAAGTCAGAAACGGCTGGGCCCGCCTGACTTCGGATGACCCGTTCAACGCCACCGTCTTCTTCCAAATCGCCGGATTCGGCAACGTGGGAGTCCTGCCCAGTGAGCAGGGAGTCAAGTTCAAGCTCTTCTCCTTTGTGGGAGACGGGACGGATACAGGGTTTGCCGTGGCGAATACCAGTAAGACCCAGAGCAGTACGGTGACCGCGAGGATCTTCAGTGCAGCCGGAGTATTTCAGAGAGAGGTGCAGAAGACCTATGCGCCGGGAGAGCACGAGGCCCTGTTCGTGACTCAGGAACCGCTGCTGGTAGAGGCAGACAGTGTGATCGAGTTCACGGCTACGCAGCCAGTGATTCTTCTGGGACTGCGGTCGGACAACAATCTGCTGGCCTCGACGGCGGTGATTCAGCCGGAAGGAACGGGCATCGATCCCGGGTCGATGGGGACCAACAACTTCTACAGTTTCGAACTGTGCAATGAAGACAACAAATTGAGCGATGTGATTGAAGTGAATGGCGATGTCTTTCAGGTCAAGATAGGCTGTAAAGGTATCGACTGGCATATTACTGCAGTTGCTGACCTCTCGGCGCAAATCGAGATCTTTGCAGAGCATTACGGGACCACATCCTGCACATTTAGAGTAAACGCCAGCGATATCTCGGATATTCAGGCCATGAAGGGGGAGTGTGTTGTCGACGAAGGTGGCGAGTCATCAGTAAAGGTGGGGGTTAAGTATCTCGGAGCCTTGGCAGACTAAGGGGCTCACCTGCGGGGGCGGTGGAGCCTTTCTGACAGGCCCTACCGCCGGCCAGGCCCCACCGCCGGCGGCTGCGAATTCGTCCCAAACTCAGAACGGAAGGCACCTGTGGCCATCGCGGACTAGACACAGGCAGCAATCCTCGAAGCCCCCTGCAAACCTTCCGCCCTGGAACGTTGGAACCTCTTCCCCCAAGAAACGATGAAATCGGACACGTTTTCCGTTACAATTGGAGTTCCACAGTTCCGAGAGCTGCGACCGGGTGCGCAGGAACAGGATCAAAAGTACGTCTAACTGTGAGAGGTGTAGATTCTTGACTTATGGCTAATCAAATACTGACTGACATCCGCCGCTGGTTTGCATCCGGTGTCGATGCGGAGGAAGAACTCAACCAGCCCAGTTTTCAGGAAGTTCCTTATCGGGTTGACTGGATCCGCAGCGTTCCATTCATTGCTCTTCATCTAATGTGTTTTGGAATCATCTTCGTGGGCTGGAGTCTGACAGCGGTTGCGGTGGCGATCTCCCTGTATTTTGCCCGGATGTTTTTTGTGACCGGGTTTTATCACCGTTACTTTTCGCATAAGACCTTCAAGACGAGCCGTTTCATGCAGCTCGTTCTGGCCCTTCTGGGGACGTCCTGCACCCAAAAGGGACCCCTCTGGTGGGCAGCGAATCATCGCCTGCATCACAAGGACTCAGACGGTCCGGAAGATCCCCATTCACCCCACCAGCACGGGTTTTTCTGGAGCCATATTGGCTGGATTACCGACCGGCGAAACTTTCCCACCCGTGTCAGCCTGGTACCCGATCTGGCCCGCTTTCGGGAACTGCGATTTCTGGATCGATTCGACCTCCTGGTGCCGGTCTTGATGGCCTCCAGCCTCTTTGGCCTGGGTCAGTTCCTGAAACTCAGTTTTCCCGCCCTCGGGACCAGCGGCTGGCAGATGCTGATCTGGGGCTTTTTCGTGTCCACCGTACTTCTGTTCCACGGCAGCTGCCTGATCAATTCAGTGGCCCATCTTATCGGCAAGAAACGATACGATACTGGAGACGAAAGCGGGAATAGCTTTTTCCTTTCTCTCTTCACGCTGGGAGAGGGCTGGCACAACAACCACCACCACTATCCGGCGACGGCGCGCCAGGGATTCTTCTGGTGGGAACTCGATATCACTTTCTACCTGCTCAAGATCATGAGCTGGCTCGGACTCATCTGGGACCTGCGACCGGTTCCCGAGCAGGTTCGAGCCTCGCGTCTGCCCCAAAGCCGGAGGATCTGATGACGGGCTCGACAGCCTCGTAACCTCCTCTTCCCCCAGCCTCGCGGCCTTGAGCAGGGGCAGATCATGATCACTGACTGTGGCGATGTCTGGGCCTTCGGAAGGGCTCGTCTCTCCTGAATTTGCCCTGATTGCCATCCAAACCTCCGGACCGGTCGAGCCCGGCAGGGTTCCGCGTCCGGCTGGAGCCATGGAGTATTCAAATGATGGTTGAGTTCAAGTATCAGGAAATGTTCGAGCATGGGACCGACACCGCGCCTTATCGGAAGCTGACGTCCGATTACGTGTCGACAGAGCGCTGGAATGGCGTGGAAGTTCTCAAAGTAGATCCGGCCGCTCTGTCCCTTCTGGCCGCCGCGGCCATCGACGATGTGGAGCACCTGCTGCGCCCCGGTCACCTGCAGCAGTTGAGGCACATCCTGGAAGACCCTGAGGCTTCCGAGAACGACCGTTTCGTCGCCCTCGAGTTTCTCAAGAACGCCAACATCGCGGCAGAGAGGATCCTCCCAGGGTGCCAGGACACCGGAACGGCCATCGTACAGGCCTACAAGGGCGAGAATGTCTTCACCTTCTCCAGCGATGCCGAGTCCATCTCGCGCGGAATCTACCAGGCCTTTCAGGAACGGAATCTTCGATATTCACAGCTGGCCCCACTGGACATGTACGAGGAAAAGAACACCGGCACAAATCTGCCCGCCCAGATTGAGATCTATGCCGGCCCTGGAGACGAATACCGTTTCCTTTTCATCGCCAAGGGGGGTGGCTCAGCCAACAAGACCTTTCTCTATCAGGAGACCAAGGCTCTATTGAACCCGGAGTCGCTTCTCAACTTCGTGGCTGAGAAGCTCCAGAGTATCGGTTCAGCAGCCTGTCCTCCCTACCATCTGGCTCTGGTGGTGGGCGGAACATCGGCGGAGTTCACCATGAAAACGGTGAAACTCGCCAGTTGCCATTATCTCGACGATCTTCCCACCACCGGCAACGAGGGGGGGCGGGCCTTCAGGGATCTGAAGATGGAGGAGGAGATTGCCGTGTTGTGTGCCGGGATAGGGATCGGTGCCCAGTTTGGCGGAAAGTACTTCGCTCACGATGTGCGGGTGGTTCGCCTGCCCCGTCACGGCGCCTCCTGTCCAGTGGGTCTGGGAGTTTCCTGTTCGGCGCACCGACAGATCCTGGGGAAGATCAACCGGGAGGGGGTCTTCCTGGAACAGCTCGAAACGGATCCAGCGAAGTACCTGCCCGAGTTGACCGAGGAGGATGTGGGCAGCGAAGCGGTCGCGATCGATCTGAACCGCCCCATGAGCGAGATTCTGGCCGAGCTCAGGAAGCACCCGATCGCCACCCGGCTTTCTCTGACCGGATCTCTGATCGTGGCGCGCGACATTGCCCATGCCCGGCTCAAAGAGCTCCTTGATGCAGGAGGTGATCTCCCAGGCTACCTCAAGGATCACGTGGTGTACTATGCCGGACCGGCCAAGAAACCCGAGGGATACGCCTCTGGTTCCTTCGGGCCGACCACGGCAGCCCGCATGGATCCCTACGTCGATCTTTTCCAGAGTTACGGGGCCAGTATGGTGATGCTGGCCAAGGGAAACCGGTCCGGACGGGTCCGCGAGGCCTGTCGGAAGCACGGGGGATTCTACCTGGGCTCGATCGGAGGCCCGGCCGCCCGGCTGGCCCAGCACAGTATCAAGAAGGTGGAGGTTGTCGAGTTCGAAGATCTGGGGATGGAAGCTATCTGGAGAATCGAAGTCGAGGACTTCCCGGCTTTCATCATTGTCAACCACGAAGGCCGGGACTTTTTTCAGGATCTGCCTGGGAAGCGAACTCAGCCCCTGGTTCAGATGGATTGAGGAAGGGGAGAGCGCAGGCGACCACAAGATCGCCCCTGCGATTCCGATCAGATCGCCGCATGGAAGCGGCTCCTACACTTTGCCATCCGCAGTGTAGGAGGACCCTCCGTGGTCCGATCAGAGTGTTTTGCCATCCTTGATAGTTTGAAATGGGGTCAGTGTGACTGAGAAGCTGGGGACAGACAAACCGAATGCCTGCCGCTTACTCGCCGAACTGGTCAGACTGGGTGTTTCCCACGTGATCGGACTTCCGGACAACGGATCGGCGGCTCTTTTCCGGGCCGTCGAAAGCTCTCCCGACGTGACTTTGCTGACGGTGACCCGGGAAGGAGAGGCCTTTGCCATCGCCTCCGGGCTATGGATGGGGGGTCAGAACCCGGTCGTACTGATCCAGAACACCGGCTTGCTGGAAAGCGGCGACAGCCTGCGTGGTACTGCCATTCGGATGGGAGTTCCCCTTCTCTGTCTAATCGGATATCGAGGCTATGCGAAACTGCAGGCTCTGAAACCCGGTTCCCAATCGGAATCTCCGGCCTCCGAAGACATGGTCCGCAATGACCTGGATTCGGCTGCTCTGGTCACTGAGCCGACTCTGAATGCCTGGCGGGTACCATACGAGTTCTACAGGTCCGATTCCGATTTGCCGGTAGTGGCCGAATCCTGGGATCAGGCCCGCCGCGAATCCCGGCCTGTGGCCATACTGCTGCCCTCGGAATTCGTCTGATCGATCATGCTGACGAAACACGAATTACTGGAACCGCTGGCCGAGTTGAGAAGGGAGGAGATCGTCGTCGCCACCATGGCGGCCGTTCGACCCTGGGGTCGCCTCTCGGAGCACGAGCTCGACTTTGCGTCGGCGGACAGCGCGATGGGCCATGCGGCCGATCTGGCCCTGGGTCTGGCCCTGGCTCAGCCCCAACGCAAAGTGATCTGCCTGAACGGTGACGGGAGTATGCTGATGAGTCTGGGGACTCTCACCACGATCGTCGAGTCCGGGGTGTCGAACCTGATTCTCTTTGTCCTGGTGAACGGGACCTACGAGATTACCGGCAACCAGAGAATCCCGGCTCGTGGGAGTCTGGACTGGGGTGGATTGGCGAGCTCGTCTGGGTTCAAGCGAGTATACAGGTTTGATGAGTCAAACGACTACAAACAAGAGCTTTCTGGAATTCTTCGGAGTGGGGGTTCTTCCTTTGTCGAGGTCCAGGTCGAGCCCGGCGGGGAGGGCCCCATCAGTCGAAGCGAGAAAGAGAAGGCGGAGTACCTGAATATCTCCCTGGCCGAATCGGCCCACGACTTGAGACGCGCCCTTCTCGGGGAAAAAATGTAGGAGGACCCTCCGTGGTCCGATCCGTGGAACAAACAAGTGCGGAAGTTTTGAGAGTCCGCACTGGCAGGGCTCAGCCCTTTTTCGGTCGCATGGCCTCCATCTGGGCCTTCACCTGCTCGCGGGGGAGGTCGGTGAAACTGGCAAATCCCTGGGCCTTGAGCCACTCTCCTCCATCGATCACGACGCACTCACCGTTGATGTAGGTGGCCATGGGCGAGAAGAGAAAGGCGGCCAGATTGGCCAGCTCCGGGGGTTGCCCGAAGCGACCGAGGGGGGTTTGTCTTTTCGCCGCGGGCCTGAAATTCCGGGGGAAACAGGCGAGAAAAGGCCCCCGTGGTCGGGAAGGGCCCCGGGGCGATGGCATTGGAACGAATGCCGTAGGTACCCCACTCCACGGCCAGTGAGCGGGTCATTGCCAGGACGCCGGCCTTGGCACAGGCACTGGGCATGACAAAGGGGGAACCGGTCCAGGCGTAAGTGGTCACGATGGAGAGGATGTGGGCGGGTGTCTTTCGCTCGATCCAGCGGCGTCCCAGGGCCATGGTCGAGTGATAAGTCCCGTAGAGCACGATCTGAACGACGGCGTTGAAGGCGTTGGGCGAGAGATCCTCGGAGGGAGCCAGGAAGTTGCCGGCCGCATTGTTGACGAGTCCGGTGAAGTGTCCCAACTCGGCCTCCAGCTTGTCCACGGCGGCCTCCACCTGCGCTGGGTCCCGCACGTCGGCCGTGGTCCAGGCAGCGATTCCACCTGTCTCGCGTATGGCCCTGACCGTCTCTTCCAGTGGCTTGCTGCGGCGTCCAAAGACGGCAACCCGTGCGCCCAGCTCGGCGAAACGTTCGGTCATGACCCGGCCCAGGCCGGTTCCACCGCCCGTGACGAGAATGCTCTGTCCCTGTAGAAGATCCCTTTGGAACATCCCTGGTTACTCCCTGACCGCCCGTCGGTGGTCTTCAACTTCAATGCTTCTTGCTTCCGGATTCCCGCGGCACTACCACAGGTCCGGGTAACACCCGGTGCACTTTCTCTTATGGCAGACAGCCGGCAAACCAGTATAGTTGCCGGTCGGCGGCGACACCTTCCTCTTCCATTGCTTCCAGAGTTTGACCAGATCCTCAACGTGCTTCTTCCAGGGTTTCCCAGACTTGCTCCCCCCGAAAGCCTGAACCACACAATTGGAGACGACATGCGCTTTTTTGGCCTTGTTCATGCAGTTACATATTTGCCGGGCGACGGCAGGCAGGCCCGTGCACGAGATTTTTTTCTTTTCTCCAACTCTTGCCGCTCTCAGTCTCGCCGCCAATAAGTCCAGAAGCGTCCTGTCCTGTGCTCTGACTGTGGGCCGCAATCCGGACCAGTCCAGGAGGTTGACCGGATTATCGCCGGTATACGTGTATTCACTCCCGGAATCTCCTCCCCGGATCGAGAGAGGATCTCTCTGCACAAACCGTCCCTGGTCCGGATCCAGGTACCTGTAGCGGTAGTAATAGAGGCCCGTTTCATCGTCCAGCCGGCGGCCCGTGAACAGGTAGGGGTTGAAGCTGCCGCCTACTCCAGGGCCCGGGCCGACGAAGTCGGTTGGATTCATTTTCATGACCGGTCCGGAGTCGAAGACGGTCGCTTTCCCGAAAGCATCGTACTGGTAGACTTCCTGCACGGAGCCGGCCGAACCCGTAAGAGCAAAGGTCGACGAGAGCGTGTTCTGATGATAGAACAGACGCTGAGCCGTGCTCCCGCCGGCGATGATCTCTCCCAGGTTCCTGTCCATCACCAGGGGCTCATCGATGTAGCTTCCATAGACGTACTGCTGGAAAAAGCCCCCTGTCCCATTGCCCTCCTGCAGAACCTGCCAGCCGTCATAAAAGAAACCGGTGGTCTGATCCGTTTTCCCGGAACCGGCAACCTGCTTGCGGGCGCGCCGGTCGAGAGCGTCATAGGCATAGGAGGCGACAGGCGTTCCGCCGGCTCTGGAGTTCACGACGCGGAGCCGATTTCGATAGTCCCAGCCGAAGACCTGGGTGCCGTTGTCGGTGACGTTTCCATTTTCATCGGACAAGATTTCGAAGGGCTAAGACAATCTATACAATTCCGGCTGCAAAAGGGAGGGAATATTGTGGAGCATTACAGCCTCTTCTAGCCGCTGAATGCTGTACGATCTTATGTCAACAGTTCGCCTCGTTGTGTCGAGAACAATTAAAGCTCTCTTACACACCTATTGACGGAACCTCTTCCCCATCGATCATTGCCCTAAGGAATCGAGGCAAGTAGCCTCATTGAGAATTATGGCTCCGTCCGGTGCCTGATTCAGCACCGCCATGTAGACCGGCAAGTCACACCGGATGAAGGCGGCGGAAATCCCTTCGGGTAATCCCGCACCCTCGGGGGATCCTGTGATTTCATCCCCGGGAAAGAATTGAATCCGGTGACCGGCCGGGATGTCCCGTTGAATCTCTCCGACCGGCAAACCTTCCAGGCCTTGGAAGAAATTCAGAGTGCAGGAGGTTGCCGCCCCGCGGTCAGAATTCTGCAAAGCGATCCCGCTCCGCTGGTCAACGGATTCTGTGTGAACGTAGCTCCAGCCGACACACGCATCGACGGGAACAACTCCGAAGCGAGGGAAGGTCCGGCCCCCCCCACTGAGTGCCACCTGGGCGATCACAGCCAGAGGGACATCCGATGTGACGAGCACCGAAGCGGGGATGATCGGGCCATTCAGACCCTGCGACTGTGAGCCACCAAACGACAAACCAAAACTGCCGCTGCCAACGCCTGCGACGTCGCTGGATAACGTCTGAATGTTCGCTCCAGAGCTGTCGAGGACCTGTACGACGATCTGCATAGATTTGTCAGTCACATTAACGAAATCAACCACGGTGAGGGGGGGCTGTGTCGTTTGACACTGGCGTCGCCGCGAGAACCAAGGAGACAGGGACCTTCTGGGTCAGGACAATGTCACCGAGTCTTTTGCCTCCCAACTGCGAGGCGTTATAGGATCCAAGATTCACGAAATTGACACCGTCGACGCGAAACACCTGAATAGTGTCCGAGCCATTGCTACCGGTTCCTCGAATTGCAACCAACGTAATGATGGAGTCAGATTCTCGGGTAGGGTCCGGTGCGCTAGCTGTCGCCGTTGGATCGCGAAGCCCCAGCACACGGCTGATTTCGGCTCCCTCCTCAGTGGACACACGTATGATGGAATCCTGCGAGAAACTCGTCACGAAGGCCGAACCCTGGGTAGGCTGGCTCCCGGGGGGAGTGAGACCAGGGCCCCCATCCAGGCTAAAGTCCGTACCTCCTGGAACAATAAGCCCGGTCCCAAGAACTCCCTTGCTGTTCGGATCGGCGCCGGTTGGAAATGGGCCAATAAATGTTCCGTCCGGTGCGAAAACCAGCAGGTTGCAAGTGTTTCCGGGGCAGTCGAGGACGAAGATGTTCTCCGTACCCGGCTGTATCTCAATCTTGATCGGATTATCGAGGTGCTCGTCCGTATCCCCCCAAATGCCGAGAAAAACGCCGCTGGCAGCATCGAATGCCTTAACGCTTGCGGGGTCCAATATGTCAAGGACATACAGCCTGTATCCCATCGGGTCGAAAGTCAGGCCACGAGGTAAGCCGATATTCTCGAGGGTCTCCCCAAAGCTCCCCAGCGCAGCGCCAGACGTGAGATCGTAGTGTCTTACATCGGCCCCGTTGCCAACCTCGCTCACGAACAGGGTGTTCGTGCCCGGTCGGATTGCAAGGCCAACTGGCGCAGACAAGTCTCCGACCGTTCCTTCCACAATACCTAGAAACCCGCCATTGGGCATCAGATGGGCGCCCGGGGTGCCGTCCAGATGAATGACGTTTTCGTCAGTACCGGAAATGACATACAGGTCGGCTAGAGGGGGGATTTCGGACTGTCCCTGTGGCGACGCTGATTGCGCGGACGACCCGTACCTCCACGTGAGACTGACGAGCGAAAAGAGACCAAGGGCTGCCATCAGGACCGCAATCATTCTCTTGAGCATTTTGAACTTCTACCCGGCTTCCAGAAGCAAGGGTGACAACTCTCCGCACATGTGGGACAGACCTGAACCGACATTCCTCATATCAGCCTCGGATGGACCTTCTTCGGGTCTTTTTGTGGTCAATGGGCAAAACCTATCAGGCCTCCAACCAAGAAACAAGTGTTTTTCCTCATATTTCGGCTGAAAACGGCCTCTAAGCCCAGAGTTATCCAGGCGCCTTTGCCGAAATCTGACGTTGGAAGACTCGTTTTGGGGGTTGCTGGTAAAGATGGGCGCGAGCGGTACGCCGTTTCCCCCATTCTGGCCGACGGACCCCGACCGGCCTTCGACCGGGCTCCCCCACTGCCCCTGTTGAATTCCGAAAGAAGATGGGGCACGGAGCAAGTCTGCACGCGGGGCCGGCGGAAAGGCCTGACCGCCCGGTTCGGCGATGAATTCACTTGCACCCACAAAAATGAGGCGGGTGGAGAAGCCGCCGTCAATGACCACCTGGGGGAAGAAGCGGATGCCGCTTTCCAGGTTGTTCAGATCCAGGAAGGGGAGTGTGGTCAGCACCGACTCCGAGCGCTCATTGGTGGAGAGCTTCAGGGTCGTCAAATAGAGCGGGCTCGGGCTGATGATCTCCAGCGTCTGATCTCTCCTGTCCAGCCCCGGAAAGAGCTGATCGGCGAAAATGGGTAGATGACCTCCGGCGGCCAGGCCCCGGGTGGTTTCCCGAAAAGTTGCGTCCTCCCGAATCAGCCGGAAGGTCACTTCTGTTTCCGGGTTGTCGTAGCTGGCCACGGCCACTCCGGTGAGTGTCTTGAAAGAGTCCACAAAAAGGCGAGCGTGCGTGGTGGCGGGCCGTGAGAGAATTCCCGCCTCCGTGAGGACGGCTCCCAGTTCTCCGCCAGTGGCCGGAGCCGCCGCCTGCGATCGGAATTGAAAGATGGCGGCGGCCGAAGGGACGACGGAGCCCTGCTCAAGCGAAACGACCGCATATCCAACGCCCGTACCCTCGGAACGCGTCAGCTCGATGAGTAGTACACCGTGCGGCGGAAGCTCGTAAGCGAACTCCGAGCTTGTTTCCCCGCCCGATTCCAGCTCCAGGGGAGCGCCCTCCGAGTCGAAGAGCCGAATGCGCCCGGATACCTGCTGGCCCGATCTCTCCACCAGAACGATCTGGGTGGACAGGGTGGGGGCCCCTCCCACCTGGGGCAGGACGGCGACCTGTTCATCGGACGGGTCGGCCAGATCAATCACATCCAGGGTAGCGAAAAGCGCCTCATTGCGGGCGTTGGTGTTGCCGCGCACCGTGACGGTTGCGACCTTGTGGCTCTCGTCGGCGGTTTCGAAGGTGAGACTGCCGATGAAAGAAGGGGGCAGATCCTCAAAGATCTGGTCCACGAACAGGGCGCGCTGGTTGTCTCCGGGAATAGGGAAGTCGACGCGGGCGATCTCCACCCCGGCCTGGTCTCGAAGGACCAGGGTGAGGACGGTATCGAAGGGGAGCACATTGGCGATCGCGATTCCGGTACCGGTTCCCGCGCTGATCCACGAAGATCCTGCCTTTGGTCGTCGACTTGACGGCCGGGATGCCGGCTTCCCAGGTCAGCACGCCCTCGGTGTTCACAAAGGAAAACAGGGCGGTGCCGGCAGGAAGGGGATCGGCGCTGAACCAGACCCATCCCACCTGGGGAGGCCCGATGGCCGCAACAGAAAGGACAAGAGCGGCGGTGACACCGAGTAATGCAGGGAATTTTGCGGGGCTTTTTGATTGCGGAACTCATATGATCTCCAGAGGGCGAATCGTCATCAGGGTTGGTTCCACTCGAGCTTGTTCTCGCTGCAGTCGCAATCTGGTTGGGGCTCTAAGGTTCGCGGCCTGAGGCCCCTCCCACTCTGGGGTTCCGGATTGCCTGGAACGGAACTTTGGAACGTTGGAACCTTGCAACCTTGGAACCTGAATGTGGGGAGCCCCTCTCACTCGAAAACATCCCACAACCCGGACCCCCGGCACCCCGAACCCGGTTATTTTTGACATTACCCGCCCCGGTCCATAAGATCCGGTCAGTATCCAGATCAAGGGAGAATTGGAGATGAAAACCTTCATCCTGTGCGGAATGCTGATCGCTCTGGTCCACATTGCAGGCGGGACAACCTCGGGGCATTCGAATGAGTCGGATGAACTGATGGTCGGGGCCGCCCGCAACTTCCTGGCGGCTCTGACCTGGGAGCAGCGCAAGCAATCTGTCTTCCCCTTCAGCCAGGAGGAGTGGGGGAAGTGGCATTTCATTCCCATGCGCAGCCGCATTGGGCTGCCTTACAACCAGATGGAGCCCGGCCAGGTCCGGCTGGCCGACGCTCTGGTGGCCAGCGGCTTGAGCCGCAGCGGGTACTACAAGACCAAGACCATCATGAGTCTCGAACAGCTGCTTCTGGAACTGGAGAGAGCGAGTGGACGGGAGAGCGACATGCTGGAGCTGCGCAATCCCGATCTGTATTACTTCGTGATTTACGGAGATCCAACCACGGAGGGGCTGTGGGGATGGAGAGTGGAAGGCCACCACATCGCATTCCATTTCACAATTGACAAAGGAAGTATCCGGGCCACGACACCGATGTTCCTGGGAGCCAATCCCCATCTGGTGCTGCAGGGGCCGCAAAAGGGCCTGAGAGTCCTGCACAAGGAAGAAGACAAGGCCAGAGCCCTGCTTAAATCTCTGGATGGGAAGCAACGGGAGAAGGCGATTCTGGCTCCAGAGCCGCCGCGGGATATCTTTACCAGCAACGCCAGGGCCGTGGAGTTTTCCAGCGTACCCGCGCAGGGCCTGAAGCGCAGCGAGATGACTGCCACTCAGCATGGCCTCCTGAGAGCTCTCATCGAGGAGTATATCCACAATGTCCCTCCAGATCTGGCCAAAGCCAGGCAGAAACGTGTCGCGGAAAGCGGCGACGAAATCTACTTCGTGTGGATGGGTGGACTGGAGAAAGGCGTGGGGCACCCGCACTACTACCGGGTCCACGGGAAGACTTTCCTCATCGAATACGACAATATCCAGAACAACGCCAATCACGTCCACTCCGTGTGGCGCGATTATGAGAGCGACTTCGGGCGCGACTGGATCGCCGAGCACTATCGGCAGGATCATTGATTCGGTTCCACGTTCCAAGGTTCCAACGTTCCAAAGTTCCGTTCCAAGCAATCCGGAACCCCAGAGTGGGAGGGGCCTCAGGCCGCGACCGCCGGGCATGATGTTCACGATTCCCGATCGCCGCCCAAGGCGCCTCCCACACTCTTGGCCCCGGAACGCCTCACAGCTCCCGCACCGTTTCCCTGACACCAGTACAACACCAATGTCCAGTAGTTGGATCTGACGAGATGGCGAAGTGTGGGTGCCGCTTCCATGCGGCGATCTGATCGGACCGCCGAAGCCTTTCCACACAAGCCCGGATTATTCATAAAGTTTCTACTGCAGCGTGAGAATCTCCCGCCCTGACTGCGTTACGCTCGGTCGGCCTCCTCGGCGTACTGCACGAGTACGCCTCCGGGGGCCTCGGTCGCAAGCCTTGTCAGAACGGGTCTTCCCCCGCTTCGCTACGAAAACTTATGAATAATCCGGGCAAGGGGCCAGGCAGGGACAATTTCCCTGGTCAGGGACAGAATTCCCCGGCCCTCGGGCCGCCAGTGTTCAGTTGTCAGTGTTCCTAAGTATCTGGTTATAAGTTAGTTAGTTGGAGTTCTCCGGAATTGGAACGGGAATTGCAATGGTGCTGGGCAAGCGGAATGGTCCGGTGATTGGCACTGGGCCGCAAAACCAGAGTTTGAGCAAACTCAAGGAGGAACCAAGAATGAACAAGCCCCGTAAGTCAATGCTGCTTCTCTTCACATTGATCCTGGTGACCTGTTTTTCTCTACTGGAGGCAGGTAAGAAGGTGAGGCTCGAAGGGGTGATACTCTCCAGCACTGAGGAACGAATGATCGTGGACGATCTCAGAGGTCACCAGTTCGTCGTGCGGCTGGAGCCACAGACTGAGATCGAAGAGCAAACGAAGAACTTTCTTCGCGACCCCCGTCCTTATCGGCATTCAGATCTGGTTCGCGGTCTGCGGGTCCAGGTTCGAGGGCGTCGGGATGAATCGGGGGTACTCATGGCGAGGTCGATCAGGATGAAGCATATCGATCTTAAGGTCGCCTCCACAGTCGAGGCGAGGGCCTCTCAGTTCGACACTCAACTCGGAGGGATGGAGCAGAACCTGGTCCACCTCGGAGGCCAGGTCGAGGAGCTGACCAGTACCTCGGCTCGAGTTCGCAAAGATGCTCGGGACACGCAAAAGCGCCTGGGTCATGTCACGACCGACCTCCAGAAGACCAGGGTCCAGGTTGATGAGAATGTCCGGAAGGTGGGGTATCTGGAGGGACAGCTCTCCAATCTCGATGAATATCGTCTGGTTGAGTCCATCACAGTCCGGTTCGAGGGGGGCAGTGCCGAACTGGATGAGGGGGGACAAAAGCAGCTCGACGGGCTCCTGGTCTCCACCCGGGAGCGCCGTCAGGGGGTTCTCTTCCAGGTGACCGGCTTCGCCTCCTCTGACGGGCCTACCGACTTCAACCGTCACTTGAGCCGCCGCCGTGCCGAGTCGGTGATTCAATACCTGGCTGAAGAGCACTCGGTTCCACTGCGCTGGTTTGTGCGACCTCACGGCTTTGGTGATGTCATGGCTGTGGCAGACAACTCGACCAGTGAAGGGCGCAAGGCCAATCGGCGAGCAGAAGTCAAAGTGCTGCTCAATAGCGCGATTGCTGAGCTGGCAATGAATTAGGCAGCGGCTTTTCCTGCCGCTGCCTCCCCGGGAGGCTCGCTGCACCTAGCCGGCTGCCAGGTGCGGTGGGCCTCTTTTTTTTGGGTTCCAACGTTCCAACGTTCCAGCGTTCCAGGGGAATTCCGAGATCCCAGAGTGGGAGATCCCAGAGTGGGAGGGGCCTCAGGCCGCGACCGCCGGGTAGTCACGTGCACGATTGCAGGTCGCCGCGCCAAGGCGCCTCCCACATTCAGGTTTCAAAGTTTCAACGGTCAACGGTCAACGGTCAACGGTCAACGGTTTTGGCGTGACCACTATCCGGCCGCGGCGATTGCAGTAGGGGCAGTTGAACTGGACGACGTTGTCATTGAACTCGGCCCAGGTCACATAGCAGTCATCATAGGGGCAGCGGATTGTGTCCTCCAGCAGGTAACACTCTGCGAAATAATCGAGGTGGAGTGTTTTCCAGTCCCGGATCGGTTGGGGCTGAACCCATGTGGAGAGCGCCTCACAGCTCGCACAGTTGATCTGAAGCTGGAGGCCGAAGCCGGCCAACGCGCGGGACGCAATCTCGAGGTCTTCTCCGCAGAGCGGACAGATCGGGCACTCGCCGGCTCCGCCGGGTCCGAAGTACTCCCGCACGATCTGATCCAGTTGTTTCGAAGTCAGTCTGGCTCCCATCCTGCATTCCACCCTGAAAGGTACAGGACAGCTTACCAGGCGATGGGCGCCACGCGATCGAGTGCGGACAGGAGAGTCTGACCATCCCGGTCCAGGGCGAAACCTGTTTCTTCCTTCACGACTTCGAACACGATTTCCTGCTGAGTCTCCGGGAGGTGTCCTCGCAAGAACGCCCAGTGGCAAATGAAAAGTTCCGCCGATTCGGCCCTTTGACCACTTTCGTAGAGGCGCATCCCCTCGTAATAAAAGCGGTGAATCTGGGCGGGCAGGCTCTCCTTGATCTTGTCTTCCAGAGAATCCAGGACTTCCCTCTGGGCTCTGGCGAGCATCTGCTGGGGCGGCGGGAGACGAACGGGCTCGTTTTGGATCTGGGAGGTGTCTGATTCTCGAACTCCCTCCACCTGGCTGTCTTCTTTCACCTCGGAAAAGACGATTTCCTGGCTTTCGATCTGGCTCTTGGTGAAGAAGTCACGCAGAGTCATCAAGAGTTCAACACGCGTCTGTTGCCGATGGTTGATTTTCAAATAGGCGTAGTCGGCTACCTTGGGCACCTGCTTTGTTCTCGAGATCTTTGCCAGAACCATTTCAGCGAGATCTTTCTGCCGGGTCAGTGAAGAGATTCTCTTGTCATCTTTAGTCCTTTCTATCTGGCTGAAAATCTCTTCGAGTTCTGATCTCTTGGCTTCGTATTCCGGATTGAGGACCTCCTCGGCACCGGAGATAAACTTTGACTGGACCCGCTCGGGAGTCTCGGACGACCAGCGCTCGGACAGATGCTTTCGAACTCCCACCGTCAGGAGCGCCGTCGGCGATTTTCCGTCGGGCCTGAAGTCCTGGAACTCGGGATCCTCGTCAGGGGACCCCCGGTAACTCTCCTTGCTCCTGATCCGCAAGTCGGGCAACCCCAGGCTTTCGGCCGTGTGCTGCAGGCGGGCGGACACAGCATCTGCGAAGGTTCGCGGCGCGCCCGTCAGATCTTCCACCGACAGGATCAGCTGGGAGGCCCGTTTACGATTGAAGAGACTCCCGGCGTCCTTCACCTGACTGGGCAGAACAACGGCCGGACCCAGTCTCGACTGGGCACTCAGCAGCAGCACGAAGGCTGTTCCGATCAAGGCCGGATCACCGAATTCGGTCAGGGTCATGGCCTTTTGCAGAGAGGACGAACCAAGTCTCTCCGCTGCGTCCCGCTGTCGTGCTGAAAGGAGAGGATGCTCGGGGTTCAGCCTCCTGATCCTGTCGAGGGCATTGACCGTGTCTCTTGCGCCGGCGAAGCTATCTCGATTGCGCGAGAAGAACTCTACCCTTGCCGCAAGATGATCCACCCACTGATTCGTAATTCTTTCTTTGATTGCCTCCAGGTCCCTCCCTTCCGGATAGCCTTCGAGTGCCGCGAGGATAGTATTCATCGCTGCCTCAAAGGCCGCGTCCTTGGCCTCACTTTCGGCTCTTGCAGCGAGTTCATAGGACTCACGTCCGCGCTCGATGCGGTTTTCAGCAGCTGCAATACGCGGGTCGTCCCTGTGCAGTTCAGCAGCACGCTGGAAGAGATCTTCAGCACTGCCCCAGTTCTTGAAATCAAGTAGTCTCAGACCGTCCCGGATGAGAGTATCCGCATAGGCTCTCTCGATCCGGAGGATTTCATCGTCCAGAGCCGGCAGATAAGCGGAATACGAAGCCAGCGAGCGCAACTCCTTCAAGGCATCCTCTTCGCCTCCTGTTTCAGCCATTGCCACGGCTGCTGAGAAGCGCCCCTTCAGAGTGGAGTGTTTCTCTCGCAAGAGTGACTCGAGTCGCAGCACCTTCTCCGTCCACGAAAACTCCTGCGCAGACTGGAGCTTCTTCTTACAGGCTCCCAGGTCCATGGCATTGCAGCTTTCCAACCCCAGAGCTGCTTCGCGATTGGCAAGCTCGCGGCCCAGCTGAAGCTGGAGAGGTGTGTATTTCTTGTGCGGCCTGGGCTTATCGCGCCCCGAGTTTCTTTTTTGCAACGCCAGTCCCAACGCCTCGTAAGCCCGTTCTTTTTGATCCCTCGCCAGGGCCTTCTCGGCTGCTTCGTAGAGTTTCTTCTCAGACAAGCTGGACAGCCCGCCGGATTCCTGTGCCAAAGCTGTTCCCTGAAGTCCCGCCCACAGCAGGCCGAGCAGGACAGGAACGAACACTCGGAAGAAGATCCGGGATGGCAGAAGCTGGTTTACGGTTACATGCCGGTATTTTATTCTCAAGTCGCTACTTGTTCTCGATCAAAGCCTGGGAAAAGAGAGCCCGGATTCGCGGCGAAACACTCTCCAGCGGCGGTGTAAAGTCCCGGTCGATGTGGTGGCTTGTCCTGAAATGTTCCGCGGCGGTCTCCAGGGAGTGAGCCGGAGCGCTTTCTGACATCAGTGTCGCAGAAGCCACAGAAGCGCCCAGGTAGAAGTAGGCGAATGGTGCAAAGGGAGGTCGGGGCTTTTCTTCTAGATATCCCTTGAGCTGAGCGATAGATTCTGCGTACTCTCCCGAGTAGAAGCTCTGAACTGCAAGTCTGAGCAAGGTTTCCTGCCGCTGCCTTTCGATGGAGTCCTGGAGTTCCATCAGAAGGGGGCCAGAGCTCTGCAACGAAAGGGCCTCCTCCACTTTGAGCCGTGCCTCTGCAGATCTGCCGGAATCGAGGAGCTCTCTCGCCTCATAGGACATGCGGGCGACTTTGATGGTTCGTCGCAGTTCCATGAGACGGGGGTCCGGGCCCTGAAGGGCGATTGCCTCCTCGATTTTTTCCCGGGCTCCTGCGAAATCTTCGCCATCTAGAAGTGCGCGGGCCTGGATAGAAAGGTGTCTGCCCGTCTGGAGGTTCGCCTGCTCCTGCAGCCGGGTCTCCACTTTCCCGAGCAGCGCCCGGGCTTTGGTGTGATCGCGGCTGGTTTTGAGCACTGCCTGTAGGCGACTCTTCGCACCAGAAGCATCACCCTGTTCAAAAAGCTTGACCGCTGCATTGTAGTGGAGAGCGGCGGTTCTTGACTCGATTCTTTGGATCTGTGATTTCACAGCCCTTTGTCTTACCTGTACTTCTGTCGCATCCGGGTGCTTGTCGAGGAGACTGTTGAGAAGCTGGAGGGCCCCCGGCCAGTTCTCTTTTTCAATCAGTTCATCAGCCCGATCAAGGTCATCTTGCAGCTGCACCGAGTCGGGATCACAACCCGCTCGCTGTCCGGCCACCTGCAGATTGGGGAAATCGGGGGCAGTCACCTGGATCTCATAGAGCAACTGGCAGGCTTCTTCGAATCTCTGCCTTTGGATCTGCACCTGGGCCCGCTGCCAGAGACGGTCGTTCTGTCGCCGTCTCGTGACTGCAGTCAGGAACCGGGCCGCTTCTGTTCCCAGCGCTTCGGGGCAGTCGACAATCGACTCGGCGAGTTTCTCTGCCTGACTCAAGTGGTTGGCCCTGAAAGCACGCCGGGCCTGCTCCAAGACTCCGGTACCGCACTCTTCAGGAGTTGTCCTGCTCGATTGCAGGGGCATCTGATCAACGTCAAATAGAATTCCCGCAGCGACGATTGGAAATCCCCACACAAGGATTAAAAAAAAGAGCTGTAGCCGTCCTCTGAGACGGCCCTTTCCGCGGTCCTCCTTTCTGTAAAAAAGAGAGATTGTTCCTAGAATGCGAGGGGGACGGAGTGAGGGCGTAGCCCGAACGGAGCTCCCCCTCGCTCGCGCTGGCGTCGAGGGGAGTGGACCAGATCCACGAGGCTGCTGAGCGGCCTCTGTAGGGCGCTGTACGACCTCTCCCCTTGGCGGGCACTCGTGTGTCGCCCCCAGCCAGCACTTTCCGGGGTCCAATCAGCCGATTTGCCCGGATTTGACCTCCTCGCGGTTTCCTCATTTCGTGGTTCCCTGCTGCTTTGCCTTGGCGCTCTCCATTCGATAGCTCGGGACGTTGAGTTCCAGAATCACGCTGTGGTGCACCAGCCGGTCGATGGCTGCTGCCGTCGTCAGGGGGTCCTTGAAGATCCTCTCCCAGTCCGAGAAGATCAGGTTGCTGGTCAGCAAGATGCTGCGACGTTCGTAACGATGGGCCAGCAGTGTGAAGAGAACCTCCATTTCCTCCCGGCTTTGCTGAACGTAGCCGATGTCATCGACTATGAGAGCCTCGAAGCGATCCAGTTTCTTGAGCTCCTTCTCCAGAGTCAGATCGATTTTGGCCCGCAGCAATCGCTGTACCAGCAGGGCGCAGGTAGAAAACAGAACCCGGCGCCCCAGCAGAATCAACTCCTGGCCCAGAGCACAGACCAGATGGGTTTTCCCGCTCCCAGGGTTACCGAAAGCCAAGACGTTCTCGGCACGATCCAAAAACGTCCCTTCCAGCAGCGCTGTGAGTTGTCGATCCACGCTTTGGGGCAAGCGCGAGCGGTCCAGCGCCGTCAGCGTTTTCTCCCAGGGAAGCTTGGAGGCCCGACGCTGGCGCTGGATTTTGCGCTCGTGCCGCTCCGCCACCTCGATCTCAGATAACGACAAGAGAAACCGGGGATAGGACAGACTTTCCTGGGTGGCCAGTGCCGCCTGGGCGGCGTAGTGCTCCCGAAAGGCCGGTAGATGCAGCTCGATTAGGCACTCGCGAAGTCGCGGTAAGTTGCCTGTGCTCATGACCTCACCTCCCGGTTCTCGAGAAGGGTGTCGTAGAGGCCCACGTCCATCTTCTCCACCATCACTTCCCAGGGTTCCACCACCGGATCGACAAGGCATTCTCGTAGTGCTTCAAAACGGATTCTTTGTCCCCGCTCAATCAACACCTGAAGTGCCTCTCGCACCCGCTGTTCACCTTCCTGGGCAGCCACCTCGAGGATCTTCAGATATTGGCGATCCGCCGTGGCCGGACAATCTCGGCGCAGCTCGTCGTAGGCGACTCGAAACAAGATCCCCGGAAACAGATCCTCCCGCCAGCGATAGCGAGTAAACGCCCCCGGCTTGCGCACCAACGAATGGATCACGTGCCGGTAGTCAATGCGATGCTTGCCTTCTCCTCGCAAGCGCGGCATCCGTGCCTGGCGCCGTCCTCCGTAGTAGACCTCCACCTGATCCGCCCACACCCGCACTTGAACGCGCTCGCCGATCAACCGGCTGTCCACCGAATAGGTGTTGTGGCGAACCCGGATCGTACTGCTGGGGGAGACTCTCACCCACTGCCGGGTGAAGTCATCCAGACGGCGTGCCGGCAACGGGCGCATCACTGCCAGCTCTTCTCCCAGGCGCTTTTGCCGGGCCGCATTGCGCCGGGACACAATCACCGCTACAAAGCCCTCGTACTCTTCCCGGCTGGAAAAATCACGGCTACACCGCAGCAGCAGTTCCTGCTCAATGGCCCGTTTCAAGCGGTGATGGGACTGTTCCACATCCCCGTTCTCGTGTGCCTTTCCTGCCTGAGTGCGACTGGAGCGCATCCCGAAGTGTCTCAGCAACGCTTGATAGCGCTCGGTGAACTCTTCCCGCTTCAGGTTCTTGACTGCCGCCGAGAGCCGGTCGGTCCGGTGCTCCTCGGGCAGCGCCCCCAACTCCCACAACGCGTTCTGAAGCCCCAGGCTGAGGCTCTCAAACGACTCACTGAAACACAGCGTGGTCGCTTCCCAGTTCGAGTAGGCCAACACGAAGTGGTACAGCAGATGGGGAAACGGCTGGCCCTGGATCGTCACTCCGAGGCGCCCCATAAACGTGAAGTCCGATTGCGCTTGATGTCCCGGCTGATACTTCTGCGGGAACATCACCTCCTTCGCTTCTCCGTATTCTGCCTTCCACTGCTTGATCCTGCGCTGCAGCGTTCTCAACTGGCCTTGCTGGAAGGCCCCTTCCTGCTGACGACACAAATGATCGAACACCGCTTTTGCTTCCACCGTCGGCGATCGCTTCAGGATCTCTTTCACCTCCGGCCACACCGACTCGAACGGATCCGATCGAGTTCTCCAATACCGTTCCGGCTGACACTGGCTCGGTAGCTTTCCCGACTTCAGGTACTTGCGAGCTGTCTTTCGCGACATCCCCGCTTTGGCCGCCGCCATCGTTAGCGTCTTCTCGTTCTTCTTCAACTTTACTAACCTCCGCACTTGCTGATCCTTAACCATGCCCTCATGGTCAGGATCAGCCCTGAAAAAGCGGGGAATTCCATTTGTCGTCGCGGGGAATTCTAACTGTCGCCAATCAGGCATCACCATACTGATTGACAATGCGGCGATCAGAATCAGGGTTTCCATCGCCTGCTCTTTAAACACTAGCGTTGAACTCCACGTTCAAGAAATCGTCCGACCAGAGCCTCGACATCCTCACTGTCCCAGAATTCGTGCCGAACCCGGGGGATTCGCTGGGGGCTCACCAGCACCCCCTTCGTGACCGTGCGCGATCCGTACGTGAACTGGAACGAGTAGTCTCCTGGAAGAAGAGGTGCGACCAGAGGAGTATCGTCGCTCAAGATGACCACTTCATCGGCATCCAGAACCTTCACGTTTGCGAAAGGTGATGCATCTACCGCGACGGGAACCGGTACGGGCTGACCCGTCAACATATTCAGAGCGAGTCCCACCAGGAAGATCATGGCTGATGCGAGCAGCACGAGCGAGGTAATCCGGCTGTTGGCAAGCTGGAAGTCCCGGTTTGGGTTGAACTGCCCCAGTGTTACACTGCCCTTCTCCTGCTGCACGTAGGCCACCAGTCGAAGAAGCCGTTCCCGATCGATCATCCTCTTATTTCCCCCTTCCCCTTGGAACGCTATGGATCTCGGACGGAAGAGTATCAGCGGGCACTCTTCGGTTCGATAGCGCCCATTATTGGGGGTTTGTCAGAAATTTGGCGTGATCCGGACCACACTCACACGGAGGGAATGTGAGGTGTACATCCGGGCACCCTCCCATCTCGGGAGGTCCCCCACAGCAGAGTGTGGGACCGGCCTCTGTGCCGCGAATCTTTCTTATTCGGACCACAGGAGGTCCTCCACACTGGTGTGATCAGTGCCCAGATCCCTCATCATCGGAGCCGCCCGGTTTGGGAGGTTCCAGATCCGGCGCCGGCGGAGGCGCCTGGCCTGGAGGTCCGGACTGCGGTGGCGCCTGTGGCGGCAGAGTTGTCTGGTACGGACTCATCCTGGGAGCCGGCGGAACCGATCCGGGTTCTGCGCCGCCTTTGGGTCCGAGGATAGCAACACCCAGCATGGCTCCTACCATGGCAAAGGTGGAATAGATGATGCTGCCGAATATCAGAGAAATCACGACGCCTATCACGCTGAACCCGCCTACCATCATAGTTTCCAGAAATTGCACCAGCTCGGGAGGAATCTCGGGTGTGTTGCGAATCTGTTGCAGCGCATCCTGATTGGCAAACCCACCGAGCCACAGATCGAAGGGAATCGAAACCACCGTGTCCACGACTGCCCCAAACAGGCCGGTCAAGAGGCCCAGAAGGGCAGCGTCTCCATAAGTGACCCGCGGCAGCTCAGGCGGGTAGCTCTTCAGGTAAAGGTAAGAGGCCAGAAGCCCACCTCCGATCACCAGGATGCAGCAGGCACAGTTGAGGAAGTTGATGGGCGGAACAGCCGAAAGGACACCCAAGAAAAGGCCTCCGGCGATCACGGGAACGGACATGCTGGGCTTAGCTGGATTCATGCGATTCTCCTCGAGATTCGGGTCCAAAGAGCTGTTCAAATCCTATCCACACAAAAAGGGCGACCGGAAAACCGGCGAGCAGACCGGTGACCACGCGATCAAAGGGTGAGTTTGCCGTCAGGGCATTTAAGAGCAGGAGCGCGGCTGGAATCAGGACCAGGCGCGGCCTGTAGAGCAACCGCTGCCCCAGTTGTCCGAGCCAGGGCCAGCACAGGGCTCCAAGCCAGAACCCGACATAAATACCCAGGCAGCGGTGGCAAACGGCCATTTGAGACCCCGCCCAGTGAAAGCTTCGTTCTGGAATCTGGTGACAGACTTGAGAGAAAAAGTAATAAACCGCGCCGACCGGGAGAGCATGTTTCTCCGCCAGTAAGGATGGGGAGACAATCAACAACAGCCACACCGACACGAGCAGCAAGAGAATGAAATAGCTTAGGCTCGGGCGTCCCGGCATCGCGGGAATGTTAATGGATCAGGGGTGACGCTGCAAGCTACCAGCCGCAGGCCCGACTCCCGTTTTGCTCGTCCAGCCACTGCTTCAAGGGGGCAAAATAGTCCAGAATCGCCGACGCATCCATCTCGCGCTGTCCACTGATCACCTCGAGCGCATCGGGCCAGGGCCGGCTGGCCCCCATCTCGAGCATCGCCTTGAGTTTCGCACCGGCCTTCTTGCTGTTGTAGATCGAGCACTTGTGTAGTGGCCCCTCATATCCCGCCTCCCGGCACAGCCCACGGTGAAACTGGAACTGCAGTATGTGCGCCAGGAAGTACCTTTCGTACGAGGTGTTGGCAGGGATGTGGTACTTGGCTCCGGGATCAAAGTCTTCCTCGCTTCGAGCTACCGGCGAGCGCACTCCCTGATACTTCTCGACCAGTTCCCACCAGCTCTGGTTGTAGCGATCGGCAGGTGTCTCGCCGGAGAACACCTTCCATCGCCACTGGTCGACGAGCAGTCCGAAGGGGAGAAAGGCGACTTTGTCCAGAGCCAGTCTCAAAAGCTGTGCGACGTCATCACCGCTCTCCGGCACCTGGTCGATCAGGCCCACCTGCTTCAGGTACTCGGGAGTTATGGAAAGGGCGATGGTGTCCCCGATCCCCTCGTGGAATCCCCCGTGGGCTCCATCCTGAAAGAGGAAAGGCTGCTGGTTGTAGGCTCTTTGATAGATGTTGTGTCCCAGTTCGTGATGGATGGTCGCAAAGTCCTCGCCGGTGACGTCGATGCACATTTTGATGCGAATGTCGTCCTGGCCGTCCAGGTTCCAGGCACTGGCGTGGCACATGACCTCCCGATCGGCCGGCTTTCTGAAAAGAGACCGTTCCCAGAAGGTCTCCGGCAGGGGAGCGAACCCCAGAGAAACGAAAAAGCTCTCGCCGTAGCGAACCATCTCCAGCTCGTCGACTTTCTTCTCACGCAGAATCGAGGTCAAGTCCAACCCTTCGCCGCCGCGCTCCGATCCGGCCAGGTCATAGATGTTTCCCCACTGCTGACTCCACATATTGCCCAGCAGATGGGCGGGAATCAGGCGGTCGAGGGGAACCAGTTCCTCACCGTAGTGCTCCCGCAGCTTTCCCCGCACGTAGCAATGGAGAGACTCGTACAGGGGACGCACCTGACCCCACAACCGATCCATTTCCAGGGCAAACTCATCCGGAGTCATGTCATATCCGGATCGCCACAGAGCGCCAAGATCTTCAAAACCGAGCTCCCGGGAACCTTCATTGGCCAGTTCCACAAAGCGCTGATACTTCTTTTTCATGGGCCGGGAGATCGTTCGCCAGCCGACCCACGCCTCCAACTGCTCATCCGGATCCCGGTTCTCGGCCAGGACCTTGCTCAGCTGGCCCAGGTTCAGACAGTCACGACCTTGAGGGCAGTATTCTGCGGTCGCGTACATCGACTCCATCTCAAAAGACACGGCCGCCAGTTCTTCCCGTTTCTCATCGTCGTCGGGGGCTGCCAGTGGCAGTGCGAGCTTGATCAGTTTGAGCTTGCGAGCCACATCGGGCTCCAGCTCCAGTCCCTCGTACAGGCCCACCTGGCGACCGGCCCTGCCCGTCCACGCCAGCAAGGTACTCAAAGCGCCAGCCGCTATTTGTTCAGTGTCCTGGGTGACGAAGTTGGCCTGCACCCAGTTGGCCTGTTCTGCCCGGTCCGCCAACTCGTCCAGACGCTTTTCTGCCCGCTTCACGAATTCACCGGCGTCGGGCAAGGGCTCAGTTTTCTGACAGGAGCCGGTTGCCAGTAGAGCTACGATCGTAATCAGGGTTGGGCGGATCAAGTTACGGAAGGAAAGACACGAGTCATGGCGGAGCAGGGGAGTGATCATCGGCTACCTCCTGTGGCATCGGGCTGCCACCCTTTAACGTACTTGTCCTTGTCGTACCAGCCCACCGCCCGAAGGCTGCGATCCTTCAGCATGGGCGTTTGTCCCCGGGATCGGGTCTGTCAGCGTTCTCGACTCAGTGATCTTATCAACATTGGACAGAGTTCTCGATAGTCGATTCTCGTTGAAGATGCGCGGGCAAGCCTGCGGAGAAAGCTCAGTCAGCCATGGGCTCTGCCACGTGGACAACATATCTCGGCGGGCCCTCAGCCTCAAGTACAGCGTGCACACGAATTCACCCCTCTGATCGTGATGACCCGGACCACTTTCGGTTTGATCGGGGCGGGGGACAGAGTGGAAACGGAGATCTAATCCCGCCTCACGATTCGAGTAGCGTGCAGGGAACTTCAAAATGGGAGGCCGCCCTGCTCAGTGTCGCGTCCGCTGTGAAGAGGGCAGTTTCGGTGTGAAAGGAGCAGGCCAGGTGCAATGCATCCAGCGTGCGCAGAGACGTCGAGAAATCACGGAGAAAGTCCGCCGCCGTCGTGAACGTCGAATTTGAGATCGTCAGACGCTGGTAGCGGGTTTCTCTGATGTGACGATCAAACAACCCCCCGATGCGGCGGCATTGGCTCGCACGGAGTTCACCCATGCGGAGTTTTCTCGTCAGAGCCGAGTAAAACTCGGCCTCGACCAGCCCTGACACGAAAACCCTGACCGGTTCCCTGAGAAGTTGAAGAACTGCTTCCGTCAACTTCTCTGGAACATACACGGCCACCACGAGGCTCGTGTCAAGGTAGATTCTCACCGCCGCTCATCCTCGCGCACTTCGACAACGACGCGGCTCAGAGGAGCGCCACTGATTTCTCCGTTGAGTTCCACTGCTGTCCAAATTAGCTGGGATTCGATCATCGACCCCTTGATTTTATTGGCGTCTTGGACGGGATTTTCAGTCTTTCATGTCCAGGTCTCCGATTGTGCTGTCCAGATTACGAGAAAGTGAAGGAGGGTTGAGAGCTCTCCGGTAGTAGGGGTGGGAACTTGAATGGTTGGTTCAACCACCTCCACAAGTCTCTATGAACGAACAGGTTCATCCTCAGCAGTGCGGCCAGATTGGACAGTGACCAGTCAAAGGTTGCTTTGAGCTGGGCTTAGAGGCCATTTCCAGCCGAAATATGAGGAAAAACACTTGTTCCTTGGTTGGAGGGCTGATAGGTTTTGATTATTCGTGACAGGGAGGTCACACTAGTCGCTTATGGGAGATAGCACCGCTTCCGAGTTGCGTCAGTTGGAGGAGCGCAGAATCTACGTTCTGAACCCTGCACCTGATTCTCGCCGGACAGGCGGGGATGGAGTCCCGCTCGGAGATCTCATTTCAGGTGTCTGGCGCCGCCGCTGGGTAATCGGAGCCATTACGCTGCTGGGGGGAGTGCTGGCCTATGCTAGCGTCTCCTTCAAGCCCACGGTCTATGAAGCCAAAGCGATCCTGCTGGTGCAGGCACCGCAGTTCTCCAGTGAGCTGAAACCTGCCCCTCTGTCTGTGGCCACGTATCAGGCACTGTTGAATTCGGACTACACGGCCGCCAAGGTTAGAGAGAGGTTGGTAAACGCAGGGGACATCCCGGAGGGAACCAGTGCTGCAGAAATCCGGGGCATGGTGACGACCACGATCCCGATCATTGAAGGAGTCCGGGTAGCCAACCCGCAACTTCCGATGATTGAGATTCTAGCCAGTGCCCGGCAGCCGGAGATCGCGGAAAAAGTGGCCAACACTTTCGCGCGAGTCTTCGCTCAGGGAAGCCTGGAGGTTGCCACTCAGGGACGAGCGGGTTCAATGGAGCTCATCGAATCTCAATACCCGGTCACCAAGAAAATGCTCCAGAACACAACAGTTGAGCTCAAGAACAGGCAAGATCAATATGCCGACGCCTTGCTCGAACTGCAGAACAGCTGGAACAGAAGGAACCACGACTTCAAGAAAGAGACCCAGGATCTTGTCGACAAGCCCGAGCGAGAGACCAGGGAACTGGTTCACGACTTCAAAAAAGAGACCCAGGATCTCGTCGACAAGTACGAGCGAGAGACCAGGGAACTGGTTCTGGCCTTTGCAGATACCCACAAGCCGGAACTGACGGAGGCGAAACTGGCGCGCCAAAAAAGTCGTTTCAACAGCCTCGATTCGGAACTGGAGAGTAACCGGTTGAGTCTGAAGGGTGCCCACCATGTCCTGGTCGAACTGGAAAGACTGATCAAGAGAGAACCGCGCTACCTGGTTGTCTCCAAGGCGATAACAGACAGCGCTCTCTGGAACCGAATTGGAGAGGATTCAGCAGGCAGGCTGCCCGAAGAGTTGAAAGATCTTGCGCTGCGTGAAGAGGTCCCCAACTTGATCCACGAAAAGATCATGGGGAGTTTGATAGATGCCCAGATGAAGGTGGAAACACTCAAGCCGAAGCAGGAAGATTTGACTGCTGAGATCGAGCGGGTGAGGTTGGAGATTGAGGAGCTCAGCAGTGAGGTTACCCGGATCAAACTCGATCAGTTCAACCTCGGACGCCAGCGGGCACTGGATCTCTCCAGACTGAAGGCGACCCGAAACCTCGATCAGTTCAACCTCGGACGCCAGCGGGCACTGGAACTGACCAGACTGAAGGAGGCCCGAGGCCGGAAGCTGGCGGACCTGCAGGCTCTAGAAGAAAACCGATTGGGTGCGTTCTCGAGAGAAAAGGATCTGCAGCTGGAGGCTCTGACTCTGGAGAAGAAGACGGCGTCTTCTTCTTTTAGCTTGATATCCAAGCAATTTGAAAGCGTCCGGCTAGCCAGATCGGAGGAGGAACCTGATGTGAAGATCGGGGCTCTGGCGCTGCGACCCGAAGTCCCCGTGGCTAAAGGTCTGATGGCCAGGACGGCGCTGGGTCTGGTAGCTGCCTTCTTCTTGGCTCTGTTTGGGGCGACCATAGCGGAAGCGGTTTCGGGGTACACCCGAGAACAACACAACAGCCTGAACGCTAAGACGCAGCTCGATGAGCGCCTCCCGCAGGAGCTGATCGAGGGCTAGTCTACTCCCTTCCGGACGCAGGATAGAGGTCGGATCTTGATCTCAGTCCTCATACAGAAAACGCGCAAACCGGCGCTTCCGACCTTGATCACGAAACTCGGACCGTCGCTGGGTGTCAGGCTGGAATTGACGTCCCCGATCCGGTCGCCGTTGACCGCCACGCCGCCCTGCTCGATCAGCCTTTTCGCCGTTATTCAATAATATTCGGGCTAAAGTTAGGGCTCGCTAATGGTGAATGAGGAAAACCTATCAGGCCTCCAACCAAGAAACAAGTGTTCTTCCTCATGTTTCGGCTGAAAACGGCCTCTAACGGGGGACGGTTTCGCGAACCCTGCTTAAAGCAAGGCGGCCCTATGCAACCTGCATTGCAGGATGTGGAGTTCCCCCGGTTTCGTGGACACCTAATCCTTTGGGAGAATGGAGGACACGATGCCAAGAACAAGACGAGCTTATCCACCCGAGTTTCGCCAGCAGATAGTCGAGCTTCATCGAGCCGGGCGCAGCCCCGGTGAGCTGGCCCGAGAGTTTGAACCAAACGAACAGACGATCCGCAACTGGATCGCCCAGGCAGACCTGGATGAAGGCCGTCGTAGAGACGGCCTGACGACGGTAGAACGAGCCGAGCTGCGGAAGTTGCGCAAAGAAAATAGGCAGCTGAGGGTTGAGCGGGAAATATTGGCAAAAGCCGCGGCCTGGTTCGCACGGGAGAGCGATCCGATTTCCAAGGAGTCTTCAGGTTCGTGAAAGTGAATCAGGCCGACTATCCAATCACCACCATGTGCCGTTTGCTGGGTGTCTCCACCAGTGGCTACTACGCGTGGGTCGATCGCGGACCTTCGACTCGAGATGAAGCGAATGCTCGTCTTCTGGAAACAATCAACGGGATCCACCAGCAAAGTCGTCGGACCTATGGAGCTCCCCGCATTACGGCGGAACTTCGAGAGGAAGGTCACCTGGTGGGCAAAAACCGGGTGGCCCGACTGATGAAAGTCGCCGGCATTGAAGGCGTTAGCCGCAGACGCAAGACACGCACGACCCTGAGAGGCCAAGACAGCCGTCCGGCTCCGGATCTGGTGGAGCGAAACTTCCAGGTCAGCCGCCCCAACCGACTGTGGGTTGCAGACATCACGTACGTGCCGAGTTGGGCAGGTTTCGTCTACCTGGCCGTAGTGGTCGACGCTTTCAGTCGTCGAGTGGTCGGCTGGTCGCTCAGAAATGATCTCAAGACCCGGCTAGTGACCGATGCCCTGCAAATGGCACTTCAAGAGCGTGAATCCGACGGGGTGATCCATCACTCGGACCAGGGGACGCAATACACGTCGATCGAGTTCGGGCTACGCTGCAAGAGAGCCGGCATCAGACCCTCCATGGGCTCGGTCGGTGACTGTTATGACAACGCGCTGTGTGAGAGCTTTTTTGCCTCTCTGGAGTGTGAACTGATCGACCGGCACAGCTTCCGCAGCAAGCTGCAGGCCAAGCTTGCTGTCTTCGACTACATCGAGGGCTTTTACAACCCTCACAGGCGGCACTCGTCACTGGACTATCTGTCGCCGATCAACTATGAATCGAGGCACTCAGATGTGGCTTGATTCGAAAGCCGTAAACTGTCCACAAAAGTGGGGTAACTTCACTTCAGTCTCTGATCAATCTTCAAATCCGAGTCTTGGATCTAGCCCCGGATTTGGTAGTTGTCTACCACGGGGTCAACGATGTGCATCCGAGGCTGGTATGGCCTCCCTCGGCCTACCGAAGAGATCAATCGGGGCACATTCTCCCGGGAACACTAGATCATTCTGTCTGGGAGCACAGCACACTTCTGCGGATGGTTGGAGTCAGCTACGGTCTGTTGGAGCCGCAGGCTTCTTTGTCCGGAGCCTTCTGGGACACGCCGAATTCATCCTACTCATTGGAATTCTGGAGGCAGATGCGTGACGGAGCCTACCCACGAGGCTTTTTCCGGCAGGTTGACGTTTCAAGAATGCTTCTCCACAACCAGCCCACCCACTTTGAAAGCAACCTGAGGGACATGATTGCGCTTTCTCGAAGCAGGGGTGCGGACGTCGTTCTGAGCACATGGGCCGTCTCTGCTGAGGCTCTGACTGGAGACGACCCCAGGCTAGAGTCACCCGACTATCAGGCAGCAATCGAGGAGCAAAACGAGGTGATCCGGCAACTGGCCAACGAAATGAATGCTCCTTTGCTGGACCTTGCCCTGGCCGAGATTCCGAACCGCCACTACGTTGACGGTTACCACTTCAATACGGGTGGAAACCGCTTTCGCGCCAACTTGCTGGCGGATCTGATAGAGGTTCGCTACTCCGAAAGGTTAAAGCGTTCACAGTAAACGACTTCCATTTCATGGGCAGGGTAAAAGGCTTCCCCTGGGACGGGAATACTATTCACGATATGGAGTAAAGTTCCAAAGTCGTGTCATTCTCTTCTCGAACAGACTGGGCTTTTCTGGCGCTGCTGTCGTTGATCGTGTGCGCTCCCTTCGAGCGGGTCGAGCCTCTGCTGGCTCTACCGGGCCAAAACCTCACCAACCTGGAAATCCTGGCCGTCATGGCGCTGGTGATTTGGCTGGTGACCCATCTGAAGAAAGAGAACCTGCTGGCTGTACGCATCCCTCTCGCGGTCCCGTTGCTTCTATTGCTTGGCCTGTTCCTTGTTTCGGCGGCCCTGGCGGCGCAGCACCAGGCTGTGGCTTTCCGTTTTACGGGCCGCCTGGCCCTCGGCATCCTGATTTATTCCCTGGTAGTCCTCCAGGCAAGCTCGTCTTCCAGACTCAGAGTCGTTGTCTGCGCTCTCGCTGTCTCCGGAACTCTGGTTGGTGCGCTAGGTATTCTGGAGTACTGGGAAGTGAACGGAATCGCCAGCCTCCTGGGTCTGTTCCGGCCGACGGGATTCTACGTCGCGGGTCGCCCCAGAGTATCTTCAACCCTGCAGTACTCGACAATCACCTCGATGTATCTCGAGCTCACCCTGGGCTGGGGACTGGCTCTCCTTCTCTGGGTGAGATCATCGAACCCCTGGCGCTGGACTCTCGCAACGCTCCCTGCGCTTGTCATCATGGGCACCTGCATCTTTCTGACCATGACCCGGGCGGGTCTAGGGACACTGGCAGTTATGCTGTCTCTGGCTACAGGCGTCGTTGTGTGGCGCCGAGGCCTGGGCTTTGAGGCGACGCGCCTCCTGCTGCTCGACGCAATTCTGGCAGTGGTGTTCCTGGCTGTACTGGGCACCAGCGATTTTGGACTCAGGTTGAGGTTCCCCGATGAAAGCCTCTGGTACCGGGCCGAGTACCGGGTCCCGTCCGAGCTTCGTCTGGAAGCCGGAAGCCTGAACGAGGTCGAAGTTGCCCTCCAGAACCGGGGGATGGTGACCTGGACGAGAGAACCGGATAACCCCATCCGGCTCTCTTATCACTGGCTGCCCAGGGATACCGACGAGATGGTTATCTTCGAAGGAGTTCGGACCGATCTTCACAGAGAAGTCGCTCCGGGCGAGACGACGCGGCTGCCTGCCCGGGTGCTGGCCCCGCCGGAACCGGGCGAGTACCGCTTGGTCTGGGACATGCTCAAAGAGCACCGCTTCTGGTTCAGCATGCTCGAGGTTGAAATGAGCACCACGCACGTGACGGTCGAGGAAGCGGCAGGTGAAGTGGAGGCCTTCGCGTTGGAAGACCAGCTCCCTCTGCCGAAGCCGCGCTTTTCGATTTCGAGATGGGAGTTGTGGCGGGTCGCGTTGGGCATGATTCGGGATCATCCCTTTCTGGGAGTGGGCCCCGACAACTTTCGGGTGACTTACGGCAGTGTGATTGGGGTTGCGGACGCCGATCGGAGCTATCATACCCACAACCTCTATCTCGAAGTGTTCGTGTCCGTTGGGATTGCCGGCGGCTTGGTCTTCCTGTGGCTGCTTTTCCGACTTCTCTACCCTCTGGCCCGTCTCCGGCGACGAACGGCAAACTTCGATCTTGCCTTCTGGGTCGGTGCGTCGGCCGCTGCTGCTGCGATCCTGGTTCACGGTCTCGTCGACTACTTTCTGGAATTCACTCCCATGATCGTGATGATCTGGACCACTTTCGGTTTGATCGTGGCGGCCAACAGAGTGGAAGCGGAGGTCTGATCACGATTCGAGCTGCGTGCCGGGAATTTCAAAATGGGAGGCCGCCCTGCTCAGCCCGGATTATTCATAAGTTTTCGTAGCGAAGCGGGGGAAGACCCGTTCTGACAAGGCTTGCGACCGAGGCCCCCGGAGGCGTACTCGTGCAGTACGCCGAGGAGGCCGACCGAGCGTAACGCAGTCAGGGCGGGAGATTCTCACGCTGCAGTAGAAAATTTATGAATCATCCGGGCTCAGTGTCCCGTGCTGTGAAGAGGGCGGTTTCGGTGTGAAAGCCGCAGGCCATGTGCAATGCATCTTGATCAACGTCAAATAGAATTCCCGCAGCGACGATTGGAAATCCCCACACAAGGATTAAAAAAAAAGAGCTGTAGCCGTCCTCTGAGACGGCCCTTTCCGCGGTCCTCCTTTCTGTAAAAAAGAGAGATTGTTCCTAGAATGCGAGGGGGACGGAGTGAGGGCGTAGCCCGAACGGAGCTCCCCCTCGCTCGCGCTGGCGTCGAGGGGAGTGGACCAGATCCACGAGGCTGCTGAGCGGCCTCTGTAGGGCGCTGTACGACCTCTCCCCTTGGCGGGCACTCGTCTATCGCCCTCACCAAGCACTTTCCGGGGTCCAATCAGCCGATTTGCCCGGATTTGACCTCCTCGCGGTTTCCTCATTTCGTGGTTCCCTGCTGCTTTGCCTTGGCGCTCTCCATTCGATAGCTCGGGACGTTGAGTTCCAGAATCACGCTGTGGTGCACCAGCCGGTCGATGGCTGCTGCCGTCGTCAGGGGGTCCTTGAAGATCCTCTCCCAGTCCGAGAAGATCAGGTTGCTGGTCAGCAAGATGCTGCGACGTTCGTAACGATGGGCCAGCAGTGTGAAGAGAACCTCCATTTCCTCCCGGCTTTGCTGAACGTAGCCGATGTCATCGACTATGAGAGCCTCGAAGCGATCCAGTTTCTTGAGCTCCTTCTCCAGAGTCAGATCGATTTTGGCCCGCAGCAATCGCTGTACCAGCAGGGCGCAGGTAGAAAACAGAACCCGGCGCCCCAGCAGAATCAACTCCTGGCCCAGAGCACAGACCAGATGGGTTTTCCCGCTCCCAGGGTTACCGAAAGCCAAGACGTTCTCGGCACGATCCAAAAACGTCCCTTCCAGCAGCGCTGTGAGTTGTCGATCCACGCTTTGGGGCAAGCGCGAGCGGTCCAGCGCCGTCAGCGTTTTCTCCCAGGGAAGCTTGGAGGCCCGACGCTGGCGCTGGATTTTGCGCTCGTGCCGCTCCGCCACCTCGATCTCAGATAACGACAAGAGAAACCGGGGATCGCATTGACTCATCCAAAATCGAACTGATGGCATACCGTTGCCTCATCAAGAATCGAACCGAAAACTTGATGAGGAGGTCACAGATTGAAGAAGAAGTTGAGTTTGGAGTTGCGCCGAGAATTGTTGACGCGTACCGCTGAGGATTACGCATCGGCCCGCAAAGGGATCAAGAGCCAGATTGTAGATCAGTTGGTCGCGACAACCGGCTACGGTCGCAAACATGCGATTACCCTGTTGAACAATCCGCCGAGCAGGGCCAGTTCGTCGCGGCCCCGCCGTGCCCGATACGATGACCGGGTGAAGCGGGCACTGGTGACTCTTTGGACAACGGCCAACCGGATCTGCGCAAAGAGACTGGTCCCCTTTGTTCCCGAGTTGATCGAAGTTATGGAGAGGAACGGTCATCTATCCTTGCCGCCTGATGTTAGGCGAAGGCTGCTAGCGATCAGCCCAGCTACCGCTGATCGATTGTTGGCTTCCGAAAGAAGCAGCCGGCACGGTGTCAGTACGACCCGACCAGGAAGCTTGCTCAAGAAGCAGATCAAGGTCCGAACCTTCGCTGACTGGGATGATCTTCAACCCGGTTTTGTCGAAGCCGACCTTGTGGCTCACTGCGGCGAGAGTGCTGCAGGCAGTTTCCTACACACTCTGGTCCTGGTGGACGTCGCAACGGGCTGGACCGAATGCGTGGCGCTGCTACGGCGTAGCGAAGCCGATGTGATCGGATCTCTCAACTGCCTGCGTGGGCGGCTCCCGGTTCCTCTTCTCGGATTGGACACGGATAACGGAAGCGAATTCATCAACTATGAGATGCTCCGTTACTGCCAAAGAGAGCAGATCACTTTCACTCGTTCCCGGGTGGGTCGAAAGAACGATCAGGCCTTCGTTGAGGAGAAGAATGGTTCGATCGTGAGACGGCTGATTGGCTACGATCGCTACACGGGTCTGGGGGCCTGGCGAGCCCTGATTCAGCTTTACGAGATTCTGCGCCTCTACGTGAACTTCTTTCAGCCCTCGATGAAGCTAATCGAGAAGCAACGCCGGGGTGCACGCGTCAAGAAACGCTACGATCGGGCTCAAACTCCTTACCAGCGAATCTTAGCCTCTGATTGTCTCACCAAGAGAAAAATAGAACCCATCAAAGACCTGTACAGGAAGCTGGATCCAGTCACGTTACTCAAAGAACTCGAGCGAAGACAGGACCATTTTTGGACCTTTGCCAACGGACAAAGAGAACCGGAGGGAAACGGCTCCCCTAGAGAGATGGATGCTGTTGTCAGGAAGTACCTTGCTGAGATCAGTGCTGCACCAGAATCCAACCAAATCAGGAGATATCGGCGGACGAAGAAGCCCCAGGTTGCCCGGACTTGGAGGACCCGGGAGGATCCTTTCGTTGAAGTCTGGCCAGAGGTTCGTGTCCAACTGGAAGTCAATCCCGCTCAAACAGCCAAAGCGCTTTTCATTCGGCTTCAACAACGCCATCCCTGTCGATTCTTTGATGGGCAGCTGCGAACTTTGCAGCGCCGCGTCAGGGACTGGCGAAGAGAACAACTCTACAAGGCCGAGATCTCCCGTGTAGAGCCAACGTTCTCTGAAATCGGGTCTGATTTCGCAAAAGAAGGTGCGCCAACAAAGGGGCAACCAGCCGAGGTCAAAATAGTCTTATGAGCCATGGGAAGTGTCCCCTGACGGCCACACAGCAATGTCGCCTCGACCGCTGGGCCGTACATCTCCAGCAGCAGGGACTTCACGGTCCCGGGACAACCCAAGAAGGGGGTCACCTGAGTCGGCCGCCGAGAGGGAACCCCATTCGGGCTCGCCCTCACTGTGTCCCCTCTCGCAGTCCAAGAACCGGACAAGACAATTCGCTCAAACCAAGAACAACACCCTACTTGACAAGGTGGGTCATTTTTACGTGATCACTCCGGCACATTATTCCCTTGTCATTTCGACCTTCCACTCCACCCGTTGTTTCTGCGAGACGGAAGAAATAAGCTGTTCTGAACTGGGTTCGATTCCCAATGAGGCAAGTTTCTAGTTTCGGTTCGATTCTTAGATGAGGCAACACGCGGGGAATTCTAACTGTCGCCAATCAGCATCTGTATCGACACTGTTTTCAGCGCAAAGGCCCCCGGGGAACACTGAGACGGTAAATCCGGATACCGGCCTGACCAGGGAGGGCAGGCGCCTCCTCTCCGGGGAGAGAGCTGAGATTCCAGGGGCGGCGTATGCCCTGATAATGAATGACGTCATAGGCGTGCACCGGGATTTCACGCAGCAAGGTCAGGGAAGACTTGTGCTGCTCGAACCAGTCCCGGTGGAGTGGCAGTTTTTCGAACACGGGGTCAATCGCGACGATCCAGTCTGGCTTCGAAGAAACCAGCGTCTCCAGGTCTGCAGGCGCGTGCCACCGCATCTCGACGGAGTGCCCTCGATCATAAAAGTAGTAGTTCTTACTCAGTTGGCTGAGCACCGGCTCCTGCTGCGATTCCAGGAACTCCGCTGTCTCGCGATAGGAATCCGTGCGAATCCGGATCACGGGCAGAGCCTCGTACCCATTCCAGAGGGAGAGAACAAGAAAGAGCAGAGAGGCTGACACAGGCAGCGGTAGGGGTTTGAGCAGTTCCAGCAGGGAAACAGCTCCCACCGAGGCCAGCAGACAGAGGCCCGGAATCAGGGGCAGGAGAAGACGGGGGAAACTGGTGTAGAAGAGAGCGGCGACTGCAAGAAAGAGAACTGTTGTGATCAGAAAGATGCCCTTGTCGTGCCCTCGCTTCAGTACCGCAGCCACTCCCACCAGGCTCAGCAGAAGGATCGGCGCGGCCACCCAGTTCGTGAGGTAGAAGTAGAGCGTAGAGGGGAGGGTTGCCGGAAAGGGCCCACTGCCGATGGAGTGATTCCACATCCCGGTAAGGATTTCAGTCCATCCGGTCGTCCATGCGACCAGCGCGATCCAGGGGAGCATGGTCCCCAGAGCGACTCCGAAGGCCCATCCGAGTCGTCGGGCGCTCCTGTGAAATTCAGCAGTACCGCTTCTGCGAAGGAGCCACCGGGCAAAACAGAAAACCAGAATGATCAGGACCGGAAAGAACCCGTGGTACTTTGTGTTCCAGGCCAGCCCGGTGAGGACTGCTCCCCCCAGCAAGAGTCGCTTGTCTTGCCTTTCAAGACCCCTGAACAAGAGCGCCAGAGCAGCCCAGAAAAGCAAGACGAAGGTCGTGTCGGTCAGAGCCATCCGGGAATAGATCAAGTGGTACTCGCAGGTGGCCAGAATGAGCGCGGCACCCCGGGCCACGTTGTCATCGAACCAGCTCTTGCCAATCCACCAGATGAGAAGGACGGTCAGGCTACCGGTGGTCGCGGAGACGCCAACCGCCACGAAATCATGACTCCCGAGAAGAAAGAAGACCAGCCCGACCAGGATCAGGAAAAGGGCCGGTGCCTGGCCCGCCTGAGGGGGCGTGTCTTCCTGACCAAGGCTCGCGATCCATTGGCCCGCCATGGCGTAAGAACCTTCGTCGAAATGAGTCAGGCCAAGCCTGTACAGGTTCCAGAAGCGCAGCAGGACCGCCGCCACGAGCAGGGGGAGCAAGTGGATCGGTAACCGGTTCTTCACCTGGCCACCTCGCCGATTTCATGGGCCTGGGGCCACCGCCTGACTTCCAGGAGAGAAGCGGTTGCGGTGTCATAAACCAGTTCCACAAAGCCCTCTCGAGGCTTTGCCAGTTCGAGGAAGAACAGATCAGCGAAAACCATCGGGGCGGCATCGTGGAATTGAACCAGATAGCGGATCCCCTGACGACGGGCCCAGTTCAGGAGTTTCAGAGGGTTGCCCTCTTCGACGAGTCCGGAGCTGAAGATTCGATGCGCACCCGACTGCACGGCAATTCTCTGGTAGGGGAGAGGGCCTGCTTCGGCCGGGTCGAGCCTGCGGGCGATGACGAGCGCCTTCTCTCCTTGCCGTAGCCGCGAATTGAGCTGCTCGGCGATGAGAAACGGATCCCTGTACTCGTCTGTTCGGGTGACCTGGATAACCGGAATCGAACCGTAGACGGAAAGGACGACAAGGAGAGCCGCGTAACCCAGCCTCCAGCTGAGCCTTCTCCGCTGCAGCTTCTCGAGAATGGGACCCAATCCCAGGATTGCCAGCAGCAGCGCAAGCGTCAGCGGGATGAGAACGAAGCGGAACACGGTGTCCTGGTTCCGGCCCATGATGACAAAGTAGAAGGCGAAAACCAGCCCTCCGAACACGGCGAGAACCGAAAGACTGGTATGCAACCTCCCTCTACGGAGCAGAAGAAGCCTCAGCCCGAGAGGCGCCAAAAAGACCAGCGGAGAACCGAAGAGGCCAATCCAGTAGAACATCCGTGCGGCGTACCCGACCATCCAGCCGGCGTCGAGATGAGGATTCCAGGCATAGAAGCTGGTGTCTGGAGTCTGGAAGAGAAAGGCGGAGAAGGTGCCCCAGTAGAAGCGGTTCATTGTCAGCCAGAGCAGTGGAGCCCAGCCCAGAAACAGGGTTGTCCGGCCCAGCAGAAGAGGCGTGCTCGACCATTGCCGGAAAGCCGGCCTCGCCCGCAGTTTCAGGTAGAAGAGAACGGGCAGCAAGAACCAGCTTTCGTAGCGCGTCAGGCAGGCGAGACCAAAAAGAAGGGATCCCACCCTGGACCTCAGCCCCTGCTCGCCGAACAGAAAGGCCAAGGATCCAAACAACAGGCCCAGAAAAAGAACATCCTGATAAGGCATCAAGGAGAGAAAAAGAAACAGTGCGTTCGAGGAAAAGACCAGTCCGCCCGTCAGAGCTAAGAAGCGGTTCGTGACGAGTCGCAGAAAAAGATAAAACCCCCACCCGCTGAAGGAGGTCAACAATGCAAACACAACGCGAACGAGGAAGGGGTCATCCAGCAGCCTGGACGAGGCCCATACAATGAACTGGGTCAGCGGGAGCCAGTGTGCCAGGAAAATGTGATCCTTGAAGAAGAGTCGGCCAAAGCCGTCGTGCCCGTAGGGGATCGGAAAGAAAAACAGTAGCAGGAGACGAAGCGCGGCAGCAAAGCTGAAGATGGCGAGCAGATCCCGTGCCGTTTCCGACCTGAGCGAGGAACGAACCTGAGTCACTGGCTGGAACAGTTCCGGAGGTGGTTTCGCAAAAGCGATGCCCCCTGCCCAATCTGAATGGCGGCTTCCTGCTGTAAGACAGCAGATTGTTTAGAGGGGGTGAAGTCAGGCTGTTTTGACCTGGATTGGGTAAGCAGAAAATGACGGATTAGAGGAGCGCTGGTGGTTGAGGCCAGCCCTTGGTAGGAGAGGAGCTAGCGGAAGCGGGAGCCGTTGGCGTTGGCGATCCAGCGACGCAGGGCGACGCGGACGTTGTTGACGCGACTCAGCGGAGCGTTGTCGAAGTACCAGCGGAAGGTTTTGATCTCTTCCAGGATGTCTACGTCGGGGAAGTCGGCGGTCAGTTCGGCAATGAAAGCCGCATCCAGCTCGGGGCGGTAAGGGTAATCGGGCAGCTGCTCTTGCAGGTAGGCGAGGATCTTCTCGGGAGAGTTGTCGAAGAACATGTCGGCGCTATTCACAGCTCGTCGGAGGCCCGGTAGATGTCCTCTTCGTCCAGAGTGGCCTTTTGCTCGAGCACGCCCCGGTTGAGCGCGGCCAGGCAGAGGCGGTTCAGCAGCCGGCAGACGCCGCCCGAAGTTTTGTAAAGGGCCAGGTAGGCCGAGTCGGTGAAGATGTCGGGTTTAGCTCCGGCCAGCTGGAGATGGTGGCAGACGTAGTTTTTGGTTTCGGCCTCATCCAGGGGAGGCAGCTTGTAGGAGAGTAGGATGCGCTGGTGGATGTTGCGGAACATGGGGCGCCCGAGCCGTCGGCCCAGGTCGGGATGACCGATCATGATCATGAGCAGGGGATCGATTGAATCCATCCTAAAATTAAGAAGTACAGGTATTTCGTCCAGTGTTTTGTCGGGCAGACACTGGCTCTCGTCGAGAATTAGAATCGGGGTCTTTTTGGCGTTCTCCACATAGTCGCGCACGGCCGTTTGCAGGTTTCGAAACAGAGTGGACTTGCGGCTGGAGGGCTCACCGCCGAACTCGCTGTTGAGCTGGGCCCAAAAATCCAGGGGAGTGACCGTCGACAGGGGCACGTAGAAGAGCTTGTAGACGGAGGAGTTGAGTTGCTCGACGAAGGCGCGCACGGCGGCCGTTTTACCGGTTCCGGCCTCCCCCAGCACGAGCATCAGCCCCAGACGGGTACGCATGTAGTCCAGGCGCCGGGCGAGTTCGTCAAAGGCCGCAGTGGGGAGCAGTTTCTGGGCCGGGATGTCCTTGGCGAAGGGAGTGTCGGAGAAGCCGTAAAAAGTGTGGATCACGATTCATCCTCCTCGTCGGGAAGGGAAAAACGGGGTCTTCGGGGGGAAGTGGCGTTTTGGGCGGCGTCGACCCGGTGCAGACGCACCACCGGCTGGTCGTCTTCGAAGAGAAACAGCTCACTGGGACGTCCTTCGGGATGGCGGATCTCGATGCGCAGGCCAGTGTATTGGGGCGGCACTTCCCAGAGCCGGCGGGCGATGGAGACGGTGCAGTCGTTGCGGACGGTGCGGTGCAACGTGCGGTAAAAGACCCGGTCCAACTCGGCCCGGCTGACCGTACGGCGGCGAATGGAGGCGAGCGAGCGCAGGTAACGCTCCAGTGGCGTCTCACAGATGCTCGAGTGGCGGCGCCGGTGATAGTCCTGCTCCAGCCACTGAGACAAGCGAGCATTGAGATCGTCGAGGGTCAAGGCCTCGAGATCGAGAAGGCTTAGAAAACCCTGGCGCAGGGTGCGAAACCAGCGCTCGATTTTTCCGCGCGAAGGACTGTCATAGGGCTTGGAATGCACCAGAGCCACACCCAGACGGGCGCAGGCCAAGGTGAGTTGTTTGGAGGAGAAGGCCGAGCCGTTGTCACAGTAAAGGATCTGGGGTAAACCATGGCGCGAGAAGGCTTTTTGGAGTGCCGAGACGACCACTGCGGAGTTTCCCCGGGTGTAGAAGCGGGCCAGGGTCAGGAAGCGGGAATGGTCATCGATGGCTGCAGCCAGGTAGGTTTTGCGGCGGCGGCGGCCGAGAGGCACCTTGGGGCCGTGCATAAAATCCATCACCCACAGATCGTTGGCGTGGGGTTTTTCGAAGTGCTTGCGGGCCTTGGGCGCCGGCTTGACCTGGGGCCGCAGACCGGCCCGCTTGATGTGACGACGCAAAGTGGATTCGGAGATGCGGCGCGAAGTGATGTGGCCCGAGGCCACCAGCTGTTCACGGAGTCGGTTGACCGGCACCCGGGGATGGCGGGCCAGCAGCTCGGAGATGTGGGCGCTCAGCTGCTCGGAGATGACCCGGCTTCGGCCCGCATCGCAACGCCGCTTGGGCAAGAGTCCGTCGAGTCCTTCTTGGCGGTAGCGGCGCAACCAGCTCTTGAAAGTGGCGACTGAGTAGCGGCGTCTGCCCAGACCCGGCACATCCAGCTCTTTTCGGGCCATGCGGCCGAAGTAACGGGCTTGGCTGCCGGCGGCGGCGTGCAGCACCGGCGCGATGACGCCGTAGCGGAACAGCGCCACGGCCTGGCGTTTTTGTTTTCCCTTCATCCTGAGGCTCCTTTGGCCAACCCTTTGTGCCACAACCCTACCGCTGGGCCCCTATCACGCAGTGTGGAGGATCGATTCTTGTCATGACGCGGCTGCCAGCCGGGTCCAAACAACGTGGCGCAAAAAGGGGATTGAGCGACTTGTGCTGCAGACACAGCGGATGCCGGTGAGTCAGCCCGTCAGCAAGCCAGAGCGGGGCCCGAGAGCCAATCGTAGGTCGAACAGCAGGTGGGGGAAGTAACGCCGATGAAAACGCAGCACCACTCGGGGTGGAGAGCCTCGGGGCTGGGCCGCCAGCAGCGCGGCCACCTGCTGGGCCTGCCGCCGCACCCCTTGGACGGCTCCGGGCAACTCGACCTCGGCCACCGGAAAAGAGAGCAGTCGCCCATAGACGGCCGCCAACAGCAGCAGCATGCGGTGCAGCGTCAACTCCTCCAACAGCACAGCTTCCTCACCTTGGCTGCCGGCCGTGGCCACCTCGTCCAGCGCTTGGCGCATCGTCCGTTTGCCGTTCACCACCACTTCGACCATCCAGCTCATCAACCCCAGGCTGAAGCGTCGGCGCGGCACCACTTGAGCCGGCAGCACGCTGAAGGTGACATCTCGTGGCTGATCCGGGCCCCGCCGCCGGCAGCGGAAGCGAGCCACTGGAAACCGTTGATAGGTCCGCCCCTCCTCATCCACCAAGCACCTGAAATACAGACCGTGGCGTACGGCGCATTCACTTCCCCGGCACAGCGGACAGCGGTCCCGGTAGTCGGGCAACAGCTCGTACAGCCCCAGTCCCAGAGAGGAAAGACTTGACAAAGACCTGTCTTGGAAGCGATCCTGAATCTGAAGTTTGTCTTCGAAAAGCCGGGAGTTATCCGAAGCTCAAACCACGGGCTCCCGGCTGCTCCTTTCCCTTCTTCTCCGCAGCCAAGACAGCTGTCACACTGTCATATTCTTTTCACCCGCTGCGGGCTAAGACAATCTATACAATTCCGGCTGCAAAAGGCAGAGAAGTTTGTGACGTATTACACCTGCGCAGAGCCGGATCGGCCCAGATCCCAGAGCCGTTTGCTTAGATAACCCGGGCGCAGGTAAAAGTCCCTGACCGCTCGAGATCGCAGGTTGGTTACCTCCGACCGAGAGAGAGTCAGTGTCGGCATAGCCACCGGGTTGCCTGACTGGTCCATGCTTTCCAGGCCCTCAGAAATGAGACCAAGCTGGAGAGCCTTCTTGCGCAAAGGTGTTCCCATCCGGGGTACGGCGACGTTGAAGGAGACAAACTCCGGGTCCACCTTGCTCAAGAACCGCATCGTTTTTTCAAAGGTCTCCCCGGTTTCCTCGGGGAGTCCCAGAATCACGGTGGCAATCCTCTTCAAGCCGAGGTCGCGGGCCCGCTCAAAACCTTCCTCGACCTGCTCAAGGCTGTAGTCTTTCAAGGCCCCTTGCAGCACTTCCTGGCTGCCGCTTTCCAGCCCCATGATGAGGCTGTGGCAGCCAGCCTTCTTCATGAGTTCGAGAGATTCTCGATCAAGAATATCCGGACGCACAAAACAGACCCATCCGAACCGATAACGGTGTCGGATCATCTCCTCCAGCAACAGAGTGGTTCGCTCCCTGCGAATTCCAAAGGTCTGATCCAGGACGAGCAGCTCCTTCACCCTGAGAGAGGCCAGGGAATCCAGCTCTTCGAGGATGTTGTCGACCGGTCGCTGCTTCCAGCCCAGCGTGGACATGACGCAAAAGTTGCAGCGGTAAGGACATCCGAATTCGGTCAGAACCGTGGCGAAGCGACGGCTTCTCACGAACGGGTAGCGATAAGGCTTGTCAAGAAACAGGTCATGCCGGGGTAGCGGAAGCCGGAAAAAGGCCTTTTCGCGCACAATCGGAAGCGCCGCGACTCCAGCTCCTTCCCGAATGGTCATGTTGGCAACCCGGGTTTTCCCCTCCAGGTATCGAACGATGTCCGAAGTGCTGAAATCGTGGAGAAAGGCCTCAACGAACGGCAGTTCCTGTAGACGACTTTCCCGATTTTCCAGGAGTACATCTCCGATCAAAATGATGCGCGTTTTCAGGCCAGCGGAGAGCTTCCGGTAGAAGGGAAGATCTTCTTGATAGGACACCGATCCGACGAGACCCACAATGATTTCGGGTCCGATAGCCTGAATTCTTGCAAGACACTCCCGCTCGCCCAGCCGATCTACAATCGCGTCCACTACGTGCACTTCGCCCAGGGCTGTCAGCCGGCCACTCAGATAAACGAGGTCGATCGGGTGATTCAGGTAATCCGCCTGCGAAACTTTGCTGCAGAAGTAGTCGCGCAAGTACAGCTGCGTTCCCGGCGGGTTGAGCAGCAGCAGGTTTGTTACACCTCGTTCCATTTTCGGTTCCCGTCGCTCAGATCATGATGGGCGCGGTTTCTTTCGGCGCCCTTCGGCAGGCGGCGGACCCTGTGGGAAAGACATCGGTTTCAATGAACCGGTGAACCAGGTGGATCACTCGGGCAGGGTCGATTTCCCGCATGCAGGCCCGGTGGTTGATGCAGTTCACCGTCTTGGCATTCTCGACACTCATGCAGGGGCTGCACCAGAGCCCTTCATAAAAAACCAGTTTTCGAGAGCTGAGAGGGCCGTACAAAGCCGGCGTCTCGGGCCCATAGAACGCGACTACTGGAACGTCCAATGAGGATGCCAGGTGGACCGGCCCACTGTCATTGGAAATGACCATAGCCGCATCTCGCAGCAGCGAAGCCAGCTGGGGCAGGTCGGTCAGACCGCACAGATTGTGGACTCGATCCGGACTGTTCAGCTCAGCTTCGACGCGTTCCACATAAGGTCGCTCCCTGGCAGTCCCGACGAGGACGAGGTCAAAGGCGTGCTTTGCCAGTAATGACCGTCCCAATTGGATGAAGCCACGGCGGGGCCAGCGACGCTCCCTGGCCAGAGGGCTGGCATTCACGTTGAGAACAGCATAGGGCCGGGCACCGCCAGGGCCCGGCGGCCCGGTGGAGCCACTCTCCAGGCGAAGCGAGGGCCGGGTCTGGAAGCCTTCGAGCCCGGAAGTCGCGGAAGTTCCCGTGCGGGCCAGGGCCAGGAACTGCCTGGCGACGTGCCGGTCGGGATGAAACGGGAGCGAGACCGTTTGCAGTCGACTCTTGGGGCTGCCGGGTCGGCCAAAACCGACGATGCGGCCCCCGGGGCTGGCCAGGTAAGAAAGCAGCCCCGAAAAGTGGCAGAAGAATTCGCCGTCGAGAATCAGATCATAGCGCTCCCGCCGCAGGCGCAAAAGCAGGCCGGTACAGCCGGCAGCAAATGACGCGAACGACCGAAACGGGAGAGCGTGGATTCTGGAGACCTGAGGGATCAACCTCACAACCTGAGCATTCCTCGAGAACGTGAGGTAGTGGATCTCCACTCCCGGGTAGGATCTAGCCAGCCAGCGCAGCGCGGGCTCCGTCAGAACGACACTTCCAATGCCCCAGAACTTGACGAACAGAATCTTCCCGACGGGGTGAAGGACTGTTCTTGCAGCTAGTGAGCTGACCCGGCGACACAGGGCGATCAATCCTCGGCCGACATACTCGTCGATGAATTTGGACAACCGGATCCGATGCCGTTCGGTCATTTTTCCAGCGAGTGCGGTATGGGGAGCCAGTAGAGTGCTCCGAATTGGAGCCCTCGATCCCGGTCGGAGATAAAGACAATCCGGTTGTTCCTTGGATCCCAGACCGGATTCTCGTCGTTTCCCGGGTGGCGTGTCAATCGGGTCGTCTGCCCATTTCCCAGGTTCAGTGCCCAGATATCGGTATTCCCGTTGTTGGACCAGCTGAAAAGGAGCCGGGAGGCGTCGGGAGCCCAGCTCACATCCTGGATCCGGCCCGGCGAACTGAGCAGGATCTCCTCGCGACCCTCGGCAAGCAAATAGCGTCTGAGACTGAACTCTTCGCCGTTGCCGACCGTGTAAGCCAGGCTCTCTCCACGCGGCGAATAGGCCAGGTCCAGGCAGTTGTCGCTGGCCTCCAGTACTCGGATGTGGGGAGTTTCGTATATTGCGGGCCGCCCCTGATTCAGAAAAGCAAACGTTCGACCGTCTGGCGCCCAGCTGGGACGGAATCCTGGAGTGACCGGCGTCGGCGCTTCTCCACGAGCTCCGCTGCTTACGATGAGGGCCTGGCCCTGTCCTCGCTCGATGGTCTCGGCCAGCAGTTTTCGGTCGTCCCGGAACAAGTCGGGCTCGTAGTAGTTTGCCTCAGTTCCGCCGGTCCAGCGACTGCCGTCGGCGGCGAACACGGAATAGCTGTTCGAAAACAGTTCACCATAGGTGAAGACCAGCTTCTGGCTGCCGACATCGACCGAGTCCAGAAGGAGTCCCAGGTGGCGTTGAAACTCTCGACCATCGATCTTCAGCAGCGTCGCACCGTCATCCACAAGAGTGCGGGACGGCAGATACTGCCAGGCCGTAAAAAGCAGCGACATCGAAAGGGTCGCTGCCATCCATTTGCCTGGAACCTTGAGCCATTGACGGGGAGCAAGGAGCAAAAGAGAGACCAGAAAATAGGAAAGGAGAAGCCCCAGCCGCGTGTAACCGAGGACCGCTGTCTTTCCCTGAAGATAGGGCTCCAGCCAGAGGTAGTGGGGTAGATGAATGCAGGCAAAAAGAAGCGCCAGGGCTACCGCCGCGACCTGTTGGTGGCGGCCGATCAGAATCGATGTAAACGAGCAGGCAGAAAGAGTGAGCAGTAAGAAATGATAGGTGGCACCGACCGGAGCAATCAGCAGGAGTGTCATGGGGATCAGCCCGAGCTGAAAAAGAAAGGAGTCCCGATTTCCGAAATGATCGGATCGTTGCAGCAGGCAGACGCAGAAAAAAAGGAAGCCCCAGAAGATTGTGTTCTTACAAAAGTAAAAGAGCAGGGGAGAATCGAGAAGAGGATTCGGGTTCAAGGTTGGCTCGTGGAGAAAGAGCCTTCGGAAGAGGCTGTTCCAGGTCTGGAGGCGCACGGTAAAGGGGTCCTGCACCTGCCCGGCCAGGTAGCGGGGAAGAACTTCAGTGATGAAGGTCCAAAAGACCCGGATTCCGTCCATCCACAGGGTGGCAGCCAGCACCAGTATCACCGTCGCCGCTCCGGCAGCGACCAGAGACCAGCGCCGCCTCCAGGAAAAGTACAGCAACCACAGCAACCCCACGTATTTCACGGGAGCCAGCGATCCGAAACAGATGCCGGCCAGCAGCGGGTGCCCGCTTTGATGGAAATAGAATCCCGCCAGCAGGCTGACCAGTAAGAGGAGATAGAGCTGCCCGAAGAGAAAATTGTTGATCAGAGCGGCACCGCTCAAGAGCAGCAGCGTGCTGCTGAGTGTGAGTGAGAGTCCGGTGATCCGGGCCAGCAGAAAGCTGGCGGCGAGGGCGAGCAGGACGTTGAGCAGGGCCCAGATGCGCTTGGCCAGAATGGGTTCCAGTCCGGCGATTGGGAGGAAAACCAGAGCTGTCGAAGGAGGGTGGGGTATGAAGCCCCCCATCTGGTCCCGTATCCCGTTCGAGTCGATCTGCTTCTGAAACCAGGTGAAGTCCCAGTAAGCGCGCTCGACTGATCCACCCTCCAGCAGAATCCTCGAGGCGGTGTAGTAGTTGGCGAAGTCACCGCCAGGGTGACTCAGTGTTGGCACAACTCCCCTGATCAAGACCCATCCGGACAATACTGCGATCAGGAGCCCCAGACCCAGGTGCCGGAGAAGCGGCGAAGAAACTTGAAATCCGGAATTGAGACGATTGGGGACGGAGGGGTGATCCGGGGAGTTCACTAGTGTACTGTCCGGGAAGTTCGCGTCGTTAATTCGGGATGGATTTTCGTCGTCAGTGAGGCGCGCGACGCAGCAATGCCGGGAGTATTTCGAGGTAGCGCAACAAAGCTGTCGGCGAAAAGACGCCCGAAGTAGCGGCGTGAACTTTCCGGACAGTGCACTAGAACCGCTGCTCGGCGTGGAAGCCCTTCAACTGCTGAAGGCCCTGATAGGCGTACACCTCCCAGGGAAAGCCGAACTTCTTGTTGCGGATTCGGTAGCGGGACAAGGGTTGAAACAGGTTGAGAATCATCCGGTGGCGCCTGGATGGAGGTTTCTCGCCGACATTCACCTGATGATAGCCGAAACGAAGGTACTGCCGGATGGCCTGAAGACGCGTGTGTTCTGGCTCGCGCATCCAGGGGAGCCGGGTAATCCGGGGGTAGAAGTCTGCCCATTCCTCGAATCGTTGCGGCGGTCGGAACCCCTTCTCGACGCTGACCGGCCACAGCGGAGAGCCGGGATACGGGGTGAAGATGTTGGTGTAGCAGTCCGCCCGGGGATTCGTTGTATAGATCGCGTCAATCAAGTCGAGAGTGGCTTTCAAGTCGTCACTTTCTTCGGCAGGCAGGCCGAAAATGAACCCGAAGCTGGCCCGTATCCCGGCATCTCCACAGCGCCGCGCCGCCTCCAGAGTCTTCTCTACGCTGGCCTTCTTTTCGATCGACTCGAGGACGTCGTCGGAACCCGATTCAGCCCCGAAATGGACCCGGACCAGGCCTGAGCGGCGAAGCATCCGGGCCTGGTCAGCCGTCATCCTGGCCCAGGAGTCGACCCGGTCCTGGATATACCAGTCGAAAGCCAGTCCCGAGCGGATGAAGCCTTCCCCAATCTCCAGCGAACGCTTTCGGAATGCGAAAAAGATGTCGTCGATCAAACCCATCAGTTCGATTCCGTACTTCCGCGCCAGATAGGTGACCTCATCCACCACCTGCTCCATGGGCAGAACATCTAGATTTCGACCGTACACGGAGGCATTCGAGCAGTAGCCACAGTTGTAGGGACAACCGTGGCTGGTGCTGTACATGAGCCAGCGGAGTCCGGTCAGTTGCTGGTAGCGATCGTAATCGATCAGATCGTAGCCGGGGAGACGGCTGGGGAGATCGCGTACGGCCGGGTATTGTCGAATCGGATTCCAGACCACCTGCCCGTTCTCTTTGCGCAGGATTCCGGGGACATCGTCGACCCGAGACGAGGCGGCGAATCTTGCGGCCAGATCGAGCATCGTCATCTCGCCCTGTCTTACGGCAACGAAATCCACATAGTCGGCTTCCAGAGTCTGCTCCGGCAGGATGGACGGATGCCAACCCCCCAGTACAATGGGAATCTCCGGGTAACGTTGCTTGACTGCCCGGGCCACATCCGCTGCTCCCTGAACCATGGGTCCCGTGATCAGAGAGATGCCCAGACAGAGGGCACCCTCAATCTGGCCCAAAACCGCTCCGACAGCGTCATCTTCAACCGCTGTGTCCACGATTCTGACATCGTATCCTTCCGTGACCAGGGGCCCGGCAAGGGAGATCAACGCCAGCGGGGGCGTGGCTTCCTTACTGGCATAGGAGGGGAAGAGGAAAACGATTTTACCCTTGGTGGTCATCGCAGTTCCCTCCCATCCTACGCGAAAAACCGGTGACTGGGGAAGGACGCCCCCGCCCTGGGAGGTTAGAAGTTGAAAGTTAAGAGTTAAAAGTTGAAGGTTGACGGCGAAGCCTGTAGGGGACGGTCTTGTGCCGGCCCGTTTGACGGGCGACCACCAGGGTCACAACTACGGAACTCGTGGAGCGTGGAACGGGTTCTCAGAACCCCGACGTTTCAGGCCTCTGGTACCGGAAGACTCGATGCAGAAGCCGCAGCTCAATCGGGAAGTGATAGATGCCGGAGTGATAGCGCCAGGCCGAGAGCGCGCGGAGAAGCCAGCGCCGGCTTTTCGTGAGACGGGGATCCGTTCGGGTCGGGTAGTAGGCGTTCAAGACGCCTTCGAAGTTACGCAGACGCAGCCTCAGGGGATCCGAGACCCACGGGATCTGTGAACTTCGCCGTTTGGCGAAGTCCACCCAGTCCGGGCGAATCCAATCCTCCAGAGTGGATGGGAACTCGAAACCGCTTGCCTTCGCCTCTTCGTAAAGAGTTCCTGAAAGGGGTACCGGAGTGTACAGGTAAAGTACGATCTCGCTCCACGGGTTGACCTTCTTGAGCTTGCGAATGAACTCGACGGTCCGGCTGACATCTTCTTCGGGCTCGGGTGGATTCCCAAGTACGAACGAGAATTCGGGAATGATCTCGTAGGCCCTCGCCTTCTCTGCAATTTGAAGGGTCTTTTCGGTAGTTGCGGTGCCTCCCTTGTCCATGCGTTGAAGGACATCGTCGGATCCTGACTCGGCTCCCAGGAAAACCATTTTGAGGCCGGCCTTTCGAAGCAATTCCCAGGTCCGATCGGAAAAGCGAAGAAGCGTATCGATTCTGGACTCGCCCCACCAGCCAAGCCCGAGGGGGAGAATGCGCTCGCTGAACTCGGCAACTCGCCGCTCGCTCACGAAAAAGTTGTTGTCGTGGAATTCGATGGCATCCGCCTTCCACTTCTCGACAAAGCGACGAACGGCCGCGGCCGTTCTCTCCGCTGACTGAGCCAGCCACTTACCATCCACGAGATTCACGACGGCGCAGAAATTACAAAAGAAAGGACAACCGTAGCTGGAGTGGTACGAAAAGGTCCGTTCACCCAGGACGGTCTTGCGGGCGTAGCGGTTCACGTCGAGGCGATGGTAGGGAAACTCGGGGAGTTCCTCCGGGTGCGGAACGGGCGCCATTCCGCCGGAAACCGGCTCGCCTGTGGCTTCCTCCCGAAAGGCGATTCCAGGTGCTCTCTCAAGGGGTCTCCCAGCGCTCAACTCTTCCAGAAGATGCAGGAATACTTTTTCCCCATGTCCTCGTACCACGTAGTCCACGAAGTCTGACCGCAGACAGGACTCCCAGTGCTGGGAAGGGAAGTAGCCTCCCCACACGATTGTCAGGTCGGGATGGCGGTCCTTCAGGGAGCGACACACAGGGACCGTCTCCTTCAGTTGGGGGCCGGGCATTACGGTGACCGCCAGCAGAGTCTCCCGGTCCCTTTCAATCTGTACTTCGATCGCCCCCACGGGATCCACCTCGAGATTTCCGTCAATAATTCGATAGGAAAAGCGGTCTTCGAGCAGGGCGCCCAGAGCCAGCAGCTAATTGGGAAGGATTGGCTTTCGGGCCGGGGAGCTGCGAGGGTTAAACAGAATGACCTTCATCTAGCCTCCGGGCTACTGGGCCGGAGACCACGGTTGACCTTATACACCGTCATCAACTCGCCGACCAGGTCCTTTTCCGCCACCGCCTCATAGCCAAGGCCATTCGCCAGCAGGTTCTCAAGGAAGTCTTCGCCGACGCCCCTCGAAGAAAGGACGAGGAGGGCGAATCCGTCCGGCTTGAGATGCAAGGGCAGGCCGGCGGCAAAACGGGTGGCCATGTCGTCACTCCGAAACGATGTTTCGAAGGTATCGCGCGGTCTGCCTCCGAAGTAGGGTGGATTGAAGAGTACGACGTCAAACGACTCTCCCCGGACCGGTTCGAACAGATCTCCCTGCCGGACGGTCACTCTCTTCTCGACGCCGTTGAGAATGGCATTGATCCTGGTGCAACGGACTGCCTGAGGATTCAGATCGGTTGCCACCACCTTCTCCCCATTCGAGGCGGCGATAACGGAAAGAACCCCTGTACCACAGCCAAGATCGAGGACGGAGGCTTCTTTCGGAGAGAGCGCTTCCGACTCCAGGAGTTCGGCTAGAACTGAACTGGAGAAAAACAGGACCGGATTGAAGACACCCGGAGTCACGACCAATGAGCGGCCCTGCACTTGCTCGATTCTGATCTGCTTCAGGCTCCGCTTTTGAAACAAGTGGAAGCGAACGAACCAGATCCACCTCTGCAGGGCTGCCCGCGCCCGTCGCGGTTGCTTGCCTCCAGTCATCGACTTGAGTCTACAATAGGGAGGGTTCGAATGCTCCAATATTCCAACGTTCCAAGGTTGGACGGGAATTTTCAATTTTCAAACTGTCGGCGGCACAATGTGCATCGGTTCCCGTGGGTGATGTTCAAGGCAGCGATTGAGCGATTCAAGGAAACGCCATGAGCGAAGCGAATAATTTTCAATTAACATGAGCGGTTACCGGGTACTTGGATCGTTTCAGAGGCTTGCCGGGGGTCTGAGGTTTCCTCAGCTTTTTCTGCTCACTTTCATCCTCTTCGTCTCAGACCTGCTGGTTCCCGACGTGATCCCTCTCATTGATGAGATTCTGCTGGGCCTCATCACTCTGATGCTGGGACTGTGGAAGCAGCAAAAGAGTGACGAAGATGTGTTCACGGAGCATGCCCGGGGTGAAACGGTTGAGGTCAGCGCCCGGGCGGTTTCATCTCAGGAACCTGATTCCGAGCCCCAGTAGCCTAACGGCGAGCTTACGCTCTGCCACGGGTCGGCGAAGCGTAGGGGCCGCCTCCGCGCGGCGATCTGATCGGACCACGGAGGGTCCTCCTACTCTGGTAATGCCACGGGTCGGCGAAGCGATAGGGGTAGGGAAAGCTCATTGGTTTGAGCCTCCCCTCCCTCCGAACCGGACGTGCGGTTCTCCCGCATCCGGCTCTCCAGTCAGTGGGGTCCACGGCGGGACTGACAGATCTGCGCGTGGGCTACGGCCATGGTAAATAGCCCCTGCTCGATAAAGTAGGCATTTTTGCCTCCTTTCACTCCTGTTTCCAGGGTCGTCAGCATGCGTTCGGTCCACACTTCCGCTTCCACCCAGCTCCATTTCTGGCTCTCGGCTTCTCTGCCTTGCTTAGGAGTCTCCTCCACTTTCGACAGTTCCTCTTGCTTCGTCATTGACTCTACACATCCACCTTCCTGGCGGGCCTTCGCTCCACCGGCATTACCCGGCTTCTTCACTACTACGCCGCCTCTGACTTCTGCGGGTCTCTTACCAGACCGACCTTTCGCAGACCTCCTCGCTTTACGTCACTTGAACTTCCCACCATTCCATCTCCAACCACCCCAAGGGTTAACAAGATGCCTTTTTCACGTTACCCATCAGGCTCTTGTCCGTGTCAGGTTTCCCTTCCATTCGAGCTTCGCCATTTCCCAGCAGGCTCGCTGTCCCCTCTGAGCCGAATCGAGTTCGTCTCCTACAGACTGGGGGTTCTCCTTCGGCTGCTTCCCACCCCACCTCACGATGACGCAGTTGCCGTCGAATACGGGCCGGAGAACGTTTGCCCGGTAGGGACTTTCACCCTACTGTTCAAGTGCGCTTACGAGCGCACTAGGAGCCGCCTCCGCGCGGCGATCTGATCGGACCACGGAGGGTCCTCCTACTCTGGTAATGCCACGGGTCGGCGAAGCGTAGGGGCCGCCTCCGCGCGGCGATCTGATCGGACCACGGAGGATCCTCCTACTCTGGTAATGCCGTTGTGTTGTTTCGGGATCCACCATCGCAGCATCTGGGGACGCCCTTCGCTGGCCTGCGAGCGGAGCCTGGTTAGACATCTGCTTCGGGATAGCCGCGCCTCCCGCCCCACAGCACTCCAAGGGCCCCCGCCAGGGGGAGCAGGAAATAGAACCAGGTGGGCTGAACCTCGCGCCGGCAGGCCTCAAGAAAGCCCCACTCAGAGGGATCGACTTCTTGAGCCGTCTCCACCGAATTCGTCATTGCGTAGACGGCGAACCCGATTCCGACCACCAGGACGATCAGGACCAGAATCGAAAAAGCTTCTAAACTCTTGCCCACACGTCCTGCAACCCAGCCACCGGCCAGCGCCGAGAGCAGTCCTGACAGCAGGGAAACCATTGTCCATTGGAGGGTGACCTGGTTGGAGGCACCTGAAAAAGTAAATTCCGGCCCCAGGACAGAATAGGCGACGGACAGGGAGGCGAAGACAGCACCAGCAATGGTGACGTACCCCCCGAAAGCGATCAGCAGCGACCTGAACATGGCCGCTTCTCTTTCGTCGATCTTGATCATGATCGGCTAAGACGATAGCACTTTCCCGTTCCGGGCCCAACCGACAGGATCACCTCCCGGATATCTCAAAGCAGGCGACAATCGGGGTAGAATGGGGTAATAGGTTCTAGGTTCTGGGTTCTGGGTTGTGGGTTGTGGGGGGCGGTCAATTTGTAATTCGCTTGGATAGGAATCGGGCTGACGTGCGTCATCCTGTGTCACTGTCCTTATTGGTCGTACTCGTCTCAGCCGGGTCGTTGGCAGAGTCTCGCCTGAATTTCCCTCGCCTTTCGAATGAACCCGGTACGATCACTGGAGTCGCTATCGTGAATCCCCGGGACGAAGCTGCCGCGATCAAGGTCACTGCTTATCTTGAAGATGGAAAGATTTTGGCCGGAGGCGGCATTCAGAACCCGGTCGAAATGGTCATCGAGGGCAACCAGCAACTGGCTCTCCTGACCAGCGACTTTTTTGGCAATGCCCTTCCGGAGTCCACGATCGGGTGGTTCTCAGTCACCAGTGAGACCAACGATCTGACGGGTTTCTTTATGTTCCTGGACCTGGACTTCACTGTTTTTGACGGTGCGGATCTCCCCGCGGAAGCCCCCGGCCTTGTGCTGCCGGACGTCCGCGTCGGGGGCGGCTTCTCCACTGAGATCAACATCATCAACCCGGGCGATGTTGACGCGGACATCGAACTCCAGCTTTCAGGTGAAGAGAGTGAGGAGTCGTCCCGCCAGCTTCTCATTCCGTCGCACGGCGTCCAAAGACTGAATGTGGCCGAGTTGTTCGGGCTGGGTGACTCCGCCGAAACGAGATTCTTTTACATGACCGCCACTGCCAACCCCGACATCGCCTGCTTCGAACTCGTCAAGGGCCCAGGTGACTTGCTGGGCCTCAACGCGGTACCCATCGACGAGCCGGTGAACCGAATCTTGTTTCCCCAGATGGCAGTCCTGGGCGGCCTCGAGTCTCGCCTTACGCTTTCGAGCCGATCCGGGGATGCGGTCATCGTCACAATCAAAGCGCACAGGCCGGATGGAACTCTCTACGACCAGCAGGATCTGCTGACCAATCCAGTCAACCGGGTGATCCAACCTGCAGGGCACCTCAGCGAAGATCTGGAGGCTATGTTCGGGTTCTCCGGTGAGCAGACTCTGGAAGGCTGGCTGGAGATCGAAGTGACATCAGATGCTCTTTTTGGAGCCTTGAGTTATTCCGTTCCTGTGCTGGGCTCGGTCGCCTCAGTCTCGGGGGCTGCCCAGGGCCTTCGACGGGCTCTGTTTTCTCACATAGCGACGGACCTGGGCTTCTTTACCGGCCTCGCGTTTCTGAACTCAGGTGCCCTCACTGCCAATGTTCAGGTTGTGGCTCTGCGACCGGACGGAACCCGAATCGGATCCTTTGCGACCGTTCTTCGCCCGGGAGAGAGAGTCAGCAAGCTGATTGAGCAATTGATCGGCGGCGCGGCCGGTCAGGCGGGCGGGTTTATCTGGGTCAAGAGCGATGTCCCCATCTATCTGACCTCCATATTCGGGAGTCTGGCGAGTGGCGTGTTGTCCAACATCCCGCCTCAGCAGGCACCCACATTTTTTGAGCCCGACTCGGGTGGCGAGGAGATTCGCCTGCTGCCGCCCCTGGCTATTCTCAGTCCCGGCAGCCAGCAGAGTTTCGAGGCGGAAGGTCTCGACGGGCCGCTGGAGTGGACTGTCAACGGTGCTCTTGGCGGGAATACTACCGTCGGCACCATCACCGGGGTGGGAAGATACAGCGCGCCGGCTCTGATTCCGGAAGATCAGCCGGTCACTGTTGCCGCCAATTCGGAGACGGCGGCCGTGGGAGCCTCGGTAGATGTTCTCAGGCCCGAGGTGTTTCGGTCGGATCTTGGGATCCTGCAATCGGTCGCCTACCTGGGCGGTCTCCAAAAACTGTTCACCGCCGAGCTGGTTGCGGCAGCGTCTCCCGCAGGCTTTTCCGGACCCGTTCAAGCGGCGTTCTCCACGAGAATTGTGGATGTCACAGGAGAGGTTTCCCAGACGCTGGTGACGATACCTGAGGAAGAAGTGGCCAAAATGATTCCCTTCCAAGCCGAAAACGGCCTCGAGTATCTGCTCATGAGCGCTACCAACACCGGGCGCGTGCTTCGTCTCGATCCCGCCAGCGGCGCTTTCACAGCGGTCGCTTCGGGGCTGACTCAACCGACCGCCCTGGCTCTGGATGCGATCAATGGAGATCTTCTGGTTGCTGAGGAGACGGAAGTCAGCTCGATCCCTGCTGCCTCCCTGAACATCGGATTGACCGGTTCCACGTCGCTCACCGGCCAGGGCCCGCCCGGCAAGAAGAAGGTCTTCGATCTCCCCAACGGTCGCATCGCCGTGAACGCGTGCAACGGAAACATCTACGTGTCCTTGCCGGCGAGGGGTGAAATTGTCGAATTCGTTCGTTTCACGGGATCGCTGAGAACCATCGCTCAGAACCTTGCGAACCCGGGTCAATTGCTGGGCTTCTATCGCGATCGCACAGGTTGCCCCTACGGTTTCCATCTGCTCGTTGCCGAGAGAGGGGCCGGTAGAATCCAGCTGTCTGTTCCGGCCCTTGGAGAGATACGACCCTGGATTGACGTCTCCGGGGTGGTGGATATCATCTTTCTGGCAGAGGGGAATCCGTTCGCGCCTCGAGGGGGCGTCCTCCTGGCCCGCGAGGATGGGGGTCTTTCCCTGGTTCGGTTGCCTCGAGTTTATGCGGGTCGAGGGCTAACCCCCCCCGGAAGCTGTTCCCGGGCCCCTGTCGGGTCGGACAGGTGACCTTTACGGAGAGTGGCCAGAATCAATCTCCTGCACTCGCTGAAAACGGGAGCCACCTGTTCTTTATTTCCACATCCGATCCCCTTGGTCTCAATGGGGACGGTAACAGGGAGCTCTTTGACTTTAAGTTGGCCGGTGGGACCCTCACTCAGCTCACCGAGACGATCGACTCGGACACCCTCAGTCCCGTTTCCAATTTCGACGGCAGTGTCGTGGCACTCGTTTCCTCGGCCAACCTGACGGGAAGCGACCCCGAAGGCTTCAACCTTTTCGTCTTATCCTCATCCCTGTTTTCGCGTGTTCCTGGAACACCCGAGCCAGGGGGCCGGTATGAGATCGATCATGCGGGAACCAGACTGGTCTATATCTCCTTTGATGACATCACCGGTGAGAACGCTGACGGGAATCCCGAAGTCTTTCTGTTCGATTCAGATCAGAATGCTCACCAGATCAGTCAGACGGGGAGCGGACTCAACGGTCAGGTCACGATTAGCGGAGACGGCAGCTGGGTGGCGTTTCATTCTACGGCAGACATTGGAGGACTGAATCCCGGAGCCGATGAGGTTGTCTACCTGCACCATCTGGAAACCGGAACCACCACCCTGGTCGCCACGGTACGCGAGGCCCCGGGGGATCTCATCAGGGAATCTCTTCAGCTGGATTTCGACGCCTCCCTGATTGTCTTTGCTTCTCGGGAGGACCTGACAGGTCTGAATCCCAGGGGAGACAAGGTCCTCTTCGTTTTCAACCGCACGAAGCAGACTCTGGCGCAGGTGACGACTGTCCTGGGGACGTCGGATGTTGCTGATCTGAGCGCTGACGGCAGGCTGCTTTTGATGGCGTCCAAGAAGAACCCCGTCAAACTAAATCGTGACACGAATCGCGAGATTTTCCTGCTCGACTTTCTGGCTGAGAAGGTCTTTCAGGTCACCCGCTCCCTGGAAGTGCTCAACATGGCCCCGAGCCTTACCGCAGGGGGAAGACTGATTGCATTTCGATCAAACGCAGACTTCCAGGGTCAGAATCCCGACGGCAACTTTGAGATCTACCTGGCCGCTTGTTCGGATCTGGGGAACTGAATACGATTCCAAATTGGCCAGATTGGGAAAGTGGGAGGCCTTTACCCACTCTGGGATCTTGGAATTCCTTGGAACTTTGGAACCTTGGAACGTTGGAACCTAAACTTGGGAACCCCCTCCCACTCTACAGATTTCAGATTCCTCTACCGGGAACCGGCAATGCGCCCTACCAGGCGATCCCGTAGTCCTCTCCGTCGTTGCTCGAACCTCCCCACATGGTTCCGTGCTCGCGGTCGAAGTAGATCGAGTTGATGGGCCCTGAGGTGCTGGCCCGCGTCGTAATGTCATACCCCATCTTGCGCAGCTCCGCTTGAACCCAGGGGGGGACATCTGCACGAAGTCCCAGGCGCCCTGGACTCGATTCGTGATCTCCGAAAGAGCTGTGAATCTGGTAGTTCACGATGTTGGCCGCCTCAGCACCCTGCTGGACATTCATCTCGAACTCGAGGAAGTTCAGAAAGAACTGCAGAAGGTTTTGATCCTGCGTGTCGCCGCCCTGGACCGCGAAGGAAAGGTAGGGCTTGCCATTCTTGAGCGCCATTCCGGGTGTGAGAGTGGCCCTGGGACGCTGGCCCGGACGAACCACGTTGAAGGGGTTCCAGGCCGGCTCCAGAACAAAGCTCTGCATTCGCTGGCTCATGCCGATGCCGGTACGCCCGGCGATACACGCTGGAATCCAGCCGCCACTCGGGGTCACGGAAACTACCCAGCCGTCCTTGTCGGCGGCTTGAATTGAAGTGGTCCCGGCCCGAAAGTTTTCCTCATAGCGGCGCAGCTCTGCCCCCGTCATTTTCTCGGGATCTTTCTTTTCTTTCTCAGGTGGCCAGACTTCGAGTAAATCCAGGTACGGGTTTTTCTGGTCCTGAAAGGGGTAGGGGTCGCCCGGCTTTACATGCGGGTCGTTCTCTTCGTGGTTGATCATCTGGAAACGACTGCGGGCGTACTCTTTGGAGAGCAGTCCCCGGATCGGTTCTGAGGGAGGAACATAGGGATCTCCGTAGTAGAAATCACGGTCAGCATAGGCCAGATTCATGGCCTGGTAGAGCGTGTGAATGTAGCGCGCACTGTTGTAACCCATCGACTTCAGGTCGACGTTTTCGAGGATATTGAGGGCCTGCAGCATGACCGGGCCCTGAACCCAGGGCTGGAGCTTGTACACCTCCACTCCTTTGTAGGTGGTCTTGACCGGCTCTTCGATGTAGACCCGCCAGTTCGCCAGGTCCTCGAGAGTATGCAGTCCTCCCTGCTCCCGGGAACCGCGCACGAACTCGGCGGCGATGTCCCCCTTATAGAAGCGGTCGTAAGCGGCCAGGATGGCAGCTTTGCGGGTCTTGCCGGACGTGAGTGCCTGTTGCTCCGCCTCGATCAGCTTTTCGAGGGTTTTCAGAAGATCCGGTTGCCGAAACGACTCTCCCGGATAGGGCGCCTCTCTCTCTTCCTCTCCCAGATGTGGCAGCAGGGTCTCCCTGGAGTAGGGCCACTCCTTGACTCTCTTCTTCTGGCGCTCGATGTTGTCGGCCATGGAGCCTTCGATTGGATAGCCGGCCGCCATCTGCATCGCTGGGGCCAGAACCTGTTTCAGGGAAAGAGTCCCGAACTCGGCAAGCATCACCATCAGTCCGCCGGCGGTGCCGGGGGTCACGGCTGTCAGTGGGCCGTAGGCCGGAGGATACTCCAGCCCCCTGGCCTTGAAGAAATCAGGTGTCGCGCCCGTAGGAGCGACTCCCAACGCATTGATCCCAACCACCTTTCCGGTTTCCGGATTGTAGATAAGAGCCTGCGTCTCTCCCCCCCAGCTCGATCCGTCGAACATGGTGCTGGTCGCGGCCAGCATGGCACAGGCTGCATCCACAGCGTTGCCGCCCTTCATGAACGTCATGGCTCCGGCGGTCGCTGCCAGGGGTTTTCCGGTGATGGCGACCCAATACTTTCCGTGAAGGACCGGTTTCACAGTTGGCTGGGCATCGACCACTGTGACCCTCATTAAAAGCAGAATCATGCCTGCCAGGATGACGTGCCTCAGGGAATGCATGGGGTCTCCAGCGTTCATCTGTTCATCAGGCTGACACACTTTACCATTCAAGCGCAACGGGACTTAACTGGCAGGCCATCTCGCAAAGCCGATCGTATTTGTGAAAGGGAGTCGCTAAACTGAGTGGGCTCTTGCTCGGGGATGATAGGAGAAATGTTCATGAAATCAATCTTTGCCCTGGTTCTCGCTCTAAGCCTGATGGAATGGTCAAGTTCTACGTACTGATGGCACTGGACACTTACCTCGTGATGCGCTCCAGGGACGGGGAAGTGAGCGAAAAACTGCTGCGTTTCAAGAAGTATTGATGGTTCCAACCGGAGGGCACTGCGCCATGTCTCACCGATTTCTTCCACCCATTATTCTGCTTGCAACAGCCGCCTGCACGGTGGCTCACGAAAGTGACGACCCGACGCAACCGCCTCGTCTGGCAGACCTGCTGGAAAGTTCTTCGATGATCGACCTCACGCATCCCTTCGACGCTGAGACGATTTACTGGCCCACAGCCGAGGGCTTTGAACTGAGAGTAGACGCCCGTGGACTCACCGACGACGGCTACTATTACACAGCGAATTCCTTCAGTGCAGCGGAGCACGGAGGCACTCATCTGGACGCTCCGATTCATTTCGCGGAAGGTGGCTGGACTACCGACCAGATTCCCGTGGAACGCCTGATCGGACCTGCTGTCCGAATCGATGTCTCCAGCCGCTGTCTGGAAAACGCAGATTACGAAGTCGGCGTAGAAGACTTCCGATCGTGGGAGGATCAACACGGCAACCTTCCCGAAGGTGCAATTGTCCTGCTTTACACCGGCTTCTCGCGCCACTGGCCCAACCGCGCCCGGTACCTGGGGACGGAAGATCAGGGCGAGCAGGCCGTAGCCAATCTCCACTTTCCGGGGCTGGCACCCGCGGCGGCCCTCTGGTTGGTAGAAAACCGGTCGATCAGGGCCATCGGTCTGGACACACCCAGCATTGATTTCGGCCAGTCAAAACAGTTCCGATCCCATCAGATTCTCTTCAAAGCCAACATTCCAGCCTTCGAGAGCGTAGACCAGCTGGAGCGGCTTCCAGAGAAAGACTTCGTCATTGTGGCGCTGCCCATGAAGATAGGTGGCGGCAGTGGAGGACCATTGCGCATCGTGGCCCTGCTGCCGGGGGGTTGAAAGCGCGCTCGCGGGGCTCGCGCCGTTGCAAGTTGCAAGTTGCAAGTTGCAAGTTGGCGCGGTCATTGCATTTCGCGCCTCTGTCTGCTCGGCGGCTGGAACCGCAACCGATCTGCCCTTGCTACTCTCGGCTGCAAGGCGAAGGGTTCCTGGTGTACTGAGGGTTTCAGGTTGACGGTCGACGGCTGAAGGTTGAGAGTTAAGGGGTTCCCATGTCTACCACGATCCGGTGCCGGCAGCTTTACAAGCAGTACCAGAGGAAGAAGAAGGTTGTCGATGCCGTCAACGGCCTGGACCTGTTGGTGGAGCAAGGGGAGTGCTTTGGAATGCTCGGCCCCAACGGGGCGGGGAAGACGACGACGGTGGAGATCCTGGAGGGTCTCCTGAAACCGACTTCTGGCCAGGTTGAAGTCCTGGGTCAGCAGTGGGGTCAGGGCAAGGATCACGAGATTCGCCAGAGAATTGGCATTACGCTCCAGGAAACCCGCTTTCAGGAAAAACTGAGCGTCATCGAAATCCTTCGGCTGTTCCGAAGCTTCTATGACTCAGGTATCCCGCTTGATGACGCATTGTCTCTGGTCTCCCTGAACGAAAAGGCTTCTGCCTGGGTCCGGGAACTCTCGGGCGGACAGAAACAACGCCTGGCCGTCGCCGTCGCCCTGGTGGGGGATCCCGCTCTGATTTTTCTGGATGAGCCGACGACCGGCCTCGACCCGCAGGCTCGGCGACAGTTGTGGGATGTCGTTTCCAACCTTCGTGCTCGGGGCAGAACGATCCTGTTGACGACCCACTACATGGAAGAAGCGGAGCGCCTCTGTGACCGGGTGGCAGTCCTCGACATGGGGAAGATCATCGCTGAGGGCTCTCCCCGGGAGCTGATCTCTCGGCTGGGAGGGGATCACGTGATCGAGTTCAGTCTCGAGAATGGTTCGGAAATCGAGAGCCTCGAGGAGGAGTTACGTGAACTGGAGGCGGTGAAAGGCGTGACGCGAGAGGCTGGCATCTATTTGCTGGCTGTTTCCGAGCCACGCCTCAGCCTCCCAGGTCTGCTGGAGCATCTGAAAGCTCGGGGCCTGACCCTTGAGACTCTGGCCACCCGGCACGCTAACCTGGAGGATGTGTTTGTGAGTCTAACGGGGAGACATCTGCGCGATGCTTGAGAGAAACGCCCTCGCTCAACTGACTCTCTGCAATATTCGGGGCTATCTGCGCGAGCCGGAGGCGATTTTCTGGACGTACGGCTTTCCTCTCCTGATGGTCATCGGGCTCGGAGTTGCCTTTCAGGGAACCGGGAGTCAGGCGATCGCCTTTGATGTGGCTGCAGGAGATGCGGCTCGCGAAGTGGTCGCGGCTCTGGGTGACAACCAGGAGTTCAAGATCACGGTCCATTCCGCCAAAACAGCTATGGAGCGTCTGCGGGGGGGCAGGACACTGGTGGTGATTGTATCAAGCGAATCCGGTGGCTTCGAGTACCACTACGACCCCTCTAATCCGGAGGCGCGAACCGCACGTTCAGCCATTGATGACGCCTTGCAGCGGGCTGCGGGAAGGACCGATCCACTGCCCGCTCGCGATGTGACCGTGACCGCTCCCGGGTCCCGCTATGTGGATTTCCTGGTGCCGGGTCTGATCGGCATGAATCTGATGGGCGGAGGCATGTGGGGAGTTGGCTTCGGGCTGGTCAACATGCGCCTGAAGAAGCTGCTCAAACGTCTCATCGGGACTCCCCTGCGACGACCCCAGTTCCTACTCTCGATAGTGGGGCCGCGACTCATCTTTTTCGTGCCGGAAGCATTCGTCCTGCTGGTGGCTGCCAGGCTCATATTCGGCGTTCCCATCCGGGGCAGTATTCTGTCCATTTCGGTAGTTGGTCTTACGGGGGCGATGGCCTTTGCCGGCCTGGGGTTACTGGCCGCCTGTCGAGCCCGGCGCATCGAGGCGATTTCGGGCATCATGAATCTGATCATGCTTCCGATGTGGATCTGTTCCGGCATCTTCTTCTCGGCGGAACGCTTTCCCCAGTTCATGCAGCCATTCATACAGGCCTTGCCGCTGACTCAGTTGATCAATGCCCTGCGGGCCGTCATCCTGGAAGGGCAGTCGTTGGTTTCTCAGGGGTTTGCGCTGTCCATCCTGGCTGCCTGGATGAGTATTTCCTTTTTGCTGGCGCTCAAATGGTTTCGCTGGACTTGACGTAAGGGGCCAGAGTGGGAGAACAGAAGTCTTGAGAATCACTGCTTCTGGACGGTTCGGGTTTGCCTTTCGCTTCCCTCGGCTCCAGATCGGTCTTCTCTGTAGGTGGCGGAGAGAGTCAACCGGCCGTTGCCGTCGGGGACCTCGACGCGGATCTCGGTGCTGCCCCCGGCCTCGCCCCCCGGTGTGAAGGAAGAGACGATTCTCTCTGACGGTTGCATCCGGCCGCTGCCCTGAAGGGGGACCTCCACGTCTTGTACGATTTCCACCAGGCCGTCCGGATCGGTGGACTGAACAGTGTTCACCCGCTCGGCGAGCTGCAATTTTCCCTGCGGATTCACACTTTGGGTTTCGATGGTGCGATGAATGGTGCCGTCTTCGGCGTTCCACTCCCGGCTCGTGATCCGGTCGCTCAGAGACATACGCCGGTTGAGATCGGCCCTGTAGACTTCTTCCTCTGTCGTGCTCTCTCCGTTGCCGGCCCGAGTGACTGACGTGCGCCGCTCCACGGGTTGCCACTGGCGACTGCCGTCGGCCACATAATGAATGCGATCGAGTTCGACCGTTCCATCGGTCCGGCGCAGTTCCGTTTGGACGAATTGCTCCACGGGCCGCAGGCGGCGGTCTACCCCCGGCATGGACACTACGGTCTGGACCTCAAACTCATTGTCCCCTCTGGACACAACTCGCTGCGTTTCTTCCACTTGAAGCTGGAGACGGCCGTTGGAATCCGGGTTCGAGATTCTTCTGACCGCCTCTTCTTGCCCATCTTCCTTCACCGTCCGCGTTTCTTCCGTTACGCTCACGAGTCTCTGTGAGCCGAAGCCGTCGTCGTGATAAGTTCGGGTCACAGTCCGAGTCGTGTGCGGGTCGACCTGAATGGTCTCCTCTTCAACGAACGCTTGCGGATCGCCCTCTATCTCCCGGGGAAAGGGCTGAAGGCGCTGCAACTGGTGGGCTGAATATCTCATACCCGCGACAGGGTCCCGGTTATTCAGCCACCCGCCCAAAACAGCAAACTTCTTCTCTTCCTTCTCTTGTTTCGCTTCCTCTTGTTTCTCTTCCTTTTGCTCCTGCTCACTCTGAAGAGACGAGGCGGTCGAGGGCGGGCTCAAGAGAATCAACACACACGCTGCGCAGCAGAGGGTTTTTGCAATCATTTCCGGCAACCTTACTATCTTCCCCCGAAAGTTTGTGTGATCCATTTAACGCCCTGATCACGCCGCCTGTCAATCGGGAACCAACCACACCGAACCTGAGAACGTGGGCGGCTCAATGTGCTGACCGCCCGGGGCTTCAGCTTTCTTGCCCGGACCACGGAGGGTCCTCCCACTCTGAGGCAGACCGGCCTCCGTGCCGCGAACCTGTTCGGACCAACACTCAGGGCGTTGGTGCATCAGGGCGGATCAGATTCTCGGCCTTCAATTCCTCCCATAGAGCAGAGGGAATATCATGCTGAAAGTGGGCGATGTTCTGCTCCACGTGCTGAGGCTGGAAAGCTCCCGGAATCACACTGGCAATACAGGAGTGGCCAAAGGGAAACTGCAGGGCGGCGGCCGGAAGCGGCACTCCATGACGCTCGCACACGGCCTCCATGCGCCCGACTTTTCCCAGGTCCTCGGCCGTGGCATCGGCATAGTTGTGCTTGGCCCCCTCAATGGCTCCGGTGACCAGAATCCCCGAGCTGAAGACGGCTCCGATGACGACGCCCACGCCTCGCTCCTGGCACAGTGGAAACTCGTCCTCCAGAATATCCTGCTCCATCAGGGTGTAGGGAATCGCGACCAGAAAGAAGTCCAGGTCCACCAGATCGAGAAATCTGGGAATCATGCCCCGCTGGTTGATTCCGGCGCCGACTCCACCGATGAGGCCGGCGGTTCGAAGGTCATCCAGTGCTCTCCATCCACTGGTCGCAAGGCGGTTGAGATGAGCCCCGACGAGGGCTTCCGTCTGGTGGTACAGGAAATCAAGGTCGTGGATGAGAAGCAGGTCGATTCGACTCAAGCCGAGACGTTGCAGGCTGTCTTCAAACGAGCGCATGATGGCATCGTAGCCATAGTCGAAGACAACCTCGAAGGGAAGGCCTCCAATCCAGGGAGAGCCCTCGAGAACGGCCGGATCGGAGGGCGCTCTGAGGATGCGGCCCACTTTGGTTGAAATGACAAATTTATCCCTTTTCTGCTGCGAAAGAAAGCGGCCCATCCGGTGCTCGCTCAGGCCCAGCCCGTACCAGGGAGAGGTGTCGAAGTAGCGGACACCGTGATCCCAGGCAGCCTGCTGGGTAGCCTGGGCATCTTCGTCGCTGACGCGCACGAACAGTTCCCCGATGGGAGCTCCTCCAAATCCGAATTGAGTGAGTTCCACCCCCGTGCGTCCAAGCGTGCGTTTTTTAGCCGGGTTCATGGCGAACTCCTGAGATTCGTAATGCAGGTGCCGTCCCCGGCGGCAAGAACGGCAACCTCGACGTAGGGGCGACCCTTGTGGTCGCCGTTGAAAAGGGGCCGGCACAAGACCGGCCCCTACGAAGACCGTCGTGGGAAATGGAGCGTCTCCTTAGGGTTCCGGATGCGGTGCATTGGTGCTGGTCTCGACGGCGATCAGCGCCCCCGATCCGGCCTTCTGCAGCAGCCCCAGGATGGCCAGCACTTCTCCATTGAGCGTGCTGATGGTCATGGTGCCGGTGAAGTTGTTGCCAACGCTGTTCAGAAAGCCTTGAAAGAGATCTGCATCATCGACAAAGATGGCGATTTGTTGACCCGGATCGATGGAAAGGCCCACATCCGCTCGTTCGTTTCCGTCGTCGTCGATCATGCAGATGTTCATGTCCACGGCGCCGGGGTTCGGATTGTAGGCTGCAAAGCCGGTATTTTCTCCGGCGTTGACACTCACGAAGACCTGCTGAATGGCAGCCAGAGTGGCGCTGGGTACGGAGACGAAGTTCCCCAGGACCTCGAAAGCCTCGGTCGCTTCGAGTTTTGAATCTGCGCCCAGATTGGACACGACCTCGATGCTTCCCTGTACCAGGGCGCCGGTCCCGGCGGTTTCAACATCGAAGACACCCCCCACGGGAATGTTGAAGTTGACAAAGGTCTGAGCTCCTGCCGGTGCACTCCCGAAAATGCTGACCGGGACCGCCTGTGGATTCCCGGTCGCATCCTGGAAGTTGATGCGGCCGCTGTCAGTCTGAGTTCCGTTGTTGCGGGCCACGACCCGGGTGCTGTTGGGAACACCACCGATGTCACCGTTGATGTACTGGGCGAAGATGGCCCTGGCGAAACCCTCGGTGGGGTTTGAGTAGAGTTGAGCAATGGCCAAACGATCATCAGTTCCCAACCGAGCGCCCCGACCGTCATCATGAGCTATGGCTCGCATCAAAGCTTCGTCCTTCACCGGATCGGTGCAGGCCATGAACTCACCACAGGAATGGCCCAAGAGTAATGAGTGCCCAATCTCGTGACCGTAGACTTCGGCGGCTAGCGCGGGCCCACCTGCGGCGCCGAACGCACATTCCACACCATCGTTTATGATTAAAAACGTTTCTAAGATCGTGAAAAAGTCCTGACCCTTATGGACATGAATGGGTGTACCCACGAAAGCTCCGCCAATGCCCAGGACCCCCTCCCCCGGGCAGGTGAATGTGCCATCAATATCGTTCGCCGGATCACCAAAGGAAATGTTGTTCTCCCCATCCGATTCCAGCCCCGGATTCGAGGCTGTCGTGCCGCTCAGCGCCTGATTGATGTTCGTGTTCAAGTCTGCATTCCAGGCTTCGAAGGCGGCCTCCAACTCCGCGGTTCCTCCCCCGGCCAGGCCGGGCTGACCTCCTTGGAAGGCCAACCACTCGATCCTTTCGCCCTTGTCGAATTTGTCGTGTCTTCCGGGCTGCAGACCCAAGCGAAAAGCCGAAGTCGCCGGAATCTGTATCTCGGACGCCTTGACAAAGTAGTCCATCTGTCGTTTGGATCCCTTGGAATAGTCCTCCAGCCAGTTGGCGAACTCCTCGAAGTCGCGAGGCTGGTGGAACCGCTCCGAGTCGCTGGTCGGAGAACCGATCTCAATAGCGTCGTCCCCCAGGAAGCGACGGGCGATCTTCCGATTTCCAACAGTCAGCTCCCGGAAGGCTCCCAGGCCCAGATGAAGTACCCCGTAGGAGCCAGTGCCTCTCGGTACGAGAAACAGAATCAACCGATCCCGAGCGGCAAATGACATGGACCCGGATAGGATGAGTCGGCTACCACTTGGAGTCACTCCCCCCAGAACATCCACCGCAACCGTCTCTCCTTCAAGTTGGCCCTTGAGCAGACGCTCAGCACGGATGTGGTAGCGCGTGTAAGGTGGATTGGCCACGATGCTCTCCACGCTCTGGACGCCGCCCACCAGGACCAGCCGGGCCTGATCGGTCAGCACGTCGTCGTGAATCATGACATAAGAGGTGGCCATTACTGAGGGAGTCAACAGCGTGGTGGCAAGGAGAAAGAGTTTCAGTCGCATGCTTGGAGCTCCTGGATTCAGTTTCTTATTTGTGTACTTCATTGAAGAGTTGAGCGAATTCTAGCATCCTCCAGTCTCTGTGTTGCGGGGAATGCCAGGAAAGTTGCTTCAGAGTGCGAGGAAGGGGGCCGAGGAATTCGGATCGGCGGGTCGCCCCGGCCCCGTGGGTGGAAGATCAGAACATGCTTCCATTTCGCTTCTAACAGATCTCGCAACTGTGGAGTATAGAACTGCAAGTCCCGTTGTCCCTGCGACTGGAGTCACACTCTTGACTCGGATCGGACTGCCTGCCAGAATTTCCAGCTGCCCGCTGTCACACGTCGTGAGGTTTATGAGTTACGCCAACAGTCTGACGCTTCTTCGTATCCTCCTGGTGCCAGTTCTGGTACTCCTGATCTTGAGGGGAGCCGCGATTGCGGCGCTCTTCACCTTTGTGGTTGCTGGATTGACTGATTTGCTGGATGGATGGATCGCCCGGCGTTGGAGGCAGCAAAGCGGACTGGGAATGGTGCTGGACCCGCTGGCCGACAAGTTTCTTCTTGTCAGCGCGCTTCTCGTCCTCAGCCTGCCTGGCGCCGAAGGGCCTTTCCAAATACCCCTCTGGTGGTTGACCGTCACCGTCATCGGCCGCGATCTGCTTCTCGTGCTGGGGGCCCTTCTGGTGCACTGGCTGCGCGGTACGCACACTTTTCCTCCCTCGATGTGGGGAAAGTCGGCTACCTCGTTTCAGCTTTTGAGTGTATTCCTGGTGTTGGTCTCCAACGCCGGCATCCCGACCCTGGTTCCGCTCGGACCGATCTTTGTCGCGACACTCGCTTTGACTTTGATATCCGGTTTACACTATCTCTCGCGGGCAAACCATCTCGGCGATTTTTCCGGAAAGATGCCGGAAGCAAAGGACACAAGTGGTTCAATGTGAGGAGAGCAAGCCAGTGGCTGCTCTCGAGCTCGACCCTTCCTGCCTGAAGATCGGAATCGTGGTTTCCCTCTTCAATCCCGGCGTGACGGAACGCCTTCTGGAAGGAGCTCGGGAGGAACTCGCTCGAACTGGAGTTCCGGACGGAAACGTGATGGAAGTCCGGGTTCCGGGCAGCTTCGAAATACCACTCGCCACCCGCGTGTTGATTCGGACGGCCCGTCCGGATGCCGTGGTCTGTCTGGGCGCCCTGATTCAGGGAGAAACCGATCACTATCATTACCTTGCCGCAGAGGTGAGCCGGGGCATCGGGCAGGTTGGGCTCGAGTGCGAAGTTCCCATTGCGTTCGGTGTGCTGACGGCCCAAAACCTCGAGCAGGCCCTGGATCGCGCCGGCGGAAGGCATGGAAACAAAGGCGCAGAAGCCGTGCAGGCGGCTCTGCAGATGGTGCAGGCAATGAAGCAACTGGGACCCGAGTAGCCTATGGGAAGTCGACGAAAGGGTCGAGAGTACGCTCTGCAGTTGCTCTTCCGAAGCGAGTTTTCCGATCCCGAGGACAGCGAGGAACTGATCTGGGAATCCAAAGAAGTCGACCCGGAGACCCGGGACTTTGCCCAGTTCCTGCACGACCGCTATGTGGAGAATGAGACTGAAATTGACCTTTTGATTCGAAAACACGCCAGCAACTGGAAGCTGGAGCGGATGGCTACCGTGGATCGGAGCATCCTGAGAATGGCGATTGCAGAATTTCTGTTTGCAGAAACTCCCCGGGTGGTTGTCATTGACGAAGCCATCGAAGTGGCCCGCAAGTACAGTGGGGTGGAAGCCACAGAATTTGTGAACGGTATCCTGGACGCTGTCCGTAAGGACCTGGAAGACACGGGAAAGGACCGATCAAATGGATAAGCGCGCCACCGACCCTGTGGAGCAAAGACGTCGAAAGCTGGCCGAAGTGGAGCGGCTCGGCTACGACCTGTATCCTCACCGCTACGAACGGTCTCACGAAGTGACCGACCTGGTTCGGCAGTTTTCTTCCAAGAGCAGCGACGAGCTGGAGCAAGATGAGGTACAAGTCCAGACGGCCGGAAGAATTGCCTCGATGCGAGGGCACGGAAAGGTCGGTTTTGCCGACCTGGCAGGTCAGGGTAGCCGGATTCAGCTGTATGTCCGCAAGGACCGGGTGGGGAGCAACAACTACCAGCTTTACCGATTGCTCGACATTGGCGACATCATCGGAGTCGCCGGGAAAGTCTTCCGAACCCGAATGGGCGAGCTCAGCATTTCTGTCGAACGAATCGATCTCCTGGCCAAGTCCCTGCTGCCTCTGCCCGAGAAATGGCACGGCCTGACTGATGTGGAGCTTCGATTTCGGCAGCGCTACCTGGATCTGATCGCCAACCCCGAGGTGCGAGAGGTCTTTGTACGGCGCAGTCACATCATTCGTGAACTGAGAAGCTTCTTCGATGAGCAGGGTTTTCTGGAGGTGGAGACACCCATGATGCAGCCCCTGGCGGGAGGAGCGACGGCCCGGCCCTTCAAGACCTTTCACGAGGCTCTTGGCGTTTCTCTCTTCTTGAGGGTGGCGCCTGAACTCTACCTGAAGAGACTGACCGTGGGTGGCCTGGACCGGGTCTATGAAATCAACAAGAACTTCCGAAACGAGGGCATCTCGATCCAGCACAATCCCGAGTTTACGATGCTCGAGTTCTACATGGCCTATGCCGACTACAACGACGTGATGGACCTGACTGAGGAGATGTTGACCCGAGTGGTGGAACGGGTGACCGGGTCCACCCGGGTTCCCTACGGCGAAGACGAGATCGATTTCGGGAAGTATCGGCGTCTGTCCATGGTGGAGGCCATTCGCGAGTACTGGCCCGAGCCTCCTGCTCCGTCTCCTCAGGAACTGGACGACCCCGTTGGCCTCCGAGACCTGCTGGAGCAGCTGGAGGTGGAGATCCCCGAACAAGCGAGCTGGGGAATGCTTCTGGCCGAACTGTTCGAAGCTGTGGCCGAACCTCAGCTCGTTCAACCAACCTTCATATTCGACTACCCGTTGGAGCTCTCCCCTCTGTCGAAGAGGAAGGATTCGGATCGCCGCTTCGTGGAACGCTTTGAACTCTACGCGGGCAGGTTCGAGCTGGCCAACGCCTATAGTGAGCTGAACGATCCAGCCGAGCAGAGGAGGCGATTTGAGGAGCAGCTTCAGCAGCGGGCACAGGGTGATCGGGAAGCCCACTCCATGGACGAAGATTACGTTCAGGCTCTCTCTTATGGATTGCCTCCCACCGGGGGCTTCGGAATGGGAATCGATCGTCTCACCATGCTGTTGACCGATCGGCGGTCGATTCGCGAAGTCATCCTCTTCCCGCAGCTGCGACCGGAGACCGGAAGGGCCGCCGACGAAGAGGGGCTCTAACGCTCATGCCCTTTGAACTCTTTGTCGCGATTCGCTACCTGCTGGCCCGGCGCAAACAGGTAGTCATTTCCATCGTGTCTCTGATCTCGATGGTGGGAGTGGCCGCCGGCGTGACGGCTCTGATCGTGGCTCTGGCACTGAACAGCGGCTTTCAGAAGGAGTTTCAGGAACGGATACTGTCAGCGACAACTCACATCACCCTCCTGCAGATCCAGGGCCGGGCTATCCTGGGATATAACGCGCTGGCGGATCAAATGGCAGCCATTGGGAACGTCGCCGCCGTTGCTCCCACGATTTACAGTCAAGCGCTGCTGCAGAGTGACCTGGGCCGGTCACAGGGGGTTAACATGCGGGGTATCGATCCCACACGACCCCAGTTCATGGGAGGGTTGCTGGATCAGATTACGGAGGGGAACGCTGCCTCTTTCGGTCAGGGGACCTCGGTCCCGGAAATGATCGTGGGCGAAGCTCTGGCCGAGGCCCTGGGCCTGCTGGTGGGCGATCAGGTTCGGGCTCTGGGTATGACGGGCGAGCTGGCGCCCTTTCCAATCGGCCGATTCCCTCGCTACAAGAAGTTCAAGATTGCCGCCATTTTCAAGTCGGGTTTGTGGGAGTTTGACGCCAACTGGGCTCTGATTCCGTTGCGCGACGCACAGGTGTTCGAAGGGATGTCTGATGAGGGGGTCTCGGCTCTTGAGTTCCGGCTCCATGACATCTATCAAGCGGATGGGACTGCGCAAAAGCTCCGTTCCCAGGCCGGGAAGACGTTCACAACCAGAACCTGGATGGAGCTGAACCGCCCTCTTTTTTCGGCCCTCCAACTCGAGAAGCTGGCCTTGTTCATCGCCATCGGGCTGATCGTCCTGGTGGCCTCTTTGAACATCATCATTACCTTGACCATGATGGTGATGGAAAAAACGGGCGACATCGCAGTCATCGCGGCCATGGGCGGACTTCCCTCAACCATTCTGCGTATCTTCCTGTTCCAGGGCGTGATCATCGGTGTGGTTGGAACCTGCATTGGGGCAATTCTCGGCTGCGGCCTGGTCTGGTATCTCGATGCTTATCAGGTGATCGCCCTGGACAAGACCGTATACTCCATATCCTATGTACCCTTCGAATTGCGCCGGGCCGATGTGGTGGTGATTATGGTGATGGCCGTGCTGGTCAGCTCACTGGCGACAGTGGTTCCGGCCCGGGCTGCCTCCCGACTCAACCCGGTTGATGGTCTTCGCTATGACTAGTCTGGTTCTAGGTTCTGGGTTCTGGGTTCTGGGTTGCGCGCTCATTGGCATTCGCGCCTCTGCCTGCTCGGCGACGAGACAGATAACCTTCGGGACCGCCCCCCCAACCGCGAAGAACATGAACAATCAAGGAAACCACAGAGGCAGGAACGCCAGTGACTGCGCTGCGGTGCGGAAGTTGCCGGGAGACTGGCTAGTGCACTGTCCGGAAAGTTCACGCCGCTACTTCAGGCATCTTTTCGCCGACAGCTTTGTTGCGCTACCTCGAAAGACACCCGGCCTTCCTGCGTCGCGCGCCTCACTGTCGACGAAAATCCATCCCGAATTAACACCGCGAACTTCCCGGACAGTACACTACTCAAATGAGTATTACTGTTCTTAGGATCGAGCAGCTCGTTAAGACTTATTCCTCGGGAGCTGCCACTCTGACCATCCTGAAGGACCTGGATCTTGAGGTGAGTGAGGGTCAGAAAATCGCTATTACTGGGGCCAGCGGCTGCGGCAAGACCACGCTCCTCCACCTGATCGGGGGGATGGATCAGCCCGACTCGGGTCGCATCCTGTTTGGCGAACGGGACCTGAGCCGGATCGAGCCGGCCGCACTGGCCCTGTACCGAAACAGGGACGTTGGTTTTGTCTTTCAGTTCCACCACCTTCTTCCCGAGTTCAGCGCTGTAGAGAATGCCATGATGCCCCTTCTGTTGAGGCGCCAGCCAGCGTCGTCAGCCAGGACCCGAGCCAGCCAGCTTCTGAGTCAATTGGGACTGGGGGAACGTCTTCATCACCGACCGGGTGAGTTGTCGGGAGGCGAGCGGCAGAGAGTGGCTGTGGCCCGTTCGCTGGTCGGCCAGCCTCGAATGCTGCTGGCTGATGAGCCCACCGGGAACCTGGATGCCACGACCTCCCAGGAGATCCATGAACTGCTCATGGAAGTGCACGACGACTTTGCTCTGACCTCGGTCATCGTGACTCACGATCCGAGTCTGTCCGGCCTTTGTGACCAGGTCTGGAGGCTTGAGTTTGGGAACTTGGAGCGGGTGGGATAGGATTGAAAATTATTCGCTTCGCTCATTGCGGTTCCAGGGCTGGATCAACAACGTCTTGAACCCACTTGCTCGGAAAAATGCACTTTGGGGCGCCGACAGTTTGTTCACTTCGCTCACTGCCGTTCCAGGGCGAGATCGTAATTGCCTTGAACATCACCGGGCGAAGTCGATGTACATTGAGCCGCCGACCTTTTGAAAATTGAAGAGAAACGGGCGAGCTGACGCTCTAGTACACTAGCCCGGAAAATTCATAAGTTTTCGGCTGCAGGGCCCCCATCATCCGCGCTGGCTGCGTTCCCCCTCCTCGGGCTCCTCGACAGAGTCATGACTATGCCTGCGGGGCCCTCGGAGGTAAAGCCTTGCCAGCGCGGCGCTTGCGGCCCTTCGCTTCGAAAACTTACGCATTTCCCAGGCTACCGTTCTGTGCTGTTTCTTGGGGTCAGAACAACACAACGGCAGGGCGAAGGACGTGCCGTTGTCCCTCTCACTTTTCACATTCCAGAAGCCAGAGCCCAGAACCCAGAACCCAGCACCCACCAACAGCCCGCAAAAAGCTATCACTCAATCGTTATATTGGGGGTTCCCCGCTCCTCCGGCCTGACCCTGCTGACCAATTCGGCGTAGCCGCCCTGATGGCCGACATCAATGGTGGCCCCGACGGATTCGTGGTCGATTCCCTGGATCAGCCTGACATAATCACGCACCGAGCGGGGGTAACCGGTTTCAATTGCCAGTCGCAAGCCTGCCTCTTTTGCAATGTCCCCCCAGCGTCGGAAACGTTCGAGCATGACAGGCCAAATCTGCTCCAGGGTCTGCTGCCGAGGCGCCTGTGCATGGATGGTCGCGACCTCCGCGCCAATGTAGGCACTCGCCTTCAGTGCAATGTCGATCTGTTTGACAGAGAATTCCGCAATCGGCTCATAGGCAGAGAAACAGTGCAGATCGGCAAAGGGCAAATGAGTGGAAACATGGCGAAAGCCTGCCACAGCAGATTTGATCTTGCGTCTTTCTTCCTCGCTCAGGCGATCGAACTGGAAGCCCGGAGAAAGGCCCGGTCTTGGCTCCGCTACACCCATTGGATGCATTTCAATTGTTTGGAATCCTAGTTGCCGAATGAGTTCGATGGCTTGGACCAAGCCGTACCCCGGGATGCTGGTGTAGCTGCCAATGATGGCGTGGTCAAAAGCCTGGCCTAGTAATCGGCTTGCTCCCGCCAACAGGCCAAAGCCCGCAATTGAGTTCGCGAGGAATTTTCGACGGTTGCTAACCATTAACCCGACATTCCTCATATCAACTTCGGATCCGATTTCCTCTGACCTCCCGGTGATGAATGATCAAAACTTATCAGCCCTCCACCCTCGCGTCAACGATTCCCTCGTCATCTTTCCGCCTGAAAAGGGCCTCTAAGCCCAGAGTTATCCAGGCGCCTTTGCCGAAATCTGATCAGTGGAGACACCTCTCCACCCATTCGATCAGAAACACTTGGTGCTAGGCTCTGATCCATCTCAAGCGGTCAATCCGAGATAACATCTCGGCCCATACCTCCTTGCTGACCGCGACTTCCGCCATCTGAAACGTCACGATTCGACTATGGTGAACCACCTTCGCTCCGATCTAGATCAACTTGGCCAATAGGGTTCGAAGGGACCAGTGTTTGATTCTTCTGGGAAGGACCAGACGTCGCAGAAAATTGCCCAGGTTGTAGGCCAAAACAAACAGAGCCAACCTCACCTGATTCGGGACAAAGTGCTGGCAGGACAACCGCGTCCAGTTCAAGGCATACTTGCCTTCCTTGATCCACTGCTCAGCCGTGCCGCGACCGTTGTAAAAGTGAACCACCCCTTGGGCTCGTGCGCTCCTGTTGGTCACGATGAAACCGACTCTCGGAAAGAGTTCGCCGCGATGCCACTCGACCTTGGCAATCACCCGACGAGGCCGGTCCCAACTGGCGGCTTGATATTTGAAATCGGCCAACCAAACAACGGGTTTTCTGGGTGGGCGCCCCACCGGTCGGGTCAGCAGGTGTTCGATCTTTTCTTGAAGCACCTGGTTGGCGGGAAGCCGGATGGCATACAAAAAGCCCTTCTCCTCCAAGTATTCATAAATCTCTGGCTTGGCGAAGGCTGCATCACCCCGAAAGTATTTGCGGACTTTCTTCTTCTCGTACCGAGCCACGATTGGTTCCAGCATCTCCTTCCAACGGTCCGCACTGTGCACGTTGCCGGGCCGAAGCATGAAACCTTCGCAATCTCCGAACTGGTTGAAGCAAAACAGCGGATGGTAGCAAGTGCATCCGAAATGCCCGTTGTAGGCAGAGGCTTCTTGCTCGCCGTGGACCGGACTAGCTGAACTGTCCATATCCAGAATGATGCGTCGATGAGTTGTTTTCTGCAGCGCTCTTTCCACCCATCGACCATTGACTTCCGAAAGGGCTTGCAGGTTGTTCTCGACGGACAGCATCTGGGTCTCAAATCGACCCATCGTGTTGGCGCTGGCGGCATTCTTATCGTCGAGCTTCTTTCCGGTGATCCTTCGCATCGTCGGATCAACCGATAAGCGATGGGCATCGTTGACATCTTCATAGCCAGCGAGACGGCTGTATACCGATTGACGCATCAAGGCCGTGAGGTGGTGCTGGATGTTGCGCCCGGTCCGCGAATCGTGAAACACGAAGGGCACACTATCGAATAAACCCAACGCCTCATCCAGATCACGATAGGCGAGAAGTCCGGCATCCGATGTGACCTTAGCACCATGAAACTCAAGCCTTATACTGCCATCAAAACCGACCTTCACACCTTCACCCTTGGGGTGAGCCATTTCTTGCCCCATTTATGCGCTATATCTCCTTTAATTATAGTAGTTTACATCGATTCAGGCAAGCAATCTTGGGGTCCTATATGGTGAATGTGGGTATATAATTCGCTTCGACGCCAGGTTGCTTGCGAAAAGACAATTCAGTTAAATTAGCAGCGAAGGGGCAATAAGCGCTTGCTGGCAGATGTTTGAGAAGTATACAGAGAAGGCACGTCGGGTTATTTTCTTTGCTCGCTATGAGGCCAGCCAGCTAGGCTCGCGCTGCATCGAGACCGAACACATCCTGTTGGGGCTTCTTCGCGAGGACAAGGCGCTCACCAGTCGCTTTTTTCCACGAGCCGACACGACGATAGACGGAATTCGTAAAGAAATCGAGGGCCGGACCAGCGTTCAGGACAAGGTCTCCACCTCGGTTGAACTGCCCCTCAGTGACGAATCCAAGAAGGTTCTCAGCCACGCCAACGAAGAAGCCGAGAGGCTGCTTTCCAACTATATCGGTACGGAACATATACTGCTCGGTTTGCTTCGCGAAGAAAAGTCGGTCGCGGCCTCGTTGCTCCACGAGAAAGGCCTTCGGGTTTCCAAGGTACGCAACGATCTGGCGGGGAACGTGCCCGAAAGGGCCGTCCCGAGCAAGCCCAAGGAGGGGCTGATCCTGACCGAGTTCAGCCGCGATCTTACCGATGCGGCCATTGCGGGAACCCTGGATCCGCTGATCGGGCGGGAGCCTGAAGTGGAAAGAGTCATCGAGATCCTGTGTCGCCGCACCAAGAACAATCCGGTCCTGATTGGAGAGCCTGGCGTCGGAAAGACGGCCATCGTCGAAGGGCTGGCCCAGAAGATTGTGAATGGTGATGTTCCCTCCATGCTCAGTGACAAGAGGTTGCTGGCCCTCGATATCTCGCTGATCGTGGCCGGCACCAAGTACCGGGGACAATTCGAAGAGCGACTCAAAGCCATCATCAAGGAGCTGGTGGAGAACCCCAACTTCGTCATCTTCGTTGATGAACTCCACACCCTGGTGGGGGCGGGATCGGCGGAAGGCTCCCTGGATGCCGCAAACATTCTCAAGCCGGCTCTGTCCAGAGGTGAGATCCAGTGCGTCGGAGCCACTACCCCGTATGAGTTCAGGCGGTCCATTGAGAAGGATCGTGCTCTGGAGAGACGTTTTCAGGCGATTAAGGTGGCTCCACCCACCGAAGAGGAAACGCTGAACATTCTCCATGGGCTCAAGGATCGATATGAAGCCTTCCACCACATCCGCTACCGGGACGACGCCATCGAGGCGGCGGTCTTCCAGTCCAGCCGCTACATCACCGATCGTTTTCTGCCCGACAAAGCGATTGATGTGCTGGACGAGGCGGGTGCACGAGTCAAACTGAACTCGACGGTGCTTCCGGCCAAGGTCACAAGCCTGCAGAAGCGGATCAAGATCATCGTGCGGGAGATGGACCACGCAATCAGCGAAAAGGAGTTTGAGCGCGCCATCAAATTGAAGGATGAAGAGATGCGCGAGCGGGGAAATCTGCAGGTCGTCAAGGAGAAATGGAGACTGAAGCACCAGGTTCCTCCCACGGTCGACAAAGATGATATCGAAGAGGTCATCTCGCGCTGGACCGGAATTCCGGTCAACACACTCAACGAGGAGGAAATGCAGAGGCTTCTCCGGATGGAGGAGGACCTCCATTCGAGGGTGATCAGCCAGGATCGAGCCATCTCCGCTCTCTCCCGCGCCATCCGGCGCAGCCGGGCCGGCATGAAGAACCCCAACCGGCCAGTCGGGTCGTTTCTGTTTCTGGGCCCCACAGGGGTAGGGAAAACAGAACTCGCAAAAGCTCTGGCAGACTACCTGTTCGGCAGCGAAAAAGCGCTCATCCGCTTCGACATGTCTGAGTACATGGAAAAGCACTCCGTGTCCAAGTTGATCGGCTCACCTCCCGGCTATGTTGGCCATGAGGAGGGTGGGCAGCTGACGGAAAAGGTGAAGCGCAATCCCTATTCTGTTCTGCTCCTCGATGAGATCGAAAAGGCCCACTTCGATGTCTACAATATTCTTTTGCAGGTGTTCGAGGATGGGCAACTGACGGATGCTCAGGGCAACGCGATCGATTTCAAGAACGCAATCATTATCATGACGTCCAATATCGGGGCTCGCTATCTGGCCGACAAGCCTCAACTGGGTTTCTCCAGTGTCTTCGAGCAGACTCGGCAGAAGACGGAAAATCTCATCATGAATGAGGTGAAGAGGGTCTTCAATCCGGAATTTATTAATCGGCTTGACGAGATTATCCTCTTTGATTCCTTGGGCGAGGATGATCTGGGACAGATTGTTGATCTGCTCCTCAAACAGGTGAATGACAATTTGTCGAACAAAGAAATTGAAATCCAGCTCGACAGGAACGGGAAGAGTTGGATCATCGACATGACTTGTAAAGACAGGTCTTACGGTGCACGCCCTCTGCGCCGTGCGATTCAGAAATATGTCGAAGATCCGGTCTCCGACCTCATCATTCAGGGAAAACTGAAAGAAAAGGAAACCCTTGTCATCTATCTAGAGAATGACACGCTCTACTATCGATCCGAGGGTTCGAAGAGTGAGGGCGCGCCGCTCTCCTATGGAATGGCTTGATCTCTGTTCGAGGCAAGTGTCCCACACATCCACCGCACCAGCGTCCTGGTTGGTTGTAGCCGTTGAAGGCTTCTTGTTAAGATCTTGAGCTTGTCGTCGGGTAGAGAATGACCAAGTACTGCAGATGCGCCGGGAATCGGCGCAGGTTGATCACTATTTTCGCTCTCTGTCTCATGTTCTGTGGGGCGATCGCCGCCCAGAGTCCGGCCGACAGAATCGAAGATGTCCTGGTGGTGGGAAACCGCCGGATTCGCGAAAGCACGATTTTTTACTATATTCAGACCCAGAAGAATGGACCTTACAACCGGTCCCAGATCCTGCGCGATTACAAGAGCCTTCTCAACACGAACTTCTTCGACGAGATCACGCTCAAGACGCGGGCGGGAGAGACCGGCATTATTGTTATTTTCGAAGTCACTGAGAGGCCCCTCATCCGCCGCATTGAGTATGAAGGGATGAAGTCCTTCAAGGAATCGGATGTGCTGGAGCATTTCCGTGACAAGCGGGTCGGTCTGACCGTCGACTCTCCCTTCGATCCCGCCAAGCTTCCCAAAGCACGACAGGCACTTCGGGATTTACTCGATCAGAACGGCAGACCTCTGGGACGTGTCGAGACCGAGACCGAGGAGATCACGTCCTCCTCGCTCGCCCTGACCTTCAGGATCGACGAGGGCCCCAAGGTTCGGATCGGAAAAATTGACTTCGAGGGGAACACAGTTCTCAGTTCCGGCCAACTCCGCAGCGCACTGGAGTTGAACAAGGAACGGAGCCTGATGGTCATTTTCAAGGGCAAGGATAAGTTCATCCAGGACAAACTCGACTACGACGTGCAGGTCAACATGCTCGAGAAGTATCGGGCCGTCGGATATATCAACGCCAAGGCCGGAGAGCCGAAGGTGGAGATCGTTGAAGGGCCGCGCGGGATGCTCATCGGCTTTCGCAAGACCAAGCAGCAGTACTACATCAAGATCCCCATCGAGGAAGGAGAACAGTTCCGGTACGGCAGTTTCGAAATGGAGGGCGCCAGCACCTTCGACCCGGAGGCGATCAGGGCAGGCTACCGGGTCGAGCCCGGGGCGGTGGTCAACTACACGGCGCTCAAGAAGTCCAACGAGGATCTCAAGAAGCTCTATTCGACGCGCGGTTTTCTTGACATGGACGCGATTCTGGCGATGGCGCTGAACACGGAGGATAAGACTCTCGACATCACCATCACGATCGTCGAGGGGAAGCAGTACATCGTCGACAAGATTGAATTTAAAGGCAACTCCAGAACTCGCGACAAAGTGCTCCGGCGTGAGATGTTCATCGAAGAACAGCAGCCTTTTAACGGGTCCCTTCTGGATGTCTCCATTACCCGCCTCAATCAGCTCGGCTTTTTCGAACCGATCGAAGAAGAAGCTTACGAAGTCATCAAGAAGCCCGACGAAGGAAGTGCCGACGTCGTCATCCAGGTGAAAGAGCGGAGCACGCAGTCGATTGGTTTCACCGGGGGCGTCAGCGGAATCAGCGGAACCTTCGTCGGAATCAACTATCGGACCAACAACTTTCGTGGTCTCGGACAGACCATCGACGTGCAGATGAGCACTGGAACTCGAACCTCCAACTACTTCGTTCGTTATACGGACCCTTATTTCCGCGACAGCCGGGTGACGATGTCGCTGTCCGTTTTCAACCAGCGATTCCGCTACGATACGTTTACGGCTTCCTTTGGGCTCATCAACCCCGACGAGAGCGTCACTCTCTATACCCAGGGGCAGAACGGTTTTGACGTTGGAGTGAGTTACCCCTGGCGGAGGTGGAGCCGGCTGGGTCTGACCTACCGGCTGAGCAATATCAAGATCACAGACATCAATCCTGCCATCGAGAGCCTGGCACTGCGGCAGCTCGTCGGCTTCACGCCGGGGGGCAATCCGGAGGACGCCAGATCGGGGATCCTTCGAAGCGAAGTGCGGCCCAATTACACCAAGAACACCAAGAATGCCTATTTCCAGGCCACGTCCGGGTCCAGCCTTTTTGGTCAGGTCTCGATTGCGGGCGGTCCTTTAGGGGGAAGCTTCAATCTGATACGGCCCTTTGTCGAATACCAGAAATTCTATCCCGACACCTGGTTGAGCGGGGGAAGGCACACGCTGGCATTTCGATTGCGGGCCCAGCACGTGTGGCCCTACGGCACCCTTCCAAGCGGCTCGGAGCAGACAGTGCCCTTCTTTGAACGCATTTTCCTGGGGGGCGAGTTTGACCTGAGAGGTTTTGACATCCGATCGGTCAGTCCACTGGCGATCACGAGAAACGCCCTCACGGACTCCCAGGGCAATCCTCTCATCGATCCCGGCACCGGCTTACCTAATATTACGGAGACTCTAATTCCCGTGGGTGGGGATACAAGTGTGGTTGGAACGCTCGAGTACCGAGTTCCGATTGCCGGGCCGCTCACGCTCAACGCCTTTCTGGATGTCGGGACTTCGACGATCCTGCGCAAGGACAAGCTGACGATCTTCGGGCCCGAGACGGTGGTTGAACTGCTCCCCGGCACCAACGGCGTCATTCGGGCTTCTACGGGTGTGGAAATCCAGTTTCTCATGCCCATGATCAACCAGCCTTTCCGGCTCATCTTCGCGTACAATCCAAAGGTGCTGAAATCGGACATCATTCTGCGGGGAAGGCGTTTCACCCTGGAAGAAGACAGGACAAACGTGAAATTTACGGTAGGATATACTTTTTGAAGTGAGTATTTGGGATTTGGGAGAAGTGTCACAAATGAATAAAGCAGGACGATTAGCCTTGACCATGTTGATTTTGATCCTGGCGGGTGGATTGCTGACGGCTCAACAGCCGACAGCAGCGCCCACTGCCACAACACCGACCGCCTCCGGGCCGTCAAAGATCATGTTCATCAATTTCAGCGTGGTTTTGTCCGGAACCGAGGAGTCCAAGCGGGAATTTGGGCTGGTGGAGAGCTATGTCGAGGAGCAGAACCGGGAGAACGAAACCCGCACTCAGGATCTGCAGAACCGCCAGCAGCAGTTGGCAGAACAACAGCGGGCCTTGAACCCCCAGACGCTAGCAGAGATGCAGCGGGAAATTGCCAAGTTGGAGCGGGATCTGAAGCGGTATCGCGAGGACACTGCGTCCGAAATCGAGACCCGACGCAACCTGGCCTTCAGCAGTGTGGGTCAGAAGCTTCAGACGGTCCTGAACGAAGCAGCGACGCAAAACGGATACACTGCGATCCTGTACATGGACTCGCTAGCTCAAAATGGCCTGGGGGGATATTTCGATCTAGCCAATGACATCACCCAGGACATCATCAACCGCTACAACATCAAGTACCCCGTCGCCGCGGGCGCTCCGAGCCCGGGACAGTAGTTGGTAGAGAGTCGCGCTGGCGCGCTCCTGGTTACCGGTTACCGGTTACTGGTGCAGGTCGCCAAAAGTCTTGAGCCGGTGCTGAAGAGGGTGGACCGGTGAGTTCCCAGCACCTGACGGTTGGCCAGTGGTTCAAAGATCACGCCCGGCAGAACCAGTAACCGGTAACCATCAACCGTCAACCCGCGCACCAGCGCGGGTTGACCTTACAGGTGCCCTGTTATTAAATCCCCCGGGTGTACACGCTTGCTCGATTGGCCCAGTTGGTTGACGGGGAATTAGTCGGGGATCCGGAGTTGATCATCCGGCGAGTCCGGCCCTTTGAGGACGCTGGCGAAGGCGACATTACCTACGCGGCCAAGGCCTGCTACCGGGAGAAAATTGCCTCTACACAGGCCTCGGCAGTGATCGTCCAGGAGTTGATCCCGGCAGTCGGAAAGAGTCTGCTTTGTGTTTCCAATCCCAAGCTGACTTTTGCCCGGGTCCTGCAGCTGCTGTCATTAAAACCCTTTCGTGCCAGGGGAATATCGCCCCAGGCCTCCATCGGAGAGGATTGTGAGATCGCTCAAGAGGTGTCCATCCGAGATTTCACAAGCGTGGGCGAACGGGTCAGAATCGATGATCAGGTCACGATTGGACCCGGGTGCGTCATCGGTGACGGGTGCCGGATCGGGTCGGGTACAACCTTGCATGCCGGCGTCACACTCTACTCCGGGGTGACACTTGGCGAGCGAGTGATCCTTCACAGCGGCTGCGTGGTGGGAGCGGATGGATTCGGTTACGTGGGCCACTCGGGGGGCCACTTCAAGATCGAGCAGACGGGCACGGTAGTGATCGAGGATGACGTCGAGATCGGGGCTAACAGCTGTATCGATCGGGGTACTTTCGGGGCTACGGTTATTGGCGAGGGGTGCAAACTGGACAATCTGGTTCACGTGGGCCACAACTGTCTCATCGGGAAACACACCATCATTGTGGGCTGCGTCGGGATCTCGGGGAGCGTGGAAATCGGTGACCACTGCCTGATTGCCGGTCAGGCCGGGATCAGTCATCACATTAAGATTGGAGACCACGTCACGATCATGCAGAAGACGGCAGTCACAAAGGATGTGCAGTCCGGAAGCGTGGTCTCGGGGCAGCACTGCCGGGACCACCGGGAGCAGCTGAAAGCAGAGGCGCTGATCGGTCGGTTGCCCGAGGTTTTCAGGGAGTGGCGAGGCCTCCAGAAGCGACTGTCGAGAAAGAGCGAGGACGAGCCCATGACGGGAGGGAACCCAAGTGTTTGATATCCAGGAAATTCTAGGGTTGTTGCCCCATCGATACCCTTTCCTGCTGGTGGATCGGATCACCGAGTACGAACCAGGAAAGCGCATCGTCGGCCTCAAGAACGTCACCATCAACGAGCCGTTTTTTCAGGGGCACTTTCCGGGCGTCCCCATCATGCCCGGGGTAATGATCGTGGAGAGTATGGCCCAGGTCGGGGGCTGTCTGCTGTTCGAAGCCCTGGAGAACCGGGATGAAAAGCTGGTTTTTTTCATAGGCATTGAGAGAGCCAGGTTCCGCAAGCCGGTGCGGCCCGGAGACCAGCTCCACGTAGAGGTAACTGTTGATCGGATCAAGTCCAGAGTTGGAAAGATGCGCGGCAAAGCCTTTGTTGACGGCCAGTTGGTCTGCGACGGAAGAATCATGTTTTCGCTGGTCGACCGAGCCGCCTTTGAACAGGGGCCGCAATGACTGCAGTCGAACGATCAACCACCCACCCAACGGCCATTGTTTCTCTCTCTGCCAGCATCGGAGCCCGTGTTGAAATCGGCCCCTACACCATCATCGGGGAGGATGTGTCCATTGGGGACGGTACCCGCATTGGTCCCCACGTCGTTATCGATGGTCCCACTGAAATCGGCTGCGACAACCTCATCCTGGGCCAGTCTGCCATTGGAACCGTTCCCCAGGATCTGAAATACAAAGGTGAGCGGTCGAAGCTGCGGATCGGCGATCGAAACCGAATCCGAGAATTTGTCACCATCAATCGGGGCACCCTGGGAGGGATCAACGAGACCGTGCTCGGAAATGACAACCTGCTCATGGCGGGCGTTCACATAGCTCATGATTGCGTCCTCGGAAACGGTACGGTTTTTTCCAACTGTGCTTCGCTGGCGGGACACGTGGAGGTTGGAGACCACGCCATACTCGCCGGCTTTGCGGGGGTCCAGCAATTCTGCCGGGTGGGCCGCTATGCTTTCCTGGGAGCCCACTCGGTGCTGACGCGAGATGCCTTGCCTTTCGTGAAGACGGTGGGCAGCCGCAATCAGGCCCGAATCTATGGAATCAACCAGCTCGGGCTGGAGAGAAAGGATTTCTCGAAGGAAGAGATCGACCAGCTGAAGCGAGCCTATCGCGTTCTCTTCAGAAAGGGGCTGCTGGTTGAAGAGGCGGTGGAGCAACTGGCCCAGGAAATGGGGGACTCCGAGTCCGTTCGCACTCTGATTCACTTCATCCGAACCTCGGAGCGGGGCTTTGTCCGTGCCACATCGGATCGATCCGATGAGTCGTGAGGAGAGCTCGAAACCGCTCGGCTTGATTGCCGGGAGCGGTCGTTTTCCAATGCTGGTTTTGAAGGAAGCGAGCCGCCAGGGAATTCCGATGGTGGTGGCGGCAATCAAGGAAGAAGCGTCGCCGCAGGTTGCCACCTGTGTCGCCGAGGCTGGTGAAGGATTCGCTCTCCACTGGATTGCCCTGGGACAACTTGGAAAACTCGTTCGTCTGTTCAAGAAAAACGGTGTCGAAAAAGCACTGATGGCCGGTCAGGTTCGCCACTCACAGATCTTCTCTCCAAACACTCCGGCTTCCCGTAAGCTGCTCTCGGCTATGCCGGATCTGACCATGCTTAAGGTTCTCATGTCCCTTCCCCGAAAGAATACCGAATCACTGATTAGGGGAGTCGTGGGCGTTCTCGAAGAAAACGGTATTCAGCTGCTCGATTCCACGCTGTTTCTGAAGGACCTGATGGCTGGAAGTGGCGTCCTGACGAATCGGGAGCCGAGCACCGCCGAGTGGAAGGACATCGAGTACGGGCGCCCGATTGCCCGACAACTGGCTCGGCTGGACCTGGGTCAGAGCATCGTGGTCAAGGATTGTGCCGTGGTGGCGGCCGAGGCGATGGAGGGGACCGACGAGACGGTGGAGCGAGCGGCCCGTCTGGTCGGAGGACAGAGCCTGACCTTAATCAAGGTAGCCAGACCCGAGCAGGACATGCGATTCGATGTCCCGGTTCTGGGCCTGGATACGCTGGAAGTCCTGGCCAAATGTCACGTCACCGCCGTAGCGGTGGACGAGGGAAGAACTCTCTTTTTGGACAAACAGAAGTTCATCGCGGGTGCCGATCAGCTCGGCGTCAGCATCGTCTCGGGATCACGATGAGTTCAGCACCGAAGACAGCAGTCGTCGGAGTCGGTGCGCTGGGAGGCCATCACGCTCGCATCTACCATGAGTCCCCTGATGTGGACCTGGTAGGGGTGGTCGACAGCAGTCCCGATCGTGCGGCCGAGGTCGCCCGTATGTACGGCTGCGCTGCTCTTACGGACTACCGGGATCTGATCCACCTTGCTGACGCGGTGAGCCTGGCGGTGCCTACGGTACTGCATGCCGAGATCGGGTCCGCTCTGTTGAGGGCTGGGCTGCATGTGCTCGTGGAAAAGCCGATTGCCGATACGCTGGAAGGTGCCGACCGCCTCATCGCGGCGCAAGAAGCTTCCGGGCGGGTGCTGCACGTAGGCCACTCGGAACGCTTCAACCCGGCGCTCACGGGGCTGCAGGAGCATCTCACTCTGCCGCTCTTTTTTGAGGGTCACCGCCTGGGAGCGTTCGTCACCCGAAGTCTGGACGTGGACGTAGTCCTTGATTTGATGATCCACGATCTGGACCTCGTCCTGTCCCTTGTCCAGCAACCGCTGCGAGAGATTCGAGCGGCGGGTGTCCCTGTCCTCACTCCGCAAATCGATATCGCCAACGCCCGGCTCGAATTTGAGAATGGCTGCGTTGCCAACTTGACCGCCAGCCGGGTTTCCACCGAGAAGGTCAGAAAACTGCGCTTCTTTCAACCCGGTCAGTACCTGTCACTGGATTTCCAGAAAAGAGAGACGGAGATTTTCGGCGTCGTGGACGCAGGTGGGAAAAAGCAGATCTCGCATCAGGTTGTTAGCGGCGAAGCTGTCGAACCTCTGAGGGCGGAGATTTCGGCGTTTCTGAGCTGTGTCCGGGGCCACCCGGGGGAAGCATGGCCCGGGCCTTGCAGCGGACCCCAGGGCCGGGCGGTTCTGGAAGTCGCACTGAATCTGCTCAGCCAGATGCGGAGCCCTCTACAGCACGGTCAGGCTCACCCCGGTTGAATCGTGAAGACTCTCTCGTGCGATCCTTTGCTGGTTGCCATTGTAGGACCGACCGCCACCGGCAAAAGCAGCCTGGCTCTTGGCCTCGCCCGCGCTCTGCACGGAGAGATCGTCAACTGTGACTCTATGCAGATGGTCAGGGGGATGGATATCGGCACGGCCAAACCATCTCGCCAGGAGCAGGCAACCGTGCCCCATCATCTGTACGACCGCGTCGATCCGGATGGGTGGTATAGCGCCGGTCAGTACATGAAGGAGGCGAGGCCCGTCTGTCGGGAGATTGCAGGGCGAGGCCGCGTGCCCCTGGTGGTGGGAGGGACGGGTCTTTACCTGCGGGCGCTGCTGCTGGGAGTGTTCGAGGGCCCTGGTCGTTCCCAGGAGTATCGCCGATACCTGCACCAGGTAGTTTCAAACAAAGGAAAGGCCGCCCTTCACGAGATGCTGGTCAGGGTAGACCCCTCCTCTTCCCAGCGGATTCAGCCAACCGATGTCGTTCGCGTCGTACGCGCCCTGGAGGTGTACCATCTGGCCGGCCGGCCGATCAGTGACTTGCAGGGTGAACGAAAGTTCCTAACGGGATTTCGAGTTGTCAAGATCGGCATTGGGCTGGAGCGTGAAGAGCTCTATGTTAGAATCGACTCCCGCGTCCGAGAGATGTTTCGGGCCGGACTCCTTGGAGAGGTTGAGGGGCTCATTAGTCAGGGATTCTCGCCAGAGTGCAAGGGCTTCGAAGCGATCGGGTATCGACAGGTGGTTGCCTGCCTTAACGGACAGATCGGCCTGGAAGAAGCAGTGGAGAGTACGTGCACAGACACCCGTCGCTATGCCAAGCGTCAGATGACCTGGTTCCGGAGGGAACCTGACCTGCACTGGGTTTCGGCGCCAGGAGAAAACCAGGAGACACTGGCGAAAACTCTGGAACTTGTCGGCGGACTCTGAGACGATTCATCTTGGAACGTTGGAACCTTGGAACCTTGGAACGTCAATTCGAAGCCGTTATCGGACTAGAAATTCACGCCCAGCTACTCACCGAGTCCAAGCTCTTTTGTGCCTGCAGCACGAGCTTCGGGGCTCCTCCCAACAGCAATACCTGTCCCGTCTGTCTCGGTCTTCCGGGCGCCCTTCCGGTTGTGAACCACAAGGCGGTTGGCCTGGCGATTCAGGCAGCTCTCTCCCTGGGTTGCAGAATCAACAGAGCCTCCGTTTTTGCGCGAAAGAATTACTTCTACCCGGATCTGCCCAAGGGATATCAGATCTCGCAGTTTGACCTCCCGCTGGCAGAAAAAGGGAGCCTCGAAATCCTGACTCGTGCGGATGGCAGCGACGAACTGGAGTTTCTCAGATTTGGCATTCATCGAGTCCATCTCGAGGATGATGCCGGCAAGTCGATTCATCGCAATGACGGTAACTCTTACGTGGATTTGAATCGGACTGGTGTCCCTTTAATTGAGATCGTCACAGAGCCGGCCCTGCGCACGGCCCGACAGGCCCACGACTTCCTCACCTCTGTGCACACGCGCCTTGTCTATCTGGGCGTCTGCGACGGCAATATGGAGCAGGGAAGTCTGCGCTGCGATGCCAATGTCTCTCTCCGCGAAGCCGGTGACCAGAAGCTGGGTACCAAGGCAGAGATCAAGAACCTGAATTCCTTTCGATTCTTGCGCAAAGCTCTGGAGTTCGAGATTGACCGCCAGGCTGAGGTGCTGGGCTGCGGCGGAACGATCCATCAGGAGACCCGGCTGTGGGACGAAGAAAGGCAAAAGACCTTCTTGATGCGGAGCAAGGAGTTTGCCCACGACTATCGCTATTTCCCCGAGCCCGACCTGCTTCCTATCAGGATTTCGAAGGAGTGGCTGGAAGATCTTGAACGAGGCCTGCCGGAGCTCCCGGAGCGAAAGCAGCACCGCTTTATTGAAGAGTACGAGCTCTCGTCCCAGCGGGCGCTGCAGATCACCCACAGCCGGGGGACAGCTGACTTTTTTGAAGAGACCACCCGTGCAGGGGCGACGCCGAGGATCGTCCTGAACTGGATCCTCGGTGATCTGGCGCGTCTGCTCAGGCAGTCCGGTGCGAGGCTCTCTGACACGCGTCTCACGCCGCAGGGACTGGCAGACCTGATCCAACTGGTCGATGACGGCACGATCAGTAACCGAATCGCCAGACAGGTGCTCGGGATCATGATCAAGACCGGACAGGATCCCAAAGCCGTCGTTGCAGAACAGGGATGGAGTCAGATCAGCGATGAGGAGCAACTTGCAGCGATTGTTGGGGAGGTTCTTCTGGAGCACCCGGACGAATTGGGAGCCTATCGGGGAGGGAAGACCGGGCTGCTCGGTTTTTTCGTCGGTCAGGTCATGCGCCGCACCCGGGGCCAGGCAAATCCCAAACTGGTCAATGAACTACTGCAAGAAAAACTGAGTGAGGCCTGATGTCGAAGCGGTCCAGGAACCAGCCTCTGAAAATCGACTTTCGAATCGCGGTGATTGAGGAGACGGCTGACAACATCTACTCGATCAAGTTTGTCCTGCAGAGTCTCGGTTACGAGGTTCTTTCGTTATCTGCGGCTCCCAGGTATCTCCCGCGTCTTCTCCAATTCAGTCCTCAACTGGTCATTGTCGACATGATGATCCCCGGTGACGGTGGCTACCGGGTGATCGAGGAGCTCCGAAGTCACGTCTCAAGGAAGCTCCCGGTACTGGCCATAACAGCCGCCGCCATGACGGGTGGCGAAGAGGACGTTCTGGAGGCAGGCGCCAGCGATACCCTGGCCAAGCCCTACGCCATCGCGGAACTCCAGAATAAGCTCAAGAAACTGGAGCAATAATGCGTTCAGGTCGGAACTCTTAACCTTTCACCTTCAACCTTCAACTTTCTTACTCCCAGCGGAGGCTTTCGATAGGATCGAGCGAAGCCGCCTTGAAAGCCGGGAAGACACCAAAAATGAGGCCGACCGATACCGAAACGACAAACCCGGCAGTGAGTGCCCACAGCGGAATGGTGGCCGGTAGAGAGGGCATGAAGTAGGCCAGCACGTAGCTCCCCAGGATGGAGAGCAGCATTCCGATCAACCCTCCCACGGTCGTCAGCGTCATAGCCTCGAACAGGAACTGGAAGATGATGTCCTGCCGCTTGGCGCCTACAGCTTTTCGGAGTCCGATCTCCCGGGTTCTCTCGGTCACTGAGACGAGCATGATGTTCATGACACCGATCCCTCCCACCATGAGTCCCACCGCCGAAATGGCAATTGCCACCAGACCCATGGTGGCGGTCAGAGCGTCAAACTGTTCGATCATTTTGTCGGCTGTATTCAAGTCGAAGTTGTTGCTTTGATCGAAGCGGAGTCCACGCTGGCGCCGCAAGATGCTCTCGGTTTCGTCCATGGCCTGAGCCAGCTGGTCTTCCCTGGCTCGGACGATGATCATCAAGAATCGGTCCTCGGGGCTGAGCTTTCTCATCGTTTGATGAGGAATATATACAGCGTTGTCGTCATCGGATTCGCCAAAGAGGGAGTTCTTGCGTTTTCCCAGCACGCCAACGATCGTAATCGGGTGTCCGTCCAGCTTAATTGAACGGCCCAACACCCGGCGGGTATGGGGGAAAAGAGCCTCGACCACGTTGCTTCCGATGATCCCCACGTCGGCGGCGCGGTGATTGTCGCTGGCGGACAAGAAACGACCTTCCTCGAGACCGGAATTGATAATGTCTCCGAAGTTGGGCGAAACCCCACTGATCTTGGCCCTGCTGAAACTCTCCGCCCGGTAGCGCACGGTGCGCCCCTGCCAGTGGACCAGTGAAATTCCCTGGTAAGCCACATCCTCGATGGACATGGAGCCCATTTTCAAGGCCCTGGCGTCCTCGATCGTGAGGGGCTTGCGGGCCATTTCCTGGCGGGAAGGCATTCCTTGAAAGCCCGATTTCAAGTGGAAGGCGTAGATGTTGTCGGTTCCGTACTCCTGGACAAGCGAGATCAGGTTCTTTCGCACGCCCGTGAGGATGGACGAAATCATCACTACCGTGAGGACGCCGATGATGACCCCGAGAACGGTGAGAAAGCTCCGGAACTTGTGGCTTCTGAGAGTCTCAAGAGCCATCCTGGTGTTTTCAGAATACTGCGTGCGTTTCATCGTTCTGCAGTCATTGCAGCAATCGGGTCAAGCTGGGCGGCCTTGAAAGCCGGATAGATTCCGAAAACGAGCCCAATCCCGCCGGAAAAGCCGACCGCCAGGAGGGCATAGCCCCAGGTAATCGCCATGGGAAACTGGAGGCTCATTTCCACGATACGGGCCACCGCCCAGGCGGCCGCCAGGCCGATAGCTCCCCCCAGAGCCGCCATGAGAAAAGACTCCATCAAGAACTGGTTCAGGATGTCGGAGCGGCGGGCTCCAAGGGCCTTGCGTATTCCGATTTCAAAAGTCCGTTCGGTGACCGAAACGAGCATGATGTTCATGATGACGATGCCCCCGACCAGAAGCGAGATCAGCGTGATCGGTATGACAACACTGGCGACGATGCCGGCGGCCTGGTCAACCCTGTCATTGATCTCGTCGGTCGAAACCAGACCGAAGTCATCCTCGGCATTGGGATGGAGCTTGTGCCGGATTCTCATCCCCATACGAACCTGATCGAGAGCGGACTCGAAAACCGCCTTGCTCCTGGCCTTGCCTCGAATCATGAGGCTGCTGCGCGAGCCGAAGATCTTCTGATAGGTGGTAATCGGTATGTAGATCGCTTTGTCCCGGCTGTTTCCGAAGCTGGAGCCCAGCTTTTCCAGCCGTCCCACTATTTTCAGCGGATGGTTGCGCACCTTGAGGCTGTGTCCGATCGGTTCAACATTTGGAAAGAACTTTTCTTTCAACTCACTGCCGATGACACAGATGTTGGCGGCTCTTCTCACTTCCGAATCCACAAAAAAGCGACCTTCTGCAACTTCGAAGTTTCCGAGAAAGATCGTATTGGCAGTCACGCCGCTGACGTTCGTACCCCTCAGCTCTTCGTTGCCAACATAGGTGGTCTGACTTCCGGAGAGTTCGGCTGTCAGGCGTGCGCAATCGGTGCAGTAGCGACGCAAGAACTCCAGGTCGGAAAACTCGATCTTCCGGTTGCGCTTCCGCATTTCCTTCCAGTCCTCATCGCTGACGTTTCCGAAGTGGGCGAATTGAACGAGGATGAAAGAGTTGCTGCCCAGAGCCTGAGAGACCTGTTTGATGACGTATTCTTCGGCGCCACTGATCCCGGCGGCGACGACCATCACGGAGGCCACCCCAACGATGATCCCGAGCAAAGTCAGAAACGTCCGCAACTTGTGAGACCAGATGGAGCTCAAGGCCATCTTGATGACCTCGGCCAGGATTGATGTCTGTACCATTCGAGACTGTCCTGCGGCACGCCAGTGGTGGTTCCCATTTTACCTTACGGATCATGACCGGGAATTTGCTCAAGACGTTCCAGCCCGGAAAATTCATAAGTTCTCGGCTGCAGCGCCCCCATCATCCGCCCTGGCTGCGTTCCCCCTCCTCGGGCTCCTCGACAGAGTCACGACTATGCCTACGGTGCCCTCGGAGGTAAAGCCTTGCCAGCGCGGCGATTGCGGCCCTTCGCTTCGACAACTTATGAATTTTCCGGGCCAGGGTTCCAAAGTTCCAAGTTCCAGGTTGGGAGAACGCAAAAACGGAGCTGAGAGCGAGAAGGGTCAAGACTTGAAACGTTGGAACGTTGGAACGTTGGACCTCGGAACGTTGGCACTTGGAACGTGCAAAAGCTAGGATGAGCCCCGTGAAACCTCTGATTCGGACAATCGAAGCTTCAAAGATCTACCAGAGTGAGGGTGGCAGGGTACGAGCCGTCCAGAGGGCTTGCCTGGAGATCTACCCCGGTGAGTTTGTGGCGGTCACGGGCCCCAGTGGGTGTGGGAAGAGCACTCTTTTGCACCTGCTCGGGGGTATGGATCTGCCCAGTAAGGGTGAAGTCTGGTACCGCGACTTGCCGTTGCACCAGATGAGCGAGACTCAGCTGACCCGATTCCGGCGCGGCGAAGTCGGATTTGTCTTTCAGTTCTTCTATCTGCTGCCCACTCTGACGGTCCTGGAGAATGTTGAGTTGCCGCTGGAACTGATGGGAGGTAGCTTTTTCCCGACAAGAGCCCTTGATCTTCTGGAGCTGGTGGGCCTTTCCAGACGCTCATCCAGTTTTCCCGGACAGCTTTCCGGCGGCGAGATGCAAAGAGCCGCTGTCGCTCGGGCTCTAGTCGCTGAGCCCCGACTGCTACTGGCTGACGAGCCCACGGGGAACCTGGACACGGACAATGGAAGGATCGTCCTGCGCAAGATGCAGGAGCTGGCGGGCCGCACGGATACCGCCGTGGTCATGGCTACGCACAGCCCTGAAGCAGCCAGTTTTGCCGACCGGACGATTGCCATGCGAGACGGACAACTGGCTTCCAGTAAGTGAGAGCGAAATATGAGATTGAGCCGCTTTCTCTCGCTGGTCCGGGGGTTCACACTCCGTCCCCTCCTTCAGCACCGCCTCCGGAGTCTTCTGACCATCGGGGGGGTTGCCCTGGGGCTGGCAGTAGTGGGGGCCGTGCATTTGTCCACGAAGAGAGCAGTCGCATCGTTTGCCTCCAGCCTGGATCTGGTCGAGGGCCGCTCTGATTTCCATGTGGAAGGAAGTGGGTTTCCCCTGCAGGAAAACTGGCTGCAGGAATTTGCGTGGTTCTGGGAGTTTGGCACCATGACCCCCCGCCTGGAGGGAAGGGCGCGAACCCTGGACGGGACACAGGTCCGGGTCTACGGTGTAGACCTGATCGGGGACGCTACTGTCCGAGATTATTTCCGTACGCAGGATCTGCAACTGGGTGGGGAGCACGGGGAACAGGGAACAGACCCTTCATCAGCCCGGCTCAAGAGGGAGTCCTTTCTGAGGCTGCTGGAGGAAGACCGTCAGATTCTGGTACCGGAGAACCTCGCCCTCAGACAAGGCCTTCAAGTGGGGTCGGAGCTGAATCTGACGATCGGCGGGCGGACGTGGAGCTTTGAGGTGGGGTCCATCCTTGACCGCCTCGGGATCGCCGGGGCCTTTGGCGGAAATCTCATCATCATGGACATCGCCACTGCTCAGGACGTCCTTGGAAAAGCCGGGGTGCTGGACCGGATTGACTTCAAGCTGCACGATTCGAGACAGCAGGGGGCTCTCCACAGGATGGAAAGGCAGATTGAGGGCCGTCTGACACTCCATCGCAAAGGCGACCTTTCCAGACAAAGCAATCGAATGCTGAGCAGTTTCCAGCTCAATCTCAGGGTTCTCAGCTATCTGGCCCTGGTGGTGGGGGTCATTCTGATCTACAACACGGTCGGCCTGTCGGCGATCTCTCGCCGTTCCGAAGTCGCCATCCTGCGAGCTCTCGGCACGTCGAAAAGGGTGATCTTTGCACTCTTCCTGGCCGAAGCCTTCCTTCTCGGGCTGGTCGGTACTGTCGCGGGTGTCCTGCTGACTCCATCTCTGTCGTCTCTTGCCGAGCTGCTGGTCGGTCGTACCGTAGGTGAGTTCTACGGGGGGGCCTTCATCGAGCCGTCTGGCAGGCCTTTGGAGCCAGGTGCCCTGATCACGCTCGCCTGTGTCGGTGTCGGGGTGGCCATCGCGTCCGGCATCCGGCCGGCCTGGTCTGCCACCAGGCTGGCTCCCGTCGAGGTCCTTCGCGAGGGATCCTGGTCCGCCGGCACGTTCAGTCACCAGCGCCAGCTGGCACTCACGAGCGCCGCCGTGCTTTCATTTGGATGTCTTTTCAGCTTTGGGCGGGCGGTCAACGGTATTCCCGTGTTCGGATACCTGGCCTGCTTGCTTTTCATTGCCGGCTTCGCCCTGGGCGCCCTGCCGGTCATGCGCTGGGTCCTGAGCCTGGCCAGGAAGTGGATCTTGCCCTGGCTGGGTGTGGAAGCCCGCCTGGCGCTACGGCAGCTTCACGGAAACACCAGCCGGGTGATCCTGGCGGTTGTGTCCCTGATGATTGCTGCATCCATGTTTGTCGGCGTGGCGACCATGGTGGGGAGCTTCCGAACCACGGTCCAGGAGTGGATCCATCAGACATTCATCGCAGATCTCTTTCTTCGAGCCGCCGGGGCCTCCGGCGGAGAGTGGTCTAATCCCCTCTCCGTACGGACGGTCTCCCGCATCGAGGGAATTCCCGGGGTTGACGCCGTGGGCACTTTCAGGGGAAGAACGATTGATTGGGAAGGCGTGCCCGTCACGCTGGCAGGCTCCGGATTCCGGGTCCTTGAGAAACATGGCAGGCTTCTTTTTATGGACCCGCGATCCTCAGCCGAGATTGTCCAAAGTGCCCGGATCCGCGACGGGGTTCTTGTTTCCGAGCCTTTCAGTCGGCGCTTCGGCGTGGCTCGGGGGGATGAGATCACGTTGAAGACGCCGTCCGGGCCCCGGTCTCTTGAAGTCGAAGCCACCTACTACGATTACTCCAGTGATCGGGGCGCGATCGTCATGGATCGGTCTCTTTTTGATGAACTGTTCGGGGATCGAAGCGCCGACACCCTGGCTGTCTACTTAGGGCAGGGTGCCGACAGCGAGATTGTGAGCGACAGAATTCGCTCGGCTCTTTCCGGGCAAAGCCTGAGTATCCAGCCCACTTCGGCTCTTCGGGCGTCGGCCCTGGCCGTGTTCGACCGGACTTTTCGCATCACCTATGGGCTGGAGATTATCGCGCTGATCGTAGCAGCACTGGGTGTGACGAATACCCTGGCCGCGTTGATCATTGAGAGAAGGGGTGAGTTTTCGGTTCTTCGCTTCCTGGGGGCGTTCGAGAAGCAGATACGGCGGATCACTCTTACAGAAGCGATGGTGCTGGGTTTGGCTGGTTGCCTGCTCGGGCTGGCGCTTGGTCTCGTACTCTCGGTGCTGCTGATCTACGTCATTAATCTTCAGTCGTTTGGATGGACCATTCAATTCGACTTTCCATTTCTCTTTATAGCAGGCGGGCTCACTTTGATTCTCCTGGTCACGGTTCTGGCCGGGATCTATCCGGCGCTGCTGACAAGTCGAATGGATGCTTTGCGTGCCTTGAGGACAGGATGACATTTGTCTTGATCCTGCTGGTATTGTGGCAGGGAGTTTTTGAACCGGCGCTACCGGGTTACGAGTTCTCTTTTCCCCGCGATCACGGAAACCACCCGCGCTACAAGCTGGAGTGGTGGTATTGGACCGGACACTTGACGTCCGAGCAGGGCCGCCGCTTCGGATTTGAACTGACCTTTTTCAGACTGGGAGTTCGGCGGGACCGAGAATCCTCATCGAACTGGGCCCTGGGCGATCTGTATCCGACTCACTTTGCCCTCACCGATGTCGAGACCGGCCGTTTCCTTCACTATCAGAAGCTGAGCCGCACAAGTCCGGGGGTGGCCGGATCACGAGCCGGGACGCTCACAGTGTGGAATCAACAGTGGCGAGCCCAATTGGCGGAAGACGATATCCTGCTCGAGGCGGGATCTCGAGAAGCAGCCATTGACTTGACTCTCGCCCCTCTCAAGGCTCCCGTCATTCACGGTCGTCAGGGAGTCAGTCAAAAAGGGGATCTTCCCGGCCAGGCCTCTCACTACTACTCGCTCACCCGCTTACAGGCCCGCGGAAGCGTTCGCCTCCACGATGAGGTTTTCAAGGTGCAGGGCCAGGCCTGGATGGACCATGAGTTTGGTAGCAGTCAGCTCTCCAGTGAGCAGATTGGATGGGACTGGTTCAGCCTGCAGTTGGACAACCAATTCGAGCTCATGCTCTACCAGCTGAGACGAAAAGACGGCTCTCGGGATCGGAACTCGACTGGAACGGCGGTGTTCCCGGACGGGAAGGCAGTTCACCTGAACCTCGTGCAGTTTCAAGTCAAGTCAACCAGGGACTGGACGAGCCCCGATACCGGAATTCGCTACCCGGTCGAGTGGACTGTCGAGATCCCCGGGTTCGACAGCCGGTTAAGGGTTCTTCCCCTGCTCGACGGACAGGAACTCGATACACGCTCCTCAACCGGCATCGTGTACTGGGAGGGGGCCGTGGAGATCAAAGGTCGATGGCAGGGAAAGGAAGTGACGGGTGTGGGTTATGTGGAGCTGACGGGGTATGGGGATGGGGGGAGGCCGGGTTTTTAGGTGGGGGGTACTGGTTACTGGTTGAAAGTTGAAGGTTCAAGGTTGAAGGTTCGGACGCCAACCGGTAACTGGTAACCGGTAACTGGTAACCGGCGGGCCAGCACTTCAGGTGAAAGTTTAGTGGAATCCGAAACCGCGAAAGAGAACTGGCATCTACTAGAATGAACGGCCTTTCAGGTTGTCGACCGAAAAAAGGAGAACGAATGAGTAAGACTCAAAGTGGCTTAGGCATTTTAGCCGTTGTTGCGGTGACTGCTTTCGCTGCGCTCAACTGGTCGACTTCGGCCACGGCGCAGATCCCGGACAAGTTCGAGAATCTCACGATCCTCCCCAAGGACACCTCGAGGATGGACCTGATCAATTCGATGAAAGACATCACCTTCGCCCTGGGAACCAGGTGCTGGTACTGCCACGATGGCGAGGGAGACGATCTGTCAACCTTCGATTTCGCCTCCGACGCCAAGCCAGCCAAAGCGACGGCGCGCAGCATGATGGAGATGGTGAATGAGATCAACACCAACTATATCTCCAAGCTGGACGGAGAACACAAAGTGACCTGTTACACCTGCCACCGCGGGAAGACCGAGCCGGAGGAATAGCGCAGCGACCTGCGGTCGCGGTTACCCAGCGACCTGCGGTCGCGGTTACCAGTTACTGGTTGATGGTTGATGGTTATCGAGGGGTCGGGGCATGCTTCAACCTTCAACCTTCAACCTTCAACCTTCAACCAGCAGCCGTCAGCCGACCCGAACCATCCGCTCAACAGCCAGACGGGCGCGCTCTGCCAGTTCCCGATCCAACTCGATCTCGTAGACCATCTCGCGCAGTGAACGCAGAATCTTGGGCAGGGTGATCGTCTTCATGTGGGGGCAGAGATTGCAGGGTCGAGTAAACTCGACGTCGGGACACTCGACCGCCACGTTGTCGCTCATTGAGCATTCCGTAAGCATGACGACCCGGGCCGGCCGCTCGGTCTTGACGTGTTTGATCATCCCGGCTGTTGAGCCAACGAAATCGGCTTCTCGGAGGACGTCCGGAGGGCACTCGGGATGGGCCAGAATGATCACTCCGGGGATGCTCTCCCGATATTGACGAAGCTCTTCCGCCGTGAACCGTTCATGTACTTCGCAACGGCCCTTCCAGGAGATGATTTTCACGTCGGTCTTCCGCGCCACCCAGTGGGCAAGGTACTCATCGGGAAGGAAGATTACGGTGTCGGCGTCGAGGGACTCGACCACCTTCAGGGCGTTGCTGGAAGTGCAGCAGATATCGCACTCGGCCTTGACTGCCGCCGTCGTATTCACATACGTGACCACCGGGACGCCCGGATACCGGTCCTTCAGGAGCCGGACATCTTCAGCCGTGATCGACGCAGCGAGTGAACACCCTGCCTCGAGGTCGGGAATCAGGACTCTCTTTTCGGGATTCAAGATCTTGGCTGTCTCCGCCATGAAGTTCACCCCGCACATCACAATGACTTCCGCCTTTGTCTCGATCGCTTTTCGAGCCAGCGCCAGCGAGTCGCCGGTAAAGTCACCAACGCCGTGAAAAATCTCAGGGGTCTGATAGTTGTGGGCCATCACGATCGCATTGCGCTCGGCTTTCAGCCGGTTGATGGCGGCGACATAAGGGGCGTGGACAGGCCATTCTATTTCGGGAATCACATTGCGGATGCGCTCGTAAATCGGCGCCGTCAACCGGGCAACCTCAGGAGTGTAGGTCAGGGAGGGATCACTCGCGTTCTCTGTCTGCATGGCTGGCCTCTCTTGTACTCACTTTGAGTATATGTAGGGTCAAAAAAGGAGGATCAATCACACTGGATGACCCGCTACTTATACTAGGATTGAGTATATAGGCTTGTCAAGCTGGAAGGCGCTCGCTGCGCTCGCGCCTTGTTGAAAGTTGCAGGTTGAAGGTTAAAAGTTTCCCGAACTGAGAGCTTTTAACTTTTAACCTTCAACTTTTAACTAACCCCCGGCAACCCAACCCCAGGAGCCGGGCGCTCCTTGAGAACCTCTTTGCGGAAGTGGAACAGTTCGGCTGGTCGTCCACCCGTGCGAGTGTGGAGCTGGGAGGTTCCTTCTACGAGTCCGGCTCGCTCCACGAGGCGCCGGAAGTTCTGCTTGTGCAGTCGAACGCCTTCCAGGGCCTCGACCAGTCTCTGAAGCTGGAGGAGTGTGAACTCGGGAGGGAGAAGTTCGAAGACGACCGGTCGGTACTTCAGCTTTCCGCGCAGTCGATCCAGGGAAGTGGCCAGAATACGCCTGTGGTCCAGGAACATGGGCCTGCCCAGCCTGGGAACACCGGAAGGACGATCGGTCGATTGCCTCCGCCAGGCTTCGGGCACCAGTTTCGCCTCAAAGAGCAGCTCGTAGCGTTCCAGGACGCGCTCCCAGTTCCAGGGGGCACCCCCCCATCCGAAACAGACCTCAATGCGTTCTCGACGCAGCATGCGGTCTTGAGGAGAGGAATCCATCCAGCGTCCCAGGGCCGGCAGTATGTCCCGGTCAAGTATCCCGGGGCGGCCCTCTCGCCAGTCCTCCCAGGGCAGGAAAGCATACCAGTTCGACCAGCGGGCTACGGCAACGGGCGGAGTCTGCTCCCGCACCAGGGCCAGATAGGCAACGGACAGGAGCCGGGCATCTCCGGGATCACGGTTGCGGTCACCGAATGTGTAGAGTTGTTCGGCGTAGCCAGGCCGGATACCGGTCTGCTCCTCCACCCACCGTCGGAGGCCCAGTTCCAGAGTGGAGTCCCGTCCAACGTCAAGAGGCCCGTACGGGAGTGCCGCCAGGGGCAGCCTCTGCTCGTCTTCGACGTGCAGCGAGAGTATCCGGGGAATCTCCTCGGTTACGGCCACGATGACCGCATTCAGCCCCACTTCAATCTGCGGTTTCACGGCACAGCTTTATAGCACACTCCCACTTGCCGATGTTCGCTCCCGGCACTTCTAGTAAACTCTCAAGAATACTGGAAGAGGTCTACCTGGTGATGGCAGAAGTTCTGATCGGACAGTCATACTATCTGCGTTTCGATCCCAAACTGTGGGACGCGATGCAGCCCTACCCGCCGCTGGGTTCTCTCTATGCGGCCAGTTACATTCGCTCACGGGGTATCGCGACCGCCGTGTTCGATGCCATGCTGGCCGATTCTCCCGCCGACTGGCAGCGGGCAGTGGAGAAACATCGTCCTCGTTTTGCTGTCATCTACGAGGACAGCTTTAACTACCTGAGCAAGATGTGCCTGCTGCGGATGCGCGAAGCGGCGTTCGAAATGATCCAGGTGGCCCGACGCGCGGGTGCCACGGTCCTGGTCTCCGGATCGGACGCCACTGACCACAGTGATCTCTTTTTTGAGCAAGGAGCCGACTTCATCCTGATCGGGGAGGGCGAAATCACACTGGGAGAGCTACTGGACTCACTGATGGGGAGAAGCAAGTCAAAGCCGGAGCAGATTCCCGGCGTTCGGACTCGGCGCTCGGAAGGCCTCCCCCGAGACTTGCTTCGGGATCTCGACCTCCTGCCCTTTCCGAGCTGGGATCTGGTTGAAGTCGAAAAGTACCGACGTATCTGGCTCAAGAGACACCATCGTTTCTCCGTCAATATGGTCTCAACTCGCGGCTGTCCCTACCAGTGCAACTGGTGTGCTAAGCCCATCTATGGACAGAAGTATCATTGTCGATCTCCGGAAAATGTTGTGGAGGAGCTGGCCTGGCTTCATCGACAGGTGCGTCCGGATCATATCTGGTTCTGCGATGATATTTTTGGACTCAAGCCCGGCTGGATCAGCCGCTTTTCTGAACTGGTGGCCGCCAGGGGCCTGCAGACACCCTTCAAATGCCTTTTGCGCACCGATCTGATCAGCGTCGAAACAGCGCGAGCCCTGAAGAAGGCGGGTTGTGAGTCGGTCTGGGTCGGCGCCGAGTCGGGTTCTCAGAAAGTCCTGAACGCGATGGAGAAGGGTGCCACTGTCGAGGATACCTATTCGGCAGCCCGGATCCTGAAGGAGACCGGCATCCAGGTTGGGTTCTTTCTACAGTTCGGCTACCCGGGAGAGGAGTGGGCGGATATCGAGCAAACTCTCGAGATGATCCGTCACTGCAAACCTGACGACATCGGAATCTCAGTCGCCTATCCCCTGCCGGGGACCGGCTTTTTCGAAACTGTCCGGGAAGAGTTGGGTGCCCTGCAGAACTGGGTCGACAGCAACGACCTGGCCATGCTCTACCGAGGCCCCTTCTCTACCGCTTTCTACCGCCAGCTCCATCGCACGATACATGCCGAGTACCGGGGTCGCCGCGCTCTGGCCGAATTGAAGCAGGGGCGGATCCGGCGCCTTCCCGATCTGGTGCGGGCGGTGGCACTGCCCCTCCAGAGGAAACGCCTCGAGAAGATGCGTAGCCCGGATTATTCATAAGTTTTCGTAGCGAAGCGGGAGATTCTCACGCTGCAGTAGAAAATTTCTGAATCATCCGGGTTAGTGCAGCGCGTCACAAGTTTTGACCTTGGGCCAGAACTCATGACGAAGTGGTTACCAGACCTGAGGGGCGCGCAAGTTCCGGGCGGCATGACCCATGGAAGGCTGAACCTGTTGCGAAGGGGGATCAGGCGTGGGAGCGGGTGAAATTGCAGGTCGGCGCCGGAGAGGGTAGGGCGTGAGGCGAAGGCCGAGCATGAGGGCGGCGAGAAGCAACCAGAAAACGATCAACACGGGAATCAAAACCGTCATTCCTTTTCCTGGTATTTAAGACTCCCGGAGGCCTGTTTTGTTTCATTCTCAGGCCGCACTGCCGTAATAATGTTTACGGCAGAACAGTATGCGGGTGGCAATCCTCCTCTTCTTGACCCTGGTGACGGCCTCTGCCTCGGATCCGAGACCCAACGTGATCCTGATCCTGGCGGATGACCTCGGGTGGGGAGATTTGTCTTCCTGGGGCTCCCCAGAAATCCACACTCCGGTGCTGGACGACTTGACCCGACGCGCCTCCAGATTCACGCAGTTCTACACGGTTTCTCCGGTCTGCAGCCCTTCGCGTGCTTCTCTTCTTACCGGGCTTCTTCCTCCCCGCACTGGAGTTCTCCGAGTGCTTCGACCGGGCGCTGAGACTGGCTTGCTGCAAGAGCATCTGACCCTGGGGGAGGCCCTCAAGGCCGAGGGTTATGCCACGGCTGCGATCGGCAAGTGGCATTTGGGTGATGCACCTTCCTTCCTTCCGACCAGGCACGGCTTTGACGAGTTCTTCGGGATCCTCTACAGCAATGACATGGTGCCCCTCCGCCTTTTCCGAAATGGGGAGATCATCGACCCCAATCCGACCCAGCCCTTCCTGGCCAGGGAATTTACCGACGAAGCGATCGGTTTCCTGAACCGAAATGCCGACCGGCCTTTCTTTCTCTTTCTGGCCCTCAAAACACCCCATGTCCCCCTGGCCCTGCCCGATGCCTGGAGAAGGCCCCAGCGAAGCGCCTACATCGACTCGGTCGAGTACATGGACTGGAATGTTGGGAGGATCCTGAAGCGCCTGGAAGACCTGGGCCTGGCAGGGCAAACCATTGTCATCTTCACCAGCGACAACGGATCGTGGAGGCGTGGAAGCAACGGGTGGCTCAGGGCAGGCAAGAAATCTGTCTATGAGGGCGGGGTACGCATCCCTTTGATCGTTTCCTATCCCGATCGCATTGCCAGCAACCAGTTGATCGTTTCTCCAGCTATGATCTGTGATCTCTTCCCAACCATACTGCTGCTGGCCGGAGCCGCCGAGCCGGAAGGTCTGGATGGACGGCACTTGTTGGACGCTCTCGGTGTGGAAGGAAGCCACAGAAGCCGCGGGCGGCGGCCCGAGGATCCGATCTTCTTCTTCCTGAAAAGGCGTGTGGCCGCCGTTCGAGCCGGTCGCTGGAAACTGCATATTGAACCTGCCGGTCCAATTCCGGACACGCCCGATCAGCTGTTTGATCTGGTCTCCGACCCCGGTGAGTCGCGAAATCTGATCGCAGAAAACCCCCAGGTCGCAGCTCGCCTGCGGCGGCTCGTCAGGGAATATGAAGCGGGTGGGGCTCACTAGTGCAGTGCGTCGTAAGTAGTCCTGATTATATGATATGATCCTCCTATAGATGAAGGAGGATTCAATGCGAGTCGCGCCACCCATTGTGCTCTCGGCTGAGGAAGAAACAACCCTTGCGAAGTTGGCCCGTGGTCGCTCTACCTCGGTGCGGCTGGCACAACGAGCCAGCATCGTCTTGTTGGCCGCCACGGGCTTGCAGAACCGACACATCGCGGCCCAGTTGGGAATCGACCGCGAGACGGCCGGCAGGTGGCGTCATCGCTATGCCGAGTTCGGGCTGGTTGGTATCGAGAAAGACGCGCCCCGGCCGGGACGCCGGCCCTCGATTCAGCCCGCCAAGGTGCGCGAGGTGGTCGACAAGACCATCTACAGCACCCCCAGCGACGCCACTCACTGGAGCACCCGCACCATGGCTGCCGAGGCAGGCATCAGTGAGGCCAGTGTCAGACGGATCTGGAAGCGCCATGGGCTCAAGCCCCATCTGTGCAGATCCTTCAAGCTGAGTTCCGATCCTCACTTTGTCGAGAAACTTCAGGATGTCGTCGGTCTTTATCTCGATCCGCCCGAGCATGCCCTGGTGCTGTCAGTCGATGAGAAGAGCCAGATCCAGGCCCTGGATCGCACTCAACCCGGTCTCCCCCTAAAGAAAGGCCGCTGCGGCACCATGACCCACGACTACAAACGCCACGGTACCACCACCTTGTTCGCTGCCCTCAACACCGTCGATGGCACCGTCATCGGAACCTGCATGCCTCGCCACCGCCATCAGGAATGGCTCAAATTTCTAAAGCTCATCGATAGCCAGACGCCCGCAGACAAAGACCTCCACCTGATCGTCGATAACTACGCCACCCACAAACAGCCCGCCGTCAGGCAGTGGCTCACAAAGCATCCCCGCTTCCATATCCACTTCACTCCCACCAGTGCTTCCTGGCTCAACATGATCGAAAGGTTCTTCCGCGATCTCACCCAGAAAAGGCTACGGCGAGGGGTCTTTAGCGGCGTTGCAGATCTGGTGGCCGCCATCGAGCAACATCTCGAGGCGCATAACTCTGACCCGGCACCTTACATCTGGACCAAGTCGGCCACCGACATCCTCGCCAAGGTCAACCGAGCCCATGAAGCCGCCAATAAGAGGGCATCTGTTTGACGCACTACACTAGTTACAGGTTACCGGTTCTCGGTGGCCGCCACAGGCGGCTATTCCCGTTTCACGTTCGAGGTTCCCCGTTCCGCGCACTTTGCAGCGGGAACTTTCAACCTTCAACTTTCAACCGGTAACCAGTAACCAGCAACTATCCCGCATCCAAAAGTAGCTGAAGCTTACTCAGGGTTTGAGTCGCATCACTGGCAAGCTCATCGAAGTTGTACTTTTTCCCGCCTGGGCCGGAGATGGCCAGAATCCCTGGCTCCACTTCGAACGACTGCAGGTCGTCCAGTCGGAATTGGAACGCATGATCCTGTTTCCGCTCCGGCACGTACTCGATGGAATCGGCAGTCACCGTTAGAATTCCCCGGCAGGAACGCTTCAGAAAGTGCGTGTGTCTGCCGTTCGACTGCAGGGGAAGCAGCGACTTCAATTCCTTTCTGACCTTCAGTGCCTCGAGGCGAGCTTCGAGAACCCCGGGTCCGGCCGTTTCAGCGGCCCCCAGTCCGATCGCCCGCTGGATGGCTGTTGCCGCGGCTTCATACTCGCCAAGGGGTTCCAGCACGTCGGCCAGATTCAACTGCACGGTTGGGTCGAGAGGTGCGAGGGAAACGGCTCGCTCCAGGTATCGGCGAGCTGAGGCCACATCCCCTTTTGCGGCATGCGTCTTCCCCAGCATGCGGGCTGCATAGGCGTCATTGGGAGCTGCTCTCAGAATCCGCTCGAAAATCCGCGCAGCTTCATCCAGCTTTCCTTCGGCCAGCGCAGTTTGACCGCGGACGGCCAGGTTCTCGACCTGTCTGAGTTGACTCGCCTGTGCGATCCGCCCCTTCATCTGCTCCTTGAGAGCCATCATTGGCTCATCTTCGGGAAAGTAGGACAGAAAACCCTCATAAGTGGTCACTGCAGCCCTGGGAGTCGCATTTCGAACCTCTCGGAGGGTCTGCTCGCGAAGCTGTTCTTGAACTAGATCGATCATCTCCTGGGCTGTCGTCTCGCCCAGGGCAAGCGCGTTCTGAGCCAGATACAGGGCGTCATCCTGCCCTTCACCGACGAGTCTTCCTGCATCCAGTGCAGCCAGGGCTTCGCGGAGAAGCTGTTGAGGAGGAGAAGCTGTTTCGACTGACTCACCCTCGGAGCCCGCCATCAGGGCTTCCGAATCCTCCGAGCCAAGGTTCGCGGCGACGAGAAGGGCCACCAGTATCAGGACAGCCGCAGCTGCTCCCCCGAGGATACCCAGAGTCTTGCCGCTGAGGGGAATGTTCCATCGGGTCTCGCCCCGAGCCACTGCAGTTTCTGCCAGCAGCGTCTCCTGCGAGCCGCCCACCAAGGTCGCTGCCGAATCGATTTCGGTGGTCTCCGACCAGGTTCTGGAGATGGCTGCAGCCGTTCCCATTGTCTTGTCGAACAGGTCCTCGCCTGCGCCGTCGCCGGGGAGGAGGCGGCTTAGATCCTCGGCCAATTCGTGGCAGTCCTGATAGCGATCCACAGCCGACTTTTCCAGGCACCGATCGATGATGGGCCCGAAATCACCGGCCAGCGCAGCGTCGACTTCTCCCAGTGGAGGGTGGGGATCATTCACAATCCGAAAGATCATAGTCGTCGGGTTCTCACCCTCGAAGGGAAGCCGGCCCGTGAGAACCTCGTAGAGCACGATTCCGAGGGAAAAGATGTCAGCTCGCTGGTCCACCTTCTCACCCCGAATCTGCTCGGGTGACATGTAGCTGGGAGTCCCCAGCAGCGTGCCGGTTTGTGTGAGGTTTGTGGAAGCCATTCGAGCGATCCCGAAGTCGACCAGTTTCACCAGTCCATCTCTGGTCAGCATGATATTGGCAGGCTTCACATCACGATGGACAACCCCGTGCTGATGGGCAAAACTCAATCCGCTGCAGATCTGCAGGAAAATGGGGATGACGGCCTGCCTGTCGGCCGGATTGGATCGCTCGATGATCCCGTCGAGAGTCTCTCCGTCAACGAACTCCATCACGATGTAGGGTCCGGCTTCACCTTCGCCCATGTCGTAGATGGAGACAATATTCGGGTGCGAGAGAGTTCCGGCCACTCGCGCCTCCCGAAGGAACCGGGTGACAAACTCAGCACGGGTCTCTTCAGGGAGCTCAGTTACCGCCCTGATCTGCTTGATGGCGACCGTGCGTTCGATGGCCGGGTCGCGGGCCAGATAGGCACGACTCTGCCCTCCCCGGCCAATCTCCTTCAAGATGACGTAGCGCCCAATTTGAGTTTCTTCCATGCCGCCCGGAAGAGCTTCGCTTCCCCTTCGAGAATTCGGCCCTATTCTACCGATTTCGTGGTTTCGTGTAACCCCCGAAAAATATGATTCAATTCAGGGGCATAAAGACTTTGCACTCGGGTAAGTACCTGGTGCACACTGCTGTCCAAATTAGCTGAGATTCGATGATCGACCCCTTGATTTTATTGGCGTCTTGGACGGGATTTTCAGGGTTTCATGTCCAGATCTCCGATGGTGCTGTCCAGATTACGAGAGGGTGAAGGAGGCTTGAGAGCTCTCCGGTAGTAGGGGTGGAAACTTGAATGGTTGGTTCAACCACCTCCACAAGTCTCTATGAACGAACAGGTTCATCCTCAGCAGTGCGGCCAGATTGGACAGTGACCAGTCAAAGGTTGCTTTGAGCTGCAGAAACTTCAGAATCAGCAGAGCGATCAATGCTGTCCAAATTTGGGTCTTGAGGGCGTTGGCCGAGGTGCCGACGAAGGTCTTGACCCGTAGATTCTGCTTGAGGGCCTTGAAAAAGAGCTCGATTTGCCAGCGCTCCTTGTAGATTGCGGCAATGGTGGTGGCTCCGAAATCCAGGTGATTCGTCAAAAAAACGAGGCGGCCAGAGAGCGGATCTTGGATTTCGACCAGGCGCAAGAAACAGGTTTTGTCCTGGGCGGCCAGTCCGTGAAAGAAAATCACCTGGTCACGGACGACTCGACGGTTTTTGGGAAGCGGGCGGTCTTCGAGGACCTCGTAATCGGCACGGTCTTTGAGACGGGTCACAAAGAAGACGCCCTGACGGGTCAAGTCCGCATACCAGTTGTAGTCGTTGTAGCCGCGATCAAAGACGACAACGGTGCCGGCGGCAAACTTCAGACGGCGAGCCACGGTGATGTCGGCCGTGGCTGCCTCGGTGATGTGGGCAAAGACGGGAAGGTAACCGTTGTGGTCCAAGAGTAGATGCAGTTTGACGGCCCCCTTGGTTCGGCAAAAATGAGCCCAGTCAAACAATTGTGCGCACAGATCGATGACGGTCGCATCCAGACTCAGCAGCGGATTCTTGAAACGAAATCTTCTCTTGCGACGCCCTTCGGTCTCTCTCAGACAACGATCCAGCAGGCGGTAAAAACCTTTTTGTACAGTTGCCAGGGTCGATGCTTATTGGCATAGCTGAGGGTGGAGCGCTTGGGAGAAGCGATTCCAAGATGATGCAGTTTTCCTTCACAGCTGGCCAGGCCTCCGCAGATCTCCCGCAGGCTATGAGCACGGCCCAGCTGGCAAAACAGCATGGCGACAAACTGTCCCCAGCTGCTGAAACCGCGTGCATGGCGCTCGGCTTTGGTCTCCAGGACCAGTTGTTGAAACTCCCAGCGAGGAAAAAGCTGGAGAAGTTGACTGAAAATGCTGCAAAATCGATTCATGGTCGGGTCCTCCTTGTCCGGTTATTCGATCAACCGAATCTTACGAGGTCGACCCGACCTCTCTTATGGCTAATTTGGACAAGAGTGACCTGGTGCCGGATATTGTTGTTCAAAAAACAGGGCCTGGAGGCACTCGCTCTCGCTCGAGCCGTTTTCGAGTGCGCACTTGTTGTCGATTGAACTTTCATTCTCCCCTCACTGACATTCGGGGCTCCCGTTATGCCTCGCACCCCGACTTTTTCGACACCGTCGATAGTAAGCCCGCCGTGGCCGGATTCGAAGGATTGGAATCTGCCATCCGTCCGCGGTAAACTGATCCCAACCTGAAATGTGCTTTCCCGGGAGGATGCGGCCATGAAGCCTATGAATCGAAGAGAGTTCGTGAAGACCTCGGCGGTAGCTACCTCGGCACCCTATGTTTTTCCGCGCAACGACGCAGGGACCGACACGGTTCGTGTCGGTGTGGTGGGCCTTCGAGGACGGGGTCAGGACCATCTGGCCGGATTTCAGGGTCTTTCAGGGGTTGAGGTCACTGCTATTTGTGATGTTGACGACGAGGTCATCGCCAGCACCCGTCACGGCTTTGACGAAAGGGGATGGAAGCGGCCCAAGACCTTCAAAGACATGCGCCGTCTTTTCGAAGACAGTGACGTGGATGTCGTATCGTTCGCCACTCCGAACCACTGGCACGCACTGGGGTCGATCTGGGCCTGCCAGGCGGGAAAACATGTCTACGTTGAAAAGCCGGCCAGTCACAACATTCGCGAGGGTCGTCAGATCGTAGAGGCGGCCCGCAGATTCGGGCGTGTCGTACAGGTCGGTCATCAGATCCGCAGTTCGATCGCTGTCAGAGCCGCGATTGATTTTCTCGAATCGGGCCAGTTGGGCGAGGTCTACATGGCGAAAGGACTCTGCTACAAGCGGAGGGATACAATCTCCACTACCCCGAACGAACCCGTTCCCCCCGGTGTCGATTACGATCTGTGGCTGGGCCCTGCGCCCCGGCGTCCTTTCTCGCGCAACCGCTTTCACTACAACTGGCACTGGCACTGGGACTACGGAAACGGGGACATCGGGAATCAGGGAGTTCACCAGTTGGACGTGGCCCGATGGGGCCTGGGGGTCACAGAGCATCCCGATCGTGTGAGTGCCACCGGAGGCCATGTGATGTTCGACGATGACCAGGAAACTCCCAACGTTCTCCACGCCTCTTATACCTACGAGCGGGAAGGTGGCTCCCCTCTGCTTTTGCACTTTGAAGTCCGGCCCTGGCTCACCAACAAAGAGGCAGCCATCGGCGAGAACGAGAGAGACACCGTCGGCGTGATCTTCTATGGCTCGAAAGGCTACCTGGTGGTTGACAGTTACAGCAGCTGGAGAGCCTATCTGGGAGATCAACAAGAACCGGGCCCTCACGCCCAGGCCGGTGGCGATCACTTTGCCAACTTCATCGACGCAGTCCGATCCGAGAATCCTGGCCTGCTCAACTGTGACATCGAGGAGGGCCACCGCAGCGCAACCCTTGCTCACCTGGCCAATGTCTCCTACCAGCTCGGTCGGTCCCTGGATTTCGATCCCGCGACAGAAACCTTTCGCAGCGATGCCCAGGCAGACGGCATGCTGACGCGCGACTATCGAGTTCCCTACACAGTTCCCGAAAAGTCATGAGCGGGGGGGCTCTATTCGTCTGCACCCTGGCGGGATTCGCGCTCTTCGCTTCCGGTAAACCACTCATTGCCCAGGCCGAGCTGATCCTTGATTCCGAAGAATCCAGGGTTGATATTGTGGTGCGTGGACAATCTTTTACCAGCTACCATTTTGGACCGGCGCGCAGCAAACCGATTCTCTTTCCGGTGAGAGCTCCGGGGGGAAGGATCGTGAACCGGCTCTATCCACTCCAGGACAACGGGCTCGACGAAGCAAGAGATCATCCTCACCAGGAATCGCTGTGGTTCACCTATGGTGACGTTGATGGTGTGGATTTCTGGACCGGTCGGGACGGAGCTCACATTCGCCACCGTTCCGTGCTGGAAATGACAAGTGGAGAAACGGGAATCCTGAAAGTAGCTAATGACTGGATTGATCCCGAAGGCCGCGCAGTCCTTCAGGAGATTCGTCGGCTCGAGTTTGGTGGTGGTGAGGACTCTTTCTGGGTCGACCACACGAGCGATCTCCTGGCCCCCGAGCGCCCCGTCAAGATGGGGGAGACCAAAGAAGGGATGTTCGCAATCCGGGTTGCAGCCGACTTCCGGGAAGACCGTGGTGGATCCGTGTACCTGGATGCCTTTGGCCGGCGGGGGGCGAAGTCCATCTGGGGCACTCGTGTACCCTGGGTGGTCCTCCAGGGAGAGCTCTCCGGAGGGCCCCTCACGATCGCCATTTTTGACCATCCCAGTACTTTCAACCATCCTTCTTATTGGCATGCTCGAGACTACGGACTCTTTGCGGCCAATCCTCTGGGCAGGAAGCACTTCGTAGAGGGCTCCGTTCCGGTCGGCGTGCAGATCCAGGTAGGAGAGAGACTTCGCTTCCGATACCGGCTCTCTGTGTACTCTGCGAAGGTCAAGAAAGAGCGCCTGGATTCTGAATATCAGGCGTACATCCGCTGAGTGTGGACTACCAGTACTGGCTAAGCTAGCCCGGGGCTAGTGTACTGTCCGGGAAGTTCGCGTCGTTAATTCGGGATGGATTTTCGTCGTCAGTGAGGCGCGCGACGCAGCAATGCCGGGAGTATTTCGAGGTAGCGCAACAAAGCTGTCGGCGAAAAGACGCCCGAAGTAGCGGCGTGAACTTTCCGGACAGTGCACTAGGGCGTCCTGTGGAGAGCTTCGATGAGCCCTCGAATGAACCCGATCGATCTGGCCGCGCAGGCCTTCCCATCCGGCTCGTAGAGGAACGGTTCGACCGTCACAGTTCCCTGGTACCCGTGCTGAAAGAGGACCTGCAGAATCTCGCTGAAGGAATCCTCTCCCTCCCCTGGTCCCCGCGAGTTGGAATCGTTCAGGTGAACATGAGCGATGTGGCCGGTGGGAAGCCATTCTTCCAGAAGCAGATCGGGAGCAACCGGTTCTGAGGCCCGAGCAGATCGGCTGTCGAACATGGTCTTGAAGGACGGACTGTCAACCGCCCGCACCAGGGCACGGGCTTCCTGCAGGTTGTTGATGAAGTTGGTCTCCGCCTGGGTCAGGGGCTCGATGCAGTAAACCAGGCCGCGATCCCCGGCGTGACGCGCTACCTCCCGGAAGATTCCGGCTGCGCGCTCGAAAACGCGAGACCGATCCTGATCAGCGCCGATCATCCTCTGCTGCGGCGAACCATGAACGAGAACGCTTCCCCCCAGATCGGCACACAGATCAATCAAGCCCAGTAGAACCTGTTTCGTTTCCCGAAGGACAGTGGGGTCAGCGGAGGTGATAGAGAGACCTGGTGGAGTGACGAGCAGCCAGTGAAATCCCGTGATCGCCAAGCCCTCCTCCTGTGCTGTTCGCCGGATCTGTTGAATCTGCGACTCCGGAACCGAGTGGGGGGTCTCGCTGAGCGTGAAAGGTGCCAGTTCCAGGCCATCGTAGCCCACCGAGGCAGCGAAACGGCACTGCTCCTGAAAGGGGAACTCTCGCAAGACCTCATTGCAAAGGGCGATCTTCACTGCGTACCTGCTCTCATGGCCATTCTTGCCGAACCCGGGAAATCGATCAACCTCCAATAGTTGTCAGGATGTCCGAGGGGTGTCAACATTGGATCCATGAAATTAGTTGTTTCGAGACGCAGACTCCTCGGTGCCGCTGCGGCGCTCCCACTCTGGTTCTCCCGCCAGGTTCCCGGCCAGCCTGGCGAAGGTGAGAGGGAGGGGCCGATACGAATCTCACTGGCCGCATACTCCCTGCGTGAGGAGCTGACAGCCGGGGATCTGGATCTGTTCGGCTTCATCGACTGGTGTGCCCGGATCGGGATCAGTGGCGCCGAATTGACGTCCTATTATTTCCCCGAGACATTCGATCTGGCTTATCTCCGACGGCTGCGCAGGCGGGCCTTTGACAGGGGTGTCACGGTGACCGGGACTGCGGTCCGCAATAATTTCTGTCTGCCGCCCGGTTCGGAGCGCGAGGGACATGTCCTGCATGTGAACCAGTGGATTGACTACGCCGCGGAGATGTTTGCTCCCCACATTCGGATTTTCGCAGGAACATTGCCAGCCGGTGTCAGTCGGGAGAGAGCCATCGGATGGGTTGCCGATTCCATCCGCACGGTTCTGGAACGCGCCGAGAAGAGGGGAGTCGTGGTTGGCCTGGAGAACCATGGTGGAATCACCGCCCGGGCGGAGGATCATCTTGCCATCTGTGATCAGGTGGGCGAGCATCCCTGGTTTGGCATCAATCTCGACACGGGTAATTACCACACGAGTCCTTACCGCCAGCTGGAGTTGGCCGCTCCGCGAGCGGTCAACGTGCAGTTCAAGGTGGAGGTTCGTGGGCCCGGTGGGAACCTCGTACCAGCGGATTTCGAGCGCGTTCGAGAGATTATCGTCAACAGCGGGTATCGGGGCTGGGTGGCCCTGGAATACGAGGCCGCCGGCAACCCACGAATCGAGATTCCTCGCCACCTTCGGCGGCTGCAGTCTCTTTTTGAAAGGTGTGCCTGATGCGGGTCAGACTCGAGGCAGTGGAGGCCTTTGAGAGGCCGGTGCGTCTGAGACTCCCGTTTCGTTTTGGAATCATTGTTCTCAGGGAAGCCCCGCAGGTGCTGATGCGGGTGAGAATCAGCGACAGCAGCGGGAGAACGGGGCAGGGAATTGCAGCGGAAATGCTGGGTCCGAAGTGGTTTGACAAGAACCCCGATCTCAGCAACGAGCAGAACTTTGATCAACTTCGAGATTCGATCAAGATGGCCACCCAGCTCTATCTCGAGAGCCCCCGACCGCTGGCGCCCTTTGAGCTGTCCATGAACTGCTATCGTTCTCAGCTGCGGGACGGGGGTGCGGCCGGATTGAATCCCCTGGTTGCCGGCTTTGGACCCGCTCTCCTGGATCGAGCCGTCCTGGACGCAGCCTGCCGTCTGGAGGAAACCTCATTTTGGGACGCGATGAGACACAATCTTCCCGGGCTGTGTGTAAGACAGCAGATTGTTTAGAGGGGGTGAAGTCAGGCTGTTTTGACCTGGATTGGGTAAGCAGAAAATGACGGATTAGAGGAGCGCTGGTGGTTGAGGCCAGCCCTTGGTAGGAGAGGAGCTAGCGGAAGCGGGAGCCGTTGGCGTTGGCGATCCAGCGACGCAGGGCGACGCGGACGTTGTTGACGCGACTCAGCGGAGCGTTGTCGAAGTACCAGCGGAAGGTTTTGATCTCTTCCAGGATGTCTACGTCGGGGAAGTCGGCGGTCAGTTCGGCAATGAAAGCCGCATCCAGCTCGGGGCGGTAAGGGTAATCGGGCAGCTGCTCTTGCAGGTAGGCGAGGATCTTCTCGGGAGAGTTGTCGAAGAACATGTCGGCGCTATTCACAGCTCGTCGGAGGCCCGGTAGATGTCCTCTTCGTCCAGAGTGGCCTTTTGCTCGAGCACGCCCCGGTTGAGCGCGGCCAGGCAGAGGCGGTTCAGCAGCCGGCAGACGCCGCCCGAAGTTTTGTAAAGGGCCAGGTAGGCCGAGTCGGTGAAGATGTCGGGTTTAGCTCCGGCCAGCTGGAGATGGTGGCAGACGCAGTTTTTGGTTTCGGCCTCATCCAGGGGAGGCAGCTTGTAGGAGAGTAGGATGCGCTGGTGGATGTTGCGGAACATGGGGCGCCCGAGCCGTCGGCCCAGGTCGGGATGACCGATCATGATCATGAGCAGGGGATCGATTGAATCCATCCTAAAATTAAGAAGTACAGGTATTTCGTCCAGTGTTTTGTCGGGCAGACACTGGCTCTCGTCGAGAATTAGAATCGGGGTCTTTTTGGCGTTCTCCACATAGTCGCGCACGGCCGTTTGCAGGTTTCGAAACAGAGTGGACTTGCGGCTGGAGGGCTCACCGCCGAACTCGCTGTTGAGCTGGGCCCAAAAATCCAGGGGAGTGACCGTCGACAGGGGCACGTAGAAGAGCTTGTAGACGGAGGAGTTGAGTTGCTCGACGAAGGCGCGCACGGCGGCCGTTTTGCCGGTTCCGGCCTCCCCCAGCACGAGCATCAGCCCCAGACGGGTACGCATGTAGTCCAGGCGCCGGGCGAGTTCGTCAAAGGCCGCAGTGGGGAGCAGTTTCTGGGCCGGGATGTCCTTGGCGAAGGGAGTGTCGGAGAAGCCGTAAAAAGTGTGGATCACGATTCATCCTCCTCGTCGGGAAGGGAAAAACGGGGTCTTCGGGGGGAAGTGGCGTTTTGGGCGGCGTCGACCCGGTGCAGACGCACCACCGGCTGGTCGTCTTCGAAGAGAAACAGCTCACTGGGACGTCCTTCGGGATGGCGGATCTCGATGCGCAGGCCAGTGTATTGGGGCGGCACTTCCCAGAGCCGGCGGGCGATGGAGACGGTGCAGTCGTTGCGGACGGTGCGGTGCAACGTGCGGTAAAAGACCCGGTCCAACTCGGCCCGGCTGACCGTACGGCGGCGAATGGAGGCGAGCGAGCGCAGGTAACGCTCCAGTGGCGTCTCACAGATGCTCGAGTGGCGGCGCCGGTGATAGTCCTGCTCCAGCCACTGAGACAAGCGAGCATTGAGATCGTCGAGGGTCAAGGCCTCGAGATCGAGAAGGCTTAGAAAACCCTGGCGCAGGGTGCGAAACCAGCGCTCTATTTTTCCGCGCGAAGGACTGTCATAGGGCTTGGAATGCACCAGAGCCACACCCAGACGGGCGCAGGCCAAGGTGAGTTGTTTGGAGGAGAAGGCCGAGCCGTTGTCACAGTAAAGGATCTGGGGTAAACCATGGCGCGAGAAGGCTTTTTGGAGTGCCGAGACGACCACTGCGGAGTTTCCCCGGGTGTAGAAGCGGGCCAGGGTCAGGAAGCGGGAATGGTCATCGATGGCTGCAGCCAGGTAGGTTTTGCGGCGGCGGCGGCCGAGAGGCACCTTGGGGCCGTGCATAAAATCCATCACCCACAGATCGTTGGCGTGGGGTTTTTCGAAGTGCTTGCGGGCCTTGGGCGCCGGCTTGACCTGGGGCCGCAGACCGGCCCGCTTGATGTGACGACGCAAAGTGGATTCGGAGATGCGGCGCGAAGTGATGTGGCCCGAGGCCACCAGCTGTTCACGGAGTCGGTTGACCGGCACCCGGGGATGGCGGGCCAGCAGCTCGGAGATGTGGGCGCTCAGCTGCTCGGAGATGACCCGGCTTCGGCCCGCATCGCAACGCCGCTTGGGCAAGAGTCCGTCGAGTCCTTCTTGGCGGTAGCGGCGCAACCAGCTCTTGAAAGTGGCGACTGAGTAGCGGCGTCTGCCCAGACCCGGCACATCCAGCTCTTTTCGGGCCATGCGGCCGAAGTAACGGGCTTGGCTGCCGGCGGCGGCGTGCAGCACCGGCGCGATGACGCCGTAGCGGAACAGCGCCACGGCCTGGCGTTTTTGTTTTCCCTTCATCCTGAGGCTCCTTTGGCCAACCCTTTGTGCCACAACCCTACCGCTGGGCCCCTATCACGCAGTGTGGAGGATCGATTCTTGTCATGACGCGGCTGCCAGCCGGGTCCAAACAACGTGGCGCAAAAAGGGGATTGAGCGACTTGTGCTGCAGACACAGCGGATGCCGGTGAGTCAGCCCGTCAGCAAGCCAGAGCGGGGCCCGAGAGCCAATCGTAGGTCGAACAGCAGGTGGGGGAAGTAACGCCGATGAAAACGCAGCACCACTCGGGGTGGAGAGCCTCGGGGCTGGGCCGCCAGCAGCGCGGCCACCTGCTGGGCCTGCCGCCGCACCCCTTGGACGGCTCCGGGCAACTCGACCTCGGCCACCGGAAAAGAGAGCAGTCGCCCATAGACGGCCGCCAACAGCAGCAGCATGCGGTGCAGCGTCAACTCCTCCAACAGCACAGCTTCCTCACCTTGGCTGCCGGCCGTGGCCACCTCGTCCAGCGCTTGGCGCATCGTCCGTTTGCCGTTCACCACCACTTCGACCATCCAGCTCATCAACCCCAGGCTGAAGCGTCGGCGCGGCACCACTTGAGCCGGCAGCACGCTGAAGGTGACATCTCGTGGCTGATCCGGGCCCCGCCGCCGGCAGCGGAAGCGAGCCACTGGAAACCGTTGATAGGTCCGCCCCTCCTCATCCACCAAGCACCTGAAATACAGACCGTGGCGTACGGCGCATTCACTTCCCCGGCACAGCGGACAGCGGTCCCGGTAGTCGGGCAACAGCTCGTACAGCCCCAGTCCCAGAGAGGAAAGACTTGACAAAGACCTGTCTTGGAAGCGATCCTGAATCTGAAGTTTGTCTTCGAAAAGCCGGGAGTTATCCGAAGCTCAAACCACGGGCTCCCGGCTGCTCCTTTCCCTTCTTCTCCGCAGCCAAGACAGCTGTCACACTGTCATATTCTTTTCACCCGCTGCGGGCTAAGACAATCTATACAATTCCGGCTGCAAAAGGCAGAGAAGTTTGTGACGTATTACACTGTGCCCGCATTCCGAAATGAAGGACGTGGGCGACCTCGATTGGAAGCCTTTTTTGTCGACGCTCCGGCCTCTCAAGACTGTTCACGTTCGGCATACCGTGGGGTTGCTGGATCCCATCACAGCCGCGGACCAGGTGCCTGGGCAACGGGTTGCCGATGGTCTCCCCGAGACTCTCGAAGAAGTCGTGGATTGCTACGGGCACCGCTACTTCAAGATCAAGGTGAGCGGCCAGCCGGAGGAGGACCTGGACAGGCTGGTGTCGATTGCCGCCGTCCTGAACCGTCTCGAAGCTTACCGCGTAACCCTTGACGGAAACGAACAGTTCAAGATCCTCGGGCAGCTCCTGGACTTCACCCGCCGACTTCAGGACCACGTTCCTCTGCGGCGCTTCTGGCGTTCTGTGCTGTTCCTGGAGCAGCCACTGGATCGAGGGATCACCTGGGACTACCCTCTGCAGGATACGGATCTCGGCCGGGCCGTGATTGCCGATGAATCGGACGGAACACTCGATGCGTTTCCGCGAGCGAGAGAACTGGGATATCGGGGCATCTCTTCGAAAGCCTGCAAGGGCTTGTACAAGTCGATTCTGAACCGGGCCCGGTGCCACCTCTGGAACCGGGAAAAGGGCACAGAGTACTTTTTCATGTCAGGTGAGGATTTGAGCACCCAGGCCGGAGTTGCCGTTCAGCAGGACCTGGCCCTGGCAGCTCTGCTTGGGCTGGATCACGTCGAACGCAATGGACACCATTATGTCAAGGGCTTTGCCGGAGTCTCGTCGAGGGAGCCGGAAGACTTTCTGGAGGCCCACCCCGGTCTCTATGCGAGGGTTGACGGCACTGTTTGCCTGCAGATCCGGAAGGGATGCCTCGACCTGCGGAGTCTCGGAGGTCCTGGTTTTGCCTGCAACGCCCTGCCTGATTTTGACTCTATGGATCCGGTGATGGTTCTGGAACGCACCTAGCCTGGAAAATTCATAAGTTTTCGAAGCGAAGGGCCGCAAGCGCCGCGCTGGCAAGGCTTTACCTCCGAGGGCACCGCAGGCATAGTCGTGACTCTGCCGAGGAGCCCGAGGAGGGGGAACGCAGCCAGCGCGGATGATGGGGGCGCTGCAGCCGAAAACTTATGAATTTTCCGGGCTAGTTTTCGCGTTCTCGCCAGATCGCCGCGCGGAGGCGTCTCCTACGCTTTGCTATTGTGCGACATTCCCAGTGTAGGAGGACCCTCCGTGGTCCGATCAGATCGCCGCGCGGAGGCGGCTCCTAGTGCGCTCGTAAGCGCACTTGAACAGTAGGGTGAAAGTCCCTACCGGGCAAACGTTCTCCGGCCCGTATTCGACGGCAACTGCGTCATCGTGAGGTGGGGTGGGAAGCAGCCGAAGGAGAACCACCAGTCTGTAGGAGACGAACTCGATTCGGCTCAGAGGGGACAGCGAGCCTGCTGGGAAATGGCGAAGCTCGAATGGAAGGGAAACCTGACACGGACAAGAGCCTGATGGGTAACGTGAAAAAGGCATCTTGTTAACCCTTGGGGTGGTTGGAGATGGAATGGTGGGAAGTTCAAGTGACGTAAAGCGAGGAGGTCTGCGAAAGGTCGGTCTGGTAAGAGACCCGCAGAAGTCAGAGGCGGCGTAGTAGTGAAGAAGCCGGGTAATGCCGGTGGAGCGAAGGCCCGCCAGGAAGGTGGATGTGTAGAGTCAATGACGAAGCAAGAGGAACTGTCGAAAGTGGAGGAGACTCCTAAGCAAGGCAGAGAAGCCGAGAGCCAGAAATGGAGCTGGGTGGAAGCGGAAGCCCTCTGTGCCAATAATGGTGAGACACTTCTTCCCCACTAAATTAGACTAGGGGGCGAGAAGCTGGATTACGAATGATAGAAAACAGAAGCGACAACAAATTGAGGATTTTGGAAACCTCGGAGCGAAGTGGAGAGGTCTCCAAAACCGCTGCGGAAAGGACCGAGTCCGACAAGGCTCTTCCTAGACCCAATCCGGAAATTGCAGCCAAGGCAACCCGGCGCCGGTTTTCAGCCCGCTATAAGCTCAGGATCCTGGAGCAGGCCGATGGCTGTGAGTTCGGCGAAGTGGCAGCCTTGCTGCGCCGGGAAGGGCTTTACTGGTCGAATCTTCAGGACTGGCGACGACAACGCGAGGAAGGAACTTTGCAGGCACTGACCCCTCGCAAGCGAGGGCGCAAATCGAAGCCGGTCAATCCTCTGGATCATCAACTGAGGCAAGTGCAGGCTGAGAATCGGAAGCTGAAACGCAAGCTCGAGAAGGCGGAGATCATGCTGGATATCCAAAAAAAAGTCTCGCATCTATTGTCTCTCTGGAGAGCAGCAGCGAGAACGAAGACGAGAGCTGATGGACAAAGCGTTGCGTTTCTCGGAAACTCACGGCATTCGTGTGGGCTCGCAGGCGCTGGGTTTGCCACCGTCAAGCCTCTATCGGGAAAAACGACGGCGGGAACAGCCGGCGGTTGAAGCTCGACCTCGGCCGACATCTCCTCGAGCCTTGAGCCCACCCGAAAGGGAGGCCGTTGTGGAGGTTCTGCACAGCCGGCAGTTTATCGACAAAGCTCCTGCCGCCGTATGGGCGGAGCTGCTGGATGAAGGGCGGTACTTGTGCTCGATCCGAACCATGTACCGCATTCTGGCCGAACGTTTGGAAGTTAGAGAACGCCGTCGCCAGCGCCGCCATCCCCACTACTCAAAGCCGGAACTTCTGGCCACCGGCCCAAACCAATGCTGGTCATGGGACATCACCAAGCTGAAGGGGCCCGTCAAATGGAGCTATTACTACCTCTACGTGATCCTGGACATCTTCAGCCGCTATGTGGTGGGCTGGATGGTGGCCACCCAGGAAAGCTCACGCCTGGCCAAGGTCTTGATCGCCCAGAGCTGCTCCAAGCAGGAGATCGTAGCGGGTGATCTCACTCTGCATGCCGATCGTGGCTCGTCGATGAGTTCCAAGGCACTGGCCTTGCTACTGGCCGATCTGGGAGTCACCAAGTCTCACTCTCGGCCTCATGTCTGTGACGACAATCCCTACTCGGAATCCCAATTCAAGACCCTCAAGTACCGTCCAGAATTCCCGGCTCGTTTCGGCACCATTCAGCAAGCCAGAGACTTCTGTCGGGATTTCTTCGATTGGTATAACCGCGACCATCGCCATTCGGGTATTGGCCTGCACACTCCCGAGGACGTGCACTATCGCTCCGCCCTCGCCACACGTCGCAATCGTGCCCACGTGTTGGAGGCCGCCCATGCACTCTTCCCGGAGAGATTTCCCAACGGCAAACCCGTTCCGCCACCTCTTCCCGAGGCCGTCTGGATCAACCCTCCCGAAAAGGAGAACTCTTGAGATGACGCTACAGTAATTTATTCACCAAAGTGTCTCAAAGTTATTGACATGTTCCGAAGTGTGGACCGAACGCATGCTGACGACCCTGGAAACAGGAGTGAAAGGAGGCAAAAATGCCTACTTTATCGAGCAGGGGCTATTTACCATGGCCGTAGCCCACGCGCAGATCTGTCAGTCCCGCCGTGGACCCCACTGACTGGAGAGCCGGATGCGGGAGAACCGCACGTCCGGTTCGGAGGGAGGGGAGGCTCAAACCAATGAGCTTTCCCTACCCCTATCGCTTTGCTATTGTGTGACATTCCCAACGTAGGAGGACACTCCGTGGTCCGATCAGAACGTGATGCCGTAGGGGCCGGTCTTGTGCCGGTCCGCCTGACGGGCGACTACAAGGGTCGCCCCGACAAGTCCGATGAGATCGCCGCGAGGACCGGCTCCTACTCTGGAACCCTGGAACGTTGGAACTCTGGAGCCTTGGAACCTTCCAGAATCCCCAGCACGCCGAGCGCCCGGGCCCGCTCGGAGGGACTGGTGGCGCTTTTCACTGCTTCCCGGGCCGCCTGCAGCGCCATTCGCTCTTGCCCCATACGGGAGTAGCTCTCGGCCAGGCCCAGGTGAGCCCGGCTGTTGCCCGGGGCGTCCAGGAGAGCTTCCCGGTATAGTTCAATGGCTCGGTTCCAACCGGCCTGGCGGCGAACACAATCCGCCAGCAGCACCCGGAGAACAGCTTGTCGAGGATGGAATGTCAGGCCCTTTTCGGCTTGATCGAGAGCCTTTTGTGTGAATCCGAATCCATAATAGAGCTCCCCCAGAAGATAGCGGGCCTGCCAGTCAGTCGGCTTCTCCACTACTGCGCTGCGAAGATAGCCCTGCGCCTCGAAGAACTCTTTCTTCTCCAGATGCAGGCGCCCCAGCGCGAGGAGAGTCTCGCGATGGTCGGAATCAATGCCCAGCGCCACCCGCCACAGCTCTTCAGCACTTTTCAGGTCTCCCTGATACCACTTCAGCTCTGCCAGGCTCCTGTAGGCAAGTGGAATCGCCGGCCCCAGTTGGATCGCTCTTCTCAGGTACTCTTCAGCACGATCGGGTGAAGAACTCCTGAGCGTCACGCCGAAGTTGTACACGGGGCGATACTTTGTAGGGGTCTTTCGGGCCGCGTCTCCCCACAGGGAGACTTCCGAGCGCCAGACCTGGATCCTCTGCCAGGTCAGTGTTCCCAGGGTCAGGGCGAGAAGTCCAGCCACCCCTCCAAATCGCCAGCCCGACATCGAAACCCCGGCCAGCAGAACGGACAAGGCCCCGGCCAGTCCCAGTAGAGGCAGGTAGGTGCGATGCTCAAACATGTAGTCCTGGCTGGGAACCACGCTGGAAGTGGGAAGGAGCCAAAGGAAACAGAACAGTAGCCAGAAGGAGAATCGCCGCTGGCTTCGGTAAGTCAATGCGATAGTGCCCAGCAGGGAAATAAGAAGGAACAATTGCACCCACCAGCCAGCTGCGAGCCAATGCCGCACCGGGACAACGTGGGGGTCGATGGTCTGGCCGAGTGGGAGCACGAACAGTCTCAGATACCGCCAGATCACCTGAACCTGGGTCCGCGCATAAGTGAGGCTCTCTCCACCGGCTCCAATCGTCGCATCACCTGAGGCCTTGCTCCACCAGAGGAACACCCCGGTGAGGAAGAGTGAGATTGCAAAGCTCGCGTCTAGAATCGGCTCGGGCCGGAGCCGCCCGCTGCGATAAAAGTCATAGGCCCAGAGGACGATCGGAAGGACCAGGGCATGTTCTTTGGCCAGCGCTGCAAGGATGAAGCAGATGAGGCTGCCAAGCGAGAAAAGCAGGCGGCGCCCCGCAACAGAGCGGTGAGACCACAAGAGGAGAGCCAGCAGGCTGAAGAAGGCAGCCAGCAGGGTCGACCGCTGGTAGATATAGACCACACTTTCGGTTTGGAGAGGGTGGAGAGCAAAGAGCAGGCCGGCCACAAGAGGCGCCCGCCACAGCTCATCGCTCCTCGGGATCGGAAAGAGGTTCTGCAGCTTGAAAACCAGCAGCAGAACGAGCACTGAATTGGCGACATGCAGAAGGATGTTCAAGAGGCGGAGAGGAGCCGGGTCCTCTCCCCAGATGGCGAACTGGGCTGTAAAGGAGAGCCAGGTCAGGACCCGTGGAGTCGGCGGCCACAAGAAGGCTGACCAGCGGGTCAGCCTGACGTTGTCGTCGCGCAGAAAGAGCTGGTCGTCGAATTGAAAGGGATAAGCAAGGCTCGGCCAGTATAGGGAAAATACCAGCAGGCCGAGTCCCAAGGCCAACAGAGATTTGCGGAGGTCCAGTGACCTCATTGTGTCTGAACACCCGCTCCGGTGGCGAAACAGGGAATTACTGGATCGGCATGCGAGGGGTGATCTCCCCTCCCTCGTAAATCAAGCGAACTTCGACCCCATCCACGTTCACGGGTCCCGAACGGGCCGGGACCTCGAGGATAAAGCTGGCGAAATCGAGAGTCTCAACGGATCGCACCTCCTCACCGATCAGCGCACCCCTGTCGGATAGGTAGAAGATAGCGCCTTTGACCGGGTGTGTTGCGTCCCGCAGATCTAGGGTCACGTGCAGTGTTCCGGTCGATTCTTGTGTTACTGTTCCCCTCATGCCGACAGCAACGAGCGCTACTGCTCCTGGAACGACTGGGAACGGTGTGAAGGTAGAGACGAGACCATCGGAAAGCTTTTTGCCCGCATTGTTGGTTCTCACCGTGAGAGCGGCCCACATGGAGCCGTCCCCCGGGTTGGCATTGGTCACCGCGACCGACCCCTGGAAATCCTCGAGCTCCGAAACCTGCTCAGTATCAAAGTAACCGCCCGGGCCCCTTGTCGCTATGAACCTGTTTACCTGTTGGCGAGTAGGAATCGGCACCTCCACCTGGGCCAACGGCATCGGCTCAGTAGAAGTCGCAAGGGCGGCCCCGCTGGCGATGGTGTCGAAGAGGCTCAGGAGCACCGTTGGTGTAGTAGAGCCGCCTGCCGGGACGGGCGACCCCGTGTTGACAATCGCCAGAGCTGTGTCGCGTGTACCCATCGTGTCGACGAACAGAGAGAACTCGGAGAGTGCTTTGACCAGAGGCACCCCGGCCTCGTTGATGACAGTTCCACTTACCAGGTCGATCTGAATGAAAACCGCCGTCCCCCCAACGCCTGAGCCGCTGGCCCCGGCTCCCTGGCCTCCCGCTGTGACGACCGCGTAGCCAACTTGAGGAGTACCGATTTGTGGCCTCCCGGCGCCCGTGGTAATGAAGGAGGCGGAGTCGCCACTTCCCAGGGCAAAGTTGTATTCTGGCACTGCACCGATACCCCTCTGTGCCAACATGGGTGAGACACTTCTTCCCCACTAAATTAGACTAGAGGGTGAGAAGCTGGATCACACGATGATGGTAAACAGGAGCGATAAGAAACTGAGGATTTTGGAGACTTCGGAGCGAAGCGGAGAGGTCCCCAAAATCGGTGCGGAACGGACTGAGCCCGACAGGGTTCTTCCTAGACCCGATCCGGAAGTTCCCAGCAAGGCCACGCGTCGCCGATTTTCAGCCCGCTATAAGCTCCGGATCCTGGAGCAGGCCGATGGATGTGAAGAGTCGGGCGGAGTGGGAGCCTTGCTGCGCCGAGAAGGACTTTACTGGTCGAATCTTCAGACCTGGCGACGACAACGCGAGGAAGGAACGCTGCAGGCGCTGACTCCTCGCAAGCGGGGGCGCAAGTCCAAGCCGGTCAATCCTCTGGATCATCAATTGAGGCAAGTTCAGGCCGAGAATCGGAAGTTGAAGCGCAAGCTCGAGAAGTTTGAAGCCATGCTGGATCTCCAAAAAAAAGTCTCGCAACTGTTGGGGATCTCTCTGGCGAGCAGCGAAGAGAACGGAGACGAGAGCTGATGGACGAAGCTTTGCGATTCTCACAATCCCACGGAGTCCGGGCCGGCTGTCAGGCTCTGGATCTGCCGCCATCCAGTCTGTATCGGGAGAAACTTCGGCGGGAACGGCCGGCGATGGATCCTCGACCTCGGCCCGCATCCCCACGCGCCTTGAGCCCGCCCGAGAAGGAAGCTGTCGTGGAGGTCCTGCACAGCCAGCGGTTTGTCGACAAAGCTCCCGCCACAGTGTGGGCGGAGCTACTGGATGAAGGGCGATACTTGTGCTCGATCCGAACCATGTATCGCATTCTGTCCCAACGTCTGGAAGTCAAGGAGCGTCGCCGCCAGCGCCGCCATCCCCAATACGCCAAGCCAGAACTCCTGGCCACCGGCCCCAACCAATGTTGGTCATGGGACATCACCAAGCTCAAGGGTCCCGTCAAATGGAGTTATTACTACCTCTATGTGGTTCTGGATATCTTCAGCCGCTACGTGGTGGGCTGGATGGTGGCCACCCAGGAGAACTCACGCCTGGCCAAGGCTTTGATCGCCCAGAGCTACTCCAAGCAGGCGATCGTGTCGGGAGATCTCACCCTCCATGCTGATCGAGGGTCGTCGATGAGTTCCAAGGCACTGGCCTTGCTGCTGGCCGATCTGGGAGTGACCAAGTCTCACTCTCGGCCTCACGTCTGTGACGACAATCCCTACTCGGAGGCCCAAATCAAGACCCTCAAGTACCGGCCCGAATTCCCGGCTCGATTCGGCACCATCCAGCAAGCCAGAACCTTTTGCCGGGAGTTCTTCGATTGGTATAACCGCGACCATCGCCATTCGGGTATCGGCCTGCACACTCCCGAGGACGTGCACTACCTCACCGCCATCGCCACACGTCGCAATCGAGCCCAAACACTGGAGGCCGCCCATGCACTCTTCCAGGAGAGATTTCCCAATGGCAAACCCGTTCCTCCCGCTCTTCCAGAGGCGGTTTGGATCAACCCTCCCGAAAAGAAGGACCCCTGAGATGACGCTACTGTAATTTATTCACCAAAGTGTCTCAAAGTTGTTGACACGTTCCGTACCCTCGAGATCAAGCGTGAGAGGCTCGCCATTCTCGCCTGGGAGCACACTGATGAAAACGATGTTCACTTGAGTTGGCCCGCCGCTGTTCACGAAAACAAATTCTGTCTTCAGGCCAACTGATCAACGTCAAATAGAATTCCCGCAGCGACGATTGGAAATCCCCACACAAGGATTAAAAAAAAAGAGCTGTAGCCGTCCTCTGAGACGGCCCTTTCCGCGGTCCTCCTTTCTGTAAAAAAGAGAGATTGTTCCTAGAATGCGAGGGGGACGGAGTGAGGGCGTAGCCCGAACGGAGCTCCCCCTCGCTCGCGCTGGCGTCGAGGGGAGTGGACCAGATCCACGAGGCTGCTGAGCGGCCTCTGTAGGGCGCTGTACGACCTCTCCCCTTGGCGGGCACTCGTGTGTCGCCCCCAGCCAGCACTTTCCGGGGTCCAATCAGCCGATTTGCCCGGATTTGACCTCCTCGCGGTTTCCTCATTTCGTGGTTCCCTGCTGCTTTGCCTTGGCGCTCTCCATTCGATAGCTCGGGACGTTGAGTTCCAGAATCACGCTGTGGTGCACCAGCCGGTCGATGGCTGCTGCCGTCGTCAGGGGGTCCTTGAAGATCCTCTCCCAGTCCGAGAAGATCAGGTTGCTGGTCAGCAAGATGCTGCGACGTTCGTAACGATGGGCCAGCAGTGTGAAGAGAACCTCCATTTCCTCCCGGCTTTGCTGAACGTAGCCGATGTCATCGACTATGAGAGCCTCGAAGCGATCCAGTTTCTTGAGCTCCTTCTCCAGAGTCAGATCGATTTTGGCCCGCAGCAATCGCTGTACCAGCAGGGCGCAGGTAGAAAACAGAACCCGGCGCCCCAGCAGAATCAACTCCTGGCCCAGAGCACAGACCAGATGGGTTTTCCCGCTCCCAGGGTTACCGAAAGCCAAGACGTTCTCGGCACGATCCAAAAACGTCCCTTCCAGCAGCGCTGTGAGTTGTCGATCCACGCTTTGGGGCAAGCGCGAGCGGTCCAGCGCCGTCAGCGTTTTCTCCCAGGGAAGCTTGGAGGCCCGACGCTGGCGCTGGATTTTGCGCTCGTGCCGCTCCGCCACCTCGATCTCAGATAACGACAAGAGAAACCGGGGATAGGACAGACTTTCCTGGGTGGCCAGTGCCGCCTGGGCGGCGTAGTGCTCCCGAAAGGCCGGTAGATGCAGCTCGATTAGGCACTCGCGAAGTCGCGGTAAGTTGCCTGTGCTCATGACCTCACCTCCCGGTTCTCGAGAAGGGTGTCGTAGAGGCCCACGTCCATCTTCTCCACCATCACTTCCCAGGGTTCCACCACCGGATCGACAAGGCATTCTCGTAGTGCTTCAAAACGGATTCTTTGTCCCCGCTCAATCAACACCTGAAGTGCCTCTCGCACCCGCTGTTCACCTTCCTGGGCAGCCACCTCGAGGATCTTCAGATATTGGCGATCCGCCGTGGCCGGACAATCTCGGCGCAGCTCGTCGTAGGCGACTCGAAACAAGATCCCCGGAAACAGATCCTCCCGCCAGCGATAGCGAGTAAACGCCCCCGGCTTGCGCACCAACGAATGGATCACGTGCCGGTAGTCAATGCGATGCTTGCCTTCTCCTCGCAAGCGCGGCATCCGTGCCTGGCGCCGTCCTCCGTAGTAGACCTCCACCTGATCCGCCCACACCCGCACTTGAACGCGCTCGCCGATCAACCGGCTGTCCACCGAATAGGTGTTGTGGCGAACCCGGATCGTACTGCTGGGGGAGACTCTCACCCACTGCCGGGTGAAGTCATCCAGACGGCGTGCCGGCAACGGGCGCATCACTGCCAGCTCTTCTCCCAGGCGCTTTTGCCGGGCCGCATTGCGCCGGGACACAATCACCGCTACAAAGCCCTCGTACTCTTCCCGGCTGGAAAAATCACGGCTACACCGCAGCAGCAGTTCCTGCTCAATGGCCCGTTTCAAGCGGTGATGGGACTGTTCCACATCCCCGTTCTCGTGTGCCTTTCCTGCCTGAGTACGACTGGAGCGCATCCCGAAGTGTCTCAGCAACGCTTGATAGCGCTCGGTGAACTCTTCCCGCTTCAGGTTCTTGACTGCCGCCGAGAGCCGGTCGGTCCGGTGCTCCTCGGGCAGCGCCCCCAACTCCCACAACGCGTTCTGAAGCCCCAGGCTGAGGCTCTCAAACGACTCACTGAAACACAGCGTGGTCGCTTCCCAGTTCGAGTAGGCCAACACGAAGTGGTACAGCAGATGGGGAAACGGCTGGCCCTGGATCGTCACTCCGAGGCGCCCCATAAACGTGAAGTCCGATTGCGCTTGATGTCCCGGCTGATACTTCTGCGGGAACATCACCTCCTTCGCTTCTCCGTATTCTGCCTTCCACTGCTTGATCCTGCGCTGCAGCGTTCTCAACTGGCCTTGCTGGAAGGCCCCTTCCTGCTGACGACACAAATGATCGAACACCGCTTTTGCTTCCACCGTCGGCGATCGCTTCAGGATCTCTTTCACCTCCGGCCACACCGACTCGAACGGATCCGATCGAGTTCTCCAATACCGTTCCGGCTGACACTGGCTCGGTAGCTTTCCCGACTTCAGGTACTTGCGAGCTGTCTTTCGCGACATCCCCGCTTTGGCCGCCGCCATCGTTAGCGTCTTCTCGTTCTTCTTCAACTTTACTAACCTCCGCACTTGCTGATCCTTAACCATGCCCTCATGGTCAGGATCAGCCCTGAAAAAGCGGGGAATTCTAACTGTCGCCAATCAGCCAACATCACCGATCGGTCCGTCTCCGATCTGGGGGAGGCAGGAGACTTCCTGAGCCAGTAGAGGCGAGCCCAGAAGCAGGAATAGAAAGCATAGACTTTCGTAGGGACGCATCAATCAAAAATAAACTAAACCCCTGTCAACTGCAATGACTTGTTGCCTCAGGACATCAGGACTGTTGGAACCAGAACTCGCGACCCCGGACTCCGAACCGGGTATTCTGGTGGACTGCACGAATGCAGGTGGGCAGTGTAGATTCAAGAGTTATGAACAGGGTGGCGCTTTGTCACGATTGGATTCTCGACCCCCGGGGGGCTGAGCGCGTCCTGGTCGAGCTTGCTTCGGGCTGGGACCATCTGGAAATCAACACCCTGTTTCTGGATCCCGCTCGTCTGCATCCTTCACTGCTGGAGCGGACGGTTCTGGCCTCAGCTCTAAACCGCTTTCCCGGCGCCAGACGTAACTATCGGTACACCCTGCCTTTTTTCCGGCGGGCGGCACTTTCGCTACTCGTCTGCAATGCGGATCTGGTTCTGAGCATCAGCCACTCCGTGGCCAAGGCCTTTCCCCGCGAGCCGGGGATCCCTCACGTCTGCTACTGTCTGACTCCGATGCGCTACCTCTGGGAACCACACCTGTATGGCGAGGAACTACGTTCTTCCCTTCGCGGACTGGCCCTTTCATACTGGGCCCGATCTCTCAAATCCTGGGACCGGGAGACGAGCGGTTCCGTAGATTACTTCGTAGCCATCTCGAAGACCGTTCAGAAGAGAATCAAGCGGGTGTACGGCCGCGATTCAGCCCTGGTTTACCCCTGCACCGATCTGGACTTCTACAGGCCCTCTTCAGACCAGAGGAAAGACTTCTTCCTGGTCGTGTCCGCCCTGGTGCCGCAAAAACGTCTCGATCTTGCTGTTCAGGCATTTAACCTCCGCGGAGACCGCCTGCTGGTGGTGGGAAGCGGTCCCCTGTTGCGGGTTCTGCAGAAACGAGCCGGATCGAATATCGAGTTCCTGGGCTGGCAGAGTGATGAGGCCATCCGGAAGCTATATCGAAAAGCGCGAGCCCTTATTTTCCCGGGTCTGGAAGACTTCGGCCTGGTCCCGGTCGAGGCCCTCGCCTGTGGTTGCCCGGTCATTGCATTCGGTGAAGGTGGAGCCACGGAAGTCGTTGAGGAGGGTGTTACGGGGGTCCTCTTTCCGGAGCAGACCGTTCCCAGCCTTGTGAAGGCTCTGGAGAGTTTCGAATCGATTCGCTTTCGGCCGGAGGAGCTGCACGAGAGCGTACAAAGATTTTCGCGCCGCCGCTTCCTTCAGTCCTGGCAGGAGTTCTTCCGCAAGGTGGGCCTAAAGCATCTTAGCCCGTGGAGTGGAGACGCTGGCTGAGCCAGCGTCGTTACACGTTTCAGGTTCCAGGTTATCAGGCAGGCCCACGCAAGCCGTTCTGGTATTTCGTTTCCAAGCAAAGGCAGCGAGCGAAGCGAACAAACTGTCGGCGGCTCAATGTGCATCGACTTCGCCCGGTGATGTTCAAGGCAATTATGATCTCGCCCTGGAACGGCAATGAGTGAAGCGAATAATTTTCAATCTTCAATCTTCAATTTTCAATTTCAGGTGTCGAGCCAGGAAGGCCAGTCGATCGGCCGCCTCCTCAATGAGCATCGAAGTCGGTTTTCCGGATCCGTGGCCGGCACGCGTGGCAATCCGAATCAGGACGGGACTGGAGCCCCGCTGTGCCTCCTGCAGCCGAGCGGCAAACTTGAAGCTGTGGCTCGGGACCACGCGATCATCGTGATCTGCACTGGTCAGCAGGGTGGGCGGATATTTTACCCCGTCACGGATGTTGTGGTACGGAGAATAGGCGTGAAGCGAGAGAAAGTCCTCGGGGTCATCCGGCGAACCGTAGTCGGACACCCAGGCCCACCCGATTGTGAACTTGTGAAAGCGCAACATGTCGAGGACTCCGACGGCCGGGAGGGCTGCTCCAAACAGATCCGGGCGCTGGGTCAGGCAGGCCCCCACCAGTAGACCTCCATTGCTTCCTCCCGCGATTCCAAGATGCTCTGTGGACGTGTACTTCATTTCAATTAGCCACTCGGCGGCGGCGATGAAATCATCGAAGACATTCTGTTTGTTTGCTTTCATCCCCGCCTGGTGCCATTCTTCGCCGAACTCTCCGCCGCCGCGCAGATTGGCGACTGCATAGACTCCCCCATTTCTGATCCACACCGCGTTCGATACCGAGAACTGGGGGGTCAGGGGGATGTTAAAGCCCCCATAGCCATACAGGAGGGTCGGGTTCTTGCCATTCAGATCGAGGCCTTTGCGGCAGGTGATGAACATGGGAACGCGAGTCCCATCCTTGCTCTCGTAATAGACCTGCTTGGTCTCGTAGGCCGGAGCATCGAACTTGATGGTCGACTGGCTATGAATCGTACTCTCGCCGGTTTTCAGGTCGTAGTGATAGATGGTGCCGGGATCAAGATAACTGGAAAAGTGATAAAAAGTTTCCCGATCGTCGATCTTCCCCCCGAAACCGGCAACTGCCCCGATGCCGGGCAGTTCCAGCGCTCGGATCCTCTTTCCGCTCAGCTCGCAGATCTCGATATAGGAGTGAGCATCCCGCAGATATGAAAGGACAAAGCTGTGATTGAGAACGGAGGCCTCGCGAAGCGTGTGGTCCACCTGGGGCACGAGCTCGAGCCAGTGCTCTTTCTGCGGGCGGCGTATGTCGATCTGGATGAGCCGTCCGCGGGGAGCATCCAGATCAGTACGAAACCAGAAGAGAGGCCCCTGATTTCCCACGAAGGAATAGCCGGCATCAAACTCGTCAAGTAACTCGACCACCTGCCCGGAGCCGTTCAGGTCCTGGTAATAGATCCGGTTTCTTTCGTCCGTTCCCTGGCTGACACCAATGATCAGGTAACGACCATCGTCGGTGACGACTCCCGTCAGACCCCAGTTCTTGTGGTCCGGGCGCTCATAGACGAGCCGGTCCTTTTGTTGAGACTCGCCAATCTGATGGTAGTAAATCTTCTGGAAGTAGTTGGCCTCTTCCAGAATATCTCCCTTCGGTTTGTCATATCGGCTGTAAAAAAAGCCTTGGCTGTCAGCGGTCCAGGACGTTTCCGAGAACTTGACCCATTCAATCCGGTCATTGAGATCCCTGGTCGTGTCCACCCTCCGCACCCGCCATTCTCTCCAGTCGGAGCCCCCGCTGGAGATGCCGTAGGCAAGATACTGACCGTCCGGACTCGCAGAGGTGCCGGCCAGGGAGACCGTTCCGTCCTCAGAAAGCAGATTGGGGTCCAGCAGGACGCGTGGTTCTCCGTCCAACCCCTGGGAAACGTAGAGAACGCCCTGGTTTTGAAGCCCTTCGTTGCGAGTGAAGAAGTAGAGGTTGCCCTCTTTTGTGGGAAGACCGTATCGCTCGTAGTTCCACAGTGAGGTAAGTTGGTCTTGCAGCCTTTCGCGATCGGGCAGGGCCTTCAGATAGGGAAACGTCACCGCATTCTGAGCCTGGACCCACTCTTTGGTTTCAGCAGAATCCAGATCCTCGAGCCAGCGGTAGGGGTCTGGAACCTCTACACCGTGCAGCGTCTCCATTACATCGACCTTTCTTGTGGACGGGTAGTTGAAAAGACCTTGATCCACCACCGGCCCGGTGCAGGCCACCAGGAGAATTGCCGTTGAAAGGAGTGACAGGGTGGGTTTCATATTGGCTCCCCGGTGAGATGGGATGAGTGGGCCGAGTCCGTGGGCATTGTATAGGAACAGTTAGATAACTGACCGGAAAGCGAGTAGGAGGACCCTCCGTGGTCCGATCAGATCGCCGCGCGGAGGCGGCTCCTAGTGCGCTCGTAAGCGCACTTGAACAGTAGGGTGAAAGTCCCTACCGGGCAAACGTTCTCCGGCCCGTATTCGACGGCAACTGCGTCATCGTGAGGTGGGGTGGGAAGCAGCCGAAGGAGAACCACCAGTCTGTAGGAGACGAACTCGATTCGGCTCAGAGGGGACAGCGAGCCTGCTGGGAAATGGCGAAGCTCGAATGGAAGGGAAACCTGACACGGACAAGAGCCTGATGGGTAACGTGAAAAAGGCATCTTGTTAACCCTTGGGGTGGTTGGAGATGGAATGGTGGGAAGTTCAAGTGACGTAAAGCGAGGAGGTCTGCGAAAGGTCGGTCTGGTAAGAGACCCGCAGAAGTCAGAGGCGGCGTAGTAGTGAAGAAGCCGGGTAATGCCGGTGGAGCGAAGGCCCGCCAGGAAGGTGGATGTGTAGAGTCAATGACGAAGCAAGAGGAACTGTCGAAAGTGGAGGAGACTCCTGTAAGACAGCAGATTGTTTAGAGGGGGTGAAGTCAGGCTGTTTTGACCTGGATTGGGTAAGCAGAAAATGACGGATTAGAGGAGCGCTGGTGGTTGAGGCCAGCCCTTGGTAGGAGAGGAGCTAGCGGAAGCGGGAGCCGTTGGCGTTGGCGATCCAGCGACGCAGGGCGACGCGGACGTTGTTGACGCGACTCAGCGGAGCGTTGTCGAAGTACCAGCGGAAGGTTTTGATCTCTTCCAGGATGTCTACGTCGGGGAAGTCGGCGGTCAGTTCGGCAATGAAAGCCGCATCCAGCTCGGGGCGGTAAGGGTAATCGGGCAGCTGCTCTTGCAGGTAGGCGAGGATCTTCTCGGGAGAGTTGTCGAAGAACATGTCGGCGCTATTCACAGCTCGTCGGAGGCCCGGCAGATGTCCTCTTCGTCCAGAGTGGCCTTTTGCTCGAGCACGCCCCGGTTGAGCGCGGCCAGGCAGAGGCGGTTCAGCAGCCGGCAGACGCCGCCCGAAGTTTTGTAAAGGGCCAGGTAGGCCGAGTCGGTGAAGATGTCGGGTTTAGCTCCGGCCAGCTGGAGATGGTGGCAGACGTAGTTTTTGGTTTCGGCCTCATCCAGGGGAGGCAGCTTGTAGGAGAGTAGGATGCGCTGGTGGATGTTGCGGAACATGGGGCGCCCGAGCCGTCGGCCCAGGTCGGGATGACCGATCATGATCATGAGCAGGGGATCGATTGAATCCATCCTAAAATTAAGAAGTACAGGTATTTCGTCCAGTGTTTTGTCGGGCAGACACTGGCTCTCGTCGAGAATTAGAATCGGGGTCTTTTTGGCGTTCTCCACATAGTCGCGCACGGCCGTTTGCAGGTTTCGAAACAGAGTGGACTTGCGGCTGGAGGGCTCACCGCCGAACTCGCTGTTGAGCTGGGCCCAAAAATCCAGGGGAGTGACCGTCGACAGGGGCACGTAGAAGAGCTTGTAGACGGAGGAGTTGAGTTGCTCGACGAAGGCGCGCACGGCGGCCGTTTTGCCGGTTCCGGCCTCCCCCAGCACGAGCATCAGCCCCAGACGGGTACGCATGTAGTCCAGGCGCCGGGCGAGTTCGTCAAAGGCCGCAGTGGGGAGCAGTTTCTGGGCCGGGATGTCCTTGGCGAAGGGAGTGTCGGAGAAGCCGTAAAAAGTGTGGATCACGATTCATCCTCCTCGTCGGGAAGGGAAAAACGGGGTCTTCGGGGGGAAGTGGCGTTTTGGGCGGCGTCGACCCGGTGCAGACGCACCACCGGCTGGTCGTCTTCGAAGAGAAACAGCTCACTGGGACGTCCTTCGGGATGGCGGATCTCGATGCGCAGGCCAGTGTATTGGGGCGGCACTTCCCAGAGCCGGCGGGCGATGGAGACGGTGCAGTCGTTGCGGACGGTGCGGTGCAACGTGCGGTAAAAGACCCGGTCCAACTCGGCCCGGCTGACCGTACGGCGGCGAATGGAGGCGAGCGAGCGCAGGTAACGCTCCAGTGGCGTCTCACAGATGCTCGAGTGGCGGCGCCGGTGATAGTCCTGCTCCAGCCACTGAGACAAGCGAGCATTGAGATCGTCGAGGGTCAAGGCCTCGAGATCGAGAAGGCTTAGAAAACCCTGGCGCAGGGTGCGAAACCAGCGCTCGATTTTTCCGCGCGAAGGACTGTCATAGGGCTTGGAATGCACCAGAGCCACACCCAGACGGGCGCAGGCCAAGGTGAGTTGTTTGGAGGAGAAGGCCGAGCCGTTGTCACAGTAAAGGATCTGGGGTAAACCATGGCGCGAGAAGGCTTTTTGGAGTGCCGAGACGACCACTGCGGAGTTTTCCCGGGTGTAGAAGCGGGCCAGGGTCAGGAAGCGGGAATGGTCATCGATGGCTGCAGCCAGGTAGGTTTTGCGGCGGCGGCGGCCGAGAGGCACCTTGGGGCCGTGCATAAAATCCATCACCCACAGATCGTTGGCGTGGGGTTTTTCGAAGTGCTTGCGGGCCTTGGGCGCCGGCTTGACCTGGGGCCGCAGACCGGCCCGCTTGATGTGACGACGCAAAGTGGATTCGGAGATGCGGCGCGAAGTGATGTGGCCCGAGGCCACCAGCTGTTCACGGAGTCGGTTGACCGGCACCCGGGGATGGCGGGCCAGCAGCTCGGAGATGTGGGCGCTCAGCTGCTCGGAGATGACCCGGCTTCGGCCCGCATCGCAACGCCGCTTGGGCAAGAGTCCGTTGAGTCCTTCTTGGCGGTAGCGGCGCAACCAGCTCTTGAAAGTGGCGACTGAGTAGCGGCGTCTGCCCAGACCCGGCACATCCAGCTCTTTTCGGGCCATGCGGCCGAAGTAACGGGCTTGGCTGCCGGCGGCGGCGTGCAGCACCGGCGCGATGACGCCGTAGCGGAACAGCGCCACGGCCTGGCGTTTTTGTTTTCCCTTCATCCTGAGGCTCCTTTGGCCAACCCTTTGTGCCACAACCCTACCGCTGGGCCCCTATCACGCAGTGTGGAGGATCGATTCTTGTCATGACGCGGCTGCCAGCCGGGTCCAAACAACGTGGCGCAAAAAGGGGATTGAGCGACTTGTGCTGCAGACACAGCGGATGCCGGTGAGTCAGCCCGTCAGCAAGCCAGAGCGGGGCCCGAGAGCCAATCGTAGGTCGAACAGCAGGTGGGGGAAGTAACGCCGATGAAAACGCAGCACCACTCGGGGTGGAGAGCCTCGGGGCTGGGCCGCCAGCAGCGCGGCCACCTGCTGGGCCTGCCGCCGCACCCCTTGGACGGCTCCGGGCAACTCGACCTCGGCCACCGGAAAAGAGAGCAGTCGCCCATAGACGGCCGCCAACAGCAGCAGCATGCGGTGCAGCGTCAACTCCTCCAACAGCACAGCTTCCTCACCTTGGCTGCCGGCCGTGGCCACCTCGTCCAGCGCTTGGCGCATCGTCCGTTTGCCGTTCACCACCACTTCGACCATCCAGCTCATCAACCCCAGGCTGAAGCGTCGGCGCGGCACCACTTGAGCCGGCAGCACGCTGAAGGTGACATCTCGTGGCTGATCCGGGCCCCGCCGCCGGCAGCGGAAGCGAGCCACTGGAAACCGTTGATAGGTCCGCCCCTCCTCATCCACCAAGCACCTGAAATACAGACCGTGGCGTACGGCGCATTCACTTCCCCGGCACAGCGGACAGCGGTCCCGGTAGTCGGGCAACAGCTCGTACAGCCCCAGTCCCAGAGAGGAAAGACTTGACAAAGACCTGTCTTGGAAGCGATCCTGAATCTGAAGTTTGTCTTCGAAAAGCCGGGAGTTATCCGAAGCTCAAACCACGGGCTCCCGGCTGCTCCTTTCCCTTCTTCTCCGCAGCCAAGACAGCTGTCACACTGTCATATTCTTTTCACCCGCTGCGGGCTAAGACAATCTATACAATTCCGGCTGCAAAAGGCAGAGAAGTTTGTGACGTATTACAGCAGAGAAGCCGAGAGCCAGAAATGGAGCTGGGTGGAAGCGGAAGTGTGGACCGAACGCATGCTGACGACCCTGGAAACAGGAGTGAAAGGAGGCAAAAATGCCTACTTTATCGAGCAGGGGCTATTTACCATGGCCGTAGCCCACGCGCAGATCTGTCAGTCCCGCCGTGGACCCCACTGACTGGAGAGCCGGATGCGGGAGAACCTCACGTCCGGTTCGGAGGGAGGGGAGGCTCAAACCAATGAGCTTTCCCTACCCCTATCGCTTTGCTATTGTGTGGCATTCCCAGAGTAGGAGGACCCTCCGTGGTCCGATCAGATCGCCGCGCGGAGGCGGCTCCTAGTGCGCTCGTAAGCGCACTTGAACAGTAGGGTGAAAGTCCCTACCGGGCAAACGTTCTCCGGCCCGTATTCGACGGCAACTGCGTCATCGTGAGGTGGGGTGGGAAGCAGCCGAAGGAGAACCACCAGTCTGTAGGAGACGAACTCGATTCGGCTCAGAGGGGACAGCGAGCCTGCTGGGAAATGGCGAAGCTCGAATGGAAGGGAAACCTGACACGGACAAGAGCCTGATGGGTAACGTGAAAAAGGCATCTTGTTAACCCTTGGGGTGGTTGGAGATGGAATGGTGGGAAGTTCAAGTGACGTAAAGCGAGGAGGTCTGCGAAAGGTCGGTCTGGTAAGAGACCCGCAGAAGTCAGAGGCGGCGTAGTAGTGAAGAAGCCGGGTAATGCCGGTGGAGCGAAGGCCCGCCAGGAAGGTGGATGTGTAGAGTCAATGACGAAGCAAGAGGAACTGTCGAAAGTGGAGGAGACTCCTAAGCAAGGCAGAGAAGCCGAGAGCCAGAAATGGAGCTGGGTGGAAGCGGAAGTGTGGACCGAACGCATGCTGACGACCCTGGAAACAGGAGTGAAAGGAGGCAAATGGTTCAGCTTGATTGACAAGGTCTACAGAAATCGGAGTCTGGAAGCGGCGTGGCGAAAGGTACGCCGACGGAAAGGAGCCGGTGGAGTGGATGGCCAAAGTATCCAGAAGTTTGAGTGGCGATTGGAAAGGGAACTGGAGCAACTGCACCAGGAACTGAAAGACGATCGCTATCAACCGCGAGCAGTGCGCCGACACTGGATCGATAAAGGAGGAGGGAAGAAGCGACCGCTGGGGATCCCGACAGTACGGGACAGAGTGGTGCAGACATCCCTTCGCCAGGTGCTGGAACCAATCTTCGAAAAGAAGTTCTGCCGGCACAGTTATGGATTCCGGCCGCAGCGAAGCTGCAAGGATGCACTGCGCGAGGTGCAACGACGACTGGAAGAAGGCTATCACTGGGTGGTTGATGCAGACATCGAGAAATACTTTGACTGCATTGACCCGGAGATCTTGATGCAAGAAGTGGAGAAGGAAGTCTCAGACGGTCGAGTGCTGAAGCTGATTCGAAGCTATCTGGAACAAGAAGTTCTGGATGGGATGAAGAAGTGGAAGCCGGAGAGAGGAACTCCTCAAGGTGCGGTGATCAGTCCGTTGCTGGCTAATCTGTATTTACATCCAGTGGATGAAGAGATGGAGCGTGCCGGGGAAGTGATGATCCGCTATGCCGATGATGGGGTGATTCTATGCCGAGATGAGCGACAGGCGCGAGAAGCGCTGAGGAAGCTTCGAAAGGAGCTGGCGCAGCGTGGATTACGACTGAACCCGAACAAGACCCGGGTAGTGGATGCTCGCCAAAAGGGTGGGTTCGACTTTCTGGGTTACCACTTTGAAAGAGGGCTTAAATGGCCTCGCAAAAGCAGTGAAAAGAAGCTGCGGGAGCGAGTCCGCCCACTGACCCGAAGGACGAATGGCCACAGTCTGAAGCAGACCATTGAGACGCTCAACCCAATCCTACGGGGTTGGTTTGGGTACTTTCAACACAGCCATCCAGCGACGTTTAAGGGGGTGGATGGATGGGTACGAGGGCGTCTGCGATCGATTCTGCGAAAGCGCCGGAAACGGAGAGGCCGAGCCCGAGGGAGCGATCATCAACGCTGGCCCAATGCCTACTTTATCGAGCAGGGGCTATTTACCATGGCCATAGCCCACGCGCAGATCTGTCAGTCCCGACGTGGACCCCACTGACTGGAGAGCCGGATGCGGGAGAACCGCACGTCCGGTTCGGAGGGAGGGGAGGCTCAAACCAATGAGCTTTCCCTACCCCTATCGCTTCGCTATTGTGTGACGTTCCCAGAGTAGGAGGACCCTCCGTGGTCCGATCAGATCGCCGCGCGGAGGCGGCTCCTAGTGCGCTCGTAAGCGCACTTGAACAGTAGGGTGAAAGTCCCTACCGGGCAAACGTTCTCCGGCCCGTATTCGACGGCAACTGCGTCATCGTGAGGTGGGGTGGGAAGCAGCCGAAGGAGAACCACCAGTCTGTAGGAGACGAACTCGATTCGGCTCAGAGGGGACAGCGAGCCTGCTGGGAAATGGCGAAGCTCGAATGGAAGGGAAACCTGACACGGACAAGAGCCTGATGGGTAACGTGAAAAAGGCATCTTGTTAACCCTTGGGGTGGTTGGAGATGGAATGGTGGGAAGTTCAAGTGACGTAAAGCGAGGAGGTCTGCGAAAGGTCGGTCTGGTAAGAGACCCGCAGAAGTCAGAGGCGGCGTAGTAGTGAAGAAGCCGGGTAATGCCGGTGGAGCGAAGGCCCGCCAGGAAGGTGGATGTGTAGAGTCAATGACGAAGCAAGAGGAACTGTCGAAAGTGGAGGAGACTCCTAAGCAAGGCAGAGAAGCCGAGAGCCAGAAATGGAGCTGGGTGGAAGCGGAAGTGTGGACCGAACGCATGCTGACGACCCTGGAAACAGGAGTGAAAGGAGGCAAAAATGCCTACTTTATCGAGCAGGGGCTATTTACCATGGCCGTAGCCCACGCGCAGATCTGTCAGTCCCGCCGTGGACCCCACTGACTGGAGAGCCGGATGCGGGAGAACCGCACGTCCGGTTCGGAGGGAGGGGAGGCTCAAACCAATGAGCTTTCCCTACCCCTATCGCTTTGCTATTGTGTGATATTCCCAGAGTAGGAGGACCCTCCGTGGTCCGATCAGATCGCTGTAGCGGTGCGAGTGCACTGCACCAACCTGGAACCCAGGACCCACAACCTGCTAAAGTTTCGCGCCAGACCTTTCTCCAACAACGACAGGGAGACGCCCATGGAGCAGCAGGTATGGCACAAGTCTTATGATCCTGAGGTTGCCTCTTCTTTAGATTATCCGGAAGCAACCCTTTTCGAGCTTTTCGAAAAGGCAGTGCAGGAAAGTCCGGGAAGAACCGCCACTCTGTTCTTCGGGGCTCGCATCAGCTATCGAAAACTGGGTCGACTGGTGGATCAATTTGCGGCCGCGCTGTCTTCACTTGGAGTCAAGCGGGAGGATCGTGTTGCTTTGATCTTGCCCAATCTTCCGGTCTATCCGGTTGCCCATTTCGCTGCCATGAAACTGGGTGCCGTTCTGGTTCCCACGAATCCACTCTACGTGGAGAGAGAACTGGAGCACCAGTTGAACAATTCCGGCGCAGAGACGATCGTTGCCCTGGACAAACTGCACCAACGCATTTCTGCAGTGGTGCCCGCTACCACAGTGAAACGCATCGTTTATGCCGGCGTGCAGGATTTTCTGCCGTTTCCCTTGAATTTAGCGTACAAGATCAAGAATCGACATGAATCTCGCGTCGAGCCGGCTCCGGACACGTATTTCTACAAAGACCTGATGAAGCAACGGTTCCCTGTGGGCAGGACGCACCGATCCCGGCCCGGGGACACGGCCATTTTTCTCTACACGGGGGGGACCACGGGCGTCTCAAAAGGAGCGGTTCTCACGCACCGGAATCTGCTGGTCAATGTTGTGCAGACCCGGGCCTGGCTGGCGGGTTTCCGAGATCGAGCCGAGACCATTCTGGCGGTCCTGCCTTTTTTCCACAGTTACGGGATGACCACCTCGCTGCATCTGGCGATCCAGTCGCAGGCCACGCTGCTGCTGCTTCCCCGATTCGATCTGGCGGATGCCATCAAGAGAATCAAGAAGCACCGGCCCACTATTTTCTGCGGTGTGCCATCCATGTACAACGCCATCAATCACTCTCCCCGGGTGGCGCCCGAAGACGTCAATTCGATTCGCCTTTGTGTCAGTGGCGGCGCGGCACTTCCCGCCGAGGTTCAAAGTAAGTTCGAGGAATTGACCGGAGGGAGACTGGTTGAAGGCTACGGGCTGTCGGAGACCTCTCCCGTGGCGATTGTGAACCCGATCCTCGGCCATCGAAAAAGCGGCACCATTGGTGTTCCGATCCCGGACACAAAGGCCCGGGTGGTGGATCCTCAGATGCGGGCGGTGCTTCCTCCGGGTGAGGTTGGAGAACTGGCGATCAAGGGACCCCAGGTGATGAAAGAGTACTGGAGCATGCCGGAAGAAACGCGGGAGGTTCTGGAGGACGGGTGGCTTTACACCGGTGACCTGGCCTCGCAGGACGAGGAAGGGTTCATCACCATCGTCGATCGCAAAAAAGACATCATCATCAGCGCCGGTATGAATGTCTATCCTCGCGAGATCGAAGAGGTGCTGCTTGCCCATTCCGACGTTGTCGAGGTGGCGGTTGTTGGAGTTCCGAGCCGCGTCCGGGAAGAAGTCGTGAAAGCCTTCATCGTCACCGCACAGGGAAGGCAAGTGGCCAAGACTGACATTATTGACTATTGTGTGGACCGACTCTCCAAGTACAAGATCCCAAAGCAGATCGAGTTTCGCTCCGAGCTTCCCAAGAGCGGAGTGGGAAAGATCTTGAAGCGGGTGCTTCTGCAGGAAGAGGCTCAAAAGGCAGGCGAGCGCGAAGCCCGAAGATTAGGGCGGAAGTGAATAGGAGTCATGTCACCTGAACCCGCTCCTTCAGTTCTTCAGGCTCGGAGGGAAAGAGTATTTCTGGTGCTCTCAGGAATCTTTCTGGGCACGCTGGCGATGCTCAACATCCTGGGTATTTCCCGCTTTGTAGATCTGTCCTTTACCTTGTTTGGGTGGGAGATACCGGTGGCAGTGGCAGTCGGTGTCTTACCTTACCCCATAACGTTTCTGTGCACGGATCTGATCAGCGAGTTGTACGGAAGGCGTCGGGCGTCCTGGGTAGTCTGGATGGGCCTGCTGCTCAATGTCTGGCTGGTGCTGGTCATCTGGCTGGGAGGAGTTCTTCCCGGATTCGAGGAGACCAACCCGGTGACCGGCCAGATTCTCCGTGACGAGGCCGGGCGGTTGCCGGCTTTCTTCGAGATTCGCGCACTGACGTTCGGAGCCGTCTCGGCCTCTATGATCGCGTACCTGACTGCCCAGTTCTGCGATGTCTATGTGTTTCACTGGATCAAGGATCTGACGAAAGGGCGACACTTGTGGCTCAGGAATAACGGATCTACCCTGGCCAGCCAGCTGATCGACACGGTGGCCGTCATTCTGATCACCCACTACTGGGCCGGAGCGCTTCCCATCCAGGCCAACCAGCCGGTATTCGGACAGCTCTTGTTCTTCATCTGGTCGGGTTATATCTTCAAGCTGACAGCGGCGCTTCTGGACACCGGTCCAGCCTATCTGGCAGTCGGGGTTCTGTCCAAGTACCTGCGCATCGACCCTCATATCCCTAAGCCAATCGACACCTAAATCACATGATCAACTTTCAACCTTCAACTTTCAACCTTTAACCAGTAACCGGTAAGCAGTAATGCCCCCCCCCAAATCAGGACCCCCCCATACTCAGCAATGGAAAGCGCTGGCAGCCCACTTCGAAAAGGTCCGGACGCAAAGCCTGAGGGACCTCTTTGAAAAGGAGCCGGACCGGGTGGAGAGACTGACGTTTGAAGCCGGCGATCTTTGGCTGGATCTCTCCAAGAACCGGGTCACGCGGGAAACGATGCGCCTGCTTCTCGACCTGGCCGCTGCGTCCGGCCTGGCGGGCTTCAGAGATGCCATGTTCCAGGGGGAGCGTATCAACCGCACTGAGAATCGTGCGGTTCTGCACACCGCCTTACGTCGCCCGCTCGAGCCGTCGGTCTATTTCGACGGCGGGGATGTCATGCCGGGTGTTCACCGGGTTCTGGAGAGAATGGATGACTTTTCCGGGCGGGTCTACTGCGGGGACAAAAGAGGCTTTACAGGCGAACCGTTCCGGGCTGTTGTGAACATCGGCATCGGGGGATCGGATCTGGGGCCCCGAATGGTGGTGCAGGCTCTGAAGCCCTATCATCGGTCCGGTCTCGAGTTTCGCTTCGTATCGAACATTGACCCCTCCGATTTGACCGATACCCTCCAAAATCTGTCGGCCAAAGAAACGCTGTTCGTGGTCTGCTCCAAGAGCTTTCGAACTGAGGAAACGCTGAAGAATGCACGGAGTGCTCGAAGCTGGGTGATCGATCGTCTCGGAGATCCGGCTGCCGCGTCAGAGCATTTTGTGGCCGTCTCCTCGAACCAGACAGAGGTCATGGAGTTTGGGATCGGAACGTGTCAACAACTTTGAGACACTTTGGTGAATAAATTACAGTAGCGTCATCTCAGGGGTCCTTCTTTTCGGGAGGGTTGATCCAAACCGCCTCTGGAAGAGCGGGAGGAACGGGTTTGCCATTGGGAAATCTCTCCTGGAAGAGTGCATGGGCGGCCTCCAGTGTTTGGGCTCGATTGCGACGTGTGGCGATGGCGGTGAGGTAGTGCACGTCCTCGGGAGTGTGCAGGCCGATACCCGAATGGCGATGGTCGCGGTTATACCAATCGAAGAACTCCCGGCAAAAGGTTTTGGCTTGCTGGATGGTGCCGAATCGAGCCGGGAATTCGGGCCGGTACTTGAGGGTCTTGAATTGGGCCTCCGAGTAGGGATTGTCGTCACAGACGTGAGGCCGAGAGTGAGACTTGGTCACTCCCAGATCGGCCAGCAGCAAGGCCAGTGCCTTGGAACTCATCGACGACCCTCGATCAGCATGGAGGGTGAGATCTCCCGACACGATCGCCTGCTTGGAGTAGCTCTGGGCGATCAAAGCCTTGGCCAGGCGTGAGTTCTCCTGGGTGGCCACCATCCAGCCCACCACGTAGCGGCTGAAGATATCCAGAACCACATAGAGGTAGTAATAACTCCATTTGACGGGACCCTTGAGCTTGGTGATGTCCCATGACCAACATTGGTTGGGGCCGGTGGCCAGGAGTTCTGGCTTGGCGTATTGGGGATGGCGGCGCTGGCGGCGACGCTCCTTGACTTCCAGACGTTGGGACAGAATGCGATACATGGTTCGGATCGAGCACAAGTATCGCCCTTCATCCAGTAGCTCCGCCCACACTGTGGCGGGAGCTTTGTCGACAAACCGCTGGCTGTGCAGGACCTCCACGACAGCTTCCTTCTCGGGCGGGCTCAAGGCGCGTGGGGATGCGGGCCGAGGTCGAGGATCCATCGCCGGCCGTTCCCGCCGAAGTTTCTCCCGATACAGACTGGATGGCGGCAGATCCAGAGCCTGACAGCCGGCCCGGACTCCGTGGGATTGTGAGAATCGCAAAGCTTCGTCCATCAGCTCTCGTCTCCGTTCTCTTCGCTGCTCGCCAGAGAGATCCCCAACAGTTGCGAGACTTTTTTTTGGAGATCCAGCATGGCTTCAAACTTCTCGAGCTTGCGCTTCAACTTCCGATTATCGGCCTGAACTTGCCTCAATTGATGATCCAGAGGATTGACCGGCTTGGACTTGCGCCCCCGCTTGCGAGGAGTCAGCGCCTGCAGCGTTCCTTCCTCGCGTTGTCGTCGCCAGGTCTGAAGATTCGACCAGTAAAGTCCTTCTCGGCGCAGCAAGGCTCCCACTCCGCCCGACTCTTCACATCCATCGGCCTGCTCCAGGATCCGGAGCTTATAGCGGGCTGAAAATCGGCGACGCGTGGCCTTGCTGGGAACTTCCGGATCGGGTCTAGGAAGAACCCTGTCGGGCTCAGTCCGTTCCGCACCGATTTTGGGGACCTCTCCGCTTCGCTCCGAAGTCTCCAAAATCCTCAGTTTCTTATCGCTCCTGTTTACCATCATCGTGTGATCCAGCTTCTCACCCTCTAGTCTAATTTAGTGGGGAAGAAGTGTCTCACCCATGTTGGCACAGAGGGGATCGCCAGGGAGAACATGTTTGAGTTCTGGGACTGGGTGGGCGGACGATATTCCTTCACCTCCGCCATCGGGCTCTCCATCATGCTGGCCATCGGCTCCGCCCGTTTCCGAGAGCTTCTGGGGGGGGGTTCACCAGATGGACCACCATTTCCTGGAGACTCCGCTGGAGCGGAATGCTCCCGTCATCCTGGCACTACTGGGCCTCTGGTACAACAACTTTTTCGAGTGTCAGAGTAAAGCCATCATTCCCTACGATCACCGCTTGAGGTTGCTTCCAGCCTACCTGCAGCAAACCGACATGGAGAGCAATGGCAAGTCGGTTAGCCAGCAGGGCGAACCCGTTTTCTGGCAAACGGGACCGCTCGTCTGGGGCGAACCCGGGACCAACGGCCAGCATGCATTCTTCCAGCTTCTTCACCAAGGGACCAAGCTGGTACCAGTGGACTTGATCGCATTTGCCGAATCTCACAACGAGATCGGCGACCAGCAGGAGAGTCTGATTGCCAATGCTCTGGCTCAGGCCGAAGCTCTGGCCTTCGGAAGAACTGCCGTCGAGGCTGAGCACGAGGGCATGGATCCCGCTCAGATTCCCTTCCGAGTCTTTCCGGGGAATCGACCAACCAACGTGATTCTAGCCCGGCGCCTGACACCTCGTGTGTTGGGCCAGCTGGTGGCTCTCTACGAACATCAGGTCTTTACCCAGGGATTGCTGTGGAACATTTACTCTTTTGACCAGTGGGGTGTCGAACTGGGGAAGTGTCAATCACCAGGGTAATTCCCCCACCTCCGTCACCAGGGTAATTCCCCCATTTGGGGATCATCATCATCTCGTTTCTCTTGATTTTCGGCGGTTGTGCTTGGGAAAACTTTTCCCAAGCAGGTTCCTCCTTTCTGGTCGCAGTCGTGGTCTGTTTCGAGCCAGCGTTTTTCCAGTCGCAGCATTTGCATTCGATTGAAAGCCCGATAGCGGGCGGAAAGCTGGCTGCTCGTGACCTCCTGTAAGACGGAACTGAAGTAATGAAGGGCACCGATTGGCTGGCCCGGGAGTCCGTTGAGCCAGGAGACGTACTTGCGTCCGCAGCCCAGGAAAATAGACTGGCGGACGTCCTCGAGCTCGATCCCTTGCTGGAACCACTGGGCAGCTAGCCGGCGATCCGAGGTCGAGTAGCGGCAGCGGATGCAGGGACGTTCCAGCAACATCTCTCCGATGGTCTCCACATAGAGGGTTTGAGCCGATCGAGTGGAGCTGAGTGAGTCAGCCGAGAGGCTGCGCTGGTAGGGCCAGTACTGGTCGGCGATCTCAAGGACCCCGGGAGCATGCTGGTTGGGGCTACGCCGGACCCGGCAGACCTGCCTCTCCTCGAGCTCCTGGAGATAGGTTCCAATCGAGCGGCGCGATTTGCGCAGCGCCCTGGCCACGTCCTGCTGGCGGAAGAGGAAGCGCCCGGTACTTCTGTCAGCGCCCAGCGAGATGTGAACGAACAGCTTGAAGGCCCCGTCGGAGAGTTTCTCCACAGCGGCCTGCCAGCCGGCGGTGGCGGCAAACCAGCCGTTGTCACTTTTGATCTTCAAACGGCTCATGGCGAAACCTCCTTTGAGGGGGATCCTTTGGCGGGTCGTTTTCGCCTCCGGTAAGAGTCGCCCTCCCACTCCAGCTGGTGAGCGTTGTGGCAGAGTCGGTCCAGCAGCGAGTTGGCCTGGATGGGGTCGCCAAACAGCGCCATCCACTCCTCCAGGCTGCGATTACTGGTCAGCATCAGCGAGCCTTTCTGATAGCGCTCGTAAACGATGTCGTACAGATCGTCGGCCTGCTCGTCCGTCAGGGGCTTGAGCCCAAAGTCGTCAACGATCAAGAAATCATAGCTGCAGTAGTTTTGGATGAGGCGATCGCGGGAGAGATCGGCCCGGGCCGCTTCCAGAGTACGGAACAGGCGCGGAGCCTGGATGTAGCGCACGTCATGACCGCGGCGTACGGCCTCGTGTCCCAGAGCCAGGGCGATGTGACTCTTGCCCACACCCACCGGCCCGCACAGGCAGATATTTTCTTTGTTTTCCAGAAAGCGGCAGGTGGCCAGGTCATAGATGCGGCGCCGCTTGATGTTCGGGTTAAAGCCAAAATCGAACTCCTCGAGGGTCTTGATCTCGGCAAAGCAGGCTTTCTTGAGCCGGCGAACAAACTTGGTCTGGGAGCGACGCTCCAGCTCATCCTGGACCAGCAGAGTCAGAAAGTCGACGTAGGCCAGTTGTCGTTTTTCGGCCTCCTTGAGCCGCACTTCCAGACTGTCCAACAATCCTCCTAATCGCAGTTGCTTGAGCTGGTCGAGCAGATGTTGATAGTGACTCATGAGACCTCCCGTCGGTGCACGAAGTAATCCTGGGGACGGGCAAATCGACAAGCTGAAGCCGCCGGACTGGAGGGTCTGCGAGGAGGCGAAGGGCGTCGGAACAAGCCTTTTTCCAGAATCTTCTTCAGAGAGGAAAAGCGGACATTGTCAAAGCGCAAGGCCCGCCGGCAGGCCTGATCCAGAGTGGCCGCTGGGTGGGACTCGGCCAGCCGCAGCACGGCCTGGGCTTTTCTCAGGTTGCGCATGGCGTGATCCCCCAGTACGCGCCGCACGTAGCGACTCACCTCGGGCCCCAGCTCGTCGGCCTGACGCCGGCACCACTCGGGAGTCCGCTCCAGGTAGGCCCGCTTGTCGGGAGGATAGTCCCCCGTCTGGGTCTGACAGGAGCCCGGCTCGAAGACCCGCAGGTGGGTCTTGATCAACTGATGGTTGCGATACACTCGCACCAGCTTCAGATCGGCTCGCACCCACAGCCTCTCCCCCCGGTAGGGATAGGGGACCGAGTAGTAGCACTTGTCCAGGATCAGATGGCAGTCCCAATGCACGGTGCACTGTTTCCACTGCGCCGCTTCGTAAGGTTGATCCGGCAGAGGCAGCAGCAGCTCGACTTCTTCTCCGACAAACACCTCGTAAGGTTTGCGATGGGTGGTGCCATGCTTGCGCAGGCCGACCTCCTTGAGGCACCACTCCAGAGCCCTCCCATTGGCCTCCTCGATATCTCGAAAATGCCGCCCCGCCAGAATCTGCTGACGCACTACCGGAACACATCTCTCCACGCGTCCTTTGTGGCGGGCCATTTGCACCTTGGCTGGGTCGGCCACGAATCCGTAGTGTCTTTCCAGTTCGGCGTAGGCCGGGTTGAGCGTCGGATCGTACAGATCGGGCTTAAGCACACCGTCTTTCAAATTGTCCAACACGATCAGCCGGGGACAGGCCTGGAAAAACGTAAAGGCGCGGATGTGGCAGTCCAACCAGGTGGGGCTGTCCTGGCGAAACACGAAGCGTACGAAGCGGTGGCGGCTGTAGCTTAGGATCATGATAAAGGCCCAGGCCTTGCGTTGTTTGCCCGTTTCCGGATCTCGCATCAGTCCGGCATAGCCGAAATCGACTTGGGCCTGTTCCCCAGCGACTGCATGCAGCCGCACCGTCACCGGCTTGCGCAGCGGCTCAATGTGCTCGCGCACATAGCGGTACACGCTCATATAGCTGACCTTCAACTCGTGCTCCTCCTCGAGCAGCCGCTGTACCTGCTGAATGGTCATATGAGGCTGCCCAAGCCAATCCTGGATCTGCCGGTGGTAGAGGCGGATCCGCTCCCGGGCCGGTTGTTCGAAAACCGCCACCTGCACCACCGAGGCCACTATCCGGGCCAGCTCCGCCTGTGGCGGCAGGGGCTTCTCTCGGCTCAAGCCGCTGGCCATGAAAAGCAGCAGGTACTTGCGAATCGTCTTGCGCGAGATCTGCAACGAGTCTCGGATCTGGCGGATACTCCGTCCTCGGTGCCATTGGTAAACCAACTCCAGGTACTCTTCCATCCTCATATTCCTTCTGGCCATTCTTCCTCCTGCGGAAATCCTTGTTGGGGTTCCGCAGAAAGATGACCCTGGCCTCTGTCACGAAATGATCAGGTGGGGGAATTACCTTGGTAAATCAGCCGCCTAGGTGGGGGATATACCATGGTGACCGACAGGGAAGACCCTTGCCGACAGGATCCTGCAGGAAGTGACCGCGAAATCGCCACCCGATTTGGATCACGACCCTTCCACGAATCAGTTAATTCGACTCGTTCGCGAGATGCGGAAGAGAGAGTAGTTAAGGAGGAGTCCTCCATAAAGCCAGCGGGCTACAGGCGACGGTCGGGGGAGGTCGAGAGAATCAAGCCAGTGGAGATAACGCGACGGTCACAGGAGGAATCGGCAATAAGGCTAGCCAGTTCGGGTCTACGGTTGGGGGAGGGAATCTTAATACAGCCAGTGGGCTAGAGGCGACAGCTGGGGGAGGAAAACAGAATCTAGCCATTCCTGTCGTCGACCAAGTTCATATGGGAGTATCTGAGGCAGATGATGGGCTCATAAAAAGAACTGTCGAGTTATTAAAGGATGTCAATTTTCAGAATCAAATGAGAAACAATGCCAGTAAATTACTGGAGGAAAACTGCAATCCTAAATCGACTGTGGATAGTATTGAAAGACTTTACACTAAAATTATTAATGCTAACGATATGAGCTCATAAATCATTTATGGCTTTGCTGAAATTCTCATCATACAGCTGTTGCCTTGCACTTGCTCAACTTTATATTCACTATTAAATCTATCAGCCAATCGCTTCATATCTTCTTCTGTCCAATAGTGAGCAATATGAGGAAGCATCTGGTCAAAGACTATCGATTCAACATTCCGAAATGATAGTTTTTTTAAATTTTTATAATAATTGGTTCGCCAAGGAATAAAGTGAATGGCTGGCCAGGCAAAGTAAGTTGTTAATTTCGCAGACATCCTAACAGCCCGTGGCAGAAGTGCTTAATTGGGTCCGGACACCGACTTGGGCCGGGGGCCACCTGGAAAGGGCCCGATTGAAAGTTTTCCAATCAAACCTTCAAAGAAAGTGCTGATCCGTCTCCTCAGGCCCTTCCTCAGCCCGAAAAAGGCTAACAAAGCGCAAAGAATCCGGGCGTGGAGGGCCCGGGGAGTCCCTGCGCCGAGTTTCTGGCGCATCACCATACCCAGGTTGAACGCACCGGCCTGAATCAGCAGTCTCTTGGCCACATTGTCGTGTCCCCTGACCTCGGTGCGGCGCATCCCCCCTGTCCGGTACAGATGAGCAAAGGATCTTTCCAGTTTTTCGCCCCGCCGTCTCAGTAACTCGCGGCCTCGCTCTCCCCGTATCCGTCTGCGGTTGGCATAGGTGGCATCTCGGCCCTCGATGTTGCCTTTCCACTTGCGTCTGCCCCGCTTCGGTTCCGAGATGTAACTGCGTATCTGCAGCGCTGCAAAATCCTTTACCGTCTCGGTGCTGTGATATCCCTTGTCGGCCACCACCTCGGCCATTTCCTTTTTTTGCCCCGTCGCCTCTTCAATGTTTTCGGCAGCACGAATCAGCGTCTCCTTCAGGGTCGTCGTGTCTCCTTTATCGGCTCCCTGTACCGTGACCGCCACAATCGCTCCCGTCTCCATGTCGATGGCATGCTCGGCCTTGTGGGCCAGGTGCGTTCGCCCGTCCTTCATCTTCGTAATGCGAGCGTCCGGATCGTGAGGATGTTTCCACTCTTTGTTGGAGCCTTTCTTCTTGCGTTTCCGGTCCGTACGAACCAGGTCTTCGCGGGTGGGCGTCTCGATTCCGGAAGCCTGAGCCAATCCGGTTAAAAACTGGTTATAGTCTTCTCCCGTATCCCGTCGGATGATGGTGCGCATCGCCGCATTGGCTTCCAGCGTCGTCGCGTCGATCCCGATCGTCTTTCCCTTCAGCAGTTCCGATTCCGCCAGTCGCTCCAGCACCCAGCTGAACACCGCCGCATGGGTCTGCACATCGATTAATCTCCGGGTTCTCGATATCGTCGAGTGATCGGGTGGTGTCTCGCTCACTTTCAATCCCAAAAACTCTCTCAGGGCCAGTGAATCGGCCACTCTCCAGGCAATCCCTCGCTCCGCTCCGATCCCTTCAAAATACCCCACCATCAACAGCCGAAAATACACTCCCGGCGCCACGCTCGGCCGCCCCATCTTCTCCGCGTAGAACTTCCCGCACAGCTCCTCTACGAAATCGTCAAAGCCGTGCTCACTCAATACCTCGTTGAGGGCTTCGTAGAATGGATGCCCAGGACTCCGCGCTAACTGGCTGCTGGCCACCCACAGATCCGCTTGTCGCCGTCGCTTCTTCTTTCCCATTGCCATGGGACCAGTGTAGTGTCTGAATGTGACCCCTGCCCTCGACTTTCACCACAGGCTGCTAACTATTGGCAATGGCAATCTTGAGCCAAAGAACTTCATCGCATGAATAACTGGCAAAAGTAGCTCGTTACCCTCTTTACCGTAACACCAAACCACCAAATCTCCGCCTGGCGCCACCATCGACCACATCTTGTCTAGAGCTAATTCTGGGTCATCTAGATGGTGTAGAACGCCAATACAAGTGACACGATCAAATTTACCAAAGTTTTCACTATCAAGTTCATAGGCCGAACATTTATGTACTTCAATATTTTTAAATTGTTTAAGATTTTCTCTCACAGCCGCTAATGAGTCCTCATTAACATCAACCGCAAGAATTTCTTTTGCTCCAGCTTTATTATACCAGTAAGGATTTCTACCCATCCCGCAGCCCACATCCATAACTCTTTTGTTTGCAAAGGTTTCTAAACCTACAGAGCCTAACCAACGCTTCAGTTGTTCTTTGCTTTCTGGGAGAACCTCACTGTATCGGGCCCATTCATATCCAAAACGATCAGGGGACCCCCTCATTGTTTTTTCTTCGATGTTTGTTATATTTTGTTCGGACACATCAAAACTTGATCAACGTCAAATAGAATTCCCGCAGCGACGATTGGAAATCCCCACACAAGGATTAAAAAAAAAGAGCTGTAGCCGTCCTCTGAGACGGCCCTTTCCGCGGTCCTCCTTTCTGTAAAAAAGAGAGATTGTTCCTAGAATGCGAGGGGGACGGAGTGAGGGCGTAGCCCGAACGGAGCTCCCCCTCGCTCGCGCTGGCGTCGAGGGGAGTGGACCAGATCCACGAGGCTGCTGAGCGGCCTCTGTAGGGCGCTGTACGACCTCTCCCCTTGGCGGGCACTCGTCTATCGCCCTCACCAAGCACTTTCCGGGGTCCAATCAGCCGATTTGCCCGGATTTGACCTCCTCGCGGTTTCCTCATTTCGTGGTTCCCTGCTGCTTTGCCTTGGCGCTCTCCATTCGATAGCTCGGGACGTTGAGTTCCAGAATCACGCTGTGGTGCACCAGCCGGTCGATGGCTGCTGCCGTCGTCAGGGGGTCCTTGAAGATCCTCTCCCAGTCCGAGAAGATCAGGTTGCTGGTCAGCAAGATGCTGCGACGTTCGTAACGATGGGCCAGCAGTGTGAAGAGAACCTCCATTTCCTCCCGGCTTTGCTGAACGTAGCCGATGTCATCGACTATGAGAGCCTCGAAGCGATCCAGTTTCTTGAGCTCCTTCTCCAGAGTCAGATCGATTTTGGCCCGCAGCAATCGCTGTACCAGCAGGGCGCAGGTAGAAAACAGAACCCGGCGCCCCAGCAGAATCAACTCCTGGCCCAGAGCACAGACCAGATGGGTTTTCCCGCTCCCAGGGTTACCGAAAGCCAAGACGTTCTCGGCACGATCCAAAAACGTCCCTTCCAGCAGCGCTGTGAGTTGTCGATCCACGCTTTGGGGCAAGCGCGAGCGGTCCAGCGCCGTCAGCGTTTTCTCCCAGGGAAGCTTGGAGGCCCGACGCTGGCGCTGGATTTTGCGCTCGTGCCGCTCCGCCACCTCGATCTCAGATAACGACAAGAGAAACCGGGGATAGGACAGACTTTCCTGGGTGGCCAGTGCCGCCTGGGCGGCGTAGTGCTCCCGAAAGGCCGGTAGATGAAGCTCGATTAGGCACTCGCGAAGTCGCGGTAAGTTGCCTGTGCTCATGACCTCACCTCCCGGTTCTCGAGAAGGGTGTCGTAGAGGCCCACGTCCATCTTCTCCACCATCACTTCCCAGGGTTCCACCACCGGATCGACAAGGCATTCTCGTAGTGCTTCAAAACGGATTCTTTGTCCCCGCTCAATCAACACCTGAAGTGCCTCTCGCACCCGCTGTTCACCTTCCTGGGCAGCCACCTCGAGGATCTTCAGATATTGGCGATCCGCCGTGGCCGGACAATCTCGGCGCAGCTCGTCGTAGGCGACTCGAAACAAGATCCCCGGAAACAGATCCTCCCGCCAGCGATAGCGAGTAAACGCCCCCGGCTTGCGCACCAACGAATGGATCACGTGCCGGTAGTCAATGCGATGCTTGCCTTCTCCTCGCAAGCGCGGCATCCGTGCCTGGCGCCGTCCTCCGTAGTAGACCTCCACCTGATCCGCCCACACCCGCACTTGAACGCGCTCGCCGATCAACCGGCTGTCCACCGAATAGGTGTTGTGGCGAACCCGGATCGTACTGCTGGGGGAGACTCTCACCCACTGCCGGGTGAAGTCATCCAGACGGCGTGCCGGCAACGGGCGCATCACTGCCAGCTCTTCTCCCAGGCGCTTTTGCCGGGCCGCATTGCGCCGGGACACAATCACCGCTACAAAGCCCTCGTACTCTTCCCGGCTGGAAAAATCACGGCTACACCGCAGCAGCAGTTCCTGCTTAATGGCCCGTTTCAAGCGGTGATGGGACTGTTCCACATCCCCGTTCTCGTGTGCCTTTCCTGCCTGAGTGCGACTGGAGCGCATCCCGAAGTGTCTCAGCAACGCTTGATAGCGCTCGGTGAACTCTTCCCGCTTCAGGTTCTTGACTGCCGCCGAGAGCCGGTCGGTCCGGTGCTCCTCGGGCAGCGCCCCCAACTCCCACAACGCGTTCTGAAGCCCCAGGCTGAGGCTCTCAAACGACTCACTGAAACACAGCGTGGTCGCTTCCCAGTTCGAGTAGGCCAACACGAAGTGGTACAGCAGATGGGGAAACGGCTGGCCCTGGATCGTCACTCCGAGGCGCCCCATAAACGTGAAGTCCGATTGCGCTTGATGTCCCGGCTGATACTTCTGCGGGAACATCACCTCCTTCGCTTCTCCGTATTCTGCCTTCCACTGCTTGATCCTGCGCTGCAGCGTTCTCAACTGGCCTTGCTGGAAGGCCCCTTCCTGCTGACGACACAAATGATCGAACACCGCTTTTGCTTCCACCGTCGGCGATCGCTTCAGGATCTCTTTCACCTCCGGCCACACCGACTCGAACGGATCCGATCGAGTTCTCCAATACCGTTCCGGCTGACACTGGCTCGGTAGCTTTCCCGACTTCAGGTACTTGCGAGCTGTCTTTCGCGACATCCCCGCTTTGGCCGCCGCCATCGTTAGCGTCTTCTCGTTCTTCTTCAACTTTACTAACCTCCGCACTTGCTGATCCTTAACCATGCCCTCATGGTCAGGATCAGCCCTGAAAAAGCGGGGAATTCCATTTGTCGTCGCGGGGAATTCTAACTGTCGCCAATCAAAAACTCCCTATTATTTTTAAACTACTACAATTAAAGGCTGATCCCGGTGGATGAGACCGAGTCGAAAGGGGTATTCCGGTGCTGAGGCATCCCAGCCCATGGCTCCTCTCAGACCTTCCACGCTGGCCAGATTTCCAGCAGTCTGCAGGCCGGCAAGCTGGGAGAAAACCTTTGAGCCGGCCGTCACTAGGGCAAGCGCAAAAAGGAGACGAACGACAAGCACAATCTAATCTATTCTCAGGATCGGTGGCCGGCGAGCAAAGCGCGCCTATCTGACGATCGTTCTCCCGCCTTCCGTCGCTACCGCCCCGACCGCCGTGGGGACCAGACCCAGCATGGCATAGCCAATGGACTTCGACTTGCTGCCGGGGATGAAAATGACATCGTTGGATTCGATCGGAAAATCCGGTTTCTTTCCCTCCATAATGTCTTTAAAGTTAATGGTTACTGGTAACCGGTAACCGGTAACCGGCGCTCGCCCCAGCGAGCGCCTGCTACCGGATGAACTGAAAAGTCCGGCTCCAGCGAGTCTTATGGAAGAAATAGATGATTCGCTCCGCATAGAGCTTCAGGTAGTCGGTGCGCGTGTGAGCTGTAGCATCGTCCTGATATGACCAGAATACCAGCAGAGGCCGTCCAACTACATAACTCTCAGGCAAGAAGTCCCAGTAACGGCTGTCGGCGCTGTTGTCCCTGTTGTCACCCATCATGAAGTAGTGATCTTCCGGGACCGTCACGGGGCCGTAGTTGTCCCTCTGGAAGTCATTGCCGAAACCGTGGGGCATGGGCCTGCGCCGATAGGTCATCGAGTCACTGTGGTGCTTGTAGGGCTCCTCGAGAGGCTCGCCATCGATATAGACCTGTTTGTCGTGGATGTCAATGGTCTCTCCCGGCAAACCGATCAAACGCTTCACGTAGAGTACCTCAGGCTCCTCCGGGAACTTGAAAACCAGAACGTCTCCGCGCTGGCCCGAATGTATGGGGGCAACGGAGAGTGACCCCTCTCGGAAGCCATTGCGGACCGTGAACTTGTCAATGAGGAGACGATCTCCCACCATGATCGTAGGTTCCATGGAAGGCGTGGGCACGGTCATGGGGTGAACGACGTAGGTCGTAACGAAAAGGGCGAAGATCGTACACACGACCGTGGTCAGGAAGTACTCGCGGAGCGTACTTTGCCTGGGGTCTTGCTGCTGGTCCGTTTCCTTTTTTTGCTTCGTCATGGTTGGCTCACTCAGTATAGCCTAGCCCGGATGATTCATAAATTTTCTACTGCAGCGTGAGAATCTCCCGCCCTGACTGCGTTACGCTCGGTCGGCCTCCTCGGCGTACTGCACGAGTACGCCTCCGGGGGCCTTGGTCGCAAGCCTTGTCAGAACGGGTCTTCCCCCGCTTCGCTACGAAAACTTATGAATTTTCCGGGCTAGTCCGGGACTACTCAATGATGTCAAAAGCCGTGCGTGGTCTCGATCACCCGCATGGGTTGCGGCAGACTTCGCGTGTCATATTTCTGCGCCTTGAGATGATCGAGGAAGAGGCTCTCGATCTGAGATGCCTCTGGAGTCGAAGCACACGGGGAAGTGTGACCGGGAATGGTGTAATGGGAAATGATGCCGTTCTCAAGGTATAGTCTGTAGGCCTCCGAGCAGAGGATCACACTAATCTGGCCGAGAGAATAGAAGGGGGGCCGGATTTCGCTCGTATCAAGCTGCCTTCCCCTTTGAGTCACCGTGGTCGGGGTGCCTCCACGATTAGCCGCCAGGATGGGATGTTTGGGGTCGAGGGAATCACTCAGGAGCGAGCGCCCGACCATCCACTCCGGAATCGATCTGCCCAGGTAGTCGAGCAAAGTTGGTGCGATGTCCAGATTCTGAACGTTGACTGAGATCCTGCCGGCGTGGTCTTCCCCCGGAAAGCGGATGAGCAGGGGTATACGGTCCGCCGTCCGAAACCGCTGTCCGTGATCGGAGCCTATGATCAGAACCGTTCGATCGAAGAGTTCGTGCTCTTTCAGGAAGGCCACCAACTGCCGAACGTAATCATCAAAGTCGAGAATCGCATCATCATAGAACTCGGTCATCCATTTCTGGTCCTGCTCCAGTCCTTTCGAGAAAACTCTGTGATGAGTTCGGAAACGGGATCCATGCGTTCCCATCAGGTGAACGTTGCAGAAGAACGGTTCCGTCTGCGAGTCAATGAAGTCGAAAAGTTCTTCCATTCGCTGGGGGTCTCGTCTGAAGGAGCGGTCACCCTCGGTGGCTTCTTCGAAGGCCTCGTCCATGGGAATACCCTGGAGAATCTTCCTTATTCTCGAAAAAAGGCGATCCTGCAGCCGATAGAGGAAGTAGGAAGTGTCGAGCCCAAGCCACTCGGATCCCAGCCCACTCTGTCTTCTCACCGCCCGAAAGTTGACCCTGTCGAAGGCTTCTCGGAAGTTCAGGTCGACCGTATCGGCATAATGGCGGATGCTGAGGTCGAGTCCCCTATAGCCTATCCTGCGCAGGAGCCCCGGCAAGTGCTGGTAGGAGTCTTCTCCCCTCAAGATATCGGGCGGATAAATCAAGCGGGTCTGGGTGGGCCATTTTCCGGTCAGACGAGAAGTGATCGACGCAGCAGTGGGCCCGGCGTTCGTAAAGGAGTTCTCGGCGACCAGGGAACTGCCCGCCATGCTCTCCAGGAATGGCGTGGTGGCTTTCTCGTAGCCATACACCGACATATGAGAGGCGTTCAGACCGTCGCTTGACAGAAGGACTATGTTGGGAAGCACCTTTTTCCCGGTCTCCTCCTGCACTTCACTTAGCACAATCCCGGGGTCACTACGCCAGTGGCTGAGAAGCGCCTGGGCGGACAGCACGACGACCAGGCCGGCCGGCAACTGGGACCGGAGCCAGGGCCTGCCGGGCGACAGTTTCAACAGGCGGCGGAAGACTATGACTGCGATCGTCGCCATAGAGGCCGGGTACAGGGCACTCCAGGGACCATCGATTGTCTTCACACCCACGTCGAAAAGTGTGTAGGTGAAGTTGTCGACCAGCATCAGGGCGATCCCCGCCGCAACCGCGGCGGGGACCAGGGCGCCAAGCCACGTCCAGAGAGCCCAGGGGGAGAGACTGGCCACAATCAACAGCAGCAGGTGGAGGCAGAGCGCGGCGCCCATGGGAACCGACACAGCCGCGAAGAGTACCTGACATTGCTCCCACCAGTTGAGGGCCGAGAGAAAAGACGGTTTGGTAATGAAAAAGAGCCATTCCAGAAAGCCGTAGAGAAACAGGCCCCAAATCGAAAGAGCGGCGATGTGGCCCTGGGCCCTCCAACCGGCTTCTCTTCGAGATGCCGGAGGCCCATTCTTCAGCATGGCTCGAGACTTCCCGATGAAAACTCGGTGACGCGAGATTGATCCGGGCAATGCTCCAAGAGAGACTCGACAGTCTGATTTCGGACTGGATCCAGAAAGCTTGAAGCAATCTCGTGGAGTGGAATGAGCACAAACCGCCGCTCATGCAGCCTGGGGTGCGGCAATTCGAGATCTCCCGTCGAGACTTCAATGGTTCCATAGTAAAGCAGGTCGATGTCGATGGTCCTGGCCCGTGCCGGTCTCCGGCGTCCCAGCTGCTGCTCGATCTGTTGGCCGGCAGCCAGAACAGCCTCGGGCCCCAGAGGAGTGCGGGCGGCAACAACCATGTTGAGGAAGTCTGGCTGGCCTGTGAACTCAACGGGCTCGGTTTCGTAGACACTCGAACATCGGAAAGTGCGAATCCTCGACCCACGCAGGAGGTCAATCGCGGATCGAAGGTAGTTCAGGCGATCACCCAGGTTGGATCCCAGGCTGAGAAGAATCGTAGTCATCTGATCCAAGAGTACTAGTCCCAAAATAAGCGTGTTTGCACATCATCTACTGTAGCGACTCGTTTTGCCAAGATCGGTTGCTCATTTGAGGTTCAATCAGACTTGCGCCGGACTCCGGCTGTGCCCACTCTTGTCCAAATTAGCCATAAGAGAGGTCGGGTCGACCTCGTAAGATTCGGTTGATCGAATAACCGGACAAGGAGGACCCGACCATGAATCGATTTTGCAGCATTTTCAGTCAACTTCTCCAGCTTTTTCCTCGCTGGGAGTTTCAACAACTGGTCCTGGAGACCAAAGCCGAGCGCCATGCACGCGGTTTCAGCAGCTGGGGACAGTTTGTCGCCATGCTGTTTTGCCAGCTGGGCCGTGCTCATAGCCTGCGGGAGATCTGCGGAGGCCTGGCCAGCTGTGAAGGAAAACTGCATCATCTTGGAATCGCTTCTCCCAAGCGCTCCACCCTCAGCTATGCCAATAAGCATCGACCCTGGCAACTGTACGAAAAGGTTTTTTACCGCCTACTGGATCGTTGTCTGAGAGAGACCGAAGGGCGTCGCAAGAGAAGATTTCGTTTCAAGAATCCGCTGCTGAGTCTGGATGCGACCGTCATCGATCTGTGCGCACAATTGTTTGACTGGGCTCATTTTTGCCGAACCAAGGGGGCCGTCAAACTGCATCTACTCTTGGACCACAACGGTTACCTTCCCGTCTTTGCCCACATCACCGAGGCAGCCACGGCCGACATCACCGTGGCTCGCCGTCTGAAGTTTGCCGCCGGCACCGTTGTCGTCTTTGATCGCGGCTACAACGACTACAACTGGTATGCGGACTTGACCCGTCAGGGCGTCTTCTTTGTGACCCGTCTCAAAGACCGTGCCGATTACGAGGTCCTCGAAGACCGCCCGCTTCCCAAAAACCGTCGAGTCGTCCGTGACCAGGTGATTTTCTTTCACGGACTGGCCGCCCAGGACAAAACCTGTTTCTTGCGCCTGGTCGAAATCCAAGATCCGCTCTCTGGCCGCCTCGTTTTTTTGACGAATCACCTGGATTTCGGAGCCACCACCATTGCCGCAATCTACAAGGAGCGCTGGCAAATCGAGCTCTTTTTCAAGGCCCTCAAGCAGAATCTACGGGTCAAGACCTTCGTCGGCACCTCGGCCAACGCCCTCAAGACCCAAATTTGGACAGCATTGATCGCTCTGCTGATTCTGAAGTTTCTGCAGCTCAAAGCAACCTTTGACTGGTCACTGTCCAATCTGGCCGCACTGCTGAGGATGAACCTGTTCGTTCATAGAGACTTGTGGAGGTGGTTGAACCAACCATTCAAGTTTCCACCCCTACTACCGGAGAGCTCTCAAGCCTCCTTCACCCTCTCGTAATCTGGACAGCACCATCGGAGACCTGGACATGAAAGACTGAAAATCCCGTCCAAGACGCCAATAAAATCAAGGGGTCGATCATCGAATCTCAGCTAATTTGGACAGCAGTGGGCTGTGCCGGGAAGCAGTTTGGTTGACCTCAGGCCGCCACGACGCGTTGACAATGGCCCTGAAAGTCGGTTTTCAGACAGACCCCTCCCCGATCGGCTCCATTTGTCGTCTTGTCGAAGCGGCTTGCGATTCGTCAGCCAAATTGCTGGTGTTTCAGCCACAGATTCCCCTCGATCAACAAACGGGTCCAATCGTTAACAGTGAGCAGTCGATACAATAAACGCCGTCCCGTTGTCACGATCTGGCAAGGCAGTCCGATCACACAGGTGACAAAGCGCCGGAACTCCATCCGGATCAGGCGTCGGGCCCCCAGTCTTGCAGGCAAAAGCAGGCCCAGCCAAACCTTGAGGTTCCAGGCTTGGGTGGCAATCACCAGGTAAGTCCAGTTTGCGACCAGGGTATCGGCCGGCATGCGCAGAGCCTGAACGCCGTTCTTGAGCTGCTCGATCACGTTTTCCTGATTGCAGCGCCCGTTGCTTTCCAAAACCACCTGTTGTGTCGACAGTTCCTTGACCGGCACGTTCGTGACATAGAACAGATAGCGCTGCTGATCAAACAGCCGCTTTTGACCCTTTTCGACCTCGATCCTCTTGCGCAGGATGATCATTCGGTAGGTGCCTTTAGCTCGGGCCGGTCGGTACTCGATCTCCGTCACATGCTCACTCAACAAGTTCAGGTTTTTGTAGCCCCGCTCTCGCACCACTTTCTGCTTGACGTTCTCTGGACGCTGACGGCTGGAGTTCACCACTTTCCGCTTGCGCTCGAGCTTTTGCCACTGTGCTTCGCCAATCTTGTCGGCCTCTCTGACGAAGCTCCGATTGGCCTCGATCCCGAACACAAACTCCACACCCTCCTCGCTCCAACGATCGAAGTTGCGGGTCAGGGAAAAGTCCGTGTCTCCCCGCAATCTCACTTGCTCAAAGCCGCCTCTTCTGACCAGTTTCACGGCTCGATCGATCCACGCCACCGCTCCTTCGTGCGACGGTCGGCTGGCCGGCCGATTGAACGTGTACAAGACCTCGTTGGTTTCGGCCAGACTCACCACCAAGGGTCCATACCCCCATTGTCCCTTGTAGTTGAGATCCATCCCTTCCTTGCAACACCCCGTGGTCTCGGCCGTCGTGCCGTCCACGTCGATCGTGGCTCGCTTGCCCATCTCCGCTGCTTGGCTTTGCCACACCTGCAGACGGCTTTCGTTGAAGGCTTCTTGCAGGGCCAAGACATCCTCTTGCTTGAAACGCCTGAGAAAGTCCCCTTCCGTACTCGGTGCCGGGATCTTGCGCGCTCCTACACTCTCCAGATAGCTGACATCCTCGCGCCGTGACTTTACATCCTGCAGGCACACTCCCCCACTCATCACGTTGTAGATCAGATTCAAGACGTGGTCCGACTCCCGGTAGGGAAGGTGCCGCTTCAACACTCGCACACGTTCGTCGATCCTCTCCGCCACCCTCAAGCGCTTGACCAACTGAACAATCAGCCCCAGACCTCCACTACTCACCCCTCCCATACGGCTCGAGACGTCGTAGACAATATTGCCTCCTCTCAGCACCCGTCCCCCACTCTTAGGCCGCCAACTTCGATCCAGCCTTCGCTCTATTTCCTCTTGGCGTTTGTTGATAATCTCGATATGCTTTCTATTCACCTGAAACGCCTCCTCTTGGGATTGTTCTGGGTCTTTTTCTGAACCTCAGAATACCCGTCAGAACTGGCGTTTCAGGCTTTTTTCCACCTCTGGGTATACACCCCATGTACTTATTTTGGGACTAGTGTACTGTCCGGGAAGTTCGCGGAGTTAATTCGGGATGGATTTTCGTCGACAGTGAGGCGCGCGACGCAGGAAGGCCGGGAGTCTTTCGAGGTAGCGCAACAAAGCTGTCGGCGAAAAGACGCCCGAAGTAGCGGCGTGAACTTTCCGGACAGTGCACTAGGCAAGCGCCTTTTTGATGACCTCTCCACGCTGACCCGTCAGGCGCTCCTCAAGACCGAGGAAAAAATAGGTCAGTTTTTTGTGATCCAACCCCATCAGATGAAGAACTGTAGCGTGCAAATCGGAAACATGGTAAGGATCCTCTACGGCCTTGAAGCCAAGCTCGTCCGTCGCTCCGATCGCTTGTCCGCCTTTGACTCCAGCACCCGCCAGCCACATCGTAAACCCGTGCCAGTTGTGGTCACGTCCCGGCTTGTCGATTCCCTCACTGGTCGGGGTTCGTCCAAACTCTCCACCCCATATCAGCAGTGTTTCCTCCCACAGTCCGGTTCGCTTCAGATCTGCGATCAAGGCTGCGATGGGCTGGTCCGTTTCGTAGCCGTGAAGCTTGTGATTTGAGATGCAGTCGTTGTGACCGTCCCACGTATCTTCTATATGACCACCGCCAGAATAGAGTTGAATGAATCGGACACCCTTTTCGATCAGCCGGCGTGTAATCAAACATTTTCGGCCGAAATCGCTGGTCAGCTTGTTGTTCAGACCGTACATCTCCTTTGTCCTGTCGTCTTCCTGGTTGAGATCGACCACTTCGGTCGCAGCCGTCTGCATACGGTAAGCGAGTTCGTAAGAATAGATTCTAGCGGTCAGCTCAGATTCGCTCTGGCGCGATTTGAGATGCTCTTCGTTCAATTCTTTCAGTAAGTCGAGGGAATGGCGTTGGGTGCGATCACTGACATCCGGGGGAGTCATCAGGTCCAACAGAGGGCTACCTTTGCTGCGGAACAGAGTTCCCTGGTAGGCTGCCGGCATGAACCCCGCCGTCCAGTTCGAAGGACCCGCAATGGGTCCGCCGCGGGGATCGGTCATGACGACAAAACTGGGCATGTCACTGCTGAGGGTCCCTAAACCGTAACTCAGCCAGGAACCCAGGCTGGGTTTGCCAATGATGACACTTCCAGTGTTCATCTGCAGGCATCCGGAGGCGTGGGCGGCTGTGTCCGTGTAAAGGGACCGGATGACGCAGAGATCGTCTGCGAATCTGGAAAGATTGGGATAAATGCTGCTGATTTCCAGGCCGCTCTGCCCGTACTTCCTGAACTCGAAGGGCGACCGCATCAAGTAGCCGACCGGTCGGCTATTGGAACCTACCGCTAATTCTCCCTGGTAAGGTTGTCCATGGTACTTTGACAGCGCGGGCTTGGGGTCGAACAAATCCACATGACTAGGACCACCATTCATGAAAAGGAACACAACATGTTTGGCCCTGGTCGGAAAATGGGGCGCCTTTGGAGAGAGCAAGCGAGTTGCTTTACCGGTTGAGGCAGCCCGCACTTGTGTAGAAAAAAAACCGTCGTTTGAAAGCAGATCGATGAGCGCCAGCCCTGCAAAGCCTCCGCCAACTTCCCATAGAAATTCCCGGCGGGTGCGGCCGCACGGTGTGCGGTTCAGAGAATAACGTCGAACCTCTTCAGCCATGCATCTCCTCCAGACAGTCAATCAGCATAGACGAATTCATTGAGATTGAAAATCGCTCGGCAAGCCTGTTCCAGTGCCCGGCGGCGAGCCTCGAGCCGATCCCCAATTCCGCTTCCTTCCTCCCAGAGAACTGCTTCAGTCTCACGATACAAGAAGTCCAGCACGCTGGTAAGCTCTGCGGGGGAAGGATGGCGCGACAGGGCGAGCAAGTAGGCCCGGTCAACCTGCTCTTCGAAGCTGGGTCCCGCTTCCTTCATGAGTCGCTGCGCGAAATAGCGAGCCTGGACGTTCACGAACTTCCCGTTAAAAAGCGTTAGCGCCTGAGGAGCAACACTGGTCACCGCGCGTTTGGAAGAACTCCGCGTCGTGTCACAGAAATCGAGTACTTCAAGCATCGGAATGATCATCGTTCGCTTGATGAAGCTGTAAACCGTCCTTCGCGACGCTTCCGCCGCCTCGGATGGTTGCCAGATGGTGTCTGGGTCACTGTGACCTTCGAGGGCTCCTTTGGGAATCTCAGGAACCATACTGGGGCCAAACATTTTCCGGTTCAGTCTGCCGCTGACGGCCAGCATGGAGTCTCGGATCGCCTCCACTTGCAGCCGTGTATAGGGCACGCGCCACAGGAGGCGGGTTTCTGGGTCCTTCTCTCCGAACTGCTGATTCCATGCCTTACTCATGCGGTAGGTATTGCTGGCCATGATCAGATAGTGGAGCCGTTTAAGTGACCAACCGTCATCCATGAAGCGCGTGGCCAGCCAGTCCAGAAGTTCCGGGTGAGTCGGTTTTTCACCCATGCTTCCGAAATCACTCGGTGTACGAACAAGGCCCTCCCCGAAATGAAACTGCCAGACCCTGTTCACCATCACGCGCGGGGTCAATGGATTCTCACGGCTCGCCAGCCAGTCCGCCAGAGTCAGTCGTCGAAAACTGGTTCGCCCAGGTTTGGGAAGCGCAGGCTGAGACTTCACCAAAACCGCCGGAACTGCCGGTGGAACTTGAGGTCCCGGTGAGGAGGCTTTGCCCCGCAGGAGCAGATGCAAGGGGCCGGGAAGAGGCTGTGGTTCGTGAAGGAAGTAGCCGCGCGAAAGATCAGGGACGGCCTCGCGGAGCGAGGCGATTTTCTTATCGATGCGGGCAATCTCGCCGATGAGATCCGAGGGCAGCGTTTCAGAGACTTCGTGGGCAAGCTGGGCGCGATACTCTTCTACCAATCCTTTCTGCGCATCCGTGCGCTTGTCCTCCTCTGCCAAAAACGCCTCTATTGTCTGACTGGGAAGCTGACTATTTCCAGACTTCAGGAATTGAACCCGGAAGGAATCGCGAAGATTGGCAATGCGCTTCTCCAGTGGTTCAATTTCGGCGTCCCTGACGGCCAGTCGGTCCAAATCCACTCTGTTTCCAACCGGCAAACTCGTTTCCTTTCGTCCATTTCGGGGGCGCTGGAGGCCGTTGAAAGTGGCCGCCATACTGTAGTAATCGCGCTGCGTCAGCGGGTCGAACTTGTGATCGTGACACCGTGCGCAACCCAGAGTCACACCCAAAAAGACCTCGGAGGTAGTGCGTACGAGATCGTCAAGCTGGTCGAAGCGATCTTGTTCGAAATCGGCCGGCTCATCATCCCAGGGACCGAGGCGTGTATATCCCAAAGCGATCAGCGTTTCCGCGGAGACGTCCGGGAGTTCATCCCCGGCCAGTTGCTCCACAACAAAACGATCGTAGGGTTTGTCTTTGTTGAATGAACGAATCACATAGTCGCGGTACTTCCAGACATCGGGCTTTGTGGCATCACGCTCATAGCCGTTACTCTCTGCGTACCGAACCAGATCCAGCCAGTGACGGCCCCAGCGTTCTCCGTACCCTGGACGTGACAGCAGGTCGGACACGAGCCGATCGAAGTTCTTTGGGGACGGATCCTTTAAGAGAGTATCCCGCTCCTGCAGAGTGGGAGGCAAACCAACGAGATCGAGGTACATGCGGCGTAAGAGGGAGTAAGGCTCTGCCGGGGGAGATGGCTTCCAGCCCCGCGCTTCCAGTTTTTGCAGAACAAAGGCATCGATCGGATTGCGAACCCAGCTGACGGTCTTGACAATCGGAACGAGTGGACGAACTATCGGCCGGAAAGACCAGTGGTTAGAGCCGGGCTGACCGTTGTGGGCAACAGTCCCGGATGCTTCCTTGGAATACTGAGCTTCCTGATCAATCCAGGCCCTCAGCAGAGCGATCTGTTCTTCAGTCAAACGCTCTCCGCTGGGGGGCATCACCACGTCCGGGTCTAGTCCGGCCACATAGGCGACGAGGCGACTTTCTGAGCTATTGCCGGGAAGCAGCGCAGCTCGGCCAGATTCTCCTCCACTCAGCGCACCCGGACGGTGGTCCAGGCGTAGGCCATTCATCTGGACCGTGGGCCCATGGCACCCATAGCAATAAGTCCTGAGAATAGGATCGATATCTCGAGCAAAATCGACAATGGTCTCTGCAGGAGGAGTGAGATATTGAGAACTCTGGCCTTGTCCCCAAGCCGCGACAAGCATCGCTACGAAGCAGAATTGAAGAAACACTGGGAGAACCTTTCTCGATCTGATTTTAATCGGGCCCTATTATAGCGTAGCGCTCCGGGGAGGCCAGAAGGGCAGGGCTTTGGTTCGGGCCAGCCCTTGCCTTTGCCCTAGCCCTTGCCCGTCAATCCCGTATGGTGCCAAAACTCCGCCGACCGGTATTTCGTGGTGTTCAGATCCGTCCTTTCCTTATTAATATGGGCCTTCATGAACTTACCGTTGAAGTTTCTGTTGCTCATGTGGGCAGGTTGGGTCAATCGCGCACAACAGGATGCAATCGATTACCTCAAAGAGGAAAACCGCATACTCCGTGAACAAATGGGCAACAAACGGCTGCGCCTCACAAACGCCCAGAGACGGCGGCTCGCTCAAAAGGCCAAGGTCGTCGGCCGCGCGGCCTTGAGGGAGCTTGCCTGCATCGTCACACCCGATACGCTTTTGCGTTGGCACAGACGGTTGATCGCCAAGAAGTACGATGGCAGCCAACAGCGCAGACCAGGTCGCCCTCGGAGTCCGCAGGAGATACAGGCTCTCATCATCCGGATGGCGAAAGAAAATCACACCTGGGGGTACAGGAGAATCAGAGGCGCCTTGCGGAATCTGGGCCATCGGATCGGGCGGAACACCATCAAACGAATCCTCAAGAATCACGGTATCGAGCCAGCTCCCGAACGCGGCAAGTCGATGTCGTGGGACACCTTCCTGAAAGCCCATTGGGGAGCGATCGCAGCAGCCGACTTTTTTTCACTGGAGATCATCACGAAGGCTGGACTGGTTCGCTACTTCGTACTTTTTGTGATCGACCTCAAGACCCGGCGCGTCGAGGTCGCCGGTATCATTCAGCAACCTAACGGAGACTGGATGAAGCAGATTGCCCGCAATCTGACCCACCTCAGACGGGCAGTTCGTGATTATGTCAGCCATTATCACAGCGAGAGGAATCACCAAGGACTGGACAACCGGTTAATCGAATCTCTGCCAAAAGACAGGCTGACTCAAGGCCCAGTCCTACGCCGAGAGCGCCTCGGTGGAATGCTCAACTACTACTATCGGGAGGCGGCGTGAGGAGTCAGTCGAGTTTTGGCACCATACGGGAGCGCCCGGTGGGCGCTGCAGCCGACAACTTATGAATTTTCCGGTCTAGAGGCATGCATTCTATTTTGTGCTATCATGCATGCATGGCGAATCAGTTGACCATCCGTGGGGTCTCTGAGCAGGTAGGGCGAAGGCTCAAGACCCTGGGGCGGGAGCGGGGAAAGAGCGTCAACGCTCTCGTTCTGGAGATTCTGGAGGCTGCTGTCGGCGTGAGAGAGCGCCGACGCCGGTTGGATCGATACGCAACCTGGTCTTCGGATGACCAGGCCGGCTTTGCAGAGGCCCTGGAAGCGCAACGAGTCATCGATGAAGAACTCTGGAATTGAGGGGGCTCGCCGTCTCGTCATCGATACTTCCGCTTTCGCATGGCTGAGAGCCGGAAATGCGACGGTTTTGGACTCTGTGGCAACTGCTCAGATCGTCTTTATGCCCGCGACAGTTCTCGGAGAACTCGAGGCGGGATTTCTCCTGGGAAAGCGAACCCGCGAGAATCGCGTTGCCCTTTCCGAGTTCCTCGGGGAACCCTTTGTCTCGGTCTTGCCCACGACTCCGGAAGTGGCCCGGCGCTACGGAGAGATCTTTGCCAGGCTCAGGAAAGCCGGCACGCCGATTCCCGTGAATGACATCTGGATTGCAGCGGCCACCGTGGACTGTGGCGGCCACCTCCTGACTTTTGACCACCACTTTCGGCAAGTCACACAACTCAGCTGTTCGGTTCTCAAAGCCACCTAGACTTTTGGCTGGTAGTTGAAAGTTGAAAGTTGAAGGTTGAAAGTTGAAGGTTGAAGGTTGAAAGTTTGTGGAACCTGAATGTGGGAGGCGCCTTGGCGCGGCGACCGGCAATCGTGAACGTGACTGCCCGGCGATCGCGGCCTGAGGCCCCTCCCACTCTGAGGCCCCTCCCACTCTGGGATCTCGGAATTCCTTGGAACCTTGGAACCCTGGAACCCTTGCCGCTGGCACTGACTGCGCTGTTGACCGTCGCAACGGGAACATTGCTGGTGGCGGCGGCCGGTTCGGGATGGTCGGCAAAGACTTGATCAAGATAGCCTAGATAGTCATAATGGTCATATAAGGATGAGAGTTTGGTAGAGTCAAAGAGGAATCCATGAACGTAGCGGAGGCGAAGAGGCACTTTTCGGAACTCCTGGGGCGAGTGGCGTTCGGGGGGGAAACCATTTTGATCACGCGCCGGGGTCGCCCTATGGCCCGCCTGGCTCCACCAGACGAACAGCAGGCTCATCCCCATCCCGCTGACATGGAAGGCTGGCTGGAAGAGAATGACCCGTTCTTCGAGGAGATCGATCGGATTCTTACCCAACGGCTCGGTCACCGGCCGCGTATCCTCTCTTCACTCCAGGAACCGAAAAAGTAGCGTTGACTGGTTATCTTCTCGATACCAATCTCCTTTCTGAACTCCTCAAGAAAAACCCCTGATCAACGTCAAATAGAATTCCCGCAGCGACGATTGGAAATCCCCACACAAGGATTAAAAAAAAGAGCTGTAGCCGTCCTCTGAGACGGCCCTTTCCGCGGTCCTCCTTTCTGTAAAAAAGAGAGATTGTTCCTAGAATGCGAGGGGGACGGAGTGAGGGCGTAGCCCGAACGGAGCTCCCCCTCGCTCGCGCTGGCGTCGAGGGGAGTGGACCAGATCCACGAGGCTGCTGAGCGGCCTCTGTAGGGCGCTGTACGACCTCTCCCCTTGGCGGGCACTCGTGTGTCGCCCCCAGCCAGCACTTTCCGGGGTCCAATCAGCCGATTTGCCCGGATTTGACCTCCTCGCGGTTTCCTCATTTCGTGGTTCCCTGCTGCTTTGCCTTGGCGCTCTCCATTCGATAGCTCGGGACGTTGAGTTCCAGAATCACGCTGTGGTGCACCAGCCGGTCGATGGCTGCTGCCGTCGTCAGGGGGTCCTTGAAGATCCTCTCCCAGTCCGAGAAGATCAGGTTGCTGGTCAGCAAGATGCTGCGACGTTCGTAACGATGGGCCAGCAGTGTGAAGAGAACCTCCATTTCCTCCCGGCTTTGCTGAACGTAGCCGATGTCATCGACTATGAGAGCCTCGAAGCGATCCAGTTTCTTGAGCTCCTTCTCCAGAGTCAGATCGATTTTGGCCCGCAGCAATCGCTGTACCAGCAGGGCGCAGGTAGAAAACAGAACCCGGCGCCCCAGCAGAATCAACTCCTGGCCCAGAGCACAGACCAGATGGGTTTTCCCGCTCCCAGGGTTACCGAAAGCCAAGACGTTCTCGGCACGATCCAAAAACGTCCCTTCCAGCAGCGCTGTGAGTTGTCGATCCACGCTTTGGGGCAAGCGCGAGCGGTCCAGCGCCGTCAGCGTTTTCTCCCAGGGAAGCTTGGAGGCCCGACGCTGGCGCTGGATTTTGCGCTCGTGCCGCTCCGCCACCTCGATCTCAGATAACGACAAGAGAAACCGGGGATAGGACAGACTTTCCTGGGTGGCCAGTGCCGCCTGGGCGGCGTAGTGCTCCCGAAAGGCCGGTAGATGCAGCTCGATTAGGCACTCGCGAAGTCGCGGTAAGTTGCCTGTGCTCATGACCTCACCTCCCGGTTCTCGAGAAGGGTGTCGTAGAGGCCCACGTCCATCTTCTCCACCATCACTTCCCAGGGTTCCACCACCGGATCGACAAGGCATTCTCGTAGTGCTTCAAAACGGATTCTTTGTCCCCGCTCAATCAACACCTGAAGTGCCTCTCGCACCCGCTGTTCACCTTCCTGGGCAGCCACCTCGAGGATCTTCAGATATTGGCGATCCGCCGTGGCCGGACAATCTCGGCGCAGCTCGTCGTAGGCGACTCGAAACAAGATCCCCGGAAACAGATCCTCCCGCCAGCGATAGCGAGTAAACGCCCCCGGCTTGCGCACCAACGAATGGATCACGTGCCGGTAGTCAATGCGATGCTTGCCTTCTCCTCGCAAGCGCGGCATCCGTGCCTGGCGCCGTCCTCCGTAGTAGACCTCCACCTGATCCGCCCACACCCGCACTTGAACGCGCTCGCCGATCAACCGGCTGTCCACCGAATAGGTGTTGTGGCGAACCCGGATCGTACTGCTGGGCGGAACGTGTCAACAACTTTGAGACACTTTGGTGAATAAATTACAGTAGCGTCATCTCAGGGGTCCTTCTTTTCGGGAGGGTTGATCCAAACCGCCTCTGGAAGAGCGGTAGGAACGGGTTTGCCATTGGGAAATCTCTCCTGGAAGAGTGCATGGGCGGCCTCCAGTGTTTGGGCTCGATTGCGACGTGTGGCGATGGCGGTGAGGTAGTGCACGTCCTCGGGAGTGTGCAGGCCGATACCCGAATGGCGATGGTCGCGGTTATACCAATCGAAGAACTCCCGGCAAAAGGTTCTGGCTTGCTGGATGGTGCCGAATCGAGCCGGGAATTCGGGCCGGTACTTGAGGGTCTTGAATTGGGCCTCCGAGTAGGGATTGTCGTCACAGACGTGAGGCCGAGAGTGAGACTTGGTCACTCCCAGATCGGCCAGCAGCAAGGCCAGTGCCTTGGAACTCATCGACGACCCTCGATCAGCATGGAGGGTGAGATCTCCCGACACGATCGCCTGCTTGGAGTAGCTCTGGGCGATCAAAGCCTTGGCCAGGCGTGAGTTCTCCTGGGTGGCCACCATCCAGCCCACCACGTAGCGGCTGAAGATATCCAGAACCACATAGAGGTAGTAATAACTCCATTTGACGGGACCCTTGAGCTTGGTGATGTCCCATGACCAACATTGGTTGGGGCCGGTGGCCAGGAGTTCTGGCTTGGCGTATTGGGGATGGCGGCGCTGGCGGCGACGCTCCTTGACTTCCAGACGTTGGGACAGAATGCGATACATGGTTCGGATCGAGCACAAGTATCGCCCTTCATCCAGTAGCTCCGCCCACACTGTGGCGGGAGCTTTGTCGACAAACCGCTGGCTGTGCAGGACCTCCACGACAGCTTCCTTCTCGGGCGGGCTCAAGGCGCGTGGGGATGCGGGCCGAGGTCGAGGATCCATCGCCGGCCGTTCCCGCCGAAGTTTCTCCCGATACAGACTGGATGGCGGCAGATCCAGAGCCTGACAGCCGGCCCGGACTCCGTGGGATTGTGAGAATCGCAAAGCTTCGTCCATCAGCTCTCGTCTCCGTTCTCTTCGCTGCTCGCCAGAGAGATCCCCAACAGTTGCGAGACTTTTTTTTGGAGATCCAGCATGGCTTCAAACTTCTCGAGCTTGCGCTTCAACTTCCGATTCTCGGCCTGAACTTGCCTCAATTGATGATCCAGAGGATTGACCGGCTTGGACTTGCGCCCCCGCTTGCGAGGAGTCAGCGCCTGCAGCGTTCCTTCCTCGCGTTGTCGTCGCCAGGTCTGAAGATTCGACCAGTAAAGTCCTTCTCGGCGCAGCAAGGCTCCCACTCCGCCCGACTCTTCACATCCATCGGCCTGCTCCAGGATCCGGAGCTTATAGCGGGCTGAAAATCGGCGACGCGTGGCCTTGCTGGGAACTTCCGGATCGGGTCTAGGAAGAACCCTGTCGGGCTCAGTCCGTTCCGCACCGATTTTGGGGACCTCTCCGCTTCGCTCCGAAGTCTCCAAAATCCTCAGTTTCTTATCGCTCCTGTTTACCATCATCGTGTGATCCAGCTTCTCACCCTCTAGTCTAATTTAGTGGGGAAGAAGTGTCTCACCCATGTTGGCACAGAGGGTGGGAGACTCTCACCCACTGCCGGGTGAAGTCATCCAGACGGCGTGCCGGCAACGGGCGCATCACTGCCAGCTCTTCTCCCAGGCGCTTTTGCCGGGCCGCATTGCGCCGGGACACAATCACCGCTACAAGCCCTCGTACTCTTCCCGGCTGGAAAAATCACGGCTACACCGCAGCAGCAGTTCCTGCTCAATGGCCCGTTTCAAGCGGTGATGGGACTGTTCCACATCCCCGTTCTCGTGTGCCTTTCCTGCCTGAGTGCGACTGGAGCGCATCCCGAAGTGTCTCAGCAACGCTTGATAGCGCTCGGTGAACTCTTCCCGCTTCAGGTTCTTGACTGCCGCCGAGAGCCGGTCGGTCCGGTGCTCCTCGGGCAGCGCCCCCAACTCCCACAACGCGTTCTGAAGCCCCAGGCTGAGGCTCTCAAACGACTCACTGAAACACAGCGTGGTCGCTTCCCAGTTCGAGTAGGCCAACACGAAGTGGTACAGCAGATGGGGAAACGGCTGGCCCTGGATCGTCACTCCGAGGCGCCCCATAAACGTGAAGTCCGATTGCGCTTGATGTCCCGGCTGATACTTCTGCGGGAACATCACCTCCTTCGCTTCTCCGTATTCTGCCTTCCACTGCTTGATCCTGCGCTGCAGCGTTCTCAACTGGCCTTGCTGGAAGGCCCCTTCCTGCTGACGACACAAATGATCGAACACCGCTTTTGCTTCCACCGTCGGCGATCGCTTCAGGATCTCTTTCACCTCCGGCCACACCGACTCGAACGGATCCGATCGAGTTCTCCAATACCGTTCCGGCTGACACTGGCTCGGTAGCTTTCCCGACTTCAGGTACTTGCGAGCTGTCTTTCGCGACATCCCCGCTTTGGCCGCCGCCATCGTTAGCGTCTTCTCGTTCTTCTTCAACTTTACTAACCTCCGCACTTGCTGATCCTTAACCATGCCCTCATGGTCAGGATCAGCCCTGAAAAAGCGGGGAATTCCATTTGTCGTCGCGGGGAATTCTAACTGTCGCCAATCAAACCCCTCCACTACCGTCCTGGAGCAAATCCGTGGTGTCGACTCGCGGGCCCTCTACACTTCCGTGATTTGTGTGATGGAACTTCGCCACGGAGCGAGGCGCCACCCTCAGGGAGAACGGCTCTGGCAACGGATCTCCGCCCAGCTGCTGACCCGCGTCCGGCTGTTGGGGTTGGGACTTGACGAAGCCCTGAGAGCCGGTGACATATTAGCCGATCTGACCACGGGTGGGGAGTTCATCGGCATCGAAGACATCCTGATCGGTGCCACCGCTCTGAGTCGCGACCTGACTGTCGTAACTCGCAATCTCAGGCATTTTGGAAGGATTCGAGGCCTGAGCGTCGTGAGCTGGTGGCCCGAGTAGAAAATGAACGGGTCCAACCTCTCTGATCCGGATAAGATACGACGGTCCCCCTATGGCGCCGCCGGTCGGGTTCACTGATCTCACAGCGCACCTTACTGGCCATGGCCCAGAAAGCCAGGCCCAGGATCAAGCCCGCAGCCAAAAGCACCCACTCCAGGGGAAGACCTTCGGCGTTCACATAGGGTTCTCGAATCGTGACGATCAGGAAAAATAATGAACCCAGAATCCCGAGTACTCCCGTAAAAATCCCTCCGGGAACCCGGAAAGGACGGGCCTGCTCGGGGCGTCTGATTCTCAGAACTACGACAGCCAGGCAGGCCAGCATGAAAACGGTTGCCAGGCAGATCACCGCCATTCCCAGGATCGGGGCCAGCCCCCCCCGCCCCAGCAGGCTGCCCAGTGTACCGATCAAACCCGCACAGCAATCATCAGCACTCAACCCAGAATCTCTTCTCTTACCCGGCCGTGCACGTCGGTAAGCCGGAAGTCGCGACCCTGAAACTTGAAGGTCAGTTTCTTGTGGTCGATTCCGAGGCTGTGCAGGATGGTGGCATTCAAATCGTGCACGTGCATGGGATCGCGGGTGATGTTGTAGCTGAACTCGTCGGTTTCTCCATAGCTGATGCCGGGCTTGACCCCAGCGCCGGCCATCCACATGGTGAAGCAGCGTGGATGGTGATCCCGGCCGTAGTTGTCTTTCGTCAAGCGGCCCTGGCAGTAGACAGTCCGGCCGAATTCTCCACCCCAGACGACGAGTGTGTCCTCCAACATTCCGCGCTGTTTCAAATCCTTGATCAGGGCCGCCGTGGCCTGGTCGGTATCCCGGCACTGGGCGGCGATTTGCTTGGGCAGGAAAAAATGCTGGTCCCACCCCCTGTGAAAAAGTTGGATAAAGCGCACCCCGCGTTCGGCCAGACGCCGGGCCAGCAGGCAGTTGGCGGCATAGGTCCCCCGTTTCCTGGAGTCAGGACCATAGAGATCGAAAATGTGGTAGGGTTCATCGGAGAGGTCGGTCAGGTCGGGTACCGAAGTCTGCATGCGATACGCCATTTCATATTGAGCGATGCGGGTGGAGATTTCGGGGTCTCCGAATTCGCCAAGCTTGAGCTGGTTGAGCTCGACCAGATCGTCCAGAATGCGGCGGCGGGTCCGGTCCTTGAGCCCCGCCGGGTTGGAGAGGTGAAGAACGGGATCCCCGACGGATCGAAACTTGACTCCCTGATACATCGTGGGCAGGAAGCCGCTGCCCCACAGCCGGTCGTAGAGAGGCTGCCCGACCCTCCCGGTACCCTGTGAGACCATCACGACGAAACCTGGTAGATCGCGACTCTCGCTTCCCAGTCCGTAGGACAGCCAGGCCCCAATGCTGGGCCGGCCGGCCAACTGGGCCCCGGTCTGAAAGAAGGTGATGGCTGGATCGTGGTTGATGGCCTCCGTGTACATGGACTTGATGAAACACAGGTCGTCGACCACTTCCGCCGTGTGCGGCATGAGCTCACTCACCCACGCCCCGGACTTCCCGTACTGTGCGAAACTGAACTGGGATGGGGCGATGGGAAAGCGCTCCTGGGCGGAAGTCATAGTGGTCAGGCGCTGTCCCATTCGCACCGAGCCGGGCAGGTCGACGCCGACCAGCCCATCCAGCTTCGGCTTATAGTCGAACAGATCCATCTGGGAGGGAGCGCCGGACTGAAACAGATAGATCACACGCTTGGCTCGTGGCTTGAAATGGGGAAGGCCTGACAACCCACCGGTCCTCGGGGAGGCCAGAAGATTGTCGTTGAGCAGGCTGGCGAGTGCCGCCCCGCCGATGCCGACACTCGAGAGTCCGAAGAAATGACGCCGCGTCATCAACAAGGGTTCTTCCAACAGCGGGTTCATGTTTACTCTTTGGTTACCGTCTCGTCCAGATTCAAAAGCAGGTTCGCCACCGCAGTATAAGCGGCGAGTTCAGTGACTTCCAACTCCTCGTCCCGAGGGGTTTCCCCGATGCCGGTCAGGTCCAGCGCCGCACCCGGATCTTTTCGATAGTCCCCCAGATGGTGCTCCAGACCCTCGAGCAGGACTTGCAGTTCCCGTGACTTTGGACTGCGCGCCGTGACCAGACGGAAACCGAGATTGATTCGACCCGATGCCGTGGCCCCACCTTCCCTGATCATGCGCCGGGCCAGGAGCCGGGCGGCTTCCACAAAGGTCATATCGTTAAGGAGGGAGAGGGCCTGAAGAGGCGTGTTGGTGCGGGTCTCCAGGACGACGCACGTTTCCCGGGTCGCCGCATCGAAGGTGCCCATCAACGGGGGCGGAATGGTCCGCTTCCAGAACGTGTAAAGACTGCGCCGGTAGAGGCTCTCTCCAGAGTCCTGCGTGTATCCCCCGGAGTCGGAGAGCTCCAGCCAGAGTCCCGGTGGCTGATAGGGCCGAACCGAGGGACCGCCGATCCGTTCGACCAGAAGACCACTCGAGAACAGTGCCTGGTCACGGATCACCTCGGCGGAGAGTCGAAGCCGCGGGCCTCGAGACAGCCACCGGTTGGCGGGATCGATCTTCTGAATCGCCGGAGTTTCGCGCGAGGTCTGCCGGTAAGTGGCACTCATCAGGATCGTTTTGTGGAGGGCTTTCAGATCCCAACCGGAGCGGATGAACTTCGTGGCCAGCCAATCCAGAAGTCGGGGATGAGTCGGCGGCTCACCCCGGGTGCCGAAGTCCTCAGCCGTTTTGACCAGCCCGGTTCCGAAATACATCTGCCAGATGCGATTGACGGTGACCCGCGCCGTCAGGGGATTAGCCGGGTCGACCAGCCACCGTGCCAGGGCCAGCCGATCTTTCTTTTGCGAGGCTGGAAGGGGGGGGAGAACCGATGGCACAGTGGCGGTGACCTTCTCGCCCGGCTTGTCATACTCGCCCCGGTTCAGAAGGAACGTATCCCTGGGAATCTCTCGCTCCGCCATGACCATTGTGCTGGGTATCTGCTCGAAGAACTCGTCCCTGAGGACCTGCGACTGGATGAGATCCTGCCAGGCCCGGCGAATTGACGGCGGGGAGGATCTCTCTAAGAAGCAGCGACGGAGCTTGGCAGCCTGCTGGTGAGTTCGGTCGGACATGGAGACGGCGGCGATTTCATTGATGGACTCGGGCGCTGCCAGGATCGCCGCCTCTTCGGCTTGCAGCTGGACGGAATACACTTGCACATCGTCAACATAGCCCTGAAAGCGCTTCTCAGGACCCCCCCGTGCACCGATCCGCAGGGGTTCTTCGGTCTCGAACGACTGGTTCAGATCATCCAAAAGTACCTCGAGCCTCTCTGCGCGACCGTCGACGTAGAGGGCTATGCCGGAAGCCACGCGGGAACCGTCGTAGGTGGCCAGTACATGATGCCATTGCCCTGGAGTCAGGCTCTGTGCGGTCTGCACCCGCAGGGCGTCGTCCAGACGACGGACCCCCAGGGTCAGGTGAATCCTGCCTTTCTTGACCTCGAGACTGTAACCCTTGGATTCGTCTGTATCGTCCATTCTCGACAGGATAGTGCCGCCCGAGGAGTCGGTCAGGTAGACCCATGCCCCCAGCGAAAACTTGTCAAAGTAGCCAAACTTGCCGATGTCTCCGGCATCGATGAAACGCTTGCCGTCGAAAGCGCCGGCTTCTGCAAGGCGGCCGGGAACGAAGACGGCCTCACCTTCCAGGCATTGTGCTCCGGGGTAGTCTTCCGGTTTCTCGGACAACTCACCGTCAAGCTTGCCGTCCAGGGAGAAACGGGCCACCAGCCCCCGGGTAATGGTCCAGTCAGGAGCCGGACTGGTGCGGATGGACTTCTCCCACCGTCGCTGCTCAGGCTCTATTTCTGAATTCAAATCGGAGAAGTGCTGCTTAGCGCCGGCCACCTTCCGTTCCAGTTCCTGCAGCTTGCGCTGCTGCTCAGAGGTAGGCGCTTTGATCATGGGCGGAGAGTTCCCGTGCTTGTTGGCGTCTCCTTTTTCGGGCACGTTGTTGAAGAAGGCGAACAGCTGATAAAACTCCTTTTGAGTGATCGGGTCATACTTGTGGTCGTGGCAGCGGGCACAACCCATGGTGAGGCCAAGCCACACTGTGGAAGTGGTATTGACCCGATCGACCACGTATTCAACAGCGTATTCGTCGGGGATAATCCCACCTTCACCATTGCCACTGTGGTTCCGATTGAACCCGGTGGCGATCTTTTGCGCGAGGGTGGCGCCGGGCAGCATGTCACCTGCGATCTGCTCGACGGTAAACTGATCGAACGGCATATTCTGGTTGAAGGCGTCGATGACCCAGTCGCGCCATCGCCACATGTAGCGCTCTCCGTCACTCTGGTAACCGTTGGTGTCCGCGTACCGAGCCGCTTCCAGCCAGCGCCAGGCCATGCGCTCTCCGTAGCGGGGTGAAGCCAGCAGACGATCCAGCAGCCACCCGTAGGCGTCGGGCGAGGGATCAGCGAGAAAAGCATCCACCTCTGCGGGCGCAGGAGGCAGGCCCGTCAGATCCAGTGTGACGCGCCGGATCAGAGTGGTACGATCCGCTTTCGGGGAAGGTTCCAACCCCTCCCGCTCCAGCCGCTCGAAGATGAAGGTATCGATCGGATTGCGAACCCGGTGACTGGCCTGGACCGGCGGCATCTCGGGTCGGTGTGGAGGAGTGAAAGCCCAGTGTTGCCGCCACTTTGCACCCTCTTTGATCCAGGTTCGAAGGAGGCGTATCTGGTCCGGGTTCAACTCCTTTCCCGACCCGGGAGGAGGCATGCGCTGAGCGGGATTCTCGGCGGCGACGCGCTGCATGAGCCGGCTGTCCTCCGGGTTTTCGGGCACCACCACCTGGTAGCCGCCGCGGTCGGCAAAGATCCCATCGCGGGTGTCCAGTCGGAGGTTCACCTGGCGCTGGCGCTCATCGGGACCATGGCAGGTGAAGCAGTTCTGCGACAGGATGGGCCGGATGTCGCGGTCGAACTCCACAGGCTGCGGATCCCGGTTTTCACCCAGGCCGAGTTTCAGAGACGAGACGCACAGGCAGACCAGGCAGAGCAGCAACCGGTTCGGTTTCGGTGTCCCGTCCACTTCTGGAAGATCCTCAGTACTTCGGCACTCCGGGCTAGAAACTCAAAGGCAGGGCCTTCAAGCCCCCTAACCCGGATGATTCATAAATTTTCTACTGCAGCGTGAGAATCTCCCGCCCTGACTGCGTTACGCTCGGTCGGCCTCCTCGGCGTACTGCACGAGTACGCCTCCGGGGGCCTCGGTCGCAAGCCTTGTCAGAACGGGTCTTCCCCCGCTTCGCTACGAAAACTTATGAATAATCCGGGCTAAGGGAGTATTCTCCCACTCCAGGGTCTCAGTGGCCAGCCTTAAATCGGGCATTCGCCGCAGAATGGCGTTGATGGCGATTCTGGCTTCCAGGCGGGCCAGGGAAGCGCTCAGAAAAAGGGCACGCCCGCCCCAAAAGAGATATGCCGGTTGGGCCGGCGTTCGATATCGACACCGTCGGGGCGGGGAAGTTGGAGAAGGCCTGGATTTCCGTTTCAAGCCGGATGCAGATCAACTCATCCCTGACGGCGTGACCTTTGTTGCCAGAAGGCTGGAAGAAGAAAGGGATTTCCTCAGGTCTAACCTCGGTCGAGGTGATGGTATCATTTTCAAGAATCAAAAAGAGGTGGGGGAGTATCAATCTCCGGCTCGAGGTTGGGCCAACCGAGTATTGAACACGCCTGGCTCGGGAACTGGATGGAGACCGAACAGATGACTGGTGATGCGAGTTCGATCCAACTTGACTACCTGCCGAGATTGCCGATCCAAAAAGACTCTGGAATTGGCTGTATTGGATCCGGATTCATCATGGCGGATTGCCATCTGGAGGCCTATGCTCAGGCCGGGTTCAATCCCGTTGCCATCGCCTCCAGAGATCCCCGGCATGCCCGGGAGGTGGCCGCCCGCCACGGGATTCCAAAAGTCTATGACACCTATCGGCAGATGCTCTCCGACCCCGATGTGGAGGTTGTCGACATAGCGGTTCCTCCGGATGTTCAGCTCGAGGTCGTTCGGGAAGTGGTTCGTCATCCTCACATCCGGGGGATCCTGGCCCAAAAGCCTCTCAGCAACGACTACGAGGGGGCGAGGAACATCTGTGACTTGTGTACGCAGGCGGGCATCACCCTGGCCGTGAACCAGAACATGCGCCACGACCAGTCAGTGCGCGCCTGCAAGAGTCTGCTGGACGTGGGGGTGCTGGGCGATCCAGTACTGGCCACCATCGATATGCGCGCTATCCCCCACTGGATGCCCTGGCAGGAAAGGTTGGGCTGGGTGACACTGAGGATCATGTCCATCCATCATCTCGATACGTTCCGTTTCTGGTTCGGGGATCCGCTGCGCGTCTTTGCCAGCGTACGGACCGACCCGCGAACCGCGGAGCATTTTGATCACGAGGATGGGATTTGTCTTTATATCCTGGAATACTCCAGCGGACTGAGGTGTGCCGCCTGGGACGACGTCTGGGCGGGTCCTTCAGCGGAAGGATCGGCGTCAGATATCTACATTCGATGGAGAGTGGAGGGGACCGACGGTATGCCTCGCGGCACCATCGGGTGGCCTTCCTACCCGGCTCGCACGCCGAGTACCCTGGACTTCACGACCAGGAAAAGCGGCGCGTGGCATCAACCCCGCTGGGAGGAGGTCTGGTTCCCCGACGCTTTCGCCGGCCCTATGGCCGATCTGCTGTGCGCACTGGAAGAGGACCGCGAGCCACCGACCAGCGGTGAGGACAACCTGAAGACCATGGCCCTGGTGGAAGCCTGTTACCTGTCTGCCCGGGAGCACCGGGCCGTGGAGATCGCAGAAATCAGCCCTTCCCCAGGGAGCTGAACAGCATGCAACTCGGAATCATTAACTCCTGTCCGGAAAGTTCACGCCGCTACTTCGGGCGTCTTTTCGCCGACAGCTTTGTTGCGCTACCTCGAAATACTCCCGGCATTGCTGCGTCGCGCGCCTCACTGACGACGAAAATCCATCCCGAATTAACGACGCGAACTTCCCGGACAGTACACTAGACCCCGGTCAGGCCCCGAGAGTTTGAGAACAATGAGGAGATCAACTTCCCGAAACACCAGTGAGAAGACAATTGTGACCCCCCTTGCCCCGACTTCCAGGCGGGCCCGCTCTGCTGCTCAGGTTCTCTGCAACTATTTGCAGGAGATCTTGCACTGCTGATCAATAACCTGCCTGCTTGTCCACGATGTTGAGCAGAGGCTCTTCTTTCAGATAACGCCTGAAGTTCTCAACAAACAGGCGTCCTGCGCTGGTCTCGAGATCAAATGTGTGGTCGGCCGAGTGGGGTGAGAGCAGGACATTCTCCATTCCCCACAGGGGGCTCGCGGTGGGCAGAGGTTCCCGTTCGAAGACGTCCAGAGCCGCCCCTCGGATCGATCCCTCTTGCAGTGCCTGAATCAAGGCTTCTTCCTGCACCACCCCTCCGCGGGCGATATTGATGAGGACGCTGGACGGTTTCATGACTTCCAGTTGTGCTTTGCCGAACATCCGCGTGGTCTCCGGAGTCAGAGGCACACAAAGCAGGACATAGTCACACTCGGGCAGCATCTCCAGCAGACGATCAGGGGTATAGATGCGCTCGATGGGGAGGCCCTCATCGGCCTTCTCCGGATTGCGCCTGCAGCCCAGCAACCGCATGTTCAGACAATGTGCCAGGGCTGCCGCAGCCCGCCCCACGTCTCCAAGCCCTACGATTCCGAGTGTTTGACTGCTCGGTCTGAGGACCTCGAGGCGGGACCAGATACGGGCCATCTGCAGGGAACGGAGCCGATCCAGATTCTGGGCAAAATAGAGAATTGAGGCGACCACAAATTCGGCGAGTACGTCGCTGTAGAGCCCTGTTGCGTTGGTGAGTACCACGGAACTTTCTACCAACTCCCCGAACAGCACCGATTCGACTCCGGCACTGCCTGACTGGACCCAACGAACAGATGTAGCTGAGGGCCATAGGACCTCGAGCAGACCATGCCGGGCGTGATCCCAGGCAAAGATGACTTCCGCTTGTCCGATCACCGATCCTGCGTCTTCGACGGTGTTCACAAAATGAAAGTGGGCCTCGCCGCGGATCGGGTCGAGCGCCTCGAGACCCCGAAAGCCGGGGCTGGCCAGTACAATAACGTGTTGTTTTTCCATATGGTTCTCTCTGTCAGTTCATGATCGAAATTCTAGAACAGTTGCACCTGAACTTCCAAGGGGGACCTAACACGAGCAACGCAAAATGGGAGGCGTCCCACTCCCTTAGGGCTCGCGCAGAAATAACTTGGCATTTTGGCATCTCATCTTCACACCATCTTCGGCCGCTCCTCAATCGCGAAATCCTCAACGTGGACCCGGCTACGCCTGCGGTTTCGCTCAATCGTTCGCGGCCAAATCTGATGCAAATCTGAGCGCCAATTCTACCAAGTTATTTCTGCGCGAGCCCTTACGGTCGGGGCTCCGTTTTCAATCCCGGCGGTCGCGGCCTGAGGCCCCTCCACACTGGACTGAGGCCCCTCCAACATTGGCTCTGAGGCTCCTCCCACGCTGGCCACTCCCACTTTTCAGGAACAATCGGGAGGTGGAGCTCTGCAAGAGTTGACATCAGGGCTCGAACGAAGAAGACTGGTCTGCATGAGATTCCTCTTGTTCTTTCTATGCCTTCCATTCATCCTGTGCGGCTGCTCCGTTCCCGAAGCAACGGCCCCTGAGCACGTAGAGATGGCTCTGGTCGGGGGACGGGTCATGGATCCAGAAAGCGGGCTTGATGCCGTCCGCAATGTGGGGATCTCGAACGGAACCATCGTCGCCATCACGGATCAATCCATCGATGCCGACGAAACCGTGGATGTGGCCGGGTTGGTTGTGGCGCCCGGGTTTATCGACTTGCACGCCCACGGCCAGGACCCGGTCAGCAATCGTCTGCAGGCCGCCGATGGAGTCACGACCGCACTGGAGATGGAGCTGGGCGTCTATCCCGTGGGCGATTGGCTGGCCTCCCGGGAAGGGAAGGCCGTCATCCATTTCGGGGCCACGGTGGGACACCTGGGAGCCCGCGTCAAGCTGATGCACGGGATCGACATCGGACACAACCCAACGCTTCCCGCCGAAGAGAACAAAGCGCTGGAGAGGAAGAGAGACTACGCCTACAAGGAAGCATCACCAGAGCAGATTGAGCGCCTCATCCAGTTGCTGGACCAGGGGCTTGACGAAGGCGCGCTGGGTCTGGGCCTGGGAATCACCTATACTCCTGCCGCCTCGACTACCGAAATCTTCAGGGCCTTCCAGTTGGCAGCCGGAAGGGGGGCACCGGTTTTCGTGCATGTCCGCGGAACCGGTTCCGGACCGGCGCTGGGTGGCTTCCAGGAAGTGATCTCCAATGCGGCGGCCAGCGGCGCCGCTTTGCACATCGTCCACATGAACAGCAGCGCCAACGAACGTGCACCGGTCGTCCTCGAAATGATTCGTGGAGCCCGGTCGCGGGGTGTGGATCTGACCACTGAGACCTATCCCTACACGGCCGGCTGCACCTGGATCGAGTCGGCGGTCTTCGACTCCTGGGAAGACGTATCGGACGAGAAGTACCGCCTCCTGCAATGGCCCCCGACGGGGGAGCGTCTGACCGGGGAAACATTCCGGAAGTACCGTGAACAGGGCGGCTGGGTCATCCTTCACGGAAACCGATCCGAGAAAACAAACGAATGGCTGCTGTCGCAGCCGGACGTCATGATCGCCAGCGACGGAATCCCCTTTCTGTACGGTCCAACCCATCCCCGCGGGGCCGGCACGTTCTCACGTGTCCTGGGCCGTTATCGCCGAGATCAAAACTCCCTCGGTCTGATGCAGGCACTCGAGAAGATGACACTGCAGCCGGCCCGCCGCCTGGAAAACTTTGCTCCCGTTTTCAAGAAGAAAGGGAGAGTGCGGGTGGGCGCGGATGCCGATCTCACCGTGTTTGACCCGCTGACGGTACTGGACCGGTCCACCTATGAGAAAGCAGATGTCCCTGCTCAGGGCATGGCGCACGTTCTGGTTGCAGGGACCTTTGTGGTGAGAGACACGAAGCTGGTGAAAGGAGTGTATCCCGGTCAGGCGCTGCGCGGTTCGCGCTGATTCCGCCGGACTTCTCATGAGTCTGCTCAATGGGTCTCTCCGGATGGTACTCGGGTAGCGATAGTGGTCCGATACGACCTGTGGATCTATGACCCGGTACACGGCACGCTAGCTCCGCCCGGACGCTGTATCACTGGAACACAGACGTTTTGATCGACACGAATCCATCAGCCCGATGTCAAACGAGGAGGAAGCTGAGATGCCAGAGAACGGAGCCAGCAAAGCTGGAACACCACCACCACACGTCCAACTGATCCAGATGAGCACCGCGTACTGGGTGTCGCGTATTGTGTTCGTCGCCGCCAAGCTGGGTCTCGCCGACCGGCTTGCCGAAGAGCCGAAGAGCGCCGCGGATTTGGCCGGGGCGACCGGTACGCACGCGAGATCGCTCTACCGCCTGATGCGCACCCTGGCGGGCCTCGGCATTCTTTCGGAGCGTGCGGACCGCCGTTTCACGCTCACGCCGCTCGGCGAAGCCCTCAAGACCGGTGCGCCCGGCTCAGCCCGATCTAGCGTTCTCTCACTGGCCGGCCAGTGGGCCTGGCGGGCATGGGAGGAGTTCCCCCATTCCGTGGAAACCGGCAACACGGCCATGGAGAAAGCCTGGGGCATGCCGCTCTTTGAGTTCCTCGCCAAGCATCCACAGAAGGCGTCGTATTTCAGCGAAGCCATGGTCGGTATCCACGGAGAAGAGCCACCGGCAGTCGCCGCCGCCTACGACTTTTCCGGGTTCGAGACGATCGTGGATATTGGAGGCGCCACGGGCAATCTTCTCACCGCAGTTCTTGCCCGTTATCCGGAGCCGCTTGGTATCCTCTTCGATCTACCCCACGTCGTCCGGGATGCGCCGGCTCTGATTGCGGACCGGGGGCTTGCGGATCGCGTCGTCACCGAGGAGGGCAGTTTTTTTGAGCGGGTCCCCGCAGGCGGGGACGCGTACCTCCTGTCGCACATCATTCATGACTGGACCGAGGATCAGTGCCTCACGATCCTGGGCAACTGTCGGAAGGCAATGAAGCCCAGCGGCAGATTGTTGATCATCGAATTTGTTTTGCCGGCCGGCGATACTCCGCATTTCGGCAAGGTAGTTGATATGGTAATGCTCGCGATACCGGGGGGAGAAGAACGAACCGAGGAGGAGTACGGCACGCTGCTGCAGAAGGCGGGTTTCCGCCTCACACAGGTCGTGCCGACCGATTCGCCGGTGAGCATCGTCGAAGCCGCTCCGGCGGAGCGGGTTGGTTTGCATGGCGGAGAAGGATAGCACACAGGTCACCCGACTCCGGAAGTGACTCTCCAGAGTTTCGGTGAGTCTCCCGGAACAATTGGGTGGGGGTGCCAAATAGTGATTAATTCCTCTTGGCACCCTTGATGAGGTCTTTCTCCTCCCACTTGCTCAAAAAGGTTTTGGCACGGTCTCCTTCCGGAGTCTCGGGGCGGAGCTTCAGGAAATGTTTGAGCTCTTTCGCAGCAGCATCAAAGTCGCCCTTTTCCGCCAGTACCAGACCCAGCAAGTAACCGGCATAGGGGTAGTCGTCGGCCTGATGGCTCGCTCTGACTTTGGTGAGCGACTCCCGGGCCTGTTCCAGGCGACGCAGATTGAGGCTGGCGATCCCCTGATAAAAGTGGGCTTGCATGTGGTAAGGATGTAACTCTATGACCCTGGTGCTCCACTGACTGACCTGGTCCCAGCCCCGTCGGCGGGACTCAAGCTCCATCATCGCGACCTGAGGTCGAAGATACTTGGGGTCACTGGCCGTGGCCGATTCAAAGGCCTTCCGGGCACCGGGCTCGTCTTTGAGCTGGAGTCGAACTTGTCCCAGCAGGTTCCAACCCTCGGAGAATTCGGGATAGAGGTCGGTGGCCTTCTCCAGCTCGGCTGAAGCCTTCTGGAAGTTGGCATTCTTCTTTTGCACCTCTTTGCCTTCTTATAACCCGTGCGTGCCTTCTTGGGAGCAGCCATCGTGGTCACACTGTTGGTAGTGCCGACAATGCTCCCGGCCCGATAGAGGACAAGAGTTCCCACATCGGGATTGTCCAGGGGTCGCCGAAAAGTCAGCAGCATGCTCTCCGACTGGAAGCCCGCCTGGTGGGCTCGCAATTCGCAGCCGGTCAGGCTGGCGTTAGCAGGGCTGCCGGCTTGCATTTCCGTGCTACGCTGACCAACCTGACCGGGATTTGAATAGCCCCCAAAGCCTTCTGTTCTCGTATGGTTTATGGTGCCCGATGCATCCCGGCTTCCAACACCGGCATCCATCACGCTGGCCTGCCGGGTGGTGCCGCCCACGGAAAGGCTGAAGTAGCCGTTAAAAGTGTGGACCTGACGGCGAACCGTTCCATCACACACGAGTTTGACCTGGGCAGTCATGTCTGCCGGACTGCCGTCACCGTAAATCACTGTGCCCATAAGAAAGCGGGGCCGCTCGCGGCCAGACTGCTGTCCCTGCGGCTGCTGGGTTTGAGTGCCCTGGGTTGCCACGTCCGGAGCTACCTGGGCGATCGCAAGCCCGGATAACACGAAACAAAGGAAGAGAACAATGATGGGTTGTGCCTTGGCCATGAGAGGACTCTACCAATGACGGATCGCTGTGGGTCTTAATGTATCAGACATTCTAAATTTCAGGAAGCAGACTGGTCGCGCTGACATCGGTCCCCCTTCAATCAAAGCGATTGTCACGATGGTATCAGGCTCCGCGGTCGATATTATTACGCATCAAGCGTGGTGACGAACAGCTCTAACGGTTCATCACCAGCTTGGAACGTGACGGACGAGCCACGGGGAAACGTCAATGTGATCGCATGGTAGAGGTCAATCGTTTGATCACCCACGATCGCGGTACCGGTGCCGGAGACGACGAAACAGGATTCCTCGATCCCGTCCATCGACCTGGCCAACCGCCCCCCGGGCTCGACCCGCTCCAGGCGGATCGAACGCCAGCTGCCGGTGAAATACTTCTTGGGATCGACCGATCTCTGTTCTCTTAGACTGACGAGCGTGCATCGGGCGCGTGGGGGCATGACATCAATCCTCTGCTTCGGTCGGCTTGTGTTCGGGCAGCACGTCGATGACGGACTTCGGGAACACCTCGATCACGAGCATCTCCAGATCTTCCTGGCCGGTATTCCTGGCGCCATGCCGGCCGTATTGGGGCGTGAACAACAGATCCCCGGGACGCATTTCGCAAACCTGGTCGCCGTCGAACTGGATTTCCGCCTCGCCCGAAACCATGAACCAGATCTCCTCCGTCCGCGACTGGATGTGGTCAGCCGAACCAGCGCCCGGCTTGATCCGGTTGTAATCGACCGATTGCCAGTCGCCGAAGAGCATCTCGCCGACCGCCATCCGTTTCCATTCAATCACGCCGAAGCCGCCATGCATTCGATGCACATGCGTCAGCCCGTCGGGCCGGGCAACCATAACCGCGTCTTTCATCGATCCATGCCTTTTCCGCACACAGTGAGATTCTCTGGCGAGAGGCGCCACCTCAATAGAGTATACCGTTTCATGCGCCTTGCCGGTCGCCGCTATTTGGAAATCCGGTCTCTGAACGTGCCACTTCTCGCCAGTGTCAACCTGTGCCTACCAAAAACTTCATAGCCACTCGCCACGTCACTCAGGATGGAAGCCGAATCGCGATTCGGGAACGTTTCAGCCAGTCGCCCCTTCAGATCTGTTCATCGCGGCGCTTGCGGCCCTTCGCTTCGACAACTTATGAATTTTCCGGGCTAGTTCATCACCTGGCCGCCGCACAGGTTGTAGGACTGGCCGGTGATGTTTCTGGCCGAGTCCGAGCTCAGAAAGAAGACCAGTTCACCAATCTCCTGGGGCTGAATCATTTCCTTGAGCGGGATCTGATCCAGTGCCTTGCGGCGAAAACCCTCGTAGGTGATCCCGGCGGCCTCGGCCCCGCTTTCTATTGCCAGCAGAGTCATGTCGGTCTCCACCCACCCGGGGCAGATTGCGTTGACCGTGATTCCCCGAGGTGCCAGTTCCAGGGCCAGAGCCCGGGTGAAACCGATCAGTCCGTGCTTGCTGGAACAGTAGGCTGTATAACCGGGCATTCCGATTCTCCCCAGGACGGAGGAGATGTTCACGATGCGACCGCCCTGCGGGATCCAGCGCAAGGCCGCCCGGGTGCAGTAAAACGGCCCATGAAGATTGGTGGAAATGACTGCCCGCCAGTGCTCATCGCTGGGGTCGTCTATCGGATGATCGCCGCCCAGGCCCGCATTATTCACCAGGATATTGATCCCTTTCCATTCCCTTCCAACCCTGCTGAACAGGTCGGCGACTGCGTCGGCGGAAGTCACATCGCCAGTCAACGACTCCCCTGAGCCTCCAGCCGACCGCACCAGCTCAACGGTTTCATCCAGGGCCGCCCGGCGGCGGCCACACACCACCACACGAGCTCCTTCCCTGGCCAGGGTCAGCGCAATAGCCCGCCCGATTCCCGAACCACCTCCCGTCACCACAGCGACTCTTCCTTGCAGGCTCATACCCGGGACTATACCAGGTTGCAGGTTGACGGTGAGCCTACGCTCTACCGTTGTGTGCCGTTCCTTGACACCACAACAACAGTCCAGACTGGGACCGTGTGTCAGCCAGAGTTCCGTGAGTGCCCGTTGTTGCACAATTCCAATCACCTCGAGAATTTCGGGCTTTGTATGTGACCGGAACAGGTTTGCCCCTACGGCGACCAGGGCCTTCCCGACCCTTCCCGCAGGGTGAGGAGCTGATCGGCTTGGATTTCCTCCCAGATCTCACTGCTGCCGCCGGGCCAGTGGACGACGACCGCTTTGACCTGGGAATCTCGGCCCAGGCCGAAGTGGACCCGGTGATCGTTGGCGCTCAGATAGCTGCCGTCCGTATGGGCACGGCGCCACAGACTCTTTTTTCCGTTCCGGATCACCCCCACCCGGGCTCCCATGCCGTAGCGGTTGCTCGTGACACCCTGCAGCTGCACCTGCAGCCAGTGCCGTCGCGAGCCGACCTCATTCAAGAGCAGGCGCACCGGTCCGTTGTTGTTGGTCACCAGGATGTCCACATCGCCGTCGTTGTCGATGTCGCCGAAGGCAGCCCCCCGGCTCACTTCCGAGAGCTGCAGGGCAGCTCCCGCCCGGGCGGTCGTTTCTCGATAATTCCCGTGGCCGTCGTTGTGGAAGAGCTGGTTGATCTGATGGTAAGGATATTCGGTCGGTTCGGCCAGCCGCGTCATACGCACCGCTCCGTTGGCCACGAAGAGATCCAGGTTCCCATCATTGTCGTAGTCAAACCACCGGGTTCCAAAACCCGTGTAGGTCATCGCCCCGGTCAGCCCAAAACGGCTGGTCTGGTCAGAAAAGCCGGCTGAGCCGTCGTTGAGGTAGAGGGTGTGGGTCTCTTCCACCAGATGAGTCATGAAGAGGTCTTCAGCGCCGTCGTTGTTGAAATCGGCTGCCGTCACTCCCATGCTGCCTTCCGCATTGCCGTCGGCGTTAAAAGCCGTTCCTGAGAGCAAACCTGTTTCTGCAAAGGTCCCGTTCCCTTGATTCATCCAGAGCTGATTGGGAGTTTCATCATTGGCCACGTAGATATCTGTCCAGCCGTCGGCGTCGAAATCCGCACAGACTGCCCCCAGCCCGGTACCAAAAGCGGCCCCCAGTCCGGCCTCTTCCGTCACGTCAACAAATTTGCTGTTTCCCTCGTTCCGGAAGAGGCGGTCAGGGACGGGCCGGTAGGCACTGGGACCGCAATAGTCCCGAATGCCCATCTTATTGAGGCAGGGGTTGTTCCCTTCGACCGTGAAATTCCCGTAGTTGGTCACGAATAGATCGAGGTCGCTGTCGCGGTCATAGTCCAGAAAGGCGGCACTGGTGGTCCAGCGAGCATCGTCCGCTCCCGCTCCCTCCAGGTGGGTGAAGGTTCCGTCCCCATTGTTGCGATACAGCAGATTGGGTCCGTAGTTGGTCAGGTACAGGTCAAAGTCCCCATCGTTGTCATAATCCCCGACCGCCACCCCCATCCCGTAGCTGAGAGATCCCACTCCAGCCTGGGTGGTGACGTCCCGAAAGCCCAGACTTCCCTGCGGGATCAGCTCGTTTCGAAACAAGCGGTGTCCAGGCCTCCAGCCGGGGCCGGGAGCAAACCAGGCGAGGCCCGGTTTCTTGCCCGGTTCCAGCATGGTGCTCTGGATCAGATAGACATCCAGGTCGCCGTCGCCGTCGTAGTCCAGGAGGGCGGCTCCCGAGCCCACGATCTCAGGTAAGTAATACTCTCCGCTGGCTCCATTGAAGTGCTTGAAATCCAGCCCCACCCGGGCGGCGACTTCCGAGAAAAGGGGAGTTGAGATCACCTGGTCTTGACCCCCGACCGCCGGTAAACAGAAGGCTCCCCAGAAGAGGGTGATCAAAAGCCAGCCCGGCGACAGCTCGCACACCCGCGGAGCCGGGGAGGCAGCCACATCTCTCATGGTTGTTTCCGTGCCTGCCCCAATTGCTGCAGGAACCTCTCGAGATCTGCCGCCAGTTCCCTCTTCCCGATGGCAAGCGCCTTCTCCCGGGCCTGGGCAGCAGAATCCATGGCTTTGGGAAGATCACCCAGACGGGCATAGCTGTGGGCCAGCACGTACATGCAAACGGGAGTTCTCTCGTCTTCTACCGCCAGGGTTTTCAGAAAGTGGGGGATGGCTTCTGCATCCCTTCCCTGGCTCTGGAGAAGAAGGCCCAGTTGAAAATGGGCCGAGCGGTAGTCAGGCTGGTTTTTGATCGCCTGCCGAAAATGGTGCTCCGCATCCTTCAATTTCTTTTCCTGGGCCAATACGGTACCCAGGAGGTAGTGGGTTTCGGCGTAAAAGGGGTCGATCTCCAGGGCTTTTCTGAAAGCCTCCTCAGCCTCCTGGTTTCTACCTTGAAGCCGGCGCAGCAATCCGAGATTATGGCGGATTTCATGAATGCTTGGATCCAGCTTCAGGGCCAACTGACAGTGTTCCTCGGCCTTGCCCAGCCGGCTCGAGAGCAGCTGGACCAGGCACAAATTCGCATGAGCCCGGGCGTACTCCGGATCTTCCTCCAGAGTCCGCTGATATTCAACAATGGCCTGCTCCACCTGGCCCTGCTCTTGAAGTCGAAGCCCTTCCTTGAAGTAGAACTCAGCTTTGGATTTCAGAGCTGCGATCGGCTTGAGCAAGGGATCATCGAGCTGGGGGCTCTTCCCCCTGTTTTGTTGGAAGAGTTGAACGTTCTCCTTATATTTTCCCAGCTCCCCCAGCTGTCGATACGTTGTGGCCAGCGCGTAATAAGCCGCTCCAAACTCGGGAGACAATTCCACCGCCTTGCGGTAGCTTTGCAGCGCCACCTGCAGCTGACCCTTCGAGAATTGAATTCGACCGATTCCGTAGTGGGCTTGCGGGCACTCCGGATGCTCCTTCAGCGCTTCTGCGTAGATCGCCGCTGCTTCCTCCTCACTGCCGCTGGCGAGAAGAAATTCGGCCAGTCTGATACGGGCTGGAAGATAGTCTGGATCAATCTTCGTCGCCTGGCGCAGGATACTGATGGCTTCGCTGGTTTTCCCCCAGGCTGCGCGCGCGATTCCCAGGTAGTATGGCCAGTGAAAGGTCCCTGGTTGCAGCAAGTCGCATCTCCGATAGAAGACCGCCGCAAGGTCGTACTGATCGAACGCGTGGAAGGTCATTGCCAGGTACCCGTTGGCTTCCACATCGGTGGGATGTTCCAGTACCTTCCCATAGGCTTTCTGCAGTTTGGGCTCGAGCGCCTCCACTTGCGCGGGCGAAAGCTGAGGAATGGGCGGCAGATCCTGGGCCCGGGGCAGAGCCCAAGCCAGGATCAAAACCGCGACCGGAACCGCACGGTGGACCATCGCCCGAATCGTAATCCGGGTTACAAAGCCTGGTCAAGGCGCCACCCGCTGCTTCCGCGGCGGGCTCTGCACCCTCATCGGAAACTCCGGCGCTTCTGATAGCATTGGGGGATGGTGTCGCCTCCATGGTCACGCTGGTCCGGCCTGGCACGATGTACGGTCATTTCGGCCTTTCTCTGTTTCGGATGGCCCCAGTCATCGTGGCAAAAAACCGTCGCGGAGCTGTTTGAACAGGGCCGGCCCCAGGAAGCCCGCAAGATACTGCTGAAGGTAGCTCAGGAGGATCAGGGCAACCAGGATGTACAGGCTCTTCTTGGGCAAATCGCATTCAATTTAAAAGAGTACGGTGAGGCCGTAGAACGCTTCGGAAAGAGCCCCTCGAAGCTCTCCATGAGCCCCATTCTGCTTCTCAACTACGCCGAGTCGCTTCTGCACACAGGGGCCAACCACACTGCCCTCGAAGCGCTGCAGCAGTTGCCGGATGAAAACGCACTTGTGCAGTTCGAGGCCGGTTTGATTGCGGGGCGCTTTGCTGAGCTTGCAGCCGCTGAAAGGCATTTCCGGCTGGCTAGACGCGGGTACCCCGACCCGCAGGCCGCGGCCTACAGTCTGGCCCTGGCCCAGTACCGTCAGAACAAGTTTGAAGAGTGTGCTGCGACCCTTGAGGAGATCCGCCGCAGCTGGACCATTCCCGACACTTCAGACCCTCCAGGTCATCCCCCGACTGAGACCAGAGAGCGAACCCTCGATTTAATGTTACTGGCCAAAAAGGAAGCGCCGATCGACGTGCTGGAGCAGGCGATCGAGCATAGTCCCGGGGACGAAATCAACTACCTGGCAGCGGCGGAGCGGTTAACCGAAGAGAACAAACTGCTGCAGGCTGCGAAGTTCGTCGAGCAGGGCCTGGAACAACTTCCGAACTCGTACGGGCTGCGTTTTAAGCATGGTCATGTGCGATACCTCCTGGCCCAATATGGTGAGGCGCAATCCGAGTACCGGAAGGCCATGGAGTTGAGGCCGGATCTCGACATCCCGAGGGTGGGTCTCTCTCTGGCCTTGATTGCAAGTCGGGCACTTGATGAGGCCGCGGCTGTCCTGGAGGAGGTGCTGCGGCTGATTCCATCCAGTTTTTATGGACATTACCTTTTGGGGGAGCTGGCCATCCTGGATGGAGTTGAGCCCGGTAGTCAGGCGGAGGAGAAGGGGTTGGAGCACCTGAAGCAGGCGACTTCCTTGCGCCCGGCTTTCTTCTTCTGGGCGGGGTCCTCTCCCCTGGCTCTTGCCCACACCAGCCTGGGTAAGCTGTATTTGAAGCGAGGCGACGCGTCCTCAGCAGCTCGGGAGCTGGAAAGAGCAGTACAATTGGATTCGGACACGACCCCCGCCTTCTATCAACTTTCCATTGCCTATCGGAAGCTGGGCGAGAAAGAAAAAGGTCGGGAGGCGCTGGCCGAGGTCCGGCGTCTCAACCATGAGAGGCGCCAGACGGGTAAGAGGGAGTCGCTTTATCGGGCGCTTCAGAAAGCCCGGGTGGGGAACGTCACTCCTCCCGGTTAGAAAGACTTCTCCGGGCGACCACAAGGGTCGCCCCTACGATTGGGCCGTCACGGCCCTGTCGGGTAGATGACGTCTATGGTATCCGAGCCTTCGGTGAGGCGGAGGTGGCGGTTGACCTCAATGTCTTCGAACTCCTGCGCGTTCCCGGAGGGCCACTGGATCTTCAGCAAATCCACCGACTCCGCCGCCTCCAGCCCAAAATGGACCAGGGCGGGGCTCTGGGAAAGAAAACTGTTGACCGGATACAGTTGGCGAGACAGCGTTTTCTCCCCAGCCTGCAGCGTGATCCTGGCGCCGATGCCGAGAGAGTTGCTCTCCTTGCCCCTCAAGGAAACCTTCAGATAACTCTTCTTGGGGAAGTGGTTTTCGTACAGGAGCAGCGGGCCTCCTCCCGTCTGCCGAACCAGCACATCGGGCATTCCATCATTGTTGAAGTCGGCGCCGACGCTGGCCCGACCATCTCCCTCGCTGTCCATGCCGCTCTGGTAAGTCAGATCCAGAAAGACTTCTCCGTCCACACCCAGATAAGTGCGGTTGGCTTCAAAGGCACTCAGATTGAAAGTCGAATTGTTGAAACCCCAGGCATTGCCAATCCAGAATTCCCCTGATTTCCAGTCCAGGTCGCCCGCCTGCTTCAACAAGGCCGTTCGATCGAAAGGCTGCGCCACGGCAACCTGCCACACGCACCGTCAACCGTCCGCCGCGTTGCGATCCTTGCTTCTGAATCCGGAGGGGACGTAGAGGTCGAGCCAGCCGTCATTGTTCAAGTCGACCATACTGGGACCGTAGGACCAACCGGTGCTGGCAATTTCAGCGGCACGGCCTCGTCGCACGAATTGAAGGTCCCCCTGGTTGAGAAACCATTCACTGCCTCGTGCAAAGTTCCGCACTTTCTCGAGCACGTCAGGTGGATAGGCGGCCGGGTGGAGATTGGCTATGATCCGATCCGCCGATTTCGAATACATGGCGGCTAGATACAGGTCGACGTGACCGTCGTTATTGAGATCACCGGCGGTCAAACCCATCCCGAATCCGCCAAAACTGTGCTGAAGTGAGAGTTCCTTGAAAGGACGGCCCGGGCCCTGGTTGAGAAGGATCGTCTCTCGCCCGAATTCATCGGCCAGTGCCACATCCGGATCCCCATCCCCATCGGCATCCAGCCAGACTGCCGCGAAACAGGAACGCAGGTCGCCTGCCGTCCGGGTTTGCTCCGTTACATTCTCAAACTGCCAGTTGCCCAGGTTTCGCAACAGAACATTCTCAACGCCGCTTCGATTCGATATCCAGGACCTGGCTCCCTTGACTTCACCGAAGCCTCCGGCAACGTACAGATCCATCCGCCCATCCAGATCGTAGTCCACGACCGAGTAGTTCTGGCCTCGATCCGTCAGTGATAGATTGGTCCGGGCAGTAACGTCCTGAAAAGTGCCGTTGCCCAGGTTTCGATAGAGCCTGGTTCCGAAAAGTAAATCCTCATACCCGTCATTGTCCAGATCCACAAAAGCGGCGGCGCCGTAGCTGGAATTCTCCGGCAGCCTGGCTTCGGTAGTTACGTTGCGAAAGCCACCCGGGCCGCCCCGGTACAGTCCATTGGTTTTCACACCGGTCACCAGGACATCCAACCAGCCATCGCGATTGTAATCACTGACGTAAATCCCCCCGGTAATCACGACATCCGGACCTTTGGTTTCCCAATGGTCATAGTAAATTTCGGGTTGCAGGCCTCGCTCCGCCGCCACTTCCTTCATCAGAAGGTCGCTGCTGTGACCCCAGTTGACGGAGTAGACATGAAACCCGTGTATCCAACCCGTACGGTCCGGCAGGTCATCCGAGGGAGGGTCCAGAGTCACTCGCGCCTTGATCAGGGCCTCGGCCACAGACCCTTCGGTGGTTCGGCCGGTGAAACGGATTTTCATGGTTCCACGCCAGGGGCCGGCAGGCTTTTCCCTTTCTGCAGGGGCCAGCTCCATCATTGCCACCTGAACCCGGGGAGGATCGTCTTCAGCCGAGGCATAGAGCGGAGCAAAGAATCGAATCAGCTTGTCGATGGCTCCGGGAGAGGAGATGAATCGATTTCGGTACTCGAACAGATAATCGACAATGTTCGTGGCATCGGCCTCTTGCCCAGGCGCCGTCGCCTCACGGATGCGGGTGAACTGGCCGGCTGCCGTGTTGATGGCAGGTTCGGCAGGCCGCAGGATCTGACCTGCGCAGTCCTGGTTGAAGTATTCCAAAAGGGCAGGACGGTCGTTCTCGACGAAGGCCTGGGTCCAGTTCGGAAAGACTTTATGGTCCAGCACAAACACCCAGTGCTCAATGTCCCAGATAAACTTGCGATGAGTTTCCGACATGGCCAGCGTCTCCGCCGCCCGGGATGGGTCGCCGTCGCCTGACTGCTGTAAAAAAATGGGGCTTGAGAGCAGATCGGTTCCCAGCATCTGGCTGACACCGAGAACCAACAAGAAAGCCTTTGCGCGGAAATAAGTCATTAGATGAAAGTCGTAAGTCGCCTCACCAGAATAGTCAATTCTCCGACCCTTGCCAAGATCTCCTTCCAGCCACTGGCGATTCCCGCGTCTGCCGCCCCTTATCTGGACCTGGGTCAAGACTGTCAACGCTCCGGATGGGTTTTCTGCGATAGCTGCTTCAAGATGCGCTGCGCCACCTCGGGGTAGACGGCGATGACATGATCCCGCATCCGGGGAGACTCGGAATCGCCGGCCGTCTCCAGCGGGGTTCCCAGGTCTTGCTGCTCCAGCATATGACAGTCAACGCAGTTGTCTTTGATGGCCTCCTCCCCGACAGCTGCTGACATTCCGCAGACCTGGGGCTGGTGGCAGGTCTTGCAGCGCTCTGAGAACAAGCCTGTCTTACCCCGCTCCAGGTGATGGGGGTCGTGGCAACTGACGCAGGTCAGCGACTCACTCTTTTGAAAGCACTGGGAGCGGCGCAGACGGTCGGGCTGATTGGTAGTGTGCACGCCTCCGCTGTGCCGGGCCCGAAGGCTCTCTACGGCGATGAATGCTTCGGGGCCCTGGCCGGGCCGGAACGAAAAGGGCCCCTCCCGTGGGACCAGATGTCCCGAATGGCACTGGGCGCAGAGCGTAACCTGAGGTTGGCGGCCGATTCTCCCGGGATGCACGATGGCGGCTGCTGAAGAGGACTCAGACCTGGACAGCGGGTTTGCGGAATGAAGGGCTCCGGGGCCGTGACATCTTTCGCAGGTGACGCCCACCAGGTAGTTGTTCTTGTTGTAAACGTTGCTCAGATAAGGCTGGGTCGGGTCTTTCTCGCTGACCACTTCAAAGTAAGTGGCATGGCACTCCAGGCAACGAGGAATCACGTCGCGGTCAAAAAACGCTTTCCCGTCGGGATAGCCGGGGCTGTTGATCCAGCGCTTAGCCTGGGAAAAGTAGGAAACCGGGAGTTGAAAAAGCCGGCTGCCCTGCCAGTAGAGGTAGGTCTGGCCCATTTTCCCCGAGCCGATGACCAGATCCATTCGCTCGGTCCGCCGCCGGATTTGACCCTCCTTCCGGGTCCAGGCGGTTTGAAAGAAGCCCTCTTCCGAAGCGCTCATCTCGAACCAGAGGTCGGGGTTGCGGGTGCGAAGGATGGCTCGACCGGGCGCGAAGCTGCCCTTAATGGAGTCTGCCCGGGGAGGCTGCGAGGTGAGATAGTGGGCAGTTTGACGAAAGCTCTCGAAGATGGCCTGGTGACATTTCCCGCAGGTGGAGGCGCCGACATAGGATGAGCGATCCTTGCCGGAGGGCAGTGACGCGCCTGCTTGTCCCGGCATGAGCAGAGGTAGACCCGCGGGCAGTTGAGCGAGGAGGAAGAATGGAGTCAGGATCAAGCCGTGCATTTCGTCATGAGCCCGTTCTTCTAGCAGCGCGGCCGAGCGCGATCTCCAGACGCACTGCCAGGGACAGTCTACACAATCGGGATGGGCGGGCGAAGAAGAAGGTAGGGCTGCTCAGCCCCGATCACTCGCCTTAGCGAGGACCGGGACCGAGCAGACAATTCTTTCTTTAGAAAATGAACTGCAATCCCAGCTGAGTCCGGCGGCCGAACTGAGAAGCGGTGATAAGGTTGGTCGTGCAGGGAGCACTCGCCGGACAGATGTTGGTACTGGGATTATTGAAGTTGGCGTGGTTCAAGAAATTGAAGAACTCCGCACTAAAACGAATCCGCTTGTTCTCCATGAAAACGAAGTCCTTGCCCACCGAAATATCGACATCTGCCGACCCGGGCCCCTCCAGGATGCCGACCCCGGCGTTGCCGAACACGAACGGACCGGGGTGTTCGAAGGCGTTGACGTTAAACCAGTTGTCGGTGGTTTGCGGGCCCTTGGGATTACCGATCAGGTTGGCCCGCGACTGGCCACCAAAGGAGTTCGTCAAATTGGGCGATGTCATGAAGTTGAGCGGCAGACCGGACTGGCCAATGAAGGACGCGGTCACATCCCAGCCGCCCAGAGCGGTGGCCGCCGCTCCGCTGTTTAGATATTTGCGACCCGCTCCAAAGGGCAGCTCGTAAAGTCCCGCAAACACGAAGCGCAGGCGCCTCGCGTACACGGCAGGACCTCTGGCACTCTTGCGATCGTAAATGTTGAAACGTCCTGCGCGATTGCCCAGGTGCTTGGACCAGGTGAAGTTGGAGATAAAAGACAAGCCCTCTGCATATCTCTTTTCCGCCTTCAAAATAAAGGCATGGTAAGTCATGGTCTTGTCATTCACGGCGATCTGCAATACGTTGTTGTACTGGGGAAAGGGACGGTTTACCTGGACGGCGTCGGGCCCCATCAACTCAGGTCGCAGCTGGTTCAAATTGTAGTTCCACTCGCCCAGGTTCCTGACCAGGTTGCCGACGTAGCCGGTTTCGAATACGAAGTCATTGATTTCGTGCTGGAGGGTGAAGCTCATATTAATGCTGTAGGGGTTCTGGCGCAGCTCCGGACAGCACAGGTAGTCGGGCGACAGAATAGGTGCCTCCCCAATGGGAACGGCTCCAAAGCCTGCTTGCAGCTCGAATGACGGTATGTCTCCTACACCGGAGCCGAGGCCATCAATGGCCGGGGTGATCCCACTGTCGGGAGTGCTCAAGGACTTTTGGAAGACAATGTCGCCGCGCCCCGAGCTGGGAGTCTGCCAGGGGTTCATCCCAATCATGGGCTGCATGTAGTAAAGGCCTCCCCCGGCCCGCACCACCGTACTGCCACCGCCTGGATTCCAGGCGATTCCAAAGCGCGGCGCGATGTTGGTTTTGCTGGTCTCGTAATACTGAGTGGGGAAGATGAAGGCGCCCGGGCAGTTACACACGGGGTTGTTGAGATTGGGGTCAAAAGAGCTGATGAGATCGTTTCTCTCTGTCATCGGCGTGTCGAACTCATAACGCAGCCCCAGGTTGACAATCACGTTGGGGCTGACCTGCCAGTCATCCTGGACGAACATGCCCACGTACGAGGTAGAGAAATTCCGCTGGGTTTTATGGACAACGTCGGCGTTGTCCACCCAATCCACCAGCATGGAAGCCACTGCATCCCCCGAAGCGGCGTCAAAGGGATTGGCCGCCGTGCCCCGCGCAGCGAAATTGTAGCCTCCAGACGGCCTTGAGGCCGAGAAATAGTCGTGACCGGAGCGTCTGGTCTCGACGCCGAACTTGATGGCGTGGGCGCCCCTCAACCAAGTCACGGTGTCACCAAAATGCCACGAGGTTCGTGGATTGATGGCAGAGCCACCACCCCAGCCTCCACCGAAACCAGTGTAGCCGCCGTCAAAACCAATAGCAGGGAAGTGGTCGTTTTGACCCGTTCCTCCTCCGATGTCGACCGTCGAAGGGATCTGGGAAGGAACTGGAATTCCTAACTGCTGGGGGAAACCCAGACCCTGGGAAGTATTCCTGGCGAATTGCGTGAAGTACTGGAAGGTCTGGCGGAAGTCGGAGATCAGCGAGGGGCTGAAGGTATGCGTCCAACCCGCTGCCTGGTTGTACGCATCGAAGGTCATCAACCAGTCGTCGGGGTCTGCCGGATTCCGATCGTCCAACAACAGCTTAGCATCAGAGGGGAGATCCCCAGAGTCAAAAAAAGATGGCGCCGACCAGCTTCCGACTGACTCATCGCCGATGGGATCTGAAATAAAGCGAACAAAGACCTTGTCATTATCAGACGCCTGCCAGTCGCCGCGCAGTGTCCACCCCACGCTGGTCAGCCCCAGCCTGGAGACTCCCTGGAAGTTGTTGGTCCCCGAGATGTCATCCGGCGTCCGATCGGGATCTGGCATCCAGCGCATGATCGCCTGTGACTGGGGGCTGATCCGGTTGGCCGGGATGATGTTGCCGGGGAAAGGGGTTCGGTTGCCGTTGGCATCAGTGGTGAGGGGATCATAGATGGTTCGCAGAGCCCCGTCAGTGTTGAATTTGCCCGAAAAATCGCCCTGCCTCTGGGCCAGCGTAGGGAACGTCTTAAACCTGGTTATGTTAAAGCCCGACGGGGTAAGAGAACGCTTTTCCTCACGACTGACCATGAAATGGACTTTGTCCTTGACAATGGGTCCGTCCACCTCGAAACCGTAAAGATGTTCGCGGAAAGGATCCCGCTCGGGAGCAAAATAACTGCGAGCGTCCATCGCCTTCTGACGGTGATACCACCAGAGGGCGCCGTGGAAATCGTTGGTTCCCGTTTTGGTGGACATCATGATGAGACCGCCACCTCCCCCGTTGTACTCTGCCTTAAAGCTGCTTTGCACAATCCGGAACTCTTTCACCACATGTTGCGTCGGGCTGGTGTCAGCGTTTCCATCGTGGGCACGGCCGCTCATGCCGTAGCCTCCATCAATATAGATCTCGCCGCCCTTGTAGGGAACTCCGTTCATGCTGTAGGCGGTTGAGTAGCCGGGAAGCATCTCCCAGGTCCCTCGAGGAGCCACTGCGGCTGCATACTTGACCAGATCCAAGGGCCGCTTCAACATCTGAGGCAAAGACTCCACCATCTTCTCGCTCAGGAAATTACTCACCGTGGCCGATTGCTTGTCGAGGGCAATGCCCGTCGACTCCACCGTCACCGACTCGGTGATTTCGCCAATTTCCATGGCGATGTCCACGGTGGTGACCCTCATGGTTTCCAGCCCCACGTCGACCAGCGCGGTTTTGAAGCCGGCCAGCTGCGCACTGATTCGATACGCTCCCGGATTCAGCTCGATGGCCCGGTAGCGCCCCAGGTCGTTGGTGATGACCGTTGTAGAAAAGCCGGACGCGGGATCAGTGAGGACGACGCTAACACCGGGGAGCACTGCACCCGTACTATCCGTGACCGTTCCTGTGACTTCAGACAGACGCTGCGCCGAGGCGACGGAAAAGAGTAAAGAGATGCAGAGCAGAAAAGCAGAGACTTTGGCAAACTTCATGGTTTTCACTCCCGTTTTAGTGGGGGGCGAGTTGTTTTACACCCGCCGGATTATAGGGAACCTCAGATTCGGAGTCAACAGAATACTTCCAAATTGGACACTTGCCCTCAATTTAGAGGCAATTGGTGTGCCATTCACTGGTTCCGGGCATAGCCAGTTTTGCCATTTGGTTGAAAACGCGGCACTTATTCTAATTTCACAGAGATTTCTGGCGATGCTCATGCCAACCTGAGATCCAAAACTTTGGAGCCAGAAGGGAAGTCTGATTCAATATCTTGAATAAAACACAGTACTCAGCCTTTGAGCCTCCTTTGTTGTTGGAGTAGCCAAAACCCTATACTGGGCCAATGAGGCGAGCCCGATTCTGGCTGCTGGCCGGCGCTTCCGGGTGGCTGCTTTCATTCTCTCTGGCCCCGGCACAGCCGGCCTGGAAACAACAGGCCCTCGAACTGCTCGACGAGGGCCATGATCAGGAGGCGCGAAAGGTCCTGCTGGAAGTGGTACGCCAGCAGGCCGGGCACGAGGAGGCTCAGGCTCTTCTCGGACAGATCGCGTTCAACCGACAAGAATACGAGGAAGCGGCCGTACGTTTCGCCAAAGCTCCCTCAGTTCTGCAAGAGAACCCCCTGCTGCTCGTCAACTATGCCGAGGCACTGCTCGAATCCGATGAACCCTCCGCTGCCAGACAGGTTTTGCAAAGAGTACCCCGGGAGGATGCCATTGCTCAGTTCGAATCGGGGCTTCTGCTGGCCCGCTACAGCGAGTACGCCGCCAGCGAAAGCCACCTGATGCTGGCCCGGACAGCCTACCCCGACCCATCCGTGGCGGCTTACAACCTGGCCTTCGTGCAATACCTTCAGGGTAAGTTTTCCGAGTGTGCCGGTACGCTCGAAGAGATTCCCCGGGAGTTCGAAAGCGGCGACGTTTTGAACCTGCTGGCACTGGCCTTCATTGAAATGGAGGAGTTCCAGAAGGCCGGGCAGATCCTACGGGAGGCCACCCGCAGGCATCCCCTGGATGAACGCAATTACGTGGCGATCGCCAGACTTTCTGTGGAAGGGGCTGTGCCCCCATCGCTGGCTCTCGAGTTCCTGGATCGGGGGGTGACTCATCTTCCAGCCTCGCCGGTTCTGCATATCCAGCGCGGTCACCTGAGGCTTTCACAGGGCCGCTACGGAGAGGCCGCATCCGACTACCGGAAGGCCATGCAGTTGCAGCCGGATTCCGAAACGCCCAGGCTGGGACTGGCTTTCGTCCTGGTTGAAGACCAGCGTCATGAAGAGGCGATCGATCTTCTAAAGGAGACCATCCGCCGCAATCCTTCGAGCGCCTATGCACACTACCTGCTGGGAGAAATCGCCATGGCCCGGGGTGTTCATCCGGACACCCCGGAAGAAGCGGAAAGCCTGAGATATTTGCAGCGAGCCATTGCCCTGCAACCCGACCTGGTGCCGGCTCACACCGCCCTGGGAAAGCTGTACCTCAAGAGAAATGACGTGGGGGCGGCCGTTCGGGAACTGGAGACGTCGATCCGTCTCGATCCCGAGGCGACTCCGGCCTATTACCAGCTTTCGATCGCTTACCGGAAAGCCGGAGAAAAGGAAAAAGCCCTGCAGGCCCTGCAGCAGGTGCGGCGCCTCAACCGGGAGGAACGCAAGCTGGGAGCCGACCGTTTCCTCTATCGGAAGCTCAAGAGGGGCGGGGTCCACCTCTACGCTCCCCAGTGACCAAGCCGCTTGCCGCCTCTCCATCCCTGCGTGGAATCTGCGCTACCCGAAAGTGGGAGGGACCCCGGGGCGACTCCCGGGGGGATTTAAACGGTCGCTGCCCCGGGGCCCCTCCCACTTTCTCCTGACACTACCCGGATCTGGTGGCGGCGTGTGGATCCGAGCGGGCGTGGGGGCAGGGGGGCAGCAACTTGACCTCCGACGGGAGGGCTTCCATACTGGGGGCGCTCAAATAAGCAGCAGGACCTTCCGACATAGGGGCCATAACAAGGGAGAGAGAATGTCTGAACTCGATCGACGAGATTTTGTCAAGCTGGGTGCGGCTACGGCTGCGGGCGCCACCGCGCTGGTGGGCTGTTCCAAGGGAGATCCGGAAAGCGCCGGGCTGACAGCCTCCACCTATGAGGCGGAAGTTCCAGACACGCTGGATCTGGCTGAGCGGGCTGGGCTGTCAGTGAATTCCCTGACTGGAGCTGCCGATCCCGAGCGCAACTACGAGACCTTCCAGTGTCTGCACTATGACACCAACCCGCCTCATTTTACGCACAACACGGGAGGCCCGTGCCTGGCAAAGGCGATCCATGTTCTGCCACTGATGCGCAAGATGAGCGGCAGCACTCTCCACTCCGACTATGACAGCAAGATGGTGGATGCTTTGCTCACTGACATTGACGAGAACGGTCTGTGGTGGCTGCGCTATGCCGGGAGGCCGTACCGGGAGAGCTTCCCCAATTACGGGGAAGATATTTACTGGCCGTTTCCGCACGCGCGGCTGATGGTGGCTCTGATGGCCTGGCATGAGTATGATGACAATCCAAAGTGGCTGGACATTGGGAAGCGCCTGGCCGGCGGTCTGCACAAGGTGGCTCATCAAAACGCCGAACGGGCCTGGTTTACCAACAGTAAGCCGACGTTCATGGTTCGTGCGGCTATGGCGGGGGAGTTTGAAGATCTGGTGGCCATGGGTGAAGGGAAAAAGCCATCCCGGAAAGGTGGGTCTGGCCCGACGGTCGAGGAACCGGACAAAGTCAATTTTCAGCTCATCGGCAACCCGCTCCGGGCCCTGTCCTTGTGGGCTGCCGCCAGCGGAGACGAGGAGGCGCTCGAGCTGGCCCGCAAAACGGCGGGCTTTATGCTCAAGCCCAGCATGTGGGGAGCTTCCGAGGGGCCCACCATGATCTCCGGGCCTGACCACGCCCACTGGGAAGGTCACTTCCACACGACCACCACCGGCGTGATGGGAATGGTGGACTACGCCATTGTTGCCAATGATCCTGTCGCCAAACGCTTTGTACGCGATTTCTATGAATACACTCGAAATGTTGGAATCGGCCGCATCGGGTTCTTCCCTGCCGTTCTAGGTCCCCTGGAGGAGATCCAAAAGCACAACCAGAAGGCCTACGGGGGAGGTGCACAAGTGTGTGAGACCTGCTCGATAGGAGACATGACGTACATCGCCTCTCGGCTCAGCCAGGCCGGGATTGGGGATTACTGGGATGATGTCGACCAGTACGTGCGAAATCATCTGGTCGAGTGTCAAATGCTGCGTCGCGATCTGATCGAAGAGATCATAGCCGAAGCCATCGGTCACACCATCAACCCGGAGATCGAGACCGGCGAGGGGGTGATGGACAGAGGCATTGGCGGGTTTTCTTCCGTCTCTGATCCCACCATGCTGCATGCCTGGTGGACGATGTGCTGCAACGCCAATGCTCCAGTAGGGCTTTACGAAGCCTGGGATTCAATTGTCCGGCATGACCAGGGACTGGCCCAGGTCAATTTGCTCTTGAACCGGGCCTCACCCTGGGTCGATATCGATAGCTACCTGCCTTACGAGGGCAAGGTGGTGCTCAGAAACAAAACAGCCAGGAAGTTGAGTGTGCGCATTCCAATCTGGGCGGATAAGAAGGCAGTCCGCTGCCAGGTGAATCAGCAGAGCATCTCGCCCGTTTGGACGGGTAATTACGTCTTGATTGATGGGCTTGCCCCTCACGATGAAGTCCAACTCATGTTTCCCATGGTCGAGACCACGGAGCATCACACCGAACCCACCTATGGAATTCAATACACCTGCCGATTCAAAGGGAACACTCTGATCGACATTTCGCCACGGCCGGAAGAATTTGCCTGGACTGTGATGGCCTCCGACGATGGCGCCAGAATCCCTATCAAGAAGGGATACCCGATCTATTTGAGAGACTTCTACAAGGCCGACAAGGCTCCCATGAAGAAGATCTCCAGGTATGTTCATCCAGTCTAGGGGCGACCCTTGTGGTCGCCCGTTAAACGGAACGCCATCGTAGGGGCGACCCTGGTGGTCGCCCGTTCAGCGGGCCGGCACGAAACCGGCCCCTACGATCGGGTCGTTTCTATTCCCTGGAGTGCTGCACTCCAAATAGGCTAGACTTTCCTCACCTACAGGAGGATTTTGCAATGACAAACGCGGCGGGTATTCAATTTGGGAATGCGGCTTACGGCTTCAGAGAGCATGGCCTTCCGGAATTCTTCGAGACGTGCCGGAGAATCGGCACGCCGGCTGTCGAGATTGATGCGGGATGGTTCAACGAAGATTGCGAAAACCGGATCTCGGTGAATGCCACGGCTGAAGAAGTCGATCGAGTCAAGGAGTTAGCGGCCGCGGCCGGTGTGGAGGTCACCGCACTGGGAAGCGGGGCGGTGGTCGGGCTGGAAGGTGAAGTTGCTGAGGACCGCTCGGCTGAGATCATGAAGGTCATCGATGTCGCGGAGGCTTTAGGCGCACGAGTGATCCGGGTGTTTACCGAACACGATTTCACGCATTCCAAACACTACGTGCTGACGCCGGAACGCGTTACCGAAGCCCTTTACGAGACACTGGCGGTGGCCTTCAACAAAGTGGGGGACTATCTGAAGGGCAAAGGAATTTACGTGGGAATCGAAAACCATGGGGGCACTTCGGCCACCGGCGCCGGACTCAAGAGGCTCCTGGACATGGTGCCTCACAAAGAAGTGGGTGTGACCTATGACCCGGCCAACTTTGCCATCGGAGGAGAGGATCCCTATCAGGCCCTGATGGCTGTTCAGGACCGGGTCGTCTATACCCACTGGAAGGACGTGGCCCAGGCCCCCCAGAACCCAAAGGGGGTCGAGTACCGTGCCTTTGGAGAAGGCGAAATCAACTGGAGCCCTATCATACGGACACTCCTGGACTCCTTTGACGGAATCTGGGCCATTGAGTACGAACGCAAAGTGGCCAGTACCCTGGAGAATCTGGCCGAGGGCACCCGGAGATCGAGACAGAACCTGGAAGCCATCATCGAGCAGGTCCGAAACGAGACAGAGGAGTCCGATTAATCGATGGTCAATATCAAGACTTCCACTCACGTTGCCATCAGCGTTCCCAATGTCGAGGAAACAGCCGAGTTCTATGAAAGGATCGTAGGGCTCGAGATCTCGGAGCAAGTCGATGGGGCCGTCTTCCTGCGCTGCAGTCGGAACCATCACTGCCTGGCCATTTACCCCGGGGAGAGGGCCCTGCACCACCTGGGACTGGAAGTAGCCGGCGAGCGGGCTCTGGGGGAAGCTCAGCAGATTCTGGAGGCGCAGGGTTTTTACGCCGAGTCCAGGGACTACCCCGAGCCGGGTCACGGGTCAGGCCTCTGTTATCGTGACCCGGACGGAAATCGGTTAGAGCTGTATGCCGGGATGCAAAGCCTCGAGCAGCCCCTGCAGCCGCGTGAAGTCCGCCCGGTTCGCTTTGGTCACATCACTCTGATGACCGCCGACCTTCCGCGCTGTGTGGCGTTTTATACCGAAGTTCTGGGATTCAGAGTTTCCGATACCGTGGGTGACTCGGCCATCTGGATGCGCTGGGATCAGCAGCACCACGGTGTTGCCTTTCTCGAGACGGGCGAAGCTAAGGTCAATCACTATGCGTATGACCTGGCGGACTGGGGTGACGTCAAAAAGGTCTGTGACCACCTCTGGCACAATGACATCCCGATCATTTATGGGCCCAGCCGTCACGGTCCCGGTCACAACATCTTCCTTTACATCCCTGATCCGGCCGGGAATGTCGTTGAGTTGACCCTGGAGGTGGATCAGATCTGGGATGAGGAAAGTTATCAGCCCCTGAACTGGACGAACGATCCCAAAACCGTCGATGTCTGGAGGGGGCTCCCCACGCCCGCCTACATGTTGGACGGGGAAGGGCGCGATTATACGGACTGGTCGACCGGCTCGCCCCTGATGGGTCGGGGCTGGAGCATTCTCAAGTTGGACGGGTTGGATATGCTCGATCCAGCCGCCACTCTGACCACTCCCACCACCGAGGTGCCGGAGCTCAAAATCGAGATTCCTGCCTTCACACGCAGTTTCGACAATCCGCTCGACCACATGAAAGCCCTGCTGGTGAGCGATCGGCGCTTCCCGACCGGCCAGGGTCTTTCGGTTTCCGTGGACCTGTGCGTTGAAGTGCACGGGACCGAGGACAACCCGTTCGGAGCGGATCCGGACGATCCAAAGCTGGGCAACGGGGCCATCGCTTTGATCGATAACACGACGGGGGTGATCTTGAATTTAGGGGTATCCAATCACCGCGTCGTGGCACTGCGCGAGCATTTCAAGGTGAAGGCGCCGGGAGGCGAGGACTCAACCCTCCCCATGATTGATCCGCTCTTGACGGATGTGATTATCGAGCCGGGTTCCTGGCATCGCTACGAGATTCGCTATCAGCCGGGAGAGGATGGCTGGCTGGAAGCCGCCCCCGATCTTGCCCAGTGGCTGGTGGACGGCAAGGTGGTCCGCGAGGTGAGCTGGGTCGCCACCATTGACGAGCCGGCGGGCCCGGTCGTCGTGCCGGCTCGTTTTCGTGTCATCATGGCGATCTTTACCCTGTTGGACGACCTGCCCGACGGGCGGGGAGGGGTTCAGCCGGGACTCGATCCCCACTACCGGCATTCGCTGTTCGGACAGGGTGTCACGGCTCGCTGGCGCAATCTGAAAATCCTGGACTCCGGTCAGGCCCAGCACATCAAGGGGTGATCGGGCTCGGGCTCGGGCTCGGGAGGCGGGCTCATTCGCCGCATGGAAGCGGCTCCTACACTTTGCCATCCTGTCTGAGATCCCAATGCAGGAGGACCCTCCGCGGTCCGATCAGCTCGCCGCATGGAAGCGGCTCCTACACTTTGCCATCCTGTCTGAGATCCCAATGTAGGAGGACCCTCCGCGGTCCGATCGGTTGTCCAGAACCGGCTCCCGGCTGCTCCCGCACCGGGTTTATGATCACCCCGTCTGGTCCAGTACCTCGGGGTTGACGATGTTGGGCGGCCGGTCACCCCGTAGAGCAGCCAGGACATTGTCCGTACACATGCGGCTGTAGTTTTGGAAGGATTCCCGTGTCTCTCCTCCCTGATGAGGAGAAAAGATGACGTGGTCGAGATCGAGCAGCGGGCTTCCTGCCGGCGGCTCGGTGGCAAAGACATCCAGGGCCGCGCCCCCCAGGTGCTCCGAGATCAGAGCGCTGTAGAGGGCCTCTTCGTCGATCAGACTCCCCCGCGCCGTATTGATCAGCATGGCTCCCTTCTTCATCATCTTCAGCTGCTGCTCGCCCATCAAACCGATCGTGTCGGGAGTGGAGGGCACATGCAGGCTCACGAAATCCGACTGGCTCAGCACGTCTTCCAGCGATCCTCTTTTTATCTCGTATTCTCGACTAAATTCCTCGTCCCAGGCGATGTCGTGAGCCACGACCTGCATTCCCAGACAGGTGGCCCGCCGGGCCACCTCTTTGCCAACCTGGCCCAGGCCCACCAGGCCCAGAGTTTTACCAAACAGTTCAAACCCCAGCTGCCGCTGCCACCCGCCCGCTTTCGTCCAGGCGTGGTGCTGCGGTAATTGGCGGGCCAGTGAGAACATCAAGCTGATCGCCAGCTCGGCAACCCCGATTTTGCTGGCCCCCGGTGTGTTGGTGACCATGACTCCAGCCGCTGTTGCCGCCTCAACGGCTACGGTATCCACCCCAATGCCGAAGCGAGCTACGACTTTGAGGCGGTGTCCGGCCAGCATTTCTGCTGTCACAGGATCCAAACCGACCATCAAAGCGTCAAATCCGCCGACATACGGCGCTAACGCATTCGCCGCCAGTGTCTCCGCTTGGGAGAAAAGCTCAACCTGGTAACCCTGTTGTCGCAATAAGTCCAGGTCGTCCTCGAGAAGTGGACACCAAACCAGAATTCTGTACATGGATCCCATGATAGGGCCAGTGGAAGGGTTCAAGCTAGTGTGGCGAGTGCCAACAAACGCCTTCTTTCGAAGATGCGTATGATAGAGGAGATGATGAAGATTGCGCTTCGAATCGGCTTGACTCTGCTGCTCGGGCTTTTAGTGGCCAGCGCATTCCTGGAAGCCCAGAGTCCAATTCGGTTTGTCGACCGAAGTCGGGAGTCCGGCTTGGATCACCCAATCATCTATGGAGGTGTGGAGTCTCAACGCTACATCCTGGAAACTACGGGGACGGGAGCAGCTTCCTTCGATTATGACAAGGACGGGCAGATCGATATCTTTCTGATCAACGGATCCAGATTGAACCTTGCCTCCAACCATCTCCCCACGAATCGGCTGTATCGGAATCTCGGCAACGGCAGGTTTTCAGATGTGACGATGGCTTCCGGTCTGACGCGCTCGGGCTGGGGTCAGGCGGTTTGCGTCGGAGATATTGACAACGATGGATGGACCGATCTCTGCGTGACCTACTACGGAGAGATCGTCCTCTACCGCAACCAGGGCAACGGGACCTTTGAAGATATCTCCGAGAGCTCGCGGATTGGGGGCGAGAAGCGTTGGAACGCAGGCTGCACGTTCCTGGACTACGACCACGATGCAGATCTTGATCTGTTTGTGGCCAACTATGTGGACTACGAAGAAGCGACCCGCTACGAGCCGGGCTCGAGCGCCAACTGCATGTGGCGGGGTATGGGAGTGATGTGTGGTCCGCTGGGACTCGGGAAGTCGCCCAACATCATGTTTCGCAACAATGGGGATCGCACCTTCAGTGACGTCTCCTCGGCAAGCGGAATCACCCGGGCCGAAGGGTTTTACTGCCTCATGCCGATCACGCTCGATTTTGACGAGGACGGCTGGACGGACATCTACGTCGCCTGTGACACCACGCCCAATATCCTTTACCAGAACAACCGGGATGGCACGTTTGCGGATGTGGGGATGATCTCGGGGGTGGCCCTGAGTGAAAACGGACGAGAGCAGGCGGGCATGGGAGTTGCGGCGGCGGATTACGATCTGGACGGGCACCTGGACCTGCTGGTGACGAACTTCTCCGACGACACCTCCACCCTTTACCGCAACGACGGAAGCTCGACGTTTACCGATATGACCAACCGGGCCAAACTGGGCAGGGACACGCGATACTTGAGCTGGGGTACGGGTCTGGTCGACTTCGACAATGACGGCTGGCAGGACTTGTTCATCGCCAATGGCCACGTTTATCCCGAGGCGGATCGTCATCCCTCGGAAATCACCTATCGCCAGCAGCGACTGGTCTACCGAAATCAGGGTGATGGCACCTTTTACAACGCTTCGAGCCAGGCCGGAGAGGCGATTGCCGAGAAAGCGGCCGGCCGAGGGGCGGCCTTCGAGGATCTGGACGGTGACGGGGATCTGGATATCATTGTGGTCAATCTGAATGACACTCCGTCTTTGCTGATCAACCAGAGCAGTTCGGGAAACAGTTGGCTCATCCTGGAACTGGAGGGTGAAAGAAGCAACCGCAGTGCGATCGGAGCCCGGATTCAAGTAGCGGCCGGCGGACGAATCTACACCGATGAAGTGCGCAGCGCCTCCGGTTACTACTCGAGTAACGGGCTGCGTGTTCATTTCGGTCTGGGCCAGGCGAGCCGTGTTGAGAGCATCGAGATCCAGTGGCCCAGCGGGACTCGGCAGAAGTTTGAAGACGTCAGGGCGGGCCGGGTTATTGCCATTCACGAGAGAACCGGCATCCGGTGAACCCCGAACCCGGGAGAGTGGGAGCGGCCTCCGTGCCGCGAACCTGTTCGGACCACAGAGGGTCCTCCCACACTGAGGTGGCCTGAGGCCCCACCCACTTTCAGGTCGCCAGGATCCCTGTTTCCAAGCGTGGAACTCGGAACTCGGAACAAAATCCCCCTACGGCGTCCAGGGTCTTCCCGATCCTTCCCGCAGGGTGAGGAGCTGATCGGCTTCGATCTCCTCCCAGATCTCACTGCTGCCGCCGGGCCAGTGGACGACGACCGCTTTGACCTGGGCATCCAGGCCCAGGCCGAAGTGGACCCGGTGGTCGTTGGCGCTCAGATAGCTGCCGTCCGTGTGAGCACGGCGCCACAGACTCTTTTTTCCGTCCCGGATCAGCACTACCCGGGCTCCCATGCCGTAGCGGTTGCTCGTGACACCCTGCAGCTGCACCTGCAGCCAGTGCCGTCGCGAGCCGACCTCATTCAAGAGCAGGCGCACCGGTCCGTTATTGTTGGTCACCAGGATGTCCACATCGCCGTCGTTGTCGATGTCACCGAAGGCAGCTCCCCGGCTCACCTCCGAGAGCTGCAGAGCAGCTCCTGCCCGGGCGGTCGTTTCTCGATAATTCCCGTGCCCGTCGTTGTGGAAGAGCTGGTTGATTTGATGGTAAGGATATTCGGTCGGTTCGGCCAGCCGCGTCATACGCACCGCTCCGTTGGCCACGAAGAGATCCAGGTTCCCATCATTGTCGTAGTCAAACCACCGGGTTCCAAAACCCGTGTAGGTCATTGCCCTGGTCAGCCCAAAACGGCTGGTCTGGTCAGAAAAGCCGGCTGAGCCGTCGTTGAGGTAGAGGGTGTGGGTCTCGGCTCGCAGATGTGCAAGGAAGATATCTTCATCCTGATCATTGTCAAAGTCGGCTGCGCTCACACCCATGCCCGCTTCTACGTTGCCGTCGGCGTTGTAAGCCGCTCCCGAGAGGGGGGCCACATCTTCAAAGGTCCCGTTCCCTTGATTCATCCAGAGCTGATTGGGAGTTTCATCATTGGCCACGTAGATATCTGTCCAGCCGTCGGCGTCGAAATCCGCACAGATGACTCCCAATCCGTTCCCGAAAGCAGCGCCCATTCCGGCCTTTTCCGTCACATCGACGAATTTGCTGTTTCCTTCGTTGCGATAGAGTTGATCGGGCAGCCGGGAATAAACGGTTGGGAAACAGTAATCCCGGGCACCGGTGGTCCTGCAGATTTGATTCCCTCTGACGATGAATCCAACGTAGCGGGCCAGGAACAGGTCCAGGTCGCCGTCGCGGTCATAGTCCAGAAAGGCGGCGCTGGTAGTCCAGCGAGAATCGTCCGCTCCCGCTCCCTCCAGGTGGGTGAAGGTTCCGTCCCCATTGTTGCGATACAGATCATCGGGTCCGTAGTTGGTCAGGTACAGGTCAAAGTCCCCATCGTTGTCATAATCCCCGACCGCCACCCCCATCCCGTAGCTGAGAGATCCCACTCCAGCCTGGGTGGTGACGTCCGTAAAGCCCAGAGTTCCCTGCGGGATCAGCCCGTTTCGAAACAAGCGGTGTCCCGGCCGCCAGCCTGGGTCGGGAGCAAACCAGGACTGAGCCGGTTTCTTGTCGGGTTCCAGCATGGTGCTCTGGATCAGATAGACATCCAGGTCGCCGTCCCCGTCGTAGTCCAGCAGCGCCGCTCCCGAGCCCACGATCTCAGGCAGGTAATACTCTCCGCTGGCCCCGTTGAAGTGCTTGAAATCCAGCCCCACCCGGGAGGCGACTTCCGAGAAAAGGGGAGTTGAGATCACCTGGTCTTGACCCCCTACCGCCCGCAAACAGAAGGCTCCCCAGAGGAGGGTGGTCAGGAGCACCCTGCAACCTCTGGGGGACGCGAAGACGGCCTCGTCTCTCATTGCCGTTTCCTTACCTGCTCCAACTGCTCCAGGAACTTCTGAAGATCTGCCGCCAGTTCACCTTCCCCCGCTGAAAGCGCCTTCTCCCGGGCCTGTGCCGCCGAGTCAATGGCTTTGCCGAGATGGCCGAGACGAGCATAGCTGCGGGCCAGCACGTACAGGCACACAGGAGTGCTCTCATCTTCTACCGTCAGGGTTTTCAGAAAGTGGGGAAGGGCTTCTTCATCTCTCTCCTGTTTCTGAAGAAGCAAGCCCAGTCGCAGATGGGCGTCCCTGAACTCAGGCTGGTTCTGGATCGCCAGGCGAAAGCGCCTTTCGGCCTCGCCCCACTGACCGTCATCCGACAGAATTGTCCCCAGAAGGTAATGGGATTCGGCGCGAAAAGGGTTCAGTTCCAGAGCTCTCTGGAAGGCCCCTGCAGCTTCCTGATCCCGGTTCTGCAGCCGTCGCAGAATACCCAGATTGTGGTGGATTTCGTGGAGGCGCGGATCGAGTTTGAGCGCAGCCTGGTAGTGCTGTTCGGCCTTCTCGAGGTCACCCAGAGTGAGGTAGCTGAAGAATAGATTCGCGTGCGCCATGGCATGCTGAGGGTCTTCCTCCAGGGCCCGTTCATATTCGTCAAGAGCCTGCGGGATTTGCCCTCTATTCTGGAACTCGAGTCCCTGCAGGTAGTGATATTCCGCCCTTGAGTGAAGCTGCCCGATCAAATCCAGCAGCGGATCTTCCAATGGGGGCTGAGTCCCTCTGCTCCGCTCAAAAAGGAGTAGATGCCGGCGAGCTTTCTGCACATCGCTCAAGCTGCGGTAAACCATGGCGAGGCCATAGTGGGCGGCCGCGAAATCCGGAGATAACCGGGAAGCCTTCCGGTAGCTGCTCAGGGCAGCTTGAGCCTCGCCCCTGGCAAATTGAATTCGGCCAAGCCCGTAATGGGCCCGTGCGTTATCCGGATAGCGATGGACCACATCCCCATAAATCCGTCTGCTCTCGTTCCAGTCGCCCAGCGTCCCCAGCAGCTCGGCAAGTTTGAGCTGAGCTGGAAGATAGTTTTCGTCCAGTTCGACGGCCGCACGAAGAACCGGAATCGCCTGACCCTCCTGGCCGACCGCAGCCAACCCAAGGCCCAGATAATATGCCCAGCGAAAATTGGACGGCTCCAGGGAACGAGCACGATGATAGAACCTGGATGCCAGTTCATACTGTCCAAAAGCGTGCAGGAGCATCGCCATCTGACCGTTGAGCTCCCCATCCGTCGGGTTTGCCCGGGCTCGTTCGTAGGTTGCCAGAAGCCGTTGGCGATCATCAGGTTCGAAGGCTGCCAGCGGCCGCTCCGCCAATTCGGGAAGAGGTGCCAATTCTTGTCTCGGGACCGCGACGAAAGCCAGGCTCAGCGTCCCGAGCAGTATCCAGGGCAGCAGCATGTGCTGATGATAACTTTTCAGCAAAAATGAGCTCAAGTGAGCACTGCAGCTCGCTATCAACTCTAACAATTGCAGGGTCGCCGCCACAGGCGCCTCCCACATTCCAATCTGAGGTGGAATCCGGGATCCAGATGACCTGAGAGCGGGAGGGGCCGAAAGCGTCGCGACCGCCGAGTCTGTACGCAACGGAGGGCGGTCAGACCTTTGCAGACGGCTTGACACGCCTTCGGCAAGAGTTTTATCGTTTTCTGAAAGAAAGGTTTCGAAGTTGAAGGTGGCCAGAAAGTGAAAAAGAACATGGGGCGGCAAAGCGTTGTCATTGTCTTGTTTCTTGCACTGGTTGATACCGGTTCGTCTCAACAGTCAGCCCCTCCTTCCAAAAAGAGCGATCGGGCGCTCTTGCAGGAAGAAATGGAGGATTACTACAAGAAATGGCTCAAGCAGGATGTTGTCTACATCATTTCGGACGAGGAAAAAGGCGTTTTCGACCGGCTGAACTCGGATGACGAGCGGGAACAGTTCATTGAACAGTTCTGGATGCGGCGTGATTCAGACGCCCAGACAAACTTCAACGAGTTCAAGGAAGAACATTACCGTCGGATTGCCTACGCCAATGACCATTTTTTCAGTGCCAAGGCAGGGTGGAGAACGGATCGAGGCAGGACCTATATCATGTGGGGCCCGCCCGATGACCGGGAGATGCGCCCTAGCGCAGGCCGCTATGAGAGGCTTCCCCACGAGGGTGGAGGAACGACTGTCACCTATGCGTTCGAGCGCTGGCTCTATCGTCATATCCCCGGAATCGGTTCGAACATCGAGCTGGAATTCGTGGATAAGTCCGGTACCGCAGAGTACCGTCTGGCACTGGGTTTAGAGGAGAAAGATGCTTTACTCCACACCGACGCCGGATTGACCTGGGCGGAAGAATCGGGGATGATGGACAAGTCGCAGCGACCTTATTTCACCCCGGGAAGTGCGAATAACCCGCTGATCCAGGGCATGATGCGCATGCGGTCAAAAGACCGGCCGTTTGCTCGGATGGCCCGCTTTTTTGCTGTTCAGAAGGCTCCTGACATCCAATTCACAGACCTTCAGCAGGCTGTCGACAGCAGAGTCTTGTATCACTCCCTGCCTTTCAAGGTGATGAGTAACTCGATCAAGCTGGATCAGTCAAGAACGATGCTTGCGGTCTCTGTGGAGCTGCGCAATAAGGATCTGACGTTTCAGAAAGAAAACGGTCGTCACCGGGCATCAGTTAAGATCTATGGACGGGCTGTCGGTCTGACTGGAAGAGTGCTGACGGAGTTCGAAGAACTGGTGGCCCTGGAATACATGCCAGATCGAATCGAAGAGGGCCGGATGGAGAGTTCGATTTACCAGGAGCAGATGCTCGCTCCCCCTGGTCTCTACAAGCTGCATCTGATCCTGGAGGATTTGTACGGTGAAAAGCTGGGTACAATGGACACGGGGCTAGTGGCTCCCAATTACGAGAGCAAGAAACTTGTCACCAGTCCTCTGATCCTGGCCAACTCGATTCGCAGGCTTTCGACGCTTCCGGATGCACTTGAGATGTTCGTTCTGGGTGACCTGAAAGTGATTCCCAATGTCAGGGGGACGTTCACTCCAGACAGCCACCTGCCTGTCTATCTTCAGGTCTACAACCTCCAGGTCGATCAAAGCCTGGGCAGACCGTCTCCAGAGACTGTCTACGAAGTCATCAGGGATGGCAAGGTTGTCAGCAAGGTCTCCGATACCGATAACCAGGATCTTGTCTTTTTCTCGGAGGAGCGAGCGGTTTTCGTACAGTACGTCGACCTGGAGGGCCTGCGGCCGGGGGATTATTCGATACGAGTCACCGTGCAGGACGGCGTTGCCAACGAGTCGGTCGTAACTCGAGGTCGTTTCAAGATTCAATAGCGTACCCTTGCCTACTAACCGCTTCCGTCTTAGCAGAGTTGGAATCGGAACGGGTGTTACCGGATTGGCCACCTCGCTGCTGCAGGCGGCGCTTTTAGGCCTTTTTCAGCAAGGCCCGGGCCACCCGCCTCCGGAGTCCTCTACCGCTCTTTCTGCTGCCGAGCCGCGTCACGCCGAGGGATATATCGGGCAGAAGGCGTGCCGGGCTTGCCATAAGAAAATCTACGATTCCTACCAGACGATCGGCATGGCCCGTTCATTCTCTCGGCCCAGCCTGGAGAACAGGATCGAGGACTATAGAGGAAAGAACAGTTTTTACCACGAGAAGTCGGGCTTCTATTACACGATGCTCGAACGCAACGGACGCTTTTATCAGCGCCGCTACCTCAAGAACAAGAAGGGCGAGGCCATCTACACCCATGAAGAGGAGGTTACCTATATCCTGGGCTCAGGCGATCATGCCCGCTCCTACTTCCATCATCACGCCAACGGGGTGATCACCAAGCTGCCCGTCACCTGGTACACCGAGGAACAACGCTGGGGGATGTCTCCCGGCTACGACGTCGCAGATCATCTCGACTTCACGCGCCCCATCCCCCAGGGATGTTTCTTCTGTCACACATCCTATCCCCGGCTCATCCCGGAAAGGTCCGAAGACGAAGTCTACTTCCCCTACCCGCTTCCCACCGGCATCGGCTGCGAGCGTTGCCACGGACCGGGAAGGGAGCATGTCCGCCTGATTCTGGAGGGGGCGCCGACCGAAAAGTTCAAGAAGGCGATTTACCACCCCGGCCTGGATTCGAAGCAGGCTCAGAGAGACCTCTGTTACCAGTGCCACGTCGAAACCAATGTCTACAGTGTGGCGACTCGGGTTATTGTGCCGGGTCGGGAAACCTTTTCCTACCGCCCGGGAGAACCCTTTCCCGATTATGCAGTCCGCTTCAAGCTCCGTGGCCTGGACCCAAAAAGCAGGCAATTCGATATGGTCAAGCAGCATGGAGATCTGATGGAAGAATCGAAATGCTTTCAAGCCAGTGAAGGTGCCATGACCTGTACCAGCTGCCACGATCCCCACCGAAAGATCCCCCATGAAGAGAGCTCCGACTTTTACCGCGCGCGCTGTCTTTCCTGCCATGCCACGAGTGACCTGAGCAGCCATGAAACTTCCCGGATAACGGGGGACTGCGCGCATTGTCACATGCCTCCCGGAGATCCAACCAAAGACAGCCCCGACATTTCGTTCGAGGAGCTTCGGACCGGAAATCAACGAACTCGTCACATCGTTTTTACGAACCATAGAATCGGTATCCACTCCACCACCGAGCTACCCTCTGATCTAGGTCAGAACACCCACTACGAACTGGAATCTCCAGCCACGGGATTGTCTGAGACAGAGAAGCCCTTTTTGACGGGATCTGCATTTCTGGACGCGACTCCAGCTGAACTGAGGGAACGGCCCGGGCAGTTGGAAACGGGAATGCGACTGCTGGAGCAGTACGTCGAACAGGCCAACGGTCGCTACCAGACCGAGGCCTTCGCCCTGCTGGGAAAGGGCTACGAAGTTTCCGGGAAAATAGATCAGGCTGTGGCGGCCTATGAGCGCTCGCTGGCAGAGCGACCAGGCCAGTTGCTGCCTTTGAGCAATTTGGCTTTGATCTACGCCAACCGGGACGATCATGAGCGGAGCAAGAGTTATTTCTCTCGAGTGCTGGAACGATTTCCGGACTATGTCCCTGCACTTCACGGGTTGGGAGTCCTGGCCGATGCCGCGGGAGAAAAGAAAGAGGCCATCGAGTACTTCCAAAGGGCAATCGAGTTGTTCCCAATTGCCCACTTTTCCCACTATCACCTGGCTCAGATCTATCTCCGCGATCAAGAGTGGGACAAAGCCCTTACAGCTATCGAGAGCAGCCTGGCAGTTTCTCCAAGATTCGCTCCGGCATACCTGGATCTTGGCAATCTGTATGCCCTCCAGAAGCGGCTGCCCCTGGCCGGAGAGGCTTTCGAGCGATTGCTCGTTCTGGATCCGAATAACGAAACTGCCTACAACGCCATTTCCATCGTCGCTGCGAGGCAGGGTGAATTCGAGCGGGCCATCGAAGTTCTCGAGGGGGCGGTGGAAAAAGGTGTAGCCGCCGAAGAAACGTTCGTGAATCTCGGTCGCGCCCACGGTCAAGCCGGTAACCTGGGGAGAGCCATTGAGTCACTTCAAAAGGCGCTGGACCTGAACCCTCAGGCGGAAGAAGCTCTGCTGACCCTGGCGATGGTACACTCGTTGAAAGGCGAGCCCGAACGGGCCAGACATTTTCTCCAGCAATTGCTCGAGCTGAATCCTGATCACCAGGAGGCCCGCCTGCTTTTGAAGAAGATTGAGAACGAGTAACTCGAGTCAGGATGGGGATGAAGATGCAGCCATTGAGGATCAATCGTAGGGGCCGGTCTTGTGCCGGCCCGGGCAGCGGGCGACCACCAGGGTCCGCCCCTACGGAGTCTTGAAATGACGACAAGGAGGAAGATTTAACAATGCAAAGACGGGAGTTCTTAAAGGGAGTGGTTGCGGGTGGCGCAGCCCACTTCAGTGTTTACAGCGAAGGGGCAGGGTTTGCCCACAGGGCGGAGGCAAGCACCGGGCTTCCCATCTTGGAAGACAGTGTTTATGCGGGCCACCGCTATGAGGCCATGGTTCCCGACACGCTCGACCTGGCCGGGCGGGCTGAACTTGCGATTAACGGAATCGGCGGGACCATTGACACAGACCTGGATTACTACATGTTTTTCCTTGTTCGCTATGCCTGTAAGACACCCTACATGGCGCATCACGCCGCCGACAGCACCTGTGACACGAAGTACGGAGAATCCTTTCCGCTGATGCGGCTCATGTGTGGGACCGACCGCTACCTGGAAGTGGAAGCCGCTCAAAGGGCGGAATTGCTCTCCCGACTCGAGGATGGACTTTACTGGAACCCCTACGAAGCGTCACGTCCCTGGCGAACTCTCTACACTCCGGAAATCTATGGCGTAGGAAAGAACGAGGACATCGCCAGCACGACCGGCCAGGGGAGGATGCTGAGGACCCTGGTGGCCTGGCGAGAGATCTCGCAGGATCCCTCCTGGGACCGGCTGATTCGCGAGCTGGTGGGAGGCCTGAAACGGATCGCCATTCACCGCGAGAACTACAGTTTCTATCCCGACGGCGGCTTTGGTGAACCCTTCAGTTACCCTCGCTCAGGCTGGCAGAAGACGGACGAACCGAAAAGCGAGACTGAAGGTGGAGAAGGATCGGTGGTCACCATGCACGGGCATCAGATCCAGGGACTGATGCGCTGGTATGCGATGAGCGGTGATGAGGAGGCGCTGGACCTGGCGGCCCGGCTGACTCGCTTTTGCATGCTTCCGAAGTTCTGGGGCGGCCTTCCCGTGGTGCCGGAAAAACGCCGCAAAGTGCTCGGTCATATTGCAAAAATGGCGCCCAGCTCTGTTGGTGTGGCAGGACCCGAGATGGGACACTGGTACACTCATTTTCACGCCCGGGCGGGGGCCCTGCGGGGAATGCTGGAATACGGAATGACAGCGCGCGATGAGCGGGTTCTCGAATTCGTGCGCCGGGCCTACGAGTACACCTGGACCTTCGGGATCCCCAGGATCGGATGGGTCAACTGCCACCCGGGAACGAGCAATGTGTGTGAGGGATGTGCGCTGGGGGATCTGGTCGCCCTGGGAATACGACTGACGGATGCAGGCGTAGGAGATTACTGGGATGACGTCGATGCGGTGGTGCGCAACCATCTGGTGGAGCAGCAGCTGGTGCACGCCGATCGACTGGAAAGAGTGGCCGCGGCCTCACAAGAGTGTGACGTGAAAGAAAAGGCTCCCCATGACCGGCAGGTGAGCGTGGAGAATGTGATCCAGCGTAGCCTTGGAAACTATGCGGGGCTTTCTGCTCCCAACAGTATTCCCAACCCCTGGGTGATGCAGTGCTGCACGGGCAACGGTACGCAGGGCCTGTACTATGGCTGGGAGAGCATCGTCCGCCAGTCCGGAGATTCTGCTCAGGTCAACCTGCTGCTGAACCGGGCAGCTCCGGGCCTGGATGTGGACAGCTTCCTTCCCTACCAAGGCAGGGTCATCATTCGGAATAAAAATTTACATCGCGTTTCGGTGCGGATACCCTCCTGGGTTGCACAAAGACAAATTCGCAGCCGGGTTGCTGAAAAGGAACGCTCAGGGGTGCGGATCGGCAACTTCCTGATGTTTGACGACCTCAAACCGGGCGACCTGATCCAACTCGAGTTCCCGATCCGGGAGCGCAGCGCTGAATACACGGCCAATTCCAGGACCAAAATGGAACAGACGTACAAGTGCACCTTCCGGGGCAGTACGCTGGTGGACATTTCGCCTCGGGACTCTTCACCAACCAGCTACCCACTCTACGTGCGCCAGCACATGAGAAGAGACAAAGCGCCTATGAAAAAGACCTCACGCTTCGTAGCCGAACGAACGATTTTACAGTGGTGATTCCCGGGGCGCTGTACCGGGCAGCGCCTGCAGAGCCTAAACGTACTCAGCCTTCCGTCCGGCAGAGATTGGAGAGTCGTCCTGGCGCGTTGTGAAGAGTCAATTTCCGGGAGGTGTGGCTTCCTTTTCCTGCTCTAATCTGTCGGTCTCTGCGGCCTCTAATTCGTCGATCTCTGCGGCCAGACGGGCGAGCTCCTGCAGCATTTCCGCCTGTTTCGACTCCAGGCGTTTTCGTTCTTCTTCGAGGATCTCTTCGATGCTCGTCTGCGCCCATTTGGATTCGGGATCCCTTTGCAGGTTCTTGTGTATCCTCTCCAAATGACTTCTGGATGGCGCGGCCGCCGGACCATCTAGAATGGCGGCGCGAGCATAGGCCTCAAGGGCTACCTCTGGATGATCGGCCTTCAATTGGGCAAAGCCCAGCCGGAAGGCGGCGTAGCCATGCTCGGGATCTAATTCCAGGGTTCGGTTCAAGTGCTCAACCGCCTCTTGAAGTTCCTTCGGTGACCCGACAGACAGGTTCCACAGCTCTAAATGGGAACGGCCCAGAGCATAATGGGAATCAGCCCGCAGTCCACGCACCTCGGTGACCCACTGGATCGAGGGCATTTCGTCAGGCTTTGCCATACTGTCTAACAGCGCCAGTGCCCCGTTGGCGTACTTGGTCGCCCTGACGGAATCCCTCCTCTCGGAGTAGAGGTAGGCCAACTGGGCCAGCAGCGCAGGCGTTTCGGGCAGCTCGAGTAAAGCTTTTTCGCCGTACAGAATGAAGTTATCGATATCATTCTTCTTATACGCTGCTTCCGCCAGGAGATGGTGGGCAAAGGCAGTCAGCCCGCTGTTGGGATAATTTTCCAGAAATCTCTCGGCCAGCCGGGCTCGCTCCTCCACATCTTCAGCTTGTTGAACGACCATCCAATCTTCAAACTCAATTCTCGAACTAGGTTCCCCCACAACGCGGGGCAGTTCAAGGACCTGCTCGCCTTCTTGAGGTTGCTGGTTCTCCTGTGGCAACAACGACTGAGCTCTTACATTGCCTCCCGGCATGCCCAGCAACAGGACAGACAAAAGCAATCGTGGATTCTTCAGCATGATCTCCAACCATACAATATTACAAGACCCGGGGGCTAACCAGAGCTTCGCCGGCTGCCTTATTCACGAGAAGGTGATCCGTTCTCGTGTCTTTGTAACTCAGCCATGGTCGCCACCATGGGGTGTCAATGATCATCAGGAAGTGCGCTTTTTTGGACACTCGCCGTTAGGATAGGGTTTCAACATCATCCGCACCGTAGGTGCGTCCGAGCATTCATCTCGCGATTTCTGACGAGGTGGATTTTTCCCTTCGAGAGTGTATTGTTTCGAATCCAGGAAGAGGGAGGACCTCGACCTGTAACGCGGTCGAGGTCCGGTTGTGGCAGCTCTGTACAAAGCGGATACCCACCACAAGCAGATTGTAACCTGCCACGATCCTGGGCTGTTGTCCAGTTCCCGCCGGGACTGGATCCATGGCCGATTCGATTGTCGTTCTCCGGCAATGTACTTGCCGGGCCGAAGGCTGCGGCGCGCTATTTTTCATCTGCCGCTCCTGCGACCGGGGCCAGGTCTACTGCAGCCAGCCATGCCGTCGTCTGCAGCGCCGGTTGCAATGCCGTGCGGCCAACCGCCGACACCAGCAATCTCCTGAGGGCCGAGCCGATCATCGCGACCGTCAAAGAGCCTACCGTCAGCGGCAGCAGCAAGCCCGCGTGACGGATCAACGTAGACAGCGATATAGATCTTCTTTCAGGCTGTGGGAGCCTCTGGCGGCCTACTCAATGCCGAGAAGATCCGTCCAGAGGCGTCAGGAGAACAGCCGTGCAGATACTTTTTGCCGTTCCAGGCCCGGTTTTCGACCGGCTTGTATACGCTGCGGTCGCGCAGGGCGCTATATCGACCCCTTCCACTGGGGGTAAAGCATGATCGACGCCGAGCAGAGGGCCCACATCCGCCGACTCTTCTTTGCCGAGCACTGGAAGATCGGAACCATAGCCGATCAACTCGGTCTGCACCACCAGACGGTGCGACGGGCGCTGGAAACCGAGCGCTTCAACCGGTACAAGATCGTGCGGCCCCGGGTAACCGACCCCTACGTCGAGTTCATCCGCCAGACTCTGGAGCAATACCCACGCCTTCGGGCTACCCGTATCTACCAGATGATCTGCGCCCGCGGTTACACGGGCAGCGTAGTGACGCTGCGCCGCCTGGTGGCCACCTTACGTCCCCGGCCGCGGGAAGCTTTCCTGCGGCTGCGCACCTTTGCTGGGGAGCAGGGGCAGGTTGACTGGGCTTCCTTTGGAAAAGTGCAGATCGGAGGCGCCAGCCGGAGGCTCTCCTGTCTTCTGCTGACGCTGTCGTATTCGCGCGCGCTGGCCCTGGAGTTTTTCTTTGACCAATCACTGGAGAACTTCCTGCGCGGCCACGTGCGAGCCTTCACTCAGTGGGGTGGCTGCCCCAGAGATCTACTCTACGACAACCTTAAGAGCGTGGTTTTGGAGCGCCGCGGCGACGCCATTCGATTCCATCCCCGGCTGCTGGAGCTGGCCGCCCACTACCATTTCGCCCCCAGGCCCTGTCATGTGGGACGCGCGAATGAGAAAGGACGCGTTGAAAGAGCTATCCAGTACGTTCGCTCTTCGTTCTTTGCCGCCCGCCCCTTTACCACCCTGGCAGACTTCAATCATCAGGCCCGCCGCTGGCGGGATGAGATCGCGCACCGTAGGCCCTGGCCGGGCGATCACTCGCGCACCGTCGCCGCTGTCTTCGAAGAAGAAAAAGCTCGACTGCTGCCTCTTCCGGCTCACCCCCTGGAAACCGATCTGGTAGTGCCTGCCAAGTCGCACAAGACCATCTACGTGCGCTTCGATCTCAACGACTACTCGATTCCCCCCGCTGCAGTGGGCCGGCAGCTGACGCTGGTCGCTTCCGACACCCTGGTGCGCATTCTCGACGGAACCAAACAAGTGGCTCGCCACCGCCGCAGCTACGACCGACACCAGGTGGTCGCCGACCCCGCTCATCAGCAAGCTCTGCTGGAGCAAAAAAGAAAAGCCTACGCTGCCCCTTCTGACCGGCTCTCGGTGGCTGTCCCCGAAAGCGAGGCCTTTCTGCAAGCCGCCCTGCTGCGCGGAGAATCGGTCGTCCGCCAGACCCGTCAGCTGTTGGGCTTGCTGGAGGACTACGGTGCCGAGGCGCTGCAGGGGGCACTCGCAGAAGCACTGCAGCGCGGCACTCCGCGGGCCTCCTCGGTAGCTTTCCTATTACAGAGAAGCCGACGCGCTGCTGCTGCTCCTTTGCCCGTCGATCTGAGGCGCCTCCCCGAGTTGGCCGATCTTCACGTACAGCCCCATTCTCCAGAAGGATACGATGACCTCTCCGAGCCCGAGTGAACTGGCTGCACAGCTGAAAAAACTCGGCTTTCGAGTCCTCCCCGATCAACTGGAGGACTTCTTGCGCCGTGCCAAGAAAGGCCGTTGGTCCACTCGCGCCGCTCTGGCTGAGATGGCTCGGCTGGAGGAGATCGAACGGGCTCGCCGTTCGCTGGAGCGCCGGCTGCGCTATGCCCGCGTCGGACGCTTCAAGCCGCTGGCTGACTTTGACTGGAACTGGCCCAAAAAGATCGACCGACACCTGCTGGAGCGAGCCCTCACCCTGGACTTCATCCCCGAGGGCCGCAATCTGATCCTGCTGGGCGCCAACGGCCTGGGCAAGACCATGATCACCAAGAACATCGCCCACGCGGCCGTCCTGGCTGGTCACTCGGTTCTGTTTCGTACCGCATCCGAACTGCTCGACGACCTTCAGTTGGACTCTTCTGAGCTACTGCGCCGCCGGCTCAAAAAGTACGCACGGCCGTCTCTGCTTTGCATCGACGAAGTTGGGTATCTCTCCTACGATTGCCATGCCGCCGACCTGCTCTACGAGGTCATCAACCGACGCTACGAGCGCCGCTCTGTCATCGTCACCACCAACCGAGCCTTCAAAAACTGGAACGTCGTGTTTCCCAACGCCACCTGCATCGTCAGTCTCCTCGATCGTCTCACCCACCACGCCGACATCACCGTCATTGAAGGTGAAAGCTATCGTCGCCGCGAAAGTGAGCAGGAGGCGGCTGAGCGCCGCAAACAAGATTGAGCGACTTGTTGCAGCGTCGAGCTTACGTCCAGGCCGTGCTGCACGCCTATCTGGAACTGCCCGCCACACCGCCTCGATCTCGACCACACGATCGCCGCTTGGCCGGCCAGTTCCACGACTGCAATATCCCGCTCCCAACCGTAAAAGATGCCCTTCTGCTGGCATCCGCAAGGCGTCTACTGCGTTGCCAAGACGCCCATCCCCTCGCCTCGATTCGTTCTCTCTACTACTTTGTCCCCGTCATTGAGGAGCTGCTCGAGACTCCTCTTCCCAAGGGCTACTCCCGTTACCTGGAAAGAAAAATCGCCGCCTTCGCGACCGATTGCCGCCAAGACTCCCCATCGACAGATCCCTGACCCCACCCCGGCGCCCGTTCAAAATCCCGCACTTTCTCATGATCGCCAACAGTTGCCAGGGTCGATGCTTATTGGCATAGCTGAGGGTGGAGCGCTTGGGAGAAGCGATTCCAAGATGATGCAGTTTTCCTTCACAGCTGGCCAGGCCTCCGCAGATCTCCCGCAGGCTATGAGCACGGCCCAGCTGGCAAAACAGCATGGCGACAAACTGTCCCCAGCTGCTGAAACCGCGTGCATGGCGCTCGGCTTTGGTCTCCAGGACCAGTTGTTGAAACTCCCAGCGAGGAAAAAGCTGGAGAAGTTGACTGAAAATGCTGCAAAATCGATTCATGGTCGGGTCCTCCTTGTCCGGTTATTCGATCAACCGAATCTTACGAGGTCGACCCGACCTCTCTTATGGCTAATTTGGACAAGAGTGGTGTCTTCCGCATTGAAGCAGGGGACTTGAATAACCAGCCTAGGCACGACTAGGATTGTCTCCCAATGACAGAACCAAGTTGGCTTCGACTTCAAGAAACGAAGTGCCGGTCTACGGGCTCGAACCCGCCCGACCGGCATCCTTCCCGGCGACCACGACATAGCCAAGGGGATACAGTTCCGACATTCCCACAAGTCGGTCCAGGCAATAGCACGGTAGGGTGACGGCTGCCGCGTTGCACCAGAAAGCCACGTGTTTCAGTAGGGGAATGTGCCAGAGGCCGCACACCAGGACCGTCGAGACTTGATGTCCCAGGAAGCAGAACAGCGACGCCGTAGGAGTCACCTCGAAGACATGAAATCCGGTCCGGTCCAGGAGCTCTCTCAGACCATGTTTGGTGAATCGGAAATAGTCGTGTGGTTCCTCGTGCAGACGACTCAGAAAGGGCACCGTGAGAATCACCTTTCCTCCAGGAGCCAGAATCTTCCAGATCTCGCGCACAACCCTGCCCGGTTCGGGTACATGCTCGAGGACCTCGGTGCAGAGGACCGCGTCGTAGACGTCTGTTCCCAGGGCCGTAAGGTCATGGGCGTCCATCTGGTAGGTGACCTCCGGAACGCGTTTCTCGATGTCCAGAGATTCGTAGGATTCGATCTGAGGTTCGACATGTCGACGAAAGGGCATGGCTCCACAGCCCAGGTCGAGGAATTTCCCATGGGCATGATCGCGGAGTCTTGGGATCAGGGCCCGCTCCAGGGCCAGGAGGGCAGGTGAAAAGAGTCTGCGGTAGCCCTTCTGACGCAGTTCGACTTCCAGCAGGTTTCTGTTCTTCTTAATCAGGCGGCTGATCATGAGTTTAAAAGAGAGACCAGTCTTCGAACTCCTTCTGGAATCAGCGTTTCGTCAATAAAGCTGAAAGAAAGCCGAAGGTACTCTTTGCCCTGGTGGTTAGCAAAAAAGGGCGATCCGGCGACAAAGGCAACGTTGTATTGCCTGAGCGCAGTTTCCAGGAGCTTGACTCCGTCGCTCCCGGGCGGCAAGGTTACCCAACAGTAAAAGCCTCCCTCGGGTCTGGTCCACGACACCCTTCCCGGAAGCCGTTGTTCTAATTCCTGCAGAAGGAGATCCCGCTTTCGCCGATAAAGTGGAATCGACCTGGACACCTGAAGGTCGAGAAGGCCGCGCATTCCAGCTTCAAAGACGAGCCTCTGTGTCAGAGTATTGGAGCACTGGTCGCCTCCCATCTTGAAGAGACAAAGAGTGTCGATCACTGATGGATCCGCAACAACCCAGCCGAGCCGGACACCGGGGCCGAAGATTTTTGAAAAGGTGTGAACGAAGATGACTGATTCCGGTGCCAGCTCCTTGAGTGTTGGAATCCGATCTCCCTCGTAGCGAAGCTCCGCATAGGCATGGTCTTCCAGAATCGGCACTTGAAACCGCCGGCAGATCTCAATAATCCGATTTCGTCTGTCCAGGCTCAGGGTCAAACCGGAAGGATTTTGAAAAGTGGGAATGACATAAAGGAAACCGGGGCGGGTTCCCAGGTTGTCCAGATCTTCGAGTCTCGCTTCCAGGCCTTCTGTCGAGATTCCGCCGTGGTCGCTCGGTATGGAGAGGATACGTGCCCGGTGGGCCCGGAAGGTATGAATGGCAGCCAGATAGGTAGGGGCAGCGACAAGGACTCGATCGCCCGGGTTGAGCAGGGCCCCCGCGATCAGATTGATTACCTCCAACCCTCCCGAAGTGACAATAATGTCGTCGATGGATGCCTGGACATTTTCAACCGTTCCCATCCGAGCTGCGATCCACTCTCTAAGACGGGTGTAGCCAAGGTTGGGTCCATAGTTCAGTGCCTCGCCACCCTGTTCTCTCAGGACCAGGTCGCTTACGTCGCGCAGCTCCTCGAGTAGAAAGGTCTTGGGGTCCGGGAGACCTCCACCAAAGGAGATGATGTCCTTTCTCTCGGCCAGGTTGAGGATGTTTCCGAGGGCTGCCGCGGAGGCCATCGATTCCACGCAGTCTGCGTAGCGCTGCTGCCAGTTGATTCTCGTTCGCGTACGCCCCTTCACAGAGTCAGTAGCCAATGACCTGTCCATCCTTATCTCATTTCCGAGGCACCCACTCTTCCTCAATCTTCCTTTGCCGAAAGCGTAAACTGCACGAGCTGAAACTGCTCGTCCTCCCACAGGGTCCGAATGGGAATACCGTCCACCAAACCGCGCCGTCGGACCATATCCCAGAACGCATGTCGAAACACGGCGTAGACGTTTCGATCCCGGGTTAGATGGTAGTCCATCAAGGGTCGGAAATCTCGAAAATCATCTGACCCTTCCGGGCGGGAGCCCTTGGGAATGGCGAGGCGTACGCGATCAACTTCCAGCAAACCCACATAATTGTAGTCGTCGATGAATACGAGCGAGTCCGGAGAAATGTACTTGGAGAGCGAGGCTGATAACCTGGAATTGACGTAACGAAAAATCGCTGACCTGGGGTAGTCATAGGAGAAACCGAGCAGTCCCGACCACACCATTGCTCCGATCATGGTGGCCAGCAGCAGTCCTGCGACCCATTGGCTGTGATGTGCCAATAGCCTGAGAAGGACGAGAAAAGCGATCAGACCGGCAACCAGTAGCGGGAACGTCAGGAGCCAGAACTCATGGGTGGGGTTCAGTTCCCCCGTCTTGGGGAGAACAAACGAGCCGTACAGAACAACAGTTGCCAGCCCGACCAGTGTCGCCGACTTTCGCCAGTGCTCTTGCAGTTCTTTTCTCAAATCCCTCCACGCCCAAGCCGTCAGTATCGAAGTGAAAGGTAAGATTGGCAGAAGATATCTCAAGTTTAGGCCCATGCCGCCGTGCCAGGCGAAAAAACTGAAAACCCCACAATAACTCAGCGGTATGAGGTAGAGAATCGAAGAACTTCCTTTGTCTGGAAGGTTCCCTGTCCTCTTGCTGATTGTAAACAGCGGCAGCAGCACTACAGGCAAATAGGAACAGCTTTGCAGCAGGGACTTCTTGAGTCCATCTATGTAGACCATGGCTCCACTGGCAGTTCGAATCATTGAAAGTCTGTCTGGCTCGGGTTCTCGAAGGCGTAGGTCCACCAGGAGTTGCAGCGCTCCCCAGAAGAGTTGGAAGAGAAGTCCTACACTGCTTCTAAAAAGAATTGCTGCGACCAGAATCGCAGCTGCCGAGCCGAGAGCTACCCCTTTCTTGTACCCGGATCGCCAGCGGGCTATTGCTTTCCGGCCGGTCCAGACGGCAAACAGAAAAACCAGTCCCAACAGGACGAGGGGGACATATGGAGCGACGCCGGATGTCGGTCCTGTGGTGCCATATCCGAAAGGCGAGACCGTGCCGAACTTGAAATGATTGGTGATGGACAGGGCTGCCAAACCCGGACCAAGTCCGGCACAAAAAGCAAGTGTTTTCCCGACCCGCTGGGACGGGGCGAGCGCCAGAGCGAACACGAGAGCCGGCGCCGCCAAAATGACATCGAGCCGAAATCCCATCCCGGATCCGATAAACAGCCCGGCCATTGCAGAGAAATAGATAGATCGGGCCGTGCTGTTGAGCCGCAGGCCACGAACCGTACAGTAGGCTGCCCCGGTAACAAAGAAGACGGCCAGGGCATGGGGAAAGGCCGCCTGGGAATATTCCCAGAGGTAGGTTGCCAGGACAAGAATCAAACAGGAGTTCAGTGCCAGGTTTCGGTCCGCGGACAGGGTGTGGGCAAGAGCGTAGCAAACCAGCACTGTTAGAAAAAAGGCAACGGAGTTGATGAAGAACAGGCCGCGGTACCCCCAGATCCAGTAAAAAGGTGTGGCGAGAACGGCGGTCAAATAGGGATACTGAGCGACTAGCAGCCTGTGGTGAAAGTCGAGGGCAGGGGTCACATTCAGACACTACACTGGTCCCATGGCAATGGGAAAGAAGAAGCGACGGCGACAAGCGGATCTGTGGGTGGCCAGCAGCCAGTTAGCGCGGAGCCCCGGGCATCCATTCTACGAAGCCCTCAACGAGGTATTGAGTGAGCACGGCTTTGACGATTTCGTAGAGGAGCTGTGCGGGAAGTTCTACGCGGAGAAGATGGGGCGGCCGAGCGTGGCGCCGGGAGTGTATTTTCGGCTGTTGATGGTGGGGTATTTTGAAGGGATCGGAGCGGAGCGAGGGATTGCCTGGAGAGTGGCCGATTCACTGGCCCTGAGAGAGTTTTTGGGATTGAAAGTGAGCGAGACACCACCCGATCACTCGACGATATCGAGAACCCGGAGATTAATCGATGTGCAGACCCATGCGGCGGTGTTCAGCTGGGTGCTGGAGCGACTGGCGGAATCGGAACTGCTGAAGGGAAAGACGATCGGGATCGACGCGACGACGCTGGAAGCCAATGCGGCGATGCGCACCATCATCCGACGGGATACGGGAGAAGACTATAACCAGTTTTTAACCGGATTGGCTCAGGCTTCCGGAATCGAGACGCCCACCCGCGAAGACCTGGTTCGTACGGACCGGAAACGCAAGAAGAAAGGCTCCAACAAAGAGTGGAAACATCCTCACGATCCGGACGCTCGCATCACGAAGATGAAGGACGGGCGAACGCACCTGGCCCACAAGGCCGAGCATGCCATCGACATGGAGACGGGAGCGATTGTGGCGGTCACGGTACAGGGAGCCGATAAAGGAGACACGACGACCCTGAAGGAGACGCTGATTCGTGCTGCCGAAAACATTGAAGAGGCGACGGGGCAAAAAGAGGAAATGGCCGAGGTGGTGGCCGACAAGGGATATCACAGCACCGAAACGGTAAAGGATTTTGCAGCGCTGCAGATACGCAGTTACATCTCGGAACCGAAGCGGGGCAGACGCAAGTGGAAAGGCAACATCGAGGGGCGAGATGCCACCTATGCCAACCGCAGACGGATACGGGGAGAGCGAGGCCGCGAGTTACTGAGACGGCGGGGCGAAAAACTGGAAAGATCCTTTGCTCATCTGTACCGGACAGGGGGGATGCGCCGCACCGAGGTCAGGGGACACGACAATGTGGCCAAGAGACTGCTGATTCAGGCCGGTGCGTTCAACCTGGGTATGGTGATGCGCCAGAAACTCGGCGCAGGGACTCCCCGGGCCCTCCACGCCCGGATTCTTTGCGCTTTGTTAGTCTTTTTCGGGCTGAGGAAGGGCCTGAGGAGACGGATCAGCACTTTCTTTGAAGGTTTGATTGGAAAACTTTCAATCGGGCCCTTTCCAGGTGGCCCCCGGCCCAAGTCGGTGTCCGGACCCAATTAAGCACTTCTGCCACGGGCTGCTAGGCGGCTGTCGTGGGAGCGCAAGTGGCCGGCAGCCTGTAGTTCGATCGAAGGGAACTCCTCGTAGCCATTCCAGATTCCCAGAGTCCCGCTTCTCGCAAAGTTTTTCACCATCATGTGGTACGTCCCTTCGTCAACCGATATGTGGCCCGGGACGGTGACAAAAAGCGTAAAAGTAAGCTGGAGTGATCAACGTCAAATAGAATTCCCGCAGCGACGATTGGAAATCCCCACACAAGGATTAAAAAAAAAGAGCTGTAGCCGTCCTCTGAGACGGCCCTTTCCGCGGTCCTCCTTTCTGTAAAAAAGAGAGATTGTTCCTAGAATGCGAGGGGGACGGAGTGAGGGCGTAGCCCGAACGGAGCTCCCCCTCGCTCGCGCTGGCGTCGAGGGGAGTGGACCAGATCCACGAGGCTGCTGAGCGGCCTCTGTAGGGCGCTGTACGACCTCTCCCCTTGGCGGGCACTCGTCTATCGCCCTCACCAAGCACTTTCCGGGGTCCAATCAGCCGATTTGCCCGGATTTGACCTCCTCGCGGTTTCCTCATTTCGTGGTTCCCTGCTGCTTTGCCTTGGCGCTCTCCATTCGATAGCTCGGGACGTTGAGTTCCAGAATCACGCTGTGGTGCACCAGCCGGTCGATGGCTGCTGCCGTCGTCAGGGGGTCCTTGAAGATCCTCTCCCAGTCCGAGAAGATCAGGTTGCTGGTCAGCAAGATGCTGCGACGTTCGTAACGATGGGCCAGCAGTGTGAAGAGAACCTCCATTTCCTCCCGGCTTTGCTGAACGTAGCCGATGTCATCGACTATGAGAGCCTCGAAGCGATCCAGTTTCTTGAGCTCCTTCTCCAGAGTCAGATCGATTTTGGCCCGCAGCAATCGCTGTACCAGCAGGGCGCAGGTAGAAAACAGAACCCGGCGCCCCAGCAGAATCAACTCCTGGCCCAGAGCACAGACCAGATGGGTTTTCCCGCTCCCAGGGTTACCGAAAGCCAAGACGTTCTCGGCACGATCCAAAAACGTCCCTTCCAGCAGCGCTGTGAGTTGTCGATCCACGCTTTGGGGCAAGCGCGAGCGGTCCAGCGCCGTCAGCGTTTTCTCCCAGGGAAGCTTGGAGGCCCGACGCTGGCGCTGGATTTTGCGCTCGTGCCGCTCCGCCACCTCGATCTCAGATAACGACAAGAGAAACCGGGGATAGGACAGACTTTCCTGGGTGGCCAGTGCCGCCTGGGCGGCGTAGTGCTCCCGAAAGGCCGGTAGATGCAGCTCGATTAGGCACTCGCGAAGTCGCGGTAAGTTGCCTGTGCTCATGACCTCACCTCCCGGTTCTCGAGAAGGGTGTCGTAGAGGCCCACGTCCATCTTCTCCACCATCACTTCCCAGGGTTCCACCACCGGATCGACAAGGCATTCTCGTAGTGCTTCAAAACGGATTCTTTGTCCCCGCTCAATCAACACCTGAAGTGCCTCTCGCACCCGCTGTTCACCTTCCTGGGCAGCCACCTCGAGGATCTTCAGATATTGGCGATCCGCCGTGGCCGGACAATCTCGGCGCAGCTCGTCGTAGGCGACTCGAAACAAGATCCCCGGAAACAGATCCTCCCGCCAGCGATAGCGAGTAAACGCCCCCGGCTTGCGCACCAACGAATGGATCACGTGCCGGTAGTCAATGCGATGCTTGCCTTCTCCTCGCAAGCGCGGCATCCGTGCCTGGCGCCGTCCTCCGTAGTAGACCTCCACCTGATCCGCCCACACCCGCACTTGAACGCGCTCGCCGATCAACCGGCTGTCCACCGAATAGGTGTTGTGGCGAACCCGGATCGTACTGCTGGGGGAGACTCTCACCCACTGCCGGGTGAAGTCATCCAGACGGCGTGCCGGCAACGGGCGCATCACTGCCAGCTCTTCTCCCAGGCGCTTTTGCCGGGCCGCATTGCGCCGGGACACAATCACCGCTACAAAGCCCTCGTACTCTTCCCGGCTGGAAAAATCACGGCTACACCGCAGCAGCAGTTCCTGCTCAATGGCCCGTTTCAAGCGGTGATGGGACTGTTCCACATCCCCGTTCTCGTGTGCCTTTCCTGCCTGAGTGCGACTGGAGCGCATCCCGAAGTGTCTCAGCAACGCTTGATAGCGCTCGGTGAACTCTTCCCGCTTCAGGTTCTTGACTGCCGCCGAGAGCCGGTCGGTCCGGTGCTCCTCGGGCAGCGCCCCCAACTCCCACAACGCGTTCTGAAGCCCCAGGCTGAGGCTCTCAAACGACTCACTGAAACACAGCGTGGTCGCTTCCCAGTTCGAGTAGGCCAACACGAAGTGGTACAGCAGATGGGGAAACGGCTGGCCCTGGATCGTCACTCCGAGGCGCCCCATAAACGTGAAGTCCGATTGCGCTTGATGTCCCGGCTGATACTTCTGCGGGAACATCACCTCCTTCGCTTCTCCGTATTCTGCCTTCCACTGCTTGATCCTGCGCTGCAGCGTTCTTAACTGGCCTTGCTGGAAGGCCCCTTCCTGCTGACGACACAAATGATCGAACACCGCTTTTGCTTCCACCGTCGGCGATCGCTTCAGGATCTCTTTCACCTCCGGCCACACCGACTCGAACGGATCCGATCGAGTTCTCCAATACCGTTCCGGCTGACACTGGCTCGGTAGCTTTCCCGACTTCAGGTACTTGCGAGCTGTCTTTCGCGACATCCCCGCTTTGGCCGCCGCCATCGTTAGCGTCTTCTCGTTCTTCTTCAACTTTACTAACCTCCGCACTTGCTGATCCTTAACCATGCCCTCATGGTCAGGATCAGCCCTGAAAAAGCGGGGAATTCCATTTGTCGTCGCGGGGAATTCTAACTGTCGCCAATCACTGGAGCCCGATGAAGAGGCACAGCAGCAACCATTCTTTGCGATACCCCGATAAGGAACCCGAACCCGCAGGGTCGCCCACATTGGGTTTTTTCATAGCTGCCCGGTGATCTCTCAAGGCCAGATTATGTCTGAAGGTCAAGCGAGGTTTGTGTTTCGGAAAAGAACCCGCCATACCCCTTGGTCCTCACAAAAGGGCTCAACGAAATAGTGCCTCCTCAAGGAGTTTCGGCGTGCACAAGACAACCTGGTAAATGAAAAGTCTGCCATCTTGCCCTGACAGAGCCACCACAGCTGATTTCGACAGGGGATAGCACACTTTTCTGCCGCTATCTGCTGCTGTTCTTTGGCTGCCGACGAGGAGGCTGGAGCTTTGCAGCAGAGGAACGTGACATGATAAATTGCTTAGACTCTCGGACCCTTCAAGATCACGAAATGGTTAGCAAGCTTCGTGCTAGACCATACAATGTCCAACACGGCGCGAGACGAATCACTCTGGAGTATCTAAGATCGCTATGCAGAGAGGCCGGACCCACGGTAGGCATGACTGGTAAATCGATCTTAAAGTCCAATTGGCTGCTGGCTGCGTTCTCCCTGTCCGCTGCCAGCCTCAATCTCCTGTAGGTCTGGAGGATCCTCATTTTTACGAGCGATGAGGAGCTCTATCTTGTGCCGACGCTTGGCCGCGACGGAACGTGTCAACAACTTTGAGACACTTTGGTGAATAAATTACAGTAGCGTCATCTCAGGGGTCCTTCTTTTCGGGAGGGTTGATCCAAACCGCCTCTGGAAGAGCGGGAGGAACGGGTTTGCCATTGGGAAATCTCTCCTGGAAGAGTGCATGGGCGGCCTCCAGTGTTTGGGCTCGATTGCGACGTGTGGCGATGGCGGTGAGGTAGTGCACGTCCTCGGGAGTGTGCAGGCCGATACCCGAATGGCGATGGTCGCGGTTATACCAATCGAAGAACTCCCGGCAAAAGGTTCTGGCTTGCTGGATGGTGCCGAATCGAGCCGGGAATTCGGGCCGGTACTTGAGGGTCTTGAATTGGGCCTCCGAGTAGGGATTGTCGTCACAGACGTGAGGCCGAGAGTGAGACTTGGTCACTCCCAGATCGGCCAGCAGCAAGGCCAGTGCCTTGGAACTCATCGACGACCCTCGATCAGCATGGAGGGTGAGATCTCCCGACACGATCGCCTGCTTGGAGTAGCTCTGGGCGATCAAAGCCTTGGCCAGGCGTGAGTTCTCCTGGGTGGCCACCATCCAGCCCACCACGTAGCGGCTGAAGATATCCAGAACCACATAGAGGTAGTAATAACTCCATTTGACGGGACCCTTGAGCTTGGTGATGTCCCATGACCAACATTGGTTGGGGCCGGTGGCCAGGAGTTCTGGCTTGGCGTATTGGGGATGGCGGCGCTGGCGGCGACGCTCCTTGACTTCCAGACGTTGGGACAGAATGCGATACATGGTTCGGATCGAGCACAAGTATCGCCCTTCATCCAGTAGCTCCGCCCACACTGTGGCGGGAGCTTTGTCGACAAACCGCTGGCTGTGCAGGACCTCCACGACAGCTTCCTTCTCGGGCGGGCTCAAGGCGCGTGGGGATGCGGGCCGAGGTCGAGGATCCATCGCCGGCCGTTCCCGCCGAAGTTTCTCCCGATACAGACTGGATGGCGGCAGATCCAGAGCCTGACAGCCGGCCCGGACTCCGTGGGATTGTGAGAATCGCAAAGCTTCGTCCATCAGCTCTCGTCTCCGTTCTCTTCGCTGCTCGCCAGAGAGATCCCCAACAGTTGCGAGACTTTTTTTTGGAGATCCAGCATGGCTTCAAACTTCTCGAGCTTGCGCTTCAACTTCCGATTCTCGGCCTGAACTTGCCTCAATTGATGATCCAGAGGATTGACCGGCTTGGACTTGCGCCCCCGCTTGCGAGGAGTCAGCGCCTGCAGCGTTCCTTCCTCGCGTTGTCGTCGCCAGGTCTGAAGATTCGACCAGTAAAGTCCTTCTCGGCGCAGCAAGGCTCCCACTCCGCCCGACTCTTCACATCCATCGGCCTGCTCCAGGATCCGGAGCTTATAGCGGGCTGAAAATCGGCGACGCGTGGCCTTGCTGGGAACTTCCGGATCGGGTCTAGGAAGAACCCTGTCGGGCTCAGTCCGTTCCGCACCGATTTTGGGGACCTCTCCGCTTCGCTCCGAAGTCTCCAAAATCCTCAGTTTCTTATCGCTCCTGTTTACCATCATCGTGTGATCCAGCTTCTCACCCTCTAGTCTAATTTAGTGGGGAAGAAGTGTCTCACCCATGTTGGCACAGAGGGCGACGACTACATCGGAGCAGTGCTACTGGCGTTGATCCTGACAGGAGGCGTGTTTTTTGTCTTGAAGTCACTGGCTTCACGAGACTCCAATGGGTCCAAACGGACTGTGCTCGCCGTCCACGTGGTATGCCTGTTCAACCCCGTGCTCTTTCTGGGGGAGGCATCCAAGATTACGGATCTGGGAGCCTCTCTTCCCTACCTCCTAATTCCGATCGTAAGCGCCGCCGTGCTCTTTTGGAAATGGCCTCAATTCCCGGCGTATGCCCTCTACATGTTGCTGGTGATCCTGTGTCCGTTCGCGCTGAGCAATATAGCGAGCACCCTGTGGCGGGCGGCCTTTCTGGACAATCAGAACTGCACTTCAGGGGAGAGTCCCAGGCTCGTAGAACGAGTAGAAATGATCGCTAGACCTGTCGATCTTCAACGGCTGGTGTGGGTCACATTTGATGAGCTGGATCAACGCATCTTGTTCGACAAACGACCGGCTGGATACGAGTTCCCGGGACTCGACTCCTTTCGAAAGCAATCGATCTACGCGTCGCGGGTAGTTCCCCCGGGAGGCAAAACGATAACAGCGATGCCGACCTATTGGATCGGCCAGCGGGTAGTGCAGAGCAGGAAGAGATCGTGCAGTAGACTCGACGTGCAGGTCGAAGGTAGCGAAGCTTTCGTATCGGTCTCTGACTTCGACCATATTTTCAGAGAAGCCTTTGCCTCTGGGGCTTCAATCGGCATCGCAGGCTACTTCCACCCCTACTGCCGACTTTTCGGGGATTTTGCCGATGGTTGCCAATCATTCTTCGTGTCCGGCCACCACGAGAGGGCGTCGACCAATCTCGCTGCAAGCATGAAATCGTCTGCTCGCACACTCCTCCCAGAGTGGTTGCGAGCCAGGGCCGTCCGAAGCTTTGAGAGCATCCGATCTGCCGGTTTGGAGATGGCCATCAATCCGCTCAGAGACTTCGTGGTCGTGCACGTGAACATGCCTCACTGGCCCTACGTCTACGATCCTTCATCCGACGAGTTCAAGATCTGGGCCTCCGGGCTCAGCTACGCCGACAACGTGGTCTGTGCGGACAAGATGCTGAGTGAAATCGAACGAGAGTCGAGAAAGGCGGGCCTGTGGGACAAGACCGCCGTTGTCGTCATGGCCGATCACGGTTGGAAACCCATGCCTGGATCTTACTCAGAACCGGGAGCGATCCCCTTGATGATCAAGATGCCCAATCAGAGAGACGAGATTCAACTCGATGGGGAGCTGGACTCCGTACTCACCAAGAAGCTGTTGCTCGCCATCCTGCAGCGCGAACTGAGAACGCCCCAGGACGTCGCGTCCTGGCTACGTTGCCAGTGAGCAATCACAACGAGTGTTTGTGTTGGGGATGCCTGCACATGAAATTGGTGCCGGAGGGGAAATTCTGCAGGGACAATATCAGGAAAAACCGCTTGTTACCGTAAAGTGTTATTCAGCAAGCCATTACGGGCCAAGCCAGGACACTCCAATACCGCCTAATATTGGCCGTTATCAGGTAGTTCGTTAGCAAATTGTTAGCAAAACCCGGTCCCTCTGGGTAACAAATGCGAAGTGCTTTCCCATGACCCCGGGGGTTGCCGCCAGCCAATGCCCCCAGTTCCCCCGGGTTCCAGGCTTATTCCTTCGCTTCTTCCTAGTGGCGCATTCTTTGCACCTCGGCGCGGTTGGCCTCGAATTGCCCGCCCAGGAGTTCATGCCAAGGGCTCGAGCGGCTCAGAGAGCAATCGCGTGTCTGTTTTCTGCGATATCCAGCACGCCGAGTTCCGCATTGCGAGCGGTTCCAAGTTCGCGCATGTACGTCAGTGATACCTTGCGAGTACCACGAGGGATTATGCGCACGTTGAGCCCATCGACCGTTACACCATTCACCTTTTTCCCGGACGAATCCAGGATGTCAGCACGTAGGGACTGGATTGTGAAAGGAGGGGTGTACCGTTCTTTCTGTAATTTGGGAAAGGTGAGCTAAAAGGATCAGAGGTCTGGGGCAGGATTTCTCCAAAAACTCAAGGCAACGAGTAAGGAGGATCCGAATGACCCCAGACCCAAAACAGAGGCTACCACGAGAACTATTGAGAGAGCTGATCGAAGAAGGCAGTGAAGCGTTTCGAGGAGTATTAGAGAAGCTGATCAACGCCGCCATGCAGCTGGAACGAGAAGAGTTTCTGGGAGCTCGACGCTGGGAGCGGAGCGAGCAGCGTCGAGACCACGCCAACGGGTACAAGGACAAGACGCTGTCCACTCGAGTGGGACAGCTGCGAATCCGGATTCCACAAGTACGTCACCTGGACTTCTATCCCCGATCCCTGGAACGAGGGTGCCGTTCGGAGAAGGCGCTCAAGTTGGCCATCGCCGAGATGTATGTAATGGGCGTGTCGACGCGCAAGGTCACCGAGATTACCGAGCAGCTGTGCGGCACCGAGATCTCCGCCAGCCAGGTCTCAAGAATCTCCAAGCTGCTGGACGACGAACTCGAGCAGTTTCGCAACCGCCCTTTGGGCAGCTATCCAGTTGTGTACCTGGATGCGCACTACGAGAAGGTCCGTCGCCAGGGCAGCATTCAGGATGTGGCCGTCTTGAAAGCGACCGGAGTCAACTGCTGGGGCAAGCGGGAGGTGATTGGGGTCAGCTGCCGACTCAGCGAGGCTGAGGTCCACTGGCGAGGGTTTCTGCAGCAGCTTCAAAAGCGTGGTCTGGAGGGTGTGCAGCTGATTGTCAGCGATGACCACTCGGGTCTACGTGCTGCTAGAAGAGCCGTTTTTCCCTCGGTGCCCTGGCAACGCTGTCAGTTTCACCTGAGCCAGAATGCTCAGCGTTACGCCCGCCGATCCGATCAACGTGCCGCCATCGCCACTGACATTCGAGACATCTTCAACGCACCCTCAGGCGGCGAGGGCGAGGCCATGCTTCGAACCCGAGTCGAGCAATACCGTGACCGCAACCCGGAGCTGGCCGATTGGATGGAGACCAACCTGCCCGAAGGCTTTACGGTCTTTCGTTTTGCACGTTCTACCTGGCGGCGCATTCGCACCAACAACGGGCTGGAGAACCTAAACCGTCAGATTCGCCGGCGCACCCGGGTCGTCGGTATCTTTCCAAACACCGAGTCCGCTTTGCGACTCATCACCGCCGTCGTCGAGGAGATTCACGAAGACTGGCTGATCGGGAAGCAGTACCTCAGTCTGGTCGATTTCAACCCACAGGAGAATCCTGTTTCAGATCGCTCTCAGTCAAATTACAGAAAAACAGTTGCGTAACCCACCATTGCGCCGATCCTCCGCATAAAACCCTTCACCATACAAGTAGTAAGACAAATAGAAGATTTACAAGTAGTAGGAGCGACTACTCCTGTGAATAAATCATCAGATTGAAACCCTAAGAACAACACACCCACAAACAGCGAAGGGTTATACCCCTTTTGAGGGTAAAACCCGGAAAACAGAACCCGGAAATAGCCCCCAGCGGGTGCGTCAAATCGCGGTGCGCCTCCTTCGTCCCTGCGGATGACTCCGCCCTCTCTGCTACGGCTCAGACCCTGGACTACCGGGTCACTCCCCTTATCTATTCTCGATCCATCCTCTCTTGCACCGGCACCACCGGCAGCGTGGTGAGGATCCGGTTGCCTACATCGATCTCCACGGCCACTCCGGTGAACATCCCCTCCCCCTCGGCTGGCACTGTGCATCGCACCGAGCCCACGAAGTCCGACACATCGGCACCGGTGAAGGTGAACATCTCTTCGATGTACTGGGACTCCTGTCCGTTGGCCGCCAGAGGGATCTCTGTTTCTTCGAGCACGGCGCCCTCTTTCATCAATCGGCAGGTCACCACCAGATCGGACTCGCTCAGGTTGCGGATGGCCGCCGCCGTGTCGAGCCCTCCCTCCTGGCGAACTGGGAAGAGGGCGTCCTGGACGGGCGGGCTGGCCCCCACCCCGGTGACCCCGATGCCGGGCAGGGCATAGCGTAAGACTCCGCCAATGGGACCTTCGGAGACCACCTTCACCGATCCGCTCACCAGCTCCCCCCGGCCATGGGTGGAAATCGTGAGTTCTCCCAGCGGTTCCATTTCCGTCTGGATGCTCAGGGCTCCGTCCTCCGTGACCACCAGATCGCCCGTTAGATCCACCACCGATGCCGGGTCAAGGAGATTACCCTCCTGATCGTAAAAGTAGAGGGTGGGCCTGCTCGGAAGGATGACCGCGTGATAGGGGGAGAGCCCGGGGCCGCTCGGCCGGGTGGACACATTCACGAACACCAGATCGGAGGTGGTGCCGTTCCCATTGGCGAAATGCGCAAAATCCAGGACCGTTTCCTGGCCTCCACCTCCCGCCCGGGCCACCGTCCGCCCAAACCGCGCCATCAATGCCGGCGGCAGTGGGTCGGTGTTCCTGATCGTTCCGGTCGCCTCGGCCCTCGTGATGGAGAGCGTCTGGGATGCGTCATTGCACAGCCGTGCATTGCTGATCTTGACCTTCACGGTCTCGCCGTTGTCGTTCACCCTATCGTCGATGATGCGGACGAAGGGCTTGTCCACCCGTTTTCCGATCTGCATCCAGTACGTGGCTTTCGGGAACTTGAGGTAGTCCATTCCTTCCGTGGCGGTGCCGCCCGAGATGGTCTCGAAGTCGTAACACACATAGTCGTCATGCTTCCGCGAGAGCCTGACTCTGAAATCGAGGTACCCGTCGTCCTCGTCCCCGGTCGCGTCTCGGATCCCAATGGTCAAACCCGGCACGTTGGTCGTGGTGGTCGACGGCGCGGTGATCGTTCCCGTCGCCTCGTCGGTCGTGATGTCGAGGTCCTTTATTTTGTTGCCGTAGGCATCGACCACGCGCGCGTTGCTGAGCCTTACCTTCACCGTCTCCCCGGCGGCGGCGACTGTGTCCTCAATGAGCGCGAAGCCCATCTGCGCGGTCTTATCTCCCTCCAGAATGACGTGGGTGTAGGTGCGACGAGCATGGTAGTCGACGCCTTCGGTGGCGGTGCCTCCCGAAATAGTCTCGAAGTCGACCTTCACCGTGTTCGGCAAGGCTCGCGAGAGCGTGACCTCGAACATGAGGTGGCCGTCGTTCTCGGCAGCGCTTGCGTCCGCGATCGAGAGGGCGGGCGGGAGAGTTCCCCTGACGGCGATCTTGAGCTTGCCAGCAAGGTCAGTCCAGGTTGTAGTAGTCGTAGACCGCTGCCGCGAACTGTTGGTGATGCTCCATCCGCTCGCCTTCCCCTAATCTTCGGCATTACTGGCCGTGACCTCCAAGTCGTATCCAACGTTACTGCCTGATCCCAGCTCCTCGAACACCACGAAGTAATTGGTGTCCTTTTCGAGGGTCGCATTGGCCGGCGCCCTGAAGGTGTTGATCGCGTCGTCGTTAAGCGTCGCCGGATTGGTCAGCACGTACAGGCTGCTGCCGGGATTGCCGGATGAGGTCGTGTAGATGCTCACCTTTGGCTGAGAAATCGACCCGAAATCATCTACCCGGACTTGAATTGCCGAGAGCGTATAGCCACCCTCATTGTCGCCGGTGCTGAACTGCTGTGCTTGAAGTTGCCAGAGATGGAAATAGGGACCGACTTCCCGGACATCGGGATCGGTGGACTGGCCGGTGTTGGAGACGAAGGTGGTCTTCTGCGCCTGCACCTGTAGCGGCAGGGCTAGGAGCCCGGCGACGGCCACGAGGACCGCGGCCGCCAGGCGCCGGCCGCGCAGACGCCCCGGCCGCCCCGCGTCGGCGCTCGTGCGCGCGGGCGCGGTCTCCGCGGTCTCATTGCTTTCGATATCAACACCCGTGTCACCCTGTTCGCATGGCTGCATACTCAACGACCCCTCCGTGCCTGTAAAAAAAGAACCTGCTGTTCCAATGACCGCATTGGCGCCACCGGCGGTGATGTATCGGTCACCTCGACGGTTCCGGCGCCCAGGCACTCGTTGGATTTCAAGCCTTTTTTCGAGTTATCCATAATGTTTTCTCAGCCGCATTCAAGTCCTAGTCCGCCCTAACCCCCAGGCAACCGTTAGTTAGCAGTAAATCGTTTAGTGGAGTTCCCCCGGTTTAGTGGACACCTAATCCTTTGGGAGAATGGAGGACACGATGCCAAGAACAAGACGAGCTTATCCACCCGAGTTTCGCCAGCAGATAGTCGAGCTTCATCGAGCCGGGCGCAGCCCCGGTGAGCTGGCCCGAGAGTTTGAACCCAACGAACAGACGATCCGCAACTGGATCGCCCAGGCAGACCTGGATGAAGGCCGTCGTAGAGACGGCCTGACGACGGTAGAACGAGCCGAGCTGCGGAAGTTGCGCAAAGAAAATAGGCAGCTGAGGGTTGAGCGGGAAATATTGGCAAAAGCCGCGGCCTGGTTCGCACGGGAGAGCGATCCGATTTCCAAGGATTCTTCAGGTTCGTGAAAGTGAATCAGGCCGACTATCCAATCACCACCATGTGCCGTTTGCTGGGTGTCTCCACCAGTGGCTACTACGCGTGGGTCGATCGCGGACCTTCGACTCGAGATGAAGCGAATGCTCGTCTTCTGGAAACAATCAACGGGATCCACCAGCAAAGTCGTCGGACCTATGGAGCTCCCCGCATTACGGCGGAACTTCGAGAGGAAGGTCACCTGGTGGGCAAAAACCGGGTGGCCCGACTGATGAAAGTCGCCGGCATTGAAGGCGTTAGCCGCAGACGCAAGACACGCACGACCCTGAGAGGCCAAGACAGCCGTCCGGCTCCGGATCTGGTGGAGCGAAACTTCCAGGTCAGCCGCCCCAACCGACTGTGGGTTGCAGACATCACGTACGTGCCGAGTTGGGCAGGTTTCGTCTACCTGGCCGTAGTGGTCGACGCTTTCAGTCGTCGAGTGGTCGGCTGGTCGCTCAGAAATGATCTCAAGACCCGGCTAGTGACCGATGCCCTGCAAATGGCACTTCAAGAGCGTGAATCCGACGGGGTGATCCATCACTCGGACCAGGGGACGCAATACACGTCGATCGAGTTCGGGCTACGCTGCAAGAGAGCCGGCATCAGACCCTCCATGGGCTCGGTCGGTGACTGTTATGACAACGCGCTGTGTGAGAGCTTTTTTGCCTCTCTGGAGTGTGAACTGATCGACCGGCACAGCTTCCGCAGCAAGCTGCAGGCCAAGCTTGCTGTCTTCGACTACATCGAGGGCTTTTACAACCCTCACAGGCGGCACTCGTCACTGGACTATCTGTCGCCGATCAACTATGAATCGAGGCACTCAGATGTGGCTTGATTCGAAAGCCGTAAACTGTCCACAAAAGTGGGGTAACTTCAGATATGGGGCAGCAGCCGTTTGATCGTCGCGATCTCGGAAGACCCCCAGCCATCCGAGGCCACGGGATCACCGAGGCCCCAGCTGATGTGGGAGGTATCCGGCCCGTCCAGACGCACGTTCAAGCCATTCTGGTATTGGGACCGGAGCAATATCTCGTTGTAGGTCGGTGAGGTCTTCAACTCCTCGGCCGTGTACAGGTCTTTGACATGCACCAGATGGCTGTCGGGCAGTTGCCGAAAGCGCGGTATGCGTTCGTCGATGGGATGGTAGACCTCGAGGTACTCTCGTTCCAGGTCTTCGTGGCGCTGTCCCCGGTAGTAGAGCCCGACGGTGAGGACCCGGAGGTCGTCCTTCGGGCCTTCGCCGACCAGGAGGCAATTGCTGGTAATGCCGCAGGCCTCGTCAATCAGGGCCGAGGTGGCCGTCCAGTGGGTATCGTCGAGCATGGCGTCGTACAACGACGTCAGGATGCGCTCATACACGTCTTGACGAATCATGGCGCAAACTCTCTTGAGTGGGAGAGGAGAGGCGGTTGTTGGGGCGCGCGGGAAGAGGGAAATGAAGCGTCCCGCGCCGCGATGACCGGCCCGGCCGGTTCGCGGCGACCGCGGCCAGTACCCGAAACATCAGGTTGAACTCCTGTGGCGTCCAGCCGCCTGCAATCACGTCAGGGGCCCGGGGCAGGATCACCCAGGGGAGCCGAACCTCGATGCTGGACGAACCGCCCCTGCGCGTGGACATCACCGCCGCCCTCACCGGGGCGGACATGTACCGTGAAATGCCCCCGGGGGCAGTGGCGATGAGATGCTGTGCCCGGGGAGCTTGAATCCTTCATGCTTCCTTTGCCAATACTCTTCCATTGCTCTCTTCCCGCCCTGTTCCCGCATGGCAGCAGGTACGTGTTTGGGAAGACATTTGCTCCCGGTAACTCTATTGGGGAGGCGCGCAAGAATCAAGCGCGGAATCAGCTGAGTACTCTTCTTGAGCCGCGGGTAGGCCGGATCGGCCCCGGCTACTCCATCAGATGCTGCAATTGCGGCACCCTTATCCGCGTCTGATCCCCGCCCAACCGGGGCGGAACCCCTTCACGTGCAACTAGGACGGACTCATTTAGAAGGAATCTTTCGGCCGGGTTTCCGCCGGCCGGCAGCGCTCTTCTCCGCCAACAGGCGCTCCCCGTAGCGTTGCACCATGGCCGCGCTCTTCCAGCGTCCCACGCGTAGGATCTCCGGCAGTTGCACACCGCTTGCGATCATGTCCTGGGCCGCTCCAACACGCGGACTGTGGCCCGACAGGCGGCGAACAATTTCCGGCGTCAGGCCGGCCCGGAGCGCCATGTGCTTGAATATGCGCGGCACTTGGCTCGCGTCGAGCTTCTCCCCCGGAAACCCGTCCTTGCGTAGCGAGCGGAACAGCCGCCCCCCTTTGATCCCGGCGCGTTGGAGCCAGACCTCGACGAGCCTCAGGGTATCGCCCGCAAGGTGGAAGACCAGGTCTTTCTCGCCGGTGCCCCAGGGCGCAAGCAGCGTCGCTGAGGCGCCGCCTTCGACGAGCAGGCCGGCCACCTGAAGCGACACCAGTTCCGACCGGCGTAGCAGCGCGTCGTAGGCCACCGCCAGCAGCGCGCGGTTCCGGCTATCGATGAGGCGGTCTCCGGGCACCTCGATCAGCCGCTGGCATAGCGTCCAGGTGAGGCCCAGCACCCCGTTTTCACCGCCGCGCTTCGCCGGGACCAGTTGCCGCAGGGCGAGCTTCACCTCCGCGGCCTCGGCTGGATTCTCCTCTCCGAGCGCCTTATGCAAGGCGGACAGGTTATAGACGTAGCGCCGCACCGTGGAAGCGGCCTTCTGGAGCGCCATGTCCCGCATGAACGCAGCCACCGTTGAGGGGCGCGCAGGCAACGCTTCGAATCTCCGCTCGGCGCACCACTCCAAGAAGACTTGCATGTCAGCCCGTAGCGCCCGCTCCGTGCTGGTGTTGAGGCTTCCCTCCCTGGTCTGCAGGTATGCGGCGAGGCGTTCTCCCCCCGCAGCCGGGCCGGAAGGAGGCAGGTGGTCGCCCGAACCGGGACCGGATGAGCCATGCTTCACTGGCGAACCTCCAGGCCGATGGCCCCGCAGCAGCGCGGACACCTGACCCCGCCCCGGGCCGGACTTCCGTTTGGCCGCCGGACACGAACCCCATCGCCGCCGGGAAACCGATTCCGCGGGAAATCAGGCTTAACGGCCAAGGCCCGTGCCACAAAACGCATTGGAACTACCGGCCCCACGGTCAGTAATACTATTATAATTAATAGTATTATGTGCGGTTTCCTGTTTGGCCTGCCCCCTAGCAGCCCGTATCTGGACTCCTCCTGTCAAGGGTCCTGTTCATTTTTTCGAATTCAGCTGATCTGGGCCCTGGCGACGAAACTCGGATGCTGGGTTGAAGCCAGGAGTTTCGCTGCAGGTCCAGAATCGCTATCGGATCATCTTCTCCTCCTTGGGTCTCTGGCATGAAAGCATCGACTTTTTGCGATTCGGTGTGGACTGCAGTCGTATCTCCGGCCTCTTAGTGGAGCTGTGTTCTGGCTCCGGGCCATGATGAATATTCGCGCGTGGGGCGCCTATCGTGGTGACGGCCATCGAGTGGCCAAGGCTGCTATCGGCGTGTTCCCCGCGCCGGTCTGACCGGTTCGCCATCAGTTCGAATCCTCTCATGCAGTTCCCAGGGAAAGATCTTGACAAATCTTTTATCGCTTAAGCTCGCTGGGGTTCATAGGCGGCGTCACGGGTGGAAACGGCCCAGAGTAGACGGGCCAGCTTATTGGCCACAGCCACTGCCGCTTTGTTGTGCCCCCGTCGTTTTTCAATCTCCAAACCCCACCTGTGCAAACGGTCTGGCCGCTGCTTGGACTTGGCCGTCCACAAGACCGATCGCCCACCGTGGATCAAGAGAGTGCGCAAATAGATGTCCCCTTGCTTGCTGATGCACCCGAGTCGACGCCGCAGACCGCTGGAGTGCTCCCGCGGTGTCAAGCCCAGATAACTGGCAAAGTGTCGTCCCGAATCAAAGCGCCTCAGATCTCCCACAAAACCGGCCACCGCTGTGGCTGTCAGCAATCCCACCCCGGGGATCGACTGCAGTTGTTCAATCGCAACACTCTGTCGCGATAGCGCTTTCAGTTTCCTTTCGATCCGATCGATTCGCCCCTCCAGCTCTCTGACTTCCAGACAGATCTCCTCCAGCACCGATCGGATCCCATTCGGAATCTCCACTTCTGCATCTTCGATCCATCCTCGCACCCGCTCCACGGCCTGGCAGGCTCCAACGGGAATCGTCAAACCGAATTCCCGTAGAATGCCCCGCATCGTATTGATCCGTGCCGTGCGGGTGAGCATCCATGCCGTCCGCACCCGATGTAAGGCGGTCAACTGCTGCTGCGATTCATTTTTGATCGGAACCGGTCGAATGGCACTGTTGCGGTGGGCTTCCAACAACCCTTTCACATCACTGCGATCCGTCTTGTTGCGTAACACGTACGGCCGGACGTAGGCTGGCGGCAGCAGCACAACTTCGTGCCCCAGTTCCCGGAATCGCCGGCCCCAGTAGTGAGCCGAACCGCAGGCTGGAGTTCCCCCGGTTTCGTGGACACCTAATCCTTTGGGAGAATGGAGGACACGATGCCAAGAACAAGACGAGCTTATCCACCCGAGTTTCGCCAGCAGATAGTCGAGCTTCATCGAGCCGGGCGCAGCCCCGGTGAGCTGGCCCGAGAGTTTGAACCCAACGAACAGACGATCCGCAACTGGATCGCCCAGGCAGACCTGGATGAAGGCCGTCGTAGAGACGGCCTGACGACGGTAGAACGAGCCGAGCTGCGGAAGTTGCGCAAAGAAAATAGGCAGCTGAGGGTTGAGCGGGAAATATTGGCAAAAGCCGCGGCCTGGTTCGCACGGGAGAGCGATCCGATTTCCAAGGAGTCTTCAGGTTCGTGAAAGTGAATCAGGCCGACTATCCAATCACCACCATGTGCCGTTTGCTGGGTGTCTCCACCAGTGGCTACTACGCGTGGGTCGATCGCGGACCTTCGACTCGAGATGAAGCGAATGCTCGTCTTCTGGAAACAATCAACGGGATCCACCAGCAAAGTCGTCGGACCTATGGAGCTCCCCGCATTACGGCGGAACTTCGAGAGGAAGGTCACCTGGTGGGCAAAAACCGGGTGGCCCGACTGATGAAAGTCGCCGGCATTGAAGGCGTTAGCCGCAGACGCAAGACACGCACGACCCTGAGAGGCCAAGACAGCCGTCCGGCTCCGGATCTGGTGGAGCGAAACTTCCAGGTCAGCCGCCCCAACCGACTGTGGGTTGCAGACATCACGTACGTGCCGAGTTGGGCAGGTTTCGTCTACCTGGCCGTAGTGGTCGACGCTTTCAGTCGTCGAGTGGTCGGCTGGTCGCTCAGAAATGATCTCAAGACCCGGCTAGTGACCGATGCCCTGCAAATGGCACTTCAAGAGCGTGAATCCGACGGGGTGATCCATCACTCGGACCAGGGGACGCAATACACGTCGATCGAGTTCGGGCTACGCTGCAAGAGAGCCGGCATCAGACCCTCCATGGGCTCGGTCGGTGACTGTTATGACAACGCGCTGTGTGAGAGCTTTTTTGCCTCTCTGGAGTGTGAACTGATCGACCGGCACAGCTTCCGCAGCAAGCTGCAGGCCAAGCTTGCTGTCTTCGACTACATCGAGGGCTTTTACAACCCTCACAGGCGGCACTCGTCACTGGACTATCTGTCGCCGATCAACTATGAATCGAGGCACTCAGATGTGGCTTGATTCGAAAGCCGTAAACTGTCCACAAAAGTGGGGTAACTTCAGGCTTCCATCAGAATCGTTGCCCGTTGTTGCTTGGCCATGAACCTCAACAACCGAGCTCGACCCAGGCGATGCGTCTTCTCCATCCGACCAGGCTGCTCGGAAATCCCAATCTCAAAGACCGACTTTGCCAAATCCACTGCGATTGTTCTATGCTTCATTTCAGACTCCTCCTGATACAGTTAAAAACTTTGGCTCTGGCACTTTAGATGCCGTCTAAGCCTAAAGGAGGAGTCCATCTCATCATGGTGAAAGTCGAGGATAAGGGGTCACACAGCGACACTAGACTGACCCCATGGCAATGGGGAAAAAGAAACGTCGACAGCAAGAAGACCTGTGGGTCGCCACCAGTGAGCTGCCCCGTACCGCCGGCCATCCCTTCTACGAAAGACTGAATGGCCTTTTCAACGAACACGGCTTTGACGACTTCGTGGAGGGACTGTGTGCGAAGTTCTATGCAGACAAGATGGGGCGACCGAGCCTGGCTCCGGGAGTGTACTTTCGGCTGCTGCTGGTGGGGTATTTCGAAGGGATCGGATCGGAACGAGGAATTGCCTGGAGAGCCAGCGATTCTCTGGGACTGCGAGAGTTTCTGGGATTGAAAGTGAGCGAGTCGCCGTCTGATCACTCCACGATCTCCCGAACCCGACGACTGATCGATGTGGCTACCCACGAAGCAGTCTTTGACTGGGTACTGAAGCGGATCGGGGCGAGCGGCCTGCTGCGGGGCAAGACGATCGGCATCGATGCCACTACGCTGGAAGCGAATGCAGCGCTGCGCAGCATCGTGCGCCGGGACAGCGAGCAGGGGTATGAAGAGTTTTTGATGGAGCTGGCGAAAGCCTCCGGGATTGAGACGCCGCGACGGGAAGATCTGGCCCAACTGGACCGCAAGCGCACGGGCAAAGGATCGAACCGGGTTTGGAAGCACCCGCATGATGCGGATGCGCGGATTACCAGAATGAAGGACGGGCGGACGCACCTGGCGCACCAGGCGGAGCATGCAGTGGATCTGGAGACCGGAGCGATTGTCTCGGTGACGGTACAGGGAGCCGATCGAGGGGACACGCAGACCATGGTGAAGACCCTGACGGAAGGGGCCGAGAAGGTGGAACAAGCGCTGCCGGAGGGACGAGGCATCGAAGAGGTGGTGGCCGACAAGGGGTATCACAGCACGCAGCGGATGGTGGACCTGGATGCGGTGGAGTGGCTGCTCCCGGTCGGCAGCCCTTAGCGTACATTCCTGTTCCGTTGCTACTCAGACCCCACAATCGAGCGCGCCGCCACTCGACCCTGGGCTACCTTAGCCCCGCCGAGTTCGAGCGCGCAGCCCTGCAGAGGGCTGCATGACTTTTTACGGTGTCCACAAAATCGGGGGAACACCAGTTGCCTTGGTCACGATCATTTAGAATCCCCTAGATGGCGGATCGAGGGCATTGGGGCTCGAAGCTAGGTTTCGTTCTTGCGGCTGCCGGAGCAGCGGTGGGTCTTGGAAACATCTGGAAATTTCCTTACATCACGGGTGAGAACGGAGGTGGAGCCTTCGTTCTGATTTACCTCGCTTGTATCGCTGGCATCGGTCTTCCCGTCATGATGGCCGAGATCCTTCTGGGCCGCGCGACGCAGAAATCTCCGGTCGGTGCCATTAAGGCGCTCGGCGGGGGCTTCTGGGTGGTATTCGGGGGACTGGGCATACTGGGCGGTGTCGTGATCCTGTCCTACTACAGTGTGGTTGCGGGCTGGGCCATGCACTACACCTATCTCGCACTGTCAGGCCAGATTGTGGGCCTGGGTCCGGAGGGTGTCGAGCGCGTGTTTGGCGCACTGTTCACTTCGAGCGGTCTCAACCTGTTGTGGCACGTTCTTTTTATGATCGTTACGATCGGGGTCGTCTGGGGTGGCGTTAACAAAGGAATCGAGCGATGGGCCCGCATCCTGATGCCTGTCTTGTTCGGACTGATGTTGATCCTGCTGGTGAACGCTTTCACAATGGACGGTTTCGGCCAGGCGTTCGACTTCGTATTTGGTTTCCACACCGAAAGCCTGACCGCGGCGGGCGTTCTCGAGGCGCTGGGCCATGCATTCTTCACGCTGAGCGTCGGCATGGGAGCCATGCTGACCTACGGCAGCTACCTGGGAAAACACGACGACATCGTTTCCTCGGCGATTACGATTTCCGTTCTCGACACGCTGATCGCGCTGATCGCGTGCATGGTCCTGTTTCCGATCACCTTTTCCTACGGAATGGAGCCCGCGAACGGTCCGGGACTAGTCTTTGTGAGTATTCCGATCGCGCTCAGCCAGATGCCGGCGGGCTCGTTTTTCGCGTTCGTGTTCTTTGCTCTTCTCGTTTTCGCGGCGCTGACCAGCGCGATAGCGCTGCTGGAAGTCGTGACGTCGTACCTGATCGACGAAAAGGGCTGGTTGCGGCACAAGGCGACAGTGTTCAGCGGTGTCGTGATCGCTCTGATCGGAGTTCCGTCTGCACTCAGCGGAGGGACACGGTTGTTTGGCGAGGGCTTTGCCGGAGTTTTCGGGATGAATTGGTTCGACAGCTTCGACTACCTCGCATCGAACTGGATTCTGCCGCTGGGTGGACTGGGCATTTCATTGTTTACAGCCTGGAAGGTGGATGATGCGATTCGGCACCGGGAATTCCTCGAGGGGAGCCGACTGGCCGTGTTCTACAGCGCATGGCTCATCCTGTTGAAGTTTGTCGTGCCGGTGGGGATCGTTCTGGTGTTTCTGCACGCGATCGGTGTCATCTAGCCTGAACTTCTCGTAAGTTCGGACGTCCCGGATCTCTGGGCTGTTCGCTCTGTCTCGACATACTCTCGTGAGAAATTCAGGTTAGTCGCGCTCCCGTGCCTGCGGAGCGGATCATTCAGGATGAAATATTTTGGGGTGCCGACCTTTCGTTGTTCTCAGAGTCCTGAAGAAATATTAACCAACATGGAATCAGTCACTTAAGATGGTGTACTTCGTGCCGCTCAAACGCTCCTTTGCGCAAACCCAACCGATGGGATGCGGGCTCTGTGCCCCGCCTCGTCGGGCAGACCGAAACAACGTCCGTGATGAAGCAAAGAACGCCGTCCAAGCACTCCACTGACCGAAGCTGCGTTCTTGGACGCTTTGCAGGCCGGGTGTCAGAGAGACCTTGTTGCATGGATCATCCCGAAGGATGTCTAATCATGGTGTTTTTCAACACTGGGGATAACTTAGATGCCACATAAGTTCAACGCATCCCGACGGCACAAGTTTGATAAGGCGCAGTATCGAGTGATCAACTGGGCGGAATATAACGAGAGCCTGCGCCAGCGGGGTGATCTGACGATCTGGGTCAGTGAGGAGGCGCAAAGTGTGTGGAGCGCGCCGCGCCGCACGTCACGGGGTGGCCAGTGGAGATACTCGGATTTGGCGATCGAGACCTGCCTGACGCTGCGCACGACGTATCGGCTTGCGTTGCGGCAAACGCAGGGACTTATGGGCTCCATCGGCACGCTCATGGGGCTGGATATACGGGTGCCGGATTACTCCACACTGTCGCGTCGCGCAAACGGCTTGAGCATCGCTCAGGCGATGAGGCAAGCCGGGTCTGTGGCTGTCCATCTGGTGGTGGACAGTACCGGCCTCAAGATCTTCGGCGAGGGGGAATGGCTCGCCCAGAAGCATCAAATCAAGGGAATACGCCGCCGCTGGCGCAAACTCCACCTCGGACTGGACCTGGCCAGCGGTGCGATTGTTTGCGCCGATCTGACTCACGATGAGGTTGGAGACAGCACCGCCTTACCCGGGCTCCTGGATCAACTCGATGCTCCTGTCACGGGCTTTCTGGCTGACGGCGCCTATGATGGAGCGTCCACACGGGATCTGCTGCGGCAGCGGTATGGGGAGACCCTGGATGTGGTTATACCGCCGCCGAAGAACGCAGTGATCCGACCGCAATCGGCGCGGGATCCAACCGTTCGCGATCGCCATATTGCCCAGATCCGCAGCAACGGCCGCATGGCCTGGCAAGTGGCCACAGGGTACAACCAACGCAGCCGGATAGAAACGCAGATCGGTCGTTGGAAGAGCGTGATCGGCCCCAAGCTCAAATCTCGCAGCTTCTCCAGGCAAATCACGGAGATCCAGGTCGGCCAGAAAGTTCTGAACACAATGACCGCACTCGGGCGGCCTGTGTTCGAACGCATCGCCTGACGCTACCGCTTGGGAACGGGCGAATTCCATCTCCGCCCCGATCCATGCAACAACGCTCGTCTGAATGCTCAATGGGGTGGCTTGAACCCTCGGCAACCAGTTAACTTGAACATCCCGGTAGAATTGTCAAGCGTTTTTTTTCATGAGCGGATCTCGTAGTCGCGGTCCTCGGTGAGCATTTTCCACAGCACTCGAACCAAATGACGGGCCAGGGATCGGATAGCTTGGTTGTATTTCTTGCCCTCGGCTCTCTTCTTGTCGTAGTAGGTCTGTGACTGGGGAACCTCGCGCAGATGCCGCGCCACAGCCGCCATCATGGCCTGGCGAGTGCGCTGGTTCACATGACGGGTGCGTCGAGTTCCTTCCGTCGAGGAGGAGGAGTTGTCCAAAGTAGCCATTCCCAGGTACATGGCCAGGCTCGCTTCGCCGGCAAAGCGCTCCAGCGTGCCGATCTCACCCGCCAGCTCTGCGCTGGATATGATTCCAAAGCCGGGGATGCTCCCGATCCTTTGAGCCATTTCGGAGCTCTGAGTCAGGGGCTCGATGGCTTGCTCCAATTGGCCAATCTGCTCGAGTAATTCCAGCATCCGTCGGGCATCGTTGTGGATCATCTCCCCCACCCACGGCACCTCTGCTGAAAAGCAAGCGTCTTTCTGCCAGCTTTGGATGATGTCGGCGTAAAACGAACCGATCCGTTTGATCTTCAATACACTGTTGTGAAGTTACCCCACTTTTGTGGACAGTTTACGGCTTTCGAATCAAGCCACATCTGAGTGCCTCGATTCATAGTTGATCGGCGACAGATAGTCCAGTGACGAGTGCCGCCTGTGAGGGTTGTAAAAGCCCTCGATGTAGTCGAAGACAGCAAGCTTGGCCTGCAGCTTGCTGCGGAAGCTGTGCCGGTCGATCAGTTCACACTCCAGAGAGGCAAAAAAGCTCTCACACAGCGCGTTGTCATAACAGTCACCGACCGAGCCCATGGAGGGTCTGATGCCGGCTCTCTTGCAGCGTAGCCCGAACTCGATCGACGTGTATTGCGTCCCCTGGTCCGAGTGATGGATCACCCCGTCGGATTCACGCTCTTGAAGTGCCATTTGCAGGGCATCGGTCACTAGCCGGGTCTTGAGATCATTTCTGAGCGACCAGCCGACCACTCGACGACTGAAAGCGTCGACCACTACGGCCAGGTAGACGAAACCTGCCCAACTCGGCACGTACGTGATGTCTGCAACCCACAGTCGGTTGGGGCGGCTGACCTGGAAGTTTCGCTCCACCAGATCCGGAGCCGGACGGCTGTCTTGGCCTCTCAGGGTCGTGCGTGTCTTGCGTCTGCGGCTAACGCCTTCAATGCCGGCGACTTTCATCAGTCGGGCCACCCGGTTTTTGCCCACCAGGTGACCTTCCTCTCGAAGTTCCGCCGTAATGCGGGGAGCTCCATAGGTCCGACGACTTTGCTGGTGGATCCCGTTGATTGTTTCCAGAAGACGAGCATTCGCTTCATCTCGAGTCGAAGGTCCGCGATCGACCCACGCGTAGTAGCCACTGGTGGAGACACCCAGCAAACGGCACATGGTGGTGATTGGATAGTCGGCCTGATTCACTTTCACGAACCTGAAGACTCCTTGGAAATCGGATCGCTCTCCCGTGCGAACCAGGCCGCGGCTTTTGCCAATATTTACCGCTCAACCCTCAGCTGCCTATTTTCTTTGCGCAACTTCCGCAGCTCGGCTCGTTCTACCGTCGTCAGGCCGTCTCTACGACGGCCTTCATCCAGGTCTGCCTGGGCGATCCAGTTGCGGATCGTCTGTTCGTTGGGTTCAAACTCTCGGGCCAGCTCACCGGGGCTGCGCCCGGCTCGATGAAGCTCGACTATCTGCTGGCGAAACTCGGGTGGATAAGCTCGTCTTGTTCTTGGCATCGTGTCCTCCATTCTCCCAAAGGATTAGGTGTCCACGAAACCGGGGGAACTCCATTGCGCCGTAGCCGGCTCAGCTGTCTCAGGTCCTTTCGGGCCGTCAGAAAAGCCAAAAACCAGCGGTTGTCGATCGACCCGGTCAGGGCTGCCAACTCGGGACAGACGGCTTGCAGGTCAGCCTTCAAGCGATTGCCCAAGCGCACCTTCTCGACCACCAACTGCCGGCGCCGGCGTGTCAATCGTTTCAGCTGTCGGTTTTCTTCCGGGACCGGCTTGACCTCCTGGATCACGTTCTTGGCCCGCTCTAAGGTGTCGCCCAGCTGAAACAGCTCCAGCATCTTATCGGTGTCAATGTGGTCGTTTTTGGCCGGGGCGGGAAAAATCTCTTTGAAGCGAGCCAGCTTCAGGTTATTGACATTCAACAACCTGTAGCCCCGTTGCTGAATCTGCTGATCCAAGGGCCGGGCCCAACCGTTGTAGCCTTCCATGGCGACCTCCACAGGTCGCTCCAGACGCTGGCGGTGCAGCTCCACTCGACGGAAAAAATGCTCAAAACCTTCCTGGTTGTGAGCAATACTAAACCTTTCCAGCACCTGGCCTTCCGACAGGCCAACCCCCACCCAGTGACTTTTGCTGCCCACATCAATAGCGACTCGAATCGTTGATTTTGTCATTTTCCTCTCTTCCTCATTGCTCTTCAAAGACTGGGCTCATCCAAAAACACACGTCTACCATTGAAGCCACTTCGGCACCATCCCGGAAGCAATCTTTGGATGAGGAAACGGGGAACGAGGCGGCAGTTCAAGTTGAGTCACTCCTCACGGACTGACAAAGCAAGCCACACCTCGTTCTCCCGACTCCAGCTTAGCTTTTTTCCGAAATCTGGACCAGCCATCCGTTCCGGCGGACACACTCGGTCCGCCCAACCCAACTGTGGAAACCGCCGCGCTGTGCAAAGCTGGGAAGAAACCTTCTGCTCAAAGCTCTCCCACTTCCAGACATTCTTCTCCCCTTTCACAGCGCTTGGAAAACGGCTCACCGTTTTCCACCGTTCCCACAGTTTCTACTGCTACTGAGAGATGTATCCGCTGATCCTTTTTCTATTGAAGCACTATGGTAGACAATGCCAATATTTAGGGCAGCGAGCAGGCCTACCCAGAGTGAATGCCAAACAGCTGATTCTCAAGCTGGAGAGGTGTCGGTACGCGGTTCTCTTCGAGGATCTTCGTGACGATGCATTTGGTTATCGCGTACGTTTCGATCAACGGCTCAAGGAGAGATTCCGGCCGACCATGTGCAGCTGCCGAACGAGAGTCGTAGAGCTTTTTCAGCTTTCGTTGTAAGGATCGCCGATTCTCGCCTGCTGGTTCCAGGAAGGTCGCGATGAGCGCGGTAACGCGAAATCGGAGCTCGTTGCGCCCAGGTGAAAAGACGGTCTCAAGGGCTCCCCACAGTGAAAGTAATGCAAGCTTGACGCTTCGTGCGAACAAACTCTGATCGACTGCTTGCATGAGGAGATTGAACTCCTCGCTTTCGTGCATGAGGACGCCTCCTTCACGCCAGTGGTCGCCAACCCATACGAGCACGGACTCGGAGACCCTAGTCGCCGGCGCGCGATCCAAGATGAGCCGTCGTGGCTCAGCCTCGATAGGCCAGAACTGGATATCATGCTCGATTTCGGGTGCCTTCGAGAAGGGTTCACTCGCGATCGCAGGTACCGATATGAGGGGCGTGCCGCGGAGCCGCAGAAGGGCAGCAAACCACCACGCCGTGTTGAGGTGATCGAACCACCGAGGTGGGTTGAATTCCTTCGGGACTTTCAGCTGGGCTAGGACATCGAATCCAAAGCCTCCCTGAGCTGCCTTCCAGGGAGCCGGATGATGCTTACCTAACTCTGCTGGAGCAAACGCCATGAGGAAGGGAGCCATGAGGTGGGCAAATGTCTTGGATAGGACGATTCCCTCTCCGAAGTGAAAGCTATTCACTTCAACGCTTGCGCCTGCGATGCCTGCGTAGAGATCAATCTCGTTCAGGTTCATGATCTCTTCAGCCTACCAGCCGCCGCTGTCCAAAGTTGCACCAGAACCCGATACACTGCGTGCCAGCACTTGCCCGTCTTGGAGGGCTTCTCCATGGGGTCTTGATTCTCTGGTGGCCGCCTGAAGACAGGGTCAGGGCCAAGGTCGCTTTTTCGTAGGAGCTGCATGGCCAATTTCACTATTCATGTGAGGCTCAGGCCAATCCGTTTCGGCTTCCTGGTCAAGCCGCATGACATGGGAAGTCTCTTGGAGACATTGTCAAGTTAACTGGTTACCGAGGGATCAAGCCACCATATCATCCCTGCCTTAGCACGTTTGGCGCTCGTAGGCCTTCGCTCTTGGCGTTGCTCCGATTCGCCGCGCCGTTACCTTCCACAGCGGTCCATGGCCAGCCTCGTGTCCCGTAATCGCGTGTGCGATCTCGTGCAGCACGGTGTCCCGGATCTGCTCCTCGCTTCCCTCCAGGGCATGGGCGCGGCTGATCCGGATCACGCGGTGTTGGAAATGGCAGTCGCCAAGGCGCCTCTTGGCCTCGATAAACGCGAGGGTCCAGCCCGTGAGCCCATGCTCGTCCATCAGCCGCCGAGCCATTCCCGCGACGCCGTTCAGCCGCGCGGCGCCGTTTCTCGTGCTTTCCCCTCCCGCCCTGCGGAGTAGTCCATAGGAGACGTTCCAGCATGTCTCTTCGTAGCGTACCTTTGCGCTCTTCGGGTTGAGCTTCACGATCTCGCCACGCCTTGGTCCGTCGGGACTTGTGAACGTCACCTCGTCCCCCACGCGGTAGTCCGCGCGTGCTTTGTCGTGCCGCGTGATTATCGTGGCTAGTCGTGCTCCTCCCGAGTGCTTTAACGCTGACTCCGGGACTCTCCAGGTCCGCTCCTCGGTGTCGACTACCTTCGCGAAGCGGCTCCGGCCCTGCCTTTGGAGGAGATATCCGTGGATTGTCTTCCCCTTGTGGGCGAACTGTACGGCAGACCCGATAGATAGCGGGCGCTCCTCCTGCTGATTGGTCATTCGACCTTCTCCTCTGTCTTGAGGTTGATCAGCCCCTCTAGAGCCTCCTTGGTGAAACTGTGCGTCCAATCTCACAAGGTCTCTCGGTCGATCATCGAACTTGGCCACCTCGGTCTGAGAAAGGCCCTCATGCCCGACATCTTCCTACCGACTTGCAAATTTCCTGAACGTACGAGTTTTCCCGTTTCGTGAGGTGATCTCATTCCTGCCGCGCTTCTCACTTGGGTTGCGATGCTGTTTCTGTTGTAAGAGGTAACGAACTCGGCTCAACTGAAGTCGGCGCTTTGAACCGCCCCGGGATTTCCGGAGACTCCATTTCTTGAGAGGATGGGGTCATGGGAAGACGAAGCAGATACTCACCAGAGGTTAGAGAACGAGCAGTACGGATGGTGTTTGAGCACGAACGGGAGTACAGCTCTCAATGGGGTGCGATGACATCGATAGCAGCCAAGATCGGCTGCACAGCGGAGACGCTGCGCAAGTGGGTCCGACAGGCGGAAAGGGATCAGGGGCGTCGAGCCGGGCTGACAACGGACGAGAGGCAGCGTCTGAAGGAACTGGAGCGGGAGAATCGGGAGCTGAAGCAGACTAACGAGATCTTAAGGAAGGCTTCGGCTTTTTTCGCCCAGGCGGAGCTCGGCCGCCGACGGAAATGATGGTGGATTTCATCCGAGAAAATCGGACCTGCTATGGGGTCGAGTCGATCTGCGAGGTGCTGCCGATCGCCCCTTCGACGTTCTACCAGCGGGAAGCCAGGCACAAGGATCCTGCGTTACTGCCGACCAGGACGAAACGCGATGCCAGGCTTCGAGTTGAAATCGATCGGGTGTGGCGTGCCAATCGCGAGGTCTACGGAGTGCGCAAGGTCTGGAAGCAGCTGAATCGTGAGGGCTTCAAGGTGGCTCGCTGCACGGTCCAGCGTTTAATGCGCGAGACGGGACTGCAGGGCGTGGTTCGGGGTCGCCGGTTTAAGACGACGCAGCCGGATGAAACAGCCGCAAGGCCGGCTGATCTGGTGGACCGCAACTTTACTGCAACCCGTCCGAATCAGCTGTGGGTAGCCGATCTGACCTACGTGGCCACCTGGAGAGGGCGAGTCTACGTGGCATTGGTCATCGATGCCTTCTCGAGAAGTATTGTCGGGTGGAGGGCGTCGGCTTCCCTGAAGACCGACATTGCCCTGGACGCACTGGAGCAGGCCCTGTGGTCGCGTTCAGACACAGAAGGCCTGATTCATCACAGCGACCGGGGAGTGCAGTACCTGTCGATTCGCTATACGGAGCGGTTGGCAGAGGCCGGCATCGAGCCTTCGGTTGGAAGCAAAGGAGACTCTTACGACAACGCGCTGGCCGAATCGGTCATCGGGCTGTTTAAGACGGAAGTCATTCGTCAGGAAGGCCCCTGGCGGGGATTAGAGGAGGTGGGATTTGCGACGCTGGATTGGGTCTGTTGGTATAACAAGAAGAGATTGCTGGAGCCAATCGGCTACATTCCACCCGTTGAGTTCGAGCAGATGTATTACCTGAATCAACCGGCTACAGCTATAGTGGCTGGAGTCAACTAAAACTGTCTCCGGAAAACCCGGAGCGGTTCATGCTGTCGCACTACGTGCTAATGAGCGGTCTTGCCCTCATCTCGGATTTTCGCCTGCAAAAGTATCTAGGCTTGATCGAAGCCCAACGCGTCAAGAAAACGGCTGAGGAAGATCCATTGGACGCACTCAGGCAGGCCGTGCGTCAAGAGGCCTCGCTCAACCCCAAAGCTCGTATGCTCTTGGACGCGGACCGAGAGATCGACCTGTATGCCTGGGGCCCGATGCAACTGTTTTTCTGTGTCGCCTGGGCTTTCCTCGACAGGTATCGATACCTGAGGGCCCAGCACCCAAATCTCGTGTGTGCCGATTTGGACCGCTACATCGAGGAGAATCGTGCCGGTCTCGACGCCACAAGGGCCTTGAGGGATTGGGTGCTGCATCCGAGAGATTTAAGAGGACCCGACAATGCGATGGAGATGCTCTTCTCAGCCGGTGGCGCACCGGGTAACGCCTATCCACAAGAAATGGTGCATCGCCTAGTGGATCTGGCTGCAAAGTTCTTGGAGCAATTAGGTGAGCAAGCTAAATAAGTTCCAACTCGTACTGCGCTCGCTGCATTCCTTCCAGGCCTTGAGGTTGTCTCTGGCGTACCTGCGCTCGATCTCCCTCTGTGCCAACATGGGTGAGACACTTCTTCCCCACTAAATTAGACTAGAGGGTGAGAAGCTGGATCACACGATGATGGTAAACAGGAGCGATAAGAAACTGAGGATTTTGGAGACTTCGGAGCGAAGCGGAGAGGTCCCCAAAATCGGTGCGGAACGGACTGAGCCCGACAGGGTTCTTCCTAGACCCGATCCGGAAGTTCCCAGCAAGGCCACGCGTCGCCGATTTTCAGCCCGCTATAAGCTCCGGATCCTGGAGCAGGCCGATGGATGTGAAGAGTCGGGCGGAGTGGGAGCCTTGCTGCGCCGAGAAGGACTTTACTGGTCGAATCTTCAGACCTGGCGACGACAACGCGAGGAAGGAACGCTGCAGGCGCTGACTCCTCGCAAGCGGGGGCGCAAGTCCAAGCCGGTCAATCCTCTGGATCATCAATTGAGGCAAGTTCAGGCCGAGAATCGGAAGTTGAAGCGCAAGCTCGAGAAGTTTGAAGCCATGCTGGATCTCCAAAAAAAAGTCTCGCAACTGTTGGGGATCTCTCTGGCGAGCAGCGAAGAGAACGGAGACGAGAGCTGATGGACGAAGCTTTGCGATTCTCACAATCCCACGGAGTCCGGGCCGGCTGTCAGGCTCTGGATCTGCCGCCATCCAGTCTGTATCGGGAGAAACTTCGGCGGGAACGGCCGGCGATGGATCCTCGACCTCGGCCCGCATCCCCACGCGCCTTGAGCCCGCCCGAGAAGGAAGCTGTCGTGGAGGTCCTGCACAGCCAGCGGTTTGTCGACAAAGCTCCCGCCACAGTGTGGGCGGAGCTACTGGATGAAGGGCGATACTTGTGCTCGATCCGAACCATGTATCGCATTCTGTCCCAACGTCTGGAAGTCAAGGAGCGTCGCCGCCAGCGCCGCCATCCCCAATACGCCAAGCCAGAACTCCTGGCCACCGGCCCCAACCAATGTTGGTCATGGGACATCACCAAGCTCAAGGGTCCCGTCAAATGGAGTTATTACTACCTCTATGTGGTTCTGGATATCTTCAGCCGCTACGTGGTGGGCTGGATGGTGGCCACCCAGGAGAACTCACGCCTGGCCAAGGCTTTGATCGCCCAGAGCTACTCCAAGCAGGCGATCGTGTCGGGAGATCTCACCCTCCATGCTGATCGAGGGTCGTCGATGAGTTCCAAGGCACTGGCCTTGCTGCTGGCCGATCTGGGAGTGACCAAGTCTCACTCTCGGCCTCACGTCTGTGACGACAATCCCTACTCGGAGGCCCAATTCAAGACCCTCAAGTACCGGCCCGAATTCCCGGCTCGATTCGGCACCATCCAGCAAGCCAGAACCTTTTGCCGGGAGTTCTTCGATTGGTATAACCGCGACCATCGCCATTCGGGTATCGGCCTGCACACTCCCGAGGACGTGCACTACCTCACCGCCATCGCCACACGTCGCAATCGAGCCCAAACACTGGAGGCCGCCCATGCACTCTTCCAGGAGAGATTTCCCAATGGCAAACCCGTTCCTCCCGCTCTTCCAGAGGCGGTTTGGATCAACCCTCCCGAAAAGAAGGACCCCTGAGATGACGCTACTGTAATTTATTCACCAAAGTGTCTCAAAGTTGTTGACACGTTCCGTCTCGGTTGTTTTCGAGAGTGGCGGAGCCGGGAGACACCTAGCAGCGATTGAGGAAGAACTAAAGGCGACAATCCCTGAACAGTTGACCGAGGCGAAGCTCCGCCTGCTGTCGCTATATTGCTCGAAGGCTGCGATCTTCACCCACACGGCCCTTCTGTATACGGCAGTTGGCTTCTACAAGACGCTCGTCGAAATCAACCCAGCGCTACGACACGACAAGCTTGACGCGGAGCTTGAGGCAGCCAGGGGCAGCGGCCTCCTCGACAGCATGAGGGAGGTCAGAAACGCCGTATTTCATGTCCGTCCAAGTACTCGACCCGAACTTCTCATCAACGAGGTCGTGAAACGCACGCTTGAGAACAAGCTCGCGTTAGGCAAGATTGAAGACCTCCTCTATGATGCGACGGAACAAGTGTTCCATAGTCCCGAGGACCTGTATCAGGAGAAGGAAGAAGTTCTGAAGGAGGGATATAGAAGTGCTCTCGCTTACTACGAAGAGCACCTATCCAAATCTTCTTAGCCAGGATTTCCATTTTGGCCCTGGTACGGTCACAGGATACACCCCCGCTGCGCCGAATACCACGTCTTTTCGCGCTGAACCCTGCACATCACCTCCGCCGGTAGGCGCCAGGGCTCGTCCGTCCGCTCACAGACGTTGATTGAGCGGACTGAACGGCGCTCCGGCCGACACCGCAGACGGAGCCTACGACCACAGGTCAGTCTACGATCAACTCAGCGCGGCCGGTACAGAGAACGTCGTGATTGTGATTCCCCCTCGTCGCTCCGCGGTGTCGGCGGGGCCAACGGACGGCCCATGGGCGCAGCGTGACACGGCGCTTGAGAGGATTCGCCAGGTCGGGCGACGAGAGTGGCAGAAGGAGTCGGGCTACCGACAGCAGGCGCGCGTTGAAAACAGCTTCTTCCGATACAAGTCCGTGCTCGGAGGCGGATTGAAGGCGAGGCACGGCAAAGCACAAAGGAGAGAAGTTGCGATCGGGTGTCACATCCTCAACCGGATGGCCGAGCTGGGTAGGCCGAAATCCTGCGCTGTGGTGTCCTGAACGAGAAGTTGGAAAAGCGTCCCCACTCGCGCCGCAGTTGAATCATGCAACAGCGCCCCCTGATGCTACTGATTTTGTCGCTGTTCAAGCGTCTTAACCCACATTCACCATATAGGACCCCAAGATTGCTTGCCTGAATCGTAAATATTCGGTAAACTCATCATCGGCTTTATGCCTAATGGGGTGAGGCGGGTTGGGAACTCAAGTGGAGCGAAGCGATCTTCGGAAGTGTTTGCTCAGGGGGTAGAGCCAGATGCTTTTGGTGGGCAGATCGGCCTTGCGGTCACGGTCCAGCTTGCCCCGGCCCTGGGTCTGTCCGACATGGATCCAGTTGGCGGCCTTGTAGCAGGCGCCTGTGAAGCGCCCCGTGTCGACGAAGGTTTCCAGCAGAACGGGTCGGTAGGCGTAGCGGTCGTGCCAGTCCTCGGGGAGTTGACGCGCGGCCATGGCCAGCAGTTTAGAGGCCAGGTTCTTGGACTCGACCCAGGGAAGGATCAAGAAACGGGCGTTGTTGACGATCAGTTGAAGGTTTCTCTCCCTTTCCGAAGGACGCCAGCCGATGAAGCGGTCGCGAGGGGCGGTTTTCCAAGCGGCGGCGCCAAAGCCGAGCAGGGCCAGGATGCGGCTTTCGGAACAAGCGAAGTAGCGCAGCTGAGCACCCGGCAGGGGCTTGTATCCCAGATAGTGGTAGCGGTCGATGTATTCATTCCACAAAGTGGAGTCGGGGCGGCTCAGGACCGGCTCCAGATGCAGGCCGGACAGCTCGTGCACGGGTCGGGACAGCAGCGGTTGTGGTGCGCTGCAGAAAGTGTGCTTGATTGGGCCCGAGCCTCCCTTCGGGTTGCGAGGGGGCGGCAGCTGCAGCAACCCCTGCCGATGCATGCGCAGCATGGCCACCCGGCAGCTCATCTCCTTGAGGCCACCGTCAGGCTTGAACCAGCCCAAGAGCTGGCAGGCCAAGCGGGAGAGCTGGGCCCGCGAGCGGGTCGGATCTTCGCCAATCAGCTCACACAGTCGCCGCATCTCCCGGCCGCTAAAGTCTCGCCCGCAGAAGCGTTTCATCCAGCCTCCGCTGCCGGCGTCCTGGCCCAGGTCAATGCGCGGGCACGATGGGGGCTTATTTCCCAGGGAAGAAAAGGATCCAGGTCGGGTGGCGGCTGTCCGCCTTGCCTAGCGCAGGCCTGCAGATAGTCCCTGAGCCACAGGCGGGGGTTGAGGCCGTTGAGTCGCAGGGTGGCAAAGATGCTGAATAAGCTGGCCGCCAACTGGGCGCTCCAGCGGCTGCCTGAGCCGTAGTAATTCTTGCGTCCCACCACCGGGTTGCGCAAGGCGCGTTCGGCGGCGTTGTTGTCCATAGCCACTTCCGGTTGATCCACAAACACGGTCAGCCCTGGCCAGTGTCGAGCCAGGCTTTTCAGGACCTTGCGACAGGGGGGAGCCAGGCTGGGAAGCTGGCGTTGAGCCTCGCATTGCTCTCGCATTTTCTCAACCGCCACCCGCAGCTTTCGATCGGCCCGGGCCCATTCCAAGGGCTGATCGCGAACTGCCAGCCGCAGCTGATTGGCAGCAAAGAGCCGGCCAATGTCGTCAATCCACATCAGGGACCAGTCCTGCCAGGGGGGGTGGGATAGGCCCAGTCGCCAAAAGTCGCGGCGCACGTGAGCCCAGCAAAAGGCATGGCAAATACGCCCCTCTGAGACCCGGACCAGCTTCTTATAGGCAGAATATCGATCGGTGAGTAAAGTGCCCTGGGCGCTGCCGAAGTGAGATTGAGGCACTGCAGACGAGCGACTGGGTTGGAGCTGGTACACGACTGTGGAGGCCGACAAAAACACCCACAAATGCCAGAGCCGTCCGCTTTTGCCTTCCACCGCCACAAACACCGGCCAGCCGGTCTCGTCGGCTTGCCAGTTCTCCTGGGTGAGCTGCTGCTGGGCGATCGCCTCGGCCACCGGCAAAAACAGACCCTGCAGTTTTTTCAGCCCTCCGGCCACCGTTCCTGCAGAGAGAGTCAAACCGTGGTCTCGCCACTGCTGCAACAGACGGTGGGTGGGGCGGCAATGGTCAAACTTCTCCAGCAGAATCTCCACCCAAACCGAAATCCCTAGTTTGCCTTTGGGAATCAAGCGTGCCGGGGCGGGCGCCGTGACAATGCCGGGCAGCACCCCGCAGCGGCAGGCCGCTTTGTACTTGCGCCGCCGGATCACCCGCCGGTGGGCCCGCACTTCGATTTCGGCCACCTCGGCGTCTTCCGTCCAGCCCAAGGCTTCCAGTGCCAGACCGCATTTCGGACAGCTTTTTTGGGCTTCCTCCAGATCCACTACCTCTTCCTGGGCTGCCAACCCGTCCAGAGTGGTCCGACCGTGCCCCTGCTTGCCTTTTTGCTGCCCTCGGGGTCGCCCGCTCGCCTTGGGGCTGGAACTGCCAGCGCGCCCACCCTTGGCCTGTTCACTCTTGCGCCCCCAGAGCTGACTCTCCAGCTCTCGAACTCGAGCCCGCAGACTCAAGTTCTCTGACTTCAACTGCTTTTCTCTCTCCACCGCCCCGGCATGCTGGGCCTTCCAGTACGCTGCCGCCCAGCGCAGCCGGATGTACTCTTCCTTGGCCACCAAAACCCGCTTCGTCGAGCCATCAGCCGTCAGTCCACCCGATTCCGGCTTGGTGGTAGCACTCAGCTGCATGCTCCCTGTATACACACTCGCAGCTTCTGTGTCCAGCAAAGTTTGACCGCGGGCTTATTTGGAAGGAGATTATTGCAAGACGGGGTTTACCGAATATTTACTATACCTCGTTCAAAACAAAAGGGCAATCGCTACATCGAAAGTGTATAACCCCACATTCACCATATAGGACCCCAAGATTGCTTGCCTGAATCGGTCTAAACTACTATAATTAAAGGAGATATGGAGAATAAATGGAGCAAGAAATGGCTGACCTCAAGGGTGAGGGTTTGAAGCTCGGTTTTGATGGCAGTTTGAGGCTTGAATTTCATGGGGCTAAGGTCACCTCGGATGCCGGGCTTCTCGCCTATCGTGATCTGGATGAGGCGTTGGTTTTATTCGATCGTGTACCCTTCGTGTTTCACGATTCGCGGACCGGGCGCAACATCCAGCACCACCTCACGGCCTTGCTACGTCAATCGGTATACAGCCGTCTCGCTGGCTATGAAGATGTCAACGATGCCCATCGCTTATCGGTTGATCCGACTATGCGGAGGATCACCGGAAAGAAGCTCGACAACAAGAATGCCGCCAGCGCCAACACGATGGGTCGATTCGAGACCCAGATGCTGTCCGTCGCGGACAACCTCAAAGCCCTTTCGGAAGTCAATGGCCGATGGGTGGAAAGAGCGCTGCAGAAAACAACTCATCGACGCATCATTCTGGATATGGACAGTTCAGCCAGTCCGGTCCACGGCGAGCAAGAAGCCTCTGGGTACAACGGGCATTTCGGATGCACTTGCTACCATCCCCTGTTTTGCTTCAACCAGTTCGGAGATTGCGAAGGTTCCATGCTTCGGCCCGGCAACGTGCACAGTGCGGACCGTTGGAAGGAGCTGCTGGAGCCAATCGTGGCTCGGTACGAGAGGAAAACAGTCCGCCAATACTTTCGGGGTGATGCCGCCTTCGCCAAGCCAGAGATTTATGAATACCTGGAGGAGAAGGGCTTTTTGTATGCCATCCGGCTTCCCGCCAACCAGGTGCTTCAAGAAAAGATCGAACACCTGCTGACCCGACCTGTGGGGCGCCCACCCAGAAAACCCGTCGTTTGGTTTGCTGATTTCAAATATCAAGCGGCCAGTTGGGACCGGCCTCGTCGGGTGATTGCCAAGGTCGAGTGGCATCGCGGCGAACTCTTTCCGAGAGTCGGTTTCATCGTGACCAATAGGAGCGCACGAGCCCAAGGGGTGGTTCACTTTTACAACGGTCGCGGCACGGCCGAGCAGTGGATCAAGGAAGGCAAGTATGCCTTGAACTGGACGCGGTTGTCCTGCCAGCGCTTTGTCCCGAATCAGGTGAGGTTGGCTCTGTTTGTTTTGGCCTACAACCTGGGCAGTTTTCTGCGACGTCTGGTCCTTCCCAGAAGAATCAAACACTGGTCCCTTCGCACCCTATTGAGCAAACTGATCAAGATCGGAGCGAAGGTGGTTCACCATAGCCGGATGGTGACGTTTCAGATGGCGGAAGTCGCGGTCAGCAAGGAGGTATGGGCCGAGATGTTGTCTCGGATTGACCGATTGAGATGGAGTACGGCTTAGCGTCCAGTGTTTTCTGAACAAGGCCCTGGAGAGGTGTTTCCGCTTGTCGGATTTCGGCAAAGGCGCCTGGATACCCCAGGGGCCAGAGGCCCTTTTCAGCGGAAAGATGACGAGGGAATCGTTGACGCGAGGTTGGAGGGCTGATAAGTTTAGACCATTCATCATAGGTAGGTCGGCGGAACTCGGATCCGAAGTTGATATGAGGAATGTCGGTTCAAACCGGGTGCCGATTTAATATCGGAGCCAGCAACTGCGCAACTCGAAGCCGGACATCGCCTCCATTTACGGGCTTGAAGAACGCAAAAGCCGGCGGGAAGAAGGGGAGACCATATCGCGCATTTAGCATTTAAGGGAAGGGAATGAGAATGAATTGGGCCGTCGTGACGCTTGATCACACCGCACGGCTGACAGGCAGCGATCTGTGTGAGGTAAGTGGGGCGTTTAGTGAGGTGTAAGGATGAGCAACAGGATATGTCGGGCGCTGGTCGGCGCTCTCACAGTGGTGACGATTGGTGTGGCCGGTTCCGGCTGCAGGCAGGGGTCGGAAAGCGAACCGGCACCGTACAGTACTGGAAAGCAACAGGAGCACGAGCAGAGAAAAGCGGATCTGGTGGTGCGCTTCAGCGACGATTTCAGTCGAGACTACGGTCCGCCGGATGAATTCGACCTGACGCGGTGGACCAGAATCAGGGAGGGCCGGGCGAGGACGGAGGATGGATACTGGCTGCTGGAAGTGGGGGGCCCGCCGCCTCCCGGGCCGGGCGACATCGCCTTGGGCGGTTTCGCCACTGCCGAGAGATCCTTCAATCCAGGATTGGCCGGAACCAATGGCTTGGAAATCACCCTGGCAGACCTCAGCCATGAGCGAGACCTCCCTGAGGAGCTGGAGCCGGGAGAGCTGGCGCTGATTCATGCCTGGAGCCTGACGGTCGGGAGCTGGCATGGGCTGGTGGGTGGCCAGGGGGAAAAGGAAAGGGGAGTGCAACTGCACTTTGATCTGTTGCGCCCGGATGGGCTGTTTGTTTACCTGGTGCGCGGCCTTGTGCCTGAGGACTTCGATAAATACCCCAGAGATGGGTTTGGACGGGAAGGCTCCGAGGATCTAAACGAGAGGGAGCTGAGAGAACTGCACGAAGAGGCGATAGAAAAGGGAGGGGCCTTCGTGACCGTTCCCTGTCTTTCTCTGGCCGTTAGAGTCTACCGGTCTGAGCAGGAAATGAACGAGATTCTCGGGCACAGCCGCCGCTGGGGGCTTTACCTGACCGATGACGCCAACACCGTCTACTGGACACTGGACGGTCAGGTGATGGACAGTGTCGATATCGCCGGGTACTTCAGTTCCAGCCCGGAGTCTGTCCAGGACGGGGCCTTCGTGACGGTGATGGGCGTGGGAAGCTTCCAGCTGAATACCTGGAAAATGGACGATCTGCAAATCTATGCGTCCCCCTGATTGGGGGCTGGCGATGTCGCCGGGAATCCCCGTTTTCAGCTCGGCGTGAATTATCGCAGGTCGCCGCGCCAAGGCGCCTCCCACATTAGGGTTCCAACGTTCCAGCGTTCCAAGGTTCCAAGGGATTCCAGGTTTGATAGGCTTCCCCTTCCCATCACCACGGGGATTTAATGATTCTGAACTACAACTCCACCACGTAAATATTCGGTAAACCCCGTCTTGCAATAATCTCCTTCCAAATAAGCCCGCGGTCAAACTTTGCTGGACACAGAAGCTGCGAGTGTGTATACAGGGAGCATGCAGCTGAGTGCTACCACCAAGCCGGAATCGGGTGGACTGACGGCTGATGGCTCGACGAAGCGGGTTTTGGTGGCCAAGGAAGAGTACATCCGGCTGCGCTGGGCGGCAGCGTACTGGAAGGCCCAGCATGCCGGGGCGGTGGAGAGAGAAAAGCAGTTGAAGTCAGAGAACTTGAGTCTGCGGGCTCGAGTTCGAGAGCTGGAGAGTCAGCTCTGGGGGCGCAAGAGTGAACAGGCCAAGGGTGGGCGCGCTGGCAGTTCCAGCCCCAAGGCGAGCGGGCGACCCCGAGGGCAGCAAAAAGGCAAGCAGGGGCACGGTCGGACCACTCTGGACGGGTTGGCAGCCCAGGAAGAGGTAGTGGATCTGGAGGAAGCCCAAAAAAGCTGTCCGAAATGCGGTCTGGCACTGGAAGCCTTGGGCTGGACGGAAGACGCCGAGGTGGCCGAAATCGAAGTGCGGGCCCACCGGCGGGTGATCCGGCGGCGCAAGTACAAAGCGGCCTGCCGCTGCGGGGTGCTGCCCGGCATTGTCACGGCGCCCGCCCCGGCACGCTTGATTCCCAAAGGCAAACTAGGGATTTCGGTTTGGGTGGAGATTCTGCTGGAGAAGTTTGACCATTGCCGCCCCACCCACCGTCTGTTGCAGCAGTGGCGAGACCACGGTTTGACTCTCTCTGCAGGAACGGTGGCCGGAGGGCTGAAAAAACTGCAGGGTCTGTTTTTGCCGGTGGCCGAGGCGATCGCCCAGCAGCAGCTCACCCAGGAGAACTGGCAAGCCGACGAGACCGGCTGGCCGGTGTTTGTGGCGGTGGAAGGCAAAAGCGGACGGCTCTGGCATTTGTGGGTGTTTTTGTCGGCCTCCACAGTCGTGTACCAGCTCCAACCCAGTCGCTCGTCTGCAGTGCCTCAATCTCACTTCGGCAGCGCCCAGGGCACTTTACTCACCGATCGATATTCTGCCTATAAGAAGCTGGTCCGGGTCTCAGAGGGGCGTATTTGCCATGCCTTTTGCTGGGCTCACGTGCGCCGCGACTTTTGGCGACTGGGCCTATCCCACCCCCCCTGGCAGGACTGGTCCCTGATGTGGATTGACGACATTGGCCGGCTCTTTGCTGCCAATCAGCTGCGGCTGGCAGTTCGCGATCAGCCCTTGGAATGGGCCCGGGCCGATCGAAAGCTGCGGGTGGCGGTTGAGAAAATGCGAGAGCAATGCGAGGCTCAACGCCAGCTTCCCAGCCTGGCTCCCCCCTGTCGCAAGGTCCTGAAAAGCCTGGCTCGACACTGGCCAGGGCTGACCGTGTTTGTGGATCAACCGGAAGTGGCTATGGACAACAACGCCGCCGAACGCGCCTTGCGCAACCCGGTGGTGGGACGCAAGAATTACTACGGCTCAGGCAGCCGCTGGAGCGCCCAGTTGGCGGCCAGCTTATTCAGCATCTTTGCCACCCTGCGACTCAACGGCCTCAACCCCCGCCTGTGGCTCAGGGACTATCTGCAGGCCTGCGCTAGGCAAGGCGGACAGCCGCCACCCGGCCTGGATCCTTTTCTTCCCTGGGAAATAAGCCCCCATCGTGCCCGCGCATTGACCTGGGCCAGGACGCCGGCAGCGGAGGCTGGATGAAACGCTTCTGCGGGCGAGACTTTAGCGGCCGGGAGATGCGGCGACTGTGTGAGCTGATTGGCGAAGATCCGACCCGCTCGCGGGCCCAGCTCTCCCGCTTGGCCTGCCAGCTCTTGGGCTGGTTCAAGCCTGACGGTGGCCTCAAGGAGATGAGCTGCCGGGTGGCCATGCTGCGCATGCATCGGCAGGGGTTGCTGCAGCTGCCGCCCCCTCGCAACCCGAAGGGAGGCTCGGGCCCAATCAAGCACACTTTCTGCAGCGCACCACAACCGCTGCTGTCCCGACCCGTGCACGAGCTGTCCGGCCTGCATCTGGAGCCGGTCCTGAGCCGCCCCGACTCCACTTTGTGGAATGAATACATCGACCGCTACCACTATCTGGGATACAAGCCCCTGCCGGGTGCTCAGCTGCGCTACTTCGCTTGTTCCGAAAGCCGCATCCTGGCCCTGCTCGGCTTTGGCGCCGCCGCTTGGAAAACCGCCCCTCGCGACCGCTTCATCGGCTGGCGTCCTTCGGAAAGGGAGAGAAACCTTCAACTGATCGTCAACAACGCCCGTTTCTTGATCCTTCCCTGGGTCGAGTCCAAGAACCTGGCCTCTAAACTGCTGGCCATGGCCGCGCGTCAACTCCCCGAGGACTGGCACGACCGCTACGCCTACCGACCCGTTCTGCTGGAAACCTTCGTCGACACGGGGCGCTTCACAGGCGCCTGCTACAAGGCCGCCAACTGGATCCATGTCGGACAGACCCAGGGCCGGGGCAAGCTGGACCGTGACCGCAAGGCCGATCTGCCCACCAAAAGCATCTGGCTCTACCCCCTGAGCAAACACTTCCGAAGATCGCTTCGCTCCACTTGAGTTCCCAACCCGCCTCACCCCATTAGGCATAAAGCCGATGATGGGTTTACCGAATATTTACTCCACCACCATACAAGTCAATGACAATTGCCTCATCCCTCAGCTCGTCCGGGACGGCCTCTTCGGGGGTAAGATCGATTTTCGCCCGTTCAGGAATCAGTCCTGAACGTGGTCCCGCGAACGCACCCGATCAGATTTCTGCGAGCGGCTGACCGCAGTTGCGACACTGGTCCCGGCGCTTGGCGTTGAGTGTGCGGCAGGAAGGGCACTGATCGTACATCGCGCGCGCAAAAAGCTGGGTGACAACCGCAGCTGATCCAAGAATTGCGACCACCACCAGAACGCTCAGGAAAGTCTCCCACATCAGAAACGCTGTTGAGCCGCCGCCGCCGAATCATCAGAGAGGGGATTCGTCTTCTGGAACGGGTTGTGCCACCCCTGGTCCCGAAAACAACGAGAAGCCTCTTGCATAAGCCACTCAGTGACCAAGGGATGGGGCAAAAGAGCCCGCCCATCGGCGCGGTAGTTCAGACCCTTGAGGACCGATTCATAGGGGCCGAAGCCATACACTCGAAAGGGAACGACCAGCACCTTCCCGACACTGCCGCCCTGAACGACGAAGTCACGAACCCTCTGCTCGGCGATCTTTCTCTTGTCGCGCCAGTCCTCTCGGAGCGTTTCCACTCGAATGTCCTGGAAAGTCCCGATCCGTCGGATCTCGCCACTGATCTGCTCGATCCGGTCGACCCAGTGGGAATTCAGCCGGTCGTCTCCGACCCCATGAGCCAGCACCAGAACCGACTCGGATTCCGGTCTCCGGCTCAAGTCACGGACTCGCTCGGCCACGATCTTCCCAATTTGTGGGGAGTCGTAGAGACCATTGTGCGTCAGGGCAAAGGATGACGCGGTCTGAATTGGATCCATCGGATGTGACTTGCTCGGGTACAGCATGTCGTGAGGCCGTGGCCTGTCGGTGACGTGGCCTGAACTCATATGCCCAGGGCTGTGATGGAGCAGGAAATACTCAGGGGGATCGGATCGAAGGCCCAGAAAATATTCGGTTTGCTCCCGAAATGACGCTCCCGAAATGAACAGCCGGGCGACAACAATCCGGGTAACCCCACGAGATTCGAGTTTCTGGACGCTTTTCTGAAGAGTCTCAGGGTCAGCCATGCCAAACGCGATCACTGTGGGGCAGTATTCCCGAACAGGAGCGACTGCTTCCTGGATGGCGGCGTTCCACTCTTCGGTACCCCCATGAGCCATTACAAGCACACCGGACTCCGAGGTACCGGCGGGCGCCGCAAGATTCGTCAACAGGCTCAGCGCCAGACAGAGGAAACCTGATCTTACGCTGGTTGAACTCGTGAAAAGCAATTTCCGACCTCAAAAAGACGGGCCGCTGACGGACGCCTGCAATAAGAATTTTACAGGCTTAAGGGCCTGTTCGGACTGATTCCGGCTGCTTGGCCCGAAAAACCCAACTCAGCGACCCCTTCGCTGCTTCCATCGGTGGGTACCACTTGAGCTCAGAAAACGTACTTCTACCACGGGCTGCTAGCGGACCTCCTCAGCGGCTGGGGCCAAAGTCCAGCTCCGGCCCGCTGCGTTCCGGCCCACGTCGCTCCGGCCTTTTAAGCGCCGGAAACTGCGAGGTCCTCACCGTGTTCCCAGCTCACGCGCAGCCTGTTCTGTCCGCAAGGTTTTCGGCACGGCGAACACGAGTACCGGCAATCGGTAGCCGGCCCCGTCAGGACAGCTTCCTGACCGTCCCGGATAATTGGCGCGACAGATGCTCCGCGAAATCTCTTTCGATCGCCTGCACAGCGTCCACCAGAAGAGGCTGCGCAAAATCACCCTTCTCGTTTCGCAGCAGCGCCGTCCACATCGAGGGGTAATAGCGCGCGAGCATGCCGAGGATATAGGACACCAGGTAGAGCTTGATGAACTCGGTCAGCTTGTCGCCGCTGGGAAAGTCCAGCACAACAACCATGAACTCGCTCTCACCCCCATAATGCGATACCGGAAATTCCTTTAGGTGGGCCTCGCCATCACGGCGCACGAAAATCAGGCAGTCTCCTGCGTCGTCGCGTTGCCGAAAAACCGGCGCCACTTGGTTCGACGACCCCACATGGATGTTCTTCCCGTCTGCTAGCCCCTTCAGCTCATCGGGAATGCCTCTCACCGGGAACGCGACATGAATGCCTGGCGGGTGGGACGCGATCCTCGCACCTCTGAACATCTTCGCTGGCCTGCCGGTCAGTTCCGGGTACGCCATTCCCGTTTGCAGTAACCTGGAAATCAGATCGCCCAGCGTCAGCTCGCTTCCATCCTTCGCGAACCGCACGTCTCCCAGAGGCTGACCTGTGGAACGGATTTCGTTCGTGGAACCAGCAAAAATATACAGCGTTTTCAGGTGCCAGCACACATCCACCAACTCTCCGAAAGTCCCGCCGGTCGCCCGAATTCGCAGGTCCAGAACTTTCCTGATCCCGCCGCTAAGGGTGTGCTGCCAGTCCACCGTTTCAAGGCCATGCCGTGGTTTGAGCGACTCTTCCTTCTTCCCGGGATCGTTTGCGAGGATCACACCCCGGCAACACGACAGGACCCCGTAGTAGAGCAGCAACGGCTTCACGCTCATCCCCGAACGGCCTGCGTTCCTGAAGTACTCGCGACCATGCGCGAAGCACGCGTTGATCTGCTTCACCTTCGCAGCGTTCGCGGACATCCCGTGAGCTTTCCGATACCAGTTCGCGACAAAGTCATGGGACTCGAACCGCGAAATTGTCTTCCAGTGAATTCCTTCCGCCATGATGACCCGGCCGATCTATCATAGAGTGTGATAACGTCCTTTATCACACTCTATGATCACCGAAGATGCCCTGTTCGCGCCAACGCCCAAGGCCGCGAAGCGCGTCCTCGAGTTTTTCACCGCCCACGGTCAAGCAGTCCCTGGCTGCGCTTCGCATGCTCTTCGACCGGCTGGTGACCGGCCACATCCTCGACGTGAATCCGGCCCACGCCGTGCGCGGCCCCAAGTACGTCGTCAAAAAGGGCAAAACGCCTGCGCTGACGGCCGAGGAGGCCCGTGAGCTGCTCGACAGCATCAAGACCGTCCGAAAGACGAAGAGCCAGGACGGAACCGAAACCGAGCAACCGTCGCTGGTCGGTCTGCGCGACCGGGCACTGATCGGCACGATGGTCTACACCTTCGCCCGCGTGGGTGCCGCGCTGCAGATGAAGGCCCGCGACTACTTCGGGTACTGTCAAGTTAAGTGGAATTATCGGGTTCTGGAGGCGAAATCGGGCAGCGTACGAACGTAGAATCAACAACTTATGGAGTGTCCAGGGAGCTGAATAGGTCCACAACTCGGTTAACTTGACAGTACCTTTTGGAGGGCTGGCTATGCTTCGTCTTTTCTAATCTTTCGTGGTTGCCTGCCGCACTGCGGACCGTGATGAAGTACTACGGTGATCGACTTCATAACGCACATTAATAGGCCAGCTTCGTGTTCTAGGGTCCTCAGGTCCCGTCCTCTCCCATTTTCCCCACAGTTCGGTTTCCCATCCTTTACTTTCTATAAATTCTAGCACCCAGCTCACGTGGTCCATGTCAACGGGTACACGTAGGCTATCGACGACTTCCTTACCTACTTAGGTCAATTGCGTTACCACGAATGGCCCACGACTCGCTCGATCCGTATTCTTTACTAACACCATCATATTTTGCACAATTAGTCCGGGACTAAACTTGTCCGTGATCAAACTCGCTAGATCGAAACGGACCCCGTTGCCTCCTCCAATAACGAGACCTAGCGATTCCAATTCCATAGTTGATAGGCAAACACTCCAGGGAATGGTGTATGGGTTGGGTCTTCTTCTCTTCGAAATAGGAGCTGACCACCAATCACGAAGGCTGCAAGTTTTGTTATAGTGTCCGCCTGTTCTGGAGTTGCTTCCCGGATTACTTGTTGTGCCTTGTTGCTGAATTTACTTGGCGTTGTCGCGGCTAGCGCAATCAAGCTTCTCCATTCAGGGGGGTACTGATCGAACGACTCCACCGATATTCCAAATACTCGTGTTATGTCTGGTTGAGAATCTTGGCTCGTTAGCGTATACCCCACATATCCTGACACCCCAGACGCTAGGACTGCTGTCACAATAACTTCCAGGAATCGGGGGAATCGTTCCCATATACTTCTTAGCCCCCTTTTCGGTCTTGAAGCTCCCACCGTTGCACTCTCCTTTTCCCGGTACCCTTTTCGTGCCTTCGTTCTGTCCACGTATTTTACTGTTTCACAGAAACTCCTCGTACCCTAGCTGCTTCCGCCCGTCCCAGCCCGTCAATTCTAGCCCCCTATCTTCCATCGGTTGTGTCTCGCTTCACCGGCGTGCCAGAGATAACTTCCCGGGAGTAGACGGTGGGGAGTGTCGTATCAGGTTCGCTGGTTCGTAGCGGAAATTGCGATAGAGTACCTATTTGCACCAGAGCCCATCTGATTTCTTAGAACGAGGCAGAACGGAATTGGCAACAGAGCAACGGCAATCCTTGTTTCCTCACGCCAGGGTCGGCCTTGAGGGAACGTTTCTGACGCCGCAAGGGAATAATGTTCAAACGGTGTACATCGATCTGTCGGGCAAGGTCGAGACGAAGGGTTTGTGTCTACTCAAGGGGACGGAGGCGCAGTACGACCTCGCGACTACACCTACGATCCGCCTGTCGCGCCCGGCGGTGTTCCGAGACACCGGCGAGGTGTTGATACAGGACGAACAGGAAGGGCGCGCCCGAACCTCGACCAGCGAAACCGTCGATGTGCCAAGCAAGGAGCCGGAACTGGTGGGTGAAAGGGTGTCGGCCCTAAACGCGGCGCTGCAACTCGGCCGTATAAAGATGTCGGTAAGCAGTACCGAGCGGCATAAGCGGTCGAACACTAGCGCGGCCGCAGTGAGCTTCGGGCGCGACTGGCTGATCTACTGCACGTCGATGCGACCTTCGAAGGAGGAAGAGGAGGTGTGGAGGAGGTCGTTGGACGGCTATACCCGATTCACCCCATTTATCGTCCGACCCAGTTCGCCCAAGGTCTGGGTATGGGCGTGTGCGCACACATCGGCGCTCGCGGAAAGGCGAGCTCGGTGCGAACGAAATTCCACGGATTCAGCACGCTAGAGGAGCGACGGCGGACGCAGATGGTACTGCACGGGCCGATGCTGTACGTGGATAACCCCTACCAGTGTATCGACGAGGCCATACCCGGATGGGAAAAGATCTTCGCAATGCTCTTTCTGAAGTCGCGCGAACGCGACTACGCGGCACAGAAGGAGTACCGCTTCGCGATGCTTTCGATCGCGCCGGAAGTCGGGGATGTGTTTGACCTGACGGTGTCGGGCATACTCAAAGACTGCCTGTCTCCCGTAGAGTACCCAGAAGGGAAGCCGGGGGAGACCGTAGCGGTAGTGTCCACGGATGAGTCGCCGGGGAGTGAGGTGCGGTCGACGGACACCACGTATACGTACCGGCGGCGGACTACGCGGCGTCAGCGGTCAGGCTGGAACCGAGAGGAGCCGGACGCGGACCGATCAAAGGAGGAAGTGGTTGAGGAGACCGTGACGTTGCCCGAGGAAGTGCCGGAACCGTTCCCGTCGGGCAAAGAACGGAGACCGGACGTCATCGTGTTTCAACAAGTCGGAACGACGCTCCAGTTTATCCATACAGCATATCGCGACGAAGAGACAAAACACTGGCGAGTGGAGAGGTTGCCGGGGAATCCAGCGGTGGTGGATGGTCCGGCCAGCGGAGACCGGCCGTCCGGATTGGTCATTCCGCCGGAGCTGCGGTACGAGACGTTGAATGAGCACCCGGTAGATCCCCGGTTAGTGCTTGATTTCTGCCTAAATCCAAGTATGCCGAAACCACCGATCCCGTACGGAGGTCTTTCGTGGTGCAGCCCGATGGAAATCGCGCACGTGCTGGCCTGTGGAGAGTCGCTCTGGATGGCGGTGGATCTCCTGGACGGGGTCGAACGGGCGCGAGCGGCCGCGTCGGCATGGTACGCGCAGCGTTTCATCCTCGATTTGGTGACACGGTTCGGCCGCATCGTGCACACGGTGTGCATCATTCGCGACAGCGTGGTGGTGGTCGAACTTAAGCCTGCGAGGCTGACTGGGGCCATCGCGTGGGCGGCGCTCTCGGGTGCCGGAACTTACCTGCTCCACATCGATAATGGGAAAGTGGAGGAGCATGTGTTCCCAGGCGGTTTCTCGCGGGCAGGCCGCATAGGCCCGGGGACCTATGTGAAGCTGCTGGAGCGCTATGGCTGGGCGCGGACGCGCGAGGTCTGAGGGCCACAGTGCAGGAGGGCGAGAGCCGCCTCCACGCAGGTGCCGACTTGTCAGAACGGTTCTCCGAACCGTTCTCTGTGCTCGACGTATGCAAAATCAGCGACTTATCGGGCACGCGAATCAGGGGAACCTCCAGGAAATCAGTTCCCTTGACAGTGCCCGTCAGCGGCCTCTCTCCTCTAACGGACCAACAGTCCAGATCCTTGCCGGCACGGATTCCGCGGCGCGCGGGCTGCTCCTCAGATATAAACCTGATGGTGTTCGTGGTTCTATGCGACGGTTGACATCGTGGGGTCACCGGTGTGCATTCGAGGTAATCCAATCGCAACGCCGGGTGAGCATGGAATGAACCAAACATTCCCGCCTGGATCCAAGCGGGGATGTTTGATGGTCCAGGCCTGCCTAGTAAATGCGGTTGCCGACGCCGGAGAATTCGTCCAACAAATCTAGCGCAAACGCAGCTATGGACTCATCCTGGCTAGCAGTCCGGCCCCCGATCCGCATCTCGCCGTGGTGCTCTGTCGAAACCGTCCAGCCGTTCGACCGGAGCCACTCGGCGAAACGGAGTGTCGCCAGTTTGTCTTGCGGTTCGCCAATCTGATTTATCGACGGGTCGTTCAAGTCGATGTCAATTACCCTTCCGTCGCTCTTGTACCGATCGAAGCCTGCTGGTATTCGCATCCTTACCTCCTGATGTTTGATTGTTCCCTTCGATTGGCTGTATTGCAACTTTGGCCGACAGGCATCGGCCGCCGGGTGGACGTTAGCTTCTGCTCGATCCTCGGCAACACTCATCAGAGATTCGCGGAATATTGGGGGAACACCCTACTAGCGCGACAACTCGGACCGAATTCTATCAAGAAGGGGTTTGAGCCGCAACGGTGTGAAAAATTACTCTAAGGGTCCGTGTGTGACCATCCTGGAGTAACTCCCGGCACCCCTTCCGCTGCTATAAAGCACCCGTTCTTCGGGACTTGGACCTCGGAAACGACTGCCACAGTCATGGCCAAAAGGTATAGATTATGGCCATGCCGAAATCGACCCCGAGAAGGCCCGGAAACCCTGGCCAAAATAGAGACTCGCGCGATGGGGTTTTTGGCCACCCCGAAAGCCAGGTCGGCCCGCTCCCTCGCGTCGGCCTCTACGCCCGCGTCTCGACACCCCATCAGAACACGACCGGGATGCAGCTGCGGCAGCTGCGAGAGTTCCTGGAACGCCGTCGCTGGCAGGAGGTCCTTGTTGTCGAAGAGGGCGTCTCCGGATCCAGGCGGCGCCCGGAGAGAGACCGTCTACTCGACGCTGCGCGGCGGCGCGAGATAAGACCATCATCGCGAGCGAAACTTACCGATTTCGGGACCAGCGGGCTCGCTTAGAGTAATTTTTCACACCGTTGCCGCTCATGCCCCGAGTTGGTAGTCCGAGGCATCCGTCGGGAATCACCAGGCACGAAATATCCTCCGCCGTGAAAACTCCCGGGCGGCTCATCGCCGTGGGCTCAGTGACAATGCGGGGGCTTCGTTGTAAGCCTTTGAGTGTGCATTGCAAGAAAGTCGCCGACACTGCCTCCGCCGCCATTCGAGGGTCAACTATTCCTGGGTCCATATTGGCAATCTCTCGATGTGGCGGAGATGCAGACGTGGCCCGAGTCGGCGAGGGAGGAATGAGCCAGCACCGCTTTAAAGAAACGACTTTTGTTTATGGCTCACAGAACTGGTAGTCCGAGGTCATACACGCCCGTGCCAGTTCAGTCGCGCGGCTGATCTCGGCGCGGGTCATGTCACGTTCAAGATTGTCTCGAAGTTTCCTGGCCGCTTCATTCCCGTTTGCGCCAGCGATGTTGGACCACATGTGCGCAAGCACGGAATCCTTGAGGACGCCCTCGCCCTTGCCGTACATGTTCCCGAGGTTGTTTTGGGCTTTGGTGTTACCCTGCTCGGCGGCCAGCCGGTACCAGCGCACCGCTTCGGCCTCGTCCTTGAGAACGCCCTCGCCGTTGTCGTACATGATCCCGAGGTTGTTTTGGGCAGCGGCGTCACCCTGCTCGGCGGCCAGCCGGTACCAGCGCACCGCTTCGGCTTCGTCCTTGAGAACGCCCCGCCCGTTGTTGTACATGAGGCCGAGGTTGAACTGGGCAGCGGCGTCACCCTGCTCGGCGGCCAGCCGGTACCATTTCACGGCTTCGGCTTCGTCTTTGAGGACGCCCCGCCCGTTGGTGTACATGTTCCCGAGGCTGTACTGCGCATTAGCGTAACCCTGGTCGGCGGCCAGCCGGTACCATTTCACGGCTTCGGCTTCGTCTTTGAGGACGCCCCGCCCGTTGGTGTATGCGGCCCCGAGATTAAGCTGCGCATTGGCGAGACCCTGCTCGGCAGCGAGCCGATACCATTTTATGGATTCGGCATCGTCCTTGAGGACACCTCGCCCCTCGGAGTACATGAACCCGAGATTGAACTGCGCGTCGGGTCGGCCCTGATCGGCGGCCAGCCGGTACCATTCCACAGCTTCGGCACCGTCCTTCGGGACGCCCTCGCCATTGGCGTACATGCCCCCGAGATTGTATTGTGCTGCGGCTTGGCCCTGATCGGCGGCCAGCCGATACCAGCGTAAGGCTTCGGCGTCGTCCTTTGGTACGCCCTCGCCATTGGCGTACATGCCCCCGAGGTTGAACTGCGCATCGGCGTAGCCTTGTTCGGCAGCGAGCCGGTACCATTCCACAGCTTCGGCATCGTCCTTAAGGACGCCCCGCCCGTTGTCGTACATGATCCCGAGGTTGAACTGTGCGGTGGCATCACCCTGTTCCGCAGCTTGCCGGACCGTGTCGAGATCGTCCTGTGCCAAGAGCACCATGACGGCGAGGCCACCCGCCACGATCACGGCAGTAGCTATGCGGATCAGCCTTGTGTGGAGTTCCCCCGGTTTCGTGGACACCTAATCCTTTGGGAGAATGGAGGACACGATGCCAAGAACAAGACGAGCTTATCCACCCGAGTTTCGCCAGCAGATAGTCGAGCTTCATCGAGCCGGGCGCAGCCCCGGTGAGCTGGCCCGAGAGTTTGAACCCAACGAACAGACGATCCGCAACTGGATCGCCCAGGCAGACCTGGATGAAGGCCGTCGTAGAGACGGCCTGACGACGGTAGAACGAGCCGAGCTGCGGAAGTTGCGCAAAGAAAATAGGCAGCTGAGGGTTGAGCGGGAAATATTGGCAAAAGCCGCGGCCTGGTTCGCACGGGAGAGCGATCCGATTTCCAAGGAGTCATCAGGTTCGTGAAAGTGAATCAGGCCGACTATCCAATCACCACCATGTGCCGTTTGCTGGGTGTCTCCACCAGTGGCTACTACGCGTGGGTCGATCGCGGACCTTCGACTCGAGATGAAGCGAATGCTCGTCTTCTGGAAACAATCAACGGGATCCACCAGCAAAGTCGTCGGACCTATGGAGCTCCCCGCATTACGGCGGAACTTCGAGAGGAAGGTCACCTGGTGGGCAAAAACCGGGTGGCCCGACTGATGAAAGTCGCCGGCATTGAAGGCGTTAGCCGCAGACGCAAGACACGCACGACCCTGAGAGGCCAAGACAGCCGTCCGGCTCCGGATCTGGTGGAGCGAAACTTCCAGGTCAGCCGCCCCAACCGACTGTGGGTTGCAGACATCACGTACGTGCCGAGTTGGGCAGGTTTCGTCTACCTGGCCGTAGTGGTCGACGCTTTCAGTCGTCGAGTGGTCGGCTGGTCGCTCAGAAATGATCTCAAGACCCGGCTAGTGACCGATGCCCTGCAAATGGCACTTCAAGAGCGTGAATCCGACGGGGTGATCCATCACTCGGACCAGGGGACGCAATACACGTCGATCGAGTTCGGGCTACGCTGCAAGAGAGCCGGCATCAGACCCTCCATGGGCTCGGTCGGTGACTGTTATGACAACGCGCTGTGTGAGAGCTTTTTTGCCTCTCTGGAGTGTGAACTGATCGACCGGCACAGCTTCCGCAGCAAGCTGCAGGCCAAGCTTGCTGTCTTCGACTACATCGAGGGCTTTTACAACCCTCACAGGCGGCACTCGTCACTGGACTATCTGTCGCCGATCAACTATGAATCGAGGCACTCAGATGTGGCTTGATTCGAAAGCCGTAAACTGTCCACAAAAGTGGGGTAACTTCAGAGTGACGAACGCGGCTTGGCTCGTCACCCCTTCTGTCCGAGTCAAACCATCGAGTCAGAGGGCTTCGAACGGGCGTCAGCTTGAGTCTCTGAGTCCACACGGCCTCGGGAGTCTCCTAGACCAGTAGTAGCGGCACCATAATCTCTTTCGCCTGTTTTTTTGGCGGCCCGGGCCTGTGAGAGAATCAAAATCCGAACTGTTTAGAGAGAAATCATTGCCATTTTGATTACCAAAATCCAGGAGAAACGAAATGAAGAACGCTATGCGATTGATCCTGGCGGGGATGCTGTGCATGATGCTCGCCGCTCAAGAGCCGGAGAAGGAAGAAGGGGAAGCCATTCTTGAGCAGTGCGACACGAACAAGAATGGCAAAATCACTTGTGCTGAAGCAAGAGCTTGTGGACTCAAGACTCCCATCACGAAGGATCACCCCGCTTACCAGTACATGAACGACCGCGACGGGGACGGCCAGGTCTGTGAATGAGAACGGTTCTTAATCACCATCGTGGAGCTCTTCCGAGAGTCCTGGCAGTCTTTCTTGCCTTGGGTTTTGCAAGGCAGCTATCTTTCTCCGAGTCCGGCGAGGAATGGCGGGGCCTTGTTGTCGCTCCAGAGGAACGATGCGCCCCCTACAACGCGGACGAATACAGCTATCCACAATCCGTCGAACCGCAGATTGCCGATCGCCTTGGGGGCGTCTATTCGCCTTACACCTGCGAACTGTTCGGGGAGCTCACCGAAACCGATATCGAGCATATCGTTGCACGGAGCGAGGCGCATGATTCCGGCCTGTGCTCGGCATCGCCGGAACGAAAGCGTGAATTTGCCCGGGACATCCGCAATCTGACGCTTTCTGCTCCGCACCTGAACCGCAATTTAAAGGGGGCGAAGGATGCGGCGGACTGGACGCCGGGAGAAAACAGATGCTGGTTCGCATGGCGTGTTATAGACGTTCGGAGGGCCTATGACCTCACTATTGACCGCCGCGAGGCGGACGCGCTAGACGCAATCCTCGAAACATGCCCGGAAAGTTCTCCAGACAAGCTTCCCGCCTGCCAGGATTTACCAAAGGAAAACAAACCATGAAAACGAGGACCTGTTTTGTTTCCGTTTATGTTGCCTTGGGGCTTGCGGCCACGCTACATGCGCAAGCTGATTGCGCAGACTGGAACACAAGAGCTTTCTTCGAGGTCACAGAGGTTTCAGACGTGACTCGTTGTTTGCAGTCAGGCCTGGACCCGCAAGCGCGAAACGAATTTGGCAACCCGGGGTTCCGACAGTAACGGAGCAAAATCGCACGTTAAGGGCCGCTCTTGGGACCGCCTAGCGAGCCAGGACCTGTCGCCCTCGGTTTCTCAAGGAACCATCTGGCGCTACGTAGCGGTAGATCGTCGCCTTGGTTACGCCTAGCTCCAGGCATAGCTCGCTGACCTTCGTGTCGCGCTGCGCCATCGCTGCCTGAGCTAGCCGCACCTGCGCTTTGCTCAGCGCGTGAGGGCGCCCTCCCTTCCTGCCCCTGGCTCGTGCAGAGGCCAATCCAGCGAGGGTCCGTTCCCGGATCAGCTCTCGTTCGAATTCCGCCAAAGCCGCGAAGAGCGCGAAGACCAACTTTCCGCTGGCCGTCGTCGTGTCGATGCTGGCCCCTTGTCCGGCGAGCACCCGGATCCCGATGTCCCTGTCGTTGAGGTCTTGCACCAGGTTGACGAGATGGCGGAGATTGCGACCGAGGCGATCGAGCCTCCAGACGACGATCACGTCTCCCTGCCGCGCCGCCTTGAGGAAGGCGGCGAGCCCCGGGCGGTGTCAATCACCAGGGTAATTCCCCCACCTCCGTCACCAGGGTAATTCCCCCATTTGGGGATCATCATCATCTCGTTTCTCTTGATTTTCGGCGGTTGTGCTTGGGAAAACTTTTCCCAAGCAGGTTCCTCCTTTCTGGTCGCAGTCGTGGTCTGTTTCGAGCCAGCGTTTTTCCAGTCGCAGCATTTGCATTCGATTGAAAGCCCGATAGCGGGCGGAAAGCTGGCTGCTCGTGACCTCCTGTAAGACGGAACTGAAGTAATGCAGGGCACCGATGGGCTGGCCCGGGAGTCCGTTGAGCCAGGAGACGTACTTGCGTCCGCAGCCCAGAAAATAGACTGGCGGACGTCCTCGAGCTCGATCCCTTGCTGGAACCACTGGGCAGCTAGCCGGCGATCCGAGGTCGAGTAGCGGCAGCGGATGCAGGGACGTTCCAGCAACATCTCTCCGATGGTCTCCACATAGAGGGTTTGAGCCGATCGAGTGGAGCTGAGTGAGTCAGCCGAGAGGCTGCGCTGGTAGGGCCAGTACTGGTCGGCGATCTCAAGGACCCCGGGAGCATGCTGGTTGGGGCTACGCCGGACCCGGCAGACCTGCCTCTCCTCGAGCTCCTGGAGATAGGTTCCAATCGAGCGGCGCGATTTGCGCAGCGCCCTGGCCACGTCCTGCTGGCGGAAGAGGAAGCGCCCGGTACTTCTGTCAGCGCCCAGCGAGATGTGAACGAACAGCTTGAAGGCCCCGTCGGAGAGTTTCTCCACAGCGGCCTGCCAGCCGGCGGTGGCGGCAAACCAGCCGTTGTCACTTTTGATCTTCAAACGGCTCATGGCGAAACCTCCTTTGAGGGGGATCCTTTGGCGGGTCGTTTTCGCCTCCGGTAAGAGTCGCCCTCCCACTCCAGCTGGTGAGCGTTGTGGCAGAGTCGGTCCAGCAGCGAGTTGGCCTGGATGGGGTCGCCAAACAGCGCCATCCACTCCTCCAGGCTGCGATTACTGGTCAGCATCAGCGAGCCTTTCTGATAGCGCTCGTAAACGATGTCGTACAGATCGTCGGCCTGCTCGTCCGTCAGGGGCTTGAGCCCAAAGTCGTCAACGATCAAGAAATCATAGCTGCAGTAGTTTTGGATGAGGCGATCGCGGGAGAGATCGGCCCGGGCCGCTTCCAGAGTACGGAACAGGCGCGGAGCCTGGATGTAGCGCACGTCATGACCGCGGCGTACGGCCTCGTGTCCCAGAGCCAGGGCGATGTGACTCTTGCCCACACCCACCGGCCCGCACAGGCAGATATTTTCTTTGTTTTCCAGAAAGCGGCAGGTGGCCAGGTCATAGATGCGGCGCCGCTTGATGTTCGGGTTAAAGCCAAAATCGAACTCCTCGAGGGTCTTGATCTCGGCAAAGCAGGCTTTCTTGAGCCGGCGAACAAACTTGGTCTGGGAGCGACGCTCCAGCTCATCCTGGACCAGCAGAGTCAGAAAGTCGACGTAGGCCAGTTGTCGTTTTTCGGCCTCCTTGAGCCGCACTTCCAGACTGTCCAACAATCCTCCTAATCGCAGTTGCTTGAGCTGGTCGAGCAGATGTTGATAGTGACTCATGAGACCTCCCGTCGGTGCACGAAGTAATCCTGGGGACGGGCAAATCGACAAGCTGAAGCCGCCGGACTGGAGGGTCTGCGAGGAGGCGAAGGGCGTCGGAACAAGCCTTTTTCCAGAATCTTCTTCAGAGAGGAAAAGCGGACATTGTCAAAGCGCAAGGCCCGCCGGCAGGCCTGATCCAGAGTGGCCGCTGGGTGGGACTCGGCCAGCCGCAGCACGGCCTGGGCTTTTCTCAGGTTGCGCATGGCGTGATCCCCCAGTACGCGCCGCACGTAGCGACTCACCTCGGGCCCCAGCTCGTCGGCCTGACGCCGGCACCACTCGGGAGTCCGCTCCAGGTAGGCCCGCTTGTCGGGAGGATAGTCCCCCGTCTGGGTCTGACAGGAGCCCGGCTCGAAGACCCGCAGGTGGGTCTTGATCAACTGATGGTTGCGATACACTCGCACCAGCTTCAGATCGGCTCGCACCCACAGCCTCTCCCCCCGGTAGGGATAGGGGACCGAGTAGTAGCACTTGTCCAGGATCAGATGGCAGTCCCAATGCACGGTGCACTGTTTCCACTGCGCCGCTTCGTAAGGTTGATCCGGCAGAGGCAGCAGCAGCTCGACTTCTTCTCCGACAAACACCTCGTAAGGTTTGCGATGGGTGGTGCCATGCTTGCGCAGGCCGACCTCCTTGAGGCACCACTCCAGAGCCCTCCCATTGGCCTCCTCGATATCTCGAAAATGCCGCCCCGCCAGAATCTGCTGACGCACTACCGGAACACATCTCTCCACGCGTCCTTTGTGGCGGGCCATTTGCACCTTGGCTGGGTCGGCCACGAATCCGTAGTGTCTTTCCAGTTCGGCGTAGGCCGGGTTGAGCGTCGGATCGTACAGATCGGGCTTAAGCACACCGTCTTTCAAATTGTCCAACACGATCAGCCGGGGACAGGCCTGGAAAAACGTAAAGGCGCGGATGTGGCAGTCCAACCAGGTGGGGCTGTCCTGGCGAAACACGAAGCGTACGAAGCGGTGGCGGCTGTAGCTTAGGATCATGATAAAGGCCCAGGCCTTGCGTTGTTTGCCCGTTTCCGGATCTCGCATCAGTCCGGCATAGCCGAAATCGACTTGGGCCTGTTCCCCAGCGACTGCATGCAGCCGCACCGTCACCGGCTTGCGCAGCGGCTCAATGTGCTCGCGCACATAGCGGTACACGCTCATATAGCTGACCTTCAACTCGTGCTCCTCCTCGAGCAGCCGCTGTACCTGCTGAATGGTCATATGAGGCTGCCCAAGCCAATCCTGGATCTGCCGGTGGTAGAGGCGGATCCGCTCCCGGGCCGGTTGTTCGAAAACCGCCACCTGCACCACCGAGGCCACTATCCGGGCCAGCTCCGCCTGTGGCGGCAGGGGCTTCTCTCGGCTCAAGCCGCTGGCCATGAAAAGCAGCAGGTACTTGCGAATCGTCTTGCGCGAGATCTGCAACGAGTCTCGGATCTGGCGGATACTCCGTCCTCGGTGCCATTGGTAAACCAACTCCAGGTACTCTTCCATCCTCATATTCCTTCTGGCCATTCTTCCTCCTGCGGAAATCCTTGTTGGGGTTCCGCAGAAAGATGACCCTGGCCTCTGTCACGAAATGATCAGGTGGGGGAATTACCTTGGTGAAACCCTGGGGGAATTACCCTGGTGAAAGGGTGGGGGAATTACCTTGGTAAATCAGCCGCCTAGGTGGGGGATATACCATGGTGACCGACAGGCGGTCCTCACGCTGTCCGGACGCTTGGTCCTCGTAGATCGCGTCGTCGCTGACGCCGGCCTCGCGCAGAGCATCCCTCTGCAGGTCGAGGCTCTGGGAACCGTCCGCCTTCGATATCCGCGCGTAGCCGATCAGCACTGGCGTCTCCAAAACGACCGTTTCTGTGACACCTGAGAACGGAGCGAAATCCGTGCCTTAGGCGGTCTCACAATCGGTATCTTAAACTAAGACTCGGAAACCCTCGTCTCCAATCGGAAGAGACAGCAGTGCCGGCATCTATGTTCTCAGAGACTGAGTTGGCTAGGTTGGCCAGCTTTCCCGAGGAAATCCCGGGCGATGACCTGATCAGAGCATTCACGCTGACGGGTGCCGACCGAGACCTCGTCGCCATCCGGCGGGGGGCAGCAAACCGCTTGGGGCTCGCGATTCAGCTTTGTGCACTTCGCTACCTCGGCTTCGTTCCGCGCAATTTGAGCGCAGCTCCGCGATCGGCCGCCTGCTTTGTCGCGGACCAGCTCGAGGTCAGCCCGGACGAGATTCAATCCTACGCTCGACGCGAGCAGACGCGCTTCACAGCACTTCACCGAGGTTCGGGAACACCTCGGCTTCTCGATGCTCCGGTCACGGGACTTGGAAGAACTCAAAGCTTGGCAGGCTCGAACGGGCCCTTGAGCACGATGCTCCGAAGGTTCTCTTTCGCCTCGCTCGTGAGCGGTTGCGCACCGAGAGGCTCGTCTTTCCAGCACCCGACCGAATCGTACGACTTGTCAGTTCGGCGCGCGGTCGCGCTCAGGAGAGAACGTCTTGTCCCGAGCCCTCCGCGATCTCGGGCGCCTCGTCAAGACCCAGTTCATCCTAAGGTGGATTGAGAACCCCTATTATCGTCGTCGAATCCACCGCCAGCTGAACAAGAGAGAAGCCCTCCACGCACTGCGCCGCTTCCTATTCTTCGCTCACCAAGGGAAGGTACAGCGCCGTCAAGCAGATCAGCAGACGAATCAGGTCCTCTGCCTAAACTTGGTCACGAATGCCATCGTCACCTGGAACACCGTCTACATGAACGCCGCCATCGAACGGCTGCGGGCCGAGGGGAGGATCGGCCGCGACATCGATCTCGGCCATCTGTCGCCTGCCCTCTACGGGCACGTCAATCCCTACGGTAAGTACCGATTCGAGATCGAGGGTCGAGCGCCAAGTCTCCGACCCCTAAGGAGTCCGGGAAACGACGCTTAGCGTGCGATTCTGCTCCGTTACTGTCGGAACCCCGAGAAGCCCGATCTCCCCATCCTGTCGGAGGAATTCCTGGCCGAAGTGCGCGGGATGCCCCAACGCAACCTAGCCGTCGAGCTGTTGCAGAAGCTTCTGAAGGGCGAAGTTGCCAACCCGGCGAAAGAAAAACGTGGTGCAGGTGATCAACGTCAAATAGAATTCCCGCAGCGACGATTGGAAATCCCCACACAAGGATTAAAAAAAAAGAGCTGTAGCCGTCCTCTGAGACGGCCCTTTCCGCGGTCCTCCTTTCTGTAAAAAAGAGAGATTGTTCCTAGAATGCGAGGGGGACGGAGTGAGGGCGTAGCCCGAACGGAGCTCCCCCTCGCTCGCGCTGGCGTCGAGGGGAGTGGACCAGATCCACGAGGCTGCTGAGCGGCCTCTGTAGGGCGCTGTACGACCTCTCCCCTTGGCGGGCACTCGTCTATCGCCCTCAAGACCCAAATTTGGACAGCATTGATCGCTCTGCTGATTCTGAAGTTTCTGCAGCTCAAAGCAACCTTTGACTGGTCACTGTCCAATCTGGCCGCACTGCTGAGGATGAACCTGTTCGTTCATAGAGACTTGTGGAGGTGGTTGAACCAACCATTCAAGTTTCCACCCCTACTACCGGAGAGCTCTCAAGCCTCCTTCACCCTCTCGTAATCTGGACAGCACCATCGGAGACCTGGACATGAAACCCTGACAATCCTGTCCAAGACGCCAATAAAATCAAGGGGTCGATCATCGAATCTCAGCTAATTTGGACAGCAGTGCCTTATCCCAGACTTTCACCACAGGCTGCTAGTGGACATTGCTGAGCCTCTGAAGTAGCGACGGGCAGAGGGCTGGCCTCCCCGAACAGATATCTCCTATCCTTGAGGAACAAAGGAGGGAGAAGAAATGCACCCATACGCTCTTGGGGAGGCCGTGTCTTCCGCTACATCGTGCTCAATCAATTGGTCCGCAGTCGAAGCATCGGCCGTCATCGTTCTCGTCGGAATCACCGTTTACTATGCCTTGCAGACCAACCGACTGGCGAAGCAGACGGCCGCGATGGCAAGAGAGACTGAAAACATGGCCGTCGAAACGAAGAAGCTGGCAGACGAAACGACGAGAATGGCGGAGGTATCACAGAAGGCCTATATGGAGACTCTTATTCCTGAACTCGACGTTGTCGAGAAGCTAGACGTGAGGAAGACGGTTACGCAACTGTTTTTCTGTAATTTGACTGAGAGCGATCTGAAACAGGATTCTCCTGTGGGTTGAAATCGACCAGACTGAGGTACTGCTTCCCGATCAGCCAGTCTTCGTGAATCTCCTCGACGACGGCGGTGATGAGTCGCAAAGCGGACTCGGTGTTTGGAAAGATACCGACGACCCGGGTGCGCCGGCGAATCTGACGGTTTAGGTTCTCCAGCCCGTTGTTGGTGCGAATGCGCCGCCAGGTAGAACGTGCAAAACGAAAGACCGTAAAGCCTTCGGGCAGGTTGGTCTCCATCCAATCGGCCAGCTCCGGGTTGCGGTCACGGTATTGCTCGACTCGGGTTCGAAGCATGGCCTCGCCCTCGCCGCCTGAGGGTGCGTTGAAGATGTCTCGAATGTCAGTGGCGATGGCGGCACGTTGATCGGATCGGCGGGCGTAACGCTGAGCATTCTGGCTCAGGTGAAACTGACAGCGTTGCCAGGGCACCGAGGGAAAAACGGCTCTTCTAGCAGCACGTAGACCCGAGTGGTCATCGCTGACAATCAGCTGCACACCCTCCAGACCACGCTTTTGAAGCTGCTGCAGAAACCCTCGCCAGTGGACCTCAGCCTCGCTGAGTCGGCAGCTGACCCCAATCACCTCCCGCTTGCCCCAGCAGTTGACTCCGGTCGCTTTCAAGACGGCCACATCCTGAATGCTGCCCTGGCGACGGACCTTCTCGTAGTGCGCATCCAGGTACACAACTGGATAGCTGCCCAAAGGGCGGTTGCGAAACTGCTCGAGTTCGTCGTCCAGCAGCTTGGAGATTCTTGAGACCTGGCTGGCGGAGATCTCGGTGCCGCACAGCTGCTCGGTAATCTCGGTGACCTTGCGCGTCGACACGCCCATTACATACATCTCGGCGATGGCCAACTTGAGCGCCTTCTCCGAACGGCACCCTCGTTCCAGGGATCGGGGATAGAAGTCCAGGTGACGTACTTGTGGAATCCGGATTTGAAGCTGTCCCACTCGAGTTGACAGCGTCTTGGCCTTGTACCCGTTGGCGTGGTCTCGACGCTGCTCGCTCCGCTCCCAGCGTCGAGCTCCCAGAAACTCTTCTCGTTCCATCTGCATGGCGGTGTTGAGCAGTTTCTCCAACACTCCTCGAAACGCGTCGCTGCCTTCTTCGATCAGTTCTTTCAACAATTCTCGTGGTAGCCTCTGTTCTGGGTCTGGGGTCATTCGGATCCTCCTTGCTCTTGTCTTGAGTTTTTGGAGAAATCCTGCCCCAGACCTCTGATCCTTTTAGCTCACCTTTCCCAAATTACAGAAAGAACGGTACACCCCTCAATGGTGAAGGGTTTTATGCGGAGGATGGCCCAATGTGGTGAAGGGTTTTATGCGTGGATAACTCTCCCGGATCACAGGGATCTGTGCAAAGCACCCCTAACGAGGCGAGTTCGAGCCGAAAAACCCAGTCAGCGCCCTTCTACGGCACGCTCGCTCTGCCCTATATCGGATTTTATGTCTAAGGATCGCGGACGGCGCTCTGGGGCATCCTAGGGCTATTCGCCAACCCGTAGCTGGTGGGTCGGGGGGATCGCTGGCTTCGAGGGTAAGATGAAGAGGACGCCTTTCCCCGTCCGGTAGTTCAACCCCGGCCAAGCCAGCTTGATTTTTTCAACTCCCGCAGAACATTTTGGCGGAAGTTCCGAACGATGAATTTGTCGCTGGACTTGGCGGGGTTAGTTCCGAACTGGCGGTACAACTGCCGCCAGGTAATCCGCACCGGGCGCGTGAGTGCGAAGGTGCGATAGGTGAGCCACAAGTAGAGATCCAGGCCCAGGGCGCACCGCTTGAGAGCCGTGAGGGTGTTCATGTCGAGTGGGACCGGGTGGTGGATGATCTCGTTAAAGAAGGGCTCGCTCAGAAGGATCTTACTCTCCCAGAGCCCCGCCTGAGCGGGTCGGTGCAGCGTCCACCAGAGTTCGGTGCGGTCGGCGATCAGCGCGTTCACAGTGGCTTCGCCGTGTTTGTCTTCGTAGATCAACTGGATATGTGCGTTGAAGAGCCGCTTCATTTGATTGCGGAGGCGGGTCCGGACGCCGGTAGTGCCGCCGCTGTCACTACTCAAAACACCCAATGTCCGCATGAACTCGGCCAGCGAACGACCCAGAATCAATTCGCGGCTTCGAGTCCGAACGACTTCGGTACACACCCAGGCCAGCAAGAGGCGCGGCAGGTTTCCGAAGGGGAGCTTGGTGTTGATCCCGGCGCTCATCCCCAGCGTATAGGGCCCGTTACGACGGATGTACTCTTTCCGGTTGCCGGGATTGGTGCGGGGCAGGGAGCAGAGCGCCATCGTCCGCGCCATGAAGCCGAGATCCGGGTCCGCTTCACTGGCCCAAACAAGCTGGTTCACCTGATCGGCCTGGGTGAAATGGTGTGCCGCCTGGCGCGAGGTGTCGCGGAGCGCCTCCACCGGCTCGCCGCGTCCAGCGAAGGCTTTCCCAATAGGAACCAACCCGTTTCGCTTACGCGCCATGGCCTGCATTCTCTCATGCCCGTCAGACAGAAAGAGGCCCGCATTCAGCACCACAGAGGGGAAAAGTGGGCAAGGGATAACAAGCTTCAGGCCGCATTTTTTTGGATAGGCGCCGATAGCGGGAGGTTGACTCTTCGGCGCCGGTGAGGCTTGCCGCGGCTCTGGCAGGGTGGTGCCGAAGGCGAAAAGCGAAAACCCCGGCCGTTAGCCGGTGATCGGGTTTTTTGCGCCAACCCGGAAAAACGCCCCTACGTCATCTGCAGATGGGATCGGGATTGCCATGACGGCTCGCGGTTGTCCCCTCCCGCCGATAGGGCGGGTATGGGGACCCGCGAGGAGCTCCTGCGCCGGCGGATTTGCCGTGGGTCCGGCTGTGGCGTGGTGTTCTGGATCTGCCGTCATTGTGACCGGGGCCACCGGTATTGCGGCGAGCGATGCCGGCAAAAAAAACGGCGGCAACAGACGCGGGACGCCAACCGGCGGCACCAGCAAAGCGAGGAGGGGCGGCTCGATCACCGCGACCGTCAACGGGACTACCGGGAACGCTGCCGCCTCCGCGTGACGGATCATACTTCCGCCCGCCGTCCCCGATCCGTCAACATCCAGGAAACATGGACAAACACGCGAAGAAGGCCGCCCTTTGGGGAGGAATTTAAGCCTCGGCGGCGATTGAAGCGGCCCCAAGCCGCCATTCGGGCCGTTTGCATCGTGTGTGGGCGCATGCGGCGGTGATCGGCCCAGAGAGGGAGAAACGATGTTTGGGAAAAAGAAGAAGGACAAGGCGAAGGTTGAATTGGTTTCGGTCGAGACGGAGGAGGAATTTCACGCGGCGCTCGATAGGGGCGCGGACGTGGAACTCACGCATGAACTCGCTGAGAAGGTCGGCTTGATGGAAGAGGATGTGGGAACCCTCGAAGATATCAAGGCCGCGAGATTCGATCCCTACAACTGAGACAACCGAAGGGAGACGACATGGCAAAACGGCCACCGCAGCAAACCTACTATGAGCGGAGCGAGGCATACGCCAAGCAGGTGAGTGGTGAAATCATCGAGCAGATCAAAAAAGGCACCGCGCCCTGGATGAAGCCCTGGAAGCCGGGGGAACAAATCGGAGCGACGAATGTAGCAACCGGCAAAGCCTACACCGGAGGCAACAGCTTGTATCTCATGAGCCGCCAGATCAGCGAGGGCCGGGGAGACAACAGGTGGGGAACCTACCGCCAGATTGAGGGGTTGGGCGGACAGGTGCGGCGTGGAGAGAAGGGAACACAAGTCCTGTTCTACCAGAACCGGACGAAGCAACCGGCGAAGGACGAGGAAGGGAAGATCCGCAAGGACAAGGACGGCAAAACGATCTATGAGGAAACGGAGAACGTGCGGCCTGTGATGCGGCAATACACCGTTTTCAACGTGGAGCAAACCAAGGGATTGAAGTTGCCGCCCAGGGAAACCCGATCCGCGCCGGAATGGGACACGCACCGGGAGGCCGACAAAGTGATACGCGCCAGCGGCGCGAAGGTGCAGCACGTTCCCGGTGGAGATCGGGCTTCCTACTCGCCCACCGAGGACAAGATTGTGCTACCGGACCCCTCACAATTCGCTTCACGCAATGGCTACTACCAGACGGCATTGCATGAGGCGGGCCATTCGACCGGCCATCACGACCGCATGAACCGCGACACCCTCAAAGACGGCATGGCGGCGGGCTTTGGGAGCCCGGAGTATGCCCGCGAGGAGTTGCGGGCGGAGATCAGCGCCATGATGACCGGAGAGCAGGTAGGCGTGGGACACGATCCGCAACGCGGCGCGGCCTACGTTGAGAATTGGGTGGCGGTGCTGGAAAAAGACCCGCATGAGATCCGCCGGGCGGCGGCGGACGCGCAGAAGATGACGAATTACCTCATGGACCGGGCGATCACCCAGGAGCGGGAGCACCCGACCAAGACCAAGGCCGAGCTTACGCATGAGTTTTCCCACGCCAGGGGGCCGCAGATCGGCCAGACACCGAAGCAGCCGGAGGCGGCGCTCACGCAGACGCAAGAGCGCGATAGGGGACCGAGCCGATAAGGAGACGCCGTGTTTGATCCGCGAGACATAAGCAGCGATCCCCGAACACTGACCCCACAGCGGCCCAAGCGCGATTACCTGAAAGAGCGCCAGGACCGGACGCGCACCGGAAGCCGGGCCGAGTTTGATCCGCGATCCGCCCGCGAGGGTTTCACGAGCCGCACCGAGCGGGCCGTGGCCGAGATCGGTATGTATCGGACGGTAGCCTACAAGGATCTATCGGAGGCGCATTTTGATGGACACCCCTACGCCACACGCCGGGCGGTGGACCGGATGATTCAACAGGGCGACGTGCAGGAGCATACCGCCAAGGGTCCGCAGGGCGGCACCTACAAGGTGCTGACGCTCACCGGGAAGGGAGTCCACCGGGCCGAAGTCGCGGCCCAGGACCAGGGGCTTGACAGCGGACAGAAGGCATGGAGCGGCATGGTCAAATCGGCAGAGCTACAGCATGACACGGCGGTCTTCCGGGCGGCGCGGATCGAGCAGGGCAAGTTGATCGAAAAGGGAGCCGTGTTGCGGCGGGTCCGCATCGACGCCGAACTCAAGCGCGAGGTTGCCAGGGCCTCAGAGACGGCCAGGGCGCAGGGCGGCAAGGAGGCAGCGGACGCGGCGCGGGTGGGAAAAGCGGCGGAGCTGGGTCTGCCCGTCAAGGCCGGTAAAGTCGAGTACCCGGACGCCCAACTTGAGTATGACCTTGATGGACGCAGCGGCAGGGTGAATGTGGAGATTGCGACTGAACACTACAGCACTAAGAGCATTGGAGCGAAGGCAGCGGCGGCAAAGACCGCGATCCCGCCTCATTTGAACTCTAAGGAGGACTCATGCAGCCCTGGAAAATCAGCGTGGGACTGACGGCCATCATCTGCGCCGTGGGCTTGATGCTCGCCGGCCAGGGATTTTCATGGATCGGACCCTACTTTTGGATGGTCCTCACCGATTTCTGGTATCCCGTCTCATGGTACGCAGGGCTGGCCCTGGCCGCGCTGATGTTTTCGATCTACTCCGGGGCGCGGCTCATGGGACTTGCCGACGCGGGCCGGAAAGTGGACCTGATGGAGCGGGCCATTCGGCGCGGGGAAGGAGGACAAACGGAGCTTGCCGAGAAACTGGAACAGGAAGAACGAGGGGAGTATCCGGGAGCCTAGCCCCGGATCGAGTTTTCAAAACCACAAAGGAGAAACCAGATGAAAAAGACCTTACCTTACACCGGCGCTGCAAAGCGCGGAATCCTCATCGTGGCGCTCATCGTGGCGTCGTCTACAGAACTACTCGCTCAGGGTACAAGCCCCTGGCTCCAAGCCATCGACGTGTTGTCAACGGCTTTCACCGGCCCGATAGCGCGAGGCTTGAGCCTGATTGCCATCGTGGTAGGCGGCTTGATGTTTGCCTTTGGTGAAGGCGGCAGCAAGAAGGCGCTGGCCGGGATCGTCTTCGGGCTTGGCATGGCAATGGGCGCGGCCAACTTCATGGCTTGGCTGTTCTAATGGAGCGCGGCAAGGCGTGGCGCGGATACCCGGCGCTCAGTAAGCCGCTCACCATCATGGGAGTCGAACGGCGGTGGTTCCTCTTGAGTGCCACCTTGGGACTCGCCATGTGGAACGCCATCAACTCGATTGTGACCGGAGCGTTGATCTTCGCGGTGTTGTACGCCGTGGGATTTTGGGCCTGGAAGCAAGACCCCAACATGCTTGAAATCTTGCGGGCTTCGGCCCAGTTTCGCGCCCGCTACGATCCGGGCAAGTGGGCGGCAGCGCCCTGGACCCTCTTGATTCGGAGATGAAGCTATTGAGTCGGGTTGTCATCAGTTGCGCCGTGGCCGGACTATGCAGCGCGGCGGTCGAGGCGCAAGCGCCGTTCGCCGGGTGGTATCGAACGGATGGGGTTGTTACGTCTAACGACGAGTACAGCGTGGATCTTTATTGGGACGCCGAAGCGGGCGCGGTGAGGCTGCCTGGATTCACGCGCCCGGTGGATGTAGCCGGGACCGGACCAAACGATCCCCGGCCCCTGTTCACCGTGACGGTGGGATGCCGGGCAGATGGGAGCGCAGCGGGTTTTTCTGGACCGTCGCCGTGGAGAGCAGAGTTGTTAATCCCTTTACACCCGGAGGCGGCGGACGTGGTGAACTGGTGGAATCCGCTGTTTTGGTTTCTCGGAGTGTTGGGCCAGGAGCAGCACCGGACGCCGGTAAAGATCGGCTTCGCTAAACGGGAACGGTGGCACTCATATCTAGTGCGGCCTCGCACCGACTACTCCATATCCAGGCCGAGCCAGACTGTGAAACTTGATCCGGTAGAAGTCCGGGCGGTGTTGCGATCCCCGCGTGGCACAAGGCTACGCGGTGCCGGGAGGGGCGCTGAGATTGAATTGAGTTTTCCAACGTGGCCGGAGGTTGGGGCGCTGTTGGATCTGATGGAGCAGCATTGCCCGGAGGGTGAAGGATGAATATAGATACCGAACTTCAAGATTACGACGCGGCGGGATCGCTGGCCGAGGAACTGCCTTATTGGGGCTGGCTTGACGATGAGCGGTCCTGTCTCACGCGGGCCGGGGAGTTGATGAGCTTGGCCCGCATTTCGCCTAGCGTCCTGGACGGCCAAACGCCACAGCAGCTAGACCGGGTGATTGACCGCTGGCAACGGATGTTATCGGGCCTGGACGCCCGGACCCGGTTTTACTTCTATTTGTTGCGGCGTCCGATCCGCTTCCCGGAAGTGGCAGACGGAGGCGGAGTGTCCAACGTGGTCACACTCGGCCAGCGAAAGCGCCGGGAATTTCTCACCAAGCGGGTGCAGGACGTGTCGGCTTATGTTGCATGGGCTTACGACCCCGGCCTATCCACCGTGGCCGCCGGTCGGACAGGTGGGCCGTGGTGGATGGCCTACGCGAAGAACTGGATGGCCCGGCGCAGGAACGCGCAGAGGTCCATTTACCTCCATTCTTCAATAGAAGCGGCAAGCGCGGCGTTTCGGCAGACGGTCGATGCAAGCCGGGCTCTGGTGGATGACCTCACGCCGGTACGCTTGCTCAAAGCCCATGAAGCCTCAGAAGTTTTGAGCGAACTGACCAACCGGCCTGGAACGCCGTGGGATGGCGCAACCGGCAGCGGCATGAATTGGCGGCTGGCCGTGTCGGAACTCGAAGCGGAGCGGCGCAACCTTCGTCTGGACGGGGAGCCGGTGGTGCTGTACTCGCTGCTTTCTCCCCCAGGCTCGACCCGGAGCAATCTGTTGGTCGATCTGTACCGCCTCGATGCGACTCTGACGGTCACGCTCGAATGGCGACCGCAGCGCCTCGATGCGGCCCGGCGAAAGATCCGGGGAGCGCAGCGCCATTACTTCTCAAAGCGGTACTCAATGAGCGCCCATGTGCAGGAGACGGAGGGGAGCGCGGCGGCGATGGTGGACACGGCGGCGGCGGCGGAGTCCGACCGCTTAGGGGATGCCCTCGTGGAGCTTGAGACGGACGGTGTTGCTTACGGCGACCTTGCCCTTACGATTGCGATCCACGGCCCGTTAGAGCACTCCGATAGCCTGGACGGGGATATCCGGCGAATCTTTGCCAGCCACGACGCGAAGGTGATCCGCGAGGGATACGGCCAACTCCCCGCTTGGTTCTCGAGGATGCCAGGGCAACCCCGGAGGCGGCAGGTCCGATCCGTGTTTGTATCGGCAGGTGTGACCGCTTGCATGGCCCCGATCTTTGGGCCTCCTGTGGGAACTCTCAAGAGCGGTCACTTGCGGGCCGCAGCCCTGGCAATCCTTGAGACCCAATGGCGGACCCCCTACCACTACGATCTATTTCAGGGCGACGTAGGACATACGCTGGTCCTTGGAGCCACCGGCGCGGGCAAAAGTTTCGCGCTCAATTTTCTGTTGGTTCAAGCCCTCCAATACCATCCCCGCATCCTGATTCTCGATCTAGGCGGTTCTTATCGCTGGCTCACCCAATTCTTAGGGGGTGGATACATGGAGCTATCCCCGGCAGCGGCAGACGGACAAGGTTTCCAGCTACGCCCCTTCTCTTTACCGGCAGGAGAGCGGACCTACCAATTCCTGACCGGCTGGATTTCCCGGCTGCTACGCATCGGCGGCTGGAAATTGAGCGGTTCCGATCCGAGCGAGATCCGCGCCCGCGTGGAAGACCTCTACGCTTTCGCGCCAGGGGAGCGGACCCTTGGAACGCTGGTCCGCTCCTTGCCCGCAAAGATGTGGCCCGCGCTTGGCCGCTGGCACGGTGACGGCGCATGGGGCAAATACTTTGACAACCCAGCAGACGGCGAAGACCTGGAATTTCAGGACTGGCAGGTGATCGACATGGCGGGCGCGGCGGAGCATGACGACTTATGCGAGGCGGCGCTGTTCTACCTTTTGGAACGGTTGCGTTTGACTTTGGAGAATCCCGATGAAACCGCAAGGGTGAAGCTCATGGTGGTCGATGAAGCGTGGCGCTACCTTCAAGATCCCGCCGTCCTTTCCTATCTCGCAGAAGCCGCCAAGACATGGCGCAAGAAAAACGCGGCGCTGATCGTGGCGACTCAAAGCGCCGTGGACGTAACGGGAACGGCGGGCGCTGAGGCGTTGCTTGAATCCATGCCGACCAAGCTATTCCTTGCCAACCCGGACCTGCCTGAGAAGGCCGCAGAAACCTTCCGGTTGAACCCCTCGGAAATGAACACCATTCGAGGGTTGATTCCCAAACGCGAGCTTTACTTGAGGCGCACCGACGCGGCAGGGATCTTACGCCTTGAAGTCGATCCGGGCAGCTATTGGCTTTATACATCTTCGCCGGTTGACGCGGCAAAACGGGCCGCAGCCGTCGAAGAACACGGCCTGGAACAGGCCCTTGAACACTTATCAAAACGGAGGTAATTCGATGTTGAAATTCATTCCACTTTTGGTTACGGCGGCGCTGGCCTTGCCGGGGCCGCTGATGGCTCAGGACACCGGCGCGGTGTTGCGGATCATCGAGGCCCAGGATCAGATTGTGAGGATTCAGGCCAAGACGAGGCACACCACTGTAATCGTGTTGCCCGCAGCGGAGGACATTCTTGATTTCGTGGTGGGAGATTCCGAGTATTGGCACCTGACCGGCGCGGCCAATCTCGCTTTCCTGAAACCGATTGCGGAAGGTGTCACAACGAACGTGGCCCTTGTCTGCGCGTCCGGGCGTATCTATTCGTTCCTAGTGACGGAGGAAAGCGCCGGGGAACCGCATCTAATCGTCCGGGTGGAGCACCCGGAGGTTGACGATCCCCGCATCTCGCCGGGTGTCAACACCCCGGCCTTTGTCCGGCGCTCCCAGGTCACGGCCTATCAGGAAATGGCGGAAACCGCCATGAAAACCGTCGCTACAGTTCAGGAGGAAGCCGAGGTCCGGGTGGCCGAGGCGAAGGCCCAGGCCCACGGTGAGACAGAGGCTTTCCGGTCAGACTATCCCACCCGGTTGAACTTCCCTTACCGGCTGGAGGACAAGGCAATCAAATGGCCGTTTCTGGTCGAGGGAATGTGGAATGACGGACAGTTTACCTACCTTCGCTCCAACTCCCAGGAGACGCCCGCGCTGTACGAAGAAAAGGACGGGAAACCGGCCTTGGTTGCCTACGATCTCGAAGAAGACGGCCTGTATATCGCCCGCCATGTTTTAGGCAACGGCTGGTTGCAGATCGGCAAAGAAAAAGCCAAGTGGCGCTTTACCGCGCCAGAGGTGAGGCCGTGAGTAGTGGATGGAAGCGGCTTTACCCCAAGCCAGCCGGGAGCTTGCCGGGAGGCATTGTCACTCAATGGGGGGTGGCGCTTATTACCGTGTTGATCCTTGTGTTTGTGGCGATATGGCTTGCCACAGGCGGATCGTCGCCAGCGGAAATCGACTCCATAGGCGGGGAAGTCACCGGCCCGGCGCGGAACTTCGCCGGGCAGATGGCCGCGCAGGTCGAAGCCGAGGCGCTACGGGCCGAGACGCGCCGGGCGGCGGCGGATCGAACCTTACAGGCGCAGCAGCGCCAGGAGGCGCAGGAAGTCGCAACGGGCGCGATCGGAGGCGGGCAGGTGACGATGAACGAGGCGTTGCTACTCGCCGGGCCGAGTCCTGAAACCGGGGAAGCGTACACGGAGCAAGAATTTGAACTCCGGGAACGCTTGCGGCTGGAAGACCTGGAACGGCGGAGACGGTCCCTTCGCAGTTCGCCGGTGGCTCAGACCTACCGGCAATTCGACCGCGCCGGATCACCTTCACAGCCGGGCGATGAACCGGGAGCGGTCGAAGCGATCCGGGCCGAGGGAGCGGCGGCGCTTTCGCAGGCCCTTGGGACGTTCCAGGGTGTGACGGGCAGCCTGGAAGATGAAATAGCGGCGGAGGCCCAGGCCGATCAAACCTTCCTTGCGGCGCTCACCGGAGCGCAGCAGGGCGGTGGACCGAACCCGGCCCAGGCCGATCCCGCTGGACCGGCAGCGCCCGCGCCTAATTCGCTAGGCTTCTCCGGTGCGGCGGCGCAACCGGGCCGCGACTATGCCAACCCGCCACGGCTTGAAGGCGGCGGCGATCCGCCAGGGTGGGAACGGATCTATGCGGGATCTTTCCTTGAGGCCGTGCTTGTCACCCAACTATCCGGTGACTTTCCCGGCCCGGTCCTGGCCCAGGTTGCCGTGCCGTTTTACTCCGCTGACCGCCAGCGGGTTTTAGTCCCGCGTGGAGCGCGGGTTATCGGAACCGCGTCGGCAGTTCAGGGGCAAGACCAAGAGCGGTTGGCCGTCAGTTTCCATCGTTTGATCTACCCGGACGGGCGATGGGTCACGCTCAATTTTCACGGCCTCAACCAAGTGGGAGAAGGCGCGTTGAAAGATCGGGTGAACCGTCACTATTTCTCGATGTTTGCCGCTGTCGGAGCGGTTGGCATCATTAGCGGCCTTACCTTGCAGAACTCGAACCCTTACGGCGGCGGCGCTCAAGCGTTTCGGGCCGGAGCCGGGCAAGGACTCGGCCAAGCGGCAGAACAAATCTTGCAGCGTTTCTTGAACCGTTTACCCACCATCACCATCCGGGCCGGGCATCGGCTCCGTATCTGGTTTACGTCCGATGTACTGGTCCCGCGAAACCTAAAAGGAGAATGAAAATGAAACATCGAATCTTGACCGCAGTAGTTGTTATCCCACTCTTTATCGTCCTGAGCACCACGCCCGCTTATGCCCTCCTTGGCTCCATCCTAGCGGGTATCCAGCGGGCGCAGATGATCGTCAATCAGGGCATCCAAATCTACAACGATGCAATGGAGAAGATTACGATGAACGGCCAGCTAACGGAACTGGCCGGTCAATTCTCGCACCTAAAAGAGTCTGCCCTTGGCACGGTCGGGGCGATAACCCAACCCTTCACCGATCTTAGCTCGATCCCAACTGAATTTATCGGAACGGGCCTTTCCTGGAAGAACGACTTTACCGGCGTGGCCGGGGAGTTGGCCGGGGCGGTGGAGCAGCTAGGAGAATCGGGAACCAGTTTCACCGACGCATGGAGGGACCGCTTGACGGCCAGTAACACCATATCGGAGAGCGATTTTCTGAATCTCTACGCGGGTCAAAGCCCAGAGGTCGGCGCGGCGGCGTCAAGGGTCTACCTAGCGGCGGCGGAGTCCGGGGATAAGAAGCTCGTCATGGCTCACGCCCAAAGTGACGCGGCCAAGAATCTGATGGTGGCCGCGAAGGAAGCCGTTACGTCCTATGAAGGATTGCGAAACAACACGAACACGAGCAACACCGCGCTACAGCAAGCGATGGTTGCCGGAACCGTGACCCAGGGCAACCTTACCGCTGCTATGGCGCAGTTGATGGTTTATCAGGCGTCCCAGGAGTCTGCGAGAGAGTACGAACAGGAGATAGCGCGGCGTGAAGAACTGGCCCGTTTCGTGGAGGCCGAGCGCGAAGCTCAGATTACGTTTGACGCGCAGCAAGCAGGGATTGCGGCGCGGGTGGATTCGATGCGCGAGGGGTTGCTTTTCAGAGTCCCGGCGCTCTACGGCGGACCCGGCCAGTAGGCCACGCCGATGCAGATTCAGATTGACCCGAATATCCCCTCCAATCTCCCCCCGGAGGAAATAAGGGATTTCCAATCCTTCATTCAGACCGCCCTTGACGGCCTTACGGCGGCAGCGGGTGGGGATATTCTGGCCCTTGGAACGGCCATGTTTACCGGGCTTGCGTTGATTGTCGTCGTGCTCGCCGGGGTAAAGATCGCGTTTAGCGGGAATATCCAACCGTGGGAAGTGGTGCGGCTTGTCATTGGGATATGGATTCCGTGGGTGATGATGCAGTTCTACACGAACACGATTCCCGGTATGTCCCAAACCTTTCCGGGAATGATTGCCGAGGGGGGGAACTTCTTACACGAAATGTTGCTAGGCGACATCATTAGCTCGATGCAAACCGAACTCGGAGACATGGTGAGGGCCATAGCCGCGAACATGCAAACGCAAGCGGCCCAGGGGAACGTGATGGGGATCTTAACGGGCGGAGTCCACGCCTTCATTACCGCCGTGGCCGGGAGTATCATTCTCGCCCTTCTCATTCTCATGCTCATCGTGTTATTCGCTGTCACCTACGCTCAGGTGATCTGGGCTCAAATCGCCCTGGCAATCCTCATCATTCTAGGGCCGATCTTCATTCCGTTTCTCGTGTTCGAGCCGCTGGCTTTTCTCTTTTGGGGCTGGTTCAAAGGGATGCTCACCTATTCGCTCTATGCCGTGATCGCCGGGTGTGTGTTGCGGGTGTTCAGCGCCGTGGGGATTGCGTATATCATGACGCTGGGCGGCGCGAACCTGGACACCCAATCTATGACGCAAGTGGGCCTATGGACGCTGGCCGTCGTTCCGCTTTTCATTGCCGGGATTCTCTCTTCACTCAAATGCGGGGAACTGGCTTCGATGCTTGTCAGTGGAGGCGGAGCGGGAGGGAGCGGACTCATGGGTATGGCGCGGCAGGGATGGCAGCGGCCAGCGGCGGAGCGGCAGCGGCCAAGACAGCAGCATCAGGAGGGATCAAGTGAGCCAAGATAAGACAACCCCGGCGAAAGACGCGGGCGCGGAGTACGCCGAAATATGGGGCGAGTCGATCCACACCAACCGTCACCTTCGGACCATCACGGTGGGGCTTGGCATTGCGGTAATTTTGTTGATTATCGTGGTCATTCGCATTGCCTCAGTCGATCCCCCCCGGCCCATAGTGGTGAGGGTCGATGAAATAGGCCGGGCCGAAGCCGTCACCTATGACGTGATGGAGGCCCAGGCCGATCCGCTGGACCCGACGACCAAATACTTTCTCAATCGGTTCGTCTATGACTTCTATTCCCGGCGACGGGCCACGGTCGAAGAAAACTGGTCCCGCAGTCTCCGCTTTCTCACGACCGATCTAGCCAACGCATCCTTCCGGGCCGAGAGCCAGAATATCGCCCTTCTAGCGGCGGGCGCGGCCCGCGACGAGTTGCAGGTGGATCGTGTCGTTTTGAGGATTCAAGCCAACCCCCAGGAGCCGCACAGTGCGACGGCCGATTTTGACCTCGTGCGGCTTGTCGCTGAGGGCGAAGTGGACCGGGAGCGGTGGAGCTTATCGCTTCAATTCCTGTTCCTCGATGAGATCCCCCCCGATCTGATTGTTCACAATCCTATGGGTATTGTCATCACCTACCTGCAAGGAGATCGGGCCGTGGTGACGGGCGACCGATGATCGAGCATTTGAGGGGCCGGGAACAGGCGCTTGCATCTCTAGGATGGACCGGACGGGAAGCGGAATGGATCGCGCTGGTCTGTCTCCATAGCGGCGTTTTCACCCGGCCTCAGTTCTGTCATTACTTCGATGCAGACAGGAAGCGGGCGCACCGTTTTGTGAAGGCGATAATTGATCGCAAGGAAGCGGTCGAGAGCGAGTGGCCGGTTATCAACGGAGGCGGGAAGTCATGCCGGATATCGAGCAAGCCGATCTATCGGGCTTTGGGAATTGAAAACATCCGTCACCGGAGGAAAACTACCGTTTCCGTTCTTAGGCGGCGGCTTCTCTCGTTTGATTTTGTCCTGGAACATCCGGGAATGAACTGGCTTCCGACCGAGGGGGAAAAGGTCGAATTTCTTGAAGGGCTTGGTGTCCATTCCAATCTCATTCCCCGGCGGATTTACTATGGCACGGTGGGCGTTCAGAAACGCTATTTCGCGCTCAAGCTGCCGGTTGCCGGTGGCGATAAAACCGTCACCTTCGCTTATGTCGATCCGGGCCGGGAGAGCACCGGCGAACTCAACTCATGGGGAGCGGCGCATGGACCGCTTTGGGATGCGATCCGCGCCAAGGGGCGGCGGGTGGAGGTAATCGCCATCGGTGCGGAACTGGATACGGTGTTGCGGGCGGATCGGATGCTACAGCTTTGGGCGGCGGCGGAGCCGGGGAAGGTGATCGAGGGGTTGACGATCAAGCAGGAGATTAGCGCGATTAGTGATGCAATCGACAATCGAGACATGGAATTTTTGGCGCAGTACGGCGGGATGGGCGAGGCCGGGAAGCGGTACATGGCGTTGCGACAACTTCCCGAAGCGAATCTCGCGGAAGGGGTCTCGATTGACGACTATTCGACGTTTCGGGCGACCCGGTTTTCGGAGCCGGTTTGAGGGGCCAAATCCGGGGTGTTTTTCATGCCCCTGGGGGCCGCTTATTTTTTGCCCCAGGGACAAAGGGGGGGGTGTGGCATAAAAAAGCGTGGGGGTGGAACACCACCACATTCCTTGAAGTCTTTTGTTTTCCGTGGTTTGCCCCTACTATTCGGCTTCCATAATGACGATACAGAAAAATCCGGGAAGACGATAGCGACCCCCCCCGAAACGGGGTTTCCTGCGGTCCCGTGTAGCGGCGCGATGCGGCACGCCCCTACACCGGCCCCAGGGGGTCGCTATCGTCGGTATTTATCCCTGCGGGAAGGCTCGGAAAAGACGCCCAGGAGCGGCGTGGATTAAACGGAGAATGGCCCTGTGGAATTGCGGAAGACCTATCGGAAACTGACCACGGCCTTGAGCCGGTTTTGGCACCGGGAGGCCGGGCCGATGAACTGGAAAAACCCCGTCCGTGTCGTGGCCTATATCGGCTGGGAAATTTTCAACGGAGTGGCCTTTTTGGTGGGTGAATGGGTCCGGTACGGCGTCCGGGCCGGGCAGATTTTCCTGGCAATTCCCCCCACCGTGATCCTCTTTTGCGGGGGGGGTTTGGTTCGCCGTTTGGAGCTTTGTCCGGCGTCCTTTTCCGGCGCTTGAGACGGTCCCATTGCTCGATCTTTTGGAGTATCACAACCCAAATTTCTACAGTGCCGTTGTGGTTTGGTACTACCTTTCGCCGCTGGTGGCGGTGATGCTGGCCGGGTCTATTGCCCTGTCCGTTTGGAAGGTTTGGATTGAGGCGCGGAAGCGGGATCTTTTGCCCTTTGGGGCGCTTCCCGTTTGGCCGCTTTCACCGGAGCAGCCCGGCCCGGAAATCGTCATCGGGGAAGTGCATCATCCGGTCGAACCCAGGGAGATTTTCAACCCCGAATGGCTCACCATCCCGGAGCGCGGACTGTATACCGGCATTGCCATTTTCGGAGCGGTGGGGAGCGGTAAAACTTCGGCCTGTATGCACCCCTTCGCCAAGCAGCTACTCTCTGGCAAGCGGACGATCCAGAGACGCGGGCGGCGGCGCTCATGCTCGAAGTGAAGGGGGATTTTTGCCATGACATTCGCTCGATCCTGGATAAAGCGGGCCGGGGAGACGACTACCTGGAGATCGGAATGGGTGGCCTCTGGAAATGGAATCCCCTCTCCGCGTGGTGGCTCGATTCGTACTCGCTGGCCTACACCGTTGCCAGCCTTTTGAATCAGCTTTTCGGGAAGGGCAAGGAGCCTTTTTGGCAGCAAGCCTATACCAATCTGGTGCGCTGGATTATCGAGCTTCACCGGGTGCTACCGGAGCAGTGGGTGACATTGCAGCAGGTCTATCAATGCGCGATTGACCCGGATCTTTTCGCGGCCAAAATCAAACAGGCCGAGGAGTGGAGCGCGGAGCTAAACACCGGGGAGGTTTTTATTCCGTCCGAAAGCTGGAAACCCAAAATGTACGATCTAGCCGATTGGGACATGAAGTCCACACCGGACGGGAAGGAAATGCAGACCGTCTACACCGTGGGATTGGCGCATAAGCTAGAGGAATTGGGATCAAGCCTCGTATCGTTTGGGAGCCCGGAGCCGGTGACGATGTGAGAGAGCGGGTGGCCGCTGTGAAGCGGTGGTTTGACAACGACTGGCAAAAGCTGGACAACAAAATCAAATCCTCGATTGTCGAAGGCGTTTCCGTATTCCTGTCAATGTTCGATATGCCGGACGTGGCGGCGGTGTTCTGTCCCCCGCCCCCGGAAGTGTCCGACGATCCCCGGCGCATTGGCCCAAGGGCCAGGGCCGCGATACTGGCCGAGAAGAAGGCCCAGGCCGAGGGTGAGACTGAGAACCGCGCCGAATGGCCCGCTCATACCATTGCCGAAAGGCCGCGCTATTTACCGCCGCTCTATGAATTGATCGAGGGCGGCAAGGTGCTGGCCTTGAATATGCCAGCCGGGAGCAACCCGGCGCTGGCCCGCGCCATCGGCGTGATGCTCAAAAACGCATGGCTCCAAGCCTTGCTCATGCGGCCCGCGCAGATGAAGGAATCCCCAAGCACTTACTTCCGGCCCGCTGTCTTTATTTGCGACGAATATCAATCCTTCGCGTCGGTGGGCGAGGACGATCCAACCGGCGATGAGAAATCCTTTGCACTAACGCGGCAATGCCGGTGCATCCCGATTGTTGCGACCCAATCCATATCCTCATTGCGGGCCGTGCTGGGCAGTTCGGAGGCGTGGCGGGCGCTGCTACAGACGCTTCGCACCCGGATCTTTCTATCCTTGAGCGACGACGCCAGCGCCAAGATCGCATCGGAATTGTGCGGGCAGGTTGCCAAGATCAAAGGATCGTACACGATCAGCGAGACCTCGAAGCGGGCGGGCGTGTCCCCGCTATCGGGCCGGGCCGGTGGATCGGGCGGCGGGAGCATCGGCGCAACCAAGTCTTTCCAGGAGCGCCGGGAGGCCGTCTTTCACCCGCGAGACTTCACCTTGCTTGGAAACTGTCAGGCCATTTGCTTGCCTTATGACGGAGCGCAATCGCTGGAACCCCGGAGGGTCTATCTCAAACCTCATTACCTTCCCCTGGATCATTCTTATTGGAGAGCGAAGGAGGCCGGACAGATATGAGCAACGCGGCCAGCGGGCTTGCACACCTGAAACCTTTTTTGCCAGGGCTTGAACCCCTGCTAGAAGACGCGGAAGTGTCCGAGATCATGATTAACGGTCCCGGCAATGTTTGGATCGAGGCGAGGGGCCGGTTAACGGCTCATGCAGCGCCAGGGTTGGACGAATCGGCCTTGTTACGGGCGGCTATTCACATCGCCCGTCCTTTGGGCCTGGACCCGGCCACCACGCCCATCATCGACGCCCGGCTCGATGATGGTTCCCGCGTGGCGATCTGTGTTCCCCCGGCCAGTCCCCACGTTGCGATCACCATCCGGCGATTCGGCAAGCGGACCTTCAGCGCGGCGGATCTAGTCGAGCAGAAAGCCCTACCGGAAAACGTCTTGAAAGCGGCGGCGCAGGTATTGATGACGCGGCGCAACATTCTGGTTTCCGGTGGCACCGGATCAGGCAAGACCACCTTGCTCAATGCCCTTATAGAACTGCTACCCGTTGACGAGCGCATTGTGGCAATCGAGGACACGTTAGAGCTTCGCATTGACCACTCGAATTGTGTCCGGTTTGAAGCTCGCGGGTTGCAGGAAGGTGCCGTGACGATCCGCGATCTCGTGCGCCATGCCTTGCGTCACCGGCCGGATCATATCGTGGTGGGCGAGGTTCGAGGCGGGGAGTCGGCAGACCTGCTGCAAGCCCTCAACACCGGACACGGCGGCTCGCTGACGACCGTGCATGCCAACAACGCCGAGAGCGCCCTGTCGCGGCTTGCCAGTTGCGCGATGCAAGGTGGAGGTGAGCTTCCTTGGGAGGTCACCTGCCGCGGGGTAGTGGATGGCATCGCGATGGTCATTCACATGACGCGCCGGGAGGGGCGGCGTTTCGTGGAAGAAGCGGCATACGTAAAAGGCTACGAAGCCAAGGAGAACCGATGGGACATAGAACGGCTCGAACGAATCGTAATCTGATAAAAATGTAAGCCCGGCCCACGGTCAATGAAGGTGATTTTGGCAGGCCGGAACGGTTTTCTGAGAGTTTCGCTATCGATCCGGTCCAGGTCGAGTGATGCGGTGGTGTGGAGGGTCGTGAATGGAGCGTTTTTCGGGTTCGGAAGAGCGTGACGGAATGCATTCAGGCAGAGCTCGGCCTGAGCGATGGAACGATTTCGTTTTTGGGGGCGTTTGATCGGGACAGACCTCAGCAGCGCAGAGGAATGGCCTGGAGGTTTCGAACGACGGCAGCGAAGACCTCGCTGTAGGGATAGGCTTCCGACATGGAGATCCAGACGTGGCGGACCGTGAGGCGGACCTGGGCGCCGATCTTCAGGAGCTTCAAGCGAATCGTCTGACACTGAGCGCGAGCCAGGGGGGTCTGCTTCAGTCCGAGACGACGCAAGGCGTGCATGAGCATGTAGGCGGCGGAGGACAGATACAGCCGGAGTTGATTGGCGCGCATCGTTGCCGCGCTGGTCCGGTCGGCGAACAGATCCAACTGCTGTTCTTTTATGCGGTTCTCCATGTCGCCCCGCGCACAGTAGAAGTCTTCGTAGAGTGCGCGGGCCCCCAGGCGTTCCGGCGACAGGGAGGTGACGACGAATCGGGGATTGGCGCCTTTGTCCAGGAACTCGGCCTTGCCGACGACGCGTCGCTCCGAGGTCCAACTGTGGCGAGTCCGGTAGCGGAAATCCTTGAACACCCGCGCCGGTGTCCCGGTGGCGTTGAACTCGGCTTCGGCCTGAGTCATCGCTTCGGCGCTCTCTGACTTGAGCCGATCATTGTTGGCCAACCCCATCACGTAATCCACGTGATGGTCTTCACACCAGCGGAGCAAGTCATCCCGGCAAAAGCCCGAGTCGGCCCGGATGACGATCGAGACCTCCGGCCAGCTCTGCCGAATCCGGCCGACGATCCGTTCCAGTTCCTCCACCGATCCCGCGGCCCCATCGATATTGGAACACCGCAACCGGGCGCACAGCAGATGCTCCCCCGAGAAGATGTACAGCGGGAGATAACAGTAGTGGCGGTAGTAACCGTGAAAGAACCGGCCTTCCTGCTGGCCATGGATCGGGTCGTCGGTCGCATCCAGATCCAGCACGATCTCCTCGGGCGCCGATTCGTGGGACTCCACGAAGGCATCCACCATCCAGCCGTCGATCCGGTCCGGGTCCATCGCGATCTTCTTGTACCGCTCCTGCTCATCGACCTCGGCGCCGGTCAACTCCAACCGGTTCAGCGTACACCTGCCCGCCAGCGCCTTCCCCCGATCTGAGGCCTGCCGCCGCCGCTCTCCCAACGGATCGGCCTTATTCACCGCCACCGCCAGCATCGGATCGGTGCGCAACTGATCATGATCGTTCAGATCCTCGTACCCCAGACAGAGTCCGTAGATGCGCTGCCCCAACAACTCCTCCACCGTGTGTTCGATCAACCGCGCATCCCGATGATCCCTGAAACACTCAGCCAGTCCGGCGATCAGACCCGTCCCCCTCTCGACCTCTCGCAACAGCAGCACCCCTGCATCGGAGGTGATCTTTCCACCGTCGAACCGCGCCTTCACTTTGCGTTGAGATAGTTGGTGAAATTCGAACCTGACTTGTTTACACTCTGTTCTCATAAGGGCCGCCTCCGTTTGCGTGTGAAAATGTTCATTCAAAACACTTTATACCAAACAGGGCGGCCTTTTAAGGTCCTATCGGTGATCTATGCGGGCAGGGGTCCAAGACACTGTTGATCGACGCGGACCCACAAGGCACCACGAACGATTGGGCTTCGCGGCGAGACGAGATGCTGTTTCCCGTGATGGCGCTCGCTCGGGACAACATGGCTCAGGAAATCCTGGGCCATGCCGTCAACTACGACCATGTTGTGATCGATGGGCCGCCGCGAGCCGAAACCTTGAGCCGAGCCGTGATTATCGCCTCTGACCTTATCGTTATTCCCATTGAGGCTTCCGGCGCGTCCGATTGGGCTAGCCACACCACAATTCAGCAGGTCCAGGAGGCGCGACAATATAAAGAAACACTGAAATCTGTGTTTCTGGTTTCCCGTGTTATAGTCAACACCGTGATTAGCCGTTCGATCCGCGATCATGTGGCGGATCACGGCATTCCGTTGCTCCAGGCCACAGTAGCCAACCGCGTGCCGTTCGCGGAAGCGCTCACTATGGGGAAGACCATTTTCGAGTGGGCTCCCAATAGCACGGCGGCGGGGGAGTTTTCAACTGTTATGCAAGAAATCGGAGCGTTCTATGAGCAAGAAAAGTCTGACGAAGCCGCTTCCTAACAGGCAACCCACGTCTGACGAAATGGACACTTTCGTCAAAGGTGGGGTAGGGAAAGACACAGAAATACAGATGTCTGGTAACACAGAATTGAAGACTTCTGTTAAACCAGAGAATGATGCCCGCTTAACGGTCGATCTGCCACGGGCGCAACATCGGCGCTTCAAGATTGCCTGCACGGTCGCGGGTACGAAGATGAACGATGAAATCCGCCGGTTCATTGATCGTCGATGCGCGGAACTCGAATCTCCATCACAATAGGCACCCCTCAATAAGGCTACCGCTTGAGTAACGGGTTTCAGAGAACGCTGGACCCACGTCCAGGCTACGATTTAGTGAAAAGGTATATTTTCTATACTATAACAGCTTATGCCATTCGAGTATGATCCCGCCAAAAGCACCACAAACAAGGCCAAGCATGGCATCGACTTCGAAGAAGCCCAGGTGCTTTGGAAAGATGGCCGGATGCTGGAAGCTCCGGCAAAAACCGATGACGAGCCGCGCTTTTTGGTGATCGGAAAGATTGGCAAAAACCACTGGGCCGCCGTCTGCGCTCATCGTGGGGGCAATGTGCGGATCATCTCGGTGCGGCGCGCCCGGAAACAGGAGATCGATCACTATGAAAGCAACTGAGTTTGAACGTAAATTTGATGCAGGAGAGGATGTTAGCGGCCATGTCGACTGGTCGAAAGCAAAGCGCCCAAACGAGCAGATAAAGCGGGTGAATGTAGACTTTCCGGCATGGGTTGTGGCCGGGCTGGACCGTCAGGCACGGCACCTTGGCGTGACCCGCCAGGCGCTCATCAAGTTGTGGATCGCGGAACGGCTACAGTGAAGCGGCAACCGAACCTGAAGGCGAACTCGGGCCCGGCGTCCTGATGCCGCTAACGTTGTCTGGGAACATGCGGCCCGATTCGGCGCGGAATGCCCCCACCCACATACCAAAGAGCCCGACCGAAGGAACGCGGTTGTCGGGATGGTGACAAGTCGAGATCACACCGCTTTAGCTGCGGAGTAGCTCCCTCCAGGGAGCGCATCGAGTCCTTGAATATGAACGGGGCACAGAAGCAGCACATGAAGCTGGAAGATCTTCAGGCCAACGCTGCGGTGCGCGGCATCCTCTCCGACGGCCTTGTCACGGTGGTCAGCGTGCAGTGGTTCGGCTCCGAAGCGCTCGAGCTGACGTACAAGACACCGACGGGCAGGGTCGCCAATGAGCTCTTGTACCGTCACGACGAAGCGCGGCTCGAGATCGTCGAGGCCGGGCGGCCATGGAGCTTCGACGGAGACGGCGCGCTGTTCCGCCTGGTCTCCGAGGCGCAGCGGATCCGCCTGGCGCATCTCTTCGACCCGGTGCTGGCCGTACACTGTCAATCACCAGGGTAATTCCCCCACCTCCGTCACCAGGGTAATTCCCCCATTTGGGGATCATCATCATCTCGTTTCTCTTGATTTTCGGCGGTTGTGCTTGGGAAAACTTTTCCCAAGCAGGTTCCTCCTTTCTGGTCGCAGTCGTGGTCTGTTTCGAGCCAGCGTTTTTCCAGTCGCAGCATTTGCATTCGATTGAAAGCCCGATAGCGGGCGGAAAGCTGGCTGCTCGTGACCTCCTGTAAGACGGAACTGAAGTAATGCAGGGCACCGATGGGCTGGCCCGGGAGTCCGTTGAGCCAGGAGACGTACTTGCGTCCGCAGCCCAGAAAATAGACTGGCGGACGTCCTCGAGCTCGATCCCTTGCTGGAACCACTGGGCAGCTAGCCGGCGATCCGAGGTCGAGTAGCGGCAGCGGATGCAGGGACGTTCCAGCAACATCTCTCCGATGGTCTCCACATAGAGGGTTTGAGCCGATCGAGTGGAGCTGAGTGAGTCAGCCGAGAGGCTGCGCTGGTAGGGCCAGTACTGGTCGGCGATCTCAAGGACCCCGGGAGCATGCTGGTTGGGGCTACGCCGGACCCGGCAGACCTGCCTCTCCTCGAGCTCCTGGAGATAGGTTCCAATCGAGCGGCGCGATTTGCGCAGCGCCCTGGCCACGTCCTGCTGGCGGAAGAGGAAGCGCCCGGTACTTCTGTCAGCGCCCAGCGAGATGTGAACGAACAGCTTGAAGGCCCCGTCGGAGAGTTTCTCCACAGCGGCCTGCCAGCCGGCGGTGGCGGCAAACCAGCCGTTGTCACTTTTGATCTTCAAACGGCTCATGGCGAAACCTCCTTTGAGGGGGATCCTTTGGCGGGTCGTTTTCGCCTCCGGTAAGAGTCGCCCTCCCACTCCAGCTGGTGAGCGTTGTGGCAGAGTCGGTCCAGCAGCGAGTTGGCCTGGATGGGGTCGCCAAACAGCGCCATCCACTCCTCCAGGCTGCGATTACTGGTCAGCATCAGCGAGCCTTTCTGATAGCGCTCGTAAACGATGTCGTACAGATCGTCGGCCTGCTCGTCCGTCAGGGGCTTGAGCCCAAAGTCGTCAACGATCAAGAAATCATAGCTGCAGTAGTTTTGGATGAGGCGATCGCGGGAGAGATCGGCCCGGGCCGCTTCCAGAGTACGGAACAGGCGCGGAGCCTGGATGTAGCGCACGTCATGACCGCGGCGTACGGCCTCGTGTCCCAGAGCCAGGGCGATGTGACTCTTGCCCACACCCACCGGCCCGCACAGGCAGATATTTTCTTTGTTTTCCAGAAAGCGGCAGGTGGCCAGGTCATAGATGCGGCGCCGCTTGATGTTCGGGTTAAAGCCAAAATCGAACTCCTCGAGGGTCTTGATCTCGGCAAAGCAGGCTTTCTTGAGCCGGCGAACAAACTTGGTCTGGGAGCGACGCTCCAGCTCATCCTGGACCAGCAGAGTCAGAAAGTCGACGTAGGCCAGTTGTCGTTTTTCGGCCTCCTTGAGCCGCACTTCCAGACTGTCCAACAATCCTCCTAATCGCAGTTGCTTGAGCTGGTCGAGCAGATGTTGATAGTGACTCATGAGACCTCCCGTCGGTGCACGAAGTAATCCTGGGGACGGGCAAATCGACAAGCTGAAGCCGCCGGACTGGAGGGTCTGCGAGGAGGCGAAGGGCGTCGGAACAAGCCTTTTTCCAGAATCTTCTTCAGAGAGGAAAAGCGGACATTGTCAAAGCGCAAGGCCCGCCGGCAGGCCTGATCCAGAGTGGCCGCTGGGTGGGACTCGGCCAGCCGCAGCACGGCCTGGGCTTTTCTCAGGTTGCGCATGGCGTGATCCCCCAGTACGCGCCGCACGTAGCGACTCACCTCGGGCCCCAGCTCGTCGGCCTGACGCCGGCACCACTCGGGAGTCCGCTCCAGGTAGGCCCGCTTGTCGGGAGGATAGTCCCCCGTCTGGGTCTGACAGGAGCCCGGCTCGAAGACCCGCAGGTGGGTCTTGATCAACTGATGGTTGCGATACACTCGCACCAGCTTCAGATCGGCTCGCACCCACAGCCTCTCCCCCCGGTAGGGATAGGGGACCGAGTAGTAGCACTTGTCCAGGATCAGATGGCAGTCCCAATGCACGGTGCACTGTTTCCACTGCGCCGCTTCGTAAGGTTGATCCGGCAGAGGCAGCAGCAGCTCGACTTCTTCTCCGACAAACACCTCGTAAGGTTTGCGATGGGTGGTGCCATGCTTGCGCAGGCCGACCTCCTTGAGGCACCACTCCAGAGCCCTCCCATTGGCCTCCTCGATATCTCGAAAATGCCGCCCCGCCAGAATCTGCTGACGCACTACCGGAACACATCTCTCCACGCGTCCTTTGTGGCGGGCCATTTGCACCTTGGCTGGGTCGGCCACGAATCCGTAGTGTCTTTCCAGTTCGGCGTAGGCCGGGTTGAGCGTCGGATCGTACAGATCGGGCTTAAGCACACCGTCTTTCAAATTGTCCAACACGATCAGCCGGGGACAGGCCTGGAAAAACGTAAAGGCGCGGATGTGGCAGTCCAACCAGGTGGGGCTGTCCTGGCGAAACACGAAGCGTACGAAGCGGTGGCGGCTGTAGCTTAGGATCATGATAAAGGCCCAGGCCTTGCGTTGTTTGCCCGTTTCCGGATCTCGCATCAGTCCGGCATAGCCGAAATCGACTTGGGCCTGTTCCCCAGCGACTGCATGCAGCCGCACCGTCACCGGCTTGCGCAGCGGCTCAATGTGCTCGCGCACATAGCGGTACACGCTCATATAGCTGACCTTCAACTCGTGCTCCTCCTCGAGCAGCCGCTGTACCTGCTGAATGGTCATATGAGGCTGCCCAAGCCAATCCTGGATCTGCCGGTGGTAGAGGCGGATCCGCTCCCGGGCCGGTTGTTCGAAAACCGCCACCTGCACCACCGAGGCCACTATCCGGGCCAGCTCCGCCTGTGGCGGCAGGGGCTTCTCTCGGCTCAAGCCGCTGGCCATGAAAAGCAGCAGGTACTTGCGAATCGTCTTGCGCGAGATCTGCAACGAGTCTCGGATCTGGCGGATACTCCGTCCTCGGTGCCATTGGTAAACCAACTCCAGGTACTCTTCCATCCTCATATTCCTTCTGGCCATTCTTCCTCCTGCGGAAATCCTTGTTGGGGTTCCGCAGAAAGATGACCCTGGCCTCTGTCACGAAATGATCAGGTGGGGGAATTACCTTGGTGAAACCCTGGGGGAATTACCCTGGTGAAAGGGTGGGGGAATTACCTTGGTAAATCAGCCGCCTAGGTGGGGGATATACCATGGTGACCGACATACACACCTCGATCGTCGAGCCATTGCCCCATCAGATCACCGCGGTCTACGAATCCATGCTGCCCCGTCAACCCCTTCGCTTTCTTCTCGCCGATGACCCGGGCGCCGGCAAGACGATCATGGCGGGGTTACTCATCAAGGAGTTGATCGCTCGCGGGGATCTGCAGCGGTGTCTGGTCGTCTGTCCCGGCAGTCTCGCAGAGCAATGGCAGGATGAGCTTTACCGCCGGTTCCAGCTGCCCTTCGACATTCTGACGAACGACAAGCTCGAAGCCGCGCGCACAGGGAACTGGTTCCTGGAGGCCAATCTCGTCATTGCCCGGCTGGATAAGCTCTCTCGCAACGAAGACGTTCAGCAGAAGCTGCAAGCTCCGGATTGCCGCTGGGATCTCGTCGTGTGCGACGAGGCCCATAAGATGTCGGCGACGTTCTTCGGTGGTAAAGTCAAGTACACGAAGCGCTACCGGCTGGGGCAACTGTTGTCGAGTCTCACCCGCCATTTCCTGTTGATGACGGCCACGCCGCATAACGGAAAAGAGGAAGACTTTCAGCTCTTTATGGCCCTCATCGACGGGGACCGATTCGAGGGGCGCTTTCGCGACGGCGTGCATGCCGCCGATGTCTCGGACCTGATGCGGCGTATGGTGAAAGAGAATTTGCTCAAGTTCGACGGCACGCCGCTATTCCCGGAGCGCATTGCTCACACGGTGCCCTACACCCTCTCCGAGGCGGAAGCCCGCCTTTACAAGGTTGTCACCGACTACGTACGCGAGGAATTCAACCGTGCGGAGGCGCTTGAGAACGACCACCGGGCCGGGACTGTTGGCTTCGCCCTGACGATTCTGCAGCGCCGGCTCGCCTCTTCGCCTGAGGCCATCTATCAATCGTTGCGCCGGCGCCGTGAGCGTCTGGAGAGCCGGTTGCGTGAGCTCGAGGTGCTGCAGCGTGGCGGCCAGGCCACCATCGCATTTGCTGCTGCGGTTCCAGAGTTCGACGCCGAGGATGTCGAGGATCTGGACGAGGCCCCCGAAAACGAAGTCGAAGCGGCCGAGGCGGAAATTCTCGACCGGGCGACGGCGGCGCGATCCATCGCGGAACTGAAGGCTGAGATTGAGACGCTCAAGAATCTGGAAAGTCTTGCGCTTGAAGTGCGGCGAAGCGGTGCGGACACCAAATGGCGAGAGTTGGCCAGCCTGCTCGGTGAAGTCTTCACAGCAAGCGGACCCGCCGGGCGAATCTCGGAAGCGGACGTTCTCTGCGGCGGCAGCAAGATTTCCAAACCGGCCCCATCTCCGAAGCAAAAACTGGTCATTTTCACTGAGCACCGGGATACGTTGCGTTACCTCGAAGGGCGCATCACGACCTTGCTAGGACGCGAGGAGGCGGTTGTTTTGATTCACGGCAGCATGGGACGCGAGGACCGGCTCAAGGCCCAAGAGGCCTTCCGCCACGACCCGCACGTACAGGTGCTGCTCGCCACAGATGCGGCCGGCGAAGGCATCAACCTGCAACGTGCCCACCTGATGGTGAACTACGATTTGCCCTGGAACCCCAACCGATTGGAGCAACGGTTCGGTCGGATTCACCGCATCGGCCAGACGGAAGTGTGTCACCTCTGGAACCTTGTCGCGGACGAAACGAGGGAGGGCGACGTCTATCGCAAGCTCCTCGACAAGTTAGAGCAGGCGCGGCAAACCCTCGGCGGGCAGGTGTTCGATGTACTCGGCAAGCTCCACTTCGAGGGGCGTCCCCTCCGCGAGCTCCTGGTCGAGGCCATACGCTACGGGGAACAACCGGAGGTTCGAGCGCGCCTCACGACGGCGGTCGATCATGCCCTGGACCGCGGCAGGCTTCAGGACCTGCTGGAAGAGAGCGCCCTGGCGGTCGACGCCATGGACGCGAGCCAAGTGCACCGAATACGCGAGGAAATGGAGCGGGCCGAAGCCCGCCGGCTACAACCGCACTACATCGAGTCGTTCTTTAGGGAGGCGTTCCAACGCTTGGGCGGTTCCACCAAACAGCGTGAGGCGAGTCGCTACGAGATCACCCACGTTCCCGCACCGGTTCGGAATCGAGATCGGTTGATTGGTATTGGAGACCCGGTTCTTCGCCGGTACGAGCGCATCGCCTTTGAGAAATCTTTGGTGGCGCCCCAAGGACAACCGTCGGCGGCGTTCGTGTGTCCCGGGCACCCATTGCTGGATGCGGTCATCGACCTGACGCTGGAACGGCACCGGGATCTCTTGAAACGGGGCACGGTGTTGGTCGATGAGCGGGACGGGGGGAACAAGCCGCGCGTGCTCTTCTTTCTTGAGCATGCGATCCAGGATGCGAGCCTGACGCGTTCGGGGGATCGCCGGATCGTCTCCAAGCGCATGCTGTACGTGGAACTGGATGCGGATGGCATGACCCGCCATGTGCACTATGCGCCCTACCTCGACTATCGACCGCTCGCTGAAGACGATCCCGGTCTCGAACAGATCCTCGAGCAGCCGCAGTGCGCGTGGATCGATCGGGATATGGAAAAGAAGGCGCAGGGCCACGCTGTTGCAAACGTGGTCCCGGAGCATTTGACAGAGGTGCGCGATGCGAAATTGGCGTTGATCGCCAAGACCGAAGTGGCCGTGAAGGACCGTCTCACAAAGGAGATCACCTACTGGGATCATCGAGCCGAGCAACTCAAACTGCAGGAGCAGGCGGGCAAGACCGGAGCGAGGCTCAATTCAGGCGAGGCCCGCAATCGCGCGGACACGCTGCAAACGCGGCTACAGAAACGGCTAGAGGAACTCAAGCTCGAGGCGCAAATCTCGCCTCTACCACCGGCCGTGCTGGGAGGGTTGCTGGTCGTGCCCAAGGGGCTCATCGATGAAATGAGTGGGCGTGAACCGGCGGGCACAAGAACGGCTGTGGATACGCAGGAATCGGCCGCCCGGGCGCGCGACATCATTATGGGGGTCGAGCGGAGCCTTGGGTTTGACCCGACCGACCGGGAGTTCGAGAAACTGGGGTACGACATCGAAAGCCGCGTGCCGGACACGGGCAAGCTCCGATTCATCGAGGTCAAGGGCCGGACCGCCGGCGCGTCAACGGTCACCGTCACGCGCAACGAGATTCTGTACTCCCTGAACAAACCCGAGGACTTTATCCTCGGGATCGTGGAGTTTCAGGACGGCGGACGGCATCATGTCCACTACGTTCGGAAACCTTTTCAGCGTGAGCCGGATTTTGGGGTGACGAGCGTCAACTACGATTTCGCGGAACTGCTCGCGCGAGCAGAAGAGCCCTCATGAAGATTAAGAAGAAGCTGATTGAAGTCGCCCTGCCGCTGGATGCCATCAACAAGGCCTCGGCCAGGGAGAAGTCGATTCGCCACGGACATCCCAGCACGCTACACCTTTGGTGGGCGCGTCGACCGCTGGCGACGGCACGGGCGGTGATTTTCGCGCAGATGGTGGATGACCCGTCCGGGTATGTGGACGTGTTGCTGTCGGACACGAAGAAAAGGAGAGCTGCGGAGCGAGAGTTCAAGAAGCGGATTGTGGGACAGGCGGCGAAGCGATCATTGGCCCCCGACGATGCGAGCATCGAGCCTGAGCCGACGTTGGAAGAGATCATCGCCGAGCAGGAGCGGAACCGGCTATTCGCAATTATCGAAGAATTGGTTCTTTGGGAGAACACCACGAACGAAGAGGTGCTCGAACAGGCGCGGCGGGAGATCTGGCAGAGTTGGCGTCGTGCGTGCGCTGAGAATGCGGCACATCCGAGAGCCACGGAGATTTTCGATCGTCACAAGCTTCCGGCCTTTCACGATCCGTTCGCGGGGGGTGGATCGCTCCCGCTGGAGGCTCAGCGGCTGGGGCTGGAAGCCCATGCCAGCGACCTGAACCCGGTGGCGGTGCTGATCAACAAGGCCATGATTGAGATCCCTCCGAAGTTTGCTGGCCAGGCCCCGGTGAATCCGTCGGTCCTCCAGGAAAAGAGCCTGATCGAGCGCGACTGGACGGGGGCGCAGGGTTTAGCCGCAGACGTACGCTACTATGGCCAATGGATGCGCGACGAAGCCGAGCGGCGCATCGGGCATCTGTATCCGAAAGTCGAGGTCACCGAGGAAATGGTCGCGGAGCGGCCCGACTTGGAACGCTATAAGAGCCGCAAGCTGACGGTGATTGCGTGGCTGTGGGCGCGGACGGTGAAAAGCCCCAACCCCGCCTTTGCCGATGTCGAGGTGCCGCTGGCCTCGACTTTCATGCTGTCGACGAAGAAGGGCAAGGAGGCGTATGTCGAGCCGGTGATCGAGGACAGAGGGTGCCGATTCACGGTGAAGGCCGGGCAGCCCAAAGATGCGGAGGCGGCGAAGGCCGGAACATCCGCAGGGAAGCGACGTGCCTTCCGATGCCTGATGTCGGAAACTCCGATTACGTACGCCTACATCAGGGAGGAAGGGAAGGCAGGACGCATGGGAGCGCGGCTGATGGCGATAGTAGCAAAGGGCGATCGCGGTCGTGTCTACCTCACACCGACTACCGATCATGAGATGGCGGCGGGTCAAGCGCGTCCGGATTGGAGACCGGAAGTTCAGCTCGAAGGCAAAACCCGCGTCAACGTCTCGAATTACGGCCTCAACATCTACGGCGACCTCTTCACACCCCGCCAGCTCGTGGCGCTGACGACTTTCTCCGACCTGGTGACGGAGGCGCAGGCACGTATCCGCCGCGACGCCATCGCCGCGGGCGTTCCCGACGACAACCGGCCGCTGCGCGAAGGCGGAACCGGGGCCACGGCCTACTCAGAGTCGGTGGGGGTGTATTTGGCGTTCGCGTTGGACAAGGTTGCGGATCGCGGCTCAACGCTTGGCCGTTGGGACCCGACACCGACGCAAAGTGGAATCATAAATGCTTTCAGCAGACAAGCGTTGCCTATGACTTGGGATTTCGCCGAAGCCAACCCCCTTGGCGCCGCGTCCGGCAACTACAAGAGTGCGGTAGACTTGGTTGCGAAGGCGCTTCTGGTCGCATTGCCTAGCGCGCCTGCTTACACAAGGCAAGACGATGCAGGGACTCAGTCAGTCAGTGCTGACAAGCTTGTCTCCACCGATCCACCTTACTACGACAACATCGGCTACGCGGACCTCTCCGACTTCTTTTACGTCTGGCTGCGACGCTCTCTCCGTCCAGTCTTTCCCGACCTGTTTGCCACGCTCGCGGTTCCGAAAGCCGAAGAATTGGTCGCCACCCCGTACCGGCATGGGAACAAGAAAAAAGCAGAAGCATTTTTTCTGGCCGGAATGACGGACGCCATGCGCCGGCTTGCCGAGCAGGCGCATCCCGGCTTCCCGGTCACCATTTACTACGCCTTCAAGCAGTCCGAGAAAAAAGGGGACGAGGGCACTTCCAGCACTGGCTGGGAGACCTTCCTTGACGCCGTGATCGAGGCCGGTTTCTCAATCACCGGCACATGGCCGATGCGCACGGAACTTGGCAATCGAATGATCGGTATGGGTACCAACGCCCTCGCCTCCAGCATCGTCCTGGTCTGCCGCCAACGCCCTGCGGACGCCCCGATGGCCACTCGTCGCGAGTTCGTTGCGGCCCTCAAATCTGAATTGCCGGTGGCCCTGGCCCATCTCCAGCGCAGCAACATCGCGCCGGTTGACCTCGCGCAGGCGGCCATCGGCCCGGGCATGGCGGTCTATACCTGCTACGCTAAGGTGCTCGACGCTGCGGGCAAGGCCCTCTCGGTGCGCGAAGCGCTGGTGCTAATCAACCAAACTCTCGATGAAACGCTGGTCCAACAGGAGGGCGACTTCGACGCCGACAGCCGCTGGGCGCTCGCCTGGTTTGAGCAGTTTGGCTTCGACGAAGGCGAGTACGGCATCGCTGAGATGCTCTCCAAGGCCAAGAACACGCGCGTCGCAGGCATGGTGGATGCGGGGATTTTAGACTCAAAAGCGGGGACGGTCCGGCTGCTGAAGCCCGAGGAACTGCCTCCGGACTGGGACCCAACGACCGACCCGAGGCTGACCGCTTGGGAGATGGTGCATCATCTTGTACGAGCGCTGGAGGCCGGTGGCGAAAGCGCTGCGGCCGAACTCGCCGTCGGGCTCGGCGTCAAAGCCGAGGCGGCTCGCGAGTTGTGCTACCGCCTGTACACGCTATGCGAGCGCAAAAAACGCGCCGCGGAGGCGCTCTCCTACAATAGCCTGGTGCAAAGCTGGCCCGAGATCACTCGCTTGGCGCGAGAAGAGAAGAGGACTGGAGCCGAACAGACTTCGCTCTTCGCAAGCGAGGACACCTAACCGATGAGCCCTCATGAGACTCAGGAGTAGCGTATGGCGATAACGAATCACGAGCGAGTCGGCAAAGCACTCGATTTGCTCAAAGCGGGTCTGGGGCCGTTTGTCGAACGCGAGATCAAGAGCGCAGTGGAGTCGCGTAAATTGGACGCCGCCCATCCATTGCACGGTTACGGGGGAGATCGCGGATTGGGGAACAAGCCTATCCCTGAGCAGGATGTGGCCGGGCTGCTCAAGCTGATGTGGGACACCTGGCACCATGTCTTTCGAGAGATTCTGGGGTCGGCGGAGCGGAGTCTGGTCAGCGAGTTGCGCGGCCACCGCAACAAGTGGGCGCACCAGGAGAGTTTTTCCAGTGATGACGCCTATCGGGCCTTGGATTCGGTGGGCCGGCTCCTTACCGCGGTATCCGCGCCGCAATCAAAAGAGCTTGAGAAACGCAAGCTGGAACTGCTGCGGGTGCGCTTTGATGAACAGACGCGCGGAGAGCGGCGCAAGCAGTCGGGAGCGGCGATTGAAAGCGCCACCGCGGCCAGCCTGAAGCCATGGCGGGAAATCGTCACCCCCCACAGGGACGTCGCGAGTGGGCGCTACCAACAAGCCGAGTTCGCCGCCGATCTCTGGCAGGTGCATCTGGGTGAAGGGACAGATGAGTATCGAGAACCCGTCGAGTTCTTCCGGCGCACGTATCTGACGGAAAGCCTGAAGGGACTGCTGGTTGGGGCCATCCGCCGCCTCGCAGGCAAAGGAGGCTATCCCGTTGTTCACCTCCAGACGAACTTCGGCGGTGGCAAGACCCACTCCATGCTGGCCCTGTATCACCTATTCTCCGGGACAGCCTCCGGGAAACTGGATGGGATCGACCCCATTTTGCTGGAGGCGGAGGCCACGGAACTTGCGGAGGCGCGCCGCGTTGTGTTGGTTGGAAACAAGATCTCCCCAGGGAACCCAGTCACCAAGCCGGATGGCACGGTTGTCCGAACACTTTGGGGCGAGCTGGCGTGGCAACTGGGTGGCAAGAAGGCGTTCGCGCGCGTCGCGGCCGACGACGAAAAGGCGACGAGTCCAGGCGATGCGCTGCGGGAACTCTTCAATGAATATGGTCCCTGCCTGATCCTCATCGATGAGTGGGTTGCCTACGCCCGCCAGCTGCATGACCAGAGCGACCTGCCTGCGGGCGGTTTCGAGACCCAGTTCAGTTTTGCCCAGGTGCTCACGGAATCAGCCAAACTCGCCAACAACTGCCTGCTCGTGATCAGCTTGCCAGCCTCGGACACAGCCGAGTCCCCCCACACCCAGGCGGATGACGTCGAGGTCGGTGGGCAACGTGGGCGGGAGGCACTCGATCGGTTGCGGAACGTCGTCGGGCGTATCGCATCGTCCTGGCGTCCGGCCAGTGCCGAGGAAAGCTTCGAGATTGTACGGCGACGTCTTTTCGAGCCGTTTACAGATCCTGTCCAATTCAGGGATAGGGATGTGGTCGCCCGCGCATTTGCCGAGTTCTATCGGACACAGCATCAAGAGTTCCCGCCTGAGTGTCGGGACGCGGACTACGAGAAACGGATCAAGGCGGCTTATCCGATACACCCCGAGATCTTCGATCGCCTATACACGGATTGGTCGACGCTGGTGAAATTCCAGCGCACGCGTGGCGTGTTGCGGTTGATGGCGGCCGTGATTCACAGCCTGTGGGAGAAAGACGACAGGAATCCACTGATTCTCCCGGCGAACATAGCGATCGACGATCCCCGCGTACAGTTCGAGCTGACCCGGTATCTTCCCGACAACTGGGTGCCGGTGATCGAGAAAGATGTGGACGGGCCCAGCTCGCTGCCGCTACGGATTGACGGCGCAGTTCCGAACCTCGGAAAGTTCCACGCTTCCAGACGCGTCGCGCGCGCGATTTATCTCGGATCCGCCCCCACGGCAGATGCGGCGCACCGGGGTCTTGAGGACCGTCGCGTCAAACTCGGCTGTGTCATGCCGGGGGAGTCTCCGGCGGTCTTCGGCGACGCGCTGCGGCGTCTGGCCGGTGCGGCAACGTACCTCTACCAGGATGGTCCTCGTTACTGGTACTCCACGCAGCCAACCGTCACGAAGCTGGCGGAGGACCGCGCCGAGCAGTTGAAGCGCAACCCCGACAAGGTTGTGCAGGAACTCGGTTCGCGACTCCGCTCGGATCTCCGCGACACGGGTGACTTCAATCGAGTTCATCCTCTCCCGCAATCCGGGCAGGATGTTCCGGATGATCTCGATGCACGACTCGTGGTGCTCGGAATCGACACGCCCTACAGCAAAGAGAAGGGAAATCCCGCAGAGACCGCGGCGCAAGCCATCCTGGAATCGAAGGGTAGCACTCCGAGGATTTACCGCAACACACTCGCGTTTCTGGCCGCCGACAAGACAAGGCTTCAGGATCTCGATGAGGCGGCCCGATGGTACCTGGCGTGGGAATCGGTACTCGGCGAACGGGAACAACTCGACCTTTCGCCTCACCAGGTCAAGCAGGCAGAAACCCAAAAAGAGGCAGCTTCCGGCGCGGTTACGGCTCGGCTCCCGGAGACGTACCAGTGGCTTCTGGCCCCAGTTCAGGCTCGTCCCGACGCTTCGATGGAGTGGCAGTCCATGAGGCTGTCGGGCCAGCATTCGCTCGCAGCCAGGGCGAGCAAGAAACTGAAAGGCGATGAGTTGCTGGTGACCGGATTTGCCGCCACCCGGCTACGGATGGAGCTTGATCGCGTGCCTCTCTGGCGCGGCGACCATGTGTCGATCAAACAAATCGTCGAGGATTTTGCGCGGTATCCCTATCTGCCACGGGTCAGCGACCCGAAGGTCCTGCTGAACGCAATCAGCGATGGCAGCACCCTCCTTACCTGGGAACAGGATGCGTATGCGTTCGCGGACAGCTTTGACGATGAGGCAAAGCGATATCGTGGTTTACGTGGCGGGAAAGTCGTTTCATTACCGGATACCGATGCTCCCGGATTGCTCGTCAAGCCGGATATTGCCCGTCGACAGCTTGATGCCGAAAGGGCACAGCCGCCTAACGGCGGCGAAGGTGCCGGCGCAGGGCCGGGTGGAGGGAGTACGGTTCCAGGAGGAGGATCGGGTCCCGGGGAGATTCCGCCGGGCACACCTCCACCGCAACCTATGCGGTTTCATGGGACTGCTACGCTTGATTCCGCGAGGGTAGGCCGCGACGCGAGCCAGATCGCGGACGAGGTGATCGCGCATCTTTCCGGCTTGGTAGGAGCTAAGGTCACGGTGACCCTCGAGATAGAAGCCGAGGTGCCGGAGGGAGCCCCGGATCATGTCGTTCGCACGGTCACGGAGAACAGCCGGACACTAAAGTTCACGAGCCAAGGCTTTGAAAAAGAATAGGTCGAAGTTTCAGTGTATAAAGGCTTCATCCGGTGGGCCAAGTGTGTAAACAGGGGTCACCTCACGAAAGAGCCGTCCGAATGGCTGCTCGTGGCTAACAACGGCCCTTTCCCGCCGCGCTGTGCTTCTTGCTCTGTCCAGTTGGAGCATACCCTAGCCTAACGTCAGGGACTGGTCGCTGAGGCGTCAGAATAGAGTTTGATCAACGTCAAATAGAATTCCCGCAGCGACGATTGGAAATCCCCACACAAGGATTAAAAAAAAAGAGCTGTAGCCGTCCTCTGAGACGGCCCTTTCCGCGGTCCTCCTTTCTGTAAAAAAGAGAGATTGTTCCTAGAATGCGAGGGGGACGGAGTGAGGGCGTAGCCCGAACGGAGCTCCCCCTCGCTCGCGCTGGCGTCGAGGGGAGTGGACCAGATCCACGAGGCTGCTGAGCGGCCTCTGTAGGGCGCTGTACGACCTCTCCCCTTGGCGGGCACTCGTCTATCGCCCTCACCAAGCACTTTCCGGGGTCCAATCAGCCGATTTGCCCGGATTTGACCTCCTCGCGGTTTCCTCATTTCGTGGTTCCCTGCTGCTTTGCCTTGGCGCTCTCCATTCGATAGCTCGGGACGTTGAGTTCCAGAATCACGCTGTGGTGCACCAGCCGGTCGATGGCTGCTGCCGTCGTCAGGGGGTCCTTGAAGATCCTCTCCCAGTCCGAGAAGATCAGGTTGCTGGTCAGCAAGATGCTGCGACGTTCGTAACGATGGGCCAGCAGTGTGAAGAGAACCTCCATTTCCTCCCGGCTTTGCTGAACGTAGCCGATGTCATCGACTATGAGAGCCTCGAAGCGATCCAGTTTCTTGAGCTCCTTCTCCAGAGTCAGATCGATTTTGGCCCGCAGCAATCGCTGTACCAGCAGGGCGCAGGTAGAAAACAGAACCCGGCGCCCCAGCAGAATCAACTCCTGGCCCAGAGCACAGACCAGATGGGTTTTCCCGCTCCCAGGGTTACCGAAAGCCAAGACGTTCTCGGCACGATCCAAAAACGTCCCTTCCAGCAGCGCTGTGAGTTGTCGATCCACGCTTTGGGGCAAGCGCGAGCGGTCCAGCGCCGTCAGCGTTTTCTCCCAGGGAAGCTTGGAGGCCCGACGCTGGCGCTGGATTTTGCGCTCGTGCCGCTCCGCCACCTCGATCTCAGATAACGACAAGAGAAACCGGGGATAGGACAGACTTTCCTGGGTGGCCAGTGCCGCCTGGGCGGCGTAGTGCTCCCGAAAGGCCGGTAGATGCAGCTCGATTAGGCACTCGCGAAGTCGCGGTAAGTTGCCTGTGCTCATGACCTCACCTCCCGGTTCTCGAGAAGGGTGTCGTAGAGGCCCACGTCCATCTTCTCCACCATCACTTCCCAGGGTTCCACCACCGGATCGACAAGGCATTCTCGTAGTGCTTCAAAACGGATTCTTTGTCCCCGCTCAATCAACACCTGAAGTGCCTCTCGCACCCGCTGTTCACCTTCCTGGGCAGCCACCTCGAGGATCTTCAGATATTGGCGATCCGCCGTGGCCGGACAATCTCGGCGCAGCTCGTCGTAGGCGACTCGAAACAAGATCCCCGGAAACAGATCCTCCCGCCAGCGATAGCGAGTAAACGCCCCCGGCTTGCGCACCAACGAATGGATCACGTGCCGGTAGTCAATGCGATGCTTGCCTTCTCCTCGCAAGCGCGGCATCCGTGCCTGGCGCCGTCCTCCGTAGTAGACCTCCACCTGATCCGCCCACACCCGCACTTGAACGCGCTCGCCGATCAACCGGCTGTCCACCGAATAGGTGTTGTGGCGAACCCGGATCGTACTGCTGGGGGAGACTCTCACCCACTGCCGGGTGAAGTCATCCAGACGGCGTGCCGGCAACGGGCGCATCACTGCCAGCTCTTCTCCCAGGCGCTTTTGCCGGGCCGCATTGCGCCGGGACACAATCACCGCTACAAAGCCCTCGTACTCTTCCCGGCTGGAAAAATCACGGCTACACCGCAGCAGCAGTTCCTGCTCAATGGCCCGTTTCAAGCGGTGATGGGACTGTTCCACATCCCCGTTCTCGTGTGCCTTTCCTGCCTGAGTGCGACTGGAGCGCATCCCGAAGTGTCTCAGCAACGCTTGATAGCGCTCGGTGAACTCTTCCCGCTTCAGGTTCTTGACTGCCGCCGAGAGCCGGTCGGTCCGGTGCTCCTCGGGCAGCGCCCCCAACTCCCACAACGCGTTCTGAAGCCCCAGGCTGAGGCTCTCAAACGACTCACTGAAACACAGCGTGGTCGCTTCCCAGTTCGAGTAGGCTAACACGAAGTGGTACAGCAGATGGGGAAACGGCTGGCCCTGGATCGTCACTCCGAGGCGCCCCATAAACGTGAAGTCCGATTGCGCTTGATGTCCCGGCTGATACTTCTGCGGGAACATCACCTCCTTCGCTTCTCCGTATTCTGCCTTCCACTGCTTGATCCTGCGCTGCAGCGTTCTCAACTGGCCTTGCTGGAAGGCCCCTTCCTGCTGACGACACAAATGATCGAACACCGCTTTTGCTTCCACCGTCGGCGATCGCTTCAGGATCTCTTTCACCTCCGGCCACACCGACTCGAACGGATCCGATCGAGTTCTCCAATACCGTTCCGGCTGACACTGGCTCGGTAGCTTTCCCGACTTCAGGTACTTGCGAGCTGTCTTTCGCGACATCCCCGCTTTGGCCGCCGCCATCGTTAGCGTCTTCTCGTTCTTCTTCAACTTTACTAACCTCCGCACTTGCTGATCCTTAACCATGCCCTCATGGTCAGGATCAGCCCTGAAAAAGCGGGGAATTCCATTTGTCGTCGCGGGGAATTCTAACTGTCGCCAATCAAGAGTTCTCATTTGGATTGATGGACACATCACATTCAGGGTTATAGAGTTCTTCCTGACAGACTGGTCGCACGGTCAGAACCCTTGAGAACGCGTCTGGATCTAACCTCTCAACCCTGAGCGCCCCGAGACAAAAGCCACAGGAAGGGCCGCCACCGATGTTCGGGGAAAACGGCTTTCTTTTATCCCCCCGGACCTGCACAAAGATGTTGCGGATCAAATCAATACCGCAACACCATTCCGCAACCTCTAAGCCCTTGAGAACCCATTGTGTGGGGAATCGTTGCGTAAACGCTCCTTTGTGCAACTCCTGCCCTGGTAGCGGGCTCTCTCCTTGCAATTTCCCCCTTTCCCTCATAAACAACCAATTCCTGGTCCGGGCCTGGAGCAGTCAAGGGTGCGGAACGCGGCAGAGCTTCACCCTTGACGGCGAGAACCGGGCGGTCACAATCCAGTATCCAGGAAAAAAGGGGCCCGCTTCGCTGACAACGACTAACGCGTTAACTTAATCGGCTTAGGTGAAGGGGTGCCGCGCCCGGGGCGAGGCTTCGAAGATCTCCGACACCAGGTCGGGCAGATCGGACAAGGCTTCGGCAACGGGAACCACCCCGGTGGGTTTACGCTGCATGGCTTATTCTCATAGCCCCGGGGCAAGGGCACAGAAGCCGGATGGAAGTTTGGTCAGAAATCGATTACAACCTCCTCGACAGGAACACCGACCTCCTGGGCCACAGACGTCCATATGTCCACACCTTCCACCTCGGTCTCTATCGAGACAATCAAAGCATAGCGTGCTCCAACTTGGCTGCGGTCGCGGCGAGGTTGGTCCTTCCACCATCCGGAAACGGGGTAAATCCCGACCGCGCCGCGTTCTGCCAGATCAGCAGCTGTTCCCTCCCATATGTCGGAGTGGATTGAACCCTTGCTTCGTGCACTTTCGCCAACGCACCATTCCGTCGAGCTGCCGCTGGCCTTCGGCTTGTCTTCACCCTCGTCAAGTGCCTGCTTGTTGAGACGCTTGCGGAACTCATCCTTCGATTCTGTCGGAGCCTTCAGGTCAAAACGCAATCCGTGAGAGGCATATCTGTGGCGCTTTTTCCACCCTCGGCGACCCGGATTGGGCTCGATGAAATATGACAACGTGACGCGGAGGCGGACTGGTGTTTGGCCCAATTGTTCCAAGACGTTTTTAGGCCACGGAAGCTCATGCAGATGCATCTCATTCATCTTGCCATTGAAAAATGGCTGGATCGTCGCCTGCGCCACCAACGTCAGGGCATCGTTTGCGCTGCGAAGCGCGCGGTCGAGGCTCGGTACTCCAAAGCCGTAACGACGCACGAGTTTGGACCTTGCGTGCTTTCCCGCGGAACTATTCAGGCGGAACTTCATGGCTCCTGTCCAATTCGCGGCATGAACAATGAGGCCCCTTACTGTCTCGGGCCAGTAATCGGGATAGTCAGCTAGGATGATTGCTGCGATTCGGGCAACCTGAGCGGTCGCCGCACTTGTTGCCGATGACAAGACAAAAGCGTTTTGGTGTGGTTGGTAGTAGGTCGACAGCATGCACAAATCGGGCACAGCGTCGTGGAAATCTTGTCCGTTCGTAGCGACGTTCCCTCCCTCACAAACAACATCAGGTTTGATTGGCCATTTGTCTTGAAAAATAACGGAAGTGGTGCTCCACGGGGAAAGTTCCCCAGGAGGCGCCAAAGGGGTCCAACCGATGAGCGCTGGATCGTTGATCGTCGATTTTTCGGTGTAACCGCCTACCGTCAAGGCGTTCCAGGCATGAGCAGGGTCGTGTACGGCCTCCAGGTCACTACGATCGAGGTGGTCTTTCTGCAGATGGTTGGGAACAACATTCCCAGCGCTCAGAATGAACAGCCGCCGGGCACCTTCCTCGGCCCCGTCCATGTAGATGAGGCCTTGGGTGGCAGGGTCAAAGGAGCGCCCGGCAGCGAGGGCATCTATCGCGGCCGACCACGATGTTGGTTGACCGCGGTCCCGTTCATCGGTCGCCGTCACCGCCATTGAGAAAACGCGCCGACGTTGGGGATTTTTGACTTCAGGGCGAGTGACCGCCTGCGCGGTGATTGCGCCGTATAACTCGGGAGGATTGACTCCGGTCGGAGGGAGGATTTTTACTGACTCCAAGCGATGCCGAACCCGAACCGGCATATGCGAGGACAAAAGTGCCGCAAGATCGCCATACGCAGCGAGACCAGCCATTTCGGTTCCGTGCCCCCTGTTGTCTGGGCCGCCGCCATCATCATGTCCGCCCCAACTGGGGTCCACAGCCATAGCATCGGTAGGCACAATAAGGTTGGCGAGAAGTGGATGTCCACTCGTGATGCCGGTGTCCAGAATGCAAACTGCTGGAGCATTTGCGGTTGCAACGGTAACACGTTGTTTGAGGTCATCTAGCCACTCCGCCTGTTCTTCGGGCGAGATGTCTACAAAGAACGCGCTGCCTTCCTTTGCCTTGCGAACTTCGGCAAGGTCACTAAGCACATCCAGTGACGCCGAAAGCTGGCCGGTTTTACCCTTGACCAAAATCACGATCCGATCATCGAAGCCGAGGCGATGCTCGCCGACAACAAGGCCGGATTGATCCGCGAACTCTAGGAGACGTTGGAGTTCGTTTCCGTCGTTCCTGCGGAGCCAGACTTCCCACCAGATCACCTCTGTATCGTCCGGATAGACCTCGGTGGCGTCCGTCCAAAGTGCCCTCAGCGTTGCCTTACGCAGGGTCGCAATACGGTCCACCATTTCCTTGTGGCGCGGTTTGCCCGTCTTTGTCTTTTCTTCCGTGTACTGCCGGAAGCGCTTGGAAAAGTGGCTCAATTTGCCGTCTGGCACAAAGACCGTAGCGAGTTGAACGGTGTGATCGTCAGACTCAAGCCGTACATTTCTAACGGCGACCGTTTCAATTCCCCGATTCCGGTTCTCCAAAGACTCAAGCTTGAGTTCGATATCCGGCGGGCTTTCGAATTCGACGTACAGACCCGGTTGTGCACCATGCACAGAGATGCTGCTCGCGGCGCGGTTATCAACGGCTTCTTGCTGCGCCTGCGCCAATGCATTTTGAAGGGCGATTGCATGACGATTCCGGTCTGGCGGACCCAGATAGACCGGATCCTCGATCTTCCTTGGGTGAGGTGTGTACGGTTCCGCCGTCGGCGCGGTTTATACGAGGAGATGCTTACGATTTCGGGGTGCTGGCATATATTAGCGAACCTGCAAATTATTTTTGGGTAACGCATCGTTCGATCAAAGCTTCTACGAGCTCAGTCGTATCGACGCGTGTATGACGCTGCAGAATGGCATTCTTGGCCGCATGCTCACACGCACGCGTGATGTCCGAATGACTCAGGCCCTTTGCAGAAGCGACAGCTTTGCTCCAATCAATCTGCGACGTATCGAAAAGTTCGAGACGGAAACGCATCAACCCTTCGGCAACTTTCTCGGATGGAAGGCAATATTCAATGACAGAATCGAACCTGCGGAATAGCGCTCGATCCAGCATCTGCGGGTGATTGGTCGCGGCAACGATGACGCTGTCTGATTCGTCCTGTTCAAGGAACTGGAGGAATGAATTCAGAACACGGCGAATCTCTCCCACCTCGTTTCTGGCAGCACGTGCACCTCCCAGGGAATCGAATTCATCAAAGAAATAGATGGCCCTGGTTTCTTTGGTCGCCTCGAAAATCAGGCGGAGTTTTGCTGCCGTCTCACCGAGATATTTTGTAATCAAACCGTCGAGCTCAATAGTAAACAAGGGAATGTTCAAGTCGCCGGCAAGTGCCGCGGCAGTCATTGTCTTGCCGGTGCCCGGTGGGCCAACTAGGAGTAGTTTTCGGAGCGGCGACATTCCATGCGACTGAATAGTCTCGCGTTGCCGCTGTTCGAGGAGGATACGGTCTATACGCGAGCGGATCGGGCAGTCCAGCGCCATATCGGACAAGCGGCCTTTCGGAAAGGCAACGGCAAGAAGCCCTACCAATTCTCCACGTGGTTGTACGATTGGCACTGGTCTTGTCTGCTGTCCAGAAGGCATGACCCTGTATCGAGCCTTCGCTTGATCAACGAGATCACGGAGATCCTGTGCGAACTTCGAGTGCCCCTGACGAGCAGCCTGCGCAGCGACCTGCAAAGCAATAGCGTAGAACCGCTCGTCGTCGCCGTCGGCATGACTTCGGATCAGGGCCTTGACGTGATCAGCTGTTGCCATCTTGTAGTCTCTCCCCTCACAGCAACGCGTATGCTCTACTCGGCGACTGCTCTTCGAAAACATCCCTGTTATACCGTAAGGGAATCTTCAGTGCTATTTGTTCGGACAGCACCTGAGAATGTTCTACCCTACAGACGCTTCTGTGGTCGAACATCAATCGGCCTGGCCAAATCGGGGTTGTGTGGCGCGGTGCCGATCGGATCGCTGCCCGCCGGTCGGGCTCCGCTTCGCTGGCCCCGACCAGCTGGTTCACTTGATCGGCTTGGGTGAAGTGATGCCGCGCCTGGGGCGAAGTGTCGCGGAGCGTCGGCTCCAGCACGTCAGCCAGGCCGTCTCGTTTAGACCCCATGATTCGCAGGTCGCTTCCACCTCCCGTCTATTCTCCCATGTGCCTCAGACAAGGCGAGCGGCAGAAAGGTGCAAAAGGCAACCCAGGAGAAACTCCTTCACTGCTTGCACGGTGCGATAACAGGCAAGGGGTGGTCAAATACGGGAGCGGGACGCGAGTAGCATCTCGAGGGGGCGCTGTTGCATGATTCAACTGCGGCGCGAGTGGGGGTGCTTTTCCAACTTCTCGTTCAGGACACCACAGCGCAGGATTTCGGCCTACCCAGCTCGGCCATCCGGTTGAGGATGTGACACCCGATCGCAACTTCTCTCCTTTGTGCTTTGCCGTGCCTCGCCTTCAATCCGCCTCCGAGCACGGACTTGTATCGGAAGAAGCTGTTTTCAACGCGCGCCTGCTGTCGGTAGCCCGACTCCTTCTGCCACTCTCGTCGCCCGACCTGGCGAATCCTCTCAAGAGCCGTGTCACGCTGCGCCCATGGGCCGTCCGTTGGCCCCGCCGACACCGCAGAGCGACGAGGGGGAATCACAATCACGACGTTCTCTGTACCGGCCGCGCTGAGTTGATCGTAGACTGACCTGTGGTCGTAGGCTCCGTCTGCGGTGAAACGCCGGATGGGAACCTCGATTGTGTCGAGAAGAGCAGGGAGTGTGGAGGCGTCGTCCCGGCTGCTCGCTGTGAGTTCGGCCGCCACAATGAACCCCTCGGCATCCACCCCGATGTGCAGCTTCCGCCAATCCCGGCGTTTCTTTGATGCCTTGTGCTTGTGCGCGTTCCATTCGCCGCAACCCAGAATCTTCAGCCCTGTGGAATCGACGATCAAGTCGATCGGGCCGTCGTAGGATCGGGTCAGGGGCGGCACCGCAACGATTTGGTTCCGGCGCGAGAGTGTGGTGTGGTCCGGGGCCTTGAGGTTGAGGCCCATCAAGCGGAGCAGCGAGTCCAGGAACCCCTCGGTCTGGCGGAGCGGCAGGCTGAAGACGACCCGCAGCGTCAACGCGGTCCGGACCGCGAGGTTAGAGTACAGCCGCTGGCCTCCGCGAAGACCGTTCTTCGGTGGTACCCACGCGGCAATTGCATCCTCGCTCAGCCAGATCGTGACGTCGCCGCGGCTCCTGAGGCCACGCTCGTACTCCCTCCAGTTCCGGATTCTGTACTTCTTCTTGTACTGGCGGTTGACTCGGCTCGACTTCGCTGCGACCATGACGTTACCCTCCGATCTCTATGATGGACTGGACCCCACCCCCGCCGCTAGCGTGCTCGCTTACACCGATTCATGCACCAACGCCGGGGAACATGGGAAAATAAAGCATGCAGCGGTGGGAACCATTGCACTACCTCGACAACTTTGCTGACGCGGCCGGTTACTATTTCGGAAGCTGGTACGTACGATCCGTATAACGAAGACATTGTCTACATACGACACCCTGCAGGCCAAGGGCGGGCTGTTCCCCTGGCATGACGAGAGCCTCCGAGAGCTGTTTGAGCAGGTGAGTGAGGCGGGTGTGGACCGGGTGCAGGAGGAGTTAGAGCGATGGCAAGCCCATTAAGACATGGTGAATTGAGCTTTAGAAGATCGTGCCTTCAACTCTAGCCTGGCTTGACCACGATCCCACAGAACGGGATCGGATGCACCGAATCCTCGCCCTCTTTTGCGAACGAGAAACCAGGGACGAACTGGGGCTGGGTGCCATCCGTGACTCCTTCTCCGACCAGCTGTTCCCCGGAACCAGCACCATTCACACTCGCCTTCGTTATTTCTTCTTCATCCCCTGGATTTACCAGAGCCTGGAGAATTCGCAAGTCTCGGCCAGGCACATGCCTCGAAGGGCCCGTGAAATGGAACTCGCACTGGTCCTACCGCTCCTCCAGTCGGATGACGAAGCAGGTGTATTTGGAAAAACGGCAGCTGAAGACCTGAAGCGCCTTCCCAGCGAAGTGTATTGGGCTGGATTGGGAAACTGGGGCTTTCGCCGCTTCAAAGGCACGCAGCACGAATATTATCTGGCGCTCGATGACATCTACCAAAGACGATCGTTTCTGTCTCGGCGGGACGACGGTGAGATGGGAACCGATTCATTTACAGTCACGTGGCACCCCAAGATCCCGCCCCCACCGGATAGCTTCCCGGAAAGGATCACCTTTCAACTGACCGAAGAAGAGAAACAGTTCTTGAAGGACTGTCTCGTCGGAAATCATCGAGCGAGCCTGTTGGCAGATCTGGCGATCCATCCACCCGAGGAGGGAGTCTCACTTGAGAGATCTAACTTCCCCTGGGAGCATCCTCGATTTGCCGGATTCTCGGAGGAGAACAAGAAACTTCTCTATCACGCACGCCTTTTCTCAGAGAACCTGCATGGGGCAGCCATCCTCTACAACTTCCTGCTGGCCGACCAGGCCGAGAGGCACGAACTGGCGGACCGCTATCGCAAGAGTCTGCTGGAATGGACGTCAGACACAATCGATGTTGCCACCCACCGAGGCTGGTCACTGGACGAGCTTTGGAATGTAGTGGAGGAACACGGCTACAGGGTGACGTATCCAACGAAGGATTTCGTAAAGACCTGGTTGAGACTTGTCAATGAGGCAAAGAACCCGCACGACCTTCTGGACTCCCGAGAGGCACACGAACTGATCCGAGCCCGCGAACGGCGACTCAAGAGGAGCCGCTCGCGCTTCAGCAACCCGAGGGCACTGGATCAGTGGGGTGGACAATCGGGATTGGGCCAGCTCTCCTACAGGTGGCGGGACGTCCAGGTGTTGCTAGAGGACCTTTATGCTGGGTCCTGATCAGCGAACCCTCTACACCGAAGCCCTCAAGCCTCCTGCCGGCTACGTTTTCGATGAGGCTGTCGCGGCCACCTACACTTTGGATCTGACGGCCGTTCTGGCCGTGCCTCTTCACCTGGTGCTGCAGAGTGCCAGAGATCCCAGGGAGCTTCTGAAAGACAGCGTTGCGCTCCTGGAAGCCCTGAGACGTGTCAGCTCGCGCCTCACCGTATACTGCGATTCGGGTCGCATCCATGCACCGACTTCTACCAACATCCTCTACAGTCTTCTCGAGCCCGTAGTCGTCGAGGTCAAGGCCCCTCGCGGCGGAGCTTTTCACCCCAAATTCTGGATCTTGAGATTCGTACGCGGCGACGACGAATCAGAGAACCCGCCGATCCTGCGGGTTCTTGTTCTCTCCCGCAACCTCACCTTCGATCGTTCCTGGGACATCTGTCTGACACTGGAAGGCAGTCCGGGAAAAAGACGATTAGGCGTCAATCGGGAGTTCGGTGAGTTTGTGGTTCGCCTTCCCGAGTTTGCTCGCAGGAAGGTGCCCGCGGAACGTCAAGAGCAGGCCAAACGCCTCGGTGAAGAGTTTCGAATGGTCGACTGGCAACTACCTCCGGGCTTCACGGAGTATCGGTTCCATGTTCTGGGGCTGAAACGGAAGTCCTGGAGACCTCCCGAATGCCGGAACATGGCCATCATCTCTCCGTTTTGTGATGGGGCCGTACTGAAAGAGCTATCAAGACGATCGAAGAATAAGACCTCCCTCATATCGCGCCCGGAAGAGTTGGAGCAACTGCCACCCGAGCTGCTCTCGAATGTCGAATGCTTTTTCCTGGACGAAGCTGCCGAAACCGAGGACGGTGAAGAAACCGCCAATCGAGAAAGTGTCGACCAGCCTCTGGTCAGAAGTGTGGGCCTGCACGCCAAAGCCTACCTTTGCGAACGTGGCTGGTACAGCCAGGTGATTGTTGGTTCAGCAAATGCGACCACGGCCGCCCTGACAAGAGCAAGCAACGTTGAACTTCTCGTCGAGATGGAAGGAAAGACGAGTGCAGTTGGAAGCATCGATGAATTGCTGAGTCCGGAGAGATTCGGCGGTCTGCTGCATCGGTTCGTACCCTCCGAAGAGCCAGTGCTAGAGGATCCGGAAAGGATTGCCAGGAGAGAGGCTGAGCGAATCTATTCCACTTTTCTCGAGTCCCTCCTACGGGCAGATCTTCGGCTCCGCGTCGAGAAGACCAACGAGCCTTCAGGCGAATCCAGACTGTTCCTGTTCGGGCAGAGCTCACCCGATCTTTCTCAGATCACGAAGCTCAAGGTCTGGCCCGTGACAGTCCACCCCTCTCAGGCGGTCGATGTGTCCGATTCACAAGATTGGGAACGGATTCAACTACCTGTGAAAGCGCTCTCCTCCATGTGCGGCTTCCTAGGCTTTGAGGTTGCTGTAGAGGCAGCAGGCATCGAGAAACCCTTCCGATGGACGTTTGTTCTCAATGTTCCGTTTGAGATTCCGCCCCGAGGGAGGAACAGCGACATTGTCCGAGCGGTCATCTCCAACCGGGACGGATTCCTGCGTTACCTCCTTCTCTTGCTGGGCGATCTCCGAGACTTCGCGCCGAACAGTGCCCTGGGTCAGCTCTTAAAGCAATTTGGCTTAAAAGGGCAGTTGGACTCCCCGTTTGACGAGCTTCCTCTATTGGAGCACCTCATACGAGCCTACAGCCGTGAGCCCGAACGTTTGCACTCAATTGCAAGGCTGGTCACAGATCTACGCAAGACCGAGAAAGGACGAAGTCTCCTGCCTGAGGAGTTCCTTGAGGTGTGGCCAGTCTTCCAGGATCTGATGGACAAGAGTTCGGAAGCAACCCCCCCCTCCGCGGCGGGTACGCGATGACTCTCCCACCGCTCCCCGCGTCGATTGACCGGGCCCTCTCTCCTTTGAAAGACTTTCAACTCAGGACAGTCGATTACGTGTTCAGACGCATGTACCTGGATAATCCAGCCGCCGACAAATTCCTCATTGCGGACGAGGTTGGCCTTGGGAAAACGCTGGTGGCCAGGGGAATTGCGGCACGGGCAATTCGTCATCTTCACGACAAAGGAATCGAGCGAATTGACGTGATTTACGTTTGCTCGAACGGCGCCATTGCCCATCAGAATATCAATCGCCTCAATGTCACCGAGGACCGTGAAGCGGCGAGGCCCACTCGCCTCACTCTGCTGCCAACACAACTGAAGGGCCTCAAGTCTCGCCACATCAACTTCGTCAGTTTTACTCCCGGGACGACCTTTGATCTTCGTTCTCGCGGCGGGATCGTGGAAGAGCGAGCCCTGATCTTTCGCATCCTTCAACAGCAGCTTTCGGTTCGGAAGACTGGTTTTCTGAATGTGCTCCAGTGCACAGCCGGGAAGGACAACTGGCGTCGAACCGCTCGTCAAAAGGGATCTGAGATTGACACGGAACTGGCGGCAGCTTTCACAGAGGCCGTTCTCGCCACTGAAGGCCTGTTGGAAGATCTGGACGACACCTGTAATCGCTTCGCGTGGTTTCGAAAACACATTCCCGCAGAGGACAATCAGCGCCGCTACCAGGTGATTGGCCGCCTCCGGTACTTGCTCGCGAATATCTGCATTGCTGCCCTGGAGCCCGACTTGGTCATCCTGGATGAATTCCAGCGCTTCAAAGACCTGCTCGATGGCCAGACAGAAGCCGCCGAACTGGCCCAGGCTCTGTTCAGATATCCGGATGTTCGTGTGTTACTACTGTCAGCCACCCCCTATCGCATGCTGACTCTCGATCACGAGACGGATGACGACCACTATCCTGATTTCATTCGGACTCTCGGTTTCCTTTTGGCGGATGAAGAAGTTCCCAAACTCGAAGAGAACCTCCGTCAGTTTCGGAACCGTCTCTACCTGGCGGGCACTTCGGCCGAGTCGCTGGACAGCCTTCAAGAGATCCGCCGCCGGCTACAGCGGCAACTCCTTCAGGTGATGGTCAGGACCGAGCGCGTGTCACGAACAGAACAGCGCGATGCGATGCTCACCGAGCCCCCGGCAAAGACCTTTCTGCGGGAGGACGACCTGGAAGAGGCTCTCTTTCTGGACGCTGTGGCTCGAATCGTGGGTGCGCAGGACCCCATCGAATACTGGAAATCGAGCCCCTATCTACTGAATTTCATGAAGGACTACAAGTTTAAGGAGAAGCTCGAGCAGCTCCAGGAGGAGCCCCCGGAGGAGCTCTTGCAGACCCTGCGACGCCATGAACCGCGTCTTCTGAAAGAGGGCGATCTTGCGGACTACGGCCGCCTGCAGCCGCCCAATCCACGCCTTCGCCATTTGCTCGGCCAGGTCATCGAGAGCGGCCTCTGGAAACTGCTGTGGTTGCCACCCTGCCTGCCTTACTTCGAGCCGTCAGGCCCATACCGCGATATCGAAGGAGTCACGAAGACTCTCATTTTTTCGGCCTGGAATGTGGTTCCGGACGCCCTTTCCACCGTTCTCTCCTACGAGGCCGAGAGGAGAATGGTGCAGGGCCTGGAGGACCGTCCTGAGTACAAGGATCTTTATGATCGCACTTCCCAGCGACTTCGTTTCCAGGTTCATCGAACGCTTGGGCGTTTCACGGGCATGAACGCACTGGTTCTCATGTACCCGTGCGCTGCCCTGGCCGAGTTGATCGATCCCCTGCTGCTCTCCTCCCAGCTGGTTGAGGGCCGTGGCCCCGCATCTCTGGAATCCGTCCGGTCCGAAGCCAGACGCGTGATCAGGAATGCCCTGAGAAAAGCGAATGTGCCCGTGGGAGCCTTCCACGGGTCCTCCCGAGCCGACTCGGAGTGGTACTGGTCATCGTTGGCCCGTCTGGACGCGGAATATGCGCCTGACAGTCGAAACTGGTGTCTCCGCTCAGACGGCTGGCAGGCGGCTCCTTCCATTTTCGACCCGACCGGGAGAGAGGGTGAAGGCCAGGGGTTCATCGAACACGTTAAGAACTTTGCGTCGAAGTTCGACGGAGATGGACCCGATCTTTTCGCTCCTCCCACCCCGGAAGATTTGCCGGATGTGCTTGTTGATATCGCTCTGGGAAGCCCGGCGGTTTGCGCTCTGCGGGCGTTGCGACGTGTCGCACCGGGCGTCAGTTTTGAAGATCCGTCGTTGCGCACAGCGGCGGCCGCCATTGCAGAGGGCTTTCGAACGCTCTTCAACATGCCACCGACAATGGGGCTGCTCGATTCTCTGGGAGACGGTCTTCCCTACTGGAGAAGGATCCTGAAGTACGGGATTGCCGGAAACCTCCAGTCCGTTCTCGATGAGTATGTTCATTCCCTGAGAGAGTCCCTGGGTCTGGTCGACCACCAGGATGAGGATGTTGTCAAGGAGATTGCGGCGGCAGTTGACGAAGCTCTTTCCATTCGAACAACAAGGCTCAGCGTCGACGAGCTGAGAGTCGACCCGGGGTCAAGGCGAATCGATTTACCCAGATTCGGCATGCGTTGCCGCTTCGCGCTCCGTTTCGGGGAGATGAAAGACGAGAGCGGGAAGGTCCTGGCCCGCATCGGTCTGGTCCGCCAGGCGTTCAACTCGCCTTTCCGGCCCTTTGTCCTGGCAACAACCTCGATTGGGCAGGAGGGTCTGGACTTTCACACATACTGCCACGTCGTCTACCACTGGAACTTGCCGTCAAACCCGGTCGACTTGGAGCAGAGGGAAGGGCGCGTCCACCGCTTTAAAGGACACGCCATCCGAAAAAACGTGGCGACCCGATTTGGCCTGGAAGCTTTCCGCGATGGGATTCCCGGCGGCGACCCCTGGGAACATCTCTTCAATCTCGCCAAAATGGGCAGAAATCCCGAAGACGACGACCTGGTCCCCTACTGGATCTACGAGATTGAGAACGGAGCGACGGTTGAGCGACGGGTTCCGGTACTGCCCCTGTCCCGTGACGCTGCCCAGTTGAGAAGGCTCAAGCGCAGCCTGGCCGTTTATCGCTTGGCCTTCGGCCAGCCCAGGCAGGAGGACTTGCTGGCTTATCTCGAAAAAGTGTTGGAAGAGGAAGACGCAGACGTTGATTTGGATCGCTGGAGAATCTCTCTCTCACCGCCGAGCACGGGCGACTGAAGTCAACACAGGCTATCGGGAACGACCGCGATATGTTGTCGAGCCAGACCCAGCCGCTCTGGGGTTGGGGCAGCTGGCTCTCGCCACGGCCAACCCGCTCCGTGAGTTCGGTCAGGTCGGGCTCCGGTACTGTCAAGTTAACCGATTTGAAGACCTATTCAGAGCTCTGTCCACTTCCTAAGTTGTTGATTTCACATGCGGGCGACGATCGAATTCGCCTCCAAAACCCGAGAATCCTATTTAACTTGACAGTGCCCGGTGATGGCAATAAACGAAATCGTCTATACCGACGAGAAAGGCGAGATGCAGTTTCTTCGTCGTTCTCTCCTGGCCGGCGCGTACAAATTCAATCCGAGAACTAGCCAAGTGCTTCCCCTTCCACTGCTGAAGCACTTCCGATCGAACATCAACTTTCTTCAGTCATTGGTCTGCATTGGCTACGGATTCGGTGATAGCCATGTCAATCAGGTGATACGTGAGTGGCTGGAGTTCAGAGAAGATCGCCAACTGGTGATCGTCAGGCCCGACGCTACCTCCATCCCAGAGGCGTTCTTGCATCTTGCTTTACAGGTCGAACTGCAACCATACACTGCAACCTACTATCTGGATTCGGTCGCGGGAATTGAACCGGATCGGAGTGAATCTGAATCAGATGCCGCAGACGATGAATTCGGGAGCCGTATCGGTGTCGGTAACGAACTGTTATTGTAGCCAGCTCTCCTTGAAGCGGGGCGGCCTTCCCGAATAGGAACTCACGCCGCCCAGTCAGCGGACAACACCTCGGCCTGTTCGAGTACCGTCCGGGTTGCTTTCTCCTGCTTGTCCGGTGGGTAGCCGGGCAGAGATTGGCTCGCACATTCTCGCGCAGTGACCAGTCCTGGAGACCAACGACAGCGTAGAAGGCCAACTCGTCCTCCGATAGCCCGAGTTTTTAGCCGCGGAGGTTAGCCTCCCGCAGTTCCCGGGCCAGTTGGATCAACTCCTCGATCACCTGCGCGGCCTCAATGGCCCGGTTCTGGTAGCGGCGGAGGGTCTGCTCCAGCATCTCGGTGAATGATCTCGCCTGCATGATTGGCGACAGTTAGAATTCCCCGCGACGACAAATGGAATTCCCCGCTTTTTCAGGGCTGATCCTGACCATGAGGGCATGGTTAAGGATCAGCAAGTGCGGAGGTTAGTAAAGTTGAAGAAGAACGAGAAGACGCTAACGATGGCGGCGGCCAAAGCGGGGATGTCGCGAAAGACAGCTCGCAAGTACCTGAAGTCGGGAAAGCTACCGAGCCAGTGTCAGCCGGAACGGTATTGGAGAACTCGATCGGATCCGTTCGAGTCGGTGTGGCCGGAGGTGAAAGAGATCCTGAAGCGATCGCCGACGGTGGAAGCAAAAGCGGTGTTCGATCATTTGTGTCGTCAGCAGGAAGGGGCCTTCCAGCAAGGCCAGTTGAGAACGCTGCAGCGCAGGATCAAGCAGTGGAAGGCAGAATACGGAGAAGCGAAGGAGGTGATGTTCCCGCAGAAGTATCAGCCGGGACATCAAGCGCAATCGGACTTCACGTTTATGGGGCGCCTCGGAGTGACGATCCAGGGCCAGCCGTTTCCCCATCTGCTGTACCACTTCGTGTTGGCCTACTCGAACTGGGAAGCGACCACGCTGTGTTTCAGTGAGTCGTTTGAGAGCCTCAGCCTGGGGCTTCAGAACGCGTTGTGGGAGTTGGGGGCGCTGCCCGAGGAGCACCGGACCGACCGGCTCTCGGCGGCAGTCAAGAACCTGAAGCGGGAAGAGTTCACCGAGCGCTATCAAGCGTTGCTGAGACACTTCGGGATGCGCTCCAGTCGCACTCAGGCAGGAAAGGCACACGAGAACGGGGATGTGGAACAGTCCCATCACCGCTTGAAACGGGCCATTGAGCAGGAACTGCTGCGGCGGTGTAGCCGTGATTTTTCCAGCCGGGAAGAGTACGAGGGCTTTGTAGCGGTGATTGTGTCCCGGCGCAATGCGGCCCGGCAAAAGCGCCTGGGAGAAGAGCTGGCAGTGATGCGCCCGTTGCCGGCACGCCGTCTGGATGACTTCACCCGGCAGTGGGTGAGAGTCTCCCCCAGCAGTACGATCCGGGTTCGCCACAACACCTATTCGGTGGACAGCCGGTTGATCGGCGAGCGCGTTCAAGTGCGGGTGTGGGCGGATCAGGTGGAGGTCTACTACGGAGGACGGCGCCAGGCACGGATGCCGCGCTTGCGAGGAGAAGGCAAGCATCGCATTGACTACCGGCACGTGATCCATTCGTTGGTGCGCAAGCCGGGGGCGTTTACTCGCTATCGCTGGCGGGAGGATCTGTTTCCGGGGATCTTGTTTCGAGTCGCCTACGACGAGCTGCGCCGAGATTGTCCGGCCACGGCGGATCGCCAATATCTGAAGATCCTCGAGGTGGCTGCCCAGGAAGGTGAACAGCGGGTGCGAGAGGCACTTCAGGTGTTGATTGAGCGGGGACAAAGAATCCGTTTTGAAGCACTACGAGAATGCCTTGTCGATCCGGTGGTGGAACCCTGGGAAGTGATGGTGGAGAAGATGGACGTGGGCCTCTACGACACCCTTCTCGAGAACCGGGAGGTGAGGTCATGAGCACAGGCAACTTACCGCGACTTCGCGAGTGCCTAATCGAGCTGCATCTACCGGCCTTTCGGGAGCACTACGCCGCCCAGGCGGCACTGGCCACCCAGGAAAGTCTGTCCTATCCCCGGTTTCTCTTGTCGTTATCTGAGATCGAGGTGGCGGAGCGGCACGAGCGCAAAATCCAGCGCCAGCGTCGGGCCTCCAAGCTTCCCTGGGAGAAAACGCTGACGGCGCTGGACCGCTCGCGCTTGCCCCAAAGCGTGGATCGACAACTCACAGCGCTGCTGGAAGGGACGTTTTTGGATCGTGCCGAGAACGTCTTGGCTTTCGGTAACCCTGGGAGCGGGAAAACCCATCTGGTCTGTGCTCTGGGCCAGGAGTTGATTCTGCTGGGGCGCCGGGTTCTGTTTTCTACCTGCGCCCTGCTGGTACAGCGATTGCTGCGGGCCAAAATCGATCTGACTCTGGAGAAGGAGCTCAAGAAACTGGATCGCTTCGAGGCTCTCATAGTCGATGACATCGGCTACGTTCAGCAAAGCCGGGAGGAAATGGAGGTTCTCTTCACACTGCTGGCCCATCGTTACGAACGTCGCAGCATCTTGCTGACCAGCAACCTGATCTTCTCGGACTGGGAGAGGATCTTCAAGGACCCCCTGACGACGGCAGCAGCCATCGACCGGCTGGTGCACCACAGCGTGATTCTGGAACTCAACGTCCCGAGCTATCGAATGGAGAGCGCCAAGGCAAAGCAGCAGGGAACCACGAAATGAGGAAACCGCGAGGAGGTCAAATCCGGGCAAATCGGCTGATTGGACCCCGGAAAGTGCTTGGTGAGGGCGATAGACGAGTGCCCGCCAAGGGGAGAGGTCGTACAGCGCCCTACAGAGGCCGCTCAGCAGCCTCGTGGATCTGGTCCACTCCCCTCGACGCCAGCGCGAGCGAGGGGGAGCTCCGTTCGGGCTACGCCCTCACTCCGTCCCCCTCGCATTCTAGGAACAATCTCTCTTTTTTACAGAAAGGAGGACCGCGGAAAGGGCCGTCTCAGAGGACGGCTACAGCTCTTTTTTTTTAATCCTTGTGTGGGGATTTCCAATCGTCGCTGCGGGAATTCTATTTGACGTTGATCACAAGATACTCTTAACAAGAAAAGGTAGTGCGATAACTACGGCGGTGGAGACCTCATATAGTGCGGTTCCGAGAAGAACGTAGACGACAATCAGGGCGGCCGTGCGTTTTATCCTCAGTATGCCAGTTCGGAATAATCTGTCTGAACAAAGAGAACCGACACCAGTCGAAAAAATTAGTGAAGCGAGTACAATAGAGATGGCATAGGAGGGGTGCCCCAAAAGAAGTCCGAGCTTACGCACGAGTCCGACTTCGATCAGTATAAAACCGCTGCCAAGAGACAGGAAGTAAAAGAGCTCCACAATATTGGGTGCCGACAACGCTGGACCGGAACGGTTAAGCAACGGCCCAACAATGAGAACAACGGCTGCAGAACTCAGTAACAATACGAACGCCAGAAGAATTCTGGTAAGCAACCATTGGCCGTGATCGCCTACATGGAGCCACCTGTCGATATCAAAATAGTAGGAACGGGGCATGAGTTTGTTGGTAAACGGCCGATCATCGTTGAAAAGTGAGAGCTCCACGCCACTGCTTGCGATCAGTTCGTCATTGATCGAATTCAGATCGCGGCCACGGGCGATGTCGCCGTAAATGCTGTAGTTCGCGTCGACACGTTCTGGCGAAAATATAATGTCAGCTTCCAGTTCATCGGCCGTTCGCCGAACAATGTCCATTTGTGCTCCACTAAAACCGGAAGGTTTGATGATCAGACGCATGTTCTCAAGAACGTCGAAAAAACCCTGCTTACCAGCGAAGGAATCGTCCTCGCCTCTAATCTTTAGAATGACTGCGCGGTCAGCCAGACTGCCCAAACCTTTTTCTTCGAATACATGGCGAATTCCGACCATCGTTTCCGCTTTACTGCCGTTGAAAATAATTATCGTGCCTTCCGGAGTGAGATGATCGATAAGCGTGGAGTATGCCTCTTCAGTGTAGAGATACTGTGCCAAGAAGCCAGCGGTGCCAACATACTGCGAAATCGCGGCACCCCACCACGAAAGCAGGATGGCGTCATAGCGGGACTCATCTCGTTCCAGATATTCGCGTGCTTCCGCAACCTCGAGAGAGATCCTCGATTGGCCAAGAAATTCCTTGAGTTCACCTGGTTCTTCTGCGAGTGCATGTTCAACCATATGCCGATTAATCTCGACGCCGGTAATTTTGCATCTGTTACCGCACAAAGCATCGATTTCGACCATATCAGCCCCGACGCCGGCAAAGAGCACCAGGACGCGCTTGGGATCAAACATGGTAACGAGCTTGCTCAGCGGATTAAAAACTTCATCTGGAACATGTGCCCAGCCATCACCGCATTCGTGGGCGTACACTTTTTTCGTTTTGCCGGTGGTTCGCTCGCGCATTGAAAGCAGCGCAATCCTGGAATGAGCATTCCACACATGCCAATCCTCAGTCACCTCATAGTCACCGTCGTAATTCCGGGCTGGAGTTCCCCCGGTTTCGTGGACACCTAATCCTTTGGGAGAATGGAGGACACGATGCCAAGAACAAGACGAGCTTATCCACCCGAGTTTCGCCAGCAGATAGTCGAGCTTCATCGAGCCGGGCGCAGCCCCGGTGAGCTGGCCCGAGAGTTTGAACCCAACGAACAGACGATCCGCAACTGGATCGCCCAGGCAGACCTGGATGAAGGCCGTCGTAGAGACGGCCTGACGACGGTAGAACGAGCCGAGCTGCGGAAGTTGCGCAAAGAAAATAGGCAGCTGAGGGTTGAGCGGGAAATATTGGCAAAAGCCGCGGCCTGGTTCGCACGGGAGAGCGATCCGATTTCCAAGGAGTCTTCAGGTTCGTGAAAGTGAATCAGGCCGACTATCCAATCACCACCATGTGCCGTTTGCTGGGTGTCTCCACCAGTGGCTACTACGCGTGGGTCGATCGCGGACCTTCGACTCGAGATGAAGCGAATGCTCGTCTTCTGGAAACAATCAACGGGATCCACCAGCAAAGTCGTCGGACCTATGGAGCTCCCCGCATTACGGCGGAACTTCGAGAGGAAGGTCACCTGGTGGGCAAAAACCGGGTGGCCCGACTGATGAAAGTCGCCGGCATTGAAGGCGTTAGCCGCAGACGCAAGACACGCACGACCCTGAGAGGCCAAGACAGCCGTCCGGCTCCGGATCTGGTGGAGCGAAACTTCCAGGTCAGCCGCCCCAACCGACTGTGGGTTGCAGACATCACGTACGTGCCGAGTTGGGCAGGTTTCGTCTACCTGGCCGTAGTGGTCGACGCTTTCAGTCGTCGAGTGGTCGGCTGGTCGCTCAGAAATGATCTCAAGACCCGGCTAGTGACCGATGCCCTGCAAATGGCACTTCAAGAGCGTGAATCCGACGGGGTGATCCATCACTCGGACCAGGGGACGCAATACACGTCGATCGAGTTCGGGCTACGCTGCAAGAGAGCCGGCATCAGACCCTCCATGGGCTCGGTCGGTGACTGTTATGACAACGCGCTGTGTGAGAGCTTTTTTGCCTCTCTGGAGTGTGAACTGATCGACCGGCACAGCTTCCGCAGCAAGCTGCAGGCCAAGCTTGCTGTCTTCGACTACATCGAGGGCTTTTACAACCCTCACAGGCGGCACTCGTCACTGGACTATCTGTCGCCGATCAACTATGAATCGAGGCACTCAGATGTGGCTTGATTCGAAAGCCGTAAACTGTCCACAAAAGTGGGGTAACTTCAGGCTAGTGTACTGTACGGAAAGTTCCCGTCGTTAATAGTCAGGGCCGTTCGCTATCATTCGTTATGGCAAGACCACATATCCGACTGGAACTCCCCGCACACGATCGAGAGATTTTGCGTTCCTGGTTGCGAGCCTCCAAGACCAAGCGCAGTCTGGCTGAAAGGGCTGAGTTGATCCTGCTTTGCGGCCAAGGGTTCACGGCAACCCAGGTGTCTGAGAAACTGTTCACGCGCTTGCGCACGGTTCAGGAGTGGCGGCGACGCTACCTGCAGCAGGGACTGTCAGGACTGGAGGATCAACCTCGCTCAGGCCGCCCCCGAAAGTTGTCGCCGGCCAAAGTGCGGGCCATCCTCACCGCCACGGTGCAACGGATTCCCTGCGAGTCGACCTTCTGGAGTGTACGCCTGATGGCCGAGCACGCCGGAGTGAGCTGCCATCAGGTCACTCAGATCTGGAAGGCGGCCGATCTGAAACCGCATCGCATCCGCAACTTCAAGATCAGCCACGACCCTCATTTCGCCGAGAAGGTGATCGATGTCGTCGGGCTTTACATGGACCCTCCCGACAATGCTCTGGTCTTATCTGTGGACGAGAAGACCCAGATCCAAGCCCTGGATAGAACCCAGCCCATGCTCCAGCTCAAACCCGGACAGATCGAGCGACGAACGCACGACTACAAACGTCACGGTACGGCCAGCCTCTACGCCGCTTTCGATGTGGCCACGGGAGCGGTGATGGGGCGCATCACGAAGCGGCATCGGGCCCAGGAGTTCTTGGCCTTTTTGCGTCAGATCGATCAAGCGGTCGATCCCGATCTGGATGTTCACCTCATCCTGGACAACTCCAGTACTCACAAAACCGAGAAGGTTCGAAGTTGGCTGGCGCGCCGAGAACGCTTCCACCTGCACTTTACTCCCACCAGCGCCTCCTGGCTCAACGCCGTGGAGACCTGGTTCTCTCAGCTGGAGCGCCGTTCCATCTACCGCAACTCCTTCACCAGCGTTCAAGATCTGCGACAGGAGATCCGAAGATACATGCGAGTCCACAATCAACACTTGGCCAAGCCCTTCAAGTGGCGCGCCACCGCCGATTCGATCCTGGCAAAGGTCAAAAAAACCAGAGAATCAATCGGTCAATGTTAACGTCGGGCATTTATCAGACAGCACACTAGGCGATCAAGCTCTGGCTGCGGCTCCATATACTCAACGAGCGAAGGCGAGAAGGAAATTATCAGTGCTGCGAAGGCAAAGCTTAGAGTGACCGCGACCGTGAACTTCGAATCGGCAACGGAGAAAGCCGCAGCTCCAAGGAAAGTCGGAATCAGAATAATCGCCAAAGCTCCCGAGTAGCCGAGAAAATCCAAGGCGACTACCAACGATATACACCCTAGCAGCCTGTGGTGAAAGTCGAGGGCAGGGGTCACATTCAGACACTACACTGGTCCCATGGCAATGGGAAAGAAGAAGCGACGGCGACAAGCGGATCTGTGGGTGGCCAGCAGCCAGTTAGCGCGGAGTCCTGGGCATCCATTCTACGAAGCCCTCAACGAGGTATTGAGTGAGCACGGCTTTGACGATTTCGTAGAGGAGCTGTGCGGGAAGTTCTACGCGGAGAAGATGGGGCGGCCGAGCGTGGCGCCGGGAGTGTATTTTCGGCTGTTGATGGTGGGGTATTTTGAAGGGATCGGAGCGGAGCGAGGGATTGCCTGGAGAGTGGCCGATTCACTGGCCCTGAGAGAGTTTTTGGGATTGAAAGTGAGCGAGACACCACCCGATCACTCGACGATATCGAGAACCCGGAGATTAATCGATGTGCAGACCCATGCGGCGGTGTTCAGCTGGGTGCTGGAGCGACTGGCGGAATCGGAACTGCTGAAGGGAAAGACGATCGGGATCGACGCGACGACGCTGGAAGCCAATGCGGCGATGCGCACCATCATCCGACGGGATACGGGAGAAGACTATAACCAGTTTTTAACCGGATTGGCTCAGGCTTCCGGAATCGAGACGCCCACCCGCGAAGACCTGGTTCGTACGGACCGGAAACGCAAGAAGAAAGGCTCCAACAAAGAGTGGAAACATCCTCACGATCCGGACGCTCGCATCACGAAGATGAAGGACGGGCGAACGCACCTGGCCCACAAGGCCGAGCATGCCATCGACATGGAGACGGGAGCGATTGTGGCGGTCACGGTACAGGGAGCCGATAAAGGAGACACGACGACCCTGAAGGAGACGCTGATTCGTGCTGCCGAAAACATTGAAGAGGCGACGGGGCAAAAAGAGGAAATGGCCGAGGTGGTGGCCGACAAGGGATATCACAGCACCGAGACGGTAAAGGATTTTGCAGCGCTGCAGATACGCAGTTACATCTCGGAACCGAAGCGGGGCAGACGCAAGTGGAAAGGCAACATCGAGGGCCGAGATGCCACCTATGCCAACCGCAGACGGATACGGGGAGAGCGAGGCCGCGAGTTACTGAGACGGCGGGGCGAAAAACTGGAAAGATCCTTTGCTCATCTGTACCGGACAGGGGGGATGCGCCGCACCGAGGTCAGGGGACACGACAATGTGGCCAAGAGACTGCTGATTCAGGCCGGTGCGTTCAACCTGGGTATGGTGATGCGCCAGAAACTCGGCGCAGGGACTCCCCGGGCCCTCCACGCCCGGATTCTTTGCGCTTTGTTAGCCTTTTTCGGGCTGAGGAAGGGCCTGAGGAGACGGATCAGCACTTTCTTTGAAGGTTTGATTGGAAAACTTTCAATCGGGCCCTTTCCAGGTGGCCCCCGGCCCAAGTCGGTGTCCGGACCCAATTAAGCACTTCTGCCACGGGCTGCTAGAGCTGCGCCGATCAGATCGGCCGCATAAAGCCGGTGGTAGTCTTTATTCGACGAAGGTTTAAAGAGCTTAGAAATGAAAACGCCGAATACGAAATAGGGTACCGCAAGTACGGAACCGACAATTATCAATTTCCAGAGCAGGTTTGATCGAATGCTATTCACCAACTCACCGAGTCCTCCAGAATCGATGGCCTGCTCTACAGCAATGTTAGAGTACTGGTTCAGTTGGGTCACTGCGACCAGGCAGACAAGATAGGAAATGCCAAGCCCCAACGATAGGTAGCCCAGTGTTCTTGGATTCGTCGATTGCTGCATGGCTGTTGGGCCCATGCTCGATAGAGAGGTCGCTGCGCCCATGCCCAGCATGGCAAGCGCTATGGCAAATATGATGAGTTCTGGCTCGAGTACGACACTCAACAGCCGAGCCGTGAAAATTTCGTACGCTAGAAGCCCAAAGCAAACCAATCCTGTGCCAAGTAGTTTCAATAAATCCGATGACTTCAACTCGATCGCTCCCACAAACAGGGAAAAAAAGCGTGCGTATTCTCCTTCACATGCTGCTTTAACGCGCGCTCCCCTAACACCTCATTACCGATGTGCGTTGGTGTCAGTCGCAACGATTCTGATCACCACAGAGTTCGTGATCTTCACGCCTGATACCGTTCCTTGGCAGCAGATGAAACCTCGAAGCCTTACGGGTCTTGACTGGCACGATGATGGTAGGCCATCTTCAGTTGGCGGTTCATCTGCACGACCAGCAGGATAGCAAGCATAGTCACCCTCTCGCGAAAGGCCACTTCATCATACCCGCTTTCAGCGCGACTACTTGTTCTTAATTTCCCTATGACCATCGGAATCGCTCGAACTTTCTGGAAATGCGCAAGGCCCTTGCCGACTTCCGGGATCCCTTCATTGCGAAGCCGCACGTGCATTATTACACAACGAAGCGGACCGGTACCGATTCGAGCGATTTCAACGCCTATAATCTCTTGAGAGTTTCCGTGAGCTAAGGAGGCCAGGGGCCATGAGTTAGAATCTGTTAAAAGCCGTCTCAAGAGGCCATCATCTGGGCTATCCGGTCGAGGGCAAGCGTCGGCAAAACCAGCTCCGAAGAGTTCACAATCCGCGATTTTGAAATTGCGCTGGCGTGAAATCTTCGGATTCTCACATAGAAGAGCACGGGCTGTAGCAGCATGCTCGCTACGACAATTTCAGCTTCTCTTGGGGAGACGTTGACAGGCTTGTTCGAACCCGCCTAGAACCATTTAAGAAGTGCGCTGAGGCGCTCAGCGAAAAGTACGGCCTGTCGTTCTGACAACCCCCTCCCGGAACCGGGGCCCGCTCTCGGTTTCCCACATTCCACCTCTAGCAGCCCGTGGCAGAAGTGCTTAATTGGGTCCGGACACCGACTTGGGCCGGGGGCCACCTGGAAAGGGCCCGATTGAAAGTTTTCCAATCAAACCTTCAAAGAAAGTGCTGATCCGTCTCCTCAGGCCCTTCCTCAGCCCGAAAAAGACTAACAAAGCGCAAAGAATCCGGGCGTGGAGGGCCCGGGGAGTCCCTGCGCCGAGTTTCTGGCGCATCACCATACCCAGGTTGAACGCACCGGCCTGAATCAGCAGTCTCTTGGCCACATTGTCGTGTCCCCTGACCTCGGTGCGGCGCATCCCCCCTGTCCGGTACAGATGAGCAAAGGATCTTTCCAGTTTTTCGCCCCGCCGTCTCAGTAACTCGCGGCCTCGCTCTCCCCGTATCCGTCTGCGGTTGGCATAGGTGGCATCTCGCCCCTCGATGTTGCCTTTCCACTTGCGTCTGCCCCGCTTCGGTTCCGAGATGTAACTGCGTATCTGCAGCGCTGCAAAATCCTTTACCGTCTCGGTGCTGTGATATCCCTTGTCGGCCACCACCTCGGCCATTTCCTTTTTTTGCCCCGTCGCCTCTTCAATGTTTTCGGCAGCACGAATCAGCGTCTCCTTCAGGGTCGTCGTGTCTCCTTTATCGGCTCCCTGTACCGTGACCGCCACAATCGCTCCCGTCTCCATGTCGATGGCATGCTCGGCCTTGTGGGCCAGGTGCGTTCGCCCGTCCTTCATCTTCGTAATGCGAGCGTCCGGATCGTGAGGATGTTTCCACTCTTTGTTGGAGCCTTTCTTCTTGCGTTTCCGGTCCGTACGAACCAGGTCTTCGCGGGTGGGCGTCTCGATTCCGGAAGCCTGAGCCAATCCGGTTAAAAACTGGTTATAGTCTTCTCCCGTATCCCGTCGGATGATGGTGCGCATCGCCGCATTGGCTTCCAGCGTCGTCGCGTCGATCCCGATCGTCTTTCCCTTCAGCAGTTCCGATTCCGCCAGTCGCTCCAGCACCCAGCTGAACACCGCCGCATGGGTCTGCACATCGATTAATCTCCGGGTTCTCGATATCGTCGAGTGATCGGGTGGTGTCTCGCTCACTTTCAATCCCAAAAACTCTCTCAGGGCCAGTGAATCGGCCACTCTCCAGGCAATCCCTCGCTCCGCTCCGATCCCTTCAAAATACCCCACCATCAACAGCCGAAAATACACTCCCGGCGCCACGCTCGGCCGCCCCATCTTCTCCGCGTAGAACTTCCCGCACAGCTCCTCTACGAAATCGTCAAAGCCGTGCTCACTCAATACCTCGTTGAGGGCTTCGTAGAATGGATGCCCAGGACTCCGCGCTAACTGGCTGCTGGCCCACTCTTGTCCAAATTAGCCATAAGAGAGGTCGGGTCGACCTCGTAAGATTCGGTTGATCGAATAACCGGACAAGGAGGACCCGACCATGAATCGATTTTGCAGCATTTTCAGTCAACTTCTCCAGCTTTTTCCTCGCTGGGAGTTTCAACAACTGGTCCTGGAGACCAAAGCCGAGCGCCATGCACGCGGTTTCAGCAGCTGGGGACAGTTTGTCGCCATGCTGTTTTGCCAGCTGGGCCGTGCTCATAGCCTGCGGGAGATCTGCGGAGGCCTGGCCAGCTGTGAAGGAAAACTGCATCATCTTGGAATCGCTTCTCCCAAGCGCTCCACCCTCAGCTATGCCAATAAGCATCGACCCTGGCAACTGTACAAAAAGGTTTTTTACCGCCTGCTGGATCGTTGTCTGAGAGAGACCGAAGGGCGTCGCAAGAGAAGATTTCGTTTCAAGAATCCGCTGCTGAGTCTGGATGCGACCGTCATCGATCTGTGCGCACAATTGTTTGACTGGGCTCATTTTTGCCGAACCAAGGGGGCCGTCAAACTGCATCTACTCTTGGACCACAACGGTTACCTTCCCGTCTTTGCCCACATCACCGAGGCAGCCACGGCCGACATCACCGTGGCTCGCCGTCTGAAGTTTGCCGCCGGCACCGTTGTCGTCTTTGATCGCGGCTACAACGACTACAACTGGTATGCGGACTTGACCCGTCAGGGCGTCTTCTTTGTGACCCGTCTCAAAGACCGTGCCGATTACGAGGTCCTCGAAGACCGCCCGCTTCCCAAAAACCGTCGAGTCGTCCGTGACCAGGTGATTTTCTTTCACGGACTGGCCGCCCAGGACAAAACCTGTTTCTTGCGCCTGGTCGAAATCCAAGATCCGCTCTCTGGCCGCCTCGTTTTTTTGACGAATCACCTGGATTTCGGAGCCACCACCATTGCCGCAATCTACAAGGAGCGCTGGCAAATCGAGCTCTTTTTCAAGGCCCTCAAGCAGAATCTACGGGTCAAGACCTTCGTCGGCACCTCGGCCAACGCCCTCAAGACCCAAATTTGGACAGCATTGATCGCTCTGCTGATCCTGAAGTTTCTGCAGCTCAAAGCAACCTTTGACTGGTCACTGTCCAATCTGGCCGGGTTACGCAACTGTTTTTCTGTAATTTGACTGAGAGCGATCTGAAACAGGATTCTCCTGTGGGTTGAAATCGACCAGACTGAGGTACTGCTTCCCGATCAGCCAGTCTTCGTGAATCTCCTCGACGACGGCGGTGATGAGTCGCAAAGCGGACTCGGTGTTTGGAAAGATACCGACGACCCGGGTGCGCCGGCGAATCTGACGGTTTAGGTTCTCCAGCCCGTTGTTGGTGCGAATGCGCCGCCAGGTAGAACGTGCAAAACGAAAGACCGTAAAGCCTTCGGGCAGGTTGGTCTCCATCCAATCGGCCAGCTCCGGGTTGCGGTCACGGTATTGCTCGACTCGGGTTCGAAGCATGGCCTCGCCCTCGCCGCCTGAGGGTGCGTTGAAGATGTCTCGAATGTCAGTGGCGATGGCGGCACGTTGATCGGATCGGCGGGCGTAACGCTGAGCATTCTGGCTCAGGTGAAACTGACAGCGTTGCCAGGGCACCGAGGGAAAAACGGCTCTTCTAGCAGCACGTAGACCCGAGTGGTCATCGCTGACAATCAGCTGCACACCCTCCAGACCACGCTTTTGAAGCTGCTGCAGAAACCCTCGCCAGTGGACCTCAGCCTCGCTGAGTCGGCAGCTGACCCCAATCACCTCCCGCTTGCCCCAGCAGTTGACTCCGGTCGCTTTCAAGACGGCCACATCCTGAATGCTGCCCTGGCGACGGACCTTCTCGTAGTGCGCATCCAGGTACACAACTGGATAGCTGCCCAAAGGGCGGTTGCGAAACTGCTCGAGTTCGTCGTCCAGCAGCTTGGAGATTCTTGAGACCTGGCTGGCGGAGATCTCGGTGCCGCACAGCTGCTCGGTAATCTCGGTGACCTTGCGCGTCGACACGCCCATTACATACATCTCGGCGATGGCCAACTTGAGCGCCTTCTCCGAACGGCACCCTCGTTCCAGGGATCGGGGATAGAAGTCCAGGTGACGTACTTGTGGAATCCGGATTCGCAGCTGTCCCACTCGAGTGGACAGCGTCTTGTCCTTGTACCCGTTGGCGTGGTCTCGACGCTGCTCGCTCCGCTCCCAGCGTCGAGCTCCCAGAAACTCTTCTCGTTCCAGCTGCATGGCGGCGTTGATCAGCTTCTCTAATACTCCTCGAAACGCTTCACTGCCTTCTTCGATCAGCTCTCTCAATAGTTCTCGTGGTAGCCTCTGTTTTGGGTCTGGGGTCATTCGGATCCTCCTTACTCGTTGCCTTGAGTTTTTGGAGAAATCCTGCCCCAGACCTCTGATCCTTTTAGCTCACCTTTCCCAAATTACAGAAAGAACGGTACACCCCTTCTGGCCGCACTGCTGAGGATGAACATGTTCGTTCATAGAGACTTGTGGAGGTGGTTGAACCAACCATTCAAGTTCCCACCCCTACTACCGGAGAGCTCTCAACCCTCCTTCACCTTCTCGTAATCTGGACAGCACAATCGGAGACCTGGACATGAAAAGACTGAAAATCCCGTCCAAGACGCCAATAAAATCAAGGGGTTGATGATCGAATCTCAGCTAATTTGGACAAGAGTGGCAAAAGGGGGTTGCTGCTCCGCTAACCCCTTTATTTTCAATAACAGAAGAGAATTGGTGGTAAATATTCGGTAAACTCCGTCTTGCAATAATCTCCTTCCAAATAAGCCCGCGGTCAAACTTTGCTGGACACAGAAGCTGCGAGTGTGTATACAGGGAGCATGCAGCTGAGTGCTACCACCAAGCCGGAATCGGGTGGACTGACGGCTGATGGCTCGACGAAGCGGGTTTTGGTGGCCAAGGAAGAGTACATCCGGCTGCGCTGGGCGGCAGCGTACTGGAAGGCCCAGCATGCCGGGGCGGTGGAGAGAGAAAAGCAGTTGAAGTCAGAGAACTTGAGTCTGCGGGCTCGAGTTCGAGAGCTGGAGAGTCAGCTCTGGGGGCGCAAGAGTGAACAGGCCAAGGGTGGGCGCGCTGGCAGTTCCAGCCCCAAGGCGAGCGGGCGACCCCGAGGGCAGCAAAAAGGCAAGCAGGGGCACGGTCGGACCACTCTGGACGGGTTGGCAGCCCAGGAAGAGGTAGTGGATCTGGAGGAAGCCCAAAAAAGCTGTCCGAAATGCGGTCTGGCACTGGAAGCCTTGGGCTGGACGGAAGACGCCGAGGTGGCCGAAATCGAAGTGCGGGCCCACCGGCGGGTGATCCGGCGGCGCAAGTACAAAGCGGCCTGCCGCTGCGGGGTGCTGCCCGGCATTGTCACGGCGCCCGCCCCGGCACGCTTGATTCCCAAAGGCAAACTAGGGATTTCGGTTTGGGTGGAGATTCTGCTGGAGAAGTTTGACCATTGCCGCCCCACCCACCGTCTGTTGCAGCAGTGGCGAGACCACGGTTTGACTCTCTCTGCAGGAACGGTGGCCGGAGGGCTGAAAAAACTGCAGGGTCTGTTTTTGCCGGTGGCCGAGGCGATCGCCCAGCAGCAGCTCACCCAGGAGAACTGGCAAGCCGACGAGACCGGCTGGCCGGTGTTTGTGGCGGTGGAAGGCAAAAGCGGACGGCTCTGGCATTTGTGGGTGTTTTTGTCGGCCTCCACAGTCGTGTACCAGCTCCAACCCAGTCGCTCGTCTGCAGTGCCTCAATCTCACTTCGGCAGCGCCCAGGGCACTTTACTCACCGATCGATATTCTGCCTATAAGAAGCTGGTCCGGGTCTCAGAGGGGCGTATTTGCCATGCCTTTTGCTGGGCTCACGTGCGCCGCGACTTTTGGCGACTGGGCCTATCCCACCCCCCCTGGCAGGACTGGTCCCTGATGTGGATTGACGACATTGGCCGGCTCTTTGCTGCCAATCAGCTGCGGCTGGCAGTTCGCGATCAGCCCTTGGAATGGGCCCGGGCCGATCGAAAGCTGCGGGTGGCGGTTGAGAAAATGCGAGAGCAATGCGAGGCTCAACGCCAGCTTCCCAGCCTGGCTCCCCCCTGTCGCAAGGTCCTGAAAAGCCTGGCTCGACACTGGCCAGGGCTGACCGTGTTTGTGGATCAACCGGAAGTGGCTATGGACAACAACGCCGCCGAACGCGCCTTGCGCAACCCGGTGGTGGGACGCAAGAATTACTACGGCTCAGGCAGCCGCTGGAGCGCCCAGTTGGCGGCCAGCTTATTCAGCATCTTTGCCACCCTGCGACTCAACGGCCTCAACCCCCGCCTGTGGCTCAGGGACTATCTGCAGGCCTGCGCTAGGCAAGGCGGACAGCCGCCACCCGACCTGGATCCTTTTCTTCCCTGGGAAATAAGCCCCCATCGTGCCCGCGCATTGACCTGGGCCAGGACGCCGGCAGCGGAGGCTGGATGAAACGCTTCTGCGGGCGAGACTTTAGCGGCCGGGAGATGCGGCGACTGTGTGAGCTGATTGGCGAAGATCCGACCCGCTCGCGGGCCCAGCTCTCCCGCTTGGCCTGCCAGCTCTTGGGCTGGTTCAAGCCTGACGGTGGCCTCAAGGAGATGAGCTGCCGGGTGGCCATGCTGCGCATGCATCGGCAGGGGTTGCTGCAGCTGCCGCCCCCTCGCAACCCGAAGGGAGGCTCGGGCCCAATCAAGCACACTTTCTGCAGCGCACCACAACCGCTGCTGTCCCGACCCGTGCACGAGCTGTCCGGCCTGCATCTGGAGCCGGTCCTGAGCCGCCCCGACTCCACTTTGTGGAATGAATACATCGACCGCTACCACTATCTGGGATACAAGCCCCTGCCGGGTGCTCAGCTGCGCTACTTCGCTTGTTCCGAAAGCCGCATCCTGGCCCTGCTCGGCTTTGGCGCCGCCGCTTGGAAAACCGCCCCTCGCGACCGCTTCATCGGCTGGCGTCCTTCGGAAAGGGAGAGAAACCTTCAACTGATCGTCAACAACGCCCGTTTCTTGATCCTTCCCTGGGTGCAGTCTAAGAACTTGGCCTCCAAACTGCTGGCCTTGGCCGCGCGTCAACTCCCCGAGGACTGGCACGACCGCTACGCCTACCGACCCGTTCTGCTGGAAACCTTCGTCGACACGGGGCGCTTCACAGGCGCCTGCTACAAGGCCGCCAACTGGATCCATGTCGGACAGACCCAGGGCCGGGGCAAGCTGGACCGTGACCGCAAGGCCGATCTGCCCACCAAAAGCATCTGGCTCTACCCCCTGAGCAAACACTTCCGAAGATCGCTTCGCTCCACTTGAGTTCCCAACCCGCCTCACCCCATTAGGCATAAAGCCGATGATGGGTTTACCGAATATTTACAATTGGTGCCGGAGGGGAGATTCGAACTCCCACGAGCGCAAGGCTCACTGCGCCCTGAACGCAGCGCGTCTACCAGTTCCACCACTCCGGCACTCTTTAGAATCAACGACTTACGGGCAGATCCTTAACCCGTTGATTGCTACGGTGCCAATAGGGGCAACTTTCTTCTTCAGATACTCCTCCAACAGCGCCCGCTCCCGCGCCTTGCGGGTGAAAGGCCAGCGCCGCGCCGAGTCATCTCAAGACTGGAGTGGCCCAAACGGCTCCGAAACAATATGTAAGTCTACCCTAAGCCATGACGAGATGTGAAGGGAGGGTGGAATAGACCCTGACTCTCGAGCACACCCGCGCTAGAATCTAGACTGGGCGCCGGGAGTACAACCATGTTCGGTTGTACAGGGCGTGATCCAGACGGATAAGCCAATGTTGATACTTGGAATCGGAGGCTGGCTGCATGATGGGGCGGCGGCGCTGGTAGTTGACGGCGAGTACGTTGCCGCAATCGAAGAAGAAAAGTTGCTGCGGCAAAGGCACCCGGGCGGTTTTCCCGACCGGGCGGTGACGACCTGTCTGAAGATCGCCGGTGCCCGGCGAAAGGATGTCGATATCGTGGCCCTTTCCAAGCCGCTTGAAGCCGGTAAAGAAGCCAGTGCGCTACTGCATTTGAGGACACTCTTTCCCAATTCAAGAATGGTGATCGTTGATCACCACACCGCGCATGCTGCAGCCGCCTTTCTCCCTTCCCCATATGAGAATTCTCGTGTCCTGACGTTGGACCACCATGGTGACGTCGGTTGTGGAGCGATTTGGCAGGGTGCGGGAAATCAGTTGCAGCCGATGGACACAATCTACTATCCAGACAGCCCCGCAGCTCTGTACAGCAGAGTCACAGAGTTGCTAGGCTTTCGCCCCGACTCCGAAGAGCACAAAGTCCAGTGGCTGTCGGTGACTGGAGAGCCGCGGTTCAAGGAGATGTTTCTCGCCATCCTTGGTATGGACCGCAATCCACTTCCGAAGCTTGACCATAGCTATCTTGATACAGGGCGCACTACCCACGGTGGCTTTAGCGAGCGCTTTTATCGCGAGTTGGACATCAAGTTCGACGAGCCCCTGGGCGACAGCGTCAAAGCGGACATGGCGGCGAGCATCCAAACAGCCGTTGCAGAGACGGTTCTGCGCATAGCGGGAGAAGGGCAAAATATCTGCCTTGGAGGCGGCCTGGCCTACAACGCCTTGCTCATTCACAGCATTGAGGACTCCGGCCGTTTTGAGAATGTATGGGTCCAGCCCGTGGCAGGGAACGCTGGGACGTCGCTTGGCAGCGCCCTGTTCGCACTCCACCAGATCCAGTCCGGCGCCGAACGGCATGTCTTGCGCAACCTCTTCCTGGGTGAAGAGTATGGCAGCCATGAGATCAAGCGGGTGCTGGAAAATTGCAAGCTGCGGTTCGGCTACCATCGGACGGAGAACGAGATGGTGAAAGCCGCAGTGCAGCGCCTAACCGACAACAAGATTGTGGCATGGTTCCAGGGCCGATCGGAGTTCGGTCCTCGCGCACTGGGCAATCGCAGTATTCTGGCCTCTCCTCTGAATCCCTATGCGACTGAAAACCTCAACGAGTACATCAAACATCGTGAACCCTTTCGCAAGTTTGCGGCCTCGGTTCCAGAAGAGCTGGCCTCTGAGTATTTCGAGGTCAGTGACAATGCCCGGTTTCTGGCGACGGTAAGCCGCGTCAAGGCTGATCATCGAGAAACATTCGGTCGGGCTTTGCTCGATGGTGACAGAATTCGGGTCCACGTGGTCTGCAGAGAGGAGAATCAACGGTACTGGGAGCTCTTGCAGGCCGTAGGGAGTGCGAGTGGACTTCCCGTTGTCTACAACACGTCGTTCAACCTCTTCGGGGAGCCATTGGTCTCGGATCCTCGTTCAGCGGTTCGAAGTTTCTACTCTTCGGGAATCGATACCCTCTTCATCGGCGACTTTTTGGTCGAGAAAGGCTAGCGGCTCTGTCCCTCATCCGTACTGTACTCACTTGCCACCCAAAAAAGGCGAGGTTCGACGGTGGATGCGCGATCCAGAATCGAAGTGGTAGAATCCCGGCGCGAAGTCGCATTCGGATCTTGACCGAGTGAACGGCTAAACCCTCAACCCAAGGGAGATCGCCTGATGGATAATAGATACCGGGCTGGCAAGCCCAAAGAGGGACTGAACACCCTGGTCGCCAGATTCTCCTTCGCGCACTTTGACAAGGCAGTGGAGAAGATCAAAACGCTCCGCCGGCAGGGAGCACCGGAAGATCAGATTCTGGAACACGTCAAGAACACGTTTCGGCACGCCGATGAGATCACCCGCAAGAACATCGTTCAGCTTGCCCTGGGGCTCATTCCCAGTGATGACATCTCGGTCACTGAGGTGACACGGCGGGTCGAGGTGAAGGCGGGAACGTTGGAAGTCGAGTTGAGTCAGCCCCGGGAGGATGTGGAGGCCGGAGCTGTCGTTTTTTACGACGCGAAGCGATGGGTGGTCGCCTCCTCAAAGGGCTCCAGCCTGATACTGAAGCTGTTTTGATCAGCTTGATCGGACGCATCCGAAACTCTCATCTCGAGGTTCTTTCAAAGCGGGATGTGAGATCTGTCTTCTTGATACTTACCTCCCAGTAGCCAAGACAAAGGCACTCAGGGCACGAAGGGCAGCTGATTACCCACTCTGGCCTTTGGATACCTTGGAACCTGAAACGTTGAAACCTTGGAACAATGGAACCTTGGAACGGTCTTTGCCGGTGTCTGCTAATATTCCGGCGGTATGTCCGAACCAATCGTCGTAGTCGGGGGAAACGCGGCCGGGATGACGGCGGCCAGCCGCGCCAGGCGGCTGGATCCGGAACTCGATATTCTGATCCTGGAAGCGAGCCGCTTTATCTCCTACAGTATCTGCGGCCTGCCCTATTACGTAGCCCAGGTGGTTGGACGCCACTCCGATCTGGTTCAGTTCACGCCCGAGAGCCTGCGGGAAGAGAGGGGAATTCGGGCTCTGACCGGAACCAGGGTCTCGGAGATCATGCCCGGCCGGCGAAGGATCCGATATGTCGAAATGGAAAGCGGTGAAGAGACTGTCATTGGCTACGAAAAGCTGGTCCTTGCCACTGGCTACCACCCCAGATTGCCCCGCTTTGTACCAGAACACCAAGTCGGCGGTCTTCTCACTCTCAGCCGGCTCGAGCACGGGCTCCAACTTCGTGACCTGACTTCGTCCCGCCCTCAGGCCGTCGTGGTTGGGGCCGGTTACATTGGACTCATGATGGCCGAAGCCCTGATCGCTCTGGGACTGTCTGTGACTCTTCTCGAACGGGGGCGGCAGGTTTTCAGCCAGATCGACCCCGACATGGCGGAGCTGGTTCAGTCGGAGCTGGAGAAAAACGGTGTCCGGGTTATTCTGGAGACACGGGCCTCCGGGATCGTGGAAGAGCGGGGTCGCATCCGGGCCCTGGAGATTGGACGGGGTTCCGTCCCCTGCGACCTGGCTCTGGTGGACGTTGGAGTACGTCCGAACACGGATCTGGCACAGCGAGCAGCCATCCCGCTTGGCATGAGCGGGGGGGTCCAGGTCAACCGCCGTGGAATGACTGACCTGGCGGGAATCTTTGCGGCCGGCAATTGTGCGGAAACCACCCACCGAGTGACCGGAAAGCCGGTGGTCTCGGCTCTGGGGACGACAGCCGCCAAGCAGGGCCGGGTAGTGGGAGAGAATCTGGCCGGTATGCGATCCGAATTCGCCGGCACGCTCGAAACCTGCATCGAGAAAGTGTTTAACCTGGGGGTGGCCCGAACCGGGTTGACCTCGCGGCAGGCATTCACCAGCGGATTCGAAGCGGATTCAGTTCGTATTGAGGCTCGCGATCGGGCGGCCTATTACCCGGATGCGCAGCCGGTGCACGTGAAACTGGTCTTTGAGCGGAAGACGCTGCGCCTGCTGGGAGGCCAGATCATCGGTGGTGGCCACGCCGCCAAGCGGGTCGACACCCTGGTGGCTGCACTCACGGCTGAGATGAGCATTAGGGATCTGGCTCAACTGGATCTGGCCTATGCGCCTCCCTTCGGGACCCTGTGGGATCCGATTCAGATCGCCGCCAATGTCGCCCTAAGAAAAGTGTAGGGCACGGTTATCAACCGTGCCGAACTGGACCGGCTGCCGGTGTTTTCCGTTCCGCACGCCAGGCTGGCGCGCCCCACTACCCGCGAAGAAAACGGTACTCAGACAGTGAATGTCCTCAGGGCGGACACAATCTCCTCCTCCTCTCCCTCCAGCACTGTCCGTAGATCGATGAGAAGCCTGTCGTTGTCAATGCGGGCCAGGATGGGTGGCCGGTGGGTACGGAGATGTTCTTCGAGCTGATTGGCCGAGAAACGGGCATCGCCCAGGCTGAGGACCGCCGTGGGGATCGCCTGGCCGGGAGCCGATCCTCCACCGATGAGGGACTCGGCCGCTTCGATGCGAATCTCCAGGTTTGTGTCTCCGAGCCGGCTCAGGACGCGCTCCGCGCGCGATCGGATCTCGGACGCGGAAGCGGAAATCATTCTTCGCACCGGGATTTCCTGCTCGGCTCGATTCTTTTCAGTCGCGATGAGTGTCTGCTCGAGCAGGGCATAGGTCGTCTTGTCAATCCGCAGGGCCCGCATTAAGGGATTCTTGCGCAACTGTCCCACCAACTCAGCCTTTCCCGCAATGACACCCGCCTGTGGGCCTCCCAGCAGCTTGTCGCCACTGAAGCAGACCAGATCGACCCCCTGCTCCAGGGAAGCCTTCACACTCGGCTCCATTTCCAGGACCGGCTGGCTGGAGTGCGAGAGCAGGCCGCTGCCAACGTCGTGGGCCAGGGGAATGTCGACACGGGATGCGAGCTGAACCAGTTCTGCCAGGGCGGGCGACTGGGTAAATCCGACGATCTGATAGTTGCTGGGATGAACTGCCAGAATCAGCCCCGTGTCGGCATCCACTGCGTTTTCGAAATCCGATAGCCGGGTCTTGTTGGTCGTTCCGACTTCGCGAAGCAGAGCGCCGCTACGTTTCATGATCTCGGGAATCCGGAACGAGCCACCGATCTCGACGAGCTCACCCCTGGAAACGAGGACCTTCTTCTTCAGAGCGAACGTATTCAGAATGAGCAGCAATGCGGCTGCGTTGTTATTGCAGACGGTGGCTGCTTCGCAGCCCAGGAGTCTGACCAGCCGGGGCTCGAAGAGCCGATCGCGGTGCCCTCGCTCACCCTTGTGGAGATCGAACTCGAGATTGGAATAGCCGGAGGCGACTTGAAGGACTTTTTCCGCAATCGACCGAGACACCGGAGCCCGGCCAATATTGGTGTGAATGATGACCCCGGTCGCATTGATCACCCGTCGTAAGGAGGGCTCCATTCGCTCCTCGATAGAGTCCCTGAGAGAGGCAGGCAGACTCTCGATCCGGGTTTCCAGCTCCTGCTGATCCAGGCCACCGCTGCTGGCGGCCCCTCGAAGGTCATCAAGCTGAAGACGGATCTCGTCGACCACCAGTTCCCGGGAGTATTCCTGGAAGAGCGCCTCGACGGCGGGATCAGCACACACCTGGCCAACAGCAGGGATCAGCCGTAGCGAAACGGAATCAAACACGAGGGACATTATACGTAATAGGTGCTGGGTGCTGGGTGCTGGGTTCTGGGTTCTGGAAATCTGCAATCCGGAAAGCCAACCTTCAACCTTTAACCTTCAGCCTTCAACCTGTAACCTTGAACCAGTAACCAAGGAATGCAAATAAAGACAGCCCTGATCAGCGTCTCTGATAAATCCGGACTTGGGTCATTCGCCCGCGCCCTGACCGAACTGGGAGTTCAGATCATCTCTACTGGCGGGACGGCAAGGACCCTGAAGGAGGAGGGAGTGAGTGTGATCCGGGTTTCGGAACGAACCGGTTTCCCGGAGATTCTGGATGGACGTGTCAAGACCCTTCACCCTCGAATCCACGCCGGAATCCTGGCCCGGCACGCGGACCCGGCTCACCGCCAGACCCTGGCGGAGCACGACATTGGTCCCATTGAGCTGGTCGTAGTGAATCTTTACCCGTTTTTAAGAACCGTTGCCCGTCCCGGGGTGAATCGCGAGGAAGCTGTCGAGCAGATTGACATCGGGGGGCCAACCCTGGTGCGGGCTGCCGCTAAGAACTCCGATTCGGTGACCATCGTGGTCGATCCTGGTGACTATCCCCGGGTGGTCGCGGAGATGAAGGCGGGGAAGGGAAGCGTACCCCTTTCCATCCGACAGGAACTGGCCACCAAAGCTTTCCAGCAGACGGCCGCTTACGACGCTTCCATCGCTACCTGGATGGAACAGGCTGGGGGCCGCGAGGAAGACCAGCTTCCTGCAGCGCTGCTCCTGAACTTGAAGCGACGCGCGACACTTCGCTATGGTGAGAATCCCCACCAGCGAGCCTCCCTTTACTCGTCCGGACCGCCCGCGGGGCACCTGGGTGCGAAACAGCACCAGGGAAAGGACCTGTCCTTCAATAATCTGGTTGACATGGACTCTGCCTGGGCGCTGTGCCGGGAATTCGACCGCTCGGCCTGCTGCATCATCAAACACAACAATCCCTGCGGGACGGCGCTGGGGGACTCTCCTGCGGAGGCCTATCGAAAAGCTCTCGAATGTGATCCCGTTTCCGCCTTTGGCTCGGTCATCGCCTACAATCGCAGCGTCGACGAAAGGACCGCGGAGGAAATGAGCCAGCTCTTCGTGGAGGTCGTGATCGCTCCCGCTTACGACTCCGACGCGCTGGAGCGTTTCTCTCGAAAGAAGAACCTGCGCGTGATCGAAATGCCACAGCAATCAGACAGTTCCTGGCCGCTCGACTTGCGCTCCATCCAGGGGGGTTTTCTGGTCCAGGAGCGAGATGCCTTCTATCTGAATCCTGAAGACCTGGAGGTGGTCAGCAAGGTCAAGCCGGGGGAAGATCAATTGAAGGATCTTCTTTTCTCTTGGACCGTCTGCAAGCATGTCAAGTCAAACGCGATTGTGCTGGCAAAGGACGAGAAGACGCTCGGTATCGGCGCCGGCCAGATGAGCCGGGTCGACTCGGTGGAACTGGCGGTGCGAAAGGCTCAAGTGAGTCTGGCAGGATCAGTCATGGCCAGCGACGCCTTCTTCCCCTTTCCGGACTCGATTGAGGCTGCCGCCCTCGCTGGAGTGAAGGCGGTCATTCAGCCGGGGGGCTCGATCCGCGACGAGGAGGTGGTTGAGGCTGCCGACCGGCACGGTCTGGCCATGGTCTTCACCGGGATCCGGCACTTTCGACACTGATTCCAGTTCGGTGGCTACTTCCGCGTCGTGAAACTTCGAACGTGGACCGTGGAACGATCAACGAACATTACCGGTTATGATTAGGGGATGCTTCTCGTCATCGACATCGGCAACACGAACATCGCAGCCGGAGTTTTCCAGGGGTTGGAGCTCACCTCCTCATGGAGAATTGCTACCCGTCGGGACAGGACGGCTGACGAGCACACGGTTCTGTTTTCCGACCTGCTTGAACGAAAAGAACTGTCTCCCCGAGACATCGACTCCGTGGTCATTTCTTCGGTGGTGCCCCCGTTGAACGATTGCTTCCTGGAGCTTTCGCAAGAGTTTTTCGGCCAGATCCCGAATTTCGTCGATCCGAGCTCTCAGGGGGTGCTCGAGATTCGTTATGAGCCCGTTTCTGACGTGGGAGCCGATCGAATCGTGAATGCCGTAGCTGCGCTGAAGATCGTCCCACCTCCCCTGATCGTCGTCGATTTTGGGACCGCCACCACCTTCGACGCGGTGGCTGCCGGCCCTGCCTATGTGGGGGGAGTCATCGCCCCCGGGATCGGGATATCCGCCGAAGCCCTCTTTCTGCGCGCGTCCCGGCTGCCCCGAATCGAGATCCACAAGCCCGAGGCTGCGGTGGGTACCTCAACTGTCGGAAGCATGCAGTCGGGGCTCTACTACGGATACATCGGGCTGGTTGACGGAATCATCGGGCGCATGAAATCGGAGCTGGGTGAGGCCCGCGTCATTGCCACCGGTGGACTCGCACCGCTCATCTCCGCCGAGTCTTGTCACATCCGGAGGGTCGAGAATCATTTAACTCTCCTGGGGCTGAGAGAATTTCATTCTCAGCAGTTTGCAAAAGATAATTAGTTGAGAAATTACTTCAACTACTTTACAGAGATCGAAGAACATTTTTCGCGACAGCGGGGCCGTCACCTTTTCGTCTCTCCTCTGGACTGGTGCCTGATTGAATTGTGGAAAGACAGCGCGATTCCGCTGCATGTTGTCCTGAGGGGTATCGACCGCAGCTTTGAGAGTTCTGCGGCCAGGAACCGAAAGCCTCCCGCGACTCTGTACTACTGCCATCCAGCAGTGACCGAGGCTTTCGAAGAACACCAGACGGCTCATGTGGGAGCGGGGGAGCAGGACCAGCTCGCGGACGCTTCCGCGTTCACAAAGGGTCAGGTCGATGAACTACTCGACAAGCTCTCCAGAGTCCTTGCGAGTGAGGAAGGTGAGAGCTTTCGCAGGGCTGTCGATCGACTTCAGGGGCTGCGCTCGGAATTGGGAACACAGGCCCGTCCCAACTACGAGGAAGTAGACCGATCCCTGAGCCACGTCGCCGCGCTTGTCGCCGAAGCTCTTCTCGATCAGATGGATAAGGCTTCGCTCCAGGAACTCAAGAAAACAGTTCGCAGAGAATTGCGAGTCTATCGGAAGTACCTCTCCAGGCAGGCGTACCAGGAGCTCTTTGAAAGCTACTTGAATCGCAAGGCGATCGAGGAGAGCGAGTTCCCCAGCTTCAGTCTCTTTGATCTAGATTCGGGCGGGTAGAATCAGCCGTTTCTGCCCTGAAGATCCAGGAAGATCGTTCCGCTGCCGCGACCCATGGCAGGGAACCTTCGCAGAAGTGCGATGCGAAGGAGGCCGGCTGCTATCCCCATTGTGAGTACGACCACGATAAAGAAGCCGGTGAAGAGGATGGAGCCGGTCACGACGCCGAAGAAAGTGACCATCTCGGCCCGGTTCCTCTCTATGTCGCGGAGTTGTGCATCTTCTTCATGAATCCAGTCGACGGACGCTGTGTACTGGAGATCCTCCAAGACCGGGGTAGCCGCAGAATGGGGCCCCAGGAACAGACCCAGCAGGGGGCCCGATCGCTTCATGTAGATTCCGTGCTCCGAAAATACCGAGGCGTCCTGAATCCTGCCGGCATAGTCGTCTGCCACGGAGGGTGTCGGGTACGCGAGCAGCAACAGCGGAAAGCCGTCCGGCTCATACCGCGCAACGGTTGCTTCTGCCTGATCCTTGAAGCCCAGGTGACCAATGAGTTGTCGGGGAATGTCCGGATTCGTTCCGATCGCTTTCTGACCGAGGTAGAAACGAATCGAAGCCCGGACCAGGCTGTCGGCGGGCAACTGGAACACGCTGACTGGATGGAGGCTCCGCTCGTCGATCGCCTTCTTGAGGAGTGGAGGAAAGGAGGACAGAAAGTCCGGATGGGCCAGGGAAGAATGGAGAATGAAGAAATAGTGCCCCCGCCAGAAGGCCAGACGCTCGCCCAGCAGTAGATTCTCCAGACCCATGGCAAGAGATCGGCCGCTGTCTCTTCGCCCCTCGTTCCAGATCGTGAAAAGACCAAAAGCAGCCTGGGTGTCGATCATTTCGTAGACCTCCAGAATGGCCGCGCCGGGCCGGGTGCGCCAACGAGTGAAGGACAGAAATCCATACTCTTCTACGATATCGGCCGGGAATTCCCCGGATGGAGCCGTCTGGCTCAAGTCGATCCGGACCAACTCGTGATCGGCCAGGTTGGGGAGAACCTCTTCGAATTCAGCGTGCGCCAGCACAGTCATCGCACCCACCAGAGCGCAGGTCAGGACTGCCCGCAAGCGTTTTCGTCTCAACATGTCGTCTCTCTGTTGCTGTTTTGAAGTACCCGCCACGGCTTCATTCTATCCTGGTACGGTTTGTGATTCCTGGTTCCCGGGTTGGGATCGTGTGCTGCAAGCTTGACAACAGAAGAGAACGGCAGAGCGTCAGCCCGGCGTTGAGTCCAGGAATGTGGGAGGCGCCCTGGGCGGCGACCTGCATCCTGACCTTCGAAATCCAGCGGTCGCGGCCTGAGGCCCCTCCCACTTTCAAGAAGTGATCAATTCAGTGGCCGGCAACCATCCACGGGGTGTTCGTGTAAATGACGCGCCCGTCGTCCGTTTCAATTCGGTGAATCCGGCGAGAAGGAGTTTGAGTCGGCCGGCGGGTCAGGCTGTAGAGCCGGTTGACCTTCTTCACGTAGTTCAGCGTTTCCTTGTAGGGCGGGACTCCACCATGTTTCGCAACGGCATTCTCGCCGGCGTTATAGGCAGCTACTGTGTGGGTCAGGTCCTCATCGAAATGATCCAGAAGCCAGCGCAGGTAGGCGACCCCCCCGCGAATGTTTTCCTCCGGATCGAGCACGTTCTTGACACCGAAACGTCTGGCGGTGTCCGGATGCAGTTGCATCAGACCCTTGCAGTTCTTGACTGAGACAGCGCCGGGATCGAAGTTGCTCTCGACCTGGATGATGGCCTCCACCAGGTTCGCATCTACGCCGCTTTCGGCCGAGATTCGCTTGATGAGAGGCAGCATCCGTTGTTTCCCGGGGGCACTCGGCTGCCCCGGGCGGCTGCCCTGATCGACCGGGTTAATCGACTTCCAGGAGTGGCCGGAGGGCAAGTTGGTGAGCACACGGGTCCCGTCCTTGTCGACGTAGGAACGCATGTCCTCGGCGTTCGCGCAGAAAACGCAGAGGAAACCAACCAGAACGATCCCTCTCATAACTACCCTATAGGATGCCACATGGAGCTGGAAAGTCGGAAACAATCTCGATGGCAGGCCTAATCCAACATAGCTTCGACCTCGGCATAGGCCTGCTCCAGGGCCACATCAAGCTGCGACGGGTCGCTGCCTCCTGCCTCCGCCATGTCGGGACGTCCACCGCCACCGCCCCGGACTGTCCTGGCAATGCGAGACACCAGTTCGTTGGCTTTCACACGCCCGGTCAGGTCCGAGCTGACCATGGCAACCAGCCCCACCTTTCCATTGATGGGAGCTCCGAGAACCACTACACCGGACTGGAGTTTGTTCTTCAACTCGTCGGCGAGTGAACGGAGTTTGGTCCGGTCCAGGTCCGCGACTCTCTTGACCAGTACCTTGACACCGCCGATCTCGCGTGCCTCCGCAACCACATCCCCGGTCAGCTCGCGAGCCAGCCTGAACTGCATGTGCTCCAGCTTCTTCTGCGTCTCCCTGAGCTGGTCGGAGAGACGCTGGACAGTTTCCTCGACACCTTCACGTCCCACCCTCAGGTCGGCCGAAAGCCGATCCAGAGCACCTTCAGACTCCAGGAAGCGCTCTGTGGCTCCGAGCCCTGTAACAGCCTCAACCCGTCTTACTCCGGCTGAAATACTGCTCTCGTGAGTCACCTTGAAAAGGGCGATTTCCCCGGTGGCTCCAACATGGCTGCCACCGCACAATTCCAGGCTAAAGCCGGGGATGGAGACGGTGCGAACCTGGTCGCCGTACTTCTCCCCGAAGAGGGCCATCGCTCCGGCTTCCAGAGCCGCTTCCAGATCACGTACCGATATCTGGAGTTCGAGGTTGTCCCGAATTTTCTCGTTCACCATCTCCTCGACCATCTGAATCTCCCGGCCGCTGACCGGCTGGAAGTGGCTGAAGTCAAAGCGGAGCCGATCGGGCGCCACCAGGGAACCCGACTGTTTCACGTGTTCGCCCAAAATGTCTTGCAGGGCAGCGTGCAGCAGGTGGGTGGCTGTGTGGTTACGGGCTGTGTGATGCCGGCGCTCCAGGTCAACACTGGAGCGAACCTCGTCTCCAACCGCGAAAGAGCCCTGCTGGACCTCCACCCTGTGGACGTGCAGGCCCTGGATTGGGCGGTAGGTATCGGTCACCTGTAGACGGGCGGTTTCGGTTTCCATACTGCCGGTGTCACCGATCTGGCCTCCGCCCTCCGCGTAGAAAGGCGTCCGATCGAGCAGCACTTCTCCTGCGTCTCCTGCGTCCAGCCGATCCCCCCGCTCGCCGTCCCGCAGAACCGCCGTGATCCCGCCTTCCACTCCTTCCATCTCGGTATAGCCGGTGAATTCACTGGCTGCCACGTTTTCCGCCAGCTCCTGGTAGACAGGAGAAACGGCTTTCTCGGCACCCTTCCAACTAGCGCGGGCCCGCTCCCGCTGCTTTTTCATTTCCTGGAAGAAACCGTTCTCATCGATTTGGAAGCCGCGCTCCTGAGCGACTTCCCTGGCCAGGTCGAGGGGAAAACCGAAGGTGTCGTAGAGGCGGAAGAGCTGGCTCCCGGGCAGCTGTGAGCTGTCCTTCTTCCGCGCGGTCTCGAACATCTCTTCCAGAAGCTGGAGACCGGAGCTGAGTGTGGAGCTGAACTTGCCTTCTTCAGCCTTGATCAGCCGGGAGGTGTACTCACGGCTCGGCTCCAGTTCGGGATAGGCGACTTTCATCAGGTGGGCTACCAGTGCCACGAGCGTGAACAAGAAGGGCTCGCTGGTTCCCAGCATCTTGCCGTGGCGGATGGCTCGCCGCAGGATCTTGCGCAGGACATAGCCTCGCCCTTCATTGGACGGCACCACCCCGTCGTTGATGAGAAAGGCACAGGCGCGGCTGTGATCGGCCAGAATGCGCAGGCTCACGTCGGAACGATCGTCTTCGCCGTAGGCCACATTGGTGAGCCGGGAAGCTTCCCCGATGATGGGAACAAAAAGATCGGTGTCATAGTTACTCTGTACGCCCTGCAGAACGCAGGCGATCCTCTCCAGTCCCATGCCGGTGTCGATGGAAGGGGAGGGAAGCGGGCTCTGTTTGCCCTCTTTGTCTTTTTCGAACTGCATGAAGACGAGGTTCCATACCTCCAGGAAACGAGCCGGGTCGGGCTCCCCATCGCTTGCCGCAGCAGGGGAGGCCGTTCCCATGTCGTAATGAATCTCGGAGCAGGGCCCACAGGGACCCGTGTCCCCCATTGACCAGAAGTTCTCGGAGGCTCCCAGCCGATAGATGCGCGATTCGGGTAGACCGATCCGGTCTTTCCAGAGATAGTAGGCCTCGTCGTCGCTCTCAAAGACGCTGGCCGCCAGCCGCTCTGCAGGCAGGCCATAGACTTCCGTGCACAGTTCCCAGGCGAAATCGACGGCCTCCTTCTTGAAGTAATCCCCGAACGAAAAGTTGCCCAGCATCTCAAAGAAGGTGTGGTGGCGAGGAGTGCGCCCAACTTCTTCCAGGTCATTGTGCTTTCCGCTGACCCGCATGCACTTCTGGCTGGTGGCCGCCCGGCAGTAGTCGCGCTTCTCCCTGGCCAGAAAGACGTCCTTGAACTGGTTCATGCCTGCGTTCGTAAACAGCAGTGTGGGGTCGTCGTGAGGAACCAGTGAACCGCTCCTGACCCGGCGATGGCCCCTGGCTTCAAAGAAATTCAGGAATTCTTCACGGATTTCGCTCGCACTCTTCATAAACAGTCTCTGTCAGTCGCGGGAGGCTTACGAATCTATGCGCCCATCCCACCCCAGAAGGGCTCGAGTACGTCTCGAACCATCTGAGACGGAAAACCCTGGCGGCGGCAGTGGTCAAAAAGCCTCTTAAGCCCGGCGACTGAGTCCGGTGCTCCGTTCTTTTCGGTCCAACTGTCAATCACCCGCGCGAGCGTCTCTTCGGGCGGAAACTCCGAATCAGCCAGGTCTGTCACCCGAGCGACTATCTTAGCATCGAACCCCAACCTTCTTAAGTCACCCTTGATCCGTTGAGGACCCCAGTGCCGGCGTCGGCGAAGCATCAAGGCACGCTCCTCGGCGAGACTGGCATCGTCCAGCAAACGGGTCTCGATCAGCTCTTCGACCAGTGCCCCCACCTCTTTCTGACAGTGGTGTCGAAGAAGCTTCTGCTCGAGCTGAAACTGGCTGTAGCTGCGCCTGGAGAGAAGGCGGAGTGCGCGGTTGCGGATCTTCTTCAGATCCGGCTCTTCGGAACTCAAGGCCTGACTGTCGTCCCGACCGACCGGTGACTACGGACGGGGGTCATCCAGCCGTGCCGGTCATCCACCTCCCCTTTCACGTAGGCGAAAAAGTCTTCCTGGAGCTTGGCGGTCACCGGACCTCGGCGGCCTTCTCCTACGTCAATCTTGTCGATGGAGCGAACCGGTGTCACCTCGACCGCGGTCCCCGTCATGAAAACCTCGTCGGCCAGGTAGAGCATCTCGCGGGGAAGCTGCTGCTCGATCACCTCGTGCCCTCTTTCGTGCAGCAACTGCATGGCACTGTTTCGTGTGAAGCCGGGCAGAATGGCATTGCCGGCAGGCGGGGTCATGACCTTGCCTTGATAGAGGAGAAAAAGATTCTCCCCGCTGCCTTCGCTCACATAGCCGTGTACATCGAGAGCCAGGCCCTCCGAGAATCCCTGTGTGGCCGCTTCCATCTTGATGAGCACACTGTTCAGATAGTTGCCGCCGGCCTTGGCCATGGTTGGGAAGGTGTTGGGGGCGGCTCGTGACCAGCTCGAAGTCATCACATCGACGCCGTTCTCGAGTGCTTCTGCGCCCAGGTATGTCCCCCATTCCCAGACCATGATGTAGACCTCAACGTCCGCGCTCAGTGGGTTCACACCAATGGTTCCCAGTCCCCGAAACACGAGGGGTCGTATGTAGCAGGCCTCCAACTGGTTGGCCTGAATCGTGTCCTGAATCGCGGTGATCACTTCTTCCTGAGAAAACGGAATCCGGGTGCGGTAGATTTTGGCCGAGTTGAAGAGGCGCTGAACATGCTCCTGGAGCCGAAAGATCTCGGATCCCCTCTCCGTCTGATAGCACCGAATTCCTTCAAACCAGGAGGTGCCGTAGTGGAGCACATGCGACATCACGTGAACGGTTGCGTCGTCCCAGTCGATCAGGCGTCCGTTGTGCCAGATTTTGCTCGATCTTATTTCAGACATGATCTTGCATCATAGGGTTGGCCGGGCGGGCGAGTCAATGATCGGAGTCACCCTGTGTGTGGGCTTGGTAGCCGTTGCGCGCCCGTACCCTGAGGCCTCTTTCCCGGGCGTTGAGCAGGCGCACCTGAACAGACCGCCACCCCTTATCATCGTCCTCTTCGATGATGTTCGAAACGTAGGCGAGTCGATACTGATTCCGGAGCTCGTAGGCAATCATCTTGAAAGCCTTCTCGATGTCCTCCTTTTTCTGCGGAAAGAGCGCCTTGCCTCCCGTCGCCTCCGCGATGCTGGCCATTGCCTTTGTGACTTTGTCCCGGGGGGACTTGGACAGCCCAAAGAACCCGCCGTCATCGGGCAGGTCCTGGTCCAGGAAGGCCACCAGGAAGACCTGGACATCCGACTCTTCTACCTTTTCGATCACCTCTTCCACTTCATAGTAGCTGTCTTTGTCCTCTCCGTCGGTAAAGACAATGACGACCTTTCTCGGCTCGCTCCCTTCGGCGGCGTGCTCGACTGCCAGGTAGATGGCGTCGTACAGCGCAGTGCCCCCGGTGACGATCTGGTTGAACAGGGCATCGCGGATGTCCTCTACATCCCGCGTGAAGTCTTCGTTGATATCAACCTCGGAATTGAAGCCGATCAGAAACAGTTCATTGGAGGGATTGGTCAGTTCCAGAAACAGCTCGGCGGCCTGGTCCACGAGGTCTTTTTTCCCCCTCATGCTCCCGCTGATATCCATGACGATGCCGATCGTCGAAGGCACATCGTCGAGCCCGAAGTAGGTGACCTGCTGGACAATCTTGTTCTCGTAAACCTCAAAGTCTTCTTTGGTCAGAGTGGAGACGAGTTCTCCCGTTCCGTCGTACACGGCCGCGTATACGACAACCTGGTCAACATCCGCCTTGAATCTTGGCGTCTGGGCGAGGGCGGGCGACACTGTGACCCAGAGGAGGGCCGCGTCAATCAGAAATAAGCTGAGTTTCGCGCTTCGTGTCACAGTGTCACCTCTACCTTAGACGACAAAACCCCGGGTTTAGTTCTGGGGCGCGTAGTAACCCTGCCGGGCCCGAACTGTCAGGGCGGGAAGGCCCACGGGGGGGGCCAGGCGAACCTTGATCCTTCGCCACTTGCCGTCGGGCTCCTTATCACTGGGTTCGTAGCCGATCACATACTGGTTGCGGAGTTCAGTGTGGATCAGGTCGACAAAGTAATCGAGCTGTTTGAAGTTGTGGGGGAAGAAAGGCCGGCCGCCGGTCAAACGCGTGATCTCAGAGATGATACCGGTCCCGTAGCCCAGCTTTCCCCGCTCACCGATCACATAGATCTGGACATCCGACTCCTTGGCAAACCGCTTGACCTCGCTAAAGGTGTAGCGGCTTCGGTTGTCTTCGCCGTCGGTGATAACGATCAGCGCCTTCTTGTCGCGAGTTCCCTCGCGGATCTTCTCCAGGCCCAGGTACAGACTGTCGTACAGAGCCGTGCGGCCCTTGGGCTTGGCGATCGCAATCTGGTTCTGAATGTTCTCCCGCCGCGAGGTAAACTCGTAGGCCATCTTGGTGCGATCGTTAAAGGTGATCAGAAAGTACTCGTCCAGATCGTGTCCCTGCTCGAGAAAGCGCACCACCGAGTTCCTGGCGCTGAGGATGTCATCCTCCATTGAGCCGCTGATGTCGAGAATGATTCCCACTGAAACGGGGGATCGATCATTCGAGAAATGAATGATCTCCTGCTCGACCTTCGCTTCGAACACCCGGAAGTGATCCTCTTCGAGGCCGATCACGTAGCGGTTGAGAGGGTCCGTGACGGTGACGCGGACAACCACCATCTCCACGTCGACATGAACGCGGGCCGGATCCTGCAGTGCAAGTCCGATTTGTCCGATCAGGACCGTAATCAAACTCGTTACCACTGCAGATAAGCGCATTTCAAAGGCTCAGTCTAGTCCAACCGGTCTGCAAAGAAAAGTATCCACGAGACGCGAGTCAGATACCCAACAATCTAATGGGCGGTCTTGCGTATTTAATTTCCCTCCACTTCCTCGAAGTAGCTGGGGGCCACCAGCACCTGGCGAGCCCTGGTTCCATCGGGGGAGCTGATCAGACCCTCATGCTCCATCATATCCAGAATTCGGGCCGCCCGCCCGTAGCCGATTCGTAAGCGCCTCTGGAGCATGGAAGTCGATGCCTTACCTGTTTCTACCACAAAACGGGCTGCTTCGTCATAGAGAGGATCCTCGAGTTCGTCCACATCCACCAGGCTGACTTCCTCATCGGCCTCCCCTTCCAGGATCTCTTCTCGAAAAGAAGGCGCTCCCTGGTTGCGCAGAAAAGTCGCGATGCTCTCCGTCTCCTTCTCGGTGACAAGGCCGCCGTGGATACGAACCGGCCTGGCGGTGAGGGGAGAGAGAAAGAGCATGTCCCCGTGACCCAGAAGCTGTTCCGCGCCGTTCATGTCGAGCACGGTGCGCGAGTCGACCTTGGAAGAGACCCGAAAGGAGATTCGGCACGGGAAGTTGGCCTTGATCAGCCCGGTGATGACATCCACAGACGGCCTCTGGGTGGCCAGGATGAGATGGATTCCAATGGCACGGGCCATCTGAGCGAGCCGGGTCAGGGAAGACTCTACTTCTTTCCCGGCAGTCATCATCAAATCGGCCAGCTCGTCAACGACGATCACAATGAGGGGCAGACGTTCTAATTCTTCTTCGTTTTCATCGGGGGCCAGAGAAGCCACGTACTTGTTGTACTGCCCCAGGTTGCGTACGCCGGCGCGGGCCAGGAGTTTGTAACGGCGCTCCATTTCTCTGACGGCCCAGTTGAGAGCATTGGCAGCTTTCTTGGGACTCGTCACGATGGGGGTGAGGAGGTGGGGGATGTCTTCGTACAAGCCCAATTCCAGGCGCTTTGGATCGATTAGAATGAACTGTACTTCCTGGGGAGATGCCCGGTAGAGGATAGAAGTCACAATGCAATTGGCGGCCACGCTCTTGCCCGCACCGGTGGCACCGGCAATCAACAAATGCGGCATCTTAGCCAGATCGGTGATGAACGTATTTCCGTTGATCAGCTTGCCCAGCCCGAGGGTAAGCAGTGATTCGCTCTGCTGAAAAGCCGTCGAAGACAGGATCTCTCGGAGGTAAATTGTCTGGCGCTGTCGATTGGGAACTTCAATGCCGACGGTGTTCTTCCCCGGTATGCGGTCGATACGAATCGCTTCGGCACGCAGAGCCAGGCACAGGTCATCGACCAGATTCGTGATACGACTGTACTTGATTCCTGCGTCGGGTTTGAACTCAAAGGTCGTCACGATGGGACCAGGGTGGATTTGCAGGACTCTTCCTCTGACGTCGAATTCGGCACACTTATCGATGAGCTTCTGTGCCCGATCCATCAGTTCTGCCTCATCGATGGCCACACTTCCAGAGGGTTCCCTCAGGATCTCCAGGGAGGGAGGTTCGTAACTCCTGGCGTCGAGACCTGTCGGTGGCCGGGATTTCGACGTCAGTTCCGCGGCCTGGATCGGCTGCACGATGAGATCGCCAAGCTGCCGCGCAGGGCCCGAGCGGGACGAATTTCCGAGGCCTATTTTACGAGGCGGAGGCTGGTTCACAACAGCACGGGGGTCCTCCCTCATGCGCTTCAGGGCCCGGCGGTCCTGGCGCCTTTTCTGCCAACCTGCATAGCTCTCCCGGAAACTGGCGATGGGATTCCAGTTCTGCCGGCTGAGCCAGCCGATCACGGCCTCGAAAGAGAAGCGGGTGGTGATGACCAGTGCGAACAACAGTCCAAAGCAAACCACAATCAACGCTCCGGCCGGGTTGAGGGCGGCTTCCAGTAGCGAGGCCACGAGGATCCCCACGATCCCTCCCGGTTCGTACTGCGTTGCCAGGACCAGCGTTGGCTGCAGAATGGACAGACCAGCGGCCCCCGCCGCCAGGATGCCCACGGTTCCACAGGTCTTGACGATCGGGTACTCAACGCTCCGACCCCGCAGTTGACGGAATCCGGCGGAGAGGAGGACGAGCGGAATGACAAAAGCGGCGAGTCCGAAGAGCTGAAGCAGGAAGTCGGAAAGCCAGGCTCCGGTGCGACCGATGTAATTGAGGTAGCCAGTGCCGACCGAAGACACATTCAACGACCCGTCCAGGGGACTATAGCTGTAAAGGGCCAGGATCAGCAGCAGGGCACACATCAGACAGGCAAGCCCTACCAATTCCGTTGTCTTTTGTTTCGGGTAGACTGACATGTCCGGATGTGCTTTCTTTACATCTTCTGCAGGACCGGTACGATTAAAGGTCGCTTTCCGATTGCTTTCTTGAGGTACCGCTTGAGATGACGTTCGATGTGTTCCACCAGGAAGTCCGTGTCCCCTTTTTTCGAGGCCGGCAGGTTCTTGACTGCCAGCAGGGCTTGACGGCTCAGATCTTCTGCCAGGCCGGCCGCAGGATCGGCTGAAAGGACCCCCCGGAGAATCACTTCGGGAGGCCCGATCATCTTCTTTTCGAAGCGGTCGGTGGGGAGAAGCACCACGACGAAACCGTCTTCCGCCATGTAGCGGCGGTCCCGAATCACGTCGGCCTCAACCTCCTGCCGGTTTCCGGAGTCGATGTAACGATATCCGACAGGTACCTCGTCCCTGAGGTGGGCTCCCTCCTCGGATACTTCCAGTACATGACCGCTCTCGATAATTCGAACCTGATCGGGCTCCAGTCCCTGTGCACTGGCCAGCCGGGCGTGCTTGGCCAGTTGCCGGTACTCGCCGTGGATGGGGACGAAATACCGGGGCCGGGTCAGGTTGAGAAGAATCTTCAAATCAGCCTGAAAACCGTGGCCCGAAGAGTGCACCTGGGTTGTCCGGGAGTCATAGACGAATGCGCCACGGCGGTAGAAGTGGTTGATCATGCCCGCCACGCTACGCTCGTTGCCGGGGATGATCCGGGCTGAGAGGATGACCGTGTCTCCCTCCTGAATCATGATCCGCCGATACTCATCGTAAGCCAGGCGGTTCATGGCGGAGCGGGGCTCGCCCTGGCTGCCCGTGGCAAGAAAGATGATCTCGTTCGGCGCCAGGTTGCCGGATTCCGAGAGTGGCTGCAGCACCCCGGGAGGAGTCTTCAAATAGCCGAGCTCCTGGGCAATCTCGAGGTTGTTCATCATACTCCTGCCCAACGCTATCACCTTCCTCCCGAATTCCTCGGCGAGATCCATCATTATCTGGATGCGGTGAATGCTGCTTGCAAAGCAGCTCACGAAGATGCGCCCCTCCGCTTTTCGGAAGATGCCGCGGACCGGCTCGCGGATGTACTGCTCCGACGGAGTCAAGCCCGCCATGGCCACATTCGTACTGTCGGAGCAAAGCATCAGGACTCCCTCATCGCCATACTCGGCCAGTCGACCCATATCGCTCAAGCGGCCATCGATGGGGCTCTGGTCAAACTTGAAGTCTCCCGACCAGATGACCACTCCGGCCGGAGTCCGGATAGCGAAGCAGTAAGAGTCAGGCATGGAGTGCGTCATGAGCAGAGGCTCGATCTGAAACGATCCGAATTCGAGTCGCTGCCGCGGCTCAATCGGGTTGAGGGCGACGGAACGGTGCAGATCGCGCTCCCGGAGACGCCTCCGAACCAGTCCCAGAGCCAGCCGACTCCCGTAGATGGGCGCGGGAACCTCGTCTACGAGAAAAGGCAGCCCGCCAATGTGATCTTCATGACCGTGGGTCAGGAGAATCGCGTGCAGGTGCTCCTTGTTCTCCTTGAGAAAAGTGATATCGGGAACGATCAGATCGAGCCCCAGGCCCCTGAGCGAACCGTTCGGGAACATGACCCCCGCGTCAATCAAAATCATCTCTTCGCCATAGCGGAGGACGGCACTATTCATTCCGAATTCGCCCAGTCCTCCGAGAGGGATCATCTCTATAGAATGTCTCATGAATTCACGGAACTATAGCATTCGGACCAGACAGCAGAACTCCTCCAGGCTCACCTGATGAGGTCGGCGAGAGCGATTGATCTCACAGGCGGAAAGGGCTTTTTCCAGTTCTTCCGAAGCGATCGGGAGCGACCGCAGGTTGTTGAACAAGGTCTTCCGAGGATGGCGAAACGAACGGCTGACGATGGGATCCAGCCTGGCCCAGTCCGAGGCCCCGGGATCGGGCACGCAGGGAGTCAGCTTGAGCACCGTAGAAACCACTCCGGGGAGCGGCGAGAAAGCACCCGGCGGAACATGGAAGCCTCTTTCCAACTGGTAGTGGTACTGGACGAAAACCGAGAAGTATCCATAGTTGCGATCGTGACAGGGAGCCAGAATACGTTCGGCCACCTCCCGCTGCACCATCACGGTAAGGCTCTGAAACCAATCGATGATTTCAGTCATCTTCTTAATAATGACAGTGGCGATATTGTAAGGAAGGTTAGCCACCAGGTGGATTCCTTTGCGGGGCAGAAGCCGCGAAAGGGAAACTTCCAGGATGTCACCTTCCACTATTTGGAGTCGCTCGGCTGCAGGCCCGCTCCAGCGTTTGCGCAGGAGGGGCACGAGTTGTCGGTCGAACTCGACGACAATGACGTGGCTCTTTGTCTTAAGCAGTTCATCAGTGAGCTGCCCGGTGCCGGGTCCGATCTCAAGGACAATGTCATCCTTCGAGATCCCGGCAAAGTGGACAATGCGCCGGCAGTAGTTGCGGTCGATCAGAAAGTGTTGACCGAGCGATTTATTGGGTTCGATTTGTTCTGTCAACGGTCAATAATGTTAGCATAGACACGTCTTGAGCAGGCCAACTGCCGGCGTGGGTAGTTGAAGAAATAATGGAGGGACTGATGAGCCAGGTGAACAACGTTACGGATGATAATTTTAAGCAGGAAGTTCTGGATTCGGAGAAGCCGGTACTGGTCGATTTCTGGGCAAGCTGGTGTGCGCCTTGTCGCATGCTCGCACCCACCATTGATGAGGTGGCCAACGACTTTGGGGATCGGGCCAAGGTGGTGAAGCTGAACGTGGACGAGAATGGTGACACTTCCATGAAATACAACATAAAAGGAATCCCCACGCTCCTTCTCTTTAAGGATGGGGTGATCAAAGATCAGATCGTAGGAGCCACCTCCAAGGACAATATTGCCCGCATGATCGAGGCACAGATCTGATCTTTCAGAAAACTGTATCCTCTTTGAAGGCCGGGTAACCGGCCTTTTTTTGGGGCAGATCCTGATCGGACCACGGAGGGTCCTCCTACACCGGGAATGTCACACGATGGCAAAACGTAGGAGCCGCCTCCGCGCGGCGATCTGATCGGACCACGGAGGGTCCTCCTACACTGGGAATGTCACACGATGGCAAAGCGATAGGGGTAGGGAAAGCTCATTGGTTTGAGCCTCCCCTCCCTCCGAACCGGACGTGCGGTTCTCCCGCATCCGGCTCTCCAGTCAGTGGGGTCCACGTCGGGACTGACAGATCTGCGCGTGGGCTATGGCCATGGTAAATAGCCCCTGCTCGATAAAGTAGGCATTGGGCCAGCGTTGATGATCGCTCCCTCGGGCTCGGCCTCTCCGTTTCCGGCGCTTTCGCAGAATCGATCGCAGACGCCCTCGTACCCATCCATCCACCCCCTTAAACGTCGCGGGATGGCTGTGTTGAAAGTACCCAAACCAACCCCGTAGGATTGGGTTGAGCGTCTCAATGGTCTGCTTCAGACTGTGGCCATTCGTCCTTCGGGTCAGTGGGCGGACTCGCTCCCGCAGCTTCTTTTCACTGCTTTTGCGAGGCCATTTAAGCCCTCTTTCAAAGTGGTAACCCAGAAAGTCGAACCCACCCTTTTGGCGAGCATCCACTACCCGGGTCTTGTTCGGGTTCAGTCGTAATCCACGCTGCGCCAGCTCCTTTCGAAGCTTCCTCAGCGCTTCTCGCGCCTGTCGCTCATCTCGGCATAGAATCACCCCATCATCGGCATAGCGGATCATCACTTCCCCGGCACGCTCCATCTCTTCATCCACTGGATGTAAATACAGATTAGCCAGCAACGGACTGATCACCGCACCTTGAGGAGTTCCTCTCTCCGGCTTCCACTTCTTCATCCCATCCAGAACTTCTTGTTCCAGATAGCTTCGAATCAGCTTCAGCACTCGACCGTCTGAGACTTCCTTCTCCACTTCTTGCATCAAGATCTCCGGGTCAATGCAGTCAAAGTATTTCTCGATGTCTGCATCAACCACCCAGTGATAGCCTTCTTCCAGTCGTCGTTGCACCTCGCGCAGTGCATCCTTGCAGCTTCGCTGCGGCCGGAATCCATAACTGTGCCGGCAGAACTTCTTTTCGAAGATTGGTTCCAGCACCTGGCGAAGGGATGTCTGCACCACTCTGTCCCGTACTGTCGGGATCCCCAGCGGTCGCTTCTTCCCTCCTCCTTTATCGATCCAGTGTCGGCGCACTGCTCGCGGTTGATAGCGATCGTCTTTCAGTTCCTGGTGCAGTTGCTCCAGTTCCCTTTCCAATCGCCACTCAAACTTCTGGATACTTTGGCCATCCACTCCACCGGCTCCTTTCCGTCGGCGTACCTTTCGCCACGCCGCTTCCAGACTCCGATTTCTGTAGACCTTGTCAATCAAGCTGAACCATTTGCCTCCTTTCACTCCTGTTTCCAGGGTCGTCAGCATGCGTTCGGTCCACACTTCCGCTTCCACCCAGCTCCATTTCTGGCTCTCGGCTTCTCTGCCTTGCTTAGGAGTCTCCTCCACTTTCGACAGTTCCTCTTGCTTCGTCATTGACTCTACACATCCACCTTCCTGGCGGGCCTTCGCTCCACCGGCATTACCCGGCTTCTTCACTACTACGCCGCCTCTGACTTCTGCGGGTCTCTTACCAGACCGACCTTTCGCAGACCTCCTCGCTTTACGTCACTTGAACTTCCCACCATTCCATCTCCAACCACCCCAAGGGTTAACAAGATGCCTTTTTCACGTTACCCATCAGGCTCTTGTCCGTGTCAGGTTTCCCTTCCATTCGAGCTTCGCCATTTCCCAGCAGGCTCGCTGTCCCCTCTGAGCCGAATCGAGTTCGTCTCCTACAGACTGGTGGTTCTCCTTCGGCTGCTTCCCACCCCACCTCACGATGACGCAGTTGCCGTCGAATACGGGCCGGAGAACGTTTGCCCGGTAGGGACTTTCACCCTACTGTTCAAGTGCGCTTACGAGCGCACTGGGAGCCGCCTCCGGGCGGCGATCGGGTCGGACGTAACGCATAGCCGCCCATCAGCTGTTCGAGTTACAATAAACCGCCTGCAAATGAGCCGGGCTGGCGACCAGGCCTGGCGGGCTTGTCCAGACAGCCGAAACGGGAAGATCACATGCCAAACGTAGTCGTCGTGGGCACCCAGTGGGGAGACGAGGGAAAAGGAAAAATCGTCGACCTCATCACCGACCACTTTGATGTGGTGGCCCGCTATCAGGGCGGCAACAACGCCGGGCACACCGTGATCATCGGGGACGAGAAGTTCGTGCTCCATCTCATTCCTTCCGGAATCCTCCGCCCGGAGAAAATCTGCGTCGTGGGAAACGGCGTCGTGGTCGATCCCGGGGCCATGTTTGAGGAGATCGAGGAGCTGCGGACGCGACTGGGGATCGATCTGGAAGGCCGCCTTTTCGTCAGTAGTCGCGCCCACGCCATCATGGCCTGGCATAAAGCCATCGAAGTGGCCGACGAGGGTGCTCGCGGCACGCAGAAGATCGGCACCACGTTCCGCGGAATCGGACCCTGTTACGAAGACAAGGCGGCTCGCCGCGGCATTCGAATCGGGGATCTTCTCAACCCCCTGCTCCTGGAGGAGAAGATTGGTCTTTATCTCGAATTCAAGAACGCGGTTCTGGAAAAGGTTTATGGGGCTCCCCGACTGGACGGGGAGGAGATCTTCTCCCACTGTCTTGAGCACGGAGAAAGACTGAAACCGTTCGTCACAGACACCGTCGAACTTCTGAACAAAGCAGTTTCGGAGGGAAGAAACGTCCTGCTGGAAGGGGCACAGGGCACTCTGCTGGACGTGGACCACGGAACCTATCCGTTTGTGACTTCTTCCAATGCCAGTGCTGGTGGAGCCTGCAGCGGCACGGGCCTGGGACCCTCAGCAATTGATGGTGTCATCGGCATTACCAAGGCCTATACGACGCGGGTGGGCGGCGGTCCCTTTCCCACCGAACTGAACGACGAAGTGGGGCAACACATCCGCCGCCGTGGGGCCGAGTTTGGGGCGACCACCGGCCGGCCACGGCGTTGCGGCTGGTTCGACGCAGTCGTGGGCCGGTACTCGAGGCTCGTGAACGGTCTGACGACACTGGTCGTGACCAAGCTGGATTGCCTCGACGAACTCGACGAGATCAAGATCTGCACTGGATATCGCTACCAGGGGAGAACTTTACGGCATTTTCCGACCGAGATCCGCGTGTTGGACGAAGTGGAGCCGGTATACGAAAGCTGGTCAGGATGGCAGCAGAGCACTTCCGGGGCAACCCGCTACGATCAACTCCCCGAACAGGCGCGGACCTATCTGGATCGCCTCTCGGAACTGGTTGGCGCCGATATTTCCATGATTTCCCTCGGCCCTGAGCGCAGCTCGACGATTATCCTCGAAGAAAGCCCCCGCCTCAGGCGTCTATTGGCCTGAGCACGATCGGTTCTGGACCCTGAATCCCCGACGAAGTCAACATTGCAGGGATCTGAACTCGGCACTCGCTCGATATACAATGGGGCATTCTGTTGGTGACCAGACGGGAGGCGGAACGTATGCGCTGTTTCGACGAAGATTTTCTGACCTTTTTCCGAGAGCTGGCCGGCAACAACCACAAAGAGTGGTTCCACGCCAACAAACTGAGGTATGAGAGGAAGGTCAAGGACCCTTTCTATGCTTTCGTGGGGGAGATGATCGAGAGGATTCATCGGGAAGATCCTCGCGTTCACCCCGAGGTCAAGAACTCGGTCTTTCGCATTAACCGCGATATTCGTTTCTCCAAAGATAAGTCACCCTACAAACTCCATGTTGCAGCAGCTATCTCCCCTGGCGGGCGCCGGAACACAATGTGCGAGCCGGGCAACTACTTTCATTTGTCTGCCGACTCGGTGATGGTCTGTGGCGGTTTGTTCCGACCTGACAAAGAGTCACTCCTGAAGGTTCGGCGCCATCTGGTCAAACATCCTGGCAGTCTCAGCGGCATTATTGTCGCAGGCGGCTTTCGGTCCAAATGGGGGGAGATCCGGGGGGAGCGGAACAAAGTGTTACCGAAGGAGTTCAAGGGGGCAGCAGAGAAGAACCCGCTGCTCTACAACAAGGCATTCTATGTCCAGGCGGAGCTTCCTCCAGAGACAGTCTTGCGTCCCGATCTGGCAGCCCTCCTGATGCGCTACTTCCGCTCGGCCCGCCCCTTGAATGACTATCTTCGGCAGGCACGCGCGTAGCCTTCAACCACCCCTATCCCGGGTTCCAGCCCGAAAGCAGAACCCAAGAAGTCCGGTACGCAGTCTGACTTTTAGTGCACGATTTGTCTTACTTTGGCTGACACTGGAATGACCTGTTTCGTCTCCGTATAGATAGAAGTCTTTTTGTTTCAGATACTTAGCTCTTCTCGCCTGGTTTTGGCACGAAATGTGCTTTGGTACGAACCTGTGTCAGGTGAGGGAAATCCTGAGGAAGGAGGATGGCCTCTACGGATGGCAGGGAAGTGAAGGCCATTCCCTCACCTGTCCATTTGTCGACTGTCTTCGATGGGAATCTACAACTGGAGGACCCTCTGTGCCCTGGTGGAACTGCACAGTTTCGCGTCCTCCGGGCGAAACCGCGTCAGGTCAGCGCTTCCGGAAAGGTACCTGCTGCAGGTTCCCGGGTACAACAGACCGGGAGAGCTGGGCCGGCAGCTGCTGCCCCAGACTTTCTGTACAATACACAAAGATGATTCTGACTTTGAGCAGCATTCGGATCCTTCCCGCTGTCGGTTTGGCCACAGTTCTGCTGCCGGCCCAGCCGAACCTCAAACTCGACGAAGTTCTTTTCCTCTATGGCGTGGAGTCCCAGGTCAGTCAGATTCCTGCCCAGATTGAGGAGCAGATCAAGAGCTACGACGACGAGCAGGACCTGGAGACCTTCCGGATTCTCAGAGAAGTCCTTCCCCGGGCCTACGCGAAGGACTATCTCATGGCGTCTGTTCGAGAGACCTTTTACCGGGAGTCGGAAGGCCGCGACGTGGAGCCGACCCTGGAGTGGCTCCGGAGCCCTGTGGGTACCAGGATTTCAGAAGCCGAGGCGGAGACATCACGTCCCGGGGCCCTCGAGAAAATGATGGAGTTCTTCGAGGACTACCAGGACATGGATCCCGACTCCCCGAGAGTGAGAATGCTTTCCGATCTGGACGAGGCAGCCGGAGTGACCGAGTCGGGTGTCCGGCTGGTGCTGGAGATGGCTCGCTCCACAGCCCGTGGGGTCAACCACCTGGCCCCCGGGGCCCAGCAAGTCTCGGAGGAGGGTCTGGAGGATCAAATCAGTCAGCTGGAGCCGCAGATCCGCCCCGCCCTGCGGGAGAGTACGAAGCTGCTTCTGTACTTCAAGTTCCGCACTTTGAAGGATGAGGAGATCCGGCAGTACCTGGAGTTCGCCCGCTCCCCCCATGGCCAGTGGCTCCAGGAAGCCGTCATGAACTCCCTGGTCCAGGCCCTGCGCGATGCCGGGGATCGAACCGGCCGCCTCATTGACGCACGAATCCAGGAATCCGGCGACTAGCCCCCGGCTCCTCCTCAAACTTCGGCTTTTCTCTCCAACCTTTGACCTGCAACCTTGGATACTATGGCCGGACCTAGACATCTTTCCCAGGGTCGTGTCGTGTCCCTGGACCTTTTCCGCGGCTTCGTAATGTTCCTTCTGGTCGGAGAGGGAACTGGCTTTTATCGGAGCTTCAACCGCATCACAGACCCCGATTCGCTGCTGGGCATGATCGCTCTTCAGTTCCGCCACCATCCCTGGAACGGCCTCCGATTCTGGGATCTCGTGCAGCCCTACTTCATGTTCATCGTGGGCGTTGCCATGTGGTTTTCTGTGCAAAAGCGAATGACCCAGGGGGATTCCTGGTTACGGGTGTTCCGTCACATCGTTCAGCGCTGTCTGATTCTGCTGGTGCTGGCGGTCATGATCCACAGCGGTCATGCGGGAAAACTGGTGTGGGAGCTGTGGAACGTACTTGCTCAGCTCTCTTTCACGATTCTGGTCGCTTTCCTGATCATGCACCTTTCGGTCCGCACCCAGCTGAGCGTGTCCTTCGGTCTGATTCTCCTGACCGACATTCTTTATCGCTTCACCAACATTCCGGGCTACGACCAGCCCTTCGTGAAAGACCAGAATTTTGGGTCCTTCATGGACATGGTCCTGATGGGGAAACTGAACAACGGTGGGGGCTGGGTGGCCATCAACTGCCTCCCAACTGCGGCCCACACGATCTGGGGAGTCGTGGCCGGGAAGCTGCTGGCTTCCACTCTGGCCGCGGGAGAGAAAATCAAGCGCCTGGCGGTTGTGGGTGTGATTGGTCTGGTCGTGGGTTACAGCCTTGACTGGGTCGGACTGGTCCCGATTATCAAGCGCATCTGCACCAGTTCGTTCATCATCACTTCGGGAGGTTGGTGCCTGGTAACGCTGGCGTTCTTCTACTGGTTGATCGACTTCAAGGGGGTCAAGAACTGGACCCTTTTCTTTGCCATTGTCGGCATGAATTCAATCTTCATCTACACCTTCATGGAAACGGTCGGGAAGCACTGGTTCCGTGACTTCGTAGGGATCTTTGTACTGGGCTTTCTGGGCTGGTTCTCGACCCCGGAGCAACCGGCGCTCTTCGTGAACGGGATCATCGTGCTCGGCCTGGCCTGGGGTTTGTGCTTCTGGCTCTACCGCAAGCGCATTTTCATCAAGGTCTAGCTGGCGAGTGAGCGTCCTGAGCGGGGGAGGCGCCTGTGGGCGGCAACAGCCGCCCCAGAAACTTAAAACGTGAAACGGAAGGTATGTGGTCCAGCCCGACAAACGGAGGATGTTCGTTTGATCATGCCCCCTCCACCACCAGAGTAACTCCCCCAAGCGACCAGGTGGTTAAGCCGGGCTGGACCAGCGGACCCGTGTTCGAGGGGTCAGGATCCGCTTTTTCTCACTACTCCATCGAGTCACCCCAACACTGGGGCGATCGATGCAGCGGCGATGTCGATGCCCCGACAGCTTCGTACCGATGCCCTTCCGGTACGAACTGTCGGGGACTGAAGTTAAGGAGATGGGTGCTTCCGCGTAACCCGGATTCCCCGACGCTCCTGGGGCCGTCCCCGCGTGCGCTTTCCATTCCTTCGGAGGATAGTCACGAATCGGTCCACTCGTTGGCCACAGACGAGCTGCACCAAAGTCAGTCAGGCCAGCAGCCTCCGAAAGTGGATCGGACTCAATGGAAAGGGCAGTTGCTCCAAGTCCCAAAAGATTCCCCCTAACCCTCATAGCTTGGAGCGTAGCACAGTGATTTGCCTCTCAAAACGAAAATCCGCAGAACTGTGACCGGGGTCACAATATAAACCCCTGAATGTGGCGCGCGATGCCAAAACCAGCCGTTTCAAGCGTTTCTCAGCCGGGATCGAAGTTGTCAAGACTCTCGCAGGAACCTCGGTTGTTGGTCTTCGACTGATCACGAAGGCTTGACTTCTACTTTCAACAGGCGGGAACGTGAGTGTCCCTTCTCATCCCCCTGGGATCCATAAAACGGCCTTCATGGCTGCTTGCCGGCGTGCTAAACTGAGCGGCGTTACCCCGTACGTTTTGAGGCACACTTTCGCCTCACGGCTTGCCATCGCGGGGACGGATTTGAGGACGATTCAGGAACTGGGGGCTGGCGCAGCATTGAGATAGTCGAACGCTATGCGCACCTGAGTGATGAGCACGAGCGAGCGGCTATTGAGGGCCTCAGTCGAGGAAAAATGGACACAGTTTTCCCCACCAGTGAAAACTCTAAAAATTCGAAATCTCTGCAAGTCGTTGAAAAATAAGACGGTGGGCCGCTAGCTCAGTTGGTTAGAGCATCTGCCTTTTAAGCAGAGGGTCGCTGGTTCGAGTCCAGCGCGGCTCACCATTTCTTTTCAATGAGTTACAGGACTTCGGGCCTGTGAGAAAAGCGGGCGTTTTAGCTTCTGGGTAACAAACCCGGCGTGCTTGGACGCGCGCAGGGAGCGAGAGATCTCCTGGGCAACGGGACCTGGGGTGACGGGCGTTCTCGGTCTTCCGCTCGCTTACAAGGAGGAAGTCGTTGGTTCGAGTCCAATACCGCCCACCATTGATAATAAAGGGCTTAAGTGAGTATTGGACCCCAAGATAAAGCCCCGTTTTAGCTCCTGGGTAACGATCTGGGTAACAAACGAGGGTTGCTTTAACTGGCCGCAACACTTCGAGTTCTCCAGGCGAGGGCCACTCTGTGACTTTCTTCAGTAAAACCGGCATATCCGGACCGCAGAATCAGGAATCGGATGTCAGGTCGGGAGATGGATCCCATGGAAATGAAAACACTTCAACGGGATGCTGCCTAACAACAGCATTAGACCCATGTGAGATCCCCCTTAACCACATCAACGTTTGTCTGAGGTGAAGTTCAGGGAAGGAAGATGCAATTCGTAGCTAGCAAAAAGCGGATCCTCCTGCAGCCGAAACTCCCATCCATCTTCGAAGATCTGGTGAAGCTCCCGAGTGGGATCGGATTCACCAGCGCAGCCGGCCAGACTCAGAAGTACGACGCAAACAATTATGTTTTTAAACATTGAGGCCCCTCCGTACGAGTCGAGCAAGAAGTTTATAGCAGAAAGGTCTTGGATGTTTCGGGTAGGCCAGCGTCCATTAGACCCCAGGGCCGCGACCGCCCGGCGTGAACTTTAAGAACCCCTGCTAGGGAATCTTTTTGAACACCGGCAGCGTGGCCAGCTCATCCTTGAACACCAGGATGCTGGTAGCGGCCAGGGCACCCGTGCCGGTTACAGTCAACGTCCCGTGGAAATCGCCGAAATCGGGGACTGGATCCCAGTCGAACTCATTGACAAGCACCGAAATGTGCTCCCGGTCTCCCAGTTCCAGAGCGGCCTGGCTGACCAGGTTACCCTGGCGGTTGCGCAACGCCAGTTGCAGCTCGAGATCCCCTCCGGTAGCGGCGAAGGCAATTCCGGAGATGACGGCTGCATCGGACCAGATCGGTGTGATCAGCGACTGTCCGACCTCGCTCGAGCCGACGCCCGCGATTCCTACGGAACCTGCATCGTAAAAAACGAAAGCCGAAACCTGAGCGTCCGATGTCACCACCACCGCTCCGGTCTGCAGCGCACCCGCCCCGTCAGTCGCCAGGGTGGCGCTACCCTTTGCCGGGATCAGGACCTGAGTGTTTCCCACCACCACCACGCCGTTGAGGTCGACCGTCATGGGCTGTCCGTCATCGTCCCTAATCTCGATCGTGACCGAGGCTTCCTGCTGGTCGTCCAGGTTCAAGACGGTGACGGCGCTGGCCACCGTCAGTCCGTTGAATTGTCCGTCTCCAAACTGAGCCAGGTGGTGTACATGTTCTGCCTGGCCCCGGGCCTGGAGCGGCGTTCCCGGGGTTGGCAGGACGGAAACCGGCAAGGTTGCAAAGCCACGGGGAGTCTGGATCACCGCCATGGCGGCAAAGCCCGCAGGCCCTTCAATGAGCACGCTGCCGTCGAAATCACTCAAATCGACGGGAGGATCCCAGTCGTACTGGTGCAGGAATCTCGAGTCGTGGCCGCGCAGGGCGAGGTTCAGGCCGGACGTGGAACGGTCTGTCCCCTGCGAGTCACGAAGAGTCAACCGTAGCTCCTGGGCAGATCCCAGGCCGGCCAGGGCCAGTCCGGTCAGGAAGGAGGCGGTGCTCTTCACCGGCACGATCACCTGCTCCGCCCGCCGGGTCGCGTTGACGCCGGCAATACCGGTTGAGCCGGCGTCGAGCAGGATGACTCCATCCACACCAACATCGGGACGGACCAGCACGGATCCGATGATCGGAGGTCCTTCGCCGTCCGTGGTTGCGGTAAGTAGTCCCAGAGGCGATATGTTCAGGGTCAAACTGGTTTCAACACCCTCGGGGTGGATCTCCAGGGGTTGAGCCGATCCTGGAGCACTGTCGATGGGAATGGGCAGCCCCTGGTCGTCGTTGATCTCGAGTTGAATGATCGAGGTCCGCTCGGGGACCGTCGCAAAGAAACCGAACTGGGAGACCAGAGAGTCGCTTCCGAAGGACCCATTGGCGAACTGGGCAAAGAGCAGCGGTTCCAGGAGAAGGGCTTCCGACTTGGGATAGGCGTCGATGGCACCGTTCCCGCAGTTGGATAGATCCTCACAGAAACGGCCGGCGGCTCCCCATTTCACTTCTTCGATTGACAACCCGCTTGGTCCCTCTTGCCCCAGGGGGAGCAGCCCCTGCAGGAACTCCCAGTCCAGGCTGAGAGTCACTTTGGTCCGGTACTCGTTCAATTCAAACTGAAGTGGTCCCTGCGCTTCGATGCCACGCCCGATGCCATCTTCACCGATAAAGAGCCGGCTCCGGAACTGGCCGTCCAGGAAGGCCAGTTCCGCCCACACATCAACTCCCAGACCGGGAAAGAAGTAGACCGGAGGGAAATGACCGGGAAAGCCGGTCGACCGATCCTGATCCAGGTCCAGAAAGAAGCTCCAGGCCACCTCTGATGGAGGATTCTGAGGGATTGCTCCGTACAGATTCATCTCCATGATCAGGGGCGGCTCGAGGACTGTGAAGTCGGTGTTCTCGAGGCCAGGTTGATCCTGCTCCACGGTAGCTGGACCGCTGCGGTAAACTCCGGCTCGTCGGACATCGGAGTGTTTGGGTGTGGTTGTGGGAGCGCGTCCCTGCGGCGAGACAGCTCCCCCCTTCTCGTCCGGCAGATTGGTCTTCACACAGGGATCGGTTCCCAGCGTGTGTTCTTCCAGGTTGGTCAATCCGTCCTTATCCGGATCGCCGGCGGCGTCGTGCTTGGTCTCATCCAGGCAGGAGTGTTTCTTCTCGTAACGGTCGGGCATACCGTCACAGTCAAAGTCGTTGGGACAGTTGTATTCGGTTGTAAAGGGATCTCCCTTTACGTCCCAGCCCAGCCCGCGGACCTCGTTTACCCAGCCTTCGACAATCAGCTTGTTCTTGTCGCCACCGGGCATCTCCAGCTTCTTGAGAAAAAAATCTTCAAAGGGAATCTCGGGCGTGCCGAAAATGCCTCCCAGGTCGTCAAAGTCAAAGCGAACCGACCCGCTCACGACCTCCATGACGAATCCGGTTTCCTCCGAAGCACAAATCTTAATGACATGCCGGTCTTTGTTGATGCTGTCCTTGAGAAATTCGATGTCCAGCCCGATCCCGGACTGGCCGAATGTGATCTCGAACTTCCGATTGACGTCGACTTCGATAATTGTGCAGCCGTCCTCGGTCCGCCAGCAGATCCGCTCCAGTGTGGGGGCCTCCAGGCGTCTCCTGTGATCTCGTCTGCGGTAGGTGAGGGCTCGCAGAACCTGAGCAATCGGCTTCCGGATGAGGGGAATCAGGTAGTCACCCAGCAGTCTCTGCCCTTCGTCCAGACTCCCTTCCCAATCCGTGTCCGCCAGGAACTGTCGCAGGGTGTCCGAATCGGCGATTTCATCGAGGGCGTCCAGGATTTCACGGAGGTCCTCCGCGTCATTGGCGTCGATGCAGTTGTCCTTACCAATGCGCTGCAGGGCATCAACGATCCTCTTGATCGGATTGTCCTGCCCGGGATCCGGGTCGACATCCTCCGCAGGAGCACTTTCAGAATCCAGGGGCCCGACGATGATGACATCCTGCGATCCCCAAAAAGCAGAGAGGAGACGATCGATACCGGAGGGATCACAGCTGGCGTGGGGGCGGCTTGGATCGAGCTGCTCAAAGAATCCAACATTCAAGAAGGGAACAGAGGGAAAGAGCTGAACGGCGAGGGGCCCAACGCCGCTCGGGGTCGTGTCGCGGCCAAATAGGAAAGAGAGCCCCAGGTTCATGCCCTGGCATTCGGTCAGGTAGGCTTCGGGCAGGCGAAAGAATTCGAGTTTGGCGGGTGCACTTCCAAAATCGGCAGTTTCCTGTGCCGGTCCGGTGGCCTCGCCCCGGACATAGAACATGGTCTGACCCGGCTCCAGCTCGTGCAGGTTGATCAGACCAGAAAACACTCCATCGTCTGCAGCCCTGTCTCCCTGAGTCCCGTCGTCCAAAAGGGTGGCCAGCGCCGCTTCGCTGTTCAAGCTGTCGGTGAAAGCAAGGATCTCTGCGCTGGTCAGTGAGAAGGTGCTCTCTGCGAGGGTGGCTTCGACGAGGACGTCCTGGCTGACGCCGGGAGTTCCCCAGGTATCGGTCCGGAGGAAAAGGGTACCGGGAGGCGGGGTCCCCAGGGGAGTGGACTGTACCGTGATCTCTGTGGAAGCCTCGGCCGGCCGGGTTGGTGAACCTTCCGGGAGTAGAAAGAAACCCAGGATGGAAAGAAGCCCGAGCAGCCCATTGCACACTGCCGTTGGAATCGACATTGAGCGGTACATGCCCTTTCTCCGCAACGCGACCCGTGGGACTTCCACCATGATGAGATGGACTCCTCCTTTAGGCTTAGACGGCATCTAAAGTGCCAGAGCCAAAGTTTTTAACTGTATCAGGAGGAGTCTGAAATGAAGCATAGAACAATCGCAGTGGATTTGGCAAAGTCGGTCTTTGAGATTGGGATTTCCGAGCAGCCTGGTCGGATGGAGAAGACGCATCGCCTGGGTCGAGCTCGGTTGTTGAGGTTCATGGCCAAGCAACAACGGGCAACGATTCTGATGGAAGCCTGCGGTTCGGCTCACTACTGGGGCCGGCGATTCCGGGAACTGGGGCACGAAGTTGTGCTGCTGCCGCCAGCCTACGTCCGGCCGTACGTGTTACGCAACAAGACGGATCGCAGTGATGTGAAAGGGTTGTTGGAAGCCCACCGCAACAGTGCCATTCGACCGGTTCCGATCAAAAATGAATCGCAGCAGCAGTTGACCGCCTTACATCGGGTGCGGACGGCATGGATGCTCACCCGCACGGCACGGATCAATACGATGCGGGGCATTCTACGGGAATTCGGTTTGACGATTCCCGTTGGAGCCTGCCAGGCCGTGGAGCGGGTGCGAGGATGGATCGAAGATGCAGAAGTGGAGATTCCGAATGGGATCCGATCGGTGCTGGAGGAGATCTGTCTGGAAGTCAGAGAGCTGGAGGGGCGAATCGATCGGATCGAAAGGAAACTGAAAGCGCTATCGCGACAGAGTGTTGCGATTGAACAACTGCAGTCGATCCCCGGGGTGGGATTGCTGACAGCCACAGCGGTGGCCGGTTTTGTGGGAGATCTGAGGCGCTTTGATTCGGGACGACACTTTGCCAGTTATCTGGGCTTGACACCGCGGGAGCACTCCAGCGGTCTGCGGCGTCGACTCGGGTGCATCAGCAAGCAAGGGGACATCTATTTGCGCACTCTCTTGATCCACGGTGGGCGATCGGTCTTGTGGACGGCCAAGTCCAAGCAGCGGCCAGACCGTTTGCACAGGTGGGGTTTGGAGATTGAAAAACGACGGGGGCACAACAAAGCGGCAGTGGCTGTGGCCAATAAGCTGGCCCGTCTACTCTGGGCCGTTTCCACCCGTGACGCCGCCTATGAACCCCAGCGAGCTTAAGCGATAAAAGATTTGTCAAGATCTTTCCCTGGGAACTGCATGAGAGGATTCGAACTGATGGCGAACCGGTCAGACCGGCGCGGGGAACACGCCGATAGCAGCCTTGGCCACTCGATGGCCGTCACCACGATAGGCGCCCCACGCGCGAATATTCATCATGGCCCGGAGCCAGAACACAGCTCCACTAAGAGGCCGGAGATACGACTGCAGTCCACACCGAATCGCAAAAAGTCGATGCTTTCATGCCAGAGACCCAAGGAGGAGAAGATGATCCGATAGCGATTCTGGACCTGCAGCGAAACTCCTGGCTTCAACCCAGCATCCGAGTTTCGTCGCCAGGGCCCAGATCAGCTGAATTCGAAAAAATGAACAGGACCCTTGACAGGAGGAGTCCAGATACGGGCTGCTAGAGTAGCAGGCCGTACCGGGAACCCCAAACGCGGAGGCTCCTGGAACCCTCTAAGCACGCTTCTCCGGACGAAATCCCCGCCGCGCTCGACCGTGCGGTCATAGTTTGTCCGGATCATAGCACCAGACCGATTGTGTGAGTCGGTCGGTGCAAGTAACTGAAAACAATGGGGTAAGACTGGCACTCCCGGCAGGATTTGACCCTGCGACCTACGGATTAGAAGTCCCAATGGCAAGGGCGTGATTCGTTACGAAACGTTTATAAACAAACGGGTTAGACCGGGTCCTCCGTCGCCCAAAGAAGTGAATCGTGACGAATCGTTTAGCTTTGGAGCGGGTGACAAACGGGTGACACAGGGCCAGGTGGCCACACAGGATTTTAAGTCCTGGGGAGAAAAAGCCGAAACGCTAGGAAACATTAGGAAAATCAACCACTTGACCGGGTTTTCCGCCGAATGAATACCCGAAAGATTAGGAAAGATTGGGAAGTAGAGTGGGAGACAAATGGGAGACACTCGAATTGGCTGCTGAGTTCTCAGAGGTCCCGAACAGTGCAGGGCTGTCGATGTCACCATCGAAGGGCATGAGATATATGTGCCGGTGAATTGGTGAGCCGTCGGGTGTATGAGCAGCTTCTCGCAATACGCCCCCGGTCACCCGGCCAACACCTCCATCGGCCGACCACGTCCGGTGTCCGGGCACTCACTCTCCAGGCGTACTACTTTCGGTGGAATCAATGCTTACTGAATCACCGTCGGGGGAACTGCGGAAAAGAGCGTGATTCCGCCCGGGCCAAGTCCTCCGAAGATGATCTGAGCAATCAGGGGCTGATCCGAGCGAATCAGCACATAACCGCCGGCCTGTTCTGCTGAGTCGGGGACCAGCTGGGAGGTGAGTTCGGAGAGGCGCTTGCCGGCTTCCAGCACTCTCGTGGCTTGACCGACCAGTTCTCCATTGGCTGCGATGATCTCAATCGTGACTTCGGCATCCACTGCTCCGGGGTTGTAAAAGGCCAGTCCGGTAAAGAACAGTCCGGGCAGGTCAGCCACCTGGCTGAAGACCGCTTCTGTGAACGTCTCGGTCTGGAGGGGAAGCGAGGCGGCAAAGTTGAAAGCGACCGGATCGCCAAAGATGATATCTCCAATCACTCCTTCGCCGTCGGCTACAATCCTCAATGAGCCCACGGCATCCCCGTCAAAGGCGAAGACTTCACCCGCATCCTGCTCCAGGAACTCCCCGGCTCCCAGGTTCATCTGCACTGGAACGGCCAGGTCACTTCCATCCTCGGCCACGGCGGTGAGTGTGAGACTGCGATTCTCCTCACTCGTGTTGAGCACTTTCAGGTTGGTGAAGACGGAACCCGGAATACTGGCCAACTGCGCGGAAAAAGACTCGGTCTGCGTGCTGCCGAAAGATGCATTCAGACCAATGACCGTGTCCTGATTCTGCAATTGAATCAGCTCGAAACCCACGGCACCTTCGCCTTCCGTGACTTCGGCTTCAATAATGGCACTGGCGACATTCAGCTCTTCCTCGAAGATCTCGGAAACTGTCGCAAACAGGGCCCCTCGTGGGGCGATGGTCCGGATCTGCACCGGGGCCAGGGGCCCAGAAGGCTCGATCCATCCTGCCGGTGATCCACCCTCGGGGTTGCCCAGCAGGGTCAGCTTGACCGTGATCTCTTCGCTGTTGGGGTTGGCGATGCTCAGGAGGGTATTAGCTGGCTGGCCCCGGAAGCTGGTCGGACCTTCAAAGACCCGTGTGAAGTACATCAACCTGGACTGTTCCGTGAAGGCGACGGATCCGTCCAGTCGCGCTCCCCCGCCAATCTGGAAGAAGCTGCCCAGCTCGGGGTTGTCCGTCTTGGCTCTCACCCAGCTCACGGCATCCGTGGACTCATCCGCTTCGAAGATCTGAGCGCCCAGCCGGGCCAGCTGGTTCGCCGCGGAGACTCCAAACACGGTCGGATTGTTCGAAAAAAGAGACAGGTCCCCTTCCGAATCAAAGGCATCCATCTCCACCACGGCATTTCGCTGTGAGAAGTTGGAGACGGCAAATCCGGTAAAGGAGTCGGGGGCGGTCCGGTTAAACGGAAACAGGAGTAACGAGGCATTGGTCGCCGGGCCGCCCCGGGTTACGATCTCTCCGTTTTCCGTGAGATCGTGATCGCCCCGCTGGCCATCCACGAAGTGCAGGACGATACGATCCTCAAAGATCTCCGCTCCCGTCACCCCGTCAAAGAGGAATTCGTAAAAGTGGGGCTCGGGATCATCCGGCGTGGGCCCAAAGTTGTAATAGGTGTCCACCTTCAGGTCGGGCGGCAGAAAGAGGGTCACGGTGGTCGATTGGGCTTGCAGCGGCAGGCCACCTTGATTCAGACGCTCGTTGCCTTGTTGCCCCTTGAGCTTGATTACCAGATCCACCAGACCGGCCGGAAGAAGCGCATCCTCTTCGCTTAAATCACCGAAGATAATGGCCATGATGATGGCATTGGCGGTCTCTTCATCTACCTCAACACTGACTGGGTTTCCGAGAACACCTTTCTTGGAGCATTTTCTTGGGTCATTCTCTTCCCCAGACTTTTCCTCCTCATCAGCACATCCGTCCCCATCCGTATCTTCTTTAGCCACGACGCAATTGGAGAATGCCGATGTCCCGTCCTCTTCAGACGTGACAGTGACAGTGATCCCGGCATCCACCTCTACTAGTGTGCTGTCTGATAAATGCCCGACGTTAACATTGACCGATTGATTCTCTGGTTTTTTTGACCTTTGCCAGGATCGAATCGGCGGTGGCGCGCCACTTGAAGGGCTTGGCCAAGTGTTGATTGTGGACTCGCATGTATCTTCGGATCTCCTGTCGCAGATCTTGAACGCTGGTGAAGGAGTTGCGGTAGATGGAACGGCGCTCCAGCTGAGAGAACCAGGTCTCCACGGCGTTGAGCCAGGAGGCGCTGGTGGGAGTAAAGTGCAGGTGGAAGCGTTCTCGGCGCGCCAGCCAACTTCGAACCTTCTCGGTTTTGTGAGTACTGGAGTTGTCCAGGATGAGGTGAACATCCAGATCGGGATCGACCGCTTGATCGATCTGACGCAAAAAGGCCAAGAACTCCTGGGCCCGATGCCGCTTCGTGATGCGCCCCATCACCGCTCCCGTGGCCACATCGAAAGCGGCGTAGAGGCTGGCCGTACCGTGACGTTTGTAGTCGTGCGTTCGTCGCTCGATCTGTCCGGGTTTGAGCTGGAGCATGGGCTGGGTTCTATCCAGGGCTTGGATCTGGGTCTTCTCGTCCACAGATAAGACCAGAGCATTGTCGGGAGGGTCCATGTAAAGCCCGACGACATCGATCACCTTCTCGGCGAAATGAGGGTCGTGGCTGATCTTGAAGTTGCGGATGCGATGCGGTTTCAGATCGGCCGCCTTCCAGATCTGAGTGACCTGATGGCAGCTCACTCCGGCGTGCTCGGCCATCAGGCGTACACTCCAGAAGGTCGACTCGCAGGGAATCCGTTGCACCGTGGCGGTGAGGATGGCCCGCACTTTGGCCGGCGACAACTTTCGGGGGCGGCCTGAGCGAGGTTGATCCTCCAGTCCTGACAGTCCCTGCTGCAGGTAGCGTCGCCGCCACTCCTGAACCGTGCGCAAGCGCGTGAACAGTTTCTCAGACACCTGGGTTGCCGTGAACCCTTGGCCGCAAAGCAGGATCAACTCAGCCCTTTCAGCCAGACTGCGCTTGGTCTTGGAGGCTCGCAACCAGGAACGCAAAATCTCTCGATCGTGTGCGGGGAGTTCCAGTCGGATATGTGGTCTTGCCATAACGAATGATAGCGAACGGCCCTGACTATTAACGACGGGAACTTTCCGTACAGTACACTAGCGGGAAGCCCGACGAATCGACCGGAATGGGCTTAAAGGTAGTTACCCGGCTTTCCTTAGCTCGCCCATTGGCCTGTTTTTGAACGAAAAGCTCCCGGGTGGCGAACAGACGCTTTCCCTCCTCAGGCTGCCCCTTTTCATCGCACCCATCATTGGCAAAGAACTGAACCACAAAACGCCTCTGACTGGCTTCGCCCAGAGCCTTTGTCGCGTCAAACTCCCAACTAAGAAGAACCTTCCCTTCTTCCCCTTCTTCGGGATTCGTGGGGACAGCCTGTACCGTTGCTTCAGTCGTCGCCGGCTCGGGCAGCCCGGTGAAGTTTTCGATACCGGAAAGTTCGTTAGAAAAAATAGAGTTCGAGAGAACCGTAACGATTGTGCTGCGAAACATCTGGACTCCCATTTGGTTGAACGCAATGATGTTGGCTGCACGGGATTGCACGCTGTCGTCATCTACAACTGCTGTTAGTTTTTCCCCAATTTGAGTTCGCTGACTGAATTCGGTAACAAATATGCCTATTGCGTTACCTAAGTACTCTGGTTCATAAATACACTAACGTATTTTTAGGCGGCGGCTTTCAGTTTGTTCATGAGCTTGTTCAGGTCGTGACGAGTAAATTTCCACTTAAAAGGCTTAGCAATGGTGGCGTAATGCTGTTGAAAGCCCAGAAGCCGTTCTTCGAGGGCCTGCAGGGAAAGGAAGTCGTTCGGGGTAAGAACTTTGCGCTGGACAATGGAGAAATAGATCTCGATCTGGTTCAACCAACTCGCATGGACGGGTCCGTGGACGGGGACGATTCGAGGATATTTGCTTTGAAGCCGGCGGATGCAGCGGGCTCCCCGGTGAGCCGATCCATTGTCCAAAATCCAGAAGACTCTTCGGGCTTCTTTATAGGGAGTCTGGGTCATGACTTGATCGACCAAGCGGCCAAAAGGAGCAATCCCATTTTTTCGTTCACAGCGACCGAAGAGCTTGGCCCGATGCACATCCAGTGCTGCCAAATAAGCCCAAGCGCCGCAGCGCGTGTATTCATGTTCCACCTTCATCGCGACGCCGGGTTGAGGGGGGAGGGTTCGATGCCGACGGCGGCGTGCCTGGATGCTGGTTTTTTCGTCGGCGGAGAGGACGAATTCACCGTCTTTCAGGGGATGCCCCAGCCACACTCTCTCATACAAGTCGAGGATACGCCCCGCTTTTTCGGCGAAATGGGGGTCTCGAGGGAAAACCCAGCAGCGATGCTGCCAAGGGCGGATGGCGTCCTCATGGAGCCAGCGCCAGACGGTGGTCCTGCTGATGCTGGCGACCAACCCGGACTGGCGCACTTGGGCGGCCAGATCGGCGCTGCTCCATCGCGAGATGGGCAATCCGAAGGTGGCGGGCAACTCACAGGCCAAGGCTTTAACCTCGACCACTACCTCTGGGGGGAAAAGACCGGGGGCGACCCGGCCGAGAGTTCTCCTCCAGACCCATCAGGCGTTTTTCGAAAAAGCGCTTTCGCCAGAAACATACCACCTCTCGACGGGTATCCAAACGTTTCGCGATCTCATCATTACGCAAACCCTGGGCTGCCAGGAGAATCATCTTGGCTCGCTGTACCTGAAAATACGGTAACGTATATTTTCGGGCACGAGCCAATAGTTCTCTTTCCTCACCTGGCGATAGAACGATCTTATACGGGCTGTGTCGAGGCACTGTGGAACTCCTTTCAGGTTACCACAATGCCAAATCAGCCTGATATAATACGTTAGTGTATTTAAGAACTTATGTACTAAGTTTTCCGTGCCACCTCTATCCGTTCCGATTCGATTTCCCTGTATTGTATTATCTGGAGCTCCTATACGAATCCCGCCCCGATTGCCTGAAATAAGATTTCCCTCTCCACGCCGAGTTCCCCCGATTTCATTCTTACGCCCCCCTCCCAATCCTCCAAGAATAGTGATCCCTAAAAATTCGTTCCCCCTTTTTTGAGTTCCTGTGCTGTCGGTGCCGATGAAGTTGCCCTGAACAATATTCCTATCACCGGTGATACCGATCCCGCTCCCGTTACCCGAAATCAAATTGCAGGGATCGAGACAAGATTGTGCGGTGTTTACCCCTCCGATCCGGTTATCATCCGATCCGATAGCGAGTCCCCGTGTGTTCTCAATAAGCGTGTTCCCCTCAATGCGGTTGCCGCCTTCCTTTTCAATTTCTATTCCGATGCCAAAGAAAGCTGCTCTAAAGCCTACGATAGTCAGCCCTTTCACAGTGCTGTTTCCGGCGCTGATCTTAAGGCCGGTAGAAGAGTTACCTGCTCTGCTGCCGTCAATCACGACACCTGCCCCGCTTGCGTCGATGATCACAGGGTGCTCTATTTCCGGAAGGCTCTCTTTCGGGAAAATGACTCCGGGAGAATCTTCCGGAAAGACCTCCTCTAAGAAGCGGATCGTGGACTTGGACGGATCAACATTGGCCTGCATGATGGCCGCCCGAAGCGTGCACTCGCAGTCGCCCCCTACGGTTGGATCGCAGTCCTGACTCGAGTCCGTGACCTTCTTCCCAGTGCTGCAAACTTCATCTCCTTGATTGTCGTCCTCGCCGTCACGCGTCGAGTTAACGATGATCGGACTTTCGCATTGAGATTGTGCAGGGCAGATCGCTAACACCGGAACACAGATCGAGAACTCCGAGGTGTTACCCTCTTGCTCGCTGGTAGCAGTGGCCGTCACGAACAAGCCTTCAGCGACGGGCAACGGGAAAGTGAACTCTCCCGGGCTGACGTTTTCCACAACACGCAGGAAGGTCTCACCCTCGCCGTGGGGCTTCCCCTCCTCGTCTACTTGCGAGTCATCACAGGCCGTGTTGGCAAAGAACTCAATCGTGTAGGTCTTCGGCTCCTCGTCGGTTCCAGGATCTGCATCCAGCCTTCCCGTGACAAAGAACCCATCCGCCCCGTTGAGCACGGGAAAGTTCTGCAATCCATTCGGGCCGTCGGTATCAACATCGCCCGGATCGTTGGGTGTCACCGAGGTCGGAAACTCGCCATTTTTGACCAGGTCGATCCCGAGCTCTCCGTTCTCCCAGATCTGGTTCCGGGTCAGGGGCGCCGTGGTGTCTTCTCCGCGCACCTTGACGCCCGAAAGAGCGTTGAAGGCGATCCGGTTCTGATTGACTCGACCCGACCCCATCAGGTAGACGCCGTCCCCACCGTTCCCGAGTCTCTGGCCCCCTGCACCGAGACCCACCTGATTGTCCTGGATGAGAATGTCATTCTCCGGGCCTAAGGTCTGGCTGACTCGAATGCCTTCGCGGGCATTTCCGGCGATCACGTTTCCCGTGACCATGACCCCGGTGCCACTGACGCTGATTCCAACCCCGTTCCCCAGTTCATCGCCGTTTTCAGGAACGCCGTCGGGATCGATCTTTGTTCCCGAAATGTCGGTCCCGATCTGATTGTCGCGAATGATCGTTCCGTCACTCCCAGTTCCGACCCCGTTCGGGCGGAAGATTTCCGAGTGACCATTCCCAGAAATCAGGTTCTCGACGACCTGATGATCGTTCCCGTTACCCTCAGCCGCCACACCGGTCAGTCGATTGCCGAGGCGTGTTGGAGAGCAGCTGGACGTCCGGTCAGGACACTCTCCTGAGAATCGATCCGGGTTGGTGAATGTGCCTGTCGGATCGGTTCCGATCTTATTGCCGGCCACGATGTTGTCGCTGGTCTGCCGGGCCAGGAGAACACCGCGGCCCTCACTGCCCGCGATCAGATTGCCCTGACCGGGCGCCAGGCCACCGATCTGGTTGTCGCTATTCGGCGGGAAGATGAACACTCCCGCCCCGAAACCACTGACTCGAGTTCCCGTCGCATCCGTACCGATATAGTTGCCGAAGATCATCGTTCGGGTGGTGTCATCCCGACTGCTTGTGAAGTTGGAACCGATCTCGACACCCCCGACCGCCAGGTCTCCGCCGATCAGGATGTTGCGGGCTTCGGCGGTGGTTCCCCCGATGAGATTGTTGCTCGATTCCCCCCCGCGGATCAGGACGGCCGGTTCAATATCCGCGCCCCCCGTTGAAACACCCAGCTGATTCCCTTCAACGATATTGTTTGAGCCGCCCGTAATCTTCACATTGGTCTTCATCCCGCGGATGGTGCTTCCCGAGGCATTCGCGCCCAGGTCGAGCAGCCCACTGGCGAATCGCTCGATGGGCGTGAGGGTCACGAGTCCGGCCGAGGTGCCATCGATAACGACCGGATCAAAAATGTCGGGCAGTCGCTCAGTCAGGTTGATCTGCGAAATCGCGAATTGAATCGTATCCAAACCTCCCCGATTGTTGGCCGTTCGGATGGCTTCGGGCAGAGTGCACTGCTCCCCGTTCTCTGGATCCGCGTCCGCGTCGCATTTGTCGTCATTCTGAAGCGAGGATTCGCTTCCGTCTGTATCGACAACGATCGGCTCATTCCCCTGGGTCACGAGGAAGCTCAGTGGATCGGGCGAGTCAGTCAACAGCACAAGATCGGTTAGCGCGTCCGCGTTGAAGCGCATCGGAAGAACAGATACGGGAGCGTCCACACTCCTGATCCAGCTGCGTATGGTGCGATCGGGAAAGGAGTTCGGTAAAATCCGGCGTTCGCCCCCCTCTGTGCCAACATGGGTGAGACACTTCTTCCCCACTAAATTAGACTAGAGGGTGAGAAGCTGGATCACACGATGATGGTAAACAGGAGCGATAAGAAACTGAGGATTTTGGAGACTTCGGAGCGAAGCGGAGAGGTCCCCAAAATCGGTGCGGAACGGACTGAGCCCGACAGGGTTCTTCCTAGACCCGATCCGGAAGTTCCCAGCAAGGCCACGCGTCGCCGATTTTCAGCCCGCTATAAGCTCCGGATCCTGGAGCAGGCCGATGGATGTGAAGAGTCGGGCGGAGTGGGAGCCTTGCTGCGCCGAGAAGGACTTTACTGGTCGAATCTTCAGACCTGGCGACGACAACGCGAGGAAGGAACGCTGCAGGCGCTGACTCCTCGCAAGCGGGGGCGCAAGTCCAAGCCGGTCAATCCTCTGGATCATCAATTGAGGCAAGTTCAGGCCGAGAATCGGAAGTTGAAGCGCAAGCTCGAGAAGTTTGAAGCCATGCTGGATCTCCAAAAAAAAGTCTCGCAACTGTTGGGGATCTCTCTGGCGAGCAGCGAAGAGAACGGAGACGAGAGCTGATGGACGAAGCTTTGCGATTCTCACAATCCCACGGAGTCCGGGCCGGCTGTCAGGCTCTGGATCTGCCGCCATCCAGTCTGTATCGGGAGAAACTTCGGCGGGAACGGCCGGCGATGGATCCTCGACCTCGGCCCGCATCCCCACGCGCCTTGAGCCCGCCCGAGAAGGAAGCTGTCGTGGAGGTCCTGCACAGCCAGCGGTTTGTCGACAAAGCTCCCGCCACAGTGTGGGCGGAGCTACTGGATGAAGGGCGATACTTGTGCTCGATCCGAACCATGTATCGCATTCTGTCCCAACGTCTGGAAGTCAAGGAGCGTCGCCGCCAGCGCCGCCATCCCCAATACGCCAAGCCAGAACTCCTGGCCACCGGCCCCAACCAATGTTGGTCATGGGACATCACCAAGCTCAAGGGTCCCGTCAAATGGAGTTATTACTACCTCTATGTGGTTCTGGATATCTTCAGCCGCTACGTGGTGGGCTGGATGGTGGCCACCCAGGAGAACTCACGCCTGGCCAAGGCTTTGATCGCCCAGAGCTACTCCAAGCAGGCGATCGTGTCGGGAGATCTCACCCTCCATGCTGATCGAGGGTCGTCGATGAGTTCCAAGGCACTGGCCTTGCTGCTGGCCGATCTGGGAGTGACCAAGTCTCACTCTCGGCCTCACGTCTGTGACGACAATCCCTACTCGGAGGCCCAATTCAAGACCCTCAAGTACCGGCCCGAATTCCCGGCTCGATTCGGCACCATCCAGCAAGCCAGAACCTTTTGCCGGGAGTTCTTCGATTGGTATAACCGCGACCATCGCCATTCGGGTATCGGCCTGCACACTCCCGAGGACGTGCACTACCTCACCGCCATCGCCACACGTCGCAATCGAGCCCAAACACTGGAGGCCGCCCATGCACTCTTCCAGGAGAGATTTCCCAATGGCAAACCCGTTCCTCCCGCTCTTCCAGAGGCGGTTTGGATCAACCCTCCCGAAAAGAAGGACCCCTGAGATGACGCTACTGTAATTTATTCACCAAAGTGTCTCAAAGTTGTTGACACGTTCCGCCCCGGGACACTTCGCCCCGGATTTCGATGCGGCGCCGTTCAGGATCGAGGATGAGGAGGTCATCTTTAGGCAGGGTCGACACACGGGCCCGAAGGAGTTGAGCCTCCACGCCGTAGGAGCGGTCTTCTCGGCCGAGGCTCCGGCGTGTCCAGACTCCTTCATCCTCGCGACCGATAAAAAAGGGCTCATCCTGGGTCAGGACCGCCAGCTCGGGCCGACGGTCTCCTGCGAAGTCCCCGATGGCCAGGGAGCGGACCGGTGCATCGAAAAAGATGTTCTCTTCCCGTGCAGACTCCACCTGATCGCGAACAGGCTCGGGCCAGAGCAGCTTCCGGTCGCGTCCGAAGAAAACGGTCACCGAGTCACCGTGGCCAACCGCCAGGTCGATGCGGTAGTCGCCATCCAGGTCCTCGGCGGCCAAGGCGCTCGGAATCGAATCGACGAGAAGCTCTTCGGGAGGCATCCCATGGGTTCGATCCAGCGCGCCCCACGGTGTTTGAAAGACCAGCAGTCGCGGGCCCTCTTCGTTGATCAGACCCACCACGATGTCGGCTCGCAGATCTCGCCGGTTCAGATCCGCCACCAGGAACACCGTCACGTCACCCGCCAGCGCTACGGCCTGAGCTTGATCGAAGGTTCCGTCACCTCGTCCCGGCAGGTACCAGAGCCTGTTGTCCCCTCGGGTAGCAAGCACCAGGTCCCAGTGTCGATCACCGTCGAAATCGCCCGCACCCAGCAGATCAGGAGCAGCGGGAAGATGAAGGAGTCTCGCTTCGGGGAAGAAAGGGTCATTCAGGAAGGTTCCCTCGAGGCGACGTTCCCTGGAGCGCTCGCTATGGGGATAGATCGGATCCTTGTTGCCGCGGTGGAGGGAAATCAATCCCGTCTCGCCGATTGAGTATCCGCAGGCCAGATCGGGCACGCCGTCTTCATCAAAATCAGCCGATGCCAGAGTCAGCGGCTCGACTCTGCCCTCCCCCAGGGTGAGTTGAAAACGATCGGCCGCTTCCGCCCCGTCCGCAAAGCGGACCTCGAGACTGCGCCCGTCATCGAAGTTGATCCAGGGATTGCCAATTCTGGCAGCCGGGATGACCACGGGGCGATCCTGGAAGCGTTTGGTCGAGGTCGGGACCCGCTCAACAGCCCGGGCGCCGCCTGACATCGGGGCAAGAAGCATCAGGCTACAGACCATCGAACACGTAGCTGGAGTCCGCATCGGCTTCTTCCCGTGAGGTGCAGCTTCTTCGCCCCCCGATTGGTTGGGAGTCTACTACAGAATCATCGTAAGAAGAACCCTGTCTCCGTATCGGCTCAACGGGTCAATAACAAGATGAGCCACGCTTCCGGCGGGCTAGATGGAAAAGGGAGTTACTGAATCCAGGGAGAGGGTCGCCTCATGCGACCTCGGAATCGCCAGGATAGTCTCACTGGCACCGGCGGCGGTATCCTCATCCCAATGCAGCTCTCTCTTGACCAGCTCATCCAGATCACCCGCACAATGGCCCACGACTACGACTTCGTCCGGGTCGTACTCGCCTCCATCCCGAGCAAGTTACAGGACGACACCCAGATAGACGCCGAGTTCATCGAGGTCACAAACGACCCCGTGTTCCGCACTGACCTACACCAGGCCCTGCGAGACGGACTCACCGCACTGGGACTGCTGGGGTGGCTCCGGATGACCCGGCGCTAGGAGGTGAACCGCTGCCTGGCGGAAACCCGATCCGTTCAGGCATACTTCTCAGAGGTCAGCCTTCGAGACAATGGCAACCTCGGAGTCGGGCCCATTGAGCTGAGTTCTCAGCGCCAGCTCCCGGTTCAGCCTGGCGTCAATGGCCCGATGCACCACTCCCATGCCGCCTTCGCCGAGCTTGTCCGTGATGCGGTAATGAGAGATGGTCTGGCCGATCATTGGTCACTAACCGTTGTCTGCTACTGAAAGGGAATCTCGACCTGGAGTTCCCCCGGTTTCGTGGACACCTAATCCTTTGGGAGAATGGAGGACACGATGCCAAGAACAAGACGAGCTTATCCACCCGAGTTTCGCCAGCAGATAGTCGAGCTTCATCGAGCCGGGCGCAGCCCCGGTGAGCTGGCCCGAGAGTTTGAACCCAACGAACAGACGATCCGCAACTGGATCGCCCAGGCAGACCTGGATGAAGGCCGTCGTAGAGACGGCCTGACGACGGTAGAACGAGCCGAGCTGCGGAAGTTGCGCAAAGAAAATAGGCAGCTGAGGGTTGAGCGGGAAATATTGGCAAAAGCCGCGGCCTGGTTCGCACGGGAGAGCGATCCGATTTCCAAGGAGTCTTCAGGTTCGTGAAAGTGAATCAGGCCGACTATCCAATCACCACCATGTGCCGTTTGCTGGGTGTCTCCACCAGTGGCTACTACGCGTGGGTCGATCGCGGACCTTCGACTCGAGATGAAGCGAATGCTCGTCTTCTGGAAACAATCAACGGGATCCACCAGCAAAGTCGTCGGACCTATGGAGCTCCCCGCATTACGGCGGAACTTCGAGAGGAAGGTCACCTGGTGGGCAAAAACCGGGTGGCCCGACTGATGAAAGTCGCCGGCATTGAAGGCGTTAGCCGCAGACGCAAGACACGCACGACCCTGAGAGGCCAAGACAGCCGTCCGGCTCCGGATCTGGTGGAGCGAAACTTCCAGGTCAGCCGCCCCAACCGACTGTGGGTTGCAGACATCACGTACGTGCCGAGTTGGGCAGGTTTCGTCTACCTGGCCGTAGTGGTCGACGCTTTCAGTCGTCGAGTGGTCGGCTGGTCGCTCAGAAATGATCTCAAGACCCGGCTAGTGACCGATGCCCTGCAAATGGCACTTCAAGAGCGTGAATCCGACGGGGTGATCCATCACTCGGACCAGGGGACGCAATACACGTCGATCGAGTTCGGGCTACGCTGCAAGAGAGCCGGCATCAGACCCTCCATGGGCTCGGTCGGTGACTGTTATGACAACGCGCTGTGTGAGAGCTTTTTTGCCTCTCTGGAGTGTGAACTGATCGACCGGCACAGCTTCCGCAGCAAGCTGCAGGCCAAGCTTGCTGTCTTCGACTACATCGAGGGCTTTTACAACCCTCACAGGCGGCACTCGTCACTGGACTATCTGTCGCCGATCAACTATGAATCGAGGCACTCAGATGTGGCTTGATTCGAAAGCCGTAAACTGTCCACAAAAGTGGGGTAACTTCAACCTAATGCTAGGCCCACACCCGGCGGAATGCAATGACAGCCGACCACGACCCCGGAAATCCCAGGCCGATCCCAGGCTGAGCCAACCTGAAACGCTGATTCCACGGGCTTATCCCGGAAATCCCGGAAAGAGATAACCCTAGCAGCCTGTGGTGAAAGTCGAGGGTAGGGGTCACATTCAGACACTACACTGGTCCCATGGCAATGGGAAAGAAGAAGCGACGGCGACAAGCGGATCTGTGGGTGGCCAGCAGCCAGTTAGCGCGGAGCCCCGGGCATCCATTCTACGAAGCCCTCAACGAGGTATTGAGTGAGCACGGCTTTGACGATTTCGTAGAGGAGCTGTGCGGGAAGTTCTACGCGGAGAAAGATGGGGCGGCCGAGCGTGGCGCCGGGAGTGTATTTTCGGCTGTTGATGGTGGGGTATTTTGAAGGGATCGGAGCGGAGCGAGGGATTGCCTGGAGAGTGGCCGATTCACTGGCCCTGAGAGAGTTTTTGGGATTGAAAGTGAGCGAGACACCACCCGATCACTCGACGATATCGAGAACCCGGAGATTAATCGATGTGCAGACCCATGCGGCGGTGTTCAGCTGGGTGCTGGAGCGACTGGCGGAATCGGAACTGCTGAAGGGAAAGACGATCGGGATCGACGCGACGACGCTGGAAGCCAATGCGGCGATGCGCACCATCATCCGACGGGATACGGGAGAAGACTATAACCAGTTTTTAACCGGATTGGCTCAGGCTTCCGGAATCGAGACGCCCACCCGCGAAGACCTGGTTCGTACGGACCGGAAACGCAAGAAGAAAGGCTCCAACAAAGAGTGGAAACATCCTCACGATCCGGACGCTCGCATCACGAAGATGAAGGACGGGCGAACGCACCTGGCCCACAAGGCCGAGCATGCCATCGACATGGAGACGGGAGCGATTGTGGCGGTCACGGTACAGGGAGCCGATAAAGGAGACACGACGACCCTGAAGGAGACGCTGATTCGTGCTGCCGAAAACATTGAAGAGGCGACGGGGCAAAAAGAGGAAATGGCCGAGGTGGTGGCCGACAAGGGATATCACAGCACCGAAACGGTAAAGGATTTTGCAGCGCTGCAGATACGCAGTTACATCTCGGAACCGAAGCGGGGCAGACGCAAGTGGAAAGGCAACATCGAGGGGCGAGATGCCACCTATGCCAACCGCAGACGGATACGGGGAGAGCGAGGCCGCGAGTTACTGAGACGGCGGGGCGAAAAACTGGAAAGATCCTTTGCTCATCTGTACCGGACAGGGGGGATGCGCCGCACCGAGGTCAGGGGACACGACAATGTGGCCAAGAGACTGCTGATTCAGGCCGGTGCGTTCAACCTGGGTATGGTGATGCGCCAGAAACTCGGCGCAGGGACTCCCCGGGCCCTCCACGCCCGGATTCTTTGCGCTTTGTTAGTCTTTTTCGGGCTGAGGAAGGGCCTGAGGAGACGGATCAGCACTTTCTTTGAAGGTTTGATTGGAAAACTTTCAATCGGGCCCTTTCCAGGTGGCCCCCGGCCCAAGTCGGTGTCCGGACCCAATTAAGCACTTCTGCCACGGGCTGCTAAGCTTAAACTGCAACTTTGATGAATTCAATACCGGACAATTAGTACCAGATTTCTTTTTCTTCATGGGATTTCTTTTTCTCACCTGGTGGGGTACTCTGAGTGCTGGAGATTCTGATGTGCAATGTCTCGACTCGAAACTACAGCCGGGTGAGGGAAAGGTGGCTTAGGATCGTGCTCAAACAGAATCTCCTTCCACTTTCAACTGTGAAAGGGGCACCCTCACTAATTCTGGTGATAGCCTTTTCGCTACCCTCTTTACTTCTCGCGAACGACGAGCTTCTCCGGCTTCAACAAGACGTTACACAGTGGGTGATGCCGGGCAAGAATTACGCCAGTACCCGTTACAGTTCACTCGGGCAGATTACCACCGATAACATCAAGAATCTCAGGCCTGCCTGGATGTTCTCGACTGGCGTACTGCGGGGACATGAGGGTGCACCACTGGTGGTGGGCAGCACGATGTATGTCCATACTCCCTTCCCGAACACGGTGTATGCCCTGGACCTGGCGAGAGAGGGTGCCCCGATCAAGTGGAAGTACACCCCTGAGCAGGACCCAGAGGTGATTGCGATCGCCTGCTGCGATACGGTCAACCGGGGGCTTGCCTACGCTGAAGGCAAGATCTTCCAGTGCCAATTGGATACCCACGTCGTGGCCCTGGATGCCGCAACCGGCAGGGAACTCTGGAAGATGAAGCAGGGAGACTACAAGAGGGGCGAGACGCTCACCAGTGCTCCCCTGGTGGTGAAGGACAAGGTCATTAGCGGCATTAGCGGGGGTGAGTACGGCGTCCGCGGGTTTATCACAGCAAATGATATGAATACCGGCAAGCAGATCTGGCGCATGTACAGCACCGGCCCGGAGGAGGAAGTGGGCTTTCCGGGATCCGTAGAGACTTGGAAGGGTGATCAATGGAAAATCGGGGGAGGCACAACCTGGGGCTGGTACTCCTACGATCCAGAGCTCGACCTTCTCTACCACGGCACCGGAAACCCTGGAACCTGGAATCCCGACCAGCGGCCTGGAGACAACAAATGGTCGATGACGATTTTCGCCCGGGATCCTGACACCGGCAAGGCGAAGTGGGCCTACCAGAAGACTCCCCACGATGCCTGGGACTATGATGGGATCAATGAGAATGTTCTTGTGGATCTGAAGATCGACGGAAAGATCAGGAAGGTCCTCGTGAACTTCGACCGCAATGGGTTTTCCTACACGCTGGATCGCAAAACTGGTGAGCTGCTCGCGGCCGAACCCTTCGCGTATGTCAACTGGGCCAAGGGGATAGATATAAGCACGGGGAGGCCCATTGAAGATCCCGCGAAGAGACCTTCGGCGACGAGGAACACCAAGAACATCTGTCCCTCTGCCATGGGAGCAAAGAACCAGCAGCCCGTCGCCTACTCCCCCAGAACGGGCCTCTTCTACGTTCCCACCAACAATCTTTGTATGGACTATGAGGGGGTTGAAATCAAATACCAGGCGGGTCAGCCCTACGTTGGCGCGATTATAGTGAGTTCTCCCGGTCCGGGCGGGCACAGGGGCGAGTTCATGGCCTGGGATGCGAGCGCCGGAAAGAAGGTGTGGGGGATCAAGGAGGGTTTAGCCGCCTGGGGAGGCGCCCTCGCCACTGCCGGTGATGTCGTCTTCTATGGCACCATGGAAGGATGGCTGAAGGCGGTTCATGCCGAGAGCGGGGAAGTCCTGTGGAAGTTCAAGACCGCTTCCGGCATTATCGGTAATCCGATCACTTATATGGGCCCTGACGGCAAGCAGTATGTCGCCATTCTCTCGGGTGTCGGCGGATGGTCGGGCATTGGGATTGCTGCTGGAATCGGCCCGGAAGATCCTACTGCGGGGCTGGGAGCCCTTGGTGCGTTTGCAGACGTAGATCAACATAGCAACCTGGGTGGCGTGTTGACTGTCTTCTCGCTTCCTTAGGTGCGAGGCGCATCCAGGCACGCTAGAGATCTTACTGCGACGCCGGTCTGCCGGTGGCGCTGGACAGCGACTCGGGGGCCTATGGCCGAGAGACGACGTGTCGGTATTTCTGGATTGTTCCTCCTCCTGATGTGCGCTCTGTGGATCGGCAGCGCGTGGGGAGGCGAGATGAAACAGTTTCGGATGTGTGCCGATCCCGACAATCTGCCTTTTACCAACCGGCGGTTCGAAGGGTTTGAAAACAAAATCGGCGATCTCATCGCGGAAGAATTTGGGGCTTCCCCCACCTACATCTGGTGGGGACAACGCATGGGCTTTATCCGGAACACCCTGAAGGCTACCCTGAAGGAGGCTCGATGCGATGTAGTGATGGGCATTCCGAAAGGGTATGATCCGGTTCTTTGGACCCAGCCCTATTACCGCTCCACGTTTGTCTTCGTCTTTCGCAAAGATAAGGGAATTCGCGTCAAATCCCTGGATGATCCGGTTCTGCGGCGTCTCAAAATTGGCGTGCATCTGCTTGGCAACGACTACACTAATCCCCCGCCTGTCCACGAGTTAACGAGAAGGGGTATTGTGAACAATGTGGTCGGGTTCAGCACCTTTTACTCGCAAGAGAATCGGCCCAGCAGGATTATCGAAGCAGTTACCACCGAGGAGATCGATGTGGCAATTGTCTGGGGGCCCGTCGCCGGGTACTTTGCAAAGAAACAGGGTGCGGCGTTGGAGCTAGTGCCTGTCCCATCTGGCGAGGGCGATCTGCCTTTTGCCTTCGATATCTCGATGGGGGTCAGACACGGTGAAAAGACCCTCAAAGCCCAATTGGAAGGAGTGCTTGACAGGAAGCGATCTGAAATCAGAAAGATCCTGACCGATTATGGAGTGCCTCTCATGGATGACAGGGTAGACGCAGCACAGTGAGTGAGTCGCTTATCAAGATCTCAAAAGACCGCATCTTGAGAACAGGGGCGGTCATTTCCTTCGCACTTTTGGTCTGGATCCTGGGGACTTCGGCTAATCTCCGGGGCATTGGGGAGGCCGCCATCCAGGACTCTCAAGACGCTTCAGCGGTTTATAAACGTGTTTACAATGGCTGGAAATGGTGGCATGTGTACTGTGCCAGATGTCACGGCGAGCATGCCCTGGGCAGTCCCCTGGCACCGAACTTGAGAGAACCGCTGCTCCCCCACGAGGAGTTTCTCCGGGTCGCTCGCGATGGAGCTCCCGAGAAAGGGATGCCGGCGTGGAATCAATTGCTCGACGACGAACAGATCACCGACATTTATGTCTATGTCAGGGCAAGAAGTGAGAACGTGTTGCCTCCAGGGAGGCCAGATGAGATTGGACCGAACGGGGGGGCCTGGATTCCACCGGCGGACTGGCCCGAAACGCAGACAGGCGCCGCGCCCGAGAAAGCTCAGACTGCTGCTGTCCCGTCCCCCCATCCGAAAGCCTCAGAGACCGCGTCATCTTCCCGGGTGTACGTCAGCAATGAGGCCTCGGGCGACGTCACTGTGATTGACGCGGGCACCGACAGTGTCCTCACCACAATTCCGGTGGGGAAGCGGCCTAGAGGAATCCAGGTGAGCCCGGAAGGGAAGATCGTCTATGTAACGAATAAGGCGAGCCAGACGGTGTCCGTCATTGACACTGAAACGAACAAAGTCACGGCGACCCTCGCGGTAGGGGGCCGGCCTCGTGCCGCTGCCTCCATGCCAAATGGTTCCCGCGCCTATGTCATGTCAGAGACACTCTGGACCCTCTCGGTTGTGGACACACAAAACCATCGATTGACCCACAGAATCAAACAGGAAGGCGACAATGTGAGGGTGATGGGTGTTGCTGTTGCCCCCGATGGAAAGAGAGTCTACGTCACCACCGTTGACGGCGGTCGTGTTTTTGTGATCGACACGTCAACCCATGAAGTCATTGCCTCGTTTGAAGTCGGCAAACGCCCCCGGGGCATTGCCATCACGCCGGACGGGAAGAAACTCTATACCGCTAACGGCCCATCGGATGATGTGTCTGTGGTTGAAGTGGAAACCCTACAGGTGGTGGCACGAATTAAGGTCGGAGAGCGACCGTGGGGCGTCGCGATTGTGCCCTGAGAAGGCATCGATGATTCAAAGGAAATTCTAAACGCCAATCCTGCCACTATCCGTAGGCGATCTTCAGAATCATGCCGGGTGTGTCTTGAGATTCAGTAATTGCACCGCACCGACGGCCGCGCTACGCTCCAGGTATCCGACCGAGTTACGGAAGTCGAGGAGCTGTTCAGAATCGATCCCGGGGGGCAGGCCGGGAAAGAAGGGTTAAGAAGTTTCCTGTGATAGTCCTCAAAATGCTTCCTGATGGCAGGTCGCAACCTGTGTGTGTTTATTACAACTCCTCCAGTACCGGGATCGAGGCTGATGGCCTTCTTGCCAGCCGCTGAAATGAAGACTCCAGGTCCAGTCCTTGAACCATGGTAAAGGCCGCATCGGGCCTTCTGTAAGAGTAAGAAGGGGTAGTAGTAGAAATAAGGGTGAGACAGAATCCGGGATTTCCGGGATCAGCGACCTCTCTGGAGTCTCTCAGTCCAATCTCAGGCTGACGCGAACCGGTTGTAGAGCCACGCCAGGATGAATCCACCGATGGCACCATCCACCGCACCGTAAAGCGTTCCCACCGTAACGTCGAAGACGCTCGGGGAGGCATGATAGCCGGGGTAGACAGATGCGATCGCCTGGAGAAAGGATTGACCGTAGGGGGGAAAGATCAGGTTGCCCACCCCGATTACCAGCATTGCTCCGCCCCACCCGAGCCCGAGGGCCCATGCGAGTCCTTTTTGACTGAGTTTCATGATACGCCTCCGTTTCTTTGGGCTCTATGCTACCGGTTACGGGCAAAAGGAGGAAGCCGTGCCACTCCCTTTGGACGGATTACTACCCGAGTGACTACAAATTGGCTGTCGTGAGTGCGGAATAAGCTCAAGAAGCGAAATAAGGTCCCTCGCCCCAGGACTTTGTTCGCATAATTCCCTTATTGATCAACGTCAAATAGAATTCCCGCAGCGACGATTGGAAATCCCCACACAAGGATTAAAAAAAAAGAGCTGTAGCCGTCCTCTGAGACGGCCCTTTCCGCGGTCCTCCTTTCTGTAAAAAAGAGAGATTGTTCCTAGAATGCGAGGGGGACGGAGTGAGGGCGTAGCCCGAACGGAGCTCCCCCTCGCTCGCGCTGGCGTCGAGGGGAGTGGACCAGATCCACGAGGCTGCTGAGCGGCCTCTGTAGGGCGCTGTACGACCTCTCCCCTTGGCGGGCACTCGTCTATCGCCCTCACCAAGCACTTTCCGGGGTCCAATCAGCCGATTTGCCCGGATTTGACCTCCTCGCGGTTTCCTCATTTCGTGGTTCCCTGCTGCTTTGCCTTGGCGCTCTCCATTCGATAGCTCGGGACGTTGAGTTCCAGAATCACGCTGTGGTGCACCAGCCGGTCGATGGCTGCTGCCGTCGTCAGGGGGTCCTTGAAGATCCTCTCCCAGTCCGAGAAGATCAGGTTGCTGGTCAGCAAGATGCTGCGACGTTCGTAACGATGGGCCAGCAGTGTGAAGAGAACCTCCATTTCCTCCCGGCTTTACTGAACGTAGCCGATGTCATCGACTATGAGAGCCTCGAAGCGATCCAGTTTCTTGAGCTCCTTCTCCAGAGTCAGATCGATTTTGGCCCGCAGCAATCGCTGTACCAGCAGGGCGCAGGTAGAAAACAGAACCCGGCGCCCCAGCAGAATCAACTCCTGGCCCAGAGCACAGACCAGATGGGTTTTCCCGCTCCCAGGGTTACCGAAAGCCAAGACGTTCTCGGCACGATCCAAAAACGTCCCTTCCAGCAGCGCTGTGAGTTGTCGATCCACGCTTTGGGGCAAGCGCGAGCGGTCCAGCGCCGTCAGCGTTTTCTCCCAGGGAAGCTTGGAGGCCCGACGCTGGCGCTGGATTTTGCGCTCGTGCCGCTCCGCCACCTCGATCTCAGATAACGACAAGAGAAACCGGGGATAGGCCAGACTTTCCTGGGTGGCCAGTGCCGCCTGGGCGGCGTAGTGCTCCCGAAAGGCCGGTAGATGCAGCTCGATTAGGCACTCGCGAAGTCGCGGTAAGTTGCCTGTGCTCATGACCTCACCTCCCGGTTCTCGAGAAGGGTGTCGTAGAGGCCCACGTCCATCTTCTCCACCATCACTTCCCAGGGTTCCACCACCGGATCGACAAGGCATTCTCGTAGTGCTTCAAAACGGATTCTTTGTCCCCGCTCAATCAACACCTGAAGTGCCTCTCGCACCCGCTGTTCACCTTCCTGGGCAGCCACCTCGAGGATCTTCAGATATTGGCGATCCGCCGTGGCCGGACAATCTCGGCGCAGCTCGTCGTAGGCGACTCGAAACAAGATCCCCGGAAACAGATCCTCCCGCCAGCGATAGCGAGTAAACGCCCCCGGCTTGCGCACCAACGAATGGATCACGTGCCGGTAGTCAATGCGATGCTTGCCTTCTCCTCGCAAGCGCGGCATCCGTGCCTGGCGCCGTCCTCCGTAGTAGACCTCCACCTGATCCGCCCACACCCGCACTTGAACGCGCTCGCCGATCAACCGGCTGTCCACCGAATAGGTGTTGTGGCGAACCCGGATCGTACTGCTGGGGGAGACTCTCACCCACTGCCGGGTGAAGTCATCCAGACGGCGTGCCGGCAACGGGCGCATCACTGCCAGCTCTTCTCCCAGGCTCTTTTGCCGGGCCGCATTGCGCCGGGACACAATCACCGCTACAAAGCCCTCGTACTCTTCCCGGCTGGAAAAATCACGGCTACACCGCAGCAGCAGTTCCTGCTCAATGGCCCGTTTCAAGCGGTGATGGGACTGTTCCACATCCCCGTTCTCGTGTGCCTTTCCTGCCTGAGTGCGACTGGAGCGCATCCCGAAGTGTCTCAGCAACGCTTGATAGCGCTCGGTGAACTCTTCCCGCTTCAGGTTCTTGACTGCCGCCGAGAGCCGGTCGGTCCGGTGCTCCTCGGGCAGCGCCCCCAACTCCCACAACGCGTTCTGAAGCCCCAGGCTGAGGCTCTCAAACGACTCACTGAAACACAGCGTGGTCGCTTCCCAGTTCGAGTAGGCCAACACGAAGTGGTACAGCAGATGGGGAAACGGCTGGCCCTGGATCGTCACTCCGAGGCGCCCCATAAACGTGAAGTCCGATTGCGCTTGATGTCCCGGCTGATACTTCTGCGGGAACATCACCTCCTTCGCTTCTCCGTATTCTGCCTTCCACTGCTTGATCCTGCGCTGCAGCGTTCTCAACTGGCCTTGCTGGAAGGCCCCTTCCTGCTGACGACACAAATGATCGAACACCGCTTTTGCTTCCACCGTCGGCGATCGCTTCAGGATCTCTTTCACCTCCGGCCACACCGACTCGAACGGATCCGATCGAGTTCTCCAATACCGTTCCGGCTGACACTGGCTCGGTAGCTTTTCCGACTTCAGGTACTTGCGAGCTGTCTTTCGCGACATCCCCGCTTTGGCCGCCGCCATCGTTAGCGTCTTCTCGTTCTTCTTCAACTTTACTAACCTCCGCACTTGCTGATCCTTAACCATGCCCTCATGGTCAGGATCAGCCCTGAAAAAGCGGGGAATTCCATTTGTCGTCGCGGGGAATTCTAACTGTCGCCAATCACTTATTTCGCATCCTCACCACCTGCTGTTGACCCAGCCATTTGAGGGAAACCTACGAGCTCTTGTCAATAGGTGTGTAAAAAAAGCTCAGGCGGCTTTCTCCTCCGGAACTTGGTTGACCGGGACTCCATTGACATATTCGGCGCCCTGGTAGACGTCTTTCATCAGCTCCGGTGCCTTCAGACGGCGGAATCTGTTCTCCGCCACCAGCAGCATCTTCCAGATCACAGCCTGGGCGTTTTCCACTTTCTTGAACCGCTTGGCCGCGTCCGTTCGCAGCCGAAGAGCGGCAAACGGTGACTCCACGGGATTGGTTGTTCGCAGATGCTGCCACTGCTTCTTCGGATAGTTGTAAAAGGTCACCATCCGGTCCCAGTCCTGCTCGATCAACTCAGCCGTCAGGGTCAGTCCTCGCTGCCGGCACCAGTGCTGAAAGACCTTCTTGAGTCGTTGTGCCTCTTGTCGGGTCTCGGCGTAAGGGATCTGCCGCAGAATCAGCAAGGCCGGCTTGTGCACTCCCTTGGGGAGCTTGGCCAGCAGGTTGACAATCCGATGATTCCAGCAGCGCTGCTCCTCGGCCTGGGGATAGACGTTGCGCAAAGCTCCCCAGATGCCCAGGTGGCCGTCTCCGATCACCAGGCGCGGACAACCCATCCCCCGCTGCTTCAAGTCGCGCAGTACTTCCGACCAGCTCTGGGTCGATTCCCGATAGCCACTCGTGACCGACACGACTACTTTGCTGCCGTCACTTAAGGCGGCCAGCACCACCAGCAGGACTGCCTTTTCCTTCTCCAGTCCCGCCTTGACGTAAATTCCATCTACCCACAAATAAACCACTTCCAGATCATCCAGCGGTCGACTCTGCCAGACCTCCCATTCGGCCTGCCACTTCTCTTTCAACCGCGCCACCGTGGAGGCTGACAGCGCGGCCTTGTCCCCTAAGAGCCCTCTCAGAGCCAGATCAAAATCCCCCAGCGCCAGACCATGCAAGTACAGCTCAGGGATCAGTTCTCGAACCTGCCGCGTCCGCTTGGCAAACAGCGGCAACACCCGACTTTCAAAGCGTTCCTCTAGATCCCGCACTCGAGGCCTTCGAACCTGGATCGTCCCCGAGCTCATCGTCAGATGCCTCGGCTTGCCATATCCATTGCGATAGCCCGACGGAGTGTCCACGGCTCTTCGCCGCTCACTCTTACGCCGCCCTAATAACTCCGTGACCTCCTCCTCCAGCAGCTCCTGAACCCAGCCTTGGATCCTCTCGCGCACCCAATCTTCCAGCTGCTCGAAACAAACTCTTGACTCCACACTTTCTTCAATGTTCTTCTTGCTCATGCGGTGTGTACTCCTTCCGTTGCGGGCCTTTCGGCCCTGGGCTTTATCAACCCGGAAGGTAAATATTCGGTAAACCCCGTCTTGCAATAATCTCCTTCCAAATAAGCCCGCGGTCAAACTTTGCTGGACACAGAAGCTGCGAGTGTGTATACAGGGAGCATGCAGCTGAGTGCTACCACCAAGCCGGAATCGGGTGGACTGACGGCTGATGGCTCGACGAAGCGGGTTTTGGTGGCCAAGGAAGAGTACATCCGGCTGCGCTGGGCGGCAGCGTACTGGAAGGCCCAGCATGCCGGGGCGGTGGAGAGAGAAAAGCAGTTGAAGTCAGAGAACTTGAGTCTGCGGGCTCGAGTTCGAGAGCTGGAGAGTCAGCTCTGGGGGCGCAAGAGTGAACAGGCCAAGGGTGGGCGCGCTGGCAGTTCCAGCCCCAAGGCGAGCGGGCGACCCCGAGGGCAGCAAAAAGGCAAGCAGGGGCACGGTCGGACCACTCTGGACGGGTTGGCAGCCCAGGAAGAGGTAGTGGATCTGGAGGAAGCCCAAAAAAGCTGTCCGAAATGCGGTCTGGCACTGGAAGCCTTGGGCTGGACGGAAGACGCCGAGGTGGCCGAAATCGAAGTGCGGGCCCACCGGCGGGTGATCCGGCGGCGCAAGTACAAAGCAGCCTGCCGCTGCGGGGTGCTGCCCGGCATTGTCACGGCGCCCGCCCCGGCACGCTTGATTCCCAAAGGCAAACTAGGGATTTCGGTTTGGGTGGAGATTCTGCTGGAGAAGTTTGACCATTGCCGCCCCACCCACCGTCTGTTGCAGCAGTGGCGAGACCACGGTTTGACTCTCTCTGCAGGAACGGTGGCCGGAGGGCTGAAAAAACTGCAGGGTCTGTTTTTGCCGGTGGCCGAGGCGATCGCCCAGCAGCAGCTCACCCAGGAGAACTGGCAAGCCGACGAGACCGGCTGGCCGGTGTTTGTGGCGGTGGAAGGCAAAAGCGGACGGCTCTGGCATTTGTGGGTGTTTTTGTCGGCCTCCACAGTCGTGTACCAGCTCCAACCCAGTCGCTCGTCTGCAGTGCCTCAATCTCACTTCGGCAGCGCCCAGGGCACTTTACTCACCGATCGATATTCTGCCTATAAGAAGCTGGTCCGGGTCTCAGAGGGGCGTATTTGCCATGCCTTTTGCTGGGCTCACGTGCGCCGCGACTTTTGGCGACTGGGCCTATCCCACCCCCCCTGGCAGGACTGGTCCCTGATGTGGATTGACGACATTGGCCGGCTCTTTGCTGCCAATCAGCTGCGGCTGGCAGTTCGCGATCAGCCCTTGGAATGGGCCCGGGCCGATCGAAAGCTGCGGGTGGCGGTTGAGAAAATGCGAGAGCAATGCGAGGCTCAACGCCAGCTTCCCAGCCTGGCTCCCCCCTGTCGCAAGGTCCTGAAAAGCCTGGCTCGACACTGGCCAGGGCTGACCGTGTTTGTGGATCAACCGGAAGTGGCTATGGACAACAACGCCGCCGAACGCGCCTTGCGCAACCCGGTGGTGGGACGCAAGAATTACTACGGCTCAGGCAGCCGCTGGAGCGCCCAGTTGGCGGCCAGCTTATTCAGCATCTTTGCCACCCTGCGACTCAACGGCCTCAACCCCCGCCTGTGGCTCAGGGACTATCTGCAGGCCTGCGCTAGGCAAGGCGGACAGCCGCCACCCGACCTGGATCCTTTTCTTCCCTGGGTGTAAGACAGCAGATTGTTTAGAGGGGGTGAAGTCAGGCTGTTTTGACCTGGATTGGGTAAGCAGAAAATGACGGATTAGAGGAGCGCTGGTGGTTGAGGCCAGCCCTTGGTAGGAGAGGAGCTAGCGGAAGCGGGAGCCGTTGGCGTTGGCGATCCAGCGACGCAGGGCGACGCGGACGTTGTTGACGCGACTCAGCGGAGCGTTGTCGAAGTACCAGCGGAAGGTTTTGATCTCTTCCAGGATGTCTACGTCGGGGAAGTCGGCGGTCAGTTCGGCAATGAAAGCCGCATCCAGCTCGGGGCGGTAAGGGTAATCGGGCAGCTGCTCTTGCAGGTAGGCGAGGATCTTCTCGGGAGAGTTGTCGAAGAACATGTCGGCGCTATTCACAGCTCGTCGGAGGCCCGGCAGATGTCCTCTTCGTCCAGAGTGGCCTTTTGCTCGAGCACGCCCCGGTTGAGCGCGGCCAGGCAGAGGCGGTTCAGCAGCCGGCAGACGCCGCCCGAAGTTTTGTAAAGGGCCAGGTAGGCCGAGTCGGTGAAGATGTCGGGTTTAGCTCCGGCCAGCTGGAGATGGTGGCAGACGTAGTTTTTGGTTTCGGCCTCATCCAGGGGAGGCAGCTTGTAGGAGAGTAGGATGCGCTGGTGGATGTTGCGGAACATGGGGCGCCCGAGCCGTCGGCCCAGGTCGGGATGACCGATCATGATCATGAGCAGGGGATCGATTGAATCCATCCTAAAATTAAGAAGTACAGGTATTTCGTCCAGTGTTTTGTCGGGCAGACACTGGCTCTCGTCGAGAATTAGAATCGGGGTCTTTTTGGCGTTCTCCACATAGTCGCGCACGGCCGTTTGCAGGTTTCGAAACAGAGTGGACTTGCGGCTGGAGGGCTCACCGCCGAACTCGCTGTTGAGCTGGGCCCAAAAATCCAGGGGAGTGACCGTCGACAGGGGCACGTAGAAGAGCTTGTAGACGGAGGAGTTGAGTTGCTCGACGAAGGCGCGCACGGCGGCCGTTTTGCCGGTTCCGGCCTCCCCCAGCACGAGCATCAGCCCCAGACGGGTACGCATGTAGTCCAGGCGCCGGGCGAGTTCGTCAAAGGCCGCAGTGGGGAGCAGTTTCTGGGCCGGGATGTCCTTGGCGAAGGGAGTGTCGGAGAAGCCGTAAAAAGTGTGGATCACGATTCATCCTCCTCGTCGGGAAGGGAAAAACGGGGTCTTCGGGGGGAAGTGGCGTTTTGGGCGGCGTCGACCCGGTGCAGACGCACCACCGGCTGGTCGTCTTCGAAGAGAAACAGCTCACTGGGACGTCCTTCGGGATGGCGGATCTCGATGCGCAGGCCAGTGTATTGGGGCGGCACTTCCCAGAGCCGGCGGGCGATGGAGACGGTGCAGTCGTTGCGGACGGTGCGGTGCAACGTGCGGTAAAAGACCCGGTCCAACTCGGCCCGGCTGACCGTACGGCGGCGAATGGAGGCGAGCGAGCGCAGGTAACGCTCCAGTGGCGTCTCACAGATGCTCGAGTGGCGGCGCCGGTGATAGTCCTGCTCCAGCCACTGAGACAAGCGAGCATTGAGATCGTCGAGGGTCAAGGCCTCGAGATCGAGAAGGCTTAGAAAACCCTGGCGCAGGGTGCGAAACCAGCGCTCGATTTTTCCGCGCGAAGGACTGTCATAGGGCTTGGAATGCACCAGAGCCACACCCAGACGGGCGCAGGCCAAGGTGAGTTGTTTGGAGGAGAAGGCCGAGCCGTTGTCACAGTAAAGGATCTGGGGTAAACCATGGCGCGAGAAGGCTTTTTGGAGTGCCGAGACGACCACTGCGGAGTTTCCCCGGGTGTAGAAGCGGGCCAGGGTCAGGAAGCGGGAATGGTCATCGATGGCTGCAGCCAGGTAGGTTTTGCGGCGGCGGCGGCCGAGAGGCACCTTGGGGCCGTGCATAAAATCCATCACCCACAGATCGTTGGCGTGGGGTTTTTCGAAGTGCTTGCGGGCCTTGGGCGCCGGCTTGACCTGGGGCCGCAGACCGGCCCGCTTGATGTGACGACGCAAAGTGGATTCGGAGATGCGGCGCGAAGTGATGTGGCCCGAGGCCACCAGCTGTTCACGGAGTCGGTTGACCGGCACCCGGGGATGGCGGGCCAGCAGCTCGGAGATGTGGGCGCTCAGCTGCTCGGAGATGACCCGGCTTCGGCCCGCATCGCAACGCCGCTTGGGCAAGAGTCCGTCGAGTCCTTCTTGGCGGTAGCGGCGCAACCAGCTCTTGAAAGTGGCGACTGAGTAGCGGCGTCTGCCCAGACCCGGCACATCCAGCTCTTTTCGGGCCATGCGGCCGAAGTAACGGGCTTGGCTGCCGGCGGCGGCGTGCAGCACCGGCGCGATGACGCCGTAGCGGAACAGCGCCACGGCCTGGCGTTTTTGTTTTCCCTTCATCCTGAGGCTCCTTTGGCCAACCCTTTGTGCCACAACCCTACCGCTGGGCCCCTATCACGCAGTGTGGAGGATCGATTCTTGTCATGACGCGGCTGCCAGCCGGGTCCAAACAACGTGGCGCAAAAAGGGGATTGAGCGACTTGTGCTGCAGACACAGCGGATGCCGGTGAGTCAGCCCGTCAGCAAGCCAGAGCGGGGCCCGAGAGCCAATCGTAGGTCGAACAGCAGGTGGGGGAAGTAACGCCGATGAAAACGCAGCACCACTCGGGGTGGAGAGCCTCGGGGCTGGGCCGCCAGCAGCGCGGCCACCTGCTGGGCCTGCCGCCGCACCCCTTGGACGGCTCCGGGCAACTCGACCTCGGCCACCGGAAAAGAGAGCAGTCGCCCATAGACGGCCGCCAACAGCAGCAGCATGCGGTGCAGCGTCAACTCCTCCAACAGCACAGCTTCCTCACCTTGGCTGCCGGCCGTGGCCACCTCGTCCAGCGCTTGGCGCATCGTCCGTTTGCCGTTCACCACCACTTCGACCATCCAGCTCATCAACCCCAGGCTGAAGCGTCGGCGCGGCACCACTTGAGCCGGCAGCACGCTGAAGGTGACATCTCGTGGCTGATCCGGGCCCCGCCGCCGGCAGCGGAAGCGAGCCACTGGAAACCGTTGATAGGTCCGCCCCTCCTCATCCACCAAGCACCTGAAATACAGACCGTGGCGTACGGCGCATTCACTTCCCCGGCACAGCGGACAGCGGTCCCGGTAGTCGGGCAACAGCTCGTACAGCCTCAGTCCCAGAGAGGAAAGACTTGACAAAGACCTGTCTTGGAAGCGATCCTGAATCTGAAGTTTGTCTTCGAAAAGCCGGGAGTTATCCGAAGCTCAAACCACGGGCTCCCGGCTGCTCCTTTCCCTTCTTCTCCGCAGCCAAGACAGCTGTCACACTGTCATATTCTTTTCACCCGCTGCGGGCTAAGACAATCTATACAATTCCGGCTGCAAAAGGCAGAGAAGTTTGTGACGTATTACACCTGGGAAATAAGCCCCCATCGTGCCCGCGCATTGACCTGGGCCAGGACGCCGGCAGCGGAGGCTGGATGAAACGCTTCTGCGGGCGAGACTTTAGCGGCCGGGAGATGCGGCGACTGTGTGAGCTGATTGGCGAAGATCCGACCCGCTCGCGGGCCCAGCTCTCCCGCTTGGCCTGCCAGCTCTTGGGCTGGTTCAAGCCTGACGGTGGCCTCAAGGAGATGAGCTGCCGGGTGGCCATGCTGCGCATGCATCGGCAGGGGTTGCTGCAGCTGCCGCCCCCTCGCAACCCGAAGGGAGGCTCGGGCCCAATCAAGCACACTTTCTGCAGCGCACCACAACCGCTGCTGTCCCGACCCGTGCACGAGCTGTCCGGCCTGCATCTGGAGCCGGTCCTGAGCCGCCCCGACTCCACTTTGTGGAATGAATACATCGACCGCTACCACTATCTGGGATACAAGCCCCTGCCGGGTGCTCAGCTGCGCTACTTCGCTTGTTCCGAAAGCCGCATCCTGGCCCTGCTCGGCTTTGGCGCCGCCGCTTGGAAAACCGCCCCTCGCGACCGCTTCATCGGCTGGCGTCCTTCGGAAAGGGAGAGAAACCTTCAACTGATCGTCAACAACGCCCGTTTCTTGATCCTTCCCTGGGTCGAGTCCAAGAACCTGGCCTCTAAACTGCTGGCCATGGCCGCGCGTCAACTCCCCGAGGACTGGCACGACCGCTACGCCTACCGACCCGTTCTGCTGGAAACCTTCGTCGACACGGGGCGCTTCACAGGCGCCTGCTACAAGGCCGCCAACTGGATCCATGTCGGACAGACCCAGGGCCGGGGCAAGCTGGACCGTGACCGCAAGGCCGATCTGCCCACCAAAAGCATCTGGCTCTACCCCCTGAGCAAACACTTCCGAAGATCGCTTCGCTCCACTTGAGTTCCCAACCCGCCTCACCCCATTAGGCATAAAGCCGATGATGGGTTTACCGAATATTTACCCCGGAAGGATACTCACCGCCTATGCTATTTACACACCTTCTGATGGTAGCTCTGGGCAGGAGGGGGCTGGGACTCTCAGGATACGATCGTCTTCGCGGCTCCGGGGGGCCTCTACCGTGTTGCGGCCTCAGGAGGCGAGCCGGAGATCCTGGCCAGGCCGGACACCGAGAAGGGTGAAGCATCCTATACTTGCCCCAAGTTCCTGCCCGGCGGGAAAAGCCTGTTTTTCGACGTCGGTGGCGAGATCAGAGTGCTGTCGCTGGAAACGGGGGAACAAAAGGTGGTGGTGGAGGATGGAGTCAACGCCTACTACGCACCCACGGGCCACCTGGTTTATCAGGGGCAGGCGGCCCTGCTGGCCGCACCGTTTGACCTGGCCAGGCTCGAAGTGGCGGGCAGCCCGGTTCCCGTCCTGAAGGGTATCAAGGGCGTAAACTATGCCCTTGCCGCGGACGGAACGCTCGCTTATGTTCCCGGTGCGGCGGGGTGGCCTCCGCAAAGCTCCCTGGTGTGGGTGGATCGGCAGGGGACAGAACAGGTGGTGACTGAAGACAAGCGATCCTATTTCAATGCCCAGATCTCGCCGGATGGAAAGCAGATCGCGGTCGCATTTCCAGAAGACAATCGGGGTGACGTGTGGGTTTACGATCTGGGAGGTGATTCGTTCAGGCGCTTGACGGAAGAAGGGGAATGGAACTCCCATCCTCTCTGGACGCCGGATGGTCAGCGGATTGTCTTTACCTCCAAGCGGGACGGTGAGTTCCACCTATACCAAAAACGGGCCGACGGGAGCTCCGGTGTCGAGCACCTGACGACAAGTCAGTTCTTTCAGGCCCCTGCTTCGTGGTCACCTGATGGGGATGCATTAGCCCTCTTTGGGAACCCGTCCGGGAACTACGATATTTCGATTCTGTTGATGGGAGATGGCGCGACACCTCGACCTTTCATCGCTTCGGCTCATAGTGAATGGGGACCTCAGTTCTCCCCGGATGGTCGGTGGATCGCCTATGTGGCTTCTGAGAACGATTCCACGAGCCTCTACGTTCGTTCTTATCCGGAAGTGGACGTCCCGTGGCTGGTCACGCAGGACACCTCGGGTAGCTGGCCTGCCTGGTCGCCGGATGGGAGCGAGCTTTTCCATTACGACGGTGAGAAAATGAATGCGGTGTCGGTTCAGATGCAGCCGAGGTTCAAGGCTTCCGAGCCCAGAGTCTTGTTTGAAGGATCGTACTTTCCAGGATTTGATATCTCCCCGGATGGGCAGCGTTTCTTGATGCTCAAGTTGGAGACAGAATCGACGATCCACGTCGTCCTCAACTGGTTTGAAGAACTCAGGCGCCTGGCTCCTGTGACTACAGGGTAAACCGTCCCCAAGAGCCCGCTCCCTCCCGTTTTCGTTGCTATTCAGGATCCTGAAAGCGGGCCGCGGCTGAGAATGTACGCCTGAATTCCCAGCATGGTCTTACCGACACCGGCAGCGGTATCCTCAACCCAATGCACCCCTCTCTTGACCAGCTCATCCAGATCACCCGCACTCTGGCCCACGACTACGACTTCGTCCGGGTAGTACTGGCCTCCAACCGGCCAACTTACAGGACAACTCCCAGCTGGATGTCTAGTTCATCGAAGTCTCAGACGGCCCTGAGTTCCGCACTGACCTGCACCAGGCCCTTCGAGACGGCCTCACCGCACTGGGACTCCTGGGCTGGGAGTTTCAGGACGGGACACTGCAGGCCAGGGGCGAGTTGTTCCCCGGGCATGACGAGAGTCTGAGCGAGCTGTTTGAGCAGGTGTCTGAGGCGGGTGTGGACTGGGTGCAGGAGCTGTTCGAGAAGTGGCCGGCAGAGTGAACGGCCCCACGCCCGGCGCGATTGTAGCCCCCAATTCAGGAACACGATGGCTTTGCCGAACTACGATCGTCGGAGTCACCCTGTTCTGGCTCATCCCATTTGTCCCATTTTCACTGACGACGTACATTTAGATTGGTCGCCCAGTAAGAACTTGTGAATCTCGCTGTTCGGGCAGAGGAACGGCAGTGAGCAAAGTCAAAGGACTTCCGCACTCCAACAGTCGCGGCCCTGGGGCATGGAGCAAGACCTGCCACGTCACGCAGAATGATGTAGGATTAGTACGACTTGGGAGTATAGCTCGCTTGTTCCCGCTTCGAGCCGGAGGCTAGGTTGCGCTGGGTCACTCTTTCTTCACTCTTGATCTCTTGTCTCTGTCCACTAAGGGCCGAGATTTTCACGGTCGGGCCTGCCGGAACTCACTCCACAATTGGAGCAGCTGTTACTGCTGCCGACGCTGAAGGAGACGACGAGATCAGGATCCAGGAAGGCACTTTTCTGGAAATCTTCTCCATCTCCCTGGGAGAGGACTCTTTGACCATCAGCGGGGGCTGGAACAGCGACTTCACGAATCGGACAGAAGACCCGTCCCTGACCGTAATTGACGGCCAGCACATGCATGCCGTCATCGCTTTTCAGAGTCAGGGGAGCGGTCCGATTCTCATTCGCAACTTAACGGTTACCAGGGGTGATAGCCGCTTTGGAGGGGGAATTCGAATAGACGCCGGAGCACCGGCCGATATTCGGATCGAGCGTCTTCGCATCGTGGAAAACCGGTCCGGAACACAGGAGCTTCCAGGCAGGGGCGCCGGCATCTATGCGGAGTTGCGTGGTGAAAGCCGGTTGGTAATCCAGGACTCTGAAGTCTCAGACAACGAGACCACAGGGTTCACGGGCGGTGGGATCGATGCTTCTGTAAGGGACTCTTCAGAGCTGAACATCGACCGCTGTCTCATTCGCAACAATCGACTCTTTCACCAAGAGACCAGAGTTCAAGGAGGTGGTCTCCTGGCCGGCTTCAACGAAATGGCGAGTGGAATCCTAAGAGATACTCATCTGCTGGAGAATGCAATTGAATCGGAGAATTCCAGCGCCGAGGGTGCCGGTTTCGGCTGGTCTGGGAGCGAAGATACAACCTTCCTCATCTCGGGAAATACGATTGAAGCGAATACATGCACGGGAACCGCCACGGCCAACGGATGTGCCTTTCATCTGCGTACCTCGGGAAGCGGCGAGTTTCTGGACAATGTGATTCTGAACAACACCACCCGGGGGAGCGCAGGTTTCCCGGCCTCCGGCGGTTTCATCTTCGGATTCCCATCCGCCGAAATCACGGCGGAACGAAACCTCTGGTTTCGCAACACGAATCAGATCGACCTCAAGGGGCGACATATGGTTGTGTGGGCGAAGCCCGACGCTCAAATCCACTTCCGGGACAACGCCGTTCTGGAGAGTAACACCGACGGCCTCAATCTGGTCGCCGACGAGGGCGGATCAGTTCTGGCCACCAACGTGACCGTCGCCGGGCATTCGCTCGAAGGCGACCCTGTGACCGGTATCAGCGCGGTCCGGCCGGGGGAGATGAGCGTCTTCAATTCCATTTCCTTTGGAAACGATCAAGACGCGGCCTTGGCGGCCCATGTTCAGACTGGGAATAATCTGTTTGGCGTCGATCCCCTTTTCGTCGATCCCGACAACGGAGACTACCGACTGCTTCCGGGTTCTCCGGCCATCGATGCCGGGAACAACAACCCTCCCGGTGATCTGACTGAGTTCGGCATCGATGGAGGCGATCGGATCTTCGGGCCGGCGGTGGATCTGGGAGCTTATGAACTGAACCAGGCGGAAGAGATCTACGTATTCGCCCAGGCAGCCGATGGCATCGCCGGAAACATCGGCCTGAACATGGGATTTAACATTGCCAACCTGGGGGCCGATCCGATGGGTTTCACGCTCGACTTCCTGGATGACAGCGGCCAGGACATGGAGCTGCCTGTGCAGGGCCTGGCGGCCAACGGGAGGGGACTGGCAGGATCACGGTTGACGGGGTCCGTTTCGATGCGCCTGGAAAGGGGCCATTCGGTGACACTGGAGACGACCGGAGTGGAAGAGCTCAAGTCCGGGTATGCCGTTCTCAGAACCGGTCCAGGAATGGGAGCAAATGCCGTCTTTACCCGTCGCGACGTGAACACCGGGACGATTCTCTTTGAAGCTGGAGTTCCGGCCACGAAGACCCTGAAGGAGGCGACGCTTTTTGCGAACTCTCTGGCGGACCTGGAGACCGGGCTGGCCGTCGTCGATGGCAACATCAACGGAGTCGGTCCCGCAGGAAAAGCTCTCGATGAAATCCCGGTTCGACTCTACGACGAGGCCTTCAACCTGGTGGAGGAGACCGTCCTGGAAATGTCCGGGGGCCAACACCTGGCCCGCTTCATCACCCAGTTTTTCCCAGACTCGGAACAGGCCGGCGAGATGCGAGGGGTCCTGACGGTGGAGAGTGACGTGCCGCTGGCCCTGGTGACCTTGCGCCAGAATGACACGCCGGGGGTGGAGTTCCCGAACGAAGTTCCTACTCTGGCGGCCTTTCCGGTGATGGAAGGCCGGGCAGACACAGAAGCGGCAGGCGCCGGGGAACAAGAGTTTTTTTACTTCGCCCAGGTGGGGGCGGGTCAGGCAGGTGACATCGGGATCGAGACCTCGCTCAATCTGGCCAACCGGGGAATGGCAGCCGCGGTCGTGCTGGTAGAGTTCTTCGATGACGACGGCAATGCCATGGAGCTGACCCTCGGAGAACTGGGGACAGATTCGAGTTTTCAGTTCAATCTGGGACCGGGAGAATCGAGGGTCCTGAACACCGGGGCGGCGGGAGATCTCAAAGTCGGGTACGCCCGGGTTACTACCCAGGTGGTGGTGAGCGGAACCGCGGTCTTCTCCCGCACCCACGTGCCCACTGGAACCCTGGTCTATGAATCGGGAGTGCCCGTAAGCACTCCCGCGAGCAGCCTGGCTCTTTTCGTGGACACGCGCGGAGCGAGAGACACGGGAGTGGCCCTGGTCAATACGGCCGAGGCGGCCATGGCTGGAGATGGTCCGCTCACTCTGAGACTTTACAATCAGTTCAACACCCTGCTGGGAGAGATAGAGCTGGAACTCAGCCCCGGAGGGCACACGGCCCGGTTTGTGACCCAGTTCTTCGAAGAGGTCGAGGGAGTCGATGAGATGCAGGGTTTGATGACCATAGACGGAGCGCCCGTAACGGCTGTCACCTTGCGCCAGAACGATGACCCGGCTGTGGCTTTCCCTGCAGACGTTCCCACTTTGACTGCGTATCCAGTGCTGGTCAGGCCCTGATTCGTTACTCGTTTCTGGTTCCTGGTTCGAGAATCGGTGGTCGTCCCCGGGGTGGTAGTGCTGACGCCAGGACCGGTTCCGAAGCCAGGGCCGCGTGGACTTTCACAGCCGCATCAACACCCACCTGAACACTCCTGGCAAGTCTCATCTGACCCCCCACATCGTGTGGGAAAAAGACCTGACCTTGTATGAAATGATGGGTCTGGAACAGGCTCTGATGGATCTCTTTGGTGGGGCTCGAAGTGACAGCTGCCAGACCCCCCTGTTGAACGAGGTCCGCTTTAGCCCCGGCAAAGACGCATCCTCACCGGGGCCTGACCCTCCGGGCAGGTAACAGAAGCCGCCGGGGCCCCCGGGATTCGTAACATGAACACACGGTATCCGTGTTATCATGTTGTTGTGATTCGGTCCTTTCGAGATTCTGGGACAAGAGATATCTTCGATGGCAAAAACTCAGCATCGGCACGCAGGATCTGCCCTAGGAAACTGTGGAGCGTAGCCACTCGGAAACTCGATCAGCTTGACTCGGTCGTATCTCTGGAAGAGCTTCGCATCCCCCCGGGAAACCGACTGGAAGCTCTTTCCGGTAATCGAGAAGGCCAGTTCAGCATCCGAATCAACGAACGATATCGAATCTGCTTTTTCTGGGCCGAAGCAGGTCCAGAGGAAGTGGGAATTGTCGACTATCACTGACCAAAGAAGTGAGAAGAAAGATGCGAGTACCCAAGCACCGAGAACCCACCCATCCCGGCACCATGCTCCTGGAAGAGTTTCTACGCCCGATGCAGTTGACGCAGCGAGAACTGGCGGATGGAATTCATGTACCTTACCAGCGGATCAACGAGTTGGTGAATCGCAAGCGTGGGATAACGCCGAGTACAGCACTGCGGCTGGCCAAGTATTTTGGCATGTCGGCAGACTTCTGGATGAACCTTCAGCTTCGATGGGATCTTTACCGAGCACGAAAGCTTGAGGGTGGGGAACTGACAAGGATCAAACGACTCAGAGTCAGTTAGGTTCTCACGAGGATCGGGTTGCTGATTCACTCTGTCCACCCGAAAAACTCCATCCAACCGGTTGAGGCACTCGTGGACGCGGCTGCGGGTTGCACATTTTGAATGATCTTCCTCGGTGAGCACCACGAACTACGATGAGATTCAGTGGACAGGCTGTCGCTTTCCGGCTGAATTAGGCCGCGAGAGAGACCTTTCCCGGGTCCGACTGATGTTGAGGGAATGAGTCGGCGGTGCCTGGAGTCCTACGCCGCTGCGCGTTCGTAGCGATGATGCAATCCGCCGCAGACGGGAAGCGAGATCAGTTTGAGTGGCCCTTGAACCACAATCGGCTTCTTGGTAGTACCGGGGGCGTCGCCATCCAGTCCCTTATGGGGCCGGGAAGCATGGTAGTACTGCGCAATGTATTCGCAGAGCAATCTGTTCAGATGCCTTTCACTGAGCACGATGACATGATCGAGAAGCTCTCGGCGGAGCGTGCCGAAAAACCTTTCGATATAAGGGTTCTCAAAAGCAGGCGAACTGGGTACATTTGACTGCTTTTGAGAACGCGTATGCAGAGCGGTTTGTGTTGTCGATCAAATCCGAGTACCTGAGGAGGATGATTTTCTTCGGGGAATCTTCGCTGCGCCGGGCCATGACCGAATTCTCGGGAACGACCGTATTGAGAACCGTGAAGTCACGGGAGTGGGCAAGATTCGATGTCAGGAACGACTCGGCGGGATTCTCAAGCACTACTACCGGGCCGCATGACGACAGATCTCTTCAATCGCTCAGCCGTGATTGTGAAGCCTCTTCAGCCCTATCCCGGATGATTCATAAATTTTCTACTGCAGCGTGAGAATCTCCCGCCCTGACTGCGTTACGCTCGGTCGTCCTCCTCGGCGTACTGTACGAGTACGCCTCCGGGGGCCTCGGTCGCAAGCCTTGTCAGAACGGGTCTTCCCCCGCTTCGCTACGAAAACTTAGTAGAACCTGCCCTCCGAACCCACCACAGCCCGAGAAGTTCTGGATGGTGGTCAACCCCAGGGAGGCCGAGAATTGCATGTATTCTCTCACCGTTCGCAGAGCTTCTGCATTTGTGTAATCTGCAAAAAGGGCCTGCACGGGCGGGTCCGTCTGCCCTCTGCTGAATGTTCCACTCTGGTTAACGAACACTCCGTTTGCCTCGAAAAACACCCTTCCCAATGTGTTGGTCACAGCAGGACCGCTGAAGCCCGAATGCAGGTAGACCGGGTGGTCAGGAGCCGCGCCGTCGAGCTCCGCCAGCGTGGGCAGCCGATTTTCAGCGAACTGCGCCTCAACAAACCTGCCCAGCACCGTAATGAACTCTCCGGCAGGCACTGAAGCGGCGCGCTCCGTCAGGGCGTCCAGTAAATCCGGGATGGTGAAGACCGTCTCGATGGCCGACAGGAGGTGTCCCGGGACATGCGCGTCCCGAAAATAATGGATGTGAGTGTCGATCAGACCAGGCGTGACGGTGCGCCCGCCCAGATCGATCACTTGCGACCCCGATGGATCAATTCCTGCGACGTCATCACCGACAGCCACAATTCGACCCTCTCTGATCTTCACCGCTGAGACAATCGAGTCATCCTTGTCCAGGGTCAGAATGGTACCGTTTACCAGGACAAGCTCAGAAGCAGCCTGTGGAGCGATTAGCGGGACAACGGGCAGGGTGGCGAACTGGCCCGGCCGGGTCTGAATCACGGTGGCGGCAATCGAACCGTCCGCCGTCACCTTCAAGGTGCCTTCAAAATCCGACAGGTCGACTGCCAGAGGCCAGTCGAATTCAGAGAGAAAGGCAGCCAGATGACCTGAAGCGGCAAGCGTCTGTGAGATGGTTGCCAGCAGCGTGCCGGCAGCGTCACAGAGCTGCAACGTCAACTCGGTGCTTTCTTCCTGTAAATTGACGATGGCAATCCCGGTATCCACCTGATCAGTCAAAGATTCCATGGGCGCTGCAAAGCCGTTCGGCAGAGCATCACTGCTGCCGACTCCGGCCAGGCCGACGATGCCCCCGAAAAGCACGACTCCAGCTATCGGAGCACCAGATGTTACATGCACCGAACCGGCCGCTAGATCCCCCAGGCCGTCTGTCTTGAAGCGACGCACACCGCCGGCAGGGATGACAGCTTCCAGCTGACCCGCCTCGACTGTCCCATTCAGATCTATCGTCAGGGGGTTGCCGTCGCTGTCCTTGAGCTGAATAGTGGCGTTGGCTGGCCCGCTGTTGTCCAGACTAAAAAGTATGATTTCACTGAACAGTCCCTCTCCATCAGCGAACTGAGCAAAGTGCAGCTCGGTGCCGCCACCTGCACCCGGGCTCTGTGGAGATGGGTCTGCATTCACAACGCCTTGCAGCGGCAGGGAAACGACAGGCAGGGTGGCGAACTGGCCGGGGCGGGTCTGAATCACGGTGGCAGCCAACTCGTGGGTAGAGGTCACTTTCAGGAGGCCGTCGAACGCCGAGAAATCGACAGGAGGAGACCAGTCGAACGCGGGGAGGAAACTTGCCACATGGCCTTGCCCCGTCAGGTCAATCGAGGCCTGAGCCAGGACGAACCCGTCCTGGTCGCAAAGCTGCAGGTCGAGCCGGGCGGAGGGGTGTACCGTTCTTTCTGTAATTTGGGAAAGGTGAGCTAAAAGGATCAGAGGTCTGGGGCAGGATTTCTCCAAAAACTCAAGGCAACGAGTAAGGAGGATCCGAATGACCCCAGACCCAAAACAGAGGCTACCACGAGAACTATTGAGAGAGCTGATCGAAGAAGGCAGTGAAGCGTTTCGAGGAGTATTAGAGAAGCTGATCAACGCCGCCATGCAGCTGGAACGAGAAGAGTTTCTGGGAGCTCGACGCTGGGAGCGGAGCGAGCAGCGTCGAGACCACGCCAACGGGTACAAGGACAAGACGCTGTCCACTCGAGTGGGACAGCTGCGAATCCGGATTCCACAAGTACGTCACCTGGACTTCTATCCCCGATCCCTGGAACGAGGGTGCCGTTCGGAGAAGGCGCTCAAGTTGGCCATCGCCGAGATGTATGTAATGGGCGTGTCGACGCGCAAGGTCACCGAGATCTCCGCCAGCCAGGTCTCAAGAATCTCCAAGCTGCTGGACGACGAACTCGAGCAGTTTCGCAACCGCCCTTTGGGCAGCTATCCAGTTGTGTACCTGGATGCGCACTACGAGAAGGTCCGTCGCCAGGGCAGCATTCAGGATGTGGCCGTCTTGAAAGCGACCGGAGTCAACTGCTGGGGCAAGCGGGAGGTGATTGGGGTCAGCTGCCGACTCAGCGAGGCTGAGGTCCACTGGCGAGGGTTTCTGCAGCAGCTTCAAAAGCGTGGTCTGGAGGGTGTGCAGCTGATTGTCAGCGATGACCACTCGGGTCTACGTGCTGCTAGAAGAGCCGTTTTTCCCTCGGTGCCCTGGCAACGCTGTCAGTTTCACCTGAGCCAGAATGCTCAGCGTTACGCCCGCCGATCCGATCAACGTGCCGCCATCGCCACTGACATTCGAGACATCTTCAACGCACCCTCAGGCGGCGAGGGCGAGGCCATGCTTCGAACCCGAGTCGAGCAATACCGTGACCGCAACCCGGAGCTGGCCGATTGGATGGAGACCAACCTGCCCGAAGGCTTTACGGTCTTTCGTTTTGCACGTTCTACCTGGCGGCGCATTCGCACCAACAACGGGCTGGAGAACCTAAACCGTCAGATTCGCCGGCGCACCCGGGTCGTCGGTATCTTTCCAAACACCGAGTCCGCTTTGCGACTCATCACCGCCGTCGTCGAGGAGATTCACGAAGACTGGCTGATCGGGAAGCAGTACCTCAGTCTGGTCGATTTCAACCCACAGGAGAATCCTGTTTCAGATCGCTCTCAGTCAAATTACAGAAAAACAGTTGCGTAACCCCGGGCGGCGCTGTCTTCCAGGTTCACAATCGCAACACCGGTATTGATATCGGATTCCCCGACCACTTCCATCGGCGCCACGAAACCGTCGGGCTGGGCCGCGCTGTTGCCGACGCCGGCCAATCCCACCGTGCCTCCGAAAAGAATGACTCCCGCCACTTCGTTGTCCGAACTGACCCTGGCCGAACCGGTCACCAGATCACCCTGGCCGGCCGTCTTCCAGCGGAGAAGCCCTCCTGGTGGGATGACAGCCGTTTTCTCGCCGTTCACCTGCTGCCCATTCAAGTCCACGCTGAGCAGGTTCCCATCGTTGTCTCTCAGCACAATGCTGACACTAGCCTGGTTGTCTCGATCCAGGTTGAACAGGATGATCTGGCTAAAAAGCCCGGCACCATCGCCAAACTGGGCAAAGTAAAGCTCTTCGCTGCTGCCGGGATCTAAAATCGATGCGATATCCACCACCTTTGGAAGGTGGTCCGAGGCGAGGCCGGTATCCTGAACCTGGAGGCCGCTGGCTGAGAGGTCTTGCTGCGACATTGTAGCCGTGTTCAAGACGTAGTGGTTGGCCAGTTTGATCACACTGTTCGAATAGAAAACGTAATCCAATTTGACGCCCCCGTTACTGCCAGAAGTCGTAAAGGAGACCCGGCGGCCGGTTTGGAGTGAGTTCAGATCCTGAAAGGGCGTGCCGTCCCAGTCGGGGGGGAAGTCCTCCCCGAATTGGCTTTCGTCCGAGATGTCACCTTCGCTCATCGTCTTCAACAGCTGGGAAGGCCCGAAGAGATTGAAATCTCCTACATTGAACATGGGGGTATTGGGAGCGAGGGCAAAGGGACCATCTCCATCACGCCAGGCTCGCAGCTGGCTGATCAGCTCATCCGCGTCCTGCTGACTGGCCGCGTCATTGAACGGAATCAAGTGGGTGTTCAGCACCAGCAATTGTGTACCCAGCGCGGCTTCAGTATCGAGAAGAAGGGCCGAGGACCGGCCTGATGAGATGAGCACAGTCGAATCCAGGATTGGAAACCTCGATACCAGGGTGTTTCCCGTCACTGTCAGCGAGAACAGGGGCACCTGCAGCCATTCGGCGATGACCGCCTCGACCTGCGCTGCGCTGCGAAGTTCCTGAAAGGCCATGATGTCCGGATCGAGGGCTTTGATAATCCTTTCGAAAAACGGCTGCCTGTCGGGATCGAGGATGCCCGAGAACTCCGTGTTGTAGGTTATGAGGCGAAGGTGGCCCTCCTGGAGGCGGGCCAGGGAGATGGGCGGGGGCTCTTGGAGCGGCGAGGAATCGATGACGTACTCCACACCGCCCGGCGCATCGGGCAGAAAGTCGCCCTGGCCGGATGCGACGACCACGATCGAAAGCCTGCCGGGGACCTGGGTGCCGTTCAAGGTCAGAGGGTCGCTGGCCAGGCTCAGGGCCAACTCGAACATCCGCGAGGTGTAGGCAGGCGCCATGAGCACTTCAAAGTCGTTTCTGCCCAGGTTTGCAGCGCCCTGGGCCTGATGAAAGACACCGCTTGCGCATCCCAGGCACCATTCCAACTCGGCACCGATGCCCCGGATAGCCAGGCCGGTCTGGGCATCCTGGTCCGTGTCGATGTAGAGAGTGATGGAATTTTGACTGCGGAGAGTAAACTCGGGGCTGTGAAAGACCAGATTAAGAAAAAGTGACGAGCTGTCGTTGGTGATCTTCAGCAGGGCGATGTCTTCCGTGGTGCCGTCGGCCACCGGATCGGGGAAGGTCACCGCGACGGTGGCCCATTCGTCAAAGAAGCCGTCAATTGAGATAAGGTCGCCCGCACACAGACTGGCTACGAGCAAACCGGCAAGGCAAACCGACACGGTGGAACGGCCAAGGACGCTGACTGCACGCCTGGTCATAAGGTCAAGTACGAAGAGGAAGGGAAGGTGTTTCGCATTCTTTTGAACCCGGGTCCACTATTGCATCCGGCACCTTTACAACATCGCCGCGGACGATTGCCTGGGTGCCGCGGTCTTTCCAGGCCGGCAGCAGGTCCTTGTTGAGGATCCGCTCAAAGGGCCGGAAAGAAGGTCTGGCGTGCGCGCCAAATCAGGACTTTCACGAGTCTGGAAGCGGCGATTCGGGTCGCCGCGCGGCTAAACCCTTCCCTTGCCTCCCAGACTTCAGAGTGCTATAAGCGTTGAAATCCAAAAAGGGAGCAAAACAAATGCGTAGGACACGAATCTTTTTAGCTGGAGTGCCGCTACTGCTTTTCGCGGTTTTCCTCGGAGCCCAAGATGCGGCCAAGGTTGGCGCCAACCAGTGTAAGGTCGAGCTCGAAAATGACTACGTCAGGGTCCTGCGCTGGAACGTAGGTCCGGGTGAGAAAGTCCCGATGCACGAACACCCGGCAAGCATATCCATACCCCTCAGTGGTGGTCGCGTGAAATTCACCCTTCCAGATGGCACCACCAGAGAGACGGAGGTGGAAGCTGGGCAAGTGATCTGGAGAGAGCCTGGAAGTCATGCCAGTCAGAACGTGGGCGACCAGCCCCACGAGCTGATCCAGATAGAGCTCAAAGGAGCGGCGAGACCCTAAAGCCTGACTGAAGCCAACCACTTCGGTAACTCGCTAGGTCTGCGCGCACGTCCGCAGCGATGCCGACGGTCTCCGGACGGATCATCCCTTTGACTACGGAGACCTCCTCTTTTCTTGCTACCACTCACCAAACTAAGCAGAGCTCCGCCCTTTGCCTCAAACGCTCAGCGGACCTTTGTAGTCAGCCAAGCTGTCTACAGCGACATTCTTCATTTTCCTGTACGAGTTCTCGGCACTCCTTATCGTGCTCAACGACGATTATTATTCCCGTCTCGTGTTGCCTCATCTAAGAATCGAACCGAAGCTAGAAACTTGCCTCATTGGGAATCGAACCCAGTTCAGAACAGCTTATTTCTTCCGTCTCGCAGAAACAACGGGTGGAGTGGAAGGTCGAAATGACAAGGGAATAATGTGCCGGAGTGATCACGTAAAAATGACCCACCTTGTCAAGTAGGGTGCGGAACGTGTCAACAACTTTGAGACACTTTGGTGAATAAATTACAGTAGCGTCATCTCAGGGGTCCTTCTTTTCGGGAGGGTTGATCCAAACCGCCTCTGGAAGAGCGGGAGGAACGGGTTTGCCATTGGGAAATCTCTCCTGGAAGAGTGCATGGGCGGCCTCCAGTGTTTGGGCTCGATTGCGACGTGTGGCGATGGCGGTGAGGTAGTGCACGTCCTCGGGAGTGTGCAGGCCGATACCCGAATGGCGATGGTCGCGGTTATACCAATCGAAGAACTCCCGGCAAAAGGTTCTGGCTTGCTGGATGGTGCCGAATCGAGCCGGGAATTCGGGCCGGTACTTGAGGGTCTTGAATTGGGCCTCCGAGTAGGGATTGTCGTCACAGACGTGAGGCCGAGAGTGAGACTTGGTCACTCCCAGATCGGCCAGCAGCAAGGCCAGTGCCTTGGAACTCATCGACGACCCTCGATCAGCATGGAGGGTGAGATCTCCCGACACGATCGCCTGCTTGGAGTAGCTCTGGGCGATCAAAGCCTTGGCCAGGCGTGAGTTCTCCTGGGTGGCCACCATCCAGCCCACCACGTAGCGGCTGAAGATATCCAGAACCACATAGAGGTAGTAATAACTCCATTTGACGGGACCCTTGAGCTTGGTGATGTCCCATGACCAACATTGGTTGGGGCCGGTGGCCAGGAGTTCTGGCTTGGCGTATTGGGGATGGCGGCGCTGGCGGCGACGCTCCTTGACTTCCAGACGTTGGGACAGAATGCGATACATGGTTCGGATCGAGCACAAGTATCGCCCTTCATCCAGTAGCTCCGCCCACACTGTGGCGGGAGCTTTGTCGACAAACCGCTGGCTGTGCAGGACCTCCACGACAGCTTCCTTCTCGGGCGGGCTCAAGGCGCGTGGGGATGCGGGCCGAGGTCGAGGATCCATCGCCGGCCGTTCCCGCCGAAGTTTCTCCCGATACAGACTGGATGGCGGCAGATCCAGAGCCTGACAGCCGGCCCGGACTCCGTGGGATTGTGAGAATCGCAAAGCTTCGTCCATCAGCTCTCGTCTCCGTTCTCTTCGCTGCTCGCCAGAGAGATCCCCAACAGTTGCGAGACTTTTTTTTGGAGATCCAGCATGGCTTCAAACTTCTCGAGCTTGCGCTTCAACTTCCGATTCTCGGCCTGAACTTGCCTCAATTGATGATCCAGAGGATTGACCGGCTTGGACTTGCGCCCCCGCTTGCGAGGAGTCAGCGCCTGCAGCGTTCCTTCCTCGCGTTGTCGTCGCCAGGTCTGAAGATTCGACCAGTAAAGTCCTTCTCGGCGCAGCAAGGCTCCCACTCCGCCCGACTCTTCACATCCATCGGCCTGCTCCAGGATCCGGAGCTTATAGCGGGCTGAAAATCGGCGACGCGTGGCCTTGCTGGGAACTTCCGGATCGGGTCTAGGAAGAACCCTGTCGGGCTCAGTCCGTTCCGCACCGATTTTGGGGACCTCTCCGCTTCGCTCCGAAGTCTCCAAAATCCTCAGTTTCTTATCGCTCCTGTTTACCATCATCGTGTGATCCAGCTTCTCACCCTCTAGTCTAATTTAGTGGGGAAGAAGTGTCTCACCCATGTTGGCACAGAGGGGTGTTGTTCTTGGTTTGAGCGAATTGTCTTGTCCGGTTCTTGGACTGCGAGAGGGGACACAGTGAGGGCGAGCCCGAATGGGGTTCCCTCTCGGCGGCCGACTCAGGTGACCCCCTTCTTGGGTTGTCCCGGGACCGTGAAGTCCCTGCTGCTGGAGATGTACGGCCCAGCGGTCGAGGCGACATTGCTGTGTGGCCGTCAGGGGACACTTCCCATGGCTCATAAGACTATTTTGACCTCGGCTGGTTGCCCCTTTGTTGGCGCACCTTCTTTTGCGAAATCAGACCCGATTTCAGAGAACGTTGGCTCTACACGGGAGATCTCGGCCTTGTAGAGTTGTTCTCTTCGCCAGTCCCTGACGCGGCGCTGCAAAGTTCGCAGCTGCCCATCAAAGAATCGACAGGGATGGCGTTGTTGAAGCCGAATGAAAAGCGCTTTGGCTGTTTGAGCGGGATTGACTTCCAGTTGGACACGAACCTCTGGCCAGACTTCAACGAAAGGATCCTCCCGGGTCCTCCAAGTCCGGGCAACCTGGGGCTTCTTCGTCCGCCGATATCTCCTGATTTGGTTGGATTCTGGTGCAGCACTGATCTCAGCAAGGTACTTCCTGACAACAGCATCCATCTCTCTAGGGGAGCCGTTTCCCTCCGGTTCTCTTTGTCCGTTGGCAAAGGTCCAAAAATGGTCCTGTCTTCGCTCGAGTTCTTTGAGTAACGTGACTGGATCCAGCTTCCTGTACAGGTCTTTGATGGGTTCTATTTTTCTCTTGGTGAGACAATCAGAGGCTAAGATTTGTCAATCACCAGGGTAATTCCCCCATTTGGGGATCATCATCATCTCGTTTCTCTTGATTTTCGGCGGTTGTGCTTGGGAAAACTTTTCCCAAGCAGGTTCCTCCTTTCTGGTCGCAGTCGTGGTCTGTTTCGAGCCAGCGTTTTTCCAGTCGCAGCATTTGCATTCGATTGAAAGCCCGATAGCGGGCGGAAAGCTGGCTGCTCGTGACCTCCTGTAAGACGGAACTGAAGTAATGCAGGGCACCGATTGGCTGGCCCGGGAGTCCGTTGAGCCAGGAGACGTACTTGCGTCCGCAGCCCAGGAAAATAGACTGGCGGACGTCCTCGAGCTCGATCCCTTGCTGGAACCACTGGGCAGCTAGCCGGCGATCCGAGGTCGAGTAGCGGCAGCGGATGCAGGGACGTTCCAGCAACATCTCTCCGATGGTCTCCACATAGAGGGTTTGAGCCGATCGAGTGGAGCTGAGTGAGTCAGCCGAGAGGCTGCGCTGGTAGGGCCAGTACTGGTCGGCGATCTCAAGGACCCCGGGAGCATGCTGGTTGGGGCTACGCCGGACCCGGCAGACCTGCCTCTCCTCGAGCTCCTGGAGATAGGTTCCAATCGAGCGGCGCGATTTGCGCAGCGCCCTGGCCACGTCCTGCTGGCGGAAGAGGAAGCGCCCGGTACTTCTGTCAGCGCCCAGCGAGATGTGAACGAACAGCTTGAAGGCCCCGTCGGAGAGTTTCTCCACAGCGGCCTGCCAGCCGGCGGTGGCGGCAAACCAGCCGTTGTCACTTTTGATCTTCAAACGGCTCATGGCGAAACCTCCTTTGAGGGGGATCCTTTGGCGGGTCGTTTTCGCCTCCGGTAAGAGTCGCCCTCCCACTCCAGCTGGTGAGCGTTGTGGCAGAGTCGGTCCAGCAGCGAGTTGGCCTGGATGGGGTCGCCAAACAGCGCCATCCACTCCTCCAGGCTGCGATTACTGGTCAGCATCAGCGAGCCTTTCTGATAGCGCTCGTAAAAGATGTCGTACAGATCGTCGGCCTGCTCGTCCGTCAGGGGCTTGAGCCCAAAGTCGTCAACGATCAAGAAATCATAGCTGCAGTAGTTTTGGATGAGGCGATCGCGGGAGAGATCGGCCCGGGCCGCTTCCAGAGTACGGAACAGGCGCGGAGCCTGGATGTAGCGCACGTCATGACCGCGGCGTACGGCCTCGTGTCCCAGAGCCAGGGCGATGTGACTCTTGCCCACACCCACCGGCCCGCACAGGCAGATATTTTCTTTGTTTTCCAGAAAGCGGCAGGTGGCCAGGTCATAGATGCGGCGCCGCTTGATGTTCGGGTTAAAGCCAAAATCGAACTCCTCGAGGGTCTTGATCTCGGCAAAGCAGGCTTTCTTGAGCCGGCGAACAAACTTGGTCTGGGAGCGACGCTCCAGCTCATCCTGGACCAGCAGAGTCAGAAAGTCGACGTAGGCCAGTTGTCGTTTTTCGGCCTCCTTGAGCCGCACTTCCAGACTGTCCAACAATCCTCCTAATCGCAGTTGCTTGAGCTGGTCGAGCAGATGTTGATAGTGACTCATGAGACCTCCCGTCGGTGCACGAAGTAATCCTGGGGACGGGCAAATCGACAAGCTGAAGCCGCCGGACTGGAGGGTCTGCGAGGAGGCGAAGGGCGTCGGAACAAGCCTTTTTCCAGAATCTTCTTCAGAGAGGAAAAGCGGACATTGTCAAAGCGCAAGGCCCGCCGGCAGGCCTGATCCAGAGTGGCCGCTGGGTGGGACTCGGCCAGCCGCAGCACGGCCTGGGCTTTTCTCAGGTTGCGCATGGCGTGATCCCCCAGTACGCGCCGCACGTAGCGACTCACCTCGGGCCCCAGCTCGTCGGCCTGACGCCGGCACCACTCGGGAGTCCGCTCCAGGTAGGCCCGCTTGTCGGGAGGATAGTCCCCCGTCTGGGTCTGACAGGAGCCCGGCTCGAAGACCCGCAGGTGGGTCTTGATCAACTGATGGTTGCGATACACTCGCACCAGCTTCAGATCGGCTCGCACCCACAGCCTCTCCCCCCGGTAGGGATAGGGGACCGAGTAGTAGCACTTGTCCAGGATCAGATGGCAGTCCCAATGCACGGTGCACTGTTTCCACTGCGCCGCTTCGTAAGGTTGATCCGGCAGAGGCAGCAGCAGCTCGACTTCTTCTCCGACAAACACCTCGTAAGGTTTGCGATGGGTGGTGCCATGCTTGCGCAGGCCGACCTCCTTGAGGCACCACTCCAGAGCCCTCCCATTGGCCTCCTCGATATCTCGAAAATGCCGCCCCGCCAGAATCTGCTGACGCACTACCGGAACACATCTCTCCACGCGTCCTTTGTGGCGGGCCATTTGCACCTTGGCTGGGTCGGCCACGAATCCGTAGTGTCTTTCCAGTTCGGCGTAGGCCGGGTTGAGCGTCGGATCGTACAGATCGGGCTTAAGCACACCGTCTTTCAAATTGTCCAACACGATCAGCCGGGGACAGGCCTGGAAAAACGTAAAGGCGCGGATGTGGCAGTCCAACCAGGTGGGGCTGTCCTGGCGAAACACGAAGCGTACGAAGCGGTGGCGGCTGTAGCTTAGGATCATGATAAAGGCCCAGGCCTTGCGTTGTTTGCCCGTTTCCGGATCTCGCATCAGTCCGGCATAGCCGAAATCGACTTGGGCCTGTTCCCCAGCGACTGCATGCAGCCGCACCGTCACCGGCTTGCGCAGCGGCTCAATGTGCTCGCGCACATAGCGGTACACGCTCATATAGCTGACCTTCAACTCGTGCTCCTCCTCGAGCAGCCGCTGTACCTGCTGAATGGTCATATGAGGCTGCCCAAGCCAATCCTGGATCTGCCGGTGGTAGAGGCGGATCCGCTCCCGGGCCGGTTGTTCGAAAACCGCCACCTGCACCACCGAGGCCACTATCCGGGCCAGCTCCGCCTGTGGCGGCAGGGGCTTCTCTCGGCTCAAGCCGCTGGCCATGAAAAGCAGCAGGTACTTGCGAATCGTCTTGCGCGAGATCTGCAACGAGTCTCGGATCTGGCGGATACTCCGTCCTCGGTGCCATTGGTAAACCAACTCCAGGTACTCTTCCATCCTCATATTCCTTCTGGCCATTCTTCCTCCTGCGGAAATCCTTGTTGGGGTTCCGCAGAAAGATGACCCTGGCCTCTGTCACGAAATGATCAGGTGGGGGAATTACCTTGGTGAAACCCTGGGGGAATTACCCTGGTGAAAGGGTGGGGGAATTACCTTGGTAAATCAGCCGCCTAGGTGGGGGATATACCATGGTGACCGACAAGATTCGCTGGTAAGGAGTTTGAGCCCGATCGTAGCGTTTCTTGACGCGTGCACCCCGGCGTTGCTTCTCGATTAGCTTCATCGAGGGCTGAAAGAAGTTCACGTAGAGGCGCAGAATCTCGTAAAGCTGAATCAGGGCTCGCCAGGCCCCCAGACCCGTGTAGCGATCGTAGCCAATCAGCCGTCTCACGATCGAACCATTCTTCTCCTCAACGAAGGCCTGATCGTTCTTTCGACCCACCCGGGAACGAGTGAAAGTGATCTGCTCTCTTTGGCAGTAACGGAGCATCTCATAGTTGATGAATTCGCTTCCGTTATCCGTGTCCAATCCGAGAAGAGGAACCGGGAGCCGCCCACGCAGGCAGTTGAGAGATCCGATCACATCGGCTTCGCTACGCCGTAGCAGCGCCACGCATTCGGTCCAGCCCGTTGCGACGTCCACCAGGACCAGAGTGTGTAGGAAACTGCCTGCAGCACTCTCGCCGCAGTGAGCCACAAGGTCGGCTTCGACAAAACCGGGTTGAAGATCATCCCAGTCAGCGAAGGTTCGGACCTTGATCTGCTTCTTGAGCAAGCTTCCTGGTCGGGTCGTACTGACACCGTGCCGGCTGCTTCTTTCGGAAGCCAACAATCGATCAGCGGTAGCTGGGCTGATCGCTAGCAGCCTTCGCCTAACATCAGGCGGCAAGGATAGATGACCGTTCCTCTCCATAACTTCGATCAACTCGGGAACAAAGGGGACCAGTCTCTTTGCGCAGATCCGGTTGGCCGTTGTCCAAAGAGTCACCAGTGCCCGCTTCACCCGGTCATCGTATCGGGCACGGCGGGGCCGCGACGAACTGGCCCTGCTCGGCGGATTGTTCAACAGGGTAATCGCATGTTTGCGACCGTAGCCGGTTGTCGCGACCAACTGATCTACAATCTGGCTCTTGATCCCTTTGCGGGCCGATGCGTAATCCTCAGCGGTACGCGTCAACAATTCTCGGCGCAACTCCAAACTCAACTTCTTCTTCAATCTGTGACCTCCTCATCAAGTTTTCGGTTCGATTCTTGATGAGGCAACGGTATGCCATCAGTTCGATTTTGGATGAGTCAATGCGCCCGTGGGGAATTCTAATTGTCGCCAATCATATCGGAACTGAATCACAGGCATGATCGGGGGCATGAACACGAGACCACGGCGCCTGCGTTCCTATGACCACCGCCTCAAAGAGCTTCCACGCGAGGACGAAGGCAATCATGAAGAAGAAGAAGATGAACCACCAGAAGGGCCAGCCGTCGGTGAGGGGCCCTACCAGAAACTCGTAACGCTTGAAATCATTGAGGTTGGGCGTGGTCGAATCTCACCGTAAAGCGGGTCATCATAAAATCTCGATGCGTTCCGGAGTAGCTGAGAAATCTCTGCAGCGGAAGACGGCGAGAGCTCTTTCATTGGGAGGCTGGAGTCTCGGGCGAGAGCCTCGTGAGTAGCGCGCATTCGCTCCTGCTCGGCTTTCTGGTTACGTCCGAACCACTCCTGCTCGGCTCTCGCAAAATCGGAAATTCCTCCGAATGGCTCCAGCATCTGCTGCATCGTCGGAAAGTACTCAAGCGCCGTATTTGCAAGCCACGGGCGGCTCCGGGTCCAGCTCTTCAGAGTATCGAGGACTTCCCGTTCATGAGAGCTGATGTTTTCGCGCAGTATTTAGACATCGGCTCTGATCCAGCTCTGATCCGTCCTTGGCGATGGCTGAGCATCCAGGAAACGACTCCACATTTCGAAGACCTCAGGGAGTCGATCCGGCTGTAGCTCGGCGGTCGTGTTCGCCACCTGTCCAAGATAGCCAAGACTGGAAGTGTCCATGTCGACCATCTGGTCGAGTGTGGTGTTCCACAGAACCGAGGCCTCCTTGATGAACTGATGGCTTCGCAGGGTGCGAACCAGACCGGTTCTGCCCGCGAAGCTGAAATTCTCTCGCTCGGTTTCAAGCAGTAACTCTATCGCGCGGAGGGGGTCTGTGGCAGCCTCGGCATAGGCCTCACCCCAAAGGGAATTCCCACACATCACTGTTGTGCCGGAGCCCTGGTCGGCGGGCCGAGTCGCATTCGGGCCGGGCGCCGGAAAGTCTTGCAGAACCGCTTCCGACAACTCCGGGTCAAGCTGCCGCAGACTGCCGTTTAGATTGGTCGCGATTGCCCGCAGCGACTCATACTGGTTTGGTTCCTCAGCCTGCAGGGCGGCGTCCTCCAGATGCCGAAGCAGATCCAGGATGACGTCTTTCGCGTTCTTTCGATCGAGCTGTGTCCAAACCGATCCGAGCTCACTGTAGCTGTTCTGTATGGGTGTCGTTGTTGCCAGTCCGGTCGCTCGATCCAGTGCGATCCGGCCGGTGATCAAGCGCTCTTCAGACACACTCAACCGGTGGGCGGTATGGCGTACCTCCTCGGATAGAGGCTCACCTGACAAGATGAGTTGTTTTTGAGCCGCGGCCTGGTCAGTTGACAGCAGCAAAAGGCTCAAAGGGATCAGATGGCTCCATTTCAGCGCGTCACATGCCATGACTTCTCCTCCACGAGCGAGATGGGAAGGCTGGCCCGGAGTCGTGTCGGGCTCTCCACTCTTTCCCTGTGGATGGAAAACGCTGGACGTCGGTTCACGGAAACGCCGGGTTTGGCTGGTTTCTGTACAAGCACCGTCTTCCCTCAAGCCGGCCGATTCGCCTTCCTCACAAACACCCCCAGAAAGAAGAACAGAATCATCCCCACCGCTCCGATAATGTATGCATCCCTATCCCCCAGCCCCCGTCCCACATACCGGTAAACGGAGAAAAGCAGGGCGCCTCCATAAACCAGCCAGGAGATCGCGAAGTACTGAACCCCCTGATCGCTGCTCATCCCCGGGATCATCTTCGCGTCAATGTACTTCTCAAGAGAATGGTCAGCGAGCAGATCCTTGATGGCCCTCGGGTTTCCCTTCGTCTGAAGGGAGACCATCAACAGGAAGGCGACCAGAGTGCCAATCTCGTCGTTCAGAAGCCACACCGAAACCAGGTGGTATCCGAAGATGTCCCGCCACCACGGGTTGCGCTGCTGCTCCAGATACCTAAAAGGCAAGCTCAACGGGAAGTTGATGACCGTAAAGACATGGCTGAACAGCGACCCCCAGCGCAAGGAAGCCACTCCGATAGACCGATCAATACTGCTTCTGAGTCAATCTGACAAACACGTCGGCCTGCCCATCCTTCTTGACAAACTGCCAGTCTCCGCGTTCCAGCGGCTCGAAGTATCCCAGGCTGTTGATTCTCTGGATGGACTCTTCCACAAGATCGAGACCACAAAGCTGTCCCTCAGTGAGGAGCCAGGAGTCGTGGAGGTTTTGCTCAGCCTGCTGGTTGTCCTGAAAAGTTGGATTCTCTACCAGCGTCAGCTCGAAATGGACCCGCCCGAAGACATACTGTGTCCCCTCGATGATTCGGACCTGAACATCAAGCTCACGTCCCTTAAGGTCTGGAGTCAGAGTCGGAATGGCATCCATGTCCAGGTAAGCGTGACGGCGATACAACCTCTTTAGTCTCTGGAGTCCGGCCTTCAAAGCATCATAGCTAACTACCTCTTGGGAGTTGATCCCGAAGCTTTGTCTGACGTCACGGTCAGGAACGGCTGTGATGCCCACCATCTCAATCTTCCAGTAGAAGAACTGTTGCCCCTCAATGATGGTCACAACGATCCGAGCCAGCGCTTGACGGCCGCTGGTTTTGCCTATCACTTCAATCCGGGGTGTATCGACCTTCACATTGACATACCCGTTGTTCCGATATAGGGCACCCACGTTGACGTGAAGGTCGTGTTCGAGCTGGTCCGGGATGTAAGGATCTCCCACCTTGGTTACCTGCAGGGCACTCCGAAGCTCGTCATCCGGGAAGACGCTGTTGCCCTCAAACTGAATCTCTTCGATGACCGGCTGGGAGCCTTCGACCCGTTCCTGGGCCGGACCGTGGGTTGCCACCCAGACGACCAGAAGCACGGACAGCACGAATCCTTTCATGTAGGGGATACCTCTTGGCCCTTTAGACTCAAAGCGAGGAGCAAACGTTCAAACGACAGTCGTGTCTACCCCCCTCACCCGGTCAAGGCACTCTTGTCCAAATTAGCCATAAGAGAGGTCGGGTCGACCTCGTAAGATTCGGTTGATCGAATAACCGGACAAGGAGGACCCGACCATGAATCGATTTTGCAGCATTTTCAGTCAACTTCTCCAGCTTTTTCCTCGCTGGGAGTTTCAACAACTGGTCCTGGAGACCAAAGCCGAGCGCCATGCACGCGGTTTCAGCAGCTGGGGACAGTTTGTCGCCATGCTGTTTTGCCAGCTGGGCCGTGCTCATAGCCTGCGGGAGATCTGCGGAGGCCTGGCCAGCTGTGAAGGAAAACTGCATCATCTTGGAATCGCTTCTCCCAAGCGCTCCACCCTCAGCTATGCCAATAAGCATCGACCCTGGCAACTGTACGAAAAGGTTTTTTACCGCCTGCTGGATCGTTGTCTGAGAGAGACCGAAGGGCGTCGCAAGAGAAGATTTCGTTTCAAGAATCCGCTGCTGAGTCTGGATGCGACCGTCATCGATCTGTGCGCACAATTGTTTGACTGGGCTCATTTTTGCCGAACCAAGGGGGCCGTCAAACTGCATCTACTCTTGGACCACAACGGTTACCTTCCCGTCTTTGCCCACATCACCGAGGCAGCCACGGCCGACATCACCGTGGCTCGCCGTCTGAAGTTTGCCGCCGGCACCGTTGTCGTCTTTGATCGCGGCTACAACGACTACAACTGGTATGCGGACTTGACCCGTCAGGGCGTCTTCTTTGTGACCCGTCTCAAAGACCGTGCCGATTACGAGGTCCTCGAAGACCGCCCGCTTCCCAAAAACCGTCGAGTCGTCCGTGACCAGGTGATTTTCTTTCACGGACTGGCCGCCCAGGACAAAACCTGTTTCTTGCGCCTGGTCGAAATCCAAGATCCGCTCTCTGGCCGCCTCGTTTTTTTGACGAATCACCTGGATTTCGGAGCCACCACCATTGCCGCAATCTACAAGGAGCGCTGGCAAATCGAGCTCTTTTTCAAGGCCCTCAAGCAGAATCTACGGGTCAAGACCTTCGTCGGCACCTCGGCCAACGCCCTCAAGACCCAAATTTGGACAGCATTGATCGCTCTGCTGATTCTGAAGTTTCTGCAGCTCAAAGCAACCTTTGACTGGTCACTGTCCAATCTGGCCGCACTGCTGAGGATGAACCTGTTCGTTCATAGAGACTTGTGGAGGTGGTTGAACCAACCATTCAAGTTTCCACCCCTACTACCGGAGAGCTCTCAAGCCTCCTTCACCCTCTCGTAATCTGGACAGCACCATCGGAGACCTGGACATGAAACCCTGACAATCCCGTCCAAGACGCCAATAAAATCAAGGGGTCGATCATCGAATCTCAGCTAATTTGGACAGCAGTGCGGTCAAGGGGGCATGGACCTACAGGACAGTAACCTTCCTGTCGTTTTGCTTCAGCAGTAGGAGGCACGAAACACAACAGCAGTGTTCTGATGGAGGAAAGATGAGTCCCAATCTGATGCCCGACCGTGCTCCGCGAGTCCCAGGCGCATTTGACCTGCAAACAATCCATCGTGGTGCGCTGATGAGCCTGGTGACCCTCTCGCTTGCTTCGACACTCATCGCTTCACCCGAGGTCACTCCCGAGCAGTTCCTGGCTCAGGCCAAAGAGAATCTGTGTGGGAGTTTCCTTCGATTCCCCCGTGTCGATGCTCTGCAGAAACATACCTGGCGCTGCGAAGTCGTGACCAGCACACTCGACTCGAAAGGCAAACCGCTGAAGACCGGTCTCTACAGGTTGTATGAGAAATTTCGTAGCCCGCAGGGCATTAAAACTTATTGAAATCTGAACACCTATACGTGTACAATAACCCCAGTGAAACGGCGGGAGCTCGAGAACAAGCTCCGGAAACTCGGCTGGAGGCTCCTTCGCCACGGTGGGAGGCATGATGTCTGGACCGATGGGGAACAAAGAGAAGCCATCCCCCGCCATTCGGAAATCAACGAGCGCCTGGCTGGTGCCCTCCTGGGGCGGGCCAGGAAGGGGAAGTAGAGGATGCGTTTTCAAGGACGAGTCTATCGAGATGGTCGCTTCTGGCTAGCAGAAGTGCCCCTTTTTGAAGCCATGACCCAGGGCCGAACTCGAAGAGAAGCCCTGGCAATGATCGCAGACTGGTTCGAAACCATGATTGACCACTCTGGTTTTTCGGTAAACGTACATCGCGGACACAAGAATGTATTTGAGGTGAGCTCACCTGATCTCCGGTCCATGATCAGTCTACTCCTACAAAGGCGCCGACAGGCAAGTGGACTTTCATTGGCGGAGGCTGCCAAACGACTTGGTGTGAAGTCCCGTAACGCCTACGCGCGATACGAGAGAGGTGAGGCACTTCCAACCATCGAAAAACTCGACAGTTTGATGCGTGCCGTTTCTGACGGGTCAGATTTTGTGGTTGTGGAAAGCTCAGGCTAGATCATAGCCGGGTGCGAAGTAGTGTCATCGCCTGCACTGTTCGCGATAACCTGATCGGGGTCATTTCGGCGCGTGATATGACCAAGAAAGAACGTGAGGTCTACTTCGGCTATGGCTAAGAGAAAGCAATCAATGAAGGAAGACCAAGAGCGTCGCTTCTGGTCGGAAAACGACTCCACAGGGGTCGTTGATTGGTCCAAGGCAGAAAAGATCTCACTTTCCCAGCTCAAGCCGTCAACCAAGACAATCTCGATCCGGCTACCGGCATTCATGCTGGAGGAGATCCGACGCCTGGCCAACAAGAGAGACATCCCATATCAGTCCCTTATCAAGCTTTCCCTGGCCGAGAGGCTGAGGCAGGAACAGAAGGACGGAGATGCTGTGTGAGTCTCGCGGCGCTTCGATGATGAGTACCTGGTGCGGAGCCCCGACTCTACGGTATTGCCAGCGCCAGGTTCCGATAATAAGCCCCTGTAGCATACGGCTTCCCGGATGAGAAGCCCGCCAGGACCAGATCGCGGGAAGGCGAGACGTAGAGCCCTTGCCCCTGGTAGCCGGCCTTGTACATGTCCCCGTCGGGCCGCTAATTTTCATGACAAGGCTCTCCGGAGTGTTGACACGCGGCCGGCCGGCGATCGTCCCGGCCCCGGGCGTCGCTCGCTGGGCACCATATCACGCAGCCACCGTCCACATTGAAACCTTTTGAGCTGTTAGGGTCAGAGAGGGGGAGGGGTGTCAGCCCGAAAACGCCTTGAAAGTGGGAGGTAGACTCAGGGAAGCGACCGTTTAAATCCCTCCGGGAGTCGCCCTGAGTCTACCTCCCACTTTCCTCCCCCAGGAAGAGTCGCCATTTCCCGTCGCCCAGGACCTTTCGGGTTCCACGGCTTCACCATCCACCGACTGGGATGGGGCATCATCTGGACCCGGGAATCCCACCGCCGGGGTCTATCCATCGCTCTCGAGGGTTACGCAACTGTTTTTCTGTAATTTGACTGAGAGCGATCTGAAACAGGATTCTCCTGTGGGTTGAAATCGACCAGACTGAGGTACTGCTTCCCGATCAGCCAGTCTTCGTGAATCTCCTCGACGACGGCGGTGATGAGTCGCAAAGCGGACTCGGTGTTTGGAAAGATACCGACGACCCGGGTGCGCCGGCGAATCTGACGGTTTAGGTTCTCCAGCCCGTTGTTGGTGCGAATGCGCCGCCAGGTAGAACGTGCAAAACGAAAGACCGTAAAGCCTTCGGGCAGGTTGGTCTCCATCCAATCGGCCAGCTCCGGGTTGCGGTCACGGTATTGCTCGACTCGGGTTCGAAGCATGGCCTCGCCCTCGCCGCCTGAGGGTGCGTTGAAGATGTCTCGAATGTCAGTGGCGATGGCGGCACGTTGATCGGATCGGCGGGCGTAACGCTGAGCATTCTGGCTCAGGTGAAACTGACAGCGTTGCCAGGGCACCGAGGGGAAAACGGCTCTTCTAGCAGCACGTAGACCCGAGTGGTCATCGCTGACAATCAGCTGCACACCCTCCAGACCACGCTTTTGAAGCTGCTGCAGAAACCCTCGCCAGTGGACCTCAGCCTCGCTGAGTCGGCAGCTGACCCCAATCACCTCCCGCTTGCCCCAGCAGTTGACTCCGGTCGCTTTCAAGACGGCCACATCCTGAATGCTGCCCTGGCGACGGACCTTCTCGTAGTGCGCATCCAGGTACACAACTGGATAGCTGCCCAAAGGGCGGTTGCGAAACTGCTCGAGTTCGTCGTCCAGCAGCTTGGAGATTCTTGAGACCTGGCTGGCGGAGATCTCGGTGCCGCACAGCTGCTCGGTAATCTCGGTGACCTTGCGCGTCGACACGCCCATTACATACATCTCGGCGATGGCCAACTTGAGCGCCTTCTCCGAACGGCACCCTCGTTCCAGGGATCGGGGATAGAAGTCCAGGTGACGTACTTGTGGAATCCGGATTCGCAGCTGTCCCACTCGAGTGGACAGCGTCTTGTCCTTGTACCCGTTGGCGTGGTCTCGACGCTGCTCGCTCCGCTCCCAGCGTCGAGCTCCCAGAAACTCTTCTCGTTCCAGCTGCATGGCGGCGTTGATCAGCTTCTCTAATACTCCTCGAAACGCTTCACTGCCTTCTTCGATCAGCTCTCTCAATAGTTCTCGTGGTAGCCTCTGTTTTGGGTCTGGGGTCATTCGGATCCTCCTTACTCATTGCCTTGAGTTTTTGGAGAAATCCTGCCCCAGACCTCTGATCCTTTTAGCTCACCTTTCCCAAATTACAGAAAGAACGGTACACCCCTCTCTCGAGAACCTGGGAGACAAGTGTTTGCCGGTAACCTTCCCGGGGCTTCTCTTTAATAAGACGAAGAAGGTACACGAACCAAGGAGCGACCAGCCGATGCAAGTGAACAGGTCTACGGCCACTTACCCCCGACCCTCTCAACCAGGCAAAGAACTGATCGGGTCACAAGATCGATCTGAGGCGATCTCCGTCACGCAGGCCGTCTAGCTCTACCCCAAAAATACTGTTCATTTAATAGCTGTGCCGTGGGCGCGATCGGGCTGGACACCCCTGGCGCTTTTGCCAAGTGTGCAGGAACTGGTGGGCTGGAGGCCACACAGGGCACCTTGTCAGGGATAGTTTGCGCGAGGCAGTGCCCCCAGGCTCGCGATCCAGTCCAGTATTCCTTCCAACTGCAGCAGGATGTTGAAGTGCCATGCCAGGAACAGTACCAAGGCTACCAGAAAAGCGATGCTGATAGTTCTCATGATTTACATGGGGGATGCTTGAATCCTGCAAACTCTTGACGAGATTACCACACGTGTCGAACGCCCCGAACTGATTGGGGAGGAACTCCGTGGGTTGGCCGAATCGACCCAGGAGGAGGGAGATACAGATCCAAGTTATACTGGGATGACTGGCGAATCGTAGTTGTTGCAGCGACTTCAGGAGAACCGGGCAATGCGACCATTGTCGAATTCGACGATCCCGACCATCCTTTTCACCGTTGTTCTCGCCGGTATTACGGGAGCCTGGACTGCCGCGGCCCAGCACTACGAACTCATCACATCCGCGACATCCACGTGACTATCCTGCGGCTCCTGGGACTGGACGACAACAAGCTGACGTACTTCCACGGGGGCCGATTCAAGCAGCTTTCCCAGTTCGGCGGTCAAGTTATCGAAGAGCTTCTGGCGTAGATGAAAATGAGAATCTCCAGTAGCGCTCCCCGGTTATTCCCCGATTCGCTCGGCCTCTTCTCACTTTTTGGGTTGGCTGTGGCCCAGCCTTTGCTGGACCTGCTCAGTGACCACCCACAATTCTTCGTCGGCAGGCGGGCGACGCCATCGGAAATGGTCTTTCTGGCGCTTTTTCTCTGCTTTTTGGTTCCCGGATGTCTGGTGCTCGTATCCTGGGGAACCCAGAAGTGGAGCCGTGCGCTGTGGCGATGTTTTCATTTTACGGCGATTGCCACCGGAAGTGCGCTGTGGGTACTCCTTTTCCTCAAACGTTTTCTTGAGCTTCGCAGCGGTCTCTGGCTTCTGGCGGCCGGTCTGGCAGGACTCCTGGTGGCAGTCGTTTACTGGCGTCTTGCGGCTCTTCGCCTTTTCTTCAATTTTCTGTTCCCGGCAGTGTTTGTTTTTGTGGGAGCGTTTGTTTTGATCCCCACGATTTCACCCCTTCTGAGCGAGAAGGCCTCGGCCCGCGCCGAGTTGCCGAATATCGAGATCGAAAACCCGCTCCCCGTTGTTCTCGTCATTTTCGACGAACTCCCGCTGCGGTCGCTTTTGAACGATGACGGAGAGATCGACTCTGCGCATTTTCCCAACTTTGCGGCGCTGGCCCGGGAATCAACCTGGTATCGGGAGGCCACTGTTGTTGCCGACACGACGCGTTTCTCGATTCCTTCGATTGTCAGCGGCCGTTTCCCTGACCCGTTCACCGGCAAACTACCCACTTACGTTGATCACCCCGAGAGCCTCTTCACACTACTGGGACGGGAGTATAAGGTTCGCTCTATTGAGTCCGTGACTTCCCTGTGCCCCCGAGTCGTGTGTGCACCAGAGGACCTGCCCTTTGCTCCCCGATTCCTGGCTACCATTCTTGATATGGGTGTCCTCTACCTGCACATTCTTCTTCCCTCTCGGCTGGCTGAGAGCGTTCCTGCTGTCAACCAGACCTGGGGCAACTTTCTGAGGTTCGCCGCCTTTGACTTCGCCCTGCAACGAAAACCTGCTGAGGAGTTCTCGAGATTCATTGACTCAATTCAACCTGACTCACAGCCAACCCTCCACTTTCTGCACTCGAATCTCCCACACGTGCCCTGGGTTTATCTGCCCTCGGGCAAGCAATACCTTCCCTGGAGAATCGGCTACGGGACTCCTCCAGCCTGGGGGAAGGAGCGGTCGCTGGTGGCCGTGGGCTGGCAACGCCACTTCTTTCAGGTGATGCTTGCAGATCGACTTCTGGGGAACCTGGTCCGACATCTTCGCACGACGGGTCTTTACGAGCGGACCCTTCTAATTGTAGCTTCCGATCATGGGGCGAGTTTTCGTCCTGGGGAGCTGCGCAGGGACCTGACAGCAGACAACTACCCCGATATCATGTCAGTTCCACTGCTGATCAAGTTCCCTCATCAGAAGACGGGTCGAGTTTCGAACCAACACGCTCAGACCATCGACATTGTGCCTACGGTGGCGGATGTCCTGGGCGCCGGCATCCCCTGGCCGGTAGATGGCAAGTCTTTGCTGGATGACTCGGGCCCTCACCGCTACCGACAGATCGTCCCGTCGGACGGCCGTACACCGCTGATCGTTTCCCGCGATCTGACATCGTACCTTCACCCGGTGGTGTGTCGGGGCGGGGAAGCTGTAGCGGCCCCGCCAGGCAAAATTACCGGCTACCTGGATGTGGTGAAAGAAGGGGGGGGAATAGTCTTCTTTCTCGGCTGGGCGGCAGATCTCAAGGCGGGTCTACCCGCCGACAGTATTCTCGTCTTCGTCAACCGACGGAGCGTATATCAGGGGAGCACGGGTTTACCCCGGCCGGACGTAGTACGAGTCCATTATGATCAGAGATTGACCGGTTCAGGCTTCGTTTTCGAGGTCGACTCAAGCCTGATTAGTGCTGAGGCTCACGTTCGGTTATTTGCGGTCCGGGGAGAACAGATCTCGGAACTCGTATACCCGAACCATTTCCCCTGGAGAAAGCAGCCACTCCGGGAATTCGATTCTGTGGACGACCTTGCCATCCAGTGCGAGGAGAACGACGAACCTACTCTGCGTCGGGGAGCTTCCGCCTTTGCGGACAACGGGGGGGATTTCCTGAAAGAGCTGCAACAGATGGCTCGAACAGCTGATCGGGAGGGCCTTTTTCGGTTCCCGCCCTGCGGCGACCGGCTTGTTGGCAAGATCACCAGTGGGGGTTCAATCCCTTCCAGTACTTCGCTTGTTGCTACTCTCTCTGAGAGCTGGAGGTATGAGCAGCTCGATCCGGACGGGCCCTATGTCCCCACTGGGGTGAGGGGCCAACTTCGGGTAGACCCGCCGGGCGGTGAGATACCATCGCAGGTGGCCGTTTCCATAAACGGACGCATCCGAGGTGTTGCCCCGATCTTCACCTCCCCGGCTGGTGAAGCAGAGTTCCTGGTGCAGGTTTCAGAAAACTCGTTTCGAGCGGGCCGAAACAAAATCGAGCTCTTCGCAGTCGATGACTGCGAGACTTGCAGCTTGAAGCGTGTTCCGGCCCGCTGACCTATCCCGTCACCGGCAAAGTCAGAATGACGCCGGGAGCGGGCAGCTCGCCCGACTGCAATGTAAAGAGAAGCTGTACGAAGGAAAAAGTGGTGCGGGATTCGATGTCCGTATCCTCGATGTAATACCAGATGTCTCGGAACTGAACCGCCACGAACGCATTTCCAGGCGCTGCTTGAGAAGAGCGGATGCGCATGAGGCTTCCCAGGACTGCCGACCAGTCGAAAACTTCGCCGCTGTCCTGCCGGGTTACGGCGACCACCCGTTTCTCCAGATGACTCTGGGGGTAAATATTCGGTAAACCCATCATCGGCTTTATGCCTAATGGGGTGAGGCGGGTTGGGAACTCAAGTGGAGCGAAGCGATCTTCGGAAGTGTTTGCTCAGGGGGTAGAGCCAGATGCTTTTGGTGGGCAGATCGGCCTTGCGGTCACGGTCCAGCTTGCCCCGGCCCTGGGTCTGTCCGACATGGATCCAGTTGGCGGCCTTGTAGCAGGCGCCTGTGAAGCGCCCCGTGTCGACGAAGGTTTCCAGCAGAACGGGTCGGTAGGCGTAGCGGTCGTGCCAGTCCTCGGGGAGTTGACGCGCGGCCATGGCCAGCAGTTTAGAGGCCAGGTTCTTGGACTCGACCCAGGGAAGGATCAAGAAACGGGCGTTGTTGACGATCAGTTGAAGGTTTCTCTCCCTTTCCGAAGGACGCCAGCCGATGAAGCGGTCGCGAGGGGCGGTTTTCCAAGCGGCGGCGCCAAAGCCGAGCAGGGCCAGGATGCGGCTTTCGGAACAAGCGAAGTAGCGCAGCTGAGCACCCGGCAGGGGCTTGTATCCCAGATAGTGGTAGCGGTCGATGTATTCATTCCACAAAGTGGAGTCGGGGCGGCTCAAGACCGGCTCCAGATGCAGGCCGGACAGCTCGTGCACGGGTCGGGACAGCAGCGGTTGCGGTGCGCTGCAGAAAGTGTGCTTGATTGGGCCCGAGCCTCCCTTCGGGTTGCGAGGGGGCGGCAGCTGCAGCAACCCCTGCCGATGCATGCGCAGCATGGCCACCCGGCAGCTCATCTCCTTGAGGCCACCGTCAGGCTTGAACCAGCCCAAGAGCTGGCAGGCCAAGCGGGAGAGCTGGGCCCGCGAGCGGGTCGGATCTTCGCCAATCAGCTCACACAGTCGCCGCATCTCCCGGCCGCTAAAGTCTCGCCCGCAGAAGCGTTTCATCCAGCCTCCGCTGCCGGCGTCCTGGCCCAGGTCAATGCGCGGGCACGATGGGGGCTTATTTCCCAGGGAAGAAAAGGATCCAGGTCGGGTGGCGGCTGTCCGCCTTGCCTAGCGCAGGCCTGCAGATAGTCCCTGAGCCACAGGCGGGGGTTGAGGCCGTTGAGTCGCAGGGTGGCAAAGATGCTGAATAAGCTGGCCGCCAACTGGGCGCTCCAGCGGCTGCCTGAGCCGTAGTAATTCTTGCGTCCCACCACCGGGTTGCGCAAGGCGCGTTCGGCGGCGTTGTTGTCCATAGCCACTTCCGGTTGATCCACAAACACGGTCAGCCCTGGCCAGTGTCGAGCCAGGCTTTTCAGGACCTTGCGACAGGGTGGAGCCAGGCTGGGAAGCTGGCGTTGAGCCTCGCATTGCTCTCGCATTTTCTCAACCGCCACCCGCAGCTTTCGATCGGCCCGGGCCCATTCCAAGGGCTGATCGCGAACTGCCAGCCGCAGCTGATTGGCAGCAAAGAGCCGGCCAATGTCGTCAATCCACATCAGGGACCAGTCCTGCCAGGGGGGGTGGGATAGGCCCAGTCGCCAAAAGTCGCGGCGCACGTGAGCCCAGCAAAAGGCATGGCAAATACGCCCCTCTGAGACCCGGACCAGCTTCTTATAGGCAGAATATCGATCGGTGAGTAAAGTGCCCTGGGCGCTGCCGAAGTGAGATTGAGGCACTGCAGACGAGCGACTGGGTTGGAGCTGGTACACGACTGTGGAGGCCGACAAAAACACCCACAAATGCCAGAGCCGTCCGCTTTTGCCTTCCACCGCCACAAACACCGGCCAGCCGGTCTCGTCGGCTTGCCAGTTCTCCTGGGTGAGCTGCTGCTGGGCGATCGCCTCGGCCACCGGCAAAAACAGACCCTGCAGTTTTTTCAGCCCTCCGGCCACCGTTCCTGCAGAGAGAGTCAAACCGTGGTCTCGCCACTGCTGCAACAGACGGTGGGTGGGGCGGCAATGGTCAAACTTCTCCAGCAGAATCTCCACCCAAACCGAAATCCCTAGTTTGCCTTTGGGAATCAAGCGTGCCGGGGCGGGCGCCGTGACAATGCCGGGCAGCACCCCGCAGCGGCAGGCCGCTTTGTACTTGCGCCGCCGGATCACCCGCCGGTGGGCCCGCACTTCGATTTCGGCCACCTCGGCGTCTTCCGTCCAGCCCAAGGCTTCCAGTGCCAGACCGCATTTCGGACAGCTTTTTTGGGCTTCCTCCAGATCCACTACCTCTTCCTGGGCTGCCAACCCGTCCAGAGTGGTCCGACCGTGCCCCTGCTTGCCTTTTTGCTGCCCTCGGGGTCGCCCGCTCGCCTTGGGGCTGGAACTGCCAGCGCGCCCACCCTTGGCCTGTTCACTCTTGCGCCCCCAGAGCTGACTCTCCAGCTCTCGAACTCGAGCCCGCAGACTCAAGTTCTCTGACTTCAACTGCTTTTCTCTCTCCACCGCCCCGGCATGCTGGGCCTTCCAGTACGCTGCCGCCCAGCGCAGCCGGATGTACTCTTCCTTGGCCACCAAAACCCGCTTCGTCGAGCCATCAGCCGTCAGTCCACCCGATTCCGGCTTGGTGGTAGCACTCAGCTGCATGCTCCCTGTATACACACTCGCAGCTTCTGTGTCCAGCAAAGTTTGACCGCGGGCTTATTTGGAAGGAGATTATTGCAAGACGGGGTTTACCGAATATTTACCTCTGGGGTATCTCGATCCCTTGAGACAGGAAGAACATCGCCGCCGTGAGCGGGCGGGTGACGATCGCAATCGTGTCTCCACCCCCGCCCGACGCGGCGGTGGTGAGCCTGTACAGCGGAGCGCTCGGATCGAGTTGGAGATCTTCAAACAGTTGGCGGCCCAGCGGGCTGTTCCTCCCCTCTAGCTCAATATCCATTCGGACCTCAGGCTTCATTTCGGGACCCGCGACTGTAAGGCCAAGGTCAAGCAGGCCGTCGTCCTCCAGCTCTGCCATGGCTTCAGCGATTCTGAGAAAAGTCTGGTACTCCGGAGGGCGGGGAGGGGTCGGGCGGTTGGTCGGCTCAGCGTTTCCGACTTCATTCATGGAAGCCACACAGACTCGAAAGATGCGGTCGAGATTCCAGCCGGCCTGATGAAGCAGCACCATCGTCTGCAAGTCGATGGGTGTCATCAGCTGGCGGGTAAATCGCTCTCCCCCCAGCGGCTTGTAAATAATGTTCGGCCGTTCAGAATAGCTGGCTGAGCCGCCGACCCGTGGAGCTGCCTTGATCCCGCTCACACCGGCGGCTGCGGTCAGTGACAGATGAGGAAGAGATACTCGTGACCTCGAGAAAATAGGGTAGCTCGTTGTACTTCAGCCTGACGAAGTTGAGAAGGAGTTCGCTGTTGTCCGTGTTTGCGAGGGCCGTATTGTAACGGGGACGGCCCGATCTCAAAGCCTTCGGGCCCACGCCGCACGCCTCCAGACCAAGAACAAGCCCAACAAGTCCAACGAGAATCAAAGCCGGGGACCTGAGTTGTCGCATCTCCTGTCGAATCCCTCTCCGTGAATGCGTCACCCATCATAGCGGTGCCATCTGTGAAAAAGTGGACTCCCATTGCCAGAGGTGAGGGAAGTACGTCCTGATTGGGGCGGTATTTCTGAGGCACAATAGAGCGCCAGCAGCTCATTTGTCTTTCCCCACCAGCACCTGGAAAACCCGATAGGCGACCACATCGTGAAATCCGTGTGCAATCATGGGAACGAGCAGGGATCCGGTAAGGACCAGCAGAATACCAAAGAAGACACCTTCCCATATCGCCCACAGCCAGAAACCCAGGTACGACGACCGCAGCCAATGGAAGATTGCGAACAGGAGTGCTGCCACCGCGATGCCGGCGGCGGGGTTGTCAAAATTCCGAAGCACGAAGCCCCTGAAGAACGGCTCTTCGGCGAGCGCCGCCATGAGACCACCTGCCAGATAGGCCGGCCACGCCATCCCATCCAGAATCTCCCCTGCGTAGCGCTCGAATGCCGCCACGTAGCCGTGCCCAAGAGACCGTTTCAGGACCTCGTGAAGCACACCATTGATCAGCAGCGCCGAGGCTCCTCCCACCAGACCCAGCGTCATCTGCCACACCAGGCTCAGTTCATCCCCGACCAAATCACGCCACCCGCCGATCAGCGCATTCAAACCGGACCAGGCAAGCGTAACCAGCAGAGCCAGCCACCAACAGTGTTTGATACGAAAAATCATGCTGCAGCCCTTTTCCAAGGCCTTGAGGTGGGGCAGGAGCCCCTCCCCCTCGTCTGCAAAGACGGTGAGTTATGGTGTCCCTCTCAGCGCAGTCGTGCCGTACGTTATCGTCATGGCCATTCCAGGACTCGGAGCTTCTCCCGCTATCGTTACTCTCTTCATGGTAGTCTGTTCGTTCTGTAACTACAGAATCACATTCCCAACAAGAACCCCGTCCGATGCGTCGCGAACTACGACGCCAGGCCCAGGAACTTTTTCACCTGCGTGCCCATTTTGAAGAAACTCTTGAGAGTGCCCCGGGGCAAACGACGCATTTGCGTGTACCAGCCGGTCATGGTCTCGAAAAACTCGTGAAGAGCCCCGACCCGATCGGCCAGGTGAGTATCACCCTTTGCCCTGGCTTCTTCCAGGCACTTGCCAAGCACCCTGAGCGTCGGGTCGAACTCACGTCGTTTTCGCTCTTCCAGGATTCTGTCGAACATTTCCCACACATCGCCCATCGATTCGTAGTGATCCCGTCTCTCGCCCAGCACGGGAGCTCTTTGAACGATCCCCCAGGACTGAAGCTCTTTCAGGCTGGTGCTCACGTTTGATCGAGCCACTCTCAGGGTCTCGGCGATCTGCTCGGCGTTGAGCGGATCCCTGCTGATGTAGAGGAGCGCATGGATTTGGGCCACTGTGCGATTGATCCCCCAGCGTGTCCCCATCTCGCCCCAGTGGAAGATGAACTTGCGTTGAGTTGGGCCTAGATCCATTCGGATGTCCTCATTGTGCGTTTCATTAATTTCTGTTATTACAGAAGATATAGTAGTGGTTGGGCGCTGTCAACCGTAAGCTGTTTGGCATGCGTCAACTGATTCCCGGCCTGCTGACAGGCGCGAGGGTGATTCGGACCGCCACGCAGGATCAGGCGAACCAGCAGTCCTTGATCCATGCACTACTAAGGAAGGGAGATTCGAATGATTCGAGGTGTGCACACGATGTTCTATTCATCCCAGCCGGAAGAGCTCAGAGCCTTCCTCCGAGACAAACTCGGCTTTCAGGGAGTCGACGTCGGTGACGGGTGGCTTATTTTTGACCTCCCTGAAGCCGATATGGGTTGCCACCCCCTGGAAGAAGCCGGTCCTCCGTCGGGTACACCCTACATCTCCTTCTATTGCGACGATCTGGAAGAGACGGTAGCCGAGCTGCAAGAGCGAGGAGTCGAGTTCGCCGACAACATCTCCGACTTAGTACATAAGTTCTTAAATACACTAACGTATTATATCAGGCTGATTTGGCATTGTGGTAACCTGAAAGGAGTTCCACAGTGCCTCGACACAGCCCGTATAAGATCGTTCTATCGCCAGGTGAGGAAAGAGAACTATTGGCTCGTGCCCGAAAATATACGTTACCGTATTTTCAGGTACAGCGAGCCAAGATGATTCTCCTGGCAGCCCAGGGTTTGCGTAATGATGAGATCGCGAAACGTTTGGATAACCGTCGAGAGGTGGTATGTTTCTGGCGAAAGCGCTTTTTCGAAAAACGCCTGATGGGTCTGGAGGAGAACTCTCGGCCGGGTCGCCCCCGGTCTTTTCCCCCCAGAGGTAGTGGTCGAGGTTAAAGCCTTGGCCTGTGAGTTGCCCGCCACCTTCGGATTGCCCATCTCGCGATGGAGCAGCGCCGATCTGGCCGCCCAAGTGCGCCAGTCCGGGTTGGTCGCCAGCATCAGCAGGACCACCGTCTGGCGCTGGCTCCATGAGGACGCCATCCGCCCTTGGCAGCATCGCTGCTGGGTTTTCCCTCGAGACCCCCATTTCGCCGAAAAAGCGGGGCGTATCCTCGACTTGTATGAGAGAGTGTGGCTGGGGCATCCCCTGAAAGACGGTGAATTCGTCCTCTCCGCCGACGAAAAAACCAGCATCCAGGCACGCCGCCGTCGGCATCGAACCCTCCCCCCTCAACCCGGCGTCGCGATGAAGGTGGAACATGAATACACGCGCTGCGGCGCTTGGGCTTATTTGGCAGCACTGGATGTGCATCGGGCCAAGCTCTTCGGTCGCTGTGAACGAAAAAATGGGATTGCTCCTTTTGGCCGCTTGGTCGATCAAGTCATGACCCAGACTCCCTATAAAGAAGCCCGAAGAGTCTTCTGGATTTTGGACAATGGATCGGCTCACCGGGGAGCCCGCTGCATCCGCCGGCTTCAAAGCAAATATCCTCGAATCGTCCCCGTCCACGGACCCGTCCATGCGAGTTGGTTGAACCAGATCGAGATCTATTTCTCCATTGTCCAGCGCAAAGTTCTTACCCCGAACGACTTCCTTTCCCTGCAGGCCCTCGAAGAACGGCTTCTGGGCTTTCAACAGCATTACGCCACCATTGCTAAGCCTTTTAAGTGGAAACTTACTCGTCACGACCTGAACAAGCTCATGAACAAACTGAAAGCCGCCGCCTAAAAATACGTTAGTGTATTTATGAACCAGAGTACTTAGGCTGGGGACGGACCATACACTTCAAGATGCCGGGAGGTTTCCAAGTCCAGCTCTATCAGCCGAATTACCGGAAATAGTCGCGGGTCGAAGGTGGCGCGCCCTCTTCAAGCAGGGCTTCGAAATCGAGACTCTGAGGGTCTGGGAAGTAAGACTTGATCTCAAGATATGCACAAGAACGAATCCGGGGACGAACAATGAGATTGGTGAACAACATTCCCGTCTGGGGGGAACCGTTACAGAATGCCGTAGAACAGATGGAAAACTGCGCGAAGGATGCAGAGCGCTGTGCTCTGATGGCCGATCACCATCTGGGTTACGCAGTCCCGATCGGTGGAGTGATTGCGTACGACGGGAAAGTCAGTCCATCCGGTGTGGGATTCGATATTGCCTGTGGTAACAAAGCCGTCCTTCTGGACTGCGAAGCTGATGAGGTCAAGAGCCACATCTCGACAATTATGGACGACCTTTGGAAAGCACTCTCTTTTGGTCTGGGCAGGACCAACAAAGAACAGGTGGACCACCCGCTCTTTGAGGACGATCCTGCGTGGCTGATTCCAGCCGTCAGTCCGCTCAAGGAGCGTGCCCGGAGTCAACTGGGTACCATCGGGAGCGGCAACCACTATGTGGATCTGTTTGTAGACGAGCGGGACAGGGTGTGGGTCGGAGTCCATTTCGGATCCAGGGGTCTGGGTCACAAGATCGCTACCCACTACATCAAGGCAGGAGGTGGAAAGGACGGCATGTTTGTCGATCCGGTCTTGCTGGATGCCGAGTCGGAACTGGGGGAGGAGTACATCGCCGCGATGAAAATGGCTGGCCGGTATGCGTATGCAGGCCGGGACTGGGTCTGTCAGAGAGTGGCCTCAATTCTGGGCGCGAGAATCGTGGAAGAAGTGCACAATCATCACAACTATGCCTGGGAGGAGGAGCACGACGGAAGAAACCTGTGGGTCGTGCGCAAAGGAGCCACTCCTGCCTTTCCCGGTCAAAAGGGTTTCGTGGGTGGGTCGATGGGGGACCTTTCGGTGATTATCGAAGGCGTGGATTCGGACCAGAGCGGAGAGACTCTGTACTCAACCGTACACGGGGCAGGTCGAGTCATGTCGAGAACACAGGCTGCGGGGAGGAAGAGGTTCAAGAACGGTCGCGTCACCCGCGTTTCCGAAGGGAAGATCAGCAAGGAGATGATGATGAACTGGGTCACCGACAGGGGAGTCGAACTGAGAGGGGCGGGAACCGATGAGTCACCTCACTGTTACAATAGACTGCCTGAAGTGCTGGAGGCTCATGCTGACACCATCAAGATCCTTCACCACCTCCGACCCATCGGTGTGGCCATGGCCGGGGAGGACGAGTTCGATCCGTATAAGGATTAGTGCACGCTCATCGCGAGGGTGTCGCAAAAGGCAATCCACCAGTACCGGGGTTCGCCTACAGCGGATGTGCTATTTCAGCTGAATATGATTCCCGGCAACCCTCAGGTTGGGTAAAGACTCATGCCACGACTCTGAGAAGTCGACATGGGCCCCTGTCATCTTCCCGGAGCTCATGAAGCGATCGTGGAAGATCTTCCCAGCGCCGGCCACATGGTAGCCCTGCTCCTTGAAGAATTGTGGCAGAGTGACTGCGTCGGGCATCACCGGCCTCCAGGGCTGGTGGTTGTTGTAGACCCCCGAAGTGGAGGGGCGAATGCCGGTAAGCAAGGCGGCTCGCGAAGGGTTACAAGCCGGCGCGACCGTGTATGCGCGGGTGAACAACATCCCTCTGGCTGCGAGTCGATCCATATTGGGGGTCCTGGTGTCCGGATGCCCGCCGAGGGAGCCGATCCAGTCATTCAGATCGTCTACAGCGATGAACAAGACATTGGGTCTCTCCGGCGAAGCCGCACCCAATCCAAAGCAGGCAATCGAGGATATTCCCAACCAGAAGACAGCGTTTCGGATGGCGTTCATGGGACCCTGCGGGCTTCGCAGTAGATCCGGTAGACGTGGACTTCGTTGTTCAGGTAGGCCCCGGTGATCCCGGCCAGGAAGACCTGCCATGCACGAACCGTCGGTTCTCCCAGGTTCTTGACCATCACATCTCTGCGGGCCATCAACCGCTCGTACCAGGATGCCGTCGTTTTGGCGTAGTGGGGGGACAGGTTGGTCATCCGCCTGACGACGAAACCGTTCTCTTCCAGGGCCTTCACATGCGTCCCTACAGTAAACCAGAAAAAGCCGGGCCAGACATACTTACGGTTGAACATCAAGCCCACACTGGATTCAAATCCAGCCCTGTTGTAAGGGTCCATCAACGCGTGGTGGAGGTAGCGCCCACCGGTCTTGATCCTCTTCCGAACGTTCCGAACATACGGCACCAGCCCTCTCGGCCCGACATGGCTGACCATCCCCGTCGACGTCACATGATCGAACACGCGCGATTCTTTTCGGTAGTCTCCCTCGTGCAGCTCCCAGCGGCTCTCCTCGAACTTAGACAACATCTTTCTGCCCTCGCGCACCTGATTGGAGGAGTGCGTCCATCCGACGACCTTACCGAACGGATGATTTTCGAGACCGACGGCGAGCTGACCTCCATAGCCGCAGCCGACATCCAGAAGATCCTCTCCCTCCTTCGGGCGGATAAAGTCCACCGCGTCCTTGAACTTTCGCCACTGCGATTTCTCGAGGGAGTCGAAATCGTCTTCCCGCCCCCTTCCGATCCGCAACATCTCCTTGCGGTCCAGGTTCTCCGGATCTTCGAACATCCCGCACGAGTAGGACATATACGTCTTATCCAAGTACACGTTAAGCGCTTCCTGCGGAATGTCGTAGTGGCTTTTCACGCTGACCCGCGCCCTTGAGATCGACTGGAACGCTCGTCGAAAGAGTATCTCGGGCATTTTCTGGAGGAACTTCATCTCAAATCTGGCATGCTGCTGGATGTCGGGGAGCATGTACAGGTTCCCCTCCAAATCCACCTCCCCCTCGAGATATTGTTCCAGGAAGCGCATCCCGTCATATGCAAGGAGCACCTTCGCAGCCGCTTCCGTCCTGATCCTTATCTCAAGCGGCATCCCCGCCCAATGCGCTTCCGTCCCCCCAGCGCGGTAGCGGTTTCCGCCCCAATCTTCAACCCGCACCTCCCAGGGCAACGACGACAGGGTGGATTGAAACAGGGTGCGGACTCGATCGACGAACTTCGTCTTCCTGGGAACTGCAGTGGCGGTCTCTGCTGAGTTCACATTGCTGATCGTCGGTATGATGTCCCCGGTTTTGACTGCGAAGTTTGGACCCAAGCATACACAGCGGTGTGGCCAGTTGGAAAGATGTGAGCCTCAAAAGGGGACTCATTGGTTCGAGGCTCCCTCCGGTTTCTTAATTCGTACCAGGAATTCTGCTGAGACATAGTCTTCCCAGATGCTTCTCCAGGAGTTGGTCTCCGGCTCAACGAAATTGAGATAGTACGATCCCAGAATCTCGTACAGTCCCGCTTCGTCAAAGGAGAACCATTTGTCCAAGTTGATGGTGTCTTCAAATACGTCTCCCCCCTTCAACACTTGTCTTGTGGCCAGGCCCCCGAAGTGATAGCTGGTTCCAATGTCGTGCACCTGTTTTCCCCGCTGGCGTGCGGCGAAGACATACTGGTTGTCTCTGGCGGCTCGATTCCGGCCTCCCTTCATGAAACAAATCGGCTGGGTGCCGACGTTTGTGATTCTCAAAGTGGCGGTGACTTCCTCTCCAATCGCAAATTCTTGTTTCGTGGGAGAGAAGGAGACGAGTAGATTGTGACTGGGGTGTCTTCGATAGATTAGTGGAGTTGCGAGGTACTTCGAGACCTGTTTGGCGCTGCTCTCTCCAGAAATGTAGAAACTCAAGGAGGATGTGTCCTTGTGCGAAGAACCCGATCCACTCTGCTGATATACGGTTCCGTCAACGACCAGTACGTAGGATGAGGTTCCGAGCTCCTCATCGAACGGGATTGTCAGCGACAGATAGAATCGGGTGTTCGCGTTGTCCTGGGAAGAGAGTTCGCTCTTCTGTATCTCGAGTGCCGCCGTTTCGCCAAGGCCCACTTCGCGCCCGTCCTGAGTCTTGACCAACCAGGCAGACGCGTCCGCCGAACGCTGGTAGATCCCATTGACGAGTCCCTCCCCACCTTGAGCCCGGGCACTGAAAAGCAGTAATACTATGGCAACGATATTCAAAGAGTGTCGACCTCGACCCGGTGTGTGACCGCCAGAAACAAATGATAAGAGAAATCAGTGTGACTTTTCCATTTTGCCGGGGGTCTCTTGACCTGATCGTTGCGTTCCCTCTTCGCGATCTCACCTGGTAAGACCCAACCGGAAGCGTTACCGTATTCATGAAATTGAACACCACGACATCCCCATTCCTTTCCAGCTGGACTCGCTGGAGTGTTGCTGCAGCCCTTGGTGTTCTCCTGGTGACTGCTCTCTCCCTCCATTCCATGGGCCGCGGACTCTGGTGCCGGGGCGGCGGGCTGAGCCCCTGGTCGTGGGATATCTGGAGCCTGCACAACTCGCAGCACCTGCTGGATCCCTACTCCTTCACCCACATGCAGCACGGGGTACTGGGTTACGCGGTGCTGTGGATGGTCTTCCGATCCCGCCGGCCGGCTGGTCGGCTGCTCTTGGCGGTGGCAATCGAGGCGATCTGGGAGATCTTCGAGAACACCCACTTCGTCATTGACTCCTACCGGGAGTCGACAATGGCCCTGAACTATTACGGCGACAGTGTCTTGAATTCGGTTGCCGACATAGTCGCTTTCGCCGTGGGCTACACTGCTGCGATGTGGCTGTCGGCGTGGGTCTCAGCAGTAGCTTTGCTGGGGGTTGAAGCCGTGCTGCTATTGACCATCCGCGACAGCCTGGTGCTCAACATCGTCATGCTGCTCCACCCCATCAACGCCATCAAGAGCTGGCAGGTGGGGGGATAGGAAGCCCACAGCACACGTGACCGCGATGGCGGCTGAGGCCCTGGTCGCCTCAGTCAAGCAGCTTACCGACAAACCGGTCCGCTTTCTGTGAACAAACTGAATCCCGCGATTTCATCAACAGTACGGAATAACCTGCATCCCTGTGGCAACTTGGTTTCAGCCGGCGGCGTTCTTTGACACAGATTTCAGATACCAGTTGGTAGAGACGCTCGCTTTTCTGCTCAAGTTGGTCGCTTTGAAGGAGAAAAGGGAGGAATCAGGGAAGCGGGGAAGTGAGGACCCGAAGCCGAGGTGGCTCCGGGTCTCACAATTGAGTTGGCTGAACGTGACTCAGGAGGCGTCTTATTCGATTTACCAACTCTTACAGGACTGTTCGCTGGATCAGTCCTGGACCCATTTATACGCCTGAAGTGTCAGACGCCATGTGATCGTAGACACACACGTTTGTTTTCTTCCGTAGACCGTTCACTTGGAATCTGGGTCTGGACCGATGAAAAGAGGCACTCAAAACGGCGGCGGCTCGACGTGCTGCCGGTTGGTAGTCTCAGTTCAGAGCCGCCGCTTGAGCCTCATCCCTCTCCTCCCAGAGAGTCTTGGGCAGAAACCGGTCCCGGTCGTAGGGCGGATCTTGGTGTTCCGGCACATCAAACTCGGGAAACTCCCTCCTCCAGCCCTGGCGAGCGAGCGGATCGGCGTAGTACTTCAGGTAATCCTGGATATCTTCTTCACTGCCCGAGCTGATGAGGTCGATGAAGAAGGCCGAGTCGGGACTGGTGATGGGAACGTAGTCCTGACGAAGATCCTCCAGCCACAGTCGTCGATAGACTTCCCGGTCACTCAGGTGATTGGTGCTGTACAGAAAGTACTGCCGGTCGGCCAGAGCTTGAATGACCTCCCACAGTTTCTCCGTCAGTGGCCGGTCAGCAAGCTCTTCGTGCGGTGGCAGGTCGATGGACGATCGAATCAGCTCTTCTGCCACAGACGGGCAGGAGGTCTCGGCCTTGCCCTGAGCCTTTTTCTCCAAGGAGACGACGTGCTTCCAGAAGGCCTCCTCGACTTCCGGGGAGCAATGGGGAGACACAAAGCTCGTCACTTTCCCGCCCGACAGGGCAAGGGCCTCTTCTTTGAGTGCCTCGATCCGTTCTCTTCGCTTCTGTTCGTTGCTCTTGTGCCGATCAGTGCGTTCTGATTTTTTCACCGTGTCCTTCCTCCTGCTATCGACCTGTACTGTTTAGGTTGCTCTGCGTTCTATAACGCCGCACCTTCCAAAAAGCGCGAAACTAGTGTGCCCTCTTCTTAGTGGTTCAGCCGGTGATATTCAGCACCAAGCGCTAGAATTAGAAAAAGGGACTATGGCCCATTCAACAGCGCAATTCCTGTTCTTTGCCGACCTCCACCTGGACCGGACCTTTGCCTGGCTGCGAGACAAGCCCGAGGCCGCCCGCAAACTGCGAAATGGCCTGCGCGACACGCTGGCCAATATCGCTGATGTGGCCAGGCAGCAGCGGGTTGACGCTCTGCTCTGTGCCGGAGACCTCTACGAACAAGAAATGTACTCGCCCGACACTGCAGCCTTTATCAGGCAGATCTTCGCGGATCTCCATCCAACTCCTGTCCTCCTGGCACCCGGAAATCATGACTGGCTGGGGCCGTACAGCATTTATCAGACCGCTGACTGGAGCCCCAATGTCCGCATCTTTGGGGAAAGGGACTTCCAACCGGAAGTCTTAGACGACGGTCTCACGATCTGGGGAATCGCCCACCTCCAGCCGGCCGAGTTGAGGAATCCTCTAGAGGGAGTTCGGGTGGATCGCGGGGGCGTGAATCTGGCCCTTTTCCACGGTTCGGAATACCACTTCAGCGGGAACCTGAAGCATTCGCAAACGGCTCATGCTCCCTTCCAGGCAGAGGATATTCCAAGGGCCGGCTTCGAGCATGGGTTCGTGGGGCACTACCACCTTCGCGTCGAGGCGGAACGCCATACCTATCCGGGGAATCCTCATCCGCTGTCCTTCGGAGAAAAGGCGCCGGGCGGGGCCGTTCTGATCACCGTGAGCGAGGACGGGGGGTTGGATCGCCAGTGGATCCCGGTTACAGAGACGAAGTTTCACGACCTGGCCGTGGATGTCACCGGAGCCCACAGCGGGCAGTCCATTCGCGACCGCGTTCTCGAGGCCCTGAACGGTTACTCAGGCCTGGCACGCGTCACAATCGAAGGCGAGATTCCCTCGGAAGTAGACATCGGAATGACGGATTTCAAGGACCTGGACACCCCCCTGGACGCCCTCGTGATCCGATCTGGTGACCTGCAAGTCGCCTACGATCTGGAAAGAATCAGTAAAGAACCCACCGTGCGAGGCCAGTTTGTACTCAACGTCCTCGACTCCGATCTGGATGAGGAAACCAGGCAGCGTGTCCTGATCACCGGGCTCCGGTCCCTGGACGGCCGCAAAGATCTGGAGGTATTTCAGGGTGCGCTTTGAGCGACTCGAGTGCATCTCCTTTGGTCCGTTCCAGAACAAAGAACTCGCCTTTGCCGAGGGCATGAACATTGTCTACGGGCCCAACGAAGCGGGGAAGTCGAGCTGGCACGCCGCCCTGTTTGCGGGGCTGTGCGGTCTCCGTCGAGGGCCTGGAAAGCGAAGTGCCGAAAAGGACTTCGAACGACGTCATCGTCCCTGGGGACCCGGAAACTGGCAAGTGAGCCTCGTGATCGGCCTGGCAGACGGCAGGCGAGTTCAGTTGACCCATGACCTGGACTCGCACACCGGGAAAGCTGACGACGTGGTGCTCGGTCGGGAGTACGTGAACGAGATTCTCTATGACGGGTCGCCTGACGGGTCGCTGTGGCTCGGACTGAATCGTGACACTTTTCCAGCAGTGGCTTGCGTGGGCCAGGGGCAACTTCTGCAGCTACTCGATCACCCCGAGGCCCTCCAGGAGGACTTGCAGCGTGCTGCAGACACCTTCGGCGCGGAAGGTACGGCCGCCAAGGCACTGGATATCATCAAGAACTTCCGCAGGGAGCACCTTGGGTCCACACGAGCCAACAGTCGCAAGCCTTTGAGACTGGCAATGATTGAATTGAAGTCGGCTGAGCGGGCGTTCGAGGAAGCCAGGGTGAAGCGCCAGGACTATGACCAGCTTCTCGGCCAAAAAGTGGAGCTCGCCACCGAGACAGAAAAAATGGCAAGCCGGTGTCGGCTACTCGTCGCAGCGGCGGCGCGGGCTGACGCTCGGGCCGCCGGAGAACGGCTGAGAAAAGCGGGTGAGCTGGCTGCGATGTACTCTCACGAGCCGCCACTCGATCCCACCGATCAGCAGGAGCTGATGAAGGAAGCAACAGAGGCTGCCGCGTCCTGGAAAAACCGCCCTTCGGTGGCTGTGCTTCCAGATCCGCGAGCCTCACAGCTCGAGCAGGAGCTGGCCTGCCTGCCAGGGGTCTCGGCTGGAGACCTCGAGGTGGATCCGCAGCTGGCAAGAGCTGCCCAGGAATACGAGGTCTGCAGGCAGCTACTCGAAGACCACCGACGAGAGAAGCCGTCTCCCCGGGGAGCCATTTTCAGCCCGGATCTAGACCCCGAAGAGCTCAGGAGGCTGGCCGAGACCATCTCGACGCCACGACCTGCCGTCGACCCGGAATTGGAGAACCTCCGCACCTCCCTGGATACCCGGATTGCAAAGCTGCGCTCGACGCAAGCCCGCTTTAAGAAACTGTTGGTGGGAGGCACTGCACTCCTGGTCGCGGGAATGATCTTTCTGCTTTTCCAGGTTTTCTGGCCCGGATTTGCGCTCCTGATTGTGGGACTGGCCCTCATTGCGCTTCCGGTGTTTCGGAATCCTGCCCGGGAGATCGCGGCTCGGTACGAACGGATGACAGAAGTCAATGACGAGCTGGGAGAGTCGCGGTTCCAGGTGGGGGAGTGGGACCGTGCACAGAGGGCTGCAAGAGAAACCCTCGCAGCAATCGAACTGGAACCTGATGCAGGGACGATTCTAGCTAGAGCCACCAGAGTCGAGCAGGGAATTGAGGATTGGAGAGCTTTAGAGAAATGGAGATCAAGCAATGAGGCGCGTCAAGAACAATACGATAGAGGGAGGAGCGGTCTGGACGCACTGCTAAGGAGCAAAGGGGTACAGACTCAGAAGGATTTGTCGGAGTCGGTTGAGGAGTATCGGAAGGCATGCGGAATTCGCCGGCAGCGAAAGACGCTTCAGGAGTCTCTAGCCCGAGCTCTGAGGCAGGAAGAAATAGCTCGAGACTGCAAACACAAAAGACAGCACGCACGTGAGCTCATCGACAGAGCAGTCGAGAAGTGCGGTGTGAGTGCGCAAGAGGAGGACCTGGTTGCCGCTCTCGAGGATTGGCTGGAGAAAAAGCAACAAGAGGCTCGAGTGTGGGAACAGGAAATCAAAGATCGGTCTCAGTTGGAGAGCCTTCTGGACGGACGGTCCTTGCAGGAACTCGAGAGCCACGTCCTCGAGTTGGAGGAGCGAGCCCGAATCAAGAGTACAGGGATGGATGATCATGAAACCGACGCGATTGATCTTGACGCGGCTCTTTCCGAATTGGAGTCCGCCCGGGGCCGGGAGAGGGAGCTGGAGAGAAACCTGACGCGGCTTCGTACGCAGCTGTCTGAAAGAGAGAGCTCTATGGTTTCCGTCGCCGAGGCCGAGGAGGCTCTCGGCAATGCTCAAGCAGAGCTGGAACGGGTCACGAGGCTGGACGGGGTTTTAGAAACCACATCCGAGTTTCTCACGAAAGCCCAGGAGGAGGTTCACCGGACGGTGGCCCCTCAGTTATCGGAGGTGATCCGCGAGTGGCTGCCGAAGATTACCGGAGGCCGCTATGAGGATGCTCGAGTCGACCCGGAGAACCTGGTGATCAAAGTCAAAGAGAAGTCGGGAGAGTGGCGGGCGGCGACACAGCTTTCTCACGGAACCGCAGAACAGATCTACCTGCTTCTCCGGGTGGCGCTGGTCAAGTACCTGACTCAACCGAAGGAAACCTGCCCCCTGATCCTCGACGACGTAACGGTTCAGAGCGATTCCACGCGAACTCGTGCCATCCTGGACACCCTGCTGGCCCTCAGCCGGGAAAGACAGGTCATCCTCTTCAGCCAGGAGGACGAAGTCGTGGAGTGGGCCGAGGAGAACCTTCGCGAACCCGACCACGGGATTATCCGCCTGGACCCGATCTCGGTGTCGGGGTGATCACTCCATGACGCTCTTGATCTCTTCCAGACGGTGGCGATCGCGCCACCAGCCCCGCTGTTGTTAGTCTGGGAGCCACGAGCAAGAGGAGCATCAGATGAGCTGGAATGTTACCCGATTCATCATCACCAGGAGGACCTTGAACATGAGTCTCATTGCCCGATTCGTTTTGCCTGCGGTAGTTGTGTTCTCTCTTCTGGCTCTGGTCCTGCTCCTGAACACCTTGCGATTCGTGAGCAGGCAGATTCAAGTCGAGCCGGCCCCGAGGGTGAAGCTGGACGAGCTGGCGATCGCCGAGCGGCTGGCCCGGGCCTTACGGTTCAAAACGGTCTCCTATCCGGAGCCTTCCGATTTCGACAGGGAGGAGTTCCTGGGGCTGCACGCTTATCTGGAAGAGACCTTTCCCAGGGTCCATGCGGCGCTCACGAAGGAGGTGATCGGAGGATACAGCCTGCTTTACTCCTGGCCGGGCCGGGATCGGTCGCTCAAGCCGATCCTGCTGATGTCACACCTTGATGTGGTTCCGGTGGAACCTGCGGCAAAGGCTGAGTGGACGTATCCTCCTTTCGCCGGGGAGATCGCCGACGGCTTCATCTGGGGCCGGGGGACCCTGGACATTAAATCCGGAGCGATGGCGATTCTGGAGGCGATCGAGTTTCTGCTGGAGGATGGGTTTGGGCCACAGCGTGACATCTACCTGGCCCTGGGGCACGATGAGGAGGTCGGGGTGCCAATGGAAACGCCAGGATAGCCTCCCTCCTGGAGGAGAGAGGCGTCCAGCTTCAATACATTCTGGACGAGGGCGGCGTCATCGTCCGCGACGTGATCCCCGGAGTGAAGGATCCGGTGGCCTACGTGGCCGTGGCGGAGAAGGGTTACTTCGGTCTCAAGCTGACCAGCAAAGGGCCCGGAGGCCACTCGTCTATGCCTCCGCCACACACGGTCGTGGGCGTCGTTGCCGAAGCGATTCACAAGCTGGAATCCAATCCGTTGCCGGCCAGGCTGGGGGGAGCGACAGGAAAGATGCTCGACCACCTGGGGCCGGAGATGCCCTTCTTTGAGAGGCTGGTCTTGGCGAACCGCTGGCTTTTCGCTCCTCTGATCAAGAGAAAGTTCGCACCCAGTGTAAGACAGCAGATTGTTTAGAGGGGGTGAAGTCAGGCTGTTTTGACCTGGATTGGGTAAGCAGAAAATGACGGATTAGAGGAGCGCTGGTGGTTGAGGCCAGCCCTTGGTAGGAGAGGAGCTAGCGGAAGCGGGAGCCGTTGGCGTTGGCGATCCAGCGACGCAGGGCGACGCGGACGTTGTTGACGCGACTCAGCGGAGCGTTGTCGAAGTACCAGCGGAAGGTTTTGATCTCTTCCAGGATGTCTACGTCGGGGAAGTCGGCGGTCAGTTCGGCAATGAAAGCCGCATCCAGCTCGGGGCGGTAAGGGTAATCGGGCAGCTGCTCTTGCAGGTAGGCGAGGATCTTCTCGGGAGAGTTGTCGAAGAACATGTCGGCGCTATTCACAGCTCGTCGGAGGCCCGGTAGATGTCCTCTTCGTCCAGAGTGGCCTTTTGCTCGAGCACGCCCCGGTTGAGCGCGGCCAGGCAGAGGCGGTTCAGCAGCCGGCAGACGCCGCCCGAAGTTTTGTAAAGGGCCAGGTAGGCCGAGTCGGTGAAGATGTCGGGTTTAGCTCCGGCCAGCTGGAGATGGTGGCAGACGTAGTTTTTGGTTTCGGCCTCATCCAGGGGAGGCAGCTTGTAGGAGAGTAGGATGCGCTGGTGGATGTTGCGGAACATGGGGCGCCCGAGCCGTCGGCCCAGGTCGGGATGACCGATCATGATCATGAGCAGGGGATCGATTGAATCCATCCTAAAATTAAGAAGTACAGGTATTTCGTCCAGTGTTTTGTCGGGCAGACACTGGCTCTCGTCGAGAATTAGAATCGGGGTCTTTTTGGCGTTCTCCACATAGTCGCGCACGGCCGTTTGCAGGTTTCGAAACAGAGTGGACTTGCGGCTGGAGGGCTCACCGCCGAACTCGCTGTTGAGCTGGGCCCAAAAATCCAGGGGAGTGACCGTCGACAGGGGCACGTAGAAGAGCTTGTAGACGGAGGAGTTGAGTTGCTCGACGAAGGCGCGCACGGCGGCCGTTTTGCCGGTTCCGGCCTCCCCCAGCACGAGCATCAGCCCCAGACGGGTACGCATGTAGTCCAGGCGCCGGGCGAGTTCGTCAAAGGCCGCAGTGGGGAGCAGTTTCTGGGCCGGGATGTCCTTGGCGAAGGGAGTGTCGGAGAACACTCTTGTCCAAATTAGCCATAAGAGAGGTCGGGTCGACCTCGTAAGATTCGGTTGATCGAATAACCGGACAAGGAGGACCCGACCATGAATCGATTTTGCAGCATTTTCAGTCAACTTCTCCAGCTTTTTCCTCGCTGGGAGTTTCAACAACTGGTCCTGGAGACCAAAGCCGAGCGCCATGCACGCGGTTTCAGCAGCTGGGGACAGTTTGTCGCCATGCTGTTTTGCCAGCTGGGCCGTGCTCATAGCCTGCGGGAGATCTGCGGAGGCCTGGCCAGCTGTGAAGGAAAACTGCATCATCTTGGAATCGCTTCTCCCAAGCGCTCCACCCTCAGCTATGCCAATAAGCATCGACCCTGGCAACTGTACGAAAAGGTTTTTTACCGCCTGCTGGATCGTTGTCTGAGAGAGACCGAAGGGCGTCGCAAGAGAAGATTTCGTTTCAAGAATCCGCTGCTGAGTCTGGATGCGACCGTCATCGATCTGTGCGCACAATTGTTTGACTGGGCTCATTTTTGCCGAACCAAGGGGGCCGTCAAACTGCATCTACTCTTGGACCACAACGGTTACCTTCCCGTCTTTGCCCACATCACCGAGGCAGCCACGGCCGACATCACCGTGGCTCGCCGTCTGAAGTTTGCCGCCGGCACCGTTGTCGTCTTTGATCGCGGCTACAACGACTACAACTGGTATGCGGACTTGACCCGTCAGGGCGTCTTCTTTGTGACCCGTCTCAAAGACCGTGCCGATTACGAGGTCCTCGAAGACCGCCCGCTTCCCAAAAACCGTCGAGTCGTCCGTGACCAGGTGATTTTCTTTCACGGACTGGCCGCCCAGGACAAAACCTGTTTCTTGCGCCTGGTCGAAATCCAAGATCCGCTCTCTGGCCGCCTCGTTTTTTTGACGAATCACCTGGATTTCGGAGCCACCACCATTGCCGCAATCTACAAGGAGCGCTGGCAAATCGAGCTCTTTTTCAAGGCCCTCAAGCAGAATCTACGGGTCAAGACCTTCGTCGGCACCTCGGCCAACGCCCTCAAGACCCAAATTTGGACAGCATTGATCGCTCTGCTGATCCTGAAGTTTCTGCAGCTCAAAGCAACCTTTGACTGGTCACTGTCCAATCTGGCCGCACTGCTGAGGATGAACATGTTCGTTCATAGAGACTTGTGGAGGTGGTTGAACCAACCATTCAAGTTCCCACCCCTACTACCGGAGAGCTCTCAACCCTCCTTCACCTTCTCGTAATCTGGACAGCACAATCGGAGACCTGGACATGAAAAGACTGAAAATCCCGTCCAAGACGCCAATAAAATCAAGGGGTTGATGATCGAATCTCAGCTAATTTGGACAGCAGTGGTCGGAGAAGCCGTAAAAAGTGTGGATCACGATTCATCCTCCTCGTCGGGAAGGGAAAAACGGGGTCTTCGGGGGGAAGTGGCGTTTTGGGCGGCGTCGACCCGGTGCAGACGCACCACCGGCTGGTCGTCTTCGAAGAGAAACAGCTCACTGGGACGTCCTTCGGGATGGCGGATCTCGATGCGCAGGCCAGTGTATTGGGGCGGCACTTCCCAGAGCCGGCGGGCGATGGAGACGGTGCAGTCGTTGCGGACGGTGCGGTGCAACGTGCGGTAAAAGACCCGGTCCAACTCGGCCCGGCTGACCGTACGGCGGCGAATGGAGGCGAGCGAGCGCAGGTAACGCTCCAGTGGCGTCTCACAGATGCTCGAGTGGCGGCGCCGGTGATAGTCCTGCTCCAGCCACTGAGACAAGCGAGCATTGAGATCGTCGAGGGTCAAGGCCTCGAGATCGAGAAGGCTTAGAAAACCCTGGCGCAGGGTGCGAAACCAGCGCTCGATTTTTCCGCGCGAAGGACTGTCATAGGGCTTGGAATGCACCAGAGCCACACCCAGACGGGCGCAGGCCAAGGTGAGTTGTTTGGAGGAGAAGGCCGAGCCGTTGTCACAGTAAAGGATCTGGGGTAAACCATGGCGCGAGAAGGCTTTTTGGAGTGCCGAGACGACCACTGCGGAGTTTCCCCGGGTGTAGAAGCGGGCCAGGGTCAGGAAGCGGGAATGGTCATCGATGGCTGCAGCCAGGTAGGTTTTGCGGCGGCGGCGGCCGAGAGGCACCTTGGGGCCGTGCATAAAATCCATCACCCACAGATCGTTGGCGTGGGGTTTTTCGAAGTGCTTGCGGGCCTTGGGCGCCGGCTTGACCTGGGGCCGCAGACCGGCCCGCTTGATGTGACGACGCAAAGTGGATTCGGAGATGCGGCGCGAAGTGATGTGGCCCGAGGCCACCAGCTGTTCACGGAGTCGGTTGACCGGCACCCGGGGATGGCGGGCCAGCAGCTCGGAGATGTGGGCGCTCAGCTGCTCGGAGATGACCCGGCTTCGGCCCGCATCGCAACGCCGCTTGGGCAAGAGTCCGTCGAGTCCTTCTTGGCGGTAGCGGCGCAACCAGCTCTTGAAAGTGGCGACTGAGTAGCGGCGTCTGCCCAGACCCGGCACATCCAGCTCTTTTCGGGCCATGCGGCCGAAGTAACGGGCTTGGCTGCCGGCGGCGGCGTGCAGCACCGGCGCGATGACGCCGTAGCGGAACAGCGCCACGGCCTGGCGTTTTTGTTTTCCCTTCATCCTGAGGCTCCTTTGGCCAACCCTTTGTGTCACAACCCTACCGCTGGGCCCCTATCACGCAGTGTGGAGGATCGATTCTTGTCATGACGCGGCTGCCAGCCGGGTCCAAACAACGTGGCGCAAAAAGGGGATTGAGCGACTTGTGCTGCAGACACAGCGGATGCCGGTGAGTCAGCCCGTCAGCAAGCCAGAGCGGGGCCCGAGAGCCAATCGTAGGTCGAACAGCAGGTGGGGGAAGTAACGCCGATGAAAACGCAGCACCACTCGGGGTGGAGAGCCTCGGGGCTGGGCCGCCAGCAGCGCGGCCACCTGCTGGGCCTGCCGCCGCACCCCTTGGACGGCTCCGGGCAACTCGACCTCGGCCACCGGAAAAGAGAGCAGTCGCCCATAGACGGCCGCCAACAGCAGCAGCATGCGGTGCAGCGTCAACTCCTCCAACAGCACAGCTTCCTCACCTTGGCTGCCGGCCGTGGCCACCTCGTCCAGCGCTTGGCGCATCGTCCGTTTGCCGTTCACCACCACTTCGACCATCCAGCTCATCAACCCCAGGCTGAAGCGTCGGCGCGGCACCACTTGAGCCGGCAGCACGCTGAAGGTGACATCTCGTGGCTGATCCGGGCCCCGCCGCCGGCAGCGGAAGCGAGCCACTGGAAACCGTTGATAGGTCCGCCCCTCCTCATCCACCAAGCACCTGAAATACAGACCGTGGCGTACGGCGCATTCACTTCCCCGGCACAGCGGACAGCGGTCCCGGTAGTCGGGCAACAGCTCGTACAGCCCCAGTCCCAGAGAGGAAAGACTTGACAAAGACCTGTCTTGGAAGCGATCCTGAATCTGAAGTTTGTCTTCGAAAAGCCGGGAGTTATCCGAAGCTCAAACCACGGGCTCCCGGCTGCTCCTTTCCCTTCTTCTCCGCAGCCAAGACAGCTGTCACACTGTCATATTCTTTTCACCCGCTGCGGGCTAAGACAATCTATACAATTCCGGCTGCAAAAGGCAGAGAAGTTTGTGACGTATTACACCAGTGATGCCATGAATGCCACCATGCGCACGACAACCGCCGTGACGATGGTGGGAGGGGGTGTGAGACGGAACGTTCTTCCCACTACGGCCTGGGCCGTCGTCAACTTTCGGGTCATGCCTGGTGAGACCTCGGACCAGGTCTTTGAGCATGTCCGGGGTGTGATCAACGACGAGCGAATGGAGTTCGAGGAAAGCGGTTTCAAATCCGAGCCGTCGGTGATCTCAGACACGGAGTCGGAGAGTTTCCAGGTCCTGCATCGAACCATTCGAGAGGTGTTCCCGAATGTGATCGTGGCACCGGAGCTCGCGGTCGTCACAACCGATTCAAGGCACTATGAGCGGATCACACAGAACACCTTTCGCTTTATTCCGATCCGTTTCCGCCCTCATGACATGAAGCGCCCTCATGGGATCGACGAACGGATTGGAGTCGAGAACTATGCGGAGGTTGTGCGCTTCTTCATTCAACAGATTCGCAACTCTACGGGCCAGTGATGTTTCGGTTGGTCTTTCCCAACAATGCAAGGGCTCCCATTCTCCTGGGGAGTAGGGGACAGGTCCCAACTCTGTCATTAGGCCGCTCTTGAGTCCTCAAGAGCATCGTCCGTTGGTCATTGCTCGAGTATGGGTTTACCGAATATTTACGAAACACCCTTCAGGCCAGCGTTGTTGATCTGGGGCGCTCCTTGCAGCTACAGGATTGAGCGATTTCCCGTCAGGTCCCAAAACCCGCGCCGTGAGCGGGGATTGCACAGCCAACCCTCTGCCTGAAACGCAGGGGGTCTTTCTGGGAAGAGGGGTTGCTTAACCGGCAACGACGGGCTACAACTGGGCGACACGCCTCCAGATCTGCCCGGCTATGCCTTGCTTTTGGTTCTCACCCAGCTTCTAATGTCCTTTACTGGCCCACGTATGACGTCTCTGACACCTGCATCCGCGGCGAGTAGCGAAAGAGCCCTGGCCGCATTCATCCAGACCTTTCTGAGTGGCTCCACCTTCTCCTCAGTCACGTCATCAACATCGAATGTCTTTCCCGCGAGTAGCACATTGTTGAATCGACTAGACCCGTGGATCAGTCGCACACGGATAGAAACGGATTCATCTGCACTCCCGTCACCGTAGGCCTCATCAATATGCGTTGCACCGGCTATCCGCACGCACTCAAACTCGGAGACTGGTAGATCACGATCACGTTGAAACAGCGAGCGCAGACCTCTGAACTGAAACCGAACTCGACATTCTTCGATCAGTACGGTCTTGCCCCAACTCAAGATTCTGACCGGGAAGAACTGGAAAGATGGAAGATAGGTTGTCATATCAATCTCTCTCGGCGGGAGCGTTCCATGCACTGGCCTTAGGTGTTAGAAGTGAGAATGGTGGATGTCCTGCGGAGGGAGCAGTCAACAACCCTCCAAACTTCGGCCGCCAGTGGGCGTGACCCGTCGCGCCCCGCACCGGATCCACAGAGAGCGTCTTCGCTACAAATCCAAAGGAAGTTCACGACTCCCACAGGCTGATCATCCGCAGAAACTCAGCGTCTGAACCGTTCCATTTCCAGAGGTTTGACTGACCCCCCCCTGCCAACGGGCCATAGATTAGAACCTCATCGTGTACCCAGAATACTTCACCCTCTTTCAGTTCCAAGTGTGCTTCTGCAGGCAAACCTTCCGGATCAGGTCAGTATCGACGAAGGAGGAGAACTCCCCGAATACCCCAAACGGAAAGCCAAACTCGTCAACGGGTCCTGGCCACTCCGCAAATTCGTCCGCCAGTAGATAAACGATACCTTGCCTTTCTTCACCGAGCATCTCTTTGGCAGCCACTAGCCCGGGAATGCTAGTGATGAATAACTTGACCCACGGGAGTTTACTCGTGGTCCCCATCGCGGGGCGAAGTACCGTCCCCTGTTGCAAGAGTTCAGGTGCTTCTCTCTTCAGCCTGTCGATGAGTGCTTCTCCAATGATCCGGCACTGAACCTTCTCTGGCCGCGACAGAGTCTCAGGCTGGGGGATCGGGTTCTTGAAGTGGTATTCCTTGAAGAACCGCCAAAGCCTCACGGACCAGCTCTTGTGTTTTTTTAGGTTATTCGGTTCTTTGGGCACGTAAACTGCGACCGTGGCCTCCCGGTGACAAGGGACGCAGCGCCTCCTGTACCTATCAGCCGTGCGCTGTAGGATCGATACTCCACAGTCTTTGCATTTCGTCTTGGGTTCCCTCATAACGCATAACATCCCTGGGTTTAGGGCGCCAACCCACAATCCTTGCTGGCCCCTCCGGATCAGTTTAAGAATGTAGCTCTCACCCGCCGGGACACCCTGAAGTAGGAGATCCAGATAACCGCGCTGATGATGTGCCCAAGCAACGGCTCAACTGCAAACTCCTGAGCCCCTGCACCCACGTCAATCATTTGAAGGATGGCGTTTACTACGACGCCCGCGATCATAACTCCGATCATGGCGGAAGGTGCGTTTCTTTTCTTCCTGAAGAAACGAGTTGCCGCATAGAGGAGAAAAACCAGGAATCCCAGTTCCACCAGAATCGACAGAGCGTGGAGTTCAGGGTATCCGGCGCTTGCTCCGGCAGAGAATTGCACAAACGACAAGATCACCCTCAAGCCTGAGTTGGTCGCGCCCAAGAGCAGGTAAATGGCTGGCACAATCAGCCACCCTTTGACTCCAACCAGTCGCGGATCCCCTCTATCAGCTGCTGGATTCGAGCTTTCGGGTTTGAGACGCTGCTCGATTTTCTCGCCGAGGGAAGACCCAAGGCCTCCCCAAAACGGTGCGAGTAAGAACCCAATCACCCACTTCGCTGCACTCAACGCTCCCTCCGCCTCGGGAAACACCCAGTGCCAAAACGTGAAAAGAACCAGCGCCCAAAGAAGAATAGACGCAATACGTAGAACGTTCTGCAAGAGTGACGATCCGGTCGACTCCTGCGGCGAGACTGCTCGCCCGGGTTTTCTCATCTCAACTCCTCCCGAGAGTGTCTCTTGGGCAACTTAATTGTTGTTCACCCTGTTCATAAGGACGACGAAAAGTCGGTCAATGGACCGCGCTCTCTTCTTCTGGGATGTCTGATCAGACGAGTATATGGCGGCATCGCCGGCACAGTTTGCCAGAGCCGACCCACTGCATTGAGTGCAGACGCTCTCGCTTGCCTTAATAGAGGGTCCTTCCTTTTTTCCCGCGAACCGGGCGGTTCGGTCTTGCACCCTTTGTCGTCCTTCTTACTGAGTCAGAAAATAGTGAAGATTGGCGGTAATTCAAAATGATTGGTCAAATCTGCCGAGACAGCGTGTTTTATTCCACGGAAGGAGTCCCCGCCGAGTTCATCCGCCGGACATACAGCCACGTGGGGCTGGCGGTTCTTGCCTTCATTGCAGTGGAGACCCTTCTGCTCCAATGGTCGGGTGCGGGACGCCTCGCTTACCTAATGCTCAACGGGCTCGACGGGTACGCCTGGCTGGTTGTATTAGGAGCGTTTATGTGGGTTTCCGGGCTGGCCGACAACTGGGCCCGCTCAGAGGTGTCATCTCGCCGCCAATATATGGGGCTCGATCTTTACGTTGTGGCGGAAGCCGTCATCTTCTTACCCCTGCTTTATCTCACAGCACATTTCACCTCTCCCGATGTGATTCCGACGGCAGGAATTATTACTGCACTGTTGTTCGCCGGCCTCACCTTCACCGCATTCACTACCAGGACGGATTTTTCTTTCCTGCGCGGTATTCTGGGGGTCGGAGGCTTCGTGGCTCTTGGAGTGATTGTGGCAAGTATCCTATTCGGGTTCGGTTTGGGGATTCTCTTCGCCACAAGGATGGTTGCCTTTGCGGGAGGATCGATCCTGTATCAGACTTCGAACGTCATTCGCCACTATCGCCCGGATCAACATGTTGCCGCATCGCTGGCACTGTTCGCCTCGGTAGCGTTGTTATTCTGGTACGTGCTGCAAATTGTCATGTCGTCTAGTGGCGACGAGTGAAGATGAGTCGCATAGGCTTTCAGGACCAGAAAGCCTGGTGATTAACATTGCACTCACATCGAGACACTCTTAACATTTAGAGACCCTCCTTCGGCAGAGTCTAAACAGTCCTGAACCCGGGTCAGTTCCGTTTGTGAGGGCGCAGTCTTAATTGGAGAAGGAGCCGATGACGATCGATTCGACAAACCGCTTGCGGCCAGAGCGCTATCGCGCTTATCTCATCGTCCTGGCGCGCATGTCGCTTCGAGATTACAGGCGGCTCCGGCACAAGATCGATGCCTCAGACCTCGTCCAGGAAGTCCTGCTGAAGGCACACACCGCCCTGCCCGATTTCAAGGGCAAGACCGAAAAGGAGCTGGCTGCCTGGTTACACAGGATTCTGGCCAGAAAGCTCACCGATGCTGCTCGTCACTTCGGTCGAAAGAAGCGAGACGCGGATCTGGAGCAATCCTTTCTCGAGACGCTGGGCGACACTTCCAATCGACTGAAGAGGCTGGTGCCTGCTGATCAAACCTCTCCGACCCAAGAGGTCTGGCGACAGGAACGGGCGCTCGTCCTTGCAGATGCACTGGCCGAGTTGCCGGATGAGCAGCGAGCAGCGGTCGAATTGCACCATCTGACAGGTTGTTCAGTGGCTGAAGTCGCCGGGCATATGAATCGAAGCAAGGGAAGCGTGGCCGGCTTGCTCAGGCGCGGGCTCGCAGGCCTGCGTGAGCATTTGAAGGACAAATCCCTGGAGTAAGTCTTGGCGGAGCACGACGAGAGCACAGGTCGGGAAGACCGGTTGAATGAGATCATCGTCCAGATTCTGGAGGCTCGAGAGGCCGGGCAAACGCAGAGTCACGAGGAAATCCTTGGCCGGTATCCCGAGTATGTAGAGGAGCTCGAGGAATTCCTGGACAACCTCATCGGGGTCCTTCCACTCCCGGATGGTCATCTACCTGCTTTTGGCGATGACTACCAAGTGATCGAGGAGATCGGCCGAGGAGGTATGGGAGTTGTCTACAAAGCTCATCAGAAGAGCCTCAAAAAGATCGTTGCCATCAAGACAATCGTAGGAGGTCAGTTTGCAACGGAGTCGGATGTGGAGAGGATCCACAAGGAAGCCCGCAGGGCTGCCGGGCTGCGACACCCCGGTATTGTCACCGTACACCAGGTCGCTGAGCATGCTGGTCGGCACTTCTTCGTGATGGAATACATCGAAGGAAAGAGTCTGGCTGAACTCGTTTCCGACGGCCCTCTATTTTGCCGGGAAGCGGCACAATACGTGACATCAATCGCCGGGGCGCTCCACTACGCTCACCAGAGGCAGATTCTGCACAGTGATCTGAAGCCGGCCAACATCCTGCTGGATGAACAAGGAAAACCTCACGTTACGGACTTCGGGCTGGCCAGGCGCCTGGGGGAGGATTCGAGGTATCTGCCCACCAGCGCCGTGGGAGGGACGGCTAGTTACATGGCCCCGGAGCAGGTGACCGGGGAAGAGTTGACAACAGCGACCGATGTTTATGGGCTCGGAGCCGTACTCTACGCACTGCTGACGGGCGAATCTCCCTTTCGCGCGGAGAGCGTCGAGGAAGTTCTGAGGCGAGTACGGGAGGAGCCTCCCACGCCGCCAGGCCGGCGGAATCCGCAAGTAGACAAAGATCTGGAAGTCATCTGTCTGAAGTGTCTGGCCAAGGAGAAGAATGAGCGCTACGGGTCCGCGGACGCACTCGTAGAAGACCTCTCGCGCTATCAGTCTGGAGAGGAGACAAGCGCACGACCCTGGACTCGCCGAGAGCGGATCATGGGCTGGGGTCGGCGTAACCCTGTCGTGACAGGCCTGGTGGCGGCAGTCGTCATGACCGCTGCGCTGACTGTCGTAATGTCTCTTCTGGTCGCCGGGGCACGTAAGGATGCACAGCTGGCCGAGGCTCTCCAGAGCAACACCTTTGCCGCCAGGGACGTGTCCAAGACGGCCCTGTTGCAGCTTCAGGACTTGAGCGACGCGGCTGAGGTAGCCACTGCCGATAGCGGGCTGGTCGACCTGTTAGCCAGAGGTGACCGGGATGCGCTGCAGCGCTATCTCGAGGAGATGTGTAATGGTCGACCCGGCGATTTCGCGAGCTGCTTTATTCTGGATGCGGAGGGCCTCATGGTGGCGCGGGCTCGGCCCGGGCAACCTGCCGTCGATGATCTCACCGGGGAGAGCTTCCGGTGGAGAGACTATTTCAAGGGCGCAAAAAAAAACACCGGTCTGGGAAGCCGGAAACAGATCCACATCTCATCCGTCTACCGCGGCAGGAGCGACCATCTTTACAAATTTTCGATTTCAGGCCCTGTCTTTCACAGTAGCGGGAGATTCCTGGGCGTAATCGCCACCTCGGTCACAGCTGATGCCACCATGGGCCTGATTGATCTCGATGATCCTCGTCGCCAAGTGACCCTGATCGCTCCCAAAGACGTTGACCGTGCAGGGGTCGATGGGGGAGGGAAACCTGTTGAACATGTCGTCCTCTTTCACCCCGCCTATCGGCGCGGCGTTGCCGCGGTTGGTTTTCCGGACCCAGGCGAAATCGTGCCCGACTTGGAACGGGTCCATGCTAGAGAACTTGATACCCCCCAACTTCTGCTGCCTCCGCAGGATGATTACATTGACCCTGTTCAGTCACTTCTCAGGGAGTATGAGGGACGGTGGATCGCCGGCTTCGCACCGGTTGGACACACCGGATTTGCGGTGATCGTCCAGCAACGCTTCGAGGAGGCCCTGGAGCTGGATCCTTCTGTCTCCCGAAACCTGCTGGTGGGAAGTGTCCTGGTCAGCTTGCTCGCTCTGACCATGGTGGCAGGTGTCCTGTGGCGTTGGGCCCGCCATTAAAGACCAGGCCACTTCCTCGCAAACCTACTCCCCTCTTTCGCGGTCGATTTCTGTGGCTTTGTCGTCCTTTTCCTCATGACCAGACGAGATTTCCCCCGGGTATATCGAAACTTGATCTCGGAGGTATAAGTCATGAATTGGCTGGAAGAATACTGGCTGAGCTTGCTCTTTATGACCGGCTACCTGGCCCTTTTGGCCCATCATTGCTGGACAGCCAAACGAGAGACTCACGGTCTGGACGACTACCTGATCGGTGGGCGTAGTCTGGGCGGCTGGGTGATCGCTCTATCGTTCTATGCAACATTCGTCAGCACCAACAGCTTTGTCGGGCATGCTGGAAAGAGTTGGGACGCGGGGCTGATCTGGTACATCAAGGGCGTGGTCATTGTTTTGTGCTGCTATGCGGCCTGGTACCTGGTAGCACCCAGGTTCTTCACCAGGGCACTGGAGTACAAATCACTGACCGTGCCCGATTTCCTGGGTCGTCGCTACGATTCGCTGGCCCTGCGCAGGCTTTCCGCCATCGTCATTTTCCTGGCGGCGGCGGTCTACCTGGTGGCCGTCTACAAGGGATCTGCACTGGCTCTGCAGCAGTTCCTGGGACTGAACTACCACGTTGCTGCCGTGGCCATCTTCCTGGTTGTGACAGCCTACACGCTGGCTGGTGGCTTTCGATCGGTGGTGCTGACAGATGCCGTACAGGGCCTCCTCATGGCCGTCGGGGCCGTGGTGCTGATCATTGCTGTTCTTTACGAGGGAGGCGGGGTAACTGCGATCCTGGAGAATATCCACGCCCAGGACCCCGATCTGGTTTCCTGGCAGGGGAAGATGCCGATCATGGCCATCTTCGGCCTTGCCCTGGCGGGTGGCATGAAGATGATGGTGGACCCACGCCAGGTATCGAGGATCTATGGTCTCAGAGACAAGAAGGCGCTGCGTGTGGCACGGGTTGTAGCACCGCTGCTGATGCTGATTACGTATCTGTGCCTCTTACCCATAGGGGCATTTGCTCATGCCCTGATCCCGGATGATGAGATAAGCGACTCTGATCTGGTCATTCCCTACCTGTTGGGCACGGTCAAGGTGCTTGGGCCCGTCCTCAGCTCATTCCTGCTGTTGGTCTTGTTGTCAGCGGCCATGTCTTCACTGGACTCTGTGCTGCTGGTGGCAGCTGCTTCCGTGGGCCGGGACATCCTGATCATCGGCGACGAAGACCCCAGGGTCCTCACTCGGACGCGGTGGTGGGTGCTGGTGATTTCGCTGCTCGGCATGCTGCTGGCCCTCAATCCACTCGAGGACATCGTTGGGATCACCGCCTTTTCGGGATCGCTGTACGCGGCCTGCTTTTTCCCGACACTGGTTGTCGGACTCTACTGGACAGGTGGCACTGCTACAGGGTCTGTCTCCTGCGTTCTTCTCGGCTCAACTACGGTCACTGCGTGGCACTTCGCCAAACTTGCCGGCTGGACCACCTGGCATGAAGTTTACGTGGGATTGGGTGTGGCCCTGTTGGTCTACGTTATTGTATCTCTCATGAGTTCCAAACCCGGCCATCCTGCGCCGGTGATCGAGGGGACAGGTTATCAGCAATCTAGCAGGGAGCTTGGAATGGCTCGTAGGAGGCTTAAGTGATAAAAACTCACGAGGTGGTTTTGATACCGGGGGACGGCATCGGACCAGAAGTAGCCCGGGCCGTCCAGCGTATCCTCGAGGCGGCCGGCGCTCCGCTGGAGTGGGAAGAGCGGCAGGCCGGCATCGTGGCGCTCGAATCGTGCGGGGAAGTCCTTCCCGAAGAGACCGTCCAAGCGATCCAGCGTCACCAGGTGGCGCTCAAAGGGCCGTGCACGACGCCCATCGGTGAGGGTTTTACGTCGGTCAATGTACAGCTGCGACAGAGACTCAAGCTTTACGCTGCGGTCCGGCCCGTGCGCAGCCTGGAGGGAGTGCCAACCCGCTACGAAGGCATCGATCTCATCATCATCCGAGAGAATACCGAGGGGCTGTACAGCGGCGTGGAGAACAAGGTGACCGATGATGTCGTCATGAGCATGAAGGTCGCCACCGAGACCGCCTGCAGGCGCATCGCTAAGTGGGCTTTCCGCTTCGCCACGCAGCGCCAGCGGCACAAGATCACTGTCTTTCACAAAGCCAATATCATGAAGCTTACCGATGGTCTCTTCCTTCGCTGCGCCAGGGAAGTCCACGAGCGCGACTACCCCAATATCGACTACGAGGAAGTGATTGTCGATGCCGGATGCATGAAGCTGGTGCAGGATCCGACGCAGTTCGACCTGCTCCTCCTGGAGAATCTTTACGGCGACGTGGTGAGCGAATTGTGCGCGGGGCTGGTCGGCGGCCTGGGTGTGGTCCCGGGCGCCAACATCGGCGATGTGCAGGGCGTCTTCGAGGCAGTCCACGGCTCGGCGCCCGACATCGCGGGAAAAGGCGTGGCCAATCCTTTGGCGCTTCTCATGTCGGCGGTGATGATGCTTGAGTACCTCGCGGAAACAAGAAAGGACGAGTCCTGCCAGGAAGTGGCGAGCCGCATCCAGACCGGGTATCGGCGCGCGCTGGCCGATGACCGGAAGACGCGGGATCTGGGCGGTGACTTGACCACAGAAGCGTTCACAGGCGCTGTGATCGAGCGTCTGGGCTGATCCCTTGGGCATCTCTGACGCCATTTTCTGACCGTTTCTTGTCCTTACAGCACGAAAGCCATTATTAAAAAAGGGGCAGTCTACTCTGTCCCTTTTTTCCCAGGGATTAGGTGCCAGAGTAGACTGTCCCCTTTTTTCCTTTTTTTGAAGACCCGGATGGCGACGCTCGGCCTGATTCTCGGTCCCGTACTGGCGCTTCTGATCATGCTCGGACCTCGGCTCGGTCTTCCGCTGGAACTGGCAGCCGATAGCCCTGAACTCAACACCATGACGGGCATCCTCGCACTCATGGCGGTGTGGTGGCTGACCGAAGCCATTCCACTGGCGGCGACGGCATTTGTGCCTCTGGTGCTCTATCCGCTGGCTGGCATCATGGTGGCAGAAGATGTCGCCCAGAGCTACGCCTCCGACGTGATCTTTCTGTTCCTGGGGGGCTTTTTGATCGGCCTTGCCGTGGAGGAAAGCGGCCTCCCCCGTCGGGTGGCTCTGAGCATCGTGGCCCTGGCCGGAGCCAGCCCGCAACGCGTCATCCTGGGGTTCATGGTGGCGGCAGGAGCCCTTTCGATGTGGATGTCCAACACGGTAACGACGATCATTATGCTGCCGATCGCGGCCAGCTTCCTGTACGAATGCGGGAGGTCGGGGAAAGAGAATCGCGCCGTTTTGCCACGTCCCTCATGCTAGGAATCGCCTACGCCGCCAACATCGGCGGGACGGCTACCCTTGTCGGTACGCCTCCGAATCTAGCCTTCCAGAAAGAGTTTCTGGACTCCTTTGGTCAGGACGTGACTTTTCTCTCCTGGATGGCGATCGGTCTGCCCTTTGCCCTGCTCATGGGTGTGGCCACCTGGATGATGCTCGTCTACCGGCTCTTCCCTGTCGGTCGTCGGCCTTTTTTCGGGGGGCGGAACGTTCTGCTGGAACAGCTTCAGGCCTTGGGACGGCTGTCGGCCGCTGAGCGGCGCATGCTGGTGATTGGTCTTGTCACGGCACTGCTCTGGGTGTTTCGCATGCCGGTCGAAGGGTGGGGGTGGGCAGTCTGGCTGGGCATAGATCTCTATGTGGATGACGGAACCGTGGCCATGGCGATGGCACTACTGTGCTTTTTTCTTCCCTCGGGCGAGGGAGCCGAGCAACGGTTGCTTCATTGGAGGTCGACAGCGCGACTGCCCTGGGGAGTCCTGTTTTTGTTTGGCGGCGGCCTGGCTCTAGCCAGAGGGATGGAGGTCACGGGGCTGGACAAGCATTTCGGAAATCAGCTTGCCGAGACCCTTCGCAACATGCCTTCCCAGGCGACCGTCATCGGACTGATCCTGCTGCTCGCCGCAGCTGCAGCTGTGTACCAGTTGAGAATGGGTCGAAGGAAGAGAACGGTTTTGGCTCTCGAACCGGGTGACGAAGAGGTGAATCTGAGCTGGCGCCGCCGCCTGCTGCCCTTGACTGCGCTGGCAGCTGTGGCCACGATTCTAGTCGCTCTGAGCGAGCCCGTCTCGATGCTGCTGGCCACCTCCACGGCGATGGCAGCACTCACCGAACTCATGACCAACCTGGCCACGGTCGAGATCATCCTCCCGCTTCTCTCTGAGGCCGCAAGGACTCTGGCGATCGATCCCCGCTCGCTGCTGGTACCCGCGACGCTGGCTGCCAGCTGCGCCTTCATGCTGCCCGTGGCCACGGCTCCCAACGCCATTGTCTTCGGCTCCGGGAAGGTCAAGCTTCAGGATATGCTGCGGGCGGGTCTTTGGCTCAACGTGCTCGGTGTGGTCATCATTGCACTGTGCATGACCCTTCTTTCTATCGGCTAAGTCTGGCCCCCATTCTCATATGTGAACGGTTTCTCTCTCGCCCCCAGACACCATCTTCTCCTTGACACGTTTGCCTCTTCCCTCTTCGTTTCCCGGCGCGGTTCGTCTTTCTCCAGATGTCGTCTTCTATCTGTAGGAGCACACGGAGATTGCCAGTATGAGTCAGTACCAAAACATGCGTCGTGAGCAGGAAAAGCTGTACCGGCGGATCCAGGCATTCCAGTTCGATGATCGGGAAGCCCTGTTTCCGTTTCACGGCCGACTGGCCCGAGAGAACGGCTGGTCGGAAGGCTACACGGCCCGGGTGATCTCGGAGTACCGCCGGTTCGTCTTTCTGGCCCTGGCGGCCGGCCATCCAGTGACACCCTCCGATCAGGTGGATCAGGCCTGGCACCTGCACCTGCTGTACACGAACTCCTACTGGAATCGCTTTTGCAAGGAAACACTCGGACGACCGCTGCAGCACGGGCCTACGCAAGGCGGCGAGAACGAACGAGATAAATTCACGGACTGGTACCAGGAGACGCGCACAAGCTACCGGCGTTTTTTTAACCAGGAATGCCCCCGGGACATCTGGCCCGAAGCCAAGGTGCGCTTTGGCGACGACATTCACTGGCAGCGTGTGAATGTGTCGCAGTACTGGATCATTCCCAGGACGCAGATCCGAGCGCTCGCCCTTCCGGCAGTGAGCGCCCTGCTGATCCTTTTGTTCCTCGTCATCTAACAAGGCAAGAAGGAGGAAGTAGCCATGATCAATCCGATCACCGATATGAACTCAAACCAGTTTCTGGCTTTTTACCTGGTCTTGATTCTGACCGCCATGATCTTCTGCTGGTGGAATTCGAAGCGAGCCGATTGGACCGCGGGCCTGGCTCTGCCTTCTGTTTCCGCGCATCTTGACCCTTACGAGATCGCTTACCTGAGAGGAGGTGAGAATGAGGTCACCCGCGTCGCGATCGTATCGCTCACCGAGCGGGGGTTCCTCGAAGTGAAGCGCGCAAGCTTGTTCCTCAGCGGCACGCTCACATTGCTCTCGGTGGGCGGTTCGGACCAGCAGTGCATCGCTCAAGTGGATGAAGGACCCAATCCGCAAGAACTCTCTTCACTGGAGCGCGTTGTGTTTGAGTGGTTTGCAACGGCTAAAGACGCAAGCAAAGTGTTTGAGGGGGATGAACTGCCGATGCTGGTGGACTCACGCTGCCTCCACTACCAGGAAAAACTCCAGGCCGCACACTTGCTGACGCCGGACGAGGTACGCGAGCGAATCACCAAAATGGCCTTGCTCGCCGGCGGCGTCATTGGCGCCTTCGGGGTGTCTCGACTGGCGGTCGGAATCATGCGTGGTCGCCCTGTAGGCTTCCTGATCGTGATGATTATCGTGGCTGGTGCTGTCCTGGCTGGAATCGGCAGCGCTTCTCGACTCAGTGCGCTGGGGAATCGCTACCTGGGGCGGATGCTGAAGGACCTGAAGCCCCAAAAGGACGAATTGAAGTGGCGGGCGCAAGGAAACAAGGCCTGGGACCTGCAAAGTGCACCCGATCTGCCTCTCTTGGTCGGAGCTTTCGGGATCGCAGTGCTGGCCGATACGCCCTACAGCATCTTGCAGGAGGTCTTCAAGAAGTCCAGTAAATCCTCAGCCGGTGGATGCGGCGCGGGTTGCGGCGGCGATGGGTGTGGTGGATGCGGCGGATGCGGGGGCTGAGTTGGTTGCGAGTAAGGCGCTCGAGACAGTCAACCATGACCCAACGACAGGCGCTCCCAGGCGGAAATGGACTTCCAATCCTCGGTTTCCTCCAGGTAGGAAACCAGTGCCCGGACAACGTCATCCGCGCTCAGATCCTGGCGTACCGTGTCCTTCTCCATCTATCCCTCATTCGGATCCGGGAACCAAAGGCTCTGCTGCGGTGACTATGTCGTGCAGAAACCAGTCAACAAAAAAGGAAGGCAGCCGGATGTTTGACGAACTGATCGAGTCTTCGCACAGCTCAGAAAAAGGAAGATCAAGGACGGTCTTTCTCTCTTTGATCATCCATTCAATCGTGTTAGCGGTGGTCCTGCTGATCCCGCTCGTCTACTATCAGGGCCTTCCCGAGTACTAGCTGCTGACGGTCCTCGCGGCGCCGCCACAGCCGCAAACGCCACCCGGCCCTCCGTCTCCTCCCGCCCCTCCTTCTCCGAAGAGAGGCGAAGTGGAGGTCGTGAAGTTCGATCCAGAAGCCTTCATCACTCCCCCCAGCATCCCGGACGACATTCTGCCTCCCGATGACGACATTCCGTTTTTCCCTGAAATCGGTGCCGGTTCGCGGGAAGGGATTCCCAGGGGAGGCGAGCGTGGGATCCCGCGTGGAGACCCAACCGGGACAGGTTGGAGAGGGCTAGGAGGGGACGGAAGCCCGGTCCCCCCTCCGCCGCCCCCGCCGGGCCCAAGGGAGCCGATTCGTGTCAGCATCGGCGTTCAAAGCGCACGGCTGATCCAGAAGGTCGATCCAATCTATCCGGAGCTTGCCAAAAGAGCCCGGGTTTCCGGTGTTGTCCTGCTGCAAGTGACGCTCGATGAGCGCGGTCTGGTCACTGGCGTCAAGCTCATCCGTGGTCATCCGCTATTGAATCAGTCGGCCATCGATGCGGTGAGCCAGTGGAGGTATTCACCGACTCTACTGAGTGGTGAGCCCGTCCCGGTCATCGCCACCGTGACCGTGAATTTCGTCCTCAGATAGGGTCTGTCCGGGAAGTCCGCGGGATTCATTCGGTAGGGGTTTTCGGCGCCAGCTATGCGCGCGACAGAGGAATGCCGGGAGTCTTTCGAGGCAGGGCAACAAAGTTTTCGGCGCCCGAAATAGCGGCGTGAACCTTCCCGGACATTGCTCTATCAGCCCTCCAGGGATCTCATCCAGTGGCTGTGATTCCGTCTCTTCCCCGGTGTCACGCAGCCCAGGCACACCCCAGAACTATCTCCCCACCCTCCGGTAAATATTGAATCCGAAGGCGTAGTCGGTAGTGGTGGCGTTGACCGCGTAACGGCTTGGGCTCATGAAGCGATTGTTGGTGATCAATACCTGGAAAACGTGTCGCCTGGTCCTGATCTTGATGCCGCCGGCCAGGGAGGCCCGATCGTTCCCGAAGCCCCCGAACCCGGCCAGGCGTGGAATGTACTCTCCGACCAGAGAAAGCCGGCGATTGAAGGCAATGTCGGTCCCCATACCCAGGGAGAAGGTGTGGTTCTTGTCTCCGTTCACGGCCCCGGGACGAAACTCAGCCTCCACATCGGAGCGAGAATTGAAGACGGCGATCGGAGCTGCATGGAGCCGGAACGCCTTGTGCTCCCATTGAGCCGGGACCTCGATGAATCCGGTGTAGTGTCTTTTGAAATTGCCTTCGCCCTCCATTCCGCCGCGAACGGCGATCTTGAAGGGGGATTCCTTCCGGGTAAGAAGCTCCACAGTACTGCTGAATCCGACCCGCTGATCAAAGCGTTCACGGGAGGCTCCGACGCTGACCCGGTCGGTCAGAGCGTAGGACATTCCCAGATTGATATTGGCTCCGAAATCAAGCCCGAAAGCGTTTCCGGCGTCCAGAGAGCCATCATCGACAATCGGCCCCAGGAACCGGTGCTGAATCAGGACTTCGACGTTTCCCCGGTTCAGATCGACGGGAGCACCCATGTGGACCACGCGCGGGTCATCATTGAGCCTCCTGGCCTGGATGGGCTCGGATGAGGTCTCCTGGTGCTGGACGACCGGGAGGATCTCCACCTGGTCGCCGGCAACCGAGTAGCCACTGGCCGTGTAGACATAATCGCCAGTTGTATTGTCGTCTCCGTTGGCCGCATTTCCCGAGGCGTTCAGCAGGACGGGTCCCAGGGCCTGATCGGGTGCGATCCAATTCACGGCAAACTCTACGGGACCATGTTGGAGGCCCTTTCTGGACCCCGCCTCGGTGTGGGAGGCGTACTGGACACGACCAGCCGTCTGGACCTGGGAGTAGTCGTCGGCGGGGGCAAGCTGTCCAGCCTGTTGCCCGCTCCCGACAAAGCGAGCGGAAAGCTCAAATCCCCATCGCTGCTGGCCGGGCTGGGCAATGACAACCGTAATCGGGTACGTGCCACCAGGCTGGTATCGGTCCGGCACCCCTCGCAGGTAAAACACGCCGCCCAGGGTCCGGCCTTCGTTCAACGGAAATGCCGTGTGACACTGCAGGCAGGTGCCTTCGTTGAATCCGCCGGTCAGCCGCGGGTTAGGGCCGCTGGCGAAGGCCATAAGGAGCGCGGTCAGCGGTAACACCGAAACAGCCAGAAGTCCAGATATGTGTCGCATCTTCATGGTGGCAAACCTTTCATTATTCGCGCATTATTCGCGCGAATGCGTTTTTACAATACCAGAGCCCGGTGGGGCAACTGCCACCCTGTCTTGCCGGCGGGCAGCCGCATGTGACTTGACTCCCTGGACATTGACGGGGCGATCCTGACTCCGGTTCACCCTATGTATTCAACGTCCCCTTCTCGCCCTTGCCCTTGCCCCCTCACTTCATCGCATGGTTGCAGCAACGGTTCTTGACCAACCCGGTCAGCATTGACACGATTTCAAACAGTATCTTGGTACTCACCGCAAATCGCCATCCGGGGCAGCGTTCAAACGCCCCAGGATGTCCATACGGGCACGGGCACGGGCAAAGAGGTACGGTTCACTTTATCCAGCAGCAGCCCTGGAACGTGGGGCGCTCGACAGGGTAGAGTCAGAGCGAAAAAGACATGCGCATCGGAATTGACTACCGCCCGGTCCTGCGCCCCAACTCGAGACGTCGGGGTATCGGGAAATTCACGGCCGCTCAGATCGAGCACGTCCTGCAGCTGGGCATACATGACTTCGTGCTGTATACAATCGGCGCCGCGAGGGCATCACTCCTGCCCGCGAAGGTGACCTGGAGGGAGTTGCCGCAGATCCGGAGGCCGAGGCGTCTCAACTGGCTGCTGGACTATTTTCAATTACACAACAGGATCGATTCTGACGGTCTCGACCTCTATCACGCCACCGAAGTAACAGCGGTGCCCAAACGCTGCTCCTGCCCGCTGGTGGTCACCGTGCATGACGTGATTCCGCTCGTCTACTGGGAGCAGATGAAGTCCCAAATGCCGCTCGACTATCGGATCGGCCTGAAGCACGCCTACAAGCGGGCCGGAATGGCAGAACGGATGATCACCATTTCGGAATCAGCCAGGCAGGACATCTGTTCTCACCTCGGAATTGGAGAGGAGAAGATTGACGTCGTGTACCCCGGCTGCAACCCGTCGTTTCGACCTCTGGAGCCCACTGCGGCCCGGGAGAGACTGCAAAGCAAGCACGGGATCGAGGGCCCCTTTCTGTTCTATGTGGGCGGTAGCGATTTCCGGAAGAACCTCGAGTTTCTGATTCAGGGGTTCGCGCAGATTCGAGATCAGGGGTATGAAGGCTCACTGGTCCTGGCCGGTGAGACTTTCAGGATGAAGATTCCGGAGATTCAGGCACTTTCTCGTAAGATCAGAGAGTTCGATCTGGAGAAGCGCGTCATCCGCCCGGGCTATGTAGAGGATGACGATCTGCCCGCCTTTTACGCTGCCGGTGATCTTTTCGTCTTTCCCTCTCTTTACGAAGGATTCGGTTTGCCCGTGCTCGAAGCCCTTGCCTGTGGCGCCCCCGTCCTGGCCTCCAACCGTTCTTCCATCCCCGAAGTGGGGGGGGAGGTGGTCGAATACTTTGATCCGGAAAGATTGGTAGATCTGGTCACCAAAGTCTTCGAACTGCTCGAGAATCCCGCACGGATCCAGCAAATGCGGGAAGCCGGTCCGGGGAGAGCCGCTGAGTTCAGCTGGGAAGAGAATGCCAGAGCAGTGATATCCATCTATGAGTCGTTGAAATAAAAGCCCGAAACTTTTCTATGTATGGACTAGATGACAAAGGATATGAGTCATTTTTCGGGACAGGTGCTTGTCGTCGTCATTGCATTGAGCGTGGTCTGGGTCAGTCCTCAGTCGAAGACCAGCGCCGTCCCCCGGGACCTGCCAGGCGCTTTCCAGCGAGTGGTCCCCCGGGGCGCCATCGCCTCAGTGGACGCACCGGAGTTCGTGACTGCAGATGAGGCCGAGATTGCGGACGATGCCTGGATTCTGGGGGTGGTGATTGACGGCCAGGCCAGGGCTTACAGTCTGAACCTGCTGAATCGACATGAGGTCGTGAATGATCGGATCAACGGCAAGGCTTTTGCAGCCGTCTGGTGACCGCTGGCCAACGCCGGCGTCGTGTACGACCGGAAGTACGAGGGAAGGGAACTTCAGTTCGATGCCTCCGGCGGCCTGATTCACGCGTCACTGATCCTGCAGGACAAGCAGACGAATTCCTACTGGGCCCTGATGAAGGGGGAGTCCATTGCGGGAGACTTCAAAGGCACAAGGCTGCGAGAGTTGCCTGTGAGCCAGAAGATGATGTGGCGCGACTGGCGCATACTCCACCCGGAAACTCTGGTTCTCTCGGTGGAGGGAGTTGAGTACATCGAGCAGAACTACTACGCTCAATATCTAAACTCGAGCGAGGGCTTCAGAGGCGTGACTGCAAAGGACGGCCGATTGGCCACGAAGACCCCCGTGTATGTGTTCCGTCTCGACGGTGAGGCCTACGCCGTTCCTCACAGGAAAATCCGCAAGGGTGCCAGCTTTCAAGCAGCAGATGAGGTGGTCTTCCTTTATCGGCCGAATAAGGCGAAGGTGGTTCACTCCACGGTTGCGTTCATACTATCAGAGGGTCGCTACCGCAAGGGCGAGCAGGGCTGGATGGAGGAGTCCACAGGTGCTGTGTTTGACCCAGGCTCGGGGAGCTTTCAGGGAGCGGCGTCCAGCCGGAGGCTCAGCGGTTTTGACACCTTCTGGTACAACTGGAGCCTGAACAATCCCGACACCCGCCTTCTCAAAAAGAAACTGAAGTAGTTGCCACACCATAGGAGGACCCTGCGTGGTCCGATAATGTGGAATGTGGGAGGACCCTCCGTGGTCCGAACACGTTCGCGGCACAGAGGCCGCTCCCAGTGCGCTCGTAAGCGCACTTGAACAGTAGGGTGAAAGTCCCTACCGGGCAAACGTTCTCCGGCCCGTATTCGACGGCAACTGCGTCATCGTGAGGTGGGGTGGGAAGCAGCCGAAGGAGAACCACCAGTCTGTAGGAGACGAACTCGATTCGGCTCAGAGGGGACAGCGAGCCTGCTGGGAAATGGCGAAGCTCGAATGGAAGGGAAACCTGACACGGACAAGAGCCTGATGGGTAACGTGAAAAAGGCATCTTGTTAACCCTTGGGGTGGTTGGAGATGGAATGGTGGGAAGTTCAAGTGACGTAAAGCGAGGAGGTCTGCGAAAGGTCGGTCTGGTAAGAGACCCGCAGAAGTCAGAGGCGGCGTAGTAGTGAAGAAGCCGGGTAATGCCGGTGGAGCGAAGGCCCGCCAGGAAGGTGGATGTGTAGAGTCAATGACGAAGCAAGAGGAACTGTCGAAAGTGGAGGAGACGGAACATGTCAATAACTTTGAGACACTTTGGTGAATAAATTACTGTAGCGTCATCTCAAGAGTTCTCCTTTTCGGGAGGGTTGATCCAGACGGCCTCGGGAAGAGGTGGCGGAACGGGTTTGCCGTTGGGAAATCTCTCCGGGAAGAGTGCATGGGCGGCCTCCAACACGTGGGCACGATTGCGACGTGTGGCGAGGGCGGAGCGATAGTGCACGTCCTCGGGAGTGTGCAGGCCAATACCCGAATGGCGATGGTCGCGGTTATACCAATCGAAGAAATCCCGACAGAAGTCTCTGGCTTGCTGAATGGTGCCGAAACGAGCCGGGAATTCTGGACGGTACTTGAGGGTCTTGAATTGGGATTCCGAGTAGGGATTGTCGTCACAGACATGAGGCCGAGAGTGAGACTTGGTGACTCCCAGATCGGCCAGTAGCAAGGCCAGTGCCTTGGAACTCATCGACGAGCCACGATCGGCATGCAGAGTGAGATCACCCGCTACGATCTCCTGCTTGGAGCAGCTCTGGGCGATCAAGACCTTGGCCAGGCGTGAGCTTTCCTGGGTGGCCACCATCCAGCCCACCACATAGCGGCTGAAGATGTCCAGGATCACGTAGAGGTAGTAATAGCTCCATTTGACGGGCCCCTTCAGCTTGGTGATGTCCCATGACCAGCATTGGTTTGGGCCGGTGGCCAGAAGTTCCGGCTTTGAGTAGTGGGGATGGCGGCGCTGGCGACGGCGTTCTCTAACTTCCAAACGTTCGGCCAGAATGCGGTACATGGTTCGGATCGAGCACAAGTACCGCCCTTCATCCAGCAGCTCCGCCCATACGGCGGCAGGAGCTTTGTCGATAAACTGCCGGCTGTGCAGAACCTCCACAACGGCCTCCCTTTCGGGTGGGCTCAAGGCTCGAGGAGATGTCGGCCGAGGTCGAGCTTCAACCGCCGGCTGTTCCCGCCGTCGTTTTTCCCGATAGAGGCTTGACGGTGGCAAACCCAGCGCCTGCGAGCCCACACGAATGCCGTGAGTTTCCGAGAAACGCAACGCTTTGTCCATCAGCTCTCGTCTTCGTTCTCGCTGCTGCTCTCCAGAGAGATTCCCAATAGATGCGAGACTTTTTTTTGGATATCCAGCATGATCTCCGCCTTCTCGAGCTTGCGTTTCAGCTTCCGATTCTCAGCCTGCACTTGCCTCAGTTGATGATCCAGAGGATTGACCGGCTTCGATTTGCGCCCTCGCTTGCGAGGGGTCAGTGCCTGCAAAGTTCCTTCCTCGCGTTGTCGTCGCCAGTCCTGAAGATTCGACCAGTAAAGCCCTTCCCGGCGCAGCAAGGCTGCCACTTCGCCGAACTCACAGCCATCGGCCTGCTCCAGGATCCTGAGCTTATAGCGGGCTGAAAACCGGCGCCGGGTTGCCTTGGCTGCAATTTCCGGATTGGGTCTAGGAAGAGCCTTGTCGGACTCGGTCCTTTCCGCAGCGGTTTTGGAGACCTCTCCACTTCGCTCCGAGGTTTCCAAAATCCTCAATTTGTTGTCGCTTCTGTTTTCTATCATTCGTAATCCAGCTTCTCGCCCCCTAGTCTAATTTAGTGGGGAAGAAGTGTCTCACCATTATTGGCACAGAGGGAGACTCCTAAGCAAGGCAGAGAAGCCGAGAGCCAGAAATGGAGCTGGGTGGAAGCGGAAGTGTGGACCGAACGCATGCTGACGACCCTGGAAACAGGAGTGAAAGGAGGCAAAAATGCCTACTTTATCGAGCAGGGGCTATTTACCATGGCCGTAGCCCACGCGCAGATCTGTCAGTCCCGCCGTGGACCCCACTGACTGGAGAGCCGGATGCGGGAGAACCGCACGTCCGGTTCGGAGGGAGGGGAGGCTCAAACCAATGAGCTTTCCCTACCCCTATCTCTTTGCCGCCCGGGAACATCTTCAATGTGGGAGGAGACCTCGGACTGGCAAACGGAGGTGGCTTGAACTTCTGCTACTGTGAAGTCAACATGAAAGAGGGCTATTTCCAGCATGCCTACCGCATCCTGCGGGCGGTTCCTCGCGGGCAGGTGACCACCTACGGAAGGGTGGCCGCACTGGCCGGCCGGCCCGGTGGAGCCAGAACCGTGGGCTGGGCCATGCGCGCGCTGGGGCGGGGAAGTGATGTTCCCCGGCGCCCCAAAAGTGCATCTTTCCGAGCAAGTCGGTTCAAGGCATTCTTGACCTTGCCCTGGAAACGCAATGAGCGAAGCGAATAATTTTCAATCTTCAATTTTCAATTTTCAATTTAAATCCCCCTTGCGCCCTGAAGTGGCCGGCTGATAACAGGTCTTTGGTAGAATGGGAGGACCTTGTACCGTGGAAGAGTGGGGATGCAGGTGTGCAGGCTCTCAGCGCGACGACTCGAGAGGACGCTCCCTGTTCTCATCGCCGGTCTGGCCGTATGGTCGGGGACGCTGGAGGGTCGGGACGAATCCTTTTCTCTCTTTGAATCGGGACACGTTCGCCCACTGGCTGTTTCTCTCGATGGCGATCTTCTTGTGGCCGTCAACACTCCCGACAACCGGCTGCAGGTTTACAGCTTGAAGGGCAACCTGCCGGTCCCGATTGGTCAGGTGCTGGTCGGGCTTGAGCCCGTGGCAGTGGCGGTTCGGGGAGAGACTGCATATGTGGTCAACCACCTCTCCGACAGTGTCTCGGTGGTCGACCTGAGCAACCCCCGGCGTCCCTTCGTGAAAGAAACGCTGCTCACGGGCGACGAACCGCGAGACGTTGTCATCGGGGGCCCCGACTTCGATCGGCTCTTTGTCACCACGGCCCATCGAGGTCAAAACCATCCCCTGGATCCGGAATTGACGAGCCCCGGGGTCGGTCGCGCCGACGTCTGGGTCTGGAACACGCTTGACCTGGCCGTAGATCCCTTCATTTTGACCTTTTTCGGGGATACGCCCCGAGCTCTGGCCGTATCTGCTGACGGAACGCGAGTCTGGGCGGCCGTGTTTCTATCCGGCAATCGGACGTCGGTCTTGAATGAAGGGGCGGTGATCCCCGCGGGGGGGCCTCTGGATCCGGGGACTCTCGTCAACGCGCTGATCAATGACGGGTTCCTCTCTCCCGGTCTCCCCCCGCCCAATGAGACGGAGCAGGGCGAAGAAGGGCCGATCACAGGACTGATCCTGAAATGGGACGGCGCAGCCTGGCGGGACGAGTTGGATCGGGACTGGACTCCGAGAACGCGTTTTCGGCTGCCGGATCTGGACGTCTTCGAAATCGATGCCACCGCCAGTCCGCCAAAGCTGCTGCGCTCTTACCCGGGTGTTGGCACCGTGCTGTTGAACATGGCTGTCCACCCCGGAGACGGAACTCTTTACGTCTCGAACCTGGAGGCCCGGAACGCGATTCGCTTCGAGCCTGAGTTGAGGGACAACTTCATCCGAAATCGAATCACTCGCCTGAGCGAAGAATCCGTCACCGCCATCCCACTCAATCCACATATCGACTACACGTTCCCCGAGGGCTCTCCCGGGGAGCGGGACTTGAGTCTGGCCTTTCCTACCGATCTGATCTGGTCCGCCGACGGCGAAAACCTCTACGTGGCCGCCTCCAGCTCGCGGATGGTCGGAGTTCTGAACCAGGCGGGCGTAGTCACCGACCGAATCAGGGTGGGGGGAGGCCCCTCCGGTCTGGCCCTGGATGAGGGACGACACCCTCTGTGCCAACATGGGTGAGACACTTCTTCCCCACTAAATTAGACTAGAGGGTGAGAAGCTGGATCACACGATGATGGTAAACAGGAGCGATAAGAAACTGAGGATTTTGGAGACTTCGGAGCGAAGCGGAGAGGTCCCCAAAATCGGTGCGGAACGGACTGAGCCCGACAGGGTTCTTCCTAGACCCGATCCGGAAGTTCCCAGCAAGGCCACGCGTCGCCGATTTTCAGCCCGCTATAAGCTCCGGATCCTGGAGCAGGCCGATGGATGTGAAGAGTCGGGCGGAGTGGGAGCCTTGCTGCGCCGAGAAGGACTTTACTGGTCGAATCTTCAGACCTGGCGACGACAACGCGAGGAAGGAACGCTGCAGGCGCTGACTCCTCGCAAGCGGGGGCGCAAGTCCAAGCCGGTCAATCCTCTGGATCATCAATTGAGGCAAGTTCAGGCCGAGAATCGGAAGTTGAAGCGCAAGCTCGAGAAGTTTGAAGCCATGCTGGATCTCCAAAAAAAAGTCTCGCAACTGTTGGGGATCTCTCTGGCGAGCAGCGAAGAGAACGGAGACGAGAGCTGATGGACGAAGCTTTGCGATTCTCACAATCCCACGGAGTCCGGGCCGGCTGTCAGGCTCTGGATCTGCCGCCATCCAGTCTGTATCGGGAGAAACTTCGGCGGGAACGGCCGGCGATGGATCCTCGACCTCGGCCCGCATCCCCACGCGCCTTGAGCCCGCCCGAGAAGGAAGCTGTCGTGGAGGTCCTGCACAGCCAGCGGTTTGTCGACAAAGCTCCCGCCACAGTGTGGGCGGAGCTACTGGATGAAGGGCGATACTTGTGCTCGATCCGAACCATGTATCGCATTCTGTCCCAACGTCTGGAAGTCAAGGAGCGTCGCCGCCAGCGCCGCCATCCCCAATACGCCAAGCCAGAACTCCTGGCCACCGGCCCCAACCAATGTTGGTCATGGGACATCACCAAGCTCAAGGGTCCCGTCAAATGGAGTTATTACTACCTCTATGTGGTTCTGGATATCTTCAGCCGCTACGTGGTGGGCTGGATGGTGGCCACCCAGGAGAACTCACGCCTGGCCAAGGCTTTGATCGCCCAGAGCTACTCCAAGCAGGCGATCGTGTCGGGAGATCTCACCCTCCATGCTGATCGAGGGTCGTCGATGAGTTCCAAGGCACTGGCCTTGCTGCTGGCCGATCTGGGAGTGACCAAGTCTCACTCTCGGCCTCACGTCTGTGACGACAATCCCTACTCGGAGGCCCAATTCAAGACCCTCAAGTACCGGCCCGAATTCCCGGCTCGATTCGGCACCATCCAGCAAGCCAGAACCTTTTGCCGGGAGTTCTTCGATTGGTATAACCGCGACCATCGCCATTCGGGTATCGGCCTGCACACTCCCGAGGACGTGCACTACCTCACCGCCATCGCCACACGTCGCAATCGAGCCCAAACACTGGAGGCCGCCCATGCACTCTTCCAGGAGAGATTTCCCAATGGCAAACCCGTTCCTCCCGCTCTTCCAGAGGCGGTTTGGATCAACCCTCCCGAAAAGAAGGACCCCTGAGATGACGCTACTGTAATTTATTCACCAAAGTGTCTCAAAGTTGTTGACACGTTCCGACAGAGGCTTTACTGTCTGAATCGATTTGACCACACCATCTCCGTGATCGATCTGGGTCAGCACCAGGAGATCCATCGTTTCCCACTGGGCTACAGTCCCGAGCCACGAGAGGTGCGGGAAGGCAGGCCCCTGCTCTACAGTGCGGCCAACTCGGGGCACGGAGATACTTCCTGCGCGAGCTGCCATATTTTCGGAGATTTTGACGCACTGGCCTGGGATCTCGGGGACCCGACCGGAGTGACGGCCGAGAATCCGCTGGTCATCGTAGAGCCGCAGGCAGAAGACACCTTGAGATCTTTTCATCCCATGAAGGGTCCCATGACCACCCAGAGCCTGCGGGGGCTCATGGGTGCAGGCGCCATGCACTGGCGCGGCGACCGAAACGGAGGGCCTGAGGAACCGTTCAGTGAATCCAAGGCCTTTCTGGCTTTTCGCCCGACCTTCACGGCCCTGATGGCTCGCCCCCGGGAACTGCCCGTGGAACAGATGGAGAAGTTCCGTGACTTCATGCTCGAGGTTCAGTACCCTCCCAACCCCATCGCCCCTCTGGATGGGGGTCTGACCGCCGGGCAGGAGCGGGGTAAGGAGATTTTCGATTCGGATGGTGATCGCCAGGGAGCCGGTGGAGATGGCTCCTCCTGCAGTTCCTGTCACACCTTGCCGCTGGGGACCGATGGACAGGCGTCTTTTGAAGGCCTGGCTCAGGATTTCAAGGTCGCCCATCTCCGTAACCTGTACCAGAAGGTGGGCATGTTCGGCTTCGCGGTTCCCAACACCGCCAGGACGATCCCGAACTTCCCGCTTCCGATCCTGGAGCAGACCCCTACGCCGTTCATGGGAGATCAGGTGCGAGGTTTCGGGTTTCTGCACGACGGTTCGGCACCCACGCTCTTTGCCTTCTTCCGGGCCCCCACGCAGCAGTTCACTTTCAACGACAATGCCGAGGGCACTGGGGACGAGAAGGTGAGAGCGCTGGAAGCTTTTCTCTTCTCCTTTCCAACTGGAGTTGCACCTGTTGTCGGGCAGCAGCTCACAGTCAGCGGCCAGAATCTGGAGGAGCGACTTGCCCGGCTGGGCCTTCTGAAGACACGGGCTGAAGCCGGCGACGGTGACTTCATTGCCAGTGGGATGTTTCAGGGAGAACTGCGGGGGATGCTTTATCTGGGTCAGGACATGCTTCAGACAGACCGCAACACCGAAGTCCTCACCTGGTCGGAGCTGCTGGAGGCGATTGAGGAAGATGCCGCCCTGATGACATTCACCCTGGTTCCCCCCGGGAACGGCTTTCGGATTGGAATCGACCAGGACTCGGATGGCATCCTCAACGGCGATGAGACGCCCAGGCGGGTACCGCCGGTAAAGGGATGGCAGCGCCGCCGCTGATCAGAACGCACTGCGGAAGCATCGGATCGGAAAAACATGCCAGATGCTCACTTGATCCGGCGCGCTGCAGGTTTCGGAAGTGCCCCGGCCATCGTCGACCAGGCGGGAAAGCACACTTTCACCGATCTGTTCCGGGCCTCCCGGAAGATCGCCGCCCGCCTCTCGGAGACCCTTTCCCGGCCGAGCCGCAGCCGGGTCGGCCTTCTCATCACACCCGGCTTCGAATATGTCGCGACCCTGTGGGGTGTCTGGAGGGCAGGGGCGACCGCCGTGCCTTTGTGTCTGAGCCACCCGCCGCCGGAGATTCGGTTCGCACTGAAGGACAGTGGGGCAGAGGTAGCGGCGGCGGGCTCTTTGCAGGTGGACCTGCTCCGGCGGGGAACCCAAGGCACGCAGTGCAAGGTCTTATCTGTGGATGAGCTCCTGACCTGGAAAGGAGAGGAGCCTGCTCCTTGCAGCGCCGAAGACGCCATGATCCTGTACACCAGCGGATCTACCGGAAAGCCCAAAGGGGTTGTGATTACGCACGCCAACCTGAAGGCCCAGATGAAGATGCTGTGCTCTGCCTGGGGCTGGAGTCGCTCGGACCGGATTCTCCACACTTTGCCTCTTCACCACACCCACGGCGTCGTCAACGCGCTCCTCTGCTCCCTCTGGACCGGGGCCGTCTGCGAGTTCCTTCCCCGTTTTGACAGTGCTTCCGTCTGGATGCGGCTGGCCAGCGAGGAAGTCACTCTTTTCATGGGCGTTCCGACCATGTATGCCAGGCTCATCGCACACTGGCGAGGACTTGGTGAAAAGGAAAGGGAAACCCTGGCAAAGGGATGCTCGAAGCTGCGTCTGATGGTGTCGGGATCCGCCGCTCTACCGGTGGAGGTGTTTCGGGAATGGAAAGGCATCACCGGACACACGCTGCTGGAACGCTACGGCATGACCGAAATCGGCATGGCGCTCTCCAATCCGATGCAAGGCGAAAGAAGAGCGGGAACCGTGGGAACGCCCTTGCCGGGGGTCGAGATCCGTCGCGTCACGGAAGACGGCGCCGTCCTCACCGGGGACGACATCCCGGGTGAGATCGAAGTGAGAGGTCCGGCCGTTTTCGAGCAATACTGGAGACGGCCCCGGGAGACAGGTGAAAGCTTTTATGACGGGTGGTTCCGGACTGGTGATGTGGCAGTCATCGAAGACGGTTACTGGAAGATCCTGGGGCGCAAGTCGGTTGACATCATCAAGACCGGCGGCTACAAGATCTCGGCGCTGGAAGTCGAGAACGTGCTGTTGCACCACGCCCTGATCCGGGAGTGTGCGGTGATTGGCGTAGGGGATGCGGTCTGGGGCGAGAGAATCTGTGCCGTCGTCTCTCTGGAAAAGGAGCAGAATCTGGTCCTGGAAGACTTACGTTCCTGGTCGAAGGAGCGGCTGGCCCCGTACAAGGTTCCCAGCCGGCTCGTTATCCTGGATTCTCTTCCCAGGAACGCTATGGGCAAGGTGGTGAAGCCTCTGCTCAGGGAAATCGTCTTGAGCGATGCCGATGCCCGGCCTTCCGCCGCGGAGAACGGATGAAACTGCTGGAGATAGCGCACAAGTCCGCCACTGAATTGCGCCGCCTGATCGGCGAGCGGGAGCTGTCGCCTGTCCACGTTGTCAAGGCATGCCTGCATCAGATCGAGAACTGGAACAGCGCCGTCAACGCAGTGGTGACGCTGTCGCCGGAAGTGCTCGGTGACGCCCGCCGAGCAGAACAAAAGGTCATGGCAGGGGAGGAGCTGGGACCCCTGCACGGCCTGCCTGTCGGAATCAAGGACATCACGCCGGTGGCCGGCATGCGCACCACTTTTGGGTCGAGTGTCTACGCGGACCACGTGGCTGAAGAGGATGCGCTTGTCGTGAGCAGGCTCAAGCAGGCCGGCGCCATTATTCTGGGAAAAACGAACACCTCGGAGTTCGCAGCAGGGGCCAATACCTTCAATGATGTATTCGGACCGACCCGAAATCCGTGGAATCTGGAGCTGACGGCGGGAGGTTCGACTGGAGGTGGCGCCGCCGGTTTGGTGACGGGCATGTTCGCGCTGGGGGAGGGAACTGATCTGGGAGGTTCGCTGCGGATTCCGGCCGCCTTCTGTGGTGTCGTAGGCCTGCGCCCGACCACCGGCCTCGTCCCCACCCATCCATCCGATTACTTGTGGGACAGCCTTTCCGTCACTGGACCCATAGCCAGGCGGGTGGAGGACGTTGCCCTCATGCTCCAGGTCATCTCCGGTCCGGCCCTCGAGTCGGTTTTGACGCAGCCGGTGGAGGGCCGTGATTTTGTGGCTGCGGTTCAACGAAAGTTTGACAGCGGCCTGGCGGTCGCCTACAGCGCCGATGTGTCGGGAATCGGCATTGATCCGGAAGTCGACGAGTGTTGCCGCCGAGCCGCCGACGGTCTGGAATCGGCCGGCTTGAGGGTGGACGAAGTGGAGGTGGACCTTTCGTTCTGCCGGAAAGCCTTCCTGTCGCTGAGAGCACAATGGATGCTGTCCCACCATCTGACCCGTGTGGAGCACCTGGATTCGTTCGGTGAAAACCTGGCAGGAAACATCCGCGCCGGACTGGAGCTCAAAGCATACGATCTGGCCGCTGCCGAGCAGGTGCGAACGACGATCTGGCATCAACTTCGCCGTTTCTTCCAGCGCTACGATCTACTCTTGACGCCCACCACGGCAGTAGCGCCCTTCCCGGTGGAGGCAGCCTATCCGGAGATCGTAGCGGGTCGAAGAATGGAGACCTATATCGACTGGGCGGCGCCGACTTTCGTCCTGAGTATCAGCGGTCTGCCGGTCGCATCGGTCCCCTGCGGAAAAGACTCACGAGGCCTCCCCGTCGGGATACAGATTGCCGGCCCTCCCCGTTCAGAAGAACGGGTCCTGCGGGTGGCGCGGGTGATTCAGGAAGCGAACCCGATCGGGGTGCCGAATTAGGAATGGAAAATTGAAAATGGAAAATTGAAAATTAGGGTCGCTGCGGTCACCAGCGCGAGTGAGGAAGACCAGCCTGCAATGATGCGATCCCAAAATCTTGGGTGATGAATTAAAAATCTAAGATTAAAGATTGAAAATCAGGTCGGGCACACACGGTGACCAACGAAAGCGAGGAAGACTAAGCCCTCTAGAGAACTGGATTTCTTAATCTTCAATTTTTAATCTTCCGTTTTGGGGTTCCGCTGCCCACTTGCCTGGTGAGGGAGAAACCGTCATGGACCAAGGCGCGGGTCAATTGTCTCGCTGTGAGACTGCGCAGCCGACTGTAGTCAATGGGCATGCGCCACGGTCACTGACACCGGGAAGACCTCGACCGCCTGTTTGGCGACGTCGGGGAGTGCGGTGCCCTCTTCGGCGAGCTCGTCAACGACCATCTGGACAACTTCTTGAATATGCTTTAGCGCTTCATCCTTGGTGTTGCCCCAGGTCGCAGCTCCATACTTCTCCAAGGCAGGGCAGTAAGCGTGCCAGCGATCCTCGTCTGGCTCGACGACAACCTTGAAAGTATAGGATTTCTCTGATTTCTTCATTGGCTTTGAGAGTTAATTGAGTACCAGTAGCGTAGCAGAGTGGGGGATTTCGTCAAGGGATCGAGACAAGACAGACAGACAGGTTTAGCCCTGTCTGAGGTGTCTGTCTGGATTGAGGAAATCAGGTCAATTTCGGGGGGTAGTAGGGTAAGGGTCGGGCCGAGATCTCGCAGTGAGCGGGATCCTCGAGGGGCACTTTTTCGGGCTCGGGATCCCGAGATCTGTTTTTTGAGGGCGAGTGCTAAAACCGCCTCCGGAAGAGGCGGGGGCGGGTAGTTCCTGTCTTGGATCAGAGAAACTTCCTGAAGTCGTCGTGAGTCAAGCCGGATTGCTTGACGATGGAGTCGAGGGTTTTCCATTTCAGGTCTTTGTTGTGGTAAGCGATAGTGACCTGGAGGGATGGGTTGTCAGGATGCCGGAAGGCGCGGTGAGCACCCTTGGAATGATGAAGATAAAAACCAGCCCGCCGAAGCGCGCGGATTACTTTCCGGGGCGTGAGCGAGGGCAGGGGGGGCGTCATGCGGGACGGAGGGCAACCCTGATCTCCTCCTTCCGGGGCTCAAGAGGGATTTTCTTGTCCTCGGGGATGGGTTCGCCAGCTTTTTGCAGCCCTTCGATGTGGGTTTCGACGGCCTCTTTCGCCATGCTCCGCGCTTCTTCGAGGCTGTCGCCCTCAGTAACCAGACCTGGAAGGGCTGGGCAGGTCACCACATAGCCGCCCTCCTCTGCTGGCTCAAAGAGCAAGGTAAAGCTGTGTTGTTCCTGTGTCATTTCCTTGGTCATTATAAGGGCAGCGTAGCAGAGTGGGGGATTTCGTCAAGCGATCGAAACAACGCAGACACTGTCGGAATGTGTCTGTCTGGATGTCTGGAAAGTGCCCGGCTTGACATCCCCCCGGGGGGGATATTAGAGTATACATATTGCACTATGGCTACGAAGGTTACAATCACGGCAGTTGATGTCCAGGAGGGTTATCTCTCCCCGGAGGTAGAGAAGGCCCTGAAGGACCGCCTAGCTCGCTTAGAGGGGCATCTTCGATCGATCCGCGGGATGGTCGAAGAACACCGATGTGCGGACGAGATACTGCTTCAAGTAGCGGCAGTGAAGGCCGCCTTGAGCGCGTTTTCTGCGCTTCTATTGGACCATGAACTGCAGATTTGCATGAACTCCTGCATGGAGGGGACGAGAGAGGAACGGCTGGAGAAGGTCTCCAAGGTTCTGACAACACTCTTGAAACAGAGTTGAGGAACCCGTCTCGAATATAGAACCGGGGGAAGCGAAATGAAAAGCCAGATACCGACAACGGGAGCCATTCTGGTATCTCTTGGCGCTGCGGCGAGCTGGCTGTGTTGCCTTCCCATCGCTTTCGGTGCCCTTGGATCTGGTGCGGCGATCGTCGGGGCTACTCTGGGACCCGTTCGCCCTTTCTTAATGGGACTCAGCCTGGTCCTGTTAGCTGTTGCGTTCTTCTTCCACTATCGGAAGCCCGTAGCTTGTGGACCAGATGGCTGCACACCTAAAACAGTCAGGCGGCAGAGAGTAGTCCTCTGGGCTGCGGCTCTTGTGACGCTTTCGATGCTTACGATTCCATACTGGGCGAGCTGGGTCATTTACTGGACGCTTTAGCCCGACGGGAAGTCTGAATATGAGACCAATCTGGATAGTTGGGTGGGGGACTCTGGCAATTAGCCTGGTCGATAGCTGTAGCGTTCCTGCACAGGAGAAGCCAAATCGACGGCACTCCAGCCTGCAAGAGTTAAGCCAGGTCACCCAACTGGCGGCGACCTTTGACAATAGCGATGAAGGGCATCGACTGGTTCTGCTGTTGTCCCCAACATGACCCGTTTGCGTGGCTGGGGCCCGGTGGGTCCAAGGAGAGATTCTGGAACGGTATCCGGACCGGAAGATAGAGGTCTATGCGATATGGTTCAGCATGTTTCCGGGCGATTCGCGGTCCAGTTGGGACCCCGGATTGCTGACCGATAGCCGGGTTGAGCACTTCTGGGACGAACCAAAGATCGTCGGGAAATGGTACGGGGAACAAGTCACTGCCAAGTCAACAGGGCATGTCGAATGGGACGCCTGGTTCGTTTATGGCCCGGGTGGGAAATGGGATGAGCTGTCAACAAAGCCCATTGACTGGGGGCGCACGATTGTTGGGTCACGGATGAAACTGAAAGAGCGGATATCCTCTCTCCTGGGCTCTCCCAAAGAAACCGGCCACTAGGAATGAAGAGCACTTCAAGCTGCTCCAACCGGACAGATAACCGGGAGATGTTTTTGAAGTGAGTACTTTTCACGCTGAGAAATGGGGGCCTCTGGGGAGCCTCTTCGCAGCCGCTTGCTGTCTGGGAGGAGGTCCGCTGCTAGCGGCACTGTCAGTGGTTGGATTGGGATTCCTGGTGACTGACTTCATTTTCGTGCCCCTGCTGGGCATGTTTTTGGCAATCACGCTCTGGAGCCTTCACCGGGAGCGACGACGACACGCTCACCCTGGTCCTTTGACTCTGGCAGTGTTTGGAGCGGTTCTAACTCTGGGCGGCATCTGGGCCTCATGGGTCATGGTACTCCTGGGAGTTGTGCTACTGCTCACAGGGTCTTTCTGGAATATCCTCCTGGTCCGTCGGAGAGCAAATTAAAAGAAACAACATGAAAGAGACAATTACGACTCAATTCGAGATCCAGGGAATGACCTGTGATCATTGTACAGACTCGGTTCGCCGGGCTCTGTCTCAGGTGGAGGGCGTTGACAGAGTTGAAGTTTCCCTTACTGAGGAGAGAGCCATGGTTTGGTCCAAGGGGGATCCACCAGCCGGGGACCTGCTGGGAGCTATCCAGAAGGCTGGGTTTGAAGGTCGTGTGCTGAACAGCCCGGCGCCAGGTCGGTCCGTTGATGATGGAGACAAGACTCGGCGGCACCTGATCGTGATGGGTGGAGGGTCGGCCGCTTTCGCTGCCGCCATTCGAGCCAGCGATCTTGGGGCTCGGGTAACCATCATCAATGACGGACTACCCATCGGAGGCACCTGCGTCAATGTCGGCTGTGTTCCTTCCAAGACGCTGCTTCGGGCTGCCGAGGCACATCACCGGGCTGCCCACCACAACTTTAAGGGTATCGACTCCAAGAGCCGAGTTAGCGATTTCTCAGCCATCATGGCCCAGAAGAAATCTCTGGTGGGGAAACTGCGGACTTCTAAATATGAGGACGTAGTAGCTGGGCTTCCCAACGTGACGATCATCCCGGGTCGTGCCCGCTTGATTTCGCCGACTGCTGCGCAGGTAAACGGACAGCGAATCGAAGGAGATGGAATTCTGATTGCCACCGGCGCTCGCCCGGGGGTTCCTGCGATACCGAACCTGGAAAAGTCGGGGTATTTGACTAACGAAACGGCATACGAGCTAGAAGAGCTTCCGGAAAGCCTGATCGTCCTGGGAGGACGTTACGTTGGGCTGGAGACCGCGCAGATGTTCGCCCGGTTGGGTTCCCGGGTGACGGTTCTTCAGCGTTCCGAGCGCATTCTACCCACAGAGAGTTCCGACTTGACTCAAGCCCTGACGGGGTTTCTACGAGAAGAAGGCATTTCCGTTCTGACAGGGGTCAGTGTCAGGAGAGTGCTTCGAGCAGGCGACACGGTGAAGGTAGAGGCTTCCATCGAGGGAAGGGATCAGAGTTTCGAAGCCACTCATCTGCTGGTTGCAACGGGTCGGAGTCCAAATACAAAAGACACGGGATTAGAGTCTCTCAATATGTCACTGGATCCTGGTGGGTTTATTAAGGTCAGTGAATCATTGGAAACAAGCGTGGGAGGCATTTATGCCGCCGGCGATGTGATTGGGCAGCCGATGTTTGTGTACACGGCTGCCTATGAAGGGGCTCTGGCTGCAGAGAACGCGCTGACGGGTAAGAAGACACCACGGGATTACACTGCGCTGCCCTGGGTACTTTTCACGGATCCGCAGGTTGCTGGCGTGGGGATGGATGAAAGACAAGCAGCTGAGCAGGGGGTTGACGCGGAATCGAGGAGTCTTACACTTGACCTGGTCTCGCGTTCTCTGGCCGCTCGCGACACTCGCGGCTTCATCAAACTGATTCGGAATCGAGAGACGGACAGGCTGGTTGGCGCGAGAATTCTGGCGCCAGAAGGAGCTGAATTGCTTATGGAAATCAGTCTGGCCATAAAGTTCGGGATCACGGTTGAGCAGATAGCGAGGTCGTTCCACCCGTACTTAACACTTTTCGAAGGGATCAAGCTGGCAGCTATTTCCTTCAAGAAGGACGTTGGGAAGCTGAGCTGTTGCGCGGCGTGAGAGCCGAGTAAGACCCAATTATCACCAGTGCCAACCAGAAACAAGTCTTCCAGGTTTCATTGTTGTCATCTGAAAAAAAGAGCCCCCGGTCCCAAAGTGACCGAGGGCTTAGTTTTCGTGTCAGTCAGGCGGCTGTCCCAGGCCCGCGGCCAACAATGCGGTTCGCTCGGGCCCACGTCCTATGCAGCAATCGGCCAGCTTGCCGTCGATGGCCACAGCGGGGACCGAACGGATTCCCAGCTGCTTAGCCCGCTCAGCGATGTGTGGATCGTTCATGTCCAGGACACTGACCTCGCAGGAAGGGCAGGCCAGGCGATTGACGAGCTCGATCGTTTCCTCGCAAGCAGGACAGGCCGCGCTGAACACTTCAATGGATCGTTTGGTACTCATAGTGAATAGCGTCTTCCTGGTCCCACTCTTTCCACTGAGGTGGTAGGCCCACCCGGGCAAAGGCGCGTAGCAATTGCTCGCGAGTTGCCACGACGTTGGGACAGTTGGTGTTGTAAATAAGCTCAACCATAGAATCCGTCCTCTGTCTCCTCAAGGGCTTCTAAGATGGGGCACTCGCTGGTGGGGCCCTGACCCCTACAGGCTCCGTCAGCCTCTCGAGTGCTTTCCTGATCTTCTGCAGATCTCGCATCTTCTGTTGGACGTCCGCAATTTTTGCTTGGGCCTGTGCCTTCACATCGGCGCAGGTTGTGCTCGGATCGACCCGCAGATCAAGGAGCTCGGAGATCTCTCTTAATGAAAACCCAAGCTCCTGAGCTCGCTTAATAAAGAGCAGGCGAGAGATGATATGTTGGGGGTAAAGGCGGTAGCCCGAATCGCTGCGGGGCGGCTCTGGAATGAGTCCTTTTCGCTCATAAAAGCGCAGAGCTTCGATTCCGATTCCAGCTTTTTGGGCGGCATCGCCACGGGTTAGGGGTTTCATCATTTTTGTCTCCACAGATATAGGATGAACCCTGTACCTTAGTACAGTGTCAAGGAATTTCTTTTTTGGGCATCTAGAGTCGGGGGGGGGGCTTCGCTACGTTTTAGCAGAGTGGGGAGAGGGTCAAGGGATCGAGACAACGCAGACACTGTCTAGATGTTAGATGACCCTTGAGCTGGTGAAAAGGGAGCGAGCCGCCTGGTCACGAGTGGTGGTGGTGAGCTGTGCGTAGACCATCGTGTTTTCGATGTTGCTGTGTCCCAACCAGTCGCGAACAAAGGCGACGTCGGCACCGGCGTCGAGAAGATGGGTGGCGATCGAGTGACGGAGGCAATGAAACTTCCGCTTCTCGGCAGGCACCAGGGCGGCAGCGGCATACTTCTGCATGAGTCTCCAGAGGGTTGTGCGGTCGATCGGGACCAATCGGTTGGAGATGAACAGGGCAGGGACGAGTCCTCCCGGCTCCGGAGATAACGGCGTAGGAGCTTCAGGAGATCGGGCTGCAGAGGATAGACGCCGGAGATGGAGCCCTTGAGGCGCTGAATCGTGATCCTGCCCGCCTTGAGGTCGAGGTCATCGCGCTGGAGCAAGGGCACCTCGGAAGCTCGAAGCCCATGCCGGTAAACCGTCAGAAAGATGGCTCGATCGCGGAGCTTTTTGATCGTCTTGAACAGACGCCTGGTCTCGTCCTGAGTCAGGAATTGGATGGTTTTCCTTCGGCGCTGTTTATAGGTTTTCGTTGGGGTCATTAAAACGCAACAGTATAACTGTTTTGTTGAATTCCGCTCTTCTCACTTACCGATGATGTCGGCAAAGCCAGAATCTGGAGGGATTGTTTTTCGTGCGTTCGGGCCCCGCTGTGTCACCGTCAGGCTTGAGGCTTCGCAGCCTTTAAGCCCCGTCCTTTGAAGAACGGGGGCGGGGGTGATTGGCGACAGTTAGAATTCCCCGCGTGTTGCCTCATCTAAGAATCGAACCGAAACTAGAAACTTGCCTCATTGGGAATCGAACCCAGTTCAGAACAGCTTATTTCTTCCGTCTCGCAGAAACAACGGGTGGAGTGGAAGGTCGAAATGACAAGGGAATAATGTGCCGGAGTGATCACGTAAAAATGACCCACCTTGTCAAGTAGGGTGTTGTTCTTGGTTTGAGCGAATTGTCTTGTCCGGTTCTTGGACTGCGAGAGGGGACACAGTGAGGGCGAGCCCGAATGGGGTTCCCTCTCGGCGGCCGACTCAGGTGACCCCCTTCTTGGGTTGTCCCGGGACCGTGAAGTCCCTGCTGCTGGAGATGTACGGCCCAGCGGTCGAGGCGACATTGCTGTGTGGCCGTCAGGGGACACTTCCCATGGCTCATAAGACTATTTTGACCTCGGCTGGTTGCCCCTTTGTTGGCGCACCTTCTTTTGCGAAATCAGACCCGATTTCAGAGAACGTTGGCTCTACACGGGAGATCTCGGCCTTGTAGAGTTGTTCTCTTCGCCAGTCCCTGACGCGGCGCTGCAAAGTTCGCAGCTGCCCATCAAAGAATCGACAGGGATGGCGTTGTTGAAGCCGAATGAAAAGCGCTTTGGCTGTTTGAGCGGGATTGACTTCCAGTTGGACACGAACCTCTGGCCAGACTTCAACGAAAGGATCCTCCCGGGTCCTCCAAGTCCGGGCAACCCGGGGCTTCTTCGTCCGCCGATATCTCCTGATTTGGTTGGATTCTGGTGCAGCACTGATCTCAGCAAGGTACTTCCTGACAACAGCATCCATCTCTCTAGGGGAGCCGTTTCCCTCCGGTTCTCTTTGTCCGTTGGCAAAGGTCCAAAAATGGTCCTGTCTTCGCTCGAGTTCTTTGAGTAACGTGACTGGATCCAGCTTCCTGTACAGGTCTTTGATGGGTTCTATTTTTCTCTTGGTGAGACAATCAGAGGCTAAGATTCGCTGGTAAGGAGTTTGAGCCCGATCGTAGCGTTTCTTGACGCGTGCACCCCGGCGTTGCTTCTCGATTAGCTTCATCGAGGGCTGAAAGAAGTTCACGTAGAGGCGCAGAATCTCGTAAAGCTGAATCAGGGCTCGCCAGGCCCCCAGACCCGTGTAGCGATCGTAGCCAATCAGCCGTCTCACGATCGAACCATTCTTCTCCTCAACGAAGGCCTGATCGTTCTTTCGACCCACCCGGGAACGAGTGAAAGTGATCTGCTCTCTTTGGCAGTAACGGAGCATCTCATAGTTGATGAATTCGCTTCCGTTATCCGTGTCCAATCCGAGAAGAGGAACCGGGAGCCGCCCACGCAGGCAGTTGAGAGATCCGATCACATCGGCTTCGCTACGCCGTAGCAGCGCCACGCATTCGGTCCAGCCCGTTGCGACGTCCACCAGGACCAGAGTGTGTAGGAAACTGCCTGCAGCACTCTCGCCGCAGTGAGCCACAAGGTCGGCTTCGACAAAACCGGGTTGAAGATCATCCCAGTCAGCGAAGGTTCGGACCTTGATCTGCTTCTTGAGCAAGCTTCCTGGTCGGGTCGTACTGACACCGTGCCGGCTGCTTCTTTCGGAAGCCAACAATCGATCAGCGGTAGCTGGGCTGATCGCTAGCAGCCTTCGCCTAACATCAGGCGGCAAGGATAGATGACCGTTCCTCTCCATAACTTCGATCAACTCGGGAACAAAGGGGACCAGTCTCTTTGCGCAGATCCGGTTGGCCGTTGTCCAAAGAGTCACCAGTGCCCGCTTCACCCGGTCATCGTATCGGGCACGGCGGGGCCGCGACGAACTGGCCCTGCTCGGCGGATTGTTCAACAGGGTAATCGCATGTTTGCGACCGTAGCCGGTTGTCGCGACCAACTGATCTACAATCTGGCTCTTGATCCCTTTGCGGGCCGATGCGTAATCCTCAGCGGTACGCGTCAACAATTCTCGGCGCAACTCCAAACTCAACTTCTTCTTCAATCTGTGACCTCCTCATCAAGTTTTCGGTTCGATTCTTGATGAGGCAACGGTATGCCATCAGTTCGATTTTGGATGAGTCAATGCGGGAGCCAGGTTGGTGGATCGGAGGGCGGACTCGTCTGACGGCGATGGAGTGGAATCGGAATCGAGCCGTTTCAGGTCGATCCCAACCGGAAGAACGCGAGACTTGTGTCGCAGGTGGGGAATTCTCTTCAGTTCTTTCAGTTCGGGAAGACCCCCTAAGAAGGAGTGGAGGGCATTGAACCAGGACTCCAGATGGTAGCGGGAATTGAAGAAAACCCGGTCCGCGACCAGCATGGAGGCAAAGTTGATAAAGGCATAGTGAAGGTCGCGCTCTCCTTTTTGACGTCTCATCGGACCCGTTTTGGGGTCTGAGGGCAAGGGGTATGTCAGCTGGTTTTCGTGCATATAGAGAACGACCCTGGATCGACCGACCTGGCGGCGGGTCAAGCTGAGAAACAAAGAGAGATCGAGCATGTCGGTGCTGAGGATGAGATCCGGCGATTCGGCGCTTTGAAGGAATTTCCCGGCTAGAGTGATGGCTCCCCCGTGCATTCGCCACTTCCAGAATCGGGGAGGGAGGGTCAGGAGGCGGATCGGGTATCTGCTGTGCTCCCGATACCCCTGGGCCCAGGCCTTGTGACTTCCCCCGTGGTACGGGGAGAGGAGGCAGATGTTCACGAGCATTAACCGGGTGAAAGGGTCCGGGCACCTGCTTTCGGACTGCTCTCGCTGTCGTGGAGCTGGTCCTGAAATTGGAGCTGATAGAGCTTGAAGTAAATCCCCTGCCGGGCCAGGAGTTGGGCGTGAGTGCCCTCTTCCACGAGCTCGCCTTTGTGAAGAACGAGGATCCGATTGCAGTTCTGGATCGTGGACAGGCGGTGGGCGATGATCAGGGCGGTACGGTCCTCAATGAGTTGGGTCAGTGCAATCTGAATCTGCTGCTCCGTGTGGGGATCCACGGAGGACGTCGCCTCGTCCAGGACCAGAATCTCCGGGTTGCGGGCTAGTGCCCTCGCAAACGAGAGGAGCTGGCGTTGGCCGCTCGAGATCGACTGTCCCCGTTCGTTCAAAACGGTTGCGTAACCATCCGGCATGGACTCGATGAAGTCCGCGGCCAGCACGCGGTGGGCGGCCTCTTTCATGGCCTGATCGGAGACGCGGCCGTCCCAGAGACGGATGTTGTCAGCGATACTCCCACTGAAAAGGAATACGTCTTGGAGAACGACGGCAATGCGCTGCCTCAATTGTGCCGGGTCCCAGAGACGAAGGTCGACTCCGTCGACTGCGATGTGGCCCTGGTCCACATCATAGAAGCGGTTGAGGAGACTGATGAGGGTTGTTTTCCCCGCTCCTGTCGCACCCACAATCGCCACTTTTTCGCCGGCACCAACCCGAAAGGAAAGGTTTTTCAAAACCGGCATGTTGGCGTCATAGCGGAACGAAACATTGCAGAATTCGATACTGCCCCCGGGTTGCGAAGGAATCTGTGGCACTGCTGGAGCGGAGACCGAAGCCCTGGTGTCGAGCAGGTCAAAGATCCGCTCCGAGCTGGCCATGGCGCTCTGGAGAATGTTGAACTTCTCACTCAGATCACTGATGGGCTTGTAAAACCTTTCCGAGTACTGGACGAAGGCCACTACCGCGCCCAGGGTCAGTACACCGTTCAAAACCTGGAGGCCTCCGTACCAGAGGATCAAGGCGAGTGCCAGGGTGCCGATCAGACTGACAATGGGGTAGAAGATCGCATAATAGAAATTAGAATCCAGATTCGCCTGCAGGTGTTCGCGGTTCCGTTCCTTGAACTCTTCGAGCTTTCTTTCCTCCTGAACGAAAACCTGAACGATTGGCATTCCTGTGATCGCTTCCTGGAGGAAGGAGTTGATTCGGGCGACCGCGGCTCTCACCCTGCGGTAGGAGCCTCGCACTCTTTGCTTGAAGAGCAGCGTCGCAATGAAGAGGAGAGGAACGACCGAGAAGCAGACCAGCGCCAGTTTCCAGTTGATCCACAGCATCACGGCTACAATACCCAGCAGCGAGAAAACGTCACCAAACACACTCACCGCTCCCGACGTGAAGAGCTCATTCAGGACGTCTACGTCGTTCGTCAGACGGGTGATGACGCTGCCCGTGGACTTCTTGTCTAAATAGGCGATGTCCAGCTTCTGGATATGGCGGAAGATCTGGAGACGCAGGTCGTGCATGATCCTTTGCCCCGTCCAGTTGGTGGCATAGGTCTGCAGAAAGCCCACGCCAAACTGCAGAAAGAGAACCAGGACAAAAAGAAAAGTGAGAGTCTGGAGTTGACCCGTGTCATTCCTTGGAATGGACTCGTCAATTGCGATCTTGAGCAGGTAGGGTCCAACCAGCCTCAACCCGGAGAGGATTAGAAGCAGAACCACGGAGACGCCGACCACCGTGCGATAGGGACGCAGGTAAGCGAGCAGGCGTCTCGCCAGCGTAGCATCATAGAACTTGGAGAGCGTGTCCGAGTCGATCGAATTCACTGAATATCCAGCTCGTCCAGCAGAAGCTGCTTCTCGTACAGTTCCGAGTAGGAGCCCTCTTGCGCTATCAGTTCCTGGTGGGTTCCCCGTTCGACGATTCGTCCCTTTTCCAGAACCAGAACCTGGTCGGCTTCCCGGATAGTGGCGACGCGATGGGAGATCAGGATAGCGGTTCTCTCAGCCAGCTCTTTTCGCAGGTTCCCCAGAATGGCCTCTTCCGTGTAGGTGTCGACACTGGAGAGAGAGTCGTCCAGGATCAGGATCTTAGGCTGAACCAGAAGGGCTCGGCTGATGGAGACGCGCTGCTTCTGCCCCCCAGAAAGGGTGACCCCTCGTTCTCCAACCCTCGTTTCAAAGCCTTCAGGGAACTCTTCAATGTCAGGCAGGATGTGGCTGGTTCGGGCCGCTTCCTCGATTTCGGATGCAGAGGCGTTGGGCCGGCCAAACGCTATGTTGCTGGCCACCGTTTCAGAGAACAGGAAGCTGTCCTGAGGGACATAACCGATGCTGCGCCTGAGCAGGGACAGCGGAATGTGATTGATATCCCGTCCGTTGACCAGAATCGTGTTCTCGGGGACCGGATAGAAGCGACAGAGGAGACTGGCCAAAGTAGATTTTCCGCTTCCGGTTCTGCCCACGATCGCAGTTGTGGTGCCTGCAGGGATTCGGAAGTTCAATTCGAATAGCACCGGCGAGCCGTTGTATGAAAAGTTAAGGTTCCTGACCTCGACTTCTCCCTCGATCTCGAGCGGCCGGAGGTCGGGACGATCCAGAATCTCCGGCTGAGTCTCGAGAATGCGGTTGATTCTCCCCATCGAGGCGGAGCCCCTTTCAAATACGTTCATCACGTGGCCGAGGGCAATGGTTGGCCAGGTCAGCATGGCCAGGTAGGCCACGAAGGCGACCAGTTCACCGACAGTGAGGGTACCCTGCATGACGCGCAGGCCTCCCAGCCACAGAAGCACGACCGTGGAAAGTCCCAGCAGCAGGGTCAGGAGGGGATTGAAGAGACCCCACAGCCTGACCAGTCTCAGGTTTTCGACAAGGTACTTCTGGTTGGCGTGCCCGAAACGCGCGGCTGCGGCCCGTTCCTGGGTATAGGCCCGGATGACTCTCCTTCCACTGATGTTCTCCTGGGCCTGGGAGGTCATCTCACCGAATTGTTCCTGGATCTTCTCAAAGCGATCGTGAATACGCTTTCCGAAAAACTTGACGCTGGCCGTGACCAGTAGCAGGGGGAGCAGAGCAGACAGAGCCAGGGTCAGGTCCATGCGCAGCAGAATCGTGATCGTCAGAACGGCTGTAAAAAGAGTGTTCAAACTGTACATGATGCCTGGTCCGAGCACACTGCGGACGGCACTCATATCGCTGCTCGACCTGGCCATGAGGTCTCCTGTCGAATGGGAGCTGTAAAAGGAAGGAGAGAGACGCTGGAGCTGAGCGTAGAGATCATTCCTGAGATCGAACTCGATGGTTCGGGAGAGGCTGATCAGAATGCGCCTCATCAGGAAGCGAAAAGAGCCCTCAACCAGGTTGAAAAAGAGAATGAGGGCAGCGTAAAGGAGCAGCTTCCGAGGGCTGACTCCCAGTGCCAAATCGTCGACTGCAGAGCGTAGAATCCAGGGAGAAACCACTGCCGCCACGTTGGTCAGCAGAACCATCAGGGAGCCCCCCAGAAGTCTGAAGCGGTATCTCTTCAGGTATGGAACCAGGGTCAGGAGTGCCCGGCTTGGAACGATTCTCCGGGCGGCTTCACTCGACATTGAAACCGGCTACGTGATTGATCGGGGCGCCGTCGCTGCTACGAAAGGACAGCAGATAGCCGTGGATCAAAGTAGAATTCTCCGCATAGCGGACCTCGAAGGAAGCCGTCTGGCCGGCTTCCAGATGCGGGGGCGCGGCGAAAACGAGAAGCTCATCCATCTCTTCCCTATTGTGATCGAGGACGGAAACCACGATCTGTATATCGCCCAGGGTTTCCTCGCTCTGATTCCAGATCTCGCCGTTCAGCGAGAAGCCTTCGTGGAACCTGTCGAAATCGAGAGCAGTAATCCGGAGAGGGGTCCTCTTCCAGTTCTCTGAAGTTGTGAAATTGTCCAGAAAGGGCGCCGGGACGAATGCGTAAAAAAAGAACGAGAGGCCACCGATGACCACGGACACGGCGATTGAATAAAGCAGAGGCCGCAAGATCTGCCAGCGCGTGGGAAAGCTGTCTTCCCCGCGGGAACCGGCCAGCTTTCGGCTGTTGAAAGTGTAGAAGCTGTACAGCCCGCAACAGGCAACCAGAATCAGAAACGTGATCAAAGTATGTTTGACGGCCCGATCGAGAATCGAAATGACTTCCGGGTTGAGATTTGGAGTCACATCAACCCCGCCTCATGGCCCGGGAGGTCTCTCTGGTCCAACGCCGCCAGGGGCTTCCCACTCTTCCCGGACATGGCCCGGTTTTCGCTCCCAGAATCCGGGTCGGGGTCGGTCCAGGGCAAAAGACTGGCCGAAGAGATGCTGGCCGAAGAGGGTCAGAAGGTCCTCTTCCAATTTTCCGGTGGAGTTCAATGGCAGCCATTCGTCGCCGCCAACGAAGGCACGCTTCAGGCCCCTGATCCGGGCGTCGACCCAGACCAGTGTTTGGGTTTCGGAGACGAACTGGATATGCACCTGATACTGGTAGTCGGCTTTGACCCAGTCGCCATCCACGAGTTTGGATCGATCGGCGACCTTGCGAATGTGATCTGCCGCGAGCGGTCCCGAAGTGTATTCCCGGGACCTGGTGAGGATGGAGCCCTTCGACACATCTTCTTCAAGGATCTCAAATCTTTTCAGCTCTAGCACTTCGCGCATGCTCTTCCAGGCCGTGTCCAAAGGCGCACGGATGCTCAGTGGCGCAGGCATACGCCTTCTGGATTGAGCGGAAAGAGCTGTGATGGTGAGCAGTAAACAGAGAATGGAAAGGCTTTTTCGGCGCCGCATTTGACTATTTTACACGTTCGGGGGAATGGGTTCTGGGTTCTGGGTTCTAGGTTCTGGGTGCTGGGTAACGGAATCTCCTGGAGCGGGACGGGCCTCAGAGCCGCGGGCCGCCGGGTGTTGACATTCACGAATGGAGGTTGCCGCTCCACGACGCCTCCCACATTCCCGCTCCAGAACCCAGAACCCAGAACCCAGAACCCATTTACCTCTGATAAGCCAGCACCGCCCTGTGATGCTCCCGGTAGTTGGTGGAGAAGAAATGACTGCCGTCGTTCTTGGCCACGAAGTAGACATAATCGACAGGAGCGGGGTGGAGGGCTGCATCGATCGAATCTCGCCCCGGATTGGCGATGGGGCCAGGTGGCAGCCCGGCATATTTGTAGGTGTTATAGGGAGAATCGAGTTCGAGATCACTTTGATGAATGATCCCGTCAAACTCTTTGACCCGCCTGACCGCGTAGATAACGGTCGGATCGCACTCGAGTCTCATGTTGCGCTGCAGGCGGTTATGGAAAACTGCAGAGATCAGGGGGCGTTCCGCTGCCAGAGCCGTCTCTTTCTCAACCAAAGACGCCAGCGCAAGGGTTTGTCTGAGATTCAGGCCGAGCTCTTCGGCTCGAAGCTGTCGCTGCGGAGTCCAGACGGTGCGAAAAGCCTTCGTCAAAGTCCTGAGAATCTCTTCCTCGTCTGCGTCGAAAGTGAAATAGTAGGTTTCCGGATACAGATACCCCTCCAGATCCTCGGCCTCCGGGTCGAGATCCGAGATCAGATCCGGCTCGGCGGCAAGCTGCAGAAATCGGTCCCGCTTGCCGAAGCCTTCAGACTCGAGGCGCTGGGCCACTTCCTTGAGAGAGAGCCCTTCGGGCAGGGTCATCTTGTAGCGATGGACTTCTCCCCAGTGGAGTTTCTGTGCCACCCGGATCGGACTCGAGGGCCCGGGAAATCGGTATTCCCCGGTCTGCAGGAAGTAACCGTCTCCGCGGTAGCGCAGGTAGTAACGAAACAATCGAGCCGAAGAGATGACGCCCGCCTCCTCGAGTGCGGCGGCGATATCACAGGCGCTCTCGCCCCGGGAGACAAAGATCTGAACTTCCCCCGAGAACGCCTGGAAGGGTTGACTGAGACGAGCGTGAATGAACCAGAAGGACGCAGCGGAGATCAAAATCAGAGAGACCGTCAACGAAAGGAGAAGAAGAACGATTCGGCGCCTGCTCACTCTTGCTCCTCCAGGTACCATTGCAGGATGAGGGCGGCGGCATACTGGTCGCGCAGCCGCGAACGGTCTTTCATGGGCAGTTTCGCCCGGGACATCCACTCCTCGGTGAGCCTGGTAGAAAGGCGCTCGTCTTGCCATTCCACCGGGACTTGGGCCTGGCGCAGCCTACCGGTCAGCGGGCGTATGCAATCAGTGGTGGAACTTTCGGTGCCGTCCAGATGCCGGGGAAGGCCGATGATCACTTTTCCAACCTCGTACTCCCGAATGAGACCGAGCAACTGGTCCCGGTCCTCGTCCAGCTCACTGCGCCGCAGGGTCGTCAACGGGCGAGCATACAGTCGAAGTGGATCTGTGATGGCGATACCAATCTTCCTTGTTCCCACATCGAGTCCCATCAGGCGGCTTCGATGGGAGACGGCGACTTTGCGATCTTTCACCGCGAGTTTCCTTGTTGGAACCTGGGTTTTCGAGCTATAATTTCCGGGTCTCTATCAGCGCTCCCCGTGGACTTTCATCATATCAGGACCTAAGAAGAGCCAGATGTTTGGAAAACCGAAACTAGTTCTGATCTTTCTCTCCGCTGCTGTTGTCATTTACGGCCTGGTCGGAGGGATACTTACACACGTTTCAGCCGAGAATGATATCTACGGCCAGCTGGAGATGTTTACCACCGTCTTGTCCCGGCTCAAGGCAGAGTACGTGGAGGAGCCGCACATGGGCCGCGCCATCAACGGCGCCCTGCTGGGGATGATCGAGGCGGTAGATCCCTTCTCCAGTTTCGTGGAAGGGGACATCTTTGCGAGCCTGCAGGAGAAGGAAGGGGCTGAGGCTTCGGCGGGTCTGATTCTCTCCAAGCGGCACGGCTATGGCTATGTTGTCTCCGTCGTCCCAGGCAGCCCTGCGGATGACGCGGGACTGCGCACCGGAGACATCGTGGAGTCGCTCGAAGACAGGGTGACCACAGAGATGAGTCTGTGGGAGATCGTTCATCGTCTCAAGGGGCGTCAGGGGACTGATGTTACTATCCGAGTTGTGCGGCCGCGGAGATCACAACCCACTGAAGTGAAGCTGACGCGGGCCGTCACCAGCCTGGGAGGAGCGCAGGCCACCGTGGTCGAGGACAGCATTGGATTGCTGAGCATTCCTCACTTCAATACGGGGGTCTCGCAGGATGTGCGTTCCAGGCTTCAATTGCTGCTCGGAGCGGGAGTAGACGGGATTCTGGTGGATGTCCGGGGTAGCAGCGACGGAACCATCGAAGAAGCCTCTCTCATTGCCGATCTTTTTCTGGATCGTGGCCAGGTGATCGCCAGCCTCGCAGGCCGAGGTGGCACGCTTCGCGAATTCCTGTCGGAGGAAGAACCGCTGATCGGAACGCAAGTAGTCGGGTTGCTGGTAGACGGCGGGACCAGTGGTGCGGCAGAAGTATTCTCGGCGGCACTGATCGACAATCAGAGGGTTTTCTCAGTCGGCTTGCGCACGAATGGTCACGGTACGATTCAAGAAAAGTTTGAACTGACCGCCGGCTCCGTGATTTTTCTGGCCACGAGTCTGATCATTCGGCCCAATGGAGAACCTATCCAGGGGAAGACACTGCGAACCTCCGGTTTGCGGCCCGAGAATAGATCACCGACCCAGGACTTTGTTACCAACTTCTATTTCGAGAACGCGAAGGAAGAGTTGAGCGAGGGGAATCTGGAAGAGTTTTATCAAGAACTCGAGGACGCAGTCGTCCGCGAGCAGTTGGAACGAGGCCTGGACGAGGTTCGCAGGCGCATCTTGAAGAGGGCTGCCTGAGGTCAGTGCAGCTAGGTTGAAGAACTCACTTTTGAAAGCTTGACAAGGAGAAAAAATGAACAAGGGAGATCTAGTCGGAGCTGTTGCCGGCGATGCAGGGATTAGCAAGAACCAGGCTCAAGACGCCGTCGACTCTGTTTTGGGTAATATCGAGGGAGCTCTGGCCGATGGCGGGAGAGTCACCCTCGTCGGCTTCGGCACCTTCTCTGTCTCACAGCGCGGTGAAAGGCAGGGTCGGAATCCCCGAACGGGTATGCCGATTCGGATTCCGGCCAGGAAGGTCGCCAGGTTCACACCTGGAAAAGCCTTGAAGGACGCCATCAACTAGGGCGATCCCGAACAACCGAATTGTGAACTGGCCACGGAGGCTCAAGTCCGGCCGCCTCGTGGCCAGTTTGCGTTTTGGAGACTACTGAGGGACGGGATCGATCTTGACGTCATAACGGCCCTCCAGTAGGTGCGTAGCTCAGGGGTAGAGCACTTCCTTGACACGGAAGGGGTCAGCGGTTCAAATCCGCTCGCACCTACCATTTTTTTGGTCGGAGTGCAGGGAAATGAATCAGGAATTACAGGGGGTCTTTCGTGACGGCCTGATCCAGACGGTGAATGATCGGGAAGAGGCTCTGACCATACTCCGCCATTCGACCTCCCACCTGATGGCTCTTGCCGTCATCGACCTTTACCCGGACGTGCATCTGGGAATCGGACCTCCCACGAGCGAGGGCTTTTACTACGATTTCCAGACTCCCCACCGGTTCACCGATGAGGACTTGTCCAGGATCGAAACCCGGATGCAGGGCCTGGTTACCGAGAACCTTCCTTTTGAACCCAGCATCGTGTCTAAAGAAGAGGCGATGAAATACTTTCGGGCCCAGGACGAGGAGCTAAAGACGGAGCTGATCGAGGAGAGATCGGATCAGGTGCTGTCCTCGTACAAGCTGGGACGGCTCATTGATTTTTGTAAGGGGCCGCATGTTCTCAAAACCGAGCAGCTGGGTGTGTTCAAACTTCTCTCTGTCGCCGGAAGCTACTGGAGAGGAGACGAGAATCGGGAACAGCTCCAGCGGATTTACGGCACTGCCTTCTTCACCCAAAAAGAACTGGACGAGTATCTCGCCCGAGTCGAAGAGGCGCGCCGGCGAGACCATCGCAGGCTGGGCAAGCAACTAGGCCTTTTCAGCGTCGAAGAGGAAGTGGCCCCGGGATTGATTTTCTGGCATCCCAAGGGGGCGGTGGTGCGGGGAATCGTCGAGCGGTTTCTGCGCAGGGAGCTGGAGCGTAGAGGCTACCAGTTCGTCTATACACCGCATATCGCCAAGAGCAGTCTGTGGAAGACGTCGGGACATTACGAGTATTTCCGGGAGCACATGTACACGCTTCCGGTGGATGATGATGAGTACGTTCTGAAGCCTATGAACTGCCCCGGGCACATCATGATCTACCAGTCGGCAAAACGCAGTTACCGGGAGTTGCCCATGCGGATTGCCGAGTTTGGTACCGTGTATCGCTATGAGAAGTCAGGAACACTTCACGGGATGCTCCGGGTACGTGGGTTTACGCAGGACGATGCGCACATCTTCTGCAGCCCTGACCAGGTTCTGGGAGAGGTCATTCAGACACTCGATTTAGCCGAGTTTATTCTCAACGCCTTTGGATTCGAGGAGTTTGAGGTGGCGCTCTCCGTCTCGGATCCGGAGAGCCCCAAAGAGTATGCGGGGAACCCGGAAGACTGGGAGCAAGCAGAGAAGGTTCTGGTAGAGGCTCTCGAGCGCAAGGGCTGGGGTTACCAGCGCAAGCTTGGCGAAGCGGCCTTCTATGGTCCCAAGATCGATATCAACCTGATCGATGCTCTGGGTCGGTCCTGGCAGCTCAGCACCTTTCAATTCGACTTTAGCCTGCCCCAGCGCTTTAACGTGACCTATGTCGGGTCGGACTCCCGGGAACACCACGTGATCATGATCCATCGGGCTATACTCGGTTCTCTGGAGCGATTCATGGGCATCCTGGTGGAACACTACGGGGGTGCCTTTCCGGTCTGGCTGGCGCCCGTACAGGTGCTCGTCCTGCCGATCAGCGAACGACACCATGAGTACGCCAGCAAAGTGGTCGAGCAACTGGCAGCAGCCGGACTGCGAGTGCGGGCCGATCTGCGAAGTGAGAAAGTCGGCTTCAAAATCCGCGAGGCGCAATTGCAGAAGTTACCCTTCATGCTGATAGCGGGAGACCGGGAGGTGGAACTGGGAAATGTCTCGGTTCGTGATCGCCTGCAGGGCAATCTGGGCCCTTCCAGCCTGGAGGAATTCACGGAGAGGGTTGGCAGGCTGGTGGAAGAAAGGACAGTCAGCTCCGCCTGAATGACCTCTTTCTCGAATGACGAAGGGGAATAGGGATGCCTCAGACGGAGCCGGAAGCGGGAGCGACCGGAGTTTTTCTGATATGTTTGAAATCCAGCGAATGATAGACTGTGAGCCCTTTGGAGGACGAGTATTAAGAGAGCAAGAGTAAATCGGCGGATTCGGGCACCTGAGATTCGGGTCATCTCGGACGAGGGCGAGCAACTGGGCGTCATGCGCCCCAGAGAGGCTATGGAGATCGCACAGTCGCGTGGGCTGGATCTGGTTGAAGTGGCTCCCACAGCGAGACCTCCGGTGTGCCGAATCATGGACTTCGGAAAGTACCAGTACCAGCAGAGCAAGAAGGCCCACGAAGCCAGGAAGCATCAGAAGACCATTCATGTCAAAGAGGTCAAGTTCAGACCCAAGATCGATCCGCACGACTTTGAGTTCAAGAAAAAGCACGCGATCCGATTTCTAAAGGCCGAGAACAAGGTGAAGGCAACCGTGATGTTTCGGGGCAGGGAAGTCACGCATCCCAAGATTGGAGAAGAGATTCTCAGGAAACTGGCAGGAGAGGTGGGGGATCTGGCCGACATCGAAGTACAGCCCAAGATGGACCGCTACACAATGACGATGATCCTGACCCCGAAGAAAAGTCAATGACCCTCTGAAAAGAGAACGAACTCCGGGTTGAGAACATGAAACTAAAGACGAAACGGGCCGCTGCCAAGCGTTTCAAGTTGACCGGTACGGGAAAGATTCGCCGGCACAGCAGTCACCGCAGCCACCTTCTGACAAAGAAGTCTTCGAAGCGGAAGCGCAATTTGCGGAAGTCATCGCTCGTCTCATCTGCTGACGTGAAGCGCGTCAAAGCGATGCTGAATCTCGGATAGAAATATGTCCAGAGTTACCAGGGGAACAACCCGCCTCAAGCGGAGAAAGAGGATCCTCAGGGCTGCGAAAGGCTACTGGGGAACGAAGAGCAAGCTTCACCGCGCCGCGAAAGAACAGGTTCTGCGATCACTGGCTTTTTCCTATCGGGACCGACGCCGCAGGAAGCGAGTCTTCCGCAGGTTGTGGGTCGTCCGGATCGGCGCCGCAGCGCGTCAGAACGGGCTCTCTTACAGCCAGCTTATTCACGGTCTCAAGGTTGCCGGCCTCGATTTGAACCGGAAAATGCTGGCTGAAATTGCAGTCCGCGATGATCAAGGTTTCAAGCGGCTGGCCGAAACCGCCCGCCAGGCCATTGGCTGACAGACATTTACCCTCCCTGCACTCCGAGCCATGCAATCAGATCGGGTAGAGGAGATTTGGCGACAGTTTATCGACGATCTTTCCAGGGCAGCCTCTCTCGGCGATCTGGCTGAAGTCCGAGACAAGTATCTGAGTCGTCAGCGAGGCCTCGTTACCTTGCAGATGCGTCTTCTGGGAAGCGCGCCGAAAGAGGATCGTCCGGCTCTTGGTGAGGCGCTCAACGAACTGCGCCAGCAGGTGCAGGAAGCTCTGACCATCCGCAAGCGGGAGCTGGAAGAAACTGAGGCGGCCTCCGGCGAAGAGATACTGGATCGAAGTCTGCCGGAAGTCCCCGTCGAAGTCGGTCACATCCACCCTCTGCGAAGGCTGGCCCGAGAAATGGAGGAGATCTGTGTGGGGATGGGCTTCGAAATGATCGACGGACCGGAGGTCGAGTCTGAGTACTACAACTTTGACGCGCTCAATATTCCCAAGGGACACCCGGCCCGGGACAGTCAGGACACTTTCTACCTGCCAGGGCAAATGCTTTTGCGAACCCATACCTCCCCTGTGCAGATCCGCACAATGGAGCAACGCACGCCTCCCCTCCGCATTGCTGTCCCGGGCAGGGTCTTCCGACGAGATACCGTAGATGCCACCCACAGCCCGATGTTTCATCAACTGGAAGCACTTGTTGTGGACGAAGGCATTACGTTTGCCGATCTCAAGGGAACCCTCGAAGTGTTCCTCAGAGCGCTGTTCCTCAAGACGACCCAGATTCGCCTGCGGCCCAGCTACTTTCCCTTTGTCGAACCGGGCGCCGAAGTGGATATCAGTTGTCCCTTCTGTAAGGGTGAGGGGTGTCGGGTGTGTAAGAGAACGGGCTGGATCGAAGTCCTGGGAGCCGGTATGGTGCATCCCCGGCTGTTCGAGAGAGTCGGGTACGACTCCCGGCGCTACACCGGGTTTGCCTGGGGGATGGGGATTGATCGACTGGCTCTGCTCAAGTACCAGATTCATGACATGCGTCTGCTTTTCGAGAATGACATTCGGTTTCTGCGACAATTCTGAAGCTTCCAGCGGCGCTGAAAAAGAGGCCACTCAATGAAAGTCTCTTACCATTGGCTTTCTGACTTTCTGAACCTGAAGGGAGGAGACCGATCTCCCGATGAGATTGCGGTCGCCCTGGCACGGATTGGGTTTGCCCTGGAAGGCCGGGAGGAGTATGGCCAGGACGTTGTGTATGACCTCGAGATTCCTTCCAACCGGCCGGATTGTCTGAATCACTGGGGTATTGCCCGGGAACTCGGCGCCCACTACCATGCCACTCTGCAACTTCCCGATTTGACCCCTCCACTGGGCCGGGATCAAAAGATCCGGGCGTCGGTCGATATTCAGGATTCTGACCTGTGCCCTCGCTACACGGCACGCTTGATTGAGAATGTCACGGTGGAGAGTTCCCCTGACTGGTTGCGGCAGCGGCTGGAGGGCCTGGGGCAGAGGCCTATCAATAACGTGGTCGACATTACAAATTACGTCATGCTCCACATCGGACAACCCCTTCACGCCTTCGATTTTGAACGGCTGGAAGGGGGATCGATCGTGGTGCGCAGGTCCCGCTCGGGAGAAAGTCTGAGGACTCTGGACGGTGAGAAGCGGGAGCTGGACGACAGGATGCTCATGATCTGCGACGCCAGTAAGCCGGTGGCGGTCGCCGGGGTGATCGGAGGTCTCCACAGTGAAGTCAGCCCACAGACATCAACCATCCTGCTGGAAAGTGCTTATTTCAGTCCGCTCCAGGTACGCAGTGCCTCCAAAAGACTGGGAGCCAGCACGGAGGCCTCCTACCGCTTTGAGCGGGGCAGTGATCCGGATCTGCCGCCCCTGGGTCTCCACCTGGCCAGCCGCCTGATTGAAGAGATCGTGGTGGGTTCCCGCTGCTCGGGTCCGGTGCTCGACGAGTATCCACAGCCGATTGAACGGGCCGCCATCGGTCTCACTTCCGATCGCATCCTCCAGGTGACCGGCATCCGTATCGAGGACGAGAGAGTGGAGAGAATTCTGGACTCCCTGGGGTTCGAAGTGGGGGGTGAGGCCGGCGACTGGGAGGTAGTACCGCCGGGCTCTCGCGGCGATGTTACCCTGGAGGATGACCTCGTCGAAGAGGTTCTGCGCCACTACGGCTATGATCGGGTGGGGGGTACTTTTCCCGCCAGCAAGGGAACCGGAGCCTTCCTTCCAACCAGGAAAAGACAGCGGCCTTTGATCGAGCTCCTGGTCGGTCAGGGTTTTTCGGAGGCGGTCAATCTGGCTTTCACGGATCCCGGAAGAGAAAAGGGCTTCTGGGAGGAGCCGACAGAAATGGTGGCGGTGGACAACCCCCTCACCGAGGAACACAGCCATTTGCGGAAGAGTCTGCTGCCCGGTCTTCTGGAGTCGATTCGGCGAAACACGTATCGTGGAAGAACCCGAGTCAAACTCTTCGAGCTGGGGAGGGTGTTCTGGATGCGCCCCGAGGGGATCGGCGAGGAAGCCCGCCTGGGGCTGGCGGCTACCGGTCAGAATCATCCGATTCACTGGCGAAGACCGGAGGATGATCGGGTCTTCTCTCTCTTTCACTTGAAGGGTGTGGTGTCCTCTCTGACTGGCGGGCTGGGTCAGACAGTCAGATACCGGAAGACGCAGCGGCCGTTTCTCGCCGAAGGGACCGCAATCGCCGTGGAACTGGATGGTCAGGAGGTCGGAATCCTGGGGACGCTCGCCGATCTTTTGCGGCAGCCCCTGCGCATTTCTACCCCGGTAGTTGTAGCCGAGTTATCACTTGATCGACTTTACAGTAAACCCTTGCAGGATCCGAGGTTTCAGGAAATCCCGAAATACCCGTCCGTGGAATCCGATCTCTCCTTCCTGTTTGACACGGAGATTGATTTCGATAGAATTGCAGAAGTTGTTCAACAGTTGAATATTCCCGAACTCCGGGACATTCAGCTGATGGATCTGTATCGAGGCCCAAAGCTTCCCATCGGAAAGATTAGCCTGACTGTTCGGCTAACTTTCGCGAACCTGGAACGAACCTTGACGCAAGACGAAGCGAACAGATTCAGCCGGCAGGTGTTTGCTGAGTTGTCCAGTCGTTTTCGCATTGAGGCTCGTTCTTAACTTGCTGCCCATGTCGGTTGTTGAGAAGACTGTCCTCACGGAAGTTGAAGACGTCGCCGTTCAGCTTGTGGAACGGTTTCGAAGTCTCCGCGAAGAGAACGTGAAGCTCAAGCAGCAGGTAACCGAATTACAACAGGATTTGGAGGTGCTTGAAAGGGATTTTGGTGGAAAGTGTGATCAGGTGAAACTACTTGAAAGGGATCGAAAGAAGACTCTGTCCAGTGTTGAGAGAATGCTGAGCTCGCTGGCTACCCTGGAAAAAGTTCAAGGCTAGCGAGAAGCTCGAGACCAGCCCGGTGATCCAGATGGAACCCGTACAGGAACAGGTAACCACGGTAACGATCTTCAATCAGACTTTTCGGGTCCGAAGTGGAGACGATCCTGAATACGTTCAAGAACTAGCCAGGTACGTCGATGAGAAGATGTCGGAACTGGCAGAGCAGACCCTTACTGTGGATACGCTGAAGCTTGCGATTCTGGCAGCTTTGAACATTGCTGACGATTACATCTCAACACGTGAGGAGCTGGAGCAATTCGAGCGTCGTGTTTCGGAGTCGACCAGCCGCCTCACTGAGCTTCTCGCTTCACCGTTTCAGGCAGGTTAGATCGGGTTGACGCCTCTGGAGAGCCTGGGATACACTTCCTGCTCCCTGCGAGGCGCGTGATGGTTCAGTAGGAAATTGAGCTAACAGTTTTTACTCGGGATTTCGCGTCCAGCGGCTGTGCGCAGTCGAAGGCAGATGTCCCACCTGTTTAATGCAGGTTCAATTTTCACGGCCACACGGCTGAGCAGGGTGCCTCTTTCTTCCCCCGACCAAGTCTCCCAGGGAGAGTTGTTATGTTGGATGCGTCGCCTGAATGGCTGATCCCGGTCGTCCTGGCAGTTGCCGTCTTCATCTGGTACTACCTCAAGACTCGGGTCATCCAACGGCAAGTGGTCGATGCTCAGGCCAGAGCAGAAGAACTGCACAAGGGTGCTCTGGAGGAGGGCGAGCGTGCCAAGAAGGAACGGCTGCTGGAAGCCCGCGAAGAAATCCTGGACTGGAGAACCGATGCGGAGGCCGAGATTCGAGACAAGAAGCGAAACCTGGAAGTTGTTGAGAGAGAATCCAGGGAAACTCGAATAGATCTGGCGCGTCTGGAACAGTCTCTGCAGAGGAAGAAGAGCGAAGGGGAAGCCGCCCGGAAAAGGCTGATGGCAGAGCAGCAGAAAGCAGAGAACCTGCGAAACGAGTTGAACGAATTGCGCCTGGAGCAGGTGCAAAGACTGGAATCCATCGCCGGGATAACCGTGGAGGAGGCCAAGAGGACACTCGCGAGTGCTATCGAGGAGGAGGCTCGCCATGACGCGGCACTGCTGGCCAGGAGAATCGAGGAGGAAGCCCGTGAGAAAGCGGAGGTTGTGGCGCGCAAGATAGTCGTGCAAGCGATTCAGCGTTGCGCTGCCGAGCACGCAGTGGAGTCGTCCGTTTCGGTTGTCGACTTGCCCAGCGATGACATGAAAGGGCGCATCATCGGCCGAGAGGGGCGGAACATTCGGGCCCTGGAACAGGCTACCGGGGTCGACCTGATCGTGGACGACACCCCCGAGGCCGTGATCCTGTCGGGTTTCGATCCCTTGCGCCGGGAAATCGCCAGGCGAGCGATCGAGAAGCTGATTCAGGACGGGCGCATCCATCCCGCACGGATCGAAGAAGTGGTCAGCAAGGTTTCGAAAGACATGGACAAGGCGCTTCTCGAGGAAGGGGAGCAGACTGCCTTTGAACTCGGTATCCATGACATGCACCAGCAGCTGCTGGTGCATGTCGGACGACTCAAGTATCGAACCAGCTATGGTCAGAATGTCCTGGCCCACAGCCGCCAGGTCGCTTTTCTTGCCGGGCTGATGGCGGAAGAGGTCGGAGCGAACACCAGAGTGTGTGTCCGCGGGGGCCTCCTTCACGATGTCGGTAAAGCGGTCGATCAACAGCTCACCGGAACCCATCTTCAACTCGGTGTGGAACTGGTTAAGAAGTACGGCGAATCTCCGGAAGTGACTCATGCCGTGGAGGCTCACCACTTTGATGTCCCGTTCGACACGATTGAAGCCGTGCTTGTGCAGGCTGCCGACGCGGTTTCGGCTGCCCGGCCCGGGGCCAGGCGTGAGGTACTGGAAAACTACGTCCGGCGCCTCGAGCAGCTGGAGGAGATCGCATCTTCTTTCCAGGGTGTTTCCAAAGCCTTTGCGCTTCAGGCCGGGCGCGAGGTGAGGATCATCGTCGAGAGCAGCGAGGTATCCGATGAGCAGGCTTTCTGGATCAGCAAAGACATCGCCAAGAGGATCGAGAAGGAGGTCAAATACCCGGGCCAGATCAAGATCACTGTGATCCGCGAAATGAGGGCTGTCGACTATGCCAAGTAACCAAGTTCCATCAAGTTCCAGGTTCGTTAGTTAGCGCTGTTGGAACTTGAATGTGGGAGGAGCCTCGGCGCGGCGACCTGCAATGGTGAACGTGACTACCCGGCGTTCGCGGCCTGAGGCCCCTCCCACTTTCAACCTTCAACCTTTAACTTTCAACCTTTAACTTTCAACCTTCAACTTGAAACCAGTAACCGGTAACCGATCCGCCTTAGCTAGCCAATCAAACCCAGCCACTCAATAGACCTCGCCTTTCCATCGGTGGGATCGACTTCGACAACCACTGAGGACAACCGTGGCTGGGACGTCGCAGGCTGCAGGCGCCCGGGAAGTCCCGTCAGGAATCGTTCGATGGCCCGCTCCCGAGACATTCCGATTACCGACTCATAGGAACCGCTCATCCCCACATCCGTCATGTAGGCGGTTCCGCCGGAGAGAACCCTGGCATCGGCGGTAGGTACGTGGGTATGCGTTCCGATCAGGGCGGATACCTGTCCGTTCAGAAACCATCCCATGGCCATCTTCTCCGAGGTGGCTTCTGCGTGAAAGTCGACAACGACGACGGACACTTCTTCTGAAAGGCGGGCCAGAATCTGTTTCACGGTCTGAAACGGACAGTCAATGCTGGGCATGAAGACCCTGCCCTGGAGACTGATGACACCGACCGGTACTCCGATCGAGCTGTCGGTTGTCACAACGCCCCTTCCAGGCAGTTCATTCGGATAGTTGGCAGGACGGAGCAGGCGGGGTTCGTGATCCAGAAAAGGGTAGATGTCTCTCTGATCCCATATGTGGTTTCCGGAGGTCATGACATCCACCCCCAGTTCAAACATCTGTCGGGCAAGCTTGGGCGTCAGACCGAATCCGCCGGCTGCATTTTCCACATTGGCGATTGTGAAATCCACCCGGTGAAGGGACTGGAGGCGGGGAAGCTGTTCGCGCAGAACTCGACGGCCTCCTTTTCCGACGATATCACCCACGAACAGAATCCTCATTGCTTCTCCTCTTCGAGGATGGCTCTCAGAAACTGACCGGTATGAGAGTTCTCGCTCGCCGCGATGACTTCCGGTGCCCCCTCCGCTACCAGACACCCTCCCCGATCACCGCCTTCCGGGCCGAGATCGATGATCCAGTCTGCACATTTTATGACATCCATATTGTGTTCGATCACGAGCGCGGAGCCTCCCACGGCCGTCAGCCGGCTGAAAGCACGCAGGAGCTTGCCAATGTCGTCGAAATGAAGACCGGTCGTGGGCTCGTCGAAAATGAAGAGGGGATGCCCCTTCGTCTCGCGTGCCATGTAGGAGGCCAGCTTGATTCGCTGGGCTTCGCCTCCGGAGAGCGTCGTAGCGGGCTGCCCCAGCCTCAAATAGCCGAGTCCGACTTCCTCGAGCAGGCGGAGTTTCCGCAGTAGGGAAGCGTGACCCGCAAAAAACAGTCTGGCCTCGGAAACCGTCAGGCTCAGAACCTGGTCGATGTTCTTTCCTTTGTAGGTGACTTCGAGCAGCTTTTTCTGGTAGCGCCTGCCCCGACACTCTTCGCAGACGAGCTGGACATCCGCCAGAAACTGCATCTCGACGGTCTCGGTCCCGGCTCCATGACAAACCTCACAGCGCCCCCCGGGGACGTTGAACGAGAAGTGGCCTGGCCCGAAGTTGCGAGCCCTGGCTTCCCGTAGCGACGCAAAGATCTTGCGGATGTCGTCGAAGGCTTTCAAGTAAGTAACCGGGTTGGAACGGGGTGTCTTTCCAATCGGCGACTGGTCGACCAGCAGAATGTCGCTGAGGAACTCCCAGCCCTCGATCGAATCAAAAGCACCGACCTCCGCCTTCCATTCCCCTCGCAGTTTCTTGATTCCAGCGTACAGAACGTCCTGCACTAGCGTGGACTTTCCCGAACCGGACACGCCGGTGACACAGGTGAGCAGGCCCAGTGGAATCTTCACATTCAGGTTCTTGAGATTGTTCTGCCGGGCTCCCCGTACGATCAGGGTGTGGTGGTTCACGGAGCGGCGAAACACAGGCGTGGGGACGCGCAGCTCCCGGCTGAGGTATTTTCCAGTGATTGAGTTCGCGTTTTCGAGCAGAGACTGGAGGTTCCCGGAGTGAATGACTTCCCCTCCGAGTTCGCCCGCTCCCGGTCCCATGTCGATAATCCGATCGGCGGCCCTGATCATCTCCCGCTCGTGTTCCACAACCACCACTGTGTTCCCAAGATCTCTGAGACGGCGGAGAATGTGGATCAGCTTCAGCTCATCTCGTGGATGCAGGCCCACGGTGGGCTCGTCCAGAATGTACAGAGTCCCGATCAAGGCGGATCCGAGTGAAGCGGCCAGGTGGATTCTCTGCATTTCGCCGCCGCTCAGTGTTGAGGTCAGGCGGTCGAGCGCCAGGTACTCCAGACCGACTTTGACCAGGAATCCAACTCGCCTGGAGATTTCCTCGTGCAGATCGCGGGCCACCGCTTGCTGCTCGGGTGTCAGTTCAAGATCGCGGAAGAAGTCCCAGAGCCTGGCAATGGGCAGCGCCGTCAGCTGCGTGATCCGGTGGGCTCCCACCGTGACGTCCCGTGCATCCTGGCACAGTCGCTCGCCGGAACAGTCCGGACAGCGCGTATAACCCCGGTAGCGGCTGATCAGGATCCGGACGTGCATCTTGTATTTCTTGCGCTCCAGATAGCGAAAGAAGCCCTTAACGCCTGGGAAGGAATCCGTACCCTCCCAGACCCGCGCACGAACCGCATCCGGCAGGTCGGCGTATGACGTGGTCGGGTCGATCCCCTGATCCCGAATGAAGTCGATCAAGTGTCTTTGAAAACCCTTGTATTTGGGCTTTGTAAAGGGCTCCACAGGCCCATGGCAGACAGGAACGGACCAGTCCGGGATCACCAGATAGGGATCGATGCTGATGGTGTTCCCGAACCCCTGGCAGGTGGGACAGGCCCCGTAGGGATTGTTGAAAGAAAAAAGGCGGGGCTCCAGGCCACGGTAGCTGATCTGGCAGTACTGGCACTCGAGACCTTCACTGAAGTGCAGGATCTGGGGGGATCCGTTTGAACAGGAAATCAGAGCTTCGACGACTCCGTTTCCTTCCGCAAAGCAGGACTCGATCGAATCGGCCAGCCGATCGGCGATATCATCACGAACCACCAGGCGGTCGATCAGGATCCGCGACGTCTTCAGCTGATCCTCGGTGAGAGGTTGCCGGCCCGGAAGGTGCACTATCTGGGCGGGCTGCTGCGGATCGAGGAGCAGCCGATGGTAGCCGTGTCGAACCAGGTTCTCGACGAGCGCTGGCGCGGACAGTCCTTTTTCCGAATAGCTGTTCAGATCCATCCTGCTGAGCCGGTAGGGAAAGACGAGCGTCAGACGAGTTCCCTCCGGGAGTCTCAGGAGTTCCTCGACGACATGATCAGCCGTGTCCTGTCGAACCGGGCGCTGGCAGGAGCGGCAATGAATCCGGCCAACTCGAGCATAGAGAAGTCGCAGGTAATCGTAGATCTCCGTAACAGTACCGACTGTCGAGCGGGGATTTCGAGTCGTATTTCGCTGCCGGATGGAGACGGCAGGGCGGATCCCCTTAATCTCTCTGACCCGGGGCTTCTGGAGCCTCTCGAGAAACTGCCTTGCATAGGCCGAAAGGGACTCCACGTAACGCCGCTGGCCCTCCGCATAGAGGATGTCGAAGGCCAGGCTGGATTTTCCGGAACCACTCACCCCGGTGATGACCGTGAGCTGGTTGTCGGCAATCGTGACGTCGATGTTCTTGAGGTTGTTTTGTTCGGCTCCCCGAACAATGATGGGGCCCTCTCCTGTTCCTTTTTCCGGCATAAACCAAAGGAACCAGTCTAGCATGGTGGGGGGCGGAGCGCGTCAAGTACGACCTGTCACCTTGGAAATGACTGCATGTTATAGTTGGGCCCATGCGCATCACGTCGGTACAGCCGAAACTGGCTCTGCCCGGGGGAGTTATTCAGATCGAAGTTGAGGGGTTGACGAATCCCGCCGAAGTCGAGATCTCCATCGGGGGGGAGCCGGCCACCCCGGTGGCAGCCTCTCCGTCCAGGTTGACAGTGAAGGTGCCCGAGAGTTCTTTTGGCGGAAAGGTTGAAGTCACGTCCGGAGAGGAACACGACGTCGCTGAGATCACAGTAGGTCATCTTCTGGTGACCGACCTGCATGCGGTGGGTAACCCGGTGGTTGACAACGCAGGGAAGATCTACGTGACTTTCAGCGGAACGCGAGGCGAGAAAGTTCCTTTCAGTGTGTTCGTGATCGCCGGCGATGGAACCAAGGAGCCTTTTCTTGCCGACATCATGAATCCCACCGGACTGGCGATGGGGCCCGATCAATGCCTCTACATTACAAGCCGAAACACGGGGGTTGCCTACAGGTCCACGCTCGATAAACGGGTTGAGAAGTACGCTGATGGACTGGGCCTGGCCACCGGCCTGGCCTTTGACTCCCTTGGAAATCTTTTCGTTGGTGACCGGGGTGGTCTTGTTTACAAGGTGGCGGACGACCGGAGTGTTTCGGTGTTTTCGGAGCTGGAACCGAGCATCTCCGCCTACCACTTTGCCATGTCTCCCGACGATCACCTTTACGTTTCAGGCCCCACTCTCTCCACCCAGGACTGCATCTACAAGATCGATCACGACGGTGAACCGCACATCGTTTTTCGGGGGCTGGGACGACCTCAGGGTATGGCGTTCAGTCCCGATGGTCGTCTCCAGATCGCAGCCTCCTACCGGGGAACAAAGGGAGTTTTCACTCTCTCTAACGGAGGTCTGGAGCACACGATCGCGGCTCCCATGATGGTCGGACTCGCCTACAGTCCGGACCGTTCAAAGCTCTTCCTGGCGAACAACAGCAGCATTTTTGAGCTGCCTGTGTAGTCCCTGGTGTACTGTCCGGGAAGTTCGCGGTGTTAATTCGGGATGGGTTTTCGTCGTCGGTGTCCTCGCCCCACGGTCTTTTATGGGTCTTCAGTTCAGCGTACATCATCAGTGCGGTCGGGCCCGTGCCGGGGTCCTGGAGACCGACCACGGGCGCGTTCGGACGCCCGTGTTCATCCCGGTTGGGACGGCTGCAACGGTGAAGGCAATGACTCAGGAATGGCTGCAGCAGCTAGGGGCTGAAATCCTTCTTTCCAACACTTATCACCTCTATCTGAGGCCTGGCTCAGACCTGATCGAAAAAAGTGGAGGCCTGCATGACTTCATGGGCTGGAAGGGGGCGATCCTGACCGACAGCGGCGGCTACCAGGTCTTCAGCCACCGCGAGTTGACCCGCATTTCGGAAGAAGGAGTGAAATTTCGATCCTATCTGGACGGGAGCAGCCACTTCATTACACCGGAGCGCTCCGGTGAGATCCAACAACAGCTCGGCGCCGACATCATCATGGCTTTCGATGAGTGCACGTCCTATCCGGTCACGACAGCTCAAGCCCGGGAATCGATGCTGAGGTCCATGCGCTGGGCACGACGGTCCCGCCGTGCACATGCCGATCAGCGTCAGGTTTTGTTTGGAATCATGCAGGGGAGTGTCTATACCCAGCTGCGCCGGGAGAGCCTGGGCCATCTCAATGAGATCGGGTTTGAGGGACTGGCTCTGGGTGGGTTCAGTGTCGGTGAACCCAGGGAGTTGATGTTCGAAATTCTGGACCAGCTTTCCAGTGAGCTGCCGCTCGACCAGCCTCGTTATCTGATGGGAGTGGGAACACCGCTGGATCTGTTGCAGGCAGTGGAACTGGGGATGGACATGTTCGATTGTGTCCTGCCAACGCGGAACGCCCGCAACGGGATGTTGTTCACTGGACGCGGACAACTACGAATCAAGAATTCGCGGTACAAGGATGATGAGCGGCCGGTTGACCCCGACTGTGAGTGCTTCGTGTGTGCTCGCTACTCCCGAGCGTATCTGCGCCACCTGTTGGTTTCGCGCGAGATTCTGAGCAGCATGCTCAACACTTTTCACAACCTTCACTTCTATCTGAAAATGATGCGTAGCCTGCGGAAAACGATCGAAGCGGGCACCTTTGATTCGTTTGCTCAGGGCTTCAGGGAGCGATATTCCTCAGGTTGCTGAACTCTGCTATACTCTGTCTTTTTGGTCGGAGGGTGTCTCTGAATATGGACGGGTTTTTCTTAGCCCAGGGTGCTGGAGCGGGGGCAAGCTCGCTGGTCAGTCTGTTTCCGATTGTCCTGATCATCCTGATCTTCTACTTCATCATGTATCGCCCCATCCGGACGCGCCAGAAGAGTCTGGAGACGATGATTGCCGGGCTCGAGAAAGGGGACCGAGTCATCACAACCGGTGGCATGTACGGGACGGTGGTGGATGTGAAAGAGCACATTGTCATGCTCAAGATCAGCGATCAGGTCAAGGTCAAGGTGTCCCGAAGCGCAATCGCTTCACTGCAAAGCCAACCCGATCAACCTGCTGCCACGTGATGGCCACTCAGCGTTGAAACCCACAAAGCACTAGAGCATCAAAGATGAACCGGACGACACAATACCGAATGTTGACGATCATTCTGCTGGCGGCCGGGAGCGGCTTCGTCTGGTGGTGGAAGGGCATCAATCTCGGGCTGGACCTGCAGGGAGGCATCCACCTCATCGTTCAGGTCGAGACCAGTGAGGCCATGGAGGCCGAAGTTGACCAGGTACGAGAGCGAGTTGCCGGCCGTCTGACCGACAAAGAAATTGCCTTTGACGAGGTTCTCGTCACGGAAGACCTGGCCATCGAAGTCACAGGAGTTCCTGATGCCCAGGACCGTGCTGCCAGAGACGAATTGCAGGGTATTATCAACTGGTCGGTGAGTGGATCCAGCAGCGGGGGGTTTCGGCTTTCGATCCAGGCCTCGGCCCGCAAGGGCCTGCTCGACCTGACGGTTCGTCAGGCCCGCGAGGTCATCCAGAAGAGGATCGATCAGTACGGCGTCGTAGACCCCACCATTGCCGTGTACGGCAGCGGCGAAGTGAAGGATCAGATCGTCATTGAGCTTCCGGGGGTCGAGGACTTTGACCGGGTCAAGCGCCTCATCGGTGAAACCGCAAATCTTGAGTTGAAACTTGTGCATCCCGAGCATCCCGAGACGTTCCCTTCGGTGGCTCTGGCCGCCCAGGCATTCGGCGGGAAGATCCCGGACGACTATGAGTTGCACAAGATCGAGGACCGCGATCGTGTGCAGCCGGACGGGAGTGTTCCTGAGGCATACATGGTGGCCAAGAAAGCCGCTGCCATCACGGGGCGCCATCTCAAGAATGCGCAGCGGTCGCAGGATAATTACACGGGGAAGCCGGAGGTGGCTTTTTTTCTGAACGGCGAAGGGGTCCAGCTCTTCAGCGAGGTCACTTCCGAGAATGTGAACGGGTTCCTGGCCATTGTGCTGGATGACGTCATCCGATCGGCGCCTCGGATCGAGGGGCCAATCCGCCAGGAGCAGGCCCGGATTACAGGAAGCTTCAGCCGTCAGGAGGCGGAAGATCTGGCCCTGGTCCTGCGCTCGGGCGCACTGCCGGCCAGTATCCGGTTTCTGGAGAACCGGCAGATTGGCCCTTCTCTGGGTGCCGATTCGATCCGCAGCGGGCTCAATGCCTCGATCCTGGGGCTTGTCCTGGTCGTGCTGGCGATGCTGGCCGTGTACAGACTCTCCGGACTGAATGCCATCCTCTGCCTGGGGCTCAACCTTTTCTTTCTCGGCGGCTCCCTGGCCTACCTGGGTGCAACTCTCACCCTGCCGGGAATTGCGGGAGTCATTCTGACCATCGGAATGGCGGTGGATGCCAACATTCTGATCTTCGAGCGGATCAAGGAGGAGCTGCGTTCCGGCAAGACCGTGAAGAGTGCCGTAGCAGCAGGTTTTGACCGGGTGTTCTCCACCATCATTGACACCAATGTTACGACTCTGGTGGCAGCCGGTTGTCTCTATCAGTTCGGAACCGGTCCCGTGAAAGGGTTTGCAATCACCCTGGCCATCGGGCTGCTGGCCAACATTTTTACCGCCACCTTTGTTTCTCGCACCATGTTCAACTTGTTCCTGCAGGGCCGGGCAGTGGATCGACTTTCTATTTAGATCGGGAACAAAGAAGCAGCTGGGGTAACTATATTTTGGAGCGACCGGGCTGAAATGGATATCGTCAAAAACGCGAAGATAGAATGGCTCAGACTCAAGTGGTTCTTCATAGCGGCGTCAGTGCTGCTGGCTGTCGCCGGGGGCGCCTCCCTGCTGGGGCCGGGTCTAAACCTTGGCATTGATTTCACAGGGGGAACCCTGGTCTACGTAAAGTTCAAAGAAACGCCGGATATCGAGCGAGTTCGTGGCATCCTGTCGACTGCAGAGTTGGAAGCCGAGGGGGTCACGCGCTTCGACGATCCTTCCAAGAACCAGTTACAGATCCGGCTGGCGCGCGTCGCCAACGAAGAGCAGGAAGATCTGAACGAGGGAAGTCGCCAGGTGTCTCTGGCACTCAAGGAGGCGTTTGACGGCGAGGCTTCGGCAGATCGGGTGGATCTAAACAATACAACAGCGTTCGTGTTGACGGGTTGCTTTCGAAATGTTCTTGAGGGTCGAGACTGTGGCCAGGAAGTCTCGGAGCCCCTGATGGCTGAGCTCGCGGAGGTTGCCGATCCGAACCCGGCGCAGCTGGCCCGCCGGGTGATCGACTACCGCACGGCCAATGGCGGAATTGTCCAGAGCGAGGCCCAGTTCGACGAGATGAAGCTTCCCGAGAATATTGTCACGACACTCAAAGACCATTTCTATCTGGGCAGTTTCAGTGTTCTGAGTGTCGAAAGCGTGGGTCCCAAGGTGGGTAGGGAGTTGCAGCAGAAGGCCAGTTACGCGATCCTTTTCTCTCTGGTCGGGATCGTGGGGTACATCTGGATCCGCTTCAAGGGAGTCGCCTACGGTCTGGCGGCAATCGTTGCTCTCTTCCATGACGTTTTCATCACCCTGGGGTTCTTCTCACTTTTCAGCAAAGAGATTTCCCTGACCGTGGTCGCTGCCCTTCTCACGGTGGTCGGGTATTCGATTAACGACACGATTGTGGTATTCGACCGTATCCGGGAGAACCTGAGGCTGATGCGGCGAGCCGATTTCGCATCGGTGATCAATACCAGCATCAACCAGACTCTGAACCGCACCATTCTCACGTCGGGCATGACTTTCCTGGCGGTCATGGCCCTGTATCTGATGGGCGGGCAGGTTCTGAACGGTTTTTCATTCGCCCTGGCCGTCGGTGTTCTGGTCGGAACCTATTCTTCCGTAGCAATCGCCAGCCCCATCGTTCACTGGTGGCAGCTTCTGAGGGACAGGAGACAGGCTCGGGCTTTATGAAAGATGCGATAGTGGTTTATTGAGGCACGTTTTGGGCGAGGGCGTGCGTCCCAACTGTAGGCTTGACTCACCCGGAGGCGGATAGTAACATCACCGCCCTGTGCACAGAGGAGTTCGCTCCGCAAGAACTTCACGTCCGGGAAGGGTCAATCAAAAAGGAAAGGCAGCCGGATGTTTGACGACCTGATCGAATCTTCGTACGGCAAAGACAGTAGAAAGTCCGGGACTTTTTTCGTCTCGCTGGTTGTGCATGCCATAGTACTGGCGGTCATTGTTCTAATTCCCCTGATTTACTATCAGGCTCTTCCAGAACATGAACTGCTGACTTTTCTGGCTGCACCCCCACCGCCACCGCCACCGCCCCCGCCGCCACCGCCACCTCCCGCCGCTCCGCGCCCCGTCGAGAAAGTCCAGGTGGTCAGGCTGGATCCGAACAAGTTCATGGCTCCGACTGAGGTCCCCAAGGAAATTCCAGCGCCCGTTGACGATATACCGGTTATGTCCACCTTTGACATGTCCGGGGCAGGAGTTCCGGGAGGCGTTCCCGGTGGAGTTATTGGAGGTGTTCCCGGAGGTATCTCAGGAGGTATTCTCGGGGGAGTTCCAGGTGCCCCGCCGCCACCACCGCCGCCACCCAAACCCAAGGCAGCCATCCGAGTGGGTGGGAACGTGCAGAACTCCAAGCTTATTCAGAAGATAGACCCGATCTACCCGGAGCTTGCCAAGAGGGCTCGTGTGTCGGGTATCGTCCTGCTTCAGGTGACCGTGGATGAACAGGGAACTGTGAGTGGGATCAAGCTCATCCGCGGACACCCGCTCTTGAACCAGTCTGCGCTCGACGCAGTGGGGAAGTGGAGGTACTCACCGACTCTGCTGAATGGTGAACCGGTGGGGGTCATCGCGACGGTGACTGTGAATTTCGTGCTCAGGTGAGTCTTTTCAATTCAGTCCCACTTTCACAAAACACAATGACAACCGATCATCAACATTTCATGAGGCTGCAACGGAGGTTTGAAACATGGATTTAGTGGAGATGTGGAATCAGATGGGCTACCTTGCCCAAAGCGTTGTGGTCTTACTGGCCGTCATGTCCGTCTGGTCCATCGGAGTGATGGTCGAGAGATTCGTCACCTACCGGGCAGCTCGGAATGAGTCGCGAGAGTTTGCTCCCGCGGTAGCCGAGGCGCTGGGGAAGGGCAACCTGCGGGAAGCTCTGGAGATTGCTGAGCAGTACAGCAAGAGCCATCTGGCCAAGGTTGTGCATGCCGGATTACAAGAATTCCAGTCCCAGGAGGGTAGCGGTCCCTCGATCCCCGGCCAGACGATCGACGCCTCCAGGCGGGCTTTGCAGCGAGCCACCGCGCTCGGTATTGAAGAATTCAAACGGGGCCTGGGGGGGCTGGCAACGATCGGTTCGACGGCTCCTTTTGTAGGCTTGTTCGGTACTACGGTAGGAATCATTAACGCGTTTACGGGTATGAGCAGGTCGGGAGGCATGGGCCTGGCAGCGGTCGCTGGCGGCATCTCCGAGGCCCTCGTGGCCACCGCGTTTGGTCTCTTCGTGGCGGTGCCGGCCGTGTGGATGTACAACTATTTCACGTCCAAGCTCGAATCTTTTATGGTGGAGATGGACAACTCATCCTCCGAGTTGATCGACTATTTCCTGAAGAGGAGGGCTGCCAAAGATGGGCATGAGTAGTGGCAGCGGCATTGGCAGTGCCGTCACCTCGGACATCAATGTCACCCCGATGGCAGACATCATGCTGGTGTTGCTGATCATTTTCATGATCACAACGCCTTTGCTCCAGGAGGGCATCGCGGTCAACAAGGCCAAGGCCCGAAATGCGCAGGAAGCTCCCGAAGTGGAGGGTAAGGAGGCCACCACTGTGACCGTCACCCGGAGTCAGGAAATCTATATCAATGACCAGCCGGTTTCTCCCGAGGATCTCCTCGACGAACTGGAAACGCGGGTAGCTTTGGCCCCCGAGAAGCCCCTCTTCATAAAGAGTGATGTAGCCGCCCCCTACGGGATGATTGTGAGCCTTGTGCACAAGGCACGTGACGCAGGAGTGGAGCGGATCGGGCTTCTTGTAGACCGCGAGACACGGCAGGGGAGGTAACCCGACATGGCAATGTCAGCACACCCCAGTGGTGGCCCCAAATCGGACATCAATATCACTCCATACATTGACATCCTTCTGGTGCTTCTCATCATCTTTATGGTGATTCAGCCGACGTCTCAATACGATCTGAGGGCGCGAGTCCCCGAAAAGCCCCCTGAGGATCTCCCCGAGAACGTGGTGGTCAAGTCGGACGCCATCGTGGTGACAGTCAGTCTTGACGGTGAGATATCCATTAACCAGGACCCGGTCACGTTGAACCAGCTCGGGACACGCCTCTTCGACATCTACAGCGCCCGCGCCAATAAGAACCTGTTCGTGCAAGCTCATGATGAGCTCCCGTTTGGAACCGTGATTCGGGTAATCGATCTAGCCAAAGGAGCCGGTGTCGGCGACATTGGACTGATGCCCCTGACACCCTAGTACGCAGTTTCATGAATACGATGAAGAAGCGCCCATTGAAGTCACCGTTTGTGCCCGCTTTGCTGATCAGCCTGGGGCTGTCGATGACCGGCTGCGAGATGTTGAATCAGCTCAGGGCCAGGGATCAGTTGAACAAGGGTGTCAAAGCCTACTCGAGTGAGCGCTTTGAGAAGGCGGTCGAGCACTTTAAGCTGTCCGTCGAGTACGATCCGCAGCTATTGAACGCGCAGCTTTACCTGGCCACGGCGTACCGGGCCCAGTGGATACCCGGCGTCCATACCGAAGAGAACGCTGGTTTCTCCGAAAAGGCCATCCAGACGTTTGAAAGGGTCCTGGAGCAGGATCCGGCCAACATTAACGCTATGGCCAACATCGCCGGCATCTACGGTGGCAACGACGAACCCGACCAGGCCAAGGAATGGTATCGAAAACGACTGGAAGTCGATCCCGGCAACCCCGAGCCCTTTTACGGCATAGGGACGATCGATTGGAAACTCTCTCACGACGAGACGGGCATCAACGGGGACGCAGTCAGCTATCTCGAGGAAGAAGAGAGGGCCCGAGTCATTCAACTCGTGGATGAAGGAGTCGAGGCCCTGAAGCAAGCCCTGGCCATCGATGACGAGCACACGGATGCCCTCCAGTATTTGAACCTAATGTACCGGGAGCGGGCTTACCTCGCTGCAGATGAGCAGGAGAAGCGCAAGTGGCAAGTCGAAGCCGATAAGCTCGCCCTGCAGGCCCTGGATTTGAGGAAGCGCCAGGAAGAAGAAGCGGAGCGTGCTCGCCACACCTTCGGGGGGGCTGCCGAGAAACAGTAGGAGCCTGGCAATCCGCGGGACTTCCACCACGGACTGCCAGCGGAGTGTGAATTCGAGGCGGCCTCCCTGGTCGCCTTTTTTTGTGCCCGGCGCGATCTCCGAACTCCAGCCCCGGGGCAGGTTCGACGGGTCAGGCAACTGCTGGCAATCGGCATCGAGATGCTACACTTGACGTGGGTCCCTGAATGCTGAGTCTCGACAAACTTTGCGCTAGAGTGGAAGCCTACGCGCCGGCGGCCGACCTGGATCCTCTCCGGGACGCATACCGTTTTTCAGAGAAAGCCCACCAGGACCAGGTTCGCAGATCGGGTGAGCCTTATTTCTCACATCCTGTTGAGGTTGCCGCCATTCTGGCCGACATGCACCTGGATGTTGTGTGTGTCTCGGTGGGCCTGCTTCACGATGTAGTCGAAGATACCCTGACAACTGGGGAGCGGATTCAGGAACTTTTTGGAGAAGACATCGCCAACCTGGTCGATGGCGTGACCAAGTTGAGTCAGATCCAGTTCTCCTCGAAGAAAGAGAAGCAGGTTGAGAACTTTCGAAAGCTTCTCCTGGCGATGGTGGACGACATCCGGGTCATCCTCGTCAAGCTCGCTGACAGACTCCACAATATGCGAACCCTGCGTTCAATGCCGGAAGAAAAGCAGAAATCGATTGCCCGGGAGACCAAGGAGATCTACGCGCCCATTGCTCATCGGTTGGGCATTGCAAGAATCCGTGGCGAGTTGGAGGATCTCGCCTTTAGCTACGTGGATCCCGCATCCTTCAAGCGGCTCGGGGATCAAGTGCGCACAAAGCTGGCCCACAGCGATGGCTTCATCCGCGGAGTGATCAAGCGCATCGAATCGATCTTCGGAAGCCAGGGAATCGAAGTGATGGTTCAGAGCCGGATCAAGCGTCCCTACAGCATCTCCGAAAAGATGAAGAGACAGCGAATCGAAATGGATCAGGTGTACGACTTCTACGCTTTCCGGCTGATTGTTCCGTCGATCAAGGACTGCTACACCTCTCTCGGAGTCATCAACAACCTCTGGAATCCGGTTCCGGACCGGATCAAGGACTACATCGCCATTCCTCGCCCCAACATGTACCAGTCCCTCCATACGACCGTGTTGAGCAAGAGTGGCCAGCCTTTTGAAGTCCAGATTCGAACGCCCGAGATGCACCGGCTCGCCGAGGAGGGGATCGCTGCTCACTGGAAGTACAAAGAAGGCATCCATGCTCGGGCGGAGGAGCAACAGTTCGGCTGGTTGAGGCGGGTGCTCGAGTGGCAGAAGGAAGTCAAAGATCCCCATCAGTTTCTGAGTAATCTGAAGATCGATCTCTACCCCAAGGAGGTGTACATCTTCACACCCAAGGGAGAGGTTGTCACCCTGTCGAAGGGCTCTACCCCTGTGGACTTTGCCTACTCCATTCACACGGAGATCGGTCACCGCTGCGTGGGTGCCAAGATCAACGGTCGACTCCTGCCCCTCAAGTCACGCCTGACAAACGGCGACCGGGTCGAGATCCTGACCTCGAATCAGAGTCGACCCAGAAGGGACTGGCTGGAGTTCGTCAAGACCTCGAAGGCCCGCCACGCGATTCGGCGCTGGCTCAGCCAGAGGCAGCGGGTACAGGCAGAAGCTCTGGGGAGGAAACTGTACGAGAAAGAAGCCCGCAAGTACAAGGTGAGCCTCAAGCGCTATCGCAAGAAGCTGCAGGAACTGCTTCCAACCTGGAACTTCCGGGAGATCGAGGACCTCTATGCCGCTCTCGGATTCGGGAAGCTGCCCGCCCGCGCGGTCATCAAAAAGCTGGCTCCGGAGAGAACGACCCAACACGAAAATGAGGAATCGAGACTGGGGAAGGTGGTTCGAAAAGTTCTGGGTCGCCAGGATGACGGAATTCTGGTGAAAGGAGAAGCTGATCTGATGGTTTCGCGAGCCAAGTGCTGCAACCCCATCCGGGGGGAGGAGATTATTGGCTATATTACGGTTGGGCGCGGAATCTCGGTTCACGCGGCAACTTGCCGCAACGTGGAAAACCTTTTCCTGAATCCGGAGAGAACCATCGAGGTGGAGTGGGCTTCCGATACCGAGGAAGACCGCTACGCAGTGCGTCTGAGAATTTACACGGAGGACCGGCGAGGGATGCTGGCCGATATCTCGAACGCCATCTCCAACATCAATACCAATATCGTCAACGCAACAGCCGATACAGTGGAGGGCCGGTTCGGGCTCTTCGATCTGACGGTTGAGGTTACCGATACCGGGCACCTGGAGCGGGTCGTCAACGTGATCAAGAGCATAGACGGTGTACGCGATGTGGATCGATCGGGCAACCGGGCCAGTAAGGCCCGGGCCTAGAGGGAGAACTGAGCCCCGACCGCAGGGAGCGGGATCTGGAATCTGGAATCTGGAATCATGCCCATGAAACAGGTCTTCATCGTCGCTGCATGTCGTACACCCGTTGGACGGTTCCTGGGCTCGTTGAAGGGTTTCTCTGCGGTTGACCTGGGGCAGAGAGTTGTGGCCGAGGCAGTGGCCCGCGCCGGGCTTTCCGCTGAACAGGTGGATGAGGTCATTTTCGGGAATGTCCTTTCCGCCGGACTGGGGCAAAATCCGGCCCGACAGGTTACTCTGGGAGCCGGGCTTCCCACCTCGGTGGGAGCCCTCACTATCAACAAAGTCTGCGGCTCCGGCCTGAAGTCGGTTGCGCTGGCCGCCCAGGGTATTCAAGTCAGTGATATCGAGGTGGCGGTGGCCGGTGGCATGGAGAGCATGAGCAATGCTCCTCACTTACTTATGGGTGCTCGAGAGGGCTATCGGATGGGAACCGCCAGGGCCATCGACTCGATGATCCATGACGGTCTGTGGGACGCCTACCACGACTACCATATGGGGAACACAGCCGAGGTGGTTGCAAAACGCTACTCGGTGGGGCAGGCCGAGCAGGACGCCTACGCCGCCGAATCTCACAGGCGGGCGGCCGCGGCCACCCGCCGGGGACTGTTCAAGGAAGAGATCCTTCCCCTGGAAGTCCTGCAAAAGAAAGGGGATCCGATTCATTTTGATGAAGATGAAGGACCACGGTCCGACACCTCCCTCGAGTCACTGGCCCGGCTCAGGCCGGTGTTTCAGAAGAAGGGAACTGTCACTGCCGGGAATGCCTCGCAGATCAGCGATGGCGCAGCGGCCCTGGTCGTGATGTCCGAGGAAGCGGTGCGGAAGTCAGGTTGCAGTCCCATTGCCCGGGTGGTAGCGACCGCCACCTCGGGCGTCGACCCTGAAATGGTCATGATGGCCCCCCTGGGAGCCATCGAGAAAGTCCTCCAGCGGGCCGGCTGGAGGGACGATCAGGTGGATCTGTATGAAATAAATGAAGCGTTTTCTGTTCAGGCGGTTGCCCTTTGCGAACAGATCCCCCTCGATGAGCTCTTGTCAATAGGTGTGTAAAAAAAGCTCAGGCGGCTTTCTCCTCCGGAACTTGGTTGACCGGGACTCCATTGACATATTCGGCGCCCTGGTAGACGTCTTTCATCAGCTCCGGTGCCTTCAGACGGCGGAATCTGTTCTCCGCCACCAGCAGCATCTTCCAGATCAACGCCTGGGCGTTTTCCACTTTCTTGAACCGCTTGGCCGCGTCCGTTCGCAGCCGAAGAGCGGCAAACGGTGACTCCACGGGATTGGTTGTTCGCAGATGCTGCCACTGCTTCTTCGGATAGTTGTAAAAGGTCACCATCCGGTCCCAGTCCTGCTCGATCAACTCAGCCGTCAGGGTCAGTCCTCGCTGCCGGCACCAGTGCTGAAAGACCTTCTTGAGTCGTTGTGCCTCTTGTCGGGTCTCGGCGTAAGGGATCTGCCGCAGAATCAGCAAGGCCGGCTTGTGCACTCCCTTGGGGAGCTTGGCCAGCAGGTTGACAATCCGATGATTCCAGCAGCGCTGCTCCTCGGCCTGGGGATAGACGTTGCGCAAAGCTCCCCAGATGCCCAGGTGGCCGTCTCCGATCACCAGGCGCGGACAACCCATCCCCCGCTGCTTCAAGTCGCGCAGTACTTCCGACCAGCTCTGGGTCGATTCCCGATAGCCACTCGTGACCGACACGACTACTTTGCTGCCGTCACTTAAGGCGGCCAGCACCACCAGCAGGACTGCCTTTTCCTTCTCCAGTCCCGCCTTGACGTAAATTCCATCTACCCACAAATAAACCACTTCCAGATCATCCAGCGGTCGACTCTGCCAGACCTCCCATTCGGCCTGCCACTTCTCTTTCAACCGCGCCACCGTGGAGGCTGACAGCGCGGCCTTGTCCCCTAAGAGCCCTCTCAGAGCCAGATCAAAATCCCCCAGCGCCAGACCATGCAAGTACAGCTCAGGGATCAGTTCTCGAACCTGCCGCGTCCGCTTGGCAAACAGCGGCAACACCCGACTTTCAAAGCGTTCCTCTAGATCCCGCACTCGAGGCCTTCGAACCTGGATCGTCCCCGAGCTCATCGTCAGATGCCTCGGCTTGCCATATCCATTGCGATAGCCCGACGGAGTGTCCACGGCTCTTCGCCGCTCACTCTTACGCCGCCCTAATAACTCCGTGACCTCCTCCTCCAGCAGCTCCTGAACCCAGCCTTGGATCCTCTCGCGCACCCAATCTTCCAGCTGCTCGAAACAAACTCTTGACTCCACACTTTCTTCAATGTTCTTCTTGCTCATGCGGTGTGTACTCCTTCCGTTGCGGGCCTGATCAACGTCAAATAGAATTCCCGCAGCGACGATTGGAAATCCCCACACAAGGATTAAAAAAAAAGAGCTGTAGCCGTCCTCTGAGACGGCCCTTTCCGCGGTCCTCCTTTCTGTAAAAAAGAGAGATTGTTCCTAGAATGCGAGGGGGACGGAGTGAGGGCGTAGCCCGAACGGAGCTCCCCCTCGCTCGCGCTGGCGTCGAGGGGAGTGGACCAGATCCACGAGGCTGCTGAGCGGCCTCTGTAGGGCGCTGTACGACCTCTCCCCTTGGCGGGCACTCGTCTATCGCCCTCACCAAGCACTTTCCGGGGTCCAATCAGCCGATTTGCCCGGATTTGACCTCCTCGCGGTTTCCTCATTTCGTGGTTCCCTGCTGCTTTGCCTTGGCGCTCTCCATTCGATAGCTCGGGACGTTGAGTTCCAGAATCACGCTGTGGTGCACCAGCCGGTCGATGGCTGCTGCCGTCGTCAGGGGGTCCTTGAAGATCCTCTCCCAGTCCGAGAAGATCAGGTTGCTGGTCAGCAAGATGCTGCGACGTTCGTAACGATGGGCCAGCAGTGTGAAGAGAACCTCCATTTCCTCCCGGCTTTGCTGAACGTAGCCGATGTCATCGACTATGAGAGCCTCGAAGCGATCCAGTTTCTTGAGCTCCTTCTCCAGAGTCAGATCGATTTTGGCCCGCAGCAATCGCTGTACCAGCAGGGCGCAGGTAGAAAACAGAACCCGGCGCTCCAGCAGAATCAACTCCTGGCCCAGAGCACAGACCAGATGGGTTTTCCCGCTCCCAGGGTTACCGAAAGCCAAGACGTTCTCGGCACGATCCAAAAACGTCCCTTCCAGCAGCGCTGTGAGTTGTCGATCCACGCTTTGGGGCAAGCGCGAGCGGTCCAGCGCCGTCAGCGTTTTCTCCCAGGGAAGCTTGGAGGCCCGACGCTGGCGCTGGATTTTGCGCTCGTGCCGCTCCGCCACCTCGATCTCAGATAACGACAAGAGAAACCGGGGATAGGACAGACTTTCCTGGGTGGCCAGTGCCGCCTGGGCGGCGTAGTGCTCCCGAAAGGCCGGTAGATGCAGCTCGATTAGGCACTCGCGAAGTCGCGGTAAGTTGCCTGTGCTCATGACCTCACCTCCCGGTTCTCGAGAAGGGTGTCGTAGAGGCCCACGTCCATCTTCTCCACCATCACTTCCCAGGGTTCCACCACCGGATCGACAAGGCATTCTCGTAGTGCTTCAAAACGGATTCTTTGTCCCCGCTCAATCAACACCTGAAGTGCCTCTCGCACCCGCTGTTCACCTTCCTGGGCAGCCACCTCGAGGATCTTCAGATATTGGCGATCCGCCGTGGCCGGACAATCTCGGCGCAGCTCGTCGTAGGCGACTCGAAACAAGATCCCCGGAAACAGATCCTCCCGCCAGCGATAGCGAGTAAACGCCCCCGGCTTGCGCACCAACGAATGGATCACGTGCCGGTAGTCAATGCGATGCTTGCCTTCTCCTCGCAAGCGCGGCATCCGTGCCTGGCGCCGTCCTCCGTAGTAGACCTCCACCTGATCCGCCCACACCCGCACTTGAACGCGCTCGCCGATCAACCGGCTGTCCACCGAATAGGTGTTGTGGCGAACCCGGATCGTACTGCTGGGGGAGACTCTCACCCACTGCCGGGTGAAGTCATCCAGACGGCGTGCCGGCAACGGGCGCATCACTGCCAGCTCTTCTCCCAGGCGCTTTTGCCGGGCCGCATTGCGCCGGGACACAATCACCGCTACAAAGCCCTCGTACTCTTCCCGGCTGGAAAAATCACGGCTACACCGCAGCAGCAGTTCCTGCTCAATGGCCCGTTTCAAGCGGTGATGGGACTGTTCCACATCCCCGTTCTCGTGTGCCTTTCCTGCCTGAGTGCGACTGGAGCGCATCCCGAAGTGTCTCAGCAACGCTTGATAGCGCTCGGTGAACTCTTCCCGCTTCAGGTTCTTGACTGCCGCCGAGAGCCGGTCGGTCCGGTGCTCCTCGGGCAGCGCCCCCAACTCCCACAACGCGTTCTGAAGCCCCAGGCTGAGGCTCTCAAACGACTCACTGAAACACAGCGTGGTCGCTTCCCAGTTCGAGTAGGCCAACACGAAGTGGTACAGCAGATGGGGAAACGGCTGGCCCTGGATCGTCACTCCGAGGCGCCCCATAAACGTGAAGTCCGATTGCGCTTGATGTCCCGGCTGATACTTCTGCGGGAACATCACCTCCTTCGCTTCTCCGTATTCTGCCTTCCACTGCTTGATCCTGCGCTGCAGCGTTCTCAACTGGCCTTGCTGGAAGGCCCCTTCCTGCTGACGACACAAATGATCGAACACCGCTTTTGCTTCCACCGTCGGCGATCGCTTCAGGATCTCTTTCACCTCCGGCCACACCGACTCGAACGGATCCGATCGAGTTCTCCAATACCGTTCCGGCTGACACTGGCTCGGTAGCTTTCCCGACTTCAGGTACTTGCGAGCTGTCTTTCGCGACATCCCCGCTTTGGCCGCCGCCATCGTTAGCGTCTTCTCGTTCTTCTTCAACTTTACTAACCTCCGCACTTGCTGATCCTTAACCATGCCCTCATGGTCAGGATCAGCCCTGAAAAAGCGGGGAATTCCATTTGTCGTCGCGGGGAATTCTAACTGTCGCCAATCACGGGCCTTTCGGCCCTGGGCTTTATCAACCCGGAAGGATACTCACCGCCTATGCTATTTACACACCTTCTGATGGTAGCTCCCCCTCGATCCCAGGAGACTCAATGTACACGGAGGCGCGGTAGCTCTGGGCCATCCCCTCGGGGCGAGTGGTGCCAGGATTCTGGTGACGCTTCTGTATGCCCTGAAAAACCGAAGTGCCACTCGCGGAGTGGCTGCACTGTGCCTGGGAGGAGGTAACGGTGTGGCCATGGCCGTCGAGATGGTCTAACTCACTTGATGAGCCTACTAACCCGGATGATTCATAAATTTCCTACTGCAGCGTGAGAATCTCCCGCCCTGACTGCGTTACGCTCGGTCGGCCTCCTCGGCGTACTGCACGAGTACGCCTCCGGGGGCCTCGGTCGCAAGCCTTGTCAGAACGGGTCTTCCCCCGCTTCGCTACGAAAACTTATGAATAATCCGGGTTAGTGTGCTGTCCCGGAAGTTCGCGGTGTTAATTCGGGATGGATTTTCGTTGCCAGTGAGGCGCGCGACGCAGGAATGCCGGGAGTCTTTCGAGGAGCGCAACAAAGCTGTCGGCGAAAAGACGCCCGAAGTAGCGGCGTGAACTTCTGGGACAGTACACTAGGGACGTGTTGTCCAAATCATCCGGGGTCGGATGACAGCCGTGGGGCACGCCAATCTGGCGTGCCGAGCGGTTCAGAATCGCGAAATCTGAACGGAATCTGGCTCCGAGTCCAGTTCGGCGGGTTGATAACCGTGCCCTACAGGCCATTTGCGGGCTGCTGCCGGTATGAGCAACACACTCACCAGGTCTGAGATTCGCGTTTTTCCGACCCGCTGGCGTTTATAGTAGGCAGGGAACTATGAAGATCGGGGTAGTTGGAGCCGGAACCATGGGAAGCGGAATTGCTCAGGTGGCAGCCTTCCATGGCCACCAGGTCTATCTGTGTGATCGGGAACGCTCGGCCCTGGAAAGAGCCGTGCAGACCATACAGAAGAGCCTGGAACGGGTCGTCAGTAAGATAGATTCAATTGATCAGGAGAGTCTCCCTGGGAAAGCGCTTCGGCTCATTGAGACGGGGACGGACCGAGAGGCGTTGGCAGAATCCGATTTCGTGATCGAGGCCGTGTTCGAGGATTTCGAGACCAAGAAAGAGGTCTTTCACCAGCTCGACGAGATCTGCCGGGACGACGCCGTTCTGGCCAGCAATACCTCTTCAATATCGATCACTCGACTGGCCGCCTGCACAAAGCGGCCGGAATCCGTGGTTGGCATGCATTTCATGAATCCAGTTCCCGTTATGCGACTCGTGGAGATTATCCGGGGGCTGGAGTCCTCCGCTTTGATCCTGCAGAAGACCCGGGACCTGACTCTGAATCTGGAGAAGGTGCCGGTCGAAGTGAAGGACTTTCCGGGCTTCGTTGCCAATCGTGTTCTTCTGCCCATGCTCAATGAGGCCATGTTTGCGGTCATGGAGGGGGTGGCCGAGGTCGCAGCTGTGGACCAGGTCATGAAACTGGGGATGAATCATCCCATGGGTCCCCTGCAACTGGCCGATCTCATTGGTCTGGATGTTTGTCTGGACATCCTGAAGGTTCTTTTCGAAGGGTATCGGGATCCCAAGTATCGGCCCTGTCCGCTGCTTCAGCAGATGGTGGATGCCGGCCGATTGGGACGGAAAAGCGGTCGCGGCTTCTATGAGTATGGTTGATCAGATCCGAGCTGGCGGACCCTCCGCGGTCCGATCAAATTGCCCCAAAGTAGGAGGACCCTCCGTGGTCCGATCAAATCGCCCCAGAGTAGGAGGACCCTCCGTGGTCCGATCAAAGGCACAGTCAGGGTAGTGAACAAAACGTCGCCGCCTCACTGTGCTTCAGTTCCTTCTTTGATGTTGATGGCGAAGGCTTGAGCGAATCAAGGGAGCGCAGTGAGCGAAGTGAACAAAAGGTGAAAACTGTCGCCATTTTGTGCTAGACTTCAGAGACTGAATTGACCGTGTCCCTGACAATAGTCAGCGGAGCTGGAAGTCGGAAAGGAATTATAGATATGGTGGATGATAGGAAAGATAAGCAGCGGGCCATTGACATGGCGCTGGGTCAGATCGAGCGGCAGTTCGGAAAGGGCTCGATCATGAAACTGGGCGATCGAACCGCTCTCAGAGTGCCCGTGATCTCTTCCGGTTCGATTGGCGCCGATGCGGCGATGGGAATCGGCGGCTATCCTCGAGGTCGAGTGGTTGAGATTTTTGGTCCCGAGTCGAGCGGCAAGACGACCTTGGCACTGCATGCCATCGCAGAGGCTCAAAAGAAGGGGGGAACGGCCGCATTCATTGATGCCGAGCACGCCATGGACGCTGAGTACTCTCGTAAGCTGGGTGTGGATATTGATGCCCTTCTGGTTTCCCAGCCCGATTCTGGTGAACAGGCACTCGAGATCGGCGAAATGCTGGTGCGAAGTGGCGCCGTTGACATCCTGGTGGTGGATTCGGTGGCGGCTCTGGTTCCTCGCGCCGAGCTGGAAGGCGAAATGGGAGATTCCTTCGTTGGACTTCATGCGCGGCTGATGTCAAAGGCAATGCGTAAGCTGACGGCGATTGTTTCCAAGTCGAACACCTGCCTGATCTTCATTAACCAGATTCGGGAGAAGATCGGTGTCATGTTTGGAAGCCCTGAGACGACCACAGGTGGCCGCGCGCTCAAGTTCTATTCCTCGGTGCGGGTCGACATTCGGCGGATCGGGGCCATCAAAGAAGGGGAGCAAATCATAGGAAATCGGACCAGGGCCAAAATCGTCAAGAACAAGATGGCGCCTCCCTTTCGCCAGGCGGAGTTCGACATCATGTTCGGCCAGGGGATCTCGAAAAACGGAGAAATCCTCGACCTCGGTGTCAGCAACCGGGTGGTCGAAAAGAGCGGTTCCTGGTTTTCCTACGGTGGCGAGCGGCTGGGTCAGGGACGGGAGAACTGCAAGCAGTTTCTCCTCGAGAATCCTGATATTGCCGCTGAGATTGAGGAGAAGATCAGGATTGCCCTGGGACTGATTCAGCCGCAATTGAAGGAAGTGGAAGGGGGCAAGTCTTCCTGACCGTTGCCCAGGTTCGCGATCTCACCGGGATGGTCATACCGGTCTACTTCGAGCCGTCCGTGGAGGAGAGGACGGTCCGGCAGATCCTCCGAGCCACTCTCAGCGACCAGAATCTCTTTCTCGAGCCCCGTTGGGTTGTACTCGTTGTCGACCGGGACACGATAGCTGAGCGCATTCTCGAAGAGCTCAACGTAGAACTTCAGCTTGGCTCCCGGACGGTTCGACTGGAGCAAAATCAGGGGAAGATGGGAGCCGTTCGGGAGGGACTGCGACGGCTGCTACAACAGCCCGTTCGGTACCTTGTAACTCGGGACTGTGACGGAGATCATGTGCTCGGTGACGTGGGCAGGATCGTGCAAGTCGCCGAGGAGATCCGCGAAGCACTTCCCAGCCGGCCCGTCTGTGTCTTCGGGAGTCGTCCCTCTTTAGAGCGACCCATGGAATGGATTCGCAAGGAATGGGAGATCCTGACGAACCGCGTCTTCGAGAGTCTCACAGAATTCCTGCTGGCGAGGAAGAGACGGGTTCTGGACCGTCGTTATTGGAACGGGTACCCGCTGGATCTGCAGAGTGGTTATCGACTTTATGATCGAAGGGCTGCCGAGCTTGCAGTTGGTTCCCTGGACCGGCTGCCTGATGACCGGGACACCTATCTGATGGCCTGCGAAATGGTTCCGTTCGTGGACGTATCATTGGAAGGAGGAGTGATCGGGCAGGTTCAACGTATGACCTCTGTCGAGCAGGCGGTTTCCAGCTTTAAGACGATCGACTTCGCAACTTCCTACGGTAGGCTTTTGATGTTTCTGGCCGACCTGCACGGGATCGAAACGCCCCTGCTGCTACGTATCTTTGACAATCATATGCTCAGCTCGGAGATTTTCTTCAGCAGCGCCCGTGCGCAGGTGTTGAAGAGCCGGGATCTGATCGGGGGCCACGACGTACCCATTGTCCATCCTTCGATCATGTGACTGAGCTACAATAGGCGGATCCAATACTTCATCGCTCGGTCACACTTGTGCGTTCTCATCGCCCTGGCAACGCCCTTGTCTTTCGGCGGACCGGCCCAAGGGGCTGGCGGAATCCCTTATTCCAATGACATGAGCCCCGGCACCCAACCGCACAATCCGGTGTTTAAGGACGCGCCGCCCACGCCCGTCATTCGCGATTTCACGGTCACGAACCCGGACACGGAGCCGGACCAGAGTTGGTTGACCCGCAAGTACACAGAAGAGTCTTTGGTCTTCATCAGGCGGCACGCGGGCAAGCGTCCATTCTTCCTGTACGTGGCTCACACCATGCCCCATGTCCCATTGTTCGCCGGCAGGGATTTTGCGGGGCACAGCCGCAGGGGGCTTTATGGGGACACGATCGAGGAGATTGATTGGTCTGCGGGCCGGGTCCTGGAAACTCTGAAGCAATTGGGAGTCGATGAAAACACGCTGGTCGTCTTCACCTCGGACAATGGGCCCTGGTTGAGCCAGAAGCTGGACGGAGGTTCAGCGGGGCCTTTTTTTGAGGGCAAGGTGAGCACCTGGGAGGGAGGCTTCCGTGTCCCGGCGATTTTTCGCTGGCCTGGTAAGATCGAGGCAGGTGTGACCACCACTGCCTTCGGCACGACGATGGACCTGTTCACGACGTTCATTCTCCTGGGGGGAGGAACACTTCCTTCAGACCGCGACGTTGATGGCCAGGACCTCTCACCTGTTCTGTTGCAGAAGAAGCCGGGGCGCGAGCCGCTCTTGTACTACTACTTCGCTGATGAACTCTGGGGTGTCCGGAAGGGACCCTGGAAAATGCATTTCAAGACAACTGATCCGGCGTCGGTGACCACCTGGGGAGCCTGGGAAATTGAAGAACGGGACCCGCCCATTCTGTTCAACGTGGATCACGATCCGGGCGAGAAATACAACCTGGGAGCATCAAATCCAGATATCGTAGCGGAGTTGACGGCCCTGGCCCAGGGTCACCGGGAGAAGCTCAAACCCGGAGCCCCACAACGTTAAAGTTAAAAAGAGAACAGTCTACCGTGTCTCCTTTTTTTGGAAGCGATTGTGGCCCTGAGTCCGCTCCTTCTTCGCCAGGATTGTGGAGCAGAGTGGACTGCCGGGTAGCTGGCTCGGGGGCCAGGACTCGAACCTGGATCGGCGGCGTCAAAGGCCGCTGTCCTACCGATTGGACGACCCCCGAACAGAACTGGGGAATCTTATCGTATTATGGGCTAAAGGTTGAAGGTTAAAGGTTGGTTAAACAGGGCGGAATGTACAACCTCATCCCAGCCTGGGATCAAGCATCCACCAGACTGATGATGGTGCGACCACTTTTTGGAGTGATTGGTCGATCGGTGGCCGCCAGTTGAATTTGGAGAAGAGGTGGTCCGGATCGAGCAGGTGAGTGACCGGTCCCGCTACGAAACCGAAAGTCAAGAGCAGGAGAATGGATGGGAGCCGGAGCTGCCAGGCCAGCCACTGGGCGGAGATCCCCAGGACGACGATCAGGGCCCACGGATGATGTCCTCGTGCATAGGGCCACATTCGTACCAGCCCAAGGTGACAGAGCTCGTACACTGTGCCAGCCGGTCATCGGTCGAGCGTAGGAGGACCCTCCGTGGTCCGGCCAGATCGCCGCATGGAAGCGGCTCCTACTTTTCACTTATTCCAGCCTCCGTGAAACTGCAACTTTGAACTTTCAACCTGTACTCTGTGATCTTTAACCTTTAACCTTCAACCTTTAACTTTCAACTAGTCACCAGGTAACCAGGAACCAGTAACCAAAAGATGCCTGAACTTCCTGAAGTGGAGACGATTCGCCGAGGTCTCGAGGGCCGGGTCGAGGGACTTGAGATCCTCGGAATCGAGGCCACTGGTTCTAGAATCTTTCAGATTGATCCGGCCGAGATGGCAGCCGCTCTGGAGGGGGAGTGCTTTGTGGGATTGGAAAGACTGGGGAAGTTCCTGATTTTTCGGTTGCAGGGGAGGACCCTCGTGGTTCATCTGGGGATGACCGGTCAGCTCACACTCCGCCAACCGGAGGTCCGCGACGCCGAGGGTTTCTTTCGCCACCCTGTCACGGGTTTGCAGCGCGTCCGCCAGCACGCTCCGGATCGGCACACACACTTTCAAATTCATTTTGAAAATGGCTCCTCTCTCCTGTATCGGGACACTCGAATGTTCGGCAAGGTGTATCTGCTTTCTACAGCCGAGGCGGCCCGTGATCGTTTTTTTGCCCGCCTCGGCCTTGAGCCCTTCTCCGATGAATACCGGCTGGGGGCATTCTTGCGCCGCTTTCGCGGGCGAACACTGGCCGTCAAGTCTCTCCTTCTGGACCAGGGTTTTGTGGCAGGAGTGGGGAACATCTATGCGGATGAAGCTCTTTTCGAAGCCAGCCTCCATCCTTTGAGACGAGTGACAACGCTTCGCCGCTATGAGAAGGAACGGCTCTTCCAGACGATCAAGATCGTGCTGGAGAAGGGAATCCACTTCGGTGGAACTTCCATGCGCGACTACATCAACAGCGACGGGGAAACCGGGAGCTTTCAGGAAGAGTTGCTGGTGTATGGTCGGCGCGGCGAGGAGTGTTTTCTCTGCGGAACGGAAGTTGAGAAGATTATTGTTTCCCAGCGGGGAACCCACTTCTGTCCCACCTGTCAGCCTCGCAGCCGGCCGGTTCGGCGCCCATGACTCGTTCTCCAGTCGCGCCTGGAACGTTGGAATCTGGAACGTTGGAACGTTGGACCATCCCAGGAAGACGCTCAAAGAGACTTTTCTCGTAGTTGAGAGGATGAGAGTCTCTCCTCCACAGCTGGACAGGGGCTCTCAGGGCACTTGGCTCAAAAATATGCTGTTCTATTTGCCTTTATTTGTTCTCATTCGATATAATCCCAATGTTTGTTCAAGATTGGTGGGCGCGCCCTCCCCCAACCCCTGACTTGTCGCGCCCACCGGCCCTTCTTTTCGCCTGTATTTGAGCCCCCGTCCATCTCCAGGGGGGTGTCGTGCCGCCGCCGTCTTTGGGGGCGGTGGAGTCGGGTTGGGCACCCGGGTTGATGCTGTTTCTTCGGAGTTGACAGGGAGCCCCCATCTTGCTTATAATTTTCATTTGCCCCTCTGGGCAAATTGTGCTGCTAGGGCACGCAGATCTTTGACAATTTGGTTGTATTTTTAATGGGCAAACCACAAGTAACATGACTGAAAAACTCTTGGTGCGATTGTGCGCCAAAATATTCTAGGTCAAGCTACTAAGGGTAGACGGTGGATGCCTAGGCGCAAAGAGGCGATGAAGGACGCGGCAAGCTGCGATAAGCCTCGGGGAGCTGCAAGCGAGCTTTGATCCGGGGATGTCCGAATGGGGGAACCCGGCTCCGGTAAAGCGGAGTCATTCATCACTGAATTCATAGGTGATGAAAGCAAACTCGGGGAAGTGAACCATCTCAGTACCCGAAGGAAGAGAAAGCAATCGCGATTTCCTGAGTAGCGGCGAGCGAAACGGAAGCAGCCCAAACCCGCCCGGCTACGGCTGGACGGGGGTTGTGGGACCAGGCAAAAAACTGCTGAACCTAGTCGAATCGTGCTGGAAAGCCGATCCATAGAAGGTAATAGACCTGTAGACAAAAGGGAATGCAGTGGGCTTGGATTCCCGAGTACCACGGGACACGAGAAATCTTGTGGGAAGCTGGGAGGACCATCTCCCAAGGCTAAATACTCCTTTGCGACCGATAGTGAACTAGTACCGTGAGGGAAAGGTGAAAAGTACTCCTGCGAGGAGAGTTAAAAGTACCTGAAACCGTCTACTTACAAGCAGTCGGAGCCTCCATGAGGGGTGACGGCGTGCCTTTTGCATAATGAGCCGGCTAGTTATTCTAGGCAGCGAGGTTAATCTGAAGATCAAGAGGAGCCGAAGGGAAACCGAGTCTGAACAGGGCGTCTAGTTGTCTGGAATAAACGCGAATCTGAGTGATCTATCCTTGGCCAGGGTGAAGGCAGGGTAACACCTGTTGAAGGCCCGAACCAGTGTCGGTTGAAAACGGCTTGGATGAGCTGAGGATAGGGGTGAAAGGCCAATCAAACTCAGTTATAGCTCGTTCTCCCCGAAATAGCTTTAGGGCTAGCCTCGGGTGTTTCGTTCCGGAGGTAGAGCACTGGATGGACTAGGGGGCTTCACCGCTTACCGAATCCAACCAAACTCCGAATGCCGGAAACGACAGCCCGGGAGTCAGACTGTGGGGGCTAAGCGCCATAGTCGAGAGGGAAACAGCCCAGACCGCCAGCTAAGGTCCCTAAGTATGTGCTAAGTGGGAAAGGATGTGGAGACGCGGAGACAACCAGGAGGTTGGCTTAGAAGCAGCCATCCTTTAAAGAAAGCGTAACAGCTCACTGGTCAAGCGGCTCTGTACCGATAATGTAGCGGGGCTCAAGCACATCACCGAAGCTGCGGGTATCCAGGACCTTCGGGTTTTGGGTGCGGTAGGGGAGCATTGCCTGGGCGACGAAGGTGAACCGAAAGGTCAACTGGAGCGCAGGCAAGAGACTCTGCCGGCATAAGTAGCGATAAAACTTGTGAAAATCAAGTTCGCCGTAAGTCTAAGGTTTCCTGGGGAAGGTTCATCCGCCCAGGGTTAGTCGGCTCCTAAGGCGAGGTCGAAAGGCGTAGTCGATGGAAAATAGGCGAATATTCCTGTACCACCGTAATTCGTTAATAGCGATGGGGGGACGCAGAGGGATAGATGAGCCGGGTATTGGTAGTCCCGGTCGAAGCGTGTAGGTAGGCTCCATAGGCAAATCCGTGGAGCTATTACCGAGGCGTGTAAGGGCCCCGAGGAGAGATCTGACGGGTAACTCGTTGATTCCGCACTGCCAAGAAAAGCCTCTAGCGAGAATGAAGGTGGCCGTACCGCAAACCGACACAGGTAGACGGGGAGAGAATCCCAAGGCGCTTGAGAGAACTCTTGTTAAGGAACTCGGCAAAATTCCACCGTAACTTCGGGAGAAGGTGGGCCTCCGTTAGGTGATGCCACTAGCTGGCTGAGCCGAGGGGGGTTGCAGAGAAATGGCCCAGGCGACTGTTTACTAAAAACACAGGACTCTGCTAAGTCAACAAAACGACGTATAGGGTCTGACGCCTGCCCGGTGCCGGAAGGTTAAAAGGAGGGGTTAGCACTTCGGTGCGAAGCTCTGAATTGAAGCCCCGGTGAACGGCGGCCGTAACTATAACGGTCCTAAGGTAGCGAAATTCCTTGTCGGGTAAGTTCCGACCTGCACGAATGGCGTAACGATCTGGGCGCTGTCTTGACAAGAGACTCAGCGAATTTGTAGTACCGGTGAAGATGCCGGTTGCCCGCAGCAAGACGGAAAGACCCCGTGCACCTTTACTACACCTTAGCTTTGGTGTCCGGTGCAGGACGTGCAGGATAGGTGGGAGGCTTTGAAACCAGGCCGTCAGGTTTGGTGGAGCCACCAGTGAGATACCACCCTTTTTGTATTGAGCATCTAACCTTGTCCCCTGAATCGGGGAGAGGAACAGAGTTAGGCGGGTAGTTTGACTGGGGCGGTCGCCTCCTAAAAGGTAACGGAGGCGCGCAAAGGTGGGCTCAGGCTGATTGGAAACCAGCCGAAGAGTGTAAAGGCATAAGCCCGCCTGACTGCGAGACACACAAGTCGAGCAGAGACGAAAGTCGGCCTTAGTGATCCGGTGGTTCCGCATGGAAGGGCCATCGCTCAACGGATAAAAGGTACGCCGGGGATAACAGGCTTATCTTGGCCAAGAGTTCACATCGACGCCAAGGTTTGGCACCTCGATGTCGGCTCATCGCATCCTGGAGCTGAAGACGGTTCCAAGGGTTCGGCTGTTCGCCGATTAAAGCGGTACGTGAGCTGGGTTTAGAACGTCGTGAGACAGTTCGGTCCCTATCTGCTGTGGGCGTAGGAGATTTGAGGGAGGCTGACCCTAGTACGAGAGGACCGGGTTGGACGTACCTCTGATGTACCAGTTGTTCCGCCAGGAGCACCGCTGGGTAGTTAAGTACGGAAGAGATAAACGCTGAATGCATCTAAGCGTGAAGCTCGTCCCAAGATTAGATCTCCCGCTGGTTTACCAGCCTGAAGACCCCTTGAAGACTACGAGGTTGATAGGCAGGGTGTGGAAGTCCGGTAACGGATGAAGCTGACCTGTACTAATCGGTCGTGAGGCTTGACCTAGAATATTTTGTCGCACAAAACACTTGTGTGTTTGCCCGATGACATCGATCTTTGACAGTTTCCGGTGGCTTTAGCGGAGGGGCCACACCTGTTCCCATCCCGAACACAGAAGTTAAGCCCTCCTGCGCCGATGATACTGCATGGGGAACTATGTGGGAACGTAGGTCGTTGCCGGATCTTATGCCCCTGGAGCCAACGCGGGTTCCAGGGGCTTTTTGCTTTGGCGTGGTCGCGCTCTCGACACTGTGCTCAGCAGAACCCAAGGTGTGAGGGGCGAGACAATTCACAGTAGGCCCAATCTATTAGGATGAAGAGTATGTCGGAAGATCGAACTGGCGCCGAGGCTAACAGAATCATCGTCGAACGGGTACGGAAGGAGTTGATCCACGAGGATACGATCGCGCTGGGTGCTGGCCTTCCACAGTCTCTGCGAGGACTGCTCCCCCGGGGAACGACGATCCGCAGCCTTGATGAGGGCGGACACGAGGGCCCCTCCACGGAAGTGATCGTAATCGAGGCAGATGAAGTGTCGGCGATCGGTGATGTCGTGGTCCCAGGCCACCATTCACTCCAGCTGCTTAATGGGAGTCGGGTGATCGTCGCCACGCCCCACAATCACTCGGATGGTCAGCCAAAGCTGCTCAAAGAGTGCCGCTCCCCCGTCACCTGCGGGCGTTGTGTGGAGAAAGTCATCACGGAGCTGGGAGTGATTGAGATCTGCGACCTGGGACTGGTCTTAACTGAAGTGGCCCCCGGCGTGGCGACTGACGAAGTGAAGATTCGAACCGGTGCCAGCCTGCACATCGCCGATGACATTCGGGTCATGGAGCTATGGGATTAAGGTGGCGAAAGTTCCTGTTTCCCGGGTTGAGCGGAGCACTGGTTGGATTCGCCGCTGTGCTGGCCAGGCGCCGCAGCCGGAGAGCCTCCAGTCCCCGGGAGGTGCCCAGTAGCGACAAGAGAATTCTCATCGTCACCGAAGAGCAGGCTCGCCCCTATCGCGGTCGAGAATATCTTTCCCGGGCGACCTATACGTGCGAGCCCAGTCCCTTCAAAGTCTGGCAATTCCTGCGCCCGTCCGGTGAGAGCAATGGACAAGCCCCCAGCCAGCGGATTTACCACATTACTCCGGTGATCGAATTCAAGTTAAGTGACGGCGGAAAAGCAGAGGTCCTCCAGGAGGAGAAATTCTACGCCACCCTGTACAGCCTGATCGCAGGTCGAGTCACTGCCGATAGAATTGCCGAGGGGGCGCTCATCGAATTCCACAAATGCCATGTGGGCGGAAGCATGAATGGAATCGAAACCGGGGAAAAAGTAGTCTCCCGGTCGCCGGTCGCGCAATTCGAGTTTCTGGACTAAAGGAGTGTTAGGTTCTGGAATGTGAAGAACTCGAAGAATAACGGCAGGCTTGCGCCTTGCCGTTCTGTTGTTGTGGTGTCAAGGAACAGCACAGAACGGTAGAGCGTCAGCTCACCGTTAATTGGGACTCGGTCTATTCGACGACTACGGCCGTTCCGTACACGAGCAGTTCGGCGGCGCCGGACATGATCATGGCGGTTCCGAAGCGAAGACCGACGATACCATTGGCTCCCAGATCTTCCGCCTCTTCCACCATTCGGTCCATAGCCTGCTCACGAGCTTCCGCCGCCAGCTTGACATACTCGTGGATCTCACCCCCCACGACGTTACGGAACGTGTCAACAACTTTGAGACACTTTGGTGAATAAATTACAGTAGCGTCATCTCAGGGGTCCTTCTTTTCGGGAGGGTTGATCCAAACCGCCTCTGGAAGAGCGGGAGGAACGGGTTTGCCATTGGGAAATCTCTCCTGGAAGAGTGCATGGGCGGCCTCCAGTGTTTGGGCTCGATTGCGACGTGTGGCGATGGCGGTGAGGTAGTGCACGTCCTCGGGAGTGTGCAGGCCGATACCCGAATGGCGATGGTCGCGGTTATACCAATCGAAGAACTCCCGGCAAAAGGTTCTGGCTTGCTGGATGGTGCCGAATCGAGCCGGGAATTCGGGCCGGTACTTGAGGGTCTTGAATTGGGCCTCCGAGTAGGGATTGTCGTCACAGACGTGAGGCCGAGAGTGAGACTTGGTCACTCCCAGATCGGCCAGCAGCAAGGCCAGTGCCTTGGAACTCATCGACGACCCTCGATCAGCATGGAGGGTGAGATCTCCCGACACGATCGCCTGCTTGGAGTAGCTCTGGGCGATCAAAGCCTTGGCCAGGCGTGAGTTCTCCTGGGTGGCCACCATCCAGCCCACCACGTAGCGGCTGAAGATATCCAGAACCACATAGAGGTAGTAATAACTCCATTTGACGGGACCCTTGAGCTTGGTGATGTCCCATGACCAACATTGGTTGGGGCCGGTGGCCAGGAGTTCTGGCTTGGCGTATTGGGGATGGCGGCGCTGGCGGCGACGCTCCTTGACTTCCAGACGTTGGGACAGAATGCGATACATGGTTCGGATCGAGCACAAGTATCGCCCTTCATCCAGTAGCTCCGCCCACACTGTGGCGGGAGCTTTGTCGACAAACCGCTGGCTGTGCAGGACCTCCACGACAGCTTCCTTCTCGGGCGGGCTCAAGGCGCGTGGGGATGCGGGCCGAGGTCGAGGATCCATCGCCGGCCGTTCCCGCCGAAGTTTCTCCCGATACAGACTGGATGGCGGCAGATCCAGAGCCTGACAGCCGGCCCGGACTCCGTGGGATTGTGAGAATCGCAAAGCTTCGTCCATCAGCTCTCGTCTCCGTTCTCTTCGCTGCTCGCCAGAGAGATCCTCAACAGTTGCGAGACTTTTTTTTGGAGATCCAGCATGGCTTCAAACTTCTCGAGCTTGCGCTTCAACTTCCGATTCTCGGCCTGAACTTGCCTCAATTGATGATCCAGAGGATTGACCGGCTTGGACTTGCGCCCCCGCTTGCGAGGAGTCAGCGCCTGCAGCGTTCCTTCCTCGCGTTGTCGTCGCCAGGTCTGAAGATTCGACCAGTAAAGTCCTTCTCGGCGCAGCAAGGCTCCCACTCCGCCCGACTCTTCACATCCATCGGCCTGCTCCAGGATCCGGAGCTTATAGCGGGCTGAAAATCGGCGACGCGTGGCCTTGCTGGGAACTTCCGGATCGGGTCTAGGAAGAACCCTGTCGGGCTCAGTCCGTTCCGCACCGATTTTGGGGACCTCTCCGCTTCGCTCCGAAGTCTCCAAAATCCTCAGTTTCTTATCGCTCCTGTTTACCATCATCGTGTGATCCAGCTTCTCACCCTCTAGTCTAATTTAGTGGGGAAGAAGTGTCTCACCCATGTTGGCACAGAGGGTTACGGAGAACCGCCAGGATGTCCTTTCCCAGGTGTCTCGCTCGCACTGCATTGCCGCGAACCACTCCGATCGTCTTGACGACTCGCCGACCCGCAATATCATCCGTAGTGGTAACAATCATTTGTAGACTCCCCTGTATTTATCCGTGCGACTTTCGCGCATTCGCTGGGTGAGAACCGAGCAGAAAAGAAGGGCAACTGCCAGAAAGAAACCAAAGACCAGGAGCTTGCCGGTGAGCGGATCGTCGGGGGCGGTGGCCAGCTCCCACAGCCCGTAGGACGTCACAGCGACTGCCCAGACCGACAGGATCATCCAGCCGAGACCTCGACTGACGTCCTGTACCAGACTCTTCTCCATCGCCTTCCAATCTCCTGAACTGGGCTCCTCATAATGCAGGCGCTGCGTTTCAGTCTTCACTCGCTCCAGTTCCGCCAGGATCTCCCGATAACGTTCATCCCGCTCCAGATACACACGGACTCTCTGTCTGTCCTGTTGGGTGAGTTCGCCATCAAGATAGCCGGAAAGAAGTACCTCGATCTCTTGGTCAGGCATTGCTTCTCTCTCTGAGCAGAGCCGCCAGTTTCTTGCGGGCATGATGAAGCCGGGACATCACTGTACCCAGTGGAATGTCCATGATTTCGGCAATTTCAGCGTAGCTGTGGCCCTGATAGTCTTTCAAGAAAATGATCTCTCGCTTGGGTTCTGAGAGGCTGTTCATGAGATCCCGGACTTCTCTTCTGAGCAGCTTCCGATCGGCATGGGTCCGGTCGCTGCGCTCGGGGAGAACGGCAGGCAATTCATCCGTGCGCGTGCGTTTTCGCTTACGCAGCAGGTCGATGGCCAGATTGCGCACGATCGACAGCACCCAGGGACGAAACTCGCGCCGGAAGTCGAATTTGTTCAAGTTCAGATAAGCCCGCATGAAAGCGTCCTGCACGACATCCATAGCGTCTTCTTTGTTCTTCGTGTAGTGAAACGCCAGGCCGTAGGCCCTGTCTCGATGGAGCTTGAAGATCTGACCGTAAGCTTCGCTGGTTCCGGCTGCGGCCTTCTGCAACAGCTCCTCCTCTGTCATATCAAGTTCGTTCTTGGACACGGATATTACGTCTGCGCCTCGACTTTATTCTGCTTGTTTGAAAGTTCTCGACAGCCAATCTACAAAACTTAGAGGCGGATTCCTAGCGGAGAATCCCCTGGCCGATCGGATCGCTCTCCCCACCGGTCAACCAGGTTCTTCACGGCCTGTCGTAGGGGCCGGTCTTGTGCCGTCCCGGAATGTGGGAGGACCCTCCGTGGTCCGAACTCTTTTGGCCCGCCTTGCTTGGGTTCGCGGCACGGAGGCCGCTCCCAGTGCGCTCGTAAGCGCACTTGAACAGTAGGGTGAAAGTCCCTACCGGGCAAACGTTCTCCGGCCCGTATTCGACGGCAACTGCGTCATCGTGAGGTGGGGTGGGAAGCAGCCGAAGGAGAACCACCAGTCTGTAGGAGACGAACTCGATTCGGCTCAGAGGGGACAGCGAGCCTGCTGGGAAATGGCGAAGCTCGAATGGAAGGGAAACCTGACACGGACAAGAGCCTGATGGGTAACGTGAAAAAGGCATCTTGTTAACCCTTGGGGTGGTTGGAGATGGAATGGTGGGAAGTTCAAGTGACGTAAAGCGAGGAGGTCTGCGAAAGGTCGGTCTGGTAAGAGACCCGCAGAAGTCAGAGGCGGCGTAGTAGTGAAGAAGCCGGGTAATGCCGGTGGAGCGAAGGCCCGCCAGGAAGGTGGATGTGTAGAGTCAATGACGAAGCAAGAGGAACTGTCGAAAGTGGAGGAGACTCCTAAGCAAGGCAGAGAAGCCGAGAGCCAGAAATGGAGCTGGGTGGAAGCGGAAGTGTGGACCGAACGCATGCTGACGACCCTGGAAACAGGAGTGAAAGGAGGCAAAAATGCCTACTTTATCGAGCAGGGGCTATTTACCATGGCCGTAGCCCACGCGCAGATCTGTCAGTCCCGCCGTGGACCCCACTGACTGGAGAGCCGGATGCGGGAGAACCGCACGTCCGGTTCGGAGGGAGGGGAGGCTCAAACCAATGAGCTTTCCCTACCCCTATCTTTCTGCTGGCCTGTCCTCAGGTGACTACAAGGGTTGCCCCTACGATCCTGCCCGGGGGCGTGCGACGATTTCGTAAACCTTCAGGCTCGGATATTCGGCCTGAAGCTGGATGACCCCTTTCTGCTCCGCCGCCATTACCCACGGACCCCAGGTGGTTGTAGAGCTACCAACGAGTGCATCAATCACCGGATAGGAAAGCTTGGGAGTGTCACGGTCAAAGTCGCACACCAGCAGAACGTCTCGGTATTTCCAGCGAACCTCTCCGTCCCACTCCAACTTTCCCATCCAGCTGCTGCTATTCTCGACCTCCGTCGGGTCGAGTTGGGCCAGGAGGAGAGGATTCGTCCAGATGGATCCTGAGAACTCCGGGTGGTCGGCCTGCCAAGCATTCAGGTCGGCAAGTGCCGGTTGAAGGAATCTGAGTTTTTCATTGCGGCCACTCAGGGGAGGGGCTTTAATCCAGTGCCTTCCGGGCTGCCAGTCCATGGCTCTAGCTGCGCCGACTCGAAAGTCGGGAGCCAACTGGGGAATCAAGTAGGCAAGCAGACAGGTGACCTGCAGGGAAAGCGCCAACGAATAGCGCAACTTCTCGTTTCGGACGTGGTCCAGCATCACGTCCAGGCCAGCCAGTGAAAGGACGATGGCCGCCACCTGAAATGGCATCAGAGCCCTCGTGTCGTAGGTCGCGGTTGCCATCCAGACAAGAGCACCCAGCGCGGCAGCTGCGCCCAGGGCGGACGCCTGCGCGCTCCTCCGGCAGCCCATTAGGAAAAGGACAAATCCTACCAGGAAAACAGGAATATCTATGAACGGTGAATTGAACGCGGTCGTTCCCGCTACGAACACCAACGCCCCGTCGATGAGGATTCCAATCCTGGAAGCGTCTCCATGGATTCCAGTAGTGACATAGTGGAGCAGGGGATCCGTCAATGCAGCGCTGCTGGACAGAACCCAGGGGCCGATCACAACCAGGCTTGCCAGTCCGCTCACTACCGACAGTCGGAGGCGCCTCCCGAGGCCAGATCGGCCCGGCAGGACGAGCAGGCCCAGAAGGAGCGCCCCGAAGCCCAGGGGAGCCAGCAGCTTATAGTGGAATGCAGTCCCGGCCGCCAGGCCGGCCAGAAGAGCCCGGTTTCGGGAGCAGCGCCGCACAACCGGGTCCCGCTCCATCCCGGAAGTGGAAAAGGCTTCCAGGGCCAGGGCCAGGGCCAGGCAGGAGAAACCGCTGGCTGCAATATCTGAATAGCCGGTTCCCGCGTAGCTGGACACGCCCAGCGGAACCATGACTGCGGCACAGGCAAGGGCTCCGGGGACCGAAAAGCACGTGGAGAGCCTCCACACGCCGGCCCACAGGATGAGAAAGCAGAAGAATGAAAAGCCATGAGCGGATGGCTCCTGAGAGGCGTCCCCTGACAGAACGTAAGGAAAACTCATGCCCCACGACAGGTATTGAGGATGAAAGAACTCGGTATTGGAGAAGAAATCCCGGTCGAGAGCAAAGGCCCGCGCCCAGCGGTTCCAGGAAGCGATGCTGTCCCAGGCGAAGAACGGCAGGGCGAAGGACTTATAGGCCACGATGGCAAGCACAGGGATGAGCAGCCAGCTGGAGGCCTCCTCGGGCGCCGCCAGTGCTTTGACCTGGAACCTCGACCCGATCCAGCTTCGCTCTCGACCGATCAATAGCGTAAGTGCCAGGAGAATTGCCAGCCAGATCCAGCCGATCACAAGGGTGTAGACCTTGAAAAGAACCAGGAGCATGACTAGAAAGGAGTTGAAGGCAACGCTGATTGCGACCGAAGTGCCCAACTGCTCGATGAAGGGGCGCCTTCGGTCCAGGAAGGCCACACCCGGCAGCAGGCAGAAGCCAAAGAGTCCGATCAGCGCGGGGATCAACGTGGGCAAAGCCGTCTCCTCAAGGGCTCACTCTATCAGGGGCTTAACCAAGTTCCAACGTTCCAACGTTCCAACGTTGCAACGTTGCAACGTTGCAGTGTTCCGATCTGCCAGTGTGCAAGATGTGAAAGCCCAAGTTCGCGCTCTGCCGGTGTATCCAACAGCACCCAGGTTGCTCCGCCATTTGCGCTGTGGCCACCGTTCCGGACCCTGGAACCCTGGAACCTTGGAACCTTGGAACCTTGGAACCTTGGAACCCAAAAATGGGCTATCGACCAACGCAGCGGAACGTGTCAACAACTTTGAGACACTTTGGTGAATAAATTACAGTAGCGTCATCTCAGGGGTCCTTCTTTTCGGGAGGGTTGATCCAAACCGCCTCTGGAAGAGCGGGAGGAACGGGTTTGCCATTGGGAAATCTCTCCTGGAAGAGTGCATGGGCGGCCTCCAGTGTTTGGGCTCGATTGCGACGTGTGGCGATGGCGGTGAGGTAGTGCACGTCCTCGGGAGTGTGCAGGCCGATACCCGAATGGCGATGGTCGCGGTTATACCAATCGAAGAACTCCCGGCAAAAGGTTCTGGCTTGCTGGATGGTGCCGAATCGAGCCGGGAATTCGGGCCGGTACTTGAGGGTCTTGAATTGGGCCTCCGAGTAGGGATTGTCGTCACAGACGTGAGGCCGAGAGTGAGACTTGGTCACTCCCAGATCGGCCAGCAGCAAGGCCAGTGCCTTGGAACTCATCGACGACCCTCGATCAGCATGGAGGGTGAGATCTCCCGACACGATCGCCTGCTTGGAGTAGCTCTGGGCGATCAAAGCCTTGGCCAGGCGTGAGTTCTCCTGGGTGGCCACCATCCAGCCCACCACGTAGCGGCTGAAGATATCCAGAACCACATAGAGGTAGTAATAACTCCATTTGACGGGACCCTTGAGCTTGGTGATGTCCCATGACCAACATTGGTTGGGGCCGGTGGCCAGGAGTTCTGGCTTGGCGTATTGGGGATGGCGGCGCTGGCGGCGACGCTCCTTGACTTCCAGACGTTGGGACAGAATGCGATACATGGTTCGGATCGAGCACAAGTATCGCCCTTCATCCAGTAGCTCCGCCCACACTGTGGCGGGAGCTTTGTCGACAAACCGCTGGCTGTGCAGGACCTCCACGACAGCTTCCTTCTCGGGCGGGCTCAAGGCGCGTGGGGATGCGGGCCGAGGTCGAGGATCCATCGCCGGCCGTTCCCGCCGAAGTTTCTCCCGATACAGACTGGATGGCGGCAGATCCAGAGCCTGACAGCCGGCCCGGACTCCGTGGGATTGTGAGAATCGCAAAGCTTCGTCCATCAGCTCTCGTCTCCGTTCTCTTCGCTGCTCGCCAGAGAGATCCCCAACAGTTGCGAGACTTTTTTTTGGAGATCCAGCATGGCTTCAAACTTCTCGAGCTTGCGCTTCAACTTCCGATTCTCGGCCTGAACTTGCCTCAATTGATGATCCAGAGGATTGACCGGCTTGGACTTGCGCCCCCGCTTGCGAGGAGTCAGCGCCTGCAGCGTTCCTTCCTCGCGTTGTCGTCGCCAGGTCTGAAGATTCGACCAGTAAAGTCCTTCTCGGCGCAGCAAGGCTCCCACTCCGCCCGACTCTTCACATCCATCGGCCTGCTCCAGGATCCGGAGCTTATAGCGGGCTGAAAATCGGCGACGCGTGGCCTTGCTGGGAACTTCCGGATCGGGTCTAGGAAGAACCCTGTCGGGCTCAGTCCGTTCCGCACCGATTTTGGGGACCTCTCCGCTTCGCTCCGAAGTCTCCAAAATCCTCAGTTTCTTATCGCTCCTGTTTACCATCATCGTGTGATCCAGCTTCTCACCCTCTAGTCTAATTTAGTGGGGAAGAAGTGTCTCACCCATGTTGGCACAGAGGGCAGCTCAGAATCGTGACGGCAAGGTAGGAGACGAGAAGAATCGTTCCAAAGGGTCGGGTGAGGTGATCTTTGCAGACAAAAATCCCAATCCGCAGAACCACCAGGAGAAACAACATCGATGGAAAGTAGAGAGAGAAAAAATGGGCCGGGGCCTGCAGGCCTGCAGGCGTGACCGCCGCCGAGGCTCCAGCTACAAACAGGACGTTGAGAATGTCGGCCCCCACCACATTGCCCACCGCCAGTTCACCGTGGCCCTGGCGTGCCGCCGTGATGGCCGTAACCAGCTCGGGAAGCGATGTGCCAAAAGCGATCAGAGTTGCGGCGATGATACTTTCCGGTATCTGCATGCGGGCTGCAGCTTCAGTGACGGCAGGAATGAGGATATAGGACGAGCCGACTACCAGAGCAATGGCAAGCAGCAGTCGCATCAGGACCGCCAGGCTGTTCCCGCCCATTTCCTGGACCGGCTGTGATGACGGTGAAGTAGTCCCTGTCTTCGCCCAGACCACCGAGACCCAGAGGTAGGCGGCTAGCAGGAGAAGAAAGAAGACACCACTGAAGCGGGACAGATTCCCCCCCTCGGTGAAGACTCTGTCCAGGCGAGTCCAGGGGAGGCAGGCCAGAACCAGCAGCAGCCCGCACAGAATCTGGATCCAACCCTGCCGGTTAACGATCTTCCGGTCGAGTGGAAGGGGGGCAATCAGACAGGCCAGGCCGAGGATGAGTCCGGTATCGCAAATAATGGAGCCGACAGCGTTGCCGAGTGCCAGGCCGGGCTTTCCCTGTATGGCTGCCAGGACCGAAACCGCCGCCTCAGGGGCCGTGGTTCCCAGACTCACGATGGTCGCTCCGACAACTACTTTGGGGATGCCTGACCGGGCTGAAAGTTGGACCGCCTGGTCGACCAGCCAGTCAGCTCCCTTTGCCAGCAGACCAAGGGTGGCCAGGATGGCGAGGACCAGAAAGGGCCACGACAACGCCGAAAAGAATTCGTGAAGAGCTTTCTCCATAACAGCAGCAGAGGGAGCCGCGACACTCCTGTTCGTATCTTAACAGTGGCTGCGGCTTCAGGTGGCGCTGGTTTTGCGGGCCCTGACCATCTGTCTGACCTCTTCGAGTCTCCGTTTGAGTCGAGCTTCATAGCCGCGATCGGTCGCCCTATAGTAGCTCTTTCCACTGAGGTTTTCAGGCAAGCAGGACATGGCGCTTATGGCGTCGGGATCATCATGGGCGTATTCATAGCCGGCTCCGTAACCGAGTCCTTTCATCAACCCAGTGGGAGCATTCCTGAGGTGCAGCGGCACGGGATCGTTGCGAGTTGACTCCACATCACCCGCCGCCCTGGCGTAGGCTCGGTACACGGAATTGGACTTGGGAGCCAGAGCCAGGTCGATAGCCACCTGGGCAAGCGCCAGCTTGCCTTCCGGAAGCCCGATGAACTGAAAAGCACGAAGACCGTCGATGGCCCTTCCAACTGCCCCGGGATCAGCCAGGCCGACATCCTCAGAGGCAAAGCGGATCATGCGCCGCGCCACAAAGAGGGGATCCTCCCCCGCCTCCAGCATGCGGGCCAGCCAGTAAAGCGTAGCGTCCGCATCACTGTTGCGCAGCGACTTGTGCAGAGCCGAGATTAGATTGAAGTGTTCTTCACCGGATTTGTCGTAGAGAAGCGTTTTTTTCTGGAGCGCTTCCCGCACGACCTCCGGCCCAAGCGTGCGATCACTTTCAGAGTCGATCAGGCAGGCGGCGACCTCCAGAGCGTTCAGAGCAACGCGTGCATCGCCGTTGGCATGTCTGGTGATCAGACCAAGGGTCTCGTCAGTGCAGGACAAACGAAGGGATCCCAGTCCTCGCTCTTCTTCCTTCAGAGCCCGTTTGAGCAGTTGCATCAGATCACGGTCTGAAAGGGATTCGAGCACGACCACCCTGGATCTCGACAAAAGAGGTGAAATCACTTCAAAGGAGGGGTTCTCAGTCGTCGCCCCGATCAGTGTGATCGAGCCTTTTTCGACATGAGCCAGAAAAGCATCCTGTTGAGCCTTGTTAAAGCGGTGAATCTCGTCCACGAAGAGGATCGTGGGCCGCGAGAGAGCCCGCCTCTGGTAATCGGCCTGCTGGAGCACCTGCTTCACTTCTTTCACCCCGGAAAGAACAGCACTCAGGGCAACGAAATGAGCTCCCGTGGCCCTGGCGATCACCCTTGCAATGGTAGTTTTCCCGACGCCCGGGGGTCCCCACAAGATCAATGAAGGAACCTGGTCCTGATCAATCACCTGGCGGAGAAAGCGGCCCTTGGACAAGAGGCTTTCCTGACCCACCATTTCCGCCAGAGACCGGGGCCGCATCCGTTCGGCCAGAGGGGCGGCTTGGACTGAAGACGAAGGCGACTCATCGCCGGAAAACAGGTCGCGACTCATTTCCGTGGTCTCTGAAGATACACCCGGTACATGATAAGCGATCCGACAACAGACGAGTTCAGGCTGTCGCTCCCCGGCTCCATGGGAATCCGAAAGGCCTCGTCCGACATTTCCAGGGCTTCTCGGGTTACGCCTCGGCCTTCATTTCCCACAAGAAAAGCAGTTCTGGGAGCGAATTGGTGGTCAAAGAGACCGTCCTGGCCAGAAGGGCAGGCAGCGACGATCCGGTAGTTTCTCCGTTTCAAGTCCGCCAGAGTAACCCCTTCCAGAAAGGGCACCTGGAACAAAGCTCCGCTGGATGCCCGCACGACCTTGGAATTGAAAAAAGAAACTGCGCCGTGGTTTGTGACGAGTGAAAAAAGGCCAGTCGCCTGGGCCGTACGCAGAAGGGTTCCGAGATTGCCTGGATCCTGCATCCCCTCCAGATAGAGTATCCATTCAGAAGCATCCGCCCAGCCCCAGACCGGCTTCTTAAAAAAGGCAATGCAACTCTGATGACTTTTGACTCTGGAGAGTCGGGAAAAGAGACCCGACTGGAGACGGACGGCGGGCGGAGCCTGCCTGCTCACAACGGGAGCGATGGAGTCATCAGCCGAGTAGAGAAGCAGTTCGATTTTGTGTTTCCGACTCAGATCAAGAGCCTGCTTCGGGCCCTCGACAGCAATCCAGGGGCAGTCCGGATCCTGGGGAGACTGAATGTACGACTTCCAGAGTTTGAATCGGGGGTTCCGGGAGCTTGTGATGAGCTCGAGATCCACCAGGATATTCTATCTGATCGCACGAAATCCCCGCCCTGGGCGCGGCGTGGTCCGATCAGATCGCCGCGCGGAGGCGGATCCTACACTTCGCCAGTTGTGTGACAGGATTCCTTCACGAATGCTCCCACCGGGTGCCCTGGATCATCGGCAATCGTGTAAGATCGGGAAGTTGCCTGCCCTGGGGCAGGGAAAGGAATCCAAGGTGTTCCGAGCTCGTCTGCTGGTACTTTCGGTGATGCTCATCCTGCCCCACGTCGGTGCCTTGCCGGCGCAGAAGGCTGAGCAAGAGAAGAAAGCCCGAAAGGACCGCCTTCAGGAAGAAGTCCACGACTACTTCAGTCAGTGGCTGGAGCAGGATGTCACCCACATCATCACCCCGCAGGAGAAGGACGTCTTTGGAAGGCTCCTGACTACCGAAGAGAAGGAGCAGTTCATCGAGCAGTTCTGGCATCGGCGCGATCCCGATCCCCTGACGGCCTCAAACGAGTTCAAGGAGGAGCACTACCGGCGGCTGGCCTATGCCAACGAGCGCTTTCAGAGTGGTGTGCCCGGGTGGAAAACGGATCGTGGAAGGATCTACATCATCCACGGTCAGCCGGTCGAGATCGAAAAGCACCAGCCCGGTGAACACTATCAGCGACCTTCTCATGAGGGAGGCGGGTTTACCGTGGTGTCCGGTTTTGAGATCTGGCGCTACCGGCACATAGAAGGAATTGGACCCAATGTTGAAATCGAGTTCGTCGACCCCGGGGGTAGTGGAGACTACCGGCTGGCTACCGCTCCGTGGCAAAAGGAGGCTTTCCGACCTTATTTCTCGCCCTGGAACTGGGATCGCGCCCCCGGGATGCACACCAGGGCCAAGGACAATCCGTTTACGAGATACGAAACTCTGGTCCGGGTTCAGCGTGCCCCACAGATCAAGTTCAAGGATCTGCAGCAGCTCGTCGATGTAAATATTCACTATGACAGCCTTCCCTTCCGAACGCGCCAGGACCACTTCCGCCTCAATGAGAGTTCCGTCCTGGTCCTCCTCAATGTCGAAGTCGACAACAAGAACCTGACCTTCAAGCAGGAAGGCGGAGCGATGGTGGCACGTGCTGCCATCTACGGGATCGTTCGTGATTGGTGATCTCAAAGTGCTGCCCAATCTACGCAACCAGTTCTATGCATCGAGGCCCTTTGGAGCCTATGTGCAGGTCTACAACGCAGCCCTCGATCAGTCGACTCGGAATCCCGAGATCTCTGCCCTGTTCCGGATCGAGCGGGGCGGGAAGCAAGTCAAGTATTGGAGCGAAGATGCCGGCCAGTCGATCCAGTTCTTCTCTGAGCAGCGCCTGGTTCTGGCCAAGGCCCTTCCGCTGGCCAACCTGGCGCCGGCAACGTACGTGCTTCAAGTCGAAATCGAAGATCGCTTGTCCGGCCAGAAGATCGCGACACAACAGAAGTTTGAGATTGTACAAGACCCGGTAGCCGGGTCGGAATAATCCCGCGTTTCACGTTCCACGAACCTTGAACCTGTAACCTAACCGCATGGGAACAGTCCTCTTTGTCGATTCCAGGAAGCCTGATCCGGACGCCGTGAATGCCGCGGTGGAGGTGATCGGTCGAGGCGGGGTTGTTCTCTCCCCGACGGATACGGTCTATGGTCTTTCCTGCGACCCGAATCGGTCAAAGGCAGTCGAAAGGATTCTCGATCTCAAGGGCAGGAGTGGGGCGAAGGGTTTTCTGCTGCTGATTCCGGGGCCGAGCCGGGTCAGTCACCTGGCTGCGACGGTTTCCGGGGATTTTCAGCGACTGAAGCAGTTGTGGCCGGGGCCTGTGACCTTCTTGTTCCTGGCCGGCCCTGAGGCACCCCGGGCGGTGGTTGGCTCTGAGCAAAAGATCGGGTTGAGATGTCCGGCAGACGGGCTTCTGCAGGACTGGCTCAAGGCCCTGGATCGGCCCCTTCTCTCCACCAGCGCCAACCGATCGGGAGAACCCATCCCCGACTCGACTGAGGACTTGAGAAGACTGTTCGAGAACAAGGTCGATCTGCTCTTGTTGAGCGGGGCGGAAACTGAGTCAAAAGCCTCGACGGTCGTTGATCTGACGGTTTCTCCGCCTCATATCATCCGCCGCGGTGACTGGGCCGCGCGGGTAGAAGCGTTGATCTAGGCCGATCTAGGCCGGTCTTGTGCCGGCCCGTTTGGCGGGCGACCACAAGGGTCACCCCTACGGTTTCGACTTGTCGGTCGACGCAACGTGCTGATCTGCCGGGAGTGATGTTAAAGGCAGCCTTTAATTTTCAATTCAGTTCACCCGCCGCCTTTCAGCCTGCCAGTACTTCTCGCGCAGCGTACGCTTCAGGATCTTCCCGGTGCCGCCCTTTGGAAACTCCTCGTAGAAGTCGACACTCTTGGGGACCTTGAAGCCGGCCAGCCTCTTCCGGCTGTACTCGACAAGGTCACTTTCGCTCACACGGGCTCCGGACTTGAGAACCACCAGCGCCTTGGGAACCTCACCCCATTGCGGGCTGGGCACCCGAATCACGGCACACTCCAGGACGCCCGGATGCGCCAGGATGGCTTTTTCGACTTCGACCGAAGAAATGGTTTCTCCTCCGCTTGATTGGCGACAGTTAGAATTCCCCGCGTGTTGCCTCATCTAAGAATCGAACCGAAACTAGAAACTTGCCTCATTGGGAATCGAACCCAGTTCAGAACAGCTTATTTCTTCCGTCTCGCAGAAACAACGGGTGGTGATCAACGTCAAATAGAATTCCCGCAGCGACGATTGGAAATCCCCACACAAGGATTAAAAAAAAAGAGCTGTAGCCGTCCTCTGAGACGGCCCTTTCCGCGGTCCTCCTTTCTGTAAAAAAGAGAGATTGTTCCTAGAATGCGAGGGGGACGGAGTGAGGGCGTAGCCCGAACGGAGCTCCCCCTCGCTCGCGCTGGCGTCGAGGGGAGTGGACCAGATCCACGAGGCTGCTGAGCGGCCTCTGTAGGGCGCTGTACGACCTCTCCCCTTGGCGGGCACTCGTCTATCGCCCTCACCAAGCACTTTCCGGGGTCCAATCAGCCGATTTGCCCGGATTTGACCTCCTCGCGGTTTCCTCATTTCGTGGTTCCCTGCTGCTTTGCCTTGGCGCTCTCCATTCGATAGCTCGGGACGTTGAGTTCCAGAATCACGCTGTGGTGCACCAGCCGGTCGATGGCTGCTGCCGTCGTCAGGGGGTCCTTGAAGATCCTCTCCCAGTCCGAGAAGATCAGGTTGCTGGTCAGCAAGATGCTGCGACGTTCGTAACGATGGGCCAGCAGTGTGAAGAGAACCTCCATTTCCTCCCGGCTTTGCTGAACGTAGCCGATGTCATCGACTATGAGAGCCTCGAAGCGATCCAGTTTCTTGAGCTCCTTCTCCAGAGTCAGATCGATTTTGGCCCGCAGCAATCGCTGTACCAGCAGGGCGCAGGTAGAAAACAGAACCCGGCGCCCCAGCAGAATCAACTCCTGGCCCAGAGCACAGACCAGATGGGTTTTCCCGCTCCCAGGGTTACCGAAAGCCAAGACGTTCTCGGCACGATCCAAAAACGTCCCTTCCAGCAGCGCTGTGAGTTGTCGATCCACGCTTTGGGGAAAGCGCGAGCGGTCCAGCGCCGTCAGCGTTTTCTCCCAGGGAAGCTTGGAGGCCCGACGCTGGCGCTGGATTTTGCGCTCGTGCCGCTCCGCCACCTCGATCTCAGATAACGACAAGAGAAACCGGGGATAGGACAGACTTTCCTGGGTGGCCAGTGCCGCCTGGGCGGCGTAGTGCTCCCGAAAGGCCGGTAGATGCAGCTCGATTAGGCACTCGCGAAGTCGCGGTAAGTTGCCTGTGCTCATGACCTCACCTCCCGGTTCTCGAGAAGGGTGTCGTAGAGGCCCACGTCCATCTTCTCCACCATCACTTCCCAGGGTTCCACCACCGGATCGACAAGGCATTCTCGTAGTGCTTCAAAACGGATTCTTTGTCCCCGCTCAATCAACACCTGAAGTGCCTCTCGCACCCGCTGTTCACCTTCCTGGGCAGCCACCTCGAGGATCTTCAGATATTGGCGATCCGCCGTGGCCGGACAATCTCGGCGCAGCTCGTCGTAGGCGACTCGAAACAAGATCCCCGGAAACAGATCCTCCCGCCAGCGATAGCGAGTAAACGCCCCCGGCTTGCGCACCAACGAATGGATCACGTGCCGGTAGTCAATGCGATGCTTGCCTTCTCCTCGCAAGCGCGGCATCCGTGCCTGGCGCCGTCCTCCGTAGTAGACCTCCACCTGATCCGCCCACACCCGCACTTGAACGCGCTCGCCGATCAACCGGCTGTCCACCGAATAGGTGTTGTGGCGAACCCGGATCGTACTGCTGGGGGAGACTCTCACCCACTGCCGGGTGAAGTCATCCAGACGGCGTGCCGGCAACGGGCGCATCACTGCCAGCTCTTCTCCCAGGCGCTTTTGCCGGGCCGCATTGCGCCGGGACACAATCACCGCTACAAAGCCCTCGTACTCTTCCCGGCTGGAAAAATCACGGCTACACCGCAGCAGCAGTTCCTGCTCAATGGCCCGTTTCAAGCGGTGATGGGACTGTTCCACATCCCCGTTCTCGTGTGCCTTTCCTGCCTGAGTGCGACTGGAGCGCATCCCGAAGTGTCTCAGCAACGCTTGATAGCGCTCGGTGAACTCTTCCCGCTTCAGGTTCTTGACTGCCGCCGAGAGCCGGTCGGTCCGGTGCTCCTCGGGCAGCGCCCCCAACTCCCACAACGCGTTCTGAAGCCCCAGGCTGAGGCTCTCAAACGACTCACTGAAACACAGCGTGGTCGCTTCCCAGTTCGAGTAGGCCAACACGAAGTGGTACAGCAGATGGGGAAACGGCTGGCCCTGGATCGTCACTCCGAGGCGCCCCATAAACGTGAAGTCCGATTGCGCTTGATGTCCCGGCTGATACTTCTGCGGGAACATCACCTCCTTCGCTTCTCCGTATTCTGCCTTCCACTGCTTGATCCTGCGCTGCAGCGTTCTCAACTGGCCTTGCTGGAAGGCCCCTTCCTGCTGACGACACAAATGATCGAACACCGCTTTTGCTTCCACCGTCGGCGATCGCTTCAGGATCTCTTTCACCTCCGGCCACACCGACTCGAACGGATCCGATCGAGTTCTCCAATACCGTTCCGGCTGACACTGGCTCGGTAGCTTTCCCGACTTCAGGTACTTGCGAGCTGTCTTTCGCGACATCCCCGCTTTGGCCGCCGCCATCGTTAGCGTCTTCTCGTTCTTCTTCAACTTTACTAACCTCCGCACTTGCTGATCCTTAACCATGCCCTCATGGTCAGGATCAGCCCTGAAAAAGCGGGGAATTCCATTTGTCGTCGCGGGGAATTCTAACTGTCGCCAATCAGGGTGGAGTGGAAGGTCGAAATGACAAGGGAATAATGTGCCGGAGTGATCACGTAAAAATGACCCACCTTGTCAAGTAGGGTGTTGTTCTTGGTTTGAGCGAATTGTCTTGTCCGGTTCTTGGACTGCGAGAGGGGACACAGTGAGGGCGAGCCCGAATGGGGTTCCCTCTCGGCGGCCGACTCAGGTGACCCCCTTCTTGGGTTGTCCCGGGACCGTGAAGTCCCTGCTGCTGGAGATGTACGGCCCAGCGGTCGAGGCGACATTGCTGTGTGGCCGTCAGGGGACACTTCCCATGGCTCATAAGACTATTTTGACCTCGGCTGGTTGCCCCTTTGTTGGCGCACCTTCTTTTGCGAAATCAGACCCGATTTCAGAGAACGTTGGCTCTACACGGGAGATCTCGGCCTTGTAGAGTTGTTCTCTTCGCCAGTCCCTGACGCGGCGCTGCAAAGTTCGCAGCTGCCCATCAAAGAATCGACAGGGATGGCGTTGTTGAAGCCGAATGAAAAGCGCTTTGGCTGTTTGAGCGGGATTGACTTCCAGTTGGACACGAACCTCTGGCCAGACTTCAACGAAAGGATCCTCCCGGGTCCTCCAAGTCCGGGCAACCCGGGGCTTCTTCGTCCGCCGATATCTCCTGATTTGGTTGGATTCTGGTGCAGCACTGATCTCAGCAAGGTACTTCCTGACAACAGCATCCATCTCTCTAGGGGAGCCGTTTCCCTCCGGTTCTCTTTGTCCGTTGGCAAAGGTCCAAAAATGGTCCTGTCTTCGCTCGAGTTCTTTGAGTAACGTGACTGGATCCAGCTTCCTGTACAGGTCTTTGATGGGTTCTATTTTTCTCTTGGTGAGACAATCAGAGGCTAAGATTCGCTGGTAAGGAGTTTGAGCCCGATCGTAGCGTTTCTTGACGCGTGCACCCCGGCGTTGCTTCTCGATTAGCTTCATCGAGGGCTGAAAGACGTTCACGTAGAGGCGCAGAATCTCGTAAAGCTGAATCAGGGCTCGCCAGGCCCCCAGACCCGTGTAGCGATCGTAGCCAATCAGCCGTCTCACGATCGAACCATTCTTCTCCTCAACGAAGGCCTGATCGTTCTTTCGACCCACCCGGGAACGAGTGAAAGTGATCTGCTCTCTTTGGCAGTAACGGAGCATCTCATAGTTGATGAATTCGCTTCCGTTATCCGTGTCCAATCCGAGAAGAGGAACCGGGAGCCGCCCACGCAGGCAGTTGAGAGACCCGATCACATCGGCTTCGCTACGCCGTAGCAGCGCCACGCATTCGGTCCAGCCCGTTGCGACGTCCACCAGGACCAGAGTGTGTAGGAAACTGCCTGCAGCACTCTCGCCGCAGTGAGCCACAAGGTCGGCTTCGACAAAACCGGGTTGAAGATCATCCCAGTCAGCGAAGGTTCGGACCTTGATCTGCTTCTTGAGCAAGCTTCCTGGTCGGGTCGTACTGACACCGTGCCGGCTGCTTCTTTCGGAAGCCAACAATCGATCAGCGGTAGCTGGGCTGATCGCTAGCAGCCTTCGCCTAACATCAGGCGGCAAGGATAGATGACCGTTCCTCTCCATAACTTCGATCAACTCGGGAACAAAGGGGACCAGTCTCTTTGCGCAGATCCGGTTGGCCGTTGTCCAAAGAGTCACCAGTGCCCGCTTCACCCGGTCATCGTATCGGGCACGGCGGGGCCGCGACGAACTGGCCCTGCTCGGCGGATTGTTCAACAGGGTAATCGCATGTTTGCGACCGTAGCCGGTTGTCGCGACCAACTGATCTACAATCTGGCTCTTGATCCCTTTGCGGGCCGATGCGTAATCCTCAGCGGTACGCGTCAACAATTCTCGGCGCAACTCCAAACTCAACTTCTTCTTCAATCTGTGACCTCCTCATCAAGTTTTCGGTTCGATTCTTGATGAGGCAACGGTATGCCATCAGTTCGATTTTGGATGAGTCAATGCGCGGGAATTCTATTTGACGTTGATCATCCGCTGATGATGATGTCTTTCTTCCGGTCTACAATCTGTAGGTAGCCGTTGGGGTCAATGGTGGCCAGGTCACCCGTGTGGAACCATCCTCCCCTGAAGGCTTCGCGCGTAGCCGCCGGTTGATTCAGATAGCCTTCCAGCACGGTATCGGATAGGACAACCACCTCGCCCATCTGCTCTCCGTCCCAGGGGACCGTGTTCCCGGCGTCATCAACCAGCTTCAGCTGCACTCCGGGCACCGGGTAGCCGGCCTTCGACATGAGCTCGAGGCGATCTTCTTCGCCCAGATGCTGGAGGTGGTTCTTCAGCTTGGCAACCGTGAGTATGGGACTGGTCTCAGTGAGCCCGTAACCGGCGCAGCACTCGCAGCCGAAGAGATCCATCGTCTCGCGGATCAGGCGCGGGTTCGAAGGTGCGCCTCCGATGTTGATGATGCGAAGTGAAGAGAAGTCATAGCACCCCACCGCCTGGTGGTTGATGAGGGCGGTGGCCATGGCAGGTACCAGAGAGAAGGCCGTCACTCTGTGCCGTTGGATGAGCTCGAAGATCTCTTCCACGTCAAAGCGGTGCACCATGATGTGAGTCCCTCCCAGACAGGTCAGATACTGGGGCGCTCCCCAGCCGTTGACGTGGAAGAGAGGAATCACGTGCAAAACGACATCCGCGTCGGTCGCACCCGTGGCCAGGGCCGCCTCCAGGCCGTGAAGGTAAAGATTTCGATGGGTGAGCATTACCCCTTTGGGGTGTCCCGTAGTTCCTGAGGTGTAGAAGATCTCCGCCACCGAGTCTTCGTCAATCTCCGTGAGCTCAACAGCCCTTTCAGTGGACTCAGCAGACAGCAGGTCCTCGAGACACCGGGGGTGGGCCCAACCAGGAGGAGTCTCCAAATCCAGAAGAACAAAGTGGCGGACCGTCTCCACTCGATCCTGGATCTCCTCCAGGAGGTGGCCCAGCTCCTGGTTGAACAAGACAATCTCTGCCTGGCAGTCGTTCAGAATGAACTCGAATTCGGGGGGGGACAGGCGAATGTTGAGAGGGACCAGGACGCCTGCGGCCAGGTTGACGCCATAGTAGGCTTCCAGCAGATGATGCGTATTGTAGGCCAGACAGGCCACCCGGGAGCCTGCAGACAGGTTCATCCGTTCCAGTAAATTGGCCAGTTGGCGGCAACGCCTCGCATATTCGGCGTAGGTCCAGGTCGATTCACCGTCAATGACGCCTGTCTTGCGACCGAACTGGACCTCGGCGCGGTCCAGAAAGCGAAGATGGGTGAGTGGAATGTTCATTGGACCCGGACAAAAATCTGGCGAGCCAGCTCTTCACTGAGACTGTGCTTCGCTTTGCCCAGCTCGATCAACAAGGGGCCGTTGAAAGGGGCTTTCTCCAGAACGTGCATCTCTACTTCAGGATGAATCCCCAGTGAATCCAGATAGCGCAGAACGGAAGCATTGCGATCATCCACTCGGGCCACTATGACGTCGGTCGATTCGGGAACTTCCCATAGCGAAGGAAGCCGCTCGTCGGTCATCGTGCCGTCCTTCCCGGGAATCGGGTGCCCGTGTGGGTCCCGCGTGGGGTACCCGAGTGCCTTGTCGATCCTTTCCTCGAGTTCCTCCGAAATCACGTGTTCGAGCTCCTCAGCTTCCGCATGCACTTTGTCCCAGCTGTAGCCAAGCACTTCTTTCAAATAAAGCTCAATCAGCCGGTGATGGCGAATGACTTCCAGGGCAACCCGCGTACCGGCCTCGGTCAGATCTACACCCTGGTAAGGCTGGTACTGCACCAGCTTCAACGAGGCCAGCTTTTGGAGCATGTTGGTTACGCTGGCTGCGGAGCACTCCAGATTCTCGGCTAGCCTGGAGGTGGACACTTTCTTGCCGTCCTGGCCCAGCACATAGATCGCCTTGAGATAATCCTCCATGGCGTGGCTGATCATGTGGCGCTCCAGTGTCTAAGGAAGTACCAGCATACGTGCTGGAGAGCAAACCTCAAGGCCAATACTTACCTCTTCTTTAATTCTCTGCTGAGAAGTTGAATTCGCTTGTGGGCGATTCGTCCGTGCAGGCTTATCCGATCGAATTGCAGGTAGGCTTCCCAGTGATGAATCGCCTCCTGGATGTCTCCCAGCGTCTCGGCAACTCCGGCCAGCTGGTAATGGGCTTCCGGAAACCCGGGCTCCGCCTCCAAGGCCTGCTCATAGCAGCCAAGGGCCTTCCTGAACTTCCGGCTCTCCTCGAAAACAAGACCCAGGTGGAAGAGGGCATTTGAATCGTCAGGCTTGACTTCCAGGGCGCGTAGGAAACAGCGCTCTGCCTCCCCGAATCTCCGCCGCTTGTAGTAGAGGGCACCCAGATGGGCAAGTGCCTCCCGATGACTGGGGTTCAGTTTGATGACCTGCCGGAAAGCATGCATGGCGTGTTCGTGGTTGGACGGATCGGAATGATAGCGCATGCCCTCTTCGCACCACTCGTCTGCCCCCCTGGTCGCTGCAAAGCTGTCCACCCGCTCCTGGACCTCACCCCGAACCTTGTTCCAGTCGAGATCGAGCAGATACTGCCCCGAAAGACTGTCCACCAGCCGTTCCCCACGGCCGGCAATGACCCGGTTCCCCAGCGCGAAGACCCGGAGACTGCTGAGTTTTCGTTCGCCATCCGGAAAACGCTCCACGAGAGACGTAAGACTACGGGTCAGGTGGGTGGCTGCAACTCCCTTTTCAATAATCTTTTTTGCTGTTCTTAGACAAATCAGATCCTGGAAGTCATAGAACACCCCTCCACCTCTCCTGAGGCTTGGTTTCACCAAACCGATGCGGTCCCAGTAGCGGAGGCGGCCCAGTCTGATTTCGAGAATCTTGGCAGCCTGCTCACGGCTGAAATGTTTGAGCATCAAAGAAGAAATCTATGAGTGTGCTATGCCTGTTTGCGCTGTCTTGCCGGTTTCTTTTCGCTTGTCTCCACGCCCTTCCTGGACTTCTCCCGGGAAGTCGCATCGAGGCTCTTCTTGAGCGCTTCCATCAGGTCCACAACCTTGGCCGGCTTCTTTGTTTCGGCCACAACAACGCTTTTCCCATCGATTCTCTGTTGAATGATGTCGAGAAGGCGTGCCCTGTATTCGTCGGTGAGCATCTCTTCAGAAAAGTCCTCGGACATGTTCTCGATAATCTGCTCGGCGAGGTCCAACTCCTTGCTCGATACTTCGACATTCAGCTCCGGAACGACCTGACTGGCATGCTTGAACTCTCCCTGGTGGAAGAGGATGTGCATCATCAGGCCTCCATCGGCGAAGTTCACGGCCCCGATGTATTCCTTGCCGCGCATGACGAAACGGGTGATGGCGATCTTATTGGTTTCCTGCATACCCCTGTGAAGCAGGGCGTAGCCCTTCTCGGCGTCCGGTTCCGGGAGCAGGTAGTACGTGCGGTCCAGAAAGACGGGTTTCAATGTCTCGGCTTCCACAAAAGCGATCACCTCAATATTGCGCGAGGCATTGCTCTCTGCTTTGGTGAAATCCTCCGGCTCCATCACCACGTATTCATCTTTCTGATATTGGTAACCCCTCTTCAGCTCTGCACGTTCTCGATACTGATCACAGGCAGGGCAGTATGGGACCTGGTTGATGCGACCGAGACACTCGGGGCACAAGAGGTTGAAACTCACCCTCTGGCTGCGCCGCGAAACCTCGAGTCGAACCGGGATCGAAACCAAACCAAAAGTGAGAGAGCCAGACCATAAAGAAGGCATCGCCTACTCCTTTGAACTGCTTCGTGTATGTTAACAGAACGTTCCAGGTTCGGGGTTGGGGCTCGATGAAGATGCCCGTCAGCCGTGGCAGTTGTCGGCCTCCCGCCTGTTTCTTCGTGGATTTGAAATGGAGGGGACGATTCTGCTAAGATCAAGACTCTTAATAACTTATGCGCAATAACCCGAGAGATCACCTGCTGAACCTGCACCGAAGACATGTCAAGGCGTGGGAGCAGAAAGACCTGGCGGGTCTTCGTGACATTTACGCCGAACAAGCTGTTATTTTCAACACAGTACCCCCCCCACGGTTTTCTGACTTCAAGACTTTCGAGAACACTCTGCAACATTACTTCGGAAAGCTGGCCGAGCTGACTTTCTTCACCTCGAACATTCAGATCGAGGTAAAGGACGATGTTGCATGGATTACTTCGCAGTATCTCCTGGCTCACCAGTCAAACGGTCAACTCTCACGTGAGAACGGGCGCTGGACCGAGATCTATCAGAAGGAGAATGGCAACTGGCAGCTGACTCATCTGCATTCCTCCCCCGATCCGGTTCGCAGCTCTATGGCTGTTGGTTAAGGCTGCTCTGTCCCGCCCCCTGCAGACGTCTTGCACGCCTCAGTTTTTCCACTGTAAGCCAGCCCAGAAGGTAGGCAAAGCGGGGCAGCCAGAGGACAATCTTGGCTGTCTGCCGGAGCGAATGTTTCCATCTCGCTGACGATCCGTGAAAGGACACGGGGATACTGGGAAGCCGGAGGACTTTGCTGAAGCGGCGGCGATTGAGATAAAAGTAGTCAACGTTCTCATTGAAAAGCAGCCGGTTCCGTGCGGGAAGAAGAAAGAAGAGCAGCTTCTGAAGCCGGAAAACGGGTCGGCCGGAGAAGATTGCAGCAACGATGTCCCGGTCGATCCTGCACAACGTCATTATCAGCTTCAGGTTCTCCACAGAGATTCCCGGCGTCCAGGTGCTGATGTCCGTTTCTTCAATCCTGGGTAGAAAGTGATTCCGGTCCTCCGCCCGGCAGAGTAGCCTGACTTCTCCTCGCCCAACCGCCTTGCCCGCGAGCAGAGCCTCCAGGACTTCCAGGGTCGTGTCGGTGGCGTCAGTCTGGATGAGCAGGATCTCATTCCGGGTCTTGACACCGGGTTCTTCCAGCAGCAGCGGCTCTCTTCGGAAGACACGGGGCAGGGTAGTGAGCCGCAGCCAGTAGGCGTCCAGGCGAGCGTTGAAGACGAGCTTGGAAGAAAATGGGAAGAGTGCCAACACAAAGAGCTTGTGCAGTGAAAAGACCGGCCGGCCCGAGAGTATGAGGTTGACCAGAGCAGGTTTCTCACTTCTAAGTTGACGGGCCAGCTGAAACCAGCCGCTGAGGCGGTGGGGATAATGCAGAACTCTCTCGACTCCTGGAAGGTCTTCAAAATGGGGAGAGTCGTCGGCCCGGCACACGATCACCAGCCGGGCTGCAGGATAGAGTTCTTGTGATGCCAGGCGCCGGATGGATTCGCGCACCATTCGGGCGTGCTCGGTCTGCACGACTAAAGATCGCAGGGGTGCTGGGTCGGCGGAGACCCCAAAACGAAGTGGTTCCCGGGCAAGCAGCCTGGGAACCTTGCGAAGGGTGAGAAAGTAGCATTCCAGAGCGGCGTTGAAAACCAGGCCAGGGCGGTCGCAGAGGAGGAGAAAAAGGAATTTAGCCTTACGGAAAACCGGCCTCCCTGAATAAACAGCGGAGACGATATCTGGATTCAGCAGGCGGAGCTGCCGAAAGGTACGCCAGTTGTGGAGCCAGCCACGTTTTCTCAACTCGACAACCCGGTCCACCCCGGCTGCGTTTCGGTACCCGGAGCTGTTTTCCTCACGGCACAGGACGACGATTTCACTGTCCGGGAACAGCTCCGCTGACTTGAGCCTGGTCAGGGCAAAGCGGCAGCTTGCAGACCCCTCAGTCTGGATGAACAGAATCCTGGGCGTCGGCCTCGGGACGGCCGGCCCGAATCGTACCCTCTGGTAGAAAAACCGAAGGAGACCCGGAAGGGTGGCATAGAAGAAGTCGCCACTCTCGTTGACGACCAGAGTCTTGGGTACTCTCAGCAGGAAAGGCAGCAGCTTCATTCCCCAATAACCCTTTTCGCCTGAAAAGAAAACGATGCCCGAGTCAAATCTGCGACCTCTCAGCCGCCGGATGGCCTTCTGGAACGACTGTGGGGCCACTCGCGTCAGCTCACAGGGATCGGGCAGGGCAGGGCGCCACACCGGCTCTGCTGCTTTCACCAGTGAGGGATGGCAGCTCTCCACGAACAGGACCTTCTCGCCCAGCGGCCGGTGTGGGAAGCTAAGCAGGTACTCCCGGAAAGCCTCGTCAGGTTGATGCAATGGATAGAGAACCGAACGTGCCAGTCGAAAACCGCTGAGGGGGCGTGGCCGGCCCTGGTAGTCGACTTCAAATGCGGGTCCCAAGAGTCCTCGGGCTGCGCTTTTGATCGATCGATATCCGCGGTTGAACAACGGGAAGACGATCCGGGAGTAGTTCGTCCCCGTGAAAGATGGCGAGGAGGGAGTCAGGACCGATGAGAACGGATTGTGCCTGGAGAGGTAGAAGTCAAGGTCATCTGACCGGATGACGAGGGCGTCCAGCGGGGTGTCCGGAAACTGACGACGCAGCCCTGCCGCCAGGTAGAAGAACTGGGGGAGGTGACAGCACTGTACGAGCAGGAGTCGTTGCTCTTCGTCCGGCTTTTCTGGAAAAGAAGGGGAAGATTTCACGGTTCTTTCTTTCCCTCGTGCTGAGAGTTCCCGCTCGTGATGCCCTGATAAAGAGTGGAGAGTTGGCCCGCCAGGTCATCCCATTCATAATGTCGAATGGCCGTTTCCCGGCCGGCCGCTCCAAGCCGCAGGCAATGCTCGGGGTTGCGCAGGAGTGCCAGGGTCCAGAGAGCGAATTCGGCCGGGTCATCTGCAATCAGGATGTTCTCCCCATGGCCGGCCCTGATGCCCATGCAGGCAAGCGAGGTAGCCACCATGGCCTTTTCAGCCGCCCAGCCCTCCAGGATTTTGCCCCGGATCCCCACTCCCGTTCGCAGCGGTACGATCACGACTTGTGCCCGGTGGTAGTACTCCCGGATATCCTCGACAAAACCGGTCACCGTGACGTTGGGGTGGTTCTCCAGACGTCTGATCTCGGGTGGAGGGGAGGAGCCCACAATGTACAGATGGATCCTGGGTCGGGCCTTCAAGAGCAGAGGAAAGATTTCTCGCTGAAAGTAAAGCATGGCATCCACATTGGGCTCATGACGGAAGGCACCAATGTAAACCAGCGAGTCAGGCTCGATCTGGTCACGGCCTCCCGGGGTAAAGTAATGAGTATCCACTCCGGTGTTCACAACGTGAAGCCGGGAGTCGGGGATGTACCCTGCCAGGAATGCTGCGTCGGTGTCGGTGACGCAGACGACACCGTCCGTCCTGCGGCACATCTGAAGCTCGCGGTGAAGCGTCTGGAGGGTGTTGTAATAGCGCCTTAGGCGCTTCAATGGATTCGTTTCTACGGCCACCAGGCTGTGGTGCGCTGCGTAATTCACCTCGATTTCGGTCACCAGTTTGGGAATGCCCGGAACGAGATCGGCATACTGAACCATTTGAGTCCACTCAAAATGAACCAGATCGAAGTCCTCTTCGGCTAGAACACCTTCCAGCGACTCCCGGAAGTTGACGCAGTTGAACTCTTCAAACGGCTCATAGAGGTATGGCGAGACTGGCTCGAACTGGCGGCGCAGGACGGTTTCCAGGCGCTCACAGAAGGGGGCGGCCTGTTGCGCCTGCTCGATTTCGTCACCAGTCTCGACAAAGCTGACAAGAGTCAGACGGTGCTTGTCGCAGACACGTCTCAAGAGCTGAAAAACCCGGCCCGCTCCTCCGTGCCGTCCGAGGTGGGGAAGGTAGGCACTGGCGATGAGAACACGGGAGGGAGTTTTCTCCGTTTGACGGTGACGGTTCGGACAAAATCGATTCAAATAGACCAGCGGTCGTTTTGTCCACTCCAGAAACTGCCGGTCTGTGTAACAGCGCGCGGGTTCACAGGCCCTCAGAAAAAGAGCGGCGGGTGCCCTGGCCAGAGCTCCGAGATACCCGGCCAGTGTGATGGCACGGCCGAGTCTAATCGGATAGAGCAGAAAGTGGGGGAGCAGAGTGCGCACCTGGAAGTTCTTCCACAGGTACCAGAGCTTCCGCTGCTCGATCATCTCCTCGATCTGGTCTTCTTTGAAGCGCTGCCGGGAGCTGCTTCGATGCTTGTGAACGACTTGACTGGCGGCCGCAAATAACACCCGGAGGCCCCGTCTCCAGGCCCGGTAGCTCAAGTCGGTGTCTTCCACGTAGCAGGGAGAGAAAATGGGCGCGAACCCCTTCAGTCTGAGGAAGTAGTCTCGACGGAATGCGGAGGACCCCCCGCCCGCCCACAGCACCGGCAGGAATCGACGCTTATGGTTGCACCTGAGGACCGGTTCGTGACTGAGATGAAGACGGCCACCCTCAAAGTGGCCATTAGTGTTGCCCGTTTCCTGGCGCCGTTGCCCGGCTGGGAAAAGAATCTGGGCGCTGACGGCGAAGACATCGGGGTCCGCAAATGGCTCCAGGAGAGGGGCCAGGAAAGAGGGATCCACGACCATGTCGTTGTTCAGAAGAACCACGATATTGTGCCGGGCCGCTGCCACTCCTCGATTGTTGCCTTCTCCGAACCCGAGGTTGCGATCCAACTCCAGAATCCGTACGTGCGGAAAGTTCCGGCGAGTCCATTTAACGCTGTCGTCGGTGCTTCCATTGTCGACCACCAGAATCTCGTGGTCTCTACCATCAGTTTCGATGGCCCGGACGACGGCAGGCAGACACTCTTCGAGGAGTTCCCGGCCATTCCAATTGAGGATCACGATTGAGCATTGATCATGGGGAGTATCGGTCAAAGAAAAGGAACCTCGAACGGTTCCTGAAACGAGAGAAACAAGCTCAGCCAGTACAGCGGCGACCAGGAGCAAGAACTGGACAGGCAACAGCATGAACCAGAGGAGGAATCTTGCGATCATATGGCGCCACCTTCGGATGAACCCTGGCGACCCGGAGAGGCATCTCTGATGTGGTGATGCAGACTGCCACAGGCTGCCATGTGCCGCGGTAGAATATGAGATTTGGACAGCCCAGGTAAAGGGGAACGAATGAGAATGAGAACACGCTTGCTTACCGCGACGCTGTCACTCGTGGCAGCCACCATCAGTCTGACGGCAACCACTGTCAGGATCGTGAACCTCTCGGAAATGGTCCGGGCTTCAGACCGGGTCTTTTACGGCCGCTGTGTGTCGGCCCGGGAGATGACCCACAGCAATGGCCTCCCGGTCGTGGAATACTCGTTCCTGGTCACTGACGGGCTCAAGGGGACGGTGGAGGGTGAACGCGTTGTCTTTCGCCAGCTTCAGACATCTGGAGCGAGAGGATTCAGGATCGCCGGCCTTCCTGTCTTCAGAAAAGGCCAGGATCTGGTTCTGTTTCTGGCAGCCGACAGCAGGATCGGATTGACAAGTCCAACCGGTCTCTCCCAAGGAGTGTTTTCGGTGCTCGAAGACGGCAGGGGCAGGTTGTCCATCGTGAACGGTTTGAAGAACCAGAACCTGACTCATGACCTGGCTCTGACCCGGCTTCAAAGGATGGGCCTCAAACATTCCCAGGCTGAGCTTCTGGCGAATCAGGGGCCGATTTCTCTGGAGGCACTTTCTGAGGCGGTTCGCACAATCGAAGCTTATCAGCAGGGCAAGGCCCCCAAGTCGGTTCGATGAGCGTTTTAGCCCGGAAAATTCATAAGAGGGGATCAAGTCTAACGGCACTCGCCCTCCAGTCAAGTCTCCTTCTGTGGCCGGCGGCTCTGTTTGCAGGAGGGCCACTGGCTCCCGTGGGCCCCGGTGTCTTTGCACGCTGGAACCCTCTCCAGCCAGTCATCATCGCCATCGACCAGGGTCCAATGAGTGTAAACGGCTCGATCACTAACCAGGAGGGAGTCGATTTCGTCCTCTCGACTCTGGGGCAGTGGGAAATCGAAACAGCCACCATCCGTTTCGCCCAGGGAGAGCAGTTGCCGGTCGATGTGGATCAGTCCAACTACATTCCCTTTATCACTCAGCCCCAGGGGCAGGGGAATCCCGTGATCTTCGATCGCGATGGTTCGATTACTGATGATCTGCTCGGCGACGGCGCCAGCGACACTATTCTCGGATTTGCCAACGCCTTTCCCGCAGGTGTGAACTTTGAGTTTGGTTTTGTGGTTCTGAACGGGCGCAGAGCCAGCCTGGGTACGGCCGGTGAATTTCGCCGCGTCGTTATACACGAGGTTGGGCATCTGCTGGGGCTCGATCACAGTCAGGGAGATCTCGGGATCTTCCTCAATCGCCAGAACCTGCTTTTTCTGCCCGTGATGTTTCCCTTCATCGTCGTCGCAGGGCCGATAGGAATCCGTTTCGACGATCGAGCCTGGCTGTCGTATATGTACCCGGCGGACGGATTCCGGGAGGCGACGGGTACCATTCGTGGCCAAATACTCCGCCGCAGTGGAGGGGGTCTCTCGGGGGCTAATGTCGTGGCCATGCCCATCGAGGTGGATAACGAAGGGCAGTGGACGGAGCGGCCTGCCGGGCTGGTCTCGGTGGTCTCGGACTTCCTGCTGGAAGGACTTGGCCAGTTCGAACTTCCCGGTCTCGATCCCGGTTCCTATATCGTTTTCATGGAGCCGATCTCCTCTTCCTTCACCGAGGGAAGTAACGTCGGTCCCTTCCAGATACGCTTCGATCAGTTCCCAAAGGACTACTACAACGGGGACAACGAGTCGGCCATTCCTCAGTTCGATGATCCAACCGAGAAGACGCTGCTGCCTGCCATGGCGGGGCAGCCGGTCGAGGACATTCGCCTCTTTGCCAATGAAGGGAGCAATAACCTGGCCTCCCTGACGGATGACGATGAGGAGCTGTTCACGTTTCCACAGGGATTCAGTTTTCCGTTTTTTGGAACGGTTTATGAGCGAGTCACTGTGAACACCGATGGTAACCTTACCTTCGGCGCGGGAGACAGTGACAGTACGCCTCGCGATGAGGGCCGCTTTGTGTCCGGTCCGCCCCGGATAGCTCCCCTTTTTACCGACCTGAACCCGGAGCCCAAAGGAGATATCCAGGCCCTTTTCGACGGCCTCTCCCTGACGTTCCAGTGGGTCGACGTTCCTGAGTACTTGCCATTCGGCGTTGCACCCGGGAATACCTTTGCCGTGGAACTTTTCCCGGACGGGAGTATTCGGTTCGAATACGACCAGATTCGGGCAACTGCGGATGGGGTAACTCCCAATGATGAGGGGCTGCAGGCGATCGTGGGAATCACACCGGGCGGCAGCTCTGCCGCAGAGCAGGTTGACTGGTCCCAGCAGATGCAGCCGGCTCAGACCGGTCCGGAGTCCATTTATGAAGTATTTCCGGGTGAGAGCTTTGACCTGGACGGGAGTCAGATCATCCTCCTGGGCCCCGAAACCACCGAAGAGCTGCTTTTTCCGGTGATCGAATTGTCCGATGCCAGGTTTACCGGTATTGCCCTTGGAAACGACTCCCCGGAAACGGCGGTGTTCGCTGCGGAAGCACTGGGTGCCGGCGGTCAGCAACTGCCTCTGGCCGTCAACCCCGTCCTGGAAGGGATCGGCCCTTTCGGCCAACTGGCGACTCTCCTGCGCGATCTGTTCAGGGATGCGATTACTTCTCCCCAGAAAGGGTGGTTGCGCCTCCGCACCAGCTCTCGGGAAGTCTCGAGCTTCTTTCAGATTGGGAACGGCGTGGGAAGCCGTCCCAGCCTGCTGGACGGAGGAATCGCAGAAACGGATCGAGCCACGCGGCTCGTCTTCAGTCGTGTCCACCAGGGGGAGGGCGCCTTTCCGGCAGGGAATGGTGATCTTTTATCGACGACCCACTTTTATCTCGCCAACCCGAACGATGCACCACTGGGGGCGACCGCGAAGCTGATGGGATTTGATGGCATCGTAAGGGCACAGACGGCGATTAATCTCCCGGCCGGCGGATTCACCGAGAGGGAGTCCGACCTGCTTTTCGGGATTGAGCAGATCGATCAGTGTTATGCGGTGGTTCAGTTTGACGAGCCCGGAGGGATCGGCTTTTCACTGATCCAGGTCGGAGATACGCTGTTCGGAAACCCGCCGATCCGAGTCCCGGAAGGGCACTTGTCTTATTCAGCCCAGCTTGCCCACGGCTCGCTGGGAGGAGTCGATCTGATGACGTTGGTCCGGGTGATCAACCTTTCTGACCAGGCTAGAAGTGTGGAATTGACTTCGGTCGCGGAAAACGGGGCTGATTGGCGACAGTTAGAATTCCCCGCGACGACAAATGGAATTCCCCGCTTTTTCAGGGCTGATCCTGACCATGAGGGCATGGTTAAGGATCAGCAAGTGCGGAGGTTAGTAAAGTTGAAGAAGAACGAGAAGACGCTAACGATGGCGGCGGCCAAAGCGGGGATGTCGCGAAAGACAGCTCGCAAGTACCTGAAGTCGGGAAAGCTACCGAGCCAGTGTCAGCCGGAACGGTATTGGAGAACTCGATCGGATCCGTTCGAGTCGGTGTGGCCGGAGGTGAAAGAGATCCTGAAGCGATCGCCGACGGTGGAAGCAAAAGCGGTGTTCGATCATTTGTGTCGTCAGCAGGAAGGGGCCTTCCAGCAAGGCCAGTTGAGAACGCTGCAGCGCAGGATCAAGCAGTGGAAGGCAGAATACGGAGAAGCGAAGGAGGTGATGTTCCCGCAGAAGTATCAGCCGGGACATCAAGCGCAATCGGACTTCACGTTTATGGGGCGCCTCGGAGTGACGATCCAGGGCCAGCCGTTTCCCCATCTGCTGTACCACTTCGTGTTGGCCTACTCGAACTGGGAAGCGACCACGCTGTGTTTCAGTGAGTCGTTTGAGAGCCTCAGCCTGGGGCTTCAGAACGCGTTGTGGGAGTTGGGGGCGCTGCCCGAGGAGCACCGGACCGACCGGCTCTCGGCGGCAGTCAAGAACCTGAAGCGGGAAGAGTTCACCGAGCGCTATCAAGCGTTGCTGAGACACTTCGGGATGCGCTCCAGTCGCACTCAGGCAGGAAAGGCACACGAGAACGGGGATGTGGAACAGTCCCATCACCGCTTGAAACGGGCCATTGAGCAGGAACTGCTGCTGCGGTGTAGCCGTGATTTTTCCAGCCGGGAAGAGTACGAGGGCTTTGTAGCGGTGATTGTGTCCCGGCGCAATGCGGCCCGGCAAAAGCGCCTGGGAGAAGAGCTGGCAGTGATGCGCCCGTTGCCGGCACGCCGTCTGGATGACTTCACCCGGCAGTGGGTGAGAGTCTCCCCCAGCAGTACGATCCGGGTTCGCCACAACACCTATTCGGTGGACAGCCGGTTGATCGGCGAGCGCGTTCAAGTGCGGGTGTGGGCGGATCAGGTGGAGGTCTACTACGGAGGACGGCGCCAGGCACGGATGCCGCGCTTGCGAGGAGAAGGCAAGCATCGCATTGACTACCGGCACGTGATCCATTCGTTGGTGCGCAAGCCGGGGGCGTTTACTCGCTATCGCTGGCGGGAGGATCTGTTTCCGGGGATCTTGTTTCGAGTCGCCTACGACGAGCTGCGCCGAGATTGTCCGGCCACGGCGGATCGCCAATATCTGAAGATCCTCGAGGTGGCTGCCCAGGAAGGTGAACAGCGGGTGCGAGAGGCACTTCAGGTGTTGATTGAGCGGGGACAAAGAATCCGTTTTGAAGCACTACGAGAATGCCTTGTCGATCCGGTGGTGGAACCCTGGGAAGTGATGGTGGAGAAGATGGACGTGGGCCTCTACGACACCCTTCTCGAGAACCGGGAGGTGAGGTCATGAGCACAGGCAACTTACCGCGACTTCGCGAGTGCCTAATCGAGCTGCATCTACCGGCCTTTCGGGAGCACTACGCCGCCCAGGCGGCACTGGCCACCCAGGAAAGTCTGTCCTATCCCCGGTTTCTCTTGTCGTTATCTGAGATCGAGGTGGCGGAGCGGCACGAGCGCAAAATCCAGCGCCAGCGTCGGGCCTCCAAGCTTCCCTGGGAGAAAACGCTGACGGCGCTGGACCGCTCGCGCTTGCCCCAAAGCGTGGATCGACAACTCACAGCGCTGCTGGAAGGGACGTTTTTGGATCGTGCCGAGAACGTCTTGGCTTTCGGTAACCCTGGGAGCGGGAAAACCCATCTGGTCTGTGCTCTGGGCCAGGAGTTGATTCTGCTGGGGCGCCGGGTTCTGTTTTCTACCTGCGCCCTGCTGGTACAGCGATTGCTGCGGGCCAAAATCGATCTGACTCTGGAGAAGGAGCTCAAGAAACTGGATCGCTTCGAGGCTCTCATAGTCGATGACATCGGCTACGTTCAGCAAAGCCGGGAGGAAATGGAGGTTCTCTTCACACTGCTGGCCCATCGTTACGAACGTCGCAGCATCTTGCTGACCAGCAACCTGATCTTCTCGGACTGGGAGAGGATCTTCAAGGACCCCCTGACGACGGCAGCAGCCATCGACCGGCTGGTGCACCACAGCGTGATTCTGGAACTCAACGTCCCGAGCTATCGAATGGAGAGCGCCAAGGCAAAGCAGCAGGGAACCACGAAATGAGGAAACCGCGAGGAGGTCAAATCCGGGCAAATCGGCTGATTGGACCCCGGAAAGTGCTTGGTGAGGGCGATAGACGAGTGCCCGCCAAGGGGAGAGGTCGTACAGCGCCCTACAGAGGCCGCTCAGCAGCCTCGTGGATCTGGTCCACTCCCCTCGACGCCAGCGCGAGCGAGGGGGAGCTCCGTTCGGGCTACGCCCTCACTCCGTCCCCCTCGCATTCTAGGAACAATCTCTCTTTTTTACAGAAAGGAGGACCGCGGAAAGGGCCGTCTCAGAGGACGGCTACAGCTCTTTTTTTTTAATCCTTGTGTGGGGATTTCCAATCGTCGCTGCGGGAATTCTATTTGACGTTGATCACGGGGCTTTGATCCAGACACTGGATCCAGTGCAGCTGCAGCCTGGTGGCGCAGTTGAGATCGAGGGCGCAGAGGTACTGGGGCTGGGCGCTGAGGCAGCTGAGACCGAAGATGCCGAGGCTGCAGGGCTAACTGGAGAGGTCTCTGCCCGCGTCGGTTCGCTGATTGTCAGTTCCGACGGGACTGGAGTCGCCGGGGACATCGTTTTTGGTGAGTCCGGGACTTTTCGGTTTGGCGCACAGCTGCTGCTCCAGCATCAGGGTTTTGATCGAGCCCTTTTCGGGCATGTCGCAAACTCCATAGCCGAGGACCTTCGAGATCAGACGTTTACTGGAATCGCTCTCTTCAATCCGAATCTTGTCGATGCCCTGGTGGAACTGGTTGTGATCGGCTCGGATGGCCTTCCCACGGGCCAGGTGCAGTTTGTCCTGAAGGCCGGTGAGCGCCTCTCCAAGGTTCTCCCGGAAATGGTCCCGGAAAGTGCGGGTCAGGTGGGAGGATACGTTCTGGTGCAATCGAGCCTGCCGCTGATCGGGCAGGAGCTGTTCGGGAACAACCAGCTGGACTACCTGTCGGCGGTCCCGCCAACTGCTTCGTCCCAGGGGATCGCCGCCCGGCCCTGAATGTGCTTCGCGTGCCAACGTTCCAAAGTTCCATACGCACTCAGGTGGCTTTCACGATGCGTTCGACTGCAATCCCGGTTAGCAGCGTGGTGGATGCCCCGATCAGGACGTACCAGGTCCAGGCAACAACCGGCAGGAAGCCCCAGGCGTAAACTCCATTCAAATGCACGAGGATCACGACTCCCAGACCGCTGACCATGGCGATGAGTCCCGCCGCCTCACTTCTGACGCGGGTCCACTGGCCCAACAGAAAAACACCCAGCACGCAGCCCATGACAACGCTGGTGATGCCCAGGCCGACTTCGAGCACGCTGCCCCAGTTCCGTGCCATTAAGGAGATCGCGATCAAGATCACTCCCCAGCCCGCTGTGAACAGGCGCGACATCCTGATGTAGTGCGCTTCCTCGGCGCGGGGCGCCAGATAGGGCCTGTAAAAATCGTTCAGAGTGGAAGAGGCCAGAGAGTTCAGTGAGCTACTTAGGGTCGACATGGCTGCAGCAAAGACAGCGGCGATCACCAGTCCAGAGACGCCCCGTGGCATTTCTTCAACAATGAAAACCGGAAAAACCCGCTGGCTGTCCGCCGGGGGAGTGCTGGAAGGAAAGTGCTGGTAGAAACTGTAGAGCAGGACTCCGATCACCAGAAAAAGAAGAAACTGGCCCAGTACGATGATGCCGCTCAAGATCAGACCCTGTTGACTCTTCGCCTGACTCGAGCAGGAGAGATAGCGCTGCACCATCATCTGGTCGGTCCCGTGAGTAGCGAAGGTGAGAAAGGCACCGCCCACAATGGCAGCCACAAACGTGTAGGAGTTCTCGAGAGAGAAGCTGAAATCGATGATCTGGAACTGGCCAGACTCACCAGCGACTCGGGAGACTTCCTGCCACCCGCCCGGTATGCGGTCGATCAGAAGGAAAAAGGCGATGACTGCACCCGCGATGTACACGATCAGCTGGAATACGTCGTTCCACACGACTGCGGTCATTCCTCCGAAAAAGGTGTAAATAATCGTAATCACACCGATGATGACGACCGTCCAAACGTCTGAAATTCGAGTGACTACGGAAAGTACCAGCGCAGTCGCAAACAGGCGGACACCGTCCGCCAGGGTCCGGTTCACCTGGAACAGGCCCGCAGAGAAGTTCTTGACCTTGGGACCAAAGCGAAAAGTCAATATTTCATAGGCACTTTGAATATCACCCTTAAAGTAAGATGGAATCAATACGAAACTGACCAGGGTTTTGCCGATGACGTAGCCCATGGCCAGCTGGAGGAACGTCAGATTTCGATCGTAGGCAAAGGCGGGGACACCAATGAAGGTGAGGGTACTCGTTTCGGTAGCCACAATCGAAAGGGACAGCGCCCACCAGGGAAGCCGCCGGCCTCCCAGAAAATAATCGCTGGTGCTCCGTTGCCCACGCCCCAGCCAGATTCCAAAGAGCGCGGTCGCAACGAGGTAAGAGCACAGAACAATATAGTCGGCGGGGCTAAACTGCATTGCTCATTATGATAGACCTCGGATGACTGTAACAGGTGGTTGCCTGGTCGTAGGAGCCGGTCTTGCGCCCGCCCGAGAATGTGGGAGGACCCTCCGTGGTCCGAACTCCTAATGGCCCGACCAGCCTCAGACTTCCCTGGCTGCCCGGACTTGCCGGGGGGAGCCGATCACGATCAGCACGTCGCCTTCGCCCAGCTCGGTCTCCGGCTTTGGATTGAAGGAGTACTCTTGCTCGCCGGGTCGTTGCAGAGCCACAACCAGGAGGCCAATCCGCTCGTTCAACTCTAACTGTCGCAGCGTCTTCCCCTGCATGGAGGGAGTGGCGGTGACGTCCTCCACACGGAGAGTCTCTCCCGTCACCCGAAGCATTTTGTCCAGAAAGGTCACTGCTGAGGGTCGAATCATCATCGATGCCATTCGCAGGCCGCCGATCGCCTGCGTCTGAACGACTGTATCCGCCCCTGCTCGGAGCAGTTTCTGGCGGTTGCTGTCGTCGGTGAGTCTGGAGATGATGCGAAGCTTTGGGCTCAAAGCCCTCACGGTCAGAACCAGGAACACATTGGCCTGGTCATTGGGCAAAACGGCCAGGAGTCCTTTGGCTCTCTCGACTCCGGATCTTTGCAAGATCGAGTCTCTGGTGGCATCCCCCTGCAGATACGGGATTTCGCGCAGAAATGGAAGGCGCTGCAAGACCTTTTCGTCCTTCTCGATAATCACAAAGGGAGTCAGCGTCTTGTACAACTCCTGAGCAATTTCAGCTCCTGTTCTGCCGGCACCGCATAACACAATATGATCTCGCATCCTGGCAATTCGTTTATCCATTTTTCGACCTCGAAAAACTCGATTGAATTCTCCCTCAACAACATAGGCCGCCACGGTAGAAATCGCGTATCCGGCAATTCCGATCGATGTCACCACCAGGAGCATGGTGAAACCCCTGCCAATCTGAGTCAGTTCTCGGGTCTCGCCGTAACCTACTGTTGTCATGGTAATCACGGTCATGTACAGACCGTCGGACCAGGGCCAGTCTTCCAGAAAGTGGTAGCCGGCAGTTCCCACGCTGGCAGTTGTGAGCATCAAGACAAAGGCGTAAAGGATCCGCGACTCGTAAACAGAGGAGATCAGGTATCCCCACACCCCGTTGAGTAGATAACCCAGGGGCATGCAAGTAAAAAGAGAGCAGGGGTGTACCGTTCTTTCTGTAATTTGGGAAAGGTGAGCTAAAAGGATCAGAGGTCTGGGGCAGGATTTCTCCAAAAACTCAAGGCAACGAGTAAGGAGGATCCGAATGACCCCAGACCCAAAACAGAGGCTACCACGAGAACTATTGAGAGAGCTGATCGAAGAAGGCAGTGAAGCGTTTCGAGGAGTATTAGAGAAGCTGATCAACGCCGCCATGCAGCTGGAACGAGAAGAGTTTCTGGGAGCTCGACGCTGGGAGCGGAGCGAGCAGCGTCGAGACCACGCCAACGGGTACAAGGACAAGACGCTGTCCACTCGAGTGGGACAGCTGCGAATCCGGATTCCACAAGTACGTCACCTGGACTTCTATCCCCGATCCCTGGAACGAGGGTGCCGTTCGGAGAAGGCGCTCAAGTTGGCCATCGCCGAGATGTATGTAATGGGCGTGTCGACGCGCAAGGTCACCGAGATTACCGAGCAGCTGTGCGGCACCGAGATCTCCGCCAGCCAGGTCTCAAGAATCTCCAAGCTGCTGGACGACGAACTCGAGCAGTTTCGCAACCGCCCTTTGGGCAGCTATCCAGTTGTGTACCTGGATGCGCACTACGAGAAGGTCCGTCGCCAGGGCAGCATTCAGGATGTGGCCGTCTTGAAAGCGACCGGAGTCAACTGCTGGGGCAAGCGGGAGGTGATTGGGGTCAGCTGCCGACTCAGCGAGGCTGAGGTCCACTGGCGAGGGTTTCTGCAGCAGCTTCAAAAGCGTGGTCTGGAGGGTGTGCAGCTGATTGTCAGCGATGACCACTCGGGTCTACGTGCTGCTAGAAGAGCCGTTTTTCCCTCGGTGCCCTGGCAACGCTGTCAGTTTCACCTGAGCCAGAATGCTCAGCGTTACGCCCGCCGATCCGATCAACGTGCCGCCATCGCCACTGACATTCGAGACATCTTCAACGCACCCTCAGGCGGCGAGGGCGAGGCCATGCTTCGAACCCGAGTCGAGCAATACCGTGACCGCAACCCGGAGCTGGCCGATTGGATGGAGACCAACCTGCCCGAAGGCTTTACGGTCTTTCGTTTTGCACGTTCTACCTGGCGGCGCATTCGCACCAACAACGGGCTGGAGAACCTAAACCGTCAGATTCGCCGGCGCACCCGGGTCGTCGGTATCTTTCCAAACACCGAGTCCGCTTTGCGACTCATCACCGCCGTCGTCGAGGAGATTCACGAAGACTGGCTGATCGGGAAGCAGTACCTCAGTCTGGTCGATTTCAACCCACAGGAGAATCCTGTTTCAGATCGCTCTCAGTTAAATTACAGAAAAACAGTTGCGTAACCAAGAGAGCAGTCAGGGCGACTCTTCTGTCCCGGAGCAGAGCTAGGAATGAAATCAGGGTGATCAGCGTGAGATGTAGCCCTACACCCAGGCTCCAGCGCACTACCGGATCCCGCCACTGAGTTGCCAGGCTGACTGGCCCGACCGGTAACCTGTGAATCAAAGCCAGATGGTGCGTTCGGGCCAGATTCACATAGCAGAGCCAACCCGTCAGACCGATAGCCACAGCCGGTCCCAGCAGGAGAACCCGCCAGGGCGCCTGACTCGAGATGGGCAGGGTCCACCCGCCCACCAGGGCGGCCAGCCCGCCGGTTACAAAAAGAGCGGCGAGCTCGGGGGCGATCCTCAACGGGCTGGTTTGCTGAAGAGTCGCCGAGAAATCGTCATCATCCAGCACGGTGCGACTCCGCAGCTCCTCGATGGATCGAAGAAAGCGCTGGCTGAGAATCGACTGTGAAACCAGCACCAGAAGCACCGTGGCAGGGGCAAAGAGCAGAAAGCTGGTCGACAACTGCTCATGATCCGGCTCAGAGACCATCCAGGCTGCCAGTGGTCCCAGGCCGACAAAAACAAGCACCAGGCCGCCAGCCAATTTCGGAGAAAGCCTGAGCCTGTGATTGGCGACAGTTAGAATTCCGCGTGTTGCCTCATCTAAGAATCGAACCGAAGCTAGAAACTTGCCTCATTGGGAATCGAACCCAGTTCAGAACAGCTTATTTCTTCCGTCTCGCAGAAACAACGGGTGGAGTGGAAGGTCGAAATGACAAGGGAATAATGTGCCGGAGTGATCACGTAAAAATGACCCACCTTGTCAAGTAGGGTGTTGTTCTTGGTTTGAGCGAATTGTCTTGTCCGGTTCTTGGACTGCGAGAGGGGACACAGTGAGGGCGAGCCCGAATGGGGTTCCCTCTCGGCGGCCGACTCAGGTGACCCCCTTCTTGGGTTGTCCCGGGACCGTGAAGTCCCTGCTGCTGGAGATGTACGGCCCAGCGGTCGAGGCGACATTGCTGTGTGGCCGTCAGGGGACACTTCCCATGGCTCATAAGACTATTTTGACCTCGGCTGGTTGCCCCTTTGTTGGCGCACCTTCTTTTGCGAAATCAGACCCGATTTCAGAGAACGTTGGCTCTACACGGGAGATCTCGGCCTTGTAGAGTTGTTCTCTTCGCCAGTCCCTGACGCGGCGCTGCAAAGTTCGCAGCTGCCCATCAAAGAATCGACAGGGATGGCGTTGTTGAAGCCGAATGAAAAGCGCTTTGGCTGTTTGAGCGGGATTGACTTCCAGTTGGACACGAACCTCTGGCCAGACTTCAACGAAAGGATCCTCCCGGGTCCTCCAAGTCCGGGCAACCCGGGGCTTCTTCGTCCGCCGATATCTCCTGATTTGGTTGGATTCTGGTGCAGCACTGATCTCAGCAAGGTACTTCCTGACAACAGCATCCATCTCTCTAGGGGAGCCGTTTCCCTCCGGTTCTCTTTGTCCGTTGGCAAAGGTCCAAAAATGGTCCTGTCTTCGCTCGAGTTCTTTGAGTAACGTGACTGGATCCAGCTTCCTGTACAGGTCTTTGATGGGTTCTATTTTTCTCTTGGTGAGACAATCAGAGGCTAAGATTCGCTGGTAAGGAGTTTGAGCCCGATCGTAGCGTTTCTTGACGCGTGCACCCCGGCGTTGCTTCTCGATTAGCTTCATCGAGGGCTGAAAGAAGTTCACGTAGAGGCGCAGAATCTCGTAAAGCTGAATCAGGGCTCGCCAGGCCCCCAGACCCGTGTAGCGATCGTAGCCAATCAGCCGTCTCACGATCGAACCATTCTTCTCCTCAACGAAGGCCTGATCGTTCTTTCGACCCACCCGGGAACGAGTGAAAGTGATCTGCTCTCTTTGGCAGTAACGGAGCATCTCATAGTTGATGAATTCGCTTCCGTTATCCGTGTCCAATCCGAGAAGAGGAACCGGGAGCCGCCCACGCAGGCAGTTGAGAGATCCGATCACATCGGCTTCGCTACGCCGTAGCAGCGCCACGCATTCGGTCCAGCCCGTTGCGACGTCCACCAGGACCAGAGTGTGTAGGAAACTGCCTGCAGCACTCTCGCCGCAGTGAGCCACAAGGTCGGCTTCGACAAAACCGGGTTGAAGATCATCCCAGTCAGCGAAGGTTCGGACCTTGATCTGCTTCTTGAGCAAGCTTCCTGGTCGGGTCGTACTGACACCGTGCCGGCTGCTTCTTTCGGAAGCCAACAATCGATCAGCGGTAGCTGGGCTGATCGCTAGCAGCCTTCGCCTAACATCAGGCGGCAAGGATAGATGACCGTTCCTCTCCATAACTTCGATCAACTCGGGAACAAAGGGGACCAGTCTCTTTGCGCAGATCCGGTTGGCCGTTGTCCAAAGAGTCACCAGTGCCCGCTTCACCCGGTCATCGTATCGGGCACGGCGGGGCCGCGACGAACTGGCCCTGCTCGGCGGATTGTTCAACAGGGTAATCGCATGTTTGCGACCGTAGCCGGTTGTCGCGACCAACTGATCTACAATCTGGCTCTTGATCCCTTTGCGGGCCGATGCGTAATCCTCAGCGGTACGCGTCAACAATTCTCGGCGCAACTCCAAACTCAACTTCTTCTTCAATCTGTGACCTCCTCATCAAGTTTTCGGTTCGATTCTTGATGAGGCAACGGTATGCCATCAGTTCGATTTTGGATGAGTCAATGCGCGATCAGGATTTGATTGTCTTTGGCAACGTCTCCAAGTTCTATGGAGAGGTCCTGGGTGTCAGCCGAGTCAACCTGTCAATTCCGCCCGGTGTCACCAGTCTGGTAGGTCCCAACGGGTCGGGAAAGAGTACCCTGATGAACCTTCTGACCGGGCTCTTGAAGCCCTCCCGGGGCTCGATTCAAGTGCTGGGCAGGAGTCCCGCCAACGCCGAGGCGATATTTCACCTGGTGGGGTACTGCAGTCAGTGGGATGCTTTCCCAAAAGGGTTGTCGGGACTGCAGTTTGTGGCCGGGTATCTGAAGCTCCACGGCCTGGGAGCCGCAGAAGCAGAGGACAAGGCCTGGCGGGCGATCCAGCAGGTGGGCCTGACCGACGCGGCTCATCGAAAGATCGCCGGGTACAGCAAGGGAATGCGCCAGCGGATCAAGCTTGCGCATTCCATCGCCCACCACCCGGCCGTCCTGGTTCTGGACGAACCTCTCAACGGCCTGGACCCCATGGCTCGGGCCGAGACGATCGAGCTCTTTATCAGCCTGGCTGAGCAGGGCCTTCATGTCATTATCTCCAGCCATATCCTTCATGAAATAGACATGATCTCCGACACCGTGATCCTTCTCGACAATGGATACGTCGTTGCGGAGGGCGATATCCGGGGAGTCCGAAGCGAGGTCAAAGAGTATCCCATGCAAATCCTGATACGGTGCGACCGCCCCACCGTGATTGCCGCTCAGGTGTTTGAACAGGACCATGTGACCGAGGTCAAGCTGCACGAAGACGGGGCCGGGCTGTTTGTGAGAACCCGGGACGCCGACCGGTTCTACCGACTCCTGAATCAGGTCATTCTGGAGAACCGCTTGAACATAGAGACCGTCGCCCCCGCGGATGAGGATGTGCAGTCGGTCTACGACTACCTGATCGGCGAAGGTCGCGGAAACCACTCATGAATCAGATGACCGCGACTGTGCCGCCGGCATGGCGAGACTGGTGGAAGCAGATCCGGGCCATTCTGGGTCTGGAGATTCGGAAGGCACTGAGGGGTCGGCGTTTTCTGGGTGCCTTTGTGCTAGCGGCCGGCCCCGTTTTGCTCTTTTCCCTTCGTTTCCTGGTCCATGTGACGGGTGCGCCCGATGACGCAGTCCGCTCTCTGGGGGGCCTGGCTGTCATCTACGCACTGATTTACCGGACCTTCATTCTGCGGCTGGTGATTTTCTTTGGGACGGTCGTGATTTTTACCAACCTGTTCCGGGGAGAAGTCCTGGAGAACACGCTCCATTACTACTTTCTCTCTCCGGTGAGGCGAGAGGTTCTGGCGGTGGGCAAGTTCTTCTCGGGCGTCCTCATCGCATTCGCCTTTTTCGGCTCCAGCACCGCTCTTTCTTTTCTGCTGCTCTATCTGCCTCAGGGACAGGAGGCGACCGAGTTCTTTTTGACCGGTCCGGGTCTCTGGCATCTCTCCGCCTACCTGGGGGTCACTTTTCTGGCCTGCCTGGGATATGGCGCTGTGTTCCTGCTGATGGGTTTGAGGTTCAGGAACCCGATTATCCCCGCGGTCCTGATTCTGGGATGGGAAAGCGTCAACTTCCTGCTCCCTCCCACCTTGAAAAAGATCAGCGTCATCTACTACCTGGAGTCGCTGTGCCCGGTTGCGATTCCACCCGGTCCCTTCACGATACTGGCCGATCCGGCACCCTTGTGGCTGGCCCTTCCAGGTCTCCTGGCGGTGACCGTACTGGTGCTCATTCTGGCCGCCCTGCAACTGCGCAGACTCGAGATCAATTACACCTCGGATTAGTTCCAGGTTCCAGGTTCCTCCCAAGTTCCACGTTGCGTGTGCGAGTTCTTAATCTTAATGTGGGAGGGGCCTCAGGCCGCGACCGCCAGACATGATGTTCAGAATCTCCGCTCGCCGCCCCAAGCCGCCTCCCACTTTAGGGAGCAGCACACGTGCTCGTCGCGGCCTGAGGTCCCTCCCACTTTGGGGAGCATGAGTGCGCCGGCCTGGAATCTGGAAACACTCGGCGTTATCATTTGGCCTGGGTATCTGACCCAGGTCGCGGCGGCGTTTTTGTCGTTGAGGAACAGCAATGAGGGAAGGAAATCATACGGAGTCTGTAGACGTAGTAGAGTCCGAGGAGAGTATGAAACACAAGCTGATCGTTTTTGGATCCGGATGTGCAGGGTCCACTGCTGCCATTTACTCTGCGCGCGCTAATCTCGAGCCGCTGGTTCTGGAGGGTCATGAGCCGGGCGGGCAGCTCTCTTTGACCACAGATGTGGAGAACTATCCGGGGTTTCCCGGAGGGATCCAGGGCCCTGACCTGGTTTTGCTGATGAAGCAGCAGGCGGAGCGCTTCGGGGCCGTGTACCGAATGGAGGTGGCCGAAAGAGTTGATCTCAGCAGCCGTCCTTTCGGTGTGTACACGGATAAGAATGAGTATCAGACGGAGAGTATCATCGTCGCGGCCGGAGCTTCTGCTAAGTTGATGGGCCTGGAGTCGGAGAGAGCGCTCCTTGGCCACGGGGTTTCCACATGTGCCACATGTGACGGTTTCTTTTTTCGCGGTCGGGAGGTGGTCGTCGTGGGCGGGGGAGATACGGCAATGGAGGAGTCTCTGTTTCTTACCAAGTTCGCGACCCGGGTGACGGTCATCCACCGGCGAAGCGAGCTGCGGGCTTCCAAAATCATGGCCGACCGTGCGCTGGGACATCCCAAGATCGACTTCCTCTGGGATACGGTGATCGTGGATATCCTGGACCAGGAAAAGCTCAACGTGGAAGCGATTCGAACCCGGAACGTGAAGACCGGTGAAGAGGGCATACAGGCGACCGACGGCGTCTTTATCGGCATCGGCCACAGGCCCAACACCGAGTTCTTCGGCGGCCAGCTGGAATTGGATGGGAACGGGTATTTGAAGGTTTTCGGTGGCTCAAAAACCAGCGTAGAGGGAGTCTTTGCGGCCGGAGACGTCCATGACCATGTCTACCGGCAGGCGGTCACGGCAGCCGGCGCCGGCTGCCGGGCGGCCATCGACGCCGAGCGCTGGCTGGAGTCACAGGAAGTCCCGGGTTCTTGAGTCCTTGAAGTCCCACCCCAGGAGATCAAGTCAATCCGACCCCGATTCTGGATCCTAGCCTTTTTCTGGCTCACTGCTCTCCTGGTGGCTGCTGTTCTGCCCGCTGAAGGGGACCCGCTGTCGCTCACGGACGGCGTGCAGCGTCTGCTGCCCGTGGCGACTCTCAAGGTGCCGAAACTACCCGCTCTTTTCCTGGTGGTGGTTGCGGTCTTCTCGGGTTGGATTGTGGGCTCGGCTGCCTTCTTGCCAGGCAATGGGAGGTCGGACAACTGGCGGCCCTCAGCCTTTCACTATGGCTGCCTGGCACTGATCCTGGTGGCGGGAGGCGCACTACGGTTCTATGGACTTGACTTCGGCTTGCCCTCGGGTTTCCACCCAGATGAATTCAACAAGACCCGTCAGGTTCTCGCCATGGACAGCCTGGGAGATCTCAACCCTCGCCGTTTCTACCACCCCAGCTTTCTTCTCTATGGCACTTTCCTTCTCAGCAAAGTTCTGGCCCTGTTCGAACCGCTGGAGGGTCGAACGGAACTGGTCCTGTTAGCCGGCAGGGCGGTCAGCGCAGCGGCCGGGACCCTCTCCATTCTTCTCCTTTACCTGCTGGCTCGCAGATTGAACCATTGCGGTAGCGCATTGATGGCAGGGGCACTGTTCGCCTTTGCTCCCGTTTCTGTTACGTGCAGCCGGTATCTCAAAGAGGACTCCCTCCTGGTGGCGGGTGTCTTACTGACGGTTCTGCTCTGGGTGATTTCGATCCAGAAGCGCAGTCGCTTCTGGTTTTCCCTCTCAGGTGTGGCGGCTGGAGTCGCCTTTTCGGCCAAGTACACGGGGTTGTTGCTGATATCCCTCCTTCTGGTGTGGCCCTGGATCGTGTCCGGGCAGGTTGGGAAGGTGAGAGTGGACCCGAGGCTGCTCGGCTGGAGCGCAGTAGCCCTGTGTCTGATGGCCGCTGCTTTTCTCGCCCTCACTCCCTTTGCCCTGATCGAGCCCCGCCATGCAGCCAACGGGTTTCTATTTGAAGCGAGACACGCAGTCGCGGGCCACTTCACCTCCTGGTATCCCGTCGTTTTCAAGGTCGGACCCTGGTCGCAGTGGTGGCTGTATCACTTGGGTCGAAGTGTCATCCCGGGGATGGGGCTGCTGCCTGCTCTGCTGGGACTGGTGGGTGTGGGGATGTTTCTGCGCCGCAGAAAACCCGAGGACCTGGTAGTGGCGGGTCTCTTTGTTCTCTTTCTGCTTCCGGCTGAAATGGCGCGGTCCAAACCGCATCCCCAACCCGAGCGCTACATCCTGCCGGTGATTCCTTTTCTGTGCATCGCGGCGTCAGGAACATTGAGCCGTCTCTGTGAGTCCGGATCGAAGAAGCTGATGGCCGGGGTCCTGGTCCTGGCGCTCGGGAGTCCCCTGGTTCGTTCCGTGCATCTGGCGTCCGATCTGATGAATGATACGAGAACTCGGCTGCGCACCTGGATTCCTGAAAACCTTCCTGACGGGTCTCGCATCTTTCTGGATTACGCGCCCGCTTACTCCGGCACCGTCTCCCCAGGGAAACTGCGGACGAAGTAGGGGGCACTGATCCGCTGGAGGGAGATGCAGGGGAGAGGCTTCGACTATGTGGTCGAGTCCAGCTTCGGGTCGGGTCGTTTCTTTGAGCAGCCGAACCCCCACCGCGAGATCCAGAATCAGTTGCTTGAGCTGCGAGCTGAAGCTGAACTAGTCTGAAGTTCCATTTCCAAGAAGGTAAATATTCGGTAAACCCCGTCTTGCAATAATCTCCTTCCAAATAAGCCCGCGGTCAAACTTTGCTGGACACAGAAGCTGCGAGTGTGTATACAGGGAGCATGCAGCTGAGTGCTACCACCAAGCCGGAATCGGGTGGACTGACGGCTGATGGCTCGACGAAGCGGGTTTTGGTGGCCAAGGAAGAGTACATCCGGCTGCGCTGGGCGGCAGCGTACTGGAAGGCCCAGCATGCCGGGGCGGTGGAGAGAGAAAAGCAGTTGAAGTCAGAGAACTTGAGTCTGCGGGCTCGAGTTCGAGAGCTGGAGAGTCAGCTCTGGGGGCGCAAGAGTGAACAGGCCAAGGGTGGGCGCGCTGGCAGTTCCAGCCCCAAGGCGAGCGGGCGACCCCGAGGGCAGCAAAAAGGCAAGCAGGGGCACGGTCGGACCACTCTGGACGGGTTGGCAGCCCAGGAAGAGGTAGTGGATCTGGAGGAAGCCCAAAAAAGCTGTCCGAAATGCGGTCTGGCACTGGAAGCCTTGGGCTGGACGGAAGACGCCGAGGTGGCCGAAATCGAAGTGCGGGCCCACCGGCGGGTGATCCGGCGGCGCAAGTACAAAGCGGCCTGCCGCTGCGGGGTGCTGCCCGGCATTGTCACGGCGCCCGCCCCGGCACGCTTGATTCCCAAAGGCAAACTAGGGATTTCGGTTTGGGTGGAGATTCTGCTGGAGAAGTTTGACCATTGCCGCCCCACCCACCGTCTGTTGCAGCAGTGGCGAGACCACGGTTTGACTCTCTCTGCAGGAACGGTGGCCGGAGGGCTGAAAAAACTGCAGGGTCTGTTTTTGCCGGTGGCCGAGGCGATCGCCCAGCAGCAGCTCACCCAGGAGAACTGGCAAGCCGACGAGACCGGCTGGCCGGTGTTTGTGGCGGTGGAAGGCAAAAGCGGACGGCTCTGGCATTTGTGGGTGTTTTTGTCGGCCTCCACAGTCGTGTACCAGCTCCAACCCAGTCGCTCGTCTGCAGTGCCTCAATCTCACTTCGGCAGCGCCCAGGGCACTTTACTCACCGATCGATATTCTGCCTATAAGAAGCTGGTCCGGGTCTCAGAGGGGCGTATTTGCCATGCCTTTTGCTGGGCTCACGTGCGCCGCGACTTTTGGCGACTGGGCCTATCCCACCCCCCCTGGCAGGACTGGTCCCTGATGTGGATTGACGACATTGGCCGGCTCTTTGCTGCCAATCAGCTGCGGCTGGTAGTTCGCGATCAGCCCTTGGAATGGGCCCGGGCCGATCGAAAGCTGCGGGTGGCGGTTGAGAAAATGCGAGAGCAATGCGAGGCTCAACGCCAGCTTCCCAGCCTGGCTCCCCCCTGTCGCAAGGTCCTGAAAAGCCTGGCTCGACACTGGCCAGGGCTGACCGTGTTTGTGGATCAACCGGAAGTGGCTATGGACAACAACGCCGCCGAACGCGCCTTGCGCAACCCGGTGGTGGGACGCAAGAATTACTACGGCTCAGGCAGCCGCTGGAGCGCCCAGTTGGCGGCCAGCTTATTCAGCATCTTTGCCACCCTGCGACTCAACGGCCTCAACCCCCGCCTGTGGCTCAGGGACTATCTGCAGGCCTGCGCTAGGCAAGGCGGACAGCCGCCACCCGGCCTGGATCCTTTTCTTCCCTGGGAAATAAGCCCCCATCGTGCCCGCGCATTGACCTGGGCCAGGACGCCGGCAGCGGAGGCTGGATGAAACGCTTCTGCGGGCGAGACTTTAGCGGCCGGGAGATGCGGCGACTGTGTGAGCTGATTGGCGAAGATCCGACCCGCTCGCGGGCCCAGCTCTCCCGCTTGGCCTGCCAGCTCTTGGGCTGGTTCAAGCCTGACGGTGGCCTCAAGGAGATGAGCTGCCGGGTGGCCATGCTGCGCATGCATCGGCAGGGGTTGCTGCAGCTGCCGCCCCCTCGCAACCCGAAGGGAGGCTCGGGCCCAATCAAGCACACTTTCTGCAGCGCACCACAACCGCTGCTGTCCCGACCCGTGCACGAGCTGTCCGGCCTGCATCTGGAGCCGGTCCTGAGCCGCCCCGACTCCACTTTGTGGAATGAATACATCGACCGCTACCACTATCTGGGATACAAGCCCCTGCCGGGTGCTCAGCTGCGCTACTTCGCTTGTTCCGAAAGCCGCATCCTGGCCCTGCTCGGCTTTGGCGCCGCCGCTTGGAAAACCGCCCCTCGCGACCGCTTCATCGGCTGGCGTCCTTCGGAAAGGGAGAGAAACCTTCAACTGATCGTCAACAACGCCCGTTTCTTGATCCTTCCCTGGGTCGAGTCCAAGAACCTGGCCTCTAAACTGCTGGCCATGGCCGCGCGTCAACTCCCCGAGGACTGGCACGACCGCTACGCCTACCGACCCGTTCTGCTGGAAACCTTCGTCGACACGGGGCGCTTCACAGGCGCCTGCTACAAGGCCGCCAACTGGATCCATGTCGGACAGACCCAGGGCCGGGGCAAGCTGGACCGTGACCGCAAGGCCGATCTGCCCACCAAAAGCATCTGGCTCTACCCCCTGAGCAAACACTTCCGAAGATCGCTTCGCTCCACTTGAGTTCCCAACCCGCCTCACCCCATTAGGCATAAAGCCGATGATGGGTTTACCGAATATTTACCAAGAAGAGACTTAAGTGCCTGATAATAAAAGGGTAAGGTTGGATTTCCGATGTTACCGTACTGGGTACACTTCTTTAGAGTTTGACTCCGAGCAGGTCCAGTACATGTTGCTGGAAGGGGGTAGGGCGAGTCATCTGATCAAAGGGTTCGGCACCTGTTAGCTTGGCTTGGACTCGGTTTTTCGTGATCGTAGCTAGATCGGCCAGCAGCGTCTGAAAACTGTGGACGGGCCAGCCTTGCTCGGTGCGTTTGAGTTGTGCCTTGTCGCGAGCGCGGCGTGATCGCCGGGCCGGCTGGACCACGGATTCCCGCAACGCTTGGGCGGCGGCTTTATCTTCATCCTGGAAGAGTACCGGAGCCAGTTTCTGGCGCATATGCCACTGCACGTAGTAGGCGAGCATGCACAAAAACAAATGGGCGCGGACTCTGTCTTCGAGCCGGTGGTAAATCGGTCTGACCTTCAAGTCGACTGTCTTGAAGGAGCGAAACGCCTGCTCGACCACCGACAGACCCTTGTAGGATCGCACCAGATCTGAAGCCGTCATCTGCAGCTGAGTGAGACTGCTGCGAATCACGTAGATGCCATCCAGTGCCGCTTCCCGCTCAATCGCCTCCTGCTTGCGGCAGTAGTTGAAAGACTCTTCGGTGATCTCCAGCTGAAAGTGTTTGCCCACCTTGAAACGCTGCAGTACCTTCCCCACCCGCAGAGCAATCTTGTCCTTGCCTTGAAGCGCCCGCTGGGGACGCTCAGTGGCTTGGACAATCTTATCCAGCTCTTGCTGTGTCGCCTCCAGTAGCTGTTGTCGCTTGCTGGCCCGACGCTCAGCCAGCAGGGGATTGCGGCACACAATCAGCCGCTCCCCTGGGTAATCGGGAGATTCAATCTCGGCTAAATCCTTGTCATCAAACAAAGACAGTTGAAGATCTCCACGATTGACCAGCTTGCGGATCTGGGGACCGCGCAGGGCCGTGATCCAGTCCAACTGCAAAGGGCGGAGTTCTTCCCGGATCCGGGCCTGGGTAATCAGACCCCGATCCCCCACCATCACGAGGTGCTGCAACCCAAAGCGCTCGCGCAACTTGTGAATCTGAGATTTCAAGGTAGTAGGATCGGCCGTATTGCCTGAGAAGGCCTCGATGGCCACCGGACACCCCTCGGGTGTCACCAGCAGCCCAAAGACGATCTGTGATTTGTCCTTTTTGCCATCCCGAGAATATCCCCGCTGCACCAAAGGACAATGGTTGCCCTCAAAATAGGTTGAAGTCACATCGTAAAGCACCAGAGTGCTCCCACCCAGATGCCGCTGGGCCAGTTTCTTTTCGATCCGATTCTGCCGCTGCCCCAGCCAGTCCATAGCCGAGTAAAGTTCCTGGCTGCCGGCTGAGCCGATCCCCAGTTGCTCAGACAGCGAGTGGAACTGGGTGTGAGAACAAAGACCTCGAGCGGTGGCCAGTTTGGAGCGGAGATCGATGATGCGGGCCACGATCAGAGCCACCACCAGGTCTCGCTCTCGAGTGCGGCGGGAGTCGATGAGCCGGGGCAGGCCCAGGCGGTTGAGACACCCCAGGGTGGCGTGGACATGACCGTGAGGTAAAGAACGCAAGATTTCAAAGGCCTCAGCGGGGTCGGCCACAGCCACACCGCCTTTCAGTAAAACGCGGAGACCGTCGATCAGGCGAGGGGGCCATTTGGAGAGATTGGCCAAGGTGCGTTTGCGAATTCTTTTGCCCTCGCGGAAGGATTCCCGCAGGAGGATGGCAGGCGGGGAGTTACGATTGGGGACGGACTCGATGTACATGGATACATATTACCATATTACCAACCAAAAGTAAACAACAAACCCACATATTACATGGGTACACATTCCATTTACAAATTCTTTCTAACCCTATCTCTATCAGCACATTACGGCCAGATTTCAGTGTTTTTTGGAAGGAACTTCAGACTAGTGAAAGAATTTCGTGCCGCATCGGGGCCGTACGGTTTCCACAATCCCGTTCTGCGGCTCTACAAACTGCACTCCGACTAGTTCCGCGTTCCACGTTCTACGTTTCACGCCGGCCTACCGAGAAGCTACCTTAGAGGCCGGCCCGGGGGCCGTGAGAAACATTGACGGAACCTCTTCAATCCTCCCAGCGGCGCAGCACAAGAGCCGAGTTGTGTCCACCCATTCCAAAGGAGTTCTTGAGAACCGTGTTGAGGCGGTGGTTGCGTTTCCCCTCCACCACGTAGTCGAGGTCGCACTCCGGATCCGGGACTTCGTAGTTGATCGTCGGATGGACTTGCTGCCTTTCAAAGGAGAGCAAGACCGCGATGATCTCGATCGCAGCTCCGGCGCTGAGCAGGTGCCCGGTCATCGATTTGGTTGCATTGACAGGAATCTCTAGGACCCTTTCCCCGAAGACTGCCTTGATGGCTCTGGTCTCGACAGAGTCATTCATGGGCGTCGAGCTGCCGTGCGCGTTGATAGAGTCGATCTCTTCGGCCTTGACACCGGCCATTTCCATGGCCTCGGTCATCACCCGGATGTACTCCGAGACGTCAGCTCTCATCCCGGTGGCGTGGAAAGCGTCCGAAGTCGCCTTGTAACCGAGAATCTCCGCATAGATGCGGGCTCCCCGACGCCGCGCAGAATCCAGGCTCTCGACCACCATGAGGCCCGAGCCCTCTCCCATTACAAAACCATCCCTCCTCGCATCGAAGGGGCGGCTGGCCTTCTCGGGTTCTTCGTTGTTTCTGGAGAGCACTCGCATGGCCCCGAAGGCGGCCAGGCTCAGCGGCGTGATGGCGGCCTCGGCGCCTCCGGCCATGACTACATCGGCATCCCCCCGGCGAATCACCCAGTAGGCTTCACCCACCGCATGTGTGCTGCTGGCACAGGCCGTCGAAATTCCCATGGTGACGCCCCGGGAGCCAAGCCGAATGGCCACATTTCCGGGCAGGGAACTGGGCAGAACCTTGGGGAGGGCTGTGGGCCGGATTCGCCGCGTCGATCCCTTCAGAATCTGTTCGATCCCCCCCTCAATCGTGGCCATGTCGCCCATTCCGGTCCCGACGACAACTCCGGTTCTTTCGGGAACAATCGTCTGGGGCGTCAACCCGGCGTCCGACAGAGCCATGTCCACCGCTGCAAAAGCAAAATGAGTCGCTCGATCCAGGCGCTCCGGACGTTCTGTAACGGTGTATGGATCGAAGCCTTTCACCTCGCCGGCGATTCGAGTTGTGTACTGATGAAGATTACTTTTGGGGTCCCTGACCTCACAATCAAAGTGGGTGATCGGGCCCGTTCCGGAAACTCCCTCGAACAGCGAGCGGCCGAACTCCTCGGCACTGTTTCCTATGGGCGTCACGGCTCCCAGGCCTGTGATCACGATTCTCGAATCATTCATCGGGCTAACCTGGTGCCTGGGCAACATTCAGACGGCAGCGGATTATACCATTGGGTTCTGGGTTCCGGGTTCCGGACTGTTCGCTTTGCTCACGGCTGGATCAACATGGCCTTTACCGTGCTTCGCCACGGTACTAGTCCCAAAATAAGTACATGGGGTGTATACCCAGAGGTGGAAAAAAGCCTGAAACGCCAGTCCTGACGGGTATTCTGAGGTTCAGAAAAAGACCCAGAACAATCCCAAGAGGAGGCGTTTCAGGTGAATAGAAAGCATATCGAGATTATCAACAAACGCCAAGAGGAAATAGAGCGAAGGCTGGATCGAAGTTGGCGGCCTAAGAGTGGGGGACGGGTGCTGAGAGGAGGCAATATTGTCTACGACGTCTCGAGCCGTATGGGAGGGGTGAGTAGTGGAGGTCTGGGGCTGATTGTTCAGTTGGTCAAGCGCTTGAGGGTGGCGGAGAGGATCGACGAACGTGTGCGAGTGTTGAAGCGGCACCTTCCCTACCGGGAGTCGGACCACGTCTTGAATCTGATCTACAACGTGATGAGTGGGGGAGTGTGCCTGCAGGATGTAAAGTCACGGCGCGAGGATGTCAGCTATCTGGAGAGTGTAGGAGCGCGCAAGATCCCGGCACCGAGTACGGAAGGGGACTTTCTCAGGCGTTTCAAGCAAGAGGATGTCTTGGCCCTGCAAGAAGCCTTCAACGAAAGCCGTCTGCAGGTGTGGCAAAGCCAAGCAGCGGAGATGGGCAAGCGAGCCACGATCGACGTGGACGGCACGACGGCCGAGACCACGGGGTGTTGCAAGGAAGGGATGGATCTCAACTACAAGGGACAATGGGGGTATGGACCCTTGGTGGTGAGTCTGGCCGAAACCAACGAGGTCTTGTACACGTTCAATCGGCCGGCCAGCCGACCGTCGCACGAAGGAGCGGTGGCGTGGATCGATCGAGCCGTGAAACTGGTCAGAAGAGGCGGCTTTGAGCAAGTGAGATTGCGGGGAGACACGGACTTTTCCCTGACCCGCAACTTCGATCGTTGGAGCGAGGAGGGTGTGGAGTTTGTGTTCGGGATCGAGGCCAATCGGAGCTTCGTCAGAGAGGCCGACAAGATTGGCGAAGCACAGTGGCAAAAGCTCGAGCGCAAGCGGAAAGTGGTGAACTCCAGCCGTCAGCGTCCAGAGAACGTCAAGCAGAAAGTGGTGCGAGAGCGGGGCTACAAAAACCTGAACTTGTTGAGTGAGCATGTGACGGAGATCGAGTACCGACCGGCCCGAGCTAAAGGCACCTACCGAATGATCATCCTGCGCAAGAGGATCGAGGTCGAAAAGGGTCAAAAGCGGCTGTTTGATCAGCAGCGCTATCTGTTCTATGTCACGAACGTGCCGGTCAAGGAACTGTCGACACAACAGGTGGTTTTGGAAAGCAACGGGCGCTGCAATCAGGAAAACGTGATCGAGCAGCTCAAGAACGGCGTTCAGGCTCTGCGCATGCCGGCCGATACCCTGGTCGCAAACTGGACTTACCTGGTGATTGCCGCCCAAGCCTGGAACCTCAAGGTTTGGCTGGGCCTGCTTTTGCCTGCAAGACTGGGGGCCCGACGCCTGATCCGGATGGAGTTCCGGCGCTTTGTCACCTGTGTGATCGGACTGCCTTGCCAGATCGTGACAACGGGACGGCGTTTATTGTATCGACTGCTCACTGTTAACGATTGGACCCGTTTGTTGATCGAGGGGAATCTGTGGCTGAAACACCAGCAATTTGGCTGACGAATCGCAAGCCGCTTCGACAAGACGACAAATGGAGCCGATCGGGGAGGGGTCTGTCTGAAAACCGACTTTCAGGGCCATTGTCAACGCGTCGTGGCGGCCTGAGGTCAACCAAACTGCTTCCCGGCACAGCCGGAGTCCGGCGCAAGTCTGATTGAACCTCAAATGAGCAACCGATCTTGGCAAAACGAGTCGCTACAGTAGATGATGTGCAAACACGCTTATTTTGGGACTAGTGCACTGTCCGGAAAGTTCACGCCGCTACTTCGGGCGTCTTTTCGCCGACAGCTTTGTTGCGCTACCTCGAAAGACTCCCGGCCTTCCTGCGTCGCGCGCCTCACAGGCGACGAAAATCCATCCCGAATTAACACCGCGAACTTCCCGGACAGTACACTAGACTCCCAGCCGGTCCGGATTCGGTCCGGTTCCCCGCTTCAAGTCTACTGTCTCCAGCAAGGCAAATTTCTCGTCTTCAACCATGGGTCCGGTGCGTTGGAAGATCTTCGCCAGCTCGGGGTCCTGCATCAGCCGCTTCCAGGACTGCTCGAAGTCAGCCACTGACGGGAATTCCCACAGCTCCAGATACTCGCCCACATTGCCAACCAGAGTCCGCCAGAAGCCCAGCAGCTTCAGTTCATGGAGTTCCGTCAGAGGCAGGATCTGGTCCACGAAAAGTTGCTCGAAGGCAGCCAGTTGATGGGCTCTGATTCTGTAAGTTACTTTGAGCACGGCCATGTCTCTCATTCTCCCGGACTGTCCGCCGGCGCGCCCGATTCCTCGATGACGTATTCGAAGTTCAAGTCTTTTCTCAGTGTGTGGGAAACCCTGCGCGATGATGGTGTTGAGTTCCAGTTGGTCATCCTCCCTTTGTAGCAGTTCGGCTGCCGGGGGCCAAGACCCTGTTGATTTTGGAAAGCCACTCACAATAATCTAGTGTGCTGTCCCGGAAGTTCGCGGTGTTAATTCGGGATGGATTTTCGTCGCCTGTGAGGCGCGCGACGCAGGAATGCCGGGAGTCTTTCGAGGAGCGCAACAAAGCTGTCGGCGAAAAGACGCCCGAAGTAGCGGCGTGAACTTCTGGGACAGTACACTAGTGCAGCCCGGAACTTTCCAGCCGGCGCACCAGGACTGGACAATGGCCCAACCGCTCAGGACAGAGGTTGCCCTCCTCTTCTCACTTCTTTTCAGTCCTCTTGCCGGCGGGCAGACCTTTGCCCCGGCACAGAAACAGTTAGTGTTGGAGACAACTCATGGGGCCCTGATCATGGAGGTCTTTCCGGCGGCCGCTCCCAACCATGTCAGCACGTTTCTGGAGCGGATTCGAGCCGGGTTCTACGTGGGCACAACCTTTCATATGGCGATCCCCCGGGCGATTGTGCAAGGTGGAGACCCGCTGACCCGGGATCCGGCCAACCGCGATCGCTACGGAGCGGGCGGACTGATGGAACTTGAACAGGAGTTCAATGAGTTATCCCATCTGCGGGGAACCGTCTCGTCCGTGCTGGTCCCGGGGAATCCTGACAGTGCCGGCTCGCAGTTTTTCATCTGTGTGAGCGACCAGCCACAGCTGGATGGCAAGTACACTTCTTTCGGGAGGGTTGTCGAGGGTTTCCAGGTCCTGGAGGCGATCTCGGATCTGCCGGCTGACGACCAAAAGAAACTGATTGAGCGGGTCCAGATTACAGCCACCTACGAGCGAGGTCGTCCCCCGGCGCCCAGGGTGCCTTTCGGCGATACTCCGGCGGACGAACTGGCGAACTACACGGTTGTTCTGCGAACCGAACTGGGGGAGATCGAAATCGGATTTTTTCCGGAAGACGCCCCCCGGCATGTGCGTCAGTTTCTGCGCTTCTCTGAGCTGGGATTGTACACGGGGACCCGGTTCCATCGGGTCATCCCGGGTTTTGTGATCCAGGGGGGTGCCTTTGGGACCAGAAAGGAGCCGATCCCGCGCGAACACACTCGTTACGTGAGACCGCTGCAGCCGGAATTCAGCAAGAGAAAACATGTTCGTGGAATCGTCTCCATGGCCCGCGGTGGGGATCTTGACAGTGCCGTCGACTCCTTTTTCATTGTCCTGGCTCCCACTCCCGGTCTGGATGAGAAATACACGATTTTCGGCCAGGTCGTTGAGGGGATCGACACGGTGGACGGGATCTCTCAGATTCCCACCCGGGGAGCGGCACCGATCGTGCCCATTTTTCTCCAGGATGTCCGCCTAAAGGTCCGAGAATGAAAGGAATCTGTCTGGCGTGGCGAGCGTAGGGGCCGGTCTTGTGCCGGCCGGTTTGGCGGGCGACTACAAGGGTCGCCCCTACGAACTCGATTGCTGGGTCGGGGTGAGATTCAGCCTGGCTCTCAGAGACGAACCCGTTCGGGCCGGCTGTAAATATTGAATCTCGATCCCCGCACGAAACCCAGCAGTGTGAGACCGAATTCCTCGGCCAGCTGAATCGCCAGGCTGGAGGGAGCACTGACTGCAGCCAGAATGGGAGCCCCAAGCCGAAGGGTTTTCTGGACGATCTCAAAGCTGGTTCGGCCGCTGACCATCAGAATCTTTCCGGTCACGGGTGCTTGACCGGCCGACAACTGTTCCCCAACGAGCTTGTCGACCGCGTTGTGACGACCAACGTCCTCTCTGACCAGGAGCAATCTTCCTCTCGGACCGAACAGCCCGGCGGCATGCAGTCCCCCGGTGCTGGCAAAAATCGACTGAGCCTGCCTCAGCTTGGCGGGGAGGGAAAGAATGACGGCTGGCGAAACGCGGAAGCTGTTCGCTTCGATCCGTGAAACTCCACTGACTCGAAGCGCTTCCAGGGAGCTCTTGGCGCACACTCCGCAGCTGGAAGTGGTGTAGAAGTTCCTCTGCAGAAGCTTTGGATCAAAGCGGGTGTCCGGCTTCAGCTGAACTCGAACGACATTGCATTCGGGTCGGGCGGTTGCCGGGGCGGCCGACTCAATCTGATAGTAGCTGTCAATGATGGACTCCGTGAAAAGAAAGCCCAGGGCCAGTTCCAGGTCGTTTCCCGGGGTTCGCATGGTGATGGAAATGCTCTGATCCACGAGTTTGCCGTTCTCGTGAAAGACGAGGCGAATCTCCAGAGGCTCTTCTACGGCAATCGTATCGGGCCGGGCTTCGGAGAGGCCTTTGTCAATCCTGGTCACAGAGAAGCGACGGGCTTTTCTGGTCCCATCTCCCGCAGCCAGAGCTGAAGGCAGGAGAATCGAGCCGAAGTCAGACCCGGGGGCCGCTGCGGGCTTTCGCTCTGTTTGGGGCTTTGTATCTGGCATTTTGAAACCTAGTTCATGACCCAGGGGCCCCGGGCTTGTAACCGGGGTCCGCTTCAAAGCTGACCGCTTTCGCGCTGGGAGCCACTTTTGTGAAGCTCGTCCTTTGAACGAGGTTGCCGTTCTCAAAGGTCTCCACCAGGATGGGAAAGCCTTCCAGCCCCTTAAATCCCAGAAAGTCGACTCCCGTCTCGAATTCGGCGAATCTGGAGCTTTTCCGAATTTTCTGGCTGAAACTATTCAGTTCCACGAATACGCTCGTCAGGTTCTCATGGTCCACTTCTCTGGTGGCCCAGACCGAACTCACCTTTTCCTTTCCTCGAAACACTTCAAAAAGCTGGCAGGAATAGCCGTTGATTTGCTTCGTTTCCTGTCGTGCCTCGACCCGATCGGGAATCGGCTCCTGCTCGGCACCGGTCGCGGTCGAAGGCATTCGCTTCTCCATCATGCGTCTCGCCATCTCGCGCTGTTCCGGCGGAAGCTTGGCGAGCTGAGCCTCCATCTGCGCCATCATGTCCCCGAGCTGGCTACTCACCCCGCTGATCACTCGATCGTCCAGAATGAAGTAGGATTTGCGGTTGTGGTCGAGGACGATCAGGTGCTGCCGATCTCCCCGGAAAATCACTGAAGCGTTCACGTCGCCCTGACGTTCCGGGTCAAATCGAAACATCCTTTTCCCGAAATAGATGATTCCCCGATGAGTTTCATTGTCGGAGAAGTCTTTGCTTTCAAACCAGGCAGCAGTCACCTGTTCGGCAAGGACCGACCCGGTGGGAAAGGCGGATGCTGTCAGCACGAGGAAAAACAAACTTGTTCTGGCCAAAGCGATGCACTCCTTTCGATTGCTCCCAACCGACATTGTAACGTGCTCTCCGTGTACGAGTGCAGGAACTTTGGCGTTGACTGTCCGGCAAGGGACGAACCCGCAACGAGGACCGCAAGCTTCTTCGCGGCCTGCGGGCCGTGTGCAGTCACTGGCGTTCCTGAAGATGGCGGCCTGCGGCCACCACGCAGTCACTGGCGTTCCTGCCTCTGTAGTTTCCTTGATGGGCACTGTTCCTTGCGGCTTCCGGGCCGACCCGGAGCTCAGTTGTCCGGTCGCCGGATGGACAGAGGCGCGAATGCCAATGAGCGCGCAAACCTGGAACGTGGAACCTGGAACTTGCAACTTGCAACGCCAGACTGGGCCGGCGCGAGCCGGCCCAGTCTGGCTCTTTCAGGACTGGATCAACCTCTCCAGAGCTGCCTCCGCCTGACGCTGACTGCGCACGAACGGGTCGGTGTTGGCGTCCGATTTTCCGGATTCCAGGGAGGAGCCGGCTTTCGGTGGAATCAGAACAAACAGAGCCTGCACCAGCAAGAAGCCCCAGATGGCCATGGGAATGCTGCCCGTCGCGTTGACCAGATAACCGGCAAACATCAAGCCGGCCAGGGCCACCAGGCCGTCGAGGGCGGCCGATAACAGGCTCTTCTGAAACAGCAGCGCGCGGTTGAGCGTGAGGAGGAGGGTCAGGGCGAAGACAACAGCGCTCGCGCCGGCCGGAAAAAAGCACAGTACGACGATCAGAACGAGGTTGGCGGTTACCTGAGTCACCGTGCCGATGCGGCCCCGGCGCGCTCGAACCAGATAGACCAGATAGGCCAGGTAGGCGGCTGCGGCGACCAGCCGGAGAGCCATTCCGAAGGGGAAGGCAAACGACAGTCCCCACCACAGGGGTGCCGCGAACACGGCCGACAGGAAGGCAAAGACGATACCACCGGAGACGGTAGGCCGTTTCATTTGTTTTCTCCTTTCTGGCGATTCTCCTGCATTCGCATCCACTCCAGTTCGATTTCCTCCTCGTTGACGTGGAGGGTGTTCCCCGGGTGGCCCGCAAAAGGAGAAGTTCTCTGGTATTCACGTGTTGTCAGGATGGACTCCGCGACGTTGTAGGGAGAGTCCTCCTCGGAGACCTCGGGCACGAAGATCCTGGACTTTTCGAGAATGGACTCGAGTTGGGATTGCTGGATCTCAATGGCACTGCGCTGCTCATTGCGCAGCTTCTCGAGCTCCGAGATACGCTGTTCAATGACGAGCAGGTGCTTCTGAAGAGCGAGCTTGCGAGCAATCGTTTTGCGGGACAGCTCCTCCGGTCCGTTCTTCAGGCAGAGTTCCAGATCTCCCACGGCTTTCGACAGCTCAGCGTCCAATCTCGTCTGATTGTTTCGAAGAGCGTCCAGCATGCGGCCGCTTCTGGCCAGCTGGCCCTGTTTCTGATCCAGATTCTCCTGCATTTCGCGGATGGCCTGTTTGAGAACAGCCTCCGGCTCTTCGATGACGTCCAGGATGGCGTGAACATCGGCTTGAAAGAGTCTCTTGACGCGGTTCAGGATAGGCATTTGTTGTGTCCTCCTTTCTCTATTGCTTGACGATTGTTCTTTGTCGTTTCTGGGATTCGTAGAGGAACTTCTTGGCTGCGCGGTTCTGTTTGAGACCCTGGTTGGGGCCATCGAACGCATCATCCACCTGCGCCTCCAGTTCCTTCAACTCGGCGTCCGCTTCTCGCGCCATTCCGGGAGCAGACTGAGCGGCCTCTTCGAGGCGATTCTTGTAGCTGTCGATCAGCCCGGAGGCTTTGGTCTTCTCCCCGCTGCGGACATAGTCGCCAACCTTCTTCATGAGTGCTCCGAAATTGTTCTCGGACCAGGCCTTCCGGTAGACTTTCTGGTCGATGGAGGCGATAGCTTCTGCTTTACGCTCAGGAGCTACACAGGCGATGAGGAGATTTCCTCCTTCTAAGGTTTGCTGGTAAGAGCGTCCGGCTGCCCGGTAGGACAGATCGATGGCCCCGAACTCATGGTTTCCAACGGACTGGCTGGGGATCCGGAGGGTGGCCATGAAACCCTTGGTGCTGTTGTGCAGCAGTTGACCTGTCCGGATGACGGCGGTCCGTCCATTCATCTCAAATGGATAGCCCGCCACGTCAACGATTGTGGCGCCGTGGGGAAGGTTCACTTTCACGTTCGATCCTTCGGCGAAGACTCGCCTGGTGTCGCTCAATTCTGCAGCCAGGATTGACCCCAGAGACTCGAGGTGCTCCAGATAGCTGAAAGATCCCATCCCCTGGTCGGCCAGGGATGCCATCAGCGTCTCGTTGAATCCCAGGCCCATCCCGACAGTGGAGACAACCGATCCGCTGTCAGCCAGCCGTCGGGCAATCTTCTGAAGCTGGGCCGGCTCCACAATGCCGGTATTGGCGTGGCCGTCCGAAAGGACAAGCACCCTCTGTCTGCGGGGGCCTTCGGACCGGTTCGATGCGCTTCGTTCGGCCAGCAGCAGAGCGTCTCCCAGGTTGGTCGAGGCTCCCGGAGCGAGGCGCTGCAGGATGGACCGAATCCTGGCAATGTTTTGCGGTGTCGCCGGCGCCAGCGGCGAGTCGAGTCTGGCTGAGCTGTCAAAGCTGATGAAGGCGATTCTGTCCGAAGCGGTCAACCGGCCCAGAAGAGATCGGATGGCCTGAGTGGCGTATTGCCACTTTTGACCCTCGCCCATCGACCCGCTGCGATCCAGGACCACCAGAATGTCGCTCGGAAGGAGACTCTCGTGGCGCTCAGGGCCCGCCGGTGTGACGACCTTCAGGTCCAGGTAAACGGTCCCTTCGGTTCCCTGGACGATCTTGGGCTGCGAAAGCCGGGCGTTCAACTTGACGCCTGTGGTGGGGTCGATCGTGATGTGCGCGGTGGTGCTCCCGGAGGACCAGAGGTTTCGGATCGTCGAAGTGCCCCCCAGGATCTGTACCCAGATCAGGGTGACCCCCACGGCCATGGCCAGCACCAGAAGACCGGCTCGGGGTGAGCTGTTGATGAATCGGAATCTGTCTAGAATGCTCATGTTGTTTTCTCCTTTTCGCGAATTCGGGTCTTTCCGAATCCGCGTTCACCCTAGCTAACGACACATGGGCCGGGAAAATTAAACCCCACTTCGTAAAAAAGACCGGCTCAACTTTTACAATGGGTTTACCAACCTTCCGGGCTGGCGGGAATACAATGTAAATATGGCGGAAGCGAAGCCCAGAATCTTACTGGTGGAAGACGAGGAGCCGATTCGAAGAGGGCTGACCGACGTCTTCCTTTTTAACGGCTACGAGGTAGATGCGGCAGCCGACGGTCAGACCGGCCTGGAGAAAGCCCTGGCCGGTGGCCATCATCTGGTCATACTGGACGTCATGCTTCCCGGAGTGGACGGTTTCAGCATTTGTAACCAGATTCGAGAAGTGGATCGCCTTCTGCCCATCATAATGCTCACCGCCAAGACGTCCGAAGAAGACATCATCCAGGGACTCCGGCTGGGGGCGGATGACTATGTGGCCAAACCCTTTTCTTTGCGCCAGCTGCTGGCGCGTGTGGAAGCCGTGCTACGGAGATCCGGCAAGTTTCATCGTGACATGCAGGCCTTCAGTGTCCAGGATCTCCGAGTCTATCCGGATCGGCTCACGGGTTCCCGCCGGGGGAAGGAGATTGTTTTCACCCGCAGAGAGCTGGAGATGCTTCTTTACCTGAGCCTCAACGAAAACCGGCCCGTGTCCCGCCCTGAGCTGCTGCGTGAAGTGTGGGGGTACAAGAACGTCGATTTCATCGAAACACGCACGGTTGACATCCACGTCACTAAACTCCGGCGCAAGATTGAAATCGATCCAGCCAGGCCGGAGTTACTGGTGACGGTGCGGGGTGAAGGTTACCAGCTCCAGATCAGTCAATGACAAAGCTGCGAATCTACTTCGTTACCTTTTTTCTGCTTCTGGCGATTCCTCTGGGTTTGCTGCTCAGGCGGACTTACTCGGGTCTCGAGCAGGAGTCCTTCTTCTTTTACAGAAAGGCTGCCGAGAGTGTCCTCTTCAACGTGGGAGAAGCCCTTTTGCGGAGCCTGCAGACGGAAGAGGCCCGGCCCTATACGCAGTACCGGTACGTGCACGTGGCCGATCATCCGGTGCCCGAACAGGCGGGACTGAACCTCTCCCCGCTGGCAGCCTTTCCGGTGCAGTCGGAGATCCCGGCCATTCTCGGCTATTTCCAGATCGATCCCGACGGCAGCTTTCACACTCCCCTGCTGCCGGACGCCCGGCAGCATCCCGGTCTGACGGTACCCCGCCGGCCGGAGCGGGAGTCGCTCCACTCGCGACTCGCCTCCTTGATCGCGAATGACCGCCCCGGCTTTCCGCTGGAGACGGATGCCGCCGCCGATGATGTGCTGGACGAAGCAGGTCAAAGTCCGGCGCAGCAGGCGGGCGAATTCCGCCAGGAGCTGGAGTCGAATTTCGACGCCCAGCTGGAGCAGAGATACTCGAGCGGTCAGGCGGACAAGTATTCCAGCGCGGTATCGGTGCCGGAGCAGCGGTACTCCAAGAAGGTGCAGAAAGCCTCTCCCACGCAAGCTCGGATTTTCGACTCTGAGTTCGATGATGAGCTGTCGAAGGCGGGAGAAAAGCAAAAGAACCGGCTGGAAGAAACGAATGCAGAGCCGGGCGAGTTCAAGGAGACCGTCAGACAGAGGGCGGCAAGCGGCGACCAGCCCGCCGAGGCCCCCCTGGAAGTTTTTCCGGGCATGTCCGATGAGGGAGCGGAAGTCGACCCTTTTCAAACCCGACTGATTGACGACCAGTGGATCGTCTTCTCGCGCCGGGTGTGGTGGCAGGACCGGCGTTACGTGCAGGGCTTCGCTGCCGATTTGGCGGCGTTTCTGGAACAGCACGTCGAGCCCGCTGTGCAAGGTTCGGTTCTCCCCGGCAACGCGTCCTTTCTGCTCTTCCATGAAGACGAATTGCTGAGCACCCGAGGCCTGACCTCGGGGCGGGAAGAGAAACCTGTGCTGCTGTACAGCGCAGAGCTTCCCCACCCCTTCAACCGCTTCAGTGTTGCCCTGGCGATTGCCTCGCTGCCCCGGGGCCCGGGGCACACCCTGGTCCAGTTGCTCAGTGTGTATCTGATCGTGCTGCTGGTGGGTGGTCTCCTGATGATCTACAGGCTGGCAGCGACTCAACTGGATCTTTCCCAGAAGAAGGCAGACTTTGTCTCCGCGGTCAGCCACGAGTTGAGAACCCCGCTCAGCACCATCCGGATGTATGGGGAGGTTCTGGTAGAGGGATGGGTGAAGGATGATGAGAAAAGGAAGTCCTACTACCGCTACATCCATGACGAGAGTGAGCGCCTCAGCCGCCTCATCCAGAATGTGCTGCAGCTGGCCGAGCTGGAACGGAATGAATGGCAGGTCCAGCCGGTGACCGAAGATCCCGTCCGGCTGGTTGAAGAGATTGTGCAGGGTCTGGAGGCTCGCCTCACCAGGGCCGGCTTTCTGGCCGTAACCAAAGCGGAGGGAGATCCGGCCCCGATCCGGGTGGATCGAGATGCCATGACCCAGATCCTCATCAATCTGATCGACAACTCGATCAAGTTCTCGAAGGATGCGCAGAGGAAGGAGATCCAGGTGACGATCAGTCAACTGGGAAAGGAGTGCTTCATCCGGGTGCGGGATTTCGGTCCTGGCATCCCCCGCCCCCAGCTCAAGAAAATCTTCCAGAAGTTCTATCGAATTGACAGCGAGATGACCCGGACCACACGAGGAACCGGCATGGGTCTGGCCCTGGTGAAGATGCTGTCCGACGCCATGAAGGCCAGCGTTGATGTGGTGAACCGGGATCCGGGGGTGGAGTTCAGCCTGCGTTTTCGGACGGAGAATAGGTTCTAGGTTCTGGGTTCTAGGTTCTGGGTTGATGAGTTCAGAAATCTCTCTGAGTGGGAGGGTCCTCCTACTCTGGGAATGTCACACGACGGCAAAGCGTAGGAGCCGCCTCCGCGCGGCGATCTGATCGGACCACGGAGGGTCCTCCTACTCTGGGAATGTCACACGACGGCAAAGCGATAGGGGTAGGGAAAGCTCATTGGTTTGAGCCTCCCCTCCCTCCGAACCGGACGTGCGGTTCTCCCGCATCCGGCTCTCCAGTCAGTGGGGTCCACGGCGGGACTGACAGATCTGCGCGTGGGCTACGGCCATGGTAAATAGCCCCTGCTCGATAAAGTAGGCATTTTTGCCTCCTTTCACTCCTGTTTCCAGGGTCGTCAGCATGCGTTCGGTCCACACTTCCGCTTCCACCCAGCTCCATTTCTGGCTCTCGGCTTCTCTGCCTTGCTTAGGAGTCTCCTCCACTTTCGACAGTTCCTCTTGCTTCGTCATTGACTCTACACATCCACCTTCCTGGCGGGCCTTCGCTCCACCGGCATTACCCGGCTTCTTCACTACTACGCCGCCTCTGACTTCTGCGGGTCTCTTACCAGACCGACCTTTCGCAGACCTCCTCGCTTTACGTCACTTGAACTTCCCACCATTCCATCTCCAACCACCCCAAGGGTTAACAAGATGCCTTTTTCACGTTACCCATCAGGCTCTTGTCCGTGTCAGGTTTCCCTTCCATTCGAGCTTCGCCATTTCCCAGCAGGCTCGCTGTCCCCTCTGAGCCGAATCGAGTTCGTCTCCTACAGACTGGTGGTTCTCCTTCGGCTGCTTCCCACCCCACCTCACGATGACGCAGTTGCCGTCGAATACGGGCCGGAGAACGTTTGCCCGGTAGGGACTTTCACCCTACTGTTCAAGTGCGCTTACGAGCGCACTAGGAGCCGCCTCCGCGCGGCGATCTGATCGGACCACGGAGGGTCCTCCTACTCTGGGAATGTCACACGACGGCAAAGCGTAGGAGCCGCCTCCGCGCGGCGATCTGATCGGACCACGGAGGGTCCTCCTACTCTCTCTGTTCTGGCCCTTGCAACGTGGGACGTGGAACCGCTTTGAGCTTCGTGGCAAAATAGAGGCTCGTCAAGATTGGCGGGGCGGCTTGAGCTGTCGCGCCCCAAACGAAAGAGGTTGAAAGAATGAAAAACGCTCTCATTTGGATCATTGTTGTGATGAGTTCGCTGGTCCTGGCCGTGGGCCACGACAACCAGCCGGGCGAAGCCAAAGCTGAGGTCCACGGACAGACCATAACCATTGTTTATACGGCGCCGCATCTGAATGGCCGGGATGTCAACGACCTGCTCCAGCACCCTCGAGCCAACCCCTGGAGGCTTGGAGCAGACCGTCCCACCACGCTCTCGACGCCGATTGACCTGCAGTTTGGCGACAGCAAGCTGGCAGCAGGTGATTACGATCTGCGGGCCCACCGGGACGATGAGGACCGCTGGTCGCTGCAGGCTCTTGACTCTTCCAGTGAAGTTGTAGCCAGGCTCCCACTGAAGAAAACCGAGGCCGGCGAATCCGAGGACTACATGGTGATTTCGCTGAGTCCGAAGGGCCACGGGGCTACCTTCAAGGTCCAGTGGGGAACCCACCTGCTGGCCGGCGATTTCTCGATGGCGCATTAGAAGAAGGTTCCAAGTTCCAAGGTTCCAAGGTTCCAAGTGCCAGGTTCCAGGTCCCAAGTTTTGGAATCTGGCAGCGGTCGGCGGCTCAATGGGCATCAGCTCCGTCATCTGGTCTTCAAGGCAGAGCTCAAACGAACCACCGAGTCGCAGTGGGCGAAGTGAACCATTGGGAAGAGTGGCTCCATGTTTTATTCCAAACACTTCCTCGGATTGTTCCTGCAACTGGGGATTCTCCTCTCCGCAATCTTTACTCTCCGGGCCGGGATTGATGCTCGGATGCTTCGACACCCGGACGTCTCCAAGGACCAGATCAGCTTCGTCTATGCCGGAGACATCTGGGTGGTTGCCAGGGCAGGCGGAACGGCTCGTCGACTGAGCTCGCCTCCTGGCGAAGAAGGATTCCCCCGATTCTCGCCAGACGGCTCCCGGCTGGCCTTCAGCGCCAGCTACGATGGGAATACGGATGTGTACGTGATCCCCTCGGCGGGGGGCGAAGTGTCACGGGTCACCTATCATCCCGGCACGGATCGCCTCATTGACTGGACCCCGGACGGAGCCGAGCTTCTCTTCTCCTCGCGCCGGGCGTCCGGGGTGGGAGTCGTGAGGCAGCTCTATCGAGTTTCTGCCCGGGGAGGGCTGCCCTCCAGACTCCCCATGGCCTACGGTGAATTTGGAGCGCTGTCTCCCGACGGACGCCAGATCGCCTACACCACCAAGTGGCGGGCATTTCGAAACTGGAAGCGGTATCGAGGCGGGTTGGCCCCCGAGATCTGGCTGTTCGATCTGGAATCCCTCGACGCCCGCAACATCAGCAACAGCGCAGCCAATGACGCCGAGCCGATGTGGCATCGAAACACCATCTATTTCCTCTCGGATCGAGGAGCCAGCCAGCGCTCCAACCTCTGGGCCTACAACCTGAAAGATGGCCGGATCCGGCAGGTGACGCAGTTCAGCGATGTCGATGTTGAGTTCCCGTCCATGGGACCCTCCGACATCGTCTTTCAGGCGGGCGGGCGTCTGTTTCTGATGGATCTGAAGAGCGAGAAGCACCACCCGGTTGATGTCCAGGTCGTGACGGATTTGGCAACCCTGCGCTCCCGGGCGGTGAAGGTAGGCCGGCAGATTGCAAACGGCCGTATCTCTCCAACTGGAAAAAGGGCGCTGTTCGAAGCACGTGGAGAGATCTTTACGGTGCCGGCGGAGCACGGCTTTGTGCGCCAGTTGAGCCGCTCTTCCGGATCGGCCGAGCGATCACCAGACTGGTCGCCGGACGGAAAACACATTGCCTTCTGGAGCGATGCATCCGGCGAGTACGAGTTGGTGATCCGCCGCTCGGACGGGAAGGGTGAGGAGGAAAAACTGACCAGCCTTGGACCGGGATTTCGTTATCAGCTGTACTGGTCACCCGACTCCAGGAAGATCGCTTTCATCGATCACACTCAATCTATCCAGTTTCTCCATATCGAGTCCGGCGAGATCACTCGGGTAGACCGAGATCTATGGCTCCTGCATGCAGATCTGGAGAACTTCAGAGTCGGCTGGTCTTCGGACAGCCGTTGGCTGGCCTATTCTCGAGGCCTGGAAACTCAAAACAGCGCCATCTTTCTCTACGACCTGGAAGCTCGAGAGGCCCATCAGGTCACTTCGGGCTACTACTCCGACTCCAGTCCCGTCTTCGATCCGGAAGGGAAGTACCTCTACTACTTCTCCAATCGAAACCTGGATCCCATTTACTCCGATCTGGATTCGACCTGGGTCTATCCCAACAGTACCAGCATCGTGGCTGTTCTCTTGCGCAAAGATGTGCCGTCTCCCCTGGCGCCGCGCAATGACGAGGAAGAGGTGACGAAGGAAAAAGAAGACGAGGAAGAAGCCGGTGGGGAGGTCCCGGAAAAGACACAGCCTGAGCGGCAGGGAGAGGAACCTGCAACTGGTAACCAGCCACCAGAAACCAGTAACGAAACGACAGTCGGAATCGACCTGGAAAAGTTCGAGGAACGGGCTGTCCTCCTCCCTCCTGCGGCGGGCAACTACAACAACCTTCGCGCTGTGGAAGGGAAAGTTCTTTACCGGCGCCCCCCCCGCAGCGGAGCGTCGGAGAAAAGTAGCCCGATTGTCCTTTTCGATCTGAAGGAACGCCAGGAGGAAACCGTCATAGAAGACGCCGCCGGGTTTGAGGTCTCCGCAGACGGCAAGAAGATGCTGGTGGCAGTACAGGGACGCTGGTCGATCATCGACGTAGCACCGGGGCAAAAGGCAGAAAAACAGCTGGCCACTGCTGATCTGGAGATGGTCCTGGACCCGCCGGCGGAGTGGGAGCAGATCTTCAGCGAGGTGTGGCGAACCTACCGCGACTACTTCTACGACGACGAACTGCACGGAGTCGGCTGGGAGGCCCTGCGAAGTCAGTACGGAGCACTGTTGAAAGACGCCGTCACCCGGTCGGACGTGAACTGGGTCATCGGCCAATTGATTGCCGAGTTGAATGCCTCTCACACCTACGTTCGAGGCGGGGATGTCGAGAGAGTTGTTCAGCGTCCGGTCGGGCTGCTGGGTGTCGACTGGTCTCTCGAAAACGGCGCCTACCGGATCAGCCGCATCGTCCGGGGGGCTCCCTGGGACGCCGAAACCCGATCACCCCTGTCTGAGCCGGGAGTCGAGGTGGCTGAAGGTGACTATCTGCTGGCCGTCAACGGGAGGCCTCTGGACACCTCGATGGACCCCTACGCCGGCTTTGCCGGCCTGGCGGAAAAGACGGTCACTCTGACGGTGAATGACAGCCCTTCGGCAGAAGGAGCCCGGCAGGTGCTGGTGCAGACCTTGAGCAGTGAGAGCCGGCTCCGCAACCTGGCCTGGATCGAAGGGAATCGGAAGCGAGTACTGGAGGCCTCGGGAGGCCGCATCGGCTACATTTATGTTCCGGATACGTCCCCTCATGGCCAGAGCGAGCTGGTACGCCAGTTCAACAGCCAGCATCGGCTGGAGGGACTCGTTATCGACGAGCGCTTCAATGGTGGCGGACAGCTTCCTGACCGGTTCATCGAATTGATGAACCGGCAGCTTTTGGTGCACATCTACTTTCGGCACGGGGCACGGCTCGATCACCCGGCCATCACCCACTACGGGCCCAAGGTCATGCTCATCAACGGCTGGGCCGGGTCAGGAGGCGATGCCTTTCCCTGGTTTTTCAAGACGATGGAGGTGGGGCCCCTGATCGGCGAGCGCACCTGGGGTGGCCTGATCGGGCCGGCCGTGAGGCACCGGTTAATCGACGGCGGCTCTTACACGGCCCCTCCGGGTCGTCTCTACGGAACTGACGGAAAGTGGTTCGCCGAGGGTCACGGCGTGGATCCGGATATCCCGGTGGCGGATCATCCGAGCGAACTGGCGAGAGGGCGGGACCCGCAGCTCGAGGCAGCCATCAAGGAAGTCCTGCGCCTGTTGGAGAAGAACCCTCCACAGTTTAAGCAGCCGCCTGGCAAGGAGCGTCGGATCGTGCGGGAGAGGGGTTCTTCTGGGTTCTAGGTTCTGGGTTTGGGAATTTGGAATTAGAGTGGGAGGGCCCTTCAGTCGCGAAGGTCTCAGCACCCAGAACCTAGAACCCAGAACCCAGTAATAGTTGAGAAAACGACGATGGAGTTCAAACTGCCCGACTTGGGCGAGAACATAGAATCCGGGGATGTGGTTGCGCTCCAGGTCAGCGTGGGAGATCGCATCGAGCGAGCGCATGTCTTACAGCTGGCTCACAATCCCCCATGTTACCCAGCACGACGAGTGTGACGTGACTGAATTGGAGAAGCGGCGAAAGCAATACGCGGGCAGGGCCGAGGCAGCCGAGACCAGGCTGACGGTTACAGCCATCATCATCAAGCTCCTCGCTTCGGCGCTGAAACTCTTTCCGGATTTCAATGCCAGTATCGATGCCGAGACCCAGAGGAGCATCTTCAAGAAATACATCCACATCGGGGTGGCGGTCGACACCCCTCGAGGACTGCTGGTCCCGGTCATTCGGGATGTGGATCAAAAGAACATCATCGAGATTGCCGTCGAACTCCAGGAAGTCGCCGGGCGCGCACGGGACGGAAAGCTCAACCTCGATGAGATGCAGGGCGGAACGTTTACGGTGACCAACCTGGGAGGAATTGGGGGAACTTCCTTCACTCCCATCGTGAACTGGCCGGAGGTGGCCATTCTGGGAGTCTCCAGATCGGTGGTGAAACCAGTTTCGAGATGGTTCGTTCGTGCCTCAGACCATTCTACCGTTGTCGCTGTCTTACGATCACCGGCTCATCGACGGAGCCAGTGCAGCCCGCTTCCTGCGCTGGGTCTCCGAGAGCCTGCAAGATCCTTCCCTCTCGATCCCGGAAGGGTAGCCCCGAAAACGTCGACGCATTACCTTTGCCCTTGTCACTGCTTCTTGTGAAGGCTGTGTTGCCCTCGCCCTGGAACGGCAGTGAGCGAAGTGAACGATCCTTGAGGCTATTGCCAAACTGCAGACAACCTTCTAGAATCTGAAGGTCAGGGAAGGCCGGCGCGCGAGTTTCACCACCGGCTGCCAGCCCTCCGAACTGGCGACAGAGGAACCGAAACTGGTATTCTGGAAGATTGCTGTTCACGATTCGAGGTCATCCACTTGCTTTGCAACGAGGAATTGATCCGGCCAGCCTGGGAGAAATAGTCCAATGAACACAGGGAGATTCGACTTTGCCTTCGCGATAGGAGGCGCTGCGGGGCAGGGGATCGCCACGCCCGGAAACATTCTGGCGCGCCTGTTCGTGCGCCGCGGCCTCCATCTTTACGCCTACAACGCCTATCAGTCGATCATTCGAGGCGGGCACATTTTTCTTACGGTTCGTATTGGTGACCGTCCAGTCCGCAACCACGGGGATAAGCTGGACCTGCTGGTCTGTTTGAACCAGAACACCTTGGACCGCCACCTGTCTCTCATGGGGCCAGGGTCGAGAGTGATCTACAACAGCGGGGCCGTGAAAGCTCCGGAAGCTGCCGAGGGCGTGCACCTTTGCCCGCTGCCCGTAGTCGATATTACCGGGGGAAACCGCAACCGGCTGGTCCAGAACACGGTCGCGCTGGGCTCGATCGTTTCTCTGCTGGGACTCGACTTTCAAATTCTCGAGGATGGCTTGAACCTGCACTTCCAGCGCAAGGGACAAGCGGTTGTGGACGAGAACGTAGCGGTTGCCCGAGCCGGATTCGACTTCACCGGTGCCAACTTCGAGCCGTGGGAGCAACCCGTTCCCGTGGGTCCCCGACCGTTGGCCGTGTGGACCGGCAACGACGCTCTGGCCATGGGGGGTGCCGCAGCCGGGGTCAAGTTTTACTGCGCTTATCCAATGAGTCCCGCCAGCGGAGTGCTTCACTGGATGGCTAATAACGGCCGTGAACTGGGAATTATGGTCCGCCAGGTCGAGGACGAGATTGGGGTTGCCAACATGGCCATCGGTGCCGCCCACACCGGTTGTCGGGCCATGTGTGCTACCTCCGGCGGGGGCTTCGCCCTGATGACAGAAGCCATCGGCGCGGCCGCCATGATGGAAATTCCGGTCGTCTTTATCAACGTTCAGCGCGCCGGGCCGTCCACGGGGGTACCTACCAAAACGGAGCAGGGAGACCTGTGGCAGTCGCTGGGCGCCAGCCAGGGAGACTTTGAGCGCATCATTGTGGCTCCCAGAAACGCCCTGGATGCCTTCAACACCATGCCCAAATTGTTCAACCTTCTCGATAAGTGCCAGTGTCCCGCTATCGTTATTTCTGATTTGTTGATTTCGGAAGGCACCTTCAGCGTGGATCCGGACGACATCGACATGCACCCGGGTATCGATCGGGGAGATTTGATCACCACAGGCTCGAACGGCGATGGCTATCTGCGTTACAAGGACACTGAGAGCGGCATTTCACCGCGTGCAGTGCCGGGGCTCGAGGGCTATGTGCATGTGGTGGCCACTGACGAGCACGACGAGGAAGGTATTCTAATCAGCGACGAGTTCACTAATCCCCACAAGCGGCGGCAGATGGTTGAAAAACGGGCTCGAAAGTTTGACAGCATTCTCGATCAGATCCCTCCTCCCATACTGGAAGGTCCTGAGGATGCCCAGGTAACGCTTATTGGGTGGGGATCCACTTACGGAGTGATTCGCGAGGCTGTGGAGTTGTTGAATCAGCAGGGTGTGAGCGCCAACCAGTTGTCATTCAAGTGGATCGTCCCCTTCCCCGCCAAAGCGGTGATTGAGACCATCAATCGCTGCCAGCGAACCATTATTGTCGAGAACAACTATTCGGGCCAGTTCTTCCGCTACCTGCGAAGCGAGACCGGGCTCGATGTAGATGGACATATCCGCAAGTATGATGGGGAACCCTTCATGCCCCATCACGTTGTCGAGGGAGTGCTCGAGCAGCTGGCCGGGCGCACCAACCACTCTGTGCCCCTTCAGGAAGTCATGGTTTAGAGAGGAGCGAAGATGAGTATCATTACCCCAGAGGAATTGAATGCCGGCCCGCTGGAAGGCGCGCTGAAGCCAAAGGATTTCAAAGGAAAGGTGACGCCGGACTGGTGTGCGGGCTGTGGCGATTTCGGAGTGCTGGCGGGATTGCAAAAAGCCTGCGCCGAGTTGGGGCTGCGGCCCCATCAGATTCTGACCGTCAGCGGAATCGGCTGTTCTTCGAATTTGCCCGGATACTTTAACTCCTACGGCATGCACACGCTGCACGGCCGGGCTCTGGCCGTGGCTACGGGGGCCAAGATGGCCAATCACGAGCTGACGGTTATCGGCACGGGCGGAGATGGCGATGGGTACGGTATCGGAGGAAATCATTTCGTGCATATTGCGCGGCGCAACGTCGATCTGACCTATGTTGTGATGAACAATCAGATCTACGGTCTGACGACCGGACAGATCTCACCCACCAGCTGCGACGGAATGAAGACCAAGAGCACGCCCTATGGAAGCGTAGAACGGCCGGTCAACCCCATCACCTCCGCCATCATGAACGGTGCCACCTTCGTAGCCCGTGCTTACACAGGAGACGGGAAGCACATGGTGGAGCTGATTAAGAAGGGCATTCAACACAAGGGGTTTGCGCTCATCGACGTGTTCAGCCCCTGCGTCACCTACAATCACGACAACGACTACAAGTTCTTCAAGCCCAGAGTGAAGCGGCTCGAAGACGAGAATCACGATACCAGCGACTGGAAGGCTGCCTGTGAAAAGGCACTGAAGTGGGGGGATACGATCTACACCGGACTCTTTCTGCAGAAACTCGAGCCGGCTCTGGGCCACCGTGAGCCCGTACTGGCTGAAGGCGGCCCTCTGGCCTTTCGGAAGCTGGGTCTGACTGCGGAGCAGAGTCAGAGGATCATTGAGCGGATGATGTGATCCAAGCGCCGCTCCTACACTTCGCCATCATGTGACATTCCCAGTGTAGGAGGACCCTCCGTGGTCCGATCAGATCGCCGCATGGAAGCGGCTCCTACACTTCGCCATCGTGTGACATTCCCTGTGTAGGAGGACCCTCCGTGGTCCGATCAGATCGCCGCATGGAAGCGGCTCCTACACTTCGCCATCATGTGACATTCCCAGTGTAGGAGGACCCTCCGTGGTCCGATCAGATCGCCGCATGGAAGCGGCTCCTACACTTCGCCATCGTGTGACATTCCCAGTGTAGGAGGACCCTCCGTGGTCCGATCAGATCAGACAAGCCGTAGGGGCCGGCTAGAGTGCCGGAACTACCGGCTGGGTGGCGAAGGTTCCGGTCCGTGTCTGAATCACAGTTCCGGCGATGGTTGTCGTTGACTGCACCTTGATGAGGCCGTTGAACTTCGACAGGTCCAGCTCCTGTCCTTTGACTACCTGCCACTGGAGCTGAGACAGAAACTGAGCGTCATGCCCCATGGGATCCAGTTCCAGCTCGGCCGTGGCCAGGAGGGTCCCGTCAGCAGCGCACAGGCGCAGAGTCAGCGTGACTGCTTCGTCGCTGTCCAGGTTGACGACTGCGATTCCGGTGTCCAGTGCTGCAGAAGAGTCGCTCTCTACCGGGGCTATGAAGCCCCTGGGAATCGAGGCTGGCTCCCACACCGGCAACTCCGGCACTCCCTCCGAAGAGGATGACGCCGGCCAGAGCCTGGTCGGAGCACACCGTGACCCATCCATCCACCAGGTCCCCCAGCCCATCCGTCTGGAAGACTCTGACTGAGCCGGCAGGAATAATAACGTCGGTCTGTCCCACCACGGGTTCTCCATTCAGGTCGATTTCCAGCGGCTGACCGCTGCCGTCTTTCAGAAGCAATCGGACATTGGCGTTCGTGTCCGTCAGGTTCAGGAGCACGATCTGGCTGAAAACGTTGGCCTCGCCGACTTGCCCGTCGCCGAACTGGGCAAAGTAGAGCTTTTGATCGAGCCGGGGCTCTTCGGCGGTGGCCAAGATCAGGGCCCCTGAATCGAGCAGGGCGTTGGAGCCGAAGGTCAACCGGGCGTAGTCCGGCGCCACGGGCTGGGTGGCAAACTCTCCGGTTCGAGTCTGGATGACGGTGGCGGCCACCCTTCCCTTACCGGCTTTGAGAAGACCACGAAAGGAAGAGAGGTCGAGGACTCCGGCCGGGGCCACTTCCCACTCGATCTGATCCACAAAAAGGGCCCGGTGCCCGTGAGCGGCCAGATCCAGTGTGGCGCTGGCCAGCAGCTTGTTGTCGACATCGTACAGGCCCAGGGGCAGGGAGAGTTCGCTGTCCTGCAGGTTCATGACGGCAATACCGGTGTCGAGCCCGCTGGCCAGATCGGTTTCCATGGGGGCCACAAAGCCGTTGAGAAGCACATGGCTTACGCCCACCCCGGCGGTCCCGACGGTGCCACCGAATAGAATCACTCCAGCCACGGCCCGGTCCGAGCAGACGACCAACGAGCCGGTAGTGAGGGGCCCCTGACCGTCCGATTCGAGAACGACCAGCCCCCCGGCGGGAATGACCAACTCTTTCTCACCGGCCACCTGTTCGTCGTTGAGGACCACCGTCAGAGGGTTGCCGTCGTCGTCGCGGAGAATCACTTTGACCTGGGCCGGATTGTCCGGATCCAGGTTGAACAGGGAGATCTGGCTGAAGACCTGCGCCCCCCCCGACACGCCGTTGCCGAACTGGGCGAAACGGATCTTGAGCTCGACTTCGGGGTTGGGGGGCCCGGCTACGAAGGGAAAAAGAGGCAGATCCGGGTCGGGCAGGCCATCACCGTCAAAATCCCAGGCTGGCGAGTCGGGCACTCCGTCGCCGTTGGTGTCCGTGAGCGGCACGTAACCCTGATGATTCTGGGATAGGAAGAGAGGAATCCCGCGATAGTCCATTTGTCCATCGCCATCGGCATCGAACACTCGAACTTCCGTATCGACGGTCCCCAGCATCGGTAGATTCTCAACGGAGCCGCCCTCGGTGATGCCGTCGCCATCCTCGTCCTTACCCGCGATGGATCCCTCGACACTTGCAAAAGCACCCTCCGCTCGAAAGTGTGCCGCCCGGGGGCGGAAATCGGCGGTAAAGTCCGTGGCGCTCAAGGTAATGGTTTGGGCGACAGCCGTTTTCAGAGACCTTCTCAAGAGTCTCTTCGCCCGATCGCCCAGACTCTGCAGCGAGGTCCCGGTCCCGGCAGTCACATTGGCCATCCCGATTTCGCGTACTAAGTAGTTGCGAAAAGCACCGGTGACCGGATCGGGATTCTGGAGCAGGATCTCACGAATGATCTCGTCCGGTTCACTGGGGCGATAGAAGATGATCCGGTTGCCTCGCCGCACGAACTCGAGCGGTTGATCGATTCCGGTGTCGGGTTCCCCCACCTCCGAAGGATCGGGGCAATCCGATTCGTTTTGAAAATCTACCATTCCATCCGTTTGCATGGTGTCCAGGGGATCCGGAGGCGCCCACGCCCCCTGGGCCGGATTGATGACGAGGACGCGGCGCGAACCGTGAGAGACATAGACCTGACCGAGCAGAGGAGAGCCGTCGTCGTTGTCGCCTTCTCCCCGGTAGGCCACACCTCCCGGGCCCCCGGGCACCTGCAGCGTGACCCGCTGGACCTGCTTGAGGTTCTTGGTGTCGATCACCAGCAGTTCGTCTTTATTCAGTGCCAGCGTATACAGGTAGGCCCCATCGTCGCTTATGGCCAGGGTTTCCAGGCGCTCTCCCGTCGTGGGGATGGGAGAACCGGGAATTTCCTGCTGAAAGATCCCGTTGCCATCTTCAGAGTCACTGTCCTGGGGATCAATGTTGACGACGGAGACGCAAGGACGTCCCAAATTGTAGATGAAGTAAGCGCGCTTTCCGTCGGGCGAAGCCACCCCGAAGGTGGCGGAGCTACTCGGCCCGACTGACACAGGGATGTGGGTGACGCCGCCGCAGGCCGGGCCGCCCAGACTGTTGTCCGAAGTGTCAATGCAGGCCACGTTGCTCTCAGTCCGGTTGGCCGCATAGACCCGGGAGCCGTCCGGAGTCACCAGCACGCTGGCGACCTGTCCCCCCACCGGTACCGAAGCCACCTGGCTGAACTGCGTCTGGCTGCCTTCTTGGATGTCGAAGCCCTGCACCCGGAGATTCCCCCGGTCCGCCATATAGAGTCGTGTTCCCAGTGGATGGATCGCCACATCAATGGGTCCAAAAGCAGACCCCGAAGGAAAGGGGAACAGGCTGCGCTCGAAAGTAGGTGGTTGGGTCGTTATGTTGATACAGTCCACCCGGTTGCGCCCCTGGGTGGGGGAACTCCCGGCAGTCCGGGAAATCGAAACGTAGGCCCTCCGCCCGCTCGGATCGATGGCCAGACCGGAAATCCAGCCTTCTTCCGGCAAAATCAGGCTGCTGAATTCCTCTGTCTGCAGGTCGACGACGGAAATGCCTGGGCGTGGGAAATTGTTGGGATTCCTCAACTGACGGTTCAGAACCAGCTTGGATCGGTCAGGCGTGAGTGCGATCCGGCCGTGCCCACGACCTTCAATATCATTGATCAGCAAGCTGTAGGTCTGCCCGAGTCTCGGGGCGCCCTCGCTGCCTTTTCCGCCCTGCACGGGTGACGGCGCAGCCGCCAGCACAAGGAGCAACGACACCATCCCCGCGACGACACTCTTCAAGCTTGTCCTGAACATGATCTATCCTCCGGGTCGGCCCTGGCTCGCCTCTAATGTTACTAAACAGTGCAGGTGAAGTCTCCGGACGTGGATCCTCTAGAGCACGGGAACCACCGGCTGGGTGGCGAAGGTTCCCGTCCGTGTCTGAATCACGGTTCCGGCGATGGTTGTCGTTGACTGCACCTTGATGAGACCGTTGAACTTCGACAGGTCCAGCTCTTGTCCTTTGACTACCTGCCACTGGAGCTGAGACAGAAACTGAGCGTCATGCCCCATGGGATCCAGTTCCAGCTCGGCCGTGGCCAGGAGGGTCCCGTCCCCAGCGCACAGGCGCAGAGTCAGCGTAACTGCTTCGTCGCTGTCCAGGTTGACGACTGCGATTCCGGTGTCCAGTGCTGCAGAAGAGTCGCTCTCTACCGGGGCTATGAAGCCCCTGGGAATCGAGGCGCTGGCTCCCACACCGGCAACTCCGGCACTCCCTCCGAAGAGGATGACGCCGGCCAGAGCCTGGTCGGAGCACACCGTGACCCATCCATCCACCAGGTCCCTCAGCCCATCCGTCTGGAAGACTCTGACTGAGCCGGCAGGAATAATAACGTCGGTCTGTCCCACCACGGGTTCTCCATTCAGGTCGATTTCCAGCGGTTGACCGCTGCCGTCTTTCAGAAGCAATCGAACATTGGCGCTGGTGCCGGTCAGGTTCAGGAGCACGATCTGGCTGAAAACGTTGACCGCACCGACCTGCCCGTCACCGAACTGGGCAAAAATAGAGCTTCTGGTCGAGTCGAGGTTCTTCGGCGGTGGCCTGTGGGTCTGACCGAGTCTCGGGATGATCTTCTCACCGCCTCCGGCCCGGACTCATGTCGCGTCACTCGCGACCGACGCCAGCATGGCCAGACCGATGAGAATTTGACAACCGATGCAGTCCTGCCTTCTTCCTCTCATGTACGTCGCCTCCCTGAATCGGAAATTGCGCCTGCCGAAGTTGCTTATCTTATCCAAGACTCAATTTATGAATCATCCGGGCTAGATGGCTGCACCAATTTCGACATCGGGACTAGAAAGACCGATGCCGGCGGGCCTTGCAGAGCGGCACTCTGGCCGTGAAGTTATCCAGAGCGGCTTCAGGGGAAGATCGAGAACCTGGCCAGCTCTTCAGCCAGGAAGTTGTGGCGAGGATAACCGTGTCCCCGGTGCTGCCGGAAGACTTCGGCGTGCGGGCACCCGACCTCGCGACCCCTTTGCTGGCTCCACTTCCGAGCGGTTTCCAGATACTCGTCCATGCCGTGCTGGCGGCGCAGCCACTCGCGCTGAGACGCGTGGCACACGAGCATCTCCAGCTTGGTGTCAAAGACCGACGTGGTGTCAATGGCGAAGGCGAAGGGTGCCGGGTTTCCAAACAGATCCATGCCTTCTACGGCATCCACGTAGTAAAGGACGGGAATCCTGTCCAGTGGCGGAGCCTGGTCTCCTTCGACCACTCCGGCGTGAGGGACGGGTGCCGCGAAACAGGCGGCCCGAGTCAGCCTCGAGGTTTCCTCATGATCGATCATGTAACAGGAGGGGCTGTGGGTCAGGACCAGGTCGGGTCGAACCATTCGGAGCAGGGAAGTGAAACGGCGCAGGCCGTCTTCACTGTACACAACACGCAGATCCCGCAACTCCAGACAGTGGTAGTCTCCCCCGATCACGGCCGCGGCGGCGGATCCTTCGGCTCTTCGAACGGCAGCGATCTCGTCCGGGGCCAGATCTGCACTTCCCAGATCTCCGGGCGTGGAAGTCGCCACGTGGACCTCCCATCCTCTCCCGGCCAGCAACGCCAGCGTGCCACCGCACAGGAATTCTGCGTCATCGGGATGGGCCACCAGGGCCAGCACGCTTCCGGTCTCTCGCTCTTTCATCATCAACTCTCTCTCGTCAAAAGCACCCCGAAACTCTCGGGGACGGCCGTCAGTTTCTTTTTCCCACAGAGGACCAGAGTTACTTTCAACTTTCAACTTTCAACCTTCAACCTTAAACTTTGAACGTGAGACTTTCCGACCAGGCGGAGCTGAAGAAGTCGAGAGGATGAGGTGAGATTCAGTCGAGTTGTTCTCATCACACTCCTGACTGGGATCGCGTGCTCCCCGCCTGCCGGGGTCGAGACCCATCCTCCCAATATCGTTCTGATAGTGGCCGATGATCTGGGGTGGACCGATCTGGGGTCGTATGGGAGCGGCTTTTATGAGGCCCCCAACATCGACTCCCTGGCCCGGGATGGAGCGAGATTCACGAGTGCCTACGCCAATCCCAACTGCGCCCCCACACGGGCGGCTTTGATGACGGGACGCTACGGTCCCAGGACCGGGGTTTACACGGTCGCCTCGGGGGCTCGGGGACTCGAGGAGTTCCGACGGTTGATTCCGGTGGAGAACGTCACAGCGCTTCCCCTCGCGGAGGTCACCTTCGCCGAGCTCTTTCAGTCCGCAGGATACGTTACGGCCCACATGGGAAAATGGCATCTGGGGACGGATGCATTTGCACCCACGGCCCGGGGGTTTGACGTCAACGTGGGTGGAAACCAGACGGGGGGCCCCCAGGGAGGGTACTTCAGCCCGTACCAGAATCCCCAGCTTCCCGATGGTCCGGAAGGGGAACACCTGACTGGCCGGCTGGCCGCCGAAGCCGTTTCTTTCATTAAGTCGAATCGCGACCGCCCCTTTCTTCTCTACCTTCCGTTTTATGCGGTCCACTTTCCGATTCAGGCCAAACCTGAACTGATTGCCGAGTATGAGGAGAAGGAGCCTGTCCGGGGCCACCACCATCCGGTCTACGCCGCCATGATTGAGAGCCTGGACGAGGCAGTGGGTCACGTCCTGGAAGCACTCGATGATCTCGAGTTGCGAGATCGAACGGCCGTCTTTTTTCACTCGGATAACGGCGGAGTGGGCGGGTACAGCGAGGTAGGCGTGGAAATTCCCCCCGTTGCCAGCCAGGGAAAAATGTATCCCTTAGTACTCTGGTTCATAAATACACTAACGTATTTTTAGGCGGCGGCTTTCAGTTTGTTCATGAGCTTGTTCAGGTCGTGACGAGTAAATTTCCACTTAAAAGGCTTAGCAATGGTGGCGTAATGCTGTTGAAAGCCCAGAAGCCGTTCTTCGAGGGCCTGCAGGGAAAGGAAGTCGTTCGGGGTAAGAACTTTGCGCTGGACAATGGAGAAATAGATCTCGATCTGGTTCAACCAACTCGCATGGACGGGTCCGTGGACGGGGACGATTCGAGGATATTTGCTTTGAAGCCGGCGGATGCAGCGGGCTCCCCGGTGAGCCGATCCATTGTCCAAAATCCAGAAGACTCTTCGGGCTTCTTTATAGGGAGTCTGGGTCATGACTTGATCGACCAAGCGGCCAAAAGGAGCAATCCCATTTTTTCGTTCACAGCGACCGAAGAGCTTGGCCCGATGCACATCCAGTGCTGCCAAATAAGCCCAAGCGCCGCAGCGCGTGTATTCATGTTCCACCTTCATCGCGACGCCGGGTTGAGGGGGGAGGGTTCGATGCCGACGGCGGCGTGCCTGGATGCTGGTTTTTTCGTCGGCGGAGAGGACGAATTCACCGTCTTTCAGGGGATGCCCCAGCCACACTCTCTCATACAAGTCGAGGATACGCCCCGCTTTTTCGGCGAAATGGGGGTCTCGAGGGAAAACCCAGCAGCGATGCTGCCAAGGGCGGATGGCGTCCTCATGGAGCCAGCGCCAGACGGTGGTCCTGCTGATGCTGGCGACCAACCCGGACTGGCGCACTTGGGCGGCCAGATCGGCGCTGCTCCATCGCGAGATGGGCAATCCGAAGGTGGCGGGCAACTCACAGGCCAAGGCTTTAACCTCGACCACTACCTCTGGGGGGAAAAGACCGGGGGCGACCCGGCCGAGAGTTCTCCTCCAGACCCATCAGGCGTTTTTCGAAAAAGCGCTTTCGCCAGAAACATACCACCTCTCGACGGGTATCCAAACGTTTCGCGATCTCATCATTACGCAAACCCTGGGCTGCCAGGAGAATCATCTTGGCTCGCTGTACCTGAAAATACGGTAACGTATATTTTCGGGCACGAGCCAATAGTTCTCTTTCCTCACCTGGCGATAGAACGATCTTATACGGGCTGTGTCGAGGCACTGTGGAACTCCTTTCAGGTTACCACAATGCCAAATCAGCCTGATATAATACGTTAGTGTATTTAAGAACTTATGTACTTAGCGCGGCGACCTGCTCGTCAACATCAAATGTGGAAGATTCGCGGCCTGAGGCCCCTCCCACGCTTGCCCCTTGCTCAACTCTGGGCCTTCGGATACCTTGGAACCTTGGAACGCGTTCACCCTCCAGCCTTCTTCCGCAGGTACCGGGCTAGCCCGTACCAGCTCATCTTGGAGGCTGTTGTGACCTCATAAGGGAAGGCTTCGGATTCGCCCAACCGGGCCACGACATCCTCTCGGAGGCGGCGACCAAACTCTTGCGCATGCTCCTCGTCGGTTCCCGAGGCTGCCAGTTGCTCTCGGACTCGATTGTTCCAGACCTGAAACTCGGTGATCAGCAGATCGAAGTGCTCACCCACCGGGTGGGCGGCTCCGAAGTGGGTCAGGAAGAGCAGTTCAGGCTGCCACTCGCGGATTTTCTCGATACTGGACATCCACTTTTCCACGTCGATCTCCGGGGGCGGGGTCACGGGGAGCACACAGGCCCGGTTTGACATTCGAATACCGCCCATATCGCCCACGAACGCCACCCCCGTGGACTTGTCGAAATAGGACACGTGATGAGAGGCATGCCCGGGGGTGTACACGACCTCGAGCTTTCGGTTCCCCAGTGAGACTGTTTCTCCTCCCTGCAGCGATGTGATGCGATCCGAGGGAACCGATTCAAAGTTACCCCATATCCGTTCCATCTCCGACCCGAAAACACGGGTGGCGCTCTTCATCAAGCGGGACGGGTCGACCAGGTGAGGGGTTCCCCTTTCGTGCACGACGACCTGCAAAGACGGGTTCATTCGAACCAGCGTCCCGGTGGCTCCAGCGTGATCCAGATGGATGTGGGTGAGCACAATCATGGTCAAGTCGCTGACCGAGAGGCCGAGGGAAGCCAGCCCCTCCTCCAGATTCCCTAAGCGGGAGGTGGGCCCCGGATCGATAAGAGCCAGTTCCCCCTGGCTTTCCAGCAGGGCACTGGCGATGATTTCGGGGGTGTCCAGGTGGTTGACGTCTATCAGCGTTGTTTGCGGGGCGATCTTCTTGGTTACCGGTTCCACGTTTTTCTTTCCAAAGGTCAAAGTACGGGGTGCAAGGTTAAAGGTTGAAGGTTGAAGGTTGAAGAACTTTTAACTTTCAACTTTCAACTTTCAACCTTTCGACTTGGGCGTTAGGGCATGGCCATGGGCGGTCATATTGCAGCGGGCATTGAGCTGCCGGTAGCTGAGGCGTCGTTCCGGCTCAGTCTCGACCAGCGCTTCGTGGTGGGGACAGAGAAGGGCTCTCTTGGTGAGAAAGAGCCCAATGTTCTCCTTCATCGGCAGTCATCGCCCTTTGAAGTCGGCGCTTCGTTTGTCTGCAAAGGCTTTGGGGCCTTCCCGGGCATCCGCCGACGAGGACATCTGTTGATAGAGGGGCAGAGATCCACTTTTCAGCAAGTCGAACGACTCGCGCATACTGAGGTTTTCCATGGCTCGGACGACCTCCTTCAGGGCCATGATCGCCAGGGGAGCGCCGCCTGCAATGTGGTGGGCGAGCTGTTTGCACCGCTCCAGCAGGCTGGCGGCGGGAACGACCTCATTCACCAGGCCGTAGTGAGCTGCTTCCTCGGCTCCCATGCGCCGGCCGGTCAGCAGCAGCTCCATGGCGACATGGTGCGACATTCTCTTGGGGAGCCGCTGGACGCCACCGGCATCGGCCATGATTCCGTGGAAGGTTTCCGGGTACCAGAACTCGGCGTGTTCGGCGGCCAGGATCAGATCGCAGGCCAGAGCCAGTTCGAAGCCTCCTCCCACTGCGATGCCGTTGATGGCGGCAATGACCGGTTTGTTCAGGTCCCAGAGTTCCGTCAGCCCGGCGAACCCGCCGGGGCCAAAATCGGCATCGGCCGGCTCTCCGGCTGCCGCCGCCTTCAGGTCCCAACCCGCCGAGAAGAACTTTTCGCCTCCACCGGTGATCACCGCTACCATCAGATCGTCATCATCCCTGAAATCAACAAACACCTTCCCCAGTGCCTGGCTGGTGGCTGCGTCGATGGCATTGGCTTTGGGCCGATCCAGCGTAACGATCAGAATGGGCGGATCTTTTTCAACTCGTACCGGGTCACTCACTCCATTTCTTCCAGCATCCGGGTGTAGACCTGGTGGGCGTGATCGTAGGCAGCGCGGGCCGCCTCCTTCTCGTCGTCCCGGATCCGGTCTACTTTCATCTTCCAGCACTTCTCGACACCCTTCAGACACCATTCCACGCTTTCCCGCGTACGGATCGGTTTGCCGTCTACCAGGACAAAAATGGGATTCGTGTGTGAGCTGGCCAGAATCCGGACCGCCATCCAGCTCGATTCTTCGAGGGAGTAGTTGAACGTCAGGTCGTGCCACTCTCCGTCCGCCACGATATCCTGCTTGGCCACTGCCACGCTGTTCACGATCAGCTCGACCTGGACCCGGCGGCTGGTGCCGATACGGGCGCGCTCCAGATCCCAGTAAGGAGGCTGGTTGTGCTCGCGCGAGGCGATGTAGGCCCCGATTTCATCCTGCTGTGCGGGCAGAAGAGCGGCCACCCGGGCCTGAACACGGACTTTCTGGGGACCCTTGAGTCGAAGTTCGCTGCCGGCGGTGCCCAGTTCCCGGTCGTTGACCTTGAAGTCGATGATGTGCGATTTGCCGTCTGAAACGTAGCTTCGACCGGCCTTGATCTCGTCCACGATCCGATCGAAATCAAGCCCGTCGTCCAGCTTGGCATAGGTCCGCGCCATGCCCACGCGTTCGTCGAAGATGCAGGGGAAGTCCGTTTCTCCGCTGCCCTTCACGCGGTAACCAGCGTTCAAGGAGTGGTACCACATGTTCAGTTCCCACAGGGAGGGCGTGTCGCCGAGGGAGTAGAAATCGACGGCATCGTGAGTGATCGTGACGACATATTCATTGGCCCCGATTCCGTCGTAATTGGGAATGATGTAATTCGGTAGCTCCCTGGTCAGGGGCGTATCCCCGCGCGTCTCTCCCTGAGGGGCCAGACCCCATCCTGAATGAGAGTAAGCGACGGCTCCACCCTGGGACTTGGCCCATTGCAGCACGGGCAGAGTCCAGCTGGGCCACTCTTCGACCTTGGTCGTGCCCGGATAGTCGTCCTCGCTCAATCTCAGAAGAACCAGATGGCCGGCATGCGAGGAGGGGAAGCCCGAAACTTCCACGTCGTAGCGCATCAAGTATTCGTCGGTGGAGAGCTCGTGATCCTTTTCTTCGAAGCACTGCTTCTGGTGGTACCAGCACGGCCCCCAGGCCAGGACACAGGACACCTTCAAGTCTTCGCCCAGCGCCTGCCGCCACATGTCTCCGGGACGGACCCCTTCTTCCGGACTCTCATAGTGACTGCACCCGGCCGCATGGACATGACGGTCCAGGCTGTACCAGCCCAGATCGGCCATATCGACCCAGCGTTCGAGTTGAAAGGTGGCCTCGTACTCGGAGGCGGTCGCGGGAATGTTCAGCTCGGTGTGCTGAAGCAGGTACTCGGGGCCGCGCGTATACTCTACCTGGTAGTTCCCGGGCGGGAGGTTGACGTGCTCTCCATCGGCCCGATACACCTGAGGATGAAAAAAGAAGTCGGGATAAGGATCATGAGACAGGCGCCGTGCCGGAAGCGGGTAGATTCCGACCAGCCGCTTGTGGGGAACCGGGGTAATCCCCACGCCCAGAGTGCGATCCCAGGTCCGGGTTCGCGCCCGGCTCAGGCGATAGTCCTGGTCCGGCAAGGCAGTGACTTCGGGATTGGCCACCAGCCGCTCGATTCCGTCGGTAATCGTGAAAGAGGCCATGGCGGGCGAGCCGTCGTGATCTTTGACGCGCAGCTTGACCCGAACCGATGGCTGGATGTCGAAGAGAACGTCAATGGAATTGCGAAATCCGATGTCCTGGGTTCCCTGTCCCACGTGGAAACCGATCCTGCCTTCGCGTTTCCCCATTTCGGATGTGTAAATCTGCACAACGGCGTACTCGAGATGCAGGCCTGAGAGGCGGCTCTGCAGCGGCCGGGAACGGTACATGGCCAGCTCCAGGAAGCGATTCGCCACATCCCCCGGGGAGAGAACATTCTTTTCCGCAACCTGCTTGCGACCGGTGGAGCGGTGAAGAATCGGCTCAGCATTGGGGCTCTCCGCTTCCAGGGGCGCGTTGACCTCGGCCTGGTTGTTGACTTTCACCAGAAAGCTTTTCCAGCCACCCTGGATCAACTCGGGCTGGGCGGGACCCCTGAGCACCTTGACGCGAGCCTCCGGATTGATCTCCACCATGGCGATGCAGTACGGATCCAGGATCTCCTGTACGAGAGCCACGAGTTCTTCGTCCGCCGCATGATCGCGGAGCCCCAGAAGTCTTCGTTCGTCTTCAGGCTGCAGCCGGCTTCCCAGGAAGGTGAGCGCCTCGTTGAGTCGGATGGCCTGGGCCAGGAGAGGTTGGGGCTCAACTCCGGTTACGCGGGCGAGTTCCTGAGCGTTGAGTGGGGAAATCAACAGGATCAGGCCAAGCCCAATCAGGAACCTGCATCCGGTAGAGACAACTGCTTTCATCTTTTTCTCCTAAAGCTTCGAGTTGACAGGGTTGTTCCGTTGGACCCTTATTGTGCACAAGAACCCGGGGCGTTACAAAGGGAGTTCGTCGACTCCCTTCTACTTTAGTTTCCCCGCTTCACGGATTGAGCTATTCTGGCCCGGAGAAGGAGAGGAGAAAACATGAAACACATTGGGATCCCGGGCGTGAACGTGCACCATGGAAGCACCTGCCGAATAGGCTTCGTAGACCGAGTCGGCGATTTCGTCTGATGTCTCGGGAATGTTTTCGTTGTACTCCCTGCCCTGGATTCCTCCGTTGCAGGCAACGCAAATGATGGTCGGCGGCATTCCTTTTCGAACGCGTTCCATGAAAGCGTAGGAGTCAGAATACGGCCACCAGGAGGGTGCTTCAGCGTTGGTTGTCATGTATTCCTGCGTCAAAGATGCTTATTTTCCAGGTAACTCACGAGGCGTGATCCGGCGTGGAGCACGTGCCGCTTCATTTCCCGGCGGGCGCCCGAAGCGTCGCCGGCAACCAGGCGGTCCACAACCCGCTCATGCTCCTCTACGTTCAGCTCGAGAAACTCTCGAAGGCTGGACCGGGCGGCCTGCCAGATATAGTCCTCGGGAAAAAACTGCAGGAGATCCCCGACAATTCGTGCCAGGTGGGCATTGCCGGCAGCCCGATGAATGGTCTGGTGAAATTCCGCGTTGGTCTCGCTGACCAGGGAATTCAATCGGGCCTCGTCGTCCGGGCCCACCTCCTGGCGGGTGAACCGACTGACCGTGTCTGCCAGCTTGCCCTGGATCTCCTTCAGCCTGGCCCGAGTTTTCGGAGTCAGCCTGGGCGCTGCCACCTCGCAGCCAAAACCCTCCAGCTCGGCCCTGATCGTGTAGACTTCGACCAGCTCGTTCCTGTCAAAGAGACGGACTTTCGCTCCCCGGTTGGGAATGACCTCGACAAGATGCTGTGCCTGAAGCTTTCTCAGTGCTTCCCGAATCGGGGTGCGGCTCACTCCAAAGGTCCGGCACAGCTCGTCCTGGACGAGGCGGGCACCGGGCTGATAATCGCCCTTCAGGATTTTTCGCTGCAGGCGGAATGCAATCTCATCCGCCAGGCTCGTCAAGACTATGTGCTCGCGCGGAGTGTGCATGAGGTATCCTTCCTTTGGATTCTGGATCCATGGATCCGCGAATATTGAGGACCCAGCATAGATCTCCAGCCCCGACATGTCAATATCGCTGCCCATTACTCAGGCGGACTTATTCTTATCTCGGGTATCCGGCGGCGCGGTCGGGGTCGACCTCGGGAACTCGGTAATGATCACGCAGGCGCCCCAACTCCTGAGTCAGCTCGTCCCGAATGCTCCGGTATTTCGATTCGCCGTAGACGCTGTGCAGTTCCGCGGGGTCCTTTTCCAGGTCAAACAGCTCCCATTGGCCGAAGTCGTAGAAATGGATGAGCTTGTAGCGGTCAGTGCGCACGCCATAGTGGCGGAACACTCGATGGACGGCCGGGAATTCGTAATAGTGATAATAAATGGACTCACGCCAGGAAGTTGGCTGCTGTCTGAAGAGTGGGATGAGAGACTCCCCCTGCATGTCTTCGGGCACATCGGCCCCGGCGATTTCCAGGAATGTGGGGGTGTAGTCGAGATTCAGAACCAGGTTCTCGTTTTCCGATCCCGGTTCGATGACGCCGGGCCAGCGAACGATCAACGGAGTCTTGAATGACTCTTCATACATGAAGCGCTTGTCGAACCAGCCGTGCTCGCCCAGGTAGAACCCCTGATCAGAGTTGTAGATGACGACTGTGTTCCGGGCCAGACCGGTCTCGTCCAGGTAATCCAGAATTCGACCCAGCTGGTCGTCCACGGCGGCGACTGAGCGAAGGTAGTCTTTGATGTAGCGCTGATACTTCCAGCGTACCAGTTCGCGACCGTTGAGGCTGGCGTCCGCGAAGGCTCGGTTCTTGGGCCCGTAGGCAGCATTCCACACTCGGAGTTGCTCGGGCGTGAGATTGAACGGCGGCCTCAATTTGAGATCGGTCTCCGTCATGTGGTGGGAGATGGTCATCTCCTGGAAATGGGCGGCCAGGGTGCGACCGGAGTAATCATCGAAGAGCGTGTCCGGCTCCGGAATCTGCCGATCATCGTACTGGAGTTCCCCCGGTTTCGTGGACACCTAATCCTTTGGGGGAATGGAGGACACGATGCCAAGAACAAGACGAGCTTATCCACCCGAGTTTCGCCAGCAGATAGTCGAGCTTCATCGAGCCGGGCGCAGCCCCGGTGAGCTGGCCCGAGAGTTTGAACCCAACGAACAGACGATCCGCAACTGGATCGCCCAGGCAGACCTGGATGAAGGCCGTCGTAGAGACGGCCTGACGACGGTAGAACGAGCCGAGCTGCGGAAGTTGCGCAAAGAAAATAGGCAGCTGAGGGTTGAGCGGGAAATATTGGCAAAAGCCGCGGCCTGGTTCGCACGGGAGAGCGATCCGATTTCCAAGGAGTCTTCAGGTTCGTGAAAGTGAATCAGGCCGACTATCCAATCACCACCATGTGCCGTTTGCTGGGTGTCTCCACCAGTGGCTACTACGCGTGGGTCGATCGCGGACCTTCGACTCGAGATGAAGCGAATGCTCGTCTTCTGGAAACAATCAACGGGATCCACCAGCAAAGTCGTCGGACCTATGGAGCTCCCCGCATTACGGCGGAACTTCGAGAGGAAGGTCACCTGGTGGGCAAAAACCGGGTGGCCCGACTGATGAAAGTCGCCGGCATTGAAGGCGTTAGCCGCAGACGCAAGACACGCACGACCCTGAGAGGCCAAGACAGCCGTCCGGCTCCGGATCTGGTGGAGCGAAACTTCCAGGTCAGCCGCCCCAACCGACTGTGGGTTGCAGACATCACGTACGTGCCGAGTTGGGCAGGTTTCGTCTACCTGGCCGTAGTGGTCGACGCTTTCAGTCGTCGAGTGGTCGGCTGGTCGCTCAGAAATGATCTCAAGACCCGGCTAGTGACCGATGCCCTGCAAATGGCACTTCAAGAGCGTGAATCCGACGGGGTGATCCATCACTCGGACCAGGGGACGCAATACACGTCGATCGAGTTCGGGCTACGCTGCAAGAGAGCCGGCATCAGACCCTCCATGGGCTCGGTCGGTGACTGTTATGACAACGCGCTGTGTGAGAGCTTTTTTGCCTCTCTGGAGTGTGAACTGATCGACCGGCACAGCTTCCGCAGCAAGCTGCAGGCCAAGCTTGCTGTCTTCGACTACATCGAGGGCTTTTACAACCCTCACAGGCGGCACTCGTCACTGGACTATCTGTCGCCGATCAACTATGAATCGAGGCACTCAGATGTGGCTTGATTCGAAAGCCGTAAACTGTCCACAAAAGTGGGGTAACTTCATACATGGTCAGATGGTCAGGTCCGGGGGCCCAGTCTCGATGGGGGGCCTTGTGCTGGTACATGAGCAGAAAAGGCCGATTGGGGTCTCGCCCCTGGTTCAGCCACTTCAAAGCACGGTCGGTGATAATCCGCGTTGTGTAGCCCGTGTGTTCAGCCAGACCCTGGGGTGTGCGAAAAACCGGGTTGTAGTAGAAGCCCTGCTCGCCGGCTCCATCCCGCACTTCCCAGTGGTCGAACCCGGTAGGGTCGCTCCTCAGTTGCTACTTTCCGATCACAGCCGTCTGGTAGCCCCTCCTCTGAAGGAGTTTGGGCATCGTCTGATCAACGTCAAATAGAATTCCCGCAGCGACGATTGGAAATCCCCACACAAGGATTAAAAAAAAAGAGCTGTAGCCGTCCTCTGAGACGGCCCTTTCCGCGGTCCTCCTTTCTGTAAAAAAGAGAGATTGTTCCTAGAATGCGAGGGGGACGGAGTGAGGGCGTAGCCCGAACGGAGCTCCCCCTCGCTCGCGCTGGCGTCGAGGGGAGTGGACCAGATCCACGAGGCTGCTGAGCGGCCTCTGTAGGGCGCTGTACGACCTCTCCCCTTGGCGGGCACTCGTCTATCGCCCTCACCAAGCACTTTCCGGGGTCCAATCAGCCGATTTGCCCGGATTTGACCTCCTCGCGGTTTCCTCATTTCGTGGTTCCCTGCTGCTTTGCCTTGGCGCTCTCCATTCGATAGCTCGGGACGTTGAGTTCCAGAATCACGCTGTGGTGCACCAGCCGGTCGATGGCTGCTGCCGTCGTCAGGGGGTCCTTGAAGATCCTCTCCCAGTCCGAGAAGATCAGGTTGCTGGTCAGCAAGATGCTGCGACGTTCGTAACGATGGGCCAGCAGTGTGAAGAGAACCTCCATTTCCTCCCGGCTTTGCTGAACGTAGCCGATGTCATCGACTATGAGAGCCTCGAAGCGATCCAGTTTCTTGAGCTCCTTCTCCAGAGTCAGATCGATTTTGGCCCGCAGCAATCGCTGTACCAGCAGGGCGCAGGTAGAAAACAGAACCCGGCGCCCCAGCAGAATCAACTCCTGGCCCAGAGCACAGACCAGATGGGTTTTCCCGCTCCCAGGGTTACCGAAAGCCAAGACGTTCTCGGCACGATCCAAAAACGTCCCTTCCAGCAGCGCTGTGAGTTGTCGATCCACGCTTTGGGGCAAGCGCGAGCGGTCCAGCGCCGTCAGCGTTTTCTCCCAGGGAAGCTTGGAGGCCCGACGCTGGCGCTGGATTTTGCGCTCGTGCCGCTCCGCCACCTCGATCTCAGATAACGACAAGAGAAACCGGGGATAGGACAGACTTTCCTGGGTGGCCAGTGCCGCCTGGGCGGCGTAGTGCTCCCGAAAGGCCGGTAGATGCAGCTCGATTAGGCACTCGCGAAGTCGCGGTAAGTTGCCTGTGCTCATGACCTCACCTCCCGGTTCTCGAGAAGGGTGTCGTAGAGGCCCACGTCCATCTTCTCCACCATCACTTCCCAGGGTTCCACCACCGGATCGACAAGGCATTCTCGTAGTGCTTCAAAACGGATTCTTTGTCCCCGCTCAATCAACACCTGAAGTGCCTCTCGCACCCGCTGTTCACCTTCCTGGGCAGCCACCTCGAGGATCTTCAGATATTGGCGATCCGCCGTGGCCGGACAATCTCGGCGCAGCTCGTCGTAGGCGACTCGAAACAAGATCCCCGGAAACAGATCCTCCCGCCAGCGATAGCGAGTAAACGCCCCCGGCTTGCGCACCAACGAATGGATCACGTGCCGGTAGTCAATGCGATGCTTGCCTTCTCCTCGCAAGCGCGGCATCCGTGCCTGGCGCCGTCCTCCGTAGTAGACCTCCACCTGATCCGCCCACACCCGCACTTGAACGCGCTCGCCGATCAACCGGCTGTCCACCGAATAGGTGTTGTGGCGAACCCGGATCGTACTGCTGGGGGAGACTCTCACCCACTGCCGGGTGAAGTCATCCAGACGGCGTGCCGGCAACGGGCGCATCACTGCCAGCTCTTCTCCCAGGCGCTTTTGCCGGGCCGCATTGCGCCGGGACACAATCACCGCTACAAAGCCCTCGTACTCTTCCCGGCTGGAAAAATCACGGCTACACCGCAGCAGCAGTTCCTGCTCAATGGCCCGTTTCAAGCGGTGATGGGACTGTTCCACATCCCCGTTCTCGTGTGCCTTTCCTGCCTGAGTGCGACTGGAGCGCATCCCGAAGTGTCTCAGCAACGCTTGATAGCGCTCGGTGAACTCTTCCCGCTTCAGGTTCTTGACTGCCGCCGAGAGCCGGTCGGTCCGGTGCTCCTCGGGCAGCGCCCCCAACTCCCACAACGCGTTCTGAAGCCCCAGGCTGAGGCTCTCAAACGACTCACTGAAACACAGCGTGGTCGCTTCCCAGTTCGAGTAGGCCAACACGAAGTGGTACAGCAGATGGGGAAACGGCTGGCCCTGGATCGTCACTCCGAGGCGCCCCATAAACGTGAAGTCCGATTGCGCTTGATGTCCCGGCTGATACTTCTGCGGGAACATCACCTCCTTCGCTTCTCCGTATTCTTCCTTCCACTGCTTGATCCTGCGCTGCAGCGTTCTCAACTGGCCTTGCTGGAAGGCCCCTTCCTGCTGACGACACAAATGATCGAACACCGCTTTTGCTTCCACCGTCGGCGATCGCTTCAGGATCTCTTTCACCTCCGGCCACACCGACTCGAACGGATCCGATCGAGTTCTCCAATACCGTTCCGGCTGACACTGGCTCGGTAGCTTTCCCGACTTCAGGTACTTGCGAGCTGTCTTTCGCGACATCCCCGCTTTGGCCGCCGCCATCGTTAGCGTCTTCTCGTTCTTCTTCAACTTTACTAACCTCCGCACTTGCTGATCCTTAACCATGCCCTCATGGTCAGGATCAGCCCTGAAAAAGCGGGGAATTCCATTTGTCGTCGCGGGGAATTCTAACTGTCGCCAATCAATCGTCTGCTGAGAGCCGTCGAACACGGTTCGATTGTCGATGACCCCGTTCAGATGACTGTGTTTTCCGGTCAGGATGACGGCTCGGCGGGGTGCGCAAATCGAGTTGGTGACAAAACTGTTTCGGAAGATCATTCCCTCGCGAGCCAGGCGGTCGATGTTGGGAGTCACGTTGATTTTCGAGCCGTAAGCGCTGACGGCCCGAGTCGAATGGTCATCCGTGAAGACAAACAGGATATTGGGCCGAGAATCGGCTGTCTGCTGCCTCTCCGCTGCTGAGGCCATGGCGGCCGCGAGACCCAGAATCAGAACGCACAGCATCCAGCGCCTGGGGGTCTTGACTTTCGATGCGAGAGAATTGTTCTTGTCTGGCTTTACCATCAACTCCTCACTTGTTGACGTTCCAACGTTCCAACTTTCAACCTTCAACCTTCAACCTTCAACCTGGGACGGTCGGGGCTCCGTTGTGTTTTGGTTGCCTGTCTAACAGTTGTATCCATGGATTATATTTGGCGGAGCCACCGACAACATTGTTCTCGACTATCGCATGGGCGAGCACTTCATGGGAGAAGAATTCACAGCCCCCGCCGTGCCGCCGGTGAAGGTCCGCATCCTCGGCACCAGCCGGGTCGCACAGGTGGACATCATCAAGAATGAAGCCATCATTTACTCGACCCGCCCGAATCAAAAAGCGGTTGATTTGACCTTTGTGGACCAGGACGCCGCGGCGGGTACGAGTTACTACTACGTTCGAGTTCTCCAGGATGATCGACAGATTGCCTGGTCCAGTCCCATCTGGGTGAACTACCAGCCCTGACTGCAGTGCCTTCGGTTTGCCCTGGCTTTGTGTCTGAGCGGGTAAGAGTGGGACTATAGGGACTGTGCTTAGCGTGATTTTACCGCTCACTAAACAGGGTTCAACGATTGAATACAGGTTATTTGGGGAGAATCGGGATGCAGTTTGAAATCCGTGAGGCAGACTTCGGCGACCCCGTCCACGCCACGGGCATCGTCGACTTACTCAACTCATTCGCAGCCGACCCAGCCGGTGGCGCGAAGCCCCTCAGCGCGGACGTCCGCGAGCGACTTATTCCAGTACTACAGAGTCATCCGAGTGCTTTGGTGCTTCTCGCTTTCGTGGAACTGGAGCCCATAGGCATTGCGGTCTGCTTCTTTGGTTTTTCCACATTCCAGGCTCGGCCTCTTCTCAACATCCACGACTTGGCTGTGATCCCAGCGTTTCGCGAAAAGGGTGTCGGTCGCGCTCTCTTTTTCGAGGCTGAGAATCGAGCTATCCGACGCGGGTGCTGTAAGCTGACGCTTGAAGTCCGGGAGGACAATGTGCGGGCGCTTTCTCTGTACGAGCGCTTAGGCTTTGCAGATTCTGTGGGAGGCGATTCAGCCCCCACACGCTTTCTGAGCAAAGATCTTCGTGTGGCTAAAACCTTAAACTCTGTCTAGATATCTATGTCTCAGAACAGCCTCAATAGGATAGGAGGTGGACTCTCGCGTGGAATAGTGCTGGTGGGCGGCCTACTCCTGGCTTTGAGTCTCTCCATTGGGTAGGAGAAAGAGCCCCCGCTCCTCTCCAGTCAGCATGATCACAAATTCATTTTCAATCCGAGCTCGGGACCCAGCAGGAATCCTCATTCGGGTGAGACCGTTTTCCAGGGCGTGGGAAGGAATCCAGGGTCCGCCGCCCATCCCAACGCACCCGGCCGGGTGCGGCCCGATGCTCCCGCTCTGCATGAGCTGGCAACCGAATACGGGCGCAATGACCGGGGAGAGCTGAAAGGCAAGCAGCCGGCCCACGTCCCCGAGCCGGATCCCCGTTTCCGAGAACTGATTCGCCTCAGCGATGACACCGACAGCGATGATTTTCCGGCGATTGCCTCCAACCCTCGCGACCGTGACGAAGCGTGGGTGGCCTGGACAAGCTACAGCGGGCGCCGGGATGAGATCCGACTGGCCCGCCGCAACCCGGTGACAGGGCGCTGGGGAACCTGGAATCTGGTGCCCGGAGTGAGCGGTTCTAATCTGAGGTCAAGTGTGGGAGGGGTGTCAGGCCGAAAACGCCTTGAAAGTGGGAGGTAGACTCAGGGCAGCGACCGTTTAAATCCCTCCGGGAGTCGCCCTGAGTCTACCTCCCACTTTCCTCCCCGAGGAAGAGTCGCCATTTCCCATCGCCCAGGACCTTTCGGGTTCCACGGCTTCACGATCCACCGACCGGGATGGGGATCAACTGAACCCGGGAATCCGACCGCTGGGTTCTATCCTGCAGCTCGCGAGAACCTGGGAGACAAGTTCTACGGGGAGCATTTCCAGTTCGCCCCCGCCCGCGGCCGCCGCTTCACCGTCGGATTCCACGTTGAAACCCTTTGAGCTGCGGGTCCGAGAGGGGGAGGCGCCCTGAGTCTACCTCCCACTTTCCTCCGGAAGGGTTACCCATCAAGGGAGCGCCGGGCTAAGGCGCCTCCCACAATTCCAATTTGGAATCTCCAGCTTGTCTGCGAGCCCGCATTCGCTTCATAGACTGAAGTTCCTTCCAAAAAACACCGAAATCTGGCCGTAATGTGCTGATAGAGATGGGGTTAGGAAGGATTTATGAATGTGGTCCGATCGGAACCTACTGGGCCGGATCCTCAAACACCGAGCGCCGCCCGGCCCAGGGTGTCACCAGTTCCGAGTCGGTCGCCACGATCTTCCAGGCTCCCTGGTGTCTGGCCAGCTCGAAGACCTGTTTGGTTTTCTTGTCTTCGTAGACTGTCTCGGTGAATAGCTTGACCTGATTCGGGCCCAGGCTCTCCTGGCCCACGATCGCGAAACCTTTGACAAGATCCTGCCTGGCCTGCAGCCATTCCTGAAGAGCCGGCCCTTGCCTCTCGGCCAGGGCCTTCATTTCGATTTGAAGATCACCGGAGAAGCTGGAGACGATCCGGTCGACATCTCCACCTTTCACCGATCGAACCAGCTCGATCAGCGTACCCTGGGGATCATCCTCAAACCGAGAAGGTGCGGGAGGTTCCCGAAGGGAGAAGTAGAGGAAGCCGCCGGCAATGAACAGGGGAGGGAGTAGTTTCTGAAACTTCACGACGCTTCATCCGTTAGTGCACTGTCCGGAAAGTTCACGCCGCTACTTCGGGCGTCTTTTCGCCGACAGCTTTGTTGCGCTACCTCGAAAGACTCCCGGCCTTCCTGCGTCGCGCGCCTCACTGTCGACGAAAATCCATCCCGAATTAACACCGCGAACTTCCCGGACAGTACACTAGTTTTGATTCTGTACCTGAAGAATTTCCAGGTCCAGTGTCTGCCCGTCGCTCTCGTCGAGGATCACTTTCTGGACCCGGGAGAGGGCGGCCTCAACCGTCTCGAGAAAGAGCCGAATGCGGGTAGCCTGCCGATGGTGCCGATACTCCTGCCACAGCTTCAGGAAGCTTTCGGAGGCACCCTCAGCGCGACTCACCAGGGCTGTGCGATAGATACTCGATTTCTCCATCAGCTCCTGAGCCTGGCCTCTAGCCCTGGGAACGACTTCGCTGGCATACCCGTTGGCCTCCTGCACGATTCGATTCCTGTCTTCTCGGGCGTTGGCGACATCCAGGAAGGCGCCCCTTACCTCGGAAGGCGGTGAAACACTCTCCAGAGCTACCGAGGTCACCTTGACTCCCAGTCCCAGTCGGCTGATCTCGTCTTGCACCCGGACCAGGACTCGGTTCTGGAGCGCCAGGCGTTCGACTGTGAGAATCGAGTCCACGTCCATTTCGGCCACCGCCGCAGCAAGAGCCGCAGAAAACGCTCCCGTGAGGACTCCGGGGAGGCCCTCAGTCCGGAAAAGATAAGCTTCCGGATTGTCGATGTAGAACTGCATGGAGGCATTGACCTGAACCAGGTTGCGGTCGCCGCTAAGGAGGTAGTTGTCGGCACTGCCATCCGTCGTTCCCAGAACGCGGCCGACGTCGATCTCTCCGACCGACAGCCGCTGCACCTGGTTGACCTTGAGGCGCACGATCTCGTCGACGGGGAAAGGAAAACTGTAGTGGAGGCCCGGTTCGATGTGGGTCTGGGAGAGGCGCCCGAATCGGAGCAGAACACCCTGCTCATCAGCCGCGATGTAGTAGAGTCCGGACAGGAAGTACAGTCCAAGCAGGGCTGCAACACACTGTCGTGGGTGGGACCGAATCCGGTTCCAGAGTGACTTCCACATACTCATCTCAGTGGCTCCCGGCCTCTCTGGTTCAATTCAGAAGCCTCCCGTTGCGGCCCTCTGTAAGGAGTTTCAGCAATTCCGAATCGGTGGACAGGACGGCGATAGTCTTCTCATCCAGTATTTTCTCGTAGGCCTGAAGAGTTCGCAGCATCTGATAGAACTCGGGATCTCGAGAAAAAGCCTTGCCGTAAATAGCGGCTGCCCGTGCATCGCCCTCCCCTCGGATGATTTCGGCCTGCTTCCTGGCTTCGGCGAGAAGCTCCTCGGCCTGCCGATCCGCCTCGGCGCGGATTTTCCGAGCGTCTTCCTCTCCTTCGGCTCGATAGCGTTTGGCGATTCGATCCCGCTCGGCCCTCATCCGGGAAAAAACGCTGTCGCGGTTCTGGGCCGGGAGGTTGAGGCGGCTGATCTCGACGGCTTCGATGTCGATTCCATAGCGCTCCTGAGCAATCTGGTGGCACTCGGCAGTGACCTCCAGGGTCAGCTGCGAGGTGCGCAGTTGGGACCCATCAGTGGAAACCAGCCGCGACAACTCGGTCTGCCCCAGGGCCGCGGAAACCTGTGACCAGACGATGTCGTGCAACCTCATTTCGGCACCTGCACGGTCACGCACGGTGCGCAGGAACAGGAGCGGATCTGCGATCCTCCACAGCACGTAGTTTCGAACCAGCAGGTTCTTCTTGTCCTGGGTCAGATACTCGGAAGGTCGAGGGTGGTAGAGGTGAGCCCGTTTGTCCAGGCGCGTGACTCCCTGAAAGGGCCACTTCAGCCTCAGACCCGCGTCTCCGTACTCTCGCACCGGTCTTCCGAATTGAGTCACCAGAACGAATTCGGTCTCAGAAACTGTGAAAACCGACAAGTAGGCAACCACTAGAGTTGCGGCGATCAGGCCCACTCTCCTCCATTGGAATCTACCTGTTCTTGTGTCCGGCTTGTGGTCTTTCTTCAAATGCATGGAGATTTTCCTCTCCGATCTGGGCGTTGGTTACTGTTGTGGAGTCCCTGGCCTGGGTTGAGGCGGGCGGAGAGCCGACTCCAGGTCTCCTGCATCAAAGACCGAGTTCTCGAGCAACATGACTTTCCGTCGACCCGAATTGTGGTCCAGTATGTATTTCTTTCTCCCCTGAAGGCTCCGCTCTACGGTCTCCAGGTAGAGGCGAACTCTGGTGGTCTGGGGAGCCTTTCGGTATTGCTCCAGTCTCATCGAAAACCGCTCGGCCTCTCCTTCGGCGCCGGTGATTTTCGAAAACCGCCCGGCTCTTGCCTGCAGGAGTGTCTCCTGGGACTCCCCGCGGGCCAGGGGGAGGCGCTCGTTGGCGTAGGCCTGTGCCTCATTGATCAGTTGACTCTTCTCTTCCAGAGCACTGGCGACTTCGCGAAAGGCGCTCACCACCTCCAGGGCCGGATGGACGTCCTGGAGAAGCAGCGAGTGAATGTGAACTCCCAGATTCAGCTCGCCGACGTCTCGACGGAGTTCCATGGCGGCTGCCTCTTCCAGCTGTTTTCGGTCCAGAGCCAGAGCCCGATCCAGGGCGATAGACGCCACCTGGCGACGCAGCACGCCTTCCGAGACGGCCCGCAGCACCGACTCGATAGCATCCGTTCTAAAAAGAAACAGGGAAGGCTCCTGGATCGAGTAGTGAACGACGGCGTTGATCTCGACCAGATACTCATCCCCGGTCAGCATGAGTGCCTCGTCCAGTTCCCGTCGGTAGCGCCCGTCCCGGTGCTGAATATTCCATTCGTAAGCGGGAGGACCGACTTCGTTCTCTTCTGCCTCGAGGACGCGAAATCCAAGCTCGATGCTCTGAACCTCGTCCGGCCGGAGCCGGTACATTCGGTCTACCGGCCAGGGATACAAGTAATGCAGACCCGGCTCGAGCTCCCTCTCCAGGACGCGCCCGAAACGCTCAACGATCCCGATCTGGTCAGGAGCCAGCATCCGAACCCCGGAGAGGACATAGAGCAGAGGCACGGCCACAGCTACGGTTCTGACTACCGCTTTCCGGTTGGCATGCAGCCACTCCACAAGTGCCGCCAGGCCCACCCGCGGCGAGCGGACGGCTTGCACATATCTCTCCAGGTCTTCGATGAGGTGCTGGACTCGATGCGGAAGCCAGTCGAGGGCTCCTCTCTCCAGCAGGCTCAGTGAGCTCAAGAGAACCAGCAATGACGATGCCTGATGGACCACAGCAGCCGACACTGCACTCAAATAGCCGGTGAAGGCGGCCAGCACGGCGGTGAAGTTGAAGGCAAAGCCGAACCAGAGGATGTTCTCCCTGATCTTCTTGACCGTCTTGCGGCTCTTCTCGATCACATAACCGAGTCGGTCCAGGCTGCCTTCATCCATGAGAACCACACCGGCGGCATCCGCTGCAATGTCGGTCCCTGTGTCTCCCATCGCGACTCCCACGTGAGCCGCTGCGAGAGCTGGCGAGTCATTGATTCCATCGCCCACCATGGCGACCTTGTATCCTTGCCGGGAAAGCTCTTCGAGCCGGTCCAGCTTTTCCTCCGGGAGTAGACTTGCGTGAACTTCGGAGATCCCCACGTCCCGCGCCACTTCCTGCGCCGAGTTCAGGTGATCGCCCGTGAGGATCAACGTCTTCTGGATGTTCAAATGCTCAAGCTGGTGGAGGGCCCTGCGGGCACTTGGTCTGGGCAGGTCGCGCAGTACCAGAACCCCGCAAATCTGTTCCTCGCGGGCGACCAGTACGGCGATTCCACCCTGCGACGTGATTTCCTGGACAACGCTCTCTCCTTTCCCCGGAAGGGTGAGACCCCGGCTTTCGAGATATCGGGCGCTGCCGACCCGGACTCTGTCGCGGGTGGTTGATCCCTGGGTCGACGCGACGGGCGAAAGCGTTCCCTCGACACCCAGACCTGTGTGACTGGTGACGTCCTCGACGGGCTCGAGAACCAGGCCCTTTTCTTCAGCACTGCGCCGGATCGACCGTGCCAGGATGTGGTCGGAGTAGCGCTCCAGGGAGGCAGCCCAGGTGAGAATCTGAGCGGGGGAGTATCCGTCAAACTGAATGACATCAACCAGTTCCGGATGGCCCTGGGTCAAAGTTCCCGTCTTGTCAAAAGCGACGCAATCGACTTCGGCAAGCCTTTCCAGGTAGACACCGCCTTTCACAACGATGCCCCGGCGGGCCATGGCGCTTACCGCGGCGAGCACGGCCGCCGGAGTTGCCAGCACCATGGCGCAGGGGCAGGCGACAATCAGGATGGCCACCGAGCGCATCCACTCGCCGGTCACCAGGTAGCAGATCCCGGCCACCGCCAGGACCAGGGGCAGAAACCAGCTGGCGTAGCGATCAGCCGTTCGCTGGATGGGAGCCTTGTTTTCTTTGGCGTGATGGACCAGCTCGACAATTCGCTTCAGTACGGTGTGCTCTCCTACCTGCTCGGCTCGCATCAGCAGGCGGCTGGTCTGGTTGAGGCTGCCGGCATAGACCGAAGCTCCAGCCCCTTTTTCGCGGGGAACGGACTCGCCCGTAATCGTGCTTTCGTCAATGAGCGAGTCACCGTCAAGGATCGACCCGTCAACTGGAATCCGCTGCCCGGCGTAGACGACCACCTCGTCGCCTTCGCGCACCTCAGTCAGCTCGATCTTCTCCTCTGTGCCATCTCGCAGAACATGAGCTGTTTCTGGAAGGCAGGTGAGGAGCCGGTTCAGATCTCCCTGAAAGCGCCTGGCAGCGTACTCCTCCAGCGTCTCGCCCACCAGCATGATGTAGACAACTTCGGCGGCTGCCAGATACTCGCCGACGTAAAGGGCCGCCAGGGCAGCGACGGCAACAGCCTGGTCGGCACTCATCCGGCGAGCCAGCAAATCGCGAAAGGCCCTGCTGAAAGTTCGATAGCCGAAGAGGAAGGTCAGCAGGATGGCCAGGTCCCACTGGAACGGGGTCACGATCCACTGCTGCCAGTAGCCAATCAGCAGGAAACCGCCCAGCAGAATACCCGCAGTTCTCCAGCGAAAATCGTCGCTGCCTTCTAGTTCGGCAGTGTGCAGGAAAGGAAAAAACACGTTCCGTCCTATCGGTTCCAGTACTCACTTGTATGGGTGCGAGTGCCCGAAGTTAGGTGATGGTCTTCCGTCTTGTCAAGACGAGTTCAAATCATGAAACAGCCGATTTCTGTTTGACTGCTCACGCTTCTTTCGGGATGATTCGTAGTTCCGGACGGACATCGAAAAAGGAATCGAGCTTGGAGAGCGCCAGCGGAGCACTAGTCGGGTTAGCGGCCAGCATTGGACTGGTGCACACCATCATCGGAGTGGATCATACGCTGCCTTTTATCATGCTGGCGCGGGCCCAGAAATGGTCCCTGGCGCGACTTCTGTCCATCACCTTCCTGTGCGGGACGGGCCATGTTCTCTTTTCCGTTCTACTGGGATTGCTGGGGATCTCGATTGGAGTGGGGATTGACCGGCTGGAGATCATTGAGGCCCGCCGGGGACAGATGGCAGCCTGGCTCCTGATCGGTTTCGGCCTGGCCTATGCCATCTGGTCTTTACACAGAGAACGAAAGAAGCGCTCCAGTCTCCATTTGGAGCCCGATCTGCCTTCGCAGCGGCAGCGCCGCAGGTTGGCGACGGTATGGGGACTTTTCATCGTTGCAGTCCTGGGGCCCTGTGAGCCTCTTATCCCTGTCCTCATGGCACCGGCCTTCGACCAAATGTGGAGCACCGTGGTGGTGGTCGTCCTGATTTTTGGCCTGGTCACGGTCGGGACGATGTGCTTGCTCGTCACGATTGGCTACTTCGGCTTGAAGCTGCCCGTTTTTTCTTTTCTGGAAAGGCATGTTCACACAGCCTCGGGACTGGCGATCGCCGGGAGCGGGCTGGCCATTCAGTTGCTGGGGGTCTGATTTTGGGTTCTGGGTTCTGGGTTCTAGCAGCTGTGTCAACTCGGAACGCTATCCCCTGACCGCTGTGTTCCTCGGCGGCTTCCGCACCGCCGCGCAGTCACTGTCGTTCCTGCAAACAGCGCCTGCTGGTCGTAACCTTTCCTCGGCAGCTTCCGCGCTGCTGCGCAGTCACTTCGTTCCTGCCTCTGTAGTTGCCTTGGTGGGTATTTTGCGTTACGGCTTGCGGGCCGGTCCCGGAGATGATCTGTCCCGTCGCCGAGCAGACAGAGGCGCGAATGCCAATGAGCGCGCAACCCAGAACCCAGAACCTAGAACCTATTCCCAAGATTTCCCTGCCGACTCCTCCCGGCGCTTGCTATAGTTGACCCTCACAAACCAGGACAACCTGAAGGAGGGTGGCTTTGCCGGGCGACTTCTCAATACAGAGGCGAACATTTCTCAAGCTCTCAAGTTTGCTGCCGACGGCTCTGCTGCGCTGCGGCGAGGGTGCTCCGGTCAGTACTGTTGTGACCTGGTACGCTCAGAAATCCGACGAGCACGAATTGTACTGGGGTCACGGCGGCAGCGATCCCGGAGTCAATACTGACGTGCGGCTGCGCTTGTCCGATTCCACTGCAGCCATTGTGTTTACGAATACCAATGGGATTCTTCCCAGTGAAGCTACCGAGCAGATCATGCTTGAATCCGAAAACCTCTGAGACAGTGAACCAGGAGAGGACTTATGACAAATCTATCTTCGTCGGCCAGCGTCGCGCGGTCGACCAGCGAACTCCAGAACATCGACCGAGCTCACCACATTCACCCCTTGACCGACCACAAGACGCTGCACGCCAGTGGAACCCATGTCATCGTCTCGGGTGACGGGTGCTTCTTGACCGACACCGAGGGCAACCGCCTGCTCGATATCATGGCTGGATTGTGGTGCGTCAATGTCGGTTACGGCCGCACCGAGATCGCAGAGGCCGTCTACGAGCAGCTGAAGACCCTTCCTTACTATTGCTCGGCTCTCAGCGCCACGACCGATACGACCATCCTCCTGGCCGAGAAACTGACCGGGCTGGTTCCGCCCCACTTGTCCCATGTTTATTTCAGCAGCTCGGGCTCGGAGGGGAATGAGTCGGCCCTGAAACTGATCCGTTTTTACAGCAAGCTGACCGGTCGGGGGGGGCGAACCAAGATCCTGACCCGGAAGCATAGCTACCATGGGGCTACTCTTGCCACCAGCAGTATGTCCGGGATTCCGGCCATCCTCGAGCCGTTTGACCTGCCTTTGGACGGTTTCATCAGCTGCCCGGCTCCCCACTACTACCTGGCTGATACCGACATGACCCATGAGGAGTACGGGCGCTGGTGCGTGGAAGAAACGGCCAGGATCATCGAGAGGGAAGACCCCGAGACCATTTCGGCCATGTTCGTGGAACCGGTTCAGGGGGCGGGCGGAGTGGTGATTCCCCCTCCCGGGTACTTGAGAGATTTGCGGGAGCTGTGCCGAAGCCACTCGATTCTTTTCGTGGCCGATGAGGTCATCACGGGCTTCGGACGCCTGGGAGAGTGGTTTGGCAGCCAGCTCTGGGATCTGGATCCGGATCTGATGAACACAGCCAAGGCGATTACCAGTGGCTATCAGCCCTTGAGCGCACTTTTCGTTCGGGAGGAGATCGCGGATATTGTCATCGAGGGGGGATTCTTCTCGCACATCAATACTTACGCCGGCCATCCGGCAGCAGCAGCGGCGGCGCTGGCCAACCTGTCCATCATCGAGTCGGAGAACCTGGTGCCTCGTACACGAGACACCATTGGACCTTATCTGCAGCGAAGGTTGAGAGAATTCGTTGACCACCCGTTGGTGGGCGAAGTCCGTGGGCTTGGCTTGATCGCCGCCATGGAACTGCAGTCCAGCCAGGATCAGCAGAGTCGGGAAGTCGCCCTGGGTCCACTGGCTTTCAAGATGTTTCGAGAAGAAGGCGTGATCATTCGGGCGGTGGGCAACACCTTGACCTATTGTCCTCCCCTGATCATCAAAGAATCAGAAGTGGACTTTCTGGTCGAGGCGACCCACAAGGTCCTGGCCCGGCTGGCTGCTGCCTGATGGGTGTCCCGGCACAAAAAGCCGGTCTCAAGAAAGAGCTCAAGCTTCGCCAGCTGTTTTCACTCGCCTTCGGGACCATTATCGGGGTCGGGTGGGTCACGGTTCTGGGTAAGTGGCTGACCCAGGCCGGCAGCCTGGGAGCTGTCATCGCTTTCTTAGCCGGGGGGCTGGTGATGATCTTCATCGGCCTCACCTATGCCGAAATGGCCGCCATGTTTCCGGTCTCCGGAGGGGAGGTAGCCTATGCCTATGAGGCCTACGGCCTGAAGACCTCGTTCATGACCGGCTGGCTGCTTTCCCTGACCTATATCGGTGTGGTCGTCTTTGAGGTGATTTCGGTGGGCTGGGTGGCCGGCAGCCTGTTTCCCGCGCTGGAAGGCCGCGTTCCGAGCTCACTGCGTTGGACCTGCCCACGGCCGGAGCCTTTACGGCAGCCTTCGGTTCTCCTTTGTGGGGGCGGGTCGTTCTGTTCGCGGGGATGCTGGAATCCCCGAGAGTGGGAGGGGCCTCAGGCCGCGATCGCCATCTCGCCATCATCCTGAAGGGCCCAGACGTAATAGAAGCTGCTGCCCGGTACGGGCTCCTGGTCTTGAAGGGTGATCCTCACGTCTCGCCGCTTCGGGTCGGCGGAATAGATGATCTTCTCGTCCTTGATGATTTCCAGTTGGGCCACGGCACTGGTTCCAATCACTCGAATGCGTAAAGGTGGTATGTCGGCGCGACCCTCCCTGCGGTTAACAGAAGCAGGGCCGACAGTAAAATGGTCTTCCAAGACAGCATGGGTGAACTCTCAGGATCGCAGGTTGTTCCAGGGTGGGTCTCCAGACACATCTACGCTTTCGAATCCCTGTGAGCCGACGCAGGGACCGAGAATGGCCAGCACCCTGGTGGCTTCCCGGGATGCGTTAAACGAACCGTGCACGGTGTTTTTTGGAATGAATACGGAATCTCCGGCCGCCAGCTCTCGTGTACTGGTGTTCACCCAGCTCTCGATCTTGCCCTCAATCACGTAAATGACCTCTTCCTGGTCCGGATGATAGTGAAAGTTAGACCTCTGCCCGGCCCGAAAGTCACCTCAATCACAACCAGTTGTGAGGCCTGTGTCGTTGCTGGGCGGCTGAACCACGCCAGAGTGCCCCAGTCCAAGTGGTCACGTTCTGCTTCCTCGTTTCCGATAAATCGACCTTGCATGGCGTCCCCTCTCCTGTCGCCCCATATTGTGAAGTTTACGGCTACAGCTTAGCAGTCCGTGGTGGAAGTCCCACCGGTGCGGCAACATTAATCGTTTCACGTTCCAAGTTCCAAGTTTCAACCTTCAACCTTCAACCTTCAACCTTCAACCTTCAACCTTCAACCTTCAACCTTCAACCTTCAACCTTCAACCTTCAACCTTCAACCTTCAACCTTCAACCTTCAACCTTCAACCTTCAACCTTCAACCTTCAACCTTCAACCTTCAACCTTCAACCTTCAACCTTCAACCCCTAGAAGCGATTTGAAAACGACCCCCCGACTGTCGCAAGATAAGGCTTCACTTTGAGAACTGAAGAAAAGGCGTTGAGTTGAAGAGAAGAAACGCACTCTGGGCCGCGATGTCCATTGCGCCGGCCGCTTTATTGATTGTCGCGTTCAGCGGATGTACCCGAGACCCGGATGCTGGGCTCGACGGTGAGGAGGCCTCGCTGCGAGCCCCGGAACCCGTTGAGAATCTGCTGGCTACGCACGTCCGCAAGACCGATCCATTGACGCCGCAGGAGCAGCGTCGAACCTTCCATCTTCCAGAGGGCTTTACGGTTCAATTATTTGCCGCCGAGCCGGACATCGGCAAGCCCATGAACATGGCCTTCGACGCACGGGGACGTCTATGGGTGACTCAGAGCCAGGAATATCCGTTTGCTGCAGAAGAGGGTCAGGGAAAGGACCGGATCACGATTCTGGAGGACACCAACCGCGACGGAAAGGCTGACAAGTTTACTGTTTTCGCGGACGGATTGAACGTTCCGATCGGGGTCATTCCCGTCGAGGGAGGAGCGATCGTTTACAGCATTCCCTATATTTATCGCTTCTTTGACCTGGACGGAGATGACAGGGCTGACCAGAAAATTGTTTTGTACGGCAAGTTCGGTCACCGCGACACGCACGGGATGGTGAACGCCTTCACCAGGGGATTCGACGGCTGGGTGTATGCGTGTCACGGCTTCACCAACATCTCTACCACGCTGGGAGCGGACGGGCACACGATCAGCATGGAATCGGGCAATACTTTTCGTTTTCAGCTGGACGGGTCCCGGGTGGAGCAGAATACCTACGGACAGGTGAATCCCTTTGGCCTGACCTTAGACCCACTGGGCAACATGTATTCGGTCGACAGCCACAGCCAGCCGGTTTACCAGGTGCAGAGAGGAGCGGACTATCCCCACTTTGGCCTGTTACCCACCGGAATCGGTTTTGGCCCCAAAATGATCGACCATCGCCATGGCTCCACCGCCATCGCCGGAATCGTCTATTACGCCGCCGATCAGTATCCGGAGGAGTTCCAGAACAACGTGCTCACCGGGGACGTGATCACCAACCGTCTGTACCGGGACCGGATCGCCACGCAGCGGTCCACTCCGGTGGCAGAGCATGAATCCGATCTTCTGGTGAGCGATGATCCCTGGTTTCGCCCCGTGGACCTGAAGCTGGGCCCGGATGGTTCCATTTATGTGGCTGATTTCTACAACCGCATCATCGGGCATTACGAAGTGCCTCTCAAGCACCCGGACCGCGATCGAAAGAGAGGAAGAATCTGGCGAATTGTTTACAAGGATGGGCTCCGACGGGCCTCCCGGAACGCCTCCCGCTCGAACTGGGCGGAGGCGTCGATTGGCAAGCTGATCACCGATCTGGGTCATTCCAATCTGACCGTTCGGATGCTGGCAGCCAATCAACTTTCCGACCGCTGGCAGCACGAGTCAGTGGATCCCGTGCGAGATATGCTGAAAGACGAAGGTGCCAGCAGCCTCCAGAGAGTTCAGGGTCTGTGGATCCTGAACCGGCTGGGCCGCCTGGACACGAGTCTGCTGGTTGTCGCCGCTGCGGATCCGGACCGGGAGATGCGAGTCCACGCCATGCGGATTCTGGCCCAGTACTCCGGGTCGTTTGGAGAGGCTGAGCGTGAGCTCGCCCACGCGGGATTGAAGGACTCTGAACCACTGGTGCAACGACAGGCGGCCGATGCATTGCGTGTCCATACCGCAGCGGAGAGTGTTCAGCCGCTGGTCGAACTGGCAGCCGAGATCGAACCTTCCGATTCCCATCTCCTTTACGTGGCGGCCATGGCCCTGCGCGATCAGCTTCGGGAACCGGAGATCCTGGACAGCGTGCTGGCTCAGACCTGGAGCGCGGTACAGGCGGACCATCTGCAGGAAGTCATCGTCGGTGTGAAATCAGCTCCGGCGGCTGGCTTTCTCCTGGGTCGACTTCGGGACCAGGATGGCGGGGAGGAGATTTCTCTGGCCCAGACAGAACACATTGGTCGCTATCTTTCGGAAGACGAATTCGATGAGCTGGTGGCCTGGGGAAGGGCCCGGTCCTGGGCGGATCTGGAAGAAGAGCGACTTGCCTTCGGTTCCATCCTGAAAGGTGTCCAGGGGCGCGGCGATGAGGCAGCCAGACTGGTGCGCCCCTGGGGTCTTGATCTGGCCTGGAGAATGATGGCTGCCCGTCAGGAAGAAGTGCGGGGCCGGGGCTATCTGCTGGCCGGTTCTCTGCAGTGGAAGAGGGTTGCGCCACAGCTGGTTCGCGTGCTCGGTTCTGAACGAGAAAGCGTCGGCCTCCGCGTGGCTGCAGCGCGGGCTCTCGTCGACATTGACGAGTCGCGTTATTCGCCTCTTCTCGTCAGCACCGTTCGCGGGGCGGCGAACCAACCGTTGCTCAGAAACCGGATGTTTGAAGTCGTGCTGGCGATCGAAGGACTTACGGGCGGAGGAACTGAGGTCAAGAAGCAGCTGGTGAAACTGATGCCGATTCTCCCCTCGAGAAATCAGGAATACGCTGCTGCTCGCCTGAGCAGAACCCGGGAAGGGACCGAGATTCTGCTGGCTGCCGCCGAAGAGAAAAAGTTCTCGCCCAAGATCCTGCTCAACAGCAGTGTCGGCATTCATCTGCCCACCCATTCCGAAGAACTGACTGCCCGCTATGACAGGTTGACGGCTGATCTGCCGCCTGAAGATGAGCGCCGGCAGGGGACGATCGACCGACTTCGAAAGTCTGTCGATATAGCAACCGCCTCGCCGCACAATGGCTGGAGCCTTTTCCAGGAACACTGTGTCCGCTGTCATCAGATCGCGGGTGAGGGAAAGACGATCGGCCCCCAGCTGGATGGGATCTCGGAACGTGGAGTGGCTCGTCTTCTGGAGGATGTGGTGGATCCGAGCCGTAACGTTGCGGAGGGCTTCAAGAACCAGGTCATCCGGATGAAGAACGGAGCCATTCGCATGGGATTCCCTGCCCAGGAAGACGATGAGAGCTTCCTCCTGATGGACGACCTGGAAAATGAGACCCGCATCTTGAAGTCCGATATTGAGACGATGCGCGAGGTCGAAGAGTCCCCCATGCCGTCGGATTTCTTCGAGCAGCTTTCAGTCGAGCAAATCAGCGATCTGATGAGCTTTCTAATGGCTCCTGAGGCGGTCGGATTGAAAATTGAAAATTGAAAATTGTTCGCTTTCCTCATTGAGTTACCTTGAATCGCCGAATCGCTGCCCTGAACATCACGATGGGAGGCGACTCTACGATCATGAAAGCTCAGGCTCGGCGGTCGCGGCCCGAGGCCCCTCCCACTCTCCGAATTCCGATTTTCCCAAGTCCCGGGTACCCCGATTTGGAATTTGGAATCTTCCATTTTCCATTTTCCATTTTCAATTCCTAATCACACCGGTTTCTACGTCCGCTTAGTGTAAGGAGACACATGTCCACAATCGCTTTGATCGGTACCCTCGACAGCAAGGGTGAGGAATTCGCGTTTCTCAAAGAACAGATCCTCAAGCGCGGGCATAAGACCCTGGTCATCGATGTCGGCGTGCTGGAAGATCCGTATTTTGCGCCCGACATCAGCCGCCATCAGGTGGCCCGGGCAGCAGGCGAAGACGTCGATCTGCTGAAAGAGGGGCGCGATCGCGGTCAGGCTGTCGCGGCCATGACCCGGGGGGTCACCGAGACGATTGCACAACTGCATTCTCAGAATCGATTTCAGGGGCTGGTGGGGATGGGCGGAAGCGCCGGAACGTCGATTGCCACCGCGGCCATGAGGGCTCTCCCTCTGGGCCTGCCCAAACTGATGATTTCCACGGTGGCAGGGGGAGACGTGAGCGGATTCGTGGGCGTCAAGGACATCGTCATGTTCCCGTCCATTGTCGACATCAGCGGGCTGAATCGGATTTCACGCCAGGTGATTGCTCTGGCGGCAGGGGCCGTTTGCGGCATGGTGGAGACAGAGATCCCGGAGGCGGAGGACAAACCGGTGATAGCGGCCTCGATGTTTGGAAACACCACTGAGGCAGTCGAAACGGCTCGGGGCAGGCTGGAAGAGGCAGGATATGAGGTGCTGGTGTTCCATGCGGTGGGGAGCGGGGGCCGCACCATGGAGAGCCTGATCGAGGCGGGGTACATCTCGGGTGTTCTCGATGTCACGACCACCGAACTGGCCGATGAGTTGGTGGGTGGGGTTCTCAGTGCCGGTCCTCACCGCCTGGAGGCCGCGGCCCGCAGCGGAACTCCCGCGGTGGTCGCGCCCGGCTGTCTGGATATGGTCAACTTCTGGGCTCCCGAGACCGTGCCTGACCAGTTTGCCGGCCGTGTGTTCTACGAACACAATCCCAACGTCACACTGATGCGCACCACTCCCGAAGAGAATCAGGTGCTGGGGGAACTGGTAGCCGACAAGCTGAACCTGTCAGAAGGGCCCGTCACGGTTTACCTTCCGCTGCAGGGCATCTCTGTCATTTCCGCCCCCGGCCAGCCCTTCCACTCGCCGGAAGCGGATGATGCCTTCCGCCAGGCTCTCAAGAGCCATCTTCGATCGGACATTTCCGTCATCGAGGTGGACGCCAATATCAATGATCCCGAATTCGCAAACTCTGCAGCGGAGGCTTTGCTGAACCTGATCGAGGGAAAAGAGAGGACGTAAATGTCAATGTCGAACTATGAGCGACCCTTCAAGCGAGAGACGATCCTGGCTCATCTGCGTGAGCAGATCGATCGGGGAACCCCTCTTCTGGGTGCCGGCGCCGGCACGGGTATCTCCGCCAAGTGTGCCCAGGCGGGCGGCGCCGACCTGATCGTGATTTACAACTCGGGTCGCTTTCGGATGGCCGGGAGAGGATCCCTGTCGGGACTGATGCCGTATGGAGATGCCAATGCCATTGTTTGCGAGATGGCGGCCGAGGTCCTGCCGGTGGCCACTCGAACGCCCGTTCTGGCAGGCGTCTGCGGCACGGATCCCTTTCGCCTGATGGATCTCTTTCTGAGCGAACTCAAAGCGATGGGCTTTGCCGGTGTCCAGAACTTCCCAACTGTGGGCCTGATCGATGGCGTCTTTCGGCAGAATCTGGAAGAAACGGGGATGGGCTTCGGAAAGGAAGTGGACACGATCGGCCTGGCCCACGAAATGGACTTGCTGACGACTCCCTATGTATTTACGCCCGAGGAAGCTGTGGCCATGACGGGGGCGGGTGCAGATGTTCTGGTCGCCCACCTGGGATTGACCACCAAAGGGACGATCGGTGCCAAAACGGCGCTGACCCTGGACGAAGCCATTCGCCGGGTCCAGGCAATCCATGATGCCGCGATAGCGGTGCGTGAAGACGTGATGGTGATCTGCCACGGCGGCCCCATTGCCGAGCCGGACGACGTGAACTACGTTCTAGAGAACTCGCGTGGGGTTGTCGGATTCTTCGGGGCCAGCAGCGTCGAGAGGCTGTCCACCGAGAGAGCTATTACCGAGCAGGTGAAGAGCTTTAAGGGCCTCCACTTGAGTCGCAATTGAGGTCTACAAACTGGGGTATCTGAAAGCCCTTCTTGTCTCTCTGATTCTGTTGTTCATTCCAGGAGAGGGATCGTGGGGACCGCCGAATCCCGGAGCCTGCTGTGGTGGAACCCCAGCCGGAGAGATCCTTCGCACTTCGCATCTCGTTCGGGCACTCTGACGTGACTTCCGAACTCTGGGAGGGCTCTTTTGAGGTCCAGCACGTGCGGATTGAGGAAGCCAGAGGGTGGGAGTTGCAGTCTGTCGACCACATCTCGCTCAACTCCTTCGAACTTCATACCTTTCATCCAAGCCGGGAGGTGGCCGTTCCCAAAGGGATCGTCGTCCGGGGCATTGCTCTGCCTGGTGCCCGCTTTCAGGTAGACACCGACCAGCCCTTGGTGGATCCTCCCACTCTCTCATCGGAAGCCGGGAAGGCGGCAAGAACAATTTGGAATCTTTGATCTTCAACTTTTAAGCTTTAACCTTTAACCTGTTCCTTGCACGTTTGTATTCGCTAACCCGGATTATTCATAAGTTTTCGAAGCGAAGGGCCGCAAGCGCCGTGCTGGCAAGGCTTTACCTCCGAGGGCACCGCAGGCATAGTCGTGACTCTGTCGAGGAGCCCGAGGAGGGGGAACGCAGCCAGGGCGGATGATGGGGGCGCTGCAGCCGACAACTTATGAAGTTTCCGGGCTAGAAAGCAGGGGCAAGCAGGAAATGAACGTCGGCGAAACTACAATCGGCCAATTGCTTTCCGAAATGGCCAGGAAGCTCCCGCAACAGGAAGCCCTGGTCTACGTCGAGCCCGAAGTCAGATACAGCTACCCGGAGTTTGATCGGGCCTGCAACCAATTTGCCAGGAGTCTGCTCCAGCTTGGAGTCAAGAAGGGGGAACACGTCGCCATCTGGGCCAACAACGTTCCGGAGTGGGTCATCGCTCAGTTTGCCACCGCCCGGATCGGAGCCGTCCTGGTCACCGTGAACACGAGTTACCGTACCGTGGAGGTGGAATATCTTCTCAAACAATCGGACTCCCGCACGCTGATTTTGATCTCGGGAGTTCGAGATCACGAGTACCTGAGGATCGTCCAGAAGCTTTGCCCCGAGCTGGCTGATTCTGCACCCGGACAACTCCACGCTTCCCGTCTGCCACTTTTGAGGAATGTCATTTTCATCGGCAAGCAACGACCTGCGGGGATGTTTCTCTGGCGGGAACTCTTCGAGCAGGGGCGGGAGGCAGGCGATGTTGAGCTCCGTAAACGGGAGGCGGAATTGCGCCCGGACGACGTGATCAACATGCAGTACACCTCCGGGACTACGGGTTTTCCAAAGGGAGTCATGCTGACTCACACGAACCTGATCGGAAACGCCTCCAGTCTTGCCCAGGGACTGAACTTTTCGCCCGCAGACCGTCTGTGCATCCCGGTTCCGTTTTTCCATTGCTTTGGCTGTGTGATCGGTACCCTGCTGTCGGTGGCTTCAGGGGCGACCATGGTACCCGTGCGCGCCTTCGATCCTTCCCGCGTTTTGAAGTCAATCGCCAAGGAAAGGTGTACAGCGGTGCACGGTGTGCCCACCATGTTTATCGCCATGCTGGAGGAGCATGCCCGTCGGTCCTACGACACCTCTTCGCTTCGGACCGGGATCATGGCCGGTTCACCCTGTCCGATTGAAGTGATGAAATCGGTAGTTGATCAACTGGGAGTGCCCGAAATCTGCATCGCTTATGGTCTCACCGAAGCCTCGCCGGGGGTGACCATGACCCGGGTTCAGGATCCCCTGGAGGTGAGGGTTCAGACAGTAGGTAGCGCGCTTCCCAATGTGGAGGTCAAGATCATTGAACCGGATTCGGGTGAGACTCTCCCGGCCGGCGTCCAGGGGGAGTTGTGTACCCGCGGATATCACGTGATGCCGGGCTATTACAAAATGCCCGAAGCCACCGCCCTGGCGGTCGATAAGAAGGGATGGCTGCACACGGGTGATCTGGCGGTGATGGATGAAAATGGCAATTTCCGAATCACGGGACGTTCGAAAGACATGATCATTCGAGCCGGCGAGAATATTTATCCCCGCGAAGTCGAGGAATTTCTCTATACGCACCCGAAGATCAAGGACGTTCAGGTGGTCGGCGTCCCCAGCAGCCGCTGGGGGGAAGAGGTAGCGGCCTTCATCCAGTTGAAGTCGGATGAGGAAGTCGGTGGGCAAGAAATCCGAGACTACTGCAAGGACCGGATTTCCTTTTACAAGATCCCTTCTTTTTTCTTCTGGGTCGACGACTACCCCAAGACCGCCAGCGGCAAGATCCAGAAATACAAACTAAAAGAGCAGGCCATCCAGGAGCTGGGGCGCGAGCGCGACTCCCGGGAAGAGACGGCTTGAGCAAGGTTGGGACGTTCCAACGTTTCAAGGTTCCAGCGTTCCAAGGTTCCAGGGACTCTGAGATCCCAGAGTGGGTAAAGGGCCAGAGTAGGAGGGGCAGAGTGGGAGGGGCCTCAGGCCGCGACTGCCGGGTGGTCACATTCACGATGGCGAAGAGATAGGGGTAGGGAAAGCTCATTGGTTTGAGCCTCCCCTCCCTCCGAACCGGACGTGCGGTTCTCCCGCATCCGGCTCTCCAGTCAGTGGGGTCCACGGCGGGACTGACAGATCTGCGCGTGGGCTACGGCCATGGTAAATAGCCCCTGCTCGATAAAGTAGGCATTTTTGCCTCCTTTCACTCCTGTTTCCAGGGTCGTCAGCATGCGTTCGGTCCACACTTCCGCTTCCACCCAGCTCCATTTCTGGCTCTCGGCTTCTCTGCCTTGCTTAGGAGTCTCCTCCACTTTCGACAGTTCCTCTTGCTTCGTCATTGACTCTACACATCCACCTTCCTGGCGGGCCTTCGCTCCACCGGCATTACCCGGCTTCTTCACTACTACGCCGCCTCTGACTTCTGCGGGTCTCTTACCAGACCGACCTTTCGCAGACCTCCTCGCTTTACGTCACTTGAACTTCCCACCATTCCATCTCCAACCACCCCAAGGGTTAACAAGATGCCTTTTTCACGTTACCCATCAGGCTCTTGTCCGTGTCAGGTTTCCCTTCCATTCGAGCTTCGCCATTTCCCAGCAGGCTCGCTGTCCCCTCTGAGCCGAATCGAGTTCGTCTCCTACAGACTGGTGGTTCTCCTTCGGCTGCTTCCCACCCCACCTCACGATGACGCAGTTGCCGTCGAATACGGGCCGGAGAACGTTTGCCCGGTAGGGACTTTCACCCTACTGTTCAAGTGCGCTTACGAGCGCACTAGGAGCCGCCTCCGCGCGGCGATTTGATTGGGCCACGGAGGGTCCTCCTACTGCCAGCGAAACCGCTCGATCGCCTCTTCGTTCAGGTCCACTCCCAGGCCAGGCTCCTGGGGCACGTCAACGTATCCATCGGGGGCTCGGAAGCTCTGCAGGGTAATCTCATCGCGGAGAGTCGTCTCCTCTTCAACCACGAACTCCATGATGAATGAGTTAGGTATCGAGGCCAGAAAATGGAGAGCCGCAGCCACATTGATGTAGGTCGTGAAGCCGTGATTGACGCAGGGGAGCCCCCGATCGGCGGCCAGAGAGGCGATTTTCATTCCCTCGGTAAACCCCCCGCAGCGGGTCAGATCGACCTGGACGATGTCGATCTTGCCCCGATCCATCAGATGGACGAAGGATTGCCTTTCGCTCTCTTCTTCACCCGCTGCAATGCGAAGTGAAGTGGATTCCGAGAGTCTCCGATAGCCCTCGTAATTGTCGGGCATCAGAGGCTCTTCAAGCCAGAATACGTTGAACTCCTCGAAGCTCCTGGCCCGCTGCAGGGCTGTCTTGAAGTCATAGCACAGACCCGCATCGATCAGCAGATCGGCCTCGTCTCCAATTCCTCTTCTGGCCTCCCGAACCAGCGCTATATCGGTAGCCTCGTCCTGCCCCATGGGAGCCCATCCGAACTTGACTGCAGTGAACCCCTTGTCGACAAACCGTTTTTCCTTCTCGGCTGTTTCCCGGGGGGTCGCCCCAAACAGCGAACTGGCATAGGCCCTGACTCGCTGATGGAAACCTCCGCCCAGCAGTTTCCACACGGGTAGGCCCAGTGCCTTTCCCTTGATATCCCACAGGGCCATGTCGATTCCGCTCATGGCATGCAGACCCACCCCCCTGCGACCCCCGTAGATGTTCCGGGTGTACATCTTGTGCCAGATCTTCTCTGTCTCGAACGGATCCTCTCCGAGCACGACTTCTCTGAGACCGGAAGCAGCGGTGTGCGAAAAGGGTCCTTCGATGGCTCCCTTGGCCGCCAGAGGGGAGGAGTCCACCTCTCCAATTCCGGTGATTCCTTCATCAGTGTGCACCCGTACCACCAGGGCGTCCTGTCCACTATCGCACTGTTCCTTGACCTGGGGCAGTCTCAAGTAGATCGCTTCTACATCGGTAATCTTCATGTCGACTCCTTCTTCAACCTCTCCAGGAGGTTGAAAATCTCGCTCAATCTGCACCGGAGGCGTAGCCCGGCGGTGACACTTTTACCAGAACCAGGCATAAATGAGAACAAAGAGCAGGACCATGACTGCCCACCAGAAGACATGGTGACGAACAAAGCTGGTCTCGGTCGCCCGTTCCCGGGCCGGCAAAGCCAGCATGTCCCTCGTCCAGATCCCTTCCGGCGCAGTGCGGTGCGGCTTGCCACTGGAGAGGATGATTGCGGTGACCATGACCAGGGCGGCCAGTGCCATGCTCAGACCACCCAGGCTCAGAATGTTCACACTGACTTTCAGATGCCTTAGCCCGGATTATTCATAAGTTTTCGTAGCGAAGCGGGGGAAGATGATTGGCGACAGTTAGAATTCCCCGCGACGACAAATGGAATTCCCCGCTTTTTCAGGGCTGATCCTGACCATGAGGGCATGGTTAAGGATCAGCAAGTGCGGAGGTTAGTAAAGTTGAAGAAGAACGAGAAGACGCTAACGATGGCGGCGGCCAAAGCGGGGATGTCGCGAAAGACAGCTCGCAAGTACCTGAAGTCGGGAAAGCTACCGAGCCAGTGTCAGCCGGAACGGTATTGGAGAACTCGATCGGATCCGTTCGAGTCGGTGTGGCCGGAGGTGAAAGAGATCCTGAAGCGATCGCCGACGGTGGAAGCAAAAGCGGTGTTCGATCATTTGTGTCGTCAGCAGGAAGGGGCCTTCCAGCAAGGCCAGTTGAGAACGCTGCAGCGCAGGATCAAGCAGTGGAAGGCAGAATACGGAGAAGCGAAGGAGGTGATGTTCCCGCAGAAGTATCAGCCGGGACATCAAGCGCAATCGGACTTCACGTTTATGGGGCGCCTCGGAGTGACGATCCAGGGCCAGCCGTTTCCCCATCTGCTGTACCACTTCGTGTTGGCCTACTCGAACTGGGAAGCGACCACGCTGTGTTTCAGTGAGTCGTTTGAGAGCCTCAGCCTGGGGCTTCAGAACGCGTTGTGGGAGTTGGGGGCGCTGCCCGAGGAGCACCGGACCGACCGGCTCTCGGCGGCAGTCAAGAACCTGAAGCGGGAAGAGTTCACCGAGCGCTATCAAGCGTTGCTGAGACACTTCGGGATGCGCTCCAGTCGCACTCAGGCAGGAAAGGCACACGAGAACGGGGATGTGGAACAGTCCCATCACCGCTTGAAACGGGCCATTGAGCAGGAACTGCTGCTGCGGTGTAGCCGTGATTTTTCCAGCCGGGAAGAGTACGAGGGCTTTGTAGCGGTGATTGTGTCCCGGCGCAATGCGGCCCGGCAAAAGCGCCTGGGAGAAGAGCTGGCAGTGATGCGCCCGTTGCCGGCACGCCGTCTGGATGACTTCACCCGGCAGTGGGTGAGAGTCTCCCCCAGCAATACGATCCGGGTTCGCCACAACACCTATTCGGTGGACAGCCGGTTGATCGGCGAGCGCGTTCAAGTGCGGGTGTGGGCGGATCAGGTGGAGGTCTACTACGGAGGACGGCGCCAGGCACGGATGCCGCGCTTGCGAGGAGAAGGCAAGCATCGCATTGACTACCGGCACGTGATCCATTCGTTGGTGCGCAAGCCGGGGGCGTTTACTCGCTATCGCTGGCGGGAGGATCTGTTTCCGGGGATCTTGTTTCGAGTCGCCTACGACGAGCTGCGCCGAGATTGTCCGGCCACGGCGGATCGCCAATATCTGAAGATCCTCGAGGTGGCTGCCCAGGAAGGTGAACAGCGGGTGCGAGAGGCACTTCAGGTGTTGATTGAGCGGGGACAAAGAATCCGTTTTGAAGCACTACGAGAATGCCTTGTCGATCCGGTGGTGGAACCCTGGGAAGTGATGGTGGAGAAGATGGACGTGGGCCTCTACGACACCCTTCTCGAGAACCGGGAGGTGAGGTCATGAGCACAGGCAACTTACCGCGACTTCGCGAGTGCCTAATCGAGCTGCATCTACCGGCCTTTCGGGAGCACTACGCCGCCCAGGCGGCACTGGCCACCCAGGAAAGTCTGTCCTATCCCCGGTTTCTCTTGTCGTTATCTGAGATCGAGGTGGCGGAGCGGCACGAGCGCAAAATCCAGCGCCAGCGTCGGGCCTCCAAGCTTCCCTGGGAGAAAACGCTGACGGCGCTGGACCGCTCGCGCTTGCCCCAAAGCGTGGATCGACAACTCACAGCGCTGCTGGAAGGGACGTTTTTGGATCGTGCCGAGAACGTCTTGGCTTTCGGTAACCCTGGGAGCGGGAAAACCCATCTGGTCTGTGCTCTGGGCCAGGAGTTGATTCTGCTGGGGCGCCGGGTTCTGTTTTCTACCTGCGCCCTGCTGGTACAGCGATTGCTGCGGGCCAAAATCGATCTGACTCTGGAGAAGGAGCTCAAGAAACTGGATCGCTTCGAGGCTCTCATAGTCGATGACATCGGCTACGTTCAGTAAAGCCGGGAGGAAATGGAGGTTCTCTTCACACTGCTGGCCCATCGTTACGAACGTCGCAGCATCTTGCTGACCAGCAACCTGATCTTCTCGGACTGGGAGAGGATCTTCAAGGACCCCCTGACGACGGCAGCAGCCATCGACCGGCTGGTGCACCACAGCGTGATTCTGGAACTCAACGTCCCGAGCTATCGAATGGAGAGCGCCAAGGCAAAGCAGCAGGGAACCACGAAATGAGGAAACCGCGAGGAGGTCAAATCCGGGCAAATCGGCTGATTGGACCCCGGAAAGTGCTTGGTGAGGGCGATAGACGAGTGCCCGCCAAGGGGAGAGGTCGTACAGCGCCCTACAGAGGCCGCTCAGCAGCCTCGTGGATCTGGTCCACTCCCCTCGACGCCAGCGCGAGCGAGGGGGAGCTCCGTTCGGGCTACGCCCTCACTCCGTCCCCCTCGCATTCTAGGAACAATCTCTCTTTTTTACAGAAAGGAGGACCGCGGAAAGGGCCGTCTCAGAGGACGGCTACAGCTCTTTTTTTTTAATCCTTGTGTGGGGATTTCCAATCGTCGCTGCGGGAATTCTATTTGACGTTGATCAGGAAGACCCGTTCTGGCAAGGCTTGCGACCGAGCGTAACGCAGTCAGGGCGGGAGATTCTCACGCTGCAGTAGAAAATTTATGAATAATCCGGGCTAGCGGCCCTGGAGACGGGTTTCAAAGGCATGGGACCTCGTGACCGGATCGAGCTGGAAACCCTTCCGGGTCACGGCGTCCCCGGAATGCCGATTACCTCGCGTCCCGACGTGGTGGTGTTCCAGACCCCGCCCCTGAAAGAGGATGTTCGAATTACGGGAGATGCCAAAGTCGTGCTGTGGGTCTCCTCGGAGGTTACGCAACTGTTTTTCTGTAATTTGACTGAGAGCGATCTGAAACAGGATTCTCCTGTGGGTTGAAATCGACCAGACTGAGGTACTGCTTCCCGATCAGCCAGTCTTCGTGAATCTCCTCGACGACGGCGGTGATGAGTCGCAAAGCGGACTCGGTGTTTGGAAAGATACCGACGACCCGGGTGCGCCGGCGAATCTGACGGTTTAGGTTCTCCAGCCCGTTGTTGGTGCGAATGCGCCGCCAGGTAGAACGTGCAAAACGAAAGACCGTAAAGCCTTCGGGCAGGTTGGTCTCCATCCAATCGGCCAGCTCCGGGTTGCGGTCACGGTATTGCTCGACTCGGGTTCGAAGCATGGCCTCGCCCTCGCCGCCTGAGGGTGCGTTGAAGATGTCTCGAATGTCAGTGGCGATGGCGGCACGTTGATCGGATCGGCGGGCGTAACGCTGAGCATTCTGGCTCAGGTGAAACTGACAGCGTTGCCAGGGCACCGAGGGGAAAACGGCTCTTCTAGCAGCACGTAGACCCGAGTGGTCATCGCTGACAATCAGCTGCACACCCTCCAGACCACGCTTTTGAAGCTGCTGCAGAAACCCTCGCCAGTGGACCTCAGCCTCGCTGAGTCGGCAGCTGACCCCAATCACCTCCCGCTTGCCCCAGCAGTTGACTCCGGTCGCTTTCAAGACGGCCACATCCTGAATGCTGCCCTGGCGACGGACCTTCTCGTAGTGCGCATCCAGGTACACAACTGGATAGCTGCCCAAAGGGCGGTTGCGAAACTGCTCGAGTTCGTCGTCCAGCAGCTTGGAGATTCTTGAGACCTGGCTGGCGGAGATCTCGGTGCCGCACAGCTGCTCGGTAATCTCGGTGACCTTGCGCGTCGACACGCCCATTACATACATCTCGGCGATGGCCAACTTGAGCGCCTTCTCCGAACGGCACCCTCGTTCCAGGGATCGGGGATAGAAGTCCAGGTGACGTACTTGTGGAATCCGGATTCGCAGCTGTCCCACTCGAGTGGACAGCGTCTTGTCCTTGTACCCGTTGGCGTGGTCTCGACGCTGCTCGCTCCGCTCCCAGCGTCGAGCTCCCAGAAACTCTTCTCGTTCCAGCTGCATGGCGGCGTTGATCAGCTTCTCTAATACTCCTCGAAACGCTTCACTGCCTTCTTCGATCAGCTCTCTCAATAGTTCTCGTGGTAGCCTCTGTTTTGGGTCTGGGGTCATTCGGATCCTCCTTACTCGTTGCCTTGAGTTTTTGGAGAAATCCTGCCCCAGACCTCTGATCCTTTTAGCTCACCTTTCCCAAATTACAGAAAGAACGGTACACCCCTTCCTCGGACGCTCCCGACACCGACTTCTATGTGAAGCTGGTCGATGTCTATCCCTCCAGCCCCGACTATCCGAAAGGATACGGATTCCCGGCTTCGGAGGGAATCCTGCGGGCCCGCTATCGGAACAGCTTTGAAGAACCGGTTCTCATGGAGCCGGGGCAGGTCTACCGCATCGAGATCCCGCTCGAGCCGCTCGCCAACCTGTTCAAGGCCAATCATCGAATTCAGATCTACATCACCAGCAGTAACTTCCCCAACTTCGACATCAACCGCAATACGGGAGATCCAGAGGATCGGCGCTGGCGTGTGGCGGACAACGCCATCCATCATGACTCTGGGCGAGCCTCCTACCTGGAACTCTCGGTCTATCCGTGAGAATCTCCCCGGACCCGGGGAGACGAGGCGGCACGCCGAGGTGTCAGGCTGACCTGCGCAGTAATTGTTCTACGTCGTCTACATCGTGATACGTTAGCTCGCGTTTCCGTAATTCGTCGTGAAGCAACGGCTTTTTGTCATACATCCAGGATGGGATATTGGATAAGGAATAAAAACACCCTTTCTCTTCCAGACCCAACATTGGACAGCAAAAAGTCCCCTCCGAAATCCTTCCAATGCCCGCTGAAAATGAATAACTCGATGCTCCGCCAATCAGTCCAGGCGCATAAAACATCGTGGAGAAATCTTCCAGTGTGGTGCCGCAGTGGGACTGTGTCTGGACTCCCATGTAGGGGTGTACCGTTCTTTCTGTAATTTGGGAAAGGTGAGCTAAAAGGATCAGAGGTCTGGGGCAGGATTTCTCCAAAAACTCAAGGCAACGAGTAAGGAGGATCCGAATGACCCCAGACCCAAAACAGAGGCTACCACGAGAACTATTGAGAGAGCTGATCGAAGAAGGCAGTGAAGCGTTTCGAGGAGTATTAGAGAAGCTGATCAACGCCGCCATGCAGCTGGAACGAGAAGAGTTTCTGGGAGCTCGACGCTGGGAGCGGAGCGAGCAGCGTCGAGACCACGCCAACGGGTACAAGGACAAGACGCTGTCCACTCGAGTGGGACAGCTGCGAATCCGGATTCCACAAGTACGTCACCTGGACTTCTATCCCCGATCCCTGGAACGAGGGTGCCGTTCGGAGAAGGCGCTCAAGTTGGCCATCGCCGAGATGTATGTAATGGGCGTGTCGACGCGCAAGGTCACCGAGATTACCGAGCAGCTGTGCGGCACCGAGATCTCCGCCAGCCAGGTCTCAAGAATCTCCAAGCTGCTGGACGACGAACTCGAGCAGTTTCGCAACCGCCCTTTGGGCAGCTATCCAGTTGTGTACCTGGATGCGCACTACGAGAAGGTCCGTCGCCAGGGCAGCATTCAGGATGTGGCCGTCTTGAAAGCGACCGGAGTCAACTGCTGGGGCAAGCGGGAGGTGATTGGGGTCAGCTGCCGACTCAGCGAGGCTGAGGTCCACTGGCGAGGGTTTCTGCAGCAGCTTCAAAAGCGTGGTCTGGAGGGTGTGCAGCTGATTGTCAGCGATGACCACTCGGGTCTACGTGCTGCTAGAAGAGCCGTTTTTCCCTCGGTGCCCTGGCAACGCTGTCAGTTTCACCTGAGCCAGAATGCTCAGCGTTACGCCCGCCGATCCGATCAACGTGCCGCCATCGCCACTGACATTCGAGACATCTTCAACGCACCCTCAGGCGGCGAGGGCGAGGCCATGCTTCGAACCCGAGTCGAGCAATACCGTGACCGCAACCCGGAGCTGGCCGATTGGATGGAGACCAACCTGCCCGAAGGCTTTACGGTCTTTCGTTTTGCACGTTCTACCTGGCGGCGCATTCGCACCAACAACGGGCTGGAGAACCTAAACCGTCAGATTCGCCGGCGCACCCGGGTCGTCGGTATCTTTCCAAACACCGAGTCCGCTTTGCGACTCATCACCGCCGTCGTCGAGGAGATTCACGAAGACTGGCTGATCGGGAAGCAGTACCTCAGTCTGGTCGATTTCAACCCACAGGAGAATCCTGTTTCAGATCGCTCTCAGTCAAATTACAGAAAAACAGTTGCGTAACCTCCCATGTCATTTAGAAACTCCGCCAATGCCTTTACATATTTGCGACAGGACTGCTGATTGGCGGAAGCAGATCGATGTTCGTGGCTAGTGAGGATTAACACTTCACTGCAATCAATGTTTCTTGACCGCAGCTTATCAATTGCCCATTCATAATAGTCATAATAGGGTAAGTGATATACCTCGTAAATATTCGGTAAACCCATCATCGGCTTTATGCCTAATGGGGTGAGGCGGGTTGGGAACTCAAGTGGAGCGAAGCGATCTTCGGAAGTGTTTGCTCAGGGGGTAGAGCCAGATGCTTTTGGTGGGCAGATCGGCCTTGCGGTCACGGTCCAGCTTGCCCCGGCCCTGGGTCTGTCCGACATGGATCCAGTTGGCGGCCTTGTAGCAGGCGCCTGTGAAGCGCCCCGTGTCGACGAAGGTTTCCAGCAGAACGGGTCGGTAGGCGTAGCGGTCGTGCCAGTCCTCGGGGAGTTGACGCGCGGCCATGGCCAGCAGTTTAGAGGCCAGGTTCTTGGACTCGACCCAGGGAAGGATCAAGAAACGGGCGTTGTTGACGATCAGTTGAAGGTTTCTCTCCCTTTCCGAAGGACGCCAGCCGATGAAGCGGTCGCGAGGGGCGGTTTTCCAAGCGGCGGCGCCAAAGCCGAGCAGGGCCAGGATGCGGCTTTCGGAACAAGCGAAGTAGCGCAGCTGAGCACCCGGCAGGGGCTTGTATCCCAGATAGTGGTAGCGGTCGATGTATTCATTCCACAAAGTGGAGTCGGGGCGGCTCAGGACCGGCTCCAGATGCAGGCCGGACAGCTCGTGCACGGGTCGGGACAGCAGCGGTTGTGGTGCGCTGCAGAAAGTGTGCTTGATTGGGCCCGAGCCTCCCTTCGGGTTGCGAGGGGGCGGCAGCTGCAGCAACCCCTGCCGATGCATGCGCAGCATGGCCACCCGGCAGCTCATCTCCTTGAGGCCACCGTCAGGCTTGAACCAGCCCAAGAGCTGGCAGGCCAAGCGGGAGAGCTGGGCCCGCGAGCGGGTCGGATCTTCGCCAATCAGCTCACACAGTCGCCGCATCTCCCGGCCGCTAAAGTCTCGCCCGCAGAAGCGTTTCATCCAGCCTCCGCTGCCGGCGTCCTGGCCCAGGTCAATGCGCGGGCACGATGGGGGCTTATTTCCCAGGGAAGAAAAGGATCCAGGTCGGGTGGCGGCTGTCCGCCTTGCCTAGCGCAGGCCTGCAGATAGTCCCTGAGCCACAGGCGGGGGTTGAGGCCGTTGAGTCGCAGGGTGGCAAAGATGCTGAATAAGCTGGCCGCCAACTGGGCGCTCCAGCGGCTGCCTGAGCCGTAGTAATTCTTGCGTCCCACCACCGGGTTGCGCAAGGCGCGTTCGGCGGCGTTGTTGTCCATAGCCACTTCCGGTTGATCCACAAACACGGTCAGCCCTGGCCAGTGTCGAGCCAGGCTTTTCAGGACCTTGCGACAGGGGGGAGCCAGGCTGGGAAGCTGGCGTTGAGCCTCGCATTGCTCTCGCATTTTCTCAACCGCCACCCGCAGCTTTCGATCGGCCCGGGCCCATTCCAAGGGCTGATCGCGAACTGCCAGCCGCAGCTGATTGGCAGCAAAGAGCCGGCCAATGTCGTCAATCCACATCAGGGACCAGTCCTGCCAGGGGGGGTGGGATAGGCCCAGTCGCCAAAAGTCGCGGCGCACGTGAGCCCAGCAAAAGGCATGGCAAATACGCCCCTCTGAGACCCGGACCAGCTTCTTATAGGCAGAATATCGATCGGTGAGTAAAGTGCCCTGGGCGCTGCCGAAGTGAGATTGAGGCACTGCAGACGAGCGACTGGGTTGGAGCTGGTACACGACTGTGGAGGCCGACAAAAACACCCACAAATGCCAGAGCCGTCCGCTTTTGCCTTCCACCGCCACAAACACCGGCCAGCCGGTCTCGTCGGCTTGCCAGTTCTCCTGGGTGAGCTGCTGCTGGGCGATCGCCTCGGCCACCGGCAAAAACAGACCCTGCAGTTTTTTCAGCCCTCCGGCCACCGTTCCTGCAGAGAGAGTCAAACCGTGGTCTCGCCACTGCTGCAACAGACGGTGGGTGGGGCGGCAATGGTCAAACTTCTCCAGCAGAATCTCCACCCAAACCGAAATCCCTAGTTTGCCTTTGGGAATCAAGCGTGCCGGGGCGGGCGCCGTGACAATGCCGGGCAGCACCCCGCAGCGGCAGGCCGCTTTGTACTTGCGCCGCCGGATCACCCGCCGGTGGGCCCGCACTTCGATTTCGGCCACCTCGGCGTCTTCCGTCCAGCCCAAGGCTTCCAGTGCCAGACCGCATTTCGGACAGCTTTTTTGGGCTTCCTCCAGATCCACTACCTCTTCCTGGGCTGCCAACCCGTCCAGAGTGGTCCGACCGTGCCCCTGCTTGCCTTTTTGCTGCCCTCGGGGTCGCCCGCTCGCCTTGGGGCTGGAACTGCCAGCGCGCCCACCCTTGGCCTGTTCACTCTTGCGCCCCCAGAGCTGACTCTCCAGCTCTCGAACTCGAGCCCGCAGACTCAAGTTCTCTGACTTCAACTGCTTTTCTCTCTCCACCGCCCCGGCATGCTGGGCCTTCCAGTACGCTGCCGCCCAGCGCAGCCGGATGTACTCTTCCTTGGCCACCAAAACCCGCTTCGTCGAGCCATCAGCCGTCAGTCCACCCGATTCCGGCTTGGTGGTAGCACTCAGCTGCATGCTCCCTGTATACACACTCGCAGCTTCTGTGTCCAGCAAAGTTTGACCGCGGGCTTATTTGGAAGGAGATTATTGCAAGACGGGGTTTACCGAATATTTACTATACCTCGTTCAAAACAAAAGGGCAATCGCTACATCGAAAGTGTATAACCCCACATTCACCATATAGGACCCCAAGATTGCTTGCCTGAATCGGTCTAAACTACTATAATTAAAGGAGATATGGAGAATAAATGGAGCAAGAAATGGCTGACCTCAAGGGTGAGGGTTTGAAGCTCGGTTTTGATGGCAGTTTGAGGCTTGAATTTCATGGGGCTAAGGTCACCTCGGATGCCGGGCTTCTCGCCTATCGTGATCTGGATGAGGCGTTGGTTTTATTCGATCGTGTACCCTTCGTGTTTCACGATTCGCGGACCGGGCGCAACATCCAGCACCACCTCACGGCCTTGCTACGTCAATCGGTATACAGCCGTCTCGCTGGCTATGAAGATGTCAACGATGCCCATCGCTTATCGGTTGATCCGACTATGCGGAGGATCACCGGAAAGAAGCTCGACAACAAGAATGCCGCCAGCGCCAACACGATGGGTCGATTCGAGACCCAGATGCTGTCCGTCGCGGACAACCTCAAAGCCCTTTCGGAAGTCAATGGCCGATGGGTGGAAAGAGCGCTGCAGAAAACAACTCATCGACGCATCATTCTGGATATGGACAGTTCAGCCAGTCCGGTCCACGGCGAGCAAGAAGCCTCTGGGTACAACGGGCATTTCGGATGCACTTGCTACCATCCCCTGTTTTGCTTCAACCAGTTCGGAGATTGCGAAGGTTCCATGCTTCGGCCCGGCAACGTGCACAGTGCGGACCGTTGGAAGGAGCTGCTGGAGCCAATCGTGGCTCGGTACGAGAGGAAAACAGTCCGCCAATACTTTCGGGGTGATGCCGCCTTCGCCAAGCCAGAGATTTATGAATACCTGGAGGAGAAGGGCTTTTTGTATGCCATCCGGCTTCCCGCCAACCAGGTGCTTCAAGAAAAGATCGAACACCTGCTGACCCGACCTGTGGGGCGCCCACCCAGAAAACCCGTCGTTTGGTTTGCTGATTTCAAATATCAAGCGGCCAGTTGGGACCGGCCTCGTCGGGTGATTGCCAAGGTCGAGTGGCATCGCGGCGAACTCTTTCCGAGAGTCGGTTTCATCGTGACCAATAGGAGCGCACGAGCCCAAGGGGTGGTTCACTTTTACAACGGTCGCGGCACGGCCGAGCAGTGGATCAAGGAAGGCAAGTATGCCTTGAACTGGACGCGGTTGTCCTGCCAGCGCTTTGTCCCGAATCAGGTGAGGTTGGCTCTGTTTGTTTTGGCCTACAACCTGGGCAGTTTTCTGCGACGTCTGGTCCTTCCCAGAAGAATCAAACACTGGTCCCTTCGCACCCTATTGAGCAAACTGATCAAGATCGGAGCGAAGGTGGTTCACCATAGCCGGATGGTGACGTTTCAGATGGCGGAAGTCGCGGTCAGCAAGGAGGTATGGGCCGAGATGTTGTCTCGGATTGACCGATTGAGATGGAGTACGGCTTAGCGTCCAGTGTTTTCTGAACAAGGCCCTGGAGAGGTGTTTCCGCTTGTCGGATTTCGGCAAAGGCGCCTGGATACCCCAGGGGCCAGAGGCCCTTTTCAGCGGAAAGATGACGAGGGAATCGTTGACGCGAGGTTGGAGGGCTGATAAGTTTAGACCATTCATCATAGGTAGGTCGGCGGAACTCGGATCCGAAGTTGATATGAGGAATGTCGGTTCAAACCGGGTGCCGATTTAATATCGGAGCCAGCAACTGCGCAACTCGAAGCCGGACATCGCCTCCATTTACGGGCTTGAAGAACGCAAAAGCCGGCGGGAAGAAGGGGAGACCATATCGCGCATTTAGCATTTAAGGGAAGGGAATGAGAATGAATTGGGCCGTCGTGACGCTTGATCACACCGCACGGCTGACAGGCAGCGATCTGTGTGAGGTAAGTGGGGCGTTTAGTGAGGTGTAAGGATGAGCAACAGGATATGTCGGGCGCTGGTCGGCGCTCTCACAGTGGTGACGATTGGTGTGGCCGGTTCCGGCTGCAGGCAGGGGTCGGAAAGCGAACCGGCACCGTACAGTACTGGAAAGCAACAGGAGCACGAGCAGAGAAAAGCGGATCTGGTGGTGCGCTTCAGCGACGATTTCAGTCGAGACTACGGTCCGCCGGATGAATTCGACCTGACGCGGTGGACCAGAATCAGGGAGGGCCGGGCGAGGACGGAGGATGGATACTGGCTGCTGGAAGTGGGGGGCCCGCCGCCTCCCGGGCCGGGCGACATCGCCTTGGGCGGTTTCGCCACTGCCGAGAGATCCTTCAATCCAGGATTGGCCGGAACCAATGGCTTGGAAATCACCCTGGCAGACCTCAGCCATGAGCGAGACCTCCCTGAGGAGCTGGAGCCGGGAGAGCTGGCGCTGATTCATGCCTGGAGCCTGACGGTCGGGAGCTGGCATGGGCTGGTGGGTGGCCAGGGGGAAAAGGAAAGGGGAGTGCAACTGCACTTTGATCTGTTGCGCCCGGATGGGCTGTTTGTTTACCTGGTGCGCGGCCTTGTGCCTGAGGACTTCGATAAATACCCCAGAGATGGGTTTGGACGGGAAGGCTCCGAGGATCTAAACGAGAGGGAGCTGAGAGAACTGCACGAAGAGGCGATAGAAAAGGGAGGGGCCTTCGTGACCGTTCCCTGTCTTTCTCTGGCCGTTAGAGTCTACCGGTCTGAGCAGGAAATGAACGAGATTCTCGGGCACAGCCGCCGCTGGGGGCTTTACCTGACCGATGACGCCAACACCGTCTACTGGACACTGGACGGTCAGGTGATGGACAGTGTCGATATCGCCGGGTACTTCAGTTCCAGCCCGGAGTCTGTCCAGGACGGGGCCTTCGTGACGGTGATGGGCGTGGGAAGCTTCCAGCTGAATACCTGGAAAATGGACGATCTGCAAATCTATGCGTCCCCCTGATTGGGGGCTGGCGATGTCGCCGGGAATCCCCGTTTTCAGCTCGGCGTGAATTATCGCAGGTCGCCGCGCCAAGGCGCCTCCCACATTAGGGTTCCAACGTTCCAGCGTTCCAAGGTTCCAAGGGATTCCAGGTTTGATAGGCTTCCCCTTCCCATCACCACGGGGATTTAATGATTCTGAACTACAACTCCACCACCATACAAGTCAATGACAATTGCCTCATCCCTCAGCTCGTCCGGGACGGCCTCTTCGGGGGTAAGATCGATTTTCGCCCGTTCAGGAATCAGTCCTGAACGTGGTCCCGCGAACGCACCCGATCAGATTTCTGCGAGCGGCTGACCGCAGTTGCGACACTGGTCCCGGCGCTTGGCGTTGAGTGTGCGGCAGGAAGGGCACTGATCGTACATCGCGCGCGCAAAAAGCTGGGTGACAACCGCAGCTGATCCAAGAATTGCGACCACCACCAGAACGCTCAGGAAAGTCTCCCACATCAGAAACGCTGTTGAGCCGCCGCCGCCGAATCATCAGAGAGGGGATTCGTCTTCTGGAACGGGTTGTGCCACCCCTGGTCCCGAAAACAACGAGAAGCCTCTTGCATAAGCCACTCAGTGACCAAGGGATGGGGCAAAAGAGCCCGCCCATCGGCGCGGTAGTTCAGACCCTTGAGGACCGATTCATAGGGGCCGAAGCCATACACTCGAAAGGGAACGACCAGCACCTTCCCGACACTGCCGCCCTGAACGACGAAGTCACGAACCCTCTGCTCGGCGATCTTTCTCTTGTCGCGCCAGTCCTCTCGGAGCGTTTCCACTCGAATGTCCTGGAAAGTCCCGATCCGTCGGATCTCGCCACTGATCTGCTCGATCCGGTCGACCCAGTGGGAATTCAGCCGGTCGTCTCCGACCCCATGAGCCAGCACCAGAACCGACTCGGATTCCGGTCTCCGGCTCAAGTCACGGACTCGCTCGGCCACGATCTTCCCAATTTGTGGGGAGTCGTAGAGACCATTGTGCGTCAGGGCAAAGGATGACGCGGTCTGAATTGGATCCATCGGATGTGACTTGCTCGGGTACAGCATGTCGTGAGGCCGTGGCCTGTCGGTGACGTGGCCTGAACTCATATGCCCAGGGCTGTGATGGAGCAGGAAATACTCAGGGGGATCGGATCGAAGGCCCAGAAAATATTCGGTTTGCTCCCGAAATGACGCTCCCGAAATGAACAGCCGGGCGACAACAATCCGGGTAACCCCACGAGATTCGAGTTTCTGGACGCTTTTCTGAAGAGTCTCAGGGTCAGCCATGCCAAACGCGATCACTGTGGGGCAGTATTCCCGAACAGGAGCGACTGCTTCCTGGATGGCGGCGTTCCACTCTTCGGTACCCCCATGAGCCATTACAAGCACACCGGACTCCGAGGTACCGGCGGGCGCCGCAAGATTCGTCAACAGGCTCAGCGCCAGACAGAGGAAACCTGATCTTACGCTGGTTGAACTCGTGAAAAGCAATTTCCGACCTCAAAAAGACGGGCCGCTGACGGACGCCTGCAATAAGAATTTTACAGGCTTAAGGGCCTGTTCGGACTGATTCCGGCTGCTTGGCCCGAAAAACCCAACTCAGCGACCCCTTCGCTGCTTCCATCGGTGGGTACCACCTGAGCTCAGAAAACGTACTTCTACCACGGGCTGCTAGCGGACCTCCTCAGCGGCTGGGGCCAAAGTCCAGCTCCGGCCCGCTGCGTTCCGGCCCACGTCGCTCCGGCCTTTTAAGCGCCGGAAACTGCGAGGTCCTCACCGTGTTCCCAGCTCACGCGCAGCCTGTTCTGTCCGCAAGGTTTTCGGCACGGCGAACACGAGTACCGGCAATCGGTAGCCGGCCCCGTCAGGACAGCTTCCTGACCGTCCCGGATAATTGGCGCGACAGATGCTCCGCGAAATCTCTTTCGATCGCCTGCACAGCGTCCACCAGAAGAGGCTGCGCAAAATCACCCTTCTCGTTTCGCAGCAGCGCCGTCCACATCGAGGGGTAATAGCGCGCGAGCATGCCGAGGATATAGGACACCAGGTAGAGCTTGATGAACTCGGTCAGCTTGTCGCCGCTGGGAAAGTCCAGCACAACAACCATGAACTCGCTCTCACCCCCATAATGCGATACCGGAAATTCCTTTAGGTGGGCCTCGCCATCACGGCGCACGAAAATCAGGCAGTCTCCTGCGTCGTCGCGTTGCCGAAAAACCGGCGCCACTTGGTTCGACGACCCCACATGGATGTTCTTCCCGTCTGCTAGCCCCTTCAGCTCATCGGGAATGCCTCTCACCGGGAACGCGACATGAATGCCTGGCGGGTGGGACGCGATCCTCGCACCTCTGAACATCTTCGCTGGCCTGCCGGTCAGTTCCGGGATAACAGGATAGTTCTGATTACATACACACTTGACCTTTCTCAAGGTTTGGTCGAGAATCTCTTTCGTATAGGGGCCAAGAGCTTCCCACATCGCAACATAATCCACTCCGCAGCGAAACGGTTCCCAGCTACTTCGTGTTTCACAATCGATCTGAAATTCTGAGAATTTGCTATCCGGCAGGAAATCATACGGCATTTCCTTGTAAAAGTGGATTAATTCACTATCCAGGTGCACTCTTGTCCAAATTAGCCATAAGAGAGGTCGGGTCGACCTCGTAAGATTCGGTTGATCGAATAACCGGACAAGGAGGACCCGACCATGAATCGATTTTGCAGCATTTTCAGTCAACTTCTCCAGCTTTTTCCTCGCTGGGAGTTTCAACAACTGGTCCTGGAGACCAAAGCCGAGCGCCATGCACGCGGTTTCAGCAGCTGGGGACAGTTTGTCGCCATGCTGTTTTGCCAGCTGGGCCGTGCTCATAGCCTGCGGGAGATCTGCGGAGGCCTGGCCAGCTGTGAAGGAAAACTGCATCATCTTGGAATCGCTTCTCCCAAGCGCTCCACCCTCAGCTATGCCAATAAGCATCGACCCTGGCAACTGTACGAAAAGGTTTTTTACCGCCTGCTGGATCGTTGTCTGAGAGAGACCGAAGGGCGTCGCAAGAGAAGATTTCGTTTCAAGAATCCGCTGCTGAGTCTGGATGCGACCGTCATCGATCTGTGCGCACAATTGTTTGACTGGGCTCATTTTTGCCGAACCAAGGGGGCCGTCAAACTGCATCTACTCTTGGACCACAACGGTTACCTTCCCGTCTTTGCCCACATCACCGAGGCAGCCACGGCCGACATCACCGTGGCTCGCCGTCTGAAGTTTGCCGCCGGCACCGTTGTCGTCTTTGATCGCGGCTACAACGACTACAACTGGTATGCGGACTTGACCCGTCAGGGCGTCTTCTTTGTGACCCGTCTCAAAGACCGTGCCGATTACGAGGTCCTCGAAGACCGCCCGCTTCCCAAAAACCGTCGAGTCGTCCGTGACCAGGTGATTTTCTTTCACGGACTGGCCGCCCAGGACAAAACCTGTTTCTTGCGCCTGGTCGAAATCCAAGATCCGCTCTCTGGCCGCCTCGTTTTTTTGACGAATCACCTGGATTTCGGAGCCACCACCATTGCCGCAATCTACAAGGAGCGCTGGCAAATCGAGCTCTTTTTCAAGGCCCTCAAGCAGAATCTACGGGTCAAGACCTTCGTCGGCACCTCGGCCAACGCCCTCAAGACCCAAATTTGGACAGCATTGATCGCTCTGCTGATCCTGAAGTTTCTGCAGCTCAAAGCAACCTTTGACTGGTCACTGTCCAATCTGGCCGCACTGCTGAGGATGAACATGTTCGTTCATAGAGACTTGTGGAGGTGGTTGAACCAACCATTCAAGTTCCCACCCCTACTACCGGAGAGCTCTCAACCCTCCTTCACCTTCTCGTAATCTGGACAGCACAATCGGAGACCTGGACATGAAAAGACTGAAAATCCCGTCCAAGACGCCAATAAAATCAAGGGGTTGATGATCGAATCTCAGCTAATTTGGACAGCAGTGCGTGTAACCTGCGAAAGTCTGGGAATAACAGATTCGACCGGTGAACTGATATCGTTGGATTTCAGGATGACCTTGATCGTTCTGAAATAGGCGCTCTTATGCTCCTTCCCAACAAAGGTTAAACCGGGATAACCACAATGAAACTGAGAAAGCGTCTTGCTCATTACCAATGAGCCGTCGCCGTTCACGAACACCTTCATTTCATCATCACCAGGCAGCCTGTGATAATAAGCTCCGATGGCGACGCCCCGGGCAGTGGTAACGAATGCTTCATAGGCCTCGCTTGAAAATAAATGATCGGCATTCAGGATGACGAAACTCTCTTCTAAATATTGTTCTGTAACCGCGATCGAAAGAATACTGCCCGCTTCGAATCGGGGGTTATGAATTAGCGCCAGATCCGGATAATCGCCAATAAGATCTATGTGATCCACTATCTGTTGCTGTTTATAACCTGTGACGATAATGATGCGGGATATCGACCGCACCCGCCGCAAAGCTTGGATATTACGTTGCAACAAAGTCTGTCCGCCGACCTTGACCAAAGGTTTCGGGAGGTCAGCTGTCAAACCACCCAGCCGATTGCCTATTCCCGCCTGATTGGCGACAGTTAGAATTCCCCGCGACGACAAATGGAATTCCCCGCTTTTTCAGGGCTGATCCTGACCATGAGGGCATGGTTAAGGATCAGCAAGTGCGGAGGTTAGTAAAGTTGAAGAAGAAAGAGAAGACGCTAACGATGGCGGCGGCCAAAGCGGGGATGTCGCGAAAGACAGCTCGCAAGTACCTGAAGTCGGGAAAGCTACCGAGCCAGTGTCAGCCGGAACGGTATTGGAGAACTCGATCGGATCCGTTCGAGTCGGTGTGGCCGGAGGTGAAAGAGATCCTGAAGCGATCGCCGACGGTGGAAGCAAAAGCGGTGTTCGATCATTTGTGTCGTCAGCAGGAAGGGGCCTTCCAGCAAGGCCAGTTGAGAACGCTGCAGCGCAGGATCAAGCAGTGGAAGGCAGAATACGGAGAAGCGAAGGAGGTGATGTTCCCGCAGAAGTATCAGCCGGGACATCAAGCGCAATCGGACTTCACGTTTATGGGGCGCCTCGGAGTGACGATCCAGGGCCAGCCGTTTCCCCATCTGCTGTACCACTTCGTGTTGGCCTACTCGAACTGGGAAGCGACCACGCTGTGTTTCAGTGAGTCGTTTGAGAGCCTCAGCCTGGGGCTTCAGAACGCGTTGTGGGAGTTGGGGGCGCTGCCCGAGGAGCACCGGACCGACCGGCTCTCGGCGGCAGTCAAGAACCTGAAGCGGGAAGAGTTCACCGAGCGCTATCAAGCGTTGCTGAGACACTTCGGGATGCGCTCCAGTCGCACTCAGGCAGGAAAGGCACACGAGAACGGGGATGTGGAACAGTCCCATCACCGCTTGAAACGGGCCATTGAGCAGGAACTGCTGCTGCGGTGTAGCCGTGATTTTTCCAGCCGGGAAGAGTACGAGGGCTTTGTAGCGGTGATTGTGTCCCGGCGCAATGCGGCCCGGCAAAAGCGCCTGGGAGAAGAGCTGGCAGTGATGCGCCCGTTGCCGGCACGCCGTCTGGATGACTTCACCCGGCAGTGGGTGAGAGTCTCCCCCAGCAGTACGATCCGGGTTCGCCACAACACCTATTCGGTGGACAGCCGGTTGATCGGCGAGCGCGTTCAAGTGCGGGTGTGGGCGGATCAGGTGGAGGTCTACTACGGAGGACGGCGCCAGGCACGGATGCCGCGCTTGCGAGGAGAAGGCAAGCATCGCATTGACTACCGGCACGTGATCCATTCGTTGGTGCGCAAGCCGGGGGCGTTTACTCGCTATCGCTGGCGGGAGGATCTGTTTCCGGGGATCTTGTTTCGAGTCGCCTACGACGAGCTGCGCCGAGATTGTCCGGCCACGGCGGATCGCCAATATCTGAAGATCCTCGAGGTGGCTGCCCAGGAAGGTGAACAGCGGGTGCGAGAGGCACTTCAGGTGTTGATTGAGCGGGGACAAAGAATCCGTTTTGAAGCACTACGAGAATGCCTTGTCGATCCGGTGGTGGAACCCTGGGAAGTGATGGTGGAGAAGATGGACGTGGGCCTCTACGACACCCTTCTCGAGAACCGGGAGGTGAGGTCATGAGCACAGGCAACTTACCGCGACTTCGCGAGTGCCTAATCGAGCTGCATCTACCGGCCTTTCGGGAGCACTACGCCGCCCAGGCGGCACTGGCCACCCAGGAAAGTCTGTCCTATCCCCGGTTTCTCTTGTCGTTATCTGAGATCGAGGTGGCGGAGCGGCACGAGCGCAAAATCCAGCGCCAGCGTCGGGCCTCCAAGCTTCCCTGGGAGAAAACGCTGACGGCGCTGGACCGCTCGCGCTTGCCCCAAAGCGTGGATCGACAACTCACAGCGCTGCTGGAAGGGACGTTTTTGGATCGTGCCGAGAACGTCTTGGCTTTCGGTAACCCTGGGAGCGGGAAAACCCATCTGGTCTGTGCTCTGGGCCAGGAGTTGATTCTGCTGGGGCGCCGGGTTCTGTTTTCTACCTGCGCCCTGCTGGTACAGCGATTGCTGCGGGCCAAAATCGATCTGACTCTGGAGAAGGAGCTCAAGAAACTGGATCGCTTCGAGGCTCTCATAGTCGATGACATCGGCTACGTTCAGCAAAGCCGGGAGGAAATGGAGGTTCTCTTCACACTGCTGGCCCATCGTTACGAACGTCGCAGCATCTTGCTGACCAGCAACCTGATCTTCTCGGACTGGGAGAGGATCTTCAAGGACCCCCTGACGACGGCAGCAGCCATCGACCGGCTGGTGCACCACAGCGTGATTCTGGAACTCAACGTCCCGAGCTATCGAATGGAGAGCGCCAAGGCAAAGCAGCAGGGAACCACGAAATGAGGAAACCGCGAGGAGGTCAAATCCGGGCAAATCGGCTGATTGGACCCCGGAAAGTGCTTGGTGAGGGCGATAGACGAGTGCCCGCCAAGGGGAGAGGTCGTACAGCGCCCTACAGAGGCCGCTCAGCAGCCTCGTGGATCTGGTCCACTCCCCTCGACGCCAGCGCGAGCGAGGGGGAGCTCCGTTCGGGCTACGCCCTCACTCCGTCCCCCTCGCATTCTAGGAACAATCTCTCTTTTTTACAGAAAGGAGGACCGCGGAAAGGGCCGTCTCAGAGGACGGCTACAGCTCTTTTTTTTTAATCCTTGTGTGGGGATTTCCAATCGTCGCTGCGGGAATTCTATTTGACGTTGATCACCCGCCGCCAGAATCACGGCCAGCACGTTGCACGACCCATTCGTTTGTATTCAATCTTCATTCTATTATCGAACACCTGTAAAGCCAGGTACTGATCGCTATTCGAACATGGGAAGAATCTTTATTCTGGTGTACCTGGAGAATATCTGATCGCGTATTCCTCTTAATAGATGGCCCATTTGTAGGGCGTAGCGCGACCTCCACTCGTCTCCATACAGAGCAGTAAGCAAGGCCTCACCATTTCTTGGCACAGGCACGCCGATTAGATTTTCAAATGAGACATAGTTTAACGGGAATAGTTCTGCCTTCAAGTACGGCATATCTGTTTCATAGGTGAATCCGTTCAGACTGTCTGAACGCAAGAGTCCCTTGCCGCGGACAGGTTCATCGAACAAAAAGATATCGACTGAAGGGTAGACGAAAAAGCGTTTGCCTCGAACTGCCTTGTAGAACAAGCATCGTGGACAAATGTATTTGTAGACAAATACGTTGTCTTTCTTTAATGTCTGCGCCAACCGACTGATATCACGCTCACTTGCCAAGGCGTGTATATCAACGTCATCGTCCCAGGGGATAAAACCCTGGTGCCGATGATATCCAAGTAAGGATCCTCCGGAGAGCCACCAGGGAAACTGTGCAGATGCTTTTATCGATGCGACTACATACTTAAGATCAGCAGCCACGTTGTCCCTGAGCACTCGGAAGTTGCGCTTTCGACGGTCTGAGTTCGGTGGTAAAATGTGCTCGACCGAATCCAGTCGGTAATGCTGTCCCGTCTGGAGTGTTTTCCACTTGAATGAATATAGCGCCATCGATTAATCGCTTATTTCATAGGCAAACAGACTGCCCAATGTATTCTTCACCTCATCAATCCTGTGTTTCGCGCCCCGGATAACCACATTGTTACCACACCAAGGCTTGGGCGATGTTCAACCTTGCACTTTCCTCGATGATCGGACTGTACAGTTTTCGTTATAACATACGTTATGTATGAGCATAAATCCGTTTTGGGTCAAACAACCGTGTTTCTGTAATTCCCTTCAGGGCCTGTAGGGAAGGATTTCTCCACTTGTGGCCGTAAATGCAGACGGCGGCTGTCCCTGTCTGCCACTTGACTTTCCTGTTCTCGAGGAAATACAAACGGGAGGAATGTCTCACCGTCGGATAATCAAAACGTTGCTGTCTCAGTTCAGGGATGGACATGAAGACCTCGCGCCTTTGCTGCCTGTGGAAGATCACCTGAAGTGCTCCATGGTGAACGACCCTGTGATCCAGAGCATGGTCGATTCGGATCTGGAGGCTGCGGACCTTGACTTCGCGGGTGAGGGGAAGAGAATTCTTCAGAACAAGTTCGGCGGCTGGCACGATGGTACAAAGGGTAACGGGCGCGCTGGATTTGGGGATCTGGGAGCGAATGAGGACCCACCATGAAACGGGCACTGGTATGTGGCGCCGGTGGATTTATCGGAAGCCACCTGGTTAAGCGTCTGAAAGAAGAGGGCTATTGGGTACGTGGGGCTGACCTGAAAAAGCCCGAGTTCTCGGACACTTTGGCTGATGAGTTCTTTCTAACCGACCTGAGAGAAGAAGAGAACTGTGGAATCGTTGTCTCGGCCCCAAAGGAAGGACAGTTTCTTGAGGTTTATCAACTGGCCGCCGACATGGGAGGGATGGGCTTCATCCACTCCGCCGAATGCGAAATCATGAGGAATAGTGCTCTCATAAATATTCACATGCCTCATGCTGCCGCCACCGCCCAAGTGGAACGTTATTTCTTCTCGTCGTCGGCTTGTGTTTATAGAGACATGGATCCGGAAGAACCCGAGATGCCAGAGAATACTGCTTACCCTGCACTGCCACACAACGAATATGGCTGGGAGAAACTGTATGCTGAGCGAACGGCGATGGCATACGGGCGGCGCTTCGGAATGGCAGTCAGAATCGCCCGTTTTCAAAACTGTTACGGCCCGGAGGGGACTTGGAGGGGCGGCCGTGAAAAAGCGCCGGCAGCGACCTGTAGAAAGATCGCTGAGGCCGATGATGGAGGAACAATCGAAGTCTGGGGCGACGGCTCTGCCATGCGGGCCTACACTTACGTGGACGATATGCTTGACGGCATACGTCTCCTGATGGAATCTGATCTCGAAGACGGTGTGAATATAGGACGCCAGGAGTATGTCTCCGTGGACCAGTTGGTTGAAGTAGCGGCACGGGTTGCGGGAAAGTGGGTCAAAATCAAGCACGTCGAGGGCCCGGTCGGCGTCCAGGCCCGGAACTTCAAGATCGATCGAATCAGCTCCCTTGGTTGGAGTTCGAAGATTTCACTCCAGAAAGGCATTCTGAGGACCTACCGCTGGATAGAAGAACAGGTTGAGCTGGATCGCCAGGCAGTTCAGGATTGAAGCGTCTGCGAGAGATAATGAAACTCAAGGTTGTGATTTTTGATCTGGACGGAACCCTGCTTGATTCGATGCCTCAATTCGCCGAAAAAGCGGCGGAGATTATGGCTGAGTCATACGGTGTGGACGGGGTGCTCGCGAAACGAATGTACTATGAAACATCCGGATTGGCGTTTTATCTACAGCTTGAAAAATTATTTCCGGGAGATTTGAAGAACACATCTAATTCAACCTCATTCGAGCATTGGAAAGCGGCAAATCCAATCCTGTTTACACAATTGCGAAGCGGCGTCAGAAAGACGATGTACCGATTGCATGAACAGAAATTCATCGTCTGCATATCCTCCAATAATTGCCAGGAAAACGTCGATCTCATTATTTCCGCGTGGAAGAATGATGGCATACTGGTAGAGGCGGCGTTAGGCAACCGGAACGCGTCGTTTGCCAAAGGTAAAAGCCATTTTGACTGGATTCGTGATCGATTTGGCTGCAACAAATCAGATATGGTGTTCGTCGGCGATTCCTTAAATGATTATCGGATCGCGTGTGAAAACAACGTTAGATTTCTGGCAGTTACATCGACTTTCACAGCCGACCAATTCATGGCGCTTAATAAAGGCATCGATTGCTTTGATGAGCTTGAAGATGTAGCAGAAAGGATCATCGCGCAGAGCGATATTCGAGAAAGATCGCCAGTCGATGATTTCATGGAAGGGAGTACTTACTGATATGTTTTCAAGTAAAGTGGCACCGTCTGACGAGATTACCATCATGCGAACTCTGCTCTTGTACCACTGGCGGCGGATGACGAACGCCTTGCTCGTTCTTCTATTGAGCACCGCGATCACGCGCGGCGAAGGTCCAAGTCTGACGCACGGTCCCATGCTTGGCCACGTTACCGCCGACAGCGTGCGTATCTGGGGGCGTACGTCAGAGCCCGCCCGTTTGGCCGTCCGGTACGGCAGCGGCCCAGGGCGATTCGATCGTTTGTCAAACTCTGTTGAGACCGACTACGACCACGATCTGACCGGCGTCATTGTGCTCAACGATCTGCAGTCCGATTCGACCTATTACTACAGGCTGGTCGTCGACGGTCAGGACGCTTCTACGGCTGGTAGTTTCGGGACGCTGCCCGATCCCGATCGGCTGAAGGACCCCAGGCACAACGCGCGTGGACTTTTCAATTTCAGCTTTGAGTTTGCCTGCGGCAACAATCAGAACCCCTCCGGCGGCCTCGGCTCCGCGCTGCTCACGTACGACACGCTGCTCAAGAATGTCAAAGACGAGGTCCACTTCGCAATCCTGAACGGCGACTGGTTATACGAGGAGAATCGCGACTACCCACCGGCCCAGTGGCGCCGGCAGGTCGGTTACGGCGATCTCCCCCTGCCGCCTGTCGTCGACGCCATGCCCAACCTCACCGGTGTCTGGGAAAACTACAAGACGTACCTTTCCCGGGGCCGCAACCTGGCCGAATGGCATCGGCATGTGCCCAGCTACTACACCTTCGACGACCACGAACTCCTCAACGACATCTTTGGCTCAGGAACGGCCGGTTACCGCAATCGTCGGGCCGTCTTTCGGGACATCGGCGTGCGTGGCTGGTTTGACTACCTGGGGTGGAGCAACCCCGTGGCTCACCCGCAGCCCGTGCATTATGGCAAGGCATGGCTCAACCAGGGTGACGACATCCTCGTCGACGAGCGGGCCGATTTCACCACGCTCGACCTTCACGAATCGGTCAACCTGCATATCCATTGGGGCACACCAGACGCGGGCCTCGCGAATGTCGATAGCGGCGACGTAGAGGGGGGAGACCCCAACGCCAACGTCTACGACATTGTGGAAGTGGTGGACAAGCACCGCCTTCGGATCCGCCCGCTGCCGGTGGCGACGGGAAATCCCTCATACTCCATCGTCCGGCGTTCTTACGGCATGTTTCGTGTGGCCAACGCCGCGTTCTATCTCCTGGATACTCGCTCACACCGCCAGCTCCATGACATCAAGCGCCCCGCCCTGAAGGGGCTGTCGATGCTGGGGCTCGACCAGCGTAGCTGGCTGATCGACCGCATGAAAGCCAACATGGATGCGGATTTTCATTTCGTCGTCTCATCGGTGAACTTCATGGTGCCTCACGTTGGTGCCGGCGGTACTCACTTTGACGCCGTGACGAAGGATGATGCATGGACGGTCTTTCTGGATGAGCGGGAACAGTTGATCGAGTTTTTCGACAACCTGAACACCCCGGTGTTCATCCTCACCGGCGACCTCCACAACAGCTTTGCGATCAAGATTACCGACACGGTCTGGGAGTTCGCTTCGGGTCCACACAATTCCGGGAACCACCGACCCGAAGACGAAGCGATGCGGCCGATGACGGGACGTTTTCAGTACGGGCCGCGTGCTTGTGACATTCGCTGGTCGACCACTGCCCTGGGCGACATCGCTCAATCGAATCGAAATTTCCCGCATTATTGCGTCGTCCAGGTCAATAACGTCTTCAACAATCCCCGCCAGCGTGGCGGAAAACGATTGATCGCCTTTGAGCATCCACAGGTAATCTTCAAGTACTACAGCGGACTGACCGGCCAATTGGAGTATGCCGAGGCGATCTCCACACCGAGAGGACCGAAAACGAATCCCACGCCGGCGGCGACCCGAGCAGCCGACCCGCCCGAGTATCCTGCGCACGGTGAAATCGAGCGGCTTGATGGGGGCCTGGATGCGGTCCTGGCAGAGGATGCCAGGATGGAGATTCTGGCCGAAGGCTTCGACTGGAGCGAAGGCCCGGTTTGGGTGGGCGGCGAAAAGGACGGGTATGTCCTCTTTTCCGATGTGCCGCGAAACACGATCTATCGCTGGAGGGAAGGTCAGGACGACGCAACGATCTTTCTCAAACCGGCGGGTTACACGGGCGCGAAGAGCCGCGGCGGCGGCCTCGGCTCCAACGGGCTGGGTGTGGACGAGCAGGGTCGGCTGATCCTCTGCCAGCATGGTGATCGTCGAATTGCCTATCTCGATGCCCCGCTGCTGCGTCCCCAGCCCAGCTACGTTACGCTCGCCGATCGCTACAAGGGCCAGCGCCTCAACAGCCCCAATGATCTGACCTTTCATCGAAACGGCGACATCTACTTTACGGACCCGCCCCACGGTCTGATGAAGAAATACGACAACCCCGAGAGCGACCTCGGCTACGCGGGTGTGTTCCGCCTGGACACCAGCGGAAACGTCACCTTGCTGACGAAAGCCGTAGAGTGGCCAAACGGCATCGCCTTCTCGTCGGACTACAAGACACTGTACGTCGGCCAATCCGATGCAAAGGCTGCTTTGTGGCGTGCCTTCGATGTTCACGACGACGGTACCCTGGGCGCGGGTCGCATCTTCTTTGATGCGACCAGGTTTGTTCCCGACCGGCCGGGCGTGCCCGACGGTCTGAAGGTCGATCAGGCAGGCCATGTTTACGCAACCGGCCCGGGTGGCGTCCTGATCTTTGACTCTGCCGGAACGCACCTCGGGACCCTTTTGACCGGAGGTCCAACCGGAAATTGCTGCTTCGGTAACGACGGCCGAACCTTGTACATTACGGCGGATCAGTACCTTCTGCGCATTCGCCTGAAAACTCGCGGGATGGGATTCGGGAGCGATGATTGATCGGTGGTGGTAAGTGACTCACGCGACGCCGTCCCCTGAGAATGGCCGGGACCGGCAACGAACCTGATTCTCACAGCGCTGCTCACCCTTGCCAATTCCAGAACCCAGAACCCATCCTACGGACTCAGATCGGGTCGGAGCCGCACCACTACAGTCTCTCTACCAAAGTGCATTTTCCTCACGCCGGCGTCGGCCACAAGCGCCAGGAACTTCTCTCGTCCGACCGCTCCCATCATGGGGTTGGGTCCGTCAAAAGTCGACCAGTTGTCAATCATGGTCACGGTGACCCACTCCCGAGAGTTTCCCAGAACCGGACGGTAGCTGGCGACACCGTCGACGCCTGCTTCTCTCAGGGCGGGAAAGAGCTTCTCCTCGAGCCAGTCCCCGTAGTCGCCTTCACGGCCCGGCGTAACCAGGCGAGTCGTCACCACGGCCAGGTGCGGAGATCTGCCTTCTTTGAGCGTTTAGCGAAGCGATCGCTTTCCGGGAAAAACTTTCCAATACCGTGTCGTACATATTCTCGCTCCCTTTTCTGGTGTAGGAGCTTGACCAATTGAACAGATCAGGGTCAAGCTGGAGCCTACACAATGTCATCGAAGAAGGACCAATCGGATGCCGGTGGACGAAGCCGGATTGCCGCTGACCTCCAGGGCAGGCGGGAAAGAGAAAAGGGCTATCGGGCGAAGGCCCTGAAAATACTTCCCTGGATCTGTGCCCGGTGTGGGCGCGAGTTCAGCGCCAAGAATCTCCGCCAGCTCACGGTTCATCACAAGGACCACAACCACCACCACAATCCCGCCGATGGCAGCAACTGGGAGCTTCTGTGCATCTATTGCCATGAAAACGAGCACTCACGACTGGAGGTTGCTGATGCCTATGGGGATGCCGAGCCGGAGCAGAGAAGAGAGCCGGCCTCAACCCACCGACCGTTTGAGGCTCTGGGGGCTTTGCTAAAGAGCAGGGAGAAGTCATGAAGATTGCAATCATTGGACTGTCGAACAGCGGCAAAACGACGGTCTTCAATGCATTGACACAGGGAACCGCTGAGACAGCTGCCTTCCCCTCGGGACGTCTTGAGCCCAATCTGGCCTCGGTCAAGGTTCCCGATCACAGGCTGGAGCCACTGGCCAAGATCTACAAGCCGCGGAAGGTAACGGCTGCTACAGTGCAGTACGTGGATGTGGGCGGCTTCAAGGGAGAGGGCCAGGGAACGGAGCTGTCGGCCGAGATCCTGGGTTATGTCGGAACGGCCGATGCTTTGCTGCACGTGGTCCGTGCCTTCGAGGACGAACGAGTCCCCCATCCCTCGGGAGTCGTCAACCCTGAAGCCGACCTGTTTGGAATCGATCTTGAACTCATCTTTTCTGACCTTGGGATCATCGAGAGAAGACTCAAACGGCTGGAGAAAGAACTGAAAAAGACTTCAGGCCAGGAGAAGAATACCAAGATTGCCGAACAGGATGTCTTGTTGCGACTCAGGGAGTCCCTCGAGGAAGAGCGGCCGATTCGCGACCTGGAACTCTCCTCACAGGAAGAGAAGTTGATTCGAGGTTATCCGTTCCTCTCGCAGAAGCCGGTCCTGGTGGTTCTCAATATCGGGGAAGACCAGCTCTCTTCGCCCCCGCCCCTGGAGTACGATCACTCGAACAGCCTGGTGGTACCGCTCAGTGCCAGGATCGAGGAGGAATTGACCCAGCTGGAGGAAAGTGATGCGAGGGAGTTTATGGAGAGCCTGGGGATCGAGGAACCCGCCAGAGATCGGGTCATTGCTTCCTCTTACGCCTTGTTGGGACTGATTAGTTTTCTCACCGTCGGAGAGGATGAGGTACGGGCCTGGACGATTCGCCAGGGCACTGTTGCCGTGGAGGCCGGAGGCGTCATCCATTCCGATATCGAGCGCGGATTCATCCGGGCAGAAGTCATTTCCTTTGAGAATCTGGTTCAAGCCGGCAGTATGGCAAACGCCCGGAAGCAGGGGCTGGTGAGGCTCGAGGGCCGCCAGTATGTACTCCAACACGGAGACATCAGCCACTTTCTGTTCAATGTCTGAAGGGGAACTCTTGACATTTCCGTCATGGCGCGGCCTGATCTTCTCGGGTGGAGGAGCCTTTCTTTCCCACTGTCCCGGGAACCACCAGGAGGAAATGATTGTGAGTTTGCTTGGGCTAGGATGCCCATTTCACCGATGGGCGCTTCCTGGAAACAACACAATCCCGAAGATATAAGTTGATGAGATTCTGGTAAGACGTCCCGGTTTCTTCTGCAAGTTCCTTGAAATACTCCAGGATATCCACACCGAGTCGAATGGTGATTTGCTTCTTCAGTTGTTTCGTGTAGGGATTTCTCCGCCCTTTCATCTTCGAAAGGTCGTATTCTTTTCTCATTGCTTACCCCTGCGCAAACTGGTGTGCGTCTGGAGCCTCTGGTAGCTCCAAAGTCCGATGTCGATCAAGACTAGTGTACTGTACGGAAAGTTCCCGTCGTTAATAGTCAGGGCCGTTCGCTATCATTCGTTATGGCAAGACCACATATCCGACTGGAACTCCCCGCACACGATCGAGAGATTTTGCGTTCCTGGTTGCGAGCCTCCAAGACCAAGCGCAGTCTGGCTGAAAGGGCTGAGTTGATCCTGCTTTGCGGCCAAGGGTTCACGGCAACCCAGGTGTCTGAGAAACTGTTCACGCGCTTGCGCACGGTTCAGGAGTGGCGGCGACGCTACCTGCAGCAGGGACTGTCAGGACTGGAGGATCAACCTCGCTCAGGCCGCCCCCGAAAGTTGTCGCCGGCCAAAGTGCGGGCCATCCTCACCGCCACGGTGCAACGGATTCCCTGCGAGTCGACCTTCTGGAGTGTACGCCTGATGGCCGAGCACGCCGGAGTGAGCTGCCATCAGGTCACTCAGATCTGGAAGGCGGCCGATCTGAAACCGCATCGCATCCGCAACTTCAAGATCAGCCACGACCCTCATTTCGCCGAGAAGGTGATCGATGTCGTCGGGCTTTACATGGACCCTCCCGACAATGCTCTGGTCTTATCTGTGGACGAGAAGACCCAGATCCAAGCCCTGGATAGAACCCAGCCCATGCTCCAGCTCAAACCCGGACAGATCGAGCGACGAACGCACGACTACAAACGTCACGGTACGGCCAGCCTCTACGCCGCTTTCGATGTGGCCACGGGAGCGGTGATGGGGCGCATCACGAAGCGGCATCGGGCCCAGGAGTTCTTGGCCTTTTTGCGTCAGATCGATCAAGCGGTCGATCCCGATCTGGATGTTCACCTCATCCTGGACAACTCCAGTACTCACAAAACCGAGAAGGTTCGAAGTTGGCTGGCGCGCCGAGAACGCTTCCACCTGCACTTTACTCCCACCAGCGCCTCCTGGCTCAACGCCGTGGAGACCTGGTTCTCTCAGCTGGAGCGCCGTTCCATCTACCGCAACTCCTTCACCAGCGTTCAAGATCTGCGACAGGAGATCCGAAGATACATGCGAGTCCACAATCAACACTTGGCCAAGCCCTTCAAGTGGCGCGCCACCGCCGATTCGATCCTGGCAAAGGTCAAAAAAACCAGAGAATCAATCGGTCAATGTTAACGTCGGGCATTTATCAGACAGCACGCTAGGTCTACACTTTCAGCTTTTCGGGGGCGTTCAACCTGCCCCACTCACTGTTCGTCTGGCGGGGGATTGACGGTCTGATAATGTTCACCATCGGTGGCGCCGCCATGGGATGGGCGACCGCGCGTTTTGCCGCAGAGTAGGTAGCGAACGGGTACCGCTTCGTGTGGAGGACCCTCTGTGGTCCGATCAGATCGCCGCGCGGAGGCGGCTCCTACTCTTCGCCATCATGTAACATCCCCGGGTGTAGGAGGACCCTCCGTGGTCCGATCAGATCGCCGCGCGGAGGCGGCTCCTACGCTTTGCCATCATGTAACATCCCACTAGGGAGAAAACGAGAGCAGTCAATGACACACGGAGTTCTCGGTGGATCGCTCCCTTAGAACTTCACCGCCATCTTGTGACGCTCGACACTAATTCTTGGACAAACATAAGCTAGCCTGCGGATCTGAAAAGACGAAGAGATTGGGACAGGAGACCAGGTTGTCAATCACCAGGGTAATTCCCCCACCTCCGTCACCAGGGTAATTCCCCCATTTGGGGATCATCATCATCTCGTTTCTCTTGATTTTCGGCGGTTGTGCTTGGGAAAACTTTTCCCAAGCAGGTTCCTCCTTTCTGGTCGCAGTCGTGGTCTGTTTCGAGCCAGCGTTTTTCCAGTCGCAGCATTTGCATTCGATTGAAAGCCCGATAGCGGGCGGAAAGCTGGCTGCTCGTGACCTCCTGTAAGACGGAACTGAAGTAATGCAGGGCACCGATTGGCTGGCCCGGGAGTCCGTTGAGCCAGGAGACGTACTTGCGTCCGCAGCCCAGGAAAATAGACTGGCGGACGTCCTCGAGCTCGATCCCTTGCTGGAACCACTGGGCAGCTAGCCGGCGATCCGAGGTCGAGTAGCGGCAGCGGATGCAGGGACGTTCCAGCAACATCTCTCCGATGGTCTCCACATAGAGGGTTTGAGCCGATCGAGTGGAGCTGAGTGAGTCAGCCGAGAGGCTGCGCTGGTAGGGCCAGTACTGGTCGGCGATCTCAAGGACCCCGGGAGCATGCTGGTTGGGGCTACGCCGGACCCGGCAGACCTGCCTCTCCTCGAGCTCCTGGAGATAGGTTCCAATCGAGCGGCGCGATTTGCGCAGCGCCCTGGCCACGTCCTGCTGGCGGAAGAGGAAGCGCCCGGTACTTCTGTCAGCGCCCAGCGAGATGTGAACGAACAGCTTGAAGGCCCCGTCGGAGAGTTTCTCCACAGCGGCCTGCCAGCCGGCGGTGGCGGCAAACCAGCCGTTGTCACTTTTGATCTTCAAACGGCTCATGGCGAAACCTCCTTTGAGGGGGATCCTTTGGCGGGTCGTTTTCGCCTCCGGTAAGAGTCGCCCTCCCACTCCAGCTGGTGAGCGTTGTGGCAGAGTCGGTCCAGCAGCGAGTTGGCCTGGATGGGGTCGCCAAACAGCGCCATCCACTCCTCCAGGCTGCGATTACTGGTCAGCATCAGCGAGCCTTTCTGATAGCGCTCGTAAACGATGTCGTACAGATCGTCGGCCTGCTCGTCCGTCAGGGGCTTGAGCCCAAAGTCGTCAACGATCAAGAAATCATAGCTGCAGTAGTTTTGGATGAGGCGATCGCGGGAGAGATCGGCCCGGGCCGCTTCCAGAGTACGGAACAGGCGCGGAGCCTGGATGTAGCGCACGTCATGACCGCGGCGTACGGCCTCGTGTCCCAGAGCCAGGGCGATGTGACTCTTGCCCACACCCACCGGCCCGCACAGGCAGATATTTTCTTTGTTTTCCAGAAAGCGGCAGGTGGCCAGGTCATAGATGCGGCGCCGCTTGATGTTCGGGTTAAAGCCAAAATCGAACTCCTCGAGGGTCTTGATCTCGGCAAAGCAGGCTTTCTTGAGCCGGCGAACAAACTTGGTCTGGGAGCGACGCTCCAGCTCATCCTGGACCAGCAGAGTCAGAAAGTCGACGTAGGCCAGTTGTCGTTTTTCGGCCTCCTTGAGCCGCACTTCCAGACTGTCCAACAATCCTCCTAATCGCAGTTGCTTGAGCTGGTCGAGCAGATGTTGATAGTGACTCATGAGACCTCCCGTCGGTGCACGAAGTAATCCTGGGGACGGGCAAATCGACAAGCTGAAGCCGCCGGACTGGAGGGTCTGCGAGGAGGCGAAGGGCGTCGGAACAAGCCTTTTTCCAGAATCTTCTTCAGAGAGGAAAAGCGGACATTGTCAAAGCGCAAGGCCCGCCGGCAGGCCTGATCCAGAGTGGCCGCTGGGTGGGACTCGGCCAGCCGCAGCACGGCCTGGGCTTTTCTCAGGTTGCGCATGGCGTGATCCCCCAGTACGCGCCGCACGTAGCGACTCACCTCGGGCCCCAGCTCGTCGGCCTGACGCCGGCACCACTCGGGAGTCCGCTCCAGGTAGGCCCGCTTGTCGGGAGGATAGTCCCCCGTCTGGGTCTGACAGGAGCCCGGCTCGAAGACCCGCAGGTGGGTCTTGATCAACTGATGGTAAATATTCGGTAAACCCCGTCTTGCAATAATCTCCTTCCAAATAAGCCCGCGGTCAAACTTTGCTGGACACAGAAGCTGCGAGTGTGTATACAGGGAGCATGCAGCTGAGTGCTACCACCAAGCCGGAATCGGGTGGACTGACGGCTGATGGCTCGACGAAGCGGGTTTTGGTGGCCAAGGAAGAGTACATCCGGCTGCGCTGGGCGGCAGCGTACTGGAAGGCCCAGCATGCCGGGGCGGTGGAGAGAGAAAAGCAGTTGAAGTCAGAGAACTTGAGTCTGCGGGCTCGAGTTCGAGAGCTGGAGAGTCAGCTCTGGGGGCGCAAGAGTGAACAGGCCAAGGGTGGGCGCGCTGGCAGTTCCAGCCCCAAGGCGAGCGGGCGACCCCGAGGGCAGCAAAAAGGCAAGCAGGGGCACGGTCGGACCACTCTGGACGGGTTGGCAGCCCAGGAAGAGGTAGTGGATCTGGAGGAAGCCCAAAAAAGCTGTCCGAAATGCGGTCTGGCACTGGAAGCCTTGGGCTGGACGGAAGACGCCGAGGTGGCCGAAATCGAAGTGCGGGCCCACCGGCGGGTGATCCGGCGGCGCAAGTACAAAGCGGCCTGCCGCTGCGGGGTGCTGCCCGGCATTGTCACGGCGCCCGCCCCGGCACGCTTGATTCCCAAAGGCAAACTAGGGATTTCGGTTTGGGTGGAGATTCTGCTGGAGAAGTTTGACCATTGCCGCCCCACCCACCGTCTGTTGCAGCAGTGGCGAGACCACGGTTTGACTCTCTCTGCAGGAACGGTGGCCGGAGGGCTGAAAAAACTGCAGGGTCTGTTTTTGCCGGTGGCCGAGGCGATCGCCCAGCAGCAGCTCACCCAGGAGAACTGGCAAGCCGACGAGACCGGCTGGCCGGTGTTTGTGGCGGTGGAAGGCAAAAGCGGACGGCTCTGGCATTTGTGGGTGTTTTTGTCGGCCTCCACAGTCGTGTACCAGCTCCAACCCAGTCGCTCGTCTGCAGTGCCTCAATCTCACTTCGGCAGCGCCCAGGGCACTTTACTCACCGATCGATATTCTGCCTATAAGAAGCTGGTCCGGGTCTCAGAGGGGCGTATTTGCCATGCCTTTTGCTGGGCTCACGTGCGCCGCGACTTTTGGCGACTGGGCCTATCCCACCCCCCCTGGCAGGACTGGTCCCTGATGTGGATTGACGACATTGGCCGGCTCTTTGCTGCCAATCAGCTGCGGCTGGCAGTTCGCGATCAGCCCTTGGAATGGGCCCGGGCCGATCGAAAGCTGCGGGTGGCGGTTGAGAAAATGCGAGAGCAATGCGAGGCTCAACGCCAGCTTCCCAGCCTGGCTCCCCCCTGTCGCAAGGTCCTGAAAAGCCTGGCTCGACACTGGCCAGGGCTGACCGTGTTTGTGGATCAACCGGAAGTGGCTATGGACAACAACGCCGCCGAACGCGCCTTGCGCAACCCGGTGGTGGGACGCAAGAATTACTACGGCTCAGGCAGCCGCTGGAGCGCCCAGTTGGCGGCCAGCTTATTCAGCATCTTTGCCACCCTGCGACTCAACGGCCTCAACCCCCGCCTGTGGCTCAGGGACTATCTGCAGGCCTGCGCTAGGCAAGGCGGACAGCCGCCACCCGACCTGGATCCTTTTCTTCCCTGGGAAATAAGCCCCCATCGTGCCCGCGCATTGACCTGGGCCAGGACGCCGGCAGCGGAGGCTGGATGAAACGCTTCTGCGGGCGAGACTTTAGCGGCCGGGAGATGCGGCGACTGTGTGAGCTGATTGGCGAAGATCCGACCCGCTCGCGGGCCCAGCTCTCCCGCTTGGCCTGCCAGCTCTTGGGCTGGTTCAAGCCTGACGGTGGCCTCAAGGAGATGAGCTGCCGGGTGGCCATGCTGCGCATGCATCGGCAGGGGTTGCTGCAGCTGCCGCCCCCTCGCAACCCGAAGGGAGGCTCGGGCCCAATCAAGCACACTTTCTGCAGCGCACCACAACCGCTGCTGTCCCGACCCGTGCACGAGCTGTCCGGCCTGCATCTGGAGCCGGTCCTGAGCCGCCCCGACTCCACTTTGTGGAATGAATACATCGACCGCTACCACTATCTGGGATACAAGCCCCTGCCGGGTGCTCAGCTGCGCTACTTCGCTTGTTCCGAAAGCCGCATCCTGGCCCTGCTCGGCTTTGGCGCCGCCGCTTGGAAAACCGCCCCTCGCGACCGCTTCATCGGCTGGCGTCCTTCGGAAAGGGAGAGAAACCTTCAACTGATCGTCAACAACGCCCGTTTCTTGATCCTTCCCTGGGTGCAGTCTAAGAACTTGGCCTCCAAACTGCTGGCCTTGGCCGCGCGTCAACTCCCCGAGGACTGGCACGACCGCTACGCCTACCGACCCGTTCTGCTGGAAACCTTCGTCGACACGGGGCGCTTCACAGGCGCCTGCTACAAGGCCGCCAACTGGATCCATGTCGGACAGACCCAGGGCCGGGGCAAGCTGGACCGTGACCGCAAGGCCGATCTGCCCACCAAAAGCATCTGGCTCTACCCCCTGAGCAAACACTTCCGAAGATCGCTTCGCTCCACTTGAGTTCCCAACCCGCCTCACCCCATTAGGCATAAAGCCGATGATGGGTTTACCGAATATTTACAACTGATGGTTGCGATACACTCGCACCAGCTTCAGATCGGCTCGCACCCACAGCCTCTCCCCCCGGTAGGGATAGGGGACCGAGTAGTAGCACTTGTCCAGGATCAGATGGCAGTCCCAATGCACGGTGCACTGTTTCCACTGCGCCGCTTCGTAAGGTTGATCCGGCAGAGGCAGCAGCAGCTCGACTTCTTCTCCGACAAACACCTCGTAAGGTTTGCGATGGGTGGTGCCATGCTTGCGCAGGCCGACCTCCTTGAGGCACCACTCCAGAGCCCTCCCATTGGCCTCCTCGATATCTCGAAAATGCCGCCCCGCCAGAATCTGCTGACGCACTACCGGAACACATCTCTCCACGCGTCCTTTGTGGCGGGCCATTTGCACCTTGGCTGGGTCGGCCACGAATCCGTAGTGTCTTTCCAGTTCGGCGTAGGCCGGGTTGAGCGTCGGATCGTACAGATCGGGCTTAAGCACACCGTCTTTCAAATTGTCCAACACGATCAGCCGGGGACAGGCCTGGAAAAACGTAAAGGCGCGGATGTGGCAGTCCAACCAGGTGGGGCTGTCCTGGCGAAACACGAAGCGTACGAAGCGGTGGCGGCTGTAGCTTAGGATCATGATAAAGGCCCAGGCCTTGCGTTGTTTGCCCGTTTCCGGATCTCGCATCAGTCCGGCATAGCCGAAATCGACTTGGGCCTGTTCCCCAGCGACTGCATGCAGCCGCACCGTCACCGGCTTGCGCAGCGGCTCAATGTGCTCGCGCACATAGCGGTACACGCTCATATAGCTGACCTTCAACTCGTGCTCCTCCTCGAGCAGCCGCTGTACCTGCTGAATGGTCATATGAGGCTGCCCAAGCCAATCCTGGATCTGCCGGTGGTAGAGGCGGATCCGCTCCCGGGCCGGTTGTTCGAAAACCGCCACCTGCACCACCGAGGCCACTATCCGGGCCAGCTCCGCCTGTGGCGGCAGGGGCTTCTCTCGGCTCAAGCCGCTGGCCATGAAAAGCAGCAGGTACTTGCGAATCGTCTTGCGCGAGATCTGCAACGAGTCTCGGATCTGGCGGATACTCCGTCCTCGGTGCCATTGGTAAACCAACTCCAGGTACTCTTCCATCCTCATATTCCTTCTGGCCATTCTTCCTCCTGCGGAAATCCTTGTTGGGGTTCCGCAGAAAGATGACCCTGGCCTCTGTCACGAAATGATCAGGTGGGGGAATTACCTTGGTGAAACCCTGGGGGAATTACCCTGGTGAAAGGGTGGGGGAATTACCTTGGTAAATCAGCCGCCTAGGTGGGGGATATACCATGGTGACCGACAGATTGGCGTTTCCACCCGCAGCGCGGTGGCCACCGCGGCATCACAGCAAAGCTCCTGTAACTGCTGCAGGCGACGTCTCAAGAGCCACAGAAGCGGATGAAACCAGTACAAAATCAAAAGCACCACCACCACCCGCTGTGTGAAAAGGTCCTTCCGCCTGATGTGGGTGGCCTCATGCAGCAAAACGTTGTGCAGGTCCTCCTCCGACAGCTCCTCGATGAGTCGGCAAGGGAGGAGTACGACCGGCCTGAGCACTCCAAAAGCAGCTGGGACGGGAAGTCGATCAGTGAGCAGGAGCCTTGGAAGCCGGCTGAGTCCCGCCACCGAAGAGGCGCTGGCAAAGATCTCCAGAACTCGGATCGGTGCATCTCTCGCTCCCTCGCTCAGGACCTGCCCGAAGCGTCGCAGCCGCAGCAGCAGTCCGGTTCCCAGCAGGCAGACCCCTGCCAGCCAGAGCAACATCAGGGCTGCCTTCCAGGATGGTCCCGGGAGGGCAGGAGCAAGAGACTCTCCCTCCAGGGCAGATTTCCGAGAAGCTATCGACCAGCTCGCACTCGGTGAGGACGAAGTCGGAACCCGGAACTGACTTGTGACCATCTCCGGCAACCCAGGATCAGGCGCAACAACAGTTTCTCGAGAAGCCAAAAAACGATTTTCTGTGAGACCTGCCGTCATACTCAACGGAGAAGCCAAGTCCGGAGGAAAGAGCAACTTGAGCAGCACGAGGGACCAGATCGCCAGCTGTACCTGAGGCCATGCCCGGTTTCTGAGTACCAGATCAGCCACCGCCACCAGCGCGATCAGGATCGTGACCTGCACACTCATCGGCCCCATCCAGTTCCACCACATCGCTGCCAGGTCATTGAGGCCTTCAATCATTGTCTTTGTCCTCCTCCCGCAACAGGCGGATCAGTTGCTCCCGCTCCGCATCTGTCAGCTTCTCGTCGGTGACCAGAAAGTGTGCCAGGGGGCCGAAGGCTCCGTTAAAGGCCTGGTCGACAACGGCACGGATGGCCGATCGCCGGGCTTTTTCGGGAGAAAGAAGAGGCTCGTAGAGGTTGGTATTCGCTCGCCTGCGAACTTTGAGCACACCTTTCTCCACCAGCCGCGCCAGGATTGTCTTAACGGTCGCGTAGGCCCAGGCAGTCTCCTGCTCTACGACCTCGAGCACGTCCCGGGCACTGGCGGGACTGCGCTCCCAGACAACTTTCATGACTTTCCATTCTGTATCGGTGAGCCTCATAGATTACAAGTGTAGCATATAATACTACACATGTAACATTCCGGCACAACCGGAAAGCTTATCGATAAACGTCTCGGGATGTGGACATCGCGTAGCGGGTCTCGTATCCTGCTAGCCATGCAACTCGGTTTCTTTACGATGCCACTCCACCCGCCCGGCTCGGACTATACGCAGGGTCTGGACAATGATCTGGAGCAAATCCTCACGGTGGACGAGCTCGGATTTCACGAGGCATGGCTAGCAGCCTGTGGTGAAAGTCGAGGGCAGGGGTCACATTCAGACACTACACTGGTCCCATGGCAATGGGAAAGAAGAAGCGACGGCGACAAGCGGATCTGTGGGTGGCCAGCAGCCAGTTAGCGCGGAGTCCTGGGCATCCATTCTACGAAGCCCTCAACGAGGTATTGAGTGAGCACGGCTTTGACGATTTCGTAGAGGAGCTGTGCGGGAAGTTCTACGCGGAGAAGATGGGGCGGCCGAGCGTGGCGCCGGGAGTGTATTTTCGGCTGTTGATGGTGGGGTATTTTGAAGGGATCGGAGCGGAGCGAGGGATTGCCTGGAGAGTGGCCGATTCACTGGCCCTGAGAGAGTTTTTGGGATTGAAAGTGAGCGAGACACCACCCGATCACTCGACGATATCGAGAACCCGGAGATTAATCGATGTGCAGACCCATGCGGCGGTGTTCAGCTGGGTGCTGGAGCGACTGGCGGAATCGGAACTGCTGAAGGGAAAGACGATCGGGATCGACGCGACGACGCTGGAAGCCAATGCGGCGATGCGCACCATCATCCGACGGGATACGGGAGAAGACTATAACCAGTTTTTAACCGGATTGGCTCAGGCTTCCGGAATCGAGACGCCCACCCGCGAAGACCTGGTTCGTACGGACCGGAAACGCAAGAAGAAAGGCTCCAACAAAGAGTGGAAACATCCTCACGATCCGGACGCTCGCATCACGAAGATGAAGGACGGGCGAACGCACCTGGCCCACAAGGCCGAGCATGCCATCGACATGGAGACGGGAGCGATTGTGGCGGTCACGGTACAGGGAGCCGATAAAGGAGACACGACGACCCTGAAGGAGACGCTGATTCGTGCTGCCGAAAACATTGAAGAGGCGACGGGGCAAAAAGAGGAAATGGCCGAGGTGGTGGCCGACAAGGGATATCACAGCACCGAAACGGTAAAGGATTTTGCAGCGCTGCAGATACGCAGTTACATCTCGGAACCGAAGCGGGGCAGACGCAAGTGGAAAGGCAACATCGAGGGGCGAGATGCCACCTATGCCAACCGCAGACGGATACGGGGAGAGCGAGGCCGCGAGTTACTGAGACGGCGGGGCGAAAAACTGGAAAGATCCTTTGCTCATCTGTACCGGACAGGGGGGATGCGCCGCACCGAGGTCAGGGGACACGACAATGTGGCCAAGAGACTGCTGATTCAGGCCGGTGCGTTCAACCTGGGTATGGTGATGCGCCAGAAACTCGGCGCAGGGACTCCCCGGGCCCTCCACGCCCGGATTCTTTGCGCTTTGTTAGCCTTTTTCGGGCTGAGAAAGGGCCTGAGGAGACGGATCAGCACTTTCTTTGAAGGTTTGATTGGAAAACTTTCAATCGGGCCCTTTCCAGGTGGCCCCCGGCCCAAGTCGGTGTCCGGACCCAATTAAGCACTTCTGCCACGGGCTGCTAGGGGAGCACTTCACGAGCAGCTGGGAAAACGTGCCCGCCCCCGATCTCCTCATCGCGAGCGCCGCAAGTCAGACAAAAAACCTCATCTTGGGGACCGGCGTCAACTGCATGCCGAACCACAACCCCTTCACGCTCGCCAGTCGCATCGCCCAACTAGACCACATGTGCCACGGACGCTTCTACTGGGGCGTCGGCTCCGGTGGCTTCCCGGGAGATCTTGAGGTCTTCGGTTTCGACCCGAAGACGGGCGAGCAGCGCGGCATGACCCGGGACGCGATCGAGGCCGTTCTCCAATTGTGGCAGGATCCCCGTCCTGGAGTGTACGAGCACAAGTACTGGCGCTTCACCATACCGGAAACGGATGGCGAGATTGGCCAGCGCTTCCACTTGCAACCCTACCAGAAGCCGCACCCTCCGATCGGCGTGGCCGGCGTGAGCGTCAAGTCCGGCACGCTCACGCAGGCCGGCGAGCGCGGCTGGATTCCCATGAGCATCTGCGTCGTGCCGACGCGGGTTCTCCGATCGCACCGGGAAGCCGTCGAGGAGGGAGCTGCTAAAGCGGGAAAGGTCGCCGACCACTCGAAGTGGCGTATCGCCCGTCATGTCTTCGTCGCCGACACGACCGAGGAGGCTCGCAAGAGAGCGCTTGCCGGGACGATGGCCCGGGACTATCGAGACTATTTCCTGCACCTCCTGCCCAAGTGCAAGATGCTCGACCTCACGAAGGCGGATCCGGACATGCCCGACTCCGAAGTGACGCCGGAGTACCTGGTCGACAACGTATGGATCGTCGGGAGCCCCGACGACGTCACCGAAAAGCTCCAGCAGCTCCATAACGATGTGGGCGGTTTCGGAGTCCTTTTGGCGATGGCCCACGAGTGGGACCCGAAGGAGGAGTGGCTCCATTCCATGAAGCTGCTAAAGGAAGAGGTCCTGCCTCGACTTCCCTGACGAACTCCGAACGATGCCCGAGATGACCGGAAACCGTTTCTTCGCCGAGACCCTCAAGGGCTACGGCGTCACGACGATCTTCTGGATGCCCGCCGTCCTGAAGCCCGGCCTCATGGAGATCGAACGTGTCGGCGGCATCAAGCGCGTGCTCGCCCACTCGGAAAAGTCAGCGGCCTACATGGCCGACGGCTACGCGCGGGCATCGCGGCGGCCGGGGATCGTCATGTGTCAGTCCGTCGGCGCCGCAAACCTCGCCGCCGGGCTGCAGGACGCCTGGCTCGCGCACTCGCCGGTGATCGCGATTACCGGCCGCCAGCTGACTTCCGTCCGCTATCGCAACGCGTACCAGGAGATCGATCACTGGCCCATGTTCGAGCCGGTGACGAAATACAACGTCTACGTGGACACCCTCGAGCAGTTTCCCTTCGAGCTGCGCCAGGCCTTTCGAGAGGCGACGACCGGCGCGCCGGGGCCCGTCCACCTGGAGCTTCCGGGCATCCAGGGAGAAGTGGTCGGCTCCGCAGAGGCAGACCTCGAAGTTATCGTGGATGAAACGTTTGCGCAGTATCCGGCATTTCGATTGGAGCCCGACGGCGAGCAGGTGCGTCAGGCCGCCGGGCGGCTGGGGCGGGCTGAGCGGCCCGTGATTGTCGCGGGTGGTGGGGCGGTCGCCTCCCAGGCCGGCCCCGAGATCGTGGAGCTGGCCGAACGGCTCTGTGCGCCGATCGCCATCTCGCTCAACGGTAAGGGCGCGATTCCCGACACGCATCCCCTGGTCGTCGGGGCCGTCGGCACTTACCCGCGCTGGTGCGCCAACCGCGTCGTCAGCGAGGCGGACCTTGTGCTCTTCGTCGGCAGCCAGACGGGAGACCAGACCACTGACAACTGGACGGTCCCGCAACAGGATGTCGAGACGATCCAGATCGATCTCGACGCCGTCGAGCTCGGCCGCAATTACCCGAACTCGGTTGCGCTGCTGGGCGATGCGAAGGTCACTGTGAGCCGGTTGATCGAAGCGCTGGGCGACGTGGCTCCGAAGCCCGAGTGGACCGAGCGGGCGCGCCTGCACCTGGCCCGCTGGCGGGAAGAGTTCGAGCCTCAGATGACTTCCGACGCCTCGCCCATTCGGCCTGAGCGACTCTGTCGCGAGCTGACGAAGTTCCTTCCGGAGGATGCCTTCGTCGTAGCGGACACCGGTCACTCGGCGACCTGGTCCGCCACGATGATCGAGCTCCGCGCGCCCACCCAGGACTACGTGCGCTGCGCCGGGTCGCTGGGCTGGAGTCTGCCCGCCTCGCTCGGGGTCAAGTGCGCCTTTCCCGAGCGGCCGGTCATCTGTTTCACTGGGGACGGGGGCATCTTGTACCACCTCTCCGAGCTGGAGACCGCTGCCCGCTGCGGCATCAACACGGTGATAGTCATCAACAACAACCGCTCCCTCAATCAGGACAAGCCCGGGATCGACGTCGCCTACCGCGGAGTGCCCGAAGGAAATCCCGAGGAACTGTGGGTGTTTCAGGACATCGATTTTGTCGCGGTGGCTCGATCGATGGGTTGCTTCGGTATCCGGGTGGACCGGGCAGCTCACATCGCGAACGCGCTCGAAGAAGCACTGGCCGCGGGAAAACCCGCGGTTGTGGATGTGCGGAGCGACATCGATGCCTTTGCACCGTGGACTCGCTCGCCGAGTTAGCGGGAGAGCTCGAGCCCCTTACCCCAGATGGGTCCCCCCCGTGACGCTGATCGCCAGGCCGGTCAGGTAGTCCGACTCGGCTGAAGCCAGAAACGCCGCCGTGCGGGCGATATCATCACCCTTCGCCACCCGTCCCAGCGGAATTCTCGCCGCCCGCTCGCGCACGAGCTCGGCGCGGCACTCCTCCTCGGACTGGCCCTCCCGACGCATCACGGCCGCCATGTCGTCGAGTCGGCCCGTATCGACCATGCCGGGGCAGATGATGTTGACCTGGATCTGATGGGGGGCCAGCTCGAGCGCGAGGCACTGGCCGAAGCCGATGGCCGCGAACTTTGAGGTCGAGTACGCCGCGAAGGACGCCTCGCCCCGCTTTCCCTTCGACGATGAAATAATGAGGATCTTCCCGCCCTTTCCGCGCCGGATCATCGCCCGGGCGACTGCCCGGCTGCACAGGAAGGTGCCCTTGACGTTCACCCGTTGCACGAGATCCCAGGCGTTCTCCTCAAGCTCCACGACGGGCACGCGGTCCCGCCCCGGTGGTGAGGCGGCGTTGTTGACGAGGATGTCGATGTGCCCGAAGCGTTCGAGTGTCTCGCTCACCATTCGATCGACCTGGGCGGCATCGGAGACATCGGCGTAGACGCCCAGGGCTTCCCGGCCGAGCGCCTCGATGCCCTGGACAACGTCCGGAATACCCCGCCATCCGGTCTTCCGGGTGCCTCCGGGCGGTGTCCCGAGGTCGTTGACGACGACGTCCGCACCCTCCTGCGCCAATCGCATGGCAATTGCACGCCCGATTCCGGGCTCGTTGCCAGCGCCCGTCACCAGGGCGACCTTGCCTTCAAGATCGTACATGACCCGGCCAGTATATCGCCGCGACGGGGACTTTTAGCTGGCTCAATCAGTTTCCGTGGGTGATTCTCGAGACGCCGGTCACATCTGACACTCATCCCCGCCCCGAGTTCCACTCTTGCCAGCCTTAGCCCGGATGATTCATAAATTTTCTACTGCAGCGTGAGAATCTCCCGCCCTGACTGCGTTACGCTCGGTCGCAAGCCTTGTCAGACCGGGTCTTCCCCCGCTTCGCTACGAAAACTTATGAATAATCCGGGCTAGTCCTACCTCGACATGTTCATCGACGATGGGGTGCTGAACATTTTCTGCCCACACCGCTGGGAACGGGTCCTGCATATGCAAATCAAAGAAAGTGATTTGAAAAAGTTTCCCACCAAAAAGGAGTTTCTTAAACCATAGCTTCCATTCCACTGACAACAACGCAGCGAGGACGCTGGCGTCTACCAGAAATGAACGCAGGTAGGACAAGAGTATCCGGTTGCTTCCATAGTCCGGTCGGACTTCTTTGATCAGGTGTACGATTGTATGTGGGCTTTGTGAGTGGGAGCCCCGTAAAAAAGAAACGCCATACCAGGCGGAGATCGAGGCGTTGAAGTCCAGTTGTATCCCTCCCGGCGAAGGAGCAGCGATGAGAATGCGGAAGAGGGTTCGTTCAGGTGATGTCGTAAAAACCCTGAGGCCTTCGCCCTTGGGATTCGGCCGTCTTCACACGAGTCAACCGGCGCATATCGCCAAATTTGCGGATGCGTGGCTTGCAAAAGCGTTTGCGTTGCATGGGGTTAAGGATGCCAGAGAGAGTCGGCAGTCGCAAGGGAGCCGCCACTTTTGCCCGAGACTGACATTAGCCCTAACCCCTCCGACCCGGATTCATACCTGAACTCCGTAGTGTTTATTTTACATTCCAACTAGAATTCAATACTGTTTCAAAATGAGTACAGTAGGGATCGACGAATTGAGGCGGCGGCTTTCGGAACTCATTCGGCAGGCGGAAGGGGGCGCCAGGGTCGTGGTAACCCGACACAACAGGCCGGTAGTGCAGTTGACTGCTGCGGACACACTCCGGGTGCACCAAGGTTCTCGGTTTGGAACCGGCAAGCTTGGACCCGCCGTGAGAAAAGGTTCTCAAGGCGCCTACTTGAGGGTGCTTGAAGAAGATCGCCGTGGTGGCCGGGAATGATCGGTGCACGAAAGCGATTCTATCTGGACACGTCCGCTTACCTCTGCATCCTGCTCTACGAAGACGGTTGCGATCAACTGGCTGCCGAAATCGACGGAGAGGAGCTTTTGTCCAGCGTACTCCTGGTCCTGGAAGCCAATCGTAATCTGATTCGCCTGGCCCGCCTGGGACATATCACTGCCGCCGATCTCACGCATTGTCTCGACCGAATTGACCAGGACCTCCAAATCCTGCTCCTTCGAGATCTCACACTGGACCTTTGTGTTGGTCGGGAGATGCCGACTGTTTCCACACCCAGATCGCTCGATCTTGGACACTTGCGAACCGCTCTCTGGTTTCACCGCCACACCCGGCTGACCCGCTTTGTTAGCCTCGACGAGTCCCAGAATCAGGCGGCACGGGAACTGGGTCTTCCGGTTTGACGACTTCGGTGGACGCAACCTTGAAGATTGGAGAAAGGGGAAAAAAGGGGACAGTCTACTCTGTCCCCTTCTCGGTTCCCCACCTTCTTCGAAACCCAATCTGGTGCCAAAGTTCTGATTCTGAGTCGAGATCTTGGGACGAAAGGTGCGAGATGGTACTGTCCATCCGGAAGCGGGCTACGAAATCTGGGCGGAAGCGATTCGTCTGATTGGCGACAGTTAGAATTCCCCGCGACGACAAATGGAATTCCCCGCTTTTTCAGGGCTGATCCTGACCATGAGGGCATGGTTAAGGATCAGCAAGTGCGGAGGTTAGTAAAGTTGAAGAAGAACGAGAAGACGCTAACGATGGCGGCGGCCAAAGCGGGGATGTCGCGAAAGACAGCTCGCAAGTACCTGAAGTCGGGAAAGCTACCGAGCCAGTGTCAGCCGGAACGGTATTGGAGAACTCGATCGGATCCGTTCGAGTCGGTGTGGCCGGAGGTGAAAGAGATCCTGAAGCGATCGCCGACGGTGGAAGCAAAAGCGGTGTTCGATCATTTGTGTCGTCAGCAGGAAGGGGCCTTCCAGCAAGGCCAGTTGAGAACGCTGCAGCGCAGGATCAAGCAGTGGAAGGCAGAATACGGAGAAGCGAAGGAGGTGATGTTCCCGCAGAAGTATCAGCCGGGACATCAAGCGCAATCGGACTTCACGTTTATGGGGCGCCTCGGAGTGACGATCCAGGGCCAGCCGTTTCCCCATCTGCTGTACCACTTCGTGTTGGCCTACTCGAACTGGGAAGCGACCACGCTGTGTTTCAGTGAGTCGTTTGAGAGCCTCAGCCTGGGGCTTCAGAACGCGTTGTGGGAGTTGGGGGCGCTGCCCGAGGAGCACCGGACCGACCGGCTCTCGGCGGCAGTCAAGAACCTGAAGCGGGAAGAGTTCACCGAGCGCTATCAAGCGTTGCTGAGACACTTCGGGATGCGCTCCAGTCGCACTCAGGCAGGAAAGGCACACGAGAACGGGGATGTGGAACAGTCCCATCACCGCTTGAAACGGGCCATTGAGCAGGAACTGCTGCTGCGGTGTAGCCGTGATTTTTCCAGCCGGGAAGAGTACGAGGGCTTTGTAGCGGTGATTGTGTCCCGGCGCAATGCGGCCCGGCAAAAGCGCCTGGGAGAAGAGCTGGCAGTGATGCGCCCGTTGCCGGCACGCCGTCTGGATGACTTCACCCGGCAGTGGGTGAGAGTCTCCCCCAGCAATACGATCCGGGTTCGCCACAACACCTATTCGGTGGACAGCCGGTTGATCGGCGAGCGCGTTCAAGTGCGGGTGTGGGCGGATCAGGTGGAGGTCTACTACGGAGGACGGCGCCAGGCACGGATGCCGCGCTTGCGAGGAGAAGGCAAGCATCGCATTGACTACCGGCACGTGATCCATTCGTTGGTGCGCAAGCCGGGGGCGTTTACTCGCTATCGCTGGCGGGAGGATCTGTTTCCGGGGATCTTGTTTCGAGTCGCCTACGACGAGCTGCGCCGAGATTGTCCGGCCACGGCGGATCGCCAATATCTGAAGATCCTCGAGGTGGCTGCCCAGGAAGGTGAACAGCGGGTGCGAGAGGCACTTCAGGTGTTGATTGAGCGGGGACAAAGAATCCGTTTTGAAGCACTACGAGAATGCCTTGTCGATCCGGTGGTGGAACCCTGGGAAGTGATGGTGGAGAAGATGGACGTGGGCCTCTACGACACCCTTCTCGAGAACCGGGAGGTGAGGTCATGAGCACAGGCAACTTACCGCGACTTCGCGAGTGCCTAATCGAGCTGCATCTACCGGCCTTTCGGGAGCACTACGCCGCCCAGGCGGCACTGGCCACCCAGGAAAGTCTGTCCTATCCCCGGTTTCTCTTGTCGTTATCTGAGATCGAGGTGGCGGAGCGGCACGAGCGCAAAATCCAGCGCCAGCGTCGGGCCTCCAAGCTTCCCTGGGAGAAAACGCTGACGGCGCTGGACCGCTCGCGCTTGCCCCAAAGCGTGGATCGACAACTCACAGCGCTGCTGGAAGGGACGTTTTTGGATCGTGCCGAGAACGTCTTGGCTTTCGGTAACCCTGGGAGCGGGAAAACCCATCTGGTCTGTGCTCTGGGCCAGGAGTTGATTCTGCTGGGGCGCCGGGTTCTGTTTTCTACCTGCGCCCTGCTGGTACAGCGATTGCTGCGGGCCAAAATCGATCTGACTCTGGAGAAGGAGCTCAAGAAACTGGATCGCTTCGAGGCTCTCATAGTCGATGACATCGGCTACGTTCAGCAAAGCCGGGAGGAAATGGAGGTTCTCTTCACACTGCTGGCCCATCGTTACGAACGTCGCAGCATCTTGCTGACCAGCAACCTGATCTTCTCGGACTGGGAGAGGATCTTCAAGGACCCCCTGACGACGGCAGCAGCCATCGACCGGCTGGTGCACCACAGCGTGATTCTGGAACTCAACGTCCCGAGCTATCGAATGGAGAGCGCCAAGGCAAAGCAGCAGGGAACCACGAAATGAGGAAACCGCGAGGAGGTCAAATCCGGGCAAATCGGCTGATTGGACCCCGGAAAGTGCTTGGTGAGGGCGATAGACGAGTGCCCGCCAAGGGGAGAGGTCGTACAGCGCCCTACAGAGGCCGCTCAGCAGCCTCGTGGATCTGGTCCACTCCCCTCGACGCCAGCGCGAGCGAGGGGGAGCTCCGTTCGGGCTACGCCCTCACTCCGTCCCCCTCGCATTCTAGGAACAATCTCTCTTTTTTACAGAAAGGAGGACCGCGGAAAGGGCCGTCTCAGAGGACGGCTACAGCTCTTTTTTTTTAATCCTTGTGTGGGGATTTCCAATCGTCGCTGCGGGAATTCTATTTGACGTTGATCATTCGTCCTAAGTTGTCGAAATTGATGGGCGTTGAGGTTGCTAATTTGAATGATCTTCCTCGGTGAGCACTACGAATCACGATGAGAATTAGTTGGGAATAATTTGTCGCTAACGTTATTCACGGGGTCAATGAATAGCTCGTGCTCCGCCCGCCGCCAGGGTCCTTTTGTAAAGCGCCGCGTTCAACCAGATCAACAATGTCCCGATAGGCTGTGTCCTGTGAGCATTTGGCGATCTTCCCCCACTTCGAAGAGGTCATTTCTCCCTCAAACCCGTCCAGCAGCCTGTTCAGCACCTTGATTTGCCGTTCGTTTAGGGACTCGGCGGCAAAGCGCTGCCAGAAGCGCGCCTTTTCCAGCACAGTGGTAAGCGTGTCCCCAGCCCCCTCTATGGCCCGCAGCAGGCAGTTTAAGAACCAGTCCTGCCAGGGCGTGACATCGAGTTCTCCCTTTTGCGTTCGCTCCAGCGTTGTGTAGTAGCCGCTCCGTTCAAGGCTTATTTGCGCGGACATGCTGTAAAAGCGCTGACCGGTCTGCTCCGAGCGCGCGAGTGTCATGTCCGCGATGGCGCGAGCTATCCGCCCGTTTCCGTCATCGAAGGGGTGGATGGTCACAAACCATAGATGGGCAAGGCCGGCGATGAGCAGCTCGTCCATATCGCCCGGCCGCGCATACCAGTTGAGGAACTGTTCCATCTCCGCGGGGACACGGTCCGCCGCCGGCGCTTCATAATGAACCCTCTCTTTGCCCATCGGTCCCGAGACAACCTGCATCGGTCCCCTGCGATCATCGCGCCACGTTCCGACATTGATTCTCTGCATCCCGCTGCGTCCTGTCGGAAACAGAGCCGCGTGCCAGTCAAAAAGACGCTCGACACTCAGCGGCTCGGCATAGTCGCCGGTCGCATCGAGCATCATTTCAACCACGCCCTCAACATCGCGGTCGGTCGCGATGACTCCGCCCACATCCATGCCAAGGCGTCTGGCGATGCTCGACCTGACCTGAGCGGTATCGAGTTTCTCTCCCTCGATTTCGCTCGATTTCACGACATCCTCGGTAAGGGTCCGGAGATGAGCCTCGCTACGCACTCCAAAGCCAAGCGCCTCCATCTTGCCGACAAGGCGTCCCTGTTGGCGGGAAACGAGCGCCAGCAGCGGGGCCAGTTTCTTATCATTCCAGACCAGCGCAGGCCACGCTTCTTTCTCCCAGATATACATCGACTAATCTCCGCACATTATGCGGGTATTATGCCGCGGATTTCCTGAATACTCAAGTAATCTCCGCATCTAATGCGGAGTTTAGGCCTGCTATTCTCCGCACGTCGACCCTCTCGACCTCGTTGCCGGCCTCGTCGAAGTGGATCCAGACCCCGGCCGTCCACCCCCCGTCGTTGCGGCCCTCGATCGCGACCGCGCCGCTCTCGTGGAATCGCCGATAAGGTCCGTTCCGCGCGCCCCCGGCAAAGTGGATCTCCTCGCACACGGCGCCGCTTTCGTAGAACAGCTATGCTAGCCCGTTTGAGGGGCAGGCTTGCAGCAGGAGATCAGAGACGCTCCCGGGCGTCGAGGTTTGGAGTCCGGCGGATCTGTGCCGTGCAGGTTAGATTGTCAGGGCGTTGCCGCAGGGAACACTTTCTTCCCCTGGTAGTCCTTCAGGCCGCAAAACCCGTACACCTGGAACCCGTTTTCCTTGAGTAAAGCCGCGGCACGCGCGGCTCGTCCGCCGCCGTTTCAGGCGGTCAGGATAGGGCGATCCTTTGGCAACTCGTCCAGGCGGTCTACCAAGACATCGATGGGGATATTGGTATATCCCTCGACGGTACCCAACTCTTCCAGCTCAGAGGGCTGACGAACGTCGAGCAGGAAAATGTCGGCTTGTCCCAGAGCCCCGCCAATCTCTTCGGCAACGATCCTTGGTGCCGACAGCTCCTGATCGGGACTGGTTTGACAGGCGGTCACCAACAGCGGCACCACCAAGAGCGCCATTAACATTAACCCGGGTGTGAAAAGATGCATGTGTCCTCCCTCGTGTCATCCAAGGATACCCTAGCCCGGAAAATTCATAAGTTGTCGAAGCGAAGGGCCGCCAGCGATCAGACTTCCTGTTTCCGAACGCCTCGTCTTGAGACGCCGCTTCGTTCTAACTGCCTCGATCTTGCCGATCGTAACCTGTGCCGTCTCTCTAACGGTGCTGTTTTCAACGCTCGTCTTCTCAGCACTCCGCGCTACCCAAGGTGGATTAGGGGATCGTCGGCTGGTGAATTACACGGCGGGCGGCGGGAAAGTGGGAGGGACCTGAGGGCTGCGTCCGGGAATTTAAACGTCCGCCGCCCTCAGGTCCCTCCCACTTTCCAGTCTGAGAATCAGGGGCTGAATAAACGGAAACCACAGGGGGAAGTACCCTGGTAATTGACAGTTTGGGCGAGATGCACGAAGATCTGAAACGCTATGAACAAGCCGCGGACGCATATACTTGGCTGGGGGAGAGCTTTCCCAACACCAGCTTGGACGCCTGGTGGAAGGTTGGCCAGATCTCGTAAATCCATAATCGAACAATGACCGACGGGCTGGAGTTGCCGCACCTATGCGGAGCTCTACATAGGTGGGACAACTTCACCCATTTGTGCTGACGACGTATACTTGAAAGCTAACTCCTCACCGACGACTGTTTGGTCTGTTGACCTTATGGTCAGAAGAGGATGTCAGTTGAGCACTGAGGTGGGTAGGAGGCCCCTGCAGGCCCAGAGTCGTTTCGGCTGCTATTGACTCCCTGTGCCTGTTATTACCATCTAGAGAGGTGAGCCACTCATGAGGATACGCGCTGCTTTTTACCTTCCCTGCTTGTGTCTGGTATTTGCCGGCTTTTCGGTTTTGGGTCGCTCCCAGGTGTTGATGGGGACCCAGACGGTGGACACCGCCCGCTTGGAGGCGATAGAGGATCTGTCCGAATCTCTGGCCAACGACATGCTCGATCTATCGGTAGCAGTGCGCGACCGGGACCTGAATCGGATCGCAGAGTTCTTCTCGCCGGAGCTCTCTGCAGAGCCTTTCCCGTCTCAACCTGAGAACATAAAACAAGAGGTGAAATGGGTGGGAACGCGGGGCTGGCGTGTGCCCGGTGTCACCGCGATTGGCCAGACAGCCGTGGAGGGATCCTCCCGGACAAAGTTTCTGGATGGTTTTGCGGCCTTCTTAGCGCATTTCAGCGACCTCGAGGATGTGCGCTTCAAGGTCAAGCAGGCCGACTCGGAAGACCCTCGGCTCGGCAGTGTGCAGTCCCGTCTGGCCTTTTTTCTCATCGGTCGAGACCCCTCCGGGAAACGAGAGTGGGTCCGAGGCACGACGAATATATCCGCTACCAGGGCGGAAGGCTCAAGGTGGCAGATCGAGTCTTTCAGTTTGACCAGCCTGAGTTCCATGGTCGCTTCCAGTGACCTCTTTTCAGAAGTGGCAGCGCCGGCGGGACTGGAGGTGATTGCCCCGCCCTACGGCTCCGAGGGGAATCAGGGTTTCGTCTGGCCGGGCGCCGCCGCGGGGGACCTGAACGGGGACGGTTTCATCGACTTGTTTGTGACCGCCGCCGCCCGAAACTACCTCTACCTGAACGCTGGAAACGGCACCTTTCGGGAAGTCTCCGAGGAATCCGGGGTCAGGATCTTGCTGGTCAGCGGCAGCCAGCCTCTCTTGCTGGACTACGACAACGACGGCGACCTTGATGTCTTCATTTCTGCAGTGGGCACGCAGATACTGTTGAGAAACCGCCTGGTACCGGTGGGGACGCTGGGGTTTGATGACGTCTCGCTGGAATCCGGTGTTTACAGGGATGCCATCGGCTTTAGTGCCGTTGCTGCCGACGTCAATGGTGACAGCTACGCGGACATCTACGTTGCCAGTTATAACCGGTACGGAGCCATCACACCGGACTCCTGGTTCCAGGCGAGCAACGGCACTCCTGATTTGCTCTTCATCAATCAGCGCGACGGCACATTTCGCGAGCAGGCTTCGGCTTGGGGAGTTGCCGACAGCCGCTGGAGCTACGCGTCCGTTTTTGCCGACGTAAACGCTGACAGTCGGCCGGACCTTCTCGTTGCCAACGACTTCGGGGAGAAGGCCCTCTTTATCAACACGGGAAGCCGGTTCGTGGATGAGGCTCGCGAGCGAGGCGTGCTCGATCCGGGCAACGGAATGGGGGTTGCTTTCGGGGACTTCAACAACGACGGCCTCCTCGATGTACACACCACCAACATGTCCTCCACTGCCGGCAATCGGATTCTGTCGCGATTGTTCCCCGGTTCGAGTTCGAAGGACAACGTCCTCATCAAGCTCGCGGCAGGTAACAACCTCTTTGAGAATCGGGGTAACGGGTTCTTCCGGGACGTGACTGCCGAGGTCGGCGGTTTTAGTGGCGGATGGGCCTGGGGTGGTGGATTCATCGATTTTGACAATGACGGCTGGGAGGATGTCTACACGCCGAACGGTTTCATATCAGGCAAATCCATGAAGGACACCTGAAGTCAGTTCTGGCGTCAGGTCGTGACGCAGACGAGCGGCGAAAAGGAGCAGACAAAGGTCAAAGGTGCCCTGAGATTGGACCAGAACGAGCTCATGTTCGGAGAGGGTTTTTCCTTCAGCGGGTATGAGCGCGATCCCCTTTACTTGAACTTGGGCAACAGGAAGTTTTTAGAAATCTCAGGCGTGTCGGGAATCGACTCGATCTCGGATGGCAGGGCAGCGGTATTCGCTGACTTCGACAACGACGGGGATCTGGATGTTTTCTTGACCGCGCTTCAGGGGCAGTCCCATCTCCTTTTCCGGAACAATATCGGACAGGCGGGTCACTTCGTGCGGGTGACTCTGGAAGGCACCACTTCGGGGCGGGATGCCTTTGGCGCCGTGGTGCGTGTGAAGACTTCCGCCGGCACGGTCACCAAGATCAAGAACGGCGGGTCAGGGTTCCTCGCACAGCACGATCCCAGGCTTCTTCTCGGGCTCGGTGAGGATGTCGGTGTGGATTCGATTGAGGTCAGTTGGCCTTGTGGTGAGGTCGAGACCTTTGCCGGCGTGCCTGCCGGATCCTCGGTCGTCTTGCGCGAAGGAAGTAGTATGAAGTCCTCCCGTGAAATCCTCATCACAGAGCACAGGTTTGGACTCCCTGATCCCCTGACGCGGACTGAGACCGCCATTCGCGGATTGAGAATCGCTCAGGGCCAAGCGCTTCCCGTGATCCCGGTTCGCACGATGTCCAGCCAGGAGACTACCCTGACTCAGCAGCTGCAGCCTGGCCGACGAACCTTTCTCAACCTCTGGGCGACGTGGTGTTCGCCCTGTGCCCGTGAGATGCCGGAGCTAGATCGAATGAAAGAGAGCCTGGCCGCCAACGGGGTCGATCTCATTGGGCTCAATGTCAACGCCGAGCCGGATGTAGACATCTCAAACTACCTGAATCGACTGAAGGTCAGCTATCCTAATCTCATAGGAGGCGTACCTGCCATCGAGGCGATCTTTGCGACCGATCAGCTCGCGGTCCCTTTATCGATTCTGGTAGACGACCAGGGTGTGGTTCTCGAAGTGCTAGAAGGGTGGTCGGCCCGGACGCAGCAAAGATTGTCTGAGTTGGGCACGAGTCAATAGAGGCCTGGACGTGCTGCAGCCCGAGGGGAAGATCTCATCCGGCCGCAACCCGGGCGGACCGGCTTCATCCGGTCGAATCTGTACAAGTCATGGATATTGACTCAATACGAACCGTTGCAGTTGTGGGCCTGGGCACCATGGGTCATGGCATAGCCCAGCAATTTGCCATGGCCGGACACGAGGTTCGCTGCTTCGATCAGGACGAAGAAGCGCGTCAGTCCCTGGTGGAGCGGGTGCAAGGCAATCTGCAGCGGATGGCCAAGGCGGAGGTTGTGGATCCGGCCGACGTAGATCCAGCCCTGGATCACCTGGTGGTATGCAGGACCGAAGAGGAAGCGGTCGGCGAGTCTCAGTTCGTGACCGAGGCGATTGTGGAAGATCTCCTGACCAAACAGGAATTGCTGGCGCGGCTCGAATCGAGCGTCAGCAGGGATACGATTCTGGCCAGCAACAGTTCCAGCTACGTGATCAGCGAATCCTCCTCGGCCATGCAACATCCCGATCAGGCCATTCTCACTCACTGGTTCAACCCCCCTCATATCGTGCCCGTCGTGGAGGTCGTTCCCGGCCGGCAAACCACCGAGCAGACGACGACGACTACCTACGATCTGTTGGAGAGAATTGGAAAGATGGCCGTGAGAATTGACCGGGAAATCCCCGGTTTCCTGGTCAACAGGGTCCAGATCGCCATGTTTCGGGAAGTCTGGGACCTGCTCGATCGGGGCATAGCCAGCGCCTCTGAAATCGATCGGGCCATCCGCGGGAGTATGGGCTTTCGTCTGGCTGCCCTGGGCCCTTTGCGCATCAATGACTTCGCCGGCCTGGACGTGACCCGGCGCGTCTATGAAAACCTGCTTCCCGATATGCGTTCCGACACCGCGGTGCCTCCTCTGATCAGGGAGATAGTCGATGGCGGCGGCCACGGGATCAAGTCCGGCCACGGGATCTTCGAATACAGTGCAGCAGACCGGGAACGGGAAACTGAGGAGCGAGATCGACTCTATCTCGCTTTGCTGAAACTGCTCCATCAGAAACATTAGCGGTCCCTGCCTATTCTCTCCATCTTGCCGGTTTCACCTCGAGTGAGCTGAAGAGGCGGTGGGGCCTGAAGAGAGATCATTTTTTCATGACAGACAAGCTCTTTTCCGTTGCGTCCTCTTGGAGCAGAATGCGAATTCCGTGACCCTGGGCCGAGAGCAAGGTGAAAAGGACAACATTCTTCGAGCCAACATTGCCGCCCTCCGCCCTTCCACGGTGTCGGCCATGCCCGAGGGAATCGAAGAGGAGATCACGGTCGAGGAAATGACCGACCTGCTCGAGTACCTGAAGAGTCTGGGTGGTGGAGATTAATTGGGTAACCATTCTTACGTGGTAGGATTGGCGGCGGGGGCGGACTGAGATGAAAAGGCAGTTTCTCCCTGGCTTGACAGAACGGCTTCTGTAGTGGTCCGTGATTCTGTGCTGTGAGCTGTCGCGGGGTTGAATGCCCACCGATCGCTTGCGGTCGCGCTTTCTGGCCTATTATCATACAATTGATGTTTGCTCTACAGGGGTCCAGTCGAGGCGCGAACTTGGATCATTCCTGGTGAGCATTTCAGGAGGTCGCGACGTGTGGATTGTCATTCTCAGCGCTGCGAAGCGTCTCCCTTTTTACCGCCCTCACTTTGCGAAGGATGGCTCGGAAACCGGTTTTGGCATGCCCTTTGGCGCTTGGTTTGGCGTGCTACGGGCGGAATGCTCGCCCATAGAAAAGAGGACCATATGAGAATCGTGCGATTTGTCAATGACGCTGATGAAACACAATATGGCTGCCAGCACGAGGACGGCACGATCACACGCATAGATGGCTGCATCTTTGGAGATTACAGCGACACGGGCGAAGCGACGACGGTGAAAAAACTACTTACCCCGTTCGAACCACAGGCGGTCGTGTGCATCGGCCTAAACTACCGCAAGCACGCCGATGAAGGCGGCGCGGCGTATCCGGAACATCCGGTCGTTTTTATGAAAATGCCAAGCGCCGTGCAGAATCCCGGCGACCCGATCATTTTGCCGACGATTCTCAGGAGCCGCGAAGTCGATTACGAATGCGAACTCGCCGTGGTGATCGGCAAGCCTTGCAAGAATGTGTCCCGCGACGCTGCTCTGGATTACGTGCTCGGGTACACATGTGCGAACGACGTCAGCGCCCGCGATTGGCAACTCAAATGGGGCGGCGGCCAGTGGTGCCGGGGCAAGACGTTTGACACGTTCTGCCCTCTCGGCCCGTGTCTGGTGACGGCGGACGAAATCCCGAATCCCAACGAGTTGGGCATCAAGACGATATTGAACGGCGCAGTGATGCAGGATTGGAACACCAACGACATGATCTTTGACGTCCCAACGCTGATCGAATTCCTCGGCGGCAGCAGCATGTTGGCACCGGGCACGGTCATCCTGACCGGGACGCCGCATGGTGTCGGTTCGGCCCGCAAGCCTCCGGTATTCCTAAAAGACGGCGACACGTGCACGATCGAGATTGAAAGGATTGGTGCACTAACGAATCCGATCATGGATGAAGCATAGCGAGCACCCAAGCCGGAGCCTACGATCAAACCTTACCTGCTGCCTTCTGAGCACCGGACTCGTCTTTAAGAGCCAGGCCTTTTTGAAAGGCCATCGGATTCGCAGTGAGATCTCCAGCAGCAATTTCCCCCGCTTCGACCGCAACCTCAACAACGGCGGGGAGCTAGGAATCGATCCTGAGATTGTGGTGGCGCAGCAAACCATCTATCACGACGATCGGTATCCGTCTCACATCCTGCTGCCCGTGATTCCCCCCACTAGTCCCAAAATAAGCGTGTTTGCACATCATCTACTGTAGCGACTCGTTTTGCCAAGATCGGTTGCTCATTTGAGGTTCAATCAGACTTGCGCCGGACTCCGGCTGTGCCGGGAAGCAGTTTGGTTGACCTCAGGCCGCCACGACGCGTTGACAATGGCCCTGAAAGTCGGTTTTCAGACAGACCCCTCCCCGATCGGCTCCATTTGTCGTCTTGTCGAAGCGGCTTGCGATTCGTCAGCCAAATTGCTGGTGTTTCAGCCACAGATCCCCCTCGATCAACAAACGGGTCCAATCGTTAACAGTGAGCAGTCGATACAATAAACGCCGTCCCGTTGTCACGATCTGGCAAGGCAGTCCGATCACACAGGTGACAAAGCGCCGGAACTCCATCCGGATCAGGCGTCGGGCCCCCAGTCTTGCAGGCAAAAGCAGGCCCAGCCAAACCTTGAGGTTCCAGGCTTGGGCGGCAATCACCAGGTAAGTCCAGTTTGCGACCAGGGTATCGGCCGGCATGCGCAGAGCCTGAACGCCGTTCTTGAGCTGCTCGATCACGTTTTCCTGATTGCAGCGCCCGTTGCTTTCCAAAACCACCTGTTGTGTCGACAGTTCCTTGACCGGCACGTTCGTGACATAGAACAGATAGCGCTGCTGATCAAACAGCCGCTTTTGACCCTTTTCGACCTCGATCCTCTTGCGCAGGATGATCATTCGGTAGGTGCCTTTAGCTCGGGCCGGTCGGTACTCGATCTCCGTCACATGCTCACTCAACAAGTTCAGGTTTTTGTAGCCCCGCTCTCGCACCACTTTCTGCTTGCGCTCGAGCTTTTGCCACTGTGCTTCGCCAATCTTGTCGGCCTCTCTGACGAAGCTCCGATTGGCCTCGATCCCGAACACAAACTCCACACCCTCCTCGCTCCAACGATCGAAGTTGCGGGTCAGGGAAAAGTCCGTGTCTCCCCGCAATCTCACTTGCTCAAAGCCGCCTCTTCTGACCAGTTTCACGGCTCGATCGATCCACGCCACCGCTCCTTCGTGCGACGGTCGGCTGGCCGGCCGATTGAACGTGTACAAGACCTCGTTGGTTTCGGCCAGACTCACCACCAAGGGTCCATACCCCCATTGTCCCTTGTAGTTGAGATCCATCCCTTCCTTGCAACACCCCGTGGTCTCGGCCGTCGTGCCGTCCACGTCGATCGTGGCTCGCTTGCCCATCTCCGCTGCTTGGCTTTGCCACACCTGCAGACGGCTTTCGTTGAAGGCTTCTTGCAGGGCCAAGACATCCTCTTGCTTGAAACGCCTGAGAAAGTCCCCTTCCGTACTCGGTGCCGGGATCTTGCGCGCTCCTACACTCTCCAGATAGCTGACATCCTCGCGCCGTGACTTTACATCCTGCAGGCACACTCCCCCACTCATCACGTTGTAGATCAGATTCAAGACGTGGTCCGACTCCCGGTAGGGAAGGTGCCGCTTCAACACTCGCACACGTTCGTCGATCCTCTCCGCCACCCTCAAGCGCTTGACCAACTGAACAATCAGCCCCAGACCTCCACTACTCACCCCTCCCATACGGCTCGAGACGTCGTAGACAATATTGCCTCCTCTCAGCACCCGTCCCCCACTCTTAGGCCGCCAACTTCGATCCAGCCTTCGCTCTATTTCCTCTTGGCGTTTGTTGATAATCTCGATATGCTTTCTATTCACCTGAAACGCCTCCTCTTGGGATTGTTCTGGGTCTTTTTCTGAACCTCAGAATACCCGTCAGGACTGGCGTTTCAGGCTTTTTTCCACCTCTGGGTATACACCCCATGTACTTATTTTGGGGCTAGTGTACTGTCCCAGAAGTTCACGCCGCTACTTCGGGCGTCTTTTCGCCGACAGCTTTGTTGCGCTCCTCGAAAGACTCCCGGCATTCCTGCGTCGCGCGCCTCACTGACGACGAAAATCCATCCCGAATTAACAGCGCGAACTTCCGGGACAGCACACTAGAAAAGAGAATCCGGCCTTCTGATAGTTCCGAAGGCCCCAATGCCTTTGAGGAAGAAAGAGAACCGGATTTCCCGTTCCTGCCGCAGTCCCAGGTTGAGCCGCTTGTACTCGGCCGACACGCCACAGCAGTCCCAGAAGTAATTCGTTCTTGCCCTTAGATTCAGAAGCGCCTTGGAGCGGGCATCGTAACTGAATATGTTTGTGAAGGAGAGCCCCCTCCTGAAGTTTCCCCAGCGTACCGATCCCTGCAGCTGGTTGTTCTTCCGGGTCCCTGTCTCCAGTTCCTTGGTCAGAAAATAAGTGGTTGCCAGGCCCAAGCGTCCCTTGTTCAGAAAACCGGTCACGGCCAGGTTGCGGATTCGGTTGAAATCAACATCGTAGTCGCTGTGCACATCGAAACTCAAACGACGACTCGGAGTGATCCTGGCCACAGTGGTCAGAGGCGAAAACCGCCTTTTGATCGCCCCGTAGTGGAAGCCGGTCAGCGTATAAAGGGGAAAGAACTGGTTCACAGTGCCCGGCTGGAAGGCTCCTCCGAAATCCGGATCACCAAAATACTTTTGCGCCACCTTCACAGAGAGCCACTCCCGTGTGCTGGAACCACCGCCCGATCGCCGACGCACAAAGAACCGATTCACCAGGCCGAACTCAACTTCGTTGGTGTTCGTAACCGCATCGTTCTCGTCGAAAAGGACCGTCTCTGTGAAGTCGTCGATGCCGGCGGTATAGCGATATCGAAAGAGGGGCTCAATCAGGTGTTTGAAAGCTCCGTTGCTCCCCGGCCGGTAGATCTTCGACAGACCCCATCCATCAAGGGTCAGGGTGAAATCAAAGTAGTCTCGATTCAGGTCGTCCGGCGTGACTCTTCTCCCATTCTCGGACTGCTCGAGACTGTCACTGTAAAAGGTCTCTCGCACCCCGAGCCTGGGAGTCAGCTTGAGCCCCTGGGGCAGGTCGAGTGAGAAATAGAACTTTGGATAAAGATCGAGGCGCTGGGTAAGAGTCGGCGTTTCAATCTTGCTGTCGATTCGACTGACTCCCTCTGCCAGGGCGTCCAGCGCGAAGTAGACTGGAAGATGAGAGATCTGCACGCCGTTGAGGCTGAAATGAAAGCCCGGAGAGGCGGTAGTGACAACGTTGCGCCTCGCGAAAACCGTTTCCTGGCGCGACAGACGGACGTTCAGGGAGCTGGGTCCGGCGTTTCGAGTCAGGAACAAGTGGGAAGCCTCTGTCGGTCGGGTCGCCAGGTAGAAGCTGTCCGAAAAGACCCGGCGGAACACGAAGTTACTGACCAGGTTGAAGTCGGCGACCAGACGGTAGCCATCCCCGAATCTAGTTTCGCCGGTGCCCGTAAAACTCGCTCCCCCCTGCCCTTTCCGATCATCGATCGTATAACCGTTCAAGTACAGAGAACTGTCGTGATTGGGTCGGGCCCGAAAAGTGAAGCTGTGGCCAAAACCCCGTTTCGAAAAATAGTCCTCTTCAATCATGAGATCTGCGCTTCGGCCCAGCACGACGTAGACGCCCTGAGTGACTCGCCGGCCCTTGTTGTTGGAGGTTCCTGTAGACGGCAGGAGGAATCCCGAGGAGCGCTGGTCTCGTCGGACCGGAAAACGCAAGTAGGGAAGGTAGAAGACCGGCACTTTCTTGATTCTCAGGATGGCGTGAGTTGCCGAGGCGCTGGACTCGATTCTCAGCGAGGCATTGTTGACCGTAAAACTCCACTTGGGGACCACCTCTTGACAGGCCGTCAGAAAGCCATCCTGAGCCCTGTAGGTGTCGGGGCCGGTCTTGAGAAGACGTTTTGCCCTCACGAAGAGTTCGTCATCGGTAAAGCCCTCGGCGTTGTCGATGAATCCGGTCCGGTCATCCAGCCTGAACTCACCGTTCGTACCCTTCAGCCACTGGATTCCCTGAGTCAGCTCGATCCTGTCTTCGGCGACGACGAGCTGGCGGCCTCGGTCATAAATCAGGCGTTCGGTTTTCAGAGTGATGTCTTCATAGGTGACCACCACATCTCCTTCGGCAATAGTGGGGTCTGCTGAGACGATCCGGTCGGCTTCAATGACGAGAGGTGAACCACGATAGACGACCTCGAGACGGGCCCGATCCTGACCCCAGGTGGCCGTCGTCAAGGAGATGCCCACAAGCAGTGTGGGCCAACCGACTCCGCGCATCGAAATAAGATAACACCTCTTCCCAACAAAGAGATTCACCAGAGAGTTGTACTCGGCGGTGCGGTGTAGCGATACTGACAAGCGAAATGGATGCGGGGCAGACTCGGGACAGATTTCTGAGCCAGTTAAGACAATTTGTGCTGTTTCACCTCGGATCGGACGCACAGCTGAGAATCAGTCCTACGGATGAGGGACTCGAGGTTGAGGTGGAGCACCAGCGTGTGTCGACTATGCATCTGCGGTTCTCATCCGAAGACATGATCACCATGGCCGAGAACCGGGCCCGATTCGAAGATCGATTGCTTTTTTACCTGACCCGACATCGGCGCAGCTGATTGGCTCAAGGCGAGAGTGCGACGCAGGGTGTGGCTAAGGAACCGTTTTGCCAGAGGAGCAGAATCAAGGCCCGGTTGTGCTGGTTGTGATGGACGGCTGGGGGCTGAGAGAGGAAACGGAGCACAATGCGGTCGCTCTGGCCGCAACCCCGGAGTACGACGCCTTGTGTCGTCGTTTCCCCAGTTCTCGTCTGGATACCAGCGGTAGGGATGTCGGTCTTCCTGAGGGCACCATGGGCAACAGCGAAGTCGGACACCTCAACCTGGGCGCCGGACGCGTGGTCTGGCAGCAGCTTCTGCAGATTGATCGGGCCATAGATGAAGGCACCTTTCGGCGTAACCCGGCTCTGGTGGAGTCCATGCAGCTGGCACGGTCCCGTGGATCGCGTCTTCATCTTCTTGGACTGATCAGCAAAGCCTCGGTTCACTCCTCTCAGCGGCACTATCTGGAGCTGATTGAGATGGCGGCCGAGAACGGCGTCGAATCGGGCCAGGTTTTCTTTCACGCGTTCACCGATGGCCGCGACAGTCCTCCCCACTCCGGACGTGCAGCCATACAGCGGGTGGATGCGCACCTGAAACGTTTCGGCGGCCGGATCGGCACGGTCATCGGCCGCTACTATTCGATGGATCGGGACAAAAGGTGGCCTCGAACGCAGCTCGCCTATCAGGCGATGGTGAGGGGAGAAGCTGAGTTTCAGGCGGGGTCGGGTCTGGAAGCGGTCGAGTCGGCCTATCGGAGAGCGGCCAGTCATGCCAGCGGGGCGGGCTTTCCGGCCGAGAGCGACGAGTTCATTCGCCCCACCGTCATTGCCGATTCGAGCGGCCCGATCGCCAAGATCCGGGATGGCGACGTGGTGATCAGTTTCAACCACCGGTCCGACCGTCCGCGTCAGATTATCCGCGCTCTCACTGAGAAGGATCTGGCAAAGAACATACGGGACGATCCGCACCAGACCTTGACTCCTCGGGATCAGCCTCAGATCCACCTGGTGACGATGACCGATTATCGCGCCGGTTTCGACTGCCCTGTTGCCTTCAACGCCAGCCCCCTGACCGGTACGATCGCACAAGTCGTAGGCGAGTCGGGCCTGCGCCAGTTTCACACTGCCGAGACTGAGAAGTACCCCCACGTGACCTTTTTCTTTAATGGTGGAAGAGAAGCTCCGTTCGAAGGAGAGGACCGCTACATGGCCAGGTCTCCGGATGTCGCAACCTACGACCTCAAGCCCGAGATGAGCGCCCCAGAAGTGACGGAGCACGTGGTTGCCGCGATCCACTCCGGTCGCTATCGTTTCGTGGTGATCAACTATGCCAACGCAGACATGGTGGGACATAGCGGGGTGCTGCAGGCAGCCGTTCGGGCTGTCGAGGTTGTAGACACCGGTATTGGGCGGATAGCGGAGGCCGTTCTGGATGCGGGGGGGGAAGCCCTGATCACGGCGGATCACGGGAATTGCGAACAGATGTGGGATGAGGAAAGCGGTGGCCCTCATACAGCTCATACGACCAACCCGGTCCCCTGTATCCTGGTATCCGAGAGATTTCAGCATACCGGTCTCAGCGACGGTCGTCTCGCAGACGTAGCCCCGACCCTCCTTTCGCTCCTTGGGCTGCGGTGCCCGGACGAAATGGAAGGACAGAACCTGGTCGGGCAGGGCCACACGGAGAAGGTGTGATCAGCCGGTTGAGCAGCAGGGGGGCGGTGCTGGGGCTTCCCGTGATCTTCACCCTGGGCGCGGGTCTGTATTACCTGCTTGGCGTCGGTTGGCTGCCCTGGACGCTCCTGCCGGTTCCCATGCTCGTGTGGCTGATTGCAGCTCCCGGAAGGAGCAGCCCGTGGGTGGCGCTGGTCCCGTTTTTGATCCTGCTTCTCTGCTATCAGAGCCTCAGTGTTTTTGCGCGGGGCCTGGAGGAGAGCGCCGTCCATGTTGTCCAGCTGATCGAATGGGAGAGGATGTGGACGGGCGGTGCGATTCCGGCGGCAGTTCTTCAGCGCCACCTGGGTGGACCGATCGCCACCTGGCTGATCGACCCGGTCTGCAACCTCCTTTACCTCTCTCACTTTGTGACACCGGTTGTGATCGGCGTGGCCCTCTGGAAGCATAACCAACAGCTTTACTGGAGGTTTGTCTCCGGGTTTCTGTTTTTGTCCTTCCTCGGTTTCGCTACCTTTATTCTCTTTCCGGCTGCCCCCCCCTGGTGGGCCAGCGAGAGGGGGTACCTGGAAGGCCTGGAGCAAGTCGGGCTGGATCGATTCCTCCTGGCCGGTGTGACCGCCAACCAGGCACCGAACCCTGTGGCCGCCGTGCCCTCGTTGCACTGCGCCTATCCGCTCTATTTCTTTCTCATTCTGCGGCCTCTGCTGGGTCGGCACTCTGTGTGGTTGCTTCTACTCACCTTCGGGATCGTCTTTTCCGTTGTATACCTGGGGCATCATTACCTGATCGACGCCTGGATCGGCTTCGCCTATGCGCTGGCGGGATGGGGTTTTGCTCGGGTGCTCGAGTAAGCGGGATCCTGTGCCGGGCGGTCAGCGAAGATTGCTAATATTGATTTTCGTTCACTTCCCCCAAAAGGGCAGGTATGAATAACGGTCGAATTGTCCCTCAACGGTCGAGCGCAGTGCGTTGGATCGCTTTGATCGCTGTCCTGGCCGTCCCCTTCTCAATGCTTGTGACGGGCATATTCGTGCAGGGCCCCGAAGTCGACGAAACGATCTCGCTGTTGATCGTAAGTGGCCATGCCCGCCCCGAGTGGCCCGAGGAGCCTGCTCCCGCCGCTGTCGTGCAGGGTCTTTTTGAAGATCGGGCGGGCTTTGTGCCGCTTCTCCAGGGTGTGCGCGATACGGATTTCAGCCCGCCCCTTCATCCATTGGCCCTGTGGCTGGTGCATTTTCTCGCTGGGCCGAATCTGATCGCACACCGGACACTTTCGTTGGCGTGTGTGCTAGCGGCTCTATTGGCTCTGATCTCCGGCTGGAAGCTCGACGAGAAAACAAACGCCCATTCGTGGGTCTGGGCAGCGCTCATTCTGTCGACACTGCCGGCCACTTACTATGCAGCAACGACGGCACGGGGATACGGGTTGGCATCTTTGTTCCTCAGTGTCGCCTTTTTTGGTTTCATCTTGCTCATTCACAAACGAGACCTCGCCCCGAACTCGGAAATGAAGGCCGGCCTCTTGTTACCCGGGGTCATCGGTCTCACCGCCGGGCTCGCGATCCTGACTCACTATTTGGCGGGCCTTGCCGCAGGTGTCCTTGTCTTCAACAGCTTGTGGCTGCTGGGCCGGCGACGAAACTGGAGTTGCATAGCGGCACAGTTGGCAGCCGGATTCGTACCGGTAGCGATTGCAGGATATTTTGTGCTTCACGGTGCTGGATCAGGTCCCGGGCACTTGCGGGCCTTTCCAGGGCTGTTGGAACTGACACTTGTATTGCTGGTCAAGATGCTCGTATTCGTGCCGGGGGAAGGCCCTCCAAACGCTGACCTGGTTCTATTCAGACTGATCCTGCTTGTTACACCAGGGCTCGTCCTGCTGATCGGGGCCGCCTTGATTCATCGCCTCCGCCGGGAGGGGGGTCAACGCTGGGTGTTGGGGCTGGCTCTTCAAGCGGTGTTTGTCCATATTGCCGGACTCATGTTTCTTTCCTATGTCACCGATAAGACCCTTGAAGCGCCTCGCTATCTGTCGATCGTCTGGCCTTTCACCGCGTTTGTGCTTGCCAAGGGGGCTTTGTGGTTCAGCTCCGGTCAACGAGCGCTAAGATTGGGATGGGCAGTTCCTGTGTTTTTGATCGGGGTGCAAATTAGCCAACTCTTTCTGGCGCTCAGGGATTCGCCGGGGCAGCGGTGGGCAGAGATTGCCCGAGCCGCCGACACGTCAGCCCGTAAACCGCTACTGATCATTGATGGAACATGGGGTCGAGGATCAGGTGCTGTGGCATTTTCAGGGGTGCCGAAAACGTACCACTGGATCGTAAAGCCGGACGATTTGGCTGCGGCGCCCACCGAAGATCTTCTCAGTTCGTACAACGAGCTGCACATAGCGCTTTCTTGGAACGATATGGCCCGAGAGGAGATCGAGGACTGGCTGAGGCGCCTGAAGGCCACGTCTTCCTTTGTCGAGCAGGAAAGCAAGATCGCTGATCACCGGCATTTGATCCGCAGTGCAGACGAATAAGCCGGTCACGGAACCCCCCGCCCGAGGAGCCACCAGCTACCGCTGTTTCCCACCAGTCGTATCTGCGCACAAGCGCCTTCGAAGAGGCCGAGTGGATCTGTTCGTAGTCCTGAATATGGAAGCTCCCTTGTACTTCGACAGTGCCGCGTTTTCGCCGCGTCCGCGCTGCCAGAAGAGTCGGTATCCAGATGATGGGACTTCTGATCCTGGCTTCCGGCTCGGACAAAGGTTAAGCTTCTCATCTGCCGGCGCCGAAAGCGAGGTCGAGCCATAATGGCAACAGCACAACGTGGTGAGAACAAGCTCACGATTGATTCACGCGCAGCTGCGCCCTTCTACAAGAACGGTTACCTGGTCGCGTCCCCGGACTCAGACGAGGTCGTCTACATTGACCCGGGTGACGAGGTGACCCCGATGCTCGAGCTGATTTCGACCCGACAGTTTCAACTCGCCGCGATTCTGCTGACCCACGCCCACATGGATCATATCTCGGGGATTTCCCAGGTGCGCGAGCAACACGACGCTCTCATTTACCTGCATCCCGAAGACCTCGGTCTCTATGAATCCCTTCCCGCACAGGCCCAGATGTTTGGCTTTCAGTGCGGGCCTGCTCCGCCTGTGGATCGTGAATTATCGGACCACCAGGTGCTGGAGTTGGCGGGCGTCGAGTTCAAAGTCCACTTCACTCCCGGGCATTCGACCGGGCATGTCTGCTTCGAGGCAGGCCAACATATTTTTTGCGGCGACGTGGTCTTCCAGGGTTCGGTTGGGCGAACCGACCTGCCAGGGGGATCCTCTGAGGTTCTACTCAGCAGTATTCAAGAGCGCGTGCTGCCTCTCGGAGATGAGAGAATCCTCTATCCGGGCCACGGTCCTCAGACGACGATCGGGCGGGAGCGCAGGACAAATCCCTTCCTGGTCGGGATGGCCTGATCGGCAGTGGAACCTCAACAGGGCAGGAGGAGGGGCCCGGAATCACTCGAAGCTGTCTTCTTCGACGCCGCCGGTACACTGATTCGATTGAGGGAGCCAGTCGGAACGACCTACACTGGCCACGCCCGTGCTTTTGGACTCCAGGAACCCTTCTCAGGGGAACTTTGTGAGCAAATTGACCGTTCCTTTCGGCGAGTCTTTTCCCGGCACGAGCCACTCGTGTTCCACGAGCCGGAGGGTTTGCAGATCGGCAAACTGGAAAGAGACTGGTGGAGACGGCTTGTGAAAGAAACGTTTCAGGGCATTGCAGAGATCAAGGATTTTGGCGGATTCTTCGACTCTCTTTATAATCTGTACTCCACCTCGAAGGCCTGGGCCCTGGAGCCGGGTTGCAGCGAGGTACTGGAAGGGCTGCATGGGCGTTCGGTGCGAGTTGCGGTTGTTTCTAACTTCGACTCCCGGTTGCCCGGCCTGCTCGAGACTCTCGGAATCTCACACTTGCTGTCGGAAGTAGTATTCTCGAGTGGCGCCGGGTGTGCGAAGCCGGATCCGGAGATTTTCCGCCGGGCGCTCGATCGGCTTTCCGTGCGACCGGGGGACTGTTGGCACGTCGGGGATGATCCGGAAGACGACTTGCGGGGAGCGGTCCAGGCCGGAATCAGACCGATTCTTTACGATCCGGCGGGCAGACACGGTAGTTTGAGGACGGATAGAATTGAAGATCTACGTGAGCTCCTGGTGCTGCGTTGAAGAAATACGGTAACGTTTGACAGGAACGGATGAGCAAGGAAACGATTACGGTTGCCCATAGCCCGGACAGCGACGACGCATTCATGTTCTATGCACTGGCGACCGAGAAGATTGACACAGGACCCTTCGAATTCGTGCATCGGTTGCAGGACATCGAAACCCTGAATCAGGCGGCCTCCGCGGGTCAATACCAGGTCTCGGCGATCAGCATTCACGCCTACCCTTATGTCGCCGACAAGTATGTGCTGCTCAATAGCGGTGCAAGCATGGGCGAAGGCTACGGGCCGAAGGTGGTCAGCAGGACGCAGCTGGAGCCATCGGAACTGAAGGGCAAACGGATTGCGGTGCCGGGTCTCTGGACCTCGGCCTTCCTGGCGCTCAAGCTCCTGGAGGGGGACTGTGAATGCCCGGTCGTTCCCTTTGATGAGATTATTGACATGGTCAAGATCGGGGGTGTCGACGCCGGTGTGATCATCCACGAGGGGCAGCTCTTCTACCGTGACCACGATCTCCGCCAGGTGATCGATCTGGGTCGCTGGTGGCTGGACGAGACCGGGCTCCCCCTGCCCCTGGGCGGGAACGTGATCCGCAGGGACCTGGGCCAGGAGAAGATGTCCCGGATTGCAGCCCTCATCTCCGAGAGCATTCAATTCTCACTCGCCAACAGAGAGGAGGCCCTAAACTATGCGCTTCAATTTGGCCGGGGCCTCGACCCCTCAAAGGGCGACCGTTTTGTCGGGATGTACGTGAACGACCGCACCCTCGACTACCAGGAAAGCGGGCGGCGGGCCGTACAGCTGTTTCTCGATCGCGGCCACGAGGCCGGATGGATCCCGCACCGAGTTCAGGTTGAGTTTGCGGCTCTCTAGGAACCGGCTATCGGCGCCCTATCATTTCGAGACGTTCGTGCCCTCGTCAGCCTTTTGATTTCAAGAAAACTCAGTACGAGCCGACTCTTTCAAACAGCCACCACTTTCCAACGTGAGTCTTGAGACTTACCTGGTTGCGCCCTTCACCGAAGATTCGCGCAACGCTACTTTCTTCTCCAGCTGTTCGTAAGAGAAAGTAGTCGTAGTCAGTTGCATTCTCACTCCAGACAAAATCTTGCGGAAAAGTACCGTGCCTTAGAACCGGTCCGGAAAACCCAGACACAGGACGGGTTTTGTATCGAAAGCGATTCGGGAAAAACTCGGCGAAAGAGAAGTCCACAACTCCTCCCTTCTTGACTTGGTACCAGACAGGGAAGTGAAGGTAGGCGGGAAAGACCATGAATTCACTGTATTTGTCAAAGGTCAAGGAAAGAACCTTTTTGCCCGGCTCCATCGATTCGAGGATTCGATCAAACGGCCTCGATTCCAGATGGAAAGAAAGGACATTGGACGACACGATCATGACCCAAACGAGAGAAAAGACTGGGAAAAGGACTCTTGTTCGACGTCGAAAAGGGCCTGCACGTTCCTGCTTCAGAGCGTAAAGAAGAAGCGGAATGGCGAAGACCGCGAACCGCCGATAAATAGCCGCTGTACCGAAGATCGTGGCTGGAGCAAGCATGAAAACAGCGCCAGTGACAACCAGGGGAATTCTTCGACTCCACTCTGAGCGAAGACGGTACCCACAGACAAAAGGGAGAAGCAGGCAAATAATGCCTGGGATCGGACTTCCGAGTCCTGGAATGAGAGCAAAGAACTCGCGTATTCGAAACGGGCCAAGGCTCCAGACATCAGATACCGTTCCTCCCCCTTCTCTCGCCACCAGCGTCAGCCAGAGAAGAGGGACCGGCAGTGCGAGAACCAGAGGGAGCAGCATTTGAATTCGAGTCCTGAAGCCCAGCGGCTGGGTCAAGACGACAAGCGCCGAGATCAGACCCGAAAAACCAAAAACGAGAGGGTGCGTCAAGAATAGAACGTGACATGCAAGGGCGAGCCTGATTGAAGCCCATCTGGTGGGGGCTCTACAGTAATTGTGGACAAGAGTGATTGAGAGGATCGCGATCGGTATGGCGGTCAAGAAGGCGATGAAGCCCCAGTAGAAGCTGAAATTGAAGGCACACGGGAAACTGAGTAAGCTGACCCATCGATTCGTTTTCGTCTGCTTCAGAAGATGCAGGCAGGACAACGGCAGCAACAGCACGAGGAGACTCAGAAACACCTTTATGGAGATCATCAACGGAAAAAGGGTCGATAGTAACCGGATTACCAGAAAAGTGAACTGCTGAGCCGCCTGCCAATTAAAGTCGAAGATGTCCGGGTACCCGAGGGCTGGATCGTGCCATCGCAGCGCGATCGACAGCTGCGCCGCATGCTGAGGAAGATCCACCATAGGAAGGTATTCACAGACCCAGATGGGTACAAGCGAAACGCCAGACAGCAGAGAGAACGCGATCAAGAAGAGGTTATCGTCCTTTGAGCTGGCTTTTTTTTCCATTTCTTGAGAGCGGGTCCGAAATAACGAATGCGGCGTCTCTACTCGCTAGCGGCGGCCGAATTCAAACTCGGCCTTGAGGCTTTGCTCACAGTAGCACGGTCCGAGTGACATTCTCGGCGACCCCGGGCAAAGCGATGGTAGAACGCATCAGGTACAAGTCGTCCAGAGTCGCTTGAAGTGGTGAATCTGTGGTCGGACTGCTGCGGATGACGCCGGGGCGAGGCGATCCTCATGACGTGACCAGTCTTTCTGTGATGCAAGTCAAGTGTGGGATCGGACCGGTAGACTATAGTGGGCTTCTGAAACGAACCCTGAGAGTTGCGCTCGGGCGGCAGCCTCTAACTGTACTAAGGAAACAAGAATGTGTGGCATTTGTGGCGTGGTGGCTCTCGACCCGGCAAGACGAATCGATCGGGAGGTCTTGATGGAAATGGCGGCTGCGATCCGCCATCGGGGACCTGACGATTCAGGGTTCTATTTCAAGGATCAGGTCGGCCTCGCGTCTCGTCGCCTCTCCATCATCGATCTTGAGAAGGGCAAGCAGCCGATCAGCAATGAAACCGGTAGGCTCTGGATTGTCTTCAATGGTGAGATCTACAATTACCAGAAACTGCAGAAGTCTCTGAGGCAACTGGGTCATACCTTTGCAAGTGAAAGCGATACTGAAGTCATTCTCCATCTTTATGAAGAATATGGCCCCGAATGTCTCCAGCATCTGAACGGCATCTTTTCATTTGCGATCTGGGACGACCTTCTGAGGGAACTTTTTCTGGCCCGCGATCGGCTCGGAGTCAAGCCCCTGTATTACGCGCAGAAGAGGGGACAGCTGATCTTCGCGTCCGAACTGAAAGCAATTTTGCGGCACCCGGAGGTGGATCCCGCCATCGATCTCATTTCCCTCAACGAGTATCTGTCGTTTGAATATGTTCCGACTCCCCGGACGATTGTCAAGGGTGTTCATCGGTTACCTCCCGGTCACTTTGACACCTGCGGGTCCCGAGGCTTCAATGTTGAGCGCTTTTGGAGGGTCGATCTGAGCCGCAGCGAGACACGGCCTCCCGTGAACTGGCGCGACTTTTCGGCAAACCTTGTCGGGACGCTCAGAGCGAGTGTAAAACAGGAATTAGTAAGTGACGTACCGGTTGGAGTTCTCCTGAGTGGGGGAATCGACTCAAGTGCGATAGCTGCCTTCATGGTCGAGGCCTATCCCGGAACAGTGAACAGCTTTTCGATCGGCTTCGAAGAGTCTTCTTTCGATGAGTCAGATAATGCCCGCCTGGTTGCCGAATACCTGGGGACGAAACATCACGAGCTGATCGTCACAAGCGATATGGCAGCTGATGTCGTCCCCGGCATTATGGATGTTCTCGATGAACCATTTGGGGACTCCTCTTTTATCCCTACCCTGCTGGTGTCAAAGTTCGCGTCCGAACACCTCAAGGTTGTGCTCGGTGGCGACGGAGGGGACGAGGTCTTTGGCGGGTATACGACGTTGGCGGCTCATAGCCTCATCGAATACTATGAGCGAGTCGTACCGCGCTGGGTTCGCTCGGACGTTGCTCCCTGGGTCCTCGGAAAGCTTCCGGTATCGTTCAACAATATTAGTTTCGATTTCAAGCTAAGGCGGTTTCTAGAAGGCCGCGGAGTTCCGCTCCAGGCTCGGCATCATCGTTGGATCGGATCGTTCACCGATGAACAGAAGAACGCACTCTTTCGTGATTGGGTGAAGCCGGTCCTCAGGGACACGTATCGGTGTGCCTATCGGCACGCGAGAGACAGTGGAGTCACCCATCCCCTCAACCAGATCCTGCACGTCGACATGATGATGTACCTGGAAGGCGACATTCTCTTCAAGGTTGACAGAGCCAGTATGTCCGCCTCACTGGAGGTTCGGGTACCTTTCCTCAACCGGGATCTCCTCGACTTCGCGACTCAGCTTCCTCTGGAATTGAAACTCAAACGTCTGACGACAAAGTACCTGCTCAAGAAGAGCATGAGAGGCATTCTCCCGGACCGGGTGATCAATCGCCCCAAGAAGGGATTCAACATGCCCGTAGCAGAATGGCTGACGAGCTCTTTGAGAGAGTTGCTGCTGGACATGTTGGCGAAAGAACGAATCGTGCGGCAAGGCTTCTTCGATTACTCCTACATTCACCAGTTGCTGGACGACCACTTTGCCCGGCGGAGAGATAATCGAAAGCTCCTTTGGACCCTGCTCATGTTCCAGCTTTGGTATCAACGCTATGTAGAAGAGACCGGCCTACGAGAGACGGCTTCAACCGGCGGCCCGCCCATCGCGGCGTCATCGGAGCGGGGATCTTAGAAGGGTCTGAAACCAGCTTTTTGAATCCACTCGGCAAGATGATTTCGAAACACGAATCAAGGCAGCCCCAGATCAGCGGCGAAAACCACGCGCCTGGCGTGAAGGCTGCTGAGCGCAGCTTCTCGAACGAGAAGCAACAGGTCATGTGGAATAAAGAGATGGCCAGACGCTATGATCTAGATAAGTATTATCGCCAGTCGAATGTCTTAGTTCGTTGGGTGGAGAGAGCCCGGTTTCGATCGATCCTTCAATTCCTTTCGCGCAAGCCGCAAGGGGACTTGTTGGAGATAGGTTGCGGGGCCGGAAACGTGCTGGAACTGGTCCCTGCCGGGAGAAAGTTTGCAATCGACCTCTCGGCCTTCTTGTTGGGCAAGGCCCGGGAGCGTTTGGGGTCGAAAGGGCATTACTTCGTTCAGGCAAATGCCGGGAATCTCCCATTCCCGAATCAGTCTTTTGGGCGCATCCTCTGTACAGAAGTCATTGAACATGTTCCCGATCCCGGAGCTTTGATCAAGGAGTTGGCGCGGCTAGCCAAGCCGGATGCAGTAGTAGTGATCACCATACCCAACGAAGTTTGGATCAACCGGGTGAAGTTTCTCATCAGGGCTTCGGGTCTGACTCGCCTGCTCCTGAGACGGTCTCCTGTGCGGGAGAACGAATGGCACTTACATGATTTCGATCTTTCAGTCATCAGGAGGCTTACATCTGGAACACTCCGGATCCGAGAAACGAAGGCGATTCCCTGGCGGGTCGTGCCACTTCGATACGTGCTCCGATGTGCGCCCATCCACCAGCCTCCCGATCCAGGCCCCGCCGTGTGATTACGGTAGGCTTCCCTGCCTTTGGACTCCAGACTCCTTTCTCAGGGGGACTTTGTCATACCTGCTCATGAGTTCTTACTTGTTGTCGAAATCCCGCGGCAGCTTCTGAGTTGCTGCGCAGTCACTGTTCCTGATAGCCTGCGGGCCGGTCCCGGAGATGATCTGTTCCGTCGCCGGGCGGACAGAGGCGCGAAATGAGCGCGCAACTTGGAACGTGGAACTCTCCCAGTATCCTGGGTTAGTTGGTGTAAACTGAATCCAATCGAGGGCAATCAGCATCTGTTTTTGGAGAAGAGGAGAAGAATAAATGGCAACGGTTTTCATACCAACACCTCTCAGGCAGTACGTGGACGGCCAGGACACGCTGGAAGTCGACGGTCAGACGGTGGACGGGGTGCTGGCCCAACTGGTCGAGGGACACAGTCAGCTCCGGAAGCATCTTTACGATGACCAGGGCCTCCTGCGTCGCTTCGTGAACATCTACTTGAATGACGAGGATATCCGCTACCTGCAAAAAGGCGACACTCCGGTCGCGGCCGGCGACGAAGTCAGCATAGTGCCGGCCATTGCAGGGGGCGCGCAGGAGAAATCAAAATGCCCGGCCTGACCCCGGAAGAACTCCAGCGCTACAGCCGCCATCTCATGCTTCCCGAGATGGGCGTCGAAGGGCAGGAGCGCCTCAAGAATTCCAGTGTGCTGTGCATCGGGGCCGGGGGTCTGGGCTCGCCGATGGCTCTTTACCTGGCCGCCGCCGGGGTGGGACGACTGGGGATGGTCGATTTTGATGTCGTTGAATTCAGCAACCTGCAGCGCCAGATCATTCACACGACCCACGATATCGGACGATCCAAGCTGACCTCTGCAAGAGAAAAGTTGGAAGCCATCAATCCTCACGTCAAGGTCGAGGCCCACGAGATTCGACTCAGTTCCGAGAATGCTCTCGATCTGTTTCGGGACTACGATGTCATTGCGGATGGAACGGACAACTTTCCAACTCGCTACCTGGTGAATGACGCCTGTATCCTGACGGGCAAACCGAATGTTTACGGGAGCATTTTTCGTTTTGAGGGACAGGCCTCCGTTTTCGGGGTCCCGGGGGGCCCCTGCTATCGATGCCTCTATCCGGAACCTCCGCCTCCCGGACTGGTGCCTTCTTGTGCTGAAGGAGGAGTGCTGGGAATTCTCCCGGGGATGGTCGGAACCATTCAGGCGACGGAAGCTATTAAACTGCTTCTTGGCATCGGGCGTTCCCTGGTGGGCCGGCTCCTGCTTTTCGATGCGCTCGAACTCAACTTCCGCGAAGTGCGGTTGCGTCCGGACCCCGGATGCCCCATCTGCGGTGAGCATCGATCGATTGACAGACTGATCGACTACGAGCAGTTTTGCGGGCTGGGCCAGACCGAGGTTGAGGAAGAAGGGGTCGTCGAAGTGACGGCAACTCAGCTTCATGAGGAACTGGAGGCTGGTCGGGAGCTGGTGGTCCTCGACGTTCGAAATCCGTATGAGATTGACATTTGCCGCATCGAGGGCTCCGTCGTGATTCCTCTTCCGGAGTTGTTGAACCGCGTCGACGAACTGGATCCCGACAAGGAGATGGTCGTGCATTGCAGGTCGGGTGCGCGCAGCGCCACAGCCATCCAGCAATTGCAGGGTCGTGGATTCTCCAAGATGAGAAACCTCCAGGGCGGGATTCTGGCGTGGGCGCAGGACGTGGATCCGTCGCTGCAGGCATACTGAACGTTCCGACGTTCCAAGTTCCGACGTTCCAAGGTCCAACGTTTCGGACGTTGGGAATGGAATCAGCGCTTGTGAGCTTCCGGCGTGGCAACGCGCAGCCAGTGACCCAGGTTTCTCCAGCGGTGCAGGTCCTGCGGCCGGTTCAGATTCGCTCGGACTCCTTCGTCCCTGACCTCCAGGTGGTGGACCGCACCGGGGTGGGCACGAACCACGAACCTGGCTCCCTGCTCGAGGGGTGCGGCCAACAGGTCACGAAAGAACCGTGAGGGGAAGACCACCGGGTGCCCCTTCTTCCCGTTCGATGTCGGAATGAGTATGCAGTCAGGAGTGATGTAGTGCCGGGTCTTCAAGGCCAGTACCGTGGCCGAGGAGACAAGAGGATGATCTACCGGGTGGAGCAGGACACCGGAAGCCAGCGTCAGTTCCTCCAGCGCCAGTTGCAGGCTGTGCAGAGGCCCCTTCTCGGGTTCCCGATTGATGATCAGAAACCGGTCGGGAAGACCCGCATCGAGCACCTGGAGGCCCAGTTCTTCCGAGGCAACGAGACGGCTGTTCAGGCCGCAGGACAGATGTTGCCTCAGAATTCGATTCCAGGCCACCTCGCGTTGTGAAACCTGCAGCAGCGCCTTGTGCCGTCCCAGCCGCACCGATCGACCGGCTGCCAGGATGATCGAGGCAAGGCGGTGCGGCGCGGGGTCCGAAGGCCACGTTCCACGTTCCAAGTTCCAAGTTCCAAGTTGCGCGCTCATTGGCATTCGCGCCTCTGTCTGCTCGGCGACTGGACAGATCATCTACGGGACCGGCCCGCTGGCCGCGAGGAACACTGACAATCAAGGAACTACAGAGACAAGAACGCCAGTGACTGCGTAATCGCGCTCACTGCGCTTCCTCGGTTCGTTGAAGTCTTGACTTGAACATCACTCTTGGGGGACCAGCGCACTGAGCCGCCGACGGTTTCCACGTTGCACGTTCCACGATTCATGTTTCAGGATCGCGGCCTGTTATACTAGACACGTCGAACATTGAACACCAGCGAGAACGACATGTCGATTCTGGTAACAGAAAAAGCCGCCGAGCACATCAAGTCGGGAGTGGACAATCAGGGCCTGTCCGGTGGTGCCGGGCTGCGACTCGGTGTCAAGGGAGGCGGGTGTTCGGGTCTCAGCTATGTGATCCGCTTTGAGGAGAGCCGCAAACCGGCGGACAAGGTTTTCGAGACGGGCGGCGCGATGGTGTTTGTAGATCTCAAGAGCTATCTTTATCTCAAGGGCTTGACCCTCGACTGGCAGGGAGACCTGATGCAGCAGGGCTTTACATTTGTAAACCCGAACGCCTCCAAGACCTGCAGCTGTGGGCAGTCCTTCATCGTCTGACGAAGAAGTCCGGCTCTCCTGCGGCAGCATTGGACAGCCGGCCGAGCATTGAAGAAATGATCGTAGCCTACATTACCGATCTATTCGCCCAGGCAAAAATCAGTCGGACGGCTCGGGAAGCAGGTGTTGAGATGAAGGTGGTGTCTTCTCTTTACAAATTCCTCCCTGAAGTTGAAGGCGACCCCTCAGCTATTCTGGTCGACCTGGATGCCGAGGGCATCAGTCCTACCTCACTAATTGTTCAAGTGAAACAGCGAAAGCCCGGGCTGCCGGTGATTGCGTTTGGCCGGAACCCGGGGAAGGCCCTGCTCGAGCGGGCCCGGACCGCTGGTGCCGACCACGTTCTTGAAGAATCTGAGAGCTCGCTCTCGGAGGTTTTCAAGGAATTCATCTGACGCGCCCTCTCGCCAGGTGAACGGCCACCCGGCGGATCTCCCCCTGCAGCGACTTCGGGAACTTCCGAACCTCCACCTCCACCCTCTCTATTCGAGGATTGCGCAGGACCACCTCACAGACATGTCCTGCCACCGTTTCCAGCAACGAGCACTCATTTTGATTCACTTCATCCTGAACGGTCCGTACGACTGTCTCGTAATCGATGGAAGATTCCAGGGAGTCGGAGTTGATGGCCGCGTCCATTGAGTAATGCAACAGTACTGTCACTTCCAGGGGTTGGTACTCCGCCCTTTCTTGTTCAGAGACCCCGATCCGGGCTCTACACTCAATCCCCTCAATGACGATGTGGCCCTCCACTTTCCGCGATCTCCTTGAAAAAGTCTGAAACTCGCTCCCAGTACCGAATCGGTTGGGTTTCGTGAACTCTCCCGTGTCCGCCACCGTTGATCTAAAAAAACTCTTTCGGTGGTGCTAACAGATTGTACAGCTCTTTTCCCGCCAGGAACGGAACCACCTTGTCCTGTAAGGCGTGAATGACGAGGACAGGACAGGTGCGGCCCTCCAAGAATCGAGCGGTTGGAAACTGATAGTCTGAGAAGCGGGCGATCCACTTCAGGTACCGCAGGTGGCCCACCAGCCGCTGCTTGCTTGCGAAAGTCGCTTCCAGAATCAGAGCATCCGGTTCCCGTTTTTGACACGCCCGGGCTGCTGCGACCCCTCCCAGAGATCGTCCCCAGTACACAACCGGAAGCCCCGGTTCATGCAACTCCTCCCAGAAGTGGTCCAGGAACGCCTCTACGTCCAGGTACAAACCGCGTTCGCTGGGCTGGCCCGAACTTCGGCCGTATCCACGATAGTCCAGGGCCGCAAGACGGGCGCCTCGAGCCTGAATCAACTCCAGAAGTGAACACCAGGTCCCCAGATTTCCCCGATTCCCGTGAAAGAACAGTACATCGACTAGCGGTGAAGGGAGGGGTGTACCGTTCTTTCTGTAATTTGGGAAAGGTGAGCTAAAAGGATCAGAGGTCTGGGGCAGGATTTCTCCAAAAACTCAAGGCAACGAGTAAGGAGGATCCGAATGACCCCAGACCCAAAACAGAGGCTACCACGAGAACTATTGAGAGAGCTGATCGAAGAAGGCAGTGAAGCGTTTCGAGGAGTATTAGAGAAGCTGATCAACGCCGCCATGCAGCTGGAACGAGAAGAGTTTCTGGGAGCTCGACGCTGGGAGCGGAGCGAGCAGCGTCGAGACCACGCCAACGGGTACAAGGACAAGACGCTGTCCACTCGAGTGGGACAGCTGCGAATCCGGATTCCACAAGTACGTCACCTGGACTTCTATCCCCGATCCCTGGAACGAGGGTGCCGTTCGGAGAAGGCGCTCAAGTTGGCCATCGCCGAGATGTATGTAATGGGCGTGTCGACGCGCAAGGTCACCGAGATTACCGAGCAGCTGTGCGGCACCGAGATCTCCGCCAGCCAGGTCTCAAGAATCTCCAAGCTGCTGGACGACGAACTCGAGCAGTTTCGCAACCGCCCTTTGGGCAGCTATCCAGTTGTGTACCTGGATGCGCACTACGAGAAGGTCCGTCGCCAGGGCAGCATTCAGGATGTGGCCGTCTTGAAAGCGACCGGAGTCAACTGCTGGGGCAAGCGGGAGGTGATTGGGGTCAGCTGCCGACTCAGCGAGGCTGAGGTCCACTGGCGAGGGTTTCTGCAGCAGCTTCAAAAGCGTGGTCTGGAGGGTGTGCAGCTGATTGTCAGCGATGACCACTCGGGTCTACGTGCTGCTAGAAGAGCCGTTTTTCCCTCGGTGCCCTGGCAACGCTGTCAGTTTCACCTGAGCCAGAATGCTCAGCGTTACGCCCGCCGATCCGATCAACGTGCCGCCATCGCCACTGACATTCGAGACATCTTCAACGCACCCTCAGGCGGCGAGGGCGAGGCCATGCTTCGAACCCGAGTCGAGCAATACCGTGACCGCAACCCGGAGCTGGCCGATTGGATGGAGACCAACCTGCCCGAAGGCTTTACGGTCTTTCGTTTTGCACGTTCTACCTGGCGGCGCATTCGCACCAACAACGGGCTGGAGAACCTAAACCGTCAGATTCGCCGGCGCACCCGGGTCGTCGGTATCTTTCCAAACACCGAGTCCGCTTTGCGACTCATCACCGCCGTCGTCGAGGAGATTCACGAAGACTGGCTGATCGGGAAGCAGTACCTCAGTCTGGCCGATTTCAACCCACAGGAGAATCCTGTTTCAGATCGCTCTCAGTCAAATTACAGAAAAACAGTTGCGTAACCGTGAAGGGTGTTCCAGGTGCCAAACATGAATGTCAAGATTGTCAGTAGTGCGGACGAAAGATGACTGATAGGGAACCCCTGGTTGGTTGGTCACCCGTCGATTCGGAGCAAAAGCAAGTCGTCGTTCCAGCCATTGGACCGGGTTTTTCATGGTTCACGTTCCGCGTTCCAACATGAACGGTCAACCATCAGTCGTCAACCGTTTACTGCCCGAGCCCGGCAAGGTATATTCACAGCATGAATGACAGCGTAGAAGTGAAGTATCTAGGGCACAGCACGTTTCTCTTCCGGTCACCCGGTGGTAAGACGATTCTGATGGAGGCCTGGGTGGGAGGAAACCCTGCCTGCCCTGAGTTGGATAAGCAGCTTCCACCCATCGATATCATGCTGATCACCCACGGCCACCCGGATCACGTTTCGGATGCAGTCGAAATCGCAAAGCAGCACAAACCGCAGATTGCCTGCGCCTATGAACTGGGTGTCTGGCTTGAGTCGAAGGGAGTTGGAAACATCACTCAGATGAACAAAGGTGGGACTGTCGTTTTCGATGGAATCCGAGCCACTATGGTCGACGCCAAGCACAGCAGCGGTTTTGTCGAAGAAGACGGAACGATTGTCTACCTGGGATCGGCGTCAGGGTTCGTGGTCCAGTTCGAGAATAACTTTCGCCTCTACTATGCTGGAGACACCTGCGTGTTTGGCGACATGGCTTTGATCCGGGAGATCTATCATCCTCAGGTCGCATTTCTCCCCATTGGGGATGTGTTTACCATGGGATCAAAAGAAGCCGCCCATGCTGCGCGCCTTATACAGTCGCCGACCATCGTGCCCATGCATTACGGCACCTTTCCGTTTCTGACGGGTACCCCGGACGAACTGATTCCCCTTCTCCCGGCCGGCGTTGAGCTCCTCGAGTTGAGCCCGGGAGAGTCCTCCCAGCTGGGGTGGTAGTACCAGGCATGTCGATCGCCAGCCAGCACGAAGCCGTACAGAGCTCAGCCGGTATCCTTGACTACTCGGAGCGAGGAAAGGTACGGCTGGAGGGCCCCGATCATGTGAGTTTTTTCCACTCGATGATCAGCCACGATGTGGCGCAGCTGGGGCAGCAAGCAGGTCGCTACGCAAGCTTTCTCACTCACAATGGAAGGCTTATCTGTGACTTTTACTTTTACAAGTTCGCCACGTCCATCCTCGTCGACCTCGATCCGGGTCGTGCCCTGACCCTGGTGGAATCGCTGAACCGGTTTATCATCATGGACGATGTCGAGGTCGTGGATCAAAGCGAGTTGTGGGACCACCTATCGGTGCAGGGGCCCCTGGCAGCGGATATCCTGAAGCAGATTGTGCCCGGGCCGGTGCCGACGGAGCTGTATCAAGTACAAGAAGTGCCGTCCATGGGTGCTCTCGTGATCAACAAACCGGCACTGGCTGAGACCGGATACGAGATCCTTCTTCCCCGGAGCTCGGGCCAGGACTTCTTGGCGCGCATGCTGCGTGATTTCGGGCCCCGGGGAGTAGAGAGAGTCGATGGCGAGACCCGGAATGTGTTGAGGCTGGAGCGCGGCACCCCCTGGTTCGGAGTCGATATGGATGAGAGTAACTATCCGATGGAGGCAGGCCTCGAGCAGGCGATCAGCCTCGACAAAGGCTGCTTCGTGGGACAGGAAGTAGTTGCCAAGGCAACCTACATCGGCGGAGTTCGCAGACGACTTGGCAAGCTGCTCTTTTCACCGGGAAGCCCGGTCCCGGTCCCAGGTGCGGAAGTTATCAAGAATGACAGGGCGCTTGGCGCTGTGACCAGCGCAGTCCATTCGATCCGGCTCCAGCGTCCGATTGCCCTTGCCTATCTGATTCAGGCCCGTGCTGGTGTCGGGGATGAAGTCACCGTTCTGGTGAAGGGGGACCCGGTCCAGGCCCAGGTGGTCGACTCGTTTTGAGATCGGGGTCCGAAGGTCGCCGTGGTGAACAGGCCCTTGTTACTCGTTCGGCTTCCCTCAGACCCCTCACATAAAAATGAAATGGCATTCCCCGGGTGGGTTATTCCCTGTTTCGGCGCCCCGGAACAAAAAACCTGAAACGTGGAAGCTGGAACGGCTCGAGCGCCAGCGAGAGCCTATAGCCTCTTGGCGTAGTATTCGATGACCGACGAAACGTCAACCGGGAAGGGCACCGAGTTGGGAGAAGGGAGGGCAGCAACCGTTGCCGTGAGAGTCTTGTCGTCGAAGTTGAGCCAGTCAGGGCGGATCAGAGAAATCTCCAGAAGGGACGTCGCGATGACATCAAGCTTCAGGCTTCTCTCCCGGGGCTTGATCACGTCCCCCTCCTTGACTCGGAATGACGACACGTCAACCCTTCTGCTATTCACCGTGAAGTGGCCGTGATTGACGAGTTGTCGGGCTGCCGGAATGGTGGGGGCGTAGCCTGTTCGAAACACAACATTGTCGAGCCGTCTCTCCAGGAACTCGAGAAGCTGATCGCCGGCCGCCTTTCTTCCCCGCCGTGCCTCAGACACGAGACGTCGAAACTGCCGTTCGCCGAGGCCGTAGTTGAAGCGAAGCTTCTGCTTCTCTTTCAACTGGAGAGCGTAGTCAGAGGGCTTACGGCGACGGGCATGTCCTTGTTCCCCGGGCGGGAATTCCCGGTGTTTCATGGACTTGCGGGACAGTCCGGGCAGGTTCAAGCCCAGCGCCCTCATTTTCTTCAAACGCGGTCCTGTGTCACGGGCCATGCGATCTTGACTCCTTCTCTCATCCCGCCTGCGGCTTCCTGTGTCTCCAGCGGAGGGAGGGCCACCTCATTCTCCAGGCAGCCTTGGGTCGCTCTCACGCGAGCAGCGAAAAACAGACATTATGGGCGTTTTCTGCGTCTCTTGTCAACGCCGTTTGGAGCCTCTCTTGCCGTTATAATGGGCCTCCTCGAGGGAGAACCTGTGGAAGTCGCAAGCTATCGGATCAGCGGACTCATCGCCTTGAAGACCCTTTCCGACATGGGCAGCCGGCTGAGTTCCTTTCTGCTGCTTCTTCTGGCCGCTCGTTTCCTAGATCCCTTCGAGTTTGGTCTTTTCTCCCTGGCCTGGGCAACAGGCTGGGTCATTTCTATCGCGTCCGATCTGGGTCTTCAACTCTTCGTCGCCCGTTAAGTTGCCCGAAATCCCGAGCAGGCAGGCCAGTTTGTCCCGCCCCTCTTTCGGGTCAGGCTGTATCTCGGCTCAATCCTCTTCGGGGTCATTGGGCTCGTCCACTGGGTGCTCTGGTGGGACAAGGGGGGACCCATCTTTCTGGGGCTGGTTCTGGTTCAGCTTTTCTCTTCCGTCATTGAATTCTTCAACCACCTGTTCCGCGGGTTTGGGCGAACCGATCTCGAATCATGGGCCAATCTGCTTCACCGGTTGGGGGCCCTGCTCGCAGGCGGATTCGTGCTCGCCACCAGTTCCAGCCTTTCTCTTCTAACTTGCGCACTGCTTTCAATGGCGGCCGCCATCACGTTACTGACCTGGTACTGGGCAGTGACTCTGGTCAGAGAGAACAAGAAAAGTAGTGGAGACCTGCGGGCTGAGCCGGAGAGAAACACATCCTCACTTTCGCGGACGTTCCGTGCCGAAATTCTTCCCATCGGCCTGGGTATCTTAGCCTCTGGAGTCTATTTTCGCCTCGATCTTCTCTTTCTGGAGTGGTTCCGGGACGCGAGCGCCGTGGGTCGATACACGGCTGTCTTCCGGCTCGTGGATGCAGCCCGTCTTTTTCCTGCGGCAGTGATTGCGGTTCTCTTTCCGAGCCTGTGCCGCTCTCGATCGAAGTCTCTGGCAGCGGCACTTGCCGTCGGCCTGGGGCTGGTGGCCGTGACCGGCACCATGTTTCTGCGTTTCCATCCCCGGGAACTCGTGCTTTTTCTCTACGGGGAAGCTTACTCGACAGCGGGTCCTGTTTTAAGCATTCTGGCCCTGGCTCTTCCACCCCTGTTCGTCAATCTGGTCCTAACTCACCAGCTTATCGCCTGGCGCCGTCCCCTGTCCTACATGTGGGCGTGTGTGGCGGTATTGATCCTGACGATTCCGCTGAACTCAGTGTTGATCCCCTCGGGCGGTGCCATCGGGGCTGCCTGGGCCGTTCTCGTGAGGGAAATCTTTCTCGGTATGATTTGTGGTGGTTTCATCTGGTTCACCCCAATTCCAGGTCCGGGGGAGGGAGCCGTTTTCGCTCGGGAGCATTCATGAAGCCCGTTTCAGCCGACTCGCAAATATTGACTTCGAAGGAACTGGCCGTTCTCAAGTCTGTGGTCTATTCGTCTCTCTTCGAGTACCCGCTCACACCTCGAGAGGTCTCGTTCAGCCTGCCCGGGGTGAGTCTGAAAAGCGCTGAGGTAGTGGCCCTCTATCATCGAAGTGAGGCTCTTCAGTCGGTCCTCGATTTCCAGGACGACTGTTTCTATTTGAGAGATCGATCGCTGCATTTAGTCAACCGGCGGCGGCGCGAGGAGTTCAGCCGGGATGTGCTGCGGCGATATCGAAGAATGCTTCAGTGGATTGGGCTTCTTCCCTACACTCGCCTGATCGCTCTCTCCGGAACGGAACATGTCAATAACTTTGAGACACTTTGGTGAATAAATTACTGTAGCGTCATCTCAAGAGTTCTCCTTTTCGGGAGGGTTGATCCAGACGGCCTCGGGAAGAGGTGGCGGAACGGGTTTGCCGTTGGGAAATCTCTCCGGGAAGAGTGCATGGGCGGCCTCCAACACGTGGGCACGATTGCGACGTGTGGCGAGGGCGGAGCGATAGTGCACGTCCTCGGGAGTGTGCAGGCCAATACCCGAATGGCGATGGTCGCGGTTATACCAATCGAAGAAATCCCGACAGAAGTCTCTGGCTTGCTGAATGGTGCCGAAACGAGCCGGGAATTCTGGACGGTACTTGAGGGTCTTGAATTGGGATTCCGAGTAGGGATTGTCGTCACAGACATGAGGCCGAGAGTGAGACTTGGTGACTCCCAGATCGGCCAGTAGCAAGGCCAGTGCCTTGGAACTCATCGACGAGCCACGATCGGCATGCAGAGTGAGATCACCCGCTACGATCTCCTGCTTGGAGCAGCTCTGGGCGATCAAGACCTTGGCCAGGCGTGAGCTTTCCTGGGTGGCCACCATCCAGCCCACCACATAGCGGCTGAAGATGTCCAGGATCACGTAGAGGTAGTAATAGCTCCATTTGACGGGCCCCTTCAGCTTGGTGATGTCCCATGACCAGCATTGGTTTGGGCCGGTGGCCAGAAGTTCCGGCTTTGAGTAGTGGGGATGGCGGCGCTGGCGACGGCGTTCTCTAACTTCCAAACGTTCGGCCAGAATGCGGTACATGGTTCGGATCGAGCTCAAGTACCGCCCTTCATCCAGCAGCTCCGCCCATACGGCGGCAGGAGCTTTGTCGATAAACTGCCGGCTGTGCAGAACCTCCACAACGGCCTCCCTTTCGGGTGGGCTCAAGGCTCGAGGAGATGTCGGCCGAGGTCGAGCTTCAACCGCCGGCTGTTCCCGCCGTCGTTTTTCCCGATAGAGGCTTGACGGTGGCAAACCCAGCGCCTGCGAGCCCACACGAATGCCGTGAGTTTCCGAGAAACGCAACGCTTTGTCCATCAGCTCTCGTCTTCGTTCTCGCTGCTGCTCTCCAGAGAGATTCCCAATAGATGCGAGACTTTTTTTTGGATATCCAGCATGATCTCCGCCTTCTCGAGCTTGCGTTTCAGCTTCCGATTCTCAGCCTGCACTTGCCTCAGTTGATGATCCAGAGGATTGACCGGCTTCGATTTGCGCCCTCGCTTGCGAGGGGTCAGTGCCTGCAAAGTTCCTTCCTCGCGTTGTCGTCGCCAGTCCTGAAGATTCGACCAGTAAAGCCCTTCCCGGCGCAGCAAGGCTGCCACTTCGCCGAACTCACAGCCATCGGCCTGCTCCAGGATCCTGAGCTTATAGCGGGCTGAAAACCGGCGCCGGGTTGCCTTGGCTGCAATTTCCGGATTGGGTCTAGGAAGAGCCTTGTCGGACTCGGTCCTTTCCGCAGCGGTTTTGGAGACCTCTCCACTTCGCTCCGAGGTTTCCAAAATCCTCAATTTGTTGTCGCTTCTGTTTTCTATCATTCGTAATCCAGCTTCTCGCCCCCTAGTCTAATTTAGTGGGGAAGAAGTGTCTCACCATTATTGGCACAGAGGGGAAGCTCTGCGCACTTCAACATGAGCGAGAAGGGTGACATTGATCTGTTTGTTGTCACGCGCGGAAGAAGGGTCTGGAGCACGGCAGTGAACATCCTTCTGGTGAGCCGGTTGTGCGGCTGCCGGAAGATGGTTTGTTTCAACTACCTGGTGGCTGACACTCATCTTTCGCTTCGGGAGCGTGACCTGTTTTCCGCCAACCAGTTGATTCATCTCCGACCCCTGACCGGGGATGAGTGGATAACCCGCCTACGTGAATCCAATAAATGGGTTGAAGAACTGTACCCGAACAGCCTTCCGGTAAAGGACAATCCTGGAGTTCTCGGTGGCTCACCGGTGCTCCGCACTTTGAAAAGATGGAAGGAAGTGCTCCTATCTCCGGGATTGGCCCAGATCTACGAGGTTATGTGCCGGATGCTCTATCGCCGATACCTGCTGTGGAAATCCCCCTCCTGGTCGACGCCCGAGCAGGTGAGGCTTGACCCGGACGTGATCAAACTTCACACGGAGAGTCATTCCGCAGCTGTCATGCATCGCTACCCTCTGTGCCAACATGGGTGAGACACTTCTTCCCCACTAAATTAGACTAGAGGGTGAGAAGCTGGATCACACGATGATGGTAAACAGGAGCGATAAGAAACTGAGGATTTTGGAGACTTCGGAGCGAAGCGGAGAGGTCCCCAAAATCGGTGCGGAACGGACTGAGCCCGACAGGGTTCTTCCTAGACCCGATCCGGAAGTTCCCAGCAAGGCCACGCGTCGCCGATTTTCAGCCCGCTATAAGCTCCGGATCCTGGAGCAGGCCGATGGATGTGAAGAGTCGGGCGGAGTGGGAGCCTTGCTGCGCCGAGAAGGACTTTACTGGTCGAATCTTCAGACCTGGCGACGACAACGCGAGGAAGGAACGCTGCAGGCGCTGACTCCTCGCAAGCGGGGGCGCAAGTCCAAGCCGGTCAATCCTCTGGATCATCAATTGAGGCAAGTTCAGGCCGAGAATCGGAAGTTGAAGCGCAAGCTCGAGAAGTTTGAAGCCATGCTGGATCTCCAAAAAAAAGTCTCGCAACTGTTGGGGATCTCTCTGGCGAGCAGCGAAGAGAACGGAGACGAGAGCTGATGGACGAAGCTTTGCGATTCTCACAATCCCACGGAGTCCGGGCCGGCTGTCAGGCTCTGGATCTGCCGCCATCCAGTCTGTATCGGGAGAAACTTCGGCGGGAACGGCCGGCGATGGATCCTCGACCTCGGCCCGCATCCCCACGCGCCTTGAGCCCGCCCGAGAAGGAAGCTGTCGTGGAGGTCCTGCACAGCCAGCGGTTTGTCGACAAAGCTCCCGCCACAGTGTGGGCGGAGCTACTGGATGAAGGGCGATACTTGTGCTCGATCCGAACCATGTATCGCATTCTGTCCCAACGTCTGGAAGTCAAGGAGCGTCGCCGCCAGCGCCGCCATCCCCAATACGCCAAGCCAGAACTCCTGGCCACCGGCCCCAACCAATGTTGGTCATGGGACATCACCAAGCTCAAGGGTCCCGTCAAATGGAGTTATTACTACCTCTATGTGGTTCTGGATATCTTCAGCCGCTACGTGGTGGGCTGGATGGTGGCCACCCAGGAGAACTCACGCCTGGCCAAGGCTTTGATCGCCCAGAGCTACTCCAAGCAGGCGATCGTGTCGGGAGATCTCACCCTCCATGCTGATCGAGGGTCGTCGATGAGTTCCAAGGCACTGGCCTTGCTGCTGGCCGATCTGGGAGTGACCAAGTCTCACTCTCGGCCTCACGTCTGTGACGACAATCCCTACTCGGAGGCCCAATTCAAGACCCTCAAGTACCGGCCCGAATTCCCGGCTCGATTCGGCACCATCCAGCAAGCCAGAACCTTTTGCCGGGAGTTCTTCGATTGGTATAACCGCGACCATCGCCATTCGGGTATCGGCCTGCACACTCCCGAGGACGTGCACTACCTCACCGCCATCGCCACACGTCGCAATCGAGCCCAAACACTGGAGGCCGCCCATGCACTCTTCCAGGAGAGATTTCCCAATGGCAAACCCGTTCCTACCGCTCTTCCAGAGGCGGTTTGGATCAACCCTCCCGAAAAGAAGGACCCCTGAGATGACGCTACTGTAATTTATTCACCAAAGTGTCTCAAAGTTGTTGACACGTTCCGCAGATGACTTCAAAAGAATCGTCATCCTGAGTCCACGTTCTTCAGAAAGCCGGCCAGCTGGCACAGGTAGTCAAAGGAGTAGATTCCACTGTTGTGCTTGTCGCTGAACGAAAACTGGATCGCATAGTGGCCGACCTGTTCTGCTCCCGTCACTCGCACGGGCTCCTGACCCAGGATCGGAAGTGAATGCGGATCTTCTTCGGGGATCCTGATCGGAGGCTTTTCGCCGTGGCCCGTGCAGGTGGCACAGGGACAGTTGTTGCGCAGAAAGGCGGAGGAGTAAGTTGTCCCGGTTCCGTCATCCCAGGTGATTTCGATTTCGGACAGGCCGACCAGCTGAATCCTTCGCGGTGTAAGAGTCACGCTCTCTTCCATAAATACGGTAGCCTAGATCTCGATCGATATCTCGGTCGGTTCGACCATGTTGGCCGATGCAATTTCGCGGGCTACCCCCCGGGCAATCCGCCGATAGGCCTGACCATATTCAGACTCGCGATCCAAAGCGATCGGATCGCCGCGGTCGCTGCGTTCGCGGATCACCGAGTTCAAGGGGATTTCCCCCAGGAACGGATAACCCAGCCGACTACTGGCTTGTCGGGCTCCTCCGTGGCCAAAGATGTCATCCCGCTCTCCACAGTGTGAGCAGTGGTAGTAACTCATGTTCTCGATCATTCCCAGCACCGGTGTATTCAGTTTGCGAAACATAGCGATGGCTTTGGATGCCACTTCCAGGGCCAGGTCCTGAGGAGTCGAAACCACTACCGCACCGGTCAAAGGGATGGTCTGGCAGAGGCTGAGCTGGACATCTCCCGTCCCGGGGGGGAGGTCAATGACCAGATAGTCCAGTTCTCCCCATTCGACCAGTCCCAGAAAGTCCTGGATCATTTTGTGAAGCATGGGGCCTCGCCAGATGACCGCCTCATCCTTGGGCAGAAAGTACCCCATGGAGATCAACTTGATGCCTCGTATCTCCGGCGGAATGATCCGATTTTCAGGTGTGACCTGGGGTGGCTTCAGGGCCCCCATCAACTTGGGGATGCTGGGTCCGTAGACATCGGCGTCCATCAAGCCCACACTGGCTCCAAACGAGTGCAGCGCCGTTGCCAGATTGGCCGCTATAGTGGATTTCCCGACCCCGCCTTTTCCGCTTGCAACCGCAACCGCATTTTTCACTGCAGGAATGAGCTGGCGAGCTTGAGCAGCGCTCTTCGAAGTGACTTGCCACCTGGTTTCCAGTTCCAGGGATGCGACTCCCGGAAGGTCGCCAAGAATCTGCCGAACCTCACTCTCTACCTGTTCGCGGGAAGGAGAGCCGGGATAGGGAAATATGAGCTGTGCCCTGAGCTGGTCGCCTCTCAGGTCCACGCCCTGAACGTATCCAAGGTCAACGATGGTACGGTCAAATTCGGGATCGGCTACTCGATTCAGCGCCTGGAGGACAGCATCCTCGGTCAGATTGGATGATTCCATAGTAAACAGCCACGTTATAGCCTTGAGTGTCCCAAGTTCAACCCGGTTTCCTGCGGGCACCGACCCACGGGCAGCATGGAACAGTCACAATCGAAGTTCTATTCTCCCCTCACTGGACGTTCGGGGCTCGTCATGCTTCGCACGCGTAGGAACCAAAGAAACGACACAGGGAGGAACAACAGTGGCTGCGGAGTCCTTCAAGCCGTCTGCGAAAAGAAAGCAACATTCTTCTGAACCGGTTTCCACAGGTAAAGCGAAGCGGAAGCGCGACCCATCAGCATTGCCACGGCGGCGGCTACAGCTCCCAGAAGCTGCAGTTGGAATACACAGACCGTAAGGACCACCACAATACCAAGCACTTCGACCAGCGAGGCCCTGAACCGCCCCGGGATTTCCGGAGACTCCATTTCTTGAGAGGATGGGGTCATGGGAAGACGAAGCAGATACTCACCAGAGGTTAGAGAACGAGCAGTACGGATGGTGTTTGAGCACGAACGGGAGTACAGCTCTCAATGGGGTGCGATGACATCGATAGCAGCCAAGATCGGCTGCACAGCGGAGACGCTGCGCAAGTGGGTCCGACAGGCGGAAAGGGATCAGGGGCGTCGAGCCGGGCTGACAACGGACGAGAGGCAGCGTCTGAAGGAACTGGAGCGGGAGAATCGGGAGCTGAAGCAGACTAACGAGATCTTAAGGAAGGCTTCGGCTTTTTTCGCCCAGGCGGAGCTCGGCCGCCGACGGAAATGATGGTGGATTTCATCCGAGAAAATCGGACCTGCTATGGGGTCGAGTCGATCTGCGAGGTGCTGCCGATCGCCCCTTCGACGTTCTACCAGCGGGAAGCCAGGCACAAGGATCCTGCGTTACTGCCGACCAGGACGAAACGCGATGCCAGGCTTCGAGTTGAAATCGATCGGGTGTGGCGTGCCAATCGCGAGGTCTACGGAGTGCGCAAGGTCTGGAAGCAGCTGAATCGTGAGGGCTTCAAGGTGGCTCGCTGCACGGTCCAGCGTTTAATGCGCGAGACGGGACTGCAGGGCGTGGTTCGGGGTCGCCGGTTTAAGACGACGCAGCCGGATGAAACAGCCGCAAGGCCGGCTGATCTGGTGGACCGCAACTTTACTGCAACCCGTCCGAATCAGCTGTGGGTAGCCGATCTGACCTACGTGGCCACCTGGAGAGGGCGCGTCTACGTGGCATTGGTCATCGATGCCTTCTCGAGAAGTATTGTCGGGTGGAGGGCGTCGGCTTCCCTGAAGACCGACATTGCCCTGGACGCACTGGAGCAGGCCCTGTGGTCGCGTTCAGACACAGAAGGCCTGATTCATCACAGCGACCGGGGAGTGCAGTACCTGTCGATTCGCTATACGGAGCGGTTGGCAGAGGCCGGCATCGAGCCTTCGGTTGGAAGCAAAGGAGACTCTTACGACAACGCGCTGGCCGAATCGGTCATCGGGCTGTTTAAGACGGAAGTCATTCGTCAGGAAGGCCCCTGGCGGGGATTAGAGGAGGTGGAATTTGCGACGCTGGATTGGGTCTGTTGGTATAACAAGAAGAGATTGCTGGATCCAATCGGCTACATTCCACCCGTTGAGTTCGAGCAGATGTATTACCTGAATCAACCGGCTACAGCTATAGTGGCTGGAGTCAACTAAAACTGTCTCCGGAAAACCCGGAGCGGTTCACCCAGGTGATGCTGGGAGTTCTACGAAGCTTGACCAGAAGCCCCCTCTGAAACGAAAGCAAAACGGCCATCCCGGGCAGGACGAACATCAGGCGGCTGGTCGTGACCGCGAGTCCGGCGAGATCAGAGGATAGACCCGATAGCCACTCTGAAGTTACCCCACTTTTGTGGACAGTTTACGGCTTTCGAATCAAGCCACATCTGAGTGCCTCGATTCATAGTTGATCGGCGACAGATAGTCCAGTGACGAGTGCCGCCTGTGAGGGTTGTAAAAGCCCTCGATGTAGTCGAAGACAGCAAGCTTGGCCTGCAGCTTGCTGCGGAAGCTGTGCCGGTCGATCAGTTCACACTCCAGAGAGGCAAAAAAGCTCTCACACAGCGCGTTGTCATAACAGTCACCGACCGAGCCCATGGAGGGTCTGATGCCGGCTCTCTTGCAGCGTAGCCCGAACTCGATCGACGTGTATTGCGTCCCCTGGTCCGAGTGATGGATCACCCCGTCGGATTCACGCTCTTGAAGTGCCATTTGCAGGGCATCGGTCACTAGCCGGGTCTTGAGATCATTTCTGAGCGACCAGCCGACCACTCGACGACTGAAAGCGTCGACCACTACGGCCAGGTAGACGAAACCTGCCCAACTCGGCACGTACGTGATGTCTGCAACCCACAGTCGGTTGGGGCGGCTGACCTGGAAGTTTCGCTCCACCAGATCCGGAGCCGGACGGCTGTCTTGGCCTCTCAGGGTCGTGCGTGTCTTGCGTCTGCGGCTAACGCCTTCAATGCCGGCGACTTTCATCAGTCGGGCCACCCGGTTTTTGCCCACCAGGTGACCTTCCTCTCGAAGTTCCGCCGTAATGCGGGGAGCTCCATAGGTCCGACGACTTTGCTGGTGGATCCCGTTGATTGTTTCCAGAAGACGAGCATTCGCTTCATCTCGAGTCGAAGGTCCGCGATCGACCCACGCGTAGTAGCCACTGGTGGAGACACCCAGCAAACGGCACATGGTGGTGATTGGATAGTCGGCCTGATTCACTTTCACGAACCTGAAGACTCCTTGGAAATCGGATCGCTCTCCCGTGCGAACCAGGCCGCGGCTTTTGCCAATATTTTCCGCTCAACCCTCAGCTGCCTATTTTCTTTGCGCAACTTCCGCAGCTCGGCTCGTTCTACCGTCGTCAGGCCGTCTCTACGACGGCCTTCATCCAGGTCTGCCTGGGCGATCCAGTTGCGGATCGTCTGTTCGTTGGGTTCAAACTCTCGGGCCAGCTCACCGGGGCTGCGCCCGGCTCGATGAAGCTCGACTATCTGCTGGCGAAACTCGGGTGGATAAGCTCGTCTTGTTCTTGGCATCGTGTCCTCCATTCTCCCAAAGGATTAGGTGTCCACGAAACCGGGGGAACTCCAGAGTCTCGTAGGCCCACACGCTGGGCTTGCCGCGACCGAAGGCGAGTTGGCTATTCTCCTCGTGGCGTAAAAACGAAATTGTTCACGTACCTGGAGGAAATCACCTGTCCCGATTCGGAGTCCAGATATCTCGCCTGATGGTCCGAGTAGGAGAACAGAGAGACATCCAGCTTCCGGTTTCCGTCAATAAAGAACCCCTCATAGCCAAACTCCCGGATAAAGTTAATGGTTTCTATTACTGGTGTTGCAGAGTGTCGCTGTTCGATTTCCACCAGGAGCGTGGTTCGGAACTCTCGAATAGTGTGCACCGCACCTGCCAGCACCCTTTGCTCGTGGCCCTCAACATCGATCTTGATAAAAACGACATCGGCGTGTCCCGCCGAGTCCAGCGTCGAGACTGGGACTTGCATCTCTCTGGAGTCTTCCTCTAGGGTGCGGTTCAAGGAAGCCAGATTGTGGGATACGTGACTCCCCAGAACAGGTATACTCAGTGTTCCTTCGCCGTTGTAATCGGACAAAGCCCTTTGAAAGACCTGGACATTCGATGCGGTTGTCCGCCGCATGAACCTAGCCAGGTTCGGGTTGGGCTCATAGGCATAGACCTGACCGCCCAGATGGGACAAGGAATAGCTGTAGATTCCCCAGTTGGCTCCAACATCTACGGCATTCCCTCTCCTGGGCACCAGCTCATTCAACCGGCGCATTTCAGCCTCTCCGAACCACCATGCACGAGAGAGGAGCACTTTGAACAGAACTCGATCCGGCAGGGCCTTCTTGATCCAGTCCTCCACCGTGTATCGAATCGCAGATCCCATACCTCGAGTCAACCCGGGTGGCCACCGAGCCGGGGGCCGTGGGGCTACCTTTCAAGATGAAGCCGGCTGCCCTGCCTGCAGTGACAGGCAACACCGGACTTTCGTCTCGCAACTCTGAGAGCGTGGAAAGGATACAAGACCGCTACGACTGGCGGGAGAAAAAAGAGACGGAATCTATAAACAGAGTCCACCGGGGCTTGACGAAAACACCTGAGTTCTAGACTAAAGGCATAAAGACGATGATGGGTTTACCGAATATTTACTTCTTACTGTACCAAAAGACTCTGACAAACTCGGAGCTCGAAAATGTGACCTTTCCTCTTTGTTTCCAATCACTTACAGGCGAGCGGATGGGAACTAGACTACTTCTCATCCGGAAATCGGCTTTTTAAGACGCTCGCCCTCGAGCAGGCCCCAATCAGCCGCTGGCAATCCGTTGTGTGCAGTGGGCTGGGGACCTAAACGGATCACCCAGAGTCGATTTTAAGAGACACTTCGGCCTTTTGCCAGCCGGATCGAGATGTCAGCCGCAGGAGCACCTCTACAATCGCAGGCGCGCCAGTACCAGCAGATTATAGGAAAGCGTCGAGAGTTGCAGGTACTGCTGGAAGTGCTGCCAGCCTTTCCAGTGGCAGCGGTCCAGCCCGAAGACGCGCTTGAGCATCGAGATACAGCCTTCGATGCCGGCCCGAAAGCGGCGCAGCTGTTTGTACACCCAGCTGGAGGACACCATCGATTCGATCGTGAGTCCACACTTTTTGGCGAAAGCCACATCCTTGAGGCCGGGCTTGCTTTTGGCCAAGGCCAAGTTCCCTCTGGATGCAAAGCCTCCGTCCAAGCTGGCCTGACGCGGATAAGAGCCGTATTGATGGCAGTGCCGATCCAGCATCGTCTCCAGGTAAGTGCTATCGGCCGGGTTACCCCGCACCGGCAGACAATCCAGGATCAGAGAGGATCTGCCACAGGATAGAAAAACTTTGTGCCCATAGACCGTTTCCCGGCCGCCTTTGCGAATCAGATCGGTGTGCTCCTCAAAAATGGAAACCACTTTTTGGCCAGCCGGGACCGATTCCCCCCGCACCACACGACGCTCGGTCTGATCGATCACTCGATCGGTCAGTTCCAGGTAGTGTTCGAGCAAGCTCCTCACTCGCACAACACGGGGATGGCTGGAGTCTTGGCACGCCGCCAGGGCTGCCCGGGCGTAGCCTGCCATCTTGCGGGTCACTTTGAGCAGATCGCGATAAGGGCCGATGCGCAGGGTCTGACGGCGGGCATTGCTGATGGCCAGACAGCGGCGGCGGGCCCGCAAGCCATGATCCCGGTAAGGGAAGTCGACAAAACAAGAAAGTCGTCCCAGCCAACGGGCCAGCACCCGTACGCAATCAGAGAGCAGCTGATTGTCGGTGGGGTGGTGGATCTCACTCTCCACCGGAGTGGCGTCGATTCTGACCTTCTCTCCCTTCTCCAAGCCTTGCTCACAGGCCCAGTCCACCAGAGCCGCGTTGATGGCCTGCCAGGTCGAGTGGCGGATGCGCGAGAGGTTCTCGGCCAGGGTGGAACGAGCCGGCGTCCAGCCCAAAGGCAGACGGCAAAAGGCCCGCAAGCTCACGGAATCGGCCAGGTGAAAGGCCAAGCGGTCATAGGAGAACTGATGCATCTGTTTGATCACACCACAGCGCAACACCTGCTCCCCGCTCATCCCCGGAGCCCCTTTTGTCGAGTCTGCCTCACTGAGATCTTGCCAGACCAGCTCGTTCAGCTTAGAATTTTCATCGAGGATCTTGGAAATCTCCCGCAGCTCCTGGGCGTGCTGATGATCGGGCCAGAGGGGAGTCAGCGGCAGCTGATTTTCACGACTTTGACGCATCTTTGACCTCCTGTGTTTGCCGTAAGTCTTGTTGTTTCAGTGCTTTGAGACATTATTATAACAAGACACCACGACAACAATGGAGGTCGAAGATGCGACCTAAGCCTTTTATTTACAACTACTTATCCTTTTTCGGATGAGAACTAGACTAGGTCAGCCATTCCACCCGGTCGATTCCGGGTAAGCTTCTGGGAAGTTGAGCAAGGGTTGTCCCGAGGGTGTCTTCCCACTGCTGTCCAAATTAGCTGATATTCGATCATCAACCCCTTGATTTTATTGGCGTCTTGGACGGGATTTTCAGTCTTTTCATGTCCAGGTCTCCGATTGTGCTGTCCAGATTACGAGAAGGTGAAGGAGGGTTGAGAGCTTTCCGGTAGTAGGGGTGGGAACTTGAATGGTTGGTTCAACCACCTCCACAAGTCTCTATGAACGAACATGTTCATCCTCAGCAGTGCGGCCAGATTGGACAGTGACCAGTCAAAGGTTGCTTTGAGCTGCAGAAACTTCAGGATCAGCAGAGCGATCAATGCTGTCCAAATTTGGGTCTTGAGGGCGTTGGCCGAGGTGCCGACGAAGGTCTTGACCCGTAGATTCTGCTTGAGGGCCTTGAAAAAGAGCTCGATTTGCCAGCGCTCCTTGTAGATTGCGGCAATGGTGGTGGCTCCGAAATCCAGGTGATTCGTCAAAAAAACGAGGCGGCCAGAGAGCGGATCTTGGATTTCGACCAGGCGCAAGAAACAGGTTTTGTCCTGGGCGGCCAGTCCGTGAAAGAAAATCACCTGGTCACGGACGACTCGACGGTTTTTGGGAAGCGGGCGGTCTTCGAGGACCTCGTAATCGGCACGGTCTTTGAGACGGGTCACAAAGAAGACGCCCTGACGGGTCAAGTCCGCATACCAGTTGTAGTCGTTGTAGCCGCGATCAAAGACGACAACGGTGCCGGCGGCAAACTTCAGACGGCGAGCCACGGTGATGTCGGCCGTGGCTGCCTCGGTGATGTGGGCAAAGACGGGAAGGTAACCGTTGTGGTCCAAGAGTAGATGCAGTTTGACGGCCCCCTTGGTTCGGCAAAAATGAGCCCAGTCAAACAATTGTGCGCACAGATCGATGACGGTCGCATCCAGACTCAGCAGCGGATTCTTGAAACGAAATCTTCTCTTGCGACGCCCTTCGGTCTCTCTCAGACAACGATCCAGCAGGCGGTAAAAAACCTTTTCGTACAGTTCCTGTCAATGATCATCAGGAAGTGCGCTTTTTTGGACACTCGCCGTTAGGATAGGGTTTCAACATCATCCGCACCGTAGGTGCGTCCGAGCATTCATCTCGCGATTTCTGACGAGGTGGATTTTTCCCTTCGAGAGTGTATTGTTTCGAATCCAGGAAGAGGGAGGACCTCGACCTGTAACGCGGTCGAGGTCCGGTTGTGGCAGCTCTGTACAAAGCGGATACCCACCACAAGCAGATTGTAACCTGCCACGATCCTGGGCTGTTGTCCAGTTCCCGCCGGGACTGGATCCATGGCCGATTCGATTGTCGTTCTCCGGCAATGTACTTGCCGGGCCGAAGGCTGCGGCGCGCTATTTTTCATCTGCCGCTCCTGCGACCGGGGCCAGGTCTACTGCAGCCAGCCATGCCGTCGTCTGCAGCGCCGGTTGCAATGCCGTGCGGCCAACCGCCGACACCAGCAATCTCCTGAGGGCCGAGCCGATCATCGCGACCGTCAAAGAGCCTACCGTCAGCGGCAGCAGCAAGCCCGCGTGACGGATCAACGTAGACAGCGATATAGATCTTCTTTCAGGCTGTGGGAGCCTCTGGCGGCCTACTCAATGCCGAGAAGATCCGTCCAGAGGCGTCAGGAGAACAGCCGTGCAGATACTTTTTGCCGTTCCAGGCCCGGTTTTCGACCGGCTTGTATACGCTGCGGTCGCGCAGGGCGCTATATCGACCCCTTCCACTGGGGGTAAAGCATGATCGACGCCGAGCAGAGGGCCCACATCCGCCGACTCTTCTTTGCCGAGCACTGGAAGATCGGAACCATAGCCGATCAACTCGGTCTGCACCACCAGACGGTGCGACGGGCGCTGGAAACCGAGCGCTTCAACCGGTACAAGATCGTGCGGCCCCGGGTAACCGACCCCTACGTCGAGTTCATCCGCCAGACTCTGGAGCAATACCCACGCCTTCGGGCTACCCGTATCTACCAGATGATCTGCGCCCGCGGTTACACGGGCAGCGTAGTGACGCTGCGCCGCCTGGTGGCCACCTTACGTCCCCGGCCGCGGGAAGCTTTCCTGCGGCTGCGCACCTTTGCTGGGGAGCAGGGGCAGGTTGACTGGGCTTCCTTTGGAAAAGTGCAGATCGGAGGCGCCAGCCGGAGGCTCTCCTGTCTTCTGCTGACGCTGTCGTATTCGCGCGCGCTGGCCCTGGAGTTTTTCTTTGACCAATCACTGGAGAACTTCCTGCGCGGCCACGTGCGAGCCTTCACTCAGTGGGGTGGCTGCCCCAGAGATCTACTCTACGACAACCTTAAGAGCGTGGTTTTGGAGCGCCGCGGCGACGCCATTCGATTCCATCCCCGGCTGCTGGAGCTGGCCGCCCACTACCATTTCGCCCCCAGGCCCTGTCATGTGGGACGCGCGAATGAGAAAGGACGCGTTGAAAGAGCTATCCAGTACGTTCGCTCTTCGTTCTTTGCCGCCCGCCCCTTTACCACCCTGGCAGACTTCAATCATCAGGCCCGCCGCTGGCGGGATGAGATCGCGCACCGTAGGCCCTGGCCGGGCGATCACTCGCGCACCGTCGCCGCTGTCTTCGAAGAAGAAAAAGCTCGACTGCTGCCTCTTCCGGCTCACCCCCTGGAAACCGATCTGGTAGTGCCTGCCAAGTCGCACAAGACCATCTACGTGCGCTTCGATCTCAACGACTACTCGATTCCCCCCGCTGCAGTGGGCCGGCAGCTGACGCTGGTCGCTTCCGACACCCTGGTGCGCATTCTCGACGGAACCAAACAAGTGGCTCGCCACCGCCGCAGCTACGACCGACACCAGGTGGTCGCCGACCCCGCTCATCAGCAAGCTCTGCTGGAGCAAAAAAGAAAAGCCTACGCTGCCCCTTCTGACCGGCTCTCGGTGGCTGTCCCCGAAAGCGAGGCCTTTCTGCAAGCCGCCCTGCTGCGCGGAGAATCGGTCGTCCGCCAGACCCGTCAGCTGTTGGGCTTGCTGGAGGACTACGGTGCCGAGGCGCTGCAGGGGGCACTCGCAGAAGCACTGCAGCGCGGCACTCCGCGGGCCTCCTCGGTAGCTTTCCTATTACAGAGAAGCCGACGCGCTGCTGCTGCTCCTTTGCCCGTCGATCTGAGGCGCCGCCCCGAGTTGGCCGATCTTCACGTACAGCCCCATTCTCCAGAAGGATACGATGACCTCTCCGAGCCCGAGTGAACTGGCTGCACAGCTGAAAAAACTCGGCTTTCGAGTCCTCCCCGATCAACTGGAGGACTTCTTGCGCCGTGCCAAGAAAGGCCGTTGGTCCACTCGCGCCGCTCTGGCTGAGATGGCTCGGCTGGAGGAGATCGAACGGGCTCGCCGTTCGCTGGAGCGCCGGCTGCGCTATGCCCGCGTCGGACGCTTCAAGCCGCTGGCTGACTTTGACTGGAACTGGCCCAAAAAGATCGACCGACACCTGCTGGAGCGAGCCCTCACCCTGGACTTCATCCCCGAGGGCCGCAATCTGATCCTGCTGGGCGCCAACGGCCTGGGCAAGACCATGATCACCAAGAACATCGCCCACGCGGCCGTCCTGGCTGGTCACTCGGTTCTGTTTCGTACCGCATCCGAACTGCTCGACGACCTTCAGTTGGACTCTTCTGAGCTACTGCGCCGCCGGCTCAAAAAGTACGCACGGCCGTCTCTGCTTTGCATCGACGAAGTTGGGTATCTATCCTACGATTGCCATGCCGCCGACCTGCTCTACGAGGTCATCAACCGACGCTACGAGCGCCGCTCTGTCATCGTCACCACCAACCGAGCCTTCAAAAACTGGAACGTCGTGTTTCCCAACGCCACCTGCATCGTCAGTCTCCTCGATCGTCTCACCCACCACGCCGACATCACCGTCATTGAAGGTGAAAGCTATCGTCGCCGCGAAAGTGAGCAGGAGGCGGCTGAGCGCCGCAAACAAGATTGAGCGACTTGTTGCAGCGTCGAGCTTACGTCCAGGCCGTGCTGCACGCCTATCTGGAACTGCCCGCCACACCGCCTCGATCTCGACCACACGATCGCCGCTTGGCCGGCCAGTTCCACGACTGCAATATCCCGCTCCCAACCGTAAAAGATGCCCTTCTGCTGGCATCCGCAAGGCGTCTACTGCGTTGCCAAGACGCCCATCCCCTCGCCTCGATTCGTTCTCTCTACTACTTTGTCCCCGTCATTGAGGAGCTGCTCGAGACTCCTCTTCCCAAGGGCTACTCCCGTTACCTGGAAAGAAAAATCGCCGCCTTCGCGACCGATTGCCGCCAAGACTCCCCATCGACAGATCCCTGACCCCACCCCGGCGCCCGTTCAAAATCCCGCACTTTCTCATGATCGCCAACATGGGGTTCGTGCCCGGTGGGAAATTGGCTTCAAACAGAATATCCCGGTCAATCCGGTTCCCCACCAGCACGACTCGTTCCGACACCGGGATGAGCGGCATATCCTGCAGGGCCAGATCCTGGGCTGCGTGGATCAGCTTGATTCTCTGGTCGAAGGTTGTGGCGGTCGAAGCCGCATTCACCAGGCGGGTCACCTCTGGATTGTTGTAACGAAGAACATCGGCCCAGAATGTACCCGGCACAAACTGGTTCCTGAAGAAATTCATGGGTCCTGATGCGTTACCGGAGAACTGCATCTCGTAGCGCCCGGCCCGCAGATTCGCGATGGCCACAGCGTCCTCGAGGGGATTGACCTGAGCCTCGATTCCAAGCTCAGCCAGGTTGGCGGCGATGACCAGGGCCGCGTCTGTCCAGCCAGCGCGTTGCCCCCAGGTCTGGAGACTGGTGCTGAAGCCGTCGGCAAAAGGCGTTTGAGCAAGCAGATCCCGTGCTGCCTGCAGATTTCTTTTCCCTTCAAAAGGCAGGTTCTCCAGGCCCTCCCGGGGCCCGGGGTATTGGAATCCCCGGGCCGGGGCCGAAATCCCGCCAAAAGCCTTCTGGTTGATCTCTTCTCGGTCAATGGCCAGCGAGATTGCCTGCCGGACTTTCGGATTCCGCAGCGGGTGCTCGGAAGGCAACCCGTTATTGATGGCGATAAGGTGCTGGCCATTGAGGGGAGCCTGGTACATCGCCACCTCTGAGGGCAGGGAAGGTCGCGCCGTCACCGGAAGTTCGTAAACGTAATCAATGGTCCCGGAGGCCAGTTGCAGCACTCGCGAAGTTGGATCGGGAACCGCTACCAGCTCAATCCGCTCAATGGCCATGGGCCCGCGCACATAGTGAGGATTGGACTCAACGACCCAGCGCGAAGCACCCGGGATCCATTCCTTGATCACATAAGGACCCGAACTGACGGGATGTCGGAAGTAATCGGGGTCCTCTTCAATCTTCGACTGTGGGTGGATCACCATGGCCATATGGGCGAGCGCCAGCTGGAGATCAAGATAGGGCGCCTTCAAATAGAACACAACCGTGTTTCGATCAGGCGCCTCAACCCTCTCGATGGGCAGCAGTAAGGTGGCGAAAAAGGGGCCCGGATAATCGCGATTCCGGGTGTAGGCAAACACCACGTCCTGGCTGGTCAAGGGTGTCCCGTCCGAATAAACCAGCCCCTTCTTCAATATCACGGTGGCGGTCAGGCCGTCGTCAGAAACCTCCATCGACTCGGCCAGCTCGGGTTCCACCGACCAGTCGTGATTCAGCCGAAAAAGCCGGCCCGCCGTCAAATAGATGGTTGATCAACGTCAAATAGAATTCCCGCAGCGACGATTGGAAATCCCCACACAAGGATTAAAAAAAAAGAGCTGTAGCCGTCCTCTGAGACGGCCCTTTCCGCGGTCCTCCTTTCTGTAAAAAAGAGAGATTGTTCCTAGAATGCGAGGGGGACGGAGTGAGGGCGTAGCCCGAACGGAGCTCCCCCTCGCTCGCGCTGGCGTCGAGGGGAGTGGACCAGATCCACGAGGCTGCTGAGCGGCCTCTGTAGGGCGCTGTACGACCTCTCCCCTTGGCGGGCACTCGTCTATCGCCCTCACCAAGCACTTTCCGGGGTCCAATCAGCCGATTTGCCCGGATTTGACCTCCTCGCGGTTTCCTCATTTCGTGGTTCCCTGCTGCTTTGCCTTGGCGCTCTCCATTCGATAGCTCGGGACGTTGAGTTCCAGAATCACGCTGTGGTGCACCAGCCGGTCGATGGCTGCTGCCGTCGTCAGGGGGTCCTTGAAGATCCTCTCCCAGTCCGAGAAGATCAGGTTGCTGGTCAGCAAGATGCTGCGACGTTCGTAACGATGGGCCAGCAGTGTGAAGAGAACCTCCATTTCCTCCCGGCTTTGCTGAACGTAGCCGATGTCATCGACTATGAGAGCCTCGAAGCGATCCAGTTTCTTGAGCTCCTTCTCCAGAGTCAGATCGATTTTGGCCCGCAGCAATCGCTGTACCAGCAGGGCGCAGGTAGAAAACAGAACCCGGCGCCCCAGCAGAATCAACTCCTGGCCCAGAGCACAGACCAGATGGGTTTTCCCGCTCCCAGGGTTACCGAAAGCCAAGACGTTCTCGGCACGATCCAAAAACGTCCCTTCCAGCAGCGCTGTGAGTTGTCGATCCACGCTTTGGGGCAAGCGCGAGCGGTCCAGCGCCGTCAGCGTTTTCTCCCAGGGAAGCTTGGAGGCCCGACGCTGGCGCTGGATTTTGCGCTCGTGCCGCTCCGCCACCTCGATCTCAGATAACGACAAGAGAAACCGGGGATAGGACAGACTTTCCTGGGTGGCCAGTGCCGCCTGGGCGGCGTAGTGCTCCCGAAAGGCCGGTAGATGCAGCTCGATTAGGCACTCGCGAAGTCGCGGTAAGTTGCCTGTGCTCATGACCTCACCTCCCGGTTCTCGAGAAGGGTGTCGTAGAGGCCCACGTCCATCTTCTCCACCATCACTTCCCAGGGTTCCACCACCGGATCGACAAGGCATTCTCGTAGTGCTTCAAAACGGATTCTTTGTCCCCGCTCAATCAACACCTGAAGTGCCTCTCGCACCCGCTGTTCACCTTCCTGGGCAGCCACCTCGAGGATCTTCAGATATTGGCGATCCGCCGTGGCCGGACAATCTCGGCGCAGCTCGTCGTAGGCGACTCGAAACAAGATCCCCGGAAACAGATCCTCCCGCCAGCGATAGCGAGTAAACGCCCCCGGCTTGCGCACCAACGAATGGATCACGTGCCGGTAGTCAATGCGATGCTTGCCTTCTCCTCGCAAGCGCGGCATCCGTGCCTGGCGCCGTCCTCCGTAGTAGACCTCCACCTGATCCGCCCACACCCGCACTTGAACGCGCTCGCCGATCAACCGGCTGTCCACCGAATAGGTGTTGTGGCGAACCCGGATCGTACTGCTGGGGGAGACTCTCACCCACTGCCGGGTGAAGTCATCCAGACGGCGTGCCGGCAACGGGCGCATCACTGCCAGCTCTTCTCCCAGGCGCTTTTGCCGGGCCGCATTGCGCCGGGACACAATCACCGCTACAAAGCCCTCGTACTCTTCCCGGCTGGAAAAATCACGGCTACACCGCAGCAGCAGTTCCTGCTCAATGGCCCGTTTCAAGCGGTGATGGGACTGTTCCACATCCCCGTTCTCGTGTGCCTTTCCTGCCTGAGTGCGACTGGAGCGCATCCCGAAGTGTCTCAGCAACGCTTGATAGCGCTCGGTGAACTCTTCCCGCTTCAGGTTCTTGACTGCCGCCGAGAGCCGGTCGGTCCGGTGCTCCTCGGGCAGCGCCCCCAACTCCCACAACGCGTTCTGAAGCCCCAGGCTGAGGCTCTCAAACGACTCACTGAAACACAGCGTGGTCGCTTCCCAGTTCGAGTAGGCCAACACGAAGTGGTACAGCAGATGGGGAAACGGCTGGCCCTGGATCGTCACTCCGAGGCGCCCCATAAACGTGAAGTCCGATTGCGCTTGATGTCCCGGCTGATACTTCTGCGGGAACATCACCTCCTTCGCTTCTCCGTATTCTGCCTTCCACTGCTTGATCCTGCGCTGCAGCGTTCTCAACTGGCCTTGCTGGAAGGCCCCTTCCTGCTGACGACACAAATGATCGAACACCGCTTTTGCTTCCACCGTCGGCGATCGCTTCAGGATCTCTTTCACCTCCGGCCACACCGACTCGAACGGATCCGATCGAGTTCTCCAATACCGTTCCGGCTGACACTGGCTCGGTAGCTTTCCCGACTTCAGGTACTTGCGAGCTGTCTTTCGCGACATCCCCGCTTTGGCCGCCGCCATCGTTAGCGTCTTCTCGTTCTTCTTCAACTTTACTAACCTCCGCACTTGCTGATCCTTAACCATGCCCTCATGGTCAGGATCAGCCCTGAAAAAGCGGGGAATTCCATTTGTCGTCGCGGGGAATTCTGACTGTCGCCAATCAGATGGTAACGATGTCGGGCTGGGGGGTGGAGCCGAGAATGTCGAGATTCGTCAGCTTGGAACTGAGACTGATGGTGACCGATGGAAGGGGAAGTTCCCAGTCAGTTGTTGTCTTGCTGGAGGCTCCCTGGTCCGGAGGTCCGCACCCCTGGATGAGAGCAATGAAGAGCAGCCAGGCCGGGACAGAGAATCTTCGCATAATGCCCCGATTCTAGTGGAGATAAGAGCGAGTTTAAACCCGTTCTAGTGCCTTGCTCCTTATTCTTGAGGTGCTCTGGCACGAATCTCTGTGGCGCGCTGCTCCATCTGCTGGCCTTCCTCGTTCCGACCGGTCTCCCGAAGCAGCCTGGCATAATCTTCTAACACATCGGCTACATCGGGATGCTGGGGACCCAGGGTTTTCTCATAGATGGCCAGCGCGCGTTGGTACAAGGGCTCCGCCTGAGCGTACTTTCCCTGCCTGGCGTAGATTTGTCCCAGAAGTTTGTTGAGGCCAAGAGCGGCACCGGGGTGGTCGGGACTCGGGGTTTTCTCATAGATGACAAGCATGCGCTTGAGAAGAGGCTCCGCCTGGGCGTACTTTCCCTGCTCCAGGTAGAGCGCTGCCAGGTTGTTTAGGCCATCAGCGGTGTCGGGGTGCTCGGGGCCCAGGGCTTTCTCCGCGATGGCCAGCGCGCGCTCGAACAAGGCCTCCGCGTCAGCGTACTTCCCCTGATCGCGATAGAGTCCTGCCAGGTTGTTGAAGCTGGCGGCAGTACTGGGGTGCTCAGGGCCCAGAACCTTCTCAGCAATGGCCAAAGCTCGGTGGTACAGGGGCTCAGCCTCAGGGTACTTTCCCTGGTCATGGTACAGCAACGCCAGGCTGTTGAGGCTCATAGCAGTGTCAGGATGCTCGGGACCCAGGGTCTTCTCAAAGATAGCCAGCGCCCGCTTGAGAAGAGGCTCTGCCTCAGGGTACTTTCCCTGCCCGAGATAGAACGCTGCGAGGTTGGCGAGGCCGAGTGCAGTGTCGAGGCGCTCGGGACCCACGGCCTTCTCCAAGATTGACAGCGAGCGCTGGTACAAGGTTTCCGTCTTGGAGTGTTCTTCCTGATCCTGGCTGAGCCGTGCGAGGCTGTTGAGGCTCTTAGCCAGAGAGGGATGGTCGGGACCCAGGGTTTTCTCCAAGATCGATAGAGAGCGCTGGTACAAGGCCTCGGCGTCAGCGTACTTCCCCTGATCGCGATAGAGTCCTGCCAGGTTGTTGAGACTGGCGGCGGTACTGGGGTGCTCAGGGCCCAGAACCTTCTCAGCAATGGCCAAAGCTCGGTGGTACAGGGGCTCAGCCTCGGCGTACTTTCCTTGTGCCCTGTAGACTTCGGCAAGATGGTTGAGGCCAAGCGCGGTACTGGGGTGGTCCGAACCGAGGGTTTTCTCATAGATGGCCAGTGAGCGCTGGAACAATGGTTCCGCTTCCGAGTACTTTTCCTGATTGAAGTAGATCTGTGCCAGGCTGTTGAGTCCATGCCTGGTAGAGGGGTCCTCAGGACCCAGAACCTTGTCAGAGATCGATAGTGAACGCTGCAAAAACGGCTCAGCTTCGGGGTACTTTCCCTGCTCGAAGTAGAGCCTTCCCAGGTTGTTGAGGCTGTTGCCAACGAGGTATTCTCCGTTTCTCACTTGTTCTGCCAGCTCGAGGGTCGTGCGCCAGGAGGCCTCGGCCTCCTCGTAGCGACCTTGCTGGTACTCTCTCGCACCGGCGGCATCGTGTTTCTCCCAGAGCTGCCGTTGCTTGGGGTCAATTCCCAGCAGCAGCACAATCTCGTTGTGACCTCTTGCACTTGCCAGATCCCGTGCCGTTTTCCCATCGTTGTCTTTTGCCTCGACATCGGCGTCCGCGTCCAGCAACGCTGCCACCGTATCGTAGTGGCGCTCAAGAGCAGCCAGCAGCAGGGCCGTCCGGCCGTTTTCATCTCTGGCGTTGACATCGGCACCTGCCGCCAGGAGAGTCCTGACCAGGGCATCCTGGCCTTTTTTGGCCATTTTCAGGAGGTCTTGATTGAGGTGGGACTGGGCGAAAAGAAGATTCGAGGAGCACAGCACAACCATCAAAGGGATGATTCGAAGGCACATAGGCTCACTTTGAGTTCTTTGACAGCGTCAGTTTTTTGAGCTGAAGGGGCGTGTACCGCGCCTCGCCCTCAACGATCTGAATGAACTGATCAAAGGGCACATCGTGGAAAGTTTGTGTGAGCCCGGTGGTTGGCCAGAAAATCTCAAGCATCTCGATTCTTGAGGCTTTGCCCAGGCCAATGGTCTGCCGCAGCGGGTTGGCGCCGAAGGTACCACCGCTGTTGACGTGTTTGTAGATCGAGCGCCGCACAGCGTTTTCGATGATATCGACCTGGATACGCGCACCGATGGCTGATCGGTTTGAGCGCTCACCCACGAGTTTAATCGCAATCCAGTGATTGTCGAATCCCGGATTTTCATACAGGACGTTGCTGTAACCGTCGCCTGCGTACGCACCTCCCAGCTGTTCGAAAATATCCTGATCACCGTCGTTGTCGAGATCCGCAAAGACAACGCCGTGGCCTTTCTGAAGGTGGCTGAACCCACCCGCCATACTCACGTCCGCAAAGCGTTTACCACTCTGGTTGCGATACATGACATTGGGCATGATACTCCTGTAGTCCGGGTAACCGGTACCGAGATAGAAGTCGAGGTAGCCGTCGTTGTCCAGGTCACCGAAATTAGAGCCCATGGGTGCCGTAGGATGGATCAGGTTATATTGGCTTGCGACTTCCTCGAAATTACCGTCCCCGTCCCCCTGATACAGACAAGCCAGTTCGATGTCCAGGGGCATGCCAAGCAAACTTGCCGTGAGATGCTCGATGCGGGCGGAATATGCCGATACGTACAGATCCAGAATGCCATCGTTGTTGAAGTCCCAGAACCAGGCCGGAAAGCTGACCTCCGGGCGGTCAACCTTGAGTTTGCCGGCCATGGTGGTAAAGGTCCCGTCACGGTTGTTGCGATACAGGCGATTGGCGCCTCTGTAATTGGACACGTATAAATCAGGCCAGCGATCGCCATCGTAATCACCCCAGATCACCGACTTGGCATAACGGTGATTTTGCACACCCGCTTTCCTGGCCACATCGGTAAAGGTCCCATCGCCGTTGTTGTGGAACAGTTGACAGGGGGCGGGTAGCTTCTCCGAGGATTCATTTCCAATGTACAAATCGAGGTCGCCGTCATTGTCGTAGTCGCCCCAGGACGCAGTTCCAGTAGGATAGTGTAGCTCCCCCAAGCCCGCATCGAAGGTCACATCCGTGAATATGCCGTCACCGTTGTTGCGCAGCAGAGAGTTGGGATGTTGCCCTTGTTTCTCGATCCAGGCACCCCGCAGTACCAGGATATCGACGTCCCCATCGTTGTCGTAGTCGGCCTGCGCCAGGTTCAGCCCGCCATATAAACCCAGCAGTCCAGCTTCCTTTGTCCGTTCCGAGAAGGTGCCGTTTCGGTTGTTTTTGAAAAAGCGGATCTGCCCGACGGTGTTCCATGTCGACACCACGATGTCGAGATATCCGTCGTTGTCGAAATCGTCGGCGACGGCACCGCCGGACAAATCGAATGTGTCCAGCCCTAGTTCCGGCGCGATGTTTTGGAAACGGGGTATCTGTTCCTCGGATTCGAAGAAGTGCGGGGAGAGAAGATACGGCTTCGGCACTTGCTCCGGGTAGCTTCCGACCGTCATATATGCGATGTTGAGCAGCCATCGAGCCGCCAGGTGAAACGGTTCGCTTGCCTGCGTGGCCTGCAAGGTTTTGGTGAAACTCCCGATCGCTCCGCGAGATGGGTCCTGCAGGGTGTGAATAGCGCCTTTCTGGAGGGGTAAAATGCAGCTTTCGGGCGAGCTGCGCAGGCAGCAGTTTTGTGTTTCGCCCTGCCGCATATAAGCCACGCCCAGCCAAAAAGCGCTCTCCGCCACTAGGCTGGGCGGAACCTCATCACGGTTTAACCGGGTAAGCAGAAGCGCATTTCTGAGATGAGTGATAGCCTCCGATTCATGGCCGAGGCGAAGCTCCTCCTGGCCTAATTGCATACGAAGCTGCCACTTCATCCCGGCCGATGTATCGGGAGGCAAGACAGCCAGCTGCTTACGCAGCGCGCGAGGGGTGGCTTCGCCGAGGTAGATGTTGTTGTCCGGGGTGCCATCCGCAATCTGCTGAAGCAGCTTCAGCATCCTTTGGTGGCCCGGCGGTACTGAAGGTGGCCCTCCCTCAGCCTGCAAAAAGGGGCTACTGCCAGGAACAGACGCCGCCCCCGCAACCGCGCTCACGGCCCCCAGGACGAGCGTACCCCAAACCGATCCTCTCATCTCAGCCGCCGCTTTAAGCGAATCAGGGTGGGGTAGTCCTTGATGAACATCCCTTCAAACACAGTGCGCTGACCGTCGTTGCTGAACGTCAATTCTTGCTCGGTCCCGTTGAGGACGTCGACAACCCATGCTCTCTCCACAGGCATGGGCAGAGTGACATCACTCTTAGACTCGACAAGGCCGTCGGTGGTATTGCCCGGGAGCCACGCCGCCACCATAAGTTCACTCTCTCCCCGCTGCAAGGTGAAAACTTCAAATCCTTTGTCTCCGCTCGGCTTCATATCTGACCTCCCCTCACCAGCCGTCTTCTTGAGACGCTGGTCTGGTGTCGTACAGGTGACCTTGGCTACCAACGAACGGTTTTTTGGGCAACGAAACGTTTGGTCTTGAGGTAGCGGGGTTGCTCGAAGCGGTAGTGGTCTCGCTGGTAAAGGGCGTAATTCTTACCCCGCGGTTCAACGCTCACGACGTCATTTCCCCGGAAGGTCACTCGATAGACCAGTTTTCCGGTACGAAGCTTCTCGGTCCGCTCCTGGATGGGAAAGCGAATCGTGACCGTTTGTCCGTCGTTCACCCGACCCAGGTCAATATATCTGCCTTCCCAGGAGAAGGACGCATTCTTTCCTCCAATGGTGCAGCTGACCCGGTCCTGGTCAATCCAGTTGTTCAACCGTATTTTCAACCGACAAGACTGCTTGAGGGCGATTTCTACCCTACCTTTATAGGGAATGTAGCTGTCGACGTCGGCCCAGGGTGAGGTGCGATTCATTAGAAGGTTCACCTTGAGTACGCCCTTGTCGTAAGCGAGTATATTGTCCCAGACGTAATAGAGAGCCCGAGCACCATTGCCGGTGCAGCAAATGTCGGTAATCCCTCGGTGTCCCACGTGCAAATCGTTGGGATAGGTGCCGATGGAAAAATAACCGACGGCTCGTTCGGTGATGCCGTCGACGGTCTCATTGTAGGCAACGGGCACTTCTTTGGCTCCCTGGGGTCTCCACTGGGGAATGTACGCTTCAACGGTTCCCTCTCGGATTTTGCGAATGAACGCATTCATCTGATCCGGCCGGGTAACTTGGGATTCGATCAATCCGTTTCGAGCAAACTGATCGATATCTTCCCAATAATCAGCCGCTCCGAGTTGGGTCAATTTGACGGCTATTGCGATCATGTCCCCGACATTGCAGGGTTCCATTGGTTCCAACCCGGGCTGGCGTCCAGGACCCTCCTGCCCCTGCATGACAGGGAAGAAGCCCAGCGAAGGAATTGAACCCATCTCCGCCGATTTGGCCCATTCATAAGCCGCTTGCGCCAGCCTGGCGAATTGCATCTGGCCGCTGGCATAGGAGAACTCTGACAAGGCGTGCATTGCCAGACCCCCATAGGCATGAAAGTGACCGGCCCAGAGTCCTGGAACTTTTTGGCCGGCCCTGGCGAACACCAGCAAGTCCCTATCCGATTCTTCATCCGCATTGAAGATGTTGGCGCGAATGTAGTTGGTGAGAGCCAGAGCCAGGTGCTTTGCCGGCTCATACTTGGAGACGCGGTAGTACTGGGACAGGCCCGTGACGATCCACGTCACATCCAGGGCCTTGCGTTTGCTGAGCGGGAGTTGCTTGATGCGGGCGGCCTCGGGCGGCAATGTTTCACCGGGCGAATAATATTGGCCGTTATCGTGCTGGCCTTTCAGGAAAATTGCCTGATCTTCGACCTTTACGGCCAACTGATCGAGACGGTCCACCATTTTTTTGGCGGTTCGGTTCCAGATCTCGTCACCCGTCAACTCGTAATAGAGGGCCAACACGCTCAGCATCCGCCCGGTATAGGTGGCCAGATAGGCATACTGATCCTCGCCCTGACCCGGAGATCCTTGACGGGTGGTAGGGTCCCAGGGCCTTCCTGTGGTGGGGACGTAAATCAAACCGTCCGTACCGACCGAATGCAAGATAACCTCGGCCCACCTCTTGTCAACCTGAAGATTCTGCGTACTGCCGCTCATGATGCGCATCAGCGGCAAGGCCTCCATGAATTTGGGCCAGCAGTTGCCGCCGTTCTGAGCCAGATAGCCGCGCGGAGGAATCAGGTCGCCGACCGGTCCCAGGTAGGGCTCGTAGTCAGCCCGGGGACAGGTCATCTCAGTCATGGCGTTGATGGTGAGGCGGGCCCTTTCCTCCAAATTACAGGTATCGGGCACCAGAGCCTCGTAATGATGGCCTCGAATCTCCGGAACTTTTGCCGCAGGGATTTCCTTGCGGATGTAGTTGATGGGCGGAATTTCGTGCCAATCCAGCTCTTGAGATGGCGTGGAGGGCGCGGTAGCCGTTTCCGGCACGGCAATTGGATCCACCGCTTCCCGGGCGCGGTCCCGGCAAGCCACACCGCAACTCAGGAGAGGGATCAAGCTGAAGAGAGCCAGGACGCAGCTCATGCTGCCATGACTCAATGAGGATACGCCGTGGATGTGTTTGGTGGCCCGCATAGACACCTCCTCGAGGCCCCACTATACCTTGAAATCGGAAGACGTGAGCCCCCTAAGTACTGGTACGTGTTTAGCGTCCATCGGCTTGCTGGACTCGGAGGGAGGTGAGTGGGGGCAGAAGAGTGGGAGGCGGCCTACTTCGGGGCGACTCCCGGGAGGATTTAAACGGTCGCTGCCCCGAAGTAGGCCGCCTCCCACTCTTTTTCTTGGTATTTGAAACCTGGAGTCTGGGTTCTGAATGTGGGAGGGGCCGACTACAAGTACTCCCGCAGGGTATGAATCGATTGAGGAGGGAAAGTCGGACCGTTCCGGGGGAGAATTCAATCAAAGAGAATGGGTAAAGCCCTGAGACCGCGAAAGGTGATGTCACGCTGCCACTCAAACGAATCGCCGTCCAGGCGCATTCGGGGAAAGCGCGAGAGCAGCGTGGACAGAGCCACGGGGCCTTCAATACGCGCCAGGGGCGCACCCAGACAGAAATGGATCCCCATGCCAAAGGAAACGTGACGGTTCTTTGCTCGCGTAATATCGAGCCGGTCCGGCTCCGAGAACTCCGCCGGGTCGCGATTGGCTGCTCCCAGCATGACGGAGACCAGATCGCCTTCTCGAATCTGCTTTCCGCCGATCTCAATCCTTCCCGCTGCTTTTCTCAGCTGACGTTGCAGCGGACTGTCGTAACGCAAGAACTCTTCGATGGCGCTTGTCATCAAGCTCGGATCGTCCTTCAACTTCTGGAACTGGTCGGGGTGGTGAAGCAGTGCGAAAACTCCGTTCCCGATCAGGTGTGTCGTGGTCTCATGGCCAGCGACTAGAAGAGTGACAGACGTTGACAAGAGCTCCGCCAGGCTCAACCTGTCACCTTGCTCTTCAGCGGCAGCCAGAAGACTCAACATGTCTGATCGCGGATTCTTCCGGCGATCGGCAACCAGGCGAGCGAAGTAATCCCGCAGATCAAGTAGGCTTTGCCGGGCCCGGTCGGCAGCCTCAACTGTGAGGGGGCTTACTGCGGTCAGCTCGATGATACCGTCCGACCATCTTTTGAACTGCTCGCGATCTCCTGGAGGCAACCCGAGAATGTCGCAGATGACAACGGTCGGCAATGGGTATGCGAAATCCCGAATCACGTCCATCCCTTCGCATTTCTCCACCGCCCCCAGCAGCTCATTCACGATCTCCTGAATCCGCGAGCGTAAGCTCGCCACTGCTCCTGGTGTAAACGCTTTGTTCACCAGCATTCGAACGCGGGTGTGATCGGGAGGGTCGCTGTGTATGAGCCCCCCGGAGAAGTGGCGATAGAGTGGCCTCATCCTCCCCCGGTCCTCTTCAGGCAATTGGTCAAGGATAGTGGCTATGCGGCCTGAGTTGATCAGGAGATGGTGATGTCGCAGGGCCCAGGTGACGTCCTCATGACGCGTCAGGATCCAGCTGCCAAGCCTGTCGCTCCAATGGACAGGTTCTGCACGGCGCAACTCCTCATAGAAGGGATAAGGCGATGCGAAAAACTCAGGGGACAGCCACTCGCTTGAGTTACCTTCCATTCCTGCGAAACCTCAATATAAGGCTATGGCTCGGCCTGGGCCGCCGTGACTGCCCCGGATCCTGGCAGCGGCGAAAATGAAATAGGCTTTGGGCGGCACTGCGCCCAGGTTGGTCAAGTATTCCACGCCCACCATGCCGCGGCTTCCCAGTGCCCAGTAGGTCATGAGCGCGCGTCTGGGATCGACACCTCCCAGCGTAGGTCCGTCCGTGGCCACGCAGCGAATGCCTTTTTTTGCCAGATAGTCGATGGTCTCGGGTCCGGGCGCCGGCCATCCTTCTCGTTCCCCGTTGAGTGGGTCCACCAGGCAGGCGCGGTCCTGGGGAAAGGGCCGCAGGTAGGTGTCGCTGTACCCGCTGTGAAAGATCACGATGCTTCCCGGCTCCAGGTCGCCGTTTCGTTCTTCGTATTTCTTGATGTCCTCCGGTGCGATCACCGGGGACGCCGGCCAACTGGACTGGGTGGTTGTCCCGATCAGATGCTTCACATCGATGATACGGGCCCAACCGCCGGTCTGGGAGAGTGGCACCTGCTCAGTGGTCATATTGCTGGTGCCGCGCCGGCCGTACTCCCGTTCGTAGTCGGCCAGCCACTGCTGAACCTCCGGTGCATAGCTGTGATTGTCGAATCCGGCCTCGGGCAGGGCATACACCGGCGGCACCAGGTGTGTGCCCGTGTGGCTGTCAAAGGCCCGCTGGTGCTGGGGTGGGTTCAAGGCCAGAGGAAGAACATGCTGATAGTAGGGATAGCGAGAATTGCCGGCTCCAGGCCCGGGCCACCACACCGGCAGCTCCTCCCCCAGCTGTACGGACAGGTCGACGACTCTTTTCCGGCGAGCCGCGTCAATGAGCCATTGCGCCAGGGGGTCTCCGACTATGGCGAAGGCGCGAATCTCGCCCCCGATTCCTCCCCGGTGCTTGGGGGGGAGGTGGGCGTAAAAAGACCCGGTGGCGGGGATGTTCCCCAGACCGATCACCCCTTCCGCCCAGTTCATTTCATATTTCAGACCTGCAGTGTGGGTTTGGGCAGCCAGGTTCGGCCCCAGCAGTCCTGGATGCGGCCGCAACGGACCCATGCTGGGGCTGTCGATCGCGGCGGTCCTGACACCCCGACTTCCCACATAGTCCATGGCCTCCGGGGCCGGGGCGGGCCAGGCAGGTGATCTTCCATCCACCGGATCAGCCACGAACCGGCGCCCCGCCGGAAGCGGCACGTAGTACATGTCGGCGTAGCCGCTGCGGAGCAGGACCACGTCGCCCGGACCCAGGGGCCTGTGCTCCTTCTCCCAGGCCAGGATGTGTTCTTTGAGAATCAGGGGACTGTTGCCGTTCGGGGAATCGTCCAGCAGCCGGCGCACGTCAATGACGCAGGCTTCCCCCACGAACTGCCAGGGGGACAGCCGATCCGGTGTGATCAGGGCCGTCTGGTTGGTCAGAGGACCATGAGCGGGGGCATCGAGCTGGGTGCCGGTGTTCTCGTCCAGCGTGAGGATGTCACTGTTATAGGCACTGCGTGGACCGATCTGCAGGTAATGGTTCATGTGGAAGGGCGGGAACAGCTGGGGCCAGGTGCAGGGATACTCGGGTGCCACCAGAAGGGAGAGGTCTACAAACTGGACTTCGTCCCGAGCCGCGGGAGGCGCCCCGCCGGCAGCCCGGCCCAACGTCAGCAGCACCAACCCGAGAAACAACGCGAAACCTGCTGTCTTCCTGAGAAAAACGTTCATGGTGCGCCATCATAGCTCATCCGGGAACCGGTTTCATCAGTCCCCCTGCTCGTCGATGGTGATCCCCAGCGAGGCTGCCAGGTCGACCAGCTCCTGCCACAGCTCATCCGGAATTGGAATCCCCTCCCGCTCCCGGAGGGCACGTGTGCGCACTTCCGGGTCGCCGGGGCCGAAACCTGCCCAAAGGTCCAGTTTCCAGTCACCAAAACACTGGTGGCAGTTTCCCTCACCATCTCGGGCCGCGCCGCTGCGGCAAGCTCACCGGCCTGGATGGCGGCAATGTACCCCGGTAACTGCCAGACTCCATGCGTATCTACACCGCTCAAATTGGCCGCGACCAGATGTTCAGCCACCACGCCGGCGTTTGCCTCATCGGCGTCCGCGGCCACCAGCATTCGGGTCACCAGTTGCTTTAGTTCATCAGCACTTTTGATCACTCTTTGAACTTCCATGATTTTTAACGATACAATTCTTAGGAGGACCTGAACCAGCTTCGCTTGTGCGGAGCTAATGTTGAATTTTAAGTCATGTGTGGGTGATGTCTAAACCAACGAGCTTGAGGGAAAATCGTAGGGGCCGGTCTTGTGCCGGCCCGCTTGACGAGCGACCACCAGCGTCGCCCCTACGGTTCCCCGTGAGAATTGAAGCTTTCGGTGCTCATTGGTTTGAGACGTGCCTCGTTAGCTCTTAGCAGGATCTGAACCAGCTTGAAACCGAGGTGAGGAATGAGAAGAAATGTTTTGGTAGCACTGGTGGTAGCGTTTGGTGTGGTAGTCATCGCTCTCGGAGGACAGAAGTTCTGGGAGAAGACGGAGTTTACCGATTGGAGCAAGAAACAGATCAACCAGATGCTCAGTAAATCCCCCTGGGCTCGTTCCGTGAACGTCCGTCTGGGCGGCATGCAGTCCGGTGGTGAGAGGGCAGACGGGGGGCGCGCGGGAATTCCCAGGGGAGGTGGAGGAGGTGGAGGCAGCCCGGCGGGCGGTGCCGGCGGCCAGGGGTCCGGCGGGGGCTATCCCGGCGGGTCAGGCGGTGGCGGAGGAGGCTACGGCGGCGGTCGCGGAGGCGGCTTTTCCCCCAGCTTGAACCTGACGATCCGCTGGTACAGTGCCCTGCCCATCAAACAGGCCCTGGCCACGCACCGCTACGGGAGTGAGGCAGAGGCAGACGAGACCCTGAAAGTCGAGGAGACTCATTACACGATCGGTATCTCCGGGGTCAGTGGGGCCCTGTTTCGCGGTGATCGCAACTTTTCAAAGCCTGAAGCCGGGTCGGATCCATGGCAGGCTATCTCCGAGCGGGTGAAGTCGGAGTCCATTTTGAAACTCTCGGGACGAGAGCCGATCCAGGCGGCCGAGATCCAGGTGCGAGACGCACCCGAACTGGATGTGGTGGATGCCCGGCAGATGGGACAGAGAGCGGAGATCCTCCTGATGTTTCCTCGCAGCCAGGCCATCACGCTCGATGACAAGCAAGTCGAATTCGTCACCATGCTGGGTGAACGGAAGCTGAAGAAGAAGTTCAAGCTGAAGGAGATGGTCTACAACGGGAAACTCGAACTCTAGTGTACTGTCCGGGAACTTTCCGGACAGTGCACTAGCCCGCCGTATTGGAATCGGAGGTGCTGGTGCGATGGGTAGGATGGGTAGACTGACGGGAAAAGTCGCTTTAGTCACTGGAGGAGGGACCGGGATAGGAAGGGCAACGTCCCTCCTGTTTGCACAGGAGGGAGCGGACGTTGCAGTAAACTTCTCCCGTTCCGAATCAGACGCTGAGGACACGGTCTCTGAAATGCAGCAACTCGGCTCCAAAGGAATTGCTGTTTGTGCAGATATCTCAAACGATGCCTCGGTAAGATCAATGGTGAAGGAAGTAGTGAAGATGCTGGGACGGCTGGACATCCTCGTCAACAATGCTGGGACGACTCAGTTTGTCCCCACCACGGACCTTGAAGGAATGACCGAAGAGCTTTGGGACAGGATCCTCGGGGTTAACGTAAAGGGCACTTTTTTTTGTTCACGAGCAGCGATTGGCGCCATGAGAGTGTATAACGGTGGCCAAATTGTCAATGTATCCTCAGACTCGGCGTTCACGGGACAAGGAAGTTCCATCGCTTATACTGCTTCGAAAGCGGCCATTATTAACATGACTCGTGCATTAGCTATTAGCCAGGCTCCGGAAATTCGCGTTAACGCCGTGGCGCCAGGAGTCACGGAGACCCGATGGATTCAGGGGATAGAGCCACTTGCGGATGAATATAGAAGGAAAAACCCTCTCCAACGACTGGCTCGCCCTGAGGATGTAGCAGAAGCCATTTTCGGTCTGGTGGTCAACGATTTTATTACCGGCCAGACTCTCGTGGTAGACGGCGGAAGGACGCTGTTGTAGCTAGTCATGGACTCAGGCGAGGTCAACAGGGTACCCTGGTTGGCCCCGGTGTTTGGCCGTGGACAATTGTGCGGCGAGGAGGAGGTCTCTGAACATGAAGGCGAAGGCGGCAATACTCTTTGAAGTCGGCCAACGACTCGATATTCGAGAGGTCGAAGTGGCAAAGCCTCAGGCGGGTGAAGTCCTGGTGCGCATGTTGGTTGGCGGGATTTGCCACAGTGATCTTCATGTGATGACGGGGCACTTGAACGCGCCGGTACCGACGATCCTGGGGCATGAAGGAGCCGGGACTGTGGTCGAAGTGGGCCCCGGGGTGACCTCTCTTCGTCCTGGAGATAATGTCATCCCCCTCTGGCGACTAAGCTGTGGCGACTGCGAATACTGTACATCGGCTCGCCCGGCACTCTGCGCGGTGGGATTGGAGATCCGGTCGACAGGACGACTCTTGGACGGTACCAGCCGGTTTTCCCTCGACGGGTCCGAGATCAAGCACTTCCTCGGCGTGTCGGCTTTCTCCGAATACACTGTGATCCTGGAGAAAGCGCTCGTGAAGGTTCCAGAAGATTTTCCCCTCCAGCAGGCGGCGTTGCTGGGCTGCGCGGTCATTACGGGAATGGGGGCGGTGACGAATGCCGTCCAGGTGAAGCCGGGTAGTCGCGTGGCGGTCTTTGGCAGCGGAGGAGTGGGCTTGAACGTGGTCCAGGGAGCCGCTATTGCCGGAGCCGAAAAGATCATCGCTGTGGACCTTCTGGACAACAAACTCGATTTGGCCCGACAATTTGGAGCCACCCATACGGTCAACGCGTCATCGGGTGATCCGGTGGAGCAAGTCCGGTCGCTGACCGGACAGAAGGGAGTGGACTATGCGTTCGAGGTCATTGGGCTTCCAGAGACACTCCGTCAGGCCTTTGACTGCCTGGCCAAGTGCGGCGTGGCTGTTGCCGTCGGTGTCACGCCCCTTGAAACCGAGGTGTCGATACCGATCATGAGCCTCATCTTCGAGGAGCGAGCCCTGAAGGGATCCGTGTATGGCTCGAGCAGGCCCCGAATCGACATTCCCAAGCTGATGGATCTCTACCGGGCTGGGAAACTCAAACTGGACGAATTGCTCACACGCACCTATCCTTTCGAGCAGATCAACGAGGCTTATGCGGCACTCGAGCGGGGTGAGGTTGCTCGAACTGTCGTTCTCTTCTGAGCTGATCCTGGCGGTTGCACTCGATCCTTGAGATCCCTCCTCCTGCCCCGGCCCCTCTCTTCCATTCTGGACGACGCGCGACGATGCGAACTCGATCTGAGCAAAAGGGGATCAGAGAGGCGATCCGTGCCGGGTGAGCTTTTCAATGCCGCGTGTGCTGATATTAGCCCGTCGGTGGCGCAAGCCTGAATCGCTTCGCCGGTTGCACTACGGGCAGAGTGGCCCCCTCGCGGATCTTCAGGACTTGATCCATCGCCACATTCTTGAAGGTTTGCGTCGAGCCGGCGACCGGCCAATTGATATGGATTGCGATAATGGATTTGGCAGCCCCGAGCCCGATTTCCTGCTGTAAGCTCGACGCCCCGAAGCTGCCGCCGCTGCCGAGCGTGACGTAAATGTCGCGCGGACCGGTTGCCGTGTCCAAAGAGACCTTGATGCGGGCGCCGATGGCGGAGCGGTTGGATCGCGTGCCTTCGAGTCGTAGCGTAATCCAATGGTTGCCGTGCCCCGGGTTCTCGAAGAGCGCGTTTTGAAAAACATCTCCGGAAAGCGAACCACCCATGACCGCGTAAATGTCCTGGTCTCCGTCGTTGTCGATGTCGCCGAATGCAATCCCGTGACCCTTCTGTATGTGCCCGAAGCCACCGAGAGTTGTCACGTTCTGGAAATAACGCCCTCCGGCGTTCCGAAACATCCGGTTCGGCACCAGCGTACCCAGGTAAGGATCTCCCGTCCCGAAATAGCAATCGAGAAACCCGTCGTTGTCGAGATCGCCGAAATTCGCGCCCATGGCCAGCATGGCCGCATCGAGTCTCGCCTTCGTTGTCACGTTTCTGAACGTGCCGTCGTGGTTGTTGCGATAAAGGCGGGTTTTTGAGGCTTTGACCGCAATGCCGAGGTAATCCGCCGCCACGATACTGATCGATTTGCCGTCGACAGAGAAACCGGCAAACGGGGCGACCAGGAGATCCTCCCAGCCGTCGTTATCGTAATCCCAGAACCACGTCGGGAAACTACGCCGCGGCTCGGCAACACCAGCCTGGGCGGTAACGTCGGTGAACTTGTGATCGTCGCCCGGGCCATGGTCATTGCGGTAAAGGATGTTGGATTGCCCAAAGCTCGACAGGTAAAGATCCGGCAATCCGTCATTGTTGTAGTCGGCCCAGGCCACCCCCTTTACGAACCCGGCATGATCCACGCCCGCTGCCGGTGCGACATCGATAAAGGTGCCGTCACCCTTGTTGCGATAAAGTTTGCACCGGTGGACGCTCCCCGACCCCGTTTCACTGCCAACAAAAAGGTCGATCCACCCGTCACGGTTGTAGTCTGCCCACGCGGCGGTTTGCGTGGGAGCAAAGGACAACAACCCCGACTGCTCGGTGACGTCCTCGAATGTCCCGTCACCGTTGTTGCGCAGCAGCGAGTTGGGATGGCGCCCGTGCTTGCCCAGCCACGCGCCGCGTAAAACCAAAACGTCCACATGGCCGTCGTTGTTGTAGTCGGCTTGACAGAGATTCAAGCCGCCGACCAGGCCGCGCAGACCGGCCTGCATGGTCCGTTCGGCGAAGGTTCCGTCACCGGAATTGTGATAGTACCGCAGTTGTCGATCGATTCCCCACTCGGAGACCATCAGATCGAGAAGACCGTCCCCATCAAAATCCTCCATGACCACGCCGCCGGCCAGGCTGATTGGGGCCACGCCGGCACTCGCCGCCACGTCGACGAATCTCTTGATGTCGTAGTCCGAGTCAAACACCCGCGGCGGGATGAGCCAGTCATGGGGCACTCCGTCCGGGTAGCTGCCCTGGGTCATGTGCGCCAGATTCAAAAGCCAGCGATACCGCAGATTCTGCGGATCGACTTTCAATGCTTTCGTGAACTCTTGGATGGCGAGCGTTGAACCGCGCTTGATGCCGTGGATACCGCCAGCCCGTATCGGTATCAGGCAGGAGTCCGTGTTGTGATGGGCAATGCAGTTCTCCTGCTCGCCCAATCGCAGGTACGAAACGCCAAGCAGCTCACGGAGGCGTTGTGCAAAAGGCTGATTGGGTTGTATCTCCGGATCAAAAACGGCCTGAATCGCCTTGAACTGCTTCAGAGCATCTTCGGTCTTTCCGTCGAACAGAAGCTCGTACCCGAGTTGCATCCGCAGGACTAGTTGCCGCTCGTAGTTCTTGGTTTCAGCCATCTCCCGGCGAAGGTCAGCCACCCGCTCTCGCGAATGGGTAGTGAGGCTGCTCTGGGGGTCGGTCTGCTGCACGATGAGACGCAAGCGCTCGGCCATTCGCTGGGTGCCTGGAGCACCATCGCTCTGCGCCGCCAACGGGGTCGCGGTGGCTGCTAGGGTGACAGCGATCAACATGCCGGTGTAGGTCATCTCTTCAATCCTCGCCCCTCGCCCCGGGACCCTTCACCGACCAGCTACCCACTGTATGTGCGCCAGCACTTGAGAAGAGACAAAGCGCCTGTCAAAAAGATCTCGCGTTTTGTCGCCGAACGAACGATTTTGCAGTGGTGATGAACCGGGGGCAGTGCCTGCCTGGCTGCTCATGTAGAGGACCGGGTTCAGTTTCGCGGGGGTGTGGCTTCTTTTTCCTGCTCCAGACTCCCCGGGCTTTGCTGCTCTAGACTTTCCTGCTCGAGCCTTTCCTGCTCCAGCCTGTCGACTTCTGCGGCCAGACGGGCGAGTTCCAGGCCCTGTTCCTCCTGCTTTGTCGCCAGAAGCTTGCGTTCTTCCTCCAGAATCTCCTCGATGCTCTTGTTGGCCCACCTGGATTCGGGATTCGCCTGCAGGTTTTTGTGGACCCGCTCCAAATGCTTCCTGGCCGGACCTGCGGCCGGACCTTCTATGACGCACGCGCGTGCGTAAGCGGCCAGGGCAGCCTCAAAATCGCGGGACCTCCTGTGGGCAAAGCCCAGCCGGAAGGCGGCGTAGCCATGCCCCGCATCCAGTTCCAGCGTCTGGTTCAGGTGCTCGACCGCCTGTTCAAGTTCCTCCGGTGACCCGACCGACTGCATCCGCATCTCCAGATGGGAACGGCCCAAAGCATAGTGGGCGTCAGCCTTGAGTCCCTGCCTGTCGGTAACCCACTGCAGCGAGCCTATTCCCGCAGGTCTTGCCGTTTGTTCCAGCAACGGCAGGGCCGCTTCGGCGTACTTGGTGGCCTTGACGGACTCCCGCCTCTCGGAATACAGGTAGGCTAACGGGACCAGCAATTCGGGCGTTTTGGGCAGCTCGAGAATAACCTTTTCGCCGTGCAGAATGAAGTTCTCGATATCATTCCTCTGGTACGCTGCGTTGGCCAGAATTCGGTGGGCAAAGGCAGTCAGCCCACTGTCGGGATGGTTTTCCAGGAATTCCGTGGCCAGCCGGGCTCGCTCGGCGGCATCTTCAGTCTGGTGAACAACCATCCAGTCTTCAACATCATCATACTCGAGTTTGGATCGGGGCTCCCCCGCGACGCGGGGTAGTTGAAGGCCCTGCTGGCCTTCCGGAGGTTGCTGGTTCTCTTGAGGTTGCTGCTTCTCCTGGGGCACCGCCAACTCGGGGCTTCCAGGCACTCCCGACATGCCCAGCAACAGGACGGACAAAAGCAAACCCGAGTTCGTCAACATGCTCTCCAACCATACAATACTTTGAGACTGGCTGGCGAATGGGATCTGCCGCCCCTTCGGCCCCCCTCTTCCATTCTGGACGACGCGCGACGATGCCAACTCGATCTGAGCAAAAGGGGATCAGAGAGGCGATCCGTGCCGGGTGAGCTTTTCAATGCCGCGCGTGCTGATATTAGCCCGTCGGTGGCGCAAGCCTGAATCGCTTCGCCGGTTGCACTACGGGCAGAGTGGCCCCCTCGCGGATCTTCAGGACTTGATCCATTGCCACGTTCTTGAAGGTTTGCGTCGAGTCGGCGGCCGGCCAATTGATATGGATTGCGATAATGGATTTGGCAGCCCCGAGCCCGATTTCCTGCTGTAAGCTCGAGGCCCCGAAGCTGCCGCCGCTGCCGAGCGTGACGTAAACGTCGCGCGGACCGGTTGCCGTGTCCAAAGAGACCTTGATGCGGGCGCCGATGGCGGAGCGGTTGGATCGCGTGCCTTCGAGTCGTAGCGTAATCCAATGGTTGCCGTGCCCCGGGTTCTCGAAGAGCGCGTTTTGAAAAACATCTCCGGAAAACAAACCACCCATGACCGCGTAAATGTCCTGGTCTCCGTCGTTGTCGATGTCGCCGAAGGCAATTCCGTGACCCTTCTGTATGTGCCCGAAGCCACCGAGAGTTGTCACGTCCTGGAAATAACGCCCTCCGGCGCTCCGAAACATCCGGTTCGGCACCAGCGTACCCAGGTAAGGATCTCCCGTCCCGAAATAGCAATCGAGAAACCCGTCGTTGTCGAGATCGCCGAAATTCGCGCCCATGGCCAGCATGGCCCCATCGAGTCTTGCCTTCGTTGTCACGTTTCTGAACGTGCCGTCGTGGTTGTTGCGATAAAGGCGGCTTTCTGAGGCTTTGACCGCAATGCCGAGGTAATCCGCCGCCACGACACCGATCGCTTCGCCGTTGAAAGAGAAACCGGAAAACGGGGCGACCAGGAGATCCTCCCAGCCGTCGTTGTCGTAATCCCAGAACCACGTCGGGAAACTACGCCGCGGCTCGGCAACACCAGCCTGGGCGGTAACGTCGGTGAACTTGTGATCGTCGCCCGGGCCATGGTCATTGCGGTAAAGGATGTTGGATTGACCAAAGCGCGACAGGTAAAGATCCGGCAATCCGTCATTGTCGTAGTCGGCCCAGGCCACCCCCTTTACGAACCCGGCATGATCCACGCCCGCTGCCGGTGCGACATCGATAAAGGTGCCGTCACCCTTGTTGCGATAAAGTTTGCACCGGTGGACGCTCCCCGACCGCGTTTCACTGCCAACAAAAAGGTCGATCCACCCGTCACGGTTGTAGTCTGCCCACGCGGCGGTTTGCGTGGGAGCAAAGGACAACAACCCCGACTGCTCGGTGACGTCCTCGAATGTCCCGTCACCGTTGTTGCGCAGCAGCGAGTTGGGATGGCGCCCGTGCTTGCCCAGCCACGCGCCGCGTAAAACCAAAACGTCCACATGGCCGTCGTTGTTGTAGTCGGCTTGACAGAGATTCAAGCCGCCGACCAGGCCGCGCAGACCGGCCTGCATGGTCCGTTCGGCGAAGGTTCCGTCACCGGAATTGTGATAGTACCGCAGTTGTCGATCGATTCCCCACTCGGAGACCATCAGATCGAGAAGACCGTCCCCATCAAAATCCTCCATGACCACGCCGCCGGCCAGGCTGATTGGGGCCACGCCGGCACTCGCCGCCACGTCGACGAATCTCTTGATGTCGTAGTCCGAGTCAAACACCCGCGGCGGGATGAGCCAGTCATGGGGCACTCCGTCCGGGTAGCTGCCCTGGGTCATGTGCGCCAGATTCAAAAGCCAGCGATACCGCAGATTCTGCGGATCGACTTTCAATGCTTTGGTGAACTCTTGGATGGCGAGCGTTGAACCGCGCTTGATGCCGTGGATACCGCCAGCCCGTATCGGTATCAGGCAGGAGTCCGTGTTGTGATGGGCAATGCAGTTCTCCTGCTCGGCCAATCGCAGGTACGAGACGCCAAGCAGCTCGCGGACGCGTTGTGCAAAAAGCTGATTGGGTTGTATCTCCGAATCAAAAACGGCCTGAATCGCCTTGAACTGCTTCAGAGCATCTTCGGTCTTTCCGTCGACCAGAAGCTCGTTCCCGAGTTGCATCCGCAGGACTAGTCGCCGCTCGTAGTTCTTGGTTTGAGCCATCTGCCGGCGAAGGTCAGCTACCCGCTCTCGCGAATGGGTAGTGAGGCTGCTCTGGGGGTCGGTCTGCTGCACGATGAGACGCAAGCGCTCGGCCATTCGCTGGGTGCCTGGAGCACCATCGCTCTGCGCCGCCAACGGGGTCGCGGTGGCTGCTAGGGTGACAGCGATCAACATGCCGGTGTAGGTCATCTCTTCAATCCTCGCCCTTCAATCCTCGCCCCTCTAGAATAGCGTGCTTGGGTAGGATCCTCCAGCCCAGTGATGCAATCAGGGCCTGGGGCTCGCTTCGATTGCGAAAGGCAGAACGCTGCGGGCAATATCTCTCTCCTCACGCCTACCCAGCACCACAGCCGCAAAACGTAACCGTGTAGGAATCAAGTGTATTATTATCAGTTGTTTAAGGAAATTTCTGGGTGCCCTCCCTAACTATTCAGTATATACTTTATATTTTATATATAGATATGCTAACTATATAAATACTACCTATCATATATAATAGGGGCTAAGCAACTGTTTTCTGTAATTTGACTGAGAGTGATCTGAGATCGGATTCTCCTGTGGTTTGAAATCGACCAGGCTGAGGTACTGTTTCCCGATCAGCCAGTCTTCGTGAATCTCCTCGACGACAGCGGTGATGAGTCGTAGTGCGGACTCGGTGTTTGGAAAGATACCGACGACCCGGGTACGCCGGCGAATCTGACGGTTTAGGTTCTCCAGCCCGTTGTTGGTGCGAATGCGCCGCCAGGTAGAACGTGCAAAACGAAAGACCGTAAAGCCTTCCGGCAGATTGGTCTCCATCCAATCGGCCAGCTCCGGGTTGCGGTCGTAGTATTGCTCGACTCTGGCCCGAAGCATCGCCTCAGCTTCGCCTCCAGACGGGGCATTGAAGATGTCTCGAATGTCAGTGGCGATGGCGGCACGTTGGTCGGATCGGCGGGCGTATCGCTGAGCATTCTGGCTCAGGTGAAACTGACAGCGTTGCCAGGGCACTGAAGGAAAGACAGCTCTTCTGGCAGCTCGTAGTCCTGAGTGGTCATCGCTGACAATCAGCTGCACACCCTCCAGACCACGCTTTTGAAGCTGCTGCAGAAACTCTCGCCAGTGGACCTCCGCCTCGCTGAGTCGGCAGCTGACCCCAATCACCTCCCGCTTGCCCCAGCAGTTGACTCCGGTCGCTTTCAAGACGGCCACATCCTGAATGCTGCCCTGGCGACGGACCTTCTCGTAGTGGGCATCCAGGTACACAACTGGATAGCTGCCCAAAGGGCGGTTGCGAAACTGCTCGAGTTCGTCGTCCAGCAGCTTGGAGATTCTTGAGACCTGGCTGGCGGAGATCTCGGTGCCGCACAGCTGCTCGGTAATCTCAGTGACCTTGCGCGTCGACACGCCCATCACGTACATCTCGGCGATGGCCAGCTTCAGGGCTTTCTCCGAGCGGCACCCTCGCTCCAGGGATCGGGGATAGAAGTCCAGGTGACGTACTTGTGGAATCCGGATTTGAAGCTGTCCCACTCGAGTTGACAGCGTCTTGGCCTTGTACCCGTTGGCGTGGTCTCGACGCTGCTCGCTCCGCTCCCAGCGTCGAGCTCCCAGAAACTCTTCTCGTTCCATCTGCATGGCGGTGTTGAGCAGTTTCTCCAACACTCCTCGAAACGCGTCGCTGCCTTCTTCGATCAGTTCTTTCAACAATTCTCGTGGTAGCCTCTGTTCTGGGTCTGGGGTCATTCGGATCCTCCTTGCTCTTGTCTTGAGTTTTTGGAGAAATCCTGCCCCAGACCTCTGATCCTTTTAGCTCACCTTCCTCAAATTACAGAAAGAACGGTACACCCCTTATAATAGAGGTTGCCGAGATCAGAACAACGCCACACCCGGGATCAGACACAACCCGCAAGGTCATACGAAGCATCTGCCCCGAAGGCCCCCTTCCCCCCTTTGGTGAGACGTGAGGTGCCGGGGGGGGCGAACACTTAAAAGAAAAAAGATACTTTCTAAAGAGAAGAAAGCGGCCGGGGCTGCTGCTCGCGCTCTGAACAGCGCGGCAAGGCAGCCCCGGCCTTTCGACTCAAATGAAAGTTACGAGCCACCCCCAACTTATGAGGAGTTTCTCCGCCAAGGAAAAGAACGAGAGCCTGTAGAGGGTGCTGACCTGGAAAGCGTTCCTTCGTCCAAAACAGCGTCATCACCTGAACGAGTACGGGCAGAGCGAATCGCAGCGTCGCTCGACGCGGACCTTGATTAGAGTGACGGCGAGGTTAAACATGCGTCTTTCAGGCGTCCCTCTATTGGTAGCGTGCTCCCTGAGCGTTCTTTTCTCGCAGTCCTACCTCGATCAAGACCTCTTGAAAATGGCCAAGGAGGGGCAGGATGCGTTGGTTCGAACGTTACTGAACTCAGGTGCCGATATCAATGCGAGAGATGAAAGCGGCAGGACAGCCCTGATGCTGGCCGCCCTGGGAGGTCACGTGGCGACGGTGACATCGCTGCTCGATGCAGGTGCCGATGTTGAAGCGAAAGACGACGACGGGAAAACGGCACATGGCCTGGCAAGCGAGAAAGGTCAGAACGACATCGTGCAAATCTTGGGCATTGACCCCAAAGAACGGCAGCTTTGGGAGTCGTACATGAAGGCGGGAGTGAGGGCGTACTATGAAGCCCACCACTCCGAAGCAGATGGGCAGTTCGTTGCTGCCCTCAGCATAGCTGAGAAGTGGGGGGACCAAAACCTCCGCCTCGCGGGAAGTCTCAACGAGCTGGCATTGGTCTACAGGGCGCAGGGCAGGTACGCCGAAGCGGAGCCGCTCCACCAGCGGGCCTTGACTATAAGGGAGACGGTTCTGGGTCCGGAGCACCCTGATGTGGCCAACAGCCTAAACAACCTGGCAGCGCTCTACGAGAAGCAGGGCAAGTACGCTGAGGCGGAGCCGCTCTACCAGCGGGCCTTGGCCATTCAGGAAAACGCTCTGGGGCCGGAGCACCGTGATCTGGGCACCAGCCTCAACAACCTGGCGTTGCTCTATGAGCACCAGCGCAAGTACGGTCAGGCGGAGCCGCTCTACCGGCGCTCGCTGGCCATAAGGGAAAAGGCTCTGGGGCCGGAGCATCCCGCCGTGGCCATCAGCCTCAACGGCCTGGCGTTGCTGTACCACTATCAGGGCAAGTACGCTGAGGCGGAGTCGCTCTACCAGCGGGCCTTGGCCATAAGGGAAAAGGCTCTGGGGCCGGAGCACCCTGATGTGGGCGCCAGCCTAAACAACCTGGCAGGGCTGTACCATGCGCAGGGCAAGTACGCCGAGGTGGAGCCTCTCTTAGAGCGGGCCTTAGCCATAAGGGAAAAGGCTCTGGGGCCGGAGCACCCTGATGTGGGCACCAGCCTAAACAACCTGGCGAGGCTCTATGAGGACCAGCGCAAGTACGGTCAGGCGGAGCCGCTCTACCGGCGCTCGCTGGCCATCTGGGAAAAGGCTCTGGGGCCGGAGCATCTCACCGTGGCCACAAGTCTGGAGAACTACGCCATCCTGCTGCGAAAGACGAACCGCAATGCGGAGGCCGATGAGCTGGAAGGCCGGGCGTGGGCGATTCGGCGCAAAAACCCGTAGCGGGTGACAGACCAGAAGGTCTCCGTCAATCGGGCTAGTGTACTGTCCGGGAAGTTCGCGTCGTTAATTCGGGATGGATTTTCGTCGTCAGTGAGGCGCGCGACGCAGCAATGCCGGGAGTCTTTCGAGGTAGCGCAACAAAGCTGTCGGCGAAAAGACGCCCGAAGTAGCGGCGTGAACTTTCCGGACAGTGCACTAGAGCCCGGCCAAGAATTCTCGGTGTATACTCGTCCTATAAGAGAGCCTACGAGAGGGCACTTGATTGGGACGGAGCCAAGGAATGCCAAAGTATTTTGTCGGGAAATTTGTGATTTGCCTGGTTATTGGAACGGGAACATTTTGGTTGGGACTCCTCACGGCTGGACAAGAAGAACAAGACCTAAACCGTGTCCACTATAAGTTTGGGCACGAATGAAAAAGGCCGATGGCTCGCCGCGCGGGGTGGATCAGAACCTCACTTCTTATGGGGACCGCGACTTCAGCAAGTATCTGCGAAGGGCTTTTCTCGCCTCAGCCGGTTATGATCGGATCGATTTGGATCGGCCTTTGGTCTCCATTATCGATACAACCTCGGACTACACTACATGCCACCGCGATATGCCGGCCCTGGTGGCCGCGGTCAAACGCGGCATCCTCGAAGCCGGCGGCTTGCCCTTTGTGTGCCCGACTCTCTCCCTGGGCGAAATCATGATCTCGCCAACTTCGATGCTCTATCGTAATCTGCTGGCGATGGAGACCGAGGAGGCTCTCCGATCCTATCCGATGGACGCCGCTGTTCTGCTGGGCGGCTGCGACAAGACTGTGCCGGCCCAACTCATGGCTGCGGCCTCAGCCAATGTCCCCGCCATCTCGGTGGTGACAGGTCCGATGCGGACCGGCAGTTGGCGCGGCCGCAGGCTGGGCGCCTGCACGGACTGCCGCAGCTACTGGACGGCGTTTCGCGCAGGCGAACTGAAGGAGAAGGAAATCGAGGAAATTGAACAATCTCTGTGTCCCACGGGAGGGACCTGTATGGTCATGGGCACGGCGTCGACGATGGCTTGCCTGACCGAGACTCTGGGGCTTATGCTTCCCGGCGGCGCTACCGCTCCGTCGGGTTCGGGCGATCGTCTGCGCAATGCAGTGGCTTCGGGGCGAAGAGCGGTGGAACTGGCTCATCATCCCATTCGACCGCGAGACATCCTCACCCGCGCCGCTTTCGAAAATGCCATCGTCGCATTGATCTCCCTGGGCGGCTCAACCAACGCAATCATCCATCTCCTGGCTCTGGCTCGACGAGTGGCAGTGAATCTCACTCTTGAAGATTTCAACAGGGTCTCGGAGCAAGTGCCCCTTCTGGTGAATTGCAAGCCGGCCGGTTCCAACTGGCTGGAGGATATGCACCGGGCCGGCGGTGCTGCCGTCTTATTGAAAGCATTGGAGCCCCGTCTGGACCTCTCGACGCGCGGCGTGACCGGAAAAAGGCTAGGGGAACTGCTCGGGCAGGTAAAGCCGCCAGCCGGCTGGCAGGATGTTATCCGAACACTCGATGCCCCTCTTGGAACGACTCGATCGCTGCTGATTCTGAAAGGCTCGCTGGCGCCCCAAGGGGCAGTGATCAAGACGGCGGCAGCGACGGAATCCCTTTTGACTCATAAAGGTCCTGCAGTCGTTTTCGAGTCCCCCGAGGATGTTGAACGCCGTATTGATGATCCCAACCTGAAAATCACTCCGGACCACGTCCTGGTGCTGCGCTACGCGGGTCCGGTGGGTGCCGGCATGCCGGAAGCAGGCTCTTTGCCCATTCCCCGCTACCTGGCCAAGGCGGGCGTACGCGACATGGTGCGTGTCTCGGATGCACGAATGAGCGGCACAGCCTTTGGCACGGTGATTCTGCACTGCTCTCCGGAAGCCGCAACCGGCGGACCGCTGGCGCTGGTGCGTGACCAGGACCTGATTGAACTCAATGTGAGTGAGCGGCGCATCGACCTTCTCGTTGGAGATGCCGAACTGGAACGTCGGCGCGCAACTTTCACTCCACCCCAGCTCCCCGCTCGTGGCTGGCGGCGTCTTTACGCACAGCATGTCCTGCCGGCCCATCTGGGTGCCGATCTGGATTTCATGATAGAAACGGGAACTGTAGAGTAAGAACGCGGACAACTCACGTGCAAATTTCTAGCGGATAGCTTCTACCATTTAGGAATCGTTGATGACACGAAACGGGTTACTTCCTTCATAGGTGCCTTGCGCCCGGTCTTAAGGTGATTCCGCAGATACATTTTGTAGGTGGTCGGACTCGTATCGCGTGGAGAAACATCCACTACCGTATTACCTCGCATGTGAATCGTATATTGCGTGCCAAAGGCTGTACGCTTGATCGTCTGTTCAGCAACAGGGAAGTTCAATTCGATCACACTTTTCCCTTTGACTCGGTCAACCACCAGATAAGAGCCAACCCAACTCAATTTCCGGGTCTTTCCATCGACCATGCATGTCAATTTGCTGCGATCCACCCAAGCCGGGATGCGAATGGAAACTCGTTTCGCCGTCTTATTGCGAACCACAACCTTACCTTCATAGGGCAAATAACTTTCGAGATCCAGCCAGGGTGCCGCGCGATTGAGCAGGAGATTGATCTGGGCATCCTCGCCCTGGCGCCGAGTAATCCCCTCCCAGGCATAATACAATCCCTGGGTTGCATTTCCACTGCAACACCCACACGAGAACACATTCGGGAAGCTAACAGGACCAAGTATGCCGGTGAAAAGGCCTATCAGCCCGTGGCAGAAGTGCTTAATTGGGTCCGGACACCGACTTGGGCCGGGGGCCACCTGGAAAGGGCCCGATTGAAAGTTTTCCAATCAAACCTTCAAAGAAAGTGCTGATCCGTCTCCTCAGGCCCTTTCTCAGCCCGAAAAAGGCTAACAAAGCGCAAAGAATCCGGGCGTGGAGGGCCCGGGGAGTCCCTGCGCCGAGTTTCTGGCGCATCACCATACCCAGGTTGAACGCACCGGCCTGAATCAGCAGTCTCTTGGCCACATTGTCGTGTCCCCTGACCTCGGTGCGGCGCATCCCCCCTGTCCGGTACAGATGAGCAAAGGATCTTTCCAGTTTTTCGCCCCGCCGTCTCAGTAACTCGCGGCCTCGCTCTCCCCGTATCCGTCTGCGGTTGGCATAGGTGGCATCTCGCCCCTCGATGTTGCCTTTCCACTTGCGTCTGCCCCGCTTCGGTTCCGAGATGTAACTGCGTATCTGCAGCGCTGCAAAATCCTTTACCGTTTCGGTGCTGTGATATCCCTTGTCGGCCACCACCTCGGCCATTTCCTCTTTTTGCCCCGTCGCCTCTTCAATGTTTTCGGCAGCACGAATCAGCGTCTCCTTCAGGGTCGTCGTGTCTCCTTTATCGGCTCCCTGTACCGTGACCGCCACAATCGCTCCCGTCTCCATGTCGATGGCATGCTCGGCCTTGTGGGCCAGGTGCGTTCGCCCGTCCTTCATCTTCGTGATGCGAGCGTCCGGATCGTGAGGATGTTTCCACTCTTTGTTGGAGCCTTTCTTCTTGCGTTTCCGGTCCGTACGAACCAGGTCTTCGCGGGTGGGCGTCTCGATTCCGGAAGCCTGAGCCAATCCGGTTAAAAACTGGTTATAGTCTTCTCCCGTATCCCGTCGGATGATGGTGCGCATCGCCGCATTGGCTTCCAGCGTCGTCGCGTCGATCCCGATCGTCTTTCCCTTCAGCAGTTCCGATTCCGCCAGTCGCTCCAGCACCCAGCTGAACACCGCCGCATGGGTCTGCACATCGATTAATCTCCGGGTTCTCGATATCGTCGAGTGATCGGGTGGTGTCTCGCTCACTTTCAATCCCAAAAACTCTCTCAGGGCCAGTGAATCGGCCACTCTCCAGGCAATCCCTCGCTCCGCTCCGATCCCTTCAAAATACCCCACCATCAACAGCCGAAAATACACTCCCGGCGCCACGCTCGGCCGCCCCATCTTCTCCGCGTAGAACTTCCCGCACAGCTCCTCTACGAAATCGTCAAAGCCGTGCTCACTCAATACCTCGTTGAGGGCTTCGTAGAATGGATGCCCAGGACTCCGCGCTAACTGGCTGCTGGCCACCCACAGATCCGCTTGTCGCCGTCGCTTCTTCTTTCCCATTGCCATGGGACCAGTGTAGTGTCTGAATGTGACCCCTACCCTCGACTTTCACCACAGGCTGCTATGCTGCGATCCAGCACGTCATCATAAGAATAAGATTCGTCCTTTGGGTCTGCGTCTGGATTAACCCTCTCACCCTGAAAAGAGGGCTTTCCCAGGATATCGGTCCCGATTTGCGGCCTCGCCTGGGGTTGCTGCTCAATTGTACGCGCTAAGCGTTCACGATCAATAAATTGAGACTCAGCCAGACTATTTCGAACAATCCGATCCACGTCGTCCCAATAATCTCCCAATCCCCCATCACTGAGTTTAGTGGCGATGGCGATCAGATCTCCAAGGGTACAGCCTTCCATTGTCACAATCCCCCCGGCAAGGGAGAACCAGCCCATCTGGGGAATCCCTAGGGAGCGGATGTACTCATAACCGGAGCGGACAAAATCAGATGCATACGTGTCCTTGGCGACAATGCCATACTCAAGAATCCCCCGTAAGCCAATGGCACGGGCATGAACATGATTATCGATGTGTCCCAATTCGCGATCTTCGATGTTCTTATGCTTGGCCAGTCCGCCCCAGAATTGAGGTTTGATCACAAGCGTCTTGAGTTCCCGGGCCAATCGCAAGGCATCCTTATCCCCGCTTCTCTCGGCCCAAAGGGCCGCCGCACGCAGTACATGACCATACACACTGGTTATGCCCTCCGGACCGTCCTTATCGCTCTTGGGTTCATCGGTATTTAACCACCCTGTCCGTGGATAAGCACCTGCCTCACCAAATCCTCCCCTGGGTGGATAATAGGCATAGTCGTCCTTATGGATGGCAATTCTGTCCAGACTGAAGTTACCCCACTTTTGTGGACAGTTTACGGCTTTCGAATCAAGCCACATCTGAGTGCCTCGATTCATAGTTGATCGGCGACAGATAGTCCAGTGACGAGTGCCGCCTGTGAGGGTTGTAAAAGCCCTCGATGTAGTCGAAGACAGCAAGCTTGGCCTGCAGCTTGCTGCGGAAGCTGTGCCGGTCGATCAGTTCACACTCCAGAGAGGCAAAAAAGCTCTCACACAGCGCGTTGTCATAACAGTCACCGACCGAGCCCATGGAGGGTCTGATGCCGGCTCTCTTGCAGCGTAGCCCGAACTCGATCGACGTGTATTGCGTCCCCTGGTCCGAGTGATGGATCACCCCGTCGGATTCACGCTCTTGAAGTGCCATTTGCAGGGCATCGGTCACTAGCCGGGTCTTGAGATCATTTCTGAGCGACCAGCCGACCACTCGACGACTGAAAGCGTCGACCACTACGGCCAGGTAGACGAAACCTGCCCAACTCGGCACGTACGTGATGTCTGCAACCCACAGTCGGTTGGGGCGGCTGACCTGGAAGTTTCGCTCCACCAGATCCGGAGCCGGACGGCTGTCTTGGCCTCTCAGGGTCGTGCGTGTCTTGCGTCTGCGGCTAACGCCTTCAATGCCGGCGACTTTCATCAGTCGGGCCACCCGGTTTTTGCCCACCAGGTGACCTTCCTCTCGAAGTTCCGCCGTAATGCGGGGAGCTCCATAGGTCCGACGACTTTGCTGGTGGATCCCGTTGATTGTTTCCAGAAGACGAGCATTCGCTTCATCTCGAGTCGAAGGTCCGCGATCGACCCACGCGTAGTAGCCACTGGTGGAGACACCCAGCAAACGGCACATGGTGGTGATTGGATAGTCGGCCTGATTCACTTTCACGAACCTGAAGACTCCTTGGAAATCGGATCGCTCTCCCGTGCGAACCAGGCCGCGGCTTTTGCCAATATTTCCCGCTCAACCCTCAGCTGCCTATTTTCTTTGCGCAACTTCCGCAGCTCGGCTCGTTCTACCGTCGTCAGGCCGTCTCTACGACGGCCTTCATCCAGGTCTGCCTGGGCGATCCAGTTGCGGATCGTCTGTTCGTTGGGTTCAAACTCTCGGGCCAGCTCACCGGGGCTGCGCCCGGCTCGATGAAGCTCGACTATCTGCTGGCGAAACTCGGGTGGATAAGCTCGTCTTGTTCTTGGCATCGTGTCCTCCATTCTCCCAAAGGATTAGGTGTCCACGAAACCGGGGGAACTCCAGACCATCAATCATCGCCCTGATTCTTTTTTCCCAAGGATACTTGTCATCTAACTGGTCACGAATCAGCATCGACAGGAGCATTCGGCCATTCCCGAACACATTGGCAACATCCTCTTTTTTCTCCCCGAAATGCCCACCATGCCAGTTGGAATGCCAGGGCCGCTTCTCGTTATAAATCACATAGTGAAGACCGTCTTCCGCTGAAATTGCACGGTTCACCAGGTACTCCAGCATGTTCTGATCCGCGTCGATGTTCTGCTGGCTGCCGGACATCACACGCATAAGCGGTATCGACTCGGCATATTTAGGGGAACAATTGAAGTCGCCAGCATTGTGTTGCATACGTGGCGGCTGTCTATTCATCCAGATAAAGAACCACTGAAAATAATCCTGCTCAGGATCCAACGTGCTAGTCAAACCATTGATGGCCAGGCGGGCACGCTCTGCAAGATCCAGCGTATCGGGAACAGTCGCCGTATATCTTTCGCCCTTATATTCAATCGACGGAATGGCGGGATAATCGAGTTTAGGTTCGCCCGGAAGCCTTGGCAATGGATGCAAAACTGTGCTTTCAGCGGCACTGCTGTCCAAATTAGCTGAGATTCGATCATCAACCCCTTGATTTTATTGGCGTCTTGGACGGGATTTTCAGTCTTTTCATGTCCAGGTCTCCGATTGTGCTGTCCAGATTACGAGAAGGTGAAGGAGGGTTGAGAGCTCTCCGGTAGTAGGGGTGGGAACTTGAATGGTTGGTTCAACCACCTCCACAAGTCTCTATGAACGAACATGTTCATCCTCAGCAGTGCGGCCAGATTGGACAGTGACCAGTCAAAGGTTGCTTTGAGCTGCAGAAACTTCAGGATCAGCAGAGCGATCAATGCTGTCCAAATTTGGGTCTTGAGGGCGTTGGCCGAGGTGCCGACGAAGGTCTTGACCCGTAGATTCTGCTTGAGGGCCTTGAAAAAGAGCTCGATTTGCCAGCGCTCCTTGTAGATTGCGGCAATGGTGGTGGCTCCGAAATCCAGGTGATTCGTCAAAAAAACGAGGCGGCCAGAGAGCGGATCTTGGATTTCGACCAGGCGCAAGAAACAGGTTTTGTCCTGGGCGGCCAGTCCGTGAAAGAAAATCACCTGGTCACGGACGACTCGACGGTTTTTGGGAAGCGGGCGGTCTTCGAGGACCTCGTAATCGGCACGGTCTTTGAGACGGGTCACAAAGAAGACGCCCTGACGGGTCAAGTCCGCATACCAGTTGTAGTCGTTGTAGCCGCGATCAAAGACGACAACGGTGCCGGCGGCAAACTTCAGACGGCGAGCCACGGTGATGTCGGCCGTGGCTGCCTCGGTGATGTGGGCAAAGACGGGAAGGTAACCGTTGTGGTCCAAGAGTAGATGCAGTTTGACGGCCCCCTTGGTTCGGCAAAAATGAGCCCAGTCAAACAATTGTGCGCACAGATCGATGACGGTCGCATCCAGACTCAGTGAACCGCCCCGGGATTTCCGGAGACTCCATTTCTTGAGAGGATGGGGTCATGGGAAGACGAAGCAGATACTCACCAGAGGTTAGAGAACGAGCAGTACGGATGGTGTTTGAGCACGAACGGGAGTACAGCTCTCAATGGGGTGCGATGACATCGATAGCAGCCAAGATCGGCTGCACAGCGGAGACGCTGCGCAAGTGGGTCCGACAGGCGGAAAGGGATCAGGGGCGTCGAGCCGGGCTGACAACGGACGAGAGGCAGCGTCTGAAGGAACTGGAGCGGGAGAATCGGGAGCTGAAGCAGACTAACGAGATCTTAAGGAAGGCTTCGGCTTTTTTCGCCCAGGCGGAGCTCGGCCGCCGACGGAAATGATGGTGGATTTCATCCGAGAAAATCGGACCTGCTATGGGGTCGAGTCGATCTGCGAGGTGCTGCCGATCGCCCCTTCGACGTTCTACCAGCGGGAAGCCAGGCACAAGGATCCTGCGTTACTGCCGACCAGGACGAAACGCGATGCCAGGCTTCGAGTTGAAATCGATCGGGTGTGGCGTGCCAATCGCGAGGTCTACGGAGTGCGCAAGGTCTGGAAGCAGCTGAATCGTGAGGGCTTCAAGGTGGCTCGCTGCACGGTCCAGCGTTTAATGCGCGAGACGGGACTGCAGGGCGTGGTTCGGGGTCGCCGGTTTAAGACGACGCAGCCGGATGAAACAGCCGCAAGGCCGGCTGATCTGGTGGACCGCAACTTTACTGCAACCCGTCCGAATCAGCTGTGGGTAGCCGATCTGACCTACGTGGCCACCTGGAGAGGGCGCGTCTACGTGGCATTGGTCATCGATGCCTTCTCGAGAAGTATTGTCGGGTGGAGGGCGTCGGCTTCCCTGAAGACCGACATTGCCCTGGACGCACTGGAGCAGGCCCTGTGGTCGCGTTCAGACACAGAAGGCCTGATTCATCACAGCGACCGGGGAGTGCAGTACCTGTCGATTCGCTATACGGAGCGGTTGGCAGAGGCCGGCATCGAGCCTTCGGTTGGAAGCAAAGGAGACTCTTACGACAACGCGCTGGCCGAATCGGTCATCGGGCTGTTTAAGACGGAAGTCATTCGTCAGGAAGGCCCCTGGCGGGGATTAGAGGAGGTGGAATTTGCGACGCTGGATTGGGTCTGTTGGTATAACAAGAAGAGATTGCTGGATCCAATCGGCTACATTCCACCCGTTGAGTTCGAGCAGATGTATTACCTGAATCAACCGGCTACAGCTATAGTGGCTGGAGTCAACTAAAACTGTCTCCGGAAAACCCGGAGCGGTTCACAGCAGCGGATTCTTGAAACGAAATCTTCTCTTGCGACGCCCTTCGGTCTCTCTCAGACAACGATCCAGCAGGCGGTAAAAAACCTTTTCGTACAGTTGCCAGGGTCGATGCTTATTGGCATAGCTGAGGGTGGAGCGCTTGGGAGAAGCGATTCCAAGATGATGCAGTTTTCCTTCACAGCTGGCCAGGCCTCCGCAGATCTCCCGCAGGCTATGAGCACGGCCCAGCTGGCAAAACAGCATGGCGACAAACTGTCCCCAGCTGCTGAAACCGCGTGCATGGCGCTCGGCTTTGGTCTCCAGGACCAGTTGTTGAAACTCCCAGCGAGGAAAAAGCTGGAGAAGTTGACTGAAAATGCTGCAAAATCGATTCATGGTCGGGTCCTCCTTGTCCGGTTATTCGATCAACCGAATCTTACGAGGTCGACCCGACCTCTCTTATGGCTAATTTGGACAAGAGTGTTTCAGCGGACTCCTTTTCTATCCACCCAAGCATAATATTCTCCTGCTTCTTTTCAGCCTTCTCTTGCGCATCTACCTGAGGTAATCCGAAAGCTAACATGAGCCCAGCCACGCACAGAAAATGTAATACTCTCATCTCAACTCCTTACTGGTTTTTTGAATCTCCAACTCTATTCTCGCCCTCTAGTCTAATTTAGTGGGGAAGAAGTGTCTCACCGATGTTGGCACAGAGGGGAATGAGTTGGCCTTTAGAGGCGCGAGGAGTTATCTCAAGTACTGACCTGCGACGCTCCGGAACGCGTCCGCGCGCTCCTCAACGACGTCCAGGTCATCATTGATCGTGACCCCGAAGGCTGATCCCAGACCCGGATCGGAAACGCCGATACCGATATTGATCGAGCGGTTCAACAATTCATCCGTTTGAGGCAGCATGCCCTTATGGTACTTCATACTCCAGGGGTGTACCGTTCTTTCTGTAATTTGGGAAAGGTGAGCTAAAAGGATCAGAGGTCTGGGGCAGGATTTCTCCAAAAACTCAAGGCAACGAGTAAGGAGGATCCGAATGACCCCAGACCCAAAACAGAGGCTACCACGAGAACTATTGAGAGAGCTGATCGAAGAAGGCAGTGAAGCGTTTCGAGGAGTATTAGAGAAGCTGATCAACGCCGCCATGCAGCTGGAACGAGAAGAGTTTCTGGGAGCTCGACGCTGGGAGCGGAGCGAGCAGCGTCGAGACCACGCCAACGGGTACAAGGACAAGACGCTGTCCACTCGAGTGGGACAGCTGCGAATCCGGATTCCACAAGTACGTCACCTGGACTTCTATCCCCGATCCCTGGAACGAGGGTGCCGTTCGGAGAAGGCGCTCAAGTTGGCCATCGCCGAGATGTATGTAATGGGCGTGTCGACGCGCAAGGTCACCGAGATTACCGAGCAGCTGTGCGGCACCGAGATCTCCGCCAGCCAGGTCTCAAGAATCTCCAAGCTGCTGGACGACGAACTCGAGCAGTTTCGCAACCGCCCTTTGGGCAGCTATCCAGTTGTGTACCTGGATGCGCACTACGAGAAGGTCCGTCGCCAGGGCAGCATTCAGGATGTGGCCGTCTTGAAAGCGACCGGAGTCAACTGCTGGGGCAAGCGGGAGGTGATTGGGGTCAGCTGCCGACTCAGCGAGGCTGAGGTCCACTGGCGAGGGTTTCTGCAGCAGCTTCAAAAGCGTGGTCTGGAGGGTGTGCAGCTGATTGTCAGCGATGACCACTCGGGTCTACGTGCTGCTAGAAGAGCCGTTTTTCCCTCGGTGCCCTGGCAACGCTGTCAGTTTCACCTGAGCCAGAATGCTCAGCGTTACGCCCGCCGATCCGATCAACGTGCCGCCATCGCCACTGACATTCGAGACATCTTCAACGCACCCTCAGGCGGCGAGGGCGAGGCCATGCTTCGAACCCGAGTCGAGCAATACCGTGACCGCAACCCGGAGCTGGCCGATTGGATGGAGACCAACCTGCCCGAAGGCTTTACGGTCTTTCGTTTTGCACGTTCTACCTGGCGGCGCATTCGCACCAACAACGGGCTGGAGAACCTAAACCGTCAGATTCGCCGGCGCACCCGGGTCGTCGGTATCTTTCCAAACACCGAGTCCGCTTTGCGACTCATCACCGCCGTCGTCGAGGAGATTCACGAAGACTGGCTGATCGGGAAGCAGTACCTCAGTCTGGTCGATTTCAACCCACAGGAGAATCCTGTTTCAGATCGCTCTCAGTCAAATTACAGAAAAACAGTTGCGTAACCCATACTCCCGCCCCGGTCTGTGTAGAAGCTGCAGTTGAAGGGAGAGCGGTCTGGGGTCACGGTCCGCTGGTCCAGAATGTGCTCCATGTTGTTGTAAACATGCCAACCCGCCTGACTCGCCATTTTGGTCTCGAGCTCACGGGCAATTTTCTGGCCGACTTCAGACGTGGGCAGAATCACGGTCAAGATGGTTGCTAATTCGCCTTCCGGGTCGGTGATCTCGCGGAACTCAAGACCCGGCAGGTCCGCGATCAGCTCCTTGAATCGCTTCTTGTTCTTACGCAATCTTTCCAGAAGCTGAGAGAGCTTGCGAAGTTGGGCCAGCATAATCGCTCCCTGGATCTCTGTCATCCGGAAGTCAAGTCCAATCAAGGGCCGCCTGCCGATCTCCACCCCTGTTCGCAGAGGTGAGTGCCCCTGATCGTGGAACGCGAATGCCCTTCGATAAAGCTGCTCATCATTGGTGACAACCATCCCGCCGTCGCCACAGGTGATGGTTTTGTAGGCATTAAAGCTATAAGCCCCGATGTGACCAATTGAACCGACAAAGCGACCCTTGTAAGTGGCGCCAAAAGCTTGCGCACAATCTTCTATGAGAACAACTCCGTGTTTATCTGCAATTGCTTCGAGTTCATCCATGCGGGCCGGATTACCCATCATGTGCACCGCCATGATTGCCTTTGTTCGCGGGCCGATCTTGGACTCCACATCTTTTGGGTCCAGGTTAAATGTACGATCGACTTCGGCCAATACCGGGATCGCCCACGAATAGATAATCGAAGACAGGCTGGCGACGAAAGTATAGCCAGGCGCAATCACCTCATCGCCCGGGCCAAAAGCTGAGGGAAAAAGATAAGAATTTGCTTTTCAAGCTGAGGGTAGCAAGTACTGAAATGAGGGTCAAGATGGGCTAACAGGGAGATCAGATCGCGAGGCCTTCTTTGGCGATGGCTCTCCAGGTGTATTTCGGTTCCCATCCAAGCAAACGCTTCGCTTTGGCTGAAGTGTACAAACTGACGTTGCCCTCCAGACTGGCTCGGATGTCCTTGACGTGCGGGTAAAACTTCCTGACCAGTTCCTTGGTCGGTGAATCGACACAAACGTCCGGGGCGGAAAGAACGAAAACCTCGTGGCCTTCCAACTCGGCCTCCAGGGCTGCCCTGCAGGCTGCGGCCACATCGCGGGCATCCACGTAACCCCACAGCAGGTCAGCCGCAGTTTCGTTCGACTCGGTAAGATGGCGCAAGCGCCATTCATAGGACCCTTCATACACAATGCTCAGAGGACGCAGACTAATCACTGTCATGCCATACCAGCGGGCGTAGTTGGTGGCCAGGGCTTCCAGATTCTGCTTCACGGCGGCGTAAATCGAAGAGGGGCTCTGGGGGTGGTTTTCATCCACCGGCAGATAACTGAGGTATTCAGGGAGTCCCCACACCGTAGGGCTGGATGCCATCACCACCCGCCGGATTCCCAGTTTTGCCGAAGCTTGAAGGACATGATAACCACCCAGCGAAAGGTTGCGATAGACTCGCTCCCAAGAGCTCTGGGTATCTCTTGGGAAGCTCCCGAAATGGATAACGGCGTCGGCTTCAGCGAACACGTCGTAGACGGAAGCTCCATCCTCCAGGTCGATCACCTTGTAGTGCTTGTCCTGAAAGTCCGGGGTCTTCACGTCCACTTCGATTACTTGATAACCGCTTGCGCTTAAGGACTTTACAATCGATACGCCCGTGTGCCCTTTAGCACCGGTCACAACAACTGTCTTCAAATCTCGTCTCCTATTGGAAGGGTCTTCAAGGCCTCTTCGTCGCCCCTTGATCTGGTCTCCGTCGCGCTCCCAGCAAAAGTCATCGTATTTATGGAAGTGAGTACTTATTGAGAAGCAGGATCTTGCCCATGGTTGCACGACTTTCCAGGGCTCGGTGAGCGTCGGCCGCTTCTTCCAGCGGGAAGGTCCGGTCGATCCGAACGGACAAAGTTCCCTCTTTCATCCACCGGTAAACCTCTTCACGCCGCTCCAGGAGCTCTTCACGGGAAGCGGAATAATGGGGCAGAGACGGCCGGGTCAGGAAGGCGGAGCCTGCGGAACTGAGAATCTGCAGGTCCACAGGTGGAACCGCTCCACTGCTCTGTCCGAATAGACAAAGCAGGCCACGTGGTCGAAGGCACTTCAGACTGCGCTGAAAGGTGTCGAGGCCGACCGAATCGTAGACGACATCGACCCCTCGACCATGCGTGACGTCCTGCACACGCTCCACAAAATCCTCCCGGGAGTAGTCGATTACATGTTGAGCTCCCGCTTCCCGGGCGACCTTTGCCTTGGTCTCATTCGACACCGTTGCAAAGACTTCGGCGCCCACGATGCGTGCCATCTGGACCAGCAGCCTCCCCACTCCTCCGGCTGCAGCATGGACCAGGGCGGTTGATTCCGGAGTCAGTCGATAGGTGGAGCGGGACAGGTAGTGCGCAGTCAACCCCTGAACCGCCGCCGCCACTGCTGAGCCCATATCGACCCCATCCGGTACCGGGAGTAGATCTGCAGCGGAGACCGTCGCCTTTTCGGCGTAAGAGCCCAGGTGAGAGGCGTACGTCACGCGGTCCCCTGCCTTGACCTCCTCCACGGCTGATCCGACCTCAGTGACCGTCCCTCCTCCTTCAACTCCCGGAATGAAGGGAAGCTGAACCGGATAGGCCCCGGTCCGGTGGTACGTGTCGATGAAATTGACTCCTGCCGCCTCGATCTGAATGAGGACTTCGGATGGACCTGGAGAGGGGGAGGAGACCGACGCTGGTTCGAGAACCTCCGGCCCTCCCAGCCTGCTGATCTGAATCGCCTTCATGGAGTTCTTTCTCCTCTCTTTCGAGTTCAACATTTCAACCCCAATCCATATTCCCCCGTGTTTTGTGTCGCGTCAAGAAGTATTTGAGGACCCTCGGGGTTCGTCAAATATCACGGATCCTGACAAAAAACCCCGATATTTCACGCACCCATCGGAACAACCTTCCCGCCAAAAAGTGCGAAACTCGAACTTAGAAGACTGGCATTTCTCGATAAGTTCCCCAAATCTCTCTGAGGCATTCCACGATATCGCCCATTGACGCTTGCGCCTTTACCAATTCAATAGTGATCGGCATGATGTTCTGAGACTCATCCTGGGCGACGAGCTTTAATTCAGCCAACAAGCTTGCGATCTTGTTGTTATCCCGTTGCTGACGGGTTCGGCGTAGATTGTCAATCTGGCTTCGCTCTGTTTGTGGATCATAGGGATGAGTCTCGATTTCCACGTTCTCATCATCTTCGACATATTTGTTGACGCCGATCACGGTTCGCTCGCCGCGAGCCTTTCGCACTGCCTGATCATAGGCGGAGTCGGCGATTTGCCTCTGAAACCAGCCGTCTTCTATGGCCTTGATGGCACTCTTATCCAAATTAGCCATAAGAGAGGTCGGGTCGACCTCGTAAGATTCGGTTGATCGAATAACCGGACAAGGAGGACCCGACCATGAATCGATTTTGCAGTATTTTCAGTCAACTTCTCCAGCTTTTTCCTCGCTGGGAGTTTCAACAACTGGTCCTGGAGACCAAAGCCGAGCGCCATGCACGCGGTTTCAGCAGCTGGGGACAGTTTGTCGCCATGCTGTTTTGCCAGCTGGGCCGTGCTCATAGCCTGCGGGAGATCTGCGGAGGTCTGGCCAGCTGTGAAGGAAAACTGCATCATCTTGGAATCGCTTCTCCCAAGCGCTCCACCCTCAGCTATGCCAATGAGCATCGACCCTGGCAACTGTACGAAAAGGTTTTTTACCGCCTGCTGGATCGTTGTCTGAGAGAGACCGAAGGGCGTCGCAAGAGAAGATTTCGTTTCAAGAATCCGCTGCTGAGTCTGGACGCGACCGTCATCGATCTGTGCGCACAATTGTTTGACTGGGCTCATTTTTGCCGAACCAAGGGGGCCGTCAAACTGCATCTACTCTTGGACCACAACGGTTACCTTCCCGTCTTTGCCCACATCACCGAGGCAGCCACGGCCGACATCACCGTGGCTCGCCGTCTGAAGTTTGCCGCCGGCACCGTTGTCGTCTTTGATCGCGGCTACAACGACTACAACTGGTATGCGGACTTGACCCGTCAGGGCGTCTTCTTTGTGACCCGTCTCAAAGACCGTGCCGATTACGAGGTCCTCAAAGACCGCCCGCTTCCCAAAAACCGTCGAGTCGTCCGTGACCAGGTGATTTTCTTTCACGGACTGGCCGCCCAGGACAAAATCTGTTTCTTTCGCCTGGTCGAAATCCAAGATCCGCTCTCTGGCCGCCTCGTTTTTTTGACGAATCACCTGGATTTCGGAGCCACCACCATTGCCGCAATCTACAAGGAGCGCTGGCAAATCGAGCTCTTTTTCAAGGCCCTCAAGCAGAATCTACGGGTCAAGACCTTCGTCGGCACCTCGGCCAACGCCCTCAAGACCCAAATTTGGACAGCATTGATCGCTCTGCTGATTCTGAAGTTTCTGCAGCTCAAAGCAACCTTTGACTGGTCACTGTCCAATCTGGCCGCACTGCTGAGGATGAACATGTTCGTTCATAGAGACTTGTGGAGGTGGTTGAACCAACCATTCAAGTTCCCACCCCTACTACCGGAGAGCTCTCAACCCTCCTTCACCTTCTCGTAATCTGGACAGCACAATCGGAGACCTGGACATGAAAAGACTGAAAATCCCGTCCAAGACGCCAATAAAATCAAGGGGTCGATCATCGAATCTCAGCTAATTTGGACAGCAGTGCCTTGATGGTGCCTCCCATCTGTTCGATCTCGTCGAGGATGGTCAAGATTTCACTTTCCATCTTATTGGTTAAGCTTTCAACGAAATACGAACCGCCAAGTGGGTCGACGACCGCAGTAGCATTCGTTTCGTCGGCGATCACTTGCTGAGTGCGAAGGGCAATCTTCATGGCATGTTCGGTGGGGATTGCAAATGCCTCATCCATCCCGTTTGTATGGAGGCTTTGCGTGCCACCAAGCACTGCAGCAAATGCCTGTAACGATGTCCGGATGATGTTGACCGTGTGCTGCGGCTTGGTCAGGGAGGCTGCGGCTGTCTGGCAGTGGAAGCGTAACCGCATGGACTCGGGCGCTTTGGCACCGAAGCGATTTTTCATATTCCTGGCATAAACCCGTCTCACAGCACGAAACTTAGCAATCTCCTCGAAAAAGTCTGATTGGCAGACGAAGTAAAATGATAGACGTGGTGCGAACTCATCCACGTTCAATCCTGATTTGATCACTTCCTGGACATAGACAATGGCATTTGCCAAAGTAAAGGCCGCTTCTTGCACAGCCGTGGCGCCGGCTTCGGAAATGTGGTAACCGGAAATGTTGACAGGATTATAGCGCTTCATATTTCGAGCGCCATAAGCGATGCAGTCACGAACTAATCTTACCGACGGACGAATAGGGTATATCCATTCCTTTTGTGCAATATATTCTTTGAGGATGTCAGCTTGAATGGTGCCTGACAAATCATTTAGATCGTAGCCCCGCTGTTGGGCCAAGGCGATATACATCGCATACAGGATCCATGCGGTGGGGTTGATAGTCATGGACACGGAAGTCTTTGTCAGGTCGATGTCGTCGAACAGCGCCTCCATATCATCGATCGTGTCGATAGCGACGCCTTCTCGCCCGACTTCGCCTCGACTCATTGGATGATCGGAGTCATACCCCATCAAGGTGGGCATGTCGAAGTCGGTTGACAGGCCGGTTTGACCCTTGGCGAGCAGATACTTAAACCGCAAGTTCGTATCCGCGCCCGTTCCAAATCCTGCAATCTGCCTCATGGTCCATTGACGCCCACGGTACATGGTTGGATACGGGCCGCGGGTAAACGGATATCTTCCGGGCAGACCGATATCCTCGAAGGGAACGCCAGCAACATCGAGGGCAGTATAGAGCCTCTTTAGCGGCAATCCCGATGATGTGTGGTACTCCGATTTCGTTTCCGGCTGGCGTTTGTCAATCACCAGGGTAATTCCCCCACCTCCGTCACCAGGGTAATTCCCCCATTTGGGGATCATCATCATCTCGTTTCTCTTGATTTTCGGCGGTTGTGCTTGGGAAAACTTTTCCCAAGCAGGTTCCTCCTTTCTGGTCGCAGTCGTGGTCTGTTTCGAGCCAGCGTTTTTCCAGTCGCAGCATTTGCATTCGATTGAAAGCCCGATAGCGGGCGGAAAGCTGGCTGCTCGTGACCTCCTGTAAGACGGAACTGAAGTAATGCAGGGCACCGATTGGCTGGCCCGGGAGTCCGTTGAGCCAGGAGACGTACTTGCGTCCGCAGCCCAGGAAAATAGACTGGCGGACGTCCTCGAGCTCGATCCCTTGCTGGAACCACTGGGCAGCTAGCCGGCGATCCGAGGTCGAGTAGCGGCAGCGGATGCAGGGACGTTCCAGCAACATCTCTCCGATGGTCTCCACATAGAGGGTTTGAGCCGATCGAGTGGAGCTGAGTGAGTCAGCCGAGAGGCTGCGCTGGTAGGGCCAGTACTGGTCGGCGATCTCAAGGACCCCGGGAGCATGCTGGTTGGGGCTACGCCGGACCCGGCAGACCTGCCTCTCCTCGAGCTCCTGGAGATAGGTTCCAATCGAGCGGCGCGATTTGCGCAGCGCCCTGGCCACGTCCTGCTGGCGGAAGAGGAAGCGCCCGGTACTTCTGTCAGCGCCCAGCGAGATGTGAACGAACAGCTTGAAGGCCCCGTCGGAGAGTTTCTCCACAGCGGCCTGCCAGCCGGCGGTGGCGGCAAACCAGCCGTTGTCACTTTTGATCTTCAAACGGCTCATGGCGAAACCTCCTTTGAGGGGGATCCTTTGGCGGGTCGTTTTCGCCTCCGGTAAGAGTCGCCCTCCCACTCCAGCTGGTGAGCGTTGTGGCAGAGTCGGTCCAGCAGCGAGTTGGCCTGGATGGGGTCGCCAAACAGCGCCATCCACTCCTCCAGGCTGCGATTACTGGTCAGCATCAGCGAGCCTTTCTGATAGCGCTCGTAAACGATGTCGTACAGATCGTCGGCCTGCTCGTCCGTCAGGGGCTTGAGCCCAAAGTCGTCAACGATCAAGAAATCATAGCTGCAGTAGTTTTGGATGAGGCGATCGCGGGAGAGATCGGCCCGGGCCGCTTCCAGAGTACGGAACAGGCGCGGAGCCTGGATGTAGCGCACGTCATGACCGCGGCGTACGGCCTCGTGTCCCAGAGCCAGGGCGATGTGACTCTTGCCCACACCCACCGGCCCGCACAGGCAGATATTTTCTTTGTTTTCCAGAAAGCGGCAGGTGGCCAGGTCATAGATGCGGCGCCGCTTGATGTTCGGGTTAAAGCCAAAATCGAACTCCTCGAGGGTCTTGATCTCGGCAAAGCAGGCTTTCTTGAGCCGGCGAACAAACTTGGTCTGGGAGCGACGCTCCAGCTCATCCTGGACCAGCAGAGTCAGAAAGTCGACGTAGGCCAGTTGTCGTTTTTCGGCCTCCTTGAGCCGCACTTCCAGACTGTCCAACAATCCTCCTAATCGCAGTTGCTTGAGCTGGTCGAGCAGATGTTGATAGTGACTCATGAGACCTCCCGTCGGTGCACGAAGTAATCCTGGGGACGGGCAAATCGACAAGCTGAAGCCGCCGGACTGGAGGGTCTGCGAGGAGGCGAAGGGCGTCGGAACAAGCCTTTTTCCAGAATCTTCTTCAGAGAGGAAAAGCGGACATTGTCAAAGCGCAAGGCCCGCCGGCAGGCCTGATCCAGAGTGGCCGCTGGGTGGGACTCGGCCAGCCGCAGCACGGCCTGGGCTTTTCTCAGGTTGCGCATGGCGTGATCCCCCAGTACGCGCCGCACGTAGCGACTCACCTCGGGCCCCAGCTCGTCGGCCTGACGCCGGCACCACTCGGGAGTCCGCTCCAGGTAGGCCCGCTTGTCGGGAGGATAGTCCCCCGTCTGGGTCTGACAGGAGCCCGGCTCGAAGACCCGCAGGTGGGTCTTGATCAACTGATGGTTGCGATACACTCGCACCAGCTTCAGATCGGCTCGCACCCACAGCCTCTCCCCCCGGTAGGGATAGGGGACCGAGTAGTAGCACTTGTCCAGGATCAGATGGCAGTCCCAATGCACGGTGCACTGTTTCCACTGCGCCGCTTCGTAAGGTTGATCCGGCAGAGGCAGCAGCAGCTCGACTTCTTCTCCGACAAACACCTCGTAAGGTTTGCGATGGGTGGTGCCATGCTTGCGCAGGCCGACCTCCTTGAGGCACCACTCCAGAGCCCTCCCATTGGCCTCCTCGATATCTCGAAAATGCCGCCCCGCCAGAATCTGCTGACGCACTACCGGAACACATCTCTCCACGCGTCCTTTGTGGCGGGCCATTTGCACCTTGGCTGGGTCGGCCACGAATCCGTAGTGTCTTTCCAGTTCGGCGTAGGCCGGGTTGAGCGTCGGATCGTACAGATCGGGCTTAAGCACACCGTCTTTCAAATTGTCCAACACGATCAGCCGGGGACAGGCCTGGAAAAACGTAAAGGCGCGGATGTGGCAGTCCAACCAGGTGGGGCTGTCCTGGCGAAACACGAAGCGTACGAAGCGGTGGCGGCTGTAGCTTAGGATCATGATAAAGGCCCAGGCCTTGCGTTGTTTGCCCGTTTCCGGATCTCGCATCAGTCCGGCATAGCCGAAATCGACTTGGGCCTGTTCCCCAGCGACTGCATGCAGCCGCACCGTCACCGGCTTGCGCAGCGGCTCAATGTGCTCGCGCACATAGCGGTACACGCTCATATAGCTGACCTTCAACTCGTGCTCCTCCTCGAGCAGCCGCTGTACCTGCTGAATGGTCATATGAGGCTGCCCAAGCCAATCCTGGATCTGCCGGTGGTAGAGGCGGATCCGCTCCCGGGCCGGTTGTTCGAAAACCGCCACCTGCACCACCGAGGCCACTATCCGGGCCAGCTCCGCCTGTGGCGGCAGGGGCTTCTCTCGGCTCAAGCCGCTGGCCATGAAAAGCAGCAGGTACTTGCGAATCGTCTTGCGCGAGATCTGCAACGAGTCTCGGATCTGGCGGATACTCCGTCCTCGGTGCCATTGGTAAACCAACTCCAGGTACTCTTCCATCCTCATATTCCTTCTGGCCATTCTTCCTCCTGCGGAAATCCTTGTTGGGGTTCCGCAGAAAGATGACCCTGGCCTCTGTCACGAAATGATCAGGTGGGGGAATTACCTTGGTGAAACCCTGGGGGAATTACCCTGGTGAAAGGGTGGGGGAATTACCTTGGTAAATCAGCCGCCTAGGTGGGGGATATACCATGGTGACCGACACCGTTTGAGAAACGACGCTACTTCGTTTTCCTCCCAGTCGGCAACGTCTTCCTGGAGTTGTTCGAGAATATTATCGTCATGAACACTTTTTATTTGAGTCATACCCTATTTCCTTATCCAGCGCAGCCAACAATTTGATTGCGGCAGTGTGTGGATCAATCTCCCGCGCGCTAACGTGCTGAAACATCGTATTAGCCAGATCGCGGTGGTGGGTGCCAAATCGTCCACGAATAATGTTCTCCACGATCTTGATGGTGCGTGCCTTGGCAATACGCTTGCGACGTGCCGCTATCTGGCTGGTCTGTTCCAGATGTAGTCGATGTTGATCGATCGCCTGAACCAGTTCTCCAATGCCCTCATTAGATTCCACGCTGGTTCTGATTATTGGAATCGCCCATGGACGGTGGGCGCCGAACAATATGCCGAGCGTAAGCATTTGCTTTAAGTCCGCAACGGTCTTAGCGGCGTCAGAGCGATCACATTTGCTGACAATGTGAATGTCTGCGATTTCCAATACGCCAGCCTTGATCGCTTGGATTTCGTCGCCGAGCCCGGGTGGCGATACCACAATCGTCGTATAAGTTGCTTGAACGACATCTACCTCATCCTGACCAACCCCTACCGTTTCAACCAACACAATGTCAAAACCTGCTGCGTCCAGGACATCAACTGCATCCAAGGTTGCACGTCCCAATCCGCCCAACGCGCCGCGCGTAGCCATACTGCGAATGAAAACACCCGGATCGTTGGCGATCTCGGTCATGCGGATGCGGTCGCCCAGGATCGAGCCGCCGGAAAACGGGCTGGATGGGTCCATGGCGACAATGGCAACGGTGCGCCCACTTGGCCGAATCTCTTGGACCAATGCTTGTGCCAGCGTCGACTTTCCACTGCCGGGCACACCGGTAATTCCCACAATATGGGCATGGCCGGTATGGCAATAAACCTCTGCCAGAGCGGGGCGAAACGCAGTATTGCCTGCTTCGGCCTGCGTGATGAGACGGGCTATGGCACGCGTGCGACCAGCAACTACCCCGGAAACTATATCAGTCGAGTTTGCTCCCTCAGCGACCGGTGATGATTCGATGTCTATCAAACTCACTGCTCCAGTTGCGCGTGTAGAGTGCGAAACAGATCACGATCATCGATAACTCGCGGTTACGCAACTGTTTTTCTGTAATTTGACTGAGAGCGATCTGAAACAGGATTCTCCTGTGGGTTGAAATCGACCAGACTGAGGTACTGCTTCCCGATCAGCCAGTCTTCGTGAATCTCCTCGACGACGGCGGTGATGAGTCGCAAAGCGGACTCGGTGTTTGGAAAGATACCGACGACCCGGGTGCGCCGGCGAATCTGACGGTTTAGGTTCTCCAGCCCGTTGTTGGTGCGAATGCGCCGCCAGGTAGAACGTGCAAAACGAAAGACCGTAAAGCCTTCGGGCAGGTTGGTCTCCATCCAATCGGCCAGCTCCGGGTTGCGGTCACGGTATTGCTCGACTCGGGTTCGAAGCATGGCCTCGCCCTCGCCGCCTGAGGGTGCGTTGAAGATGTCTCGAATGTCAGTGGCGATGGCGGCACGTTGATCGGATCGGCGGGCGTAACGCTGAGCATTCTGGCTCAGGTGAAACTGACAGCGTTGCCAGGGCACCGAGGGAAAAACGGCTCTTCTAGCAGCACGTAGACCCGAGTGGTCATCGCTGACAATCAGCTGCACACCCTCCAGACCACGCTTTTGAAGCTGCTGCAGAAACCCTCGCCAGTGGACCTCAGCCTCGCTGAGTCGGCAGCTGACCCCAATCACCTCCCGCTTGCCCCAGCAGTTGACTCCGGTCGCTTTCAAGACGGCCACATCCTGAATGCTGCCCTGGCGACGGACCTTCTCGTAGTGCGCATCCAGGTACACAACTGGATAGCTGCCCAAAGGGCGGTTGCGAAACTGCTCGAGTTCGTCGTCCAGCAGCTTGGAGATTCTTGAGACCTGGCTGGCGGAGATCTCGGTGCCGCACAGCTGCTCGGTAATCTCGGTGACCTTGCGCGTCGACACGCCCATTACATACATCTCGGCGATGGCCAACTTGAGCGCCTTCTCCGAACGGCACCCTCGTTCCAGGGATCGGGGATAGAAGTCCAGGTGACGTACTTGTGGAATCCGGATTCGCAGCTGTCCCACTCGAGTGGACAGCGTCTTGTCCTTGTACCCGTTGGCGTGGTCTCGACGCTGCTCGCTCCGCTCCCAGCGTCGAGCTCCCAGAAACTCTTCTCGTTCCAGCTGCATGGCGGCGTTGATCAGCTTCTCTAATACTCCTCGAAACGCTTCACTGCCTTCTTCGATCAGCTCTCTCAATAGTTCTCGTGGTAGCCTCTGTTTTGGGTCTGGGGTCATTCGGATCCTCCTTACTCGTTGCCTTGAGTTTTTGGAGAAATCCTGCCCCAGACCTCTGATCCTTTTAGCTCACCTTTCCCAAATTACAGAAAGAACGGTACACCCCTTAACTCGCCGTGCTTTGAAATCCGTACGTGGTAGTGCATTGGCGTCAACAATTTCGACCTTGGCGCGGATACCGAGCACCTGCTGCAGGTTTGCAGCGGCGTCCCTGGCCAGTTCATCGAGTGCTTGCTCGCCTCGCTCATACAACTGGGCCTTGGCCTCCAGGCGCACCAACAATTCATCCATCGCCCGCTCTCGTGTAATGATTATGCGGTGTTCGCCGCCATAGGCCGGTAGCTTGTTGAGCACCGCATCAATCTCCGATGGATATATGTTCTCCCCGCGGACCTGGAACATATCGTCGATACGACCATAAATGCCATTGGGCAATCTTGGGTAAGTGCGCCCGCATGGATTGGAATCATTAACCCAGTGGGTCAGATCCCCTGATGCCAAACGGATCATTGGTTGACTGGTGCGTTCAAGGTGGGTGTAAACGGGTGTACCGCGTTGGCCGTAAGGAACGCGAGCGTATGTCTTGGGATCGCATACTTCGTGATAAACTATATCCTGCCACACTGCTGTCCAAATTAGCTGAGATTCGATCATCAACCCCTTGATTTTATTGGCGTCTTGGACGGGATTTTCAGTCTTTTCATGTCCAGGTCTCCGATTGTGCTGTCCAGATTACGAGAAGGTGAAGGAGGGTTGAGAGCTCTCCGGTAGTAGGGGTGGGAACTTGAATGGTTGGTTCAACCACCACCACAAGTCTCTATGAACGAACATGTTCATCCTCAGCAGTGCGGCCAGATTGGACAGTGACCAGTCAAAGGTTGCTTTGAGCTGCAGAAACTTCAGGATCAGCAGAGCGATCAATGCTGTCCAAATTTGGGTCTTGAGGGCGTTGGCCGAGGTGCCGACGAAGGTCTTGACCCGTAGATTCTGCTTGAGGGCCTTGAAAAAGAGCTCGATTTGCCAGCGCTCCTTGTAGATTGCGGCAATGGTGGTGGCTCCGAAATCCAGGTGATTCGTCAAAAAAACGAGGCGGCCAGAGAGCGGATCTTGGATTTCGACCAGGCGCAAGAAACAGGTTTTGTCCTGGGCGGCCAGTCCGTGAAAGAAAATCACCTGGTCACGGACGACTCGACGGTTTTTGGGAAGCGGGCGGTCTTCGAGGACCTCGTAATCGGCACGGTCTTTGAGACGGGTCACAAAGAAGACGCCCTGACGGGTCAAGTCCGCATACCAGTTGTAGTCGTTGTAGCCGCGATCAAAGACGACAACGGTGCCGGCGGCAAACTTCAGACGGCGAGCCACGGTGATGTCGGCCGTGGCTGCCTCGGTGATGTGGGCAAAGACGGGAAGGTAACCGTTGTGGTCCAAGAGTAGATGCAGTTTGACGGCCCCCTTGGTTCGGCAAAAATGAGCCCAGTCAAACAATTGTGCGCACAGATCGATGACGGTCGCATCCAGACTCAGCAGCGGATTCTTGAAACGAAATCTTCTCTTGCGACGCCCTTCGGTCTCTCTCAGACAACGATCCAGCAGGCGGTAAAAAACCTTTTCGTACAGTTGCCAGGGTCGATGCTTATTGGCATAGCTGAGGGTGGAGCGCTTGGGAGAAGCGATTCCAAGATGATGCAGTTTTCCTTCACAGCTGGCCAGGCCTCCGCAGATCTCCCGCAGGCTATGAGCACGGCCCAGCTGGCAAAACAGCATGGCGACAAACTGTCCCCAGCTGCTGAAACCGCGTGCATGGCGCTCGGCTTTGGTCTCCAGGACCAGTTGTTGAAACTCCCAGCGAGGAAAAAGCTGGAGAAGTTGACTGAAAATGCTGCAAAATCGATTCATGGTCGGGTCCTCCTTGTCCGGTTATTCGATCAACCGAATCTTACGAGGTCGACCCGACCTCTCTTATGGCTAATTTGGACAAGAGTGATCCTGCCACAACAACATGCCTTCATGTGTTTGATCGCTTCCGGCAGCGCTCATAAACGGCGTCATTTCGGCCATCGTCCCACAGTCGATCACCATTGCACCATATAAGTGTTCGATACGGTCGCGGATACTCGGAATCGATGCGCCTGGTTCGCCGGAGAAGAACATCACCTTCAACCCAAATTCTCGCGGGTCGAATCCTTCCTCCTGTGCTATTCGTGCCAGATGCAGCGCGTACGACGGGGTGCTATAGAACCCCTGCGGCTTCGTAATGCTCAGCCACTTGGCAGCCCTGGCGGTCATCCCCGAGGCACCGGCACCAAAGGGGAAACACGCCGCGCCCAGACGCTCGGCTCCAAGAAGTGCACCCCACGAGCCCATGTACAAACTGAAGATAGCTGCGATGAAGATCTTATCCCCGGGCCGTAGCCCCATACCCCACAATATGCGTGCATGATTGTCAGCTATTGCCTTCCAATCATTGCGGTCGATCGCAAATGCCGTGGGTTGTCCGGTCGTTCCCGATGTGCCGTGGATGTGATGGATCTCAGATTCTTCTGCGCATAAGTAATCACCAAACGGCGGATTATTCTCTTGGGACTGTCGCAGTTCCTGCTTGGTAACGACGGGTACTTTCTCGAAATCCTCGAGAGATTTGATATATTCGGGATGAATGCCGGCCTCATCCCACTTGTGGCGATAAAACGGCGAGTTTTCATAGGTATAGGCCATCACCTCAAGCAGTCGCCCAATGATGAGCCTTTCGCGATCACCTGGTGGCATGGTTTCCCGCACTTTGAACCAATAGCGACTATCAGGGTTTGGTATGTAGTGCGAATCATATTGCGGAGGGAAAGACCAAGATTCCATCGTAAGGTTGTCTCACTTCCTAAGAGAAATATCATCTCGGCCCTCGCTGTGCGACCAAGTGACGAACTGTCTCTACAATCGTGTCAGGCGGCGTATCCTGTAGCAGAATCTCTGCAACGCCCTGCTCTTTCAGGGCAGCTACATCTTCGTCCGGTATGACGCCACCACCGACCAGAATAATATCATCCGCGCCTTCTTTCTTTAACAGTTCGATCACACGTGGGAAGATCGTCATATGCGCGCCTGATAACAGACTGATACCGAGCAGATCTACGTCCTCCTGTATGGCTGCTGTGACAACTTCTTCGGCTGTGCGATGCAGGCCTATATAGATCACGTCCATCCCAGCATCACGCAAGCACCTGGCAACAATCTTGACGCCGCGATCATGCCCATCAAGACCCACCTTGGCAATGAGCACTCGGATCACTCTATTCTCAATAGTCATTGGGCTGTTCTCCGGTAGTACTTCGAAGACGACAAACTCAGTTGCAGCGCTTGTTGGGCGGCGCGCCTACCACTCGGAGTAGCCCGAATCGAGTTCTCGGTACGTACCGCCCGCGGAGGAGTCCGCCGAGAGAACCCAGTCGGCCAACCTTCGCGCCCCCTCCTCAGCACTCGTGGTAGCGTCGGCCGGGCCAGAGTCCGTCAAGAGAAGACCCGGATGAACCGCGCAAACAGTGACGCCTTCCGAAGCGAGCTCCTGGTGGAGGCATAGGGTCAGCATGTTCTGCGCCGCTTTCGCAATCCGGTAGGAGTATGAGCGCTGCTGACCAGCGAAGTCGCTCGCGGACGTCCGCCGAATCGAGCCTAAGCGCGAAGTGACGTTCACGACGAGCGGCGCTGCGGATTTGCGCAGGAATGGGAGCGCAGCCTGTGTGGCACGAAGAGCGCCGAGACAGTGCACGTCGAACAGCGTGGCAACTTCCTCCTCGGGATGGTCTTCGATGGAGAACACGTAGCCACGGGAACCGGCGTTGTTGACCAAGACGTCGAGAGCCCCACCGTTCGTCCCAACCACCTCTCTAATTCGGGGGGCAAGTTGTGCCGAGGTAACGTCCGCAACGATAGGGTGGGTACCGGCGGCGCCCGCTTCGAGGTCGGTCGCAACGCCCCGCGAACGCACCACTGCAAAGACTATAAATCCGCGCTCTACGAACGCAGCCACCAACGCTCGGCCGAGCCCCCTGCTACAGCCGGTGATCAGGATCCGGCTTCTCGTATTTCTCACGGTCCCGCTCGCGCTGCCCAACATCTATTGAATTGCAGCCACGCAATTCAGTGGCCTATGCAGGTCGGTCTGGTCAGAGATCGCTGACACGAGGCCCTTCACGGTGCTCTCAATTGGCCCGACTCCTCCCGCTGTCAATCACTGAGCGTAGATTACGCAAGCCTGTCCTGCTGCCCTCCAACAAGACTTCCATCCCGCAGCCTAACCCCATTTCGTATTCAATGGCCCAATAACCATCGAAAGATTCCAACAAGGTGTTTATGATGGGTGGCCAATCGATTCCTCCCTCACCGAGCTTGCGATACTCAGGCCCTTTGTCTGTTCGCACAAAATCCTTCCAGTGTGTGTAAACCACTCGGTCTTCAAAACAAAGCAGCGCTTGGTAAGGGTCTACTCCTTCGAAATCGGGATTGAATCCGTAAAAGTTGGCCGGATCGTAGGTGACGCCGATTTCCCGGTAGGGAACCATGTCCAATATTCTCTTGATATCCGGCCCGTTGCCGGCGATCTCACCGCCAATGTTCTCGATCCCTAAGACCACGTTCTTTTGGTGGGCATATTCCCCCAAGGCGTTGAAGTATCGGCCAATAGCCTCAAACATGTCCGGAGTTGTCGGGGGTCGAATCTTTGTGAAGGGGGACCAATCGGGCTCCTTTTCCACAAAGACGCGAACAATGCGGGCATCCAGTGCATCGGCCACATCGACCACCCTCTTGACCTCGTCGACATAATCTTCAAGAATCTTCTGCCCCTCTAGTCCGCATACTGCTCCACCACCCAGGGCGACGACTTTAACGCCCATTTCTCCTTCCAGTCGCTTGACCTCGGCAATTTTCTCTTCGCTGGGTTCGACCGATATCTTGTTTCTTGCCTGAGGCAGCCATCCGCAGTCGATCTCGACCGCGCTGAGCCCCAGATCTACCGCCGCTCGAAAGTACTCCTCGAGGCTGAATTCACGAAACCCGTAAGCTGCCAATGCGAACTGAACGTTTTGTGTTGCAGACATGCTACTTCCGCTTGCTCTGGGTAAGACAGTTTTTACCCCACTATTCTCAGAAACGCAAATCTCAATGCACTCTTATTATGTTCCGCGGAACATAATCGTAGAGCAGAGCTCTGGGGCAGCAGCAGCACTGAGCGAAGGCCCACACGTGGCCGCGCAGGACGTTCTCCAGCGAGATCTGCGCAAAGCGACTGGTTCCTTTTCTTCCCGAGTTGATCGAGGTGATGGAGAGGAACGGTCATTTGTCCTTACCCGCTGATGTGCGGGGAAAGCTTCTGACGATCAGCGCCGCCACACCCGACGGCGTGACTCGGAGTCATGGGGTGGCCAAACCTGGCGCGTACATTAGGACGCTTCGCTCTGTTGCAAAAGGAACTCGTGGGCGAGTCTCTTGTCCAGTAAAGAGACCATTCGGGCTCCTTGAGCTACGAATTCAGCTCTTAGCCTGTCGCTCTCCAGCACGAAGCTGGGCTCGTCCTTATAACGGCTCTGACTCACAGTGGTTGGCATCAATCTCGCTAGCCCGACCCTACTGGATCAACACATAATTAATACTATATTTCATTGCCTGAGAGGAGTCCACTACGCCATACTGATTCTCCAAAAGGACGGAGAGGTTCACGTGACAACCACCCTCAGCACCCAGATTCTCTTTATCGGACTCGCCGTCCTCATAGGCCTGGGGCATTCTCTCCAGGTCTCCATGGTCTCCGCAATGGGCCGGATGCGCGGCCCATTGGAAGCGACGTGGGTGTCTATGCTGGCAAGCGTACTGGGCATGGCTATCCTTCTCGGATGGCAAGCCTTGCAACAACGCGGACTCCATCTCCCTGTGCCATTCGAACGGTGGTGGGTATTCACCATCGCTGGCGTGCTCTTCGCGGTATCGTTAGCTTTGGCAGCGAGGGGTATCGCGCCCTACTTCGCCCTCACTGGACTACTAGCCATTCCCTTCGTAATCGGAGCCGGATTTCTCGGGCCGCGGCTTGGGGTAGGCCTGTTCTTCAGCGCGGTCATCGCCGGACAGATGACTGGCTCCCTACTGCTCGACCACGTAGGAGCATTTGGCCTCGATGTTCAGAAAGTCACTGTATATCGAGCACTCGGAGTCGTACTGCTGATCGGAGGGGTCAGCCTCATTCGCTGGGTTCGGTGATGCATCAAACATTGCAGGAGAAAGACACACAATGAGTTTTGAAGAAGCTAACTACCCCGGTGAACTTCCAGTTCCGGCTCGCTCGTCACCTTTTCCTCGATTCTAGCGGGTGGATCAGCGCTCTCTCCTGCCGGCACGTCGAACTGCCTCTTCCAGCCGCAGGACATGGGCAGCATTACAATAGCCGACAAAAGCAGGTTCCTACCTCTTTTTCTCATTTCCTTTGCCACAAAGCCTGCCATTGTTCAATTTCTCCAGCATCCGGCCCAGGGAGGGACGGGATGAAATCCTGAGTCCACGGGTCGTTCTCCTGGTCGAGAGCGTGCTCAGTTCGTCCTCGACCTCGACCGTGAAGTCAATGCCGGGAGTGTCCAGCCCCGCCTGATTGGCGACAGTTAGAATTCCCCGCGACGACAAATGGAATTCCCCGCTTTTTCAGGGCTGATCCTGACCATGAGGGCATGGTTAAGGATCAGCAAGTGCGGAGGTTAGTAAAGTTGAAGAAGAACGAGAAGACGCTAACGATGGCGGCGGCCAAAGCGGGGATGTCGCGAAAGACAGCTCGCAAGTACCTGAAGTCGGGAAAGCTACCGAGCCAGTGTCAGCCGGAACGGTATTGGAGAACTCGATCGGATCCGTTCGAGTCGGTGTGGCCGGAGGTGAAAGAGATCCTGAAGCGATCGCCGACGGTGGAAGCAAAAGCGGTGTTCGATCATTTGTGTCGTCAGCAGGAAGGGGCCTTCCAGCAAGGCCAGTTGAGAACGCTGCAGCGCAGGATCAAGCAGTGGAAGGCAGAATACGGAGAAGCGAAGGAGGTGATGTTCCCGCAGAAGTATCAGCCGGGACATCAAGCGCAATCGGACTTCACGTTTATGGGGCGCCTCGGAGTGACGATCCAGGGCCAGCCGTTTCCCCATCTGCTGTACCACTTCGTGTTGGCCTACTCGAACTGGGAAGCGACCACGCTGTGTTTCAGTGAGTCGTTTGAGAGCCTCAGCCTGGGGCTTCAGAACGCGTTGTGGGAGTTGGGGGCGCTGCCCGAGGAGCACCGGACCGACCGGCTCTCGGCGGCAGTCAAGAACCTGAAGCGGGAAGAGTTCACCGAGCGCTATCAAGCGTTGCTGAGACACTTCGGGATGCGCTCCAGTCGCACTCAGGCAGGAAAGGCACACGAGAACGGGGATGTGGAACAGTCCCATCACCGCTTGAAACGGGCCATTGAGCAGGAACTGCTGCTGCGGTGTAGCCGTGATTTTTCCAGCCGGGAAGAGTACGAGGGCTTTGTAGCGGTGATTGTGTCCCGGCGCAATGCGGCCCGGCAAAAGCGCCTGGGAGAAGAGCTGGCAGTGATGCGCCCGTTGCCGGCACGCCGTCTGGATGACTTCACCCGGCAGTGGGTGAGAGTCTCCCCCAGCAGTACGATCCGGGTTCGCCACAACACCTATTCGGTGGACAGCCGGTTGATCGGCGAGCGCGTTCAAGTGCGGGTGTGGGCGGATCAGGTGGAGGTCTACTACGGAGGACGGCGCCAGGCACGGATGCCGCGCTTGCGAGGAGAAGGCAAGCATCGCATTGACTACCGGCACGTGATCCATTCGTTGGTGCGCAAGCCGGGGGCGTTTACTCGCTATCGCTGGCGGGAGGATCTGTTTCCGGGGATCTTGTTTCGAGTCGCCTACGACGAGCTGCGCCGAGATTGTCCGGCCACGGCGGATCGCCAATATCTGAAGATCCTCGAGGTGGCTGCCCAGGAAGGTGAACAGCGGGTGCGAGAGGCACTTCAGGTGTTGATTGAGCGGGGACAAAGAATCCGTTTTGAAGCACTACGAGAATGCCTTGTCGATCCGGTGGTGGAACCCTGGGAAGTGATGGTGGAGAAGATGGACGTGGGCCTCTACGACACCCTTCTCGAGAACCGGGAGGTGAGGTCATGAGCACAGGCAACTTACCGCGACTTCGCGAGTGCCTAATCGAGCTGCATCTACCGGCCTTTCGGGAGCACTACGCCGCCCAGGCGGCACTGGCCACCCAGGAAAGTCTGTCCTATCCCCGGTTTCTCTTGTCGTTATCTGAGATCGAGGTGGCGGAGCGGCACGAGCGCAAAATCCAGCGCCAGCGTCGGGCCTCCAAGCTTCCCTGGGAGAAAACGCTGACGGCGCTGGACCGCTCGCGCTTGCCCCAAAGCGTGGATCGACAACTCACAGCGCTGCTGGAAGGGACGTTTTTGGATCGTGCCGAGAACGTCTTGGCTTTCGGTAACCCTGGGAGCGGGAAAACCCATCTGGTCTGTGCTCTGGGCCAGGAGTTGATTCTGCTGGGGCGCCGGGTTCTGTTTTCTACCTGCGCCCTGCTGGTACAGCGATTGCTGCGGGCCAAAATCGATCTGACTCTGGAGAAGGAGCTCAAGAAACTGGATCGCTTCGAGGCTCTCATAGTCGATGACATCGGCTACGTTCAGCAAAGCCGGGAGGAAATGGAGGTTCTCTTCACACTGCTGGCCCATCGTTACGAACGTCGCAGCATCTTGCTGACCAGCAACCTGATCTTCTCGGACTGGGAGAGGATCTTCAAGGACCCCCTGACGACGGCAGCAGCCATCGACCGGCTGGTGCACCACAGCGTGATTCTGGAACTCAACGTCCCGAGCTATCGAATGGAGAGCGCCAAGGCAAAGCAGCAGGGAACCACGAAATGAGGAAACCGCGAGGAGGTCAAATCCGGGCAAATCGGCTGATTGGACCCCGGAAAGTGCTTGGTGAGGGCGATAGACGAGTGCCCGCCAAGGGGAGAGGTCGTACAGCGCCCTACAGAGGCCGCTCAGCAGCCTCGTGGATCTGGTCCACTCCCCTCGACGCCAGCGCGAGCGAGGGGGAGCTCCGTTCGGGCTACGCCCTCACTCCGTCCCCCTCGCATTCTAGGAACAATCTCTCTTTTTTACAGAAAGGAGGACCGCGGAAAGGGCCGTCTCAGAGGACGGCTACAGCTCTTTTTTTTTAATCCTTGTGTGGGGATTTCCAATCGTCGCTGCGGGAATTCTATTTGACGTTGATCACCCGCCTCCACGGTGACCGGAACCGGCTGATTCGAGACAGGGAAGGTGCCGAAATCGCTACTACTTCTAATCCATCATTGGAAAATAGATCGTTAGTAACTATAAGGGGCCTGAGGGTTGCGTCCGGGGATTTAAACGTCCGCCTTCCTCAGGCCCCTCCCACTTTCCAGTCTGAGAATCACGGAACTGGAACTTGGAACCCTTCTGCCTCGGGCATCCACGACGTCGCGGATGACGTGTCCGTGGACATCGGTGAGGCGCCGCTCGAGCCCGTTGTAGTAGTAGGTCAGCTTCTTGTGGTCCAGTCCCAGCAGATGGAGAACCACGGTTGTGGCGGCACGACCGGGGTATGCGGGGCGTTGAAGGAGAGACGCACAAAGAAGGGAACCGAAGGGTCGTGACCGCTCAGCCAGGCGATCGCTTCCCGGACCGCACGTGCCTCGGACTTCTCTTCGGCCGGCCCCGGGAAACGGCCTCCGAGAATCCAGGAGTAAGGGCTGGGTGGATACTGAATCAGATCGTAGTCGGTGCCTTGATGGGGCTCTTTGTAGCTGAAGTATCCAACCAGTTCGCTGAGCGCAAAGTGGCTTTCTGTCTGAAAAGCATTATTGACGGAATTGTAGTGACGCTTTCCGAAGCTGGCACTCCGATACCCGGCCTGGTGGAATACTTCGGTCAGGTGGTCGAGGACCGGAAGGTCACTGAGGTCGGGCTTATGACTTCGGATATTCCACCAGATCCCGATCTCGCTGGGATACCTGCCCGTCAGGATCGATGCCCGGGCCGGAACACAGACAGGACCCGGGGTCAGGGCATGGCGGAAGAGAGCTCCTTCTGCAGCCAGACGATCCAGGTTCGGAGTTCGAGCCCAGGGAGTCCCGTAGGCGCCCAGGCCGTCAGCGCGCAGCTCATCGCTCATGAGCCAGAGGATGTTCGGCCGGGAGAGTTCGGCCGGGCCTCCACAGCTCACAATCAGCAGACCGGCAAGGGCTGCCAGGGCGGGCCACGTATGGTTCATGGTAATTCCAGGGTTCCAATGTTCCAAGGAATTCCAAGATCCCAGAGTGCGTGAGGGGCCAGAGTGGGAGGTGTCAAAGGTTCAATGATTCCAAGGTTCACTTTGCATCGCGAGGCGGGGGAGCGTTAGCTCGCTTCGGTCCCGGTTTTCTGGCGGGCCGAACGGGCCGCGGCCACCAGTCGACAGAGCTTGTCAAAGGCCTCATCAATGGACGGGGGCTCCCCCATATCGGGAGCAAAGCCGCAGTCCGGGTTCAAGGCGATTCGGTCGGCACCAATGGCTTTGGCACCCGCCAGAGCCAGAGATTCGATCTCGCTTATATCCTGTACACTTTCGGAGCGAACGTCCACTACGCCCATGCCCACTCCCACTCCTTCGGGTAGCAGTCTCAAGTCTGAGATGTCGCCCGTGCCCTGGTAGGCAAACTCCAGGTTCAGGCGGTCCGCTCGAATCCCCTTCAGAAGTGGCAGAAGAGGTTTGTAATCACCCGTCACATCGCTTTGCCGCTTGTACACACTGTGACAGCAGTGCAGGTGGACTTCCGCGTTGAGCCCCTCGAAGACCCGGTTGATGTAGCCAACCGCCTCGGGGATCTGGCGCTCCGGATTCCACCTCTGGCGCAGACGATCATCGTGCGTCTCTCCTTCGGCCATCAGCTTGCGGTCACAGAAATAGGTCAAGGCAGGGTCATCGAGTTGGATGATGTCGATCCCTGCTTCCTGCAGTGCCCTGGCCTCTCTCGCCAGGATTTCGGAGAGATGATCCATAAAATGTTGCAGCGTCGGGTAGACCTCGCTCGAGAAGCTTTCGTGCCAGTAGCGAACCCCCACCAGAAACGGACTGGGTAAAGCGAATTTCTTGACGCGGCTGGTGTGGCGGGACAGAAACCTGGCATCTTCGTAGAAAACCGGTTCCTCGGCCCCCATGCGGTGGTTCACGACCAGATGGAACTTTTTTTCACCGGCGTGCTCAAAAGGGCGGATTTTCTCGAAGCCCCCGATTCGGAGCAAGAACTCATCGACATATTGAACCCGTCTCCACTCTCCGTCGCTGACCACATCCAGGCCTGCCTCTTCCTGCAGACGAATGGCAAACAGGACCATGTCGTCCATCACCTTCCGGAATCGCTCCGCGGACATCTGGTGGCGCCGTGCATGGAGGCCCTGCACCATCTTGGGACGGGGTAGCGAACCAATCACTTGCGTGAAAAAAGGGGGCAGCTTTCGGGTCGTCTCAGTTCTCATCGCAAGCTCCGTGTAGAGGTGTCGATGCGGTGGACAGACCTCCGGGATCGAAAATGGTAATCGGATACATGAATCCAGCAATTCTCTTTCTTTTTGTTCCACAGTACAAGGAAATATCAGTCCGTGGTGGAAGTCCCACGGGTCACAGCAGCTAGCCCGGATGATTCATAAATTTTCTACTGCAGCGTGAGAATCTCCCGCCCTGACTGCGTTACGCTCGGTCGGCCTCCTCGGCGTACTGCACGAGTACGCCTCCGGGGGCCTCGGTCGCAAGCCTTGTCAGAACGGGTCTTCCCCCGCTTCGCTACGAAAACTTATGAATCATCCGGGCTATGGAGCCCGACTTCTGTGATCCTGTTGGGTCCCGCTGGGACGAGACCTCGATTATAATAGCTGTTTTTGCCGGTTCAGCAGCCGGCGTCAAGAGGTGAACCATGAGTCTAAGCCAAGCTTCTGTCAATGATCATCAGGAAGTGCGCTTTTTTGGACACTCGCCGTTAGGATAGGGTTTCAACATCATCCGCACCGTAGGTGCGTCCGAGCATTCATCTCGCGATTTCTGACGAGGTGGATTTTTCCCTTCGAGAGTGTATTGTTTCGAATCCAGGAAGAGGGAGGACCTCGACCTGTAACGCGGTCGAGGTCCGGTTGTGGCAGCTCTGTACAAAGCGGATACCCACCACAAGCAGATTGTAACCTGCCACGATCCTGGGCTGTTGTCCAGTTCCCGCCGGGACTGGATCCATGGCCGATTCGATTGTCGTTCTCCGGCAATGTACTTGCCGGGCCGAAGGCTGCGGCGCGCTATTTTTCATCTGCCGCTCCTGCGACCGGGGCCAGGTCTACTGCAGCCAGCCATGCCGTCGTCTGCAGCGCCGGTTGCAATGCCGTGCGGCCAACCGCCGACACCAGCAATCTCCTGAGGGCCGAGCCGATCATCGCGACCGTCAAAGAGCCTACCGTCAGCGGCAGCAGCAAGCCCGCGTGACGGATCAACGTAGACAGCGATATAGATCTTCTTTCAGGCTGTGGGAGCCTCTGGCGGCCTACTCAATACCGAGAAGATCCGTCCAGAGGCGTCAGGAGAACAGCCGTGCAGATACTTTTTGCCGTTCCAGGCCCGGTTTTCGACCGGCTTGTATACGCTGCGGTCGCGCAGGGCGCTATATCGACCCCTTCCACTGGGGGTAAAGCATGATCGACGCCGAGCAGAGGGCCCACATCCGCCGACTCTTCTTTGCCGAGCACTGGAAGATCGGAACCATAGCCGATCAACTCGGTCTGCACCACCAGACGGTGCGACGGGCGCTGGAAACCGAGCGCTTCAACCGGTACAAGATCGTGCGGCCCCGGGTAACCGACCCCTACGTCGAGTTCATCCGCCAGACTCTGGAGCAATACCCACGCCTTCGGGCTACCCGTATCTACCAGATGATCTGCGCCCGCGGTTACACGGGCAGCGTAGTGACGCTGCGCCGCCTGGTGGCCACCTTACGTCCCCGGCCGCGGGAAGCTTTCCTGCGGCTGCGCACCTTTGCTGGGGAGCAGGGGCAGGTTGACTGGGCTTCCTTTGGAAAAGTGCAGATCGGAGGCGCCAGCCGGAGGCTCTCCTGTCTTCTGCTGACGCTGTCGTATTCGCGCGCGCTGGCCCTGGAGTTTTTCTTTGACCAATCACTGGAGAACTTCCTGCGCGGCCACGTGCGAGCCTTCACTCAGTGGGGTGGCTGCCCCAGAGATCTACTCTACGACAACCTTAAGAGCGTGGTTTTGGAGCGCCGCGGCGACGCCATTCGATTCCATCCCCGGCTGCTGGAGCTGGCCGCCCACTACCATTTCGCCCCCAGGCCCTGTCATGTGGGACGCGCGAATGAGAAAGGACGCGTTGAAAGAGCTATCCAGTACGTTCGCTCTTCGTTCTTTGCCGCCCGCCCCTTTACCACCCTGGCAGACTTCAATCATCAGGCCCGCCGCTGGCGGGATGAGATCGCGCACCGTAGGCCCTGGCCGGGCGATCACTCGCGCACCGTCGCCGCTGTCTTCGAAGAAGAAAAAGCTCGACTGCTGCCTCTTCCGGCTCACCCCCTGGAAACCGATCTGGTAGTGCCTGCCAAGTCGCACAAGACCATCTACGTGCGCTTCGATCTCAACGACTACTCGATTCCCCCCGCTGCAGTGGGCCGGCAGCTGACGCTGGTCGCTTCCGACACCCTGGTGCGCATTCTCGACGGAACCAAACAAGTGGCTCGCCACCGCCGCAGCTACGACCGACACCAGGTGGTCGCCGACCCCGCTCATCAGCAAGCTCTGCTGGAGCAAAAAAGAAAAGCCTACGCTGCCCCTTCTGACCGGCTCTCGGTGGCTGTCCCCGAAAGCGAGGCCTTTCTGCAAGCCGCCCTGCTGCGCGGAGAATCGGTCGTCCGCCAGACCCGTCAGCTGTTGGGCTTGCTGGAGGACTACGGTGCCGAGGCGCTGCAGGGGGCACTCGCAGAAGCACTGCAGCGCGGCACTCCGCGGGCCTCCTCGGTAGCTTTCCTATTACAGAGAAGCCGACGCGCTGCTGCTGCTCCTTTGCCCGTCGATCTGAGGCGCCGCCCCGAGTTGGCCGATCTTCACGTACAGCCCCATTCTCCAGAAGGATACGATGACCTCTCCGAGCCCGAGTGAACTGGCTGCACAGCTGAAAAAACTCGGCTTTCGAGTCCTCCCCGATCAACTGGAGGACTTCTTGCGCCGTGCCAAGAAAGGCCGTTGGTCCACTCGCGCCGCTCTGGCTGAGATGGCTCGGCTGGAGGAGATCGAACGGGCTCGCCGTTCGCTGGAGCGCCGGCTGCGCTATGCCCGCGTCGGACGCTTCAAGCCGCTGGCTGACTTTGACTGGAACTGGCCCAAAAAGATCGACCGACACCTGCTGGAGCGAGCCCTCACCCTGGACTTCATCCCCGAGGGCCGCAATCTGATCCTGCTGGGCGCCAACGGCCTGGGCAAGACCATGATCACCAAGAACATCGCCCACGCGGCCGTCCTGGCTGGTCACTCGGTTCTGTTTCGTACCGCATCCGAACTGCTCGACGACCTTCAGTTGGACTCTTCTGAGCTACTGCGCCGCCGGCTCAAAAAGTACGCACGGCCGTCTCTGCTTTGCATCGACGAAGTTGGGTATCTCTCCTACGATTGCCATGCCGCCGACCTGCTCTACGAGGTCATCAACCGACGCTACGAGCGCCGCTCTGTCATCGTCACCACCAACCGAGCCTTCAAAAACTGGAACGTCGTGTTTCCCAACGCCACCTGCATCGTCAGTCTCCTCGATCGTCTCACCCACCACGCCGACATCACCGTCATTGAAGGTGAAAGCTATCGTCGCCGCGAAAGTGAGCAGGAGGCGGCTGAGCGCCGCAAACAAGATTGAGCGACTTGTTGCAGCGTCGAGCTTACGTCCAGGCCGTGCTGCACGCCTATCTGGAACTGCCCGCCACACCGCCTCGATCTCGACCACACGATCGCCGCTTGGCCGGCCAGTTCCACGACTGCAATATCCCGCTCCCAACCGTAAAAGATGCCCTTCTGCTGGCATCCGCAAGGCGTCTACTGCGTTGCCAAGACGCCCATCCCCTCGCCTCGATTCGTTCTCTCTACTACTTTGTCCCCGTCATTGAGGAGCTGCTCGAGACTCCTCTTCCCAAGGGCTACTCCCGTTACCTGGAAAGAAAAATCGCCGCCTTCGCGACCGATTGCCGCCAAGACTCCCCATCGACAGATCCCTGACCCCACCCCGGCGCCCGTTCAAAATCCCGCACTTTCTCATGATCGCCAACAAGTCTAAGCCAAGCTCTGGTGGAGAAGGGATTCATCACCAGTGAGCAGCTGGAGGCAGCTGAAAAACGGCAGAAACTGGCGGGAGGTTTTGTCTTCGAGAGTCTCCTGACAATGGGCCTCATCTCCCGGGAGCAGCTCAACGAAGTCTCTGGGACCGGGCCTCCGATTCCCCGGACCCTGGAGGCAACCGGGCTGGGAGAGCAATTCCTCCTCGATTTGGTTCTGAAATCCATGTACATCTCTGTGCACCACACGGTCTCCGAGATCTCGGGGGAGGTCAAGCTCTCGAAACCGGTTATCGAACACTTGCTGACCTTGCTGCGCGACCGGGGTCAGGTTGAAATCTCAGGAACTGCTCAAAGTCAGTTCTTGCTGCGCCACCAATTGACCGACCGGGGCCGGGCTCGGGCGATGGAAGCGTTGAATCAATCGGCCTACGTCGGTCCGGCACCGGTTACGCTGGAGGACTACTATTTTCGGGTGGAAGCCCAATCGATCGCAAACGAGCGGATCGACCTGGGCACCCTCAAGAAAGCGCTGGCCGACCTGGTGTTGCCTTCCAGGCTGCTCCGACAGCTGGGTCCGGCTGTCAACTCCGGCAAGGCGGTACTCCTGTACGGCCCCAGCGGGAATGGCAAGACCTCTGTCGCCGAGCGTCTGGGAGGGGTATTTCGTCACACCATTTACATTCCCCACGCCCTCAAGGTGGACCAGCAGGTCATCAAGGTGTACGACCAGGCAGTCCATCGCCGCGTCCACAGCGAGAGCCAGCCAGAGGAAGAGCACGAGCAAATTCTTGACCGTTCGGCAGACCATGACCCCCGGTGGGTCGCCTGTCACAGGCCCGTGTTGCTGGCCGGTGGCGAGCTCACTTTGAGCATGCTCGATCTGGATTTTGATCCTCTCGCCAAGTTCTATGAGGCTCCACTACAGGTCAAGTCCACGGGAGGTGTGCTGGTCATTGATGATTTTGGACGGCAACTGGTCAAGCCCGAGGACCTGCTCAATCGGTGGATCGTCCCGCTGGAGCGAAAGGTGGACTATCTCACTTTGCATACGGGAAAGAAGTTCGCGATCCCGTTCGATGCGATTGTCGTGTTCTCGACGAATCTTTCTCCCGCCCAGCTGATGGACTCAGCGTTTCTCAGGCGGATCAATTACAAGATCAGACTCGGTGCTCCCACGGTGGAGGAGTTCGGCGAAATTTTCAGGCGCCTGTGCGAGCTTTTCGGGATAAAGTACTCGGAGAAGATCGTCTCGTTTCTAGTTTCCGACTTTTACGAGAAACACGGCATTCGGCTTGCCGCAGTCCATCCGAAGTTGATCATTGAGCACTCTAAGGCGGCAGCCAAGTTTTATGGATGGGAGCCCCGGCTGACGCACGAGCTGATCGAAGAGGCAGTTGAGAACCTGGCCGAGCGCATCCAATCGTCTTCCGCCTCCGATCCTCCGGTTCAGAAGATCCCAATCGGCTGACAAGAGTTGGAGCCGAAAGGTGAGAGGTTGCACGGGCCGCCCGGGGCTAGAGGCCTGGATTCGACCGGTCGCCTGAGCCCTCAAGCTTCGCCGGATCTGGTGTGCCTCCGCCACTCCGTGGCCGGGGAAGGGGCTTGCGGGGCATCAGGGCCTCCCGATTAGCGGTCTGGTAGACAAAAGTAGCGATGATGGCGGCCGCCTGGGCCAGATCCCCTGGCTGGATGCGATCGTAGACATCCATATTGGAGTGATGGCTCCGGGTGTGGTACTCGATCGGGTCCTGGATAAACTGAAAACCAGGCAATCCCACGGCATCGAAAGAAAGATGATCGGTCCCCCGGGTGTTCCGAATGGAGAGAGTCCGGGCTCCCATATCAGCGAAAGGGGCCAGCCATGCGGCAAACACCGGTCGAACCATTTCATTCTCTTGAAGGTAGACGCCCCGAATTCTGCCGGTCCCATTGTCGAGATTGTAATAAGCGGAGAGCTTTTCGTGTTCCGGTTTCAATTCCATGGTTCGACGATCGGCAAAGTGCTGGGCGACGTAGCCCTTCGATCCCAGGAGTCCCTGCTCTTCGCCACCCCACAAAGCGATTCTCACAGTGCGTTCGAGGGGAAGCTGCAGAGCTGTCAGAATCCGGATCACCTCCATCATCACTGCGCATCCAGCGGCATTGTCGGTGGCTCCCAACCCGGATGCCACGGAGTCCAGATGACCACCCACCATGACCAGTTCATTGGGCTTCCCGGTTCCCGGGAGATCGCCGACTACGTTTAGCGAATCCTCATTCTCGGTGTGGAACCGGGTCTTGACCTCGACTTCCAGGCTGGTCGGAATCCCGCGAGCGGCGAGCCGAAAAATCCGGTTGTAGTGCTCCGGAGTCAGCGCAATGGCAGGCGGCGGGAGCGGATTCTTCGGGTCCCGGCTGCCCATGCGGGGAGGAAACACGGTTCCGCCATCACCTGCGGAGGCCGGCCGGATCAGGAGTCCCACGCCCTCTTCACTTAGAAACTGATTCAGGCGGTTCTGCTGTGTTCGGCTCCTCCTGCCGCGCGGTCGAGCCGGTGCTTCCTGATCCTGGTCGCGGTAGTCAAAATCTTCCCGAGGCCTGGGCGTGGGCGCTGACGCCCGCTCCTCCAGGTCCTCCTCCGTGAAGCGTTTGAAAAGGGGAGAGTCACGTCCTTGAACGTCTTTCAACTCCGAGAAGAGCACAATCCTCCCGGCCAGCTTCCCCCGATACCGACCGATATAACGGTCCACTGCCCCAGCCGGTATTCTGCGACTCGATCCTCCGGTGAAAGGAGCGATCAAAGGCTCCCCACGGATCACGCCCGCAGTGCCGGGTGTCCAGCTCAGGGGAATTCCGATGAGGGCCTCATACTGGGGCTCAACCAGATGGGCCGAAAAACGCGTGTATGACCAGCCCTGACCGAATGGTCCCCAGGGCTCTTGTCGGGCGTTGTCCAGACCCCACTCCTTCAAGCGTCTCACAGCCCAGTCGGCGGCCCCCTGAAACCCTGGTGACCCGGTCAGCCGGGGGCCGTGAACTTCCACCAGGTGGAATACATGATCCATCACCCGGGAGTTTTCCAGCGCTTCCTGCTTGATGCGGTGAACCACCTGGAGGTCAACCGCTTCGTGGGCAAGCAAACTGGTGGAAAACAGTATCGGAAGAATCATCAGAATCCGTCTCATGTTGTTTCTCGCAGTGGAGATACCGGCCGAGTCATCCCGAAAGCCTATGAGTCTTCGGGGCTTAGCAGTCCGCGGGACTTCCGCTTTACCATTGTCTGTCTGGAAGGATGTCAATACCGCTTTTCGGGAGGACCGCCCCGGTTCCCGGCCCTTACCAGCGCCGCATCGACCTGTGAAAAACCAGCACAATCACGAATATTGTCAGACCCCCCAGAAGCATCAGCAGTTCGGGTGGTTGTGCTCTTAGAACCGAGGCCACATTGCTTGGCAGCAAGTCCAAGACTACTTCCATCAATATCCCCTACCCCGGCCCGCGAGCCGTCACCCACGAGGTGTCAAGAAGGCCCCCTTTTCTGCAGTAAGATCGAAAACGATGGACCTTCTGACCATTCTAGCAGGTAAAGTCCGTTCAAACACCCGGACTTACCACCGAGGCGGCCCGCAGCTGTAGCTCGGATCGCTTCCTGAGACGCGCTCTAAAGCGGAGGTGGCGCTGTCGAGTGACTTCCACCAGCGGGTGCCAGACCGGGGCCGTCCACTGTCTTTCGATGAGGTACTGCCACAGGCGATTCGATCTCTTGTACAGGTAGCTCATGAGCAGGTAGGGGGCAATCGCCCTCCAATCAGAAGGCCGCCGTCTCCAGATTGAGGAGTGCGAAAACAACCGTCGGTAGCACCACCTGTAGCCGTCGGCCAGTTCTTCCGGTGTCATCCGAAGAGGACGAAACACCACGTGAGCCGTGTCGTAGAGATCCCAGTTTCTGTGCAGCAGGCGTCCCTCCCCTTCCAGTTGGCGGAAAAGTGGCGTGCCCGGATAGGGGGTCAGAATGTGAAAGGTCGCGCACTCCAATCGATGCTTTTCCACCCAGTCGACGGTTCTTTCGAATACCTCCGGGCCATCATGATCGAAGCCGAGGACAAAGCTGCCGTTGACTTGAATCCCATGATCGTGAAGCAGGCGGACTCGCCGCCCGTACTCACAGGGAAGGGGACTTTTCTTGCCTGCTTCCCGAATGTTGTCCGGACTGAGCGACTCGAATCCTACGAAGACTCCGGTACACCCGGAGAGCGCCATTTCCCGGATCAGACGGGGGTCGTCCGTGACGTCGATGCTGACGGCCGCACTCCAGATGATCTGTAGCGGGGCCAGTGCACGACAAAGTTCAAGTAAATACTCAGGTTGTGATCCTAAGTTATTGTCTACGAATACAGAATAGGGTTGTCCGTCTTCCCGAATCTCGGCAGCTACCTGGTGAGGTTCTCTCATCTGATAGGGCATGTGGAGCCCGTCGGTGGACAGATAGCAGAACCCGCAGCGGCTGTGGCACCCGCGCGTCGCGATGATGCTGGTCGTGGTCAGGAAGGACTGCCTGGGCAGCACAGCCCGGCGGGGAGCCGGGTCGAGTCGGTAGGGTCGTGTGTAACTCCCCCGGTAGACGGTCTTCAGACAGCCCTGTTGCAGGTCACCCAGAATCCTGGGCCAGATCTCAACTCCCTCTCCGACTGCGACCGCATCGGCGTGAGCCGCGACTTCGTCCGGGCAGGAGGTCGCGTGCAGGCCCCCCAGAACCACCACTGAGCCGCGGGAGCGATACCATCGGGCCAGTTCGTAGGCACGATTCGCAAAGGTCAGGTGAACGGTGATTCCTACGACTTCGGGAAAGGGATCTCGGGGAGGGGGGCCTTGCAAAAGGTTTTCATCCCAGTAGGATAGCTCCCACTCCGGAGGCGTAGCGGCCGCAATGCTGGTCAGGGCCAGGGTCGGTGTCAGCACATGCTTACCAAAACTGGCGTGGGGATCCTTGGGGTAGAAGGGGTTGATGAGGAGGATCCGGCGTTTTCGGATTCCTGGAGGTCGAAACTCGGAGTCCAGTTGGGGAGCGAATCTCATCTTAGAGGGTACGTGAGTATGCATGATGGTCCTCTCTTCGGGTGTGGTCGGTGTCGGGTCCGATGTTTCCAAAACGGCGATCCCGGTGCAGAAAGTCCTGGACCACCCGGGCCAGGTCGTCGGCTGAAAAGTCGGGCCAGAGCACATCCGTAAAGTAGAATTCGGCGTAGGCTGACTCCCAGAGGAGGAAGTCACTGAGTCTTTTCTCGCCTCCGGTTCGGATCAGGAGATCGACATCCGGAGTCCCCGGTTCGGAGTGGGTGGCGAGGTTCAACTGTCTGGAAAAGTCTTCCCGGCACGAGGGGGGGGAATCAGAGGGAGAAGAAAAGACCCTGAGGATCGAGTCTCTGGATGAGTAGTCGATCGCCAGTCTCAGGTGGAGTGCTCGCCCGCGACCAGTCTCTGATTCCGTCCTCTCAACGACACGTACCAGTTCCAGAGGCAGTCGGTCGCGCCGGCCGATTACATTCACCCTCACTCCATGTTGAAGGCAGGATGCAAGTTCGCGGATCAGATAGGTTTGAAAGAGCCTCAGGAGGCTGGCCACCTCCTCGGCCGGCCGGTCCCAGTTGTCGCTGGAAAAGGCATAAAGAGTGAGGGTGGTGACTCCCAGACCGGGAGCGGCCTCGATCACGCGGCGGACCGCTTTCGCACCGGCGTGATGGCCGTAGCGACGTGCAGAACCGCGCTGGCCCGCCCAGCGTCCGTTTCCATCCATGATGATGGCCGTGTGAATCCGCGATTTTGGTTCCAGAAAAGTACTTTGCATTGTAAAGTAAAGCTCCAAAAAAATTTATTCTCTGGTCGCCTCGATGATGGCTTCCATATGGTCGAGATAACGACTGAGCGCCTCCCGGCCACGGTCGGTCAAAGAGTAGGTGGTGCGGGGAATTCTCCCTTCAAACCCCTTGCGACAGCTGATGTACCCGGCTTCCTCCAGCCTTCTGCAGTGGACGCTCAGGTTCCCGTCGGTGGTCTCGAGGAGCTCCCTCAAATCGGTAAAGGAGATCTGGTCATTGACGGCCAGGCTACTCAGGACCGCCAGCCGGACACGCTCATGGACGAGACGGTCGAGCCTGGCAGTAGAGTGATTCCGGTGTGCCAGGTGGACGGTTCCTTCCTCTTCGACCAGGCTGGCTTCGTCTGCAACCTTCCGTTTTCTAACCGCCATAATACCTCGCAATGACGGCCCCGAAGAGTAAATGGAGGCCGCCGAACCCGACGCCCATCATGACCGGATTCCAGTGGGGGGAGAGGAGCAGGGTGACGATTCCGAGGACCATGAAGCAGAGTCCCATCAGGGGTACGGCTCGAATCGAAAAGGCACCTCCCGTCAGAACTCCGGTTCCGTACAGAAGCAGCCACAGACCGGGCAGCAGTTCGAACTTGCCGGCGGCTGCCAGCGCGACGGTCAGGACTGCCCCGGCAAGCAGGGGGGGAGCCAGATTGAGAAAAAAGCGCCGGCTCACCGGATGCCCCAGATTCCTACCATCCCGACGAGCCTTTTTCTGGGTGGCCAGAAACCCCAGAGTTGCAGCCAAGACAGCTTCCGCAACCCACAGCTGGAGGCGATCCTGAGGCAGCCGGGTCAGGCTGGCCAACCAGGCAGTGCCCATTGCGGAGACACCAATCAGGATCACGCCGACGCCGGAGAACGACGTAAAGGAACCAGAGCTCTCAATGGTTTTTCTTATAAAATGCAGATCGGCCGCGGCTCGCGAGTGGAGTGAGACCAGTTCCTGCTCGGTCGTTGGCATAGGTTCCTCTTGCAAAGACCTTTGTAGCACAAAGTTAAATCCTTGGCAAGGCTCATCGAAGGAAAGTGAGCGCTCAGGCGGTTCTTGCGGGGCTGGGGGTTTTCACGCAGAAGACGTAGCCGATCCAGATCAGAATGATGCCGAAAAACTCTCCCACATAAAGCACTTCCACAGCTCCTGCCTTGGCCATGGCCCCCCCGATTCCTGGTAGCAGGGCTCCAGCGGCGATCAGGGCGTTCCCGATGGCGCGACTGGCCTCACCGACGCGCCGCGCAAAATGCCAGGCACTCCAGGCGGCCGTTCCGATCAGGAAAACCACAGCGTACGCGTTGATCAGGGGAGTGAACCAGCGGATCCACTGCCATCCCAGGAGGTTCCCGGAAGGCCGGAAGCTCTCCATCGATCCGGCCTGGACCGGAGAGAGGACGACCAGCAAAGAGAGCAGGACCAGGACAGGCAGAGTCAGTCCCGTCAGGCGGTTGGCGGTGTTCCGGTTGAAATGGAAGTAGACCGATCCCTGGGCAAGAGGGTATCCACCCAGCAGTGCCCCGGCGATATACCAGGCCTTGGTCAGGCCCACGCTGTTGCCCAACAGGGTAATGGAGCCTTCCAGCCCCGTGCCCAGTCCATAGGCCAGAATCCCTCCTGACCACCACAGATGGTGGGTCCCACCGCGCCGCAGGTAACGCCGCATGAGGATAAAGCTGAAGGTGAGTGAAATGATGGTTGTGAGAATGGGAATGTAGTGAACTTCGGAGAGTTGTTCGGGAACGAGGCTTGAACTCAGCAGCAGGTCCTGGAGCAGGGTATTCAATGGTTGCCCTCCACGGCGAGAACGGTAGCCAGCAAGACTTCGCTGAAAAAGCGATCTAAGCGCCGGTAGAGCTGCGGTTTGGAAGAATCGATCCCAGCCGTCTCGGAAAGCGAGTCAAAGGTGACCTTGATGATCGGATCTCTGACAAAGTTGAAGGTGGCGATGGTGGTGCTCACTGACATTCCGGCCCGCCGGCAGAGTCTCCCGTAGGAAGTTCCCAGTCGGCGGGCCTGAGCCAGAACGTCCTCATCTGTTTCCCCGGCAGCATATCGAATCAGCAGCCCGACCAGCTGGCGGCCGATCGCGCGCATCCCGGTTCTCTGCTCGTCGGTCAATTGAACCGGCAGCATCGACCGCCGGGCAGGGAGGCTGACAGGATCTCCGGTGATGGCAGCTCGAATGGCTTTTCTGGCAGCCTGGGCCAGACTCTGCCCCCCGGCCCGCTCTTCCATGCGCTGAACAAACCGTTCCAACTCGTCGCGCGGGAAGCGCCGATGGCCCCCGGGTGTCTTCACATGCGCGATATGACCCCGGTCGGCCCACTCACGAAGAGTGCGGGGATGCACTCCCAGGAGCTTCGAGGCCTGGGCCATGGTGAAAAATTCCGGCTTAGTCATTTCCTCCACATTCCCTAAGGATTATATACTTTTTTCCGAATGTGACCAAGTTTTGGTAATTTTAGTACCTTTTTGATATGATTATAAGCGGAGAATTTGTAAGAAATATGATATTTTCTCACTCTTGACCAGATGGGGAAGTTCACTTCATGAAAAAGTCTTCTTTTTCCTTCTTTATTTTGATTCAGGTGATCAGCTGCAGCACCCTGAGCTCCGGATCTGTCTGTAACGCGGCCGGAATCGCAGGCACCATCACGGATCAGAGCGGCGCGGTGCTGGTAGACGCGCAGGTTGTCTTGCGAGAAACCGCTACCGGAATCGAGCGGGAATCCCTGATGGAGGGCACTGGCCGGTTCCAGTTTGACCAGGTTCAACCCGGATTTGTCGGCGCGTTACCAGATCTTCAACCTGAGCCGTCGTTTTTCGAGTTTTTCGGTGAGAGCATACCATCAGAGGCACAACCGCCTGCTGCGCAACGATTTCCCGGTTCAGTTTCCTGCCCCCACGCCCCAGACGTTCTTTCCAATCAGCGTTCTGCGGCTGCACATCCTCAGCGATACTGACCAGCATGTTGAGTCCACCGGTCTGGACACGCAGGCCAACTTTCTGATCACTCCCCGCAATGTGCTCACGGCCGGATTCACGGTCTACCAGGACCAGAGTTCCGACGACCGGACGACGATCAGTCAGCTCAACCTGGTGGGGGATGTGAGCCTGGGTGACTTTGGCCCCCAGGCCAACGTTTTGCCGACTCTGATTCCGCTTGGTCCGGAGTCCCTGGCTCACCCCGTCCGAGTTCCGGACTCGAGCCTTCGAGACATTGCCTTCTTCGCGCAGGACGAATGGGAAGTCAGCCAATGGGTTCGACTCTACGGCAGCCTCCGCTGGGATCGTTATACGGCCCGGTCGGAATTAACCGAGGGCTACGCAGTGGAGAGCCTGATCTCCGGTGCCGATCCGGAAATTCCGCCTGCGACACTTCCCAACCTTGACGGCGAGTCGGTTTCGCGGAACGCCTGGACCGGCGATGTGGGCCTGGTGGTTCGTCCCGTGCAACAGGTGGCACTGGTGGGCCACTATGCCCGCAGCTACCGGCCCCCGAATCCGGAAGAGCTTTTCTTTTCGGGCCCGGCCACGGTCGGGAGTCTTCAGCCCAACACGCAGGTAGAACCGGAGACCGGAGATAACCTGGATTTTGGGGTCAAGTTTCGGACCGGCCGGTTTCGGGGCGGGGTGACGTATTTCAACAATCACTACCACGGCTTCATTTCCCCGGAGATCGTCTCCGTCGGCGATGCGGGGCCTCTCTTTCAAGCGATCAATTTTGCGGAAGTACGCATTCACGGGGTCGAGACCGATTTCGAACTCCCCTTTCAAGTAGCGGATTTGTACTTCACACCGTGGGGCAACGTGGCCTATCACCGCGGCGACATCCTGGAGGCCCGCGACCCCTTGACCGGAAGCAGCCTGGACAACACTCCACAGGACAATATCACTCCGCTGAAGTGGTGGGGCGGAGTTCGAATTTCGGATCGAAAAGAGCGCTATTGGGCCGAGTACTCCAACCGGAGTCAGACTCGTGTGAACCGAGTTGCCTCGTTACTGGAAGAGTCGCCATTTCTCATTGCACAGGACCTTTTCGGGCTCCACGGCTTCACGATCCACCGACTGGGATGGGGCATCAACTGGACCCGGGAATCCCACCGCTGGGGTCTATCCTTCGCTCTCGAGAACCTGGGAGACAAGTTCTACCGCGAACAGTTCCAGTTCGCCCCCGCCCGCGGTCGCAGCTTCACCGTCGGATTCCACATTGAAACCCTTTGAGCTCCAGCCCGGATTATGCAAGAACCGGAATCGTGTGATCAACGTCAAATAGAATTCCCGCCGCATTGACTCATCCAAAATCGAACTGATGGCATACCGTTGCCTCATCAAGAATCGAACCGAAAACTTGATGAGGAGGTCACAGATTGAAGAAGAAGTTGAGTTTGGAGTTGCGCCGAGAATTGTTGACGCGTACCGCTGAGGATTACGCATCGGCCCGCAAAGGGATCAAGAGCCAGATTGTAGATCAGTTGGTCGCGACAACCGGCTACGGTCGCAAACATGCGATTACCCTGTTGAACAATCCGCCGAGCAGGGCCAGTTCGTCGCGGCCCCGCCGTGCCCGATACGATGACCGGGTGAAGCGGGCACTGGTGACTCTTTGGACAACGGCCAACCGGATCTGCGCAAAGAGACTGGTCCCCTTTGTTCCCGAGTTGATCGAAGTTATGGAGAGGAACGGTCATCTATCCTTGCCGCCTGATGTTAGGCGAAGGCTGCTAGCGATCAGCCCAGCTACCGCTGATCGATTGTTGGCTTCCGAAAGAAGCAGCCGGCACGGTGTCAGTACGACCCGACCAGGAAGCTTGCTCAAGAAGCAGATCAAGGTCCGAACCTTCGCTGACTGGGATGATCTTCAACCCGGTTTTGTCGAAGCCGACCTTGTGGCTCACTGCGGCGAGAGTGCTGCAGGCAGTTTCCTACACACTCTGGTCCTGGTGGACGTCGCAACGGGCTGGACCGAATGCGTGGCGCTGCTACGGCGTAGCGAAGCCGATGTGATCGGATCTCTCAACTGCCTGCGTGGGCGGCTCCCGGTTCCTCTTCTCGGATTGGACACGGATAACGGAAGCGAATTCATCAACTATGAGATGCTCCGTTACTGCCAAAGAGAGCAGATCACTTTCACTCGTTCCCGGGTGGGTCGAAAGAACGATCAGGCCTTCGTTGAGGAGAAGAATGGTTCGATCGTGAGACGGCTGATTGGCTACGATCGCTACACGGGTCTGGGGGCCTGGCGAGCCCTGATTCAGCTTTACGAGATTCTGCGCCTCTACGTGAACTTCTTTCAGCCCTCGATGAAGCTAATCGAGAAGCAACGCCGGGGTGCACGCGTCAAGAAACGCTACGATCGGGCTCAAACTCCTTACCAGCGAATCTTAGCCTCTGATTGTCTCACCAAGAGAAAAATAGAACCCATCAAAGACCTGTACAGGAAGCTGGATCCAGTCACGTTACTCAAAGAACTCGAGCGAAGACAGGACCATTTTTGGACCTTTGCCAACGGACAAAGAGAACCGGAGGGAAACGGCTCCCCTAGAGAGATGGATGCTGTTGTCAGGAAGTACCTTGCTGAGATCAGTGCTGCACCAGAATCCAACCAAATCAGGAGATATCGGCGGACGAAGAAGCCCCGGGTTGCCCGGACTTGGAGGACCCGGGAGGATCCTTTCGTTGAAGTCTGGCCAGAGGTTCGTGTCCAACTGGAAGTCAATCCCGCTCAAACAGCCAAAGCGCTTTTCATTCGGCTTCAACAACGCCATCCCTGTCGATTCTTTGATGGGCAGCTGCGAACTTTGCAGCGCCGCGTCAGGGACTGGCGAAGAGAACAACTCTACAAGGCCGAGATCTCCCGTGTAGAGCCAACGTTCTCTGAAATCGGGTCTGATTTCGCAAAAGAAGGTGCGCCAACAAAGGGGCAACCAGCCGAGGTCAAAATAGTCTTATGAGCCATGGGAAGTGTCCCCTGACGGCCACACAGCAATGTCGCCTCGACCGCTGGGCCGTACATCTCCAGCAGCAGGGACTTCACGGTCCCGGGACAACCCAAGAAGGGGGTCACCTGAGTCGGCCGCCGAGAGGGAACCCCATTCGGGCTCGCCCTCACTGTGTCCCCTCTCGCAGTCCAAGAACCGGACAAGACAATTCGCTCAAACCAAGAACAACACCCTACTTGACAAGGTGGGTCATTTTTACGTGATCACTCCGGCACATTATTCCCTTGTCATTTCGACCTTCCACTCCACCCGTTGTTTCTGCGAGACGGAAGAAATAAGCTGTTCTGAACTGGGTTCGATTCCCAATGAGGCAAGTTTCTAGTTTCGGTTCGATTCTTAGATGAGTGATCAACGTCAAATAGAATTCCCGCAGCGACGATTGGAAATCCCCACACAAGGATTAAAAAAAAAGAGCTGTAGCCGTCCTCTGAGACGGCCCTTTCCGCGGTCCTCCTTTCTGTAAAAAAGAGAGATTGTTCCTAGAATGCGAGGGGGACGGAGTGAGGGCGTAGCCCGAACGGAGCTCCCCCTCGCTCGCGCTGGCGTCGAGGGGAGTGGACCAGATCCACGAGGCTGCTGAGCGGCCTCTGTAGGGCGCTGTACGACCTCTCCCCTTGGCGGGCACTCGTCTATCGCCCTCACCAAGCACTTTCCGGGGTCCAATCAGCCGATTTGCCCGGATTTGACCTCCTCGCGGTTTCCTCATTTCGTGGTTCCCTGCTGCTTTGCCTTGGCGCTCTCCATTCGATAGCTCGGGACGTTGAGTTCCAGAATCACGCTGTGGTGCACCAGCCGGTCGATGGCTGCTGCCGTCGTCAGGGGGTCCTTGAAGATCCTCTCCCAGTCCGAGAAGATCAGGTTGCTGGTCAGCAAGATGCTGCGACGTTCGTAACGATGGGCCAGCAGTGTGAAGAGAACCTCCATTTCCTCCCGGCTTTGCTGAACGTAGCCGATGTCATCGACTATGAGAGCCTCGAAGCGATCCAGTTTCTTGAGCTCCTTCTCCAGAGTCAGATCGATTTTGGCCCGCAGCAATCGCTGTACCAGCAGGGCGCAGGTAGAAAACAGAACCCGGCGCCCCAGCAGAATCAACTCCTGGCCCAGAGCACAGACCAGATGGGTTTTCCCGCTCCCAGGGTTACCGAAAGCCAAGACGTTCTCGGCACGATCCAAAAACGTCCCTTCCAGCAGCGCTGTGAGTTGTCGATCCACGCTTTGGGGCAAGCGCGAGCGGTCCAGCGCCGTCAGCGTTTTCTCCCAGGGAAGCTTGGAGGCCCGACGCTGGCGCTGGATTTTGCGCTCGTGCCGCTCCGCCACCTCGATCTCAGATAACGACAAGAGAAACCGGGGATAGGACAGACTTTCCTGGGTGGCCAGTGCCGCCTGGGCGGCGTAGTGCTCCCGAAAGGCCGGTAGATGCAGCTCGATTAGGCACTCGCGAAGTCGCGGTAAGTTGCCTGTGCTCATGACCTCACCTCCCGGTTCTCGAGAAGGGTGTCGTAGAGGCCCACGTCCATCTTCTCCACCATCACTTCCCAGGGTTCCACCACCGGATCGACAAGGCATTCTCGTAGTGCTTCAAAACGGATTCTTTGTCCCCGCTCAATCAACACCTGAAGTGCCTCTCGCACCCGCTGTTCACCTTCCTGGGCAGCCACCTCGAGGATCTTCAGATATTGGCGATCCGCCGTGGCCGGACAATCTCGGCGCAGCTCGTCGTAGGCGACTCGAAACAAGATCCCCGGAAACAGATCCTCCCGCCAGCGATAGCGAGTAAACGCCCCCGGCTTGCGCACCAACGAATGGATCACGTGCCGGTAGTCAATGCGATGCTTGCCTTCTCCTCGCAAGCGCGGCATCCGTGCCTGGCGCCGTCCTCCGTAGTAGACCTCCACCTGATCCGCCCACACCCGCACTTGAACGCGCTCGCCGATCAACCGGCTGTCCACCGAATAGGTGTTGTGGCGAACCCGGATCGTACTGCTGGGGGAGACTCTCACCCACTGCCGGGTGAAGTCATCCAGACGGCGTGCCGGCAACGGGCGCATCACTGCCAGCTCTTCTCCCAGGCGCTTTTGCCGGGCCGCATTGCGCCGGGACACAATCACCGCTACAAAGCCCTCGTACTCTTCCCGGCTGGAAAAATCACGGCTACACCGCAGCAGCAGTTCCTGCTCAATGGCCCGTTTCAAGCGGTGATGGGACTGTTCCACATCCCCGTTCTCGTGTGCCTTTCCTGCCTGAGTGCGACTGGAGCGCATCCCGAAGTGTCTCAGCAACGCTTGATAGCGCTCGGTGAACTCTTCCCGCTTCAGGTTCTTGACTGCCGCCGAGAGCCGGTCGGTCCGGTGCTCCTCGGGCAGCGCCCCCAACTCCCACAACGCGTTCTGAAGCCCCAGGCTGAGGCTCTCAAACGACTCACTGAAACACAGCGTGGTCGCTTCCCAGTTCGAGTAGGCCAACACGAAGTGGTACAGCAGATGGGGAAACGGCTGGCCCTGGATCGTCACTCCGAGGCGCCCCATAAACGTGAAGTCCGATTGCGCTTGATGTCCCGGCTGATACTTCTGCGGGAACATCACCTCCTTCGCTTCTCCGTATTCTGCCTTCCACTGCTTGATCCTGCGCTGCAGCGTTCTCAACTGGCCTTGCTGGAAGGCCCCTTCCTGCTGACGACACAAATGATCGAACACCGCTTTTGCTTCCACCGTCGGCGATCGCTTCAGGATCTCTTTCACCTCCGGCCACACCGACTCGAACGGATCCGATCGAGTTCTCCAATACCGTTCCGGCTGACACTGGCTCGGTAGCTTTCCCGACTTCAGGTACTTGCGAGCTGTCTTTCGCGACATCCCCGCTTTGGCCGCCGCCATCGTTAGCGTCTTCTCGTTCTTCTTCAACTTTACTAACCTCCGCACTTGCTGATCCTTAACCATGCCCTCATGGTCAGGATCAGCCCTGAAAAAGCGGGGAATTCCATTTGTCGTCGCGGGGAATTCTAACTGTCGCCAATCAGATGAGGCAACACGCCGGGAATTCTAACTGTCGCCAATCAATCGTGTGTCGAAAAAAGGCATGAAATGGTTCAAGCCGGTCTCGGATGGGGGCGGACGGGCAGAATATGAAAGATGATGGGTTGGCGAGGGCGTGAACGGCCTGAAGGATCGGATTTCAGACGGACCTGGGCCTGGATGAGTGCCGGAATCGGTTTTTCGGGGAACTGGAAGAGGCTAGCTGGAGTTGATGCGACTCAAAACGAGGTAGAAGAGGGATTGTTCGGGAAAGGCTGAGGAAAGATGGACCCAGATGCATCGAGTGGTTTGTCGGATTCGGGCCCCGATCTTGAGAACACGACGACGTAAGGTCTCGATTTCGAGCTTCTGCCAGGGGGTCCCGTGAAGATAGTCACGGAGACGAACGAACATCTGGTAAGCCAGTCCATGCAGGAGGAGCCGAAACTGGTTGGCCAGGAATCGATGACAGCTGAGTCGGTCCATACTCAGATGATTCTTGAAGGCCTTGATAAAGTTTTCAGTCTGTCCTCGATCCGTGTAGTGATCATACAGGGACTGGGCGGATAGATCGTCCCGGTTGGTAACCACAAAGCGACGGTTGTCCCCCTGATGATCGACTTCCACCTTGGCGATGACGCGACGGGGTCGATCCCAACTCCCAGCTTGATAGAGAAACTCGTCAAACTGCCGCTGTTTTTCTTGCAGGTCAATGAACTTCAACTTGGTCGATTCCAGAAGAGGATCGATCACTTTCTGCAGGCGAGAGTTTCGGCTTAACCCGATGACATATTGGAGCTTATTCGGCTCATCCTCACAGAACTCGTAGAGCTTGGGAGTGGCAAAGCCGCTGTCGGCCCGAATCTCAATCTCGACATCCGTTCCCACTGCTTGTCGGATGGCCTCCACGACGCGCTTCATAATGGGCACGATGTGAGAGGCAGCTCCCTTGTTGCCAGGTCTCCCGTGTCGCCATCAAAGATCAGTAACGGATGCAGAATGTGGCTTCGGTAATACCCGTGGTAGAAGGCCAACTCCTGTTGCCCGTGTGTGTGGTCATCGGTACTGTCCACGTCCAGGATGATCTTGGCCGGCCGTCTGTTCTTCAGGGAGCGCACATAACGAGCCAGCAGCCACCGGCTCAGACGCAGTAGATCCTTCTTTGTAACGGAGTTCTCCAAACGCGAGAACGTCGGCTGGGTGGCCAAATCGGGATCGCTCTCTGGCAATTGATCACAGACTGTCTTGAGCATCGGATCCGAGCGCAGCGTATCGGCGTCATTACAGTCTTCGTAGCCGGCTACGATCTGCAAGACTCGTTGTCGGATTAACTTCAGCAGGTCATGTCGAATGTAGCGTCGGTCCCGGCTCTCGGTAATGCAGGAGCTGAAGCCTTCACACAGTTGATGTTGACGATCCAGCGAGGCAACCAACATCAATCCGGCGTCGGAAGTAAGGTTGCCCCCATCAAAACGGGCCATAACCTTTCTCTGGTTGTCAAATGGCAGGGTGTTCAGGCAGACTGTCTTCATCATGTCGTGGCTCTCCTTATAACTTTGGATTCTGTAAATCCTATTATATCAGAGAGCTACGGCATTTTACCTCGGTCCAAACCTCGCTTAAATTCAAACTTTATGCATAATCCGGGCTAGCAGCCCGTGGCAGAAGTGCTTAATTGGGTCCGGACACCGACTTTGGCCGGGGGCCACCTGGAAAGGGCCCGATTGAAAGTTTTCCAATCAAACCTTCAAAGAAAGTGCTGATCCGTCTCCTCAGGCCCTTCCTCAGCCCGAAAAAGGCTAACAAAGCGCAAAGAATCCGGGCGTGGAGGGCCCGGGGAGTCCCTGCGCCGAGTTTCTGGCGCATCACCATACCCAGGTTGAACGCACCGGCCTGAATCAGCAGTCTCTTGGCCACATTGTCGTGTCCCCTGACCTCGGTGCGGCGCATCCCCCCTGTCCGGTACAGATGAGCAAAGGATCTTTCCAGTTTTTCGCCCCGCCGTCTCAGTAACTCGCGGCCTCGCTCTCCCCGTATCCGTCTGCGGTTGGCATAGGTGGCATCTCGCCCCTCGATGTTGCCTTTCCACTTGCGTCTGCCCCGCTTCGGTTCCGAGATGTAACTGCGTATCTGCAGCGCTGCAAAATCCTTTACCGTTTCGGTGCTGTGATATCCCTTGTCGGCCACCACCTCGGCCATTTCCTCTTTTTGCCCCGTCGCCTCTTCAATGTTTTCGGCAGCACGAATCAGCGTCTCCTTCAGGGTCGTCGTGTCTCCTTTATCGGCTCCCTGTACCGTGACCGCCACAATCGCTCCCGTCTCCATGTCGATGGCATGCTCGGCCTTGTGGGCCAGGTGCGTTCGCCCGTCCTTCATCTTCGTGATGCGAGCGTCCGGATCGTGAGGATGTTTCCACTCTTTGTTGGAGCCTTTCTTCTTGCGTTTCCGGTCCGTACGAACCAGGTCTTCGCGGGTGGGCGTCTCGATTCCGGAAGCCTGAGCCAATCCGGTTAAAAACTGGTTATAGTCTTCTCCCGTATCCCGTCGGATGATGGTGCGCATCGCCGCATTGGCTTCCAGCGTCGTCGCGTCGATCCCGATCGTCTTTCCCTTCAGCAGTTCCGATTCCGCCAGTCGCTCCAGCACCCAGCTGAACACCGCCGCATGGGTCTGCACATCGATTAATCTCCGGGTTCTCGATATCGTCGAGTGATCGGGTGGTGTCTCGCTCACTTTCAATCCCAAAAACTCTCTCAGGGCCAGTGAATCGGCCACTCTCCAGGCAATCCCTCGCTCCGCTCCGATCCCTTCAAAATACCCCACCATCAACAGCCGAAAATACACTCCCGGCGCCACGCTCGGCCGCCCCATCTTTCTCCGCGTAGAACTTCCCGCACAGCTCCTCTACGAAATCGTCAAAGCCGTGCTCACTCAATACCTCGTTGAGGGCTTCGTAGAATGGATGCCCGGGGCTCCGCGCTAACTGGCTGCTGGCCACCCACAGATCCGCTTGTCGCCGTCGCTTCTTCTTTCCCATTGCCATGGGACCAGTGTAGTGTCTGAATGTGACCCCTCATCCCAGACTTTCACCACAGGCTGCTAGAGTTAGTCAAGCTGCTCGGGCTAAGGACAAGGGGACAGAGACGACGAGCGATTTGAGTTTTACTTTACTCGATGCGGAACGTGTCAACAACTTTGAGACACTTTGGTGAATAAATTACAGTAGCGTCATCTCAGGGGTCCTTCTTTTCGGGAGGGTTGATCCAAACCGCCTCTGGAAGAGCGGGAGGAACGGGTTTGCCATTGGGAAATCTCTCCTGGAAGAGTGCATGGGCGGCCTCCAGTGTTTGGGCTCGATTGCGACGTGTGGCGATGGCGGTGAGGTAGTGCACGTCCTCGGGAGTGTGCAGGCCGATACCCGAATGGCGATGGTCGCGGTTATACCAATCGAAGAACTCCCGGCAAAAGGTTCTGGCTTGCTGGATGGTGCCGAATCGAGCCGGGAATTCGGGCCGGTACTTGAGGGTCTTGAATTGGGCCTCCGAGTAGGGATTGTCGTCACAGACGTGAGGCCGAGAGTGAGACTTGGTCACTCCCAGATCGGCCAGCAGCAAGGCCAGTGCCTTGGAACTCATCGACGACCCTCGATCAGCATGGAGGGTGAGATCTCCCGACACGATCGCCTGCTTGGAGTAGCTCTGGGCGATCAAAGCCTTGGCCAGGCGTGAGTTCTCCTGGGTGGCCACCATCCAGCCCACCACGTAGCGGCTGAAGATATCCAGAACCACATAGAGGTAGTAATAACTCCATTTGACGGGACCCTTGAGCTTGGTGATGTCCCATGACCAACATTGGTTGGGGCCGGTGGCCAGGAGTTCTGGCTTGGCGTATTGGGGATGGCGGCGCTGGCGGCGACGCTCCTTGACTTCCAGACGTTGGGACAGAATGCGATACATGGTTCGGATCGAGCACAAGTATCGCCCTTCATCCAGTAGCTCCGCCCACACTGTGGCGGGAGCTTTGTCGACAAACCGCTGGCTGTGCAGGACCTCCACGACAGCTTCCTTCTCGGGCGGGCTCAAGGCGCGTGGGGATGCGGGCCGAGGTCGAGGATCCATCGCCGGCCGTTCCCGCCGAAGTTTCTCCCGATACAGACTGGATGGCGGCAGATCCAGAGCCTGACAGCCGGCCCGGACTCCGTGGGATTGTGAGAATCGCAAAGCTTCGTCCATCAGCTCTCGTCTCCGTTCTCTTCGCTGCTCGCCAGAGAGATCCCCAACAGTTGCGAGACTTTTTTTTGGAGATCCAGCATGGCTTCAAACTTCTCGAGCTTGCGCTTCAACTTCCGATTCTCGGCCTGAACTTGCCTCAATTGATGATCCAGAGGATTGACCGGCTTGGACTTGCGCCCCCGCTTGCGAGGAGTCAGCGCCTGCAGCGTTCCTTCCTCGCGTTGTCGTCGCCAGGTCTGAAGATTCGACCAGTAAAGTCCTTCTCGGCGCAGCAAGGCTCCCACTCCGCCCGACTCTTCACATCCATCGGCCTGCTCCAGGATCCGGAGCTTATAGCGGGCTGAAAATCGGCGACGCGTGGCCTTGCTGGGAACTTCCGGATCGGGTCTAGGAAGAACCCTGTCGGGCTCAGTCCGTTCCGCACCGATTTTGGGGACCTCTCCGCTTCGCTCCGAAGTCTCCAAAATCCTCAGTTTCTTATCGCTCCTGTTTACCATCATCGTGTGATCCAGCTTCTCACCCTCTAGTCTAATTTAGTGGGGAAGAAGTGTCTCACCCATGTTGGCACAGAGGGATGGCGGTATGGGGCGGGAGTTACAGCGCCGCAAGTTAGCGATGCCCACAACCATCTGGTCGGCAGCAGCGCTTACGGATAACCCAGATGCGTTCGCCCACACTCGCCCACCTTTTTTCTACAGGGTGCTGTAGCAAAATCGCCGGAAGCGACGCGTACTTTTTCAAAAGGAGTATCCTCCATGGCCTGGATGAGAATGATCCAAGAGCATGAAGCGCAAGGTAACGGGCTGGTGATAGGTTTCGATCATTCGTCACGGGAAGGTCAGGGGAACTCGTGCCCGGAGTGGATATGAGGAATATCGGACTAATCATCTTTGGATCAACAGGCAGCATAGGCCGTCAGCTTGTCAAGCAAGCCCTTGAGCCGGGACACATGGTCACAGCGTTTGCACGGTTACGCAACTGTTTTTCTGTAATTTGACTGAGAGCGATCTGAAACAGGATTCTCCTGTGGGTTGAAATCGACCAGACTGAGGTACTGCTTCCCGATCAGCCAGTCTTCGTGAATCTCCTCGACGACGGCGGTGATGAGTCGCAAAGCGGACTCGGTGTTTGGAAAGATACCGACGACCCGGGTGCGCCGGCGAATCTGACGGTTTAGGTTCTCCAGCCCGTTGTTGGTGCGAATGCGCCGCCAGGTAGAACGTGCAAAACGAAAGACCGTAAAGCCTTCGGGCAGGTTGGTCTCCATCCAATCGGCCAGCTCCGGGTTGCGGTCACGGTATTGCTCGACTCGGGTTCGAAGCATGGCCTCGCCCTCGCCGCCTGAGGGTGCGTTGAAGATGTCTCGAATGTCAGTGGCGATGGCGGCACGTTGATCGGATCGGCGGGCGTAACGCTGAGCATTCTGGCTCAGGTGAAACTGACAGCGTTGCCAGGGCACCGAGGGAAAAACGGCTCTTCTAGCAGCACGTAGACCCGAGTGGTCATCGCTGACAATCAGCTGCACACCCTCCAGACCACGCTTTTGAAGCTGCTGCAGAAACCCTCGCCAGTGGACCTCAGCCTCGCTGAGTCGGCAGCTGACCCCAATCACCTCCCGCTTGCCCCAGCAGTTGACTCCGGTCGCTTTCAAGACGGCCACATCCTGAATGCTGCCCTGGCGACGGACCTTCTCGTAGTGCGCATCCAGGTACACAACTGGATAGCTGCCCAAAGGGCGGTTGCGAAACTGCTCGAGTTCGTCGTCCAGCAGCTTGGAGATTCTTGAGACCTGGCTGGCGGAGATCTCGGTGCCGCACAGCTGCTCGGTAATCTCGGTGACCTTGCGCGTCGACACGCCCATTACATACATCTCGGCGATGGCCAACTTGAGCGCCTTCTCCGAACGGCACCCTCGTTCCAGGGATCGGGGATAGAAGTCCAGGTGACGTACTTGTGGAATCCGGATTCGCAGCTGTCCCACTCGAGTGGACAGCGTCTTGTCCTTGTACCCGTTGGCGTGGTCTCGACGCTGCTCGCTCCGCTCCCAGCGTCGAGCTCCCAGAAACTCTTCTCGTTCCAGCTGCATGGCGGCGTTGATCAGCTTCTCTAATACTCCTCGAAACGCTTCACTGCCTTCTTCGATCAGCTCTCTCAATAGTTCTCGTGGTAGCCTCTGTTTTGGGTCTGGGGTCATTCGGATCCTCCTTACTCGTTGCCTTGAGTTTTTGGAGAAATCCTGCCCCAGACCTCTGATCCTTTTAGCTCACCTTTCCCAAATTACAGAAAGAACGGTACACCCCTGTTTGCACGCGATCCCGTGAGAGTAGACGTCAAGCACGCCAATCTGCAGGTGATTCAGGGCGATGTATTGGACCCAGCATCGGTAGAGAAGGCGGTGCAAGGCCACGACGCGGTGCTGTGTTCGCTCGGGGCAGGCAGGAAGGGAGTGGTTCGGTCAGAAGGAACACGAAACATTGTTCACGCAATGGAGAAGGCAGGCGTCCGACGTTTTATCTGTCAATCGAGTCTCGGCGTGGGAGACAGCCGGGACAATTTGAGCTTCTTCTGGAAACACATCATGTTTGGACTGCTTCTGCGTCCGGCGTATGCAGATCATGTAAGTCAAGAGAACCATGTCAGGAAAAGCCACCTGAATTGGACTATCGTCCGTCCGGCCGCGTTCACGGACGGAGAACGCACTGGCCAGTACCGACACGGTTTTCCCAGTACCGACAAGACAACAAAACTCAAGATCTCTCGCGCCGATGTTGCCGACTTCATGTTAAAGCAGTTGACGGATGATACGTACCTCCATAAGACACCAGGGTTATCGTACTGAATGAAATGCTGCAACGCGCTACGACGCTACCCGATAAGTTGCGGCAGCTAACTCCAGTGGTGCGGCCCGCACTCAAGAGGTTCGAGGAATAATGGGAATCTTTCAGATTGCATTGATCTTGGCTACATTTCTGTGTTCCCTGGTGGCAGGCTTGCTGTTTGCTTTTGCCTTAGTGGTGATGCCGGGCATAAGAAGTTTAAATGACCCGGAGTTTATCCGAGCTTTTCAGGTGATCGATGGCATTATCCAAAATAATCAGCCGATTTTTGTGTTGGTCTGGGTCGGTTCAGTTGTGGCTTTGGTGACTTCGGCTGTGCTTGGCATCGGGCAATTGGATGGAGCTGGGCGTCTGCTCATAATCTTCGCCACACTCGTCTATCTTCTCGGCGTCCAATTGCCGACCGTCACTATTAACATACCGCTGAATAACAAACTACAAACTCTGGACGTCGACGCGATGAATGAAACAATGCAAAAAGCAGCTCGTAAAGACTTCGAACCGCGTTGGAACCTATGGAACTCAATCAGGGCGGCCTTTGCAAGCCTGGCATCTGCCCTGTTAATAATTCTAGTCTTCAGACTTTGAAGAGCGCGGTAGTGGATAGCAGCTGATGATCCTGCGACCCGCAACCCCGGCTCAGTAGAACCCCATCTCTGCTATTTCGAGCTGCGACGAAAAGCCCGTTCTCGAGGTGAAGTTGCTGCTGCTGATGAACATGGAATCGATTTCTGACAAAGGCATCTCTTCCCTCGAACGCCCTCCCCGGTAGAACTCTTCAAACGGGACCTTGCAGAGATTCTCCCTCCCAGGATGAACCTTGAAGGAGCCGTAATGCCAGCGGTCACCACTTCTCAACTCGACGAAATAGCGGAGATATTTGTCCGATACCGCCCGGATGTAGAATCCCGAATAAGCGGAAAGATCCAGTCTGGCCCTGTTGGCGAGAGCGCACCACCTGTTTCCTCCGCCGGGGACGAACCTGGAGAGGGTGTACGTCAATTTTCCGCCGCTGCCGCTCGGGTTGAAGGAGGCGACCGAAGCAGCATCCTTCTCCACCCTGAACGCCGATAGATCAATAGGATGAGGTGCCCACTGTGCCGGAACGCGCTCCTCTACCTCGGATGGTCCCGAGGGCTGGACAGAAATTGGATTCGATAGTATCCAGGGCACTTCAGGTGAAAGGAACGAATGCTCTACAAGATAAACCTCTGCACGATAGATCCCCATACCAGCTGGACCATATTCGAGTGGCGCATCCACGACTTCTCTCACCACCTTGCCATCCTTCCTCAACAACACCCGCACCTTTTGCGCAATCGTTCCTACCGATACCCGTAGAGTTGCTTCGCTGTGGATGAGGCTGCCACTGCGGTATGATCTGCTGTCCGCCTGCGCAGTAAACTCGAAGCTCTGGGGCTCGCCGGCAGCTCTCACGAGACAAAAAAAGTCCCCTTCCCGAATTGCCTGCAGTGGCGATCTCCGGTAGCGCCAATCGATGCCCAGAGCCAGTGTATCGAACAAGGTCGAGTACGACGGAACGTGCACAGGCAGAACGTTCCCCAGACGGAATACGGCATGGGCGTTCACCGCGAGGAGCCCAGACACCGAACCCCTTTGGAGCAAATCATCCCATCGCAACAAGGCCTCAGATGGATGGGTCATACCGGTCAGAAAGTAGTGCCTCGAGAAGGGAAGATAGAGGAACAGCAACACCCGGCGCGGCAGGCTTGTCCGCTTGAGTATCGAGGACATGTTCATGACCTCGATCCCGGAGGGTCTGAAATCCGCGTCCCAGTAGCTCCAACCCAAAACAGGATCGTCCGGGTAGGCTATTACCGGATAGCCGCCCCACTCGTTGATGTCTTCCACAGCGTCAGGTGGGTGCGGAGGAAGCCTGAACAGAGGGACCTTGTTGGCCCCAAAGAAGGTGAGGTGCCCGTCCTCCATGGCTACCTCAGAACCTCCAACAACCTGCACGCCTTCGAGTTCGGCCCGGTAGGTCGTAGCCTCGAAATGAGGCCTCCCATGGTCCGTGAGCAGGACAAGGCCTACATTCGACTGCTTTGCCGCCTTGGCGATCTCGTGAGGTGGCAACAGGCCATCCGACCAGGCCGAATGGACGTGATGAACTGCCCAGAGATAGGCATTCGATCGTTCGGGAACGTAGCGAGCCAAAGACAGGCCATAGCCGATGTAGACCAACAGGGAGATAACCATCAGAGCCGATGCCCGCTTTAAAGAGGGCATGATGGTTCCTCACAGGGTTCAACTAGAACAGCTGCCATCTCTTCTCCGAGAATACCACGGGGCTTCGACCGTTTGTAATAGATCGATGGCCGTGGTCCGCAAGAACTCGATCCAATGTGATAAGTTTCGGTCCGAAAACCCTCACTCTCCCTTTTCGGCTTATGATATCGGAAGCAAATCAGTTTTTTGGCGCTGGCATATATGGGACATCAGGACGTCGACCGGAGCTTCACCCGCTCCTCTCTTTCCCCTTCTTCCTCGACTTCTTTCTCGAACGGCTGCTCGAAACTTGAACCTGGAAAGCTGCATCTAGGAGGACAGATATCTTGAAGTCTTCACCGCTGACGGCGAATTGTCGGGCAGCGGCGAAATCGATCTGCCGGCAGGCCATCGCCAGGCCCGGACCGTGGATCAGATACTGGTGCTTCTTCAGACAAGTGTTGTTGAGCCATGCCCTCTCCGCCAGAGTCCAACCTGGAAAGGCTTGAAATCAAATCTAGAGAACCCTGCGACAACCATCATCAAGACAAATAAAAAGAACCCCACCTGGCTGGTGAATACATCCCGGAAGGAGAGCCACTTTTTGGTCAACCCAGCTTGCATGGCTGGAGTCCTTAGCGTCTTACCGAACTTCAAAGCCCTGTGCGGTCGCAGAAAGTTGTAATAGGCCATGAGCAGAGCCACCTGGCCTTCCAAGGGTTCCGTACGGCGGGCGTGGCAAGGTGTACGACGGCCAAGATAGGAACAGCCTTGGCGGATAGTTAAATTGTGGCGCTCCACAAAACTGGTGTTGAGAGTGCTGGAATCCTCGGAGTGAAACAGTGCTTCGTCCAGTTCCGCCTGGGTTCCGAGCAGCAGTCTGCGATCGACCCGAACCACTCGATTCTCCCGGCGCTTCTTGATGACTTGGCCGTAAATGCAGATACCAGAGAGTAGCCTCTTGGCCGCCCACTCATACATCTCGAAACCGTCGGTTGTGAACAGGAATCGGCGTTCAACACGGCCTCGCTCCAAGGTGTTGAGAATCACTCGCTTGATGTTCAGGAAGTTGCGTCGGCCAATCACTGCAGAGACCCAAAGTCTGGACCACACTTCCAGGGTCGTAAGAACCCAGATCACCCGCTTCTTCGCTCCAGCAAATGTCCTGATCTCGTCGGCCTGGAGTTCACGGATGAGGAAGCCTTTCAGCATTCGATCGTTGAATCGGGCTGCATATGCGGCCGCCGCTTCGAGCCAGCGGGCGACTGTTCCCCAAGCCATGCGCTTGATTCGAGCCATGGCTGAGATCCCAATACCATGGACACACATACGCACGACTTCATCGAACAAACGCCTGGGTTTGTGCAGCCGATAATACGGAGTGCCGTGAGTAGACGAGAAGGTCCGACCGCATTCTTTGCAGCGGTATCGTCGCCGTCTGCCCTGCGAGGTGATGTAGAAGGAGTGTCGAATGATGTTGCCTTTGCCGACCTGGCCTCTCAAGTAGCAATCGGGGTTTGGACAGCAGCGAGATCGCCTTTTGCTCCGCTTCATACATGTTTGATGGCAGAAAAGCCGGAGAAGATCCAGCGGGCACAACAGATTGCGGCGCTACTGGACGCAGTCAACAACACTTCCCTGAAGAAGCACCCACACCCTTGGGAGCGTAGTCGAGGTATATCGTCTCCATCCTGGAGACTTTCCATAGAAAGGGAGGTCAGGTGAGGCAGCCGAATACAAGGACGGTGTGGCTTCCTTTCAGCTGGGTGGTCCGGAATTCTTCTCCCTCTCCGGTGTACAGCTTGACATCCGGAAGAGTGTCTCCTTTCTCGAGGTGGAGTCGTGGCCCGGGGCGCTGGGGCGAACTGTCGGCAGGGTTCCCGTCGGCAGCCGACCTCTCCGGCTCCATCGAGCAGCCGCCCGATACCAGCACTGCGAGACTCATCGTGAAAAACCAGTGACGGCAAGTGGGGACGTACATCGGGTCTCTTCCTCCTGTATGGTCACTATTACGTGCCAGACCAGGTTCCGTTACAGCTTGCCTCGAACCCGGGAGCAGCCGCACAGCTGACCTCATGGCGGTGTGCTATTCTGAAGTTTCTGGAGAAATGTTGAAAGTTCTTTTCCCCTTCCTTTTTCTGGTGATGGCTGCGTCGCCGGCCCCAAACCGGGTCTTGCTGCGCGATATTGACGGGAAGATCCTGGGAAATCTCCTCGACTCCGAGAACCGGGCCAGCGTTCTCTTTTTTGTCACCAACGACTGCCCGATATCCAATCAGTTTGCGCCCGAAATCCAGCGGATTTGCGGAACTTACTCTGAGGGCGGGTTTCAGTGCTACCTGGTGTACGTGGACCCGGACCTGACAGCCCCGCTGATTCGGCAGCATTTGGAGGAGTTTGGACATGAATCCCCGGCAATTCTGGACAACCGGCATCGACTGGTGGAATTCGCAGGAGCTACCATAACGCCGGAGGTATGCGTCTTCTCCCCGAAAGGCGAGATTCTCTATCGGGGAAGGATCAACAACTTCTACGAACGGCTTGGAAGACCCCGTCGCAATGTGACGGAGCACGATTTGCGCAGCGCCCTGGATCGTATTCGAGATGGCCTCCCGATTTCTCCGGCACGCACCCAGGCGATCGGCTGCTTCATTCCCACCGAACTGGTCACGAAGAAGTGAGGAATTCAAAGCCGGCAGCGACCCGTCTGATGCGCCGGCGGGTCCTGTTCTCAGTGCTTCTTATTCCCGTCGCGGGCTCGCTGCTGGAAGCGCGCCGGGTACCGGCAGCAGCTGATCAGGTGAACTTTAGCGAGCACATCGCTCCCATCATCTTTGGCAACTGTACGGTCTGTCATCACCCCGGCGCAGCCGCCCCCTTTCCACTGTTGAGTTACCGGGACGTTTTCAAGCGGGGCCGTCTGATCGAGGAAGTGACCCGGACCCGCTACATGCCTCCCTGGCCTGCCGCGCAGGGCTGGGGAGAGTTCCAGGGTGAGCGACGTCTCGGTGGGGAGGAGATCGACCTGATTCGTCAATGGGTGGAGGGGGGCATGCCGCAAGGAGATCCCGCTCTTCAACCCGTTGCTCCCCAGTCCGTTGCTCCCCAGTTTCGCGACACCTGGAAGTGGGGAGAACCAGATCTGGTCGTGACGATCGAGGAGCCTTACGCGGTGCCACCCGACGGTCCCGATATTTACCGCAACTTCGCCATTGATCTGGGTTTGTCCGCAGATCGCTGGCTCCAGGCCATGGCCTTTCATCCCACCGCGAAATCGGCGGCTCACCACGCCCTGTTTTTCTTTGACGCCACGGGAGCCTCTCGTCAAATTCAAAGTGAGGACCCGGAGCCCGGGTTCGCCCTCATGAGAGGAGGGGTCTTTGCCCGTCAACCGGCGAGAGTTTTCGCAAGAACCTCTGTCCGGGCTCCCGCCGGGTGGCTGGGGAGCTGGGCCGTCGGCAGAGAAGGGTGGAAAGTCCCGAACGGCTTCGCCAGGCACTTGTCTGCAGGATCGGACCTGGTGGTACAGTTGCATCTACACCCCTCTGGGAAAAGTGAGATGGAACGAGCCCGGGTCGGGTTCTATTTCGCGGAGAAACCGGGAAGAGAGTTCACTCGTCTGTCGCTCCCGGTGATGTTTGGACGCTTTGCGGGGATCGACATTCCGGGAGGGGTGTCGGATTACGTCGTCGAAGACAGCTTCGTCCTCCCGGTTGACGTAGAGGTCCTCTCTGCGTCTGCCCATGCCCATTATCTGGGAAAAGAGATGAAAATGAAGGCGACTCTCCCGGACGGTGAAGAAAAAGGCCTGCTGTGGCTTCCGGACTGGGATTTTTCCTGGCAGGAGCAGTACCAGTACAAAGAGCTCCTTTTCCTTCCCAGGGGCACTCGCATCGATGTTTCGATCAGCTACGACAATTCGACCGGGAATCCGCACAACCCCAGCCATCCTCCCAAACGAGTGACATGGGGCATGGCTTCCACTGACGAAATGGGGAGGATGTCCCTGTGGGTCGTCCCTGTGATTGATTCCGAGGCAGAGGTACTTCAACGGGTCCGGTGGCGGGCTGTGCAGAGGGCCTGGGTGACCCAGTCCCTGGAGTCGCCGGATGCGTGGGAAAGTATCCCCAGGCGAATACGGGAGAGATTTGATGCCGACGGCGACGAGAGATTGTCCGATATGGAAAAGGAGGCGATTCGGAAGCACCTGGACGATCGACTCACCAGAGCCTACCGGAGCCGCTCACGAGAGAGCCCCTGATTTTCAGGCCCGGTTTATTCGATGATCGTGGCGGGGACGGCAGAAAGAAAGTTGAGTTCGCGATCGGCAAGAAGCTGCTGGGCGACGATAGGTTGCTCGGATTCCAGGGTGACGTAGCCATCTACCTGGCCATCGACTCGCGGAACCAGCTCCACCAGCGTTCTCGAGAGTCTCTGGCCCCCTTCCAGAGTGAATAGGGCGGCTCCCCTTCCCGTTCCTGAGGGCGCAAACACCGACAGCCTCACATCGGTCGCGTTCTCGTTCGGGTTGTACACCGCCACTCCGGTGAACAAGCCCTGACCGCTGGCAACCTGACCGAAGGCCGCCCTGGAAAAAAGACGAGTCTGCAGGGGAAGAGCAGCTCCATAGCGACCACCCGGATCGCCAAAGAGAATGTCTCCGACGATTCCCGGTCCGTCCGCCAGGATCGCGAGCGACCCGGTAACGGGGTCGGCTGAGCTCGCGTCGCTGGCGCCTGTGCGCGGAAGCCCGAAGAGGATGCGAATGTCTTCCTGAATCTCCTCTCCGGGCCCGACAGCGAGCTCGACCGCCTCGCCTACAAGTTCTCCATCGTCTCTTCGGAACTCCAATGCCAGCTGCCGGCTTTCAGAGGCCGTGTTGAAGAGCTTGAGATTTGTGAACAGGTCCGTACCTGAAGCTGCCTGGGCCGAATAAAGCCGGACAGCAGTGGACTGGTGCGCCGGGTTCAAACCGATGAGTGTCTCACCACCATCAATCTCGATCAGTTGAAACCCGACCAGCCCGGGGCCCTCCACGACTTCGACGACCACGCTACCCTCATATGTTCCTTCAATCTCGAACAGGTCGGCGACACTCTGGAAGAGGAAGCCTTCCGGTTTGACGGTGATTGTCCGCGACCTGGCCAGTGGAGCCAGCGGACCCTGGCCGAGTCTGAGAAGGACTTCTACCGACTCTTGATTCGGGTTGACCAGACTGAGATGGGTTGTGGCGGGGAGCATTCGATAGGCCCGGGGGCCGTGGATGACTCGCGTGAAGACGGCCTGCTGGAACTGTCCAGTGGCAGGAGCCGCACCATCCAGGGAACTGCGTCCAAAAACTTGAAAGAAGCCGGCCAGTTGGAGACTGTCCGCCCGAATCCGCACCCAGCCGGTAGCGGAATCCGGCCACTCCCCGAAAATCTCCCGGGGCAGAAGAGTGGACTGACGGCGTCTCGGCAGCCGGTAGCTGCGGGGGTTGAGTGGCAGGGGCGGCGCTCCCTCTTGCAGAAAGGCCCGCAGGAGGAGATTGGAATCAGAAGCCGAGAGATTGGCGACAGCAATGCCGATCCCGAGCTGGGGAGAGCCGTGAAAGAAGGGGATGATCCACTCATCCCGGGCAAGAGTCGCCTGGACCTCCAGGCTGTCCAAGTTGTTGTTCGCGACAGGGTCCGGGGCAGGGCCGGTGATCGACGCTGTAGCCGCGAGCAGATCCGTCTGCGCGGACCGGCTCGTGACCTCCAGGGACACTGTCTGACCATGCACGAGTTCTGCTAGATGGCACGTGATCTGGCCTTTTCCCGACACGCACTGGTCTGGAAGCTGCTCCAGTTCATGTCCAAATTCCAGTTCCAGCTCCACCTCGATCTCCTGCGTGTCGCCGGGCCCGTTGTTGGTGGCTCGCATCTGCCAGTTCACGACCTCGTCGACAAATGCCGCCCGAGGTGAGGCGTCCAGTTGAATGGAAAGATCCACCAGGCTGGCTTCTGTTTTCAGAAAGGCCCCGCGACCATGCGTGAAGGCCACCGTTCGACCCTCGGAAGTCACTGCCAGGTCGAGAACTGCGACGGTTGGGAAACCCTGCTCAGCCGTGACCGGATACCAGGTTTCTCCCTGATCCGGGCTCTCCAGAGCCCCAGGTCTGTCCCCGCGTACAGGCTGGGCTCCTCAGGAAGAGCGGCCAGCGCCTGAACGGGAACGTCAATGGGAGGCGAAATGTTGCGCCATCCGGGTGGGGTTGCGAAGGCCTGCTTCGTGACAAAAACGTGCTCGAAAGGACCCTGGGAAAGCAGATCGAACCCCCCCAGAGCAGCATAGAGAAGGTCCGGGTCCTGCCCATCGAATACAAGATCCGTAATCGGTCTGAGTGGGATCGATTCGAATGGGTCAAGATCGGTCCATGAAGACCCTCCATCGGTGGTCAGGTTGAGCCGTCCCGAGATCGTACCCACGACGTACGATTCACAGTTGGGATCGGCTGGAGAAAAAGCGAGCGCGGAAACCTCGGATTCCAGTTCCGGGCTGTTGCCCTCCCAGGTGGGCCCTCCTGTGCGAAAGAAATCGCTGGCTTTCCAGACACGGTCGGTTCCGGCAATCAGAACATCTTCATCAAAAGGACAGCCCTTCAGGATGGCTATGAAGGGTGCAGCCGACTTGTCGATATCCCCATCGGCCCGGCTGAAGGTCCCACCCCCGTTCGTCGTTCGGAAAATGCCGAGGCGCTGAGAGGAAACGGCCCAGTGCTGCTCCGGCGTGCTCGGGGAGATGACGCTGGCAGCGCCGTCTCCGCCGAGCAGCAGATCCCAGCGATTGGCCCCGCTCCAGGCCGCAGTGCCGTTATCCTGAGCTCCACCGATCCCGAACTCGCCGCCAAAGGGATGTATAGATCCCAGGTAGAACTGAGTGATCGTCAAGCCCTGATTGTGGACAAACCAGCTCCCTCCCAGATCCAGGCTGCTGTAGACTCCACCGTCATTTCCGACGACCAGACGCCCTCCAGCCCAGGCGAACGCGTGCTGATCGACATGGGGAGGCGAGATGCGTGACCAGCTGCTCCCATCGAAGATCCATAAAGAGATTTCACCGAAAAAAATGAAGTTGTGGTTGCCGGGATGAAAGGCGATCTGCTGGTTGTACCAGACCGTGTTCCCGGCACCAGGTGTGGGAAGTTGGTCCCAGTCGGGCCTGGCAGTCCAGGCGTTGTCCGCCATCCAGATCCCGAGCAGGCGACCATCCGAGGGATCCTGTGTGAATGCGTCCTGGACACTCACAACCAGGCGATCCGGTCGAGACGGCGAGAGAGCCAGCTCCATTCGACCCACTCCTCCCATCAGATCAGCCCAGGGGCCGTCCACCATTTCCCATGTGGTGCCCTGATCCAGGCTGCGGTAAAGACCCTCGTGTTCCTCACTCCCGAAGATGGAGGAAAGGCTGGCGTATTGATAGTCAAAGTTGTCGGGGTGGACTTCCAGATCATTGGCCTGTCCCTCTTTGGTGAGAGCAAAGGTCTCACCCCCGTCTTCCGATTTGAAAATTCCGACGGACGTAGACTCGGCTACCGGGCTGACAGCACTCACTGAAGTGACGAGCAGGGTGTCCGGATCGTCGGGGTGAATCCGGATCTCGCTGATGCCCCGACCAGAGAAACTGTCCTGATGGACAAATGACCAGGAGCTTCCACCGTCAAGGGATTTGAGGAGCCCCAGGCCTCCGTAGGAGCTGCCGGAGAAGGTCGACTCACCCGTTCCCGCATAGACCACTCCGGGGTGACTCGATGAAAAGGCAATCGCGCCGCTGGCCAGGGATTTCAGGGAATCGCTGCGGCTCTCCCAGGTTCTTCCCGCATCCACTGTTTCCCAGATTCCTCCCTGGGCGGCCCCGATCAGCCAGTGCGCTGCGTCTGCAGGATCGACGGCAACGGCGGCTGTTCGGCCCGCATAGTCAGTGCGACCGGAGACATCAATGGGGGTGGGGCCAAGACTCACCCACCTCTCCGGGTCGTCCTGGCCGAGCCTCTGAGATTCCTTGCGACGGAGCCCTCTTGCCAGCTCGAGTTGGCGGGCTGCACGGCGCAGGGTGCCTGGAAGAATCTGTTGTCCCTCCGACGCCCGTCTTTGATAGAGCCAGTACCAGCGCTGAAACTGCTTGCTCTGGAAAAAGATCCCGTCTTCCAGAGGCGCCGGCTGCTTTTTCTTTGCAACGCTCCCGGCCTGCATCGACAGCAGGAGCAGCACACCGAACAGAAGGGGGAGTCGAAAGGCCATATTTTTATGAAGCGCGGCGCTTCCTGTCGAGAACGTACCTGTCTAGTGCACTGTCCGGAAAGTTCACGCCGTTACTTCGGGCGTCTTTTCGCCGACAGCTTTGTTGCGCTACCTCGAAAGACTCCCGGCCTTCCTGCGTCGCGCGCCTCACTGGCGACGAAAATCCATCCCGAATTAACACCGCGAACTTCCCGGACAGTACACTAGCCCCTTGCCTTTGCCCGTCATTCCTGTGGCGTTTCTCTGTCCTGAGACGTTATTGGTCAGTGATGGCAAGATCAGACAACCCGCACTCGATTCAGCAGCCATTCGCTCATCAAAGGGTATACGAGTCGGCGGCTCAATGTGCTTCAGTCCCTCGTTTAATGTTGAAGGCAAGGCTCGAGCGAACCAAGGAAACGCCGTGAGCGAAGTTGAAAGGTGAACACTTACATCGAGAAGTGAGATCGAAATCACAAGAGCTACACCCATGGGGTGATCATAATAGGAATCCGTTGAATGAGAAAAACCAAACTTATTAATCTGCCACGGGGGTGGAATCGATGCGACTTCATCAGTTGGACAAGTTAGTTGCTGACGCCAGGTCGGCGTTCCAGCGAACAGATCTTACGGCGGTGTTGGAAGAGGCGGCGAACGCTTCCAGCGCCTACAACCTTGATCCGGACCTCGAGAAGAGAAATGTCTTGAAATCCAATCTGGCCAACATGCAGCGGGCCAGTGCATCCTTCGATCCCGAGATGGGAGCCAAGGCTCGAACGGCTCTCTCGCGGGACCTGGGTCTGGGTCTGGCGTTCGGCTCGGAGGCCCAGAAATTTGCTACCGATCTACTCGACGTTCCGGTGGAGGAGCGCGGTTTGATTCTGCAGAAGCTGCAGCTCCGAGCGGGCGAAATACGGGAAATGGAAAAGGCGATTCTCGGGCTTGGAGAGGGCCTCGCACTCATTCGAACAGAGGCTCCCACGGCCGAGTCGAAAGCCAACCTGCATATTGCCTTCGAAGAGTCAGCGGCCATTCAGGGCCTGGATCAGCTGGCCGAGGCTTCGGCCGAATGGAAAACGGCCCTTGAGGGTCTCGCTCAACTGCTCCGGAGCGAGCCTGCTCCGGTCGAGCTCGTCTCTGCAGAATCGGGTTCCACCGTCTTTGGCGTTGAGGCCTCGGGGGATCTGGAAGTACTGATCACACGATCCGTTGCCTGGGTTCAGAACGGCATCAAGGATGTGTTCGAGATCCGGAAGCTTTACGAACAGATTCACCAGATCAAGAGCGAGCTGGCTCTGCCGGAAATCGATGTTGACTCAGAGTTTCAGTCCAGGGTTGAGCCCTTCGCCATAGAGCTCCTCGACGGTCACGGATGGGGAAAGCGCGACGGGGACTATGAGAACGTCCAGGAGAACGTCAGGACCTCACTCCAGACCGTGTTCAGGTTCATCGGCAAGGGCGGCCGCATCGAGTTCAACGACGAGATGTCGACCGATTTCCAGAAAGAGATTGCCAGAGGCTTCAACCAGCTGGAAGAGCTGCAGTTGGCGAGCGCCTAGTCCTGTCCAAAATCGACAGGGTTCAAACCGGGTTCTGGTCACGCCAGCTTACGTGATGTGTTCCAAAAGTGAAGATCTCGACGACCCAGCTCCCCCTGGGAAGAACTCTCCGACTCCGCTAGAATAACGGCCATCGTCGGTGGGGCCGGAGTGGTTCCGGACTTCATCGAGCGCGGGCCGCCGGGAAGTCCGGAGTGACGGCGAGTCCGACCTTGTAACTGGAGGGACGTGAATGGGTCAGCTGCAGGATCAAGTTGCCGTCATAACGGGAGCCAGTTCGGGTATAGGAGCGAGCATCGCTGCGGCTTTTGCCGCCGAGGGTGCCAGGACCGTTCTTGCTGCGCGCCGGCAGGGCAGGCTGGAGGCTGCGGCCGAAGAGATTCAAGGCGCGGGTGGAAGGCCACTCGTCGTGCCCACCGACGTCACTGTCGAGGCCCACGTCACGGAGCTGTTCCAGAAGACATCCGAGACTTTCGGTCGGGTCGATATCCTGGTCAACAACGCTGGTATCCCGGGGGGAGGCCCAACCGAGGAACTGAGTCTGGAACTCTGGCAAAGAGTGCTCGACGTCAACCTGACCGGCGCCTTTCTGTGCAGCCGCGAGGCCCTCAGAATCATGAGGCCCCGGCGTTCCGGTCGGATCATCAACATCGGAAGCGTTTCGGCGAAGGTGCCCCGCCCCGACTCGGCGGCCTACACCACGTCCAAGTTCGGGCTGGAGGGACTGACCAGATCTCTGGCGCTGGATGCCCGAAGCAGCGGCATTGCCGTCTCCATTCTGCATCCTGGTAACACCTTCACCGAGATCTGGCGAGGCCGGGAAGAGACCGCTCGCAAAGAGGGAGCCATGTCCCCGCAGGATATAGCACGAATTGTGGTAATGATGGCCACGCTGCCACCGGAATTGAATCTGCTGGAGGGTGTGGTCCTCCCGGTAAGCATGCCATTTATCGGTCGAGGTTAGTGCAGCGCGTCACAAGGCTCGACCCACCCTGGAGGAAGTCGGACCTCCTTGTGAGGCTAGCCTCGAAGTGCCGAAACTGGTGCGCTGACTTCAGGGTCGGGATTCGCGTTTCAGAAACCCGTTCGGGTTGAATGTCAATCCGAACTTTTCTCGGCTGCGGTCAGCGACGAAATCGGGGTTCCCGGACAGGAATTCCTCAACGGCCTCCATGGGACCTGGTCCAGCCGCAACTGCCGGCGTAAAAATGGGATGACCATTCAGATGTGTGTCTTCGACGATGAGGTAATTTCCCGGTGTCACCAGGCCGCTGTAAAGTTCCAGTTCCTTCTGTACGTGGGCCTTGCTGTGGTCGGAATCCAGAAACACCATAACCTTTTCACCGGGTGAAATGAACTCCTTGATCTTATCGATAATCTCCTGGGAGGTGGAGGAACCCGTCAAATACGTGACCCGATCGTGTTGCGGCTTGTCCGGGTAGTCTACGATGTCCACTGTGATCACGCGCCCGTTTCCCAGCAGATCCAGAATGGATGCGAAGTAGGAGGAGCTCCCACCCTTTCTTGTCCCGGTTTCAACGACAACATCAGGCCTGGTCTCATACATGATTTCCTGGAAGACCCACATGTCGAGCGGGCACTTCATGGCCTCAGCCCCGAACCATCTTGTGTCCAGCACGGTTCGGTCCCACCAGTTATTGTGATAGATACGGTGAAAGGCAGCGATGACGCCCTTTTCGCTATCGAGGTCAACCGGATTATAGGCAGGGTGCGTCACCCACCAGAGTGCGGCTCCCGCGCCAATTCCGGCTCCTGCCAGCAAGCCGCACAACAGAGCAATGACGAAACTTTGGCTGATAGCGTTGTTTCTCGACACTCTCCGACCTCCGGGCTGGGCCTTTGATCCTGGACCCAATTGCTAGCCCGCATTATTCACAAATTTTCTACTGCAGCGTGATCATTTCCCGCCCTGACTGCGTTACGCTCGGTCGGCCTCCTCGGCGTACTGCACGAGTACGCCTGCGGGGGCCTCGGTCGCAAGCCTTGTCAGAACAGGTCTTCTCCCGCTTCGCTACGAAAACTTATGAATAATCCGGGCTACTAGACTCCGCGTGCCTCCCAATAGTAACAAGTTGGACTGTCAGGAGGCTGTGACGGCTTCGAACGCTCTCGTCCCACCCAATGGAGCCCTCCTGGCATCTGTGAGATAATCTGGCACTCACCCAGGGGCTGCCAGCCATCGAAAGTGGTGAAGGAGATCCGTTGCATGACCCAGTTGATCGAGTGTGTTCCCAACTTCAGCGAGGGGAACGACCTGTCCGTGATCCGGCAGATCACAGATGAGATTGAGACCGTAGAGGGGATCAGACTGCTGGATGTCGACCCCGGCCAGGCGACCAACCGGACAGTGGTCACTTTTGTGGGCTCACCCCGGGAAGTTGTGGAGGCAGCTGTGCGTGGCCTGCAGCGGGCCACGGAACTAATTGATATGCGAGATCACCACGGCGAGCACCCGCGGTTCGGCGCCACAGACGTTTGCCCGATGGTACCCGTTTCCGGGATCAGCATGGAAGAGACCGTCAGGCATGCCCGTGAGCTGGCCCGCCGCCTGGGCGAGGAGATTGGCCTCACCGTCTATTGCTATGAAAGCGCCGCCTTTTTCGATGATCGGCGAAACCTTGCGGCCGTGCGTGCAGGGGAGTACGAAGGTCTGAAGGAGAAGCTGTCCCGGCCCGGCTGGAAGCCCGACTTCGGCCCGGCCGAGTTCAATCCCCGATCCGGAGCTACCGCAGTCGGGGCGAGGGGCTTTCTGGTTGCCTACAATGTCAACTTGAACACCACCTCGACGCGCCGGGCCAACGCCATTGCCTTCGACGTCCGAGAAAAGGGTCGCATCAAGCGGGAAGGGAATCCGCTCACCGGAAAGATCGTTCGGGAGGAGGACGGAACACCGGTCTCCATTCCGGGTACGCTCAAGTGTGTCAAGGGTATCGGGTGGTTCATTGAGGAATACGGAGTGGCCCAGATTTCGATGAATCTGACGAACATCAGCGTGACACCGGTCCATGTGGCTTTCGACGAAGTCTGCCGCAAGGCCAGGGCCCGGGGGGTGCGGGTGACGGGGTCGGAGATCGTAGGCCTGATTCCGCTCAAGGCGGTGCTGGATGCCGGTCGCCACTACCTGCGCAAGCAGCACAGGTCGCTGGGGATTCCGGACCGGGAGATCATCAAGATCGCCTGCAAGTCACTGGGCCTGGATGATCTCGAGCCCTTCAAACCGGAAGAGAAAATCATCGAGTACGTGCTGGCAGACCAGCCGGGAGGCGAGCTCGTGCAGATGCCCGTTCGCACGTTCGTCGAAGAGACGGCATCGGAGTCGCCGGCACCGGGAGGGGGATCCATTGCAGCTTCCATGGGTGCGATGGGAGCCGCCCTGGCCACCATGGTCGCCAATCTCTCTTCCCACAAGCCCGGCTGGGATGAACGTTGGGAAGAGTTCTCCGACTGGGCAGTCAAGGGCAGACAGCTCTATGACGAACTGCTGCGGCTGGTTGATGAAGATACCCGGGCGTTCAACGGCATCATCGATGCCTATCGCTTGCCGCAGGGGACCGAAACCGAGAAACAGGACCGTGATTCGGCTGTCCAGGCAGCCACTCTCCGCGCCATCGAAGTCCCGTTTCAGGTGATGGAGCAGGCGCTGGCGTCTATGCGGGTCATCCGGGTCATGGCACAAATCGGCAACCCCAACTCAGTGTCCGATGCAGCGGTCGGTGCCCTCTGTGCCCGTTCCGCGGTCGTGGGAGCCTTCCTCAACGTGAAGATCAATTCCGGCGATCTGAGCGACCAGAAGGTTGTGGAGGATTTCCTGACTCGTGGCCGAGAGATGGAACACCAGGCCGTTGCGCTGGAAGCCGAGATCCTGGGGATCGTAGATCAGAAGATGCAGGCGAGCTGAGATCTGGAGCTTGCAGGCTTGATGAGGTTCAGCAACCGAACCCGAACCCTTTTCGTTCTTCCCTTGGTCTTCGCTCTCGCCTGCCAAAACGGTTCCCGGATCCAGCCCCCCTGGGGGACGTCTTCAGGAGAGGAGTCCAGGCGCGGTGCGTCCCAGGCCGTGTCCAACCTGAAGATGTATCCGGGTCTGGAGGCAACTCTGTTCGCTTCCGAGCCGATGATGGCCAGTCCCACCAACCTGGACGTCGATGACCGCGGCCGGGTGTGGGTGATCGAGGTGCTCAATTACCGCGAACATGGCCGCAACGATAACCGGCCGGAAGGGGATCGTATCCTCATTCTCGAAGACGTAGACGGCGACGGCGCTGCTGATACGTCGAAGGTCTACTACCAGGGTCGCGACATCGACGTGGCTCTGGGAATCTCAATAGTGGGCAACCAGGTCATCGTCACTTCTGCACCTAATGTCCTGGTCTTCACCGACGAGGATGGCGATGACAGCCCGGATCGTAAGGAATACCTCTTCACCAGGTCGGGAACACGTCAACACGACCACTCGACCCACTCCTTCGTATTCGGACCCGACGGCAAGCTCTACTGGAACATGGGCAACCTGGGCTGGTACATCCACGACAAGGAGGGCAGCCTGGTCATCGACCAGGCCGGCAAAAACGTCGTGGCCAGGTTTGCCGGTGAGAGTTTCCCGGAGCTGCGAGGCAAGGAGAGTCCCTATCTAATCTGAGATCAAATGAGGGAGGGGACTCAGGCCGAAAGCTTCTTGAAAGTGGGAGGTAGACTCAGGGCAGCGACCGTTTAAATCCCTCCGGGAGTCGCCCTGAGTCTACCTCCCACTTTCCGCCCGGCAAGGAAGAGTTGGCTTTTCCCATCGCACAGGACCTTTTCGGGGCTTGAGCACAAAGTTCATGGTGGACTAGATGCTCACGTCGGGTGCTCAGACGCAAGGCGGAAGAAAAGTTGGGGCTGAATTCCGTTTGAAGTGACGGTTACAACTTCTTGCACAACAGAGACTTGCGAGTCGGCTGAATATTTTGACCTTACGCGCACCCAGAATCGTGCATGGCCAATTTCAGGGATCGCACGACTGATTGGCGACAGTTAGAATTCCCCGCGACGACAAATGGAATTCCCCGCTTTTTCAGGGCTGATCCTGACCATGAGGGCATGGTTAAGGATCAGCAAGTGCGGAGGTTAGTAAAGTTGAAGAAGAACGAGAAGACGCTAACGATGGCGGCGGCCAAAGCGGGGATGTCGCGAAAGACAGCTCGCAAGTACCTGAAGTCGGGAAAGCTACCGAGCCAGTGTCAGCCGGAACGGTATTGGAGAACTCGATCGGATCCGTTCGAGTCGGTGTGGCCGGAGGTGAAAGAGATCCTGAAGCGATCGCCGACGGTGGAAGCAAAAGCGGTGTTCGATCATTTGTGTCGTCAGCAGGAAGGGGCCTTCCAGCAAGGCCAGTTGAGAACGCTGCAGCGCAGGATCAAGCAGTGGAAGGCAGAATACGGAGAAGCGAAGGAGGTGATGTTCCCGCAGAAGTATCAGCCGGGACATCAAGCGCAATCGGACTTCACGTTTATGGGGCGCCTCGGAGTGACGATCCAGGGCCAGCCGTTTCCCCATCTGCTGTACCACTTCGTGTTGGCCTACTCGAACTGGGAAGCGACCACGCTGTGTTTCAGTGAGTCGTTTGAGAGCCTCAGCCTGGGGCTTCAGAACGCGTTGTGGGAGTTGGGGGCGCTGCCCGAGGAGCACCGGACCGACCGGCTCTCGGCGGCAGTCAAGAACCTGAAGCGGGAAGAGTTCACCGAGCGCTATCAAGCGTTGCTGAGACACTTCGGGATGCGCTCCAGTCGCACTCAGGCAGGAAAGGCACACGAGAACGGGGATGTGGAACAGTCCCATCACCGCTTGAAACGGGCCATTGAGCAGGAACTGCTGCTGCGGTGTAGCCGTGATTTTTCCAGCCGGGAAGAGTACGAGGGCTTTGTAGCGGTGATTGTGTCCCGGCGCAATGCGGCCCGGCAAAAGCGCCTGGGAGAAGAGCTGGCAGTGATGCGCCCGTTGCCGGCACGCCGTCTGGATGACTTCACCCGGCAGTGGGTGAGAGTCTCCCCCAGCAGTACGATCCGGGTTCGCCACAACACCTATTCGGTGGACAGCCGGTTGATCGGCGAGCGCGTTCAAGTGCGGGTGTGGGCGGATCAGGTGGAGGTCTACTACGGAGGACGGCGCCAGGCACGGATGCCGCGCTTGCGAGGAGAAGGCAAGCATCGCATTGACTACCGGCACGTGATCCATTCGTTGGTGCGCAAGCCGGGGGCGTTTACTCGCTATCGCTGGCGGGAGGATCTGTTTCCGGGGATCTTGTTTCGAGTCGCCTACGACGAGCTGCGCCGAGATTGTCCGGCCACGGCGGATCGCCAATATCTGAAGATCCTCGAGGTGGCTGCCCAGGAAGGTGAACAGCGGGTGCGAGAGGCACTTCAGGTGTTGATTGAGCGGGGACAAAGAATCCGTTTTGAAGCACTACGAGAATGCCTTGTCGATCCGGTGGTGGAACCCTGGGAAGTGATGGTGGAGAAGATGGACGTGGGCCTCTACGACACCCTTCTCGAGAACCGGGAGGTGAGGTCATGAGCACAGGCAACTTACCGCGACTTCGCGAGTGCCTAATCGAGCTGCATCTACCGGCCTTTCGGGAGCACTACGCCGCCCAGGCGGCACTGGCCACCCAGGAAAGTCTGTCCTATCCCCGGTTTCTCTTGTCGTTATCTGAGATCGAGGTGGCGGAGCGGCACGAGCGCAAAATCCAGCGCCAGCGTCGGGCCTCCAAGCTTCCCTGGGAGAAAACGCTGACGGCGCTGGACCGCTCGCGCTTGCCCCAAAGCGTGGATCGACAACTCACAGCGCTGCTGGAAGGGACGTTTTTGGATCGTGCCGAGAACGTCTTGGCTTTCGGTAACCCTGGGAGCGGGAAAACCCATCTGGTCTGTGCTCTGGGCCAGGAGTTGATTCTGCTGGGGCGCCGGGTTCTGTTTTCTACCTGCGCCCTGCTGGTACAGCGATTGCTGCGGGCCAAAATCGATCTGACTCTGGAGAAGGAGCTCAAGAAACTGGATCGCTTCGAGGCTCTCATAGTCGATGACATCGGCTACGTTCAGCAAAGCCGGGAGGAAATGGAGGTTCTCTTCACACTGCTGGCCCATCGTTACGAACGTCGCAGCATCTTGCTGACCAGCAACCTGATCTTCTCGGACTGGGAGAGGATCTTCAAGGACCCCCTGACGACGGCAGCAGCCATCGACCGGCTGGTGCACCACAGCGTGATTCTGGAACTCAACGTCCCGAGCTATCGAATGGAGAGCGCCAAGGCAAAGCAGCAGGGAACCACGAAATGAGGAAACCGCGAGGAGGTCAAATCCGGGCAAATCGGCTGATTGGACCCCGGAAAGTGCTTGGTGAGGGCGATAGACGAGTGCCCGCCAAGGGGAGAGGTCGTACAGCGCCCTACAGAGGCCGCTCAGCAGCCTCGTGGATCTGGTCCACTCCCCTCGACGCCAGCGCGAGCGAGGGGGAGCTCCGTTCGGGCTACGCCCTCACTCCGTCCCCCTCGCATTCTAGGAACAATCTCTCTTTTTTACAGAAAGGAGGACCGCGGAAAGGGCCGTCTCAGAGGACGGCTACAGCTCTTTTTTTTTAATCCTTGTGTGGGGATTTCCAATCGTCGCTGCGGGAATTCTATTTGACGTTGATCACACGACAATTAGCAATTCGCGACCCACAAGTTTCGATCGTAGGGTTCAGCCTTTCCTGCAGTGGGAAACTACTCGCGAAGTGTGGTATGAACTAACGGATGTCCGAACTTGGAGAAGTCAGTCGAGAAGTCCTTGGAAGGCATCTGATCGCCGACATGACTGGGTTGTCCCCGGCCCTTCTGCGTGATGGCGATCGGATCATGCGTGTACTGAAGGAGGCGCTGGTGCAGGCTGGCTTTCACCCCATCCGGAGTCTGGAACATCACTTCGTCAAGCGTGGCGCTGGATTTACGGGGATAGTCCTTCTGGCGGAATCTCATGCCGCCGTTCATACCTATCCCGAGCGGAAATATCTCGCGCTGGACATCTTCGCATGTGGCAGTATCGATCCTACCTGCGTCATGGACGCGTTGGTTTCGGAGCTGGGTCCTGAAGCAGTCGACGTTCGGACTTTGACGCGCACCGCTCGCTCCAGGATTCCCGCGGACAGAGATACCTAACTCACCCGAGGGATATCACCCGGAAATGTTCGGGGTGGGACAGGCCGGATTCGGTCCGCCGTCAGAAGGTCCACACGATCAGGATCGAAGCGCCGATGTAGCCGAACGCTTCGAGGAGGCCGGCGCCGATGTTTGGATGTTCCTGCGTCTGCTCGTCGGCAAGCTTAACGCCAGGTGCCAGCAGGATGTCGGTGAATTTGTGGACGAGGAACAACATGATGAACCCAAATACTACGTAGACGCCGAAGTGGAGCAGGCTATTGGCCCAACCGGTGAAATCCCCGCCGACTGCCACACTGATGATATTGCCGATACCGATGAGGGCCCCTCCGAACGCCAGGCCCACCGCGGCATTGTCTCGCTCCAGTTCTTCAAGAAGCCTGTGCGGGGTCAACAGCTCGTACAGTCGTCCGGCGATCACCAGCACCATCTGGGCGAGTAGCCAGAAAGCCAGCAGGACAACCATGCCGGAACCTACGGCGCCGATACTCGCCGCGGGAGAAGCTCCCCCTGCATCGCCCTCGGTGGCGCCAAGAATGATCAGGCCGTTGGCGATGTATACGCCGGCCTCGACAAACCCAACGCCGAGGTTGCGATCCTCGACAACCTCTTTGTTGTTGTTGAATGTAGGCAGAAGGATCTTCTCGCACATGAAGCTCGCCAGAAGCATGAGGACGATCGCGGAAAGACCGTAGATACCGATCATAACCACGTCCGTTCTCAGACCCTGTGATTCGCCCGAAATCGCCCCGCCAAAAGCGATCAGGATTCCAAAGTAATAGCCAACCGTGGAGACTGCGAGTGCCTGGTTGTCCCGAGTGAAGAGTTCCGCATTCAACTCTACACGCCGATACAGACGGGAATAAGCAAACTTCGCGATCCACAAGAGAACAAACGCCTCCAGGATATAAACGAAGGATTCGCCGATCAGATAAAGATTATCTAGCAGAGAAACCTGTGCCGGCGTTGGAGTCGGAGGCTGCGCAGAGAGGGCAAATCCCAGTCCGGCGAATACTGGGGTGGCTAACAGAATTACGACAGCGAGAAAGGCTGGCGGCTTGCTCATAATGAAACCCCTATTGTGTCGTCGATGCGGATCATTTTCCCCAGCTGCGCCTCCCCGAGGATGCCCGACTGGTTGCTCTGGCCTGGAAACGCGCCTGTTTGGTTTGATACCTCTGAGAGAAAGATGGCCGCGTTGTAGCCGTCACGGTACCGTTCGCGCCGAAGGTGGGCCGCCCTCCGGTCCGAGGGCCGTAATACGGCTGACCGCGATTCCTGGTGCCGGCGTAGGCATCGTAATCCCTCCGATTGATCCGGTGCCCACCCAGCGCAGTTCTCATGAACGCGTACTGGCCGTAAAAGATCCAGAAACCGCTGGGACCAAAGTACCCGTACTGGCTACGGCCCACATGCTGATAGTAGGGAGGGTGGCTCTGGTTGTAACCGGTCAAGGTGCCATCCGGTCTCTTTGACGCCACCACCATACCGATGGATCGCTCATAGCGGTCCACCAGGCTGTCGGAGATCGAATAGGTGTCCACCCGTTCCTCAAACTGGGCCGCTTCTCCCTCGTCGGGGTTCTCACCGATCGGCTCGGTGACCTGGAAGCTGCTCTTGAGCGTCATGGAGTTGCGCAGAAACCCGTCGTCGACATCGTCCACGATGATCGAATACTCGGGATGCTGCGCAAGCTGCCGCACCAACTCTGGAACGGGGTCACGGCGCGAGAAAGAGCCGCCGACCAGCCACAACCCCAGCACAATCACGACTACAACCACGCCTATCCGGATCCAGCGTACCTCGTTTGTCCGCCTGGCCATTCCTAGACTCCTTGAATCATCCCTTTTGCTGGTCGTTCCTACGCGTTCCCGCTCGGCAGGATGTTCGTGAATTGATACTCTTCCACATATTCGCCAGCGACGGGCTTGAAATCCCTTTCTCCGTACTGCGTTACGAACAGCACATTTCTTCTTGACTCATCACGGTAGGTCCAACTGATGAACTCCTTACCCGGGCCCTCGGCGTCTTCGCGGAACAAACCCGCGCCGCTCTCCATCAGCTTATAGCTCCGCCCATCGTGGATCAAGTTTTCGGGAGGATCTTCATGGCGGAGGGTATGTTCAACCACGTCCCCGGAGATCTGGCTGATAGAAATGCTTGCTGTTAGCGTCCAGATAGTCTTGCCGTCACTATCATCCCGCTCCAGGTAGACGATCTGGTCGGAGGTCTCGAGTACCCATTCTTTGGTTTCGAAGCCGGAGTACTCATAAGTGTTGTACCCTTTGACCTCCCATGTCTTCATATCGTAATCGACCAGGTATCCAACCTTCATGGCACCCAGCCGAAAGTCCACCAGCGGGTCGGATTCCGCATCATCTCGCCTCCGGCTAAACCATTTCTTCAATCTCATCGTTCCATTTCCTCCCCGAGGAGTAATCGGACTACCATCGAGCGAAATCTTCGCGATAATACGCCGCGAGAGTCGGTCGTTCCAGGGTATTGGGCTCGACTTCAACAGGAGTCATGTCCGCATCGAAATCGAGCCTGGACAAGAACAACTCTTTGCTCAGGTAACGCAGCCCGGGCATTAACCGAATGCCACGGGGATCAATCGGTTCCTCGGACCCGAGATGAAAGCCCCATTCGCCGAAGGAAGGTACGTAGGCGTGAAAAGAGAGCACCTCGAGACCCGCTTCTTTCATCGATTCGCCGATGCACCAGTAGGCCCGGCGCGTGTAGTAGGGGCTTGTCGCTTGGGTAACCACCACTCCTCCGGGAGCCAGATGCCGCAGAATCAGCCTGTACGCTTCGACCGAAAACAGTTTTGAGATCTCCTCTTCTCGCGGATCCGGCAGATCGATTATCACGACCGAATAGGGTTCGTGTTCCCTCTGCAGAAAAGTAAACCCATCCTCGTTAGTCACCCGAACCCGCGGGCGGCTCAAGGCGTTCCGGTTCAGGTCCGTGAAATAAAGATTACGCGTGGCCAGGGTCGTCATCGCGGGATCGAGGTCCACCAGCTCGATCTCTTCCACCTCGGAATACCTGAGGATCTCACGAACGGCGAGACCGTCACCGCCGCCGATGACGAGAACCCGCACTCGGTTATGCGATAACGCCATTGCGGGGTGGACCAGCGCTTCGTGATACCGGTATTCGTCGACTGAGGAGAACTGCAGATGTTCGTTCAAAAAGAGTCGGGTTTCGTCCTTCCAACGGGTAACCACGATCTGCTGATACTTGGACTGCATGCTGAAAACCACCTGGCCTTCGTAGAGCGTGTCTTCCCACCTCTCCATCAGGGGTTCGGCTTGAATTGCGAACACGACCAATACAACGGAAACCAGGACGCCCTGAAGGACGAGTCGACCCCGGTCCCTGGCCGATAGCTTAGCCCACACTACCAGAAGAATGGCCGAACCGGCAAGAACGTTGAGGGCGCCGGCGGCGAGTGATGTATGAAGCGCTCCGAGAACCGGCAAACAAAAAAACGGGAAGAGAACAGCTGCGACCAGAGCGCCGACGTAATCAACCGAAAGCACATTCGACAGGATCGTCCGTAACGATCCGTATCTTCTCAGGATCCGTGTCAGGAGGGGGATTTCCAGCCCGATGAGCGTGCCGATGATCAGGATGATGACGAGCATCACGTACTTGTAGACGTCGGTGTAGGCATAGGCGAGGTACAGAGCGGGAACTGTCAGACCACCGAATAACCCGAGCCAGAGTTCCAACGCCACCAGCCGCCGGATCAATCTCCCCTGAACGGCCCGCGAGATCCACGAGCCCAGGCCCATCGCGAAGAGAAAGAAGCCAATCGTTAGGGAGTATTGCTCGACGCTGTTCCCCAGGAAATACGATGAGATACTTCCGACCAGTAGCTCGTAGACGATTCCGCACGCGGCGGCGACAAAAATCGATGCGAGTATCAGGAACAAACCCAGTCTCGACATCCTTTTCTCGTCGGACCCAACATCGTTGGGCTCTAGATCCTTGGACGCGAGATCGCCGTCAGGTGCCTTACTGAAGCTCATTGAACTGTGACCGTTCCTCCGGATAGACCTTTGATCGATGATTCGAATGTTCTGCCAAGGCGCTCCAGGACCTGTTCGGCCGCCCGGATGCCGGAAAAACAGGCTTCTTCGAACAGCGGCAGCCCTGTCGTGTCACAAGAGGCGAAATACACGTTCCCGAAAGGCTTCCTCCGAACGACGCTTTCGCGGCCCCAGATGATTCCCGGGCTCGGTCGGATCATGGCGTGACCCCACCGGTAAATGTCGATGCGGCTGACGTAACGCCCCAGGTCCGGATGGGCCGCCAGCAGGTCCTGCATGATCACGTTGACCCAGTAAGGATGTTCTTCTTCCAGGAGCTTCTGACGAGCGAGGTCGATCTCCTCGACGAACGGTAGATAGTAAACCAGGACCGATGGGTTGTCTTTGTAGACCTTTCGGGTCTGATGATCAGCGACAATGTAGCCTAGGGATCGGCTGCTGTAGAGTACATTGTCCCACGCGATCGAGACCTCGGCGTTTGTAGGCAACTCGCTCACGTGGATACTGGCGGTCAGCCAGGGGCTGTAATCGCAGGATTCGATCGCTTCTACCTGGGGCCCGGGCAATCCATCGACCAGGAAAGGTGCGGTATGGAGCTTGGAGGCATGGATCACGGTTCGGGCCGAAAGACTGCGATATGTCTCATTGGAGGCGTCGAAGTAACCGACCCGAACGCCGGGATCATCGTTGTCGATCCGGAGCACCGTGCATCCCAGCCGGTATTGCGAGTCCGCTAGGTCTTGGGCCAAGCGTTGTACGAGAAACCCGTTCCCCGCGGGCCACGTCAAGGTGTCCGAAGGGTACTCGTTCTGCAGCCGCTGGTCATAGTATCGGCAGGCGAAGTAGTGAACGCCGGCCCAGGCCGACACGGTTGCCATCGTGCCCCCATAATCGTCCCGGCAAGCGTGATTGATCATCCAATCCAAGCGCGGCGAATGCCATCCTTTGGACCGGACGTAGGTTGCCATCGAAATGTCGTCGAGTTGACGAACCCAGGAGTCCGTGGTGCTGTAGCTGAGAGGGAGGGCGAATGCGCGCCGGCCGTCGAAACCGCGGTAAAGGGTCCAGGAAAGCATGTCGTCCTCGAAGGCAAGTATGGCTTTCCGTTCCTCGGTTGAGGCCCCGCTCAGCAGATCCCATTCGATCCATCTTCCGTCCATGAAGAGACGCTCCGTGGGCCACCGCAGGATATGTTGTTCAGGAATCCTCGGTCGTCCGCCCTCGTCGTAGCCTTCGATTATTCCGAGGTCGGACAAGACTTCTTTGACGCAATCTGCTTCCCTGGGCGGAACATTGATATAGTGTGCCGCCCAGGGAAATTCGGTGCCCTCTGCGCGCCCAGAGGCGGACGTGCCTCCAAGCCAGGGCTCCAGTTCGAGCAGGATAAAGTTGTCCAGTCCGGCCTTCTTCAGCTTCCACGCCGCACACAGCCCCGACACGCCACCCCCGACGATGGCGACGTCGTAGGTATGAGCTTCAGGCTCGGGAAACCGATCGCGGGGACGAGATTCGCGAAGAAGATGCCCCGCCTGCTGGTTTCCGCCCACGATTCGCCCCGGGACGTTGAAGGTCCTGGGAAGCGGTGGGCCTGAATTCCAGCACGACGGGACGACCGCCAAAAGACCGCTGGTCGTGGAGAGGCGAAGGAACTCCCGGCGTGTGAAGGACGACATTCCTGGATGATACCCCGCCTGTTCAGGACTTTCTTAAAACAATTCCCGCAGTCACTCCACAGGAATGCTTTCTGGGAGTCGTCGCGCTCTACCGCTTCGACTACCAGATGTTCTCAAGGGTGCTAGCCTATCTCACCGTCTTTCATTTTGTCTGTCAGCAGTACGTCTTTATGATGGTTTACCGCCATCTCACGAGTGAGCACTCCCGCAACGAGGCGCTCGTGTACAAATGCGACATCTACGCGGCCATGTTCGGCCCCCTCGTGTAACAGGTTTCGCCTCACGGGAACCGTGAACTGCGGATGGCTTTGAATTTCGAGGTGCCCCAGGCTGGCTCGGCGGCGTCAGTCGGGAGTCGATAGCCAAGCGAGACTCGCCGAGCGAGATTCGATGGGAACGTTCAGGGCAAGAACGGTATCGATCAGCTGATCTCGGTATCCTGACCTTGCCGGTGCCCGGTGAGCCCGCTCTCCGACGGGGATTGCCGGTAAACTCAGATGCCCATTTTTTTCTTGAGCTCAGCCAGCGAGTCGCTAGTCTCCGCCGAGCTGGACGCTGCAAGGGTTCTGTCTATCTCCTCGTCCAGGGTTACGCTCGCGTCCGTCATTTCCCCGTAGGCCTCGGCAAGCGACTCCTCCTCCATCACTTTGGTCTTCATCCTTTCCAGTAGCGCAATCGTACCAGAGGAGTCGCCCTTCGACATCTGCTGGTTGATTTTCCGCATCGATGTGGCGGTCTTGGCGCGCGCTCTCAAGGTCACCAACTCGGTTTCGTAGCGGCTGAGTGTTTCCTTCAGCGTCTGCAGCCTTGCCTGAAGCTGATCCCCCATGGCTTTCTGCTGCTCGTGATCCTTCTTCAACGTGCCTGAGCGTTGCAGAGCCTCCTCCTTCTTGGTCAAAGCTTCGGTTGCTAGACGTTCCGCATCAGCTTCCTGCAAATCCCCGCTCTTCATCTTCTGGAGAAGAAGCATCGCTTTTCTCTCGTAATCCTTGGCTAGCTTTTTCTGGTCGTCCGAGTCCTTTTTGAGACGAATTGTGATCGCTTTGACTTGCGCCAAACTCCGCATGGAACCCTGCAGGTCCTTCTTTAGGTCGCGAATTCCTTGCTCGCTCAGTTTGATCGGGTCCTCGAGCTTATCCACTACAGAATGTGCCTGGGACTGTACGTTTTTGAAAATTCTTTGAAAAAAACTCATTTGTCAGCTCCCCTCCGACTGTCGGTGACTATATTCCAGCAACTCTGCGCCGTTTTCGGCCAGGGCAAGCTCCAGCGCGCGAATGGAGCCTTCCAACTCGTTACAATCCAGGTTTTCCAGTTGCAACGTATCCCGGAAAAGGACACGGCTGCCTTCCTCGTTGTCGAGGACAAACGCTCCATGTACCATCGTTCGGTTCATCTGGAGGAGGCGTTTGAAGAAATCTCCAGCATCCTCGGGGACATTCATAATGAGCTGTTCGAGGATGATGATCGGTGGCTCGCAGTCGATGATCAGGTTTCGAATTCCATTCTCCTCATCCTCCACGATGACCAACTCCTCAGCCTCATCCTCGCTTACGATCTTCAGATCGATGTCGAGCAGATAGCCCTTGACTAAATCTAGGTTCTCGGACATGTTTACTTCTCCTGTCTGTCTGTCTCTCTCTCCAGCCGCTTCTGCAGCTGTTCGTAGGCACCGTTTAACCGTTGCGCCAGTTCATCGGCGATTTTTCGTTTCTCGGGATCCTTCGAATGTCGATCCGGGTGGTATTTCCGTAACAGTCGTTTCCATGCCTTTCGAACCGTGGCAAGGCTGGAACCATAGGGCACCTCCAGGTTGGAATAAAGCTCGGCCAGCTCCGGATCGACGCCCTGGGCGGTAGCCGCGGTCTGTCGGCGACCGTGGCCCGGCCCGTGGGCCCGAGTCTGCCTCTGGCGTCCACGTGCCGGATCGACGCGAACCCGTCCCCTCGTGTCAGGGAGAATCCGGGCTCGAATGAGGCGGATCACGCGGGTCACCAGTTCCAACGATTCAGCTCCTAAGAAAAGAGATTCTCCACGACGAACTTGGGTACTCATCAGAATCATAACTCAATATTTGACAGCGATCCCATTCGTGCGACTCTCTCTATGATTGTGGCTCGCGTATTCTTCAACTCGTTGACCTCAACCCCTTCCTTCTCGTAACGTTTACACGAGTTTACCAAAACGGCGGTATTGTAAGCGCGGCGTTCATCCAGTGAAGGAATGACTCGATAACCATGCTCAGGCTGTTCATGGAATTGTTCCGGCGCTTCAGGCCGGAAAGACACGGTGAAATCCTTAAGGTAAGCCTCTTGTTCTTCGCCCTGATCGTCTTGGGCGCGGTTGGTTTTAGACATTTTGAGGGCGCTGTCAGACCCGAGCTGTCTTGGGGCGATGCCATTTGGTGGTCGATCGTTACGATGAGCACGGTGGGGTACGGGGACTATTTTCCAACGACCGCCTACGGTCGCTACCTGGTGGGCTTGCCAGTGATGGTTTTCGGCATCGGCATCCTTGGCTACCTGCTGTCGGTGATGGCAACTACGTTGATTGAGTCACGGTCAAAGGAGTTGAAAGGCATGACAGACCCCCGCGTAGAATCACATGTACTTCTGGTGCATTTTCAGAGCCAGGGGCGGAATCTGGACATTGTCAAGGAGTTGCGGGAGGACTCCAAGACCAGGGACCTTGCAATAGTGTTGGTTGACGACCACCTCGACGAGCTGCCCCCCGAATTGCGGAAACTGGGTGTCCGTTTTGTGAGGGGCACCTCATCGAAGGAAAGTGTCCTGCGGCGCGCAGGCGTCGACAAGGCACGTTATGCCATCGTTCTTGCCTGCGAGCTGAACCACGTGCGCGCGGATGACCATACTCTAGCAGCGGTGCTCACCATCGAATCGATCAACCCCAACGTCTTCACAGTCGCCGAATGCCTCGATCGTGAGCGTGTGGAACTGATGCGCCGATCGGGATGCGACAGCGTGGTCTGCATGGCCGGTCTTGCATCGTCCTTCCTGGTTCAGGAGGTATCCGATCCTGGCACACAGGCGGTCGTCAACGAACTGATGTCAAACAGATTTGGTCAACAGGTCTACATCGCACCGGTTGAACAAATGCGAAACTGGGACTTTTCCGAGGCGCAGGCACACCTTTCACAACAAGGGTATCTGGTACTGGGGGTACAACGCGGCGACGAGGCACTTCTCAACCCAGGTAATGCTTTCAAGATCGAAGCGGCCGATCACGTTATCTGCATAGGGCCACACAGGCCCGCGCCGATTCGGATCTCACCCTAGAGGGTACTTCAGGGCAACGCTGTTGAAGTGGAAACAAAACGGAAACAAGCATGATAGGGAAGAGACGACCTGTGACTCACTGGGAGCCGCAAGTTACTTGCTTACAGGGGGTTACTGGCGCGCCCGACAGGATTCGAACCTGTGACCTACGGTTTCGTAGACCGGCGCTCTATCCGGCTGAGCTACGGGCGCGGCCGAAGGGAGGAGTTTAGCACGGGGAACTGTTCAGATCTATTCTACCAACCTTCAGTTTTGAACCGTCAAGGGGCTGTTGCCCAAACCAGATCCAGGTTTTTCTGCCGCCGCCTTCGGGGGCTTACATATGCACTTTGTATTGCCTCGCCTTGGGCGACGGCCCACGGAGAGTATCTCTGCCAATCCCAAAGCCCTGGAAAGGCGACAGAGGTCTGGGCAACACGCCCTTCAACTTTACACGTTTCACTTTGTACTCCCCCATTCTTGCCGATTGCCAGTCTGTGCGCTAGAAGAGAGACATGTCCTACACACACGAGCATACTCTGCGAGTCCGCTACGCGGAAACGGATCAGATGGGAGTTGTCTATTACGGCAACTATTTCATCTACTTCGAGATTGGTCGCGTCGAATTTTGCCGGGCCGTCGGCTTGCACTACGAGCAGATGGAGAAGCAGACTGAGTGTTTCCTGACGGTGGCTGAAGCCGGTTGCCGCTACCAGAGGCCGCTCACCTATGACACCCGGTTTCGGGTCAGGACCACCCTGGAGACTTTCCGAAAGACCTTCCTGTCTTTTCGATATGAAGTGCTGCCCTCCGAGGGTGGGACCCGCCTGGCTCGAGGCTGGACCAAGCACATCGTCACCGGTCCGGACGGGCTGCCTCGCAAAATCCCGGAGCCGTATGCGGGCCTTTTGAGGGGGGCGGTGTAGGGGAGGTTCCAACGTTCCAATGTTTCAAGGAATCCGAAATCTCAGAGGAGGGGCCCTTGGAACCTGAATGTGGGAGGCGCCTTGGTGCGGCGACCTGCAATCATGACCGTGACTACCCGTCGGTCGCGGTCTGAGGCCCCTCCCACTCTGGCCCTTTACCCACTCTGGGATCCTGGAATTCCTTGGAACGTTGGAGCCTTGGAACCTTCGTGACAAAAAGCAGGGCTCGTCCCAGGGTGGTCTATGCTACGGTTTGTGACAGTGAAGAAGGCGCTGGACTGGTTCCTGTACGTTGTGATTCGGGTGAGCCTGTTTCTTCTAAGCTGGACGCCACGGTTCCTGGCCCACTTCGTTTGCCGCACCGTGGCCGTCTGGGTCTACAGGGTGGATTCGAAACATCGATCCGTAGGGATGACGAATCTGGCCATCGCTTTCCCTGGACGCTCCGTCGGCTGGAGACGCAGGGTGCTCCGGGACAGCTTTTTGCAGCTTGGAGATCAGGCCGTGGAGCTCTCACGCCTTCCCACAATGCGATCTGCTGAGATGTGCCGCCGCGTCCGCTATGAGAGCCAGTATGGACTGACCAACTACCTGGAGGCGCGAAATACCAGGAAGGGAGTCTTGTTCGTCACCGCCCACATGAGTGCCTGGGAATTGCTGCCGGCGGCCCATGCGGCTCGAGGCTATCCCCTCAGTTTCCTGGTGCGGCGCCTGGATAATCCCTGGCTCGATCGCTGGAGCGAGACGATTCGATGTAGATTCGGAAACCATGTGGTGGATAAACGCAGGGCCCTGCGCAAGGTCATGCGTCTGATTCAGGAAGGGAAGGACGTCGGTTTTCTGCTGGATCAGAATGTGCAGGAAAGTGAAGGAGTCTACGCTCCTCTTTTCGGGCGCCCTGCTTCTACCAGCTCGAGTGCAGCGGCACTGGCGGTGCGCACTGAAGCTCCCGTAGTACTCGGTTTCTTGCGCCCGGACTACCGGCTCGGGTTTTACCGGATTCGCTTTTACCCGGCTTTGCACGCCCGCCCCGAAGAGGACCCGGAAACCGAGATTCTGCGTCTGACCGCAGAGATCAATCGTCATATCGAGGAAGTGATTCGAGAGTTCCCGTCCCATTGGCTGTGGGGGCACAGGCGTTTTCAGACCCAGCCGGATGGGCGGCACCCGTACGGGTAAATCGAATTAAAAATTGAAAATTGAAAATTACAAACGAGGAACACCAGTGGGGCAGGCGATCCGCAACGGTGGGGCGACCCGGGTTGTCGCCGGTCAGGCGGGCCCGGCACGAGAACGGCCCCCACAGGAAGGTCACGCCCTCCCCGGCCGCCACATCCAAAGTGGCACCCGCAATCTTCAATTTTCAATCTTCAATTTTCAATCACCCTGCCTTGAGTTATGCTGTTTGGGTTCTTGTTACTGAAAGTAGGATCGCCCCGCCAGGCCGTGGGACTTCGACCACGGGCTGCTAAGACTGAGAACCAATAGGGAGGAATGAATGGCAACTCGAGTTGCAATCAATGGATTTGGAAGAATCGGGCGAAATGTCTTCAGAGCAGCTCTCAAGAAGGGGTCGGATCTCGAGTTTGTGGCCGTGAACGACCTGACCGACCCGAGGACGCTGGCCCATCTCCTGAAGTACGATTCTGTCTATGGGAGACTCGAACAGGATGTGCGTCACGATGGAGACTCCATCATGGTCGGCAATTCCAATGTGCGGGTGTTCTCAGAGCGGGATCCGGCAGGAATCCCCTGGGAATCGGCGCAAGTTGATGTGGTCATCGAGGCGACCGGTCTGTTCCGCGCCCGCCAGGATGCATCCAAGCATCTGCGCGGATCGGTGAAGAAGGTAGTCATCACGGCCCCTGCCAAGGACCCGGATGTAACTCTGGCCCTGGGCGTCAATGAGGATGCTTACGACCCGGGCCGGCATCACATCATCTCCAATGCCAGCTGCACGACCAACTGCCTGGCTCCAGTGGCCAAGGTCCTGCACAGCGCATTCGGGATCAAGAAGGGCCTGATGACGACCATTCACAGTTACACCAACGGCCAGAGGATTCTGGATCTGCCACACAAGGATCTCAGGCGGGCGCGAGCGGCGGCTCTTTCGATGATCCCGACCACCACGGGAGCGGCGGCCGCCGTCTCTCTGGTGCTCCCGGAAATGGATGGGAGGCTTGACGGCATCTCCATTCGTGTTCCCACGGCCACGGTGTCCCTGGTGGATCTGACCGCGACTCTGGAAAGCAGTGCGACCACTGAAGAAATCAGGCAGGCCTTCCGAGGGGCAGCCCAGGGGTCCATGAAGGGGATCCTTCGATATACGGATGAAGAGCTCGTTTCTTGCGATTTCAGCGGTGACGCCCACTCGGCCACAGTGGACGGGCCTTTCATTCGAACCCTGGGTGAGGACATGGTGAAGGTTCTCGCCTGGTATGACAATGAATGGGGTTATTCGAATCGTGTCCTTGATCTGACCGAAATGGTTTCCCGCAGCCGCGGCGAGCCGGTGGCCGGCTGAGGTCATCCGGTGCGCCGTATTCCCCGCAAGCTCTCGATCACAGATTTGGATGTGGCTGAAAAGCGAGTCCTGATGAGGGTGGATTTCAACGTGCCGCTCTCGGGAACAAAGGTCGCCGATGATTCGCGGATCGAGGCCGCTCTCCGCTCGATCGAGTTCACCGTGGAGAGGGGCGGCCGGCTGGTTTTGGCCTCGCATCTGGGGCGCCCCCACGCAAAGAGGAGGGAAGATCTGTCCCTGGCCCCGGTCGCAAAGCAGCTGGCTGCCAGGCTAGGCCGGCCGGTTGATCTTGCCCCTTCCTGTATTGGCAGGGCAGTCGAAAAGGCTGTCTCGAAGCTGGAACCCGGCCAGGTTTTGCTGTTGGAAAATCTGCGTTTTCACAGTGGCGAGGTAGACAACGATGTCGAGTTCGCCCGCGGGCTGGCCTCTTTGGCTGATCTGTACGTCAATGACGCCTTCGGGACCGCTCATCGGGCCCACGCGTCCACCGTGGGGGTACCGAATGTCATGGGCGGTGGAGCCGCCGGTCTGCTGATGGGGAAGGAGCTCAAGTACCTCTATGGGGTTCTGAACGACCCTGAAACCCCGGTTGTGACGATCCTCGGAGGTGCCAAGGTTTCTGACAAAATCGGGATCCTTCAATCACTTCTTCCTCTGACGAGTACCTTCCTGATCGGTGGAGGCATGGCCTACACATTTCTGCGGGCCGAGGGAATCGGATGCGGTGAATCGCTGGTGGAAGAGGACAAGGTGGGTGTGGCCAGAGAGCTTCTCGCTCAGGCCAGACAGGCGGGGGTCGAAGTGTTGCTGCCGGTCGACCACGTGGTGGGATCGAGCCTCAGTCCCAACGTACAGGTCGAGCACTGCCCGATGCGGTCGGTTCCCGACCAGAAAACGGCACTTGATATCGGACCTCGGACCATTGAACGGTTCAAACAAGTCATCGAGAACTCCAGGACCATCATCTGGAACGGTCCAATGGGCGTGTTTGAGATCAGCAGCTGTGCGTTGGGAACGGTGGATATTGCCAGGGCGGTGGCCGGCTCTGATGCGACCTCGATCGTCGCTGGAGGTGACTCCGCCGCTGCCGTACGACTGGCCGGAGTGAGCGATTCGATCACCCATGTCTCGACGGGCGGAGGGGCCTCTCTCACGCTCCTGTCGGGAGAACCACTTCCGGGAGTAGAGGCTCTGACAGATCGAAAGGAAGAACAGCACAGTGAGTCATGAGGCCCCCCCTGTGCCAGTGCAGAGAAAGCCGCTGATCGCCGGCAACTGGAAGTGCTTCAAAACGGTTGCTCAAGGGCGGCAACTGGTCCGGGAACTCCGCAACGGCGCGGGAGTTGTCTCCGATGTCGACATCGTGGTTGCCCCACCTTTTACGGCGCTCGCCGCCGTGGGCGAGGAATTGTCCGGCTCTGGCATTGGTCTGGCAGCCCAGAACGTCCACTGGGAACCGCAGGGAGCCTGGACGGGCGAGATTGCAGCCGAGCAGCTACTGGACGTCGGTTGTGGATATGCCATCATCGGACACTCGGAAAGAAGGCAGTTCTTCGGGGAGACGCCAGGGTCGGTCAATCAACGGCTACGGCGCTGCCTGGAGACCAATCTCATCCCCATCGTGTGCACTGGGGAAATTCAGAGTACACGTGAGTTGGGACAGGCTAAAGAGATCATTCTGGGTGACTTAGCGGTTTGTCTAGATGGATTGACAGCCTCACAGCTATCCCGTATGATCATCGCGTACGAGCCCGTCTGGGCTATCGGAACAGGCCTGACGGCGACACCGGAAATAGCTCAGGAAGTCCATCACTGGATTCGAAGCTGGACAGCGCGGGAGTACTCTCCGCAACTCTCCCGGGCGGTGCGAATCTTGTATGGTGGGAGCGTCAAACCTGACAATGTCTCAGACTTGATGCGGCAGGAGGATATTGACGGCGCCCTTGTCGGAGGAGCCAGCCTCGATGCGAAGAGCTTTCTGGGAATCGTCCAATTTGAATCCGGGTAGTCCTTTCGGCCCTGGTTCGGGAAAGAAGAAATGATCCTAATCGTAGCTTTACATATCCTGATTTGCTTCTTTCTGATCCTGGTCGTGTTGCTCCAGTCGGGAAAGGCGGGGGACCTGGCCTCGACCTTTGGCGGAGGCGGTAGCCAGACAGCCTTTGGCACCCGGTCGGCGACCAGCCTGCTGACCAGGTTCACGGCTTTGGGTGCTGCGCTGTTCATGGTGACGTGCTTGATCCTGGCGGGCTGGGCGAAGAGGGGTGAATCGACCGTGATGACAGACACTCCCACCAGCACGGCTCCGGCTGAAGCTACCGGTGTCGAAGAACAGGCTCCCAGCGAACAACCGCAGACCGTGCCGGAGGCCACTCCGCCCCCGGCAGAAGAGAGCTCCGGAGAAGGCGGCGAGGACTCGACCGGAAGCAACTGAAATACTGAGGTCCAATCGTGCCGGAGTGGTGGAATTGGTAGACACACCATCTTGAGGGGGTGGCGCTCAAGCGAGTGTGCGGGTTCGAATCCCGCCTCCGGCACCAACTTCTTCTCGGGTCTTTAGAATTAACAACTTACAGCTTCTCTGACCTCACAATGTCCTCGAAATGTCCTCAGTTTCCAGAACCGTGCAGGAGATCGCCCAGGGCATTGGCTGCATCCTCCTGCTGATCCGGCAGAACGTGAGCGTATACGTTGATGGTGATCTCGATACCCTTGTGTCCGAGTCGCTGAGCGACGACATAGACGGGAATGCCGGCGCGAAGCAGTAACGTTGCGCAGGTATGCCGGAGGCCGTGAAACTTGATCTTTCGGACCTTGGCGGCCTCTGTGATCTTTTTAAACTCCCTCTGACCTAGGTTATTGGCCTGGAGCGGATCGCCCAGCCTGGCGTGGGCAGCGCCCAGCTGTACCCATTCTTTCGCGAATACGAGGCCCAGGTCCCGATAGTATTGGCGATTCTTTAGCTTCAACTCGTTTTGGCTCTGGCGGTGCTCTCGAAGCAACTGAACTGTGGCCGGCGATATGCTCAAGGTCCGGGCTCGACCTCTCTTGATCGGACCGAACACCGGAGGGCGGCCGCATTTGACCAGCTGGCGATCGATCAGGACCTTGTCCATATCAAGATCGACATTCGCCCAGGTGAGCCCGCAGAGTTCACCCTTGCGTAGTCCTGTCTCGAGGGCGAGTGCGTAGAATGCGGCCTGTTGGACTCCAAAGGTCTTCGCAGTGATTGGCGACAGTTAGAATTCCCCGCGACGACAAATGGAATTCCCCGCTTTTTCAGGGCTGATCCTGACCATGAGGGCATGGTTAAGGATCAGCAAGTGCGGAGGTTAGTAAAGTTGAAGAAGAACGAGAAGACGCTAACGATGGCGGCGGCCAAAGCGGGGATGTCGCGAAAGACAGCTCGCAAGTACCTGAAGTCGGGAAAGCTACCGAGCCAGTGTCAGCCGGAACGGTATTGGAGAACTCGATCGGATCCGTTCGAGTCGGTGTGGCCGGAGGTGAAAGAGATCCTGAAGCGATCGCCGACGGTGGAAGCAAAAGCGGTGTTCGATCATTTGTGTCGTCAGCAGGAAGGGGCCTTCCAGCAAGGCCAGTTAAGAACGCTGCAGCGCAGGATCAAGCAGTGGAAGGCAGAATACGGAGAAGCGAAGGAGGTGATGTTCCCGCAGAAGTATCAGCCGGGACATCAAGCGCAATCGGACTTCACGTTTATGGGGCGCCTCGGAGTGACGATCCAGGGCCAGCCGTTTCCCCATCTGCTGTACCACTTCGTGTTGGCCTACTCGAACTGGGAAGCGACCACGCTGTGTTTCAGTGAGTCGTTTGAGAGCCTCAGCCTGGGGCTTCAGAACGCGTTGTGGGAGTTGGGGGCGCTGCCCGAGGAGCACCGGACCGACCGGCTCTCGGCGGCAGTCAAGAACCTGAAGCGGGAAGAGTTCACCGAGCGCTATCAAGCGTTGCTGAGACACTTCGGGATGCGCTCCAGTCGCACTCAGGCAGGAAAGGCACACGAGAACGGGGATGTGGAACAGTCCCATCACCGCTTGAAACGGGCCATTGAGCAGGAACTGCTGCTGCGGTGTAGCCGTGATTTTTCCAGCCGGGAAGAGTACGAGGGCTTTGTAGCGGTGATTGTGTCCCGGCGCAATGCGGCCCGGCAAAAGCGCCTGGGAGAAGAGCTGGCAGTGATGCGCCCGTTGCCGGCACGCCGTCTGGATGACTTCACCCGGCAGTGGGTGAGAGTCTCCCCCAGCAGTACGATCCGGGTTCGCCACAACACCTATTCGGTGGACAGCCGGTTGATCGGCGAGCGCGTTCAAGTGCGGGTGTGGGCGGATCAGGTGGAGGTCTACTACGGAGGACGGCGCCAGGCACGGATGCCGCGCTTGCGAGGAGAAGGCAAGCATCGCATTGACTACCGGCACGTGATCCATTCGTTGGTGCGCAAGCCGGGGGCGTTTACTCGCTATCGCTGGCGGGAGGATCTGTTTCCGGGGATCTTGTTTCGAGTCGCCTACGACGAGCTGCGCCGAGATTGTCCGGCCACGGCGGATCGCCAATATCTGAAGATCCTCGAGGTGGCTGCCCAGGAAGGTGAACAGCGGGTGCGAGAGGCACTTCAGGTGTTGATTGAGCGGGGACAAAGAATCCGTTTTGAAGCACTACGAGAATGCCTTGTCGATCCGGTGGTGGAACCCTGGGAAGTGATGGTGGAGAAGATGGACGTGGGCCTCTACGACACCCTTCTCGAGAACCGGGAGGTGAGGTCATGAGCACAGGCAACTTACCGCGACTTCGCGAGTGCCTAATCGAGCTGCATCTACCGGCCTTTCGGGAGCACTACGCCGCCCAGGCGGCACTGGCCACCCAGGAAAGTCTGTCCTATCCCCGGTTTCTCTTGTCGTTATCTGAGATCGAGGTGGCGGAGCGGCACGAGCGCAAAATCCAGCGCCAGCGTCGGGCCTCCAAGCTTCCCTGGGAGAAAACGCTGACGGCGCTGGACCGCTCGCGCTTGCCCCAAAGCGTGGATCGACAACTCACAGCGCTGCTGGAAGGGACGTTTTTGGATCGTGCCGAGAACGTCTTGGCTTTCGGTAACCCTGGGAGCGGGAAAACCCATCTGGTCTGTGCTCTGGGCCAGGAGTTGATTCTGCTGGGGCGCCGGGTTCTGTTTTCTACCTGCGCCCTGCTGGTACAGCGATTGCTGCGGGCCAAAATCGATCTGACTCTGGAGAAGGAGCTCAAGAAACTGGATCGCTTCGAGGCTCTCATAGTCGATGACATCGGCTACGTTCAGCAAAGCCGGGAGGAAATGGAGGTTCTCTTCACACTGCTGGCCCATCGTTACGAACGTCGCAGCATCTTGCTGACCAGCAACCTGATCTTCTCGGACTGGGAGAGGATCTTCAAGGACCCCCTGACGACGGCAGCAGCCATCGACCGGCTGGTGCACCACAGCGTGATTCTGGAACTCAACGTCCCGAGCTATCGAATGGAGAGCGCCAAGGCAAAGCAGCAGGGAACCACGAAATGAGGAAACCGCGAGGAGGTCAAATCCGGGCAAATCGGCTGATTGGACCCCGGAAAGTGCTTGGTGAGGGCGATAGACGAGTGCCCGCCAAGGGGAGAGGTCGTACAGCGCCCTACAGAGGCCGCTCAGCAGCCTCGTGGATCTGGTCCACTCCCCTCGACGCCAGCGCGAGCGAGGGGGAGCTCCGTTCGGGCTACGCCCTCACTCCGTCCCCCTCGCATTCTAGGAACAATCTCTCTTTTTTACAGAAAGGAGGACCGCGGAAAGGGCCGTCTCAGAGGACGGCTACAGCTCTTTTTTTTTAATCCTTGTGTGGGGATTTCCAATCGTCGCTGCGGGAATTCTATTTGACGTTGATCAGGGTGGAGTGGAAGGTCGAAATGACAAGGGAATAATGTGCCGGAGTGATCACGTAAAAATGACCCACCTTGTCAAGTAGGGTGTTGTTCTTGGTTTGAGCGAATTGTCTTGTCCGGTTCTTGGACTGCGAGAGGGGACACAGTGAGGGCGAGCCCGAATGGGGTTCCCTCTCGGCGGCCGACTCAGGTGACCCCCTTCTTGGGTTGTCCCGGGACCGTGAAGTCCCTGCTGCTGGAGATGTACGGCCCAGCGGTCGAGGCGACATTGCTGTGTGGCCGTCAGGGGACACTTCCCATGGCTCATAAGACTATTTTGACCTCGGCTGGTTGCCCCTTTGTTGGCGCACCTTCTTTTGCGAAATCAGACCCGATTTCAGAGAACGTTGGCTCTACACGGGAGATCTCGGCCTTGTAGAGTTGTTCTCTTCGCCAGTCCCTGACGCGGCGCTGCAAAGTTCGCAGCTGCCCATCAAAGAATCGACAGGGATGGCGTTGTTGAAGCCGAATGAAAAGCGCTTTGGCTGTTTGAGCGGGATTGACTTCCAGTTGGACACGAACCTCTGGCCAGACTTCAACGAAAGGATCCTCCCGGGTCTTCCAAGTCCGGGCAACCCGGGGCTTCTTCGTCCGCCGATATCTCCTGATTTGGTTGGATTCTGGTGCAGCACTGATCTCAGCAAGGTACTTCCTGACAACAGCATCCATCTCTCTAGGGGAGCCGTTTCCCTCCGGTTCTCTTTGTCCGTTGGCAAAGGTCCAAAAATGGTCCTGTCTTCGCTCGAGTTCTTTGAGTAACGTGACTGGATCCAGCTTCCTGTACAGGTCTTTGATGGGTTCTATTTTTCTCTTGGTGAGACAATCAGAGGCTAAGATTCGCTGGTAAGGAGTTTGTGTCGGTCACCATGGTATATCCCCCACCTAGCAGCCTGTGGTGAAAGTCGAGGGTAGGGGTCACATTCAGACACTACACTGGTCCCATGGCAATGGGAAAGAAGAAGCGACGGCGACAAGCGGATCTGTGGGTGGCCAGCAGCCAGTTAGCGCGGAGTCCTGGGCATCCATTCTACGAAGCCCTCAACGAGGTATTGAGTGAGCACGGCTTTGACGATTTCGTAGAGGAGCTGTGCGGGAAGTTCTACGCGGAGAAGATGGGGCGGCCGAGCGTGGCGCCGGGAGTGTATTTTCGGCTGTTGATGGTGGGGTATTTTGAAGGGATCGGAGCGGAGCGAGGGATTGCCTGGAGAGTGGCCGATTCACTGGCCCTGAGAGAGTTTTTGGGATTGAAAGTGAGCGAGACACCACCCGATCACTCGACGATATCGAGAACCCGGAGATTAATCGATGTGCAGACCCATGCGGCGGTGTTCAGCTGGGTGCTGGAGCGACTGGCGGAATCGGAACTGCTGAAGGGAAAGACGATCGGGATCGACGCGACGACGCTGGAAGCCAATGCGGCGATGCGCACCATCATCCGACGGGATACGGGAGAAGACTATAACCAGTTTTTAACCGGATTGGCTCAGGCTTCCGGAATCGAGACGCCCACCCGCGAAGACCTGGTTCGTACGGACCGGAAACGCAAGAAGAAAGGCTCCAACAAAGAGTGGAAACATCCTCACGATCCGGACGCTCGCATCACGAAGATGAAGGACGGGCGAACGCACCTGGCCCACAAGGCCGAGCATGCCATCGACATGGAGACGGGAGCGATTGTGGCGGTCACGGTACAGGGAGCCGATAAAGGAGACACGACGACCCTGAAGGAGACGCTGATTCGTGCTGCCGAAAACATTGAAGAGGCGACGGGGCAAAAAGAGGAAATGGCCGAGGTGGTGGCCGACAAGGGATATCACAGCACCGAAACGGTAAAGGATTTTGCAGCGCTGCAGATACGCAGTTACATCTCGGAACCGAAGCGGGGCAGACGCAAGTGGAAAGGCAACATCGAGGGCCGAGATGCCACCTATGCCAACCGCAGACGGATACGGGGAGAGCGAGGCCGCGAGTTACTGAGACGGCGGGGCGAAAAACTGGAAAGATCCTTTGCTCATCTGTACCGGACAGGGGGGATGCGCCGCACCGAGGTCAGGGGACACGACAATGTGGCCAAGAGACTGCTGATTCAGGCCGGTGCGTTCAACCTGGGTATGGTGATGCGCCAGAAACTCGGCGCAGGGACTCCCCGGGCCCTCCACGCCCGGATTCTTTGCGCTTTGTTAGCCTTTTTCGGGCTGAGGAAGGGCCTGAGGAGACGGATCAGCACTTTCTTTGAAGGTTTGATTGGAAAACTTTCAATCGGGCCCTTTCCAGGTGGCCCCCGGCCCAAGTCGGTGTCCGGACCCAATTAAGCACTTCTGCCACGGGCTGCTAGGCGGCTGATTTACCAAGGTAATTCCCCCACCCTTTCACCAGGGTAATTCCCCCAGGGTTTCACCAAGGTAATTCCCCCACCTGATCATTTCGTGACAGAGGCCAGGGTCATCTTTCTGCGGAACCCCAACAAGGATTTCCGCAGGAGGAAGAATGGCCAGAAGGAATATGAGGATGGAAGAGTACCTGGAGTTGGTTTACCAATGGCACCGAGGACGGAGTATCCGCCAGATCCGAGACTCGTTGCAGATCTCGCGCAAGACGATTCGCAAGTACCTGCTGCTTTTCATGGCCAGCGGCTTGAGCCGAGAGAAGCCCCTGCCGCCACAGGCGGAGCTGGCCCGGATAGTGGCCTCGGTGGTGCAGGTGGCGGTTTTCGAACAACCGGCCCGGGAGCGGATCCGCCTCTACCACCGGCAGATCCAGGATTGGCTTGGGCAGCCTCATATGACCATTCAGCAGGTACAGCGGCTGCTCGAGGAGGAGCACGAGTTGAAGGTCAGCTATATGAGCGTGTACCGCTATGTGCGCGAGCACATTGAGCCGCTGCGCAAGCCGGTGACGGTGCGGCTGCATGCAGTCGCTGGGGAACAGGCCCAAGTCGATTTCGGCTATGCCGGACTGATGCGAGATCCGGAAACGGGCAAACAACGCAAGGCCTGGGCCTTTATCATGATCCTAAGCTACAGCCGCCACCGCTTCGTACGCTTCGTGTTTCGCCAGGACAGCCCCACCTGGTTGGACTGCCACATCCGCGCCTTTACGTTTTTCCAGGCCTGTCCCCGGCTGATCGTGTTGGACAATTTGAAAGACGGTGTGCTTAAGCCCGATCTGTACGATCCGACGCTCAACCCGGCCTACGCCGAACTGGAAAGACACTACGGATTCGTGGCCGACCCAGCCAAGGTGCAAATGGCCCGCCACAAAGGACGCGTGGAGAGATGTGTTCCGGTAGTGCGTCAGCAGATTCTGGCGGGGCGGCATTTTCGAGATATCGAGGAGGCCAATGGGAGGGCTCTGGAGTGGTGCCTCAAGGAGGTCGGCCTGCGCAAGCATGGCACCACCCATCGCAAACCTTACGAGGTGTTTGTCGGAGAAGAAGTCGAGCTGCTGCTGCCTCTGCCGGATCAACCTTACGAAGCGGCGCAGTGGAAACAGTGCACCGTGCATTGGGACTGCCATCTGATCCTGGACAAGTGCTACTACTCGGTCCCCTATCCCTACCGGGGGGAGAGGCTGTGGGTGCGAGCCGATCTGAAGCTGGTGCGAGTGTATCGCAACCATCAGTTGATCAAGACCCACCTGCGGGTCTTCGAGCCGGGCTCCTGTCAGACCCAGACGGGGGACTATCCTCCCGACAAGCGGGCCTACCTGGAGCGGACTCCCGAGTGGTGCCGGCGTCAGGCCGACGAGCTGGGGCCCGAGGTGAGTCGCTACGTGCGGCGCGTACTGGGGGATCACGCCATGCGCAACCTGAGAAAAGCCCAGGCCGTGCTGCGGCTGGCCGAGTCCCACCCAGCGGCCACTCTGGATCAGGCCTGCCGGCGGGCCTTGCGCTTTGACAATGTCCGCTTTTCCTCTCTGAAGAAGATTCTGGAAAAAGGCTTGTTCCGACGCCCTTCGCCTCCTCGCAGACCCTCCAGTCCGGCGGCTTCAGCTTGTCGATTTGCCCGTCCCCAGGATTACTTCGTGCACCGACGGGAGGTCTCATGAGTCACTATCAACATCTGCTCGACCAGCTCAAGCAACTGCGATTAGGAGGATTGTTGGACAGTCTGGAAGTGCGGCTCAAGGAGGCCGAAAAACGACAACTGGCCTACGTCGACTTTCTGACTCTGCTGGTCCAGGATGAGCTGGAGCGTCGCTCCCAGACCAAGTTTGTTCGCCGGCTCAAGAAAGCCTGCTTTGCCGAGATCAAGACCCTCGAGGAGTTCGATTTTGGCTTTAACCCGAACATCAAGCGGCGCCGCATCTATGACCTGGCCACCTGCCGCTTTCTGGAAAACAAAGAAAATATCTGCCTGTGCGGGCCGGTGGGTGTGGGCAAGAGTCACATCGCCCTGGCTCTGGGACACGAGGCCGTACGCCGCGGTCATGACGTGCGCTACATCCAGGCTCCGCGCCTGTTCCGTACTCTGGAAGCGGCCCGGGCCGATCTCTCCCGCGATCGCCTCATCCAAAACTACTGCAGCTATGATTTCTTGATCGTTGACGACTTTGGGCTCAAGCCCCTGACGGACGAGCAGGCCGACGATCTGTACGACATCGTTTACGAGCGCTATCAGAAAGGCTCGCTGATGCTGACCAGTAATCGCAGCCTGGAGGAGTGGATGGCGCTGTTTGGCGACCCCATCCAGGCCAAATCGCTGCTGGACCGACTCTGCCACAACGCTCACCAGCTGGAGTGGGAGGGCGACTCTTACCGGAGGCGAAAACGACCCGCCAAAGGATCCCCCTCAAAGGAGGTTTCGCCATGAGCCGTTTGAAGATCAAAAGTGACAACGGCTGGTTTGCCGCCACCGCCGGCTGGCAGGCCGCTGTGGAGAAACTCTCCGACGGGGCCTTCAAGCTGTTCGTTCACATCTCGCTGGGCGCTGACAGAAGTACCGGGCGCTTCCTCTTCCGCCAGCAGGACGTGGCCAGGGCGCTGCGCAAATCGCGCCGCTCGATTGGAACCTATCTCCAGGAGCTCGAGGAGAGGCAGGTCTGCCGGGTCCGGCGTAGCCCCAACCAGCATGCTCCCGGGGTCCTTGAGATCGCCGACCAGTACTGGCCCTACCAGCGCAGCCTCTCGGCTGACTCACTCAGCTCCACTCGATCGGCTCAAACCCTCTATGTGGAGACCATCGGAGAGATGTTGCTGGAACGTCCCTGCATCCGCTGCCGCTACTCGACCTCGGATCGCCGGCTAGCTGCCCAGTGGTTCCAGCAAGGGATCGAGCTCGAGGACGTCCGCCAGTCTATTTTCCTGGGCTGCGGACGCAAGTACGTCTCCTGGCTCAACGGACTCCCGGGCCAGCCAATCGGTGCCCTGCATTACTTCAGTTCCGTCTTACAGGAGGTCACGAGCAGCCAGCTTTCCGCCCGCTATCGGGCTTTCAATCGAATGCAAATGCTGCGACTGGAAAAACGCTGGCTCGAAACAGACCACGACTGCGACCAGAAAGGAGGAACCTGCTTGGGAAAAGTTTTCCCAAGCACAACCGCCGAAAATCAAGAGAAACGAGATGATGATGATCCCCAAATGGGGGAATTACCCTGGTGACGGAGGTGGGGGAATTACCCTGGTGATTGACAATCCGATCACATCGGCTTCGCTACGCCGTAGCAGCGCCACGCATTCGGTCCAGCCCGTTGCGACGTCCACCAGGACCAGAGTGTGTAGGAAACTGCCTGCAGCACTCTCGCCGCAGTGAGCCACAAGGTCGGCTTCGACAAAACCGGGTTGAAGATCATCCCAGTCAGCGAAGGTTCGGACCTTGATCTGCTTCTTGAGCAAGCTTCCTGGTCGGGTCGTACTGACACCGTGCCGGCTGCTTCTTTCGGAAGCCAACAATCGATCAGCGGTAGCTGGGCTGATCGCTAGCAGCCTTCGCCTAACATCAGGCGGCAAGGATAGATGACCGTTCCTCTCCATAACTTCGATCAACTCGGGAACAAAGGGGACCAGTCTCTTTGCGCAGATCCGGTTGGCCGTTGTCCAAAGAGTCACCAGTGCCCGCTTCACCCGGTCATCGTATCGGGCACGGCGGGGCCGCGACGAACTGGCCCTGCTCGGCGGATTGTTCAACAGGGTAATCGCATGTTTGCGACCGTAGCCGGTTGTCGCGACCAACTGATCTACAATCTGGCTCTTGATCCCTTTGCGGGCCGATGCGTAATCCTCAGCGGTACGCGTCAACAATTCTCGGCGCAACTCCAAACTCAACTTCTTCTTCAATCTGTGACCTCCTCATCAAGTTTTCGGTTCGATTCTTGATGAGGCAACGGTATGCTATCAGTTCGATTTTGGATGAGTCAATGCGCGGGGAATTCTAACTGTCGCCAATCACCGGGTTCAGGGAATTTGTGAAGAACGGAGCTAACGGGACTTATTCCAAGAGTTTCGACAAGCTCTACCCAAGTCAAGTCCTTGGCCAGAAGACGCTCTTTCAAACGTCGGCGGGCTGGGAGCCTCAGTCAATCCGGATCCCCGGTGTGGTCGAGAAGGAAACGCGGCCAATTCAAGTGCTGGATATCCTCCCCACGAGACCGACGAGCCAGGCTAAGGTCGTGTACATGCTGGAGACGACGCGGACCCATTCGGCCGCTGAGACCTCAGAGGGGGCTGCTTTCCCTGAGTCGGCTTTCGCGCTGACCGAAACTGAAAGCGATGTCCGAAAGGTTGCGGATTCGATTCCGGTGACCGACGAGCAGCTGGCTGACGTCGAGGGAGCAGCTGGCTACCTTAACGACCGTCTGATCTTTGGGTTGAGGCAAAGGTTGGACAATCAGATCCTACAGGGCGATGGAGCGGCCCCGAATCTCGAGGGCATCTTGAACGCTACCGGCATCCAGACTCAGGCCAAAGGTGCCGATTCGGTTGCCGATGCGATCTTCAAAGCTGCCCAGCTGGTTCGAGTCACCGGACGGGCCCAGCCAACGCACGTGATCATTCACCCCAACGATTGGCAAGACGTCAGGCTCACGAAGACTGCCGATGGTCTCTACATCTACGGAGAGCCTTCGAAGCCCGGACTCACTAGCCTCTTCGGCCTGACGGTGGTCCAGTCGGACATACTGACCGAGAACACGGCCCTTGTTGGGTCATTCATGGCCCCATGGATCGTCTTGTATGAGCGTCAGGGTGTTGTTTTGGAAGTCGGATATGTTGGCAATCAGTTTACTGAGGGCGAAAAAACATTTCGAATAACGGGGCGCTGGTCCCTGGCCCTGGGACGTCCGGCGGCCATGTGCACGATATCAGGCGTCTGATGGAGGAATCGAACATGAAATTGGAAAGGCTGGAGCAGCGAGTCCGCCAGCTCGAAGTAGAGCGAGAAATATTTCGCGAAGCGCTGGTGACCGCTCTCAACCTGCAGGAGCTCAGCCTGCGGTTGCTGCGTAGAGACCATCCATACGCCGGCAAGCAGATCGAGCGGCAACAGGAGATTGCCGCCGAGGTTGCAGAGATGTTGAGCGAGGACCTCCAGCTCGCTTCCAGGCTAGTCCATTGAGTTGGGCCGAGGGGGTGTTGACCCTCGGTCGGGTTGACCCAGAGCAGCCAGGGCTCCCGGGCGGTGGCCGCGCTCTGATCTCCGGGCACGGCTACCGCTCCCCTTTTTTCAATGGCGAGGAATCTTGCAGCGTACTGACGTGAAGAAAAGGCCTTCAGCCGCGAGACGAGGGTATGGCAGTTGGTGGCGAAGGCTGAGGCGGGAGTTTCTGCTCAGGAATCCCTGGTGTGCCAACTGTGCCGAGCATGGCAGACAAACACCGACCACGGTAGTTGATCACATCGAACCACATCGTGGAGATCCGGTGCTGTTTAGAAGCGAGGACAACTGGCAGCCCCTGTGTGCCTCTTGTCATGCTTCGGTGAAGCAGTCGATAGAGAAGGGTTGGCTACCCCTCTGTGCCAACATGGGTGAGACACTTCTTCCCCACTAAATTAGACTAGAGGGTGAGAAGCTGGATCACACGATGATGGTAAACAGGAGCGATAAGAAACTGAGGATTTTGGAGACTTCGGAGCGAAGCGGAGAGGTCCCCAAAATCGGTGCGGAACGGACTGAGCCCGACAGGGTTCTTCCTAGACCCGATCCGGAAGTTCCCAGCAAGGCCACGCGTCGCCGATTTTCAGCCCGCTATAAGCTCCGGATCCTGGAGCAGGCCGATGGATGTGAAGAGTCGGGCGGAGTGGGAGCCTTGCTGCGCCGAGAAGGACTTTACTGGTCGAATCTTCAGACCTGGCGACGACAACGCGAGGAAGGAACGCTGCAGGCGCTGACTCCTCGCAAGCGGGGGCGCAAGTCCAAGCCGGTCAATCCTCTGGATCATCAATTGAGGCAAGTTCAGGCCGAGAATCGGAAGTTGAAGCGCAAGCTCGAGAAGTTTGAAGCCATGCTGGATCTCCAAAAAAAAGTCTCGCAACTGTTGGGGATCTCTCTGGCGAGCAGCGAAGAGAACGGAGACGAGAGCTGATGGACGAAGCTTTGCGATTCTCACAATCCCACGGAGTCCGGGCCGGCTGTCAGGCTCTGGATCTGCCGCCATCCAGTCTGTATCGGGAGAAACTTCGGCGGGAACGGCCGGCGATGGATCCTCGACCTCGGCCCGCATCCCCACGCGCCTTGAGCCCGCCCGAGAAGGAAGCTGTCGTGGAGGTCCTGCACAGCCAGCGGTTTGTCGACAAAGCTCCCGCCACAGTGTGGGCGGAGCTACTGGATGAAGGGCGATACTTGTGCTCGATCCGAACCATGTATCGCATTCTGTCCCAACGTCTGGAAGTCAAGGAGCGTCGCCGCCAGCGCCGCCATCCCCAATACGCCAAGCCAGAACTCCTGGCCACCGGCCCCAACCAATGTTGGTCATGGGACATCACCAAGCTCAAGGGTCCCGTCAAATGGAGTTATTACTACCTCTATGTGGTTCTGGATATCTTCAGCCGCTACGTGGTGGGCTGGATGGTGGCCACCCAGGAGAACTCACGCCTGGCCAAGGCTTTGATCGCCCAGAGCTACTCCAAGCAGGCGATCGTGTCGGGAGATCTCACCCTCCATGCTGATCGAGGGTCGTCGATGAGTTCCAAGGCACTGGCCTTGCTGCTGGCCGATCTGGGAGTGACCAAGTCTCACTCTCGGCCTCACGTCTGTGACGACAATCCCTACTCGGAGGCCCAATTCAAGACCCTCAAGTACCGGCCCGAATTCCCGGCTCGATTCGGCACCATCCAGCAAGCCAGAACCTTTTGCCGGGAGTTCTTCGATTGGTATAACCGCGACCATCGCCATTCGGGTATCGGCCTGCACACTCCCGAGGACGTGCACTACCTCACCGCCATCGCCACACGTCGCAATCGAGCCCAAACACTGGAGGCCGCCCATGCACTCTTCCAGGAGAGATTTCCCAATGGCAAACCCGTTCCTCCCGCTCTTCCAGAGGCGGTTTGGATCAACCCTCCCGAAAAGAAGGACCCCTGAGATGACGCTACTGTAATTTATTCACCAAAGTGTCTCAAAGTTGTTGACACGTTCCGACCGCTCGAGCCGGCCCACCCGTGGAATGCTCCAGAACCTTCCAAGGACCCTTTGATAGGGGACAAGTGGGGGGCTCTCACGGGCATAAACGGCCGCCATGTTCAAAACAAACGACCGGGTTAAGAAAGCCATGAGCCTGAACTGCCAAGTATGCGAGACCCAGATCCAGCCCGGTCACCACGGTCCCCCGAAAAAGTATTGCTCGGAGCGCTGCCGCTCGCGGGCCCGAAGAGCGAAGGCCAAAAAGCGGGCCAGGAAGCTGCAACTGGTTGCGAAGGACGAGCGTCCAGCCCGCAAGGTGAAACCGGATGATTTTGAGACCGCTGCTGCAAGGGACGCGCTGGAGCGAAGCCGATCTAAAGGGGCGGCTTCCGGCGATCCTTGCTGGTGTCTTATGATGCAACTGGGATACTATCCTGATCAGTATATTCACTGTTTAGGCCGACCAACAGAAAGGAGGTCGTTGTGTTTCACGACCTGTGTAGAGAGTGGTTCCGCCGTCTCAAAAGGAGGATTGTTGTCATGCGACTCCGGTCACGCGTTGTGCCCGCTGCCGTCGCGCTCGCCGTTCTCGTGACCACCGCGTCCTGCGGTCAGGCACCGACCCCGGCCCCGCCCGAGCCAAGCGCACCGGCCAACCCGCTGCACGGCGTGTGGTCGATGACCGCGATTTCTGGTGACGGCGGGGCGACGATCGATCCCTCCCAGCCTGGGCTCTTCATCTTCACGGAGGGGCACTACAGCGCGGTCTACTCGCTTGGAGCGGACCCGCGTCCGCTGTCCGCGACTGGCTTCGACCCGACGTCGGAAGAGAAGGTCGCCCAGTACGACACGATCATCGTCAATACGGGGACCTATGAGGCCAGCGGCTCCACTATCACCTTCCGGCCGATGGTTACCAAGACTCCCGAGTTCATCGGCGGACACACGACGATGGATTTTCAACTGTGGAAGTCTGGCCAGAACGGTGACGTGCTGACCCTGACGGTGCAGAGCGTGGTGGCTGCCGACGGGGTATCCTCCCCGCCTGACCCACTCGGAAGATCGATGACGCTGCGGCGCATCGAGTAGAGCAACGACAGAGGCCAAGACCTTCAGTGCCGCCCGCGGTTGCTAATACGGAAAAAGAGGGGTCCTACACCCCTTAGTAACATGTTTTTGCCGGCGAGTTCGAATGTCAAAGTCAATTCGGAGACATCCTCGTCCGGTGCCGAACTCCGACAAGCGGAGACACCTCTCCAGCCACTTGATCAGAAATACTGGACGCTAATCCGTACTCCATCTCAAGCGGTTAATCCGAGACAAGATTTCGGCCCATATCTCCTTGCTGACCGCGACTTCCGCCATCTGAAACGTCACGATGCGACTATGGTGAACCCGTTCGTCGCGTTATCCGAAACGGAGGAGGGTCTTCCGTGGCCCGGGCAGATCGCGGGATGGAGCCCACTCCGTTTCTAATCGAGGAGCGCGATCTCAGCCGCGGCAGTTAGGGGCGCAGGGGAAGGGGGGCAAGGGAAGAAGACATAGGCATAATCTGCCATCGGGAGCCACAGCATCCGGAGGAAAACAGTCCCGAAAACCGTGATTCTGGAGGTGTTTGCCCATGGCGTGGTGACTGACGTTAATGACGTGTCCCTTGTGGCAGGTGCTCTACAGGTGATGTACAGGTCAACTAAGATTTGGGCAACACGCCCCGGGATTTCGCAACTCAGCCAGTCGAACTGCTTCCTTCTCCTGCCGGTAGCCGATAGCATAGAGCAAAATAAGAACGGTGGTACATCTTGAAACTCAGTCAAAAAGGACTCGCTTGGGCTTTCGGGCTCGGGTGGGGTGGAGCCATGCTCGCAATGGGGCTGGGCAACCTGATCTTTTTCCCTTACGGGCAAACCTTTCTCCAGGCGATCGCATCCGTCTACCCTGGGTACCATGCCGCCCCGACCTTCTTCGACGTTGTGGTGGGAACACTATACGGCGCGGCGGATGGTGTCATCGGAGGATTCATCCTGGCCTGGCTCTATAACAAATTTGCCTGAGGCTTGCCGGAGATCGGGGATGACCAACTCTAAGAGACATCACCTGGGATCCTGCTGATCCCGGAAATTCCGGGCTGACGTAAGGTCAGGCGACACTCTCTAATCTGAGGTCAAGTGTGGGAGGGGTGTCAGGCCGAAAACGCCTTGAAAGTGGGAGGTAGACTCAGGGCAGCGACCGTTTAAATCCCTCCGGGAGTCGCCCTGAGTCTACCTCCCACTTTCCGCCCGGCTGGGAAGAGTTGCCTTTTCTGATCGCACAGGACCTTTTCGGGTTCCACGGCCTCACGATCCACCGACCGGGATGGGGATCAACTGGATCCGGGAATCCCACCGCTGGGGTCTGTTCTTCGCTCTTTAGCCCGGATGATTCATAAATTTTCTACTGCAGCGTGAGAATCTCCCGCCCTGACTGCGTTACGCTCGGTCGGCCTCCTCGGCGTACTGCACGAGTACGCCTCCGGGGGCCTCGGTCGCAAGCCTTGTCAGAACGGGTCTTCCCCCGCTTCGCTACGAAAACTTATGAATAATCCGGGCTAGAACCTGGAGGGCTTCGCTACCGAACATCCATGAAATTCCGCTCGTGGCCCACACCAGTCCCATCGGGCCAATCTGCCCGAACAGCGAGCGGAAATGCTGGAGATCTTTCAGCGGGCGCGCCGGGTATTCGAGAGGCAGATGAACTGAGTGAGACGCTCGATTTTGACCGCCCGGTTCATTGTTCCAGCGGGCGGGTAACCACCGACTGCAAATAGGCACCCAGGCGCCATAGCGCGAAAAATACCGCATAAAATGGGATGCCCGTCAGCAGGTCCATGCGCAGGTCGGTCCAGAAGTCCTTCGCTGAAGGGGCGACGCCGTATTCGAACCAGAGAAATGTCACCAGGACCAACAGGCCTCCCACGACTAAGACGCCGAGAGCCGAGACAGACGCCCACTTGTAGTAGGACATTCGACCCAGCTGAAATGTGCACCAGATGAGCCGTCCGCCGACCACCAGCGTGACGATGGGAATCGACAGGAGGAACAACCAGATGATGATCGGGTAAAGTAACATTTTGTCAGTTTTTCAGCCGATTCTGCTGCTGTCCAGCGACAGGATCACAAAAAAGACGATTTGCCCGATTTGAGCAGAACTGTCGATCAGAGGAGGGCTGCATTCGCCTGAGGGGAGGAGCCGCGGAACTTCCACCAGGGGCTGCTACGAGTGCAGCCCGCCATAAGTCTTGACCCAGGTTCAGACGCCCCTCCTCGCCGCTGGCGTTGTTGCGCTCGCTCACCATATGGCATGATATTACTCGCTCCCGACGCCTAGCCAGCGACGACGATTGACGCGCTGACCCTGGATCAAGACTTATGGCGAGATGCACTAGCGCCAGGCCCCGGCAACGCCACTCGAATTGTGGTTTGGTTTCTGGTATAACAGAACTACCTTTGCCGGGCCTTGCAGTTGAGGTGCGGTGGTCGGCCAGATGGACGCAGAAATCGAAAGAAGATGAGAAGACAGGCCCAGCCAAGTTTACCTTCTGTCCTCAATACCGGTCCCCAGTCCGCTCATCCCAAGCGTCTGTCCGCAAAGAAGTAGCCCTCAACATCCCGCTTCAACCCTTTTCGGGGAGAAACCATGAGATTAGAAGGTCCTTTTATTGCTCTGGTCACTCCATTTCAGAATGGAAGACTGCATGAGGAACGCCTTCGGGACCTGGTTCGATTCCAGGTAGAAAACGGTAGCCTGGGGATTGTCTCCTGCGGAACCACCGGAGAGTCTCCGACTCTCTCCCGGGAGGAAAAGAGCCGCGTCTTCGAGATTGTAAGCGACGAGGCCGCGGGTAAGGCTACGGTGGTGGCGGGAACCGGAACCTACAGTACCGCCCGAACCATTGAAATGACCAGAAGAGCGCGCGAGCTGGGTGCCGACATGGCTCTGGTCATCACGCCCTACTACAACAAACCGACCCAGGAGGGCCTGTATCGTCACTTCGAAGCCGTTTGCCGGGCTGTGGATCTTCCCCTCATGATCTACAACGTTCCGGGGAGGACAGGTGTCAACATCCTGCCCTCGACGGTGGAACGGCTGAGTCACATCGACAACATCGTTGCCATCAAGGAAGCGAGTGGGGATCTCAACCAGGTGTCTGAGATTGTGAACCGCTGCGCGGAGCGGATACGAGTTTTTTCGGGCGATGATTCCCTGTTCGTCCCCATCCTGAGCGTAGGTGGAGTGGGGGTCGTTTCGGTCGTAGGAAACATCGTCCCGCGCGACCTGCGAAATCTTTGGGAGGCGTACCGCCAATCGAATCCCGCCAGACTGGCCGAGTTACACGGGAAACTCTTTCCCCTCTGTCAGGCCATGTTTTACGAAACGAATCCAATTCCGGTCAAAACAGCTCTCAACTTGATAGGGAAGGATGTCGGAGAATTGCGGCTCCCTCTAGTGCCCATGTCCGGGGAGAATACTCACAGGCTGGTGCAGGCGATGGAAGGCTATGGTTTACTGAGTCGGCTCGAGGTGTAGGAGGACCCTCCGTGGTCCGATCAGATCGGATCGCCGCGTGGAAACGGCTCCTGCACTTTGCTTGAGAGAGAAAATGAGTCTCAATATCGGTCTGATTGGAACAGGCCGGATGGGTCAGGAGATCTCCCGTCTGGCCCCTCGCAAAGGACACCGGATCATTGCCACGTTTAACCGCAGCCGGCCCCTGAGTCGAGAGGCTTTGAGACAGGATATTGATGTCTTCATTGACTTCTCGCATCCGGGAGTAGTCATTGATCACGTCCGCACTCTGGCCGGGGGAAGGGAGGCTGCTCTCGTGATCGGTACGACTGGGTGGTACGAGCAGCTCGATGAGATCATGAACCTGGCGCTGGCATCGGGAATGTCGGTCGTCTATGCTCCCAACTTCTCTGTCGGCGTCAGTGCTTTCTTAAGGATTGTACAGGCAGCCGGGAGGCTGTTCGACGAGCTGGATGACTACGATCTGTTTGTTCACGAAACCCACCACCGCGGCAAGGTCGACAGTCCCAGCGGCACGGCACTTGCCCTGGCCGATATCCTGATGAAAGCCGTCCAGCGCAAAAGTGAACTCCGAACCGCCGCCGCCCCGGGGCCGGTTGCGCCCCAACAATTACAGGTGGCCTCCTCCCGGGGTGGAAGCATGCCGGGCATCCACAGCGTCTTCTTCGATTCCGTGTCCGACACAATCGAGTTGAAGCACGTGGCGCGCGATCGCAGCGGTTTCGTTCTGGGGGCTCTTCTGGCAGCCGAATGGATCCAGGAAAACAAGGGGTTCTTCACCTTGGATGACGTGCTGGAGAATGTGTTCAGCACCCGCCGTGAGCCGGGGGAAGAAACGTAATATCAGAGCCCCCGAAGGAAGTCGGAGGCAGGAAGACATTGGAAGCTTGTGCAGGACTTGCAGGAACGAATTGAAGAGCTTTACCGAGGGGAAAGCGGGAACTTCGATGAAGCTGCCCGGAAACTTTTTGCAGAGTTCATGGCCCTCCTCAATTCCGGTGCCGTCCGAGCCGCCGAGCTCAGCGACTCCAAGTGGCGGGTCAACCACTGGGTCAAACAGGGAATCCTGCTGGGTTTTCGGTGGGGGGTTCTGACAGACTATTCGATCAACCCGGAGTTCCGCTTTTTCGACAAGTCTACGTTTCCTCTCAAGAAACTGCGCATCTCCGATGGAGTCCGGCAGGTGCCGGGGGGATCCTCGGTCCGGGACGGATCTTATGTCGCTCCAGGAGTCGTGATCATGCCTCCCGCCTATGTCAATGTGGGCGCCTGTGTGGAAGCCGGCTCCATGGTTGACTCCCACGCTCTGGTCGGCTCCTGTGCCCAGATTGGAAGACGAGTGCACCTCAGCGCCGGAGCCCAGATCGGCGGTGTTCTGGAGCCCGTTGGAGCCATGCCCGTCATCATAGAAGATGAGGTGCTCGTCGGTGGGAACTCTGGCGTCTATGAAGGAACGATCGTGTCCAGGCGGGCTGTCATCGGGGCCGGGACGATTCTCACCGGATCCACTCCGCTCTTTGATCTGGTGAAAGAAAAAGTCTATCGGAAAGCGGAAGGCTCAACGCTGATCGTCCCACCCGGGGCAGTCGTGGTTCCAGGCAGCCGCACCCTGGCAGGGTCATTCGCCGCCCAGCACGGTATCTCTGTCTCCTGTCCCCTGATCGTCAAGTATCGGGATGAACGGACCGACGCGGCCACTGTTCTCGAAGCGGCGCTGCGGTAGGGAACCCTGGAACCTTGGAACCCCTTCCCCGCTGTGTTACAAAACGATCATTTACTTTCCAACCGGGAGTTGACGACCATGACGATTTCACGAAGGGCGTTCCTGGAGGCCTCGGCGGCGGCGGCGGGTGCCACCGGCTTGATGGCACAGGCAGAAGAAGCAGCCATTCCACATGCCGTATCCCCCCGCTTTTCCCCAATTCCTTTGCGCGGGAACAGCAGCCTGGAGGGTCTGGCTAATGAGGAGGTGTCGGACACCCTGAAAACGAGGTAGGAGAGAGCCGACCGAGGATCGGTGGTCTCCTGGGGCATTCCTTTCGAAGTTGGAGAGGTTCTCTTTCTCCAAGACAAGCCCGTTGAGGAGCGAATCGCTTCTCTGAAGGCTTAGTGGATCTGCTTTCTGCACACCACCGACGTCGAGCCCCTGGAGTGGAACGAACACGGGTTTCTTTCCCCCACAAGCGGAGAGGGTCGTCTTCCGGAACACGTGGCCGACTATGTGATTGTTTATGCGGACGGTTCCGAGGAGCGCGCCAAGATTCGCCGCCGCCACCAGATCGGCATGCTGTGGCGCCGCTGGGGGGAGCTTTGCTTTCAAGCAGTCCCCCAGAACCACCCCTACCCGATTCGGCCCCTTCAAGAGCAGCGCGGCACGCGCCGAACCTGGGGGCTCACGCAGGGCCGGACCGTGGCGGCGGATCTGACTTTCTGGAACAACTGGGTGTGGGCCTGGGAAAACCCCCGGCCGGAAGAAGAGATCAGGGCCTTCCGATTCGAACCCAGGGCAGGAAGAACTGTTATTTCTGCGATATCAGCCGGGTCGGCCTCCGCGTTCCCGCTGCGCTGGGAAGGCCGCCGTAAAGCTCTTCTCGAGCTACCCGAGGGTGCCGATTTTGACTACAACCTCGATGAGGCAGGGCTGATGAAACAGATTCGTCTGGACATGGAGCAGGTCATCTCGGCCCAGCCTGCCAAGATCTATCCCAACGATTCGTGGTCTGAAACCTACGACAATCAGGTACCCGAGATGTCCCGCAGGCTGGTACAGGTGGACTACACGGCTCACGCCGATGCTCTGTTTCATCTGGAGGGCGGCCTCACCGTACCGGTGTCAGAGCTCGCCGGGGACCAGGCGTCCGGCCGGCTGACTCCGATCTCCCCCAGCAACCAGCGAGTCAAGATCCGAATCGTCGAGAAAGGGAGCCGTAGACCGGTCGCCGTGAAGTTGCATCTCCATGGGGAGAGCGGCGAGTATTTGCCTCCGGCGGACCACCACCGTATTCCCAACGGTGCCTGGTTCGAAGACTACGGGGCCGAGTATCTGCATCAGAGGAGGCACTTCTGCGCTTATGTTCCAGGGGAAGCCGTCGTGGATCTGCCTCTGGGCAACGTTTACCTGGAGGTGAGCAAGGGTTTCGAGATGAAACCCCTGCGAAAAGTGATGCGGGTGGGGCCCGACACCGAGAGTCTTACCGTTGAGATCGAAAAGGTTTTGAACTGGCGGGAGAAAAACTGGGTCACTGCTGACACCCACGTGCACTTTCTTTCCCCTCAGACCGCTTTATTGGAGGGTAGTGCGGAGGGGGTCAATGTCGTCAACCTGCTGGCCAGCCAGTGGGGGGAGTTGATGACCAACGTCGGAGACTTCGACGGAAAAACAACCTTTGGGTCGAGAGAAACAGGAGGCGACGGAGAATGGTTGGTTCGGGTCGGCACGGAAAACCGACAGCATGTTCTGGGACACATCTCACTGCTGGGTTACGGAGGCAACCTCAGGGTGGGCTGGTTGTCATCCCCCATTTTCCCAATCCCCGTGCTGAAAGCGCTGCCGATCTGGTCAACGGCGATATCGATGCGGTGGAAATGACGTCTCTTGGCAACCCCTATGGAGGTGTAGACCCCTATTTCCTCTCCGACTACTACAGATATCTCAACTGCGGATACTTTGTGCCTGTGGTGGGGGGAACCGACAAGATGAGCGCCAGCATTGAAGTCGGGGCGATTCGCACCTACACCCGGATTCCGGATGACGAAGAATTCACCTACCAGACGTGGATCAGGGCCGTGCAATCGGGCAACACCTTTATCACCTATGGACCGCTCCTCGAGTTCAACGTAGAAGGAGAGCCGGCCGGCAGCCGCCTTCACATGAGCCCCGGAGGGGGAAGTGTGGATGTTTAGGGGCAAACTTGAAAGTTAAAAGTTGAAGGTTGAAGGTTGAAGGTTCGTGGAACGTGGAATCCAAAACCAGTCAGGGGTTCCGGACCACCACGTCCTTCACTCCCTTGACCGCCCGGGCAATGGCGGCAGCTCGGTCGTAATCTTCCGGTGAACCGCCAGAAAAGGTCAACGTCACCACGCTTCCCTCGACCAGGACATGAACCTGCTTATCCTGGACGTAGGGATCTCGATCCAGCTTTTTCAAGAGCTGCTTGCGGATCTTCCTGTCGGACTGGCTGACGCCCAGAAAATCGGTGACGCCCAGTCCCGCGTTCTTGACGCCGCCGGTTGTAGTTCTTCCGACTCTGGCGGCGGTATCGAGGGTTGCTTCACCACCTTTCGCTACTCCCTTACCGGCCGTTTCCAGTCCGGTGGCAGTGCTGTTGAAGGCAGTTGTCGTTGCCCTGGCGGTGCTGGTCCCGGCGACCGTGACGCCTTTGGCGGTGCTCTTCCCGGCTATTGTCACACCGGTCACCGTGGCCTCACCCGCGGTCTGAGCCGTCTGAACAGCACCCTGTCCGGTTTTCTTCAACAGGCTCCGGTCGTCCTCGAGAATCCCGAGAGCCACGAGGGTAGGTCGATCAACCATGCCTGTCGCGTCGATGCCGGCCTGCTCCTGGAAGCGGAGCAGGCCCTTTCGGGTTTCTTCTTCGACCAGCCCGTCAATTGGACCGGAATAGTGATCTCTGTCTCGGAGCGCCCGTTGTGCCGTACGGACCGTGGCGGGGTCGGTCCTCTCTACGGTCGACGGATCAGTGCTCTGCGCCCCGGCAACTCCCGAGATGGGAACACCCAGGAGACTCACAAGGATCATGCAGTGAACGGGCCTTGAATTCATGCTGAAGACTCCTCCTTGACGGTTGAGTCGCCATCCGTGCGAATCGGTTCACTGAACCTGGTTCAGGTCGGGCATGGCCGCCAACTGCTTGCCCACCGGCAGAGTGGCAAACTGATCGGGTCGAACCAGGATCACGATAGCGGCAAACTCTTCCGTCCCAGAGAGTACTACCGACCCCTGAATATTGGAGAAGTCGATGCCTTTGACATCCCATTCGTAGTCATTAATGTTGCGGGCGTCCTGACCCAGAGCACTCAGCTCCACAACGGCGCTGGCTATGAGGATTCCTGCCACGTCGAGGAGTGAGACCTGAATTGTTACGGCCTGGCCCAGCGCCATGACCGCAACTCCGGAGTTGATCCCGGTGGGAAATACACGGAAGTTACAGGCCAAGTCGCTTATCTGATAGGCCAGGAGGTGCTCGCCGTCATCATTGACGGCGTAATGGGTGGTTTGGCCCAAGGCCATAGTGGAGACTGATAAGAGCAGGACACAGTAAACGAGACTCGTCATTCGCGATGGGTTCCTCATTCAAAAATCCTCCTTCTATGAACAGGGCTTCGGGACATGGCGATTCGCAATCGGGCGGACGCTCACTTGATTCGTTCCGAACCGGATCGCCTCCCATCAAAGGGAGGACTGAATTGAGAGTGCAAAGTACGCGGGTTGAAAGTTGAAGGTTGAAGGTTCAAAGTTGAAAGTTTTAAGGTTCGTGGAACGTGGAACGTGGAACGTGGAACGTGAAAGTGGAATCACCAACATTGTCTGAAACCCTCAGAGAGGCAATCATTAAGGGGCTTGCGGCCGTCCCGAGCCGTCCTTTTGAAGGCGAGTATCGGGCCCGCGCGGCTGTCCTGATGGGGATTGGGGAGCGTGAAGCCGGGCCCAGCTTTCTCCTGACCCGCAGAACGAACACCGTTTCCACCCATAAGGGGCAGGTTTCATTTCCCGGCGGACAACGCGAGGAAGACGACAGCAGCCTGGAAGAGACCGCGTTGCGCGAGACGTTCGAAGAGCTGGGGCTCGGCCCCGAGAGCATTGAGATTGCCGGTCGGCTCAATGACTACCTGGCGGTGACCCATTCCAGGGTGACCCCGGTTGCCGGATTCATAAACGGCTCTCCCGACATCACTCCCTGTGCAGCTGAAGTGGCCCGCGTCCTCTGGGTGCCCTTGCGTTTCTTTGTGGAGACGGAACCCAGGATCGAGATGTGGGAGCGCCTGGGCCAGCGAGTTCCGGTTCATTTCTATGATTTTGAAGACGAGGTCATCTGGGGCCTCACGGCGCGCATGATCGTCGACTTTCTCGAAATCATCGGGCCTGGAATCAGCCGACTGGTTTGAGTGAAGGATGCAGAACACCGACAAACTGAGCGTCGCCTACATCGCGGCCGGGGCCGCGGGGATGATCTGCGGCAGCTGCCTGCGGGATAATGCCCTGGTCCGCGCACTGCAGAAGCTGGGCTGCGACGCCGTCTTGATCCCCACTTACACACCCCTTCGACTGGACGAAGAGGATGTGAGCCTCAACCAGGTCTTTTTTGGGGGGATCAATGTGTTCCTGCAACAGAAATCAGCGCTGTTTCGGCGCATTCCCCGTTCCCTGGCCAGGGCACTCGACCATCCAGCTCTTTTGAAGAAGGTGGCGGCTGGCAGCATTCCGACCGAGGCCCGCCTGCTCGGGGATTTGGCTCTCTCGATGCTGCGGGGAACCGACGGATATCAGGCCAAAGAAGTGGAACGCCTGGTCGATTTCCTCGAGAGCGGAGTCCGGCCGCATCTGGTGAACCTGACCAACATCCTCATCGCCGGGGTGGTTCCAGCCCTCAAGTCACGGCTGGGTGTCCCGGTAGTGGCCACACTGCAGGGAGATGATGCCTTTCTGGATCAGCTCCAGGAACCCTATCGGGAAAAAGTGCTGGACAAGATCCGGGAGACGGTTCCCCTGATCGATGGCTTCATTGTTTTCAGTCGAACCTATGGAGAAGAAATGTCACGGATGCTCCACATTCCGCAGGGCAGGATGTTCCGGGTTCCGCTGGGCCTGAACATAGAGGGGTTCCCGGCAACAGCCGGAAGATCCGGAACGACCGGGGGAGTGAAGCGGATCGGATACCTGGCCCGAGTGTGCCCCGCCAAGGGTTTCGACGTGCTGGTTGAGAGCTTCATCCACCTCAAATCCGGCGAAGGGATGGAGTCCGTCGAATTGCACGCTGCCGGATGGCTGGGCGAATCTCATCGCCCTTTTTTCGAGCAGCAGGTTGACCGAATCCGGGAGGCCCGTCTAGAAAGGTCTTTTCAGTATCACGGGGTGTTGAATCGAGGGCAGAAGCTGAAGTTTCTCCGCTCCCTGGATGTGTTCTCCGTTCCTGCGCAGTCCATGGAGGCCAAGGGGCTCTATGTTCTGGAGGCCCTGGCCAGCGGCGTGCCCGTTGTGGAACCCAATCACGGCCCCTTTCCTGAGCTGCTTAAGCGGACGGGAGGGGGTGTCCTCTTCACGCCCGGTGATTTTGGAGAGCTGGCTGCCGTACTAGCGGAACTTCTCGGCAATCCCCAGCGTCGGGGCAGCCTGGCCGAAGAAGGCCACCGCCGGGTGCACCGGGACCTGACCGCCGCCCGCATGGCGAAGGAGACGCTGGACGTGTACCGGCGCATTCTGAAGGGCGCTGTCTAACTTTTCTCTGCCAACCTTCAACCTTTAACTTTCAACTTTCAACTTTCAACTTTCAAACCGACGAGCGCTTTCGGATAGAATAAGAGTTAATGCCTACCGATCTTCTCGGGCGCTTTCTTCGAGACTTGCGCATTTCTGTGACGGACCGGTGCAACATGCGCTGTTCCTACTGCATGCCGAAAGAGTTTTTTGGTCCCGACTACGCTTTCCTGGGAAGGGAGGAACTCCTGACCTATGAAGAGATCACGCGTGTCGCAAGGGTCTTTGTCCGCCTTGGCGTGCAGAAGATCAGGATCACCGGTGGAGAGCCATTACTGCGCAGAGAGCTTTCCCGACTGGTTTCAAATCTAGCCTCCGTGAAGGGGATCGAGGACCTCACGCTAACCACTAACGGTCTGCTTCTGAAGCGACACGCCGGAGGCCTGAAGGAAGCAGGTCTGCGGCGGGTCACGGTCAGCCTCGATTCGCTGGATCAGGAGGAATTCTCCTCCATCGCCAACGTGGAGGCCTCGGTCGAGGAAGTCCTGAGCGGGATTCGAGAGGCCCAGCGAGTTGGATTGACCCCGGTTAAGATCAACGCGGTGATCCGCCGCGGGATGAACGAAAGGGCCATCCTCGAGCTGGCTGCTCGTTTTCGTGGCAGTGGCTGCGTTCTCCGCTTCATCGAATACATGGACGTGGGAAACACGAATGACTGGCGGCCCTCCCAGGTCATCCCCAGCAGGGAGGTGCTCGAACTCATCGACTCTCACTATCCGCTCGAACCCTTGAACCCGCACTACGCCGGGGAAGTTGCCCGGCGATGGGGTTACGTCGACGGTCAGGGGGAGATTGGAGTGGTCTCGTCCGTATCGGAGCCGTTTTGCGGAGACTGCACGCGAGCCCGCTTGTCGCCGGAAGGAGAACTGTATACCTGTCTTTTTGCCTCAGTTGGCCACGATCTGAGAACACCGCTGCGCCAGGGAGCCACCGACCGAGAACTGCTGGAGCTGGTGTCGGGCATCTGGCAGCGGCGCAAAGACCGATACTCCGAGTTGAGATCCGCCCTCCCATCCGACGGCCCCAAGGTCGAAATGTCACACATAGGGGGGTAGGGATGGTTACTGGTTTCTAGTTACTGGTTTCCGCCCCAGCTCGCAATCTCCCAACCGGTAACCGAATTTCATTCCACCAATGTCACCGGGACGGGAATGAAACAGAGGACAAAAACGACGATTCCCAGCAGCCCGATCCACCAGCGCTTTCGATCCAGCCCTTCCTGTTCAGCTGGACGGGGGTGGCGGGGGCCCAGGAACATCAGGATGAGGGCGAAAAAGAGATAGCCGGGTGTCGGAAGTGACAGCAGGCTAATAACTATCAGCAAAACCAGAAGTACCGTTGAGACACGACGGTGGCGGCGTTCTCCAAACAGGGCATAAAGAACGTGACCCCCATCCAGCTGCCCAAAGGGAAGCAGATTCAGACTCGTAGCAAGAAGGCCAAACCAGGCTGCCCAGCCGATTGGATGAAGATTGATGGCCGAAGGGTCTCCATCAAAGAAACTCCACACGGCCAGTTTGAATAAAAGCGGCTCCCCGAACTGGAGTAAGCCGGACTCCTCCTCGGGCCACTGAAAATCGGTCGAGAGCGATACGCCTAAGGCAAGCACGGGCACAATGACGAGGAACCCGGCCAGAGGACCGGCAATTCCAACGTCGAAGATCTGCCTGCAGGACAGGAAAGGCGAACGGATCCGAATCACAGCGCCAAAGGTGCCAAAAGGATTCAATGGCAAGACTCCTAGTCCCGGGATGGGAAGAAAGGGCGGGGCCGGGATGACATACGGCAACGTACAGCGGATGCGGTAGAAGCGGCAGGCCAGGTAGTGCCCCATCTCATGAGCCAGCAGGATCGCCAGCAGGGCCAGTGAAAAGGGCAATCCGTGGAGGAGGGTGAGGGGATTCTGAACAGGATCGGCTACCGTGATCTCGCCATCTCCGGATCCAGCCTGAAAGCCGGCATCAAAGAGAAACCCGGCGACCAAAGTCGTCAAAACAGTTGCCGCCAGCAGGAGAGCTGCCAGTCGGAGCGACCCGGGCCGATCCGGCTCTACGGGTTCATGAAGGGGTGTCCCGGGATCGGTCGCGGTGAAAAGGGAGGGCAGAGCGTCCACGGAGCGGGCTATAGACTGAAACGGATTTCTTTGCCGGGCTTGAAACGGACGGTCTTACCAGGAGGAATCGGAACTTCTGCTCCGGTGCGGGGGTTTCTGCCGATGCCGCTCTTTCTGGGCTTGACCACAAAAACACCGAAGCCGCGCAATTCGATCCGCTCCCCCCGCTTCATGGCCTGGCGGAGAGCATCAAGGAACGAGTCGAATGCAATCTCAGCCTTGACCTTGGTAATCCCCATCCTCTCAGCCAGGCAACTGACAATATCCGCCTTAATCACAACTGCTCGAAACCTCCCTTAAGTGTTGATTTTAAAAATACTTGGCTAGATTTGTCCTGTCAAGAAATGGATTGAAAATTGAAAATTATTCGCTTCGCTCATTGCGGTTCCTTGAATTGCCGAATCGCTGCCTTGAATAGCACGACCGGGAACCGATGTACATTGAGCCGCCGACAGTTTAAAAATTGAAGATTGAAGATGCACCCTGTGGTCCGGTCAGATCGCCCTTTGCACCTGGCACCTGGTAGGTTTGCGTTCCAGGTTCCACATCCCTCGACACTTCAACTTTCACTTTCAACCTTTCAACCTTGAACTTTCAACCTTGAACTTTCAACCTTGAACTCTCAACCTTGAACTCTCAGCAGTTGGAAAGGAGGAACCGTTTTGTGGGTGTGAAACCGGATTACTGGATTGTCAGAATGGCACGCGAGCACCGAATGATTGAGCCCTTCGAGGAGTCTCAGGTGGGTCAAGGGATCATTTCCTACGGTGTTTCCTCGTACGGGTACGACATGCGCATTGACCGCGAGTTCCTGGTCTTTCTGGGAGGAGAAGGGACCCTCGTCGACCCCAAGTGCGCAGGTGAGTTGCCCTTCGAGGAAAGGGAAGGAGACCACTGCATCATCCCGGCAGGTAGCTTCGTGCTCGCCAGGAGCTTGGAGTATTTTCGAATTCCACGATCCGTCTTGACCATCTGCGCCGGAAAGTCGACTTATGCCCGCTGTGGTCTGATCGTGAATGTCACCCCCTTCGAACCCGAGTGGGAAGGTTTTGTCACAATATCCATCTCCAACACGAGCCCGTCTCCAGTGAAGGTCTATGCCGGTGAAGGGATTGCGCAGGTAGTGTTTCTTGGGGCTGATGGTCTGTGCCGCACGTCCTATGCGGATCGCAAGGGCAAGTACCAGGCTCAAGCGGAGATAGTCCGTGCTAAAGTCATCGAGGACGAAGAGAAATAAGATGGCTGATCCCGGGTTTGGTTCCGGATTCCGATGGGTGCACCCCGCCCTGTGGATGCTTCTGGTCAGCGGCTCGATCAGCTCCTGTGGATATCGTGCTGCGGAGCGCAACCGGATCGATCTGGGGATCAGCTCGGTGTCTGTTCAACCCTTCGAAAACACAACAACTACATACCGGGTTGAACAGAAGCTGGCGGAGGCCATGGTTCGGAAGTTTATCGAAAAGACAAGCTGGGCGGTCCGGAGCGGGACCTCGGACGCTGATGCGGTGCTCAGCGGCGTTGTCTCGAGACTCTCCGTGAGTCCAGTGACTTTCGGCCAGTCTTCCTTCGGAACGACCTTTCTGGTAACACTGGCTGCGCGGGTCGAGCTTCGCGAAAACAGTACGGGTCGAGTTCTCTTCGAGAACGACAGTTACGTGTTCCGTGAGCAATATCAATTGAACATCGACGTCGAAAGGTTTTTCACGGAACAGAATCCGGCCCTGGATCGAATTGCCGAGGACTTCGCTGCCAGTGTAGTCACTTCGATCCTGGAAGGATTTTAGTATGCGCTGCCCGGCAGGTACCCATGGATTTTGAAGAGTTCCAGAAGCATTGCGTAGACCCTGGAACCATCTACCAGCTGTCCGGCCGGGACGTTTTCCTGAGGGACTCCGTTTTTCAGCTGGCGCGGAGCCAGGTCTCCGAGGAGGCTCGGAGTTTTGACTGGGCCACCTATGATCTTGAACAGGACTCCGAGTCCGATGTCCTGGGCGAAGCTCGAACCCTTCCCTGGATGAGTCCCAGACGATGGATTTACATCCGCAACGCCCATCTCGCGGGAAAGCAGTTGAAAGCCTATCTGAAGAGTCCTGCCAGGCGCACGGTCGTGATTCTGGAACTGGCAAAGAGGCCTGCCGGGTGGCCCAGGCTTCCGGTCATCAAGAACTCCGGGAGTTCCAACACGGCCGCCTGGATCGAAAAGCGTCTTCGAGCCCGGGATTTCACGATTGACCGTCCGGCGACACGAACCCTCATCGAGCTGGTGGGGGAGGACCGACACCGGTTGAGCATGGAGTTGGACAAGCTGTGGCTGCATTGCGCTGAGACCCGGCGTGTTGATCGATCAGCAGTCCTGGCCCTGACCCGGCAGTCCCAGGACTACGACGTCTTTGCCCTCATCGGCTGTCTGGCAAGGAGCGACGCCAAAGAGTCTCTAAAGGTGCTGAACAGACTGTTCGATCAGGGGATGGCGGCGCCTCAGATTCTCAGCCTGCTCTACTGGAATTTTCGGCGGCTTCTGGTTGCCAAGGAACGCCTGGCGGCAGGGCAGCAGTATTCCGCCCTGCTCCGGGATCTCAAGATATGGAGCTATCGAGGCCGCCAGTCCGAACTTGACGCTACGCCCCACCGGCAACTGGTGAGGGTTTTGTTGAGGGTGCGGGAGGCGGATCGGATGTGCAAGTCCAGCAGCGTTGACGAGCAGATCGCGCTGGAGCAACTCGTTGTTGACGCTTGTCGTTGATCGTTCCTATAATGATCGTTTCTGCCCATCAGGGACCGCGGAAGTAGGAAAGAATAAGACGTCTATGCCAAATATCAAGTCGGCCAAGAAACGGATGCGCCAGAACGGCGTGCGGCGGCTCCGCAACAGAGCTGCCAGGGGCCAGATGCGCACCGAGATCAAGCGACTCCGAGAACTGGTTGCCGAAGAGAAACTGGACGATGCCCGCTCGCAACTCACCAGAGTGTACTCAGTGATCGACAGAACGGCCCAGAAGGGAAGAATTCACCGCAATACCGGGGCCCGATACAAATCGCGCCTGAGTCGACTGCTCGAGTCGAACAGCAAGGATTCGTGATGATCGCAACCTCTGAGACGCTTGACTAGGATTACCCTTCCTGATCGAGGGGCCGAAGTACTCTTCGACCTTCAGGATCAAAACATTCGCCTTCTGGAAACCCTGTTTGACGTCGAGATCCACGCCCGGGGTTCGGAGCTCTCCATTCGAGGCAGCCAGGCGAACGTCGACGCGGTCGAGAAGATCGTCCGCGACTTCGCGGATATGGTGAGCCGGGGGGAACAGTTTTCCAACGGTGAGCTGCGAGAGGCTTTTGAGCAGATCGCTCAGGACTCGGCGGTGACGCTCCACGATTTTTTCCCCAAGCCGGTTGTTCTCAAGACTCCCTCGCGGACCATTGTCCCCCGCAGTGTGAACCAGAACCGCTACGTGGCCAAGATGGAAGGGGCTGATCTGGTTTTCGCTATCGGTCCCGCCGGCACCGGCAAGACTTTCCTGGCCGTAGCCAAGGCGGTGGCATTTCTGTTGGAGCGCAAGGTTGATCGGATCATTCTGTCCAGACCTGCGGTCGAGGCCGGCGAGAAACTCGGGTTTCTGCCCGGCGACATACAGGAGAAGGTCGATCCTTATCTCCGTCCGCTGTATGATGCGCTTTTTTTCCTGCTTGACTCGGCCCGGGTTGAGAAGCTTCTGGACCAGCACATCATCGAAATTGCTCCCCTTGCTTTTATGCGCGGGCGCACGTTGAGCAACAGCTTTGTCATACTGGATGAGGCCCAGAACACTTCCGCCGAGCAGATGAAGATGTTTGTCACCCGAATGGGCCTCCTTTCCAAGATGGTAGTGACCGGTGATGTGACTCAAATTGATCTCCCGCCCGGTCAAGTCTCCGGTCTCAAGGACGCCGAACGAGTCCTCAAAGGCACCGAGGGTATCGAGTTCGCCTACTTCGATGAAAGAGATGTGGTGCGACATCGCCTGGTTCGGCTCATCATCGCTGCCTATGACGGTCCCAACCGCTCCCAGGAGAAGCGTCAAAAATCGAATGAGTGAGTACGGGGGGTGGTGAGAGAAAACTTCCGCGAAGCGGGTTGGCGCGCGATCTGGGATGTCTTGGATTCGATAGCCGGGTCTGAGCGCTCTTTCCCGTACCGGAATTCAAGGAGAATTAGGGGGGGTTGATCCAGGATTTTTCATCTGTTAGATTCACTCATGCGAATGCATCTTTTTCCTGCCATAAGCTCGCCCAAAATGAAATCAAAAGGAGGGTCCTTTTTATGGATGAACATGTCGTCAAGGAGTACTTGCGGAATCATAGCGAAGATTTTCGAGAACTCTTCGAGCAGCACCAGATGTATGAGACGGAGTTAAAGCAATTCAAACATCGACCCTACCTGAGTGACCAGGAACAGTTCAGGCAAACGGAGCTGAAGAAAAAGAAGCTTGTTTTGAAGGACCAGATGCAATTGATGATCAATGACTACCGATCCCAGCCAGTCAGCAACTGATTCAAGTCCCTGCTGGTGAGCCCACTGGAGATGCGACTCTTCAGTGGGGTTTTTTTTGAGGTTTGGATTCCGGGCCCATGAGAGGACTCGTGGCAAGAGAGGGGATGCCCTTCCTCCTGCTTCCATTGATCGGAGCCTTGATCTGCCTGGCGCTGGGGTGGTCGATCTGGGGGGGACTTCTGGTGTTGGCCGGATTGGGTCTGGGTTCCTTTTTTCGGGATCCGGAGCGCTCGATTCCGCAGCAACCGGGTCTCATTGTCAGCCCCGCCGACGGTCGGGTCGTGCGGCTCCGGGATTCGGCTCACGGAACGGTGATCAGCATCTTTCTGTCAGTGTTCAATGTGCACGTGAATCGAGCCCCGGTTGGTGGGTCCATCCGGAGCCAGGAATACCGCTCGGGCAGGTTCCTGATGGCCTTTAACGATCGAGCCTCCGTTGAGAACGAACAGATGATCTGGAAGATCGAAGGCGAGGCCTCGGTGACCTTCTGTCTCATTGCAGGTTGGGTGGCCAGGCGCATCGTTGCCTGGAAGCAGGAAGGAGACACCGTCAAGCGGGGTGATAGAATAGGTCTCATCAAGTTTGGGAGCCGCGTCGACATCACCATTCCGGCGAGTTTTGCAGTCGCCGTCGAGAAGGGAGACAGGGTTCGCGGGGGTTCCAGCATACTGGCCAGAGTGGAGAGCAACAGTGCAAGACCTGAGGATTAGAGGAATCCGGCCGAGGCGCAAGCTGAAGCGCACGATCTACATCCTTCCCTCGATATTCACGGTCGGAAACATTTTTGCGGGCTTCCTCTCCGTCATTGCGACTCTGAGTGGAGAATACGAGAAGGCAGCGATTGCCATCGGCATTGCCGTCATCCTGGACGGGCTGGATGGTCGAGTTGCCCGGCTGGCCAACGTCAGCAGCGATTTTGGAGTTCAACTCGACTCCCTGGCCGACGTGATCAGCTTTGGAATTGCCCCGGCGGTTCTCGTCTATTCCTGGGGTCTGGTAGATTTCGGAAGATTTGCGCGCTTTTCAGCCTTCGTTTTCCTGATCTGCGGGGTGATGCGCCTCGCCCGTTTCAATATTCATATCGGCGAACTGAAGCATTTTGCCGGTCTCCCGATACCGGCCGCTGCTGGATTCATCGCCGCCACTGTTCATTTCTTCCCGGGGCCCCCTGCCAATTCTCTGTTTAAGCCTGCTCTGGTCGGGGCGACCTATCTGACTGCCCTGTTAATGATCAGTACCATTCGCTATCCCTCTCTGAAGCAGCTGGATCTGGGGCAGGGAAAGTCTCATCTCGTCATCCTGACACTAGCTTTGCTGGTGGCGGGTGTCTTCTTCTTTTCCCGCTACGCGCTCCTGATCCTCGCCTACTCCTATCTCCTGAGCGGACCGCTGACGCGCATGTACCAGTTTTCGAAATACCGATTCGTCCAAGCGCGTAGAGTAGCGTCCCGGGACAGGCCGGTCAGTTAGCAGTCGTACGTGTTCAGCGTCCTCTTCTTGCCTTCTAGCCCCTTGCCCTTGCCTTTGCCCTGACCTCATCCTTCGTTACAGCAGGGTTCTTGACCAACCCGCTCAGCAGTGACACGATTTGAAACGACCCAGCCCGGAAAATTCATAAGTTGTCGGCTGCAGCGCCCCCATCATCCGCGCTGGCTGCGTTCCCCCTCCTCGGGCTCCTCGACAGAGTCACGACTATGCCTGCGGTGCCCTCGGAGGTAAAGCCTTGCCAGCGCGGCGCTTGCGACCCTTCGCTTCGACAACTTATGAATTTTCCGGGCCAGGATGTCCATGCGGGCAAGGGCACGGGCAAAGGCAAAGGCAAGGCGCCGACAGGGCTGCTATTGGTAAGCGGCCTCCCGTTTCTGGTAGAGTAGGCAGCTTTCCACGGAGTTTGAGATGCACGTCGAGAAGATGATGGTCATGGCCAACTCTGTCAGGAAGCTGCTTCGGCGCGGTGCTCAAAGTCATGCCGCCCGCCTGGTTCAAAAGCTCCATCCCGGCGACATCTCCCAGATCATCCAGGGGCTGAATGATCGCGATCAGCTCCGCATCTTTTCCCTGCTGGTGAAAGAAAATCGCGAACTGGCTGCAGAGGTGCTGACGGATCTTGGTCTGGAGCGTGGCATTTCCCTGCTGACTTCCCTCTCCGGCAGGGAGATCTCACTCCTGCTTCAGGAACTGGAAACGGACGACCGGGCTGCCTTTGTTTCGGCTCTACCGGAGGAGCTCGCCAATCAGGTTCTGGACACCATGAGACTGGAGGAATCAGTCCAGGTCCAGGGTCTTCTCCGCTACGAGAAGGAGACAGCCGGCCGGATCATGACCCCCAACGTTTTTGCCCTTGGGGAAGACATATCGGTGAGTGAGGCTATCCTCACTCTCCAGAAGGCAGACGAGTTTGAGATGGTTTTCTACCTGTATGTTGTGGATGACCGGAATCACCTGGTAGGTGTCATCTCACTACGGCAGTTGCTGACAGTTTCACCCAGCACGCCACTCAAGAAGATTATGTCGGGCGACGTGATTTCCGTCGCCACGGAAACGGATCAAGAAGAAGTCGCCAACCAGGTGGCCCTGTACGACCTGCTGGCCGTTCCGGTGGTCGATCACGAGAACAAGCTGGTAGGAGTCATTACGGTTGACGACGTCATCGACGTCATCAAGGATGAGGCCACCGAAGATATCCTTCATCTGGCTGGCGTGGAAGCCGACGACACTGTGCGCAGTTCGGCCAGGAGCTCTATCCAGAAGAGGCTCCCGTGGCTGGGGCTCAATCTGGTTCTCGCCTTGATGGCTGCTTCGGTTGTCTATCTCTACGAAGACACCATTGCTGCTTTGCCCATGCTGGCCATCTTTCTACCGGTCGTGGCCGGAATGGGTGGAAACTCTGGAACCCAGGCTCTCACCCTGATGGTTCGAAGCCTGGCCCTGGGGGAAGTCAGCTGGAAGAACATGAGGGATGTGTTCACTAAGGAGCTGCTGGTCGGTATTGCCAACGGGATCGCTCTTGGTGTGCTGGCGGGGGGTGTCGGCTACGTGTGGTCCGACGGCAACCCCTCGGTTGGCCTGGCCCTGGCCTGTGCCATGGTCTCTACTATCCTGCTGGCTGGAGTTCTGGGGACGTTGATTCCGCTGCTCCTGAACCGCCTGAGCATTGACCCGGCCGTGGCCTCCGGTATCTTCCTCCACACTTTGACTGACGTCATCAGCTTTTTCTCGTTTCTGGGCCTGGCGACTCTTTTCCTGAGTACGCTGGGAGCCTGATGAGCCATCACCGGTGCGAGGCGCTGACTCTCAGGAGCTATCCATACTCGGAAGCGCATTTGATTGGCGTCTTCCTGACCCGCGAGTCCGGTCAGCTCAGGAGCATTGCCTACGGGGCTCGGAGCGGGCGGAGAAGCCGATTCGGCAGCGGTCTCGAGCCGCTGACTCATGCCCATCTCAAGTATTCTCAAAAAGAAGGCCGGGAACTGGCGGTTCTTCGTGATCTCGAAATCGTTCAGGCCTTTCCTTCTTATGATCTGGACTGGCAGGCGAAGCTCCACATTGCTTATTTCGCGGAGTTGCTGCAGGAATTCACTCACGAAGGAGAATCCGTGGAGCCTGTCTTTCGTCTGAGTCTGGCTGTTTTGGGCTCGCTGACCTCTATTCCAGTAATCCAGCTGGCCCGCTATTTTGAATTGTGGCTGCTGAGATTGGAGGGAGTCTTGCCGGATCTGGCCTCCAGGCTGCCCCAGGAGCTGGCTTCGAAAACCCTGCAGTTTACGGCAAAACACCCCCGCGAGCTGGTGAGTGATGAGTTGACCGAAGGAGAATTCAAAAGGCTGGGAAGGCTTTCTGAGGAGCTGATAGAATCTCACCTGGAAAAGAAGCTGAAAAGTTCAAGAATGCTAAAGGAGCTGCTCTAGAAAGAATGACGTTTCAGCGGCTCATTCATCGACTTCTGGAGTTCTGGATGGACCAGGGATGTGTGATCCAGCAGCCCTACGACCTCGAGGTGGGAGCTGGAACAATGCATCCGGAGACGTTTCTGAGGGTGCTTGGGCCGGAGCCCTACAAGGTGGCTTATGTGCAACCCTCCCGGCGGCCAGCCGATGGTCGGTATGGTGAGAATCCCAACCGTGTTTACAAACACCATCAGCTACAGGTCATCCTGAAACCGTCGCCTTCCGACGTCCAGACCCTGTATCTCGAGAGTCTGAGACATCTGGGAATCGAGCTGCAAAGGCATGATTTACGATTTGAGGAGGACAACTGGGAAAGCCCGACCCTGGGCGCCTGGGGGATTGGGTGGCAGGTGCTTCTGGACGGACTTGAAATCACGCAATTCACCTACTTCCAACAGGCCGGTGGCCAGGATCTGATGCCGGTCTCCGCCGAAATCACTTACGGCCTGGAACGGATTGCGGCTTTTCTGAATGATCGAGACAGTCTGTTCGATCTGCAGTGGAACGAGGACCACAGCTACGGCGCCCTGAGAAGGAGGGAGGAATTCGAGTTCTCTAAGTACAGCTTTGAGGTTGCAGACAGCAAGACGCTTTTTCAACTCTTCGACCTCTACGAGCAGGAGTGTCAGAGGGCGCTGAGCGAGAGCTGCGTCCTTCCCGCCTATGACTATTGTCTGAAGTGCTCGCACACTTTCAACCTGCTCGACAGCCGCGGGGCGATCAGTGTGACTCAGCGGGTGGAACTGATTGCCAGAGTACGGCGATTGGCCGTGAGCGTTGCCGAGCGATATATGAAGATCAATGAACAAGTTTTTATTTGAGCTGGGAATTGAGGAAATCCCGGGCAGGATGATTGAGCCGGCCTTGAATCAGCTGGAAGGTGGATTCCGGAAGCTTCTAACCGAGTCCTCGGTACAAGCCCATCGGCTCCGTCTTTACAGTTCGCCTCGCCGGCTGGCCCTGCTGGCTGAGGATCTCCCGGACACCCAGCCCGACCAGCAATCCACCATCATTGGCCCCCCTGAGAGGGTAGCCCGCGGCGGCGACGGCGAGTTGACCAGGGCTGGAGAGGGTTTCGCACGCCAACATGGGATCCCGGCCCATCAGCTCGAGACGATTGAAACCGATAAGGGGAGGTATCTGGGTTTTCAGCAGGTCAACCCGGGGTCGCCCCTGCCTGCAGTGCTGGCGTCCGGGCTGGGAGGCGTGATTGCACAGATTGCCTGGCCCAGGAACATGTACTGGCGTGAGAGTCGGTTTCGGTTTGTCCGTCCCATCCGGTGGCTGGTCGCTCTGTGGAATCAGGAGATCGTGGATTTTGAGTTTGAGGGGATCCGGTCCAATCGTCTTTCTAGTGGGCACCGGTTTCTGGGGGCACCGGAAGTTGAAATCCCATCTCCAGACCGTTATGTGGAGTTGCTGCGAGAGAATTTCGTGCTGGTGGATGGCGGGCGACGCCGTGCCAAAATCGAGCAGGAACTGGCCGAGTTGACACCCGGCGGCTGCACGGTTGTAGATGATCCGGAGCTGTTAACGTTGACCTGTTTCCTCAACGAATATCCGACTGCAGTGCTGGGCCGGTTCGAGAGTACTTTTCTCAAACTTCCGCGGGAGATTCTGGTGACGGTCATGCGACATCACCAGAAGTATTTCGCTGTGATTGGAGACTCGGAAGAGCTCCAGCCCTTCTTTGTGACGGTCACCAACACGGCGGGCGACCCGGACGGACGGATCCGGACCGGGCACGAGCGCGTACTGCGTGCCCGCCTCGAGGATGCTGTCTTCTTCTGGGAATCGGATGGTAAGACGAAGTTGGAAAAGCGTGTGGAGAGCCTCGCCAGGGTGACTTTTCAGCAGCAACTCGGGAGTTACCTGGACAAGACCAGACGTCTCCAGGAGATCTGTCGTCGGCTCAGTCCGGACAACCAGCCTCTCGACCAGGCGGCGCTGCTGTGCAAGACCGACCTGACCACAGAAACCGTGTTCGAAATCAGTGAGCTCCAGGGAGTGATGGGAGGTCTTTTCGCCCGAGAGGAAGGATATTCGGAGGACATCTGGAAAGCGATTTACGAGCATTACCAGCCCATTTCTCTGGACGACTCTTCACCAACCACCCGCAATGGGGCCCTCCTTTCCATCGCTGACCGGCTCGACACGATTGCTGGATGCTTCAGTATCGGGATTCGCCCCCGGGGATCGAGCGATCCTTTCGGTCTGAGACGGCAAGCCCAGGGGCTGATCAAGATACTCCTGGACCACGGTGTGGACTGGGAAGTCGATGATCTGCTGGATTTTGCCTGCGTGGCCCTCGAGACGGACTCTGTCGAGCTGCGAGGCGAGATCAAGGTCTTCCTGGGGAGGCGGCTGCGCCGGATTCTGGAGGGGCAGGGCATTGAATATGACGTGGTCAATGCTGTTATGGAAGCAGGTATGGGCAGCGTTGCAGATGCTTGCCGCCGGGCCACAGCGCTGCAGGCAGTCCGGGAAGAGCCTCAGTTCGAGGCATTGGCCGTTGCCTTCAAACGCATTCGAAATATTCTCAGCACCCGAGAAGCGGAGGACGGAGGGGTCGACGAGTCCCTGCTGGTTGAGAGTGCAGAGCAGAATCTGTTCCGCGCGTTCTCGGATCTGCGATCGAATTTGGCTGGACCCCTGGCGTCGAGAGAATATCGAGATGTGTTGGCCCGGATAGCCAGCCTGAGAGGACCCGTGGACCGCTTTTTTGATGAGGTCATGGTCCTGGCCGAAGATCGACAACTCAGGCGTAACCGGTTGCGCTTGCTTCACCAGATTTCGGAGATGTTCCTGCAGGTAGCAGACATTTCACAAATCGTTCGAAAAGGGTAAGATTGCTGCGCAATCGATCCCGGATCGCGATCGACCTGAGAAAATAGGAGAGCAATGACACAAGGAGCCGTGGCAGTGAAAGCACCGGAAGGGAAGCTGGGAGTGCTCCTGGTTGGGATGGGAGCCGTCAGTACAACATTCATCGCCGGAGTCGAGGCAATCAAAAGAGGGCTCGGTAAGCCCATTGGATCGTTGACTCAATACGGCACCATCCGGCTCGGAAAGAGAACCGAGGCGCGTATCCCCAGGATCTGCGATTTTGTCCCCCTGGCCGGAATCGATGATCTTGTCTTCGGATGCTGGGACATCTTTGAAGACGACTGTTTCGAAGCAGCAACCAAGGCCGGCGTGCTTCGTACCGAACTGCTCGGCAACCTGGAGACGGAATTGCGGGCGATACGGCCGATGAAGGCTGTGTTCGACCGTCGTTATGTCAAAAGGCTGGACGGCTCGTTCATCAAGCAGGCCTCGAACAAGCTGGAGCTGGCCGAACGAGTCATGGACGATATTCGAGAGTTCCAGGATCGGCATGGGATTGGGCGTTGTGTCATGATCTGGTGTGGAAGTACCGAGGTCTACATCTCACCCACCGAGGTGCATTCCAGCCTGTCCCGGCTGGAAGAGGGACTTCGCTCCAACCACAAGCACATCCCTTCCAGCATGATTTATGCGTACGCCGCCCTCAAACTGGGAATTGCGTTCGCGAACGGAGCCCCTAATCTCACCGTGGACATCGCTGCCATGCAGGAGCTGGCGGAGCGCAACCAGGTACCCTTGGCCGGCAAGGACTTCAAGACCGGTCAAACCCTGATGAAAACCATCATTGCACCTGGTCTCAAGGCCCGGGTTCTGGGTCTTTCGGGTTGGTTCTCAACCAACATTCTGGGCAACCGGGACGGAGAGGTCCTGGATGATCCCGGGTCGTTCAAGACGAAGGAAGAGAGCAAGCTGGGGGTCCTGGACTACATTCTTCAGCCGGCTGCGCATCCGGACCTATACAAGGACTTCTGTCACAAGGTACGAATCAACTACTACCCTCCCCGCGGTGATAACAAAGAGGGCTGGGATAATCTGGACATCTTCGGCTGGCTTGGTTATGACATGCAGATCAAGATCAATTTCCTGTGTCGCGACAGCATCCTGGCGGCTCCCCTGGCGCTCGATCTTGCGCTTTTTCTCGACCTGGCCAAGCGTACGGGAATGTCCGGGATTCAGGAGTGGCTCTCCTTCTATTTCAAGAGCCCGATGACGCCGCCCGAGCTGTATCCGGAGCACGACATCTTCATCCAGCTGATGAAGCTCAAGAACACACTCCGGTACCTCCAGGGTGAGGAGCAGATCACTCACCTCGGCCTCGATTACTACGATGATTGAGGGAACATCGTAGCCCGGATTATTCATAAGTTTTCGTAGCGAAGCGGGGGAAGACCCGGCCTCTATGCTGCTGCCCTTCGAGAAAGGTTTGCGGAAAGAGAAATCATAGTTCGTGAAGATATCGGTGATCGTGTCCCCTCCCGCCAGAATACTGTCGGTGGGCGCATTGGTTCGGTCCCAGTTGAAACCAAAAGAGGTGACGGGATCGTACTCACTTCTCAGCTTTTCGACATCCCAAGTCGAGAAAACCGGGTCGAGTCTCCGAAGGTTGACGCCCAGATTGTTGTGGAGAGCCATTTCAATGGCGTCTCGCTCAGAGAGCAGGAGTTCGCTGCCTCTCAGCTCTCCTTCCACTCGAGTCTGGCCTGCCACGACTCGACCCACATTCTGATCTCTTCTGTATTTGGAAAACAAATCGGTCACACCGCCCGCCGCCGGGCTTGACCCGAGGAGGGTGAGCACAAGAAACGGGAGGAAAGAATGTACAGGCGCGCGTAATCTCATAGCGTGATCTCCTGGTATTTCCGCAAGTCAGTCCTAGAAACCGCCCTGGTGGCCATTGGAGAGCGCAGTTTCTCCGGACCGGCCGGAAAGAAAGAAAGCAAGCAGGGGAAGCAGGTTCAACCAAAAGCGATGAACCTCGTCGACTCCGAGCACGTTGAATGCCAACAATGACCCCGAATATCCAAGAACAATTAGAACCGTCAATACCCTGCGACCCGGGGCTATCTGCCCTGGGGCGAGCACCCGGACGATGCTCTCAAGGCACGGAAACAAAAGAAGAACCTGGTCATAGCTCCACCCAAAGGGAGAGCTGAGCGATGATACCAGCAGGACCAGGCTGATGCTTGATCTCCACACCATCTTCGGCTGTCTGGAGATCAAGAGAAGACTGGCAGCGGCCGTCACCAGCGGGGGCAGGTACTGAACTGTTGAGGACTGAATCGAGAAGTACTGCCTCAGGATCCCTCCCAGCGTTGGGGTGGCCCAGTAAAGCGGAGGTTGCTCGAGTGCCCGGAGGTAATCGACCACCCAGGGGGGGCGGAGCAGAGTTAGAATCGCCGCCGCCACGCCCAGCAGAACTGCCGAGGCAGCCGGCAGCTTCCAGTTCCTCTCGCGCACAACCCACACCGCGACGACCACACAAAAAAGGTAAACATTCTGCGGCTTGCAGGAAACCAGGATCAGTCCAGCGGCGCCCAGCCAGGGGCTCCCGACTCGGTCAGACAACAGGAACAGAACAACCCCGAGTAGGACCAGGCAGCTGGTCTGGCCCACCCCCCAGCACAGCAGAAAAGGGAAGAAAGAGACGCTGGCAATCCAGGCAACGAGCAGGCCCGCCCCGGTCGGACCCCCGAAGAAGCGCCAGATAAAGGTCCCGCAAAAAAGCATGATGCCCAGATTGATGATCAACCACAGTGCTGTCGAAAGGCCGAAATCGAAGGAAAGGATGGGCAGGAGAAGAATCAGCAGCCACGGTGGATTCCACATTCGCAGGGGTTGTGGGTGGCTTCGACCCAGGTGCTGCTGGACTTCCAGAAGAAGTCCAGGATCGTAAGGATCCTCCCCATCGATGAGAAGAGAGGCAGCGCTCCAGTATTGGATGAAGTCCGCGGTTCCCAGGCTACCGTAGTGGGACTGATTCACAAGCCTGGTTCCCAGTATCCCGAGGGCCCCGATCAGCAGAATCAGAATCAGAACGCGATACTTGAGAAGAGGCTGTCCTGGTTTGCTCATCGACTAGCTTCAGGCGCAAGAGTGTGCTTGGGATGGACGGATCGGTGTCATGTACGTGCCGTTCGCTAAAATACCACTGTAGCAGGTACCTTATGGATTCTCCGGCAGTCGCGATTCTGACATTGGTGAGTGACTGGCCCAGATCTGCGGCCCACAGGAAAAGCAAGCAGGATCACAGGGCTTGACGACCTCCTGTTGCATATACTTACCAGTGAAGCGAGCCCACAGAAGTAGGAAAAGGAGAGTCTTCAGACTCCGCAAATCCGACATTTCTTAGAGAAATCCTATGCGGTCCTTCATCAGTAGTGCCAGGAGTCTGACCATCGAGGACTTGAAAGGGCTCCTCCCTTACGGGCTGAGCGCCCTGCTCGTCACGACAACAGCCCTGGTCATGCGAGCCAACAATGGAATTCGAGCGTTCCCCTCGGTGGACGATTTCGCTTACCTGCCTCTGGCTCGCAGATTCCTGAATCATGAGCTGTTTCCGGACGATGTGTTTGTCAGCACCTCGATCCTCCACGCACCGGCGTGGGCTGCTGTCATCTGGATCTCAGAACACACCGTTGGACTTGCCCTGGGATTCTACATAGCCGTGCTGCTGCTTTCCCTGTTTACCGTGCTGGCAATGTGGAAACTCCTGCGGATTCTCGGGGGAAGTGGAGCTCTTCTTCCGGCCGCGGCCATACTGGCTTTCGCGAATCGGGCTCCCGGTCTGGGGCGGGGATTGCACGACGGCGCTTTTGGGGATGGATTTCACACCCAGTGGCTGGCGTTGTGCTTTATGCTCTGGGTGTACGCGGCCTGGCTCGAGGCGAAGCCGCTGCGCACCGGAGTCCTCCTGGGGCTGTGCATGGCAGCCCACCCTGTGGTAGGGGCCCACGCCGTCATTGTATTGGGCATCGCGACCATCGTTGCTCTGGTCGATGTTGGCACCCTGCTGGTCATTCTCTTTGTAGCCTTCGTCATTGCGGCCCCCGTAATCGTGCCGATCCTGACTGTTCTTGCGCGCTCCTCCGGGGGCCCATCCTGGCCTGACTCTGAACTCATCGAAAAGGGCTATCTCTTCCGCACATCACACGAGTTTACGCTCGAGCTGACTTCTTCCGGAGCCGCCATGACGCTGGTTCTCCTTTTCGTTCTGGGGCTGGTCGGTGCGATTCTGTTGACCCAGTTGAGATCCGTCAGGTGCACACCTGAGATTGCTGGTCTGCTTTCGGGTCACGCCTTCCTGGCAGGGACCTTTTTGGTGTTCCATGGAGACCTGCTCCCCGAAGCCTGGCGCCACATCTCCACTCTGCCTTACCTGTTCCATCTGAGCCGGACGACCCCCGTGCTGGTCGCCCTGGCCTCGGTTTTGAGCGTGGCCGCTCTGGAGGCCATGTTTGAGACCGTCAACCCCCGGACTCCGTTCCTGACGAGCCTGCGCATTATCTTTCTGGTCGCCCTGGGGTTTCTGTTTACGGTATATGTCGAGTGGACTGGCTTTCTGTTTGCGTTGCTGGTCGTTTCCGGCCTGCTGATCTTCTTCAAACGCGGCGACCGCGCCAGCGTTTTCGCTATTGGAGCCCTGGTACTGCTGGCCGTGGCCGGGCTTGGCTCGGTACGGGATCAGGCGGGGAGGGAGCGGGCCGTGCTTCCAGAGGACCAGCAGCTGTTCGACTGGGTGGTTGAGAACACTTTGCTGGAAGACCTGTTTTTCGTGCCCCCCGGTTTTCAGGAGTTCAGGACCTATACGAACCGAGGGGCCTTCGTGGACTTTAAAGTGTTCCCGGCCTCAACTCCTTTCCTCGTACCAGAATGGCGTCGCCGTCTGGAACTCGTCTCAGCGCCGGATGAGATTGCCTTGCGAGATCGGGGTTGGCCTGCGGTCTACCATCTCGAGCGCACCTATGCCCAGGCGAACCGGCCCCAGCGGATCGCCCGGCTGCTGGAACAGACCGACGCTGATTACTTCGTTTTTGATAGACGCGGTGAAGAGATCCCTCCCTACCTGCCTCTGCACACTGGATCAGATAGGCGTCTGGAAGTCGCATTCGAAAACTCGAGGTACAGGGTTTACAGATTGAGGAGTCCGTCTTGAAACAATCGTCCGACCGGGTCGTGACGATCACCAACATCGTCAGTGTCTACCTGGTGCTGGCTACCCTGGGTGTCTGGATCGGAGTCGTAGCTACCGATCCCGGACCGGCCAGCAATCCAATCGATCTGCGCATGGAAACCGGAGAGCCGCATTCTCCGGGTCAACTCGAACGCCAGGCAGATCCCCAGGCGCGCCTGCTGTTTGCCGGTGACATCATGCAGCACTGGGAACAGCAGTTCGACAATTTCTACCTCAGCTATGCGGATCTAGAGGAGTTGATCGGAAATGCCGATCTGACCGTTGCCAACCTCGAGTTTCCGGTCCATGCCTCTCAACCTGTGGGGCCCGAGCCGGGTTCGGTTCGCTTCAATGGATCGGTAGAGCACGTGAAGGCACTGGGCGAGGCCGGTGTGGATGTTCTGGTGACGGCTAACAACCATGCTTTCGATCAGGGAACGGAAGGTCTTCGACAAACCATCAAGACCATTCGCCGGAGCGGGATGACACCCGTGGGAACGGCTGAATCTCTGGACGAGCTGGCCCGACCGAGGGTGTTCGACGTTGAGGGCATCAAGGTTGGAATCCTGGCCTATACCTACGGTTTGAACCCGATCGTCCGAGGCCCGGAAGACGTAGAGTTTCCGCCTCGAGACCTGCCCATCCATACGCTCAATTTCCTCGAGTGGTCGGGAGTCTGGCGGGAGACGGGCCTCGAGATGGTTCAGCAGCACGTCAGCCTGGCCCGGGACGCCGGAGCGGAGTTTCTGGTGGCCTACTGTCACTGGGGAGAGGAGTGGGACTTTTCGCCCAGTGAACACCAGAGAGCGGCTGCCCACGATCTGATTGACAGCGGATTCGATCTCGTCGTCGGCTCCCACGGGCATGTGCTGCAAGGGCCGGAAGTCTACAGGGGGAGACTTATTGCTTACTCCCTGGGTTCTTTAATCTCGGATTTCAGGCCCTTGGAAGTCAGAACCGCCGCCCTCCTCGAGATTGGTCTGGCACGGTATGGTGGGCGGGTCTACACGGTCGGATTTTCTTACCATCCGACCTTTGTGGAGTCTGACGGACACCGGGTCACCCTGCTCGACGCGAGAGCCCGAGGTGCCCGCAAAAGGGCCTTTGATCTGAGTCTCTCTGTTCTAGGCCCGGCGGCCGAGATTCAGAATCGAGATCCTTAGCGGCCAGCGGTTTCCGGGCCGGTCCCGGAGCTCAATTGTCCCGCCGCCGGGTGGACAGAGGCGCGAATGCCAATGAGCGCGCACCGAGGAACGCAAGCTTCTTCGCTGCCTGAGGCCCGCTGCGCAGTCACTGTCGTTCCTGACGTTTCCTTGATGGGCACTGTTTCTAATTACCGGTCCGTGGTGGAAGTCCCGCCAGTATCCGAAGGGCGCCACAGGGTGCTAAGCCGAGTGCCGCCATCTTGTCAGAGAGTAGGCGCAGCAGAGGCTTAGCGGAAGGGCAAGCCAGGGCAGCGGCAGCCCCAGACTGCCCCCCAGCGACACGGTCAAGAGTGGGAGGGAACTGAGCAGGAACAGCAAGTAAAAAGTTGTGCCCCTGACAACTGGCAGTTCCTTTAGCACCAGAGCAAAGGCCGGCAGTGCCAGCACCAGGTCGTGCAGGTAGAGGTGGGGAGCCAGCACCAGAGTCGACAGGATCAAACTGCAGCGGCCCCATCGATTCAGCCTCCATCCGCGTGTGATCCACAGGGTTGCGAGAAGCATGAGGGTGCCCGCGATCCAGACCAGATTTCCGGCCCCGAGCCAGAAGTCCAAACCCCTCAGTCCGCACATGGCTGGAGTTCCCCCGGTTTCGTGGACACCTAATCCTTTGGGAGAATGGAGGACACGATGCCAAGAACAAGACGAGCTTATCCACCCGAGTTTCGCCAGCAGATAGTCGAGCTTCATCGAGCCGGGCGCAGCCCCGGTGAGCTGGCCCGAGAGTTTGAACCCAACGAACAGACGATCCGCAACTGGATCGCCCAGGCAGACCTGGATGAAGGCCGTCGTAGAGACGGCCTGACGACGGTAGAACGAGCCGAGCTGCGGAAGTTGCGCAAAGAAATGATCAACGTCAAATAGAATTCCCGCAGCGACGATTGGAAATCCCCACACAAGGATTAAAAAAAAAGAGCTGTAGCCGTCCTCTGAGACGGCCCTTTCCGCGGTCCTCCTTTCTGTAAAAAAGAGAGATTGTTCCTAGAATGCGAGGGGGACGGAGTGAGGGCGTAGCCCGAACGGAGCTCCCCCTCGCTCGCGCTGGCGTCGAGGGGAGTGGACCAGATCCACGAGGCTGCTGAGCGGCCTCTGTAGGGCGCTGTACGACCTCTCCCCTTGGCGGGCACTCGTCTATCGCCCTCACCAAGCACTTTCCGGGGTCCAATCAGCCGATTTGCCCGGATTTGACCTCCTCGCGGTTTCCTCATTTCGTGGTTCCCTGCTGCTTTGCCTTGGCGCTCTCCATTCGATAGCTCGGGACGTTGAGTTCCAGAATCACGCTGTGGTGCACCAGCCGGTCGATGGCTGCTGCCGTCGTCAGGGGGTCCTTGAAGATCCTCTCCCAGTCCGAGAAGATCAGGTTGCTGGTCAGCAAGATGCTGCGACGTTCGTAACGATGGGCCAGCAGTGTGAAGAGAACCTCCATTTCCTCCCGGCTTTGCTGAACGTAGCCGATGTCATCGACTATGAGAGCCTCGAAGCGATCCAGTTTCTTGAGCTCCTTCTCCAGAGTCAGATCGATTTTGGCCCGCAGCAATCGCTGTACCAGCAGGGCGCAGGTAGAAAACAGAACCCGGCGCCCCAGCAGAATCAACTCCTGGCCCAGAGCACAGACCAGATGGGTTTTCCCGCTCCCAGGGTTACCGAAAGCCAAGACGTTCTCGGCACGATCCAAAAACGTCCCTTCCAGCAGCGCTGTGAGTTGTCGATCCACGCTTTGGGGCAAGCGCGAGCGGTCCAGCGCCGTCAGCGTTTTCTCCCAGGGAAGCTTGGAGGCCCGACGCTGGCGCTGGATTTTGCGCTCGTGCCGCTCCGCCACCTCGATCTCAGATAACGACAAGAGAAACCGGGGATAGGACAGACTTTCCTGGGTGGCCAGTGCCGCCTGGGCGGCGTAGTGCTCCCGAAAGGCCGGTAGATGCAGCTCGATTAGGCACTCGCGAAGTCGCGGTAAGTTGCCTGTGCTCATGACCTCACCTCCCGGTTCTCGAGAAGGGTGTCGTAGAGGCCCACGTCCATCTTCTCCACCATCACTTCCCAGGGTTCCACCACCGGATCGACAAGGCATTCTCGTAGTGCTTCAAAACGGATTCTTTGTCCCCGCTCAATCAACACCTGAAGTGCCTCTCGCACCCGCTGTTCACCTTCCTGGGCAGCCACCTCGAGGATCTTCAGATATTGGCGATCCGCCGTGGCCGGACAATCTCGGCGCAGCTCGTCGTAGGCGACTCGAAACAAGATCCCCGGAAACAGATCCTCCCGCCAGCGATAGCGAGTAAACGCCCCCGGCTTGCGCACCAACGAATGGATCACGTGCCGGTAGTCAATGCGATGCTTGCCTTCTCCTCGCAAGCGCGGCATCCGTGCCTGGCGCCGTCCTCCGTAGTAGACCTCCACCTGATCCGCCCACACCCGCACTTGAACGCGCTCGCCGATCAACCGGCTGTCCACCGAATAGGTGTTGTGGCGAACCCGGATCGTACTGCTGGGGGAGACTCTCACCCACTGCCGGGTGAAGTCATCCAGACGGCGTGCCGGCAACGGGCGCATCACTGCCAGCTCTTCTCCCAGGCGCTTTTGCCGGGCCGCATTGCGCCGGGACACAATCACCGCTACAAAGCCCTCGTACTCTTCCCGGCTGGAAAAATCACGGCTACACCGCAGCAGCAGTTCCTGCTCAATGGCCCGTTTCAAGCGGTGATGGGACTGTTCCACATCCCCGTTCTCGTGTGCCTTTCCTGCCTGAGTACGACTGGAGCGCATCCCGAAGTGTCTCAGCAACGCTTGATAGCGCTCGGTGAACTCTTCCCGCTTCAGGTTCTTGACTGCCGCCGAGAGCCGGTCGGTCCGGTGCTCCTCGGGCAGCGCCCCCAACTCCCACAACGCGTTCTGAAGCCCCAGGCTGAGGCTCTCAAACGACTCACTGAAACACAGCGTGGTCGCTTCCCAGTTCGAGTAGGCCAACACGAAGTGGTACAGCAGATGGGGAAACGGCTGGCCCTGGATCGTCACTCCGAGGCGCCCCATAAACGTGAAGTCCGATTGCGCTTGATGTCCCGGCTGATACTTCTGCGGGAACATCACCTCCTTCGCTTCTCCGTATTCTGCCTTCCACTGCTTGATCCTGCGCTGCAGCGTTCTCAACTGGCCTTGCTGGAAGGCCCCTTCCTGCTGACGACACAAATGATCGAACACCGCTTTTGCTTCCACCGTCGGCGATCGCTTCAGGATCTCTTTCACCTCCGGCCACACCGACTCGAACGGATCCGATCGAGTTCTCCAATACCGTTCCGGCTGACACTGGCTCGGTAGCTTTCCCGACTTCAGGTACTTGCGAGCTGTCTTTCGCGACATCCCCGCTTTGGCCGCCGCCATCGTTAGCGTCTTCTCGTTCTTCTTCAACTTTACTAACCTCCGCACTTGCTGATCCTTAACCATGCCCTCATGGTCAGGATCAGCCCTGAAAAAGCGGGGAATTCCATTTGTCGTCGCGGGGAATTCTAACTGTCGCCAATCAAAGAAAATAGGCAGCTGAGGGTTGAGCGGGAAATATTGGCAAAAGCCGCGGCCTGGTTCGCACGGGAGAGCGATCCGATTTCCAAGGAGTCTTCAGGTTCGTGAAAGTGAATCAGGCCGACTATCCAATCACCACCATGTGCCGTTTGCTGGGTGTCTCCACCAGTGGCTACTACGCGTGGGTCGATCGCGGACCTTCGACTCGAGATGAAGCGAATGCTCGTCTTCTGGAAACAATCAACGGGATCCACCAGCAAAGTCGTCGGACCTATGGAGCTCCCCGCATTACGGCGGAACTTCGAGAGGAAGGTCACCTGGTGGGCAAAAACCGGGTGGCCCGACTGATGAAAGTCGCCGGCATTGAAGGCGTTAGCCGCAGACGCAAGACACGCACGACCCTGAGAGGCCAAGACAGCCGTCCGGCTCCGGATCTGGTGGAGCGAAACTTCCAGGTCAGCCGCCCCAACCGACTGTGGGTTGCAGACATCACGTACGTGCCGAGTTGGGCAGGTTTCGTCTACCTGGCCGTAGTGGTCGACGCTTTCAGTCGTCGAGTGGTCGGCTGGTCGCTCAGAAATGATCTCAAGACCCGGCTAGTGACCGATGCCCTGCAAATGGCACTTCAAGAGCGTGAATCCGACGGGGTGATCCATCACTCGGACCAGGGGACGCAATACACGTCGATCGAGTTCGGGCTACGCTGCAAGAGAGCCGGCATCAGACCCTCCATGGGCTCGGTCGGTGACTGTTATGACAACGCGCTGTGTGAGAGCTTTTTTGCCTCTCTGGAGTGTGAACTGATCGACCGGCACAGCTTCCGCAGCAAGCTGCAGGCCAAGCTTGCTGTCTTCGACTACATCGAGGGCTTTTACAACCCTCACAGGCGGCACTCGTCACTGGACTATCTGTCGCCGATCAACTATGAATCGAGGCACTCAGATGTGGCTTGATTCGAAAGCCGTAAACTGTCCACAAAAGTGGGGTAACTTCAGACCCTCTCCCCTGACTCGAAGAGATCGGGGTCAGCTAATCAGGCCCCGCGGTCGAATACTAGCCCAGCGGCAACAACTTTTCCAGAGGACTGATAGAATTGTGATGGTTACTGGTTAGTGGTTAATGGTTACTGGTTAATGGTTACCGGTTGGGCGTTCGCTGGCGCGGTTTATGGGCTAGGTCAACATTGCCTTTAACCCGCTTCGCCAGGGGATGCATACCGAGGCGCCGACGTTCTCCGAGTTCCGGCATCGCAGGGTAGGAGGACCCTCCGTGGTCCGATCGGGGATGGACCAGTCATGTCGGAGGTTGTTGGATTGAAAAGGAGAAAAACCACATGAGCTTTGCGAATCTGGCTGCTGTTGCCCGGCAGATGGTAGCACCCGGCAAGGGTATTCTGGCTGCGGACGAAAGCAGCCCCACGATCCAGAAGAGGTTTAACAGCATCCACGTCGAGTCAACAGAAAACACCCGTCGCGCCTACCGCCAGCTTCTCTTCACGACCGAGGGAGCCAGTGAATTTATCAGCGGTGTGATTCTCTTCGATGAGACACTGCGGCAAGAGACGGACCAGGGGGTCCCCTTTGCGCGGCTGCTGGCAGAGCAGGGAATTCTGCCCGGGATCAAAGTGGACAAAGGTGCCAAGGCTCTAGCGGGGGCTCCCGTCGAGAAGGTTACCGAGGGTCTTGATGGCTTGCGACACAGACTTCAGGAATTCCGGGAACTGGGGGCCACTTTCACTAAATGGAGAGCAGTGATCACGATCGGGCAGAACATCCCCTCCGCCCACTGCATTGATGCCAATGCCCATGGCCTGGCCCGGTTCGCTGCGCTGAGCCAGGAGGCTGGCCTGGTTCCCATTGTCGAGCCGGAAGTACTCATGGACGGGCCCCACTCGATCTCTCGATGCGAGGAGGTGACCGGCCAGACCCTGGAAGCGGTTTTTTCCGCTCTTTACCTGCACGGTGTCGAGCTGGAGGGAATCTGTCTCAAGCCGAACATGGTTTTGTCTGGAAAGGAATGTTCCGAACGGGCAGGAGAACGCGACGTTGCTGAAGCAACGACACGGTGCTTTTTGCGCCACGTCCCTGCGGCTGTTCCGGGCATTGTCTTCCTCTCGGGTGGGCAGAGTGAAATCGAAGCTACGCGGAATCTGAACGCAATGAACGCTCAGGGCTCGTTTCCCTGGGAACTCAGCTTTTCCTATGGCCGGGCGCTTCAGGGGTCGGCTCTCGCGGCCTGGGGCGGTAGTCCGGCGAACGTGGCGTCGGCCCAGAAAGCCTTTTATCACCGTGCCCGGTGCAACGGAGCTGCGAGAACAGGGAGCTACGATGCCAGCTGGGACCGTTAGTAAGGGCCAGGTTCCACGTTTCACGTTCCACGTTGGCGCGCTCATTGGCATTCGCGCCTCTGTCTGCCCGGTGACGGGGCAGATCATCTCCGGAACCGGCCCGCAAGCCGCAAGGAACACCACCAATCAAGGAAACTACAGAGGCAGGAACGAAGTGACTGCGCAGCAGCGCGGAAGCTGCCGAGGAAGGGCTACAACCGGCAAGTGCTGATTGCAGGAACGAAGTGACTGCGCAGCAGCGCGGAAGCTGCCGAGGAAGGGTTACAACCAGCAAGTGCTGATTGCAGGAACGAAGTGTCAGCGCACGGCCCGTGGGCCGCGAGGAGCTGCGACTAGCCAGGGAACCTGCAGTGGCAGTGGCATACGGTCCGCAGCGCGACGGATTGGGGAGTACGAATTGAAAGTCGAAAACTACACGCTGGAAGTGCTGGCCCGGGCGAATTATCACGTGATCGACATGACTGGTCTGGTGGCCGGGAAGGTTGCCGAATCAGGTATACAGAACGGCACCGTTTGTGTTTTCAATGTGGGTTCTACTGCGGGCATCACAACAGTCGAGTACGAACCCGGGTTGGAAAGAGACCTTGAAACCGCCTTTGAAAAGCTGGCTCCCTCAGATGCCTTCTATGAGCACAACGAAAGGTGGCACGATGGCAACGGGTTTTCTCATATCCGAGCCACCCTCCTGAAACCGTCCCTGACCATTCCCGTCATGGCAGGGCGCCTTCGCCTGGGAACCTGGCAGCAAGTTGTTCTCATCAACTTCGATAATCGCTCCCGGTCACGCACAGTAGCGGTCCAGGTCATGGGTGAGTAGGAGGACCCTCCGTGGTCCGATCAGATCGCCGCATGGAGGCGCGGCTCCTAGCCCTGGGCTAGCAGCCTGTGGTGAAAGTCGAGGGTAGGGGTCACATTCAGACACTACACTGGTCCCATGGCAATGGGAAAGAAGAAGCGACGGCGACAAGCGGATCTGTGGGTGGCCAGCAGCCAGTTAGCGCGGAGTCCTGGGCATCCATTCTACGAAGCCCTCAACGAGGTATTGAGTGAGCACGGCTTTGACGATTTCGTAGAGGAGCTGTGCGGGAAGTTCTACGCGGAGAAGATGGGGCGGCCGAGCGTGGCGCCGGGAGTGTATTTTCGGCTGTTGATGGTGGGGTATTTTGAAGGGATCGGAGCGGAGCGAGGGATTGCCTGGAGAGTGGCCGATTCACTGGCCCTGAGAGAGTTTTTGGGATTGAAAGTGAGCGAGACACCACCCGATCACTCGACGATATCGAGAACCCGGAGATTAATCGATGTGCAGACCCATGCGGCGGTGTTCAGCTGGGTGCTGGAGCGACTGGCGGAATCGGAACTGCTGAAGGGAAAGACGATCGGGATCGACGCGACGACGCTGGAAGCCAATGCGGCGATGCGCACCATCATCCGACGGGATACGGGAGAAGACTATAACCAGTTTTTAACCGGATTGGCTCAGGCTTCCGGAATCGAGACGCCCACCCGCGAAGACCTGGTTCGTACGGACCGGAAACGCAAGAAGAAAGGCTCCAACAAAGAGTGGAAACATCCTCACGATCCGGACGCTCGCATCACGAAGATGAAGGACGGGCGAACGCACCTGGCCCACAAGGCCGAGCATGCCATCGACATGGAGACGGGAGCGATTGTGGCGGTCACGGTACAGGGAGCCGATAAAGGAGACACGACGACCCTGAAGGAGACGCTGATTCGTGCTGCCGAAAACATTGAAGAGGCGACGGGGCAAAAAGAGGAAATGGCCGAGGTGGTGGCCGACAAGGGATATCACAGCACCGAAACGGTAAAGGATTTTGCAGCGCTGCAGATACGCAGTTACATCTCGGAACCGAAGCGGGGCAGACGCAAGTGGAAAGGCAACATCGAGGGGCGAGATGCCACCTATGCCAACCGCAGACGGATACGGGGAGAGCGAGGCCGCGAGTTACTGAGACGGCGGGGCGAAAAACTGGAAAGATCCTTTGCTCATCTGTACCGGACAGGGGGGATGCGCCGCACCGAGGTCAGGGGACACGACAATGTGGCCAAGAGACTGCTGATTCAGGCCGGTGCGTTCAACCTGGGTATGGTGATGCGCCAGAAACTCGGCGCAGGGACTCCCCGGGCCCTCCACGCCCGGATTCTTTGCGCTTTGTTAGCCTTTTTCGGGCTGAGAAAGGGCCTGAGGAGACGGATCAGCACTTTCTTTGAAGGTTTGATTGGAAAACTTTCAATCGGGCCCTTTCCAGGTGGCCCCCGGCCCAAGTCGGTGTCCGGACCCAATTAAGCACTTCTGCCACGGGCTGCTAGATGGCATCCCGCAGCGTCCCCAGAGAAGAGAGGATTCCTCCGGTACCAGTCTCAGTCGATGCGTATCTCCGGCATGAATAGACGTGGCCCGGCCGTCTCCAGCCCGGGCAGCTCTCTACGGAGCCACTCCTCGATGAGGCCGGTCTGGTGCATACGAACCGCCCCCAGCTCGGAAAGGGTCTCCCAGAAACTCTTGGGTTCGGGCAGGCGGACCAGATCAATTCGCGCGTCGTCCGCGAGCTCCAGACTCTGGCGAATATGCTCGAGAGCCTTTGGGAAGCCTCCGGTGTCATCGACCAGACCAATCTCGCGAGCCTGCTCGCCCGTGTAGATACGTCCTCGTGCCAGCTTCTCCAGCTTCGCAAACTCCATGCCTCTACCTTTTGCAGCCTTGGAGACGAACGCGTCATAAATCTCCTGCATCCAGGCGATGATCTGCTCGCGCTGCTCAGAGGTCAACGAAGCGGAGAAAGAGAAAAGATCGGCGTTGGGAGAACTCTTGACCAGGTCAGTGCTGATGCCGAGCCAGTCGTAAAGACCCCCAAGGTCGAATTTTCCGAAGATGACTCCGATCGACCCGGTAATCGTACTGGGCTGGCTGATGATCTTGCTGGCTCCCATCGAGATGTAGTATCCCCCCGACCCGGCTACTCCCGACATCGAGACGATCACCGGAATGCCGGCCTCTTCAAGCAGCTCTACTTCCCGCCAGACCATGTCTGATCCGACCGCTGATCCCCCCGGGCTGTCGACTCGGAAGAGAACGGCCTCGTACTTGCCTGACTCTCTGACATCCCGGAGAATCCGGGCCATCGAGCTGCCGCCCAGAGTCTGGCCGAAGGAATCGCTCTTTCCGGCTGTGATCATCCCGATCCCACCAATCAGGGCAACCTGCCTGCCTCCGGCCGGCTGGCGGGAGCGTGCGGCCGAGAGGTATTCCGAGGCGCCCATTCCGCTGTACTCGTCCTGTCCCGCCTCCTGGGCCAGTTGATCGAATACCTCGTGGCGGTATCCGGCCCGGTCGACCAGCCCGTTTTCGACGGCCTGCCGGGCCGTGACCATGCCCAGATCGATGATCTTCTCGAGAACCGACTCCTCAATCTTCCGATCCCCGGCCACCGACCTCACAAAGCGGGTCTCCATGTCGGCCAGGATGGATTCCAGCATCGACCGGATGGGAGCACTCATACTCTCCCGGTCGTAGACCTCTGGACTCTTGAATTCCTTGAACTGGATGAACTCGGGCTTGATTCCGAGCTTCTGCAGGGATCGCTTGTAGAACTGAATCTCAGCCGTCAACCCGTTCAGAAGGAGACCGGCACCCGGGTTGATGGAAATCGTGTCTGCAGCTGAGGCCAGGTAGAACTCACTTTCACCGGCCATGTCGAGAGACAGGAAGGCGTGGATTTTCTTGCCGGAGGATCTGAATTTGTGCATGCCATCGCGCAACTCCTCGATCTGTGCCCAGCTCACAGCCAGAGGTTGCACTTCCAGATAGATCGAGGAAACCCGGTTGTCCCTGGAAGCCAGTTCAAGAAGCTCCCACAGATCATAGAGCGTCAGCTTGTCTGGTTCGAGAACTTGGAAGAAAGGGTTGTCAGGCGGAACCTCGTAAAGCACGCCCCCCAATGAGATCTCCACAATCGTATTCTGTGCTACCGAAGGCGGACGACTCAGTGTCCAGTAGGTCCAAAAAGTGACTGTTAGGGCCAGACCCAAGATGACGACAAGAATCAGGAAGACAGCGACCCACGGTCGAATTGTACCCATTGAGACCTCTCTTTGGCACTTACGAAAACCGGTACCCAAAGATTCATTCTAGCTTTTCCGGCCTATTTCAGGCCAGTCTGGTGCTCTGTCCGGAAAGTTCGCGCCGCTACTTCGGTCGTCTTTTCGCCGACAGTTTGTTCACTTTGCTCACTGCGTTTCCGTGGCACGCTCAACCTCTGCCTTGAACCTCAGAAAGAAAACTGATGCACACTGAGTCGTAGCGAGCGAGGTGGACAAGGTTGAAAGTTTTTTCTTGAATGTTCTAGTTGGGAGAGCTTGGGGAGGCTAGAGTTTTTAATACTTTAGCCAGTGCCTGAGTCCCCGCCCGTCCTTCTCCCATGGACTGTGCAGCCGACATGAGTTGTCGAACCAGAGAGGTTCCCATCAACGAAACACGCGCTTGATAACCGGTCTCCAGCACGATACCCAAATCTTTCTGGAGCAGGTCCACCATGAAGCCGGGAGCGTAGTCGCCCCGGGCGACCATGGGTCCCAGGTTCGACAGCTGCCAGCTGCCGGCAGCTCCCCCTCGAACCGCTTCAATCATAACGTCAGGCTCCAGACCGTTTTTCTCGGCAAAAAGAACAGCCTCGCACACTCCCAGTAACGTCAGAGACACCAGAATCTGATTGGAGAGCTTGGTAAGTTGTCCGTGACCTACAGATCCACAGTGAGTAATTGTCGAACCCATCGCTTCGAACACCGGCTTCACCCGTTCGAAATCCGTCTTGCGTCCCCCTGCCATGATAGCCAGCGTTCCCTTCTGGGCGCCGATGTCACCTCCGGAAACCGGAGCATCGACAAGGGTGCATCCAACCGTTTGCAACTGTCCGTCGAGCTTCTTTTCCATTGCCGGGGCAATCGTGCTCATGTCGATGACCACCGATCCCGGTCGGATCCCTTGAATAATACCCGAGGCACCGGCCACTACGGCTTCGACATCCGGTGTGTCAGAAACCATCGTAATAATAATGTCGGTCCGGCTGGCTACCTCGGCTGGACTGGCGGCCTCTCTGGCGCCGGATTCCACCAAGGAGGCTGCTTTGGACGCAGTCCGATTGTGAACCGTCAGATCGTAGCCATTGCGGAGAATGTGGCCTGCCATAGGTTGTCCCATGATTCCCAAACCGATGAATCCAATTCTTGGCTGCATAAAACTCCTTTGATGATCGAACAGATTTTGACATCTTAGAGACTATTCTAAAGTCTGGAACTGCACGACCAAAAAGCCTGCACTTCTTTGCCGAGTTCCTTCAACCTTCAACCTTCAACCTTTAACTGCCTATCCCCCGGGCGCGTAATAGCCCTTGCGGCTGCGGGGGGCCCAGTTTCGATTATCCCGAACCTCGATGCTGATCCTGCGCCAGGAGCCATCGTTGTTCGTGTTGGTGGAATTGTAGGCGAGCATGTACTGGACGCGCAGGTCGTCGGCGATTTCCTGGAACATCCGCTGGACGTCATAAATGCTGTTCGGACCGTAAAAGCGCCCCCCGGTCTGATCTGCGATTCTCTGCATCTGTGCGTAAGCCGTCTCGTAGGCGCGGCCGTTTCCCTGGCCCCCGCGGTTCTGGGTGTCCAGAAATATGGTGTAGATGATCGATTCGGTTTCCTCAATGGATCGGTAGAGCTCTCCAAAGGTGATGCGCGAGCCACTGCTACGCTGCCCAATGAGCTGCCCATCGACTCCGTCCGTGAAGACGACAATTGCCTTGCGCCCTTCTTCTCCATACAGATAGTCGTTTACGCTGACGTCCAGGGCATCGTAGAAGGCGGTCCCTCCACCTGAGCGAATCCGCCGGATCTGTCTCTCGAGTCGACGTCGGTCGCTGGTGAAGGCATGCACCATATACGTATTCGAGTTGAAGATGGCAATGGCTACCCGGTCATCAGAGCGCATTTGCCGCAAGAATTCGATGGCGGCTGTCTTGACATCGGCCACATAGTCGTCAGTACTGCCGCTGACATCGAGGAGGAGAAGGATACTGAAGGGTGCATCGGTGGACTGGAACTGCTCGATTCGTTGCTGCTGGGAGTCCTCGTAAACCAGGAAGTCATCTCGCTTGAGATCGGGTATACTCCGATTGGTCAAACGATCCCTCACGGATACATTCAAATAAATCCAGTTGACATCCACCTTGACCGAAAACTCTCCCGTCCCCGGATCGGGGGCGCCGCCGGCCTGCGGGGGATGGGCGGGAGGCTCATAGGCCCGGCTCGAGGGATTGCCCACGGGAACCGGATCGGGCGCATCTGGCGGCGCATCCAGGACGGGACCCGGATCGCGGGCGCGTGGAGCTGATCCGGCAGATCTCGTCTGGTTTGGCGAGGGCGGCATCTCGGCAATGGAAGCCATCGTCCGGGAGGGCTTCAGATTGAGACTGACATTGACCGCTCCCTCCTGGCTGGCAAGCAGCAATAGAGGGCCGCCGACACCGATCTGACGTTCCAGTTGACCATCGTTGAACTCGACTTCGGAGTTCCAGTCGAGGTGTCCACCGGCACGCACCCACCCTCGTAGATTAAGTCCTTCAGCAAGTTCACACGTGACTTCACCGTGAATCGACTCGAGCCGAATGTCCTTCTCGGGTTGCTGGCGAGCTCGGAAGACGATACTTCCTGATTCCGTCGTCAGTGAAACCGAGGAGGTGAGGTCGGCGGCTGTGATCAGACCGGTTTGGGTGAAAACGCGCACATATCCCTGGATCCCTGAGATCTCCACGGCCGGGTTGGCACCCCAGATGGCCAGATTGATGAAGGGGGGAGCTTCGATTTCGAGGTAGACCGATTCGGCTTGATAATCGTAGTAATAGGTGCTCAGGAATATCTTCTGGGACACCTTCTGTGCCATGACGACGACTTTCTCCAGTCGGTCGTCGCTTACCGCGATCTTCCTGATGACAACTCTCACCTGCCGTCCGCTGACAGGGAGGACCCGAATTCGGCCGTAGTCATTCTGGATCACTACGGTGTCGCCCGGTGTTGCAGCGAAAAATCGTTCCTCTCGATCCTGGCCGGCCTGGCCGGCCCCCAGAGAGGTAAAAGCCAGCAAGCCGGGTAGCAGTTGGATCAGACGGCGACTCACAAGCACCACTCCTTTGAGCTTTAAGACGAAACTGATCACAGGAATGTTCATCTGATTTGCTGCAAAGCGCTGCGCCCAGGTTCGAGGGTGACCAGGACTGTCCGCTTCCGGCCATGATTCCGTGGCGGGCCGCGTCCGTCTGAAGGCTCTCATCCTAAAAGGCGCCCCTCGTGGTGCCTGCCACCTGACGTGGCCGGAAAAAGATAAAATGCCTTCAGACTGTTCTTGACCAGGAGATTATGAATGAAGATGCTGACGGGTTGCGTGGGGATGTGGCTTGCAACAACTGCCTGGTTGTCTGTCTGTCAGGCTGCCGAGGCGGGTTTCCATCGCTTCCTCTATGTCTCCGACCAGCGTGTAGTGACGGTGGAGATCATTGACGAAGGCGAAACGATCTTGAACTACATCAACCTGGGACAGAATTTTGAGCTCCTTGAGTCCACCAATCTGCTGATTCTGGACGCGACCGGCGGAGGCTATCGGGGGCATCTGTTCAAGCGCGATCAGGCCGACGAAGAGGGTCAGGCCTTTCACGTCACTGACCTGGTCGCGCCGCGCCAGTTCAAGGGCTACTCGATTCTGGGCAATTTCCGATTCAAGGCACCTCCTGTTGCCGCCTATTTCCGTCTGGGTGGACGAGTCCTGGAGCTGACACCTTTGACGCTGCAGGAGTTCGACAAGGCAGCCGACAGGGTGGTGAACCTGAACCTGGAGGTCGAGAACTCGACCCTGGCTTTGTACGACGCCGGTTTCCATCAGGGTGTTGGAAAGCTGCTTCGAGTGGGCTCGCTCGAAGGGGATCCGATTGGCACACTTCTGGCCGACAGCGAGCTGTATCCACCCATTGTCCTCAAGAATCCTGCTCCCCGGCTGCTTTCGAAGTTCAGCCATTTGCCCGATCCTGTGGTTGTCAGGATTCGCCTCGACGTGACTGCAGGCGGGGGCTTGCTCGACCACTCTGTGGAGGAAGGCGTGGATCCTGAACTGGACCAGATTGCCCTGGAAGTCGTACGCAACTCCTGGATCGTCCTGCCTGCCATCGTAGAGGGTAAAACCGCCGCCACCGATCTGGTGGTGAGGGTGGTGTTTGAACGCTGATCCCTTTCATGGGTTCTGGTTACCGGTTACCGGTTACCGGTTGAAAGTTGAAAGTTGAAGGTTAAAAGTTTTTGGGAATTGGTTGAAAGTTCGGGGAACCTGGACGAAGGAGAATGTGGGAAGCACCTTGGACAGGCGACGAGTGGAGGTGCTTCGGACTATGGTTCGTCGGGGCACACGCCGCACGAGAAACCAGTAACCACTAACCGATAACCAGTAACCAGTAACCAGCAACCAGAAGCCGTGCTACCATGATCCGGTGCTGCAAGACATCGATCTGGCTTACGCCTTCATCACCCTGGCCGTGCTCCTCATATCCCTGAGCGTTCACGAAGCGGCCCATGCCTGGTCGGCGAGTGTGCTGGGAGATCCCACAGCCCGCACTCTGGGTCGCGTTTCCCTGAATCCCCTGGTGCACATCGACCCCTTCGGAACCGTTCTCTTTCCTCTGATCGGACTTGTTTCCGGAGGCGTCGTTTTTGGCTGGGCCAAGCCCGTGCCGGTAAACACCTTGAACCTGAGGAGGCCCCGTCAGGATCACCTGCTGATCGCCGCTGCCGGCCCTGCCAGTAATCTGGTCCAGGCAGCCTTGTGTCTCCTCGGCCTGCATCTGATCCTGGGCCTGTTTGACCGTTCTGTGATCGCCACTCACTCGATCGTGGCACCCCTCTTCCAGATGCTCTATGTGGGTCTGAACCTGAACGTGATTCTGGCCGTTTTCAACCTGTTCCCGATTCCCCCGCTGGACGGGAGCTGGATTCTGCAGGGGCTGCTTCCCGAAAACCTGGCGGGCCTGGTCGATTCAATCAGACCGTATGGGTTCATGCTCCTGATTCTCCTGCTGTTCAGCGGCGTCTTTTCCTCTGTCATCGGGCCAGTCCTGCTGTTTGTTCGCCAGCTGGTTTTTTAGGGGGATGCTCGAGGGGGATGCTCGCTGGCGCGAGCGTTCCAAGTTGCAAGTTTTTGAAAGTGGGAGGGGCCTCAGGCCGCGACCGCCGGGTGTGATGTTCACGATTGCCGGTCGCCGCCTGAGGCGCCTCCCACGTCCTTGTGAAGTTCACAGACCTCGCTCCCCACATTCGCGATCCTCGTTCTTCGCCTGGAACCGCAATGAGCAAAGCGACACATTTTCAAACAGTCGGCGCCCCAATGTGCATCTTTCCGAGCAAGTCGGTTCAAGGCATCATTGACCTTGCCCTGGAAACGCAATGAGCGAAGCGAATAATCTTTAATTTTCAATTTTTGATTTCTAATCTGTTATAAAGCACCTCTCATGAAGAAACGAGTTTTCAGCGGGATGCGGCCTACCGGGCCGCTGCACCTGGGCCATTTGGTGGGAGCTCTCGATAACTGGGTCCAGATGCAGGACGAATTCGATTGCGTCTACGGAATCGTGGATTGGCATGCGCTCACGACGGAATACGAGAATGTTGGGGACATATCGCAGAACGTGCTCGAGATCGGCCTGGACTGGCTGGCGGCCGGATTAGACCCGGGGAAATCGATTCTGATGGTCCAGTCGCTGGTCGCCGAGCACGCTGAGTTGCAGTTACTGTTTGGAATGATCTGCCCGGTTCCCTGGCTGGAGCGGGTTCCCACTTACAAGGAACAGATGCAGCAACTGGAGGGTAGAGATCTCTCCACTTTTGGATTTCTGGGCTATCCTCTCCTGCAGGCTGCCGACATTCTCATTTACAAGGGCGAAGTCGTGCCCGTGGGAGAAGACCAGGTTTCCCACATCGAGCTGACCCGTGAGGTCGCCCGGCGCTTCAATCGTCTGTACGGCGACGTTTTTCCAGAGCCCCAGGCACGTCTCACCAGGGCGCCACGGCTTCCCGGAACGGATGGGCGAAAGATGAGCAAGAGCTATCGAAATGAGATACGGCTCTCAGACGAGCCGGAGACCATCAGAAAGAAGATCATGCCCATGGTCACGGACCCCGCACGGGCCCGGAGAACCGACCCCGGTAACCCCGAGGTCTGTCCTGTTTTCGATCTCCACAAAGTATTCACTGGGCAAAAGGGAAGGGAATGGGTGGTGGATGGATGTACCACTGCGAGCATCGGCTGCGTGGACTGTAAGAATCACCTGCTGGAGAGAATGCTGCCCCGTATCGAGCCGGTGTCGGCCCGTCGGAGGGAGCTCGAGCAGGACCCCGGACAGGTCAGGAGAGTTCTTCAGGAAGGGAGCACCCAAGCCCGCATTATGGCCCGCCAAACCATGGACGAAGTGCGTCAGGCCATGAAGATAAAGTATTGACTGCAAAGGGGCCCGTGTACCCTTCCTCCGTAAGATCAGCCCGGCATTTGAGATCATGGCCCAAGCCGCTCCAGCTTTGAAACCTCGACAGGGTTCCTTTGACTATGAGGTTCAGCTTGAGATCTTTGAGGGGCCTCTCGACCTTCTGCTTCATTTGATCCGAGTTCAGGAAGTCGACATCTACGATATTCCGATCGCGTCAGTCACCGACCAGTACCTGGATTACCTCAAGGTGATGAAGGATCTGAACATCAATCTGGCAGGGGAGTACCTGGTCATGGCAGCGACCCTGATTTTCATCAAGTCACGAATGCTCTTGCCTTCGGACCCTGATGTTTCCGACGAGGGAGGAGAGGCAGAGGACCCGCGGGCCGAACTGGTGGAAAGGCTTCTAGAGCATGAACAGTTCAAGAACGCCGCCCAGATGCTTTATTCCAGGGAAACCGTCGAACTTGCGGTCTGGCCCAGGGGTGGATTCGAGTTTGCCGAAGACGAGAGAGAAGCGGTCTCGGCCACTGTGTTTGATCTGGTCAAGGCCTTCCACCGAATGGTGGAGGGCTACAAGGACCAGATCACGCTGGAAGTGGAGAAGGAAACCATCACTTTGCAGGATAAGATCAAAGAACTGCGAGGACTTCTGAAAGTTCAAAAAGAGTTCTACTTCTCCTATTTCTTCCAGCGAAAGCTGTCTCGGCGCCATCTGGTCGTGACATTCGTGGCACTTCTGGAGCTGGTCCGGGTCAAGGAGGTGCGGTTGTTTCAAAAAGATGTGTTTGAAGACATTCGGATCTTGGCATGTTGAGAGAAGAGCTCGGAAATCAGCTTCTGGCTATCCTTTTCGCGGCCGAGGAGCCGGTAACCGCGGCGCAGCTTGGCGAAGTCTTCACGGATCTGCCTGAGGCAGAATTGACAGTTACCTTGAATCACCTGTGTGACGGCTTTGAGGAGCTCATTCCATCCATGGAGGTCCGGAAGGTTGCCGGAGGATACCGAATTACGACGAAACCGGAATACCATCAGCTCATTCGTTCCTATTTGAAGACCAAACCGGCCGCCAAATTGTCCCTGGCAGCACTTGAGACCCTGGCGGTGATCGCGTACAAGCAGCCCATCACGCTTCCCGAGATCATGGAGATTCGTGGTATCAAGAACACCTCCACGATCCGGACCCTGCTGGAGAAGCGCCTGATCGAAACCAGAGGCCGCCGCAAGGTCATTGGGAGACCTATCATGTACGGAACGACCCGGGAGTTTCTGCTCCATTTCGGTCTGACCGATGTGAAGGATCTTCCAACTCTTGAAGAATTCCAGGAACTTCTGGAAGACAGCTCTTAACATACCGTTGACCCGGATTATTCATAAGTTTTCGTAGCGAAGCGGGAGAAGACCTGTTCTGACAAGGCTTGCGACCGAGGCCACCGCAGGCGTACTCGTGCAGTACGCCGAGGAGGCCGACCGAGCGTAACGCAGTCAGGGCGGGAAATGATCACGCTGCAGTAGAAAACTTGTGAAGAATGCGGGATAACTATCACTTTTATACTTTGTAGAGAACAGGCCATAGGAGTTCGGACCACGGAGGGTCCTCCCACACTGAGGCAGACGTGCCGTTGCAAGCCCGCAAAGAGTGGGAGCGGCCTCCGTGCCGCGAACACAAGAAAATGGAGCGGTTGCAAAAAATTATTGCCCGTGCCGGCATTGCTTCTCGCCGTAAAGCGGAGGAGTTGATCCTGGCCGGAGGGGTCGAGCTGAATGGCAGTGTGGTGCGTCGGCTGGGGGTCTGTGCAGATCCTTCGCGCGACCACATCAGGGTGAACGGGAAGCGAATTCATCCTCAACCTCTGGAGTACTACGCTCTCAACAAACCCCGTGCTGTCGTCAGCTCAGTCCAGGATGAAAAGGGCCGGAGAACAGTGACTGATCTTGTGCAAACCAGTGTTCGACTCTATCCGGCTGGAAGGCTCGATTACGAAAGTGAGGGGCTGATCATACTGACCAACGACGGCGACCTGAGCCGCCGGCTGACCAAAGCCGGCCACGTGCCCAAACACTACCGGGTCAAAGTCCGAGGTCAACCCTCCGAGAGACTTCTCGACCGCTTGCGCAACGGCATTCGTCTCGCCGGGGAAGGTCTGGCACCCTGCCAGATCAAGATGGTGAAGCCTGGCAACAACTCCTGGTTGACGGTGACGCTCAGGCAGGGCAGATATCGGCAGATTCGGCGAATGTTCGAGTCGGTCCGGCACCCGGTGATGCGCCTGCGACGGGTTTCCATTGGCTCCCTGAAGCTGGGGAATCTCAAGCCGGGCGAATCCCGGCACCTCTCTCCAGAAGAAGTCAGGAAGCTTTACTCCGGCACGGCACCCGCCAGGCGACCCGCGCGAGTTCCACCACGCACCGCTAGGAGATCTCCGAGACCTTCAGACCGGAGCGGTCGAGGTAATCGTGGATGAACTGCTGCTTGGGGCTGCGCTGGTGCTCCCCTTTTCGCAAGGCGATCAGCTCGGCTGCAACGCTGACGGCAATCTCGCGAGGAGTCTCTGAGCCGATTTCGAGGCCGATGGGAGCGTAGAGGTTGTGAAAGTGCTCGGGAGGGTAGCCTTTTTCGAGCAGGCTATCTACGAGCAGCTTGATTTTTCGACGACTTCCAATGAGTCCTGTGTAAGCCACTTGCTGGTTCAGGGCTGTCTCCAGTGCCTGCTGATCATGGCGATGTCCCCTGGTGACAACCAGAATAAAACTGTCGGCGGGAAGATTGAGATCATCGAGGCTCTGATCGTAGGGCCGGGCTATTCGCCTTTCGGCTGTCGGGAATCGCTCTTCGGACACGAAGCTATCGCGGTCATCGATGACACTGACACGAAAGTCGAGTCTGGCTGCCGTCCGGGCGATGGCCTGCCCTACATGCCCGGCTCCCAGAACAACCAGTTGAGGTCTTGTCAGAATAGGTTCCACAAAGATTTCGACGTGACCACCGCAAACCAGTCCATCTTCCTCGAGATCGTCATCGGTCATCTGGTACTCGAGGACCTGAGCTCGGCTCGTTTTCATCACTTCAGAAGCTGTCTGCCAGACCTGGGCCTCGACGCATCCTCCACCGATCGATCCGACTGAGGTCCCATCCTGGCGGATGAGCATCTTGGCGGCATCCTTACGGGGGGTACTTCCCGTCCGTCGAATGATGGTTGCCAGCGCGGCCGGTTCTCCCAGCCGGCGGAGGCGAACGATTTCTTCGTAAAGATCAATCTTACTCTCGGACATGTTTGCCGCCCTGTGTTCCGGCCCTGTGGGACCGAGTATCGATTAGTCTTTCACTTCCAGAGGTCTCACATCAACTGCTCGAAGATCACCGGCTGCGTAGGTCTGGCGTGTCACTCGAGCCACGACGACGCTCAACAGAATCAGAGCGATCAGGTTCGGAAAGGCCATGGCTGCATTGCAGATATCACCGACGTTCTTGACAATAGGAGCGCTGGGCCCGGTGAAGAGAGCTCCGGCAAAGAGGAGAACGACGAAAACCGCACGGTAGGGTTTGACGACCTTGATCCCAAACAGGTATTCGAAGCAGATCTGGCCATAATAGCTCCATCCAATGAGGGTTGTGAATCCGAAGATCAGCGAAGCGAAGACAACAATATTGCCTCCCCAGCCCGAAATCGGGTCCGGCATTCCCCGATTGAAGGCCTCAACCGTCAGATTGGAGTCGCCCAGTCCCTGCTCCCCTGCCAGAAACTTGGCCTGCTCATAGGCGCCTGACACGGTTATCGTGATGGCCGTCAGCGAACAGACGACGATCGTGTCAATGAAGGTTCCCATCATCGCGATGCTGCCCTGAACAGCCGGAAACCTGGTCCTGGCAGCTCCGTGGGCGATGGCCGCACTCCCCAGGCCGGACTCGTTGGAGAGGAGCCCGCGGGCGACTCCAAAGCGAATGGCCTGTTGAATCGAGATCCCAATGGCCCCGCCGAATACTGCCTGAGGGCTGAAGGCGGACTGGAAGATCATGACGAGCGCAGAGGGTACCTGGGCAAGATTGGTGAGGATCACAGTCAGCGCCCCACCGAAATAGAAGAGGATCATGAGAGGCACCAGGCGTTCGGCTACGGCTCCGATTCTCTTGATTCCGCCCAGAATCACAAGACCTACCGTAACGCTGATCAAAAGCCCCATGATCCACGGCTGCACTCCCCACTGTTGCTGGGCAGCCAGCGCGATTTGCTGTGACTGGAACATGTTGCCGGTTCCGAACAGGGTTGCAATTCCTCCACAAATCGCAAACCCCCCCCCCAGCAATGCCCCGAAACGTCCTCCAATGCCATATCGGCAGTAATACATGGGACCGCCGGCCATGGTGCCGTCTTCCATCCGGACTCTATATTGAATGGCCAGCACTGCTTCCGCGTACTTGGTGGCCATTCCGAACACCGCGGTGATCCACATCCAGAAGGCAGCCCCCGGCCCGCCCATGGCAATCGCCGTGGCGACTCCTGCGATATTGCCGTTGCCGACGGTCGCAGAAAGTGCAGTCATCAGGGCCTGGAAGGGGCTGATGTCTCCCTCTCCGCCACTCTCCGGTTTGGCTTTTCCAACGGCCCCCGAGAGCACCATCCGGGAAGCTTTTCCAAAGTTTCGCAGCTGCACAAAGCCGGTGAGGACTGTCAGGAGAAGACCGGTCCCGAAAAGAAGAATCACCATCGGTGCTCCCCACAGCCAGTCCGAAACGCCCTGCGTCAGTGCAACTAAATTCTCAATCAGCGGATCCATAGGGTCTCCCGCGTGGCCCGGGTTATGGCTGGCTCTTTTTTCGAAGGATGTAGGTCGCCTTGTTCTGTGACTCGTGGTAGGTGCGGGCCATCAATTCGCACATGAGCCCTGACAGTATCAGTTGAACGCCGATCAGGAAAAGAAAAACGGTCAGTAAAAGAAGGGGGTTGCGGTGAGCCTTCACAGCTTCGAAGAACTTCTGGTAAAGGGTCACACCCGAGAGTAAAAGTGCTCCCAGGAAGGAAAGGCCGCCCAGGCCGCCAAACAAGTGCATGGGTTTGGTCGAGTAGCGGGCAAGGAAAATGACGGTCAGCAGGTCGAGGGGCACTTTGAGCGTCCGCAGTAGCCCGTACTTCGACACTCCGTGGGTCCGAGGGTAGTGGGACACCTGAAGTTCCGTGACCCTGGCGCCTGCCCAGCTGGCATAGACAGGGATGAAACGGTGCATTTCCCCGTAAAGACGAATGTGCTGAGTGATGTCGCGCCGATAACCTTTCAGCGTGCAGCCATAGTCGTGAAGCCTGACTCCAGTGCTGCGACTGATCATCCAGTTGGCACCGCGGGACAGGAGAGTCCGCAGCAGAGAGTCACGGCGCGGGTAGCGCCAGCAGCTGACCACATCGTACCCTTCCTCGAGTTTGGACAGGATTCGGGGAATGTCTTTCGGGTCGTTCTGCAGATCTCCATCCAGAGGGATCAAGATCTTGCCCCGAGCGTACTCAAAGCCGGCAGCCATGGCTGCCGTTTGACCGAAGTTCCGAACGAACTCGAGAACGCGGACCTGGTGGTCGGAACCCTCCAGTTCTCTCATCAGCAGGAGACTTCCGTCGGTGCTCCCGTCGTCAACGATGAGAATCTCGTAGGATTCTTTCAGGGTCCCGAGCACGCGGGTCAGGTTCTCATAAAGGGGCCGGAGGCTCTCTTCTTCGTTGAAGACCGGAATGAGAATGGACAGGTCCAGTGCGGCCTGAACAGGCTGTGCCACCGTTCTGGTGGCTGGATCGCTGACGTTGTCCCTCATTTTGCCCCGAGCATACAGTGTCGCTCCTGCCCCTGTAGTTTTCCTGATCGGACCACGGAGGGTCCTCCTACACACGGGGATGTCACATGATGGCGAAGCGTAGGAGCCGCCTCCGCGCGGCGATCTGATCGGACCACGGAGGGTCCTCCTACACTCGGTTACGCAATCCTCAGTCCGAGACCGGCTCTTTGTCGGGAAGGATCTCCACTGGATTCAGAAAACTCATGCGACTTCGGAGTTCACGCCCCACACTCTCGATCAGGTGACTGCGATCCTTTTGGCGCTGACGGAGAAATCTGCGCTGCCCTTCCTCGTTCTCGCGGATCCAGCGCTCGGCGAACGACCCGTCCTGGACTTCGACAAGAAGCTGCTTCATGGTTTCTCGGACATGCCCGTCAATGACCCGAGGCCCACTCTCATAATCGCCGTACTCAGCCGTGTCACTCACGGAGTAGCGCATATAGCTCAATCCTCCGCGGTACATGAGATCAACAATCAGCTTGAGCTCGTGGAGGCACTCGAAATAAGCGATCTCGGGCTGATATCCAGCTTCAACCAGGGTTTCGAAGGCCGCCTTGACGAGCTCGGTGACACCCCCGCAGAGCACCGCCTGTTCCCCGAACAGATCGGTTTCGGTTTCCTCAGTGAAGGTCGTCTCGATCACCCCGGCACGCGCACAACCGAGGGCACTGGCGTAGGAGAGCGCCACGGCTCGGGCTTGACTGCTGGGATCCTGGTGAATTGCCAGCAGGGCGGGGGTTCCTTCTCCGGACAGGTAAGTCTCTCGCACCCGGTGTCCCGGACTCTTGGGAGCTACCATTGAGACATCGACCTCCGCGGCAGGGTCGATGGTTCCATACCGGATATTGAAGCCGTGGCTGAACATGAGCGTCTTCCCGGGACCGAGATGAGGAGCCACCTGCTCAGTGTAAATCCGGGGTTGAATCGTGTCCGGAGCGAGCAGGACAATCACATCGCCCCATTGTGAGACCTCCGCTACAGACCGAACCTGGAGACCATCTCTGGCAACCTGTTCCCGGGTCTGGCTGTCCGCCTTGAGTCCTACTTGTACCTGCACGCCACTGTCGTTCAAATTGAGGGCATGGGCGTGGCCCTGGGATCCGTAGCCGATAATGCCCACTTTTTGTGATTGAATCAGACTCAAATCCGTATCAGCGTCATAGTAGGTTCTTGCCATTTGGTTCGACTCCTTGTTGTTCACTTTGAGGGGAGGTTTTGGGCACGCTTCGAGGCCGGCACATGTGCGGGGACGAATTGAGGATCCAGAGGTGGAGGTTCCGCTCCTCTGGTCATCGCCAGTTCCCCGGTGCGGCCGGCCTCGATGACCCCGAACGGCTCCAGAACTTCAATCAGACCATTGATCTTACTGGGCGTACCCGTGATCTCGAGGACAATTGCCTCCGTTCCCATGTCGACAATCCGGGCACGAAAAACCTCAGCGATCTGAAGGATTTCCTTGCGTACCTTGGTATTGGAGGAAACCTTGATCAGAGCCAATTCTCTCTCGACCGTTGATTTGCCGGTGAGATTCACCACCCGCAAGACATTGACGAGTTTATACAGATTCGCCTCAAACCGACGGGCGGTGGCCTCGTCGCCCCGCATCACAATCGTCAGTCGGGAGACTCCAGGCTGGTGGCTCTTGCCCACATTGAGCGACTCGATGTTAAAGTTCCGGCGCCTGAACAACGAGGCAATACGGTTCAGAACACCCGGCTTGTCCTCAACGTACGCGACCAGCGTCTGCGGCGGTATCTCCTCTGCGGGTGCCTGCTGTTCACCTACCAATCCGCGTCTCCCCGATCCGCCAGGACAGTTTCCCGAGGCCTCCTGATCATGGCATCCAGATCGGCTCCGGCGGGAACCATTGGATACACACTGTCTTCCTGCTCTACCCGGAAGTCAATGACAACAGTTCCATCGTGGGCCTCGGCTTCACGGACGGCTTCCTCCACTTCGCTGCGCTTTTCCACACGAAGGCCCTTCAATCCATGTGCCTCCGCCAGCTTTACAAAATCCGGATTCAACAGGGGAGTTGCCGCGTAGCGTCGTTCATAGAAAAACTCCTGCCACTGCCGGACCATGCCCAGGTACCCGTTATTGATGATGGCCACGTGCAGCTTGATCTCCTCCTGAGCGATCGTGGAAAGCTCGGCCGCGGTCATTTGAAAGCCGCCGTCTCCAGCAATGACCCAGACTTCTTTCTCCGGGCAGCCCAGTTTGGCGCCCATGGCCGCCGGGAGAGCAAAGCCCATCGTCCCCAGTCCGGCCGAAGTGATCAGTGAGCGAGGCTTCTCGTGCTTGTAGTACTGCGCCTCCCACATCTGGTGCTGGCCTACATCCGTGACGATGAGAGCATCTCCTTTGGTCAGATTCCAGAGATCGTTAATGACGTGAGCTGCCCACAGATTGCCGCTATCGGGCAGAGACTGAATGTCTCGGACCGCCGCATCTCCTTTGAGTTCCTGGATGTGGTCGATCCAGGCCGCCCGATGCCCCTCCTTTACCTGAGGCATGAGGTCCTCGAGCGTCTCTCGAAGATCACCCACGATTCCCACATCCACCCGCACATTCTTGTTGATCTCGGTCGGGTCGATATCGACATGAATCTTGCGTGCATTGGGAGCGTAGGTAGCGAGATTGCCGGTCACCCGATCATCGAATCTCATTCCAAAGGCCAGCAGCAGATCGGATTCCTGAATAGCGGTATTGACCCAGGCTTCACCATGCATCCCCATCATCCCAAGGTTGAGCTGATGAGATGCCGGAAACCCGCCCAGACCCAGCAGAGTCGGCGTGACCGGGATCCGGGTCTTCTCGGCGAACCGGATCAAGAGCTCCGTTGCACCAGACTTGATCACGCCCTGACCTGCCAGGATGACAGGTCGTCTGGCCTCGTTGATCAGTCCGATTGCGTGCTCAAGTTCCTCCGGAAGCGTCTCGTGTCGAGGCCGGTACCCCGGAAGCGTGACTTCGGATTCGTCCCACTCCCAGTCGGTTTCCGTCTGCAGGGCATCTTTGGTGATGTCCACCAGCACCGGACCGGGCCTTCCTGACCGGGCAATATGAAAGGCTTCTTTGAGCACAGAGCCGATGTCGTCGGCCTCGCGGACAAGGTAGTTGTGCTTGGTAATCGGTAGCGTGATGCCGGTGACATCCACTTCCTGAAAAGCGTCTCGCCCGATCAGCGCTGAGGGAACCTGGCCCGTAACGCAGACAATCGGAGAAGAATCCAGCATGGCCGTTGCAATCCCGGTGACCAGATTGGTGGCTCCAGGTCCCGAAGTCGCGACAGCGACACCTACTTTGCCGGTAGCACGTGCGTACCCGTCTGCCATGTGTGCAGCACCCTGCTCATGACGAACCAGCACGTGCCGAATGGGGTAGTCGAGAATCGTGTCGTACGCGGGCAGAATCGCTCCTCCCGGGTAGCCGAACACCAGATCGACGCCCTCCTTGATCAGCGCTTCCCACAAGGCATGAGCACCAGTATGACTCATAAGACCATTCCTTTCAGCAAACAACAGCCCCCAGTATGGAACAAGTTTCTTTCCTAATCAAATTTATAATTATCCGCTTAGACATAAATAGGACTTATTGTATATTAGGCGAATGAGCGAACTGAAACGTGAAGATTTTGACATTTCAGCCCTGTCAGTTTTTCGAATCGTCGTGGAAGAGGGAGGGTTTTCGCGGGCTTCTAGGAAACTCCTGCGGACGCAGCCTGCGGTGTCTCTGGCGGTTCAAAAGCTGGAGGGTCAGATTGGCTTTACATTGATTGACCGGACGAGCCGCAAGCTCCTCTTGACGGACGCAGGTCAGGTAGCTCTGGAATACGCCAAGGGATTCGACGCTCAGAAGCGAAAGCTGGTCGACGAGCTCGAGGAGTTGGGGAACCTTTCCTCCGGTCGCCTGAGCATCGGAGCCAACGAATCGTCCATTCTTTACCTCCTTCGCCACTTGAGGAGATACCGGTGGCTCTATCCTAAGATCCGGATCCGGGTTCAGCGCTCCCAGTCCAGCCAGATGCCCAGCGAAATCCTGCAGGGTTACCTTGAACTGGGTGTGATCAGCTTCGATCCTATGGACGCGCTCCTGGAAACCAGGGTGATCTACACCGATCACCTTGCATTTGTTGTGTCGCCGAAGCACCGACTGGCGACCAAGGACAGCGTGTCCATCAAGGATCTCGGAGAGGAGACATTCATTGCCCACAATGTGGTCTCTCCTTACCGGCGGATCGTCATCGGCCGGTTCCACGAGCATCGGGTACCTCTGCGCATGCCTGTGGAAATGCCGACGATCGAGAGCATTCGAAAGCTGGTTCAGGCGGATGAAGGTGTCGCCTTTCTGCCGCGCATGTGCGTGGGGCACGAGATCCGCCAGGGAACACTTTGCGAGGTGCGGGTCAAAGAGATTGAGGTCGAGCGCCCCATTCGGCTGGTGTATCCGAAGAGGCGATCACTCAGCCGGGCGGGACAGGCGTTTTTGGAACTCGTGAGCGGCAAGGAGGAGGGCAGGGTTCGCTAGTGCACTGTCCGGAAAGTTCACGCCGCTACTTCGGGCGTCTTTTCGCCGACAGCTTTGTTCACTTTGCTCACTGCGTTTCCAGGGCGAGATCTACACTGCCTTGATGCTGGGTCTTGCTGGGATGCACATTGAGTCGCCGACAGTTGGTTGCGCTACCTCGAAAGACTCCCGGCCTTCCTGCGGTCGCGCGCCTCACTGTCGACGAAAATCCATCCCGAATTAACACCGCGAACTTCCCGGACAGTACACTAGACCCTGAATGTCACACGGAGCCAGTCGTGCATCAAGTACTTGTCGCCTGCCCCATGAACAAAGAAGCCGAGGCTTTGCAACGGTGCATCGGGAGCCCTGTTGAAGTGATGGCGACAGGGATCGGTGTCAAACGTTCTGTCCCCGTTCTGCTTCGGATCTTTCGAGAGGCCAGGCCCTCGCTGCTGATCTTTACCGGGAGCGTCAGCCAACTCGAAATGACCCTCCATCTGAGCGACATTGTGATGCCCCGTGAGTGGTGCTTCGAGAATGGACTGTGTGCGCCTTGCGACGCCGGGTTGTTGAAGAGGTTGCAGGCAGGCGGATGGCCAACTGTTGCCCGCGGTATCTCACTCGACCGACCACTCTTGAAAGCCGCCCAGCGAACGAGCCTGTTTGAGTCCACCGGCGCCGCGGTCTACGACTCGGTCACTGCCGCCGTCGTGCGGGCCGCCCACACGGAAGGGGTTCCGTTCCTGGCACCCAAGATTGTCAGCCACACGGTGGGATCGGGCCTGACCTCCTTCTGGAATCGGCTGGATCGTAACATCGCTCCGCTGGGAGAGTACCTGGGAAAGCTGCTGGAGTTTCTCAATAGTGAAACGTAGGAGCCGCCTCCGCGCGGCGATCTGATCGGACCACGGAGGGTCCTCCTACGCCGGGAATGTCACGGGATGCCGAAACGTAGGAGCCGCCTCCGCGAGGCGATGTGATGGAATTTTCAACCTTCAACTTTTAACCTGCAACCTCCCAGCGATCCGATCGGACCACGGGGGGTCCTCCTACACTGGAGATGTTCCCGGGAGCCCTCCCCAGCCCGAATGGGCGGCAGAGGCTACCCGGGTCCCACCAGGGCAAGGTGAAAGTCCATCACATTGGTCCCGGTAGGCCCGGTGATGATCAGGTCGTCGAGCTCTCGAAAGAAGTGATAGGAGTCATTCCGGTGCAGGTAGTCCCCGGAGTCGAGCTGCAGCTCTCGGGCCCTGGCGCGGGTGTGCGGAGAGACGACGGCTCCAGCCGCATCGGTGGGTCCGTCCGAACCGTCTGACCCGAGGCTGGCAAAGAGCACTGGCTGGTTTTTCCAGGACTGCGTCTCGTGTAGACACCACAGGGCAAATTCCTGGTTGCGGCCTCCTTTTCCCGGGCCCTTCACTCGGACTGTCGCTTCTCCGCCCGAAAGCAGGCAGCAGGGGGCCGAAAGGGGATGGCCGGTCGCCAGGATCTCGGTTGTGATGGCGACGTAGAATCGAGCCAGATCGGCGGCATTTCCCTGCATCGAAGAAGAAAGGATCAGTGGCTGATAGCCCAGTGCCGCAGCCTTCTGGGCGCCGGCCTGGAGGCTGTCACGGTTGCTGGACACGAGGCAGTTCTGGACCCCCCGCAGGAGAGGGTCTGTCTCTTTTAGAGTCTCGGAAGACTTACCCGATGTGGCGCCTGACTGCAGGTAATGAAGTACCTTCTCAGGAATCCCGGAAGTGATCTGATAGCGCCGAATCACTTCCAGGCAGTCGGCGAAAGTGGAAGGATCAGGGGAGGTTGGACCCGAGCCAATCGTGGATGGATCGTCCCCGACCACATCGGAGACCAGCAGGGTGACGACGGCTGCGCCCCTGCTGTAGTTCAGCAAGCGCCCTCCCTTGAGCCGGCTCAAGTGCTTCCGGACCATGTTGATTTCGTGAATCGTGGCGCCGCAGGCGAGCAGCGTCCGGGTCGTCTCTTGCTTTTCGGCCAGGGAAATCGGCTCAACAGGTGCGGGAAGGAGCGCCGAAGCGCCACCGGAGATCAGCACCAGCAGCAGATCCTCGGGCGAGAGTTCATCCTGCAGGTATTGGATCCACTGTCGCGAGCCTTCCAGGCCCCGTTCGTCAGGCTCGGGATGGCCAGCCTGAAGGATCTTGACCACTGTAAACGCTTCGTCAGGCAGGTCCCGGACCACCAGAAGACCTCCCTGAAGACGGTCGCCCAGCAGGTCAATGATGGCCCTGGCCATGGCGGCACTGGCCTTACCTGCGCCCAATAGATGGACGCGGCGATAACGTTTCAGCGAGTAGCATTGTCCCCCTACGCTCAGGATGTCTTCCTGGAGCGTGACTTTGTCGAGTACGGAGGGGTAAGGGTCAGCGGCCGTCAGCGCAGCCTGATAGATCATCTCCAGATCCGCTCGCAGGTCCACCATGGGGGGGATTATTCCACGTTCCACGTTCCACGTTCCACGTTTGGCGTTCACCGAACCGCTCCCGCCGAGTGCGGAACGGAGCCCCGACCGTGAGGGAGTGGGAGATCCGAATACTCTCCGGTCGCTGACGCTCCCGGCTCCGTTTTCAGCTTTCTTGTCAGATCTGCGGACCACGATCCCAACCTTCAACCTTCAACCTTCAACCAGTAACCAACCCCCCTTCAGTCTTCGCGATAACTTTCAACCGGAGGGCAGGCGCACATCAGATTGCGATCTCCGTAGACATTGTCCACCCGCCCTACTGACGGCCAGAATTTTCGTTCCCGAACCCAGGGTAGAGGGTAGGCTGCGGTTTCCCGGGTATAGGGTTCGTCCCAGTCATCGGAGACCAGGCTCTCGGCTGTGTGGGGCGCATTCTTGAGCGGATTCCGTTGGCGATCGGAAAGGCCTTTTTCGATATCGCGTATCTCCTCTCTGATCTGAATCATCGCCTCGCAGAAGCGGTCCAGTTCCTCCTTCGATTCGCTTTCAGTGGGCTCGATCATAAGGGTGCCAGGGACTGGAAATGACATGGTGGGTGCATGAAAGCTGTAATCCATCAGGCGCTTGGCCACATCGTCCACATCGACCTCAGCGCTCTTCTTGAAGGGTCTGAGATCGATGATGCATTCATGGGCCACCAGGCCCCTGTGTCCGACGAAAAGAACCGGATAACAGTCCCGCAGGCGGGATGCAATGTAGTTGGCGTTCAAAATGGCGATCTGGGTTGCGCGTTTGAGTCCCTCTGCTCCCATCAGGGCGATGTAGGCCCAGGAAATGGGAAGAATACCGGGGCTTCCCCAGGGGGCAGCTGAGACGGCTGAAATGCCGCGCCCGAGACCGGCTTCCGGCCGCAGAACGTGCCCCGGAAGATAAGGTGCCAGGTGTTCCCGGACGCCGATCGGTCCAACGCCGGGGCCGCCCCCACCGTGGGGAATACAGAACGTCTTGTGCAGGTTCAGATGACCCACGTCAGGACCGAACTCTGCCGGTCGACAAACACCGAGCAGGGCGTTCAGGTTGGCCCCGTCCAGATACACCTGTCCCCCGTATCTGTGGACGATGTCACAGACTTCACGAATGTCTTCTTCAAAGACGCCGTGAGTGGAAGGGTAGGTGACCATGAGGGCAGCCAGTTGGTCGGAGTGTTGCCGGGCCTTTCCTTCCAGGTCAGGGAGATCGATGTTGCCTTCCCGGTCACAGGCCACCACGACAACTCTCAGACCCGCCATGGCAGCACTGGCCGGATTGGTGCCGTGTGCGGAGCTAGGGATCAGGCACACATCTCGTTGGCCGTCACCGCGCTCCAGATGGTAGCGCCGGATGACGAGCAGACCGGCGTACTCTCCCTGAGACCCGGCATTGGGCTGCAGGGAAACAGCCGAAAAGCCAGTCACGGCGCCGAGCATCTCCTCCAACTCGTGGATGAGCTGGAGATAACCGGGAGCCTGTTCGAGCGGAACAAAAGGGTGCACCTGGGCAAATCCCGGCTCGCTGATGGGAAGCATCTCGGCAGTGGCATTTAGCTTCATCGTGCAGGAACCGAGAGGGATCATTGAGTGAGTCAGCGAAAGATCTCGAGCCTGGAGGCGGTGCAGATAGCGGAGCATCTCCGTTTCCGACCGGTAGCTGTTGAACACCGGGTGGATCAGATACGAAGAGCTTCGTTTCAGACTGGAGGGAATTTCAACTCGCGAGTGGTCGTTTTCGGCCCCAGGAGAATTGCCCCGAGAGAAAACCTCCAGAAGAGCTCCCACATCTGCAGCAGAGGCGGTCTCGTCCAGAGAGATCCCGACCGTCATTTCATCGATCGCTCTCACGTTATACCCGGCTGCAGCAGCTTCCTGCAGAAGTGCTGGCAGCCTTCCTGCGTCGATCCGTACTGCAACGGTATCGAAAAACTGGCGAGAGACAACGGCGTGGCCGTGGCGGAGAAGACCGGCTGCCAGGTCACAAGCCAGACGGTGGACCCGCGAGGCAATGGCCTGCAGACCTTCAGGGCCGTGGTAGACGGCATACATGCTGGCCATCACGGCCAGCAGAACCTGGGCCGTGCAGATGTTACTGGTGGCCTTCTCACGTCGAATGTGCTGCTCCCGTGTCTGCAAAGCCAGGCGCAGGGCGAAGCGATTGTGGCGATCCCGCGTGACTCCCACGATTCGCCCGGGTACTTTTCTCTTGAATTTTTCCCTGGTTGCAAAAAAGGCGGCATGCGGTCCGCCAAACCCGAGAGGGACACCGAAGCGCTGGGAGTTCCCGATCACGACATCCGCGCCGAACTCCCCCGGGGGCTTGAGAAGACAGAGACTCAAGAGATCCGTGGCGGAAATCACGAGGGTCTGGTCACCGTGAGCCCGTGTCGCGAGTGCCTCCATGTTGCTCAGGGAGCCGTTGGTGGCCGGGTACTGAAGAAGAATCGCAAAATAATCCTCAGTTGAGTCGAGCTGTTCGGGATGACCGGTGTCAACGCTCACGCCCAGTGATCGGCAACGAGTCTGGATGACGTCGATGGTCTGGGGATGGCACTCGGTCGAGACCCACACGCCCCTTTCTTCCACTTGTTTTCCGCCCAGGGAACGGCAGAAACTCACTGCCTCTGCAGCAGCCGTGGCCTCATCCAGGAGTGAGGCATTGGCGATCTCCATCCCGGTAAGATCGATGACCATAGTCTGGAAATTGAGCAGGGCCTCCATCCGGCCCTGGGAGATTTCCGCCTGATACGGAGTATAGGCCGAGTACCAGCCGGGATTCTGCAGGATATTTCGGAGAATGACAGGGGGCGTGATTGCGGCCGAGTATCCGAGCCCGATGAATGACTTCTTCAGCTGGTTCTGTGAAGCGAGATGGGAGAGAAAAGAAAGAACCTCACTTTCGGTTCTGGCTGCTGGCAGGGCCGGCGGGCTCAAGTTACGGATCGACTCGGGGACCGTTTGCTCTATGAGATCGTCGAGCGAAGAAAGGCCGAGGTGACGAAGCATGTCCCGGACGTCGCCCGGTCCTGGGCCGATGTGTCTGTGAACAAAGTCGCCCTCCCTCAATTGGACGATTCTTCCTCGACATAGACCTGGTATTCGCGGGCCGACATCAGGCCGGCCAGCGGTCCGCTGTCGGAGAGCCGTATCTTTGCGATCCACCCCGCGCCGTAGGGATCCTCATTGATCTTTTCGGGGTTATCGACCAGATCCTGGTTGGCCTCCTCGATCAGGCCTGAGACGGGCGAATAGACATCCGAGACCGCCTTCACGGATTCAACAGAGGCAATCGATGCACCCGCCGCTACCTCTGCACCCGCCGTGGGGATCTCGGCATAAACCACATCTCCCAGTTCTTTCTGAGCGTAGTCACTGATACCCACGGTCGCTACATCTGCAGCTTGTCGGATCCACTCGTGATCTCTCGTGTACAGGAGATCCTCAGGATATTCCATTCGTCACCTCTCAGGCGGCCCTGGGTTGATCATGGAAAGGCCTTTTAGCGACCTGCGCTTCAACCCTCGGGCCTTGGATCTCGACCTCCTGGTTCCGACCTGCCAACCCATTCTTGGAAGGAAGATACGTCAGTCCCAGCTCTCTCTGCAACGTTGCCCGGTGCTTCGGAAGGGCTCCCCTGACATGGAACGGGCATTCTCCACCAGCCCGCAGATTTCAGCATTCGAGCACCGCAGCAGTTGCGAACCTTGAGGAGAGTGGTTTTCTTCACGGCAGCTCGTCGGCGTGCTTGAACACGGTTTGTCCCGTGAGAGCGCGGAAAAAAGCCAGTCCCTGGAGAGCAGACCGCTCAGCTACCGGAGCCCGATACATCCAGACACTGGCCGAGAGCTCCCGGCCTGCAACGGATTGAATATCGTAAAGAGTATTCAGTGCCTGGATGCGGACTTCCGACCGAGAAGATAGAGGATTCTGAAACCAGACATTGACCCGGAGCATGCTTCCTTCGTCGATGACCCCGAGTACCTGGTAGCGATCGTTGGACAAACGGGTGATGTCTCTCTGGTAGTTTTCGAAGTTGGCGATGGGCGGCATTTCCGGGTGAGGGCCGCCCGAAAAAATGCTGTAAAAAATGAAGGCCGGCAAGCCGACCCCGATCGCAAGAACGGGTAGAATCACTTTGGCAGACATTGGAGGGTGATATTATCATATGGATTTCTTGCACAAGTGCGGGGCTCGGCCGATCTCTTCGTGAAACCTTTTCGTCGGTCGAGACTCTATTATGGATAGTTGAAACCGGGACTCTTGGACCTTCTCAGTGGAGGAGAAAATGAACGGATCCGACGAGATTAAACAGTATGAAGATCCCCTGATGGATGGAATTCGGGGCAAGACAAAGCCGGCCCGCGACAGCCACGCCAGACAGTCTGACAAACGGAAGAACTACTGGGCACTGATTGCCGGTTGCCTGTTTGCGGTTGGACTTGTGGCAATGGCCTATTTTCTTTACCAGTCCCAGCAGCAGCTCGTTGCGTTGAACACCCAGCTGCAATCCAGCCAGGAGCAACTTGTCTCTGTGGGCGAGCAGTTGGAGACTTCGGGAGAGAAAATCGGCGAACTGGAGACGGGCCTGAGTAAGAGTGAGACCCTAATCGGCGACCAGGGCCGCGAGCTGGGTCGTTACCAGAAGCTCTACTCTAGTCTCCAGAGCAGCCAGGCCCAACAGGGAAAAGAGCTCGAGGCCATTGCGATTGGCAAGGCTGACCACGAGGATGTAGGGGCGCTGAGGGAAGAATTGGACCAGAAAACCGAAGGAATGGAACAGCAGGTTGGTGCGGTCAGCAACCGGCTGGACGAGACAAACAGCAACATGTCCGGTCTCGAGGAAGCGACCGCATCCAACCGGTCTGAGATTGCCGGTAATCGGGAATCACTGGGTTCGCTCACGACGAAGGTCGATTCGAACGCCGAGGAAATCGGGGGAGTCAAACGGTCTCTGGATCGAGACTACTACAATTTCGAACTGCAAAGAAGCGGGGGCGTCATGAAGGTCTTTAGCGTCTCCATGATGTTAAAGAACACCGACTTCAAGAACCAGCGCTACCACGTTGAGATCGTTGCAGATGGACGTCGCCTGAACAAGAAGCGAGTCAATGTCAACGAGCCAATCTTCTTTTACGTCGAAGGCCAGAAAAAGCCCTATGAGATTCTAGTCAACCGAGTGGACAAGAAGTTCGTAGTCGGTTACCTGAGTGTGCCCAAGATCTGATCTCGCGGGAACATCCGCTTCTCGAACAAGCCGGGGCCGCGCCCTTTGACGGGGGCGCGTCCTTATTGCTCCCCTGGTTTAGAGCTAGCTGTCACCTGAAAGTAGTCGACCAGGCGCCCCAGGGACTCGCGACCCCGCGGCAGCCAGGCAGGACCGCGCTCGAGCCTCTGAGCCGGTTCGCCAATCCGGGCCTCAACCGAATGCAATTCGGTAGACATCAGAGAAGTCGTCTGCGAAGAGTACTTCGAGCCCCTTCTTGAGGTAGTCGGGCAGGCGGTCAAAATCGCCCCGATTCTCTTCCGGAAAGATCAGTTTAGTGAACCCGGCGCGGCGAGCAGCGATCACCTTTTCCTTGAGGCCTCCGATGGCGAGAACACGACCCGTCAAAGTCAGTTCTCCGGTCATGGCCAGTCCAGAAAGTACGGCCTCCTCCCGCACCATGGAAATCAAAGCCGTGGCCATCGTGATTCCGGCGGATGGACCGTCCTTGGGAGTTGCACCAGCCGGAACGTGGAGATGGACAAAATGCTTCTCGAAGAAGTCTTCCCCTGCGCCGTAGTCCTGCAGGTGTGACATCACGTATGAATAGGCAATCTCAGAGCTCTCGACCATGACATTCCCGAGCTGCCCGGTTTGCTTGAAACCTTGACTGCTGCTGGGAGTTGCCGTTGCCTCAATCTGAAGCGTGGCGCCCCCGAGACTGGTCCAGGCGAGACCCGTGACGACCCCGGGTGCCACGGCAACCATTTCTTCCCGTTTGAAGTCAGGTTCTCCCAGGAACTTGCGGATGCTTTCCTTCCGCACCACGACTGTTTCAGCCGGGTCCCTGGCAAGGCTGAGTGCCGACCTGCGTAAGATCTTCTTGATCTGCTTTTCGAGCCCCCGAACTCCCGCCTCCCTGGCATAGCCGTCGATGATCCCGCGCAGGGCAGGACTCGTGATTCGAACCTGTTTTGCTGTCAGGCCATGGGTCTCGAGGGCGTGTGGAATCAGGTGCCTGCGGGCAATCTCCAGCTTCTCTTCCAGGATGTAGCCGGAGAGTCGGATGATTTCCATGCGGTCAAGAAGGGCCAAAGGGATCGTATCCACCTGGTTGGCAGTCGAGATAAATAGAACATTGGACAAATCAAAGGGGACATCCAGGTAATGGTCGCGAAAAGACGAGTTCTGTTCGGGATCGAGCACCTCGAGGAGAGCGTAGGCCGGGTCGCCCCTGAAGGAAGCGCCGACCTTGTCAATCTCATCGAGCATGATGACGGGATTCGCCGTGCCCGCGGTTTTCAATGCTTGCAGAAACTTGCCCGGCATCGCACCGATGTAGGTTCTGCGGGGCCCCTTGATTTCTGCCTCGTCGCGCATTCCCCCCAGGGAAAAACGGTAGAATCTCCGGCCCAGCGCCTCGGCAATGCTGCGTCCGATCGACGTTTTGCCAACTCCCGGTGGACCGACCAGACAGAGAATCGACCCCGAGATATCTCCCTTCATCTTGCCTACGGCGACGAACTCAATAATGCGCTCTTTCACGTCGTCCAGTCCGTAGTGATCGCGATCCAGGATCCTACGGGCCCGCGTAAGCCGATAGGAATCTTCGCTCAGCTTACCCCAGGGCAGTACGGTCAGCCAGTCCAGGTAGTTTCGCGTGACCGTGTATTCTGGAGAAGCCGGCTCCAGATATCGCAACTTCTCCATTTCTTCGGAGATCACCTTGACGCCTTCCGGGCTGGGTGAGAGCTCCCGCAGTCGCTCCTGAAATGCTTCAATCTCACTGGTCTTACCTTCCTTCTCGATCCCCAGTTCCTGCTTGATCGCCTTCAGCTGTTCCCGCAGGAAGAACTCCCTCTGGCGTTCGCTCATCTGGTCTTCAATCTGATCCGTGATTTTCTGCTTGAGCTTGGCCATCTCGAGTTCTTTGTGGAGCAGAAGCAAGACCTTGTCGATGCGGCTTCGAACATCGAATGTCTCGAGGACCTGCTGGAGCTCCTCCGAACTCGCGGTCGTCAGAGCGGCCGAAAAGTCAGCCAGCTTTGCCGGATCTTCCATTGCTGAACGGTTGAGGAAGAGCTTAATGGCCTCCGACTGCAAAGGGTCCAACTGAACGAGCTCTTTGAGGGTCCCCACAATGGTCATGGAATAGGCCTTCAACTCTTCGTTGACGGTCAACTCCGGCTCGTGGTGGTACTTGACCAGCGCTGCCCAGCCCTCCTTGGTCTCTTTCAGCTCCTGGATTGTGAAGCACGCCAGGCAGTTCAACAGGACATGAGCCGTGTCGGTGTCCGCCTGAATCGCTTTGACAATCTTGGCAGCCACACCCACATGACAAAGGTTCTCGGGCGACTCTTCGGCATCTGCATCCTTAAGCAGGACCAGGCCGATGGCCTGATCAGGGCCCTCGATCACCGCTTGAATTCGCTCGAGATGCTCCCCGGTGACCGCCAGGGGAGCTGTAAAGCCCGGGAAATAGGGTCGCATGCGGACGCCCAGGATGGGCAGCCGGTCTGGGAGAACCTCGGATATACGAACCAGGCCCGGAGCCGCCGCTCCGTTCCCGGATGGGGGTCCGGTTGGGTCCGGGTCGACCGTTTTGCTTGCCTCTCCCATAATGGCTCCGACAAACGATAGCATATGTCAGGAGACGACCCAGGATCCAGAGAGGTTGAAATTGAAATTAATGTTCATTTAAGTCGCTTGTTTTCAATAGTTTATGGGTTGATGTTGGAAGCTGAAGTCGGTATCCTGAAGCTGTTGTAACACGACTTCCGGTGCCTGCGGTGCAGGCAGACGAAAAAGAAAACAACTAAGGAGAACTAAATGCTTTCTAAGAATATGAATGAAGTCCTGAATCAGCAGATCCAGGCTGAATTCCAGGCTTCCTATCTGTACCTGGCCATGTCGTCGTACTGTGAAGAGCTGAATTTGCCGGGCTTTGGGGGTTGGTTGCGGACTCAAAGTGACGAAGAACGAGCCCATGCTCTGCGCCTTTTTGACTTTCTGCTCAGCCGGGAAGGACACATCGAACTGCGTGAGATCGACCGGCCACCCTCAGGCTTTGGATCGGCTCTGGAGATGTTTGAATCTGTCCTGGAGCACGAACAGGAAGTCACAAAGGGGATCGACGAGGCCTATGGGGCAGCCCTGGAGGAGCGCGACAATGCGACTGCAGTGGAGCTGCAGTGGTTCATCACGGAGCAGGTGGAGGAGGAAAAGACGGCAGGTGATATTGTGGCCCAGCTCAGAATGGTAGGAGACGATACGGTTGCACTACTGATGGTGGACCGGGAGATGGCTACCCGGGAGTAGCTGCGCTACCCCCCGTTGAAGGTTGAAAGTTGAAGGTTTCAGGTTGAACTTTCAACTTTCAACTTGAAACTTTCAACCGCGGGCCGAGCCCAGCGAGGCCCGCTCTTACCAGGTCCAGCGAACCGAGACGCCGGTGGTTTCTTCACCGATGACGGGACTAACGGTCATTTTCTTTGAGGTTGCGCGGCGATCCGTAACTTTCACCACGGTGCGGCCGATCAAGTAGCCCAGGGTGGCCCCGGCAATGACGTCGCTCAGGTAGTGTTTGTGCTTCTCGATTCTGCTCAGTCCTACCAGGGTCGCCACGGAATATGCAGGAATCCCCGCCTTCCCACCGTAGTAGTGGGAGATGACGGTGGCGTAGGTAAACATGGAAGAGGTATGGCCGGAGGGAAAGGAGTTTTCGTTCTCACGGTTTGGCCGGTAGCGGTCGGTGGTAGCCTTGATGGACTGAACGATTGTCTCGGTCATAATGAAACCCTGGGCCAGGCTGAAGCTCATAGCCCGGAATTTCTGGTTCTCACCACTGTAGCTGGTGGCTAGAAGCGCGCCCGTGATTCCTGCCAGCACGAATCCATTGCCCAGCCTGTCTCCGACATCCCCGATTTCTTTCACCCGTCGATGGCCCTGGAAATAGTTTTTGGTCCTGTCGTCAGCAAAAGCGGAAACTCCTGCAGCGGAGGCTCCGATGATAGCCGGAACCAGGTTGTCCGAGTCGAGCAGCCCGGCGAAGCTGTGGAGAAGGGCAGAAGGCAACTCCTTGAGCGGGGGGCTCGCGAACCCCGGCGGATCCGCAAGTAGAGCCGGTTTCTCGTCTGCCCCGCTGGCGGCGCGAAGTCCGGATGGCGGTGCGTAGACGGGCTTCGCCGGACCAGGAAGCTTAAGCTTGAACTCCTCAGGAACCGACTCGTTCTCACTGAAGGCCAGAAGTGACGCCGATGTCAGCGCCAGACAACCCGTCGTTATCAGACAGGTCATGCGGATGGCCAGAAGTTCCAGAGGTAGTCGGTGGATCATGGGTTGAACGCTCTCAGCGGAAACCTGAACAGCTTGCCGAAAGTGCGGCCAAATTTCCTAGCTTCATAGCCTATCACCTCGCCGTTGGAAAGAAGGCTGTCAAAGTCACGAGAATTCCAACCCACAACAGAAAGCGTGTAGAGCAAGCGCTTCGGGAGCTCTTTCATGACCTGACCCGTGAGTTGTTGCATGACCAGCTGGTCCTGTTTGAGCTGCGGGTCAAGTTCGTAAAGGATACCACTGATGGTGAGCTGAGACTTGACGAACAGAGCCAGGTTGAAGGGCACCTCATAGCCCTGTTTGCCCAGCTCGGAAACGAAGGCCTGCAGCACTACAAAAGACCCTTCCTCCGAGAGTGAGTTGTGAACATCCTCAATCATTTGATTGATCTGTTCCCGTTCTGGTTCAGAGTTCGGAAGACCCCCTTTGATGAGAACTCCGATGTTTCGTTTCAGTTTCTCGCTGTGGCCGAGTTGAAGGCCGAACAGAACCTGCACGAGTTGCTTCCGTTGCTGGAGAGTAAACTCCCCCAGCAGGCCCCAGTCCAGGAGAGCCAGCCGGTAGCGATCACCTTTTCCGGCCGTGGCATGATAGACGTTGCCCGCGTGGGGGTCGCCATGGAAGATGGCGAGATCCCTGCGATTAAAAATGACGTCGTACGTCAAGGCACTGCTCAACCTGCGCGCCACCCGGGCACGTGCCTTCCGATCTGCAGGAAAAGCTTTCGTAATCTTGACTCCCTCGACAAAATCCATGACGGTGACATTCGGGGTCGAGATCTGGTAGATTCCGGGCACGAGAATGCGCGGGTCGTTTCTATAGTAATCGCCAGCCCTGGCCAGGTTCTTCTGTTCTTCGACGACCAGGATCTCCTTGGAGAGGGCGTCCCGAATTTCACCGAAGAGATTGCCCAGCGGGAAATCCCCAAGCGCATAGAAGGCACTGTTTTTCTGCAGGTACAGGCCCACAGCGTCAAAGGCCTGCAGTTGCCGGCGCAGTCCCCGCTCGGCTGCAGGCTTGATCACCTTACACACGATCCGGCGGGCGCTTTGTTCGCCGGGCAAGGTCAGGGACCCGGCAATCACGGCTCCGACACTGGCTTCAGCAAGGATCTTGGACTCCAGCTCGAACCGGTAGGCAGCGATTCTCTCCTCCCCCAGATCGGCTCGGATAAAGCTGATCAGGGTTTCTGCTTCGGTCGTCAGAATGGAGTTTTCAAGTTGTTGTAGAGAGAGACGAAAATCTTCTGGAATGGATGGGTTGCGCGCCAGAATCTGACCTATTTTCTGAAGAATAGGCATTCCTTCGGCAAAGTTCAGGACGCGACCACCACGGTCCACATCGCCGGAGGTTCGGAGCTGGCCGAGAAATCTTTTCAGCACCTCTTCGGGCCCGAGGTGATGAAGAAAATAAATGAGCGAGTCGTGGACAAAGGGTTCCCACTTCGCGAGCTCCGGCCTGACCATCTCCAGAACCCGGGAGCGGTGAATCAGTTGTTCGAGAACCTCCTGTTCCCGGCTTTGCCAGGGAAGGTCGGCAAGGAGGGCCGAGAAGTCTGCCGGAAGCTCCCCGGAACCAGAGCTCATCCCGGCTATGAGGGTGGGAAGGAGGACCGCGACCCGGGGGTGGGTTCTCACCAGATCCGTGAGTAGTGTCTGAGTGTGAGCCTCAAGGTTGAATCCCTGATAGTGGTCCATGGGAGTCGGAAGCCTCAAGTTGTCCGCCCCAGGCGCGGGTCCCGGGTGGAGGGCGAGCAATACAGAAATCAGGGAGAGGGAAAACATTGTAGTCATGCTATTCTCTGGGGCGCTTGCGGGGCTGTCAATATCTTTCAGGAAGGTTCAAAGCAGCCCGATCCGAAAGGAGAGACACTTGTCGAGATCAGGACGGCTGCTTCTGCCGGCGGTGGGCATCCTTTTTCTGTTCACCTGCACGCTGGCCTGGGAAGGGCCTCCGTTGGCCTGGGAAATCCAGCTATCCGCCTGGATTCATAGTGTGCAGGGAACCGGTGTCAACTGGACGCTGAGAGCTGTGTCCCGGATCGGCAGCGAAGCGGTGCCGTTTTTGCTGATTCCCCTTCTGGCTTTCGTTCTCTGGAAGGCGGGCCTGGCCGGCCGGGCATGGATACTTCTGGCAGGTGCGGCAGGAGCCTCCCTCACCAATCTGACGTTGAAGCACCTGATTGATCGCCCGCGGCCCGGAGGGATTTTGTTTCCTGCCTACAAAGATCTGGGGAGCCCCGGCTTTCCATCGGGCCACGTCGTCCTGTTCGTGACCTGCTTCGGTTACCTGATCCTGCTGGCCCGAAAGCACCTGTCTGGTTCTCTCCGTACCATTGTGACGGGAGGCCTGGCTTTCTTGATCCTGTCCGTCGGGATCTCTCGCGTCTGGCTGGGCGTGCACTGGCCCCTCGATTGTGTCGGGGGGTATCTGTTGGGAACGCTGGTGCTTACTGTCATGTGGCGGCGCGGGTAGTTACTGGTTCTTTGCGCGGTAAAATTTGAACCACTGGCCAGGTGTCAAGTGTTGGGGATTTTCTGGAGTGCGGAAGTACAGAGCCTGTTGCCGAACTCCTGTCTGCGTTTGTTGTTGGGCGTAGGGCACGTCAATCTGTCGGCGACTCTTCCTAGCCGGCGGAGGATTTTATTCTTGTGGAAGAGGGGATCGTTCAGCAGATCACGTTCTTTCAGGAGATTTCTCTTCCTCTGGCGACTGTCGACCCCTCGGGTGTTGCGACCCGGAGAGACAGCGCCTCAGTACCGGCCGAATCTGGGGAGCCGGTTGTCCCAGACAGTCCATCCGAGATGGTCCCGTTCGAGAAACGCCTTCTCATCCTCCTCTTCGATTTCTCTTCGGCCGGACTCCAGGACAGCCACATGATGAAGAGGGCGGCACAGAGCTTTGTGGCTGAGCAGTTCACTGCGGATGACGCGGCAGCGGTACTGGTTCTCGACAATGGCCTGGAGATGCTCACCGACTTCACTTCCGACCGCGAGCTGCTCGGTGAAGCCATCTCCAGGCTGGTCGGCGAAGAAACCGAGACGGACTTGTCCCTTCCAGGAGAGGAGGACGATGCGAGCGGGGACTTCGTTGCCGATGAGGTTGAGTTCGGTCTCTTCCAGTCCAGCCAGCAGCTGGCAGCGATTCAAACCATCGCCGATTCGTTTCATGATGTTCCGGGCAGGAAGGCTCTTCTTTACTTTTCGACCGGCTTTTCCAGTCGCGGAATGGAAAACGACGAGCAGATGAGACTGGCGACGGACCAGCGCAACCGGGCCAACATCAGCATCTACTCCGTCGATGCCCGCGGTCTGGTCGCCCTTTCTCCTGGAGGAGGTGCTCATCGCTCTGGAGGGGGCGGGGTAAATATTCGGTAAACCCATCCCTGCGCTGACACATCAGATTTTGCTGAACACAGGATTTTCAGTCGTGTATATCTGTGGGCATGGGAGTCGCCCGAGGTCAAGCGGAGCAAGCCGGAGAGACTCGGGAGACCTCGACAGCCAGCGTGCAGGTCCGGGTGGATAAGGAGGAGTACATCAGCTTGCGCTGGGCGGCGGCGTACTGGAAGGCCCGGCACCGGGAAGCGGTCCGGCGGGAAGTAGATCTCAAAAGCAACAATAAAAAGCTGCGGGCTCGCATTCGTGAGTTGGAAGGCCGACTGTACGGTGGTCGAAGCGAGCGTCGGGTTTGCGAGGGCAAGAGTCCGTCCCGGCGCCCGGTCTCAGCGCGCCCTCGCGGACAGCAACCGGGGAGTCGGGGACATGGCCGAAGCAGCCTGGATCGGCTCGAAGCCCGCGAGGAAGTGGCGGATCTACCCGAAGAGCAGCAGAAGTGTCCCCGCTGCGGTCGGCGCCTGGATCCGTTTCCGGGGACCGACGACGCCCAGGTGGTGGAGATCGAAACCCAGGTCTGGCGCCGGGTGATCAGACGCAGGCGATACCATCCAAGCTGTAGTTGCGGGGTCTTGCCCGGCATCGTGACGGCGCCTTCGCCGGCGCGTCTGATCGCGCGCGGCAAGCTGGGCATTTCGGTGTGGGTGAGAGTGATCTTGGACAAGTATGATCAACGTCAAATAGAATTCCCGCAGCGACGATTGGAAATCCCCACACAAGGATTAAAAAAAAAGAGCTGTAGCCGTCCTCTGAGACGGCCCTTTCCGCGGTCCTCCTTTCTGTAAAAAAGAGAGATTGTTCCTAGAATGCGAGGGGGACGGAGTGAGGGCGTAGCCCGAACGGAGCTCCCCCTCGCTCGCGCTGGCGTCGAGGGGAGTGGACCAGATCCACGAGGCTGCTGAGCGGCCTCTGTAGGGCGCTGTACGACCTCTCCCCTTGGCGGGCACTCGTCTATCGCCCTCACCAAGCACTTTCCGGGGTCCAATCAGCCGATTTGCCCGGATTTGACCTCCTCGCGGTTTCCTCATTTCGTGGTTCCCTGCTGCTTTGCCTTGGCGCTCTCCATTCGATAGCTCGGGACGTTGAGTTCCAGAATCACGCTGTGGTGCACCAGCCGGTCGATGGCTGCTGCCGTCGTCAGGGGGTCCTTGAAGATCCTCTCCCAGTCCGAGAAGATCAGGTTGCTGGTCAGCAAGATGCTGCGACGTTCGTAACGATGGGCCAGCAGTGTGAAGAGAACCTCCATTTCCTCCCGGCTTTGCTGAACGTAGCCGATGTCATCGACTATGAGAGCCTCGAAGCGATCCAGTTTCTTGAGCTCCTTCTCCAGAGTCAGATCGATTTTGGCCCGCAGCAATCGCTGTACCAGCAGGGCGCAGGTAGAAAACAGAACCCGGCGCCCCAGCAGAATCAACTCCTGGCCCAGAGCACAGACCAGATGGGTTTTCCCGCTCCCAGGGTTACCGAAAGCCAAGACGTTCTCGGCACGATCCAAAAACGTCCCTTCCAGCAGCGCTGTGAGTTGTCGATCCACGCTTTGGGGCAAGCGCGAGCGGTCCAGCGCCGTCAGCGTTTTCTCCCAGGGAAGCTTGGAGGCCCGACGCTGGCGCTGGATTTTGCGCTCGTGCCGCTCCGCCACCTCGATCTCAGATAACGACAAGAGAAACCGGGGATAGGACAGACTTTCCTGGGTGGCCAGTGCCGCCTGGGCGGCGTAGTGCTCCCGAAAGGCCGGTAGATGCAGCTCGATTAGGCACTCGCGAAGTCGCGGTAAGTTGCCTGTGCTCATGACCTCACCTCCCGGTTCTCGAGAAGGGTGTCGTAGAGGCCCACGTCCATCTTCTCCACCATCACTTCCCAGGGTTCCACCACCGGATCGACAAGGCATTCTCGTAGTGCTTCAAAACGGATTCTTTGTCCCCGCTCAATCAACACCTGAAGTGCCTCTCGCACCCGCTGTTCACCTTCCTGGGCAGCCACCTCGAGGATCTTCAGATATTGGCGATCCGCCGTGGCCGGACAATCTCGGCGCAGCTCGTCGTAGGCGACTCGAAACAAGATCCCCGGAAACAGATCCTCCCGCCAGCGATAGCGAGTAAACGCCCCCGGCTTGCGCACCAACGAATGGATCACGTGCCGGTAGTCAATGCGATGCTTGCCTTCTCCTCGCAAGCGCGGCATCCGTGCCTGGCGCCGTCCTCCGTAGTAGACCTCCACCTGATCCGCCCACACCCGCACTTGAACGCGCTCGCCGATCAACCGGCTGTCCACCGAATAGGTGTTGTGGCGAACCCGGATCGTACTGCTGGGGGAGACTCTCACCCACTGCCGGGTGAAGTCATCCAGACGGCGTGCCGGCAACGGGCGCATCACTGCCAGCTCTTCTCCCAGGCGCTTTTGCCGGGCCGCATTGCGCCGGGACACAATCACCGCTACAAAGCCCTCGTACTCTTCCCGGCTGGAAAAATCACGGCTACACCGCAGCAGCAGTTCCTGCTCAATGGCCCGTTTCAAGCGGTGATGGGACTGTTCCACATCCCCGTTCTCGTGTGCCTTTCCTGCCTGAGTGCGACTGGAGCGCATCCCGAAGTGTCTCAGCAACGCTTGATAGCGCTCGGTGAACTCTTCCCGCTTCAGGTTCTTGACTGCCGCCGAGAGCCGGTCGGTCCGGTGCTCCTCGGGCAGCGCCCCCAACTCCCACAACGCGTTCTGAAGCCCCAGGCTGAGGCTCTCAAACGACTCACTGAAACACAGCGTGGTCGCTTCCCAGTTCGAGTAGGCCAACACGAAGTGGTACAGCAGATGGGGAAACGGCTGGCCCTGGATCGTCACTCCGAGGCGCCCCATAAACGTGAAGTCCGATTGCGCTTGATGTCCCGGCTGATACTTCTGCGGGAACATCACCTCCTTCGCTTCTCCGTATTCTGCCTTCCACTGCTTGATCCTGCGCTGCAGCGTTCTCAACTGGCCTTGCTGGAAGGCCCCTTCCTGCTGACGACACAAATGATCGAACACCGCTTTTGCTTCCACCGTCGGCGATCGCTTCAGGATCTCTTTCACCTCCGGCCACACCGACTCGAACGGATCCGATCGAGTTCTCCAATACCGTTCCGGCTGACACTGGCTCGGTAGCTTTCCCGACTTCAGGTACTTGCGAGCTGTCTTTCGCGACATCCCCGCTTTGGCCGCCGCCATCGTTAGCGTCTTCTCGTTCTTCTTCAACTTTACTAACCTCCGCACTTGCTGATCCTTAACCATGCCCTCATGGTCAGGATCAGCCCTGAAAAAGCGGGGAATTCCATTTGTCGTCGCGGGGAATTCTAACTGTCGCCAATCACAAGTATCTTTATTCGCGTCCCAGCCACCGACTGCTGCAGGAGCTGGCCGGCCAAGGTGTGAGGCTGTCACCGGGGACGATCGCGGGAGGGCTGAGGAAACTGCTCCCGCTGTTGGAGCCGGTCCGGGAGGCCATCCGCAGCAAACAGTTGAGTGAGGATCGTTGGCAGGCGGACGAGACCGGCTGGCGGGTGTTCGAGGAGGTGGAGGGCAAGGAGGGTCACGGCTGGCATCTGTGGGTGTTCCGATCCCCTTCGACGGTTGTGTTCACCCTGTCTCCCAGCCGCTCGGCCCAGGTGCCGGAGGCGCACTTCGGAGACCATGCGGCCGGCATTCTGCTGGCTGACCGCTACGCCGTGTACAAGAAGTTGGCCAGACAATGGGAGGATCTCGAGTTGGCCTTTTGCTGGGCCCACGTGCGACGCGACTTTTTCTGCTTGGCCAAGGCCTGGCCCGAACAGGAGGGCTGGGCGATGAGTTGGGTGGAGGGGATCGGGGGCCTGTTCCATCTGAACCGGCGTCGGCTGCAGGTCCGAAAACAGCCCGAAAGCTTTGCCGCCCGGGATCGGGACCTGCGCGGGGTGGTCCGCGAACTGGAGAGGCGGCGCGATGCGGAGCTGGAGAGTTCGGCCGTGCACGGCGCCTGCAAAAAGGTGCTGCGCAGCCTGCAGCGACACTGGGAAGGGTTGACCGTGTTCGTAGAGCATCCCGAGGTGGCCATGGACAACAACGCCTCAGAGCGCGCTTTGCGAGGCCCGGTGGTGGGGCGCAAGAACTACTACGGTTCGGGCAGTCGGTGGAGCGCCCGTCTGGCCGCTGTTTTGTTCACGATCCTGCAAACCTTGCAGCTGTGGGAGATCAACCCGCAACGGTGGCTGAGTTCCTATCTGAAATGCTGCGCCGAATCGGGCAACCGGGCGCCGCCGGATGTGAAGCGATTCCTGCCCTGGGAAATGGACCCCGCCCAAAGAGCGGCCTGGAGTCGACCCTTTTGTCGGGAGGCGGCATGAAGCGCTACTGCGGCCGCAACTTCAGCGGCGAGCAGATCGGGCAACTCCGAGACTTGATTGCCGACAACCCGGGCCGCACGCGCGCCCAGCTGTCTCGATCGGCGTGCCGACTGCTTCAGTGGCGCAAAGCGGACGGTGGCCTCAAGCAGATGAGCTGCCGGGTGGCCATGCTGCGCATGCATCGCGAGGGGCTCCTGCAGCTGCCGCCCCCTCGCAACCGGAAAGGAGGCTCGGGCCCGATCGAGCACACTTTCTGGAGCGCCCCGCAACCGCCGCTGTCCCGACCCGTGCATGAGCTGCCCGGGGTGCATCTGGAGCCGGTCCTGAGCCCCCCCGACTCCGCTTTGTGGAATGAATACATCGACCGCTATCACTATCTGGGATACAAGCCCCTGCCGGGTGCTCAGCTGCGCTACTTCGCTTGCTCTGAAGAGCGCATCCTGGCCCTGCTTGGCTTTGGCGCCGCCGCTTGGAAAACCGCCCCGCGCGATCGCTTCATCGGCTGGCGTCCTTCCGAACGGGAGAGAAACCTTCAATTGATCGTCAACAACGCGCGCTTTCTCATCCTTCCCTGGGTGCAGTCTAAGAACTTGGCCTCCAAACTGCTGGCCTTGGCCGCGCGTCAACTCCCCGAGGACTGGCACGACCGCTACGCCTACCGGCCCGTTCTACTGGAGACCTTCGTTGACACCCAACGCTTCACAGGCGCCTGCTACAAGGCCGCCAACTGGATCCATGTCGGACAGACCCAAGGGCGCGGCAAACTGGACCGTGACCACAAGGCCGATCTGCCCACCAAAAGCATCTGGCTCTACCCCCTGAGCAAACACTTCCGAAGGTCGCTTCGCTCCACTTGAGTCCTCAAGAGCATCGTCCGTTGGTCATTGCTTGAGTATGGGTTTACCGAATATTTACGGGGCGGGACGCAGATTTTCAGTGGGAGGGCCAGTCTCAATGAGCTGGTCCGTCTGACCCAGTCCCAGGAAGGCTTGATCACGCTGGCCGAAGACACCGGTGGTGCTGCCCTCGTGGATGACAATGAACTCGTCAAGATTTTTCGAACGGCCCGTGAAGACGGATCTCACTACTATCTACTTGGTTACCAGACGCCGGCGCCTCCCAGCGATGGACGGTTTCGCCGCATCGAGGTGCGCACTGCGGATGCCGACCGGCGGGTGCTGTACAGGCACGGTTACTATGCCGAAAAACCCTATCAGCGTCTCAGCGATCCGGAAAAGGAGTTCAAGTTCTTACAGAATGTGGTTCAGGATCGTCCGGTATCAGATTTTCCGCTGGCGATGTCGGCCGAATATTTCCCGCAATCAGCCGAGACCTACCAGGTGCCCGTTCTCCTCTCCTTTCACCATGAGCGCCTGAGCGAGCTTTCGCGGGGAGGCGGTCTGAATCTGGAGATCGTCGTGCTGGCCAGAAACTCTTTGAATGTTACTCTGACCGGAGTTCGAGATCAGGTTCAGATTCAAAGGCAGCAGCGCGAAGGAGAAACAGCTTATATCTACCAGAATCTCCTCCTTCTTGAAGCCGGCCAGTACGTGCTGACGGCGTTTGTCAGAGACAATCGGAGCGGCCTCGTTTCTCGGGTTCAGCACCAACTGGATCTTCCCCCCTTCGGTCCCGTTCATTTCAGTTCACTGATCCTGGCCGCCCACTGGAAACCTCCCGGGGCAGAGAGTGGCTACCGGATCAAGAGTGGAAAGGAAGTCACGATTCTCAAGAACCCTCTGCAGGTGGCGGATCGCGTGCTGGTGCCGCGGATTGGGCGGGAGTTCTACCAGTCTGAATCTCTTTTCCTGCACGGGAAGATCTCGAACCTGCCCAGTCAGGCCGAGTATCAGATCGTTCTCCTGGACGCCGGCCATGAAGAGGTCTACGGGGGTGTCTGGAAACCGTTTGGGGGCGAGTCGAGTGAAGACTTCGCAGTGAACGCGCGGTTCAGCCTGGACCAGCTCGAGCCCGGGCACTACCAGGTCCTGGTCAAGGTTCGACTGGGCACCCAGGAAGTCGGATCCCTGAAGAACCAGTTCGTAGTCGTTCCGGGTCGCTCGAATCAATCCTGACCCGAGGTACTCGTACAAAGGAGGGCGGGGAAGTACTCATGCTCATCGAAGTCCTTCTCCTGGCCGGGGTAGTTGTCCAACCGATCCCCGCTCCGGTAATGGCACCGGAGCGCACCTCTGCCGGCACTGTTTCGGTTTCTCCCCAGTGGGGAATCTCAGGAGAGTTCGGGACCTGGACAGTCAGCTATGTGGTGGGACCCCATGGGATCGACACGGGTGGCGGGATTCGCGTGCAATTGCCGGACGAATGGCATTCGGGGCCACGTAACTCGGCGAATACGCCGACAGGGAAGTGCGGCCCGGGGCCATCTATTACGTTCGTCTCGAGCAGAGGTTGCCGGTACGAGGGCGGGCTTCAATGGCCTGGTCATCACCCGTCTGGATCCGTCGGGAGGGCGGGGAGTGAGGCAGGGCCCGGCAGGCGGGAAGGCTGTGCTAGAATCTTCGCAATGACTGAAAAGGTCTTGCTGGCCGCACCCAGGGGTTTTTGTGCCGGAGTTGTTCGGGCCATTGACATCGTGACCATTGCCCTGGAGGTGTTTCCGAAGCCCGTCTATGTCCGCAAAGAAATCGTGCACAACCGGCACGTAGTTGCCAGTCTGCGGAATCAGGGGGCCATCTTTGTGGAGTCCCTGGACGAGGTTCCCAGGGGGGAAACGGTCATCTTCAGTGCGCATGGCGTCTCCCCGCAGGTTCGGGAAGAGGCTCGCAGTCGGGAGCTTCGTGTCATCGATGCAACTTGTCCTCTGGTCACGAAGGTACACCTTGAGGCTGTGCGCTACGCTGCCCGGGACCACACGATTCTGCTCATCGGACACGAGGGGCACGATGAAGTGATCGGGACCATGGGAGTGGCTCCCGAGAAGATCAAGCTGATCACGAGCGTGGAAGATGTCGCCCTGCTCAAGATCGAGGAGGGCACACCGCTTTCCTATCTGACCCAAACGACGCTGAGTCTGGAGGACACGCGGGCCATTGTGGAGGCGCTTCGGCGACGCTTCCCCCGGGTCCAGGGGCCACCCTCCGCGGATATCTGCTACGCCACCCAGAATCGACAAATGGCAGTTCGTGAGCTGGCCCGGAAATCTGATCTGATTCTGGTAGTCGGTTCCATGAACAGCAGTAATTCCAACCGTCTTGTGGAAGAAGCCATCAAGGAAGGGACCCCGGCCTACCTGATTGACGATCACGAGGAAATCCGTTCGGAGTGGCTCCAGGATGTGAAGGTCGTGGGGGTGACTTCGGGTGCCTCAGCCCCCGAAATGCTGGTCTCGAAAGTAGTCAACTGGCTATGTCGTGATGGAGCCGAGGTGGAAGAGCTGGTCACCCGTACCGAGAATGTGCAGTTCGCCCTCCCGGAAGAACTCGAGGCCCGGCTGGAAAAGCAGGGGGTCTAGGTTTTGGGTTCTGGGTTCTGGGTTCTAGAAAACAGTCGGCGACGCCAGCGTGCATCGGATTTGCCTTGTGGAGTGAAGGCAGGAATCCCACGAATCAAGGTAGCGCAATGAGCGAAGCGCATAATCTGGAATCGCCCCGGCGCTACGATTCTGTGCAGTGAAACATCCACCGCTGTTTCCAACCTACCCCATTTCTACCCTTCAGGATCTGGTTGAGGAAGTCGCCACGCGTTACCGCGACAAAGTGGCGCTGGCCACCAAGGAGAAAGGTGCCTACCACACGACTTCCTATCTGCAGCTGAAGGCTCGGGTTCTGGAGTTGAGTGCCGGCCTGGCGGCGCTGGGAACCAGGGATGGCGACCTCGTCGCACTCATTGGTGAGAACACTACTGAGTGGGCCCTGTCTTACCTGGCGATTGTGTCGTCTGGCCGAGTTGTGGTGCCCGTGGACCGCGATTTGAGACCCGGGGAAATTCGACACATCCTTGAGTTCTCTGAAGTAGACACGGTTCTGTGCAGCGGCCGGTTCGTGGATGACATGGTAGCCCTGCGTGCCCGGACAGGACGACCCTGCCGGGTCGTGTCTCTTGAGAAGGAAGCAGGAAGAGGAGATCACTCGTTTTCCGAGTTGCTGGAGCGCGGCCATGAGGGGCTGGAAGGGGAGTCTGGCTACCGTCCACCCGAGGTCGGACCTGAAACTCTGGCAGCTATCATTTTCACGTCGGGGACGATGGGGAGTTCCAAGGCCGTGATGCTCACTCACGGAAACCTCGCCTCCAACATCATTGCAACCTCAAAGTTCGTTTCCATTCGAAATGATGATCGCTGTCTTTCCGTCCTGCCCCTTCATCACACCTATGAATGCACCTGCGGATTTCTGACGGGCCTGTACCAGGGAGCGTCTATTTATCACGCTGAAAACCTTCGGCGGATCCCCGAGAACCTGGCTGAGATCCGGGTCACCGTGGTGCTCGGAGTGCCGTTGCTCTTTGAAACGATGTATCGCCGCATTGAGAAAGGCATTCGGGAAAAAGGCGAGCGAAAGTTTCGTATTGCCAAGACTGTGGCTTCCCTCACCGAGCGCTTCGGCCTGAATATCAGGCGCCGGCTTTTCAAACCTGTCCACGACCGTCTGGGTGGCAACCTGCGCCTCTTGATCACCGGGGGCGCTGCCATGAATCCAGAGGTCTCAAGCGGCTTTCGAGACCTGGGTATCCAGTGCATTCAGGGTTACGGGATGACCGAGGCTTCGCCTCTGATCGCGGTGAACCGGGAGGCCAATCCGAAAGACAGTTCAGTGGGAATGCCGGTGCCCGGGGTGGAAGCCCGCATCATTGAGGGTGAGATAGCAGTCCGGGGTCCAAGCGTGATGCTGGGCTACTACAAGAATCGGCAGGCGACTGCGGAAACCATTGAAGATGGGTGGTTGCTGACGGGTGACCTGGGCCACATCGACGAGGACGGTTTTCTTTATGTGAGTGGACGTAAGAAATCGGTCATTGTCACGCCGAACGGAAAAAATGTCTACCCGGAAGAACTGGAGGCACAACTGAACGAGAGCCGGTTTATCGCCGAGTCGCTTGTCTGGGGAGGCCCTTCCGCCGATCCAGCTTTGACTGAAGTTCAAGCGATTATCGTGCCCGATGTGGAGGCACTTGACGAAGAATTTGGAGCCAGCGAGTACGATGATGAGAGAATTGAGAAGGCCATCGCGGCCGAGGTGAAGCAAGTCAACCGGGTGCTGGCCAACTACAAGCGGATTCGCAAGTTCAGTGTGCGCCACGAAGAGTTCGAGAAGACCACAACTCGCAAAATCAAACGGTACCTGTATACCGGAGCCCTCGAGCCATTGTAATGGGAAGTGAAACGAAAATGAGCAGCCCGTTTCCCAGCCTGGAAACCGTACAGAACGAGTACCAGGGACGTGAATACGAGGTCGAGATCGTCTGCCCGGAGTTCACTTGTGTCTGTCCGAGAACCGGGCAGCCGGACTTCGGCACGATTCGAATTCTCTACGTCCCGGATACCGCTATCGTTGAACTGAAGTCCTTGAAACTTTACCTTTTCTCTTTTCGGGACCATGGCATTTTTCACGAGCACGTGACGAACCGGATCCTGGAGGACTTTGTGGCCGCCAGCCAACCGATTCGCTGCAGCGTAGAAGGGGATTTCAACTTCAGGGGCGGCATCAAGACCACGGTGCGCGCTGAGTACGAGCGTGACTGACACCTCCCCCCGCCGCTCGGTCTCCCCTCCGGTCGGGGCTCCGTTTTTCGAACCGTGGAGGGTCCTCCCACTTTCAGCTGTTGCGATTGGTGGAGGCGATGAAGCCCCGAAAAGCAGAAAAATCGGAAAAGTAGAACCCGTCGATCGAGCCCTCGAAGTTTCCGTTGATGGGAAGAGCCTCGCCCAGGCAGACCAGAGGCAGGCGGTATTCGCGAACGGCTTCCAGCAGGATGTCCAGCTCTGGATTGGACGCCACCGGGGCAGAGCCGTTGGAAACGATGCAGACCAGGTTGATGGGTTCGTCCTCGACCATCGTGGCCATGGCGGAGAAGGGCACTGACCAGCCCAGATTGAGAACTTCCCAACCCTCGACCTCGAGGATTCGGGCGGCCGCGTTTACAGGCAGGTACTGGGCCCGATCCGGACTGGCGCAGAGGCTGACACGTTCGTTGTGTCGTTTTCGAATGATGTGAGGAAAGAGGTACGACACAGCCTCTTCCAGATTCACCTGAATCAGCTTGGCCTGTCCACGGGACAAAACCTGATCGGAAAGGGCCGCGTGAGTCGAACGAGCTACCGGCATCACAATGTAGTCGTAGATGTGCTCGAGCGACACGCCCCGCAGGTAGAGCCTCTTCAGAAGCTCTTCGATCTGGGACCTCTGATTGTGGGCGGCCAGAAAGCTTACCTGCTCTCGGACGCGAACAAAATCCTTGCGGTTGACAAGATCCTCGACACGGGGATCCTCCCACCGCTCAGTGGTGAGCAGCCCGGTGGCCTCGAAGCCGCGATCCTGCTGAAAACCTCGGATGTCTCTCAGCGAGAATCGACGGTGCCCCCCCGGAGTCCGCTGGCACCCCAGGCCAGCCGTGTCGGCCCAGCGCTTCACGGTGGACTCGCTGACATTCCACATCTGAGCGACTTCACGAGTAGAGTAATGTCGGTCCATTTGAAGCTACCAAACGATCCCTTGGCATACCTGGCTTGATTGAAGAATTGGATCATATGAGCTTTGTTTCGGCTTGTCAAATATGCGAAAGAATTGGCTTTTCCGAGATCTTTCTGGGAGTTGGAAATTGTACAAGCTGGTATAGAATTGGTGCTAAGGGACTCTTTTTTGTGAGTTTGATGATAAGACGACAGCTCTGTCTTGTGGTTGCCTTTCAATTAGTTGGAGCCGCCGCGGCTCAGGCCCGGATCGCGGTTGACCGGGTGACTCTGGACGCCGGTTTTCAGATCTCGATTTACGCCCAGGGAATCAAAGAGGCCCGCTCGATGGCTCGATCCCCCTCCGGCACGATTTTCGTGGGCAGCCGCAGGGAGGGCAACCTGTATGCACTGGTTGACCGGGATGGTGACCAGCAGGCAGAAGAAGTCTACATGCTCGGCACCGGCATGAACATGCCCAATGGAGTGGCCTTTCGTGGCAACTCACTCTATGTCGCCGAGGCCAATCGCATTCTGCGCTACGATGACATCGACTCTCGGCTGAATGATCCACCGGATCCACAGGTGGTGAACGACGGTCTACCCGGGGACCGGTGGCACGGATGGAAGTACATAGCCTTCGGGCCTGATGGATTGCTCTACGTACCGGTCGGAGCGCCCTGTAATATCTGTGAGAAGGCGGATCCACGGTACGCAACAATTATGCGCATGAACGTCGAAGGAGGCGGGCTGGAGATTTTCTCCTCAGGTGTGCGCAACACGGTGGGTTTTGACTGGCACCCAACCACTGGTGAGCTGTGGTTCACCGATAACGGGCGTGACTGGCTGGGGGAGAATGTCCCTCCTGACGAGCTTAACCGAGCCGCGCGCAAGGGGACCCACTTTGGTTTTCCCTACTGCCACGGCGGGTACCTGCCCGACCCCGAGTTCGGCAAAAAGCGCCCCTGCTCCGAATTCGAAGCTCCCGCCCTGAACCTGGCTCCGCACGTGGCCGCACTGGCCGCCCACTTCTATCGCGGCAACCTGTTTCCGAGTCAGTATTTGCACCGGCTCTTCGTGGTCGAACACGGGTCCTGGAACCGTGAGATTCCCCTGGGATTCCGGGTGATGCTGATCGAGCTTTCGGCCGACGGAAGGCCTTTGAATTACCGGGTCTTTGCGGAGGGATGGCTGCAGAGAATGGAAGCGTGGGGTCGGCCGGTGGATCTTCTGGAACTGCCCGACGGCTCGCTGCTGCTCTCTGATGACAAAGCGAACGTGATTTATCGGATCACCTACGAGGAGCCCACCGAAGCCTCTAGCCCGGAAAATCCATAACTTTTCGGCTGCAGCGCCCCCATCATCCGCGCTGGCTGCGTTCCCCCTCCTCGGGCTCCTCGACAGAGTCACGACTATGCCTGCGGTGCCCTCGGAGGTAAAGCCTTGCCAGCGCGGCGCTTGCGGCCCTTCGCTTCGAAAACCTATGGATTTTCCGGGCTCGCTGAGAGATCCAATTCACCCTGAGATCTTGAGAAACAGCTCCTTCAGCTGCCGCTGGTTCACAGGTGAGGGAGCTCCGCACATCAGATCCTGAGCCCGGGCCGTCTTGGGGAAAGCGATCACCTCGCGAATCGATGGTTCGCCCGTTAGCAGCATCAGGATCCGGTCCAGTCCCAGCGCAATACCTCCGTGCGGAGGGGCCCCATACTGGAGCGCCTCGAGCAGAAACCCAAAGCGCCGCTCGGCTTCGTCCCCCGGTATGCCAAGGGCCTGAAAAACTTGACGCTGGACCGCAGGGTCGTGGATTCGGATCGAGCCTCCACCGATTTCCAGCCCGTTGAGGACGATGTCATAGGCGCGGGCACAAACCCGGGCAGGATCGGACTCGAGCAGGTCCAGGCTTTCGTCGGTCGGGGAAGTGAAAGGATGGTGCAGAGAAGAAAAGCGCCCTTCCTTCTCGTCCCATGCCATGAGAGGGAACTCGGAAATCCAGACAAAACGGTACTCGCCCTCGGGAATCAAGTTGAGTTGCTCGGCCAGGCGCAAGCGCACAGCGGCCAGGCCATCATGGACGACCCGGTTTTCTCCGGCCAGGATGAGCAGGATATCTCCGGCGGCCAGTTCAGCCAGCTCCGCAGCTCTTTCCAGTTCCTGGGCCGGTACCACCTTCGGGAAAGATGATCCCAGTCCACTTTCTGAGCGCCTGACCCAGCTCAATGCCCGGGCACCGAAGTTCCGAACAAACTCCGTGAGCTCGTCCAGCTCCCGCCGCGAGAATGAACCCGCGCCGGGAACGCGGACGCCTTTGACCGAACCCCCTGCCTCGAGGATGGTTCTGAAGACCTGGAACGGCGTCTCTCGGAATGGCTCGCTGAGATCGACGAGTTCCAGAGCGAAGCGAGTGTCGGGGCGATCCGTACCGAAACGCCGGATGGCTTCCTGATAGCTCATCCTCGGCACCTGATCGGGCAGGGATATCCCCTGCAGGCCGAAAACGTCCCTGAGCAGGCTCTCCACCACCGAGTAGACAGTCTCCTCCTGTGGAAAGGACATTTCGATGTCCACCTGTGTGAACTCGGGTTGACGATCGGCTCTCAAATCCTCGTCCCGGAAACAGCGAACGATCTGAAAGTATTTGTCGAAGCCGGAGATCATCAACAATTGCTTGAAGATCTGGGGCGACTGGGGGAGGGCGTAGAACTCACCCGGATAGATGCGGCTGGGGACCAGATAGTCGCGGGCACCCTCGGGAGTTGATTTGGTAAGAAACGGGGTCTCAATCTCGATAAACCCCCGGGTGTCCAGATGATTCCGGACGGCCATGCAGACCTGGTGCCGGAGCCGAATGTTGCGCTGCAGTCGCGGCCGTCTCAGGTCGAGATAGCGATGGCGCAAACGATTCTCTTCAGCCGTGGCCGCTTCCTTGTTGATCGGAAACGGCGGGGTTTTGGAAGTGGCCAGCAGGTGAATCGACTGGGCCAGGATTTCAACTTTGCCCGTGGCTATCTCGGCATTCACCGTATCCTCGGATCGTCCCACCACTTTTCCCGTCACAGCCAGGACATACTCGGATCTCAGAAGCCTGGACTTTTCGAGGTCATCGGTCTGATCTGGATCGACGACGACCTGAACGACGCCCTCCCTGTCTCGCAAGTCGATGAAAATCAGTCCTCCCAGGTCGCGGCGCCTGTCAATCCATCCCATGACAGTCATTTCCTGACTGACATGTTGCAGGCCCAGGTTCCCGCAGTACTCAGTCCGCTGCAAGTTCCCCAGGGGGTCCGTTTGGCCCGTGCTCATAGTTCCGCCTTCTGCTGGCTCAGAATCGTGTCCATGGCTGTTGGCTGAGTCTCAATCTGCAGGCCGTCCGACATCCGTTTGAGCTTGAGCCTGCCACTGGCCAACTCCTCTTCGCCAATGACACAGCTGAAAAGACAATTCAAGCGGTTGGCCAAACGAAGCTGGGCCCGGAGAGAACGGCCCTCATAATCCACGTAGACATGGAACCCCAGTCCCCGCAGGCGGGTCGCCATGAGAACGCACTCTTTCAGGGAGTCCTCGTCCAGGTAGGCCAGGAAAAGATCGGGAGCCGGCAATGCGAAATCGAGGTTTTCCTTTCCCTCGTTGAGCAGCAGAACCAGCCTTTCCAAGCCGAGGGCAAAACCGAAAGCCGGGGCACGCGGCCCGCCCAGCAGTTCGGAGAGGCCATCGTAGCGACCTCCTCCCAGGATGGCGTTCTGGGTCGGACCCAGCCCGTCACTGATCAGTTCGAAAGTCGTCCTCACGTAATAGTCAAGACCTCTCACCAGGTTCGGATCTTCCTTGTAGTCGATTTCAAGAGTCTCCAGCCACTTCAGGAACTCCTGGTGGTGTTGGCGGCAGTCGTCGCAAAGATGATCAATCAGCCTGGGGAGTTTCGGCAGTAGCTCCCGGCAGGAAGGCACCTTGCAGTCGAAGATCCTCAGGGGGTTGGTCTTGTGCCTGATCTGGCACTGCCCGCAAAACTCCCCGAGCAGGGGCTCCATGGCCCCGGCCAGCTTCGCGACGTAGGCGGGCCGGCAGTTGGCGTCTCCCACCGAGTTGACCACGACGTCAAAGCGGTCAAGTCCGAGCTCGTTGAGGAAGCGAATGACAGCTTCGATCACCTCTGCCTCCACGGCAGGGCTCTCCGAGCCGATCACCTCAATCCCGAGCTGGTGGAACTGGCGGTAGCGTCCCTTCTGAGGCCGCTCATGGCGGAACATCGGACCGATGTAGTACAGCCGGCTCACAGAAGCGGCCCGGTCGAGGTGATGCTCTATGTAAGCGCGAATCACCGGAGCCGTCCCCTCGGGACGAAGCGTAATGCTTCTGCCTTTGCTGTCCGGCAGGGAGTACATCTCTTTCTGAACAAGCTCGGTCGCAGACCCGACCCCCCGGGCAAACAGCTCCGTCCACTCCAGAACAGGAGTCCGTATTTCCGCAAAGCCGTACCTGCCAAAGACACTCCGGATCGTGTCTTCGATGCGCTGCCACAGCTCCACCGTGCCGGGCAGAATGTCATGTGTTCCTTGTATCGACCTGATCGCCATAGCTTGACCAAAAAAAGAGATTATAGCGAGCGCGCCCCTCTTGTTCTATCCAGGAAGTACTTCTTGCCCTTGCCTTTGCCTTTGCCTTTGCCTTTGCCCGTGCCCGTCATTCCTCTCGCGTTTCTCGGACTTGGAACGTTATGAGTCTAGCGCTCCACGTTCCAGATTCCACGTTGCAGGTTGGAATCTCGAAAGTGGGAGGGGACTCAGGCCGCGACCGCCGGGTAGTCACGTTCACGATTGCAGGTTGCCGCACCAAGGCGCCTTCCACATTCAGGTTCCAGGGTTTTGTGTACTGCCGGTTCCCTGACAGCCCTGACCCGCGATACAGTACTCATGATAGGGAGGCAGAACAGAGACATGAACACATCTGAAACCTGGTAGACACTGGGAAGTCCCCGCCCCGAGACCCTGACCGATGCTCGACTCCAACTACACTGGGCTGCTCAGTTAGTCGCCTCAGTGGGTAAGACCTACCTCGAGCCGCGCCCCGACGACAGCCATCCCAACCTGGGCTGGGACGGGACGAGCCGGAGCCTTGCCGGCCACGTCATCACAGCAGGAGGGAACTTTCAGGCTGCACTTCGCCCGGCGGATCTCACTCTGTTACTGAGGGACGGGCAGGGAAGCGAGATCAGTCGTTTCGCCCTGGAGGGCTCCACCCTCGCACAGGGACACACCTGGTTGTCGAATACGATTCATTCCACTATTGGGGATGCCGCCAGACCCCTCGTGCCGGCCGGCTACGAAATCCCCGCCCATCCTGTCGGCGATGGCGGACACTTCTCCTTGAACGAGGGAGATGCCTTCGAGGAGCTCTACCGATGGTTCTCGAACGCCGATCTGGCCCTCACAGCAATAGCTGACCCTTACGGCGCCACGGTTCGATGCTGGCCGCATCATTTCGACATCGGATCCTGGATTCCCCTGGGAACAGATTCGGATCCTGAAAACACGCCTTCCATAGGGATGGGGATGACCCCGGGAGACGACAGTTATCCAGTTCCGTACTGGTACCTGAGTCCTTACTCGCTTCCCGGGGAACGTCCTCCACTCCCCCCGCTGCCCGATGGCGCACACTGGCACACCGAGGGATGGTTCTCTGCTATCTTGACCGCCCCTGTCATTACCGCCCAAAAAACGCCCGAAGGTCAGCTCCACATCGTTTCTCAGTATCTGGAATCGGCCTGGAATGCTGCCCGGGCGATGCTGGAGGTCTGATGAAATCGTTCCCCAGAGATCTTCCCGTTCAGTGTTCTGCGGCTTAGGAAACAGGCGCCAGAGTAGACTGTCCCCTTTTTGCCCTTACGTATACTGGTGTTCCCTTGGATCATGCGGATTGTTATTGATACGAATGCACTGGTTGCTGCGCGCTGGGCTCCGAGAGGTTCAGCCAGCCGACTGCTTGATCTCTGTACTGGAGGGCAGGTGACGGTTCTCCTTACCCCCGAGATCGAGCGCGAGAATCGGGCCATTCTCAGGAAAGTGAAATCCTCTGAGCCGTTTTGGAAGCGCCTGGAACAGCTGTACAGCAACGCGCTCCCGGTTGAGCCTGGACCTCGAATCACGGTGTCGGAGGATCCAGCTGACAACAAGTTCCTCGAATGCGCTGTGGCCGGGAAGGCAGACTACATCATTTCGAGTGATCGACACCTCCTCGATCATGACGGGTACACGGGGATCCGCATCTGTAAAGCCTGGAAGTTTCTGGAGGAGAATCCCTCCTTGAGCGGATGAGACTCTGGGACGGGAAAAGGGGACAGTCTACTCTGCCCCTTTTCAGGCATTCGGCAGTAGAGACTTGCCCTCTGGACGACAGCCCCCGCGGCCATAAGCATTCGACAGCAAAGTTCCAGCGCCAGTCAAGCGGGTCAACCGGAACTCCCGTTTGTCTTTTCCTGGAGATCCCATGTACGTTCTACTCGACATCTTTTTCGTCATCTTCCACTCGGCCCTGATCGCCTTCAACCTGGCAGGGTGGATCTGGAGAAAGACCCGGAAAGCTCATCTTGCGGTCCTCTCGTTGACCATGATTTCGTGGTTTGTGGCCGGCATCTGGTACGGCTTTGGATACTGTCCCTGCACCGACTGGCACTGGCAGGTGAAGAAAAAGCTGGGAGAGCAGGATCTGCCCTCCTCCTATGTCAAGTACTATGCTGACAGCCTGACCGGTTTGGACTGGGATCCGTTTGCAGTAGATCTGACCGTAGCCATCCTGGGTATCCTGGCCTTTGGGGTCTCGATCCATTTGAGCTGGCGCGATTGGAGAAGAACACCATGAGGCCATGAGGTGGATGGGGAAGTCGAGTTCCATAAAGTCAAAGTTCAAGATCGATGGGGCCCGGGGATCAGGCAGCGGAATGATCGTGCGAACAGCCGCGATCCTTGCCGGGCTGACCGGCCGGGAGCTTGAAATCACCAACATCCGGGCCGCTCGCGAGAAACCGGGACTCCGTCCTCAACACCTGGCTGCTTTGCGCGCCATCGCACAGATGACCTCCGGCCAGCTGGAGGGCGGAGAGGTGGGCAGCACTTCGATCCGGTTCGCGCCACTGACCCGGCCCCGGGGTGGAGAGTACGAGTGGGAGATCGGCACGGCCGGATCAACAACCCTTGTCGCTCTCACCCTGCTACCTGCAGCAATCTTCGCGGACTCTCCCTGTTCCTTTCGAATCCTGGGCGGCGTTTTCCAGGATTTCGCCCCCACCGGATTTCACACAAAGCATGCTCTTTTTCGAATGCTCAAGCGCATGGGGGTGAAAGGCTCTGTGGAGATCGAACGGGCAGGATATGTACCCGGAGGGCAAGGTTGTCTCAGGGTTCGGATGGAGCCCATCGAAGCGAATCTCCGGCCCCTCGACCTGGCGCGGCGTGGCGAAGGCCTCGCGATCACCGGGGTAGCCTTCGCCTCCCATTTTAAGGGCCACGCTTCAGCCCAAAATAGGCCACCAAAGATCGCTGGACCACTACACCATTTTGTAGGGCGCGTGAAACGCAGCAAGATGTTGTGAACGGTGCGTTGCACGCACCCTACGAGCTACTACGGCAATGTCACACGACCGCCCGAAGCGACGACCGTTTGCCCGGTCATGAAACTCGACCGATCGCTTAACAGGAAGCACGCGAGTTCGGCAATCTCTTCCGGCCGGCCGAGACGATGCAGGGGTGTGCCATTGAGGATCGCCGCGGTTGTCTTTTCGTCGAGCACCTTTGCCATTTCTGTGTCGATCACACCGGGCGCGATGCAATTGATGCGCACGTGCGGAGCAAAGGCTTCGCTGCAGCAGCGGGCAAGCGCGATCACTCCGGCTTTCGAACAGGCGTAATGGATTTGTTTGCCGCGCGGCCGCAAGGCAGCGACCGACGAAATCACGACAATGCTGCCCCGCTGTCGCTCAAGCATTTCGTCTTTCACCGCGAAGACGGCGAGAAACGCACCGTTCAAATTTACGTCGATCGTTTCGAACCAGAGGTCGTAGGTCATTTCGGAATGATCGGCGATGTTGCTGATCGCGCCGCAATGCGCAAGGTGATCGATGGGGCCGAGCTTGTCGCGCGTTTTTCCGACCAGGTCAGCGACTTGGCCCTGCTTTGACACATCGCACTGAACGCAGATCGATTTGCGGCCCAGCGATTCGATCTCTGCAACGACCTCTTGCGCCGGTCCGACGCGCGAACCGTAGCTGATCGCTACGTTCGCTCCGACGCGGGCAAATTGCAACGCGGTGGCCCGTCCAATGCCACGAGAACCGCCGGTCACCAGGGCGACTCGGTTTTCAAATTCTCCATTCATGTTGATCTGTCCTTTCCGTTGTTGTTTCCCCTCACCCACTGTAGTGGTCCAGCGATCTTTATGGTGGCTTCGACGGAGGTCAAGCCGTTGATTATTTGAATGTTATCGTGTTCCTCTACCGAATTTGTCAGAAGACACCAGAGGAGCACGATGCCGACTCAAAAACCTCCGAAAATTCCAATTCCAAAGGGCTGGTCATCACATGTCAAGTCCGACATCTGCCGGATTATCCAGCTCGCTCCCAGGGTGTCTGTCGGTGAGCTGAGCACAAGGCTCTGTGTCTTAAGGCAATGCTTCCCCTCGACACAGAAAGGCTTCACGAATTTATCTCTCTTGCTTCTCCTTAGTACTCTGGTTCATAAATACACTAACGTATTTTTAGGCGGCGGCTTTCAGTTTGTTCATGAGCTTGTTCAGGTCGTGACGAGTAAATTTCCACTTAAAAGGATTAGCAATGGTGGCGTAATGCTGTTGAAAGCCCAGAAGCCGTTCTTCGAGGGCCTGCAGGGAAAGGAAGTCGTTCGGGGTAAGAACTTTGCGCTGGACAATGGAGAAATAGATCTCGATCTGGTTCAACCAACTCGCATGGACGGGTCCGTGGACGGGGACGATTCGAGGATATTTGCTTTGAAGCCGGCGGATGCAGCGGGCTCCCCGGTGAGCCGATCCATTGTCCAAAATCCAGAAGACTCTTCGGGCTTCTTTATAGGGAGTCTGGGTCATGACTTGATCGACCAAGCGGCCAAAAGGAGCAATCCCATTTTTTCGTTCACAGCGACCGAAGAGCTTGGCCCGATGCACATCCAGTGCTGCCAAATAAGCCCAAGCGCCGCAGCGCGTGTATTCATGTTCCACCTTCATCGCGACGCCGGGTTGAGGGGGGAGGGTTCGATGCCGACGGCGGCGTGCCTGGATGCTGGTTTTTTCGTCGGCGGAGAGGACGAATTCACCGTCTTTCAGGGGATGCCCCAGCCACACTCTCTCATACAAGTCGAGGATACGCCCCGCTTTTTCGGCGAAATGGGGGTCTCGAGGGAAAACCCAGCAGCGATGCTGCCAAGGGCGGATGGCGTCCTCATGGAGCCCGCGCCAGACGGTGGTCCTGCTGATGCTGGCGACCAACCCGGACTGGCGCACTTGGGCGGCCAGATCGGCGCTGCTCCATCGCGAGATGGGCAATCCGAAGGTGGCGGGCAACTCACAGGCCAAGGCTTTAACCTCGACCACTACCTCTGGGGGGAAAAGACCGGGGGCGACCCGGCCGAGAGTTCTCCTCCAGACCCATCAGGCGTTTTTCGAAAAAGCGCTTTCGCCAGAAACATACCACCTCTCGACGGGTATCCAAACGTTTCGCGATCTCATCATTACGCAAACCCTGGGCTGCCAGGAGAATCATCTTGGCTCGCTGTACCTGAAAATACGGTAACGTATGTTTTAGGGGTGTACCGTTCTTTCTGTAATTTGAGGAAGGTGAGCTAAAAGGATCAGAGGTCTGGGGCAGGATTTCTCCAAAAACTCAAGACAAGAGCAAGGAGGATCCGAATGACCCCAGACCCAGAACAGAGGCTACCACGAGAATTGTTGAAAGAACTGATCGAAGAAGGCAGCGACGCGTTTCGAGGAGTGTTGGAGAAACTGCTCAACACCGCCATGCAGATGGAACGAGAAGAGTTTCTGGGAGCTCGACGCTGGGAGCGGAGCGAGCAGCGTCGAGACCACGCCAACGGGTACAAGGACAAGACGCTGTCCACTCGAGTGGGACAGCTGCGAATCCGGATTCCACAAGTACGTCACCTGGACTTCTATCCCCGATCCCTGGAACGAGGGTGCCGTTCGGAGAAGGCGCTCAAGTTGGCCATCGCCGAGATGTATGTAATGGGCGTGTCGACGCGCAAGGTCACCGAGATTACCGAGCAGCTGTGCGGCACCGAGATCTCCGCCAGCCAGGTCTCAAGAATCTCCAAGCTGCTGGACGACGAACTCGAGCAGTTTCGCAACCGCCCTTTGGGCAGCTATCCAGTTGTGTACCTGGATGCGCACTACGAGAAGGTCCGTCGCCAGGGCAGCATTCAGGATGTGGCCGTCTTGAAAGCGACCGGAGTCAACTGCTGGGGCAAGCGGGAGGTGATTGGGGTCAGCTGCCGACTCAGCGAGGCTGAGGTCCACTGGCGAGGGTTTCTGCAGCAGCTTCAAAAGCGTGGTCTGGAGGGTGTGCAGCTGATTGTCAGCGATGACCACTCGGGTCTACGTGCTGCTAGAAGAGCCGTTTTTCCCTCGGTGCCCTGGCAACGCTGTCAGTTTCACCTGAGCCAGAATGCTCAGCGTTACGCCCGCCGATCCGATCAACGTGCCGCCATCGCCACTGACATTCGAGACATCTTCAACGCACCCTCAGGCGGCGAGGGCGAGGCCATGCTTCGAACCCGAGTCGAGCAATACCGTGACCGCAACCCGGAGCTGGCCGATTGGATGGAGACCAACCTGCCCGAAGGCTTTACGGTCTTTCGTTTTGCACGTTCTACCTGGCGGCGCATTCGCACCAACAACGGGCTGGAGAACCTAAACCGTCAGATTCGCCGGCGCACCCGGGTCGTCGGTATCTTTCCAAACACCGAGTCCGCTTTGCGACTCATCACCGCCGTCGTCGAGGAGATTCACGAAGACTGGCTGATCGGGAAGCAGTACCTCAGTCTGGTCGATTTCAACCCACAGGAGAATCCTGTTTCAGATCGCTCTCAGTCAAATTACAGAAAAACAGTTGCGTAACCTATATTTTCGGGCACGAGCCAATAGTTCTCTTTCCTCACCTGGCGATAGAACGATCTTATACGGGCTGTGTCGAGGCACTGTGGAACTCCTTTCAGGTTACCACAATGCCAAATCAGCCTGATATAATACGTTAGTGTATTTAAGAACTTATGTACTTAGCCTTCGCTTCGCAAAGCTATATAGGTAGCTGTCGATACTCTCGCGTGCAAGGGGAGGCAAGGAAAATACCTTCGTTGGGTATTCTGTAATTTAAAGGCCAGGTAGTGGGGCTTTCCGAGCGATGCTGGGCACTTAGGAGGTGTCTACGACCCACCCGGCGACCCACAGGATTTTAAGTCCTGTGTCCTATCGAGTGAAATCTACCGAACACCTAAGAAAACACATAACTTGTCCTGGGTTTTTGCCGTTATACTGAGTGATATCTGACGATATCCGGTAGGTTTCTAACTGGACGATAACTGGACGACACTTTTCAGATCAGACAAAGGAGGGTACAGGCCAGCTTCAGATCAGACGAGGCGGTTGCAGAGGGCTGTCGATGTCGCGATCAAAGGGCATGAGATATGTGTACCGGTGAATTGATGAGGCGAGTTGGTTGGAGTTGGCTGAAGTCGTCTCCTGATGGGCACATTGCCGGGGCCCTGCCGACGAGTACCCCTTCCACCCCCACATTCTGGTATGATTTTCGGACTACCTCCATCAGTTCATACATTTATGATTCGATTTATCGATACCGTTAGGAGCAAGCGTGTCGAGTGAACTTTCATAGGCTTTTTGAAACTCCTCGGCCAACGGCAGATGTATTCTTCCGGGAATCTCGCCTCAAGCAAGCTCTTATCCTTCTCATCTTTCTTGCCCTATCAGCCACAGCGGCAATGATCGCGCATCGGGGGGGAATCGAACAGGATGGTTTCTCTCTGCCATCTGGCTGGGCTTACTGGATCGCTGGCGTCACGGCGCTGATGTCACTTGTGGTCCTTGCGGGATTTCGTGCCAGCCTGAGAGGCACCAACTGGCTGATGCGTTATGACGGCGCCAGGCTCTTGATCAAATATCGATCCTATCTAAACAAAAGCACGGGGAACGTTCGCTCACAGCGCAGAACTACCTCTTGAAAAAACACCGTCAAATGCTCAAGTCAGAACTGACACTTCACCGAACCTCCGTGATCCTCCTGATATCGGTGTTTCTCGTCTATCTCAGTTTCTGGGCGAATGCCAACTTTGGAAAGCTGTTTGATCCTGAGCTTCAGAACGACGATGCGAGGATGCATCTCTTTTTCTACCATCAGTTCGATTCCGGAGCACTCCAGGACGACCCGGTTGCCGGCGAGTTGTGGCTGTTCAGCCCCCCCCTTTTTCGCCTTCTGTACCGAGTCCTCGTACCCGCCACCGGCGTACTGGTGGCCGCGAAGATTGTTCAAGGGCTCTGTTATCTGATTCTTGCCATAGCCGTTCTGCTGTTGATTCGCTCGCGACGAGCCGGCTTGGCGGCCGGCCTTGTGGCTGCCTTCCTGTTCCTCCACACCAACCCCGTAGGCAGCAGAATTGCTGGTGGTTTACCGAGAAGCTTCGCTTACCCGGCTCTCATGCTCTGGTTTTCTGGGGCTGTGACGTCGAATTGGACAGCCCGCGCCATGGCCGCCTTCATCGTGGCCGCAACCTACCCGATAGCGATGTTGCTGGTGCTGGGGTCCGAGATTGCTCATCAGTTCGTCTCGCTCTTGCGGGTACCGGCAAAGCCGCTCAAGCAAACGGCGACCCGATTGGGTTTGTTGACAGCGGGTTGCGCCCTGATCGTTGCGCCCTACATCGTTTCCAAGTCCTCGGCGGGGAGCCTCCCGACCTATGCGCAGGCCGAACAAGACCCCGTGTTTCACCGCGGGGGGCGGGTTCGCTTGGTACCGCTGCGAAATCCCATCCGGGAACTTGGCCAACCTGCGATCAATCCATATCGACATCTTCGGCGTTCACCGAGGCCTGTCTTTTCTGTCGCTCGCGGGTGGCAAACGGGCATCGTCATCCTGGCCCTCTTTTTCCTTCTGATCCTGACGCGGCTTTCCCCCATTCCTACCGCCGCCGCGGCCTTAGGTTTCGCCTCGGTTGCTCTGTACTTCCTGTCCCGCCTCTTCGCATTCCAGCTCTTTATTCCGGGGAGGTACGCTGTGTTTGGAATCGCAAGTGCAACCATGGCCCTGGGGATAACATCCATCGGGCTGATAGGGCATCGTCGGGGGAACTCCTACAGGGCCACGCTCAGGAATTTCGCAGCGCTTCTGTTCATCCTTGCCATGTGCGTTGTGACGGGAACAGGCCTGGTCCAGAACCACGGTATGAAGGCCAGTGGGTACAAGCACGCCGATCTGTACCGTTTCGCCAGGTCGCTTCCGTTGACTGCGAGATTCGCCAGTCATCCCAAGGACGGTGATGATCTCCCCCTGTTTGCGGCGCGAGCCACAGTGATCGGCCATGAAACACTGAACCCGTTGCTCGACAAGAGTTACAAGCGGCTAAAAGTGCGAGCCGTGGACACGCTCTTGGCCCTGTATGCAACGCATCGTCAGGACGTGCTCGACTTTTGCCGCAAGTACGAGGTCACCCACCTGCTCCTCCGACCAGACCGCTATACGAGGGAATTTCGCAGCAGAGCGAAATGGGTAGAACCTTTTTCCACGATCCTGCTGGAACATCTCGGGACAACCAGGCTCAGAGAGCTGGTCCTCAGGGATCCCCCGTCCGCTTCTATTGTGTTCCGGAACTCCAGATTTACGGTGGTCGACGTAGAGCTTCTGGCACGTGCCTGGTCTGATTGATCAGTCCGCCGGCCTTAGACGCGAAGGAGCCTGACTGAGCCCAGGGCTTGACCATCAGCGAGAAAATACGATAATAAGCACGATCTAAACCATCACTTGCCGGAAGGCGATCTTGTGGTCGTCGAAATCAACGTATCAGAAATTGAGTGGATCAGGGCTTTCAAAGAAAAGCGTATAGTTCCGAGTACGGGAAGGGACGGACCGCAGACGCAATCCTGGACCTATCTCGATCTCTGCCTGAACCACAAGGATACGGCGAAGCTTCTGGAGTACTTGAGACAGGAGCGTCTGCGCGAGCCGGGCAAAACTTTTTGGCCGACACTCCCACCCAGGGGAAATCGGCGACAAGTGATCAAATCCAGGTATCTGCATTATCCGGTGAGACTTGTCGAAGACAACCTCGTCCGGATCGATTGGAAAAGCCACCGCACTTCCGTTACGCCAAACATCGATAAGGCCCTCAAGATACTGGGGGACAGGATCCGAGTTTTGGAGCAGGAGAGAGACATCGAGGTCAGCGAGTTCACCTCGCTTGAGAGCTTGGACGCCGATCACCAGGAGCAAATGATCCGTCAGCTAGGAGAATCCGGCGATACGCTGGCAGCAGCGAAGGTTGTAAAAGACTTGTACGGCCACAGCACAACGGAAGCAGTGAAATACGTGAGAAAGCTACTTGGGGGTGAATCAGCGGGAGTAGATCACCACGTCGATACGTGAATTCAGATCGCTTTCCTTTACAGAACCGGGCCGGCTGCTAGCGCACGTGGACTTTCCTGGTCCTCCATCGCGTGGGACGTTACGGAGTGGATGTCACGGCGATCGAAGAAGTGGCTGAACAAACACTCAGCTACGATCCCTGGATCCAAGTGTATCTGGTCGATGAGATCGGCAAGATGGAGAGTTTTTCGGACCGGTTCGTGCACCTGATGCGTCGGTTGTTGGACTCCGACAAGCCGGTTGTGGCCACGATCGCCCGCAGGGGCAGCGGCTTCATCGCCGAAGTGAAGCAGCGTGATTGGCGACAGTTAGAATTCCCCGCGACGACAAATGGAATTCCCCGCTTTTTCAGGGCTGATCCTGACCATGAGGGCATGGTTAAGGATCAGCAAGTGCGGAGGTTAGTAAAGTTGAAGAAGAACGAGAAGACGCTAACGATGGCGGCGGCCAAAGCGGGGATGTCGCGAAAGACAGCTCGCAAGTACCTGAAGTCGGGAAAGCTACCGAGCCAGTGTCAGCCGGAACGGTATTGGAGAACTCGATCGGATCCGTTCGAGTCGGTGTGGCCGGAGGTGAAAGAGATCCTGAAGCGATCGCCGACGGTGGAAGCAAAAGCGGTGTTCGATCATTTGTGTCGTCAGCAGGAAGGGGCCTTCCAGCAAGGCCAGTTGAGAACGCTGCAGCGCAGGATCAAGCAGTGGAAGGCAGAATACGGAGAAGCGAAGGAGGTGATGTTCCCGCAGAAGTATCAGCCGGGACATCAAGCGCAATCGGACTTCACGTTTATGGGGCGCCTCGGAGTGACGATCCAGGGCCAGCCGTTTCCCCATCTGCTGTACCACTTCGTGTTGGCCTACTCGAACTGGGAAGCGACCACGCTGTGTTTCAGTGAGTCGTTTGAGAGCCTCAGCCTGGGGCTTCAGAACGCGTTGTGGGAGTTGGGGGCGCTGCCCGAGGAGCACCGGACCGACCGGCTCTCGGCGGCAGTCAAGAACCTGAAGCGGGAAGAGTTCACCGAGCGCTATCAAGCGTTGCTGAGACACTTCGGGATGCGCTCCAGTCGCACTCAGGCAGGAAAGGCACACGAGAACGGGGATGTGGAACAGTCCCATCACCGCTTGAAACGGGCCATTGAGCAGGAACTGCTGCTGCGGTGTAGCCGTGATTTTTCCAGCCGGGAAGAGTACGAGGGCTTTGTAGCGGTGATTGTGTCCCGGCGCAATGCGGCCCGGCAAAAGCGCCTGGGAGAGGAGCTGGCAGTGATGCGCCCGTTGCCGGCACGCCGTCTGGATGACTTCACCCGGCAGTGGGTGAGAGTCTCCCCCAGCAGTACGATCCGGGTTCGCCACAACACCTATTCGGTGGACAGCCGGTTGATCGGCGAGCGCGTTCAAGTGCGGGTGTGGGCGGATCAGGTGGAGGTCTACTACGGAGGACGGCGCCAGGCACGGATGCCGCGCTTGCGAGGAGAAGGCAAGCATCGCATTGACTACCGGCACGTGATCCATTCGTTGGTGCGCAAGCCGGGGGCGTTTACTCGCTATCGCTGGCGGGAGGATCTGTTTCCGGGGATCTTGTTTCGAGTCGCCTACGACGAGCTGCGCCGAGATTGTCCGGCCACGGCGGATCGCCAATATCTGAAGATCCTCGAGGTGGCTGCCCAGGAAGGTGAACAGCGGGTGCGAGAGGCACTTCAGGTGTTGATTGAGCGGGGACAAAGAATCCGTTTTGAAGCACTACGAGAATGCCTTGTCGATCCGGTGGTGGAACCCTGGGAAGTGATGGTGGAGAAGATGGACGTGGGCCTCTACGACACCCTTCTCGAGAACCGGGAGGTGAGGTCATGAGCACAGGCAACTTACCGCGACTTCGCGAGTGCCTAATCGAGCTGCATCTACCGGCCTTTCGGGAGCACTACGCCGCCCAGGCGGCACTGGCCACCCAGGAAAGTCTGTCCTATCCCCGGTTTCTCTTGTCGTTATCTGAGATCGAGGTGGCGGAGCGGCACGAGCGCAAAATCCAGCGCCAGCGTCGGGCCTCCAAGCTTCCCTGGGAGAAAACGCTGACGGCGCTGGACCGCTCGCGCTTGCCCCAAAGCGTGGATCGACAACTCACAGCGCTGCTGGAAGGGACGTTTTTGGATCGTGCCGAGAACGTCTTGGCTTTCGGTAACCCTGGGAGCGGGAAAACCCATCTGGTCTGTGCTCTGGGCCAGGAGTTGATTCTGCTGGGGCGCCGGGTTCTGTTTTCTACCTGCGCCCTGCTGGTACAGCGATTGCTGCGGGCCAAAATCGATCTGACTCTGGAGAAGGAGCTCAAGAAACTGGATCGCTTCGAGGCTCTCATAGTCGATGACATCGGCTACGTTCAGCAAAGCCGGGAGGAAATGGAGTTCTCTTCACACTGCTGGCCCATCGTTACGAACGTCGCAGCATCTTGCTGACCAGCAACCTGATCTTCTCGGACTGGGAGAGGATCTTCAAGGACCCCCTGACGACGGCAGCAGCCATCGACCGGCTGGTGCACCACAGCGTGATTCTGGAACTCAACGTCCCGAGCTATCGAATGGAGAGCGCCAAGGCAAAGCAGCAGGGAACCACGAAATGAGGAAACCGCGAGGAGGTCAAATCCGGGCAAATCGGCTGATTGGACCCCGGAAAGTGCTTGGTGAGGGCGATAGACGAGTGCCCGCCAAGGGGAGAGGTCGTACAGCGCCCTACAGAGGCCGCTCAGCAGCCTCGTGGATCTGGTCCACTCCCCTCGACGCCAGCGCGAGCGAGGGGGGGCTCCGTTCGGGCTACGCCCTCACTCCGTCCCCCTCGCATTCTAGGAACAATCTCTCTTTTTTACAGAAAGGAGGACCGCGGAAAGGGCCGTCTCAGAGGACGGCTACAGCTCTTTTTTTTAATCCTTGTGTGGGGATTTCCAATCGTCGCTGCGGGAATTCTATTTGACGTTGATCAGCAGCGGGAGGATATCGAACTCTGGACGGTGACGGTTCAGAATCGGAATGACATCGTGCAGCGGATCCTGGGTTGGGTCGCTACTGCCTGACGGGATCATCGGAGCATGTCGGCCGGTAACTAAAGGGCCGCCACCGGCATCGTTGCAAACTGACCCGGCCGGGTCTGCACCACCGTGGCGGCGATCTTCCCCGAGGGTTTCACCCGGATCAGACCCATGAAGTCCGAGAAGTCAATCTCCTGACCCGTTGGGCAGGCTGTGCTCGCCTCCCTCCGAGTAAGGCTTGATGTGAGCGGCTTCCAGCACCGGGAGGGAGTGTTCGTTCGTGACCGTACAGGCCCGACCATAGGCATCCAGGACTCCAACCCGAAACGTCCCCTGACCCAGCCTCGGTTGCACCAGGACCGGATCCCCGTAGCGCTCGGCCTGGTCGTCCTGGCGATAGGCCTCTTGCAGCAAGCCGGCGACCTGGCACTGTTCGTAGATTCTCCGTCCCTCGCCCACCCTCATGTCGTAGGTTTTTCCCTGGACGATGTTCTTCTTCCAGTCCCCTGGCTGGTTGATCCACTGGCCTTCCTCGAAGAAGACAGGCTGGCCGATCATGAGACAACCGACCTGGTGGCTCGGGTCCAGTCTCTGCCCGCTCCCGGGACGGTAGCGCTGAATCCGGCTGACCATTTCCTGGAAGTTGAGAGCCCCGTTCGCTTCGGCGAAGCATTCCCAGGCCAGCCAGGCGGGAAGTATCGAATGGTGCAGAAAGATCCCATAGCCGCCAATCGCATAGTGAGGGCTCTTCAGTTTGAAGAAAAAGGGCTCCCCGGGCTCGAGCGCTCGAAAGGCATTCCGCCCGGACGGCTGCCAAAAGTTGACTTCTTCCAACTCGGGCCGCTGGCGCAGGTCGTACCAGTCGAAGTCATTATTCGCGACAAAGCCATTCATCTGCGATGCCTCGATGCTGGAACCGTCGATAGGCAAACGCTTGTCACTTTCCGAGAAACCAACTCAACCCGTCCGCTGAAAGCGCTCATACCGAATACGAAGCCTTTCTGGATCCGGCCAGTCACGAGGGTATCGCGGCAGAAACAAGTTCTGCTTGTGTAACCCTGGAGCCCATGGCGCAGCGTGGGGCCATCCGTCTCTTCCAGGATATCTTGTCGCACCTCGATGCTGTGCTCCGGAGTAATTCCGATGAAATGGCGGTCAAAAGCCGAGTGGTGCAGCTTGCACAGGGCAATGCCGTTGGTGACGAGCGGCTCACCGCCGGGTTCTTTATCGCCGACGATGTGAGCCGCATCGAGCAGCTCTTCATGGCGCAGGCGGCAGAGAGCGCATTGCCTTCGATAAGCGGAGAGGACCCTGGCTCGAAATCGTCCCTGGTGAGCTCTTTGCATGAACGCCCGGGTGACATACTCGCGGCGCGCTTCGGCCTGGTTCTCCATGACCATGGGCCGGTCAAGGGCCCAGTCCAAGCCTCGCTCCTGCAGATCATCCACGGCGATCGGGAACGCCAGATTGCGGGGATCGTCGTGCACGACATAAACAGGCCAGGCGGGAAGGTATTGGCCTTTCTCGATTCCGAAGAAATAGATGAGGATCCAAAGAACGAAACTCTTGAAGTCAAAATGGAAGATAATACTCCCAGTTTCATGAATAGGCTGACGCGCCTCGACGTGGTTCACGCCGGCGTCATTTGGACGGGACTTTTTTCAATGGGAATAGCCTTTGTTCTTACCTGCTGTCTTTGGGAACTCACGAGTCCGGGGCAGGTTGGGACGGGTCCATACGAGCAGCTGGTCGAGGAGGCGGATGTCATTGCGTTGGGGGAGATTCTCTCAACAGATGAGACTCGGATGGCCGCCGACGGGCCCATGTTCGCACAGGTCAGGGTCCGCAAGGTGGTGAAGGGGACACTGCCGCCGGCAATTCGCTTTGGGGCCAGCGCCTGGGTCGGACCCACTTATCAAGAGGGCGAGTTGCGGATTCTTTTCTTGCAGCGAATTCCGCCCGGGCATGCCTATTATCAAGACGCCGGTTGGAGTAGCGTGGAAGCCGGTAAGCTGGATCTTTTCTTCACTGAGGCCAATCTGGGTGGTTGCTCCGAAGACTCGCTGTTGAGCTTTCTGAGAAGCCTTCAAGAGGTGGCTTCTGCCCCGCCCGGGCTCCAATTGGAGATGGCTCAAACAACGGGTAGTCGCCTCACCCTGGCCGTCAAGTTTATTAACGATACCGGAAAGCGTATCTGGCTGAACCCGTCGGAAATGAGCTTTCGCTTTGAAGCCAACCAGGTGAGACGTTCGCTGGCGGTGCGGTGGGAGGATCCCGGTGACTCTCGGTGGATCCCCATCCCATCGGGTTCGGCCCTTGCCGGGGAAGCTTCCATCAAGAGCCAGGATGTCGAAGGGATGAGCGAGATCACGGTTACCCTCGACAATCGGAGGGCTCTCTTTCCGTATCCTGGCTGGGTAGGGGCTCAACAGGTTCTGTTTCGGGTTCGCCGATAACCTTTGAGGCGGCTACCTCTTAGATCGCAGGCCACCACTCATCGAGCATCGCCCCCAGGCGTTTCACCAGCCCGGGCTGCCTGCGCGCCAGATTGTGGGTTTCGTGACGGTCCGCTTTCAGGTCGTATAACTCGAATTTCCGGTCGGGATCTTCCACATAGGCGACTCCCGGGACGATCAGCTTCCAATTTCCTTCCAGAGCCCAGCGGGCTTTCACGCTCGCTGCTGGACGGGTCAGATCTGCTGCAGAGTGAGTGTAGACAGCACCGAAGATGGCCTTTCGGTCCTCTACGGCTGCACGGTCCATCAGATTCAATCCCGGCATTTGTGCTGTCAGCTCAATCCCGGCGGCGTGCAAAATGGTGGGGACCAGGTCGACGCTGCTGACCGGGGCCTCGATCCGCGCCGGCTGAATGTGTCCCGGCCAGCGCAGGACGATGGGTGTCCGAATGCCCCCGTCGTACACAGAGCCCTTGGACCTCTCGTAGTCAGCGCCCCCGGCATCGGGTCGCGGGATATACTCGTTGTCGGCGACGAAAACGACCAGTGTGTTGTCTGCCAGACCGTGCTCATCCAGGTAGTCCAATAACTCGCCGCAGGTTTCATCGAACCATTCGCACATGGCCCAGTAGCGTGGAAGACGGCTCAATACCAATTCGCCCGGAAGGGGTTCAAGGGCCCGCCCCGTTCCGGGAACTCTCTTCTTTCTATGCGTTTTCTTCTTCCTCGGTTCCCATCGCCCAGACTCCCTCCTTCCGCACGATGAGGACGCCGAGGTCGATTGTGTGCCTGCAGTCGGGGCAGGTTGCCGTCGAGGCCTTACGGAGGTACTCCTCGTCAAAATCCGGGTTGATCATCAGGTTGATGGAAGCACGGATCTCCGGCGAGGGAAATGGCCGGGTGGGGGATTCGGAATCCTGCATGTCTTCTGATAGAATCAGTCTACTGAGACCCGGCCGGAGAGCACCAAAGGAGGCACAAGTGAAACGAAGAAGCTTCGTAGGCGGCGTTGTCGCGGGATTAATGGCCCCGAGCCACAGGGTCCACGGATCCCCGCTCAAAGCCGGAGACATTCCCAAAAGGACGTTTGGCAAAACAGGAGAGAAACTGACCATCATCGGTCAGGCCGGCGGGCGTTTTGGCCTGATTCCCTTCGAAGAGGCGAAAGCGATCGTTCGACGGGCTTACGAACTGGGCGTCAACTACTTTGACAACGCGCACTCCTATTGGGACGGTCGATCGGAAGAGGTCTTCGGGGCAGTCCTGCCGCCGTTTCGTAAAGACATCTTCATTACCACCAAGTCTTCGGAGCGGAGTCGCGAGGTAGCGGAACGACAACTTCACCTTTCTTTAAAGCGCCTGAACACCGACTACGTTGACCTCTGGCAAATCCACGCGGTCAGCACCATGGACGATGTGGAGAAGATCTTTGCTCCGGGTGGCGCGATAGAGGCGTTTGAGGCCGCCAAGAAAGCCGGCAAGTGCCGTTTTATTGGATTCACCGGGCATTATGAGCCCCGGATACACCTGGAGATGCTGGCGCGTTACAAGGACTTCGACACGATTCTGATGCCGTTGCATGTGGCCGAGCCCTCCTATCTCAGCTTCGAGACTGAGGTGCTGAAGGAGGCCCGCAGGCAGAATCTGGGTATACAGGGAATGAAGAGCCTGGCCAACGCCAAGCTACTGCAGTCCTTCAGCGTCACAGAGTGCCTGACCTATGTTTTGAGCCTTCCGATCCACTGCCTGGCTGTCGGCTGTACGACGATTGGCCAGCTCGAGGACGATGTGAGAATTGCCCGCCGACTGAAACCCTACAGCGAGCTGCAAATGGCTCAACTGAGGGAGCGCGGTCAGCCCCTGGCCGGCCCTGATCTGGAAGATTGGAAGCGGAATACGCAGACAGAGGCTTTGCCTTCCTGACAAACGAACCAGTCTTCAGAAGACGCCCCAAAGATCTTCCCGGTTTCGTGTTCTCCGGTTTGGGAAATGGTGCCAAAGTAGACTGTCCCCTTTTGGCGTTCCCTTGGGAGTGAAGAGCAGTTGCCCCGGCGCCGTGGTCACGCCGGGCCACAGTTGAGGACACTATCCCTCGGGGGTTGCTGGTGGATCCGGAAACAAAGGAAGATTCTTGGACGCCCGAGAAACAGGCTTTTCAGGGACGGCCCGGTCCAGCACTTCTGCCGGAGTTCCGTCGCGCCAGCTCTCAGGAAACGCCAGCGCCCCAAGATTTAATAGCTCCTGGTTGCCACTGGGAACATCGCCAGCCGTCCTTACATAAACCGATCTTGGTACCGGGCGCTTCAGTTCCTCTTCAGCACCGGCCCATGTGCCGCCTCTCTTGTATTGCGCACTCACAACCAAACCGTAGTCGGTCATCGCATAGATCAACTTGTTGCGAGCCAGCGCGGTCCCGGCCGTGAAGCGTGCCTCCGGATGATAAGGAGAAACCAAGAGCAAACGGCCTTCGGCTATGGCAGGGCGAGCCTGCCGGGCAACGCTGTTTCGGAGAAGATTGTCAGCGAGAACCCCAATCACACAACCACCGGCATCCAGTGCGCTGTGCATGGCGATTTGATCGACTCCCCGGGCTCCGCCGGAAACCACCGGCAGATCTGCTCGAGCACACCATGCAGCGACCTTTTTTGTGAAAGACTCCCCGGCCGCATCGACATCGCGAGAACCGACGATCGCAAGGCCCCCTCTCTGCAAAAGAGCTTGTTCACCGGCCCCAAACAGGATCGGCGGTGCCTTTTCCTCGAGGTGGGTCTTCAATCGAGAGGGGTAGTCTGGATCGCTGCGACAGACGACCCAGATGCCGTTGCGGTTCCAGGACTCGACTGCGAATCCGAGTTGAACTCCGCGCTTGAGCAGATCGGCCAATTGCTGTTCGGGAATACCTGTGCTCTGGGCCGCCCTGGGGACGGTTTCAGGATCGAGGAGATGCGCGGGACGCAGCCTCTGCTCCCCAAGCCAGCCGGCAAGCTGATTGTACTGCCGCTGCCGCAGCGGCTGCCTGTTCGACTTCCTGCTCAGGCGTCCACAGAGCAAAAGTGTTGCTTTCGCGTCGTCAGTCAGCTTCATACTTCACACTAGACTAAGACTAGTACTACTTCTCATCCGGAAATCGGCTTTTTAAGACGCTCGCAGTCGAGCAGGCCCCAATCAGCCGCTGGCAATCCGTTGTGTGCAGTGGGCTGGGGACCTAAACGGATCACCCAGAGTCGATTTTAAGAGACACTTCGGCCTTTTGCCAGCCGGATCGAGATGTCAGCCGCAGGAGCACCTCTACAATCGCAGGCGCGCCAGTACCAGCAGATTATAGGAAAGCGTCGAGAGTTGCAGGTACTGCTGGAAGTGCTGCCAGCCTTTCCAGTGGCAGCGGTCCAGCCCGAAGACGCGCTTGAGCATCGAGATACAGCCTTCGATGCCGGCCCGAAAGCGGCGCAGCTGTTTGTACACCCAGCTGGAGGACACCATCGATTCGATCGTGAGTCCACACTTTTTGGCGAAAGCCACATCCTTGAGGCCGGGCTTGCTTTTGGCCAAGGCCAAGTTCCCTCTGGATGCAAAGCCTCCGTCCAAGCTGGCCTGACGCGGATAAGAGCCGTATTGATGGCAGTGCCGATCCAGCATCGTCTCCAGGTAAGTGCTATCGGCCGGGTTACCCCGCACCGGCAGACAATCCAGGATCAGAGAGGATCTGCCACAGGATAGAAAAACTTTGTGCCCATAGACCGTTTCCCGGCCGCCTTTGCGAATCAGATCGGTGTGCTCCTCAAAAATGGAAACCACTTTTTGGCCAGCCGGGACCGATTCCCCCCGCACCACACGACGCTCGGTCTGATCGATCACTCGATCGGTCAGTTCCAGGTAGTGTTCGAGCAAGCTCCTCACTCGCACAACACGGGGATGGCTGGAGTCTTGGCACGCCGCCAGGGCTGCCCGGGCGTAGCCTGCCATCTTGCGGGTCACTTTGAGCAGATCGCGATAAGGGCCGATGCGCAGGGTCTGACGGCGGGCATTGCTGATGGCCAGACAGCGGCGGCGGGCCCGCAAGCCATGATCCCGGTAAGGGAAGTCGACAAAACAAGAAAGTCGTCCCAGCCAACGGGCCAGCACCCGTACGCAATCAGAGAGCAGCTGATTGTCGGTGGGGTGGTGGATCTCACTCTCCACTCTGACCTTCTCTCCCTTCTCCAAGCCTTGCTCACAGGCCCAGTCCACCAGAGCCGCGTTGATGGCCTGCCAGGTCGAGTGGCGGATGCGCGAGAGGTTCTCGGCCAGGGTGGAACGAGCCGGCGTCCAGCCCAAAGGCAGACGGCAAAAGGCCCGCAAGCTCACGGAATCGGCCAGGTGAAAGGCCAAGCGGTCATAGGAGAACTGATGCATCTGTTTGATCACACCACAGCGCAACACCTGCTCCCCGCTCATCCCCGGAGCCCCTTTTGTCGAGTCTGCCTCACTGAGATCTTGCCAGACCAGCTCGTTCAGCTTAGAATTTTCATCGAGGATCTTGGAAATCTCCCGCAGCTCCTGGGCGTGCTGATGATCGGGCCAGAGGGGAGTCAGCGGCAGCTGATTTTCACGACTTTGACGCATCTTTGACCTCCTGTGTTTGCCGTAAGTCTTGTTGTTTCAGTGCTTTGAGACATTATTATAACAAGACACCACGACAACAATGGAGGTCGAAGATGCGACCTAAGCCTTTTATTTACAACTACTTATCCTTTTTCGGATGAGAACTAGTACTAGCCCAGGCCGGACCGGTTCTGGGCCAGAGCCAACGGAAACACCGACTCGCACCCCGAGCGTCGGAGCAGGGCCGCAACGACCGTAAGGGTCCAGCGGGAGTCCACGAGGTCGTCGACCAGCAGGCATGGCCCTTCGAGTACCTTACTTTGATCTATCCCAAACACACCGTCCAGATTCCTGGCTTGCTGGAAACCGTTCTGCATTTTCTTCTGCGGAGAATTCGCGCGCTCTTTCCGAATGCAGGGGGAAAAAGGGAGACCAAGGGCGTCGGCCAGCCTGGCTGCGAAATCCGGTACCAGATCGACGCGAATCAAGGACGGAGTGCCACAGACCCAACCCGGACCCGGCTCGGGGTTCCAGTGCTGAACCATCTCGACGCAGGCTGACACGAGCTCATCATCAAACCGCTTCGAATCGCATCTTCCTGAAGCGACCAGTTGTCCCCACCCGGCGTCCCGCCAGAGGCACAAAACGCGCCCTTCATTTGCACACTGGCTCGCCTTGATCCGGCCTGTAAAGCCGTAAGAAGGAAGTGCGTCGCCGGGGGGCCACAGCTTTCGGGGCGAAATTGTCTGATAGCTGCGCTGGAGGAAAATGGCTGCGCGATTGGCAAGGTAGGCATCATATGTGGGGGGGCCATAGCGGCGCTCCCTTGCATCCCTCGCACTGGCCGCAGGGACGAGCTTCGGGGTCGTCCAAAGCACGTTCCAGGAACTCCATGAGGCATCCGCCGTACTTCATATACGACCTCATCTGCTCTTGTTCCTGGCGTCGAATGCCTGTGATCGTCCGGATCAGCCGGTGGTCGATGTGATAGGTCGCGGCCCGGGCCGTGGCGTTCCATTTCGGCCCTATCTTGGTGACGGGAGACGGCGTTTCGACAGAAAGGTACTTGAGGGTTTTTTGCAGTTCGGTGCGTCTCAGATTCAAACGGGCCTCCATTTGAGGGATCGACAAGCCTCCGTCAGCATCGTCAAGAGCCTCCAGCACGGCCTCCACATGTTGTTGGGGAGGAAACGCGCTGCGGATGAAGAAATCAGCGATCTCGTCGTCTTCCTCACCGTGCAAGAGGATTCCGTACGCCTCTTCAACCGCTCGCCCGGCTCGGCCGACCTGCTGGTAGTAGTGGACGACAGAAGAAGGGCGCTGAAAGTGGACAACGAAACCAAGATCGGGCTTATCGAATCCCACTCCCAGGGCGACCGTGGCAACAAGTACCTTTAGTTCGTTGTTCAGGAGCTGTTGCTCCAGTAGCTCACGCGGAGAAGGTTCGTCTGATTGGCGACAGTTAGAATTCCCCGCGACGACAAATGGAATTCCCCGCTTTTTCAGGGCTGATCCTGACCATGAGGGCATGGTTAAGGATCAGCAAGTGCGGAGGTTAGTAAAGTTGAAGAAGAACGAGAAGACGCTAACGATGGCGGCGGCCAAAGCGGGGATGTCGCGAAAGACAGCTCGCAAGTACCTGAAGTCGGGAAAGCTACCGAGCCAGTGTCAGCCGGAACGGTATTGGAGAACTCGATCGGATCCGTTCGAGTCGGTGTGGCCGGAGGTGAAAGAGATCCTGAAGCGATCGCCGACGGTGGAAGCAAAAGCGGTGTTCGATCATTTGTGTCGTCAGCAGGAAGGGGCCTTCCAGCAAGGCCAGTTGAGAACGCTGCAGCGCAGGATCAAGCAGTGGAAGGCAGAATACGGAGAAGCGAAGGAGGTGATGTTCCCGCAGAAGTATCAGCCGGGACATCAAGCGCAATCGGACTTCACGTTTATGGGGCGCCTCGGAGTGACGATCCAGGGCCAGCCGTTTCCCCATCTGCTGTACCACTTCGTGTTGGCCTACTCGAACTGGGAAGCGACCACGCTGTGTTTCAGTGAGTCGTTTGAGAGCCTCAGCCTGGGGCTTCAGAACGCGTTGTGGGAGTTGGGGGCGCTGCCCGAGGAGCACCGGACCGACCGGCTCTCGGCGGCAGTCAAGAACCTGAAGCGGGAAGAGTTCACCGAGCGCTATCAAGCGTTGCTGAGACACTTCGGGATGCGCTCCAGTCGCACTCAGGCAGGAAAGGCACACGAGAACGGGGATGTGGAACAGTCCCATCACCGCTTGAAACGGGCCATTGAGCAGGAACTGCTGCTGCGGTGTAGCCGTGATTTTTCCAGCCGGGAAGAGTACGAGGGCTTTGTAGCGGTGATTGTGTCCCGGCGCAATGCGGCCCGGCAAAAGCGCCTGGGAGAAGAGCTGGCAGTGATGCGCCCGTTGCCGGCACGCCGTCTGGATGACTTCACCCGGCAGTGGGTGAGAGTCTCCCCCAGCAGTACGATCCGGGTTCGCCACAACACCTATTCGGTGGACAGCCGGTTGATCGGCGAGCGCGTTCAAGTGCGGGTGTGGGCGGATCAGGTGGAGGTCTACTACGGAGGACGGCGCCAGGCACGGATGCCGCGCTTGCGAGGAGAAGGCAAGCATCGCATTGACTACCGGCACGTGATCCATTCGTTGGTGCGCAAGCCGGGGGCGTTTACTCGCTATCGCTGGCGGGAGGATCTGTTTCCGGGGATCTTGTTTCGAGTCGCCTACGACGAGCTGCGCCGAGATTGTCCGGCCACGGCGGATCGCCAATATCTGAAGATCCTCGAGGTGGCTGCCCAGGAAGGTGAACAGCGGGTGCGAGAGGCACTTCAGGTGTTGATTGAGCGGGGACAAAGAATCCGTTTTGAAGCACTACGAGAATGCCTTGTCGATCCGGTGGTGGAACCCTGGGAAGTGATGGTGGAGAAGATGGACGTGGGCCTCTACGACACCCTTCTCGAGAACCGGGAGGTGAGGTCATGAGCACAGGCGGTTACGCAACTGTTTTTCTGTAATTTGACTGAGAGCGATCTGAAACAGGATTCTCCTGTGGGTTGAAATCGACCAGACTGAGGTACTGCTTCCCGATCAGCCAGTCTTCGTGAATCTCCTCGACGACGGCGGTGATGAGTCGCAAAGCGGACTCGGTGTTTGGAAAGATACCGACGACCCGGGTGCGCCGGCGAATCTGACGGTTTAGGTTCTCCAGCCCGTTGTTGGTGCGAATGCGCCGCCAGGTAGAACGTGCAAAACGAAAGACCGTAAAGCCTTCGGGCAGGTTGGTCTCCATCCAATCGGCCAGCTCCGGGTTGCGGTCACGGTATTGCTCGACTCGGGTTCGAAGCATGGCCTCGCCCTCGCCGCCTGAGGGTGCGTTGAAGATGTCTCGAATGTCAGTGGCGATGGCGGCACGTTGATCGGATCGGCGGGCGTAACGCTGAGCATTCTGGCTCAGGTGAAACTGACAGCGTTGCCAGGGCACCGAGGGAAAAACGGCTCTTCTAGCAGCACGTAGACCCGAGTGGTCATCGCTGACAATCAGCTGCACACCCTCCAGACCACGCTTTTGAAGCTGCTGCAGAAACCCTCGCCAGTGGACCTCAGCCTCGCTGAGTCGGCAGCTGACCCCAATCACCTCCCGCTTGCCCCAGCAGTTGACTCCGGTCGCTTTCAAGACGGCCACATCCTGAATGCTGCCCTGGCGACGGACCTTCTCGTAGTGCGCATCCAGGTACACAACTGGATAGCTGCCCAAAGGGCGGTTGCGAAACTGCTCGAGTTCGTCGTCCAGCAGCTTGGAGATTCTTGAGACCTGGCTGGCGGAGATCTCGGTGCCGCACAGCTGCTCGGTAATCTCGGTGACCTTGCGCGTCGACACGCCCATTACATACATCTCGGCGATGGCCAACTTGAGCGCCTTCTCCGAACGGCACCCTCGTTCCAGGGATCGGGGATAGAAGTCCAGGTGACGTACTTGTGGAATCCGGATTCGCAGCTGTCCCACTCGAGTGGACAGCGTCTTGTCCTTGTACCCGTTGGCGTGGTCTCGACGCTGCTCGCTCCGCTCCCAGCGTCGAGCTCCCAGAAACTCTTCTCGTTCCAGCTGCATGGCGGTGTTGAGCAGTTTCTCCAACACTCCTCGAAACGCGTCGCTGCCTTCTTCGATCAGTTCTTTCAACAATTCTCGTGGTAGCCTCTGTTCTGGGTCTGGGGTCATTCGGATCCTCCTTGCTCTTGTCTTGAGTTTTTGGAGAAATCCTGCCCCAGACCTCTGATCCTTTTAGCTCACCTTTCCCAAATTACAGAAAGAACGGTACACCCCTGCACAGGCAACTTACCGCGACTTCGCGAGTGCCTAATCGAGCTGCATCTACCGGCCTTTCGGGAGCACTACGCCGCCCAGGCGGCACTGGCCACCCAGGAAAGTCTGTCCTATCCCCGGTTTCTCTTGTCGTTATCTGAGATCGAGGTGGCGGAGCGGCACGAGCGCAAAATCCAGCGCCAGCGTCGGGCCTCCAAGCTTCCCTGGGAGAAAACGCTGACGGCGCTGGACCGCTCGCGCTTTCCCCAAAGCGTGGATCGACAACTCACAGCGCTGCTGGAAGGGACGTTTTTGGATCGTGCCGAGAACGTCTTGGCTTTCGGTAACCCTGGGAGCGGGAAAACCCATCTGGTCTGTGCTCTGGGCCAGGAGTTGATTCTGCTGGGGCGCCGGGTTCTGTTTTCTACCTGCGCCCTGCTGGTACAGCGATTGCTGCGGGCCAAAATCGATCTGACTCTGGAGAAGGAGCTCAAGAAACTGGATCGCTTCGAGGCTCTCATAGTCGATGACATCGGCTACGTTCAGCAAAGCCGGGAGGAAATGGAGGTTCTCTTCACACTGCTGGCCCATCGTTACGAACGTCGCAGCATCTTGCTGACCAGCAACCTGATCTTCTCGGACTGGGAGAGGATCTTCAAGGACCCCCTGACGACGGCAGCAGCCATCGACCGGCTGGTGCACCACAGCGTGATTCTGGAACTCAACGTCCCGAGCTATCGAATGGAGAGCGCCAAGGCAAAGCAGCAGGGAACCACGAAATGAGGAAACCGCGAGGAGGTCAAATCCGGGCAAATCGGCTGATTGGACCCCGGAAAGTGCTTGGTGAGGGCGATAGACGAGTGCCCGCCAAGGGGAGAGGTCGTACAGCGCCCTACAGAGGCCGCTCAGCAGCCTCGTGGATCTGGTCCACTCCCCTCGACGCCAGCGCGAGCGAGGGGGAGCTCCGTTCGGGCTACGCCCTCACTCCGTCCCCCTCGCATTCTAGGAACAATCTCTCTTTTTTACAGAAAGGAGGACCGCGGAAAGGGCCGTCTCAGAGGACGGCTACAGCTCTTTTTTTTTAATCCTTGTGTGGGGATTTCCAATCGTCGCTGCGGGAATTCTATTTGACGTTGATCATTCGTCGCCACGCTGGATCAGAGAGGCGTGGTAAGCCGCTGCCACGATGCCATTCACGCGTAGCCATTCTGCTACGCGCTCTGCGTCGCGAACCGTCAAGGTGTAGACGATCCCGCTTCCCGGTAGTTGAGGGATCGTCTCAGCCAGCCAGGCCAGGCGCGCCGCGGGGCTTGGCAGTGTGATGTTCTGCAGCTTGAGGCTCTCTCGGACCAGCGGCCCTCGAACCAATTCGATGCTCTCGCCCAACTGTCCCATCACATCGCTGACGACCCGGTCATTTGCTGTTGCGGTTGTCGCCAATACCGGGACACCGGGCGGTAAGCCTTGAAAGATCCCGACTATGCGCCGGTAGTCGGGACGAAAGTCATGCCCCCAGTCCGAAATGCAGTGGGCCTCGTCGACGATGAAAAGTCCTACCCTGCCTGCCACATCGGTCAGGATATTTGCATTGAACTGCTGGTTGGCGAGACGTTCTGGAGAGACGAGCAGAATATCAACGGCATCGTCTCGCAGTTGCCGTTCGATTTCTCTCCATTCATCTGTGTTGCTGCTGTTGATTGTGGCTGCCCTGACCCCAATCCGAGCGGCCGCTTCGAGCTGGTTGCGCATCAACGAGAGCAACGGGGAAATGAGCAGACTTACGCCCTCACCGGCATCTCGCAATAGCCGGGTGGCCAGAAAGTAGACCATGCTCTTGCCCCAGCCGGTGCGCTGCACCAAGAGCATTCGGTGCCGATTCAGCAGCGACTCTATACTCTCCCATTGCCCGGCACGGAACGTCGCGGTCTCGTTGTCGAGGGCGGTTCGGAGATGTTGCAGGGCGAGTTTTTTCATGATCCGGGAATTGCGGGTGTTTTTTCTACCAGGTGAAGCCATCAGGCCCTCCGTGACGATATCATTTTGTACTCGCAATCGTCGGAGTGTCCGACGATTGGGCGCTTGGTGATAGGGCTCGCACTCTTGGTCAGCACTAACCCGGATGATTCATAAATTTTCTACTGCAGCGTGAGAATCTCCCGCCCTGACTGCGTTACGCTCGGTCGGCCTCCTCGGCGTACTGCACGAGTACGCCTCCGGGGGCCTCGGTCGCAAGCCTTGTCAGAACGGGTCTTCCCCCGCTTCGCTACGAAAACTTATGAATAATCCGGGCTAAGTGGAGTTGCCATCACTGACTAATCTAATAACGTGCCAAGTCAGAAAAACGCGAGAGGAGTGCGGGGGACTCACTGGGGCTGGTGGCCGGAGGGCCGTTCACGGAGTTCAGCGGATTGCTTGCGTTTAGGCCAGGACGCGGTGGAGTTTGAGGCCTTCTCCGAGAACCGGCACGATGCGGGTGGTGTTGAGCTGCAGGGCGAGATCGACGTCTCTCTGGAAGCTGGTTCCGCGGCTGGCTATCGCCTCGCAACGCTCCTGCCGCACTCTGGCAATGACGGAATCCACATCCACCGGTTCATTTCGAAGGCGGGCCTTCAGAGCGTGCGCGCAAAGCTCGTCCTCCGCCCGGGGCTCGCCACTGGCTCCAATGGGAATCAGCGCAATCTGATGCTGGTTCGATCCAAGAAGGTAATCCGCAGCGGCGTCGAGATTCCGAAATCCTGCCATGATGACTCGGGCGCTCTCCTGAACAGCAACCAGGGCCCGGGTTCCGTTGCTGGTCGTCAGCACCGGGCTCTGAGAATCCCACTCTCTCTGGCTGACCTGGTATGGGGAATTGTCCAGGTCAAATCCTGCGACCCGGTGTCCAGCCCGCTCTCCTATGACCACGTAGCCCTTCTTCTTCCAATCAAGGGCTGACTGCACGCTACCGGTCACCGTGACTTCGTCGGCCCCGTGCTCCATCAGGCAAAGGACGGTCGTAGAAGCTCGGAAAACGTCAATCACGGCAGCCCAGGTTGGTGACAGGTCGGTGTCTGCGAGCCCGACAAGAGTAGACAGCATTTGGATGTGTCGCATGGGGAGAGCCTCCGTTGTCCAGTTGCAGGATACGACGGGTGAGACGGAATTCCTAAACACAGAGACTGGAGGGTCACCGGGTTTCCGGCCGGCGGCCTGGGGGCCGCTGCGCAGTCACTGGCGTTCCTGCGGGAGGCGGCCTGTCGGCCGCTGCGCAGTCACTGGCGTTCCTGCCTCAGTGGTTTCCTGGGCCTGTTACATGTTCCTGGCGGCTGAGGGCCGCTGTCGCCGCCTGAGGCGCCTCCCACTTTGGGTGCCGCCTGAACGGTCAACGGGTCAACGGTCAGGCGGGCGGTTTCGGTCTTGTGACGGGGCGCACTTCTCCTGGCCGCATTGTGATTCATGATGAGTTGTTCACACGAGAGATAAGAACCTGAGGGTGGCGAAAAGTGGCCTCTTCCAACATTGAGCTGCGCCTCCAGGGAGACTTTGAAATCTCCATCGGGAGCGCCGAAGAAAATGACGTTCGACTGGGCGGTCTGGAAGATCGCCAGGCCATCCTGCGGCGCCAGGGCGCGAGGCTGTTCCTGAAAAGTCTGGTTTCCTCCGATGGTGCCTGGATGAATGGGAACCCCCTGCGCCAGGGAAGTTGGCAGGAGGTCACCCGTTACGACGAGATACTCCTCTCCGAAGTTTTTCTCCAGCTCAGTCCCAAGTTTTTCCTGGGCAACGATCGAGTTGGAGTTGATACTTCGCGCCTCTATCTTAAATTATCCTCACAAAAGGATTGATGGCTCTGTAATGGCGCTTATCTGCGGGCCACGCCAGGGAGCATGACCGGGATCATGGGGCCGGCCGGTAGCGGTAAAACCGTTCTCCTCAATCTGCTGGCCGGCTACCTGAAGCCGGACGACGGCCTGATCACGATCGGAAACACGTTCGACCCCAACCGGGATCTCCAGGTGCTAAGGGACTTTGTCGGATATGTCCCGCAGGGAGATGTCCTTTTCTCCGACCTGACGGTTCAACAGTCCCTGGACTACCGCTTGCAGCTCAAGTTCCCCGACATGGAGAAGAGCGTTCGCGACCGGCTGATCCAGGACACCTGCCGACAACTTGGATTCGAGGGCGAGCGGGCCTCAAAGTTCCTCCATACGCTGATCGGTTCTTCCCACGGCGCGCGGCGAGGTCTCAGCGGCGGAGAGAGAAAACGGGCCAATATCGCTCACGAGCTGATTGCCCGGCCCGTGCTCCTCTTCCTGGACGAGCCGACCACCGGACTCTCCTCTTCCGATGCCGATCAGATCGTCGACTTACTGAGGAGAATCAGCAGCGATGACGTCACTACTGTGGCGGCGACCATCCATCAGCCCAGCCGCTTCGCCTTCACCCAATTTGATCAAATTCTGGCTCTCACCTACGGCGGTCGAATAGCCTATTACGGTCCTACCGAGGGAATCGTCGATTACTTCGAAATGGTGACCGCCTCGCGATGCGACTCCGCCAATCCGGCAGAGTACGTCACGGAAGTTGTGTCCGATCCGGCCGCGGCGCAGGAGCTAGCGAAGTCGTTCGACGAAAAGCCTCCTCCTCGGACCTCTCTCCCCCTGCCCCGGAACTCGGAGCCCGCAGAGCGGGAAGATCGGAGCCCCGGATTCAATCTGCAGCTCGGCCGAACCCTCTCGCGGATCTGGAGCCTGGCCGAGAGAAACCTGGCTGTGCTGTTTTCGGATCGCACTAACCTGATGCTCAATCTGTTGCAGGCTCCAATCATCGCCCTGCTCATCCTGGTCGCCTTCCAGAGCCTGCCCGGCGACCACCGGGAATTCGACAAGTTCGCTTCCACGATTTACTTCTTCGACCAGGCCAAGGCTCCGTTGGAAGCCCGCCGGGAAACGGTCGAAGTCGATACCCTCTTCGAGAGCGCCAAACGGGAGGCTGAGCGAAGCAGCAATGTTTTCAGTCCGCCGCCGGGACGGCTGCGAGCCTCCATCTACTTCGTACTGATCGCCTCCAGTATCTGGTTCGGAACTCTCGGAGGCTGCCGCGAGATCGTCTCTGAGAAAGCGGTTCTGCGTCGCGAGGTGCGCTCCTGCACGGGCTTCGGGCCTTATCTGTCGAGCAAGATCCTGGTTCAAGCCCTCCTGAGAGGGGTCCAGACCGGGCTGCTAGCCTTGCTGTGCGCGCCCGTCCTCCTGCAGCTTCCTCTGGCTGGGACTGTCCAGCTGTGGGGAATACTGTGGCTGGCCTCCCTGACCTCCGCCTGCCTGGGGCTCCTCATCTCCAGCCTGGCAGCATCCAGCGCCGTTGCCTTGACTGCGGTTCCCCTGGTGATCATTCCCCAGCTCCTGTTCGGTGGACTGATTCGACCGCTCTCCCAGATTCCCGCGGAAGCAACCTGGACGCGGCTGGCCGCGATGCTGAACATCCAGCGCTGGGGATTCCAGTCTTCATTGCACGTGGACGGCGTGAGCGAGCTCATCGCGCTGCAACAGGGGGCTATATCCGATTTCTCGGGTCCCTACTGGGAAATGAACATCGTCACGTTTGAGGAAACGACACTGGCGAACTTCTTCTTCTCGACCCAGGATATGCTCAGCGGCCCGCTGTCACCTCTGCTGTTTCTGACCTTCTTCTCCCTTTGCTTCGTCAGCCTCGCCTACGTCGTCATGCGGCGGCGTTTCACCTCGGTTCGCTAATACGAGGCAACCGGGCGCTTTCTCAGGTCCTAACCCTAACCCGGATTATTCATAAATTTTCTACTGCAGCGTGAGAATCTCCCGCCCTGACTGCGTTACGCTCGGTCGGCCTCCTCGGCGTACTGCACGAGTACGCCTCCGGGGGCCTTGGTCGCAAGCCTTGTCAGAACGGGTCTTTCCCCGCTTCGCTACGAAAACTTATGAATAATCCGGGCAAGGGAGGACTACAACCGAAGCGTCAGGCGAACCAGCTTTTTCTGAACCTTGTCGACTTCGTCGCGCATTTCCCCTGCGGTCTCGAACCCGCCGGCTGGACTGAGCCCCAGAGCTCGGTCGACCAGCTCGGCAAGCTGCGGTTGCACTCGGTGTTTGGACGGACCCAGGGGCTGGATCCCCTTTTCATCGCCCTCTCCCTGATTCTTGCCGGATGCCGCCGGCTCCTGCCCGGTCAGCAGATAATAAAAGGTCGCCCCGAGAGCGACCACATCGTCCGCCAGCTCGGTCTGCGAAGACTCGAGCTGCGGTTCCGTGTCCGAAGACAGGAGATGCGCCACCATTCTCCTGACGCCGGTGTCGGAGATTTTGAGGACAAAAGTTGGACTGAGCCCGAAAAGAAGCAGATTGTCGGGGCTGACGGCGCCGTGTGCAAGCTGGCGGTGGTGAAGAAATGACAGGGCTTCCAGCGCCTGATGGAGAAAAGAAGTAGCCTCCTCCCAGTTCAATGGCTTGCCTCGAGCGGAGACGAATCTCCGGGCGCTTCCAGCCGAGCTGAAATCGGAGACGTAGTAAACTCGGCCTCCCTGCGAACCCGTGTCCTGGATGCTCACGAGGTTGGGGTGCTTGAGCTTCCTGATGATCTCAAGCCCGGTCGCCAGGCGGCGCACTCCGTCATGGCCCGGTGCCTGAACGGTTTTCAGCGCGACCGGGTTGGAGTCGCTCCTGTCCCGGGCGAGGTAGGTTCGACCCACCGGGCCCTCTCCCAGCAACCGGATCATTTCGTAGCCGGCCAGAGTCACGCGTTCGACCTTGCGTGGCAGCTGCGGGAGGGGAGTGGATGTAGCTTTCGCCTCCTGTACGGGCAGATTTCCGACATGACCCGGAACTGCCACATCCTGTGCCTGCGGATCGGTGGAGGGGCTCGAGACAGTTGCAACCCGTGGGCCCGAATCCTTTTTCTGCCGGCAGGAACCACACAGGGCCGGGTCGGCACCCGTCTCGACAGTGTTCATCTCCACGAAGCCGGGCAGGTCCAGTCCGCAAAGCGCGCACACCTGGCAGGCCAGAATACGAGTCTCAAAGGTCGTCTCGCCCAGCGTGACTCGGTCGCCGTGTGAGAGCGAGAAGCGCTCGTCGCTGTGCGGGGCAGATTCCGGATCGAGAACATCCCGGTTGCGACCGATCTTCTTGCCGTTCAGGTAGGTTCCGTTTACGCTTCCCAGATCGGTGACATACACGTTGGGGGGCTCGATCTCGAAGAGGGCGTGGTATCTTCCGGCTGTCAGGTCACTCTGGGGTAAGACTTCGAAACAATCATCCCCGCGGCCGAAGAAAAGGCGGCCCGGGCCTTCAAAGAGAAGACTCTTCTGCTTCCTCGAACCTTCGACTACAGTCAGAGTGAACTGGAACTTCAACGGTCCTCGCAGCTCCTGATACGACCTCACTTCATGAGGAACCGCCGTTTGACCTCCGGCCGGAACATGAAGTCGATCTCGAATTCGTTTTCATAGATCCAGCCGCGTCGATCGTGAAAGCCGACATCCGACGTGCCGGCCAGAAACACAGTGGGTACGATAGCCGGGTTGCTCACTGTGTTGAAGACTGCAAAGAGTCGCTTCAGCGTTTCCTGACCCTTGTCCCCGGCCTCGACCATGAGAGTCACGTCGGTGGTCGTGTTTGCGGGCACTTCGAGATCCAGGGTCGCGGCCTTGCCCAGAGGAATATCTTCCAGGTAACGCTTGATACGAAGGTCCAGATCGGCCTTCCTGAGGCGGATCGCGTAAGGGTTCCGATTCTGCAGCTCAACGATGACCTGAATGTAGTAAAGGTCGGTCGACTGGGCGATCTGGAGACTCCTGAGTGCTGTGATCTCAATGTTGGAGACTGTGTCTGCCATGCCCTGTCCGAACACGGGTAACCCGACTCCGGTCCAACCCACAGCAACTACCGCGAAAAGAAATCTAGCCAGTTTCATACTCTCCCTCACCTTCGTCGTTTCTCCACAGATCTGTTTTGACGGATCGGCTCCAATTCTATAAACCGCTAACCCCAAAGGACGTGATCCAGGACACAAGAGGATGAGAATCTGTGGCGGTAGACTGAGCCTGGATTGATGTCTAAGCACGCACACGGGGGCCGGCTGCAGGCCGGGCCGCTGGGAACAGATGAGTATAACCGCGAGAGCGACGGTGAAGTGCGCGCCGGAGACGCCGATACATACGTTCGATCGACCCTCAAAGAGGCTTTGCAGGGCACCTACCGCATACAGAAACGGATCGGCGAAGGTGGGATGGGCGATTTGTATCTGGCCACCCATGAAGAACTGGGAGGCAAGTGGGCCGTCAAGGTGCTGGGTAGAGATCTCGTCGAAGATTCGGAGGTTGTAGAGCGGTTCGTCACAGAAGCCCGGATCGGAGCCGAGCTTCAGCACCCCAACATTGTTAAAGTCTTCCACATCGGCCGGGCCGGCAAGTTTCGATACCTGGTCATGAACTATGTGGAAGGCGAAGATCTGGCAGCCAGAATAGAACGATCGAGTCCCATGCCCGAGTCGGAGATCGTCTCGATCGCGGCTCAGATCTGCCGGGCCCTGGAGTGTGCCCACGACCACCAGGTCGTTCATCGCGACCTGAAACCCTCCAATATTCGAATTGACAACTATGGAACCGTACTGGTTCTTGATTTTGGCATTGCCCGGGCCAGGGATATCGCCCTGAAGACGAGAACCGCGGCCGGAGAGCGACTGGGTACGCCGCTCTACATGAGTCCGGAGCAGGTCCGGGGTGACACAGCCGATGCCCGATCCGACCTGTATTCCCTGGGAATTCTGATGTACGAAATGGCGACCGGATCGAACCCGTTCGACGCCGAGAGCCCCCACGCCGTTTATCGGAAACAGCTCAACGACATCCCTCCGCCGGTCTCTCAAGTGAACTCGGCCTTTTCCGCGGGGTTCTCGCGGGTGGTGGAGCGGCTGGTGGAGAAGGATCCCGAGAAACGGTTGCAGAGTGCCTCCCAGGTCGTGTCGGAATTCGAGTCGGCGGGTCTGGCTCAGAGGCACATCACACCCAGACCTGCGAACCTTCCGGAAGCCTTTCAGGGAGAAAAGGTCCTGCGTAGACAACCGGCCACGATCCGGGCGGATGCACTCTCCTCCGATCAACGGAAGATTCTCGACTGCGTAGACAGCAGCCGCTCCGTTCAGGATGTCCTTCGCCTTACCTCCCTCGACTCGGGCCGGTTTACGAGCGCGCTGAACGATCTCGTCGAGCGGCAGGCCGTCTCTCTGGCGCAAACCCCTGCGCAACCAGGAACGCCCGCAGCGGAGGGAAAGGCAACGATACCGGTGCCTCATCGAGAGATCTCGCCGATCATCCGGATAGCCTTTCTGCTGGTGGTGGGTGCCGCCGTGATTGCGCTTGCGTTTTTCGCTGGAGGTCTTTTTCTAGTGGAGGTGGAGCCCGTGGCACTCACGGTTGATGCTTCCCCCTACGCAGTCGTGGAAGTTGTGGACGCCGACAGGCAAAGCGTTTTCATAGACGAGACCCCGTTTGTGGTCTCTTTGCCTCCCGGAGACTACTCGCTCGAGTTTACGTACGGATCGAGGCAAGTCATCCGATCCGTGGCTCTTGGCCCGGCGGCTCCCGGCGAGGTGCACTACAACTTCTGGGAAGGTGCAGATGTAGAGTCTCTTCTGGAGCGTGTCCTCAGTGAAGGAGTAGAGGAATGAAGTGCTCGAGAGAGAGTCGGGAGTCAGCTGAATGAAGACGATTCTCGCCCTGATTCACATCGCCCTGATGGGCCAGGTCCTGGCATTGCAAGCGGCGGGCAGTGGTTCGGACCCGTGCGATCCGAACCGGTTGGAGCAGGCCAGGCGGGGCTTTCGGGCTGACGATCTCAGCCTGGCGGCAAGGTTGGCCGAGCCACTCGTGAACTGCCCCGGCTCACTGGGAGAGGAAGCCACCAGTTTCTGGGACGAGATTAAGACTCGCCGCCACAACGAACGCCTCTGGCAGCGGGCCCAGTTGCTGATTCGACGATCAAAACTTGAAGCAGCCTGCGACCTTCTCGACGAAATTGGGGAAACGGTCCCCGATTTCCCAAACCTCTATGCGGCTACGAAATCTGCGTCCTGCAATCCGGAGCGGAAAGAGCTCCGCGAGGGTTTGAAAGATATCGATCAACGGATCGAGAACGGCCTGTGGGAGGAAGCTCGAAAGAGGCTGGACAGTCTTCCCGAGGAACACAGGGAGCGAGAGGATATCAGGGAGCGGAGAACTCTGGTGGAGGAAGCGATAAACCAGGTCCGGCTGGAAGAAGCGGTTCGCAGCTACCAGAGTGCCGTGGCGCTTTTTGACCAGGGCGACATGGGCGGGGCCCGAACACGCCTGCAGAGACTGCTCAGGAGTGAAGAAAATCACCGGGAGGCACGGGCACTGTTGAACAAGGTTAACAGCCGGCTGGCGAGTGCAGAGAAATCTCGGGCGGTCAACCAGCTTTCCGGGGAGGCAAGGAAGCTGGCGGCTGCCGGGAATCTGTCCGCAGCCCTGCACAAGATCGAGGAGGCTCTCGGGCTCGACGACTCGGCACCGGAACTCGTGGACTTGCAGCAGGAACTCGGAGAACGACTGCAGCAGGAGGAAACCCGGCTCCTGAAGGCCGTTCAGAGCTACTACACAGGGCGCTACCCAGAGGCGATCGCCCGGCTGAGGGGCTACCTGGAAGAGAGGCATCGTCCCCGCTTTGCTGCCACTGCCTCTTTCTTTCTGGGGGCGTCGCTGGTTTCCGTCTCCCTGCGGTCAAAGGAAGATCTCCCCCCTGACCTGGATGCAGCCAGGCAGCACTTCACAGAGAGCCGCCGGGCTGACCCCGAGTTTGCGGCGCCGCTGGAGTCGGTTTCGCCCAAGGTCAGCCTGGTGTTTGCGGAAGCTACAGGGCAGTAGTGCTCGCCCGACGCAAGGTACCCGTTTAGCGTCAAGGAATGACGGCCACGGGGGTTCCTTGTTTTCTTCTACACTTTCAGTTTTTCGGGAGCGTTCAACCTGCCCCACTCACTGTTCGTCTGGTGGGGGATTGACGGTCTGATAATGTTCACCATCGGTGGCGCCGCCATGGGATGGGCGACCGCGCGTTTTGCCGCAGAGTAGGTAGCGAACGGGTACCGCTTCGTGTAGGAGGACCCTCCGTGGTCCGATCAGATCGCCGCGCGGAGGCGGCTCCTAGTGCGCTCGTAAGCGCACTTGAACAGTAGGGTGAAAGTCCCTACCGGGCAAACGTTCTCCGGCCCGTATTCGACGGCAACTGCGTCATCGTGAGGTGGGGTGGGAAGCAGCCGAAGGAGAACCACCAGTCTGTAGGAGACGAACTCGATTCGGCTCAGAGGGGACAGCGAGCCTGCTGGGAAATGGCGAAGCTCGAATGGAAGGGAAACCTGACACGGACAAGAGCCTGATGGGTAACGTGAAAAAGGCATCTTGTTAACCCTTGGGGTGGTTGGAGATGGAATGGTGGGAAGTTCAAGTGACGTAAAGCGAGGAGGTCTGCGAAAGGTCGGTCTGGTAAGAGACCCGCAGAAGTCAGAGGCGGCGTAGTAGTGAAGAAGCCGGGTAATGCCGGTGGAGCGAAGGCCCGCCAGGAAGGTGGATGTGTAGAGTCAATGACGAAGCAAGAGGAACTGTCGAAAGTGGAGGAGACTCCTAAGCAAGGCAGAGAAGCCGAGAGCCAGAAATGGAGCTGGGTGGAAGCGGAAGTGTGGACCGAACGCATGCTGACGACCCTGGAAACAGGAGTGAAAGGAGGCAAAAATGCCTACTTTATCGAGCAGGGGCTATTTACCATGGCCGTAGCCCACGCGCAGATCTGTCAGTCCCGCCGTGGACCCCACTGACTGGAGAGCCGGATGCGGGAGAACCGCACGTCCGGTTCGGAGGGAGGGGAGGCTCAAACCAATGAGCTTTCCCTACCCCTATCGCTTTGCCATCATGTAACATCCCCGGGTGTAGGAGGACCCTCTGTGGTCCGATCGGATCGCCGCGCGGAGGCGGCTCCTAGTGCGCTCGTAAGCGCACTTGAACAGTAGGGTGAAAGTCCCTACCGGGCAAACGTTCTCCGGCCCGTATTCGACGGCAACTGCGTCATCGTGAGGTGGGGTGGGAAGCAGCCGAAGGAGAACCACCAGTCTGTAGGAGACGAACTCGATTCGGCTCAGAGGGGACAGCGAGCCTGCTGGGAAATGGCGAAGCTCGAATGGAAGGGAAACCTGACACGGACAAGAGCCTGATGGGTAACGTGAAAAAGGCATCTTGTTAACCCTTGGGGTGGTTGGAGATGGAATGGTGGGAAGTTCAAGTGACGTAAAGCGAGGAGGTCTGCGAAAGGTCGGTCTGGTAAGAGACCCGCAGAAGTCAGAGGCGGCGTAGTAGTGAAGAAGCCGGGTAATGCCGGTGGAGCGAAGGCCCGCCAGGAAGGTGGATGTGTAGAGTCAATGACGAAGCAAGAGGAACTGTCGAAAGTGGAGGAGACTCCTAAGCAAGGCAGAGAAGCCGAGAGCCAGAAATGGAGCTGGGTGGAAGCTGATTGGCGACAGTTAGAATTCGCGCGTGTTGCCTCATCTAAGAATCGAACGAAGCTAGAAACTTGCCTCATTGGGAATCGAACCCAGTTCAGAACAGCTTATTTCTTCCGTCTCGCAGAAACAACGGGTGGAGTGGAAGGTCGAAATGACAAGGGAATAATGTGCCGGAGTGATCACGTAAAAATGACCCACCTTGTCAAGTAGGGTGTTGTTCTTGGTTTGAGCGAATTGTCTTGTCCGGTTCTTGGACTGCGAGAGGGGACACAGTGAGGGCGAGCCCGAATGGGGTTCCCTCTCGGCGGCCGACTCAGGTGACCCCCTTCTTGGGTTGTCCCGGGACCGTGAAGTCCCTGCTGCTGGAGATGTACGGCCCAGCGGTCGAGGCGACATTGCTGTGTGGCCGTCAGGGGACACTTCCCATGGCTCATAAGACTATTTTGACCTCGGCTGGTTGCCCCTTTGTTGGCGCACCTTCTTTTGCGAAATCAGACCCGATTTCAGAGAACGTTGGCTCTACACGGGAGATCTCGGCCTTGTAGAGTTGTTCTCTTCGCCAGTCCCTGACGCGGCGCTGCAAAGTTCGCAGCTGCCCATCAAAGAATCGACAGGGATGGCGTTGTTGAAGCCGAATGAAAAGCGCTTTGGCTGTTTGAGCGGGATTGACTTCCAGTTGGACACGAACCTCTGGCCAGACTTCAACGAAAGGATCCTCCCGGGTCCTCCAAGTCCGGGCAACCCGGGGCTTCTTCGTCCGCCGATATCTCCTGATTTGGTTGGATTCTGGTGCAGCACTGATCTCAGCAAGGTACTTCCTGACAACAGCATCCATCTCTCTAGGGGAGCCGTTTCTCTCCGGTTCTCTTTGTCCGTTGGCAAAGGTCCAAAAATGGTCCTGTCTTCGCTCGAGTTCTTTGAGTAACGTGACTGGATCCAGCTTCCTGTACAGGTCTTTGATGGGTTCTATTTTTCTCTTGGTGAGACAATCAGAGGCTAAGATTCGCTGGTAAGGAGTTTGAGCCCGATCGTAGCGTTTCTTGACGCGTGCACCCCGGCGTTGCTTCTCGATTAGCTTCATCGAGGGCTGAAAGAAGTTCACGTAGAGGCGCAGAATCTCGTAAAGCTGAATCAGGGCTCGCCAGGCCCCCAGACCCGTGTAGCGATCGTAGCCAATCAGCCGTCTCACGATCGAACCATTCTTCTCCTCAACGAAGGCCTGATCGTTCTTTCGACCCACCCGGGAACGAGTGAAAGTGATCTGCTCTCTTTGGCAGTAACGGAGCATCTCATAGTTGATGAATTCGCTTCCGTTATCCGTGTCCAATCCGAGAAGAGGAACCGGGAGCCGCCCACGCAGGCAGTTGAGAGATCCGATCACATCGGCTTCGCTACGCCGTAGCAGCGCCACGCATTCGGTCCAGCCCGTTGCGACGTCCACCAGGACCAGAGTGTGTAGGAAACTGCCTGCAGCACTCTCGCCGCAGTGAGCCACAAGGTCGGCTTCGACAAAACCGGGTTGAAGATCATCCCAGTCAGCGAAGGTTCGGACCTTGATCTGCTTCTTGAGCAAGCTTCCTGGTCGGGTCGTACTGACACCGTGCCGGCTGCTTCTTTCGGAAGCCAACAATCGATCAGCGGTAGCTGGGCTGATCGCTAGCAGCCTTCGCCTAACATCAGGCGGCAAGGATAGATGACCGTTCCTCTCCATAACTTCGATCAACTCGGGAACAAAGGGGACCAGTCTCTTTGCGCAGATCCGGTTGGCCGTTGTCCAAAGAGTCACCAGTGCCCGCTTCACCCGGTCATCGTATCGGGCACGGCGGGGCCGCGACGAACTGGCCCTGCTCGGCGGATTGTTCAACAGGGTAATCGCATGTTTGCGACCGTAGCCGGTTGTCGCGACCAACTGATCTACAATCTGGCTCTTGATCCCTTTGCGGGCCGATGCGTAATCCTCAGCGGTACGCGTCAACAATTCTCGGCGCAACTCCAAACTCAACTTCTTCTTCAATCTGTGACCTCCTCATCAAGTTTTCGGTTCGATTCTTGATGAGGCAACGGTATGCCATCAGTTCGATTTTGGATGAGTCAATGCGGCGGGAATTCTATTTGACGTTGATCAGGAAGCGGAAGTGTGGACCGAACGCATGCTGACGACCCTGGAAACAGGAGTGAAAGGAGGCAAAAATGCCTACTTTATCGAGCAGGGCCTATTTACCATGGCCGTAGCCCACGCGCAGATCTGTCAGTCCCGCCGTGGACCCCACTGACTGGAGAGCCGGATGCGGGAGAACCGCACGTCCGGTTCGGAGGGAGGGGAGGCTCAAACCAATGAGCTTTCCCTACCCCTATCGCTTTTTCAACCGGCTGCGGGGAACGGGCGGCGAGAGTCGGGACGGGTTAGGAGCAGGATGAGCGCCAGCAGGCCGATGGCGGGAAGACAGGCTAGAATCACTCCCTGCCACTTCCAGTAATATAAGAACCATCCGGAGCTGAATGAGGCAGCGGCCTGGACGGAAAACACCAGGAAGTCATTGGTGGACTGGACCTTGAAGCGCTCTCCAGGGGCATAGCCCATCGGGAGCAGGGAAGTGCCCGCCACAAAAAGAAAGTTCCAGCCAACCCCCAGCAGCACCAGCGCCAGCCAGAAGTTCAAGAAGTGAGGGGCCGCGTAAGCGATGCCAAGACAGCACAGCAAGGCAGCTACCCCCCCCAACATCATTCGCTGAAAGCCGAAGCGGCTGATCAGCCATCCAGAGACCAGACAGGGTAAATACATCCCCGCCACATGCGACTGGATGACCCGTTTTGTGTCTGCCAGGCTGTGTCCGAAGTGATTGTGCATGCTGATCGGCGTTGCCGTCATGAGCAAGCTCATCACGCCAAAGCCGATCGCCGATGCCGCGATAGCAGCAATGACAACAGGCTGCCGGAGGATTTGCAGAATGGGGCGGTCATCCTGTCCTTTTTCCTCCTTCGTGACCCTGGAGTCCTCAAGCGCCAGCATGGTCAGCCCCCCGAGGGCAAAGACCCCGGCCAGCAAAACGAACGAGCCGGCAAACTCGGCGGGGAACAGGTCTCTCCCCAGTACGGCAACCTCCGGTCCGATCAGGGCGGAGGCGATCCCACCCATCAGCACGGCGGACGCCGCCTTCGGAATCTGATCCCGGCTCACGCAGTCAATACCGGCGAACCGGTACTGCTGAGTCGCCGCACCTGTGGTTCCAATCCAGAAAGCCGACAGGCAGAACCAGCCAAAGCTCTGAATGGAGAGACTCCAGCCTGCCAGCAGGGCTCCAGCAACCGCTACGCAGGCGAAGATCAAAAAGACTTTCTTGCGGCCCAGGCGCGCCATGAGCAGGCCCACCGGTACAGTCATGCAGGCCAAACCCAGGATCGCCAGCGCGACCGGGAGAGTGGCCAGCTCGGGCGAGGGGGCAATCCGGCTGCCGATAATTCCCGCTGTCAGGACAACCACCGAGGCACCCGAGAACATCAGGGCGTACGTGATCGCGAGCAGCCAGACCTGTTTGGGTAACGTCTTCATCCAAGTGTCAACTGTGGAACGACAAGGATAGGTTGCTCCGGCTGGTTCCTCAAGTTTGCCACACTCTTTCCGTGAAGATGGTATTTTTCGTTATCCTGAAATCGTGCAGGGTGTGCGCAACATCAATGCGGAGGTGACTTCTCTGGCACCTGTTCTCAACTCAATGACCGTAGACGGAGGAGCCCAAGTCGAGGCCGCTGTCCCAATGGCTCAAATAGTGAAGGAGTACGACGGGAGTATCTATCTGTTTGCCGTGGCCATGCTCAATCAGGCTGGTGTGGCCACGTTCACCCTCGCTGGTGGTGGGGAGGGTCAGGTCGAGGTCATCGGGGAAGACCGTATGCTGGCGCTCGGCGACGGTCAGTTCCAGGACAGCTTCGCAGGATACGGGGTCCACTTGTACAAGATCAGCCCCCCGGGCTGAGAAAGGCGGGGGGTCAGCTCTGCCATTGGGCTACGTTCGGCACGCCAGGTTGTTCACTTCGCTCACTGCGTTTCCAGGGCGAGATCCACGCTGCCTTGATGCTGGGTCTTGATGAGATGCACATTGAGCCGCCGACAGATTGTTCACTTTGCTCACTGCGTTTCCAGGGCGAGATCTACACTGCCTTGACGCTGGGTCTTGCAAAGATGCACATCGAGTCGCCGACAGATCGGCGTACCCTACGACCTCGGCCCGGCAGATGGGCGTGCCCTACCAGGTTTGCCTTCGGAGGGTTTGGTATATCCTCGTTATCTCGCTACCATAGGGGCCTTACAGAGGAGGTAAGGACATGAGCAAGTTCAGTGACACAGGGAGCAGCAAGATGGTTGTAGTGGCGGCGGCGCTGGTGCTGGTGCCGGCCCTCGTAATGGGCCAGACCCGGGAGAAGGGTCCCTGGTGGCCTCACCCTATCTGGGGCGCCGGAGATGAGGCGGGTGGGTCCAACTGGATCACCCCCTCCAAGGTGATGGAGGCCATCCAGCTCGTCACAGAGGGGAAGACCTACGAGCTGGGCCATGTCTACGAGCGAGGGATGCCGCTTTACGGAGAACGGACCTACTCCATCCTGATCCCCGATCCGGGTGCGCCGGTGGGGAAGAATCAGCTTGTGTCGAACGACGAGTTTGTGTGCGCCGAGATCGGGCAGGTCGGTACTCAGTTCGATGGGCCGGGGCACATCGGGACCTGGTTGAGGATGGCTGACGGAACCAGCAAGCGCGTCTATTACAACGGTTTCATTCAAGAGGAAGAGATGGGCGGGTCCTACGGCCTGCGCAAGCTCGGAGTCGAGAAGGTCAAGCCGATCATCACGCGTGGCATCCTCATCGATGTTGCCGGATACAAGGGGCAGAGCCATCTTCCGCACAGTTATGAGGTCACGAGGGCCGACGCGGAGGGAGCCCTCAGAAAACAGGGAATTGACCCCGACTCGATCCGGCAGGGAGACGCGCTCTTTTTCCGCTATGGATGGTCCCAGTTGTGGGGGCAGACGGAGAAGTACAACACGAACCCGCCCGGAATCGGCCTGGAGATAGCTGCCTGGGTGGTGTCCAAAAAGGCTTCCATGGTGGGATCCGATTCCTGGACCACGGAAGTGGTTCCGAATCCGAATCCCGAGCTCATGTATCCGGTTCACCAGGAGCTGATTACGAAAAACGGGGTGTTTAATCTGGAGAACATGGTCTTCGAAGAACTGGCGCGGGATCGGGTATACGAGTTCCTCTTCATTCACACCCCGATCCGCTTCAAGGGAGCCACGGGGTCACCGGCCCGGCCTATTGCCATCCGGTAGGGGCTGGGCTGCGCTGCGCTTCGCGGTTACTGGTTACTGGTTACTGGTTATTGGTTACTGGTTGTTCGTTCGAGGGGGGGCGGTAGGTGGGAGCGGCCTCCGTGCCGCGAACCTGTTCGGACCACGGAGGGTCCTCCCACACTCAAGTGGACCACGGCAGGTCCTTCCACAATGGGGCACTGCCGTCCTACTCTTTGAAGGTCTGGGGTCGAACTGCGTTGGCGACTCCACCGTTCAGGTAGGCCCGGTTGCCCAGGTGGGCAGGCCACGCCGCGGCCACGCCAGCCTCGGCGGGTGCTATGGGTTTTTGCCGCGATCGTACCGACTCGATCCAGTTGGTCAGATGAAGCAGGACGCCGTCGGGGTTGCCGTAAAAGTCCGCTCCCCGGCGTCCCTCACCCGGCACCCACCCGCTGTACGGCATCTCCCGTCCACGCTCGGGGTGGACTTCGTAGCGGCCGCGATCCACATAAAGGGTGGCTTCCGTTCCCATGATTGATGACTGCCGCCCCTTCCGACGGCTCGTGGGTGAGAGGTTTCTCCACATACACGTCTTTGCCCGCCTCACAAGCGGCAATCGTCATGGGTGTATGCCAGTGGTCTGGAGATCCGATCAGGACCGCATCGATGTCGCTCCGCTCCAGCACCTCCTCGAAGATCTTTGTTGAGAATGCCTTTGGATCAGCCAGCATGCGAGCCTGCTCGAGACGGACGTCCCAGACGTCACAGACGGCTGCGATTCGAACACCGGAAATCTTGACCAGTGACTTCATCAATCGCTGGCACCGACCCCCGGTTCCGAGGCAGCCGATGTTGAGGGTTTCATTGGCCTGGTAGCCGCGTGCGGTAGCCGTGTAGCCGTCCACAACCGCCGTTCCTGCAGCCGAATTCTTCAGAAAGCTTCTCCGGTTGTACGGTTTCCTCATGGTCAAAGCTCCTTCACCACAATGTTCCGAAACTCGATGGGTTCGTTGTGGCCCAGAAATCCGAGGTGGCCGGACTCTCTCTGCAGGCCGGTGTGTTCTTTCAGGATCTCCGGATCGGTGACGTCGTCCAGGTTCACGTCGAGGATGTTATGGCCGTTGAGAACCACTTTCACCTGGCGCCCCACAACGGTGACTTCCTCCGCATTCCACTGTCCCGTTTTCTTCAAATACCCGGTCTTGGCAGGAAAGACATGATAGAGAGAGCCGTGCACCTGCCAGGGCTTGATGATGTCCTTGTAGCGCTCCGAGTTGTGGTCCAGAATCTGGATCTCGTTGCCCTCGACGTGAATGTTTCTGGCCTGCAATGGAGCGCGAAAAGCCAGGCCATTATTGGAGCCGTCTTCGAGCTTGAATTCGAATCTCAAAATAAAATCTGTAAACTCTTTCTCCGTGAAGAGGTTGCCGCCTCCGCCGCGAGGGACCACGATCTTGCCGTCCCTGACCACGTAGCCATCACCGGTCTTCCCGAGCAGCGTCCAGCCGTTGAGCGTCTTGCCGTCAAAAAGCGAAACGAATCCTTGCTCAGCAGCACAACTAGAAAGGGCCAGAAAGGCCAAACCAATGATCGGTAGCACGGGCATTCGTCGAGACATTTGTTTCCTCCTGGATGTTATGCGGAGACTCGCAGCTTTCCAACTGCGGCATCAAGAACCCTGTTCGCGATCGCGCGGCGCTTGCGGCCCTTCGCTTCGACAACTTATGAGTTTTCCGGGATCAGTACTCCCGGTTATTCCGCAATGATCTGGGAAACTGCCGCGCGTTGCAATGTCCGCCGGGCACCGGGAAAAACCGGGCCGGTGATTCGGCTCACCAGGTGCTCCCTTCGAGCCATGTTACAAAACCTCTGTTGACTCCTAGTCACGGGATACGGAGCGAGAAGCCAGGCGGCTTCCTCTCTCCACTCAGAGAGGCATGATTGCGATGAGAGAAATACTCGCACAAACACTCGGAGCATTGCTGGGAGTCCTCGGTGCGACTGCCGTGATCGTCCTGATGGCCATCGTTGTCACGACGGTTGCGTCTGCCAATACGCTGGACTCCTTCTCCCAACCAGAACTCGTCGACATTGAGATCGAGATCTTTGTGACTGCGCTCAACAGTTTCCACACTGATCGGCTGGTGAGCCTGGGTGACGACGGACAACGGGGCGGTCAGGGAAAAGATTCAGGCATCGATACAAGCCTCATGGGGAACCTATCTGTGAGGCAGGAAGGACCAGATTCATGAGCAGACTCATTGCATTTGCCTGTTGGCTTGCCATTGTCTCCTCCGCTGCCAATTTTTTCCATTCTGAGATGGAACGCGCTCTGAAGCAACTGGCGGGATCCCCGGCGGTTGTTGAAGGATCGAGTCTCACGGAATTGCCGGACAACACCGGCCCGAGCGCGGAGATCAAGTCGTCCGAAACCGATCATTGAGTTCTTCCCGCAGCGGGCACCACGTCTGAACTTATTTCCCCCCAGTTTTGAGTTGGCGTGGTGCCCCACTCCTTTTTCGCTCCAGGTCAGTTCACTTTGCTCACTGCGTTTCCCCGGTTCGTTGAAGTGTTGCCTTGAACATCACTCTTGGGGAATCAGCACATTTGGCCGCCGACAGTCTGTTCGCTTCGCTCATTGCAGTCCCTTGACTTGCCTGAGCCTTGCCTCCCCTGGCTGACTCCCGCCCAAGCGGTCGCCTCGCAGGTTACAATCGTCAATAGAGTCCAGATGTGGAGCGTGCGTGACAGGCATGTGGGATACTGCTATGTTTTGCTTGGCACGGTTGAGTCCTTAGTTTCCAGCGGTGGATTCGACCAGGAGTACCCACTTTCAAAGAGTCACGATGACGGTTGTTCGCTTTGCTCACTGTGTTTCCTGGGGCGGATCAAGATCGCCCTTACCTGACACGCACGAGGGATTAACCCGGGCCGCCGACCTATGATTGGAAGCGACTGCAAAGGGAAATGACAGCAGCGCATCATCACCATCACTCTCACGGGAAAGAGCGCCGGTCGACAAATCAGAGGCGTCTGACAGCCATCCTGGTGCTGGTCCTTCTCTATATGGCAGCCGAGGTGATCGGCGGGCTGCTGTCCGGATCTCTGGCCCTTCTGGCCGATGCCGGGCACATGCTGTCAGACGCCGGCTCTCTGGGCCTGGCCCTGTTTGCGATGTGGCTGGCAAACCGACCCTCCGGCTCCCAGCACACCTACGGCTACTACCGGACGGAGATTCTGGCGGCTCTGGTCAACGGGGCCACTCTGGTGGCCATCTCGATTCTCATTTTCATCGAGGCCTGCCAGCGGTTGATGAATCCTCCCGAAGTCCAGCCTGGTGTCATGATGGCCGTGGCCAGCGGGGGACTGGTCGTGAATCTGGTGGGTCTGTGGCTGCTCCAGGAGGGCAGGGGCAAGAGCCTCAATATGCAGGGGGCCTGGCTGCACGTTCTGGCTGACACTCTGGGAAGTTTCCAGGCAATTGCAGCCGCTGCGCTGATCTGGGCCTTTGGCTGGCACTGGGCAGATCCCCTGGCCTCGATTGTTATCGGTGTGCTCATCATTCTTTCATCCTGGACTGTTCTCAAGGAATCCGTCGCTGTCCTAATGGAAAGCTCACCCCTTCACATAGATGTCGATGAGGTTCTGGAGGCATTGAGAGATGTGCAAGGAGCCGCCGGGGTTCACGATCTACACATCTGGACAATCACCAGCGGAATGGTGGCCTTGTCCGCGCACGTCCAGCCCGATTCGGAGTGTGACCGCGACGATCTCCTCAAGCATCTGAGTGACACGTTGAAGCACCGCTTCGCCATCTCCCACGTGACGATTCAGATCGAGTCCCCGGCTCACGATTGTGAACCGTGTTTTTAGTTTGGATAGGTTCTAGGTTCTAGGTTCTGGTGTACCTAGAACCACTGCTGTCCAAATTAGCTGAGATTCGATCATCAACCCCTTGATTTTATTGGCGTCTTGGACGGGATTTTCAGTCTTTTCATGTCCAGGTCTCCGATTGTGCTGTCCAGATTACGAGAAGGTGAAGGAGGGTTGAGAGCTCTCCGGTAGTAGGGGTGGGAACTTGAATGGTTGGTTCAACCACCTCCACAAGTCTCTATGAACGAACATGTTCATCCTCAGCAGTGCGGCCAGATTGGACAGTGACCAGTCAAAGGTTGCTTTGAGCTGCAGAAACTTCAGGATCAGCAGAGCGATCAATGCTGTCCAAATTTGGGTCTTGAGGGCGTTGGCCGAGGTGCCGACGAAGGTCTTGACCCGTAGATTCTGCTTGAGGGCCTTGAAAAAGAGCTCGATTTGCCAGCGCTCCTTGTAGATTGCGGCAATGGTGGTGGCTCCGAAATCCAGGTGATTCGTCAAAAAAACGAGGCGGCCAGAGAGCGGATCTTGGATTTCGACCAGGCGCAAGAAACAGGTTTTGTCCTGGGCGGCCAGTCCGTGAAAGAAAATCACCTGGTCACGGACGACTCGACGGTTTTTGGGAAGCGGGCGGTCTTCGAGGACCTCGTAATCGGCACGGTCTTTGAGACGGGTCACAAAGAAGACGCCCTGACGGGTCAAGTCCGCATACCAGTTGTAGTCGTTGTAGCCGCGATCAAAGACGACAACGGTGCCGGCGGCAAACTTCAGACGGCGAGCCACGGTGATGTCGGCCGTGGCTGCCTCGGTGATGTGGGCAAAGACGGGAAGGTAACCGTTGTGGTCCAAGAGTAGATGCAGTTTGACGGCCCCCTTGGTTCGGCAAAAATGAGCCCAGTCAAACAATTGTGCGCACAGATCGATGACGGTCGCATCCAGACTCAGCAGCGGATTCTTGAAACGAAATCTTCTCTTGCGACGCCCTTCGGTCTCTCTCAGACAACGATCCAGCAGGCGGTAAAAAACCTTTTCGTACAGTTGCCAGGGTCGATGCTTATTGGCATAGCTGAGGGTGGAGCGCTTGGGAGAAGCGATTCCAAGATGATGCAGTTTTCCTTCACAGCTGGCCAGGCCTCCGCAGATCTCCCGCAGGCTATGAGCACGGCCCAGCTGGCAAAACAGCATGGCGACAAACTGTCCCCAGCTGCTGAAACCGCGTGCATGGCGCTCGGCTTTGGTCTCCAGGACCAGTTGTTGAAACTCCCAGCGAGGAAAAAGCTGGAGAAGTTGACTGAAAATGCTGCAAAATCGATTCATGGTCGGGTCCTCCTTGTCCGGTTATTCGATCAACCGAATCTTACGAGGTCGACCCGACCTCTCTTATGGCTAATTTGGACAAGAGTGACCTAGAACCCAGAACCCATCACCCATTAACGTTCGATACCAACGACCTCGAACTTGCCGTCCAGGAGCCGAAGGTAGACGAGAATCTTCTCCCAGCGGGGAAAGTCGGGATGGATCGGCGAAATCTCCAGGGCTGGATACTCGTGATTCTTCAGGCCTGAAGAAGAGGGAAGGGGAAGCGCAGTCCCGGTTTGGGTCTGCAGGGCCGAGAGCTGGCGGGAGTCTCCGGTCTGATTGTCGTAAATCATCCATCTGGTGCGGTACGAGGTGCCCTGGGAACTGAGTTGATAAAGGTCGGCAAGGTTTGTGAACTGAAGCTGGGAATCACCGACCCGGAACTGATCCAGCGTGATTGGCGACAGTTAGAATTCCCCGCGACGACAAATGGAATTCCCCGCTTTTTCAGGGCTGATCCTGACCATGAGGGCATGGTTAAGGATCAGCAAGTGCGGAGGTTAGTAAAGTTGAAGAAGAACGAGAAGACGCTAACGATGGCGGCGGCCAAAGCGGGGATGTCGCGAAAGACAGCTCGCAAGTACCTGAAGTCGGGAAAGCTACCGAGCCAGTGTCAGCCGGAACGGTATTGGAGAACTCGATCGGATCCGTTCGAGTCGGTGTGGCCGGAGGTGAAAGAGATCCTGAAGCGATCGCCGACGGTGGAAGCAAAAGCGGTGTTCGATCATTTGTGTCGTCAGCAGGAAGGGGCCTTCCAGCAAGGCCAGTTGAGAACGCTGCAGCGCAGGATCAAGCAGTGGAAGGCAGAATACGGAGAAGCGAAGGAGGTGATGTTCCCGCAGAAGTATCAGCCGGGACATCAAGCGCAATCGGACTTCACGTTTATGGGGCGCCTCGGAGTGACGATCCAGGGCCAGCCGTTTCCCCATCTGCTGTACCACTTCGTGTTGGCCTACTCGAACTGGGAAGCGACCACGCTGTGTTTCAGTGAGTCGTTTGAGAGCCTCAGCCTGGGGCTTCAGAACGCGTTGTGGGAGTTGGGGGCGCTGCCCGAGGAGCACCGGACCGACCGGCTCTCGGCGGCAGTCAAGAACCTGAAGCGGGAAGAGTTCACCGAGCGCTATCAAGCGTTGCTGAGACACTTCGGGATGCGCTCCAGTCGCACTCAGGCAGGAAAGGCACACGAGAACGGGGATGTGGAACAGTCCCATCACCGCTTGAAACGGGCCATTGAGCAGGAACTGCTGCTGCGGTGTAGCCGTGATTTTTCCAGCCGGGAAGAGTACGAGGGCTTTGTAGCGGTGATTGTGTCCCGGCGCAATGCGGCCCGGCAAAAGAGCCTGGGAGAAGAGCTGGCAGTGATGCGCCCGTTGCCGGCACGCCGTCTGGATGACTTCACCCGGCAGTGGGTGAGAGTCTCCCCCAGCAGTACGATCCGGGTTCGCCACAACACCTATTCGGTGGACAGCCGGTTGATCGGCGAGCGCGTTCAAGTGCGGGTGTGGGCGGATCAGGTGGAGGTCTACTACGGAGGACGGCGCCAGGCACGGATGCCGCGCTTGCGAGGAGAAGGCAAGCATCGCATTGACTACCGGCACGTGATCCATTCGTTGGTGCGCAAGCCGGGGGCGTTTACTCGCTATCGCTGGCGGGAGGATCTGTTTCCGGGGATCTTGTTTCGAGTCGCCTACGACGAGCTGCGCCGAGATTGTCCGGCCACGGCGGATCGCCAATATCTGAAGATCCTCGAGGTGGCTGCCCAGGAAGGTGAACAGCGGGTGCGAGAGGCACTTCAGGTGTTGATTGAGCGGGGACAAAGAATCCGTTTTGAAGCACTACGAGAATGCCTTGTCGATCCGGTGGTGGAACCCTGGGAAGTGATGGTGGAGAAGATGGACGTGGGCCTCTACGACACCCTTCTCGAGAACCGGGAGGTGAGGTCATGAGCACAGGCAACTTACCGCGACTTCGCGAGTGCCTAATCGAGCTGCATCTACCGGCCTTTCGGGAGCACTACGCCGCCCAGGCGGCACTGGCCACCCAGGAAAGTCTGTCCTATCCCCGGTTTCTCTTGTCGTTATCTGAGATCGAGGTGGCGGAGCGGCACGAGCGCAAAATCCAGCGCCAGCGTCGGGCCTCCAAGCTTCCCTGGGAGAAAACGCTGACGGCGCTGGACCGCTCGCGCTTGCCCCAAAGCGTGGATCGACAACTCACAGCGCTGCTGGAAGGGACGTTTTTGGATCGTGCCGAGAACGTCTTGGCTTTCGGTAACCCTGGGAGCGGGAAAACCCATCTGGTCTGTGCTCTGGGCCAGGAGTTGATTCTGCTGGGGCGCCGGGTTCTGTTTTCTACCTGCGCCCTGCTGGTACAGCGATTGCTGCGGGCCAAAATCGATCTGACTCTGGAGAAGGAGCTCAAGAAACTGGATCGCTTCGAGGCTCTCATAGTCGATGACATCGGCTACGTTCAGCAAAGCCGGGAGGAAATGGAGGTTCTCTTCACACTGCTGGCCCATCGTTACGAACGTCGCAGCATCTTGCTGACCAGCAACCTGATCTTCTCGGACTGGGAGAGGATCTTCAAGGACCCCCTGACGACGGCAGCAGCCATCGACCGGCTGGTGCACCACAGCGTGATTCTGGAACTCAACGTCCCGAGCTATCGAATGGAGAGCGCCAAGGCAAAGCAGCAGGGAACCACGAAATGAGGAAACCGCGAGGAGGTCAAATCCGGGCAAATCGGCTGATTGGACCCCGGAAAGTGCTTGGTGAGGGCGATAGACGAGTGCCCGCCAAGGGGAGAGGTCGTACAGCGCCCTACAGAGGCCGCTCAGCAGCCTCGTGGATCTGGTCCACTCCCCTCGACGCCAGCGCGAGCGAGGGGGAGCTCCGTTCGGGCTACGCCCTCACTCCGTCCCCCTCGCATTCTAGGAACAATCTCTCTTTTTTACAGAAAGGAGGACCGCGGAAAGGGCCGTCTCAGAGGACGGCTACAGCTCTTTTTTTTTAATCCTTGTGTGGGGATTTCCAATCGTCGTTGTCAATCACCAGGGTAATTCCCCCACCTCCGTCACCAGGGTAATTCCCCCATTTGGGGATCATCATCATCTCGTTTCTCTTGATTTTCGGCGGTTGTGCTTGGGAAAACTTTTCCCAAGCAGGTTCCTCCTTTCTGGTCGCAGTCGTGGTCTGTTTCGAGCCAGCGTTTTTCCAGTCGCAGCATTTGCATTCGATTGAAAGCCCGATAGCGGGCGGAAAGCTGGCTGCTCGTGACCTCCTGTAAGACGGAACTGAAGTAATGCAGGGCACCGATTGGCTGGCCCGGGAGTCCGTTGAGCCAGGAGACGTACTTGCGTCCGCAGCCCAGGAAAATAGACTGGCGGACGTCCTCGAGCTCGATCCCTTGCTGGAACCACTGGGCAGCTAGCCGGCGATCCGAGGTCGAGTAGCGGCAGCGGATGCAGGGACGTTCCAGCAACATCTCTCCGATGGTCTCCACATAGAGGGTTTGAGCCGATCGAGTGGAGCTGAGTGAGTCAGCCGAGAGGCTGCGCTGGTAGGGCCAGTACTGGTCGGCGATCTCAAGGACCCCGGGAGCATGCTGGTTGGGGCTACGCCGGACCCGGCAGACCTGCCTCTCCTCGAGCTCCTGGAGATAGGTTCCAATCGAGCGGCGCGATTTGCGCAGCGCCCTGGCCACGTCCTGCTGGCGGAAGAGGAAGCGCCCGGTACTTCTGTCAGCGCCCAGCGAGATGTGAACGAACAGCTTGAAGGCCCCGTCGGAGAGTTTCTCCACAGCGGCCTGCCAGCCGGCGGTGGCGGCAAACCAGCCGTTGTCACTTTTGATCTTCAAACGGCTCATGGCGAAACCTCCTTTGAGGGGGATCCTTTGGCGGGTCGTTTTCGCCTCCGGTAAGAGTCGCCCTCCCACTCCAGCTGGTGAGCGTTGTGGCAGAGTCGGTCCAGCAGCGAGTTGGCCTGGATGGGGTCGCCAAACAGCGCCATCCACTCCTCCAGGCTGCGATTACTGGTCAGCATCAGCGAGCCTTTCTGATAGCGCTCGTAAAAGATGTCGTACAGATCGTCGGCCTGCTCGTCCGTCAGGGGCTTGAGCCCAAAGTCGTCAACGATCAAGAAATCATAGCTGCAGTAGTTTTGGATGAGGCGATCGCGGGAGAGATCGGCCCGGGCCGCTTCCAGAGTACGGAACAGGCGCGGAGCCTGGATGTAGCGCACGTCATGACCGCGGCGTACGGCCTCGTGTCCCAGAGCCAGGGCGATGTGACTCTTGCCCACACCCACCGGCCCGCACAGGCAGATATTTTCTTTGTTTTCCAGAAAGCGGCAGGTGGCCAGGTCATAGATGCGGCGCCGCTTGATGTTCGGGTTAAAGCCAAAATCGAACTCCTCGAGGGTCTTGATCTCGGCAAAGCAGGCTTTCTTGAGCCGGCGAACAAACTTGGTCTGGGAGCGACGCTCCAGCTCATCCTGGACCAGCAGAGTCAGAAAGTCGACGTAGGCCAGTTGTCGTTTTTCGGCCTCCTTGAGCCGCACTTCCAGACTGTCCAACAATCCTCCTAATCGCAGTTGCTTGAGCTGGTCGAGCAGATGTTGATAGTGACTCATGAGACCTCCCGTCGGTGCACGAAGTAATCCTGGGGACGGGCAAATCGACAAGCTGAAGCCGCCGGACTGGAGGGTCTGCGAGGAGGCGAAGGGCGTCGGAACAAGCCTTTTTCCAGAATCTTCTTCAGAGAGGAAAAGCGGACATTGTCAAAGCGCAAGGCCCGCCGGCAGGCCTGATCCAGAGTGGCCGCTGGGTGGGACTCGGCCAGCCGCAGCACGGCCTGGGCTTTTCTCAGGTTGCGCATGGCGTGATCCCCCAGTACGCGCCGCACGTAGCGACTCACCTCGGGCCCCAGCTCGTCGGCCTGACGCCGGCACCACTCGGGAGTCCGCTCCAGGTAGGCCCGCTTGTCGGGAGGATAGTCCCCCGTCTGGGTCTGACAGGAGCCCGGCTCGAAGACCCGCAGGTGGGTCTTGATCAACTGATGGTTGCGATACACTCGCACCAGCTTCAGATCGGCTCGCACCCACAGCCTCTCCCCCCGGTAGGGATAGGGGACCGAGTAGTAGCACTTGTCCAGGATCAGATGGCAGTCCCAATGCACGGTGCACTGTTTCCACTGCGCCGCTTCGTAAGGTTGATCCGGCAGAGGCAGCAGCAGCTCGACTTCTTCTCCGACAAACACCTCGTAAGGTTTGCGATGGGTGGTGCCATGCTTGCGCAGGCCGACCTCCTTGAGGCACCACTCCAGAGCCCTCCCATTGGCCTCCTCGATATCTCGAAAATGCCGCCCCGCCAGAATCTGCTGACGCACTACCGGAACACATCTCTCCACGCGTCCTTTGTGGCGGGCCATTTGCACCTTGGCTGGGTCGGCCACGAATCCGTAGTGTCTTTCCAGTTCGGCGTAGGCCGGGTTGAGCGTCGGATCGTACAGATCGGGCTTAAGCACACCGTCTTTCAAATTGTCCAACACGATCAGCCGGGGACAGGCCTGGAAAAACGTAAAGGCGCGGATGTGGCAGTCCAACCAGGTGGGGCTGTCCTGGCGAAACACGAAGCGTACGAAGCGGTGGCGGCTGTAGCTTAGGATCATGATAAAGGCCCAGGCCTTGCGTTGTTTGCCCGTTTCCGGATCTCGCATCAGTCCGGCATAGCCGAAATCGACTTGGGCCTGTTCCCCAGCGACTGCATGCAGCCGCACCGTCACCGGCTTGCGCAGCGGCTCAATGTGCTCGCGCACATAGCGGTACACGCTCATATAGCTGACCTTCAACTCGTGCTCCTCCTCGAGCAGCCGCTGTACCTGCTGAATGGTCATATGAGGCTGCCCAAGCCAATCCTGGATCTGCCGGTGGTAGAGGCGGATCCGCTCCCGGGCCGGTTGTTCGAAAACCGCCACCTGCACCACCGAGGCCACTATCCGGGCCAGCTCCGCCTGTGGCGGCAGGGGCTTCTCTCGGCTCAAGCCGCTGGCCATGAAAAGCAGCAGGTACTTGCGAATCGTCTTGCGCGAGATCTGCAACGAGTCTCGGATCTGGCGGATACTCCGTCCTCGGTGCCATTGGTAAACCAACTCCAGGTACTCTTCCATCCTCATATTCCTTCTGGCCATTCTTCCTCCTGCGGAAATCCTTGTTGGGGTTCCGCAGAAAGATGACCCTGGCCTCTGTCACGAAATGATCAGGTGGGGGAATTACCTTGGTAAATCAGCCGCCTAGGTGGGGGATATACCATGGTGACCGACAGTGGCCCATGCGCGGCCATACTGCATACGCGCCTTGGTGAGCGTATTTTCTTTCTTTGAATGAATGGTGATGTCGTCTGTGCCGTAAGCAAGAAAGGTGAGCCCGATACCCTTAAATCCTCGGTAGAGATTCTGCTTAGTTCGCTTTGATTTTGCCGGGGAGTTGTTTTTGAATGACACGTGCGGCGCGAACGCCCGGGCTACTTCATCGAAAGTCATACCTACGCCCGTATCCAAGAAACTCATCCAGTTTTCCGTAAGATTCACCACAATCTCAATTAGGTAGGGACCGCCAAGTTTCAAGAGCGCGGCATCTTCGATGGCATCGACGGCGTTCTGGATCGCCTCACATGGAACGTCGTAACTACCGTGGTAGCTATCGAGGATGCCAGCGACTGTACGGCGTCGTGATTCCTCGTCAAAACTTGGTCCACCTGCTTTGAGCGGATCGAGTGGAAAAGAGATTCCTTCTATCATAGCAAGCTGATCATACCCCACTGTGGCCCCCGGAACTCAAGGCCAACAGCCTAGTCTCTATCGGGCCCCTCAACGTGTGGCGTAGCCGTCTGCCTGGGAATGCGATGAGGCCGGGAGGAACGATCTCTCAGTCCCTCAAGCCCTTGCCGGCGAAAGTGGGCCAACCACTTGTAGACGGTTCGTTGGCTCACTCCCAACTCAGCTGCCACCCGGACCACCGGATCGCCCCGCTGAACTCGATCCACCATCAGGGCTCGACTGTGAGGGCAACTTCGTGCATTGTGATGAATGTCCATCCGCTGTCTCCTTTGGGTGCTGAAGGTTTAACTTCCAATCAGCATTCCCGAAGAAGCTCGGATGGACAACCCCTTTTACTGAACAACCTGTTGAGAGTTCACAACTAGGCTTCGACCTTCTCGGACAGCCAGACCTTCATCAACGACTGGTAGGGAACATCTCGCTTATGGGCCTCGATCTTGATCTGTTCAAGCAGATGGACCGGCAGTCTGAGAGAAATCGCCTGGGTTGAGGGTTTGAGATTGGCAAAACGAACACGTTCAGCCTGACTCCAGTCGACATAATCACTGGAGTCGTGACTTTCCCAGAAGGCCTGCTCTTGCGCTTCGCTTTTGAAGTCGGGAATGGGGCTACGTTTCTTTTTCATAACGGGATCGCTCCTTGCGATGCATGTCCCGTGCGGAGATCACGCGGATCCTGATGTTCTCCTCGCGGAGTGTGAACGTTATATGTAGTTGGCGACCCGAATCGGTGACGCCGAGCGCATGAAACCGAGGTTCAGGGCGGCTGTGCTTGACGTCTTCGACAGCTAGAAACGGTTCGTTGAAGAACACTTGCTCCGCTTCGGATTGGCTGACACCGTGCTTGTCAAAGCTTTTCCGTGCGTTACCCTCGTCCCATTGAAAGCCTACAATCCGTGCGGAATCGACCACAACTTTGTATATTACTATAATACACAATATTTGGTAGGTATGCGTTTCTCACACCAACACTAGTATGCTAGTAAGCTATCTTGATGCAGACCATAGCACTCATATCGCAAAAGGGCGGCGGCCGGGAAAACCACGCTCGCCATCGCCCTCGCAGTCACAGCTGAGCGGGAGGGACTCACCAGCGTTCTTGTGGACCTCGACCCGCAGGCCTCAGCCGCACAGTGGAGTGACTTGCGCGAAGCGGAGACCCCCGTCGTCACGTGTACGCCGCCAGCTGCAGGCCGATGGAGACACAATTGCGGACGCCGATGTCCGGCGACTCTCGCCACTCGTCCACAAGCACCTGAACTTCCTCGGTCGGTACCACTTCTCCCTTCCCGGGGACGTCAGAGGTGGGGAACTGCGCGAGCTACGGGACCCGAACGCTGGACTTGAGGAGGAGTGGCTGCTCCCGGTCGGCAGCCCTTAGCGTACATTCCTGTTCCGTTGCTACTCAGACCCCAATATACCGAATTAGGAGCTTGACAATGGAAGACCGAATCGGTGCACAAAATCTTAAGAGCCAAGAGCCAAGCCACACCTCTGACCTAAGCCTACCCGCCCGCACGATCGCGCTGTTCGCTTCCGCCGCATGTCTATCGTGCGATCGGACCCTTCTTGTCCTTCTCGCCTTCTCGTCGGCGGTCCTGCGGTCCGTCTTTGCGGCTTCCCAGAACCCGCCCTGCCCCCATCACTGGCGCAAGCGGGCCCTGGACTGCATTGCCCATCAGTGAGTACATACCGAAGGGCCGGGTGGCGCCAAACCACCAGGGCGAAAGGCTTACTGATGCCCAAATGGGCTCTCTGGCTACATAATTTGATGATGCAAGACGACGCTTCGGTTCCTGATAATCAGGACGCAACATCTGGAACCTTTAAACACGCCTTAGGTGATGCCGCCCTCGCTGTCGCCTTCGATTTCGTCGAGGAACGAATCTGCCAAAAAATCGAGCGGCAGGGGATCAAGTTGGGTAGACGAAGCAGGAAGAAAGTTCGTCTCCAGCTAGAGAAGATGCTTCGGGACGAAACACTCAGTTCCATTAAGGTGCCTGACTGGAAGTGGTGGGGTCACCAAGACGTTACCATCGAGTTCTCGGACCAAGATCAGCAGGATCTCACTGCTCTCACGTCACGCCTTATCGAGGTCGCCCCCACCGTTATCACAGATTTGCTTCCCTCCATGGGGGCCGTCGTCTTAAAGGATCTGAAGAGGGGATGGCTCAAGTACAGGAAGGCGCGCGACAAAGATATAGCAGGATTTCGCAAACACCTGACCAGTAGCTGGGGAGCAGGGTTCTCTCTCCTAGAAATGCTCATTACGATCGCAACGGAAGCAAGCAGTGACTGGAAAGGTGTTCCTCAATGCGCCGCTCTCACCGATGCCCACCACCGACTTCACGCACGTGCATGCCAAATTGCCAACGAAGTCGTGACGCTGCTGCACCATGGCTATGCCGACGGCGCGATGGCTCGCTGGCGCACACTTCACGAAATTGTAATCGTAATGGCCTTTCTCGGCACTCATGGAGACGACGCAGCCAAGCAATATATTGACCATCAGATTGTGGAGTCATGGCGAGCGACACGTGAGTACCAATCAAATTGTGCAGCCCTAAATCAAGAGTCGTTGTCGCCGGAAGAGGTAGCAAGAACCGAGCGGGAATATCAGGAACGCATTGCTTTTTATGGTAGTAATTTCGGGACTCAGTACGGTTGGGCCGCGGCCTTCCTGAAAAAGCCTAAACCCTCTTTTTACGACATCGCTCGATCCGTAGGATTGGAGCATTTACGCCCTTTTTATAGGATGGCAAGTCACGGGGTACACGCCAATCCTAAAGGCGTCTTTAATCAGATTGGGGTGTTGAGTGATGAAGTCTTGTTGGCCGGTCCAAGTAACTTTGGAATGGCTGATCCAGGACACAACTCAGCCATATCGCTGTACCAGGCTACAGTATTTCTTCTGACCCAGCGTCCGACGTTCGAGGCTCTCTTGACACTTAAGATTATGGAGCGATTGACTGGCGAGATCGGCGAGGCTCTCATTGAAGCGCATGCGTCCCTGGAGGAAGCTGCGGAATAAGGCATTCTAACTTTAAAGGACACAGGGTACCGAATTAGGCGGCTATCGTCATGGTGGCGGGAGTCAACTAAGACAGTCTCCTTGGAAACCTGGGAGGGGTGTACCGTTCTTTCTGTAATTTGGGAAAGGTGAGCTAAAAGGATCAGAGGTCTGGGGCAGGATTTCTCCAAAAACTCAAGGCAACGAGTAAGGAGGATCCGAATGACCCCAGACCCAAAACAGAGGCTACCACGAGAACTATTGAGAGAGCTGATCGAAGAAGGCAGTGAAGCGTTTCGAGGAGTATTAGAGAAGCTGATCAACGCCGCCATGCAGCTGGAACGAGAAGAGTTTCTGGGAGCTCGACGCTGGGAGCGGAGCGAGCAGCGTCGAGACCACGCCAACGGGTACAAGGACAAGACGCTGTCCACTCGAGTGGGACAGCTGCGAATCCGGATTCCACAAGTACGTCACCTGGACTTCTATCCCCGATCCCTGGAACGAGGGTGCCGTTCGGAGAAGGCGCTCAAGTTGGCCATCGCCGAGATGTATGTAATGGGCGTGTCGACGCGCAAGGTCACCGAGATTACCGAGCAGCTGTGCGGCACCGAGATCTCCGCCAGCCAGGTCTCAAGAATCTCCAAGCTGCTGGACGACGAACTCGAGCAGTTTCGCAACCGCCCTTTGGGCAGCTATCCAGTTGTGTACCTGGATGCGCACTACGAGAAGGTCCGTCGCCAGGGCAGCATTCAGGATGTGGCCGTCTTGAAAGCGACCGGAGTCAACTGCTGGGGCAAGCGGGAGGTGATTGGGGTCAGCTGCCGACTCAGCGAGGCTGAGGTCCACTGGCGAGGGTTTCTGCAGCAGCTTCAAAAGCGTGGTCTGGAGGGTGTGCAGCTGATTGTCAGCGATGACCACTCGGGTCTACGTGCTGCTAGAAGAGCCGTTTTTCCCTCGGTGCCCTGGCAACGCTGTCAGTTTCACCTGAGCCAGAATGCTCAGCGTTACGCCCGCCGATCCGATCAACGTGCCGCCATCGCCACTGACATTCGAGACATCTTCAACGCACCCTCAGGCGGCGAGGGCGAGGCCATGCTTCGAACCCGAGTCGAGCAATACCGTGACCGCAACCCGGAGCTGGCCGATTGGATGGAGACCAACCTGCCCGAAGGCTTTACGGTCTTTCGTTTTGCACGTTCTACCTGGCGGCGCATTCGCACCAACAACGGGCTGGAGAACCTAAACCGTCAGATTCGCCGGCGCACCCGGGTCGTCGGTATCTTTCCAAACACCGAGTCCGCTTTGCGACTCATCACCGCCGTCGTCGAGGAGATTCACGAAGACTGGCTGATCGGGAAGCAGTACCTCAGTCTGGTCGATTTCAACCCACAGGAGAATCCTGTTTCAGATCGCTCTCAGTCAAATTACAGAAAAACAGTTGCGTAACCAACCTGGGGCGGTTCAATGAACGACCCTCATGTAGCCGCATTGGTCTACAAAATCGAGCATGGTCCGTCGGTTGATTACAGTGAGGCGGAGCCACTAGATCGCGAAGAGACAGATTTTCATGTCCAGATCGCGAATGAGGAAGTGCGCTTTGAATTCAAGGAACACTACGCAACGGAAGACGCTGCACGGAAAGCCATTGAAGAATATATCCGTGCTTGGGAGTTCGACGCGGGCCTTCAGAGGGGCCCTAACTACTTCAAGTTGAAGTTTAACCATGCACAGATTAAGGACCGGAATCCGACCCCGGGTGTGGTGGACGTCTCTGTACACAGCAGGTCCGGTGTGCCGACAGTGACAGTAGGGGTGAGTGTTTTGAGCCGCTGCTATCCGCCGCCGCCATCGGGAGTCCTGATCACCGCTGATGTACAGACCCTGTATGACCGCTACATGGGGTATTGCCAGGATAGAGAACCGTTGGCGGCCCTGGCTTATTTCTGTTTGACTGTCCTTGAAGAATCGGCAGCGCAGCAGCCGCAAAAAGCATCGACTAATCGAAAACCGGCGGCCAAGCGCAAGTCGGCGGCGGAGAAATATGGAATAGAGTTGGAGGTGCTCACCAAGATCGGCTTCCTTGCCTCGGAGAAAGGTGGCCACCAGGGAGCGAGGAAGGCGAGCGGCAAGGACAATGATCTGACAGCTCAGGAAGCCCGTTTTCTGAAGGAAGCGATCAAGGAGGTTATTCACCGGGCGGCAGAGCTCGCGCATACCTATGATGGCGATCTCCCGAAGATATCGTTGTCGGATCTTCCGCCGGTTTGAAGTGCCGCTTGCAGACCTGGATGGCCAGGTTTCCAGACCCCTGGGAAAAGCAGATGAAACAGTACGATAAGCATCTTTATCGTGCTTTAAGGGGGTTCCAGGAATGTGTTCCTGTTTGACTTTCAATATATACAAATTATATATAACAATAGGCTGAACCGCCCTATGGCGGGAAGGAAGCGATGTCGCCGCAGTTTGAGTGGGATGAGGAGAAGAGCCGGGTCAACCGCGCTAAGCACGGCATCAGTTTTGAGGAGGCCCAAGCCATCTTCAATGGCCCGGTGCTCACGGCCGCAGATGAACGCGAGGATTACGGCGAAGAGCGTTTCATCAGCACTGGCCAACTCGGCACGTTGGTTGTTGTCGTCGTTCACACGAGCCGCAGCGGGCGAATCCGGCTGATTTCAGCCCGTATGGCCAACCGGAAAGAAAGGCAGACGTATTATGAGCATCTCCAAGAGACGGCTTAGGGAACTTAAAGCGATCAAGGATGAGGACATCGACTATTCCGACATCCCGGAACTCGATGAAGATTTCTGGAAGCGTGCTGAGCTGCACATGCCGCAGCCGAAGAAAGGCGTCTATGTCCGCTTGGACACCGACGTTCTCGACTGGCTGAAATCGAAGGGCAAGGGCTACCAGACCCGCATGAACGCCATGCTGCGGGCGCTGATGGAAAGCGACCGGCACTCACGCCTATAGGAAGCCTTGATGCGCCCAGAGAAAAATTTGTCACCGGGTGCAGCTGACAGTCGTCAGCATTAGGGGGAAGCGCCATCAAATTGCCCCTTCGGACTGATCGAGGAAGCCCAGCGCGGCGGCTTCTCCGTTTTCAATGGCGATCTCGACGGCACGTTTGGCGGCTTTGAGGGTTTGGTGGGCTCGGTCGCGAGCTACTAGTCCTTCACTTGCCAAAGTTACAAAAGTTGCCTGCCATTCGAGGGTGCCCAAAGGGATCATAAGATTTTCAATGGCAGAGATTGTCAGGTTCGTTTGAATACCTCCCGTTTTTACTGCTTCAAACTGCACAACTCCTGCTATTGAATTGATGAACAATGCAAGAAATTCAGTATTAAAAACTGAATTATCGGGCCTGACGCGAATAAATAACTGCCGAATATTGCGGCATCAAACTCTTCTGTAATTGGTGCCGCTAATCCTAATGTACCGCTTCGGGAAACTAAGATGTCTCCTAATTTCGCAGTTTCGGCTTCGGAAAAAGCCAATTTATTATCAATGAATTTCACGCTCGATAGATCGAAGCGCCGCTCGTTTAAGTCGGTAATTCTCAAAAAAGGTGTTCCCTTATCGGCGTACTCGAGCTTCTCGGAGCTCCCGTACTTCAGAGGCTCAGAATAGGCCCCTAACGCAACTAGACGAAAATCTCCAGCGGCTTCTTCAAGCTTATTAATCAACGATTTCAAGCGCGGTTGAAAGAACTCAGCATCAAGCCTTCCAGCGGCGAAGGCATCGCTGGCGCGGGCGGTGTAGCTGAGCGGTTCCGGCGGTTCCCAATCCGCCAGCCCAAGGGCCGCAAGCAGCGTGTCTTCGGCTTGCTTTTGTTTGTCAGTAGAACTGCGAAATGCAGCCAGCGTCCGCAGAGATAGGGCTTCAACCAGTGCCTCAAAGCGATCCGAGAAACGAGCAACCTTGAAATCCCTTATCTTGATCAAAAAGAGATTTGGCTGAACATTCCCAGTCGTCTCCCTTGAGGACTGTATCCTGCCATATCGGCTGATAAGAAAAGCCGTAAGGTAGTCCGATGAAAGAGGGCGCTCTACGTCGTTTCTTGGACGAATTATACCTACGTGTCGGTCAGAGTTCGCGGGAAGCATCTCGTCCCTAACCACGGCTGCATTGCCGATTGTGCCTACCGTCGAGATCAACACGTCATCCAGGTTGAGTGCCGTTCGTGGATTTACAGCATGGGACGCTGCGGAAATCTCTTCCACAGAAGTAAGGTCAAAGTATCCCTCTTTAGGGTGCTTCGCTGAAATCAACTTGATTCCTGACCCTTCGTCGAAATCAATTGACGCGTGTATACCGTCCGTGACGTAGCAAATGTCCCCCAGCCGATCATGGGCCTGAGCATATATTTGCTTAAGTTGATCAATGTCTCGGCGCTGAAAATACAAAGAGTCTAAGCGCAGAACTTCATTCTCTTCGGCAACTTTTGATATTGGCAAGATCGAGGCTTCCAGCCCCTCCAACAGTCCGCTTAAGCGGTCACTGTCGAAGGGGCGGGGCGAAAAAAACTTAGACCTTCCCCGGCGGCGAACTCCTGAAAGGCTTCGGCGATCCCGTCTTGCGTCTTACCGTCATGATTGAACAGGTCATGGGCAACAATAAAATGCCCGTGCTCGTCGCGTATCAGGCTTCCGTCGTCTTCAAGCGCATAGATCTTCTCGCCGCCGTTGTTGACACTTTCAACCTGCTGTGTGGCGAAAAAGATGTTGTAGTCCTCCACTTTTTTTGCAGATATCCCCGGCGTCGGGGTCGTCGTTCCACTTCTGGACAAACAGGACGCTGGTCTTGGTACCTGTGTGTGGCTTGAACGTGTTCGGGTGCAGCCCCACAACGGCAAGAATGCGGCAGCTATCCATGATGAACTCACGCACTCGCTGGTCGGTCAAATTGTTGAACCGCCCTTGAGGCAGCACAATGGCCATGCGTCCGCCGGGTTTCAGGAAGTCGAGGTTGCGCTCGATGAATAAAAGGTCGCGGCCTACGGCGCTTTCCAGTTTGCCTGTCTTCTTGTGGTCTAAGTCATAGGACGACAACATGTCGGACTGCTTGATATCGCCCGCGAAGGGTGGATTGGCCATGAGGATGTCGAACTTGAACTGCCGGTAATCGGCCTGCCTTTTTTTGGCCCGCTGCTTCCGCAGTCGCCGCCAGCCTGCACTGTAAGTGTCAGACCAATCGTCCTGTTTCACGGTCTCGTCCCACTTGGGCCAGTCGAGTGTGTTCAGGTGCAGGACGTTAGTTTCCCCGTCGCCCGCAATCAGGTTCAGGCAACGCGAAACGCGGACGCTCTTCTCGTCGAAGTCGATGGCAAACGTCTTGTCGCGCACATAGTCTTCGCAACGTGGAGGCTTGGGGTCCATCGTGAACAGGTCGCTGGCCGGTAAACCCATGTCGGCCATGATGTTGAGCCAGACATGGAACATAGTGTGCACGGTGAAGCCCGACGATCCGCAAGCGGGATCAATGATCGTCTCATGCTCTTGCGGGTTGAGCATCTTCACGCACATGTCTATCACCCAACGGGGGGTGAAGTACTGGCCCTTCTCGCCCTTCGAAGACTTGTTCACGAGGTATTCGAATGCGTCGTCGATCACGTCAAGATTGGAATTGAATAGCTTCCATTCTTCGAGTGAGCCGATGCAGACTTGCAAGTGATCGGGGGAAAGCCGGATGCGTTCGTCGTCCAAGAACACGCCGGGCCATTTCTGTTTCGCTTCGTCGAAAAGTTCCTGTATCGCTTTCTTAAGCTGTGCCGCCGTGTTGCTGTTGCGGAAGCGCAGGACGGGGTGGTTGCCCCGGTGGTGAAACATCTCGTCATAGAGTTTGGTGAAAACGAGCTTGAATACTTCTTCGAACACGTCCACGCCTGCGTTCGCGAGAACCTCGTTCTCCATCTCGAGGATCAGATCACGCAGTGACCGGGCCTTGGACCCTTCCCGCTTGCGTTCGTCCTCCTTGTCGATAAGGGTTTGCATGATCCACGGCTGATCGACAATATCCTCAATCGTCTGGCTGGCGCGCGGCTGGTGGTGGATGGAAACGAAGTAGTTGGGATTCTTGCGATGCCAGACTTCGGCCAGAATGCCGTTGCTCCACATAGCGAGCGGTGCGCCTGTGGTATGGGCGTAAGAGCGGAGTTGCTCTTTCCCGTCGCGCAGCTTGCCCTGCTTCACCTCGATGATGATGTAAGGCACAGTGGGCCGGTCGGCATCGAACACGACGATATCGGCTCGCTTGGAACTGTCGCGGCCAAAGGTGATCGGGTATTCAACCGCGATGCGCGAAGCGGGATAGCCGTATTGGTCGATCAGGCGAGACAACCATAGCTGCCGGGTGCGCTCTTCGGGCTTTAGCTGCACATCCTTATTGCGCATAAGGCAGGTTATGCAGGTTGCGGGTTTACCCCTCACGTCTTTTTTAAAGCTGCGTTCGTCAAGTGCGCGGTTTTCTTCTTCGGAGAATAAAACAAACTCGCTTAATTTATCCGTCATTTTGTTCATGGCTGCGTTCCCGTATTTCTTGTGCCTGCTGGGGTTTGAACGAGACCCCTTTTATCGCTCTGAAACCCATTAATGTGGGTATGTTTATTTGTGGACAACGCCAGCCTCTTTCTCAAGTTCCTCGGTACGTGCCGCAATGATGGCCCGAAGCTCACTACCCATCTTGCGGCGGGTGGCACTGCAGGCAGTCTTAAAGCGCGTATGCAGGCTTTGCGGCAGGTCCAAACTCAGGCGCTTAATAGGCTCGGCCTTCACTTTTTGAGCAACTGTGGGCTTACCCGTATGCCGGGTGGCTGTATCGTGGCCGGGGCCGCCGCGCTCGAATGCGGCGATGTCTTTTTCCATGGACTGTTTAGTCGGCTTGGGGGCGGTTGTGAAGTTCTTCTGTGCCATAGCTGAGGATTTCCTGGGTTAAGAATTGAATTTCTTGCGCAGCGGCGCTTCTCGGTGCCCACTCGAAGATGCTCTGACCCATAGTCAGACTTTCCGCAAAGGGCACTCGGTTTTCGACTTCGGCAGTCAGGACCGGCATGCCACCGTCAGCCGCCATCTCGCGGATTTGCCGTCCAATCACCGTGTTGCCTATTTTGCGGGATACCACAAAACCACATTTGAGGTTGTCTTTGTACTCCTGGGCTTCCTGGACTTGTTTGACGGTGAGGTCTGAGGCCCAGGTCGAGAGCCCAGAGGGTTCGATCGGTATGGCCACAAAGTCTGCGGCGATGATGCAAGAGCGAGCGATTTCTTCAGCGTGAGGGGGACCATCAAGGACGGTAAATTCGTAATCGGCGGCAATCTTCAAAGCATCTCGCGCCATGTTTTCGCGGGCCATACTCACTACCTGGAAGGCGGTTTTTTCGCGCAGGCTGGCCCAAGTGCTCGTCGAACCTTGCTTGTCGGCATCAATCAGCAAAACTTTGTTTCCCCGGTTAGCGAGGTCCGCCGCGATGTTTATGGAAAGGGTTGTTTTGCCCACACCACCTTTCTGGTTCAGAAACGCGATGACCATTCACACACATTACATTATTTGTGGTAATGTGTAAATGTTGATGCTGGCCACTTTGCTCCTTTGCTGCCGTTCGGCTTGTCTCAGGGGCGTGGGAGAATGATGGGGAGCTATGTCTGACCAAGAACCCTGTTTTATATGCGGGACAACGCATAAAGCGGCACCGCATGATCCTCACTTTGTTTACCAGAAATGCCCGCGTTGCGGAGAATTCAAGCTGACGATAGGAGCCTGTTCGGTCCTCGGCCAGTGCGACGAAGCGGAGCGGGTAAAGATTTCTGGTTGGGTCACCGATCAGAACAGGACCAGTACGGTTCCAATGATTTCAGACGATGTACTGAAGCGGGTATTGGCGCGCCCCCTCCCGACCGTTGCAGAACGGGCCGATCGCCTGTTGCTTGAGGCGGTGCGGGGACAAGATAGATTGGGTTCGGAGTTTGACATCACCGAGCCAAGATTCATCGCAGCCACTTATTCGCAGGATGCGGACGAAGTTTGCTTTCTTAGTCGGATGTTGTCGGACCAGGGCTTGATGCAGGGTATTAGCATTGGTGGACGTAGCGAAGTTCTACCGCAAGGATACGTTGCTGCCAACGAACTAACCCGTCGCGTTGCACGATCCGATAAGGGATTCGTTGCTATGTGGTTCAATAAAGAGCTGACACTCGCCTACAAGGATGGCTTCAAGGTTGGTGTTTCAAACGCAGGTTACGACCCGGTCCGCGTGGGAGGTCTTGTCAATAGGTGTGTAAAAACATCAGGCGGCTTTCTCCTCCGGGGCTTGGTTGACCAGGACTCCATTGACATATTCGGCGCCCTGGTAGACGTCTTTCATCAGCTCCGGTGCCTTCAGACGGCGGAATCTTTTCTCCGCCACCAGCAGCATCTTCCAGATCACCGCCTGGGCGTTTTCCACTTTCTTGAATCGCTTGGCCGCGTCCGTTCGCAGCCGAAGACCGGCAAACGGTGACTCCACTGGATTGGTGGTTCGCAGATGCTGCCACTGCTTCTTTGGATAGTTGTAAAAGGTCACCATCCGGTCCCAGTCCTGCTCGATTAGTTCAGCCGCCAGAGTCAGCCCTCGCTGCCGGCACCAGTGCTGAAAAACCTTCTTGAGTCGTTGTGCTTCTTCTCGAGTCTCGGCGTAAGGGATCTGCCGCAGGATCAGCAAGGCCGGCTTGTGCACTCGCTTAGGGAGCTTGGCCAGCAGGTTGACGATCCGATGATTCCAGCAGCGCTGCTCCTCGGCCTGGGGATAGACGTTGCGCAAAGCTCCCCAGATGCCCAGGTGGCCGTCTCCGATCACCAGCCGTGGACAGCCCATCCCCCGGCCCTTCAAGTCGCGCAGTACTTCCGACCAGCTCTGGGTCGATTCCCGATAGCCGCTCGTGACCGACACCACGGCTTTGCTTCCGTCACTTAAGGCGGCCAGCACCACCAGCAGGACTGCCTTTTCCTTCTCCAGACCCGCCTTGACGTAGATTCCATCTACCCATTGATTGGCGACAGTTAGAATTCCCCGCGACGACAAATGGAATTCCCCGCTTTTTCAGGGCTGATCCTGACCATGAGGGCATGGTTAAGGATCAGCAAGTGCGGAGGTTAGTAAAGTTGAAGAAGAACGAGAAGACGCTAACGATGGCGGCGGCCAAAGCGGGGATGTCGCGAAAGACAGCTCGCAAGTACCTGAAGTCGGGAAAGCTACCGAGCCAGTGTCAGCCGGAACGGTATTGGAGAACTCGATCGGATCCGTTCGAGTCGGTGTGGCCGGAGGTGAAAGAGATCCTGAAGCGATCGCCGACGGTGGAAGCAAAAGCGGTGTTCGATCATTTGTGTCGTCAGCAGGAAGGGGCCTTCCAGCAAGGCCAGTTGAGAACGCTGCAGCGCAGGATCAAGCAGTGGAAGGCAGAATACGGAGAAGCGAAGGAGGTGATGTTCCCGCAGAAGTATCAGCCGGGACATCAAGCGCAATCGGACTTCACGTTTATGGGGCGCCTCGGAGTGACGATCCAGGGCCAGCCGTTTCCCCATCTGCTGTACCACTTCGTGTTGGCCTACTCGAACTGGGAAGCGACCACGCTGTGTTTCAGTGAGTCGTTTGAGAGCCTCAGCCTGGGGCTTCAGAACGCGTTGTGGGAGTTGGGGGCGCTGCCCGAGGAGCACCGGACCGACCGGCTCTCGGCGGCAGTCAAGAACCTGAAGCGGGAAGAGTTCACCGAGCGCTATCAAGCGTTGCTGAGACACTTCGGGATGCGCTCCAGTCGCACTCAGGCAGGAAAGGCACACGAGAACGGGGATGTGGAACAGTCCCATCACCGCTTGAAACGGGCCATTGAGCAGGAACTGCTGCTGCGGTGTAGCCGTGATTTTTCCAGCCGGGAAGAGTACGAGGGCTTTGTAGCGGTGATTGTGTCCCGGCGCAATGCGGCCCGGCAAAAGCGCCTGGGAGAAGAGCTGGCAGTGATGCGCCCGTTGCCGGCACGCCGTCTGGATGACTTCACCCGGCAGTGGGTGAGAGTCTCCCCCAGCAGTACGATCCGGGTTCGCCACAACACCTATTCGGTGGACAGCCGGTTGATCGGCGAGCGCGTTCAAGTGCGGGTGTGGGCGGATCAGGTGGAGGTCTACTACGGAGGACGGCGCCAGGCACGGATGCCGCGCTTGCGAGGAGAAGGCAAGCATCGCATTGACTACCGGCACGTGATCCATTCGTTGGTGCGCAAGCCGGGGGCGTTTACTCGCTATCGCTGGCGGGAGGATCTGTTTCCGGGGATCTTGTTTCGAGTCGCCTACGACGAGCTGCGCCGAGATTGTCCGGCCACGGCGGATCGCCAATATCTGAAGATCCTCGAGGTGGCTGCCCAGGAAGGTGAACAGCGGGTGCGAGAGGCACTTCAGGTGTTGATTGAGCGGGGACAAAGAATCCGTTTTGAAGCACTACGAGAATGCCTTGTCGATCCGGTGGTGGAACCCTGGGAAGTGATGGTGGAGAAGATGGACGTGGGCCTCTACGACACCCTTCTCGAGAACCGGGAGGTGAGGTCATGAGCACAGGCAACTTACCGCGACTTCGCGAGTGCCTAATCGAGCTGCATCTACCGGCCTTTCGGGAGCACTACGCCGCCCAGGCGGCACTGGCCACCCAGGAAAGTCTGTCCTATCCCCGGTTTCTCTTGTCGTTATCTGAGATCGAGGTGGCGGAGCGGCACGAGCGCAAAATCCAGCGCCAGCGTCGGGCCTCCAAGCTTCCCTGGGAGAAAACGCTGACGGCGCTGGACCGCTCGCGCTTGCCCCAAAGCGTGGATCGACAACTCACAGCGCTGCTGGAAGGGACGTTTTTGGATCGTGCCGAGAACGTCTTGGCTTTCGGTAACCCTGGGAGCGGGAAAACCCATCTGGTCTGTGCTCTGGGCCAGGAGTTGATTCTGCTGGGGCGCCGGGTTCTGTTTTCTACCTGCGCCCTGCTGGTACAGCGATTGCTGCGGGCCAAAATCGATCTGACTCTGGAGAAGGAGCTCAAGAAACTGGATCGCTTCGAGGCTCTCATAGTCGATGACATCGGCTACGTTCAGCAAAGCCGGGAGGAAATGGAGGTTCTCTTCACACTGCTGGCCCATCGTTACGAACGTCGCAGCATCTTGCTGACCAGCAACCTGATCTTCTCGGACTGGGAGAGGATCTTCAAGGACCCCCTGACGACGGCAGCAGCCATCGACCGGCTGGTGCACCACAGCGTGATTCTGGAACTCAACGTCCCGAGCTATCGAATGGAGAGCGCCAAGGCAAAGCAGCAGGGAACCACGAAATGAGGAAACCGCGAGGAGGTCAAATCCGGGCAAATCGGCTGATTGGACCCCGGAAAGTGCTTGGTGAGGGCGATAGACGAGTGCCCGCCAAGGGGAGAGGTCGTACAGCGCCCTACAGAGGCCGCTCAGCAGCCTCGTGGATCTGGTCCACTCCCCTCGACGCCAGCGCGAGCGAGGGGGAGCTCCGTTCGGGCTACGCCCTCACTCCGTCCCCCTCGCATTCTAGGAACAATCTCTCTTTTTTACAGAAAGGAGGACCGCGGAAAGGGCCGTCTCAGAGGACGGCTACAGCTCTTTTTTTTTAATCCTTGTGTGGGGATTTCCAATCGTCGCTGCGGGAATTCTATTTGACGTTGATCAGATGGTGGAGAAGATGGACGTGGGCCTCTACGACACCCTTCTCGAGAACCGGGAGGTGAGGTCATGAGCACAGGCAACTTACCGCGACTTCGCGAGTGCCTAATCGAGCTGCATCTACCGGCCTTTCGGGAGCACTACGCCGCCCAGGCGGCACTGGCCACCCAGGAAAGTCTGTCCTATCCCCGGTTTCTCTTGTCGTTATCTGAGATCGAGGTGGCGGAACATGTCAATAACTTTGAGACACTTTGGTGAATAAATTACTGTAGCGTCATCTCAAGAGTTCTCCTTTTCGGGAGGGTTGATCCAGACGGCCTCGGGAAGAGGTGGCGGAACGGGTTTGCCGTTGGGAAATCTCTCCGGGAAGAGTGCATGGGCGGCCTCCAACACGTGGGCACGATTGCGACGTGTGGCGAGGGCGGAGCGATAGTGCACGTCCTCGGGAGTGTGCAGGCCAATACCCGAATGGCGATGGTCGCGGTTATACCAATCGAAGAAATCCCGACAGAAGTCTCTGGCTTGCTGAATGGTGCCGAAACGAGCCGGGAATTCTGGACGGTACTTGAGGGTCTTGAATTGGGATTCCGAGTAGGGATTGTCGTCACAGACATGAGGCCGAGAGTGAGACTTGGTGACTCCCAGATCGGCCAGTAGCAAGGCCAGTGCCTTGGAACTCATCGACGAGCCACGATCGGCATGCAGAGTGAGATCACCCGCTACGATCTCCTGCTTGGAGCAGCTCTGGGCGATCAAGACCTTGGCCAGGCGTGAGCTTTCCTGGGTGGCCACCATCCAGCCCACCACATAGCGGCTGAAGATGTCCAGGATCACGTAGAGGTAGTAATAGCTCCATTTGACGGGCCCCTTCAGCTTGGTGATGTCCCATGACCAGCATTGGTTTGGGCCGGTGGCCAGAAGTTCCGGCTTTGAGTAGTGGGGATGGCGGCGCTGGCGACGGCGTTCTCTAACTTCCAAACGTTCGGCCAGAATGCGGTACATGGTTCGGATCGAGCTCAAGTACCGCCCTTCATCCAGCAGCTCCGCCCATACGGCGGCAGGAGCTTTGTCGATAAACTGCCGGCTGTGCAGAACCTCCACAACGGCCTCCCTTTCGGGTGGGCTCAAGGCTCGAGGAGATGTCGGCCGAGGTCGAGCTTCAACCGCCGGCTGTTCCCGCCGTCGTTTTTCCCGATAGAGGCTTGACGGTGGCAAACCCAGCGCCTGCGAGCCCACACGAATGCCGTGAGTTTCCGAGAAACGCAACGCTTTGTCCATCAGCTCTCGTCTTCGTTCTCGCTGCTGCTCTCCAGAGAGATTCCCAATAGATGCGAGACTTTTTTTTGGATATCCAGCATGATCTCCGCCTTCTCGAGCTTGCGTTTCAGCTTCCGATTCTCAGCCTGCACTTGCCTCAGTTGATGATCCAGAGGATTGACCGGCTTCGATTTGCGCCCTCGCTTGCGAGGGGTCAGTGCCTGCAAAGTTCCTTCCTCGCGTTGTCGTCGCCAGTCCTGAAGATTCGACCAGTAAAGCCCTTCCCGGCGCAGCAAGGCGGCCACTTCGCCGAACTCACAGCCATCGGCCTGCTCCAGGATCCTGAGCTTATAGCGGGCTGAAAACCGGCGCCGGGTTGCCTTGGCTGCAATTTCCGGATTGGGTCTAGGAAGAGCCTTGTCGGACTCGGTCCTTTCCGCAGCGGTTTTGGAGACCTCTCCACTTCGCTCCGAGGTTTCCAAAATCCTCAATTTGTTGTCGCTTCTGTTTTCTATCATTCGTAATCCAGCTTCTCGCCCCCTAGTCTAATTTAGTGGGGAAGAAGTGTCTCACCATTATTGGCACAGAGGGTGGCGGAGCGGCACGAGCGCAAAATCCAGCGCCAGCGTCGGGCCTCCAAGCTTCCCTGGGAGAAAACGCTGACGGCGCTGGACCGCTCGCGCTTGCCCCAAAGCGTGGATCGACAACTCACAGCGCTGCTGGAAGGGACGTTTTTGGATCGTGCCGAGAACGTCTTGGCTTTCGGTAACCCTGGGAGCGGGAAAACCCATCTGGTCTGTGCTCTGGGCCAGGAGTTGATTCTGCTGGGGCGCCGGGTTCTGTTTTCTACCTGCGCCCTGCTGGTACAGCGATTGCTGCGGGCCAAAATCGATCTGACTCTGGAGAAGGAGCTCAAGAAACTGGATCGCTTCGAGGCTCTCATAGTCGATGACATCGGCTACGTTCAGCAAAGCCGGGAGGAAATGGAGGTTCTCTTCACACTGCTGGCCCATCGTTACGAACGTCGCAGCATCTTGCTGACCAGCAACCTGATCTTCTCGGACTGGGAGAGGATCTTCAAGGACCCCCTGACGACGGCAGCAGCCATCGACCGGCTGGTGCACCACAGCGTGATTCTGGAACTCAACGTCCCGAGCTATCGAATGGAGAGCGCCAAGGCAAAGCAGCAGGGAACCACGAAATGAGGAAACCGCGAGGAGGTCAAATCCGGGCAAATCGGCTGATTGGACCCCGGAAAGTGCTTGGTGAGGGCGATAGACGAGTGCCCGCCAAGGGGAGAGGTCGTACAGCGCCCTACAGAGGCCGCTCAGCAGCCTCGTGGATCTGGTCCACTCCCCTCGACGCCAGCGCGAGCGAGGGGGAGCTCCGTTCGGGCTACGCCCTCACTCCGTCCCCCTCGCATTCTAGGAACAATCTCTCTTTTTTACAGAAAGGAGGACCGCGGAAAGGGCCGTCTCAGAGGACGGCTACAGCTCTTTTTTTTTAATCCTTGTGTGGGGATTTCCAATCGTCGCTGCGGGAATTCTATTTGACGTTGATCACCAGCGGACTGATCCCGGTCAGATAGGCCTCCACGCACTTGCGTTGACGGGCCATCAGGGTGTCCAGAAGGTATTCCTGAGCCCGGGTATCGCTCAGTTGAGCCACTTTCACAATCGCGCCCAGTTCCTCCCGCGTGAAGAGGGCGATGATCTTGGCGGCCCAGAAGGCGTCTCTTGGGGTCATCCTCAAGAAAGCCGGATTCGGGTAGTCATTCTTCCACTCTTCGGGATCAAATGACTCGGCCTCAATACGTCCCACACCCGGGAGCCTGGTCTCGGGAGGCCATTTTACCTTCCGGTACTCGGGCACCCGGAGCCCGAAACCGCCCGCCGATTGCTTGACCAGCCCCAGGTCCAGCCAGTAGTGGTAGGCGAGATTCGGAAGCTGGGCTTCCACCGTTCCACTACCCAGTGTGGAACCGAAGTCGATCAGGTAATGGCGGACGAACCGGACCCCGCTCTCTTCAACCCAACTGTCCTGCGTGTTCTGAGCGCGGGTGTCATCGTGGTTCAGCCAGGCGGCAAACAGCCGCAGGCCTCTCAATTCACGGCGGTTCTCGTGAAGGATCACGTCGTTGGGATCGTCACTTCGAGTTTCATAGTAACGAAATGGACCTAAAACCCTTCCAGAAAGGTATTTACTTGCCAGAACCCGAATTCGCCCCTGGGCGTCTCGCTGCGAACGTTTCAGCATTCTATTGAGGCGTTTTGGTGTGAGGGCCAGGCGGTCACCGAACTCGTCGACCACCTCCGTTCCAGGCCGGATGGCCAGTTTCCGGGGGTCTATGGAAACAACGTAATTCTCAGGGACATGGTAGCCGAGGGCGTAAAAGACTTTGGTCGCAATCATCTCAGCGCCCGAGGCCAACTCGGGATTTACCTGCGAGTCGACCTTGACCACATATCGAACCCCCTTCTCGTCAACGATGTGGAAGCCGGGTGTCAGCCCCTGGGTCTTGCTCCTGACAATGGTCCAGGTCTGGCCGGACTCGGGAGGATCTCCGCTGTCCGGACCCCGAACCAGTTGATCCAGGGACATCCTCTTTAGACCGTGCCGATTCGTAAACCAACTGCTGTCGGGAACCTCGTCCAAAGTGTTCACGTTTTCGGCTTCTCCCGAATTCGGGTCGCCAAAATCGTGGAAGATGTGGGAGAAGCGGTCAAAAAGGTCGCTCAACTCGAGTTCCGCAGGCTCTTGCGGAGTGTCGTGTTGATCCTGGTCCTTCCAGAGAGGATCGTCCGGATAGAACTTGGACTGGGACACGGCCGAGGCGGCAGCCAGGAGAATCGAAATGATAAAGATCAGGCAGCGTCGCATCACTTAGAACTTGGGCCCTCCACCGATGTGGAACACGATTCCCTCCTGGCTGCGCGCCAGATCGAGTCGGAGACTCGTTCCAGTGCCCGGAAAGTGGAAACGGAAACCCATCCCGTAGCCGGCCTCCAGATCGGAAAGATCAAAGTCGCCGAACCGGTTGAAAACCTTGCCCCCATCGGCAAAAAGGGCCATATCCGTATAGGTCCAGACCTCCCAGCGATACTCCAGGTTCATGAGCAGATTTCGGGTGTCGCGGAACCTGAATTCGCTGAACCCGCGCAAGCTCCTGGCGCCTCCGATAGTCTCCATGACGTGAAACGGAATTGTCTGGCCCGAGTCGGCCGTCGAGTGAGAGGTTCTGGCCCGGAAGGCCAGCCGCCTGTTGCGATAGCCCAGGGGCACATGAACCTGCACTTCGCCGGTCACTCGCATAAAGTTGAAGTTGTTGGCATCTCGGTCGCTGAATCTCTCAGTGCCGGAGGCCAGTACGATTCCCGCCTCCGGGTAATCGCTGTCGAGCCACTTGAATCGGATATTTCCGCCGTAGACAAAAAAGTCGGAGCCATCCGGACCAGGCAGGAGGTCCGGGTCGAAGATTTCCTCGAAGCTCGGTTCGTCCCCTCCCTCACCGATATTGGTATTGAGAAAGCGGGCCCCAACGTCGATCTCGACCATCCGGTGGGGCGCAAAGGCGGTGCCAAAGCCAAGACTTCGGGCCTCGTCCTGGAAGCTGGTGTCATCGTCTTTTCGCGAGGCCCCTCCGAGGCCGAAGAAGTCGATCGACTTGTAGCGGTGGTAATCCCCCGCCACAAAGAAATTCAGGCGTCCGTCTTGTTGGGGAGGCAGGTATTCAAGGCGGGAATTGAGCTGTGTGTAATTCTTGGTGGAGTACAGAGCATCCACCGTGAACAGAAAATCTTCCCGCTCGAAGCCCACCACATATCCACCGCCAAAGACAAATCCGGAACCGGACGGCATCCCACCCACCCGCAGGCGTCCACTCCGAAATCCTTTCTCGGTCAGCTTGGTCCAGAAGGGACGCTTCTCATAGGCGAGGAGGCGGCGCTCTCCGGTGGTGGTTTCGTAAGGCTGAAGCTGGAGACTCTTTTCCTGGCGCTTCTTGGCGAGGATGGCCTGGCGACTCTTCGGCTCCTCCTCCTGAACGGGCACGTCCTGGCCCTGGGCTGGGGAAAGAACGCAGAGAGAAACGAAAACGAAAGCTAGAATCCTGATGTTCACAATGGAGTCAGTATTCTAGCGCAACGCATGGCAACGGCTTACAGAAACTTAACTTCGGAGACTTTCCCATCCTGAAACTCGACCACCATGTCCCTATATTTGTAGATGGTCTTGTCCTCCAGACGGGCGATCTTGAGGGGATCCCCGAAGAGGTTCCGCACCTCCTCTTCCGACATTCCCGTCTGAACCTCTAAGGGTGCCTGGTAGAAGCTAATTCCCACCTGGGTGTTGTCTTGCGCCTCCCAGTCTACGTCGACCTCAGAAGGGGGGATACGGTAGGTCGACCGCGCGGAAGCGGGAGCTGACGCCTCAGTCGGAAGGGCTGTCTGTTCCGGCTTTTTATCACCCTCGGCTTGGTGGGCCCGTTCCTCCCGTTTTTCCCTCGACCAGGTTGGCCACCAGTTATCCGCGGAAGAGGCCAGACTTGGGTACCTCTGGACGCCCCTGCTCAGCTTCTTGACGACCCTCTTTGCCAGATTGCCCTGCCAGCCGGGTGAGGCCTTCTCGATCCAGTGGAAACGGGCTCCCGGTGCCCCGGGCCATCTTTTCGAGCCGGCGGGAGTGAAGATCTCGATAATCAGACGGATCCCTTCCTTGTGCCTCTGGGTGCCGATGAATCCGGAAGTCTTTTTCATGATCAACTCGGCTTCGCCCGGGACCTCAACGACTCTGAGAGGGACTCTCTGCCTGATGATCTCGGCTCGAATGGCGGAGTCGAGATTCTCGGACATGGCCTCAACGTACAGGCGTGCGTTCTTGTGGAGTGGCTGTCCGAGGACAACAGAATCGGCCAGAAAAAGTAGAAAAAGACCCGTGGTCAAGCACTTCATCGCGTTCTCCTGACCCTATTTTCGCATGGGAGGGCCGACGGATCTGTGACTCCCGCGACCTGACTGGACTTTCAACCTTCACCTTTCAGCTTCACAGATCGGACCACGGAGGGTCCTCCTACACTGGAAACGTCACGAGATGGCGAAGTGTAGGAGCCGCTTCCACGCGGCGATCTGATCGAACCTTCAACCTTCAACTTGCAACTTCCCAGATCGGACCACGGAGGGTCCTCCTACGCTGGAAACGTCACGAGATGGCGAAGTGTAGGAGCCGCCTCCACGCGGCGATCTGATCGAACCTTCAACTTGCAACCTTCAACTTGCAACTTCCCAGATCGTGCACGGCTCAGTTCAGGACACGTTTGATCTCAAAGCCCTTCCCGGCAAGCAGGTTCTGAACACCTGTCTCTCCCCAGTAGTGACCGGCACCGACAGCAAAGAAGTTGGATCGGTTGGGGTTTTCTTTCAACAGGGCTTCAATACGGTCGGCCATCAGGTAGTTGCGCTGGTAGAGGACTTTGTCCACAAAAGCTTCATAAAATGCGTCGTCTCTCACGTAACCGATCATCAATTCTCCAAACCCGGCCAGGTCGCCGCTAACATACCAGTCGATGAGCTGATCGGTCACGTCGATGCCCTGGGCCTTGTGCTCATCCAGAAAGTCGAGCGTATCGCTCAGCATCTTGACCTGTTCCTGCTCGCTCAGTGAGTCGAAAATCTGAACCTGCTCGTCAATGGTTTCGAGGCTCCCTACCGTCTTTCCATCCTGCTCGGCCTGCTGGTAGAGCCTGGCGTCCATGGGCAGGGCCCCGAGGTTCTTCAGCTGGGTTTCAAGGAGGGGAACCATGGTTGCAATGGCCCAGACCTTGAACCTCAGAAGCGGTTCAATAGTCAGAGCGCTGTTGATCTCCTGCAGCGCCTGTTCAGTGCGCTGGAGCAATTCGGCGGGGACGATGTCACGCAGGGTCCTGGCCCCCGGGAGCATCAGCCGGGTCACCTGGCCCACTATGGAAGAGGGGTCGAGAGGGATCTCGGTATAAACGGACTGGCTGGCTTCGAAAGCCCGGTTCACGCTAGTCGGGAGATTGGCGACCCTCGGGTCGGGAAGATGAACAGTTCCAAACAGGTAGGACGTCCTGGTACCGCTGATTTCCCACAGAAAAGGCGGACCCTGGCCCTGGGCCCGCACAGACCCAATCGACAGGACAAGAAAAAGAAGGGGAAGGAAGCGAGGCAGAGACACCACATTTGAAGCTTAACAGGAAAGCCCGACCGGTGCTGGGTTCAACCTGCAACCTTCAACCTTCAACCTCCCAGGGATCTGGTCGGACCGCGGAGGGTCCTCCTACTGGTGGTCCGGTGGAGGCTGGAGCATCCCGGGGCTGACGCCGGATTCCTTCAGCGTCGCGCGAATCTCCCGGAGCCGGGTCTGTTGAATGTCGCTCTCCTGGAGATGGGAAAGAGCCTTGGAGCGCTCTCCCAGGAGGGAGTTGGCAATGGCCAGCTGGCGGTGCAGGAATTGTTTCTGTTCGGGGCTCAGGAGCACCGGCCCCGCGTTGAGGGATTGTTCCGAGAAATCGATCAGAGTGTCGAGTCGTAGATCGGCCAGGAGTTCCCCCGTGTAGCTGTGGAGCAGCTCGTCAACAGAGCCCCTGATGGGCTTGGGATCGATGGGGTGCCGGGCATGCCAAACCCCTTTCAGAAGAAGTGCATCACGTGCTTTTCCCATGATCAGATGACGGGTTTGCCACATCTCCGGATCCCGGTAGGCCGCCACTTTGACCGACTGGGCCAGCCGAAAAAGGAGCATGCCGTAGCGGTGAAAGGGTTTCCAAAGATGATTTGGGTTCTCAGCGAACTCCGCACTCCGAACCAGCATCGTCTCCAGGTGTTCCAGCGAGCGGCCCATTCGCGCCCGACCGGGAAGCAGGTAGCCAGGGAACAGACGGAATTCAGGAAATACCAGCACCCAGTCTTCCTCGCTGCAGGGGGGAGGAGAGGGGCTCCAATCAGCAGGGCTCAAATAGAGAAAGCTGGGAAGTCTCCGAGCCGGTCGAAAAAACTCACCGAGGTCCTCCAGAAACTGGTAGAGCTGTCGAGAGGAGGCCATATTGCCCACGTCGAACCGGATCAGGACGTTGTAGAGCAGGGCGATGTCGGTGCGGCGCTCGGGATACAGATCAAAGGCATCACACAACACTGAGCCCAGGGTCTCACCCACCTGCTTGCCCAGGGCCAGCGGGAAGCGGCGCGTATTCTCGAGTGAGAGATCCACGAACGACTCAACGTGCTGGAAGTCCGGGAGAGCCTCGACGCCTGCGGCCGGGAATTCGTCTGCACTATCCGGTGGTGCCGGGGAGCGGCTCTTGTTGGCCGATTGGAAAGCCGCCTGGAAGTCCTTGAGAGCCTCTTCGATGTGGGTCATGCAACCGGAGAGAGGAAGATTTTCGTCGATCATGCAGTAATGAATACGCAGAGAGGACCAGGCCAGCTGATCCTGAAACCGAAGCCCCTCGACCCCGGGATCTTCACTGACTTGCTGGTAGAAATCGAGCAGTTCCTGTTGCAGGTAGTGATAGTCTGTCTGCTGCTGCTGATCGGTTGGAAGGAGCCGAAAATTGTTCAAACATGCCGAGACTTCGAAGGCGATGGTGAGAGCCTGCCGTCGCAGGCGTTGGTTGGGAGCCGGGTGGGGAAAAGAAAGAATCCTTTCCAGCTGCTCGTCGCTGACGCATTCCAGCCGGGCGCCGGCTCGGAGAGCGTTGCCGGTCTCACAGGGGGTAGCCAGCTCTTGCGCGCAAAGTATGCCAGGAGCCAGCAGCAGCAGGGAAGCGGGAACTATGAGCTTCCAGGCTCGAATCATGGACTCGCCCTTCGCTGCTGGCAGTCGGCGGTGGAAGTTCGCCCGAGCCTCACTGATTCTCCCTGGCCGCGATTTCATTCTGCCAGCCCTCGTCTTCGCCGCGAAGCTGCTCAATCCGTGTTTCGACATCTCTCCAGAAGCGGATGGACTGGGCGACAAAGTCCATGTCCGGAGCCAGTTCCCGAACCGTCAGGTTGAGAGACCGGATTTGTCGGGCCCAGTAGCCTTCGCCCTCACTGATCCGGCAGCCTGGAAGCTCGGTGTCAACCCTCTGCATCCATCGAACTTCCTGGCCCACGTGTTACCAGGGCCCGGCGGCGAGCATCCAGAGGGAGGGCGACGCCGGGTTCCGAACCACCCCGTGAGGCAGGCAGGCGATCATCGAAAGCCCGACTGGGGACAACGGTGACGCTGCTGATGAGATAACAGTCCTCTGTACCCGTCGAGCCGGCAGTAGGAATCCGCCGCAAACGGGGGACCGACACCAGCTGAACCTGGGCCAGATCCTCCAGCAGTATTTCCAATTGGTGAGTTTCGGCAACCTCCGAGATCTTGGCCGGGCCGGCGAGGGGGAAGGCGTAAGTGCGGGTGACCTGCTTGTCTGCTCGCTCCACCTTCACCCGGGAAGATCCGAAGAATTGAAGCCCCTTCTCGGAGTCCAGATCTCCGGAAGCCGGATCGGAGGCCGGATCTGTGATTGAGCTACGGGCCACGAACAACAGAAGGTCGGTTTCGTCTGCGTCAATCAGCAGGCACTCAGCCCGGGCCGAGGTGTACCTTTTGAAAAAGCTTCGCAGCTTTTCAATCTTGCTCCACTCGGGAAGAGAACCCTCACCCTTGCCTCCTCTGAGGAGGGACAGATCCACCTCTACCATCTGGGGTCCCTGTGGGATTGTCATATCACTTTCGCAGCAGGGCCCCTGAGACCGGAGCGGGGGAGCGCTGATGAGAATGAGGACCAGGAATGCCGCTCTCCGGTTCGCGATTCTAGCGCCCATGGTTGTCACTCCTCTCCGTTTCGAAAACTAGTGTACTGTCCCAGAAGTTCACGCCGCTACTTCGGGCGTCTTTTCGCCGACAGCTTTGTTGCGCTCCTCGAAAGACTCCCGGCATTCCTGCGTCGCGCGCCTCACTGGCGACGAAAATCCATCCCGAATTAACACCGCGAACTTCCGGGACAGCACACTAGCGTTCGATTTTGATGCGCATCTTCTGATCCTGAAAGTCGTCCCGGGCCACCACTGTAAGAAGATGGGACGATCCGGGGGCCAGGCTGTTGTCAATTCTTCCCTCCACCCGGAGATGCCAGTCGCCCGTCAGGGGATCTTTTCTGAGGCGGTAGGGCAGGTGGTCGGGCCGTAGAGTGACGAACTGTCGCACGCGCACATCGGGCCGGCCGTCAATCGGATCGGTGGTGCCGTCCGGGTCGATAATGTGGCGGCTCAAGTTGTAGTAATAGTAGCCCTGATCTTCCTCGAAGAAGTGCCACTCATAGAAGATGCGCACAAAGTGTATGTCGCTTTCACCGGGGCCCAGGTAAGTGGAACGCGGCGGCTCATTCTTCAAGAGATTGAAGCCGATAGTGAAATCAATCTGAACGTTGTTCTTGTCCAGGATGTGTCCGCGTTGTTCGTAGTTCCTGTCGGCGCCGAGGCGACGGATCGGCTGCAACCATTCCCGGGTAAAGTCTTCGCTGAGAGCGGCACCGCTGCGCCAACCGCTGTCAGCACCTCCTTCTAGAACCCTGACCTCGCGATAGCCATCCCAGTTGCCCCAGGATCCACCGTCGCGAACGCGTTCCAGGATGAGTCGCGGAATGTGGAAGGGCCTGCCCTGAACGACGGGAACATCTCCGAACCGCAACTCCTCCTGGCGCAGAAACTTGAGGGTGCCCGAGTCGGTGGTGGGCTGCCCCGGTTGTCCCAGTTGACGTCCGCCACGAAAGAAGTTGAAACCGAACTGAACCTGGTAATCTCCTGACACGAGAGCGGATTCATCCCTGACCAGGTCGAGCAGATTGAAACTGGCCCGGTGCAGCACGGCCTTGTCACCCTTGGTCAGGTCGGCCCAGCCGAAGCGCAGGCAGCCCGGCTCAGGGGACTGACAGGGGCCCTCCTCCACAGGCACCGTCTTGAGCAGGTCTTCTCCGTCCGGGTTGGTCAATTTGAGCACTTCGACCGTGAAGTCGTCATAGGGCTGGCCCAGGACAAGAGGCTTGAAGTCGATGGAGAAATAGGGATCTTCGGGGGTGACAACATCGGTCGTTCCGGCATGGCCGTTTTCGCCGTCACGGCCGACCGGAACTCGAAACACGTAGTAATAGTCCTGAAAAAGCCTCACCCCGAGTTGAGTGTCGAGGGCGTTCTGGTAGAGGAAAACCAGCGCGATCACAATCTTGGCTGTGTTCATCCAGAGATTGGCGAAATCATAGCCGCCAGCCCGGTAGATGGAGGGATTCATCGCACTCTAGCCCGGGCTCTGGCGGATCGCCCGCACCTCCGCGCGCCCGGCCAGAAAGCGGATCCAGGCGAACCCGGCAATCGAGGAGACCATGACCAGGAGCAGAACTTTCGAAATGGCGTCGATCCACCATTGGCCACTACTCAGGATGGGCAAAAGAATCGCCAGCGCGCCGCAAAACAGTCCGCCCGCTGAGACCACGGTCGCGCCCGTGTACAGTTTGGAAGTCTTCAGCGCGCTGTCGGGCTCTCGCTGGCTGGCCAGAACCGCGATTCTCTCGAACCATTCCTTCATAGTGCCCGGAATGGGGCCGTCGAGTTTCACCTGCAGGCCCTGCACGGAGGTTTCCAAAACGGTGCACTCACAGCGAAAAGGTTGAGGGGTGAAAGGGCAGTCGGACCATTCCACCTGGAGCTTCGGCACTTTTACTATGTGATCGTCAACCAGGTAGACGGCCACCGGGCCGTTTCCAGCCCCATCTGGATTGACTGAAGAGATTCCACGTTCCAGGTTGCACGTTCCACGAAACCTTGGGTTCCAGTGTGGGAGGACCCTCCGTGGTCCGAACAGTTCGCGGCACGGAGGCCGCTCCCAGTGCGCTCGTAAGCGCACTTGAACAGTAGGGTGAAAGTCCCTACCGGGCAAACGTTCTCCGGCCCGTATTCGACGGCAACTGCGTCATCGTGAGGTGGGGTGGGAAGCAGCCGAAGGAGAACCACCAGTCTGTAGGAGACGAACTCGATTCGGCTCAGAGGGGACAGCGAGCCTGCTGGGAAATGGCGAAGCTCGAATGGAAGGGAAACCTGACACGGACAAGAGCCTGATGGGTAACGTGAAAAAGGCATCTTGTTAACCCTTGGGGTGGTTGGAGATGGAATGGTGGGAAGTTCAAGTGACGTAAAGCGAGGAGGTCTGCGAAAGGTCGGTCTGGTAAGAGACCCGCAGAAGTCAGAGGCGGCGTAGTAGTGAAGAAGCCGGGTAATGCCGGTGGAGCGAAGGCCCGCCAGGAAGGTGGATGTGTAGAGTCAATGACGAAGCAAGAGGAACTGTCGAAAGTGGAGGAGACTCCTAAGCAAGGCAGAGAAGCCGAGAGCCAGAAATGGAGCTGGGTGGAAGCGGAAGTGTGGACTGAACGCATGCTGACGACCCTGGAAACAGGAGTGAAAGGAGGCAAAAATGCCTACTTTATCGAGCAGGGGCTATTTACCATGGCCGTAGCCCACGCGCAGATCTGTCAGTCCCGCCGTGGACCCCACTGACTGGAGAGCCGGATGCGGGAGAACCGCACGTCCGGTTCGGAGGGAGGGGAGGCTCAAACCAATGAGCTTTCCCTACCCCTATCTCTCTGCCGTCCTAGCCCCTACATCGACCCCGATAACCTGTTCGTGACTGGAGGGAGCGGGGGCGGAATCCTCACCTGCTGGATGATCGGGCACACCGACCGCTTTACGGCCGCGGCCAGCCTTTATCCGGCCATCAACTGGTACGCCTTTGTCCTGACGATTGACGATCCCCTGCTCCTGAAGTACCAGTTTCCGGGTTTCCCCTGGGATCATCTGGAGCATTACGAATCGCGCAACCTGCTGTCGGTAGTCAAAAACGTCAAGACCCCCCCATGTTGCTTACGGGCGAAAAGGACTATCGGACCCCTCTCTGGGAGGCCGAGCAGTACTACCGGGCTCTCAAGCTGCTCGATGTCGAGACGGTGCTGGTCCGGGTTCCCGGTGAGCCCCACGGAGCCCAGAACCGGCCCAGCCATCACATGGACAAGTTGCTGACGGTCCTGGGCTGGTTCGAGCACCACGAGAAAGGGAAGTGATACAAGCAGCCGTCAGTGCGAGTCGTCTTCGAAAGCCTGGATCTGATCGATGAGGCTGAAAACGAACTCTCGATCCTCTCCTGGCAGCTGGAACAGGTCGACGTCCAGCTGGAGAGTGAGAGTTCCTCCATTCCGCAGCCGGATGGTTTTCCAGGTAGCGGTCGCAGGAGTTGTTGGGGGCGGGGAAGCGGTGGTTTCAGACTTTCTTTCGACGACCGGCCGTGAAGAAGTTGGCCTGGCCTTCTTGCCGCGGTGGGGTTTGATATAGGCCGAGACCCGGATGCCGCTTTCTTTGGCAGCTGCCACAAAGAAAGAGATGCAGCGCCGCAGAGTCTCACCCGAAGCTCCCGTGCGTCCAAACAGTTCCTCTGTCTGATCCGATGTCGCTGTCTCGACATCAAAACCCGATCCAAAGACAAACGGGTACGATCGCTCCAGCAGGCTCTTGAAGTGAGCCATCCGTTGTCTCTGGATGCCCGTGAGCAACTCTTTCAGATCGTCCGTCGGCTTCCCCGACTCGTGGATCAGGCCCAGAAAGCGTAGCGCCAGCAGAAGTTGTGACTGAACCGACCCCGACTTGTGGGCCAGAACACTCCGATCAATTCTCCCGGGCACACCCTGTTTTTCGATTTGCACCAGGAAGTTCCGAAAGGTCCGGTAGGCAATATAAGGGGGAATCGGATTCTTCCTGTCCATCTTGAGATCGATTATATCAACTCACTGTGTTCGTATATCAATGTCCGACTGTTTTTGTTTTTACCATCAATGTCCGACAGGATGGAACGCCACAACAACACGGAGGTCCTGTGACAATGAGAACTGAACAGACATTGGATTTGACCAGCTCTGGCGCATCCCTTACTGGAGATGTCGCCGGCGATACGCGAAGCATCCCCTCCTTTTCAACCCAGCCCCTGCCGGTGGCCAGTCAGCTGGATGTTGAGTGGCCACTTCGGGGCGAGCACCGGGGTTTGGTGGACGGAGACGACTGGAAGGTCGACGAGCACTGGACAGCGGTGACCGCCTATCTAGCCGATCTGTATCTTCCAAACGAAGGATGAACATCGAGCCCGGCAGTCGCTGTTGAGTGCAAGTTCGACGAGCCGTACCGAAAAAGCGACTGCCGGGTGGCTCCAGAACCGGTCCGGTAGTCCTGAAGGCATGGAGGGCTGCGTTTTTCCTCCCCTGTTCATCCTCAAAGTGACACTCGAGGTTGCAAGTCTACAGATGCGCTGTAAGCTGGACCCTGAGGAAACTTTTTGTCGGAGGATCGAGAGTGAGCCGGTTTCTTGCACTCGGGGGAGGACTCGTACTCTGGAGTCTCATCGGTGCCGGTTGCAGCGAAGAGCCGGAGCCGGACACTCGGCCCAATTTTCTGTTCCTGCTCGCCGATGATCAGCGTGCCGACACCATTGCCGCGCACGGCAACCAATACATAGAGACTCCCCACCTGGACCGCCTTGTTTTCCGGGGTTTCAGCTTTCGCTCCAACTATTGCCTGGGCTCCAACAGCGGCGCGGTCTGCGTGCCCAGTCGGGCAATGATGCACTCGGGGCTAGCCTACCACCGGATTGCCAACAATCTGGAGGGCGTTCGAACTCTTCCCGAGATTCTCAGAGGACAGGGATATACCACCTTCGCTACCGGTAAGTGGCACAACGGGCAGCCCTCGTTTCTGCGCAGCTTCAGCAGGGCCAAGAAGGTTTTCTTCGGTGGAATGAGTGACCACACCAGCGTTCTGATTGACGACCTGTCGAGTGGCGGAATCCTGCACAACAAGCGAATCGGAGAGAGGTTTTCCAGCCAGCTGTTTGCGGACTCAGCGATTGACTTCCTGAAGGACAAACACAAGGACAAGCCGTTTTATGCCTACGTGTCCTTTACGGCTCCACATGATCCCCGTCAGCCGCCCGAGTCTTTTCGAGACCACTACTATGAGGAGAGGCCTCCCCTCCCCAGGAACTTCTTACCCCAGCATCCCTTCGACAATGGCTGGCTGGTCGTCCGTGATGAAAAACTGGCGCCCTGGCCCCGTACTCCCGAAGTGATCAGCGACCAGCTGGCTGAATACTATGGCCTGATTACCCACCTGGACGAGCAGGTTGGCCGGATCCTGGAAGCTCTGGAGGCATCGGGTCAGGCGGACAATACCTACATTGTCTACGCGGCGGATCACGGCCTGGCCATGGGGAGCCACGGCCTGTTGGGCAAACAGAGTCTTTATGAGCACAGTATGCGAGCACCCCTGATCATTGCAGGCCCGGGAATCCCCAGAGGGGGATCCAGCGAGGCGCTCACTTATCTGCTCGACATTTTTCCAACGATCCTGGGCCTGGCCGGCGCATCCGTGCCTTCGCCCATCGACGGGAGGGACCTGGCCCCGGTCTGGCGGGCCGAGACTGATTCTGTGCGCCAGGCCCTTTTCCTCTCCTTCACCGACAGCATGCGCGCGGTTCGCCATGGGCGCTGGAAGCTGATCGTGTATCCGCAGGTCAACCACCTGCAACTGTTCAACCTGGAGGAGGACCCGAGCGAGGTTTTCAACCGGGCAGATGATCCAGCCCAGGCAAACAGAATCGCCGGGCTCACCGTCCAGTTGGAGGAATGGCAGGAGCACCTTGGAGACGATCAGGCCCTGACCAGCGAGAATCCCGGGCTCCTGGAAATCGATCTGACCGGGCAAGAGCGGGAGCCCGACCGCTGGCAACCCGATTGGATCGTAGAAAAGTACTTTGGCGAGGTCAAGGCAAGTTCCCCTTAACTTGTTATCTGAAGTACATCTACCAAGTTGAATCCTGGTCATAATGATTCAAATGGCATTGATCACGCGGATAATATTTGGATTGACCTGCCCCGACGATCGTAACCTGCCATTGAGCCAATCAGGTAAGTAGCTCTGCTCTTGCGGCAACGTCATAGGATTGTGCGAGTCTGACGCTTATGCGAGTTTACGTAGGAACGTTCCTGATAGCGGCTTCCATGCTCGCCCTCGAGATCACGTTGACACGAATACTGAGCGTGATCACGTGGTATCACCTGGCCTTCTTCGCTGTGGCATGCGCCATGCTGGGAATGACGGCCGGGGCTACGACCGTCTATCTCAGGCCGGATCGGTTCAAGAAGCTGAATTCAGCAATGGCAAAGGCCTGCCTGATGTATGCGGCCGTCACGCCGGTCTCACTGATCGTGCTCTGCTCCATGCCGCTGGCGATTCGTCTCAACCCTGGGATTCTGTTTGGGCTTTTCATGCTTACGACGGTCGCGTGCATGCTCCCTTTTTACTTTTCAGGCGTGGTCATTACGTTGGTGCTGACCAAATGTGACAAGCCCATCGGGAAGCTCTATGCAGCAGATCTCATCGGTGCGTCGCTGGGCTGTTTGCTGGTGCTGGCCGGCCTTGAGGTTATAGACGCTCCCAGCCTCATTCTGGTTTGCGCTGCGATTGGCGTAGTGGCCGCGCAGAGCTTTGTGTGGGGCACCTCGGACTTCCCGTACCTTCGGCGGGCAAGGGTGCTGTTCGTGGTTCTCGTAGTCTGTGTCATCGTGAACGCCTCCATCGTGACTTTCATAGCGCCACTCTTCATCAAGGGATATTATCTTCCGCCGGCCCGGAACCTGCTGATGAAATGGAATTCGTATTCCCACGTGGCCGTCAGCAAACAGTTGACGACCGCTCCAGAGTACTGGGGGCCGAGTCCACTCGCACCCGATGACCCGGTGGTCCAGCACGACCTGCGGATTGACGGGGGAGCGTTCACAGCTCTCGAGCGATTTGCCTCCAAGGAGGATATTGAGCATCTCAGGTACGATGTGACGAATGTCGTGCATTATATCCGGCCGACTGGGGATGTATGTGTGATCGGTGTTGGGGGTGGTCGGGACATTAAGAGCGCTATTCTGTTTGGGCACGAAAGAGTGAAGGGTGTCGAACTCAACCCCATTTTGGTCAATCTTCTGCAGAATGAGTTCAAAGAGTTCGCGGGTATTGCCGACAGACCCGGTGTGTCGCTGGTGGTTGACGAGGCACGAAGCTTTCTCTCCAGAAGTCAGGATCGGTTCCGTGTTGTGCAGATGTCACTTGTTGACACCTGGGCGGCGACCGGTGCAGGTGCGTTCGCTCTATCCGAGAACGCGCTCTACACTACGGAAGCCTGGAAGGTTTTCATCAGTCGCCTGGACAGTCGTGGTGTCTTCACAGTGTCCCGCTGGTACAGCCCCAAGGAAATCAGCGAGACGGGTCGAATTCTGAGTCTGGCGGTGAGTGCGCTTCTCGAGCTGGGAGTCGCAGAACCCTCAGCGTAATATTGCCATGGTTGCGAGTGGCATGATCTCGACGGTCCTTGTTGGGAGAGAGCCCTTCAGTGATCACGACCTGGCAGCCTTGCGGCAGGTGTGTGCGGATCTCCAGTACTCACTGCTCACGATTCCGGGCGAAGCACCGGCTGATCCCATTCTTCGCGGAATCCTGGGGGCCACCTCACAGGCAACGTTGAGGGCGGCCGTCGAGGGCGGCCTATACAATTACATGCCTTCAACCGACGAGAACCCTTACTTCTTCAACGTGATTCGACTCCCGCACTTCTGGAAGGCGTTCAATACGGATTCTAACGTGATCTCGGGTAACCTGGCAGCATTGGGAACCTTGTTGTGCCTGATCGTGTCACTCTTAGTCGTGGCCCTTGTAACCATTGTCGTACCTCTGACGGCGCGCTCACGCGTTGCGGGCGAGAAAGCGGCCATCTGCTGGTCGAGGGGATTCTACTTTTCCCTGATCGGGGCGGGATTCATGTTTCTCGAGATCGGCCTGATTCAACGGCTGTCGGTGTTCCTCAGTCATCCTGTGTACGCGCTGGGGATTCTCCTGTTCACGATCATCTTGAGTGCTGGGATCGGGAGTTACCTCAGCGAGCGCCTTCCCCTCGACCGATCTCCTGGTGTGTTTCTGTATCCAGTGACCACGATCGTAGCAATTGTCGCCCTGCAGATTGCCCTGCCGAAAGTGATAGAAGCTATGACTGCATCGGAAATGCCGGAGAAAATAGGGGTGTCCATGCTGATGATCTTTCCCCTCGGTCTGCTGCTGGGGTTCTTTTTTCCCACCGGGATGCGGCTAGCTCGTGCGGCAGGCGATTCTGAAACCCCGTGGTATTGGGCTCTGAATGGGGTTTTTGGCGTTCTCTCTTCCGCGCTGGCCGTTTTCGTGTCGATATTCTCCGGGATCTCGATGAATTTCTACATCGCCGTGCTGTGTTACAGCGGTGTGCTTGCATGTATCGTCCAGATAAACTCGACCATCAAACGTTCACGGGTGGTCGCCAGATAGCCTTCTCTGAATTGACTTACTGGAACCCGACCCGGTCGCTCTTGGGCCGGCGTGGCGGGTCTTGATTCCGGGTCGGTAGCTGGCGCTGTCGAAATGCCAGGTCAATAGATGCAGAAGGTTTCCTGGGGCAGGATCTCGCGGCACTGCTTGCAGCGGATGGTCTCGGGGATTTCCGCGAACCGGGGAATCGAGTTCCAGAGGAACAGATGGTCGTCGCGGACCTCTTGCTGCTCTGAGGTTTCGATCGCTGCTTTCCTCCGAATCTGCTTGACCCGGTATTTGTAAATCGTCACCAGGCCACAGCGCCGGCAGTTGATCAGTTTGAAGTTGGTCGCGATTTCGGTTTCCCTGAAGCGGTTCTCGGAAAGCCTGGTACCCGCTTCCTCGGGGAACTTGCGGCGCGAGAAAGTCATCCTGGCACCTTATCAATCCCAGGTTCCAAGTTCCAACGTTCCAAGGTTCCAAGTTGGGCACCCTCCGGGCCTTTGGGCCGCGACCAGGAGGATTGAGGCGGCTCCGGACCCCGAGCCGTCACCAAGGTACCAGGTCACAGAACCCTTGGTGGTGGAAGCCGAGAGTGGGAGCCTGGAAACCAGGGTGGGAGCCCGCGACGGGGACGCTGCAGGTGGATTGAAGTCTCCGAGGTTGCACAGGGAGGGGAAAGGGGGGTACAATAAGCGGTTTGCGAGAGAGACCTTTTATGGTCTTGTCTGAGCAGCGCTCTTTGACAACCAGACAGCATGGTCCAGAGATCAATTTGAGAGTTTGATCCTGGCTCAGAATCAACGCTGGCGGCGTGCCTAACACATGCAAGTCGAACGAGAAAGTTTCCTTCGGGAGATGAGTAAAGTGGCGAACGGGTGAGTAACGCGTGGGTGACCTGCCCTTGGATGGGGGATAACACTAGGAAACTGGTGCTAATACCGCATAAGCCTGATGCAAGAGATTGCAGCAGGGAAGGCCCTTCGGGGTGTCCGAGGAGGGGCCCGCGTCCGATTAGCTAGTTGGTGGAGTAAGAGTTCACCAAGGCGACAATCGGTAACCGGTCTGAGAGGACGGACGGTCACACTGGGACTGAGACACGGCCCAGACTCCTACGGGAGGCAGCAGTGGGGAATTTTGCGCAATGGGGGAAACCCTGACGCAGCAACGCCGCGTGAAGGAAGAAGGCTTTCGAGTCGTAAACTTCTGTTTCGGGGGACGAACTTTGACGGTACCCCGGCAGCAAGCCCCGGCTAACTCCGTGCCAGCAGCCGCGGTAATACGGGGGGGGCAAGCGTTGTTCGGAATTACTGGGCGTAAAGGGCGCGTAGGCGGTCCGAGAAGTTTCGGGTGAAAGCCCCGGGCTCAACCCGGGAAGGTCCCGGAAAACCATCGGACTTGAGTGCTGGAGAGGCAAGCGGAATTTCTGGTGTAGCGGTGAAATGCGTAGATATCAGAAGGAACATCGGAGGCGAAGGCGGCTTGCTGGACAGCAACTGACGCTGAGGCGCGAAAGCCAGGGGAGCAAACGGGATTAGATACCCCGGTAGTCCTGGCCGTAAACGATGGGTACTTGGTGTTGGCAGCGGGAAGGTTGTCAGTGTCGGCGAAAACTCGTTAAGTACCCCGCCTGGGGAGTACGATCGCAAGATTGAAACTCAAAGGAATTGACGGGGGCCCGCACAAGCGGTGGAGCATGTGGTTTAATTCGACGCAACGCGAAGAACCTTACCGGGGTTTGAACTGTTTGGGAAGCTTGCCAGAGATGGAAGTGTCCTCTTAGGAGGTCCAATCAGAGGTGCTGCATGGCTGTCGTCAGCTCGTGTCGTGAGATGTTGGGTTAAGTCCCGCAACGAGCGCAACCCTTGTCTGTAGTTGCCATCAGGTTAAGCTGGGCACTCTACGGAGACTGTCGGCGAAAAGCCGGAGGAAGGTGGGGATGACGTCAAGTCCTCATGGCCTTTATGCCCCGGGCTACACACGTGCTACAATGGGTGGTACAAAGAGCAGCCAACTCGCAAGAGTGAGCGAATCTCAAAAAGCCATCCTCAGTTCGGATTGCAGTCTGCAACTCGACTGCATGAAGTTGGAATCGCTAGTAATCGTGGATCAGCATGCCACGGTGAATACGTTCCCGGGCCTTGTACACACCGCCCGTCACATCACGAAAGTGGGCTGTACTAGAAGCCGCTGAGCTAACCTGTAAGGGAGGCAGGCGTCGACGGTGTGGCTCATGATTGGGGTGAAGTCGTAACAAGGTAGCTGTAGGAGAACCTGTGGCTGGATCACCTCCTTTCTAAAGGAAAGCCAAAGCGGAGTCGGCTCGACTCAACGAGCCGGATTCGCAGCAATCCAAGAACCAATGGACTCGTTGTCTGGTTGTTAAAGATTACTGCTCAGGCCTGGGGGCTGAGAGTTCCACGTTTCACGTCTCCGAACTCAACGGCAGGCTTACACCTTGCCGTTCTGTTGTTGTGGTGCCAAGGAACGGCACAGAACGGTAGAGCGTAAGCTCACCGTTAATTTGAAAGTTTCAATCTCAATCTAATCTGCTACCCTCCGACGAGATAATCCTCCAGCCGAGCTGCGTGGGCGGAAACAGCCATAGAGCTCTCTCAATCTGCTCACGGTCATAGATAACCTCCACTTCATCCCTCAGGTTTAGCTCGATGGGTGTCGCGTCCGGGTTCGTGAGATGGTCGGGGTCCGAGACCCAGACTCCACCCACAACCCGGGCCTGGTCTCGTAGCTCGAGCGCACCGTTTCCGAGGTGAATCAGCAGACCGGTCACCTCTGCCTGTCCGGCAAGAATAAGCGGTCCACGGGCAATTAGAATCCCGTCCACATTCCTGTTGACCGTACCCCCTGCCGGGAGGTAGTGAAGACCCCGCCGGCCCGATTCGAAGACAAACCCGGGAAGAGACTGTAGAAAATGAGCCCAGAAAGGCGCATTGAGAGTCCTGGCCAGAGTCGCCGAACCTTGATAGGTCTCCGTCACGTTCTCGACCCCTGATTGAGAAGTAACGAGAAGCCCTTCACGCCCCTGCAGGGAATCGGCCACCTGATCTTCCAGGGTGGAGGCGCTTGTGGAAACAACTGCAATGGCCGGCGCCTCACCTCCCAATATCCTGAATCGGTCGCCGGACCAGTTGAACCGACCGGATGTGCCGAACAGCACGATGGCGGCCGGCAGGTCAAAAGTCCTCTCCTGCCTGAAACGTGCCTCGACTGATTGGCGACAGTTAGAATTCCGCGTGTTGCCTCATCTAAGAATCGAACCGAAACTAGAAACTTGCCTCATTGGGAATCGAACCCAGTTCAGAACAGCTTATTTCTTCCGTCTCGCAGAAACAACGGGTGGAGTGGAAGGTCGAAATGACAAGGGAATAATGTGCCGGAGTGATCACGTAAAAATGACCCACCTTGTCAAGTAGGGTGTTGTTCTTGGTTTGAGCGAATTGTCTTGTCCGGTTCTTGGACTGCGAGAGGGGACACAGTGAGGGCGAGCCCGAATGGGGTTCCCTCTCGGCGGCCGACTCAGGTGACCCCCTTCTTGGGTTGTCCCGGGACCGTGAAGTCCCTGCTGCTGGAGATGTACGGCCCAGCGGTCGAGGCGACATTGCTGTGTGGCCGTCAGGGGACACTTCCCATGGCTCATAAGACTATTTTGACCTCGGCTGGTTGCCCCTTTGTTGGCGCACCTTCTTTTGCGAAATCAGACCCGATTTCAGAGAACGTTGGCTCTACACGGGAGATCTCGGCCTTGTAGAGTTGTTCTCTTCGCCAGTCCCTGACGCGGCGCTGCAAAGTTCGCAGCTGCCCATCAAAGAATCGACAGGGATGGCGTTGTTGAAGCCGAATGAAAAGCGCTTTGGCTGTTTGAGCGGGATTGACTTCCAGTTGGACACGAACCTCTGGCCAGACTTCAACGAAAGGATCCTCCCGGGTCCTCCAAGTCCGGGCAACCCGGGGCTTCTTCGTCCGCCGATATCTCCTGATTTGGTTGGATTCTGGTGCAGCACTGATCTCAGCAAGGTACTTCCTGACAACAGCATCCATCTCTCTAGGGGAGCCGTTTCTCTCCGGTTCTCTTTGTCCGTTGGCAAAGGTCCAAAAATGGTCCTGTCTTCGCTCGAGTTCTTTGAGTAACGTGACTGGATCCAGCTTCCTGTACAGGTCTTTGATGGGTTCTATTTTTCTCTTGGTGAGACAATCAGAGGCTAAGATTCGCTGGTAAGGAGTTTGAGCCCGATCGTAGCGTTTCTTGACGCGTGCACCCCGGCGTTGCTTCTCGATTAGCTTCATCGAGGGCTGAAAGAAGTTCACGTAGAGGCGCAGAATCTCGTAAAGCTGAATCAGGGCTCGCCAGGCCCCCAGACCCGTGTAGCGATCGTAGCCAATCAGCCGTCTCACGATCGAACCATTCTTCTCCTCAACGAAGGCCTGATCGTTCTTTCGACCCACCCGGGAACGAGTGAAAGTGATCTGCTCTCTTTGGCAGTAACGGAGCATCTCATAGTTGATGAATTCGCTTCCGTTATCCGTGTCCAATCCGAGAAGAGGAACCGGGAGCCGCCCACGCAGGCAGTTGAGAGATCCGATCACATCGGCTTCGCTACGCCGTAGCAGCGCCACGCATTCGGTCCAGCCCGTTGCGACGTCCACCAGGACCAGAGTGTGTAGGAAACTGCCTGCAGCACTCTCGCCGCAGTGAGCCACAAGGTCGGCTTCGACAAAACCGGGTTGAAGATCATCCCAGTCAGCGAAGGTTCGGACCTTGATCTGCTTCTTGAGCAAGCTTCCTGGTCGGGTCGTACTGACACCGTGCCGGCTGCTTCTTTCGGAAGCCAACAATCGATCAGCGGTAGCTGGGCTGATCGCTAGCAGCCTTCGCCTAACATCAGGCGGCAAGGATAGATGACCGTTCCTCTCCATAACTTCGATCAACTCGGGAACAAAGGGGACCAGTCTCTTTGCGCAGATCCGGTTGGCCGTTGTCCAAAGAGTCACCAGTGCCCGCTTCACCCGGTCATCGTATCGGGCACGGCGGGGCCGCGACGAACTGGCCCTGCTCGGCGGATTGTTCAACAGGGTAATCGCATGTTTGCGACCGTAGCCGGTTGTCGCGACCAACTGATCTACAATCTGGCTCTTGATCCCTTTGCGGGCCGATGCGTAATCCTCAGCGGTACGCGTCAACAATTCTCGGCGCAACTCCAAACTCAACTTCTTCTTCAATCTGTGACCTCCTCATCAAGTTTTCGGTTCGATTCTTGATGAGGCAACGGTATGCCATCAGTTCGATTTTGGATGAGTCAATGCGTGCGGGAATTCTATTTGACGTTGCTCACTCGACAAGCGTCACGCAGTTGAGCACAGTGGGGAGAATATGCCAGGTCTGGGCCTGGGCGACTCCCATACTCCGCACGATGACAATACCGTCCCGGTCGTCATCTGCCGCTTCCTCGGGATTGTTGGTCAGGCGATAAAGTACCCGACCGCGACTGACGGCTGTCCACATGCCACAGCAGTTGTCAGGCCCCGAGAGTGGGGGGAAAGGTACCAGCGAATCCAGCTCTGACAAAGGGGTAGAGAGGGCAACCGATCTGGCAACTGGATTCCGACTCTCAACCGAAGACCCTGCTGCAGCAAGCATTTCACCCAGATCCATCGCCGGCAGGAGGGCCCGAACCAGCTCAACTCCATTGGCTGCCAGGGTCAGACTGTAGAGCTGGCGCTCCAGGTCGTGGCTGACCCGAACCCGGTGAGAGACTCGCTCGTGGACCACCAGCAGAAGGAGTGTCAAGGGCAGCAGGAAGAGCAGCGTCGTGATCAGAACCAGTCCGTTTCTGTTCCCAGGTTGGGGACATTTGCCTCGCATCACTTGGCAAACAGAGTGGGTTGCAGATTGGGGAGAAAGAGCAAGAGTTGCAGGCGGCGGCGGGAAAGCGGTCCTGAGCCTGGTCCGGAGGAAAGCGCGTCCAGGTCCAGATGTAGAAGCTCCTCGCCCTCCATGAACCAGCTCACCTGTGCAACGTGATTGAGCAGAGGTTGATACGAACCTCCACCGCTCTTCATCTGAAGCTGATTCGCGCCCTGCCGAATGGAGAGAAGCTCGAAAGGATGATCGAGGCCGCCGTCGGGGAAACCATCGCTTCCCGAAGTGTCGCTGCGAACAACCAGTTCGCTCTCCCGCAGTTCGACGGGAGGTTGCGGGAAAGCCCTAAGGTTGTTTCCTCCGTGGGTGAGGAGCGGTGCCAGAATGAGCGGGGCCAGATCCAGGTTCTCGTCTCTTTCCAGAGCGCTGTTCAACCGCCCCATCCAGGAGAGCATTGACTCGCAGGTTGAAAAGAGAGCAAGAAACAGGATCGTCGAACAGGTGATTGCCACCAGAACCTCAATCAGGGTGAAACCTTTCTCAGCGAGCACGAATGACCTCCCACTCGAGTCCATTCCTTTCCAGAACGACCTGCCTCAGGGGGCGCAGGTCGGGCTTCAGGATGACGGGAAGGCCTTCCTGTTCCGGGCGGGCCCGAAAGCGGCAGGACAGGGTCCAGAGGTGGATTGTGTTTTCGCTCGAAAAGGTTCCTTGCCGGTGAAGGGCCCAGGCCTGGGTGGCACTGTAGTGGGCCGCCATCAAAGCGACCGAGAGAACAGCGCCGGCCACTACAATTTCGATGAGTGTCAGTCCGGCCTCCCTTCCGAAACCCTCACTGGAAAGATGGCGTCCGCGTCCGAACTCAAGACCGCTTTTGACCCCTGCGGCTTTCATTCCCTGGACCATCTGGCTCGTCCGGAGACTGCGATGACGATGCGAAGAGTGCCGGCTTCGTTGGTGATCCTGAAGCTACCCGCAGGCGCCGCCGTGCCGCGGCCGTGGAAAGTGATGGGTCTGGCCGGCACGCTGGCAAAATGAACTCCCGGCGGCAGCGATTTCCAATTGGAAGGTTCGCTGTGGCGCGGAGTCAAGCCGAACTCCCCGGACCCAGATCGCGCAGCCAGTTGGATGTCCGTGTTGCGGGTGACAGCCATGGACCGAGCGGCTGCCGCCGCCGAAACCATGGAGAGACCTGCCGCATGCAGGCGGTGTTCAGCCAGGAACCGCCGCGCGCCGAATGCGCTCCAGCCTGCTAGAGTCAGGAGAAGGGAGATAGCTACCGCTGTCTCGAATAGTTGAAAGCCTCGATGCCTCATTATTCGTACTCCCTTTCATAAACGCCACTGCCGCCAAAAGTGCGAAAGGGGCTAGCAGTCCGGGGAGAATGAATTGAAAATCGAAGATTAAAAATTGAAAATTAGGAATGAGCATTGGGACGGGGCGGAACCCAACTCTGACGACGAGAAATACAGCCAGTGGGAACTGCCCCCTGCTGCCCTTTGAGTTAGGGGTGTGTAATACGTCACAAACTTCTCTGCCTTTTGCAGCCGGAATTGTATAGATTGTCTTAGCCCGCAGCGGGTGAAAAGAATATGACAGTGTGACAGCTGTCTTGGCTGCGGAGAAGAAGGGAAAGGAGCAGCCGGGAGCCCGTGGTTTGAGCTTCGGATAACTCCCGGCTTTTCGAAGACAAACTTCAGATTCAGGATCGCTTCCAAGACAGGTCTTTGTCAAGTCTTTCCTCTCTGGGACTGGGGCTGTACGAGCTGTTGCCCGACTACCGGGACCGCTGTCCGCTGTGCCGGGGAAGTGAATGCGCCGTACGCCACGGTCTGTATTTCAGGTGCTTGGTGGATGAGGAGGGGCGGACCTATCAACGGTTTCCAGTGGCTCGCTTCCGCTGCCGGCGGCGGGGCCCGGATCAGCCACGAGATGTCACCTTCAGCGTGCTGCCGGCTCAAGTGGTGCCGCGCCGACGCTTCAGCCTGGGGTTGATGAGCTGGATGGTCGAAGTGGTGGTGAACGGCAAACGGACGATGCGCCAAGCGCTGGACGAGGTGGCCACGGCCGGCAGCCAAGGTGAGGAAGCTGTGCTGTTGGAGGAGTTGACGCTGCACCGCATGCTGCTGCTGTTGGCGGCCGTCTATGGGCGACTGCTCTCTTTTCCGGTGGCCGAGGTCGAGTTGCCCGGAGCCGTCCAAGGGGTGCGGCGGCAGGCCCAGCAGGTGGCCGCGCTGCTGGCGGCCCAGCCCCGAGGCTCTCCACCCCGAGTGGTGCTGCGTTTTCATCGGCGTTACTTCCCCCACCTGCTGTTCGACCTACGATTGGCTCTCGGGCCCCGCTCTGGCTTGCTGACGGGCTGACTCACCGGCATCCGCTGTGTCTGCAGCACAAGTCGCTCAATCCCCTTTTTGCGCCACGTTGTTTGGACCCGGCTGGCAGCCGCGTCATGACAAGAATCGATCCTCCACACTGCGTGATAGGGGCCCAGCGGTAGGGTTGTGGCACAAAGGGTTGGCCAAAGGAGCCTCAGGATGAAGGGAAAACAAAAACGCCAGGCCGTGGCGCTGTTCCGCTACGGCGTCATCGCGCCGGTGCTGCACGCCGCCGCCGGCAGCCAAGCCCGTTACTTCGGCCGCATGGCCCGAAAAGAGCTGGATGTGCCGGGTCTGGGCAGACGCCGCTACTCAGTCGCCACTTTCAAGAGCTGGTTGCGCCGCTACCGCCAAGAAGGACTCGACGGACTCTTGCCCAAGCGGCGTTGCGATGCGGGCCGAAGCCGGGTCATCTCCGAGCAGCTGAGCGCCCACATCTCCGAGCTGCTGGCCCGCCATCCCCGGGTGCCGGTCAACCGACTCCGTGAACAGCTGGTGGCCTCGGGCCACATCACTTCGCGCCGCATCTCCGAATCCACTTTGCGTCGTCACATCAAGCGGGCCGGTCTGCGGCCCCAGGTCAAGCCGGCGCCCAAGGCCCGCAAGCACTTCGAAAAACCCCACGCCAACGATCTGTGGGTGATGGATTTTATGCACGGCCCCAAGGTGCCTCTCGGCCGCCGCCGCCGCAAAACCTACCTGGCTGCAGCCATCGATGACCATTCCCGCTTCCTGACCCTGGCCCGCTTCTACACCCGGGAAAACTCCGCAGTGGTCGTCTCGGCACTCCAAAAAGCCTTCTCGCGCCATGGTTTACCCCAGATCCTTTACTGTGACAACGGCTCGGCCTTCTCCTCCAAACAACTCACCTTGGCCTGCGCCCGTCTGGGTGTGGCTCTGGTGCATTCCAAGCCCTATGACAGTCCTTCGCGCGGAAAAATCGAGCGCTGGTTTCGCACCCTGCGCCAGGGTTTTCTAAGCCTTCTCGATCTCGAGGCCTTGACCCTCGACGATCTCAATGCTCGCTTGTCTCAGTGGCTGGAGCAGGACTATCACCGGCGCCGCCACTCGAGCATCTGTGAGACGCCACTGGAGCGTTACCTGCGCTCGCTCGCCTCCATTCGCCGCCGTACGGTCAGCCGGGCCGAGTTGGACCGGGTCTTTTACCGCACGTTGCACCGCACCGTCCGCAACGACTGCACCGTCTCCATCGCCCGCCGGCTCTGGGAAGTGCCGCCCCAATACACTGGCCTGCGCATCGAGATCCGCCATCCCGAAGGACGTCCCAGTGAGCTGTTTCTCTTCGAAGACGACCAGCCGGTGGTGCGTCTGCACCGGGTCGACGCCGCCCAAAACGCCACTTCCCCCCGAAGACCCCGTTTTTCCCTTCCCGACGAGGAGGATGAATCGTGATCCACACTTTTTACGGCTTCTCCGACACTCCCTTCGCCAAGGACATCCCGGCCCAGAAACTGCTCCCCACTGCGGCCTTTGACGAACTCGCCCGGCGCCTGGACTACATGCGTACCCGTCTGGGGCTGATGCTCGTGCTGGGGGAGGCCGGAACCGGCAAAACGGCCGCCGTGCGCGCCTTCGTCGAGCAACTCAACTCCTCCGTCTACAAGCTCTTCTACGTGCCCCTGTCGACGGTCACTCCCCTGGATTTTTGGGCCCAGCTCAACAGCGAGTTCGGCGGTGAGCCCTCCAGCCGCAAGTCCACTCTGTTTCGAAACCTGCAAACGGCCGTGCGCGACTATGTGGAGAACGCCAAAAAGACCCCGATTCTAATTCTCGACGAGAGCCAGTGTCTGCCCGACAAAACACTGGACGAAATACCTGTACTTCTTAATTTTAGGATGGATTCAATCGATCCCCTGCTCATGATCATGATCGGTCATCCCGACCTGGGCCGACGGCTCGGGCGCCCCATGTTCCGCAACATCCACCAGCGCATCCTACTCTCCTACAAGCTGCCTCCCCTGGATGAGGCCGAAACCAAAAACTACGTCTGCCACCATCTCCAGCTGGCCGGAGCTAAACCCGACATCTTCACCGACTCGGCCTACCTGGCCCTTTACAAAACTTCGGGCGGCGTCTGCCGGCTGCTGAACCGCCTCTGCCTGGCCGCGCTCAACCGGGGCGTGCTCGAGCAAAAGGCCACTCTGGACGAAGAGGACATCTACCGGGCCTCCGACGAGCTGTGAATAGCGCCGACATGTTCTTCGACAACTCTCCCGAGAAGATCCTCGCCTACCTGCAAGAGCAGCTGCCCGATTACCCTTACCGCCCCGAGCTGGATGCGGCTTTCATTGCCGAACTGACCGCCGACTTCCCCGACGTAGACATCCTGGAAGAGATCAAAACCTTCCGCTGGTACTTCGACAACGCTCCGCTGAGTCGCGTCAACAACGTCCGCGTCGCCCTGCGTCGCTGGATCGCCAACGCCAACGGCTCCCGCTTCCGCTAGCTCCTCTCCTACCAAGGGCTGGCCTCAACCACCAGCGCTCCTCTAATCCGTCATTTTCTGCTTACCCAATCCAGGTCAAAACAGCCTGACTTCACCCCCTCTAAACAATCTGCTGTCTTACAGGGTGCCGTGGGATTCTCACGGCGGGCTGGGGTCAATCCAGCGAATCCCAATTTTTAATTTTCAGTTTTTAATTTTTAATTCAACGAGCCCGGGGATTTCCGGATCGATCTGGAACGAATGCGAAGAGTCTCCAGCCGCGGCTTCGATTCGAATCGAGTTGGCGACCGGGAAAGGTAGTTTGTCGGCCCACTCGACCACTGCAATTGTCCTCGCCGTGAGAATCTCTTCCAGGGGAATGGACTCGAAATCGGATGTCTTGTCCAGGCGATACAGGTCGATGTGAAAAACCGGGCCCCAGGGAGACGGGTACTCATTCACGAGGCTGAAGCTGGGGCTTCGGACCAGGGAAGGATCTACCTGCAGGCCCTGGAAGATCCCACGTGCCAGCACCGTCTTGCCTGAGCCCAGATCGCCGACTAGCAGGACCGCGGCAGGCGGAGTCAAAAGGGCTCCGATCCCTGCACCCAGTTGCTCTGTCTCCTTTTCGTCGGAGGTGCTGAAGCGGATCACCGGGCCGCGGTCTCCAGGTCCGAAAACGCCTCCCCGAGATGGTCCAGGATCGAAGTGGCGGTCAGAGAGGGCATGGAATCTCCGGCTGCGGCCAGGTCCCCGGCGCTGGCATGAAGGTATACGGCCGCTGCCACCGAGTTTGTAAGATCTTGTGCGGAGCGTCGTCCCCCCGTCCAGGCGGCCCCGGCCAACGAGGCGATGATGCCGGTTAGCACATCTCCGCTTCCGGCCGTCGCCATTCCCGGGTTGCCCGCCGGGCAGACCAGGACTGCGCCATCCGGAGTTGCAATCAGGGTCCGGAAGTCTTTGAGGACCAGCCAGAGCTGCAGTTCCCGGCTGAAACGGGAAGCGATCTCGAGACGGTTTTTCCGAACCTCCGCGGTGGGGATCCCGCTGATGCGGGAGAATTCGCGTGGATGGGGAGTCAGGATGAGGGGCCTTTCAACGCTGCGTCGCAGGCTCTCAGTCTTACCCTGAAAAGCGTTGATGCCATCGGCGTCAAGGACGACTGGGACTTCGAGGGAAGAGAGCAGTGCCATTACGAGAGAAACCGTTTCGGGAGCCCGGCCCAGGCCCGGCCCGATGGCAACAGCAGCTTTTCCTTCCAGCAACTGCCCATACGAGGAATTCTCCCGGCCCGAAGTCGCACCCTCTGCTGTCTCGGCAAGCGGCTCCGTCATGATTTCGGCGTGAGAAGCCGCGACGATTGGTTGGGCAGACGGCGCGGTGAAGCAGGTGACGAGCCCTGATCCTGCTCGCAGGGCCGCCCAGGAGGTCAGGCAGGCAGCTCCCGGTTTATCCCGGCTGCCGGCTACTACAGCCACATGACCATAGCTGCCCTTATGAGTGTCGGGGCGGCGCTCGGGAAGTCCTGAGCGAGCGGCACCCGGGCTGATGACGGAGACCTTCCACTCGTCCGAGTCGAGCAGCAGGCCGGGAGTCCCGATGGGGACAATCTGGATCTCTCCCAGGTGTTCTCGCGCAGGGTTCAGGAGATGGGCAATTTTGGGGGCCGTGAAGGTGATCGTAAGGTCGGCGCGAAAACAGAGGACCGGCTCTTCCATCGAATCAGCACCCAGGCCGGTCGGGACATCCACCGCCAGGCGAAACAGATCAAGCCGGTTCAGTTCCTCGACAACCAGCCCGTAGAGCCCCTCGAGGGGCTTGCTCAGTCCCGTGCCCAGCAGAGCGTCGACAATGACTGTGAAACGGCCCAGACCGGGTGCGACTTCTGTCCAGCGCTCCAGATCCAGTTCGAGAAGCTGACGCCCGGACTTCAGAAAAGCCGCCAGGTTGACCTGTGCATCCCCTGAGACCTCCCCACTCGCCCCCAGCAGGTAAACTTCCACTCTGTATCCATGCTGGTCCAGCAGTCGCGCCAGCACAAATCCGTCACCTCCGTTGTTCCCCTTTCCACAGAAGATGGCGATTCTCTGGCCCCGAAGGTCTCCCGGAAAGTCTCTTTCCAGCGCCCGAAAGAGCTGGAACCCGGCGTTCTCCATCAGAATCAGACTGGAAATGCCGAACTGCTCGCTGGTGAGCCGGTCGATCCGGTCCATCTGGGCAACCGAGAGGATCTTCATCGTGGATAGTCCCCCCCCGACTCTGCTGCCACTGGAGAATTGAGAATGAAACATCACCGGTCTCGTAGCGTCTTATTAAATGAAGACTTTGGTATTGACGGCCGCTGAATTATAAATGACAGTCGTCTATACTGGTAAATAAGTTAGGAGTTCTTTGCAATGTATCGACTACCTGTTCAGCTTGTTTCCTGCTTCCTGATTGTCCTGTTGCTCTTGACGCCGGTGACCTTCGCAGGGCGAAGGCACTCGGATGTCGAGGACATCGGAAATCGAAAGATCAATGGAAAGGTCGCCGGACTCTTTCCCAATTTTGTGTCCCTTCAAAAGGAAATTCAGCTCGGGGCGCAGTACGCGCAACAGATCGAACGGACGGCGCGGCTGGTTGAGGATCCCGTGGTCAATGAGTATATCGACCGACTTGCTCAGAATATTGTGAGGCACTCCGACGCCAAGGTTCCCTTTGTGGTTCGCGTGGTCGACACGGATGACGTGAACGCTTTTGCTCTGCCGGGTGGCTACTTCTTTGTCAACAAGGGATTGATTCTGGAGGCGGAGACGGAGGCCGAACTGGCCGGAGTGATGGCCCACGAAATCGCCCATGTCTCGGCGCGCCACGCGACCGAGCGGATGACCAAAGGACAGCTTCTTCAGTTCGCAGCTATCCCCGCTCTGTTTGTCGGAGGTTACTGGACTCAAGTTGCCATCAGACAGGGGATGGGACTGGGACTTTCTCTCTCGGTCCTGGGAATCACACGGCAGTCCGAAGGAGAAGCCGATCAACTGGGCACCCAGTATCTCTGGAATACGGGGATTGACCCGAACGGGTTCATTACCTTTTTCGAGAAACTGGAGGCCAAAGAGAAGAATAAGCCGGGGAAGTTTTCCGGTTTTTTCCGGACCCATCCGGCCGTAGAAAGCCGGATTGTCCACGTTCAGCACGAGATTTCCTTTTTGCCGGTCAAGGATGAGTATCTGGTAACCACTTCGGAGTTCAACCGGGTCAAGTCCCGCTTGATTGCGATTGACAACAAGCTCGTCCAACCGGGCGCTGCCTCAGCGTCGGGAGCCAAGCGTCCCAGCTTGAAGCGTAAGACGAATACGAATCGGAGCGAGAAAGAGAAGCCGACTCTGAAGTCGGACCGTCCTAGCTTGAAGCGCAAGAAACCCGATGATCCCGACCCGGATCCTGACCCGGATCCCGACCCGGGCCCCGGGCGCTAGGATCTCGACCGGATAAGGCTCGAGAGGGCCGCACTCTGAGGCGGCCCTTTTTTTGCGGGTCGCCTTTTTTTTCGACTCCGTCCCCGGCCTTCCTTATAATTGACCGTTCATGCTGCTCCACGCAATCTTCACTTTCCTGGTTGGGCTGGCAATCGGAAGTTTCCTGAACGTCTGCATCTTTCGCCTGCCCCAACGGGCCTCGTTGGTGACTCCAGGCTCTTCCTGCCCGTCCTGCGGCCATCGTCTGAGCTGGAAGGAAAACATACCCCTGGTCAGCTACCTGCTCCAAGGGGCTCGGTGCCGGCACTGCCAGGAGAGAATCAGCTGGATCTACCCGGTCGTTGAGATCTCCACAGCATGTCTCTTCACGGCCCTCTTTCTACGCTTCGGAATCTCAGCGCCGTTTTTCATGAATGCCTTTTTCTGCAGCGCTTTGATTGTGCTCATGGTGGTCGATTTGAACGAGCGGATCCTTCCCAATCCCCTTACCATTGGAGGCACCCTGGCAGGGCTGGCATGCGCTCCTTTTCAAGCCACGGAAATCCTGGGCGTCGCTCAGGGGGATTACCGGGCCGCCTATCTGTTCTCTGTTGCCGGATCCTTACTCGGTGGTGGAACGCTGTGGCTGGTAGCCGAGCTTTACTATCGGATTCGCAAGCAGGAGGGACTCGGGTTCGGGGATGTCAAGATGATGTTCATGGTCGGTGCTTTCCTGGGTTGGCGTTTTGTCTGGCCCGTCATCCTGATGGGTTCCCTTCTCGGAACCCTGATCGGAGGCGGCTACATCTACGTCCTGAAAAAAGGCAGCCGTTACGGGCTTCCCTACGGAAGTTTCCTGGGCATCGCGGCCATTTTCATTGTCCTCTGGGTCTCCTAGGAACGTTCCAAGGTTCCAACGTTCCAGCGTTCCATTTTCCATTTTCCATTCTTTAGTTTTAGTCCAGATCTCGCACTTCCTCGGGGTTGTGTCGTTGTTATTAGTAGAAAGATTGAAAGCCCTTTATCCACAGTACTTTACAGGTTTATGGGCGGCGTATAGGTGCGTATCGGCGCTGATTTTCCGCACTTTCCGCACCCTGGGCGCACCCTGGGGGGGTGGGATGAATTCGGTGGGGCGAAGGGAAATGTGAAATCGTCCTCCATAGCGCAAATCAAAAAACCGAACCCGAACCACAACGAAAGCGAATTGTCGGGAGCTGAATTTTCGGGAGGGCTGAAATGAAATCGAAAAAAGGTCGAGTCCCAAATTTCCGGGGGCTGTTTTTCCGGGGGGGTCTGGAGAGTTTGAAGACTCGAACCTTCTGTAGGAACAACTGGGGCACGCACCCTGAAGGCCATCCAGCGTCAACGAGCGAAGCGCACGTGTTGCCTCATCTAAGAATCGAACCGAAACTAGAAACTTGCCTCATTGGGAATCGAACCCAGTTCAGAACAGCTTATTTCTTCCGTCTCGCAGAAACAACGGGTGGAGTGGAAGGTCGAAATGACAAGGGAATAATGTGCCGGAGTGATCACGTAAAAATGACCCACCTTGTCAAGTAGGGTGTTGTTCTTGGTTTGAGCGAATTGTCTTGTCCGGTTCTTGGACTGCGAGAGGGGACACTGGAGTTCCCCCGGTTTCGTGGACACCTAATCCTTTGGGAGAATGGAGGACACGATGCCAAGAACAAGACGAGCTTATCCACCCGAGTTTCGCCAGCAGATAGTCGAGCTTCATCGAGCCGGGCGCAGCCCCGGTGAGCTGGCCCGAGAGTTTGAACCCAACGAACAGACGATCCGCAACTGGATCGCCCAGGCAGACCTGGATGAAGGCCGTCGTAGAGACGGCCTGACGACGGTAGAACGAGCCGAGCTGCGGAAGTTGCGCAAAGAAGATAGGCAGCTGAGGGTTGAGCGGGAAATATTGGCAAAAGCCGCGGCCTGGTTCGCACGGGAGAGCGATCCGATTTCCAAGGAGTCTTCAGGTTCGTGAAAGTGAATCAGGCCGACTATCCAATCACCACCATGTGCCGTTTGCTGGGTGTCTCCACCAGTGGCTACTACGCGTGGGTCGATCGCGGACCTTCGACTCGAGATGAAGCGAATGCTCGTCTTCTGGAAACAATCAACGGGATCCACCAGCAAAGTCGTCGGACCTATGGAGCTCCCCGCATTACGGCGGAACTTCGAGAGGAAGGTCACCTGGTGGGCAAAAACCGGGTGGCCCGACTGATGAAAGTCGCCGGCATTGAAGGCGTTAGCCGCAGACGCAAGACACGCACGACCCTGAGAGGCCAAGACAGCCGTCCGGCTCCGGATCTGGTGGAGCGAAACTTCCAGGTCAGCCGCCCCAACCGACTGTGGGTTGCAGACATCACGTACGTGCCGAGTTGGGCAGGTTTCGTCTACCTGGCCGTAGTGGTCGACGCTTTCAGTCGTCGAGTGGTCGGCTGGTCGCTCAGAAATGATCTCAAGACCCGGCTAGTGACCGATGCCCTGCAAATGGCACTTCAAGAGCGTGAATCCGACGGGGTGATCCATCACTCGGACCAGGGGACGCAATACACGTCGATCGAGTTCGGGCTACGCTGCAAGAGAGCCGGCATCAGACCCTCCATGGGCTCGGTCGGTGACTGTTATGACAACGCGCTGTGTGAGAGCTTTTTTGCCTCTCTGGAGTGTGAACTGATCGACCGGCACAGCTTCCGCAGCAAGCTGCAGGCCAAGCTTGCTGTCTTCGACTACATCGAGGGCTTTTACAACCCTCACAGGCGGCACTCGTCACTGGACTATCTGTCGCCGATCAACTATGAATCGAGGCACTCAGATGTGGCTTGATTCGAAAGCCGTAAACTGTCCACAAAAGTGGGGTAACTTCACACAGTGAGGGCGAGCCCGAATGGGGTTCCCTCTCGGCGGCCGACTCAGGTGACCCCCTTCTTGGGTTGTCCCGGGACCGTGAAGTCCCTGCTGCTGGAGATGTACGGCCCAGCGGTCGAGGCGACATTGCTGTGTGGCCGTCAGGGGACACTTCCCATGGCTCATAAGACTATTTTGACCTCGGCTGGTTGCCCCTTTGTTGGCGCACCTTCTTTTGCGAAATCAGACCCGATTTCAGAGAACGTTGGCTCTACACGGGAGATCTCGGCCTTGTAGAGTTGTTCTCTTCGCCAGTCCCTGACGCGGCGCTGCAAAGTTCGCAGCTGCCCATCAAAGAATCGACAGGGATGGCGTTGTTGAAGCCGAATGAAAAGCGCTTTGGCTGTTTGAGCGGGATTGACTTCCAGTTGGACACGAACCTCTGGCCAGACTTCAACGAAAGGATCCTCCCGGGTCCTCCAAGTCCGGGCAACCCGGGGCTTCTTCGTCCGCCGATATCTCCTGATTTGGTTGGATTCTGGTGCAGCACTGATCTCAGCAAGGTACTTCCTGACAACAGCATCCATCTCTCTAGGGGAGCCGTTTCCCTCCGGTTCTCTTTGTCCGTTGGCAAAGGTCCAAAAATGGTCCTGTCTTCGCTCGAGTTCTTTGAGTAACGTGACTGGATCCAGCTTCCTGTACAGGTCTTTGATGGGTTCTATTTTTCTCTTGGTGAGACAATCAGAGGCTAAGATTCGCTGGTAAGGAGTTTGAGCCCGATCGTAGCGTTTCTTGACGCGTGCACCCCGGCGTTGCTTCTCGATTAGCTTCATCGAGGGCTGAAAGAAGTTCACGTAGAGGCGCAGAATCTCGTAAAGCTGAATCAGGGCTCGCCAGGCCCCCAGACCCGTGTAGCGATCGTAGCCAATCAGCCGTCTCACGATCGAACCATTCTTCTCCTCAACGAAGGCCTGATCGTTCTTTCGACCCACCCGGGAACGAGTGAAAGTGATCTGCTCTCTTTGGCAGTAACGGAGCATCTCATAGTTGATGAATTCGCTTCCGTTATCCGTGTCCAATCCGAGAAGAGGAACCGGGAGCCGCCCACGCAGGCAGTTGAGAGATCCGATCACATCGGCTTCGCTACGCCGTAGCAGCGCCACGCATTCGGTCCAGCCCGTTGCGACGTCCACCAGGACCAGAGTGTGTAGGAAACTGCCTGCAGCACTCTCGCCGCAGTGAGCCACAAGGTCGGCTTCGACAAAACCGGGTTGAAGATCATCCCAGTCAGCGAAGGTTCGGACCTTGATCTGCTTCTTGAGCAAGCTTCCTGGTCGGGTCGTACTGACACCGTGCCGGCTGCTTCTTTCGGAAGCCAACAATCGATCAGCGGTAGCTGGGCTGATCGCTAGCAGCCTTCGCCTAACATCAGGCGGCAAGGATAGATGACCGTTCCTCTCCATAACTTCGATCAACTCGGGAACAAAGGGGACCAGTCTCTTTGCGCAGATCCGGTTGGCCGTTGTCCAAAGAGTCACCAGTGCCCGCTTCACCCGGTCATCGTATCGGGCACGGCGGGGCCGCGACGAACTGGCCCTGCTCGGCGGATTGTTCAACAGGGTAATCGCATGTTTGCGACCGTAGCCGGTTGTCGCGACCAACTGATCTACAATCTGGCTCTTGATCCCTTTGCGGGCCGATGCGTAATCCTCAGCGGTACGCGTCAACAATTCTCGGCGCAACTCCAAACTCAACTTCTTCTTCAATCTGTGACCTCCTCATCAAGTTTTCGGTTCGATTCTTGATGAGGCAACGGTATGCCATCAGTTCGATTTTGGATGAGTCAATGCGTGGGGCAGAAGAGAGAAGTCAGGATCCGGAAAAGAGATACAGCCATAACGCCGACTTTTCTCAGATCAAATGGAAGGGGCGGGTTTACATTCTGACAAAGAATCAAAGCGTCATTCTCAGAGTGCTGACCGAAGCCACTGACACTGAATTCCCCGCTGATTGGCGACAGTTAGAATTCCCCGCGACGACAAATGGAATTCCCCGCTTTTTCAGGGCTGATCCTGACCATGAGGGCATGGTTAAGGATCAGCAAGTGCGGAGGTTAGTAAAGTTGAAGAAGAACGAGAAGACGCTAACGATGGCGGCGGCCAAAGCGGGGATGTCGCGAAAGACAGCTCGCAAGTACCTGAAGTCGGGAAAGCTACCGAGCCAGTGTCAGCCGGAACGGTATTGGAGAACTCGATCGGATCCGTTCGAGTCGGTGTGGCCGGAGGTGAAAGAGATCCTGAAGCGATCGCCGACGGTGGAAGCAAAAGCGGTGTTCGATCATTTGTGTCGTCAGCAGGAAGGGGCCTTCCAGCAAGGCCAGTTGAGAACGCTGCAGCGCAGGATCAAGCAGTGGAAGGCAGAATACGGAGAAGCGAAGGAGGTGATGTTCCCGCAGAAGTATCAGCCGGGACATCAAGCGCAATCGGACTTCACGTTTATGGGGCGCCTCGGAGTGACGATCCAGGGCCAGCCGTTTCCCCATCTGCTGTACCACTTCGTGTTGGCCTACTCGAACTGGGAAGCGACCACGCTGTGTTTCAGTGAGTCGTTTGAGAGCCTCAGCCTGGGGCTTCAGAACGCGTTGTGGGAGTTGGGGGCGCTGCCCGAGGAGCACCGGACCGACCGGCTCTCGGCGGCAGTCAAGAACCTGAAGCGGGAAGAGTTCACCGAGCGCTATCAAGCGTTGCTGAGACACTTCGGGATGCGCTCCAGTCGCACTCAGGCAGGAAAGGCACACGAGAACGGGGATGTGGAACAGTCCCATCACCGCTTGAAACGGGCCATTGAGCAGGAACTGCTGCTGCGGTGTAGCCGTGATTTTTCCAGCCGGGAAGAGTACGAGGGCTTTGTAGCGGTGATTGTGTCCCGGCGCAATGCGGCCCGGCAAAAGCGCCTGGGAGAAGAGCTGGCAGTGATGCGCCCGTTGCCGGCACGCCGTCTGGATGACTTCACCCGGCAGTGGGTGAGAGTCTCCCCCAGCAGTACGATCCGGGTTCGCCACAACACCTATTCGGTGGACAGCCGGTTGATCGGCGAGCGCGTTCAAGTGCGGGTGTGGGCGGATCAGGTGGAGGTCTACTACGGAGGACGGCGCCAGGCACGGATGCCGCGCTTGCGAGGAGAAGGCAAGCATCGCATTGACTACCGGCACGTGATCCATTCGTTGGTGCGCAAGCCGGGGGCGTTTACTCGCTATCGCTGGCGGGAGGATCTGTTTCCGGGGATCTTGTTTCGAGTCGCCTACGACGAGCTGCGCCGAGATTGTCCGGCCACGGCGGATCGCCAATATCTGAAGATCCTCGAGGTGGCTGCCCAGGAAGGTGAACAGCGGGTGCGAGAGGCACTTCAGGTGTTGATTGAGCGGGGACAAAGAATCCGTTTTGAAGCACTACGAGAATGCCTTGTCGATCCGGTGGTGGAACCCTGGGAAGTGATGGTGGAGAAGATGGACGTGGGCCTCTACGACACCCTTCTCGAGAACCGGGAGGTGAGGTCATGAGCACAGGCAACTTACCGCGACTTCGCGAGTGCCTAATCGAGCTGCATCTACCGGCCTTTCGGGAGCACTACGCCGCCCAGGCGGCACTGGCCACCCAGGAAAGTCTGTCCTATCCCCGGTTTCTCTTGTCGTTATCTGAGATCGAGGTGGCGGAGCGGCACGAGCGCAAAATCCAGCGCCAGCGTCGGGCCTCCAAGCTTCCCTGGGAGAAAACGCTGACGGCGCTGGACCGCTCGCGCTTGCCCCAAAGCGTGGATCGACAACTCACAGCGCTGCTGGAAGGGACGTTTTTGGATCGTGCCGAGAACGTCTTGGCTTTCGGTAACCCTGGGAGCGGGAAAACCCATCTGGTCTGTGCTCTGGGCCAGGAGTTGATTCTGCTGGGGCGCCGGGTTCTGTTTTCTACCTGCGCCCTGCTGGTACAGCGATTGCTGCGGGCCAAAATCGATCTGACTCTGGAGAAGGAGCTCAAGAAACTGGATCGCTTCGAGGCTCTCATAGTCGATGACATCGGCTACGTTCAGCAAAGCCGGGAGGAAATGGAGGTTCTCTTCACACTGCTGGCCCATCGTTACGAACGTCGCAGCATCTTGCTGACCAGCAACCTGATCTTCTCGGACTGGGAGAGGATCTTCAAGGACCCCCTGACGACGGCAGCAGCCATCGACCGGCTGGTGCACCACAGCGTGATTCTGGAACTCAACGTCCCGAGCTATCGAATGGAGAGCGCCAAGGCAAAGCAGCAGGGAACCACGAAATGAGGAAACCGCGAGGAGGTCAAATCCGGGCAAATCGGCTGATTGGACCCCGGAAAGTGCTTGGTGAGGGCGATAGACGAGTGCCCGCCAAGGGGAGAGGTCGTACAGCGCCCTACAGAGGCCGCTCAGCAGCCTCGTGGATCTGGTCCACTCCCCTCGACGCCAGCGCGAGCGAGGGGGAGCTCCGTTCGGGCTACGCCCTCACTCCGTCCCCCTCGCATTCTAGGAACAATCTCTCTTTTTTACAGAAAGGAGGACCGCGGAAAGGGCCGTCTCAGAGGACGGCTACAGCTCTTTTTTTTTAATCCTTGTGTGGGGATTTCCAATCGTCGCTGCGGGAATTCTATTTGACGTTGATCACCCCGCGGTCCTGCAAAAGGATATTCTCTTCGCTATGGGTAATCAGCTGGGGAAAATGGCGAGCAAGTAAGAGACTCGTTCAGACTCAAAAACAAGCAGCTCTTCGGTACTTTGATCCTCAATGAGCCGAAAGGATGTTTCCGATTGAATCCTTAGGAAAGCCCCACCCCATCGCGTACCCAATAAATACCCAGTTCCTACCCACTTCCTACCCACTTCCTACCGAGACTTCGCACAATACGTTCTGATTTACTTGTCTCCGAAGCAGAAAGTTTTTGGAGGCAGAATGAAAATATCTCAGACATTCATCATTAAGCTGAAGCTCCACAGTGATCCTGCGTACCGGATCGCGCAGATGGCCGGTGTGAACCCAACAACCCTCTCAAAGCTCATCCACGGGGCCGAACCCATTCGACCCGACGATGATCGGCTCCTGCGGGTCGGTAGAATCCTTGGCCTCGAGCCGGATGAGATCTTCGTTTCCAGGGAGGTAGCCCTAGCAGCCCGTGGCAGAAGTGCTTAATTGGGTCCGGACACCGACTTGGGCCGGGGGCCACCTGGAAAGGGCCCGATTGAAAGTTTTCCAATCAAACCTTCAAAGAAAGTGCTGATCCGTCTCCTCAGGCCCTTCCTCAGCCCGAAAAAGACTAACAAAGCGCAAAGAATCCGGGCGTGGAGGGCCCGGGGAGTCCCTGCGCCGAGTTTCTGGCGCATCACCATACCCAGGTTGAACGCACCGGCCTGAATCAGCAGTCTCTTGGCCACATTGTCGTGTCCCCTGACCTCGGTGCGGCGCATCCCCCCTGTCCGGTACAGATGAGCAAAGGATCTTTCCAGTTTTTCGCCCCGCCGTCTCAGTAACTCGCGGCCTCGCTCTCCCCGTATCCGTCTGCGGTTGGCATAGGTGGCATCTCGCCCCTCGATGTTGCCTTTCCACTTGCGTCTGCCCCGCTTCGGTTCCGAGATGTAACTGCGTATCTGCAGCGCTGCAAAATCCTTTACCGTTTCGGTGCTGTGATATCCCTTGTCGGCCACCACCTCGGCCATTTCCTTTTTTTGCCCCGTCGCCTCTTCAATGTTTTCGGCAGCACGAATCAGCGTCTCCTTCAGGGTCGTCGTGTCTCCTTTATCGGCTCCCTGTACCGTGACCGCCACAATCGCTCCCGTCTCCATGTCGATGGCATGCTCGGCCTTGTGGGCCAGGTGCGTTCGCCCGTCCTTCATCTTCGTGATGCGAGCGTCCGGATCGTGAGGATGTTTCCACTCTTTGTTGGAGCCTTTCTTCTTGCGTTTCCGGTCCGTACGAACCAGGTCTTCGCGGGTGGGCGTCTCGATTCCGGAAGCCTGAGCCAATCCGGTTAAAAACTGGTTATAGTCTTCTCCCGTATCCCGTCGGATGATGGTGCGCATCGCCGCATTGGCTTCCAGCGTCGTCGCGTCGATCCCGATCGTCTTTCCCTTCAGCAGTTCCGATTCCGCCAGTCGCTCCAGCACCCAGCTGAACACCGCCGCATGGGTCTGCACATCGATTAATCTCCGGGTTCTCGATATCGTCGAGTGATCGGGTGGTGTCTCGCTCACTTTCAATCCCAAAAACTCTCTCAGGGCCAGTGAATCGGCCACTCTCCAGGCAATCCCTCGCTCCGCTCCGATCCCTTCAAAATACCCCACCATCAACAGCCGAAAATACACTCCCGGCGCCACGCTCGGCCGCCCCATCTTCTCCGCGTAGAACTTCCCGCACAGCTCCTCTACGAAATCGTCAAAGCCGTGCTCACTCAATACCTCGTTGAGGGCTTCGTAGAATGGATGCCCAGGACTCCGCGCTAACTGGCTGCTGGCCACCCACAGATCCGCTTGTCGCCGTCGCTTCTTCTTTCCCATTGCCATGGGACCAGTGTAGTGTCTGAATGTGACCCCTGCCCTCGACTTTCACCACAGGCTGCTAGCAAGACGGCGATTACCAAAAGCAATCCGTTCGTCATTTTTTTACTACCCATTTCACCTCCCTCTTTGTTCTCATTTTTATCACCCTCGGATTAGTAAAAACCTTCCTTGCCGCCGCACATCAAAAACCCCCAGTCAGATCACCTTCGGGTTTGGTGAAGATGGAGCGGGGCAGCCTGGTCGCGGGTGGCGGTCGTGAGCTGGGCGTAAGACGGGCGTAAGACCATAGTGTTCTGGATGTTGCTGTGTCCCAACCATCCTCGAACAAAGACGCACCCAAGTCTAGTCTTATGGCGCAGGGGTGTACCGTTCTTTCTGTAATTTGGGAAAGGTGAGCTAAAAGGATCAGAGGTCTGGGGCAGGATTTCTCCAAAAACTCAAGACAAGAGCAAGGAGGATCCGAATGACCCCAGACCCAGAACAGAGGCTACCACGAGAATTGTTGAAAGAACTGATCGAAGAAGGCAGCGACGCGTTTCGAGGAGTGTTGGAGAAACTGCTCAACACCGCCATGCAGCTGGAACGAGAAGAGTTTCTGGGAGCTCGACGCTGGGAGCGGAGCGAGCAGCGTCGAGACCACGCCAACGGGTACAAGGACAAGACGCTGTCCACTCGAGTGGGACAGCTGCGAATCCGGATTCCACAAGTACGTCACCTGGACTTCTATCCCCGATCCCTGGAACGAGGGTGCCGTTCGGAGAAGGCGCTCAAGTTGGCCATCGCCGAGATGTATGTAATGGGCGTGTCGACGCGCAAGGTCACCGAGATTACCGAGCAGCTGTGCGGCACCGAGATCTCCGCCAGCCAGGTCTCAAGAATCTCCAAGCTGCTGGACGACGAACTCGAGCAGTTTCGCAACCGCCCTTTGGGCAGCTATCCAGTTGTGTACCTGGATGCGCACTACGAGAAGGTCCGTCGCCAGGGCAGCATTCAGGATGTGGCCGTCTTGAAAGCGACCGGAGTCAACTGCTGGGGCAAGCGGGAGGTGATTGGGGTCAGCTGCCGACTCAGCGAGGCTGAGGTCCACTGGCGAGGGTTTCTGCAGCAGCTTCAAAAGCGTGGTCTGGAGGGTGTGCAGCTGATTGTCAGCGATGACCACTCGGGTCTACGTGCTGCTAGAAGAGCCGTTTTTCCCTCGGTGCCCTGGCAACGCTGTCAGTTTCACCTGAGCCAGAATGCTCAGCGTTACGCCCGCCGATCCGATCAACGTGCCGCCATCGCCACTGACATTCGAGACATCTTCAACGCACCCTCAGGCGGCGAGGGCGAGGCCATGCTTCGAACCCGAGTCGAGCAATACCGTGACCGCAACCCGGAGCTGGCCGATTGGATGGAGACCAACCTGCCCGAAGGCTTTACGGTCTTTCGTTTTGCACGTTCTACCTGGCGGCGCATTCGCACCAACAACGGGCTGGAGAACCTAAACCGTCAGATTCGCCGGCGCACCCGGGTCGTCGGTATCTTTCCAAACACCGAGTCCGCTTTGCGACTCATCACCGCCGTCGTCGAGGAGATTCACGAAGACTGGCTGATCGGGAAGCAGTACCTCAGTCTGGTCGATTTCAACCCACAGGAGAATCCTGTTTCAGATCGCTCTCAGTCAAATTACAGAAAAACAGTTGCGTAACCTATGGCGCAGGCAACGGATTTGCTCTTTTTGGGGTAGGAGTCCGCAGGTTTGGGGGGTGAAAACGCACCCTAGCCGCACCCTGGCGTTTCGTGAGGTGTCGGTACTGGGTTCGTCTATTCCTCTAAGTAACTGATATCAATACTCTTAGTGGCTTGTTCTCGTACTTTTGCAGGGTTGTGTCGTTGTTATTAGTAGAAACAAACATAAAGGAGATACTGATGACACAACGAAATGCGGTTGTGAACCGCTCCGGGTTTTCCGGAGACAGTTTTAGTTGACTCCAGCCACTATAGCTGTAGCCGGTTGATTCAGGTAATACATCTGCTCGAACTCAACGGGTGGAATGTAGCCGATTGGCTCCAGCAATCTCTTCTTGTTATACCAACAGACCCAATCCAGCGTCGCAAATTCCACCTCCTCTAATCCCCGCCAGGGGCCTTCCTGACGAATGACTTCCGTCTTAAACAGCCCGATGACCGATTCGGCCAGCGCGTTGTCGTAAGAGTCTCCTTTGCTTCCAACCGAAGGCTCGATGCCGGCCTCTGCCAACCGCTCCGTATAGCGAATCGACAGGTACTGCACTCCCCGGTCGCTGTGATGAATCAGGCCTTCTGTGTCTGAACGCGACCACAGGGCCTGCTCCAGTGCGTCCAGGGCAATGTCGGTCTTCAGGGAAGCCGACGCCCTCCACCCGACAATACTTCTCGAGAAGGCATCGATGACCAATGCCACGTAGACGCGCCCTCTCCAGGTGGCCACGTAGGTCAGATCGGCTACCCACAGCTGATTCGGACGGGTTGCAGTAAAGTTGCGGTCCACCAGATCAGCCGGCCTTGCGGCTGTTTCATCCGGCTGCGTCGTCTTAAACCGGCGACCCCGAACCACGCCCTGCAGTCCCGTCTCGCGCATTAAACGCTGGACCGTGCAGCGAGCCACCTTGAAGCCCTCACGATTCAGCTGCTTCCAGACCTTGCGCACTCCGTAGACCTCGCGATTGGCACGCCACACCCGATCGATTTCAACTCGAAGCCTGGCATCGCGTTTCGTCCTGGTCGGCAGTAACGCAGGATCCTTGTGCCTGGCTTCCCGCTGGTAGAACGTCGAAGGGGCGATCGGCAGCACCTCGCAGATCGACTCGACCCCATAGCAGGTCCGATTTTCTCGGATGAAATCCACCATCATTTCCGTCGGCGGCCGAGCTCCGCCTGGGCGAAAAAAGCCGAAGCCTTCCTTAAGATCTCGTTAGTCTGCTTCAGCTCCCGATTCTCCCGCTCCAGTTCCTTCAGACGCTGCCTCTCGTCCGTTGTCAGCCCGGCTCGACGCCCCTGATCCATTTCCGCCTGTCGGACCCACTTGCGCAGCGTCTCCGCTGTGCAGCCGATCTTGGCTGCTATCGATGTCATCGCACCCCATTGAGAGCTGTACTCCCGTTCGTGCTCAAACACCATCCGTACTGCTCGTTCTCTAACCTCTGGTGAGTATCTGCTTCGTCTTCCCATGACCCCATCCTCTCAAGAAATGGAGTCTCCGGAAATCCCGGGGCGGTTCAGTTGCGGCCGTGGCCATGGTGCTTCTGCTCTACAGCTCTGCTTGGGCTCTGGCCGTGAAGAGCGAAAAGGTCAATTTGAACGTGGCGTCTGCACGACAGCTCGAAGGCCTTCCGGGGATCGGCCCTGCTCTGGCGCAGAGAATCATCGATCATCGGAAAAAGAACGGTTCTTTCAAGAGGATCGAGGACCTGATGAACGTTAGGGGAATTGGCGAAAAAAAGTTTGTGCAGCTGGAAGACCGCATCACAGTGGGTGAGCCGGCGTCGAAGAAGGGGCCGAAGCAGTAGGAGATTGAGAATTGAAGATTGAAGATTGAAAATTATTCGCTTGGCTCATTGCGGTTCCAGGGCAAGGTCAATAATGCCTTGAACCGACTTGCTCGGAAAGATGCACATTGAGGCGCCGACGGTTTGGAAGATTGCAGATTCTTGGCACTTCCTTGGAGGAACCAAGCGGAAAGAAATCGTGAGGACAGCCGGAGACTCGGGTAGAATACGGCACGGATCTCTGACTGACCTAAGGAGAAGCTCGTGTTCGACGGTGTGATTCCGCCCTTGACAACCCCTTTTTCGGAAGATGGTGGGGTTCTCTACGCGGCCCTGGAGAAGAACCTGGAGTTCTACGCCCGTGCACGGCTGTCCGGAGTTCTCGCCCTGGGGTCGAATGGAGAGGCAGTCCATCTGACCCCCTCCGAGCGAATCGAGGTGGTCCGACTCGCGCGTTCCTGCCTGCCGCCCGATCGGGTGTTTCTGGTCGGAGTCAGTGCCTCGACGCTCGACCAGGCCAAACAGTTCATCGACTCAGTGAGTGACGTGCAGACCACCGCCTTCCTGGTAAGTGCGCCGTCTTATTACAAGAATCGTATGAGCTTCAAGGCTCTGAGAGTGTACTTCGAGAGGGTCGCCGAGCATGCGCCTGTCCCGGTGCTTCTCTACAACATTCCCCAGTTTTCGGGCATCGAGCTCCAGCCGGAGCTGATCGCCGCCCTGGCGGAACACGACCGCATTGCAGGCATGAAGGACAGTTCCGGGAATCTGATTTATCTTCAGCGCGTGCTGGATCAGGTGAAGGGCAGATCGTTCCAGGTGATTCTTGGCTCGGCTCAGCTGCTGGGCCCGGCAACCTCGCTCGGGATTCGTGCAGCGATTCTGGCCGTGGCCTGTGCCCTGCCCGAAATGCCTGTTCGTGTTTTGCTGGCAGAGGGTCCAGCATCCCGGCAGAGGCAGCAATTCGCTGACCTCTTTCAGGTCGCGGAGGCGGTCACCGCCCGGTTCGGGATACCGGGTCTAAAGTTTGCAATGGATCTGGCAGGTCTTCAGGGGGGAGCTTGCCGTCTCCCTCTTCTTCCCCTGCAGAAGGAAGAGAAAGCGGAGCTTCGAAGAGTCATTGTTCCTTTCGTGGAGGCTGCATGACAGAAGAGGTTGACGTACTTGCGATCGGTGCCCACCCGGACGACATAGAGATTTGCTGTGGTGGCACGGTCGCTCAACTGGTTGCCAGGGGGCGCCGGGTCGGGCTGGTGGATCTCAGTCTGGGCGAACTGGGAACCAGAGGGATGGTTGAGACCCGCCGCAGGGAGGCCCAAAGGGCAGGGGAGATCCTGGGGGTTTGCTTTCGCACGAACCTGGGGCTGCCGGATGGCGAGATCAGGCCGAGTGCCGAGAGCAGGAATCAACTGATCCGCCTGTTCCGTGCCTGTCGGCCCGGGTGGATTCTAAGTCACTCCGCGGTTGGACACCCGGACCACTGGAACGCAACCGTCCTGGTGAGAGAGGCCGTACACCATGCAGGGCTCGTGAAACTGGAGCCGGAGTATCCTCGCCATCGTCCCGGGGTCGTTGCTTCGTGGCTGCAGTTCGATTCCCGAGACATGCCGGATGTGGTGGTGAATATCTCGGAGACGATGGAGATCAAGGAAGAGGCCATCCTGGCCCACGCCTCCCAGCTCCACGACCCACAATCGGAAGAACCAGACACAATTCTGACAGATGCAGGGTTCCTCGACCGAATCCGGGCCCACAATCGGTTCATGGGGAGCCTTGCAGACTGCAAGTTCGGGGAAGGATTCCTGCTCTCGAGAGTGCCCCGGGTACAGGATCTTGACTTTTAGCACAGAGGAACCGCACTCTAAACCCGCAAACGAAGAACCAGTAACCGGTAACCAACCAGTAACCAGTAACTATGCATCCCCACCCCCAACTGTTAAAATACCCGCATCATCGACGGAAATCGCAGGGAGGCAGCCGGAGATTCGTGCTTAGAGTGACTGTTCGTTCTCGGTTACTGAATGTTTAGGCACCACAGCGTTCTTTACGGCAGAATCCTCTTTGCTGCGGACCTGCTTTCTGGTCTGGCGGCTCTGATGGCCGCCTACCTGGTCCGGTCCCTGGTTAAGTTTCTGCCTCTGGAACTTGCCCTGCACTTCAATCCGGTTTTGCTCCCCCTGCTGCAGTACCTGTATTTGTTTCTGGTCTGCCTTCCGGTGTGGTCGGCTCTCCTGCTGATGACCCAGAAGTACTCTGCCGTTGTGCACTGGCCGTTCAGACGTCAGGTTCGCCGAGTAGCCCAGTTTGTGATGTTGGTCGGGATGTGCATGGCCTTCTTGACCTACACGCTGAAGCTGGAGGTCAGTCGTCCGATTTTCTTTGCCTTTTTGTTGTTGTCTGGAATTCTACTTTCCCTGAATCGCGCTGTGCTGGACGGCATCCTGCGGAGCAGAAATATCAGCGAACACAACCAGATCCGGATCCTGGTGGTAGGCGCCAGGGAGAAAGCTCGAGAGCTGATCACTTCGCTGGAAGCGCTGCGACACTGGGGATTCAAGGTGGTGGGTTTTCTGTCGGATCGAGATGGGGATGAGTCGACTTCTGCCCGGGTCCGCCGGCTGGGAACTCCGCAGCAGTTGCGGACCCTGGTCCGTGAGGGTCTGGTGGTTGATGAAATCATTTTTGCGGACTCCGGAATTGCTGACCTGAAGGGATTTCAGGAGATCATCTCGGTTTGCCAGGAACTGGGCATCCGAACCCGGATAGCCGCCGACTTTTTCCCGCCTAACAGCGGAAGGGTCTCATTGGAGTACCTGGACGGCATTCCTTTCATCACCTTGCTCACGGTGCCGGAACACAGCTTCGACGTTGTTCTCAAACGGATTGTCGACTTCGTGGTGGCAGCTGGCTGTCTGATTCTCCTGTCGCCCTTGTTGGTTCTAGTCGGAATGGCGGTCAGACTCACGAGTCGAGGGCCGGTCTTCTACCGCCAGACACGCTGCGGCCTGTTTGGCCGCAGGTTCACACTCGTCAAGTTCCGAACCATGATTGACGGTGCGGAAGACAAGCTTTGGGAGATTCGACATCTGAACGAAATGAGCGGACCTGTTTTCAAGATGAGGAATGATCCTCGCGTGACTCCTCTCGGGAAGTATCTGCGAAGGTTCAGTCTGGATGAGATCCCCCAGTGCTGGAATGTGATCAAGGGTGAGATGAGTGTGGTCGGCCCCAGAGCTCCCCTTCCTGAGGAAGTCGAGTTCTACTCGTTTCGCCAGCGGCGGAGACTCAGTGTGAAACCGGGAATCACTTGTCTGTGGCAGGTGTCAGGACGGAGTGAGATCGACTTCCAGCGCTGGATGGATCTGGATCTTCAGTACATTGACAACTGGTCTCTGTTGCTCGACCTGAGCATCATGTTGAAAACGATTCCAGCGGTCTTCACCGGCCGCGGCGCCCGCTAGTGCACTGTCCGGAAAGTTCACGCCGCTACTTCGGGCGTCTTTTCGCCGACAGCTTTGTTGCGCTACCTCGAAAGACTCCCGGCCTTCCTGCGTCGCGCGCCTCACTGTCGACGAAAATCCATCCCGAATTAACACCGCGAACTTCCCGGACAGTACACTAGCTGCTAGGCTAAGTTTCCTTTCGTCAGGGGAAGAGTTCGAGTCCCCCAATCTTCAAAACAGTCGGCGCCCCAAAGTGCATCGAGTTGGTTCAAGGCATCGTCGACCTTGCCCTGGAACCGCAATGATCGTAGCGAATAATTTTCCATCTTCAATCTTCCATCTTCCATTCTCCATTCACCCCCCCCACAGCTGGAGCATTTCGGAATCGTAGCGGGGAGCCAGTTCCGTCCAGTCAAATCTGGCTGCAATCTTTCTGAGGCCGGCGGCCGCATGCTCTCGTTCTTCGGGCCGTCTGACTGCCCAGCGCAAGCGCGAGACCAGTTCGCTGGGATCCCTTGATTGGCGACAGTTAGAATTCCCCGCGTGTTGCCTCATCTAAGAATCGAACCGAAGCTAGAAACTTGCCTCATTGGGAATCGAACCCAGTTCAGAACAGCTTATTTCTTCCGTCTCGCAGAAACAACGGGTGGAGTGGAAGGTCGAAATGACAAGGGAATAATGTGCCGGAGTGATCACGTAAAAATGACCCACCTTGTCAAGTAGGGTGTTGTTCTTGGTTTGAGCGAATTGTCTTGTCCGGTTCTTGGACTGCGAGAGGGGACACAGTGAGGGCGAGCCCGAATGGGGTTCCCTCTGGTTACGCAACTGTTTTTCTGTAATTTGACTGAGAGCGATCTGAAACAGGATTCTCCTGTGGGTTGAAATCGACCAGACTGAGGTACTGCTTCCCGATCAGCCAGTCTTCGTGAATCTCCTCGACGACGGCGGTGATGAGTCGCAAAGCGGACTCGGTGTTTGGAAAGATACCGACGACCCGGGTGCGCCGGCGAATCTGACGGTTTAGGTTCTCCAGCCCGTTGTTGGTGCGAATGCGCCGCCAGGTAGAACGTGCAAAACGAAAGACCGTAAAGCCTTCGGGCAGGTTGGTCTCCATCCAATCGGCCAGCTCCGGGTTGCGGTCACGGTATTGCTCGACTCGGGTTCGAAGCATGGCCTCGCCCTCGCCGCCTGAGGGTGCGTTAAAGATGTCTCGAATGTCAGTGGCGATGGCGGCACGTTGATCGGATCGGCGGGCGTAACGCTGAGCATTCTGGCTCAGGTGAAACTGACAGCGTTGCCAGGGCACCGAGGGAAAAACGGCTCTTCTAGCAGCACGTAGACCCGAGTGGTCATCGCTGACAATCAGCTGCACACCCTCCAGACCACGCTTTTGAAGCTGCTGCAGAAACCCTCGCCAGTGGACCTCAGCCTCGCTGAGTCGGCAGCTGACCCCAATCACCTCCCGCTTGCCCCAGCAGTTGACTCCGGTCGCTTTCAAGACGGCCACATCCTGAATGCTGCCCTGGCGACGGACCTTCTCGTAGTGCGCATCCAGGTACACAACTGGATAGCTGCCCAAAGGGCGGTTGCGAAACTGCTCGAGTTCGTCGTCCAGCAGCTTGGAGATTCTTGAGACCTGGCTGGCGGAGATCTCGGTGCCGCACAGCTGCTCGGTAATCTCGGTGACCTTGCGCGTCGACACGCCCATTACATACATCTCGGCGATGGCCAACTTGAGCGCCTTCTCCGAACGGCACCCTCGTTCCAGGGATCGGGGATAGAAGTCCAGGTGACGTACTTGTGGAATCCGGATTCGCAGCTGTCCCACTCGAGTGGACAGCGTCTTGTCCTTGTACCCGTTGGCGTGGTCTCGACGCTGCTCGCTCCGCTCCCAGCGTCGAGCTCCCAGAAACTCTTCTCGTTCCAGCTGCATGGCGGCGTTGATCAGCTTCTCTAATACTCCTCGAAACGCTTCACTGCCTTCTTCGATCAGCTCTCTCAATAGTTCTCGTGGTAGCCTCTGTTTTGGGTCTGGGGTCATTCGGATCCTCCTTACTCGTTGCCTTGAGTTTTTGGAGAAATCCTGCCCCAGACCTCTGATCCTTTTAGCTCACCTTTCCCAAATTACAGAAAGAACGGTACACCCCTTTCCCTCTCGGCGGCCGACTCAGGTGACCCCCTTCTTGGGTTGTCCCGGGACCGTGAAGTCCCTGCTGCTGGAGATGTACGGCCCAGCGGTCGAGGCGACATTGCTGTGTGGCCGTCAGGTGAAGTTACCCCACTTTTGTGGACAGTTTACGGCTTTCGAATCAAGCCACATCTGAGTGCCTCGATTCATAGTTGATCGGCGACAGATAGTCCAGTGACGAGTGCCGCCTGTGAGGGTTGTAAAAGCCCTCGATGTAGTCGAAGACAGCAAGCTTGGCCTGCAGCTTGCTGCGGAAGCTGTGCCGGTCGATCAGTTCACACTCCAGAGAGGCAAAAAAGCTCTCACACAGCGCGTTGTCATAACAGTCACCGACCGAGCCCATGGAGGGTCTGATGCCGGCTCTCTTGCAGCGTAGCCCGAACTCGATCGACGTGTATTGCGTCCCCTGGTCCGAGTGATGGATCACCCCGTCGGATTCACGCTCTTGAAGTGCCATTTGCAGGGCATCGGTCACTAGCCGGGTCTTGAGATCATTTCTGAGCGACCAGCCGACCACTCGACGACTGAAAGCGTCGACCACTACGGCCAGGTAGACGAAACCTGCCCAACTCGGCACGTACGTGATGTCTGCAACCCACAGTCGGTTGGGGCGGCTGACCTGGAAGTTTCGCTCCACCAGATCCGGAGCCGGACGGCTGTCTTGGCCTCTCAGGGTCGTGCGTGTCTTGCGTCTGCGGCTAACGCCTTCAATGCCGGCGACTTTCATCAGTCGGGCCACCCAGTTTTTGCCCACCAGGTGACCTTCCTCTCGAAGTTCCGCCGTAATGCGGGGAGCTCCATAGGTCCGACGACTTTGCTGGTGGATCCCGTTGATTGTTTCCAGAAGACGAGCATTCGCTTCATCTCGAGTCGAAGGTCCGCGATCGACCCACGCGTAGTAGCCACTGGTGGAGACACCCAGCAAACGGCACATGGTGGTGATTGGATAGTCGGCCTGATTCACTTTCACGAACCTGAAGACTCCTTGGAAATCGGATCGCTCTCCCGTGCGAACCAGGCCGCGGCTTTTGCCAATATTTCCCGCTCAACCCTCAGCTGCCTATTTTCTTTGCGCAACTTCCGCAGCTCGGCTCGTTCTACCGTCGTCAGGCCGTCTCTACGACGGCCTTCATCCAGGTCTGCCTGGGCGATCCAGTTGCGGATCGTCTGTTCGTTGGGTTCAAACTCTCGGGCCAGCTCACCGGGGCTGCGCCCGGCTCGATGAAGCTCGACTATCTGCTGGCGAAACTCGGGTGGATAAGCTCGTCTTGTTCTTGGCATCGTGTCCTCCATTCTCCCAAAGGATTAGGTGTCCACGAAACCGGGGGAACTCCAGTTGGGCTCACAGAGACGGTCGGGACCGATCCGGAGGAGGGTGAGAAACTGATCAAGTGGCCGGCCGAGTAATCGTTCACTTTCTGGATGATCTCGGCATCCGTCTTGGGTGCGGTCACATAGCCGGTGGCTGTGTCCAGATCGAACAGGGAGCCGAATCTGGCGCCCTCCCTGCTGGCATTGATGATCACCGCTCTGTTGAAGAACAGGGTGGCGAATTCCATGACCCCGAAGAGGATGATAAAAAGCAGCGACAGAACTACGGCTGTCTCCACGACCGCGACACCCGCTTCAGCTTTTCGTTCTTGTCTCATCAATCTCGATCCCTCCAGTCCAGCAGCTGATCGAACTCATCACTCTTCTTCTCTTGACCAGGGGGAGTCTAGTGATTCTGGCTCAGGAGACCCCGAGGATTCAGTGAGCCACGACACGGAAATGCCCTGACTCATGGATTCCAACCCTGACAACAAATCCTAACAGAAAACAACGGATGCTTTGGTGTCAGCAATCACTTCTTTACCGAACCGACGAGCAAGGGTAGCGCCCAGATTGCAGCAAAAATATACGCTAAGGGACGTCAAGGGGGTGTGTCTGAAAAAGGTCGTGTCCAGAGGCAGCTCAACAAGGGCGAGTATCGACAGAAGCTGTCGCGCTGGATCTTCTCCTTTGCGCAGCAGGGGGAGTTCACGACCGGTGACTACGTCGAGATCATGAGCAAAGCCAGCTGCCTCAGTCTCGTCTCCAATGCGATCCTCTAGGGGTAGCGACCAGATTACTGTTGAAATACAACATAAGCTTGGGGCGAACCTTCTCGTCAGCCCTTTGCCGTCGAGCTTGGACATTCCTAGGACCGGCCCCCCTTTGCGCGGCCCGAGCAGCGACAGTTCGTTGTCCAGCAGTCCATCGCCGGGCTGAAGCGTCCCCAGCAACTCCTAGATGCGGCGCTCAAGCGGACAAGGGATGGGCTTCCGCGTGACGTCCAAGAAAAGCCGAAAAGTGGTCTGTTTCGACGATTGCTTACTGTAGTATCCAGAACACTGTGTAGCCGGATAGCGTAGAAACAGAACGCTCGCTTTTATCGACACCCAGCCATGATCCTTACGACTCGTCGACGTTACCCACAACGGTGCAAACCGGATCGATGATGACTTCGCCGGCGTCCTTCTCAGTGATGTTGCCATCAACGAAGCAAGGCCCAATGCCTAGGACCCCAGTGGGAGTCACAGTCACCGAGCCGTCGCCTTGCTGATCGATGTTCCCGTGGACCGGGCCGTGGACGCTTACGTCCCCGGTCCCCGTTTCTTTGAGGTTGCCAGTGACTGACCCGGCAATGCAAACACCGAGGAGCCCGGTGTTGCCTTCCGCTTCGATATTCCCGTCCACCTCGCCGCAGATTAGCACGGCGAAGAATAAGCCAAAGAACGAGCCGCCTTCGCCCTTTTTCTTGAACCGGCTCTCCCCGATCGAATGGGACAACGTCATCCTCTACGGCCAGTACGTCCTCGATCGCGACCGAGTCCGCTAAGCCACGGGTCCTTATGTTGTATTTCAACAGTAATCTGGTCGCTACCCTAACTACTTGAGTGTGTACACGTTTAGTCGAAGGATTAAGGTTCGGAGTATACACGTTTGGTCGTGGAAAACTGGCCTGAATCACCGTCGGTTGTGGAAAAACCCGCCGCAGGAAGCCCCAGGAGCGCTTTACAGCGGCTCAGGGCACCCCTAGGTGGCGCTCGAAGTGCTGTCAGAGCAGAACTTTGCGGTGTTAGTGGGGGGGGGCGAGGTTAGTTCACTAATTGCCGCTGCTGCTGCGGAGGAATGACGGGCTTCGATGGCGAGAGAATCAGCACCCCCTTGGCCGTCGCGTAGTTCAGCTCCGGCCAGGCCGTCTTGATCTTCTTGAGCTCCCGCAAGCATTCCGTGCGGAAGCGGTTCACTGTGTTCTTGTCGCCCGCTCTGGCCGGGTTCGCGCCGAACTGCCGGTAGAGCGACCGCCAGGAGAGCCGTAGTGGAGCACGGAGGGCAAAGGTGCGGTAGGTGAGCCACAGGTACCAGTCCAGGCCCAGCGAGGACCGCTTGAGGGCCTTCAGGATGTTCATGTCCAGCGGCACGGGACGGCTGATGATCTCGTTGAAAAAGTCTTCGCCGAGGCGGATCTTGCTCTCCCACAGTGAGCGCTCGTCGGGGTGCTTGGGGTCCCACCAGAACTCGGTGCGATCAGCTACAAATGACGAAACGCTGGCCTTGCTACCTTCATCCTCATAAATCAGTTGGACACTGGCATGAAAGAGCCGGTCCATTTGATTGCGCAACCGGGTGTACTTCTCTCCGCTGGTGCTGTAGATATCCAGCTTACGCATGAACTCCGAAACTGAGTCTCCCAGAATCAACACACGGCTCTGGGTGCGTACTGCTTCTGTGCACACCCAGGCCAGCAACAGGCGCGGCAGGTTGCCATAGGGGAGTTTGTTGTCGGTTCCCGCGATCATAGCCAGCTTGTAGGGGCCGTTGACGCGCTTGTACTGGAGCCGGTTGCCGGGATTGGTGCGGGGCAGCGAGCACAGCGCCATCATCCGCGCCATGAAGCCGAGATCGGGGTCCGCTTCGCTGGCCGAGACAAGCTGGTCCACCTGATCGGCCTGGGTGAAGTGGTGCCGCGCCTGGGGCGAGGCTTCGCGGATCGCTTTCACAGGACCGTTCAGGCCGCCGAAGACTTCCCCGATGGAAACCAAGCCTTGTTTGCGGTTCATAGCTTTATTCTCTCATGCGCCTCAGACAAGACAGTAGCCGTCGCCGGGTGGCGCTAAGTGTTCGCTGGCATTCAATTCGGACCGAGATCCAATTCAGTGGCTACTGCTCCGAGTGCTTTATCGAAAGTCCACATTTTGCAGTTTTCGAGTAGTGCGGAAGCAAGCAAATGCATGTCGATCCATCCCAGACCGCGACCCGCGAGTTTCCGTTCGTCGATGAAGTTCAAGACTTCCTCATGTTCAGCAAGCTGCGCCTCTGGCAAAGCCCGTAATAGACCCAACAGCTCATTGCGATTGCGAAGCGTACCGCAGGCTAACTCGCCGATCACGAAGCGATGGCAACAGACACCACCTTTATTGAGCAGTGTAGCAAGTTGGGGACTCCCCTTCCTCAGGTGTTCGATCCACACTGAGGTATCGACCAGCGTGATCACGCCTGGGGCTGCCCCCGCCGAGGAATTGGTCGGAGCTTTTTCTCAGTGCCGCCCAATGCCGCCAGACGACGTGCGCTCTCCAGCGCAATCAGCGCCTCCAACCCTCGCCGGACCAGCTTCGTTTTTTCAGTTGTGCCGGTCAGCTTAGCCGCCTTCTCAATCAAGGTGTCATCGACATTTAACGTTGTTCTCATATGCATAATTCTGCATGAATGATGCATATGAAGTCAACACAAGTGTTTGTCGGCCTAACCGGGTGGGGCCGAAGGCGGAAAGGGAAACCACCGACCGTTAGCACGGTCCAACATCCTCTGTAGATGAGATCGAACTCCCCATGCCGAGTCGCGGTTGTCCAGTCCCGCCGGAAGGGCGGCGATGGGGACCCGCGAAGAGCCACTGCGTCAACGGTTTTGCCGGGGGGCCGACTGTGGCGCGGTGTTCTGGATCTGCCGTCATTGTGACCGGGGCCACCGATACTGCGGCGAGCGCTGCCGGAGGAAAGCGCGGCGGCAACAGCAAAGCCGGGAGGGACAGCTCGATCACCGCGACCGGCAACGGGCCTACCGGGAACGCTGCCGCCGCCGCGTGACGGATCATACTTCCCCCGCCACCTTCGATTCGGACAGTATCGTAGCAGCGGAGCCTTCCCCCTCCGAAAACGGATCGGGAAGCGTCTCCGGGGAGGCTCGATATGCCGAGAGCGCCGGATTTGAACCCGCCTGCATCATCTGTGGCCGCACCTTGGCGCGGGCAACCCAGGGAGGGAGAAACGATGATTCAAAAAAAAGAAGAAAACGGCGAGAAGTACGCCACGGCCACCACCGAGGCTGAATTTCACGAGGCGCTGAATCGCGGGAGCGCGGTCGAACTGACGCGGGAACTGGCGGATCGGATCGGAGTGCCTATGAACGAGGACGTGGGCACCGTGGCGGAGATCGACCAAGCGAGATACGACCGCCACGACTAAGGAACGGAGGCGCACTATGGCGAAGAAATCCTTTTGGCAGCGTGGGGAAGACTACGCGAAGAAAGTCTCCGGCGAACTCATTGACCAGATCAAGCGCGGTGTTGCGCCCTGGCAGAAGCCTTGGAAGCCGGGGGAGCAGATCAGCGCCGAGAACTTCTCGACCGGCAAGCGGTACACCGGAGGCAACAGCCTCTACCTGATGAGCCGAGGTATCCGCGAGGGGCGCGGTGACAATCGCTGGGGTACTTACAACCAGATCCGGGAAGCGGGCGGACAGGTTCGCAAAGGCGAGAAAGGGACGCAGGTTTTGTTCTTCACGGATCGCACGGCCAAGGCCGCGAAGGACGAGCAGGGCAAGACGATCAAAGACAAGGACGGCAAGACGATCTACGAAGAAGAACAGCGGTCACGTCCGATTTGTAAGCAGTACACGGTGTTCAACGTGGAGCAAGCCGACGGATTGGAATTGAAGCCGCGAGAAGCGCAAGTACGGCCCGAATGGGACGCTCACCGCGACGCCGAAAAGGTGATTGCGGCCAGCGGGCCGACCGTGCATCACGTCGCCGGAGATCGCGCCTACTATCGGGTTGCCGAGGACAAGGTAGTACTCCCGGAGCCGCCCCAATTCCCTACGCGGAACGGGTACTACCAGACCGCGCTTCACGAGTGCGGCCACTCCACCGGCCACCCGGATCGTTTGGACCGCGACACGCTTAAAGACGGATTAGACAACGGGTTTGGATCGCCGGAGTATGCCCGCGAAGAATTGCGGGCCGAGATCGGCGCCATGATGACCGGGGAGCGGGTCGGCGTCGGACACGACCCGCAGCGCGGCGCGGCCTATGTCGAAGGGTGGGTCAAAGCTCTCGAAGATGACCCGCACGAGATTCATAGAGCGGCCAGGGACGCGCAGAAGATGAGCGATTACCTCATGAACCGCGCTATCGAGCGCGAGGTTCAGACGCCGGCCAAGGAAAAAACGCGAGCGGAGTTGACTCACGAATACTCTCATGCTCGCGGGCCGCAGATCAGCCAAACGCCGAAACAACCAACGCAACAGCCCGCCCAAACGCAGCAGCGTGACGTAGGGCCGAGCCGTTAAAAAGGAGCCGTGCCTTGTTCGATCCGCGAGACCTAGCCAGCGATCCCCGGACACGGCCCGAAGCTCGCCCCAGGCGCGACCATGCGAGGGAGCGAGAGCAGCGGGAACGCAACGGCCATCGGCGCGAATACGATCCCCGCAGGACAAAGCGGCAAGCCTTCCAGGACCGCACGGATCGAGCGGTTGCCGACGTAGGAATGTACCGCAACGTCGCCTACCGCGACTTGGCCGACGCTCACTTTGAGGGACACCCCTACGCGGCGCGGCGGGCTGTGGATCAGATGGTCCGGGCCGGTCACGTCCGGGAGCACAGCGCCGAGGGGCCGCAAGGAGGCACCTACAAGGTGCTCACGCTCACCGGGCAGGGAGTTGAGCGGGCCGAGCGCGTAGCCCGCGACCAAGGGCTTGATGCCCGACAGAAGGCATGGAGCGGGCTTGTGAAACCCGGAGAGCTTCAACATGACGTGGCGGTGTTCCGGGCCGCGAGGATCGAGCAGGTGAAGCTACTCGAACAGGGAGCCGCCTTGAAGCGCATCCGTATTGACGCCGAACTGAAACGCGAGATCGCCCGCGCCACCGAGAGCGCCAGGGCGCGGGAAGGCAAGGAAGCGGCGGACGCGGCCCGCTTCGAGGCGGCAGACGCGCTAGGTCTGCCCGTCAAGGATGGACGGGTCGAGTACCCGGACGCACAACTTGAATACACCGACAGCGAGGGGCGCAGCGGGCGCGTGAACGTGGAGATTGCGACCGAGCACTATAGCGCCAAGAGCATCGGCGCGAAAGCCGCCGCCGGGTTTGCCGTGCATGGTAGCAACGGACGGGCGGCGGCGCGTGTGGCGCGATCCCTCGGCCAAGATCAAGGCGGCGGTGGTGGTGGCGGCGGCGGGCGGGACAAAGGTTCTATCGAACTCTAAAAGGGAGATTCGCACAATGCGACCCTGGAAGATCAGTGTCGGAATGACGGCCATCGTCCTTGCCCTGGTCCTGATGATCGCCGGCGAGCGCTTCGCTTATCTCCAACCTCACTTTCAGATCATCATCACCGACTACTGGATGCCCGTTGCGTGGTACGGCGGACTCGCCGTACTCACGCTTATGGTTCTATTCTACGCCGCCGCCCGCGCTTTAGGATTGGCTGATATGGGCCTCAAAGTCGATCTTATGGAGCGCTCCATTCGGCGCGGCGGCGGCGGGCAAACCGAGCTTGCCAAGAAACTAGGACAAGAGGACCGGGGCCAGTTCCCCGACGCATGAAACAGCAACAAATAAAGGAGACAGACATGACTAATCACCATTCAACCGGCTGCAAGCGCGGTGCTCTATTGGTGAGCATCCTTGCGCTATCGGCGGGAGAACTCATGGCCCAGGGCGTAAGCCCCTGGTTGCAAGCCATAGAGGTGCTGGAAGAAGCCTTCACCGGACCCATTGCGCGAGGACTCAGCTTGATTGCCATTGTTGCAGGCGGTTTGATGTTCGCTTTCGGGGAAGGCGGCAGCAAGAAAGCCTTGGCCGGGATCATCTTCGGTCTCGGTATGGCAATGGGCGCGGCCAACTTTCTCGCGTGGCTCTTTTGATGGAGCGCGGCAAGATATGGCGCGGATACCCGACGCTCAGTAAGCCGCTCACCATCATGGGCGTTGAGCGCCGGTGGTTCCTTCTGAGCGCGGTGTTGGGGCTTGCCTTATGGAACGCTATCAACTCCATTGTGGTAGGCGGGTTGATCTTCGCGGTGCTCTACGCCGTCGGGTTTTGGGCCTGGAAGCAAGACCCCAATATGCTTGAAATTTTGCGGGCGTCAGCCAAGTTTCGCGCCCGCTACGATCCCGGCAAATGGGCGGCGGCTCCCTGGACGCTTCTGATTCGGAGGTAGCTATTCAACAGATGCGGATTATCGCTTGCAGCCTGATGTTGGTTTCCGGCGGGCTGGCCGGTCCCGGTGCGGCGGAGGCCCAGGCTCCCTTCGCCGGATGGTATGAGCTTGAGGGGGTGGATTCGTCTATTGACGATTACACGGTTTGGGTGCATTGGAAGGCGATAAACGGTTCGATGAAAATGCCCGGCTTCGAGCAAGCCGTGGCGGTCGGCGATCCCGGCAACGGTCAGCTCGCGGCATTTTTCGCGGTGGAACTTCAATGCCGGGCGGATGGCCGTCCGGCTGGATATCTTGGGCCGGTGGAATGGACAGCGGCGCTCCTTGCGCCGTATCCACCCCAAGCCGAGAACGTGTATAACGTCTGGCACCCGATGTACTGGATTCTCGGTTTGGTGGGCCGGGCGGAGGCGCGGACGCCTCTACAGGTCTGGTTTGAAGGCCGGGAACACGCCCGGTCAACTCTGGTCCGGGAGAGAATCCATTATTCCAATATCCGGCCCTGGCAAATGGTCAAGCTCGATCCCGGCGAGGTTTGGGCGGTGATGCGCCCCGGGCGCGAAGCGGACTTGCGCGGGGAAGGCCCAGGGACCGAGATCGACCTGCAGTTTGAGGCGAGGCCGGACTTAGGGCCGCTCCTGGATTTGATGCAGCGGCATTGCCCGAAGGCCGCTGAATGAACGTAGACAACGAACTCATGGACTTTGAGGCGGCGGGATCGCTGGCCGAGGAACTGCCCTGGTGGGACAAGGTGCATTGTGGAGACTGCTTAACTCTCATGGCGAAAATGCCCGCCGCCTCTATCGGCGTGATCGTGACGAGTCCGCCGTACAACTTGAGGAACAGCACCGGCAACGGATTGAAAGACGGGCGCGGGGGCAAGTGGCCGAGAGCCGGATTGATTCACGGCTATGAGGGTCACGCTGACAACCTGCCCGATGACGAATACATTCAATGGCAGCGGCGTTGCCTCGCGGCCATGATGCGGCTCTTGGACCACGACGGAGCGATCTTTTACAACCACAAGTGGCGGGTCCAAGGGGGACTACTTCAAGACCGGAGTGAGATCGTCAAGGGCTTCCCGGTGCGCCAAATCATTATCTGGAAGCGCGATGGCGGGATCAATTTCAACCCCGGCTATTTCCTTCCCACTTACGAGGTTATCTACCTGATCGCCCGGCCCGCGTTTCGGCTTCGCTCGAAGGGGAACGCCATAGGCGATGTTTGGCACATTCCCCAAGAAACCCGGAACCCTCACCCCGCCGCCTTTCCGGTAGAACTCGCTCAAAGGTGCATCCAGGCCACCACTGTTCAAACCGTGCTCGATCCCTTTCTAGGATCGGGCACCACGGCCATTGCCGCGAAAGCCTGTGATCGAAAGTGGATCGGCATTGACGCTTCCCCCAACTACTGTGAAATGGCGCGAAGGCGTATTGCAAAGAGTCGATAGCGGATGAACGTAGACAACGAACTCATGGACTTTGAGGCGGCGGGATCGCTGGCCGAGGAACTGCCCTGGTGGGGTTGGCTTGAAGATGGCCGGACCTGCCTGACCCGCGCCGGGGAGCTTCTGAGCATCGGGCGAGTGACGCCTAGCGTCCTGGACGGGCAGACCCCCGAACAACTGGACCGCGTGATCGACCGCTGGCAGCGGATGTTGAGCGGGGTGGATTCGCGGACACGGCTGTACTTCTATTTGTTGCGCCGTCCCGTCCACTTCGAGGACGAGCCGGACAGCGCGGTATCGGACGTGGCAACGCTTGGCCGTCGCAAGCGGCAAGCGTTCCTTGAAAAACGGGTGCAGAGCGTCAGCGCCTATGTCGCATGGGCGCACGATCCGGGCCTATCCGCCGTCACCACCCAAAAGACCGGCGGTCCGTGGTGGATGGCCTATGCAAAGAACTGGATGGCGCGGCGGCGGAATCAGCAGAATTCCGTTTACCTTCATTCCTCTATCGAGGAAGCGGCGGGGAGCTTCCGGCAACTGGTCCAAGCAAGCCGGGCGCTGGTCGATGACCTGACGCCGCTACGGGTGCTGGACGCGGCGGAAGCGTCTCTATTCTTGAACGAACTCACCAACCGGCCCGGCTCTTTTTGGGATGGCGCGACCGGCAGCGGTATGAATTGGAGGCTGGCCGTCTCCGAACTCGAAGCGGAGCGGCAGAACCTTCGCCTGGACGGAGAGCCTGTCATTCTCTACTCGCTTCTCTCGCCACCCGGTGCGGCCAAGGCCAATCTTCTACAGGAACTTTACCGGCTCGATGCGACCATGACGGTGACTCTCGAATGGCGACCGCAGCGCCTCGATGCCGCCCGGCGCAAAATCCGGGGAGCACAGCGCCATTACTTCTCGAAGCGCTACTCGATGGCCGCGCACGTTCAGGAAACCGAAGGAAGCGCGGCGGCGATGGTGGACTCGGCGGCGGCGGAATCCGACCGGCTAGGCGATGCCCTGGTCGAATTGGAAACGGACGGAATCGCCTACGGCGACTTCGCGCTCACCGTGGCGATCCACGGCCCGCTATCCGTCACCGAGCGCCTGGACGGAGATATCCGGCGCATCTTTACCAGCCATGACGCCAAGGTGATTCGGGAGGGTTACGGACAACTCCCCGCGTGGTTTTCGCGGATGCCCGCGCAACCGAGGCGGCGGCAATGCCGCTCTGTGTTTGTATCGGCGGGCGCTGTGGCTTGCATGGCTCCGATCTTCGGCCCGCCGGTGGGAACGCCGCGCAGCGGCCACTTGAAGAAAGCGGCGCTGGCCGTCCTCGAAACCCAATGGAGAACCCCCTATTACTACGATCTGTTCAAGGGAGACGTGGGACATACGCTGGTGCTCGGCGCGACCGGCGCGGGTAAATCCTTCGCGCTCAACTTCCTTCTGGTTCAAGCTCTGCAATACGATCCGCGTGTCCTCATCCTCGATCTAGGCGGCTCCTACCGCTGGCTGACGCAGTTTTTAGGAGGCGGCTACATGGAGCTATCCCCGGAAGGGAACGCGGGCGCAGGGTTTCGCTTACGGCCCTTCTCACTACCGAAGGGGGAGCGGACCTTTGGATTCCTGACCGGCTGGATATCGCGGCTCTTGCGGATCGGCGGATGGACGATCAGCGGGGAAGACCCCAGTGAGATTCGCGCCCGCGTCGAAGACCTCTACGCTTTCGCGCCCGGACGCCGGACCTTGGGCGGGCTGGTTCGCTCGCTTCCCTCAAAGATGTGGCCCGCTTTGGGCCGCTGGCATGGCACCGGCGCGTGGGCTAAATACTTCGATAACGCGGCGGACGGTGACGACCTCAACTTCGAGGACTGGCAGGTAATCGACATGGCGGGCGCGGCGGAGCACGAGGACTTGTGCGAAGCGGCCCTGTTCTATCTTCTCGAACGGTTGCGGCTGGCTTTGGAGAACCCGGATGAGACAGCCAGGGTGAAGCTCATGGTTGTCGATGAAGCGTGGAAATACTTGCAAGACCCGGCGGTACTCGGATATCTCGCGGAAGCCGCGAAAACATGGCGCAAGAAGAACGCGGCGCTCGTGATCGCCACCCAAAGCGCCATAGATGTAACCGGGACCGCCGGGGCGGAAGCCTTGCTCGAATCCATGCCGACCAAGCTATTCCTTGCCAACCCGGAGTTGCCGGAGAAGGCCGCTGATACATTCCGGCTCAACCCTTCGGAAGTCAATACCATCCGGGGCTTGATTCCCAAGCGGGAGCTTTACCTACGCCGTCCCGACGCGGCGGGCATCTTGCGGCTCGAAGTCGATCCGGCCAGCTATTGGCTCTATACCTCGTCGCCGGTCGATGCCGCGAAGCGGGCCGAAGCGGTCCACAAATACGGCCTCATCGAGGCTATTGAACACCTATCTAGGAGGTAGATCATGTTGAAAATCCTTGCACTCGGCGCGACGGTGCTCTTGGCCCTGACCGTCCCGCTCATCGGACAGGACAGCGGCCAGGACCGGGAGATTATCGAAGCCGAGCCGGACGGCGCGGTGTTGCGTCGCGTAGGCGGAGAGGATCAAATTGTCAGAATCCGCGCCAAGACCCGGCACACCACCGTTATCGCGCTTCCGCAAACGGAAAACATCCTGGATTTTGTCGTGGGAGATTCCGAATACTGGCACCTGACCGGAGCCGCGAATCTGGCTTTCCTGAAACCCATTGCCGAGGGCGTCACAACCAACGTGGCGCTTGTGTGCGAGTCCGGGCGCATCTACTCATTCCTTGTCACCGAGCAAAGCGCGGGCCAGCCGCATCTTGTCGTCCGCATCGAGCAACAGACCGATGACGACCCGCGAATCTCACCCACCAAACACCAACCGGCCTTTGTCGCTCGCGGGCAGGTTGCCGCTTATCAGCAGATGGCGGAAACCGCTATGCAGACCGCCAAGTCCGCGCAGGTGGACGCGGATCGCCGCATCATGGACGCCACGGCGGTTGCAGCGGGCGAGAGCCAAGCCTTCCGGGCGGAATATCCCACCCGGCTCAAGTTCCCCTACCAGTTGGAGGACAAGGCCCGCAAGTGGCCCTTCATGGTCGAAGGCATGTGGCATGACGGGCAGTTTACCTACCTTCGCTCGAACGCCCAGGAGTCGCCCGCGCTGTACGAAGAAAAGGACGGGAAACCGGCGCTCGTGGCCTATGACTTGCAGCCGGACGGACTCTATATCGCCCGCCATGTTTTAGGTAACGGCTGGTTGCAGATCGGCAAGCAGAAAGCCAAATGGCGCTTTACCGCGCCGGAGATCGGGCGATGATCGAATGGCGGCGGCTCTACATGAAACCGGCGGGATCGCTGCCCGGCGGGGTTGTCACTCGATACGGTGTAGGCGCTATCACGGTTTTCGTTCTGCTGTTCCTGACCTACTGGATTTGGTTCGGCGCCGGGGAACCGGCGGAGCTTCCCGGTGCGGCTAACATGGAGGCAACCGCGCCCCGGAGCTTTGCCGATAGGATGGCCGCGCAGGTGGAAGCCGAAGCGCTCCGAGCGGAAACCCAATAGGCGGCGGCGGATCGAGCGTTGCGGGCGCGGCAACAACAGCAGATCAGCACCGCCGGAGTCGGCGCGGGACGAGTGACCCCCAACGAAGCGGCTCTACTTGCCGGGCCAAGCCCCGATACCGGGCAACCCTACACCGAGGACGAATGGCAACTACGCGAGCGGTTACGACTGGAAGCGGTCGAACGGCGCAGCCGTTCGCTTCGGAGTTCCCCGATCGCGCAGACCTACCGGCAACTGGACGCCACCGGCGGGAGCTCCGGGCAGCGGGGCGTTGCGAACCCCATTGAAACCATCCAAGCAGCCGAAGGCGCGGCGGCGCTGCAACAAGCGCTCGGCACCATTGAAGGAGCCACAAGCGGGCTTCAAGAAGCGGTAGCGGCGGAGAGCGAAGCCGATCAAGCCTTTATCGAAGCGCTCCGAGGGACGCCGACCGCGCCGCCGTCCGCAACGGTCCTTCCCGCCGAACCAGCGGCAAACACCCCGGCGCGGGATTATTCTTCCCCGGTGCGGATCGGAGAACCGGAAGACCCCCCTGGTTGGGAGCGAATCTATGAAGGCTCGTTCTTGGAAGCGGCGCTAGTGTCGCAACTTTCCGGCGACTTCCCCGGCCCGGTGCTGGCCGTGGTTTCCGTTCCCTTCTACTCGGCAGACCGGCAACGGATTCTCGTACCGCGAGGGGCGCGGGTACTTGGCACGGCTCAAGCCGTGGCGAACCAAGATCAAACACGTCTAGCCGTGAGCTTCCACCGGCTGATTCTCCCGGATGGCCGTTGGGTTTCGCTTGAGTTTCACGGCCTCAACCAAGTCGGGGAGGGAGCTTTGAAAGATCAAGTAGACCGCCACTACTTTTCGATGTTTGCCGCTGTCGGAGCCGTGGGCGTCCTCAGCGGGCTTACGGCGGCTCGTGGCAACCCCTACGAAGGCGGAGCGGCGGGTTTTCGGGCCGGAGCCGGGCAGGGACTCGGCCAAGCCGCTACGCGCATCCTGGATCGTTTCTTGAATCGTCTACCCAACATCACAATCCGGGCCGGACACCGGCTTCGCATCTGGTTCACATCCGATGTGCTGCTTCCCCGGCCCCAACCACAAGGAGACTGAAATGAAACACCGCATCTTGACCACCGTTATTACAGTGCCGCTTCTGGTCGTGCTGACCACCACGCCCGCCTACGCCATCTTCGGCTCGATCCTTGCCGGGATTCAGCGGGCGCAGATGATTATGAATCAAGGCGTCCAAATCTACAAAGACACGATGGCGAAGATCACCCTGGACGGCCAGTTGACCGAAATGACCGATCAATTCACCCACCTGAAAGAACAAGCGCTCGGAGCCGTCGGAGCGCTGACCGATCCGTTCACCGACTTGGCTTCCGTGCCAACGCAGTTTATCGGGGTGGGCCTATCGTGGAAGAACGACTTTACCGGAATCGCCCAGGGCGTCGCCTCGAACGTCGAAAACATGGGAGAAACCGGCAAGAGCTTCCGGGAGTCATGGAGGCAGCGCCTCTCCGACGCCGACACGGTGACGGAGAACGACATTATCAGTCTGTACCAAGACTTGCGCCCCGAGATCGCGGCGCGAGCTTCCGACCGCTATCTTGCGAATCGAGAAGAAGGCGACAAGCGCCTCGTCCTCGATCACGCCACGAGCGACATTGCGGCGAATCTCATGGTTGCCGCAAAAGCCGCCGTGGAGTCTTACGAAGGGTTGCGGAACAACACCAACACGTCCAACACCGCGCTCGCGCAATCGCAAGTTGCCGGTACGGTGACGCAAGGGAACCTCACCGCTGCTATGGCGCAGTTGATGGCCTATCAAGCGGCGAAGGAAGCGGCGGAGGATTACGAACGCGAGATCGCCCGCAGGCGGGAACTCGCCCGATGGGTTGCGAGGCAACAACAGGCTGAGATTAACTTCAACGCGCAACAAGCCGGGCTTGATGCGCGGCGCGACAGTATGCGGGAAGGGTTGCTCTTTCAGATTCCGGCTCTCTACGGAGGCCAATAATCTGATCCGCGCTCATGCAAATCCAACTCGATCCCAACATCCCGACCAATCTTTCCCAGGAAGAACTGCGGGACTTCAAGACATTTCTCGATATCGCCCTCGAAGGACTAACGGAGGCGGCGGGCGGGGAAGTCTTTGCAACTGGCAGCGCCATGTTTGCAGGTCTGGCCGTGATCGTCGTCGTGTTGAACGGGTTGAAGATCGCCTTTAGCGGAAACATCCAACCGTGGGAACTGGTGCGAGTCGTCATCGGCTTGTGGATTCCGTGGGTGATGTTGCAGTTCTACACGACCACTATTCCGGGTATAGCTTTCACCTTTCCGGGCATGATCTCGGCGGGGGGAAATTGGCTTCATGAACTACTCATCGGAGACACCGTGTACTCGATGCAAACCGAACTCGGAAACCTCGCCAGGTCCATGACGGCGAACTTACAGACACAGGCGCGGGAAGGCAACATCATAGGACTCGTTACCGGCGGGGTTCATGCTCTGATAACGGCGCTCATGGGCGGCGCAATGCTCGGACTCACGGTAATCATGCTCTTGGTTTTGGCCGCTGTCACCTACGCTCAAGTCATCTGGGCGCACATCGCGCTTGCCATTCTCACCATCTTGGGGCCGATCTTCATTCCCTTCCTGGTGTTCGAGCCGCTGTCATTCCTGTTTTGGGGCTGGTTCCGGGCGATGATTACCTACTCGCTCTACGGTGTGATTGCCGGGGCGGTGCTTCGCGTGTTTTCCGCCGTGGGAATCTCCTACATCACGACCTTGGGCAACGCCAACCTCGACACGCAGAGCCTACAAGATTTAGCCATGTGGATGCTTGCCGTTGCGCCCTTGTTTCTCTCCGGGATGCTGGCAAGCCTCAAGTGCGGGGAACTGGCCTCGATGCTCGTCACCAGCGCGGGCGCGGCGGGGAGCGGACTCATGGGTATGGCGACAACGGCGGGCGTGGCTGCGGCCAGCGGAGGCGCGGGCGCGGCGGCGAAAGTGGGCGCGGGAGGGATCAAATGAAGAAGCCGGAAATCAAAGACGCCGGAGCCGAGTACGCCGAAATATGGGGTGAGGCGATGCACTCCAACCGCCACCTTCGCGTAATCTCTGTTGCGTTGGGAATCGGAGTGCTCTTGCTCATCGTCGTCGTCCTCCGGGTTGTGTCCGTTGAACCGCCCCGGCCCATCGTCGTCAGGGTTGATGAAGTGGGACGGGCGGAGGCCGTCGCCTACGAACTGATGGAGGCCCAGGCCGATCCGCTGGACCCCACCACCAAATACTTTCTCAACCGCTTTATCTATGACTTCTACTCGCGTAGGCGGGCCACCGTAGAACAGAACTGGTCCCGCAGTTTGCGCTTCCTGAGCACGGAGCTTGGCAACGCCTCGTTTCGCGCCGAGAGTCAGAATATAGCCCTTCTGGCGGCGGGCGCGGCCAGGGATGAATTGCAAGTGGATCGCGTCGTTTTGAGGATTCAAGCCAACCCCCAGGAGCCGCACAGCGCCACGGCCGATTTTGACCTCGTGCGAATGGAGATGGCGAACGAAGTGGGCCGGGAGCGCTGGACACTCTCGCTGCAATTCTTCTTCCTTGAAACGATCCCCCCGGACTTGATCGTGTTCAACCCTATGGGAATCATCATCAGCTACCTCCAAGGTGATCGGGCCACCGTTACCGGAGATCAGTAGATGATCGAGCACTTGCGGGGCAGAGATCGCAAACTGGAACCGCTCGGCTGGACCGGACCCGACGCGGAGTGGATCGCGCTTGTGTGTCTTCACAGTGGGGTCTTCACGCGGGCGCAGTTCTGCCATTATTTCCATGCTCGCCGCAATCGGGCGCTACGTTTCGTACAAACATTGATCGAACAACGGGCGGCGGTCGAAACCGATGTAATTGCCTTCAACGGGGGAGGGAAGACGTGCCGCATATCGAGCAACGCGATCTACCGGGCCTTGGGAGTTGAGAACATCCGCCACCGGCGAAAGGCCAGTAAGCCGGTCGTCATGCGGCGGCTCCTGTCGCTCGATTTCGTGCTCGAACATCCCGGCATGAACTGGCTCCCCACCGAACCGGAGAAGGTCAAGTTTTTTGAAAAGCTCGGCTTGCCCCGGCGCTTGATTCCCCGCCGGATTTACTACGGGGTGGTCGGCAACCAGAAGCGCTACTTTGCGCTCAAGCTGCCCCTTGCCGCTGATGCCGAAACCGTCACCTTCGCCTACGTCGATCCGGGCCACTCGACCGACACCGAACTCTACTCGTGGGGAGCCGCGCATGGGCCGCTTTGGGATGCGCTTCGCACGAAAGGCCAACAGGTCCGGGTGATCGGTATTGGGGTTGAAAATATCAACGTGGACCGGGCGGCACGGGTGCTCGAAGCATGGGCGGCGGCGGACCCAGGGACACCCGATCAAGGACTGACGGTGAAGCAGGAGATCAAGGCTATTGACGAAGCAATGACTCAAAAAGACCGGGAGTTTCTAGCCCGCTACGGAGGCTTCGGGCCAGCCATGAAACGCTCGGCGTACCTACAAAAACTCCCGGAAGCCAAGATCACGGAAGGGGTCTCGATTGACGACTTCTCGACATGGCGAGCGGTGCGCTTTGCGGACCCGGATGAGATCGGGTGAGAGAGGGCCTAAATTGGTGCTTTGTTGTTGGAACAAACGACCGCATGGTTTTGTGGAACAGGGTTACAGGGGGGGGTGTTCCAAGATTTGCCCGTCCGGTGTTCCAACGCTCTATTCCGCTATCTCTTTTATTCTGCTGTGGTTGCCCTCTGTGAATCGACCCCGCCGTGCCGAACGGGAGAAAAAGAGGGGGACGAGAGCGACCCCCCCCAAAGTGGGGGGGGCATGCGGTCACGGATAGCTGGCGTTTGTGACACGCCTCTATCCGGCCCCATGCGGGTCGCTCTCGTCCTCATTTATCCCTGCGGGAAGGCTCGGAAACAGCCCCCCAGGAGGGGCGCTGAAAGAAGGGAGACGGACCTATGAAATGGCGCGAGCTGGTCCCTTATTTGCGGGAGCTTTGGCACCGGCCCGCTGGCCCCATGAACTGGAAACACCCGATCCTGGTTTTGGCCGTGGTGGGTTGGTCGGTGTTTCAAAGCGTGGCGCTTTTAGGCTTGACCGTCACCCGCATCCTTCGATTCTTGGCCGCGCTTCCAGGTCCGGTGATCTTCTTTGGCAGCGGTCTAGGGTATGCCGCTTGGAGCTTTGTCCGGCGTCCCTTCCCGCCGCTTGGCGAAAACCCCTTGCTCGATCTGATGAACTACCACACCCCCACTTTCTACCAGTGGGTGATGCTGTGGTACTACGCCGCGCCTTTCGTCACCGTCATGCTCGCGGGTCTTTTCGCCATGTCTATCTGGAAGGTCTGGTTTGAATCTCGCGGGCGCGATTTTGCGGCCTTCGGGCGGCTTCCAACTTGGCCGCTTTCAGCGGACCAAAAGGCTCCGGGAATCGTGATCGGGGAAGTCCATCACCCGGTCGAAGCGCGGGAGATTTTCAACCCCTCGTGGCTCACCATCCCGGAGCGCGGACTGTATACCGGCGTGGCAATCTTCGGAGCCGTGGGGTCGGGGAAAACCAGCGCTTGCATGAACCCGTTTGCCCGCCAACTTCTCGGCTGGCAAGCGGCCAATCCGCAGATGCGGGCGGCGGCGTTGGTGCTCGAAGTCAAGGGAGACTTCTGTTATGACATCCGGCAAATCCTGACCGAAGCGGGGCGCGAAAAGGACTACATCGAGCTTGGCATGGAAGGCCGCTGGCAATGGAACCCGCTTTCGGCTTGGTGGCTCGATTCCTACTCGCTGGCCTACACCGTTTCCAGCCTTCTCAACCAGTTGTTCGGCAAGGGCAAGGAACCGTTTTGGCAACAAGCCTATACCAATCTGGTTCGCTGGATCATCGAGCTTCACCGGGTGTTCCCGGAACGGTGGGTAACGTTGCAGCAGGTCTACCGTTGCGCCATCGACCCGGAGCTTTTCGCGGCCAAGATCGAGGAAGCCGAGAAGCTGAGCGGCGACCTGAACAAAGGGACGGTTTTCGTCAAGGAGAACGTGCTGCAAGCCCAACTCATAAACCTTGCCGAATGGGACTGGAAGCCCACGCCCGGCGGTGAGGAAGAACAAGCCCCCTACACCCGTCCGATGAAAGCAAAACTTGACGAACTCAAGATCGCTCATCGCACCGTTTGGGAAACCGGACCCGGAGCCGACACACGAAAACGGGTGGAGGCCGTCAAACGCTGGTTTGTCCACGACTGGCAAACCCTCGACAACAAAGTGAAGTCCTCCATCGTGGAGGGCGTTTCAGTGTTCCTTGCCATGTTCGATATGCCGGACGTGGCGCAGGTGTTTTGTCCCGAAGCGCCGGAACACTCAGACGATCCCGAAGCGATTATTGTGCAAGCTCAACTCCGGCGCATCGCGGCGGAGGCGAAGAAGGAGGCTGAGGCGGAGGCCAAGAACGGCAAAAAACCGGCGCTTGATTCCAACGCACAGCAACCACTCACGGCGATCCCTCCTGCCAAAGAAGAAACGCTCAAGGGCGCGGAGCACCTACCGCCGATCTATGAATTGATCGAGAACGGTAAGGTACTGGCCTTGAATATGCCCGCCGGATCGAACCCGGCGCTGGCTCGCGCCGTGGGCGTCATGCTCAAGAACGCTTGGCTACAGGCGCTTCTCATGCGACCGGCCAAGATGAAGCAGTCGCCAAGCCGCTACTTCCGGCCCGCCGTCTTTATCTGTGACGAATATCAAGCCTTCGCTTCGGTGGGCGAGGACGATCCATCGGGCGATGAAAAGTCTTTTGCGCTGACCCGGCAATGCCGCTGCATCCCGATTGTCGCCACTCAATCTATTTCGTCGTTGCGGGCGGTGTTGGGATCATCCGAAGCGTGGCGGGCGCTGTTGCAGACGCTCCGCACCCGAATCTTCCTGTCTCTGAGCGACGACGCCAGCGCCCAGATTGCCAGCGAACTGTGCGGGCAGGTTGCCAAGATCAAGGCAATGTACACCATCAGCGAGACCTCCAAGCGGGCGGAAGTCTCCCTGCTCTCAGGCCACGCCGGAGGCGGAGGCGGCGGTATGGGCGCGACCAAATCATTCCGGGAGCAACGCGAGGCCGTGTTTCACCCGCGAGACTTCGCCTTGCTCTCGAACTGTCAAGCGATCTGTCTCCCCTATGACGGGGCGCAGTCGCTTGAACCGCGCCGCGTCTACCTGAAACCGCACTATCTACCAGCCGGACACTCCTATTGGAGAGCGAAGGAGGCGGCGAAATATGAGCGTCGCAAGTGGGCTCGAACATCTGAAACCGTTTCTACCGGGCTTGGAGAGCGCCCTTGAAGATCCCGAAGTCAGCGAGATCATGATTAACGGTCCCGGCAATGTTTGGGTGGAACGGGCCGGGCGCTTGACGGCGTATGAAGCGCCGAACCTAAACGAAGCGGCCCTGCTGCGGGCCGCTATCCACATCGCCCGGCCTTTGGGCCTGGACCCGGCAACGTCGCCCATTGTCGATGCCCGCCTGGATGACGGATCGCGGGTTGCTATCTGTGTTCCCCCCGCGAGTCCCCAAGTCGCTATCACCGTGCGGCGATTCGGCAAGCGGGCTTTCTCGGCGGATGATCTCGTGAAGCAAGGCGCACTCCCTGAAAACGTCCGGGCGGAAGCGGAGCGAGTGTTGCGCTCCCGGCGCAACATCCTGGTTTCCGGCGGAACCGGATCAGGCAAGACCACTCTGCTCAATGCGCTCATTGAACTTCTGCCCGATGACGAGCGTATTGTCGCCATCGAGGACACGCTGGAACTTCGCATCGAGCGGGCGAATTGCGTCCGCTTCGAGGCTCGCGGTTTGCAGAAAGGAGCGGTCACGATCCGCGACCTCGTGCGCCACGCGCTGCGTCACCGCCCGGATCACATCGTCGTGGGCGAGGTTCGCGGCGGGGAGGAGGCGGACCTGCTGCAAGCGCTCAACACCGGCCACGGCGGGTCGCTGACGACCGTACACGCCAACAACGCCGAGAGCGCCTTATCCCGAATCGCCAGTTGCGCCATGCAAGGCGGCGGGGAGCTTCCCTGTGATCAACGTCAAATAGAATTCCCGCAGCGACGATTGGAAATCCCCACACAAGGATTAAAAAAAAAGAGCTGTAGCCGTCCTCTGAGACGGCCCTTTCCGCGGTCCTCCTTTCTGTAAAAAAGAGAGATTGTTCCTAGAATGCGAGGGGGACGGAGTGAGGGCGTAGCCCGAACGGAGCTCCCCCTCGCTCGCGCTGGCGTCGAGGGGAGTGGACCAGATCCACGAGGCTGCTGAGCGGCCTCTGTAGGGCGCTGTACGACCTCTCCCCTTGGCGGGCACTCGTCTATCGCCCTCACCAAGCACTTTCCGGGGTCCAATCAGCCGATTTGCCCGGATTTGACCTCCTCGCGGTTTCCTCATTTCGTGGTTCCCTGCTGCTTTGCCTTGGCGCTCTCCATTCGATAGCTCGGGACGTTGAGTTCCAGAATCACGCTGTGGTGCACCAGCCGGTCGATGGCTGCTGCCGTCGTCAGGGGGTCCTTGAAGATCCTCTCCCAGTCCGAGAAGATCAGGTTGCTGGTCAGCAAGATGCTGCGACGTTCGTAACGATGGGCCAGCAGTGTGAAGAGAACCTCCATTTCCTCCCGGCTTTGCTGAACGTAGCCGATGTCATCGACTATGAGAGCCTCGAAGCGATCCAGTTTCTTGAGCTCCTTCTCCAGAGTCAGATCGATTTTGGCCCGCAGCAATCGCTGTACCAGCAGGGCGCAGGTAGAAAACAGAACCCGGCGCCCCAGCAGAATCAACTCCTGGCCCAGAGCACAGACCAGATGGGTTTTCCCGCTCCCAGGGTTACCGAAAGCCAAGACGTTCTCGGCACGATCCAAAAACGTCCCTTCCAGCAGCGCTGTGAGTTGTCGATCCACGCTTTGGGGCAAGCGCGAGCGGTCCAGCGCCGTCAGCGTTTTCTCCCAGGGAAGCTTGGAGGCCCGACGCTGGCGCTGGATTTTGCGCTCGTGCCGCTCCGCCACCTCGATCTCAGATAACGACAAGAGAAACCGGGGATAGGACAGACTTTCCTGGGTGGCCAGTGCCGCCTGGGCGGCGTAGTGCTCCCGAAAGGCCGGTAGATGCAGCTCGATTAGGCACTCGCGAAGTCGCGGTAAGTTGCCTGTGCTCATGACCTCACCTCCCGGTTCTCGAGAAGGGTGTCGTAGAGGCCCACGTCCATCTTCTCCACCATCACTTCCCAGGGTTCCACCACCGGATCGACAAGGCATTCTCGTAGTGCTTCAAAACGGATTCTTTGTCCCCGCTCAATCAACACCTGAAGTGCCTCTCGCACCCGCTGTTCACCTTCCTGGGCAGCCACCTCGAGGATCTTCAGATATTGGCGATCCGCCGTGGCCGGACAATCTCGGCGCAGCTCGTCGTAGGCGACTCGAAACAAGATCCCCGGAAACAGATCCTCCCGCCAGCGATAGCGAGTAAACGCCCCCGGCTTGCGCACCAACGAATGGATCACGTGCCGGTAGTCAATGCGATGCTTGCCTTCTCCTCGCAAGCGCGGCATCCGTGCCTGGCGCCGTCCTCCGTAGTAGACCTCCACCTGATCCGCCCACACCCGCACTTGAACGCGCTCGCCGATCAACCGGCTGTCCACCGAATAGGTGTTGTGGCGAACCCGGATCGTACTGCTGGGGGAGACTCTCACCCACTGCCGGGTGAAGTCATCCAGACGGCGTGCCGGCAACGGGCGCATCACTGCCAGCTCTTCTCCCAGGCGCTTTTGCCGGGCCGCATTGCGCCGGGACACAATCACCGCTACAAAGCCCTCGTACTCTTCCCGGCTGGAAAAATCACGGCTACACCGCAGCAGCAGTTCCTGCTCAATGGCCCGTTTCAAGCGGTGATGGGACTGTTCCACATCCCCGTTCTCGTGTGCCTTTCCTGCCTGAGTGCGACTGGAGCGCATCCCGAAGTGTCTCAGCAACGCTTGATAGCGCTCGGTGAACTCTTCCCGCTTCAGGTTCTTGACTGCCGCCGAGAGCCGGTCGGTCCGGTGCTCCTCGGGCAGCGCCCCCAACTCCCACAACGCGTTCTGAAGCCCCAGGCTGAGGCTCTCAAACGACTCACTGAAACACAGCGTGGTCGCTTCCCAGTTCGAGTAGGCCAACACGAAGTGGTACAGCAGATGGGGAAACGGCTGGCCCTGGATCGTCACTCCGAGGCGCCCCATAAACGTGAAGTCCGATTGCGCTTGATGTCCCGGCTGATACTTCTGCGGGAACATCACCTCCTTCGCTTCTCCGTATTCTGCCTTCCACTGCTTGATCCTGCGCTGCAGCGTTCTCAACTGGCCTTGCTGGAAGGCCCCTTCCTGCTGACGACACAAATGATCGAACACCGCTTTTGCTTCCACCGTCGGCGATCGCTTCAGGATCTCTTTCACCTCCGGCCACACCGACTCGAACGGATCCGATCGAGTTCTCCAATACCGTTCCGGCTGACACTGGCTCGGTAGCTTTCCCGACTTCAGGTACTTGCGAGCTGTCTTTCGCGACATCCCCGCTTTGGCCGCCGCCATCGTTAGCGTCTTCTCGTTCTTCTTCAACTTTACTAACCTCCGCACTTGCTGATCCTTAACCATGCCCTCATGGTCAGGATCAGCCCTGAAAAAGCGGGGAATTCCATTTGTCGTCGCGGGGAATTCTAACTGTCGCCAATCATCCCTGGGAAGTCACCTGTAGAGGCGTGGTGGACGGGATCGCCATGGTCATTCACATGACGCGCCACGAAGGGAGGCGCTTCGTGGAGGAAGCCGTTTTTGTCAAAGGCTACGAAGCCAAGGAAAACCAATGGGACATTCAGAGAATCGCGGTCGAAGGGGCTTGACTCGGCCCCTGCAACCGAGAGCCAAGCTCATCGGTTTGAGCATCCTGGTCGCCGGGCTTGCGTCGCTCATTACCAGCGCTCAACTCGATCCGATCATGGGCCAGGTCGAACGGGTGATTGACGGCGATATCCAGCCGGGTCCGCTATCAGGGAAAGACTTTTACCGTCCGGCTCATCGGCGTGGACACCCCGGAAAACTCCGACCCCGAAGCGGAGTTCGAGCGTCTCGGGTCCATGCCGGCCGATCCCGATAGTTCGATCGACATGCACCACTTGTTTGAGCAACCGCTTTAACCCGGTTTTCCGTTCTATTACCACTCAAACCCCCACAAGGAGTTGCACTGGTATATCAGTACAACGGTATAATGTTATGCTGGCAGGGAGTTCTCATGAGAAAGCTCGCCGTAAGCATCACCAAGGGAGGAACTGGCAAGACGACCACAACAGTGAACCTGGCAGCCGGACTAGCGCTGCAAGGGGCACGTGTCCTTGTGGTTGATGCTGACAGCCAAGGACAGGCTGGTCAAATGCTCGGACTGAATCCCGAGCATGGGCTTGCGGAGGTCATTTCTCAAGCCGCGAAACCTGAGACGGCGGTGGTTGAAGCCAGGCCAAATCTTTACTTGTTGGCTGGCGGTAGAGCGCTAGCGGGCGTCCGCCGGCTTATCGCTCGCAAAGATTTTGGGTCTGAGCGGACCCTCGGCGAGGCTCTTGATTCGATCGAAGGTCAGTACGACTTCGTTATTTTCGATACGGCTCCCGGCTGGGACCCCTTGACTGTCAATGTTTTGTTCTACGCAACTGAGGTCTTAGCACCTGTTTCCCTAGAGATCCTCACGATCCAAGGACTCGTCGAGTTCATCGGCAACATTGAGTCAATCCAAAAGTACAATCCAGCCATCATGCTTCAGTACGTACTGCCTACCTTTTTCGACCGTCGAGTGAAGAAATCAGCGGAGATCTTTGCTCAACTTGAAGCCTACTGTGGGGACAAGCTCTGTCCACCAATCCGCTATAACGTACGTCTGTCTGAGGCTCCAGGCCACAGCCAGACGATTTTTGAATACGCCCCAAAATCGGCGGGGGCACAAGACTACCAAAAGCTCACCGAGAGGATTCAAAATGGCAGAGCGTAAAACCACGCCCAATATCATGGGAGAGTTGTTGGGGGGAAATCCGGAACCTGCAGCAAAGCAAGACAAGCCCCCGAAACAGCGCGCCGGTATATCAGTAAAACAGTATACTGGTACACCAGCACAACAGCCCACCGCCGATCTGAAACCAATCAAGGCTACGTACTATTTTTCTCCCGAAACTATAGAGGCGATCGATGAAGCCTGGATGAAGCTGCGGAGGTTGGCTGGAACAGGGCGGTCCAGCGTTTCCAAATCACTGATCGTGGAGAAGGCGATTCAAATGGCGCTCAAGGAACTTGAGCACAAGGGAGATAAAAGCCGGATTGCCAGTATGACAGTAAGCCAGCATCGGTGACTGAACAGTTAGCTGATCCAGACTTGAAACATGGCCTCTTGCCCTGCACCGTGCCTCGGCTTCGACCACGCCGGTGTGCTTGACTGGAGTGTCGCCGGTAGGTGCATCAGAAACGCTAAAGGGCGCAACACTTGGAGCAGCTTTGCGGGGCTCTCAATAGTGGTCATTATCGAAACCGAGGAGACGTGTGACAAAGATCACTACCAACGACCCGGAGACACTCTCGGTTGACGTGGTCGCCGAGAATGTTACCCATCTGAAAGTCCTGTTTCCCGAGGCGTTCACCGAGGGAAAGGTCGATTTCGGGGTGCTCAAGCAGCTTCTCGGCGGCGAGGTGGACGAGCGCGATGAAAAGTACGGCCTCAACTGGCACGGCAAGCGCCAAGCCCGGCAGATCGCGCTAATACCTTCAACCGGCACCCTGCGCCCGTGCCCGGAAGACAGCGTGGATTGGGATACCACCCGACACCTAATGATCGAAGGCGACAATCTCGAAGTCCTGAAGCTCCTGCAAAAAAGCTATTCGGGCAAGGCCAAGCTCATCTACATCGACCCGCCCTACAACACGGGTAAAGACTTCGTCTACCACGACAATTTTCAAGACAACATCAGGAACTACCTGGAACTAACCGGCCAGGTGGATGGCAACGACAACAAGATCTCATCCAACACCGAGTCCTCGGGTCGCTTCCACACCAACTGGCTGAACATGATCTATCCACGGCTGAAGCTGGCTCGAAACCTACTTCGTGACGATGGCATGATTGCCGTATCCGTTGATGATACCGAGGTGGGGAATCTCTGCTGCGTCCTCGATGAGGTATTTGGTGAAGAGCAATTTCAAGCACAGGTCGTTGTGCAATCGAACAAACGTGGTCAGACATATAAAGAGATTGCGAAGACTCACGAGTTCTTAGTCATCTACTCCAAAAGTGAGGGCCTAGAACTGAATGAGTTGGAGAAAGATTCTGGCGCGTTGCCGTTCAAAGATACCAGTGGTGCGTTTGATCTATGGGGGTTGCGGAACAGAAATCCAAAGTTCGGTAGGTTCAATCGACCGAATCTGTTCTTCCCGATCTATGTTTTGCCGGATTCGATTGACGAGTGCGGCTACCCGAAAATCGCAGTCACACCAGAGGACGATAAGTCCGTGAAAGTCCTACCTCGGAATAGCGAAGGCGAGGATGGCTGCTGGCGTTGGAGCAAAGACAAGATCAACACGTATGACTTGAAAGCCAGCTCTCCAGTTTTGGTGGCAAAGAAACGGCAGGACGGCGAATGGAACATCTATCAGAAGTCTCGAAAGAGCACGACGAGGGTTAAATCGATTTGGTCGGACACAAAGTTCATCAATGAACAAGGGACCGTTGAGCTTGGGCACCTGGGAATGGGGGATGTGTTTGACCACCCGAAGCCAGTGGCCTTGGTTCAGCGGTGCCTGTTTTTGGGCACTGGGCCTGATGATATCGTCATGGACTTCTTTGCTGGCTCCGGTACGACGGGTCACGCGACCCTTGCCCAAAATACTGTGGACGGCGGGCACCGCCGGTATATCTTGGCTCAGCTTCCAGAACCACTCGATCCGAGCGAACGTGAACAGAAGGTGGCATCCGACTTCTGCGATGAGCTTGGCAAGCCCCGTAACATCGCTGAATTAACTAAAGAACGTCTGCGCCGCGCGGGCAAAAAAGTTCGAGAAGAGAACTCGATGCTCACTGGCGATCTCGGCTTTCGCGTTTTCAAGCTGGACACGTCCAACATTCGCGCCTGGGAACCAGATCGTGACGATCTGGACCAGACGCTGCTCGACAACGTCGATCACATCAAGGCCGACCGCACCGAGAAAGACATCCTGTTCGAACTGCTGCTCAAGCTCGGCCTTGACCTTTGCGTGCCCATTGAGGAAAAGACCATCGGCGGGAAGACGGTACAGAGCATCGGCGCAGGCACTCTTTTGGTGTGCCTCGCCGAACAGATTATTGTTGCCGATGTGGAACCGCTGGCGCTCGGTATGGTCGGCTGGCACAAGGAATTGGACCCAATAGGCGAGGCGACCATCCTCTTCCGTGATAGCGCCTTCGCGGATGATGTCGCCAAGACGAACCTTACGGCCATCCTGGAGCAGCGTGGGCTGGGGAACGTGCGGAGTTTGTAAACACGGCGGGCTGGACGGAGCTTACGCATGAGTCGACACAAGCAGCTTTTGCAGAGGATTCTCGGTGGTCGCTCAGATGCCGGTGTCCGCTTCGACGACTTGCGCGGTCTGCTCCGGAATCTGGGATTCACCGAGCGGATACGAGGAAACCATCACATATTCAGAAGGGAAGGGGTCCCCGAGAGAATCAATCTGCAACGCGACGATGGCCATGCGAAACCTTATCAGGTGCGGCAAGTTCGGCTAGTGATCCTGAAGAACAAACTAGAGGAGGACGAGTGATGTATAAGTACGAGATTATTCTCTATTGGAGCAGTGCAGACCGTGCTTTCGTAGCTGAAGTGCCGGAGCTTCCCGGATGTATGGCTCATGGCGACACGCAGGAAGCCGCTCTCAGGCACGTCAATCAAGCGATGGAACTCTGGATTGATACCGCGAAAGAGTTCGGGGATCCAATACCGGAGCCCAAAGGCGAGCGGCTGATGCTGGCGTAAGGCCTACCCGTAAGCTTGCTATGAAATTCCACTTCGAACCCAACCTCGACTTCCAACTCCAGGCGGTTGAGGCCATCTGCGACCTGTTCCGCGGTCAGGAGATTTGCCGAACCGAATTTACCGTCACGCAAGACCCGGCGGGTCCCCAAGCGGGGCTCGCCTTCCCTGAGGGCGACCTTGGTATCGGTAACCGGCTCACTCTGCTTGATGACGAAATCCTGAAGAACCTGAAATCCATCCAACTCCGCAACGGGTTACCACCCTCCGATGTTCTGGCCTCCGGCAACTTTACCGTGGAAATGGAGACCGGGACTGGCAAGACTTATGTCTACCTGCGCACGATTTTCGAGCTGAATAAACTCTACGGCTTCACAAAGTTCGTTATCGTCGTGCCCTCAGTCGCCATCAAGGAGGGCGTCTACAAATCGCTCCAGATCACAGAAGACCACTTCCGGATACTCTATTCGGGAACACCCTTTGAGTATTTCCTTTACGACTCCACAAAACTCGGTCAGGTTCGAAACTTTGCTACCAGTTCGCAGATCCAGATCATGGTGGTGACGGTCGGGGCCATCAACAAGAAGGACATCAACAATCTCTACAAGGACAGCGAGAAGACGGGTGGAGAGAAACCGATCGATCTGATTCGGGCCACGCGGCCCATCCTTATCGTCGACGAGCCCCAGAGCGTCGATGGCGGGCTGAAAGGCCAGGGCAAGAAAGCGCTCGGGGCCATGAACCCGCTCTGTACGCTGCGTTATTCGGCGACTCACGCGGACAAGCATCACATGGTCTATCGGCTCGACGCCGTCGATGCCTACGAGCGCAAGCTGGTGAAGCAAATCGAGGTGGCGGCGGCTACGGTCGAAGACGCCCACAACAAGCCCTATGTCCGCTTGGTGTCAACGAGCCACCGGCGCAGGGTCATCAGCGCCAAGGTCGAGCTTGACGTTGAAAAATTCGGAAAGGTAAGGCGTGGGGTAGTCAACGTTTACGACGGCGACGATCTCGAACAGACAACGGCCCGGCCCGTCTACAGTGATTGCCGCATTGGCGAGATCCGCGTCGAAAAAGGCAATGAGTTTGTCGAGCTCCGCGTGCCAGGAGGCGAGCGATACCTCCGGTTGGGAGAAGTCTGGGGCGACGTGGATGCTCTTGCCGTTCAGCGCCAAATGATCCGCCGCACCATCAGGGAGCACCTCGACAAGGAGAAGCGCCTGCTTCCTCAGGGGATCAAGGTTCTCAGTCTCTTCTTCATCGATACCGTGGCCCGGTACCGCAACTACGATGAAGAGGGAAATCCCGTCAAGGGAGACTACGCCCGGATGCTCGAGGAGGAGTATCGTCGCCTTGCGAGGCACCCAGACTATCTCGCGCTCTTTCAAGAGGTGGACCTCTCGGTAGCCGTCGAGGAAGTTCACAATGGCTACTTTTCCATCGACCGAAGGAAGGTGGGTGGCAAAACTGTCGAGATGTTCAAGGATACTCGGGGCAATAGCAAGGCTGACGATGATACCTACAACTTGATCATGAAGGAGAAGGAGAAACTCTTGGGCCTTGAGACGCCGCTCAAGTTCATCTTCTCCCACTCGGCCCTGCGCGAGGGCTGGGACAATCCCAACGTCTTCCAGATCTGCACGCTCCGTGACATTCGGACCGAGCGGGAGCGGCGGCAGACAATTGGACGCGGCCTACGCCTATGCGTCAACCAGGAGGGTGAGCGCCAGCACGGTTTCGATGTCAACACGCTCACGGTAGTTGCTGCGGAGAGCTACGAAGAGTTCGCCGAGAACCTGCAGCAGGAGATCGAGACCGAAACGGGGATTCGCTTTGGTGTCGTGGGGGCGCATGAGTTTGCGGCCATTCCCGTCCGCAGCGAAGACGGACAGACAACAGCTCTCGGCGGCGATGCGTCGAAGGTTCTGTGGGAGTACCTGAAGTCGGAAGGCTATATCGCCGCAACGGGGCGAATACAAGATTCACTCCGGAGGGCGCTCAAGGACGAGACGTTCATTGTTCCCGAGACGTTCACCGAACAGCTCGCGGAGATCGCCAAGGTGCTGCGCAAGATCGCCGGGCGCCTCGAGATCAAGAACGCCGACAAGCGCCGCACGGTACGCCCACGCCAAGCCGTGCTCCACAGCCCGGACTTCAAGAAACTCTGGGATCGCATCAAACACAAGACTACCTATCGCGTGGAGTTCGACAATGAGAAGCTGCTTATACAATGTATTCGAGCGCTACAAGCCGTTCGGGCGATCCCAAAAACCCGGCTCCAGTGGCGCAAGGCCGACATCGCCATCGGGGCGGCTGGTGTGGAAGCGACCGAGACAATCGGCGCGGCAACGATGGTGTTGGACGAATCTGACATCGAGCTGCCTGACGTGCTGACGGTGCTTCAGGACCGAACTCAACTCACGCGGCGCAGCATCCAGAGTATTCTCTGCGAGAGCGCCCGCCTCGATGACTTCAAGCACAATCCTCAGCAGTTCATTGAGCTGGCCGAACAGGCCATCAACCGCTGCAAACAGCATGCGTTGGTGGATGGCATCAAATATCAGCGCCTTGGGGAGGATTGCTATTACGCGCAGGAACTCTTCGAACAGGAGGAACTGACCGGCTATCTGAATAACATGTTCAAAGTGAAAAAGTCGGTCTATGAGCAGGTTGTTTATGAGTCCGGCACCGAATCCCGTTTTGCGGATCAGCTTGAGAAGAACACCGCCGTTAAGGTGTACGCCAAACTTCCAGGATGGTTCACGGTGCCGACGCCCCTTGGAAGCTACAACCCGGACTGGGCTGTCTTGATCGATTGCGAAGAGGGTGAGCGGCTGTACTTTGTGGTCGAAACGAAGGGTAGCCTACTTCCCAACGGTCTTCGTGGCACCGAAAGTGCCAAGATCGAGTGTGGAAAGGCGCACTTCAACGCACTCAAAGTGGGGAAGTCGCCAGCCCGATACGAGGTGGCGACCAGCGTCGACGAGCTACTTGCAGGCATTGGTGCGGATTGATCGACCAAAGGATGAAATGCTTCCATGTCGCCGTGGGGTTGGTCAAAGCACGAGACCAGGGGGGGCACTGGTCGGGTCGCTGAGCCACGTTAAAGGCGCTAAGGGCGCTTGTTGGGACATAGCCAGCGGATAACGGAGGTGCGACTGACGCCGAGGCGCTTGGCGATTACCCGCTTGCTCAGCCCCTCCTTTCGAAGCTGCTTCATTTCCGGCAAGAGCTTGCCTGCTGTCATGAGCCGCCCATGCGGTTTTCCATCCTTTCTTGCCCGGTCGATTCCCGCTTTCACGCGGTCCCGCAAAATATGGCGCTCGAACTCGGGGTCTGAGTAGCAACGGAACAGGAATGTACGCTAAGGGCTGCCGACCGGGAGCAGCCACTCCTCCTCAAGTCCAGCGTTCGGGTCCCGTAGCTCGCGCAGTTCCCCGCCTCTGACGTCCCCGGGAAGGGAGAAGTGGTACCGACCGAGGAAGTTCAGGTGCTTGTGGACGAGCGGCGAGAGTCGCCGGACATCGGCGGCAGCAATTGCGTCTCCATCGGCCTGCAGCTGGCTCAGTACCGCATCTGATTGGCGACAGTTAGAATTCCCCGGCGTGTTGCCTCATCTAAGAATCGAACCGAAACTAGAAACTTGCCTCATTGGGAATCGAACCCAGTTCAGAACAGCTTATTTCTTCCGTCTCGCAGAAACAACGGGTGGAGTGGAAGGTCGAAATGACAAGGGAATAATGTGCCGGAGTGATCACGTAAAAATGACCCACCTTGTCAAGTAGGGTGTTGTTCTTGGTTTGAGCGAATTGTCTTGTCCGGTTCTTGGACTGCGAGAGGGGACACAGTGAGGGCGAGCCCGAATGGGGTTCCCTCTCGGCGGCCGACTCAGGTGACCCCCTTCTTGGGTTGTCCCGGGACCGTGAAGTCCCTGCTGCTGGAGATGTACGGCCCAGCGGTCGAGGCGACATTGCTGTGTGGCCGTCAGGGGACACTTCCCATGGCTCATAAGACTATTTTGACCTCGGCTGGTTGCCCCTTTGTTGGCGCACCTTCTTTTGCGAAATCAGACCCGATTTCAGAGAACGTTGGCTCTACACGGGAGATCTCGGCCTTGTAGAGTTGTTCTCTTCGCCAGTCCCTGACGCGGCGCTGCAAAGTTCGCAGCTGCCCATCAAAGAATCGACAGGGATGGCGTTGTTGAAGCCGAATGAAAAGCGCTTTGGCTGTTTGAGCGGGATTGACTTCCAGTTGGACACGAACCTCTGGCCAGACTTCAACGAAAGGATCCTCCCGGGTCCTCCAAGTCCGGGCAACCCGGGGCTTCTTCGTCCGCCGATATCTCCTGATTTGGTTGGATTCTGGTGCAGCACTGATCTCAGCAAGGTACTTCCTGACAACAGCATCCATCTCTCTAGGGGAGCCGTTTCCCTCCGGTTCTCTTTGTCCGTTGGCAAAGGTCCAAAAATGGTCCTGTCTTCGCTCGAGTTCTTTGAGTAACGTGACTGGATCCAGCTTCCTGTACAGGTCTTTGATGGGTTCTATTTTTCTCTTGGTGAGACAATCAGAGGCTAAGATTCGCTGGTAAGGAGTTTGAGCCCGATCGTAGCGTTTCTTGACGCGTGCACCCCGGCGTTGCTTCTCGATTAGCTTCATCGAGGGCTGAAAGAAGTTCACGTAGAGGCGCAGAATCTCGTAAAGCTGAATCAGGGCTCGCCAGGCCCCCAGACCCGTGTAGCGATCGTAGCCAATCAGCCGTCTCACGATCGAACCATTCTTCTCCTCAACGAAGGCCTGATCGTTCTTTCGACCCACCCGGGAACGAGTGAAAGTGATCTGCTCTCTTTGGCAGTAACGGAGCATCTCATAGTTGATGAATTCGCTTCCGTTATCCGTGTCCAATCCGAGAAGAGGAACCGGGAGCCGCCCACGCAGGCAGTTGAGAGATCCGATCACATCGGCTTCGCTACGCCGTAGCAGCGCCACGCATTCGGTCCAGCCCGTTGCGACGTCCACCAGGACCAGAGTGTGTAGGAAACTGCCTGCAGCACTCTCGCCGCAGTGAGCCACAAGGTCGGCTTCGACAAAACCGGGTTGAAGATCATCCCAGTCAGCGAAGGTTCGGACCTTGATCTGCTTCTTGAGCAAGCTTCCTGGTCGGGTCGTACTGACACCGTGCCGGCTGCTTCTTTCGGAAGCCAACAATCGATCAGCGGTAGCTGGGCTGATCGCTAGCAGCCTTCGCCTAACATCAGGCGGCAAGGATAGATGACCGTTCCTCTCCATAACTTCGATCAACTCGGGAACAAAGGGGACCAGTCTCTTTGCGCAGATCCGGTTGGCCGTTGTCCAAAGAGTCACCAGTGCCCGCTTCACCCGGTCATCGTATCGGGCACGGCGGGGCCGCGACGAACTGGCCCTGCTCGGCGGATTGTTCAACAGGGTAATCGCATGTTTGCGACCGTAGCCGGTTGTCGCGACCAACTGATCTACAATCTGGCTCTTGATCCCTTTGCGGGCCGATGCGTAATCCTCAGCGGTACGCGTCAACAATTCTCGGCGCAACTCCAAACTCAACTTCTTCTTCAATCTGTGACCTCCTCATCAAGTTTTCGGTTCGATTCTTGATGAGGCAACGGTATGCCATCAGTTCGATTTTGGATGAGTCAATGCGTACGGGCACCCGGATTCCAAGGCGGTCAAGTTGTACGGTCAGGTCGCCAAGCACGTTTTTCAAACAAATATCGAAAATGGGGTTTCCTTGCATACTAAGCGCAAAGGCGATGATTTCCTAACGCGCCCCGTATACTGATCCGTTCTCAGGGTGCGTGTTTGGGGCGCGGTGCTTCATTTGGGAGTTTTAGCCCGACTTACACAGGATGGACTATAGGACGTAAATCGCCCTAGTTCTCTCTTTGTTCTGAATGGTGTTTTAAAAACAAACCAACCGATCTGGTGCCGGGCACACCGTACGCCTCCGAGCGTCTCGCCTGCCTGTTGACGCCGGTCAGGTCGACTGGCTGGCGACCTGATGGGGATAGACTTCGTGCCAGCTCTGATGCTGATTGCGGGGGATAATGAGATCGCCGTGATTTTTGCACATGATCGCGCAAAGCCAATCCCATCGGGGCAGGAGACCTGAATGACCGAGGAATCGGAAGTTTCGATAGCTGAACCCAAGATTGGGCTTGCGCTCTCCGGGGGTGGTTCGCGCGCGATTGCCTTTCATCTCGGATGCCTGCGTGCTCTGCAAGAATTGGAGGTCCTCGATAAAGTTAAAGTGCTCTCGACGGTATCGGGCGGCAGCGTAATCGGGGCCCTCTACGCATTGTCCGACGAGCCTTTTTCTGAATTCGAGAAGCGCATCCGAACTATTCTCATGCGCGGCCTTGCACGGCCTACCATCCGGACCGCGTTTCTGACCGCCGAAGGGCCGAAGGCGGTCTTGTGCTGGGCGGTCGTTGGCACCATAAACCTGATATTTGTCGCAGGTTCCAACTTAATGCGCTTGTTGGCGCTATTCTTGCCGATCGAAAAGCAGAAGATCTGGTGGTTTAATGATTGGCACCCGCCCATTAGACGGTTCGCCAGCCGCACAACGATATTCCGGCGTGCCTTGGACAGTGCGCTGTTCAAGGGCGCGCGTGTGAATGACCTCAAGGACGACAAACCTCTGCTTATTATCAACGCCGCCGACCTGTGCACTGGCACAGCGTTCTATTTTACGGCGAAGGAGTCCGGATCGTGGCGATTGGGCAAGCTAGCATACACAGACATCACACTTGCGCATGCTGTCACAGCTTCGGCGGCCTTCCCGCTTTTTCTGCCGGCGCTCGACGAGCAATTACCCCTTAACCGGCGCGATGATTCCCGCCGCGTCGAGCGCGTCTCGCTTACGGACGGTGGCGTTTACGACAATCTCGGACTGGCTCCGCTTTGGCCTGATCGCGATCCATCGGTTAGTCTAAATGTCACACCGGTCGACACCATCATATGTTGTCGTGCAGGCTACGGACTCCGCCATAACCCGCCAGCCCGGTTTATCATCGCCCGTCTCAAGAGCGCCTTTTCCTGCATCTACGATCGTGCCCAGAATGCTTCTATGAAGCGACTTTTCGAGCTGCAGGGAAGCGGCAAGCTGCGTAACTTCATCCTGCCTTATCTTGGCCAGGACGATAGTAAACTGAAATTCCCGGCAGACGATCTTGTCAGGCGCGAGGAGGCTTATGCCTATCCAACGGATTTTTATGCCATGAGCCTTGACTGGATTGAACGGCTTAGCCGCCGGGGTGAGCAGCTCACAAAGGCATTAATAGCTGAGCACGCGCCGGCATTGATACACAATGGAAAGAAGCACAGGGGATAGAAGAGGCCCGAATTGGGACCGGCCCCAACGTCCGCTGAGGCCGCCTCTCGAAAGAGGCGCTCGCACCCGATCACTTTCAGCGAGTAGTGGTGTCCAGGTTGTCTTTGGAGACGTGAGTGTAACCAATCAGCATTGCACAAAGGTATCGCCATCCGAATCAATAGTGCAATATCGTTTCGCAACGCTTAAACCCTTGAAAGCTCATCCAGGGCCGGATTGTTGCGAAACCGCTCGAGACTGTGTGAAAAGTAGGCCCGAGTCGAATTTTGCGGTGTGAGAGGCCTGGGATTTGGGCCGTGAGTGGGTTGTCGTCGATTCGCTGATGCCATGCGCCCTGATGCGTTGCAACAGGCCCTTGGGGGGGGAGATTCCAGCTGGTTTGAACGCCCCACGCGGCGATCACGGACGGACCGCGGCGATCAGTTCCGGGATCCCGACCAAGGTTGTCGCACGGCGGATGTTGTAGGCCAGAGCGGTCAAGCTGAACTCACCCCGAACGTTCTCGAGCCTGCGCATCAGAAACCCGCCGTGGCCCATCCAGTGCTTGATCGAGCCGAAGGGGTGCTCGGCGGACTCCCGGCGGCGGTGCAACACTCCGGGCCGGTCGGCGAGGCGCTCTGCCATGCGGTCCAGCACCGCCTCATCCGCGTACCGTCCAATGCGCCGGTAGCTGTTACTCGTGCACTGCACCTTCAAAGCGCAGCCCCGGCAAGCCCCGCGATTGGCGTAGTGCATCAACGTCGTGTCGCGCACCCTGCTGATGTACAGGGGCTTCAGTTGTTGCCCGTTCGGACAGGCGTAAGTGTCGGTTCCCGCGTCGTAGCGGAACCGCTCTTTCGGAAAGCGACCACTGCGACGGGCCGGGCTGCGCCGTGGCTTCGGCACATACGGCGTGATCCCCGCCGCCTCGCACCCGGCGATGTCCTCGACCTTGAAGTATCCCTTGTCAGCCACAGCATCGATCCGCTCGACGCCGAGGCTCGTGCGCGCCGCGCGCCCCGTCTCGGCCAACAGCCCGAGATCGGAAACCTGACTATGCACCTGCTGCTCGGCAATCAGCTTGTGCTTCGTGTCCACCGCGATCTGCACGTTGTACCCCACCCCCACGCCAGTGCCACTGTGCATCGCCCTGGCGTCGGGGTCGGTCAGCGAGAGTTGGTCCTCGCCACTCTCCCGCAACGCCTTACGGTGCGTTTCGAGACGCGCCTGGCGCTCTCGCAGCGCCGTAATCTTCTGTGCCAGATCCCGCCCCCGCCCCTTGCTGGGGCTCGCATCGGCCATGTCGGCCGCGTCCATCTCATCCATCTGCTGCAGGTACCGCTCCAGCCGTTCCTGGCTCGCCGCCAGATCGCGCCGCAGCTTGGCCCCGGTGAAGTTCCGGTCCCGGCTGTTCACCGCCTTGATCCGCGTGCCATCGACCGCGATCAACTCCCGGCCGAACAGTTCCAGGCTCCGGCACACCTTCACGAAGTCACGGAACACTTGCCGGAACGCCTCCCGGTTCTCGCGCCGGAAATCCGCAATGGTCTTGAAGTTCGGCCGCAGGCGGCGCAACAGCCAGATCACCTCCAGGTTGCGGTGGGTTTCCGCCTCCAGCCGACGGCTGGACCGCACCCGGTTCAGATACCCGTAGATGTACAGCTTCAGCAAGTCGGAGGGATCGTACCCCGGGCGCCCTGTCTCTTTCGGCTCCGCTCGTTCGAACCCGGCCCCAGCCAAATCGAGACTGTCGACGAAAGCGTCGATGAACCGCACTGGGTTGTCGGGACCCACATAGTCGTCTACCGTGTCCGGCAGTAGAAGCACCTGTGCGCGATCTGTCCCTGTGATGTGTGCCATGCCCCATTCTACCTCCAGTAGGCAGGGGGGCCGTCCCGGTGGCTTTTCACACAGTCTGGCTCCTTTGTGCAACCCCGTTCCCTGGATGCGCGCGCACACCGGGCCGGTAACGGCAGTGCGGCGGGCCCAACAGAAGTGTTTCAGAAGTCGGAGACAAATTTCGAGGTTCCCGATGTTCTGCATTTAGGCGGAACATGCGCACACTCGCCCTCTGGAGGGGGGGGTGCTCCTGTCTCAAATATCCCTGCGGGAAGGTTTGGGAGAAAGGCTTGATGAAGTGGCAGCACGGAATCCTTTTCATGGTGGGCCTAGGTACTTCTACTGGCCGTTCCCGTTGTCCGGGGAAAATCCAGTGCTCCATTTCGTGGCTGTCCATACGCCCCGCTTCTACAACTGGATTCTGGTCTGGCACTACATCGCGCCCCACCCTGGCGATCGCCACTTCACCCGCCGATTAGAATCTGGTGCTTGCCCTGTTCTCGAAGCGCATCAACGCTCGTCTTTTGATAATACTGTTCAAGCCCCCGCACGCAAAAAATTTGACGGCACGGACCAATGAAGATAATCTGGGTGTGTAAGCGTGTATGCGTCTATGCGCGGGAAAATTAGCCATGACAAGATGGAACCTTTCTATCTCTGAAAAGACGGACCGAGCGGTCCGCACCTTCCTTGCGCGCACCGGCGGCAAGAAGGGTGACCTGTCCCGGTTCGTTGATGAAGCAGTGCGCCGCCGCGTGCTGGATCTTACCGTTCGCGAGATCAAGGACCGCAATACCCGACATGACCAGCAGGAAATCCTCGATCTGATCGACGAGGAGGTAGAAGCCGCGCGTGCGGGTCGTTCTTGATACCAACATCCTGATCGGTGCCCTTATCACCAAAGGCACCCCGCCGGACAGTCTGTATCAGGCATGGCTACGCGGCGAGATCGAGCTTGTAACGTCTACTGCGCAAATGGCCGAGATAGCCGATGTTCTCGCCCGGCCCCGTCTGCAAAATTTTCTCGACACCGTTGAAGCGGCGGCCATTGTCGAGAACATGGGCACGCGTGCCCTTATCCTTCACGAGCCGCCGAGCGTAAACTTGTCTCCCGATCCCAAGGACAACCCGATTTTGGCTGTGGCCATCACTGGGAAGGCCGACTTGATCGTCTCCGGGGACAAGAAACACATGCTCGCACTCGGAGAGGTCGAAGGCATTCCTGTCGTGACCGCCCGTGAAGCCTTGGGCCGTCTGGGCAGCGAGTAATGTGGGGAATTCCGACCGCGAAAGAGAAGTTCTTACTAAGTACGTGATGTTTTACGCAAACCTTGCTTGGGTAATAGAGCTGCTCATCGGGAGCCGTATACACAACGTCTCTCCTGTCTTGACGGTCAGTAACGTCGTGCTCGTCGCGGTAACTGTGGTATGTTCGCAGCCCTCAGCAACCGGCAGTTTGTAACCCATGAGTTTCCCTGATCAAAGTCACATTAACCGAGTCCGCGGTGCCCTTTGGCAGCGTTCTGGCGGGGCTTCCGTCATGGTCGGGGCCGGCTTCAGTAAAAACGCCTCGAAAGCCCGTCCCGACGCCGATACCCCGCCGATGTGGCGTGAGTTGACGCGGACAATATCCCACAGGCTGTATCCTCAAGGCGGGTGCGGGAACCGCCAAGGCGGGGCGGCAGAGGTGCCAGAATCTGGGAGTTTCCCGCGGCTGGCTCAGGAATACGGGGCCGCATTCGGACGGGGTGAACTGAATCGGCTCCTCCAAAGCCTGGTCCGGGATGATGACCTTAAGCCCGAAGATGTACATGGAAGGTTGCTACGTCTTCCCTGGCGCGATGTCTTCACCACCAATTGGGACACGCTCTTGGAAAGGTCACTCATTTTCGTACCTGAGCGCAAATACAGCATCGTGCGAAACAAGGACGAAATCCCACTTGCGGATCAGCCGCGCATTGTCAAATTGCACGGGTCGTTTCCCGCACATTTCCCGCTTACCTGTACGGAAGAAGATTACCGGACGTATCCGGCGAAATTTGCGCCGTTCGTGAATACGGTCCAACAAGCCATGATGGAAACCGTATTCTGTCTGATCGGGTTTTCAGGAGACGATCCGAACTTTCTGCATTGGTCGGGATGGGTTCGCGACAACATGGGCGCATCGACGCCGAAGATTTACTTGGCGGGATGGCTGGACTTGCCACCTCACCGGCGGCGCATGCTCGAAGATGGTAACGTTGTTCCTATCGATCTTGCCCGCCACCCGAAAGCGAATAAATGGCCGGAGCATCAGCGCCATGACTACGCAACCAATTGGATTCTACACACGCTGGAGCGCGGGCGTCCGTATGAGGTCACGGACTGGCCTGCAAAACGCACATGGCCGCATCCGCCGATACATATACCTGAACTCCAGCCCATTATGGAGGTCGATTCCGACGAGCCCAGGGAAGAGCTGTGGTATGCGTCTGAAGCCGAGTCTGAAGATCTCCCGGAACGTATACGACAAATCATCAATGTCTGGGCTCACAACAGGAGCCTCTATCCTGGCTGGCTGGCGGTGCCCGCCGGCGTGCGGCAAGACATTAGTTCGAAAACCAACGATTGGGAACCGCTTATTCTGAGCGCACTGCCCCGTTTTGTGCTGGTGCAACGACTCGATGCGATCCGCGAATTGGTGTGGCGCCGGGAAATCCTGCTGGATCCCATTTCACCTGAGCTGGAGTCCGCTGCGCAGGATGCCCTCCAGCAAATTGACTGCCAGGCTCGCACCATCGGCGGCGTTGCCGATGGTGCGGTCGACTGGGGCGATGTGCGGGAATCCTATAGAAGTGTCGCGCTTGCTCTTGTGACGGTGGCGCGACATAAATTTGATCACGAAATATTCAGGCAAAGGATCGAATCTCTAAAGGATTTTCGAAACGACGCTCCCGATGTCGCACAGCGGATCCATCATGAGCGCTGCCTCTGGGCCATTTATTCGATGGACTTCGAGGCGTTGGCAAGTTTGCTAAAGGTTTGGCCGACAGAAAACTGTGACCCGATCTGGATGGTGCGGAAAGCCGCCATTCTTGTCGAGACGAACCGGATCGATGATGCGGTTGAGCTTTTTGACCGAGCGCTTTTGACCATCCGAGAAATCCCCGACGATGGTCGTAGCGTGGCCGGCCCTTCTCGAGAAGGTTGGGCACTGTGGTTGGCGTGGGCACTTGAATGGATGAAATTTGATTGGAACGAGGCCGAGAAATCTCCCGACACGTCTTCTTTACTCAGGAGATGGCGGGAACTGGCATCTATGAAGTGCGACGCGCTCTCGGAGGAACGCGAATATGCCAACGCAATGGGACCAAAAAACAAAAGGGAAGACGCCCCGCCTTTCGATCTTGAGATCCGGACACGCCCTGGGCTTCGGTTCTCGAATGCCGAGTACAATCGCTGGGTAACCGCACGTCGTGCAATCCGTCTTTCCGAAGTGACTGGGTTGCCCACATCTGGATTGGACATCTTGAAGCTCGCTGCGGATGAACTGTCCGCATCGGAGCCAGAAATGGCTGTGCGCTTGATTCTCCGAACTTTGAACTACGACGGGGATCCTCTGCTCAAGCGTATTCTGTCTCGGCCACGTGTCGCCATGATGCCGGCGGACTTGGCGAAGACACTGGCTCATCTCTGCAGCGGCATCATTGAGTATGCGTTGCCTCGGATCAGTGCATCCGATGCGGGTGAGCGCCCAGTATTCTGGCTTGAGCGAATGCGAGTGGCAACGGAGGTCCTGTCCCGGCTTGTGGTTCGGCTAGAACCCGACAGAGTGGACGCAATATTCAACAAGGCCCTGCAGTATTACCGAAGTGATTGCGTTGCCCGAGATGTCTGGCTGGCAGACCCCGTCCGAAGCCTATTGACGCGCTCCTGGGAAGCTCTGCCGGAAGATCGCCGGCCAGGCCATGTTCTCGATTTTTTGAGTGCGCCGATTGTTGGGATGGACAACTTTACGGACATCTGGTCTCGTTACCCAGACCCTGGAGAGTTCCTGCAAGATAATCTTCTTCCACCCATTCGCACAAGCGACACCGAAGACCGCTGGCAGAAAATCGTCAGATTATTGGTGCGGGGCCTACATACTGGCGGTGAAGCACGCAAGCGAGCATCGCTTAGAATCTCGTCTGTAGCCTGATCAACGTCAAATAGAATTCCCGCAGCGACGATTGGAAATCCCCACACAAGGATTAAAAAAAAAGAGCTGTAGCCGTCCTCTGAGACGGCCCTTTCCGCGGTCCTCCTTTCTGTAAAAAAGAGAGATTGTTCCTAGAATGCGAGGGGGACGGAGTGAGGGCGTAGCCCGAACGGAGCTCCCCCTCGCTCGCGCTGGCGTCGAGGGGAGTGGACCAGATCCACGAGGCTGCTGAGCGGCCTCTGTAGGGCGCTGTACGACCTCTCCCCTTGGCGGGCACTCGTCTATCGCCCTCACCAAGCACTTTCCGGGGTCCAATCAGCCGATTTGCCCGGATTTGACCTCCTCGCGGTTTCCTCATTTCGTGGTTCCCTGCTGCTTTGCCTTGGCGCTCTCCATTCGATAGATCGGGACGTTGAGTTCCAGAATCACGCTGTGGTGCACCAGCCGGTCGATGGCTGCTGCCGTCGTCAGGGGGTCCTTGAAGATCCTCTCCCAGTCCGAGAAGATCAGGTTGCTGGTCAGCAAGATGCTGCGACGTTCGTAACGATGGGCCAGCAGTGTGAAGAGAACCTCCATTTCCTCCCGGCTTTGCTGAACGTAGCCGATGTCATCGACTATGAGAGCCTCGAAGCGATCCAGTTTCTTGAGCTCCTTCTCCAGAGTCAGATCGATTTTGGCCCGCAGCAATCGCTGTACCAGCAGGGCGCAGGTAGAAAACAGAACCCGGCGCCCCAGCAGAATCAACTCCTGGCCCAGAGCACAGACCAGATGGGTTTTCCCGCTCCCAGGGTTACCGAAAGCCAAGACGTTCTCGGCACGATCCAAAAACGTCCCTTCCAGCAGCGCTGTGAGTTGTCGATCCACGCTTTGGGGAAAGCGCGAGCGGTCCAGCGCCGTCAGCGTTTTCTCCCAGGGAAGCTTGGAGGCCCGACGCTGGCGCTGGATTTTGCGCTCGTGCCGCTCCGCCACCTCGATCTCAGATAACGACAAGAGAAACCGGGGATAGGACAGACTTTCCTGGGTGGCCAGTGCCGCCTGGGCGGCGTAGTGCTCCCGAAAGGCCGGTAGATGCAGCTCGATTAGGCACTCGCGAAGTCGCGGTAAGTTGCCTGTGCTCATGACCTCACCTCCCGGTTCTCGAGAAGGGTGTCGTAGAGGCCCACGTCCATCTTCTCCACCATCACTTCCCAGGGTTCCACCACCGGATCGACAAGGCATTCTCGTAGTGCTTCAAAACGGATTCTTTGTCCCCGCTCAATCAACACCTGAAGTGCCTCTCGCACCCGCTGTTCACCTTCCTGGGCAGCCACCTCGAGGATCTTCAGATATTGGCGATCCGCCGTGGCCGGACAATCTCGGCGCAGCTCGTCGTAGGCGACTCGAAACAAGATCCCCGGAAACAGATCCTCCCGCCAGCGATAGCGAGTAAACGCCCCCGGCTTGCGCACCAACGAATGGATCACGTGCCGGTAGTCAATGCGATGCTTGCCTTCTCCTCGCAAGCGCGGCATCCGTGCCTGGCGCCGTCCTCCGTAGTAGACCTCCACCTGATCCGCCCACACCCGCACTTGAACGCGCTCGCCGATCAACCGGCTGTCCACCGAATAGGTGTTGTGGCGAACCCGGATCGTACTGCTGGGGGAGACTCTCACCCACTGCCGGGTGAAGTCATCCAGACGGCGTGCCGGCAACGGGCGCATCACTGCCAGCTCTTCTCCCAGGCGCTTTTGCCGGGCCGCATTGCGCCGGGACACAATCACCGCTACAAAGCCCTCGTACTCTTCCCGGCTGGAAAAATCACGGCTACACCGCAGCAGCAGTTCCTGCTCAATGGCCCGTTTCAAGCGGTGATGGGACTGTTCCACATCCCCGTTCTCGTGTGCCTTTCCTGCCTGAGTGCGACTGGAGCGCATCCCGAAGTGTCTCAGCAACGCTTGATAGCGCTCGGTGAACTCTTCCCGCTTCAGGTTCTTGACTGCCGCCGAGAGCCGGTCGGTCCGGTGCTCCTCGGGCAGCGCCCCCAACTCCCACAACGCGTTCTGAAGCCCCAGGCTGAGGCTCTCAAACGACTCACTGAAACACAGCGTGGTCGCTTCCCAGTTCGAGTAGGCCAACACGAAGTGGTACAGCAGATGGGGAAACGGCTGGCCCTGGATCGTCACTCCGAGGCGCCCCATAAACGTGAAGTCCGATTGCGCTTGATGTCCCGGCTGATACTTCTGCGGGAACATCACCTCCTTCGCTTCTCCGTATTCTGCCTTCCACTGCTTGATCCTGCGCTGCAGCGTTCTCAACTGGCCTTGCTGGAAGGCCCCTTCCTGCTGACGACACAAATGATCGAACACCGCTTTTGCTTCCACCGTCGGCGATCGCTTCAGGATCTCTTTCACCTCCGGCCACACCGACTCGAACGGATCCGATCGAGTTCTCCAATACCGTTCCGGCTGACACTGGCTCGGTAGCTTTCCCGACTTCAGGTACTTGCGAGCTGTCTTTCGCGACATCCCCGCTTTGGCCGCCGCCATCGTTAGCGTCTTCTCGTTCTTCTTCAACTTTACTAACCTCCGCACTTGCTGATCCTTAACCATGCCCTCATGGTCAGGAGTTCCCCCGGTTTCGTGGACACCTAATCCTTTGGGAGAATGGAGGACACGATGCCAAGAACAAGACGAGCTTATCCACCCGAGTTTCGCCAGCAGATAGTCGAGCTTCATCGAGCCGGGCGCAGCCCCGGTGAGCTGGCCCGAGAGTTTGAACCCAACGAACAGACGATCCGCAACTGGATCGCCCAGGCAGACCTGGATGAAGGCCGTCGTAGAGACGGCCTGACGACGGTAGAACGAGCCGAGCTGCGGAAGTTGCGCAAAGAAAATAGGCAGCTGAGGGTTGAGCGGGAAATATTGGCAAAAGCCGCGGCCTGGTTCGCACGGGAGAGCGATCCGATTTCCAAGGAGTCTTCAGGTTCGTGAAAGTGAATCAGGCCGACTATCCAATCACCACCATGTGCCGTTTGCTGGGTGTCTCCACCAGTGGCTACTACGCGTGGGTCGATCGCGGACCTTCGACTCGAGATGAAGCGAATGCTCGTCTTCTGGAAACAATCAACGGGATCCACCAGCAAAGTCGTCGGACCTATGGAGCTCCCCGCATTACGGCGGAACTTCGAGAGGAAGGTCACCTGGTGGGCAAAAACCGGGTGGCCCGACTGATGAAAGTCGCCGGCATTGAAGGCGTTAGCCGCAGACGCAAGACACGCACGACCCTGAGAGGCCAAGACAGCCGTCCGGCTCCGGATCTGGTGGAGCGAAACTTCCAGGTCAGCCGCCCCAACCGACTGTGGGTTGCAGACATCACGTACGTGCCGAGTTGGGCAGGTTTCGTCTACCTGGCCGTAGTGGTCGACGCTTTCAGTCGTCGAGTGGTCGGCTGGTCGCTCAGAAATGATCTCAAGACCCGGCTAGTGACCGATGCCCTGCAAATGGCACTTCAAGAGCGTGAATCCGACGGGGTGATCCATCACTCGGACCAGGGGACGCAATACACGTCGATCGAGTTCGGGCTACGCTGCAAGAGAGCCGGCATCAGACCCTCCATGGGCTCGGTCGGTGACTGTTATGACAACGCGCTGTGTGAGAGCTTTTTTGCCTCTCTGGAGTGTGAACTGATCGACCGGCACAGCTTCCGCAGCAAGCTGCAGGCCAAGCTTGCTGTCTTCGACTACATCGAGGGCTTTTACAACCCTCACAGGCGGCACTCGTCACTGGACTATCTGTCGCCGATCAACTATGAATCGAGGCACTCAGATGTGGCTTGATTCGAAAGCCGTAAACTGTCCACAAAAGTGGGGTAACTTCATGATAACGGTGTCATCGCCGGTAGACTCCACTTTCCTGGGAGGCCCAGGTGGAAAAAGCGAGATTCCATCCGTCAAGATATTCAGGTTTCCCGTAATGGGAACTGAAAAATCAAAGCCGGCGGGAACCGCGGCAGCGGAAGCGAGTTGTGATGGAAAACTGTCAAAGAAACTTGACGACAGATCGATCTCAACATGATCCTGCGCGCCCTCCAACTCAATCTCGAGGTCGCCCAGGCTGAGCTCTGTCATGTTGATGCGAACTTCGGACATATCATTGATCGTTGTAAATCCTGGACCATAGAGATCATCGAGTCCCGCAATCACCAGTTCCGTTACCAAGAGGTCGTCGTCAAAAAAGTGATCGACGAAGATCTCGATACGGTCATCTTTACCGCTTCCGTTGATCTCTATATCGATGACATCACCAGACGTAGAGGTCGTTACGGAAACCTCACCGGCGGCGAGCGCGAGCTGGGGAACGAGAAGTATCGAGAAGACCAAGGCCATTGCGAACTGGAATACTGCTTTCATGGATGCTCCTACTTTCACAGAATCAGGCGAAAGACATGATGTATTATTTAGGCAAATACGTAATGAAGCCGACGACCACGAAAGGGGATTCCGTGAGAGCGTGGCTGCCGCTGGAAATCAAATCATTTCACAACAAATTGCAAAAGGCAATATGGGTTGTGGGTTACCTGCACGATTGCTCCCGTCTTAAATCGAAATCCGCTCCACAATATTGCGCGTGATGCGTCGCTGGCGCCGATCGTAAAGCCGGGTGGTGCGGGGATCCGCATGGCCCACCAGCTGCTGCACGTCTTCGAGTGGGACACCTTGCTCGAGAAGATCGGTAATAGTGGCGACCCGAAAGGAGTGGGGGGAGAGCCTGGAAGGCAGCCCGACGGCTTTCATGCGCCGCTTGACCATCCGGCACAGGTCATGGGCGCGCATGGCGTTTTCGCCCAGCTGCTTTTTGCCGCGGACAGCCGTCCGCAGCAGGGGAGTCTTTTTAGGCGCGTCCCGGAGGCCGGCGGCGTCCAGGTAGTCCCACAGGTACCGCTCCAGATCATGACGGACCGGAATCTCGCGGGACTTGCCGCCCTTGTCGTCAAAATGCAGCAGCCACTGCTCGCCAGCGTAGTAAAAGTGCCGGCACTCGAGCTTGGCCACCGCGCCCACCCGGGCAGCTGTGTAGATCAAGACGGCAATGGCCGCCCGATCGCGAAGCCCAATCACGGTTGAGAGGTCAATCGAGCCCAGAAGCTTTCGAGCTTGCTTGACCGTGATCTCCGGAGTCTTTCCTTCCAGGACCTGGTAGCGCTCGGCGCGCACTGAATGGCCCGGGTTGAGGATGATAACGTGGCGCGTCACCAGCCCGTCGAAAAAATGCCTGAGCGCGGCCAGGGTTTGTTTCTTACTGGCTACGGCACCCGGATGCTGGTCGAGGTAGACACCCACGTGCCCCGGCGAGATCTGCTGGAGCTCGAGACCCTTTTTCTTACACCAGCTCAAAAACCGCCGCACGGCCCGCTCATAGGCGAGGCGCGTGTGTGGATTGCGGATTTTTCCGTAGAAAAACTCCTGGTAGGCAAAGTGGGCGGCTTTGCCAGAGTCACGGATCAGCGCCGGCAGCTGCTCGGTGGATTGGAGCTCTCCAGGTGTGACAGGGACCAGGTTGGTGGACATACCAAAGGTTCTCCATAGCCCGTTTTCAGACACGAGCTGAAACCGAGGAATTAATGGATAATAACATCCTTTATACTACCTTCAGCGTAGCCTAACGGCATGACTCGTCAAGAGCACTGCTGTCCAAATTAGCTGAGATTCGATCATCGACCCCTTGATTTTATTGGCGTCTTGGATAGGATTTTCAGTCTTTTCATGTCCAGGTCTCCGATTGTGCTGTCCAGATTACGAGAAGGTGAAGGAGGGTTGAGAGCTCTCCGGTAGTAGGGGTGGGAACTTGAATGGTTGGTTCAACCACCACCACAAGTCTCTATGAACGAACATGTTCATCCTCAGCAGTGCGGCCAGATTGGACAGTGACCAGTCAAAGGTTGCTTTGAGCTGCAGAAACTTCAGGATCAGCAGAGCGATCAATGCTGTCCAAATTTGGGTCTTGAGGGCGTTGGCCGAGGTGCCGACGAATGATCAACGTCAAATAGAATTCCCGCAGCGACGATTGGAAATCCCCACACAAGGATTAAAAAAAAAGAGCTGTAGCCGTCCTCTGAGACGGCCCTTTCCGCGGTCCTCCTTTCTGTAAAAAAGAGAGATTGTTCCTAGAATGCGAGGGGGACGGAGTGAGGGCGTAGCCCGAACGGAGCTCCCCCTCGCTCGCGCTGGCGTCGAGGGGAGTGGACCAGATCCACGAGGCTGCTGAGCGGCCTCTGTAGGGCGCTGTACGACCTCTCCCCTTGGCGGGCACTCGTCTATCGCCCTCACCAAGCACTTTCCGGGGTCCAATCAGCCGATTTGCCCGGATTTGACCTCCTCGCGGTTTCCTCATTTCGTGGTTCCCTGCTGCTTTGCCTTGGCGCTCTCCATTCGATAGCTCGGGACGTTGAGTTCCAGAATCACGCTGTGGTGCACCAGCCGGTCGATGGCTGCTGCCGTCGTCAGGGGGTCCTTGAAGATCCTCTCCCAGTCCGAGAAGATCAGGTTGCTGGTCAGCAAGATGCTGCGACGTTCGTAACGATGGGCCAGCAGTGTGAAGAGAACCTCCATTTCCTCCCGGCTTTGCTGAACGTAGCCGATGTCATCGACTATGAGAGCCTCGAAGCGATCCAGTTTCTTGAGCTCCTTCTCCAGAGTCAGATCGATTTTGGCCCGCAGCAATCGCTGTACCAGCAGGGCGCAGGTAGAAAACAGAACCCGGCGCCCCAGCAGAATCAACTCCTGGCCCAGAGCACAGACCAGATGGGTTTTCCCGCTCCCAGGGTTACCGAAAGCCAAGACGTTCTCGGCACGATCCAAAAACGTCCCTTCCAGCAGCGCTGTGAGTTGTCGATCCACGCTTTGGGGCAAGCGCGAGCGGTCCAGCGCCGTCAGCGTTTTCTCCCAGGGAAGCTTGGAGGCCCGACGCTGGCGCTGGATTTTGCGCTCGTGCCGCTCCGCCACCTCGATCTCAGATAACGACAAGAGAAACCGGGGATAGGACAGACTTTCCTGGGTGGCCAGTGCCGCCTGGGCGGCGTAGTGCTCCCGAAAGGCCGGTAGATGCAGCTCGATTAGGCACTCGCGAAGTCGCGGTAAGTTGCCTGTGCTCATGACCTCACCTCCCGGTTCTCGAGAAGGGTGTCGTAGAGGCCCACGTCCATCTTCTCCACCATCACTTCCCAGGGTTCCACCACCGGATCGACAAGGCATTCTCGTAGTGCTTCAAAACGGATTCTTTGTCCCCGCTCAATCAACACCTGAAGTGCCTCTCGCACCCGCTGTTCACCTTCCTGGGCAGCCACCTCGAGGATCTTCAGATATTGGCGATCCGCCGTGGCCGGACAATCTCGGCGCAGCTCGTCGTAGGCGACTCGAAACAAGATCCCCGGAAACAGATCCTCCCGCCAGCGATAGCGAGTAAACGCCCCCGGCTTGCGCACCAACGAATGGATCACGTGCCGGTAGTCAATGCGATGCTTGCCTTCTCCTCGCAAGCGCGGCATCCGTGCCTGGCGCCGTCCTCCGTAGTAGACCTCCACCTGATCCGCCCACACCCGCACTTGAACGCGCTCGCCGATCAACCGGCTGTCCACCGAATAGGTGTTGTGGCGAACCCGGATCGTACTGCTGGGGGAGACTCTCACCCACTGCCGGGTGAAGTCATCCAGACGGCGTGCCGGCAACGGGCGCATCACTGCCAGCTCCTCTCCCAGGCGCTTTTGCCGGGCCGCATTGCGCCGGGACACAATCACCGCTACAAAGCCCTCGTACTCTTCCCGGCTGGAAAAATCACGGCTACACCGCAGCAGCAGTTCCTGCTCAATGGCCCGTTTCAAGCGGTGATGGGACTGTTCCACATCCCCGTTCTCGTGTGCCTTTCCTGCCTGAGTGCGACTGGAGCGCATCCCGAAGTGTCTCAGCAACGCTTGATAGCGCTCGGTGAACTCTTCCCGCTTCAGGTTCTTGACTGCCGCCGAGAGCCGGTCGGTCCGGTGCTCCTCGGGCAGCGCCCCCAACTCCCACAACGCGTTCTGAAGCCCCAGGCTGAGGCTCTCAAACGACTCACTGAAACACAGCGTGGTCGCTTCCCAGTTCGAGTAGGCCAACACGAAGTGGTACAGCAGATGGGGAAACGGCTGGCCCTGGATCGTCACTCCGAGGCGCCCCATAAACGTGAAGTCCGATTGCGCTTGATGTCCCGGCTGATACTTCTGCGGGAACATCACCTCCTTCGCTTCTCCGTATTCTGCCTTCCACTGCTTGATCCTGCGCTGCAGCGTTCTCAACTGGCCTTGCTGGAAGGCCCCTTCCTGCTGACGACACAAATGATCGAACACCGCTTTTGCTTCCACCGTCGGCGATCGCTTCAGGATCTCTTTCACCTCCGGCCACACCGACTCGAACGGATCCGATCGAGTTCTCCAATACCGTTCCGGCTGACACTGGCTCGGTAGCTTTCCCGACTTCAGGTACTTGCGAGCTGTCTTTCGCGACATCCCCGCTTTGGCCGCCGCCATCGTTAGCGTCTTCTCGTTCTTCTTCAACTTTACTAACCTCCGCACTTGCTGATCCTTAACCATGCCCTCATGGTCAGGATCAGCCCTGAAAAAGCGGGGAATTCCATTTGTCGTCGCGGGGAATTCTAACTGTCGCCAATCAGACGAAGGTCTTGACCCGTAGATTCTGCTTGAGGGCCTTGAAAAAGAGCTCGATTTGCCAGCGCTCCTTGTAGATTGCGGCAATGGTGGTGGCTCCGAAATCCAGGTGATTCGTCAAAAAAACGAGGCGGCCAGAGAGCGGATCTTGGATTTCGACCAGGCGCAAGAAACAGGTTTTGTCCTGGGCGGCCAGTCCGTGAAAGAAAATCACCTGGTCACGGACGACTCGACGGTTTTTGGGAAGCGGGCGGTCTTCGAGGACCTCGTAATCGGCACGGTCTTTGAGACGGGTCACAAAGAAGACGCCCTGACGGGTCAAGTCCGCATACCAGTTGTAGTCGTTGTAGCCGCGATCAAAGACGACAACGGTGCCGGCGGCAAACTTCAGACGGCGAGCCACGGTGATGTCGGCCGTGGCTGCCTCGGTGATGTGGGCAAAGACGGGAAGGTAACCGTTGTGGTCCAAGAGTAGATGCAGTTTGACGGCCCCCTTGGTTCGGCAAAAATGAGCCCAGTCAAACAATTGTGCGCACAGATCGATGACGGTCGCATCCAGACTCAGCAGCGGATTCTTGAAACGAAATCTTCTCTTGCGACGCCCTTCGGTCTCTCTCAGACAACGATCCAGCAGGCGGTAAAAAACCTTTTCGTACAGTTGCCAGGGTCGATGCTTATTGGCATAGCTGAGGGTGGAGCGCTTGGGAGAAGCGATTCCAAGATGATGCAGTTTTCCTTCACAGCTGGCCAGACCTCCGCAGATCTCCCGCAGGCTATGAGCACGGCCCAGCTGGCAAAACAGCATGGCGACAAACTGTCCCCAGCTGCTGAAACCGCGTGCATGGCGCTCGGCTTTGGTCTCCAGGACCAGTTGTTGAAACTCCCAGCGAGGAAAAAGCTGGAGAAGTTGACTGAAAATACTGCAAAATCGATTCACGGTCGGGTCCTCCTTGTCCGGTTATTCGATAAAACCGAATCTTACGAGGTCGACCCGACCTCTCTTATTGGAGTTCCCCCGGTTTCGTGGACACCTAATCCTTTGGGAGAATGGAGGACACGATGCCAAGAACAAGACGAGCTTATCCACCCGAGTTTCGCCAGCAGATAGTCGAGCTTCATCGAGCCGGGCGCAGCCCCGGTGAGCTGGCCCGAGAGTTTGAACCCAACGAACAGACGATCCGCAACTGGATCGCCCAGGCAGACCTGGATGAAGGCCGTCGTAGAGACGGCCTGACGACGGTAGAACGAGCCGAGCTGCGGAAGTTGCGCAAAGAAAATAGGCAGCTGAGGGTTGAGCGGGAAATATTGGCAAAAGCCGCGGCCTGGTTCGCACGGGAGAGCGATCCGATTTCCAAGGAGTCTTCAGGTTCGTGAAAGTGAATCAGGCCGACTATCCAATCACCACCATGTGCCGTTTGCTGGGTGTCTCCACCAGTGGCTACTACGCGTGGGTCGATCGCGGACCTTCGACTCGAGATGAAGCGAATGCTCGTCTTCTGGAAACAATCAACGGGATCCACCAGCAAAGTCGTCGGACCTATGGAGCTCCCCGCATTACGGCGGAACTTCGAGAGGAAGGTCACCTGGTGGGCAAAAACCGGGTGGCCCGACTGATGAAAGTCGCCGGCATTGAAGGCGTTAGCCGCAGACGCAAGACACGCACGACCCTGAGAGGCCAAGACAGCCGTCCGGCTCCGGATCTGGTGGAGCGAAACTTCCAGGTCAGCCGCCCCAACCGACTGTGGGTTGCAGACATCACGTACGTGCCGAGTTGGGCAGGTTTCGTCTACCTGGCCGTAGTGGTCGACGCTTTCAGTCGTCGAGTGGTCGGCTGGTCGCTCAGAAATGATCTCAAGACCCGGCTAGTGACCGATGCCCTGCAAATGGCACTTCAAGAGCGTGAATCCGACGGGGTGATCCATCACTCGGACCAGGGGACGCAATACACGTCGATCGAGTTCGGGCTACGCTGCAAGAGAGCCGGCATCAGACCCTCCATGGGCTCGGTCGGTGACTGTTATGACAACGCGCTGTGTGAGAGCTTTTTTGCCTCTCTGGAGTGTGAACTGATCGACCGGCACAGCTTCCGCAGCAAGCTGCAGGCCAAGCTTGCTGTCTTCGACTACATCGAGGGCTTTTACAACCCTCACAGGCGGCACTCGTCACTGGACTATCTGTCGCCGATCAACTATGAATCGAGGCACTCAGATGTGGCTTGATTCGAAAGCCGTAAACTGTCCACAAAAGTGGGGTAACTTCAGTGACCGACAACATCAAGATGTTTGATCGCATAGATCCTCTCAGCCTAGAGGGTTTTAAGGACTCAGGAGCCGATTGGTTAGCGCTTTATAAGCCCTACATCGAGGATGGCAAGACGGTCGTATCCAGTCCCCACAAGGTGTATGGTCCGGAGAACAACGACCTGATCCTTCAGCTGCGCAAGCGTGGGATCGACAGGGTGGTGCTGGCGGGAATGTCAGCTAATCTGTGTGTAGAGTCCCACCTGCGGGAATTTCTGGAAACAGGTTTTGAGGTCGCTGTGGTCAAAGATGCTACCGCTGCCGCCCAAGTCCCAGACGGTGATGGCTATGCTGCAGCACTCATAAACTTCCGATTCATAGCCAACGACGTCTTGACCACTAGCGAAGCCGTTAAAGCAATGGACGAGGCTGGTAAGACAATTACTCACTGAGATCCTCGAACCAGAGCAGGACAGTAAGCGGCGAGCGGTCCTCATCTGGCTCGACCACGACCAATTTCAGGGGGTACTAGGGTAAGGGTCAGCTCGAGATGTCGCAGTGACGGGCATCCTCGAGGATCATTTTTGGGGTTCGGGATCCCGAGACCTGTTTTTTGTGAGGGAGCCGCTAAAATCGCCTCGGGTTGAACTCTCGGCATTCCGGCTTTCCAGACTTTCAAACTTTCGGACTTCCAGAAGTCTGGAGCCACTGAGCGACCAGGTCATCTACCAATTCACTGAAATCGCGCTGCTCGTCAAGTAGTAGCTTTTTGGCAGCCCGGTGGGCTTCCTCGTGAAGGTACACCGTAACCTGCTTATAGTCAGGATTGTTCTTCTTGCCCGGCGGCCGGCCGCCTCTACGAGCAGCGGGAGCTGCAGCCGCACCTGGCTGCTGTTGCTGGGGCAGCTTGCCGAAAGTATCCACTACTTTGCCGAATCTAGTGCTCACGGTAAAATCTCCTTGCCAACATCCAAATAATCGCGCCAGGCGTCCCGGGCTCGCCGATCCTTGGCTTGATAGACGGGCACGCCGGCCAGGGCAGCCTTCTGATACGCAATGAAGCGCCGGATCCCAGCCTGAAACAGGGGGACCTGGCGCGCTGTCAGCTCCCGCCTCCTCTCCTCTCCATCACGGTTGGGCTTCGGGGGGATGATCGTGAGCAGACCCTTGTAATTTGCTCCGTTGATAGTTTCGATCAGCGAGCTGGTCACCAGAAGGGACTGGAGACTCAAGGCATCCGGGGTACAAGGGATAATCAGTAACTCACAGCCACTCACCAACTCCTCGAGCTCGTCGGCTTCCAGCCGAGCACTGGTATCCAGGACTGCGTGCTCGTAGTTACGTGGTTGTCTGCCGGCTTCCTGGATGTGAACCACATCAAACGGCAGATCTCCGTTTAGGGCCCAGCCACAGACACTCCGGTTGGGATCCCCGTCAATCAGGACCGTTGGTCCTTTTTCCTGCAGATAAGCTGCCACGTGGACAGCAGTGGTGGATTTGCCAACCCCGCCCTTGTATGAGGCCACAGTAATGAACACCCGGACGATTATAGGGGGGACTGCTGACAGTCCAGACTTCCCCCAGTCTGACTGTCTGAACGTTCGGCAGTCTAAGGACGCGGAGCGTCTTGGTCGCCTTGAAGAGCCGCCTGGTCTCGTCCTGGGTCAGGAATTGGATGGTCTGTTTTCGGCTCTGTTTGTAAGATTTCTTGGGGGGTGAAAAACTCAGCAGAATAACTGTTCTGTTGAATTCCGCTCTTCTCACTTACCGATGAGGTCGGCGAAGTCAGAATCTGGAGGGATTGTTTTCGTGCGTTCGGGCTCCGCTGTGTCACCGTCAGACTTGAGGCTTCGCAGCCTTTAATCCCCGTTAGGGGTTACCCTTGCGAAGTCTTGATACGGTGGGGTGGCTGCTACACTGCCAAGACCTGTGAGCAGCAATGAAAAAGCCCCGTCGTTTAAATAAAGAGTTGAGATGTCGATGGAAAAGACGGGCGTCTGCGTAAACAGCTCGACGCTGTACACGTCGTCAGGCGGGATCTTTTGGGGGGACAGGTCTACTCCTCCTCCGCCACCCTCACCATGATGTGGGCGTAGGGGGTACCTTTCCACATCACGTAAACAGGATCCTTCGGGTTGGTAGACAAGCCCTCCAGTATGGCTGGATCGGGCACCAGGATCATGAGATGCGGCCCTTCCTTGATCCAGTCATTCGAGTCCGTGGGCTCCGAAGCAAAGGGATCAATGTTACTGGTACCAATGGCATCTCCTTCTCCCGCCAGCATATAGGACACGCTTAACTCCTTTACCTCGATAGATTCCTTCTTCATCAAAGCTGCCAGGAGGTTGTCCCACTGAGCCTGGTTGCACATGGGTCCAATGACCCCCGAACCAGGGTAGCAGGTCCAGTTGTTCGACCCCTTCCTCAACACTTCACCTTCCGGCGTCTTGATGGTGGCGTTCTTGGTTATAGTTTCGGGAGCGGCACTCTCGGCCTCGGCGATCAGTTCAGCTTTGCTTTTCTCGGCCTGTGCGCTGCAAGTTACCATGAGGCAGAAAACCACAAACATAAGGTGCTTCATAAGACCCTCCTGTGAACAAAATCTTACATCAGACTGAGGCGTAATGTCACATTTCCGCTAGCACCGGCCTCTGATTTCTGAATCATCCAGGATCATCAGACCCCAAAAGCCAACCCGTCCCAGAGGCCAAGCAGTACTTTCGGTCAGACCGATCTTCCCGCCAAGCTCCTGGATAGGGTCCGCCAACGAAAAAGATGGAGAAGTCGCCCGTTTGCCCGAAGCGGGCGTTTTTCTCTGTTCGGGATCTTACCGGGTGCCCTAGCCTTGGAGCTCTCTCAAGATGAGCTGCACGTCTGGTGGGCTTGGCTCGAGGGTGGCCAAAAGGTATAGATTACGGCCATGCCGAAATCGACGCCGAGGAGGCCCGGAACCTGGCCAAAATAGAGGCTTTCACGATGGGGTTTTTGGCCACCCCGAGAATCAGGCCGGTCCGCTCCCTCGCGTTGGGCTCTACGCTCACATCATCCCGAGCGGAACCTACCAGATTTCGGGACCAGCGGAGGCGCTTAGAGTAAATTTTCGCACCGCTGCGGCTCAAACCCCAGCGTGCGCTCTTGCACCTTTACTGTCGGAACCCCGTTTTCCATTTTCCATTTTCCATTTTCCATTGATCACCCCATCCACAGCTTAATGGCGAAAACGACGATTGCCAGGGTGACGACTCGCCTCACCCAGGCGTGCCCGTGGGTCAGGGTCAGCCGGGCTCCCAGCCTCCCTCCAACCGCAAAACCAACAGCCAGCACGATGCCGGTCAGCCACACGACCTTACCCTGCCAGGCAAACACCCCCAGCGCCATGATGGTAAAGACCAGAACCGTGAGCACCTTGACGGCGTTTCCCCGGACCAGATCCAGCCCCGCCCAGGTGGTGGCCGCCAGCAGCAGGAACCCCACGCCGGCCTGAACAAAGCCGCCATAAATGCCCACCACAAAGAAGGCCAGGCTCAGAGACAGAGTGCTGCGCTGCACAACATGAGCCACATCCTGCGGCTTGAAGGGGTTCCACAGGGTCCACAAGGTGACTGCCACCATCAAGATGGCCAGGATTCTCTGAAAGGAATGATCGTCAATCCAGACAGCGATCAGGGCACCCGCCAGAGCCCCGCCCGCAGCCGGCAGGGCAGCCCATCGAAAGGATCGCCAATCCAGGACTCCCTTGCCCGAAAAGCTATGGACAGCGGCTACGCTCTCGACCAGTATCCCGACCCGGTTGGTGCCATTGGCAACGGTGGCCGGAAGTCCCAGAAAAATGAGAACAGGAAGGGTCAGAAACGATCCCCCGCCGGCGATCACGTTCAATGTGCCCGCCACCGCCCCGGCCAGTAAGAGAATGAGGTGCTCAAGCCAGCTTTCCACTCACCGAGCATTCTGCCGCTTCCGATCCACAATTTCCAGATCTTCAGTTTGTGAGACCCTGTTCGGACCCACTGCTGTCCAAATTAGCTGAGATTCGATGATCGACCCCTTGATTTTATTGGCGTCTTGGACAGGATTTTCAGTCTTTCATGTCCAGGTCTCCGATGGTGCTGTCCAGATTACGAGAGGGTGAAGGAGGCTTGAGAGCTCTCCGGTAGTAGGGGTGGAAACTTGAATGGTTGGTTCAACCACCTCCACAAGTCTCTATGAACGAACAGGTTCATCCTCAGCAGTGCGGCCAGATTGGACAGTGACCAGTCAAAGGTTGCTTTGAGCTGCAGAAACTTCAGAATCAGCAGAGCGATCAATGCTGTCCAAATTTGGGTCTTGAGGGCGTTGGCCGAGGTGCCGACGAAGGTCTTGACCCGTAGATTCTGCTTGAGGGCCTTGAAAAAGAGCTCGATTTGCCAGCGCTCCTTGTAGATTGCGGCAATGGTGGTGGCTCCGAAATCCAGGTGATTCGTCAAAAAAACGAGGCGGCCAGAGAGCGGATCTTGGATTTCGACCAGGCGAAAGAAACAGATTTTGTCCTGGGCGGCCAGTCCGTGAAAGAAAATCACCTGGTCACGGACGACTCGACGGTTTTTGGGAAGCGGGCGGTCTTCGAGGACCTCGTAATCGGCACGGTCTTTGAGACGGGTCACAAAGAAGACGCCCTGACGGGTCAAGTCCGCATACCAGTTGTAGTCGTTGTAGCCGCGATCAAAGACGACAACGGTGCCGGCGGCAAACTTCAGACGGCGAGCCACGGTGATGTCGGCCGTGGCTGCCTCGGTGATGTGGGCAAAGACGGGAAGGTAACCGTTGTGGTCCAAGAGTAGATGCAGTTTGACGGCCCCCTTGGTTCGGCAAAAATGAGCCCAGTCAAACAATTGTGCGCACAGATCGATGACGGTCGCATCCAGACTCAGCAGCGGATTCTTGAAACGAAATCTTCTCTTGCGACGCCCTTCGGTCTCTCTCAGACAACGATCCAGCAGGCGGTAAAAAACCTTTTTGTACAGTTGCCAGGGTCGATGCTTATTGGCATAGCTGAGGGTGGAGCGCTTGGGAGAAGCGATTCCAAGATGATGCAGTTTTCCTTCACAGCTGGCCAGGCCTCCGCAGATCTCCCGCAGGCTATGAGCACGGCCCAGCTGGCAAAACAGCATGGCGACAAACTGTCCCCAGCTGCTGAAACCGCGTGCATGGCGCTCGGCTTTGGTCTCCAGGACCAGTTATTGAAACTCCCAGCGAGGAAAAAGCTGGAGAAGTTGACTGAAAATGCTGCAAAATCGATTCATGGTCGGGTCCTCCTTGTCCGGTTATTCGATCAACCGAATCTTACGAGGTCGACCCGACCTCTCTTATGGCTAATTTGGACAAGAGTGGTTCGGACCACGGAGGGTCCTCCTAGTGCGCTCGTAAGCGCACTTGAACAGTAGGGTGAAAGTCCCTACCGGGCAAACGTTCTCCGGCCCGTATTCGACGGCAACTGCGTCATCGTGAGGTGGGGTGGGAAGCAGCCGAAGGAGAACCACCAGTCTGTAGGAGACGAACTCGATTCGGCTCAGAGGGGACAGCGAGCCTGCTGGGAAATGGCGAAGCTCGAATGGAAGGGAAACCTGACACGGACAAGAGCCTGATGGGTAACGTGAAAAAGGCATCTTGTTAACCCTTGGGGTGGTTGGAGATGGAATGGTGGGAAGTTCAAGTGACGTAAAGCGAGGAGGTCTGCGAAAGGTCGGTCTGGTAAGAGACCCGCAGAAGTCAGAGGCGGCGTAGTAGTGAAGAAGCCGGGTAATGCCGGTGGAGCGAAGGCCCGCCAGGAAGGTGGATGTGTAGAGTCAATGACGAAGCAAGAGGAACTGTCGAAAGTGGAGGAGACTCCTAAGCAAGGCAGAGAAGCCGAGAGCCAGAAATGGAGCTGGGTGGAAGCGGAAGTGTGGACCGAACGCATGCTGACGACTCTGGAAACAGGAGTGAAAGGAGGCAAATGGTTCAGCTTGATTGACAAGGTCTACAGAAATCGGAGTCTGGAAGCGGCGTGGCGAAAGGTACGCCGACGGAAAGGAGCCGGTGGAGTGGATGGCCAAAGTATCCAGAAGTTTGAGTGGCGATTGGAAAGGGAACTGGAGCAACTGCACCAGGAACTGAAAGACGATCGCTATCAACCGCGAGCAGTGCGCCGACACTGGATCGATAAAGGAGGAGGGAAGAAGCGACCGCTGGGGATCCCGACAGTACGGGACAGAGTGGTGCAGACATCCCTTCGCCAGGTGCTGGAACCAATCTTCGAAAAGAAGTTCTGCCGGCACAGTTATGGATTCCGGCCGCAGCGAAGCTGCAAGGATGCACTGCGCGAGGTGCAACGACGACTGGAAGAAGGCTATCACTGGGTGGTTGATGCAGACATCGAGAAATACTTTGACTGCATTGACCCGGAGATCTTGATGCAAGAAGTGGAGAAGGAAGTCTCAGACGGTCGAGTGCTGAAGCTGATTCGAAGCTATCTGGAACAAGAAGTTCTGGATGGGATGAAGAAGTGGAAGCCGGAGAGAGGAACTCCTCAAGGTGCGGTGATCAGTCCGTTGCTGGCTAATCTGTATTTACATCCAGTGGATGAAGAGATGGAGCGTGCCGGGGAAGTGATGATCCGCTATGCCGATGATGGGGTGATTCTATGCCGAGATGAGCGACAGGCGCGAGAAGCGCTGAGGAAGCTTCGAAAGGAGCTGGCGCAGCGTGGATTACGACTGAACCCGAACAAGACCCGGGTAGTGGATGCTCGCCAAAAGGGTGGGTTCGACTTTCTGGGTTACCACTTTGAAAGAGGGCTTAAATGGCCTCGCAAAAGCAGTGAAAAGAAGCTGCGGGAGCGAGTCCGCCCACTGACCCGAAGGACGAATGGCCACAGTCTGAAGCAGACCATTGAGACGCTCAACCCAATCCTACGGGGTTGGTTTGGGTACTTTCAACACAGCCATCCCGCGACGTTTAAGGGGGTGGATGGATGGGTACGAGGGCGTCTGCGATCGATTCTGCGAAAGCGCCGGAAACGGAGAGGCCGAGCCCGAGGGAGCGATCATCAACGCTGGCCCAATGCCTACTTTATCGAGCAGGGGCTATTTACCATGGCCATAGCCCACGCGCAGATCTGTCAGTCCCGACGTGGACCCCACTGACTGGAGAACCGGATGCGGGAGAACCGCACGTCCGGTTCGGAGGGAGGGGAGGCTCAAACCAATGAGCTTTCCCTACCCCTATCGTTGCTTCGCGTTCCAAAGTTCCAAGCTACAACGTTCCAGATCTGATCTGATCGGACCACGGAGGGTCCTCCTACACTGGGAATGCCACCCGATGGCGAAGAGATAGGGGTAGGGAAAGCTCATTGGTTTGAGCCTCCCCTTCCTCCGAACCGGACGTGCGGTTCTCCCGCATCCGGCTCTCCAGTCAGTGGGGTCCACGTCGGGACTGACAGATCTGCGCGTGGGCTACGGCCATGGTAAATAGCCCCTGCTCGATAAAGTAGGCATTTTTGCCTCCTTTCACTCCTGTTTCCAGGGTCGTCAGCATGCGTTCGGTCCACACTTCCGCTTCCACCCAGCTCCATTTCTGGCTCTCGGCTTCTCTGCCTTGCTTAGGAGTCTCCTCCACTTTCGACAGTTCCTCTTGCTTCGTCATTGACTCTACACATCCACCTTCCTGGCGGGCCTTCGCTCCACCGGCATTACCCGGCTTCTTCACTACTACGCCGCCTCTGACTTCTGCGGGGCTCTTACCAGACCGACCTTTCGCAGACCTCCTCGCTTTACGTCACTTGAACTTCCCACCATTCCATCTCCAACCACCCCAAGGGTTAACAAGATGCCTTTTTCACGTTACCCATCAGGCTCTTGTCCGTGTCAGGTTTCCCTTCCATTCGAGCTTCGCCATTTCCCAGCAGGCTCGCTGTCCCCTCTGAGCCGAATCGAGTTCGTCTCCTACAGACTGGTGGTTCTCCTTCGGCTGCTTCCCACCCCACCCACGATGACGCAGTTGCCGTCGAATACGGGCCGGAGAACGTTTGCCCGGTAGGGACTTTCACCCTACTGTTCAAGTGCGCTTACGAGCGCACTAGGAGCCGCCTCCGCGCGGCGATCTGATCGGACTACGTTGCTTAGCGTTCCAAAGTTCCAAGTTCCAACGTTCCAGGTGTTGGATCTGACCCGATGGCGAAGAGTAGGAGCCGCCTCCGCGCGGCGATCTGATCGGACCACGGAGGGTCCTCCCAGCCCGTCCGGTACCCTGTAAACTTGCGCTCGACTTCAAAGGATATTACATTAATCCCCGCCCCCAGGGGGGGGTATGGTTGGAGACCCTGGAGAGGAAAGGAAAAGGTTATGGAAGAAAGACAGGAAATCCTGCGGCGCATGAAGAGCATCGAAGGTCACGTGGCCGGCATTTCACGAATGGTCAGGAAAGATGCGTACTGCATTGACGTTGTGCATCAGCTCCAGGCCGTACAGGGGGCGGTGCAGCAAGTGAGCGGGATTATCCTGGGCCAGCACCTGCGACATTGCGTGGCCGATGCTCTGGAGGGCCGAGATCCGGAGAAGAAAGAAGAAATGATCGGGGAGATTCTCAACGTATTTAAGGCAAATAGCCGTGGATAAATACGAAATTATTCCGAGGGAGGAATCCGTACCGCGGTACGAAGTACAGAAGCACGAGGTCGAGCTCGAAATCGGGGGAATGAGTTGCGCCGCCTGCCAGAGTGCGGTTGAGAAGGCGCTCGGGCAAGTCGATGGCGTGACGGATGCCATTGTGAATCTGGCGACGGAGAGGGCGAAAGTCGTCCATCTGGCTGGAGCGACGCGAGTCGCTGATCTCGTGGAGGCCGTAGAGCGGTCGGGGTACCAGGCCACTGCAGCGGGCAGGGGCCTCGAGACAGCCGAGACCGTTCAGACTCGGACGAAGTCGAGAAAGGGACGTCTTTCACTTTTCTGGTGGGGTTTTGCCTTCACTTTGCCGCTGTTCGTAATCAGCATGGGCCGCGACTTCGGGTTGCCGGGAGAATGGTCTGGTGCTCCCTGGGTGAACTGGCTGCTTCTGGCTCTGGCCACTCCCGTTCAGTTCTATGTCGGATGGGGCTTTTATCGGGGCGCCGCGCGGTCGATTCGAAACGCAGCAGCCAATATGGATGTCCTGGTGGCACTGGGATCCTCCACGGCCTACTTTTTCAGCCTGGCGGTCCTCCTCTTCCAGGCCTTCGAATCAACCGCCCTCGGGACGCACACCTACTTTGAAACCGCCGCGGTCATTGTCACACTGGTCAAACTGGGGAAACTCCTCGAAGAAAGAGCCACGAGGAAGACCCGCGAGGCCCTCACCCTCCTTTTTGATTTGAGGCCGCCGACAGCGCGGGTCATGAGAGATGGCGCAGAGATGGAGGTGGCATTGGAGCAAGTCCGTGTCGGGGACACGGTCGTGGTTCGCCCTGGCGGGAAGGTACCCGTGGACGGCCAGGTGAAGCGGGGCACCTCCTCGGTAGATGAAAGCATGCTCACCGGAGAGAGTATTCCGGTGGAGAAGCCAATCGGATCCGGCGTCACTGGCGGCACGGTCAACCAGAGCGGGTTTCTGGAGATCGAAGTGACTCGCACGGGTGAGGACACGCGGTTGGCCCAGATCATCCGCGTCGTGGAGGAAGCACAGTCCGGAAAGGCGGCGACTCAGGCACTGGTGGACCGAATTTCCGCCCTTTTTGTACCCTTCGTTCTCGTCACGGCGGTACTCACCTTCCTGATCTGGCTTTCATTCTCGTCTCTGGGGCTGCCGGAAGCTCTGCTCAGAATGGTGGCCGTGCTGGTCATTGCCTGTCCCTGTGCGCTCGGATTGGCGACACCCACGGCCGTCATGGTCGGAACAGGTATCGCCGCACGGAATGGGATCCTCTTTAAAAAGGTCGATGCCCTGGAGGTAGCTCGTTCCATCGAAGTCGTCGTATTTGACAAAACCGGGACTTTGACCGAAGGACGACCGGTGGTGACGGACATTGTGGCGGCTCAGACAGAACCGGCCGAGAACAGTCGGGAAGAGGCCAAGCGGCAGGTATTGCATGTCGCTGCCTCGATCGAGCATGGGAGCGAGCATCCCCTGGCCGGGGCAATCATTGAGGAGGCCCGGAAGCAGGGGATCGAGCGATCCCAGCTCGATCAGTTTTACTCGATTGCAGGCAAAGGCATTCGAGCCAGGTCGGAAGGGGAACTCTGGGGAATCGGAAACCTGGCCTTCATGCAGGCCCACGGGGTGCATCTCGACAGGCTGGAGGCGGAACAGCAGCGTTTGGCTGCAGACGGGAAGACCACCATCTGGGTGAGTCGAGATGAAACAGCAGTCGGTCTCATTGCCGTGGCTGATCAGGCCCGTCCCGGAGCCGCCCAGGTGGTTGACTCGCTTCGTGATGTGGGGCGACGAGTGGTTCTTTTCAGCGGTGACAGTTCGGAGACATCAGCCGCGATAGGTCGTGAGGTTGGAATTGTTGAACATGCGGGCGAGTTGACGCCGGAAAATAAGGCGGAACGAATCCGTGAAATGCAGGAGAATGGGAAGGTCGTGGCGATGGTCGGCGACGGAGTCAATGATGGCCCGGCACTGGCTCAGGCCGATCTGGGCATTGCCATGGGCAGTGGCACCGACGTGGCCATTCAGACCAGCGACATCACCATTCTGGGCAACCGCCTCGAGTCCATTGCCCGGGCTCTGCGCATCAGTGACGTGACGATTCGGACGATTCGTCAAAACCTGGTCTGGGCCTTCCTCTACAACGTTGTGTTGATCCCGACCGCGGCCGGGGCTCTCTATCCACTGGAATTCCTGCCGGATTTCATCCGGTCTCTCCATCCGGCGATGGCTGCCCTGGCCATGGCCTTCAGCAGCGTCAGCGTGGTGGGAAACAGCCTCCGACAGCGCCGGCTCCTGCGGTAGGACACCGCGCTCTGCCGTGCCGGGGCCGTAGCTTAGCAAGACCCAGCGTCAAGGCGGTGTAATCTGGCCCTGGAAACGCAGTGAGCGAAGTGAACAATCTGGCGAGCCGAGCTCCAGGAGATGGCGAGGTGGGGAAAGTGGGAGGGGCCTGAGGGCTACGTCCGGGAATTTAAACGTCCTTCGCCCTCAGGCCCCTCCCACTTTCCAAGCATCGCCATCTCCCAAAGTCCGGCACTCCCGACCGCAGCCCGACCCCCTCCCACTTTCTGATGTGGAATCGATCAAAATGTGGTACCTGCAGGTGACAGCGCAGCCACGGGCATGGTGGCAAACTGCCCCGGGTGGATAACCGTGCCCTACGATTCACTCGCCAGGTACTGCTCCAGCTCGGCCAGTTCCCGTTCAAAGCCACCCGAAAGAATGGGGAAGCGGCACCACGTCTTCGGGTCCAGGTTTTCGTCGTCCACATGAAAGGAGGGCGCGTAGCGCTCCCTCTTCCACTGGTTTAGACACCACAGCACAAAGAACCGGTGAACCCAGTCACCCAGCTGCCGCGGGGAGTAGTCGGGGAAGCGCCCTTCCATGACGCGGAACACCTCCAGCGGTGACTTCTTGTCGCGAATGGCAGCCCTCTCGATGGCGTCCAGAAGGTCATAGGGCATCAAGTCGCCTTCATCCGTCTGTTCCTGATCGGCGGGACGCAGTTCCGCCGTAGGCTGTTGCGAGTTGACCACAGCCAGGGCGGGCAGGGGATCATACCCCTCGGGTCCATGGTCCTCCAGCCAGCTCAGCCAGCGCCGCAGGAAGGCTTTGTCAATCCCGGCAATGGGACTCAAGCCGCCCGACGTGTCACCGTCCATGGTGGCGTAACCCACAGCCGCTTCGGAGCGGTTGCTGGTGGAAAGGAGCAAGGCCCGCTGCAGATTGGCCAGCAGCCAGATGCCGGGTGAGCGGACCCGTGCCTGGATGTTCTGCAGGGCAATGTCATCCTCTTCCCAGGTGAGTTCCCTTCCGATCTGAGCAGAGACCAGATCCTGATAGTTCTGGGCCATCGCATCGACGTCAAACTCGTAGAAGCGGGCGTTCACGGCTGCGGCCAGGGACCGGGCCGCCTGGCGGGTCCGTTCGGAACTGTTTCTGGTGGACTGATACACGCAGCTCAAGAGAGAGGCCGTCAGTTCAGGGACCGTGTCTCGAGAGGAAAGAACGGGAACATGGGAGAGTTTCGACTTGAAGCCGTCGATTCCGAGCTCCCGGGTTGCCAGTTGAATGGTTAGCGCGACCAGGCAGGCCACCGCGCTCGAGTCAGCCCCGCCACTCAGAGAGACGATGAAACCGTGGAAACGGCTCTTGCGAAGGTAGTCGAAGAGCCCGATCGCCACGGCCCTCAGAAACTCCTCCTCCTTGTGAAAGCCAGACTGTTCCCAGGACGGCTGTTCAGTGGTTGCGATCTCCGGTGGAATTTCCGGGTACGATATCTCAACCTGGATCCGGTCGGAAACGTCCTCCTCCACTTGGGGGTCGGCGCCGGCACTGCGAGCCTGTCCCATCCGCGTCAGGTCGAGATCCACGGTGGCGCTGGCTACCTGAAACGGGAGGAAGGAGAAGCGCCTTGTCGAGCTCACGAGCTCGCCGGCTGAGGCGATCAGCGCTCCGCCGTCATAGATAGCGCGACCGGCTTCGTTACCGATGAGATTCGAATACACGTAGGTCACGCCGAAAGCACGGGAGCCCTCCAGGACAAAGCGCTTCCGGATCTGCTGTTTTTTGAACGCAAAGTGGCTGGCGCTGGGGTTGAGAATAATATCGACCCCCTTGAGAAACATGTTCCCCCCGGGACGGTCGGCCACCCAGGCATCTTCGCAGATCTCAAAGGCGATTCGAACTCCGCCGCAGTCGAAATAAAGATCCCCAAAGGGGTACTCGTTGCTCCCAATCCGGATCGACACCTGCTTTCCAATCGGCCACGGCTTGAACCAGCGGGGCTCGTAGTGGATGCCGGAGCGGGCCAGATAGCGCTTGGCCACGAATCCGGCAATGCGGCCCTTGGCCGCCAGGCAGGCCGTGTTGAACACCACGTTGTTGTAGGCGACAGGAAGCCCCAGGGAGACCACCATCTCATCCGTATGAGGAAGAATCTCCTCCAACACCTGGAGTGCTGTGGTATGCAAACTGGCCGAAAGAAACGCGTCCTCGCAGCCGTAGCCGGTGATGCAAAGCTCGGGAAGGCACAACACCGACACCTGGCGATTGCGGGCTTCTTCGATGGCTCCCAGGATGCTTGCTTTGTTGGCCTCCCAGTCCAGAGGGGTCTGGTTCAGCGTAGCGGCCCCTACCTTGATCAGTTTCATGAGTAGTCCTCGACCCACACTTCACCGTCAACGTAGAACTCCTTTTTCCAGATTGGAACTGTCGTTTTCAGGCTGTCGATCACAAACCGGCAGGCTTCAAAAGCGTCAACGCGATGGTCCGCGGAGACGGCGATGAAAACGCTGCTGTCACCGATCTCGAGCCGGCCCACGCGGTGAACGACCGCCAGTCTTCGGATGGGCCAGCGAGCCATGGCACGATCCCGAATGGCTTCCATTTCCTGGACCGCCATGTGGTCGTAGGCCTCATAGAAAAGATGCGTCACGGACTTGTCCCGGGCGTGGTTTCTGACGGTCCCGTCGAAAGTCACTATGGCACCGGCTTCCGGGCTCTGAACCGCCGCGATCACTTCGCAGGCCTCGATTCTTTCTCTTACGATTCGGATCAATGACTTCCTCCACTGACGGGGGGAAAGAAGGCCACCTCATCCCCATCCTGGACCGCCCCGTCCCAGTCAGCATACTCCTGGTTCACGGCCACCAGCAGGCTGCGACGGAAAGGCTCCACACCGGGATGGAGAACGGTCAGCTCGTGAAAGACTTCCGAGACCCTCGCCGATGAGGGCAATTCCATTTCCAGCACGCCCCTGCCGGCGGCATCCCTCATGCCTGCAAAGAGTCGAATCGTGAGCATTTGGTCAGAGAGTACTATACTGGAGGCTGGTGGAAAACTGGCTCCGAAAGAATCGCACGACAATGAGACTCTTATGTGGCCTCCTGCCCTGTTTTCTGGTGCAGCCGGTTGTGGCTGAGATCGTCAAAATTGAGGTTGTCGGCGCGATCGATCCGGTACAGGCGGAGTTCATCGCGGGGGCGGTTGAACATGCCGCGGACGTCAAGGCTGAGTTTCTGCTGATTCGCCTGGCGACCCCCGGGGGCCTGGGGATCTCGATGCAGGAGATTGTGCGGGCCATTCTCAATTCTGAAGTCCCCGTCATCTGCTACGTGGCGCCTTCCGGGAGCCATGCGGCTTCAGCCGGTTTTTTCATCCTGCTGGCGGCGGATGTGGCGGCCATGGCCCCGGCTACCAATACCGGTGCCGCTCATCCGGTGTTTCCCTTCGGCGTCGAGGATGAAGTCTTGGTAGAGAAAGTCCGCAACGATGCCCTGGCCAGCCTGAGAAGCATCGTGGAGCAGCGCAAGCGAAACTATGAGCTGGCGGAACAAGGAGTCACCGACAGCAAGTCCTACACGGCTCAGGAGGCATTAGACGGGTCGTTGATTGACCTGATCGCCGAGGACCAGCAGGATCTTCTCAGTCAACTCGAAGGGCGGGCGATTGAACGCCTGGACGGTGAAATCCGCACCCTGAGTGTGGGTGGCCAGACCGTGGAAACCCTCGGGATGACGGGCCGGCAGCGACTCCTGTCTGCGATCGCCAGTCCCAATCTGGCGCTTTTGCTGGGAGTTCTCGGTCTGCTCGGTCTGTATCTGGAGTTTCAGGCTCCAGGGCTTGTGATCCCGGGCGTAACCGGCGCCATCTGTCTGGTCCTGTCGCTGCTCGGCTTCTCACTGCTGCCGATCAACTATATCGGGGTTCTTCTCCTGCTGCTCGGTGGCGGACTCCTGGTGGCCGAGGTTCTGATCCAGGGCTTCGGTTTTCTGGGGATCGGAGGGGCCGTGTCGATGACTCTGGGTCTTCTTTTTTTGATTGACTCACCGTACCCGGAGTTGAGAATCGGCTGGGGTATGGCTCTGGCGGTTGGCATTCCGGTGGCGGTGATCTCACTCATCTTCCTGTGGACGCTGGTCAAAGGCTTGCGGAGCCGGGTCGTCACTGGACGAGAAGGACTGATCGGAGAGATTGCGGTTGCCCGCTCACCGGTCACGGATCAGGGTGGCCGCGTTTTTGTGCACGGAGAGCTCTGGAACGCCGTTTCGGATGAGCCGGTTGAAAACGGCCAACGGGTCCGTATCGTGCAGGTAGAGAAGCTGACGCTTTTTGTTGAACCACATGGTTGAGTCCTTCCTTTCAGAACACGCTCATTCTTCTGAAAGGGAGCACCAAGTCTGCTGGAGGTAACGCATGAATTATGCTCCGATTCTTTTGTTGTTGGGGATCACGGTGGCCTATCTGCTGTCGGTGGTCGTGGTCTTGAGGGAATACGAGAGGGCTGTCGTGTTCCGTCTTGGGCGTATCGTCGGCGAGCCCTGGGGCCCGGGATTGATGATTGTCCTGCGACCTTTGTACCGAATCGAACGGGTGAGTCTCCGGACGGTGACCATGGACGTGCCATCCCAGGACGTCATCACTCGAGACAACGTCTCTGTGAAGGTGAACGCCATCGTCTACTTTCGTGTCGTGGATGCCAACAAGGCGGTTCTGGAAGTGGAAAACTATCTTTACGCAACGTCTCAACTCGCCCAGACCACCCTGCGCTCCGTGCTGGGGGAAGTTGAACTGGATGACCTGTTGAGCCAGCGAGAAGCTCTCAACGAACGTCTTCAGAGCATCCTCGATGTAAGTACAGATGCCTGGGGTATAAAGGTCTCGATGGTGGAGGTCAAGACGGTCGACCTTCCGTCCGAGATGCAGCGAGCGATGGCAAGACAGGCCGAGGCCGAGCGGGAAAAGAGAGCCAAGATTATTCATGCAGAAGGAGAGTCTCAGGCAGCAAAGAAGCTTCTGCAGGCAGCTCAGGTTCTAGCTCAGGAACCGGCCGCCATCCAGTTGCGCTATCTTTCTACACTCACCGAGATTGGCATGGAACAGAATTCGACGATCATTTTCCCTGTTCCCGTCGACCTGCTGGCAGCTTTTACAGCCAAGAGATCGGGCGAATAACAGGTTGGCCATGGCGCGTCTGGGAGCAAAGCAGACTCTGACGGCCTACGCCATGGTGCTCTGTTGGTCGGTCCTTGTTTTCTGGGCTGGATTCAGTTTCGGCGTTCGCAAAGCCCCCCATCGAATCGGAAAAGAGATCCCCGGATTCGCTGCGGGGAAGAAGTCCCGCGCCTTTCCGAGAGCGACGAAATCGGCCTTTCAAGATCGCTTGGTGGAATCCGAACCGCCCCCCCTTGAGACCGCCTTGGCACCGGGATCGAGTGGTAAAGATATGGATCCCGAGGCCCCGGCCTCAACGGACAAACCGGAGGCGGTACCTGTTCACACAGTACAGATCGGGGCCGTGAGAACGGAAGCCGAGGGGTATCTGCTGCTGGGCAGGCTGGGAGCCAGGGGACATCAGGGACGGATCGTGCCACCCTCGACTTCCGGCGGCTTCTATCGCGTCTGGGTCGGCGAGTTCGAAAACGAGGCCGCCGCCCACGAGATGGAAGAAAGCCTCAAAGGCGACGGCTTCAGCACCTACGTGCGGCAGGCTCCTGATTCATTCGGTCAATGATGAGCTGCACTAACTGGCTAGCTGGCCGCCTCGGGCTGCTCAGCGGGGCTATAGGACTGGCTCTGAGTTTCCCGTCAGCTTCGCTCTTCCCGCTGGCATGGGTCTGCCTGATCCCACTGCTGCTTCGAATTCTCCAGAGTCATGGGCTGGCTCCCGTGGTCAGGGGACATCTTCTGTTCTTCATTTCCGGCTTCAGTTTGGTGCTCTACTGGATCCCAGGGGTCATGATCGAGTACGGTGGCCTGCCCTTCATCCCGGCAGTGGGGATTTTCTTCCTCCTGGCGGTCGCCATGTCCGTCCTGATGCTCCCGTTCTCGATTCTGACGTGGCTGATCGCCAGAGCTTCGAGCGAGGGAGCAGCGCTGGTGGCTGCTCCGGCCCTGTGGACGGCCTGCGAGCTGTTTCGCGGTCACTATGTCGAGGGAGGCTTCCCCTGGGCTTCGCTGGGTTATTCCCAGTACAGCTTTGGCACGCTACTGCAGGCGGCCGACGTGGGTGGAGTCTACTTTCTGTCTTTCCTGGTCGTCTCCGGTACTTCGGCAGTGCTTCTTTGGACGACTGTGAAGCGGCCGGGGCCGGCCCTCGTTTATGCTGCTTTGATTGGTCTTTCCCTGCTCTACGGCACCTATCGCCTCAGGCTCTGGGAGATAGAAACGGATCACACGCATCAGGCCGCCCTGGTTCAGCCGGGTATCGATCTAAGGGGTACGCGCAGCTATTTTCAGAAGGTCTATTTTCAACAGCTGCCGGAAGCCTATGCGCGGGCCGCCCAGGCAGGGGCCGACTGGGTCATCTTTCCGGAGGCTCCGAACCCCTTTTCTCTTGACAGAGGCCAGCCCTTCCGAGAGCACTGGCGAACGGTTGTCTCGGGGCAGGGCCGGCCTCTGGTCCTGAACGGTATCAGAAGTACGCCGGAAGCCGGCGTCGACTACAACAGTGCCTTCCTGTCGGACGAAGCCGGAGAGTTTGTCTACCAGTACGACAAGCGGCATCTGGTGCCATTCGGCGAGTACCTGCCGCGCGGGAGCGCGTTACTCGGTCTGTCCCGGGCTCTGGTTGGAGAGGTCGGCCATTTCACCCGCGGACAGCCGATGCAGGAGCCGGCCCAAACCGGCCACGAACGTTTCGGCTTGCTGATCTGCTACGAGAGTATCTTTCCCGAATTGAGCCGTCAGGCCGTCCAGGCAGGTGCCAGGTTTCTCGTCAATATCACGAATGATCTGTGGTTTGGGGACACACCAGCACCGAGGCAGCATCTTCAAATGGCTGCGGTCCGCGCGGTTGAGCTGCGCAAACCGCTGCTTCGGGTTGCCAATTCAGGAATCTCCGCCCACATTGATTCTTACGGAAGGGTTCGGGAGCGGCTGGGGCTGTTCGAAGTGGACACCCTGAACGTGAAGTTTTCCCCCAATTCTTATCAGTCACACTTCGCCCGTTTCGGCCAGGGAACCATTGGATTCACTATAATACTGACATTGGTGGGCGCATTTGGTGAGGCCATCTTGGCGAGGAGGAAAGGAAAACACAGTGGAAGGCTATCGTAACCAGGTGGAGGACTTGAAGGAACGGATCAATCATCTCTGGGAGTATCTTTGACGTAGAGGGCAAGCAACGGCGAATGCAGGAAATCGAAGCTCAACTGTCGGATGGCACGGTGTGGGAATCGCCAGAGGCAACTCGGCCTCTGCTCAAAACGCGCCGCCGACTCGAGGTCGATTTGCAGCTGGCCAGTGGATGCCGGAGTGCCATCGAAGACGTGGAAGCCCTCGAGGAGTTACTGGGAGAGGGCGAGGATGTTGAGGCTGATCTTCAGCAGGAGCTGAAGATCCTCGAGAAGCTGGTTGCGGATACAGAGACACGGACACTGCTTTCCGGAGAGCACTCCGTGAACAATGCAATTGTGACGATTCATCCGGGGGCCGGCGGTACCGAGAGTCAGGACTGGGCTGAAATGCTGCTGCGCATGTATCAACGCTGGGCTGAGAAGTCGGGTTATAAGACCGAGCTGACCGATTTGCAGCCCGGGGACGAAGCCGGCGTCAAGTCCGCCACCTTCCTGGTAAAGGGCGACTGGGCCTACGGTCGACTGGTACCGGAAATCGGGGTTCACCGGCTGGTGCGCATTTCGCCCTATGACGCCGCGGCGCGCCGCCACACTTCGTTTGCGTCGCTGTTTGTCACTCCGGAACTGGAAGACGACCTGGTCGTCGTCATTGATGAAAAGGATCTGAGGATCGACACCTACCGTTCATCGGGAGCAGGAGGACAACATGTCAACGTCACCGACTCGGCTGTTCGCATCACCCACCTTCCATCGGGAATCGTAGTGCAATGTCAGAATGAGCGTTCCCAGCATCGAAACAAGGACATGGCGATGAAGATCCTGCGCTCGAAGATCTATGAATCGGAGATGGAGAAGCGGCAGGAGGAGCTGAATCAGGTTGAGAAGGGGAAATCTGACATCGCCTGGGGAAGCCAGATTCGATCCTACACACTCCACCCCTACCAGCTGGCGAAGGATCATCGTACGAAGGTGGAGCGCGGCAATGTGGATTCGGTCTTGGACGGTGATCTGGATGAGTTCATTGTGGCAGCATTGAAACTACGGGCCCGGCAAAAGGCCACTGGCGATAAGCATGGAGGAAAGTGACGTGGGGACCCCTCCGGAAACGGGGCAAAGGCTGCGCCGGCAGGCGCAGGAGATTCGCGAAGCGTCACGGAATGTTGTTGGACCCCTCGAACCTGCCCTGGCCCCCTGGCAGCAGATTCTGGCCGTTCCGCTCGTGGTTCTGGTGTTGGGTTCGAGCGTGGTGCTCCTTGTGGCCGGGGATCTACGGGGAAGGCTGCTGGAAACATTCACCGCTTCCTGGTTCGTTTCGTTCGAACAGCCGCCCCAGGTTTATCGTCTGCCTCCTCCGCCCCCCAGGCAGCCCCGTACTCAGGTCCGCTTTTCCGCACAGCCGACCCTCGAACCTCGACCCCCGGTGGTCCCCGTCGGAGGCTCGGTGTTGGGTTCTGCTCCCGTAGAAACAAACAGTTCCACCGAATTCGAGCCTCCCCAGAAAAATGCTGACTGGGAGGCCGCGTTTCAGGTGCTGCAAGAGGAGTCGGCAGGGGTTGCCAAACTGATCGCAGGCACCGTGAGCGGGCTTCGATTTGGGGGCTGGGAGCCGCTCAGGGTGAAAGCCTCCCTTTACTCGATCAGGCTGGACATGTTCCGAGAGTCGGAGCAGCGCGTCGTCCCTTTTGCCTGGTCCGTAGACGTGTCCTCAAGGCGGACCCGACCCGAAAATCAGGAGGCACGGGACCTCTTTTTTAAGCTGCGCCGACAGTAAATCAGCCGGGGAAATCGCCACAGCCTACTGATAGACTTTCCCTGTGAAATGCAGGTGGAATGTCAGACGGGCTGATCCGAATCTGGTTGATTCCCTGTGTGGAAAACTTGAGGTCGAGCCCCTGGTGGCGCAGATCCTGATTCACCGCGGCCTGACCGACCCTGAGCAGGCAGCTGTCTTTCTCAATCCACGCCTTGAAGATCTTCACGATCCCAGCCTTATGCTGGGTGTTGACCGCGTGGTTGCACGCATTTTAAAAGCTCGGGATCGCCACGAGAAGGTCCTGATTTACGGGGACTACGACGTTGACGGGATCACGTCGACGGTCATTCTGAAACGTGCCCTCGAAATGATCGGGGTTGACGTGGACTTCTACCTGCCCCGCCGTCTTGAGGAGGGTTACGGTCTCAAGACCGACGTCATCCGGAATGCCCATGAAGAGGGCTTTTCACTGGTCATTACGGCCGATTCCGGGATTCGGGCCATCAAGGTGTGTGAGGCGGCTCGAGAACTGGGGATTGATCTCGTCGTTACAGATCATCATCTCCCCGACACGACGCTCCCCAACGCTTACGCAATTGTGAACCCGAGGCAGCCCGCCTGTCGGTATCCGGATCAGAATCTGGCGGCTGTGGGGGTCGTCTTCAAGCTGGTCCAGGCGCTCTTTCGGGAGGTTGGTCGCCAAAAAGTAGTCCATCACTTCCTGAAACTCGTGGCCATTGGGACCATTGCTGATCTGGTTCCGCTGGTGGGTGAGAACCGGATCCTTACCAGATTTGGGCTCGACGGTCTGGCCAGCCCGCTCAACCTGGGCTTAAAGGCGCTACTGGAGGGTTCGGGCGTGCGGGAGCGAATCAATCCTTTCGATGTGGGGTTCAAGGTAGCTCCCCGCATCAACGCCGTCACCCGAATGGGGGGAGGCCGGGAAGTCGTTGACCTCTTTTCAGTCAGAGACTATGAGACAGCTCAAAAGATGGTCGAGGAGATGAACTCGAAGAATCTACGGCGAAGGGAGACCGAGCAAGGCATTCTCGAGGAACTTGAGGAACGATTTGCCCGCCACCCCGAGAAACTCCAAAAAAAGTTCGTCGTTCTTTCCGGCCAGAACTGGCACCGGGGAGTCATTGGCATCGTAGCCGCTCGTGTCGTGGACCGCTGCTACCGGCCTACCCTGATTCTCTCCGTTGACGAGAATGGGGGTCAGGGTTCTGGAAGAAGTATTCCGGGCTTTCACCTGCTCGATGCGCTCACCTCCTGCCGCGATCTCTTCGCTCATTTTGGGGGGCACGCCCAGGCAGCAGGGTGCACCGTTTCCGGGCCCGATCTCGAGTCCAGGCTGAGCCAACTGGAAGAAAGACTGGAAGAATACGCTGCCAACACCTCTCCGATGACCTGCTCGTTCCTTCCTTGAGTATCGATGCGATTCTCCCAGTCGAGCAGCTTTCTTTCTCGCTACTGAACCAAATTGAACGATTGGCTCCCTTTGGAATGGGAAATCCAGTACCGGTCTTCGCCTCGCGAGGTGCTCCTCTTGCCGCCGGACCCTTCCTGATCAAAAAGAAGCACCTGAAGTTGTATGTGGGTACCAACAGCCACCGTCTGGAAGCGATCTGGTGGCGAAACGCAAGTGCGGCAACTTCACTGGAGCAGGTGAATTCTCTGGATCTCGCCTACACACTGAGCCGCGAGGTTTACATGGGCGAGTCCAAACTGCTCCTCACCATTGAGGACTTAAAGGCGGTTTGATTGCCCGTCCCATCGGTCCGCCGTGCGACGCTTCCTGCAACCCTGGATTTGACAGCCTTCGTGCACGCCTGGCCCATGGACAGTACACTTGTGAAGAGCTAGCGCTAGGGTTGAATTCCAAGTCAAGTTCGGTTCGGTCTACAAACCGACGAGCTTAAGGGAATATCGTAGGGGCCGGTCTTGTGCCGGCCCGCTTGACGCGAGACCACCAGAGTCGCCCCTACGATTCCCCTGAGCACTGAAATTCACAATGCTCGTCGGTCTGAGGCGCAGCCTCCTGAGAACTAGAGTACGGGACGGAAAGCCATGCTGCAAAATCGGTTGATCAAGGCTGTTCTGATCGGAATCCTTCTCGTGGTCACGGGGGCCATTGCGGTCAACTTTCTGGACAGGCTGGCTCAGCGACCCGAGGCTCCCCGGGTAGAACCGCTGGCGGCGGACACGGCCCAGCACAGCCTCAAAGTGGAATTCAAGAACTACGACGCGGGAGATGTCGTTTTCCAGGTTCGGTCTGCCGAGAGCAGCGTCGACGAGGAGGGGGTGCAGGATCTGGCCCAAGTCAACCTGAACATCTTTCGGCCCCCGGAAAGGGAGTTGGCCGACCGGGTGTGGGCGGAACGTGCCCGCTATGACGATGTCGGGAAGGCAGTTGAGTTTGAAAAGGACGTCTCCATTCTCCTGGAAGACGGCACGCAGATCCTCTCGCAGCGCGCTTCGGCCGATCTCGAGAAGCAGGAGATCCGCATTGAGGAAGCTTTCTCGCTCAGGCGTGGAGAAGTCGAAGGTGAGGGACGAACACTTCTTTACGATGCCGGCAAGAATCGTCTCGATGTGCAGGATGGGATTCACTTGCGAGTTCCTGAAGGAGAAGGAGTCGTTGACATTCGCGCCCTGACGGCCAGCTACTGGCCCCGACTCGGAAGACTTCTTCTGGTGGGTAGGTGCAGGATCAAGAGTGCGGCTCAGAGTCTCGACGCCGAGAAGCTCGACATTCAACTAACCGGGGAGCGGGAACTTCGGCTGGCAACCGCCGTTGGAAGGGTGGTTTTCGGGAGTGCGGACGCTGTCATCAAGGGAGACACGTTGAGCCTCGAGTTTGATCCCGACCAGGGAACCGCATCGAGCTTTCGTCTGGCCTCGAAGGCTGACCAGAGGGCCCTCTACCGCCGAGGCCCGGGGGCCGGGGCTCAGATTCTTAGAGCTCGACTGATCACAGGTGTGCCCAAACCTGAGAGCCGCCTGGACGAGATGTTGCTGAATCGGTTGGAGGCCAGCGGGGATATCGAGATCGAGTGGCGTGAAGCCGGGATTGACAAGGTCAGCGCTGACCACATGACGGGAGTCTCTCGTTCCGGGCTGCAGTTCGACGAACTGGCCTTCAGAGGTCAGGTTGAACTGGTTCGGCAGACCGGATCGGGGAGAGAAACGATCCGCAGTGAAGAATTGCGTGTGACCCTCGGCCCGGGTGCCCTCCTCCAGCAACTGATTGCGCGAAACCAGCCTGTTCTGGTGGCAGAAGGGAGCCTGGTGAAGCGAACTCTGGAGGCGGAAAAGGAGATTCAAGTCTTCTTTCAAGAGGGACAACTGGCAAGTCTGAACGCGGTTGGAAGGTCTCAAGTCGTGGAGGAATCGTCGACGCAGAAGACTGTGATACGGGCAGCCGGATTGAGGAACGAGTACGCGAACGCTGTGCCCGTGTCGCTGATCGCGACAGGGCCGGTTTACCTGGAAAGAGGGTTGGAGAAGCCGCTGAAAGCTGAAGCCCGCGATATGAGGGTCACCTACGACCGCCAGGGGGCCCTGGAAGAAGCTGAACTGCGGGGCAACCTGGAGCTGACCGAGGAGGGACCGGATGGTCTCATTCAGCTTTCCGGCCAGAAGGGCCTCATTACCAGTGGAGGCCGGCTTATCGAAGTGACCGGTGAGCCCTTCCCGGTGTTGAGGAGCCTGACCACAGAAAACGAGCTGGTCAGCCGGACAACGGCCACCAGCTTTCGACTGGATGCTTCCAACCACGGTATTCGAGCGTCTGGACATGTCCAGACGCGGGTCCCAGGGGACCAGCCCCTGACCATCAAGGCTGAGGAAATGAAAGCCGGAGGCCAGAGTTCCTGGATTCTGTACGAGGGGCGGCCCCGCCTCGAGTTTGGCGAGAACAGGATCGAGAGTGACCGGATGCGGCTGGAATCCAGGCGTCTGATCCTGGAAGCCGAAGGCAGCATTACAGCCCTGGTGCAGACAACGCAGGCAGAACAGCCCACCGGTTACCGGGTCAAAGCAGATCGTCTGGTGCTCGATCGTCAGTCCCAGGAGGCAGTCTTCTCGGACAGTGTGTGGGCCAAGTCAGAAGAATTCGAGCTGGAAGCCTCCGAAATGACTCTCTTCTTTGACGGGCCCGACCTGAAGACGCTCCTCCAGATGACCGCTCTCGGAGAGGTGAATCTGGCCGAGGAGGAGCGACGGGCGACGGGCGATAGGGCCATTTATCTGCCAGCGGAGGGAAAGGTTACGGTCGAAGGAAAAATGGCTCAAGTGATTGATTCTAAACGAGGTAGGGCGACTGGCCGCAAATTGACCTTCACCCTGGGTGATGATACTCTCCTGATTGAAGGACAACAATGACCCCGACACTTCGGACGGTCGAGAAGACTCTTGCTGCTGAAAATCTCGATAAGTCCTATCGGGGGCGCAGGGTTGTCCAGGAAGTTAGCCTGGAGATCAATGAGGGGGAGGTAGTCGGTCTTCTGGGTCCGAATGGAGCGGGAAAGACAACTACCTTCTACATGATTGTGGGGCTGACTCCTCCAAACGGGGGACGCGTTCTTCTTGGCGGAGAGGACATAACCCACCTTCCCATGTACCTGAGAGCCAGGAAAGGAATCAGCTATCTTCCGCAGGAACCGTCAGTTTTTCGACGTCTGAGCGTCGAGGACAATCTCTACGCGATCGCTGAGACCCTGGAGTTGAGCCCGGGCGTGGCTGATCAGACAGTGAGCGAACTCCTGGAGGAGTTTGGAATTGCGTCGCTTCGAACCCAGGCGGCTTATGCGCTCTCCGGCGGTGAGAGGAGACGTCTCGAAATCGCAAGATCGCTGGTGACCAAGCCCTCCTTCATTCTGCTCGATGAACCCTTTGCCGGAATTGACCCTCTGGCTGTGCAGGATATTCAACGAATTGTGGTTCACCTGAAAGAGCGGAACATCGGCGTCCTGATCACCGACCATAATGTACGAGAGACTTTGAAAATCACGGATCGCGCCTATATCATCAGAGAAGGGACAATCTTCCGATCGGGCACGCCGGACGTGCTTTCCTCCGATCTCGAAGTTCGCAAGGTTTATCTGGGCGAACAGTTCCGCCTCTACTAGGCGGTCGCCCCGGGGAGCATCGGATTGAATCGACCACAGCTCAGAACAGCCCTCACTGTCAAGCTTTCTCAGCGCTTGACAATGACACCTGCGCTGCTGCAGAAGATCGAACTCCTGACTCTCAATCGGCTGGAGCTTGCGGAGATGCTCCAGCAGGAACTGTCGGAGAACCCCGTGCTGGAGGAAGCCGTCGGCGCAGAACCGACGATCGAGCCGGCGGATGACAATGATGGGCCGGACGGCGGTGAGGACCCCTTCGCGGACATCGATGTGGAATATTTCTTTGAAGAATACCTCCCGTCTCCCGCGCGAACCCGCTCAGAGTCCGAAAGCCTGGAGGACAAAGCTTCCTTTGAGAGTTTTCTTTCTACTCACATCACCCTGCAGGATCACCTGAACTGGCAGCTGAATCTGACCGAGATCACGCCGGAGGTGCACAGGATCGCTTACTTCATTATCGGCAATGTGAACCCGGATGGTTACGCCTGCGTGGGTAATGACGAAATCTGCGAACAGCTCGAGGTCTCGATTGAGGACGTCGAGCAGGCTCTGCGAACCGTCCAGTCCTTCGATCCGCCGGGAGTGGCAGCCAGAGACCTGGCTGAATGCCTGTTGATTCAACTCGAGAGCCTGGGCATGAGCGAGGGGCTGGCAGGAGAGTTGCTGCGGGATCACCTCGCTGACCTGGAGATCAGAAAAGTCACAGAACTGGCTCGCCGGGTGGGCCGCGGGGTCGAGGAGGTGGAAGAGGCCCTAAAAGTGATCCGGTCTCTCTCGCCGAAACCGGGGCAGCGGTACGATTGGAAAGAACCGGACTACGTCCAGCCGGATGTGTATATCCAGAAGACAGAGGATGGTTACCGCGTGGTAGTGAGTGACGACGGCCTGCCGCGTCTTCGGTTGAGCAATGCCTACCGCAGCCTGCTACGGCAGAAGACTACATCCAGAGAAACGAAAAACTTTATTCGTGAGCGGTTTCGGTCGGCCATCGAACTGCTCAAGAGCGTCGATCAACGCGAGGCTACCATTTATCGTGTCTGCGAGGCCATCATCCACCGTCAGACTCCTTTCCTTGACCACGGCGTGCTGTACCTGAGGCCTATGCTCATCAAAGAAATTGCCGAAGAGCTCAAGGTTCACTCATCCACGATTAGCCGTGTCGTGGCCAACAAGTATGCTCACACGCCGCATGGAATTGTCGAACTCAGGCGTTTTTTCAGTGTTGGAGTCGAAGGCAGGAACGGCCAGAGCTTTTCAACAATTCAAGTCAAGGAGATGATTCGAAGAATGATCGAGGCGGAGAATGTTTCCAAGCCGCTCTCCGACGAGAAGATCGCTCAAGGTCTCAATCGTGAAGGCATCCAGATAACTCGGAGGACGGTGGCCAAGTATCGAGATCAGATGAATGTGGCAGGATCGCGACAGCGCCGTGCTACTGCCTGACGATTCCAGTGCTTCGGTGAGGGATGACCGACTCGCAGAAAGATCCGCAGCAGATTGTAATTGTCACGGGGATGAGCGGCTCAGGAAAACGTACAGTCTTCAAAGCCCTGGAAGACCTGGGATACTTTTGCGTTGATAACCTGCCGCCGGCTCTGCTCCCCAAGCTGATCGAAATGGGACGCGCAGCAGGAGGAGGCGTTTCCAGACTGGCCGTAGTGACGGACGTTCGCTCCCGAGAGACGCTGGCCGACTTCGAGTCCGTGTACGGCACTCTCAAGAAGTCGGGATTCAATACCAGGGTCGTATTTGTTGATGCCTCTGACGAAGTGCTGGCTCGTCGCTACCGTGAAACGCGGCGTGTGCACCCTCTGGCCCAGAGCCGCGGAGTGCTCGAAGGAGTTCGCTCAGAGCGCCGTCAGATTGCCAGTCTGAAGGAGCTGTGCGACCTCGTGATTGACACCAGTCAGACTTCCGTTCATGAACTAAAGCACCTGATACAGCAAACCTTTGACAGTGATTCGGACTCGGAGCGGCCACAGATCACGTTCGTTTCTTTCGGTTTCAAATACGGACTACCGTTCAATGCCGACCTGGTTCTGGATGTGCGGTTTCTACCCAACCCTTATTTCGATCCGGATTTGAAGGAGCTGAGGGGTGATGATCCGACCCTGGAAGTCTTTTTTCAGAAAGAACCTGAGACACAGGAGTCCGTCGAGCGGATAGCAAGCCTCTTACACTACCTGGTTCCCAAATACCGGAGAGAGGGCAAGAATTATCTCACCGTAGGCATTGGCTGTACCGGAGGTCGGCACCGATCCGTCTATGTGTGTCAACAGCTGTCACGAATCCTTCGCGAGTGCGGCTTGCAGCCGATTGTGCAGCACCGGGACGTGCACAAGCATGCCTTCTGAGTACCCCGGCGGGAGTCGACTTAACCCCTTGCCTTTGCCTGTGCCCTTGCCCGTCAATCGGCCAGTGTTCGTTTTAGCTTGGAGTGAGCGAAGTGAACCAAAGATGAAATCAGGGCAAAGGCACGGGCAAAGGCAAGGGGTGAACACGAGAATGCGAAACTCATACTCGGGGCTACTCAGTCTTCGGAAATGTGAAACATTTGGGATTTGTTACAATCTAAACTAACAATGAAACATCCACCGTTCCCACAAACTGCCGATGTATCAAGACTGCTTGGGCTCGCAACGGTTGCCCTGCTGATGGCAGCCTCTGTGTTGGGAAAGGGCTATTACCCGCCCAGAATCAGCTTCATTGACGGGAAAGCGAGCTACGAACCGGCGGGCGATGTCGACTGGTCGGAAGTGACGGTCAACCTTCCCCTCCTGAGCGGTGATCGAATTGTTTCGCAGCTCGATTCCCGCGTCGAAGTCGAGCTGGGCGAAGGGAACTTCCTGCGGCTCGGGGCGAATACGGATGTTGTCTTCGGAAATGTATCCGGGCGGGACGGTGACATAGAAATGCAGCTCGGGGAACTGGTTCTGAGAGTGAACGACTCCGCCCGCTACTTTGTGCACTTGCCCGGCGCCAGTGTGAAGATCAAAAAAAAGGGTTACTATCGCTTTTCTGTAAATGAGCAAGGCGAGAGCCGTGTTGTTGTATGGAAAGGGCGAGCCGAGGTTGAGAATGCCGTCGGCGAGAGACGGGTAGAAGATGGCGAACAGCTCATCATCGCGGTGACGAATGCCTCGCTTCAGAATGTCGCTTTTGCGCCTGATCGCGACGATCTGGATCTGTGGAGTGATCGCCGAGATGCCCACTTTTCCAGCAGCCAGTCCGTAGCCAAACTCGGGGGCGCCTCTTACGTTGGGGCCTACGATCTCGACCACCACGGAGCCTGGGATTATGTTCCCAGCCACGGAAACGTCTGGTTTCCGAGTGTGAGTGTGGGCTGGGCGCCTTATCGTGTCGGACGCTGGAGCCACTATCCAACCTGGGGCTGGACCTGGGTCAGCAACGAGCCCTGGGGCTGGCTCCCCTACCACCATGGTAACTGGTACTACTACCAGCCCTACAATCGCTGGTGCTGGGCACCCGGGTCATTCTCCTACTGGTCTCCGGCACGGGTTCATTTTTACTGGGGTTCAGGCTATGTCGGCTGGTCTCCCTATGGCTATGGCTTTGGTTCTGGGCGAGGCTACTATGGCGGCGGCGGGTACATCGATAACTCGGTTACAATCGTCAACAATAGAACCATCGTCAACAATCGTCAGGGTCCCGCATCCGGACTCACCGTTGTTACGGAAGACGATTTCCGGGCTTCCCGCGTGGATCGGTCCCGCGTCAAGAGCATTGACCGGACTCTGGCGGGGAATCTGAAGGCAGGTTTCCCCACAAGCCTGGCGAGCGGGCCCAGTCATAGCCGACCTCGTAATACTGTGGTTACCGGAAAGGGCCGTGGTGTCGAGTCGACGAGAGCGCAGCGAGGAGTCACAGGCGGCTTTTCCAGAGCACGAACCTCGAGTCTGGCAGGGCGAGCCCCGGCGAGTTCCAAAGCGCGGTCTGGAGGTTCGAATGTGACCAGGGCGCCTCTGGGAGCGCGCCAGGCTACCTCGACTGGCACCGGCACTTCCCGGACCAGGGCTGCCACGAGTTCCTCCCGGACAAGAACGCCTGCCCGAGGGGAGGTCAGTTCCCGTGCACCCTCCCGGCAGACGGGAAGCGCTTTGACTTCTTCCTCGAGCCTCAGCCGGACCTCCCGCCCGCGAGTGACGACGATTCCCCGAGGCAGAGGCAGAAGCCTCTCTTCGAGACCCGGCAGCAGCAGCAGATCCACGAGGTCGACTGTGGGATCCCGATCGAGCGTCTCGCGAGGCAGCGGCGTAGCTCGGACATCTGGCAGACCCACCTCGTCCTCTTCGATACGGTCAAGTCGTCCGTCGGGCAGTTCGAGATCTCGCTCCAGCGTGAGCCGACCGAGCACGCGCGCTCCCAGTCGCCCCAGCGTGAGCCGATCGAGCACCCGCAGAGCTCCCAGCCGCCCCAGCAGCGTCGGCCGATCGAGCATCAGCAGAGCTCCCAGCCGTTCCAGCGTGGGCCGATCGAGCAGCCCCTCGCGGTCAACAGGCAGATCGGCTCCCACTTCCCGATCACGGACACCCAGGTAGGAAGCTCCAAGGTTCCAGATCGCCGCGTGGAAGCGGCTCCTACTCTTTGCCGTTCTGTGACATTCCGGGTGTAGGAGGACCCTCCGTGGTCCGATCAGATCGCTGGGTCCTCCACCTTTTTCCTGCCTTTCAACGACAGCGGAGTATAATCAATTTCCAGGTACTCTGTTGTAAAGGGGAAAACGTATCTCACAGCATCTGAGCGGACACCTCCGCGGATTGAAGGCATCGGAGCGACGTTCGCTGGAGCGAACCTATCGCCGAAAGGTGGCTCCACGCGAGATTGTTTCTCCGGAACTGGCACTCCACCTCTGTTCGATCTCGAGACAGCTGGGCCGGCAGCTCGGGGTCCTGATCACTCGCGAAGGAAGGATCCGGAATGTGATCGTGGGAGATGCAGTGCGTCTAATGCTTCCTGATATTGGCCGGATGCGTGGAGGCGCAGGGCGGTTCCGTGGTTTGCGTCTCGTCCATACGCACTTGAATGGTGAGAACCTGACAGCTGACGATCTGAACGATCTGGCCCTTCTGCGCCTGGATCTAATCGCTGCTCTCGAAGCTCGCCCTGACGGGAAACCCGGCCGCCTCCACGTAGCCTATGTAAACCCACTGTCTGTGGACTATGAAGAGAGCGGGAATCCCTTTCAGTTCGTGGAGGCAGCCCGCCTGCAGCAGCTCGATTTCAACTTTTCAGCGACCATCCAAGCCGTGGAAGATGAGTTTTCGAGGCGCCGGCGCAAGAGTTCCCGCGACCAGGGCAGAGAAAGAGCCCTCTTGATCAGCCTTACCCAGAATGAAGATCATTTTGCGGAAATGGTCGAGCTGATCAAGTCGGCGGGTGCGGAGCTGGGTGGTGTCATTCGACAGCGCCGCGGGCGAGTCCACCCTCGAACCGTCGTCGGGCGCGGCAAGCTGCAGGAGATTGTCCTGGAAGGCATGCGCCACCAGGCTGAAGTCGCCATCTTTGATCTGGATCTGAAACCCGCTCAGGCCCGGGCTTTCGAAGACGCAACCGGCCTCAAGGCCATTGATCGGACCCAGTTGATCCTCGACATTTTTGCCCAGAGGGCCCGCAGTCGAGACGGGAAGCTTCAGGTCGAGCTGGCACAGCTCAAGTATTCACTACCCCGGCTGACCGATAAGGATGCCGGCCTCTCCAGACTGGTGGGAGGGATTGGTGGTCGCGGCCCCGGCGAGACGGTGATGGAGATCGGGCGACGGCGTATTCGACAACGAATCCGGGCCCTGGAAAAAAAGATTACTGCGCTGTCCCGGCAACGGGATCTTCGCAGGAGCAAACGCCGCAGGGAAGAGCTTCCGGTCCTCTCGATTGTAGGTTATACGAACGCCGGAAAATCGACCCTTCTCAACGCGCTCACGAACAGCAGGATTGAAACAGCCGACCAGCTGTTTATGACGCTCGACCCCACCAGCCGACGGCTCCGATTTCCACAACAGGGAGAGGTGATCATTACCGACACAGTGGGGTTCATTTCAGATCTGCCTGGAGATCTGATTACTGCCTTTCGAGCTACCCTGGAAGAACTGGAAGACGCCGATCTACTTCTTCATGTGGTCGACGCTGCCGACCAGCGCATTGGTCACCATGTAGCAGCTGTCGACCAAACCATCGAAGAGATCGGCCTGAGTGATACCCCGAAATTACTGGTTCTCAACAAGATTGACCTGGTGGGCGGGGATCGGGCCGAACAGGTGATGCGCAGATATCCGGGTGTCCCGGTGAGCGCACTAGAGCGTCAAGGACTTAAGACTCTGATTGAAGCCGTAATCTCCATGTTGCTGCATAAAAAGGGATCTTTCAATCCAGGAGCCGCCAGTGCAAGAGCTCAGCCAGGTGTGGAACATCCTCATGCCAAGAGGCGAAAAGCATGACCTTGAATGACTTTCACTGCCACTTTTTCTCGAGTAGCTTCTTGCGGGTGCTGGGACAGCAGGCCGGCTTGCAGGGGGGAGAAGACCTGGCCTTCATTGTTGCCGGGAAATTGGAATGGGACGATCCCGGTTCGAACCTGCAATTGGCCGGACGCTGGATAGAGGAACTGGATCGAGAGGGTGTGAACCGGGTCGGCTTGATCGCTAGCCTTCCAGGGGACGAGACCTCTGTCGCCGAAGCCGTCACTGCCTTTCCGGAACGCTTTGTAGGTCAGTTTATGGTCGACCCGGGGCAGCCTAACGCTGTGACCACGACCCGGCGCGGCTTTGAGGAACTGGGCCTTCGGGTGGTGTGTCTGTTTCCTGCCATGCACCACTTCAGCCTGGACGCTGATGAAGCGATGGCGATTCTGGAAATAGCCGATGAGTTTGGCGGTGCGGCCTTTGTCCACTGTGGTGTTTTGAGCGTCGGAGTTCGGAAGAAACTCGGCCTTCCCAGCCGTTTCGATGTGCGGCTGGGCAACCCGCTTGATTTGCAGCGCGCGACCGTCTCCTTTCCGGGTCTGCCCATCGTGATTCCGCACTTTGGTGCGGGATTCTTCAGAGAAGCGCTGATCGTGGCGAGCCTGCATCCAGGTATTTATCTGGATACCTCCAGTTCGAATTCCTGGGTAAAGTATTTCCCAAACCTGAACATGCAGGCTGTTTTCTCGACCGCTTTCGAGGTGCTCGGTTCTGAAAGGCTGCTTTTCGGCACTGATTCGTCGTTTTTCCCTCGAGGCTGGCAGAGTTCAATCCTGAAGACGCAGAGGGCCGTCCTCGCGGATCTAGGGGTTGCGAAGCAAGAACAGGAACACCTCTTCAGCGCCAATTTCGAGAGACTGTTTCCAGCCGGATGATCTCCCGGTGAGCACCGTTTCGACTCCCTGAGTACTCGGTTCAGTCTGGATCGCCCCCGTGGCGAAGGCGTTCAGAATCGATCCCCGTTGTCGGGCAGAGAAGTGGCGGCACCAAGAGCGTGCGTATTGATCAAGAGTTTCCGGCCCTGGTACTGGATCCAGCCCCGCTTCTTGAACTTCGACATAATCGTGGAAATGTGCGGCCGGTTGCCGCCGATCATGCGGGCAAGTTGCTCATGGGAAATCGGGACGATGAGCTTGACTGATTGGCGACAGTTAGAATTCCCCGCGACGACAAATGGAATTCCCCGCTTTTTCAGGGCTGATCCTGACCATGAGGGCATGGTTAAGGATCAGCAAGTGCGGAGGTTAGTAAAGTTGAAGAAGAACGAGAAGACGCTAACGATGGCGGCGGCCAAAGCGGGGATGTCGCGAAAGACAGCTCGCAAGTACCTGAAGTCGGGAAAGCTACCGAGCCAGTGTCAGCCGGAACGGTATTGGAGAACTCGATCGGATCCGTTCGAGTCGGTGTGGCCGGAGGTGAAAGAGATCCTGAAGCGATCGCCGACGGTGGAAGCAAAAGCGGTGTTCGATCATTTGTGTCGTCAGCAGGAAGGGGCCTTCCAGCAAGGCCAGTTGAGAACGCTGCAGCGCAGGATCAAGCAGTGGAAGGCAGAATACGGAGAAGCGAAGGAGGTGATGTTCCCGCAGAAGTATCAGCCGGGACATCAAGCGCAATCGGACTTCACGTTTATGGGGCGCCTCGGAGTGACGATCCAGGGCCAGCCGTTTCCCCATCTGCTGTACCACTTCGTGTTGGCCTACTCGAACTGGGAAGCGACCACGCTGTGTTTCAGTGAGTCGTTTGAGAGCCTCAGCCTGGGGCTTCAGAACGCGTTGTGGGAGTTGGGGGCGCTGCCCGAGGAGCACCGGACCGACCGGCTCTCGGCGGCAGTCAAGAACCTGAAGCGGGAAGAGTTCACCGAGCGCTATCAAGCGTTGCTGAGACACTTCGGGATGCGCTCCAGTCGCACTCAGGCAGGAAAGGCACACGAGAACGGGGATGTGGAACAGTCCCATCACCGCTTGAAACGGGCCATTGAGCAGGAACTGCTGCTGCGGTGTAGCCGTGATTTTTCCAGCCGGGAAGAGTACGAGGGCTTTGTAGCGGTGATTGTGTCCCGGCGCAATGCGGCCCGGCAAAAGCGCCTGGGAGAAGAGCTGGCAGTGATGCGCCCGTTGCCGGCACGCCGTCTGGATGACTTCACCCGGCAGTGGGTGAGAGTCTCCCCCAGCAATACGATCCGGGTTCGCCACAACACCTATTCGGTGGACAGCCGGTTGATCGGCGAGCGCGTTCAAGTGCGGGTGTGGGCGGATCAGGTGGAGGTCTACTACGGAGGACGGCGCCAGGCACGGATGCCGCGCTTGCGAGGAGAAGGCAAGCATCGCATTGACTACCGGCACGTGATCCATTCGTTGGTGCGCAAGCCGGGGGCGTTTACTCGCTATCGCTGGCGGGAGGATCTGTTTCCGGGGATCTTGTTTCGAGTCGCCTACGACGAGCTGCGCCGAGATTGTCCGGCCACGGCGGATCGCCAATATCTGAAGATCCTCGAGGTGGCTGCCCAGGAAGGTGAACAGCGGGTGCGAGAGGCACTTCAGGTGTTGATTGAGCGGGGACAAAGAATCCGTTTTGAAGCACTACGAGAATGCCTTGTCGATCCGGTGGTGGAACCCTGGGAAGTGATGGTGGAGAAGATGGACGTGGGCCTCTACGACACCCTTCTCGAGAACCGGGAGGTGAGGTCATGAGCACAGGCAACTTACCGCGACTTCGCGAGTGCCTAATCGAGCTGCATCTACCGGCCTTTCGGGAGCACTACGCCGCCCAGGCGGCACTGGCCACCCAGGAAAGTCTGTCCTATCCCCGGTTTCTCTTGTCGTTATCTGAGATCGAGGTGGCGGAGCGGCACGAGCGCAAAATCCAGCGCCAGCGTCGGGCCTCCAAGCTTCCCTGGGAGAAAACGCTGACGGCGCTGGACCGCTCGCGCTTGCCCCAAAGCGTGGATCGACAACTCACAGCGCTGCTGGAAGGGACGTTTTTGGATCGTGCCGAGAACGTCTTGGCTTTCGGTAACCCTGGGAGCGGGAAAACCCATCTGGTCTGTGCTCTGGGCCAGGAGTTGATTCTGCTGGGGCGCCGGGTTCTGTTTTCTACCTGCGCCCTGCTGGTACAGCGATTGCTGCGGGCCAAAATCGATCTGACTCTGGAGAAGGAGCTCAAGAAACTGGATCGCTTCGAGGCTCTCATAGTCGATGACATCGGCTACGTTCAGCAAAGCCGGGAGGAAATGGAGGTTCTCTTCACACTGCTGGCCCATCGTTACGAACGTCGCAGCATCTTGCTGACCAGCAACCTGATCTTCTCGGACTGGGAGAGGATCTTCAAGGACCCCCTGACGACGGCAGCAGCCATCGACCGGCTGGTGCACCACAGCGTGATTCTGGAACTCAACGTCCCGAGCTATCGAATGGAGAGCGCCAAGGCAAAGCAGCAGGGAACCACGAAATGAGGAAACCGCGAGGAGGTCAAATCCGGGCAAATCGGCTGATTGGACCCCGGAAAGTGCTTGGTGAGGGCGATAGACGAGTGCCCGCCAAGGGGAGAGGTCGTACAGCGCCCTACAGAGGCCGCTCAGCAGCCTCGTGGATCTGGTCCACTCCCCTCGACGCCAGCGCGAGCGAGGGGGAGCTCCGTTCGGGCTACGCCCTCACTCCGTCCCCCTCGCATTCTAGGAACAATCTCTCTTTTTTACAGAAAGGAGGACCGCGGAAAGGGCCGTCTCAGAGGACGGCTACAGCTCTTTTTTTTTAATCCTTGTGTGGGGATTTCCAATCGTCGCTGCGGGAATTCTATTTGACGTTGATCACTTGACCATGTTTCTGTCCGCCACCGTCAGTTTTCCGTGCCGAGCCGCCAGCTTGAGCAGGGTCTTGGCAACTCGATGTTCAGTGTCAAGGAAACTCAGCGCTCCAATATCCTCTTGCGCTTCCGCAAGTTTCTGCACGAGAATCTCGATCAGGTTCAAGGCCAGCCCCGGTTTCAGACTCATCATGCGTAGAAAGTTGTCCCGACTGACGGCGGACACCCAGCACTCGTCATGGGCCGTCGCCTGAACCTTGCGCCTCTTTTGTTGCCCGAGAATATTCTCGCCAAATACGTCTCCGGTCTTGAAAAGACCTATGATCTTCTCCCGACCCTTCGGGTGCACAACGGAGATGCGCACGCAGCCCCGGTTGAGAATGAAGATGGCGTCGGCCACATCGTCCTGGGAAAAGATCACTTCACCCTTGCTGTAAATGCGGTCCGAACAGATTCGCGAGATGGCTGTAAGATCGGGGACGGATAGACCCTTGAGTAAGACTGCTTGCCTCAAATGCCAGATTCTGTCGGCGCCCTCCAGTTCTTCGAATCGAAGTGCAGCAACGCTCATAGTACCTCCTCTGTTGCCTGGGATCATTCAACCGAGTGGGCCTGTCCAGTTGTGGAACCGTGCATCCTGGGCGATCGACTCAACCCTTCTCTGGCAGGGTGGGAGTTGTGTCTTCCCGATTCGCTATCCTCATACGAGGCTACTCTGGGTGGTGTTCACATTTTACACCGTGCCCTGGATTCACATTCCGCTCTTTCTTAGACGCTTGAGGCGGGGACAAGGTTCACAGGCTTGAGAACTCAATCTTACCGACGTCAACCGCGTAGACGACGCTGCTTCCGGGGGTTTCATCTTCGGGAGTTTCGTGCCGGTTGCGAACTTCCCTGAAAAGCGGCATCTTACAGTAGGCAGGTATGTTCAGAGAGGACAGGAGAAGGAGTCGGGTTCAGAGATTGCTGTTAAATGGGATTTTAGTGATCACTCTGGGGACAGCATCGAACATCGAGAGTGCGCTTTCGGAGTCCGTGGTGCTCCTCGGCGAATCCGAGGAGAAGAGCGGGAAGGACGACTGGCCCATGCTGGGCGGCTCTTCAGACCGGCGCATGGTCTCTGCCACCAACGACCTGCCCGTGAGATGGGATGTGGGGAGTGGAACCAACATTCGATGGATGGCAGCGCTTGGTTCCGAGACCTACGCCTCTCCCGTCATTTCGGGTGGAAAGGTCTTTATCGGCACGAACAATGACAATCCCAGAGATCCCGGCCAAAACGGAGATATGGGAGTGCTGATGGTTTTCCGGGAATCTGATGGCGAATTCCTATGGCAAGCTGTGAGTCCGAAGCTGGTCACCGGAGAAGCACAAGACTGGCCGGGTGTAGGAATCTGTTCAACACCGCTGGTCGTCGGGGATCGAATCTATTACATCAGCAACCGGAATGAACTCGTGGCTCTCGATACGGAGGGCTTTCTGGACGAAGAGGACGACGGCCCCTACAGGGACGAGACGGTGAAAACGGGGACTGGGGATTATGTCTGGACTCTCGACTTGATCGGTGAACTGGGAGTCTACCCTCACAACGCCTCAAACTCTTCGCCCGCCCTCCTGGGCGACACCCTTTTCGTGGGCACATCCAATGGCCGCAGCGAGGATCACTCAACAGTTCCTGCCCCTGCCGCCCCTTCGCTGCTTGCGGTGAATCGTAGATCCGGGAAAGTGGTGTGGACGGACGGATCGCCGGGAGACCGAATTCTCAACGGGCAGTGGACTTCCCCCACCGTAGCCAGCATTTCAGGAGTTGATCAGGTGATCATCGGGCAGGGAGACGGGTGGGTCCGCTCCTTTGAGGCTCACACGGGTGAAAAGCTGTGGGAGTTCGACAGCAATCCGAAAGATGCCGTGTATCCCGAGACGCGCAATAGCATTCTCGCCGTCCCCGGAGTCTGGAACAACCTGGTCTACGTGGCCAACGGACAGGATCCGGAGAACGGGGAGGGTGAAGGTCAGCTGTACTGCATCGATGCCGCGAAGCGGGGGGACATTACCGAGAGCGGACTGATGTGGCAGTATTCCGACATTCGGCGCTCCATCTCGAGCCCGGTGATTCATGAGGGACTGGTGTACTACCCTGATTTCAGCGGTTTTCTGCATTGTCTGGATGCACGTTCTGGAAGACTCTACTGGGTTCATGACACGTTCGCAGGAATCTGGGGATCGCCGGTCATCGCAGACGGCAAACTCTATCTGGGGGACGAGGATGGAGATGTGGTGGTGCTGCGGCCGGGTAAGAATAAGAAGGTGCTGGCCGAGAATAGCCTGGGCACCTCGATTTATTCCATGCCTTCACCGGCTAACCGAGCTCTCTTCATAGCGACTCGGGACCGGCTGTTTGCGCTTGCGCTGCCATGAAAGAAAGTCAGTTTCCGGACCTCCGAGACTTCCTGAACCACCTTCGTGACGAGAGGGATCTGGCGGTCGTTGAGGCACCGGTGGATCCAGATCAGGAAGCGGCGGAGATTCACCGTCGGGTCATCGCTGCCGAGGGCCCTGCCTTGCTGTTCAATAACGTCAGGGGCTCGAACTTCCGACTGGTCACGAACCTGTTCGGAACCCGTCGGCGAGCCGAGGCGGCGTTCGGCAACAGACCGTTCCGTCTCATCAGGAACCTGGTCTCGATGGTCCAGGAGTTTCCTCCCGGTCTCGGCACTCTGTGGGAAAACCGAGAAGTTGCCCTGGCTGGTTTGCGCCTGGGAAGTCGCCGGCGCCGCTCGGGACCAGTCACGGAAGTCATCGATTCGAACCCGGACTTGAAGCAGCTCCCGGTGATCACCTGTTGGCCGGAAGACGGTGGCCCGTTTCTTACCCTTCCACTCGTGTACACGACGAGTCCGGAGCAGGGAGGCCCGAATTTGGGTATTTATCGGATGCAGGTACACAGCAGCCGGGAAACCGGGATGCACTGGCAGATCGGAAAGGGCGGCGGGTTCCATTATGCGGTTGCCGAACAGAAAGGGGAGTCATTGCCGGTGACCGTGTTCCTGGGAGGCCCCCCGTGCCTGGTTCTGTCCGCGGTGGCCCCCCTGCCCGAGAATGTCCCGGAGGTTCTGCTCGCTTCGCTGATTCTGGGAAGGCGGCTCGCGGTAATCCCCGGACAGGGTCCTCACCCGCTCCTGGCAGAGTCGGAGTTTGCGTTACTGGGCCAGGTTCGGCCCGGCCAACGAAAGCCGGAAGGCCCCTTCGGGGATCATTACGGCTACTATTCCCTGACCCACGAATATCCGGTGTTCGAGGTCGAGAGAATTTGCCGACGGAAAGATGCCATATTTCCGGCCACGGTGGTAGGAAAACCCAGGCAGGAAGATTTCTTCATCGGAGATCTTCTGCAAGAGCTGCTACGGCCGATCTTTCCCCTGGTGATGCCAGCCGTCAAGGATATCTGGGCCTACGGAGAAACGGGATATCACTCCCTGGCAGCTGCGGTGGTCCGGCAGCGCTACCCCCGGGAAGCTATGGCAAGTGCTTTTCGGATCCTGGGAGAGGGTCAGCTATCCCTGACCAAATTCCTGCTGGTCACGGATGAGACGGTGGACTTACAGGATTTTCGGACGACGCTGACCCACATTCTCGAAAGAACAGATCCGGAAACGGACCTGTACGTGTTTTCGAATCTCTCGATGGACACGCTCGACTACACGGGCCCACAAGTGAACGAGGGTTCAAAAGGTGTCTGGCTGGGTGTGGGGAAACCCCGGCGAGAGCTGCCGCGTGAGTTTTCCAGCTCGGACATTCCGGCAGCAGTCACTGGAGTTTATGTCTTTTCGCCCGGGTGTCTGGTCGTGGGCGGACCGTCCTACCTGCAAGACGAGAGCTTCGCGCGTCGTCTGGCCCGTCATGACGGGTTTTCCGGCTGGCCCCTGATTGTCCTTACGGATGAGCCGCGAAGAGCGGTTCGCAGCGAAACCAACTTTCTCTGGACAACGTTCACTCGCTTTGAACCGGCTGCAGATCTGTACGCCGGCCAGACTTCCGTCTCCCGTCACCATCTGTCCTATCGGTTTCCGATCGTCATCGACGCCAGAATGAAACCGCCTTACCCGAAGGAACTCAGTTGTGCGCCTGAGGTGGCTCGACTCGTCACCGAGCGCTGGAAAGAATACTTTCCCGGAGACGTGGAAATGGGCGACTCAGAGAGAGGTCATCTCGATTGAACCGAGCCGCTACCCGTCCCTTCCATTTCCACTGAGAAGATCATCACTCCGAGCTGGCGGGGATCGGTTTGGGAATTTTCGGTGAAGGTCGGCGTACACTCCAGCTCGATTCGCCAGATGTCCGGCTGGGACCGCTCGAAAGGGACCAGGTAGCTGAGGCGAAACTCGATCTTCTCGTCGATCTTTCTGACTCCCACCAGAAGACCATTGACTCGGATCAAGAGACGAGTCTCTCTGGGGCCGTACCCATGGATACTGAGCAGTCGGGGCGCTTGATTCGTCTGGAGAAAGCAGACTGCTTTCCCGGTCGTCCAGCGGAACCCGCGCCGGTCTCGCTCGTGCCAGTACCATCCCGGGCCCAACTGCAGATTGGAGAACCCTCTCTCAAAATCGATGCGATGACTGAAATCAGTAACGCTGGTAGGGGACGGTTGTCTTTGCTCGTATGTCCAGAACTTCGGCAACTTGAGACGCAGCTTATCTCTCATCTCCGGATACACGAGGATTCCCCAGAATTCGGCATGCGGATACCACCCCAGGCCCATATAGCCGAGTAATCCGAGAATTGGAAAATGACGTATGAAATCAGACCGGTCGAGTCCGCACGGAAGCTGGTGCAGGAACGCCAGATCGCTCTTCTTGATGCTCCTTTGCAGTGCGGACGGCGTCAAGGAGGTGATCTCTGAAAAGCTCGCGTGTTCTTTCAAGAACCCGGGATTGAACCTGCGAATATAGCGATGGCGAAGCCACTTCGGCAGGTATTGCGGAAAAAAGAGATCCGTGTGCCCTTCATACGGATAGAGCCGGTTAGGGGTGGAAAGGCAGATCATTCCAACAGCGGTTACAACCCGCCGCAACTCCTTCAGAAAGGCGACCTGGTCGTCTAGCCCGCCCTGCACGTGTTCCAGCACGTCAAGGGCAAAGACGTAGTCAAAGGAGTGGTCGGGGAAGGGGAGAGCTGTGCCCGAGGCCTCTATGAAATAGGTGTTCCGCCGGGGTGTGGCCAGCCTGATCACGTGGGCTGTGGGATCCACACCCGCGTAGCAACGGCAATGACCCTCCAGGACGTCTCCCATTCCGCCGATCCCACATCCCACATCCAATATTCGCTTGTCCCTGAAGTCCATGAGGGCCAGCGGCCGCAGAGTTTCCAGCATGAACGATGCTCTGCGGCGGGCCGAGCCCCAGAAACTCACCCATCGTCCCACCGACTCGGCATCGTCTTCGCCAAAGATGGTCTCAGCAACGCCGCGAAGCTCCTGTACCCGATGATCGACCCCGGCGACGACCGGCGCCGGACTGCCAGACCACCGCCCGCCGGCTTCCGCCAGGGGCTCGGACTGGCGGTAGTCAGAGCCCGGCGAGAAGCCACCGGACACGCTCTTCCGGTCAGGGAACCAGAAGTTCACTTCTGCACAGTGAAGACAGGTGTACACCTTCCAGAACAGAAAACGTCTGAAGACAAGAGATCCGGAGCTGGCAGACCCGCCGCAGGCAAAACAAACGTTGATGTGAGCGGGGAGGGTGCGTGGTCCACCTTCGACTTTCCTGGATCCTTTGGCCATGGTGAAAGCCCAGCCATATTGGCTCAACCCTGCACCGAAGCGCGAGTCAGCCACTCTGACGAGAAGGTTCAGCCAGCGAATCGCCCGCCTCAGCAAGCGGGAGGGAATCCAGCCCAGAAATCGACCTCGCAAGGGGTAATGTCTCAAGCGGGTTGGGTCGGGTGGATTGAGAAAGACAAATCCGGTGTGCAGTGTCCGGACCTGTTGAGGGTGCAGCCCTGCACACTTCTGGACTCGACCGAGAAAGCTCTCCAGCGTGAACTGATTCACGTGCCCCCCTCCAGCGAAAAGGAAGCGGTAGAATCGATCGTCAAAGGACCCGGCATCCGGCACCGAGGCCCACAGAAGTCCTGCCGGCTTGAGCACGCGCTTGATTTCAACGAGCGCGTGATCCAGGTCTTCAAAGTGTTCCAGTGTGTTATTGCAGATCACCACATCGACGCGGCCATCCGGCACCGGGATGGCTGCTGCATCCGCGATGATGCGCAGGCCTCCCGGATCAGCATTTCGGGAAAAGGAAAGATCAACTGCCAGAACGGTAGCCCGCACGCCCACGTAGCGAAAGCTGCCTTCTCCGGCTCCCAGGTCGACTACGAGCTGGCTCTCATCCAGAGTCTCCAGAATCTCTTTCATTCGGAAGTTATGATAGCTCTGGACACGGAGGCGAGGAAACGAACAAACGGAGCCGGGAGCGTTAGCGACCGGAGAACCCGGCTCCCCTCAGATTCCCTGGAACGTTGGAACCTTGGACCTCTGGAACCTTATTTTTCAACCACCGCCCGCTTGATGTAGTCGAGCTTCGGGAAGTCTTTCTTCAGATAGGCGTTGCCTTCCTGTTGAAGCCGGCCCTGAGATGGGCCTCGTCCCTGCGGGGCTCCCTCTCCGTAACCTGAATAGAGGGAATCCACCACCTCCATGCCTGCCGAAACGCGACCGAAGGGCGAGAACCCCTGGCCGTCAAGGCCAAAATTGTCTTGGAAATTGAGGAAAAACTGCACCGACCTGCTGTTGGGGCTGCCCGACTTGGCGAAAACGATCGTTCCACGCTGGTTTCGCTGTTTCACCTCATCGTCCTGAATCGTCGCCGAGCTCCAGACCCGACTCACTTTGGGGTCTCCGTGGATTCCAAACTGAGCCACGAACCCGTCCAGAACGCGGAAGAATGCAACGTCCGTGAGGTAGCCCGATGTCACCAGATTGTAAAAACGGTCGGCGCCATGGGGTGACCAGAAGCGCACGACATCGATGACAATATCGCCGTTGGTGGTTTCGATTTTGACCTTGAACTCGTCTGGAGCCCTGGCGGTGAGGCTCGAGGGGTCTAGCAGGTTATTAGCTCTCGGAGCAGGGGTGCGATCAGGTTTTTTCATTTTCATTTCTGAAGCTCTCATCGGAGGTCGGTCGGGTTTGCTAGTTGCCTCTGGCGGCGACGACGCTTTCTCCGCCCCGTCGGATTCGAGCTTCTGGCTCGCCCGGGCCGGAGGCGGTGCGGTTCCTTTATCGGTGGCTGGCGAACCCCCGCTTTCCTCTGAGCCACAGGCAACAAGAATCAACGTGACAAACAAGAAGCCAGAACGAATGATCAGTTTCATGATACCTCTCACAAGTTTCCAGGTCGGAGCATCATTCCATTTGCTCCTCATTAATTCAAGTCTAATGCTCTGCCGGGTCCCGAGTTGCTTCTGAAAGAGGCAGGGGCCTCGGGTATTCAGGTTCCAACGTTCCAGCGTTCCAACGTTCCAACGAATTCGAAAGCCCGGAGTGGGCTGGAATCAAACAGCTTCCCTTCTCATGAGGCATCGGCAACGGCGGGTGAGTCTGGTTGCCGCCCTGTCAGCCATGAAAAGAGAGTGAGAAGATCTTCCAGGATCATATAGGCCGAAGGCAGGACGATGAGGGCGATGAAAGTGGCAAACAGGACTCCGAATGCCAGGGACACCGCCATGGGCATCAAGAACTGGGCCTGGATGCTTTTCTCGAGGAGCAGCGGAGTCAGCCCCAGAAAGGTTGTGACCGAAGTCAGCAGTATGGGGCGAAATCGGGAGCGGCCGCCAAGGCGGAGCGCCTGCTCCGCCGACAGGCCTTCACGGCGTCTGCGATTGACGTAGTCGACCAGCACCAGGCTGTCGTTCACAACCACGCCGGCCAGAGCCACAATGCCAAACATGGAAATGATGGTCAGATCCATGCCCAGCAGCAGGTGCCCGAGGATGGCGCCCACCAGGCCAAAGGGAATGGCGGACATGATAATCAGAGGTTGGAGGTAGGAGCGGAGGGGTACCGCCAGAAGAGCGAATATGGCCAGCAGGGCAATCAGAAAGCCATCGGCGAGGTCGCTGAGGGTGTCCTGCTGCTGTCTCTGTTCCCCTTCGAACGAGAACTTGAGTCCCGGCAAACTGCGCGCGAGGTCGGGCAGAAAGGTGTGTTGCAGATCGGCGATGATCTCATTTGAGTTGGATCGATTTTCGTTTACATTGGCCGTGACATTGACTGCGCGGTTTCGGTCCACTCGGCGGATGTCTGCCGGGCCCCGTCCCATGCTCAGCTCGGCTACCACCGCAAAGGGGACTTCAGCTCCCGAGGGTGTGCGGATACGCATGCTTTCCAGGTCTGCCAGAGAGCGTCGCCGGGAGAAGGGATACCGGACCATGACCTTGACCTCATCCCGGCCCCTTTGGATTCTCTGCGCTTCGGCCCCGTAGAAGGCCTGGCGCACCTGACGGGAAAGATCCGCCAGTGTCAGCCCGAGTGTCTCGGCCGCCGGCAGGATGGACAGCTTGATTTCCTGTTTCCCGGCCAGTAACGAATCGCTGATCTCATCAACGCCGGCATACTGCCCGAGATAATTCTTGAGCTCTTCGGCAGCCCTCTCCAGTTCGTCGAGCCGACCACTGGTGAGTTGGACGTTGATGTCCTCTCCGGAATTCAGCAGCGACGTGGAAAACGTCAGCTTGACCGCATCGGCAATGGGAGGGGTCAACTCCCGCCAGAGGTTCCCGATCTCCAGGCTGGAAACAGTGCGTTCCTCTGAGGAGACGAGCTGGATGTTCATTTCTCCCAGGTGAGCCCCCGAGAAATTCTGACCGACAGCTCCACTCCCGGGGCGAACCTGAGTCGCGAGGGAGGGTTGCTCTCCAATGGACGTGAGCGTATGCATGAAGACGCTCTGTCCGTCTCGCTCCACTTCCCGGCGCATTCTCTCCGCAGAATCTTCAAGCTGCCGAAGTGCCCTGGCGGTGACGTCCGGTGGCGTTCCCCGGGGCATTGTCAGCAGCGCCACCACGTTATCCGCCTCCACATCGGGCAGAAATTGAAACTTGATCCAACCTCCGAACCAGAGCCCCACCGAAAACAGCAAGGTGAAGATCCCAGCTGTCACGGTCAGGTAGCGCCATTCCAGCGACCAGTCCAGAACCCGGCCGTAGATGTTGTCGTTAAACCATTTGAGGCTTCGGGTAAAAGCCGACTGAAAGGAGCTCCAGGCTCTCCCCACAGCGGTTAGTGGCGCCTGGCGCAGGTGAGACAGGTGGGCAGGAAGGATGCAGAGGGACTCGATCAGGGAAAATAGAAGGGTCGGGATCACGACCAGGGGAAGCACCCGGAACATCTGACCCGTCATTCCACCCAGCGCCAGGAGCGGAGAGAATGCAGCCACACTGGTGAGCACGCCAAAAGTCACAGGAACCAGCACTTCCCGGGTTCCGCGGATGGCCGCCTCCAGGCCCGGAGTGCCGGCCTCATAGTGGCGGTGGATGTTCTCCCCGACGATGATGGCATCGTCAACCACGATCCCCAGTACCACGATGAAGGCAAACAGAGAGATGAGATTGATCGAGACCCCCAAATGGGGCATCAGCATGATGGCTCCCAGAAACGAGATGGGTATACCCATCGACACCCACAACGCCAGACCAAGTCTCAGAAACAGGGTGAGGCTGATCACCACCAGAACGAACCCGAAGCGGGCATTTCGGGTCAGAAGCTCGAGACGGCTCCTCAGAACACGTGAGTCATCACGCCAGGTCGTCAGTGTGATTCCAGCGGGGAGACGCCTGGCCGCCTCTTTGACGTAGTCCGTTACCGCTTTGGCGATATCGATGGCGCTTTGCTCGCCGACGCGGAAGACGGTGATGAGTACGGCTGGCTCCCCATCGAAGCGCGAAGCCTGATCTGTCTCTGCGAAACCGTCCACGACATTGGCCACGTCACCCAGTAAGATTCGAGTTCCGTCTGTCCGGCTGAGCAGGATCAGACTTTCGAATTCCTCGCCCAGGTACGCCTGCCCTTTCCCCCGCAGCAGGATCTCACCTCCCGATGTGCGAACCGAGCCCCCGGGCAGATCCAGTGAGCTGCGGCGTACTGCATCGGCAACTCTGTCGAACGTGAGACCATGGCGGCGAAGGGCGGTCTCAGAGACTTCGATCGAGATTTTATAGGGCCGGGCAGTGGTCAGCTCGACCTGGGAGATCCCTTGCAAGGCGGCCAGGTCGTCGCGAATTCGCTCGCCAATCTTTTTCAGAGTTTTTTCGTCTACCTGCCCCGACACCGCCACGTTGATCGCCTGCCTCTTGACCAGCTGATGCTGGACAATCGGCTCTTCGGTCTCTTCCGGAAACGTTTCTATGGCGTCGACTCGATTCTTCACGTCGTCCAGCAGTTCGCGGGGTTCGATTCCTTCCAGCACTTCGATCAGAACGGTTCCGACCCCTTCAGCCGCCGTGGAGGTGATCTTTTTGACCCCGGTGAGACTGGCAACCGCTTCTTCGATGCGGGCGCAGACCCCTTCTTCAACTTCTTCCGGGGCCGCCCCCAGGTAAGGGACCATCACACTGATCATCTCGGGATCGAGTTCTGGGACCACTTCCTCCCGAATGTCGGACAGGGCCAGAAGCCCGGCCCCTACGATCACCGCCATCAGCAAATTGGCTGCAACTCGGTTGTTGGCAAACCAGGCCACGATTGCCCTCATCGCTGCTCTCCCAGGGTCACTTCAGGGGCTCGAATCTCTGCTTCCTCCAGCACCCGGACCTGCATTCCGTCCACCACAGATTCGAGAATGGCGACAGAGACACGTTCCCCGGCCGTCAATCCTTTACTGATCAGGACCTTGTCATCACTGCTTCGCAGTACCTCGACCCGGCGAAATCGAAGCCGACTGTCCTCATCCACGACCAGAACCCGGTCCTTTCCTCTGAGCGCCACCCGGGGAACCTGAAAAATGTTCTCGGCCAGATGCCCGGCAATCTCCGCCTCCACGAACATACCAACGGCCAGGGGTGGACGTGTGGGATCTTTTCCCCGGCCGTAGGGATTTTCGACCTGTGCAATCGCGTGCACGACCCTGGTTTGGGCGTCGATCTCCCCTTCGGTCCGAACGATACGGCCGAACCAGGTGTGTTCAGAGCCTGCAAAGCGAGCTCGAATGATTACCCTGGGCTGGTACAAGGGCTGATTCTCTCCGCGATAGTTCAAGGGGAGGTTCACGAAGGCCAACTCTTCATCCGGAAGGGGCAGTCTGATTTCGGCAGAATCTACTGAATAGATGGTGGCCAGAGGAGTTCCCGGGGTGACGAACTGTCCAAGATCGACGTGCTTGACGCGGACTCGCCCGGCGAAGGGAGCCAGGATCTCAGTGCGGGCCAGATTCCTCTCGGTCTGCTGGGCAGCAGCCCCGGCCGACTCGAGAGCAGCTTGAGCCTGTGCCAGTTGCGGCTCTCTTTTGAGTAGAGAGCTGGCCTCTCCCTCGCCCAGACTCTGCCACTCGCGCAGCGCTATGGCGGCTTCCGCCTGTTCCTGCTCGAGCCGAAGCTGTGCCTGGGCAACAGCCGATCTCGCCTGCACCGCTGCCAGTTCGTAGTCGATCGAGTCGAGTTGCACCAGCCTTTCCCCATCCTCGAATAACCCCCCTGACCGCAGGGACGGGGATACGTAGATGATCCGTCCCGCAATTTCAGGGGCCAGCACACTCTCAGTTCTGGGAACGACGGTACCGTAGGCCTTGACAGAGAGGCGCACCGATTCCGGCTGAACCTCAATCGTTCGAATGGCGGGGATCATGACCTCCGGTTCGTGAATCTCCACCGGGGGCCGTGAGCGGATCATCTTGCGGGCTACCAGGCCACCAGCCACAATCACCAGCAGGGGCAGGAGGATCTTCAGGGCAAGTTTCATTCGTCTCTTCCGCCGTTGGTGTCGCTGTGTACATCCCAAGGGGAAGCTCCCGGGTCGGGACTCGATTGGCGAAGCTCTCCCCCGAGAGCCAGATGAAGATCGATCCGGTTGTCCAGACGCTCTCTCTTGACCGTCAAAATCTGGCTGCGTGTTGTCAAAACGCGGCGCTGCGAATCCAAAACGCTCAATACCTCACCGACTCCCTGACCATACCGGAGTCGGGCCAGGGCCACCGCAGCCTGGGCCTGCACGGCCGCCTGCTCCAGCGCCACAAGTCGTTTATTCATAGAGGCTTCAGCTACCAGGGCGTAAATATTCGGTAAACCCCGTCTTGCAATAATCTCCTTCCAAATAAGCCCGCGGTCAAACTTTGCTGGACACAGAAGCTGCGAGTGTGTATACAGGGAGCATGCAGCTGAGTGCTACCACCAAGCCGGAATCGGGTGGACTGACGGCTGATGGCTCGACGAAGCGGGTTTTGGTGGCCAAGGAAGAGTACATCCGGCTGCGCTGGGCGGCAGCGTACTGGAAGGCCCAGCATGCCGGGGCGGTGGAGAGAGAAAAGCAGTTGAAGTCAGAGAACTTGAGTCTGCGGGCTCGAGTTCGAGAGCTGGAGAGTCAGCTCTGGGGGCGCAAGAGTGAACAGGCCAAGGGTGGGCGCGCTGGCAGTTCCAGCCCCAAGGCGAGCGGGCGACCCCGAGGGCAGCAAAAAGGCAAGCAGGGGCACGGTCGGACCACTCTGGACGGGTTGGCAGCCCAGGAAGAGGTAGTGGATCTGGAGGAAGCCCAAAAAAGCTGTCCGAAATGCGGTCTGGCACTGGAAGCCTTGGGCTGGACGGAAGACGCCGAGGTGGCCGAAATCGAAGTGCGGGCCCACCGGCGGGTGATCCGGCGGCGCAAGTACAAAGCGGCCTGCCGCTGCGGGGTGCTGCCCGGCATTGTCACGGCGCCCGCCCCGGCACGCTTGATTCCCAAAGGCAAACTAGGGATTTCGGTTTGGGTGGAGATTCTGCTGGAGAAGTTTGACCATTGCCGCCCCACCCACCGTCTGTTGCAGCAGTGGCGAGACCACGGTTTGACTCTCTCTGCAGGAACGGTGGCCGGAGGGCTGAAAAAACTGCAGGGTCTGTTTTTGCCGGTGGCCGAGGCGATCGCCCAGCAGCAGCTCACCCAGGAGAACTGGCAAGCCGACGAGACCGGCTGGCCGGTGTTTGTGGCGGTGGAAGGCAAAAGCGGACGGCTCTGGCATTTGTGGGTGTTTTTGTCGGCCTCCACAGTCGTGTACCAGCTCCAACCCAGTCGCTCGTCTGCAGTGCCTCAATCTCACTTCGGCAGCGCCCAGGGCACTTTACTCACCGATCGATATTCTGCCTATAAGAAGCTGGTCCGGGTCTCAGAGGGGCGTATTTGCCATGCCTTTTGCTGGGCTCACGTGCGCCGCGACTTTTGGCGACTGGGCCTATCCCACCCCCCCTGGCAGGACTGGTCCCTGATGTGGATTGACGACATTGGCCGGCTCTTTGCTGCCAATCAGCTGCGGCTGGCAGTTCGCGATCAGCCCTTGGAATGGGCCCGGGCCGATCGAAAGCTGCGGGTGGCGGTTGAGAAAATGCGAGAGCAATGCGAGGCTCAACGCCAGCTTCCCAGCCTGGCTCCCCCCTGTCGCAAGGTCCTGAAAAGCCTGGCTCGACACTGGCCAGGGCTGACCGTGTTTGTGGATCAACCGGAAGTGGCTATGGACAACAACGCCGCCGAACGCGCCTTGCGCAACCCGGTGGTGGGACGCAAGAATTACTACGGCTCAGGCAGCCGCTGGAGCGCCCAGTTGGCGGCCAGCTTATTCAGCATCTTTGCCACCCTGCGACTCAACGGCCTCAACCCCCGCCTGTGGCTCAGGGACTATCTGCAGGCCTGCGCTAGGCAAGGCGGACAGCCGCCACCCGGCCTGGATCCTTTTCTTCCCTGGGAAATAAGCCCCCATCGTGCCCGCGCATTGACCTGGGCCAGGACGCCGGCAGCGGAGGCTGGATGAAACGCTTCTGCGGGCGAGACTTTAGCGGCCGGGAGATGCGGCGACTGTGTGAGCTGATTGGCGAAGATCCGACCCGCTCGCGGGCCCAGCTCTCCCGCTTGGCCTGCCAGCTCTTGGGCTGGTTCAAGCCTGACGGTGGCCTCAAGGAGATGAGCTGCCGGGTGGCCATGCTGCGCATGCATCGGCAGGGGTTGCTGCAGCTGCCGCCCCCTCGCAACCCGAAGGGAGGCTCGGGCCCAATCAAGCACACTTTCTGCAGCGCACCACAACCGCTGCTGTCCCGACCCGTGCACGAGCTGTCCGGCCTGCATCTGGAGCCGGTCCTGAGCCGCCCCGACTCCACTTTGTGGAATGAATACATCGACCGCTACCACTATCTGGGATACAAGCCCCTGCCGGGTGCTCAGCTGCGCTACTTCGCTTGTTCCGAAAGCCGCATCCTGGCCCTGCTCGGCTTTGGCGCCGCCGCTTGGAAAACCGCCCCTCGCGACCGCTTCATCGGCTGGCGTCCTTCGGAAAGGGAGAGAAACCTTCAACTGATCGTCAACAACGCCCGTTTCTTGATCCTTCCCTGGGTCGAGTCCAAGAACCTGGCCTCTAAACTGCTGGCCATGGCCGCGCGTCAACTCCCCGAGGACTGGCACGACCGCTACGCCTACCGACCCGTTCTGCTGGAAACCTTCGTCGACACGGGGCGCTTCACAGGCGCCTGCTACAAGGCCGCCAACTGGATCCATGTCGGACAGACCCAGGGCCGGGGCAAGCTGGACCGTGACCGCAAGGCCGATCTGCCCACCAAAAGCATCTGGCTCTACCCCCTGAGCAAACACTTCCGAAGATCGCTTCGCTCCACTTGAGTTCCCAACCCGCCTCACCCCATTAGGCATAAAGCCGATGATGGGTTTACCGAATATTTACACCAGGGCAGACTCGACTTCAGCCAGGGCGCGAAGTACGTTGCCGGCATAGGACTGAAGAGCCTCCTGCGCGCGAGCCCGAGCCAGATCGACCCCTTTGCGAAGTCGTCCGGCTTGAAAGACCGGCTGAAGCAGGGTCCCGGCCAGACTCCAGACTGAAAAGTCTCCATCCAGAAGGTTATTGAGCGCGTCTGTGGAAGTGCCTAAACTGCCAGTCAGACTGAGCCGGGGGTAGAGCGCAGCTCGGGACTGTGCGATCTGCGCATCTGAGGCCAGTAGTCTTTTTTGTGCAGCCATCAGGTCCGGGCGCCGAGCCACCATGTCTGCCGGAATCCCGGCCGGCACCGGACCCGGGAGATCGGGCAGGGAATCACTGAGTGAAAGAGTCCCGGAAGGATATTGTCCGCTCAAGATCTCGAGTTGGCGCAAGGTTCGATCGAGTTGTTCCTGACGCAGTTGAACCAGAGACTCGGCACTGGCCAGATCTGTCAATACCAGGCGCAAGTCAAAGGCGGGTCGAACCCCGGCTTCGAAGCGGAGCCGGATCGCCCGGCTGGATTCTTCAAAGCTGACCACCGTCTCCTCTGCCAGAGAGAGTTGATTGGCCGCCTCGATACAGGCGAACCAGATCTTGGCGGACTGTCCGGCCAGAGAATGTTGCAGTCCTCGGTATGCGGCCTCCTCTGCCTCGTAAAGCTGGTAGGCAGCCAGCTCACCGGAGCGAAGTCGCCCCCACAAATCGGCCTCCCAGCTCACGTCCAATGAGACCCCATACGTCGTGAAGGTTCGGCTCAGCACCCCTCCCTCAGATCCCGGAAACGGGAAACCGATGAAGTTCTGCTTCCGGCTGTTGGTACCGAAGCCCGCCCCCACCGACGGTTTCAGCTCGGTCCCGGCAATCCTTGATTCTGTGAGCGCAGCGTGAACCCGGGCAACCGCCGCACGGGCGTCCCGGTTCTGTTGCAAGGTCCGCTCAATCACTCGTGACAGGCCAGAGTCTTGAAAGGTTGTCCACCAGGCCGCCACAGGGTCATCCCTCCCGGCCGCTTCCGCTGCTGCCTGCCAGGTCTCCTTGATCTCCACTTCCAGATCGTACTGCCCCTGAAGTTTGGGCTTCGCACAACCAGCGCTCAAGAGAACGAAAGCGACTCCGATTGACCACGAGATACTGCCGGGGCTCAAGGTTTCTTCTCCACCCCGGTCGGAGCCCGCAAACCGGCGACTACGAACTCAACCAGCCGGTCTACCGCCTCCTCGGGATCCTGGAGGGAACACAGACCGCCTGACATGAATTGAAGTCCCCCCGAGGCGGCCATGGTGTGGGCCATGGCACCGATCATGAAATGGATTCGCCAGAAAAACGCTTCCTCCGTCAAGTCTTCCAGATGGTGACGAAAAACAGGAAAAAAGCGTCTGGCCAACCCGTCAAACTGGCGCAACACCAGTTCATCAAGACCATGTCCCGGCTCGGAAAAGGCGCGCCCCATCAGGAGCATAAACTGTTCACCTCCACGAGCAGGATCCTGGCTGAGCCGCAAAGCTGGGCCGACCAGAGCTCTTACCGATCCCTCCAGAGAGGGTATTCCCCGCTCGGCTCGCTGCAGCAGCGCTCCAGCAGCCCGATTCGTTCTTCGTTGAGGGGACCCAGGCGGCGGGCAAAAACAGCCGAAATCAGTTGTTCTTTGGATCCGAAATGATAGTTGAGAGCCGCCAAATTCACGTTGGCTTCGGCAGTGATCTGCCGGACCGAGGTTGCCGAGAATCCGCGTCTGGAGAAGAGATGCTCAGCCGAATCGAGAAGGCGCTCTTTGGTAAGGCTCATGAGAATCAAACGATCGTTTAAAATAAACGTTTGATCTAGTCCAAGTCAAGCAAAACCGGAACCAAGGGAAATCGCCGAACTGGAAAGCGTGGGGGCAAGCTCGAAGCCGAAGTGCCGGGCGTCGCGGCGTGTTAAACTTTCGGCCGGAATGAAGCGCCGCGTCCTTTTCGTCTGCATGGGCAATATTTGCCGCTCTCCGGCAGCCGAGGGCGTGTTTCGGCATCTGCTCAAGAGCCTGGACCTGGAATCGGGAATCGAAGCCGATTCCGCCGGAACGATTGCTTCTCATCAGGGAGATCCTCCAGACCGCAGAATGAGGCAGGCGGCACACAAGCGCGGATACCAGTTGCAGGGACATGCACGCATTCTCAACGGCCATGATCTGGAAGGATTCGACCTGGTGGTTGCCATGGATAGGTCCAACTACCAGGACATCGTCGAGCGATCGCACCAGCAGGGGGGTATTCACAAAGCCAGGATCTGTCTGTTGAGCGACTTTCTCGATTCCAGCTGGCCCCGGGATGTGCCGGATCCTTACTACGGTGGATCCAGGGGGTTTGAAACGGTTCTGGACATGATCGAAGCGGCTTGCCCGGCGATCCTTCGCAGTCTGTCTCCCGATGAATGACCGGCTCAGGTCGGCAATCGAGAGTACCATCGGGGAGGTTACGGGGGAACCGGCCCGTCTGTCAGAGACATTTTCACTGTCCGGGGGGTGCATCCATTCTGCTCGAAAGCTGGTTCTGGAGGATGGTCGCATCTTTTTCTGCAAGGTCGGCTCCGGAGAGCCAAGAGACATTCTCGAACGCGAATTTGAGGGTTTGCGTGCCCTCGGCCGGGCCGACTCGATTCGAACGGTGAAACCCCTCGCGGTTCAATCGCTGCCCGAATCGGGGAATCAGTTCCTGATTACGGAGTTCGTGCCTCCAGGGCAGCCCGGGGAAGCCTTCTTCGAGCACTTTGGCCGAGGTCTGGCCCGTCTCCATCGGGGCTGGACTGCATCTCAGTTCGGGTTCGAACACGACAACTACATCGGCCGGACACATCAATCCAATCGATGGACCTCTAACTGGTGCAAGTTCTGGCAAAGACATCGGCTTGGCTTTCAGCTCGAACTGGCCTTGCACAATGGTTACGACAGCGCCGATCTGCATGGGCTGGGACGGGAGCTGATCGCTCAGCTCCCAGAGAGGATTGGCGGCGGCGATGAACCCCCCAGCCTACTCCACGGGGATCTGTGGAGCGGGAACTTTCTGGTCGACGAACAGGGCAGTGCCGTCCTCATCGATCCGGCTGTTTACTACGGCCACCGTGAAGCGGAGCTGGCCATGTGTCAGCTCTTCGGCGGGTTTACCAGGGCCTTCTACGATTCTTATCGGCAAACCTGGCCCCTGCAGGTCGGATCCCAGGAGAGAATCGCGGTTTATCAACTCTACCACCTGTTGAACCACTTGAATCTCTTCGGAACCGGGTATCTGGCCGGGTGTCTGGACCTGCTGCGTCGAATCCTCGGATGAGAGAGGTTAGTCGTTCCAACGTTCCAACCTCTAGCTCTGATCGGACCACGGAGGGTCCTCCTACACCGACGATGTCACAGGACGGCGAAGAGTAGGAGCCGCTTCCATGCGGCGATCTGATCGGATTCGGAGGGGTGACCCTTGTGCTCGCCCATGAAGCGGGTCGGCCCGGCGCCCGGGGTTGTGTTCCGGCTGACCGTTCGCTTAACCCGGGAAATTCATAAGTTGTCGGCTGCAGCGCCCCCATCATCCGCCCTGGCTGCGTTCCCCCTCCTCGGGCTCCTCGACAGAGTCACGACTATGCCTGCGGTGCCCTCGGAGGTAAAGCCTTGCCAGCGCGGCGCTTGCGGCCCTTCGCTTCGACAACTTATGAATTTTCCGGGTTAAAACAGCTTGAAATCTTCCACGTGAACTCGCCCGGCCTGGTGGCACAGCACCGCGTTGGCCAGTTCGATGGCCAGGCGGGATTCCAGAGTGATTCCGGCACGAATGCCAACACAGGGGTCGTGGCGTCCTCCCTTGAGTTGGAAGTCGATTTCCTCGAGATCTTTGCGCACGGACTTCTGGGGCTGAGGGATACTGGAAGTCGGCTTGAACCCGACGCGGCACACAATCGGCATTCCAGTGGTCACGCCTCCGATCAAACCCCCGTGGCTGTTGCTCTGATATCCGGAGCTACGAATTGAGTCGTTGTTTTCACTGCCCCGGCGCCCGACCACTTCAAAGCCGTCACCTGCTTCACAGCTCTGGACGGCATGTAGACCACCCAGCGAGCCCATGAGTCGCATCTTGAGACTGTTGTACAGAGGTTCTCCGACCAGCGCCGGGGGATTGAAGGCCACCACGTCGATGGCGGCGCCCACAGAATCTCTTTCGATTCGGGTCTGCCGAATCAGGTCCACCGCAGCAGCGGCGAAACCCGGATCAATGGTGTGAATCTCGGTGTTTGCGAGCTTCTCCTCCAGGGTGGCCAGCTCCTCCGCTGAAGGCTTTCCGGAAAACACCCGGGAGAGCCTCTTTTCAGCCTCGAGCGGACCTACCCGAGAGATCGAAGAACAGATCCTGGTTCCGAAATGCTCTCTCAAGAACAGGCGGGCAATCGACCCGCCGATGACATCGGAAATCGTCGACCGATAGCTGGATCGACCGCTTCCCCGGACGTCGGCGTACCCGGACGACTTGTGGTACTTCACCAGGTCGGTGTGGCCCGGCCGGACTTCGCCCTCCGGACCCTGGAACTGCTTGTAGTCCGTGGATCTCTTGGAAGTAGACAGGACCAGCGCAGCGATCGGCTCCCCTGTGCTGAAGCCTTCTTCGTAGGTGGCGGTGGCATCCGAATCGACTCCGCCCACAGAGATGGAAGGGCCCGCCAGGAGGGCGTCGGGATCGTCTGAGAAGACACCCGACAGCAGGGCGACTCGATCAGCCTCCCGCCGGGTGGTGCCGTGCTTGGTACTGCCGGGTCGGCGACGATCCAGCCACGCTTGAATCTGGGCACGCTTCAAGTGCAGGCCTGCCGGACAGCCAAAAACAACCGTGACGACTGCCGGTCCGTGCGATTCACCGCCTCCAGCGACGGCGAAAAGAGGGCCGCCCAGGATCTCCATGATGAATTCCTATCCTTCTCGTTCTATGCTGATCGGCTGAGGACTGACAGTCAGCCCTCCTCTTCATAGAACTGGCCCATTCTGCGGAACTTCTCGTGGCGGAGTGAGATCAACTCCTGCGGGTCGATTCCCTGTAGCTGGCGCAAATTCTGGATCAGCCGGGTTTTCAGCAGAGAGGCGGCCTCGTCATGATTGAGATGGGCCCCGCCGGCTGGCTCAGGGACGATTTCGTCCACCACCTTGTGCTTGAGCAGATGTTCAGGTGTCAATTTCAGGGAGGCGGCAGCCTCCCGAGCGTGGTCCTGATCCTTCCAGAGGATGGCGGAACAGCTCTCGGGTGAGATCACGGAGTAGATGGAGTGTTCCAGTATCAGGATGCGGTCACCCAGAGCGATCGCCAGAGCGCCTCCGCTTCCACCCTCGCCAATCACGACGCAGATCACTGGAACCTGAATCTGAGCCATGGTGCGCAGATTGAAAGCGATTGCCTCCGCCTGGCCCCTCTCCTCGGCACCCATCCCAGGATAAGCCCCCGGGGTGTCAATGAGGGTGAAAATGGGCCGGCAAAACTTCTCAGCCAGCTTCATGAGCCGGATCGCTTTTCGATATCCCTCCGGCTTCGGCATCCCGTAGTTTCGGTAAATACGCTGCTTCGTGTTGCGGCCCTTTTGATGGCCGATAACCAGCACTGGTTCTTGGTCAAGCCGGGCCATTCCTGCGATCATGGCTGGATCATCGTAGAATTTTCGGTCGCCGTGCAGCTCCCTGAAGCCGGAGAAAACCCTAGACACATAATCGAGCGTATAGGGTCGCTCAGGATGCCGGGCCAGTTGAACCTGGTCCCAGGGCGTCAGTTCTTTATACATCTGTGATCGCAGCCGGGCGATCTGTTCCTGGAGTCGCTCAATCTCAGCCGTCTGGTCCGGCGCAAGATTCTGCACCTGATCGCGCAAGAGTTTGATCCGTTGAACCTTACTATCCACGTCAAATCCCGGGTGCGGGAGTGGTCGAGCGAAAGGAAGTCTGAGTACCCTGCTTCTGAATGCTTAAGTATACAGCGTAACGGAATTCTCACCAAAGAGCTTTTCCACTTCGTCTACAAAGGCGGGACCAGGATTGATCTCCGTCGGATCGGTGGGTAGGAGACGAATACGGAACCGATGCCGCTTGAGGATCTCGAATTCCACGGGGCAGGGGCCGGGGTTACGTTTGATCAGATCCTGAAGCCTGGAGACGGAAACCGGGTCAATCGAGGGCACCGATACGGAGATGAGCATCTTTTCGACACCCCGCTTCCAGAGGGAATCCAGAACAGCGATGGAGGCGGCCATGAGGCGTACTCCGCCGCGTCCGTCCACCTCACAGCGGCCTCTCACGAGCACCGGTTGGTCGGAATCGGACAGCAGATCTCGGCATTTGTCGTAGCACTTCGGGAAGACGACGACCTCGACCGTGCCCCTCAGATCTTCGAGTTGGAACGTTGCCATGGACGCTCCCTTTCGAGTCTGGAGGCGTCGCAGCGTCGTGACCATTCCCCCAATCGAGGTCTCCCGACCTGCCGTTTCTTCGCCCAGCCGGGCGCTGTCTGCCAGCGAAAACTTGCGCAGCTCCTGCTCGTATTTCTGCAGGGGATGACCGGTCACATAGAAGCCCAGGGTTTCCTTCTCGTAGCCCCACTGTTCTCGATCCGGCCAGTCGCCGACAACGGGAACCTCGTCAACCCTTGCCTCCGCCGCTGCGGAGTCCCCGAAGAGGCCGATCTGACCGCTCAGGCGGTCCCTGTGGGCCTTGTGTCCTCTCTCGACCGCTCTCTCGAGCACCTCCCAGAGGGACCGCCGGGATGGGTGCAGTGAGTCAAACACGCCGGCCTTGATGAGAGATTCCAGGACTCGCTTGTTGGCGACGCGCAGGTCCACGTTCTCACAGAACTGAAAAATATTCTCGAACGCTCCGATCTCGGTTCGGCACTCAATGACGGTCTGGATGGCGCCCTCTCCGACGTTTTTGATGGCAGCCAGGCCGAAAACGATCTGGTCTTCGGAAGCACGAAAGTGGATGTCACTTTCGTTGACATCCGGAGGCCGCACTGTAATCCCCATTTCCTTGCACTCGTTCAGGTATCCGACCACCTTGTCGGTGTTCCCCATTTCGCTGGTCAGCATGGCCGCCATGAACTGCACCGGAAAATGAACTTTGAGATAGGCTGTCTGGTAGGCGAGAAGGGCATACGCCGTAGAATGGCTCTTGTTGAAACCATAGCCGGCAAACTGAGCCATCAGCTGGAAAATGTGCTCCGCCTTGCGGGCAACCACCCCTCGCTCTCTGGCCCCGGCGAGGAAGCGCTTTCGCTGCTTCTCCATCACCTTCTTTTTCTTCTTGCCCATGGCCCGGCGCAAAAGATCAGCCTCTCCCAGAGAGAAGCCCCCCAGCAGGCTGGCAATTCGCATGACCTGCTCCTGGTAGACAATGACACCGTAGGTCTCTTCCAGAATCTCTTTCAGCTGGGAAACCACGTACTCGATCTGAACTTTTCCGTGGCGGCGATCGATGAAATCGTCGATCATCCCTCCCTTTATCGGCCCGGGCCGGTACAGGGCATTCAATGCGATCAGATCCTCGAACCTGTCCGGCTGCAGGCGGCGAAGAATGTCCCGCATCCCACTGGATTCGAACTGAAAAATACCGGAGGTGCGGCCGTCACAGAACAGCTCCAGCGTCTTCTCATCATCCAGTTCGATCTGAGAGAGATCCAGATCCACGTCCGTTTGCTTCCGGATCTGCTGAAGTGCCTGGTCAATGACAGTCAGAGTCGTCAGCGCCAGAAAGTCCATCTTGAGCAATCCCAGCCGTTCCAGGTCGGTCATGGGATACTGCGTCATCACTTCGTCTTTGGTCGTCTTGTAGAGCGGGATCAGATCAATCAGCGGCCGCGGTGCAATGATCACACCAGCGGCATGCGTCGAAGCGTGGCGGACCAGCCCCTCGAGGCGCTGGGCGACCGTGAGAAGCTGTTCGTAACTGGAGGAACTGGAAGCCAGATCCCGAAGTTCCCGAACATTTTTCATAGCTTTTGAAAGGGTGGCGTGGGGTTCCTGGGGAACCAGCTTGGCCATTTTGTCCACGTCGGCATAGGAAACGTTCAAAGCACGACCCACATCCCGGATGGAGCCGCGTGCGGCCATGGTTCCGAAAGTAATGATCTGGCTGACATTGTCACGCCCGTACTTCTCCATCACGTAGTCAATCACCCGGGAGCGGCCGTGCATGCAGAAATCGATATCAATGTCGGGTGGAGTCACTCTCTCGGGGTTCAGAAACCGCTCGAAGAGCAGGTCGTACTGAATCGGGTCGACATTTGTGATCTTCAGCGCGTATGAGACCAGGCTACCAGCAACCGATCCGCGCCCCGGACCCACCGGAATCCCCTCTTCCCGGGCATAGCGGATGAAGTCCCAGACGATCAGAAAGTAACCTGGGAACTTCATCTCTTGAATGAGCCGGATTTCCTCGTCGAGGCGCTCCCTGTACTCGTCGACCCCGTGGCGAAGGCGACCTTCCCGCTCCAGCTCCTGCAACACGGGTAGACGTTCCTGAAAGCCGTCGCGCGCAATCTGCTCGAAGTGGCTGTCGATGGTTTGACCCGGCGGGACTTCAAACTCGGGAAAGACGCTTTCCGTAGGACCAAAGCGAAAATCACACTTCTCCGCGATTTCCAGAGTATTGGCCAGGGCCCCGGGAACATTCCCGAAGAGCTTTTCCATCTCCCGGGCTGTCTTGAAGAAAAACTGATCGGTCTTGTAGCTGAGTCGATCTTTATCGTAGATGGTCTTTCCCGTCTGGACACAAAGCAGCACGTCGTGGGCAAACGAGTCGTCCTGAGAGAGGTAATGGCAGTCGTTGGTGGCAACCAGCGGGAGCTCGTGGCTGTGGGCGAGCTTCAAGACGGCCTCGTTGACTCGAGACTGCTCTTCGATTCCATGGTCCTGCAACTCCAAATAGAAGTTGCCGGGACCCAGAATCTCAGAGAGCTCACCGGCTCTTTTTGCTGCCTCGTCAAACTGGTCCTGCATAATATTCCAGGCGACGATTCCCTTCAGACAGGCGGAAAGCCCGATCAGACCCTCGGAATACCTGGAAAGGAGTTCCAGATCGATTCTGGGGCGGTAATAGAAACCCTCCTGGTAACCCAGAGAGACGAGGCGGATCAGATTGCGGTACCCAACTTCATTCTTGCAAAGCAGAACCAGATGGTTGCTGCGGTCGGAGCGCCCGCCTCTGGTGCGACGTCCTTCCCGGGCTACGTAGACCTCGCAACCGATGATGGGTTTGACCCCGGCTCGGAGGGCCGCGTCGTGGAACTGAACGGCTCCGAACAGATTCCCATGATCGGTGAGAGCCAGAGCCGGCATCTTTAGTTCGGCTGCTCTGCCGACGACGTCTTCGATGCGGTTGGCGCCGTCAAGAAGGCTGTAATGGCTGTGAAGATGAAGGTGGACGAAGGGGGCCTGATCCATGAATCTGATTTACTCCCACTCGATCGTGCTGGGCGGTTTGGAACTGATGTCGTAGACCACTCGATTGATTCCCGGAACCTCGTTGACAATGCGACTGGATATGGCGGCCAGGACCTCATAGGGAACCTTGACCCAATCGGCTGTCATTCCGTCGACACTGTCCACGATGCGCACAGCCGCCACGTTTTCATAAGTCCGATCGTCTCCCATCACACCGACGGTCTGGACAGGCAGCAGTACGGCAAAAGCCTGCCAGACCTCTGTGTAAAGACCCGCCCTTCGAATCTCCGCCAGGACGATAGAATCGGCTTCGCGAAGGATCCGCAGTCTCTCCGCATCCACCTCTCCGAGGATGCGGATGGCCAGACCAGGTCCCGGAAAGGGGTGCCTCTGGAGAAGGGAATCGGGAATCTTGAGAGCCCTTCCCACCCGTCGCACCTCATCCTTGAACAATTCCCGCAGGGGCTCAATGAGTTCCAGATCCATTTCTTCCGGGAGTCCCCCTACGTTGTGGTGGCTCTTGATCACGGCCGAAGGGCCCTTGACCGAGATGGACTCGATGACATCGGGGTAAAGAGTTCCCTGGACCAGGTAGCGAAAGTCCTGCTCGGGGCTCCCCTGCTCTTCAAAGACACGGATGAACTCCTCCCCGATCGTCTTGCGCTTCAACTCCGGGTCCACGACTCCCTCCAGCCTGGAAAGGAATCGCTCAGCCGCGTCCACACCGACGATATTCAGATCGAGTTGCTCATCAAAGGCCTGAAGGACGGCTTCGAACTCGTTCTTTCGGAGTAGACCATTGTCGACAAAGACGCAGGTCAACCGGTCGCCGACAGCACGGCGGACAAGCATTGCCGCAACGGTTGAGTCGACTCCACCGGACAAGCCACACAGCACCTGACCCTCCTTCACCTGGCTGCCAATTCTCTCGACCGCTGCGTCGATGAAAGACCGCACCGTCCAGTCTCCCCGACACTCGCAGATCTCAAAGAGAAAATTCCGCAGAATCGTGTCGCCCTCGGCAGTGTGTACTACTTCCGGATGAAACTGAACTCCGTAGCGCCGCCTCTCGGGATTCTCGCAGGCGGCAATTGCCCCCGCGGCCCGGCCTACGATCTGGAAACCGGAGGGAAGCTCTTCAATGTTGTCACCGTGGCTCATCCACACCTGGGAGTTTACGGGCATACCGTGCAGGATTTGACTCTCACTGAGAACTTCGAGGGTGGCCGGACCATACTGACGATCCGCTGACGCCTGAACATTCCCGCCCAGCTTGTGAGCCATCAACTGCATTCCATAACAGATTCCCAGCAGCGGCATGGATGCCCCGTAGACCGCGTCGTGCGGATGCGGAGAGTCGGCGCCAAACACCGAGTCAGGGCCGCCGGAGAGAATGACCCCCCGAGGGTCTCGACTCTCGATTTCTGAGGGCTCGACATGGTAAGGGAGAATTTCGCAGTAAACTCCAGCATCGCGGATTCGCCGGGCGATCAGCTGCGTGTACTGGGAGCCAAAGTCGAGGACGACAATGGTCTCATGGGCTTCAGACATTCGCTGCGTTCAACTGGAAGATGCCGCTTCAAGCGCTCAGACTCTCAGTGGCTTGCCTCTCACGGAAGCAGGCAGTATAGCACGCTGAGGCGACGGCGAAAGACGGCTGAGAGGCGGGCTCTCAGCTCTCCGCTGACGGCCTTGGAAAAGAGAGTTGCAGGCATCTCAGAATGATACCGGAATCGTGGATCCGCGCAATCATCCTGGGAACCCTCCAGGGCTTGACGGAGTTTCTTCCCATCAGTAGCTCGGCCCACCTTCTGGCCCTGCCCTGGCTGGCTGGCTGGGAGCCGGAAGGCCTGACTTTCGACACCCTTCTCCACGGCGGCACGCTGATCGCTTTGATCCTTTATTTTCGCAAGCCCCTGGTGGGCTTGATCCAGGGCTTTGTTTCGCCGGCCTCGGCCACCGGAGAATGGGGCCGGCTGGGCCTTCCCCTGCTCACCGGGACTCTGCCCATCCTGGTGGCGGGAGCGACCCTGACGTTCCTGGACGTCGAGCGTCTTCGGACACCCGGACTGACCTGCTTCAATCTGGCCTTTTTCGGGCTGCTCTTGTGGCGGGCCGACGGCACCCAGAACAAACGGACCGGCCTGAGGTCTCTGACGGCCCTCCAGGGATTCTGGATCGGACTCGCTCAAGCCCTGGCCCTCATGCCGGGAGTCAGCCGGTCGGGAGTTACGATGACAGCGGCCCTGCTGCTTGGGCTGGGCCGCCCGCAGGCAGCTCGTTTTGCCTTTCTTCTGGGAATTCCTGCGATCTCGATGGCTATCGGGGCGAAACTGCTCGAACTGTCGGTGTCCCCAGCCCTGCCGTATGCCTGGGTGAGCGGCGAATCCGTGTTGGGTGTCCTGGCTGCTTTGCTGAGCGGCCTCCTGTCCATCCGCTTTCTGCTCAGGTTTCTGGAGAATCACACCGTGAAACCGTTTGTTTTCTATCGGCTCGTCTTATCGCTCGTGCTGCTGGGCTGGCTGCTGGGTCAATGATGTATGATTCTCTGACAGGGCGACTGATGGTTGGAGAAAACGGTTTGCAGCGCCGCGGGATCTGGAAGGCCGGTATGGTTGGAGTGCTGGTACTTTCGGCCTGCACGAGTCTCCGGGGCGGGGAGGACGACAAGGTTGCTCCAGCAGCTCTTCAGAACGAGATTCTCCGAGCCCACTTTCGGGATCAGTTCCTGACCTTGCACAGGTCCAGGGAGCCGTACCACAAGCCGTCCGTTTTCAGTCTCAACTTTGTCAACCATCAGATCGAGCATTTTCTGCGCCGGGTCGAGGGAAGGCTTGAGATCTTGCAGAACTCCGTCGACAATCTGACCGAGATTCGCCGGCAGATCTTGGAGGGAGAGAGTGATCTGGATTCGAAAGTCCGTACTCAGTGGAGGAAACGGACCCGGGAGATCTCCCGCAGCGCCGAGGATCTCCGCATGATGCTGGCCGTCATATTCCTGCAACTCCGCTCCACGGACCACTTCAACCCGGTGGTCAACCCTGCCGAAAACAATTTCTTATTCGAGGTCGAAGTCAGGTACCTGAATCGAGAGACCGAGGCCACGACCCGACTCATCCGCTCCTACCTGTTCAATGCCACCTCGACGGTTCATATCATCGACCTTCGTCACACAAATATGCTCATTTTCCTTTACCACATACGGCAGATGGCCCGGTTGCTTGAAGAAAAGCTCTAGAACTCCCTCGGACCAGCGACCCTCTCCCAAGACATGGCACCAGATCCGGGCTTTGCCTCACTTCGCGATCGCATCTCCTCTGAGCGGAGCCTCATACTGTCGCGGTTCAAGGACCAGCTCAATAGCAGGGAGACTCTGTCAAGCCTGGCAGATCATCTGGACGACGTCATTTCGAATCTGGCCCATGAGTCCCTTCAGGAGCACGAAGTCGGACTCTTCAGCCTGGGTGGTTGCGGTCGACGTGAAGTGTTTCCGTTTTCGGATGTAGATCTGCTCTTTCTTCATGCCGGGAAGACCCCGTCTCCCGTACTAAAGAAAGGCATCAAGACGTTTCTGAGAAAGCTTTATGACCTCCGACTGTCGATAGGCCAGCAAGTGTGGGCGGTCGAAGATCTCAAGTCGGTCGATCTCGGGCAGGTCAGCTTTCTTCTGGCGCTTACGGACGGAAGATTCATCTGGGGCGAGACACCCTGGGCCGACCAGTTCGAGGAGATCAGAACCTGCCTGCTGTCCCGGCATGGTTCCGATCTGGTCGACGCGATCCGCCGGGTCACCGCGGACCGTCATGGCGAGCATGGACACACCATTTACGAGCTGGAACCGGACGTCAAGTACTCACCGGGAGGATTGCGAGACCACCTGGCCATTCACTGGCTGAGTATTCTGGGAGAGACGAACCGGCCCGGGGCCTATGGTCGAGATCTGGTGGAGCGCTCCTTCCAGTTCCTGGCTAAAACCCGCATCGCGCTTCACATGATTCGGGGGCGCGACCACAATCGTCTGACCCATCAACTGCAGGAGCAACTCGCGACTCTGCTGGGCTTCGGGGAGGATCCCATTTCCAGCGCTGAGTCATTGATGAAGGAGTACTTTCTGCATGCGCGGGTTGGGCAACGGGTCTGCCTGGACATGCTTCGAGTGCCGGAGGGAAGGGAGGAAGTGGACCTGACAGACCCCCCTGACAGTCTGCAATCCATCCTGCATATTTTCCTCGATTTGAAGGCCGGAGGAGTTCTGTCGCCCCGGGCGGCTGAGCAGATCAGAGATTCACTTCCACAGGTTTCTCAAGGAGCCATCTTTCCGGAAACGCGGGATCTTATCTGGGAGATCTTCACTCCCCACCCGAAACTCTACACCGTTCTTTCTGAAATGTACGAGCTTGGAATCCTGGAGCTGCTGTTTCCCGAGTTCGGAACGATCAAAGCCCGGGTGATTCGCGACTTTTATCACCGCTACACGGTAGATGAGCACACGCTTCTCGCCATCCAGGCGGTCTGTGACCTGCTGACCGAGAGTGCAGCAGTGGATAGGCGGTTTCGTGAGCTCCTGATGGAGACGGATGCAGCTTCGATCCTGACGCTGGCCCTCTTGCTGCACGATGTGGGCAAGAGTCAGCAGGGACCACACGCAGACACCAGCTCACGGATGGCGGCGACGGCTTTGCGCCGCTTCCGGTTCTCACGGGATGTGGCTGATCAGATCACGTTCCTGATCCGTCACCATCTGGTGATGTCACGGCTTGCCTTTCGGAGAGATGTGGATGATCCGGCTGTGGTTGAGCAGCTCGCCGATATCGTGGGGACCGTGCACCATCTACGACTGTTGACGCTTCTGACCTACGCCGACATTAAGGCGGTCGCCCCTGGGATTCTGAACGACTGGAAGAGGGATCTTCTGTGGCAACTCTACATTGGGACATCTGTCCAGCTGACCAGAGGCTTTGGTCGCGTCGTGATGGAGGAGGTGCCCGATGATCCTTTCCCTTCCAATACCGACTTCCCGCAGGATCTGGATCCGGTTGAACTGAAGGCGTTCCTGAAAGGTCTGCCGCGCCGCTATCTTCTCAGCACCCGGCCAAAGGAGGTCTTTGAGCATTGCCGGATGGCCCGCCGGCTGGTGGAGACGCACAGGCCCCAGCTCAGCCTGCGGCGCTCGGGGGCCCGCTATGAACTGTGTGTCCTGGCCGTTGATCGTCATCAAGTGTTCGCCAGAATCGTCGGAGTCCTTGCCTATTTCGGTCTCGACATCCTGCGTGGATACGCTCTTTCCAATCGGCAGAACACGATTCTGGACATTTTTGAGTTCGGGGATCCAGGCAGGGTGCTGGAACGGAATCCCAGCGAGCGCGTCCGCTGTCGCAAGCTGCTCAAAGAGGCGATTCTGGGAAAACTGGATGTGGAACAGCTCCTGGCAGGCAGGGAGCAGAGTTTTCTCCTGCAACCCGTCTTGTCTGGGTTTCCTGCAACGGTCTACTTCGAAGAAACGGCCGGGTCGGCCTACACCATCATGGAAATCGTGGCACCGGATTCAGTGGGACTGTTGTATCGTATTAGCCGCGAGATTTCGGATGCCGGCTTTAACATTGCGCTTGCGTTGATCTCCACGGAGGGGGCGAAAGCGATCGACGTCTTTTATCTGACTGTGAATGGAAAGGGACTTCCCGAGAAGGCCAGAGCCGGTTTGCTGGCTCAAATTCGAAGGGTGGTCAGTGGTCCAAATGAAACTGATCCTGGCGATCATTCGCCCTAGCAAGCTGGAAGAAGTAAAGGATGCTCTGGCAGACCTGCAGATCTCGGGCCTGACGGTTACGGACGTACGCGGGCACGGCCGGCAGCGGGGCAAGACCGCCATTTACCGCGGCCAGGAATACAAGATCAGCCTGCTCCCAAAGGTGATGATCCAGGTAGTGCTCCCGGACGAGATGGTGAAAGAGGCCATCCGAACCATCGTGGAGACGGCTCGCACCGGCGAGATTGGAGACGACCGTGTCTTCGTCCTCCCCGTCGAAGAAGGCTACAACATCCGCACCGGCGAACTGGACGTGAACTGAGGTTCTGCGAGGCTAACGGGCTTCACAAGTGATGTCAACACAACAGCTTGTAGCGTAACTTCTTTTCTGTAAATTCTGGTCAGGCCTGGGTCGGAAAGACAGAGGTCTGGGACAGGATTCTCCAAACCAGAAATGCAAATCTGAAAGGAGAATCAATTGAACCCAGACCTGGAAAAAAGAGTACCACGGGAGATCTTGGAAGAGTTGATCGAGGAAGGAACAGAAGCCTTTCGAGGGATCCTGGAGAAGCTGTTCAACGTGGCCATGCGGTTGGAAAGAAGCGAGTTTTTGGGAGCGGAGGCCTACGAGAGGACACAGAGCCGACGAGGGTATCGGAACGGATTCAAAGGCAAGCGGATTCAGACTCGAGTGGGAGAGCTGCGGTTGGAGATTCCCCAGGTGCGCGGGTTGAGCTTCTATCCCAAGTCGCTGGAGAGGGGCTGCCGTTCGGAGAAGGCGCTGAAGCTGGCCATTGCCGAGATGTATGTGATGGGAGTCTCGACGAGGAAGGTCAGTGAGATCACGGAGCAGTTGTGTGGTCTGGAGATCTCGGCCACGCAGGTCTCGAGAGTGGCCGGGATGTTGGACGAGGAGCTGGAGGGATTTCGAAGCCGAGAACTGGGAGAGTATCCGATCGTGTACCTGGATGCCCACTACGAGAAGGTTCGAAAGGGCGGCAGAGTCCAGGACGTGGCCATCCTGAAAGCCCTTGGAGTCAATCGTTTCGGAACGCGAGAGGTGTTGGGTCTGAGCGTCAGGCTGAGCGAAGCAGAAGTGCACTGGCGAGAGTTTATGGCGGAGCTGCAAAAGAGAGGTTTGAAAGGAGTCGAGCTGTTTGTCAGCGATGATCATTCAGGATTGAAAGCGGCCAGGCGAGCGGTCTATCCGTCAGTGCCCTGGAACCGTTGCCAGTTTCATCTAAAGGGGACGAAAAAAGGGGACAGTCTACTCTGGCACCTTTTTCCGTCCTCGCTTCACGGGTCGGAGGCGACGGCTCGTTCTCGTCTCCAGACCTTTGATGAAATCCTCAGAGCCCAAGGGTCCCCCAGTTCGGGTGTTTCCCGAAATCGACCCACTCTCTGCTGTGATGAGGAAAGGCAGGAACAACGACGCGGCGCAGCCTACCCATGTGTGCGGTCGCTCCCGGACATAGGTGCCAGAGTAGACTGTCCCCTTTTTGAACCTCCGGCTGACTTGAAAAAGTGCGGGATTTTGAACTGGCGCCAGGGCGGGGAACTGTATCGCAAACAGGGCGGGGTTCCGAGCGAAACTGATCGCTTATAGGCCCCGAGGTGACATGGCGGCCTACTCACTAAAGCCCGCTTAGAAGTGGTCACTGCCTACGAGCTCTGCTGGGCGGACCGCTTCGCTCGCAAACCGGATTCAGTTACTACGGCCACATTGAGCACCGGGATAACCCAAGAATCAGAGGCCCTTTTCAGCCGGAAGATGGGGAAAACCACGCTTGCTCCAAAGTTGGGGTAGTGATAGATTTCGATCATTCATCACGAGGAGGTCAGCTGAACTTATATCCGAAGTTGCTATGAGAAATGTCGACTCGAAGGAATCCAACTGGTGAAACTCCAGCCCGGCCAAAGCCTTAGCAGGCAGGCCGATAGCGAGCCTTGCCATTCGCCGGGCGACCGGCGGGTGCGAAGCGTAGGCAGTGAGAAAGTGGGCCGCGATGGTTCAGCTCCGAAATCGTTTCATCGTGGCGGATGTCGACACCGTTAGCCTGGTGGAAGAGCAGCATCGGGGCGACCGTAAATAGCGAGGGCGCTACGAGCCGCCGGAGTCCTTAGCCGGGGCACGTTTTCAAAGGGATTCACCAGGAACGTGGGGCAGGAGGGCGAGCCGTGGCAGTTGTACGACATCGAGGCCGATCGCACCGAACTCCACGACCTGGCCGACCGGTTTCCGCAAAGGGTCAAGGAGATGGATGCTCTCTACCAGACCTGGTACGAACGCAACGTGGTACCCTACGATTGACGAAGAGAAGGGTACTGGTAGCATTCGGCTCAGTATGAAGTGTACTCTCGCCTGGCCCTCTATCCTGGGACTGCTTCTTACGGGTTACGCACAGGCAGGTGCCGTCGAGCTGTCGGTGGACATCACCCCCCGGCACTGGCGTGTCAACGTTCCGGGTCAGCTTCTCTTTCAAATCAAGGCGGTGGACGGTCAGCTCGAGACGGGAGGCCGTATCAGCGTGGCCCTTCCCGGGAGCTGGACCTTGCATGCTCTTCACCTCGTCAAGCTCGAATGGCGGGACGTTGACCTCAGGAACCGGGTCCTCCGGGTGCGAGAGTCAAAAAGTGGAAAGCAACGCACTATCCCCATTGATGACACCCTGTACAGCACCCTGCGAGACCTGCCGTCCCGCTTCAAAAAGGGGCCGGTTTTCCCTGAGCCGGACGGGATACTCGTGCCGGTTACGAGGGTCCCCACCGAGGAGCTGGCGCAACAATTTCGGATTCTTCCCCCGGAAGAAGAAGAACGTTGGAAAATAGAGCTGGTGGAAGAGCATTTTGACGGAACCTACCATCGCTTCGATCGAAGAGTCATCCTCACGCTCCTATCGGGTAAGCTGTCAAGCGGCCGAACAGTTACGCTCGAATACGGCACGGCGACCAGACCGATACACTCCTCCCGCCTGGTGGAGACGATTTCCTTCCCCATTTCCATCGATGACGGAGATGGTCGCTGGCGGCCTCTTCAGAGCTCGCCGGAGGTCACGACGGAATCGGACCCGCTTTGGAAAATCCTCGTGACTCTGCCCTCCCAGGCAAAGCTTGAGCAACCGGTCGAAGTTCACGCCGGGGGTCGCGACCGTCTGGGGAACCCCGCACCGCTGCTCGCTGGCCTGGGGCTTCGCTCCTCGGATTCCTCTGTTGAAGGTCATGCTCTACCGGCAAGCCCAGGTGAGCTGTGGCAGAGCACCGTGCGCTTCAAAACACCCGGTTTCCAGACAGTGCAGGTTGGCAACGACAAGATCGGATTTTACCGCTCCAACCCCATCCTGGTGACGGAACGGGAGCCGGAGCTGAAGCTCTTCTGGGGAGATCTCCACTCCCATTCAGCCTTGAGCAAGGACGCCATCGGACAGGACGCTTTCGGCTTTGCCCGTGACCATGCCAATCTGGACTTTTTTGCCTCCTCCGAGCATTCCACCGGGGATCGCAATGACCCCGGCATCACGGACCGGGAGTGGCAGTTGATTCAGGATCGGGTCAGGTCCTTTTACGAACCCGGACGGTTCGTCACCCTGCTGGCTTACGAATGCTCGCTGCCGGCTCCATACGCCCATCACAATGTTTATTTCGACAGCGATCAGGCTCCCATCTATCGAAAACACGAAGTCAAAACGTTGGAGGAACTGTGGCACCGCCTGTCCTCGCACCGCGCCTTCACCGTGCCCCACCACACGGGCGTCCACTGGGCAGCCGCCCGATGGGAGAAAGACCATCCTCTGCGCCCCCTTTTCGAGATCTTCTCCGTACACGGACAAAGTGAGCTCTACGACCCCCAGCATCCCCTCAGTTATGACCGGCTTACAGGGATTCCACCCTACTGGACCTACCCCATCGGAAGCCCCTCGGTGCCCGAGGCCCATCGCGGCATGATTCCCATCTCCTCCAGCGCTGCAGGTCCGCACTACGCCCGGGATGCCTGGGCGGCGGACTTGAGAATGGGGACAATTGCTGCTTCGGACGATCACACTGCCCGACCAGGCCAGCCCTATTGGGGGCTGGCGGCCGTCTGGGCCGAGAGACTGGACCGGGAATCCGTGTTCGCGGGTTTGCTGGAGAAACGAACCTACGCGACCACCGGACAGAGAATCTACCTGGACTTCCGAGTCAATGGACGCCTGCCGGGAGAAGTGGTGGTTTGTGACAAGCCGCCTAGAATCGAGGTGGAAGCATGCGGGACTGATGACCTGGATTGGGTCGAGATTGCAGCATTTGATAGCAGTACGCGCCAGTACGAGGTTTTGAGGCGCTGGACGCCCGGTGATCCTTACCTGAGAGAGAGGATGGTGGATCAAGATTTCTCCGATCATGCTTTTTACTATGTCCGCCTCCGGCAGCGAGACCTGGTGGAGGAGCGAGTGGTAATGGCCTGGTCCAGCCCCATCTGGATTGAGACGACGAACTAGGAAGGGAGTACTTAGTGCCGCAGAGAATCGACCCCGTCCTTTTCGAGGTGATCAATAGGGTGTTGTCGATCACTAGAAAGTGCGGGTTATGGTGAGCTCACCATAATCACGACATCCTGGTGATCGTTAACAACCTACCAGCAGGAACACGACAAGATGGTGACCGATATCGAGTCGTGGTCGAAGCAGCATCGGCACTGAAACGGTCGGCCTGTGATACGGCGGGCCTCAATACTCGCCGAGCTGGGAAGACTGAGGTTTTCACGCCATCCCAGAATCGGGTGCGTATAGGGTGCGGAAAGTGCACCTTAATGACCCTTCCTGACCGCTCCTGATAGCCCACAAACCCCCAAGTTACCGAGGATAAAGGATTCTCCTGAGAACCGGCGAACTGGACGTGAACTGAGAGGGCAGGGAAGTCGGGACCCTGATCAAGTCATGTAGCCCTGGTAGGGGCTTTGTCAACTTAACGCGCTTGGCCGAAAGAATCCGCCGACAGAACTCCCTCTCAGCAGACACAAGTGACCTGTCTCCAGTCGGGACAGCCGTTCAGTCAGATCGGTAGTGACCGCTTCCTGCTCCTGGATTTTTCGGTGGCAGGCCAGCTTCGCTTATACTGGATGCACCGTAAGATGAGTCTTCTTCGCCGATTCGTGATTCGCGCCGCCCAGGAACTGGGCCATAACCGGAAAGCCCGCGCCCGGGCCTCGCAGGTGCTGGAAGAACATGTCAAGCCCCGCGCCCAGCAGGCCTGGCGGGAGGCTCAACCCCAGATCGAAAACGCCCGGCTCGGACTCAAGCGCTTCGCGCAAAGGGTGCGCGAGGAATACCACCAGGGACGCCACGGCGAATAGCCCATCAATTGGCCCCTCTTCTTCGCAGCAATGAGAAGCGCGTCCAGGATTTCGATGGTTGTCTTCACGAACCAACATTACAATAAATACTGCTTTATGGCCGCAGAGTGCCTGCACACCGATACCCCCAGAAAGGACGTTTTCGCCGTGTAGGTGCGTGGATGAGTCAGTCCGACACTGCCAGCGCGCTCAGGTAGATCTCCCGTACCTTGACCGTTGTTTTCCGGTAGTGAGCCAGGAACGGCTTGCTGTCTTTGAACTTGAGTAGCCTTGCCACCAGTTCCGCTTCCAGGCTCTTTGGTCGCAGGCTCTCCGTCGTCCTCGACAGAATCAGGCGGAGAGCACTTTCTACAGAAGACAGGAAGATCCAGGCCTTTTGCAGAGTCCGACACTCGCCCGGGGAAAGCAGCTCATTTTTCTCAACCTCCGCCAGGGCATTGAGGGTGTTCGGAACATCCTGACTGTTTTTCAGCAGCAGAAAGGACGCCACGATCTGAATATCCAGCAGGCCGCCGTAGCCGGATTTCACGTGTCTCTTCTTTCCCGCGGCCTCGGCGGCCACTTCTTTCTCCTTTCGCATTCTCAGTCGGTGAATGGCGGCCGGATCCACCCGGTCGTACCCCTTCAGAGCCACCGAGCAGAGTTCCGGGATGTCGGAGGTTCGGGTTCCCGCCAGCTCACGAAGCCGGATGTAAGCGATGGCTTCCCAGGGCTCGGCCCTCTCTCTCCAATAGTTCACAAAGGAGGAAAGCGGAGTGGCGGGGCTGGAGCGGCGGCCTTCCGGTCGCAGGCGAAGATCCACCGCCTGGCCACCACCCTCCTCGGAGTACTCACTGAGGCGTTTCTGGAAGTCCCCAATCCAGCGGTTGAATAACAGCGGTTCCAGCGCGGTGTTTCGGTCGTCGTAAACAAAGATCAGATCGAGGTCCGAAAAAAAACTTAACTCCCCTCCGCCCAGAGTACCCAGACCGAAGAGGCTAAACGACTCATTCTGCAGCTCGGGGTGATCCTGGAGGGTCGCCTGGAAGCAGAAACGAACCAGTTCATCGGCCAGGCAGGACAGCTCCCGGCGGGCCTGAGGCTCCTGACAATCGCCAAAGAAGCGTCGAATTCCAATTTTGAAGCGCTCCTTCCAGATCCGTCGTCTCAGAACATCCAGATGAAGCCCGGGCTCTCCCGTCCAGTCAGGCCGGTCAAATGGAAGCTCGTCTACCTCAGCCAGGCTGTCAAGCAACTCCGGGAAGTGTAGAAGCGTCTCGAACAGGAAACCACCCTGCAGGCAGATCTCGAGCACCGATGCCCGCAGCACGGGGCTCTCCAGAAGGCTCCGCAGCAGATTGTCGGTGGAACCGAAGGCGGACAGCAGGCGTGAAAAGCGCCCGAAAAAGTTGCCCGGCTGGCCGCCTACTTCGCAAACAGCCAGCAGGTCGGGAAGAAGGTTGGCGACCAGATTGCGGACGCGGGCCGGGGACTGCGGGTAGGCGGGCAGGGAGAGAAGCTTCCCGAGTCCTCCATGCACCGCTGGTGGATCCTGGATCCCTTCTCGTTTCAAAAGCTCGATCGTTTCCGAAGCCGGCTGCTTCGGATCCAGGGCGATGGAAGGAAGGGCCGGCTGGGAAGTGCTCGAGAAGAGACTGATAAAGATCCGATGCACCACCTCCGTAGTTTCCTTCATTCTTTCTTCAAAGCGGGGTACCGTATCACTGCGTGACTCTCCCGGGCTGGTCCGAGCCAGGCGGGTGAGCTCTTTGCCGCGCGGTGGGACGATCTGGGTGGGCTGGTTGTGGACGAGCTGCAGGCTGTGTTCCACCTGGCGTAGCCAGCGATAAGCGTCACTCAGATGCCGGTAGTCGGCCGACTGGATATACCCGCCGTCGACCAGCCGGTCCAGAAGCTCCAGAGTCGAGGTCGTTCGCAGTGACTGGTCCTGTCCGGCATAAAGGAGCTGAAAGCTCTGTACAAAGTACTCAATCTCGCGAATGCCGCCCTCGCCCAGCTTGACATTCTGCCCGGGCTGGGGAGTACTTAAGTGTTCCCGGTCCATGGATCGCTTCAACCAGGAAATCTCCTCCACTGCCGCTGTGTCGAGGTACTTTCGATAAACAAAACCCTTGATCGAGGAGAGAAACTTTGCCGCAAGTTCACTGCTGCCGGCACAGCGCCGGCACTTGAGCAGCGCCAGCCGATCGAAGGTGTCCCCCCAGCTCGAGTAATAGTGTTGGAGGGCTTTCAGGGGATAGATGATCTCTCCGGTCCGACCCATGGGACGCAGCCTCAAGTCGACCCGGTAAAGATGACCTTCATGAGTCACCTCAGCCACAGCTCGAGTGAATCTGCGGGCAAAGCGGATGGCCTCCTCGTGGTCACACTCGTCAGAGCAAAGATAGAGGAGGTCAACATCCGAGCTGTAGTTCAGCTCCCGGCCACCCAGCTTCCCCAGAGCCAGAACAGCGAAGTCGAGTCGGGAATCAAACTCATCCTCCAGTAGCGCAAGGGTAGCCTGCAGTAACACGTCGGCCAGGTCCGAGATCTGCTCCACGACATCCGGGAAATCAACGAATCCGAGCAGATCCTGGACTGCGATGCGCAGAATCTCGCGCCGCCTCAGGCGTCTCAAAGCGTTGATCCTGGACGAGTAATGACTGGCGCGACCCGAGGCTCGGGCCTGCTCCTCCAGCGCTGCCTGCGGAAGGGGCTCTTCCAGGAGCCCCGGCTGGAGCAGCCAGTAGAAGTAATCCGGACTGCGGATCAGCGACTGGGACAGATAGGGAGAAGTTCCCGCGACCTGGACCAGCACACTCAGCGCGGGCGGGACGTCGAGCAGAAACTGAAACAGGGATGGGAGGTTGCCGATCGCCTCGCAGAAGCTGTGCAGATGCACCACAGCCAGATCGGGGTCCGGAGAGGTCCGCAGCTCTTCAAAGAGGCGCGGGGCCAAGCCGGCCAGCAGTTCCCGCAGGTGCGGCGCCTCTCCCAGTTGACTCAGAATCTGATCGGCTTTGGACGGATCCGAAAAGCCGAGCTCCTGCAGAAAAGGGAGGGCGCGTTCCCGGCTCATCCCGGGATCCGTAAAGTACTCCTCTCGACCCACGGCGGCATTCTACCAACCGCCAGATTGCACTGTCGCAGCAGCCGGGCTGCTAGATGTCGAAGTAGAGGGCAAATTCGTGAGGATGCGGGCGCAATCTCACGGCATCCACTTCATGCTCTCGCTTGTACCCGATCCACATGTCGATCACGTCCTTGGTGAACACGTCCCCTTTGAGCAGGAACTCGTGATCGGCCTCCAGGGCATCCAGAACCTCAGGCAGACTCCCGGGAAGCAACTCAACTGCGGTCGTCTCCTCCGGTGGAAGGTCGTACAGATCCTTGTCGATGGGATCGGGCGGCAGGATCTTGTTCTGTATTCCGTCCAGCCCGGCCATCAGCATGGCCGCAAAGGCCAGGTAACCGTTGGCTGTCGGGTCTGGCGATCGAAACTCAATGCGTTTGGATTTCTCGCTGCGCGAGTAGGCGGGTATCCGCACACAGGCACTCCTGTTGCGCTGCGAGTAGACCAGATTAATGGGAGCCTCGTATCCGGGCACGAGCCTTCGAAACGAGTTTGTCGAACAGGCGCAGAAAGCCAGCAGAGCCGGAGCGTGTTTGAGGATTCCGCCGATGTAGTGAACAGCGGCTGCACTCAGATCGGCATACGTTCCTGCCTGATAGAAGACGTTCCGGCCTTCTTTCCAGACGCTCTGATGGCAGTGCATTCCCGATCCGTTGTCCATGAAGATCGGTTTCGGCATGAAGGTGACCGTCTTCCCGTAGCGCCTCGCTACATTCTTAACAATGTACTTGAACTTAAGAAACTTATCCGCCATGTTCAAAAGAGAATCAAATCTCAGATCAATCTCACACTGACCTCCGGTTGCCACTTCGTGGTGGTGCACTTCCACATCGATCCCGGCTTCAATCAGGGTCAGCATCATCTCGGTGCGGATGTCATGCAGAGAGTCCATCGGCGGCACCGGGAAGTATCCCTCCTTGTAGCGGGGTTTGTAGCCCAGGTTGGGGTTCTCTTCACGGCCGGAATTCCAGTGACCCTCCACTGAGTCAATATAGTAGTAGCCCTTGTTATACGTCTGGTCGAAGCGGACGTCGTCAAAAACAAAGAATTCCGGCTCCGGCCCCATATAGACCGTGTCGCCGATCCCCGTGGATTTGAGGTACTTTTCCGCCTTGCGGGCCACATATCGAGGATCCCGCGAGTACGGTTCTCCCGTTACAGGGTCTCCCACATCACAGATCAACACCAGCGTTGGAACCTTTGTAAACGGGTCCTCAAAGGCCGTCGTCGGGTCGGGGAAGAGCATCATGTCGCTTTCCTGGATCTGCTGGAATCCTCGAATGCTGGACCCATCAAATCCAAAACCCTCGGCGAAAGCCTCCTCAGTAACATCCCCGGCCACAACCGTGAAATGCTGCCACAGTCCGGGAAGATCACAAAAGCGGAGATCTACGACCTGAATGTCCCGTTCTCGAATCAAGTTGACTACTTCTTTTGCATCCATTTCTTTCCTATCCTCGAAACATTGACGAATTGGTTGTAGGGCCGCCGCCAGAGGTGCTCACTGATCGGCGTTTACACCCTTCTAATGATTACGGGAGGGCCTCCCAGGCGCTGCTCTCGAGCCCTGCAAACCCTGCAGCGAACTGTAGCATGTTTTTCTGGCCGCCAGCCAGTCCCTCCTTGACAATTTTTCGTTTTTCCTGGTTTTTCCGACGATTCGTCATTCGCGATCTGCGACTCTCGAAGCAATCGTGGATGCAGCCTGGCCTGGCAGAAGCCTTCCGGCGACGCCACAATAGCCCGGATTATTCATAAGTTTTCGTAGCGAAGCGGGAGATTCTCACGCTGCAGTAGAAAATTTATGAATCATCCGGGATAGGCCTCCAGGACTGGCTACGGTCTCAGCACGGCTCAGCAGATTGACTGCAGGCGCCGAGAATGAAATCCTTGAGGACTCCCGAGCTGGCCCTGAAGGCCCGGATCCGGTGTATCTATGCCGAAATACACTCATCATCTCTTCGTTTGTGGGAATCAGCGTCACGAGGGCCATCCGCGCGGCTGCTGCGATCCCCAGGGTGCCGAGCTTCTTCGGGCAGCCTTCAAAAGCGCCCTGAAGACTCGCGGCCTCCGTTCTTCGATGCGTGCCAATCGCAGTGGCTGCCTGGACCAGTGCGAACACGGCCCCTGCGTCGTCGTCTATCCCTCCGGCACCTGGTATGGAAATGTCCAACTGACCGACGTCGACGAAATCGTTGAATGCCACCTGCAGGGCGGCGAGATCGTGCAGCGACTTCTGATTGCCGAGGACTGTCTCAACAATACGAGCTGTCCCCATCGACGAGAACGGGCCAGGGCTCTGCAGGTCTGGGTTCGGGAGCACCCCCAGAAGAAGTAGGCACCTGGCAGGCAGGGAACTGTAAAAAACCGTTGAGCCTATTCCCCCAGCCCTCCCGATTTTACGTCGTATAAGAAACATTATGTTAAGTATTAAAACTCGGACGGAGTCGGGACCCTACCTTTCTTGGGATCACAAAATGCTGTGTCTAAGCTACTTAGGGAGCTTTATTGAAGGGGATACGTAAGGAAAATGCCGTAAAACGCGCAGTGGGGCTTTTTCCGGCGAATGATGCATGCCGGATCGACGGGAGTCTTGGATGCGGGACAATAGCAGGTTCAGGATATTGAAGGAATGAGTTGGCACCGCGTTTCGGTTTCATTCGGCTTGGTGACGGGAATCTCAGTGGGCGGGTGGCTCCTGTACATCTGGGCCTTCCCGGCGGGTATCCTGACTCTAACGGTTGACGATAGCTGGTACTACCTGACGGTTAAGGTCTTTGTAAACGGTCAGGAATCTGCCCTGCAACTGCTATTTCTGGTCCTGAGTCTGGCTGTGTATGTTAGTGGCTTCGCTTCCAGCCGGCGACGTTCACAGCGTACCAGGTGCGCTTGCAGGCTACCCAGTGGTTGCGCCGACAGATTCCCAAGGACGCTCTTGTCGCTGGTTGGGAAGTCGGGATCGTGGGTGCCTTTGCGGACCGCGGAGTAACCAATCTTGAGGGACTGGTATCTTCCTGGCACTACAAGGAGACCTACCTCGACAAGGGTCGAGTGAGTGAGTTTCGGAACGGGTCAACAACTTTGAGACACTTTGGTGAATAAATTACAGTAGCGTCATCTCAGGGGTCCTTCTTTTCGGGAGGGTTGATCCAAACCGCCTCTGGAAGAGCGGGAGGAACGGGTTTGCCATTGGGAAATCTCTCCTGGAAGAGTGCATGGGCGGCCTCCAGTGTTTGGGCTCGATTGCGACGTGTGGCGATGGCGGTGAGGTAGTGCACGTCCTCGGGAGTGTGCAGGCCGATACCCGAATGGCGATGGTCGCGGTTATACCAATCGAAGAACTCCCGGCAAAAGGTTCTGGCTTGCTGGATGGTGCCGAATCGAGCCGGGAATTCGGGCCGGTACTTGAGGGTCTTGAATTGGGCCTCCGAGTAGGGATTGTCGTCACAGACGTGAGGCCGAGAGTGAGACTTGGTCACTCCCAGATCGGCCAGCAGCAAGGCCAGTGCCTTGGAACTCATCGACGACCCTCGATCAGCATGGAGGGTGAGATCTCCCGACACGATCGCCTGCTTGGAGTAGCTCTGGGCGATCAAAGCCTTGGCCAGGCGTGAGTTCTCCTGGGTGGCCACCATCCAGCCCACCACGTAGCGGCTGAAGATATCCAGAACCACATAGAGGTAGTAATAACTCCATTTGACGGGACCCTTGAGCTTGGTGATGTCCCATGACCAACATTGGTTGGGGCCGGTGGCCAGGAGTTCTGGCTTGGCGTATTGGGGATGGCGGCGCTGGCGGCGACGCTCCTTGACTTCCAGACGTTGGGACAGAATGCGATACATGGTTCGGATCGAGCACAAGTATCGCCCTTCATCCAGTAGCTCCGCCCACACTGTGGCGGGAGCTTTGTCGACAAACCGCTGGCTGTGCAGGACCTCCACGACAGCTTCCTTCTCGGGCGGGCTCAAGGCGCGTGGGGATGCGGGCCGAGGTCGAGGATCCATCGCCGGCCGTTCCCGCCGAAGTTTCTCCCGATACAGACTGGATGGCGGCAGATCCAGAGCCTGACAGCCGGCCCGGACTCCGTGGGATTGTGAGAATCGCAAAGCTTCGTCCATCAGCTCTCGTCTCCGTTCTCTTCGCTGCTCGCCAGAGAGATCCCCAACAGTTGCGAGACTTTTTTTTGGAGATCCAGCATGGCTTCAAACTTCTCGAGCTTGCGCTTCAACTTCCGATTCTCGGCCTGAACTTGCCTCAATTGATGATCCAGAGGATTGACCGGCTTGGACTTGCGCCCCCGCTTGCGAGGAGTCAGCGCCTGCAGCGTTCCTTCCTCGCGTTGTCGTCGCCAGGTCTGAAGATTCGACCAGTAAAGTCCTTCTCGGCGCAGCAAGGCTCCCACTCCGCCCGACTCTTCACATCCATCGGCCTGCTCCAGGATCCGGAGCTTATAGCGGGCTGAAAATCGGCGACGCGTGGCCTTGCTGGGAACTTCCGGATCGGGTCTAGGAAGAACCCTGTCGGGCTCAGTCCGTTCCGCACCGATTTTGGGGACCTCTCCGCTTCGCTCCGAAGTCTCCAAAATCCTCAGTTTCTTATCGCTCCTGTTTACCATCATCGTGTGATCCAGCTTCTCACCCTCTAGTCTAATTTAGTGGGGAAGAAGTGTCTCACCCATGTTGGCACAGAGGGTTTATCGACGAGCAGGACATCGATTATCTTTGCCAGTATCTTCTCGACCGGCGGGAAATCGGGACAGGAAACTCCTGGCGGTATGCGGGTGTTGAGCTGGCTGGATGGCACGTGCTCTATTCCGAGCCTTATACCTTTCGTTCCATGGTGCTTCCCTGGCGGGCCCGGCAAGATGTCTATTTTATTCTGTCGCGCCGGCCAGCAGGGCCAGCCCCAACCCTGGCTGAGTGGATGCAAAGCCGGGCCCGGACAGCGCACTAGACCCAAAATAAGCGTGTTTGCACATCATCTACTGTAGCGACTCGTTTTGCCAAGATCGGTTGCTCATTTGAGGTTCAATCAGACTTGCGCCGGACTCCGGCTGTGCCGGGAAGCAGTTTGGTTGACCTCAGGCCGCCACGACGCGTTGACAATGGCCCTGAAAGTCGGTTTTCAGACAGACCCCTCCCCGATCGGCTCCATTTGTCGTCTTGTCGAAGCGGCTTGCGATTCGTCAGCCAAATTGCTGGTGTTTCAGCCACAGATTCCCCTCGATCAACAAACGGGTCCAATCGTTAACAGTGAGCAGTCGATACAATAAACGCCGTCCCGTTGTCACGATCTGGCAAGGCAGTCCGATCACACAGGTGACAAAGCGCCGGAACTCCATCCGGATCAGGCGTCGGGCCCCCAGTCTTGCAGGCAAAAGCAGGCCCAGCCAAACCTTGAGGTTCCAGGCTTGGGCGGCAATCACCAGGTAAGTCCAGTTTGCGACCAGGGTATCGGCCGGCATGCGCAGAGCCTGAACGCCGTTCTTGAGCTGCTCGATCACGTTTTCCTGATTGCAGCGCCCGTTGCTTTCCAAAACCACCTGTTGTGTCGACAGTTCCTTGACCGGCACGTTCGTGACATAGAACAGATAGCGCTGCTGATCAAACAGCCGCTTTTGACCCTTTTCGACCTCGATCCTCTTGCGCAGGATGATCATTCGGTAGGTGCCTTTAGCTCGGGCCGGTCGGTACTCGATCTCCGTCACATGCTCACTCAACAAGTTCAGGTTTTTGTAGCCCCGCTCTCGCACCACTTTCTGCTTGACGTTCTCTGGACGCTGACGGCTGGAGTTCACCACTTTCCGCTTGCGCTCGAGCTTTTGCCACTGTGCTTCGCCAATCTTGTCGGCCTCTCTGACGAAGCTCCGATTGGCCTCGATCCCGAACACAAACTCCACACCCTCCTCGCTCCAACGATCGAAGTTGCGGGTCAGGGAAAAGTCCGTGTCTCCCCGCAATCTCACTTGCTCAAAGCCGCCTCTTCTGACCAGTTTCACGGCTCGATCGATCCACGCCACCGCTCCTTCGTGCGACGGTCGGCTGGCCGGCCGATTGAACGTGTACAAGACCTCGTTGGTTTCGGCCAGACTCACCACCAAGGGTCCATACCCCCATTGTCCCTTGTAGTTGAGATCCATCCCTTCCTTGCAACACCCCGTGGTCTCGGCCGTCGTGCCGTCCACGTCGATCGTGGCTCGCTTGCCCATCTCCGCTGCTTGGCTTTGCCACACCTGCAGACGGCTTTCGTTGAAGGCTTCTTGCAGGGCCAAGACATCCTCTTGCTTGAAACGCCTGAGAAAGTCCCCTTCCGTACTCGGTGCCGGGATCTTGCGCGCTCCTACACTCTCCAGATAGCTGACATCCTCGCGCCGTGACTTTACATCCTGCAGGCACACTCCCCCACTCATCACGTTGTAGATCAGATTCAAGACGTGGTCCGACTCCCGGTAGGGAAGGTGCCGCTTCAACACTCGCACACGTTCGTCGATCCTCTCCGCCACCCTCAAGCGCTTGACCAACTGAACAATCAGCCCCAGACCTCCACTACTCACCCCTCCCATACGGCTCGAGACGTCGTAGACAATATTGCCTCCTCTCAGCACCCGTCCCCCACTCTTAGGCCGCCAACTTCGATCCAGCCTTCGCTCTATTTCCTCTTGGCGTTTGTTGATAATCTCGATATGCTTTCTATTCACCTGAAACGCCTCCTCTTGGGATTGTTCTGGGTCTTTTTCTGAACCTCAGAATACCCGTCAGGACTGGCGTTTCAGGCTTTTTTCCACCTCTGGGTATACACCCCATGTACTTATTTTGGGACTAGACAACCCTCCGGCTCTACATTTCGTACTGGCCAAGATCTTCCGGATTCAAGTTTTCCAGCCATTCCCGCACATCCTTTGGATCGATCTCCTTCTGGTCCAGGGCCAGGCTGCGGCTGTTGGCGATGACCTGTTCTGTGACGAAGATGGGGGCGTCTGTACGGAGAGCCAGGGCAATCGCATCGCTGGGACGGCTGTCGACGGTGGTGGGCTGGCCAGCCAGGTCCAGGTGAATCATGGCGTAGAAGGTGTTTTCCTTGAGTTCCGTAACAACGATTTTCTTGATCTGGGCGCCCATGTGAACGAGAACATTCTTGAGAAGATCGTGGGTCATCGGCCGGGGGGTGTCGATTCTCTCTATCTGCAGCGCAATAGCGTTGGCCTCAAAGATGCCGACCCAGATGGGGAGTAGGGTTGTCTCATCCAGGTCCTGCAGAATGACGATGGGCGAATTGGTGACTGGATCCATCATCAGGCCCTTGATCTTGAATTCCTTTTCCATGTCCTTTTCCTTCAGCTCACAGGGCTACCGGTGCAAGCTGCTCGCCTTTGACGCTATTGGGTCCGGCGGCCAGAACCCTGACCGGGACCAGGCTCCCCGGCTCTTGGGTACCGGCAAAGTTTACGATACGGTTGCTAGTAGTACGCCCGAAGATGTGGATTCGATCGCGGGCCGTCCCTTCGACGAGCACTTCGAAGCTCTTGCCCAGGTAGCGTTCCTGATTGAGCCGCAACTGAATTCCCTTCTGAAGCCGTTGCAGCAGCATGAGCCGTCTGGTCTTTTCGCTCTCAGGTACGTCGTCTTCCCATTCATTCGCTTCGGTGTGAGGTCGCGGGGAGTACTTGAATGAAAACATGGATTCAAACCCGACGGCTTCAACCAGGCTCAGAGTCAGCTCAAAGTCTTCCTCACTTTCTCCCGGGAATCCGACGATGACGTCAGTTGAAAACGCGATCGGACGCCCGCAACTGTTGAATTTGTCGACCAGATCCAGAAACCGGTCTCTGCTGTACTGGCGCCGCATCCGGCTCAAGACCCGATCCGAACCCGACTGGACCGGCAGATGGACCTGGTTGCAGATGACACTGGATTGCCCCATCACAGCGATCGTTTCATCGTCGAATTCCTTGGGATGGGGTGAGGTAAAGCGTAGTCGTTCGAGCCCTCGAATCGAGGAGATATCGTCGAGCAATCGGGCAAATCGGTCTCTTGGGCGTTCCGGATTCCGATAGGCATTGACCGTCTGCCCGAGCAGCAGGATCTCCCGAAAGCCGTTGTCAACAGCACGCTCAGCCTCCTCCAGAATTAGCCGGGCAGGCCGATTTCGTTCCTTACCCCGAGTGAAGGGTACGATGCAGAAGCTGCAGTATTTGTTGCAGCCCTCCATAATCGTGATATTGGCTCGAAAAGAATTGGCGCGTGCCCGGGCCTCTATCTCCACGGGAACCAGGTCTTCCAGAAACCGCGTCTCCACCAGGCCTGCCCCCTTGTGCCCGGAGGCCCTCTGCTCGATCTCGTCCAGAAGATCGGGTATGGCATAGTACATGTGGGTTCCCACGATCAGGTCCACAAAGGGAGCTTTGCGGGCCATGTCGTCGCTCTCCTGCTGGGCCACGCACCCCACAACTCCGATCAGAAATTCTCTCTTCTGGCGTTTTCGGTGCTTGATTTCACCCAGCCGGCTGTAAACCTTTTGAACTGCTTTTTCGCGAACGCTGCAGGTGTTGAGAATGACCAGGTCGGCCTCTTCTGAAGACGCAACCGGCACCATCCCTCGATGGCACAGCAATCCCTGAATCTTCTCCGAGTCGTGCTCGTTCATCTGGCAGCCAAAGGTTTCTATATGGAAGCTTTGTGCTTTCATGAGCGTTTTGGTACTTCCCTGCAAGATTCTAACTGATTGTGGGATCTGAAGTCGTGCTGCCCGGCCGCAACAGTTCATCGGCCTGTGCCAGGGTTATTTCGCTAGCCTGATCGCCGGCCAGCATGCGGGCCAGCTCTTTCTTCCTTTCCGTCTGGTCCAGTTTCACCAGCTTCAATTCGGTCCGGTCTCCGGACTGCACCTTGGTCACCTGAAAATGCTGATCGGCTCTGGCTGCAATCTGAGTGAGATGCGTAACACAGACGACCTGGTGGTGGTCAGCCACCTCCTTGAGTTTGAAGCCGACGGCGGCGGCCGTCCCTCCACCGATGCCAGCGTCGATTTCGTCAAAAATGAGGGTCTTGGAGTGCTGATGCACGTTGGCGATCGACTTGAGGGCCAGGACGATCCTGGACAGCTCGCCTCCCGAGGCAATTCTGGAGATGGGCCGGGGCGGCTCCCCGGGGTTGGCGCTGAGCAGAAACTGAACCGAGTCCACTCCCCTGGAGCTCGGTGTCGAAGGAGACACCGCGACCTGAAATTGACAAGACTGCATAGCTAGCTCCGACAGTCCCGCTTCCACCCTGGCTGCCAGCCGCAGACCCGCAGACCTCCGCCGCTCCGACAACTCGGAAGCTCTCACCTGGAAGGCCTGGTGAAGAGTGTCCTTTCGCTCTTTCAGTTCCTTTTTCCTGGAGTCGTAGTCGAGGAGAGCCTCGAGTCGATCCTCAAGTTCCTGCTGGTATTCGATCAGTTGGTCAAGCGAGCGCTGGTAGCGTCGGCGTGCCCGCTGAAGACGCGAGAACCTGGCTTCCGCCTGCTCCAGAATCTCCTGATCGAAGTGGATGCTCTGTCCATAATCTCTGAGCAGGTAGGCGATGTCTGTGAGCTGGAGGCGCGCATCTGCGAGTTGCTCGGCCAGGGGCGCCTGCGCGGGATCCAGTTCCGCCAGCTCCATCGCCTTTTTCTCAGCCTGATTCAGTAGAGAGAGGGCACAGGGTTCAGATTCGTACAGGGTCTGGTATGCAGAAACAGAGCTCCGGGCTCGGCCTTCTGCTGTGGACAACAGGCGCAATTCTTCTTCCAGTTCTCGATCCAGACCCGGCCGCAGCTCCAGTGTTTCCAGTTCCTGGAGCTGATGGCGAAGGCGATCGATCTCGTGCCCTCTCTCCCTTTCACTGGACTCCAGTTCCTCGAGCCGGCTCTGAGTTTCGCGGAGTTGGCGATGGCAGTCATCCACCTCCGACCTGAGATTCCGATGGCCGGCGAAAACATCCAGAAAGTCGAGCTGGGCAAGCGCCTGCAACAGATCCTGCTGATCATGCTGTCCGTGGATGTCTGCCAGCGTCTTCCCCAGGCGGGCGAGAAAACGTTGGGTGGACATGGCCCCGTTGATAAAGATCTTGCTTCCGGAATAAGAGATCAGCCGTCGGATCACAAGCTGGCCGCCTTCCACAGGGATCACCTGGCCCCTGAGCAGCTCCAGCGCCGGGTGGTCCGGCTCGAGTTGAAAAAGTCCTTCCAGGACCGCCGCCTCCGAGCCAGACCGAATCAGGTCCACAGAGGCACGGTCCCCGGTGAGCTGGGCTACGGCGTCAATCAGAATTGACTTCCCGGACCCGGTCTCTCCGGTGAGCAGGTTCAGGCCCGGGCCGAGGTCGACTTCCATCCGATCGATCAGGGCAAAGTCCCGGACGGCTAGATACTGGAGCATTTCGACTTTCTTCGTTGGATCCGCATCTATAAGGTGGCGGAACGGATGGCTGACGGCCGTGTTGGCAGACCCGGACGTTATGGTATCCCAGTGGAATCCTCGGTTACAATGAACCCCGATCGAGTTCGTTGAGATGTTTCGCGCCGGTCAAAACAATGCTGATCCTGCAGGCATTTGGAAACCTCTGGTCCCTCGTAGCGAACAGCGGCTTTGCCGTTCAGCTCGTGCTCCTGATCCTGATCGGTTTTTCAGTCGTTTCCTGGGCCATCACTTATCGGAAATACAGCCTGTTCCGTGAGGCCAGACGCCAGTCGCAGGCTTTCCATTCTTATTTTCACACCACCTCGAGTCTGGCGGCCATCCACGCCGAGTGCGAGCAGTTTCCGAAGTCTCCGCTGGCCGGTATTTTCAAGGGGGCTTATTACGAGCTGCAGCAGGAGATTGAGGCCGGCCGTGGGTCCTCTCCCGCGGTTCGGAACTGGAGCGGTATCCAGCGGGCCATGCGTCGGGCCGCCCAGATCGAGATGACAGCGCTGGAATCTTCTCTGAACTGGCTGGCGACGACGGCTGCCGTGACCCCTTTTATCGGCCTGTTCGGAACCGTCATCGGCATCATCAATGCCTTTCAAGGTCTGGGAGAAGGCTCGACGACCACGATTCAGGCAGTTGCTCCCGGCATCAGCGAAGCCCTGGTCGCGACGGCCGCCGGGCTCTTCGCTGCCATCCCGGCTGTGATTACCTATAACCACTTCCTGGGAGACCTGAAGGTTTTCGGCGCTGAGGCGGATGCTTTCTCGATCGAGCTTCTGAACCTGCTGGAAAGAAGTTTTAGCTGATGGAGGGTGACGACTGATGGCCTTTGGAGCCGATCCCGCTACCAGAACTTCTCTTTCTGAAATCAACGTCACGCCCCTGGTAGACGTGATGCTCGTCCTTCTCATCATTTTCATGGTGGCCGCCCCCATCCTGCAGACCGGAATTGAGGTCAACCTGCCCCGGACGCGCAGCGTGAAGACCGTCGACCCGGAGAATCTGGCAGTCGTCACCATTGGCCGCGAAGAAGTTCTCTATTACCGGTCGAAGCCGATCCAGTTTCATCTACTGGGAGAGCGCCTCCGCCAGGACGTCACCGAGCAGGCAGAGCTGATCTACGTCCAGGCCGACGAAGATGTACGGGTCAAGACCCTGTTTCAGGTTCTGGATGAGATCCGGGTGACGGGCTTTGAGAATGTCTCCCTGGTCACGAGGCCTCTGGAACCAGCTTCGGCAGGACGGCCTTAGTGAGAGCAACGACTTTACGCCCACACATCCAGGAGGAGCGGACCCGGCGGCCACTGGTTTTTTCCGCATCGGCTCATGTGGTCCTGCTGGCCATCGCCACGCTTGGCTCAACGCTGTGCCAGCCCGGGCTCGAGCTGGAAGCGGGGGACAGCGGGACAGTCGGCACCGGGTCCATTTTCCCGGTGGCTCTTAGCGGCCCACTGACGGGTGGAGCTGGAAATGTTGCTCCCTCCCCGACTCCAGCTCCCCAGGCCGCCCGGCGCAAAAAGACCCCTCGGCCGGCGGAGGCCGTGGAGGTCCCGAAATTCGACGACCCGAACAAGGATACGAGGAGCGAATCGGAAGACGCTCCCGCCCCTCCCCGGGCCGAGCACACCACAGACCCGGCACCGGGCACAATTCCCGCTGAGGCCCGACCCGGAATCGGCGAAGAAGCGGGGGGCGGCGTTCCAAGAACCGGACTTCGCATCGGATCGGGACAGGGAGGAACGGGTGTAGCGAGCTGGTATGTTCGCCAGCTCGAGCAGCGCATCGCTCGCAGTTGGCTCCGGGCATCTCTGGGCGGGATCACCGAGCGGGTTGTGACTCGCATCAGCTTCACCATCTCGAGGGGCGGTCAGATCGAGAACGTTCAAATCCTCGAGTCGAGCGGGCACTCGGGCATCGACCGGGCCGCCGAACGGGCGATTCGGGCCAGTAGCCCCCTGCCGCCCCTGCCTGTCGAGCTGCGGGCCCGGCGGGTCGAGTTTGTGGCCTACTTCGAGTATCCTCCCGGCTGAAAAAAGGTGACACGATGAAACCCGAGATGATGATCGTTCAACTGGTCCTGTATAGCCTGGCAGCGGGTTTCGCGGTCGGTCAGGACGAGACGGTGCCCTTGAACATCGACCCGCCAGTGACGACAAAACTGGCCGTTTCGAATTACCATCCACGCTCCCTTCCCAACCCCGAAACCGAGACCTCGCTCACGACCTTTAACAAGGTTCTAATGGACGATCTCAAATTCTCCAGCTTCTTTGAGATCCCGTCTCGCTCTTTTTATCCAGAGGGAGATGCCAAGCTGCCCCAGGAAATCGATTTTGATGCCTGGGATGCTTCCCCGCTCGAGCCGGACTATCTGGCCTTCGGGAATCTCCAGGTCTACGACAGTGGTGTCGTAGTGGAGGCGTTTTTGTACGACTCGAAAACCCGGGAACAGCTTCTGGGCCGCCGCTATACGGTCAGCGACCCAAGCATGATCCGGCAGGTTGCCCACCAGGTCGCGGACCAGATCGTTTACCAGTTGTCCTCCGGAGCCAGCCGCGGCGTGGCCCAGACACAAATTGCCTTTTCCTCCCTGAAGGGGCACAGCAAGGAGATCTACGTGATGGGCTATGACGGGACGAACGTCCGCACCATCACTGCCAATGGCGGAATCAACAAGTTTCCGGAATGGGCCATCGACAACAGCAAGCTCGTCTTTATCACGAAACTACTCCGGAGAAGCGCCTGGGAACTGTGGATTCAGGATCTCGCAGGCGGCCGCACGGTGATTCCCACACCGACCTCTTATGTTTCCTCACCCACCTTCTCCCCGGATGGAGCTCAGGTCGTCTTTTCGTCCCGCGCCCGCGGCCGGGTCGACTCCGATATCTTTGTGTCCGAACTCGACGGCAGCGGACAACGGCAGCTCACCCGCCATCCGTCGATCGATACATCGCCATCCTGGAGTCCCACCGGACAGCAGATCGCCTTCGTTTCCGACAGAAGCGGTACACCTCAAGTCTGGATGATGGATGTTGACGGCTCCAACACCAGCCGTCTGATCGATCAAGGGGGTCACTGTGACAGCCCCTCCTGGTCACCGGATGGGAGTTCTGTTCTTTATTCCTGGCAGGCTCCTCGACGCTCCAAGCACGACATTTTCATCGTAGACGTGGTCACCGGTAACATCCTTCAGCTGACCTCCGGCCGGGGGAGCAACGAGAACCCGCACTGGTCACCAGACGGTCTACACATAGCCTTCCAGAGTGACCGAAGCGGTACCAAGCAAATCTTCGTCATGAATTTGAGTGGGAACAACTTAAAACAGCTGACCGCCTATGGTATAAACGAGAGTCCCGCATGGTCTTCGTATATGAGTGAGGTCCGATAAACGGACGACCTTCTTTTGCTGGAGTGTTTTCATGAAACGTAATTCTTGTAATCTGTTTTTTTGTTTTCTTTTTTTGGGACTGATTCTGGTCCCGGCGTGCCGTACCAATCCGCCTCCTCCTCGGCCGGACCCTCCGCCGACCCGCACTGAGACCCCGGATCCCGATCTACCACCTGCTCCTGCGCCAACGGTCTCGCTGGCGGCTACTCCCAGCACGATCGAACGGGGGGAGCACACATCGCTGAAGTGGAGCTCTAAAGACGGCACATCTCTGGTGATCGACAACGGAATCGGAAATGTTCGGGCTGCGGGAGAAATCGTCATCAGCCCGGGCGAGTCGACGACCTACATGGCGACGGTCAGAGGTCGAGGCGGTGAGGACAGGGCCAGCACGCGCGTCACTGTTCTGGACCCGCCCACCAGGGACCCGGGTGTATTGTCGTCTGAGCAAGAGCTGGGGGGCAAGATTCAAGACGGCACGATCAAGCTGGTCTATTTCGCTTACGACAAGGCGCAGTTGAGCGCCACCGCCAAGGAAACGCTGCAGCACAACGCGATTCATTTTCGCCAGCATTCCACCGTGAAGTTTGTTGTCGAAGGGCACTGTGACGAGCGGGGCTCGGAAGAATACAACCTGGCTCTCGGCGACCGCCGGGGGATCGCCGTCCGGGACTATCTGATTCAGCTCGGGATCGAGCGCGGACGCATGCAGGCTGTCTCCTATGGTGAGGAACAGCCGCTTGACACCCGCAAGAATGAAAAGGCTTTTACAAGAAATCGGCGAGCCCAGTTCACCCTCACGAACTAGAGAGTGCGCAGCAGCTTTCGCGCTGCTGCGCACTCACTTCGTTCCTGCCTATGTAGTTTTCTTGATTGCAGCTGTTCCTCGCGGCTTGCGAGCCGGTCCCGGAGATGACCTGTCCTGTCCGCCGGGCAGACAGAGGCGCGAATGTCAATGAGCGCGCCAACGTGGAACGTGGAACTATCCGGCCCATCGTCCGGGGTGGGGCTGGTTTGAACCGGGTCTGAGCCATCCGCTACAATTTGCCTCGGAGATGCGTATGAAAAAGAACCTTGCCGCTGTCACCCTGATCCTTTTCCTGACCCCCGGGCCTGTTTTCTCGGGCACCAAAGACGAAGTCATCCGGCTCCAGAGTGACGTATTGCAGCTCCATAATCTGGTCAGGGCTGTGCAGAAAAGCTTTGATGACAATCACGGCTCCAATCAAAGTCTGTTGGAACAGCTCAACGACCAGGTTGCGACGACCAACAGGTTGCTTCAGGATATGGTCACGGCCATGCGCTCACAGCAGGGAGAAGCCGCCGCGATGGCTTCGTCGTTGCGCGACGAGATGCAGAACATCACCATCAAACTGGACGACACCAACAACCGGGTCGCGGCATTGCACCGCAAGGTGGAAGAGGGTCAGAATCGCAGCCAGACGCTCCCTCTGCGGACTCTTATCCCGGGCACCGGTCCCAAACCGGATCAGGTCTACCACCTGGTCTACAACGACTATCTGGTTGGCAATTACGAGCAGGCTATCATCGGCTTCCGGGACTTTCTGAGCCTCTACCCCGAGAGTGAGGATGCCGACAACGCTGCCTTCTATCTGGCCAACTGCCATCAGATGCAGGGTCGCTACGAGAAGGCCATTCAGGTCTTCGATGAAGTGATCAATCTGTATCCCAAATCGGACTTGTTACCCAGTGCCTATTACAAAAAGGCGACCACCCAGATGGAGCTGCAAAAGAACGACGAGGCGATCGAGACGCTTTCCCGGCTCGTTAATCTCTACCCGGATTCCCAGGAATCTGAGTTGGCCAGGCAGGAGCTGGACACCTTGGGAGTGGAGACTAGTTGATGGAGAATTGTTCACTTCGCTCACTGCCGTTCCAGGGCGAGATCTTAATTGCCTTGAACATCACCGGGCGAAGTCGATGCACATTGTGCCGCCGACAGTTTGAAAATTGAAAATTGAAAATTGAAGATTGAGGATTCGATACTGGCCGCGTCGGCAGATCATTCGTTTTCAATCCAATTTTCAATCTTCAATTTTCCATCTTCAATTAAAAATTCCCATCTTCAATTAAAAAGGAATATCGTCGTCAGTAATCCCGACTTCCATGTCGCTGCTCGATTCAGAGGGGCTTTTGGTTGGTGCGGGGACGGTGTCGCCCACGGGAGCATTCTCTCGTTTCCCCCCCAGCATTTTCATGTCGGAGGCGACGATCTCTGTCGTGCGGCGCTTGTTCCCGTCCTTGTCCTCCCAGTCCCGCGTCTGAATTCGCCCCTCGATAAAGACGAGGCGTCCCTTGGTCAGGTATTGATTGCAGATCTCGGCCAGCTTGCTCCACACCACGATGTTGTGCCACTCAGTCCTGCTCTGGGCTTCCCCCCCGGCGCTACTCCAGCGTTCGTCGGTGGCCACGGAAAAGTTGGCGACGGCCGTCCCTGACGGTGTGTATCGCAACTCGGGGTCGCGGCCGAGCCTCCCCACCAGAATCACTTTGTTTATCATTTGTCTCTAACCTCCTGAGAAAACATCTCTGACTACATATAACGCTGCACTCTGAAATAAATGCGAACCGCAAGGACTCGGGAAGCTTCTCAGAAGCGGATCCGGCGTCCTCCGGAGTCATGCCCGACCAGTTCGATTGTTCTTTCTTTCCTGCGGTCTCTTCGATAGTAGACGATCTCCACTTTGTCACCCGGACGCTTGTCCTGAAGAGCCCGCAGAATGTCCCAGCGGTCCCTGACCTCCTGGCCATCGATTCCAACCAGAATGTCACCTCCCACCCGGATGATTGAGTTTCCGTACAGGCCTCGCTGCTTGCCGCCGCGCAGTCCCGCCAGGTCAGCTGTGCTTCCTTCCTCGACCTGTTCAAGCAGAAAACCCTCCTCAACCGGAGCATCGAGTGCCCGGGCCAGCCGGGAGGTCAGCGATCTTCCACTCACACCGATCCAGGGGCGCACGACTCGCCCGTGCTCGATCAGGTCGGGAAGGACGCGTGAGAGGGTATCCACCGGGATGGCAAACCCGATCCCGGCACTCTCGCCTGTTCTCGAAAAGATGGCCGTATTGATTCCAATGATTTCTCCCTGGGTGTCGAGCAGAGGGCCGCCACTGTTGCCCGGATTGATCGCGGCGTCGGTCTGGATCACGTTCTCCACATACCCTTGCTCAGTTTTCAGGCTGCGCCCGGTTGAGGATATGATTCCGGTCGTCAGAGTGTGCTGCAGACCAAAGGGATTCCCAATAGCAAGAACGTGCTGGCCCACTTTCAAAACAGCACTATTCCCCAGAACGGCAGGAAGGCAGGACTCTTCGGGACATTCGATCTGAAGAACCGCCAGATCATTGGGCGGGTCGCTCCCAACCACCTTGGCCTCGACAACCGTCTTGTCGTGGAGGGTCACTTCCAGGTGCTTGGCCCCCTCGATGACATGATAGTTGGTGACCACGTGCCCCTCTTTATCAATCAAGATCCCACTTCCAATACCCCGGCGGGGAATGATTTCGTAGAACCAGTTGTATTCCATGGAAATGCTGGTGATGTTCACGACGGCGGGAGAGACCCTCTGGTAGATCTGGACGTTGGTCTGCTCTTCCCGACTCAGATCAGGGGGAAGCGGCAGGGGCGCGGCCAGTTCCACGGCGGAAGCCGGAGGAGGGGCAGACCAGTAGAGAATGCAAAGCGTGAATCCCGAAGAGAATACGCTGCTGATCAAAGCAATCATCCAAAAGTCTCTACGATTCATCTCAACCTTCCTTCTGTATCTCTTTTGCCTCACCGTTCTGTGGAGACTTCTACGCGGTTCAAGACCATTGACGCCCTGCACTAGCGGGTTGTTGCATAAAATAAACTGTTAAAGAGCAGTTTGTAGGTCACTCGGGTCTGGGCCCGGAACTGACATCGGAATCCGATCACGATGATCCTTCCCCGGCCCATGGGAACTTCAAAGACGGCCTGCTTTCCGGTGAGATACTCCTCTCCGTCAATCCACCCGCTCAGGAGCAGATCCTCCTTCGGATAGCCCGCGACCACCACGGCCGAGTCGGTCTCGAAGGCGGGGCTGCTGACAAACATTGCAGCACTTTGTTCAGACATGCCATAGCCGATCGGATGGCGGCGGTTGACCTGAATTCTCAACAGCGACCCGGGAACGAAGAAGTCGCTTGTCGAGAGTTCGCCGATCACCTCCCGAATGCCCAGTTCCCACTCACCAGGAAGTCGTCCAGACTCTCCCAGGAAGACCAGTGTACCTCCGTGTTCTGCATAACGCTTCAGACTCTCTATCCCTTCGCTTCCGATGCCTCCCCGGAATTCTTCAGGATAGGGTTCGGATAACCCATCTCTGATCTCCTCAGGCGACTGCTCGGCAAAGAGGATCGCGTCGAATTTCTGGAGCTGGCCCTTCCGGATATCTCTGTCAAAAAGGGATTCATAGGAGAATTCGTTTTGCTCCAGGATCCATCGGGTCCATCCTTCATCCGTGGACGAATCGTAGCTCTGGTAAAGGCCCACTCGGGGCTGCCGAATCCTCTGCCAGGCCAGCTGCGGCCACTTTCCTACGCGCCGCACGTGGACCGGTAGCCCCTGCAGCAGTTCCTTCAGCTCCTCCTCGCTTCCCTGCCCCGCGCGAGCCATCAGCGTCCCCACCGGATAGGGGAGGTCCTCAACCCGGAATCCGTAGGTGGCCCAGTCCACCCGATGTCCACTCTGAAGCAGGCGGTTTGTGAGTCTGGCGAAAGCATTGTCTTCGTGAGAGAAAAGCCAGTAGCCCCCGGTTCCCGAAAAAGTGCCAGACGGCCGAACAATTTTCTCCAGGCGTTTTACCTTGACCGACAAGGTGTCGTTGCTCCGATAGACGGTGACTCCGAGCTGCGTGCCCAGCGTATGAGCCGTGACGTCATAGGGACGCTCGAGCGGGCCTCCCGGGTACTGGCGCAATTCCGGATACTTTTGAATCTCGAGCAGGGTCTTGGCAAAGGAGCCGTAGGGCTGCTGCTGCAAGACCAAATGATCACCCGCTTCAAAACGAACCGCCCCTTTGCCGCAAAAAGGTGGCGAGGAGCACTCCGCTGACTCCACTTGAAAACTTTCCTGGGCCAGGTGAATCTCGACCAGCCCGAACTCGAGAGTCTCGAGCAGATCGTAGAGGCCCTGGCGATCCTTCTGCCGGGCCGGGATCACAAAGGCGTAGGGATCTTTTCGCCGGATGCTGTTGAGGCCGATCTGGTAAAAGTTGCGCAGCCACCGCGAGCGGTTGCGCGCGGCATGCAGGAGGCAGGCTTTGAGCGCCACCTTCTGGTCTTCCACGATGTCCCGCACGCGCCATTCGCCTCCGGGCCAGGGCTCCGGAAAGTTCCAGCTGGATCGAGCAGCGTGATAGTTCCGGCCCTCACCAAGCTGCTCACGGGCGATGGTTACCGGAGTCGCCAGACGAGCCGAAGCGGACTCCGACAAGAGCCGAACCCCTGCATGGTAGTGCTGGTAGGCGCGGGCCGGCGTAAAGGCGTCATAGATGGCGTTGGTGACGACTCCTTTTCGTCCCGAGGCAACCAGCGCGGAAAACATGAAGCCACCGATGTCCACGATCTGGGCCTGAATGAGAGGGTCTACATTGGGGTCGATGGGATCAATGAAAGGTGGAACAAAGATGCGTGCGGCTGTCGAACCCATCTGGTGAACATCGTAGACGATCTGTGGATGCCATCGGTTGTGTACCTGCTGGATGGCAATTCGTGTCTCCTTTTGGGTAAACATGTACCAGTCGCGATTGTTGTCGTGCCCGACATATTTCTGGTAGAGCCTTGGCGGGTGCGTGCCTTCAGCCGGCGCTCCCACCGTCTCACGGTACCAGTTCACGACAATGTTCACGCCATCCGGATTCAAGGAGGGGACGAACAGAAAAATAACGTCCTGCAGAATCTCGAGTGTCTCCGCATCCGCGCCGCTGGCCATCTCCCAGGCAAACTCCAGGCTCATCTGCGGAGAGGCGACCTCAGTGGAATGAATTCCACAGGTGATCAGGACAATCGTCTTGCCTTCCCGGATCAGGTCTTCAACACTCCCATCCACCCGGCGGGGATCGGCCAGCAACTTCTGTATCTGGCGGTAGTGTTCGAGCCTCTCCAGGTTCTCGGGGCTGCTGATCGTGGTCAAAAGAAACGGATTCCCTTCCGTCGTTCGACCCACCTCCTGCACCACCACCCGCTCACTCTGCTCGTCCAGCAGGCGAAAATAGGACGAGATCTGCCGCCAGTCTGCCAGTTTCCGGTCGGCCCCCACCGGGAAACCGAGGAACTGCTCAGGTGAAGTGATCTGTGCAGCTGGCACAACGTGAAGACTCGGCACGAGGAGCAGGAGCGGGAGAACTCTCTTCATGAGTAGATCTTTCGTTTCTATTCTACTGATTCGTAGGGGCGACCCTTGTGGTCGCCCGTTAAGCGGGCCGGCACAAGACCGCCCCCTACGATCAACTCGGGGCCATCCACGCCCATCACCAACGTGTCAGCGTTCCAACATCCCAGATTCAGGCCGAGCCGGGCTCCGGTACGAAAAGAAAGAACACCAGGGTGGCCGCCAGAGTCAACCCGATTGTGAAAGCGACGACTCCCGGAAACCCTCTCACTTCAAACAGGTAGGCAGAGGCGGCAACGCAGCAGGAAATTCCGAGCTGCGCGAACCCGTTGCGCAGGCCCAGAAAAGCTCCTCGTCGGGCCGCGCCTGCAAGTTCGGTCTGGACGGCTTGAAGAGCTGTCTGGCGAGCTGCCGCCAGCAGCATCAGAGAGAAGAAGAGCCAGAACAGCCGGCCTCCCCAGACAGCCGACGTCAGGAAGATGAGAGGAACAACCAGAAGTGTGTTTCCTATCAGGAACACCAACCGTTTGGAGAGACGATCGCTTAGCCATCCCGCAGCGGGGGCTCCAAAGATCGATGCCACGCCAGTGATCATGAACAACCAGGTAATCTGCCCGGGGCTGAGGCCCAGCCCGGAAATGTAGGCCAGGAATGCGAGCGTCGCTCCTGAGGTGAGAAAGGAGACGATCAACGCGCCTCTCATCTCCATATCCCCCCAGAAGACTCGATACGAATGCACCGCGGACTCACCCGGTTGAGCTCGCGGGAGTAGAGAGTCGGAGCCGCGGGAGGGAAAGACGAAGTAGGAAAGCAGGAGAGAGACTCCGGCGAGCAAAGAGACTCCTAGAAAGCCACTCCGCCAATGAAAGAGCTCGGCAATCTGAACGCTGAGCGGAATACCCAGGACCAGCGCTGTGAAATGAGCACTCAGCAGGATACCGACCGCTCTGCCCCTGGTCTTGTAGGAGAACCAGTCTCCCACCAGGCTGGCCGTGCACACGGAAAGAAGCCCACCGGCAACACCTGCTGCTGCCCGCACCAGCAGGAGTTGCCAGAAAGATTGACACAATTGCGCCGCTATCGACGTCGCGGCCAGGAGAAGAATACCAACTCGCAGAAATCCAATTCGACCCCGATGGTCGCTGAGGGGTCCCAGCAGCAGGTTGGAGGCGGTTGCGGCCAGGGCATAGACGCTGAACAGGAGGCCCAGGGTGGACACCCTGGTTGTCAAATCCAGGCTCAAACGAGGAAGCAGCGGGATCAGCAGTTGACTGTCTACGGTCGCTGTGAACAGAATGACAAACAGCCCGGTGAGAAGCGATCCGGGATGCCTGGCGTGTGATGGCCTGTTCATTGCGATTGCAGACTTGGCTCTGTTGAAATCTGCTGGCTCGGATTGGGGCTGGACAGGATCGGTCACAGCGCCTGCTTCGCCATGAGTAGAGCATCCTCGATCGGATGCCGGTAGTATCCTTCCCGTCTTCCTACCACGCGAAAACCACAGGAAGCGTACAGGTGAAGGGCCGCACCATTGCTCTCGCGTACGTCCAGACACACACGCTGACATCCATTTCTCTTTACCCGGACGAGAAACTGCTGGACAAGTCTGCGTCCCACTCCCCGCCTTCTCCATTCCTCGATCACTGCCAGCCTGAGAATCTCGGCTTCGCGGGCAACGGAGCGACCACAGACGAAGCCGACCAGAGAAGCGGCTCGACCGGCCACAAGGATCAGTGCGTTCCTCTCGCTCCAGAACTTCTGATAGTCCTGCAGCGTCCATGGCGGCAAACCCGAGAGCCGGTCCAGTTGCTCGAGGATTGGAAGCTCCTCTTTAGCAATCTCGGCAATGCCAGCCGCCCCCGCTTCAGACACCTTTCCTCCCCAGCTGGGCATCAGATGGCCGAATGTAGTTGGCTCGAATCTCTTCCACGGCGATGGCCTCCGCGGCCCTCTCGTCGGCAAGCTGCAGCAGAGCTGAGAGTAACGGCGGCTGCTCCACCATCAGCGAAGCCCCCGGGCGGGAGCTTCGGATCAGATCCTGATGGGCCGCTGCTCCGGTGCCGACGAACAGCGGGTTCAGGTCCTCCGGGAGACTCTCCAGCCAGCACCCCGGACGCACTACCTGTTCCTTGACACACAACCGTGTCTGCTGGTCGGTCCAGGAATAAACAGCCCCGTAAACCTGGCCCCGCCTCGCATCCAGCATGGGTGCGACCAATTGGGAGTATTCAGAAAAGCAGCGGGCAAGTGCCTCCAGGGTTGACAGCCCGAGACCCATGATCTTTCTTGACTGGCCGATGGCCTTGACCACCGCCAGACCAATTCTCACTCCCGTGAAGGAACCGGGACCCGTGGCAACCGCTAAGAGATCAATCTCTTCCAGGCTTCCTTTCAGCTGCGCCACAACGAAGTCAAGCATGGGGACCAGGGTCTGCGAATAGCGCTGTGGAGTGCGTACCAGGACTGCGCCCTCGAGAACGCCGGCGCTTCCCACTGCCACTCCTCCCAGATCTGTTGTTGTGTCCACTGCCAGGATCTTCATGGCTCTCAACAGCATACTGCGAGAGGCATGGTGCTCGCCAGAGAGTGGGAGCGGCCTCCGCGCCCCGAACGCAGGCAAAACAGGCCGGAGGAGTTCGGACCACGGAGGGTCCTCCTACATTCGGGCCGGCACAAGACCGGCCCCTACTTTCCATGCATAATTTAATCTAATATATGATATGATCAATATTAAAGTACTGATATTATTTACTTTTATTTAGACATAGATCACTCTTGAACGAACCAAGACGGGGTCGGTTGAAACTGCTAAGATAAGGGCCTCGATGGAAGCTCACACCCCCATGATTCGCCAGTATCTGGAGATCAAGAACCAGCATCCGGACAAGTTCCTTTTCTTTCGCCTCGGGGACTTTTACGAGATGTTTTTTGAGGATGCTATCCGCGCGTCGCGAGTGCTGGAAATCACTTTGACATCCAGAAACTCGGATCAGGCCGGAAAAGCGATTCCAATGTGTGGAATTCCTCACCATGCAGTCAACGGCTACCTTGTGAAGCTACTGAAGCAGGGGTACAAGGTCGCCATTTGCGATCAGACCGAGGATGCGAAAAAGGCGAAGGGCCTGGTCAGGCGTGAAGTGACTCGTGTTGTGACGCCGGGGATGCCCGTTCAGGAAGGTGTGCTCGATGCCTCCGAAAACAACTATGTGGCCAGTCTTCTGGAGACGGGGGGATCGGTTGGAGCGGCGTTTCTGGATGTATCGACAGGGGAGTTCTGGCTCAGCCAGGAGGAGGGCCCACAGGCCTGGGGAGCCATGTTCAACAATCTGGCTCACTTTGGTCCGAGAGAACTGATCGTACCAGAACAGTTTGCAGACCAGTACCTGTCTCAGATGCCGGAAGACCTTCGCAGCCGGTTCGTCGATACCCGGCAGCCTGATTGGACCTTCCACAAAGACTACAGCCACCGCGCCCTTCTCGATCATTTCGGAGTCACGACCCTGGAGGGTTTCGGAGCCAACGGAAAGAGTGCAGCCATTGCCGCAGCGGGCGGTCTGCTCGCGTACGCGAGAGAGACCCAGAAGACAGCCCTTTCACACATTGTTTCGCTGCGTCTTTTTGAACCGTCGCTCTATCTGAAACTGGACGAAGCCACCGTTTCGAACCTGGAGCTGGTCCGAGGCCTGGATGGGAACCGCCGGTGGACCCTGCTGGCGACCATCGACCTGACCAGCACGGGAATGGGAGCTCGTCTGTTGCGCAGCTGGGTGTTACGCCCGTCGCTCGATCGCTTGGAGATCGAATCCCGTCTGGGGGCCGTCGAAGAGCTGCATGGTTCAGCCGTCCTTATGGGAAAGCTGGGGGCGCTGCTCGATCAGGTTTACGATGTTGAGAGGCTCTTGAGCCGCGTGACCCTGGCAACAGCTCACGCCAGAGACCTGCTCTCACTGGGGGCTTCCTTTGGTGTGCTTCCAGCGCTGGCGGCTGAGCTTGAGCAATGCCAGGCCGGCCTCCTGAGTCCGACCTTTGACCAGCTTCAGGACGTCAGGAAGTTTCTGGAAAAAGCAATTGACCCGGAGGCTCCCGTGACGCTCCACGATGGTGGGGTGATCCGTGCCGGTTTCCATCCCGAACTGGACCGACTGAAGGCTATTTCCGCCTCCGGAAAAGGGTTCATTGCGGCCCTGGAGGCGAAGGAAAAGGAACGAACCGGGATCTCCAGTCTCAAAGTCAAATACAACCGGGTCTTCGGTTATTTTATCGAGGTCACCAGGGTCAACCTGGCGCAGGTTCCAGAGGATTACATTCGCAAACAGACACTGGTCAACTCCGAACGCTATATAACGCCCGAGTTAAAAGGACATGAAGAGAAGGTCCTGAGCGCCGAAGAGAGAATTGTGGAGCTTGAGCTAGAACTGTTTCTACAAATTCGAGCTCAAGTCGGTACAGAGGCGGCGAGGATTCAGGCAACAGCCAGCTTCCTGGCTCACCTCGACGTCCTTCTCAGCTTTGCAGAGCTGGCCCAGGCCGAGCGCTACGTCCGGCCTCAGTTGGACGATTCTCAAGAACTGATCATCAAGGCCGGCCGGCACCCGGTTCTGCAGCGTCGCACCGATCAGCCCTTTGTCCCAAATGACTTACACTGCAACGCCGGTTCGAACCAGCTCCTGATTCTGACCGGCCCCAACATGGGTGGGAAATCGACGTACCTTCGCCAGAATGCACTGATCGTCATCCTGGCCCAGATGGGGTGTTTCGTACCTGCGGCCGCGGCTCAGATCGGTCTGGTGGATCAGATCTTCACTCGAGTTGGGGCAAGTGACAACCTGGCGCGCGGTCGCTCCACCTTCATGGTGGAAATGATCGAAACAGCGCACATTCTCAACACCGCAACTCCCAGAAGCTTCATTCTGCTGGACGAAGTGGGCCGTGGCACGGCTACCTTTGACGGGCTGTCGCTGGCCTGGTCCATCGCCGAATTCCTTCTCACCGAAGAGGAGCGCCGGGCCAGGACGCTCTTCGCCACTCATTACCATGAACTAACCAAACTGGAATCACTCTACGAGGGCGCCCGGAACTACCGCGTGGCGGTTCGCCAGTCGAAAGGAAAGATCATTTTCTTCCACCGCGTTCAGGCCGGAGTGGCCAGCCGCAGCTACGGAATCGAGGTGGCGCAACTGGCCGGGATTCCCTCCTCTGTCCTGGAGCGAGCCCGGGGAATCCTGGCACGACTGGAGCGCAAACAGCTCGATGTCTCGGGCCACCAGCAGTCCAGTTCTACGCACCAGGTGTTGGAAGAGTTGCAGAAGCAGCTCTTTTAATTGAAGATTATTCGCTTCGCTCATTGCGTTTCCAGGGCAAGGTCAAGAATGCCTTGAACCGACTTGCTCGGAAAGATGCGCTTTTGGGGCGCCGACTGTTTGAAAATTAAGGATTGTCGCCGGTGATTGTTACCTTGGCGGCGTGACTAGCCTTCTGTGCCCCGCCTGCGGTGAAAGACTTTTCGAGCGTCGCTGCAAACTGCATTGCCCAGCCTGCCGATACATGGAGACCTGAAGTGACTTGAACCTGCCGGTCTTGGCAGGTAAGACAACTCGTCCGCGCACGCTGACAAAACGAGAATCTCCCGGCCGGCCAAGGACGGACTGACGCCCTACCGTCCTGGGGACCCCGAGTTGACGGGTCCATCAGCATCTAAACCCTTGGGCCAACCGGTTCAAAGCTCTCCAATTTTCAATCTTCAATCTATAATCCCCCCATGAGCACACCAGAAAATGCAATTGAAAGCGGAAATGATTTTGGACTGGGGCAGAAAGTTGCCGAAGCGAGTCGTCGGAGACTCCTCAACCAGGATGGCAGCTTCAACGTAGCGAAAAGGGGCATCCCTTTCTATCGCTCGCTGAGCCTATACCACTCCCTGCTTTTCATGCCCTGGTGGAAGTTCTACGTCTGCCTTCTGATTGCCTACTTCGCTTGCAACCTGGCCTTCACGACCCTCTTCTATGGGCTCGGGCCTGAGTCGCTGCAGGGGCTGGAGCTGGGATCAGGAGGACAACGTTTTTTTGAGGCTTTCAACTTCAGCGTGCAGACGATTTCTACGATCGGGTATGGGAACATCACGCCCCGTGGGACTGCAGCCAACCTGCTGGTGGCAGCCGAATCCCTGGTCGGGCTCCTCGGCTTTGCGCTGGCCACCGGTTTTCTGTTTGCCCGGTTTTCGCGCCCCGGTGCCAAGATTCGTTTCAGTCGCCAGGCCGTGATCGCCCCCTACCAGGGGATCCGTGGCTTGGAGTTCCGGATTGCCAATGAGCGAAACAGCCAGCTGACGAACGTCCAGACCACGGTTGTGTTGAGCCGGCGCGAGACCTCACAGGGGCGCACCACGCGGCGTTTTCACCCGCTGGCACTGGAGCGAAGCCAGGTCATGTTCCTGCCCCTGCACTGGGTTGTGGTGCATCCAATTGATGAAACCAGCCCTCTTTACGGTGTCACCGAAGAAGAACTGGCGCTCTGCGATGCCGAGTTCCTGGTTCTCCTTACCATGATCGAGGAAACGTTTTCCCAGGAGATCCACACACGTTCTTCCTACAAGTTCCACGAAGTTGTGTGGGGTGCCCGCTTCGCCGCCATGTTCGTTCGCGACGAGCTCGACGACGAGTTGCTCAGCATCGACTTGCGCCGCCTCCATCAGATTGAGATGGCCCCGCTGCCGGCTTGAAGAATCCGCGTGGTTTGTTTGTTAGCCCGGATTATTCATAAGTTTTCGTAGCGAAACGGGTGTGGAGAACCACCTCGGCAGAGGATCCTGCCAGCCCTGATTGGCGACAGTTAGAATTCCCCGCGACGACAAATGGAATTCCCCGCTTTTTCAGGGCTGATCCTGACCATGAGGGCATGGTTAAGGATCAGCAAGTGCGGAGGTTAGTAAAGTTGAAGAAGAACGAGAAGACGCTAACGATGGCGGCGGCCAAAGCGGGGATGTCGCGAAAGACAGCTCGCAAGTACCTGAAGTCGGGAAAGCTACCGAGCCAGTGTCAGCCGGAACGGTATTGGAGAACTCGATCGGATCCGTTCGAGTCGGTGTGGCCGGAGGTGAAAGAGATCCTGAAGCGATCGCCGACGGTGGAAGCAAAAGCGGTGTTCGATCATTTGTGTCGTCAGCAGGAAGGGGCCTTCCAGCAAGGCCAGTTGAGAACGCTGCAGCGCAGGATCAAGCAGTGGAAGGCAGAATACGGAGAAGCGAAGGAGGTGATGTTCCCGCAGAAGTATCAGCCGGGACATCAAGCGCAATCGGACTTCACGTTTATGGGGCGCCTCGGAGTGACGATCCAGGGCCAGCCGTTTCCCCATCTGCTGTACCACTTCGTGTTGGCCTACTCGAACTGGGAAGCGACCACGCTGTGTTTCAGTGAGTCGTTTGAGAGCCTCAGCCTGGGGCTTCAGAACGCGTTGTGGGAGTTGGGGGCGCTGCCCGAGGAGCACCGGACCGACCGGCTCTCGGCGGCAGTCAAGAACCTGAAGCGGGAAGAGTTCACCGAGCGCTATCAAGCGTTGCTGAGACACTTCGGGATGCGCTCCAGTCGCACTCAGGCAGGAAAGGCACACGAGAACGGGGATGTGGAACAGTCCCATCACCGCTTGAAACGGGCCATTGAGCAGGAACTGCTGCTGCGGTGTAGCCGTGATTTTTCCAGCCGGGAAGAGTACGAGGGCTTTGTAGCGGTGATTGTGTCCCGGCGCAATGCGGCCCGGCAAAAGCGCCTGGGAGAAGAGCTGGCAGTGATGCGCCCGTTGCCGGCACGCCGTCTGGATGACTTCACCCGGCAGTGGGTGAGAGTCTCCCCCAGCAGTACGATCCGGGTTCGCCACAACACCTATTCGGTGGACAGCCGGTTGATCGGCGAGCGCGTTCAAGTGCGGGTGTGGGCGGATCAGGTGGAGGTCTACTACGGAGGACGGCGCCAGGCACGGATGCCGCGCTTGCGAGGAGAAGGCAAGCATCGCATTGACTACCGGCACGTGATCCATTCGTTGGTGCGCAAGCCGGGGGCGTTTACTCGCTATCGCTGGCGGGAGGATCTGTTTCCGGGGATCTTGTTTCGAGTCGCCTACGACGAGCTGCGCCGAGATTGTCCGGCCACGGCGGATCGCCAATATCTGAAGATCCTCGAGGTGGCTGCCCAGGAAGGTGAACAGCGGGTGCGAGAGGCACTTCAGGTGTTGATTGAGCGGGGACAAAGAATCCGTTTTGAAGCACTACGAGAATGCCTTGTCGATCCGGTGGTGGAACCCTGGGAAGTGATGGTGGAGAAGATGGACGTGGGCCTCTACGACACCCTTCTCGAGAACCGGGAGGTGAGGTCATGAGCACAGGCAACTTACCGCGACTTCGCGAGTGCCTAATCGAGCTGCATCTACCGGCCTTTCGGGAGCACTACGCCGCCCAGGCGGCACTGGCCACCCAGGAAAGTCTGTCCTATCCCCGGTTTCTCTTGTCGTTATCTGAGATCGAGGTGGCGGAGCGGCACGAGCGCAAAATCCAGCGCCAGCGTCGGGCCTCCAAGCTTCCCTGGGAGAAAACGCTGACGGCGCTGGACCGCTCGCGCTTGCCCCAAAGCGTGGATCGACAACTCACAGCGCTGCTGGAAGGGACGTTTTTGGATCGTGCCGAGAACGTCTTGGCTTTCGGTAACCCTGGGAGCGGGAAAACCCATCTGGTCTGTGCTCTGGGCCAGGAGTTGATTCTGCTGGGGCGCCGGGTTCTGTTTTCTACCTGCGCCCTGCTGGTACAGCGATTGCTGCGGGCCAAAATCGATCTGACTCTGGAGAAGGAGCTCAAGAAACTGGATCGCTTCGAGGCTCTCATAGTCGATGACATCGGCTACGTTCAGCAAAGCCGGGAGGAAATGGAGGTTCTCTTCACACTGCTGGCCCATCGTTACGAACGTCGCAGCATCTTGCTGACCAGCAACCTGATCTTCTCGGACTGGGAGAGGATCTTCAAGGACCCCCTGACGACGGCAGCAGCCATCGACCGGCTGGTGCACCACAGCGTGATTCTGGAACTCAACGTCCCGAGCTATCGAATGGAGAGCGCCAAGGCAAAGCAGCAGGGAACCACGAAATGAGGAAACCGCGAGGAGGTCAAATCCGGGCAAATCGGCTGATTGGACCCCGGAAAGTGCTTGGTGAGGGCGATAGACGAGTGCCCGCCAAGGGGAGAGGTCGTACAGCGCCCTACAGAGGCCGCTCAGCAGCCTCGTGGATCTGGTCCACTCCCCTCGACGCCAGCGCGAGCGAGGGGGAGCTCCGTTCGGGCTACGCCCTCACTCCGTCCCCCTCGCATTCTAGGAACAATCTCTCTTTTTTACAGAAAGGAGGACCGCGGAAAGGGCCGTCTCAGAGGACGGCTACAGCTCTTTTTTTTTAATCCTTGTGTGGGGATTTCCAATCGTCGCTGCGGGAATTCTATTTGACGTTGATCACAGCCCTCGACTACAGCACTGCAGGAAAAGTCCGAAGCACGCCAGGAATCGGAAGGAACTGTACCTTTGTGAGCATCGCTGGAATGGATTGAAAGCAAGGGACGGAGGGTTCAACCGGAGGGTAAAGATCCTAAATTTTCAATTCGTAATCACTTAAACCGGTAGACAAGCCTTCCGCGGGTCAGATCATAAGGTGAGAGTTCCACCATGACTTTGTCACCACGGAGGATTCGAATGAAATATCTTCGCATCTTGCCGGAGATGTGGGCCAGCACAACGTGGTCGTTTTCAAGTTCCACCTTGAACATGGCGTTGGGGAGGGTTTCAACGACCGTTCCAGTGACCTCAATCGCGTCCGGTTTTCCGGCTCTTGGACCGTCTGAGGTGGGCCTCGTCCTCTTCCTTGGCTTCTTCTTTTTCCCGGTGCGAAAGCGCGGCCGGTATGGCCGTCTTGCCATTCCTTCTCCTCCGTTCTGATCATCCAGACTGGTTGCGGGGCCACCTCTTTCGCCAAACCCCACAAACCACTTACCATACCATATTCCTTCTCCGGCAAAGACTCTCTCAATTCTTTCCGGAAGGGTCCGTGCGGAAGGGATAGTTCCAGGTTCCAGGTTCCATATTCCACGTTGGCGCGCTCATTGCATTCGCGCCTCTGTCCGCCCGGCGACGGAACAGATCATCTCCGGGACCCGCCCGGAAGCCGTAAGGAACATTACCAATCAAGGAAACTACAGAGGCAGGAACGAAGTGACTGCGCAGCAGCGTGGAAGCTGCCGGAGAAACGTGACAGCCAGGGGAAGCTGATAAGCAGGAACAAAGTGACTGCGCAGCAGCGCGGAAGCTGCCGCAGACACGTGACAACCAGGGGAAGCTGATAAGCAGGAACGACAGTGAGCGGAAGCGCGGAAGCGGCCCGGAAAACTAGCGTGGAACAGAGTGATGATCAGGTGTCGGTGCCGTCCGTCGGTCGAGCGGTACAGCGATCCGAAAAGGCATACAGGTCGGCGAGCAGAAAGTTTGTCACCCCGCAGACTCCGACTGCGATCAAGTTGGCCATCAGCGGCGTCAGCACGAGCACGTGAAGAGAAACGGGCACGACCAGGGCGTGACCCAGAAGCGAAGTCCCCCCACTGCTCAAGTGAAAGCGACCCAATCTTCGCAGTTCGACCGCGAGGCCAGATGCCGGTCGATCTTTCCATGTCCAGGCCCGGTGGAGGGGAAAGTTGTGAAGAATAGCGGCTTCCACTGCCAGCAGAGAAGCTACCACCGGCTCGACTCCCAGGTGCAGTAGCAACAGCAGCGTCCAGATTTGTACTGCCAGCCCGATCGCTCCTACCGAGAGAAACCGCATCCAGCGGTGCACGGGGCTGCTAAACACGTTCGATGTCATAGAGAGCTCGAGTGACTCTGGTTGTCGAAATCACGATTACCAGGGCCAGAATCAGAATCCCCACGACTCCCCCCACGTCGAAAAGAAGCCATCGGTGCCCCCACAGCGAAACAAACGGTTTGAACAAGACTACCAGGTTTCCGACGACCAGGAGAAGGCGCAACTCCGTGGGACTGAAATGGAAAAAGGAGATGCGGAACACACCCAGTGTGTGGGCAGTAAGATAGGAGTGGATGGAGAGGAGAAGATAGAGAGCCAGCAGGGACAGAGCGATCCTTTCACTCATCAGCCCTGACAGGGCCAGCCCCACGAGCAGAAAGACAGCCCCGAAACTGTCGATGATATGGTCCACGTAGAACCCGTATCTGGGTCGAAGCTTGTTCCGATACCTGGCCAGTGTTCCGTCCAGGCTGTCCCCCAGCCAGTTCAGGAAGATGCAGAAATTGACCAGATGGAGAAGCTGAGCCCGGGTGTCTGAAAACCCGTAAGCCAGCCCGGCACCTGCCATGGCTAGAAACCCGAGTAGTGTGAGGTGGTCGGGTCCGATCGATTGCGGAAGACGCTGGGCAATCCACTGCAGGATCCGGCTCTCGACTCCAGAAAGAAGGCCGGTCTGAACACGCGTCTCAGTGGTATTTATGTGACTCGTCAAAATCTTTTCTCCTTTCTCGGCTGCCTTCTTGCAACGAGCATGCCAGACACCCTCCTAACCGATTTGAGTAACGGGAAGCACTGTTCTAACAGTGACTTGCAGGCAACACATGGAGGGGAGAGAATCACCAGGTGCAGTGAATTCACGGCACCGGATGCAGTCTCTTCAGACACGACTTCACAGGCTGCGGAATGGAATCGTAGGGGTAACGCTGGTGGTCTCCTGTCAACCCCCGGCACAAGACCGGCCCCTACGTTTGTTCGTCTGGATAGGAGGACACTACCGAATAGCCTGCGTGATCGTGGCCGCCGGTGAGAGTGACGGAGCCGCAGTCGAGCCAGGCGTGTGCTTCGAACTCGTCCTGCTCCCCCTTTCTCACACCCAGGAAGAGAGTGCTGGTGAGTTTGCGACGATGCAGCATCCGTTTTCCGGCAAGGGCCTGGGCCAGGCAGTTACTCGTCCAGGGAGTGTATTTGCTGGCCACTCGCAGTGCCCAGCCCACGGCTCGGGCCTCGGCTTGACCGGAAACGTGGGCCGAGTCGGGCAGACGTGCCTGCAGTCGCGGAGCTATCCACCGAAACGGCAGCGTCAGGACCATGCCCCGCGAGAGGCCCAGAGTCATCCAGGCTTCCAGGAGAAGGACTTTGCTGCCCAGCGGCAACCGAAGAAACTTCAATACCCGGGAACTCACCGGGCTTTTCGTCTGCACCATATCTGCCTGCCGAACCTATTGCACCACAGTCACTTGCAGAGTCGTGAACTCTCCGTCCCCGGTTCCCTGCTCGATAGCAATGACGCCTACCTTTCCGTCGGCGTCCATACAGACCGTGCCCCGAAATCCATCGGTGTCGGCCCCGCGGAAGAGTTCGTCCACGAACTCGGCGATTCTGGCCATGGGTTCCAGATCCCTGACGGCAACGCCAACGACATCGCCGTTTTCGTCTTTCAACTCGAGAATCACGCGGACTTTCACGTTGTCTGCATTGAGAATGGCAATCCCGGTGTTCACGGTTCCCTCACTGCGGACGGGAGCGATCAGCCTGGTTCCCGGCTGACTGGGACTCACGCCGGCGATACCGGTCCCGCTGAGCGAGAACCGGATTACTCCGGATACCTCCTCGTCGCTGGTGACCCACACCGATCCGGAGAGGATGTTGCCCGTACCGCTCGTCGAGAACGTCGACGATCCCAGCGGACCGATCGCGAAGCTCCCGTCTCCCGAAGCGAGAATGGAATCCGCCTCCAGGACGTTCCCATCCGGATCCTTGAACACAAGCGTTCCTCGAGAGAGCCTGCTGACATGGGGGTTGTAAAGCACGATTTCGCTGATCAGGACCAGTGCCCCGCTCCGCCCGTTCCCGAAGGTGGCAAAGAGTATGGTTTCTTCCAGGTTTTTCTCAATCCAGTCGAAATACTCGGAAACGCGGGTGTACACACCGGGAAAGTCCGGGTCTGCGCAACCGATTCCGAAGCTGGTAATGCCCACCTGAACGAAGTTCGACGCTCCTCCCGCCACACCGCTCTGCGCCACCAGCAACGGGCCGCCGCTGTCGGCAACACAGGTGTCGACTCCCGGCTCCTGGGCACAGATGTGAGTATTGTTGATGTCGAAGGCACCTGCATTGGCGGCAGCACAGTCTTCATTGGAGATAATCGTGGTCGCGGCCGCCTGAAGGACGGCAGGAAAGCTGGTGGCCTCATCTGTGTTGTTGTTATATCCATCCGCACCCCAGCCCACGATTGTTGCAGGAGTTCCCGCACCCGGGGCTATTCTGAGGGGCGCGGTGAGCTGTTCGAGAAAATCAGTTGCCGTTTTTATGAGAGCGATGTCGCCCGAAACGGTTGGACTGTCAAGCCTTCCATCAAAGTCTTCGTGCACGACAATCCTCTCCACATCCGAGAGGTCTCCTTCATTCGCGTCCAGGTCGGTCAGGTTCAATGCCACGATAATCTCACGGGGATTGACCGGGATATTCGTCGGTTCGGAGAGGCTGGGATCAAATCGGACGACACAATGGGCGCTGGTCAGGATCCAGTTGGGTGCGATGAGGGTTCCTGCGCAGAACTGGGCAAGAAACTTGTCGTCCCGGTCGAAGAAAGACTCGAGGGAGGTTCGGTCCATCAGTGCCGCCACTGGCGGATGTACCTGAGTGCTGGTGTTCTGTCCACCGATAATGAACTTCTGATCCGGCTGCGGAGTGTCCTCTTTCCCGGCGGCTGCGGCAGGGATCGCCAGGCTCGCGGTTAGAATCATCAAATTGATGCGGTTCATGTTCTTCCTCCTGTTTTGCTCTCGTTCGATCCCCCGGTATTCTACTTCACCGCCGGTGCCCTCGGCTTCAAGCATGAGCACAATGGCTCTGTGAAAAGACAGACCAACCTTCGAAACATTTGGTTCGAACGCCCGTCCAATACAACAGTGAACTCAAGAATTGGAAACCGGACCAGGGTAAATACAAATGCACAATGAGATGTTGATGACAATCGTGACGATCGTGGCCCTGGCGGCCTTTGCCTGGATTGCCTGGCGCAAGGCCAGATCGGGACAGCAGGCTTCCTGGCTGCTGCAGGAGGAGGCCAGGCTGAGAGATCGGCGTCTGGAGAGGCAGCCTTCCTTCAACCGCGATTGACAGGACTTCCACGGACCCTGGGTGGAAGCGGGCTTCTCCGCCTCACAAGACAATCGCCAGAATCCCTTCGCCGGCTGGGAATGACATTTAGGTTCCAACGTTCCAAGGAATCCTGAAGAGTCGGGATGATATCGCCTTCGACGCACCAGGTTCCAACCGCCCGGATTGGACCACGGAGGGTCCTCGTTTCGGCAAAAAACAAAACGGAGCCCTGACCGTCAGGGAGGGGAGATCCCGGATTCTCCGGTCGCTAACCCGGATTATTCATAAGTTTTCGTAGCGAAGCGGGGGAAGACCCGTTCTGACAAGGCTTGCGACCGAGGCCCCCGGAGGCGTACTCGTGCAGTACGCCGAGGAGGCCGACCGAGCGTAACGCAGTCAGGGCGGGAGATTCTCACGCTGCAGTAGAAAATTTATGAATCATCCGGGTTAAGGCTCCCGGCTCCGCTTGGCGCCACGGAGGTGTTTCTGGCAAAGTGAAGGAGATGCAATTCAGAGACAGACCTGGAGCGCACTCTTCTTAGATTGGCCGAACCAATGACTCCTCGCGATGACGACAGTCTCGTTTACATTGACGGGAACCTCCGAATCCCCTCCTCCGAAATCTCCTTCAGGAGTTCCCGAAGCAGCGGACCCGGCGGGCAGCACGTCAACAAGGTCAGCACCCGGGTTACCCTGCTCTTCAACATGGCTGCGTCGCCGAGCCTGACCGGAGCTCAGAAAGAGCGACTGCGGGAGTTGCTGGGGACAAGAATCAATCAGGCCGGAGTCCTGCAGGTCAGCAGCCAGGAGTCTCGCAGCCAGTCCCGTAACCGGCAGGCAGTGGTGGACCGTTTTGTGCGTCTCCTGCGGGATGCCCTGCACAGGCCCAAGCCCCGCCGACCCACCGGACAACCCCGCCGTGCCAAAGAAAAGAGGCTGCGGCAGAAGAGTCAGCGCGGTCAACTCAAGAAAGGAAGGTCAAGGGTAGAGACCGACGACTCCTAGGGATGAACGTTCCAAGGTTCCAAGTGAGCCCAGAACCTACACCCAGAACCCAACACCCAGCACCCATTAAACATACCCGTTCTCCTGCAGAGTTGTCTTCAGCTCTTGCACCGCTGCGGCCGATTTCTGCAGGAACGCCTGCTCCTCGGTCGTGAGGCTGACCTGGAAAACTTCCTCCATTCCGTGTCGTCCCAGCTTTACGGGAACACCGACGAAGAGCTCGTTGACCCCATACTCGCCTTCCAGGTAGGTGGCACAGGGAAGGATTTTCTTCTGATCTTTCAGAATTGATTCCACCATCTCCGTGGCGCCTGCGCTGGGAGCGTAGAAGGCGCTTCCCGTCTTGAGCAGCTTCACAATCTCGGCTCCGCCGTCGCGGGTTCTCTGGATGATGGCTTCCAGGCGATCGGGCGCAATCAGCTCGGTAACGGGCACTCCCGCTACGGTGCTGTATCGGGCCAGGGGCACCATCGTGTCCCCGTGGCCTCCCAGAACAAAGGCATGCGTGCTGCTCACTGAAACACCCAGCTCCATGGCGATGAATGTCCGGAAGCGGGCGGAGTCGAGGATACCGGCCATCCCGATGACCCGTTCCCGCGGAAAACCACTGACCCATTTGGCCACGTGACACATGGCGTCCAGCGGGTTGCTGACCACAATGATGATGCAGTCCGGACTACGGCGTGCCAGGTTCTCGGTGACCGACTTCACGATGCCGGCATTCTTGAGCAGCAGGTCGTCCCGGCTCATCCCGGGTTTGCGAGGCAGACCGGCCGTGATAACGGCCACATCGGAGCCTGCGGTGGCCTCGTAAGCATTGGAACCCGACACCCTGGTGTCGTAGTGCTCCACCGGACCGGCCTCCATCAGATCCAGTGCCTTGCCTTGCGGTACCCCCTCAACAATATCCACCAGGACGACGTCTGCGAATTCCCTCTCAGCAATTCTCTGCGCCGTAGTAGCCCCGACGTGTCCCGCCCCTACAACCGTTACCTTTGCTTCCATATCAACTTCTCCACCCCAAGTGTTCACCACCCCTGAAAGTTCCCGCTTGAACTGCGGTTACCGATCTCAATTCAATGCTCCAATCGTCGCGGCCTGAGGCCCCTCCCACTCTCCTAAACCCAATGAGCAAAGCGAATCATTTTCAAACAGTCGGCGCCCCAAAAGTGCATCTTTCCGAGCAAGTCCGTTCAAGGCATTCTTGACCTTGCCCTGGAAACGCAATGAGCGAAGCGAATCATTTTCAATCTTCAATTTTCAATTAGCTTCCCATATTCTCCACGATTGCAGCCCCAAATTCACTTGTCCTTAATCTGGTCGCACCTTCCATTTGACGTTCCAGGTCATAGGTAACTCTCTTTTGCGCGATGGTTCGCTGCAGCGCCTGACTGACCAGCTGTGCCGCATCGTTCCAGCCCATGTGCTCGAGCATCATCACTCCTGAAAGAATTAGAGATCCCGGATTCACCTTATCCTGACCCGCGTACTTGGGGGCGGTTCCGTGAGTGGCCTCAAAAAGTGCCACCCGGTCTCCAAGGTTCGCACCGGGAGCCATCCCCAGTCCCCCCACCTGGGCCGCACAGGCATCGGAGAGATAATCGCCGTTCAAATTGGGCAGAGCGATGACTTCGTACTCGTCAGGACGGAGAAGTATCTGTTGAAACATGGAATCCGCAATCCGATCGTTGATGAGGACCTTTCCCTCTGGAATCCGGCCCCCGTGGGCGTTCCAGAGGGTCTCTTCATCGATACAGATTTCCGGGAACTCGCGACGTGCTGTCTGGTATCCCCAGTCGCGAAAGGCGCCTTCGGTAAACTTCTGGATATTGCCCTTGTGGACCAGGGTCACTCGACTGCGACCTTGATCAATAGCATGGCGAACAGCCTTGCGGACGAGACGCGCCGTGCCAAATTCGGAAATGGGCTTGATCCCGATTCCCGATCCCGATCGGATCTTGGTGGCGGACCGTGCGTTAGCGAATTCGATTAACTCCTCGGCCTCCGCTGTCCCGGCGGCCCATTCCACGCCGATGTAGACATCTTCTGTATTCTCCCGGAAGATCACGACATCCATCTTTTCGGGTTCCCTGACCGGCGAGGGTACTCCCGGAATGTAGCGACAGGGACGGATGCAGGCGTACAAATCGAGGACCTGCCGGAGTGTCACATTGAGACTGCGGAGCCCTCTGCCGACCGGTGTGGTCAGGGGGCCTTTGATGGCGACGGCATGCGCTGCAATGAGATCGATGGTCTCCTGGGGAAGCCACTCACCAGTCTCTTCGAAGGCTTTCTCCCCCGCCAGAATTTCTTTCCATTCGATCCTTCTCGCACCACCGGAAGCCCTGACCACGGCTCCGTCCAGGACCTTCCGTGTAGCGTTCCAGATGTCAGGCCCGATACCGTCCCCCTGGATGAAAGGAATGACAGGATTGTCGGGGACCTGTAAACGACCATTTTCGACACTGATTGTTTTTCCCATGCAGGTGTACGCTTCCCTTCCAACCCGGCAAACCAGGACAAAGAAGGTAACAACTTACTCAGGACACCCGGCCGAGTCAATGGGGGGATCCGGCGTTTTAGGCTCCATGTCCTGGATCCCAAAGTGATGGCCCCTCCCAACCGTGCAGGAGGACCGGTCCGATCAGATCGCCGCGCGGAGGCGGCTCCTAGTGCGCTCGTAAGCGCACTTGAACAGTAGGGTGAAAGTCCCTACCGGGCAAACGTTCTCCGGCCCGTATTCGACGGCAACTGCGTCATCGTGAGGTGGGGTGGGAAGCAGCCGAAGGAGAACCACCAGTCTGTAGGAGACGAACTCGATTCGGCTCAGAGGGGACAGCGAGCCTGCTGGGAAATGGCGAAGCTCGACGGAACATGTCAATAACTTTGAGACACTTTGGTGAATAAATTACTGTAGCGTCATCTCAAGAGTTCTCCTTTTCGGGAGGGTTGATCCAGACGGCCTCGGGAAGAGGTGGCGGAACGGGTTTGCCGTTGGGAAATCTCTCCGGGAAGAGTGCATGGGCGGCCTCCAACACGTGGGCACGATTGCGACGTGTGGCGAGGGCGGAGCGATAGTGCACGTCCTCGGGAGTGTGCAGGCCAATACCCGAATGGCGATGGTCGCGGTTATACCAATCGAAGAAATCCCGACAGAAGTCTCTGGCTTGCTGAATGGTGCCGAAACGAGCCGGGAATTCTGGACGGTACTTGAGGGTCTTGAATTGGGATTCCGAGTAGGGATTGTCGTCACAGACATGAGGCCGAGAGTGAGACTTGGTGACTCCCAGATCGGCCAGTAGCAAGGCCAGTGCCTTGGAACTCATCGACGAGCCACGATCGGCATGCAGAGTGAGATCACCCGCTACGATCTCCTGCTTGGAGCAGCTCTGGGCGATCAAGACCTTGGCCAGGCGTGAGCTTTCCTGGGTGGCCACCATCCAGCCCACCACATAGCGGCTGAAGATGTCCAGGATCACGTAGAGGTAGTAATAGCTCCATTTGACGGGCCCCTTCAGCTTGGTGATGTCCCATGACCAGCATTGGTTTGGGCCGGTGGCCAGAAGTTCCGGCTTTGAGTAGTGGGGATGGCGGCGCTGGCGACGGCGTTCTCTAACTTCCAAACGTTCGGCCAGAATGCGGTACATGGTTCGGATCGAGCACAAGTACCGCCCTTCATCCAGCAGCTCCGCCCATACGGCGGCAGGAGCTTTGTCGATAAACTGCCGGCTGTGCAGAACCTCCACAACGGCCTCCCTTTCGGGTGGGCTCAAGGCTCGAGGAGATGTCGGCCGAGGTCGAGCTTCAACCGCCGGCTGTTCCCGCCGTCGTTTTTCCCGATAGAGGCTTGACGGTGGCAAACCCAGCGCCTGCGAGCCCACACGAATGCCGTGAGTTTCCGAGAAACGCAACGCTTTGTCCATCAGCTCTCGTCTTCGTTCTCGCTGCTGCTCTCCAGAGAGATTCCCAATAGATGCGAGACTTTTTTTTGGATATCCAGCATGATCTCCGCCTTCTCGAGCTTGCGTTTCAGCTTCCGATTCTCAGCCTGCACTTGCCTCAGTTGATGATCCAGAGGATTGACCGGCTTCGATTTGCGCCCTCGCTTGCGAGGGGTCAGTGCCTGCAAAGTTCCTTCCTCGCGTTGTCGTCGCCAGTCCTGAAGATTCGACCAGTAAAGCCCTTCCCGGCGCAGCAAGGCTGCCACTTCGCCGAACTCACAGCCATCGGCCTGCTCCAGGATCCTGAGCTTATAGCGGGCTGAAAACCGGCGCCGGGTTGCCTTGGCTGCAATTTCCGGATTGGGTCTAGGAAGAGCCTTGTCGGACTCGGTCCTTTCCGCAGCGGTTTTGGAGACCTCTCCACTTCGCTCCGAGGTTTCCAAAATCCTCAATTTGTTGTCGCTTCTGTTTTCTATCATTCGTAATCCAGCTTCTCGCCCCCTAGTCTAATTTAGTGGGGAAGAAGTGTCTCACCATTATTGGCACAGAGGGCGAATGGAAGGGAAACCTGACACGGACAAGAGCCTGATGGGTAACGTGAAAAAGGCATCTTGTTAACCCTTGGGGTGGTTGGAGATGGAATGGTGGGAAGTTCAAGTGACGTAAAGCGAGGAGGTCTGCGAAAGGTCGGTCTGGTAAGAGACCCGCAGAAGTCAGAGGCGGCGTAGTAGTGAAGAAGCCGGGTAATGCCGGTGGAGCGAAGGCCCGCCAGGAAGGTGGATGTGTAGAGTCAATGACGAAGCAAGAGGAACTGTCGAAAGTGGAGGAGACTCCTAAGCAAGGCAGAGAAGCCGAGAGCCAGAAATGGAGCTGGGTGGAAGCGGAAGTGTGGACCGAACGCATGCTGACGACCCTGGAAACAGGAGTGAAAGGAGGCAAAAATGCCTACTTTATCGAGCAGGGGCTATTTACCATGGCCGTAGCCCACGCGCAGATCTGTCAGTCCCGCCGTGGACCCCACTGACTGGAGAGCCGGATGCGGGAGAACCGCACGTCCGGTTCGGAGGGAGGGGAGGCTCAAACCAATGAGCTTTCCCTACCCCTATCACTTCGCCATCGTGTTACGTCACCGGTGAATCACCGCGACACACTCGGAACTTTCAGCGCCTCAGGGTTCCCAGTAGCAGCGTCCATCAGCCACGAGTTCGGCGTCTCCGGTCAACAGCACGCTCTTCCCGGGACTCCAGGCCACCTGCTGGGATCCCGTGCGGGTCTCCACCGCAACCGGAGAGTCAACCAGCCCCAGCCGAATCGCCGTCACAGCGGCTCCACAGGACCCGGTTCCTGACGAGGAGGTGGGCCCGACACCACGCTCCCAGATCTCGATAATCATTTGCTCCCGGCTGACCACCTGGACAAAGCTCACATTGGTTCGCTCCGGAAACAGCGAGTGCCTCTCAAGCTGTGAGCCCAGAAGCTGAAACTCGTCTGGACCAGGCAAGCGCTCAACCAGAATGACACACTGTGGGTTACCCACTGAAAGGGCATTCATCAGTAGTTGGCGACCTTCCACCCGGACGGGATACTCCGATACGACGTCCCTGTCATCAACCAGACACGGGACCTCCGACGGGGTGAAAAAGGGCTCTCCCATGTCCAAAATGTAGCTCCACCTGGTGGCACTCTCTTGGCCCAACAGCCGACACGGCTTCTTGCCGCTCGGCGCGTGCAGCACCAGGCTGGACGAGGCACTTTGACCGCTCCGGTGGATCTGGGCAGCCGCGCAACGGAAACCATTGCCCGACATTCCAGCTTCGCTTCCGTCGCGGTTGAAAATTCGAAGGTCAAAATCAGATTCTGAGCGTTTTCCCACAAAGACACATCCGTCCGCCCCCAGACCCACATGGGGCTGACACATGAATCTCGTGAACGCAGCGAACCAGGCTTCCTGGAAGGGTTCCGATTCTACAACCAGAAAATCGTTTCCGTAACCATGCCACTTGGCAAAGGAGATCTGCATGGATCAATTCAAAGACCAGCGCTCCGGCTGACCTCTTCCAACTTCGATTCCACGATTGACCGGATCTGCACGAGACGCTCCGGGGAGGAGGCTTCAAAGCGCAGGACCAGAGCCGGCTGAGTGTTGGAGGCCCGGACCAGGCCCCAACCATCCTCAAACAGAACCCGGACGCCATCTACGGTAACCGTCTCGTAATGGCGGCTGAAATAGTCCTGCAGCAGGCGAACCACTTCGAACTTCTCGCTATCCGGGGTGTCCACTCTGATTTCAGGTGTGTTGTAAAGCAGGGGAACATCCGCCAGGAGCTGACTGGTCTGCTGTCCCGAATCCGCGACCAACTCGAGGAGTCGAGCTCCTGCATAGGTTGCATCATCAAACCCGTAGAAACCGTCGGCAAAGAAGATATGACCGCTCACTTCGCCTGCGAGGACCGCCCCCGTTTCTTTCATCTTGGCCTTGATCAGCGAGTGGCCGGCCTTCCACATAATTCCGACTCCGCCATGGGACTCAATCTGTCGGTAGAGATTCATGGAGCACTTGACCTCTCCAATGATGGTGGCGCCGGGATGGCGGGCCAGGATTTCACGGCTGAAAAGAATCATGAGTTCATCTCCCCAGATGATTCTCCCGGTATTATCCACAGCCCCGATTCGGTCTCCATCACCATCAAACGCAATCCCCAGGTCCGCTTCGTTTTGCTGCACAGCGGCGACGAGGTCTTTCAGATTCTCCTCAACCGTCGGATCCGGGTGGTGATTGGGAAAGTTGCCGTCCATCTCGCAGAAAAGCTCAATCACTTCACAGCCAAGTTCCCGGTAGACTCCGGGAGACAGATCCGAAGAAGTCCCGTTTCCTGCATCCACCACAACCTTGAGTGGTCTGGAGAGTTGGCCGAAGCGTTCTTTGATCATTCTTCGATAGGGGTCTTCGATGTCGCGGGATTCGATGCCGCCACTTCCCTGCTCCAGATCTGCGCTGTCGAGAATACGACCGATCTTCTGAATCTCTTCCCCGTAAATCGTGGTCTTGCCGGAAGAAATCTTGAGGCCGTTGTAATCGGCAGGATTGTGACTTCCGGTGATCATCACGCCTCCGTCAACATCTCCGAAATGGTAGAGCGAAAAATAGAGCAATGGGGTCGGAACCAGACCGATGTCAATGACCTCGAGACCCGCCATCCGAAGACCCCTTCCCACTTCTGAGGCCAGTCGCTGTGAGCTGAGCCTGCAGTCTCGGGCCAGCGTAATGCGGGATCTTCCCTCTCTCTTGAGGTAGGTTCCAACGGCCTGCCCCAGAGCGATCGAGATCGGGGAGGCCAGATCCCGGTCGGCGATACCACGAATGTCATATTCTCGAAAAATCTCGGAGTTAGCCCTCATCCGGACAGTCTATTCCTCTTTCAAGCGGCGCTTGAATTCTTCAATCACTTCGACAGGGGTGGGATCCTCGCGGTTCAGGATTCCCGTGTACACACTGGCGAAGTCACCCAGCAAGACCAGGGACCACAGTCTCTCCGGCCAGCTCGATCCGTTCGACCAGATTTCCTCGCAGTGTCCCGCCCGTTCTCGAACCAGGTCGGCGGTCAATCGAAACCTCCTGGAGACCTCCGGATGCTCCTCGCGATCCCGTAGAAAGATCGCGGCCAGCCGGCTCAGCGGTTGCTCAGGATGCTTCCAACCGACCAGTTCATTGTGATTCATCTCCGGGATCACGCTGAAGTGGGCGAATTGTTTTCCGTTCTCCGCAAACTGCCCGGCCCACCTCCTGGCTACCGATCCCAGCCGACCCTGGCTGCCATAGATCAATAGAATACATCCCCTCAATCGCTCTGCCAGCTGCTTGGCCGAGTTCTCCCGGACCTGGATTTCCGGTCCCAGTGCGTTGGCCTGGGGTTCAAGCCAGGATCCCCATCCGGCGATATCAAGATCCGGTGCCAGACGCAGTCTCGCCAGCAGACTCAGCAGCAGGACAGAGGTAAACCCGACGGCACAACGAGGCGGATAGCCTCCGGGTATGACCACGGCGGGGCTTCCGCAGCGTCGACTTGCTTCCAGAAGCTGTCCCCCGGAAGTGATCGTGAGGATTCTGGCTCTGGCTTTTCGTGCCATGGAAAAACAGGAGAGAGTTTCCGCTGTGTTACCCGAATAGCTGCAAAGCACAACCAGGGTTTTGGAGTCCACGAACGGTAAGGAATAGCTCCGGTTGACCAACAGCGGGACCCCGAGCTCCGGACCCAGCAGATCTTGAACCAGGTTGCCGCCAATCGCCGAGCCTCCCATTCCCGAGACCACGACCTGCCTGGGCGTAGCACCCTGACCCATCCATTTCGCAGGATCGAGCTGCTCTGAAAGCGTCAGTGCCTGGGCGACCTGTCGATCGAAGCGGTGCAGGTAGGAAAAGATGTTCGCCGAATCGATCCTCTTGATCAGATCCAGATTGTCTAGTTGGGGCAAGCTATCCATCGACGTTAATAAATATTTTACAGTAGTTTATCATCAATAATATCCAGCAGTTTCTTAACTTCCTGCGTTCGTTTTCTATCGCACACTAGAAGGGCGTCCTTGGTATCCACGACGACCAGATCCTCTACCCCCAGCAAGGCAACCAGTTTTCCCTGCCGCGTGTAAGCCAGACAGTTGCGAGCGTCCAGGGGCACCAGATCCGTATTGCTGTGATTCCCTTCGTGGTCGCCGGGCAGGTGATCAAAAAGGGACCTCCAGTCTCCCACATCGTCCCACTGCAGCCGGACCGGAATGACTGCCACGCGGCTGGAGTGTTCCATCACAGCATAATCGATGGAGAGGCTGCTCAGACCTTCAAACAGTCGATTGGCCCTGGCCGGGTCCTCTTCGCTGCGGTCGATCTTCTGAAGGACGGTGAAGAGATCGGGTTGGGAGGTCGCAATCTCTTCCAGAATGGACGAAGTCCGCCACACGAACATCCCACTGTTCCAGTAATGCTGTCCGCCCCGCACATACTCCCGGGCGGTCTCAAGATTCGGTTTCTCGGTAAAACGGCGCACGGTGCAGGCCTGAAAACCAGAGAAGCAACCCAGATCGCTCTCGACTTCAATGTAGCCGTAACCGGTCGCCGGCCGGGTCGGCTCGATCCCGAAGGTCACCAGCCAGTCCTTTCGCGCCAGTGCTTCGGCTGCTTCCAAAGCCCGGTGAAAGGTAGCGATGTCCCCGATCGCGTGGTCCGCCGGAAGAACCGCCATCACTTCATCGGGAAAGTGTCTCGCCAGGTAGTGAGCTGCCAGTCCGATACAGGGCGCGGTGTTTCTCGAGGCCGGTTCAATGATGAGCTGATTCTCGTTCAGATCCGGAATCTGCCGCTGCACGATCCTGGCGTACTCGGGACTGCAGACAAAGAAAATATCTTGCCGCGAGAGTAATGGCGAGAGCCGGTCGACGGTCTGCTGGAGCAACGTTTTCCGGCCGGTGATGCGGAGGAACTGCTTCGGCTTGCGGGAGCGGCTGGCCGGCCAGAATCGGGTGCCGCGCCCACCGCTCATGATGACGGCTTTCATTGGTTCCCTGGATTATCTACCGGCGCGTTGAAGCGAGCAAGGGGGCCGAGGAAGCGAGCTGCCGCCGCCCGAAGGTCATCGGCCTGTAGTGATTGAATCGTGGTCAGGTACTCGCGCTGGTAGTCCGGTTTTTCGCCGGCCAGCAGGTGCCGCGCCAAGTCCAGCAGGTAATCAGGTCCTCGAGCCCGCTGCCGATGATAGTCGGTGATGGTGAGAACGATGCTGTTTCGGACGTCCTGCTCGGTGACCCGGGTCTGACTCAAACCGGCCAGCTGGCGGAAGAAGTCTTGCCTACCCGCTTCCGAGGCCGGGCTTGGCCTGCCGAAAAAGAGGGTTCCCGCCTCAAAGAGGGCATCTCGCTGGGCTTTGACATGAGTGGGAAGTTGTTCCTGCCCCGGTTTGTCGGGGCGGAATCGTTTCAGTCTCAGAAGGTTGGCCAGCACGTCCAGTGTCCAGTCGGACCGGGTCCCCTGGGCCGGCCCGGGAACGCCGCCGAAAATCCAGCTTTCTCCGATCTCCAGTAAACGGGGACTGCTTTCCCCGGTAGGAGCAGGGTGGTCTTCTTTGCTCCGATACCGATACTTGGAGCTGCTGAGGAGAGGAATCAGATCGGGCAGAAAAGCAGTCCCCTCGACGTCTCCGTACAGGACAATCAGGGGATGAACACCCTTCATCAGATCTGCGTACCACTGCTGCGCGGCTTTCAGATCGAGGCTGGCGAGGCTTTTCTGGTCCCCGAAACGGCTCATGCCGTAACCATGCGCGGAAAAGAGTTGCTTGCGAATAGCCAGCCTGCCCGCCGAGAAGAGGTCTCTCTGCTCCATCTCCTGCAGGATCGACAGGGTCTGGCGGGACCGGGCTATCTGCTCGGATGTGATGCGACCGGCGCGCAGCCATTCAATGAACTCGCCGAAAGCGTCCTGAAGGTGCCGGCTGTAAAGCTGCAGACGGAAGCCGAAAAAGTCGGGCTCATTGATGATCTCAATGACCGTCCCTTTTTCCTCCAGGGTCTCCCACGTCCGCCAGCTACTGCTTTCCGCCGTGCCCCCTACAAGTGAACGCAGCATGAGTTCGGTCAATCCCTGGTTGGCCTCTGTCTCCTGAACTCTTCCGCCGGGAAAAAAGAAGCCGATATCGATGACAGGAGAGGTGTGTTCCTCTTCTTCGTAAATCTGAGGGCCTCTAAGGATCGATGTCCTCCTCAGGGAGGAGTGTTGCTTACGCTGGGGAATGGTCGGGACCTCGAAGCTGGTGGCCTTGGAATCCCAGCGTACCTGCTGGTCTCTTTGCACTTCTCCGATGGATACTGGAATCAGAAGGTCGACGGTTTCGGCCAATGATTCCGTAGTGAATTGTCTGAGAGGTCCAGTGACAGGAAAAGACTCCAGCAGACTCAGGTTTTCCCGGCTCAAATACCGGCTCGCGACTCGTTTGACCTGCTCGTTCGTCAGCATGGAGACGCGGCGAGGCCATTCGTTGAGGTCTGACCAGTTCTTGTCCCCGGCCTGAGCCGAGAGAATCCGTGCCCGTTCCTGGTGGCTTCGCAGGCGGGCCATATACTGTCGGACAAGCTGGCCCTTGGCGCGTGTCAGATCATGGGCCTCAAGACCTTTCTCGGAAATCGAACGGAGCACTGCCAGAAGCCGGACTTCCGCCTCGTCGATCTTCTCCTTGTCAGGAAAGAGCAGTATGGCAAGGAGTCCTCCCTGAGCCGATGGCCAGTGCATGAGCTCTGTATTGAAAGCGAGACCCTTCTGGACCAGGTGGTAAACCAGTAACCCCCGGGACCCCGACAGGGCAGCCTGAACCAGCTGCAGAGCCAGCATGTCCGGATGTGCGCGCCCCGGAATCCGGTAGCCGAAAAGGCATTGCAGGGGAACCTTTTCTTCGCGCCGGTGCTCATAGCGAAAGCGCCGTTGCTGTGCGGATGCGGTTGCCGGGGAAGCACTCACCGTGGTGTTTCCCAGGCCGGCATAGATTTCGGCGATTCTGGCCAGTATCCGCTCTCGAACGATCCCCCCCGAGACAATGATGCTCAGGTTGCCGGACTGATAGTGGTTGCGATGAAAGTGGATCAGGTCCTGGCGAGTCAGCTCGCTTCCCAGGACGGGAACCCTGGCGATTTCCAGAGCCGCGATCCGGGACCCGAACTCTGGATTGACCAGCTCCCAGAGTCTCCTTTCAGCGCCCTGAAAAGTGAGCCAGGCCTCGTGACCTTTGCCGCTCGTGGCCGGAACCCGGATTTGATCCAGGGAAAACTCCTCGAGCAACGAGGGGTCAAGCAGGCCGGCCAGGATTTCCAGGGCCGACAGCAGGTTCGAGGCGGGTAACACAACGGTGAAAAGAGTTTCCCGGGCAGACGCTTCTGACTCCAGGTGACCTCCCTCCAGTGCAATTTTCTCAGCCAGCGCCGAGTGCAGGCGAATCCACCAGGCCAGCGCGGAGGCGGCTCCCGTGCTGGAGGCGGCTTCGTCCGCGTAGCCCGTCCCAACGACCAGAGTGACGGCAGCGATGGGGCGAACGGCATATTCTTCGACAATGACTTTGAGGCCGTTGCGCAACACCGCCCGGGTCGAGGTGCCGACATTTTCCCTCCGAACATATTGACGATAAAAGTCCGGAATCTCCTGGCTGTGATTCTGCGACGGCATCGCCAGGGTAGTTACGAATGGAGCCAGCCCCAGAAAAGTGAAAATGGCTCCGCTCGCCGCCCTTCGTTTGATCACCGTGGGGATGCAGGTCAGGCAGGAATCCATGGTCTGGCCGTCTTGCTTGGCAGGCCCTTGTGTGCTTAAGTAGGGGTCAAGCTGGATCATATCATGAAGGCACCGGCCACCGACGAGCGCTCCATTATTGACGGGCTCAAGGCGCATGACGCCCTGGTCATCGATGATTTCGTAAATCGCTATTCCAAACCGCTGTTCGGAGTCATCCTGAACTATCTCAAAGACCCCGCCGACGCCGAAGAGGTCCTACAGGAAACTCTCCTGAAGGTGGTCCGGAAAATTGGAACCTTTCGCGAGGAAAGTCATCTTTGGCCCTGGATGAAGCGGATTGCGATCAACAACTGCATCATGTGGCTTCGAAAACATCGGGCCTCGCGAGAGCGGGAGGTCCAGATGGAGGAGGAACTCCCCCATTTCAACCGGGACGGGTACCACAAGACCCTGATCAACGACTGGCCGGTCGACCCGGAATCGGTAGCCCTCAACAGCGAGTTGTCGCACCATCTCTATGACGCCATTCAGTCGCTTCCTTACGAATACCGTGTACCGCTGGTGCTGCGCGATATCGAGGGATACTCGATCAGGGAAATCGCATCCGTGCTCGATTTGAAGGAAGCCACCACCAAAACACGCATCCACCGAGCCCGGCTTTTTGTTCGAGAGAAGCTTTCCACCTACTTCGAGGGGGGATGATCATGGACGAATATGTGACCTGCCGTGAATGCACGCGTTTCCTTGATGATTTTCTGGATTCCAACCTCGATCCGGAAACCACCCGGCGGCTGGAAGAGCATTTAGCCGAATGCCCTCCCTGTGTACACTTCCTGAATACATATCGCTCCTGTTCTAAGATGAGCCAGAAGCTCCGTGATCGCCAGGTCGAAATTCCCCTCAAGCTTGCCGAGAAAATCAAAGAATTCCTGAAAAATGAAATGAAGGCCGCCCACGATTGAACCGATCAGATGACCTGGACTTTGGGCTGGCCCCTTACCCACTCTGGGATCTTGGAATTCCGCGGAACCTTGGAACGCTGGAACGTTGGAACCTGAATGTGAGGCAGCCCCCCACCCTGAAAGAAATCAACGGTTGGAGACTGGGGCTATCCCTTTTTCTCCTTGCGCAGGAGCACATAGAGAGCCCCTCCTCCTCCATCCAGCCCCGGGGCTGATGTGAAGGCCGCTACGTACTGAGCGTTCTGCCTCCAGTGCAGCCATTCTGGAAGGTGTTTCTTGAGGACCGGGATCTGGTTCGGAGAGTGGTGACCTTGTCCATGAACGATGCGCACGCAGGTTAGTCCTCGACTGACACATGCGCCGAGAAACTGATGCAGTTCCCGCCGAGCTTCCTGCTGGCTGTGACCATGTAAGTCCAGCTCGGCCTGCACCGCAAACCGTCCTTTGCGAAGCCGGCGCAGCAGTCGCCGGTTCCACTGCAGGTCCCCGCCCTCCAGATAGCCAGGCGCAAAGGGCCACTCGAACTCCTTCAGGTCCTGGAGTGCCTCCTCCATGAGATCGGATGGATTGAGCGGCTCCATCGGACCCCGCCTGGCAGCCGGGCGGATCAGCCTTTGCCGCTTGGGAAGTGGACGCACCCCCTGCATGGCGCGCTCGAACAACTCTTTTTCGTCCAGCTCTTCTTCGAACTCAAGAGTTGGGGGATGAAACTTGTCTGGCGACTCAGGTCGTCTCATGTCTGGTCCCCTTTCTGGATCCCGCCCCTGGTGCTTCTGTACTAGAGTGTAACGCCAATGGTGTAATACGTCACAAACTTCTCTGCCTTTTGCAGCCGGAATTGTATAGATTGTCTTAGCCCGCAGCGGGTGAAAAGAATATGACAGTGTGACAGCTGTCTTGGCTGCGGAGAAGAAGGGAAAGGAGCAGCCGGGAGCCCGTGGTTTGAGCTTCGGATAACTCCCGGCTTTTCGAAGACAAACTTCAGATTCAGGATCGCTTCCAAGACAGGTCTTTGTCAAGTCTTTCCTCTCTGGGACTGGGGCTGTACGAGCTGTTGCCCGACTACCGGGACCGCTGTCCGCTGTGCCGGGGAAGTGAATGCGCCGTACGCCACGGTCTGTATTTCAGGTGCTTGGTGGATGAGGAGGGGCGGACCTATCAACGGTTTCCAGTGGCTCGCTTCCGCTGCCGGCGGCGGGGCCCGGATCAGCCACGAGATGTCACCTTCAGCGTGCTGCCGGCTCAAGTGGTGCCGCGCCGACGCTTCAGCCTGGGGTTGATGAGCTGGATGGTCGAAGTGGTGGTGAACGGCAAACGGACGATGCGCCAAGCGCTGGACGAGGTGGCCACGGCCGGCAGCCAAGGTGAGGAAGCTGTGCTGTTGGAGGAGTTGACGCTGCACCGCATGCTGCTGCTGTTGGCGGCCGTCTATGGGCGACTGCTCTCTTTTCCGGTGGCCGAGGTCGAGTTGCCCGGAGCCGTCCAAGGGGTGCGGCGGCAGGCCCAGCAGGTGGCCGCGCTGCTGGCGGCCCAGCCCCGAGGCTCTCCACCCCGAGTGGTGCTGCGTTTTCATCGGCGTTACTTCCCCCACCTGCTGTTCGACCTACGATTGGCTCTCGGGCCCCGCTCTGGCTTGCTGACGGGCTGACTCACCGGCATCCGCTGTGTCTGCAGCACAAGTCGCTCAATCCCCTTTTTGCGCCACGTTGTTTGGACCCGGCTGGCAGCCGCGTCATGACAAGAATCGATCCTCCACACTGCGTGATAGGGGCCCAGCGGTAGGGTTGTGGCACAAAGGGTTGGCCAAAGGAGCCTCAGGATGAAGGGAAAACAAAAACGCCAGGCCGTGGCGCTGTTCCGCTACGGCGTCATCGCGCCGGTGCTGCACGCCGCCGCCGGCAGCCAAGCCCGTTACTTCGGCCGCATGGCCCGAAAAGAGCTGGATGTGCCGGGTCTGGGCAGACGCCGCTACTCAGTCGCCACTTTCAAGAGCTGGTTGCGCCGCTACCGCCAAGAAGGACTCGACGGACTCTTGCCCAAGCGGCGTTGCGATGCGGGCCGAAGCCGGGTCATCTCCGAGCAGCTGAGCGCCCACATCTCCGAGCTGCTGGCCCGCCATCCCCGGGTGCCGGTCAACCGACTCCGTGAACAGCTGGTGGCCTCGGGCCACATCACTTCGCGCCGCATCTCCGAATCCACTTTGCGTCGTCACATCAAGCGGGCCGGTCTGCGGCCCCAGGTCAAGCCGGCGCCCAAGGCCCGCAAGCACTTCGAAAAACCCCACGCCAACGATCTGTGGGTGATGGATTTTATGCACGGCCCCAAGGTGCCTCTCGGCCGCCGCCGCCGCAAAACCTACCTGGCTGCAGCCATCGATGACCATTCCCGCTTCCTGACCCTGGCCCGCTTCTACACCCGGGAAAACTCCGCAGTGGTCGTCTCGGCACTCCAAAAAGCCTTCTCGCGCCATGGTTTACCCCAGATCCTTTACTGTGACAACGGCTCGGCCTTCTCCTCCAAACAACTCACCTTGGCCTGCGCCCGTCTGGGTGTGGCTCTGGTGCATTCCAAGCCCTATGACAGTCCTTCGCGCGGAAAAATCGAGCGCTGGTTTCGCACCCTGCGCCAGGGTTTTCTAAGCCTTCTCGATCTCGAGGCCTTGACCCTCGACGATCTCAATGCTCGCTTGTCTCAGTGGCTGGAGCAGGACTATCACCGGCGCCGCCACTCGAGCATCTGTGAGACGCCACTGGAGCGTTACCTGCGCTCGCTCGCCTCCATTCGCCGCCGTACGGTCAGCCGGGCCGAGTTGGACCGGGTCTTTTACCGCACGTTGCACCGCACCGTCCGCAACGACTGCACCGTCTCCATCGCCCGCCGGCTCTGGGAAGTGCCGCCCCAATACACTGGCCTGCGCATCGAGATCCGCCATCCCGAAGGACGTCCCAGTGAGCTGTTTCTCTTCGAAGACGACCAGCCGGTGGTGCGTCTGCACCGGGTCGACGCCGCCCAAAACGCCACTTCCCCCCGAAGACCCCGTTTTTCCCTTCCCGACGAGGAGGATGAATCGTGATCCACACTTTTTACGGCTTCTCCGACACTCCCTTCGCCAAGGACATCCCGGCCCAGAAACTGCTCCCCACTGCGGCCTTTGACGAACTCGCCCGGCGCCTGGACTACATGCGTACCCGTCTGGGGCTGATGCTCGTGCTGGGGGAGGCCGGAACCGGCAAAACGGCCGCCGTGCGCGCCTTCGTCGAGCAACTCAACTCCTCCGTCTACAAGCTCTTCTACGTGCCCCTGTCGACGGTCACTCCCCTGGATTTTTGGGCCCAGCTCAACAGCGAGTTCGGCGGTGAGCCCTCCAGCCGCAAGTCCACTCTGTTTCGAAACCTGCAAACGGCCGTGCGCGACTATGTGGAGAACGCCAAAAAGACCCCGATTCTAATTCTCGACGAGAGCCAGTGTCTGCCCGACAAAACACTGGACGAAATACCTGTACTTCTTAATTTTAGGATGGATTCAATCGATCCCCTGCTCATGATCATGATCGGTCATCCCGACCTGGGCCGACGGCTCGGGCGCCCCATGTTCCGCAACATCCACCAGCGCATCCTACTCTCCTACAAGCTGCCTCCCCTGGATGAGGCCGAAACCAAAAACTACGTCTGCCACCATCTCCAGCTGGCCGGAGCTAAACCCGACATCTTCACCGACTCGGCCTACCTGGCCCTTTACAAAACTTCGGGCGGCGTCTGCCGGCTGCTGAACCGCCTCTGCCTGGCCGCGCTCAACCGGGGCGTGCTCGAGCAAAAGGCCACTCTGGACGAAGAGGACATCTACCGGGCCTCCGACGAGCTGTGAATAGCGCCGACATGTTCTTCGACAACTCTCCCGAGAAGATCCTCGCCTACCTGCAAGAGCAGCTGCCCGATTACCCTTACCGCCCCGAGCTGGATGCGGCTTTCATTGCCGAACTGACCGCCGACTTCCCCGACGTAGACATCCTGGAAGAGATCAAAACCTTCCGCTGGTACTTCGACAACGCTCCGCTGAGTCGCGTCAACAACGTCCGCGTCGCCCTGCGTCGCTGGATCGCCAACGCCAACGGCTCCCGCTTCCGCTAGCTCCTCTCCTACCAAGGGCTGGCCTCAACCACCAGCGCTCCTCTAATCCGTCATTTTCTGCTTACCCAATCCAGGTCAAAACAGCCTGACTTCACCCCCTCTAAACAATCTGCTGTCTTACAATGGATGCTGTTTCGTTCCCTTGTTTCCGGCTCTGAGAGAGTCGCAAAAGTTCAGAGCTCGATAACCCGGATGATTCATAAATTTTCTACTGCAGCGTGAGAATCTCCCGCCCTGACTGCGTTACGCTCGGTCGGCCTCCTCGGCGTACTGCACGAGTACGCCTCCGGGGGCCTCGGTCGCAAGCCTTGTCAGAACGGGTCTTCCCCCGCTTCGCTACGAAAACTTATGATTAATCCGGGATAAGCGCCCAGGTGCTGCGAGAATCAAAGTCGGTCCGGAACTTGTCCTATTTCGGGATTGCGGCTCGTCATCATTGTGATCGCAACAATCAACACGCAATCTTAAGGAGGCAATCATGAAAGAGTTTCTGCTCATTTACCAGGGTGGAGAGCCCGACTGGATGGAGAAGTGGAGCCCCGAGAAGCAGCAGAGCGTCATGGCGCAGTGGGGCGCATGGTTCAAGGAGCTGGAGGCATCCGGAAACCTGCGCATTCCCGGGGCCGCACTCACTCCGGAGGGAACCATTTTGACGCGCAACGGAGGCGATATTGTCACCGATTCCACGATGCCCGAGGTCAAGGAGTTGATCGGAGGCTTCTCGGTAATTCAGGCCGAGTCGCTCAGCAGAGCCAGCGAAATCGCCAAGGGCTCTCCCTATCTTGCCCACAATCCTCAGGGCAGCATCCTGGTACGATCGGTGTATGCTCCCGAGGCCGGTGAGGGAAGTCAATAGCCGGATTGGCCGGCCGGGTGTTTACATCTGTTGGTCTTCGACGCAGGCCGGCTAGCTAGAATCCGCAGTGCTGGTTGGTGAGGCGGAGCCCCGTGAAGTCTCGCCCAGGACTTGAAGTTCGATCAAGTAGCGCTCGTGTTCGGTGCCGGCCTCGGCAAGTGCTTCTTCCAGGAAGCGCCGAGCCGGCTGCCGAGAGCCGGCCCGGGCATAAAGGTTGGCCAGCACTGCGGCAACGGCGTGGCTGTGAGCTAATCTCCCGGTCCGACGGAGGGCCTCGACCAGCGGTATGGCAGCGCCTACCCCGTCCCGATACGAAATGGCCACGGCACGATTGAGTTCGGCTGCCGGCGAGGAAGAGACCTCGATCAACCGATCGTAGAGGTTGCAGATCGAATCCCAGTCGGTTTCTCCGAAGCTGGGGGCTGAACAGTGTCGCGATGAGATGGCAGCCTCGAGGTGATAGCGGCCTGCTTTCACCGTTTCCATTTCCGCCGTGCGCCCAAGATATCTGAAGCCCTGACGGATCAGGCCCTGGTCCCACTGCGAGCGGTCCTGCCTGTCGAGGGGAATCAGACGGCCGGCGCCGTCGATTCGCGACTCCAGGCGTGCCGTATGGAAACACATCAGCGACAGCAAGGCCACGGTGTCGCTGTTGAAAAGAGAAGGCTCGTCAAGGAGCAGGCGTGTCATCGCCATCGCATCCCGGCACAACTCGGTCAAGATCGGCTTCTCGCTGGTGGACAGGTACCCTTCATTGAACAACAGGTAGAGGGCGCCGTGGACGGTTCCCAGAGCCGCCGGCAACTGCTCGAGAGGCGGAATCCGAAAGGTCACGTTCTCAAGGCTCCTGCGGGTGCGATAGAGCCGCTTGTTGACCGCAGCTTCCGTGGTCAGAAGTGCCCGTGCAATTGCCGGCACGCTGAGTCCACACAGGGTCTTCAGAATCAGGGTGATACGATTCCGCGGCTTGAGGGTGCCGTGGCAGCACATGAAGATCATCCGCAACTGGTCGTCGCGGATGCCACGCTCCTGGAAGGCCTCGTCCACCGTCGTGGTCAGGGTCCACTCACTATCCAGATACGTGGCCAGATCGTCCGCAAATCTGCGCTGGGTACGTCCCTGGCGAATTGCATCGATGGCCCTGTTCCGGGCCGCTGTGAGGAGCCATGCCGAGGGATTGTCGGGAATCCCCGACTCCGACCATGTGCCCATGGCGGCCACAAAGGACTCCTGGACGACGTCCTCGGCCAGCTCCAGATTCTGCGGTCCGAAGATGCGTGTGAGGATGGAGATGAGACGCCCGGACTCGCGGCGGAACAGCGTTTCGATTCTCCCGTGTGTCAAGTCAGTCAGAGGTCTCCTCCTGAGAAGTCGGGGCGCTGATTCGGCCTGGCCAATCTGCTCGATTCTCCTATAATACGGTAACTCCGGCTCATGGATCTGACCTGGCGAGGCCCCACGAAGAGCAGAGCCGGAAAAACGCGCTCTTTCGGCTGCGCTTCCAGATCGAGAGACGCTTCGTCTGTGCGCAGTCGGAGTTCCAGCACAGGAGCGGGAAAATCATTGGCGAAGACGAAAAGGCCCTGATACAGAGTCCCTACCATCGTCTTCGCCAATGAGCCGATGAGATATATTAGCCGCGGCGGGCGGTTAGCTCAGCTGGTAGAGCACCTCCCTTACAAGGAGGAAGTCGTTGGTTCGAGTCCAATACCGCCCACCATTGATAACAAAGGAGTTACGGGATTTCTGATCGCCGGACAAAACGTCCATTCTTGCTCCTGGGTAACGCTCTGGGTAACAAACACCAAGTGCTTCAAATCGGACCGTTAGGAGCACCGTAACGCGTTTCTCTATGTAGATGGGGTTCGGTTGGAGGATGTAGACAAATGGCAGTGGGCTCTCAATTTGCGCAGTACATCAACCCCCTCTTGGCTGTACTCCAGGGTCTGGGCGGTTCGGCGAAATCCGGCGAAGCCAAGGCCGCTGTTGCCGACCATCTCCGACTACCCGACCACGTTCTTGAAGAGCGACTTAAGAGCGGTTCTTCGCGGTTTGAGAACCAAGTGGCCTGGGCACGCTACTACCTTGCCCGTAGCGGCTATATCGACTCCTCACGTCGTGGCGTATGGGTGTTGACAACAAAGGGGCGGAGCGTCGACGCCCTTTCGAAAGAACAGATCAAGAATCTCATTCGGAGCGTCATAGCTAAGTGGGGAAGCACCAAGGACGTCGCGGAGTTGACTGAAGACGAAGCCGAGGACCGATCCCCTGACGAAGCTCTGGGCGACTACCGCGCGCAACTGCTCGACCTACTGCTGGATCTTCCTCCCGCGGGTTTCGAGCGTCTGTGTAAAAGGCTGCTTCGGGAGGCGGGCTTCGAGCAGGTGACTGTGACCGGTAGTTCCGGTGACGGGGGGATCGACGGAATCGGAATCCTCGAGCTCAACGCGTTTGTCAGCTTCAAGGTCCTATTTCAGTGCAAGCGGTACAGGGGCTCCGTGGGGCCATCTGCTGTCCGGGACTTCCGGGGAGCCATGATCGGGCGGGCGGACAAAGGAATCATTATGACAACCGGATCGTTCACCACGGCGTCGAAGCGGGAGGCAGTCCGAGATGGGGTCCCAGCCATCGAACTGGTTGACGGTGAGAAGCTGGTGGAGTTGTTCGAGACCCTGGAACTCGGACTCGAACCCCGGAAGACCTACAATCTAGTGGAGTCGTTCTTTGACGAATTTAGGGATTAGTGCTTCTCAGCCTTGGTCCTGCCGGTCTCGGTTCACCCGGGAGGAACTGAACGCGGTACCCGATGCCCGGCTGCACTCGTTAGAGGGGGTATGTATGGGGGCAAATCTCTACGCATGTTCCCCCGAAACCACCCGCCAGTCTCGCGCAGACGGTCGCAAGCTGAGAATTTCTTTCTCTCTCCGGGTTTCGTCGAGATCTGCGTCTTCACTTTCAACCCCGAAAAAGGCCTGTTTTAAACGGCTTTGGACCCCCTTTTCTTGAATCGAAGAGACTGACAAACAGCGAGCTGAGGAAAGCACCGAAACCCCCATGAGGACTCGTTCAGAGCCACCGTGACCACCGTGAATTATCCCCCAAATGTCCCTTCTAACCCCAGAATCTTTAATTGCGACCATCCGCGCGCGACTGGCGGGTGGTTCCGAGCAAGTAGCTGTAGAGATCATCACCCCCCTCAAGTGCTGTCTTGGTTGAGTGGCTGGAGTGGCCGTTGGCGATCACGAGAAAGTGCGGGTTTCTGATCCGGGGGCGGGTGTGAACGATCAAGGAAAAGTGCCCCACCGTGATCACGCAAATATGACCCGCCCTTAGATAGACTTTTTTCTTTCAAACGCCTCTCGCCCAAATACTTAGAGGCGTTGAAAGGAAAAACCCCCGGGTCACTATTGCATTATCGAAACGGGCTGAAGTGGGTCACATTTGCTCGATCGATATCAGGCGGGGCCGGATCGGGCCCATGAAGCCCGAGAAGTCAATCCGCTGATCCCAGGCGATCTGGTTCACGAACACCGACAGATAACCGTTGGGCCAGGGCGTTGTTTCCTTCCAGTCTGGCCGTGGCCAGCACTCCGGACACCTTTTGAGGGGTGGAGAACCAGTCAATACGGGCCTTGAGGGACAGCAAAAAAAGGCCGCCCGTTGAGGAAACCTATCCTACCGGCGCATAGTCCAGAAAAGCGCACATCCTGCTGATCATTGACACTCTGGCGCGGATGGCGGGAAGATCGGGGCTGTGGGAGGAAAAATCCGCATAAAGATGACGTAATACAGGGCAGCCGTCTGCCCCCTAGGCCTATGAAAGGAATTGAGTGGGGACCCCAAAGATCGGAGCGATGGCCGCCGGAGGCTCTCTCATTCATTGTAATCGTCGGGTGATTGCCAAGGTCGAGTGGCATCGCGGCGAACTCTTTCCGAGAGTCGGTTTCATCCTGACCAACAGGAGCGCACGAGCCCAAGGGGTGGTTCACTTTTACAACGGTCGCGGCACGGCCGAGCAGTGGATCAAGGAAGGCAAGTATGCCTTGAACTGGACGCGGTTGTCCTGCCAGCGCTTTGTCCCGAATCAGGTGAGGTTGGGTCTGTTTGTTTTGGCCTACAACCTGGGCAATTTTCTGCGCCGGCTGGTCCTTCCCAGAAGAATCAAACACTGGTCCCTTCGCACCCTATTGGCCAAGTTGATCAAGATCGGAGCGAAGGTGGTTCACCATAGTCGGGATCGTGACGTTTCAGATGGCGGAAGTTGCGGTCAGCAAGGAGGTATGGGCCGAGATATTGTCTCGGATTAACCGCTTGAGATGGAGTACGGCTTAGCGTCCAGTGTTTCTGATCAAGTGGCTGGAGAGGTGTCTCTGCTTGTCAGATTTCGGCAAAAATACCTGGATAGCCCACGAATCAGAAGGTCTTTTCAGCCGAAATATGAGGAAAAACACTTGTTTCTTGGTTGGAGGGCTGATAGGTTTTGACCATTCACCACAAAAAGACCCGAAGAAGGTCCATCCCAGGCTGATATGAGGAATGTCGGTTTAGTTGTAAATATTCGGTAAACCCATCATCGGCTTTATGCCTAATGGGGTGAGGCGGGTTGGGAACTCAAGTGGAGCGAAGCGATCTTCGGAAGTGTTTGCTCAGGGGGTAGAGCCAGATGCTTTTGGTGGGCAGATCGGCCTTGCGGTCACGGTCCAGCTTGCCCCGGCCCTGGGTCTGTCCGACATGGATCCAGTTGGCGGCCTTGTAGCAGGCGCCTGTGAAGCGCCCCGTGTCGACGAAGGTTTCCAGCAGAACGGGTCGGTAGGCGTAGCGGTCGTGCCAGTCCTCGGGGAGTTGACGCGCGGCCATGGCCAGCAGTTTAGAGGCCAGGTTCTTGGACTCGACCCAGGGAAGGATCAAGAAACGGGCGTTGTTGACGATCAGTTGAAGGTTTCTCTCCCTTTCCGAAGGACGCCAGCCGATGAAGCGGTCGCGAGGGGCGGTTTTCCAAGCGGCGGCGCCAAAGCCGAGCAGGGCCAGGATGCGGCTTTCGGAACAAGCGAAGTAGCGCAGCTGAGCACCCGGCAGGGGCTTGTATCCCAGATAGTGGTAGCGGTCGATGTATTCATTCCACAAAGTGGAGTCGGGGCGGCTCAGGACCGGCTCCAGATGCAGGCCGGACAGCTCGTGCACGGGTCGGGACAGCAGCGGTTGTGGTGCGCTGCAGAAAGTGTGCTTGATTGGGCCCGAGCCTCCCTTCGGGTTGCGAGGGGGCGGCAGCTGCAGCAACCCCTGCCGATGCATGCGCAGCATGGCCACCCGGCAGCTCATCTCCTTGAGGCCACCGTCAGGCTTGAACCAGCCCAAGAGCTGGCAGGCCAAGCGGGAGAGCTGGGCCCGCGAGCGGGTCGGATCTTCGCCAATCAGCTCACACAGTCGCCGCATCTCCCGGCCGCTAAAGTCTCGCCCGCAGAAGCGTTTCATCCAGCCTCCGCTGCCGGCGTCCTGGCCCAGGTCAATGCGCGGGCACGATGGGGGCTTATTTCCCAGGGAAGAAAAGGATCCAGGTCGGGTGGCGGCTGTCCGCCTTGCCTAGCGCAGGCCTGCAGATAGTCCCTGAGCCACAGGCGGGGGTTGAGGCCGTTGAGTCGCAGGGTGGCAAAGATGCTGAATAAGCTGGCCGCCAACTGGGCGCTCCAGCGGCTGCCTGAGCCGTAGTAATTCTTGCGTCCCACCACCGGGTTGCGCAAGGCGCGTTCGGCGGCGTTGTTGTCCATAGCCACTTCCGGTTGATCCACAAACACGGTCAGCCCTGGCCAGTGTCGAGCCAGGCTTTTCAGGACCTTGCGACAGGGGGGAGCCAGGCTGGGAAGCTGGCGTTGAGCCTCGCATTGCTCTCGCATTTTCTCAACCGCCACCCGCAGCTTTCGATCGGCCCGGGCCCATTCCAAGGGCTGATCGCGAACTGCCAGCCGCAGCTGATTGGCAGCAAAGAGCCGGCCAATGTCGTCAATCCACATCAGGGACCAGTCCTGCCAGGGGGGGTGGGATAGGCCCAGTCGCCAAAAGTCGCGGCGCACGTGAGCCCAGCAAAAGGCATGGCAAATACGCCCCTGATTGGCGACAGTTAGAATTCCCCGCGACGACAAATGGAATTCCCCGCTTTTTCAGGGCTGATCCTGACCATGAGGGCATGGTTAAGGATCAGCAAGTGCGGAGGTTAGTAAAGTTGAAGAAGAACGAGAAGACGCTAACGATGGCGGCGGCCAAAGCGGGGATGTCGCGAAAGACAGCTCGCAAGTACCTGAAGTCGGGAAAGCTACCGAGCCAGTGTCAGCCGGAACGGTATTGGAGAACTCGATCGGATCCGTTCGAGTCGGTGTGGCCGGAGGTGAAAGAGATCCTGAAGCGATCGCCGACGGTGGAAGCAAAAGCGGTGTTCGATCATTTGTGTCGTCAGCAGGAAGGGGCCTTCCAGCAAGGCCAGTTGAGAACGCTGCAGCGCAGGATCAAGCAGTGGAAGGCAGAATACGGAGAAGCGAAGGAGGTGATGTTCCCGCAGAAGTATCAGCCGGGACATCAAGCGCAATCGGACTTCACGTTTATGGGGCGCCTCGGAGTGACGATCCAGGGCCAGCCGTTTCCCCATCTGCTGTACCACTTCGTGTTGGCCTACTCGAACTGGGAAGCGACCACGCTGTGTTTCAGTGAGTCGTTTGAGAGCCTCAGCCTGGGGCTTCAGAACGCGTTGTGGGAGTTGGGGGCGCTGCCCGAGGAGCACCGGACCGACCGGCTCTCGGCGGCAGTCAAGAACCTGAAGCGGGAAGAGTTCACCGAGCGCTATCAAGCGTTGCTGAGACACTTCGGGATGCGCTCCAGTCGCACTCAGGCAGGAAAGGCACACGAGAACGGGGATGTGGAACAGTCCCATCACCGCTTGAAACGGGCCATTGAGCAGGAACTGCTGCTGCGGTGTAGCCGTGATTTTTCCAGCCGGGAAGAGTACGAGGGCTTTGTAGCGGTGATTGTGTCCCGGCGCAATGCGGCCCGGCAAAAGCGCCTGGGAGAAGAGCTGGCAGTGATGCGCCCGTTGCCGGCACGCCGTCTGGATGACTTCACCCGGCAGTGGGTGAGAGTCTCCCCCAGCAGTACGATCCGGGTTCGCCACAACACCTATTCGGTGGACAGCCGGTTGATCGGCGAGCGCGTTCAAGTGCGGGTGTGGGCGGATCAGGTGGAGGTCTACTACGGAGGACGGCGCCAGGCACGGATGCCGCGCTTGCGAGGAGAAGGCAAGCATCGCATTGACTACCGGCACGTGATCCATTCGTTGGTGCGCAAGCCGGGGGCGTTTACTCGCTATCGCTGGCGGGAGGATCTGTTTCCGGGGATCTTGTTTCGAGTCGCCTACGACGAGCTGCGCCGAGATTGTCCGGCCACGGCGGATCGCCAATATCTGAAGATCCTCGAGGTGGCTGCCCAGGAAGGTGAACAGCGGGTGCGAGAGGCACTTCAGGTGTTGATTGAGCGGGGACAAAGAATCCGTTTTGAAGCACTACGAGAATGCCTTGTCGATCCGGTGGTGGAACCCTGGGAAGTGATGGTGGAGAAGATGGACGTGGGCCTCTACGACACCCTTCTCGAGAACCGGGAGGTGAGGTCATGAGCACAGGCAACTTACCGCGACTTCGCGAGTGCCTAATCGAGCTGCATCTACCGGCCTTTCGGGAGCACTACGCCGCCCAGGCGGCACTGGCCACCCAGGAAAGTCTGGCCTATCCCCGGTTTCTCTTGTCGTTATCTGAGATCGAGGTGGCGGAGCGGCACGAGCGCAAAATCCAGCGCCAGCGTCGGGCCTCCAAGCTTCCCTGGGAGAAAACGCTGACGGCGCTGGACCGCTCGCGCTTGCCCCAAAGCGTGGATCGACAACTCACAGCGCTGCTGGAAGGGACGTTTTTGGATCGTGCCGAGAACGTCTTGGCTTTCGGTAACCCTGGGAGCGGGAAAACCCATCTGGTCTGTGCTCTGGGCCAGGAGTTGATTCTGCTGGGGCGCCGGGTTCTGTTTTCTACCTGCGCCCTGCTGGTACAGCGATTGCTGCGGGCCAAAATCGATCTGACTCTGGAGAAGGAGCTCAAGAAACTGGATCGCTTCGAGGCTCTCATAGTCGATGACATCGGCTACGTTCAGCAAAGCCGGGAGGAAATGGAGGTTCTCTTCACACTGCTGGCCCATCGTTACGAACGTCGCAGCATCTTGCTGACCAGCAACCTGATCTTCTCGGACTGGGAGAGGATCTTCAAGGACCCCCTGACGACGGCAGCAGCCATCGACCGGCTGGTGCACCACAGCGTGATTCTGGAACTCAACGTCCCGAGCTATCGAATGGAGAGCGCCAAGGCAAAGCAGCAGGGAACCACGAAATGAGGAAACCGCGAGGAGGTCAAATCCGGGCAAATCGGCTGATTGGACCCCGGAAAGTGCTTGGTGAGGGCGATAGACGAGTGCCCGCCAAGGGGAGAGGTCGTACAGCGCCCTACAGAGGCCGCTCAGCAGCCTCGTGGATCTGGTCCACTCCCCTCGACGCCAGCGCGAGCGAGGGGGAGCTCCGTTCGGGCTACGCCCTCACTCTGAAGTTACCCCACTTTTGTGGACAGTTTACGGCTTTCGAATCAAGCCACATCTGAGTGCCTCGATTCATAGTTGATCGGCGACAGATAGTCCAGTGACGAGTGCCGCCTGTGAGGGTTGTAAAAGCCCTCGATGTAGTCGAAGACAGCAAGCTTGGCCTGCAGCTTGCTGCGGAAGCTGTGCCGGTCGATCAGTTCACACTCCAGAGAGGCAAAAAAGCTCTCACACAGCGCGTTGTCATAACAGTCACCGACCGAGCCCATGGAGGGTCTGATGCCGGCTCTCTTGCAGCGTAGCCCGAACTCGATCGACGTGTATTGCGTCCCCTGGTCCGAGTGATGGATCACCCCGTCGGATTCACGCTCTTGAAGTGCCATTTGCAGGGCATCGGTCACTAGCCGGGTCTTGAGATCATTTCTGAGCGACCAGCCGACCACTCGACGACTGAAAGCGTCGACCACTACGGCCAGGTAGACGAAACCTGCCCAACTCGGCACGTACGTGATGTCTGCAACCCACAGTCGGTTGGGGCGGCTGACCTGGAAGTTTCGCTCCACCAGATCCGGAGCCGGACGGCTGTCTTGGCCTCTCAGGGTCGTGCGTGTCTTGCGTCTGCGGCTAACGCCTTCAATGCCGGCGACTTTCATCAGTCGGGCCACCCGGTTTTTGCCCACCAGGTGACCTTCCTCTCGAAGTTCCGCCGTAATGCGGGGAGCTCCATAGGTCCGACGACTTTGCTGGTGGATCCCGTTGATTGTTTCCAGAAGACGAGCATTCGCTTCATCTCGAGTCGAAGGTCCGCGATCGACCCACGCGTAGTAGCCACTGGTGGAGACACCCAGCAAACGGCACATGGTGGTGATTGGATAGTCGGCCTGATTCACTTTCACGAACCTGAAGACTCCTTGGAAATCGGATCGCTCTCCCGTGCGAACCAGGCCGCGGCTTTTGCCAATATTTCCCGCTCAACCCTCAGCTGCCTATTTTCTTTGCGCAACTTCCGCAGCTCGGCTCGTTCTACCGTCGTCAGGCCGTCTCTACGACGGCCTTCATCCAGGTCTGCCTGGGCGATCCAGTTGCGGATCGTCTGTTCGTTGGGTTCAAACTCTCGGGCCAGCTCACCGGGGCTGCGCCCGGCTCGATGAAGCTCGACTATCTGCTGGCGAAACTCGGGTGGATAAGCTCGTCTTGTTCTTGGCATCGTGTCCTCCATTCTCCCAAAGGATTAGGTGTCCACGAAACCGGGGGAACTCCAGTTTGGGGTGGGACCGGCGAGTCTTACCGTGACGGTCGGTACTCCAATCGACAGAGTCGAGTGTTCTAATCATTAGATCGAGGCCGATCTTTTATGAAGGGCCTGGCAGGAATTCTTGCAGGAGGATATCGCAGTGAAGCTCGATCCCAGAACGTTGCGGGCAATCGGCCAGGATCTTGACAAGCTAGGATTGTTTGACTTCGATCTGGAGCTTGAAGGGGAGAGATGTGTGGTTCGTGGAATGATGGTATCGCCTGCTTCGCCGGAACCCTCGCCCGGGTCCCGCGGATTGAAAGGCTTGTGGAAATTCAGGAAGAGCGAATCCCATGTTCCTTCACAACAAGCGCCCGTGCCAGTCGAGAGGGTCTATCTGCCGGATGACATCGATCGCCTGGTTGCCGAAGGCCAGATCAGCCGCCAGGACAAGCGGTCCGACCGGCCGGAGCTGGATGCCATTGCGGAGAGTCTTCGGGTCTTCGCTGTTTACTGCGAAACCGCAGATTTACAGCCTGTGAGCGTCTCCAAGCGCGGCAATCGGCTCAAGTATGACTATCTCACCAGTTCGGGAGTTCGGGAGGTGGAGGAACGTGATTGTTCAGAGCTGGGCAATTTTTCGGATGGGATGGTCTTGAAGCGCGGGGAACGAGAGTAGCACCCTCGTTCGCGTCTCGATGAATACAGGTGGATCTTCCGATTCACCTGGACACTACCTTCGGCAGCCACCACGCGCACGTCCGCAAGGGCATGGAAGCAGGGCGTCGTGGGAGAGCCCGGCCCCTCACCCAGGTGAAGGTAGATGTGCATCTAAGGGTGTGATCTAACCCCAAGAAGAAAACGAGCCCGCGGGGCAACGTCTCAAAATGGCCCGCGGGCTTACCCCACATGAGGGATCGCCCCCATGTCCATTCAAGATTATCACAACGACTTGACCCGTCTCAGTCGCTGTCATCACTGCCCTCTGCCGCACCGGAACAATTCCCCGGCTTGGATTCCTGGCGAGGAGTTGCTCCGACCCGGAGTTAGTCTGCCCATTCGCGCCTGGAAGACTGTTTCGACCGTGAACGTCTGTCCTGAAGCCCGAACAGTGTCACCTGCGTTCGCCAAATGGATTCAGGAGCACCGGCAAAGCAGTCACTTGGTATTTTCGGCCCCCTTTGACAGTGATGAGCACCTCTTTTTCGCGCGTAAGCTGGTTCCCAACCGGTTCAAAGCCGATCAGGTAGTAGCTTTTCAAGGCCGTCCTTACGGAATCAATTTGCTCAAGTGTCTGCCACAAGGGAAACTGCAGGCCACCGGTCTCCTCAACACTTTTCCTCTGTAAGGAGCCGGTTGTCCCAAGACTCAGCAGGCTCGCCAACCGGTTGCTCACCGGGGCCACAAAGAAATGGATCTCGGCCTCTTTCAAGTGTTGCAGCGTAGACTCTGAAAGGCCTGGAGACCCGGCTGAGAAGACGAGGATCGCTTTCTGGTAGTGACTCGACCTCTTCAGGGCCTGAATGGCTTCGTCAACCGCCCATCCGGTCTCGCTGTTGCCGCCAGACAGAGCAAGCTGAATTGAAGCGCTGTGGGGCACCTCGCTGGGAGCGCTCTTCACAGAAACCCGTGAACCGCTTGGCTTTGTGGACAGGTTCTCAAGGGCCTGCAGCAGCTTGAGCCGGTCCGGGGTCAGGTCAGCCAGTATCTTCGTTTCGGCAGCAAAAGTACCGATCAGAATCTCATCCTCAGGATCGAGCGCATGTACAAGATTGAAGACGGCTTCCTTGGACCTGGATATAACATCTTCTTTCATCGCGGCGCCAACGTCGATGAACAACGCCACGCTGACCGGGGCCGAGTTCTCCTCAGAGAAGTGAACGATCGAAAGAGGTTTACCCTTCTCCAGGGCCTGGAAGTCCTGGGCCGTAAGGCCATGCACAAGTTGGCCCCCCTTGTCCATCACGCGGACCCGGTAGATGACCGCGTCAACACGGACGTGGAATGGAAGATCAGATCCTGGCTTGGACACCTGCTCCGGATCCTGGGCGCAGGGGAATGTAAGGAGACACTGCAGGATGCTAGCCAGCGCCAGAGTTCGAGTGACCACACGATGCATTTGCTCTCCGTTGCTCAAGAAAAGCTGAGCGTTTCCCTTTCTGATGCAAAAAGGCGGCGCTGGGGTCAAGAGGCGGTCGACGGGAATCCGAATCAGGATCCCGGAATCGTGGAAGCCGTCCCGGATTGCGCGCGGTCTTGATTGACGGGGCCCAGTTTGCCCTCTACACTGAGTCACATCTCAAGAACCCCATGGACCATGTGTTTACAACTCGACAATCGAATTTCATGAAGGGAGAATTTGACATGAAGCGCGTTTTGGTTGTTCTTTCTCTTGTGCTGATACTGACGCTGCCCGCCGCTGGCGGCAGCGGTAGAATCGCCGGCATGCTCGTCTATCTGAGTGGAGACCAGGAGGTTGGCCCGGTGATCAACAGCTTCGTCGGCCGCTTTGGCATCGGCTTTGACGACGATCTCTCGGGAGCGGATGTGAATCTAACCATCTTTGCTCCCAATGTAATTGGAGCCCACTTTCACTGTGGTACTGCAGGCACAAACGGTCCGATCGTGGTGAACCTTGTTGCGGGAGGATTGTTCTTTCCTGCAGAAAACCTGGCCGGCAGTTTTGGTAAAGTGATGATCACTAACGATGACATCCTTCCCAAGACGGCTGAGCAGTGCGGGATGCCAATCAACAACATTGCATCTCTACTCAACGCGATAAGCGCGGACGCCATCTACGTCAACGTTCACTCGACCGCTTTTCCCGGTGGGGCTCTACGGTACGGGGTCAACTATGGGGACATTTACTCCCCTAGTGTACTGTAGGGAAAGTTCCCGTCGTTAATAGTCAGGGCCGTTCGCTATCATTCGTTATGGCAAGACCACATATCCGACTGGAACTCCCCGCACACGATCGAGAGATTTTGCGTTCCTGGTTGCGAGCCTCCAAGACCAAGCGCAGTCTGGCTGAAAGGGCTGAGTTGATCCTGCTTTGCGGCCAAGGGTTCACGGCAACCCAGGTGTCTGAGAAACTGTTCACGCGCTTGCGCACGGTTCAGGAGTGGCGGCGACGCTACCTGCAGCAGGGACTGTCAGGACTGGAGGATCAACCTCGCTCAGGCCGCCCCCGAAAGTTGTCGCCGGCCAAAGTGCGGGCCATCCTCACCGCCACGGTGCAACGGATTCCCTGCGAGTCGACCTTCTGGAGTGTACGCCTGATGGCCGAGCACGCCGGAGTGAGCTGCCATCAGGTCACTCAGATCTGGAAGGCGGCCGATCTGAAACCGCATCGCATCCGCAACTTCAAGATCAGCCACGACCCTCATTTCGCCGAGAAGGTGATCGATGTCGTCGGGCTTTACATGGACCCTCCCGACAATGCTCTGGTCTTATCTGTGGACGAGAAGACCCAGATCCAAGCCCTGGATAGAACCCAGCCCATGCTCCAGCTCAAACCCGGACAGATCGAGCGACGAACGCACGACTACAAACGTCACGGTACGGCCAGCCTCTACGCCGCTTTCGATGTGGCCACGGGAGCGGTGATGGGGCGCATCACGAAGCGGCATCGGGCCCAGGAGTTCTTGGCCTTTTTGCGTCAGATCGATCAAGCGGTCGATCCCGATCTGGATGTTCACCTCATCCTGGACAACTCCAGTACTCACAAAACCGAGAAGGTTCGAAGTTGGCTGGCGCGCCGAGAACGCTTCCACCTGCACTTTACTCCCACCAGCGCCTCCTGGCTCAACGCCGTGGAGACCTGGTTCTCTCAGCTGGAGCGCCGTTCCATCTACCGCAACTCCTTCACCAGCGTTCAAGATCTGCGACAGGAGATCCGAAGATACATGCGAGTCCACAATCAACACTTGGCCAAGCCCTTCAAGTGGCGCGCCACCGCCGATTCGATCCTGGCAAAGGTCAAAAAAACCAGAGAATCAATCGGTCAATGTTAACGTCGGGCATTTATCAGACAGCACACTAGTCCCAAAATAAGTACATGGGGTGTATACCCAGAGGTGGAAAAAAGCCTGAAACGCCAGTCCTGACGGGTATTCTGAGGTTCAGAAAAAGACCCAGAACAATCCCAAGAGGAGGCGTTTCAGGTGAATAGAAAGCATATCGAGATTATCAACAAACGCCAAGAGGAAATAGAGCGAAGGCTGGATCGAAGTTGGCGGCCTAAGAGTGGGGGACGGGTGCTGAGAGGAGGCAATATTGTCTACGACGTCTCGAGCCGTATGGGAGGGGTGAGTAGTGGAGGTCTGGGGCTGATTGTTCAGTTGGTCAAGCGCTTGAGGGTGGCGGAGAGGATCGACGAACGTGTGCGAGTGTTGAAGCGGCACCTTCCCTACCGGGAGTCGGACCACGTCTTGAATCTGATCTACAACGTGATGAGTGGGGGAGTGTGCCTGCAGGATGTAAAGTCACGGCGCGAGGATGTCAGCTATCTGGAGAGTGTAGGAGCGCGCAAGATCCCGGCACCGAGTACGGAAGGGGACTTTCTCAGGCGTTTCAAGCAAGAGGATGTCTTGGCCCTGCAAGAAGCCTTCAACGAAAGCCGTCTGCAGGTGTGGCAAAGCCAAGCAGCGGAGATGGGCAAGCGAGCCACGATCGACGTGGACGGCACGACGGCCGAGACCACGGGGTGTTGCAAGGAAGGGATGGATCTCAACTACAAGGGACAATGGGGGTATGGACCCTTGGTGGTGAGTCTGGCCGAAACCAACGAGGTCTTGTACACGTTCAATCGGCCGGCCAGCCGACCGTCGCACGAAGGAGCGGTGGCGTGGATCGATCGAGCCGTGAAACTGGTCAGAAGAGGCGGCTTTGAGCAAGTGAGATTGCGGGGAGACACGGACTTTTCCCTGACCCGCAACTTCGATCGTTGGAGCGAGGAGGGTGTGGAGTTTGTGTTCGGGATCGAGGCCAATCGGAGCTTCGTCAGAGAGGCCGACAAGATTGGCGAAGCACAGTGGCAAAAGCTCGAGCGCAAGCGGAAAGTGGTGAACTCCAGCCGTCAGCGTCCAGAGAACGTCAAGCAGAAAGTGGTGCGAGAGCGGGGCTACAAAAACCTGAACTTGTTGAGTGAGCATGTGACGGAGATCGAGTACCGACCGGCCCGAGCTAAAGGCACCTACCGAATGATCATCCTGCGCAAGAGGATCGAGGTCGAAAAGGGTCAAAAGCGGCTGTTTGATCAGCAGCGCTATCTGTTCTATGTCACGAACGTGCCGGTCAAGGAACTGTCGACACAACAGGTGGTTTTGGAAAGCAACGGGCGCTGCAATCAGGAAAACGTGATCGAGCAGCTCAAGAACGGCGTTCAGGCTCTGCGCATGCCGGCCGATACCCTGGTCGCAAACTGGACTTACCTGGTGATTGCCGCCCAAGCCTGGAACCTCAAGGTTTGGCTGGGCCTGCTTTTGCCTGCAAGACTGGGGGCCCGACGCCTGATCCGGATGGAGTTCCGGCGCTTTGTCACCTGTGTGATCGGACTGCCTTGCCAGATCGTGACAACGGGACGGCGTTTATTGTATCGACTGCTCACTGTTAACGATTGGACCCGTTTGTTGATCGAGGGGGATCTGTGGCTGAAACACCAGCAATTTGGCTGACGAATCGCAAGCCGCTTCGACAAGACGACAAATGGAGCCGATCGGGGAGGGGTCTGTCTGAAAACCGACTTTCAGGGCCATTGTCAACGCGTCGTGGCGGCCTGAGGTCAACCAAACTGCTTCCCGGCACAGCCGGAGTCCGGCGCAAGTCTGATTGAACCTCAAAGGAGCAACCGATCTTGGCAAAACGAGTCGCTACAGTAGATGATGTGCAAACACGCTTATTTTGGGACTAGTGTACTGTCCGGGAAGTTCGCGTCGTTAATTCGGGATGGATTTTCGTCGCCAGCTAGGCGCGCGACGCAGGAAGACCGGGTGTCTTTCGAGGTAGCGCAACAAAGCTGTCGGCGAAAAGACGCCCGAAGTAGCGGCGTGAACTTTCCGGGACAGTGCACTAGCAGCCGTGGTGAAAGTCGCGTGCGGTTGATCGGTCTGGGCGCCCTGTTTTGGCCTGGGCATCCCCTGCAGGGCGCCATCCTCAGCCGCCTCCCTGTTTCACTGGGCCGTGCTATCCTCATGCCATGCGACGCACGCACTTTCAAGAGCCAACCGCTCGCCAGTTCGGAGATGTGGGCCGGTAGATTCGCAAGGTCCCGGGCCACCATCCAGTGCAAGGATTGCAAGGTGGCAGTTAAGAGGTCGGCTGAGTAGATGAACAGAGTCCGCCATCGAAAGACGTATCAGGCTCCCAAGCTGCAGGTGTTTGGGAGCTCGGGGGCTTGCCGCCGCCCTGGATGTCCGTGTCGGGAAAGGACACGTGCTCCTGATCGGATTCCGGCCCCAGTGGCGCGGCCAACCATTCGGCACGTTTCGAATCCTGTTCAATGCAGCTCTGTACGGCGGGGAGTTGGCCGCCACGGAATACTCCAACCCCGACTTCTGGAAGCCACCGGCTCGACTCGCTGGCGAAGAAGTCACCGGGCCGCGGGACGCCGCCCCTGACTCAGGGCGCTGAAGAGTCTGACAGGCTGGGAATCTGAGGGCTGCAAAGCAGCACCAGGCTTCCCACGGCCGGCCGGCTACGGAACTATAGCCTGGAAAATTCATAAGTTTTCGAAGCGAAGGGCCGCAAGCGCCGCGCTGGCAAGGCTTTACCTCCGAGGGCACCGCAGGCATAGTCGTGACTCTGTCGAGGAGCCCGAGGAGGGGGAACGCAGCCAGCGCGGATGATGGGGGCGCTGCAGCCGAAAACTTATGAATTTTCCGGGCTAGCAGCGTCTTCTTGAAGACAACGATGTGCTGGCGGGGCAGTTCCCCCCTGGTCTCAACCCACTCCAGGGGATGCACTGAGGCCTCCCTGCGCACTTGCTCCTCAGTCATCTTGTGGAGCCGCTTGATGGGGACCTCCGGGTCTTCCATCCGGTACTCGACAAATACCAGCCGGCCTCCCGGTTTGAGAGCGCGGGCGATCGCCCGGACCATTTCGTACGGGTAGGAGAACTCATGGTAGACGTCGACCATGAGGGCCAGATCCAAACTCGAAGCGGGCAGATTCGGATCCGTCTCGCTGCCCAGAAGAGGACGCACGTTCTTCAGCCCCCGGGCCTCCATGTTCTCTTCCAGGAGTTCCAGCATTTCCGGCTGAATGTCCACGCCATACACGACTCCTGTCTCGCCCACCTTGCGGGCTATCCGGCGGGTGAAGTATCCGGTCCCGGCACCCAGGTCAGCCGCCACCTGACCCGGCTTCAGGCCGAGAGCTGAGATCAGCCGGTCCGGCTTCTCTTCTCTTTTTCGCTCCGGCCGCTCCAGCCAGGAGGCTCCCTGGTGGCCCATGACCTGGGCGATCTCCCGGCCCATGTAGAACTTGCCCGTCCCGTCACGCGAGGGTGTGCCCTGGGAATATGTGGGCCTCACAGTTTGAGCCGGGGCAACAAGGTGAGCTGCCGCCAGCAGCAGGATGGCTACAACAAGCCTGACTCTCACAACCGCTCTTCTCCCGCAGATCCCCAGATCACAGCGTGGGAGGCGCCTTCGGAGGCGACTGGGGTTCTTCAACATCACCTCCGACGGTCGCGGCCTGAGGCCCCTCCCACTTTAAGATCGAATCGGGTGGTGCGATTCCTATGATTGGAGCAACAGGCGCTCGAGTGTAGACCTGTGGGACTATCCAGTCAAGATGGTTTCGGTTTGGAGGATCTGGGGGTATGCAGGCTCGGCAGTTAGCTCATCCCTCCCGCTCTCGCCGCCCTGAAAAGCGAAGGGCGCTGATTATCTTGGGCCCCTCTGGAGGACGATTGTGTCCCGATTCTCTGCTACTCTTGACTATGATTCGGAGAACACCCTGAAGGTGAGTACCTGGTGCTCATCACACCTCCAAGAGGACGGAATGTTGGACATCCCCAAGCCTCCCGTGTCGCGCGAAGGCAGAGTGCCTGTTTGGCGCCTCCGCACGATTTGTGTCTTCTGTGGTTCCTGTTCCGGACGGGGCACGGACTATAAAGAGGCTGCGCGAGAACTGGGCAAAGAGCTCGTCAGCCGCAGGATCCGACTCGTCTATGGCGGCGGGGCGACAGGCTTAATGGGCGCTCTGGCCGATCAGGTCCTGGCGCTGGGAGGGACGGTGACCGGTGTGATCCCGGAAGGGCTGGCCCGCAAAGAGGTTTGTCATCAGGGTCTGTCCACAACTCACGTGGTCGCCAGTATGCACGAGCGCAAGGCCCTGATGCACGAACTGGCCGATGCCTTCATCGCGCTGCCCGGGGGCTACGGTACCTTCGAGGAACTCCTCGAGGCCATTACCTGGGTTCAGCTGGGACTCAGTCCGAAACCAGTAGGAGTCCTCAATGTAAACGGCTACTACGATCCTTTACTGGCGCAGATTGGGAACGCAGTCGTCCACGGGTTCATCCGGTCCCCCTACACCAGGCTGCTGGTGAAGGCAGAAAGTCCCTCCGGGTTGCTCGACCGGCTGGCCCGGCAGCAGATCCCCGCATCCGATCTCTGGCAGCCGCCGGCGGAGCTTTAGCAATTCCAACGTTCCACGTTCGTGCCGGTGGATCGACGGGCATTCTCAGTTTATGCAGCACCTAAGTGACACCTGGAAGAGGCGATTCTGGCGCCTCACTTACCTGAACATTCTGTCTAATTTCACAATTCCCCTTGTCGGGCTGGCCGATGCCGGCATGTTGGGGCACCTGCCCAACCTCCGCTTTCTGGGTGGCGTGGCTCTTGGATCACTCGTTTTCGAGTACGTATACTGGACTCTCGGTTTTCTCAGAATGTCGACGACCGGTCTCACTGCCCAGGCCCGGGGGCGCAGGGATCATCGTGAGGAGTACCTGGTTCTTTACAGGGCCCTGCTCATCGGCCTGATTCTGGCATCATTCATCCTGCTCCTCCAGACATGGATCCGGGAGGCGTCATTCCTTCTTCTCAGCGGAACGCCGGGTGTCGAGGAAGCCGGACGCGACTACTTCAACGCCCGTATCTGGGCTGCTCCTGCGACCCTCTGCAACTTTGCAATCCTGGGCTGGCTTCTTGGACGAGGGCAGAGTCAGCATGTTCTGCTCATGGCTCTTGTGACAAATCTCTGCAACATTCTGCTCAATTATGTCTTCATACTGAGGCTCGACATGGCGGCCTGGGGCGCCGGCCTGGCGACCACGATCAGCCAGTACCTGATGCTGGCCCTGGGTGCCTTGCTGGTTCTCAGGCAGAGAGCGCCGGCTTCCCGGCGGCGGGGTGAGTTTCTAAAAGGGGATGGCTTTCGGACGCTCATTTCTTTGAACCGGGACATCTTCATCAGGACCCTGTGCGTGGTCACTGCCTTCGCGCTGTTTACCAATGGGAGTGCCCTGCTGGGAACAACGCTGCTGGCCGCCAACGCCATACTTCTCCGCCTCCTCATGGTGGCGGCCTTCGCGATTGACGGTATTGCGTTTGCGGTTGAGAGTCTGGGCGGCGCCCTGTTTGGTGCCAGGGCATGGCGGCCATTGCAGGCCCTTTATCGCTACTCTCTCTTCTGGAGCACCGTCTGCGGCCTTTTTTTCGGACTTCTTTTCCTTCTCACCGCGCACTGGTTCATCCCCCTGCTCACAGTTCATGTTGATGTTCAGACAAAGACCGCATCACTGATTCCCTGGCTAATCCTCACTGTCACGCTGGGTGCGCTGGCTTTCGTACTGGACGGACTCTTTCTCGGTTTGACCGAGGGCAAGGCACTGCGCAACGCAGCCCTGTTCAGTCTACTGGGCGCTTTCGTCCCGCTTTTCATCCTGTCGACTTACCTGCACAACGTTCACGTTCTGTGGCTTGGAATGGTCGTGTTCATGGCGGCCCGCGGGCTCTCACTCTGGTTGGCCTTCAGACGCCTCCGCTCTGGATGGTCTTGACGTTTTCCTGTTGCGGCATTTGCGGTGTAAGGTGGACAGACAGACAGACAGACAGAGGACCGCGGCGGTGAACAACGAGAACCAGAACTCCTTTTCGATGGTCCGGGTGACCCTGGCACTCTCCTTCCTCCTGCTCGCCCTGAAGCTGTTTTCTTACTCGCCCGCACGGGTGGAGCAGCTCTACTCGAACACTCTTTTTCCATCTCTGGTGACCCTGCTAACCCGGCTCAACTCGCAAACACCATTCAGTCTTTCGGAACTCACTATTTATTCTTTATTAATCATACTTAGCTTTCTTCTTCTAAGGTTACTTATCAATTTACTTCTGAACTTTCGCAGGAGCCTGCCTGCTGCCCTCCAGTTCGCTGCCGTGCTCCTGAATCTCCTTCTGGCAGTGGTGTTCCTGGGTTACGTCCTGTGGGGCCTCAATTACAGCCGGCCCGCCTTCAGCGAACGGGTTGAGTGGGCCATGGCGGAAACCGGGCAGCCCGTTGCGGAGGAAGAGGAGTTGGGCCGGCTGGCTCTCGAAACCATCCGCTGGACCAATCACTTCTACCTTCTCGCCCAGGGGGGCGTGGACTCGGGAGAACCCAGTCGCCTGGCTGAATCCGTCGGGAGCCTGGATCAACGACTAGACTCAGGGTTTAGCAGGGCAGCCGACTGGCTCGACCTGCCGGCGGGTCTTCGTCGGCCGTTGGGGCCTGCCAAGCCTCTCTTCAGTTCTCCGCTGGTGAGTTATCTGGGCCTTTCCGGGTTCTACTACCCGTGGACGGGAGAGGCCAACTTCAACGACCGAGTGCCGGACTGCGAGCTTCCGCTGGTCATCGCCCACGAAAAAGCTCACCAGAGGGCCTTTGCCAGTGAAGACGAGGCCAGTTTTGCAGGTTTTCTTGCCTGCCTTTACAGCGGCTCGACTTACGCCAGATATTCTGCCTATCTGTTCGCCCAGCAGCAGCTTCTCCGGGAGTGGTTTCGAGTCGATCTACAGAAGGCCCGGGCTGCCACTCTCGAACGGCTTCCCGGTGTCCAGCGCGATCTGGAAGCCGCACACAGATACTGGGACCGGCACCACGGCGTCACGTCCCGGGTGACATCGTCCGTAAACGACTCCTATTTGAGACTTCAAGGGGTGAAAGGGGGAATCCGTTCCTATGCGAGAAGCGCCCGGCTGCTGGTGCTGCTTGGGCGCCACCAGAACGGCTCTCTTTCGCCCCCGTCCGCTGGTGATTCACCGTAACCACCTCTCCAACCGGAGCCTGCCGCCGACTAGTAAACCCTTAACCTTCAACCTTTAACCTTCAACTAACCTTCAACCTTTAACCTTCAACTTTCAACCTTCAACTTTCAACCCGGAGCCTATCGACCCGTTCTCATACCACTGCTTAAAGACACGCAGGTTGGGACGCAGCTGCGCCGTCACTTCTGCCCGACCGTTGAAAATATCGATGGACTTGTAGGCGTTGCCGGTCAATCCCACGACGATGGTCTCGGACGGCTTCACGCCCCCGTTGCCAATGATCCTGATGGCGGCCGCCAGAGTGGTGCCGGCGGCCGGTTCACAAAGGATACCTTCGTACTCGGCAAGAAGTTGAATTGCTTCCAGAATCTCTTCATCGTCAATGGCGATTCCCTGCCCTCCGGTGCTGCGCACGGTGGCCAGAACGTAGGGTCCGTCGGCAGGATCTCCGATGGCGATTGACTTGGCAATGGTATCGGGCTTGACCGGATCGATTTCTTCCCGACCGGATTGCAGCGCATTGACTACCGGCGAGCAGCCGCTGGCCTGGGCGACATGAAAGCGCGTGTCTCCCTCAGCCCATTCAAGACGCCGCAATTCCTGGAAGGCCTTTCCTACCTTGGGCAAAAGTGTGCCGCCGGCTGTCGGCAGCACAATGTGATCGGGCAGTTTCCAATCCAGCTGTTCAGCAATCTCGAAGCCCAGTGTCTTGGCACCTTCCGTGTAGTAGGGCCTGAGATTGACATTGACAAAACCCCAGCCGTATTCGTCCCCGATCTGGGCGCACAGGCGATTGACCTGATCATAGTTACCGTCGAGAGCGATCACCTGCGGCCCACACAGCAGGGAAGCCATAATCTTGGCCGGCTCAATATCCCCCGGGATGAAGACCAGGCTCTTGAGCCCGGCGGCAGCGCAGTGGGCCGCCACGGCGTTCGCGAGATTACCGGTTGACGCGCAGGCAAAGGTCTCATATCCAAGCTCTACACCGCGGCTGATAGCTACCGGCACGACGCGGTCTTTATAGGAAAGCGTGGGTCGATTCGTCGAATCATCCTTCAGATAAAGATTCTGCAGGCCCAGGTGCCGTCCCAGTCTGCGAGCCCGAATTAGAGGCGTCCAGCCGGAATAAAGTCCTGCGATCGGCTCCCCGGCGACGGGGAGGAGTTCGCGGTACCTCCAGAGGTTCAACGGACGCTTCACAACGTCTTCCCGGGCCACCTCTGAACGAATCCGGTCATAGTCGTAATCAACTTCCAGCGGCCCCATACATTCCTGGCACATATAGCCGCGCTCGGGTGGGTAGGGTGTTCCGCATTCCTTGCATTTCAACGCTGTAAAGTAACTCATGCTCACTACTTTCGGGCTGGACTTGTCGTCCGCGCCGGCCTTTCTTCAGCTTACCTTCTTCCTCGGTGGCCCCCCGTACTGGAGGTCACCTCCCAGAGAAGCAGCAGAAAGCCCGCGGCCTTCAACCAGAGCGGGAACCGGGCAAAAAAAAAGCCCTCCCGGCTGGGAAGGGCTTCGATGTCGTGAGTTATTATCTCTCAGATCGACTTCGACCTGCGGGAGTTAGCACCTTCCCGTGGGGGGTTGCTGTGGCTTCCTCGGGCCCGATCCCTCTGCCACTCTGGATAAATTGTCAACACTATCGTAGGGACTGAATCAGGCTGCTGTCAAGGTTATTATCCCCACGAACGGACAACCCGTTGATAAAACAACAGCGGGCGGGCTACGATTCTCTACATCCGCGGGAGGTGTCCCATGATGAGAACGCTGCTCACGACAATTCTTGTGTCTTTCTTGGTGGCCGGGCTCGATGGCCTGATTCTCGCCAATTCGCATCCAGGCATTCTCCAGTTACAGGAAATCTTTGAGCCGGAATATGCCCGTGATCCTCAGATCTCACCGGATGGTCATTACATCGTTTGTGCCTGCACGTTCATGGACATCATGTCTGGGTTTCAGCAACCCCGGGGAAACGACTAGACGTGTGTCCATCCAGCGATGACTTGAACCGACTTTACAGCGGCCCGTTTGATGATTTCGTCCAGCGGCGGACAATGCTGACGCGGGCCCTGCGAAAATCCGGAAAGAAAAGTGAAGCCTCGTTCGTGCAGAAGCTTCCGAAGCCCGCCTTCTCGGCCTGGCTGGTGAACCACGTGTACTGGCACGAATCGGACCTCTTTCAACGGCTTCTGGAGGCCGGAGACCATCTGAGACAGGCCCAGAAAGATGTCCTCCCCGGCCAGGGCCTCTCATCGCTTAAGCACGCCCAGCGCAAAGTCCCCAAAGCGATCGATTCTCTACTGGGAGCAGCACAGCAAGAGACCGCTCGCATGGAGAGACCCTTCACGGCCCAGACGGAACGGAGATTCATTCGGGCGCTTGAAGCAATTGCCCAGGCTCCGCGGGAATCGTTCGATCCCCCTCTGGGACGATTCGTAGAAGATCTTATGCCGACCGGGTTTGACGCCCTTCTGGAACTGGCGGCTTCGCTTCCAAAGCCAGACAAACCGGTTGTAAAGAAAGCCGCCCAATCCTCGACTGGCGGGAACGTGGGCAAGCCGAAACGCCCCTCCAAATCATCCCGGAGCCTCTCTCCCGGGCAGACGCCCCGGACATCCGGCAGAGCCCTCCTGAAAAAAAGAATCCAGCGGGTTCGTGACAACCGGGACAAAGCCCAGCGGGAGGTGAAAGTGGCCAGCCTGTCCCTGCAGGGTCTTGTTCAGAAACAACGGGGCTGCCGGAAAGAGATGGATGTCCTGGCCGACCAGCTGGCTGTCTTGAAGAAGGAAATCAGGCAAATCGAAAGCAGGCTGGAAACGACCAAAAGACACCATGCCCGGAAGGCTCACAGACTCGAAAAAGCCCAGCAGGACCTTGCGAAGCTATTGGTTGGGGATTGGGAATTGAAGATTGAAAATTGCTTGGAACGTTGGAACGTTGGAACATTGGAACGTTGGAACCTAATTCCCTGGCCAGGGCTCGAGGACACCCCACACCGGCTCGCCTCCAATCACGGTTGTGCTGCAGGCATTGGGTCGGAAGTGGTACATCCAGTGGTCCACGTCAGGGCTGTCGATGACCGCGAAGTCTGCTTTCTTCCCTTTTTCCAGAGAACCGATCCGGTCTTCCATGTTGAGAGCATGGGCGGCGTTGACAGTGGCCGCTCTGAGGACTTCAGCGGGGGTCACCCCCAGAGTCAGGCAGCCGGTGAAAGCTTTCCCAGTTTTCGAGCCGCTTTTCCGGCCCCCCCGTAAACGATCAATTCCTCGGGCTTCTCGGCTACTTCCGGATCCAGGTTGTTCATCAGCATGCGCAGCGCAGCTTCCTGATGCCAACTCTTACAGGAAAGCTGCGATCCACGGGGGGCCCGGACCTGGTTTCGAAGCGTTGTGCTCATGAGTAAATCTCCTTCGACAACCGGAGTCGGCGAAGGCTAAACCAACTCAAGCATCTGCTGGTTCATCAGTTGTCGTCCGATGCGCGCGATTTCCTTCAACACGATCCAGCCAAACTCTCCTTCCGAAGTGAGCAGGTCGGTCAATTCGTGATGGGGCGTCTCCAGCATGGTTCCCGAAGTCAGTGCTGTCGCAGTTGTGTTATGCGGCTGTCGCGAGAAAAATGACAGAGGGTCGAGAATTGCGGATTCAACTTCGGACCCTTTTCCGGGAGGTCCCAGCTGGACTCTTCCGTCGACGAGCAGCTGCAGAGAACCGCAGATGTCCCCTTTTTCGAACAGAATCTCTTTCTCCACAAAGCTGCTTTCCGTCGAAATAATTGCCAGGCGGGCCAACTGTTCTGACGTCGCTTCCCGGAACACTTCCAACTCCTGGAGAAGCAAGACTTTCTCAACTGTTTTCAGCATGACATTCGGCTTCCTACTTCCGTTTTCATTGTACGCTTACTACTCACGATGTGCAGCACTCCCGGCAGCTCGCACGCTGCAACGCAGTCACTGTCGCCTGAATGTGGGCGGCGCCCTGGGGCGGCGACTGGCGGCTCTGAACATCACGCCCGGCGGTCGCGGCCCGAGGCCCCTCCCACTTTCAAGGGCGCGCCAACGTGGAACGTGTAACTAGTGCAGCCCGCCATAAGTCTTGACCCAGGTTCAGACGCCCCTCCTCGCCGCTGGCGTTGTTGCGCTCGCTCGCCATATGGCATGATATGACTCGCTCCCGACGCCTAGCCAGCGACGACGATTGACGCGCTGACCCTGGATCAAGACTTATGGCGAGATGCACTAATCCCCCCACGTCATGAGTGCCCACCGTGCGGTCTCCCGCACGATGGCGTGTTGGTCTTCGCAGGCATCCACCACCCGCGCTCTGAGTTCTGACTTGCCCTCTCCCTTGATCCAGGCCAGCAGGCAACATTTCAGCCAGGGGTCGGCCTGGAAGAGCGCATCGGAGAGCACCTGCTCGAGATTGCCGGCAAGACTGAACATGCTGCGCCCGATCTCAGCCTTCTTGTCTGGAGACTCCTCGGTAAGGATGGGCAGGATGGTCTGCCTGAGCTCTCCCTTCACCAGGGAATCAATCAGTTCGATCGCATTCTCGCGAAGCACGGTCTGGTCTCCAACGTAGGCCCTGTAAGAAGAGTGGGCATCGGCGCCCGGCAGGAACAGAGCCAGTCCTCTGAAGATTCGTTCAATCCCCCAGTCGATGCGTTCAGTGACCGTCTTTTGCAAGAGCCGGCGGGTGCCTCTCGCTCCATCGCCCCCCAGCAGCAGCTCAAGATTGATCAGCTCATAATGCTCCCTGGCCCAGATCTGAAGGATGGGAAGAAAAAAATCCGCCTCCAGCAGAAGCCTTCCCCGGTGGCGGATCTTGTTGAGGCTCTTGAGCGCCCGAAAGGCGACCACTGAATCCTGGAGATAGAGGCACTGGAAGAGCGCCCGCTGGGCTTCCTGGCTGCCGATCTCTCTCAGAATCAGTGGAACCGACAGGCGGGTCGCAGCGATCGTCTCCGGCCGCCGGATCACCGTCACCAGGTCCTCGACGATCACGTCACCAAAACTGGCCAGGCCGGCCCGGGCAGCGCCTCGACTCCAGCTCTGCTCCAGAAAACCGATCAGGGGTCGAATGTCTTCCTCCCTGCGGAAGCCGCCGACTGCGGTGATGGCCGCGCAGGCCAGGGGACGGGAGTTGCTGCTCATCCAATTCCGCAGGATTCTCAGATATCCAGGTTCTTTCGCCTTGGCCATCAAACTGCTTAGCACCAGCGCCTGTTCCTGGTCGGCTCTTTCCGCCCAGAGGAGAACGTTTTCGGGTTGAAGGTATCCAGCGGGGTTGTCTTCGTACTGATCCAGATAAAAAAGACACACCCGGTCGGGAATCTCCTCCGTCGAACAGCTCTGTTTGATCTTCTCCAGGTAGGTCTCCGGATAGTAAGTTGCCAGTAAATGGAGCGCCGCGGCGGCAACGTGAAGGTTCGGGTGATCCACCAGAGGCACTACTTTGTCCAGCCACGGCACGGCACGATACACGCCTGAAATGTCCGGAATCTCCCCGGATTGATCCATCAGGTTCATTGAGTAGTCCTCGGAACTGGACAAGAGCTTCAAGGCAAAGATGATCTTTGACGGGGCACGACTGTCCAGGGCTTCCAGCACCATCGGCTCGCCTCCCCCCACACCCCGAAGCCAGGAACCGCTCAGCTCGGGAGCAGGCTCACTCGCCAGGCTGGTCCTCAAGTGCTGCACGTACTCTCTTCCGAGCCGCACGCTCAATACCAGCCAGCCGAGGGCGCCGACCAGGATGAGCCAGCTCATGGACTCAACAGTGAAGCCCATGAACGAAAGGGCTCCCAGCAGCACGAATGCACCGGTCGCATCACCGAGGCGGGTGACGACCAGATAGATAAAGCCCTTTGCCGTGATTGTCTGGCGCCCCTCGATCGGTATGTACAGCAACTCCACACCGACCCTGTGAAGGCTCGATCTGAGGCTCCCATCAATCACCTTGGGCAGGATCCTGAACCAGAAGCCGGCTGCCATCACCGCCGGGATCACGCCAACCAGCAGCACCAGGGGAAGGAACAGCAAGGTGACAGCGACCCCGAACCGCCTGATGATCCGGCTCGTCGCCGACAGCTGGATTGCCGCTGAAAGGCTGAACATAATCCCCAGTGTGACTCCAAACAAACGGGTAATATCCTCCGGAGAGCCCGAGTATCGTTCCTCCAGAAGTCCCTTGAACTGCAGATCGATGATGGTTGTGGTAGCCCCGACGACAAGGACCAGCCCCGCCAGAGTCGATATGTAGTGTGATCGAAAAAGCACCGACAAGGAGGTCTGTTCCGTCTCTCTTTCTGAAGCGTCTTCCCCTGCCACGGTTCGGATCTCATCCTGTGCCTGCACCGAACCGGCCCGCAGGCGCTGAATTGCGATCAGAACGAGCTGCATCAGGCACAGGCCGATTACGACGTGAATCAGGATCCCCATAGTGCTGACCCTGGAAGACAGGAAAGCGGCGTAGAACCCTCCGAAAGCACCTCCAAAGATCCCTCCGGTCCCAAGAATGGCGAACAGACGCTTGGCCTCCCGAGTGGTGTAGAATTCGTAGGAAAGCAGCCATCCCTGTGTCGGCACCAACAGACTGAAAACCCCGCCCCAGACGTAGAACACTGGAAAGATCCATTCCTGATTACCGGCTATGGGTGCCGTGAACAGGAGCAGGCAAAGGATGAAGAGAATCAGCGTGAAGATGGATACCCAGACGCGTGAAAAACGCCTGGCCAGCCCACGATAGACCAGCACCACTCCGATCGACACGCCCGCCAGCAGCAGATAGAGGACGGGCAGCCGCCAGTCAAAGCCTATGTTACCGAGATAGAGCGCATTCTGAAGGGCTCGCACCACGCTGGCACACCCCATGGCCAGGAAGAAATAGAGCGTCATCAGGAACGCCAGAGGCAACTCTGGCGCTTGAATTCTCAAGAAATCGAGAACCCTTTGCAGCCTCACCTGGTTTCTGCCGGTTCTCAATTACTCCATCTCCAGAAGGCCCCAGAAACTTGGGGAGTCCCACGAAAAGCGCAGTGTGAGCGGTGTCCAGGAGACAAGTTCCCTTTGCCCTCCCACAAACATCATGTTGAATCCCACCCGACGGCCGGGACCCACCCTGCCCAGCCCCGGGGTATCAGGCCCCAGTGTCACGAGAAGGCGCGAGCCCTCTCTTCGGGCAACGAGCCAGGGAGGAAAGTTCTCGATCGATTCGATCACGGTGGCGGGGGCCAGGTGGCGAGCCTGAGTGAAGAGCGCCCCATCCGGTGATTCTCCCACAACGATACAGTGGTCGTCCGGGCCAAAAACCAGAGGTCGAGTTCCATCCGGATTGATCATCAGGTAGACAAGGCCGGGAGCAAACCACTCGGCAAAATTCCCCGGCCTGCCCTCTGCAAGCGGCGCAAGGGCCAGGTCAGCGGGAAGCTCAATCCCAACGTGCAGCCCCGCCGGGCTCCAGGCCACCCGTCCAATATCATAAACCGTGGAACCGACTGTGCCGTGAACCCGGCGGCCTTTCTGCCAGCGGCGCAGGGGTCGACCGATAACCGGTTCTTCCTTGAGATAAGGGATGGTGGCTTTGGGAGCCGTCAGAAAAGGAGCCGATTCTTTTTTCCAGCTCTTTTTCGAGACCCGATAAAGGTCGCGCTGCTCGTTGGTGAGAAACAGATCCTCCTTGACCCAGCTTATGCCTTCGATCTGGCCGGCATTGAGCGGGCACACCAGGGGCTTGGACAGCAAGAGTCCCTCGGGTTCAGACTGGCCATGGAAAATGAAGATGGCTCGATAGGAGGAGAGCGCCAGCAGGGCTCCATCCTCAGAGACATCGGCTCCGGTGATCATGGCCGAGACATTGACCTCGCCAAGAAAGGTGACCGGACCGCCGCTTTCGAGGTCATCCACCCGGTAAGCCCTGGGCCGGGTGGCATCCCATGGCTTCGACACCAGATACAGCTTGCCTCTCCAGAAGAACATCGCTTCGAGGTCAAAGCCTTTTTCCGTCCAGACTTCCATGCTTCGCAATGGGCCAATCGACTTGTCGCGGTGGGGATCGGGTTCCTTGAAAATGTAGATCGTACTCTTGAAGTCGCTGCGAAGTCGGGATGTGTTGTCGAGTATGTAAAGAAAGCCTTCGTCGTCGAGGGCAATCGACTCCCAGTCACGATTCAGGGCCCCCGGAAGGAGGTATTTTTGAACTATGCCGCCGCGCTCATCGACGGCGAACAACGTTGGGCTCCCGTCGTCGTTGTGGGTCCAGAAGACCCGGGGATGACTGCGGCTGGCAGTCAGCCCCGATGATTCCACCAACTCCGGGTCAGTCAGGCGACCGTAGGGCTCAATGTTCCAGCCTTCGGGAGAGGGACAATGGGCGAGAAACAGGAGGAGGGCAATCGGCTTCGTGGAGATCGAGACGCGTATTCGCATAGCGGGACACAAACAGCCAGGAAAGGGATTCTAATACATGATGCCGTCTGGAACATCCGGGTGAGTGCTGGTATCGTTTCCAGTCATGGACCGCAGTCTGTTCGTTCTGGGAGCACTTTTTGGCCTTCTCGGCGTGGCGGCCGGGGCTTTTGGAGCTCACGGTCTCAAGAACCGTCTTGATACTGAAATGATGCAAGTCTACGAGACCGCTGTTCGCTACCATCTCGTTCATGCTCTCGCCATCCTTATTTCCAGCCTGGCAACCATTCGCTACTCTCAGACTCCCGCTTACCTGGCGGGGGCGCTTTTCACCCTCGGAATCCTCATCTTCAGCGGATCACTCTACACTCTCTGCTTGACCGGCTTGCGCTGGCTGGGAGCGATCACGCCGATTGGAGGGTTGGCCTTCCTGATCGGGTGGGCTTGTCTGATCTGGGCTGCGATCTCGGAACGAGCCTGATTCCCCCGCACCCGCTGGGCCGCCACGCAGTCACTGGCGTTCCTGCCTTCTGTAGTTTCCTTGATTATCGCAGTTCCTGGCGGCCTCGAGGCCGGTCCCATAGCCCGGATTATTCATAAGTTTTCGTAGCGAAGCGGGAGATTCTCACGCTGCAGTAGAAAATTTATGAATCATCCGGGATAGCTCGACTGTTCCGTCGCCGAGTGGACAGAGGCGCGAATGCCAATGAGCGCGCAACGTGGAACTTGGAGCACCTGGAACTTGGAACGGAGCGAGCGGAGCGGCGCCCGAGTCTCCTGGTCGACACGAGACTCTACAGTGACTATTATCCGGGGGCAGCCGTCTGCCCTGGAGATCCAGAGCGGTGAGTTTCAGGCCATTTATCTGGCTGACAAGAGCAAACTGAATCTGGAGCCCCGACTGCCCACAGCAACCGGGCGCTCGCTGCGGCGTCTTGAGTGGAGCGTCTGATGAAACAGATCCGAGTGTGAAAAGGGTTGTGACATGACCTATCCGAGAGGAAAAGGTGGGGGGCCGGGCGTCCCCTGCTTCATCCTGGCCATCACAATCTCTCTCAACTGCCTGGCCCGGGTGCCGGAGTCGGAAGCCTCTCTGTACCATGAATATGATCAGATTCTGGCCTCCCACGTGGACTCACGAGGGCTGGTAGATTACGCATCTCTAAAGGAGAACCGGCAGAAGCTGGATCGCTTTGTCGAGAAACTCCGCTCCGTTGACCTCGAACCCTGGAATCCAGCGTCTCGAATCGCCTTCTGGATCAACGCCTACAATGCACTGACTCTACGTGTGATCATCGATAACTACCCGATTCAGTCCCGCTTCCTGGCGTCTCTGGCCTATCCCAAAAACAGTATCCGCCAGATCGATGGCGCCTGGGACAAGACTCACTTCGGAGTGGCAGGGCGCGATCGCACCCTGGATTACATCGAGCATTCGATTCTACGCAAGCAGTTTGACGAGCCGAGAATCCATGTGGCGCTGGTGTGCGCCGCTGTGAGCTGTCCCTTTCTGCGTGCAGAATCTTACCGGGGCAAGCTGCTTGAGAACCAGCTCCAGGATCAAACCGCCCAGTTTGTTCGAGACCGGTCCAAGTTTCGAGTTGACGCAGACTCAGGAGTGGTTTATCTGTCCTCCATCTTCAACTGGTTTGGCAGCGACTTCGAGGTCCGTTATGGAACTGCTCCGGAGAACTTCCCCCGCCACTCGGCCGCTCTCAGATCAGTCCTCAACTTTGCTTTGCCGTTCCTGTCAGAAGACGAGCGGCAATACCTTCAAGAGCAACGATTCCGAGTCAAGTACCTGAGCTACGACTGGACACTGAACGAGCAGGAATGAGGGATGGGTTCCAGATTCCAGATTCCAGAACCCAGAACCCAGAACCCATTCACCCCGCCTCCGAAGCTGACGATCATCATCCCCACACTGAATGAAGCTGACCGGCTCCCGGCGATGCTGGCGGGTCTGGGAAGGTCGGATGAAGTGGAAATCATCGTCACCGATGGTGGGAGCCGCGATGCGACCCGGCAGATCGCGGGCCAGGCCGGGGTGCGCTTCGTCGGCTCAAGACCGGGCAGAGCTTCCCAGATGAACCATGGCGCCGACAAGGCCCGGGGCCGCTTTCTGGTCTTCGTCCACGCGGACACCCGCCTTCCTGACGGCTACCTCGCCGAAATCGAGAAGGTTCTGACTCGCCCCGGTATCACAGCCGGCGCTTTCCGGTTTCAGATTGACGCCCCCGGCTGGGGCTTCCGGCTCATTGAGATGTTTGCCAACCTGAGAGCCCGCCTTCTTTCAACACCCTACGGAGACCAGGGGCTCTTTCTGCGCGCCGGTACGCTGAGGAGGATGGGCGGTTATCGAGAGATTCCTATTATGGAGGACTTTGAACTGGTCCGCCGTCTGGCCCGCTCAGGAAAGATCGTGATTTCCGAGATGGCTGCCCCTACGTCAGCCCGGCGCTGGAAGCGCCGCGGCCTGGCCCGCACCACACTCTTAAACTGGACCATCGTGCTCGCCTACTGGAGCGGTGTTTCCCCCAGCACACTGGCAAGATGGTACCGGGACTAGGTTACTGGTGGTTACTGGTTACTGGTTACCAGTTACCGGTTCCTCGTCCCCCAACCTTTAACCTTCAACTTTCAACTTTCAACCAGTAACCAGTAACCACCCTACCGCGTCCAGGCTAGCCAGCGGTTGAACAGACTCTTCACGAAGGGTGTCAGGCGGGTCCGGTTATAGGCATCGCCCACCTGCTTGATGGCTTCCGCCTGCGTCGGGTAGGGGTGAATCGTACCAGCGACAGTGCCAAGACCTGCGCCGGCAACCATGGCCAGAGTCAGCTCACTGATCATGCTGCCTCCATTGCGGGCCACTATGGTCGCTCCCAGAATCCGATCGCTCCCTCTCTCCACGTGAACCTTCACGAACCCTGCGGTCTCTCCGTCCAGGACGGCCCGGTCCACGTCCTTGAGCTCGCGCACAAAAGTTTCGACTTCCAGCCCCTTCTCGGCGGCATCCTTCTCGTACATGCCGACGTGGGCGATCTCGGGATCGGTGTAGGTACACCAGGGTATGGTCAGGCTGCTGGCTTTCTTGCGGCCAAAAAAGAGGGCATTCTGGATCACAATTCTGGCAGTCGCGTCCGCTGTGTGCGTGAACTTGTAAAGGTTGCAGATGTCCCCGGCGGCATAGATCATGGGATTGGAAGTCTGCAGGTAGTCATTCACGAGCACCCCCTTGCGCTTGTCGTACTCAACCCCCACGCTTTCCAATCCGAGGCCCTCGACGTTCGGAGCCCGGCCGACCCCCACCAGGATCTCGTCAAGGGCGATCCGACGAGACTCACCTCCACATTCGACCTCAATGATCTTTTCACCACCTGCGGCGGAAGCGGCGGAAACCGACCTCGTCGAACAGTCCAGGACCAGGTTGACACCGTCTTCGAGGAGCGCCGCTTCGACAATGGCCGCGGCATCCCGATCCTCGCGACTGAGAATCTGCGGCGCGCGCTCCAGAAGATGCACTTCCGAGCCGAATCGCCGAAAGGCCTGCGCCATTTCGCAGCCAATGGGGCCAGCCCCAATGACGCCCAGCCTGGCCGGCAGCTTGGTCAGACTGAAAACTGTCTCATTGGTCAGATAACCGGCTTCTTCGAGACCCGGAATGGGAATACCGGCAGCCCTGGCTCCGGTGGCGATGACCGCGCGTTTGAAGTGCAACACCTGGTCTTCAACCCGAAGCTGGTGTCCGTCGATGAACTCGCCCTGGCCAATGAAAACGTCCACTCCCGCCTCACTGTAACGGCGCGCCGAATCGTGGCGGCTAATCCCCGCTCGAAGCCGGCGCATGCGCTCCATGACCGCTGGAAAGTCGACCGTCGCCTGGCCGGGAACACGGATACCGTATTTGCCCGCTTTGCTTACCGTGGCCACCGTCTTGGCTGCAGCCAACAGGCCCTTGGACGGAACGCATCCCACGGTTAAACAGTCACCTCCAAGCAGATGCCTCTCCACCAGGGCTACTTTCGCTCCCAGTCCTGCTGCTCCGATAGCGGTGACCAATCCTGCCGTCCCGGCGCCGACAACCACCAGGTTGTAGCGTCCCTGCGGCTTGGGGTTCACCCAGTCAGGAGGGCGAACATGGCTCACCAGAAGTTCGTTGTGTTGGTCACGTGGAGAGATCGGAAACCCGCTGGGCAATGACATGTTCACTCCAGGGCGGCATCTATTGAATCCGTCGGTTGAGTGCGTTCCGGGCGATCCGGGTAATGTAGACAGTTACCACGACCGTGGCCACCAGGCCCACGGCATAAAGAGCAAGTTCGCCGGTGGTCCGGGGACGGTCCGCAGCCCCCAGGGTCGCCAGGTCGCCCGCCAGCGATCCGATATAGACATACATCAAGGTCGCGGGCAGCATTCCGAAGAGGGAAGCCAGCACATAATCTCTCAACGAAACACTTGTAACGCCAAAGGCGTAATTGAGCAGATTGAAAGGGAAAACGGGTGACAGACGGGTCAGTCCCACGATCTTCCAACCTTCCTCGGCAACTGCTTTGTCGATGGCCTGGAACTTCTCGTTTTCTTTGATCCTGGAAGTCACCCAGTCCCGGGCCAGATAGCGGCCGATCAGAAAGGCGGCGGTCGCTCCCAGCGTTGCGGAAACGGCGACCACCATGGTGCCCTTGAAGACCCCGAAAATGACACCCGCCCCCAGCGTCAGGATCGATCCCGGTACCAGTGTCACCGCGGCGACGACATAGATACCGGCAAAGACGAGGGGGCCAAGCACACCCAGATCGCGGATCCAGGTCAGCACCTGGAGCAGGGTATTCTGCAAGTCGTAACGGGCTCCAAAATAGACAAGGCCACTCAGCAGTACTACAACTGCCAGCAATTTGAGAATGGAACTTCTATTCACGATCACTCCGATCCCGTATTCACGCCCATCCGGAAGTGCTGTTCCAGTTGAACTTAGGCGCGCAGGAGGGGAAGGTCAAGTTCCCACACCTCCTTTTGACCTCCTGCAGTCCACTTTGTCTCGCCATTTTGGATTCCACGTTCCACGAGTCTTCCACCTTCAACTTGCAACTTTCAACCTTCAACTTTCAACATGAGCGCGCCAGCGTGGAACTCTTGGCAGGGGCCGATCGTAGCCATCGAAGTTCAGCCTGTTTGGGTACAATGAGTACCTGGCACCGTCACAGGTGCACCAGCCGAAAAGGAGCCTGGCCCGGCGGCCCGCTTCCCGGAAGTGAGCCGAGGCAATTGGGGTTTTCGCGAGCCAGGAGAAAGGAGAGATGTAGAGTTTTGGCGACCACCCGCTCTTTTGCTCAACTGGCAGCTTACACAGAGGACCACGTCAAGAGCCTGGACTGGAAGGAGCACATTCGGACCCGGCCCGGAATGTACATAGGAAAACGGGGTGATGGGTCTCAGGAAGATGACGGAATCTACCTCCTCTTCAAGGAAGTCGTGGACAACAGCGTCGACGAGTTCCTCATGGGCGCAGGAAAGAGAATCGACATTGCGATGGAGAACGGCACGGTCATCATTCGCGATTACGGCCGCGGGGTTCCACATGGCAAACTGATCGAATGTGTGGCCCGAATCAATACCGGGGCCAAGTACGATACAGGGGCCTTTTATCGCAGCGTCGGGCTCAACGGTGTGGGCACCAAAGCCGTCAACGCGTTATCCAACAGTTTGATCGTCGAGTCTTTTCGAGACGGCAAGGTCAAGCGTGCCGAGTTCTGTCGGGGAGAACTGATCGAGGACCATCCAGTCCGACCGTCACCAGAGCGAACCGGTACCCGGGTCGAGTTCAGTCCGGACCAGGAGGTTTTCCCGAACTACCGGTTCAAGCGTCAGTTTCTGGAAGATCGGCTCTGGAACTATGCCTTTCTGAACCGGGGACTCACTCTGCACTTCGATGGGCAGGCCATCCTCAGTCGAAATGGATTGCTGGACCTTCTCAACCGCGAAGTCGAGGACAGCGGTCTCTACACCCCGATCCACGAGGTGAGTGATTCAATCGAGTTCACGCTCACCCACACCGACTCGTACGGTGAATCCTACCTTTCCTTTGTCAACGGGCAGTACACGCCCGATGGTGGCACCCATCAGGCAGCCTTTCGCGAGGGAATACTGAAAGGATTGAAGGAGTTTTTCAACCGGCAGATCGAGCCTTCCGACGCTCGCAGCGGAATCGTGGGAGCCGTTCTGGTCAGAATCCACGAGCCGGTCTTCGAGTCTCAGACCAAGACCAAGCTGGGAAGTACCCACGTCTCTCCGGATGGCCCGACCGTACGATCCTGGCTCGTCGAGCACGTCCGCGACCAGTTGGTCACGCATCTGCACAAAAACTCGCAGACAGCTGAAGCGATTCTCAGGAAGATTCAGCGAAACGAACGGGAACGAAAGGACCTGGCCGGAATCAAGAAGCTGGCCCGGGAACGAACTCGCAAGGCCAACATTCACAATAAGAAACTCAGAGACTGCAGGGTTCACTTCAATGAGCCGCACAAAAAGGATTTTGACCGTACTCAGATCTTCATCACGGAAGGGGACAGCGCCTCGGGCAGCTTGACCAAGGTTCGCAATGTTCAGATACAGGCCGTGTTTTCACTGCGCGGGAAACCACTCAATTGCTTTGGACTCTCGCGCAAGGTGGTCTATCAGAACGAAGAGCTCAACCTGCTCCAACATGCACTGGGAATTGAAGATGGAATCGAGAACCTGCGCTACAGTCACGTCGTTGTCGCGACCGATGCCGATGTCGATGGAATGCATATACGGCTCCTGCTGCTCACGTTCTTCCTCCAGTTTTTTCCAGAGCTGGTCAGAACTGGCCACCTCTACATCCTGCAAACCCCGCTCTTTCGAGTCAGAAACAAGAAAACAACCTATTATTGTTACAGCGAAGAAGAGAAGCGCGAGGCCATTCTCGGACTGGGCGGTCAACCAGAGATCACCCGTTTCAAGGGCCTCGGCGAGATTTCCCCGCACGAGTTCAAGGACTTTATTGGCAAACGCATCCGACTCGACCGAGTCCACCTGCCGCACGGGTTGAAACTGAAGGAACACCTTCGCTTCTACATGGGAAAGAACACGCCGGACCGGAAGGAATTCATTCTCGACAACCTGATCACAGAGCCTATGGACGCCGCCCTCGAAGCAGCTGAGGTTCTGTCAGGATGACGAGTCCTTCCGACACGAACCGGATGTCTTCCCCCAACGGAGAGCTGGGAATCCGGTCCACCTACAAAGATTACTTTCTCCAGTACGCTTCCTATGTCATCAGGGACCGCGCCATCCCGCACGCGGCGGATGGTCTAAAGCCCGTGCAGCGCAGGATTCTTCACGCTCTGTGGGAGAACGAGGACGGCCGCTACAACAAGGTCGCCAACATCGTCGGGCACTGCATGAAGTACCACCCTCACGGAGATGCCTCTATCTACGCCGCCCTGGTCACCATGGCCCAGAAGGAGCTTCTGATTGACACTCAAGGCAACTGGGGAAACCCTCTCACGGGAGATTCCGCCGCCGCGGCACGCTATATCGAAGCCCGGCTGACTCCCTTTGCCCGAGACGTCGTTTTCGCCCCTCATCTGACGGAGTGCCAACTTTCCTACGACGGCCGTAATCAGGAGCCGGTACTGCTGCCGGTTCGGTTTCCGTTGTTGCTCGCCACCGGTGCTGAGGGAATTGCAGTAGGGATGACGACGCGAGTCCTCCCCCATAACTTTCTGGAGTTACTGGAAGCGCAGAAAGCCTGGCTGCGAAACGAAGAATTCACCCTCTACCCCGACTTCCCCGGCGGCGGTTTGGCCGACGTCACTCAGTACAAAGATGGTGCTCAGGGTTCCCGGGTCCGGGTCCGTGCCCGCGTGGAAATTGGAGCGGGTAAGACACTCATCATTCGAGAATTGCCCTACGGGACGACCACCGAGTATCTGATCGACTCCATTTTGAGTGCCAATGAGAAGGGCAAGATCAAGCTGGCCCACATCGAGGACAACACAGCCGAACAGGTCGAGATCGTCGTGACATTTCAGCGGGGCGTGGACATGGAACAGGCCAGGAACGCCCTTTACGCCTTTACCAATTGTGAGATCAGCCTGGCCTCGAATCCGATGGTCATCCGCCAGAAACGCCCCGAAGACTGCACGATACCGCAGCTCCTGATCGCCAGCACCAAGAAGACGCGAGCTCTTCTCAAACAGGATCTCGAGTATCGCCAGGAGCGCCTCATCCGGAAGTGGCACCGTCTCCGCCTGGTACAGATCTTCGTTGAACACCGGGTTTATCTGCGAATTGAGGACTGCCGGACCTGGGACGCAGTCCTCTTCGAAATCGATCGAGGACTGGATCCCCACAAGAATCAACTTCGCCGTGAGGTGACTGAGGACGACCTGGTGTACCTGACCGAAGTCAAAATCAAGCGCATCAGCGCCTGGGATGCCGAAAAGGCGAAGGCGGAACTCGAAAGGATTGACCGGGAGCTGGCTGACATCCGTCGCGATCTGCGGAGCCTGACTGACTACACGATTCGTTACATCGACCGGCTCATTCAGACCTACGGTGAGGGGCGGCAAAGAAAGACCGAGTTGACGAGTTTCGACACGGTCAAGGCGCAGACAGTGGCCGCCCGAACAGAGAAGCTCTATGTCGATCGGAAAGGAGGCTTCATCGGCACCGATCCGAAAATCGGCGAAGAGATTGGCCCCTGCTCCATCCTCCACGATGTCATGGTAGTGCTCAAGGATGGAGGCTTGCTGGTCACGAGGGTGGACACGAAGAAATACGTTGGTGAGAACATTGTGTATTTGCAGCTATTTGAACATAATGATCGAGAAACCACTTTCAATTTGACTTATGAGGATCCGCGTACGGGAAGAGGCTTGATTAAGCGTTTTCAGGTGGGAGGAATCACTCGTGACCGGCGATATGAACTGGGCAAGGCGAAAAGCGGTTCCCGCGTTCTTTTCTTCCAGCCGAGTAGCGCCCGGTTTTGCTACGTTCGTCTGCGCAAGAAACCGCGTATCAAGACCGACCTGTATGTAGACTTCGAGGAGTACGCCGTCAAAGGCCGGGGCGCAGCCGGCGTCGTCCTGACCAAACACAAGATTTCGAGCGTCCGTGAGATCTCAGAGCGTGTCTACCGAGAACGAGTGAGTCTGGAAGCGGAGTCTAGTCGCAAACCGACTGACTCAATTGGCCTATGATACTATTCTGCTGCTATCGCATCCCAACTACCGGGAGAATCGACCACCTATGAAACGGCAAGCCCTTCCCCTCCTTTTTGCTCTGTCGTGTCTCGTAGTTTCGGTGTCTGTGGAACAGCCGCTCGCCCAGCAACAAAAGCCACAGCCGATTGAGGAAGAAGCCGACCGGCCGGCCGGTCAGACTACGATCCGGGTGGGAGTCCACCAGATTAATGTCGACGTCACGGTGCAGAATAAAAAGGGGAACCTGATCCAGGGCCTGAAGCGCGGACATTTCAAAGTCTACGAGGACAAGGTCGAGCAGGAAATCACCAACTTTGCTCCTGCGGAAGCACCCATGACAGCCGTTCTGGTTGTAGAGTTCAGTAGATACATCAATGTGGTTCTGGGCTCCTACTACGGATGGGAGGTCATCTACGAGGCCTGGCTCGCCGCCCAGACTTTTGTACGCGGCATGCGCGAGGGTGACTGGATTGCCGTCATTGCTTACGACCTCAGGCCCGAGATTTTGGTCGACTTTACTCAAAACCAGGGCGAAGTCCTTACGGCGTTGCGCAGGCTCAGTTCGCCTGCCTACTCCGAAAGCAATTTGTACGACACCGTGATTGACACCCTGGACCGGCTCGAAGAGGTGGAGGGAAAAGTCTCCATCGTACTGGTGACCACTGGACTCGATTCCTTCAGCAAGACAAACCTGGGGAAGCTCCTGAAACGCGTCAAGAACACGAATGTGACGATATACCCGATCGGCCTGGCTGGCCATTTCCTGGCCCGCCGTGAACAGAATCTCCCGGCCACCACGCGAATGGATTTTCAGCAGGCGGAGGCCACGCTCAAGCACATTGCCAAGTCAACGGGAGGCCAGGCCTACTTTCCGCGATTCACTACTGCCTTTAACGGAATCTTTAACAATATCAGCGCTCTGGTCAGGAGCCAGTACTCGTTGAGTTACGTTTCCACGAATCCGAAGCAGGATAACAAGTTTCGCAAGCTGAGGATCCAGGTAGAGATTGATGTGGATGGTGATGGCAAACCGGACAAGCTGAAGGTCTCACATAAGCAAGGCTATTACCCTTCCACCAGCTAGTGCACTGTCCGGAAAGTTCACGCCGCTACTTCAGGTGTCTTTCCCGAATTAACACCGGGAACTTCCCGGACAGTACACTAGCCCCGGATGAGCGATTCATCCTTTCAGAACTTGAGAATCCGTTTCTACGGAGTGCAGGGCAGCGGCTCCATATTCCCCTCCCGCGAAGAGAGGGCGACGCAAGGTCGCCTTCATGATCACGAGTTGCTGGCTCGAGTTTTCGACTACGTAGGCGCCAAGCATGCAGATCTTTTTCTGGATCACCCTCTGTGCCAACATGGGTGAGACACTTCTTCCCCACTAAATTAGACTAGAGGGTGAGAAGCTGGATCACACGATGATGGTAAACAGGAGCGATAAGAAACTGAGGATTTTGGAGACTTCGGAGCGAAGCGGAGAGGTCCCCAAAATCGGTGCGGAACGGACTGAGCCCGACAGGGTTCTTCCTAGACCCGATCCGGAAGTTCCCAGCAAGGCCACGCGTCGCCGATTTTCAGCCCGCTATAAGCTCCGGATCCTGGAGCAGGCCGATGGATGTGAAGAGTCGGGCGGAGTGGGAGCCTTGCTGCGCCGAGAAGGACTTTACTGGTCGAATCTTCAGACCTGGCGACGACAACGCGAGGAAGGAACGCTGCAGGCGCTGACTCCTCGCAAGCGGGGGCGCAAGTCCAAGCCGGTCAATCCTCTGGATCATCAATTGAGGCAAGTTCAGGCCGAGAATCGGAAGTTGAAGCGCAAGCTCGAGAAGTTTGAAGCCATGCTGGATCTCCAAAAAAAAGTCTCGCAACTGTTGGGGATCTCTCTGGCGAGCAGCGAAGAGAACGGAGACGAGAGCTGATGGACGAAGCTTTGCGATTCTCACAATCCCACGGAGTCCGGGCCGGCTGTCAGGCTCTGGATCTGCCGCCATCCAGTCTGTATCGGGAGAAACTTCGGCGGGAACGGCCGGCGATGGATCCTCGACCTCGGCCCGCATCCCCACGCGCCTTGAGCCCGCCCGAGAAGGAAGCTGTCGTGGAGGTCCTGCACAGCCAGCGGTTTGTCGACAAAGCTCCCGCCACAGTGTGGGCGGAGCTACTGGATGAAGGGCGATACTTGTGCTCGATCCGAACCATGTATCGCATTCTGTCCCAACGTCTGGAAGTCAAGGAGCGTCGCCGCCAGCGCCGCCATCCCCAATACGCCAAGCCAGAACTCCTGGCCACCGGCCCCAACCAATGTTGGTCATGGGACATCACCAAGCTCAAGGGTCCCGTCAAATGGAGTTATTACTACCTCTATGTGGTTCTGGATATCTTCAGCCGCTACGTGGTGGGCTGGATGGTGGCCACCCAGGAGAACTCACGCCTGGCCAAGGCTTTGATCGCCCAGAGCTACTCCAAGCAGGCGATCGTGTCGGGAGATCTCACCCTCCATGCTGATCGAGGGTCGTCGATGAGTTCCAAGGCACTGGCCTTGCTGCTGGCCGATCTGGGAGTGACCAAGTCTCACTCTCGGCCTCACGTCTGTGACGACAATCCCTACTCGGAGGCCCAATTCAAGACCCTCAAGTACCGGCCCGAATTCCCGGCTCGATTCGGCACCATCCAGCAAGCCAGAACCTTTTGCCGGGAGTTCTTCGATTGGTATAACCGCGACCATCGCCATTCGGGTATCGGCCTGCACACTCCCGAGGACGTGCACTACCTCACCGCCATCGCCACACGTCGCAATCGAGCCCAAACACTGGAGGCCGCCCATGCACTCTTCCAGGAGAGATTTCCCAATGGCAAACCCGTTCCTCCCGCTCTTCCAGAGGCGGTTTGGATCAACCCTCCCGAAAAGAAGGACCCCTGAGATGACGCTACTGTAATTTATTCACCAAAGTGTCTCAAAGTTGTTGACACGTTCCGTCATGTGGGAGATTCTCCTCTATGCAGGCCGCCGCGTCGGGTGCTGCAGGCTCAACCCGGCAACAGGATCACTGAATGGGAATCTGTTCTACGATTCGCAGGCCAAAGCCCTCCAGCCCCACGATCTTCTTGGGATGGTTTGTCAGTATTCGAATTTCGTGGAGCCCCAGACCCGTTAATATCTGGGCACCCACTCCAAAATCTCGGAACGAGGCTCCCGGAAAAACGGTGCTTGAGGCGTCGCCGCGATTTCGAGCCGCCAGTCTTTCCACTTCACCCGCCAGTTGCCGATCTTTGTCGGCAAAGCGAAGGTAGACGCAAACCCCTCTCCCTTCCGACTCAATCTTTCTCAGTGACAATTCCAGCTCTTGTCCGGCCGGGTCCAGATGGCTTCGAAAGATATCTCCCAGAACCGATTCCGCATGAACCCTCACCAGAGCCGGGTCGGGACCACTGATGTCTCCTTTAACCAGGGCGAGATGCCGGTTCCCATCGAGCTGGTTCTCGAACACAATCAACTCGAAACTTCCGTATTCGGACAGAAAAGGTACCTGTTCGACTTTCCTGACAAATCGCTCATTCTTCAACCGAAACTTGATCAGGTCCACGACCGAAACGATCCGAATGCCGTGCTTGTCTCGGAATTTGAACAAATCGGGAAGACGGGCCATCGTTCCATCCTCGTTCATGATTTCGCAGATCACGCCGGCCAGCTTCAGATCCGCGATCCGGGCCAGATCAACGGCCGCCTCCGTCTGTCCGGCCCGCTCCAGGACACCGCCAGACCGGGCGCGCAGGGGGAAGACATGCCCGGGACGGATAAGATCCTCGGGAAGCGTCGCCGGGTCGATGGCAGTCAGAATCGTTCTCGCCCGGTCGGCCGCCGAAATCCCCGTCGACACTCTCTGACGAGCCTCGATGCTGACGCAGAAGGCGGTCTCATGCACCGATTCGTTCTGGGCCACCATGAGAGGTACGTTGAGGCGCTCCAGTGCTTCGCCGGTCATGGGAAGACAGATCAGGCCGCGTCCATGAGTGGCCATGAAGTTGATCGCCTCAGGAGTGACTTTTTCCGCCGCCATGGTCAGATCGCCTTCGTTCTCACGGTCCTCCTCGTCAACGACAATGACCATCCTGCCGGCTCGAATATCCTGCAGTGCTTCCTCGATCGAATCCAGTTCGGTCTTTGTCTTTGACATCGACGGTGTCGTCATCCTCATCTCCTGCTCATGAAGGCATTATTGTATCGGAGGAGGGTTCTTGATCCAGCGCAGAGAGGCTTTCTCTGGATTCACGACTTTGCTCAACTCGGTCACATAGAAAGGAGAAGAGTACTTGATCAAGAGCGGGTTTTCACGTTCGTCTAGAAAGGCCCACTCACCTCGCCGATCGTCCTTGAAAACGACCACAGTGGACACGACTTTCTCCCCGTTGACAAGGATCCGGGCATCCTCCCTTCTCGAGGGAGTCATCTTCAGCGCCGTGCGGTTGAAATGGATCTTCTGGGTCTTGCCCGTAGCCAGTTGATCGTAGAGAGTTCTCGACAACCACACAGTCGTCTCGTCCTTTGAAACACTATTGACGCCCACCTTGAACAGTCCGGCGAGGGTGAAGCGGGTGGACTGATCGACGGCTTTGCGATAGAGGTGAACAGTCCCCTGGTCCATTCGGGTTTCCCACTCCATGACGATATCCGGCTGATAACGCGCCACCCGAATCACGGTTTGACTCGTGTTTGCCCGGGTCGTATTCTCGTAAATCAGGATGGTGTTGACATCCACATTAAAAGACGAGGCCTGAAGCCATCCAGCCGTGGCCATCAGAATCGCTGCGAAACTCACCAGAACTCGCTTGACATGCAACTTTACGTACTTACTGATAATGTCAACCTCCAGGTTCACGATATCTGACATCTCGAACCGGCCAAAGTTCGTGACCGCCAGGGTGTGCGGGATAATGGTGACTTCAAACCACTCTTTACCCAGAGCGGAAATAGTAAGGCTCACACCGTTGACGGCAATACTACCCTTGAGGGTACAGTAGCGCAGAAGGCTGCCAGCGGCCTGAAACCGAAACACCCTCGAGTTTCCATCCACCCGGATGTCCGTGATCTGACCTTTTCCATCCACATGACCCTGCACCAGATGGCCGCTCAGAAAATCGCTCATTCGGGCTGCCGGCTCCAGGTTTACGCAGTCCCCTTCATTCCTTGTGTACAGGTTGGTCAGGCGCAGCGTCTCCGGCGTGACCTCCACCCTGAAGAGCTGTTCGGTGCTTTCAACCACAGTCAAACAGATGCCGTCCACACTGACACTGTCCCCGACACCCAGCCGGGGGCCCAGTTCAGCACTCTTGACGGTCAAAATCGCGCCTTCGGGGCTGCTTACGATCCGTTCGAGACGACCCTGGGCCACAACAACTCCAGTAAACATGGGCAGGCTTATTCTAACCCAGACTTGTTTTGGCGCCTTGCCTTTGCCGTTGCCCGTGCCTTTGCCCGTCACTCTCTCGCATCTTTTTCGGTCTACAACGTGATTCGTCGGTGAGCGCAGAAGGCCTGCTTCTATCGCATGGCAAGCGTTCTGCGATTGAGCAGGAAAGATGAGGTGAAGCTGGGGCAAGGGCAAAGGCAGGGGGCGCACTGCCTGTCAGTGCCAGTTCGTATATTCGCCCCTGGCCACGGAGTACCGACTGAGTATGATTCCCGCACTTCTCGTTGCCCTGCGTCCCCGCCAGTGGGTCAAGAACCTGCTTGTCTTTGGGGCTCCCCTCTTCGCCTTTGTCACCGATCCCGATGAGCTGCTGAAAGTCGTCGGCGCCTTTGTTTCGTTCTGTGCTGTGTCGAGCGCGGTCTATCTGCTCAATGACTGTTTCGACCTGAAACAGGACCGACTCCATCCCGTTAAGAAGCGGCGTCCCCTGGCATCAGGTCAGATTTCCGCTTCAACCGCGATTCTCGCCGCCATCCTCCTGGGCATCGCCGGTCTGGGGCTGGCTTTCAGAATCTCGAAAGCTCTGGTCCTCGTGATCGGAGCCTATATTCTGATTCAGCTCGCTTACAACCTGATCCTCAAGAGGGTCTTGATTCTCGACATCATGGCGCTCGCCTCGGGCTTCGTCCTTCGCGCTGTGGTCGGAGGCTTCGCGGCCCTGGTAGAGCTTTCGCCGTGGTTTCTCTTCTGCGTCGCCCTGGCTGCCTTCTATGTGGGTCTACAGAAGCGCAAGAGTGAGTTGACAAGAATGTTGGACACCGGGATCACGACTCGAGGCGTCCTTACGGAGTACTCCATTGCCTATCTGGAGCGGGTGGAAACGGCACTGCTGGCAAGCGTTCTCATGACCTATGCTCTTTGGACCATCCAGGGAGCTCCCACCGCCTGGATCATGTTGAGTGTGCCCTTCGTTTTTTACGGGCTCCTGCGGTATCAGTATTTGTCCGGGATGGAGATCGTCGAGCGTCCCGAAGAGGTTATCTTTCGCGACCGCCCGTTGTTTATCAACCTGCTTCTCTGGGGTCTGACCTGCTTCACTATTCTGGCGCTTCATCACCGATAGCTGTCCACTCGCTGTCCCTCGCGGCGTTCCAGGTTCCAAGTTCCACGTTCCACGATTAGGGATCTCCAAGCGTGGGGCCTCAGGCCGAAAACGTCTCGAAAGTGGGAGATAGACTCAGGGCAGCGACCGTTTAAATACCCCCGGGAGTCGCCCTGAGTCTACCTCCCACTTTCCTCCCGGCTAGGAAGCGCCGCCATTTCCCATCGCACAGGACCCTTTCGGGCTCCACGGCTTCACGATCCACCGACTGGGATTGGGCATCAACTGGACCCGGGAATCCCACCCCTGGGGTCTGTTCTTTGCTCTCGAGAACCCGGGAGACAAGTTCTACCGGGAGCACTTCCAGTTCGCCCCCGCAGGCGGTCGCCGCTTTACCGTCGGATTCCACGTTGGAACCCTTTGAGCTCCGCCTCTCTAATCTGAGGTCAAGTGTGGGAGGGGTGTCAGGCCGAAAACGCCTTGAAAGTGGGAGGTAGACTCAGGGCAGCGACCGTTTAAATCCCTCCGGGAGTCGCCCTGAGTCTACCTCCCACTTTCCTCCCGGCTAGGAAGAGTCGCCATTTCCCATCGCACTGGACCCGGGAATCCCACCCCTGGGGTCTGTCCTTCGGTCTCGAGAACCTGGGAGACAAGATTCTACCGGGAGCAGTTTCAGTTCGCCACGGGCTGCTAGGTATTGACATCCGGTTGTCGTAGGATATGGGCATGCCCAACTGGACTTCCGAGACCGCACTCCAGCGGGAAATGTCCAGGCTTGATCAACGTCAAATAGAATTCCCGCGCATTGACTCATCCAAAATCGAACTGATGGCATACCGTTGCCTCATCAAGAATCGAACCGAAAACTTGATGAGGAGGTCACAGATTGAAGAAGAAGTTGAGTTTGGAGTTGCGCCGAGAATTGTTGACGCGTACCGCTGAGGATTACGCATCGGCCCGCAAAGGGATCAAGAGCCAGATTGTAGATCAGTTGGTCGCGACAACCGGCTACGGTCGCAAACATGCGATTACCCTGTTGAACAATCCGCCGAGCAGGGCCAGTTCGTCGCGGCCCCGCCGTGCCCGATACGATGACCGGGTGAAGCGGGCACTGGTGACTCTTTGGACAACGGCCAACCGGATCTGCGCAAAGAGACTGGTCCCCTTTGTTCCCGAGTTGATCGAAGTTATGGAGAGGAACGGTCATCTATCCTTGCCGCCTGATGTTAGGCGAAGGCTGCTAGCGATCAGCCCAGCTACCGCTGATCGATTGTTGGCTTCCGAAAGAAGCAGCCGGCACGGTGTCAGTACGACCCGACCAGGAAGCTTGCTCAAGAAGCAGATCAAGGTCCGAACCTTCGCTGACTGGGATGATCTTCAACCCGGTTTTGTCGAAGCCGACCTTGTGGCTCACTGCGGCGAGAGTGCTGCAGGCAGTTTCCTACACACTCTGGTCCTGGTGGACGTCGCAACGGGCTGGACCGAATGCGTGGCGCTGCTACGGCGTAGCGAAGCCGATGTGATCGGATCTCTCAACTGCCTGCGTGGGCGGCTCCCGGTTCCTCTTCTCGGATTGGACACGGATAACGGAAGCGAATTCATCAACTATGAGATGCTCCGTTACTGCCAAAGAGAGCAGATCACTTTCACTCGTTCCCGGGTGGGTCGAAAGAACGATCAGGCCTTCGTTGAGGAGAAGAATGGTTCGATCGTGAGACGGCTGATTGGCTACGATCGCTACACGGGTCTGGGGGCCTGGCGAGCCCTGATTCAGCTTTACGAGATTCTGCGCCTCTACGTGAACTTCTTTCAGCCCTCGATGAAGCTAATCGAGAAGCAACGCCGGGGTGCACGCGTCAAGAAACGCTACGATCGGGCTCAAACTCCTTACCAGCGAATCTTAGCCTCTGATTGTCTCACCAAGAGAAAAATAGAACCCATCAAAGACCTGTACAGGAAGCTGGATCCAGTCACGTTACTCAAAGAACTCGAGCGAAGACAGGACCATTTTTGGACCTTTGCCAACGGACAAAGAGAACCGGAGGGAAACGGCTCCCCTAGAGAGATGGATGCTGTTGTCAGGAAGTACCTTGCTGAGATCAGTGCTGCACCAGAATCCAACCAAATCAGGAGATATCGGCGGACGAAGAAGCCCCGGGTTGCCCGGACTTGGAGGACCCGGGAGGATCCTTTCGTTGAAGTCTGGCCAGAGGTTCGTGTCCAACTGGAAGTCAATCCCGCTCAAACAGCCAAAGCGCTTTTCATTCGGCTTCAACAACGCCATCCCTGTCGATTCTTTGATGGGCAGCTGCGAACTTTGCAGCGCCGCGTCAGGGACTGGCGAAGAGAACAACTCTACAAGGCCGAGATCTCCCGTGTAGAGCCAACGTTCTCTGAAATCGGGTCTAATTTCGCAAAAGAAGGTGCGCCAACAAAGGGGCAACCAGCCGAGGTCAAAATAGTCTTATGAGCCATGGGAAGTGTCCCCTGACGGCCACACAGCAATGTCGCCTCGACCGCTGGGCCGTACATCTCCAGCAGCAGGGACTTCACGGTCCCGGGACAACCCAAGAAGGGGGTCACCTGAGTCGGCCGCCGAGAGGGAACCCCATTCGGGCTCGCCCTCACTGTGTCCCCTCTCGCAGTCCAAGAACCGGACAAGACAATTCGCTCAAACCAAGAACAACACCCTACTTGACAAGGTGGGTCATTTTTACGTGATCACTCCGGCACATTATTCCCTTGTCATTTCGACCTTCCACTCCACCCGTTGTTTCTGCGAGACGGAAGAAATAAGCTGTTCTGAACTGGGTTCGATTCCCAATGAGGCAAGTTTCTAGTTTCGGTTCGATTCTTAGATGAGGCAACACGCGAATTCTAACTGTCGCCAATCAATAGGAGTCATTCTCGGGCATCAAGCCGATCCAGGTGCGGATGAGCCTGGCATGGCTTGCAATGTCGTGACCGAGAACTCGCCCCCGTCCCGAGGAAGGCGGATGAAAACCCAACAGGGTGCGGATCAGGGTGGTTTTTCCAGCTCCATTGGGTCCCAACAACCCGATGCAGCGACCACCCAGTGAAGCCTTCAGATTCTTGAGGATGGTTCTGCGGCCCAGGCGGACTGTCAGGTCCTCGAGCTCAATTACAGGCTCCATCCCCGAGCACTCCTACTAGTGGACTAAACTCTTGCCGGGCCAGCTTCGGGCGCCCCGGCCACTCCGAAACAGATCGTCCAGGCCTCCACCGGCCAGGCTCATTAGCGAAGCCACATTCAGCCCCGCGAACTGGGTAGCTGTACTGGCCAGGGTGATCTGATCCTCTCCGCCATATGCATAGTACAGCGCCGGCTCCATCCCCGACAACGCAGCCGCGAGAAGACCCTCTTGCTCCGCACTCACGCCGGCGAGATCAGCCAGCGAGTTGAGAATCTTACCCATGTCCTGAAACAGAAGACCCGAGACACTGCTCATCCCATCAGCCGGCAGGAGTTCCTGGAAGCGTTGGGCGTTGATCAGCGTATACCCGGTCTCCCGGTGTCCGATGGCATCCCGAAGTAATGCCCGGTTGGGCCCAGCGAGTAGATACCCGTCCACAAAGACATAGTGGATCTCCGGGGCGGAATCTTCTGAGACCAGGCTGTAGAACCCACGTCCGTCGCTGCGCTCGATCAGCAGTTCGACCCCGGCTTTGCCCTCCTTCTCCAGCTCCCTGTTCAATTCCTCGACCACCCAGTCGAGAGTCTCCTGAAAGGCTGCCGGATCGTACACTTCGAGGACGATCTTCCAGCTTGGAGAGGGAAGGACCGGGCCATCCAGAGCCAACACGATTTCCCCACCGATCGGTTCGGCCAAATGTTGAATATCAACTCCCTTTTCAGCCTGAAAAGCGGCAAACTGCTGCAGGGTTTCGGGAGCGGCTGTGTCCATGAAGGTAAAGATGTCTTCGAGCATCAGAACCGGGTCTTTGACCACAAAGGCAGCGGCCAGATGCGCATCGGCGGAGACAAAATCCAGGGCACCCATTGGGGCCGGCGTGGCCAGCCAGGATGCCATGCCGCGGCGCTCCCGGGCAAACGTGACAACGGCTCTCGTCTCCGTTGCATCGCCACTGGGCTTTCGTTCGATCAAGACGAACCTGGTATCCAGGAGACCGGCTTCGCCCAGCGCCTGCGCCTCTTCGGAACTGATCTGCCGCGTCATGATCCGCTCCAGGTCGACCGCCACCAGGAAACCTACACCCTCTTCATAAGCTCGCGCGATGCGTTCCGAAAAGGGCGTCGGCCGCGGAGAGGCGGAGGCCAGCCGCTGCAAACTCGCCGCAGCCGGTGAGGCTGCAAACAGACCCTGCCAGACCATCAAATGGAGTTGTGCCGTTGACTCGGTGAAAAGCTGAGCCGGATCACTCACCAGCCTCAGCACTTCCTTACCGGCCTCGGAGTTGGCTGCGTTCACTTCCTGCTCCAGGGCTCCAAGCAAGGCTGTTGCGTCTGCTGCTTCGCTGATCAGGATCAGGTCCTCGGGTTGTGAGCTCTCGCCCATCTCGAACCAGACAACGAGTTCCGGCCCCAGCAAATTCCCGAGCGCCTGTATCTTTCTCAGCAGCCCCTCGAATAGCCCCCGATCATCGGCCCCGGTCTGACCCCACCATTCTTTAAGTTCGGAGCTCTCCTGAACTCGTTGCTCGAACAGCTCGTAAGCCTCGAGAATCCCTCCCGACAAGTTGGGAAGCGAGGCGTAGAGCACGGCGTCTTCCGGAATGAGTGCGAGCAGACTGCTGGAAAACGTCAACCCGGGAGTCAGACTTTCCCCCAGTTCCTCCTGCAGGGATGTCAGTTCGTGGAGTAATGCGATGTGCTCATTCAGGTTGCGGCTCCAGGCGATCTCCTTCTCCAGGGGTACGCTGGTGAGGCTCTTCCGAGTGGACATCTGCTGTCCGGCCGTGAGCTGGTAGCGTTTCCCCTGAGACTCCATCGAGACGACGCCCTCGATCACCGAAACGCGAGAACCCTTGAGGCCACGGCTGACCGAAAACACCGTTCCTTTCACCTGGACGAGACAATCGTCTGTCCTCACCTTCAGAAATCCGTCTTTCTGGGGGGCCGCCTGGACGATGATGTTGCCCCGGTGCAGATCGATTGTCCGGCCGCTGTGCGTCTCCCGGATGGTCACTTCCGCCCGCTCCCCCAGCTCGATGGTGGAACCGTCTCTCAGAGCCAGCACGGCTCCCGAGTCTTTTGCCGTCCTCACATCCTTGCCTGCCATGATTCGCTGGCCGCTCACCAGGGTCTCTCCGCTTCCTCCGGAGACGTTAAGAAGGGAGCCCTCCAGCGCCTCAACGACAGCAACAGGTCCCTGCGGTACCGGCAGGAGACGCTCCCACAGTCCCAGACGCCCCAGGCCCAGGGCCACCAGCACGACTGCTGCTACCGCCACGCCCAACCAGACTGGCCTCGACCAGCCCGTGGACCGATACGGAACGGGCGGCACCGGGCCGACACCGTCTCTGACGATCTTGAACTCTCGCCGGCACGAAAAACACTCGCTGAGATGGTCCTCGAGCAGGAGGCTCCGCGGCTTGGAAAGCTCGCGATTGAGGTAGGGCTTGATGAGGCCGTGAAACTCGTTGCAATCGCCCACGACCTGAGACCCGGCGGCCCGGGGCTGGGATTCGCCGGGAATCCCACTCAGCGTCGTCCAGACACGATCCGCCGTCTCTTTGACGACAACCCCATCGACCTTTCGACCCCTGATCTCCCTGACTGCTTCATCCAGCAGCCGCTCGATTCTGTCGCTCTTCTCGCTCATCGCTTTTCTCCCAGAAACTTCTCGAGTTCCTCTCGGAGCCGCTGTCGTGCCCGGTGGAGTACTACCGCCACAACCCCTGGCGAGGTCTGGACCATTTCAGCGATCTCCAGGTTCTTGTAACCTTCCAGATATCGGAGCGAAAAGATCTCCGCGGCCTGCGGACTGAGCCTGGAAATGGCCGATCGAAGCCAGTCTGCCAGTTCCCTCCCCCGCTGCTCGGTCTCGGGGCTGGATTCGTCGTCTTCAGCCAGCCGAACCGCGATGTCCTCCAGGGGAATTCTCCGCGACGGCTTTCTCGATCGCAGCACGTCAATCGAGGCGTTGACGGCAGCCCGGTGAAGATAGCTGCCAACGTCGTCTGAGCCACTCGGGAGCACGGATCGCTTCATCAGTCTGATGAAGATGTTCTGGAGAACATCCTCGGCGTCGCTGCTGTTTCCGGTGATGCGATAGGCCACCTGAAAGACGCGATTGTGGTGAGCTTTGAAAGCCCGTTCGAGTTCGAGACCTGCAGGGGCCACTGACTGGCTCGACAACGCTAACTGCACTCCGTCATCCTTTCGCTTTGCACTACTCACCAAACGCGGCCCCCCGGCCAATTCTTAACAATTGATTCCTTGGAAACCAGCCGGTACTCCCGATCCGGGACTGATCCCGGGCTGTTCCCCCCTCCTGATAGCCTCACGTAAGAACCGTTACGGTGGTTCGAGAGACCTCCCGGGGGGCGCTCACAGAGCCGGATGTTCTCGTTCCCAGCCGACGGCATCTCCAACCCGGATCTGCCCTCCTTCCAGAACTTCAGCATAAGCTCCGCCCCGCCATCTCGGCAGCATGACCTCCTGCAGCCCGGTGCAGGCCTCCTCCATACGCTCGCAGGGTCGGGTTTCTCCGTTGATCAGAAGTCGGCTCTTCCCGACGGCCAGAATTCGACCCCGAGATTCGCGCAAAGAGACCCCGCTCACCAGAAGGTTGGCTCTTCGAACCGAGGGGGCCAGCGCAGTGCCCATTTCCGAAGACAGTTCCCCCCAGGAATCCACATCCAGAAGAGTCACCTGCCTCTTACCGCCCTGGTTGGCGTTGGCCTCCAGGCCCTGCTGCCGGACCAGCAAGGCCGTCTCCCGCTCGTCCATCGGCCCTCGAAAGAAGCGTTTCACCCAGATTCGTTCCAATCGGCCCGTCTGATTCCGGTTCTCCATGTTGTTCTTTACGCCCCAAGCCCACGGTTCTTAGTAGGATACCCCGGGACGATTCCCCCTGCACGCGGGCACAGAGATAGGGGTAGGGAAAGCTCATTGGTTTGAGCCTCCCCTCCCTCCGAACCGGACGTGCGGTTCTCCCGCATCCGGCTCTCCAGTCAGTGGGGTCCACGGCGGGACTGACAGATCTGCGCGTGGGCTACGGCCATGGTAAATAGCCCCTGCTCGATAAAGTAGGCATTTTTGCCTCCTTTCACTCCTGTTTCCAGGGTCGTCAGCATGCGTTCAGTCCACACTTCCGCTTCCACCCAGCTCCATTTCTGGCTCTCGGCTTCTCTGCCTTGCTTAGGAGTCTCCTCCACTTTCGACAGTTCCTCTTGCTTCGTCATTGACTCTACACATCCACCTTCCTGGCGGGCCTTCGCTCCACCGGCATTACCCGGCTTCTTCACTACTACGCCGCCTCTGACTTCTGCGGGTCTCTTACCAGACCGACCTTTCGCAGACCTCCTCGCTTTACGTCACTTGAACTTCCCACCATTCCATCTCCAACCACCCCAAGGGTTAACAAGATGCCTTTTTCACGTTACCCATCAGGCTCTTGTCCGTGTCAGGTTTCCCTTCCATTCGAGCTTCGCCATTTCCCAGCAGGCTCGCTGTCCCCTCTGAGCCGAATCGAGTTCGTCTCCTACAGACTGGTGGTTCTCCTTCGGCTGCTTCCCACCCCACCTCACGATGACGCAGTTGCCGTCGAATACGGGCCGGAGAACGTTTGCCCGGTAGGGACTTTCACCCTACTGTTCAAGTGCGCTTACGAGCGCACTGGGAGCGGGTTCCACCCCGCGAACCTGTTCGGACCACAGAGGGGCCTCCCACAACGAGGTGACCTGATCAATCACCGGGTAGACAGAGGCGCGAATGCCAATGAGCGCGCACCGTGGAAACGCTGGAACGTGGAACGCTGGAACTTGGAACGTTGGAACGTTGGAACTTGGAACCCCTTCAGAGGGTTTGCCGGCCGGAGATGGCCCGGGACAGGGTGACTTCGTCGGCGTATTCGATGTCGCTTCCCACCGGGATCCCGAAGGCGATGCGCGACACGATGATCTCCATGGGTTTGATCAAGTGGCTCAGATAATGGGCGGTTGCTTCGCCGTCACTGGTGGGATTCGTGGCCAGGATCACCTCTTCCACGCCACCGGCACGGAGTCGCCGAAAGAGACCCTCGATCTTCAGGCTGTCGGGTCCAACCCCGTTGAGAGGCGAGATGGCACCGTGCAGCACGTGATAGGTTCCTCGATAATGAGCCCCCTTCTCGATGGAATGAACGTTGAAGGGCTCCTCCACAACACAGATCCTGGATGAGTCGCGGCCCGGATCGCTGCAGATACGGCAGGGATCTTCAGCGCTGATGTCATTGCAATTGCGGCAAAGGATCAGACTTTCCTTCAGGTCGGTGATGGCGTCCGCAAGTTCGGCACACACTTCGGTCGACTGGCGAACCAGGTGGAAGGCGATCCGCTGCGCGGACTTCGATCCGATTCCGGGCAGTTTCTTGAGCCGCTCGATCAGTTGACTCAGGGGATCTCCGGAATTCTCCATGCACTAACCGAGAAGGCCCCCTGCCAGTCCACTCACCTGGTTTTTGAGTTGCTCGTCCGCCTTCGCCGCCGCATCGTTGAAAGCCTTGACGATCAAGTCCTGAAGCAGCTCAGCGTCCTCCGGATCCAGAGCCTGGGGATCAATTTCGACGCTCTCGACCCGCTTTTTCCCCTCCATGACGACTCGAACCAGGCCCCCTCCACTCGAGCCCTCAAAGTGCGCCTCGTTCATCTCGGTCTCGAGTCGCTCCTGCATGGACTGGGCCTGCTTCATCATTTCCTGCAGCTTTTTCATCTTCACTTGCCGTTCTCCGCCTCCACAATATACTTCCCGGGGAAGGCCTTGAGAAACTCCTGCACGGCCGGCTCATTCACGGGTTCCGGCCGGTCCTGCCCCGCACCCTCTTTCCGAAGTACAACCTCGACCCTGGTTTCCCTCTCGGTCACCCGGGCGCAGAGCCTCGCCAGATACTCCTGCATCTCGGGCTCTACCATCCGGTAATGGAAGGCAGCGCTCTGCTCAAAAACAATGCTGAGCGTATCCTCCTTGTGTGTCATTTCCCGGGCGTGGCTCAGCGTGGCATGCAGAAGCAGATTCTCCTTCTGCAGGCGGGAGAGCAGCCGATCAACGACCCCTCCGCTTGCAGTGGAGCGTTGTCTCTTCTCTTCGGGTTCAGCCTCCGCCGTACGGCTCAGCCGGACCGGGGTCTTGGCCTGGGGTACCGGCGCCGACCGGGTGCCGACCGATTCTCCTGACTGAAGGCTGGAGACCGTCTCCTCGAGGTCGGACAGGCCGGCCAGTTCGACCAGTCTCATCAGGGCCATTTCCAGATGCAGGTGAGGGTTGTAATGGAGGCGCATCTCGTCTTCCACGCGCACCAGCAGGTCGTAGAAACGAATCAGTTCCAGGTGGCTGATTCCTTCTGACTGGGAGACCAGGCCTTCGCGGAAACTGTCGGGTAACTGCAGCAGTCGCTCGTCCCATCCTGCAATCTTGCAGACGGTCAGGTTGCGCACATGTTGGAACAGTTTTCGAACCACGGTGTGAGCTTCTACTCCGCTCTCCGCCAGCTGGTTGAGCCGGCGCAGCAGCTCTTCTCGATCCCGGGCAACCACCGTCTCGATCAGTTCGATGACCACACGGTCATCGAGAACCCCCAGCAGGCTCATGACATCCTGGTCTTCGATCGCCGAGCCGGCAAAGGCCAGAATGCGGTCGAGAGCAGACAACCCGTCCCGCATACTGCCCTGGGCAGCGGAGCCGATCGCCTGCAGAGCGTAGTCGGAGATTTCCGCCTTTTCCTCATCGCAGATCCGGCGCAATCGCTGAACAATGATCGAAAAGGGAATGCGTTTGAACTCGAAGTGCTGGCAACGGGAGGCGATGGTCTCAGGGATCTTGTAAAGCTCAGTCGTCGCCAGTATGAACTTGACGTGGGAAGGCGGCTCTTCAAGGGTCTTCAGAAGAGCGTTGAAAGCCCCCTTGGACAACATGTGAACCTCGTCGATGATGTAGATCTTATATCGATCCCGGGCTGCCTGATAGCGGACGCTCTCGCGGATTTCCCGGATGTTGTCGATACCTGTGTTGGAAGCCGCGTCAATCTCCAGAACATCCACGCTGTTGGAGGAGGCGATCTCGCGGCAGGAATCGCACTCACCGCAGGAATCTTCCGAAATCCCCTCCCGGCAGTTCAGCACCATGGCCAGGATACGAGCGGTCGATGTCTTTCCGACCCCGCGCACACCGGAAAAAAGGAAGGCGTGGGCCACCCGATCAAGGACGATGGCATTCTTCAGAGTGCGCGTGACAGCTTCCTGCCCGACCACATCGTCAAAGGTCTGAGGCCGCCATTTTCTTGCCAGCACCTGATAAGACATTGGACCTCAACACCCCTGCCTGCAGGGGAACCCCGGGTTGGGCGACGATTCTTGATCAGGTTTCGGGAGACCTGCGGCACACGAAGCGATCCCCTTAATGCTGCTTCCTTCCGGACCTGACATGGTTCGGGGGGCCCGTTGCACAGGGCCCGAAACCTGCTACAGGTGGGGTTTGCCTGGACCCCACAGAAGGAATGATACAACAGCTGCCGAAAGGAAGCAGCATGCCTTGACTTTGCCGACTGCCCTTCGATGTAATGAACTCGGTGTTCTACTTACGGAGGAGTACCGAAGTGGACGTAACGGGCCCGACTCGAAATCGGGTTGCCCGGTGAAGAGCCGGGCACGTGGGTTCGAATCCCACCTCCTCCGAATCGAACCGGGAGAGGTGTCCGAGTGGCTTAAGGAGCACGCTTGGAAAGCGTGTGTACGGGAAACTGTACCGAGGGTTCGAATCCCTCCCTCTCCGCCACCTCTATAAGTGGTTGAAGACAAGCATCTTACAGCCCAGCTAAAACACCTGCTACCGAATTGCAACCGAACAGGCCCCGGCGGGGTGAATCGACCAGTGTTCAGAGCGGTCAGTTTCCGATCTTACGGGCCTCACGGTGGAGGTCGTCTACAGAGGTGTGGATGTATTCCATGGTAGTGTCGAGACGTTTGTGGCCGACCCACCTCTGAACCACAGACGGGTGCCGTCCCCAACGGTTGAGGGCGTGTGATATGTGCGTGTGACGGAAGGTATGGGCTGAGACATCCTGCCTGCCAGTGAGCCTCTTGATCCGGCGGCCCACGTGGTCTGTGATCTGATTCCCACGAGGACCGCAGAAGTACAGTCCGAATATGTTGTCCTGCCTCCTTTTCTGAAACTCACGGATGATTGGCTGCAACCGCTCCTCAATCGGGATTATCCGTTCTTCATACGACTTGGGAGTCCATTCGAGTTCACGGACAGAGTTTTTCTTCCGGACAGTCCCTGGGGAAACAGCTGACAGAACGTCGTGACCAGGTGATCGACGACTACCGTATCCAGAGGGCCGGGGAGGCGAAACGGGCCGCACTCTGGAGACTGGAGTCTAGCTGTTGAGAAGTGAGTGTAGTGAGTCTGGTGAGTCTCCCTGGACCCTACTTGAAGGACTTTCAACGACTATCTCATCGTGCTCATTGTACACGTGGTGAAAGTCATCGCCGCGCAGATGCAAGACCTGAATAGGAGCCTGCAAGGGTTCTAATGCCCTGAGGGGTGCTCCGCCTCACATCATCATGGTTTGAGGAGTGCTACGGTGTCTTGCTGGGGATGGTCTCGCGCTGAGAGTACCTCATACGGAGTGAATCCCTCATGGTTTTTTTGAGTGCGATCAGCTCCGTGCTGAATGAGCAGCTCAGCAATGCGGACTCCAAGATTCATCTTGGCGACAATGTGCAGCGGTGTATTCCCCTCGGCATCCGTGATCGTGGGATCCGCGCCACGGTCCAGGAGACGCTGCGCTTTGTCCTCGTCCCAAGTCTGGGTGGCATAGTGCAGCGGCGTCGCGCCCTTCTTATTCTGAACCTGGACGACAGCTCCTTGCTCCAGGAGGAAGGTGAAAATCTCAATCGGGGTTGTCCGGGATGCCGACATCAGTGGGGTATTGCCGTGGCGATCGCGCGCTTCCACATCTGCCCCATGCGCGATGAGGAGCTTGGTGACCGCTAGGTTGTCCCGAAAAATCGCGTTGTGCAGCGCAGTCCTCCCACCCGTGTTCGCGTCGGCCCCCTGTTCCAAGAGCCACACTGCCAGATCCGTATTGCCATGGGTGATGGCAATATTTAACACCGTATCCCGGTAGGGGGCGTTCCTCGCTTCAAGCTCCGCACCGTTCGCCAGCGCATCCTGGAGGGCATTGAGATCACCGGTTTTTGCCGCGTCAAATGCCTGAGCCTGAATCGCATCCGGGCTCTCCTCGGCCACAAGCTCAACAGACCGCCCCATCGCCACGAGCAGTCCTGCCATGAGACTGAGCCGATATGCTTGTTTCATCATTCCACCCAATGTTGAGCGATCCCGGCAGAGTCGGATCGCCGAAGAGCGGAACATGTCAATAACTTTGAGACACTTTGGTGAATAAATTACTGTAGCGTCATCTCAAGAGTTCTCCTTTTCGGGAGGGTTGATCCAGACGGCCTCGGGAAGAGGTGGCGGAACGGGTTTGCCGTTGGGAAATCTCTCCGGGAAGAGTGCATGGGCGGCCTCCAACACGTGGGCACGATTGCGACGTGTGGCGAGGGCGGAGCGATAGTGCACGTCCTCGGGAGTGTGCAGGCCAATACCCGAATGGCGATGGTCGCGGTTATACCAATCGAAGAAATCCCGACAGAAGTCTCTGGCTTGCTGAATGGTGCCGAAACGAGCCGGGAATTCTGGACGGTACTTGAGGGTCTTGAATTGGGATTCCGAGTAGGGATTGTCGTCACAGACATGAGGCCGAGAGTGAGACTTGGTGACTCCCAGATCGGCCAGTAGCAAGGCCAGTGCCTTGGAACTCATCGACGAGCCACGATCGGCATGCAGAGTGAGATCACCCGCTACGATCTCCTGCTTGGAGCAGCTCTGGGCGATCAAGACCTTGGCCAGGCGTGAGCTTTCCTGGGTGGCCACCATCCAGCCCACCACATAGCGGCTGAAGATGTCCAGGATCACGTAGAGGTAGTAATAGCTCCATTTGACGGGCCCCTTCAGCTTGGTGATGTCCCATGACCAGCATTGGTTTGGGCCGGTGGCCAGAAGTTCCGGCTTTGAGTAGTGGGGATGGCGGCGCTGGCGACGGCGTTCTCTAACTTCCAAACGTTCGGCCAGAATGCGGTACATGGTTCGGATCGAGCACAAGTACCGCCCTTCATCCAGCAGCTCCGCCCATACGGCGGCAGGAGCTTTGTCGATAAACTGCCGGCTGTGCAGAACCTCCACAACGGCCTCCCTTTCGGGTGGGCTCAAGGCTCGAGGAGATGTCGGCCGAGGTCGAGCTTCAACCGCCGGCCCCTCTGTGCCAACATGGGTGAGACCCTTCTTCCCCACTAAATTAGACTAGAGGGTGAGAAGCTGGATCACACGATGATGGTAAACAGGAGCGATAAGAAACTGAGGATTTTGGAGACTTCGGAGCGAAGCGGAGAGGTCCCCAAAATCGGTGCGGAACGGACTGAGCCCGACAGGGTTCTTCCTAGACCCGATCCGGAAGTTCCCAGCAAGGCCACGCGTCGCCGATTTTCAGCCCGCTATAAGCTCCGGATCCTGGAGCAGGCCGATGGATGTGAAGAGTCGGGCGGAGTGGGAGCCTTGCTGCGCCGAGAAGGACTTTACTGGTCGAATCTTCAGACCTGGCGACGACAACGCGAGGAAGGAACGCTGCAGGCGCTGACTCCTCGCAAGCGGGGGCGCAAGTCCAAGCCGGTCAATCCTCTGGATCATCAATTGAGGCAAGTTCAGGCCGAGAATCGGAAGTTGAAGCGCAAGCTCGAGAAGTTTGAAGCCATGCTGGATCTCCAAAAAAAAGTCTCGCAACTGTTGGGGATCTCTCTGGCGAGCAGCGAAGAGAACGGAGACGAGAGCTGATGGACGAAGCTTTGCGATTCTCACAATCCCACGGAGTCCGGGCCGGCTGTCAGGCTCTGGATCTGCCGCCATCCAGTCTGTATCGGGAGAAACTTCGGCGGGAACGGCCGGCGATGGATCCTCGACCTCGGCCCGCATCCCCACGCGCCTTGAGCCCGCCCGAGAAGGAAGCTGTCGTGGAGGTCCTGCACAGCCAGCGGTTTGTCGACAAAGCTCCCGCCACAGTGTGGGCGGAGCTACTGGATGAAGGGCGATACTTGTGCTCGATCCGAACCATGTATCGCATTCTGTCCCAACGTCTGGAAGTCAAGGAGCGTCGCCGCCAGCGCCGCCATCCCCAATACGCCAAGCCAGAACTCCTGGCCACCGGCCCCAACCAATGTTGGTCATGGGACATCACCAAGCTCAAGGGTCCCGTCAAATGGAGTTATTACTACCTCTATGTGGTTCTGGATATCTTCAGCCGCTACGTGGTGGGCTGGATGGTGGCCACCCAGGAGAACTCACGCCTGGCCAAGGCTTTGATCGCCCAGAGCTACTCCAAGCAGGCGATCGTGTCGGGAGATCTCACCCTCCATGGAGTTCCCCCGGTTTCGTGGACACCTAATCCTTTGGGAGAATGGAGGACACGATGCCAAGAACAAGACGAGCTTATCCACCCGAGTTTCGCCAGCAGATAGTCGAGCTTCATCGAGCCGGGCGCAGCCCCGGTGAGCTGGCCCGAGAGTTTGAACCCAACGAACAGACGATCCGCAACTGGATCGCCCAGGCAGACCTGGATGAAGGCCGTCGTAGAGACGGCCTGACGACGGTAGAACGAGCCGAGCTGCGGAAGTTGCGCAAAGAAAATAGGCAGCTGAGGGTTGAGCGGGAAATATTGGCAAAAGCCGCGGCCTGGTTCGCACGGGAGAGCGATCCGATTTCCAAGGAGTCTTCAGGTTCGTGAAAGTGAATCAGGCCGACTATCCAATCACCACCATGTGCCGTTTGCTGGGTGTCTCCACCAGTGGCTACTACGCGTGGGTCGATCGCGGACCTTCGACTCGAGATGAAGCGAATGCTCGTCTTCTGGAAACAATCAACGGGATCCACCAGCAAAGTCGTCGGACCTATGGAGCTCCCCGCATTACGGCGGAACTTCGAGAGGAAGGTCACCTGGTGGGCAAAAACCGGGTGGCCCGACTGATGAAAGTCGCCGGCATTGAAGGCGTTAGCCGCAGACGCAAGACACGCACGACCCTGAGAGGCCAAGACAGCCGTCCGGCTCCGGATCTGGTGGAGCGAAACTTCCAGGTCAGCCGCCCCAACCGACTGTGGGTTGCAGACATCACGTACGTGCCGAGTTGGGCAGGTTTCGTCTACCTGGCCGTAGTGGTCGACGCTTTCAGTCGTCGAGTGGTCGGCTGGTCGCTCAGAAATGATCTCAAGACCCGGCTAGTGACCGATGCCCTGCAAATGGCACTTCAAGAGCGTGAATCCGACGGGGTGATCCATCACTCGGACCAGGGGACGCAATACACGTCGATCGAGTTCGGGCTACGCTGCAAGAGAGCCGGCATCAGACCCTCCATGGGCTCGGTCGGTGACTGTTATGACAACGCGCTGTGTGAGAGCTTTTTTGCCTCTCTGGAGTGTGAACTGATCGACCGGCACAGCTTCCGCAGCAAGCTGCAGGCCAAGCTTGCTGTCTTCGACTACATCGAGGGCTTTTACAACCCTCACAGGCGGCACTCGTCACTGGACTATCTGTCGCCGATCAACTATGAATCGAGGCACTCAGATGTGGCTTGATTCGAAAGCCGTAAACTGTCCACAAAAGTGGGGTAACTTCACCATGCTGATCGAGGGTCGTCGATGAGTTCCAAGGCACTGGCCTTGCTGCTGGCCGATCTGGGAGTGACCAAGTCTCACTCTCGGCCTCACGTCTGTGACGACAATCCCTACTCGGAGGCCCAATTCAAGACCCTCAAGTACCGGCCCGAATTCCCGGCTCGATTCGGCACCATCCAGCAAGCCAGAACCTTTTGCCGGGAGTTCTTCGATTGGTATAACCGCGACCATCGCCATTCGGGTATCGGCCTGCACACTCCCGAGGACGTGCACTACCTCACCGCCATCGCCACACGTCGCAATCGAGCCCAAACACTGGAGGCCGCCCATGCACTCTTCCAGGAGAGATTTCCCAATGGCAAACCCGTTCCTCCCGCTCTTCCAGAGGCGGTTTGGATCAACCCTCCCGAAAAGAAGGACCCCTGAGATGACGCTACTGTAATTTATTCACCAAAGTGTCTCAAAGTTGTTGACACGTTCCGGGCTGTTCCCGCCGTCGTTTTTCCCGATAGAGGCTTGACGGTGGCAAACCCAGCGCCTGCGAGCCCACACGAATGCCGTGAGTTTCCGAGAAACGCAACGCTTTGTCCATCAGCTCTCGTCTTCGTTCTCGCTGCTGCTCTCCAGAGAGATTCCCAATAGATGCGAGACTTTTTTTTGGATATCCAGCATGATCTCCGCCTTCTCGAGCTTGCGTTTCAGCTTCCGATTCTCAGCCTGCACTTGCCTCAGTTGATGATCCAGAGGATTGACCGGCTTCGATTTGCGCCCTCGCTTGCGAGGGGTCAGTGCCTGCAAAGTTCCTTCCTCGCGTTGTCGTCGCCAGTCCTGAAGATTCGACCAGTAAAGCCCTTCCCGGCGCAGCAAGGCTGCCACTTCGCCGAACTCACAGCCATCGGCCTGCTCCAGGATCCTGAGCTTATAGCGGGCTGAAAACCGGCGCCGGGTTGCCTTGGCTGCAATTTCCGGATTGGGTCTAGGAAGAGCCTTGTCGGACTCGGTCCTTTCCGCAGCGGTTTTGGAGACCTCTCCACTTCGCTCCGAGGTTTCCAAAATCCTCAATTTGTTGTCGCTTCTGTTTTCTATCATTCGTAATCCAGCTTCTCGCCCCCTAGTCTAATTTAGTGGGGAAGAAGTGTCTCACCATTATTGGCACAGAGGGGAGCTCGCTACGGTCAACCCGCACCGACTCCTTAGTATAAGCTCAATTTCTTTCAACCGGGGCAAAGAGACTCACGACACCCACCGATCCCACTTCTGGAGTTGGCTGACCCGTGTGCTATCCTTCACAGCCATGAAGCACAAGCCGTTCCGCAAGCCCAGGATCAGGAAGTTCGGTGATGTGAGCCGGTTGACGCAACAGAAACAACCGTCACCTCAAGGCTTATACGACCAGCTATAAGATCCCCTTGCCCCAGAGACTTCGTCTCCCGGCCCGATGTTGGCATGGGCCGTGGCAACAGGCCTGGCTGAAGTACCCTCTGTAATGCTCATAGGGGCAGCCGTCTGTCCGACTGTCCCACACGCAAAAAGCGTGTCCCCCAGGTAAGAGGAATACCTTGATTAGTCTTCTCGGGACCGGCAGTCGGCACGGGATACCTCCTCCTACCCTCCTGTTTAGGACGGGATAGACAGACATTTCCTTAATTATCTATCTGTCTGAAGCAAAGTACAAACGGGCTTCGCCCCGGGTCCCCCATTTCTCACCTGTGCTTGCCAAACACGTCCACGTCCTGCGCAAGGGAGAAGAACCGGTATTGCCACTTCGTAGCCAGGGCTGGGGGTGTAGGAGTGTGGTCCCTGGCCGACCCCATACCTCCCTGGGAGCTGAGGAACCAAGGAGAAAGGGACAGGTCCGATCTCGCACTTTCGCAAGCTCCTGATCTGCTGGGTGCGGGCTATTTCGACGGTGATCGACACTGGGACCAAACGGTCACCGAGTCACCGTGGCCAACCGCCAGGTCGATGCGGTAGTCGCCATCCAGGTCCTCGGCGGCCAGGGCGCTCGGAATCGAATCGACGAGAAGCTCTTCGGGAGGCATCCCATGGGTTCGATCCAGCGCGCCCCACGGTGTTTGAAAGACCAGCAGTCGCGGGCTCTCTTCGTTGATCAGACCCACCACGATGTCGGCTCGCAGATCTCGCCGGTTCAGATCCGCCACCAGGAACACCGTGACCTCACCCGGCAGCGCTACGGCCTGAGCTTGATCGAAGGTTCCGTCACCTCGTCCCGGCAGGTACCAGAGCCTGTTGTCCCCTCTTCGGACGCGACCGGAAGCTGCTCTGGCCCGAGCCCGTTCGCGATCAGGTGGAGTCTGCACGGGAAGAGAACATCTTTTTCGATGCACCGGTCCGCTCCCTGGCCATCGGGGACTTCGCAGGAGCCCGTCGGCCCGAGCTGGCGGTCCTGACCCGGGATGAGCCCTTTTTTATCGGTCGCGAGGATGAAGGAGTCTGGACACGCCGGAGCCTCGGCCGAGAAGACCGCTCCTACGGCGTGGAGGCTCAACTCCTTCGGGCCCGTGTGTCGACCCTGCCTAAAGATGACCTCCTCATCCTCGATCCTGAACGGCGCCGCATCGAAATCCGGGGCGAAGTGTCTCGGGGCGAACGCCGGATTTTACCGAACTCCTTTCCGGATCGCACCATACGCAGCTGGATCAGGAGTGTGGACGCTCCCGTATCTGTTCTTCCGATGCGCTTCAACGCGGACGCGCTAACCGATCTTGTGCTGTTGACTGACTCGCCCGATCCACTGAGCTTCCTCGTGACCCAGGGGAATGAGCCAATCGTTGTCGATACAGACGGAAGCGAATCCTCGCTTCAGAATGACGACAAATGCGACGCGGACGCGGATCCAGAGAACGGGGAGCAGTGAACTCTGCCCGAAGCCATCCGAACGGCCAACAATCGGGGAGGTTTGGATACGATTCAATTCGCGATTTCGCAGATCAACCTGACTGAGCGACTGTCCAACATTTTCGATCCGGTCGTTATCGATGGCACCTCGGCCGGACTCGTGACCCTCACGCCCATCGAGCGATTCGCCAGTGGGCTGCTCGACCTGGGCGCGAATGCCTCGGGAAGCACCATCCGCGGGATGAAGACCAATGTGAAGATTACGGGCGGCTCAAACAATATCGTTGAAGGGAATCAGCTGGGTGTTTCAACGGGGGGCGCGAATATTGAACCGGCCGTCCTGATCCGCGGGGGGGAATCGAGCAACAATCTCATCGGTGGAACCACCGCCGAAGCCCGCAACATCCTGATCGGCGGAGACCTGGCGGTCGGGGGTGTCGAGATCGGTTCCAACTTCACAAGCAGTCGGGATGACATCACCCGAACGATGATCTTCGGCAACTATATCGGTACGGATACGACGGGAACTCGAGTCAGTGGTTTCGGGGCGGGAGTGTTTATCTTCCCGCCGAATAGCGACAACCAGATCGGTGGCCTGGCGCCCGGTCAGGGCAATCTGATCGCGGGCAGTGAGGGCCGCGGTGTTCTCCTGGCCCGGCAGACCAACGACAACATCGTGGCCGGCAATAAGATCGGAACCGATCCGACAGGCACATTCACCAACCCGGATCGATTCTCAGGAGAGTGTCCTGACCGGACGTCCAGCTGCTCTCCAACACTTCCGGTATCATTGACTATCGGCCTGGTGGTGACGGGCGTGATTCTCAGCTACGTGGTGTTCTGGTGAGTTGTCCTGATATCATTGGGAGCCAGGCTCATAGAGCCCGGAAAATTCATAAGTTGTCGAAGCGAAGGGGCGCTGCAGCCGACAACGGAACGTGTCAACAACTTTGAGACACTTTGGTGAATAAATTACAGTAGCGTCATCTCAGGGGTCCTTCTTTTCGGGAGGGTTGATCCAAACCGCCTCTGGAAGAGCGGGAGGAACGGGTTTGCCATTGGGAAATCTCTCCTGGAAGAGTGCATGGGCGGCCTCCAGTGTTTGGGCTCGATTGCGACGTGTGGCGATGGCGGTGAGGTAGTGCACGTCCTCGGGAGTGTGCAGGCCGATACCCGAATGGCGATGGTCGCGGTTATACCAATCGAAGAACTCCCGGCAAAAGGTTCTGGCTTGCTGGATGGTGCCGAATCGAGCCGGGAATTCGGGCCGGTACTTGAGGGTCTTGAATTGGGCCTCCGAGTAGGGATTGTCGTCACAGACGTGAGGCCGAGAGTGAGACTTGGTCACTCCCAGATCGGCCAGCAGCAAGGCCAGTGCCTTGGAACTCATCGACGACCCTCGATCAGCATGGAGGGTGAGATCTCCCGACACGATCGCCTGCTTGGAGTAGCTCTGGGCGATCAAAGCCTTGGCCAGGCGTGAGTTCTCCTGGGTGGCCACCATCCAGCCCACCACGTAGCGGCTGAAGATATCCAGAACCACATAGAGGTAGTAATAACTCCATTTGACGGGACCCTTGAGCTTGGTGATGTCCCATGACCAACATTGGTTGGGGCCGGTGGCCAGGAGTTCTGGCTTGGCGTATTGGGGATGGCGGCGCTGGCGGCGACGCTCCTTGACTTCCAGACGTTGGGACAGAATGCGATACATGGTTCGGATCGAGCACAAGTATCGCCCTTCATCCAGTAGCTCCGCCCACACTGTGGCGGGAGCTTTGTCGACAAACCGCTGGCTGTGCAGGACCTCCACGACAGCTTCCTTCTCGGGCGGGCTCAAGGCGCGTGGGGATGCGGGCCGAGGTCGAGGATCCATCGCCGGCCGTTCCCGCCGAAGTTTCTCCCGATACAGACTGGATGGCGGCAGATCCAGAGCCTGACAGCCGGCCCGGACTCCGTGGGATTGTGAGAATCGCAAAGCTTCGTCCATCAGCTCTCGTCTCCGTTCTCTTCGCTGCTCGCCAGAGAGATCCCCAACAGTTGCGAGACTTTTTTTTGGAGATCCAGCATGGCTTCAAACTTCTCGAGCTTGCGCTTCAACTTCCGATTCTCGGCCTGAACTTGCCTCAATTGATGATCCAGAGGATTGACCGGCTTGGACTTGCGCCCCCGCTTGCGAGGAGTCAGCGCCTGCAGCGTTCCTTCCTCGCGTTGTCGTCGCCAGGTCTGAAGATTCGACCAGTAAAGTCCTTCTCGGCGCAGCAAGGCTCCCACTCCGCCCGACTCTTCACATCCATCGGCCTGCTCCAGGATCCGGAGCTTATAGCGGGCTGAAAATCGGCGACGCGTGGCCTTGCTGGGAACTTCCGGATCGGGTCTAGGAAGAACCCTGTCGGGATCAGTCCGTTCCGCACCGATTTTGGGGACCTCTCCGCTTCGCTCCGAAGTCTCCAAAATCCTCAGTTTCTTATCGCTCCTGTTTACCATCATCGTGTGATCCAGCTTCTCACCCTCTAGTCTAATTTAGTGGGGAAGAAGTGTCTCACCCATGTTGGCACAGAGGGCAACTTATGAATTTCCCGGGATAGCCATCGACCGGGTGAGTCTGTAGACCCCCGGCCTTGCTTACGGCATAGGCAGTAGAGTGGGCGTCCGACACAAGGGGCAATCGTCAACTTTAGTGAGAACAACGAAGGAGTAAGAGTGAGACTCACACGGTCTTTGTATCTGGCGACCCTCATAACGGTGCTTCTGGCAGCACTCGTGCTTCCGGCAAGCGCCCAAACCACCAGGGTGTCCATCGACACCACCAGGGCCCGAAAACCCATCTCCAAATACATTTACGGGCAGTTTATGGAGCATTATGGCCGCTCTATCTACGGCGGAACCTGGTCGGAGATGCTCGAAGACCGCAAGTTCTTCTATCCAGTGACCGGAGAGTCACCGGCCTGGACCATGTTCCAACCGGGGCCCGGGACTCATGAAGGTGAAGGCCACCCCTACGAACTACTTACGCGTTCCCCCTGGATGATTATCGGCGAGAAGGGTGCGGTCACGATGATGGCCGGGAATTCTACCCGGGCGTGGCCTGAAGAAAGTCGCAGCCCGGCGATGAACAGCTATGTGGGCGTACACACCCCGAGAATTCAGCTCCCCGGCGGCGGGAGGCCGGGTGGGTTGCTTCAAGAGCGTCTCGCTCTTGTGAGTGGCAAGGAATACAGCGGGCGGATTGTGCTGGCGGGAAACCCCAGCGCGGCGCCAGTCGAGGTGAGTCTTGTCTGGGGAGGCGGAGCCAGCGACCGCGATACTGTGACCGTCGAGAAACTCACTACGGGTTACGCAAAAGTACCGCTCCGCTTCACCGCACTCGGCGCTACCGATAACGGCCGTCTGGAAATCATCGGCAAAGGCACGGGCAGTTTCCTGGTGGGGGCGATCTCGCTCATGCCCGCGGACAACATTCACGGCTGGCGGGCCGACACGGTGGCTTTGCTGAAGGAATTGAATGCGCCCGTCTACCGCTGGCCCGGCGGGAGCTACGTGAGCGCGTACAACTGGAAGGAAGGCATCGGCGACCCCGATCGCCGACCGCCTCGCCAGAATCCCGCCTGGAAAGGGATTGAGCACAATGACGTCGGCATTCATGAGTTTCTGGCCCTGTGCCGCGAGATCGACGCTGAACCGTTCATTTTGGTGAACACCGGCTTCGCGGACGCGAGACTGGCGGCCGAAGAAGTCGAGTACGCCAACGGCGCCCCCGATACCCCGATGGGCAGGCTGCGGGCCCGGAATGGCCATCCCGCGCCCTTCCGGGTCAAGTGGTGGGGGGTGGGGAACGAGATCTTCGGTCAACCGATTGCCGAATACGTCAAAAAGCACAACCGGGTAGAGAAGGCCATGCGCGCCGTTGATCCCTCGTTGCAGGCGGTCGCGGTCGGCGAATCGGACGGGTGGAGTCAACAGATGATGACGAGCTGCGCCGATCACATGGATCTGATTGGCGAGCATAAGTACTGGCGGAGCAAGCGAGACGTCACGGACCATGTCGGGCAAGTCCCGGAGTCTATCAAGAGATTCGCCGACAAGCACCGGCGCTTCCGGAACACGCTCAATTCCCTCCAGGGAAAAGACATCCGTATTGTGATGGCCGAATGGAACTACAAGTATGGGCGAAACGAGTACGGCGAAGGGGGATATCGTTTCTCTCTGCAAGACGGTCTCGGAATCGCCGCCGGCCTGCACGAATACTTCCGCAACAGCGACCTTTATTTCATGGCCAACTATTCCCAGGTCGTGAACGTGCACGGGGCCATCAAGACGACCGCGACCCAAGCCGAGTTCGAGACGACCGGACTGGTGCTGAAACTCTACCGGCATCATTTTGGGACGACGCCCGTCGAAGTGTCGGGAAGTTATGAGCCTCTCGACATCGCGGCAGCCTGGACCGAAGATAAGACCGCTATCACGGTGGGTCTCGTCAACCCGACCCGGGAAGCCCGCACAATCTCCGTCGACGTTAAAGGCAGTAACTTGAGCGGACCCGGGCGCAAGTGGACCATCACAGGCCCCGCTCGGTGGGCGCACAATGCCCCGGGTAAGCCGCGCCAGGTTGATATCGAGCAAACCTCCTTCATTAGCAGTCTGAATACGCTTGAAATAGCGCCCTTGAGCGTGACCCTGTATTCCCTGCCGATTGAACCTTGAATGCATAGTATTGTCTCCCCTTTCATCCCAAATGAGAGAAGTTGCGCAGTTAATGACTCCGATGCTAGCCCAATCGATCCAGGTAGATCCGGGTCCGATCTGTTTTCTCTTCTTGTCGCGGCTGCGCTTGAGACAGCGAGCCGCTGACGGAGAACGGCCAGCCGTAGCACGGTCGTGTGCATCTGTCTACTCTACCTATCTACGGCGATCAGGCTGCGGAGAGCCTCTTGACCACCATCCGACGGTTCGCCTTACGAGCTTTCCAGAGGTCGTAGTGAATCTGCTGTGTTAGCCAGCTTTCCGGAGACGTGTCAAAGGCTTGACTCAGTCTCAAGGCCATCTCAGGACTAATGCCTGATCGGCCGTTAAGAATTGCCGACAACGTCTTACGCGAGACGCCAAGCGCCTTTGCTGCGCTGGTAACCGTCAGTCCCAGTGGCTCAAGGCAAAGCTCCCGAAGAACCTGGCCAGGATGCGGCGGATCGTGCATCTGCATGATCGAATCCACTCAATGATAGTCCTCATAATCAACAACCTTGGCGTGCGACGCTTCCAAAACGAATGTAACACGCCAGTTACCACTAACACGCACCGACCAGGTCTGGGTCCGCGCTCCTTTGAGCTCGTGAAGAAAGAGCCCGGGCAGGTCCATGTCCCTGGGACCTGTCGAGGCGTTGAGCCTGGCCAGGATCAATCGCAGCCGATTCGCATGTTTAGGCTGAATACCAGCCTTTGATCCAGTTAGAAACAACCGCTCCAATCCTTTGTGTTTGAAGCTTCGGATCACAAAACTTAGTGTAACCTATAACGTGACAGGTGTCAACCCGTAACCCTGAAGCCAAGGGCTTTTTGGCAGGCACAGCTTGACGACCGGCGAGAAATGCGATGCCAAGGTACGGCGTTCACCAATCCAAATTCCGCGAGGTGGCAATTGAACTGGTTAGAAAGTGGTTCCAGGCCGGGCGTATAGAGAAACAGCTGCGAAGGAAAATGCACGGAGACTGTTGTGCTTTCCTTGCTGTTCAGTATCAGCTCCCCTAGAACTCTGGATCTGGCGGGGGTCGAGGCTCAAGCCGGCTCTCAGGTTCGAGTGCCCAAAGGTAGGCACTCACTGCCCTGACCAAAGCGACGCCTCCCGAGTCCCTTCAACCGATCCTTGATGACTAGGCCTGCCAAAGGTAGCAGACTGTGACGCCAATCACAAGATGGAAGCTTCCGAAATTGTAATGAAGGCAACTTCGCGTCTTCGTTGGGGCGGGCTATCTCACCAGCATCAGATCGAGGAGCTCTTCCGGGTCGCCGACCACAAAGCGCCGGGCCCGCACTCGGACCAGGCCGTCAGCCTGCAGCTGGCTCAACACCCGAGTCGCCGTCTCGCGGGAAATCCCAATCAGATCGGCGATCTGTTTGTGGGTGAGGCGCAGGCTGATCATGGTGCCGTCGATGGTAGGAATTCCCTTGCTCTGGCAAAGATGGTAAAGCACGGCCCGAACCCGGGCGCTGGCGTTATGAAAGCTGAGCACCTCGACCTGAGCCCAGGCTTCCCGAAGCCGGCCACACAGGTTGCGTAAGAGGGCTTCCTTGATCTTCGGGTTCTGGAGCAGCCCGGCAAAACGACGATGGTTGATGGCCAGAATCGAAGTAGGAACCACCGCTGTAACAGTAGCCGGGGCGGTACCGCCGTCGATCAGCGAGAGTTCGCCAAAATAGTCTCCCTCGTCGTGGAACGTCAGAATCATCTCTTTGCCGCTGGGAAGAACGCGGGAGACTTTTACACGGCCGGACTTCACCACGTACATGTAGTTTCCGGTGTCCTCTTCGAAAAAGAGAATGGCACCGCGCTTGTACCGCTTCTCCTCGAACAGGGCTGTGGCGTGTTCCAGTTCGTCTGGAGAAAAGTCTGCGAAGAGTGGGATCTCGCCTAGAAATTGAAGATCTGTACCCTTTATTGTGCCTCTCATTTGTCAACCTCCGGATTTGCGAAACCCGGGAGTTTCAGCCGCTAACCGCTAACCCTCGATCAGCATTTGACATAGGACCAGATTGCCGCCGGATTTGTTATGCGCGAAATCACAAAACGCACAAATCGGTGTGAATTCGGCCGTAAAAACCAGGGCGCCACCGGGAGCCTTCCGGAAACTCCGTGCCGCAAGCGGAAGCGCCTGTCAGCCTCGAAGCTCTTGAAAGAAGTCCTGCAGCAGGGCCTGGCAACGCTCTTCCAGCACCCCTCCCTCCCACAGCACCGTGTGGTTGAAGCGACCCTTCTCCAGAAGCGAGGCTTTCGACACGACGGCTCCCGCTTTCTGATCCCAGGCGCCAAAGACCAGGTTGTCTATGCGCGCCCAGATCATGGCCCCGGCGCACATGGAGCATGGCTCCAGCGTTACATACAGGGCGAGACCGTTCAGTCGATAGTTGCCGAGAGTCCGGCCTGCCTGCCGGAGCACCAGGATCTCCGCGTGGGCGGTTGGATCGTCGAGTTCCCGACTCCGGTTGTGGTCGGCAGCAACCAGCCGATTCTCGACGACTGCCACGGCTCCCACCGGCACCTCGCCCGCGCCGGCGGCTTTGGACGCCTCAGCCAGGGCCAGTTCCATCCATGAGTCCCGATTTTGCTTGGACATTACCCTTTTTGCCGGACCTTCGGTAAGGTCCCTGCTCTCCCGGGGCACGATTATAGCGTCCCGAAATGCTGGGAGGTCGGATGGCTGTTTCGTCCCGGATGTGAACTGCCATTCGAAGTACTAGAATGGGAAGGTGAGACAGATACCGCGGCGCGCCTTTCTGAAACTCACGGGAGCAGCAGCCACTGCGGCTTCCTGTGGGACTCCCGCCGAGCGCGTGGTGGTGTTCCACGCCGGCAGTCTGGCCCGCCTGGTACAGGAACTCTCACAGCGTTTTGAGGGAAACCATCCTACCATCCGCATCGATTCGGAGTCCTCCGGAAGCCTCGACGCGATTCGGAAAGTAACCGACCTGGACCGGGCTTGCGACCTTCTGCTGACGGCCGATCATCGGCTTCTGGATCAGTACATCCTGCCCGACCGTGCACTCCGATATCACCAACTGGTCGGCAACGAGATGGTTCTGGCCGGAACCCGCAGCGCGGCCTGGATCGAAAGTGAGTGGCGCGATGACTGGCACTCCAATCTGCTCGGTCACAGCTTCGGTATCTCCGACCCCGCTCGTGATCCAGCCGGTTACTTTGCCCACCTGGTGTGGAAACTGGCTGAAATCCACTACAATCGCCCCGGCCTGTACCGCGCCCTGTCAAGCCGTCTGGATCCACGCTGGATGCGTCCCAAGTCCTCTGAACTGGTTGCCCTGTTGCAGGTGGGAGTGCTGGACTTTGCCTTCCTCTACCTTTCCACCGCGCTGCAGAACGATCTGCCGTACCTCAGATTCCCTCCCCAGGTCTCGCTTGGGGATCCTGCCTACGGCGAGGCCTATGCGCGTGTTTTCATCACCATTTCCTCTCCTAACGACCAACACAGCCAGACCGAGATCCAGGGAGCTCCCATCCGGGCCGGCGTGGCTCTGCTGCGGCCAGGCAGACAAGCTGCCGCCAGCTTCCTGGCATTCCTGATCAGCAGCGAAGCTCAGGCATTGTCCCGCGGACTGGGCTACACCGAGATTCCGGTCCGAGAAATCATCTCCGGGAGGTAGTCTTTTCTTATGAACTCCTTAGCCAGGACCGTTCTTCTTGTCTGCAGCGCCCTTTGTCTGCTGATCATTGTGGTTCCCCTCTTGAGCCTTTTCCTGGGCACCTCCCCGGCGGCCGTGTGGCGCACTCTGCTGGACGCTGAAGTTGTGAGCGCCATCAGTCTCACCTTCTCTTGCGCCCTGCTGGCTACCCTGCTCGGGATCGTGCTGGGAACTCCCCTGGCCTACCTCTTGAGCCGCTATGAGTTCCCAGCCAGAGACTTCATGAAGGCACTTGTGGATCTGCCGCTCGTGATTCCTCATCCGGTGGCCGGAATCGCTCTGCTGTTGACCTTTTCAGCACTGGGATCGGAAGGTACCCCCGTGGGGCACTGGACAGGTATCGTGATCGCCATGTTCTTCGTGGCCAGTCCCCTGCTCATCAACCCGCTCCAGGAGGGATTCAGGAGCATCCCCGTAGAAATGGAATGGACCGCCCGAACCCTGGGCCTGGGACCCACCCGTACCTTCTTCCGCGTCAGCCTTCCCCTGGTGCGAAATCATCTGCTGGCCGGGGCTCTCATGATGTGGGCCAGGAGTCTCTCCGAATTCGGCGCGATCGTTATTCTCGTGTACAACCCGAAGGTGGTTTCGGTCCTGATCTATGATCGCTTCACCTCGCACGGGCTGGAGGCGGCCCTGCCGGTGGCCGCCATCCTCGTGGTTGTGAGCATTATCGTGTTTCTGTGCCTGAGAGCTGTTCAAGACAGGAGCAGGTGGATTGCTGGAAGTTCGTGGCTTTAGACGCAGCTTGAAACATTTTTCCCTGAGTGTGCCGGAGCTGAAGGTCGACCGGGGCGAGGTGTTCGTCCTGCTGGGTCCCACGGGAGCTGGAAAAAGTCAGCTTCTTCAGACCCTGGCCGGGTTCTTTCCCTTGCAGGAAGGAGAGATCCGGGTCAATGGCGCCAACCTCTCCCAGGTCCCGCCCGAAGGACGGGGCATCTCAATCCTCTTCCAGTCACCTCACCTGTTTCCCCATCTGAGCGCTGCCGAGAACATTGGCTTTGGCAGAAAAGATGCCGGCCTTCAGCAGCAGCTGGTGGAGCTTCTGGGGCTCCAAGACGTGGTGAGCTGCGGGGTCTCGGAGTTGAGCGGAGGGCAGCGGCAGCTGGTCGCTCTGGCCCGGGCTCTCATGGTGCGTCCCCGGGTGCTGCTGCTGGATGAGCCGTTCAGCGCCATCGACCCACAGGGGCGAAGACAGGTCATAGAGGGTTTCAAGCGGGTTCAGGCAACTCTGAGCATCACTTGCCTGATGGTGACGCACAACTTCGAGGACTGCCTGAAGGTCGGTGACCGGGTTGGGGTCCTGTTCGAGGGAAACCTGGTACAGACCGGGGTTCCAGAAGTTGTCTTCCGCACTCCTGCCAGCCCCGACATCGCTCGTTTTCTGGGTCTTGACAATATCTTCTCTGGAAAAGTGATGAAAAAGGACAGCCAGGACCCGACCGACCAGAAATCGTTCGGAGCCCTCTTTCAGACCGGAGAGTTGGACATTCACGTGGTGGCCGAATCAGAAGGAAGAGCCTACGCCCTGATTCAGCCCCAGGACATTATTCTGTCGACCGTTGCTCCCCGGTCGACCTCCGCTCTCAATGTGCTGGAGGGCCGCGTGCAGGAGATTCTCCCCAACGGGCCCATTTGTCATCTTGGTGTTGAGACCGGGAAGACTCTCTTCAAAGTTGTCATTACGCCTCAGAGTCTGAGCCAGCTCGGGCTGCGCGAGAATCATACCGTTTTCCTGAGCTTCAAGGCTTCTGCCGTGCAGATCCTGCAATGATCCTGTCGGCCCTGTCGGCTCCAATCCCTATTCTGTCGTGGATCGGCCTGGTAACCTTCCCGGTCGGCCTGATGAAAGCAATCCCATGACTTCTCCCAACCGTGAAGCTCGAAAAAGTGTTCGACTGGTCAGTGTCGAACTGGGCTTCACGCTGGTCATCCAGTTCCTTTCCGGAATTGGTCTGGCGCGGATTCTGCATCCCAGAGACTTCGGGCTCTACGGCATCACCTTCATGGTGTTCAGCCTGGCCGGCCTGTTCACCGACTGGGGGGCGAAACAGAGGCTGATTCAGTCCCCGCATGAGCCCGACACCCAGACCCTCAAGATTGCTTTGACGTCCCGGCTCATGCTGTGCGCCCTTGTAGTCCCGCTGGTCTGGATATTTTCGACCAGGATCGCTGCCATTTACACCCAGGATCCACTTCAGCTCTCGTGGATGATCCGAGTCTATTCTCTGGTCCTGCTCCTTGCTGCCGTCCGCCAGAACTGTGAGACCAGCCTGGAGCGCAATCTGACCTACCAGCCCCTGGCGGTGGTGGGCCTGTCGGAAACTCTGCTGCGCCGGGTTCTGATCCTGCTGCTTGCCGTAGCAGGAGCAGGAGCCTGGAGCTTCATCTGGGGCCACGTGGTCGCTTTCTTTGCCGGCACCGTTGCCATCTGGCAGATCTCGAAAGCGCCGCTGGGCCTCGCCTTCGACAGACATTTGACGCTCGATTTGATCCGCCAGGGCCTCGCCTTTCGCCTTCATCTGGTCGGAGGTCGCCTGCGCAGAATGGCCACGCTCACCCTGGTGACGAGAATCCTGGGGCTGGAGGCTGCTGGCTACATGAAGTGGGCCCACGACACGGGGGGGCGATCGCTGCTCCTGGTGCAGAGCGCCACCCGCGTTGCCTTGAGTCATTTCTCCCGCCTCCAGGATGATCCGTCCAGGCTCGAGAGTGTTCTGAAACGGTACATCTACACTTCAGTCGTTCTTCTGGGTCTCTGGTTCTGCGTGCTCAGTGTTGCGGGCAGAGATCTGATTGCAGCGATCTACACCGACAAATGGCTCCCTGCCTGGGGAGCCACCTGTGTCTTTGCGTTGGGAGCCGTCCTGGTTGCCATCGGCCGCTTCAGCGTATCGGCGCTACAGGGGGCAGGCAGGCCCCGCTTTGCCGTAGGCATGACGTTCCTGCAGGTGGCCCTCACGCTGCTGCTGGTGATCTTTCTAGTCCCGGAACTCGGTATCCCCGGAGCACCCCTGGGTGAGCTGATCGCCTTTGCAACCGTGATTCCTTTCCTGGTGTGGGGAATCCCCGGCGCCACTGCGGCCCTGCTGCTGCGTCCCCTCACACGCCTGCTGTTACCTCTGGCAATGGGGCTGGGAGGCGGCAGTCTTATCGCTGGCCTGGAGTTGCCGATACTCCTGAGAGGCCTGTTGACCGCCGGCGTCACGACCGCACTGTACCTGCTCGCGAACTGGATCACCGGACCGCCCTGGCTGAGAGCCTTTGTCCGGGAGGAAATTGTATTCGTCCTGGGAACCCTGGGGCGTTTGGTGAAGAGCCGGCGTTGAATTCGGGGGGATTCCAGATTGTTCATTGAATGAGAGAGGCGCCCTGGCCAACCCGCAAGGTGTACGAGGACCCTCCGTGGTCCGATCAGATCGCCGCGCGGAGGCGGCTCCTACTCTTCGCCGACCCGTGGCATTCCCAGTGTGGGAGGACCCTCCGTGGTCCGAACAGGTTCGCCGCGCGGAGGCGGCTCCTAGTGCGCTCGTAAGCGCACTTGAACAGTAGGGTGAAAGTCCCTACCGGGCAAACGTTCTCCGGCCCGTATTCGACGGCAACTGCGTCATCGTGAGGTGGGGTGGGAAGCAGCCGAAGGAGAACCACCAGTCTGTAGGAGACGAACTCGATTCGGCTCAGAGGGGACAGCGAGCCTGCTGGGAAATGGCGAAGCTCGAATGGAAGGGAAACCTGACACGGACAAGAGCCTGATGGGTAACGTGAAAAAGGCATCTTGTTAACCCTTGGGGTGGTTGGAGATGGAATGGTGGGAAGTTCAAGTGACGTAAAGCGAGGAGGTCTGCGAAAGGTCGGTCTGGTAAGAGACCCGCAGAAGTCAGAGGCGGCGTAGTAGTGAAGAAGCCGGGTAATGCCGGTGGAGCGAAGGCCCGCCAGGAAGGTGGATGTGTAGAGTCAATGACGAAGCAAGAGGAACTGTCGAAAGTGGAGGAGACTCCTAAGCAAGGCAGAGAAGCCGAGAGCCAGAAATGGAGCTGGGTGGAAGCGGAAGTGTGGACCGAACGCATGCTGACGACCCTGGAAACAGGAGTGAAAGGAGGCAAAAATGCCTACTTTATCGAGCAGGGGCTATTTACCATGGCCATAGCCCACGCGCAGATCTGTCAGTCCCGACGTGGACCCCACTGACTGGAGAGCCGGATGCGGGAGAACCGCACGTCCGGTTCGGAGGGAGGGGAGGCTCAAACCAATGAGCTTTCCCTACCCCTATCACTTCGCCGACCCGTGGCATTCCCAGTGTGGGAGGACCCTCCGTGGTCTCGCGCTGGAACGCCAGTGAGCGAACCGAACAAACCGTTGGCAGCTCATCGTGCATCCACTCCTCATCTTTCTATAGAAGGCACAGCTGACCGCCTCGCAGTAACTCAATGAGCGAAGCGAATAATAATGGAATCTGGAATTTGGAGTCCGGAATCTGGAATCCCCCTTGAAACCAAACTACAATGAAGTAGTCTTTAGATCTGAGGTTACAAAAACATGATCAATCTAACGAATAGAGCGGAAGGCAAAGTCAAGGAGTTCATCGAGTCGCAGGAAGCGTCCTATTCGGGAGTGCGCGTGGCTGTTGTCGCGGGTGGCTGCTCGGGTTTCGAGTACAAGCTGCTTCTCGAACAGGAGGCCAGGGAGGGGGACCAGGTGCTGGAGCACGACGGCTTTCGAGTCTATGTCGACGAGGAGAGCATGCTCTATCTGGACGGAACCCAGATCGACTTTGTGGAATCATCCACCGGCTCCGGTTTTTCCTTCAATAACCCCAATGTAACTGGATCCTGTGGCTGCGGGGAGTCCTTTCACGTCTGATGGCGAGCTCCTGACGAGACCTTCTCTTTTCTGGCGGGCCGGTCCAGCCGCCCCGTACCCCGAAGAAATCGAACGACTTGGAGGATTGCATGGCTGCAACACAGGGCGCCGGATTGTCATGGCTCGTTTTCGCACTGAGCACGGTGCTGTGCTGGGGGTTTTACGGGGTTCTGCTACACAGCGGCCAGCTTGCCATGAGAGACCCCTCTCAGGGCCGGTACAAGGCCTTCCTGCTGGTGGGAGTTGCCTACTTCGTGACGGCGGTGCTGGCTCCACTCTTTGTACTGATCAGAAACGGAGCCACCTGGAACTTTCCAGCCCACGGCATCCTGTGGTCTTTTCTGGCCGGGATCGTGGGCGCGGCGGGTGCATTCTGCGTCCTTCTCGCCTTCGGAGCGGGTGGATCCCCTGCCGTTGTGATGGCCATCGTCTTTGCCGGGGCACCCATCGTCAATGCCATCGTGGCCCTGAGCCTCCATCCCCCGGCCGGAGGCTGGGCAAGTCTGCGCTGGCAGTTCGTTGCGGGAATCCTGCTGGCGGCCCTGGGGGGATTCCTGGTCACGAATTACAAGCCCACCCCAGCTCCCCCTTCCTCTTCCGAGATTCCAGATCCCAGATGATTCCAGATTGAATGAGAGAGGCCCCCTGGCCAACCCGCAAGGTGTAGGAGGACCCTCCGTGGTCCGATCAGATCGCTGTGAGGTTGCAAGTTGAAAGTTGAAGGTTGAAAGTTCGATCAGATCGCCGCGCGGAGGCGGCTCCTAGTGCGCTCGTAAGCGCACTTGAACAGTAGGGTGAAAGTCCCTACCGGGCAAACGTTCTCCGGCCCGTATTCGACGGCAACTGCGTCATCGTGAGGTGGGGTGGGAAGCAGCCGAAGGAGAACCACCAGTCTGTAGGAGACGAACTCGATTCGGCTCAGAGGGGACAGCGAGCCTGCTGGGAAATGGCGAAGCTCGAATGGAAGGGAAACCTGACACGGACAAGAGCCTGATGGGTAACGTGAAAAAGGCATCTTGTTAACCCTTGGGGTGGTTGGAGATGGAATGGTGGGAAGTTCAAGTGACGTAAAGCGAGGAGGTCTGCGAAAGGTCGGTCTGGTAAGAGACCCGCAGAAGTCAGAGGCGGCGTAGTAGTGAAGAAGCCGGGTAATGCCGGTGGAGCGAAGGCCCGCCAGGAAGGTGGATGTGTAGAGTCAATGACGAAGCAAGAGGAACTGTCGAAAGTGGAGGAGACTCCTAAGCAAGGCAGAGAAGCCGAGAGCCAGAAATGGAGCTGGGTGGAAGCGGAAGTGTGGACCGAACGCATGCTGACGACCCTGGAAACAGGAGTGAAAGGAGGTAAAAATGCCTACTTTATCGAGCAGGGGCTATTTACCATGGCCGTAGCCCACGCGCAGATCTGTCAGTCCCGCCGTGGACCCCACTGACTGGAGAGCCGGATGCGGGAGAACCGCACGTCCGGTTCGGAGGGAGGGGAGGCTCAAACCAATGAGCTTTCCCTACCCCTATCTCTTTGCCACTGTGTGACATTCCCAGAGTAGGAAGACCCTCCGTGGTCCGATCTGATCAGATCACGCCGGAACGCCGGAACGTTGGAACGCTGGAACGTTGGAACCTGAATTTCAGTCCTCCTTGAGAGAGGGCAGCAGGGGCGTCTGGAGAGAGGCGGTGACTGCGGCAAAACAGGCCGCCATGCCGATCATCAGAACCAGGACCAGCGTGAACAGCAGGGACATCCAGGGAGGCTGATCCGGGCGGCTCCAGAGGCTGGGCAGCAGGGCGATCGCCGCCGCCAGAGTGCCGCACAAAAGCCCCACCACGAGCAGCCAGAGATTCTCCACGACCACCATGCAGGAGAGACGGCGGCGAGAGAATCCGAACGCCCTCATGACGGCCAGCTCTTGTCGTCTTTCCAGGACATTTCGCAGCAGCACGACACCCAGGCCCAGAGTTCCCAGCATCAAGCCCAGCCCCCCCAGCGTCTGGAAGGTCGAGATGTAGGTGTTGCGCACGGCCAGGTAGCCGGCCAGATGATCTCGAGTCGTCACCACGTCGAATCCGTGGTCTCCCAGAGAGCTTTCCAGTCGCAGGGCGATCTCATCGGAGGAAGCGGCGCCGCTATCCATCAGAAAATAGGAGTAGCCGGCCCGACTGGGAAAGAGCCGGTTGAAAGCGGTCTCCGAGATCAGGATCTCGCTCTGGAAGATGCTGGCGTGGAGCAATCCCACCAACCGGAGCCTCACCGGGCGGCCCGTCTCGTCAGCCGTCACCAGGTCCTTGCCGAGACCCAGCTTCAGTATCCATTGGACCGACTCGTAGTCGCCAAAAGCGGGAACCACGTCGGGTCCCATGTTGCGCTCCAGGATCGACCAGGGGTTGTCCCTCTCGCGGGTTGACAGATCGTCCACGAGCTGCTGGAACTCGAACCCTCCACGCGACCTGAAATCTCCTGCAACTCCCAGTATCCTTGGCCGCAACGGCTGGTAAAGGTTCAGGCAGCTGGTGTCATCTCCGGGCAGAAGCCGAAAGGGATAGAAGTGGGTGCGATCCAGTACCCCGTCCGAATCGTCGATGCCCAGATCGAATCGTCCTCCAGCGCTATTCAGGTCCTGCAGAATCGGAGTCGTCGTCCGGCCCAGGAGCTGGAAGCCTCCGGTTGGTGAATTCTTCTCATCCAGATCCGCCTGGAGACCGGTTCGACTGGCTTCCACGGCCAGAAGCGTGAACGAGGCCAGAGCGATCAGCACGACGCTCACCAGGCTGCGCGCCGGATTGCGTCCCACATTGCGCGCAGCCAGGTTCAACCAGGAGAACCGCCGCCCCGGGGCCAGAGGGCGCTGGCCCAATCCCCTGCATCTCGCCGAGAAGTAGGAAAGCGTCACGGAAAGAACGAGAAAGCCGAGTACAAAGAAAAGCAGCGGAGCCAGTTTCTCGAGCCGGGAACTGAACAGGAACATCGCCGCCAGCAGCAGGACCGCGAGCACGGAGGACACCCTGCCGATCAACAGGCTCCATCGACCCGAGCCGCCGGCGCGCACCTCTAAGTGACCACTCAGGAGACGTGCCGGAGGGACTCTCACGAGTTTTCGAACGGCCAGCCACAGGGCCACAAAAGCGCTCCCCAGTGTCCCCACAAAGCCGATGACGAACGACAGAAAGTTGAAGGAAACGGTCAACCGGGTGGTCCCTACGGCTTCGTTCCAGAATGTCCTCAGACCAGTCAGCATTGCCCAGGAATAGACCACCGCCAGTCCCAGCCCCAGCAATGCCCCCACGACCAGCACCGGGCTAACCTCTGAGAGCAGGCGGCGCAGGATACCCCCCCGTGTGTAACCCAGCGCCGCCAGGATTCCAATCTCTCCGGAACGTTGTTCGACGGTCAGGCGGAAGAGAAGACCGACCAGCAGGAGGGCGGCCGCAATCAGGAAGAAACTGAAGCCCCCAAAGAGTCCGGAAAAGTCGGTTGGACCACGGGCTGCCTCCAGTCCTTCCCGGCGCAGTGGACGCACCTGAAAACCGCCCGATTCGAGAGTCATCTCGTCAGCCAGCGCCGCTTGAAACCTTGCAATGGACTCGGCTGGTGAAAGCTCGGGACCGGCCGACAACCGTACACTCGTGGTGTTCCCGAAACGGCTCGACCACAGCTGCCGCCCCCGATCCAGTGACAAGAAGGCTTTGGGAGTGGCCTTAAATCGATCCCAGTAGTCTTCATCCCGAGGACGAATGCGATCCAGGTCGACTGGAAAAGGAGGATCCCATCGGGCCATGTCCTCAGCCTCGTGGATGCCCGGATATTCGGGCGTGAGCAGCGCATCGGCCCCCATCCCCTGCATCGCTACCAGCCCTGCAACCCGCAGCTCCACCGTTCTGGTCCGCAACTCATCTCGGGGTCCGACTTCGTAATACGCCACTGTGACGAGGTCCCCCGCCTGGGCAGCAAGCTCCTGCGCCGCCCACTCGTTAAGGTAAAGCTCGTCAGCCTGCAGTGGGGGAGCCGGCCGGCCGCCGGAGAGTCTCAATTCCGGCAAAGGCTGCAGGTTGACCGGGGTAACGGCTGTGACGGTTGAGTAGGGGACGCTTCTCTCTCCCACACTGAGCCGGTTGGCAAGGTGAGTCAGAGTCAACTGGCTCTTCATCTTCAGGCTGTCCGCCACCCGTCGTACGGTGTCTGCTTCAAAAGGTTTGAGAACAAACCGGCTGCTCTCAACCACAAAATAGTCCTGGCCGGCACGAAATCGAAACCCGTAGTCCTCCGCTGTCAGAGCTTTTTCCACCCGAGCGGTGACCGCTTCCGTCGGTATTTCCCCGGTAGGGAGGCTCAACAGAAGCAGGTTCACACGGTTCTCGAGCTCCAGAGCTTCCTGCACAACCTCCAGAGGGAGGTATGCGTTCAGGCCCACCGTCTGCGAAGGCTGGATTTCGAACTGGCCGATCCCCTTGTCCTCAACCACCTGGCGCACAACGGCGCGAACCGTCTTGAGAACAGCCGACGCATCCCGCTCGCCCACCAGGGATTCGCGATCGATGTCGGAGACGCCCGCCAGGTGGAACACGACCTGATCGCCGACCCGGGCGCCGATGTCTCGACCCAGGGAGGAATTGATCACCGCGCTGGGAAAAATCTGGCCCTGATCCCTCGCCAGATCCAGACTCGCGTCAAAAAGCTTCTCGAATCGTCCATCGACTCCATAAACTCTGACCATCGAGGCGCGTCTTTCAGTGCCCGCATGGCGAACGCTCCCCTGAAGGAAAACGATCGGAGTTGCGGAGATCGAAAACTCTTGAAAGCCCGGGCTTCCGCTCACTCGATGAGCCAGCGACTTGTCGACGAAGCGCTCCATGACCAGGGCCGACTCGACGTCGCCGAGCCGATCGAGCACCAGATGCCTCAAACTGCCGCGCACGGAATCGCCCACGATTAGAGCTCCCGTCATCACGGCGCTGGTCACCACCACAGCTGCCAGAAGGGCCAGATTCACCCGCCAGTGGTAGATCAGGTTTCGAAGCATCTCCCCTCCTTCAAGCGAAGGTGCCGGGGGAAACGCGCGGCCAGTTCAAGGCTGTGGGTCACGACCAGCATCAGCATCCCCTCCCGTTCATGCAGGTCAAAGAGAACATCCGACACCTGGCCCGCAGTGGCCGTATCCAGGCTCCCTGTGGGCTCGTCACAGAGCAGAATGCGGGGGTGGTTGATCAGCCCCCGCGCAATGGCCACCCGCTGTCGCTCGCCCCCCGAGAGTTGACCCGGCCGGTGCTCAACCCGGTGGGACAGACCCACACGATCGAGCAGTTCTCGAGCCCGATCAACGGTTCCGGCCGAAGTCGAGGGCGCCTCCATGGTGGGCAGGAGAACGTTTTCCATGACCGAATACTGGGGCAGCAGGTGATGTTCCTGAAACACGAACCCAATGGTCTGGTTGCGAAACCGGGCCAGCTGCTTCTCGGGCCAGCCGAACGGAGAACAGGAGTCGATCTGAACGGTTCCGGATGTCGGTGGCTCCAGCGTCCCCACAATGTGCAGAAGCGTGCTCTTCCCCGAGCCGGAGGGCCCGGTGACAACGATCGTCTCACCCGCCGCTGCTTCAAAACTGACGCCTTCGAGGACTTTAACCGTGTCGTGGCTTAGATCAAATTCCTTGTGCAGGTTGAGAACTCTGAGGGCACAGGTTGATTCCGTCACGGGTTTCCTCCGAGCCTCTGCCGGCAGCTCGCCTCAACTTCCCGGTTCCCGATTCTCCGGAAAAAACGACTTCAGGACGGCTTCCTCCGGAGGGGAACTGAGCAATGACCCCACTATCATCGCACATGAAGAGGCCCCGATCATGACGACGAGAGGCAAAAGACCGGTCCCTCCGATTGAGTAGCCCGGCACCTGCCATCCTTTCCAGAAGAAACCGGCCCACAGAAGCGCTGTCACAAGGGTCGAAGCGAGGGCTCCCCACTTGGTGCTTCTCTTCCAGAAGAGGGCCGCCAGTAGAACCGGAAGCAGAGAGCTGTAGCCGGTAAATGACCAGATGCCCAGACTGAAGATCGTGCGATTCGTGACCAATGACAGAAAAAAGCAGACGGCCAGGATTAGAGTCACGAATAATCTGCCGGAGAGAACTTGCCGTTTCTCGTCCATCTCATCGTGAAAACCAAAATGCTTCACAACGTCGTGGGTAAAAATGGTTCCCACCGAAAGTACCTGAGAATCGAGAGAAGACATGATCGCGGCCAGCACGCCCGCCGCCAGCAATCCCGCCAGAACTTCGGGTGAGTAGTGCTGAATCATGCGTACCAGAACCGAGTTGACGGCTGGACCCTCCAGATCGGGGAACGGGATCCGTGCCATGATCCCCATCAGGACGATGGGGCCCCACAGGATCGCAATGCACGCAGGATAAGCCGCAACCGGCAGCCGAAAGGCAGCGGCATCCCTGGCCGACAGCCAGTGCATGAACAGATGGGGAAACATGGCGGCCGAGAGTGGAATGAAGAGGAAGGAAAAGAGCTCAAGCCCACTGACGCTTCCCGCCATCATCAGGAGTTCAGGGTGAGTCTGCTGCACCCGCTGCATGGCGGTGTTCAATCCCCCCAGGCGACCCGAAATATAGAAAAATGTGACCAGCCCCAGGCTCATGAACACAAGAACCTGGAAGCAATTTGCCCAGGAGGTGCCTCTCAATCCACTGGTCACCACGTACACGAATACGACGAAGCAGACGACCAGACTCCCGAGCCATTCTGCAATCACTCCTGAAGTGATTTGGTGGAGCGTGATACCCGCCCCCATGATCCCGATCAACAGATAAGGGATCAGCAAGACCAGGAGAAAAACAAAAAGGACGGACGCGACCACATCCGACTGCCACCGAGCACGAAAAAACTGGGCTTGAGTGAGACAACCCAGCCGCTGTCCGATTTCCCAGACCCGAGTTCCCAGAAAATGAAAAATCAGCGGCACGACCAGTGCCGAGGAGGAAGCCATCAGCGCAAAGACTCCGATACCCCGCCGGTAGGCCTCGCCCGAGGCACCAAGCAAAGCGAAAGCAGTCATCTGCGTCCCGAACAGGGTCATCAGAAGGACGAAAGGACCAATCGTGCGGTTGGCGAGAAAATAGTCTTCACCGGTTCGATGCGCGAACCTCCTTCCGGTCAGTCCAATGCCGATGAGAATGGAAAAGTAGAGGGCGATGATGAACAGGATCACGGGGAATCACTCTTGCGCAGGCGATGGCGTGGCCGGGGGTGTGGACGGTCGCCGATCAGAACCACAAGAGTGCACAGAGCGGAGGCTGCCACACATAACAGCAGATGGAACATCAGTCCCGCGGGAACGCCCAGGGGAAGACTCGCGTTGCTCCAGTTCCAGAAGTCATGGTGAGCCACCAGCAGCAGCACCAGCCCGGCCAGGATGTACTTGCGATGTCTCATGGGCTCTACCTCCGCCCGAAAGTCGACCCGGGAACGAAGTTCTGTATCTTAACCGGGGCAGATTGCAGATTCCAAATCAACGGTGAGCTTGCGCTCCACCGTTCTGTGCCGTTCCTTGACGCCACAACAACAGAACGGCAAGGCGTGAGCCTGCCGTTGAGTTCGAACGTTCCACGTCGAAACGAATAGCGGCGACTGGAGCCAGAGCCCACAGGGATCTCGAAGAGCCCGTGCGGAAGTGCTAAGCTGGTGGCTATGAACGGGATCATACTGACGAGTTTCGAGCTCTACGAAGACCAACAGGAGTGGTTGACCAAAATGCAAAAGGAATTTGGCCTGCCCAACGAAAGCAAGACACTCCGCGTCTTGATCGAATTTGCGAGGGCCGCGGAAGACCCGGAGGTCATTTTCAACGATATCCGTTGTAGCAGGTGTTAGGGGATTCCACGCTTGGGCGAAGCGTAGGAGCCGCTTCCGTGCGCCGATCCGATCGGATTCGCAGGGGCCGGTCCGGCAAAGAGTGGGAGTGGCCTCCGTGCCGCGAACCCGTTCGGACCACGGAGGGTCCTCCCACACTGGGAATGTCACACCATGGCGAAACGATGTGATCGGACCACGGAGGGTCCTCGTACACAGGGAACGTCAAGGGGTGGCGAAGTGTAGGAGCCGCCTCCGCGCGGCGATGTGATCGGACCACGGAGGGTCCTCCTACTTTGTAAACGTGAGGGTGGCGAAAACTCCGAAGCCGTCAGCGGGAATCACGGAATTGGCTCCAAACCCCCGCATTTCATACTCCCGATTCGAGAGATTCTTGAAATTCAGGCTGACCTTCCAGTTGCGAAGTCCATAAGAGGCAACGGCATCGAAGACCAGGTAGTCGTCCAGTTCGAAGCCATTGCCGGGTGAGATGAACTGACCACTGACATAACGCGACCCAAAACCGAACCCGAAACCTCTATAAAACTGGCGACTGGTCCATACATTGAAGATGTGGCGCGGAGCGAAGGGGGCTCTGTTACCCGCCCGGTCAACAGTTCCGAAAGTGAGAGGATTCAGGTTGACGATCGAGGTCTCGGCAAACTCGGTCAGCTCCGAGCGGTTGTACGAATAGCTGGCAAAGGTATGCCAGAGGGGAGCGTGCTGCGAACTCAGAGAGAATTCGAATCCCCGGGATCGCTGCGATCCGGTCTCGCGCAAGAAGCCGTTCTGGTCGGGAATTGCGATGTTGTTCTTCTCCAGGTGATAAACGGCCAATTGAGCTTGCAGGCTCTCCCCCAGAAGCCTCTTCTTGACTCCTCCTTCAACCTGCCGGCTCTCCTCCGGTTTCCGCTCGCCGACCACCAGGGACGAGGGCGGAGAGAAGGCGGTGCCTGCATTGACATAGAAGGAGAGATCTCTGCGCGGCTGCAAGAGAATTCCCGCCAGAGGATTGAACTGGTTCTCTTCGCGTCGGGTCTGAGAGAATTCTTCCCGGTAGTCCAGAAAATCGACGCGCCCGCCCAGAAACAGATGTATGCGCTCGGTCAGCAGGATGCGATCCACCACGTAGGGCGCCAGGATTCGACTTCTGGCATCTCCCAGCTGATCCTGGCCCGGCAAAGGAAACCGGCCCCCGCCGACCCCCCGCCCGGGCTCATTCAAGTCCAGCGTCGGAAGGAAAAAGAGTTCAAGAGAGAAGTTGTCTGTGAGACGGTTCGCCTCAAAGCCGACCAGCAGTTCGTGGCGGACGCTTCCAGTGTCAAAGCTGAAGATGGACTCGAACTGGGCTCCCAGAAGCTTCTGCCGGTCGTCCAGTTGATTCAGGAGCCGCACAACCTGCAGAGACCCTGTCTGGAAATCGGGAGCGACTCCATTGATCAAGGTCCCGCCGCTGAGCCATTCCAGGTCGGTGTAGTAGAATTTGGTCCGCCAGCGAATCCGCTCACTCAGGTACGACTCCCAGTCGAAGCGAAAGCGAAAGATGTCCTGATCCGAATCGTCGTACTGAGAACCATAGGATGTGCGTCGAGAAACCGCGGCAATAGAGTCACCGACTAAGGGAATCCCCGCATCGGGCGTGTACTCGTTGCCGACGTACTCGAAATTGACCGTGAACGTGTTACGCTCTCCTGCCTTCCATTGGATAGCCGGATTGACAGCGACCTGATAATTCTCCCGGTTGTCGCGGTATCCGTCCGCCCTCTGGCCCATTGCATTCAGTCGAAAAGCAACCGGAGAGTCCATATCTCCCAGGTTGACGTCAAATTGCCCGCGTACCGTTCCAAACGATCCAAAGGTGGCGGCGCCCTGGAAAAAGCGTTCTCCGAGCCGCGGCTGCTTCCGTGCCAGGTTCACCGCCCCGGACAGCGGGCTCCCGCCATAGAGAAACGTCGAGGGCCCACGCAGAACCTCAATCTGATCCACGTTGTACAGATGGTAGAAGGTCGCTTCCGGCTCGGATGCCGCGTCGGTCAGCACGAGACCGCTCGAAAGTGAGTCAAAGCCACGAATCAGGAAATGGTCGTGCACGCCAAAGTTGCTCTGAATGTTCACGCCCGCAGCATTGGTGAGAGCATCACTCAGAATGACCGCGTCCTGGCTCTTGAAAAGGGACTGAGGGATGACCGTGACACTGGCCGGAATTTCGTGAATCAGGACGGCCATCTTGGTGGCAATGGTGGTCTCGCTGGCCAGCGGCGGAAGGCTCTCTTCAACAGTCACCACAAAAGGATGCTCAATGGTTCTGCGCTCTGACTCTTCCTCCGTCTCTGGCGGCTTCTTCTCCCTGGACTCCTGAGCCAGCCCCGGCGGCGACATGGAAACCAGGACCAGAAGAAATAGCAAGAATCTCACTGCTGGTCTGCTCCTCCCAGGCAATATACGTCTCCCTCCAGGGTGCCGATCACGAGCCTTTCTTCCGAGATGGCAGGCGACGCTTGAATACCACCTGCCGTGTCAAACTGCCACAAGGCTTTACCGGTTCCCAGAGCCAGTCTAAAGAGTACCCCTCTTGTGTCGGCGATCAAAACCGTTTGACCGATCACAACGGGTGACGAATCCACTCGAGATCGGGCCTGGAAGGTCCACCGGATCTCACCCGTGCTGCGGTCAATCGCGTGCACCATTTTGTCCCGACCCCCGATGACCACCAGATCTTTCGTGACGGCAGGAGAAGAATAGAAGGGAAAGTGGCGCCGGGCATGCTCGTACACCCACTCCACTCTTTTTTCCTTCAGGTCGAACGAAAGGACCTGATTCTCAAAGGTGCCGACGTAGAGCCTCTTCTCACTGTAGGCCGGGCTGGAGCCAACATAGGCCCCCAGGTCGACTCGCTCCACCACCACACCGTCGGAGATCCGAATCAGGCGCAGAAACCCGTCGCATCCGGTGACTACCACTGCGTCGTCCGCAATCACGGGACTACCGTGAATATAACCTCCGGTCTCCTGTTTCCAGCGGAGCTGTCCGGTCTCCCTGGACACACAGTAGATGAAGTTGTCGTACGATCCGAAAAGAACCGATTCTTTGAAAAAGTTGGCGGGTGATGTGATCCCCGCTCCGGCCTGGAAAGTCCAGAGCTGCTTTCCGTCTGACGCACGCAAGGCGAAGAAGGAACCCATCTCATCGCCGAAGAAAACCGTTTCGTCCCGGACCAGCGGAGACGAACGAATCGCATCAGAGGCCTTGAAAGTCCACCGAACAGCTCCATCATCGAGATCGAGTGCATAGAAGACCCCGTTGAGCCCTCCCACGTAGACGCTCCCCGCAACCAGTGCCGCGGTGGATTCAACGCCGTCTTCGATTCTAAAGGTCCAGAGGGGCTCCAGCCGAACGGGCAGTTCGCCCTGATAGATTCCCGTCTGTTGAGGATTGCCCCGAAACATGGGCCAGGACTGTCCCCGCAGCGAAACCACCGCCACCAGACCGATGCCCAGGGTGAAAAGCAGATGTGCAGGCTTCATGACTCAGAAAAGCGCCTCATAGATTCGTCTGGCCCTCCCGGCGGTCAGAGGAACCGGGTTGAATTGGCCCGTCCATTGCTTGGCCGCCTCAGCGGCCATATCCTCGATGGAGGACTCCGTGACACCCAGTTCAACCAGAGACCCGGGCAAATCGAATCGGGCGCGGAGGTTTTCCAGCCGCACCGCCAGGGATTCTGCCGCCCGCGCAGGGTCGATTCCCTCCAGCTGTCCATACTCAGTCCTGGCGGCAGCGCCGTTGCAGCGGACCACGCCGGGCAGGAACAAGGCTACCGCGGCACCATGCCTGATACCGTAACGGGCCGTCAGCGGGTTTGCACAGGCATGGGCGGCGCCCAGCATCGACAGTTCGACCGCCATTCCCGCCAGGTAGGCTCCTATCAACATCTGGCCCAGAGCCTCCTGATTCCTGTCGTTGACGGCGCTCTCGCAGTTCGGCTCCAATAGCTTCCATGACCAGCATGAGAACATCCGTGAGATCGGATGGCTGGCGGCTGAGACCAGGCTCTCGATGGCGTGGGAGAGGGCATCGGCAGCGGCAGCGGCCAGCACCTGCCGGGGAGCCGAGCCCAGTAAATCCGGGTCCAGGATCACTCCCCGGAACCTCGCCCCGGGGTCGCCGCAGGCCATTTTCAGGTGATCCCGTGACCGGGCGATGAGCGCATAGGACTGGGCCTCGCTCCCGGTCCCCGCGGTTGTCGGGACGCCGATCGAGGGGTACATGTCATGCGCGGCCTTGCCGTAGCCCCGATAATCCTTCATACGCCCGCCGCTGGTAAGGAGGAAATTCACCGCTTTGGCTGTATCCATCGTACTGCCCCCACCAACCGCAGCAATCAGTTCAAACTTTTCCTCCTTCAGCCGCGATGCTGCCTCTTCCACCGAGCGACTGGTCGGGTTTTCCCGGACCTGATCGAAAACCAGAGCTTCCGTCTTTGACTCCCGCAGCGAAGCCAGAGCGCGCTCCAGATGCCCGGCCTCCCGAATCACGGGATCTACCACCAGCAATATTCTGCCGGCGCCCATCTCCCGGACCATCGGACCGATTTTCGACAGGGATCCCGATCCAAAAAAGAGCTGCTGGCCCACATCCGCGGAAAAACCTGGCAGGCCGCATTCCGGCAGAGGAACCGAGGACTGGAGTGATCTGTGCAGGAAATTCATGGGCAGCAGCGCGTGGTGACCCCAAGTATTCTAGCAAAATTGGGGGGTCTGGGTTGTCTCTTCGAGTTGGTGGACGTGACAGGGAAGGCGGAAACGGAGCCGGGAGCGTTAGCGACCGGAGCCCAAATCTCCCCTCCCTCACGGTCGGGGCTCCGTTGCTGCCTCCGATGGACACAGAAAGTAGAAGACAAGACACTGTCCATTTGAAGGTACGCCGCCAAGTCTGCTGGAACTGGACCAGACCGTGGCATCACAACCGCGGGCGTCGGGCAGCGACTGAGGGGCGACCCTTGTGGTCGCCCGGTGGAGCGGGCGGCACGAGACCGGCCCCTACGAATCCAATCAGATCGGCGCCGCGTCGGAGAACCCTCCGTGCTCCGATCAGATCACTTCGCCATCATGTGACTTTCCCAGTGTAGGAGGACCCTCCGTGGTCCGATCAGATCACTTCGCCATCATGTGACTTTCCCAGTGTAGGAGAACCCTCCGTGGTCCGATCAGATCGCCGCGCGGAGGCGGCTCCTAGTGCGCTCGTAAGCGCACTTGAACAGTAGGGTGAAAGTCCCTACCGGGCAAACGTTCTCCGGCCCGTATTCGACGGCAACTGCGTCATCGTGAGGTGGGGTGGGAAGCAGCCGAAGGAGAACCACCAGTCTGTAGGAGACGAACTCGATTCGGCTCAGAGGGGACAGCGAGCCTGCTGGGAAATGGCGAAGCTCGAATGGAAGGGAAACCTGACACGGACAAGAGCCTGATGGGTAACGTGAAAAAGGCATCTTGTTAACCCTTGGGGTGGTTGGAGATGGAATGGTGGGAAGTTCAAGTGACGTAAAGCGAGGAGGTCTGCGAAAGGTCGGTCTGGTAAGAGACCCGCAGAAGTCAGAGGCGGCGTAGTAGTGAAGAAGCCGGGTAATGCCGGTGGAGCGAAGGCCCGCCAGGAAGGTGGATGTGTAGAGTCAATGACGAAGCAAGAGGAACTGTCGAAAGTGGAGGAGACTCCTAATCAAGGCAGAGAAGCCGAGAGCCAGAAATGGAGCTGGGTGGAAGCGGAAGTGTGGACCGAACGCATGCTGACGACCCTGGAAACAGGAGTGAAAGGAGGCAAAAATGCCTACTTTATCGAGCAGGGGCTATTTACCATGGCCATAGCCCACGCGCAGATCTGTCAGTCCCGACGTGGACCCCACTGACTGGAGAGCCGGATGCGGGAGAACCGCACGTCCGGTTCGGAGGGAGGGGAGGCTCAAACCAATGAGCTTTCCCTACCCCTATCACTTCGCCATCGTGTGACTTTCCCAGTGTAGGAGGACCCTCCGTGGTCCGATCAGATCGCCGCGCGGAGGCGGCTCCTACACTTCGCCATCGTGTAACATTCCCAGTGTAGGAGGACCCTCCGTGGTCCGATCAGATTGCTGGCCCCAGGGACTGTCCATTTGAAGGTTGGCCGCCAAGTCTGCCAAGATTGTCGCTGGCAAAGCGTAACGAGTAACCGGTAACCGGTAACCATCAACCATCAACCAGGAACCACCAACCCCATGACAACGTTTGTTTCCGAACTGGAACCGAGAGACTTGTGGAGTCATTTTGACAGGATCCTGACAATTCCCCGGGGATCGGGCCAAGAGCAGCAAATGGCAGCGTTTGTCCTGGACCTGGCACGTCGTCTCGGCCAGGACTCAGATCAGGACGGGACCGGCAATGTGGTGGTCCGAAAAGCAGCGACGAATGGCCGGTCAGGTGCCCCGGTCACGGTCCTGCAGTGCCACCTCGACATGGTAAACGAAAAGAACTCGGATGTTGAGCATGACTTCTCAACCGATCCGATCTGTCCCCGCAGAGACGGCGATTACCTGAGGGCAACGGGCACGACTCTGGGATCGGACAACGGGATCGGTGTGGCGGCCTGCCTGGCTCTAATGGAAGACAGCGAGCATCCACATGGGCCGCTCGAGTTTCTATTCACAGTCGACGAAGAGACCGGTCTGACCGGGGCCGGGCACCTGGAGGCGGACTTTCTGCACGGCCGCTTGCTCGTCAACCTCGACTCCGAGGAAGAGGGAGCTCTGTATGTGGGCTGCGCGGGGGGATCGGGGATCGACCTCACCATGGAGCTGGCCCGTGATGCCGCTGGTGCGGGAAAATCTGCCTTCAGCGTGGAGCTCAAGGGCATGCAGGGTGGCCATTCCGGGGTGGACATCCACCTGCAGAGGGGGAACGCCGTGCAGTTGCTCGCTCGTGTTCTGGAATCAGCCCGCCAGGCCTGCCCGTTTTACTTGAGCGAATTTCTGGGTGGTAGCGCCCACAATGCCATTCCCCGCGAAGCTCGAGCCGTCGTGGTCTGCTCCGAGAGCGATGGGCAGAGTCTCTCTGCCGCCATTGAGGATGCTCTCCGCACGGTTCGCAAGGAGTTCCGCGCAGTCGAACCTCAGATGAGCTGGAAAATCGACGCGGCTCAATTGCCCGGGGAGTTCTGTAACGAAGACTCGACCGAACGACTTCTCGATCTTCTCAACTCCCTGCCCCATGGCGTCATCTCCTCCAGTTACGACATCCCTGGTCTGGTCGAAACCAGCGTCAGCCTGGCCTCTGTCCGCGCCACCGGCGGGGAAGTGGAAATCCATGTCAGCACCCGCAGTTCGGTGGAGTCGGCGCTGCATGCCCTGCAACTGCGCCTGAAGGCGATCGGGGACCTGGCCGGCTGCCGGATGCAGGAACTCGAGAGTTACCCCGGATGGGAGCCCGACCTTGCCTCTCCTCTGCTGGCCACGACCCGTCAGGCGTACCGGGACGAAATTGGGAAAGACCCGGAAGTAAAGGCCATTCACGCCGGCCTGGAATGCGGGCTCATCGGGGAAAAGTACCCGGGCATGGACATGATCTCCCTGGGGCCTCAAATTGAGTTCCCCCATTCTCCAGATGAAAGGGTCCAGATTCCCTCGGTGGGCAGGTTCTACCGGATTCTGAAGAGATTGCTGGTGGCAGTGTCGAATATCGGCAAATGAGGCGGGCACGGGAGGAAACGGGCCAGGTACGCGTCGACAAATGGCTGGATATTGCCTGCATTTTCAAGACCCGCAGTCAGGCACGTGGAGCCTGCCTGAAGGGGCGGGTTTTTATCAACGGACGGGTCTGCAAGCCGAGACGACCGGTGAAAGTCGGCGAGGAAATCTCGATCCGGCATGCCGGCTGGACCCGTATCCTGCGGGTGCGGGAGCTGCCCAGCAGAAGCATTCCCAAGAGTGAGGCAAAGTCTCTCTACGACGATCTGACACCAGAAAGACCGAAAATGGACCCCATCGAGCAGATCATGAGGGATTCCCGCCCCGTGGGATCGGGCAGGCCCACCAAGAAAGAACGGCGGAGCCAGAGTCGGCTCAGGAGAAGGTGAGTACCAACGATGCCGTGGTGGGCTGAACGAACCATCCTTTTCTCTTTTCTCACTGTGGTCTTCCTGGTTTTCTACGCCGTGGCCTACTCCACAATCCTGGGCATCCGCGACAACTACTATCGCTACGCGCAGAAATCCTCACTGCAGTGGACCGGTCCGGGGAGACGCGTCGGCAAGCCCAGGGTGATCAGGGGAATCTGGCTGCTGATCGCTGCCCTGGTGAGTGCCGGGGTGGCCGTGAAGTGGATCGGTTTTTAGGTTCCAATGGACCGTTGGACCCGTTGGAACCTGAATGTGGGAGGCGCCTTGGCGCGGCGACCTGCAATCGTGAACATGACTACCCGGCGTTCGCGGCCTGAGGCCCCTCCCACTCTAGCCCCTTCCCGCTCTGACACTTCGGACTCCTTGGAACGCTGGAACGTCCCCGGGGAGCGGTCACGCGACCCGTGAAGGCACTTGCTCCAGGGTTGCGACATAAGGCAGGCCGCGAAAGTGTCCCTGAAAGTCGAGTCCATAGCCGACGAGAAACTGGTCATCCATTTCGAAGCCCCGGTATTTGAGCGGGAGTTCGACGAGCCTGAGCTGAGGGCGGTCGAGCAGAGAGCAGATTGCCAGTGAGCGAGGTTTGCGATCTTCCAGTACCTGACACAGGTAGTTGAGGCTCAACCCGGTGTCGACCAGGTCCTCCACGATGAGCACCTCCCGATCCTCGATACTTGTCTCCAGATCGCGGGTGATCTCTACCTGCTTGTTCGCCGAGTGCTCGGGACAGAAGTGTCTGAGGGATAGGAAATCGAGCGTGACCGGAGTTTCGATCCGGCGGATGAGATCACAAGCAAAGAAGCAGGCACCGGTGAGAATCCCCACCACAACCGGATTCCGATTGCGGTAATCGCGGGTGATCTCGCTGCCCAGCCTCTGGACTGCACCCATAATATCCTCTTCGCTCAAGACAATCCGATTCACGCGGGGGGCCGACCGTGAAGACGCTGGCTTCATGCGAAGACGCCAAACTTGAAGGCCAGTCTTTTAAAGTCCTTCCCGTAAAAGATCTTGACATTGATCTCCGGATAGAGCTCGCGAAGTCGCCTTAGCTTGCGGTTCTTACGGGTCACAAGGCTTTGCTTCATGGTCGTGAGCTCAACATAAAGATCAAACTTGGGAAGATAGAAGTCGGGAGTGACACCTGCTGTGACACGCCCGGTCCCATCCCACTCCAGCGGGAAGCAAGTCGGCTCGTAATGCCACTCGATATTATAAAAATCGAGAAAGTGAGCAAAGGCCTGCTCACTTCCATGAGCAAACGAAACGCGGTCGTTCAAAGGTGCTCTGATTGGCCTCACTCGCAGACGATTTTTACCAGAGGCCTCTGACGCTGGGGGGATGGGTTCTGGGTTCTGGGTGGCGCGCTCATTGCATTCGCGCCTCTGTCTGCTCGGCGACGGGACAGATCATCTCCGGAACCAGCCCGCAAGCCGTAATGCAAAATACCCATCCAGGAAACTACAGAGGCAGGAACGAAGTGACTGTGCAGCAGCGCGGAAGCCGCCGAGAAACACAGCGGTCAGGGGATAGCGTTCCGAGTTGACACAGCTGCAGAACCCAGAACCTCAACCCAGCACCCAGCACCCATCCTAATACCCCTCAGTCTCCCCGTGTCCGAACAGAACGAGCCCGAAGGTGACACCGGCGCTCTTGACGATCAGGGTTGGTTGGTCCAGCTCGTTGCTGAGGACGGTCTCAGTTTCGGGTTCGTCCCAAACGGGAAACATTCCCATGACTACGGGGTGGGTTGAGCCGGAAGCTTCTTTGCTCATGGCCACCAGCTGCTGTACCGTGTAGTCCCCATCCACTTCCTGGTCCTGGCCGGCGGGAACCAGAAGCAGGTAGTCACGGTAAAGCGATACTCCGGTGTGATCTCCGTCGGCGGGCTGAGCAGCGTATCGAAGGGCGTAAACGCCGGCTTTCACCGGCGAGTTCTTGTAGTCCTTCCACTGCGAGGAGAAACGAACGACGCCCAGCAGGGCTCCCCGCTTGAAAACCCCGAAGTTGACGCCCAGACCACCCTGGGCGCCTTCTCTGGCGGGCATCTCTTCTCTGAACCAGAACTCGGCGGTAGAGTTTCCTTGCAATTCCACCTTATAGAGCCGGTTGGAGAGCGCCGGGCAGATCTTATCGGAAACCTCCTGGGGGGGGCGCTCTTCCAGAATCTGCAGCGTTTCAGGCGCAGCCGACAGAACACCCAGAGTGAAGGCAACTACAAACAGCCGCAACATTTGGTTCGATTACCGGATGAACTCGCCGACGAAGGCGCTGGCCCGGTGAGGACTGCTCCAACGGCTTCCCAGGCCGTCTCCGCGGAACTCGTGTTCGAGGGTAAAAGCCGCCTCGGCCTCCACCGGGACGAGGGGCGGGTAGAGAACCGTCTCGTTGCCGCACAGATGGTCATCTTTACGGAACCCTCGCGTCGAGAAATTCGCAATGTCCCCAGCCTGCAACGAGGCTCGCTGTTGCGTGTCTACGGTCAGGTCAATAGGAGCGGACTCGACGCTCACAACGCGATCGAGCAACTCGGGAGCCATGGAACGAGCCAGGCTCAGGAGAGCTTGCTTCTGAGGCCCGCTGGCCGACTGATCCACGACGATGACAGAACGAGCGGGCTCGGTTTCTCCTGCAAAAGGATCTCCGAGGGTTGCGTCCGCTCTCACAATGGCGACCACGCTCAGGCCCTCGATGGGCGTGCCGTCCCAACTGCCTTCATTCACCCGCCAGGCCAGGATCGCCTCTTTTCCGGTCAAGTTGACCTCTCCATTGGCGATGCAGGGGCCCACAAAGACGTTGGCCGTGCGGACCTCCAGATAATCTCCCCTGATCTGAGCATCGGCGCCGGCGACGGCACTGGCTGCCAGCAGGATGGTTGCCACGAAAACGGTGATTTGTTTCATTTCAAATTGCTCCAGTCATGTACTCCAGAAAATCTCTCTGTTACTCCAGAAAATCTCTCTGTTCATTCTAGCAGAGCCGTCCCCGTTGAGAGTGATGGGTCAGACACTACCGCTCCAGACGCACATCAAGCGGAAACGTTTCGTCGGGGCTGAGGATAAAGCTCTTCACTCGGTGCTAAATTGCTTCGTAGCACTCGCGGCCGGTAACACAGTGGTCTTCGTCCACCGGCTCGGTGTCGGGACCGAGGCAGTTCTGAGTGTGGCTGCACCAGCAGAATCCGTCGCTGGTGTTGGGGACCAGGGGATCCGGTTCGACCTCGATGTACATGCCCTTGAATCGAAGCCGGCGGCAAACTTGCTTAATGTCCGGGGAGCGATCCATAGCTTAACTCTCCGTTTCTGATGCTCGCAGGATAGCCCGGGCGGCAGCCACACGAGCGAGCTGTATTTTGTACCCATTCCTGCTCAGCGCCCTGGCTCCCCTGACGGCCGCTTCCCCGGCCTGCCGGGCAAGGTCCGGGCTCAACGTCCGGCCTCTCAACACCTCGGCAGCTGCCGTGGCCACCCACGGTACCGGCGCCACGTGACCCAGAACCACCGAGGCTGAGCGTACGGTTGCCCCGTCCATGTTGAGCGAAACAGCGGCGGCGGCCAGAGGCCAATCCAGAGCCTGTCTCTGGCGCACCTCGTAGGTCGCATTGGAACCTTCCTGCAGCGGAACGTGAACTTCCATCAGCAGCTCATTATCGCCGAGAACATACTCTTTCTCGCCTTCACTCTGGGGAGTTCGAAAGAAATCCGCCAGAGGGATGACCCGGGATCCCGAAGGCCCCGAAATTTCCACTTCGGCACCCAGTGCAATCAAGGCAGGGGCCAGGCTCGACGGATTCACGAAGCGTGCCGGTCCGGCGTTTCCCAGAACGGCGTGGTAGCGGTTGTCGCCATCCTCGACCATGGACCGTCCATCATGCGTAGCCAGGAGGCCGAACCCTCCGCGAAAATACCAGCATCGGGGTCTCTGACAAAGATCGCCGCCGACCGTTCCCATGTTGCGTATCTGGGGGCTGGCGACCCCCTCGGCAGCCTGCACCAGAGAGGGGTATCGGCTGCTGACTGTCGAATCCTCAATGAGGTCGGTGAGAGTCGTGGTGGCGCCGATTCGCAGGTATCTGCCCTGCTGGCTGATCCCGGAAAGCTTCGAGATCGACTTGACATTCACAACCACAGCCGGAGCAACCACCGAGTCCTTCATCAGACTCAGCAAATCGGTCCCACCGGCCAGGACGGCGGCCTGGCCTCTGTGCTCATTCAGAATCTTGAGTGCCTCACTTGTGGTCCCTGGTTTTGCATATGAGAAAGCTCTCATCTTTACGCTCCCTTCCCTAATGCATTGAGGACTCTGTCCGGAGTTAAGGGCAGAGTCGGGACTCGAACTCCAATGGCATTGGCAACCGCGTTCGAGATAGCGGCTCCCGGAGAGATCACGGGGGGCTCACCCAGGCCAATGACGCCACGCTCGTCGTAGCCGGGTCCCGTCATCATGTGAACCTCCAGCCGGCCCACGTCAAACAGCCCGGGCAGCTTGTAAAACTCCATATCCGGATTGAGCAGCCTGCCGCTGACGGGATCCATAATCTTCTCCTCCATCACCGCATAGGCAATACCCTGGATCAAGGCACCGAACACCTGACTGCGGGCCGTCTTCATGTCGAGAATGAGGCCGCAATCCTGAACCGCGACCATCTTCTTGATCCTGACGACCCCAGTTTCGATGTCCACCGCCACGTCCGCCATCTGGATTCCGCCAACTCCGCTGTTGGTCAGGTTGCCCGGGCCGGGGTTGCGGCCGGTCGTGGTGAGTGGATTGGGGCCGATCCGGGCAGCCGCCCGCTTCCACTCCAGACGCCGCGAGGGATCGTCTTTGACCCGAACGAAACCACGCCAGGCCTCCAGTTCATCCGCTGATTCCACTCCCAGCTCTGGAACCGCAGCAGCCAGAATCTTCTCCAGAGCATCCTGAGCGGCTCTTCTCGAAGACCCGCCCACTCCTCCCACTGTGGTGCTTCCACCTGACGGACCCGACTGGGGATAGCGGCTGTCTCCGATGCTGACTTTCACGTCGTCGATGCCCAGCCCAAAGGTCTCGGCCACAACCATGGCGATGATCGTCCTGGTTCCAGTACCCAGATCCTGACTGCCCAGCCGGGCCTCGACGCCACCGTCGGGGTAGACAATGACCTCGCAGTTGCTGTTGTGCCCGCGGCCGCCCCAGGTGTGGATTCCCAAACCCAGACCTCGCTTGATCGGCCCCGCTCCACCTTTTCCCCGGGGATGCCAGTTCTCGCTCCAGCCGATCACCTCGGCGCCGATACTCAATTCCTGCTTGTAGACTCCCGCCAGCCGACCCGTCAGATGGATGTTGCGCATCATGAGCTCGAGCGGGTCCAGTCCGATCCTGGCAGCCGTGTCTTCGAGGGCCGCCATCGTGATCAGACAGGCCTGGGGGTGATTGGGAGCCCGCCAGGCGCGAGAGGAGGCCGTGTTGGTCGGCACAGCGATGTGCAGCTTTTTGATATTGGGAATTTCGACAACGTAGGGGAGCGGCGGATTCCCGGCTCGGGACACCCCTCCCGTTCCCCAGGACTCTGACTCCCAGGCGGTCAGTTCACCTTCTTTCGTACATCCAACCTTCACCCTGGCAAAGGCGGAAGGCCGGTCGCCGGCGACTGCGATTTCCGCATCGCGGAGGAGCATCATCTTGACGGGCGCTTTGGCTTCACGAGCCAGCTGTGCACATTCCACGCCCCAGCGGTCGACCCCGAACTTGCTGCCGAAGCCTCCGCCCATGTACTGGGTGATGACTCTGACGTTGGCGGCTGGTATTCCCAGCCCTTCCGCAAACTGAGGCGGCAGGCCTGAGACGTTCTGAGTGGAGCACCATGCGGTCAGATGATCATCGTCCTCCCACTCGCAGACCTGACCGTGAGGCTCGAGGCAGCAGTGTGCAATCTTGGCAAGCCCGTAATAACCCTCCATGACGACATCCGCATCGGCCAGGGCCTGGTCCGGATCGCCCGTGGTTTGAGCCTCCCCGGGCGTGACCTCGGGGGCATTCTCCTTTTGCTCCTCGTTGACAAAGTGGGACAGGACTTCAAAATCGATCGAAATCGCCCCGAGAGCATCATGCAGGGCAGCTTCACTGGTAGCGGCCACGCTCACGATCTCGTCCATCTCCCACTTGATCTCGGTCCCCGCGTCCTGAATCACGCGGACCGCCTTCACCGCGGGCATGGACTTCGCCCTGGAAACATCCAGGCGGGTGATTCGAGCGTGAGCGTGGGGGCAACGAAGAATGCCCCCAAACAGCATTCCAGGACGGTTCACATCATAGCTGTACTTGGCCTCACCGGATACCTTGACCGGTCCGTCCAGGCGCGAGATCTTGCGGCCGATGAGTGATCTCTTTGAAATATCGGGCCACGAGTAGTCAGCCATTCGTCACCTCCTCCTGGAGCAAATCCGCCAGCGCGTCATGAATTCCAGCGTAGGTACCACAGCGGCACAGATTGCCGCCCAGACCCTTTTTCAAGTCATGCCTGGAGGGTTGCGGATGCTTGTCCAGCACCGCCTTGCTGGCAACGATGAAACCGGGCGTGCAGAATCCGCACTGGGAAGCGTCATGTTCCACAAAGGCTTCCTGGACCGGATGCAGGTTGGTCGAGGACCCGATCGAGGCCACCGTCTCAATGCTGCTTCCCTGAGCATCGATGGCCAGGACTGAGCAGGCGTATACGACCTTGCCGTCCATCAACACGGTGCAGGCGCCACAGGTGCCGCGGTCGCAAACTCGCTTCGCCCCCGTCACATCGAGGTTGTCCCTCAAGGCGTCGAGCAGGGTGATCCTGGGCTCTACGTCCAGAGAACGATTCCTTCCGTCTACGTTGAGTGCAATGGAAACCGGGGCCGGCCCTGCCAGCTCATCCGCGGCAGCCGCCGCGAGCGTCGAAGCAGCTCCCGCTACCAGGCTCCCCGTCAGGGTGCCGGCCGCACCGGTTCTGAAAAAGTCACGGCGGGAGTAACTGGTTTTTTCCTTCCCAGCACTGTTGTCGTCTGCCATAGATCCTCCTGCGCTAAAAGCCGATTTGGCGGGTCTTCGCCTAACTATACTTGGTGAAGCACAGAACGGCAAATCGGGAAAGAGGCGTTTCCGGGAAGCAGGGTCAGGACGACCAGGTGGAGAGCGAAATCACCGAGAGTGTGAGTTCTTTCTCATCTGGTGCCGTCGCTTGCGCCGGAGCTTACCCCTTCTTTTTCTTTTCTTCTTAAGAACACTACCCATTTAACTTCTCTCTCGAACAAGGCAGAATAGCCTGGAGGTATCTATCGTAATCCAAAACAGCGTCCCCTGTGAAGCCGCGCCCTCCGCCGCAGAAGCAAGCATGGCTCATTTTCCAGGACAAGAATAGCAACAACAGGAGGTAGTCCATGGATCCGGAAGACTACATCGATTTGAAGAAGCTGAAGATTCCAGACCTGAGCAAATTGAAGATCCTCCCACTGGTTGCGGTCTTTCTGGCCGCAATTCTCCTCTTTACTGCCTGGTTTCAAGTGGCAGCGGACAGTGAAGGAGTCGTTCTCAGGCTGGGGAAGTACAACCGCTCAATGGGCCCCGGGTTACACATGAAGATGCCCTTTGGCATCGAAAGGGTGTATTACGTCCCTTCGCAACGCCAGCTCAAGCAGGAGTATGGCTTCAGAACCGAGGTGCCGGGGGTAAGAACCCAGTATTCTCCGCTCAATTTCCGGGAAGAATCCCTGATGCTGACGGGCGATCTCAACGTCGCCGTGGTGGAGTGGAGTGTTCAATACCGCATCTCCAACTCCTTTGACTATCGCTTCAGGGTCAGAAATGTAACCGACACGTTTCGAGACATGACGGAAGCCGTCATGAGAGAAATCGTGGGCGACAGGACCGTAAACGAAGTCCTCACTGTTGGTCGAACCGAGCTGGCGCAGGCCGTCAAAGACGAGCTTCAGGAACTGTGCAACCAGTACGAGACCGGCCTTCGAGTGGCCCAGGTCATCCTTCAGGATGTAGCTCCACCGGACCAGGTCAGGCCCTCCTTCAACGAGGTCAACCAGGCCCAGCAGGAGCGCGAGAAGCTGATCAACCAGGCCAGGGGCGAGTACAACCGGGATGTTCCCCGGGCCCGGGGAGCGGCCGAGCAGCAGATCAGCCAGGCCGAGGGCTATGCCATCGACCGGGTTAACCGCGCCAAGGGTGAGGCCTCCCGATTCGATCAGCTCTATGCAGAATACCGCAGAGCTCCCGAAGTGACGAGGCGGCGCATCTACATCGAAACGCTGAATCGAGTCCTGCCCAAAGTGGGGCGAAAGCTCATCATGAACAAGGACTTTCAAAACATCGTGCCGCTGCTGCAACTTGGAAAGGAGGGGACAGGACAATGAAGACCGGAGCCCCATTACTCGTTATCTGCATCATTGCCGCCATCATTTTGTGGAATGGTCTGTTCGTCGTGGACGAAACCCAACAAGTCGTGATCACCCGCTTCGGAAAGCCGACCGGAGAACCGATCATGGAGCCCGGCCTCAACTTCAAGTGGCCTCTGGTGGACCAGACCCACTTTTTCGACAAGCGATTTCTGGAATGGGACGGGGACAGCGACCAGGCAACGACGTCAGACAAGAGATTTATCCGGGTCGATACCTACGCGCGCTGGCGGATTACAGATCCCAGGCGTTTTTTGGAGCGCCTGACCGAGGAGGGAGCAGCCCAGACCCGGCTCGACGACATCATCAACGGGGCCACCAAACGGGCTGTTGCCGGGCATGCACTCGTTGAACTGGTACGCTCCACGAACCGGGAGGTCACTCCGGACCCCAGTTTGCCGGAGTCCGAAGCCACGGAACTGGAAAAGATTGAGCCGGGGCGGGGGCGGAGACAGATCATGGCCGAGATTCTGGTCGCCTCGGCCGAGGCGGCCAAGGATCTCGGAATCGATGTGATCGACGTCCGCTTCAAGAGCATCGACTACGTGGACGAGGTTCGCGAGAACGCCTACCAGCGCATGATTGCTGAACGGAAACGAATTGCCGAGAGGTTCCTCTCCGAGGGACATGGGGAAAGCTTCCGGATCCGTGGAGAAAAGGAGCGCGAGCTCAAGCAGATTGAATCTGAAGCGTATCGAAAGTCCCAGGAGCTGATCGGCAAGGCGGATGGAGAGGCTACGGCAATTTACGCCGCGGCCTACAACAAAGACCCCGACTTTTACCAGTTCCTGAAGACCATGGAGTCCTATGAGGATTCTCTGGACAAGGAGTCCTGGCTGATCCTATCCACGGACAGCGATTTCTTTAAATATCTGGACAGTAGTCGAGGGAGGTGAGGTCGGCGCTCGCTGGGGCTCGCGCCGGTTACTGGTTGTAGTTGGAGGTTGAAAGTTCTAACGAGTAACCGTTAACCGGTAACCGGTAACCTCCCCCCCCATCCCGGGCCTTTCGAAACACGCGTAGTCCCATGCTGCTGACTGAACGGTCCAACCCACGCACCCGAGATATTGACCAGCAATCTACGGTCGGGATTCTGAAGTTGATCAATCGGGAGGACGCCCGGGTTGCTGCCGCGGTCGGGCAGCAACTGGAATCCGTCGCCGGCGTCGTCGACGCCGTGGTTTTACGACTGGAGGGCGGCGGGCGGCTTTTCTACGTGGGCACGGGTGCCAGCGGCCGCCTGGGCCTGCTCGATGCCGTCGAGTGCCCTCCTATATTTGGCACCCCTCCCAGTCTGGTGCAGGCGATCCTGGCTGCAGGCCCCGAGGCTGCCCTCCGTTCACTTGAAGGTGCGGAAGACGACCACCTGAGCGGTGCGCGGGATCTTGTCCGGGCCGGTGTGACTGCCCGCGACGCCGTGGTCGGAATCACCGCCAGCGGGGGCACACCCTATACGGTGGAAGCGATTCGGAAAGCCGCTCAGATTGGTGCCTTCACGGCTTCCATCTCGTGCAACCAGGGCGCGGAGATCTCCGCGCTGGTCGACGGGCCCATTGAAGTTGTCTGTGGACCGGAAGTTGTGGCCGGTTCTACCCGTCTCAAGGCCGGAACCGCTCAGAAGATGGTTCTGAATATGATCAGCACGGCAACTATGATCCGCCTGGGCAACGTCTACTCGAACCTGATGGTGAATCTGAGCCTGTCCAACCGCAAGCTGACCGAGCGCGGAATCCGGATCGTTGCAGAAGCCGCGAAGATCTCGCTGGAAGAGGCAGAGAAGGCCCTCAAGGAGACAGGCGATGTCAGATCGGCGATCGTCATGATTGTACTGAAGTGCACCGCAGATGAAGCACGGGGCCTGGTGTCGCAGTCGGCAAGGCTCAACGAGATCCTGAAACAAGAGGGGAAGCGCCGCCACGCCCCGCGTCCTTGAAGCTTCCAGGAAGGAGAGTAGAGTGAAAGCCCCAGATGAGCAGCCGCGACAGGCGGTCCGGACGCCGGATCCGGTCAACCCACTGAAGAAATACTTCGACGAGGTCGCAATCGGAGACGACTACACAACTCCCGCTCGGACGATCACCGAGGCCGATGTCGTGAACTTCGCGTGCCTGACAGGTGATTTCTACTACCTTCACGTCGACCGGGAAGCCGCCCGCCAGTCACATTATGGTCGGAGAATCGCACACGGCTTCCTCGTTCTTTCCATAGGCACCGGGCTGATGGTCACCAGTCGACCGGGCCCGGTGGTGGCTAACTACGGCGCGGACAAACTTCGTTTTGTTCGCCCTGTCTTTTTGGGAGACACGATCCGGACCCGGCTGCAATGCGTCCAGAAGCGCGCCCGGGCGAAACCGATGAGAAACCAGCCGGTTGGAGTGGTGGACTGGAAGATCCGAGTGATGAATCAGAATGACCAGCTGGTGGCTACCTGGATCTTCAAGACTCTCGTTCTGTGCAGCCAGTGAGTGACAACAGTGCCTCCCGGAGACGGCCACACCCGACGCCCGGCAGCGAAAGGACAGATGCGGGTGTCGATCATTCGACTCCGTTTCGAGCGGACGGCGCGAAATGGAATGCAGGCCACCAGCGCACCCTGGCGGCGGTCCTGCTGTTCGTCTTCATGGCCGCCGTCTATTTCGGTTCACCGATCGTTCGTGTGGGCGACTCCAAGTACCTCCTGCTGATCAGTGAACACATTCTGCATGCCGGCAATCTGGCCGTCGACGAGCACTTCTGGCCCCATGTAGACTCTTCGGACTATCCGAAGGTAAATCCCGGTGAGTACTATCCCCGTCACGTTCGGCGTGTGGGTGGTCACCTCTACCCGTTCTATGGGCCCGGAGCACCGATCCTATCTGTACCGTTCGTTGCTGCCATGAAGTGGCTTTTCAATGAGTCGGTATTCGACGCCCGGGGCCGCTATCTCTTCGAAATTGAGAAACAGTGGCAGAAACGGCTGGCTGCTGTGGCGACGGCTGCCGCATGCGTGCTCTTCTTTCTGACTGCGCACCTTCTATTGAGTACGCGACTCAGCCTGCTGATCGCAGTTTCGGGGGGCTGGGAACGCAGCCAGCGCGGATGATGGGGGCGCTGCAGCCGAAAACTTATGAATTTTCCGGGCTAGAGATCGGGGCGCCCTTCGCCCCAGCAACCTCCAAATCGATGCCCTTTGCAAGGCCCGCCGCGCGATTTCCGTCTCTACCACGGGCTACCGGGCAGGTGAGGTGCGTCACCCTGAATCGGCAAAACCCGGTGATCCACCTGTCTTTCCCGACCAAACTTGCGACCGTTATCACTGGACCTTGTCAAGAACCTCACCTAGAATTAGGAGCACAATGCGTCAGTGTCCCCACTGCAGCCAGCTTATCCAGGACGCGGCGGGCTATTGTAGGTTCTGTGAGCGTGAAGTCACGCCGACGATGGCCTGTTCCGAAAAATGGGCAGAGTTTGGGAAGAACTTTCACCAACTCTCGCCTGCCAAACAGCAAACGGCGTGGGACCAGCTCGGACACGATGACCGAATCGAAGTCCAGAAGCTTCTGGGCATCGTCCCTCCCAGGCTGCCCGGAGTCCGGGAGGCCGTAGACGACCTGATCGCTGCCAAAGAGTCAAAGAAATCGGGGGCCTCCTTCGGCTTTTTTGTGGTGGTCGGCTTCTTTCTGCTGGTCGTCGCTGGCGCCTATTTCCTGCTCCCTATTATTGGAGCCCCGGGCAGCAAGTCCGAGGATGGCCGTTCCCAGACCTTGTCGACTTCGGAGAGAATTGACCAGGTGATCGGCCAGGCCTATGAAACGGTGACTTCGCTGGTGGCAGACTTGGGCTGGGAAGCTTCTGACACGGCCTCGAGTGCAGGCGGGGATAGCGATTCCGACACACAGCCGCCGGTGCCTCCGAATCCGTAAGGGACGGGCTGGGGCACGGGCTCGGGCTGGGGGACGGGCGCGGGCAAGGGGCGCGGGCTGGGGCGTGGGCTTTGGGGTACTGTCCGGGAAGTTCAGGCCGCTTGTCAGAGGTTCTGATCCAAGGCTCAGAGACTCGTCTGTCAGCCCATGGTGGAAGTCCAGTGGGCTGCCAGTCGTCAATCAGACAACAAAAGAAAAAACGAGATTCTGGGAAAAACGGTTCGGCAACCAGAATCACAAGCCGAGGCGCCAACGTGTCGTAAGATCCTGGCACGATGAGAGCTTGTCCGCAGTGCAGTCTGTTGATTCACGATGCCGCCGTTGTTTGTCGCTTTTGTAATGAATCGGTAACCGGGCATTTCGCTGTCGCACCCGGCTGGAAGAACTTCGCCAGCCGCTTTTTCCAGGCTTCAAAGAGGGAGCAGCGAGATCTGTGGCGGGACCTGGGCGCTGAGGATCGATCCTACGCCCAAAGGGCTCTGGGACTGGAGTCTCCGGAAAGGTTCGAATTCACCTCCGAGCGCCTGGAGGAAGACGATCCAGCTCCCCGGCCAGTAGTCGACCCGTCTGGTTTCCAGTTGCGGCGGCTGCTAACCGGGTACGGGCTGCTGTTCACCCTGTCCCTGGCATTCGTTGCCGGCGTGCTGCTGCTCCGTATCGTTGAGACTCCGAGTCTGGCCTTCCAGAGTCTCATCCTTTCAGTGGAAACGATTTCGCAGAATCTGCATCCGAGCGGGATGATTGCCTCCAAGAAACGTGCCGTCTTTGCTCGAGACGCTGGGCATTCGACCGTGGTGTCAGCTCCCAGCAACGCTCCACAGCTTCAGCAAATGCCCGCACCGGTTACTGGTTTCCGATTGTTCCCGAATACGCCTTTGCCCTTGCCCTGAGCTTTGCCTTCAACGCACCATTTGAAACGGAGCCCCGACCGTGAGGGAGTGGGAGATCCGGATTCTTCTCCGGTCGCTAACGCTCCCGGCTCCGTTTCAGTTCCCCTGTGGTGCCACCGCCAACCTTCAACTTTCAACTTTCAACTTTCAACCTTCAACCTTATGACCGGGGCCGACAGACTGCGCAGAGGCGAATCTCCTCTCCACGTACTCCTCGAGTAGCGTCAGGAAATCAGCGGCAATGGTGGGTCCTTTCAAAGTGGTGAAATGGCGGCCTTCCACATAGACCGGGGCCTTGGGACTCTCTCCTGTCCCTGGAAGTGAAATCCCGATATCTGCGTGCTTCGACTCTCCCGGACCGTTTACGACACAACCCATGACCGCAACCTTGAGGTCGGCAACGCCAGGACGGGTCCTTTGCCAGTCGCTCATCCTCCCGGAGAGGTGGGTCTGGATCTCTTCGGCCAATTGTTGGAAGAGAGTACTGGTGGTGCGGCCGCATCCCGGGCAGGCACTGACCCGGGGAGCAAAGCTTCGAACTCCAACAGCCTGAAGAACCTGCTGAGCCACCACGACCTCCTCCCGCCGGTCGCCTCCCGGGCGAGGAGTCAGACTGACACGAATCGTATCCCCAACACCCTCCGTCAAGAGCACTGCCAGCGCCGAGGCACTGGCCACAATCCCCGCGGTTCCCATCCCGGCTTCGGTCAGACCGAGATGGAGAGGATAGTCGCAGCGCTCACCCAGCTGCCGGTAAACCTGAATCAGATCGGGCACGTTGGAGACCTTGGCACTGATGATGATCCGGTCGTGAGGCAGTCCGTATTCTTCAGCCATCTCAGCCGACTGCAGCGCACTCTCCACGATCGTCTTCATCAGCACGTCATTGGAGTCCGCAGGTTCCGGCAGCCGGGCATTCTCGTCCATGAACCGATCCAGAAGAACCTGGTCGAGGGATCCCCAGTTCACTCCAATTCGAACCGGCTTGTCGTTGTCGAGAGCAATCTCGATCATCTGCTGGAAATTGGTGTCCCGGTGCTTTCCCATACCCACGTTGCCCGGGTTGATCCGGTACTTGTCCAGCTTTTGGGCACAATCCGGGAATTTCTCAAGCAGAAGATGGCCATTGTAGTGAAAGTCTCCGATGATCGGAGCCCGACACCCCGTGTCCGCAAGGCGAGTGACGATCTCGGAGACTGCCCTCGCCGCCGCCCCGTTGTTCACGGTTATCCGAACCAGCTCCGAACCCGCCTCGGCAAGTTCGCGGATCTGCCCGACCGTTCCCTCCACGTCTGCCGTGTCGGTGTTCGTCATGCTCTGAACTACCACCGGGTGGTCGGAACCCACCGGGATCCCACCTACCCACGCAGTGACACTCCGACGCCTCGCGATCATGCTTCTCATTCTAACTCGAAACGGCTGGCCCTAAGGTGAAGGTTGAAGGTTGAAAGTTGAAGGTTGAAAGTTGAAGGTTGAAAGTTGCAAGCTATTGGTTGAAAGTTGAAGGTTGAAGGTTCGATCCCAGAACCCAGAACCCGAACCGAGAGAAGAATGAACGAGGTCCTACACCAACTCTTTGAGAGCTCGAACCCGAAGGTGTTTGCCAAGCTGTTCAGAAAAGGCCAGGAAGAGTGGGGGGAGCCACGGGAGTTCATCCGCCAGGTGAGCGCCGAGATGCCTGTGAAATTGTATGAGAAGTACTACGGTGATCTGGTTCCACACGGTTTCTTCGGCCTCTCCTGTGCGGCATCCACGCTGACTCTCTTCCCTGAGGACCGTCTCTGGTGGCCCTGCGTCCAGCAGGCCTGGTTTATCGCCAATTCGCGAAAGAGGAGACCCTGGAACGGTGTCTCCAATGGAACCGGGGGAGACCAGCCCCTGGAAGATCGATGGAATCAGTTTGAGGAGGCAGCCTCCAATCGACAGTTCGAGAACTGCTACCCGTTCGTCAGAGGATTCCTGAGAAGCTCAGAGGAACGGGACTTCTTCCGATCTCGCAGCTTGACCAGGGGGCTCAACGACACTGCTCACGGCGGATTGAAGTTCATTCAGCTGGCACAGGCCTGGGAAATGGCAGAGTCACAAAACTGGGAGCACTCAGAGCTGATCCTGTTTCCGGCGCTCCATTTCCTCATCCTGGGCCCCCGCCAGGATCGGCTGGCGCCTCTGGCCGCCGAGGCCCAACCTCTCCAGATCTCGGAAGAGGGAGGCAAGGCCGTGGACGAGGAGGAACTGGAGGTTTTGGAAGCGGCAGTTCTGTACTCTGACGACCCTTCCGCCGCTCTCGAGGCGCTGAGACGGCTGGCAAGTCAGGGAAACACTTTTGACTCCATTCACGAAGCCTTGCTGTTGACTGCTGTCCAGTGCCTCAACAACGCCCAGATCGGACGCTGGCTGCTTCCGGTCCGGGCGCTGCTGCATACCGATGCCTGTCGCGACTGGGCAGGAAGAGCCGGGACCGGGGACCGAGGCTACGGCCTGGCAATGGCCTCGCTTCTCATCCAGCAGGCTTCTCGGAAAAGCCGTGAGACCGGGCAGGCTCGCCGCGTGGTCGACATGGTGGGCAGTGTCTGTCCCACCGATCCCTTCATAACTCTGCGCAGCCTGATCAGCCACAGCGACCCCTACGCATCAGCGAACACGGCCCGGGCGATCCTGGGAATGGGAGAGGAAGCCCACCTGGAACTGGTCCAGACTCTGGCCACCCTGGCTGCCAAGAACGACGCCAGGATGGGACAGGGCTATGACCTGCTTCTCGTGAAAGCCTGTGCCGGGGCTCACCAGCGGTCGCAGTCGCATCTCAAAGACAGGTTCCTGGTCGGATGTGCCTTCTTCCTGGGCCATATTTTGAAGAACTACGAACTGTTTGGCGCGTATGGGGTGAAGTGAATTGAAAATTGAAAATTGAAAATTAGGAATTCCGTGACGTTCCCAGTGTGGGAGGACCCTCCGTGGTCCGAACTCCCGTGGCCCGTTTTCTGCGCGTTCGCGGCACGGAGGCCGCTCCCAGTGCGCTCGTAAGCGCACTTGAACAGTAGGGTGAAAGTCCCTACCGGGCAAACGTTCTCCGGCCCGTATTCGACGGCAACTGCGTCATCGTGAGGTGGGGTGGGAAGCAGCCGAAGGAGAACCACCAGTCTGTAGGAGACGAACTCGATTCGGCTCAGAGGGGACAGCGAGCCTGCTGGGAAATGGCGAAGCTCGAATGGAAGGGAAACCTGACACGGACAAGAGCCTGATGGGTAACGTGAAAAAGGCATCTTGTTAACCCTTGGGGTGGTTGGAGATGGAATGGTGGGAAGTTCAAGTGACGTAAAGCGAGGAGGTCTGCGAAAGGTCGGTCTGGTAAGAGACCCGCAGAAGTCAGAGGCGGCGTAGTAGTGAAGAAGCCGGGTAATGCCGGTGGAGCGAAGGCCCGCCAGGAAGGTGGATGTGTAGAGTCAATGACGAAGCAAGAGGAACTGTCGAAAGTGGAGGAGACTCCTAAGCAAGGCAGAGAAGCCGAGAGCCAGAAATGGAGCTGGGTGGAAGCGGAAGTGTGGACCGAACGCATGCTGACGACCCTGGAAACAGGAGTGAAAGGAGGCAAAAATGCCTACTTTATCGAGCAGGGGCTATTTACCATGGCCGTAGCCCACGCGCAGATCTGTCAGTCCCGCCGTGGACCCCACTGACTGGAGAGCCGGATGCGGGAGAACCGCACGTCCGGTTCGGAGGGAGGGGAGGCTCAAACCAATGAGCTTTCCCTACCCCTATCTTTCTGCTGACTGAGATGTCCGGCGGTCGGGGCCCGACTCTTTCCCGAACCCGGAACCCATCCCATGTTAAGATTCCGTGGGACCGATTCAGTCCCGTTGCGTCACACGACAAAGAACAGGACCTGGAATGGCAAGAGAAACAATCCGAAATACATACTCAAAGGCTGCTGAAGATACCAACCGTGCGCTGTGCTGCGCCGTGGATTATCGGGAGTTTTTCAGCCAGTCGGATCTGGCCCACCTTCCCGAGCAAGTGCTCGAGCGAAACTATGGGTGCGGTGTTCCTGCCGAGCTGCGGTCTCTGGCAGCAGGGCTGACGGTTCTCGATCTGGGCCCCGGTCTGGGACGGGACTGCTTCATTGCCGCCGGAAAGGTCGGGCCGGCCGGCCGGGTATACGGGCTCGACATGAACTCCGAAATGCTGAAAAAGGCTCGCGGTTTTCAAGCAGCCGTGGCAGACGAGCTCGGTTATGACAACATCCAGTTCTTGAGTGGACAATTTGACGTCAGGATTCCGCTTTCAGACGAAATGGTTGACGTCATTTTCTCGAATTGCGTGAACAATCTGGCGATCGATAAGTCGGCCGCGTATCGCGAGATGTACCGCGTACTCAAGCCCGGCAAGAAGCTTTCTTTTTCGGACGTCGTTTCCTACGCTCCGATTCCAGAGATCCTGCACAAAAGCGAACAGGCCTGGGCCGACTGCGTAGGTGGAGTCTTGTCCTTCCAGGAGCTCGAGGCGCTTCTCAAAGAAACCGGATTTCACGGCATCCAGCTCGTGACCGACTACCTCTGGCAGGACGGTCCCCAGATCAGCGAGCGCTATTTCCCTCAAGAGCCCCTGCCCGAGGCTGACCGCACCTTACTGCAACAGGTGAGGCTCTATTCGGTGATGGTGGAGGCCTTCAAACCAGTCGTAGACCCGGGTGGTGACTGCTATTTTATCGGGCAGCACGCTATGTTTCACGGCCCCGGTACGGCATTGCATCTCGATGACGATCCGGATCACCTCTTTCGGGCTGGAGAGACGAAAGAGGTATGCGAGAAGACGGCTTCGATACTGAAGTCTGAGCCCTTCGCCCGCTACTTCACAGTGTTCGAGCCGGCCGGCGAAGTGGAAGCGCGGCGATGTGTTCCCGGCCAGAGCTGCTGCTGATTCAAGGATGGAGCCGGTTGCGATAGTAGGTTGGGACCTCCAGGTCCCTTTCCTGCTCAGCCCCCGCCCTCCCCGGCTCGGAAATCTCAAAGCGCCGGACCGAGGGTTCGGTGGGCAAGCCAAAATTCCCTACAGCGGGCTCAACCTCGTCGAGAGTCTCTTCAGGGCGAGATCTCTCAAGCCCGAAGTCATCGAAGCCGGTCGCGATCACCGTGATCTTGATCTTGTCTTCGATGCCCTCGTCGAAAACGGATCCGAAAATAATGTTGGCATCCGGATGAGCTGACTCCTGAATGATGCGGCTCGCCACACTCACCTCGTGAAGCGTGATGGACTGGTTGCCGGTCACGTTGATCAGAACACCCTGAGCGCCCTGAATCGTCGTGTCCTCCAGAAGGGGACTGGAAATGGCATTCCTGGCCGCCTGCGCGGCCCTGTCTTCGCCCGACCCAATTCCGGTTCCCATCAGCGCCATCCCCATGTCGGTCATGACGGTTTTGACGTCTGCGAAGTCCAGGTTGATCACACCGGGAACTGTGATGAGATCACTGATCCCCTGCACCGCCTGACGCAGGACGTCGTCCGCAAACTTGAAAGCGTCGGCCAACGAGGTGCCTTCCGGGACTGTGTCCAGCAGGCGCTCATTCGGAATCGTAATCACCGTGTCCGCATTTTCCTTCAGCTCCTCGAGGGCTCGGTCGGCTTGAAGACGTCTCTTCCGGCCTTCGAAGTCAAAGGGCTTGGTGACGACCGCTACGGTCAGCGCACCCAGCTCCGTAGCCAGACTTGCAGCTATGGGAGCAGCCCCTCCTCCCGTGCCGCCGCCCAGTCCTGCGGTCACGAAAACCATGTCGGCTCCCTCCAGCAGCTCGATGATCTTCTCCGGGTCCTCAAGAGCGGCCTGTCGACCCATGTCGGGATTGGCTCCCGCCCCTAGTCCCTTGGTCAACTTGTTGCCCAGCTGGACTTTGATCGGGGCGTGACACAGACGAAGAGCCTGCATGTCGGTATTCGCCGCGATAAACTCTACGCCGTCAATACCCGCCTCAATCATTCGATTTACGGCATTGCATCCCCCTCCGCCGATACCGATAACCTTGATGTGCGCGCCGTTGACGGGGCCTTCTTCAAAGGCCAGTTTGATCGTTTTTTCATCGAAGCTCAGTCGACTCACAGGTCTCTCCTTAAACAGGTTGCTATATCGTTTGTTGTCGTTGCGCCATCGAGACCCCTGCCCTCACGAGATCGTCTCCCAGAGCCATCGTCTCCATCGATCCGTCCTAGCCTTCGACCGACCGAAGATGGGTTTCGCCCGGGCCGCAGTGACCTCATCTCTCAGCTCATGTGCGTAGCGAAGAAGACCAAGGGCCGTGCAGAAGGCGGGGTGATAGATGTCGTGGTCTGGCTCCACCAGGTTCACCGGGTATCCGATTCGCACCGGCATTTTCAGGATTTTCTCGGCTCGGTCCCGAAAGCCGTCCAGCATGGCTCCACCACCCGTCAGCACGACCCCGGTTGCAAGCTCATTGTTCACTCCTACGGTCTGGGTGATCCCGGCCACTCGATTCAGCAGCTCGTCGCAGCGTGCCTGAATGATCCGGCAAATGAACTGCCGTTGTATGGTCTTTTCACGGCCCGAGCCAACTTCCGTGATCTCTACAACCTCCTCGACGGGAACGCTTTCCGGAAAGACGCTTCCCACCTCCCTTTTCACCTGTTCCGCCTCGGAAATCGGGGCCTTCGTGCCGATGGCTATATCTTTAGTGATCAGGTTTCCACCCAGGGGGAAGACCTCGGAATGCCAGATGGCACCCTGGCTGTAGACAGCCAGATCCGTGGTGCCGCCCCCGATGTCGACTAGAAAGACTCCCAGTTCCTTCTCGTCGTTGCTCAGGATCGACTCGGCGGAAGCAAGCTGCTGCATGACGACGCCATCGGCCGCCACGCCCGCGTTGTTGACAGCGTTGACGATGTTTTGAAGGACGGACGACGCCGTCACCACGAGGTGGAGATTGACCGAAAGCTCATGGCCGTACATGCCTTTGGGGTCGTCAATTCTGTCCTGGCCGTCGACTTTGAATTTCTGGGTCAGGACGTGGATCACCTCGTACCCTTCGGCGATCTCCATCTCCCGTGCGTCGGCGACGGCCCGCTGGATATCCTCGGGAGTGATCCGATTGTTGCGCCCCCGCACCTCGGTTGTCCCCGAGCGATTCACTCCCCTTAGATAGGCGCTTCCCAGGCTGACAAAGGCGGATTCCACGACTGTTTCGGACCGTTCTTCGGCCAATTCAACAGCGGCTCGAATACTGTCAATAGTCTGTGACAGGTTGACGACGACTCCCTTGCGAAGACCCGTTGAGGGTACGGTTCCGGAGCCCAGCACTCGTAGCCTCGGCCCGTCGGCTACCGCTACCACTGCACAGATCTTGGTCGTGCCGATATCAATTCCGGCAATCAGCCGGTTCTTTCTCCTCATAGCTAATCTGAATCCAGACTCTCCACTGTGGAGTGATCCTCGCCTCGTGGAGTGTGGATGATGATTCGATTTTCAAACGTCAGATCGATCCAGTCGATTCTCCCGTGCTCGTTCTTCACTTCCTGGACCAGGTCCATGCGGGAGATGAAGATCTCGTACCGCTGCAGGTAATCTCGGTCACCCAGTAGCACCGGGACCGGTTCCTGGGAGGGGATCACCTTGACCCGGCTGACATCACTGACGTCCACCTCGGAAATACTTCCGGCGTAGTCCTCATCTCCGGCGTCCAATTCGCCGAGGATTTGAAGGTAGACCTGCATCCGCCGGGCGTTCAAGGCCCGTGCCCCCTCAACGACCGAACTCACAAGGCCTCTTAAGATTGGCCTGTCCAGGTACTCAAAGCCGAGCCCGAAGGGCGCCAGGGCAACACCGTGTGCATCGACGATCGTCAGTTCCCCATCGATGGCCGCCACTGCTTCGGGAATCCGCTCCTGAACATAAACCTCGAGCTGATTCGGCAGCCTTCTGCGAACCACAGCTGCGCGGATCCAGGACTCTGCCTCAACCAGTTCGCGCACTTCTGACAGCTTGACGGTCAGAACATTCGTGGAGACAACATGCTGGACAAGCTGTTGAAGACGGTCTTCGTCGGCATGTTCGACACCCTGGAAGGTAACTCCCTGCAAATGAAAAGTCCGGGCCGAAGTCGTCAGGTTGTTGAAAAGGAGAACTCCGTAGAGCATGGCTGAGACCAGGGCGACAACCAGAGTGACGCGTGCGGTTAAGCGGGCCACCTTCTTCAGGTTTTCGCGATTTCGGGGCTTGGTGGTCCCTTTAGCCAAGAAACTCCTCCCCCACCTTCCAGACGTTTCCCGCCCCCATCGTCACCACCAGGTCGCCAGGCTCCGTCTCACGCTCCAGGATGCGCACCATGGCGGACGGTCCTTCGACGAAAGTTGCCTCGCGGCTCTGACGTATCCGATCCACCAACCCTCTGGAATCGACTCCCGGAATCGGCTCCTCTCCAGCAGCGTAGATTCCCATGACGAAGAGTCGGTCGGCTGCTTCGAAACAGTCTCCCATCCGATCCATCAGGTATTCCGTCCGCGTGTATCGGTGAGGCTGATAGACGACGATGGTTCTTTGACCGAATTCTCCCAGGCCGTCCAGCGTGGCTCGGATCTCGGTTGGGTGATGCCCATAGTCATCAATCACGGCAACTCCGTCTCGTTCACCTTTGAACTGCTGGCGCCTTTCGGTCCCCTGAAAGCAGGCCAGAGCCTCGGCCACCTTCTCAAACGGGACTTCCAACCCTAAGCCGATCGCAACTGCCGCCAGAGCATTCTGGACGTTGTGGCGACCGGGAACATGAAGCTCCGCCCTGCCCAACTCCCGCCCCCCATGGAAACAGGTAAAAGCGGTGCCGAAAGCCCCAGTTTCCAGGTGTTTCGCCGACACGTCGGCACCTTCATCCAGGCCGTAAGTTAACACCTGACGGTGAACTTTTTTAATCAGATCCCGGAGCACCTTATCGTCCCTGCAGGCGACGACAAGCCCGTAAAACGGAACCGAGTTCATGAACTCGAGAAAAGCATTCTCCAGATCTTCCAGGTCCCGATAAACGTCCATGTGGTCCGTGTCAATATTGGTCACAATCTTGAAAATGGCCGGAAGCTTCAGAAAGCTTCGATCACTCTCGTCGGCCTCGCAGACCAGATGGGCTCCGGTGCCCAGCACGGCGTTGGTCCCGAGATGGGTCAGACGGGCTCCGATGACGGCAGTTGGGTCGAGGCCGACTTCCTTCAGCAGGGTGGAAATCATGGCAGAGGTCGTTGTCTTCCCGTGGGTTCCCGAAACAGCGATTCCAACCTTGTAGCGCATCAGCTCAGCCAGCATCTCCGAGCGGTGGAGAATCTGAAGCCCCCTTTTCCGCGCGGCTTCGAGTTCCACGTTGTCCCCCGAAATCGCGCTCGAGACTACCAGCAGGACTGCCTCGCCGAGGTTCTCCTCTCGATGGCCGATCTCGACTCGGACTCCCAGCCCGCGAAGAGAATCGAGCACCGATCCCTCCTGCTGATCGGAACCGGAGACCTGAACACGGCTCTGGGCCAGGATCCGGGCCAATCCACTCATGCCGATTCCGCCGACGCCCACGAAATGAACCGGGCCCACGGAATGACCTGCAAAAAAAACGGAATCGCTCATAGACAAAGATCCTGAACCAGGTCGGTGATGCGCTCAGCACTGTCGGGCCTGGCCAGGCGCCGGGAGGCATCAGCCATACACTGAAGTCTGTTCCGATCCGAATCGAGTTGAGCGAGAAGAACGGCCAGCTCCTTGCCTTCCAGCTCTGCCTGTTCCCTGACCAGGGCGGCTCCCTGCTGCTCCAGGGAGCGGGCGTTCTTTCTTTGATGATCATCAGCAGCGGTCGGAAGCGGAATCAGGATTGAAGCCCGGCCGGCCGCGGTGATCTCTGCCACGGTGGAGGCGCCAGCCCTGGCAATCACGAGATCGGCAGCAGCGAGCTCAACCGGCATGTCCTCCAGATACTCCCGAACCCTGCCCTGGGCACCGGCCGCCTGATACCGCTGCCGCACCCATTCGACATCATCGCGACCGGTCTGATGTGTCATCTGCAGGCCCGGGGGCAGTGAGTTCAGGGCATCGCACACCACCTGGTTGATGGGGCGACTCCCCCGGCTGCCGCCGAAGACGAGAACTCGCAGTGGTTCAGCGGAGGGTTTCCAGGGTGGTACCTGGTGGAACTCTCTGCGGATGGGAATGCCGGTAACCACGGCCCTGGAGCCGAAAGAGCGGGCCGTCTCCTCGAAGGCGACTGCCGCGCGAGCCACCCATCGCGTCAGGAGACGATTGGTTAAACCTGGAAATATGTTGGGCTCTATCAGAAGGGCCGGGCACCTGGTCAGCCGGGCGGCCACAATCACCGGACCCGAGGAGTAACCGCCCATACCCACCACTGCGCAGGGCCGAAAGCGCCGCACAATCCGCAGGGACCCGAGGAGACTGCCGGGCAGCTGAGCCAGGGTTCTCACCACTCTCACCGGACCCACTCGATTCAAACCTCCGACCCGGATCGTTTTGAGGGGAAAGCCGAGCGGCGGCAAAATGCGGCTTTCCAGACCTTCCTCAGTCCCCACGAAGAGGACCCTGCACCCGGGGTCCCGCTTCTCTAACTCCTGTCGGAGCGCCACTGCCATGTAAACGTGACCTCCCGTCCCACCTCCTGCAAACAGAACCCTGCCTCCACGGTCCGACCGGCCGCTCATCATCCCCCCGCGTACCAGGGAGGATCGGCCGGGTTCCGGGGGTGGGCAGAGATGTTGAGAAGGATTCCGGCCGAAGCCAGAGTCACCAGCAGCGAGGATCCACCGGCAGAAATAAAGGGCAGAGGGATTCCCTTGGTCGGGAGAAGCCCCATCGCCATGCTGATGTTGACCAGTGCCTGAGCCACAATCATGACCACAATGCCCAGCCCTGCGAGGGACCCGAAAGGTGTGTCCGAGCGCAGTGAGATCTTCACTCCCTTCCAAAAAAAGAGCAGGACGAGCCCAATCAGGACAGTGGCGCCAAGCAGACCGAGTTCCTCGCCAATAATCGAAAAAATGAAGTCGTTGTGGGCCTTCGGCAGAAAGGCCAACTTCTGATTACCCTGGGCAAATCCCTGTCCACCCGACCCGCCGGATCCGATTGCGATCAGACTCTGGCGAATCTGATAACCCTTCCCCAGCGGGTCGGCCTCCGGGTCGAGAAAGGCGAGAATCCGATCTCTTCTATAGGGCACCCGATAGACAAGCAGGTAAAAGGATGGAACCGAAGCCAGGAGAGCCGCCCCAAAATAGCGAAGCCGAAGTCCGGAAAGGAAAAGCAGGACGGCGGCGATGCAGGCGATGCAGGCGGCGGTTCCAAAGTCGGGCTGGACCAGGATGAGGGCCATAATGGATCCCAGGATCGCACAGTAAGTGAACACTTCCCGCCGATTCGGCTCGCCGTCCTGATAACGAACAAAGAAATAGGAGGTAAAGAGAATGGCGACCAGTTTTGCAAGTTCTGAGGGCTGAGCTCTGAAGGGTCCGATCACCAGCCAGCGATTGGCGTTGTTGATGGGCGGAGATGCCAGGGCCCCCAACAGCAGAATATAGGTCACCGCCAGCAGCACCAGAATGATGGGTTTGCTGCCGAAGTAACGGTAGTCTACTCGCATGGTGACGAGCATGACCCCGACTCCGAAAGCCATGAAAATGGCTTGTCGAAAGAACGTATTACTGCTTCCCGTTGGCACCGCTGAAGAGCTGAAGACCATCACCAGGCCAAAGCTGAGAAGGCCGAAGATCAAGAGCAGCAATGTTTTGTCAACTACAACACGATTTTTCATTTACCTGACCTCTGATGATGAATGAAGCGGGCGACACTTTCCTTGAACTCCCGCCCCCGATGCTCGTAGTCATCGAACATGTCAAAGCTGGCACAGCCGGGAGTCAGCAGGACCGTGTCCCCTCTGCTTGCGGATCGACCCGCCAGAACCACCGCTTCTTGCAGATTCTCAGCTTCCGAAGTCGGGGCTGATGAGCCCAGTGCACCGTCTATCTTTGCGGAAGCCTCGCCGATCAGGATGATCTGTCTGACACGTTCCTTCACCAGATCGCCAAGCTGCGCGAAATCGCCGCTTTTGTCTCTTCCGCCCATGATGAGGACGACCGGGCTCGAAAAAGTCTGCAGGGCCCTTTTCGCCGACTCCACATTCGTCGCCTTGGAGTCGTTGTAGTAAGACACGCCGTCGTGAACGGCAACCCGCTCCAGCCGGTGCTCGACGCCCTTAAAGTTTCGTATCGTGCGGCGGATGGCCTCAACCGGAAGCCCGGACAGATGGGCTGCGCAGGTAGCCGCCAGCACGTTTTCCAGGTTGTGCTCTCCCCTCATGGCGACCTCTGAAGCCGGCATGACACTGGCCGTCGACCCCTTCTGCCTGATGACAATCTGCCCCTCCTCGACGCAGACACCCTCGGGGAGGGGGCGCCGACTGAACAGGCAGACACCGCCTGCAGCCTCAGGTCGCATGCCCGCAGAGAGTTCATCATCTGCATTGAGAACTGCCCAGTCCTCCCGGGTCTGATTCAGTAGAATCCGCTGCTTGGCCAGGGCATAGGATTGCAGGCTTCCATGGCGATCCAGGTGATCCGGCGTCACGTTGAGAATCAGGGCAATGTGAGCACGGAAGTGCCGAATCATTTCGAGCTGGAAGGAGGACAGCTCGACCACCGGGGTCACTTCCCGGGCAGAAGGTTCCAGGGCGATTCGGGTCAGCGGGGTTCCGATATTCCCGGCCACCGCCACGGGGGAATTCGCCTCTTTAAACATCCTGCCGATCAAGATCGTGGTCGTCGTCTTCCCATTGGATCCGGTCACGCCGATAATGGGTCCCGGGAGGAACTGGAAAGCCAATTCCACTTCTGCCAGCACCCGAATCCCAACCGCTCGAGCCCTTTGAAGCGGCTCGATATCAGCGGGTACCCCGGGACTGACAACAATCAGGTCGGCGCTCAGAAAATCTTTGACTCGATGCCTCCCCAGGGCGGTCTCGACCTCCCCCCGAAGTTGGCCGAGTTCATCCTTCAGCTGATGGGCCGGCTTCAGGTCTGTGACGCGAACACGAGCACCCTGAGACAGCAGCAGGTTGGCCGCAGCTACGCCGCTCCGCGCCAGGCCAACGACCAGAACCTGTTTGTGGCGAAGCTGGAGCATGGCTCTATCTCAACTTGAGGGTGGTGAGGCTGAACAGGGCGAAAATCAATCCAAGTATCCAGAAACGGACCACGACCTGGCTCTCGGTCCAGCCCTTCAGTTCAAAGTGATGATGGATGGGAGCCATCAAGAACAGCCGTTTGCCAAAAAGCTTGAATGAGCCCACCTGCAATATCACTGAGAGTATTTCAAGAACGAATATGCCGCCGATCGAAAAGAGAAGAAGCTCCTGTTTGATCAGGACGGCCACGGTTCCGATGGCCCCACCCAGGGACTCGGAGCCGACGTCCCCCATGAAGATCTGGGCCGGGTGCGTATTGTGCCAGAGGAATCCCAGCATGGCACCCACCATGGCCCCGCAAAATATGGTCAACTCGCTCGCGTAGGTGTTCTTGATCAGGTCGAGATAAGTCGCGAACTCGGCGTGACCCGTCACGTAGGTCAGCACCGTCAGGGCCGAGGCAGCGACAATGACGAGCCCCGTGGCAAGACCGTCCAGACCATCTGTGATATTGACGGCGTTACTGCTCCCCACCAGGACCAGCACCGTAAAGAGGATCAATGGAAAGAACGTCGAAGCCCCGAGAAGCACGAGGTCGAGCTCAGGAGTGAACTGCTTGAAGAAAGGGACGGAGAGCTGAGTACTGTACAGCTGTCTCGAATGCAGCAGGACCAGCGTCACGGCAATCCCCAGGGCCACAGCGGTCTGGAGAAGCAGCTTGTGTCGGGCCCTGAGGCCAAGACTCTGCTTCCTTGACACCTTCAGGAAGTCGTCGGCAAATCCGATAGCCCCGTACACCAACAGCGAAACCAGGGCGATCCAGATGTAGAGGTTCGTCAAATCAGCCCACAGAAGGGTGGGCAGGAGAATACTGATGATGATCAGCAATCCTCCCATGGTGGGTGTCCCCGCCTTGGCCTGATGGGAGGCAGGGCCCTCCGTCCGGATGAACTGACCGATCTGAAAGTCGCCTAGCTTGCGGATGACCCAGGGACCCAGAAGCAGGCTGATGAGCAGCGCGGTTAAAGATGCGTAGGCGGTCCGAAAAGTGATGTAGCGGACCACATTGAGAGGAGAAAAGTAATCCTGCAGAGAGTAGAGAAGATGGTAGATCAAGAGGCTCCCCCCCTGGTTTCAGGATCTGCTTCCAGCATTCGAACCATCCGGTCCAGGCCTACGCCCCTGGATGCTTTGACAAGAACCAGGTCCCCATCCTGCACAAGCCCGCGGAGCCGCCTGGTCGCAGCTGGACTGTCCCGGGTTGAGAACACCTGGTGAGAGGACATGCCGGCCTCCACCGCCCCCTTCAGGATCTCCACGGCCAGTTCCCCAACCGTCACCAAGAGATCAATCTCGAGATCGGCCAGATGTCGTCCCGTCTCACGATGGAATTGGGGTGCGCGCGCTCCCAGTTCGAGCATGTCACCCAGCACGGCGAGTTTGCGACCTTTCCAGGCCCACCCGGCGAAATCCCCCAGAACCGAGCGGAGGGCTTCGGGGTTGGAGTTGTACGATTCGTCGACCAGGGTCAGGTTGACACCCCTTGCGGGGCTCAAGGATCTGATCCGTCCCCTTTGATCCAGAGCCGCCAGACAACCGACGCCCTGGCCAATCTGAGCATCGGACAGACCCAGAGTTACAGCCACGGCCACAGCTGCGGCGATGTTGTAAAGATGATGCTTTCCGGAAAGTGGAACACACGCCTGAAGGCGCCCTGTTGGAGTCTGAACGGCGATTTTCATGCCCTGGAGATCCGGCCGGGTCTGGGCCGTCACATTGCACCGACGGTCCCCGGCGATGCCAAAGTCCATGCAAGATCCGTCGAAACTCCGGGCCAGCGAGCACAGCCTTTCATCCTCGCCATTGAAGAGAAGGGTGCCCCCGTCTCTGAGTCCCTCCAGAATCTCCGCCTTCGCCTCGGCAATTTGGTCCAGCGAGCGGAAAAACTCGAGATGTACCGGAGCCACGTTCGTAATCACGGCTATATCGGGCTGACAGATCAGAGAAAGAGTCCGGATCTCCCCGGGATGATTCATGCCCAGTTCTACAACGGCGACTTCATCATCATCCTGGAGGCGAAGGAGGCTGAGTGGAACTCCGAAGTGATTGTTCAGGTTGCCGGGAGATTCGCACACCTGATACCGCTGCCCCAGGAGAGTCGACGAGAAGCGCCGTGTCGTAGTTTTACCCATGCTACCGGTCACGGCCACCAGCGACCCCGACCACTTTTCACGAGCGCGACGAGCCAGTTTCTGCAGGGCCAGGGTGGTGTTGCCCACTCTCAAGAAAAGAGCGTCAGACCGCTGAAGGGCAGCCGGAAGAGGTTGCGAGTGAACCACCACCCGGGCACCCTTTGCGACCGCCTCGTCTATGAAATCATGGCCGTCGAAGCGTGATCCTTCAATGGCCAGAAAGCAATCTCCCGGCTCCAGGCTGCGGGTGTCTATGGAAACAGGGGGAAACGGAGCTGCATGTGTGAAGGTCGGATTCTCGGGGAGCGTTGTCTCCAAGACATCCGCCATCTCATTGAAGGAGACCGTGATCATAGATGTCTTTAGCCACGCGGACGTCGTCAAAGTCGATTTTCTGAGCCCCGCTTTCCTGGTGAGTCTCGTGTCCCTTTCCCGCGATCAGAACGAGATCTCCGGGCTGGGCCAGATCGAAAGCCCGCTCCATCGCCTGGCGACGGTCCGTGATCGTCTCGCATTGACTGCTCGCAGAGAGCCCCAGTTCGATCTGCCTGATGATCTCCTCGGGATCCTCCGATCGCGGGTTGTCGGAGGTCAATACGACCAGGTCTGCCCATTCCGAGGCAATCTGTCCCATGCGCGGCCGTTTCCGGGGGTCCCGGTCCCCCCCGCAGCCGAACACACAGATCAGCCGGCGCCGGCACAGATCTCGGGCCAGGCTCAAAACATTGGCCAGGGCGTCGGGAGTGTGAGCATAGTCCACAAACACGGAGAACGGGGCATCCATGGAGACTCTTTCGAAACGACCCGGTACCCGCTCGAGGCGTGCGATTCCGCGTTCGATTTCCTGATCCTGAAATCCCAGATGTGAGCAGGCACTCACGGCTGCCATCAGGTTGTACACGTTGTGCTCACCGGCCAGAGCACTGGAGATCTCAAGGCGCCTGCCCTCGACGTTCAGGACCAACCTGGTCCCGTCGATCCCGGTGTCGATCTCAAGGGGGTGAATATCATGCTCTTTCGACATTCCGAAGGTGACCCTGCGAACGGAATCGGGGAGGGTGCACTCGGCGACTCTGGGATCATCTCCATTCATCACGGCCGTACGAAGTCCGGGATTATGGGAAAGATCAAAAAGCCGACGTTTGGAGGCAAAGTAGCGTTCAAACGATCCGTGAAAATCGAGGTGATCATGAGTCAGATTCGTGAAGATTCCCACCTCGAAGCTGCACTGGTAGGCACGATCCAGGGCCAGAGCATGTGACGAGACCTCGATCACTCCGCCGAGGCACTTCTGCTCCACAGCCTGGAAGAGGACTTTCTGAATCTCAGTCGCCTCAGGCGTGGTCCGGATCGACTCCTGAATCTCACGGCCCACAATGGTCTGGATCGTTCCCACCAGCACCGCCGGGCCTTGTGTCTGCATGACAGAATGAATCAGGTAGGCAGTTGTGGTCTTGCCATTGGTACCCGTAACGCCTGCCAGCTTTAAATGATGGGACGGGTAGCCGTAGTAGTGATTGGCCATTTCCGCCATGTATTGACGGATCTTCGGAACCTGTAGCCACACTGCGGGGAAGTCCGAGGGTACTGGACGCTCCGAGACCACGGCTGCAGCCCCCTTGAAAAGTGCCTGAGGGATGAATCGATGCCCGTCCAGCTGGTGGCCCTCGATGGCGAAAAAGACAGAGTTGGAGCCCACCATTCTGGAGTCGTGCTCGAGAGAAGACACCTCAATTCTCAAGTCTCGCCCCTCGCCCACCTGAGGCGACACGGGTGGAAGCGCCGCGATGAGCTCTTCGAGTTGCAACTTTTGTCTCTCCCTTTTTCGAAAGTACCACTTCGCAAACAATTCCGGGGCTGACCAGGGTCTGGGGCTCCGGCCTCTGCCCCACAACCCGGCCTTCACCGGTGTAGCTCACAGTGAAACCTGAGCGTGCGCTTGCAAGCGCGACCTCTCGAAGGCTCAGGCCTGTAAAATCGGGTAGGTGAACACCCCCTGTGACCCGGGTCACGACCGTGTCTTCATACAACCTGCCTGGGCCTCTGTTCACCAGAGCCTCCACTGTTTCGGGAAGACCCTCCATCGAAAGGTCTCTCTTCTCTAAGACCCCGGAGATGGTTTCGGGTTCCCTTGGTCGGCGGTAGGAGGCCTTCTGTACCTGGGCGGGACGGTCACGGGGCACCCCCAGTTTGATCAGAGCACGCTCCATAACCTCCTTGAAGACCGGTGCTGCCACCAGGCCGCCATAGTAGTCTCCAACCGGCTCGTTCACGACCACGATCGAGGCGAGCACGGGCTTCTCGACAGGGGCAAATCCCATATAGGAGGACACGTACTTGGTCTTGGAGTACCCCCTTCCCACAAACTTCTGAGCTGTCCCGGTCTTGCCGCCGCCCGAGAAACCGGACAAACGGGCCCGGCGGCCCGTCCCATGTTCCACTGTGTGGCTCATCGCCTCCCGCAGCTGGCGCGCGGTCTGCTCCGAGATGACACGACGTCGAACCGTTTCCGGAGCAGCGACCAGGTGACCATCCGGGCTCAGGATGCGGCGGACAACCCGGGGTTCCACAAGGTATCCTCCGTTGGCGATCACCGACAGAGCCCGCACCATCTGCAGAGAAGTCACACTCAGCTCCTGACCGATCGCCAGCGCCCCGATCGAAATCTTCGACCATTCAGATGTAGGGCGTACTCGTCCGTTCGCCTCGAAGGGCAGGTCGATTCCGGTCGATTCCCCGAAACCAAATCGTTTGATGTAGTCGTACATCCGCTCGTTGCCGAGTCTCAACGCCAGTTTGATCGTGCCGACGTTGCTGGACTTGGCCAGAACCTCTCTCACCTCCAGCTGGCCGTAGCTGTGAGTCGCCTCCCGGTAGACTTTCCCGGCCAGACGCAGGGTTCCCACGCGGCAGTCCACCGGCTCGCTCAGGTGGGCCAGCCCCTCGTTCAAGACGGCGGCGATGGTGACCACCTTGAAGGTTGATCCGGGTTCATAAGTGTACTGAATGGCACGATTTCTCTGATTCCTGGTCTGGTCAGTGTTGTACAGGTTCGGATCGAACGGCGGATAAGAGGCCATGGCCAGTATCTCCCCGTTTTGGGGATTCATCACGATGGCGCTGCCGTTGATCGCCCCAGTCGACTCAATGGTGTTCCTGAGGGCCTGTTCGGCCGCGAACTGAATGGTGCTGTCCAGGGTCAGAATCAGGGAATCTCCCGCGGTCGAACGGGGGCTTCGTTGACTTCCGAAACTGCGGCGTCTGGCGTCGAGGCTAAGCTCGACCTGATCCGAAGCACCCTTCAGATTGGCGTTGTACTCGAGTTCCACGCCACTCCAGGCGTGCCCATCCATTCCTACAAACCCCAGAATCTGGCCCGCCAGTTCGTTGGCAGGATAGAAGCGCTTCGATTCACGTTCCAGGTAGATTCCCTTGAGCTCCATCCCCCGGATCGCTTCACTCACCTCGGTGTCGAGGTGGCGCTTCAGATAAACATGAACACGATCGGCCTCGAGACGATCAAAGATCTGCTCCTCTTGCATCCCGATCAGGGGTGCCAGCTGGCGGGTTACTTCAGATGGGTTCTCGATATGGCCAGGATTCGCTGAGAGCGATCTCACGGGCAGGCTGACTGCCAGCTCCCGGAGCTGACGATCAAGAACATCCCCTCGCCGCCCGATCAGTTTGCGGAAACCGGAGATCTGCCGGGCCGCCTCGTCCCGATACGCCTCGGCCTTGAAGACCTGAAGGTCGAGAAGCTTGACAAAAATGACTACAGACCAGATCAGGACGAGCACGTACACGACCAGCAGCCTGTGCGCAAAGATGCCCTGGGTCAGCCAGGCCCCAGTGCCCTTCTTCATTGCGGATCAATCAGGTTTGCAGTCTCCGCGGAAGCCCGCAGATCTCTGGCCATTCGGATTGGTGTACCGGCCTCGATGATGGTCACCTCGGGCCGGTTGGCGCTGACCAGACCCAGCTCGCCGGCTTTACGGTCGAGCCGATCGACGCTGGTCTGGGTCTGGTATTCAGCCCGCAGCGCCTGCTGCCTTTCGGATAGTTTTCGGTTCTCTTCGCGGACCGTCTCAATCTTGTACCCGAGTCCAATCATCTGCTGCTGATTCCAGCCGTAGATCAGGGCCAGAGAGACCAGCAGCGAACCTGTCGTGAGCCACCCGACCACCTCCCAGCTCGACGTTCCCTTCTTGTTGTTCAGCTTCTGATTCCTGAGCACCAGGGTGGACATATCAACCATCATCACACTCTCTTTCTTGAGGACTTTTCAAAGGCTCGCAGCCGGGCACTCCGCGAGCGTGGGTTTTCAATGAGCTCTCTGTGCCCCGGGACACGAGGCCGTGCTGTCAAAATGCGACCCTCGGATACCCGCGGGCAGCTACACAGTTCGGCTGGTCGAAAGCAAACACAACGTCCTGCAGACTTGCGAAAGACCGTCTTGACAATTCGATCCTCAAGACTATGAAAGGAGATCACCACCAGCCTTCCACCGGGACGGAGCAGGTGGATCACTTCTTCCAGGAACCGGTCCAGCCCCTCCAGTTCCTGGTTGACTCGAATACGCAGTGCCTGGAATACCTTCGTTGCCGGATGAGTCTTTCCGCGATTTCTGGTCGATTTGACTTGCTTGACCAGTTCGGCCAGTTGCACAGTGGTTTTCAAAGGAGTCTGTTCGCGCTGACGCACGATCTCACGAGCGATCGCCCTCGAACGACCCTCTTCCCCATAGCGCCACAAGGTGCGGGCGAGCTCTTCCTCGGAAAGCCCGTTCACCAGATCGGCTGCCGTCGTCCTGGATCTCCGGTCCTGCCGCATGTCAAGAGGGCCTTCCAGCCGGAAGCTGAATCCGCGCCCCGCACTCTCGAGCTGGAGGGAGGAAGCCCCCAGGTCCAGTAAACAGCCGTCGATACCGTCCAGGCCCAGGCCATTCAGCAGCAACGGAAGATTGCGGAAGTTCTCGTGGTGAAAGGAAACGGTGCCGCCGTGCGCCCCAAGACGATCCCTCGCCTGCTCCAGCGCCTCCTCGTCCCGATCAATGGCAATGACTTTGCCCGTTCCGGCCAGGGACTCCAGGATGCGCGCCGTGTGCCCCCCCAGACCTGCCGTTCCGTCTACGTAGGTCCCGCCCTTGTGCACCTTCAACAAACCGATCGTCTCGTCGAGCAGGACCGGAATGTGGCGGGCAGCAACCATGAGCATCCTAATAGTACCTGCTTGCGGAGATACGATAACGTTTGCGGATGGGGCTTGCGAGGTGAGGTTGCGAAGAGAGGAGGAGGCGATGCGGTAGCATCGTTGACGACGAACGACAAAGAGATCGCCCGCAACCCCCATCCGCCCGAAGGGTTGGGGCGGGACGGGCCCATCTCTTTGTTGTTCCTCCTCGCCGATGCTCCGCATCGACTCGTCGTCTCGCCTCAAGCTGGTCTCCGTCGCGCTCCCAACAAACGTCATCGTATCTCCGCAAGTAGGTACTAAACTCCAATCTCAGCGAGGGAGATGAAGTCGTCGTCCGTATAGGGATCATTCTCCAGGATCTTCTCGAAGCGGGACCGGTTCCACACTTCCAGGTAATTGAGCTGTCCGATGACGTCGACTTCCTGTCGTTCGATCCGGGCAGCTTCTCGAAGATGGGGCTGGACGAGGACCCTTCCCTGACTGTCGACTCGAGCCAGCTGTCCATAGTAGTTGGTGTTTCGGAGAAATTTGACTTTCCCCGGAAGCATTTTGGGTGGCTCCAGTAATCTTGCCTCCAGATTTTCCCATTCGTGCAGCGGGTAGATGAGCACGTTTTGACCGGTGACGCTGGTCACGAACACCTCAGTGCCATAGTCAGCGGTTAATATCTTCCTGTGCGTGGACGGAATCTTGATTCGACCTTGTCCGTCAGTCTTGGCTGGGAAGTTGCCGCGAAACATGTTCGAGCCTACCGTCCTGGAGTTAATGTTCCTATCTTGACCTGTTTGATCTATTTTGAGCCAAAAAACTCCAAAGTCAAGCCAGAAGACAACTTTTCTCAGGGAAGCTTCTGGTGGATTGACGGTGCCGTGAAAACTCGGCTAGCATGTCCGCCGGCTATTACCCACCCCATGGAAATGAGAAATGCGTGATTGATCACCTGCTCGAGAGCGAATCAATGAAAAGGCCCTTGAGTGATGTGGACCCGGAAGTCGCCCGGATTATCCAGGATGAGACCGCCCGCCAGGCTGACACACTGGAGCTGATTGCCTCAGAGAACTTCGTGAGTGAGGCCATCCTCGAAGCCTGTGGATCTGTCTTTACCAATAAGTATGCGGAGGGCTACCCGGGCAGGCGCTATTACGCCGGCTGCAGGCATGCGGACCGGGCGGAGCAACTTGCCCGCCGGCGCGCCGTGGAGCTTTTCGGTGCAGAACACGCAAACGTTCAGCCCCATTCCGGGACCCAGGCCAACTCGGCCACTTATCTGGCCGTGCTCAAGCCGGGAGACAAGATTCTAGGAATGAATCTCTCTCATGGTGGACACCTGACCCACGGTCACCCGCTCAGTTTCTCGGGGCGATTCTTCGAAGTTGTGCCCTACGGCGTTGATCGCCGGGAGGAACGGATCGACTACGATCAACTGGAGAGCGTGGCTCTGCGAGAGAGACCAAAGATGATAGTGGCGGGGGCCAGCGCCTATAGCCGCACGATTCACTTCGATCGCATCGCGGAAATCTGCCGCAAGTCGGGAGCTTACCTGATGGCGGATATTGCCCACATCGCGGGGCTGGTGGCGGTGGGTCTTCATCCCAGCCCCGTTCCCGTGGCGGACTTTGTTACCTCGACCACACAAAAGACACTGCGGGGTCCCCGGGGTGGTCTCATTCTGTGCCGGGAAGAGCATCGAAAGTCCATTGACCGGCTGGTTTTCCCGGGGCTACAGGGCGGTCCTCTCGTGCACGTGATCGCGGCCAAAGCGGTCGCTTTCAAACAGGCCATGACGGCGGACTTTTTCGATTATCAGAAGCAGATTCTGGCCAACGCCAAGGCGCTGGCTGCCAGCCTGGCCGACCAGGGGCTGAGAATCGTTTCCAGGGGGACCGACACCCACATGTTTCTGGTGGATGTTGCCCCCCAGGGGATCACCGGAAAACATGCACAGGAGTGCCTCGAAGAAGCGGGCATCACCGTCAATAAGAACGCCATTCCGTTCGACGAGCAGCCGCCAATGGTGACGAGTGGGATCCGGATCGGATCCCCTGCCCTGACCACTCGCGGAATGATGGAGCCGGAGATGCAGCTAGTCGGGGAGTGGATCGGGCAGATCCTCCATGATCCTGGGAATGAGCAGTTGCGCTCCCGAATCAGAGCTCAGGTTCGAGAGCTGACTGGCCAGTTTCCTCTCTATGAGTGGCGGCTTCGCACCGATCGCGTCAGCGCCTGACAACAGCTAATGCCCAGCAGCCACCCGAGTCTCGAGGATGTCTTCAGACCGGGAGGAATCCTCGCCACCAGGCTGGCCGGGTATGAACACCGTCCATCCCAGATCGAGATGGCGCAGGCGGTGGAGGATGCCATAGCCAACCGGCATCACCTGACCGTGGAAGCCGGAACCGGTACGGGGAAGACACTGGCCTACCTGATCCCCAGTCTCTTCTCGACGAAGCGCGTGATTATTTCTACTGCCACCAGAACCCTGCAGGATCAGCTCATCCACAACGATCTGCCATTTCTCAAGAAACATCTGGCCCCGAATCTGGCCGTGGCCTGCATGAAGGGGCGCAATAACTACCTGTGCTTGAGACGCCTGAAACAAGAACTGGGCAAGGGCTACCTTCTGGCCGAAGAGCGTGAAAAACTGGCCAGGCTGGCCAGTTGGTCTGATTCCACGCCCACCGGAGAGCGGAGTGAAATCGACTGGCTGGCGGATAGTGATCCCCTCTGGCATTCGCTGGACGCACGCAGCGACATCTGCACGGGGCAGGCCTGTGACGACTTCGCACACTGCTTCGTCACCCGCATGAGACAGGACGCCTTCCAGGCTGATCTTCTGGTCGTCAATCACGCTCTGTTTTTTGCCAACCTGGCTATGGAGAGTGACGAGATCGGGAAGATCCTGCCCGACCACGGGGTCCTCATTCTCGATGAAGCCCACCAGGTAGAGGACATCGTGGCCCAGCACTTCGGCAGCCACCTGAGCAACTACAGTTTCGAGGAGCTGGCGGGAGATCTGCAAAGGGCTTTCTCGGGGCCGGAGGCTCCCCTGCCCGTCTTTGGTCGGCTTCAGCAGGAGGCCCGTCGACTCTTCGCCGCCTTCCCCGGAGAAGACAATCGATACTCACTCAACTTCTTTCCCTCCCCCCAAGGTGTCATCGACCTGCGAGACGAACTGGGACCGGCCTGCGTCCGACTGAAGAGTACGCTGCGGGTGCTCTATTCGGAGTTGCAGCTGGTCCGACAGCGTCCGGATGAATGGGAAGCACTGGTTCGAAGAGTGGAGCAGTTGACCGAGGACCTGGACAGTATCTTCACCCTCGACAGCTACGAAAACGTGTACTGGTTCGAGAAACGGCAGGGTGGGGTCTTCGTTCACGTGACACCCATCAACGTCGCCGACCTGCTCTACCAGAAGCTCTTCAACAGAACCGACACCGTGATTCTCACATCTGCAACGTTGACCACCGGCGGAAGTTTTCAGTACTTCCGGCAGAGACTGGGAATTCCCGAGCCCGTGGAGTTGGCTGTTGAAAGCGAGTTCGATTATGAGCTGCAGGCGATTCTCTTTATCGCCAGGAACCTCCCCCAACCTGCCAGCCCGCAGTTTCTTGCCAGGGCCCTGCCCGTCGTCGAAGAACTGGTGAACATTACGCAGGGCCACACATTTGTCCTGTGCACAAGTATCCGTAACATGAACCTGTTCTATTCGGCTCTCTCGGAAACCGTCCCCTACCCCGTGTTCAGACAGGGCGATATGCCCAGGCACCGGCTTCTCCAGGAATTCAAGACGACTCCGAATGCGGTTCTTTGTGCCACCGCCAGCTTCTGGGAAGGGGTCGACGTGAAGGGAGAGGCGCTGCGGGCAGTGATCATTGACAAGCTGCCCTTCCAGGTGCCGACCGAGCCGGTGGTGGCCGCTCGTCTCCACAAGATCCGAGAAATGGGGGGGGATCCGTTCCTCGACTATACAGTTCCCGAAGCCATCATCTCGCTCAAGCAGGGACTGGGACGCCTGATTCGGTCAAGCACCGACTCGGGCATTCTGGCCATCCTCGACTCCCGGGTCAGTACACGTCGCTATGGGGAGCTGTTCATGCGAAGCTTGCCAAAGTGCCGAGTCACCGATAACATGGATTCCCTGAGAAACTTCTTCGGCCAGACCACGTCCCAAGCCAGTGGGGGTGAACCGCTATGAAGATGAAACCTGTCCTCTTCCTTCTTTTCTTCCTGATCATCCCGGCCACCGGATTCGCTCAGGTGGGCCATCTTAGAGGGGTCGTGACCGATCCCGCAGGAACCCCGCTCAAGGGTGCCCAGATTGAAATCACCGGTATGGACATCAAGCGAAAGTACAAGGTGAAAACGAACAAGCATGGGAAGTACGTTCACGTCGGAGTTGCGACGGGGAGCATTTATCGAATTGTGGTCACGAAAGAGGGATATCAACGGGATTACACTGAAGGTGCAAAGGCCACCTGGGACCCTCTAAATGAAAAACTGGGCCGCTATGACTTCGAGCTTCAGCCGCTTCAGCAGGGCCGGACGGAACGGCAGCTGTCCTACGAGCTGAGCGACGAGGAACGGGCCAAGCTGGCCAAGATGAAGGCCGAACAGGAAAAGAAGGCTGCCGCTTCCGAGGAGCTGGTCGAAAAGTTTGATCAGGCCCGGCAAGACGTCGAGGCCGGCAACTTTGAACAGGCCGTTCAGCTCCTGACCGAGGCAGCCGAAATCGACGCTACCCAGGCCGGGGTCTGGGTCAGCCTGGCCCTGGCGCAGACGGGACTGGAGAACCACGAAGAGGCTCTTTCGGCCTACCAGAAGGCTGCCATGTTACAGCCGAGTCCCGCCATCTATCAGAACATGGGCAACGCCTACGCTGCGATGGGGAACAAGGAGAAGGCACAGGAATCTTACACGAAGGCCGTCGAAATGAGTGCCGGCGTTGATCCTTCTGCGGCGGCCGCAACCTATTTCAACATGGCCGTGGGGCACATCAACTCGCAGGAGACCCAGAAGGCGACGGAAGCGCTGCACAAGGCCATCGAAGCCGACCCGGGTTACGCAGAGGCCTATTACCAGCTTGGCATCATCCTGAGCGGCGACATGAAGGCCATTCTACAGGCGGTGGAGCACTTGAAGAAGTATCTGGAACTGGCGCCCGAGGGTCCCAATGCGGAAATGGCCAGGCTGCTGGTGGAAGGCCTGAGCGGTTAGGACACCACACTAGAAGTGTAGCTCGTCATAAGTCTTGATCCAGGGTCAGCGCGTCAATCGTCGTCGCTGGCTAGGCGTCGGGAGCGAGTCATATCATGCCATATGGCGAGCGAGCGCAACAACGCCAGCGGCGATGAGGGGCGTCTGAACCTGGGTCAAGACTTATGGCGGGCTGCACTAGCCCTCGAGCAGCTCGCGCGCCCTGCTGCAGCCCACCTCAGCCAGGCCGTAGATCGCTGAGAAAGCTGCCATCCTCACCTCTACAGAGGCGTCCTGCTGGAATGGATCAGAGCTTCGAGTACCTCCTCCGGAACCTTGTCTGGAGTGTGCCAGTACCCTGTTCCCAGCTCCAGGGACGCCTGGGCGCGAACCCCCGGTTCTTCGTCCTGCAGCATTTTCTGCAAGGCATTCTGGGCCGCCTTTACATCCTGCTGAAGCAGCTTACCCATGGCCGAGACGACCACACGTCGCCGCTTTCGAGTAAACCCGTCACCGGCTTCCTGGTGGGCAAAGATCTTCTGCAAGGCCGGCACTCCCTGCGCGTTTCCGATCTCGCCAATCGCAACAATAATTGCCGTCTGCAGGGAACGGCTTCCGCGACCGGTCCGAGTGGACGGCTCGTCAAAGCGGTCGGCAAGAGGAATGAGCCCTTCCGGGCAGGCTACCGCACCCAGCGCCATGGCCGCAAAGATCTGCTTACTGCGAACCCGCGAGCCCAGAAGGCCCGACAGAGGCTTTAGAAATGATCGGCAACGCAGCAGGCTGATATGAGGAAGGATCGAAAAGAGGCTCTCAGCATCGCCTTTCAGGAGCAGCTGATGGCAGGTCTCGATCAACTCGTCCTTGCTGCCGATATCCTTGCCACGGTACATGTTTCTTGCCTGCCATCGAGAGTGTGAAAGCCCGCCAGATGCCGATGCCGGGCTATGTTAACATACGGCCATCAATGAACGACAAACCGGTCGCTACCCGGCACTGGAGAACCTGGCTTCCCTTTGGCATCGTGGGGGTCCTGGTTGGTTTTGTGCTTGGCTTCTTCATGGGCCAGGGATTGGTCCAGCCCGTCGCCAGCGTCCCCTCCGCTGAAAGCCTCCCGGATCAGAATCAGTCCGCTTTTCCCGAGAATCACCCTTCACCGGAGTTCATTAAGCAGCTCCAGACGTTGGAGCAGCACGCAGGAGAACACGAAAAGGATGCCCAGGCTCGAGTAGCTCTGGGCAATGCCTACTACGACATGGGCCGCTTCGATCTGGCCATCCGCTGGTACGAAGAGGCGATGACCCTGGATGATCAAGATCCCGACATAGCGACGGACCTCGGCACGGCCTATTTCTATTCGGGAAACTCCGAAAAAGCAATCGCTCTGTTTCATCATTCCCTCGAACTCGAGGAGGATCATCCCCAGACCCTTCAAAATCTCGGCTGGGTGCAGTTTCAATCGGACGATCTCGAAGCCGCTGCTGAAGCCTGGGAAAGACTGCTCCGGGTGCACCCGGACTATGAACAGATCGAAGCGGTCAAGCAGCAACTCGAGACGTTAAGGGCGCACCAGCAGGGAGACCATCCTTGAGTACTCACTTCTAAGATGCCGAATCTCTTCAAGGTTCTCCTATTCTTTCTCTTCGCAGGTGTGGTCCGCTGGATGGTGTCCCGACTCAGGGGGGTCAAGCGTGGCCCGGCCGCCACCAGGCGAACTCCTCCTCGACCCACCAGGGGCAAAATGATCAGGGATCCACACTGCGGGACCTTTGTCGCTCCTGAGCTTGCCATCCCCCTGTCCCACTCCGGAGCGACCTTGTTCTTCTGCTCCCAGAGCTGCCGTGACGATTACTTGAAGCTTCAAACTCGAAAAGCTGCCGGCTCGTGAAGGTCGGAATTGTAGCCAAGACCCGCATTCAGGAGTTCGGCCCGCAACTGACCGAGATTCTGGAGCGCCTGCGGTCTTATGGCTGCCGAGTATTTGTGGACCAGAAGGTCGTCGAGGACCTGGCACTCGAGAATGTGGAAGGTCACCCCCGGGAAGCTCTCCCCGAGATTTCGGATGCCCTCATTGTCTTCGGTGGCGATGGAACACTTCTTTCGGTCGCTCGGCTCGTCGGCGACCAGAGTTGCCCTATCCTCGGCGTCAACCTGGGCTCCCTGGGGTTCCTGACCGAAGTTACGCTGGAGGAATTCGATGCGGCAGCCAGGAAACTCGTTGAGGGCGACTTCCGGACCAGCCGCCGTTCCCTGCTGGAGGTCCGCCTCCTGCGGCAGGACGGAACCACGGCGAAGTACAGAGCCCTCAACGACGCTGTCATCAACAAGGGGGCCCTGGCCCGTATCATCAGTATGGAGACCTACTGCGACCAGGACTTCATCGCCAACTTTCTGGCGGACGGGATCATTGTTGCGACTTCAACCGGATCCACCGCCTATTCACTTTCCGCCGGCGGGCCCATCATCGTGCCCACCCAGGATCTCATCCTCCTGACTCCCATCTGTCCTCACACGCTGACGAACAGACCCCTGATCATCCCCCGGCGAAGTGAGGTGCGGATCAGTCTGATAGACGGCGAAGAGGTCATGCTGACGGTGGACGGCCAAGTGGGAACAACCGTCGATCCGGGTGACGAGATCCGGTGTCGGCTTGCAGAAAATGCGATCGAGCTGATAGAGCCCAGCTCGCGGAACTTTTTCGACGTGCTGCGCCAGAGGCTGAAGTGGGCCGAGCGGCTCTAGACTAACTGGGAGCATTTCCAGTTCGCCCTGGCCCGCGGCCGCAGCTTCACCGTCGGATTCCACATTGAAACCTTTTTGAGCCGTTAGGGTCCGAGCCTCCCCCTCTCTAATCTAATCTGAGATCAAGTGTGGGAGGGGTGCCAGGCCGAAAACACCTTGAAAGTGGGAGGTAGACTCAGGGCAGCGACCGTTTAAATCCCCCCGGGAGTCGCCCTGAGTCTACCTCCCACTTTCCTCCCGGCTAGGCTGAAAGCCGCTCGAGGGCTTCCCTCAATTCGCAGACCGCATGGGTGTCGCCGGCCTCCTCACAGACCCGAATCCCTTTTTCATAGGCCCGCCGGGCCCTCTCAGCTTCTCCCAGATCCACCAGGGTGAGACCCTGCTGCAAGAAAGCTGCCCTATACCCGGGGAACTGGTTCAACAGTTCCTCAAAGTACTCTGAGGCTTGTTCCAATTCCCCACGGCTCCTGTACTCCATCGCGATTCCGTAGAGAACAAAGGAGTTGGCCGGGTTCTTCTCCAGGAGGTTCTTCAACTTGGCAAGACGGTCTGTTTCCGACATCAGTTGATCACGGTCTGTTGAGGAACTGCGCTCAGAAACTCCAGATCCCGCCTGCCGAAGAGCTCAAAACCAAAGATCCTTCGACTGGAACGGACTCGAATGAAACCTCTCTCCTGGTGGCCGAACTCTGCGAAGACCTCAGGAAGAACAAAAGCGATCTTCTGGTTGGACTCCAGCTCGAGCAGGAAGGTGCCTCTCAGCACACCTTCGGCGGTGAAGACCTCGACGCTGACCATGGCCACCCCCGTGGAAACGTTCAGCAACGTGACACCCGTAAAAATCTCCGCGGTCTGCGCTACCTGGCTGAGCAGGAACTCGCGGGCGCCGCGGGCCTGCAAGGGCAGCGCAGCCAGAAAGCGTCCAGCCGGATCCTGGAACGAGATCGAACCCAGAAGTTGGCCATTGACAGAATGAACCGCCAGCCAGCCCTCCACGAACTCTTCTTCCAGCCCGACAAGATCTCTGACAGAACCAGTCAGGTGCCCGTTCGGGCCCAATTCCTTCATCTGTGAGGCCAGGACATCGCCCTTCTCACTGCTCACAACGAGGTGCACGAGAACCTGGTCCTCTCCCGTGTGAATGAGGCTGAGAAAAGTCTCGACTTGCGGCCCGGATGCCAGCTGGACTGCATAGAGATTCGAGGCCACCGATCGTTCGTCCAGGGCCAGCAGCCCGCCGGTCGCCCGATCGTCTCCGAACAGCTCCATGGCAAAGATCGAGTCTTCCCCTTCGGCGCTGATGTAACCGCCGGAAGCGGTCGATCCCAGGTCGCCCAGACTGGTTCGCAGCGATCCTCTGGCCGGAATCGATCGAATGTCCAGCAGCTCCCGCTCCAGCCCCGCCGGGTGCCGGTAGAAAGCGACGTTCATAGAACACTCATGCGGGTTGACAACGAAAAATGTCGTCGTCTCACCCTCCGAGTTACGAATTTCGGGAAAAAAGAGCCTGGATCCCCGGGCGGGCTCCAACTGGCTGCCGTCCATCCGGGTCAATCCCGAATCTCCGGTTAACGTAAAACTCATCAGATCCTTCTGGGAAGGAAGAATCTCCAGCCAGCCTTCGGTGAGATCAGGAAACTTTTCCCGTACCAGAAAAGCATCCTGGGTCAGACTAGCCGCGTCGACCTGCACGTTTCCAGCCTGGCTCCCATCCGGCCTGTAGGCCTGGATCCTGATCTCATTGGGCCCGGCGGAAGGGGTGGCCGCAGACGCGGCGTTGGCCAGAGCCAGGCCGATGAAATGGCCTGCTTCAGCGGTGAGCACCGGCAGGATCAGGGGCTCAGTGTGCTGGGAGCCGAACTCCAGGGCGCCCACGTCGACCCGGGCGTCACCGTCCCCGTCACCGTCCACAACGCGGAGGTGGAAGTCCAGATCAACCGCCGCCAGTGAAACCATGTCCGTACCCCGATCTACGGCGTCCGAATCTGCAGTCAGAGCGAAATCCAGGGCCTGGGGATCCACAAAGCCCGGGTTCCCCGTAAAATTATCACCCTCTCCTGCGGGGGAGAGATCTCCCAGTAGGTTAAATGTCAGGGAGCTGCTCGATCCGTCATCCTGCAGATCTCCCGCCAGATTCTGAAAAAGGATGGAATTGGCGACTACGGCCGGGGTCGAGACAATCCGAACTCCGGTTCCCCCGCTGCCGTGGACCGTCGCGTTGATCAGTGTCAACTGGCTGTCGGTCACCTCCACCCCCTCGTGCTCCGATGCAGCAATTACCGAGTCTGTAATGTCCAGCCGGCCGGCCTCAAGGGCAATTGCCCCCTTGCTGTTGGCGGCAAGCAGGCTGGAGCGGACCCGGACGGAGGCCGCCTGAGCGATCAACCCGGCCGTCTCGTTGCCCGCGATCTCACTCCCCTGAATCGTGGACACTGCACCATCGAATGAGAAAACCCCGGCCCTCCGGTTGTTCACGATTGAACTGTCGGCGAGATCCAGCTGGCTCTCACCCTGGGCCAACACACCATCCCCCAGGTCACCCCGGCTGTTGGCGACACGGCTCCCTTTCACCAGAACCTGGCTCCCGAACACTCGTACACCCTGACCGGTAGAAGTCTCTCCGGAGCCGATGATTTCGGTGTCGAAAATCGCCATGGTACTTCCGGAGGAGGCGAAAATCCCGTGAACCGCACTTCCCTGTTCCTCTCCACCGATCTGGCTGTGCTCAACCAGCACATCCGAAGAAAAAGCCGCGAGACCGTTCCCGGAACCCGACACCAGCTCCGACTCATAAACATGGGCGCGGCTGTCCGTCAGGTGGATGGCTCCACTCAGATCAGAGGGTTGGCCGCTCGTCTCCACGCGGCAGGCGATGATCTTGACACTCGAGTTGTCGACCTTGATCCCCGTCTGCGTACCCCGAACCAGTAGACCCTGAAAGGTGACGTCTCGAAGATTACGAACTTCGACAGCGGCATCGCTGCTCGACACCTGGATCACCGGCGACTGTCCCTGAGCGGCCTGCAGGGTGATCCCTTCCAGGCGGGTTCCGTCCCCGTTGAACTCAATCAGGAGGGGAGCCTGATAGACGCTACTGTCGATGATCTCGATGGTGTCACCCGGGCCGGCTTCGGCCAGGGCGTCTTCCAGAGAAGTGAATTGTCCCTGCTTCGGAGTCTGCGCCACCAGAAGATGGCCCACGGAGTTGGCGACCAGCGTCCCCCAGAAGGGCAACCGAAGATGGGTAGCATCGTGACCGGAGGCGGCCAGGGTCAACGCACCCTCAAAGGTCCCGTTCGCCGCCGGCCCGGCGGGAAAGACGTCCAGGTGGATCTTCACGGTCTCGAGAGAGCCCAGTTCCAGCGTCCGCGGCGTGACAGCCACGGTTACATCTCCCGCGCCAACCAGAATCTCAGCCGACAGTTCATAGGTGTGCTCCGTGCTCACTGCGTTGGTGACAAGAGCGCTTCTTCGAGTGGTGCTGGCCGCCGGCATGTTCCCGGAGCTGATGCTGACCGGATCGAGAAACGCGGCCACCCGGAAGGCCCGGCCCAGATCCAGCCGCCCGTTTCCGACTTCGTTGACGAGGCCTGGAGCCCCGCCCACCGTTACCACTTGAACCGCTGAGTTGACCAGGGCCGACTTGACCTGGGGGGCGCTCCAGCCGGGAAAGCGCTGCAGTAGGAGGGCGGCTCCCCCGCCGAGAATGGGGGTAGCAAAGCTGGTACCGTTGGCAGCCATAGTAAAGCCTGCGCCGTTGGAGGCCGTGTGCACGGCCACCCCGGGGGCGGTCAGGTCGGGCTTGATTCCCAGGTTGACATTCGGGCCCCTTCCACTGAACCCGGCCAGGATGTCGGAGGCGGTGGTGAAAGGTCTCAAATTCTCCTGAGTCAGAACGGTCACTTCGACGACGAACTGGGGAGGCCCTGACGGACTGGGCCCATCCAGGAACTCCAGCAGCGCTTCTCCATCGGACTTGGTGATCATCACAGCCGGTTGGGCAGGGACAGAGGAACCGAAATCCATCGAGATCGGACTCCCCCCCACATTGTTGTAGACAATCATTCCGGCTGCGCCGCCCGCACTGAACACATTCTGGGCCTTTACGCTGAAAGTGCACTCGCCTCGCCTGACCAGCGCAACCGCTCCGGCCAGGCTTCCTGCCTGAAGCGGCGTACAGGCTTCCCGAGTGGGATCCATTCCGGTGATGCTGGAGACGGGAAGCGGGCCGACAGCCTCTTCAATGGCGTCTCCTGTACCGGGGACGGCAAGCACGGTGGCGAGTTCGGAAGGAAAATCGGGCGAATTCGAGGTCAGTTCAATGGCGCTTCCGAAGGTTCTGGCATTCGTCGACGCTCCCACCGTAATCGCTGCCGGACTGGTTCCGGGTGAGGTGAGGCTGCCCCGACCCGGCCCGGCATTGCCGGCAGCAATCACGAAGACGAATCCCAGCTCGGTGGCGCTGGCAATCACCATCTGCTCCGGATCCCGGTCGGGATCGATGGCGGGACCTCCCAGGCTCAGATTGATCACATCCATCCCGTCGGCCACCGCCGCATTAATGGCCGCGATCACCGCCGCACTGGTGGTCGTGGAGTTTCTTCCCGGTGTCCCAAAAACCTTGTAGTTGCCCAGAAAGGCCCTGGGGGCGATCCCGCTCACAGGGGCCAGGGGCGAGTCCACCGCCACTCCGGCTGCCGCCCCCGCCACCTGCGACCCGTGCCCGATCTCGTCTCGCGGAGTCTGGTCGTTCTGGGGTCTCAGCCCGAATTCGGTTTTCACGAAGGTGCGGGCCACAATCACCTTGTTGGTGGCAAACCCCTCGGATTCAGAAATGGGGAACCCCTCCGGGGGGATCAGGTCAGGATCCTGAAACATCACGTGATCCTGGTTGATGCCCGAATCAATGAGCCCGATCCTCATTCCCAGACCCGCCACTTCGCTGCCCCCGACCTCCTGCCAGGCGGCGGGTGCCCCCACCAGGGCGGGAGCGGCGTCCATCAGGAGATATCGCTGGCGATTCGGATAGACTCCCTGTACGGAGGGATGATTCCCGAGTGCCTGCAGCTCCTCGGCAGTGGCTTTTACCACAAGGCTGTTGATCAGCAGAGTTTCCCGGTGAAGTACTTTGACCCCGGCAGTGCCGGGATTCTGACCAATGGAGGACAGAAAGCGCCGCTGACCCGTTTCGACAGCCCGCTCGTGACCAGCAGTTCCGGCGCTCTTCAGCAGTTGTCGGGCACCAGGGCCGGGGCCCGGCTCTGCAGAACGGCTGCGGAGCACCCTTTCAGTCACCGACGGCTCCTCGAGCACGACAATGTAGGTCGATTCCCCCGCACCGGGCTGGAGGGTCTGGAAGGCCCTGGGAGCCTGGGCTAAGATGGCCAGGACCAGAGCCGCCGCCAGCAAGGATCTCTTCATGAAGAATCGGTCACTCATCGGGGACTTGAGCTATTCACTTATCGCCACCGCCTTGATCGTCCTGCTGCTACTCTTCTTCACCCCTGAAGTTGCCGTACCTTCGCTGGCCAGCTTTGCGTATGTTCTCCTGGGTGTCGGGATCGTCCTCCTGGCTGCCCAGAAGCTGATCGGAATTATACAGCAGGAACAGCTTCGCCGATCCGCAGTCCGATGCGAGGCCTGCGGCTGGGATGGCCTGGGGGAACAAGTGTACAGCTCTCGAGCCTGTCCGGAGTGTGATTCTCACCGGCTCGAAGTGATTGGGGAAGGTTGAAGGTTGAAAGTTGAAAGTTGAAGGTTGAAAGTTGGTTGAAGGTTGAACCTTTAACTTTTAACTTTTAACTGTGAGTAAAAGGCAGGCATGACCCCGTCTACATCAAACCCGACCGACCGCGTCGGCTACGCCCTCGACTCACGTTTCCTGGATCACCGAAATCCTGCCGGCCACCCGGAGCGCCCGGAGCGCCTGGAGTCGGTCATGGCGATGCTGGATGAACTCGAGGGGGGAGATCGTTGGGAGCAGGTTTGCGGAGAAATGGTGCCGTTGGACCTTGTCGCTCAAGTCCATAGTGCCGTACTGGTACAGGCGCTCCGTGAATCGATGGGGCAGCCGTACACGCGCCTGGATGCCGACACCTACACCTGCTCCGATTCCTTTGAGGTGGCCCGGCTGGCCTCAGGGCACGGGGTAGAGCTGACCCGACGAGTTCTAGCCGGGACACTGGCAGCCGGCTTTGCCCTGATCCGCCCCCCCGGGCACCATGCTGAAACCAATCGAATCATGGGGTTTTGCCTGCTCAACAATGTGGCCATTGCCGCGCAGGCCGCCCTGCAGGAGGCCAGCGTCGACCGAGTCGCGATTGTTGATTTCGACGTTCATCATGGAAACGGGACGCAAGAGATCTTCTATGCGCGCAGCGATGTCCTTTACATCTCTGCCCACCAGCATCCGCTCTATCCAGGAACGGGATCCCTTCAAGAGAACGGGCGCGACCGTGGACTGGGCTTCACCATCAACTTTCCTCTGCCCGCTGGACTGGGAAATCCCACTTACAACAGCCTTTTCGTCGACCTGGTCTGCCCGCTTGTCGAGGCCTTCGAACCGCAGGTGATCCTGGTGTCGGCCGGCTACGATGCCCATGCACAGGATCCCCTGGCATCCATGAACGTCAGCGAGGAAGGGTTCGGGCTGATGACACGGCACCTCAACCGGGCGGCCGCCAGCTCCTGTGAGGGAAAGATCGTCTATTTCCTGGAAGGCGGGTACAATCTGGAGGCTCTGGCGGGCAGCGTTAGAGCCACCATCCGGGAAACTTTGTGGCCCGGGTCCGACCATTCCGATCTCGACGGCTCAGCCTTCTACCATGGCTATCGCGCCCAGGCTGTGGCTCGGCTCAGCCGCTGGTGGCCCTCCCTGTGAGGTTCTAAGTTGAAGGTTGAAAGTTTGTTTAAAGTTGAAGGTTGAACGCTGAAAGCCCTTGGAGACTTGGAACGTTGGAATCTGATCCCCTCAGGCCAGAACCTCCGGAAGGCGATAGACGGTGGAACACTCCTCGCATTTGAGAAGCACGAGTTTCAGGTTGCGGCCGAATTCCGCTTCGATCTCAGCTAGTAGCTCTTCATTGGTCTCGTTGTAGTAGGCGCCAAAAGGAGAGTACCTTTTGAGCGCTCCGTGACACGGCTTCCCTTTTTCATTTTTCTCGCTGCACACCACCTGGCGCGGTATCAGATTCTTGATCACTGAGATCTCCTTTTGACCTGCTCTTGATTCTCTCAGCCTGAGCAGTGCCCTCCTCACGGCCACTCAGTCCCGGTATTCTTCCTTGCTCAAGACGTTCATCAGGCGCTCGAGCGGGTAGCAATTGACCACACTCTGCGCCGTTAGCCAGGCCCGTCTGGCTGTGGCAACCCCGTACTCGACCATGTGCAGAGCCCTGCGGCTGTGCGCGTCGGAGTTGACGGCAATCAGAGCGCCCTGATCATACGCCATACGAGCCGCCACGTCATTCAAATCGAGCCTCTTGGGATGGGCATTGATCTCCAGACAGACCCGATGTTCACGGGCACACGAAATCACCTGCTCGAGATCGACTTCGTAAGGCCGGCGTCTGAACAAAATCCGCCCGGTCGGGTGCGCGAGAATGTTCACATTGGGGTTCTGCAGAGCACGGCAGATCCGGCTCGTCATCTCGTTTCGGCTCAAGTCGAAACGACTGTGAACAGCCGCAATCACGACGTCGAGCCCGGCCAGGACGTCGTCGCTCATGTCCAGGCCTCCATCAGCGAGGATGTCCACCTCGATGCCGGTCAGGACCCTGAGACCCGGATTCGAGCGGTTGAGTCGGTCTATCTGCCGGCGCTGAGTCAGGACTCTTTCCTCGTCCAGGCCTCCCACCATGGCCAGGGTTTTGGAGTGGTCGGTGATCGCCAGGTACTCGTAGCCGAACGCAAGCGCTGCCGAGACCATATCTTCGAGACTATCCTTCCCATCCGAGGCCGTTGTATGGGTGTGCAGCTCTCCGCGCAACTGGTCCGTTCTGACCAGGTCGGGAAGCCGGTCCTCGCGTGCTTTTTCCAGCTCTCCCCGATTTTCGCGAAGTTCCGGTGGGATGAAAGCAAGACCGAGGCTGGAATAAAGTTTCTGCTCCTCGCTGCCGGCCACCTTCTCGTCGCTTTCGGTCCGGAACAGCCCGTACTCATTAATCTTGAATCCCTGTCGCTTTGCCTTCTCCCGCAAAACCACATTGTGTTCCATGGACCCCGTAAAGTATTGGAGGGCGGAGCCAAACTCCTCATTCCCCACGACTCTCAAGTCGCAGCCTGGGCCTCTCCCCAGTCGAACGGATGCCTTGGTGGGACCGCTCGCCAGGACTTCCGTCACCGCGGGATACTGGAGCAGGGACTGGACAGTCTCCGGGGCCCGTGAGCCCGTCACCAGGATGTCGATGTCCCGAATGGTTTCCCTCCATCGGCGCAGGCTGCCGGCGACAGCGATTCGCTCAGGCTCACCGATATTCTTCAGATACTCCACCAGTGCATCCGCGGCTTCCCTTCCCCGGTCCAGACGATGCCGTCCCCGCGTACTCAGCAGCAGCTCTATCGAGCTCAGAATTCGTTCCTCGCTCCTGAGCCCCATTCCCGCCATTTTCCTGAGTCGTCCTTGCTCAGCGGCCTCCCGCAGCTGTTCGAGGGTCTGGATTCCAGTCTCCTGCCACAGGCGCTTCACCTTCTTTGGGCCCAGCGAAGACACCCCCAGTAAATCGAGCAGAGAAAGTGGAACTCGCTCTCCCATACTCTCGAGCTCCCGGCAGCTGCCGGTCTGAAGGATTTCCTGAATCCGAGCCATGGTTCCCGCTCCGATCCCGGGCACTTTGTGCAGGCGGGCGGGATTTTCCTTCATCACCTGATCGACGCTGAAGCTAAGAGTTTCCAGTACCTGGGCTGCCCGGCGAAAGGAACGAATTCGGAAAGGATTCCCGTCCTCGAGCTCCAGCAGGGCGGCAATCTGCTCGAAGATCTGAGCGATGTCTGCGTTCTTCAAAGCGACCGGGTGGCCAGGTACTCCAGGCCTTTCTGCATCAGGGCGGTAAACCCCTCTTCGTCCCCGGCTCTCACTACGGAGCGGAGGCGTTCGACTGCATCCGCAAGAGCACTCAGCGACTCGCTCCCGTAATCGTTGAAAGATTGGATCTCGAAGTACAAATGAGGGTTCTCACGGGCCACATTCGCAGCCACCGCCAACTGGGCATCGAACGTGGTGCTGGAGAGGCGGGCCAGTCGCGGGGCGGCCTCCCCGCTCTCGGCCAGAGCACTGAAAAAGACGATGTTCAAGGCGTGAGAAAGTCCCAGCACGTAGGCGATCAGCCGATCATGATCTTCCAGGTCCATTTCCACCAGCTCTGCCATAGTCGGCTCGAAGAGCCGCCGCACCTGCAGATTCGCCGCGGCTCCTCCCAGCGTGATGAAAATGACGTGCCGTCCTGACAAAAGCTCCGTATCGGGGCCGAACATGGGATGAATGGAACACACCTGAAGGCCCGCATCTGCCAGCGCAAAGAGCTTTGTGCGGAGAGGACTCTTGAGAGAAGCGATATCCAGAATGACTCCTGGAGGCCGCCGCTGCAGAAGCTCCTGCAGGATTCCGGCGGCCGTGCGGATCGGGCAGGCGACCACGATGAGGTCCTGATCCAGAGATGCGTCTCTCCAGTCGGCGAAATGGCGAAACCCTTCGACAAGTCCAGCCGGATCGGCAATCTCCACCTCGAAACCCTGAGAGTCCAGAAAACGTACAAACCACCTGCCCATTTTTCCTGCTCCGCCGATCACCAGGACTCGCCGGCCGTCGCCACCCCCGTGGAACTCGACTCGCTGCTGTTCCTGTGTGGTCAGGGAGTGCCGAATCAGCAGCGCCAGCAGCTCATCTGTCAGAGACTCTGGGAGTCTCAGGCTGCGTGAGTGGCGGCGCGCGCGCTCGATGACTTCCTTTTCCTGCTCATAGTTCCTGGTGTCCTCACCAAGTTCCTGCTTGAGCCGGCCAATTCGGGTACCCGTTTCCTGTCGCTGGGCTACCAGCTCGAGAAGCCTCTGGTCGAGCTCGGCCAGCTCGGCACGAAGGGCCACCAGATCAGAATCGGGTTTCTCAGACCTGGTCATCTGGGTCGAAGCCGCTCCAGGCGATGAGCCGCTTCCTTCAGCAGATCCATGGTCTTGCAGAAAGCAAACCGGATCAGGTGTCGGCCCATCTCGGGTCGATGATAGAAGCTGCTACCCGGGACCGCGGCTACACCGATGTTCCTGATCATCCAGTCTACGAACTGAACATCGTCCAGGTCTGTGAGGCCGGTGATCTCAGCCATGATGTAGTATGCACCCCTCGGTTCCCACACTCGAAACCCGCACTGTTTCAAAGCGCCCACCAGAAAGTCACGCCTCTGGGTATAGTCCCCACGCAGTTTCTCAAAGTAAGAGTCGGGAGCCTCCAGAGCCCTGGCTCCCGCCTCTTGCAGGGGCGCCGGCGCTCCTACCGTCAGGAAGTCGTGCATCTTGCGAATTGCCGAGGTCACATCCGGCGGGGCCAGGACGTAGCCGATTCGCCAGCCTGTTACGGAGAAGGTCTTGGAAAGTCCACTGATGGTGATCGTCCTCTCCCTCATTCCGGGCAGGCCGGCCATCAGGTGATGCTCCCCTTCATAGATAATGTGGGCGTAGATTTCGTCGGTGAGGATGTAGAAGTCAAATTCCACTGCCAGGCGCGCCAGTTGTTCCAGCTCCTGAAGAGAAAAGACCTTCCCGGTGGGGTTGTTGGGCGTATTCAAGATCAAAGCCCTGACTCCACCGCTCTCCTGCAACCTGGTGGCCAGCGCTGTCAGCTCATCCAGGTCAAAAGAGAAATCGTTCTCGGGATCCAGATGGACAAAGTGAGGCGTGGCCCCCGAAATGACGGCATCCGGACCGTAGTTCTCGTAAAACGGCTCGAAGATGATGACATTCTGCCCTGGATTGACCGTGGCCAGCATGGCGGAAATCATGCTCTCGGTGGCCCCGCAACAAACTGTCATCTCCCGGTCGGGATCCACCTCAAAGCTGTAGAACCTCTGATAGTAGCGAGCCAGTGACTGCCGCAGACAGAGTGATCCCCAGGTGATAGCGTACTGGTTGATGTCGGACCGAATCGCCTCGCAGGCTGCGTCCTTGATGAATTCGGGAGCCGGGAAGTCGGGGAACCCCTGGGACAGGTTAACGGCTCCATGCTGGTTGGCCAGCCGGGTCATCTCCCGGATCACAGATTCCGTGAACTGCCCAGCTTTTTCACTGACTCGGCTGCCGGAGCCGCTCTTAGTTACCATGGTGGATTCGACCGGTCGGGAAGGTTGTCCGGTGGGTAAGGGTACCAGGATCCGGACGAATCCTGAAACACCCGGTCAGTCGATGCGGGGTCCAGGATACTGGTCGCCCAGCAGATCTCTTTCCCCGGAGGCGAGAATTCGAACCAGCTCGGAGTCAAAACAGTCTTCCTCGGAGCGTACCGAGGGATGGGCGCGCCTCTCGTACATTTCCCAGCTGCGGTCGATATCGTGTCTGAGGCGGTCGTAGATGTCGGAAGTTTCGCGGCCCTCGTCGACTGCCTCCGAGTTGTAGAGCTTGATTTCAGAGACGAGGAGGCGGGCAAATCGGAGGGCTTCCTCGCGAAGCACCTCGAAGTCTTTCTCTTCTTCCTCTTCTCCCTCGACTGCCTCTTCCTCGATCTCTTCCTGCTCGTCGGAGGCCTCTGGCTCCACTTCCGCTTCTACCTCAGCCTCCTCCTCGGCGGGGGCCTCGTCCTTCCCGGTCGGTTCGATCGATTCCTCCCCCTCGACTTCGTCCGTTTCTCCAGCAGCAACAGCTTCTGCACCCTCGGCCGCCGCGGATTCTTCCTCCGCGCCGCTCTTATCCGGGGGTGCTATCGGAGGGGGGGGAAGTGCTGACTGTTCCCCTCCTTCCTGGACATGGCCCTGTTGCAGGGCATGGTTCTTGAGGACCAGAGTGGCCAGAAGGGTCAGGAATTCGAGTCCCGCCGGCGAAAAGTTCTGGTCGGAATCGGCATAGAGAACGACCGGCACCAATTCGTCAAAGGAGAGCGGAATTCCAACTGCCGCTTTGGGAAGGCTGTCCCCGTCTCCCCAGCCAAAGTCTTTCACTCTTTGGTCTTCGGCGTAGATGACCGACTGTTCACGCACGCACCGCGCCATCAGCGAGTCTTCATCTTCGACCTTGACTCTGGCCAGATCGTCCAGAGCCAGGCCGGTCGCCCTCCACGGGACCAACGTGCCGCTGCGGTTCAGGAACAGGACGGAACGTGGAACCCATGTTGAGGCCAGTTCCAGGTACTCCTCCAGAATCTCGGGCTGGGTCTCTCTGCCTACCAGGCGACGAATGGCATCATTGGCCACCGTTAGTAGACTGATGATTCGAGCCGACTCTTCCGGCGAGTCGGACCCGAAATCGAAGGGCAATGCCGAGCGCTCCAGCCGCCCGAGCCTCTTCGACACCTCACCCAGGCTCTGGTTTACACTTTCAATTCTCTCAAGGAGAGCGTCTTGATCCATAATGACTCCCCACCCATTGGAAAACAACGTTTTGAACTAAATCCCGATCACCACTCGACTCAGCACGCGACGGCCTGGTTGGCCCGTCCCCAGGAGAAGAACGATCTTGCCGACCGCCGCCACAACCCTCACCGAATGCTCAGCCGGGAGAAGTCCCTGCGATATCAGGTCTCTAGCCTACCAATTTTCTACTCCCGAACAGATATGATCCATATCACTAAATTCCCAATCGGGACGATTCCTATCGTTTTCTCCTGACTCGAGCCCGGGAAGATGGCGGATTTCCCTGTCCGTCATCTGCCGGCGGCTGGAAGACTGCCGGCGTAGTCTCTCTCTGAGAATTTAATAGTCGCAAAGACCCTCACGGAAAAACTCAACGTATTGTAACAGGACTCCGCGAATGGAACCAAAACGGAACAGCTCAATTCTCTCTCGACCCGAGTTGCATTATGCTTAGGAAGACATGAGAGATCCACTGGCTCAGAAACTAGCGATTATCGGGCTTGGCAAGCTGGGTGGTATTCTGGCCCGGGCCTTCCTGGAAAAGGGGCTCATCGGTACAGACCAGACCGCCGCCACTGTGGCTCACCCGACCCGGGCCGAGAGCCTGTCCGGGGAGTTCCGGTTTCCGGTGTCAACCGACAACCCCTCAGTGGTTCAGAACTCTGAAATTGTGCTCCTCTGTGTCGAGCCCGAGACTGTGGGTCGTGTGTGTCAGGAGATCGACAGCGCTCTGTCCCCCTCTCACCTCCTCATCTCGGTAGCTGCCTCGGTGCCAACCCGGTACATCGAAAACCACCTGACTCGACACGTTCCGGTTGTACGAGCCATGCCCAACACCCCTTGTCAGGTAGGCGACGGCATGACGGCCATCTGTCCAGGCCGGTTCGCCGCCACCGACCACCTGAATCTCACCCGAAAGCTGTTTGATACGGTAGGTCGCACCGTCGTCCTGGACGAGAAGCACATGGATGCCGTGACCGGATTATCGGCCAGCGGGCCCGCCTTCATCTATGTGATCCTGGAGTCCCTGGCGGAAGCGGGTGTGAAGGTGGGATTGCCCCGCGGAACAGCAGCGCTTCTGGCAGCACAGACCGTTCTGGGAGCCGCCCGGGTAGCCCTGGAAACGGGCAGCCATCCGGCCCTGCTAAAGGACAGCGTTACCACTCCGGCGGGTTGCACGGTCGACGGTCTCCTGGAGTTGGAGGAGGGAAAACTTCGAGTGACCCTGATCAAGGCCGTCGTCAAAGCGGTCCAGCGAGCGGGAGAGCTACGGCCTGGGGGGTGAATGGTGGTTGCTGGTTGGTGGTTGCTGGTTGCTGGTTACTGGTTAAAAGTTGAAGGTTAAAGGTTAAAGGTTAAAGGTTCCAAGGTTCCAACGTTCCAGCGTTCCAAGGAATTCCGAGGGGCCTTTGATCAACGTCAAATAGAATTCCCGCAGCGACGATTGGAAATCCCCACACAAGGATTAAAAAAAAAGAGCTGTAGCCGTCCTCTGAGACGGCCCTTTCCGCGGTCCTCCTTTCTGTAAAAAAGAGAGATTGTTCCTAGAATGCGAGGGGGACGGAGTGAGGGCGTAGCCCGAACGGAGCTCCCCCTCGCTCGCGCTGGCGTCGAGGGGAGTGGACCAGATCCACGAGGCTGCTGAGCGGCCTCTGTAGGGCGCTGTACGACCTCTCCCCTTGGCGGGCACTCGTCTATCGCCCTCACCAAGCACTTTCCGGGGTCCAATCAGCCGATTTGCCCGGATTTGACCTCCTCGCGGTTTCCTCATTTCGTGGTTCCCTGCTGCTTTGCCTTGGCGCTCTCCATTCGATAGCTCGGGACGTTGAGTTCCAGAATCACGCTGTGGTGCACCAGCCGGTCGATGGCTGCTGCCGTCGTCAGGGGGTCCTTGAAGATCCTCTCCCAGTCCGAGAAGATCAGGTTGCTGGTCAGCAAGATGCTGCGACGTTCGTAACGATGGGCCAGCAGTGTGAAGAGAACCTCCATTTCCTCCCGGCTTTGCTGAACGTAGCCGATGTCATCGACTATGAGAGCCTCGAAGCGATCCAGTTTCTTGAGCTCCTTCTCCAGAGTCAGATCGATTTTGGCCCGCAGCAATCGCTGTACCAGCAGGGCGCAGGTAGAAAACAGAACCCGGCGCCCCAGCAGAATCAACTCCTGGCCCAGAGCACAGACCAGATGGGTTTTCCCGCTCCCAGGGTTACCGAAAGCCAAGACGTTCTCGGCACGATCCAAAAACGTCCCTTCCAGCAGCGCTGTGAGTTGTCGATCCACGCTTTGGGGCAAGCGCGAGCGGTCCAGCGCCGTCAGCGTTTTCTCCCAGGGAAGCTTGGAGGCCCGACGCTGGCGCTGGATTTTGCGCTCGTGCCGCTCCGCCACCTCGATCTCAGATAACGACAAGAGAAACCGGGGATAGGACAGACTTTCCTGGGTGGCCAGTGCCGCCTGGGCGGCGTAGTGCTCCCGAAAGGCCGGTAGATGCAGCTCGATTAGGCACTCGCGAAGTCGCGGTAAGTTGCCTGTGCTCATGACCTCACCTCCCGGTTCTCGAGAAGGGTGTCGTAGAGGCCCACGTCCATCTTCTCCACCATCACTTCCCAGGGTTCCACCACCGGATCGACAAGGCATTCTCGTAGTGCTTCAAAACGGATTCTTTGTCCCCGCTCAATCAACACCTGAAGTGCCTCTCGCACCCGCTGTTCACCTTCCTGGGCAGCCACCTCGAGGATCTTCAGATATTGGCGATCCGCCGTGGCCGGACAATCTCGGCGCAGCTCGTCGTAGGCGACTCGAAACAAGATCCCCGGAAACAGATCCTCCCGCCAGCGATAGCGAGTAAACGCCCCCGGCTTGCGCACCAACGAATGGATCACGTGCCGGTAGTCAATGCGATGCTTGCCTTCTCCTCGCAAGCGCGGCATCCGTGCCTGGCGCCGTCCTCCGTAGTAGACCTCCACCTGATCCGCCCACACCCGCACTTGAACGCGCTCGCCGATCAACCGGCTGTCCACCGAATAGGTGTTGTGGCGAACCCGGATCGTACTGCTGGGGGAGACTCTCACCCACTGCCGGGTGAAGTCATCCAGACGGCGTGCCGGCAACGGGCGCATCACTGCCAGCTCTTCTCCCAGGCTCTTTTGCCGGGCCGCATTGCGCCGGGACACAATCACCGCTACAAAGCCCTCGTACTCTTCCCGGCTGGAAAAATCACGGCTACACCGCAGCAGCAGTTCCTGCTCAATGGCCCGTTTCAAGCGGTGATGGGACTGTTCCACATCCCCGTTCTCGTGTGCCTTTCCTGCCTGAGTGCGACTGGAGCGCATCCCGAAGTGTCTCAGCAACGCTTGATAGCGCTCGGTGAACTCTTCCCGCTTCAGGTTCTTGACTGCCGCCGAGAGCCGGTCGGTCCGGTGCTCCTCGGGCAGCGCCCCCAACTCCCACAACGCGTTCTGAAGCCCCAGGCTGAGGCTCTCAAACGACTCACTGAAACACAGCGTGGTCGCTTCCCAGTTCGAGTAGGCCAACACGAAGTGGTACAGCAGATGGGGAAACGGCTGGCCCTGGATCGTCACTCCGAGGCGCCCCATAAACGTGAAGTCCGATTGCGCTTGATGTCCCGGCTGATACTTCTGCGGGAACATCACCTCCTTCGCTTCTCCGTATTCTGCCTTCCACTGCTTGATCCTGCGCTGCAGCGTTCTCAACTGGCCTTGCTGGAAGGCCCCTTCCTGCTGACGACACAAATGATCGAACACCGCTTTTGCTTCCACCGTCGGCGATCGCTTCAGGATCTCTTTCACCTCCGGCCACACCGACTCGAACGGATCCGATCGAGTTCTCCAATACCGTTCCGGCTGACACTGGCTCGGTAGCTTTCCCGACTTCAGGTACTTGCGAGCTGTCTTTCGCGACATCCCCGCTTTGGCCGCCGCCATCGTTAGCGTCTTCTCGTTCTTCTTCAACTTTACTAACCTCCGCACTTGCTGATCCTTAACCATGCCCTCATGGTCAGGATCAGCCCTGAAAAAGCGGGGAATTCCATTTGTCGTCGCGGGGAATTCTAACTGTCGCCAATCAGGCCTTAGAGTGGGAGGGGCCTCAGGCCGCGAATCTCCCAGATTTGATGTTCACGATTGCAGGTCGCCGCGCCAAGGCGCCTCCCACATGCAGGTTCCAAGGTTCCAGGGAATCCGGAATCCCTTAGTAAGAGGCCAAGGGGGAAGGATGACACTCGACAATCGAATCGCGTATCATCGAATTTCAAGTGACTGCGCCTACCTTTAAACTTGCCCTGGCTGTGCTGTTCGGACTGGCATGTGGACTCTCAAAGCCAGGAGACACCGCCCTGGCCGCGTCTCTCGGACAACCACAAGAGGTTGCCAGATTCGAGCTCCTGGGTCAGCTCGAGTCCGAGCCTGGGGTCCGACTCAAGGGATTCTTTTCCCAGGTCGTCTTGAGAGGAGCCTACCGCCCTTTCTTCCTTGCAACCGTCACCAACCTGGGAGGTCGTTTCAAGTTCAGTAAGGTTCCGGCGGGAACCTATGTTCTGACGGCGAAAACCCGGCGCCACGGCACCTCAGCCAGGACCATTGAAATCACGCCCAGTTTTGCCGACTCGAAGGGCCGAGTTGAAACTTCCATCCTGATGAAGCGCCCCAGCGACGGCACCGGGAATCGCGTCTCGGTTGCCGAGCTGGCAGTACCCGATAAGGCCTGGAGAGAGTACGCGAAAGCACACGAGAAGCTCTCGCAAGAGCAGACAGACGCTGCCGTTAAACACTTAAAGCGGGCCCTGGAGGCGGCATCGAAGTTTCCGGCAGCGCTGAATTCTCTCGGGACCATTTGCTTCCAGACGGGCAAGTATACGGAGGCGGAGCAATACTTCATGAAGGCACTTGAAGTCGACCCCGATTCCTATCCACCGCTGGTCAATCTAGGCGGAGCACTGCTCTCATTGAGGCACTTCAAGGAGGCCCTGGAGGTCAATCTGGAGGCTGTCGAACGCCGGCCCAAGGATCCCCTGGCCCATTCCCAGCTGGGTCTGAGCTATGAAGGACTGGGAGAGTGGGACAAGGCCATCACGCGTCTTCAGGAAGCAAAACGGCTGGAGCCGACTCATTTCAGCAATCCCCAGCTGTCCATTGCCCGGCTTCTCGTGAAAAAGGGCCGGCTCGAGGCTTCGGTCCAGGAGTACGACCAGTTCCTCTCCCTGCATCCCGACTCTCCCCACGCAGCGGGGGTTCGCCGATTCATCGAACGTGTGCAGCAAAAAACACCCTGAAAAAAAGGGACAGTCTACTCTGTCCCTCTGTTTGTGCTTCTCGCTTCGGACAGAGCGCGAATGAGATCACCTCGCTGGGGGAAACCGTTCGCCCCACACATCTGATAGGCCGTCTGCCCCTTCCTGTTGAAGTTCGCGGGGTTAATTCGGGATGGATTTTCGTCGCCAGCTAGCCCGGAAATTCTCGGCAAGTATGTCCGCCAGGAAAAGGTTCTCACAGTGTCGGAAGCAGTTCGAAAAATGACCTCCCTGAACGCCTCTAAGACATCAAAGCTACGCAACTGCCGACGAGGGGTCTGAATTGCACGAGAGGACCCTGCACAGATGATTGCGCTTCGAATCCGATTTCGCACACGGTGAAGTGGCCGAGATGCTGGTCCGGGCCCTCCGGGAGTTGGAACGACCGGTTCGCCTCGCACGCTTGAAGGATCAGATCGGGGAATGGCTGCGGTTGCTGCTCGTCCGGTACAAGTTTGAACCCGCCCGCCTCCGGTTCTCGAAGAGCCCCGGGTGGTACGTTCGTCAGTGGCAGAAAAATCAGGGGGTCAGAAGGTGAAGGGGTGGAGAGGCCGGACTGTTTCCTAAAACTGAGAGGTGAACAGTACGAAGTCTTCTCCCTTTTCGGAGATCATCTCCTGGATATGCTCGACCAGCGCCCGTTTCCGTTCGATGAGTGCGTCGATCTGGGACGTGCGCAGGTACTTTCCCAGTCTCATCTTTACGACTGAGGGGTCCAGCCGCTGCAATTTTTCCCACAGCGTTCGCTCACAAGATCGGATGGCGCTCGGATAAGGCAACTCCGCATAGTTTGTGAAGGAACGAGTGTGATCAATCATCCACAACTTGCCGTTGCGATCGTAGAGGATATTGTTCGAATTTCGATCCTCGTTATAGATCAGATTATCGAAGATCCTCATCACCTCCCACTGGCGGTTCAGATGCAATTCGTCGTGAAGGGGGAAATTCTTTTTCTTTCTTTCCTCCTCCGTTATGGTCCCCACAACCCACATCTGCAGTGTCCCTTTCACACCGCCGATTTCACGCTCGACGACCGGCGGAACATTGTTCAAGCCGAGTAATTGACTCAACTCGTAGGCCGCACATTCAAAGATACAGTTGTCGAGAAATTCCACCTGGCTGCCGGTGGGCAATTCCCTGTTCCCTTCGATGCGAACATCGCGAAACGCCGCATGCAATTGCACCCCATCTCTTTTCAGCAGCACCTTTGCGATCCCGTTCACTCCCAGGCCGACTCGCTCTTGAGAGACAACCTGCGCGGTACGTAAAAACTCGATGACTTGCTGGTCATCGTCAAAGCGCAGGGGCCTTTCGTGAACACCCGGCCAGGCTGAAGCTTTCTCACTCTCTGCCAAAGAGACGGGACAAGCACAAGATGTGGCACAAAGGATCCAGGACCACACCAGGATGTTGAATCGCTCGAGACGGTGAAACATCAATCTTGAACCCCAACCCGCATAATTCATAAACTGCCGGCTGCAGAGCCGCTAAGCCTCGCGCTGGCTGCGTTACCCCCACTCGGGCTCCTCGGCATAGTGCACGACTATGCTTGCGGGGCCCTCGCGCGTAAAGCCTTGCCAGCGCGGACTTTGCGACTCTTCGCTTCGGCACCCTATGAATTATGCGGGCTAAGGCTCCCCGGGTCGTGCGGCTACTCACCCGGCTGCCAGCGATCCTGCCGTTTTACCTGACTTTCGAAGGTCGAAGAAAACGCCTTCATTTTGGCCCTCACCAGACGTTTCCTGCCTTCATCGTTGCGCGTATAAATCAACTCGGCAGGACACACAAAACGACACGCCCTTCAGATTCTTACCGCCTGTCGCCAGCGCTAGAAACGCAGCGCCCGCCAGCGCCGCACTCAGTTGAAAAAGCAGGTGTTTCAGCGTGTTCTTGAAGTGATAAGAGCGTAAACCCGGCAGTGCGGATGCCACAACAGACGGCAGCACTCGAGCACTGTCATCGACCGTCAGGGCCTTGCGCCAGCGCTCAGCCACTGAGATCCACTGATCTCGAATGACCCGTGTCGGCGAAAGAACCAGAGTGCATTTCCGCAGCCGCCGAAAGACTTCCAACCCTAAGGTCGTCTTGCCCGCACCCGGAGCTGCCACCACATGCAACCGGTCATCATCCAGATGCTGATCAATCGAATCCAGCACCCGCTGTTGATACGGCCGCCACGAGTAGCGAAATTTCAGGGAATCGAAAGGCATCTTGATTTTCCGCGGATCTTGTTTCCCTTCCCCGACAACGCTGGCTGCATATTGCCCAGTCTAGTGTACTGTCCGGGAAGTTCGCGTCGTTAATTCGGGATGGATTTTCGTCGTCAGTGAGGCGCGCGACGCAGCAATGCCGGGAGTATTTCGAGGTAGCGCAACAAAGCTGTCGGCGAAAAGACGCCCGAAGTAGCGGCGTGAACTTTCCGGACAGTGCACTAGCAAGTGTTGCTGGTCTATCGAGAACTCACTTGCTTCTGAAAAACAGCCAACCCAATACTACGCACGAGTGACCGTCAGACAACGCGGATGCCCTGGTTCTGGGAATCTGTGTTGACCGGATAAGATCCATCACTTGATCTGAGAAACCGCTCATGAAACCTGTCGGACCTGGAAACTTGCTTTCTCGACCGCACTCCGGATACAACCCCCTACTGTTACAGGGCGGGTTTACACGATATGGACCACGAACAAACATTTCGGGTCATCCTCATCCTGGGCTTTGTGGCCATGCTTCCAATCGGGGCCTGGCACCGAATCAAATCTCAAGCAACCGGCGAAAAGCTTGATCGCCGCCAGGAAGGTCTCTTCATACTCCTTACGTTGCGACCAACTGCTGCTGTCGGAATGGTCGGCACCATCGTGTACGTAATTGATCCCTCGTGGATGGCATGGTCTTCGGCTCCCCTGCCTATTTGGCTGCGGTGGTCGGGCGTTGTGCTCGGGGTCGTTGCAGGCTTGCTCCTAACCGTGACTTTCCGAACCCTGGGCAAGAACTTGACGGACACGGTTGTCACAAGGGCGAAGCATGTGCTGGTAACGTCAGGCCCGTATCGTTGGGTACGCCACCCGTTTTATGTCGCTTTTCTTTTGGCCGTTACAGCTAACTCCCTGGTGGCGGCGAATTGGTTCCTCGCCCTCACTGGTGGAATCGCGTTTGGCCTGATCGCGTTGCGAACGCGCACTGAAGAACAAAACTTGATCAAACGATTTGGCGAGAAGTACCTCGCGTACATGGAGCGTACCGGGCGGTTTTTTCCTAAACGAGTTCATCAGCAGGCAGCCTGACGGCATAAGGATTCCCTGCACCGAAGCCGAGACACAATTCAGGTCGATTGGGTCGCCGGGAGCAACGGGGACGACAAGATGGATCGCAGTCCGGAACCAGATCACGCAGGCGTCGCCTTTCACCCACCACTCCTGCTCCTTCTCGCCATAGTTGTTGGGTTCTTGGCCCGGTGGATTCTGCCGGTTAGTGTTCTTCCAGCTGCTTTGGCCCGAGCCATTGGCCCTGTTTGAAGTTACCCCACTTTTGTGGACAGTTTACGGCTTTCGAATCAAGCCACATCTGAGTGCCTCGATTCATAGTTGATCGGCGACAGATAGTCCAGTGACGAGTGCCGCCTGTGAGGGTTGTAAAAGCCCTCGATGTAGTCGAAGACAGCAAGCTTGGCCTGCAGCTTGCTGCGGAAGCTGTGCCGGTCGATCAGTTCACACTCCAGAGAGGCAAAAAAGCTCTCACACAGCGCGTTGTCATAACAGTCACCGACCGAGCCCATGGAGGGTCTGATGCCGGCTCTCTTGCAGCGTAGCCCGAACTCGATCGACGTGTATTGCGTCCCCTGGTCCGAGTGATGGATCACCCCGTCGGATTCACGCTCTTGAAGTGCCATTTGCAGGGCATCGGTCACTAGCCGGGTCTTGAGATCATTTCTGAGCGACCAGCCGACCACTCGACGACTGAAAGCGTCGACCACTACGGCCAGGTAGACGAAACCTGCCCAACTCGGCACGTACGTGATGTCTGCAACCCACAGTCGGTTGGGGCGGCTGACCTGGAAGTTTCGCTCCACCAGATCCGGAGCCGGACGGCTGTCTTGGCCTCTCAGGGTCGTGCGTGTCTTGCGTCTGCGGCTAACGCCTTCAATGCCGGCGACTTTCATCAGTCGGGCCACCCGGTTTTTGCCCACCAGGTGACCTTCCTCTCGAAGTTCCGCCGTAATGCGGGGAGCTCCATAGGTCCGACGACTTTGCTGGTGGATCCCGTTGATTGTTTCCAGAAGACGAGCATTCGCTTCATCTCGAGTCGAAGGTCCGCGATCGACCCACGCGTAGTAGCCACTGGTGGAGACACCCAGCAAACGGCACATGGTGGTGATTGGATAGTCGGCCTGATTCACTTTCACGAACCTGAAGACTCCTTGGAAATCGGATCGCTCTCCCGTGCGAACCAGGCCGCGGCTTTTGCCAATATTTCCCGCTCAACCCTCAGCTGCCTATTTTCTTTGCGCAACTTCCGCAGCTCGGCTCGTTCTACCGTCGTCAGGCCGTCTCTACGACGGCCTTCATCCAGGTCTGCCTGGGCGATCCAGTTGCGGATCGTCTGTTCGTTGGGTTCAAACTCTCGGGCCAGCTCACCGGGGCTGCGCCCGGCTCGATGAAGCTCGACTATCTGCTGGCGAAACTCGGGTGGATAAGCTCGTCTTGTTCTTGGCATCGTGTCCTCCATTCTCCCAAAGGATTAGGTGTCCACGAAACCGGGGGAACTCCAGTTCTGACCGCCGGCTCTTTTGGTCTATTCCTTTGGGCGGCGTCTACCTTGCGTGGTGGGGGCGCGTCGATTCCGACCAACAAACCGACGGACGTGATCGTGCTGCGGGGCCCATACCGGTTCTCACGCAACCCCATTTATCTTGCGATGGTCCTTCTCCAGCTTGGGTTCGGTGTTTGGGCCAACAGCCTCTGGTTCTTCGCACTGGCCATCCTGTCCGCCCTGCTGCTTGCATGGGGAGTCATCTTGCGCGAAGAGCGCTATCTGGAGCACAAGTTCGGTGATGGCTACGTGGCCTACAGGACGCGGGTGCGCCGTTGGCTGTAGGATGTGTCGTGCGTCATCTTCCCGCCTCCTCGAGCGTGCATTGCCAGACCCCTTTCACCACTTTCGGCTGTGAGTTCTCGTCCATTCGGGTGCGTGGAGCAAAGGAGTCAGTCTTGGCACTCAAGTTCCTCTCTTGATCACTACAATTGGGGGGACACGCGACCAGTTGTTCACCTCAAAATGGACGGAGACGCTAGTGACATAGTGCACTGTTCGGGAAGTCCACGGGGTTAATTCGGGACGGGTAAAACACTTGCATTTAGCCCGCTGCGAAGAATGACCACCCCCGTGATCAACAGCCACAGCGACTTGGCGTGAAACACCGGCATGTACAGCCACATGTCATCTGGGAGGAGCATTGTGAGGGCCATCGCCGCCAGGCCAATCGTCACTGCCCCCCATCCAATCCACATCGGCACAATCTTCCACTTGATCAGTCCGAAACCCAGCACAAGCAGCCCCAGACCGGAAAACACTCGGCTGAATCTGACGAGGCACGTCACGTATTCCGTGTCGATTCGCAGCGCTGCCACGAACTCGCGAATCTCCACAGTCGACTTCCCGTTCATGTCCAGCGCTCCCCACGCACCATGGTGATAGTAGAAAGCGGCGGCAAGGGCGCCCACGACCATTCCAGCCGTGGCGACAGCGGCCCCCGGCCATACCAGGACTCGCGCTTCCGAATTTGTCAACAGCGAAGCGAGAGCAGCCAGAGCGATTGCCATGACGATCATTCCAAACAAATGGAAACGGAACGTCCAGATCCATAGATGGCGGCTCTCCTGCACGCGCGCAAAATCATCGGGCTCAAAAAAGGTCCCGATATGGGTTGGCATCAACATCCAACCACCCCACAACATGACTGCGGCGGCAACAAATGACCACCCCGTGAATCTGGTTGAGAAGTCGCCAACCTTCTGGTTCATATAATGCTTCGTGAGAGTCGATGCATTTCTCGTCCGCTGACTATAGCTTAAATGGAGCTTGCGGGAGAAACCGGAATACCCCACCAGAATCTCATCAACTTATATCTTCGGGATTGTGTTGTTTCCAAGCAGCGCCCATCGTTGAAATGGGCTGCCCGCGGGGAACGGATACGCTCTGATTGAAGCATCCACCCCAACGCCTGCCGGACCGGGCGTGATGGCTTACAACATTTTTGCCTCCAGGCAGAAACACTTCAATCCTGGACTCAAGGGCGTCAACGGCGTCGAGATTACCCTGGCCGAATACGGCCACGCGGAAGACTATGTGAACAAGTATCTGACTCTGGACGGTCGCTCGACCGATGAGGAGGACCCCTACAGCGGACTGTACCTGATGGGCTTTGTTTTGACGATTGGAAGCCCTCCGGGATTCGTTGGCACCCAGCGGGACGAGGCCAACCACAGGAAGGTGCAAATCCATTGCGACTGGTACAGCAAAGGCCTTTCCTACACCCTGAACCGAAATATCATCCCCGGCGATGAAGAGAAATACACGACCTATCAGGAGAGTCCGGAACAGTACCTGGCCTTTATGCGACAGTACGGGCACGACGCGTACCTGGCGTGGAAATTACAATTTATCACCATTCCGTCTGTGGCCCTGGCGGCTAGACATCATCCGTTCGGAATCAGTAATCCGGCAGGCCACAGAATGGGACTTTGGTTCAGCGACGATGGCAACACGCTTTCCTGGACGCTTGACGGCAACTTGATGGACGTGATTGACATCACCGGTTTCGTGAGCTCGAACCCGGAAGTATTTAAAGACGGAGCCTACGTCACGATCGGCGGCGGCGGCAGCTATCGAAGAAACTGGTGGAAAGTTGAGGACGTGAAGATCTTCGTGTCCGAATAGGTCTATTGATCCTGGGCTCTCAGGCTCTTCAAGCATTCGAGCAGGTCGGTCATTTCGCCGACTGCAGATTTCCTCCTCGATTCCGGTAAGGTCAAGGCTCAATGATCGAGTTGTCGTCCGTAATCGGAACACCGCGGAGTAATTCAACATAGAATGTAATTCTCCCTCTTTTCTTGCGCTGCGGACCACTCGTTTCGCGTCAGCTCGATCGATGCAAACTGGGTTTGAGACGTTCCTTTGACCTCGACTGCGATTGTAGCGCCACGATGGTCCTCGTACTGGATATCCCAGCTAAAAGCGTGTCCAGTCGCCTTCGGCTCACAAAACCGTACACCGTTCTTCGAAAGTTCTCTTTTTCGTCCAGTCTAGCGGGTGCCCCTCCCGACTCGAAGTCGAGCTTTCCTGCCACGTAAAGCATGGAATCCCTCAAGGTCTCCGCATCCAGTCGTCGGGAGTTGTAGCGCCACAACATCGGCATGGCTGCTTCGACTCTCTGAATCCGAGCCAGCAACATCTTCAGGTGTTCACCCCACAGGCCATCCAGGAACCGGTCGACTTTCTCGTCGCCATAGAGAAGGATGCCGCTCTCGAATTCGGCGGGGGAGGTGAACTTTGCCGGGGAGGCGAGATCGCGCCACAGAAAATATCGATCTCGTTCCAGGGAAAGCATCTCGGTCTGCCCGATCTCCTCTCTGGTTTTTCCATGCGTGCGGATTTTGTTTTCCCGGTCGATTTTCCTCTTCTCGCGGATCACGGATATGGCCAGGGCTTCCACTTCTTCTGCGAGCTGCCTCACGTGCTCGGAAGTGGCTCCCTTCCCCAAGAAGTCATCCCATCGATTCAGGAACGGATGATCTCTTGGAGAGCCGGCCAGGTACTTCACCCACCTTTCCAACATTTCTACATCCAGGCTGTCCGAGCGTGCCTCCTCCTCGAGATCCGCATTTGACGAACCGACTATTTCCCAGCCGGCCTGGATGTAACGGGAAATCTGGTGGGCAAAGACCTCGACCAACTTTTGGCGATGGCTGTTTCTGAACTCCTGCAGAGCCTCCTTCTCCAGGTTCAGGGTCTCCTCCCGGGCCTGGTATTCTTTCACCACCGCCTCCGAAGACAGAGGGTATTCACTGATCTGGGTACTGTTGAAGACGCCCAGGAGTGCGTAGTAGTCCTCGGTCGGAATGGGGTCAAACTTGTGGTCGTGGCACTGAGCACAACCCGCCGTCAAGCCCAGAAATGTCCGGGTGGTCGCATCCACGCGATCATCCTGGAACTACGGGCTGAGGGCATAAAAACCCAGACCTCCGACATTCCTGGCCTCGTCTGCCTCCTGCAGCAAATCTCCCGCCAACTGGGCCTTCACAAACTGATCAAACGGAAGATCTTCATTGAAAGCCTGGATAACCCAGTCGCGATACCTGAAAGCATTGGGGTAGGGCTCATCTTCCGTCGAGTTCAGCTGGTCGTCGGAGTAACGAGCCAGATCCAGCCACAAGCGACCCCAGCGTTCTCCATAGTGCGGTGAGGCCAGGAGCCGATCGACAACCCGGGCGAAGGCGTCTGCGGAGTTGTCCCGGACGAAGTCTTCCACCTCTTTCGGTGTTGGAGGCAGACCGATCAGGTCCAAATAGGCGCGGCGAATCAGGGTGAGACGATCGGCAGGTTGCGCCGGCTTCAATCCACGTTCCTCGAGAGCAGCCAGAATAAACTGATCGATGGGTGACTGGATCCAGCTCTGATCGTTCACTTCAGGCATCAGGCTCGAGTCGAGGCTTCGAAAAGCCCAGAACTTCCGCTGCTCGGGGCTGATCACATACCTGTCACCCATCCTGCCCGGCACCGGGGGCTGAGTCGCTCGAGGCCAGACTGCCCCATCTCGAATGGGCAACCAGCGGAGTCAAAAGAAACCCGGGAAGTCCGCTCATCCGTTCGGTTGCTCCTGCTTAGAAACAGGTGCCAGAGTAGACTGCCCCTTGTTTAACCAGCACTCGCGGGTCAGCAGGGGCAAGTAGGCCAGGATGACCACCCGGTCGAAACAAGAAGTCCAGTGACTTCTTTGCTGAAGCCATGCGGCTCCTCGAAGGATACGATGGGCATTGGATGGCAACATCGCGCCAGACTCTCGCGTTTCGAGCTGGCCTGCTCGTCCCCCCGGAGCTTGCCGTCACTTCAATGAAAAGGTTCAGCACAGGATTCCTAGACATCGAGCAGATGATGCGGGTGATTGACAAACGCCGGGTCGCCTTCGTGTTCGAGGACCCTCGTTGGCCCACCGACTTACGGAAGGTCCTGCGAAAAAGGATCCGAAGCGACTATTGTATTGTGATGGCCCTGCCGCAGGTGCGATTGTGGCAGCGCCGTGAGCTCGTCGACCCCAACAAATGTTTGAGATAAAAAGGGGACGATAATAAGGGGACAGTCTACTCTGTCCCCTTTTATCGCCCATCTTATTTGGGACCCTCCACTCGAGACCTTCGAAAAGGACACAAAAGGCGCTGGCCCGGATAAATTTTCTACTGCAGCGTGAGAATCTCCCGCTTCGCTACGAAAACTCATGAATAATCCGGGATGGTGACCCGTTCGACAATCGGGGCGTTGGCTCTCAGGGCAGCCGATGGGATCTGGGAGAGTCGAGGGGTGGCTTCGGCTTCGCAGGCGCCCCACGACAATGACCGCCGTACCAAACTATTGTAGACAGCGAGGCGGGATGTGGGGGCGGATGGGAGCGGTCAGCGCCACGTCGCCGGCAGGGCCAGGTTGGAAGGATGCTCCACGTCGTGGAGGACTGTCTGTGCCGCCGTGCTTGGCTCGGCTTCATCATGATGCGGCCTACCCGTATTCAGGTTTCTCGTGTGCGCCGGGAAATTGCTGGACGACACCTGCAATCTGATGCGATGCCCGCGTTTGAACAGCATACTGGTCGGCCCCAGATCGATTTCGTATTCGTACGGCTCTCCCGGGGTAATCGGCGTTGGGCTCTCGAGAGACTCACGGTAACTGGCCCGCAGGATACCCTCGCACACGTTGTATGCCCGACCATCGCGCTGGACGTCGACGAGCTTCGCCGTCCAGTCCGTGTCGGGCGCTGAACTGATCGCCCACAGCGACAGGGAGACGTTTCCCGTCACCTCGAGATCCCTCTCCAGCGGCTCCGACGTGTAGACCAGGACATCCTCCCGCACTTCAACGGGTTTCTGGTCCTGAACACCGGTGACGAATATGCCGGGAAGACCGAACAGGTGGGGCCCACCGAGCGTACTGACCGGGTTGCGCGGGTCATATGCGTAGTGGTCCGGAGCATCTGCCTCTCCGGAGAGCTCCCGGGACAGCGTTCCGTCGCCCCACAGGGTGTTTGCCCTGCCCCGGCTACCCAGGAAGTATGGAATGGTTTTCGTGTCAGGGGGAGGCCAGGCCTCGGTGCTATGCCAGGCGTCTTCCCCCATGGTGAAGTAGTACACGGCAGGGTCCGTGTCCACGCCGTTGCCCTCATCTTTGAGCCAGCGGTCGAACCAGGCCAGCATCAGGCCGTGTATGTCGATCGCCTCTCCCGAGGCGTGGGCGCCGAAGTAGCGTTCACCGGCAACCGGGTCGGGCATCGGTTCATGCTTCCAGGGACCCAGAAGCAAGTGTTGCTGGTCCCGTGCCAGGGCGCTGCCTCCCCGATTCCGCATACCCTCATAGCAGCGCACTGTGCCGCGCAGGAAGCCGTCGTACCACCCGCCAATATTCAGCGCCGGGACCTGCACCTCGTTGAAACGCTCCCGCGGGCTGACGCCCTTCCAGTAGTCGTCCCAGGTGGGGTGCGCCAGCCAGTCGTAATAGTAATCCGCCAGACCTCTGAGGGACGGCATTTCGTTCAACGGGAGATGCTCCACCATGGCCAGAGGATCCTGTCGCAAGCGCCGAAGCTCGGCAAAGGCCTGGGCCTTTTCTGCCGGAATTCCGGAGAAATCGTCAACCAGATAGTCCCCCGCCCACGCATATGCAAAGAACGCGTTGAGCGCTCCGCCCTGATAAAGCCAGCTGTCGTAGTAACTGTCGGACGTCACGCCGGGCGCGATCGCCTTAAGGCTGGGCGGCGCTTCGACAGCGGCCAACCACTGGGTGGCACCATGATAGGATATGCTGAACATGCTGACGTTTCCGTCGCTCCACGGCTGTGCCGCGCACCATTCCACGGTATCGAACCCGTCCTTCCCCTCGTCGCGGAAAGGATAGAACTCCCCTGCGGACATGTGTCTACCGCGCACATCCTGGATGACTACGGCGTACCCTCTTGATACGGCTCGCACAGGGTCCAGGTACAAGGCGTGGTATTTGGCGCGATGCTTCCCGTACGGGATCCGCGAGAGGAGTACGGGGTATCGCCCCCTGGCCGGACGAAACACGTCGGCACAGAGAATCGTCCCGTCCCGCATCCTGACCGCTACGTTGGTGTCCGCGGTCATGGCGGTGGAGCGGGTGTACTCATCTTTGATTGGCTTGGGCAGCATGCCTCCCCCGATGTGAAACAAGTCCGCACGGGTCTGGTAATCCAACGACAGTCCCGCGACGTTGGCCACCGCATTATAACCACAACTTCGCCGCACCGGGCACCGCACGTACTGTCGCCGGCGCCTGGCAGGTGTAATACGTCACAAACTTCTCTGCCTTTTGCAGCCGGAATTGTATAGATTGTCTTAGCCCGCAGCGGGTGAAAAGAATATGACAGTGTGACAGCTGTCTTGGCTGCGGAGAAGAAGGGAAAGGAGCAGCCGGGAGCCCGTGGTTTGAGCTTCGGATAACTCCCGGCTTTTCGAAGACAAACTTCAGATTCAGGATCGCTTCCAAGACAGGTCTTTGTCAAGTCTTTCCTCTCTGGGACTGGGGCTGTACGAGCTGTTGCCCGACTACCGGGACCGCTGTCCGCTGTGCCGGGGAAGTGAATGCGCCGTACGCCACGGTCTGTATTTCAGGTGCTTGGTGGATGAGGAGGGGCGGACCTATCAACGGTTTCCAGTGGCTCGCTTCCGCTGCCGGCGGCGGGGCCCGGATCAGCCACGAGATGTCACCTTCAGCGTGCTGCCGGCTCAAGTGGTGCCGCGCCGACGCTTCAGCCTGGGGTTGATGAGCTGGATGGTCGAAGTGGTGGTGAACGGCAAACGGACGATGCGCCAAGCGCTGGACGAGGTGGCCACGGCCGGCAGCCAAGGTGAGGAAGCTGTGCTGTTGGAGGAGTTGACGCTGCACCGCATGCTGCTGCTGTTGGCGGCCGTCTATGGGCGACTGCTCTCTTTTCCGGTGGCCGAGGTCGAGTTGCCCGGAGCCGTCCAAGGGGTGCGGCGGCAGGCCCAGCAGGTGGCCGCGCTGCTGGCGGCCCAGCCCCGAGGCTCTCCACCCCGAGTGGTGCTGCGTTTTCATCGGCGTTACTTCCCCCACCTGCTGTTCGACCTACGATTGGCTCTCGGGCCCCGCTCTGGCTTGCTGACGGGCTGACTCACCGGCATCCGCTGTGTCTGCAGCACAAGTCGCTCAATCCCCTTTTTGCGCCACGTTGTTTGGACCCGGCTGGCAGCCGCGTCATGACAAGAATCGATCCTCCACACTGCGTGATAGGGGCCCAGCGGTAGGGTTGTGGCACAAAGGGTTGGCCAAAGGAGCCTCAGGATGAAGGGAAAACAAAAACGCCAGGCCGTGGCGCTGTTCCGCTACGGCGTCATCGCGCCGGTGCTGCACGCCGCCGCCGGCAGCCAAGCCCGTTACTTCGGCCGCATGGCCCGAAAAGAGCTGGATGTGCCGGGTCTGGGCAGACGCCGCTACTCAGTCGCCACTTTCAAGAGCTGGTTGCGCCGCTACCGCCAAGAAGGACTCGACGGACTCTTGCCCAAGCGGCGTTGCGATGCGGGCCGAAGCCGGGTCATCTCCGAGCAGCTGAGCGCCCACATCTCCGAGCTGCTGGCCCGCCATCCCCGGGTGCCGGTCAACCGACTCCGTGAACAGCTGGTGGCCTCGGGCCACATCACTTCGCGCCGCATCTCCGAATCCACTTTGCGTCGTCACATCAAGCGGGCCGGTCTGCGGCCCCAGGTCAAGCCGGCGCCCAAGGCCCGCAAGCACTTCGAAAAACCCCACGCCAACGATCTGTGGGTGATGGATTTTATGCACGGCCCCAAGGTGCCTCTCGGCCGCCGCCGCCGCAAAACCTACCTGGCTGCAGCCATCGATGACCATTCCCGCTTCCTGACCCTGGCCCGCTTCTACACCCGGGAAAACTCCGCAGTGGTCGTCTCGGCACTCCAAAAAGCCTTCTCGCGCCATGGTTTACCCCAGATCCTTTACTGTGACAACGGCTCGGCCTTCTCCTCCAAACAACTCACCTTGGCCTGCGCCCGTCTGGGTGTGGCTCTGGTGCATTCCAAGCCCTATGACAGTCCTTCGCGCGGAAAAATCGAGCGCTGGTTTCGCACCCTGCGCCAGGGTTTTCTAAGCCTTCTCGATCTCGAGGCCTTGACCCTCGACGATCTCAATGCTCGCTTGTCTCAGTGGCTGGAGCAGGACTATCACCGGCGCCGCCACTCGAGCATCTGTGAGACGCCACTGGAGCGTTACCTGCGCTCGCTCGCCTCCATTCGCCGCCGTACGGTCAGCCGGGCCGAGTTGGACCGGGTCTTTTACCGCACGTTGCACCGCACCGTCCGCAACGACTGCACCGTCTCCATCGCCCGCCGGCTCTGGGAAGTGCCGCCCCAATACACTGGCCTGCGCATCGAGATCCGCCATCCCGAAGGACGTCCCAGTGAGCTGTTTCTCTTCGAAGACGACCAGCCGGTGGTGCGTCTGCACCGGGTCGACGCCGCCCAAAACGCCACTTCCCCCCGAAGACCCCGTTTTTCCCTTCCCGACGAGGAGGATGAATCGTGATCCACACTTTTTACGGCTTCTCCGACACTCCCTTCGCCAAGGACATCCCGGCCCAGAAACTGCTCCCCACTGCGGCCTTTGACGAACTCGCCCGGCGCCTGGACTACATGCGTACCCGTCTGGGGCTGATGCTCGTGCTGGGGGAGGCCGGAACCGGCAAAACGGCCGCCGTGCGCGCCTTCGTCGAGCAACTCAACTCCTCCGTCTACAAGCTCTTCTACGTGCCCCTGTCGACGGTCACTCCCCTGGATTTTTGGGCCCAGCTCAACAGCGAGTTCGGCGGTGAGCCCTCCAGCCGCAAGTCCACTCTGTTTCGAAACCTGCAAACGGCCGTGCGCGACTATGTGGAGAACGCCAAAAAGACCCCGATTCTAATTCTCGACGAGAGCCAGTGTCTGCCCGACAAAACACTGGACGAAATACCTGTACTTCTTAATTTTAGGATGGATTCAATCGATCCCCTGCTCATGATCATGATCGGTCATCCCGACCTGGGCCGACGGCTCGGGCGCCCCATGTTCCGCAACATCCACCAGCGCATCCTACTCTCCTACAAGCTGCCTCCCCTGGATGAGGCCGAAACCAAAAACTACGTCTGCCACCATCTCCAGCTGGCCGGAGCTAAACCCGACATCTTCACCGACTCGGCCTACCTGGCCCTTTACAAAACTTCGGGCGGCGTCTGCCGGCTGCTGAACCGCCTCTGCCTGGCCGCGCTCAACCGGGGCGTGCTCGAGCAAAAGGCCACTCTGGACGAAGAGGACATCTACCGGGCCTCCGACGAGCTGTGAATAGCGCCGACATGTTCTTCGACAACTCTCCCGAGAAGATCCTCGCCTACCTGCAAGAGCAGCTGCCCGATTACCCTTACCGCCCCGAGCTGGATGCGGCTTTCATTGCCGAACTGACCGCCGACTTCCCCGACGTAGACATCCTGGAAGAGATCAAAACCTTCCGCTGGTACTTCGACAACGCTCCGCTGAGTCGCGTCAACAACGTCCGCGTCGCCCTGCGTCGCTGGATCGCCAACGCCAACGGCTCCCGCTTCCGCTAGCTCCTCTCCTACCAAGGGCTGGCCTCAACCACCAGCGCTCCTCTAATCCGTCATTTTCTGCTTACCCAATCCAGGTCAAAACAGCCTGACTTCACCCCCTCTAAACAATCTGCTGTCTTACAGCATGTTCATCTTCCAGCAGTGCATGATCAACTGCCACTGCAAGGGGCTCAGATCCTGAGTGCGCTGGACACCCACACCGTTCTCCATGCGGGTTCCTTCCAGTGGAGTGAATACAGACGGAACCAGAAATCCAAAGAGGCCTCGCCGTTCCATTTCGAAAATCAGATCCAGCGTGGCTTTCACATCCTCATCCGTCTCACCCGGATTCCCCACCATCAGGGTCAACATGGGAAACCAGTTATTGCGGTTCAGAACTTCCAGGCCCCTGATCATGACGCTGGGCCAATTTTCGATGTTAAAGGGAACACCCTTGCTGGGCATCACTTCTTTGGCCATTCGCACTGACCCCGTCTCCAGACCGATCAACGGGACCAGGGCCTTCTTCTTGGGGTTTCCTTCACAGCTGGCCAGACCTCCGCAGATCTCCCGCAGGCTATGAGCACGGCCCAGCTGGCAAAACAGCATGGCGACAAACTGTCCCCAGCTGCTGAAACCGCGTGCATGGCGCTCGGCTTTGGTCTCCAAGACCAGTTGTTGAAACTCCCAGCGAGGAAAAAGCTGGAGAAGTTGACTGAAAATGATGCAAAATCGATTCATGGTCGGGTCCTCCTTGTCCGGTTATTCGATCAACCGAATCTTACGAGGTCGACCCGACCTCTCTTATGGCTAATTTGGACAAGAGTGCCTTCCATCCAGATCGGGATGGAGGCCATCGCCATCTGAATGAAGTAACCCGCGTGGTCAATCATCTCGGTCAGAGGAGCAGTCAGAACTACCAGCTTCCCTTCTTTCATTGCTCACTCCTCAGACTTGGTTGGCCCACCATCTTCCTCTTTCTCTTCCCACCTTGACTGAATGGGTGAACCGGCTCAACCTGAATTGATCCCAATATTCTGCGAGAACTTGGCTCAAAAACCAAATGATTTTCCGCCTACTCCCCACATGTCCAATTCATTTCAGGGCGGGCACCTGACTGAAACACTTCTGCAAGGCAGCGGCTCGAGTCGCCACTTTGCGTTCCCAAACTTCCTCTCCATCCTCCTGGCGTAAGGCCACCACATGGCAGCTGCGATCCGATATGTCGATCCCGATTGTTACCATCTCGCTAGTGTTCAACTTGCTCACGGTCAGACCTCCAATTTCTAAGGGCCCTAGCTGGAGATCCGAGCCTCCGTGTTCAGTCTCGCTCCAGTAACACCGCCCCAGCCATTGCTCCAGCGGCGCAGACGCTGATGAGTCCAAACCGGCTATCACGCCGAGCCATCTCGTAGGCTAAGGTGGTAACCAGGCGTCCCCCGGTGGCCGCCCAAGGATGCCCCAGGGCGATCGAGCCACCGCATACGTTCACCCTGGCCCAGTCGACCCGTCCCATGGGCGCCTCCTTCCAACCCTCTTCCCAAGCCTTCACGTTGGCTAGAACTTGCGCCCCAAATGCTTCATGGATCTCGATCAGTTCGATATGCTCCAGGTTGAGACCTGTGCGCTCAAGCAAGCGGGGCACAACCACCGCCGGAGCCATTAACAGCCCTTCCTCTGGGTCGATGGCGCCGTATTCCATTGCGCGAATGAAGGCCAGCGGTTCGCGACCCTCCGCTCGAGTTCTCTCCTCACTCATGAGAAGGACCGCCGCCGCGCCATCGGTTAGCGGTGAGGAGTTCCCCGCCGTGAGTGTACCGTTCTTCTCGAAGAACGGCTTGAGGGCTGCCAGAGCTTCCAGGGAAGTGTCAGGACGTGGCCCTGAATCGTGTGTCACGTTCCCGAGCGGGAAGATTTCAGAGGCCAGAGTTTGGCGAGCCGCGATGGATCTTTGATGGCTGACAAGGGACACTTCGTCCTGGCGCTCTCGTGGAATGTTCCATTGCTTACGGGTAATCTCGGTGTGCTCACCCATCGAGAGTCCGGTGGTAGGCTCTCGTAATGTATCAGAATCGGCAAGACTTAGGCTTTCAACACCCCCTGCGATTCCAACCTCGATTCGCCCGCAGGCAATGGCGTCGGCAATAGCGGTTGTGGTGCGCAGTCCGGTGATGCAGTAGGAGGAGACAGTCTGTGCTTCGACGGAGCTCGGTAGACCGGCTTCGAACACGACCTCGCGGGCCAGATTGGGCCGACCCGCTTCCGGCACAACCACCCCATAGGTGACTGCCTGGATACCATTGGCGTCCACGTCATGCCGCTCGATAAGGCCACGCACCGCGTGACAGGCAAGTTTCAAAGGACCCAGGTCCTTGAAAGTCTTACCGGCTTTGACAAAAGGTGTCCTACCGCCAGCGACGATTGCGACCCGTCTTTTTCCGGTATTATGCGCGAGATTTCTTTCACCCACAGCTCATCTCACTTTCTCGCCCCAGGAGGCGAACAATCGTTTTCCCAAATTTCGTCGCCAGTGACTCATGTTGGGCGGGCTCATTCCAGTGACTTAAGATCGCCCAGCATGGTGGGGATCAGCTCCGTCACGGTGGGGTGAATGTGCACGGCCCGCTGAATCACGGTGTAAGGCGCCTTGGCGTACATGACATCCAGGATGGAATGGATGATCTCATCCCCGCCCACGCCCAGGACGGCCGCTCCCAGGATTTCCTTTGTTTCCACCTCCACCACGATTTTCATAAACCCCTGAGTTTCGCCTTTCTCGACCGCTCGGCTAACACGCGTCATGGGCCTTGTGGCGATCAGCGCCTTCCGGCCCGATCGCCTCACCTCGGCTTCCGTCATCCCCACGCGCCCCAGCGGGGGATCGATGTACAGGGCGTAGGCCAGGATACGGTCGCTTACGCGGCGAGGGTCGTTGTCGAGCAGATTGGCGGCGACGATCTCGTAGTCGTTGTATGAGGTGTGGGTGAAGGCACCCTTTCCATTGCAATCGCCCAAGGCCCAGACGTTGGGCACATTGGTGCGGAGTTGGTCGTCCACCACGATGTAGCCCCGCTCGTTCATCTCGATTCCCACCTTCTCCAGGCCCAGGTCATCGGTGTTGGGGACACGTCCTATCGCCAGCAGTAAATGTGAACCTGTGACTTCCCTGGCGCCACTGTCACAATCGAGTTTGACCAAGACCCGATCCCCCTGTTTTTCCGCATCGATACATTTGGCTTCAAGCCGGATATTCACTCCCTCTTTCTCCAGAATGACCTTGATGGCTTCCGAGATGTCTTCATCTTCGTGTTGGATCAAACGGGAACCTCTCTCGACAATCGTTACCTCGCTGCCGAAGCGCCGATACATCTGGCCGAATTCCAAGCCGATATAGCTTCCGCCGATGATCACCAGATGTTCCGGAAGGAAATCCACTTCCATCATACTGGAGTTGCTTAAGTAGTCCACGCTCTTGATGCCCGAGAAGGGTGGCACGAATGCCCGCCCTCCCACGTTGATGAAAATCTTATCTCCCTGCAACTGTTCCTCACCAACGCTAACGGTGTGGGAATCCTCAAAACGCCCGTGCCCTTCGTACACGGTGCAGTTTTCTGTATTTTTGAGCCACCTTTCCACGCCCTGGTTGGACTTCGCCACCACAGCATCCTTACGATCCTTGACCCGCTGCATGTTCACGGCGATGGAGCCATCGATCATGACACCAAAGTCCTCACCACGCCTGGCCACATAAGCGGCGCGGGCACTGGCCACCAGGGTCTTGGTGGGAATGCAGCCGGTGTTCACACAAGTGCCGCCAAAGAGTTTGCGCTCAACGATTGCCACCTTCATTGCTTCTCCGGCCAACCTCGCTGCCAGGGAGGGGCCGGATTGTCCAGTGCCAAGGATGATCGCGTCATATTTCGCTGTCATGGAATCCTCCTCCTCTTGAATGGCGAATGAGGGTTGTCACAATTCTAATGCAGGGCTTGGCAAAGGGAAATAGGGTGATAAACTCGGCATAAGAGGTCTGCTGACGGCACAACTCGACAAGAAAGAGCGTGCGATCCGGAGAGGGGCCAGAGGAGCACCAAAGGGGATGCTCATCACATTGTTGGTGGCGGTAGCTTTGCTGGCCTATGCCAACGGCGCCAATGATAACTTCAAGGGTGTAGCGACGCTGCTGGGCAGCGGAACCTGCAATTACCGACGGGCCCTTGGTTGGGCTTGTCTCACCACGTTAGCAGGATCGCTTGGCGCTATCTGGCTGGGCAGTAACTTAGCGCAAAGATTCTCAGGAAGAGGTTTGCTCCCTGACGGCAGCGTGGGAGCTCCAGTCTTTCTCATCTCTGTGGGAGTGGGCGCGGCAGCCACAGTAATTTTGGCCACTCGTCTGGGACAGCCCGTTTCCACGACTCACTCCTTAATAGGCGCTCTGGTCGGAGCCGGTTTGGTTTACACCAACGGCGCAGTTGCCCTATCTCAGTTGGGCTCCCTTTTCTTCGCGCCGCTCCTGCTTAGCCCCGTGGTTGCCATGGCTGGTACTGTAACCCTCTATTTGGTCTTTCGTGCTACACGCCTGGGGCTCGGCATCGACAAAGAGAGCTGCGTTTGTGTTGGAGAAAAAATCCTGAACTGCGTTGCCCTGCCGGCCGCGCGGGAAGCTGTCCTCCGGCCTGGCGTCACCTGGCGCGCGGCAGTAGGCTCTATGGAGTATTGTCGACAGACCTACCTCGGAAACTTTCTGGGCATTCCCGTAGCCCGGGCAGTCGAGAAACTTCACTACCTAAGTGCAGGGGCGGTGAGTTTTGCCCGTGGATTGAATGATACCCCGAAGATTGCCGCCCTGCTGGTTGCAGCGGAAGGGCTTGCTGCAGCCCCGCGTTACGCCCTGGTGGGACTGTTCATTGCCATTGGAGGCTTCGTTTCGGCACGCCGTGTGGCCGAAACCATGAGTTTTCGGATTAGTTCTTTGAATCCGGGACAAGGCTTTTCCGCCAATCTGGCGACTGCACTTTTGGTAGTGGGTGCTTCCGGGCTGGGAATGCCGGTTTCGACTACTCATGTGAGTGCAGGTTCGCTACTTGGGATTGGTTTACTTTCGGGGAGCGCAGACAGACGAACTATCTCCTCCATTGCGGCTTCCTGGATAGGAACCCTTCCCTTGGCAGCCGCCCTAGGTGCCATGGTCTGTTGGGGTTTAAAAGGCTCCAGTTGATCGGGGAGGACTCGAAAGCCGAGTTTTTTCAGCTGTGCAGCCAGTTCACTCGGGCTCGGAGAGGTCATCGTATCCTTCTGGAGAATGGGGCTGTACGTGAAGATCGGCCAACTCGGGGCGGCGCCTCAGATCGACGGGCAAAGGAGCAGCAGCAGCGCGTCGGCTTCTCTGTAATAGGAAAGCTACCGAGGAGGCCCGCGGAGTGCCGCGCTGCAGTGCTTCTGCGAGTGCCCCCTGCAGCGCCTCGGCACCGTAGTCCTCCAGCAAGCCCAACAGCTGACGGGTCTGGCGGACGACCGATTCTCCGCGCAGCAGGGCGGCTTGCAGAAAGGCCTCGCTTTCGGGGACAGCCACCGAGAGCCGGTCAGAAGGGGCAGCGTAGGCTTTTCTTTTTTGCTCCAGCAGAGCTTGCTGATGAGCGGGGTCGGCGACCACCTGGTGTCGGTCGTAGCTGCGGCGGTGGCGAGCCACTTGTTTGGTTCCGTCGAGAATGCGCACCAGGGTGTCGGAAGCGACCAGCGTCAGCTGCCGGCCCACTGCAGCGGGGGGAATCGAGTAGTCGTTGAGATCGAAGCGCACGTAGATGATCTTGTGCGACTTGGCAGGCACTACCAGATCGGTTTCCAGGGGGTGAGCCGGAAGAGGCAGCAGTCGAGCTTTTTCTTCTTCGAAGACAGCGGCGACGGTGCGCGAGTGATCGCCCGGCCAGGGCCTACGGTGCGCGATCTCATCCCGCCAGCGGCGGGCCTGATGATTGAAGTCTGCCAGGGTGGTAAAGGGGCGGGCGGCAAAGAACGAAGAGCGAACGTACTGGATAGCTCTTTCAACGCGTCCTTTCTCATTCGCGCGTCCCACATGACAGGGCCTGGGGGCGAAATGGTAGTGGGCGGCCAGCTCCAGCAGCCGGGGATGGAATCGAATGGCGTCGCCGCGGCGCTCCAAAACCACGCTCTTAAGGTTGTCGTAGAGTAGATCTCTGGGGCAGCCACCCCACTGAGTGAAGGCTCGCACGTGGCCGCGCAGGAAGTTCTCCAGTGATTGGTCAAAGAAAAACTCCAGGGCCAGCGCGCGCGAATACGACAGCGTCAGCAGAAGACAGGAGAGCCTCCGGCTGGCGCCTCCGATCTGCACTTTTCCAAAGGAAGCCCAGTCAACCTGCCCCTGCTCCCCAGCAAAGGTGCGCAGCCGCAGGAAAGCTTCCCGCGGCCGGGGACGTAAGGTGGCCACCAGGCGGCGCAGCGTCACTACGCTGCCCGTGTAACCGCGGGCGCAGATCATCTGGTAGATACGGGTAGCCCGAAGGCGTGGGTATTGCTCCAGAGTCTGGCGGATGAACTCGACGTAGGGGTCGGTTACCCGGGGCCGCACGATCTTGTACCGGTTGAAGCGCTCGGTTTCCAGCGCCCGTCGCACCGTCTGGTGGTGCAGACCGAGTTGATCGGCTATGGTTCCGATCTTCCAGTGCTCGGCAAAGAAGAGTCGGCGGATGTGGGCCCTCTGCTCGGCGTCGATCATGCTTTACCCCCAGTGGAAGGGGTCGATATAGCGCCCTGCGCGACCGCAGCGTATACAAGCCGGTCGAAAACCGGGCCTGGAACGGCAAAAAGTATCTGCACGGCTGTTCTCCTGACGCCTCTGGACGGATCTTCTCGGCATTGAGTAGGCCGCCAGAGGCTCCCACAGCCTGAAAGAAGATCTATATCGCTGTCTACGTTGATCCGTCACGCGGGCTTGCTGCTGCCGCTGACGGTAGGCTCTTTGACGGTCGCGATGATCGGCTCGGCCCTCAGGAGATTGCTGGTGTCGGCGGTTGGCCGCACGGCATTGCAACCGGCGCTGCAGACGACGGCATGGCTGGCTGCAGTAGACCTGGCCCCGGTCGCAGGAGCGGCAGATGAAAAATAGCGCGCCGCAGCCTTCGGCCCGGCAAGTACATTGCCGGAGAACGACAATCGAATCGGCCATGGATCCAGTCCCGGCGGGAACTGGACAACAGCCCAGGATCGTGGCAGGTTACAATCTGCTTGTGGTGGGTATCCGCTTTGTACAGAGCTGCCACAACCGGACCTCGACCGCGTTACAGGTCGAGGTCCTCCCTCTTCCTGGATTCGAAACAATACACTCTCGAAGGGAAAAATCCACCTCGTCAGAAATCGCGAGATGAATGCTCGGACGCACCTACGGTGCGGATGATGTTGAAACCCTATCCTAACGGCGAGTGTCCAAAAAAGCGCACTTCCTGATGATCATTGACATCTCCCTCTTTGGCACGCCATCGCCGCAAAGGTCCTGTCCACTCGAATGGACCAGGAAGATGCCGTACAGACCGGCTTCACGAAGGGTCTTAACAGGAGTGCGGCTTTCAATGACTCGACTCACGCCCGGAAGTTCCTGAGCCTGGCTGTTTATCACTCCGCCATCGATATCGCACGGAGAAACACCCGCCGGTGCCGTCGCTTCTGCAACCTGGACACCCATTTGCTGGAAGGGAGTCCCTGACGATGAAACTGCTAACGAAAGAACTCAAAGAGATTCTCCCGCCCATCCGAGCGCAGGAGCACGCCAAAGATCTAACCGTGTACGTCAAATTCTTCACACCCGATTCCAACTGGACCTGGTACGCGACCGAAGGCGAGTCCACAGAAGAGGGAGATTACCTCTTCTTCGGCTTCGTAATCGGATTTGAAAAGGAGTGGGGATACTTCCTGCTTTCCGATCTGGAACTGGCCCGCGGTCCGATGGGTCTGGCGATCGAACGGGATCTTTATTTCGAACCACAGCCTTTCAGAAAAGTGCGCCAAGCGGATTGATTCGGCGCCAAAAGCAGCAAGACAGGGCAGAGTCTGTGTTACTTCGCCCTGTTTTTTCTCGCTCCAGGTTCTGGTTAAATTTGACAACTTCCGGGAAACCGCTATTATTTGAACAGCCCGCCATTAACTCCAAAAATCATGACCGAAACAAAACTCCAGACGTCCACGGTGGCGATCTACGCCCGCGTCTCCTCAGAAGAGCAAAAAGAGGGACAGACAATCGATTCGCAGGTCGCCGAACTGGAACAATACTCCAAGACCCGTGGATGGAGAGTCTTTTCTGTGTACAAAGACGAGGGGTGGAGCGGGGCCGTCATGGCGCGGCCCTCACTGGATCGTCTTCGCGACGATGCGGAAAAAGGATTCTTCGACACCGTACTGATCAATGACGTGGACCGGCTGGCACGGGATGTCTCCCACCTGGGCATCGTCAAACGCGACCTTGAAAAGGCAAATGTCGAGGTGATGTTTCGGAAGCTTCCTAATGAAAAGAGTCCGACCCAGAACCTGATGGTGAATATCCTGGGGAGCTTTGCCGAGTTTGAACGGGAGTTGATCCTGGACCGCACGCGGCGAGGAAGACGCCACAAGGTGGAAGTCCGAAAAGAGTACCTGGGATGCCGTCCACCTTACGGGTTTCGCTACCTGCCGGCCGACAGGGCGACAGACCGCGAGGGCGAACTTCAGATAGTACCCGAAGAAGCCGCTGTGGTTCGAAAGATGTACGGCTGGGTTGCTCAGGAGGGCTTGTCGGCGAGAAAGGTGATCAAGCGACTGGACGAACTCGGGATCGTGCCGAGAATGGGTGGAAAAGGCTGGGCTCGTTCCTCCGTCCTCCGGATCTTGCGAAGCGAAGTCTATGCCGGGGTCTGGCACTACAACAAGCACCGCAGGGTGGAACCCAAGACCGACCTTCCCGCCGGCTTGTACAGAAAAAGCGCCAAGACGAGTACTCAGCGGCGGCCAAAAGAGGAGTGGATTGCACTAGCGCTTCCGAAGCAGCTTCGGATTCTTCCCCGGGACCTGTGGGAACGGGTTCAAAGCCAGCTCGATCAGAACATCACCTTCTCTCCTCGAAACGGAAAGCACAACTACCTGCTTCGGGGACTGATCAAGTGTGGAGGCTGCCGCTCGGCTTACGTCGGTGATCCGGGCAGGGGAAAGTACTACTACCGGTGCAGCAAGAGATGCAAAGCCTTTCCCTCGATCAAGGAGAAGCGGCTAAACAAAGTCGTCTGGTCGGCTGTGAAGGAGGCGGTCCTGAACCCCAAGCTTTTGATTGAGCAGGCCGTAAGTTACAGGAATAATCGTCTCAAAAGGCTGGGAGAAGCCAGGCGGAGCAGGAAATCCATCGGGGCAGAGCTGCGCACACTCGATGTTGAAGAGGAGCGAATCCTCGACGCCTACCGGACCAGTGCAATCGATGCTGCCCAGCTGGGTCTGCAACTGGAGAAAATCCAGTCACGCCGGAAAGTTCTACAGAGTAAGAAAGGGGAGGCCGGATCTGAAACGGTAAAGCCCGAACAGATCGCAAAGTCGATCGAAGAGTTCTGCCGCTTGGCAGCCAAGCGAATCAGAACATTCTCAAGGGAAGAAAGACAGCGATTCTTGCGACTCCTCTTGACCGAGGTCAGATTCTCCGGCGAGGAGACCCGAATCCGCGGCCGTATTCCAATCGTTGGCGGTTCTCAGAACACGGGCCATCGGCGACTCGAAGAACGTCAAGCAACTGTCCCCAAATCGGTGCCGGAGCACGTCCAGAATGTGCCTGGGCAGCACGGGTTTGAGAACCCCATGCCTCTTCGTGCTGGCCACAATCGGGACGATTTCTGGCGGATTGTGACCCGCTCAATCTGATGATCGGGGCCCCCGGGGCGGGGAAGACCATGCTTGCCCGCCGGATACCGACTATCCTTCCGTTTTCACTATAAGGGTTGAAGTACGTTTTGGATTGGCGTAAGTCTTTATATTTCAAAAGCTTAGGATGTCCTGGTGTAAATATTCGGTAAACCCATCATCGGCTTTATGCCTAATGGGGTGAGGCGGGTTGGGAACTCAAGTGGAGCGAAGCGATCTTCGGAAGTGTTTGCTCAGGGGGTAGAGCCAGATGCTTTTGGTGGGCAGATCGGCCTTGCGGTCACGGTCCAGCTTGCCCCGGCCCTGGGTCTGTCCGACATGGATCCAGTTGGCGGCCTTGTAGCAGGCGCCTGTGAAGCGCCCCGTGTCGACGAAGGTTTCCAGCAGAACGGGTCGGTAGGCGTAGCGGTCGTGCCAGTCCTCGGGGAGTTGACGCGCGGCCATGGCCAGCAGTTTAGAGGCCAGGTTCTTGGACTCGACCCAGGGAAGGATCAAGAAACGGGCGTTGTTGACGATCAGTTGAAGGTTTCTCTCCCTTTCCGAAGGACGCCAGCCGATGAAGCGGTCGCGAGGGGCGGTTTTCCAAGCGGCGGCGCCAAAGCCGAGCAGGGCCAGGATGCGGCTTTCGGAACAAGCGAAGTAGCGCAGCTGAGCACCCGGCAGGGGCTTGTATCCCAGATAGTGGTAGCGGTCGATGTATTCATTCCACAAAGTGGAGTCGGGGCGGCTCAGGACCGGCTCCAGATGCAGGCCGGACAGCTCGTGCACGGGTCGGGACAGCAGCGGTTGTGGTGCGCTGCAGAAAGTGTGCTTGATTGGGCCCGAGCCTCCCTTCGGGTTGCGAGGGGGCGGCAGCTGCAGCAACCCCTGCCGATGCATGCGCAGCATGGCCACCCGGCAGCTCATCTCCTTGAGGCCACCGTCAGGCTTGAACCAGCCCAAGAGCTGGCAGGCCAAGCGGGAGAGCTGGGCCCGCGAGCGGGTCGGATCTTCGCCAATCAGCTCACACAGTCGCCGCATCTCCCGGCCGCTAAAGTCTCGCCCGCAGAAGCGTTTCATCCAGCCTCCGCTGCCGGCGTCCTGGCCCAGGTCAATGCGCGGGCACGATGGGGGCTTATTTCCCAGGGAAGAAAAGGATCCAGGCCGGGTGGCGGCTGTCCGCCTTGCCTAGCGCAGGCCTGCAGATAGTCCCTGAGCCACAGGCGGGGGTTGAGGCCGTTGAGTCGCAGGGTGGCAAAGATGCTGAATAAGCTGGCCGCCAACTGGGCGCTCCAGCGGCTGCCTGAGCCGTAGTAATTCTTGCGTCCCACCACCGGGTTGCGCAAGGCGCGTTCGGCGGCGTTGTTGTCCATAGCCACTTCCGGTTGATCCACAAACACGGTCAGCCCTGGCCAGTGTCGAGCCAGGCTTTTCAGGACCTTGCGACAGGGGGGAGCCAGGCTGGGAAGCTGGCGTTGAGCCTCGCATTGCTCTCGCATTTTCTCAACCGCCACCCGCAGCTTTCGATCGGCCCGGGCCCATTCCAAGGGCTGATCGCGAACTGCCAGCCGCAGCTGATTGGCAGCAAAGAGCCGGCCAATGTCGTCAATCCACATCAGGGACCAGTCCTGCCAGGGGGGGTGGGATAGGCCCAGTCGCCAAAAGTCGCGGCGCACGTGAGCCCAGCAAAAGGCATGGCAAATACGCCCCTCTGAGACCCGGACCAGCTTCTTATAGGCAGAATATCGATCGGTGAGTAAAGTGCCCTGGGCGCTGCCGAAGTGAGATTGAGGCACTGCAGACGAGCGACTGGGTTGGAGCTGGTACACGACTGTGGAGGCCGACAAAAACACCCACAAATGCCAGAGCCGTCCGCTTTTGCCTTCCACCGCCACAAACACCGGCCAGCCGGTCTCGTCGGCTTGCCAGTTCTCCTGGGTGAGCTGCTGCTGGGCGATCGCCTCGGCCACCGGCAAAAACAGACCCTGCAGTTTTTTCAGCCCTCCGGCCACCGTTCCTGCAGAGAGAGTCAAACCGTGGTCTCGCCACTGCTGCAACAGACGGTGGGTGGGGCGGCAATGGTCAAACTTCTCCAGCAGAATCTCCACCCAAACCGAAATCCCTAGTTTGCCTTTGGGAATCAAGCGTGCCGGGGCGGGCGCCGTGACAATGCCGGGCAGCACCCCGCAGCGGCAGGCCGCTTTGTACTTGCGCCGCCGGATCACCCGCCGGTGGGCCCGCACTTCGATTTCGGCCACCTCGGCGTCTTCCGTCCAGCCCAAGGCTTCCAGTGCCAGACCGCATTTCGGACAGCTTTTTTGGGCTTCCTCCAGATCCACTACCTCTTCCTGGGCTGCCAACCCGTCCAGAGTGGTCCGACCGTGCCCCTGCTTGCCTTTTTGCTGCCCTCGGGGTCGCCCGCTCGCCTTGGGGCTGGAACTGCCAGCGCGCCCACCCTTGGCCTGTTCACTCTTGCGCCCCCAGAGCTGACTCTCCAGCTCTCGAACTCGAGCCCGCAGACTCAAGTTCTCTGACTTCAACTGCTTTTCTCTCTCCACCGCCCCGGCATGCTGGGCCTTCCAGTACGCTGCCGCCCAGCGCAGCCGGATGTACTCTTCCTTGGCCACCAAAACCCGCTTCGTCGAGCCATCAGCCGTCAGTCCACCCGATTCCGGCTTGGTGGTAGCACTCAGCTGCATGCTCCCTGTATACACACTCGCAGCTTCTGTGTCCAGCAAAGTTTGACCGCGGGCTTATTTGGAAGGAGATTATTGCAAGACGGGGTTTACCGAATATTTACTATACTTGGAAATGGAACTTCAGTCTAATTTCGAAACTCCTTGAGCTGAACCCGGAAAAGGGCGGGTATCATTACAACCTGGCCCTCGCCTACCTGCACTCGGATCGAATCGACGAAGCCCATAGGCTAAAGCTGGGGGCACTGATCGACGACCACGAGAAAAACGCCGAAGTAGCCAAAGCCGGAGAGCAGCCGGACGGGCCTCCCCTCGGGAAAGGGCTGGCCGAAATGTACCTGCAAGCCGAACGCGATGCCCAGGCCATAGATGCGTTTCGAAGCTTCTACCTGCACAGTGGAGAGAACCCCGATCAGAGTCTGGTCAAGAAGGCAAAAGAGTCGGTGGGTAAAGGGAACAAGGCCCTGGCCATCCTGATTTACGAGAGCATCATCCGGACCAGCCCCGACTTTGCCGAGGCCTATTTTCAGCTGGGCATGCAACGTTACTTTGATAACCAGTACGAAGAGGCCAAGCAGCTTCTGCGGCATTATCAAAAGATCGGCCAGGATCCGGGCAATCTTCAGAATGTGGAAGCCACCCTGATTGTGATCAGCCGGGCCGAAGGCCAGTAACAAAAGGGGACAGTCTACTCTGGCACCTTTTTTCGCCCCCGTTTGGCAGGTCCAAGGCGTCGTCCCAGCCTTGTCTCCAGGCCTTTGATGAACTCTTCCGAGCCGACGACTACCCCCATGCCGGCTATCTGCTCGATTCCCGGCACCGAAACACTCTTGACCTTCAGCAGCACCCTCCACTCCTGCGCGCTGTGACTCTCGTGCCTTATAACGACACAGGTGGGAAAGGTACGAAGGAGTTACCACTTCTTGGCCTACTGACGAGCGTCCTGCGTCCTGACGTGGGAGTATCTCAAGAGGCGGTCATCAGCAGTAACCAGGGTCAGATGCGCCAGACGAGCCGTCGCCGTCAGGATTCTGTCGGCGGGATCTTTGTGAAAGGATCCGGGAAGAGAGTAAGCTCAGCGGCAATTTCATGCGAAATCCCGTGATTCCGCTCAAAGCCTCCAGGGTGTCGTTGACCCACTCCAGCAAGCCACCTGACAGCCGGATGGTTCCTTTGGCAGCCAAACGGGCAATCTCCAGCGTGGATACAGGTGACACGTACAGCGCCTTTTCTGGATCGATCAGTAGCTCTCTCGTCCGGTCGCCGAGTTCCTCGGGGGTTTCCTGGGACCAGATTAAAATGTGGGTGTCCAGAAGAAGACTCACGTCAGCGCCTCCCAGTCCTGCTCAGTGCCAGCTTCGACGATGTCACCCCTGATCTGCATTCTGCCCCGCACAGCCCCGAGCTGACGAGTGGGAGCGCCCTCTATGATCGGCTCAATTCGAGCCAGGGGTTTTCCCCTTCGCGTGACAACCACCGGCTCTCGTGTGCGCTGGGCCTCTCTCAGGATCGCAATACATTTCGCCTTGAACTCGGAAATGATGACGGTTTTCATCCCTTTATGATGACCTGGTCAATGGACTTGGTCAATTCTGTCCAGTGGCCACACATCGCGTTTCTCGGGACGGACGAAAAAAAGGGGACAGTCTACTCTGGCACCTTTTTCTGTCCTCGTTTCGAGGGTCGGAGACGTCGTCCTAGGCGCTGAAATGCAGGATTGAGCCGGTTGATCCCACGTGCAGGCTTGGCTGCACTACCCGGGGCTCACGCCGGGGCCTTCGCTTACTGCTTCTTCTCGTTGTAGTTGATCGTAACCTGGCTTTTGCCGGAGCTCTCGATGATCACGACGTTGATCGAGCGCCCCTGGCCGGACAGCTCGCCGGTGATGGCGCCGAAAGCTCCGTCACCGGTCTTGGTCATCGACACGGACCCGATCTTGTAGCCCTGGTCCTCGAACAGCATTTTGAAATGGTCGACCACTTTCTGGGCGTTGTCGGAAGTCTTGCTGGACAAGGCGCCCACGATGCCGTCCGCGTTGAAGGAGTGCATCAGGCTCCGGGTGTCGGTTGCGTCGGGATAGGCAGGCACCCAGTCGGGTACGTTCGAGAGGTCTGCGCTGGCGCCGAAGTGGGTCTCCCCTTCGGGACCTTTGAAGGTCACGCCGGTTTCCTCTCCTTCTGTGGCGTCGATCGAGTAGTCGCCCTCTGAGGTGGTCATGCTGAAGCGGCCCTCAGCGACGTCCTCGAAATGGAGGGTTGCCTCCTTCGCGGTCCGGGTGTTGCGGAAGGTGATGGTGCCTTCCTCGTCGTCTGTGGAGATCAGGTCGAGCTCAGGGTTCGCCCGGATCATCAGCTCCGCCACGGCCTTGGTGGGGTTGTTTTTCAGGTTCTGGGCGATCTCCTGGAAGGATTCCGAGCCAGTTGCCTCTTCGACCATCTCCTTGCCTTTCTTGAGCACGAAGAAGCCAGCAGCCAAGGCGACGACAACCAGGACGACGACGATGCCGCTGCAACCGATGGCGACCCACGCCCATGGCGAGAGTCTGAAGTTACCCCACTTTTGTGGACAGTTTACGGCTTTCGAATCAAGCCACATCTGAGTGCCTCGATTCATAGTTGATCGGCGACAGATAGTCCAGTGACGAGTGCCGCCTGTGAGGGTTGTAAAAGCCCTCGATGTAGTCGAAGACAGCAAGCTTGGCCTGCAGCTTGCTGCGGAAGCTGTGCCGGTCGATCAGTTCACACTCCAGAGAGGCAAAAAAGCTCTCACACAGCGCGTTGTCATAACAGTCACCGACCGAGCCCATGGAGGGTCTGATGCCGGCTCTCTTGCAGCGTAGCCCGAACTCGATCGACGTGTATTGCGTCCCCTGGTCCGAGTGATGGATCACCCCGTCGGATTCACGCTCTTGAAGTGCCATTTGCAGGGCATCGGTCACTAGCCGGGTCTTGAGATCATTTCTGAGCGACCAGCCGACCACTCGACGACTGAAAGCGTCGACCACTACGGCCAGGTAGACGAAACCTGCCCAACTCGGCACGTACGTGATGTCTGCAACCCACAGTCGGTTGGGGCGGCTGACCTGGAAGTTTCGCTCCACCAGATCCGGAGCCGGACGGCTGTCTTGGCCTCTCAGGGTCGTGCGTGTCTTGCGTCTGCGGCTAACGCCTTCAATGCCGGCGACTTTCATCAGTCGGGCCACCCGGTTTTTGCCCACCAGGTGACCTTCCTCTCGAAGTTCCGCCGTAATGCGGGGAGCTCCATAGGTCCGACGACTTTGCTGGTGGATCCCGTTGATTGTTTCCAGAAGACGAGCATTCGCTTCATCTCGAGTCGAAGGTCCGCGATCGACCCACGCGTAGTAGCCACTGGTGGAGACACCCAGCAAACGGCACATGGTGGTGATTGGATAGTCGGCCTGATTCACTTTCACGAACCTGAAGACTCCTTGGAAATCGGATCGCTCTCCCGTGCGAACCAGGCCGCGGCTTTTGCCAATATTTCCCGCTCAACCCTCAGCTGCCTATTTTCTTTGCGCAACTTCCGCAGCTCGGCTCGTTCTACCGTCGTCAGGCCGTCTCTACGACGGCCTTCATCCAGGTCTGCCTGGGCGATCCAGTTGCGGATCGTCTGTTCGTTGGGTTCAAACTCTCGGGCCAGCTCACCGGGGCTGCGCCCGGCTCGATGAAGCTCGACTATCTGCTGGCGAAACTCGGGTGGATAAGCTCGTCTTGTTCTTGGCATCGTGTCCTCCATTCTCCCAAAGGATTAGGTGTCCACGAAACCGGGGGAACTCCAGTCCCTTCTTGGGTGGGGCGGTAGGGGGCATCAGGGGGGGAACTCCGTTGCTCATGATCGTGCTACTCCAAGTCTTCTGTTTCCGGGGGCGTCAGCCCACCCGGGTGACAGCGCTACCATAGCTCGGCCGCAGGCCCTCGTCGGCCGGAAATCATGACGCGCTGCACTCACTGCTGTCCAAATTAGCTGAGATTCGATGATCGACCCCTTGATTTTATTGGCGTCTTGGACGGGATTTTCAGTCTTTTCATGTCCAGGTCTCCGATTGTGCTGTCCAGATTACGAGAAGGTGAAGGAGGGTTGAGAGCTCTCCGGTAGTAGGGGTGGAAACTTGAATGGTTGGTTCAACCACCTCCACAAGTCTCTATGAACGAACAGGTTCATCCTCAGCAGTGCGGCCAGATTGGACAGTGACCAGTCAAAGGTTGCTTTGAGCTGCAGAAACTTCAGAATCAGCAGAGCGATCAATGCTGTCCAAATTTGGGTCTTGAGGGCGTTGGCCGAGGTGCCGACGAAGGTCTTGACCCGTAGATTCTGCTTGAGGGCCTTGAAAAAGAGCTCGATTTGCCAGCGCTCCTTGTAGATTGCGGCAATGGTGGTGGCTCCGAAATCCAGGTGATTCGTCAAAAAAACGAGGCGGCCAGAGAGCGGATCTTGGATTTCGACCAGGCGCAAGAAACAGGTTTTGTCCTGGGCGGCCAGTCCGTGAAAGAAAATCACCTGGTCACGGACGACTCGACGGTTTTTGGGAAGCGGGCGGTCTTCGAGGACCTCGTAATCGGCACGGTCTTTGAGACGGGTCACAAAGAAGACGCCCTGACGGGTCAAGTCCGCATACCAGTTGTAGTCGTTGTAGCCGCGATCAAAGACGACAACGGTGCCGGCGGCAAACTTCAGACGGCGAGCCACGGTGATGTCGGCAAAGACGGGAAGGTAACCGTTGTGGTCCAAGAGTAGATGCAGTTTGACGGCCCCCTTGGTTCGGCAAAAATGAGCCCAGTCAAACAATTGTGCGCACAGATCGATGACGGTCGCATCCAGACTCAGCAGCGGATTCTTGAAACGAAATCTTCTCTTGCGACGCCCTTCGGTCTCTCTCAGACAACGATCCAGCAGGCGGTAAAAAAACCTTTTCGTACAGTTGCCAGGGTCGATGCTTATTGGCATAGCTGAGGGTGGAGCGCTTGGGAGAAGCGATTCCAAGATGATGCAGTTTTCCTTCACAGCTGGCCAGGCCTCCGCAGATCTCCCGCAGGCTATGAGCACGGCCCAGCTGGCAAAACAGCATGGCGACAAACTGTCCCCAGCTGCTGAAACCGCGTGCATGGCGCTCGGCTTTGGTCTCCAGGACCAGTTGTTGAAACTCCCAGCGAGGAAAAAGCTGGAGAAGTTGACTGAAAATGCTGCAAAATCGATTCATGGTCGGGTCCTCCTTGTCCGGTTATTCGATCAACCGAATCTTACGAGGTCGACCCGACCTCTCTTATGGCTAATTTGGACAAGAGTGCGCTGCACTAGTCTTTCTCGGTGGCGCTAATGATCTCATGAGAAAGCTTCTCGCTCCAAGTCATGGCCGCTTGTTGGCCCATCTTGACCCGTCCTATCCGAGAATTCAGCCGACTGCAACTACCTGGGAAAAAGGGCTTTGGGCGTCTCTTCTTCGGTTGCCATGGGCCGGCGCCGGAATAATACCGTGATAACCGGTGCCCAAACTCTCGGACGCAGGATCGAGTATTGGCGGGCCACGGGCGGCGATTAGCCGTCCGCTCTACTGCCTCGTTCTGCTTCCGTTTCTATTCCAGTGCCTTGAGGGCCTTCTCGTTCACGATGCCTTTCTCGGAAGCCAGAAAGCGAAAGAACTTCTTCAGCGCTATTCGCAGGTCGTCTCGTGTGCTGGAATCCCATACCTTCCGCTTCCACCACTTGCGGAAATGCGTGTTCACCAATCCCCGGGTAATCTCGGAAATGTCCTGTACGTCCGTGTACCGACCGATGAACTCGATGAACATCTCCACTACACCGGCATGCTTGAGAGCCGTGCGTTCCGTGTACCGCTCAGCCAGATGATCGTAGAAATCCGCATGAAGTGCCATGAGATGCTGCAGAAAGGGAGCCCGCTCTTCCTCGGCTGCCTTCAGGAGCTCGAAATACTCCTCGATTTTGTCCCCTGGGATCACGACCCTTCCGGAGTAGATCTTTACCATCGGTTTGCCTCCCCTGCATTCCTGTCCAGAACGACCTGCGTCTCAGCCGGCGGTTCGGGAACTCGACCAAAAAACTACAGAATGTCGATGTAGACACCTCGACTGAATTTTCGGATATCAGGCGACGATGCGATCGCACGATCGTATCCGGAGTCACGATCGTTGCGACCCGATTGAGCGTCTTCCGGCCAAGGCGTTTGCCCTTCGCGGCGAGTCGCCGCCGCTGCTCGTTGGTCAGGCGAAGCCGACGACCCTTCATCTGCTCCTTCAGGACCCGGTTCTCCTCGACCAGGTATGCGATGACTTCCTGCTGGTGGCGGTTCACCCAGCCTGAGAAGGTCCAGAGTAGTACTTGAAGCGGGTAGGTTTCGGCCTTCATGGAGCCATTGTACGAGCTTGCAAGTCAAACTCTCACAGTGGGTTACGACTCGGCTGAATTTTCGGATAGGACGCTCGTACAAGAAAGTCCAGAATGTTGCTGTAGACAGCTCGGCTGAATTTTCGGATAGGACGGGAACAGGAAATCCAGGCAAATCAACTGTTACGGAAGCTCTTGGAAAAGGTCAACGACACTTGCCTGAAGAAGCACCAGGTTTTTGTCGCTTTGCTCAGGCCAAGAGCTTCTTGACGACTCTACCGTGCACGTCGGTGAGCCGGTGATGACGGCCCTGATACTTGAAGGTCAGCCTTTCATGGTCGATCCCCAAGCAGTGCAGGATGGTGGCCTGCAAGTCGTGGATGTGAACCGGGTCCTCAACGATGTTGTAGCAATAATCGTCTGTCTGGCCAATGGAGATACCGGCCTTAAGACCCCCACCGGCGGCCCACACGGTAAAGCAACGCGGATGGTGATCGCGACCATAGTTGGTTGTAGTCAACTTGCCCTGGCAGTAAACCGTTCGGCCGAACTCCCCTCCCCAAACGACCAGGGTATCCTCCAGTAGTCCACGCTGTTTCAGGTCCTGGATCAGTGCCGCGGTCGCCTGGTCCGTCCCCCTGGCTTGCAAAACGATATCTCTGGGCAGATCAAGATGCTGATCCCAGCCGCGGTGGTAGAGTTGCACGAAGCGCACGTCGCGCTCTGCCAAGCGCCTGGCGAGCAGACAGTTGGCCGCATACGTTCCCGGTTTCCTCGAATCGGGACCATACATCTCAAACATATACTCCGGCTCCCCCGACAGATCCATCAATTCGGGTACGGAGGTCTGCATGCGATAAGCCATCTCGTACTGGGTAATTCGAGTTTCGATCTCAGGGTCTCCAAACGCTTCCTTGCGTATCCTGTTGAGTTCCCCAAGGCCGCCCAGCATGCGCCGGCGATCGGTCCTGCTGATCCCGGGCGGGTCGGAAAGGAAGAGTACCGGGTCGCCGCTGGCACGGAACTTGACACCCTGGTGGGCGGAGGGCAGGAAGCCGGTGCCCCACAGCCGCGAGTACAGCGGTTGGGATTCGTTCTGCGAATTGGGCTGGGAGACCAGCACGACATACGCGGGCAGGTCTTGATTCTCGCTGCCCAGGCCGTAGCTGAGCCAGGCACCCATGCTGGGCCGTCCCGGTCGCTGGCTACCGGTCTGGATAAACGTAATTGCCGGATCGTGGTTGATGGCCTCGGTGTGGACGCTCTTGATAATCGTGATGTCATCCACGATCTTGGCCGTATGCGGCAGCAACTCACTGATCCAGGTGCGCGATTGTCCCTGCTGGTTGAATTTGAACATCGAAGGCACCACGGGAAATGAAGCCTGTCCCGAAGTCATCCCCGTCAGACGCTGTCCGCCGCGGACAGAATCAGGCAATTCCGTGCCCCGAAATTCATCAAGCTTAGGTTTGTAATCAAAGAGTTCGATTTGGGACGGCGCTCCCGACTGATGAAGAAATATCATCCGTTTGGCCCTGGGAGCAAAGTGCGGAAGGGAGGTGAGACCGCCGGTCCTGGATTCCTTCGTCCCCTGACGGACGGCCGCAAACAGGTCTGGGGTCAGTAACGAGGCCAGAGCTGCAACACCGATGCCGCTGCTCCCGCGGCCAAAGAATTGACGGCGAGTCATCACTAATCGGGAAGCTTCTCTCAGGTTCATGGCTTACTCTTTGGTAATGGTTTCATCCAGGTTCAGAATGACACTGGCAAGGGTGGTCCAGGCCGCCAGTTCCGTCGGGTCCACTCTCGGGTCGTGTCCTGATTCACCGACTGCCAGCAGCGCCTGGGCTGCTTTCCGATCGCCACGGTAATCGGCGAGCTGTCCCTGGACAATGTGGAGGAGAATGTCAAGCTCCTCTGATGCAGGCGTTCGAGCCGTGGCGAGGCGGAAGCCGTAGCGGACGCGTGCGGCCTGGTCCTTCCCCCCTTCCTTTACCATTCGCTGGGCCAGGGCCCGAGCCGCCTCCACATACGTGGGATCGTTCATTAGCACCAGTGCCTGCAGCGGTGTATTGGTACGCGCCCGCCGCGACGTGCACCTTTCGCGGTTGGGGGCGTCGAAAGTCACCATGGACGGCGGCGGAACGGTCCTCTTCCAAATCGTGTACATGCTCCGACGGTACAGTTCCTTCCCGCTGCCTGGATTGTACTCCTGGCCGGAGTACCCGGAACCGAATGCCGTCTCTTTCCACAGCCCCTGCGGCTGGTAGGGGTACGCGCTGGGTCCACCGATCTCATCGTTGAGCAGGCCGGCGATCGCCAGGGCATTATCCCGGACGATTTCGGCGGGCAGCCGGAACCGTGGCCCTCGTGCCAGCAGACGATTCTGGGGATCCTTTTCTAACAACTCCTGCGTCACCTGCGAAGACTGACGGTAGGCAGCCGAGGTGACAATCAGCCGTTGCATTGCCTTCACGTCCCAACCGCTACGGACGAACTCGGTCGCCAGCCAGTCGAGCAGTTCCGGATGGCTGGCTGGGTCGCCCTGAGAGCCGAAGTCCTCCGAAGTCTTGACCAAGCCGGTGCCAAAGTACATCTGCCAGTAGCGATTCACGGCCACCCGCGACGTCAAAGGGTGAGACGGATCCACCAGCCATTGGGCCAGACCCAAACGATTGGGTTGCGCACGGCTGGGCATGGGAGGTAAAAAGGAGGGAACACCCGGCGTCACCCTCTCCCCCTGATTGAGGTAGTCTCCGCGCCCCAGGATGAAGGTTTCCCGTGGCGTTTCCATCTCCCTCATCACCATAGTCGTCGGGATCGCCGCCTCAAGATCCTTCTTCTCCACTTTCAGACTCTTTAGGTCAGCATAAAGCTCCCTGAACTTTTCAGGAGCGGCGTGGGTTAAAAAATACTCTCTGAGTTTCTCTCGCCGTTCCAGGCAGCCCCTCAATTGCTGGGTTGATTTTCCCTGATCAGATTGATCCTTGCGCCCATCTTCCTTTTGCCGTTTATCGTAGACGTCCAGTATTTCCTCACACGCCTCGGCCGAGGTGTTCAGAAGCGCGCGGATGGGCTCGGAGACGGCCAGTTGCTCAGCCTGCGCGGCCGTCAATGGCACCCGGTAGATGCGCAGGTCGTCCAGTTGGCCTATATACGGCCTTGCAGTCCGCTTGCTCCCGATTTCGAGCGGCTGCGATGTCCGGACGGACCCGGAAAGGCTGTCGCGAACGACCTCCACCTCCCTGGCCTGACCGTCAACGAACATCTTGAAGCCTGAAGCCTTCCCTGATCCGTTGTAGGTAATTGTGATGTGAATCCCCGGGCCTGCTGACAGCGGTTTCCTGGTCCTGACCTCGATTGCATTGTCAGGCCAACGATGAGTCAGGCGGACCTGGATTCGAAAATGGAACTGGTGGGGCCCGAAAGCCTTCGGGGCCGTCTTGATCACCTCGAACCCGCGGCGGCTTTCCGCCTGCTCGACCTTCCGGAGGATCGCCGTCGCATGCTTGGTGTTTCCCCCCTTTTTCCTCATCCAGAAGGCCACAGAGAAAGGGTCCGCTCGATCAAAGTCGAAGGCGCTACCCAGATCGAGGGTGACCTCCCCGTCAAAATCTGCCCCCTTTCCAATCTGGCCGGAATCGTACGTCACCTCGCCGCGCCGTGTTTTTCCGTGGAGGTAGTTTCCGGAAGTGTCCGCCAGATGATCCTCGAATTCGTAGTGGGCTGCCAGGCCTTGCCTGGCCGGAGCAGGAATCGTGGAAAGGGCCGTTCTTTCCCATTCGGCTCGGTGTTGATCCGTCTCGGTCTCCAGCATCGCCTTCTGGATTAATGCAATCTTGTCCTGCAGTTTCTCCAGTTGACTCCGCTGCTGGCGGGAAGGAAGCTGTAGAATAGGCTGGGCGTTTCCAAATCGCCCATCCAGCCCCTTTTCGTCAACGGTATTGAAGAAAGCAAAGAACCGGTAAAAATCCTTCTGCTTGATCGGATCATACTTGTGGTCATGACAGCGAGCGCATTTTATGGTCAAGCCCATCCAGACGGTGGCGGTCGTATCGATTCGGTCCGCGACGTATTCCGTCAGCATCTCCTCAGGCACGGCGCTCAGCATGCTGATCATGTGGTTGCGGTTAAACCCAGTCGCGATTTGTTGGTCCAGAGTTGAGCCGGGCAGAAGGTCCCCGGCCAACTGCTCCACGGTGAACCGATCAAAGGACAGGTTGCCGTCAAATGCCTTGATGACCCAGTCACGCCAGTGCGACATGTCACGCAGGTTATCGACGTGGTGGCCGTGGCTGTCCGCGTAACGGGCCAGGTCAAGCCACTCCATGGCCATTCGCTCGCCGTAGTGAGGTGACTGGAGAAGCCGGTCCACCACCTTCTCATAGGCATCCAGAGATTTATCAGCCAGGAAGGCGTCCACCTCAGCCAGCCTGGGCGGCAGGCCAGTCAAGTCAAAGGTCGCTCTTCGCAACAGTGTGATCTTGTCGGCCTCGCGAGAGGGTTTCATCTCTTCCCGCTCCAAGCGGGCCAGGATGAAGTTGTCGATCGGATTGCGCGGCCAGACCTTGTCTTTAAACCTGGGTACAGGGGGCCGACTGATGGGAGAGAATGCCCAGTGCGACTCGCGCCTGGCACCCTGGTCGATCCAGAGGCGGATCAGCTCAATCTGTTCGTTCGTCAAGGACCCTTGAGCATAAGGCGGGGGCATGCGGGCAGCTTGATTTTGGGCACTTACCCTCTGGAAAAGTCGGCTCTGGGAGCTGTTGCCAGGCACTACGATCCGGTAGCCACGCCGCTCTGCAAAAATACCCTCCCTGGTATCCAACCGCAGATCCGCCTGTCGCTGTTGTTCATCCGGTCCGTGGCACGTGAAACAAGTGTCTGAAAGTAGGGGGCGAATGTCGCGGTTATAGTCCACCCCGCTCGCCACCTGCGAGTTCTGGGCCGCAGCCGCGGGTTGTCGGGGAGCCAGCCACAGGGCGACAAAACCCGACACCAACAGAACCCGAAGAACTCTATGCTTCACCGCAACACCCACGTCTCCAGCAAGCCCGGATTATACCTCATATCAATGAAGAAGATAGAAGATAGGAATTTGCTTTTCGAGCTGAGGGTAGCAAGTCCTGAAATGCGGGTCAAGATGGGCCAACAAGGAGCCGTGAGGGCCGGAAGGCCGGGTGTTTCGGGGATGTAACAAGGGAAGCGTGGGGGAGGGACACGAGCGCAGCGACAAGGCAACGGAACGAGGGCAAAACAAGACGCACTCCAAGTAGGGCCATCGATTCCTGGGGGCGTACCCAACGCCTCATCCAGATCACGATAGGCGAGAAGTCCGGCATCCGAGGTGACCTTAGCCCCATGAAATTCGAGCCTCAAACTGCCATCAAAACCGACCTTCACACCTTCACCCTTGGGGTCAGCCATTTCTTGCCCCCTTTATGCGCTATATCTCCTTTAATTATAGTAGTTTAGACCGATTCAGGGTAAATATTCGGTAAACCCCGTCTTGCAATAATCTCCTTCCAAATAAGCCCGCGGTCAAACTTTGCTGGACACAGAAGCTGCGAGTGTGTATACAGGGAGCATGCAGCTGAGTGCTACCACCAAGCCGGAATCGGGTGGACTGACGGCTGATGGCTCGACGAAGCGGGTTTTGGTGGCCAAGGAAGAGTACATCCGGCTGCGCTGGGCGGCAGCGTACTGGAAGGCCCAGCATGCCGGGGCGGTGGAGAGAGAAAAGCAGTTGAAGTCAGAGAACTTGAGTCTGCGGGCTCGAGTTCGAGAGCTGGAGAGTCAGCTCTGGGGGCGCAAGAGTGAACAGGCCAAGGGTGGGCGCGCTGGCAGTTCCAGCCCCAAGGCGAGCGGGCGACCCCGAGGGCAGCAAAAAGGCAAGCAGGGGCACGGTCGGACCACTCTGGACGGGTTGGCAGCCCAGGAAGAGGTAGTGGATCTGGAGGAAGCCCAAAAAAGCTGTCCGAAATGCGGTCTGGCACTGGAAGCCTTGGGCTGGACGGAAGACGCCGAGGTGGCCGAAATCGAAGTGCGGGCCCACCGGCGGGTGATCCGGCGGCGCAAGTACAAAGCGGCCTGCCGCTGCGGGGTGCTGCCCGGCATTGTCACGGCGCCCGCCCCGGCACGCTTGATTCCCAAAGGCAAACTAGGGATTTCGGTTTGGGTGGAGATTCTGCTGGAGAAGTTTGACCATTGCCGCCCCACCCACCGTCTGTTGCAGCAGTGGCGAGACCACGGTTTGACTCTCTCTGCAGGAACGGTGGCCGGAGGGCTGAAAAAACTGCAGGGTCTGTTTTTGCCGGTGGCCGAGGCGATCGCCCAGCAGCAGCTCACCCAGGAGAACTGGCAAGCCGACGAGACCGGCTGGCCGGTGTTTGTGGCGGTGGAAGGCAAAAGCGGACGGCTCTGGCATTTGTGGGTGTTTTTGTCGGCCTCCACAGTCGTGTACCAGCTCCAACCCAGTCGCTCGTCTGCAGTGCCTCAATCTCACTTCGGCAGCGCCCAGGGCACTTTACTCACCGATCGATATTCTGCCTATAAGAAGCTGGTCCGGGTCTCAGAGGGGCGTATTTGCCATGCCTTTTGCTGGGCTCACGTGCGCCGCGACTTTTGGCGACTGGGCCTATCCCACCCCCCCTGGCAGGACTGGTCCCTGATGTGGATTGACGACATTGGCCGGCTCTTTGCTGCCAATCAGCTGCGGCTGGCAGTTCGCGATCAGCCCTTGGAATGGGCCCGGGCCGATCGAAAGCTGCGGGTGGCGGTTGAGAAAATGCGAGAGCAATGCGAGGCTCAACGCCAGCTTCCCAGCCTGGCTCCCCCCTGTCGCAAGGTCCTGAAAAGCCTGGCTCGACACTGGCCAGGGCTGACCGTGTTTGTGGATCAACCGGAAGTGGCTATGGACAACAACGCCGCCGAACGCGCCTTGCGCAACCCGGTGGTGGGACGCAAGAATTACTACGGCTCAGGCAGCCGCTGGAGCGCCCAGTTGGCGGCCAGCTTATTCAGCATCTTTGCCACCCTGCGACTCAACGGCCTCAACCCCCGCCTGTGGCTCAGGGACTATCTGCAGGCCTGCGCTAGGCAAGGCGGACAGCCGCCACCCGACCTGGATCCTTTTCTTCCCTGGGAAATAAGCCCCCATCGTGCCCGCGCATTGACCTGGGCCAGGACGCCGGCAGCGGAGGCTGGATGAAACGCTTCTGCGGGCGAGACTTTAGCGGCCGGGAGATGCGGCGACTGTGTGAGCTGATTGGCGAAGATCCGACCCGCTCGCGGGCCCAGCTCTCCCGCTTGGCCTGCCAGCTCTTGGGCTGGTTCAAGCCTGACGGTGGCCTCAAGGAGATGAGCTGCCGGGTGGCCATGCTGCGCATGCATCGGCAGGGGTTGCTGCAGCTGCCGCCCCCTCGCAACCCGAAGGGAGGCTCGGGCCCAATCAAGCACACTTTCTGCAGCGCACCACAACCGCTGCTGTCCCGACCCGTGCACGAGCTGTCCGGCCTGCATCTGGAGCCGGTCCTGAGCCGCCCCGACTCCACTTTGTGGAATGAATACATCGACCGCTACCACTATCTGGGATACAAGCCCCTGCCGGGTGCTCAGCTGCGCTACTTCGCTTGTTCCGAAAGCCGCATCCTGGCCCTGCTCGGCTTTGGCGCCGCCGCTTGGAAAACCGCCCCTCGCGACCGCTTCATCGGCTGGCGTCCTTCGGAAAGGGAGAGAAACCTTCAACTGATCGTCAACAACGCCCGTTTCTTGATCCTTCCCTGGGTGCAGTCTAAGAACTTGGCCTCCAAACTGCTGGCCATGGCCGCGCGTCAACTCCCCGAGGACTGGCACGACCGCTACGCCTACCGACCCGTTCTGCTGGAAACCTTCGTCGACACGGGGCGCTTCACAGGCGCCTGCTACAAGGCCGCCAACTGGATCCATGTCGGACAGACCCAGGGCCGGGGCAAGCTGGACCGTGACCGCAAGGCCGATCTGCCCACCAAAAGCATCTGGCTCTACCCCCTGAGCAAACACTTCCGAAGATCGCTTCGCTCCACTTGAGTTCCCAACCCGCCTCACCCCATTAGGCATAAAGCCGATGATGGGTTTACCGAATATTTACTCAAGATTTGCGTAAGTCATTGCTGTACAAGGTGGACGGGGTTTTTCGGGGGGACACCGGGCTGTACGTTCTGCTTCACCCTGCCGGTTGAAGGATAGTTCCGGGTTTCGGGTTCCGGGTTCCGAGTTTTTCGGAGCTGCTCCAGCCTCCGGGACAGTAGTACAGAAACCTAGCCCGGATTATTCATAAGTTTTCGTAGCGAACTGTAACTTCCTGAGTATTCCCTTTTATAGGTACGGTGACACTTGCGGATGGGCTCTTGGTAGGGAGAAGCCGCACTGCTCCTCCTGCCCCCGCTGAACAAGAGGTTTGCAATGACTGGTGTCCAGACGCGAGTCTGGAAGTGAAAGAAAAGACAAGGCAACCAGGACTGATGAACGGTCACTCGCAGTTGAATCGACTTTGGATTTACCGTTTAAGCCGATCGGTCATCTGCGCTGTAGTGGTCCTGTCGATTGGAGGTTTCTTCTGGATTCCCCCGACCTCCGTTGCCTATGCGATTGACATTCTCCTTCGCACCTATCTCATTTTTCTGGGGACCGTCATGGCTCACGAGGGAATTCACGGTCTACTGGGCCCAACCAGGGCCACCAACTTCTGGTGGGCCAGAGTGGCTCTGCTTCCAAGTATGGTTCCTTTCACCAACTTTCGAAAGACCCACCAACTGCACCATATTCACACCAATATTCCAGACAAGGATCCGGATCATTTCATCAAGCCACGGCATCCCCTGGAGATTCCATTCAGGGCGGTGGCAATGCCACACCAGTGGTTTTTCTGGCTGTGGAAACGAGGAAAAATCCAGCACCAGGATGTGATTGAACTGGGGCTCAACTACCTCGGGATCGGGGTGGTTTATAGCGTAGTAGCAAGCCAGGTAGGATTCGCCCGGGTCTTTTGGGGACTGGCACCGGCCTTGATCCTCGTGTCTGTCCTCCTCTGGGTTCCCTTTGCGTTTAAGACTCATGAGGGTTTTTCAACGGGTTCTGCGGAATCGCGCTCCCATGACTACTATGGGCGGTTTATGTACTGGGCGTCTCTTGGACTTTCAATGCACCGGGTCCATCATATGAAGCCCCAGCTGGCCTGGATTGAGCTGAGGCGGTTCGTCAAACAACGCCCTCGAGACAGTGGCTTCACCCTGCTGCCGCAGAGAGATACCGTCGACGCGTCCCATCAGGGTGAGAAGCGGTAACACCGTGGGGGACCGACTGGCTACGGTCGACCTGATCTGTCTGGTGATGGACACCTGGCTCCGACCGCTGGACTTTACTCTCCTGCTGCATCTCAAAGAGCTGCCCAACTGTGCGGTCTTGCGTCGAGCAGCAATGAGCGCCTCTCATCGTTATCCCAGCACTGGTTCCTGCGTCAGGGGAAAGGTTTGGCAACCGCTCCAGGAACCCCCTCAGATTGTCATACCCCGGGAAACCCTCTGTCGAAATGACGAAGCCCGGATTCTCAGCGAGTTTGTTGGGGCACCGCTGCGGCCGGCACATGAGCCGCCTGTGAGGCAGCTTTTACTTGAACGTAGCGGCGCGGGAGCTACGTTGGCGACCAGGTTTCACCATGCCGCAGGCGACCTGCTGAGTTGCTCTATGTGGGCAGGTCACCAGTTGCGGGTAGTTTTCGGAAATGAGGAAATGACCCGTGCGAGGCGCAGTTTCCACGAACTAGTATTAAAGACACACCCAGGTCCCAGACGGCGGAGCCCATTTGCCTTCCAGGGTCCTTGTCATCCTCTCTGGTGCCGCGGTCGCGAGCCGTCCCGCCAGAGAAGATGGCAAACACTGAAGATCGAGAGTCTCTTCTCCCGTCGTTGTTCCAAGACCGCAAACGGATTCACGTACAACGATCTGCTGCTCACCTGTGCTCTGGAAGCCCTGATCCAGTGGAACCAGCTTCATGGGGATCGAAGTCGTCATGTAGGTCTCTGGTTACCGCTGGATATTCGCAAGCGTCCCTTCTCGGGCTTTGGAAACGGGATCAGTCGGATCCGGATTTATGCCAGCTATTCCGAAAAACTCTCGTTCATCCAGAAATGTCAACATGTGCGTCGGCAAATCGACTGGTCCCGCCGGCATGGGTTGTGGGCGGTTCCAAAAAAACATTTTCTCACCCGGCTTCCCTCCTGGATGGGCTTTCCACTGCTGCGCGTCTATCTGAATCGCCCCTGGCTGGATGTCGGAAGCAGTGTTTTTTCGCATTTGGAAAAGTGGCGGCCAGAAGACGAAACGGTGTTGGCCAGGACAACAGGAATGGAAATCGTGGGGCAGCTGCACTCCGGGTACTGTGTTGCCCTGAATGCCCTGACTCATGGAAATCGAACCTGGCTGACCTTTACCTACGATCCGGCGCTGCTCGAAACCGAGGATGTGGCGACCATGCTGCAATTGTTCCGCAACCAGCTGGACCAGGCTGGCAAGGAGCTGCATTGAGAATAAGAGAGCAGTTCAATGATGCCCTGCGCTGGATGCTGAGCAGAACACTGTGCTGGTGGGGACTTCTACTGCAGGTGGTCCACCAATTCAGGATAGGGGGCTTCGATTGGAATCAAAGGAGACTGCGCCACCGCTACGGTATTGATGTCAACATGCCGATTTCAGGCTGGGACACGCAAACCGAGAGGCGGTTGCTTCAGCGTGTCGGGAAAGATTCGCAGCTGGCTCAAACCTCTGGTTCGACCACAGACCCCAAGCGAATTCCCTACTCGCTCCGCCGGCTGCGTTCCGTCCGGTGGACCTTTCAGGAGTTTTTCTCCCGAGCCATCTGGGCTCTCGGGATCCGGCGGACGAGTCTTTACTTCTTTGGTTCCCTGAGTCGGGACCGATCCCTTACGTCGATTGTGCTGGCAGAGAAGAAACTTCCCCTCTATCTCATGACGCTGCAGGCTCCTTATCGCTTGCAGTCTCATCCCGCGGTTCAGGAGCTGGTGAACTCCTACGGCACTGTGGCGGTACGACTGTGGATCCTGGTCCTGAGTAATCCGGGTATTCTCTACAGCACGAACCCTTCCACTCTCTTGGTTTTCTTCGAGGAGCTGGTGTCGAACTGGACCCGAAGTGTTTGCCTGCTTCGCGACTACTACGAGAAGCCCCACCAGTTCCGACCTTCGGTTCACCAGGTCGTCAGGCGGTTGGTCTCTCGCGGAAGTCAGAAGCGGGTCGCCCGGGTCGCCCGAGCCGAGGGGCCAGTTGATCTGAAGGTCTTCTGCCCGGGTGTGCAAGCCTACGCGTGCTGGACGAGTGGCTATTCAGAGCCGTTTCTCCAGCGACTCCAAACAATTCTGCCGCCCAATCGTTACAGGCTGATTCCCATGTACTCCATGTCGACGGAAACCATCGAGACTTTGACTCATTTTCAAGGGCGAAGAGTCGGGTTCTTACCGTTGGCAGGCGGGGTTCTCTACGAATTCCTCGAGCAAGGAGAGGCCGACCAAGCGGAGAATCTCAAAGGAGCTTGCGACCTGGAAATGGACAAGACGTATTCCCTGGTGGTCAGCGACGCCTATGGCCTGCAACGCTACCAGACGGAAGATCTCTTTCAAGTCCGCGGTTTCTTTGGGCGCTTACCAGACCTGCACTTCATCAGCCGTCGTGGCTTGGAGTACTCGTTTACCGGGGAAAAGGTGACCGACGAGCAGCTGGAATCAGTCTACCAGCAACTTTGTGAGGACTGGCCTGAGCTGAAGGAGGCCCGCTTCCTGACTTGCTTGCCCTCTTACCCGAGTGGGGACCCTGTGCCACACTACAAGATCGTTCTAGTGGGAGGTCATCCAGACATCGAGGCCTGGCAGGTCCAAGAAATCGAAATTCAGGCTGATTCTCTCCTTTCTCAGGCCAATCGCGAGTATTGGAGTAAACGAGAAAGCGGAAGGCTCGGATTGACCCGCCTCGAGACGGTGTCCCTGCAAGAGTTGCTGGAAGTCTTGGCGCCGGAGGCCTGGGAATCCCAGTCTAAACTTCTACCTTTGTATACGCGGACCTGGGAATCACTCCAACTTAGAGGCAAGGCGGCGCCGACTCCAGCTCCTCGGAAACAAATGGCAGACTGACAAACTGGCGGACTTACAAGCTGACAACCTGACAAGCTGACAGACTGACAGACTGACAGACTGACAAATCCGCGCATGATCAAGGGCAGAGGTGTGCCGGTCAATCCGAGCCAGACAGAGCCTGAATCTCTCGGGAAAGCAGTGAGGGGAAGGAAGCAAAATCTCTTCCGAGAATGAGGCTTGAACATTTTGCGGCTTCAGCTGCGGCACCATCGGTTTCGGCTCGGTCGCCGATGTGCAACAGGCTCTCGGGCAGTATCTGAAAGTCTCTTAAGATCGCCTGAAAAAGGGCAGGATGAGGTTTGACACGCCCCAGCTCTTGACCGCAATAGGTGCTCTCGAAAAAGTTGAGAAGGCCCAGTGCCGCCAGTTTGTAGTCGGCTCTGTAATCGGAAACCGCCACCTGGACGATGCCGAGCCTGTGCAGGAAGGTCAGCAACTCACGGACCCCCGTCCGGGTTCCGGTGGCTTCTACGGCAGGGCCCAGCCAGTCCCGTTGAAGCTTGCCAGTCTCAAGTGTCCAGCGATCCCCCGGGAGTTCTTCCAGACAACCTCCTTTGCTCCAGCGGAGGGCTTCAACGGCCAAGGTGGAACGGTGCAGCGCCCTCAACTCCCGGATCGCCTGGAAGCTTCTTGTCTGTAAGACTTTCACAACCGCTTGTGTGAGGAGATGGAACTTCATCTTGCGGGTAGAGTAGAGGGTCCCGTCGACGTCCCAGCTGACAATCTCAATCGTTCTCCGGGAGAAGGTCGGCTGGGCCCGGGGTATGTCAATCACTGTGGTTGCTCTGATCAGTATATACTCATGACTCATTCTCTACACCTTGAGGCTCACTTGAGTTAGCTCATCGGATTCGGCATGACCTCCTCCAAGAAGTGGGTGCGTCTACTCATTAGGGTGCTTCTCCGCATCGCCTTTCGGGTGTACTACCGCTCCATCCAGGTACAGGGGGCGGAGTCCATCCCCGAGGACGGCGCGGTCCTTTTGGTGGCCAATCATCCCAATTCCCTGCTCGATCCTGCCATTCTGGTTCACTTGATTCCCCGGCCCCTCCACTTTGGGGCCAAGCACACCCTTTTTTCCGGTCCTCTGGGGTTCGTTTTGGAGGCCTTCGGGGCCATCCCACTGGTGCGCACCCAGGACGATCCGCGGGGTGGCCGACGAAATCTAGAGGCCCTGGACCGCTACGCCGAACTCCTTGGCCAGAGCCTTGCCACCGCCATCTTTCCAGAGGGCCTCAGCCAGGACGATCCCCAGGTAGCACCCATCAAGACGGGTGCGGCCCGCATCGCCCTGAAAGCGGAATCGGCTGCCGACTTTAACCTGGGTTTGCTGATTGTCCCGGTGGGACTTCAGTTCGAGCCCCGCCGAAGATTTCGGGCCGATGTGTTCGTCCGCTTTGGAGAACCGCTCAAGGTCGCGGATCTTGCCCAACTGCACGCCGTGAACCGGCGCCAGGCCATCCGGGAATTGACCGGCGGAATCGACACGGCCCTCAAGAAGCTTGCCTTCCATGTGGAAGAGCGAGAACACCTGCCCCTGGTGGAGCGCCTGGCCGAGGTCTATTTTCAGCGCGTCAGAAAGACCGGCATGGCCGGGGTGGACCGAAAGGGCCTTCGGGGAGAACTCCTTTACCGGACGGCAGCCTGCCTGAACCATTACTTTCGAGCCGACCCTGATGCCGTCGCCGATATTGAACGTCAGCTGGAGCGCTACGAGAGACTGCGGGAGAAGGCCGGTGTGGACCACCAGCTCCTGGAGGAAGCCGCCCGCCTGCTGCCTGGGCCGTTGGCCCCGATTCAGGTGGTAGCCGAGGTTCTCTTGGGCGCCATTCCTGCGCTGTTCGGCTTTCTCACCGGAGCGATTCCCTACTACCTGACCAGGGGAGTCAGCAATAAGATCCTGTCTAACACAAAACACCCCTCTGCGCTTTCACTTTCCCATATCCTGGTGGGTATGGTTGCATTCCCCCTCTTTTACGGGCTCGAGATTGGGTGGCTATCCAGCTACGCCTCTAATGCCGCGACCATTGCCTTCACCCTCCTGCTGATCCCCAGCGGACTCTTTGCCCGCTTTTATATCCGCCGGGGCTGGACGCTGTTCTCTCATCTGGGAGGACGTGTGAGTTCGTGGATGAAGCTGAGTGCCGTCAGCCGGGTCACTCAGGCCCGGAATGATCTGCTCCAGCGCATGGACCACATGCGCGATCGATACCGGGTGGAAGTGCTGGGATGGTCCACCCTTCCTCCTCGTCGCCCTCTACCCCTGCGTACGGCCTAGGGTGTGTTGCTGGCTGTGGTCCTGGTGTTTCTCGGTTTTTTTGTGGCCCAGCTTCGTGATCGCGGGGTGGTGGATCTTTCCCAGGCTCCCTCGCTCTGGTACGAATTGCGCAATCAGGATCCTGTCCTCGTAAATGCGAGGCTTGAAGCCGACGGCCGCGGTACGGCGGTAGCCCTCGCCGAACTGGATCGCTTACAAGAGGATATGCGTGACCTGCGTGAATCCTTCCTGCGGGGTGAAGGCAGTTTCTATAGCCAGGAGGATGACGATGCCATCCACCAGCTCCTTTTGACTTACTTGAATCTGCGCACGGCACTCCTTCGCACAATCTGGACCTACCGTGCCGCCCATGATGATTTGATGGAAGGTCAGATGGAGGCGCGTGCCCTTCTGCTGACTTATGCAAGTGCGGCCACTCTTTTGGAGAAGGCTTCCGTTATCGTCGATACCTTTGGAGACGACGAGCAGACCCAGCGCAAACTCAACGAGGGGGACCCGGCCTGGGAGATCCCGGAAGGCACTTACGACCGGCTGCTTGCCAGCCTCTCCAGTGCGGAGGTGGTCTCTCAGCTTCAGGAAGCGTCCCAAACATTTAACCGGCTGCGGGAGACGCGTGCCTGGGGAAGCGGTTCCCCCTGGGACGAGCTTGCCGGTGCAGCCCTTCTTGCAGGACCCGCCATTGAGAAAGCCGCCAATCGAATTGGTGAGCGCAAGCTGGAGCTGGCTTTACGGGAAGTGAGCCGCTCCGTGAACGACCCGCTTTATCAGGCTCAGTCACTGATTTCCACCTGGATTGGCGACTTCCGTCTCAGAGACCGGCCTCGCCACCAGGGACTGATTGAACCCCAACAGGTGGAGGAACTGAGGGGGGTTCTTCAGCCAGGTGACATCCTCATTGAGCGCAGAAACTGGTTCCTGTCCAACGCCTTTTTGCCGGGATTCTGGCCCCACGCCGCCTTTTACCTGGGGGAGGCGGATGAGCTGGTGGCGATGGGCCTGCACGAAGATCGACGGGTGTCACCCCATTGGGATGACTTTCTCAAGCTCGACGCCGCCGGTCATCACCATGTCGTGATCGAGGCCATAAGTGAGGGGGTGGTTTTCACCAGCCTGGAGCACTCCGTGGGCGAGGCCGATGCGGTAGCGATACTGCGCCCGCGGCTGACCAAAGCACAACGTCGCGAGGCCATTGCCCGCGCCTTCTCCCACCATGCCAAACCCTATGACTTCGAGTTTGACTTCTTCTCCACCGACCGTCTCGTCTGCTCGGAAGTGTGTTACCGGGCCTATGACGGCATGTTCACACTCCCGCTGACCAACATCATGGGCCGGCAGACCTTGCCGGTGAACACCTTCGTACAGGTTCACGCCGATGGGCTCGAAGCGGGCAACTCCCCCTTTGAGTTGGTTCAGTTCCTCGACCTGGACATGGACACGGGCCGTGCTTTCGTCGCTTCAGAGAGCGAGTTCGTGGAAACCCTGAAGCGCTCCGGCTTCACTTTCCTGCAACCGTAACTCCCCCAAAACCTTACCCCAGCAACCTCCCGCCTCGCTCGAACACCTCTGCCGGCAACCCCAAAGCCTGCTTCAACCGAAAACTTCTCTCCAGAAGGTTGGTTTCACTGCTGAGCCTCAACAGATCCACAGGATTCAATCGATTCCAGAAGGCCAGGGCGTTGGAAGGAAAAGGAAAATCACTCCCATGGATGAGCCTCTCCAGGACCAGATCCTGCTCCAGAATGCGGGGAAGAGAGCGCCAATAAGTGGCTGAGGCCAGCACCGCCGAGTCACAATAAAGCCTCGGATAACGGGGCAGTAGATCCACCAGAGTGGGAAAGAAATCGACCCTGTCCAAAAACGTGCCCATCCCCGTATGAGCGGCGATCACCGAACAGCCTTCCTCCAATGCCGGCACCAACCGTACAGGATCGCTGAAATCATCCCCCACAATGGGACTTCCATGCTCCGCCCCGGTGTGCACCATCAAAAGAATGTCCAGCTCCGCCAGCCGCCTGTAAAAGGGCCGAAACCGGTCCAATCCGGGATCCACATCCTGGATGGGTGGATGAATCTTCAGCACTCGAGCTCCCGCCTCGGCACAACGCTCCAACTCCTCAAAGGCATCGCGCCGTCTGGGGTTAATCGAGATACAGGGAACAAACAGGTCCGAGTGTTCCCGGGCAACTTTGAGGAGATAGTCGTTGGGCACATACACATTGGTGGCTTCTCGATCCAGGATTCCGTCTTCGTCATAACGCCCGTCCTGCCCAACCAGTACCGCCCTTTCGATCGAAGACTCTCGAAGCTGGCCCACTAGAACCGACACATAGTCGCGATCGATGTGTCCGTTCTCCTTCAGCCCAAGGAGACGAAGCAGAACAGGATGGTAGGCTGGCGACATGCCGGTGGATGCAAAAGTCCGTTGTCTTTCGGAGAGAAAGCATCCAGTTCCCTCATCACCAACGCCAAATAGATGAACATGGAAATCGACGAGAGATCCCGACTGTTCGTCCTCATCCTGATTGCCGTAACCAGTGCAACCGGAGCCGGCGCAAGAGGAAGCGAAAAGCGTTGAGGTCAGAAAATGCCTCCGGCTCAGCTTCACGGCCTTGCTCCCCGCCAGGACACAGTGAGCCGTCTCACCATCGACAGGCAGAGGAAATTGAAGATCAAGGCGACGCTGGCCACAACAACCAGGAAAGCTTCGAAGGAACTCCCCTACCACAGGCTCATGACCAGGACGATGGCCAGGCTGGTGGGCAACCCTAAAGTCAGGAGCCACCCAAACAAGAAAAGGAAGACTGGGAGAGGCGCACCGAAAAAAGCCAGGCTCAGAGCAATGCCAGTCACCATCAGGCTCACCACCCAGCAAGAAACAGCAAGCAGGAAAGTCCTTGACCAGGTCGATAGCGCCGAATGAATCAACCCAAACATCCTGTTTTCTACTCCTCCTTCTACTCCGCCTGGCGGACCTTCAGGAGTTACCCAAAAAAATGAGTCTCAACTGAGCTAACCACTTGAAAAGAAGAGAGTAACAGGAATCAACAGTAAATATTCGGTAAACCCATCATCGGCTTTATGCCTAATGGGGTGAGGCGGGTTGGGAACTCAAGTGGAGCGAAGCGATCTTCGGAAGTGTTTGCTCAGGGGGTAGAGCCAGATGCTTTTGGTGGGCAGCGGAACATGTCAATAACTTTGAGACACTTTGGTGAATAAATTACTGTAGCGTCATCTCAAGAGTTCTCCTTTTCGGGAGGGTTGATCCAGACGGCCTCGGGAAGAGGTGGCGGAACGGGTTTGCCGTTGGGAAATCTCTCCGGGAAGAGTGCATGGGCGGCCTCCAACACGTGGGCACGATTGCGACGTGTGGCGAGGGCGGAGCGATAGTGCACGTCCTCGGGAGTGTGCAGGCCAATACCCGAATGGCGATGGTCGCGGTTATACCAATCGAAGAAATCCCGACAGAAGTCTCTGGCTTGCTGAATGGTGCCGAAACGAGCCGGGAATTCTGGACGGTACTTGAGGGTCTTGAATTGGGATTCCGAGTAGGGATTGTCGTCACAGACATGAGGCCGAGAGTGAGACTTGGTGACTCCCAGATCGGCCAGTAGCAAGGCCAGTGCCTTGGAACTCATCGACGAGCCACGATCGGCATGCAGAGTGAGATCACCCGCTACGATCTCCTGCTTGGAGCAGCTCTGGGCGATCAAGACCTTGGCCAGGCGTGAGCTTTCCTGGGTGGCCACCATCCAGCCCACCACATAGCGGCTGAAGATGTCCAGGATCACGTAGAGGTAGTAATAGCTCCATTTGACGGGCCCCTTCAGCTTGGTGATGTCCCATGACCAGCATTGGTTTGGGCCGGTGGCCAGAAGTTCCGGCTTTGAGTAGTGGGGATGGCGGCGCTGGCGACGGCGTTCTCTAACTTCCAAACGTTCGGCCAGAATGCGGTACATGGTTCGGATCGAGCTCAAGTACCGCCCTTCATCCAGCAGCTCCGCCCATACGGCGGCAGGAGCTTTGTCGATAAACTGCCGGCTGTGCAGAACCTCCACAACGGCCTCCCTTTCGGGTGGGCTCAAGGCTCGAGGAGATGTCGGCCGAGGTCGAGCTTCAACCGCCGGCTGTTCCCGCCGTCGTTTTTCCCGATAGAGGCTTGACGGTGGCAAACCCAGCGCCTGCGAGCCCACACGAATGCCGTGAGTTTCCGAGAAACGCAACGCTTTGTCCATCAGCTCTCGTCTTCGTTCTCGCTGCTGCTCTCCAGAGAGATTCCCAATAGATGCGAGACTTTTTTTTGGATATCCAGCATGATCTCCGCCTTCTCGAGCTTGCGTTTCAGCTTCCGATTCTCAGCCTGCACTTGCCTCAGTTGATGATCCAGAGGATTGACCGGCTTCGATTTGCGCCCTCGCTTGCGAGGGGTCAGTGCCTGCAAAGTTCCTTCCTCGCGTTGTCGTCGCCAGTCCTGAAGATTCGACCAGTAAAGCCCTTCCCGGCGCAGCAAGGCTGCCACTTCGCCGAACTCACAGCCATCGGCCTGCTCCAGGATCCTGAGCTTATAGCGGGCTGAAAACCGGCGCCGGGTTGCCTTGGCTGCAATTTCCGGATTGGGTCTAGGAAGAGCCTTGTCGGACTCGGTCCTTTCCGCAGCGGTTTTGGAGACCTCTCCACTTCGCTCCGAGGTTTCCAAAATCCTCAATTTGTTGTCGCTTCTGTTTTCTATCATTCGTAATCCAGCTTCTCGCCCCCTAGTCTAATTTAGTGGGGAAGAAGTGTCTCACCATTATTGGCACAGAGGGCAGATCGGCCTTGCGGTCACGGTCCAGCTTGCCCCGGCCCTGGGTCTGTCCGACATGGATCCAGTTGGCGGCCTTGTAGCAGGCGCCTGTGAAGCGCCCCGTGTCGACGAAGGTTTCCAGCAGAACGGGTCGGTAGGCGTAGCGGTCGTGCCAGTCCTCGGGGAGTTGACGCGCGGCCAAGGCCAGCAGTTTGGAGGCCAAGTTCTTAGACTGCACCCAGGGAAGGATCAAGAAACGGGCGTTGTTGACGATCAGTTGAAGGTTTCTCTCCCTTTCCGAAGGACGCCAGCCGATGAAGCGGTCGCGAGGGGCGGTTTTCCAAGCGGCGGCGCCAAAGCCGAGCAGGGCCAGGATGCGGCTTTCGGAACAAGCGAAGTAGCGCAGCTGAGCACCCGGCAGGGGCTTGTATCCCAGATAGTGGTAGCGGTCGATGTATTCATTCCACAAAGTGGAGTCGGGGCGGCTCAGGACCGGCTCCAGATGCAGGCCGGACAGCTCGTGCACGGGTCGGGACAGCAGCGGTTGTGGTGCGCTGCAGAAAGTGTGCTTGATTGGGCCCGAGCCTCCCTTCGGGTTGCGAGGGGGCGGCAGCTGCAGCAACCCCTGCCGATGCATGCGCAGCATGGCCACCCGGCAGCTCATCTCCTTGAGGCCACCGTCAGGCTTGAACCAGCCCAAGAGCTGGCAGGCCAAGCGGGAGAGCTGGGCCCGCGAGCGGGTCGGATCTTCGCCAATCAGCTCACACAGTCGCCGCATCTCCCGGCCGCTAAAGTCTCGCCCGCAGAAGCGTTTCATCCAGCCTCCGCTGCCGGCGTCCTGGCCCAGGTCAATGCGCGGGCACGATGGGGGCTTATTTCCCAGGGAAGAAAAGGATCCAGGTCGGGTGGCGGCTGTCCGCCTTGCCTAGCGCAGGCCTGCAGATAGTCCCTGAGCCACAGGCGGGGGTTGAGGCCGTTGAGTCGCAGGGTGGCAAAGATGCTGAATAAGCTGGCCGCCAACTGGGCGCTCCAGCGGCTGCCTGAGCCGTAGTAATTCTTGCGTCCCACCACCGGGTTGCGCAAGGCGCGTTCGGCGGCGTTGTTGTCCATAGCCACTTCCGGTTGATCCACAAACACGGTCAGCCCTGGCCAGTGTCGAGCCAGGCTTTTCAGGACCTTGCGACAGGGGGGAGCCAGGCTGGGAAGCTGGCGTTGAGCCTCGCATTGCTCTCGCATTTTCTCAACCGCCACCCGCAGCTTTCGATCGGCCCGGGCCCATTCCAAGGGCTGATCGCGAACTACCAGCCGCAGCTGATTGGCAGCAAAGAGCCGGCCAATGTCGTCAATCCACATCAGGGACCAGTCCTGCCAGGGGGGGTGGGATAGGCCCAGTCGCCAAAAGTCGCGGCGCACGTGAGCCCAGCAAAAGGCATGGCAAATACGCCCCTCTGAGACCCGGACCAGCTTCTTATAGGCAGAATATCGATCGGTGAGTAAAGTGCCCTGGGCGCTGCCGAAGTGAGATTGAGGCACTGCAGACGAGCGACTGGGTTGGAGCTGGTACACGACTGTGGAGGCCGACAAAAACACCCACAAATGCCAGAGCCGTCCGCTTTTGCCTTCCACCGCCACAAACACCGGCCAGCCGGTCTCGTCGGCTTGCCAGTTCTCCTGGGTGAGCTGCTGCTGGGCGATCGCCTCGGCCACCGGTAAAAACAGACCCTGCAGTTTTTTCAGCCCTCCGGCCACCGTTCCTGCAGAGAGAGTCAAACCGTGGTCTCGCCACTGCTGCAACAGACGGTGGGTGGGGCGGCAATGGTCAAACTTCTCCAGCAGAATCTCCACCCAAACCGAAATCCCTAGTTTGCCTTTGGGAATCAAGCGTGCCGGGGCGGGCGCCGTGACAATGCCGGGCAGCACCCCGCAGCGGCAGGCCGCTTTGTACTTGCGCCGCCGGATCACCCGCCGGTGGGCCCGCACTTCGATTTCGGCCACCTCGGCGTCTTCCGTCCAGCCCAAGGCTTCCAGTGCCAGACCGCATTTCGGACAGCTTTTTTGGGCTTCCTCCAGATCCACTACCTCTTCCTGGGCTGCCAACCCGTCCAGAGTGGTCCGACCGTGCCCCTGCTTGCCTTTTTGCTGCCCTCGGGGTCGCCCGCTCGCCTTGGGGCTGGAACTGCCAGCGCGCCCACCCTTGGCCTGTTCACTCTTGCGCCCCCAGAGCTGACTCTCCAGCTCTCGAACTCGAGCCCGCAGACTCAAGTTCTCTGACTTCAACTGCTTTTCTCTCTCCACCGCCCCGGCATGCTGGGCCTTCCAGTACGCTGCCGCCCAGCGCAGCCGGATGTACTCTTCCTTGGCCACCAAAACCCGCTTCGTCGAGCCATCAGCCGTCAGTCCACCCGATTCCGGCTTGGTGGTAGCACTCAGCTGCATGCTCCCTGTATACACACTCGCAGCTTCTGTGTCCAGCAAAGTTTGACCGCGGGCTTATTTGGAAGGAGATTATTGCAAGACGGGGTTTACCGAATATTTACAATCAACAAGTGGAATGGGTGTAATTTTCGAAAAATGGGGATACTCCTTGTGAGCTGAAAAGTGGGTCCCGATCACTAGACTGGTTGAAGGAAAACGAAACCAGTCAACCAGTTGCAGGAGGGACCCAAATGGATGATGCCAAAATCGCCTGGAAGATACGAGAGAAAATCCACGAATTTTCGGGGAAACTTTCGGCTGGTTTACCTAAAACGGCGCAGCGTTTGGTCCGAGAAGTCAGGTGCTTCTTCAGGGAAGTGTTGTTGACCTTTGCCGACTATCCTTCCGTTTTCACTATAAGGGTTGAAGTACGTTTTGGATTGGCGTAAGTCTTTATATTTCAAAATCTCGCTTCCCTTCTTACATCCTCAAAACACCCGGCCCCCCGGTCCTTGAACCGCCCCGGGATTTCCGGAGACTCCATTTCTTGAGAGGATGGGGTCATGGGAAGACGAAGCAGATACTCACCAGAGGTTAGAGAACGAGCAGTACGGATGGTGTTTGAGCACGAACGGGAGTACAGCTCTCAATGGGGTGCGATGACATCGATAGCAGCCAAGATCGGCTGCACAGCGGAGACGCTGCGCAAGTGGGTCCGACAGGCGGAAATGGATCAGGGGCGTCGAGCCGGGCTGACAACGGACGAGAGGCAGCGTCTGAAGGAACTGGAGCGGGAGAATCGGGAGCTGAAGCAGACTAACGAGATCTTAAGGAAGGCTTCGGCTTTTTTCGCCCAGGCGGAGCTCGGCCGCCGACGGAAATGATGGTGGATTTCATCCGAGAAAATCGGACCTGCTATGGGGTCGAGTCGATCTGCGAGGTGCTGCCGATCGCCCCTTCGACGTTCTACCAGCGGGAAGCCAGGCACAAGGATCCTGCGTTACTGCCGACCAGGACGAAACGCGATGCCAGGCTTCGAGTTGAAATCGATCGGGTGTGGCGTGCCAATCGCGAGGTCTACGGAGTGCGCAAGGTCTGGAAGCAGCTGAATCGTGAGGGCTTCAAGGTGGCTCGCTGCACGGTCCAGCGTTTAATGCGCGAGACGGGACTGCAGGGCGTGGTTCGGGGTCGCCGGTTTAAGACGACGCAGCCGGATGAAACAGCCGCAAGGCCGGCTGATCTGGTGGACCGCAACTTTACTGCAACCCGTCCGAATCAGCTGTGGGTAGCCGATCTGACCTACGTGGCCACCTGGAGAGGGCGCGTCTACGTGGCATTGGTCATCGATGCCTTCTCGAGAAGTATTGTCGGGTGGAGGGCGTCGGCTTCCCTGAAGACCGACATTGCCCTGGACGCACTGGAGCAGGCCCTGTGGTCGCGTTCAGACACAGAAGGCCTGATTCATCACAGCGACCGGGGAGTGCAGTACCTGTCGATTCGCTATACGGAGCGGTTGGCAGAGGCCGGCATCGAGCCTTCGGTTGGAAGCAAAGGAGACTCTTACGACAACGCGCTGGCCGAATCGGTCATCGGGCTGTTTAAGACGGAAGTCATTCGTCAGGAAGGCCCCTGGCGGGGATTAGAGGAGGTGGAATTTGCGACGCTGGATTGGGTCTGTTGGTATAACAAGAAGAGATTGCTGGAGCCAATCGGCTACATTCCACCCGTTGAGTTCGAGCAGATGTATTACCTGAATCAACCGGCTACAGCTATAGTGGCTGGAGTCAACTAAAACTGTCTCCGGAAAACCCGGAGCGGTTCACCTCATGGCCCTCTGTGCCAACATGGGTGAGACACTTCTTCCCCACTAAATTAGACTAGAGGGTGAGAAGCTGGATCACACGATGATGGTAAACAGGAGCGATAAGAAACTGAGGATTTTGGAGACTTCGGAGCGAAGCGGAGAGGTCCCCAAAATCGGTGCGGAACGGACTGAGCCCGACAGGGTTCTTCCTAGACCCGATCCGGAAGTTCCCAGCAAGGCCACGCGTCGCCGATTTTCAGCCCGCTATAAGCTCCGGATCCTGGAGCAGGCCGATGGATGTGAAGAGTCGGGCGGAGTGGGAGCCTTGCTGCGCCGAGAAGGACTTTACTGGTCGAATCTTCAGACCTGGCGACGACAACGCGAGGAAGGAACGCTGCAGGCGCTGACTCCTCGCAAGCGGGGGCGCAAGTCCAAGCCGGTCAATCCTCTGGATCATCAATTGAGGCAAGTTCAGGCCGAGAATCGGAAGTTGAAGCGCAAGCTCGAGAAGTTTGAAGCCATGCTGGATCTCCAAAAAAAAGTCTCGCAACTGTTGGGGATCTCTCTGGCGAGCAGCGAAGAGAACGGAGACGAGAGCTGATGGACGAAGCTTTGCGATTCTCACAATCCCACGGAGTCCGGGCCGGCTGTCAGGCTCTGGATCTGCCGCCATCCAGTCTGTATCGGGAGAAACTTCGGCGGGAACGGCCGGCGATGGATCCTCGACCTCGGCCCGCATCCCCACGCGCCTTGAGCCCGCCCGAGAAGGAAGCTGTCGTGGAGGTCCTGCACAGCCAGCGGTTTGTCGACAAAGCTCCCGCCACAGTGTGGGCGGAGCTACTGGATGAAGGGCGATACTTGTGCTCGATCCGAACCATGTATCGCATTCTGTCCCAACGTCTGGAAGTCAAGGAGCGTCGCCGCCAGCGCCGCCATCCCCAATACGCCAAGCCAGAACTCCTGGCCACCGGCCCCAACCAATGTTGGTCATGGGACATCACCAAGCTCAAGGGTCCCGTCAAATGGAGTTATTACTACCTCTATGTCACTCTTGTCCAAATTAGCCATAAGAGAGGTCGGGTCGACCTCGTAAGATTCGGTTGATCGAATAACCGGACAAGGAGGACCCGACCATGAATCGATTTTGCAGCATTTTCAGTCAACTTCTCCAGCTTTTTCCTCGCTGGGAGTTTCAACAACTGGTCCTGGAGACCAAAGCCGAGCGCCATGCACGCGGTTTCAGCAGCTGGGGACAGTTTGTCGCCATGCTGTTTTGCCAGCTGGGCCGTGCTCATAGCCTGCGGGAGATCTGCGGAGGCCTGGCCAGCTGTGAAGGAAAACTGCATCATCTTGGAATCGCTTCTCCCAAGCGCTCCACCCTCAGCTATGCCAATGAGCATCGACCCTGGCAACTGTACGAAAAGGTTTTTTACCGCCTGCTGGATCGTTATCTGAGAGAGACCGAAGGGCGTCGCAAGAGAAGATTTCGTTTCAAGAATCCGCTGCTGAGTCTGGATGCGACCGTCATCGATCTGTGCGCACAATTGTTTGACTGGGCTCATTTTTGCCGAACCAAGGGGGCCGTCAAACTGCATCTACTCTTGGACCACAACGGTTACCTTCCCGTCTTTGCCCACATCACCGAGGCAGCCACGGCCGACATCACCGTGGCTCGCCGTCTGAAGTTTGCCGCCGGCACCGTTGTCGTCTTTGATCGCGGCTACAACGACTACAACTGGTATGCGGACTTGACCCGTCAGGGCGTCTTCTTTGTGACCCGTCTCAAAGACCGTGCCGATTACGAGGTCCTCGAAGACCGCCCGCTTCCCAAAAACCGTCGAGTCGTCCGTGACCAGGTGATTTTCTTTCACGGACTGGCCGCCCAGGACAAAACCTGTTTCTTGCGCCTGGTCGAAATCCAAGATCCGCTCTCTGGCCGCCTCGTTTTTTTGACGAATCACCTGGATTTCGGAGCCACCACCATTGCCGCAATCTACAAGGAGCGCTGGCAAATCGAGCTCTTTTTCAAGGCCCTCAAGCAGAATCTACGGGTCAAGACCTTCGTCGGCACCTCGGCCAACGCCCTCAAGACCCAAATTTGGACAGCATTGATCGCTCTGCTGATCCTGAAGTTTCTGCAGCTCAAAGCAACCTTTGACTGGTCACTGTCCAATCTGGCCGCACTGCTGAGGATGAACATGTTCGTTCATAGAGACTTGTGGAGGTGGTTGAACCAACCATTCAAGTTCCCACCCCTACTACCGGAGAGCTCTCAACCCTCCTTCACCTTCTCGTAATCTGGACAGCACAATCGGAGACCTGGACATGAAAAGACTGAAAATCCCGTCCAAGACGCCAATAAAATCAAGGGGTTGATGATCGAATCTCAGCTAATTTGGACAGCAGTGCCTCTATGTGGTTCTGGATATCTTCAGCCGCTACGTGGTGGGCTGGATGGTGGCCACCCAGGAGAACTCACGCCTGGCCAAGGCTTTGATCGCCCAGAGCTACTCCAAGCAGGCGATCGTGTCGGAGATCTCACCCTCCATGCTGATCGAGGGTCGTCGATGAGTTCCAAGGCACTGGCCTTGCTGCTGGCCGATCTGGGAGTGACCAAGTCTCACTCTCGGCCTCACGTCTGTGACGACAATCCCTACTCGGAGGCCCAAATCAAGACCCTCAAGTACCGGCCCGAATTCCCGGCTCGATTCGGCACCATCCAGCAAGCCAGAACCTTTTGCCGGGAGTTCTTCGATTGGTATAACCGCGACCATCGCCATTCGGGTATCGGCCTGCACACTCCCGAGGACGTGCACTACCTCACCGCCATCGCCACACGTCGCAATCGAGCCCAAACACTGGAGGCCGCCCATGCACTCTTCCAGGAGAGATTTCCCAATGGCAAACCCGTTCCTCCCGCTCTTCCAGAGGCGGTTTGGATCAACCCTCCCGAAAAGAAGGACCCCTGAGATGACGCTACTGTAATTTATTCACCAAAGTGGCTCAAAGTTGTTGACACGTTCCGTGGCTCCTTGTTGGCCCTTCTTGACGCTCATTTCAGTACTTGCTACCCTCAGCTCGAAAAGCAAATTCCTATCTTCAACCCGGCGAATCCCATCAGCGAGTCGAGCTGCTGTTTTACTGCCCCGAACCCGGCGCGCTCACTCTGGAGACGCAGCTGTTGTTCGATCTTGTACCCAATCACATCCATTTTGCACGCATCTTCGAGGACGGCAAACCAGCCGCAGAATATTTCTTTTCGGTTGACAATCGCAGACAGGTCATAAAGCAATATGGTCAGGAAACCCAGGAAGTCGCCGTTCACGCGACAGCTGGATATCTGTTCACGCAATACCTACTCCTGGGTATTGAGCACCTCGGTAACGGTCTCGATCACCTGGCCTTTCTGCTCGCGGTAATACTACTCGTGGGACGAGTCCGTGAAGTGCTGATTGCGATAACGGGCTTCACCATCGGCCACAGCATCACGCTTGCCCTGACGGTCCTTGATATCCTTCGTCCGACGGCGGAGGCCATCGAGGCATTAATCGGCTTTACGATCGCTATTGTTGCGTTCGAGAGTGTCGGTCAGAGGACTGGCGCGACCAAGGGCCTGGCAAAGCTGGCTGGCTGCGTTTTGATCATTGCCGCTTTTTTGGCGTGGCGTGGTGGATCAGGTGTTCTGTCAGTCGTCAGCCTGGCGGGGCTCGCTCTCTTTACGGTTTCGTATTTGCTGGTTACGCAACTGTTTTTCTGTAATTTGACTGAGAGCGATCTGAAACAGGATTCTCCTGTGGGTTGAAATCGACCAGACTGAGGTACTGCTTCCCGATCAGCCAGTCTTCGTGAATCTCCTCGACGACGGCGGTGATGAGTCGCAAAGCGGACTCGGTGTTTGGAAAGATACCGACGACCCGGGTGCGCCGGCGAATCTGACGGTTTAGGTTCTCCAGCCCGTTGTTGGTGCGAATGCGCCGCCAGGTAGAACGTGCAAAACGAAAGACCGTAAAGCCTTCGGGCAGGTTGGTCTCCATCCAATCGGCCAGCTCCGGGTTGCGGTCACGGTATTGCTCGACTCGGGTTCGAAGCATGGCCTCGCCCTCGCCGCCTGAGGGTGCGTTGAAGATGTCTCGAATGTCAGTGGCGATGGCGGCACGTTGATCGGATCGGCGGGCGTAACGCTGAGCATTCTGGCTCAGGTGAAACTGACAGCGTTGCCAGGGCACCGAGGGAAAAACGGCTCTTCTAGCAGCACGTAGACCCGAGTGGTCATCGCTGACAATCAGCTGCACACCCTCCAGACCACGCTTTTGAAGCTGCTGCAGAAACCCTCGCCAGTGGACCTCAGCCTCGCTGAGTCGGCAGCTGACCCCAATCACCTCCCGCTTGCCCCAGCAGTTGACTCCGGTCGCTTTCAAGACGGCCACATCCTGAATGCTGCCCTGGCGACGGACCTTCTCGTAGTGCGCATCCAGGTACACAACTGGATAGCTGCCCAAAGGGCGGTTGCGAAACTGCTCGAGTTCGTCGTCCAGCAGCTTGGAGATTCTTGAGACCTGGCTGGCGGAGATCTCGGTGCCGCACAGCTGCTCGGTAATCTCGGTGACCTTGCGCGTCGACACGCCCATTACATACATCTCGGCGATGGCCAACTTGAGCGCCTTCTCCGAACGGCACCCTCGTTCCAGGGATCGGGGATAGAAGTCCAGGTGACGTACTTGTGGAATCCGGATTCGCAGCTGTCCCACTCGAGTGGACAGCGTCTTGTCCTTGTACCCGTTGGCGTGGTCTCGACGCTGCTCGCTCCGCTCCCAGCGTCGAGCTCCCAGAAACTCTTCTCGTTCCAGCTGCATGGCGGTGTTGAGCAGTTTCTCCAACACTCCTCGAAACGCGTCGCTGCCTTCTTCGATCAGTTCTTTCAACAATTCTCGTGGTAGCCTCTGTTCTGGGTCTGGGGTCATTCGGATCCTCCTTGCTCTTGTCTTGAGTTTTTGGAGAAATCCTGCCCCAGACCTCTGATCCTTTTAGCTCACCTTTCCCAAATTACAGAAAGAACGGTACACCCCTTATTTGCTTCTGAGCGAAATGTGGCGAGGTAGCTCACTGGTGTTAATTCTTCCTCTGACGACGGTCTTTGGACTGCTTCATGGATTCGGTTTTGCCGGAAATCTCCTCACCATCGGTGTGCCGGCCGAAAGTCTGGCACCGGTATTGCTCGGTTTCAATCTGGGCGTTGAGGTGGGTCAATTCCTGATCGTAACGGCCATCGGAGTGACCGCTTTCCTGCTACGCCCCTTGACCAGTCCGCGGCACAGGACATGGGCGCTCGACTCGACGATGGAGGCCTAATCCTCTCTCGGCATATATTGGTTCATTTCGCGCAATTACACGATTCTGGGATAAGCTCGCCGTACCGGAATAAGGGTTTTTCAATATAGCGCGTTAAGTTCCGGACTTTTTATAAACGGCAGCACAATTCAGCCAATGCACGTCCCAGTTGATATTGCCGGTCAACTGATCGTGCTTTTCACACAGAAATATGGGGTAGTCGATCGGAAAATAGCTGTACTTGTGGCGTGGCACTGAGGGGTCCAGTGATTCGCGCGCCAACAGGGATGCTTTCGTTACAGTGCCGTCTCCGGGTTCCAGCATCAGGGTTTCGTAATCAACGCCCGGTAGCTGGTTTTTGATCTCGCTGGGCAGCAATCGGATTTCGGATATGCCATCGACCTCTTCGACCAGAAGCCGGGCAGGCGTCATGTGGCAATCCCCACCAAAGATGATCAACTTGTAGGGTGTTTCCGGCAATGGCACCGTCATCGACCAGACAATCCTCAGCCAATACTATTCTGCCTTACATTCCCTGCAAACGAGTAGAATGTGCGTTATGAAGCCCATGGTCTTCCAAAAATATGGCGGAATCCACCAACTGCGTATCGAAAGTGCGGAGGATCTTGCCTTCATCCACCAGCTCCACCCAGCTCGCTGGGCCGCCACCAGCGTGCAGGTCGAGAGCCTACAGTGCGATCCCGCGTTCCGCGAGTACTTGAATCAGGACGGCAGTGGGACCATCCGTGCCGAACATTTGCGTGCGGCAGTGACATGGATCTTCCATATGATGGCGAACCGTGACCGAATGGCGGCTTCCTCAGACGTCCTGCGCCTCTCGGACCTGGATACCAGCCGCGAGGAGGGCCGGCAGCTCAGGGAAGCCGCGATCCATATCCTGGGACAGCTGAAGGTGGAGAACCTGGAGGAGATCAGCCTGGAACAGGTGCGCATGTTCCGAAATACCTACGGGATGACCTCTCCCAACGGCGACGGGGTGCTCCCCCCTCAGCACGTTTCGGATCCGGCGGCCGCACAGTTGGCGAATGACGTACTCGAGCGGGTGGGTGGTACCAAGGATGTAAGCGGCCAAGACGGCATCAACGAAGGTCACCTGAGCCAATTCCTGGATGGTGCGAGGAACTACCTGGCCTGGAAGGCACTGGCCGAAGATGACGGTGCGGCAGGGCTTCTGCCCTGGGGCGACGACACGGCGGCCGCCGCAAAGCTCACGTCTGAATTCGATGCCAAGATCGAACAGTTCTTCTGGCAGTGCGACCTGGTAAAGCTCGATGCCCGCACCGCCGAACGGATCTGTTTGAGTGAAGAAGAGCTGCAGAAGCTGGTCGGCTCCGACCTCCAGGCCATGGAGAGACAGCTCGCGCAAGCGCCACTGCAAACGCCGAATGCTGAAGGTGTGCTGAATTTGGAAGGCCCCGTCAATCCGTACTACCAGGATCAGATGGATGAATTACGGAACCGGGTCCTTGCCCGTGCCCAGCCGGACTCCCACGAAACTCTCACGCGGATCGGCTGGCAGCAGGTCAAGGCTATCTTCGAGCCCTATGGTGCGTGGCAGGCGAAGAAGCCATCGGATGGCGTAGATGAGCTGAGTGAGACCACGCTGAAAGAATACTTAGAGGGTCCGGCTCAGAAAAAACTTCTCCAGCTCCTGCTGGAGGATCTGGCGGTGAAGGATGAGGTGATGAAAGTGACTACCCTGGAGAAGCTCACCTTGTACCAGCGCTGGCTCCTGGAACTGGCGAACAACTTTGTAAATTTATCCGCGCTGTACGACCCCAGTCGCCGTGCCCTGTTTGAATTGGGCAACCTGATCATTGACGGCCGTGAACTTGCCTTCACGATGAAGGTCCGAAACCGCGCCGAGTACAAGAAAATCGCCCAAGCCAGCAAGATGTTCCTGGTGTACGCCGAGATCATCCTGCCCCAGGAGCAGGGGCGGAGTTTCGAGATTGCCGCCGCCCTCACGGGTGGTAGCCAGGGGGTCATCGAAATTGGCAAGCGCGGTATCTTCTATGATCTGCAGGGCAAGGAGTGGGACGCACGAGTCGTGGATATGGTCGACAACCCCATCAGCCTGGGGGAGGCGATCAAGTCGCCTTTTGTGAAAGCCAAAAAGCTATTATCCGAGAAGGTTGAAGCCTTTGTGGGTACCCGGGCCGGAGCCCTGGAAAAGACCACCACTGAGATCGCAACGAAGATGGAAAAAGGCGAGTCGCTCCAGCAGCCTGCCCAGGTGCCATCGGCGGGAGCGGCACCCCCTTCCAGCTCTGGTATGCGCGACCTGGTGCTGGCCGGCGGCATTGCCTTCGCAGCCGTCGGTTCCTCGCTGGTCTACTTGATCAAGACACTTTCGCAGATCGACCCTCTGAATGCCGCCCTTGCCTTGCTGGCTCTGCTGCTGGTGGTGGCCCTGTTCAGTGCACTTTCGGGTTGGAACAAGCTGCGCAGGCGGGATATGAGCGCTCTGTTGGAGGCCTGCGGCTGGGCGGTGAATTTCCGAATGTACATGACGCGACGGCTTGGCTACCTCTTCAGCCGCACGCCCCACTTGCCGGAAGGGGCACGCAAGGAACGGCGCGATCTGGTCACGCTCTTTCTACGCCAGACCGGACACGGCGCGTTTCGTTGGACTCGTGTTGGCCTGGTGTCCTTACTGGCCGCTCTGCTCACTGTCGCACTCCTGAGCATGCTTTGGGGGAACCAGATGAAGGCCTTTCTGCAGGCATGGCTGAGCGGTTAGTTGAGTTGTGGGCTGAGGGTGTCGCATCAGCCGACTCGACAAGGGCATTGTCAACTTGGTGGCCTCAGGCGGTGTGTTGCATTCCCACATCACGCCGGGATTGCAAGATGCGCGTTCAACGGACTCCTCTCGTGCTTTAGGTCGTCAGCCAGATAGACCGTTGTCCCCCCGAAAAACCCCGTCCACCTTTTACAGCAATGACTTACGCGGATCTTGAGGTGGAGCTCAAGGCCTCGTATCCTGCGGGCCATGATAAAGATTCGTTGCCTGTTCCAGCTCATCCTCAGGACAAGTTCTGATCTCAGGCAAGCTGCCGGATTCGTCTATACATTTCTATCGGCTCTCTTCAGCTCACGGGCAACTTTGGCGGCGCGAGTCTTGGCGGCAGAGAGTCAGTTGGCTGAGTGCAAGCGTCGTATTGCGGAGAAGGATCGGCCGAGACCCAGATTCACCCGTGCTTTCAGACTTCTTTGGGTGTTGCTGTCCAGGATCTGGGATCAGTGGCATCTGATTGGCGACAGTTAGAATTCCCCGCGACGACAAATGGAATTCCCCGCTTTTTCAGGGCTGATCCTGACCATGAGGGCATGGTTAAGGATCAGCAAGTGCGGAGGTTAGTAAAGTTGAAGAAGAACGAGAAGACGCTAACGATGGCGGCGGCCAAAGCGGGGATGTCGCGAAAGACAGCTCGCAAGTACCTGAAGTCGGGAAAGCTACCGAGCCAGTGTCAGCCGGAACGGTATTGGAGAACTCGATCGGATCCGTTCGAGTCGGTGTGGCCGGAGGTGAAAGAGATCCTGAAGCGATCGCCGACGGTGGAAGCAAAAGCGGTGTTCGATCATTTGTGTCGTCAGCAGGAAGGGGCCTTCCAGCAAGGCCAGTTGAGAACGCTGCAGCGCAGGATCAAGCAGTGGAAGGCAGAATACGGAGAAGCGAAGGAGGTGATGTTCCCGCAGAAGTATCAGCCGGGACATCAAGCGCAATCGGACTTCACGTTTATGGGGCGCCTCGGAGCCCTCTGTGCCAATAATGGTGAGACACTTCTTCCCCACTAAATTAGACTAGGGGGCGAGAAGCTGGATTACGAATGATAGAAAACAGAAGCGACAACAAATTGAGGATTTTGGAAACCTCGGAGCGAAGTGGAGAGGTCTCCAAAACCGCTGCGGAAAGGACCGAGTCCGACAAGGCTCTTCCTAGACCCAATCCGGAAATTGCAGCCAAGGCAACCCGGCGCCGGTTTTCAGCCCGCTATAAGCTCAGGATCCTGGAGCAGGCCGATGGCTGTGAGTTCGGCGAAGTGGCAGCCTTGCTGCGCCGGGAAGGGCTTTACTGGTCGAATCTTCAGGACTGGCGACGACAACGCGAGGAAGGAACTTTGCAGGCACTGACCCCTCGCAAGCGAGGGCGCAAATCGAAGCCGGTCAATCCTCTGGATCATCAACTGAGGCAAGTGCAGGCTGAGAATCGGAAGCTGAAACGCAAGCTCGAGAAGGCGGAGATCATGCTGGATATCCAAAAAAAAGTCTCGCATCTATTGGGAATCTCTCTGGAGAGCAGCAGCGAGAACGAAGACGAGAGCTGATGGACAAAGCGTTGCGTTTCTCGGAAACTCACGGCATTCGTGTGGGCTCGCAGGCGCTGGGTTTGCCACCGTCAAGCCTCTATCGGGAAAAACGACGGCGGGAACAGCCGGCGGTTGAAGCTCGACCTCGGCCGACATCTCCTCGAGCCTTGAGCCCACCCGAAAGGGAGGCCGTTGTGGAGGTTCTGCACAGCCGGCAGTTTATCGACAAAGCTCCTGCCGCCGTATGGGCGGAGCTGCTGGATGAAGGGCGGTACTTGTGCTCGATCCGAACCATGTACCGCATTCTGGCCGAACGTTTGGAAGTTAGAGAACGCCGTCGCCAGCGCCGCCATCCCCACTACTCAAAGCCGGAACTTCTGGCCACCGGCCCAAACCAATGCTGGTCATGGGACATCACCAAGCTGAAGGGGCCCGTCAAATGGAGCTATTACTACCTCTACGTGATCCTGGACATCTTCAGCCGCTATGTGGTGGGCTGGATGGTGGCCACCCAGGAAAGCTCACGCCTGGCCAAGGTCTTGATCGCCCAGAGCTGCTCCAAGCAGGAGATCGTAGCGGGTGATCTCACTCTGCATGCCGATCGTGGCTCGTCGATGAGTTCCAAGGCACTGGCCTTGCTACTGGCCGATCTGGGAGTCACCAAGTCTCACTCTCGGCCTCATGTCTGTGACGACAATCCCTACTCGGAATCCCAATTCAAGACCCTCAAGTACCGTCCAGAATTCCCGGCTCGTTTCGGCACCATTCAGCAAGCCAGAGACTTCTGTCGGGATTTCTTCGATTGGTATAACCGCGACCATCGCCATTCGGGTATTGGCCTGCACACTCCCGAGGACGTGCACTATCGCTCCGCCCTCGCCACACGTCGCAATCGTGCCCACGTGTTGGAGGCCGCCCATGCACTCTTCCCGGAGAGATTTCCCAACGGCAAACCCGTTCCGCCACCTCTTCCCGAGGCCGTCTGGATCAACCCTCCCGAAAAGGAGAACTCTTGAGATGACGCTACAGTAATTTATTCACCAAAGTGTCTCAAAGTTATTGACATGTTCCGGAGTGACGATCCAGGGCCAGCCGTTTCCCCATCTGCTGTACCACTTCGTGTTGGCCTACTCGAACTGGGAAGCGACCACGCTGTGTTTCAGTGAGTCGTTTGAGAGCCTCAGCCTGGGGCTTCAGAACGCGTTGTGGGAGTTGGGGGCGCTGCCCGAGGAGCACCGGACCGACCGGCTCTCGGCGGCAGTCAAGAACCTGAAGCGGGAAGAGTTCACCGAGCGCTATCAAGCGTTGCTGAGACACTTCGGGATGCGCTCCAGTCGCACTCAGGCAGGAAAGGCACACGAGAACGGGGATGTGGAACAGTCCCATCACCGCTTGAAACGGGCCATTGAGCAGGAACTGCTGCTGCGGTGTAGCCGTGATTTTTCCAGCCGGGAAGAGTACGAGGGCTTTGTAGCGGTGATTGTGTCCCGGCGCAATGCGGCCCGGCAAAAGCGCCTGGGAGAAGAGCTGGCAGTGATGCGCCCGTTGCCGGCACGCCGTCTGGATGACTTCACCCGGCAGTGGGTGAGAGTCTCCCCCAGCAGTACGATCCGGGTTCGCCACAACACCTATTCGGTGGACAGCCGGTTGATCGGCGAGCGCGTTCAAGTGCGGGTGTGGGCGGATCAGGTGGAGGTCTACTACGGAGGACGGCGCCAGGCACGGATGCCGCGCTTGCGAGGAGAAGGCAAGCATCGCATTGACTACCGGCACGTGATCCATTCGTTGGTGCGCAAGCCGGGGGCGTTTACTCGCTATCGCTGGCGGGAGGATCTGTTTCCGGGGATCTTGTTTCGAGTCGCCTACGACGAGCTGCGCCGAGATTGTCCGGCCACGGCGGATCGCCAATATCTGAAGATCCTCGAGGTGGCTGCCCAGGAAGGTGAACAGCGGGTGCGAGAGGCACTTCAGGTGTTGATTGAGCGGGGACAAAGAATCCGTTTTGAAGCACTACGAGAATGCCTTGTCGATCCGGTGGTGGAACCCTGGGAAGTGATGGTGGAGAAGATGGACGTGGGCCTCTACGACACCCTTCTCGAGAACCGGGAGGTGAGGTCATGAGCACAGGCAACTTACCGCGACTTCGCGAGTGCCTAATCGAGCTGCATCTACCGGCCTTTCGGGAGCACTACGCCGCCCAGGCGGCACTGGCCACCCAGGAAAGTCTGTCCTATCCCCGGTTTCTCTTGTCGTTATCTGAGATCGAGGTGGCGGAGCGGCACGAGCGCAAAATCCAGCGCCAGCGTCGGGCCTCCAAGCTTCCCTGGGAGAAAACGCTGACGGCGCTGGACCGCTCGCGCTTGCCCCAAAGCGTGGATCGACAACTCACAGCGCTGCTGGAAGGGACGTTTTTGGATCGTGCCGAGAACGTCTTGGCTTTCGGTAACCCTGGGAGCGGGAAAACCCATCTGGTCTGTGCTCTGGGCCAGGAGTTGATTCTGCTGGGGCGCCGGGTTCTGTTTTCTACCTGCGCCCTGCTGGTACAGCGATTGCTGCGGGCCAAAATCGATCTGACTCTGGAGAAGGAGCTCAAGAAACTGGATCGCTTCGAGGCTCTCATAGTCGATGACATCGGCTACGTTCAGCAAAGCCGGGAGGAAATGGAGGTTCTCTTCACACTGCTGGCCCATCGTTACGAACGTCGCAGCATCTTGCTGACCAGCAACCTGATCTTCTCGGACTGGGAGAGGATCTTCAAGGACCCCCTGACGACGGCAGCAGCCATCGACCGGCTGGTGCACCACAGCGTGATTCTGGAACTCAACGTCCCGAGCTATCGAATGGAGAGCGCCAAGGCAAAGCAGCAGGGAACCACGAAATGAGGAAACCGCGAGGAGGTCAAATCCGGGCAAATCGGCTGATTGGACCCCGGAAAGTGCTTGGTGAGGGCGATAGACGAGTGCCCGCCAAGGGGAGAGGTCGTACAGCGCCCTACAGAGGCCGCTCAGCAGCCTCGTGGATCTGGTCCACTCCCCTCGACGCCAGCGCGAGCGAGGGGGAGCTCCGTTCGGGCTACGCCCTCACTCCGTCCCCCTCGCATTCTAGGAACAATCTCTCTTTTTTACAGAAAGGAGGACCGCGGAAAGGGCCGTCTCAGAGGACGGCTACAGCTCTTTTTTTTTAATCCTTGTGTGGGGATTTCCAATCGTCGCTGCGGGAATTCTATTTGACGTTGATCAGCCATCAGGTGGTACATCTGATGGAGCCCGCCACGGTCAAGCGATGGCACACCACAGGCTTTCGTCTCTACTGGCGCCGAAAGTCGAGGGGCCGCCCCGGCCGGCCTCCCGTGCCAAAGGAGATGCGCGATCTAATTCGCAAGCTGAGCCGAGAGAATCCCTTATGGAGGGCTGAACGAATCGGGGACACCCTGCGGCTTTTCGGCTGCGATCCCCCTTGCAGTGACACCATCCGCAAGTACATGTCCCGCCCCAAGGGACCTGACAAGCCAACGAACTGGCTGCCCTTCCTGCGCAACCACCTGGAAGTCTCCTGGGCAATGGACTTCTTTACCGTGATCACGGTCGGCTTCTCATTTCTCTACGTCTTTGTCGTCTTTGAACATGGTCGAAGGAGAGTGATTCATCTCGCAACGACATACCATCCCTCCATGGAATGGGTCATTCAACAGCTTCGAGAAGCCACGCCCTTCGGTCGTCAGCCCAGATTCCTGTTTCGTGACAATGACGGCGTCTACGGCCACGGGGTCCGGAAGTTCCTGGACAGCAGCAACATTGAAGAGGTGCGAACGGCTTACCGAAGTCCTTGGCAGAATCCTCATATCGAAAGATTTTTCGGCACGCTACGCCGAGAGCTGCTCGATCACGTGATCGTTCTCAGTGAAAAGCACCTGAACAGGCTACTCAGGGAATACATTGAGCAGTACTACCATTGTGCCCGGCCCCATCAGGGGCTGGACGGTGACACACCCATTCCAATCCAGCAACCGGCAGTGGTTGATGGACCCGTCAAGCTGCTCTCGTTTCCGATCTGCGGTGGGCTTCACCATCGCTACGAACGGGTGGCAGCGTAGGACTCAGGTCCACAACCGACTCGTTCCCTCAACATCTGTCCGACACAGGCAAGGTCTGTCCAGCGGCCTAATTCAGCCGTCAGCCAACAGCCGGTCCAGTGATTCTCGTCGTAGTTCGAAGTGCTCCCCGAGGAAGATCATTCAAAATATGCAACCTGCGGCTACGCCCACGGGCTTCCTCACCGGTTGGATGGAGTTTTTCGGGTGGACAGTGGTGGGGAACTCCACCAAACAGCAGAGGTTTGCTGCCTGTACCGATCTGTTGAACTGAACAGAAAAGCATTGTGGCTGTTCATCACTCCGTGGGGACGAAGAGGTCGTTCCGTGAAGGAGTGCCCCGGCAAAGGCACGCCCTCACCGGGGCTGACTCGCCAGGCGGGTATGGGAGGTCGCCGGTGGCGAGTCAAACAATGATGTCAGATACAAAAGGGTCCTGGCAAAAGATCAACTGAGTAGGTCCCCCCTTTCAGCCGTCTGTGTAAAGCAACCTGATGATTTACGGCGGGGATCAGGTAATGTGTCAGCCAACTTCGCCAAGTTTGCCGGTCTTCACGTCGTAAACAAAGCCCCGCGCCCGAATGCTGGCTGGAATCCAGGGATGGGAATTGATCTTCTGTAGTTGCAGGCGCACATTCTCTTCAACATCCCCAAAAGCGTGGAAACAAGAAGGGGCCACCGTTGCCGTCCCCGTCTCTTGCTGCAACCTCCCCCGCAACTCCCCGTCCTGGAAAGTGAGCATTCCGCAGTCGGTGTGGTTGATGACCATGAACTCCTGGGTGCCTAATAGATGGTGAGAGATCACCAGCGAGCGCAGCGCGTCTTCGGTCACCACGCCACCCGCGTTGCGGATGATATGAGCCTCACCAGTCTTGAGCCCAAGCATCTCCTCTACCGTGAGGCGCGCATCCATACAGGCCACGACCGCCAAGCGACGGCCCGGTGGCATAGGCAGATCCCCTAGCTGGAAGTTCCTGAAGTACTCTTGGTTGGCTTTGAGAGTCTCGTCAATCACACTCATTTCGGTTCTCCTTTCCCGCATCATGCAGAGGCTCAGCCATCACCCTGTCTTTGACTCATCTGCTCGTGCTTTGCTCTTAATCTATAGTTGACCTTTCCTTGACTTTCAACCTGGACTCGCTTTTGCCAGCAGGGTTATGTCGGGAGTCACACCCATGGAGCGTCAGGGCCTACAAATCTTGCACCCTCTGTACCCAGCACTGTGCGCCTCTTCCTTGCTTCCTGAACTCCCTGGCGCAGTTCTTGCAGTTGTAGTACCGGCACCCAGAGTCGTGGTAGATGCGGCTGCTGACGTTGCCGTGGTAGACAGTCCCTGATTGAGAGCCCCCTGACTGGGCCGTGGAGCACATCCCCTTCCCCAAGCAGGAAAAGCGACTTCCCGTGATCTTGAGCCGTCGGGAGATCGCCCGCCTCTGGGGGGCGCTGGCCAACCTCAAGCACCGCACCATCCTATCTAAAAGCCGCCGAGCAGGGCAACGCCGCGGCCCAAGCCGCCCTTGGCGGTCTCTACGTTGACTTCACCGGTGCTCCCGATCGCCAGTAATCCAGTTCTGCCAGCGGGAAAGTTACGTCAGGTGGTGGCAGCGGTCGCCGTCCTGACTGTCGCAGGGGTGCCAGGCTGTGAAAGAGCATCCCGATGGCGAACTGGCGCCTGCATTTACCCTTGCACTGCACTCGCCACTGGGTCCGGTTGACCCGGGAGCGGTTGAGATGACCGCACCAGCAGCAGGTCCAGTCCAGTGCTCCGCAGAACCTGGCACGGAGCTGATATGGGGGTGCCCTACATTCCTGACCCCGGCGCGCAGATGGTTCGCTATTACGGCTGGTATTCGAATGCCTCTCGCGGGAAGCGACGGCTGGCGCCACAAGCTGCGGCGGCTAAGGCATCTTCAGATGAACCAGAGACCGAAGCCGATGGCTTTTCCCGAGCCCGACGTCAGAGCTGGGGCTCACGTCTCGTGCTGATCGGTTGGCAGGAACTCACCGACACCCATAATATTATTCTTCGTGCAGCCCTCTCTTGACCAACTCATCCAGATCACCCGCACCCTGGCCCACGACTACGACTTCGTCCGGATAGTACTGGCCTCCATACCGGGCAGCCTACAGGACAACACCCGACTAGACGCCGAGTTCATCGAGGTCTCAGACGGCCCTGAGTTCCGCACTGAGCTGCACCAGGCCCTTCGAGATGGCCTCACCGCACTGGGCCTCCTGGGCTGGGAGCAGAAGGACGGCACACTGCAGGCTAAAGGCGGGCTGTTCCCCTGGCATGATGAGAGCCTCAGGGAGCTGTTTGAGCAGGTGAGTGAGGCGGGTGTGGACCGGGTACAGGAGATGTTCGAGAAGTGGCAGGGAGAATGAACTGAAAACTTCGTTCGTCTTTACAAACTATACTGAAGATGTTGGAGTGCGCTCCGCTGGGAGGCCTGAGTGAGTACAGCCAAGAACATCTTTCTGATGGTTGCCTGCTCTGTTGCGGTGATCCTTCTCTGGAACTTGCTCGATTCTGTTCAGAATGGAAGCCCGGACGAAAAGAGCTACACCGAGTTCATCCAGCTGAGGGAGAAGGGGAGGATTCGAGAGGTAACCATCACTCAATCGGGCCAGGTGACCGGGAAATACGTGCCGGATGGCTCGGAGTCGCTTCGAGATTTCAAGGCGGTCATCCCCAGGGATGGTATGGCGACGATCGTTACGCATCTGAGCGACAACGGTGTGACCGTCGACATCCAGAATGATGAGCAGAATAACTGGTTCTATGTCCTGCTGAGTTCGGGTCTTCCGATCCTCCTCTTCATCGGTTTCTGGATTTTCATTATGCGGCAGATGCAGGCGGGTGGGAACCAGGCTTTCTCCTTCGGCAAGAGCCGCGCCAAGCTCTCGACCAATCAGCAGCAGAAGGTCACATTCGAGGACGTTGCAGGAGTTGAGGAAGCCAAGGAAGAGCTTCAGGAGATTGTCGAATTCCTGCGCGAACCCCAGAAGTTCCAGAAGCTGGGTGGGCGAATTCCCAAGGGTGTGCTTTTGCTAGGACCCCCGGGCACGGGGAAAACGCTTCTGGCGCGGGCCATCGCAGGCGAAGCCAGTGTTCCGTTTTTCACGATCAGTGGATCTGACTTCGTGGAAATGTTCGTGGGAGTCGGGGCCAGCCGGGTTCGCGACCTCTTTGAGCAGGGAAAAAAGAATGCGCCCTGCATCGTCTTTATTGACGAGATCGATGCAGTCGGAAGACACCGCGGAGCCGGGCTGGGCGGGGGGCACGACGAGCGGGAGCAGACCCTCAATCAGTTGCTGGTGGAAATGGATGGATTCGAGTCCAACGAGGGGGTCATCCTCATTGCAGCAACCAACCGGCCGGATGTCCTGGATCCTGCGCTCCTGAGGCCGGGACGCTTCGATCGACAAGTCGTTGTCTCTTTACCGGATATTAAGGGTCGGGAGGGAATAGTGAAGGTTCACACCCGCCGGATTCCGCTGGCGGATGATGTGAATATTTCGGTCCTGGCACGGGGCACACCTGGATTCTCAGGTGCTCAGCTGGCCAACCTCGTAAACGAGGCAGCGCTGAATGCGGCTCGTTTCGACCGCCGTGCCGTCACTATGGATGACTTTGAAGAGGCCAAGGATAAGGTGCTCATGGGAAAAGAGCGGCGATCCATGGTGATGACCGAGCAAGAAAAACGGAATACGGCTTATCACGAGGCCGGCCACGCACTGGTGGCTTACTTTCTCCCTGACGCCGATCCCCTGCACAAGGTGACGATTATTCCGCGGGGCAGGGCTCTTGGTGTCACGATGCAGTTGCCCGAGGAAGACAGGTACAACTACACGACGGAGTACATGCAATCCTCGATCACCATCTTGCTGTCCGGCCGGGCAGCCGAGGACATCTTCCTGGGAATCACGACCACGGGCGCTGCCAATGACATGGAACGCACGACCACCCTCGCCCGCAAGATGGTTTGCGAATGGGGAATGAGTGATCTGGGCCCCCTGACCTTCGGAAAGAACGAGGAGCAGATCTTTCTGGGTCGCGAGATCTCGCGACCCAAGGACTACAGCGAGAAGACCGCAATCAAGATCGATGAGGAGGTCAGGAGAATTGTCGCGGTGAGCAACGAGCAAGGCAGGGAGATCCTGGAAGGAAACCGCGAGGCCCTGGTTCGACTGGCCGAGAATTTGCTCGAATATGAGACGCTTGACTTAACGGAAATCGAGGCTCTCATGAAGGGCGAGCCCATTCGCCCGGAAGAGGACGAGGCTGAGCCTCCGACTCCCTCCCCCGACTCGGATCCGCAGGAAGTCAAGGAGAAGGGACGACCCGTTCGGCCATTGGTCAAGCCGAACGAGCGACCGGCTACTGCCTAGTACTGGCTCGGGTCTGGTACTCGACTGCGGAGGCCTCCCGATTGGATCTCTATCTGCTCGTCAATCTGATCGACGGAAACCGTTCGATTCTGGGAGCCTGCTCATGCCCAGAGTTAAGGTCTATTTTGAGAGGCGAAACACCACGGCTCGAAAACGAAACAAGATTAAGAAAACCTAAGATGGTGACCACAATGAAGAGGCTCCGCAATATTGGCGACATCGATAGGTCAGCTGCCCCGGCCCGAGGTCAACCTCTCTGCAGAATCCTCCCAACCGTGACACCGTGCCACTGCCTCCCGGTCCGGGTGGGGCAGCCCTCTTGGTTTAGGATCCGTGCAATCTGGTAGGGTCCAAGACGAGGCTTCCCCCGAGGCTTCCGTCGTAGCTGCTTAATGTGGCTCAGGATCTCCTCCTCGCCGGGGAAGTGACCGAACGGCTTGCGCCCTTCGCAAATGCCTTTCTGTTTACGAATGTTCTCACGCGCTCTTCGCAATTTCCCCACCAGCAGGTTCTTTTCAAGTTCGGCGAAAACTCCCTGGATCTGAACAAGCGCCTTCAACATTGGATCTTTTTGCATTGCCTCCGAGACATCCTGCCCGGTCGAGGCATTCACCACGGAGATCCCCTTGCTCAGAAAGTGGGCCAGGATCTGGTGCTGAACCAGAAGATCTCTGGCGAGCCGGTCCAGAGACTCGACGAGGACGACCGAAACCCCCGTAGCCAACAGTTCTTCGAGCATCTGGGCCAAGACCGGTCGATCGGCTTCGGTGCCAGTAAAGGACTCCTGGTACCAGGAAACGACACGAAACCAGCCGGTCTTGGAGAAGGATCGAATCGAGGCCTTTTGCCTTCGAAAGCCGTCTCCGCGCGCTTGTTTATTTGTGCTTACTCGTAGATATCCAACGGCGTCCTTCATCAACTTAAAGTATATTATATATAATTATTTCAATAGTTTAAAGTATTTTAGAAAACTAATTCTCAAAAATAAGTTTGGATATCTTCTTCGTCGGAGCCAGAGGATCGGGCCACAAATGCTCCCGTTCATGTGAGCAGATGGGACGTGCCTCGGGAACCGGGTTGCGCGGTTGCGCGGATCTAGCAGGGATATATCGCCCCCCCTCCCTCCTTCCGAGATTGAAGGGGGGGAATATAATCCCTCCGGAAGCACCGCAACTGTACAAAACCGGACATAATTGCGGGGGACGATTTATCAGTCTCGTCGGCAGGTACATTCCGGGCACAATATTATTTGAGAGCCTCCGTCCCACGGTCGCCTTGAGCTTGCCCCCAGGTTTGGGAATCCTGCGCGTTTCAGAGTCAGAGCCGTCTCCACAGGCCTCTGGTTTTCGCCACGGGGCTTACCAGACACTACTCTTCAGGAAGCTCTTGTTGGATGAATTCGGCGAGGGGGCTTTTGTATGGCGAGCAGGAGCGCAATTCAACGATTGGATCTGCCATTAGCCCGATCGCTCTATCAGGCTTGATTGTACCGCCTTCAGCTTCTCGAAGATCCCCTCGATCACCTTCTCCTTGCCGCCAAAGAGCGCATCTGGCCCACCGGCGTGCAGGTTACTGAAGGGAGGGTCGTAGAGCGCCGAGGCATCCATGACCCCTCGTGCCGTGAGCTGGTCGATCACCATCTCGACAAAGCGGATCTGTGGAGATGTGAGACTCCGATTGTTCAGGAACTCAGCGAAGGCGGACTGCGCTGCGAACCGGTCCATGCCCACCAGGCTGCGCACAAAGTGGGCCAGGGAAGGTGCCCCGCTGCGAGCCAGCAATCCGGACAAGAGCGTCTCCCCATCCTCTTCACCAATCTCGGCCAGCGTCGTCTCTAATCCGTCCAGATCGGTTGTGGTCAGCGGCTGGTTGGTCCGCAGGCGGTGGATCACGATGTGGTCGAGGTGATTCCTCAGATACTCCTTGACCTTCTTCTCGTACTGGGCACCGGTCATTACCGGCATGTAGACGGCTGCGTCCTCCCGCACACCCATGACCTTGTCCTGGAAGTCGGTATAGACGATCTTGCGCTTCTTCTTGTCGAGGAAGAGCACCAGCCCGCGCAGCCGCCGGCGCATCTCCTCGAGACCGTTCAGGTTGATCCCCTCCCAGAAACTGTTCTCCTGCATTGCGGCCAGGTAGCCGAGCTGGGCCTTTACCGCGGGGATCGTGCTCTTCTCCTCGAGCAGCATGGCGATCTCGACCATCCGCTGGCGGCGCGTCTCATAGCCAGCCAGGTCGTCCTCAGCCAGGGCCAGTTGCATCCGCAGCGCCGTCAAGTCGAACAGTCGACACTCGATTTCATCGGTCTCGATCTCGCTGGGTAGGCCCGCAATGTCATTTTGCAACGCCTCTCGATCTGCTTCGCTCAGCTTTTCCCACGCCTTACGCTCCCGGAAGCGGTTCACGGCGCGTTGTTGCACAATTCTAGTCACCTGGCGGATCCCGAGCTTTTGTAGTGGCTGCTACTGAATTCGCAGTGACTCAGGCATGCCCCGACTTGACATTCGATTTAGCACCTCACACTTGATGACGGCCTCGACCCGTTGATTGTCGAATCGTCGGGCCGACAGTTTAGGCCCAAACAACGTCTTGAACCTCGACATGGCATTCTCTGCGAGGCTTTGCCGGGTGCAACCACTGGAGATGCGCCATTCATATCGACCGAGTCTCCTTATTTCTCGTAGATGGGCATCGCGCATTGCCCGCCAGGCAGGCGGGTCCACTCTTTCACTCGGCCTTGCATTGCGCCGAGGCGGGATTGTGGCGACAGCGTCCCGGTCCAGTATCGACTGATAGCAGGTCCGCGTGTCATAAGCCCCGTCGCCCGAGACTTGAACGATGCGACCCGGAATCTGATCGAGCAGGGCCGGCAACAGACGACAGTCGTGGACCCGGCTCGGTGTGACCTCCACCGCCACAATCTCTTTCGTCCTCTCATCGACACCCAGGTGCAGCTTCCGCCAGGCTCTGCGCCGACCATGTCGATGCTTTCGAACGTGCCATTCACCCGAGCCGTACACTCTTAGGCCCGTCGCATCCACAACCACGTGCCGAGGTCGACTGGTCGGGCTGACGGTCTAGGACATCGCCAGAGAACTCTGTCTTCTACTCAGAGTGCTGTAGTCTGGAACTGGCAGATCGAGTCTCAGCAACTCCAGGAGCGAAGAGACAAAGCCCTGGGTCGATCGAAGGCTGAGATGAAACACCGACTTCAATACCAGCGCACACTGAATGGCTGTATCGGAATAGACTTTCGGAGCGCCGGGACCCTTGTGCGGATCAGCGTTCCGCCAGGCGGCGGCGGCGTTCTCATCGAACCAAAAGGTCAGGCTACCCCTGGCGATCAGCGCCCGATTGTAGTCTGGCCAGTTGCGTACTCGGTACCGGAAGGTGTATTGATTCGGCGTCATTCCTCATGCTGGCACCTTAGCCCATCGGAGACAAGCCGACGCGCCGAAGCGATTTATGCAACAACGCCGGTTCGGGTCGATCGCAGACTGCTGCTCGGAACCCAGGCGGAACTGGACGAAGCACTGTTTCACTCCGAGGATTCCAGCACTCTCAACACCAGTTTTGTGGAGCGCCACAATTTAACTATCCGCCAAGGCTGTTCCTATCTTGGCCGTCGTACACCTTGCCACGCCCGCCGTACGGAACCCTTGGAAGGCCAGGTGGCTCTGCTCATGGCCTATTACAACTTTCTGCGACCGCACAGGGCTTTGAAGTTCGGTAAGACGCTAAGGACTCCAGCCATGCAAGCTGGGTTGACCAAAAAGAGGCTCTCCTTCCGGGATGTATTCACCAGCCAGGTGGGGTTCTTTTTATTTGTCTTGATGATGGTTGTCGCAGGGTTCTCTAGATTTGATTTCAAGCCTTTCCAGGTTGGACTCTGGCGGAAAGGGCATGGCTCAACAACACTTGTCTGAAGAAGCACCCAACTTCACGGTCTCAGGTTTTCCAAACAAGTTTTGGGTTCGGGCCACGGGCGGAGTTCGTTTCGTCTCGGCCATCAACTCTTCGGGAATTGCAACGGCCGGTGTCAAGTTGGACTCCGGTTCGGGTTCCTGGAGCAGCCTCAGCGACCGGGAATCAAAAGACAACCTCCAGAGCGTCGATCCACGCCTCGTCTTAGAAAAGCTGAGCGAGGTTCCCATCGCGACCTGGAATTACAAGGCACAGGCCAAAAACATCCGCCACATCGGCCCCATGGCACAGGACTTTTATGCCGCCTTTGGAGTCGGGGAGGAGGAGCGGTATATCTCCACGGTGGACGCCGACGGTGTGGCGCTGGCAGCGATCCAGGGCCTCCACAAGATGATGCAGGAAAAGGATGCTGTGATTGAAGAGCTGCGGGCTGACCTCGCCAGTGTCAAAGAAGTGGTGGAGGAGTTGGTCGCACTGCAGGCGGGTACTTACACACCCTGAGCTGGGTCGGTAATCCACCCCACCGGCAGATCCATGCGCCCCTGACCCGGGTGAGAGGGCTGGCGGGTGGTGTTACACTGACACGCACGTCCAAGGACAGCGACCTCATGGCCTACTATCTCGTCTCAGCCAAACCGAAACCGGACCGGTTACCAGATCTCCTTGGGAACCTCCAGGAAAGGGCGTATCTCACGATGCGGCCCTTTGGCAGGTCTCTGACCTACTCCCTGGAAAACGCCCGGCTCCGCGATGACGGGTACGCCGTCTGGGAGGAAGAGGACTACTGTTCTCCACCCCTGGCTCAGGAACGGGCAGCAGCACTGGATGAGTTCTTTGATGATCTGGAGGTTACCGTTGTGGAGAAGGGAGAGGGATGGGCTGAGATAGAGGAGCTTCCGCGGTTGTTGCCGCAGGTCAAAAGTCGGGGGGCATCCTGCGGTTGAGCAACGCAAGTCTGCTGCCTCTCAGCTTCGAGTTGGGAACCGGCTAGACCCCACAATCTGCCGGGCGTATCATCTGGCAGCAAAGCACAGATAACGGGAATCAAATGGGTAGTAGTCAGGTAGGGGACATGATATCAGTCAAGAGTCGACGCCTGGGATGTTCGCTAGTGAATCAAGCAGTCGACGCAGATCCTTGCCCGATGAATGACCGTTCCCGCTTTGACCCTTACCAACTGCGTCCGGAGTATGCACGAAATCCTCCCCGGGGGTTGGTCGGCACCTACCGCATGATCGGGCCAGGTTTGATTCTCGCCGGGGGTCTGGTGGGCTCTGGCGAACTGGTGGCGACGACGGTATTGGGCGCCGAAAACGGCTACCGACTGCTCTGGCTCATCCTTGTCAGTTGCACGATCAAGACCGTCGTGCAAAACGAACTCGGCCGGTATTCCATTGGGACGGGGGAAACGACGCTGGAGGCATTCAATCGAGTTCCGGGTCCACGATGGCGAGTCTCCTGGGTGGTCTGGTTGTGGTGCGTGGCCGTGTTGTTTTCTCTGTTCGGCCTGGCTGGCATGTTGGGTGGCATTGCCGAAGTACTCAACCGCATCGTACCTGCCATCGCCGTCGGCTCATGGGTGTGGATTGTGAATTTCGTGACGGTCGCTCTGCTGCTGATTGGCCGCTACGCGGTCGTCGAAAAGGTGTCGCTCGCCCTGGTGTTGACGTTTACCGCGCTGACGGTCAGCTGTGCCGTGCTGCTATTGAAGCGTCCCGACTTCTTCTCTTGGGCGAGCGTGGCCGATGGCTTGTCATTCCGTCTTCCGGAGGCTGGCTTCGTGACAGCTGTGACTGTGTTTGGCGTGACCGGGGTGAGTGCCATGAGCCTGGTCATCTATCCCTACTGGTGCCTTGAAAAGGGATACGCCCGGTTCACCGGTACCTGCGACAACACCGACCAATGGCAACGCCGCGCTCGTGGCTGGATCCGCGTGATGGGTGTCGACGTGGTCACCGCAATGGTCGTCTATACTGCGGCGACGGTCGCTTTCTACGTCCTGGGAGCCGGAATTCTCAAGGGCATGGGGATTGTCCCGAAAGGTGCCCAAATGGTGCAATCACTTTCGAACGTCTACACCGTGATCCTGGGTGAGTGGTCGGGGTATCTGTTCCTAATTGGCGCTTTCGCCGTGCTGTACTCTTCGGTATTCGCCGGCACAGCCTCACAGAGCCGCACGTTGGCGGATTTTTTGGGTCTGTTGGGTGTGTTCGACACACGGGATTACCGGGCTAGAATCGGCGTCACGCGGATCGCCGGTGTCTTTCTACTGTTCTTGCCGTCTCTCTACTTCATGTGGTTTCAGGAACCCGTATGGATGGTCAAGATTGGCGGCGTTTCCCAAGCCCTGCTACTGCCAGTGATCGGCTTCTCGACGATCTACTTGCGTTACGTTCACTTGCCCTCCGCGATCCGGCCGGCGACCTGGATCAGCGTGACGCTTTGGGTGGCGTCGGTGGTGATGCTGATCATGATGGTTTATTCCATGGCGCAGCTGCTGTTGGGTTAGGAGCCACAGTTTGTGGCACAGAACATCGTCCGTCAGAACACGAGCAAGAGTTGCAGAAAACACTTGATCGGTGTTTTTCTCTCAAAGACGAGAACCTGGTGCGGAGCTTTGATCAGCTATCGAGTCTCGTTGACGGAGACTCCGTTTGGCTCTTTCGGGCCGTTGAACTCCTCGATCTAAACCCGCATGTACAGGCCTACTCAACGCACTTTCCCCGTATCGTTGCCGTGTTCGACGTCCCCAAAGACCATGACGAGTTCTTCCTGATGGGCAAGTCCATGCAGGTAAGGCCGCGGCTCCCCGGATCACACAATCCCAATCCCAATGTAGTCGAGATCGTGAAGCGAATAGCCGAGTCCTGTCGTGCGCGGCACCCTGTTTCCGTGACTCTGGCACGAGGGCACGGATTGATTTATTTTGAGCCTTTGCTCACCGGTGGAGAGACGCTGAGCGACGTCAACACACTGTTCTGTATTGCCAAGAAGATGCGTCAAGAACTGACGCAGGAGGTCTGATTGCGCGCAGTCCAGTCGACGATGCGGACAGAATGAATACCACAGTGCTTCATATTGGCATCGGGGTTCTGGTCGCATTGGGTCTCACGGTTTGGTTTCTGATCGTGTGGCGTCGTAACCACCGAGATTACCGGGAGTATCTTGAGCCGATCCTCGCATCCCACGGAGTTCGGTTCGTCTCTGCCGAGTGGCCGGGTTTCTTCAACGTTGGGCCATTTCCGAAATTTGAGGTAGAGGTCGGGCGCCCGCAGAGTCGCGTGTTGGGGTTTAGCGGCGAGTATGACGTGTACAAGATTGTGACATTTCGAGATTCGGAAGGTCGGACACATGAGATCTGGGCGAACCTGGAATTTGAAATGTTTCACCTCCGAAGCAGCGCCGATCTGGCCGCCCAAGTGCGCCAGTCCGGGTTGGTCGCCAGCATCCGCCCTTGGCAGCATCGCTGCTGGGTTTTCCCTCGAGACCCCCATTTCGCCGAAAAAGCGGGGCGTATCCTCGACTTGTATGAGAGAGTGTGGCTGGGGCGTCCCCCGAAAGACGGTGAATTCGTCCTCTCCGCCGACGAAAAAACCAGCATCCAGGCACGCCGCCGTCGGCATCGAACCCTCCCCCCTCAACCCGGCGTCGCGATGAAGGTGGAACATGAATACACGCGCTGCGGCGCTTGGGCTTATTTGGCAGCACTGGATGTGCATCGGGCCAAGCTCTTCGGGCGCTGTGAACGAAAAAATGGTATTGCTCCTTTTGGCCGCTTGGTCGATCAAGTCATGACCCAGACTCCCTATAAAGAAGCCCTAATAGTCTTCTGGATTTTGGACAATGGATCGGCTCACCGGGGAGCCCGCTGCATCCGCCGGCTTCAAGCCGAGTATCCTCGAATCGTTCCCGTCCACGGACCCGTCCATGCGAGTTGGTTGAACCAGATCGAGATCTATTTCTCCATTGTGCAGCGCAAAGTTCTTACCCCGAACGACTTCCTTTCCCTGCAGGCCCTCGAACAACGGCTTCTGGGCTTTCAACAGCACTACGCCACCATTGCTAAGCCTTTCAAGTGGAAATTTACTCGTCACGACCTGAGCAAGCTCATGAATAAACTGAAAGCCGCCGCCTAAAAATACGTTAGTGTATTTATGAACCAGAGTACTTAGCGCCCTCCCGCCGGTGAGCGATCAACGCTAATCTGGCCAGACCAGCAGCAGCCCCGAGTGTCTCTTAGACCCCGTTTAGCTTATTTCGCATCCGATGCGCGGTGGCGAGCACCAGACCTGGACGTTTCAAGCCCTCGTGTTGCAACCCTGATCTACGTAGGGTTAAACTTTGAGTTCCTAGAATTGCAACGGGAGTGTGATGATGGCTAAAACCCTCTTCCATTGCCGGATTACGGAGGGCGTTACTGGCAGGGAGAAAGTCTGTGAGGAGAAGAGAAATCGGCGGGCGGTGGGTACGATTCTCGCAATCTTTCTTCTGGTTCTCTTTGGTGCCTGCTCTGACTATTCGCAATTACTTTCCGAGGATGTCAATTCGCAACTGTTTAGAGCGGCATTCGCTGGTCATGTTGAAACTATACAGTCCCTGCTCGATGCCGGAGCTGACCCCGACGCGCAGGATGAGGCTGGCCGAACCGCCTTGTCTATAGCAGCAAAACGAAGGACACACTGCCGCTCTGAAAGTCTTGATAGCGGCCGGTGCCGATGTAGATCAAGAGGATGATGCCGGATGGACCTCGCTCATGTATGCGGCGCAAGGAGGCCAACTGGGCGCCGCTAAGCTCTTGCTTGAGGTCGGCGCTGACCCAAATGCACTGGACAAGAGTAGTACTACTCCATTGGTAGCGTCAGTCAAGAATGGACACATCGAAGTCGTTAGACTGCTGTTGAACAATGGAGCTCATGCAAACACGGAAAATCCTGATCTGAATCCACTATTTGATGCGATCGCACTCATGAAGGAGCTCTTGTCAATAGGTGTGTAAAAAAAGCTCAGGCGGCTTTCTCCTCCGGAACTTGGTTGACCGGGACTCCATTGACATATTCGGCGCCCTGGTAGACGTCTTTCATCAGCTCCGGTGCCTTCAGACGGCGGAATCTGTTCTCCGCCACCAGCAGCATCTTCCAGATCACAGCCTGGGCGTTTTCCACTTTCTTGAACCGCTTGGCCGCGTCCGTTCGCAGCCGAAGAGCGGCAAACGGTGACTCCACGGGATTGGTTGTTCGCAGATGCTGCCACTGCTTCTTCGGATAGTTGTAAAAGGTCACCATCCGGTCCCAGTCCTGCTCGATCAACTCAGCCGTCAGGGTCAGTCCTCGCTGCCGGCACCAGTGCTGAAAGACCTTCTTGAGTCGTTGTGCCTCTTGTCGGGTCTCGGCGTAAGGGATCTGCCGCAGAATCAGCAAGGCCGGCTTGTGCACTCCCTTGGGGAGCTTGGCCAGCAGGTTGACAATCCGATGATTCCAGCAGCGCTGCTCCTCGGCCTGGGGATAGACGTTGCGCAAAGCTCCCCAGATGCCCAGGTGGCCGTCTCCGATCACCAGGCGCGGACAACCCATCCCCCGCTGCTTCAAGTCGCGCAGTACTTCCGACCAGCTCTGGGTCGATTCCCGATAGCCACTCGTGACCGACACGACTACTTTGCTGCCGTCACTTAAGGCGGCCAGCACCACCAGCAGGACTGCCTTTTCCTTCTCCAGTCCCGCCTTGACGTAAATTCCATCTACCCACAAATAAACCACTTCCAGATCATCCAGCGGTCGACTCTGCCAGACCTCCCATTCGGCCTGCCACTTCTCTTTCAACCGCGCCACCGTGGAGGCTGACAGCGCGGCCTTGTCCCCTAAGAGCCCTCTCAGAGCCAGATCAAAATCCCCCAGCGCCAGACCATGCAAGTACAGCTCAGGGATCAGTTCTCGAACCTGCCGCGTCCGCTTGGCAAACAGCGGCAACACCCGACTTTCAAAGCGTTCCTCTAGATCCCGCACTCGAGGCCTTCGAACCTGGATCGTCCCCGAGCTCATCGTCAGATGCCTCGGCTTGCCATATCCATTGCGATAGCCCGACGGAGTGTCCACGGCTCTTCGCCGCTCACTCTTACGCCGCCCTAATAACTCCGTGACCTCCTCCTCCAGCAGCTCCTGAACCCAGCCTTGGATCCTCTCGCGCACCCAATCTTCCAGCTGCTCGAAACAAACTCTTGACTCCACACTTTCTTCAATGTTCTTCTTGCTCATGCGGTGTGTACTCCTTCCGTTGCGGGCCTTTCGGCCCTGGGCTTTATCAACCCGGAAGGATACTCACCGCCTATGCTATTTACACACCTTCTGATGGTAGCTCCTCATGAAGTTGGAGTTGGTCAGAATTCTGCTAGAGGGGGGAGCTAACCCGAACGTGATCGACAGCCAGGGTAAGACGCCGCTAATGATAGCGGTGTTTGGGACTCGCAACCTTCTGAGGGTGAAGGAACGAATTAGGATCCTGCTGGATGCAGGTGCGGACGTGAACGCAAGGGATAAGGAAGGCATGACTGTTTTGGATCATGCCCTGGCGCCGGAAATAATCGCGCTACTTGAGGAGGCTGGGGCGAAGGAGTAGCCGGTCCCGGAGACTCTCGGTGCGGATTGCGAAAGAACCCCGTGGAGCGGGGGTCGCTTATTCCTGTTTGTCAGCTTATTCCGCAGGTCAGAACACACAAGTTGTAGTCACTGTAGTCAGGGTTTGGGGGGGTATACCCCGGTGGAGGAGGGTCCAGAAGAGGTCCTTTGGAGCGTCGATAGGAATTTGCTTTTCGAGCTGAGGTTAGCAAGTACTGAAATGAGCGTCAAGATGGGCCAACAGGGGGCCATGAGGGCCGGGTTTCCGCCGGGTTTCCAGGTGTTTTGGGGATGTAAAAAGGGAAGCGTGGGGGAGGGAGACGAGTGCAGCAACAAGACAACGGAATGAGGGCAAACCAAGACGCACTCCAAGTAGGGCATCGATTCCTGGGGGCGTAGGTCTCAGGAATCCGGCCAGGTGGGCACGTCGTCCCAGAAGATGGAATCGGTGGAGAGCTGGAGCTGGCGGGCCTGCTCAGGAGAGAGCGAGGCCAGCAACTGGTCCAGCTTGTGAGCAAAGAGTCGGGGCGGTGGGGCGCGCTGGGAGCTTCCCCAAAGCTTCAGATGCTGGAGGACCTGGCGGATGGTTTCCGGTTGCTCGATGACCGCCAGCTCGAAACTCTACCCGGGCGGTCTGGAACCGAAATCCCACGAAAACAACAGGAAACAGAGCCCGATGAAAACGTAATCTCGGAAAGACCAGGACGTAAATATTCGGTAAACCCCGTCTTGCAATAATCTCCTTCCAAATAAGCCCGCGGTCAAACTTTGCTGGACACAGAAGCTGCGAGTGTGTATACAGGGAGCATGCAGCTGAGTGCTACCACCAAGCCGGAATCGGGTGGACTGACGGCTGATGGCTCGACGAAGCGGGTTTTGGTGGCCAAGGAAGAGTACATCCGGCTGCGCTGGGCGGCAGCGTACTGGAAGGCCCAGCATGCCGGGGCGGTGGAGAGAGAAAAGCAGTTGAAGTCAGAGAACTTGAGTCTGCGGGCTCGAGTTCGAGAGCTGGAGAGTCAGCTCTGGGGGCGCAAGAGTGAACAGGCCAAGGGTGGGCGCGCTGGCAGTTCCAGCCCCAAGGCGAGCGGGCGACCCCGAGGGCAGCAAAAAGGCAAGCAGGGGCACGGTCGGACCACTCTGGACGGGTTGGCAGCCCAGGAAGAGGTAGTGGATCTGGAGGAAGCCCAAAAAAGCTGTCCGAAATGCGGTCTGGCACTGGAAGCCTTGGGCTGGACGGAAGACGCCGAGGTGGCCGAAATCGAAGTGCGGGCCCACCGGCGGGTGATCCGGCGGCGCAAGTACAAAGCGGCCTGCCGCTGCGGGGTGCTGCCCGGCATTGTCACGGCGCCCGCCCCGGCACGCTTGATTCCCAAAGGCAAACTAGGGATTTCGGTTTGGGTGGAGATTCTGCTGGAGAAGTTTGACCATTGCCGCCCCACCCACCGTCTGTTGCAGCAGTGGCGAGACCACGGTTTGACTCTCTCTGCAGGAACGGTGGCCGGAGGGCTGAAAAAACTGCAGGGTCTGTTTTTGACGGTGGCCGAGGCGATCGCCCAGCAGCAGCTCACCCAGGAGAACTGGCAAGCCGACGAGACCGGCTGGCCGGTGTTTGTGGCGGTGGAAGGCAAAAGCGGACGGCTCTGGCATTTGTGGGTGTTTTTGTCGGCCTCCACAGTCGTGTACCAGCTCCAACCCAGTCGCTCGTCTGCAGTGCCTCAATCTCACTTCGGCAGCGCCCAGGGCACTTTACTCACCGATCGATATTCTGCCTATAAGAAGCTGGTCCGGGTCTCAGAGGGGCGTATTTGCCATGCCTTTTGCTGGGCTCACGTGCGCCGCGACTTTTGGCGACTGGGCCTATCCCACCCCCCCTGGCAGGACTGGTCCCTGATGTGGATTGACGACATTGGCCGGCTCTTTGCTGCCAATCAGCTGCGGCTGGCAGTTCGCGATCAGCCCTTGGAATGGGCCCGGGCCGATCGAAAGCTGCGGGTGGCGGTTGAGAAAATGCGAGAGCAATGCGAGGCTCAACGCCAGCTTCCCAGCCTGGCTCCCCCCTGTCGCAAGGTCCTGAAAAGCCTGGCTCGACACTGGCCAGGGCTGACCGTGTTTGTGGATCAACCGGAAGTGGCTATGGACAACAACGCCGCCGAACGCGCCTTGCGCAACCCGGTGGTGGGACGCAAGAATTACTACGGCTCAGGCAGCCGCTGGAGCGCCCAGTTGGCGGCCAGCTTATTCAGCATCTTTGCCACCCTGCGACTCAACGGCCTCAACCCCCGCCTGTGGCTCAGGGACTATCTGCAGGCCTGCGCTAGGCAAGGCGGACAGCCGCCACCCGACCTGGATCCTTTTCTTCCCTGGGAAATAAGCCCCCATCGTGCCCGCGCATTGACCTGGGCCAGGACGCCGGCAGCGGAGGCTGGATGAAACGCTTCTGCGGGCGAGACTTTAGCGGCCGGGAGATGCGGCGACTGTGTGAGCTGATTGGCGAAGATCCGACCCGCTCGCGGGCCCAGCTCTCCCGCTTGGCCTGCCAGCTCTTGGGCTGGTTCAAGCCTGACGGTGGCCTCAAGGAGATGAGCTGCCGGGTGGCCATGCTGCGCATGCATCGGCAGGGGTTGCTGCAGCTGCCGCCCCCTCGCAACCCGAAGGGAGGCTCGGGCCCAATCAAGCACACTTTCTGCAGCGCACCACAACCGCTGCTGTCCCGACCCGTGCACGAGCTGTCCGGCCTGCATCTGGAGCCGGTCCTGAGCCGCCCCGACTCCACTTTGTGGAATGAATACATCGACCGCTACCACTATCTGGGATACAAGCCCCTGCCGGGTGCTCAGCTGCGCTACTTCGCTTGTTCCGAAAGCCGCATCCTGGCCCTGCTCGGCTTTGGCGCCGCCGCTTGGAAAACCGCCCCTCGCGACCGCTTCATCGGCTGGCGTCCTTCGGAAAGGGAGAGAAACCTTCAACTGATCGTCAACAACGCCCGTTTCTTGATCCTTCCCTGGGTCGAGTCCAAGAACCTGGCCTCTAAACTGCTGGCCATGGCCGCGCGTCAACTCCCCGAGGACTGGCACGACCGCTACGCCTACCGACCCGTTCTGCTGGAAACCTTCGTCGACACGGGGCGCTTCACAGGCGCCTGCTACAAGGCCGCCAACTGGATCCATGTCGGACAGACCCAGGGCCGGGGCAAGCTGGACCGTGACCGCAAGGCCGATCTGCCCACCAAAAGCATCTGGCTCTACCCCCTGAGCAAACACTTCCGAAGATCGCTTCGCTCCACTTGAGTTCCCAACCCGCCTCACCCCATTAGGCATAAAGCCGATGATGGGTTTACCGAATATTTACCAAGAAGAGACTTAAGTGCCTGATAATAAAAGGGTAAGGTTGGATTTCCGATGTTACCGTACTGGGTACACTTCTTTAGAGTTTGACTCCGAGCAGGTCCAGTACATGTTGCTGGAAGGGGGTAGGGCGAGTCATCTGATCAAAGGGTTCGGCACCTGTTAGCTTGGCTTGGACTCGGTTTTTCGTGATCGTAGCTAGATCGGCCAGCAGCGTCTGAAAACTGTGGACGGGCCAGCCTTGCTCGGTGCGTTTGAGTTGTGCCTTGTCGCGAGCGCGGCGTGATCGCCGGGCCGGCTGGACCACGGATTCCCGCAACGCTTGGGCGGCGGCTTTATCTTCATCCTGGAAGAGTACCGGAGCCAGTTTCTGGCGCATATGCCACTGCACGTAGTAGGCGAGCATGCACAAAAACAAATGGGCGCGGACTCTGTCTTCGAGCCGGTGGTAAATCGGTCTGACCTTCAAGTCGACTGTCTTGAAGGAGCGAAACGCCTGCTCGACCACCGACAGACCCTTGTAGGATCGCACCAGATCTGAAGCCGTCATCTGCAGCTGAGTGAGACTGCTGCGAATCACGTAGATGCCATCCAGTGCCGCTTCCCGCTCAATCGCCTCCTGCTTGCGGCAGTAGTTGAAAGACTCTTCGGTGATCTCCAGCTGAAAGTGTTTGCCCACCTTGAAACGCTGCAGTACCTTCCCCACCCGCAGAGCAATCTTGTCCTTGCCTTGAAGCGCCCGCTGGGGACGCTCAGTGGCTTGGACAATCTTATCCAGCTCTTGCTGTGTCGCCTCCAGTAGCTGTTGTCGCTTGCTGGCCCGACGCTCAGCCAGCAGGGGATTGCGGCACACAATCAGCCGCTCCCCTGGGTAATCGGGAGATTCAATCTCGGCTAAATCCTTGTCATCAAACAAAGACAGTTGAAGATCTCCACGATTGACCAGCTTGCGGATCTGGGGACCGCGCAGGGCCGTGATCCAGTCCAACTGCAAAGGGCGGAGTTCTTCCCGGATCCGGGCCTGGGTAATCAGACCCCGATCCCCCACCATCACGAGGTGCTGCAACCCAAAGCGCTCGCGCAACTTGTGAATCTGAGATTTCAAGGTAGTAGGATCGGCCGTATTGCCTGAGAAGGCCTCGATGGCCACCGGACACCCCTCGGGTGTCACCAGCAGCCCAAAGACGATCTGTGATTTGTCCTTTTTGCCATCCCGAGAATATCCCCGCTGCACCAAAGGACAATGGTTGCCCTCAAAATAGGTTGAAGTCACATCGTAAAGCACCAGAGTGCTCCCACCCAGATGCCGCTGGGCCAGTTTCTTTTCGATCCGATTCTGCCGCTGCCCCAGCCAGTCCATAGCCGAGTAAAGTTCCTGGCTGCCGGCTGAGCCGATCCCCAGTTGCTCAGACAGCGAGTGGAACTGGGTGTGAGAACAAAGACCTCGAGCGGTGGCCAGTTTGGAGCGGAGATCGATGATGCGGGCCACGATCAGAGCCACCACCAGGTCTCGCTCTCGAGTGCGGCGGGAGTCGATGAGCCGGGGCAGGCCCAGGCGGTTGAGACACCCCAGGGTGGCGTGGACATGACCGTGAGGTAAAGAACGCAAGATTTCAAAGGCCTCAGCGGGGTCGGCCACAGCCACACCGCCTTTCAGTAAAACGCGGAGACCGTCGATCAGGCGAGGGGGCCATTTGGAGAGATTGGCCAAGGTGCGTTTGCGAATTCTTTTGCCCTCGCGGAAGGATTCCCGCAGGAGGATGGCAGGCGGGGAGTTACGATTGGGGACGGACTCGATGTACATGGATACATATTACCATATTACCAACCAAAAGTAAACAACAAACCCACATATTACATGGGTACACATTCCATTTACAAATTCTTTCTAACCCTATCTCTATCAGCACATTACGGCCAGATTTCAGTGTTTTTTGGAAGGAACTTCAGATTAGATCGAGAACCCGGGGGTATTCTCGGGCCTGCACGGCCTGTTCGACCTGGTCCTCGACCTGCATGAGGGGAATCTCGGCCCAGAGCTGCTCCAGGCTCTGGCGACGCTGCTGGATCTGAGCGCGCTCCTCATCCGTCCGAAAGCTGCCGAACATCTTCAGGAGCTCAACAGCCTTCTCGAGATTCTCCCGTGCTTCCTTCCAGTTCCTCTGGTTGAGAAACACGATGCCCAGGTACTTAAAAACATACGGGTCGGACGGATTCAACTTCCGGGCTACCAGTAACTTCTCCTCGGCCTGGTCAATCTGGCGCCCTAGCAGGGCCTGAGCCCCTTCTGCGTAGAGCTGCTGAGCTTTTTGCAAGGACGCGGAGTCTTCAAAGTACAGGAGCTGTGAGGAGTCTCCAGGTTCGAACCTCAGATCCACTGACGTTTCCAAGCCCTCCTCCAAATTCAGAAACTCTCTATAGACTGGCTGAAAGCCCTCTCTTCGAGCCCATATCCTGTAGTAGCCCCCGGTGAGCTTCTTGAAACGAACTCTTCCCTTGCGGTCTGACCTGATCGTTTCGAGAAGCTCTCGCGTCTCCAACAACTGCAGAGAAACCTCAACCTTCTTGAGCGGCTCAGCTGCACTGTCGCTGCAAAGAACGACCAGCGTTGCCTGAGCCAGGGCAGCTCCCGACAGGAAGACCGATACCACTAACACAACAGCGACTCGCATCACTTGATTCGACTTGTTCATCAGGGGATTTCCTCTCCAGTGTCAATTCAGTGTCAAGAAAACAGGGATTCTATCATCTGGGAGGATCGGACTTGTCATTAGGAAGGAGGACAACCACTGTCTCCGGCCCCTCCTGACGATTTTGAAAGCTTCTGTCAACAAGTCGTCGTCGACCGCGATGACTTCGATAATGTCGTGGAAGACCTCTTTGACTGGGCTTATTTGGGACTTGAAGTCGGATGCCTAAGCTGCGAAACTGTGGACATGAAAAATATCACAGTTAGCATTCATGAGGAGCTCTACCGAAAGGCGAGAGTTCGAGCCAGCGAGCTCGACACCTCCGTGTCGGCCGTGGTTCGCGAGTTCCTCTCTCGATTTGCAGGTGAAGAGACCGATTATGATCGGAGGAAGCGACTGGAGCGAGAGACCCTGGATTCCATCGACACGTTCCGAGGCTCCGACCGGCTCACCCGAGATGACGCTCACGACCGCGATGCGCTTCGTTGATACGAACGTGCTCCTCTATGCCGTCAGTACCGTGCCCGATGAGGTAGCCAAGCGGCGAGTGGCCCTCGAGATCCTGGACGAACCGGATCTGGCCCTTTCGGTACAGGTGCTCCAAGAGTTCTACGTGCAGGCCACGCGAGCCTCCAGGTCCGATGCACTGACCCATGACCAGGCCAACGCCCTGATCGAGTCCTGGCTCCGCTATCCCGTGCAGGAGACCTCGGTGACGCTGCTCCGCAGCGCTATGGCGGCCCGGGCGCGATGGCAGATCTCCTACTGGGACGCGACGATCGTGGAGGCTGCGCGCGCCGCCAATTGTCCCATCCTCCTGAGCGAGGATCTGCAACACGGAATGAACTTCGTTGGTGTGCAGGTCGTCGATCCGTTTGCGTGAGGCAATTTCGGAACCAGTCACTGCGAAAGAGGGGCCTGTCCCTTTCTCTTCGCTTCGGCTTCTTCCTTCTGAGCGAGGATCTGCAACACGGCATGAACTTCGTCGGTGTGCAGGTCGTCGATCCATTTGCGTGAGGCAATTTCGGAACCAGTCACTGCGAAAGAGGGGCTTGTCCCTTTCTCTTCGCTTCGGCTTCTTTGCCCTGCGCTTCGGTCCTCAGCCTCGGATCTTACTGAGTTGTCATCTACTCAAACTGCACTAGCTTTGTTGGCGCTGTGCATGCAGTTCCCGAAGACCGTCTCCGTTTTTACGCCAATAAGCATGGAGAATGCTGACTGTGGTTCCCAGCGAGAACATACGAATCCCCATATCAAGCCATGGCGCCGCCTGGTCGAACGCGCTGATCTCAACGATTGGTTCAACACCTGATTGGCGACAGTTAGAATTCCCCGCGACGACAAATGGAATTCCCCGCTTTTTCAGGGCTGATCCTGACCATGAGGGCATGGTTAAGGATCAGCAAGTGCGGAGGTTAGTAAAGTTGAAGAAGAACGAGAAGACGCTAACGATGGCGGCGGCCAAAGCGGGGATGTCGCGAAAGACAGCTCGCAAGTACCTGAAGTCGGGAAAGCTACCGAGCCAGTGTCAGCCGGAACGGTATTGGAGAACTCGATCGGATCCGTTCGAGTCGGTGTGGCCGGAGGTGAAAGAGATCCTGAAGCGATCGCCGACGGTGGAAGCAAAAGCGGTGTTCGATCATTTGTGTCGTCAGCAGGAAGGGGCCTTCCAGCAAGGCCAGTTAAGAACGCTGCAGCGCAGGATCAAGCAGTGGAAGGCAGAATACGGAGAAGCGAAGGAGGTGATGTTCCCGCAGAAGTATCAGCCGGGACATCAAGCGCAATCGGACTTCACGTTTATGGGGCGCCTCGGAGTGACGATCCAGGGCCAGCCGTTTCCCCATCTGCTGTACCACTTCGTGTTGGCCTACTCGAACTGGGAAGCGACCACGCTGTGTTTCAGTGAGTCGTTTGAGAGCCTCAGCCTGGGGCTTCAGAACGCGTTGTGGGAGTTGGGGGCGCTGCCCGAGGAGCACCGGACCGACCGGCTCTCGGCGGCAGTCAAGAACCTGAAGCGGGAAGAGTTCACCGAGCGCTATCAAGCGTTGCTGAGACACTTCGGGATGCGCTCCAGTCGCACTCAGGCAGGAAAGGCACACGAGAACGGGGATGTGGAACAGTCCCATCACCGCTTGAAACGGGCCATTGAGCAGGAACTGCTGCTGCGGTGTAGCCGTGATTTTTCCAGCCGGGAAGAGTACGAGGGCTTTGTAGCGGTGATTGTGTCCCGGCGCAATGCGGCCCGGCAAAAGCGCCTGGGAGAAGAGCTGGCAGTGATGCGCCCGTTGCCGGCACGCCGTCTGGATGACTTCACCCGGCAGTGGGTGAGAGTCTCCCCCAGCAGTACGATCCGGGTTCGCCACAACACCTATTCGGTGGACAGCCGGTTGATCGGCGAGCGCGTTCAAGTGCGGGTGTGGGCGGATCAGGTGGAGGTCTACTACGGAGGACGGCGCCAGGCACGGATGCCGCGCTTGCGAGGAGAAGGCAAGCATCGCATTGACTACCGGCACGTGATCCATTCGTTGGTGCGCAAGCCGGGGGCGTTTACTCGCTATCGCTGGCGGGAGGATCTGTTTCCGGGGATCTTGTTTCGAGTCGCCTACGACGAGCTGCGCCGAGATTGTCCGGCCACGGCGGATCGCCAATATCTGAAGATCCTCGAGGTGGCTGCCCAGGAAGGTGAACAGCGGGTGCGAGAGGCACTTCAGGTGTTGATTGAGCGGGGACAAAGAATCCGTTTTGAAGCACTACGAGAATGCCTTGTCGATCCGGTGGTGGAACCCTGGGAAGTGATGGTGGAGAAGATGGACGTGGGCCTCTACGACACCCTTCTCGAGAACCGGGAGGTGAGGTCATGAGCACAGGCAACTTACCGCGACTTCGCGAGTGCCTAATCGAGCTGCATCTACCGGCCTTTCGGGAGCACTACGCCGCCCAGGCGGCACTGGCCACCCAGGAAAGTCTGTCCTATCCCCGGTTTCTCTTGTCGTTATCTGAGATCGAGGTGGCGGAGCGGCACGAGCGCAAAATCCAGCGCCAGCGTCGGGCCTCCAAGCTTCCCTGGGAGAAAACGCTGACGGCGCTGGACCGCTCGCGCTTGCCCCAAAGCGTGGATCGACAACTCACAGCGCTGCTGGAAGGGACGTTTTTGGATCGTGCCGAGAACGTCTTGGCTTTCGGTAACCCTGGGAGCGGGAAAACCCATCTGGTCTGTGCTCTGGGCCAGGAGTTGATTCTGCTGGGGCGCCGGGTTCTGTTTTCTACCTGCGCCCTGCTGGTACAGCGATTGCTGCGGGCCAAAATCGATCTGACTCTGGAGAAGGAGCTCAAGAAACTGGATCGCTTCGAGGCTCTCATAGTCGATGACATCGGCTACGTTCAGCAAAGCCGGGAGGAAATGGAGGTTCTCTTCACACTGCTGGCCCATCGTTACGAACGTCGCAGCATCTTGCTGACCAGCAACCTGATCTTCTCGGACTGGGAGAGGATCTTCAAGGACCCCCTGACGACGGCAGCAGCCATCGACCGGCTGGTGCACCACAGCGTGATTCTGGAACTCAACGTCCCGAGCTATCGAATGGAGAGCGCCAAGGCAAAGCAGCAGGGAACCACGAAATGAGGAAACCGCGAGGAGGTCAAATCCGGGCAAATCGGCTGATTGGACCCCGGAAAGTGCTTGGTGAGGGCGATAGACGAGTGCCCGCCAAGGGGAGAGGTCGTACAGCGCCCTACAGAGGCCGCTCAGCAGCCTCGTGGATCTGGTCCACTCCCCTCGACGCCAGCGCGAGCGAGGGGGAGCTCCGTTCGGGCTACGCCCTCACTCCGTCCCCCTCGCATTCTAGGAACAATCTCTCTTTTTTACAGAAAGGAGGACCGCGGAAAGGGCCGTCTCAGAGGACGGCTACAGCTCTTTTTTTTTAATCCTTGTGTGGGGATTTCCAATCGTCGCTGCGGGAATTCTATTTGACGTTGATCACAGGAGGTATCAAGCGTAAAGCCGCAGACATCCTGGGCACGACACCGGTCACAATTTCCCATTACATGGCAAAGTTTCCCCGGCTGCACAAGGTTGTGGAGCGAGCCAAAGCCGAACGCAGAGAAGCTGCGGAGCGGAACCGGAGGCAGAAGGAACGGAGGTGGGGAGCGGGTATGTCCGGCCTCCTGAACGCGAGACAACGGCGCTTCGTCGAGGAGTATCTGATCAGCCTCAATGCCAAGCAATCAGCCATCAAGGCGGGTTATGGAGGCACCCCGGAGTCCGCTGCACAGTATGCGGTGGAATTGATGAAGAAGCCCCACGTCAAAGCTGCGATTGACGAAGGGATGAGGGAGAGGTCCATCCGGACCGGGATCGACCAGGACATAGTCGTGAGGGAGCTGAGCCGGGTCGCCTTCGCCTCTCTGACAGATTTCGTCGACTGGGACTCGGCAGGAATAAGGGTCAAGCCGCCAGACGAGATAGATATGGATCGGCTGGGCGCGATCGGTGGGCTGACGAGCAATGGGGACCGGTTAAGGATCAACATGCACAACAAGCTCAAAGCCCTGGAGCTGCTGGGCAAGCACCTGGGCATGTTCGGTCCCAAGCCCCCGGAAGTGAGCATGGGAATTGATATGGACCCCGAGAATATCCGGGCCCGGATGCTGGCCAAGCTGAGGCAGGCCCAGGAAGCTTCCAGCAATACCTCCGATGGCCCTCCGAGTGGTGCCGAAGCCTCCGAAGCCTCTGTCTGACCCACGGAATACCCAACGAGGGTATTTCCCGTCCCTCCCTTTGCACACAAGGATATTGGGGGCCACATATATAGCTTCACGAACTCAGAATCCAAGGGAAGGCAAGAAGATGCCCTCCTGAGGGTTGGCTCTCCAGAGCAGCTTGGCTCAGGCGAATCGCGCTAAGATGGTGATCAGCCAATCGCTGGTAACTACAGGGGATTCCGGGAATGGATCTCAAGACGATAGCGAGGTTCCGCGACGTGCCAGCTGCGCAACTCGCGCAGTCACGCCTGGAAGCGGATGGAATCGAGGCCTCCCTGCTGGGCTTGAATCATGTCAGCATCAACTGGTTAGCGTCGCAGGCGATAGGGGGGATCCGGCTCCAGGTTCCGGCCGAGGATGGGGATCGTGCACGGGAGCTGCTCCTGCAGGATCGCTCCGAGGATCTGGAGGGGGTTCCTGAGGCTGATTTGCCAGTAGCTGAGGATGAGCAGTGCCCCCGCTGTGGCTCTGATCGCGTCAGTGGATCGCTGCTTGCTCAGCGGACAAAAGGGGCGTCGATGTTGCCCTGGTTTCCGTTCATATCGCTAATCCTGCTGGCCGTGTTGTGGCGGAAGCGTCGCCGGTGTTCAGCGTGCGGCTTCTCCTGGGAGCCAGAACTTCGGTAGCTTCCGATGTGCTCCAGGCCCAGTCAGAAACTCCCAGAGGCTCTCCGAGTAGATCCGAAGCCTTTGGAGCACCTCCCAGACCCCGGGAATAGCCAACGAGGTTATCTCCCTTCCCTCCGGTTGCGCACGAGCATATCCGCAGCTGCAATGTGGCTCCTCGAATCCTGAGCCCAAGGGGAGCAAAGGGAGATGTCCTCGTCAGGACTGGCCCCTGGACAGGGTGGAAGTGCTGCGAATGGGCTTCCGGACCCTACGAGTCAGCTCCGGTGGGACGGCTGGGACACCTGGGCCGGTCACTAGGGGGTACCCCCAGAATTATCGGGTGCACAGGGGGATATGAGAGCTGTCAAAACCATGCCCGACTCAGCAGTTTTTCGTAGATCTCTTCATTGTCCTTGCGACCGATGACTACCAAGATTTCATGAGGCGGGGGGCCATGTTGGCAAGAGTGTGGGAAGTCGGCATTCTCTGGGATGCTGGTGCACCACATCCTCGCATAAAGGTAATAGTGCAACGATGTCAGGCGGACACCTCCAGACACCTGGGACATATGTAAGTCACTGAGTTCGGAAAAGCGAACCTCTATGATTCTCCTTTCTCCGGGCTGCCGTTGTACCCTTATCGACTGGTCCTCGTCGATGACCGCCTCATCAGGATACTTGCGGCGAGCTGACTCCAGACGCCTCCTGGCGGCTTGCTCGGCGTTGGTTTGAGCAATGGAGGATCTTTTTGACTGTTCCTCTCGCGAGGCTGCCCAATAGTCCGAGACTCGACCACCTTCCTTCCAGACACGCAGCGCGAGTTCCGCTTTCCATTTTCTCGGGTACTTCTTCTTCAGGACCCACCCGTCCCCTGGTCCCGAAACGATCCATTTCTTCCCGGATTTCTCTACCTTCATTGTGCCCCCCTGTCGTTCGAAACACGCCGGTTAAATAACTCCTGAGACCATTATGCCAGTGGAGCAATTCAACCTTGGCCTGCGGGGCGCCATCCTTCAGCTCTCAGCAGCGAGCGCAGTAACCCACTCGTATCCTTATATGGTAGGTACCCCTTTGCGACCGTCCCAGCCGTCCCATTCGGAGGCTACTCTAGCTCTCTCTGTATTCCTTCCACCTGGCTGATCATGCAGAAGAGCAATCGAAGAGGTCCGGAGATTGTTGGGGTTACGCCCTGCGGGCTCTTCCTTGGCTGGCCGCACATCTCTGACCCACACTCTTGTGCCTTCAGGAATCCCCGACCCACCCACAGACGCACAGGATTAGGGGTCCTGCGCGCTATCTCAAAGCCCGCGTCGGGAGCGGGCCTTGGAAGGTATGGTGCCCAAAGTGTGCCCGCGGCGTGGACCTGGGAAAGGGGTTCACGAGGGGTCAGAAGGTTGCCAGGGAAGCGTCACGAGCGTCACCGGCGTCACCGCTCAGGCCCCGGGGAGATTCACGCGTGACGCTGTGACGATGCTGACGATAACCGACGGGACTTTCAGGGGGGATCCGAGTGGTTCAGACTGGGCCCCTGAGCCTCCTGGAAACCCTGGATGGCAACGGAATACGCCGCGAAGGCCTTCCCTTTGCTTCCCTTGTACGCGGGGATATGGACAGCTACACATGTGGCCTCTGACGCTCTGGCCCAACGGCGGGCAAGGGGAGCAAATTCCTGAGGGCTTTCCCTCCTAGGAAACTCCAATCCCCACCGGAACAAGCGAAGGGTTAAGCCGTGGGTAGCTGAGCCCGCCTTATTACCGGACTCGATCCTCAGACCGAACCGGAGGTCATGAGGAACCACAACGGCGTAGTGTGCCAAAACTCCGCCGACCGGTATCTCATGGTCAATCACTGCGAAGAGATACGCTGATCAAAGGCCGATCCAATGCCGAGAGCGGCTCGGTGGAATGCCCAGCTATAATTCTCGGAGGCGGCGTGACGAGTCAGTCAAGTTTTGGCACCATACGGGACGCAGGGGGATGGCACTCAAATGAGTAAATCCGTAAATATTCGGTAAACCCATCATCGGCTTTATGCCTAATGGGGTGAGGCGGGTTGGGAACTCAAGTGGAGCGAAGCGATCTTCGGAAGTGTTTGCTCAGGGGGTAGAGCCAGATGCTTTTGGTGGGCAGATCGGCCTTGCGGTCACGGTCCAGCTTGCCCCGGCCCTGGGTCTGTCCGACATGGATCCAGTTGGCGGCCTTGTAGCAGGCGCCTGTGAAGCGCCCCGTGTCGACGAAGGTTTCCAGCAGAACGGGTCGGTAGGCGTAGCGGTCGTGCCAGTCCTCGGGGAGTTGACGCGCGGCCATGGCCAGCAGTTTAGAGGCCAGGTTCTTGGACTCGACCCAGGGAAGGATCAAGAAACGGGCGTTGTTGACGATCAGTTGAAGGTTTCTCTCCCTTTCCGAAGGACGCCAGCCGATGAAGCGGTCGCGAGGGGCGGTTTTCCAAGCGGCGGCGCCAAAGCCGAGCAGGGCCAGGATGCGGCTTTCGGAACAAGCGAAGTAGCGCAGCTGAGCACCCGGCAGGGGCTTGTATCCCAGATAGTGGTAGCGGTCGATGTATTCATTCCACAAAGTGGAGTCGGGGCGGCTCAGGACCGGCTCCAGATGCAGGCCGGACAGCTCGTGCACGGGTCGGGACAGCAGCGGTTGTGGTGCGCTGCAGAAAGTGTGCTTGATTGGGCCCGAGCCTCCCTTCGGGTTGCGAGGGGGCGGCAGCTGCAGCAACCCCTGCCGATGCATGCGCAGCATGGCCACCCGGCAGCTCATCTCCTTGAGGCCACCGTCAGGCTTGAACCAGCCCAAGAGCTGGCAGGCCAAGCGGGAGAGCTGGGCCCGCGAGCGGGTCGGATCTTCGCCAATCAGCTCACACAGTCGCCGCATCTCCCGGCCGCTAAAGTCTCGCCCGCAGAAGCGTTTCATCCAGCCTCCGCTGCCGGCGTCCTGGCCCAGGTCAATGCGCGGGCACGATGGGGGCTTATTTCCCAGGGAAGAAAAGGATCCAGGCCGGGTGGCGGCTGTCCGCCTTGCCTAGCGCAGGCCTGCAGATAGTCCCTGAGCCACAGGCGGGGGTTGAGGCCGTTGAGTCGCAGGGTGGCAAAGATGCTGAATAAGCTGGCCGCCAACTGGGCGCTCCAGCGGCTGCCTGAGCCGTAGTAATTCTTGCGTCCCACCACCGGGTTGCGCAAGGCGCGTTCGGCGGCGTTGTTGTCCATAGCCACTTCCGGTTGATCCACAAACACGGTCAGCCCTGGCCAGTGTCGAGCCAGGCTTTTCAGGACCTTGCGACAGGGGGGAGCCAGGCTGGGAAGCTGGCGTTGAGCCTCGCATTGCTCTCGCATTTTCTCAACCGCCACCCGCAGCTTTCGATCGGCCCGGGCCCATTCCAAGGGCTGATCGCGAACTGCCAGCCGCAGCTGATTGGCAGCAAAGAGCCGGCCAATGTCGTCAATCCACATCAGGGACCAGTCCTGCCAGGGGGGGTGGGATAGGCCCAGTCGCCAAAAGTCGCGGCGCACGTGAGCCCAGCAAAAGGCATGGCAAATACGCCCCTCTGAGACCCGGACCAGCTTCTTATAGGCAGAATATCGATCGGTGAGTAAAGTGCCCTGGGCGCTGCCGAAGTGAGATTGAGGCACTGCAGACGAGCGACTGGGTTGGAGCTGGTACACGACTGTGGAGGCCGACAAAAACACCCACAAATGCCAGAGCCGTCCGCTTTTGCCTTCCACCGCCACAAACACCGGCCAGCCGGTCTCGTCGGCTTGCCAGTTCTCCTGGGTGAGCTGCTGCTGGGCGATCGCCTCGGCCACCGGCAAAAACAGACCCTGCAGTTTTTTCAGCCCTCCGGCCACCGTTCCTGCAGAGAGAGTCAAACCGTGGTCTCGCCACTGCTGCAACAGACGGTGGGTGGGGCGGCAATGGTCAAACTTCTCCAGCAGAATCTCCACCCAAACCGAAATCCCTAGTTTGCCTTTGGGAATCAAGCGTGCCGGGGCGGGCGCCGTGACAATGCCGGGCAGCACCCCGCAGCGGCAGGCCGCTTTGTACTTGCGCCGCCGGATCACCCGCCGGTGGGCCCGCACTTCGATTTCGGCCACCTCGGCGTCTTCCGTCCAGCCCAAGGCTTCCAGTGCCAGACCGCATTTCGGACAGCTTTTTTGGGCTTCCTCCAGATCCACTACCTCTTCCTGGGCTGCCAACCCGTCCAGAGTGGTCCGACCGTGCCCCTGCTTGCCTTTTTGCTGCCCTCGGGGTCGCCCGCTCGCCTTGGGGCTGGAACTGCCAGCGCGCCCACCCTTGGCCTGTTCACTCTTGCGCCCCCAGAGCTGACTCTCCAGCTCTCGAACTCGAGCCCGCAGACTCAAGTTCTCTGACTTCAACTGCTTTTCTCTCTCCACCGCCCCGGCATGCTGGGCCTTCCAGTACGCTGCCGCCCAGCGCAGCCGGATGTACTCTTCCTTGGCCACCAAAACCCGCTTCGTCGAGCCATCAGCCGTCAGTCCACCCGATTCCGGCTTGGTGGTAGCACTCAGCTGCATGCTCCCTGTATACACACTCGCAGCTTCTGTGTCCAGCAAAGTTTGACCGCGGGCTTATTTGGAAGGAGATTATTGCAAGACGGGGTTTACCGAATATTTACGTTTCGGCCGCTCAGCTTCGACTGACCTTCTCGAACTGCCGCTCGGCGAGGCCGTCTGTCATTCCGGCGATGTAGTCACAGACCACACTCGGCAGTTGCGAGTCCCCGAGCCGGGATCGGTGGTGCTCGGGCAAAGCTCGTGGGTTGACCAGATAATACCCGAACAGTCCTTCAATGAGTACCTGGGCAGACAATCGAGCCTGCCTGAGAGTCGGGTCGTCGTAGAGTTTCCCGTTCAGGAAGTGCTTCAGGCCTTGATTCAGCCGCGAAGTCGCGGGACTGAGAGACACAATCAGTGCTTCCTGCCGGCGCACGTCTTCGACGCTTTGAATGCCGCGGTCCCTGATTTCACTCATAGTGAACTCGATCAGATCCGTGACCAGGCAATCGATCAGCCGGCGTAGCGTTTCACTGACCCAGATTTCTTCCTGGGCGCGCGGGTACTCGCTTCTGACGGTCTCGGAGATCCGCGCGAAAAGTGGGACTTCATCTCGGATCAGATCAGCCCCGAGAAGACCTGACCGGTACCCGTCATCGAGATCGGCAGCGTTGTAAGCAATTTCGTCAGCAGGATCGATGACCTGGGCCTCCAGTGTTGGTTTGATGCCGGGTTGGTATTCGCTCAAGTCGACGTAGGATCGAGTCGAATCCTCCCAGTCGCTGCTGTGTTTGATGATCCCCTCGCGGACTTCATAAGTTAAATTCAGTCCCCGAAACGCCGGGTACTTGACCTCAAAATCCTCCACGATCCGGAGTGCATGAAGGTTGTGGTTGAAGCCTGAGCCGTGCTTCCTCATGATGCGGTCGAGCACCTTTTCTCCCTCGTGCCCAAAAGGTGGATGCCCAATGTCGTGACTCAAGGCGAGAACTTCACAAAGATCGGCGTTGATTCCCATCGCCCGGGCAATCGTGGTGGAAACCTGAGTTACTTCCAGGGTATGGGTGAGCCGGGTGCGGAAATGGTCCGAAAAGAAGGGAGCGAACACCTGGGTCTTGTTTTCCAGACGGCGAAAGGCCTTGGTGTGAACGATGCGATCACGGTCACGCTGAAACTCGGAGCGGTAGGGATGGGCCTCTTCGGGATGGCGCCTCCCCCGGCTCTGATCGTCGCACATAGCGAAAGGAGCCAGGGTCCCACCGGCAGAGCGTGCTGTTGGTCTGGAGGAGCCGTGCGTCAACACCTGCAACGATAGCACGCGGTCGATCCTTTTTGTTAAACTACTTTCTTCTCACGCGCCTGTAGCTCAGTAGGATAGAGCAACGGGTTCCTAACCCGTGTGTCGCAGGTTCGAGTCCTGCCAGGCGCAGATCTCGAACATGGAGGCTAATCTTGCCCAGACCGAAACACCTCACGCGCAAAGAAATCTCCGAAGATCGAATTCGCTATCTGCTCGTCGACACCTGGGAGTGGGTGATCGAATACCGCAACCACCTGCTCGGCGGTATTGCGATTTTGTTGCTGCTTGGTGCCGGCTACTGGGGCTTTCAGACCATTCAGTCCGGCCGCGCGACTGTCGCCCAGGAGGATCTGGCTAAAGCCTTGAAGATCTTCAATTCGGTGCTTCCGGAAGCAGAAGCCCCGGATCAGCCGGAGCCGGAGCAGCCCTATACGAGTGAAGAGGAGCGCGATCAGCAAGCGCTCAGGGAGTTCCGGCGGATTACTGAGGACCAGGGCGGGTCAAGCGTGGGAGAAGTGGCCCAATTCTATGTTGCCGTCACACAACGGAGACTCGAGCAGTCGGATGCATCGATAGAGTCTTTTCGACAGTTGATTGATCGATCATCCAGCCTCAACCTCCAGAACCTGGCGCGCAATCACCTTGCTCAGCTGGCTCTCGAAATGGGCCGGAGCGATGAAGCCATTGAAGCATGGAATGCCATCCTGGACCAGCCGTCGACCCAGGTTCCCACCTCCCAGATCATGGACAGCCTGGCCAAAACTTACGACGCGGGGGGACAAAAGGCCGAGGCTCTGGATCTGCTCAAGAGACTCATGGAAGAGAACCCACCTGATGCTGCCTCGATCGAAGCGCGGATTGCTCTTCTGGAAAGCGAGACAGGTTCCCGGGAAGACGCCGAACCACCTGCCGAGGGCGGCGAATCAGACTCGGCCACCCCGGGTGAGACTGGCTGACGAATAGAAGATTGAAGATTGAAAATTATTCACTTCGCTCACTGGCGTTCCAGGGCGAGATCGTGATTGCCTTGAACATCACCGGGCGAAGTCGATGGACATTGAGCCGCCGACTGTTTATTCGCTTTCCTCATTGCAGCCCTGGCGCGGAACGTGTCAACAACTTTGAGACACTTTGGTGAATAAATTACAGTAGCGTCATCTCAAGGGTCCTTCTTTTCGGGAGGGTTGATCCAAACCGCCTCTGGAAGAGCGGGAGGAACGGGTTTGCCATTGGGAAATCTCTCCTGGAAGAGTGCATGGGCGGCCTCCAGTGTTTGGGCTCGATTGCGACGTGTGGCGATGGCGGTGAGGTAGTGCACGTCCTCGGGAGTGTGCAGGCCGATACCCGAATGGCGATGGTCGCGGTTATACCAATCGAAGAACTCCCGGCAAAAGGTTCTGGCTTGCTGGATGGTGCCGAATCGAGCCGGGAATTCGGGCCGGTACTTGAGGGTCTTGATTTGGGCCTCCGAGTAGGGATTGTCGTCACAGACGTGAGGCCGAGAGTGAGACTTGGTCACTCCCAGATCGGCCAGCAGCAAGGCCAGTGCCTTGGAACTCATCGACGACCCTCGATCAGCATGGAGGGTGAGATCTCCCGACACGATCGCCTGCTTGGAGTAGCTCTGGGCGATCAAAGCCTTGGCCAGGCGTGAGTTCTCCTGGGTGGCCACCATCCAGCCCACCACGTAGCGGCTGAAGATATCCAGAACCACATAGAGGTAGTAATAACTCCATTTGACGGGACCCTTGAGCTTGGTGATGTCCCATGACCAACATTGGTTGGGGCCGGTGGCCAGGAGTTCTGGCTTGGCGTATTGGGGATGGCGGCGCTGGCGGCGACGCTCCTTGACTTCCAGACGTTGGGACAGAATGCGATACATGGTTCGGATCGAGCACAAGTATCGCCCTTCATCCAGTAGCTCCGCCCACACTGTGGCGGGAGCTTTGTCGACAAACCGCTGGCTGTGCAGGACCTCCACGACAGCTTCCTTCTCGGGCGGGCTCAAGGCGCGTGGGGATGCGGGCCGAGGTCGAGGATCCATCGCCGGCCGTTCCCGCCGAAGTTTCTCCCGATACAGACTGGATGGCGGCAGATCCAGAGCCTGACAGCCGGCCCGGACTCCGTGGGATTGTGAGAATCGCAAAGCTTCGTCCATCAGCTCTCGTCTCCGTTCTCTTCGCTGCTCGCCAGAGAGATCCCCAACAGTTGCGAGACTTTTTTTTGGAGATCCAGCATGGCTTCAAACTTCTCGAGCTTGCGCTTCAACTTCCGATTCTCGGCCTGAACTTGCCTCAATTGATGATCCAGAGGATTGACCGGCTTGGACTTGCGCCCCCGCTTGCGAGGAGTCAGCGCCTGCAGCGTTCCTTCCTCGCGTTGTCGTCGCCAGGTCTGAAGATTCGACCAGTAAAGTCCTTCTCGGCGCAGCAAGGCTCCCACTCCGCCCGACTCTTCACATCCATCGGCCTGCTCCAGGATCCGGAGCTTATAGCGGGCTGAAAATCGGCGACGCGTGGCCTTGCTGGGAACTTCCGGATCGGGTCTAGGAAGAACCCTGTCGGGCTCAGTCCGTTCCGCACCGATTTTGGGGACCTCTCCGCTTCGCTCCGAAGTCTCCAAAATCCTCAGTTTCTTATCGCTCCTGTTTACCATCATCGTGTGATCCAGCTTCTCACCCTCTAGTCTAATTTAGTGGGGAAGAAGTGTCTCACCCATGTTGGCACAGAGGGGCGCCCTACGGGTTACGGGAGGAGCAGGCCCATCACGGGCTGTTAGCCCGGATGATTCATAAATTTTCTACTGCAGCGTGAGAATCTCCCGCTTCGCTACGAAAACTTATGAATAATCCGGGTTAGTAGCGCAGCAGTGAGAACACCTCGACGTTGTCGAGCTGGTCTCGACCGGAGAGAAACTCCAGCTCGATGAGAAAGGCAATGGCGGTGACGTTGCCCCCCAGCCTCCGCACCAGTTCCAGGGTCGCCCGCGCGGTGCCGCCGGTTGCCATCAGGTCGTCGACAATCAGGACATTCTCGCCTTCCTCAACGGCGTCCCGGTGAATTTCCAGGCTGTCCTGGCCGTACTCCAGTTCATAGGATACCTGGATCGTCTCTGCCGGCAGCTTGCCTGGCTTGCGCACCGGGACGAATCCCGCATCGAGGCGGGTCGCTACGGTGGGAGCCAGAATGAAGCCTCTGGACTCGATCCCGACCACTTTGTCCACCGGCCGTCCACGAAAGGCTTCTTCAAAGTGCCGGAGCACTTCTCGCAGACCAAACGGATCTTTCAGAAGCGTCGTGACGTCGTAAAAGAGGATGCCGGGTTTTGGAAAATCCGGAATTTCGCGAATCAGCCTCTTGAGTTCCTCCATTTCACACCTCAATCGAAAAATCTTCGTACTGCTGAGGAGCCAGATCCTCGCTCTCTATTGATTCTACGCGACCCCAGCGGGGTCCACTCGCCAGATGCTCTTCAAACAACTCGAGTACCCTGGGCGACGCTTCACCACAGCACTCCACCCGGCCGTCAGCCAGATTTCGCACAAAACCCATCACCCCCAACTCGAGAGCCTTACCAGAGACATAATAACGGAAACCCACCCCCTGAACCCGGCCAGCCAGGAGATAGCGTCGACATCGAATCATGTTCTCCGAGCGTAAACCAGGTAAGCCTGTAGATAAAGTGTTTAGCGTCCCCTCCCTCACTCCCCCTCTCGGACCCACAGTGGGAGGTAGACTCAGGGCGACTCCCGGAGGGATTTAAACGGTCGCTGCCCTGAGTCTACCTCCCACTTTCAAGGCGTTTTCGGCCTGAGTCCCTTCCCACAGGCGAAGCGCTCAGTAGGTAACGGGAGAATGGCCGGGAAAAAGATGGTCGGGGCGAGAGGATTTGAACCTCCGACCTCACGGTCCCGAACCGTGCGCGCTACCAAACTGCGCCACGCCCCGTTCCTTTTCTCAAAGTACATACTTCAGAACTAAAAATCCACCCACAAGCAACACCACAAAGAGAATCGTCAACTGGTTGAAGTACCGGTCTACCTTGTCTTTGATTGCCGGCCCCAGGTAATAGATCAGCCCGGACACGAGAAAAAAGCGGGCGCTTCGACTCACCGCAGCAGCCAGGAAGAAGGTCAGCAGATCGACCCGAAACGCCCCCGCGGCGATGGTGAAGACTTTAAAGGGAATGGGAGTGAATCCGGCAATAGCCACGGCCACCGCGTTCCAGGTTTCGAACAACTCGCGAACCCTTTCGTACTGATCGGCGGCCGCATAGAACTCGATAATAGGTTGCCCTACTAGGGCATAGAACTGGTAACCCAGAAGATAGCCGAACAGACCGCCCATTAGAGATCCGAGGGTGCAGACCAGGGCGAACCGGAAGGCCTTGCGCGGTTTCCCGATGGCCATCGCCATTAGCAGCACGTCGGGAGGAATCGGGAAGAACGAAGCTTCGGCAAAAGCCAGGGCCCACAACGCCCCCAGTGCCGACTTCCGTTCGGCCCAGTTCAGCACCCAGTCATAGAGGCGTCTGAGAAGGGCAAAGAAAGAGTAACGACGAGCCCGAACGACCGATTTCACCGGCGCTGTCACTGGCGGCTCTCCAGCGAACCAAGGGCACCCAACTCGAGCTGTTGAAGGTCCGCCAGTGTCTGATAATCCGTTTGCACCAGATGCATTGGTGTGATGGAGACCTGTCCTCCAAGAATGGCTTCGTAGTCGCTCTCGGGGGTGACAATCCACTGACTCTGATCCGCTCCGATCCAATAGTAGGTGCGGCCGCGAAGGTCAGTTTTCTCGGCAATCCCGCTCGTTATTCTTCGACTTCCCTGCCTGGTGAACCGAACCTCGCCGGGCCGACCTTCGGGGATATTGATATTCAGGAACGTGCCCCCTTCGACCCGAGACCAGAGGGACTCGACCAGGTGTGTGAGAACCCCGCTGGCATGCTCGAAATCATTCGAGTGTTTTCCCAGCGTGGAAACCGCGAAAGACGGAATCGCATGGAGAGCGGCTTCGCGAGCCGCCGCCACGGTGCCGGAATAGAAGACGTCCTCGCCCAGATTGGCTCCGTGATTCATCCCGCTCACGACCAGATCAGGAAGGCGCTCGAGAATCTTCCTGAAACCGAGAATCACGCAGTCCACCGGCGTTCCAGTCGTCGCATAACGGTCGGATTCCAGGTGCTCGATCCGAACCGGGTGAGTCAGAGACAGGCTGTGACTGGAGCCGCTTCGTTCCTCGGTCGGAGCCACCACCACGACCCGCCCCAGACCTTCCAATGCCCTGCGGGCCATCTCCAGCCCCAGGGCATTCACTCCGTCATCGTTGGTCAATAGAATCAGGGGCTCTGCCATAAACCTCGAATTATACTGGACAACTCCGCGCGAGGCTCGATCAGTCGCAGGTCTCACGGGGAGGAGTTTTCAGGGTGAGGAGGCTCAGGCAAGCGCGCGGGACCTCCGGAACCGGCTCGCAAGCAGTCAGAAACAGTGACCATCAAGGAAACCACAGAGGCAGGAACGACAGTGACTGCGCGGCGGCCGACAGGCCGCTTCTTGCAGGAACGACAGTGACACGAACTTTCAACCTTCAACCAGTAACCAGTAACCAGTAACCAACAACCGGAGCGACGCTCTTAGAAGAGCCCTTTCTGAGGGACCGCCTGGTAGGGTTTCCCGAGGTGCTCGAAGGCCAGGCGGGTGGCCACCCTTCCCCTGCTCGTACGATTTAGAAATCCGACCTGAATCAAGTAGGGCTCGTAGATGTCTTCAATGGCATCCGTTTCTTCGGCGATGGCTGCCGAGATCGTCTTGATTCCGACCGGCCCGCCGTCGAACTTGTCAATGATGGTCAGAAGAAGTTTGCGATCGGTTTCGTCGAGGCCGTGCGAATCGACGTTCATCAACTCCAGACCTCGACAGGCGATCGCGTCGTTAATGAAACCATCTTCCCTGACCTGGGCGTAGTCTCGAACCCTTCGGAGCAGCCGGTTTGCGATCCGCGGGGTTCCCCTGCTGCGCCGGGCGATTTCCTGAGAGCCACCGAGATCCACCTCGACATCCAGTATCCCGGCGGATCGGCGGACCACCTCGGTCAAATCTTTGCGGGTGTAAAAGTCAAGTCTCTGCAGGATTCCGAACCGGGCTCGTAGAGGAGAAGTGAGCAGGCCGCTTCGCGTGGTCGCTCCCACCAGAGTGAAGTGAGGAATGTCCAGGGGAATCGAGCGGGCGCCCGGTCCCTCTCCAATCATGATGTCGATCTTGAAATCCTCCATAGCCGGGTAAAGGATCTCCTCGATGGCAGGATGAAGGCGGTGAATCTCGTCAATGAAAAGGACATCGTTGGCTTCGAGGTTGGTTAGAATGGCGGCCAGATCACCTCGCCTCTCAATGATCGGTCCGGATGTGCTTCTGAAACTCACCCCCAGTTCATTGGCAATGATCTGGGCCAGCGTCGTCTTACCCAGGCCCGGCGGACCGAACAGGAGTACGTGGTCGAGCGGTTCGCTTCGATGGATCGCCGCCTGAATGGAGATTGCCAGGCCTTCCTTGATCTTCGGTTGCCCGATGAACTCCTTTAGCGTCCTGGGGCGCAGGCTGTTCTCGACCGACCGATCCGTGTCTTTCAGGGACGGGTCCAGGAAGTCTTTCTCTTCTTCCATAAGTACCATTCAAGTTTTTCGCCGGTCAGGAGCCCGAGAGAAGACTGAGTACACGCCTCAGAAGGCTTTCAAAACCGAGGTCTCTTCTTTCCCGAGTGGCCTCTCTGACCGCTTTCTCCGCAGCCGCCCTCTGGTATCCGAGATTGACCAGTGCAGAGACTACGTCCCCGTTGACACCGGCGAGCAGCCTTCCAGCGTCCTGGGAGGAACGGTCCGGGATCAGCTTGTCGATCTTTTCCTTGAGTTCGAGAACGATCCGCTCGGCCGTCTTTTTCCCAACTCCCGGAATCGAAGTCAACCGCACCAGGTCCCCAGCCAGAACAGCCTCAGCCAGTTCATCAGCCGGGAGTCCGGACAAAATGATGACTCCCAGCTTGGGGCCGATGCCGGAAATCTGAATCAACAGGTGGAACAGGTTTTTCTCACGCTGGGTCAGGAAGCCATAGAGACTCAGCTCGTTTTCCTTCACATGCATGTAGATTCGAAGCGTGATTTCTTCTCCCACCTCACCCAGCTCATAGTAGGTCGAATAGGGAATGAACACCTCGTACCCAACCCCTCCAACGTCAACGATGAGCTGGCCGGCCGACTTCTCATTGAGCGTTCCCGTCAGTCGGGCAAGCATAGCTTGGCATTATATCGAACGGGGACGGCAGGAAACGGGTTCTGGGTTCTGGGTTCTGGCAAGAGACTGATCACCTGCGCGGTCGGTCAGACTAGCAGCCCGTGGCAGAAGTGCTTAATTGGGTCCGGACACCGACTTGGGCCGGGGGCCACCTGGAAAGGGCCCGATTGAAAGTTTTCCAATCAAACCTTCAAAGAAAGTGCTGATCCGTCTCCTCAGGCCCTTTCTCAGCCCGAAAAAGGCTAACAAAGCGCAAAGAATCCGGGCGTGGAGGGCCCGGGGAGTCCCTGCGCCGAGTTTCTGGCGCATCACCATACCCAGGTTGAACGCACCGGCCTGAATCAGCAGTCTCTTGGCCACATTGTCGTGTCCCCTGACCTCGGTGCGGCGCATCCCCCCTGTCCGGTACAGATGAGCAAAGGATCTTTCCAGTTTTTCGCCCCGCCGTCTCAGTAACTCGCGGCCTCGCTCTCCCCGTATCCGTCTGCGGTTGGCATAGGTGGCATCTCGCCCCTCGATGTTGCCTTTCCACTTGCGTCTGCCCCGCTTCGGTTCCGAGATGTAACTGCGTATCTGCAGCGCTGCAAAATCCTTTACCGTTTCGGTGCTGTGATATCCCTTGTCGGCCACCACCTCGGCCATTTCCTCTTTTTGCCCCGTCGCCTCTTCAATGTTTTCGGCAGCACGAATCAGCGTCTCCTTCAGGGTCGTCGTGTCTCCTTTATCGGCTCCCTGTACCGTGACCGCCACAATCGCTCCCGTCTCCATGTCGATGGCATGCTCGGCCTTGTGGGCCAGGTGCGTTCGCCCGTCCTTCATCTTCGTGATGCGAGCGTCCGGATCGTGAGGATGTTTCCACTCTTTGTTGGAGCCTTTCTTCTTGCGTTTCCGGTCCGTACGAACCAGGTCTTCGCGGGTGGGCGTCTCGATTCCGGAAGCCTGAGCCAATCCGGTTAAAAACTGGTTATAGTCTTCTCCCGTATCCCGTCGGATGATGGTGCGCATCGCCGCATTGGCTTCCAGCGTCGTCGCGTCGATCCCGATCGTCTTTCCCTTCAGCAGTTCCGATTCCGCCAGTCGCTCCAGCACCCAGCTGAACACCGCCGCATGGGTCTGCACATCGATTAATCTCCGGGTTCTCGATATCGTCGAGTGATCGGGTGGTGTCTCGCTCACTTTCAATCCCAAAAACTCTCTCAGGGCCAGTGAATCGGCCACTCTCCAGGCAATCCCTCGCTCCGCTCCGATCCCTTCAAAATACCCCACCATCAACAGCCGAAAATACACTCCCGGCGCCACGCTCGGCCGCCCCATCTTCTCCGCGTAGAACTTCCCGCACAGCTCCTCTACGAAATCGTCAAAGCCGTGCTCACTCAATACCTCGTTGAGGGCTTCGTAGAATGGATGCCCAGGACTCCGCGCTAACTGGCTGCTGGCCACCCACAGATCCGCTTGTCGCCGTCGCTTCTTCTTTCCCATTGCCATGGGACCAGTGTAGTGTCTGAATGTGACCCCTACCCTCGACTTTCACCACAGGCTGCTAGGAGTCCGTGGTGATAGTCCCACGGGCTGCCGGACAACAGAACGATAGAGCGCAGAACCACCGTTCATCCCCGGACCCGGAAAAGCGATCAGTTGTCAGTGGTAAGTCGTCAGTCGTAGAATAACGATTCCCAGACTACCCAATTGGAGCAATCTGTTACGTGCAACGTACAAGGGCAGGATGTTTGGGGTGGAGACTTCCCCTCCCCAAACCTGAGACCCAGAACCTAGAACCCAGAACCCATGCTAAGAGAATGGCAGGCGAGAGAACTCATTTGCGACATCGGCAGGCGGATGTATGCCAGGGAGCTGATCTGCGCCAATGAAGGGAATCTGTCGATCCGGCTGGGAGAGCGGCTGATCGCGACTCCCACGGGCATGTGCAAGGGCGACTTGCAGCCCGACGACCTGGTGGTGACCAACCTGGAGGGGGATCGAATTGAGGGCATGCGGGAGGTCTCGAGTGAGATCAAGATGCATGTCGTTGTCTACCGAGGAAGGCCGGACGTGGGTGCCGTTTGCCACGGACACCCCGTTTACGGCACGGCGCATGCAGTGGCCGGCATTCCCTTGCGTGAAGCTTTGATGCCAGAGGTCGTCCTGACCCTGGGTTGTGTTCCGATTGCTCCTTATGGGACTCCTTCCACAGATGAACTGGCCAATAGCCTCAATGATCTGGTGCCTCAGCATGATGCGATCCTACTGGCCAACCACGGGGCCATTACCCTGGGAGACGACCTCCAGAAGGCCTTTTTCCGGATGGAAATACTGGAGCACTTTGCCAAAATCTCGCTGCTGACACGGATCCTTGGAAAGCAAAGTCTGCTCACTCGGGAGTCCGTTGACAAACTTTTTGATGTGAGTGGAAATTATGGTATAACTGCTGCAGTTTCGCGGCAGTCCGACTGCCCTGTCACTGCCAATGGCGAACGCCCTCTCACGCTGTCTCCGCCGGAAATTGAAGAGATTGTCGAGAGAGTCATACTGGAGATGGGTGAAGACCGATAGACGGGTCCTGTTTGCTGGGAGGCGTTACTAAAAAATGGCCGATTCGATGGAAGCCCTGGGAATGGTCGAGACCAAAGGTCTTGTGGCCATGGTTGAAGCCGCCGACACAATGGTCAAGGCCGCCAAGGTCACCCTGGTGGGCTACGAGAAAATAGGTAGTGGACTGGTCACCGCGATTGTGCGCGGGGATGTCGCCGCAGTCAAAGCTGCGACCGATGCCGGCGCGGCAGCGGCGCGGCGAGTCGGCGAGCTGGTTAGCGTCCACGTGATACCGCGGCCGCACTCGAGTCTCGACGAACGCCTTCCCATCGTCCCGAAATAGCCGTCCTAGTGCAGCCCTCCATAAGTCTTGACCCAGGTTCTGACCAGCCATGCTTCTAGGTAAGATTGCCGGAACCGTAGTCGCCACCCGCAAGGACGAGAAGCTTCAAGGCAAAAAACTGCTCATCGTCCGCATCATCGATCCCGAGACGGGCGACGAATTGGGATACCAGGTGGCGATCGATACTGTTGGAGCCGGTGCCGGCGAGACAGTCATCATTGTCAGCGGCAGTTCCGCACGCATGGCATCGGGGATGGCCGATCATCCCGTCGACTGCACCATTGTTGGAATCGTGGACACGATTGACTTCCATCCAAGGCCTTCAGCTGAGTCCTCACTTCCATAAGTACGATGACTAGATCATGAACCTGGCGGAAGTTGTTGGAACGGTTGTCGCGACTATGAAAGACGCGTCCCTGGCAGGCCGGAGAATTCTCCTCATCAAACCAATCGATCGAAACGGTACTCCAGCCGGCCAGGTACGAGTGGCCCTGGACGCTGTAGGCGCAGGGCCTGGTGAGCGGGTCTTCTACGTGACCGGCAAAGAGGGAAGCTTCCCCTGGTCTCCAAACCTGGTGCCGTCGGACTGCTCCATTGTGGGGATTCTCGACAGTGAGAACTTTCTGGATTCCAGTTCATGATCATTGGAAGAGTCGTAGACCAGCTTTTCTCCACTCAAAAGGACGCTTGTTTCGAGGGGCACAAGCTCCTTCTAGTCCAGCCTCTTACGCCTGAAGGAACAGAGAGTGGAGAGCAGGTACTGGCCATCGACGGGGCCGACTCGGGAGTGGGGGACAGAGTGCTCTGTGTGCTTGACGGCTGGGCGGCGATGAAAGTGCTGGGCGAGTTCGATACTCCGGTCAACGCGGCCGTCATCGGAGTCGTCGATCACGTCGATTTGTGCGACACAGAATGATGTTAGAATGAACGCGTTCAAGGGAGGCAGGCACAAGGCGCGTATATTTCTCACACGGGTGTATTTCTCATGAAGGTCCAGATTGTGGTCAAGCTCAAGGATGGAGTGCTGGATCCCCAGGGACAGGCGATCCAACGCTCCCTGAAGAAGCTGGGTCACGAGGAAGTTTCGCGGGTTCGCCAGGGGCGCTACTTCGAGCTCGAAATCGACGACCAGGACGACGCCATTGTGACTCAACTCAGCGAGCAGATTGCCGCTGACGTACTCTCCAATCCCATTATCGAAGACTTTGAGATCCGGCAGATATCGTGAAGTTTGGAGTGGTGGTCTTTCCAGGCTCGAACTGTGATCACGACACCTACCATGTGTTCCGGCATGTAGCCGGTGAAGAAGCCGTCTTCCTGTGGCATCAGGACACGGATCTTCGCGAAGTGGATGTCATTGTCCTGCCCGGAGGGTTTGCTTACGGCGATTACCTGCGCAGCGGAGCCATAGCCAAGTTCTCTCCGATCATGGAGAGTATCAAGGATCATGCGGCCAGAGGCGGACTGGTGCTGGGCATCTGCAATGGCTTTCAGATTCTTCAGGAAGCAGGGCTTCTACCCGGGGCCATGCTCAGAAATGTCAACTTGAAGTTTCTCTGTCAGCCGGTCTTCCTGCGCACCGAGCAGTTGAGCACCCCTTTTACTTCAGGATTGGCACAGGCAGAGGTCCTCGAGATCCCCGTCGCCCACAACGACGGTAACTTCTTTCTTCCGCCGGCGGAACTCAACGAGTTGGAAGCGGGCGGACAGGTGGTCTTTCGATATGTCGACGCCCGGGGGAATCCAACTCCGGAAGCGAACCCGAATGGATCGCTCAACGCCATTGCCGGCATCGTTAACGCTCAACGCAACGTGATGGGAATGATGCCGCATCCCGAACGGGCGTCGGAAGCCGTTCTTGGCTCCAGCGACGGATTGAGGTTGATCAGGTCCATTGTCGGGTCTCTCCGACGGGCCCGGAGCTAGCACTCCCTATGCAAGTGAGCACTAACGTGGAAATCACGTCCGAGCTCATTGCCAATCACGGCCTGACTCCCGAAGAGTACGACCAGATTTGCCAGAGTCTGGGACGAACTCCGAACCTGACTGAGCTGGGGATCTTTTCTGTGATGTGGTCGGAACATTGTAGCTACAAGAGTTCCAGGGTTCACCTCAAAAGACTGCCCACTGAGGGCTCCCAGGTCATCCAGGGACCGGGCGAGAATGCCGGGGTAGTCGACATCGGGGACGGCCTGGCTGCGGTGTTCAAGATCGAGTCGCATAACCATCCGTCCTTTATTGAACCCTATCAGGGCGCAGCAACGGGCGTCGGTGGAATCATTCGCGACATATTCACCATGGGCGCCCGCCCCATTGCGGTGATGAACTCCCTGCACTTTGGTCCTCTCAGCCACACCCGCAATCAGTACATCATGGAAGGAGTCGTGGCGGGAGTCGGGGGATACGGAAACTGCATTGGGATTCCCACGGTGGGCGGAGAGGTCAAGTTTGAGGAAGGATACAGCAACAATCCCCTGGTGAACGCCTACTGCCTCGGAGTGGCTCCCAGGGAGAGCATTTTCTACGCGAAGGCTTCGGGAGTCGGCAACCCGGTGATTTACGTGGGAGCCAAAACGGGACGGGACGGCATTCATGGTGTCACCATGGCCTCCGAGCAGTTCGCGGAGGGAGAAGAATCCAAACGGCCCACGGTTCAGGTGGGCGATCCGTTCCTCGAAAAGCTTCTCCTGGAAGCCTGCCTGGAAGCCATGGGTTCCGGCACCATCATTGGAATCCAGGATATGGGAGGAGCCGGGCTCACCTGCTCTACCTGTGAAATGGGGGGACGTGCGGATCTGGGAGTTGAGATTCATCTGGATCGGGTGCCCCAGCGTGAGCCGGGAATGACACCCTATGAAATCATGCTCTCCGAGTCCCAGGAGAGAATGCTGCTGGTGTGCCAAAAGGGCCGTGAGGAGGAGGTCAGAGAGATCTTCTCGCGATGGGACCTGGACGCCGTCGTGATCGGAGAGGTCAAAGATCACGGGAATCTGGTCGTCTATGACCAGGGAGTGAAGGTTGCCGAAATCGCAAACTGTGCACTCACCGATGAGGCTCCTGCCTATTCTCGGCCCACCAGGCGACCCGACTATCTGGAAACGCGGGGAGACTGGCGGCACAACGAATTCCCGGAGCCTGAAGATTACAACGCCCTGCTGCTAAGTATGGCGGGCTCGCCCCAGTTGTGCAGTCGACGTTGGGTGTACCGCCAGTACGACTATCAGGTGCGCACCAACACCGTGGTGGGTCCGGGCAGCGACGCCGCCGTGATCAGACTGAAAAAAGGTAGCGGCGCCCTGGCAATGAGCCTGGATGGGAACCCGTTCTTTTGTTATCTTGATCCTCGTCAGGGAACCGCGCACGCAGTCGCGGAAAGCTGCCGCAACCTGGTCTGTACCGGCGCGCAGCCGCTGGCGGCTACCAATTGCCTTAATTTCGCCAGCCCGGAAAATCCGGAAATCATGTGGCAGTTTGCCGAGACCGTCACGGGCATCGCCGAGGCCTGCAGGGTTTTTGGAACCCCCATCACGGGTGGCAATGTCAGCTTTTACAACGAGACGGACGAAAGCGGGATTCTCCCGACCCCCGTGATCGGCGTCATCGGTAAAGTCGACCGATTGGAAGATGTCTGCCCTTCCAGTTTTCAACAGCCGGGCCACCTGGTCTTCCTGCTGGGCGAGACTCGGGCGGAACTCGGCGGTAGCGTTTACCTGCAGTTGTGTGGCGCCCCTGTCCAGGGACCGATCCCAATCCTCGATCTGGAGGTTGAAAGCACCCTGCAGAAGAGGCTGCTCTCCGCCATCCGGGGGGGAATCATCCGCTCGGCGCACGACATCTCGGAAGGAGGCCTGCTCTTCTGTCTGGCGGAGTCCTGTCTTTACGGCGGCCTCGGCGTGAAAGCCGCGGTTGATACCGGATCCCTGCGACCGGACCAGTTCCTGCTGAGTGAGACGGCGTCGAGGGTGGTTGTGTCGATCGACCTGAGAGACGAAACCAGCCTGTTCGAACACTTCACCGACATTCCAGTGACCCGACTCGGGGTGGTCGCCGAAACTCGCTTTGAAATCGACGTGAATGATCAGAACCTGATTACCCTGCCTATCGAGGATGTGATAGACCCCTGGGAATCCGCGTTCGAGGAGGTGTTTCGCAATTGAGAGAGACGGATAGAACTTCCTTTTCAGATGACAAGTTCCACGACGAATGTGGAGTTTTTGGAATTTCGCATCATCCAGAGGCTGCACGGATGACCTATCTGGGTCTCTATGCCCTGCAGCACCGGGGCCAGGAATCAGCCGGCATTGTCACGGTCAACAGCGGCAAACTGCTTCAGCGTCAGGGGATGGGCTACGTTGCGGACGTCTTCGGCGATGACGAACTGGACAGCTTGAAAGGGACTGCAGCCATCGGCCACGTTCGCTATTCCACCACCGGCGAGAGCCGCCTGGCCAATGCTCAGCCCATCGTCACAAACTCGCGACGCGGCCAGATGGCCCTGGGCCACAATGGTAACCTGCTGCAGACGGAAAAGATCCGGGCGGAGCTCGAGGCCGAGGGAGCTGTCTTCCGGTCCACGACCGACAGCGAGGTCATGCTGCACCTCCTGGCCCGTTCTCGTCACCGCGAGATGGGTAGTGCGATCAAAGAAGTTTTCGGGCGGGTAGCCGGGGCTTTTTCGCTGGTCCTGGCCACGCCCGAAGCGATCTGGGCTGCGCGTGATTCGTTCGGAGTCCGGCCGCTTTGCCTGGGTAAGCTGAACAGTTCCTGGGTCATTGCCTCGGAGACCTGTGCCTTTGACCTCATCGGGGCCCGCTACGTTCGAGATATCAACCCCGGCGAAGCGGTGGAATTGCGGGGCGAACATCTGACCTCCTGGACCATCGTTGAGCCCGGAGAGACCGCCCATTGCATCTTTGAACATGTCTACTTTGCGCGGCCCGACTCCAGAGTCTTCCAGAAGAGCGTGCATTCCAGTCGCTACGAGATGGGTCGACAGCTTGCCAGAGAGCATCCAGCTGAAGCAGATTTGGTGATTCCGGTCCCCGATTCCGGCGTGACTGCGGCCCTCGGCTATGCAAATACCTCAGAGATCCCGTTTCAGTTCGGCCTGATCCGCAACCACTACGTGGGGCGAACCTTTATCGAACCGAAGAACTCCATCCGGCACTTCGGAGTCAAAATCAAGCTGAACCCCGTGCGTGAGATCCTGGAAGGGCGAAGAGTCGTGGTCATCGACGATTCGATCGTCCGCGGTACGACCAGCAAGAAAATCGTCGAGATGCTTCGTCACGCCGGAGTCGCTCAGGTGCACGTGCGCATCGCATCTCCGCCCACCGTGTCACCCTGTCATTACGGTATTAATACACCAACCTATGAGGAGCTGATTGCCAACCGGATGAGCGTCCGGAAGATCCGGGAATACCTCCAGGCTGACAGCCTGGCTTACCTGAGTGTCGAGGGGATGAAAACCGCGGTCGGAGCTGAAAACGGTTTCTGCGCTGCGTGCTTCGATCGTAACTACCCCCTCCCCCGTACACCCCGAGCCCCTCAGAGAGAGCTCTTCGAGATGGAAGGGGTCTGAATTAGCCGCATGAGCGGAGAAAGCCGGAGCTCAGAGGAAACCAGCCCGCAATCCGGGCTGACCTACGCTGACGCAGGGGTCGACATTGAGCGGGCAGACCAGGCGAAGCAGCGCATCAAGGAACTGGCTCGTTCAACATTCACATCCGAAGTAGCCAGTGACATCGGTCTCTTTGGAGCTTTGTTCCGGCCCGATTTTTCGAGACTTCAAATTCCCGTTCTTGTATCCAGTGTCGACGGGGTCGGCACCAAGCTGAAGATCGCCTTCATGACGGGAATCCACGACACTGTCGGTGTCGATATTGTCTCCCATTGTGTGAATGACATTCTGGCTCAGGGTGCGCTGCCCCTTTTCTTTATGGACTACATTGCCGCGGGACGGCTGGAGCCGAATGTCATCGAAGCCGTAGTGAGAGGTCTTGCCGCCGCCTGTCGCGAATCTCGCTGTGCTCTTCTGGGAGGAGAGACCGCAGAAATGCCGGATTTCTACTCCGACGGTGAGTACGATCTGGCCGGGTTCGTGGTCGGAGTGGCGGACCAGGCAAAACTGCTCGGGCCTGACCGCGTGGAGCGAGGCGATCGGCTGATCGGGCTGCCTTCCTCAGGGCTGCACACTAACGGGTTCTCCCTGATCCGGAAACTCTTCTTTGAAATAAAAAAGATGTCTCCCGGAGATCACCTCCAGGAAGTCGGTCGAAGCCTGGGTGAAGAACTGCTCGAGCCACATCGCAACTATCTGCCCGTTCTCCGGGAACTAATCCAGGCAGATGACCTTCACGCGGTAGCTCACATTACGGGTGGAGGCATCCCTGGAAACCTGGAGCGAATTCTACCGCCCCACCTGGATGCACTGGTTGAGGAGGGAAGTTGGCAGGGACTGCCCATCTTTCGCCTGATTCGGAGCCTCGGTCAAGTCAGCCAGAAGGAGATGTACCGCACCTTCAATATGGGTTTGGGAGCAGTTCTTGCGGTCTCGCAACAGCGTCTCGATCGAGTCCAGGAGTATCTGCAGCATCGGGGCGAGAAATACTTCCTGATCGGAGAAATCAGCCAGGGAACTCAGCGGGTTCGCTTCCAATGAAGAATGTCTCCATTCTACTGAGCGGGAGAGGGTCCAACTTCATGGCGCTGGCCGACGCTGTCGATCGCGGTGAAATCCCGGCTACGATCGTGGCGGTGATCTCAAACCGCGCCGAAGCTGCCGGTCTGGAACTCGCCCGCGATCGAGGATATCCGACGGCGTTTATTTCCCCGCGCGGCAGGTCCAGGGAAGGATTCGATCGGGAAGTGGTTGACAGACTCGAGAAGGCCGGTGCGGAAATTGTGTGCCTGGCCGGATTCATGAGGCTGTTGAGCCCTCTCTTCGTCCGCCATTTTCCCATGCGCGTTCTCAACATTCATCCCTCTTTGCTGCCCGCCTTCCCGGGTCTCCATGCCCAGAGACAGGCGGTGGCGTGGGGCTCAAGGGTCTCGGGCTGCACGGTTCATTTTGTTGATGAAGAGCTTGATCATGGCCCCATCATCATTCAGAGGGCGGTGCCCGTGTTGGCCAGCGATGATGAGGAAAGCCTGGCGGCGCGGATTCTGGAGATTGAGCACCAGATCTACCCGGAGGCACTCCGTTTGGTCTGCCAGGATCGGGTTCGGGTGGAGGGGCGGAGGGTGGTTCGGCTGGATTGAGAAAGTTGAAAGTTAAAAGGTTGAAAGTTAAAAGGTTGAAAGTTGAAGGTTGGAGGGGTGTTGCCGGAAACAGGGCCGGAGAGTGGGAGGGGCCTCAGGCCGCGACCGCCGAGCGCAGAGGCTACCCGGCGAGATCTTTGCTTAGGCGGTCGGCCAGGGATTCCAGTTCTTTCCGCACTTCCAGACAGACCTTTCGGTAGGGGAGGTCGCGCTTCTTGAAGAGTGGCAACCCCGCGCCCGCAGTCCGGTCGAGTTTCTTCCGGGCTCCAGCAATCGTGTAGCCTTCTTCATACAACAGGCGGCTGATGGTGTCGATCAACTCCAGGTCCCTGGAGCGGTAGATCCTCTGTCCGGCCCGATTCTTTCCGGGAGACAGGGTCGGAAACTCCGACTCCCAGTAACGCAGAACATGTGGCTCCACGCCACAGATTTCGCAAACCTCGCCAATCTTGTAAAAGAGTTTCCGTGCTGCTCGACGCGCCAACGTCGTACCCCCCCTTTCATGAAAACGGTAAAGTTAGAACACCTTCCTCGACGGCCTGAAGGTGACGTATTTACTGGGCTCGAGACGAATCCGGTCGCCCGTTTGCGGGTTGCGACCGCTTCGGGCTCTTCGATGGATTACATTGAGTGAGCCAAAACCAGAAAGCTTTATGTTTTTTCCGCCGACCAGGGCGGCCTTGAGCTGGTCGATGATCAGGTCAACAATTTCCCTCGCCTCTTTCTGGGAAATCCCACCGTGTGTTTCGTAGACAGCTTTGGCTAGATCCGTTTTGATCAATGAACCGCCTCGAGATGGCCAGGCTATTGAACCTTGGTAAGTCCCCACTCGGGAATGAACTGAATGATAGGCACCGGCTCCGAGACTGTCAAGCTACCGCGTACGGTAGAGCGACCTATGAGGGGGAAACCAAGTTTCTGCCGGTTTGTGAGTCTGCTGTGCTTAATGGTTGAAGGTTGAAGGTTCTCAAGATCCGGGCTTGATTCCAGTACGCGTCCGCTGGATCATGCGGATCGGGGTCGCGTAGAAACCATACTCTTCTCGCAGTTGATTCACGATGTAACGCTCGATCGAGAAATGGAGCTTTTTTCGGGTGCGAGTGAAGAGAACAAAGGCAGGAGGGGCGGTCCTCGCCTGCGTCACATACAGGAGAGGGTGCCTCTCCCGGCCGGCAGAAGGAATTCGGGATTGGATCCGACGCTCTACCAGGCGATTCAACTCAGGTGTGGGGACTCGAAATCGTCGGGCTTTATTGGCTCGATCCACATAGTCCAGAAGCTTGGTCACCCGCTGACCGGTCCTGGCAGAGACAAAGACCATCGGCGCATAAGCCAGGAAGCGCATGCGGCGGCGGAACCTCTCCTCCAGCTGGTGGGCGGTAAAGGTGTCCTTCTCGATCAAGTCCCACTTATTGATCACAACAATGAGTGACCTGCCCGCGTCATGAGCATAACCTCCAATCGTGGCATCCAGCTTGGTAGCGCCCTCCGTGGCGTCCAAAATCAGAAGAACGACATCACAGCGATCTATACTCTTTCTTGCCATTACCACGCTGAGCTTCTCTGCCAGCCCTGTGGTCCTGCCCTTGCGTCGGATCCCCGCCGTATCAATGAGCCGATAGGTTCTGCCCTCCCTGACCATCAAAGTGTCGATCGAATCCCGTGTCGTCCCCGGTATCTCGGTTACAATTGACCTCTCCTGACCCAAAAACTGGTTGAGTAGAGAAGACTTGCCCATATTGGGACGGCCAATGATGGCGATCCGTGTTTCCGCCTGAGGCTCCTTTGACACACCCTCCGGAAGAACAGAGATCAAATCAGTAGCTAATTCCTCAAGGCCACGCCCATGCTCGGCCGACACCCCGTAGAGCTTTTCGACTCCCAGGCCATGAAACGGATGGATGAGGTCTTCCACCTGAGGAACATCCAGTTTGTTGACGATGAGATAGAACTTCTGACCCGACTGTCTCAGGAGCGAGGCCAGAGAGGCGTCGAGGTGAGTCGGGCCGACCCGTCCGTCCACAACCAGCAGGACCAGATCCGCCTCACCGATGGCGATCCGAGCCTGGCCCAAGACCTGCTCGGGTATCACGTCCCTGTCTTCGGGAACGATCCCCCCCGTGTCAACGAACTCGACTTCCCTGTCATCGAGGCGGGTCCGGGCATAAATTCGGTCGCGAGTGATGCCCGGCTCGTTGCCTACGATGGCCTTGCGGCTTCTGATCAGACGGTTGAAGAGAGAGGACTTTCCCACATTCGGACGGCCCACGATTGCGATCCTGAACATCTTCTTGCGAATTGACTCCCGGGCTTCCGGAATCTCACCCTGCAGAGGTCTCCGGCCAGTGGCGGAAAATCTGCTCACCGTGGAAACGGCCGTTTTCGATGAAGACCCGGTTGGTCATGCGTCCGGAAACAATGGCGCCGGCCACGTAAATCCCCTTCGCATTCGTCTCCAGAGTTTCGGGGTCATGCCGTGGAACCATTGTATTTGCGTCCACCGCAATTCCCGAGCTGCTCAGAAACTCAACGTCGGGATGATAGCCGGTCATGGCGAGAACGAAGTCGTTCTCGAGTGTCAACACGCCCTCCGGGGTTTCGATGATGATTTCCGCGGGACCGATTTCAATCACCTCAGTGGAAAGATAGGCACGTATTTCGCCGTTTCGAATGCGGTTTTGAATGTCCGGTAGTACCCAGTACTTGATGTGTTTGCCCAGAGCTGTGCCTCGGTAGATCAGCGTCACCTCAACATGATTCCGGCACAGCTCCAAAGCGGTTTCCACCGCGGAGTTCTTACCTCCGATCACGGCCACTTTCTTGCCGAAGTAGGGATGCGCTTCGCTGTAATAGTGGCTTACTTTATCCAGCACTTCGCCAGGAACATTCATCATGTTGGGGTTGTCATAGTATCCAGTCGAGATGATGATCTTCCGACAATGCAGTTTATGCTTTTCCGCCAGGCGGTCTTTCGTCTCCATCTCAAAATCGCCGTCCGAACCGGCCACCCTCAAGACCTCCTCGTAGTCTCGGATGGGAAGGTCATACTGGTGGGCCACGCGTCGATAGTACTTCAGCACCTCGGGACGACGCGGTTTCAGGGTTGGTGATATCAGAGGTAGGCCTCCAATCTCCAGAAGGTCAGCAGAGGTAAAGAACTTCATATTCACGGGGAACCGGTAAATCGAGTTCACGACGCTGCCCCGGTCAATGATGCAAAAGGCGAGAGCCCGTCTCTTTGCCTCGATTCCGCAAGCAAGTCCCGCAGCCCCTGCTCCAATGATGACTACGTCCAGTTTTTCACTCATTTGACACGACTCAAGTCGCTTCAATAAAATGTCGAGTCCTTCCGATGGGCGATTAGCTCAGCTGGTTAGAGCGCCGCCTTCACACGGCGGAGGTCACTGGTTCGAGTCCAGTATCGCCCACCACCCATGCCGCAGATGGATCCGGACCAGTTTCGCGTGGCTTATTCGGACCCAGGGAGACGCACGAACCCAGGAGTATAGCAGGAGCAGGGAGAGGCAGATTGGTTTTCTTGAAAACACAAGAATGCTCTCACCACGATCCCCCTGGCGGGGCCAGGCTGCAACAGGTAGTCTGTCTTTGGGAGAAAGAGAGTCCGAGGTGACAGTTGGTGTAGTTGCCGCAGGCAGTCAGGTTACGGCAGACTCCGCAGCGGAGATCCTCCGAAAAGGCGGGAACGCTGTGGATGCCGTTGTGTGCGGCACCTTTGCGTCATGCATTGCTGAGATCGGGTTCGTTCATCTGGGCGGCGGTGGAGTGGCCCAGATCTATGACCCGCGGGGTCGTGAGTCGGTCGTTTACGACTTCTTCTGCCGTATCCCTGGTCTGCAGCGCCAGCCCCGATTGGAGCACTTTTCCAAACAGGTTCCGAGCCCATGGGTACCAGAGCCCGGGTGCCCGGCCAGCACGACTCACCTGAGTGTCATAGACGAAGACGGCATGGCGGTCAGTTTGACCCATTCGGCCGGTGAATCGGCAGGATTCGTCGTTCCTGGCACAGGTTTCATTCCCAACAACGTCATGGGCGAAGCGGACCTGCACCCGGAAGGGTTCCACTCCTCGCCCCCCGGGCATTCCATCGCCACCATGATGACCCCTGTGATCATGCTCAAGGACAATCGAGTCCAGGCCGTTCTGGGAAGCGGCGGAAGCACCAGGATCCGGACGGTGATTCTTCAGCTGATCTCCAATCTGATTGACTTTGGATTCTCGCTGAAGCATGCGGTTGAGCAACCCCGGGTGCACTACCAGGACGGGATTCTGCAGTGTGAGAAGGGCTACTCGGAGGATGCCCGGAGCGTCCTGGAGAAAATCGGCTACCAGGTCAACTTCTGGGATTCCCAGTCCATTTATTTCGGCGGTGCCCACTGCGCGGAGATGAGATCTGAAGGCAGCACCGCCGGCGCTGGCGATCCCCGAAGAGGTGGCGCCACCAGTACAGGGGAGCCTATGCGCACCGGCCAAGTCTGATATCAAGATTGAGGTTTGCATCACCCATTTTCTCCACAGGCTTCCCTGAACTGGAATCAGGAGAGCTTTTCTGATTGAATCCCTGTGATGGTGAAGAAGAAGACCCGTAAGATCACACCTCAGATGCTCAAAACGGGCTCGCTCCGGGACCCGAGAAAGTCACTTCGAGTGGGGCGCAATGAGCCTTGCCCCTGCGGCAGCGGGCGCAAGTACAAGGACTGCCACCAGTCTGTGGGAGTCGAGTTCCTGCAGAAGCTGCTCAAGCAAAAAGAACGAGAGGAGCTCAAGCGAGACGGGGTCCCCTGGTACAAACGCCTCTTCCGAGCCTAGTGCACTGTCCCGGAAGTTCACGCCGCTACTTCGGGCGTCTTTTCGCCGACAGCTTTGTTCACTTTGCTCACTGCGTTTCCAGGGCGAGATCTACACTGCCTTGATGCTGGGTCTTGCTGGGATGCACATTGAGTCGCCGACAGTTGGTTGCGCTACCTCGAAAGAACCCCGGTCTTCCTGCGTCGCGCGCCTAGCTGGCGACGAAAATCCATCCCGAATTAACCCCGCGAACTTCCGGGACAGTACACTAGCCAGTCTGGGATCTTGGAGTTCCTTGGAACGTTGGAACGTTGGAACCTGAATGTGAGAGGCGCCTTGGCGCGGCGACCTGCAATCGTGCACTTGACTACCCGGCGGTCGCGGCCTGAGTCCCCTCCCACACTGGCCCCTTACCTACTCTTGGATTCCGGATTCCTTGGAACTTGAATGCCTGAGGCCCCTCCCACACGGCCCCTTACCCACTCTGGGATCTTGGAACCTTGGAACCTTGGAACCCTGGAACTGTTGGACGTTGGAACCTGAATGTGGGAGACCCTCTACCGTTCTGTTCGCCCCAGGCCCAACTTGACTCAAGAATTAGATCTGAATAACCCCGGCATGATTTCAGTACGATAAGAAACAAGGAGATTAGACATGATACAAGAGAAGCAGATCAAAGCCATTTCCGGTCTGGGAGTACTGCCCATCGCATTTTTCCTACAGATTCTGTCCGCGCTGGCAGTCTTCGCGGCAATCCGTAGAGAGAGTGCCCTCGAAATCGTCCTGTCGGTTTTTTTCGTTGTCCTGGTCATTCTGGTCTGGGGCGGGCTCTTCATGGTCCACCCCAACCAGGGCAAGGTTCTCCAGCTTTTTGGCAAGTACGTGGGCACCGAGCGGACTGCCGGGTTGAGATGGGCCAATCCCTTCTACAGCAAGAAAGCCCTGTCTCTTCGAGTCAGGAACTTCGAGAGCGGAAAGCTGAAGGTAAATGACAGCCTCGGCAATCCGGTCGAAATTGCCGCCGTTGTGGTTTGGCGGGTCGTTGACACGGCTGAGGCGATCTTTGAAGTCGACGATTTCAGAAGCTTCGTTCAGATTCAGACCGAGGCTGCCCTTCGCAACATGGCAACGAATTACCCCTACGACCAGCACACCGAGGGTGAAAAGTCACTGCGCAGCCATACCGTAGAAATTGCCGAGGGTCTTCGCGTCGAGATCCAGGAACGACTGGGAAAGGCAGGTGTTAAAGTTATGGAGTCGAGAATCAGCCATCTGGCTTATTCGCCTGAGATCGCCCAGGCGATGCTGCAGCGCCAGCAGGCCACCGCTATTGTGGAGGCTCGCCGGAAAATTGTGGAGGGAGCCGTCGGGATGGTCGAGCAGGCTCTCGACGAACTGTCTGCGAAGCAGGTAATCGATCTGGACGACGAACGGAAGGCCGCCATGGTCGGCAACCTTCTGGTGGTGTTGTGCGGTGATCACAATGCTCAGCCCATCGTCAATGCCGGATCGCTCTAATCTGAAGTTCCATTTCCAAGAAGAGACTTAACCCGGACGATTCATAAATTTTCTACTGCAGCATGAGAATCTCCCGCCCTGACTGCGTTATGCTCGGTCGGCCTCCTCGGCGTACTCCACGAGTACGCCTCCGGGGGCCTCGGTCGCAAGCCTTGTCAGAACGGGTCTTCCCCTCCTCGGGCTCCTCGACAGAGTCACGACTATGCCTGCGGTGCCCTCGGAGGTAAAGCCTTGCCAGCACGACGCTTGCGGCCCTTCGCTTCGAAAACTTATGAATTTTCCAGGTTAGTGTTAGTAGTCAGTGGTGGCAACTCCACTCAATGCTGATCGGGTTCGTCAAGAGCCTTGATGGAACAAAATGAGGTCAGGGCAAGGGCAAAGGCACAGGCAAGGGAGGGGCTGCGCCCCCGGGGCCTACGAAGCGCCTTTCCTCAGCGCCGCGGCCACCCCTCCGAAGAGCATTCCCACAATGATCGTGAAGGCAATCCAGAACGTCAGCTGGGGAAACAAGCCTGTCAGGAACCACTCTACAAAAGGCCCTGTTTCAGGGAAGTCCGGGGGCGTGCCGTCGTAGTGCGTTCCCCAGTTGCCCATGATCGCGAAGAACATGATGACCACTACGGGAATTCGCGCCGCCCAGCCGTATGAGACGAGAGTGGAGAACAAAGCGGGCCAGCTCTTTCTCATCAGAAAGACAGCTGCACTCAGAACCAGGACACCGAGAATCGGGATCAAGACAATCATGTTCGAGATCACCGACGTAGTGAGCGCGATGATTCCCGCTATGACCGCCAGCGAGATGATGGCCCGGAGGGCCACTTCCCATCTACTTTGAGGAGCCTGCCCGGCACGCGCCAGCTTCAGCGCGAAGTAGATTCCGAAAACGGGCACCAGCAGCCAGATCCCAAACAAGGCCCCCCCGCCTGATTGGCGACAGTTAGAATTCCCCGCGACGACAAATGGAATTCCCCGCTTTTTCAGGGCTGATCCTGACCATGAGGGCATGGTTAAGGATCAGCAAGTGCGGAGGTTAGTAAAGTTGAAGAAGAACGAGAAGACGCTAACGATGGCGGCGGCCAAAGCGGGGATGTCGCGAAAGACAGCTCGCAAGTACCTGAAGTCGGGAAAGCTACCGAGCCAGTGTCAGCCGGAACGGTATTGGAGAACTCGATCGGATCCGTTCGAGTCGGTGTGGCCGGAGGTGAAAGAGATCCTGAAGCGATCGCCGACGGTGGAAGCAAAAGCGGTGTTCGATCATTTGTGTCGTCAGCAGGAAGGGGCCTTCCAGCAAGGCCAGTTAAGAACGCTGCAGCGCAGGATCAAGCAGTGGAAGGCAGAATACGGAGAAGCGAAGGAGGTGATGTTCCCGCAGAAGTATCAGCCGGGACATCAAGCGCAATCGGACTTCACGTTTATGGGGCGCCTCGGAGTGACGATCCAGGGCCAGCCGTTTCCCCATCTGCTGTACCACTTCGTGTTGGCCTACTCGAACTGGGAAGCGACCACGCTGTGTTTCAGTGAGTCGTTTGAGAGCCTCAGCCTGGGGCTTCAGAACGCGTTGTGGGAGTTGGGGGCGCTGCCCGAGGAGCACCGGACCGACCGGCTCTCGGCGGCAGTCAAGAACCTGAAGCGGGAAGAGTTCACCGAGCGCTATCAAGCGTTGCTGAGACACTTCGGGATGCGCTCCAGTCGCACTCAGGCAGGAAAGGCACACGAGAACGGGGATGTGGAACAGTCCCATCACCGCTTGAAACGGGCCATTGAGCAGGAACTGCTGCTGCGGTGTAGCCGTGATTTTTCCAGCCGGGAAGAGTACGAGGGCTTTGTAGCGGTGATTGTGTCCCGGCGCAATGCGGCCCGGCAAAAGCGCCTGGGAGAAGAGCTGGCAGTGATGCGCCCGTTGCCGGCACGCCGTCTGGATGACTTCACCCGGCAGTGGGTGAGAGTCTCCCCCAGCAGTACGATCCGGGTTCGCCACAACACCTATTCGGTGGACAGCCGGTTGATCGGCGAGCGCGTTCAAGTGCGGGTGTGGGCGGATCAGGTGGAGGTCTACTACGGAGGACGGCGCCAGGCACGGATGCCGCGCTTGCGAGGAGAAGGCAAGCATCGCATTGACTACCGGCACGTGATCCATTCGTTGGTGCGCAAGCCGGGGGCGTTTACTCGCTATCGCTGGCGGGAGGATCTGTTTCCGGGGATCTTGTTTCGAGTCGCCTACGACGAGCTGCGCCGAGATTGTCCGGCCACGGCGGATCGCCAATATCTGAAGATCCTCGAGGTGGCTGCCCAGGAAGGTGAACAGCGGGTGCGAGAGGCACTTCAGGTGTTGATTGAGCGGGGACAAAGAATCCGTTTTGAAGCACTACGAGAATGCCTTGTCGATCCGGTGGTGGAACCCTGGGAAGTGATGGTGGAGAAGATGGACGTGGGCCTCTACGACACCCTTCTCGAGAACCGGGAGGTGAGGTCATGAGCACAGGCAACTTACCGCGACTTCGCGAGTGCCTAATCGAGCTGCATCTACCGGCCTTTCGGGAGCACTACGCCGCCCAGGCGGCACTGGCCACCCAGGAAAGTCTGTCCTATCCCCGGTTTCTCTTGTCGTTATCTGAGATCGAGGTGGCGGAGCGGCACGAGCGCAAAATCCAGCGCCAGCGTCGGGCCTCCAAGCTTCCCTGGGAGAAAACGCTGACGGCGCTGGACCGCTCGCGCTTGCCCCAAAGCGTGGATCGACAACTCACAGCGCTGCTGGAAGGGACGTTTTTGGATCGTGCCGAGAACGTCTTGGCTTTCGGTAACCCTGGGAGCGGGAAAACCCATCTGGTCTGTGCTCTGGGCCAGGAGTTGATTCTGCTGGGGCGCCGGGTTCTGTTTTCTACCTGCGCCCTGCTGGTACAGCGATTGCTGCGGGCCAAAATCGATCTGACTCTGGAGAAGGAGCTCAAGAAACTGGATCGCTTCGAGGCTCTCATAGTCGATGACATCGGCTACGTTCAGCAAAGCCGGGAGGAAATGGAGGTTCTCTTCACACTGCTGGCCCATCGTTACGAACGTCGCAGCATCTTGCTGACCAGCAACCTGATCTTCTCGGACTGGGAGAGGATCTTCAAGGACCCCCTGACGACGGCAGCAGCCATCGACCGGCTGGTGCACCACAGCGTGATTCTGGAACTCAACGTCCCGAGCTATCGAATGGAGAGCGCCAAGGCAAAGCAGCAGGGAACCACGAAATGAGGAAACCGCGAGGAGGTCAAATCCGGGCAAATCGGCTGATTGGACCCCGGAAAGTGCTGGCTGGGGGCGACACACGAGTGCCCGCCAAGGGGAGAGGTCGTACAGCGCCCTACAGAGGCCGCTCAGCAGCCTCGTGGATCTGGTCCACTCCCCTCGACGCCAGCGCGAGCGAGGGGGAGCTCCGTTCGGGCTACGCCCTCACTCCGTCCCCCTCGCATTCTAGGAACAATCTCTCTTTTTTACAGAAAGGAGGACCGCGGAAAGGGCCGTCTCAGAGGACGGCTACAGCTCTTTTTTTTAATCCTTGTGTGGGGATTTCCAATCGTCGCTGCGGGAATTCTATTTGACGTTGATCACCCGCCACCGGGATCAGCATTGAAGAGCTTCGGGGACCAGCCCTGCAATTCGCCGGTCAAGCGAAGAAGCGTCACAGCAAGGGTGATGATGGCGGGTACTAGGATCAGTCGTCTGGTGGCCTGGTCTGGATTGGACATCATGCTTTTCTCCCCGGATTGAAAGTTGTAGTGGGAGGAAGTATAGGAGATCCTGCACGGCTTCGCCACACTCTCTGTGCTCTCCGCTGCAGCAACCGGTTAGGTGGTTTACCTCCCAAACCTGGACCCCGAGGTGCCAGGTTTGGGAATTTGGAAACTTGGAACCTGGAACTTGGAACTTGGAACTTGGAACTTGGAACCCTAAGTTTCCTGAAGGAGTTCCCTCGAAGGGTCCAGTCTCTTCCAACTCCAGCCGCCGAGAACAATGACCGCAATCAAAAGGAACAGGATCGGAAGTGAGGTCACCAGTCCCAGCAGGGGCATTTCCCAGAAAGAGAAGGGAATCTCGAGCCACCAAATCTGAATTCGCAATGTGAAGCCAAGCAGCAGTGCGCTGGGAAATATTCCGATTGCCATGAAGAGCAGAATCACAACTGTGATCAGCAGGTTCTGCCCCATACTGGCAGCGGCATCCTGGCGTTTCCGCCCGAGAGGAACCCAGCCGGGGAGGTTCAGAGCCAGCAGGTTGTGCATGGCACAACACATCGCGCCTGTGAGCAGTACAAACGGCGAAGCGCCCAACATCATCCAGCCCAGCACCAGGACAGGGGGCAAAGCGGTGTCCTGCATAAGCCACTCCGGAAAAATACGCATTCTCTCCAGGCCAAGAGAGTCGATGGCGAGTTGGCTGACCAGAGTAATGCCGGCACCCAGCGCAGAATAGAGGCCGATCTGCACGACGGGGCCTCCTATTTCAGCGATAAACAATCGCCAGGATGCAGTTGGCCAGGATCGTACCAGCTCGAGATTGGTCAGATCGGTCCGAAAATCATTGCGGTAACCGTTACCCGCAAACATCGGAAAAAACAAGAATAATACCATTCCTGTTACCAGAAATACTCCATACATCCAGTCAGGCAGGGGCAGCAGCAGCAAGGCGAGATAGATCGCCGTAATGGCAAGAAAGCCAATGAGTACCTGTCGCCGAAGGGGCATCCGCGTTGAGGCCAGAAGGTTTTTCCAAATGACAGCTGTCTCGGGTGAGTTTACGAACCGTAGTGAGAAGGGTACATCCTGTCGACGCCGTAACGAGGTACCGCGGTATCGTCTAGTGCCGTCTCTCAACTCGCTGGCCCGGCGGGCTTTCTCAAGCGCTGCTTCTTCAAAGCGGGTCGCAGATCTGACCACCCACTCGTTCTGGATCACGATCAAGAGCAGATTCAAGACAAGGCCTGAGACAAAGACAGTGGAGACCACGGAGGAAGTAAAGTGCAGGCCCAGAAAGACAACAAAAGGGGCCAGCAGAACCGACAGCCATGATTCGGATATCGCATCGCTCACCACCTGCACGGTCTGGAGTAAGGTGGCTGAACTCCGAACCATCCCCAGCAGTACCAGCATCAGCTTACGACTCACGAAGACGAAGAAAATCCAGTACAGGGAAATCGCGCCAATCAGGCCGGCACGGCGTATCCACGCCCTGTCACCGGTCAGCTCCTTGTTTCGTGCGATCCAGAGATTGCGACCCTTGGCATGAAGATCCCAATTCGTCAGGAATAGCCAGTAGGACAGGAATCCCAGCAGGTAGCCTTTATTTCCGGCTCCAACAAGGAAGCCCATGAAAAAGCAGCCTACGATGATCCTGGGCTGGTTCTTCAGGATGGCGTACTGGTGAACGTGTCGCTTGGACAGAGGAGCGGGAATCAGCAGATGAATCTCCGACTCCTGCAGGGCCAGAGGCTGGCCCCCCCACTGCATGAGCCACCAGATGCTCAGCAGCAGGACCAGGACGAAACTCGCCAGGACGCGAAAGGCGGGCAACCAGCGGGCCAAGGTCTCGAGGAGTTGCCCGGACGGCCCCGGTTCAGTACTTCCCGAGCCCAGCAGGGCCGGCGCCAGCCAGAAGAGCAGCCAGGCGATGCCTGCCAGGAAGCCGAGCAAGTACGCCGGATTCCGAAGGCTACGGATAAAGAGGACAACCCGTCCCCTGAAACTCTGGACGAGCAGCTCTATCAGCGGACCACTGATCATTCGCTCGGATCCCCGAGCCCGGTTGCCCTCATGAAGATCTCCTCCAGATCAGCTTCTTCGTCAATCTCTGGAAGATTGCCCCTGATCTCATTCAGCGAGCCCTCCAAGACCTTCTGGCCACTCTGAAGAATCAAGATCCTGGAACAGATTTCCTCGACCACGTGAAGCATGTGTGAGGAAACGATCACGGCAGCACCTTGCTCAGCAGTCTGGAGAATCGTCCGCTTGGTTCTTCGAATGGCACCCGGATCAAGGCCGGTCAGAGGCTCATCCAGCACCAGCACCCGGGGTGAATGGAGCAGCGCGCAGGCGATGATCAGCTTCTGCTTCATGCCACGAGAGAGCTCAGCTGGATAAGCGAATTTCTGGTCAGCCAGACCGTTGTCTCCGAGAAGCTCTGCGGCACGGCCGACTCCATCTTCAACACCATAAAGCTTGGAGAAAAGCATCAGGTGGTCCCAGACGGTCAGGTATTCGAACAGGTACGGCTCGTCGGGGACGAAGGCGAGAATCTTCTTGGCGGCAATCGGGTCCTGGTCGAGATCGACGCCTCCGATCCGAATGCCTCCCCCGGTAGCCGGGATGATGCCGCACAGGCAGCGCAGGGTCGTCGTCTTGCCCGCCCCGTTGGGACCGACCAGACCGAGAATCTCTCCCGGCGCCACTTCGAAAGAGAGACGATCGACAGCCTGAAAGCCGTTATAGGACTTGATCAAAGAGTGCACCGAAATCATAGATCTTCCCGGGGCGAATCCCCAACAAGAGCAGGCTCTTTCTTGGGGTGATCCCGATCCTAGTTTTTTTGTTTTCCGACCGGCCTGAAATAAAGATCTTTCTCAAAAACGGCCACATCCTTGCCCCACTTTCGCTTGTGGTAAAGCGTGTGTCCGTGATCTTTCACCTCAAAGTAGAAGTCCATCCAGGGCTGAACGTGCTCGGCTCTAGAATAAAACCGCCGCTTGACCAGCAAGCGATTCTCATCGTACCCGACATCAAAAAACCACTTTGTCCCGCTCTTGTACTCTCCGCTACTGTCACCCATCTTGTAGATATGTTCTATTGAAGTGGTCTTTCCTTTTCTGGTGACTGTCTCGTCCCAGACAAACCAGTACCTGGTCACCTTCAGCGTCCAAACGATGTTGTCAGCCCTCTCCTGAGGTGATCGAACCTTGTCGAGCTGCCATTGACCTTCCACAGCGCAAACAGGCGCTTTCGGCTTTTTCTGAACATACGGGAAAAGCAGCAGAATGAGGAGGCATATCTTCAAATACATGAACAAGACTCGCGGCTCACGAGGATAGCACAGAGAACCCCACGGCGGGCCATCCGGTTGCCAAGTCCGGGTGGGAAATGCTCTTCCGCACCCGGCCAGCCTGTTCGGCATACTGGCCGGTTTCGTAATCCTTCTTTCCTGGATGTTCAGTGCGCTGAAGATCTCGGTGGCCCACCCCGCGACCGGGGAAATCGTCGCACCAGTCAACCTCGTCTCACAGTACGGCCTGCATCGGATTCTGACCGAGATGATCACCAACTTCACAGGTTTCGCGCCCCTCGGAACGGTGCTGGTCGCGTTACTGGGGATCGGCGTCGCGGAGAGTAGTGGATTGATCGGTACCGCCCTCCGCCTGCTGGTAATCTCAGCTCCCAGGCGATCGCTGACGTTCGTGATCGTGCTGGCAGGCGTGCTTTCCAACACCGCCAGCGAGGTCGGATACGTTCTGCTGGTTCCTTTGAGTGCCGTCATTTTCCTGGCGGTGGGCCGCCATCCGATTGCCGGCCTGGCAGCTACGTTCGCCGGTGTTTCGGGGGGCTACAGCGCCAACCTCCTGCTCGGAACGGTCGACCCCTTGCTGGCTGGCCTCTCTGAAGAAGCGGCTCGTATCATCGACCCCTCCTACCAGGTCAACCCGGCCTGCAACTACTACTTCATGGCGGCTTCCACTCTCTTAATTACCGTCGCGGGAACCTGGGTTACGGAAAGGGTCGTGGTCCCGCGCCTTGGCGAATATGAAGGGGATGCCAGGCCAGAGAAGCTCACAACGCTCACCTCAAAAGAAACAAGGGGACTCGTCTATGCAACGGTCGTGGTCTGCGTGCTCCTCGTCCTGGTCTTGATCGGGCTCGTGCCCGACCACGGTTTCCTGAGAGATGTGGAAACCGGAAGCGTTCTGCGTTCTCCCTTCATGAGGGGAATCGTGGCTTTCATTTTCATCTTAGCCACCCTGGCAGGGATCGCTTTCGGCCTGGGCGCAGGAACGATCCGCACCGACTCGGACATCATGAACGGGATGGGAAAGTCCATGGAGACGCTGGGGCTCTATATGGTGCTGGTCTTCTTTGCTGCTCAATTCGTCGCCTACTTCAAGTGGACCAACCTGGGCCTGATCTTTGCGATCAAGGGAGCTGCCTTGCTCAAGGCCTCAGGGCTCGGCCCCATCCCCCTCATGCTGGCGTTCATTCTGCTGTCTGCCCTCATCAACCTCTCGATGGGCAGCGCCTCCGCAAAATGGGCCATCATGGCGCCTGTCTTCGTGCCCATGTTCATGCTTCTCAACTATTCGCCGGAACTGGTTCAGGCCGCTTACAGGGTTGGGGACAGCGTCACGAACATCGTGTCCCCGATGATGTCGTACTTCGCCTTGATCGTTGCTTTTATGCAGCGCTATGTCCCCAGAGCCGGCATTGGCACCGTGGTGGCGACGATGCTGCCCTATAGTGTCGTTTTTCTGGTCGTGTGGATGGTGCTGCTGATCGTGTGGTTGCTTCTCAGCCTTCCTACCGGACCCGGAGCGCCGCTGTTTTTGAACTCGTGAGGCTCTTTTCTGCTCGGCGGGAGTTGAAGGTTGAAGTTTGAAGGTGACCTGGATCATGGAACCCAGAACCCAGAACCCAGAACCTATTCAATCACCGTGCTGGCGTCGCTCAGTGTGACTTTTCCACCCGCCAGTTTCTGGCCCCAGTGCTTCGACTTGACGTAAATGAAGCCCTTGATCGATTCCCCTGCCTGCAGGGCTCGCTGCTTCAATCGATACCCGTCCAAGACCACCTTGAACTGCTGTGTAAGGATAACTGAGTAACTACTGTTGTCTGCGTTCGGATTCCGTGCGGGCGCCCTGGGGAGGCCCGTAGCCGGGCCTCCGGCATGAACCTCACCCCCAACCCCGGCATTACCACCCCGATAGAACTTTAGCAGCTTGGGAAGAATCTTAGCCGACGGCACCTGGGCAAGTTTCTTTTTCCTGGGCGACCAGGCCTGGACCCTCTCGGGCTCGACTTGAACCAGCGCCTCTCCCGTATTACCCACAGTCACCTCAATAACGGCGAAGCCTGCCTCCAGGACCTGCTCGGGAAAGCCAATCGGCAGCTCGTCTTTGGGAATCGATCTGGCCTGCAGCTCAATGCTTTGTCCCCACAGGAAGGTGGAGTGCATCCCAAAAAGAAAAAGCACAGCTAGACGGGCTGCCATAGCCTGGTTCCGCATGCTGGTATTGTACCGTGAAACTGTCGTCCCGGCGGGACGAACCTGTCTAACAGTGCTCGTACTGTGAGACAATTCCGCCAACGACAGGACAACAGATGCTGGGATCCTTAAAGCTGGAGCAGAAGTCGGAAAAGGCGTTGACGATCAACAGTGTGGGCCGGTCCGCGCTGACCGTGATTCTGCTCATCACTCTCAGTGTTTTTGCGTTCTTTCTATGGATTCTCTACGTCAAAGAACCGCTGGCTGAGTTCGAGGACCGGTTTCTTTTTCTCCCGGCCTTGAATGCGCTGCTCAACGCGCTGAGTGCCACCTGTGTGATTCTGGGTGTTCGAGCCATCCGTCGTCGTCGTCCCCGGGCTCACGTGCGGTATATCCTGAGTGGGTGCTTCTTCACCGTGGTGTTTCTCATCAGCTACATCATTCACCATCTTTTGCACGGGAATACGCCGTTTTTGGGAACCTGGTGGCTTAAATCGATCTATTTAGGCATTCTCGGAAGCCACCTTCTGATGGCCGCCGTAACGCTTCCCCTGATCCTCACCACTCTGTACCTTGCCCTTACGGGTCGGTTTTCAGTCCACAAGAGACTGGCCCGCTATACTTTTCCGGCATGGGTTTACACGTCCGTGACGGGCGTTCTGATCTTCCTCTTTCTCAAACTCACCGGCTCGGCCTGAACGCCGGTTCCACGTTCGGAGTTCCACGTTGGGGCGCTCATTAGCATTGGCGCCGTGTGGGAGGACCGTCCGTGGTCCGATCAGATCGCCGCGCGGAGGCGGCTCCTAGTGCGCTCGTAAGCGCACTTGAACAGTAGGGTGAAAGTCCCTACCGGGCAAACGTTCTCCGGCCCGTATTCGACGGCAACTGCGTCATCGTGAGGTGGGGTGGGAAGCAGCCGAAGGAGAACCACCAGTCTGTAGGAGACGAACTCGATTCGGCTCAGAGGGGACAGCGAGCCTGCTGGGAAATGGCGAAGCTCGAATGGAAGGGAAACCTGACACGGACAAGAGCCTGATGGGTAACGTGAAAAAGGCATCTTGTTAACCCTTGGGGTGGTTGGAGATGGAATGGTGGGAAGTTCAAGTGACGTAAAGCGAGGAGGTCTGCGAAAGGTCGGTCTGGTAAGAGACCCGCAGAAGTCAGAGGCGGCGTAGTAGTGAAGAAGCCGGGTAATGCCGGTGGAGCGAAGGCCCGCCAGGAAGGTGGATGTGTAGAGTCAATGACGAAGCAAGAGGAACTGTCGAAAGTGGAGGAGACTCCTAAGCAAGGCAGAGAAGCCGAGAGCCAGAAATGGAGCTGGGTGGAAGCGGAAGTGTGGACCGAACGCATGCTGACGACCCTGGAAACAGGAGTGAAAGGAGGCAAAAATGCCTACTTTATCGAGCAGGGGCTATTTACCATGGCCGTAGCCCACGCGCAGATCTGTCAGTCCCGCCGTGGACCCCACTGACTGGAGAGCCGGATGCGGGAGAACCGCACGTCCGGTTCGGAGGGAGGGGAGGCTCAAACCAATGAGCTTTCCCTACCCCTATCTCTTCGCCGGCCCGTACGGGCTTTCAACGAAAATGCTTAGAACTGAAGCTGCTCGAGGGCAGCCCTGTATCGTTTGAGGGCCTCCATCACAGTCTTTCGGTGGGAGTCCTGCCCAGATACAGCCAGGGCCTTCTCCTGAGTCTTGACTGCCTCGCCGAGACGACCCGACTGAAAATAAATGTCGGCCAGCAACGAAAGGATGCGGGGATCCTTCTCCTGTGCCAGTTCAGCCGCCCGGGTAGCTCCCCGCAGTGCGATACTCAGGGCGGGCGTCTCAACTCGATCCAGGTGGACGGCGTTTCGAGCGAGCTGCAGCAGCTCTGCGGAATCATCCCACACTTCTTTCATCAGCTGGATACCGTACGAATAGGCCTGCTCGTGATCACCCAGGTCGCGCAGCAGAGTCACGAAACGAAGCTGTTTTCGGTACATCTCCGGGTCCGCCATCGGATTGAGGGACCGATCGTGAGATATTGTGTTGAACATCAGGAACACGTCCACCTCCACGACCTCTCCCATTAGATCTTCCATGCCCCGTCTGGAGAGACCGAGATCCTCCAGCTTCAGCGTCAGGCTGGTTTGCAATGAGAGCAGATCGCCGACGTTGCGGGCCATGGTGCGTCGGGTCGACGGCAAGAAAGTCAACCTGACGGGAAGTGTCAGATCTGTCTGGCTCTCCTTCAGCTGCAGACGTCCCTTGACCGTCAGGTCGAACTCTGGATTCGTTCCCGCCTCACTTCTCGGTTCAACGCCTTCGGTTGCAAGGATTTCAAAAGCGATCTCCGGATACTTTTGCTTGTCCAGGATGGCCGCGCTCCAGAGCTGACTGTCTCCGAATTCATGGCCCAGCCTCAAGGCGTGAACGGGGACTCTGAAGGCCCCGGCCAGAAGAGGCGAAGAGCCGTTTGGCCCAATCTCCTCCACTTCCCAGGGAGTGACTACAAAGCCGACGATCCGGTTCGCTGTCACCACGGACCGGGTCAGCAGCGCCCTCGACACAACGGTCAACTGAGTGTCCCGGCCAGGAGAAATAAAATAAATATTACCCAGGTCCATGAGGCCCTCGGACACCTCCAGCGTCTGACCGGCGAAAGTCCGGGGAGGGACCTCGGCCGGTAACGAAACAGCCGCCAGGAAAAGGACGAGGATGAGAGCCGGAACAGGCCTTTGGTTGGATATCATGCGAATCTGGACTCCCGGCTAGTCCCAAAATAAGCGTGTTTGCACGTCATCTACTGTAGCGACTCGTTTTGCCAAGATCGGTTGCTCATTTGAGGTTCAATCAGACTTGCGCCGGACTCCGGCTGTGCCGGGAAGCAGTTTGGTTGACCTCAGGCCGCCACGACGCGTTGACAATGGCCCTGAAAGTCGGTTTTCAGACAGACCCCTCCCCGATCGGCTCCATTTGTCGTCTTGTCGAAGCGGCTTGCGATTCGTCAGCCAAATTGCTGGTGTTTCAGCCACAGATTCCCCTCGATCAACAAACGGGTCCAATCGTTAACAGTGAGCAGTCGATACAATAAACGCCGTCCCGTTGTCACGATCTGGCAAGGCAGTCCGATCACACAGGTGACAAAGCGCCGGAACTCCATCCGGATCAGGCGTCGGGCCCCCAGTCTTGCAGGCAAAAGCAGGCCCAGCCAAACCTTGAGGTTCCAGGCTTGGGCGGCAATCACCAGGTAAGTCCAGTTTGCGACCAGGGTATCGGCCGGCATGCGCAGAGCCTGAACGCCGTTCTTGAGCTGCTCGATCACGTTTTCCTGATTGCAGCGCCCGTTGCTTTCCAAAACCACCTGTTGTGTCGACAGTTCCTTGACCGGCACGTTCGTGACATAGAACAGATAGCGCTGCTGATCAAACAGCCGCTTTTGACCCTTTTCGACCTCGATCCTCTTGCGCAGGATGATCATTCGGTAGGTGCCTTTAGCTCGGGCCGGTCGGTACTCGATCTCCGTCACATGCTCACTCAACAAGTTCAGGTTTTTGTAGCCCCGCTCTCGCACCACTTTCTGCTTGACGTTCTCTGGACGCTGACGGCTGGAGTTCACCACTTTCCGCTTGCGCTCGAGCTTTTGCCACTGTGCTTCGCCAATCTTGTCGGCCTCTCTGACGAAGCTCCGATTGGCCTCGATCCCGAACACAAACTCCACACCCTCCTCGCTCCAACGATCGAAGTTGCGGGTCAGGGAAAAGTCCGTGTCTCCCCGCAATCTCACTTGCTCAAAGCCGCCTCTTCTGACCAGTTTCACGGCTCGATCGATCCACGCCACCGCTCCTTCGTGCGACGGTCGGCTGGCCGGCCGATTGAACGTGTACAAGACCTCGTTGGTTTCGGCCAGACTCACCACCAAGGGTCCATACCCCCATTGTCCCTTGTAGTTGAGATCCATCCCTTCCTTGCAACACCCCGTGGTCTCGGCCGTCGTGCCGTCCACGTCGATCGTGGCTCGCTTGCCCATCTCCGCTGCTTGGCTTTGCCACACCTGCAGACGGCTTTCGTTGAAGGCTTCTTGCAGGGCCAAGACATCCTCTTGCTTGAAACGCCTGAGAAAGTCCCCTTCCGTACTCGGTGCCGGGATCTTGCGCGCTCCTACACTCTCCAGATAGCTGACATCCTCGCGCCGTGACTTTACATCCTGCAGGCACACTCCCCCACTCATCACGTTGTAGATCAGATTCAAGACGTGGTCCGACTCCCGGTAGGGAAGGTGCCGCTTCAACACTCGCACACGTTCGTCGATCCTCTCCGCCACCCTCAAGCGCTTGACCAACTGAACAATCAGCCCCAGACCTCCACTACTCACCCCTCCCATACGGCTCGAGACGTCGTAGACAATATTGCCTCCTCTCAGCACCCGTCCCCCACTCTTAGGCCGCCAACTTCGATCCAGCCTTCGCTCTATTTCCTCTTGGCGTTTGTTGATAATCTCGATATGCTTTCTATTCACCTGAAACGCCTCCTCTTGGGATTGTTCTGGGTCTTTTTCTGAACCTCAGAATACCCGTCAGGACTGGCGTTTCAGGCTTTTTTCCACCTCTGGGTATACACCCCATGTACTTATTTTGGGGCTAGTGTACTGTCCCAGAAGTTCACGCCGCTACTTCGGGCGTCTTTTCGCCGACAGCTTTGTTGCGCTCCTCGAAAGACTCCCGGCATTCCTGCGTCGCGCGCCTCACTGGCGACGAAAATCCATCCCGAATTAACACCGCGAACTTCCGGGACAGCACACTAGTTTGAAGCAGCGACCGATTGAGCTCCCAGTTCCAAGGCCTTCATGGACTTGCGGTTCCTCACATACACCCTGGTCCCCACCAACGTGGGTGGAGTGAAACAGATTCGCTCCATGACGTTGGCCCGGACGTGCACCTTCAGCAACTCGGGAGTCGCCGTTGCCACCCCAAGGTCTCCGGCCTCATCCATGAGAAGGACATGATCCCTGGCGCGCAGAAAATGGGTTCGTCCCCAGCCCCGCTGGCGCCACTTGACAGTTCCATCGCGGATATCCAGACAGACCAGAAAGGCCGGACCGAAGTCTCCGCTGGATCCGTAGACAAAATCACCAATTCGGACAAAGGACGTAAACATCACTCGCATTCTTCGGGAGTACCACAACTCCTTTATCTGAAAACGACCTCCAGAATGATCGATTCGCAAAGCCCGACTTCCGTCCGCGTAAGCAGTCGACGAGAAGAGCAGCCTGTCCTCAGGGTTCCAGTGCTGGGTCGCCATGAGACTCGAGGCACCCCGGGGTAACTCCAGGGACCATTGCACTTCTCCGGATTTCGGATTGAGCCCGGCTCGATGATTGGAGACGGCAACGATCAACTGAGCCTGACCTGCAGCTTCGATCAGGATCGGTGAGGAGGAGGAATCTCTAAGGTCGAGGCTCTTCCACACCATCTCTCCATCCGACTGTTTGAAGGCAGCCACAGAAGAGTCCTTTCCTCCCACGGTCAGGATGACAAGATCGCCAAAGGCCACCGGGCTCGGCGCATAGCCCCTCTGCATGTAGTTGGCGCTCAACTCCTGCGCGAGGTCGTGTTTCCAGAGGACCTCGCCGGTCTTGCGGTCCAGGCTGTGGAGCACGGCCATAGCTCCAACCGTGAAAAGGCGATTGGCCACCAGCAACGGAGTGCTGAGCGGTCCCCCCCCCGAAATCGAGAATCAGGTCTTCTCTGTCCAGAGGCGAGACGTAAGAGGTCTCCCAGAGGCTCTCCCCATTGGCGGCATCGATGGCGACCACGACCTCCTCATCGCCCCTCCGATACATCGTGTAAAGAGTGCCTTGATCGTAGAGAATCGAAGAAAACCCGTCTCCCAGCTCACGGCTCCACAACTCCGCGGGGCCGCTGTCGGGCCAATCAAGACTCAGGGCTTCCGACGGAGCCGTGAAATCCCTTTGGGGCCCACCCCATTGAGTCCACTGGCCCAACACCGAAGCCGAGACGGAAAAGGCGACGAGAACCATCAGGAACAGATTCCTACTCATCATGGATCGACAGGCGCTGCCAGACTCCACGTGGTGGGGAAAAGAACGCCTGCCTCCTCGATCAAGCTGGGGCCAGCCGCTCTCTGGCGACGATCGCGGCTCCAATGGTTCCGGCGTCGTCCCCAAGTTGTGTCACCACGACGACCACGCTCCGCAGCTTGTCGGGCCAGACGTGCTCCACTACCGATTCTCGAACCCAATCCCCCCACGCCGCCCCCAGTTCCGTCGGGAGACCGCCACCCAGAACCACACAGGGTAGACTCAGAGTCGTAACGAAATTGGCGGCCGCGATGCCGGTGAAGCGGGCCGCATCGCGGACGACTCGGAGGGCCAGTTTGTCCCCGGCCAGAACAGCCCTCGCCAGAGCCTTCGATTTGAGCTGAGTGAAGTCACCCTTGACCATCTCGCTGATAATGCTGGCGTGACTGGATTGAATCAGCTCCCTGAGAGTTCTAATGATCGCCCCCCGGCTGGCAACTTCTTCCAGCGTCTCCCGGCCCAGGCCGCTGCCCGGCAGTATTACCGTGTGCCCGATTTCTCCTGCAGTGACGTGGGGACCATGAAAGAGGCGACCCGACAGCACCAGGCCTCCGCCAACACCGGTTCCCGTCCAGATTCCCAGGGCGTCCTCGAAGCCCACGGCTGCGCCCGCCTTCACTTCCCCATAAAGAGCCATATTGACATCATTGTCAATGGCTGTGGGCAGGCCTGTGATCTTCTCCAGGAACCGGCGGATCTCAAGATTCTTCCACCCCAGATTCGGGGCGTCCACTGCGATCCCGCTTTCGATATCGATCGCCGCAGGAACGCCTATTCCCAGCCCGGCTATCTGTTTCTTCTTGAAGCCTGCCTCTGTGCCTAGCCGGGTGACCATTTCGCCGATTCTCTCCAGGACCGACTCATGGCCCAGCTCAGCCCTTGTCGTGCGTCTGACGGCTCGGATCGCCCGGTTGTTGGAATCAACGATAGCTGCACTCATATTAGTACCGCCCAGGTCCACTCCGACATAAAATGGGGGCGTGGTCGACGACATGTTGGATGGATTCTAGTCGATTCCAGATTCCGAATTCCATCCTGAAGCAACGGTAGGGCGTCAACGGCAGGCTCACGCCTTGCCGCTCACCTGTTCGAACCACGGAGGGTCCTCCCACACTGGGAATGTCACGGGCCGGCGAAGAGTAGTAGCCGTCTCCGCGCGGCGATCTGATCGGACCACGGAGGGTCCTCCCACACTGAGGCAGGACCATGGGAGGGCCTCTCACCTTCTCACCCGGAACCTGGAACTTGGAACCTGGAACTTGGAACCTGGAACGTCAGAGGGTTCGGCAGCCCGCTGAACCCTCTGAGCGCCCCCGCCGGACAGCGACCAGTTTGGCCACGATGCTCAGGGCAATCTCGTCGGGTCCGTCGGCGCCAATGTCCAATCCGATCGGTGTGTCAACGCGAGCCAGAGCATCATCCGGCGGCGGCGGGCCGTCCTTTCCAAGCAGATTCCACACTTTCTCGAAACGATGGATCGGACCCAGCAACCCGACATAACAACAGTCTTTCGCGAGTGCCTGGCGCAGAGCGACAGCGTCTTTAGCCACATGATGGTGCATGATGACAACATAGCTGTTTGGACTGAGAGGAACCGCTTCGTATTCCTCGGGAGGCAGGCTGAGGATCCGGGTGCCGGGAAAGCGCTCACGCGTCGCCAGACCCGTCCGTGTGTCCACTACGGTCACTCCGAAACCGGCCATCCGGGCCAGCCTGGCCACCGGCACAGCATCATCTCCGGCCCCAAAAACCACCAGCCCGGGAGGGGGCTGAGAAACGTCAAGCAGAAGCCGGATGCCGTCGAGTTGCAGATCCCGGGCGGCGCCTGTGCCGTGCTCAAGAAGCTCCAGAGATTTCTGCACGATCTCCTGATCCAGATCCACATCTCCCGTAGATCCAGTGTTGCCTCGCGGCCCGACCACCAGGAAGCAGCCCGCCGAAACATCGTCCCGAAGTGACTCGTAGACGAGAGCTCTGACAACCGCTCGCCTTTCCTTGAAGGCCTCCATCCAGGAGCGCCACTCGGGCTGATCGTGGACCTCCTCAATGAGCACTCCCACCATTCCACCGCAGCCCATTCCGAGGCCGAAAACCGAGTCGTCTCGCAGATCGAAGTGTCTGTAGATGGGCCCCTCTAGGTCGAACCTGGCAGTGGTTTCGGCTATTTCAGGCTCCAGACAGCCGCCGGAAATCATGCCCTGCGAACTTCCGTCCTCGAGTACCAGGAGCTTCGCACCTTCGTGGCGATAGGCAGAACCCTCGACATTGACGACCGTGGCCAGGAAAGCTCTCTCGCCGCGCTGCCAGGCGGCGCTGACCGATTCAATCAGATCTAACACTCGGACTCCTGCTCCACTTTTTTCTGATCCATAGTGTATCCAAGCAGATGTCTGTAATCTGCCGGTGTATCCATATCTGCCAGGGCTCGCCCATTCTCGAGCTCGACCACCTCAACAAGTTCAGGGCAACGACGGATGATCTCCCGCCCTCCCCGGTCCTTTCTCAGAGCCTGCAGGTCGGCAAACAACTGCCGGTCGAAAAGAACCGGTGAGCCGCGCTGTCCCTCAAAACAGGGGACGACGATCGCCGCCCCCGTTCGAATGTACCTTGACACGATTCGGTTGATGACCGCTTTCGTCAAGAGAGGCTGGTCCGCGGTCATGAAGAGGGCCGCTTCCGCTCCCCGGTCAACACTGCCGATCCCGACGGCAATGGACCTGCTCAGGCCCTCGCGGTAGCGTGCGTTGCGGACACTTCGCAGATCCAGCCCCGCCAGCGCCGCCTCCACCGCCCCGGCACGATGGCCAACAACCACCACCACTTCTCCAAGTAGCGACTGGCAGGCCTGCACGGCAACCCGGCGAATGACCGGCTCTCCAGCAAAGTCGAGCAGCTGTTTCGTTTCTCCGCCGAAACGGAGTGACTGTCCGGCGGCGAGGAGGATACCGGAAACGCTCACGCCGAGTGACCTCTGGCAGACGACGGTGAAAGTCCCACGGGTCGCCGACTCCCCGGGTCGCTTCGGCGCCTGTGCCACATCTCGCCTCCGGGCCGGAGCCGTCGCTCTGTCACCCCCGAGATCTCCTGGAGAAGGGCGGCCAGTCGCTCCAGGCTGACCAGATTGTGAACGGGTAGGAAAAAGTCGATGCGAGGGAGGGCGGCTTGGATCCCCCGGGTAAGGGGTTCATAGCCTGGTGTTCCAAGCAGTGGGTTCAGCCAGATCAGTGTGTGACAGCTACGGCGCAGACGGTCCATTTCAGCAGCCAGCCGGTCTGCATCGCCGCGGTCCCAGCCATCGCTGACGATGAGCACGATGGGACTCCCCCCAAGCACCCGGCGGGACCACCGATAATTGAAGTCCTTGAGGGCTTCTCCAATCCGCGTGCCCCCGCCCCAGTCCGAAGCGACCGACATAGCCCGGGCCAGCGCGAGGTCGATGTTCCGGTGTCGAAGCTGGTGAGTAATTCGACTCAGCCTGGTGCTGAAGAGAAACGCTTCAACATGCTGCCGGCCCCGGCTCAGCACATAACAGAACTGGAGCAGAATTCGAGAATACGATTCCATCGAACCGCTCACATCACAGATCAAAACCAGAGAACGATAGCGCGTCTTGCGGGATCTCCACATCAGACTCAGCGGCCAGCCCTCATACTTCAGGCTGGCTCGAAACATACGTCTCAAATCCAGGTGTGCCCCGCGACGGGTTGCGATCTTGCGGCGCGTCCTGCGGACCGGCGGCGACCAGGAAAAGCGACTCATCAGAGCCTTGACCGACTCGAGCTCTTTGCGCGTCAGCCTCGCAAAGTCCTGGTGACGCAGCCGTTCAAGGGCGCTGAAGCGCTTCGTGCCGCCGAGGATCTCCTGCTCCGGTCCTTCCCCGGTCCGGCTCGAGTCAGAATCGGCGAGAGCCTGATCGAGGAGAGTGGACATTTGGATTCGGGTGGTTCGCTGCAACAGCTTCCCAAGCTCGAGCCCTGTTTTCCCCGTAGCAGAGCTCCAGAAAGCATCAAAGGACTCATTGAAAGTGTCCAGATCTTCTTTCCGATTGACCAGAATCGCTCTCAGCGCTGCCTTGACGTCTTCTCGTTTAGCCAGGGAGACCTGGCGGGCCGCGTCGACCGCCGCCAGAACCTGACCTGGCGTTACAGCAAGGCCCTTCTGCCTGAGAGTTCTGCAGAACAGAACCAAATTGTGGAGAATCCGACCCGGGTTGGGCATGTTTGATCAGCCAGTCTGCAGGGGATAATAGACTCTCAGTTCGAGGAGGCAGCAGTTCTCCTCAGAATCTCCCCGACCCGGTCACCGCGAACCAGCTCAACATCGTCCTGGTACTTCAACAGGACGCCCAGGGTCTCCTCAGCGACCTCCTCGCTCACCGCACCCTGGTTCAAGGCAACCAGCGCATTGAGCCAGTCCAGAGTCTCCGCGATTCCGGGGACCTTGAAAAGATCGTCTTTCCTGAGTTCCTGTACAAAACCGACAACCTGTGAGGCCAGGGCCCGAGAAGCGTCGGGACACCGCAGCTCCACGATTGCCAGCTCCTTTTCGAAGCCGGGATAGTCGATCCAGTGGTAGAGACACCTTCTTTTTAGCGCGTCGTGAATCTCGCGAGTGCGGTTCGACGTCACCACCACAATGGGAGGCTTTTCGGCTCGGATGGTCCCCAGTTCCGGAATACTGACCTGAAAGTCGGACAGAAGCTCCAGCAGGAAGGCTTCGAACTCCTCGTCCGCCCGGTCGAGCTCGTCGATCAAAAGCACTGGTGGCTTTTCGTCCTGATAGTCGATGGCCTCCAGGAGGGGCCTTTTCAGCAGGAACCGGGGGCTGAATAGCTCCGGGGGCCCCGAGCCGCTCCCCAAGTCGTCGCGCGCCTCCATCAGCCGGATTTCCAGCATCTGATGGCTGTAGTTCCACTCGTAGACGGCGCTGTTGATGTCCAGACCCTCGTAGCACTGCAGGCGAATGAGCCTGCGGCCCAGGAGATTCGACAGAACCTTGGCCACCTCCGTCTTACCGACCCCTGCCTCCCCTTCCAGGAACAATGGTTTGCTCAGACGCAGACACAGGAACAGAGAAACGGCCAGTGACCGGTCGGCCACATAAAGATTTTTCTCCAGGCCTTTCTGGAGCTCGTCGATCGAAGGTTCACGCACTTCAGCAGCCCGGCATTAGCCGCGCGCCCGGTCGCGGGCGGTCTTCAGAGCCCTCTTCCCGTAGACATGGGCCAGGTGCACGCGGTAGGGCCCGGAGGCGTAAATGTCACCCATCGGGTCGGAAACCGACAGGTGGTCATCCACCGCACGCTCGATGTCATCATCCCCCAGAGAGCTCCCGGACAGAGCATCACCAATTCCATCGACGCTCACAGGCGTAGCGGCTACCCCGTTGAAGCTCAGCACCGCGCCGCGGCAGCTGCCATCTTCACTCAGAGACACGGTCGCAGCGGCGCCGCAAACAGCGTAACCGGAGGCCGGGTGCTCAAACTTGAGGTAGCAGGCCCCTGTGCGATCGGATGGGATCAGTATTTCGATCGAGGTGAGGATCTCATCCGGTTTCAGATCACTCATCAGGAGATCGACGAAGAAGTCTCGTGCCGCCACGTCGCGCGACCCGTTCGGCCCCGTTGCCACCAGAGTGGCGTTCAAGGCCAGCACGACTGCGGGAAGGTCCGAGCCCGGATCACTGTGGGCCAGATTCCCCCCGATCGTCCCTTTGTTTCGGACGGCTGGATCGGCAATCTGACCGGCGGCTTCGGCCAGCAGCGGACAGGAGCTCTTCACCAGTCCGCTGGAAGCGAGTTCCGTGTGTGTCGTCAGGGCTCCGACTCGCAGGGTGTCGCCCTCCAACTCGATGCCGCTCAACTCGGGCAGTCGTCCGATATCAATCAAAACGGTAGGTTGAGCGAGGCGCAGCTTCATCATCGGAAGCAGACTGTGCCCACCGGCCAGAAATTTAGCTCCATCGTGGGCGCGGAACAGGTCAATGGCCTCGGCCAGGTTACCTGCGCGAAGATATTCAAAACGGGCCGGATACATATCAGGACCTCCCCTTAGATTGAATTGCGTTCCAAACCTTCTCAGGAGTCAAAGGCATGTCCAGGTGCCTGATTCCGAAGGGCTTCAAAGCATCGATCACGGCATTGGCTACGGCCGCCGGTGAGGCAATGGCTCCTGCCTCTCCACAACCCTTGACACCAAGAGGGTTGTGCGGACAGGGTGTGACGGTGTGGCCCAGATCGTAGGAAATCACCTGGTGAGCCTTGGGAACCGCGTAGTCCAGCAGTTCACCTGTGATCAACTGCCCGTTCTCATCGTAGACCGCCTCTTCCAAAAGACACTGGCCGATTCCGTGAGTAATCCCTCCGTGCAGCTGACCAGCAACAATCATCGGATTGATCAGGTTCCCCACGTCGTCTACCGCTGTGTAGCTGACGAGGTCAACTCTCCCGCTCTCAGGGTCCACCTCCACGACGGCAATGTGTGTCCCAAACGGGTAAGTAAAGTTGGCCGGATCGTAGAAGGTTGTCGCCCTCAATCCCGGCTCCATGCCTTCGGGAATGTTGTGCGCCAGGTGGGCCTGAAGCGAGATCTCTCCGATGGTGTGGGATTTGTCGGGAACACCCTTCACGGAGTACTGTCCGTCTTCAAAGATGACGTCCTCCTCGGCGGCCTCCAGCAGATGGGCGGCTATCTTGCGCCCTTTCTGGATGATCTTGTCGGCAGAAACCGCCAGGGCACTTCCTCCGACGGCGGCGCTGCGGCTACCGTAAGTCCCCCACCCGAAGGGAACCTTGTCGGTGTCTCCATGGATAACCTCCACCATTTCCACATCGAGGCCGAGTCGATCGGCAACGATCTGGGCAAAGGTCGTGTGGTGTCCCTGGCCGTGGGAAGAGGACCCGGTGTAGACCGTCACGGAGCCGGTGGGATGAAAGCGAACCTCGCCACTTTCCCATTGCCCTGCCTGCGCCCCCAGCGATCCGACCACGGCGGAGGGTGCCAGACCGCAGGCTTCGATGTAAGTGGAAAGCCCGATTCCCAGCAGTTTTCCTCCTTCCCGGATTCTGGTCTGCTGCTCTTCGCGAAGCCCCGGGTAGTCAACCATTTCGAGCGCCTTGTCCAGAGCACCCTCGTAGTTGCCACTGTCGTACTGAAGGGCCACCTGGGTCTGGTAGGGGAAATCCCCGGGCTGTACAAAATTGAGGCGGCGAATCTCGACGGGATCCATGCCCATCTTGTCGGCCGCCAGATCCACGAGCCTCTCGACAATGTATGTTGCCTCCGGTCGACCGGCACCGCGAAGGGCGTCAACAGGCGCGGTCGTGGTGAAGGTTCCAATGGTCTGCACGTGAATCGCCGGAATGTCATACTCGCCGGACATCAGGGTGCCGTACAGGTATGTGGGCACCGCCGGAGCAAACGTGGAAAGATAGGCGCCCATGTTGGCGTAGGTCTTCGCACGCAACCCGGTGATCCGACCCTGCGCATCGGTCGCCAGCGCCGCATCCGTGACATGATCGCGTCCATGCGCGTCAGTCAAGTTGGCTTCAGATCGCGTGGAAGTCCATTTCACGGCGCGGTTCAATTGGATAGCACACCAGGCGGTGATGGCTTCATCCGCGTAGTGGTGGATCTTGCTCCCGAAGCCTCCGCCCACCTCCGGGGCAACGACGCGAATCTTGTTCTCAGGCAGGCCCAGTGAAGCCATCGACATCAGAAGGCGATGAATGTGGGGATTCTGCGATGTCATTGTGAGGGTCAGATCGCCGGTAGAGTCGTCGAACTCGGCCAGCGCGCAGCGCGGTTCGATGGCGACAGGAATCAGCCGGTTGTTTCGAGCTGTGAACTCAACGACTTGAGCCGCCTCGGCAAACGCGGCATCTGTGGCCTCCCTGTCTCCAAGCTCCCAGTCAAAGGCGATGTTGCCCGGAGCTTCTTCGTGGATCTGAACGGTTCCCTCGTCCGTGGTCGTCTTGGGATTCACCGTGGCGGGAAGCGGATCGTAATCGACCGAAACGAGATCGACTGCATCCCGGGCAACATAGCGACCCTCTGCGACTACCACAGCGACTGCGTCCCCGACGTATCGGACCCGTTCCCCGGCCAACATGGGATGCTCGGGGGTCTTGATGTCGGGCAAGAGCCATCCTACGGGGATCGCTCCGGGCGTCCCGCTATCGCTCACATCCTGATGGGTATATACGCCGATGACACCCTCCGTCGCCGCAGCCTGTGACGTGTCGATGGAGCGGATTGCAGCATGAGCGTAAGGACTTCGAACGATGGCTGCATAGGCCATGTTGGGACGCTTTAAATCATCACTGTACTTCCCTTTTCCTGTGATCAGGGCCGGATCTTCACGGCGCCGAATGGAAGAGCCAATAATTCCTGCCATCACGCTCCTCCTTGCTGGCCTGCCATGGTCTGGCTGGCTGAATGAACCGCTTTCACAATGTTGTGGTAACCGGTGCAGCGGCAGAGATTTCCCTTCAGCCCCTTGCGGATCTCCTCTTCGGTCGGGTTGGCGTTGTTTTTCAGCAGGTCGACCGCGGCCAGGATCATTCCGGGCGTACAATAGCCACACTGCAAGCCGTGATTGTCCCAGAAGCTCTGCTGCAGAGGATGCAGCAGATCTTCGCCGGCAAGCCCTTCGATGGTGGTCAGCGAAGTGCCGTCTGCCTGAACCGCCAGCTGAGTGCAGGATTTGACCGCGTCGCCATCCATGAGAATGGTGCAGGCTCCACATAAACTGGTTTCACAACCAATGTTCGTGCCGGTAAGATCCAGTTCCTCTCGCAAGAAATGGACCAGCAGTGTTCGGGGTTCGACATCCCTCTCCACCTTCCGGCCGTTGACAACCATAGAAACTCTGCTCATAACGCCTCTCCATTCAGTGGCTGACCGGAACACTACTTGCCGTTGAGCGGGCAAGTCGTGCCGGCCTTGGATTTCACAAGTTGCATCCTTCAGACTGACTCCGAAGGTTTATCTCTTGTGGATGAAAAGGTCAAGGTTTTATGTCCGCCGGAGTCATCGAAGGCTGATGACCGGCCAACCGCGAGCGACAGCTTCTTTTCTGAGCGGGGGATCAGGATCCACTGCAACCGGGTGGTCCACATGATTGAGAAGTGGAAGGTCGTTGTGGCTGTCGGAGTAAAACCACGTCCCCCGGGGCGACAACCGCCTTTCGCGCTGCCACTCCAGCAGCCTCCTCACTTTCCCCTCGCGGAAGCTGGGGATTCCAAGCGGGCGCCCTGTGAACCTTCCTCCCACTACCTCCAGGTCAACGGCAATCAGGTCCCCAATCCCAAACAATCTTGCGATTGGCGCCGTCACAAAGCGATTCGTAGCGGTAATGATCAAGGTCTCATGCCCTTGCTCTTCGTGCTGTCTTACCAGCGATTGCGCCCTGGGCAGGACGAGCGGACGAATGCAGTCCTCCAGGAACTCCTGCCTGAGCGACTTCAACTCGTTCAGGGTCATGCGGGAAAGAGGCTCGAGTTGAAAGGCGAGAAAAGCCTGCATGTCGAGGCTACCCTCCAGGTAATCTCGATAGTAGTCCGCATTTCTGTTCAGAGAATCCTCGTCCAGAAGTCCCTGCGCAGCGAGAAACTCCACCCACAACGAGTCGCTGTCCCCCCCGATCAGCGTATTGTCCAGATCAAATATAGCGAGTTCTACCTTTTCGCGGACGCTCACCTCGTTTTCGGTCCTCGACCGCGAGCCGTGGCGTGGAACGTGGAACCTATTTCCCATAGAGGAGATAGCAGGTTTTGCATTCTTCGGGGTAGTTGCCGGTTTCAAATCCCCGGCGAAAACTCTGGAAAGGGGAGGACTCCCAGATCTCAACGAACTCTTCTTCCCGAATGTCGCCGTAGAAAAGGGCAGAGGGGGAATACTGGACACCATCAAAGTAGTTGGCCACGTGATGACCGAAGTAGCAGCAGGGAGCCACCCGGCCTTCGTAAGAGACGTAGACAGCCTGCAAGGGCGTGGCCAGGCAATGCCGCGGAGCCAATCGCGAATCCATAGGAAACTGCGAGTGCACCAGCACCTCCACTCCGGCATTCTCAGCCTCTTCCAGAACCTCGGAGATGGAAGCTTCCAGCCTGGCCAGACGGTTTCCGTTGCTCTGGACCGGTGAGAGGCGGTACTTGAGAAAACTGCGGCTCCAGTCCTCTCCTGTGGAAACGACGTTGAGATGCTTCAGGTGAAGAGTCTTCGCCCCGACATGGGCCAGCCAGGGAACCAGCAGGTGCAACTCTGCTGCATTGGCCTCCTGCATCGTGAAGGCGATTCCCAGTTCCAGGTCATGGCCCCCCGCCTCGACCTGTGTCGACAACTCTTTAAGGTTGTCAGTGACCTTCTCGAAACTAGCGCCAGGTCGCACTGCTTCATAGGTTTCTGCCTTCAGTCCATCGATGGACACGGTGAGACGATTCAGACCGGCCTCGATGATGCGTGCCGCGTTGCTGGAGTTCAGGACTGTCCCGTTGCTCGTCATGCTGGTGACGCAATCCTTCTCCTTTGCCATTCTCACCATGTCGTAGATGTGAGGATGAAGCATCGGCTCTCCCCATCCCGTCAAGTCGACGGTGTGGGCCAGGTGCATAGCGTCAACGATGCGGGAGTAAGTGGCCATTGACATGTCCAGGTGCGGATCCACACTGGAGAAGCGTGGACACATTTCGCAGAACAAATTGCAGCGAAAGGTGGGCTCCAGATTGATGGCAATGGAATTTGGCTGAAGCACCAGGGCATTATACTCCGGTAGTCCGCTGCCGGCCCGTGGCTACGAGCTGCCGGGTACCCGTTTACGTAAGAACAGAACTCTAAACACACACGCTGCACTGGGGTTAGAATTTCTCAACGGCAGGATGACGGGCGGCGGATCAGGCCAGGAACAGGTGTGACGATCTACAAACAAGCGACGAAGGAGAGGCAACTCAAATGAAATCTGACTTTCTGAGCCGTGAGATACTGGAAAGGTGCTGGGAGCGTGCTCCCCGGTACGACCTTGAGAATCGCTTTTTCTCTGAAGACTTCGACGATCTGAAGGAGGCCGGGTACCTGACCCTCGCCGTTCCCGAGGAGTTGGGTGGCAAGGGATTGACTTTGGCCGAGGTCTGTCGAGAGCAGCGGACCCTCGCCTACTACGCGGCTCCCACCGCCCTGGCCGTGAACATGCATCTGTACTGGACGGGGCTGGCAGCTGACTTGTGGCGGTCGGGAGATACATCCCTCCAATGGCTCCTGCAGAAGGCCGCTGAGGGAGATGTGTTTGCAGCCGGTCACGCCGAGACGGGCAACGATGTCCCGGTTCTTTACTCCACCACCGAGGCCCGCAGGGTCGAGGGAGGCTATCGCTTCAGTGGAAAGAAGTCCTTCGGAAGCCTGACTCCGGTCTGGACCTACCTGGGCCTCAATGGAACAGACTCGAGCAACCCCGAGGCGCCCAGGGTCGTGCACGCGTTCATGCCGCGTGGAAGCGAAGGCAGTCAGATCAAAGAAGCCTGGGATGCGATGGGTATGAGAGCCACCGCGAGCGAGGACACTCTGCTGGAGAATGTCTTCGTACCCGACGAGCTGATTGCCCGGGTAGTGCCGCCGGGTGCCGCTGGAGTGGATCTGTTCGTGCTGGGGATCTTTGCCTGGGCGCTGCTGGGCTTTGGGAACGTGTATTACGGGCTGGCCCGGAGGGTGTTCGACATTAGTGTCGACTCCATCAAGAACAAGAAATCGCTGGCGCTCTCTCGTACGATGGCCCATCATGCCGGCATCCAGCACCTGATCGCCGAAATGGCAATCGAGCTGGAATCTATCGAGCCCCACCTGGACAGAGTGGCCGGGGACTGGTCCGAGGGAGTGGATCACGGAGGAAACTGGCCCCTCAAAATCGTGTCCGCCAAGTATCGGGCTGTGGAGGGATCCTGGAAGGTCGTCGATCAGGCACTTGACGTCATCGGCGGATTCGGTGTTTTCAAGAAAAGCGGCTTCGAGCGACTGTTCAGGGACGCACGTCTGGGCAGAATCCATCCTGCTAATTCTCTGCTGACCCGAGAGTTCGTTGCCAAGACGGTGCTGGGTATCGATTTCGATGAGAAGCCACGCTGGGGATGAACTCTTGAAGGTTGAAGGTTGAAGGTTGCAAGTTAGAGGTTGAAGGTTAAGGTTGCGTAGACCCGTTCAGGTTTCCATCGTCGTGCCGGCATTCAACGAAGAACAGCGGGTGGCCCGGACCCTGCGAGAACTCACCTCTTATTTTTCCGAGACCGGTCATTCACTGGAACTGATCGTAGTCGACGACGGAAGCGAGGACAGGACCGCCGAGATCGTGAGGGATCAAGTCGGAGCCAGGCTTCTCCAGCTCAAACAGAACCGCGGAAAAGGGGCGGCCCTGCAGACGGGGATTCAAGCTGCCTCGGGAGATCTGGTTTTTCTGGTAGACGCGGATCTCCCCTATTCCGCAAGAGCTTTCGACCGCTCCCTCCCGATGCTGATTGAAGGCGGCTGCGACGCCGTGATCGGAGCACGCGATCTGCCTGATTCGCAAGTGGATCCCGCCTATCCACGCCATCGTATCTACATGGGGCAGGCTTTCTCGCACATCGTGAATCGAGTTCTGCCGCTGGGAATCTTCGACACCCAGTGCGGCTTCAAAGGTTTCCGCAGGGAGATATTGAAGAAGGCCGCCCTTTATACCAATCAGCGGGGCTACACACTGGATATTGAGCTGCTGCTGATTCTTAAGACGTGGGGTTCTCGCATCGAACGAATTCCGGTCGAGCTGATCCACCATCACGGCTCCAAGATCCGCACCTTCTCGGACTCCCTGGCCATGTTGAAGAGTCTGCTGCGAATCTGGAGAGACTTCCGGAGGAGAACCTACCCACCCGCCCCGCCTCAACGAGCGCTCGAGGCGATTCCCTGCCCCCTCTGTTCGAGCGATCATTCCCGAGCCCTGGTCTGCATCGAAGCGCACCGGTTCAGCCGCTGCCGAGAGTGTCTGACCCTCTTTCAGTCACCCCGCCTGTCCACAGATCTACTCGACCTCCAGTATGACCAGGCCTACTTCCAATCAGATGACATCATGACGGGGTATCCGGACTATGAGCACCGGAAAGACCTCCAGGTCCGAACGGCTGAATGGCAGTGGCAGGAAGTCGAAAAAACCTCGACCGGTCGGCAGCTGAACCGGATTCTGGACGTGGGGTGCGGATCCAGCCATTTTCTCCGGCTTGGATTTGCCAGAGAGAAGGATTGCTGGGGAGTGGATCTGGTCGACCTCGGCCCCGAGCCGCAGATGGAGTTTCGCCGGGGCAGTTTCCTGGAGGTTGATCTCCCTGAAAGTTCTTTCGACTTGATCGTTTTCAACGACTCCTTCGAACACTTCCCCGATTCCAGAGCTGTGCTGAAACGATGCCGGAAACTGCTCCGGACAGGTGGTGCTTTGATGATCAACATGCCCGATCCCGATTCCTGGGTGGCGCGTATGTCAGGGACTTCCTGGATCTCTTTCAAGAGAGAGCATCTGGTCCTCTATCCCAGGGCGGGCGGGCGCCGGCTCTTTGAGGAGTGCTCCTTTCGACAACTCCGACGCTTCCCCAGCTGGCAGGCTGTGGACTGGCAGTACCTGGAGCCGAGACTAAGGAGAGCGGCACCCTTACTAACGGTTCTCGTCGGAGCTATTCTGAAGCGCGTCCCGGGCCGGGGGTTCTGGGTCCCCACGAGCGGTTCGATCTGGATCCTCGAAGCTCGGTGATTGGAAGTCGGCTGGTTACTGGTTACTGGTTACTGGTTACTGGTTACTGGTTACTGGTTGAAGGTTGAAGAAACACCGATGGTGGAACTCGGATCGTCCGCGACTAGCGGGCAATCTGGAATTCCCACTCTGGAGCTAGTATCTTGGTCGGTATGAATCGACGAGAGTTCTTGAGGCGCAGTGCAGCGGCCGGAACCATGGCCCATGTGTCCACTTCCCATGCCCGGCCGATTGCGCCCAGTGATCGGGTCACGGTCGGTGTTCTGGGATCTGGGGCCAGAGCCCAACAGATCGTGGATGAGATTGTCACGATCCCTGGAGTAGAGGTGGTGGCCGTCTGTGACGCCTACACGGGCCGGGCCCAGCGGGCCAGAGAGAGGACCGGTGGCCGGGCTCAGATTCATTATCACTACAAGGAAATCCTGGACCGCCGGGATGTCGACACAGTCCTGATTGGTTCACCCGATCACTGGCACCGCGAGATGGCGATCGACGCTGTCGAGGCTGGAAAAGATGTCTACATCGAAAAGCCGCTGACCTACAGCATCGACGAGGGCCTGGAAATCATTGATGCAGTCAAGCGCACGAACCGAATGTTGATGGTCGGAAGCCAGGGGATCAGCTCAGCTACCCAGCAGAAGGCCCGCCAACTGATCAAAGAAGGCCGACTGGGTAAGATTACGATGATCCGCGGCAGCTACAACAGAAATACAGCCAGTGGAGCCTGGCTCTACCCGATCCCGCCCGATGCCTCACCCAGGACCGTCGACTGGAAAAAGTTTCTGGGGCGGGCTCCACACCATCCGTTCAGCCTGGAGCGCTTCTTTCGCTGGCGCTGTTACCGGGACTATTCGGGTGGAATCGCCACCGATCTGTTTGTCCACCTGGTCACCACCATTCACTATGTAACGGGGGCCAAAATGCCCCGCAGTGCAATGGCCAGCGGTCAGCTCTATCGCTGGAAGGAGTCCCGGAACGTCCCGGATACGATCAACGCCATCATGGTCTATCCCGAAGGATTCACCGCCAACCTCAGCTCCACGTTCAACAACCAGTCGAGCGCAGAGTCCGGCTTTGAGATTCTGGGAACGGAAGGCACCCTGTCCTTTCGGGGGTCCAGTCTCGTCTTCACTCCCGAAAGTGCCCACGAAGACAATCGCTGGGTAGTCCGATCCTGGACTCGGGAAATGGAGGATGCCTACTACAGTGACCCGAAAGTCCAGAAGGTGGAGAGCCCGGAGACCTGGGCCTCCAGCATGTCACAGGGGTCTGAGACGTGGCATGGAGAGGGAAAATCGGCCACCTACAACCACTTCGTGAACTTCCTGGAATCCGTAAAGTCCAGAAAACAGCCGGTTGAGAATGCTCTCATTGGTCACCGGGCGGCCGCCTGTGCTCATTTGATCAACACCTCAGCCGAGAGAGAAGCGATGGTCTCCTGGGACTTCGAGAAGGAGCGGATGAAGGCGTAGTAATTTTTAATCTACCACTCCAGGTCGGCAAAAACGGGGGCGTGATCGGAGGCGATCATTCCTTCCTTTTTCTTTCGATAATCGCGGTCGATGGTCACCCCTTGCACCTGCTTCGAAAGGGCGGGAGTAGCCAGCAGGAAATCGATCCTGAGGCCCTGATTGCGATGGAAGGATCCTGCCCGGTAATCCCACCAGGAGAACTTCTGTTCCCGGGGATGGAGTTCACGGAAGAGATCGACGAGACCCCACTTCCGTAAATCCTGAAAGCGTTCTCTCTCGTCTTTGGTGTGAAAGATCTGACCTTCGAGACCCTCTTCGTTCCAGCTGTCGATAGGAGCCGGGCAGAGATTGAAGTCACCGCAGAGAATCAGGGGCTGCCCGGAGGAGTGACGATCGCGCAGGTACCTCTCCAGAGCCTCAAACCAGGTCAATTTACGCGGGAAATCGGGGTGGCCGAGGTGTTTGCCATTGGGACAATAGACAGCAATGAAGGTCAGGTCTCCGATCTGAGCCTCTACGAGCCGAGCCCCCAGGGCATCCTCTCCCGGAAGTCCTTTCTGCACCGGCCCGGGTGTCTGGCGGCTCAGAATGGCGACGCCGTTCCAGGCCTTCTGAGCTTCCACCACAGCTGAATACCCTTCGGACTCGAACACCTGGAAAGGAAACTGGTCCTCATTGACCTTGAGCTCCTGTAGCCCTACGATGTCCGGCTTCCTCGATCGAAGCCAGTGCAGGACGAAGTCAAGTCGCGCCCTCAAACCATTGATGTTCCAGGTGGCGATACGCATCTCATACAGGTTAAAGGATTCCAGATTCCAGATTCCAGATCAAAAGTCCGGACCGACTGGGGCAGCGATCTCCATACCAGGGGCCGGCATTCCCAGAACCTAGAACCCAGAACCCATTCTGGGTTAACATGAGTGAATAAAAGGTGAATATGAAGGGTCGCGGATTAACCATTATCAGATGTCAGCGACTCCGCCGGGGAATCGACTGGAGCAAATTGAAAGAGCAGACCAGAACCAAGGGAGAGGACCAGACACCGGCAAGAAGCTGGCCCTGCCACAGGGAGAGGAAACCATGAAGCAGCGCGTTGGCGACCATCAACCAGCCGTAGATGTGGGCGACGGGTTTCATTCCCCACTTGCCTTGGAAAACAAGCACACTGAGGAGCAACAGCGCGACTACAGCAAAAATCAGAAGCCCGAGCCAGGTCGAGAAACAGAAAACCGGGAGCGGAAGCCACGGAAAGCTGGCACGGGTGGAAAGCACGAAGGGATTGTAGAAACCGAGAAAGTCATTCACGGCTTCGTCCAACACGTGCACTGCCAGGGCAGCAGTGAGCAGCAACCAGGCTGTCCCCCATCTGCGGTTCTGGCGAGCTCGAGTGGTGGATTCCATCAACGACGCGGGCTGTTCCCCTCCAGACTCAGTCCGGGTCGAGCTCTCGGAGAAACAGATTCCGCCACCGGACCTCATACGGACCGCTCCCCTCCGGGATGGAATGGACTTGAAGCGCTATGAAGCCGGAGCGGAACGAACTCTCGTCGACCAGATCGGCGACTTTAGCGCCATTGACCCAGGTCTCAATATGAGGGCCCCTGGCTCTCACCCGGTACTGGTTCCAGTCTCCACTCTTGAACACACCCTGACCAGAGCGGTCCCGGCTGAGCCAGCCTCTTCCAGTGGCTTCGGAGTAAACATACCCGGCACTGCCCTCAGGGCCGGCGGAAATCTCGACCTGAGGGCCGTGCACGCGTCGATCGCGATAATCCTCCCGACTCCGGGAGCGAATCTGAACACCGGAGTTGAGCGGGTCGTCGAGCTTCACTTCGAACTTGAGCTCAAAGTCGGCGTAGTCGTCCCGGGTACAAAGAAAAGAGTTGGGACTTCCCTCAGCTGTTTTCCCCACAATCATGCCTTTCTCGACTATGTAGCTGGCCTGGCCGTTCCGCTGAACCCACCCCTTCAGAGTGTGGCTATCGAACAAGGACATCCAGACACTCTCTTCCTGCCCGGTGGGGTCCCGGTAGGCAGCCCGTTGATTATTTAGAAAGTTGGCGCCCGAAGCTGGAATCGACACTTTTCCAGTGGCAGCCCATTCCGTCCCCCGCGCCAGTGTGATCTGGAAGCCGAGGCCGCTCATGGCAACCCTGTTGTGACCCAGAACCGTGTGGAAGACTCGGCCTTCGCCGAAAGTAATGGTCATCAGCATCGGTTCGTGTTCGCCCGTGCCGCCGGTTGAGGTTTCGGAATAGGTCGTCGCCAGTACCTCCACCTGCTCAGCCGGTCCCCGCAGGCGATCGTATAGCTCATCCCGGGCGTGCATCCACCCACCGGGTAACCCCACCAGAATGGGATGGCGGGGCTGGCGCGCCACGATCAGAAACTCGTGTCGAATGCCGTGGCTTCCACCACGACCCGGGGACGTGTCTCGCACAATTCGACCGTCCCGGAAGCGCAGATACGGCCCGTCCTTTTCCGTTCTTCCCCTCCAACCTCCGAGTCCGATGATACGGTTGTAATCCGGCCACTCCGGGAAGGCATTGTTGGCCGCGTGAATGCTGACGAATCCACCTCCGCTGCGGATATACTCGGCAAAGGCCTGCCGCGTCTCCTCGGACCAGGCCCGGCCCTCCGCCCACCCTGCCCGCATCATGTCGTTGAAAGTTGACACCACGGCGTCATAGTCCGAGAAGTCGGGGTCGAAGGGCTGGCCGTCAATCACCGTGATCGTGGAGACCTCAAAGTGAGGCTCCAGAATGGCCTTGAGTACGGGAGTGGTCTCGCTGCGGCGGTGGTGACGCTCCTCGCCGTCGATCAGAAGGATCGAGGGCTTCGACGTTCCGGCCCCGAGAGACGTGCCACCGGCAAGGGCCAGGATGCAGACGACTGAAAATGAATGGAGCTGACTCGAGAGTGCCATGGCTATTCTCCGGCAAACATGAGAATTTTTCCCCGCGTAGCGAGGCGCTCTCATCTTAACGCTTATCCTCTTATGCCGGACGATCTCCAGCGATCTGAGAACATGGCCGAACGGCTGTTGTCGAGCGGAACCATCGCCCTCCAGGGTCACGACCCCAGGAGCAAGGTCGTCTACCGGGCGGTCCGCATCAAGCCGCTGGACTAGCTGGAGTACAGTCAACCGACCCACGGTCAGCAGATGTCAGAGCCGGGGGCAAGAATGAGGGCAGTGCGACTAGGCCAGAAAGCGACTTCGCTGATTCCCGCCAGGTTCTCTTCCCTGCTGCTCTCTCTCCTCCTGATGATCACGGTCTATCCCTTTGTGGAGACTGCCGGGCAAGGCCAGTTCCTTTTTTCCATCTTCTTTACCGTGGTGCTGCTGAATGTGGTCTACACAGTGTCCAGCCGGGGCGGAGTTTTTTACCTGATCATTGGTTTGACCCTGCTGACCCTGATTGTGGACTGGGCGGGAAATGTCGTGGAACTGCCTGCGGAAGCTCTCATCCGGGCGTTCTTGAGCGTGGTGCTCTTGGGCCTGGTTGAGGTGGTCATTCTCAAGGACGTACTGCGCGCTGAGAAGGTGACGGCTCAGAAAGTGTACGGCGCCGTCTGTGTCTACCTGATTCTGGGAATCCAGTGTGCCATCCTCTTTGCCGCGCTGGCAACTCAAGACCCGTCCGCCCTTAATGTCCCATTGGAAGAAGGGCGGCCCATGACCCAGATGCTGTACTTCAGCTTTGTCACCATGACAACCCTGGGCTACGGGGACATTTCCGCTTACTCTACTTCCGCGCGCGTCCTGGCCTCGGTGCAGGCCCTGCTGGGACAGCTCTATCTGACCGTCCTGGTGGCCCGGCTGGTGGCCCTGCAGATTACGCACGAGCGGTAACGTTGGAACGTTGGAACCCTGGAACGCTGGAACCCTCATCTCCCCAACCCCAGCCAAACGAACTGGTAGGCCACTCCCAGGGTCGAAAAATCGCCTCCGGCCCGAGTGAGGACGCCATCGCTGTAGTTGAACTTGATGGAGTGCCTTCTCCGCAGAGGGATGGAGAAGGTGGCGCCGAATCGGGAGTTGTTGAGAGCCAGCCCGGAATCCACACCGTCCAGCTGCGCCTGGCCACCCGTGAAAAAGTTGGCGTCGAAACCCACCCACATGCGCCTGGAAAGCCGGTAGCTGACGTGACCCTGCAGTGACCCGATCGGGTCCTGCTTGCGGACGGAGCCCTGGAAGTTGTCGTTGGAGGCGAACAGCCAGATTCCACCCGCCAGTTCCAGCAGCCACTTCCCCCGGGAATGGGAGAGCCCGAATTCGGGTTTGAAGGCGAAGCGGTTCGTTCCCAGGTTGATCAGCCTGTTCGAATCGTATTGGCCAGTGGGTGCCGCCAGCGTGAAGCCCACGCCGAAATTGGTCTTCTGGCGGTACTTCGCAAACTCACGAAAGCGCAAAGCCGGGGCCCCGGCCAGGTTCATGGTGAATCGAAAACGGGAATCCGCCAGACCGGACCGAGTGCCGCGGGCGAACTCGCCTTCCAGGAGGCCCTGGATGGAACCCCAGGTGTAGGGTACGAAGACGGAAGCATTCGCCATCCGGCCCAGAAGGCCGAAGCTCTTAAAATACCCCGCTCCTGTTGAGTTGATGGGGCCTAAAGACCTATTTACAAGTGCCGCCGGCATTGCGCTCCTGGAAGAAGCGGGCAGCCCGGCCTTACAGGTGGCACTCACCCGTACGGCTAAGGCAGAAGATAGCGCCGGGGATGATTCAGATTCCGGTCAGTCTGCAGCGGCTGCAAACCCCTTATTGCCGGCCGCCCCCTCAGGCCCTGCTCCAGGAGTTCGGTGAGTCTGCCTTGCGCTTCGAACTGCGGGCCTTCGTTGATTTCGGCCGGGGCATCGTGGCCAAGGATGAGTTACTGGTGGCCATTGACAGGGCCTTCCGGGACGGGTATCCCCCAGTTGTCATTAGAACGCGGCCTCCTGGCGGGGGAAGCCGGCGTGTCAGCGATCCTGGTCCGGGTCGGGCTTGTCTTTCTTGTCCGGCGTTACGGCTTTCTTGGTCGCCTCGGCCGCTCTGGTCAGAGCTCCGGCAGTCGCTTTGGCAGCAGTGGTCACGCCTTTCTTGGTGGCTTCAGCCGCCGTGGTCACTCCCTTTTTGGTGGCTTCACCCGCTGTGGTCAAACCCTTCTTGGTGGCTTCACCAGCGGTCTTGAGACCATCTCCGGCCGTGTCGAGGCCTTCTTTAGTCCCCTCGGCAGCCGTGGAAACTGCAGCGTCCATCTTGGACTCCGTGTCTGCAGCAGCATCGGTGTCTGTGCTGGCTGGTTCCTCAGCCTCCGCATGAGCCTCGTCGGTGATCTGGTCCGGCTCGCCGGGACAACCCCAGACCAATACGCACAACGCCATCAGCGGCAAAATTTTTTTCGGGCTTCTCATGTCATCCTCCTGTTGGGACAGATTATCATTCGAAGGGGGAACCTCCCTAATTGAGAAGCGATCTTCGCCGGCAATCTCAAGGGATGGAAAAACTTCCAGGCGGCGATCCGATCGGACCACGGAGGGTCCTCCTACTCTTCGCGTTCCTCGTTCCTCGTTCCTGGTTTCTCGTTGACCGCCGCGGGCGAAGTGTCCTTGCCCTTCAGTGCGCGCAACGCTTCTCCGTCTACGGATCGAAGATGAAGATCGCGCTGCGGGAACGGAATCTCGATGTTTGCGTCAGCCAGCGCCCGGTTCACGGCCACCGTCAGATCACTTTGAACTTGAAAATAGTCCTTGGTCAGCAGCCAGGCTCGGATCTCAAAATCGAGCGAGCTGGCCCCGTGGGCCATAAAGTAGGTCTCCGGTGCCGGGTCTTGAAGAACCTTCGGGTGCCCTTCCGCCACTTTTCTGAGCAGTTCCAGAACCCGATCCGGGTCGGTTCCATAGACGACGCCAATGGGTATGGTAGCCCGGCGGCGGGGATCGGATTTCGTCCAGTTGATCTCTTCGTTGGAGAGCAGGTTTCCATTCGGAACAATGACCTCCGCACCGTCAAATGTCCTCAGGATGCTGGCTTAATCTATCTCTCTCTCTTTTCCTGGACGATCTTTCGAAGAGCTTTGTTCATCTCTTTGCGCTTCTTTTTTTCCTGCAGTGAGGCCGAGAGATCCAGCCGACGAGTCTGAAACTCGAGCTCCTTTCTGATCTTGAGATAGTTGCGGTACCGGTCCCGGTCGAGCCGGCCATCCGTGACCGCCTCCTGCACTGCGCAGTCGGGCTCCGCCTGGTGCCGGCAGTCCCGGTACCGGCATTGTCCGGCCAGTTCCTCAATATCCCCAAAGGTTGCATCAAAGCCCGCCTCTGCATCTACGAACTGGATCTCCCTCAAGCCGGGGGTATCGAGCAAAACTCCTCCCGACGGCAGCAGGAACAGCTCGCGATGAGTCGTCGTGTGGCGCCCACGATCGTCTCCCGGTCTGATTTCCTGCGTGGGAATTACGTCCTCACCCAGCAGGCGATTGATCAGAGTCGATTTGCCCACACCTGAGGAACCCAGAAATGCGACGGTTTTGCGTTTTTCGAGGTAGGAGTCGAGACTGGAGAGGCCCTGCCCCGTCAGGCTGCTCAGGGCTGTCACGGGAATCCCCAGAGCCACCTCTTCAACCTGTGCGATCTGGTGGGCGGGGTCCGGGCACAGGTCCGCTTTACTCAGAACAATCACAGGATGGGCTCCACTGTCCCAGGCCAGGATCAGATAACGCTCCAGACGCCTCAGATCGTAATCCCGGTTCAGCGACATCATGATAAAGATGGTGTCGACATTGGCGGCAATAGCCTGCTCCCGGGAGCGTCGCCCGGGGATCTTCCGGAGAATGAGGCTCGAGCGGCTCAGCACCTGCTCGATGACACCACCTCCGCCCGTACTCGGGCTGACCGCCACCCAGTCGCCAACCACCGGGTACGTCCCCTCGCGGCGGAGTCTCCCGCGAACACCCGCCTCCATCTCTCCCTCCGGACAGACCAGCTGAAACTTCCCATGCTGTTGACGAAGGATCCGGCCGGGGAAGGATCCCTCCCGGGCCAGTTCAGTGAACTCCAGAGCCCGCTCGTCGCTCCACCCGAAGCATCCCCACCTGTGGTCTACGATCGATCTCTTCGGGCTTTCCATCGGGTCGGCGGGAGTTCCTACTTCTCAGAGTGGACACGTGCGGCGGCCAGAAGAATCTCGGGGGCCAGCCGAACGCTCGGGTTGGGATTGACATAGAGGAAATCGACTATACCGTCTGAACCGATCATTGCAGCTCCAAGAAAGATTCGGGTGTCCGCAGCCGCTCGAGTCACGGAGTTTTTGTACGGCCTACGGACACTGAATTCGTCTGAACTACTATTATAATGGTCCCATGGCGTAGCCGGGATGTGCACCCCCGTCTGGTCTGGGGTGCCGTATTGAGGAACGGGAGTACGAAGGCTCAGGACCTCTTGCCCAGGACAAAGTCTCGCATGGCAGCGACCGTCGCGAAGTTCTCGACCACCATCTCCCGGGGTTCGATTTGAATCTGGAAGGTCTGCTCCAGAAAGCGCATCAAGGTAAGGATCCCCATTGAGTCGACAATCCCTTCGCGAAAAAGCTGTGTGTTCTGGTCGATTCGCGACGGGTCGCGGGCGCCGAACTGATCTGTGACAAAGGAGACGATCTGCGTTACCACGGCGGCGGAGTTCAGATCTGGTTCCGTCATGAGTGACTCAGGACGGGCTTATGTGCCCTCAGGTAGCTGTTCGTGTTGAGCAGAGACAGTGGGCAGTGCTCAATGTCTGTGAACCCGGTTTCCCTCAACCAGGCGGTAGTTGCCTCGACGCTGTGGTTTTCTCCCCGCTGAGATCCGCACAGCATGATCAGATCGAGAATGGCCGGCCAGCGATGGCCAACGCCTCCGGTGCCCAGAAACTGCGCCTGAACGACCAGTGAGCCCCCCGTCTTGACCCGGGGGAAAAGGCGACCAATCAGTTTTTGGCTCTCCTGGTGACCGAGCATGTGCAGCGTATTCGAAATGAGAATGACATCGTAGCTTCCGGGAAGCTCATCTTCCAGGATGTCCAACGGAATATAATTGATCGGGTTGTCAAGATCGCGCCACTGCGGCTGCCGGCTGGTCTCTTTGATCACGGAAGGAAGATCGGCCAGAAACAGCTCCAGTTGAGAATTTCTCAAGGCCAGATGGTAGGCATAGGTTCCGGGACCGCAGCCCAGATCGAGGAGTGAGCTGGAAGCGGTCAGATCGAGGTAGTCGGCCAGCTCCCTCCCCCGCAGGCGGGCGTAAGTGTCCATGGCGCGATTGAAGCTCCCAGCTGCTCCGGGTTTCGTCTCGAACTCTGCGGCCAGATCGATGACCGGGTTCTCGCCGAGAACGGCTTCGTCGAGTTGTCCAAAGACCCCGTAAAGGGTCCTTAGAAAATGGAGCCAGTCCCCCATGTAGTAGTCCGGCGACCCCTTCAGAAGGACTGTCCGGGTTGGTTTCGAGAGTCTGAAGTGCTCACCGTCCGGGCTTTCCAGAAACTCCATGGTAGCGGCACAGCGCAACAGCCGACCCAGGCGCCCGGCGTCGGCTCCAGTCTTGCGGGACAGCTGACTGATCGAGGCAGTACTCTGCCCGATGGCCTCGAACAGATCGAGCCGGAGCAGTGCAAACATCACCGAGGCCTCGAAAAACCCCTCCACTTTGGAGAGAATCGCAATCTGGTCACGAATGGCATCGCTTCGATCCACGGGCACCTTTCCTGGAAACAGTTTAGGTTAGCAGACTCCATTTCCACCGGCAAAGCAAGCCGGGCCGCTGGTTGAGCGGCAGCAAGTTCCTTGGTTACCATGCCGGCATGGAGAGGAGGCTCCGGCGCCTGCCAGACCGATTCTATTTCTTCGGGCTGCTTGTAGTCCTGGCCGCTTTGCCCCGCCGGACTGCCTATTCGCTGGCGCGAAAACTAGGGCAGTCGCTGGAGAGAAAGCACCCCGAAACCCGGAAAGCCATTCTCGAGAACCTGCGTACACCCGCCCTTCAGGAAAACGCCCGGGATCTCCCTTCAGTGGTTCGAAACTGCTTCGAGCACCTCGCCTGCGAGGATCTCGACGCCTATTTCTATCCCTTCTGGTCAAAACGAAATCTGGGCACCTACTTTGATGTCTCGGGGCTGCAGTATCTGGACCGGGCCCTGGATCAGGGGAAAGGCGCCATCCTGCTGACCGGTCATGTGGGACCGGTGTGTGCAGGCATGGTCGGTCTGGGAATCCTGGGCTACCCGATTCATCATGTGGCTCGCGACTACCGGTCGGATAAGTCGATCGAGCCGGCATTTCGAGACTTCGCCCTGCTCAAGGTTGGCTGGATGGAATCCAAGATGGGACACCCCCTGATTGATGCTCACAGAGATGACAATCCCAATCTGGTGGCAGCAGTTCTGAAGATCAAACAGGCCCTCTCCAACAACCAGCTTGTCTCCATGGCTGTTGATGTGAATCCGACCTGGGTAAATGACGCCGTTCCGGTGAGCTTTCTGGGACGACGATGCCGGCTCACCTCGAGCCTGGTACGTCTGGCCTATGACTGTCAATGTCCGATCATTCCCTACTTCAACCTTCGTCATCCGCGCCTCTGGTTCCGGCACCGGCTCGAGGTATTGCCAAGGCTGGAGCTGTCCGGTGTTGTAGAGGAGGACGTACAACGCTGTGCCGACCGGCTGCAGGAAGTCATCGAGAGCGATCCTGCTCAGTGGTTCAGCTGGGATTCCCTGGCCGCATTCGCCACCGATTTCAGCTCTGATCTTCGACCCACTGTGTGACTGGCCTGGTTAATGGTTGAAGGTTGAAGGTTAATGGTTAATGGTTGAATCGTCGGGGCCGTCTTGTGCCGGCCGCTCGAAACCTTTGCAGGGCTACTCGCAACCTGGCGGGGGGACCGCGATGAGAAGATGGTGCGTGCGACCCGGACGCTTGGGGTCGTTGATTCCCAGACTAAAGCGGATCTGGCTCTGGGCGATTCCCCTGTTAGCACTCGCCGGCTGCCAGCCCGGGGCACCTGATCCCGATTACGTTCCTCCCTACAGTCCGCAGGCCGCCCTAGACACATTTGAGCTGGCCCCGGGCTTCGACATCGAGGTGTTTGTGGCGGAGCCCCTGATTCGAGATCCTGTTGCCATGGATATGGACGAAGACGGACGCATCTATGTGGTCGAAATGGGAGGCTACCCTCTGAATATCGAGCCCATAGGGAGGATTCGTCTTCTCCTCGACCAGGATGGCGACGGTCTGCCCGACGAGAGCCGCGTCTTTGCCGACGGACTGGTCCTGCCCACGGGTGTGATGTGTTGGAAAAAAGGCATTCTCGTCACGGCCGCCCCGGATCTCCTTTACCTGGAGGACAGCGACGGAGACGGCCAGGCTGACGTGCGCAAGACGGTGTTGACAGGGTTTGCTGTTTCCAACCCGCAACACACGTTCAATCTGCCCATCTACGGCCTGGACAACTGGATCTATCTGGCCCACGAAGGTGGCTTCGGAGCCGTCATCTTCCGGGAGAAATTTGGTGATCGGGGAGGCCACATCCATTACCCGGACCGGCCCGACTTACCCGTTCTGGAGAAGAGTCGCTTTTCAGTCCGACTCCGACCCGACACGGGCGGACTCGCGGACCGAGTCGATCCGGCTCCTCGGTCTCTCCAAAAACACTGAGTATCTTCCTCTGTACAGCGACCTGCTTGGGCCATCGACGCCCGAAGCCATCCGTGTGGCGGCCGTTCAGGCGATCGGCCCAGTCGGAGAAGAGTCCACCTGGGAGAAACTGATTTCAAGCTGGAGAAGTTTTACGCCTCCTGTTCGCGATGCTGCTGCCACTGTTCTTGTGAGATCAGCTACGGGAATCCAGGCTCTTCTCAATGCTCTTGAGGAGGGACTCGTCTCGCCATGGTCTCTGGACTATCGACAGAAGATTGCCTTGTTGATGAATCGAGATCCAGGAATAAGAGAGCGGGGACGGGCCCTGCTGGAAGAGCCTGACGAAGCTCGTCAGGCGGTGCTGGAGGAGTACAAGGCAGTGCTTTCCCGGGAAGGAGACGCTGATCTGGGACACGAAATCTACCGCAGGGAATGCGCCAAGTGCCATCAGCTTCGGGGAGAAGGAAAAGCCGTGGGACCCGATCTGGAAACCGTGCGAACCCGTCCGGCGGCGATTCTGCTGCGTGACCTCCTCCTGCCCAGCGAATCGATCGCGTCCGAGTATCTATCCTACGTGGTGGAGAGAATCTCGGGAGGAATCGAGGAAGGGGTTCTGAGGGAGCAAACGCCGCAGGCACTCATCCTGCTGGTGGAAGAAGCACAGGAGATTGTCATTCCCCGGGACGACATCCGGCGTTTTTACGCTGCCGATGTGTCCGCCATGCCAGGCAATCTGGAGACCCTGGTCTCGGTGGAGGAAATGGCGCACCTGCTGCGGTTTCTGAAGACCAGGTAGGTTCTGGGTTCTGGGTTCTGGGTGGGGGTCGTGGTCTGCAGGTGCGACAGGGAAAGCTAACTACTTGTTCTCGCCGGCGGTGTCTCCGCTATTTCGACGGAAGGGCAGCAGCAGGAGGTCTTTCAATGGGAGATCCGCTGTCGTTTCCATGAGGCCTACCCGGACCGGAGCGCCCGAGACCAATCGGAGATAGCTGAGCAGGATCCTGTCCCAGAAAGAGAAAATCGTCCCATAGTTCCGATTGTGCTCTTCCCTCTTCACTGAGTGATGGATCAAATGCAACGAGGGAGTGACAAAAATGAGAGCCAGCAAACGGTCTAGTGGTTCGGGCAGCCGAACATCACTGTGCACCAGCAGGTTGAAAAACAGGTAAACAAGCTCGAAAAGGATGAGACCCAGGACCGGCAAACCGAAAACAAGGACCGCCAGTAACCGCACCCCCAGGGAGATCAAGAGTTCGCCGGCGTGAAAACGAACTGCCGTCGAGGCATCGAATGTCGCATCGGAATGATGAACCACATGAAAACGCCACAACAGTGGCCACACATGGTTGGCACGGTGCCAGACATAGGCGATGAGGTCGAGCAGCAGAACCGTCAGCACCACCTGGGCCTGGTAAGACAGCCCCAGAATCTCAAAGGCGCCCCCGTTTTCTTCACGGACCGAAACTGCCAGAGCTGAGGCACAGGCGCCACAGGTCAATGCCAGGAGTACCGAATTGATGAGGGCCAACGGAACATTGATCTTCCAGTTCTTCAGAAGGTCCCGGATCGCCAGGCGATGCGGGAATATGATTTGCAGGGCAACAACCAGGGCAAGAGATACCAGGAACCCCAGCCCCTTGTAGTACTGGAAGCTCTGATGGAAGTGGGCGTCAAATTCAGGATTCATGGGCAGGGAAGACGATCGACGCCGGAAAACGCCAGAGCCAGAATCGAGAGGACTCCAAGCGATTCTGACGGAGCCCTTGACCCCGATAGGGGTAGGGAAAGCTCATTGGTTTGAGCCTCCCCTCCCTCCGAACCGGACGTGCGGTTCTCCCGCATCCGGCTCTCCAGTCAGTGGGGTCCACGTCGGGACTGACAGATCTGCGCGTGGGCTATGGCCATGGTAAATAGCCCCTGCTCGATAAAGTAGGCATTTTTGCCTCCTTTCACTCCTGTTTTCAGGGTCGTCAGCATGCGTTCGGTCCACACTTCCGCTTCCACCCAGCTCCATTTCTGGCTCTCGGCTTCTCTGCCTTGATTAGGAGTCTCCTCCACTTTCGACAGTTCCTCTTGCTTCGTCATTGACTCTACACATCCACCTTCCTGGCGGGCCTTCGCTCCACCGGCATTACCCGGCTTCTTCACTACTACGCCGCCTCTGACTTCTGCGGGTCTCTTACCAGACCGACCTTTCGCAGACCTCCTCGCTTTACGTCACTTGAACTTCCCACCATTCCATCTCCAACCACCCCAAGGGTTAACAAGATGCCTTTTTCACGTTACCCATCAGGCTCTTGTCCGTGTCAGGTTTCCCTTCCATTCGAGCTTCGCCATTTCCCAGCAGGCTCGCTGTCCCCTCTGAGCCGAATCGAGTTCGTCTCCTACAGACTGGTGGTTCTCCTTCGGCTGCTTCCCACCCCACCTCACGATGACGCAGTTGCCGTCGAATACGGGCCGGAGAACGTTTGCCCGGTAGGGACTTTCACCCTACTGTTCAAGTGCGCTTACGAGCGCACTAGGAGGACCCTCCGTGGTCCGATCGCCGGAATTAACAGCGGAGCCCCGACCGTCAGGGAGGGGAGATCCCTGTTCTCCGGGCGCTCACCTCCCGGCTCCGCAAACGATCGCGGCGTGGCGAGATGCACTACTAGTCTCCAGAGGGGCTGCGCCGGAGGGCGTAGTCAATGGCTTCCTGAGGGACCCGATAGCGCTCCCAGTAGCCGTTCCCCTGATAGTCGACATCCTTCACTCCGATCGGGCTGGTGGCAAAGGCGTCGACTGTCATTCGTCTTACCCATACAAAGAATCGGCCACCCGGGCCCAGGGTGGACGTCGGCTCCGTTGTGTACTGAAGAAAGCCCAGGTTCAACGGATCAGTCTTGAATCTGGGATTCCGGGCGGCTTGCTCTCTTCGTTCTTGATGGCGGGCTTCCTGAGAGAGAGTCTCCAGCATGCGGTGCTGTTGTTGTTCGTCGGAACTCGTAAAGGGGCTTCCCCACCGCCGTTTCATTTCTCGGTCCAGCCACAGGATCCCCCCGGTAAATACCCTTGCCAGTTCCGAATTCTCACTGCAGAGTAGATCAATAAACTCCGGGGCTCCCGCTTCCAGCGCACTCCCCGATACCTCGTCCGCCGGGATGATCAGTTCGGTTAGCCGCCTGACAGTTCGGAATTCGTGGTCCTTGAAAAAGAGGGGCTGGTAGGAGCCGCCGTCTTGTTCCTTTTCCTCCTGTGCCAGGAAGTGGACCACGCGGCCGGCTTCCAGGGTGATCCCGCTGGATCCAGCCGCTGTGAGGGCCAGAGCTATCGACCGCAGCATCTGACGGCGGCTGATCTGTCCGGCAACGGGGTTTGGCTTCTCAGACTCAGACATGACCTTTCCTCATTTCTTCTGCCAGGTAATCGCTGGCACGCCAGGACAGGGCGTTAATCGTCAAGGTTGGGTTCTTGTCGGGATTGCTGACGAAGCAGCCCCCGTCCACGACAAACAGATTGGGGTTCTCATGACTCTGGTTGAATCGGTTGAGGGCCGAGCTGCGTGGATCGTCCCCCATTCGAACCGACCCCACTTCATGGATGATTGTCCCGGGAACGGAGATCCCCTGAGATTCAGTGCCCGCCTTGGAAAGCCCCTGCACGGTTCCGCCCATGGTCTCGATGATTTCCCGGAAGGTTGATTCCATGTGCCGAGCCTGCTTCCATTCGTAATCGCTCCAGCGAAAATGGAAGCGAAGGACCGGGATTCCAAACTGGTCGACGACCTCCGGATCTATCTCGCAGTAGCTCAGATTGTTGGGAATCATCTCACCCCGGCCCGCGAAGCTCACAAAACAGCCATACTCGCGACGGATGGCGGCCTTCAGGTCACTACCGTAACCTCCGTGCCGCCGAATCGTATCTCCGCCGAAGCCAATCTGCGGCTGGCGATACCCACCGTTGATCTCGATGTGGTACCCGCGCGGAAAGTCTTTGTTCTTCTGGTCGAAGAGCCACCAGGGCATATAAAGGTGGGCCCCGCCGGCTCCATCGGTGTCATATCGAGGCATACCCTCCAGAGCAGGAACATAGCCGGACACGCTGAGGCCCACGGTGTCCATGAGAAATCGCCCGACGACCCCCGAGTTATTCGCCAGGCCGGCCGGGAAGCGACTCGACTTCGAGTTCAGGAGCAGCCTCGCCGATTCGCAGGCACTGGCGGCCAGCACCAAAACGCGGCAGTGGATTTGCTTTTCTTCGCGAGTCGTCTTGTCGATGTAGGAAACCCCGGTGGCCCTGCCCTCGTCGTCGGTCAGGATCTCTCGTGCCATCGAATTGTCAAAGATGGTGAGTTTGCCGGTCTCCAGCGCCGGCAGGATCTCTACAGTGCTGGAAGAATAATTGGAAGCGGTCAGGCATCCCCGGCCGCACATTCCACAGTAGTGACAGGGCTGACGACCGTTCAAGGGTTGAGTGATGACCGCCCTGCGGTTGGGAATACATGGAATCCCGAGCCGATCGCACGCCTTCTTGATCACGAGTTCGTGGACTTTGGGAGGCGGGGCCGGTTGAAAGATCCCGTCGGGGGCGCTGCGGATGCCTTCCACGGTACCCGTGACACCGATGAACGCCTCGGTCTTATCATAATAAGGCCCGATGTCCTGGTAAGTAATCGGCCAGTTCGTCCCCAGCCCGTCCAGGTCATGAGGGTGAAAGTCATAGTCACTGAAGCGGAAGGACATCCGACCGTAATGGTTGGTTCGTCCGCCCAGAACCCGCGACCGAAACCACCGAAACTGGCTGCCGTCCGCCACTGTGTAGGGCTCACCCTCGAGTTCCCAGCCCCCAAAGGTGGCTCTGAAGTATCCGAACGCCTTCCCCTTCCCGAAATAAGCCTCGCCCTGCTCCCCTGCACCCCGATGGGGCACGTCGTGGGGCCAGGCGTGCTCTTTGAAGTCCCGCCGCGGATTCAGCATCGGGCCGGCTTCCAGCAATGCCACTTCAATTCCCTTATCTGTGAGGACACGCACGGCCGTCCCCCCACCGGCTCCGGAGCCGATCACGACAACGTCAAACTTGCGAGGGCTGGTTTGCAGGTATGCCATAGCACAATTCTCGCAGTTCCAGTGCGAAGATTCCAGACTCAAAATCTGCTCCGGCGCCGTTCCGGGACGGTCTCGGAGATCAATTGTCCCGTCGCCGGGTGAACAGAGGCGCGAATGCTAATGAGTGCGCAACGAGGAACGCAGGCTTCTTCGCGGCCTGTGGGCCGTGCGCAGTCACTGGCGTTCCTGCCTCTGCAGTTTCCTTGACGGGCACTGTTCCTGGGGGCTTCTGGGCCGGCTTCGGAGATCAATTGTCCCGTCGCCGGGTAAACAGAGGCGCGAATGCTAATGAGTGCGCAACCTGGAGCCCGAAGCGCTAAAATGATGGCAAAATAGATCACCGCGCGGTACAGCCATGGAATTTGTAGAGCAACACCTTCAAGACGTGCGCCGGATTGTGGTCAAGGTGGGCACCAACCTTCTACGCGGGGAGGAGCAGGGCCTGAACCTGAAACTGATTGATCACCTTGCCTGTCAATTCGCCGAGGCTCGGACAAAGGAGAGAGAATTGATCCTGGTCTCTTCAGGGGCCGTGGGGGCAGGGGCCTTCGTGCTGGGTCTGGATCGTCCGCCCAACGAATTGAGTCAACGGCAGGCCCTGGCTGCGGTGGGCCAATCCCGGCTTATGCAGCAGTATGAACTAGCCTTCAGCCAGCACGGGCTTTCCGTGGCCCAGGTCCTGCTGACACGCAATACCTTCGACAGTAGAGAACTGTATTTGAACGCGCGGAATACTCTGGAGACGCTTCTGCAGTGGGGGGTCGTTCCCATAGTCAATGAGAACGACACGGTGGCGGTTGACGAACTGAAGTTCGGAGACAACGATCAACTCTCCGCCCTGATCGCCGGAAAGATTGGAGCCGGCCTGCTGATTCTTCTCACAGACGTGGACGGCCTCTACGATCGCCCGCCCGGCCAGACGGGAGCCCGCCGAATTCCCGTCGTCTATAGAGACCGCGATACCGATCTTGTGGTGGGACAAGGCACCGGCAGCCGGTTTGGGCTGGGAGGAATGCCGAGCAAACTTCGAGCGACTTCTCTGGCGGGTGATGCGGGCATCCTGACGAATATTTGCGGCGGTCGCACGGAAAACATCATCCTGAGGGTGCTCGCCGGCGACCCGATCGGAACCTGGTTCGAACCCCGCGAGAAGAAGATCTCGGCGCGGAAACGGTGGATCGCTGCAGGAAAAACACCGGTCAATGCGACCGTTAGCATAGATCGGGGCGCGGAGACAGCCATTCAGTCCGAGGGGAAAAGCCTCCTGCCTACGGGTGTCGTCGATGTTCGGGGCAACTTCGAGGAAGGGGACTTGATTCAGGTGGTGGGAACCGGGTCGGAGCCGATCGCCCGCGGGCTCGCGAGGTTCTCGTCACACGAATTGAGGTCGGTTCAAGGGCGGAAGAGCTCTGAGATCGCCGAGATCCTGGGGCCCAGGCAGGCCTACGAAGTCATCCATCGCGACGACATGGTAGTCTTCAACGGGAAGAAAGAAGAATGAAAGTAGAAGCCATTACCAGCGTAAATGACCATGTCCTCGAGATCGCCACCCGGGCCAGGGGGGCAGCTCGCCTGGTCGGCCGCCTCACTCCCGAGGTCAAGGAGCAGGCCCTTCTCTGCCTTGCTGCCCTGCTTCGTACGAGAGCAAGCTTCATAGGCCGGGAAAACCAGAAGGATCTGAGAAGCGGCGAAAAGAACGGCTTGAGCAGTGCTCTGCTGGATCGCCTTAGGCTGAACGAAACGCGAATCGAGGCCATGGCCGAGGCAGTTGAACAGATCGCCGCCGCCGTAGACCCGGTGGGAGAGGTAGTCTCCCAGTGGACCCGGCCGGGAGGTTTTGAGGTTGGGCAGGTACGCATCCCCCTGGGCGTTGTCGGAATCATTTACGAGTCCCGTCCAAACGTGACCGCAGACGCGTCGGCACTCTGCTTCAAGGCGGGCAACGCCGCCATACTGAGGGGAGGATCGGAAGCGATTCATTCGAATCTGGCGATCGGAAGGTGCATTCGTGAAGCCTTTGAGCAGACGGGAGTGACGCCCGACGCGGTGCAGTTGATTGAGACCACCAGCCGGGAAGCGGTTGGAGCGCTTCTTAAGATGGACAGTTTTGTGGATGTCATCATCCCCAGGGGCGGGAAGGCCCTGATTCAAAGGGTGGTTGAAGAGTCTCTCATTCCTGTAATCAAACATTTCGAAGGGATTTGCCACACGTTTGTCCACCGGGAAGCCGATCCGGAAATGGCGATACCCATAGTGATCAACGCCAAGGTGCAACGACCCGGAACCTGCAACGCCCTGGAGACTCTGCTGATCGATGCGCCGATTGCAGACTCGTTCGTTCCGCGGGTAGTGGCCGAGTTGAGGCATCATGGCGTGCTGATCCGGGGATGCCCCCGAACCGTCGCGCTGGCCCAGGTAGATCAGCAGGCTGTGGAAGACGACTACCGGCGAGAATACCTCAGCCTCGAGTGCAACGTCCGCGTGGTGGATGATCTCGAATCAGCCACTCAGCACATCGCCGATTTTGGCTCCCGACACACAGACGTGATCGTCACCGAATCGTATGCTGCTGCTCGGGCTTTTGTCAGACGGGTCGACTCCTCTTCGGTCATGGTGAACGCCAGTTCGCGCCTTGCCGACGGGGGAGTGTACGGGCTCGGTGCGGAGATCGGCATCAGCACCGACAAGCTTCACGCTTTCGGCCCCATGGGTGTCCGCGAGTTGACGACCAAGAAATTCGTCGTGTACGGACATGGTGCTGTCCGATCCTGATTCTTCTCCGGTCGCTAACGCTCCCGGCTCCGTTTCAGCGTCCCTCCTTAGCTTAGCCCGGATGATTCATAAATTTTCTACTGCAGCGTGAGAATCTCCCGCCTCGCTACGAAAACTTATGAATAATCCGGGTTAGAGCTCCACAGAATCCCAGACGAAGCCGATCGGAGAACAGTGGATCAGGCGCCCGCCGATGAGCAGGTTCCCTTTCCAGAATCCGAACTCCTGTAGAACGCTGAGGCCGAAGTGAGAGCAACTCGGGTCAAACCGGCAGGTCAGGACACTCGCCACGAGCGGACTCGCTCGTTGCTGATAGAGGCGTATCAGATCGATCTCCGCCTGGGGGAGCCATCTGGCTCCGGGGCCCATCAAAATGGCCACTGCCAGTACAAGAGCCACCCAGCCCTTCGCCTTGCGACTGATTACCACCCGTCTACGAGATCGGCAATAACGGGGAGTCGAAGCTTCTCACCCTTGAGCGCTTTCATGATGCCTACCACAATGAGAACGAGATACCCCAAAAAGGAGAGCGGGATGATTCCACAACTCAGAAGCCACCCCAGCACGGGAACGAACGCAAGAATGCTGGCGACAATTACAGCCGCGAATACCGCTAGAAAAAGAGCAAGGCCGTTCTTGGAGTGCCACTGGACCTCTTTGTCTTTTTCAACCAGCAGCGGAATGATTGCCAGGAGTCCGAGATAGCTCAGAATTAACATCAGACTCTTGTCGCCCCCCGGAGGACCACCCGGAGGGGCGGCCTGGGGAGGTTGGGGTGGTGGACTCTGATCCTGGGATCCCCCGGGACCGGGTGGGGTGTGATTCTCGGGCATTGATTGACCTCCCTGAGCCGTGCAGACTGCGGTGCCGGCTGAACAACTATGAAATCCTGAAGTGAAAACTGCCCCTATCTGTTAACACACCCCTCGGCGGGACACAAGGGAGTTGCGGGTTCTGGGTTCTGGGTCACTCTAGGCCCTAGAACCCAGAACCCAGAACCCATTAATGACTCACGGCCAGGGGCATGGGGGAGGGATCGAGCTCTCTGAGGAGTTGCTCGACCCAGGGTCTCTGGTCGTGACCGGGGAATCTTTCGAGAAAAACGTTGAACGTCCGACGCGCATCCTCGGGGCGGTTCTTAAAGGTGTGAATCTGACCCTGCAGAAGATAGGCATCAGCCAGGACCGGACTGGAGGGAAACCGATCGCTCAGTTTGGTCACCTGATTCAGAGCTTCCTGGGGCTGGCCGCCGGTGGCGAGAGTGTGCGCCAGCCAGTAGTAGCTGACGTCCGTCAGTCCCTGCAGGTTCTCCGGGTCATTGACGATTACCTGGACGAAATGTTTGGCAGCCGTGAAGAGACGACCCCGCTCGAGGTACTTCTCACCCAGCGAAAAGTGGGTGGGCAGCGAGTCCGGCTGGGCCTCGAGCCGCTGCTGCAATCCCTTGAAAGTGTCGGGACCGGCCACGAAAGACTCAATTCGTTGTTTGAAATCGGAGGCCTTGATGTAACCGCTCAACCGATCGATCTCGGAACCGTCGTAGTCCGTGACCACAATGGTCGGATAACTCGACACCGCGAACTGCTCGCGCAGCTGCGAGCCCACCGGGTTCGTCTCGGCATTCAACTTGACCCACAAATACTGATCTCTCATCTCTTCCACCAGCAGAGGATCCTTGAACGTGGAGGCTTCCATCTCCTTGCAGTATGTGCAGGTGTCGGTATAAAGATAGGTCAAGACCGGCCTACCCGACTTCTGGCCATCCGCCAGGGCCTGTTCGAAATCGGGCCTCCAGGGAATCGTCTTCGGACCACTCGCGCAGCTCAAGAGAAGGCTCCCTCCCAGGGAAGCGACAAGAACAGTTCTCAACGGAGATGCTCCATTGAAAGGTCGTCCATCGTGCCATCGGCACCGTCCGGTCCTGCGGAACGCAAGTCGTATTCACGAGCCGATATGACCTCATAGATGAAGGGATTCGCCCACGCATCCAGTCGAACTGCCCGTTCCAGAAAACCCGGGTACAGGGCGTCCACGAGAGCGGGGAATGTCTCCACCTGCGGTACGGTTCCCTCTGAGTCCAGGTGCCGATGCATCGCCTGGCGGAGCTCTCGAAGTCGGCCTTTCGTCGTTTCCAGCCGCTGCTCATCGAGTAAGGTCAGGATATGATCCGCATTTTCCCAGCGCCGATCTCCAAGCCGAATCTCGGCGAGCTCCCATTTCCCCTCACTGCGCACCAGCCGAACCGCGGTGGTCACGCGAATCTCAGCCAGAATAGTATCCCCCGACTCCTGGGCGGTCAGAATCTCGACCTGCTCCTGGTCCAGAGAAAGGCCGTCAAAAGTACGAACCGAGTCTGCGATCTGGCGGTCCAGGCTCTTGCCGCAGTTTGCCAGACCGAGAACCAGGAACCCGAAACACCACCACCGCCAGGAACACATTGGCTCAATATAGCACGGGTTCCACGTTCCGCGTTCTTGTCGCTATAATGGGTGAATAAATGGTGAATACAGTTTATGGAAAATGGAAAATGGAAAATGGAAAATTATTCGCTCTGCTCATTGCGGTCTCTTGATTCGCTTGACTCTGCCTTCAACATCACTGGCCAAGGTCGATGCACATCGAGCCGCCGACGGTTTGAAAATTGAAGATTGAAGATTGAAAATGTGACCTTGCCCTGGAACCGCAATGAGCGAAGCGAATCATTTTCAATTTTCAATTTTCAATTTAACCCATGGACCTGAGAACTCCAGTCCAATACGTCAAAGGCGTGGGTGAGCGGCGGGCGGCGGTGCTGGAGAAGGCCGGGATCCAGACTGCCTCCGACCTCCTTCGCTACAAGCCTTTCCGTTACGAAGATCGAACCACTTTTTGCCCGATCGCCAAGATTATCCCTGAATCCTCGACCCTCATCCGCGGTCGGGTTGTGACTCTCGGCGGTCGCACCACGCACCGAAGACGAATGCGGATCTTCGAACTTCTTGTCTCCGACGACACTGCGACGCTACCCGTAAAGTTCTTCAATCAACCCTACCTGTCGCGCGTTTTCAAGAAGGGCCAGGAAGTGGTCCTTTATGGGGTTCCGCGCCTGGACGGCTACAGTCTGGGTATTTCGCTCATCAATCCTGAGTTCGAAATCCTGACTGCAGGTGGAGAAGACTCGATCCACAGTGGACGGATCGTCCCGATTTATCGGCGCATCGGCAGTATGACTCCGAGTCAGATGCGCACGATTCTTTTTCGTTTGCTGGAGAGACTGAAAGGGACACTACCCGACGCACTTCCGGAATGGGTGCGATCCAGATATTCCTTCCCCCTTTTCGAAGAAGCCCTCACACAGCTGCACTTTCCGTCTGTCCCACCTGGGAGGTCAAAGTCGGAGTTCTTGGCTGAACTGGAGGCGGGCGGGACTGTAGTACAGCATCGGCTGGCCTACGAAGAGTTTTTCGACTTTCAGCGGGGGCTTCAGGTACTCAAAGAGAATCGCAGCAGAGAGTCGAAAGAGCGGAAACTCGGCATCACCCCTGCCATCCGCAACATCATTAAGTCGATCCTGCCGTTTCACCCTACTGGAGCTCAGAAGAGGGTGCTGAAACAGATCGTGGACGATCTGTGCGGGCCCCGGGTCATGTCGCGACTTCTTCAGGGCGACGTCGGATCCGGAAAGACGATCGTGGCCGTCCAGGCCCTGATCATCGTGGTGGAGAACGGGTTTCAAGCCGTGCTCATGGCACCGACTGAAATTCTGGCCGAGCAGCACTTCGAAACTCTGACTCGGTACCTGGGAAAGGCCGGGTATTCAATCGCCCTGCTGACGGCCAGGGTCAAGGGCCAGGAGCGCAAAGCGATCCTGCAGGGCCTGGCGGCAGGCGAAACCCAGATTGCGATCGGGACTCACGCGGTTTTTCAAAAGCGCGTTTCTTTTCATCGGCTGGGCTTTGTCGTCATTGATGAACAGCATCGATTTGGCGTACGTCAGCGTGCTCAGCTCCAGCAAAAGGGTGAGAAGCCGGACACTCTCGTGATGACAGCCACTCCAATTCCCCGGAGCCTGGCTCTCACGCTGTATGGGGACCTCGATCTGTCAATCATCGATGAACTCCCTCCGGGGCGGCAGCCCATTCGAACCGTGCTGAGAAGGGATGCCGAGCGCCAGAAGGTCTACGCGAAGATGAGAGACGAGGTACGGAAAGGACGACAATGCTACATCGTTTTCCCACTCGTGGAGGAGTCCGAGAAGCTGGAGCTCAGGGCAGCCACGGAAACGGCCCGGCAGTTCCAGAAAACGGTCTTTGCGGGCCTTGAAGTCGCCCTGATCCACGGCCGGCTGTCCGGAGAGGAAAAGGAGCACACCATGGCTCGTTTCAAACGGGGTGAAATCGATGTTCTCGTCTCCACCACCGTGATCGAGGTCGGCATCGATGTGCCCAATGCCAGCCTGATGGTGATCGAGCACGCCAGCCGGTTCGGCCTCTCACAGCTTCACCAGCTACGGGGGAGAATCGGCCGGGGCGAGGACCAGAGTTACTGTGTCTTGCTCGCCGGACCCGGAGTTTCCTCTGAAGCGCGGGAGAGGCTTCGGATCATGCGGGAGACGAACGACGGCTTCCGAATCGCGGAGAAAGACTTGGAATTGCGTGGACCCGGGGATTTCGTAGGCACGAAACAATCCGGAATACCGCAGTTCCGATTCGCCAACCTGGTCCGCGACCGAGCCTGGCTGGAACGGGCCCAGCTGGATGCTCAGGAATGGTTGGATCGAGCGCTGAAGGCTGGACCTCCGGAAGAAAGCTTCGGGGAGCTTTCCAGAGAATGGGAACGGCGATTCGGGCTCTTTCGCGTCGGTTGACCATGGAGTCGACGGTGATCTGGACCACGACGACGACGGCAAGGAGTACGACGTTGTGCCCGGTGGTGGTTGAGGAAAGAAGCTCGTGAGAATCATCGCAGGAACTTTCAAGGGGCGAAAACTGGCCAGGCCGGCCCCGGGGGTTCGACCCACCACCGATCGCCTCCGGGAGTCTCTCTTCAACGTCCTGGGTGGCCGGGTCGAAGACTCGTTCTGGGTGGATGCCTTCGCCGGGTCGGGGGCGGTAGGCCTTGAAGCCATCAGTCGGGGGGCCAGCCGCGTGATTTTCAATGATCGGAGCTCGCGAGCACGAAATGGAGTGGAAACCAACCTGGGATTCTGTCGGGTCAAGAGCGGCTTCGAACTGTACCGCGAGGATGCGGCCTCCCTTTTCAAGAGGCTGCATGGGCGCCCTGTCGACTTCGTGTTTCTGGACCCGCCCTATGACTTCCAGGATTACGACCAACTTCTGGAAGCCGTTCACCAGGCCCTCTCAGAATCGTCTCCCGCACACGTCGTCCTGCTCGAAGTTTCCAGGAGAACCAGCGATGAACTGACAGGCAAACATTACGAAGTCATGCGTAGAATCCGGGCCGGCGACAGCCACATTCTGATGTTGAAACCAAGATGATCGCCGCGCGGAGGCGGCTCCTAGTGCGCTCGTAAGCGCACTTGAACAGTAGGGTGAAAGTCCCTACCGGGCAAACGTTCTCCGGCCCGTATTCGACGGCAACTGCGTCATCGTGAGGTGGGGTGGGAAGCAGCCGAAGGAGAACCACCAGTCTGTAGGAGACGAACTCGATTCGGCTCAGAGGGGACAGCGAGCCTGCTGGGAAATGGCGAAGCTCGAATGGAAGGGAAACCTGACACGGACAAGAGCCTGATGGGTAACGTGAAAAAGGCATCTTGTTAACCCTTGGGGTGGTTGGAGATGGAATGGTGGGAAGTTCAAGTGACGTAAAGCGAGGAGGTCTGCGAAAGGTCGGTCTGGTAAGAGACCCGCAGAAGTCAGAGGCGGCGTAGTAGTGAAGAAGCCGGGTAATGCCGGTGGAGCGAAGGCCCGCCAGGAAGGTGGATGTGTAGAGTCAATGACGAAGCAAGAGGAACTGTCGAAAGTGGAGGAGACTCCTAAGCAAGGCAGAGAAGCCGAGAGCCAGAAATGGAGCTGGGTGGAAGCGGAAGTGTGGACCGAACGCATGCTGACGACCCTGGAAACAGGAGTGAAAGGAGGCAAAAATGCCTACTTTATCGAGCAGGGGCTATTTACCATGGCCGTAGCCCACGCGCAGATCTGTCAGTCCCGCCGTGGACCCCACTGACTGGAGAGCCGGATGCGGGAGAACCGCACGTCCGGTTCGGAGGGAGGGGAGGCTCAAACCAATGAGCTTTCCCTACCCCTATCTCTTCGCCAGCATGTAACATTTCCAATGTGGGAGGACCCTCCGTGGTCCGAACTCCCATGGCCGGTCCTGTCCTTATTCGAACCTTCAACCTTCAACCTTCAACCTTCAACTTTCAACTTTTAGGAGGCACCTGATCAGGGTGAAGATCGGAATGAAAAGGGGGACCAGCAGGACGATCCAGCCAAACGGCTCCCTCCTCGGATAGAGCACGATTCCGGGCCTTCCGATATAGCTGATTCCGGCCCAGAAGAAGGGGTGCTCCATCCCGAGCCGGACCTGTCCCCGCTTGTGAACCTCTCTTCTGAACTGGCGGCGGGCCTCTGTCAGAGCTACATCGAGACTGGCCCCCTGCCACACTCGCTGAGCAAACCCCAGATAAATCTCTACCGAAGCCTCGTCCAGCTTCCAGCGGTTCAGCACCACCGAAGAAGTGTTCCTTTCCAGCAACAGGCCGGCGATCCCCATCCAGAAGGGAGTTGGCCAGCCGTGCGAGTTCCCGGCGTCGCAGGTACTCAGCGAGAGCAGCCTGCTGCGAAACCGGGTGCGCAGAAACTGCCACAGGTCCATTCCACCCCTTTCTCCACTGAGTCTGGATCTGTACCAGAGATCGTGATCGAAAGACAGATGGCTCGATACATGGATCCAGTCCGACTCCCTGTCAACCAGGGCTTCGATCTGACCAGAGGTGTTCCGATTGCCAAAGAGGACGCCAAAGAGAAACCTCTCCCGGGGGATCATCCCGTGCCCTGCGCCCAGAGCGGGAAGAACGGCCAGCGGAGATCCGGTGGCAGCCGGCCGGGGAGTGGAGACAGGAGGAAGATAACTGATGAAAAACTCATCGAGCAGCTGCTGGCCCTCCCGGTTCAGGAGCATCTCAAAGGGAAGCAACTGGAGTTCTTTGTGAGGGATGAACAATAACCTCGAGTGCTGCAGATGGGATTCCAGGGGACCGATAAGTTCCTGAGAGAGTTGCTGGATCGCGCCCATTGTCGGAGGGGCCGAGAGGCTCTGCCCGGTCGTGTAGAGGGGATTCACGACCGCGTGAACCAGCGACGACACGTCCCCGCTCAGTCTTATGATCAAGTGCTCCTCCGCCCGGGTGCCGCCCCTCAGCCAGGCGTAGACTCTGTTCCCATCAGGCCAGAGCTCGATCGCCAGCGTGTCGGCAGGCAGATGTTCTCCCTGCTCTGCCGAGGGTGCAGTCAGAGGACCGCCCCATGCGGCCGGCTGGGCTGCTGCGTCGACCAGCAGACCCAGTTCGTCGGTGCTCCCCGGCGAGTCTTCCATTCTGGAAAGGGGTCTCAATGTCTTCTCCAGCCGACGGCGGAGCTGATTGTGTATGACACTTCGAGCCTCTTTCCAGCGACCCCGGTCGATGAGGACTCGGACCAGCCCGTCGAGGGCCGGGTCGGCCATCCTGGAAAACGGAAAGAGCAGGTCACCGGTTGGGACCTCAGCATCGACGAGAGCCCGGCGGTATGAATCCTCCGCCGGCTCATTTTCTCCCCTTCGCTCCAGCCATTTTCCGAATTCGACTTCCACCCTGCGGCGGAGAAAACGGCTTTGTACTTGTTCGGCCAGTTTCAGGGCCTCCACCAGGAGTTCCCGAGTGGCCTCTCCTCCGGGAGTCTCCTTGGCCAGTTGCAGATTCCGAAGGATTTCGCCCTGAGTTGAGGGTGCTGCGGCTCCGGCCAGCGCCTCTCTTGTGGCCTGATCGGGCCTTACCCTGTGCTCGAGCAGAAGGAGCTCGAACGGATCTGCTCCGGGTTGGCTGCGGGCCATGTCGAGGGTTATCAGGGCACGCTCCTTGTCCCCGCTACCCACCAGAAACTTCGTGAAGCCGGCAAGAACCTGGAAGGAGATTTCGGGCAATTCAGGAGATTCTTTCAGGCGCTCGAGCGCCCTTTCGTAATACTCCGCTGCTTTTGACCGAAAACCCAGTTCCCGATAGAGAAGAGCAAGGTTGTGAAGTATCGCGATCCGGCCATGTGAGAATTCAATCCGTTCCCAGCAGAACTGGGCTTCCCCAAAAGCGCGAATGCTGAGGTCGAGGTTTCCCGAAAACCAGAAGTTGTTGGCAAGACCCTGAAAAATGAGACCCGTCAGAAAGGGTCGAGACCTTGTTCCCGCCAGGGTGAGCGCTATCCTCAAGTGCTGAGAACTGAGTCCCACCCTTTCCTCCGCGGCCAGCAGCTCGCCAATGAAGTAGTAGCAGAAGGCGGCTTCGCTGAATGCCTTTTCACGCACAAGCAGCCTGGCAGCCCGGCGAAAGAGGTCCATCGCCTCGTCATACTTCCCCTGGTCCCAACTCAAAAGGGCCTTCTGTTCCTGCTCCATCGCTTTCCTGATGCCAGGAGAATCCTTGAGAAAGGCTTCGAAAGACCGGTCTCCACTTTGCCGGCTCCACTCCAGAGCCAGGGGCCTGACAGGTTTTCCCTGGTTGACCAGATCAAGGAAACGGCCGTGCAGTTCCAAAGGAGAAAGGTCCGAAGGCAGGGCAACGGAACCCCAGAAAAGAAGCTGGATACTGATCAAGAAGTGGCTGGGGAGGCCCCTCATGAACCGTCTCCCAGCCGCTGCACGAGAAGAGTGGCCCGGTCCGAATACTCTCCGTTTTCGGCTGACAGCGTCCGCAGCAACCTGCCGGCTGCCTTCCATTCACCTAGCCGGATCAACGCGTTGGCTTCATACCAGCGTGCAGGTTCGCGCCACACGCTGTCTTGAGGCACACGGCGCAGTACACGAAGGGCCTCCTTCTCGCGCTCGAGCATGTAGAGACTGACTCCCCGAAGCAGAAGATCCATCTCCAGCGTGGATCCAAGAAGCAAAAGCTCAGCACCAGAATAATCCCCGTCTTGATACACCTGGTAGGCGGCCCGTCGATCCGTATCGACTTCGGAACGGTTGTTGAGGAGAACCAGAGGATAGGGGAATTCCACGGCGATCACGGACGGATCCGGGGGACGGTTTCGAAGCAGGCCCTGCTCGACAGCCACCGTCACCACTGCAAGGGCGAGTACCGCCGCTGCCAGCAGCCACCCGGGCCGGGGCCAGCGAAGCTTCCTCTTCCGATGGACCTCCTGGAGAGCCACGATGACCTGCAGACGCTGTGCGCAGGTGTTGCAGCCGGCCACATGTGCAGCCATCCGACCAGCGCTGGCCGCGTTCAGCTCACCTCGTGAGAAACGGAACAATGGATACTGGTCGCAGTTCATCGATCGCCCCCCTCGTCCCCGGCTTCCAGGATTCCCCGGTCGAGCAAATGCCGGCGCAGAGCATCGATTCCGGCAAGCATTCGACTTCGTACGGTGGAATAGGGGACTCCCAGACCGGCACAGGTTTTCTTAATGGGCCGACCATCCCCTCCGAATATGAGCCGAATCGCCTCACGCTGGTCCCGGGTCAGGTGTTTGAGCCCGGACTTCAGTTCACGGAGGAGAGTGCGGTGGCGCCGATTCTCTTCCTCACACACGAGCAGGAAGAGCGGGCTCTCAGAATCAAACGGCTGCGAGTCCTCGTGAACCTGCGGATCATCGTATGAGGGAAAACGCCGGTTGCGGCGCGTCACCCTGCGCAATTGGTCCACCGAGGCGTTGTAGACAGCCCTGCGAACAAAGCGGAACGCCTGCACGTCTGATGCAAAAGTCTTTTCGGCACGAAAGACCTTTGCAAAGGCTTCCTGGAGCGCGTCGTCCACCAGGGATTTGTCCACCAGAATGCTCGCGGCAATCGCCCGAAACACGTACTGGTAGTTTCGCCAGACTCTCTCCAGCAAAAATTAACGTGGCCGCGGATGGGAAAACCAGGGGAAGCAGAAGGCCAAACCCACTATAAGGCCGGCCACCGCCTGAGTCAAGACACCCCCCCAGGGGGTTTCCCAGCCAACCCGGACGGATCGCCACTTGAATGGTGCCCCGCTTGTTCTTAAGATATTCGAGTATTCGAGAATGTCATGACCGATTCGGTGATTGCACTTTATCCCGGTTCTTTCGATCCTCTCACGAATGGCCATCTGGACATCATTCAGCGCGCCTCCAGGCTCTTTGACAGGGTCATTGTCTCCGTCCTGTTGAACGCCGACAAGAGGCCTCTGTTCAGCCCCGAAGAACGCATGGAAATGATCAGGGTGGTCACGGCTCCGTGGCAGAATATTGGGGTTGAGGCCTTTGATGGCCTGCTCGTCGACTTTGCGACCGTCAAGAGCGCAAAGGTGGTTGTACGCGGGATCCGGGCCGTGACCGACTACGACTACGAGTTTCAAATGGCCCTCATGAACCGTCGTTTGAAGTCGGATCTCGAGACCGTATTTATGGTTCCGGCCCTGGAGCATTCATACTTGAGCTCCAGTCTTGTCAAGGAAGTCTGTCTCCTGGGAGGTGACGTGAGCGGACTCGTGCCGGGTAGTGTGGAGAAGAGTCTGCTGGCCAAGATCCAGAGCCGGGATCAGAATGTCGACTGACCGTACTCTCATGAAAGCGTGGGGAGCGGCGTCAGCCGGACTGCTTCTCGCACTGGCCCTGTTTACACTTTTCTTTGATTCCCCTGATTCCGGGATACCACAACCCTTCCCGGAGATTGCCGAAGCTGCGAGCGATCTACCCGAACCCGTCTCCCACATTGTCAAAGGGACCTTCCCCGGCAACTCTACCGTACAGGACCTCCTGCTCAGCCACAACATCACTCCCCGGGCGATCCACAAGTTCATCGAGGACTCACGGGAGGCCTACAACCTGAACCGGGTCCGAGCCGGAAACGACTACACCCTGAAGATCAGCCCGGGGGGGACACTGGAGAGTTTCTGGTACGAGATCAGCGACGAAGAGTACCTGCTCGTGGAATCGGCCGGCGAACGCTACGAGAGTTCACGGCGTGCATACGAGTTCGAGACCAGAACCGTGACCATCCAGGCCAGCATCGAGGATTCTCTCTGGGCCGCTCTCCTGAATATCGGAGAGAAAGATCAGCTGGTTATGGATCTAGCCTGGATTCTGCAGTGGGATGTGGACTTCACCACGATCCAGTTGGGCGACAGCCTCAAGCTGATCGTTGACAAGAAGTACCGGGACGGGGGTCTCGTCAAGTACGGAGAGATCCATGCGATTCAGTTCACAACCGGGGGAACGGATTTTTTCGCCTTTCGTTTCGTCCTGCCGGAAGGCGGCAAAGTCAAATACTTTGACCAGAACGGGAATTCAGTGAAGAAAGCATTTCTCAAAGTTCCTTTCCGATTCAGCCCGCGTATCAGCTCCGGATTCAGCTATAACCGATTCCATCCGATTCTGAAACGTCGACGGCCCCATCTGGGACTTGATTTTGCGGCCCCCGCAGGGACTCCTGTCCTGGCTTCGGCCAATGGATCTGTCACCTTCACAGGATGGAAGGGAGGACTTGGGAAATTCGTGGAGCTTCGCCATCCGAATGGGTATCGAACCGGCTATGCGCATCTTTCCAGAATCCTGGTGAAACCCGGGCAGAAAGTCGGCCAGGGAGACGTACTCGGCCGCGTCGGCTCGACGGGTCTGGCCACAGGCCCCCACCTGGACTACCGGGTGCGGGACCCACGCGGCCGTTACCTCAACCCGCGGCGCAGAATTGCCTGGCCCTCCGACAAGCCGCTCGAAGAACGCCACCGGAGTGCTTTTGCGGCAGTTCGTGACCACTTTTTGCTTCAGCTCGACCCGCTGCTCAGGGACCCTGAGACCGCCGAAACCGAGTCTGTGGCCGAGTAGACCCGGCGGTGAGACTGCGGCGGCCTGCTAGCTTAGCCATTACACTAGACTCGGTGGCCCCAAAATTGCTAGTACTCCCTCCGAGCAGGTCCACATGAAACGTGCACTTTTCTTTTACAATCCCAACGCGGGTCGAAGCAGCCTGTCGCCAAAGAGACGGCAAAAGCTGATCGAATCGATCCATGGCCTTGGACTCGAGGTCACTTCCCTGTGTTCCAGTCCGGCACCGGGAGCTCTTTCCAGCGGCCATCTCGAGAACCAGGACCTCATCATCGTGTACGGAGGGGACGGGACCATCCACCAGGCCCTCGGACCCGCACTGGATCTTCAACTCCCCGTAGCCGTTCTTCCGGGCGGAACGGCCAACGTTCTGGCCCGAGAGCTATCGATCCCCAGGGACCCCGCCCGGGCTCTCCGCCTCTTGAAAGAGGGTAAACGAACCCGGATGCGCCTGGGAAAGAGCGGGCCGAATTACTTCCATCTAATGGCGGGCGTCGGGCTCGACAGCCACATCATCGACCAGACCTCTTCGGGACTGAAACGCCGTTTCGGAGTGGGTTCGTACTGGCTGGCCGGCCTTCGGGCATTTCGAAACGTCCCGCTGCAGCCATTCGAAATCTACCTTGACGATGGCCCCGTAGAGGCTACTTTCGCGGTAATCAGCAACAGCCGCTTTTACGGAGGACATCTGTTGCTGGCACCTGCAGCCGATGTCACACAGGATTGCCTGGACGTCTGCCTCTTCACTTCCCGGGATCGCAAGCGCTATGTCACCTATCTGATGGGGGTCCTCACCGGGAGGCATGTGGGACTACCTGACGTTCATTACGTCAAAGCGAAGGAGATCAGCGTGAGAGGGGAACCCTCCATTCCAGTGCAGATGGACGGGGAGGTCATCGGAACTCTGCCCATGGATTTTGAAGTGGCCAGACGTTCGGTGGAAATATTCGTTCCGCGGACCAGATAACGGATCTGCCGAACCCCGAGCCCGACTTCAGCGACGCCCTTTCTTGATAGGGCCTGTGCTTCCGATGTGGGGGATGCGAAGCAGGTCGAAATCTTCCTTGATGTCGGGGCTGTCGTAATTGACCTTGTTGATCTGCTCCGCCAGCATCTCATAATCGAGGCAGTCCACCGCCTGCAGGGTGTACTCGGTCTCACCGAGTTCAATGACCACGCGCTGAGGCTCTGAGAATCCCTCAAACTCGCCCTGCAGGTCCAACCCGATGAAGGAAGCGGTCAGAACCTTCAGGAAACTCGTGATGTAAGGCTCGAAGCCCGTCTCAATGGCGAACTTCTCGACTTTGGCAGTTCGACCCTGGGCGTCGTAGAGATGGATCTGTCGGGGCTTGAGTGGGGCTTCCTTGGCGTCAAAAGTGATGATGTTAACGATGGGAACCGGGTCCTGGTTGAACTCCTCCGCCACCTCGACGGTCCAGATGATCCGGTAGTCAATGAAGATGTGACACTTCGACTGGTCCAGCTTCTCCAGGCGGGGCTCAGCAGCCGGTTGGAATGCGAGGCCCAGGATAGCCAGGACAACGAGCAAGGCTGACATGTCCAGCCGAGTCTAGCACGATCGAATCTCGCGATTGATGCTGCGAGCAGCCTGCAGGGGATCGGTATTCTCCGTAATAGGGCGGCCGATCACCAGATAGTCTGCACCGGCCTGCACAGCCTCTCGCGGAGTCATCGTCCTTCTCTGATCGTGCTTCGGTGCATCTGAAGCCCGGACACCTGGTGTGACTCGAAGCAGGCGATTCAGCGGTTCTTGCCGCAGAAGCTCCAGCTCGCGGGGAGAAGAGACAACTCCGTCCAACCCGGCCTCCAGAGCCAGTCCGGCCAGATGGACTACGAGCTGGCGGGGAGTCCCGGGAATCCCAATCCTCTCCAACTGTTGTTCATCAAGGCTTGTCAGGACTGTCACACCCAACAGTCGGGGAACCGGCCCGCCGAGTTTCCGGGCAGCCTCGTCGACCTGCTCGCGCGCGGCGCGCAGCATCTGCAGGCCGCCCATCGTGTGCAGCGTCAGCATGGAACAACCCAGGCGCACGGCCTGGGCGGCAGCGCTTCCAACCGTGTTGGGAATATCGTGAAGCTTGAGGTCGAGAAACACCTCCACACCCAGCCTTCGAAGGTCATGAATGAGAGCCGGTCCGCAGGCTGTGAAAGCCTGGAGACCCACTTTGACCAGCGCGACTTCATCTCTGAGAAGCTGGGCAAGGCGCAGGGCCTCTGCTCGGGAGTCGAGATCCAGGGCCAGGATGATTCTACATTCCTGCTCGGTCATCGGTCCGCGACTCTAGCACAAGGGAATCCAAAATGGCTCCCCTAAGCAAAGTCTATTGTTGCGCCACAGAAGGTGTCAATGTGAGGGAACTTTGGAACTCTGGAACATTGAAACATTGTTTCTCGGTTGTGACGAGAAACACTAATGCTGCCTTGGGTCTCGACTACCATTGTGCACCAAGCGCGAAACAAGTCAGAGGGTTGCTGAGGGGGAGGACGGTGACTGGATCGTGTCGTGCCGGCAGTTGCAGGGGCGACTTGTTTGTTGATCTGGATCAATCGCAAAGTGGGGGGTTCGAATGAAAAGCAATTCAAGACTCTTGCCGCTGGCCATCACCCTGGTGGCACTTCTGGTCTCACCAGTTTTCTCTCAGGCGAACGATGGTTCCTTGAGCGGCACTGTCAAGGATCCGTCGGGCGCGGCCGTTCCAGGGGCTGACGTTACCATCACGAACCAGGGCACAAACGCTTCTCAGGCCCTGATTACCAGTGACGTGGGTACGTTCCGTCTCGCCCAGCTGGTTCCCGCCTTCTATGAGGTTCGGGTGGCCCTGATGGGCTTCCAGACTTACGTGGCCCGTGATGTCAAAGTGAATGTGGGCGGAGAACACTCACTCAACGTGACCCTGGATATCGGTGAATTGACCTCGATCGTCACGGTTGCGGCCGGTGTCGACCTGGTGAACACTTCGGACACTTCCGTGTCCACATCCGTGCAGACGCGGCAGATCAAGGATCTGCCGCTGCAGGCTCGAAACCCCATAAACCTGATCACGCTGCAGGCGGGAACGGCCAGCGGCGGAAACGCTCCGACATCGATCCTCGGCCTCAGGCCGACCTACACCAACGTGACGCTGGACGGCGTCAACATCCAGGACAACTTCCTTCGTGAAAACGGCACCACCTTTTTGCCCGCCCGGCTGACGCAAAGCACCGTCAGCGAGTTCACCCTGACCAGCGTCAACCAGGGCCCGGTTTCCGGTGCGGGCGCTTCACAGGTCAGTTTCGTCACGCCTTCGGGCACCAATTCCGTCCATGGCGAGGTCTTCTGGGTGCATCGCAACAACGCCACCAAGTCCAACGAGTTTTTCAACAACCTGGCGGACGTCGAAAAACCCTTCCTGCTGCGCAACCAGTTCGGCGTGGCGGCCAGCGGGCCCATCATCAAAGACCGGCTGTTCTGGTATGGCAGCTACGAGGGGTTTCGCCAGCGCTCCCAGCAGGGCTTCCTGGCTACGGTCCTCAGCGACACGGCTCGCCAGGGGATTTTCCAGTATGAAGCTCTGGACGGCAGCGGACTGCAGGAAATCGAACTGCTTCCACTACGCGGCGCGGCGGCCGATCCCTTCATGGCCGCGCAAATCGCACAGACTCCTCTCGGCAACGATTCAACCAGAGGCGACGGCCTCAACACACTGGGCTACCGCTACAATCTCTCCGACAGTGAAGACCGGGATCAGTTCGGCTTCCGGCTCGATTTCCTCCTCAACGATACGCACTCTTTCGAGGGGATCTATCGCCACAACGACCTGAACGTTAACCGTCCCGACTTTCTTGCGGGCTTTCAGGAAACCTTTGGCCGGGCCGTCTCGACGCCCGACTTCCTTTCCACAGCCTGGCACTGGACGGCCAGCCCCAACTTCATCAACGAAGTTCGGTTCGGCGCCCACTTTGCCGGTGTCGTGTTTGCCGATGACCGGGATTTCCTCCGCGAGCGGGGCTTCAAGATCATCGCCGCCAGCTACTCCGACCCGGAGGGGGACGGTGGCTTGGAGCGGCAGGGTCGCGAAACCGACACCTGGAATTATGCCGACAACGCCAGCTGGAGCCGGGGGAATCACTCCTTTCGGTTCGGTTTCCAGGGGCAGAACATCCGCAACTTCACCTTTGGCGGCTTCTACGTGACTCCCACCTATGAGATCGGCGCCAATCTCGCCAATGGATTTGAGCTCGGCACTGCCGAGTTCCCCGGGGGCGTCAGCTCTACCGTAGCTGGCCGGGCCGAGGCCATTCTGGCTGACCTGGCCGGTGTTCTCGACAAGGCGACTGGAGAGTTTCACATCCGCAGCCGCACCAATCCCGCCTTTGCCGCGGCCGAGGAGGCGTTCCACTGGGAAAACGACATCTATGCCTTCTATTTCGGCGACTCCTGGCGCGTCAATCCCCGGGTGACCCTGAACGCCGGTGTGCGCTGGGAGTGGTATCGCAATATCCGCGAGAGGGACAACCTGATCACCCAACCCGTCGTCACGAACAACGACGCCAGGGCTGCAGTCCTGGACGAGAACAATGTGGTGGACTGGCTGGACGGGGACGTCACCCAGAACGACCTGAACAACTTCGCTCCCAACATCGGAATCGCCTGGGACGTGTTCGGCAACGGTAAGACGGCTCTGCGAGCGGGTTACGGGATGGCCTATGCCAACGACCAGATGGTCGTCGCACTCGAAAACGCGCTGAACCGGTACGGGGTGACCTCTTTCGTCACTCTTGACCGTCTGACCCAGACGATTTCCAACCGCCCGGGAATTCCGGAGCCGCAGTTCAAACTGCCTTTGAGCTGGCCCGAGGTCAACGACCGTTCCTCGCCATTCTTCGTCGAGGAGTTCCCGGCTGCCTTCGTGGTCGACCCACGGCTGGTCAACCCCTATGCCCAGACCTGGCAGGTAGGGGTGACCCACGAGGTGGGTTGGAACACGGCGATCGAAGTCCGCTGGGCCGGAAGCAAGGGGACCAAGCTGATCCGGGCCACCGACTTCAACCAGGTGGACATCCGGGGTACCGGGTTCCTGGACGATGTCCTGCGGGCCCAGAGTAACGGGGAGATCTCTGAGGCGGCTGGATTTGGCTACGATCCGAGGCATAATTCGGATCTCGCGGGCAGCCAACCGCTTCCCGTCTTCGATCAGCTCCCCTTTGGCGGTCTTTTGGACTTCGAACCCTTTCTCTGGGACATCATTCGAGATGGAGAAGCCGGCGCGTTGCTCTCGGATCTTTACTGGCGAAACTTCCTGTGCGGCAGTGTTCAGTGCCATCCGAACAGCCAGGTTGCGGTCGGCGACGTGACGAGCAACGGGGGCGACTCCGTCTATCACTCCCTGCAGGTCGAGGCCCGCCGGCGCTTCTCGGCCGGGCTCATGTTCAACGCCAACTACACCTTTGGAAAAGGGCTGTCCAACCAGGTCACGAACAACCAGGCCAACTTCGAACCCAGCCTGGATATCCACAATCGCGGTTACGACCGGGGCCGCACCGTCTTCGACGTAACGCATGTCTTCAACGCCAACTTCATCTGGGAGCTTCCTTTCGGACAGGGCCGGCGCTGGAACATCGTCAATCCGGTCTTGAATCAGATCGCCGGGGGATGGGAGACGACCTCGATCTTCAACATTCGAAGCGGCGAGCCCTTCAGCCTGTTTTCGAACTGGGGAACGGTGAACCGCTTCGGACGGAGCCTGGGGCGCAATCGGGCCGACTCGACCCTGGACAACAGCGGTATCCGGGACTTGATCGCTGTGCGCAGCAATGCAGACGGCCCCTTCTTTTTCCCGGCGGAAGCCGCTCAAGATGGGCGACTGTCTCTTCCTGGAGCAGGAGAACTTGGCGGCCTGCCCCGCTTCGGCTTCAACGGTCCCAGCCAGTTCACCTGGGACCTGGGTGTGATCAAGAAGTTTCCGGTGACGGAAGGCCTCGCTGTGGAGTTCCGGGGAGAGTTCTTCAATCTGACCAATACGACCAACTTCAACGTGGGCGGAGGGGATCCCTTTGGTTTCGGCTCCTCCGACACGCAGACGGACTTAACTCTCGATATCGTTTCCGAAAACTTCGGGCGACTGCAGCTCACCAACACCACCGCGCGCATCATCCAGTTCTCGCTGAAGGTCATCTTCTAGCCGGCGGCCAGGGGCTTTCCCTCGAGCCCGCCCACAGTCGTCTTAAGAGGTATAATTCAAGGCCGTGATTCCTCTCACGAACCGGTTTCAGACTTCCACCTTTCTTCTAACCATCCTCATGTCTCTCTCCGCGACCGCCGGGCAAAGTCGTCAACAGCGAGCCGAAGAAGTAGACGACTACTACCGGCAGTGGCTCGAGACGGATGTGCTGTACATCATCTCGCCGGAGGAGAAAGACATTTTCAAGAACCTCTCGACCGTGGAGGAAAAGGACCACTTTATCGAGCAGTTCTGGTTCCGGCGTGATCTCGATCCTCGAACCACTGTCAACGAGTTCAAGGAAGAGCACTATCGCCGCATTGCCTGGGCCAACGACAAATACCATTCCGGCATCGAAGGCTGGAGAACCGACCGGGGAATGATCTACATCCTGTTCGGGCCACCCGACGGAATGGAGAAACATCCGGAGGGAGGAACCTATCAACGCAAGTTCCAAGAAGGTGGAGGCCGAACCTACACGTACCCGTTCGAGGTTTGGTTTTATCGCCATCTCGAGGGCGTGGGTCCGGGAATCGAAATCGAGTTCGTGGATGCTTCCCGCACCAACGAGTATCGGATCGCCATGGACCCCGAGCAAAAGGATGCCCTTTTCCACATCCCCGGTGCCGGGCTCACCCTGGCCGAGAAAATGGGATCGATGAGTCGCATCGACCGTATCGCGACCCGCTGGATGGGCGACCCGGAAGGCTATCGCCGCTTCGACACGGCCGGCCGCACCATGCGCTATCGCGACTACCCCCTGCAGCGGCTGGAGACCCTCTACCGCCTGCACAGGGGTCCGGCGGTCAAGTACAAGGACCTGGAGCAGATGGTCACCACTCGCCTCAGCTACTCTCAGCTTCCCTTTCGTGTTCGGGTCGATAAGATGCGCTACTCGGAGGACCGTTCCCTGGTCCCTGTCACGGTCTTCCTGAAAGACAAGGACCTGCATTTTGCTCCGGAAAAGGACGCCGAAGACACACTCGTCGCCAGGGTGGGCATCTACGGGCACTTGCAGACACTGTCGGGCCGGAGGATTTACACCTTCGAGGACGATATTGACAGGCGGGCTCGCGCCGGTACCCTGACCAAAGGCCTGCACACCGAAGCTGTCTATCAGAAGAGGTTTCCGCTGGAGCCAGGCCGGTACAAGCTCTCGCTGGTCATTCAAGATCAGGGTTCCGGGAAAACTGCAACGGCAGAGGAGCTGGTGGTCGTCGCCGCTCCCAGGCGGGATGAACTGGAAACCAGCACGGTGGTGCTGACGGCGCAGCTGGGCGCGCCCCGGGACGACGAAACCGTGGGTGATCCCTTCATCCTGGGCAAGTATCGGGTGGTTCCGGCCTCGGACAATCGGTTTCGACCTGAGGAGCAATCCGCGGAGGCTTACTTTGAAGTCTACAATCTGGCTCTGGATCAGACGACGCTGCAGCCCTCTTCGCGGGTAGAAATCGCTCTTGTGCATGAAGGAGAGTCCGTTTTCCCGTTCACTGAGATCAGCCGGCCAATGGATTTCGACGGTGACAGGCTGCTGGTCTACACGACCATCCCTTTTCGCGGACTGGTTGAAGGTCAATACACGCTCCAATTCCGGGTGAGCGACCGGATCCGTCAACAGTCGGTTCGAAGGGACGTCGATTTCCAGATCGAATAAAAGTGAAAAAGGGCCAGGCCCTGCAGGAAGGTGACCATGAGGGTGAATACCAGAGTCGCAGTCAGGGCCGGGCTGCCGGGGATGGTGATCAGTCTCGTCCTGCCCGTTTTCACGAGTTGCGACCTGTGGGCCGCCGAGCCCAAAGGACAAAAGCTCACAGTTGATGAGCTCGTCCAGCGCCATATCGAGTCGCTGGGGAGCGGAGAGACTCTGGCCCGGCGCCGGACCTTCGTCATGATGGGCACCTGCAAGAACGAGATCCTGGTCGGGGGCAGGCAGAATATCGACGGAACGGCTCAGCTCGTGTCCAGGGGAAACGGGATCAATTTCCTGATTGACTTTGCGCGCCCCGAATACAACGGTGAACAATTTGTCACCGACGGCAAGAAGGCCACTACAAACTTCAGTACCCCCGGGGTCCGATTTCCTCTCGCAGACTTCCTCTTCAGCCAAAGAGCGATTCTCAGAGAGGGTCTGTTTGGTGGTGCGCTCACCATGGCCTGGCCGTTGATCAATGTCGAGGAAAAGAAGCCGATCCTGAAGTTGAAGGGCACGAAGAAGATCGACGGGCGTGAACTGCACCAGCTCGAGTATCGCATCCGCAAACGCGGAGGCGATGCCCGCATACGGATGTTCTTTTCTCCCGAGGACTTCTCGCACGTGCTGACGACTTACGAGGTGCAGATCTCAGCTCGGCTTGGGGCCAGCCCCGAACAGTCCGCCGGTCAGCGCGTTTCGCGCTTCAAACTGGAGGAGCGGTTCGCTGATTTCAGGGACTTCGGCGGACTCAAGCTGCCGGCCACCTGGGTGGTCCAGTTCTCGACGCAAAAGACCGGATCGACCTCGCTCTGGCAGTGGACCATGAAGTTCGATCAGAGCTCCGAGAACCAGGAAGTACCCGACTCGTTCTTTCAGGTGAATTGAGGGGATTGTTCCGGGTTTCCCGTTCCTGCTTCGTTGCACCGAGCGAATGCAGGAGGACCCTCCGTGGTCCGATCAGATCGCCGCGCGGAGGCGGCTCCTAGTGCGCTCGTAAGCGCACTTGAACAGTAGGGTGAAAGTCCCTACCGGGCAAACGTTCTCCGGCCCGTATTCGACGGCAACTGCGTCATCGTGAGGTGGGGTGGGAAGCAGCCGAAGGAGAACCACCAGTCTGTAGGAGACGAACTCGATTCGGCTCAGAGGGGACAGCGAGCCTGCTGGGAAATGGCGAAGCTCGAATGGAAGGGAAACCTGACACGGACAAGAGCCTGATGGGTAACGTGAAAAAGGCATCTTGTTAACCCTTGGGGTGGTTGGAGATGGAATGGTGGGAAGTTCAAGTGACGTAAAGCGAGGAGGTCTGCGAAAGGTCGGTCTGGTAAGAGACCCGCAGAAGTCAGAGGCGGCGTAGTAGTGAAGAAGCCGGGTAATGCCGGTGGAGCGAAGGCCCGCCAGGAAGGTGGATGTGTAGAGTCAATGACGAAGCAAGAGGAACTGTCGAAAGTGGAGGAGACTCCTAAGCAAGGCAGAGAAGCCGAGAGCCAGAAATGGAGCTGGGTGGAAGCGGAAGTGTGGACCGAACGCATGCTGACGACCCTGGAAACAGGAGTGAAAGGAGGCAAAAATGCCTACTTTATCGAGCAGGGGCTATTTACCATGGCCGTAGCCCACGCGCAGATCTGTCAGTCCCGCCGTGGACCCCACTGACTGGAGAGCCGGATGCGGGAGAACCGCACGTCCGGTTCGGAGGGAGGGGAGGCTCAAACCAATGAGCTTTCCCTACCCCTATCACTTGCAATCTTCAATTTTCAATCAGTAATAAAAAAACTGCCCTTCCCTGACCTCCAGGCTGCCCACAATCTCGTTGATGTCTCCAATTCCCTGCTGCCGGCAGTAATCCCTGAGCCCCTCAATGACCTCGAGCGCCACAGTGGGGTCGTAGAAGTTGGCCGTCCCGATCTGGACGGCGGCGGCTCCGGCCAGCAGGAATTCCAGAGCGTCCCGGGCGGTCGAGATGCCTCCAATTCCGACGACAGGAATCGATACGACCTGGCTCACTTCATAGACCATCCGCACAGCCAGCGGTCGGATGGCTGGTCCTGACAGCCCGCCGGTGGTGTTGGAAAGCATGGGTCGTCGTTTGTTCACGTCAATGCTCATCCCGACAAAGGTATTCACGAGGCTGATGGCGTCGGCTCCCGCATCCTGGCAGGCGCGGGCAAACAGGCGAATATCGGTGACGTTCGGAGACAATTTCACCCACAACGGTTTGGATGTTGAATTGCGAACCGCCTCAGTGACGGCAAAAGTCATCTGCGGGTCGTGGCCAAACTCAATGCCCCCTTCCTTGATGTTGGGGCAGGAAATATTCAGCTCCAGCGCCGAGACCTGCGGATAGGGGTCGAGGCGCCTGGCAATGGTCTTGAACTCATCAAGCGTTTTGCCCAGAACGTTGGCAACAATGTGACAGCCACAGTGTTCGAGCCGTGGCAGCTTCCCGTTCACGAATCCCTCGACTCCCACGTTCTCGAGCCCGATGGCGTTGAGCATGCCGGCTGGAGTCTCATGGATTCTTCCAGGTGCCGTACCGGCCATGGGTTGCAGTGACAGTCCCTTGGTGCAGAACCCTCCCAGCAGTGAGATGTCAAAGAACTGCTCGAACTCGAGCCCATAGCCGAAAGTGCCTGAGGCCGTCAGAACAGGGTTCTTCAACGTGAGCGAGCCAATCTCAACCTGCAGGTTGACAGGATCCGTCATGCCACAGTCCTCGACTCGGTTTCTTCTTCCCACCGAAACCCGGCAGCCTCGAACACGGGTCCATGAGTACAGGCCAGGCGATATTGATCTCCGACTTTGACGCTGCACCCGAGACAAACCCCGAAACCACAGGCCATTTTTGTCTCCACGGAGACCTGACAGGGTACTCCCAGGGGAACCACCTGACTCGAAACCGCTTTCATCATGGGATTGGGCCCACAGGTGTAGAGAACACTTCTTTCCGGGGAGAGGCTGGGAAGGTATTCGGCCAGGGCTCCGGTGACACGACCGGCCCGCCCGCGGCTTCCGTCCTCCGTCGTCAGCACAAGCGAAATCGGCAGGGCTTCGAAGTACTCCAGGCAGACCAGGTCGGCAGCCGTTCGCCCTCCGTAGATGAGGAGAACGTCGGTCCCCTGGCCGACGAGTTGCTCTGCCAGCAGGTAGACCGATGCAATTCCAATCCCTCCCGCCACGATGAGGGCCTGTTTACCCCGGGCCATCTCACTGTCAAAGCCACAGCCTAAAGGACCGGCCAGGCGGATTGGATCTCCCTCCTTCAGTCCAGCCAGTTTCCGCGTCCCGTCCCCTACGATCTTGAGCAGCAGCGTGACCTGCTCGCGACTTGAACCTTCGATTGAGAAGACCGCCAGAGAGCGCCTCAACAGGGGAAACGGCTGGGAGTAGGGTTCAGCCGCAGCAGCCATCACGAACTGTCCCGGACGGCTCGCAGCAGCGATGGCAGAAGCCTCCACTGTAAGCAGGAAATTGTCGCGTCCGAGGGACTCACAGGACCGGGCCTTGCCCTCGATATCGACGATCATGGGGCAAGGATAGCACAGCATCCGGCGGGGGTTCGGGGCATGGATCGCGGAAAAGAGGCTGTGTTAGAATCCCTCAGATTTTCGATTGGAGGGGCAGGTGAAAAAGTATCTCCGGCGGATCATGACGGAACGGGAGATGGATGTGGCTCTCTCACGAATCGCCGCACAAGTCATCCGGGATGATCCGGGCCTGGAGGACACCTTGATTGTAGGGATCCGGCGGCGGGGAGTCCCTCTGGCTGAACTCCTTCAGGAGAAGATTTCAACTCAAGTTGGAAAGACGATCGAATGCGGAAGTCTCGATATCACCTTTTATCGAGATGATTTCTCTCTGGCCGCCACGCAGCCTGTCGTGCATGGGTCTCACCTCCCTTTCCCGATCGATCGAAAAAAGGTTCTGCTGGTAGACGACGTCCTTTACACCGGGCGCACCGTTCGAGCAGCTCTCGAGAGCGTCCTGGATTACGGCCGCCCCGACAAGGTGGAACTGGTGGTCCTGGTGGACCGCGGGCACCGCGAGCTTCCTATTCAGGCCGATTACGTTGGCAAGTTCATCGAGACGGCTGAGAACGAAGTGGTTGAGGTCCGGATACCCCCCGTTGACGACAACAAGGCCGTCTACTTGAGCACATTCGAGCTGATGCAGCAGGGGAATGGGGATGACTGAGAGCGTGTCATGGCGTTGAAATCCCGACACCTGCTCGGAATCGAAGATCTCGCCCCTGAAACCATCCTCGAAATCCTGCAGACCGCTGTCAGTCTTCGTGAAATCTCGCAGCGAAGGATCAAGAAGGTTCCCACCCTCAGGGGGCGCACGGTCATCAATGCCTTTTTCGAACCATCCACCCGAACCCGCTCTTCTTTTGAGATCGCGGCCAAGCGCATGGGTGCCGACACCATCAATTTCAGTACCGCGACGAGCAGCATCGGCAAGGGTGAAAGTCTGAAGGATACCGGTCTGACCCTGCTGGCCATGCGGCCCGACGTTATCATTGTCCGCCATCCGCAGGCCGGTGCGCCGGCCTATCTGAGTCGATACTGTACTCGAACCCACATCATCAACGGAGGAGACGGCGTCCACGCGCACCCGACCCAGGCCCTTCTGGATGCGATGACCATCCTGGACCACAGGGAGTCCCTGGAGGGGCTGACTGTAGCAATCGTGGGGGATATTTCCCACAGCCGGGTGGCTCGCTCGAACGCACTGTTGTTGACCAGAATGGGAGCTCACGTTCGGGTCTGTGGTCCCCCTACACTGATTCCGATTGGCTTTGAGGAGTACGGCGTCGACGTGACCTATGACCTCCCCGAAGCCCTCAGAGAAGCCGATGTCGTCATGATGCTGCGCACCCAGTGGGAGCGCCAGAGGAATGAAGTGCTCTTCCCTTCCATACGAGAGTATTTCCGCCTTTACGGCCTCGATGCAGCGAAGATGAAAGGGGCCTGCAAAGATGCGATCATCATGCATCCCGGACCCATCAATCGGGGAGTCGAGATCGATCCCAAGCTCGCGGACGGGCCCCATTCAGTCATCCTCGACCAGGTGTCGAACGGGGTAGCGCTCAGAATGGCCCTGCTCTATCTGATTCTGGGAGAGCAACAGGAAACAGAGGAATCATGACTCTTTTGCTCAAAGGCGGGACTGTGGTGGATCCCAGCCAGGATCTCGACGGGGTTGAACTCGATCTGTTGATCGAAGGCGGGTCGATTGCTGATCTCGGGCACATCGAGTCTCGCCCCGAATGGAAGGTCGTCGACGTGAGGAATCTGGTGGTGGCTCCCGGGTTCATTGACATGCACGTTCACCTTCGCGAGCCCGGACGAGAAGACAAAGAGACGATTGAGTCAGGATCGAAGGCAGCTGCCGCGGGCGGGTTTACCTCCATCATGTGCATGCCCAACACCCAGCCCGTCAATGACAACGCCTCGATTACCCGCTATATCATCGAAAAGTCCCGGCAGTTCAACCTGACAAATGTTCATCCCTGCGGGGCGATCAGCAAGGGTTCACTGGGCAAAGAACTGGCCGAGATTGGAGAGATGGTGAAGGAGGGAGCCGTGGCTATCAGCGACGACGGCAGTCCCGTCGAGAACCCCCAGCTCATGCGCCGCGCCCTCGAGTACTCGCGAATCTTTGACATCCCCGTGGTGGATCATTGCGAGAATCCGGCTCTAGCCGCCAGCGGCTGCATGAACGAAGGACCGACGGCAACACGGCTCGGTCTCCCCGGGATGAGCCGAACGGCGGAAGAACTGGATGTGGTTCGGGACGTGATTCTGGCCCGGGTCACCGGTGGACGCGCACACATCGCACATCTGTCGACTGCCGAGTCTCTAGACTGGATTCGGCAGGCCAGGCGCAGGGAGATCCAGGTCACGTGCGAGGTGACGCCCCACCACTTCATCCTCAAAGACGAAAACATTGAATCCTACGACACGAACTACAAGATGAACCCTCCGCTGCGGGAGACCCGTGATGTTCAGGCCATGCTGGAGGGCCTTCGGGATGGATCGATCGACTGCATTGCCACCGATCATGCTCCCCATACGGAGCTGGAAAAAGACACCACCTTCAGCGAGGCCGCAAATGGAATCATCGGCATGGAATGCGCCATTTCTCTAGCGTGGGAGTTTCTGATCAAAAAGGAGATTGTTTCGGTCTCCCGCCTGGTGGAACTGTTCAGTGTGAATCCGAGCCGCATCCTCGGGCTGGGCAGAGGGACCCTGAAAGCCGGCAGCATGGCAGACATCACCGTGATCGACCCCAACCGGCAAGTCACTGTCGACGTTTCCAGCTTCCAGTCAAAGAGCCGCAACAGCCCCTTCGACGGGTGGAAACTGCAGGGCGCTCCCGTCATGACGATCGTGTCTGGAAAGATCGTTCATCAGAACCTTCCGCCAACGGTGAGCTGACGCTCTACCGTTCTGTGCATTCCCCTGACGCCGCGACGCCTCACTGTTCTGTGGGTTACCTTGGCGCCAGGACAACAGAACGGCAAGGCGTGAGCCTGCCGTTGCAGTTCGCTCTCTTGAAAAAACCGAAACGGCCAAGCCGTATCCTCCGTCTTGTAAGGTATAGTCGAAACGGGGAGAAACTGTGACACGCGCAATTCCAAGATACTGGACAGTCACTATTCTGGTCATGGGGACGCTGCTGAGTCCCCTGTGGAGCAAGGGCGAGGTGCACTTTCAGATCCTCCCCCATGAGCAGCAGCTCGCCCCGGGGAGTCAAATCGTTCTGACGCTGCGGGCCACTATGGCCCCCACCTGGCACCTTTACTCCCTGACTCCCTACCCCGAAGATGTTCTGGCGGCTCCGCAACCAACCACGATCCAGCTCAAGGAACACCCGTTTTTCAAGCCGGACGGTAAAGTCCGGCAGCCTCGTCCCAAACTTGACCAGGATGAGAATTTCGGCATCGAAACGGAGTATTTTGACGGGATCGTGGATTTTGAGGTTCCAATCCGCGTGGCTTCGACTGCGAGTACCGGCAAGCACGAGGTGGTTCTGAAGATCCGCTTCATGGCCTGTAATGATCGTCTCTGCCTGCCGCCGCGGAACACGGAGGCCGGCACCCTGCTGGTGGTTTCGCGGACACCCGCAGCTGTGTCCACCGAGCTCAGCCGGGCCCTCACTGCCCCAGAAACCACGGCGCGACCTCCTCTCGCGATAGAGAGTCAAGCACAGGGTTCGCCCGAGCCGAGGGTGGAAACACCGCCGGCGACGCCTGGAGCCGTGCCAACCACGACCCTGGCCTACATTCTTTTCGCGATGGCCGGGGGAGGTCTTGCGCTGCTCACACCCTGCGTCTTCCCGATGATTCCGATTACCGTCTCCTACTTTACGAAACGGGAGGTGAGCCGGAGGCAGGCCCTTTATGACGCCGCTCTCTACTCCCTGGGAATCATCCTGACCTTTACCTTTCTGGGGTTCGCTCTGACCCGGGTCTTCGGGGCCGGGGGAATCAATCGCGTCGCTGCCAGCCCCGGTATCAACATCGCGATCGCGGCGTTGTTCGTCCTTTTCGCCCTGAGTCTTTTTGGGGCGATTGAACTCCGCCTGCCTTCCGGCTGGCTGACCGCGGTGGACAAGAGGTCTTCTGCCGTCGGGGGAGCCACGGGAATCCTGCTGATGGCCCTGGCTTTCTCCCTGACCTCCTTCACCTGCACGGTACCGTTTGTAGGAACGGTCATGGTCGCCGCCACCCGGGGAGACTGGCTGTGGGCACTGCTGGGCGTGAGCGCCTTTGCAACCGTTTTCGCAGCACCCTTTTTCTTTCTAGCTCTTTTTCCCTCGTTGCTGAAGTCACTTCCCACGGCCGGATCGTGGATGAATTCCATGAAGATCACCATGGGCTTCCTGGAGCTGGCCGCAGCGATGAAGTTCATCAGCAACGTCGATCTTGTTTTTCAATGGGAGTTCATCACCCGGCCGGTCTTCATCACAGTTTGGCTGGCTGTGGCTCTGGTCCTGACGCTTTATCTGTTGGGCCACTTCTCCTTTCCCCATGAGGACCCAACTCAACGGGTTGGAGCAGGGCGAGTTCTGAGCGCTGTTTTCTTTCTTTCCGTCTCGTTCTATCTGCTTAGAGGTCTGTTTGGTGCCTCCCTGGGTGAACTCGATGCCTTCCTGCCTCCACGAGACTATGGTGTCGATCAGTGGGCCCTGGTGAGCCCGTTCTCCGTCAACGGATCGGGTGAAACAGAACGAGAGCACTGGCTGACCGACTATCCGGAGGCGCTGGAACGGTCCCGGGCTACCGGGAAGCCCATTTTCGTTGACTTCACCGGCTACACCTGCACGAATTGCCGCTGGATGGAATCGAACATTTTCGGGCGGCCCCGAGTGAGAGAGCTTCTTCAGAAATACGTTCTGGTGCGCCTCTACACGGATGGGGGCAAGCCCGAGCACAAAGCCAATCTCCAAATGGAACAGGACCGCTTTCAGACCATCGCCCTGCCTCTGTACGCCCTCCTGACTCCCACCGACGAAATCATTGCCACCTTTCCCGGGCTCACTCGTAGCGAGGAGGAGTTCGTTGCCTTCCTGGAGCAGGGTCTGGCAACTCCCCCGGTCCTGGCGCTAAGGGAATAGGTTCCAACGTTCCAGCGTTCCAAGCAATCTGAAATCTGCAGAGATAGGGGTAGGGAAAGCTCATTGGTTTGAGCCTCCCCTCCCTCCGAACCGGACGTGCGGTTCTCCCGCATCCGGCTCTCCAGTCAGTGGGGTCCACGGCGGGACTGACAGATCTGCGCGTGGGCTACGGCCATGGTAAATAGCCCCTGCTCGATAAAGTAGGCATTTTTGCCTCCTTTCACTCCTGTTTCCAGGGTCGTCAGCATGCGTTCGGTCCACACTTCCGCTTCCACCCAGCTCCATTTCTGGCTCTCGGCTTCTCTGCCTTGCTTAGGAGTCTCCTCCACTTTCGACAGTTCCTCTTGCTTCGTCATTGACTCTACACATCCACCTTCCTGGCGGGCCTTCGCTCCACCGGCATTACCCGGCTTCTTCACTACTACGCCGCCTCTGACTTCTGCGGGTCTCTTACCAGACCGACCTTTCGCAGACCTCCTCGCTTTACGTCACTTGAACTTCCCACCATTCCATCTCCAACCACCCCAAGGGTTAACAAGATGCCTTTTTCACGTTACCCATCAGGCTCTTGTCCGTGTCAGGTTTCCCTTCCATTCGAGCTTCGCCATTTCCCAGCAGGCTCGCTGTCCCCTCTGAGCCGAATCGAGTTCGTCTCCTACAGACTGGTGGTTCTCCTTCGGCTGCTTCCCACCCCACCTCACGATGACGCAGTTGCCGTCGAATACGGGCCGGAGAACGTTTGCCCGGTAGGGACTTTCACCCTACTGTTCAAGTGCGCTTACGAGCGCACTGGGAGCGGCCTCCGTGCCGCGAACTCAGACATACCGGGCCTGGGAGTTCGGACCACGGAGGGTCCTCCCACATTCCGATCTACCCCGGCAAAAGATATTGACATCATTATATGTTTATATATAGTATCCAGCAATGCAAGATCTCGTGACTGCGCTGAAGGCTGCGGCGGAACCGACTCGCCTCCGTCTTCTGACCCTCTGTTCCAACTCTGATCTGACAGTCTCCGAGTTGACCCAGATCCTGGGGCAGAGCCAGCCCCGGGTCTCACGCCATCTCAAACTGCTCCATCAGGCGGGTTTGCTCGATCGCCAGCGGGAGGGAAGCTGGGTCTATTTTCGTTTGGCCGGCAAGGGTCCTGCGGCCGAGCTGGCCAGCACCCTGATCGGCTCCATGCCCGTGGACGATCCCACTCTGTTACTCGATGTAGAACGACTGCAGCAGGTGTACCAGAGGCGAACCGAAAAGGCAGCCGAATATTTTGGAAGAAATGCAAAGCGCTGGGACCAGATGCGGTCTCTCCATGTGGATGAACGAGAGGTAGAGCAGGTACTGCTTGATCTCATCTCAACCCGAAAAGTGCAGCGTCTCCTCGACATTGGCACAGGGACGGGACGAGTATTGGAGCTTCTCGCTTCAACAGTCTCTGAACTGACAGGGATTGATTCCTCTTCTGAGATGCTGCAGGTGGCGAGAGCGAGCCTGGCCCGAAAGGGGATCCGCAACTGCGTTCTCAGGCGATGCAACATGTATCAGGTGCCGCTGCCGGGTCGGAGCTTCGACGCCGTTACGATTCATCAGGTGCTCCATTTTGCTGAGTTCCCCGGCCAGGTGATCGCCGAAGCAGGCCGTCTGCTGGCCCCTGGAGGTCGCCTGTTCGTGGTCGACTTTGAAGAGCATCATCTGGACCAATTGCGGGAGGAGCACGCCCACCGGTGGCTGGGTTTCAATCCCGCCACCCTGCGAAACTGGTTGTCTGATGCCCACCTGGAACCCGGGAAACATCTGTCACTTGCCGGCGGAGCCCTCACCGTTGGGGTGTGGGCGGCGCGCCAGACCAAAAAGGACTGAGACAAATACATGGTGGACTCTCCCGATCGACTCCGAAAGATCAGAATGCCTCTCAATGAGCGGGCCGAACTGCTGGCGAGGGCGCTCCGCGAGAGGATCCTCCTCCTGGACGGCGCCTCCGGAACCATGATTCAAGACCAGCGCCTGGACGAAAAGGCTTTTCGGGGACAACGTTTCAAAGAACACCCTCTTGATCTGAAGGGGAACCACGACGTCCTCAATCTCACGCAGCCTGAGATCGTGATGCGTATCCACCAGGCCTACCTGGCAGCCGGGGCGGACATCATCGAAACCAACACCTTCAACTCGACGCCTGTTTCCCAGGCAGAGTATCGGCTCGACAATCTGGCCTATGAGCTGAATTTCGCCGGGGCAAGTTTGGGCCGGCGCGCTGCCCGCAGGCAGACTGCAAAGAATCCGGAGTGGCCTCGCTTCGTGGCCGGAGTCCTGGGGCCGACCAGCCGCACCGCCTCGATGTCTCCGGATGTGGACGACCCCGGATTTCGAAAGGTGAGCTTCAGTGACCTTGCCGGGTCCTACGGCGAAGCTGCCCGCGGACTGATTGACGGAGGAGTTGATCTGATCCTGATTGAGACCGTTTTCGACACGCTGAACTGCAAAGCTGCCGTCTATGCCCTGCGGGAGCTGTTCGAGGCCAGGGGACACGAACTTCCCTTGATGATCTCCGGGACGATTGTCGATTTGTCCGGGAGGACTCTTTCGGGCCAGACAGTTGAGGCCTTCTGGTATTCGATCCGCCACGCCAGGCCACTGGTCGTCGGCTTGAACTGCTCGCTGGGCCCCAGCCAGTTGCGCCCCTATCTTTCCGACCTGGGTCGAATCGCCGACACCGCTGTGGGCTGCCACCCCAACGCAGGCCTTCCCAACGACCTGGGCGAGTATGAGGAAACCCCGGAGCAGATGTCCCGCCATCTGGCGGAGTGGGCAGAATCGGGACTGCTCAATCTGGTGGGAGGCTGCTGCGGGACTACTCCGGAGCACATCAGCGCTTTCAGGGAGGCGATCGCCCCGTTTCCTGCGCGGCCGATTCCAAGCCGGAAGGCGCAGATGTGTCTTTCGGGGCTTGAGCCTCTTCGCATCGAGGACGGCAGCGGTCGCTTCGTGAACATTGGCGAACGCTGCAATGTCACGGGCTCGGCTCGATTCAAGCGTCTCATCCTCGAGGAAGACTTTGAAGCCGCCCTGCAGGTAGCCCGGGATCAGGTGGACAACGGAGCGCAGATTCTGGACGTGAATCTGGATCATGCCATGATCGATTCTGCGGCAACCATGACCCAATTTATGAACCTCCTGGTGTCCGAGCCTGAGATCAGCCGGATTCCTTTCATGATCGATTCTTCCAAGTGGTCGGTCATCATGGCTGGTCTGAAATGCGTCCAGGGCAAGTGCGTCGTCAACTCGATCAGCCTCAAAGAGGGCGAGGAGACCTTCCTTCGACAGGCACGGGAAATCCAGCTCTTCGGGGCGGCAGTCGTGGTGATGGCCTTCGACGAGCAAGGTCAGGCCGACACGGCGGATCGAAAGTTCGAGATCTGCAAACGCTCGTACAAGATTCTGACGGAGCGAGCCGGCTTTCCCCCGGAGGACATCATCTTTGATCCCAACGTCTTTCCCGTGGCCACCGGACTCGAGGAGCACGACGAGTCTGCGCTCGCTTTCTTTGAGGCTACCCGGCGAATCCGGCGGGCACTCCCCCAGGCTCACATCTCGGGTGGTCTTTCCAACGTTTCCTTCTCTTTTCGCGGGAACAACCCGATCCGGGAGGCCATGCATTCGGTCTTCATCTACCATGCCATTCAGGCGGGAATGGACATGGCCATCGTCAACGCTGGCCAGATAGGCATCTATGAGGATATCCCACTGCGCCTGCGCGAGCGGATCGAAGACGTTTATTTTCGCCGCACTCCGGATGCAACCGATCAGCTCCTCGAAGAGGCGCAGCGCTTTCGGGGAGAGACCACCAGGAAAGCGGCGGATCTGTCGTGGCGGGAAACGGCCGTTGACGAACGGCTCAAGCACGCCCTCGTCAACGGTATTACTCAGTTTATCGAGGCCGATACGGAAGAAGCGCGCCACAACTACCCCCGCCCTCTCGATGTCATTGAGGGGCCGCTCATGGCAGGGATGCAGATCGTGGGTGATCTGTTCGGTTCCGGGAAGATGTTTCTGCCTCAGGTTGTGAAAAGCGCCCGGGTCATGAAGAAAGCGGTCGCCTGGCTCGACCCCTTCATGGAGTCGGAAGCAGCGGCGACGGCGACCAGACTGAAAGCCCGGATCGTCATGGCCACGGTGAAAGGAGACGTGCACGATATCGGCAAGAACATTGTTGCTGTGGTGCTTCAGTGCAACAACTACGACGTGATCGATCTGGGTGTCATGGTGGCGGGGGACAGAATCCTGAACACCGCTCTGGAAGTCAACGCCCAGGCGATCGGCCTGTCGGGTCTGATCACCCCCAGCCTGGAGGAAATGGGTGTCGTTGCCCGGGAGATGTCGCGTCGGGGTTTTGATCTCCCGCTCTTGATCGGTGGCGCAACCACCAGCAAAGTTCACACGGCCCTCAAGATCGCGCCACAGTATGACGGGCCCACAGTCCACGTTCCGGATGCGTCCCGGGTCATTGGTTTTGTTCAGGGTCTATTCGACGTGGACAAGCGCGATGCATTTCTTCGAGACATCGAGGACGACTATCAGAGACTGCGAGAGAAGCGCCTGGCCAAGCCTCCCCGGATTCTGTCGCTTCGGGCAGCTCGGAAAAACCGTCTCATCCTGGATTCGAGTGCAGATGATCCTCCTGAACCCACTCATACAGGCCGGATCATCCTCCCCGAATACGATCTGGAGGAACTGGCCCAGCGGATCGACTGGCGCCCCTTTTTCCAGGTCTGGGAGCTGGTCGGTCGCTTTCCTGACCTGCTCGACGACCCCAGGATCGGAAAGGCAGCTCGCCAGCTCTACGACGACGCCCGGCGCTTGTTGGACAGGATGATTCGGGAGCGGTGGATCAGCGCCCGAGCCGCGCTTGGTTTCTGGCCGGCTGCAAGCAGCGGGGACAGCATCCGGGTTTATGCGAATGGGGACCGCCGGGAAGTACTCCTCGAGTTCCATATGCTGCGCCAGCAGGTCAAGTATCACGGTGGCCAGGCCAACCTCTGCCTGAGCGATTTTCTGGCCTCTTCACAGAGCGGTATACCTGACTACCTGGGGGGCTTCGTGGTGACCGCAGGGATCGGTGTCGGGGACAAGTCCAGACAGTTCGAGGCCGAGCAGGACGACTACCAAAGCATCATGCTGAAAGCCCTGTCCGACCGGCTGGCAGAAGCATTCGCGGAACGTCTTCATGAACGCGTTCGAAGAGAGTATTGGGCCTACACACCTGAGGAAAAGCTGACGAACAAGGAATTGATTGGAGAAAAGTACTGCGGGATCAGACCGGCTCCCGGTTACCCCGCCTGCCCGGACCACTCCGAGAAGGCAAAGCTGTTCGAGCTTCTGGATGCCGAAAAGGCAATCGGTGTCCGGCTCACGGAGAACTTCGCCATGGATCCGGCGGCCTCTGTGTGCGGCTTTTACTTCTCTCATCCGGAGAGCCGCTATTTTGGCGTCGGTAAGATTGGCCGTGACCAGGTTGAGGACTACACCCGCCGCAAGGGAATTTCCTTAGCTCAGGTCGAATCCTGCCTGCGCTCCAACCTGGCGTACGAACCCCCCGCCGGGTTGGAGAGGAAGTTGAAAGTTGAAGGTTGAAAGTTGAAGGTTAAGGAATGAGTGATTTCGGCTTGCTTTCTCTGGTCCTGCTGGGCCTTTTTCTGGCCTCAACGGCATCCTGTTCATCTGAATCAGACAGGCCGCTGCAACCACCGCCGGCACTTGACCCCCACTCGTTTTCCAGGCCAGGCCAGGTCGTGATCAGACACCTGGAGCTGGATCTGTCGGTGGACTTCGAGCAGAAACGGCTCCACGGCAAGGCCTCTCTCCACATTGAAAACCTGACCGGCGCCCTCGAGCTTTCAGTGGACACTCGCGACCTGGAGATCGAACGGACTACCCTGGGTGCCGAGGAGACGGAGACTCCTTTTCTGAAAGGGGAGACAGTACAGCATCTGGGCGAACCTCTCAGTATTGTGATTCAGCCTCAGACACGGCTGGTTCACATCTACTATCGGACCTCGCCGCAGGCAGCCGCGCTGCAGTGGCTGGAGCGGGAGCAGACAGCCGGGGGGAGGCACCCCTTCCTACTGTCTCAATCGCAGGCGGTCCTGGCTCGAAGCTGGATCCCCTGTCAGGACACCCCTTCAGTGCGCATGACCTACTCGGCCCGGATTCAGGTTCCGGCTGGCTTGATGGCGGTCATGAGCGCCGCGAATCCCACTCGTGTCAATAAAGCGGGACTCTATGAACTCAAAATGCCTCAGCCCATTCCCTCCTATCTGCTGGCCATCGCCGTTGGCGATCTGGGCTTTCGGTCGCTGGGGAGGCGGACCGGCGTGTACGCAGAGCCGGAGCTCCTGGAGGCGGCGGCCTGGGAACTGGCGGACACAGAGAAAATGATCGCGGCAGCGGAAGAGCTGTATGGGCCCTACCGCTGGGAGCGCTACGACCTGATCGTCCTTCCCCCCAGCTTTCCTTTCGGGGGAATGGAGAACCCGCGCCTGACCTTTCTGACTCCAACCATACTGGCGGGAGACCGCTCTCTGGTGGGACTGATCGCACATGAGCTGGCCCACTCCTGGTCCGGTAATCTGGTCACGAATCGAACCTGGAATGATTTCTGGCTCAACGAGGGTTTTACGACCTACTTCGAGCACCGGATCATGGAAAGAGTTTACGGCCGGGAGCTGGAAGAGATGCTGGCAGAGCTGGAACTGGCGACTCTGAGAGAATCCCTGAACCGCGACTTCACCTCTGCGCCCAGAGACACCTGGCTGCACCTGGATCTCGTGGGTCGCGATCCCGACGCGGGTATGACCACGATTTCGTACGACAAAGGACACTTTTTTCTGCGCGCGATCGAGGACGCTGTAGGCCGCGAGCGGTGGGACCGCTTTCTGGTTCGCTACTTCGACGAATATGCGTTTCAGTCAGTGGACTCCCGGACGTTTGTTCAGTTCCTGGGCGAAAACCTGATCTCGGATGATCGGACGCTGGAGAAAAGACTTCAGATCGAGGACTGGATCTACGGCCCCGGCCTGCCTTCCAACTGTCCTGAGCCCCGATCCCGGGCACTGGAGCAGGTACGTGCCCAGATCGCTGCTTTCACCGGGGGTGCGGCGGCCTCATCCCTGGATTCCCAGAACTGGACAGCTCACCATTTTCTCTATTTTCTGCGCAATCTGCCCGGCGACCTCGACCCCGCTCGCCAGGCGGATCTCGACCGTGCCTTCCACTTCACAAGCTCCAGTAACTCCGAGATTCTTCACGACTGGCTGCTGCTCTCCATCAAGACAGGATACCCTGCCGATCAAGCACTTGAGAGTTTTCTGACCCGGCAGGGACGGCGCAAGTTCCTGTTGCCTCTCTACCGCGAGCTGGCCCGGACCAGGGAGGGCTCACAGAGGGCCAGAAGAATCTACCAGAAGGCCCGCCCTGGTTATCACAGCATCTCACGTCACAGCGTCGAGGAGATCCTGGGGTCCTAGGTCGCAAAATGCCGATCCAACGGTGAGCTTACGCTTTACCGTTCCGTGCCGTTCCTTGACACCACAACAACAGAACGGGAGGGCGTGAGCCCCCGTTGAGTCCAAGAAACGGTGAGCTTACGCTCTACCGTTCTGTCGTTCTGGAGTCCGGCGAGACGTGGAACGTGGAACCTCCCTAGGCTGGGGCCGGACTCATTTTCCGCTTGATCAACAGCGTGATCGAACCCAGAATCATGCCGATGATCGGAAACACAACTACCGCAAGAAGGAGGTTTCCCAGGGGAATGATCAGCATTCCCGACAGGGTAGAGTCGGATCCGACCCCGCCTCCCCCCTCAACGCTGAAGCGAGAGGCACTCCACCCGAGAGGGTAGGCGAGTGCGTAGGTCACGAATACCATCAGACGTGTGTACAGCGTAAAGAAGAAGACGGCCATGAACAGGTCTTTGAAGGGGCTGGAGCCGCCCGCACCGGCGATTCGAACACCAAGGTAAATCGGCACCAGGAAATGGAGCCAGGTCACGCCAACGATAGTCGTGATCACCCCGGGGGCGCCAACCCCTTCCAGCGCCAACCGTGCTACGATGATCACCGCAGCCAGAATCAAAGGCGTCTTAATGAGAGGTTTCATATTTGCCTCCTGAGTTTTTGGTTGCGGGAGAGTCTAGCAGACACAGCACGTTGTGTCTTGCTCTGGTTCACCCGATTAGGGCAAAATGATGGTTTGCTCGAGGAACAAACTATGAAGTCAGGAATTCATCCGCCATACCATCCGGTTATCTTTGTAGACAGCAGCACGGGCGAAGAACTCACTACGATGTCGACGGCCACAAGTGACGCGACTCGCGAGGTCGACGGTGTGGAGCATTATGAGATCCGTATTGAGATCTCTTCTTCCAGTCATCCTTTCTGGACCGGCCAGCAGAAGTTGGTCGACTCGGAGGGGAGGGTCGAGCGCTTTCGCCGCAAATACGGTCACGCCCTCTCGGAGGGAGATTGAACGATGCGCGAGAAAATCAAACTGGTCTCCTCGGCCGGAACCGGTCATTTCTACACCACCAAGAAGAACCGCAGGAATACGACAACCAAGCTTCAGCTCAAGAAATACGACCCGGTGGTCCGCAAGCACGTCATCTATAAAGAGAGCAAACTGAGCTAGACGAAACCGACGAAAAGCCAGCTCGCATGCATTCGCTCCTTCCCCTGCTGTTTCTAATTGCCTTTGCGGGTCCGGCGCTGGCGTTGCCTGCTTCCGGGGGAGATCTGGGTGATATTGATTTCCCCAACTCAGGAGCCCACGAAGCCCAGCCACACTTTCAACAGGGAGTCCTGCTCCTTCACAGTTTCGAATACGAAGACGCACGCCGGGAGTTCTTGAAAGCCCAGAAAGTGGATCCCGGGTTTGCCCTTGCCTACTGGGGTGAGGCGATGACCCATAACCACCCCCTGTGGCGGCAGCAGGACAGAGAGAAGGCCCGGGCGGCCGTGCTGAAGCTGGGCGAGACTCAAGGCCAGCGACTCGAGAAGGCCGGAACCGAACGCGAAAAAGGATATCTGCGAGCACTTGACGAGCTGTACTGCGAAGATGAGAAGGCCCTTTGCGACTGGAGGTATTTCATTGCCATGCAGAGACTCTCCGCAGCCTATCCCGATGATCTGGAAGCCGCCGCCTTTCACGCGCTCTCCGTGCTGGGAACCGCCCAGGGCAGGCGGAATTTCCGCACCTATATGCGCGCAGCAGCCCTCGCCGAAGAGGTTTTCGCCCGGAATCCTCGCCATCCCGGCGCCGTCCACTACTTGATTCACTCCTATGACGAACCGGTCCATGCCCCCCTGGGACTCAGAGCAGCCCGAGTTTATGCTGAGATAGCGCCCGGGGCACCCCATGCCCTCCACATGCCGTCGCACATTTTCATGGCCATGGGACTCTGGCAGAAGACGGTTGATTCGAACACCGCCTCGGCGCAGGCGGCCCTCGACAAAGAGAGTCCGGGCAATGCCTACCATGCTCTGTGGTGGAAGCACTACAGCCTTTTGCAACTCGGCCGCTATCAGGAAGCAGGCCGCACGTTGAAGCAGGTGAGCGACCTGGCGGACCGCGCTCCTTCTCTGTCCGCCCGGCGCCACAGCGCTTACATGCGAGCCTCCCATATCATTGCAACTCAAGACTGGGACTCCGACCTTCTGGAGAACTTCGATACCTCCGATCTGAGGGTTAAGGCCAGGGCATCCGTGATGTTTACGCGCGGGCTACAGCTGGTCCACCAGGGTCTGGCCGACAAAGCGCTCCGGCTGGTGAGGAAAATAAAACACCTGCCCGAGCCCGAGGAGCGCCTGGCCAGCGACGAACTGGCTGTCCGTATCATGGCCCGCCAGTTAGAGGCGTTCCTGCTGCTGCGTCTGGATCAGAAGAGTCAGGCCCTGAAGATGGCCAATGAAGCGATCCGACTACAAACTCAGAGTGCTGCAGAATTCGGGCCGCCGATCCCGGTGAAACCGGCATTCGAAATGCTGGGAGACATTCTGTTTGCTCTGGGTCAACCGGCCGAGGCTCAGCAGGCTTACGCCGAGTCACTGCGCATGAACACGGGACGATCACTTTCTCTGATGGGCATGGCGAGAGCGTCAGAGGCTGCCGGGGATCGGGATTCTCTGGCTGCTGCCGTCCGGGGTCTGCAGGAAAACTGGAGTGATGGAGACGCGGATCTCCCGCCGCTTCCCGAAATGCCACCTGAGGATGTTGAGACGCCGGCCAGTGAAGCGGAAGAGACTCCACCTCAATCCCGGCCGTGAAGGAGAAGGACCCGGCCTTCGTTCGACTCACCTCGACAAACGAGCTCGACAGGTTCTGGCCGAACGCCCCTGAAGGCGTGTTCATGGTATATTTCGCTCTTGGAAGCCGGGCGGGAACATGACGTGATCTCATCGACTTCGCAGGGGCGACCCTCGTGGTCGTGCGCCTCAACGGGTCGACACAAGACCGGCCCCTACGAACGGAGATCTGATGGCACCAGAGAAGGTTCTCCGACATTCAGGGAAAATGATTATGCTTAAAAGGCTCTTGCTTCACACTGGCATTCTCATCTCGGTCACGCCAGCCGGCCTGGCTTCGGACTGGCCGGCCTGGCGCGGACCGAACGGCAATGGAATCTCTGACGAGACTGGCCTGATCTCCAACTGGTCCACGGACGGCACCAACCTGCTGTGGAGCGCACCGTTCACGGGTCGTTCGACTCCCATCGTTGTGGGAAACAGGGTGTGCGCTAACGGCCGGGTCGGAGAGGGCATTCACCGGCAGGAGATGGTCGCCTGTTTTGACGTCCAGGACGGCCGAAGGCTCTGGGAGCATCGCTTCAACGTGCACCTGACAACGGTCCCCTGGAATCGAGTCGGATGGGCGAACATCGCCGGTGATCCAGAGACAGGATACGTTTACGTGCAGGGAGTGGGAGGAACCTTTCTGTGTCTCGACGCCGCCGGACGGGTGGTCTGGTCCCGACCGCTGACAGAGGACTTCGGATTCTTTTCCGGGTACGGAGGGCGAACACAGACACCAGTGGTCGACGAAGACCGCGTGATCGTTACCTTTGTCAGCGCGAGTTGGGGGGCATGGTCCGCACCCCGCCACCGGACCTTTGCGTTCGACAAGAGAACGGGAGAACTGCTGTGGGTGGCCACCCCGGGGGAACGTCCTCCGGACCTGAACACGCAGTCGACACCGGCCGTCACCACCATCGGAGGCCAGCGTCTTCTCATTCAGGGCAACGCCGACGGGTCGATTTGCGCCATCCAGGCTCGTACAGGTCGATCCGTGTGGCGGTTCCGGCTCAGTAAGCGGGGGCTCAACACTTCGATTGTGGTCGAGGATGAAACCGTCTACGCCACTCACAGTGAAGAGAACATTGGGGGAGGTGTGATGGGAGCCGTGGTTGCCATCGATGCGACCGGTGCCGGCGACGTAACCGATACCCATCAGCGGTGGCGAACCCACCTGTCAGTTGGCTTCTCCTCACCCCTGCTCAAGAACGGCAGACTCTATGTAGTCGACAACTCGGGCAATCTCCACGCCCTGGATGCGTCCACGGGAGTCGAACTCTGGAACTTCAGTCTTGGAACCGTCGGCAAGGGCTCTCCTGTCTGGGCCGACGGCAAGATCTTTGCCACCGAGGTGAATGGGCGATTTCACATCCTTGAGATCGTCGATGCAGGAGTCCGCTCACTGGACGAAGATCATTTGACGGTTGAGGCGGGGAGATACGCAGAGATGTATGGGTCTGCAGCAATTGCCCGCGGCCGGATCTTCTTTACCACCGAAGGAGGCATCTACGCGATTGGAAATCCGTCGACCGCGCGGCGGCCTTTCATTGGTATCGGCCAGCCACGAGCCGGATCGCCCCCCCGGGGACGAGGGGACGCCGCCATGATTGTGGCGGCACCCGCCGAAGTACGAATGCACCCTGGAGAAAAGAGAGTGTTTCAGGTGCAGGCCTTCGACAGCGTGGGTCGACAGCTGGGTGAACGGGAGGCCGAGTGGAGCCTGGTCGGACTCAGCGGGTTGGTGAATCAGCACGGTGAGTTCGAGGCGGATAGCGATTCGAAAGTACAGGTGGGTGTGCTGCAGGCGAAGCTTGGAGGCTTGACTGCCGAAGCACGGGTCCGAGTGTTCGGCGGTCCTGAACTCGAGGAAGATTTCCAGGCGACTCCGGTGGACCGGATTCCGGATTACTTTCTGGGGGCTCGCATTCACTTCAAAGTCGAGGAAGAAGAGAGCGGGAACCGTTTCCTGGTCAAGAACCCTGCCGCCCGTTCAATCCATCGGCATCGAACTTTTATCGGGCCCTCTGATTGGAGCGACTACACGATTGAAGCGGACCTTCGGGCCACGAGAACCCCGCGTCGGGTTCCCGACATAGGTCTGATCAACAGTGGCTATACTCTAGACGTCATGGGAGCGCATCAGAAGATTCAGCTAAGGTCCTGGACTGCCGAGCGCAGAATGGCGGTTGCGGTACCCTTTCAATGGGAGGCCGACCGCTGGTATCGCATCAAGTTGAGAGTGGACGCGAGCCAGGAAGAGGCGGTGATCCGGGGAAAGGTCTGGCCCCGAGAGAGTCCGGAGCCGGGCGACTGGACGATCGTGGCCAAGGATCCTCATCCGGTTCGACACGGGAGCCCTGCGCTGTACGCATACTCGCCGACACCCGTTCATTTCGACCACGTCAAGGTGACCAGGAACCGATAGGATCACGATATGCAACGTCTCGTTTTCATTTCTTCCAGTCTCTGTCTACTGTTGGCGTTCCCTCCCCTCCAGGCCCAGAAGAAGGCCTCTATGTTCGGGGGGACTCCGTCCCGCAACATGGTGTCCTCTGAAACGAACCTCCCCTCGGACTGGAATCTCGAAAACGGGAAGAATGTACTCTGGAAGCAAGCTCTGGGGACCCAGAGCTATGGAGGTCCGGTGGTCTTCGGGGGGCAAATCTATGTGGGGACGAACAACGAAGGGCTCCGCAATCCGAAGCTGTCGGGAGACCGGGGCAACGTGATGGCCTTTCGCACCTCCGACGGGAAGTTTCTGTGGCAGGGGGCCCATCCCAAACTGCCGGCCGGGCGGGTTCATGACTGGCCCCAGCAGGGTGTCTGCTCGGGACCTTATGTGGAGGGAGACAGGCTCTATTACGTGTCGAATCGGGCAGAGATCATCTGTGCTGATACGGCGGGCTTCCAGGACGGTGAAAACGATGGACCCTACCAGGACGAAGAGAATACCAGCGACATCGATGAAGACGTGATCTGGAAAATGGACATGATCGGGGATCTCGACGTATTTCCTCACAACCTGGCAGCTGGAAACCCGTTGATCGTCGGGGATCTCCTCTTCACAGTGAGCGGAAACGGAGTGGATGAAGGTCACTTCAACGTTCCTGTCCCGCTCGCACCCAGCTTTCTGGCGCTCAACAAGAACACGGGAGAATTGGTCTGGGAAGACGGCTCACCGGGGTTGGGGATTCTCCACGGATCCTGGTCCAATCCATCCTACGGGGTCGTCAACGGCAAGCCCCAGGTCATCTTCCCCGGGGGCGACGGCTGGATCTATTCCTTCGTTCCGCAAACCGGGAAGCTGATCTGGAAACTCAACTGCAACCCCAAGGAGTCCGAGTGGCAACTGGGAGGGGCTGGTACCAAGAACAACATCATCTCGACTCCGGTGATCCATGACAACAAGGTGTATATCGGGGTCGGCCAGGATCCGGAGCACGGCGAAGCCCCCGGCAACTTCTGGGCCATCGATGCCACCTTGACCGGAGATGTGACGGGAAAGGCGGTCGTGTGGCACCGGGGAGGCGAAGACTTTCATCGCACCATGTCAACGGCGGCGATTGCGGATGGCCTTCTCTATGTGGCCGATCTCTCCGGCTTCCTCTATTGCCTCAATGCTCAGACCGGCGAACACTACTGGACCTACGATGCCTTCGCAGCCGTCTGGGGATCTGCCTTTGTCGCGGACGGCAAGGTCTACCTGGGAGACGAAGACGGAGATGTGGCCATCCTTCGGGCAGGAAGAAAGATGGAACTGCTGGCGGAGCCAAACCTGGGGCGGGCGGTTTACACGACTCCGGTGGCAGACAACGGTGTGCTGTTTATCGCGTCGCGCACCATGCTCTTCGCGCTCAAGCAAGGAGCTAGGGAATAGAACGCTGGAGCGTTCTATGTTACTGGTTGAAGGTTGAAGGTTGAAAGTTGAAAGTTGAAGGTTCACGCGAACCAGAAACTAGAAACTGGTAACCAGTAACCGATGCGAGCGCTAGCGAGACGTCCTTGGCTTGTTCAGATACTTCTGGTACAGCCGCGTGTGTTTCGATTCGAGGCTGACCCCTCTGTGCCAACATGGGTGAGACACTTCTTCCCCACTAAATTAGACTAGAGGGTGAGAAGCTGGATCACACGATGATGGTAAACAGGAGCGATAAGAAACTGAGGATTTTGGAGACTTCGGAGCGAAGCGGAGAGGTCCCCAAAATCGGTGCGGAACGGACTGAGCCCGACAGGGTTCTTCCTAGACCCGATCCGGAAGTTCCCAGCAAGGCCACGCGTCGCCGATTTTCAGCCCGCTATAAGCTCCGGATCCTGGAGCAGGCCGATGGATGTGAAGAGTCGGGCGGAGTGGGAGCCTTGCTGCGCCGAGAAGGACTTTACTGGTCGAATCTTCAGACCTGGCGACGACAACGCGAGGAAGGAACGCTGCAGGCGCTGACTCCTCGCAAGCGGGGGCGCAAGTCCAAGCCGGTCAATCCTCTGGATCATCAATTGAGGCAAGTTCAGGCCGAGAATCGGAAGTTGAAGCGCAAGCTCGAGAAGTTTGAAGCCATGCTGGATCTCCAAAAAAAAGTCTCGCAACTGTTGGGGATCTCTCTGGCGAGCAGCGAAGAGAACGGAGACGAGAGCTGATGGACGAAGCTTTGCGATTCTCACAATCCCACGGAGTCCGGGCCGGCTGTCAGGCTCTGGATCTGCCGCCATCCAGTCTGTATCGGGAGAAACTTCGGCGGGAACGGCCGGCGATGGATCCTCGACCTCGGCCCGCATCCCCACGCGCCTTGAGCCCGCCCGAGAAGGAAGCTGTCGTGGAGGTCCTGCACAGCCAGCGGTTTGTCGACAAAGCTCCCGCCACAGTGTGGGCGGAGCTACTGGATGAAGGGCGATACTTGTGCTCGATCCGAACCATGTATCGCATTCTGTCCCAACGTCTGGAAGTCAAGGAGCGTCGCCGCCAGCGCCGCCACGGAACATGTCAATAACTTTGAGACACTTTGGTGAATAAATTACTGTAGCGTCATCTCAAGAGTTCTCCTTTTCGGGAGGGTTGATCCAGACGGCCTCGGGAAGAGGTGGCGGAACGGGTTTGCCGTTGGGAAATCTCTCCGGGAAGAGTGCATGGGCGGCCTCCAACACGTGGGCACGATTGCGACGTGTGGCGAGGGCGGAGCGATAGTGCACGTCCTCGGGAGTGTGCAGGCCAATACCCGAATGGCGATGGTCGCGGTTATACCAATCGAAGAAATCCCGACAGAAGTCTCTGGCTTGCTGAATGGTGCCGAAACGAGCCGGGAATTCTGGACGGTACTTGAGGGTCTTGAATTGGGATTCCGAGTAGGGATTGTCGTCACAGACATGAGGCCGAGAGTGAGACTTGGTGACTCCCAGATCGGCCAGTAGCAAGGCCAGTGCCTTGGAACTCATCGACGAGCCACGATCGGCATGCAGAGTGAGATCACCCGCTACGATCTCCTGCTTGGAGCAGCTCTGGGCGATCAAGACCTTGGCCAGGCGTGAGCTTTCCTGGGTGGCCACCATCCAGCCCACCACATAGCGGCTGAAGATGTCCAGGATCACGTAGAGGTAGTAATAGCTCCATTTGACGGGCCCCTTCAGCTTGGTGATGTCCCATGACCAGCATTGGTTTGGGCCGGTGGCCAGAAGTTCCGGCTTTGAGTAGTGGGGATGGCGGCGCTGGCGACGGCGTTCTCTAACTTCCAAACGTTCGGCCAGAATGCGGTACATGGTTCGGATCGAGCTCAAGTACCGCCCTTCATCCAGCAGCTCCGCCCATACGGCGGCAGGAGCTTTGTCGATAAACTGCCGGCTGTGCAGAACCTCCACAACGGCCTCCCTTTCGGGTGGGCTCAAGGCTCGAGGAGATGTCGGCCGAGGTCGAGCTTCAACCGCCGGCTGTTCCCGCCGTCGTTTTTCCCGATAGAGGCTTGACGGTGGCAAACCCAGCGCCTGCGAGCCCACACGAATGCCGTGAGTTTCCGAGAAACGCAACGCTTTGTCCATCAGCTCTCGTCTTCGTTCTCGCTGCTGCTCTCCAGTGATCAACGTCAAATAGAATTCCCGCAGCGACGATTGGAAATCCCCACACAAGGATTAAAAAAAAAGAGCTGTAGCCGTCCTCTGAGACGGCCCTTTCCGCGGTCCTCCTTTCTGTAAAAAAGAGAGATTGTTCCTAGAATGCGAGGGGGACGGAGTGAGGGCGTAGCCCGAACGGAGCTCCCCCTCGCTCGCGCTGGCGTCGAGGGGAGTGGACCAGATCCACGAGGCTGCTGAGCGGCCTCTGTAGGGCGCTGTACGACCTCTCCCCTTGGCGGGCACTCGTCTATCGCCCTCACCAAGCACTTTCCGGGGTCCAATCAGCCGATTTGCCCGGATTTGACCTCCTCGCGGTTTCCTCATTTCGTGGTTCCCTGCTGCTTTGCCTTGGCGCTCTCCATTCGATAGCTCGGGACGTTGAGTTCCAGAATCACGCTGTGGTGCACCAGCCGGTCGATGGCTGCTGCCGTCGTCAGGGGGTCCTTGAAGATCCTCTCCCAGTCCGAGAAGATCAGGTTGCTGGTCAGCAAGATGCTGCGACGTTCGTAACGATGGGCCAGCAGTGTGAAGAGAACCTCCATTTCCTCCCGGCTTTGCTGAACGTAGCCGATGTCATCGACTATGAGAGCCTCGAAGCGATCCAGTTTCTTGAGCTCCTTCTCCAGAGTCAGATCGATTTTGGCCCGCAGCAATCGCTGTACCAGCAGGGCGCAGGTAGAAAACAGAACCCGGCGCCCCAGCAGAATCAACTCCTGGCCCAGAGCACAGACCAGATGGGTTTTCCCGCTCCCAGGGTTACCGAAAGCCAAGACGTTCTCGGCACGATCCAAAAACGTCCCTTCCAGCAGCGCTGTGAGTTGTCGATCCACGCTTTGGGGCAAGCGCGAGCGGTCCAGCGCCGTCAGCGTTTTCTCCCAGGGAAGCTTGGAGGCCCGACGCTGGCGCTGGATTTTGCGCTCGTGCCGCTCCGCCACCTCGATCTCAGATAACGACAAGAGAAACCGGGGATAGGACAGACTTTCCTGGGTGGCCAGTGCCGCCTGGGCGGCGTAGTGCTCCCGAAAGGCCGGTAGATGCAGCTCGATTAGGCACTCGCGAAGTCGCGGTAAGTTGCCTGTGCTCATGACCTCACCTCCCGGTTCTCGAGAAGGGTGTCGTAGAGGCCCACGTCCATCTTCTCCACCATCACTTCCCAGGGTTCCACCACCGGATCGACAAGGCATTCTCGTAGTGCTTCAAAACGGATTCTTTGTCCCCGCTCAATCAACACCTGAAGTGCCTCTCGCACCCGCTGTTCACCTTCCTGGGCAGCCACCTCGAGGATCTTCAGATATTGGCGATCCGCCGTGGCCGGACAATCTCGGCGCAGCTCGTCGTAGGCGACTCGAAACAAGATCCCCGGAAACAGATCCTCCCGCCAGCGATAGCGAGTAAACGCCCCCGGCTTGCGCACCAACGAATGGATCACGTGCCGGTAGTCAATGCGATGCTTGCCTTCTCCTCGCAAGCGCGGCATCCGTGCCTGGCGCCGTCCTCCGTAGTAGACCTCCACCTGATCCGCCCACACCCGCACTTGAACGCGCTCGCCGATCAACCGGCTGTCCACCGAATAGGTGTTGTGGCGAACCCGGATCGTACTGCTGGGGGAGACTCTCACCCACTGCCGGGTGAAGTCATCCAGACGGCGTGCCGGCAACGGGCGCATCACTGCCAGCTCTTCTCCCAGGCGCTTTTGCCGGGCCGCATTGCGCCGGGACACAATCACCGCTACAAAGCCCTCGTACTCTTCCCGGCTGGAAAAATCACGGCTACACCGCAGCAGCAGTTCCTGCTCAATGGCCCGTTTCAAGCGGTGATGGGACTGTTCCACATCCCCGTTCTCGTGTGCCTTTCCTGCCTGAGTGCGACTGGAGCGCATCCCGAAGTGTCTCAGCAACGCTTGATAGCGCTCGGTGAACTCTTCCCGCTTCAGGTTCTTGACTGCCGCCGAGAGCCGGTCGGTCCGGTGCTCCTCGGGCAGCGCCCCCAACTCCCACAACGCGTTCTGAAGCCCCAGGCTGAGGCTCTCAAACGACTCACTGAAACACAGCGTGGTCGCTTCCCAGTTCGAGTAGGCCAACACGAAGTGGTACAGCAGATGGGGAAACGGCTGGCCCTGGATCGTCACTCCGAGGCGCCCCATAAACGTGAAGTCCGATTGCGCTTGATGTCCCGGCTGATACTTCTGCGGGAACATCACCTCCTTCGCTTCTCCGTATTCTGCCTTCCACTGCTTGATCCTGCGCTGCAGCGTTCTCAACTGGCCTTGCTGGAAGGCCCCTTCCTGCTGACGACACAAATGATCGAACACCGCTTTTGCTTCCACCGTCGGCGATCGCTTCAGGATCTCTTTCACCTCCGGCCACACCGACTCGAACGGATCCGATCGAGTTCTCCAATACCGTTCCGGCTGACACTGGCTCGGTAGCTTTCCCGACTTCAGGTACTTGCGAGCTGTCTTTCGCGACATCCCCGCTTTGGCCGCCGCCATCGTTAGCGTCTTCTCGTTCTTCTTCAACTTTACTAACCTCCGCACTTGCTGATCCTTAACCATGCCCTCATGGTCAGGATCAGCCCTGAAAAAGCGGGGAATTCCATTTGTCGTCGCGGGGAATTCTAACTGTCGCCAATCACTCCAGAGAGATTCCCAATAGATGTGAGACTTTTTTTTGGATATCCAGCATGATCTCCGCCTTCTCGAGCTTGCGTTTCAGCTTCCGATTCTCAGCCTGCACTTGCCTCAGTTGATGATCCAGAGGATTGACCGGCTTCGATTTGCGCCCTCGCTTGCGAGGGGTCAGTGCCTGCAAAGTTCCTTCCTCGCGTTGTCGTCGCCAGTCCTGAAGATTAGACCAGTAAAGCCCTTCCCGGCGCAGCAAGGCTGCCACTTCGCCGAACTCACAGCCATCGGCCTGCTCCAGGATCCTGAGCTTATAGCGGGCTGAAAACCGGCGCCGGGTTGCCTTGGCTGCAATTTCCGGATTGGGTCTAGGAAGAGCCTTGTCGGACTCGGTCCTTTCCGCAGCGGTTTTGGAGACCTCTCCACTTCGCTCCGAGGTTTCCAAAATCCTCAATTTGTTGTCGCTTCTGTTTTCTATCATTCGTAATCCAGCTTCTCGCCCCCTAGTCTAATTTAGTGGGGAAGAAGTGTCTCACCATTATTGGCACAGAGGGCCATCCCCAATACGCCAAGCCAGAACTCCTGGCCACCGGCCCCAACCAATGTTGGTCATGGGACATCACCAAGCTCAAGGGTCCCGTCAAATGGAGTTATTACTACCTCTATGTGGTTCTGGATATCTTCAGCCGCTACGTGGTGGGCTGGATGGTGGCCACCCAGGAGAACTCACGCCTGGCCAAGGCTTTGATCGCCCAGAGCTACTCCAAGCAGGCGATCGTGTCGGGAGATCTCACCCTCCATGCTGATCGAGGGTCGTCGATGAGTTCCAAGGCACTGGCCTTGCTGCTGGCCGATCTGGGAGTGACCAAGTCTCACTCTCGGCCTCACGTCTGTGACGACAATCCCTACTCGGAGGCCCAAATCAAGACCCTCAAGTACCGGCCCGAATTCCCGGCTCGATTCGGCACCATCCAGCAAGCCAGAACCTTTTGCCGGGAGTTCTTCGATTGGTATAACCGCGACCATCGCCATTCGGGTATCGGCCTGCACACTCCCGAGGACGTGCACTACCTCACCGCCATCGCCACACGTCGCAATCGAGCCCAAACACTGGAGGCCGCCCATGCACTCTTCCAGGAGAGATTTCCCAATGGCAAACCCGTTCCTCCCGCTCTTCCAGAGGCGGTTTGGATCAACCCTCCCGAAAAGAAGGACCCCTGAGATGACGCTACTGTAATTTATTCACCAAAGTGTCTCAAAGTTGTTGACACGTTCCGGACTGGGGTCCCCTTGATGAAGACATGGTGGATGCGGGTCTGATACTCGAAGATATCTCCGTCAGTGACTACCAGATTGGCCCACTTTCCGGGCTCGATAGACCCGATCTGATCCTCTACCCCGAAGATCTCCGCGGGTGCCAGCGTCACCGAGCGCAGAGCGTCGTCGTGAGGCAGTCCGTGAGCCACGGCGTTCCCCACCTCGAAGGCAAGGGTTCGGGCATCCGAAGATCCACCGGTTGAGAGCGCAAACTGAACTCCGAGCTGGTGCAGGATGCCCGGTGTTTCGTACACAATATTGAGGGGATCGTCGGGCCGGCGAGGCAGCTTCTGAACCGGGCCAAGGATCACTCGCACGTTATTCTCCTTGAGAAACGTAGCCACTTTCCAGGCATCCGAGGCGCCCGAGATGGCAAAGTTCAGATCCAGTCCGCGTGCGAACCGGACTGCTTCTCTGATATCGACTTGACTGTTCGCCTCGAGAACCACCAGCTGCTTGCCCGTAGCCGCGGGAATCAGCGCTTCGAGCTGCCGATTGCGTTCCCGCTCGCCTGAGTCGTGCCTCGCGTATTGCCGCACCTGGGCAAATAACTCCTTCAGTTCCGCCACTTTCTTATCGAAGCGCTCCTGCGTCTCCAGATTGGAGGAGCCGCGTCCACCCTGCGAGAAAGAGCGGGGGCTGCCCGACGACATCAGACCCGGAAGCGACAGATAGAGCGAAGCGTGCCGGTCGATCTCCATCTGTTCCGGATTCCAGCCGTCCAGGTGGATAATCGCTCCCTGGCCGGAGATCGTGCCGCCGCTGGGACGGGTCACCACATGCGTAATTCCATCAACCCGCGCCACCGCAATGTGCTCGCTTTCCACATGCACCGCGGACCATGCCAGAAGCTGGGGCGTATAGTCCCCCATCTCCCGGTAGTCATTGGTGACCTCCGCTCGTTCCACTTCAGTCAGTCCCAGGTTGGTGTCGGAATTGAACAGACCAGGGTAGACCGTGAGGCCGCGACCATCGATTCGGGTGGCTCTGCGAGGGGCATGGACCGAGAGCCCTACTCCCGTGATCTTTCCGTTCTCGATCAAGACACTCCCCCTGGAGATGTCCGGACCTGAGACCGGAACAATCTGTGCGTTACGGATGATGTATGACTGACCGGCCACCGACGACTGCAATGCCAGCCCCACAAGAATCAGAAGCCCTCTTTGAATCATCGCAGACCTCGAACCTCAACGTCGTCAACCACATCTACCTGAGGCTTCCGTTCTTCTGGCGCTCCCGTTTCGCCGCTCTCCAGTTGCCGGAGCCTTGCCTTTTCTTCCACCAGCTGCTGCTGTCTTCGAGCATCCATTTCTCTGGAAAAGTAAAGCTCACCGTCAATGTAGACCTGGTCGGGAAAGGCGTAGACGCTCAACGGGTAGTTGTTGAAAACCACAAGATCGGCGTCTTTTCCAACCTCGATGGAGCCGACCCGATCGTCAATTCTGAGCTGCCTGGCGGGATTCAGCGTGACCAGCGCCAGGGCCTCGTCCGCACTCAGATCGCCGTAGCGCATCGCTTTAG
>CBDFLV010000004.1:0-1015212 GCA_965249245.1 Acidobacteriota bacterium | reverse complement strand
CACTCGGACCAGGGGACGCAATACACGTCGATCGAGTTCGGGCTACGCTGCAAGAGAGCCGGCATCAGACCCTCCATGGGCTCGGTCGGTGACTGTTATGACAACGCGCTGTGTGAGAGCTTTTTTGCCTCTCTGGATTGTGAACTGATCGACCGGCACAGCTTCCGCAGCAAGCTGCAGGCCAAGCTTGCTGTCTTCGACTACATCGAGGGCTTTTACAACCCTCACAGGCGGCACTCGTCACTGGACTATCTGTCGCCGATCAACTATGAATCGAGGCACTCAGATGTGCTTGATTCGAAAGCCGTAAACTGTCCACAAAAGTGGGGTAACTTCAAGCAAGCTGTTGTTATTTTGAATGTTATCGTGTTCCTCTAGCGAATTTGTCAGGAAACACCAGAGGAGCACGATGCGTACTCAGAAGCCTCCAAGAATCCCGCTTCCCAAGGGCTGGCCATCACACGTCAAGTCCGGCGTCCTCCACATCATCTCATTGGCACACTTCTCGGGTGCTTCTTCAGGCAAGTGTTGTTAATTGTCTCCAGCAACCTCGGAAAGCACGGTCTCGCCTGGATTTCCTACTCGTTTTCTGGCAACAAACATGTATGAAACGGAGCAAGAGCTCATCTCGCTGCTGTCCCAACCCCGATTGCTCCTTCAAGGGACAGCTCGGCAAAGGAAACATCATTCGACACTCCTTCTACATCACCTCGCAGGGCAAACGGCGGCGCTACCGCTGCAAAGAATGCGGTCGGACCTTCTCGTCGACTCACGGCACTCCGTATTATCGGCTGCATAAGCCCAGGTCTTTGTTCGATGAAGTCGTGCGTATGCGTGTCCATGGTATTGGGATCTCCGCCATGGCTCGCATCAAGCGGATGGCCTGGGGCACCATCGCTCGCTGGCTCGAATCGGCTGCCACATTTGCCGCCCGGTTCAACGATCGGATGCTGAAAGGCTTCCTTGTCCGCGAGCTTCAAGCAGACGAGATCAGGACATTCGTGGAAGCAAAGAAGCGGGTGATCTGGGTGCTGACCACCCTGGAAGTGTGGTCCAGACTCTGGGTCTCGGCAGTGGTTGGCCGCCGCAATTTCCGGAACATCAAGCGAGGGATTCTCAACACTCTGCAGCGAGGCTGTGTTGAACACCGTTTCTTGTTCACAACCGACGGTTTCGAGTTGTATGAGTGGGCGGCCAAGAGGCTACTCAAGCACTGCTGTCCAAATTAGCTGAGATTCGATCATCAACCCCTTGATTTTATTGGCGTCTTGGACGGGATTTTCAGTCTTTTCATGTCCAGGTCTCCGATTGTGCTGTCCAGATTACGAGAAGGTGAAGGAGGGTTGAGAGCTCTCCGGTAGTAGGGGTGGGAACTTGAATGGTTGGTTCAACCACCTCCACAAGTCTCTATGAACGAACATGTTCATCCTCAGCAGTGCGGCCAGATTGGACAGTGACCAGTCAAAGGTTGCTTTGAGCTGCAGAAACTTCAGGATCAGCAGAGCGATCAATGCTGTCCAAATTTGGGTCTTGAGGGCGTTGGCCGAGGTGCCGACGAAGGTCTTGACCCGTAGATTCTGCTTGAGGGCCTTGAAAAAGAGCTCGATTTGCCAGCGCTCCTTGTAGATTGCGGCAATGGTGGTGGCTCCGAAATCCAGGTGATTCGTCAAAAAAACGAGGCGGCCAGAGAGCGGATCTTGGATTTCGACCAGGCGCAAGAAACAGGTTTTGTCCTGGGCGGCCAGTCCGTGAAAGAAAATCACCTGGTCACGGACGACTCGACGGTTTTTGGGAAGCGGGCGGTCTTCGAGGACCTCGTAATCGGCACGGTCTTTGAGACGGGTCACAAAGAAGACGCCCTGACGGGTCAAGTCCGCATACCAGTTGTAGTCGTTGTAGCCGCGATCAAAGACGACAACGGTGCCGGCGGCAAACTTCAGACGGCGAGCCACGGTGATGTCGGCCGTGGCTGCCTCGGTGATGTGGGCAAAGACGGGAAGGTAACCGTTGTGGTCCAAGAGTAGATGCAGTTTGACGGCCCCCTTGGTTCGGCAAAAATGAGCCCAGTCAAACAATTGTGCGCACAGATCGATGACGGTCGCATCCAGACTCAGCAGCGGATTCTTGAAACGAAATCTTCTCTTGCGACGCCCTTCGGTCTCTCTCAGACAACGATCCAGCAGGCGGTAAAAAACCTTTTCGTACAGTTGCCAGGGTCGATGCTTATTGGCATAGCTGAGGGTGGAGCGCTTGGGAGAAGCGATTCCAAGATGATGCAGTTTTCCTTCACAGCTGGCCAGGCCTCCGCAGATCTCCCGCAGGCTATGAGCACGGCCCAGCTGGCAAAACAGCATGGCGACAAACTGTCCCCAGCTGCTGAAACCGCGTGCATGGCGCTCGGCTTTGGTCTCCAGGACCAGTTGTTGAAACTCCCAGCGAGGAAAAAGCTGGAGAAGTTGACTGAAAATGCTGCAAAATCGATTCATGGTCGGGTCCTCCTTGTCCGGTTATTCGATCAACCGAATCTTACGAGGTCGACCCGACCTCTCTTATGGCTAATTTGGACAAGAGTGCTACTCAAGGGTGTCTGCATCTACGGCCAAGTCATTAAGAAGCGCCGCGAGAATCGGGTGGTCCGGGTGGATCGTAGGCTGCTGCTCGGAACAAAGGCAGAACTGGAGGAGGCACTGTAAGACAGCAGATTGTTTAGAGGGGGTGAAGTCAGGCTGTTTTGACCTGGATTGGGTAAGCAGAAAATGACGGATTAGAGGAGCGCTGGTGGTTGAGGCCAGCCCTTGGTAGGAGAGGAGCTAGCGGAAGCGGGAGCCGTTGGCGTTGGCGATCCAGCGACGCAGGGCGACGCGGACGTTGTTGACGCGACTCAGCGGAGCGTTGTCGAAGTACCAGCGGAAGGTTTTGATCTCTTCCAGGATGTCTACGTCGGGGAAGTCGGCGGTCAGTTCGGCAATGAAAGCCGCATCCAGCTCGGGGCGGTAAGGGTAATCGGGCAGCTGCTCTTGCAGGTAGGCGAGGATCTTCTCGGGAGAGTTGTCGAAGAACATGTCGGCGCTATTCACAGCTCGTCGGAGGCCCGGTAGATGTCCTCTTCGTCCAGAGTGGCCTTTTGCTCGAGCACGCCCCGGTTGAGCGCGGCCAGGCAGAGGCGGTTCAGCAGCCGGCAGACGCCGCCCGAAGTTTTGTAAAGGGCCAGGTAGGCCGAGTCGGTGAAGATGTCGGGTTTAGCTCCGGCCAGCTGGAGATGGTGGCAGACGTAGTTTTTGGTTTCGGCCTCATCCAGGGGAGGCAGCTTGTAGGAGAGTAGGATGCGCTGGTGGATGTTGCGGAACATGGGGCGCCCGAGCCGTCGGCCCAGGTCGGGATGACCGATCATGATCATGAGCAGGGGATCGATTGAATCCATCCTAAAATTAAGAAGTACAGGTATTTCGTCCAGTGTTTTGTCGGGCAGACACTGGCTCTCGTCGAGAATTAGAATCGGGGTCTTTTTGGCGTTCTCCACATAGTCGCGCACGGCCGTTTGCAGGTTTCGAAACAGAGTGGACTTGCGGCTGGAGGGCTCACCGCCGAACTCGCTGTTGAGCTGGGCCCAAAAATCCAGGGGAGTGACCGTCGACAGGGGCACGTAGAAGAGCTTGTAGACGGAGGAGTTGAGTTGCTCGACGAAGGCGCGCACGGCGGCCGTTTTGCCGGTTCCGGCCTCCCCCAGCACGAGCATCAGCCCCAGACGGGTACGCATGTAGTCCAGGCGCCGGGCGAGTTCGTCAAAGGCCGCAGTGGGGAGCAGTTTCTGGGCCGGGATGTCCTTGGCGAAGGGAGTGTCGGAGAAGCCGTAAAAAGTGTGGATCACGATTCATCCTCCTCGTCGGGAAGGGAAAAACGGGGTCTTCGGGGGGAAGTGGCGTTTTGGGCGGCGTCGACCCGGTGCAGACGCACCACCGGCTGGTCGTCTTCGAAGAGAAACAGCTCACTGGGACGTCCTTCGGGATGGCGGATCTCGATGCGCAGGCCAGTGTATTGGGGCGGCACTTCCCAGAGCCGGCGGGCGATGGAGACGGTGCAGTCGTTGCGGACGGTGCGGTGCAACGTGCGGTAAAAGACCCGGTCCAACTCGGCCCGGCTGACCGTACGGCGGCGAATGGAGGCGAGCGAGCGCAGGTAACGCTCCAGTGGCGTCTCACAGATGCTCGAGTGGCGGCGCCGGTGATAGTCCTGCTCCAGCCACTGAGACAAGCGAGCATTGAGATCGTCGAGGGTCAAGGCCTCGAGATCGAGAAGGCTTAGAAAACCCTGGCGCAGGGTGCGAAACCAGCGCTCGATTTTTCCGCGCGAAGGACTGTCATAGGGCTTGGAATGCACCAGAGCCACACCCAGACGGGCGCAGGCCAAGGTGAGTTGTTTGGAGGAGAAGGCCGAGCCGTTGTCACAGTAAAGGATCTGGGGTAAACCATGGCGCGAGAAGGCTTTTTGGAGTGCCGAGACGACCACTGCGGAGTTTTCCCGGGTGTAGAAGCGGGCCAGGGTCAGGAAGCGGGAATGGTCATCGATGGCTGCAGCCAGGTAGGTTTTGCGGCGGCGGCGGCCGAGAGGCACCTTGGGGCCGTGCATAAAATCCATCACCCACAGATCGTTGGCGTGGGGTTTTTCGAAGTGCTTGCGGGCCTTGGGCGCCGGCTTGACCTGGGGCCGCAGACCGGCCCGCTTGATGTGACGACGCAAAGTGGATTCGGAGATGCGGCGCGAAGTGATGTGGCCCGAGGCCACCAGCTGTTCACGGAGTCGGTTGACCGGCACCCGGGGATGGCGGGCCAGCAGCTCGGAGATGTGGGCGCTCAGCTGCTCGGAGATGACCCGGCTTCGGCCCGCATCGCAACGCCGCTTGGGCAAGAGTCCGTCGAGTCCTTCTTGGCGGTAGCGGCGCAACCAGCTCTTGAAAGTGGCGACTGAGTAGCGGCGTCTGCCCAGACCCGGCACATCCAGCTCTTTTCGGGCCATGCGGCCGAAGTAACGGGCTTGGCTGCCGGCGGCGGCGTGCAGCACCGGCGCGATGACGCCGTAGCGGAACAGCGCCACGGCCTGGCGTTTTTGTTTTCCCTTCATCCTGAGGCTCCTTTGGCCAACCCTTTGTGCCACAACCCTACCGCTGGGCCCCTATCACGCAGTGTGGAGGATCGATTCTTGTCATGACGCGGCTGCCAGCCGGGTCCAAACAACGTGGCGCAAAAAGGGGATTGAGCGACTTGTGCTGCAGACACAGCGGATGCCGGTGAGTCAGCCCGTCAGCAAGCCAGAGCGGGGCCCGAGAGCCAATCGTAGGTCGAACAGCAGGTGGGGGAAGTAACGCCGATGAAAACGCAGCACCACTCGGGGTGGAGAGCCTCGGGGCTGGGCCGCCAGCAGCGCGGCCACCTGCTGGGCCTGCCGCCGCACCCCTTGGACGGCTCCGGGCAACTCGACCTCGGCCACCGGAAAAGAGAGCAGTCGCCCATAGACGGCCGCCAACAGCAGCAGCATGCGGTGCAGCGTCAACTCCTCCAACAGCACAGCTTCCTCACCTTGGCTGCCGGCCGTGGCCACCTCGTCCAGCGCTTGGCGCATCGTCCGTTTGCCGTTCACCACCACTTCGACCATCCAGCTCATCAACCCCAGGCTGAAGCGTCGGCGCGGCACCACTTGAGCCGGCAGCACGCTGAAGGTGACATCTCGTGGCTGATCCGGGCCCCGCCGCCGGCAGCGGAAGCGAGCCACTGGAAACCGTTGATAGGTCCGCCCCTCCTCATCCACCAAGCACCTGAAATACAGACCGTGGCGTACGGCGCATTCACTTCCCCGGCACAGCGGACAGCGGTCCCGGTAGTCGGGCAACAGCTCGTACAGCCCCAGTCCCAGAGAGGAAAGACTTGACAAAGACCTGTCTTGGAAGCGATCCTGAATCTGAAGTTTGTCTTCGAAAAGCCGGGAGTTATCCGAAGCTCAAACCACGGGCTCCCGGCTGCTCCTTTCCCTTCTTCTCCGCAGCCAAGACAGCTGTCACACTGTCATATTCTTTTCACCCGCTGCGGGCTAAGACAATCTATACAATTCCGGCTGCAAAAGGCAGAGAAGTTTGTGACGTATTACAGGCACTCTTCTATTCGGAGGACTCCACCACTCTCAACACCAGCTTCATCGAGCGCCACAATTTAACCATCCGCCAGGGCTGTGCATATCTTGGCCGTCGCACACCTTGCCACTCCCGCCGCACAGAATTCTTGGAAAGCCAGGTGGCCCTCCTCATGGCGTATTACAACTTCGTGCGTCCGCACTCGGCTCTGAGATTCGGTAAGACGGTGAGGACTCCAGCCATGCAAGCTGGACTGGCTAAGAAGAGGCTCTCCTTCCGGGACGTATTCAATACCCAGGTGGCGCTCATTTTATTTTTCTTGATGGTGGTTGTCGCACGGTACGCTAGATTGGATCTCAGGTCTGTCCAGTTTGCGCACCGGAGGGGGAATGGCTCAACAACACTTGCCTGAAGAAGCACGAGAAACTGAACGGGCCGCAGAAATCTATTGACCGTAACCGGGCAGGTCGGAAGGCCACGGAGCCGGTGGACCCGCCAGGATCCTGTCCGTTTCCTCAATCAAGGAGAGCAATTCTCGACGCTGCTCAGGGTTGGCAAATATGAGTGACGGGCTCCGATAATACCGTGCTTCCTCAGCCCACATTGCGCGCACAGCCTCCCGAGCATTCTTGAAGTGGACCGGGTTTCCATCCTTTAGAAAATACACAGGATTTGCGTGGGCCCAGATCTCACTCTCCCCCTCCAGATGACGAGCCTTGGTTCGGGCTGCAACCCAGGTACTTTCGTGGATGGGGAAATCGAAGTGCACAGACAGGTCGGCGGAGCGCAGGTCCCCGGCCCGAAGGGCAACGGGTTTGCCGTTAGCAATGATCTCGATCTTCTCGATCGGCCTGTGGAAGAACGCCCTGGCCACTCCTTCGATCCGTCGGGATGAGCCGGCCCACGCAACGATCGCCCCGGAAGTCTCGTGATTGGCGGAGAATTCAAGCAGCGGTCCGTTGCTCACCACCGCTGTTCCGCGCCGAACCCCTTGTGCCCAGGCATCGTAAGCTGACTCTCCGGCTTTCCCTCGAACCAGCGCTCTCTCGGGTCCAAGCAAGGGAAAAACGCGAGGCCAGGATTCGTATGCGCCCAGGTTGGCGGGGAAATCGCTTCCTGCATTCCCCACCACCCGAAAGCCGGCGTTCAACAATTGATACCAGTCCTCGATATGAAGCTTGCCAAACTGGAAGAGTTCGACGAAGTCGATCGTATTTCTGACCAGATTCATAATCAGGGTTGAATGGGGCTGACCGCCGTCAAAGTGGGCAAAGCCCACGGTAGCGTTCAACTCCCGCGCCTCGTTAAAAAGGGGAGTCGGAAAGGGGTAGGCCTCTGGTGAGTTGGCGTAGACCTCACCCACACTGAGTGGACCGACTATGCGGTCAGGGCCCAGGAAAAGTACGTGCCCGTAAAAGAAGCTGCGGGACTCATGGCCCGAGCGAATCGAATACCCGGCCGACTGAGCCTCTCCATCGCGCCCAAATGCATACTGAACTGCAGCATGCTGCTGTCGCTGCAACTCCAGGAAATTCCCGACCGAAAGGTCCTCGGCCGCCAGCCAGTTCAGGAAGATGTCGTTGTCCTCTCTGGCCCGCATCAGATGGATGTGGTCGTCACCCGATAGCCACTCCTCCTGGTGTCCGGGAGCGATCGGCTGGAGTTCGAGTTTGACCTGCCTTTCTTCGCCCGCGTCGAGCGTAAACTCGGTAATCGCCGGCCCAAAAAACGTTCCCCGATAGGCTTCGAGTCGATAGGTTTCGCCGATGTCCGTTCGCGAACGAGGCAAGTCAAACCGGGCCCGCCCGGATAGCAGGATCACGTGGGACGCATCGGCAGCGGTCACCTCCAGCGTCTTCGGTTGATCCGCTCTTCGCCACAACCGGCCTCGATAGAAATAATCCGGCCTCAGCGGCAGCAGACTCTCCACAGGGTGGAGCCGAAACGGCTTCCCCCCTTTGAATAGATAAACCCTGGATGGAATCACTTCCCCGGTACCGGCGTGCACGGTTACGATCTCCACACTGGCGGCAAACTGCGGCAGCAGCGGGTCATGCAGCGGGGCCGAAGCGACGTTGGAAAGAGTTCCGGCCACCAGTGTAAACAGCCACAATCCCTGCAACCACAACACCGGCCGCGCAGGCGTCTGCGGCTCTGCAGGTGCACTCCTGTGCCTCCCCTCAAACATCTTCCGTTGTCCATCGTCCAAGCTCATGGTCACCTCCGAATCGTCAACTGCCGTAAAGAGATCCAGGTCGAGTCCCGCCAGGCGGAATGGCGCAAAGCAACTCTCTCTGTCTGGCTAATCTGTATAGTTTACAACTCATCCGCCAGTGGCATCTTCGAGGCTTTTCATTGCCATTGAATCGAGCCTATGCCACTTACCTACATCGGTCAGACGAATTCTCAGGTCATTTCCATTTCGGTTGCTGTTGGGGACTCACTTCCATAGATGCCCTACTTGGGAGTGCGTCCTGGTTCGTCGGGTCACCGGCGCACCCGAGACCATGGCAGCAGGCCGACGATCATCCCCGTACTGACCCCGGTCACAAGAGAAGCAGGCATGAGCCATAAGAAATTGAGTGGAATGACCGCAAAACCAATCAGCAGCGCGACGACAATGCTCGCGATGCATCCGACGAAAGCACCGGCTGTGGTCGCCCATGGAACAAAGAATGCCAGAAAGAACGGCACAAAAAGGGGTGCGACGAGCAGGTTCACCGTTCGGTGAGTGGTCTGAAGGATGTTCCCCTGCTTATCTACTTCTCCTACGAAAACGCTCAAGACCACGACCAACAGGCCAAGGACCCAGCTTAGCCGCCGTACCAGACGCAGCTGTTGTCGGGCCGACAACTGCACTTGACGAAAACGTGGGATCAGGTCGTTCATGACCACGGCGCTCACGGAATTGACCCCGGACGAGAGGCTCGACATCCCGGCTGCGAGAAGTCCTGCAAGTAGGAGGCCCGTGATTCCTACGGGGAGACTCGTCATAACGAATCGCAGGAAAAGCTGGTCCCCGCTTTCGACGAGCCCCCTTCCTGGAGGCAGCAAATCGGAATGAGCGTGAAAGTAGGCTAGAAGAGCCAATCCGAGCGCGCTCAGGAGCGTCGTCACAACGACGTCTGCACTCAAGGACGTGATGAACGCCCTGCGTGCGGAGCCCGGTGAGCGGGTGGCCAGATACCGCTGAATGGCCACTTGATCGGAGCCGGTGGTGCACAGATTCCAGCAGAAGACTGCGAGAACCGCGCCCAGCACAGTGCGTGCGGACGGATCGTCCGGGTTGTACATCAGATACGCCTGCTGCCACTCACCGGGCCACGCAGTGGGCCACCAGGCTCCGAGTCCACCGAGCCGGTGATGGATCAAGCCTAGCAGCCCGTGGCAGAAGTGCTTAATTGGGTCCGGACACCGACTTGGGCCGGGGGCCACCTGGAAAGGGCCCGATTGAAAGTTTTCCAATCAAACCTTCAAAGAAAGTGCTGATCCGTCTCCTCAGGCCCTTCCTCAGCCCGAAAAAGGCTAACAAAGCGCAAAGAATCCGGGCGTGGAGGGCCCGGGGAGTCCCTGCGCCGAGTTTCTGGCGCATCACCATACCCAGGTTGAACGCACCGGCCTGAATCAGCAGTCTCTTGGCCACATTGTCGTGTCCCCTGACCTCGGTGCGGCGCATCCCCCCTGTCCGGTACAGATGAGCAAAGGATCTTTCCAGTTTTTCGCCCCGCCGTCTCAGTAACTCGCGGCCTCGCTCTCCCCGTATCCGTCTGCGGTTGGCATAGGTGGCATCTCGCCCCTCGATGTTGCCTTTCCACTTGCGTCTGCCCCGCTTCGGTTCCGAGATGTAACTGCGTATCTGCAGCGCTGCAAAATCCTTTACCGTTTCGGTGCTGTGATATCCCTTGTCGGCCACCACCTCGGCCATTTCCTCTTTTTGCCCCGTCGCCTCTTCAATGTTTTCGGCAGCACGAATCAGCGTCTCCTTCAGGGTCGTCGTGTCTCCTTTATCGGCTCCCTGTACCGTGACCGCCACAATCGCTCCCGTCTCCATGTCGATGGCATGCTCGGCCTTGTGGGCCAGGTGCGTTCGCCCGTCCTTCATCTTCGTGATGCGAGCGTCCGGATCGTGAGGATGTTTCCACTCTTTGTTGGAGCCTTTCTTCTTGCGTTTCCGGTCCGTACGAACCAGGTCTTCGCGGGTGGGCGTCTCGATTCCGGAAGCCTGAGCCAATCCGGTTAAAAACTGGTTATAGTCTTCTCCCGTATCCCGTCGGATGATGGTGCGCATCGCCGCATTGGCTTCCAGCGTCGTCGCGTCGATCCCGATCGTCTTTCCCTTCAGCAGTTCCGATTCCGCCAGTCGCTCCAGCACCCAGCTGAACACCGCCGCATGGGTCTGCACATCGATTAATCTCCGGGTTCTCGATATCGTCGAGTGATCGGGTGGTGTCTCGCTCACTTTCAATCCCAAAAACTCTCTCAGGGCCAGTGAATCGGCCACTCTCCAGGCAATCCCTCGCTCCGCTCCGATCCCTTCAAAATACCCCACCATCAACAGCCGAAAATACACTCCCGGCGCCACGCTCGGCCGCCCCATCTTCTCCGCGTAGAACTTCCCGCACAGCTCCTCTACGAAATCGTCAAAGCCGTGCTCACTCAATACCTCGTTGAGGGCTTCGTAGAATGGATGCCCAGGACTCCGCGCTAACTGGCTGCTGGCCACCCACAGATCCGCTTGTCGCCGTCGCTTCTTCTTTCCCATTGCCATGGGACCAGTGTAGTGTCTGAATGTGACCCCTGCCCTCGACTTTCACCACAGGCTGCTAGTGCCAGCAGAGCACCGCCAAAGAGGATCAATGTCTGCACCACATCCGTCACCACAACCGCCCGGAGGCCGCCGGCTGAGGCATAGGCTACGGTGATCAGGGCGATCACCGCGCTCACCCAGAGCGCCCCTTGTGGATCGATTCCCAGAAGGGGCACGATGATCTTCGTCGCCATCAGAGAGATAATCAGGGCCATCCAGATAAGCCGTATAATTAGAAAGATGATGGAGGCCAGGACGCTCACGGAGGCGTGGAAGCGTCGTTCCAGAATCTGGTATGCCGTCGTTACCTCCCACCGCATGATGGCCGGAATGAGAACCCAGCCGACGACCGCGACGATGACGGGGTAGCCGATGAAGCCCGCGAGAATAATCGGGCCGTGCGAGATCATCTCCGCTGGATAGCCCAGGTAGGAGATCGTGCTCAGCAGACTGGCGAAGAGTGACAGTCCCACTACCAGGGCGTTCATGCGGCGCCCCCCCAGCAGATAGTCCTCCGAGTCACGTGTGCGTCGGGCGAAGTACCATCCAATCAGCAGCATCGCAACCACGTAGATGACGAGGACCGTGCTGTCGAGGACGCCAAGTTGAATCGTGGCAAGAAGCATGACGACTCCCAGAATATACAGAGGGACAGAATTCCGATATCTTTTTGACTCATCGGAATGATGGGCTGAAGACGGACTCCGATGTTGCCGGCGCCTTGCGAGATCACGAAGGCGAGGGGAGCGAACCGTGGTGAGTTTCAAGGCTCGACTAGAATTACAGAGACGAGGCTCTACAAGGTGCTGCTGGGTTTACCAAAGGCAATGCTTCGAGTCATACGATTCAAGATTCGAAACATGTGGGAGGCGCCTTGGCGCGGCGACCTGAAATCGTGAGCGTGGCGGGTCTCCTTTAAAGCTGGCTTCAGGAGGTATTGAGTGGATTGTTCGATGCGCGCCCGAATGAGTTGGGGTTTTCTTCTGCTGGTTCTCGGAATCACTGTGGCCCGTACCTCCGCCCCGGCGCAGCTGAGGCCAGGTGCCCTGCAGGGTAGACCGCTGGTTCCCGCCGGTGATCTCGTGGTCGATCGCGATACCGGGCGACCAGCCGTCGGCGCGATGGCCATGAACATCATTCACAGCCCCGACGCGTCCGGCCCTGGCGGGGAGGGTCGTTACCTCGTCGCGGTGAACTCAGGTTTCGGAGTGGCCTTCGACGCCGATACGAACCGGGCCCAGCAATCCCTGCAGGTGATCGACCTCTCCCTTGAGCCACCGCAAGTCATCCAGAACGTCTACTTTCCGGCACCTCAGAGCGCCTCTGTGGGCGCTGTCTTCGATCGTCGGCCGGATACCCGGGGCCGCTATCGGCTCTATGTCTCCGGCGGCGTCGAGAATCTCGTGTGGCGCTTTCGCTTCGATCCCCAGGCCGAGGTCCCGATCCTGGAGACCTCAGCGGGGCCTGACACCCGTGTCAGAGCATCCAGCATCTCGGTGGAAGGATTCGCCCGCCAGGCACCCTCGCCCCGCTACCACAACAACCGCGCTCCCGTTTATCCACTCGGCATCGATCTCTCCCCCGACGGCGAGACGCTGTATCTGGCCAACAACCTGGCGGACAATCTCGGTATCATCTCCGACCTGAGCGGGCTCCGCGACCTGGAGCGAGTCGACCTGCGTCCCTCCCGGCGCCTCGAGGCACAGCCCTATGACGTTGTGGTGGCGCCGCAGTCTGACGGGCACTACGTCTTTGTCAGCCTGTGGGCGACGGCGGAAGTCGTGCGCGTGGACCCTCAACATCTCTCGCAGCCGCCGGTCCGCATCGATGTCGCACGGCACCCCACCGAAATGGTGGTGTCAACCGACGGCTCGAGGCTCTACGTCGTGAACTCGAACGCCGACGCAGTCTCGGTCATCGGCACGGCGGCAGGCCAGGAGGTGGAGCGTATCCACACGGGTCTCGTCGAAGTGGGGGGCCTGGTCGGCGCCAGCCCCGAGGGCCTGGCGCTCAGCAGTGACGGCGCGAGGCTCTACGCGGCAAACGCGCACGCCGCGACGGTAGCGGTGATCGAGCTATCGAGACTCGCTCGCGGCCTTCCAGAAGAAGACGGCGTGCAGGGGGAGGAAGAGCGCCCGAGCGAGGTCATCGGCTTTATTCCCACCGGCCTCTATCCCACTGCCCTGGCGGTGGCAGACAACCGGCTCTTCGTCGCCAACGGCAAAGGCACCGGCTTTGAGAATTCCTCCCAGGTGGTCTCCGAAAGCGGGCTGTTCCCCAACGCTCCCAACCAGCGCTACCCCGTTCGCGACAACCGACCTCGCGGCCAGGACATCAAGTCTCTGACTTCGGGTAACCTCTCGATCCTTCCCGAGCCCGCGGGCCCTGACCTCGCGGCCCACACGCAAACCGCGATGCAGGCCAACGGTCTGCTCGGGGAGCACAAGACCGCGCTCTTCGACGGTCCCTCGCCGATTCGCCACGTCATCTACGTCATCAAGGAGAACCGCACCTATGATCAGGTTTTCGGCGATCTAGAAGCTTCCGGCGATGGTACGAGGGCCGATGGTGACCCGAGCCTGGCGATTTTCGGCGCAGGAGAAGCGGCGCGCCTGCTGGGGGGAGCAGCGCAGAACGTCACCCCGAACCACCGGCTCCTGGCGCTGCGCTTCGGACTGCTTGACCGCTTCTTTGTCAACGCCGAAGCCAGCCCGGACGGCCACAGCTGGTCGACAGCCGCCTTCTCGTCGGACTACATCGACAAGGCGTTTCGCTGGAACTACTCTGGCCGGGGGCGCACCTATGACTTCGAGGGCTTCAGTCGTCTGCCATCGCGCGGGCCCAGCGCGACCGAACCGCCGATCCTGCCGCTGCCGGTGACGGCGCAGGACATCGCCGACTACTTGAAGCGCTACATCCCCTACCTCCAGGGCGCCCAGCACGTGGCCGAGCCGAGCTCGCTCTACCTGTGGGATGCGGTGCTCAATGCAGGCCTCACGACACGCAACTATGGTGAGTTCATCGCGACAATCTCGGCAGCCGACCTGGATGCCTTCAATGCCAATCGACTCAAACCCTACCCGGACACCAGCACCAACCTGCTCTCGCTGCCCACCAAACGCTCGCTGGAAAACAACCACTGCCCTCTCTTCCGTAACTACGATCTTGCCACCCCCGACGTCATGACGGTGGATTCCTACCGCGCTGCCCTAGTTGGCGGAGACCCCGAACTCGCCATCGTCGACCCCGGGCAGGCGAACGAGGCCACGCGCGGCTCGACGCGATTCTCGGTGTGGAGGGAGGAGTTCCGCTCTTTCGTGGCCGATCGAGAAGCCGGCAGGGGCGATTTCATGCCGAACCTGAGCATTGTTCGCTTCCCCAACAACCACACCTCGGGCCTGCGCACCGGCATGCCGACGCCCCAGTTCATGGTGGCGGAGAATGACTTCGCTGTCGGCCTACTCGTTCAGGAGCTCTCCCACAGTCCCTATTGGCGTGACACGGCTGTCGTGGTGGTGGAAGACGACGCTCAGAACGGCCCGGACCATGTCGACGGCCATCGCTCCTCGGCCCTGGTGATCAGCGCCTACAACCGTTCGGGTGCCCTGATCCACGAGTTCCACAACACCGTCAGCGCCATCCGCACCATCGAGCTGCTGCTCGGCGTCGAGCCGATGAACGTGCTCGATGCCGCAGCCGTGCCGATCGACATCTTCCAGAGCGAACCCGACCTGACCCCTTTCGAGGCCGTCCTGCCAACTATCTCAGCCGACAACCTGATGAACCCGGATCGCCGCCAGTCCAGTGCCCGCACCCGTTACTGGATGGACCGCTCGGCCGAGCAGAATCTTGTCCACGCCGACATGGCGGATCCAGAGGTTCTCAACCAGATCCTCTGGTTCTCGGTCCGCGGGGATCAACAAAAGCTGCCGCAGGTCGCGAGCCTGCCGGCGTTCTCGGCGATGCGCTACGGCATGCTGCGGGAAGACGACGACGACGTGCTCGACGCCGTGCGCCAGATGCGCATGCTTCTCGCACGCGTCACCGAGCGCGAGCCCGGTCGCGAGCCGTGAGGCGAAACCGACCTGTCCCTTTCTCTAGCCTGAAGTTCCATTTCCAAGAAGGTAAATATTCGGTAAACCCATACTCAAGCAATGACCAACGGACGATGCTCTTGAGGACTCAAGTGGAGCGAAGCGACCTTCGGAAGTGTTTGCTCAGGGGGTAGAGCCAGATGCTTTTGGTGGGCAGATCGGCCTTGTGGTCACGGTCCAGTTTGCCGCGCCCTTGGGTCTGTCCGACATGGATCCAGTTGGCGGCCTTGTAGCAGGCGCCTGTGAAGCGTTGGGTGTCAACGAAGGTCTCCAGTAGAACGGGCCGGTAGGCGTAGCGGTCGTGCCAGTCCTCGGGGAGTTGACGCGCGGCCAAGGCCAGCAGTTTGGAGGCCAAGTTCTTAGACTGCACCCAGGGAAGGATGAGAAAGCGCGCGTTGTTGACGATCAATTGAAGGTTTCTCTCCCGTTCGGAAGGACGCCAGCCGATGAAGCGATCGCGGGGGGCGGTTTTCCAAGCGGCGGCGCCAAAGCCAAGCAGGGCCAGGATGCGCTCTTCAGAGCAAGCGAAGTAGCGCAGCTGAGCACCCGGCAGGGGCTTGTATCCCAGATAGTGATAGCGGTCGATGTATTCATTCCACAAAGCGGAGTCGGGGGGGCTCAGGACCGGCTCCAGATGCACCCCGGGCAGCTCATGCACGGGTCGGGACAGCGGCGGTTGCGGGGCGCTCCAGAAAGTGTGCTCGATCGGGCCCGAGCCTCCTTTCCGGTTGCGAGGGGGCGGCAGCTGCAGGAGCCCCTCGCGATGCATGCGCAGCATGGCCACCCGGCAGCTCATCTGCTTGAGGCCACCGTCCGCTTTGCGCCACTGAAGCAGTCGGCACGCCGATCGAGACAGCTGGGCGCGCGTGCGGCCCGGGTTGTCGGCAATCAAGTCTCGGAGTTGCCCGATCTGCTCGCCGCTGAAGTTGCGGCCGCAGTAGCGCTTCATGCCGCCTCCCGACAAAAGGGTCGACTCCAGGCCGCTCTTTGGGCGGGGTCCATTTCCCAGGGCAGGAATCGCTTCACATCCGGCGGCGCCCGGTTGCCCGATTCGGCGCAGCATTTCAGATAGGAACTCAGCCACCGTTGCGGGTTGATCTCCCACAGCTGCAAGGTTTGCAGGATCGTGAACAAAACAGCGGCCAGACGGGCGCTCCACCGACTGCCCGAACCGTAGTAGTTCTTGCGCCCCACCACCGGGCCTCGCAAAGCGCGCTCTGAGGCGTTGTTGTCCATGGCCACCTCGGGATGCTCTACGAACACGGTCAACCCTTCCCAGTGTCGCTGCAGGCTGCGCAGCACCTTTTTGCAGGCGCCGTGCACGGCCGAACTCTCCAGCTCCGCATCGCGCCGCCTCTCCAGTTCGCGGACCACCCCGCGCAGGTCCCGATCCCGGGCGGCAAAGCTTTCGGGCTGTTTTCGGACCTGCAGCCGACGCCGGTTCAGATGGAACAGGCCCCCGATCCCCTCCACCCAACTCATCGCCCAGCCCTCCTGTTCGGGCCAGGCCTTGGCCAAGCAGAAAAAGTCGCGTCGCACGTGGGCCCAGCAAAAGGCCAACTCGAGATCCTCCCATTGTCTGGCCAACTTCTTGTACACGGCGTAGCGGTCAGCCAGCAGAATGCCGGCCGCATGGTCTCCGAAGTGCGCCTCCGGCACCTGGGCCGAGCGGCTGGGAGACAGGGTGAACACAACCGTCGAAGGGGATCGGAACACCCACAGATGCCAGCCGTGACCCTCCTTGCCCTCCACCACCTCGAACACCCGCCAGCCGGTCTCGTCCGCCTGCCAACGATCCTCACTCAACTGTTTGCTGCGGATGGCCTCCCGGACCGGCTCCAACAGCGGGAGCAGTTTCCTCAGCCCTCCCGCGATCGTCCCCGGCGACAGCCTCACACCTTGGCCGGCCAGCTCCTGCAGCAGTCGGTGGCTGGGACGCGAATAAAGATACTTGTCCAAGATCACTCTCACCCACACCGAAATGCCCAGCTTGCCGCGCGCGATCAGACGCGCCGGCGAAGGCGCCGTCACGATGCCGGGCAAGACCCCGCAACTACAGCTTGGATGGTATCGCCTGCGTCTGATCACCCGGCGCCAGACCTGGGTTTCGATCTCCACCACCTGGGCGTCGTCGGTCCCCGGAAACGGATCCAGGCGCCGACCGCAGCGGGGACACTTCTGCTGCTCTTCGGGTAGATCCGCCACTTCCTCGCGGGCTTCGAGCCGATCCAGGCTGCTTCGGCCATGTCCCCGACTCCCCGGTTGCTGTCCGCGAGGGCGCGCTGAGACCGGGCGCCGGGACGGACTCTTGCCCTCGCAAACCCGACGCTCGCTTCGACCACCGTACAGTCGGCCTTCCAACTCACGAATGCGAGCCCGCAGCTTTTCATTGTTGCTTTTGAGATCTACTTCCCGCCGGACCGCTTCCCGGTGCCGGGCCTTCCAGTACGCCGCCGCCCAGCGCAAGCTGATGTACTCCTCCTTATCCACCCGGACCTGCACGCTGGCTGTCGAGGTCTCCCGAGTCTCTCCGGCTTGCTCCGCTTGACCTCGGGCGACTCCCATGCCCACAGATATACACGACTGAAAATCCTGTGTTCAGCAAAATCTGATGTGTCAGCGCAGGGATGGGTTTACCGAATATTTACCCAAGAAGAGTAAATATTCGGTAAACTCCGTCTTGCAATAATCTCCTTCCAAATAAGCCCGCGGTCAAACTTTGCTGGACACAGAAGCTGCGAGTGTGTATACAGGGAGCATGCAGCTGAGTGCTACCACCAAGCCGGAATCGGGTGGACTGACGGCTGATGGCTCGACGAAGCGGGTTTTGGTGGCCAAGGAAGAGTACATCCGGCTGCGCTGGGCGGCAGCGTACTGGAAGGCCCAGCATGCCGGGGCGGTGGAGAGAGAAAAGCAGTTGAAGTCAGAGAACTTGAGTCTGCGGGCTCGAGTTCGAGAGCTGGAGAGTCAGCTCTGGGGGCGCAAGAGTGAACAGGCCAAGGGTGGGCGCGCTGGCAGTTCCAGCCCCAAGGCGAGCGGGCGACCCCGAGGGCAGCAAAAAGGCAAGCAGGGGCACGGTCGGACCACTCTGGACGGGTTGGCAGCCCAGGAAGAGGTAGTGGATCTGGAGGAAGCCCAAAAAAGCTGTCCGAAATGCGGTCTGGCACTGGAAGCCTTGGGCTGGACGGAAGACGCCGAGGTGGCCGAAATCGAAGTGCGGGCCCACCGGCGGGTGATCCGGCGGCGCAAGTACAAAGCGGCCTGCCGCTGCGGGGTGCTGCCCGGCATTGTCACGGCGCCCGCCCCGGCACGCTTGATTCCCAAAGGCAAACTAGGGATTTCGGTTTGGGTGGAGATTCTGCTGGAGAAGTTTGACCATTGCCGCCCCACCCACCGTCTGTTGCAGCAGTGGCGAGACCACGGTTTGACTCTCTCTGCAGGAACGGTGGCCGGAGGGCTGAAAAAACTGCAGGGTCTGTTTTTGCCGGTGGCCGAGGCGATCGCCCAGCAGCAGCTCACCCAGGAGAACTGGCAAGCCGACGAGACCGGCTGGCCGGTGTTTGTGGCGGTGGAAGGCAAAAGCGGACGGCTCTGGCATTTGTGGGTGTTTTTGTCGGCCTCCACAGTCGTGTACCAGCTCCAACCCAGTCGCTCGTCTGCAGTGCCTCAATCTCACTTCGGCAGCGCCCAGGGCACTTTACTCACCGATCGATATTCTGCCTATAAGAAGCTGGTCCGGGTCTCAGAGGGGCGTATTTGCCATGCCTTTTGCTGGGCTCACGTGCGCCGCGACTTTTGGCGACTGGGCCTATCCCACCCCCCCTGGCAGGACTGGTCCCTGATGTGGATTGACGACATTGGCCGGCTCTTTGCTGCCAATCAGCTGCGGCTGGCAGTTCGCGATCAGCCCTTGGAATGGGCCCGGGCCGATCGAAAGCTGCGGGTGGCGGTTGAGAAAATGCGAGAGCAATGCGAGGCTCAACGCCAGCTTCCCAGCCTGGCTCCCCCCTGTCGCAAGGTCCTGAAAAGCCTGGCTCGACACTGGCCAGGGCTGACCGTGTTTGTGGATCAACCGGAAGTGGCTATGGACAACAACGCCGCCGAACGCGCCTTGCGCAACCCGGTGGTGGGACGCAAGAATTACTACGGCTCAGGCAGCCGCTGGAGCGCCCAGTTGGCGGCCAGCTTATTCAGCATCTTTGCCACCCTGCGACTCAACGGCCTCAACCCCCGCCTGTGGCTCAGGGACTATCTGCAGGCCTGCGCTAGGCAAGGCGGACAGCCGCCACCCGGCCTGGATCCTTTTCTTCCCTGGGAAATAAGCCCCCATCGTGCCCGCGCATTGACCTGGGCCAGGACGCCGGCAGCGGAGGCTGGATGAAACGCTTCTGCGGGCGAGACTTTAGCGGCCGGGAGATGCGGCGACTGTGTGAGCTGATTGGCGAAGATCCGACCCGCTCGCGGGCCCAGCTCTCCCGCTTGGCCTGCCAGCTCTTGGGCTGGTTCAAGCCTGACGGTGGCCTCAAGGAGATGAGCTGCCGGGTGGCCATGCTGCGCATGCATCGGCAGGGGTTGCTGCAGCTGCCGCCCCCTCGCAACCCGAAGGGAGGCTCGGGCCCAATCAAGCACACTTTCTGCAGCGCACCACAACCGCTGCTGTCCCGACCCGTGCACGAGCTGTCCGGCCTGCATCTGGAGCCGGTCCTGAGCCGCCCCGACTCCACTTTGTGGAATGAATACATCGACCGCTACCACTATCTGGGATACAAGCCCCTGCCGGGTGCTCAGCTGCGCTACTTCGCTTGTTCCGAAAGCCGCATCCTGGCCCTGCTCGGCTTTGGCGCCGCCGCTTGGAAAACCGCCCCTCGCGACCGCTTCATCGGCTGGCGTCCTTCGGAAAGGGAGAGAAACCTTCAACTGATCGTCAACAACGCCCGTTTCTTGATCCTTCCCTGGGTCGAGTCCAAGAACCTGGCCTCTAAACTGCTGGCCATGGCCGCGCGTCAACTCCCCGAGGACTGGCACGACCGCTACGCCTACCGACCCGTTCTGCTGGAAACCTTCGTCGACACGGGGCGCTTCACAGGCGCCTGCTACAAGGCCGCCAACTGGATCCATGTCGGACAGACCCAGGGCCGGGGCAAGCTGGACCGTGACCGCAAGGCCGATCTGCCCACCAAAAGCATCTGGCTCTACCCCCTGAGCAAACACTTCCGAAGATCGCTTCGCTCCACTTGAGTTCCCAACCCGCCTCACCCCATTAGGCATAAAGCCGATGATGGGTTTACCGAATATTTACCAAGAAGAGACTTAAGTGCCTGATAATAAAAGGGTAAGGTTGGATTTCCGATGTTACCGTACTGGGTACACTTCTTTAGAGTTTGACTCCGAGCAGGTCCAGTACATGTTGCTGGAAGGGGGTAGGGCGAGTCATCTGATCAAAGGGTTCGGCACCTGTTAGCTTGGCTTGGACTCGGTTTTTCGTGATCGTAGCTAGATCGGCCAGCAGCGTCTGAAAACTGTGGACGGGCCAGCCTTGCTCGGTGCGTTTGAGTTGTGCCTTGTCGCGAGCGCGGCGTGATCGCCGGGCCGGCTGGACCACGGATTCCCGCAACGCTTGGGCGGCGGCTTTATCTTCATCCTGGAAGAGTACCGGAGCCAGTTTCTGGCGCATATGCCACTGCACGTAGTAGGCGAGCATGCACAAAAACAAATGGGCGCGGACTCTGTCTTCGAGCCGGTGGTAAATCGGTCTGACCTTCAAGTCGACTGTCTTGAAGGAGCGAAACGCCTGCTCGACCACCGACAGACCCTTATAGGATCGCACCAGATCTGAAGCCGTCATCTGCAGCTGAGTGAGACTGCTGCGAATCACGTAGATGCCATCCAGTGCCGCTTCCCGCTCAATCGCCTCCTGCTTGCGGCAGTAGTTGAAAGACTCTTCGGTGATCTCCAGCTGAAAGTGTTTGCCCACCTTGAAACGCTGCAGTACCTTCCCCACCCGCAGAGCAATCTTGTCCTTGCCTTGAAGCGCCCGCTGGGGACGCTCAGTGGCTTGGACAATCTTATCCAGCTCTTGCTGTGTCGCCTCCAGTAGCTGTTGTCGCTTGCTGGCCCGACGCTCAGCCAGCAGGGGATTGCGGCACACAATCAGCCGCTCCCCTGGGTAATCGGGAGATTCAATCTCGGCTAAATCCTTGTCATCAAACAAAGACAGTTGAAGATCTCCACGATTGACCAGCTTGCGGATCTGGGGACCGCGCAGGGCCGTGATCCAGTCCAACTGCAAAGGGCGGAGTTCTTCCCGGATCCGGGCCTGGGTAATCAGACCCCGATCCCCCACCATCACGAGGTGCTGCAACCCAAAGCGCTCGCGCAACTTGTGAATCTGAGATTTCAAGGTAGTAGGATCGGCCGTATTGCCTGAGAAGGCCTCGATGGCCACCGGACACCCCTCGGGTGTCACCAGCAGCCCAAAGACGATCTGTGATTTGTCCTTTTTGCCATCCCGAGAATATCCCCGCTGCACCAAAGGACAATGGTTGCCCTCAAAATAGGTTGAAGTCACATCGTAAAGCACCAGAGTGCTCCCACCCAGATGCCGCTGGGCCAGTTTCTTTTCGATCCGATTCTGCCGCTGCCCCAGCCAGTCCATAGCCGAGTAAAGTTCCTGGCTGCCGGCTGAGCCGATCCCCAGTTGCTCAGACAGCGAGTGGAACTGGGTGTGAGAACAAAGACCTCGAGCGGTGGCCAGTTTGGAGCGGGGATCGATGATGCGGGCCACGATCAGAGCCACCACCAGGTCTCGCTCTCGAGTGCGGCGGGAGTCGATGAGCCGGGGCAGGCCCAGGCGGTTGAGACACCCCAGGGTGGCGTGGACATGACCGTGAGGTAAAGAACGCAAGATTTTAAAGGCCTCAGCGGGGTCGGCCACAGCCACACCGCCTTTCAGTAAAACGCGGAGACCGTCGATCAGGCGAGGGGGCCATTTGGAGAGATTGGCCAAGGTGCGTTTGCGAATTCTTTTGCCCTCGCGGAAGGATTCCCGCAGGAGGATGGCAGGCGGGGAGTTACGATTGGGGACGGACTCGATGTACATGGATACATATTACCATATTACCAACCAAAAGTAAACAACAAACCCACATATTACATGGGTACACATTCCATTTACAAATTCTTTCTAACCCTATCTCTATCAGCACATTACGGCCAGATTTCAGTGTTTTTTGGAAGGAACTTCAGTCTAGCCTTTGGTATTCTTGAGGCTAAGAAAAGGCCGCCGCATCCCGACGGTGATGCCCTGAGAAGCCTGGTAAGGAAGAAAGTCAGCCCCTCGCCGGAATACAGGGAGCTCTTCTCGGAGTTCGTTCGAGCGGTTGAGGCCCTTGAGGACGAGGAATGTGAGAATGGGGGCGACTCCAGGAGCTAATGGCAACTCAAACGACGACCAAGAACGGTATTGGGGAGCCCCGCATACTTGTCTGGGTACTTTCGCTGGCCGCTTTGCTGGGGAGTGGTTGTGGCCACGAGCCGACACGGGGGGCTGCACCACCGGAACGCGAATCGCAGAAAGAACAGCAAGTCCATTCACCGATCAGTGATCAGGCCGTCCGAGATGCCGCACTCGAGGGAAAAATCAACACTCTGCGGCGGGCCATCGAACAAGGTCTGAACGTGAATGCGGCCGATTCAGACGGTCGCACGGCACTGATGTTAGCCGCCTTCAACGGACACACGGAAGGCGTGAAGCTCATGCTCGAACATAACGCCCGAGTCGACGACCGCGATGCCACTCGGCGTACCGCGTTGATTTACGCTGCCAGCGGCCCGAATCACGAAACGATACGCGTGCTGCTCGAAGCGGGAGCGGACGTCGATGCGGTGGACAACGTTGAAGGATGGAGCGCCTTGATGTTTGCCGCTGCAGAAGGGCATCTGGAAGTCGTGCGAGCCCTCTTAAGCCGGCACGCTGATGTGTCGCTGAGCGATGTCGACGGAGATACCGCCCGCGATTTCGCCGCCAAAAACGGCCATCAGGCAATAGCCGCCTTGCTGGGCGAATGAACCACCAGGGGCCGTAAGGCACGTGTCCACCAGGCCAACCATGCACCCCCCACCGACGCGGGCCTTGAGCTGGCGGCGCGCGGCCGCGACCAGGAATCCTGACCGGGTCACACGCTGCTCTATTCGGCCACCACAAACTCAACAGTACACTCGAGCACTGCCAGGAGGCGCAGAAGTTGGTCGACGCTCTTGCTGTAGTTTGTCTGATCCAGCAGGCGATTCAATTGTGAGGCGGAAGTCCCCAGGCGCCGGCGAATCTCTCCTTTGCTGATAGCGGCCGCCTTGACCTTGTCCTGCGCCACGACGGTTAACTCGTAAAGAGCCCACTTGCGCAGATAATCTGGATCCTTGTTGACCGATAACACCCAATCCCACAGGATCGTTCCCTCGGCTCCGGACTTCAGAACGTACACGAAGCCCTCGTTGCCGATCTCCGGATCGAGGTATGTCTTTACCACCAGGTCTCCAGAGACGGGCTGAATTTCACACTTTGAATAGGGAAAGGTGTATGCCTTGCCGTCGCGCTCGGCTTCGAACACCTTCCTCCGGTTGTTGTGCTTGACCTTCACAGTTTTCCTTCCTCCACCAAATCTTCAATCAGGGATCGGATCCGGCGGCTTACCTTACTTTCGATGACCGCCATCCGCACAAGGTTGAACTTGCAAACTGTCCGGCTCCCCTTCAAAACATGGACGTGATATGGGCCGTGATCGCCGATCCAGGTCAAGAAGATGTAGCCGCCTCGTTTAACCCGGATGATTCCGGGTTTTAATCCTTCCGATGATTAACATCCTACCATGCAAGGTAATACTTCATAGGATTGGTGTGCAGGGCAGGGTTAAGAGCGTTTTGTTTGGTGTCTCGTTCCTCTATGATCAGAGGTGGAGGTGTACCCTTGAGCAAGAACAAGCTTCGGGCGCTGGTCGGCGTTCTCTCGGTGGCGACGATTGGTGTGGCCGGTTCCGGCTGCAGACAGGATTCGGAAAGCGAACCGGAACCGTCCAGGATTGGAATTCAAGAGGAGCACGAGCAGCGAAAAGCGGATCTGGCGGTGCAGTTCAGCGACGACTTCAGCCAGGACTACGGTCCACCGGATCACTTCGACCTGACGCGGTGGACCAGGCTGTATGAGGCCCAGGCCAGAACGGAGGGAGGATACTGGCTGATGGATGTCCTGCACCCCCCACCCCCTGGGCCTGGCCTGGCCTCTTTGGATGTGGTGTTTGGCGGTTTTGCCACGACTGAGAGGACCTTTAATCCCGGGCTGGCTGGGACGAACGGTGTGGAAATCACGCTGGTGGATTTCAGCCATGAAACAGATGCTTCCGAGGAGATCAAAGCGCCGGAAGAAATAGTCAACTGGACACAGAACCTGGACCATTGCTGGAGCCTGACGGTCGCGAGCTGGCAAGGGTGGGTGGGAGACCAGGATGACGACCAGCGGGGAGTGCAGCTACACTTCGATTTCCTTCGCGACGACGGACTCTTCGTGTACCTGGTGCGTGGTCTCGTGCCCGAAGACTATGAGAAGTACCCGAGGGATGGCTTCGGACGAGATCATTCACGGCCCACTCTAAGCCCGCGCGAGCTGAGAGATCTACACGAAAAGGAGATCGCTCATGGGGGAGTCTTTATTAGCGAACCCGCCTGCAGCCTCGCCGCCAGAGTTTACCGGACTGAGGAGGAAATTCAGGACATCCTGGGGCGCAGCCGCCGCTGGGGGCTGTACCTGACCGACGACGCCAGCACTGTATATTGGACACTTGACGACCAGGTGATGGATACCGTTGATATCTCAGGGTACTTTACTTCCAGCCCGAAATCAGTCCAGGGCGGAGCTTTCGTGACGGTCATGGGATTGGGCACTTATCAACAAAATACCTGGAGAATGGACGATCTGGAAGTCCATGTGTCTCCCTGACTCGTTTTCACGCTCCGGCTTGATTACAGCCGCTTCCTTGTTTGCGGTGCTGGTCTTCTGGGTTCTGAGAGTGCATTCCCAGAGCGATCTGCTGGTCGGCTACGCTACGATCCAGGCGCAGGGGAACTCATCTCTTCCTGTGTCGACGGCCTTATTCTCATTCCGCAACGCTGAAGGAATCCTGGTAGCCGAAGCCGGAGTGGGCGCCGTCGAACCGGCCCGGCGCGGCCGCATCTTCGTCGATGCTTCAATTCCAACCGGTCTAGCCCTGGCCAATCCCTCAGGGACCCCCGTCACAGCCACGCTCACACTGCGCGATGCCCGGGGCTCCGAAGTGGATCAGACGCAGTTTGTGATCCCTGCCGGAGAGCATCGGGCCCGCTTCGTCTCTGAGCCGGAACTGTTTGGACCACTGCCGGAGGGCTTTACCGGAAGCGCCACTTTTGAGACGGATGTTGAAGGGCTGGCCTCTCTGACCGTACGACAGGCCAGAAACGCACATGGAGAGCCGCTTTTTGCCACCCTGCCCGTCTCCGATCTGGACCGGGCCTCGGCTCAGCCCTCTTCGCCGGTTGCAAAACAGAAGTCTTTCCCGCAGGGGATTGCTCCTTCTCTGATCTTTCCCCATCTCGGAGCAGGAGGGATTCTCACCACTCAGCTCATTCTGATCAACCCGACCGAGGAGGCCCACAAGGGAGAGATCCGGCTCACGGGGTCTGACGGCTTGCCGCTGGAGCTGGAACTGGACGGTCACCTCGCTTCCTCTTCCCCTTTTGAGTTGGGCCCGGCTGGAGTCTTTGAGGGGACTCTGACCTCCTCGGCTGGTGTTCTTGCCGGCTATGCCGTGGTGACCGTCGAGCAGGGGACTTTACCGTCCGGAACCGCCATCTTCCAGTTTCGTGATGCCGGCGGGAGCCTGACCTCGGAGGCCGGGGTGGGAGCTGTTTTGCCGACAACCCGAGCCAGGGTCTTTGTTGACACGGTCGATACCAGAACCGGAGTGGCGATCAGTAGCCGAGGTGCCGCTCCAACCACCGTCAGATTCAGGCTCCTGGACCGAAATGGCCTGGACTTTGCCGAGACCACGCGGGATCTTCCCACTGCCGGGCATCTTGCCATCTTCGCTGATGAGTTGTTCGAGAATCTTCCCCCCGGCTTTACGGGAGTGCTCGAAATTGATGCAGATGTGCCCATCGTCCCCGTCACGCTCAAACTAACCGTCAACCAGCGGGGTGACCTCATTCTGACCACCTTGCCCGTTGCGGATTTGAACAGACCGATTCAGACCGATTCCCTGGTTTTCCCCCAGATTGGCTTCGGGATGGGCTTCTCGACCCGCCTGATTCTCATAAGCGCCGAGGAGGCCGGCCCCAGCACTGGACAGTTGACCTTGACCCAATCGGATGGGTCGCCCCTGAGTATCCCCTTGTTGGGAGTGACGGCCAGCCAGTTCAACTACGAAGTACTTGCCTCCGGGATCCAACAGCTTCGTCCAGCCAACATCGCCCAGGTCGCGCAACTGATTTTGGATTCAGCCAATCCCAACCTCAGCGAGATCGTCGTCAACGAGGGCAACCGTAAAGCCCTGCGTCCGGTGGTGATCGACACGGTCGGGGATCTGCGAGACGATTTCCCCATCGACTACCTGAGCCTTGATGAACAGGTGGCTACGGTGGCGGAGACGGGCGAGATCACCGGAAACGCAGCAGGCTTTTCGACCCTCACGATCCAATCTGGCGGGGTCATTCACACCGCGACCATTACTGTAGTGCGCGTCAACCCGGGGGCTGCCGGCTTTTCCATCGTGGGAATCGCGGAGGATCTCTCGGGAAGGTTGTTTCTGGCCAGTCCAAGCAGCCAGCAGATCTTCCTGGCGCGCACGCTCACCGAGACGCCCGAGGTGTACGCAGGGGTCGGCCAGAGCCCGGGGCTGGTGGACGATGTGAGGCTGGAGGCGCTTTTCAATGGTCCGCGCTCGATCGCGCTGAATCAGGCCGATGGCTCGCTCTATGTAGCCGACCGGACCAACCACGCCATCCGGCGGATCCCGCTGAACGACTCATCTTTTGTCGAGACCGTTGCAGGGAATGGACAGACTGGAAGTGTTGACGGGGTGGGAAGTGAGGCACGATTCAACAGCCCCTCGGGTGTGGCACTGGATGCACGCGGAGGTCTTTGGGTGGCAGACACGGGGAATCACACGGTCCGGCGCCTGGACCTGATCACAGGATTAGTGGAGACGGTTGCGGGACTGGCGGGGCAGCCGGGTACCGACGACGGTCTGGGAGCCAATGCCCGGTTCGACACGCCGACGGGGATTGCGGTACAGCCGGAAACACTGGGCCAGCAATTGCAGCGGGAGCTGAAGGGGGAGGCCCCCCCGCCGGTGCGAGTCGTCGTCGCCGACCGGGGAAACAACCGGGTGCGACTGGTAACCGAGGAGGGGGAGGTCCTGACTCTGACTGTGCAGCACGAGCAGGGCATCCTGACCGAGGACATCAATGAGCGCGACTTCGACGATCCCCGGGGCGTGGCAGCGGACCCCTTCGGCAACGTCTATGTCAGTGAGTCAACCGGCCGGGTGACCACAGTGACGGCGACAGGCGAGGTGGTGGAGGCCGTGCAGGAAGGGACTTTTTTAGAGCCGGCCGACATCACCATTACGCAAAGTGGCAGGCTGGTCGTAGCCGACTCGACTCGGCTGGCTCAAGAAATTCAGTATGGACCGCCGCGCATTGATAGTGTGACCCCGGCAAAAGTGAGTAGCCAGGGGGGGGAGCCGCTCAGCCTTACCGGCGCCAACTTCGCCCCCGAGACGGTAGTGCTGCTGGGCGGGACCTTCATCGAAGAGCTGGCGGCCACAAGCTCTGAAATCCTCATCGGGCAGACGCCACCTCTACCCAGTGGGCGGATCACGGTGACGGTTCTCACGCGAGGGGGGCTGGCCCAATCCAGTCTACTGGTGGAAACCATTCCCCTCGAGCAATTGCCTCCCGGCTACGTGACGACGGTGGCCGGTGGTTCGACCTTCGCGGGTGATGGGCTGACGGCTCAACGAGCTGAAATCGGATTCCCGGCGGGTAGTGATCTCGACAGTGCCGGAAATCTTTACTTTGCAGACCCCGGCAATCACCGGATTCGGCGCGTCGCCGCCGCCACTGGAATCATCACATCGGTGGCCGGAATTGGAGAACCTGATTTTTCGGGCGACGGAAGCTTAGTACATAAGTTCTTAAATACACTAACGTATTATATCAGGCTGATTTGGCATTGTGGTAACCTGAAAGGAGTTCCACAGTGCCTCGACACAGCCCGTATAAGATCGTTCTATCGCCAGGTGAGGAAAGAGAACTATTGGCTCGTGCCCGAAAATATACGTTACCGTATTTTCAGGTACAGCGAGCCAAGATGATTCTCCTGGCAGCCCAGGGTTTGCGTAATGATGAGATCGCGAAACGTTTGGATACCCGTCGAGAGGTGGTATGTTTCTGGCGAAAGCGCTTTTTCGAAAAACGCCTGATGGGTCTGGAGGAGAACTCTCGGCCGGGTCGCCCCCGGTCTTTTCCCCCCAGAGGTAGTGGTCGAGGTTAAAGCCTTGGCCTGTGAGTTGCCCGCCACCTTCGGATTGCCCATCTCGCGATGGAGCAGCGCCGATCTGGCCGCCCAAGTGCGCCAGTCCGGGTTGGTCGCCAGCATCAGCAGGACCACCGTCTGGCGCTGGCTCCATGAGGACGCCATCCGCCCTTGGCAGCATCGCTGCTGGGTTTTCCCTCGAGACCCCCATTTCGCCGAAAAAGCGGGGCGTATCCTCGACTTGTATGAGAGAGTGTGGCTGGGGCATCCCCTGAAAGACGGTGAATTCGTCCTCTCCGCCGACGAAAAAACCAGCATCCAGGCACGCCGCCGTCGGCATCGAACCCTCCCCCCTCAACCCGGCGTCGCGATGAAGGTGGAACATGAATACACGCGCTGCTGCGCTTGGGCTTATTTGGCAGCACTGGATGTGCATCGGGCCAAGCTCTTCGGTCGCTGTGAACGAAAAAATGGGATTGCTCCTTTTGGCCGCTTGGTCGATCAAGTCATGACCCAGACTCCCTATAAAGAAGCCCGAAGAGTCTTCTGGATTTTGGACAATGGATCGGCTCACCGGGGAGCCCGCTGCATCCGCCGGCTTCAAAGCAAATATCCTCGAATCGTCCCCGTCCACGGACCCGTCCATGCGAGTTGGTTGAACCAGATCGAGATCTATTTCTCCATTGTCCAGCGCAAAGTTCTTACCCCGAACGACTTCCTTTCCCTGCAGGCCCTCGAAGAACGGCTTCTGGGCTTTCAACAGCATTACGCCACCATTGCTAAGCCTTTTAAGTGGAAATTTACTCGTCACGACCTGAACAAGCTCATGAACAAACTGAAAGCCGCCGCCTAAAAATACGTTAGTGTATTTATGAACCAGAGTACTTAGCCATCGGCTCGGGTCTGGCCTTCCCTCGCGCCATCACCGTTGACCGGGGCGGTAACCTTCTTATCTTGGACTCCTCCAATCAGCGTGTCCGCCGAGTCGATGCAAACACCGGTATCATCACGACGGTCGCCGGCTCAGGACAAAGAGGATTTTCACCTGACCATATCCCTGCCACCCAGGCCCGGTTGAATGATCCTGACGGGATCGCAGTCGACTCGGTTGACAATCTCTTCATTGCCGACACCTCGAGTCACCGCGTGCTGCGGGTGGATTCGCAAACCGGTACGATTGAAACGGTGGCTGGTAATTTCGGCACCTCGGGATTCAACGGTGACGGCATCCCCGCCATTCAGGCGTCTCTCAATCTCCCCTTTGGCGTCCATGTCGACTCGGGCGGAAACATCCTGATCGCCGACACGGGAAATCACCGAATTCGACACATTGACTCCGAATCTGGAGTCATCGAGACCCTGGCGGGTACGGGAGTGCAGGGTTTTTCGGGTGATGACGGCCCCGCCGCAGGAGCATCTCTGAGTGCTCCCGTTCGAGTGAAGATTGATTCTCAGAGAAACATCCTCATAGCAGATACTCTCAACCAGCGCATTCGGAAAATCGATGCTGAGACTGACACCATCTCGACGGTCGCGGGTAGTGGCATAGAAGGTTTCCTGGGAGATGGAGGGCCTGCACTTGACGCGGCGTTCTCCCAGCCCCAGGGTCTGGTTGCCGACAGCAGCGGTGATCTTTACATTTCAGATCATTTCAACAAGCGGATCCGCCGGGTCGCCGCCGCAACAGGCCTGCTGACATCGGTTGTCGGCGGAGGGGATTCAGGTTTCCCGGGCGACAGAGGCCCGGCCAGTGCTGCGGCTGTCGACTTCCCCCGTGGAGTGGCCGTGCATGGGGACTCGCTCTATATTGCTGATACAGCCAACACGCGGATACGCCGAGTCGACTTGTTGACTCATCTCATTTCCACTGTCGCCGGAAACGGCGAGTTTGGGTACTCGGGAGACAACGGCCCGAGCACGGAAGCCAGGCTGGACCGACCTGACACGGTGAGCATCGACTCAAATGGCAACCTGATTATCTCGGACACTTTCAACCAGCGGATTCGGATCGTCGACGGTCCGTCAGGCATCATCCAAACGATTGGTGGCAATGGATTCAGGGGCTTTTCCGGTGACGGCGGTTCCGCTCTGGCGGCTGCCTTCAACTTTCCTCTCGGGCTGGCGGTGGATATGGAGGGAAACATTTTCGTGGTGGACTCGGGTAACCATCGGATTCGCCGCATCGATCGGGAAAGCGGTAACATCAAGACCGTGGCAGGCAGCGGGGCCGGCTTCTCAGGCGACGGCGGCCCGGCCACGGCAGCCCGCCTGTTTCGCCCTTCGGGAGTGACTCTTGATTCCGAGGGGAATCTTTACATTACGGACACGGGGAATGACCGAATCCGCCGGGTGGATGCCGCTCTGGGCATCATCACTACAGTCGCCGGGAGAAGTGATTTCGGCTTCTCGGGTGACCTCGGGCCGGCTACCGAGGCCAGACTGAACCTGCCCGGGGATGTGGTCCTCGATTCGGAAGGCAACCTCCTTTTTTCGGATAGCGGCAATCACCGAATTCGCAGGGTCGATGGGGCCACCGGTATCATCACAACCGTCGCGGGTAGCGGTGGAACGGGCTTTTCCGTAGACGGTCTGCCCGCCGCAGAGTCAAGTTTCTTTTTCCCGGCCGGCGTCGCCTTGGACGCCGACGGGAACCTGTATGTTGCGGACACGCTCAATAACAGAGTCCGGGGCCTCAGTGGTCCAATTGGTTGAGGAGGCAGGAGTCACTTCGTCGTTCGCGGTACGGACACATTGGGATCGTGGTGAAACCCCTGGCCGACAAACCCAACGCTGGACGCGCTTTGCCAAGACCAGGTCGGGATTCAATTCCCTAGCAGCCCGTGGCAGAAGTGCTTAATTGGGTCCGGACACCGACTTGGGCCGGGGGCCACCTGGAAAGGGCCCGATTGAAAGTTTTCCAATCAAACCTTCAAAGAAAGTGCTGATCCGTCTCCTCAGGCCCTTCCTCAGCCCGAAAAAGGCTAACAAAGCGCAAAGAATCCGGGCGTGGAGGGCCCGGGGAGTCCCTGCGCCGAGTTTCTGGCGCATCACCATACCCAGGTTGAACGCACCGGCCTGAATCAGCAGTCTCTTGGCCACATTGTCGTGTCCCCTGACCTCGGTGCGGCGCATCCCCCCTGTCCGGTACAGATGAGCAAAGGATCTTTCCAGTTTTTCGCCCCGCCGTCTCAGTAACTCGCGGCCTCGCTCTCCCCGTATCCGTCTGCGGTTGGCATAGGTGGCATCTCGGCCCTCGATGTTGCCTTTCCACTTGCGTCTGCCCCGCTTCGGTTCCGAGATGTAACTGCGTATCTGCAGCGCTGCAAAATCCTTTACCGTTTCGGTGCTGTGATATCCCTTGTCGGCCACCACCTCGGCCATTTCCTCTTTTTGCCCCGTCGCCTCTTCAATGTTTTCGGCAGCACGAATCAGCGTCTCCTTCAGGGTCGTCGTGTCTCCTTTATCGGCTCCCTGTACCGTGACCGCCACAATCGCTCCCGTCTCCATGTCGATGGCATGCTCGGCCTTGTGGGCCAGGTGCGTTCGCCCGTCCTTCATCTTCGTGATGCGAGCGTCCGGATCGTGAGGATGTTTCCACTCTTTGTTGGAGCCTTTCTTCTTGCGTTTCCGGTCCGTACGAACCAGGTCTTCGCGGGTGGGCGTCTCGATTCCGGAAGCCTGAGCCAATCCGGTTAAAAACTGGTTATAGTCTTCTCCCGTATCCCGTCGGATGATGGTGCGCATCGCCGCATTGGCTTCCAGCGTCGTCGCGTCGATCCCGATCGTCTTTCCCTTCAGCAGTTCCGATTCCGCCAGTCGCTCCAGCACCCAGCTGAACACCGCCGCATGGGTCTGCACATCGATTAATCTCCGGGTTCTCGATATCGTCGAGTGATCGGGTGGTGTCTCGCTCACTTTCAATCCCAAAAACTCTCTCAGGGCCAGTGAATCGGCCACTCTCCAGGCAATCCCTCGCTCCGCTCCGATCCCTTCAAAATACCCCACCATCAACAGCCGAAAATACACTCCCGGCGCCACGCTCGGCCGCCCCATCTTCTCCGCGTAGAACTTCCCGCACAGCTCCTCTACGAAATCGTCAAAGCCGTGCTCACTCAATACCTCGTTGAGGGCTTCGTAGAATGGATGCCCAGGACTCCGCGCTAACTGGCTGCTGGCCACCCACAGATCCGCTTGTCGCCGTCGCTTCTTCTTTCCCATTGCCATGGGACCAGTGTAGTGTCTGAATGTGACCCCTGCCCTCGACTTTCACCACAGGCTGCTAGAGGCCTCCCCAGAGAGCATCCTCCCCGGCAGCGTATGGCCATAACGATCAATACCACTGCCACTACTACGCCGACTCCAATCGCGATTTGCGCTCCCTTGCCGAGGCCGCCGCGAAACTGGTTGTTGACTTCGCGACTCCAGCCGGCAAGTTGGCGGAGAGTTTCTTCATCCAGCGTGGGGACAGCCTTCGCAATCTGCTCCAGATCAAGCAGCCTCCCGAGGTGTTTTTGAACCACCGTGTGTCGGAGCAGCCTCTGGACTTCCTTCACATTCTCTGAGCGCGCCTCGTTACGAGCGGCTAGACAGGTACGTAGTTCCTCCAAATCAACGACGTGGAAGGTCGCCTGCTGAGCTGCAACAGTTTGCTGGAAAGGGACGCTTGCCAGGAGAAGGATCATGATAAGAGTCGAGTATTGCTTCATTGAGCCCCTCCTGAGTCTAGCGGCGTGAACTTCCGGGACAGTGCACTAGCGGCGGTCTCTTTATGTGGGTGTGACGACCCCGATTGTGGCAGGCTCCAGGAGCTGACGCAAGGGGTGGGAGTCTCACGCGTGAGGATCGCCAGTCTTGCACGGCCCAGCTTTTCGTCTGCAAGTTTGATGAGTCCAGACCTCCGAGCGGAGTGACTTCGATCGCCTGACCCGCATCTCTCCAGTGCTGACTCGGTAGGCCGACAGTCCTCGTCGCACTCTCCGCTGGAATCACCGGTGTCGCGATGGGCAGCAAGTCGATTTTGGCAATGTTGGACGGGGGGGTGGGTTCCTCTGACAAAGCCCGTTCGACGCTTTCCGCGTCAATATCTCGCGGCGGCGATCTTGCATCCGCTCGCCACCTGATGGTATCAAGGAGTCAAAGATGGGCACTCTCGATCAACAAATCGTCATCGTGACCGGGGCGGGTTCCGGAATCGGTTGGGGCATTGCAATGTTGGTGGCGCGCGAGGGCGCGGCCGTGGTCATCGCCGAAATCGACGCCGAGAGCGGGGCACGCTGTGCCGATGAGATCCGGGCCGGCGGCGGCACCTCGACCTTCGTGCAGACTGATGTCGCGGACGCCGCCAGTGTCGACGCGCTGGTCGCCACGACGCTGGAGACATTCGGCCGCATCGATGCGCTGGTCAACAACGCCGGGATCGACGTCGAGGACGAGACGACCGCATTCAGCACGGATGACTGGCGGCGCGTGCTCGAGATCAATCTCGGAGGGGTCTTCTTGTGCAGCCGCGCCTGTCTGCCGGCGATGCGCGCGCAGGGCGGTGTGATCGTGAACATCGCCTCCGTTCACGCGCTCTTCGGGTTTTCGGGCGCCGCGGCTTACGATGCAAGCAAGGGCGGTATTCTTGCCATGACGCGCTCTCTGGCGGTGGAAAATGGGCCGCACGGGATCCGGGTCAACGCCATTGCCCCCGGATACATCGACACGCCGCTGTGGGACAGGGAACTGGCCGCATCTACGGACCCCGAGAAGCTGGAGCGCCTCACGCGGGAGAACCACCCGCTGCGCCGAAGAGGAACGCCGAAGGATATCGCCCAGGCCGCACGTTTCCTGCTGTCGGATGAATCGAGCTGGATTACGGGGACGACACTCGTCGTCGATGGCGGAATGGGCGCGCAGTTCTTCGAGCGGGGGTTTGATTGATCCGCCGACGAGGTCAGCTGGCCTAACCCCCTGCGGCCTTTCTGAACCCGCCCAATGGCCAAGAGAGGAGAAGGTTGTGGAGACAACGCATTTGAGCCGACGCGAGTTCGTGCGAATGGGAGCTTTGGGTGGTGCCGGCTCTGTGGTCGCGAGCCGCGTAATACCTGAGACTGAGGCTGCCCCGGCGCCACCTGCCGGAGAGGCGGCGGCATCACCTGTCATTGACGCACATTTTCACATTTTCCCTCGCTTTGGAACTGAGTCCGGCGGGGAGGACCCACAACTGAACATGCGGTTTCTGCAGTACCACTCCCGCGGCGCCAGGCTGCGGCGCAAGTCGGATCGGGTGTGGGTGGACGAGCCTCGGTTCTCGGACTTTGCTGGCGACGACATGCGGGACATGCCTGATCAGAACTTCCGCGTCACCCGTTTCGGTGAGGCCGAGGTCACCATCGACGGCGTGGATTATCTCCTGCCGATCGCGCCGCCCGGTCTCGAGAGCATGGCGGCACCACCGGAACGGATGGTCCAGGAGATGGAGTGGGAGAGCGTGGATATGGGAGTGCTGCAACATGACCACATCTACGGAGCGCTCAATGAATACTTTCATGACGCCATGCGTCGATTCCCGGGGCGCTTCATCGCCCTGGCACAGATCCGTGAATGGGAAGGAGACCGAAAAGCCCAGCACGATCGGTTGGAGAGAGCCGTGAGGGAACAGGGCCATAAGGGGCTTTATTTCAGCGTCGAACCGTTTGCGTTGAGCAACTTCGAAGATCACCTGGACGACGCCAGGTTCGAGCCGCTATGGGACAAGGTGCGGGAGCTTCAGATCCCCGTCTGGTGGTATTTGCACAGCAGGCGAGGCAGTCGGAAGGGCCCTGAACGGTTTGCCGGTATCATGGAGCACGTGGCCGAACTGGATCGCTGGGCACAGGCGCATCCAGATATCCCAGCCGTACTCACCCATGGTTTCGACGTGTTCGGCTATGAAATAGAGGGTCGGGAAAAGTATCAGCTTCCCCCGGTACTGATGAACCTGATCAAGCGTCCCAATATGCACTTTGAAGTCCTGTTCCAGACTCACTATCCTGAGTATCCCTTTTTTGGTGCCCAAGAGAAGATCAGGGAACTGCGCGAAGAGCTGGGTGGCGTCCACAAGATGATGTGGGGGTCGGACATGCCGTCCGGGAGATTAGATTGCACCTACCAGCAGGCAGTAGACTACATACGCGTTCACTGCGACTTTCTGACCCGGGAAGAAAAGGACCTCATCCTGGGCGGCAACGCAGCGCGCATGTTTGGGCTCAAAGGGAATGCATGAGCTTCATGAAGATTCTGATCACTGGTGGTAGCGGGACCCTGGGTGGGTATGTGCTGCGCGAATTGCTAAGAGCCGGCCACGCACTATCGTGTTACAGTCGCACTGCTCCCAGGGTGGACGGTGTCGATTTCATCGAGGGAGATGTCGAAAACATCGAGCAGCTCAAGACGGCTTGCCGGAGCCACGACGCTATTATTCACATGGCGGCCATCCCCGGGCCCGGCCGATCATCGCCTGAACGCTTAATTGAAGTCAACGTTTTAGCCACGATCAACGTCCTCGAAGCGGCGGTCCATGCTTGAGTGGGCAGAGTCGTTCTGGCATCTTCGGGTGCTGCAACAGGTTTTTCCTTTCAAGAACGGGAACTGAGACCCGGGTACCTGCCCCTGGACGAAGAGCATCCTTGTGAACCACAGGACGCATACGGTCTGAGCAAGCTACTTGCAGAGCAGGCGTGCAAGGGGTACTCGGACGGGCATCGAATCCAGACGATTTGCTTGCGGGTGAATCATAACTGGTACCTTGATCGAAAAGGTGCCGAGGTCGCTGTCCGATCCGGATGGGCTCAAGCCCTGACTGTTGAAGAGCTTTGGATGGAGCGTTACCGAAAGGTCCTCGATGAACCAGAGGGTGATTGGCCGACTCCCGGACCTCCAGCGCCACATAAGCTGTTGTGGGCATTTACCGATGCGCGGGATGCTGCACAGTCTTTCCGGCTGGCCGTGGAGAACACAAATATTCAGCACGAGGTCTTCCTTATCAACGGAGACGATACGTGTTCGAAGGCGGAGACTCGATCGCTCATCGAAAAGCACTGTCCAGGTGTACCCCTGAGGGCCCCATTACAAGAGCACGCTTCCCTGTGGTCCCACGACAAAGCAACCCGGATGTTAGGGTACAATCCGCAATACACCTGGAAAAACAGCGATTTTCTTGCCTGGCTGGAACGTCACCAGCAACAGCAGACAGTGTAATTGCGTCGGGCTTGAACGGCTACCCTGTCTGGAGTGTGTTGGAGTGTGTTGAACTCGGCACGATCGCCTTCCAGCGCCCTGAGCCCATCGAATGGAAAACGCCTTAACCAGTCTCGACCTCATTATCTTTCTTGCAGCCCTGGTTGCCGCCATGGCCATCGGCCTTATCGCAGGGCGCAAAGAGGAGACGGCCGAGGATTACTTCCTGGCGGGAAGGAAACTGCCCTGGTGGGGAGTGGCGGGTTCCATTTTTGGAAGCAACGTCAGCGCCAACCACCTGGTCGGCATGATGGGGATCGGCTTTGGAGTGGGCTTCGCACAGAGTCATTTCGAAGTGGGAGCGATAGCGGGGTTAATGCTTCTGTGCTACGGCTTCCTTCCGGTCTATCGAGCGCTCAATGTCTACACGCTGTCCGAGTACCTTGGCCGACGTTACGACGAGCGCAGCCGCCTTCTGTATGCAGTCATCTCCGTGCTCGTCATGGTCGTCGTGCTGATGGTGCCTGCGCTCTATATCGGAGCTCGGACCACCTGTATCCTCCTAGCAGCCCGTGGCAGAAGTGCTTAATTGGGTCCGGACACCGACTTGGGCCGGGGGCCACCTGGAAAGGGCCCGATTGAAAGTTTTCCAATCAAACCTTCAAAGAAAGTGCTGATCCGTCTCCTCAGGCCCTTCCTCAGCCCGAAAAAGGCTAACAAAGCGCAAAGAATCCGGGCGTGGAGGGCCCGGGGAGTCCCTGCGCCGAGTTTCTGGCGCATCACCATACCCAGGTTGAACGCACCGGCCTGAATCAGCAGTCTCTTGGCCACATTGTCGTGTCCCCTGATCTCGGTGCGGCGCATCCCCCCTGTCCGGTACAGATGAGCAAAGGATCTTTCCAGTTTTTCGCCCCGCCGTCTCAGTAACTCGCGGCCTCGCTCTCCCCGTATCCGTCTGCGGTTGGCATAGGTGGCATCTCGGCCCTCGATGTTGCCTTTCCACTTGCGTCTGCCCCGCTTCGGTTCCGAGATGTAACTGCGTATCTGCAGCGCTGCAAAATCCTTTACCGTCTCGGTGCTGTGATATCCCTTGTCGGCCACCACCTCGGCCATTTCCTCTTTTTGCCCCGTCGCCTCTTCAATGTTTTCGGCAGCACGAATCAGCGTCTCCTTCAGGGTCGTCGTGTCTCCTTTATCGGCTCCCTGTACCGTGACCGCCACAATCGCTCCCGTCTCCATGTCGATGGCATGCTCGGCCTTGTGGGCCAGGTGCGTTCGCCCGTCCTTCATCTTCGTGATGCGAGCGTCCGGATCGTGAGGATGTTTCCACTCTTTGTTGGAGCCTTTCTTCTTGCGTTTCCGGTCCGTACGAACCAGGTCTTCGCGGGTGGGCGTCTCGATTCCGGAAGCCTGAGCCAATCCGGTTAAAAACTGGTTATAGTCTTCTCCCGTATCCCGTCGGATGATGGTGCGCATCGCCGCATTGGCTTCCAGCGTCGTCGCGTCGATCCCGATCGTCTTTCCCTTCAGCAGTTCCGATTCCGCCAGTCGCTCCAGCACCCAGCTGAACACCGCCGCATGGGTCTGCACATCGATTAATCTCCGGGTTCTCGATATCGTCGAGTGATCGGGTGGTGTCTCGCTCACTTTCAATCCCAAAAACTCTCTCAGGGCCAGTGAATCGGCCACTCTCCAGGCAATCCCTCGCTCCGCTCCGATCCCTTCAAAACACCTCACCATCAACAGCCGAAAATACACTCCCGGCGCCACGCTCGGCCGCCCCATCTTCTCCGCGTAGAACTTCCCGCACAGCTCCTCTACGAAATCGTCAAAGCCGTGCTCACTCAATACCTCGTTGAGGGCTTCGTAGAATGGATGCCCAGGACTCCGCGCTAACTGGCTGCTGGCCACCCACAAATCCGCTTGTCGCCGTCGCTTCTTCTTTCCCATTGCCATGGGCTCAGTGTAGTGTCTGAATGTGACCCCTTATCCCAGACTTTCACCACAGGCTGCTAGGGGGCGAGTTCGTCACACAGGTTGAGGAAGGGGGGAGAATCGCCCTCGAGGTCAATTACGCGCGCTACGTGATGATCATGATCGGGCTGGCCTCGATCGCCGCCAGCTATACGATCCTGGGCGGGCTGAAGGCCGTGGTCTGGACTGATTTCGTTCAGTCCCTTCTCCTCCTTGCGGCCGGCATCACCCTGGCCCTGCTCACGTTTAAAGAAATTGGGGGCTGGGGCGCAATGATGGCGCTGGATCACGCCAGGGAGGGTGCCCACAAGATGCACCTTTACCTCCCCACGAATCACAGCGAGCTGCCCTGGACAGGGATACTCATCGGGCTCAAAGCCATGGATTTTTACTACTGGGGCACGAACCAGTTCATTGTCCAGCGGGTTCTGGCTGCACGAAGTGACCGTGATGCCCGGCTGGGGATCGTGGCCGCAGGGTACCTCAAACTCACCATCCCTTTCTTTGCGATCGGAACCGGTGTAGCGGCCTACTACCTGTTCCAGGTGAGGCTGCCCGATCGGACTATCGCGTCGGATGCCGCCTTCCCCGAGCTTGTGAATCTGGTGGTTCCCCTGGGTTACGGAATCGTGGGCTTGATCGCGGCGGGTGTGATCGGAGCCATTCTTTCGTCCATCGACTCCATGATGAATTCGGCGGCCACGATCGTGACCGTTGACATCTACGAGCGCCACATCCACCCCGGGGCCGGCGACCGCCGGATGATCGTGGCGGGACGCGTCTGCATCGCAGTCTTCGTCACGCTGGCGACCCTGATGGCGATTCTGGTTCTGGATCCCAACTCGGAGGAGCATTTCTTCCTGCAGATCGTCGACTACCAGGGTTATCTGACTCCCGGTCTCGTGGTTACCTTCTTTCTGGGGATCTTCTGGCGGCGCGCCACCGGCCCGGGCAGCTTCGTGACCATATTGGCCTGCCCCGTCTACTCCTGGATCACCCGGGTCGTCTACGACAGCTACCTTGGAAAGATCCCGGAAATTAGCCTCCACCTGGGAGAAGAGCTCAATTTCTTCCACCGCGTTTCCATCGTCATCCTGTTTTGCCTCCTGACTCACATTTTCGTCAGTCTGCGTTCCGAGCCCGACCCGGAAAAGAGCAGACTCACCTGGACCGACCTTGGCGGCCACCGGCCGGAGACTCTGAGAAATCTCATCAGCGCCCTGCTGGCCTCCCTTTTGTTCTTTGCGATCCTGGCCTGGGTCATGGTGACCGGTTGGGTCGGTGCGACCGCTTGCGGGGCACTGGGAGCCATCTGGACCCTGGCCATGTTTCTGGGAGTGGTTGCATTGAAGTTCCAACAGCGGCGCAAAGAGGCCGGGGCAGAGATGTCGGCCTTTGGGGTTGTCCTTCGTGACGACCGCCTGTGGGCCGGGATCCTGTGCTCGTTCGCTGTTTTCTTTTTGTACCACTATTACTGATTTGCAGGGGTTCGCTGATCGGTTTTCAGTAAACCGGAGTTCCTCTATACTGTTTCGTTGAAACCTCACCGTGGGAGCATCTGTCAAAGCTTTGGCTGGCAGTCCATTCAAGCACGGCTCTTGACTTCGGGTCGGCATGTCGGTCAAGTTACCCTGACTCCGAAGGACTACAAATGGCTCAGAAATGGCTCCCCTGGATTAGCATCGTACCAGAGTATCAAAGGGTCGCTGTGTTTCGGACCGGCCGCATAATCGGATATCGCGGCCCGGGGATAGTCTTCCGTATACCCCTCCTAGAAACATTCCACCCTGTCGATTCGAGAATAATAACCATTGACGTCAAGCCACAAGAATGTATTACCCGCGACAACGTCCCGCTGCGAGTGAACGCTGTCATCTACTATCGAGTGGAGAAGCCAGACAAGGCTATTGTCGAGGTAGTTGACTACCATGTCGCAACGATCGAGGTCGCTCAGTCATCTCTGCGCAGCGTCATCGGGCAACGCACCATGGATCAGATCCTCAGCGATATCAAGGACACGGCGGAAGCGTTACAAGGGATCGTGGATGAGGCCACCGATGATTGGGGTGTCAAGGTAAGCCGCGTGGAAATCAAGGACATCCAGATTCCTGACGACATGAAACATGCCATGGCAATTGAGGCGCAGGCTGAGCGCGAACGGCGGGCCATGCTCATTCGTGCGACCGGTGAGAAGGAAGCAGCAGCACAGCTGGCAGAGGCGGCGACGATCCTTGACGAGAATTCGACAGGCTTCCAGATGCGGTACCTGCAAACCCTGGTCGAGGTCGCCCAAGCGGGCAGCACAGTGATCTTCGCTGACCCTCAGGCCGCGAATACGGCTACGTCAGCTGCCCTCTACCATCAGAGCCAGAAGACGGACCAGAGAGAGCTTCCGACGCCCGAGAAAGCTAAAGAGAAACCCACACCCGCGGGAAAGAAAGAGAAGTAGGGACGCATTCCTCACCCAGTTGGCCGTCCACCGATCACCTGTTACCCGTGTCCGATATCTACTAAAGGACCGACTCGGCGTATACTCGTGGCAGGGGTCAGTGCGCCAGTTATGAGCCAACGACGCGATAAGGATCACTTCTGGGAAGGTGGGCCCTACCAACTCAGGGAGGGGATCAAAGAGGAGAAGAGAGCGAAGCTCAAGGCTATCGTAGAGAAGCTGCGGCAAGAGCAGGACCCGGAGGAGCGTGGGAAGTTACTCCAGCTCTACGGTGAGGTCATGCGAACCTCTGACGAAGAGGTCAGGAAGATCAAGGACTACGTCTTCTGACGAGCCTCTCCTCTCGGCAGGGTATGCATCCCTGGAACCTCAAAGTCAATTGGTCTGAATCCTCTGCACGGGGAGATACCTCAGAATGCCTCACGAAGAACACATCAGCATTTACTGGCACACCAAGACAGTGTGCGAGACTCGAACGGAGCAAATCTGGTAAGATCAGCCGGCTCATTTAGAGGGAACACATTCTTTCATCAAGGAGAAATGAGATATGCCCATAAACAGAAAGAGACTACTCGAACTTGCAGCAGAAGGACTCGAGGCAGAGCGAAAACGTATCGACGAGGATCTCGCGGAGATCAAAGCCGAATTGGAGAGTGACACAACTAGACCCAAGACCGAAACAAAGACACCCCCGCAGAAGCGCACAAGACGAAAGCTATCAGCCAAAGAGAGGAAAGTTGCATCGGAAAGGATGAAGAAGTACTGGGCTGAGAGGAAGAAGAAAGAGAAGACCTCCCGTAACTTTTGAAGCTCGTCTATTATCGGGAAGAAGGCGAAACACGAAGGTTCGAATCTATGGCAACGATTGACGCGAGATTCAGCATCGGCGAACTGATTCACCATTGCCTTTTCAACTACCGCGGAGTGATCTTCGATGTAAACCCGGTCTTTCAGGGGACCGAAGAATGGTACGAACAAGTAGCCCGAAGCCGACCGCCTAAAGATCAGCCCTGGTATCACGTCTTGGTACACGGAGCCGGGCACACCACCTACGTTGCGGAGCGAAACCTGGAGACCGACCTTACTCGTGAAGCGATTTTCCACCCGTTGGTTGACGTCTACTTCAAAGAATTCAGCGACGGAGTGTACCGGCTTCGGCGAGCAGTCCATTAGAGCGCATTTCTCGAACGAGTGGAGCCTTAATGAAAGGGAGGTATTCATCGTGGCGGGACGGCTGCTGAATCTCGATCGGGGAGCTGTTGTTCAGCAAGTGAAGTTAACCAACGGGATTCCGGTGGAATGAAAACGCAGGAGAGCTGACTCGAACATAGTCGGTCTTAACGATGGAGGCAGCAGATCGTGGACAAAACAAAAAATGGCATCCGGATTGTGACGATCCTGGGGACAAGTCGGCCCGGCAATTTTACTTCGAAGGCATTGGCTCTTGCGGTCGATGAGCTGAAAGTCCAGCCGGGAGTGCAGGTGATGTCGCTCGATCCGACACACCTGAGCCTTCCGTTCCCAGGTCAGCCCGGCGAGTTTCCAGATCGGGAAGAATTGCAGAGTGCGGTCAAGGACGCGACCGGGGTTATCCTAGCAACGCCCGAGTACCATGGCAGTTTCGCAGCGATGATGAAACTCGTCATTGAGAACCTCGGCTTCCCATCAACACTCGCGGGGAAGCCAGTGGCCCTCCTCGGGGTTGCTGGTGGTCGGATCGGAGCCATAAAATCGCTTGAACAGCTGCGAAGTGTCTGTTCCCATGTTGGCGCTATTGTACTGCCTGGCCCTGTTTCTGTGGCCAATGTTCAGAAGGCATTCGATGACCAGGGCCGGTGTCTCGATGAAGGAGTCCAGAAGCAGCTCCGGGGAGTCGCTACGGGTCTCCTAAACTACATACATGAACACATTTGTCCCAAGTTCGCCCTTGAACAAATGGTTCGATCTCGACCGGGAGAGGCGGCATGATACATGTCCGTACGTTAGCCCGGAAAATTCATAAGTTGTCGGCTGCAGCGCCCCCATCATCCGCCCTGGCTGCGTTCCCCCTCCTCGCGCTCCTCGACAGAGTCACGACTATGCCTGCGGTGCCCTCGGAGGTAAAGCCTTGCCAGCGCGGCGCTTGCGGCCCTTCGCTTCGACAACTTATGAATTTTCCGGGTTAGGGTCTGCGCGCTTGCAGTAGCGCGGCCGTCCACATTCGGGATTCCTTCATAGGGCCGACTCTGTTTTGAGGGAGTTGAGCATCGATCACGGCGGGAGTGGGATCAAACCGCGAAGCTTCCTCGATGGAATTTGGGTCGCCTTTGCCCGCCGCCTGTTATCGCATTCGAAAAGAGAGGTCCGGCGGGCCTTCACATCTCCCATCGCCGAGCGCGATGTCAGATGTCGAGCCGGGAACTCTCCCAACGTCCGGTGCGGCTGCTCTCCACACTCGCCACAATAAACTTCATGCCCTTTGCGCCGTCCAGCACCGTCGGAAAATCCATGCTGAGCGGATCCACCGGTGTTCCGGTGCGACGTGCCGCAATTGCGTCGGCGGCGTCTGCATAGAGATTGGCGAACGCCTCGAAGAACCCTTCCGGATGACCGATCACCAGTCGACTCGCATGCTCGGCCTCGGGCGAAAGCGTTCCGTCAAGACGTCGCGTAATCAGGTGCTCGAAACCGCCGGCATTGCGATGCCGAAGAGTGTTGGGGTGCTCCTGGTGCCACTCCAGTCCCCCCTCGTCACCGAAGACCCGAAAGGCCAGACCGTGCTCGGCTCCGGCTGCCGCGCTGGTGATCCACATGGTGCCGCGTGCTCCGTTCTCAAAGCGCACCAACAAGCCTGCGTAGTCGTCGACGACCCGGCCGGGCACATTGGTGCCCACATCCGCCATGACCGCGGTGATATCGAGCCCGGTCACGTATCTGGCCAGGTGATGACTATGGCTCCCGATGTCACCGAGCACGAGCGACAGGCCAACCATTTCGGGGTCGAAACGCCATCCCAGCTGTTCATGATCACGATCCGCCATGGGTGGCAGGTAGCCCTGGACGTACTCGACCTGGGCTTGCCGAATCTCGCCGATAACACCGTCTCTGACCATGGCTCGTGCCTGGCGGACCATTGGATACGAGCTGTAGTTGTGAGTCAGGCAGAAAACGAGCCCTGTGTCTCGCACCTTCTTGACGAGTTTCTGAGCATCCTCGAGTGAGGAGGTGAGCGGCTTGTCGCAGATGACGTCGAAGCCCGCGTCGAGGGCCGCATCAGCGATCTCAAAATGCGATGCGTTGGGCGTCATGATCGCGATCACATCGACGCCGTCGTCGCGAGCGACCTCGGTCTGGATGAGCTCGCTCCAGTTCGGGTAGGCGCGGTCATGGCCGACTCCCAGGTCAAGGCCAGCAGCGCGTGATAGCTCCCGATTGGACGACAGCGCAGAGGCAACGAGCTCGTAGCGATCGTCTAGCCGGGCCGCGACGCGGTGTGTGACGCCGATGAACGACCCCGGCCCTCCCCCGACCACACCGAGACGGAGGCGCCTACCCAGGGCACTCATTGAGGAGTTCATTCGCGGTTCCCCAAACAACCAGCTTCCCCAGACGGTCTACAGACCCTGCTTTTGATTGGGTTGCTGATCGGCATGTGAGCGATGTACACGATGTGTTCATTTTAATTCTTCGACCGATAGCCTGCATCCAGGTACCCCTTCAACGCCAAACCATTCCGCTAGCCGGGCTAGATTAGTCAACATCGAAGCGATCAAGATTCATCACTTTGTGCCACGCAGCCAAAAAGTCACGCACAAACGCCTGCTGCGCGTCGTCACACGCGTAGACTTCCGCGATGGCTCGGAGCTGGGAGTTCGAACCGAAGACGAGGTCGACGCGGGTGCCGGTCCACCTGAGTTCGCCCGTCCCGCGATCGCGCCCCTCGAACACGTCTTCGGATTCGGAGGACGCCTGCCACTCCGTGTTCATGTCGAGCAGGTTCACGAAGAAATCCTGGGTCAACATCTCGGGGCGCCTGGTGAAGACGCCGAGTTCCGACTGCCCGACGTTTGCATTGAGGACGCGCATGCCGCCAACGAGAACCGTCATCTCAGGAGCAGTCAGCGTCAGCATCTGCGCCCGATCCACCAGGAGCTCCTCCGCCGTCCTCCGGTGTCCATCCGCGAGATAGTTGCGGAACCCGTCTGCGGTTGGTTCGAGCACGGCAAACGAGTCCACGTCGGTTTGCTCCTGCGACGCATCCGTGCGTCCCGGCGTGAAGGAAACCTGCACGTCGTGCCCGGCGTTCTTCGCAGCTTCCTCAACCGCTGCGCACCCGCCCAGAACGATCACGTCAGCGAGCGACACCATCTTCCCGTCGGACTGCGAGCTGTTGAATTCCTTTTGAATCTCCTCCAGAGTCTGCAGTACCGACCCCAGTTCGGCCGGTTGGTTGACTTCCCAATCCTTCTGCGGAGCGAGACGAATGCGCGCCCCGTTCGCCCCACCGCGCCTGTCGGTGCCGCGGAACGTTGCTGCCGATGCCCAGGCGATCGAAACCAGTTGCGAAATGGTCAGTCCCGATTGGAGGATCCTGCCCTTAAGGGCAGCAATGTCTTGCTCCCCAATCAATTCATGAGTGACGGCGGGGACGGGGTCTTGCCACAACTGCGGCTCCGCGGGAACCAACGGGCCGAGACACCGCGTGCGGGGTCCCATGTCGCGGTGCGTCAGCTTATACCAGGCCCTGGCGAAGGCGTTTGCAAACTCGTCCGGGTTCTCATGGAGGCGCTTCGAAATCGGCGCATAAATTGGGTCCACTCTCAGGGCGAGGTCCGTTGTAAACATCATGGGCGCGTGCTTCTTCGAGGGATCATGAGCATCCGGTACGGTGCCCGCTGCAGAGGCATTCGTGGGAGTCCACTGTGCCGCACCGGCAGGACTCCTTACCTGCTCCCACTCGTAGCCAAGCAGGATGTCGAAGTAATCGTTGTCCCACCGAACCGGCTGGGTTGTCCATGCACCCTCCAACCCGCTGGTGATCGAATCGCCGGCCCTGCCGCTGCCAAAGCTGTTCTTCCAGCCGAGGCCCTGCTCCTCCAGTGCGGCGCCCTCGGGTTCGTGACCGACGTACTTGTCCGCATCGGCAGCACCATGGGCTTTACCGAACGTGTGTCCGCCGGCAATGAGCGCAACCGTCTCCTCGTCGTTCATAGCCATGCGGGCGAACGTCTCTCGAATGTCCCTGGCTGCAGCGAGCGGATCCGGGTTACCGTTCGGCCCCTGAGGATTCACGTAGATCAGGCCCATCTGCACGGCGCCGAGAGGATTCTCGAGTTCCCTGTCGCCGGTGTAGCGCTCGTCTCCAAGCCACGTATCCTCAGGCCCCCAGTAAATGTCTTCTTCGGGCTCCCAGACATCCTCTCGCCCGCCGGCGAAACCAAGCGTCTTGAATCCCATCGACTCCAGGGCACAGTTCCCGGTAAAGATCATCAGGTCGGCCCACGAGATCTTCCGGCCGTACTTCTGCTTGACGGGCCAGAGCAACCGGAGTGCCTTGTCGAGGCTTACGTTGTCGGGCCAGCTGTTCAGGGGAGCGAAGCGAAGTGTGCCGGAGGCTGCGCCGCCGCGGCCGTCGCCGATGCGGTACGTACCCGCGCTGTGCCAGGCCATCCGGATGAAGAGCGGACCATAATGGCCGTAGTCGGCCGGCCACCAGTCCTGCGACGTCGTCATCACCGCCTCGATGTCCCTCTTCAGTGCATCCAGGTCAAGCGTCTTGAACTCCGTAGCGTAGTTGAAATCCTTGCCCATAGGATCTGACAGGGAAGGGTTCTGGTGGAGGATTTTCAGGTTCAACTGATTCGGCCACCAGTGTTGGTTCGACATGCTTCCAACCGCCGTGTGTCTGTGAGTCCCGCCCAACGCCGGGCACTTGCTTTCGCCTTCCATATTCTCTCCAATCGTGTTCTGCATTTTTTCTAGCCTGCTTCGGCTACAGGATCATGAAGCCTTGTAAGTGATGATACACAAGACGGGCATTCCCCGAATAATGTCAACTCGACGTTCTCGCGTAGCTCACTGCAAAAACAAGAGTGCCCAGGGTGGGATTCAAACTCACCCAGGCCTCGGGTCCCCAGGATTTTAAGTCCTGTTGTGCCCGTCTCTTAACCCGGATGATTCATAGGTTTTCGTAGCGAAGCGGGGGAAGACCCGTTCTGACAAGGCTTGCGACCGAGGCCCCCGGAGGCGTACTCGTGCAGTACGCCGAGGAGGCCGACCGAGCGTAACGCAGTCAGGGCGGGAGATTCTCACGCTGCAGTAGAAAATTTATGAATCATCCGGGTTAAGTTTCTATGAAATAAGGAAAGCCCGTGTCGGACCGAGATTCTCTAGGTTGGCTGGAGTGAGTTTGAGTGAGCTGGGAGTTGGATTCCCGCGGGCACACATCGATGTGGCCAAAGACCGACTCGATCTCGACACCTGCCCGCACGCTGATCCCTGGCATTCCACCGCGAGAGGCGCCTATCCGTCCTACATCCATCCAAGCTGCTTGAGGGTGACCCCATCATTCCAGATCTTCGTCATGTGGCTGATTTTGGTGCTCTCGAACTCCATCACGTAGACGTAGTCCGCCTCCACTTGCTTGCCCGTTGGCGGCACCGGCCCCCCGTCGCCGGTGTGCGTGCCCCGGAAGATGCCGTACACAGACACGTTGTTGCGACGCTCGTCCACCGCGAACGAACGCACCTCATAGCGGCCGTCAGGCACCGGTGTAAACAAACCCTTCATCCACTCTGTGTAGCCCTCCAACGTGTCAATGCCTTCCAGGGCACCCGCTTGCGCGGAGAACGTCGCACTCGGGTGACAGTACTGCTTGCAGCCTTCCCATCCTTTTCCCGTCTCGCAAGCGTCGAAAAACTGCTCGGCGGTTTCTCTGATCGAAGTCATGATTTCCTCCTGTTAGTCATTGTAAGTAATAGTCCATTTCGTAGACCCAAGAGTCAGCCGAAAGTAAGTGCCCTCCCAGCGACAGCTTCTTCAAATTATCCAGCGCGAGGTGGGCATAGCGCATTGTGGTCTTGACCTGCCCCCTGCTTTGCCACCCGTAGTTTGCACCAATTTGAAGGTTTAAATCCAGTCTGTTGCGAGGCTGCCCAGAGCCCTGTCTACCCGAAAAACTCCATCCAACCGGTGAGGACGCCCGTGGACGCAGCGCAGGTGGTAAATTTGAATGATCTTCCTCGGGGGCGAGCACTTCGAATCACGATGAGAATTAGTGGACAGGCGTTTGCTTTGCGGCTGAAGAAGCCTCCCAGAAAGACATTGCCCGTGTCGGACAGATGTTGAAAGGACTCCGGTAAGCCGTTCGCACTTCTTCAATGTTGCAGCCGTCCAGGAACTTCCGGACTCCGTGGCCGTAGACGCTGTCATTGTCACGGAACAAGTATCGGGGCTTCCGATCGAAGGGAGTGGTTTCCCGAAACTGTTGAATCACCCATTCCATTGAGGGATGGTACGTCGTCGAGACATGAATCACCCTTCTTCGACCATGCTCAAAAACGACAAGAACGTAAAGAAATGAGAAGCCGACCGTGACCACGGCAAAGAAGTCCATCGCCCAAGATTTGAGTATCAATACTCAACTGCTGACCACCACAAAGGGTAAGCTGTCCCTAGACCAGCTTTCATTCGGAGGAACCGTGAAGCGCTCTGAAATCAACTCGATCATTCGTGACGGCATTGCTTTTCTCAGGGAGCGGAAGTTTTTCCTCCCCCCATTCGCCTACTGGACCCCGCGCGACTGGGCTTCCAGACGGGACTCGGCCCGAGAGATTGTCGAATGTGGACTGGGATGGGACGTCACGGATTTCGGGCTCGACGATTACTCGAGCTTTGGCCTGCTCCTGTTCACGCTGCGAAATGGATCGCCTCGGAATCTGGCAGAACGCTCGGGCAAGCTCTACGCAGAAAAGATCCTGCTGATTGGTCGTGACCAGGTAACTCCGCTCCATTTCCACTGGCAGAAAATGGAAGACATCATCAACCGGGGAGGAGGTCGACTTGTCATGCAGCTCTACAACTCGACGTCAGACGAAGGCCTGGCGGAGACTGACGTCTGCGTCACCGTGGATGGTGTCAGCCGCACCGTCAAGGCGGGAGGGACCCTGGTCTTGAGTCCGGGCCAGAGCGTCACCCTGCCACCCGGTTGTTATCATCAGTTCTGGGCCGCGGACGCCCCCGTTCTGGCGGGAGAGGTTTCTCTGTTGAACGATGATGTGAATGACAATCGCTTTCACGAACCGATAGAGCGCTTCCAGGATCACGAAGAAGATGAGCTCCCTCTCCATCTTCTGTGCAGCGATTATGCCCATTCTGATCCATTCGGCTCTGCATCATAAGCCCCGGGCGCTGGAGGGGGCAGGGCTCAACAACACTTCCCTGAAGAAGCACCCGGATTGATCAAACAGGAGGGACAGGTGACGGCGATGAGTGAAAAGCCTGACGCTGCCCCTGACACCGCCCACAACGGCCTCGTGATCGCTCGGTGCGGCGCGCAGCCGAGATCTTGGGCGATTACAAGCGTGATGGCACCCCAAACGCGGACCCCGGCTGGCGGCCCTCAAGGTCATGGTCGATAAGGGGGCTGCTGACACAGGTGGAAGGACATGACAGTGAGCGGCATGACCCGACCCACGAACGTCACCAGTCGATCAGGCCCATCTGACGCTTGCCCAGCTCGGTGAGGTCATCCGGCGTGGCCCGTCCCTGGTAGTTCACTTCGTGGTTTTCGGCTGCGAAATCGGGCGGGCTCTCGCCGGTTAGAAAGGCCGCTTTCTGTTTCTGCAGATACGCCGCGTTCTTGGCGCAAGAAGGGGCCGCTCCCACGTAAATCACGTTGGCGTAGCCGGATCCGCGGTTGACGTCTTCGACGGCATGCGCGACGTCGGTATGCCACCAGACCGTGTCGCCGGGCTCGACCCGCGGAATGGACACCAGACCAGCCAGCAGCGGCGCGTGCTATCGCTCCGTGACCGACAACGCGCGGCATGGCGCAGCGCCAGCCAGCTCGTCTTCCGGGACGTCGTCACACAGCCCGCGGAGCAGGTGATAAGCGATGCCCCGTATGATCGGGATTAGCTGCAGAGTCCCGTCACCGGGGCCCTGCGGCGTCAGCGCGGTCCAACCCTGATAGGTTCGAAACGCACTGCACACGGCCGGCGAAGGAATCTCCTTCGCCTCGACACGATAGGCGCCGTCAAACGGATCGTAATCGCGCCAGTGTCCGGAAAACACGTTGCGGTAGACATTGCGATAGCTCGGATCGATCCAACGTTCCACCGAACCCGCGTCCATGTGCGGCGACAAGCCCAGCGTGTCGTCGCCCGGTTCACGTTTCCGAATCCGATCGGCGTAAATGCATTCGCGGTCCGGATCGAAAAAAACCTCGTTGCCACGACGGCTGACCCACAGGCGGTTCAGGAACGCGCGGGCTTGCGCCATGCCTTCCGCTTGCCGGCACAGCACCTGTGGGCGCGACCAGTAGATGCCGAAGATCTGCGGGCGGCCCGCCTTCAGATCGCTGAAATACTGGTCGAGTGACGGGTCCACCTCGGTGTCGTCGTACCCATTGTCGGTGATGTAGTCGCCGAGCTGCTCGTTCCATGCGTCGGCCTCGTGGCGCGGGATCACCTGGCGGATCACGACGGCGCCGCGCCGCTTGATATCCTCCACGGCGGCGGCGGACACTTCACCCGCCGCAATGGTCGCATAATCCAGCTCCGGGATGACGGAGTCGCCCCGATCCCGGCGATCTCGAATCTCGGCGACCTCCTCCTGAACATGGGCCTCGACCTCGGCCAGGACCTGATCCAGGTTCGGCAATTGGTCGCGAAGCATCCGTTTGGTTTGAACGATCGTCTGAGGAACGTTCTCCAATTCGAGGGACATGATTCACCTCACTGTTCTCGTGCCAAGAGGCGTCAGAATTTCGTCCATTGCTCTGCGAATCTGTTTTACAACGTCTTTGGCCATGGTGGTTTCTCCTCTTGCGTTACGCAACGGCCAGCATCGGCACCCCGAGAGGAAGTGTCTGATTGGCGACAGTTAGAATTCCCCGCGACGACAAATGGAATTCCCCGCTTTTTCAGGGCTGATCCTGACCATGAGGGCATGGTTAAGGATCAGCAAGTGCGGAGGTTAGTAAAGTTGAAGAAGAACGAGAAGACGCTAACGATGGCGGCGGCCAAAGCGGGGATGTCGCGAAAGACAGCTCGCAAGTACCTGAAGTCGGGAAAGCTACCGAGCCAGTGTCAGCCGGAACGGTATTGGAGAACTCGATCGGATCCGTTCGAGTCGGTGTGGCCGGAGGTGAAAGAGATCCTGAAGCGATCGCCGACGGTGGAAGCAAAAGCGGTGTTCGATCATTTGTGTCGTCAGCAGGAAGGGGCCTTCCAGCAAGGCCAGTTAAGAACGCTGCAGCGCAGGATCAAGCAGTGGAAGGCAGAATACGGAGAAGCGAAGGAGGTGATGTTCCCGCAGAAGTATCAGCCGGGACATCAAGCGCAATCGGACTTCACGTTTATGGGGCGCCTCGGAGTGACGATCCAGGGCCAGCCGTTTCCCCATCTGCTGTACCACTTCGTGTTGGCCTACTCGAACTGGGAAGCGACCACGCTGTGTTTCAGTGAGTCGTTTGAGAGCCTCAGCCTGGGGCTTCAGAACGCGTTGTGGGAGTTGGGGGCGCTGCCCGAGGAGCACCGGACCGACCGGCTCTCGGCGGCAGTCAAGAACCTGAAGCGGGAAGAGTTCACCGAGCGCTATCAAGCGTTGCTGAGACACTTCGGGATGCGCTCCAGTCGTACTCAGGCAGGAAAGGCACACGAGAACGGGGATGTGGAACAGTCCCATCACCGCTTGAAACGGGCCATTGAGCAGGAACTGCTGCTGCGGTGTAGCCGTGATTTTTCCAGCCGGGAAGAGTACGAGGGCTTTGTAGCGGTGATTGTGTCCCGGCGCAATGCGGCCCGGCAAAAGCGCCTGGGAGAAGAGCTGGCAGTGATGCGCCCGTTGCCGGCACGCCGTCTGGATGACTTCACCCGGCAGTGGGTGAGAGTCTCCCCCAGCAGTACGATCCGGGTTCGCCACAACACCTATTCGGTGGACAGCCGGTTGATCGGCGAGCGCGTTCAAGTGCGGGTGTGGGCGGATCAGGTGGAGGTCTACTACGGAGGACGGCGCCAGGCACGGATGCCGCGCTTGCGAGGAGAAGGCAAGCATCGCATTGACTACCGGCACGTGATCCATTCGTTGGTGCGCAAGCCGGGGGCGTTTACTCGCTATCGCTGGCGGGAGGATCTGTTTCCGGGGATCTTGTTTCGAGTCGCCTACGACGAGCTGCGCCGAGATTGTCCGGCCACGGCGGATCGCCAATATCTGAAGATCCTCGAGGTGGCTGCCCAGGAAGGTGAACAGCGGGTGCGAGAGGCACTTCAGGTGTTGATTGAGCGGGGACAAAGAATCCGTTTTGAAGCACTACGAGAATGCCTTGTCGATCCGGTGGTGGAACCCTGGGAAGTGATGGTGGAGAAGATGGACGTGGGCCTCTACGACACCCTTCTCGAGAACCGGGAGGTGAGGTCATGAGCACAGGCAACTTACCGCGACTTCGCGAGTGCCTAATCGAGCTGCATCTACCGGCCTTTCGGGAGCACTACGCCGCCCAGGCGGCACTGGCCACCCAGGAAAGTCTGTCCTATCCCCGGTTTCTCTTGTCGTTATCTGAGATCGAGGTGGCGGAGCGGCACGAGCGCAAAATCCAGCGCCAGCGTCGGGCCTCCAAGCTTCCCTGGGAGAAAACGCTGACGGCGCTGGACCGCTCGCGCTTGCCCCAAAGCGTGGATCGACAACTCACAGCGCTGCTGGAAGGGACGTTTTTGGATCGTGCCGAGAACGTCTTGGCTTTCGGTAACCCTGGGAGCGGGAAAACCCATCTGGTCTGTGCTCTGGGCCAGGAGTTGATTCTGCTGGGGCGCCGGGTTCTGTTTTCTACCTGCGCCCTGCTGGTACAGCGATTGCTGCGGGCCAAAATCGATCTGACTCTGGAGAAGGAGCTCAAGAAACTGGATCGCTTCGAGGCTCTCATAGTCGATGACATCGGCTACGTTCAGCAAAGCCGGGAGGAAATGGAGGTTCTCTTCACACTGCTGGCCCATCGTTACGAACGTCGCAGCATCTTGCTGACCAGCAACCTGATCTTCTCGGACTGGGAGAGGATCTTCAAGGACCCCCTGACGACGGCAGCAGCCATCGACCGGCTGGTGCACCACAGCGTGATTCTGGAACTCAACGTCCCGAGCTATCGAATGGAGAGCGCCAAGGCAAAGCAGCAGGGAACCACGAAATGAGGAAACCGCGAGGAGGTCAAATCCGGGCAAATCGGCTGATTGGACCCCGGAAAGTGCTTGGTGAGGGCGATAGACGAGTGCCCGCCAAGGGGAGCGGTCGTACAGCGCCCTACAGAGGCCGCTCAGCAGCCTCGTGGATCTGGTCCACTCCCCTCGACGCCAGCGCGAGCGAGGGGGAGCTCCGTTCGGGCTACGCCCTCACTCCGTCCCCCTCGCATTCTAGGAACAATCTCTCTTTTTTACAGAAAGGAGGACCGCGGAAAGGGCCGTCTCAGAGGACGGCTACAGCTCTTTTTTTTTAATCCTTGTGTGGGGATTTCCAATCGTCGCTGCGGGAATTCTATTTGACGTTGATCAAGTGTCTTCATAAATAGCCTTGAGCTCCTCCAATTTTCCAGGTTTTGCAGTCCACTTATAAACTACCGTAATTTCTTGATTTTTCATTTTTTGTCTCCTTAAAGTTATGAATATGCAGTGGTCAAGAAGATAACACCTGTTGTAGATTTGGAATCCAAGATAAAGAAGTTATCGTTCGATCCCTGAGATGGCAAACCGTCCCCAGGTGTCCAGCGCTCCTTGGCCTATGGCTCCCATCCGGCGTGGATCGGTCTTCACCATCAGCCGAAAAGGACCGAGTCCCCGAGTCCCCCGCGCCTACTCGAGGCCGTCCCAAAGGGTCCCGAGCTGCTGATGGCCAAATCCGTCTCCGTTCTTTCAGGATGGCTCGGAGCATCTCAAGCGCGGTCTTACTCGTGACCGCGGCCCTCGGACTGCTCAATCCAGCGAGCCTCGCGGCGGTCGTTACTCGATGTCTACGCCGACGGGACAATGGTCCGAGCCCATGACCTCCGGCCAGATAAAGGCATCCCGCACGCGCCGCGCGGCCGAAAGCGTTGCCAGTACATAGTCGATTCGCCAGCCGACATTGTTCTCCCGGGCACCGCCAAACTGGCGCCACCAGCTGTAGTGGCCTGCCTCGCCGGGATGGCGGGCTAGACCCCATAATCTGCTGGACGTATCATCTGGAAGCAAAGAGCTCTTGTCAATAGGTGTGTAAAAAAAGCTCAGGCGGCTTTCTCCTCCGGAACTTGGTTGACCGGGACTCCATTGACATATTCGGCGCCCTGGTAGACGTCTTTCATCAGCTCCGGTGCCTTCAGACGGCGGAATCTGTTCTCCGCCACCAGCAGCATCTTCCAGATCACAGCCTGGGCGTTTCCCACTTTCTTGAACCGCTTGGCCGCGTCCGTTCGCAGCCGAAGAGCGGCAAACGGTGACTCCACGGGATTGGTTGTTCGCAGATGCTGCCACTGCTTCTTCGGATAGTTGTAAAAGGTCACCATCCGGTCCCAGTCCTGCTCGATCAACTCAGCCGTCAGGGTCAGTCCTCGCTGCCGGCACCAGTGCTGAAAGACCTTCTTGAGTCGTTGTGCCTCTTGTCGGGTCTCGGCGTAAGGGATCTGCCGCAGAATCAGCAAGGCCGGCTTGTGCACTCCCTTGGGGAGCTTGGCCAGCAGGTTGACAATCCGATGATTCCAGCAGCGCTGCTCCTCGGCCTGGGGATAGACGTTGCGCAAAGCTCCCCAGATGCCCAGGTGGCCGTCTCCGATCACCAGGCGCGGACAACCCATCCCCCGCTGCTTCAAGTCGCGCAGTACTTCCGACCAGCTCTGGGTCGATTCCCGATAGCCACTCGTGACCGACACGACTACTTTGCTGCCGTCACTTAAGGCGGCCAGCACCACCAGCAGGACTGCCTTTTCCTTCTCCAGTCCCGCCTTGACGTAAATTCCATCTACCCACAAATAAACCACTTCCAGATCATCCAGCGGTCGACTCTGCCAGACCTCCCATTCGGCCTGCCACTTCTCTTTCAACCGCGCCACAGTGGAGGCTGACAGCGCGGCCTTGTCCCCTAAGAGCCCTCTCAGAGCCAGATCAAAATCCCCCAGCGCCAGACCATGCAAGTACAGCTCAGGGATCAGTTCTCGAACCTGCCGCGTCCGCTTGGCAAACAGCGGCAACACCCGACTTTCAAAGCGTTCCTCTAGATCCCGCACTCGAGGCCTTCGAACCTGGATTGAAGTTACCCCACTTTTGTGGACAGTTTACGGCTTTCGAATCAAGCCACATCTGAGTGCCTCGATTCATAGTTGATCGGCGACAGATAGTCCAGTGACGAGTGCCGCCTGTGAGGGTTGTAAAAGCCCTCGATGTAGTCGAAGACAGCAAGCTTGGCCTGCAGCTTGCTGCGGAAGCTGTGCCGGTCGATCAGTTCACACTCCAGAGAGGCAAAAAAGCTCTCACACAGCGCGTTGTCATAACAGTCACCGACCGAGCCCATGGAGGGTCTGATGCCGGCTCTCTTGCAGCGTAGCCCGAACTCGATCGACGTGTATTGCGTCCCCTGGTCCGAGTGATGGATCACCCCGTCGGATTCACGCTCTTGAAGTGCCATTTGCAGGGCATCGGTCACTAGCCGGGTCTTGAGATCATTTCTGAGCGACCAGCCGACCACTCGACGACTGAAAGCGTCGACCACTACGGCCAGGTAGACGAAACCTGCCCAACTCGGCACGTACGTGATGTCTGCAACCCACAGTCGGTTGGGGCGGCTGACCTGGAAGTTTCGCTCCACCAGATCCGGAGCCGGACGGCTGTCTTGGCCTCTCAGGGTCGTGCGTGTCTTGCGTCTGCGGCTAACGCCTTCAATGCCGGCGACTTTCATCAGTCGGGCCACCCGGTTTTTGCCCACCAGGTGACCTTCCTCTCGAAGTTCCGCCGTAATGCGGGGAGCTCCATAGGTCCGACGACTTTGCTGGTGGATCCCGTTGATTGTTTCCAGAAGACGAGCATTCGCTTCATCTCGAGTCGAAGGTCCGCGATCGACCCACGCGTAGTAGCCACTGGTGGAGACACCCAGCAAACGGCACATGGTGGTGATTGGATAGTCGGCCTGATTCACTTTCACGAACCTGAAGACTCCTTGGAAATCGGATCGCTCTCCCGTGCGAACCAGGCCGCGGCTTTTGCCAATATTTCCCGCTCAACCCTCAGCTGCCTATTTTCTTTGCGCAACTTCCGCAGCTCGGCTCGTTCTACCGTCGTCAGGCCGTCTCTACGACGGCCTTCATCCAGGTCTGCCTGGGCGATCCAGTTGCGGATCGTCTGTTCGTTGGGTTCAAACTCTCGGGCCAGCTCACCGGGGCTGCGCCCGGCTCGATGAAGCTCGACTATCTGCTGGCGAAACTCGGGTGGATAAGCTCGTCTTGTTCTTGGCATCGTGTCCTCCATTCTCCCAAAGGATTAGGTGTCCACGAAACCGGGGGAACTCCAGATCGTCCCCGAGCTCATCGTCAGATGCCTCGGCTTGCCATATCCATTGCGATAGCCCGACGGAGTGTCCACGGCTCTTCGCCGCTCACTCTTACGCCGCCCTAATAACTCCGTGACCTTCTCCTCCAGCAGCTCCTGAACCCAGCCTTGGATCCTCTCGCGCACCCAATCTTCCAGCTGCTCGAAACAAACTCTTGACTCCACACTTTCTTCAATGTTCTTCTTGCTCATGCGGTGTGTACTCCTTCCGTTGCGGGCCTTTCGGCCCTGGGCTTTATCAACCCGGAAGGATACTCACCGCCTATGCTATTTACACACCTTCTGATGGTAGCTCGAAACCAAAGCACAGATAGCAGACTCATCTGGAAACCAGATAATCAATAGTTAGCCCGACGGGCTCATTCGTAACAAAATACCGACCGAAAATGGAAGCCCTGGAGATCCGAGAGGCTCGCCTCCATTTTGAATTGACAGGAAAAGGAGAAGGACATGAATTGGCAAGACATCATGCGAGAAGCCAGGCTCGGCTGCCTGGCCGTTCTACTGATCGCGGTTGGCTGTCAGCTAGCTGACACACAGAAGGAGGGTCGAAAGACCATGAATAGTCATAACCTTACTCCGGAGCAACAGGCGATGGTCGAGATGTGGGAGCGGCACACGGCCGCTGAGTTCGAGGAGAAGAGAGGGGTGTGCCGTTTTTTCTGTAATTTGGGAAAGGTGAGCTAAAAGGATCAGAGGTCTGGGGCAGGATTTCTCCAAAAACTCAAGGCAACGAGTAAGGAGGATCCGAATGACCCCAGACCCAAAACAGAGGCTACCACGAGAACTATTGAGAGAGCTGATCGAAGAAGGCAGTGAAGCGTTTCGAGGAGTATTAGAGAAGCTGATCAACGCCGCCATGCAGCTGGAACGAGAAGAGTTTCTGGGAGCTCGACGCTGGGAGCGGAGCGAGCAGCGTCGAGACCACGCCAACGGGTACAAGGACAAGACGCTGTCCACTCGAGTGGGACAGCTGCGAATCCGGATTCCACAAGTACGTCACCTGGACTTCTATCCCCGATCCCTGGAACGAGGGTGCCGTTCGGAGAAGGCGCTCAAGTTGGCCATCGCCGAGATGTATGTAATGGGCGTGTCGACGCGCAAGGTCACCGAGATCTCCGCCAGCCAGGTCTCAAGAATCTCCAAGCTGCTGGACGACGAACTCGAGCAGTTTCGCAACCGCCCTTTGGGCAGCTATCCAGTTGTGTACCTGGATGCGCACTACGAGAAGGTCCGTCGCCAGGGCAGCATTCAGGATGTGGCCGTCTTGAAAGCGACCGGAGTCAACTGCTGGGGCAAGCGGGAGGTGATTGGGGTCAGCTGCCGACTCAGCGAGGCTGAGGTCCACTGGCGAGGGTTTCTGCAGCAGCTTCAAAAGCGTGGTCTGGAGGGTGTGCAGCTGATTGTCAGCGATGACCACTCGGGTCTACGTGCTGCTAGAAGAGCCGTTTTTCCCTCGGTGCCCTGGCAACGCTGTCAGTTTCACCTGAGCCAGAATGCTCAGCGTTACGCCCGCCGATCCGATCAACGTGCCGCCATCGCCACTGACATTCGAGACATCTTCAACGCACCCTCAGGCGGCGAGGGCGAGGCCATGCTTCGAACCCGAGTCGAGCAATACCGTGACCGCAACCCGGAGCTGGCCGATTGGATGGAGACCAACCTGCCCGAAGGCTTTACGGTCTTTCGTTTTGCACGTTCTACCTGGCGGCGCATTCGCACCAACAACGGGCTGGAGAACCTAAACCGTCAGATTCGCCGGCGCACCCGGGTCGTCGGTATCTTTCCAAACACCGAGTCCGCTTTGCGACTCATCACCGCCGTCGTCGAGGAGATTCACGAAGACTGGCTGATCGGGAAGCAGTACCTCAGTCTGGTCGATTTCAACCCACAGGAGAATCCTGTTTCAGATCGCTCTCAGTCAAATTACAGAAAAACAGTTGCGTAACCGGAGAAGAGTATCGATGCAACGATGGCAACAATGACGTCAAATCCCTTTGTTAACCATGTCCCTGTAATGACAGGTGGCGTCGGCTCTCGTGAGGTTCGCGACTTCTACAGCACCTATTTCCTCCCAGGTCATCCAACGGACACCGAAGTCGTACCAGTGGCTCGAACAGTCGGAGAGGACCGCATCGTGGACGAACTGATCCACAAGTTTACCCACACGATCGAGATGCCATGGATCCTCCCCGGCATACCGCCTACCGGCAAACGAGTCGAGGTCGCCGTCATCGTGGTCGTGCAGTTTAAAGACGAAAAGATCGCCGGTGAGCGTATCTACTGGGACCAAGCCTCCGTTCTTGCGCAGGTAGGCTTGATCGATGCCGAGAAATTACCAGTGACAGGGAGCGAGGCCTCCCGCAAAGTCGTCAATCCCGCGCAGGAACCATCCAACAGGTTAATCAAACGGGTGAGTGAATAACAAAGTGGAGACGAGCCGAGTTGCTGAGGCTAACACCGCGTGGAGTGGCCGAAGAGCTGCTTTTGACTTTTGGGCTCGTTTAGCGCTCTCTCAAGGTCTTTCTGAAACAGGCAGCTAAGTGCCTAGAACTTCATGCTGGAGTTCCTGCTCGTCAAGCGAGAGGAGATCGAGGCTCACGACTTGCCTGGGTGAATCGCCAAGCCAGCCGATCGCGGTGGATCTGGGTATCCCCAGTTCCAGGGCCACGGAGAGATCTCCAGAAGTGCGGACGAGTTCTTTGAGACGGTGGTCATAGCCAGTGCAAGGTCTCCACGAGGAATCCAGCGTGAAATCGTCCCCGGACAACGGGCTTCCGCCTGGGGTTCTGATCGGGGCTGGGAACTACCGAAGAACGAAATTCACGGTCACCGTGGCGATGACCGGGACCGGCTCACCGCTCAGTAGAGTCGGTGAATACTTCCACTGGCTCACCGCATCGATGGCCGACTGATTCAAAAGCGGATGGCCGCGGATCAGCTTGATGCCCGACACCAGGCCGAGCTCATTGACGGTCACCTGCAGCAGGACGATACCGGAGATGCGGGCTCGCTTGGCCAGCTCGGGATAGACGGGATCCACCTTCTGGATGAGGCGGGCATTCTGGACGCCATCGCTGACCCGACGGGGTTCCCTTGGCTCCGGGGGTGGCGGCGGGGGAGGTACCCTACTCAGGCCATTTCCCCCCAGCCCGCTAAAGCCCCAGTTCGGTCCTCCATCTTGGATCCCGCCCGGAGGTCCTCCGGGGATTCCCTCGGTGGAACCGGCCCCAATCTGCGAAAGGAACGGAATGTTCTCATCGGGAGGCAGGATTTCGTCCGGAATCGTGGTGGGCGTCATGAACGCCTCCGGATCAGGTCGAAAGGTTTGGACGGCTCCTGTCATTTTCGGTGGAGGATGGGCGGGAAGAGACGGAGGTCTGGGAGGCGGCAGAGAATTCGGCTGCGCTGCCAGACCGGTCAGCAGCTCGTACTCGGGGAGGCCCTGATAGTAGATCAGCGGGATCACCACGATCACCGCTAGTACGCCTGAGTGGATGAGCAAAGAGACAAAGACTGTCCTTGACCTTCTTTTCTCGGGACTGTGCGAAGACTCGATCAGTGCGTCAAACATCCGGCTGCCTTCCCTTCTCTTGCGACTGGTTTCTGCACAACATAGTCCCCACAGCCGTGGATTTGGTTCCAATGACTCACTTACTCGCAACCGCCTCAGCCCCCGCAACCCCCACATCCTCCGCATCCTCCGCATCCTCCGCATCCTCCACCGCCACATCCACCGGCTGCAGATGCATCTGACTTCTTGAAGACCTCCTCAAAGATGCTGTATGGCGTGCCGGCCAGAACTGTGATCCCGAAAGCCCCGACCAGCAGGGACAGGCCCGGCCCGGCTTCCTGGGCCAAGGTGTCCTTTCGAGGCTCCAGGGAATTTCGGACCCGCTCCAGGTAGCGATTCCCCACGGGGGTGTTCGCTTCGTAACTGGAATCAATGGATCTGGGAACGCAACATCCGGAGTGTCGCTGTCCGGTGGCAGCGGGTCTTGGAGCAGCCTGAGCGATCGAGACCTCAAAGAAAACTTCCAGACAGTGGATTCCCGGCGACTGCTGGAAACGCTAAGTACATAAGTTCTTAAATACACTAACGTATTATATCAGGCTGATTTGGCATTGTGGTAACCTGAAAGGAGTTCCACAGTGCCTCGACACAGCCCGTATAAGATCGTTCTATCGCCAGGTGAGGAAAGAGAACTATTGGCTCGTGCCCGAAAATATACGTTACCGTATTTTCAGGTACAGCGAGCCAAGATGATTCTCCTGGCAGCCCAGGGTTTGCGTAATGATGAGATCGCGAAACGTTTGGATACCCGTCGAGAGGTGGTATGTTTCTGGCGAAAGCGCTTTTTCGAAAAACGCCTGATGGGTCTGGAGGAGAACTCTCGGCCGGGTCGCCCCCGGTCTTTTCCCCCCAGAGGTAGTGGTCGAGGTTAAAGCCTTGGCCTGTGAGTTGCCCGCCACCTTCGGATTGCCCATCTCGCGATGGAGCAGCGCCGATCTGGCCGCCCAAGTGCGCCAGTCCGGGTTGGTCGCCAGCATCAGCAGGACCACCGTCTGGCGCTGGCTCCATGAGGACGCCATCCGCCCTTGGCAGCATCGCTGCTGGGTTTTCCCTCGAGACCCCCATTTCGCCGAAAAAGCGGGGCGTATCCTCGACTTGTATGAGAGAGTGTGGCTGGGGCATCCCCTTAAAGACGGTGAATTCGTCCTCTCCGCCGACGAAAAAACCAGCATCCAGGCACGCCGCCGTCGGCATCGAACCCTCCCCCCTCAACCCGGCGTCGCGATGAAGGTGGAACATGAATACACGCGCTGCGGCGCTTGGGCTTATTTGGCAGCACTGGATGTGCATCGGGCCAAGCTCTTCGGTCGCTGTGAACGAAAAAATGGGATTGCTCCTTTTGGCCGCTTGGTCGATCAAGTCATGACCCAGACTCCCTATAAAGAAGCCCGAAGAGTCTTCTGGATTTTGGACAATGGATCGGCTCACCGGGGAGCCCGCTGCATCCGCCGGCTTCAAAGCAAATATCCTCGAATCGTCCCCGTCCACGGACCCGTCCATGCGAGTTGGTTGAACCAGATCGAGATCTATTTCTCCATTGTCCAGCGCAAAGTTCTTACCCCGAACGACTTCCTTTCCCTGCAGGCCCTCGAAGAACGGCTTCTGGGCTTTCAACAGCATTACGCCACCATTGCTAAGCCTTTTAAGTGGAAATTTACTCGTCACGACCTGAACAAGCTCATGAACAAACTGAAAGCCGCCGCCTAAAAATACGTTAGTGTATTTATGAACCAGAGTACTAAGCCAGGTGCCCGTTTCGACCTGGAACTACAAAGCCCAGGCCATTGATATTCGCCACATCGGACCAATGGCACAGGACTTCTCTGCAGCCTTTGGAGTCGGAGAGACTCTGATCGGCGTGCGATTCGGAAAGGGGTTCATGGCATCGCTTGTAGGTGCTCCGGTTCCCTGTTAGCCTTTGACCACTTTTGCTCTTGCACTGAACCGGGACAGACTTTGCAAGGTCCTGGAAACTCAGGAAGTAACAGCCGAGCTAACGGTTGCACGCGGCCGCGCTAGCCCCGCCGGAGCAGTGACGGAGGAAAAGATTGCCGACGGTGTCGTGGGGGGCGGAGCCTCCAACTCCGCTTCCGCCTTTAGATCCACGGTAGGCGGAGGTCAGGCAAACCATGCCCTCGGCGCCGTGGCCACTGTGCCCGGAGGCAGCGGAAACCTCGCCCTCGGGAGTAGCAGCTTTGCTGCTGGCTTACAGGCCAATGCTGACCACGATGGAGCCTTCGTTTGGGCGGACAGCACCGGAGGAACTTTCGCTTCCACCGGTTTCGAACCAGTTTCTGATTCGGGCTTCCGGCAGCGTCGGCATCAACACGGCGACTCCCGGTAAGCCTCTCACTGTTCGGGGCCAGGGTTCCGACAGTGAACTGATCGGTCTTAAGGATGACGGCGATTCACTGCAGTGGCACCTCAACCTGAAGAGCGGCGGGCTGAACTTCGTGGAGAGCAGTGTCGCTGATTTTCGGTTGTTTCTTCAGGACGGCGGCAACGTGGGAATCGGTACCGGCGATCCCCAGGGTACGCTGGACGTCAACGGTCCGATCATGCAACGGGGCGGTGATCTGCATGCCGACTACGTCTTTGAAGACGACTACCAGCTGGAGTCCATCGAAGAGCACTCCGAGTCCATGTGGAGGGAGAAGCACCTTCCAGCCGTGGGAGCAGGCAAAAAGGACGAGCAGAGCCGGGAGTACGTGGAGCTGGGAGATCAGCAGCGGGGCATCCTGGAGGAACTGGAGAAGGCCCACATCTACATCGAGCAGCTGAACAACCAGAACAAGCGCCTGGAGGCCCATCTACAGGATGTCCAGCAAGCCGTGGCCGAGCTGCTCGAGAAGGTGGGGCGGTAGGAAGCTGTGAACCCCGACCCCAACTGCCCACTTTGACGTTCATGGGCCTCCTTGCTTTCGGAGCTAGGTTACAGGACCGGAACCTCAAACGCACACCCGCACCTGAGAGGGCTGATGCTCAGTAAGCCGCGGTGCCCTGCGGGGGCCGGGGAGACCCATACAGCTCCAGATCATCCATTCTCCAGGTATTCAGATAGGCGCTTCCAACCCCCATGACGGTGAGGAAGGCTCCGTCCACTACGGACTCCGGGCTGGAGCTAAAATACCCGCTGATATCGACGCTGTCCATCACCTCACCGTCAAGCGTCCAATAAATAGTATTGGCGTCGTCGGTGAGATACAGCCCCCCGCGGCGGGTGCGCCCCAGCATCTCGCTGATTTCCTGCTCAGTCCGGTAGACTCTGCAGGCCAGGATCAACGTGGGAACGCTGATAAAGACTCCCCCGTGGGCGATCTCCTTCTCGTGCAACTCTCTGAGCTCTTGCCCGCTCAGATTCTCGGCACCTTCTCCAAACCCGTCTTTCGGAAATCTGTCAAAGTCCTCGGGCACAATCCCGCGCACCAGGTACACGAACAGCCCGTCCGGGCGCAACAGATCGAAGTGCAGCTGCACCCCCCGGTCCTTTTCACCCTGGCCACCGACCAGACCGTGCCAGCTCCCAACCGTGAGGCTCCAGGCATGGATCAAGACCGGGTCGACTCCTTCCGGTTGCTCTGCGAGCTCCCGCTCATGACTGAGATCGTGGAGGGTGATTTCCACACCGTTGGTCCCTGCCAATCCCGGATGAAAGGACCTCTGCGTAGTGGCGTAACCCCCGAAAGCGATATCGGCAGGGCCCAGGGGTGGAAAGGCTCCGGCCTCCAGCAGCCAGGAACCATTCTCCGTTCGGCCTCGAGCCTTATCGAGTCTGGTCCACCGCGTCAGGTCGAAGTAGTCGGGCGGGCCGTAATCCTGGCTGAAATCATCACTGAACTGCACCTCGAGCTCGGCCTTTCTTTGCTCGTGCGCCTGCTGTGGACTGGGCTCGGGTGGATCTGGTACTACCGGGGCCTCTGGGCGGCACCCGGGAGCGGCAACCCCGACCGTCAGGAAGATTGCCGCGCCGACCAGCATCCGAACTGCTTTTTCGAACATGCTGCCTCCTCGCCCCTGATGATAGGGGAAACCCGGCGCCCTGCAAAGTTTCATCGGGTTTCCTTTCCTCAAACCGGCAGGACACAACGGCAAGGCGTGAGCCTGCCGTTTCCATTCGGCGCCACGCGCTTACTTCGTGCGCGCCACCGCAGTTTCCGAAGCTAGCAAAACGGGTGGCCGAGACTTCAGAGGCGCCCGTGACAACAAGCGCGTGGTGTTCCGAGTTCCGGAACGTGGAACGCCCCGCCCGAGCCCATGGAGGGCCTGCCAAGCGGCTTCCTCGCCTCGAACCTCGCAAACAGTGGCCACGGAGATCGCGGTGCGCTAAGCCCAGCGCACTGGTCGCTGGACAGCCGGGTGATCGATTCAGCCTTGAAGTCGGTTACCACGACGGACATCGCCACCTTCCGGTCGTTTCGCTAAGGCGTGCAGCTTAGGCTGGTTGGTCTCCACATCTGTGGGTTCTGATCATTCGTGGGACTGTGTCCCTCTAGAGCGCTTTGCTCCCTCACAATCCCTGGCGTCCGGCCTTCAGCGGCCTCTTCAAGACGCGACCTATCGCTTTTCGTCTCTGTTACGGGCACGCTACCAGCCCAAATAGGCGACCATAGATCGCTGGACCACTACACCCTGCGGGTCCTGGTTTGCGCAAACCTGCGGACAAGTAGTGAGTTCTGGGGAGAAGTCCTCCGCTGAATCCTACGGTCTCCCATCAGCACTGAAGAACCTCTTTTGCGTTTCGTCCCGGAGGTTCTTAAAGAGGCCCTCTACAGAGCTGACCTCGAGAAGCTCGAAAGAGAGCCCGGGGCAAAGAGACGAGGGGAGGTCGATTAACTACCGAAGGTTGAATGTGACTTCGAGAGTGGCCCAGAGTCTCGACGACATCCCCCAGGCTCGCATTAAACTTGACGCAATCCCGAGAATAATGAGCTCGCCGATGGCAAAGGAACCGCCTCACTGACCTTCAATGGCGGAGAGAAAGGTGGCTTCGGAATCTCCCAGGAAGACCAGATAGGTCTGCTCGGGCAAGTACTCCGACATTCGGGCTATCCCGGCGACATCGCCCGGCCGTGCGGCCGTCTTGGGCGGAAATGTGAGGTAAAACACCCGTTCCTTGGTTGGCGGGCTGATAGGTTTCGACTCTTCGTCGCAGACAGTCAGAGGAACTCGCATCCAAAGTTGCTATGGGGATGTCGGCTTAGAGCTGGAATCTGGAACACTAAGGTGGAGGCGCCTTGACGGAGGCGATTTTCAGAAGAAGTCAATGCTTTTCAAGAGATTGAACCTAGCGACCAGGGTGCTGGTTCTGGTCGGGCTGTCAACAGGCCTTCTTGGTTTCCAGACAGAGGAGACTCCCAGGGAAACCTATCTGGTTCGGTTGACTGAGCCTTCGGTTCTGGAACGACTGTTGGCGGACCGGGGGAATGGACGGATCCTTTCCGTTCGCCGAGGCCTGAAAAGCACTCGATCCCAAGATTACCGGTCCGCTGTGGAGGCTTCTCAGAGCCGTCTGATCGGAACCCTCGACCCTGGCGTACGAGTCCTCTCAAGGAAATCGATTCTGTTGAACCTCCTGGTCGTGGAGTGTTCGGAAGAAGCCGCCGAGCAGCTGCAATTGCTGGCTGATGTTCAGGGTGTCTATCCCAATCGAAAACTCTACCCCATGCTCGACGTGGCCCCTCGTCAGATCGGCGCAGGGGCTGCCTGGGACCTGGTGGGGGACCCGGACTCAGCTGGTGCAGGCGTTCGCATCGGAATCATTGATACGGGTATCGCCGCAAAGCACCCGATGTTCGATGGAGAGGGATTCGAAGCCCCAGAAGGTTTTCCGAAGGGAGACCTGGAGAACGTGAACTCCAAAGTGATTGTGGCCAGGAGCTATGTGCTTCCGGAACTGGGATACCGAGAACAGGAGAACCAAAGCGCCGAAGACGAAGACCCCCGCGGCCACGGCACGGGGATTGCGGGAATCGCCGCCGGGAGATGGGTAGAGAGCCCCCAGGGGATGATTCGCGGAATCGCGCCCGGGGCCTTCCTGGGCAACTACAAGGTTTTTGGAACGCCCGGCATCAACGACGGTGCTCCCGAGGCCGGGGGCATTGCCGCGATTGAAGATGCTGTCGTGGACGAGATGGACATTCTCAACCTGAGCATGGGATTCATAACCAGCGTCCCGGGGGAGGGAGATTTGTATGATGAGGCGATTCGGCTGGCCACCGAGGCGGGCGGGCTGTCCGTAATCTCTGCGGGGAATGAAGGGCCCGGCTCACTCACGATCAAGGTTCCCGGGATCAGTCCCGATGCTCTCACGGTGGGCTCGATCAGCCACGAACGTGTCCTCTTGCCCTATTTGTCGATCGCCTCTGATCTGGCTGCGGTTCCCTTTGACCTGGAGAGCTTCCCATACCAGCCAGCGACTCCTGTCCCCGAGCAGACCGGTCCCCTGATGATCACCTCCCTGAGTCCGCTTGATCCTGGCGAAGAAGCCTGCCTGGCGCTACCCGACGGCAGTCTGGCCGGCCGGGTTGCTCTGGCTCGATCGGGAAACTGTACCTTCCAGGATCAGGCTGACCATGTCTTTGCCGCTGGAGCCGCCGGTCTGGTCATCTACGTAGCCACCGAGAGTCTTCCCGAGACCTCCCTGGAGTCGGATGGGCCGGTGGCGGTGATCGGCTGGCGTGACGGATCACTTCTGCGAGACTTCCTTGAGAATCAAGGTGAGATTTCGATTACTTTCGGGGCTGAGACTGACCGGCTGGCTTTCCCGGATCCGACGACCGAAAGCCTTTCCTCTTTCAGCTCACGAGGCCCGAGTATCGACCTCTTGATCAAGCCGGATTTGGTAGCTCCCGGGGAGAGTGTTCTCACGGCGTCCAAACAAGTGGAGCCGGCTCCGGGTTTCAGGAATTTCTCCGGCACCAGTTTCTCGGCGCCTTTGGTGGCAGGAGCGGCGGCGGTTTTCAAGGGGCTGCATCCGGAATGGGGCCCGCGGGCGATCAAGTCAGCTCTCGTCAACACGGCGTCCCCGGAGGTGGGGGGTGAGGGCGAAGTTCCGAGAATCATGGAAACCGGTAATGGGAAGCTGAATCTGGCGGCAGCCGTCGACGCCCAAGTGACAGCGGATCCCGTCAGCCTCAGCTTCAGTTTTCGGACTAACGAGCTAGCAGCCCGTGGCAGAAGTGCTTAATTGGGTCCGGACACCGACTTGGGCCGGGGGCCACCTGGAAAGGGCCCGATTGAAAGTTTTCCAATCAAACCTTCAAAGAAAGTGCTGATCCGTCTCCTCAGGCCCTTCCTCAGCCCGAAAAAGACTAACAAAGCGCAAAGAATCCGGGCGTGGAGGGCCCGGGGAGTCCCTGCGCCGAGTTTCTGGCGCATCACCATACCCAGGTTGAACGCACCGGCCTGAATCAGCAGTCTCTTGGCCACATTGTCGTGTCCCCTGACCTCGGTGCGGCGCATCCCCCCTGTCCGGTACAGATGAGCAAAGGATCTTTCCAGTTTTTCGCCCCGCCGTCTCAGTAACTCGCGGCCTCGCTCTCCCCGTATCCGTCTGCGGTTGGCATAGGTGGCATCTCGCCCCTCGATGTTGCCTTTCCACTTGCGTCTGCCCCGCTTCGGTTCCGAGATGTAACTGCGTATCTGCAGCGCTGCAAAATCCTTTACCGTTTCGGTGCTGTGATATCCCTTGTCGGCCACCACCTCGGCCATTTCCTCTTTTTGCCCCGTCGCCTCTTCAATGTTTTCGGCAGCACGAATCAGCGTCTCCTTCAGGGTCGTCGTGTCTCCTTTATCGGCTCCCTGTACCGTGACCGCCACAATCGCTCCCGTCTCCATGTCGATGGCATGCTCGGCCTTGTGGGCCAGGTGCGTTCGCCCGTCCTTCATCTTCGTGATGCGAGCGTCCGGATCGTGAGGATGTTTCCACTCTTTGTTGGAGCCTTTCTTCTTGCGTTTCCGGTCCGTACGAACCAGGTCTTCGCGGGTGGGCGTCTCGATTCCGGAAGCCTGAGCCAATCCGGTTAAAAACTGGTTATAGTCTTCTCCCGTATCCCGTCGGATGATGGTGCGCATCGCCGCATTGGCTTCCAGCGTCGTCGCGTCGATCCCGATCGTCTTTCCCTTCAGCAGTTCCGATTCCGCCAGTCGCTCCAGCACCCAGCTGAACACCGCCGCATGGGTCTGCACATCGATTAATCTCCGGGTTCTCGATATCGTCGAGTGATCGGGTGGTGTCTCGCTCACTTTCAATCCCAAAAACTCTCTCAGGGCCAGTGAATCGGCCACTCTCCAGGCAATCCCTCGCTCCGCTCCGATCCCTTCAAAATACCCCACCATCAACAGCCGAAAATACACTCCCGGCGCCACGCTCGGCCGCCCCATCTTCTCCGCGTAGAACTTCCCGCACAGCTCCTCTACGAAATCGTCAAAGCCGTGCTCACTCAATACCTCGTTGAGGGCTTCGTAGAATGGATGCCCAGGACTCCGCGCTAACTGGCTGCTGGCCACCCACAGATCCGCTTGTCGCCGTCGCTTCTTCTTTCCCATTGCCATGGGACCAGTGTAGTGTCTGAATGTGACCCCTGCCCTCGACTTTCACCACAGGCTGCTAGGCTTTGAGCAAAGCTGTACGATCGAACTGTCCAACCATGCATCCCATCCGGAGAACTGCGAGGTCAAAATACTGGAGAGTCTGAGTAACTCTTCTGTGGAGTTGACGACGAACTCCCCTACCTTCTCACTGGGGAATGGGGCCAGTCATGATCTGGTCGCTACCGTTGCCTCCGATGACCCACAGCCGGGACCCTTTGAAGGAAGACTAAGGATCGACTGCGGTGACGAGACCACTTCGCTGACTCTTCCTTACTGGGGCGCGGTCGTTGCAACAGGACCTGAATTTATGCGCATCGCCCGGGACGGTTCGGCCGATTTCACTTCAGTTAAGACAGCGCTCGAAGTGGCCGGGCCTGGGAGCATCATTGAAATCAAAGACAGTGAAACCTATGCCGCAAATCTGAACATAGGCAGCAACATCGGAGGTGTTCGTCTTGACGGTCTTACGCTGCGGGCCGCAGAGAACTCTTCCCCCACCATTGAAGCCGGTGGAAGAGCTCCGGTCATTTCGGTTTCGCAGGTGGAAGGCATTCTAATCGAGGGCCTTCACATACGGGGCGGGCGGGGCGGTGTCTCCTTCCTTGATGCTACGGGCGTGGTTCGTCACAATCTGATCGAAAAGACCAAATTCGACACAGACTCCAGCGGAGTCGACATTCGCCTCAGTCGCGTCCATGTCTATGACAATGTGATCCGGGACAACGGTGACGCCGGGGTCTTCGTCATGGATGCCTCCGCCATCGTCCAGGGAAACGAGATCACCGGCAACGAAAGAGAAGGCGTCTTTTCTCAGCGGGGCATTGTCTCCATTTTCGACAATTCCATCTCCGAAAACACTCGTGCCGGCATTCTCCTGGCGGATTCGTTCGGACTGGTCAAAGGAAACGAGATTCGGGACAGCCTCGATTTCCGGCGAGGCGACGGGGTTTTGGCCCTGATCCTTACGGAGGCCTGGATTCAGGACAACCGGATTGCAGGAAACCGTCTCCATGGAGTGGCCCTGGGCAGGGAAGCAACGGCAGGACTTCTCCGAAACGAGATCAGCGAGAACCAAGAGGCGGGATTGCATCTCGAAAGTGGTTCATCCGCCGAGCTCTTTTCGAGCAAGCTAATGGGAAACAGCGTCGGGATTTCGGTGGTGGATGCCAAGCTGCTCGTTGAAGACAGCGTGGTGGCTCAATCGACGCTAAAGGGGGATGGTTCCGGTCTGGTCTTGAGGGAGGGTATTGTCGAGGCCTACAACCTCACTGTTTTTGGCAATGCCGGATTCGGCCTCGATCTGGAAGGAGACGCCACCATCGCCAACTCCGTCTTTTTCGAGAATCTGTCAGGGGATCTTGGGAGTTTCCCGCCTGCCAGCGTGCTCAACAGCCTGATCGGTGACGGCCAGCTGGACGGCATCGACGACAACTTTGCGGACGATCCCCTCTTGAACGATCCGGTTGGCGGTGACTTCTCTCTGCTGCCGGGTTCTCCCGCCATCGACCGCGGTTCTAGCTCTTTCCCGGACGGAGCTGCCGATCTTGACGGCCACCAGAGAGTGTTTGACGGCGACCTGAATGGGACCGAAGTCATTGATCTGGGAGCCGTCGAGTTCGGGTCTGAGTTTACACCGGCTCTGGTGGTACCCATCCTCTCTGCCGCCGGCCTGGACTTTGCTGGTCTAGCCATCACCAACACCTTCCACCAGACAACTCGAGTGAAGGTCAGGACGTACCCCGCGTCGGGAAGCCCTGCTGGAGCCCTGGAGGAGTTGGAGGTGGAAATGGAGCCTCTCACTCAGCACTCGGTGCTGGTAGAGGATCTGCCTGGAGGAATGACAGCCGGCTGGCTGGAAGTTCTTTCCACCGAGCCCGATTCCATTGCCATCACGCTGGGGGGTGACCAGCGACTCCAGATGATGGACGGCATCGGCCTGGCCCTACCCATGCTCTCTCCACTCTGGTTTCCGGAGGTCCACAGCGGCGACTCCGGCGAAACCAGGCTCTTGTTGATCAATCCCGAGGACGAGAGTGTTGAGGTCGCCCTGACCTGGCATGGACCCGACGGCAAGGACATCAAGCAACAGCTCAGCATAGAGTCAAAAGGCATGATCCAGAACACAGTCGAGGCTCTCTTCAGCACCAAGGGCGGTCTGGAAGATGGCTACGTCTCCGCTCAAATAGAGGAAACCGCCGGTGGCCCGACCGATCCGAAGCTGTTCGGCCTGCAACTGTTCGGAACCAGTGAGTCCCGGGCTGCACTGCCGGCGCTGGCGGCGGCCACCTCCGAGGAGCTCATTCTTCCGCACCTCTACCTGGGGTCAGGTCTGTTGAACCACCTTTCCGTGATCAATACCGGTCCGGCAAGTGAGATCCAGATCGAGCTGATCGACAGCAGTGGCGACCTGGTCGGTGTCTCTCCATCCAATCTCGAGTCGGGCGGATTCCTGCAAGTCGATCTGGCCCAGCTCTTTCAGGTCAACGGTAACGTCGACGGCTGGCTGCGTCTCTCGCCGGGAGTCGACATCGTAGCCAGCCATGTCGTGGAAAGCGAGACGGGAAGCTTTCTGGCGGCGTTGTCCCTGCAGTCAGCGGGAGCACGCGAAGTCGTCATCGGACCGGTCGCCCGAACGGAGGACTTTTTTACGGGGCTGGGACTTCTGAACCCCTCTCCATCCGCAGTCTTGAGCACGATCGAACTCTTCGACCCCGCTGCCCAGCGCCTGGGTGTCCATTTCCTGACGTTGGGACCCGGTGAAAAACAGAGTCATGTGCTTTTTGAGCTGATGTCGATCGTGCGTCACCAATCGGGCGGGTTTGTGCGGATTCGTTCCACCTCCCCGATTTACACGGTGGGTTCTCTGGGGGGCCAGCGCCTGAACTTCCTCACACTGCTTTCCCCTCATGTTCTGGTGGAGTGAGGTCACACCAGTCCTGTCGGGAGTAGGCCTGGGTCAGTAACTTGGAACGGGGGTGTGAAAAGCAATCAAGATTGCCGCTTATCTTGGGTGGAGTGGGGTTGGCGCGGTTACAATTTTGGTTACAAAATGCCGATTCTGCGCTTCTAAGGAAAAGGTCTATCGCCGTAAGTTGTTGATTCTAAAGTGCCCAGGGTGGGACTCGAACCCACACGGGCCTAAGGCCCCCAGGATTTTAAGTCCTGGAAGCCGGTTCTGTAACTACCTGTGAAATAAGCAGAAATCCCGCGGGCCTTAAGCCGCTATCTTGGCCGGAGTGAGTTGGAGTGAGCTGGAGTTGGATTGCCGCGGGCACACTTTGGGCACAACCCCCGGAAGGTAATCTTACCCGATGACAGACCGGTTGGAACTCGTCCCGGGTAGCACTTGAAGTGGGCACGTTTCGGCCTTCTTGCCACCATTGTGCGCGTTACAAGTCGAACTCCCGCCGTGAGTTACGAGTCGGCTGAATTTTCGGATAGGATAGGACGGGCTTCGGGAACCACTCGGAGGATGCTCGGAGGAATTCTTGGACGCCTGCTGGGCCTGCTTCAGCCTGGCCAGCATTCTGGCCCGGATAGTCTCGGCGTCCATGTCAATTCCCATGCTCACTTCCGGGGGCTTGGGACCGAACATACCGAGGTGCTTGCCCAGCAGCTCCAGGGCCTTGAGCTTGTCATGCAGCCTGACCCTGAACCGGTCTCCGTTGCGCGAGAGTTCCTGGATCGCGCCCAGCCGATCCACATCGATCTTGTCCACCGGCTTGCCCTCTGTGCCAACATGGGTGAGACACTTCTTCCCCACTAAATTAGACTAGAGGGTGAGAAGCTGGATCACACGATGATGGTAAACAGGAGCGATAAGAAACTGAGGATTTTGGAGACTTCGGAGCGAAGCGGAGAGGTCCCCAAAATCGGTGCGGAACGGACTGAGCCCGACAGGGTTCTTCCTAGACCCGATCCGGAAGTTCCCAGCAAGGCCACGCGTCGCCGATTTTCAGCCCGCTATAAGCTCCGGATCCTGGAGCAGGCCGATGGATGTGAAGAGTCGGGCGGAGTGGGAGCCTTGCTGCGCCGAGAAGGACTTTACTGGTCGAATCTTCAGACCTGGCGACGACAACGCGAGGAAGGAACGCTGCAGGCGCTGACTCCTCGCAAGCGGGGGCGCAAGTCCAAGCCGGTCAATCCTCTGGATCATCAATTGAGGCAAGTTCAGGCCGAGAATCGGAAGTTGAAGCGCAAGCTCGAGAAGTTTGAAGCCATGCTGGATCTCCAAAAAAAAGTCTCGCAACTGTTGGGGATCTCTCTGGCGAGCAGCGAAGAGAACGGAGACGAGAGCTGATGGACGAAGCTTTGCGATTCTCACAATCCCACGGAGTCCGGGCCGGCTGTCAGGCTCTGGATCTGCCGCCATCCAGTCTGTATCGGGAGAAACTTCGGCGGGAACGGCCGGCGATGGATCCTCGACCTCGGCCCGCATCCCCACGCGCCTTGAGCCCGCCCGAGAAGGAAGCTGTCGTGGAGGTCCTGCACAGCCAGCGGTTTGTCGACAAAGCTCCCGCCACAGTGTGGGCGGAGCTACTGGATGAAGGGCGATACTTGTGCTCGATCCGAACCATGTATCGCATTCTGTCCCAACGTCTGGAAGTCAAGGAGCGTCGCCGCCAGCGCCGCCATCCCCAATACGCCAAGCCAGAATTCCTGGCCACCGGCCCCAACCAATGTTGGTCATGGGACATCACCAAGCTCAAGGGTCCCGTCAAATGGAGTTATTACTACCTCTATGTGGTTCTGGATATCTTCAGCCGCTACGTGGTGGGCTGGATGGTGGCCACCCAGGAGAACTCACGCCTGGCCAAGGCTTTGATCGCCCAGAGCTACTCCAAGCAGGCGATCGTGTCGGGAGATCTCACCCTCCATGCTGATCGAGGGTCGTCGATGAGTTCCAAGGCACTGGCCTTGCTGCTGGCCGATCTGGGAGTGACCAAGTCTCACTCTCGGCCTCACGTCTGTGACGACAAGCCCTACTCGGAGGCCCAATTCAAGACCCTCAAGTACCGGCCCGAATTCCCGGCTCGATTCGGCACCATCCAGCAAGCCAGAACCTTTTGCCGGGAGTTCTTCGATTGGTATAACCGCGACCATCGCCATTCGGGTATCGGCCTGCACACTCCCGAGGACGTGCACTACCTCACCGCCATCGCCACACGTCGCAATCGAGCCCAAACACTGGAGGCCGCCCATGCACTCTTCCAGGAGAGATTTCCCAATGGCAAACCCGTTCCTCCCGCTCTTCCAGAGGCGGTTTGGATCAACCCTCCCGAAAAGAAGGACCCCTGAGATGACGCTACTGTAATTTATTCACCAAAGTGTCTCAAAGTTGTTGACACGTTCCGTTGACCCTTATTCCTCCCCCGTCCCATGTGACGAAGTCTGTTGGCACGGAGAATGCTACCCTTACGCGACAGCGGAGCACCTGGGAGGGTCCGGGGGTAGCACTTGGAGCGAGTTGTGTTGGCCTTCATGCGGCCATTTGTACGCACCTACAGTCGAACTCCTACAGTGGGTTACGCGCGGTCGAATTTGTCGGATAGGACGGAGTCGTCGAGTTACAATGGCTGTAACGTTCGCGGCTCCTTTTCTTGATTTGTAAGTGAACACAGGACACCTGAGGAAGGTGGAGGGGAAAATGAAGGACGAGATCACGATTATCACAAGTCCCGAGGTTTTCACCGCGAAAATTCTATGAACGAAAAGAAGAGTCATCTCACACTCTACATTTGCATCGCAATTGCCGCGGCAATTGCGCTAGCTTTGCTCGCCCCGCTCTTGGCCACAAAATTCCATGTCGGTGGTGAAGTTTTCCTGCGGTGTCTCAAAATGATGGTGGTTCCGCTCGTGATGACCAGCGTGATGAGCGGCATCTTGGGTCTCGGAGACGTTCGCAAATTGGGGAAGCCCGGTGGGGCTGCAATTTTATACTACGTCTCAACAACCATCCTCGCTGTGGTTGTGGGCCTGGTGGTCGTCAATGCAATCAGACCGGGTGAAGGGACGGTAGATAGCGCTACGCTTGAGAAGTTTCAGGGAGGAAACAGTGCAAATTCTCCCAAGTCGCGAATGCTGAAGAAGCTGTCCGACGTGACGGGCATGACCGAGGATGAAGTCGGCAGTGTTTTCAAGAAACTTCCCAGCGGTGAACCGGAAACGCCAAGTGTAGCGAAGATCCTGGAGAATCTTGTCTTGATGCTTGTGACGGACAACCTCTTCGTCAGTGCGTCCGAAACCAACCTGCTCCCGCTGATCGTGTTCTCCATCATCTTTGCGGGAATGCTCACGACACTGGGCCAAAAGGTGGGGTTGATCAACGATCTGGTCACACAAGCCAATACCGCCCTCATGAACTTCATCATGCTCCTGATGAAGTTGGCACCCATTGGTATTTTCTGTTTAGTGACGGCACGCTTCGGTGAAGCGAGGGCCGAAGGCAGGTTTGTGCAAGAGTTGTCGCAAGTCGGTTGGTATTTCGCAACGGTGCTTGCTGGCTTAGCGTTCCATGTGCTCGTGACACTTCCAGCCATCTACTGGATGTTCACTAGGAAGAATCCCTACAAGTTCATGTATCAGATGTCCCAGGCTCTTTTGACGGCGTTCTCGACGGCGAGTTCGTCCGCCACGTTGCCGGTGACGATGGAGACAGCACAGAAAGCTGGGGTGTCGAAAAAGTCAACGGATTTTGTTTTGCCATTGGGCGCGACGATTAACATGGACGGCACGGCGTTGTATGAAGCTGCCGCCGCGATCTTCATTGCCCAGGCAATTGGTTTTCATCTCACACTCACGCAACAGGCGATCATCGCTGTTACAGCGACCTTGGCCGCTATTGGTGCAGCGGGAATTCCAGAAGCCGGTTTAGTTACGATGTTGATCGTCTTGAACGCGGTCGGACTGCCGATAGAGTATGTGGGGTTGATCCTTTCCGTGGACTGGCTGCTTGATAGGTTCCGAACCGCAGCAAATGTCTTTGGTGATTCCATCGGTGCGGCGGTTGTAGAGATGGCAATCCCTGTCGAAGGAACGAAGTCAAGGGTTTGAGTCCGAGCTTGGCGTGTTCGATGTTGGGTTGAGCCTCCCGCAAAGCCTGCTCGGCGAGGGGCTTGACTTGTTCTTCCAGCACCTGCGAGGCCTTGGCGCGGGCTTCCGGGTTATGGCGCAGTTCCTGGGCGGTGCGAATCACGAATCGGCGAAGAAGATTCATCTCAGAGCCAATCTCACCCTATCTTGCTTCCATGAGGTGGAGGTTGACAGCCATCTTAGGCTGAAGTTCCATTTCCAAGAAGAGACTTAAGTGCCTGATAATAAAAGGGTAAGGTTGGATTTCCGATGTTACCGTACTGGGTACACTTCTTTAGAGTTTGACTCCGAGCAGGTCCAGTACATGTTGCTGGAAGGGGGTAGGGCGAGTCATCTGATCAAAGGGTTCGGCACCTGTTAGCTTGGCTTGGACTCGGTTTTTCGTGATCGTAGCTAGATCGGCCAGCAGCGTCTGAAAACTGTGGACGGGCCAGCCTTGCTCGGTGCGTTTGAGTTGTGCCTTGTCGCGAGCGCGGCGTGATCGCCGGGCCGGCTGGACCACGGATTCCCGCAACGCTTGGGCGGCGGCTTTATCTTCATCCTGGAAGAGTACCGGAGCCAGTTTCTGGCGCATATGCCACTGCACGTAGTAGGCGAGCATGCACAAAAACAAATGGGCGCGGACTCTGTCTTCGAGCCGGTGGTAAATCGGTCTGACCTTCAAGTCGACTGTCTTGAAGGAGCGAAACGCCTGCTCGACCACCGACAGACCCTTGTAGGATCGCACCAGATCTGAAGCCGTCATCTGCAGCTGAGTGAGACTGCTGCGAATCACGTAGATGCCATCCAGTGCCGCTTCCCGCTCAATCGCCTCCTGCTTGCGGCAGTAGTTGAAAGACTCTTCGGTGATCTCCAGCTGAAAGTGTTTGCCCACCTTGAAACGCTGCAGTACCTTCCCCACCCGCAGAGCAATCTTGTCCTTGCCTTGAAGCGCCCGCTGGGGACGCTCAGTGGCTTGGACAATCTTATCCAGCTCTTGCTGTGTCGCCTCCAGTAGCTGTTGTCGCTTGCTGGCCCGACGCTCAGCCAGCAGGGGATTGCGGCACACAATCAGCCGCTCCCCTGGGTAATCGGGAGATTCAATCTCGGCTAAATCCTTGTCATCAAACAAAGACAGTTGAAGATCTCCACGATTGACCAGCTTGCGGATCTGGGGACCGCGCAGGGCCGTGATCCAGTCCAACTGCAAAGGGCGGAGTTCTTCCCGGATCCGGGCCTGGGTAATCAGACCCCGATCCCCCACCATCACGAGGTGCTGCAACCCAAAGCGCTCGCGCAACTTGTGAATCTGAGATTTCAAGGTAGTAGGATCGGCCGTATTGCCTGAGAAGGCCTCGATGGCCACCGGACACCCCTCGGGTGTCACCAGCAGCCCAAAGACGATCTGTGATTCGTCCTTTTTGCCATCCCGAGAATATCCCCGCTGCACCAAAGGACAATGGTTGCCCTCAAAATAGGTTGAAGTCACATCGTAAAGCACCAGAGTGCTCCCACCCAGATGCCGCTGGGCCAGTTTCTTTTCGATCCGATTCTGCCGCTGCCCCAGCCAGTCCATAGCCGAGTAAAGTTCCTGGCTGCCGGCTGAGCCGATCCCCAGTTGCTCAGACAGCGAGTGGAACTGGGTGTGAGAACAAAGACCTCGAGCGGTGGCCAGTTTGGAGCGGGGATCGATGATGCGGGCCACGATCAGAGCCACCACCAGGTCTCGCTCTCGAGTGCGGCGGGAGTCGATGAGCCGGGGCAGGCCCAGGCGGTTGAGACACCCCAGGGTGGCGTGGACATGACCGTGAGGTAAAGAACGCAAGATTTCAAAGGCCTCAGCGGGGTCGGCCACAGCCACACCGCCTTTCAGTAAAACGCGGAGACCGTCGATCAGGCGAGGGGGCCATTTGGAGAGATTGGCCAAGGTGCGTTTGCGAATTCTTTTGCCCTCGCGGAAGGATTCCCGCAGGAGGATGGCAGGCGGGGAGTTACGATTGGGGACGGACTCGATGTACATGGATACATATTACCATATTACCAACCAAAAGTAAACAACAAACCCACATATTACATGGGTACACATTCCATTTACAAATTCTTTCTAACCCTATCTCTATCAGCACATTACGGCCAGATTTCAGTGTTTTTTGGAAGGAACTTCAGCTTAGGAAAAGCAAAACACGGAATTCAATCTGTCCACAATTCTTCTATGAAGGAGGCAGGCAAGTATTGACTCGTGGCCATCCAGAACCCGGTGGTGTCAAGCGATTGACTGCCGTCGGTCCCTCTACTAGGCTCTACTGATATTGGTCCCCAAGTCTTACCGCTACTCCATAAACGGAACGAGCGTCGTCTCACTGAAGGAGGATTCCCTCATGAATCTCCGAGCTTCTATTCTCGCAGTTACCATCACTACCCTGTTTCTGCTGACTCCCTGCCTGGCGGGTGAGTTCGGCCAGACCCGCCAGTACTTTGCCCAGTACGGGATCGGAGGTCCGGCTGAGACCGCCTTTACGATCCACCATCAAGGTGCAGGCGAGATTCTGGTCGTGGTCGATCTCATCAGTCAGACGGGACGCTCTTTGACAGCGAGGAGGTTACGCTTGGCCCCGGGGCAACGGAAACCATCGTCTTCAGTGACCCGGAAGGGGAAGTGAGAAATGGCTGGGCTCGCTTGACCTCTGATCAGCCCTTCAACGCCACGGTCTTCTTCAGGATCGCTGGAGTGGGCAACGTGGGAGTCCTTCCCAGTGAACAGGGAGTCAAGTTTAAACTCTTCGTCTTCGTGAGCGAGGGGACGGACACGGGATTTGCCGTGGCCAATACGAGTGAGACACAAGACAGTGACGTTACGATGCCATCTTCAACACGGGCGGGGAGTTTCAGAAGCAGGTGGATAGAAACTATGGACCCGGGGAACACGAAGCCCTGTTTGTCACACAAGATCCGCTTCTGGTGGCAGCAGACAGCGTGATCGAGTTCACGGCCACACAGCCGTTGATCCTTCTGGGCCTGCGAAGCGATAACAACCTGCTGGCCTCGACAGCCGTGATTCAGCCTCAGGAAGAGGACGGTCTGGAGCCGGGATCGGTCACGACGGAGCTGCTGGCAGATGGGGCGGTAACGGGCCAGAAGATTGCTGATGGAGCAGTGGTGAGGAGTCTGAACGGGCTAACGGATGACATAGCCCTGGTGGCCGGGGACAATGTCGAGATCCAGGTCAACGGCAACGAGTTGACGTTGTCGACGGCGGCTGGTGGCGGCGGGACGATCACGGGGGGTCAATACGGGGGAGGGCCTGACGGGAGGAGGGAACAGCGGAAGCGTGTCCCTGGCGGTTGCCAATGGAGGCATCACATCAAGTCACCTGGCGGACGATTCCGTGGGATTGTCGGAACTGGCTCCTGAGGTGTCGTTCGGAAGGGTGGTGCCAGGTGCCGCCAGCCCGAATCTCATTCTGGGGCATCCCTCGAACACAGTTCCGCCTGGAACCAGTGGCGCCACAATCGGCGGCGGCGGCCAATCGAATATTCCCAATACAGCCTCAGGCGATAACTCCACAGTTGGGGGAGGTAGTGGTAACGACTCCACCGGGAGTAGCTCGACGGTCGGGGGAGGTGCGGGTAATGACGCCTCCGGGCATCTCTCGACGGTCGGGGGAGGTCTTGGTAACGACGCCACCGGGTTTCGATCGACGGTCGGGGGAGGTGAGGTTAACGACTCCACCGGGAATAGCTCGACGGTCTGGGGAGGTTTTGCTAACGCCGCCGGGGATTTCTCGACGGTTGGGGGAGGTGTGAGTAACAGCGCCGCCGGGGATTATTCCACGATACCTGGTGGTAGCAGCAACCAGGCCTCTGGCGACTACTCCACAGTTCCTAGTGGTCGATCCAGCCATGCCACCGGTCCCTACAGCTTCGCTGCCGGACGCAACGCCAGGGCCCAGTGCGGTGGCTGTTTCGCCTGGGCCGACTCCCATAACTTCGCCTTTAATGTCACAGGTTTCCCAAACAAGTTCTGGGTCCGGGCTACGGGCGGAGTGCTGTTCGCCTCGGCCATCAACGCCTCAGGAAACGTGACAGCAGGGGTTAGGTTGAATTCCGGAAGCGGGGCCTGGAGCAACTTCAGCGACCGGGAATCAAAAGACAACCTCAAGAGCGTCGATCCACGCCTCGTCTTAGAAAAGCTGAGAGAGGTTCCGATCGCGACCTGGAACTACAAGGCACAGCCTTCTGAGATACGTCACAACGGCACCGGAAGCTCAATATGGCTCCTTACCGCCAACCGCAAACGTTGGTTCGGAGTACTCGCCGAGGAAGATCATCCAAATCTGCAACCCACGACTGTTCCAGGAGGCTTGCTCACCGGTCGGATGGAGTTTTTCGCCAGGACACCCATGTCAACGTGTCTGTGTTTGAGGGCGTCACTTTACCAATAGGTGGTATTTGATGTAAGAAAGATCTACCCTCACAGCTGGCAGTCAGTGCGAAGGACGGCCGGTGGACGATCGAGATGATCTTATCTATTTATCAACCGCAGAAGACCGCCTCGCGTGTGACCTTGCCCTTGAGAGATCGGCGTCATCCACTCGAGACTATATAGGCCGAGCTTTCTATGGCTCGCACTTTCTCAACCAGGAGGATTCCATGCGCAGAAGAAAGTTTTTGAAATCAGCCGGTGGAGCCGTTGTGAGCTCTGCAGTAGTGAAAACGGCAGCGGCCACACCCCGTATCTCGGCCAACAATAAGGTCACCATCGCCATGATGGGAGTTCGCGGGCGAGGCACCTGGCTGACGCGTTATTTCGCCGCGCTGCCCGATGTGGACATGCCTTATATCTGTGACGTGGACCCGAGCGTGGTGGGTCCGGCTACAAAGGCCATAGAAGAGAAGAAGGGCAGGACTCCAAAGCTGGTGGATGACATCCGCCGAGTCCTGGATGATCAGACCGTAGATGCGGTCATCGTTGCAACTCCGATTCACTGGCATTCCGCAGCGACGATCCTGGCCTGTGAGGCAGGAAAAGATGTGTACGTGGAAAAGCCGATCTCCCACAACATCCGAGAAGGGCGACTGGCGGTGGAGGCAGCCAGACGCAACAACCGAATCGTGCAGGTCGGGACGCAGCGACGGAGCAGCAGCGTCACACGGCACTTCATCGACTACGTCCAGTCAGGAAAAATCGGCCGTTTGCTCATGGCCAAACTATGGAATACCCAGCTGCGCGGGAATATTGGGCACAAGGAGGACGAACCCGTGCCTTCTGGCGTCAATTATGACATCTGGACGGGACCCGTACCGATGCTCCCATTCAACCGGAATCGTTTTCACTATTCCTATAACTGGCACTGGCATTATGGCGCCGGTGACATCGCGAATGATGGTTCTCACTGGCTCGACCTTGGCTGTTGGGCGCTGGGCGTTGACCACCCTGCGGAGGTCAGTGGCATGGGAAGGAAGCTGTTTTTCGACGACGACCAACAGACTCCAGACACCCAAAATGTCACTTACAACTATAAAGATCAGGTCATCATGTTTGAACAGCGCCTGTGGAACAGTTACATGATGGACGGAGCGCAAAATGGAATCGCAGTTTACGGAACAGACGGGTACGCTACCCTTTCTGCGGAACAGGGCGAAGCTTTCCGGGTCTTCGATGAGAAGGGCAAGCTGGTCAGTCTGGAACGAGAAGACTGGGAAACGAAGGGGACAACGTGGAGTCTCAACGGGGAGTCACACTACCAGAATTTCATTAACTGCATCCGTTCCCGTCGACGGCCCAACGCTGACATCGAAGTGGGACATAGGGCGGCAACTCTCTGCCACCTGGGGAATATCGTGGCCCGGACCGGACGCACGATCAATTTTGACGGCAGGACGGAAACGATCATCGATGACCCTGAGGCGAACCGCCTTGTCTCAGGGGAGTATCGCAAACACTGGTCCAGCGAACTCCTTCGTCGTGCCTGAGATGACAACGTTCTTGGAAGGCGCCGTATAGGCTGGTCAGAAAAAGATTTTTTGTGGGTCTAGACGAGCAGGGTCCAAAAGCGCTCTTGCAGCTTCGCCAGCCGGTCAACCGGTTCCCGGACTTCGTGCGCTACGCGGTGCAACGACTGAAGACCCTCTGTCCGACCATGGCAAGGTCAAGATCGCACAGATACTCGCGTGTGCGGGTTTGCACCTGAGCCCGACAACAGTAGGACGGATGTTGAAGGAACGTCAAGACGTGCAACGTAGGCTACCCGGTCTCCACATCTCTGGGTTCCGATCATTCGTGGGACTGTTTCCCTCCAGTGCTCTGCTCCCTCACAATCCCTGGCGTCCAGCCTTTAGCCGCCTCTTCAAGACGCGACTTATCGCTTTTCGTCTCTGTTGAAGACCAGGCTACCAGCCCAAAATAGGCGACCAAAGATCGCTGGCCTACTACAGCCGCTTGCCTCTCTCCACCTGGAGTTATCAGGCTCAAGGCGGTGAGACGCGCCATATGGGACCGATGGCACAGGATTTCCATGCCGCCTTTGGACTGGGAGAGGACGAGCGCTATATCTCCAGCGTGGACGCCGACGGTGTGGCACTGGCCGCCATACAGGGCCTGTACCAGCTGCTGCTGGAAAAGGATCGGGAGATGGAGGAGTTCGAAGAGGCCTACATCTACATCGAGCTGCTGCGCAACCAGAACAAGAGCCTGGAACGCGAACTACGGGCTGTCGAGCAAGTGGTGGCTGAGCTGGCGGAGAAAGTCGGGAACTAGGCCCTCCTGCTACTTGTTGATCTGCATGAAACTTTGGGATAGGTGCCAGACTTGTTCGAGTCCCTCGCGGCTGATGCCCATTCGGCCACGGATCTCTGCTTTTTCTCCCACGCCGAGTGACTCGCAGAGCACTGGTTTGAGGTGCATGCAGGCGTTGGCTCGATTGATCCAGGTGCCGACGACCGGTTTGTTCCACATCTGAAATGCGTATCTATCCTTGGCTTCGTTGACAATCACCAGGACCGAGGCGTCGAGTTTCGCGTTGGGATCTTGGCTCCAGCCACCCGCACTATGGACATAGGTTCCCTTTCGGGCGACCCGGTCATGCCAGTATTCTCCGTCTTCTTTGCGATTCATCCTGCTACTGGGCAGAAACTCCTGATTGGCCCAACTGCCTCCTCCGTTGTTCGCGTTGAAGCAGAAGTCCAATACAGTTTTTTTCAACGGCTTGGTGGAGAGATTTTCCAGGGTCCAGGTGATCTCGACATAATATTCGCGTGGCAGTAGAGAAATCACGATTCCCCCGAAATTCTTGAATTCTATCGTTCCCAACCATGAACCGTCTTCTTGCTCCTTCCAGTCGACAGGGTTGGTATGGAAGAAGCGACTGTGAGGAAGATCAGTTACAAATTCCGGGAGCAGGGCTCTGAAAGAGGGAGCGTGCTGATTTGGCAAAGTGACGATGACATCGGCACAGGGTCGCGATGGGGACCAGAAGCTGATCTTTGCCACTTGTTCGTCTACTTGTTTTGCACTGTTCTGCGTCTGTTCTTCTGCGCCCATGCAGCTCGCGCAGATGAGAGTGGCAATTGCTATATGGCCTAGTAGTGCCGGGGTTCGTTGTGTCATGAGTAATCTTCCTTTCAGCAGACAACCTGTCGTGTGCCTTACACGGTTTAGTTCAAAGGATCGTTCCCGGATCCGAATGCCCTACATTGGCCATGACCCACCCCCATAACCGAGTCCACTCTCTATGTTAGGATCGCCGCCCGTTGGACCGCTACCCATAGTTTGGACCAATCTGAAGGTTGGAAACCCGGTGTGTGAGGTCCGCTACCCGCGGCCGGTCGTGCCTCCTCTCCAGGTCTTGAGTTGGCCTGAGTGAGGTGGAGTGAGTTTCCCACGGGCACAACGCGGGCACAACCTCTTGTGATCTAGTCCCTGCCCAAGTGGCGGAAGGCGACCCGGCTCAGCTCCTTCACAATCCTATCCTGATCGAGAGTCTAAGCAGTGTTTTCAAGAGAGACTGCGGTCAGGGAGTAGGGAGGGCACCGAACCACCCACTCTCCTGGCTTCCCTTGTACCACACCTGGCTGGGGCTTGACCTTGTCGGGTGCCTCAAAGGTGTTTTCGTCGCTGGGCCTGCCCGTGAGAACGGTAGCGGTCGCTTTGCCGTCAGGGTGTCTGGTCCGTAGCTGAGCTTCCACCGACTCGCTCTCTTTCGGATTGACGATGGAAACCATCGTCCGTCGACCCTCTTCGGAGAGGGAGGCCACCACGTCCAGGGCGGACGTTGGATCGTACTCGACTCTAATCAACTCGGCCCCTTTGTGGGCCTTGAGCAGATCGAAAACATGGTAGTTGGGAGTGAGATGAACACGTGGTCCATCGGTTCGGATCAACGCACCGTGGTTGTTATGAGCAGAGAGAAAGTTGGCCAGCTTCACGCGATCAGCATTTCTAAGGATCATGTGCAGCTTGCGAGCCGCAGAGAGCGCTGCTCTCATCCGGACATGAGATTCATGCTGCCTGTGATCAAGATACTCCAACGGGATTTCATCGCTCCAACCCGGGGGCCTGGCGACAAAAGTCTCATCTCTAGACCTCCATTCTTCCACCACAAGGTCGGCCTTATCGGCGCCTAAATACAGGTCCAGGAGCGCTGCCGCATTCCGGATCTGCTCGTCACTCCCCGGATAGAATAAGGCCAGTAAATGGAACAGAGGCTCCTTGCTGCTATCCCCTGACTTCCTCAAGCTGGCATATCGAGCCAGGAACTTCTGGTTCCAGGTCTGGTCGCTGCCTCGCACCACAATCTGGCTTTGCCGGTCGGCCTGGCGCATGAAAAACGTCCATTTATTAACAAGCTCCGCGTAGAGTTCGGGCGAGAAGGAGTCGGTTGCCGAATTGTTCGTCGACCAGTATTTGACCCCGTAAGGTTTGGGATGTCCGTTTTTTCGACGCAGGTTTGCCCAGTGGGTGTTGCCTTCATAATTGCAGTACTGCATCCACTTGATGGCATTGCCCAGACTATCCGTCAATAGGTTCAACTTGATCCAGGGCTCGGCCCCCAGCAGCTCGCAATAGCGGAGAAACTCGTCTGTACCGAAGTGGTTGTTTTCTTCTCCTCCCCAGACGTAATCAAATGTGCGTGGACGTTGTGCACGCGGACCAATGCCATCCTGCCAGTGATAGGTTTCAGCAAAGCTGCCTCCAGGAAAGCGGACCGTGGTTGGGCCGAGCCGCTTGAACGCCCGCAGCGAATCCAGTCGATATCCCTCCTGGTTGGGAATCGAGGAGTCCTCTCCAACCCAAACGCCTTCTACATTGCGGCCAAAGGGCTCGATCATGAAACCAAACAGGCCCGCGTTGATTGTCGCCAGGCGTTCGCCAGGAAGCAGTTGGATGACCTGTGCCGAGGAGTTCGCCTGGCCGGCAGCTTGAACGAGGCCAGGCTGCATCGGAAGACCGCTCAGAACCGCGCCGCCGCCAGTTAACTTTAAGAGCTCCCGACGGGTCAACAAATCGGAAGGATTTCTATTTGAAGACATCGTTGGCCTCCTGTTTTCCCCAAGATCCTTGCTGCTATCGTATCGTTGGTTGGTTCCCAAGTGAATCGCCATTCGCGTTTAGATCTTGGGCAAGAGTCAAGGCCAGCGATCCCCAGACAACAGCAGACAGGGTGTCGGGGCTCGCAACGGCTGGGAAGCCAGGATACTACATTGGCTCTCGAATTTATGTCTTCAGCACAAATAGGACAAACTGGACCAAGCTCCAGGAGACACTCGGGGCCGATGCTGGTCTGGCTAGGTCAGCTTGATGACTCGCCGGCGGGCGGGCATCACTCCCATTTGGCTGGGCCTTTGTCTTCCCGCCCTACCCGTCATGGGGGTGAAAAGGCCCTGCGCAGGCATCTTCCGTTGCTCCCGTTGGCACCTCAATTCAGGGAGCTATGTATGTAGCTAGGGGCATTTTGAAGATCCCGACCGCCTCGATATCACCCGGCATCCCAACCGGCACGTCGCCTTCGGCTACGGCATCCACTTCTGCGTGGGCGCGCCCTTGGCCCGTCTTGAAGCATCGGTTGCTTTTCAAACACTCCTGCATCGCTTCCCCAGGTTGCACCTAGGGGTGTACCGTTCTTTCTGTAATTTGGGAAAGGTGAGCTAAAAGGATCAGAGGTCTGGGGCAGGATTTCTCCAAAAACTCAAGGCAACGAGTAAGGAGGATCCGAATGACCCCAGACCCAAAACTGGAGTTCCCCCGGTTTCGTGGACACCTAATCCTTTGGGAGAATGGAGGACACGATGCCAAGAACAAGACGAGCTTATCCACCCGAGTTTCGCCAGCAGATAGTCGAGCTTCATCGAGCCGGGCGCAGCCCCGGTGAGCTGGCCCGAGAGTTTGAACCCAACGAACAGACGATCCGCAACTGGATCGCCCAGGCAGACCTGGATGAAGGCCGTCGTAGAGACGGCCTGACGACGGTAGAACGAGCCGAGCTGCGGAAGTTGCGCAAAGAAAATAGGCAGCTGAGGGTTGAGCGGGAAATATTGGCAAAAGCCGCGGCCTGGTTCGCACGGGAGAGCGATCCGATTTCCAAGGAGTCTTCAGGTTCGTGAAAGTGAATCAGGCCGACTATCCAATCACCACCATGTGCCGTTTGCTGGGTGTCTCCACCAGTGGCTACTACGCGTGGGTCGATCGCGGACCTTCGACTCGAGATGAAGCGAATGCTCGTCTTCTGGAAACAATCAACGGGATCCACCAGCAAAGTCGTCGGACCTATGGAGCTCCCCGCATTACGGCGGAACTTCGAGAGGAAGGTCACCTGGTGGGCAAAAACCGGGTGGCCCGACTGATGAAAGTCGCCGGCATTGAAGGCGTTAGCCGCAGACGCAAGACACGCACGACCCTGAGAGGCCAAGACAGCCGTCCGGCTCCGGATCTGGTGGAGCGAAACTTCCAGGTCAGCCGCCCCAACCGACTGTGGGTTGCAGACATCACGTACGTGCCGAGTTGGGCAGGTTTCGTCTACCTGGCCGTAGTGGTCGACGCTTTCAGTCGTCGAGTGGTCGGCTGGTCGCTCAGAAATGATCTCAAGACCCGGCTAGTGACCGATGCCCTGCAAATGGCACTTCAAGAGCGTGAATCCGACGGGGTGATCCATCACTCGGACCAGGGGACGCAATACACGTCGATCGAGTTCGGGCTACGCTGCAAGAGAGCCGGCATCAGACCCTCCATGGGCTCGGTCGGTGACTGTTATGACAACGCGCTGTGTGAGAGCTTTTTTGCCTCTCTGGAGTGTGAACTGATCGACCGGCACAGCTTCCGCAGCAAGCTGCAGGCCAAGCTTGCTGTCTTCGACTACATCGAGGGCTTTTACAACCCTCACAGGCGGCACTCGTCACTGGACTATCTGTCGCCGATCAACTATGAATCGAGGCACTCAGATGTGGCTTGATTCGAAAGCCGTAAACTGTCCACAAAAGTGGGGTAACTTCAAACAGAGGCTACCACGAGAACTATTGAGAGAGCTGATCGAAGAAGGCAGTGAAGCGTTTCGAGGAGTATTAGAGAAGCTGATCAACGCCGCCATGCAGCTGGAACGAGAAGAGTTTCTGGGAGCTCGACGCTGGGAGCGGAGCGAGCAGCGTCGAGACCACGCCAACGGGTACAAGGACAAGACGCTGTCCACTCGAGTGGGACAGCTGCGAATCCGGATTCCACAAGTACGTCACCTGGACTTCTATCCCCGATCCCTGGAACGAGGGTGCCGTTCGGAGAAGGCGCTCAAGTTGGCCATCGCCGAGATGTATGTAATGGGCGTGTCGACGCGCAAGGTCACCGAGATTACCGAGCAGCTGTGCGGCACCGAGATCTCCGCCAGCCAGGTCTCAAGAATCTCCAAGCTGCTGGACGACGAACTCGAGCAGTTTCGCAACCGCCCTTTGGGCAGCTATCCAGTTGTGTACCTGGATGCGCACTACGAGAAGGTCCGTCGCCAGGGCAGCATTCAGGATGTGGCCGTCTTGAAAGCGACCGGAGTCAACTGCTGGGGCAAGCGGGAGGTGATTGGGGTCAGCTGCCGACTCAGCGAGGCTGAGGTCCACTGGCGAGGGTTTCTGCAGCAGCTTCAAAAGCGTGGTCTGGAGGGTGTGCAGCTGATTGTCAGCGATGACCACTCGGGTCTACGTGCTGCTAGAAGAGCCGTTTTTCCCTCGGTGCCCTGGCAACGCTGTCAGTTTCACCTGAGCCAGAATGCTCAGCGTTACGCCCGCCGATCCGATCAACGTGCCGCCATCGCCACTGACATTCGAGACATCTTCAACGCACCCTCAGGCGGCGAGGGCGAGGCCATGCTTCGAACCCGAGTCGAGCAATACCGTGACCGCAACCCGGAGCTGGCCGATTGGATGGAGACCAACCTGCCCGAAGGCTTTACGGTCTTTCGTTTTGCACGTTCTACCTGGCGGCGCATTCGCACCAACAACGGGCTGGAGAACCTAAACCGTCAGATTCGCCGGCGCACCCGGGTCGTCGGTATCTTTCCAAACACCGAGTCCGCTTTGCGACTCATCACCGCCGTCGTCGAGGAGATTCACGAAGACTGGCTGATCGGGAAGCAGTACCTCAGTCTGGTCGATTTCAACCCACAGGAGAATCCTGTTTCAGATCGCTCTCAGTCAAATTACAGAAAAACAGTTGCGTAACCTTGCACCTGGCGAGTGACTCGATCCAGTGGCGTAAAGAGATCGTCTTTCGCGGCCTGCAGTCACTGCCGGTCGCTTTCGACTGAAAGCAGAGTAAACCAGATGTCAGGTCGAGTGAAGTACTACGCGATCGCGTGATCATCAGTCTTCTGGCCTGTGGTTCCCGTTTATTCGGTCCACCCTGGAGGGAGTAGTTGGAGTACGGCTCCCGCATGCGAGGCATCCTGGAGGAATTGGAGAAAGCCCACATCTACATTGAGCAACTTCACAACCGGAACAAGATCCTGGAGTTCCAGCTGCGGGATGTGCAGCAGGAAGTGGCTGAACTGTTAGAGAAGGTGGGTAACCAGGGCCAGTGAGCAAGAAGAGAAAAGGGAAGTTCGGCTCTGGATATTCGGTGCTTGAAGAAGGAGATAGGGCGGCTTTCTCAGCCCAGCTGGGTACTTAGGACGTGTCTTCGACCCACCCGACAACACACAGGATTTTAAGTCCCGGTAGCCGGTTCCGTAAGTACCTGCCAAGTAAGCAGGGTAATCTTACCCGATGACGGGCCGGTTGGAACGCGTCCCGGGTAGCCCTTTTAGCGGCTAAGTTTCGGCCTTCATCCCGCCATTGTACGCGCCTACAAGTCGAACTCCCACAGTGGGTTGATCAACGTCAAATAGAATTCCCGCAGCGACGATTGGAAATCCCCACACAAGGATTAAAAAAAAAGAGCTGTAGCCGTCCTCTGAGACGGCCCTTTCCGCGGTCCTCCTTTCTGTAAAAAAGAGAGATTGTTCCTAGAATGCGAGGGGACGGAGTGAGGGCGTAGCCCGAACGGAGCTCCCCCTCGCTCGCGCTGGCGTCGAGGGGAGTGGACCAGATCCACGAGGCTGCTGAGCGGCCTCTGTAGGGCGCTGTACGACCTCTCCCCTTGGCGGGCACTCGTCTATCGCCCTCACCAAGCACTTTCCGGGGTCCAATCAGCCGATTTGCCCGGATTTGACCTCCTCGCGGTTTCCTCATTTCGTGGTTCCCTGCTGCTTTGCCTTGGCGCTCTCCATTCGATAGCTCGGGACGTTGAGTTCCAGAATCACGCTGTGGTGCACCAGCCGGTCGATGGCTGCTGCCGTCGTCAGGGGGTCCTTGAAGATCCTCTCCCAGTCCGAGAAGATCAGGTTGCTGGTCAGCAAGATGCTGCGACGTTCGTAACGATGGGCCAGCAGTGTGAAGAGAACCTCCATTTCCTCCCGGCTTTGCTGAACGTAGCCGATGTCATCGACTATGAGAGCCTCGAAGCGATCCAGTTTCTTGAGCTCCTTCTCCAGAGTCAGATCGATTTTGGCCCGCAGCAATCGCTGTACCAGCAGGGAGCAGGTAGAAAACAGAACCCGGCGCCCCAGCAGAATCAACTCCTGGCCCAGAGCACAGACCAGATGGGTTTTCCCGCTCCCAGGGTTACCGAAAGCCAAGACGTTCTCGGCACGATCCAAAAACGTCCCTTCCAGCAGCGCTGTGAGTTGTCGATCCACGCTTTGGGGCAAGCGCGAGCGGTCCAGCGCCGTCAGCGTTTTCTCCCAGGGAAGCTTGGAGGCCCGACGCTGGCGCTGGATTTTGCGCTCGTGCCGCTCCCGTCCTGTCCGAAAATTCAGCCGCTTCGTAACCCATTGTGGGAGTGTGACTTGTGAGCAGGTAGAATGGCCACATGAAGGCCGACACCTACCCGCTTCGAGTGCTGCTCTGGACCTTCTCAGGGTGGCTGAACCGCCACCAACAAGACATCATCGCCTACCTGGTCGAGGAGAACCGTGTCCTGAAGGAGCAAAGGAAGGGTCGTCGGCTTCGACTGACAGATGATCAGCGGCGACGGCTCGCCGCGAAGGGCAAACGTCTTGGGAGGAAGACGCTCAATCGAGTGGCAACTATTGTCACTCCGGATACGATCATGCGATGGCACAGGCGGTTGATCGCACTCAAGTGGACCTTTGAGGCCAAGAGGGTCGGCCGGCCTGGACTTATGAGGACGATCGCTGGTTTGATCGTGCGGATGGCCCAGGAGAACTCAGGCTGGGGATACTGCCGGATCCAGGGGGAACTCCGGAAGCTCGGGCATCGGGTAGCGACGAGCACGATTGCCAGGGTCCTCAAGGATAACGGGATCAAGCCCGCACCTGACCGTCCGTCGTCTTGGAAGACTTTTCTGCAGGCCCACTGGGGCGAGATCGCCGGAATGGATTTCTTTACCACCGAGGTGTGGACACCACACGGCTTGAAGACTTACTACGTCCTCTTCGCGATGGATCTGAAGAGTCGGAGGGTTCACGTCGCAGGCGTGACGCCGAATCCCAGCGAGTTCTTCATGGCCCAGGTGGCTCGTAACCTGACAGATACCTTTGACGGTTTTCTAAAGGGGCATCGTTTTCTGATCTGCGACCGTGACTCAAAATTCTCTGAACAGTTTAGACAGATTCTCAGAGGCGCGGATGTCTATGTGATCAGGACGCCAATCCAGGCACCCAACTGCAACGCTTATGCAGAGCGGTTCGTGCTGTCGATCAAGTCCGAGTGCCTGAGGAGAATGATCTTCTTCGGAGAAGCTTCGCTGCACCGGACCATTGCAGAATATCTGGATCACTATCATGCCGAGCGAGCCCACCAGGGTCTCGGCAACGACCGCATTGAGAGCCGTGAAATCAAGCGAGCGGGCGAGATTCGATGTCAGGAGCGACTCGGCGGCATTCTCAAGCACTACTACCGAGCCGCATGATCGCAGAACTTCTCAATCGCTCCGCTGTGATCGTAAAGCCGCTTCAGCCCTACCTCGACTGGTGTAAGACAGACGATGAGGAGGGACTAGCTGAGTCAGTCTTCAAAAGCCTGCGAAACGAGCCGCACGTGTTCCTGATCCCGGAGTATGACGACTCCAGCTCACGGCAAGCCGTACTGAAGAGGTCTTGGCCGTTCCTTTTCGAAGCCATGCTGGAAGGCTGGGTGACGGACGAGGAGTACTGGCCCGAGAGCCGAACCCTGGACATGTTTCTGGAGTGGTTCGAGATTCAAATGGTCGCGGCGGTCCAGGATCTCGCCAGCGACACCCCTGTGGAACCGATTTGAGCCTCCGACCACGATGCCTTTAGACCCGGAATTGTCACGACCGAGTTTTCGGATAGGACGAGCAAAGCCACACAACAGCCTCCACGCCGTGGCGGATGTTGTTTAGTTCGTCCATCTGTGGAATTGAAATCGGGACTGTGGGTGCGTTCATGACTGACCCCTTTCTTGCGCTGCCTCGTGGAAGCGATCATGCAAGGCTGTGATCGCTCGATCGGCACCGAATTGCATCACCTCCAACAGGTGGTGGAGATCAGTAAACGGCTCCTCGTCGATCCTCTTGAACAGGCAACTCAAGCCGGCCACGCCGAAATAGAAGTTCTTCAGCTGGAAGAACTCTTCATCCGTGATGTGGACTGAGGATCGGGCACCTCCCTCTGGACCTGGTTATTGACCAGCTGGAGATCGTTGTTGATGTGACGGAGAATCACCCAAAACGGACTCCACTCGTCGGTCTGATACAGGATGTCCTTGAGTGTCATCAGGATGTCGGTGACCCTGTCCAGAGCCTCGATGTGCTCCGTGGTAGCTTGACAATGTGAATGGGTTTCTCGGTCTGTGTGGGCTTCTGTACAGCCTTCATGACTCACCTCCGTCTTTTCCTGCCCATCTGTCCCGGAAGGCTTCCAGATCCTTCAGGAGATAGCGCCTCTGCTCGCCGCTGCAAACGCAGGGAATCTTCCCCTCTCTCACCACGCGCATGAACTCGTCGGCGTCGACCCCGAGAAACCTGGCGGCATCCCTGGAGCGGTAGGCCGGACCTCTGCCGGTCCCAGGAACGCGACCAATTGGTCGCACGTTCTCCACTTCCTCCGCAGCCCGCATCTCACATGTGAGAGCCAGGGTCATATCCCGGAGCATTCTCACCTTCTCATGGCGCTCAGTGCGTTCCTGGAGGCCCTCTGATCAACGTCAAATAGAATTCCCGCAGCGACGATTGGAAATCCCCACACAAGGATTAAAAAAAAAGAGCTGTAGCCGTCCTCTGAGACGGCCCTTTCCGCGGTCCTCCTTTCTGTAAAAAAGAGAGATTGTTCCTAGAATGCGAGGGGGACGGAGTGAGGGCGTAGCCCGAACGGAGCTCCCCCTCGCTCGCGCTGGCGTCGAGGGGAGTGGACCAGATCCACGAGGCTGCTGAGCGGCCTCTGTAGGGCGCTGTACGACCTCTCCCCTTGGCGGGCACTCGTCTATCGCCCTCACCAAGCACTTTCCGGGGTCCAATCAGCCGATTTGCCCGGATTTGACCTCCTCGCGGTTTCCTCATTTCGTGGTTCCCTGCTGCTTTGCCTTGGCGCTCTCCATTCGATAGCTCGGGACGTTGAGTTCCAGAATCACGCTGTGGTGCACCAGCCGGTCGATGGCTGCTGCCGTCGTCAGGGGGTCCTTGAAGATCCTCTCCCAGTCCGAGAAGATCAGGTTGCTGGTCAGCAAGATGCTGCGACGTTCGTAACGATGGGCCAGCAGTGTGAAGAGAACCTCCATTTCCTCCCGGCTTTGCTGAACGTAGCCGATGTCATCGACTATGAGAGCCTCGAAGCGATCCAGTTTCTTGAGCTCCTTCTCCAGAGTCAGATCGATTTTGGCCCGCAGCAATCGCTGTACCAGCAGGGCGCAGGTAGAAAACAGAACCCGGCGCCCCAGCAGAATCAACTCCTGGCCCAGAGCACAGACCAGATGGGTTTTCCCGCTCCCAGGGTTACCGAAAGCCAAGACGTTCTCGGCACGATCCAAAAACGTCCCTTCCAGCAGCGCTGTGAGTTGTCGATCCACGCTTTGGGGCAAGCGCGAGCGGTCCAGCGCCGTCAGCGTTTTCTCCCAGGGAAGCTTGGAGGCCCGACGCTGGCGCTGGATTTTGCGCTCGTGCCGCTCCGCCACCTCGATCTCAGATAACGACAAGAGAAACCGGGGATAGGACAGACTTTCCTGGGTGGCCAGTGCCGCCTGGGCGGCGTAGTGCTCCCGAAAGGCCGGTAGATGCAGCTCGATTAGGCACTCGCGAAGTCGCGGTAAGTTGCCTGTGCTCATGACCTCACCTCCCGGTTCTCGAGAAGGGTGTCGTAGAGGCCCACGTCCATCTTCTCCACCATCACTTCCCAGGGTTCCACCACCGGATCGACAAGGCATTCTCGTAGTGCTTCAAAACGGATTCTTTGTCCCCGCTCAATCAACACCTGAAGTGCCTCTCGCACCCGCTGTTCACCTTCCTGGGCAGCCACCTCGAGGATCTTCAGATATTGGCGATCCGCCGTGGCCGGACAATCTCGGCGCAGCTCGTCGTAGGCGACTCGAAACAAGATCCCCGGAAACAGATCCTCCCGCCAGCGATAGCGAGTAAACGCCCCCGGCTTGCGCACCAACGAATGGATCACGTGCCGGTAGTCAATGCGATGCTTGCCTTCTCCTCGCAAGCGCGGCATCCGTGCCTGGCGCCGTCCTCCGTAGTAGACCTCCACCTGATCCGCCCACACCCGCACTTGAACGCGCTCGCCGATCAACCGGCTGTCCACCGAATAGGTGTTGTGGCGAACCCGGATCGTACTGCTGGGGGAGACTCTCACCCACTGCCGGGTGAAGTCATCCAGACGGCGTGCCGGCAACGGGCGCATCACTGCCAGCTCTTCTCCCAGGCGCTTTTGCCGGGCCGCATTGCGCCGGGACACAATCACCGCTACAAAGCCCTCGTACTCTTCCCGGCTGGAAAAATCACGGCTACACCGCAGCAGCAGTTCCTGCTCAATGGCCCGTTTCAAGCGGTGATGGGACTGTTCCACATCCCCGTTCTCGTGTGCCTTTCCTGCCTGAGTGCGACTGGAGCGCATCCCGAAGTGTCTCAGCAACGCTTGATAGCGCTCGGTGAACTCTTCCCGCTTCAGGTTCTTGACTGCCGCCGAGAGCCGGTCGGTCCGGTGCTCCTCGGGCAGCGCCCCCAACTCCCACAACGCGTTCTGAAGCCCCAGGCTGAGGCTCTCAAACGACTCACTGAAACACAGCGTGGTCGCTTCCCAGTTCGAGTAGGCCAACACGAAGTGGTACAGCAGATGGGGAAACGGCTGGCCCTGGATCGTCACTCCGAGGCGCCCCATAAACGTGAAGTCCGATTGCGCTTGATGTCCCGGCTGATACTTCTGCGGGAACATCACCTCCTTCGCTTCTCCGTATTCTGCCTTCCACTGCTTGATCCTGCGCTGCAGCGTTCTCAACTGGCCTTGCTGGAAGGCCCCTTCCTGCTGACGACACAAATGATCGAACACCGCTTTTGCTTCCACCGTCGGCGATCGCTTCAGGATCTCTTTCACCTCCGGCCACACCGACTCGAACGGATCCGATCGAGTTCTCCAATACCGTTCCGGCTGACACTGGCTCGGTAGCTTTCCCGACTTCAGGTACTTGCGAGCTGTCTTTCGCGACATCCCCGCTTTGGCCGCCGCCATCGTTAGCGTCTTCTCGTTCTTCTTCAACTTTACTAACCTCCGCACTTGCTGATTCTTAACCATGCCCTCATGGTCAGGATCAGCCCTGAAAAAGCGGGGAATTCCATTTGTCGTCGCGGGGAATTCTAACTGTCGCCAATCAGGCCAGACTGCCGCCGTCTTTTCCAATGGCGCTCAGCGTGACATTTCTGGGTCCGTCGCTCCGGTTGTTCACGTTCACGCTGGTAAAGAGTCCGGGCTGACTGGCCAGCTGGGCGGAATAGGCCACGGTGCCGGGATTTCCCGTGGCGGCATTCAGGCCCAGGATGGTGGTCTGGTTGAGCAGTTGGATCAGCTCGAAGGCTACGACTCCGTCTCCCTGGGTGACCTCTCCTGTGATGACGCCTCCCCCCATTGGGGCACCGAAGATCTCCGAGGGCTGCCCGCCATTCAGGGTGCGCGCCGGAATCTCCAGGACGGCTTCCAGGAGAGCCTGAGTGGAACCGGCAGGAGCGGGAAACAGATAGGTCAACTCGACCGTGACGGGAAGCTGGTTGGGATTGAACATAATGATCGCGGTGGCGGCATCCTGGCCCCGAAAGGTGCCGGGCCCGTCGAAGACCCGTGTAAAAGTGAAGCTGGTGCTCGTCTCGGTAATGGCCACGCCGCCGTCAAGCTGGGAAAGGAAACCGGTCCCGAACTGGAAGAAGGTCCCCAGGGAACCGGTATCCCCGGTCAGCTCGATAAAACCGGGCTCCTGAGGGTTGCTCTGAAACAGGTCGGTACGAAGGCTGGCCACCTGCTGTCCGGGGGGAAGGACCAGCGCGGCCTGATTGGCTCCCTGAGGTGAGACCTGGCTCGGGGAACCGCCGTTGGTGGGCGGCAGGAAGAGTTCCAGGTTGACGTTGGCTGTACTGCCGCCGAGGTTGGTCAAAGCCACGCCGTCGAACTGCGGCTCTTCGTCTGGGCACGCTGAGCACGGCGTCCCGGCGGCAAACAGGTACAGGGGCGCTGCCTCCAGGGCGGCGGACGCCAAAGCCCACATTGTGCCGGTATAGTTTCCTCCGAGTAGAGTTGCCGGCACCGGGGCGACGCCAGCCGGAGCACTTGGCTCGGCAAGGGGGGTTTCGAGTTGGTACATCTGCGTAAACAACAACGCCGGCCAGGAGCACCGCGACTCCAGCCATCACCACCAGGCCGGCCCTGGACATCAGGTCCGGCGCCTCGCTGAACATGCCCGTCCCTTTGAAGACCATGGGCAGCGTGATGCCGACTGTCATTCCGAGACCGGACAGGATCGCACCGGTCAGGGCCGCCCCGATCCGGACGACCAATATCCCGTACAGAACGTTGGCGACCCCCCAGCCGATCGCAAACAGATTGGAGATCAGTAGCGGCTTCCAGCCGACTTGTGCGTACGCCTGGAAGGCGTTGGGGCAACCCACCAAAACGATTGACCAGGGAACGATCATCAGCCCGGCGAGCATCCCGACGAACCAGTAGTGCTCGAACTCGAGCCGGCGCATGATCTTCATGGGCCAGGCAATACTGCCCGTTCCCAGACCAGCAATCGTGACCAGGGTAACGCCGAGAAACGTTTCCATGAAGGAGGCCCTTTCCACGAGGAAAGATAAGAATTCGCTTTTCAAGCTGAGGGTGACAAGTAGTGAAATGAGGGTCAAGATTGGGCCAACAAGGGGCCGTCAGGGCCTGGTTGATGGGCAGGCTGTGCAGGACCTGGTCAGGAATTGATCTCGCTGTCAGGCTCAGGGGACTCGCTGCGGATGATCTCCAGGAAGGAATCGCCGTAGTTGTCGAGCTTCGATTGGCCCACCCCATTGACGGTGAGAAGGGCTGCACGGGTGTGGGGGCGCCGCATCACCATTTCGGTGAGGGTTGCGTCGTGGAAAATGACGTATGGCGGGATTCCCCGTTGCTGGGCGAACTCCAGGCGAAGCGCCCGCAGGGCGTCCCAGAGGCGCTGGTTTTGGGGAGTGGGCTCGAAGGCAGGGACCACACTGCCCGTGCGCCTGGTGCGGTTTCGCTTGGGAGTTCCGCTGGGGTCCCGGCGCAGGCGCACTTTCTCCTGCCCCTTGAGAACAGGGGTGCTTTTCTCGGTCAATCGCAGGGCGCCGTACCCCTCCAGATCCACCCGTACCAGCCCGCCTGACACCAACTGCCGGAAGATCGATGCCCACTGCGTTTTCTTGAGATCCTCGCCGGCTCCGTAGATCGAGAGGCGATCATGGCCGAAGTTTGAAATGCGCTCGTTCTCGGAACCCGTCAGTACATCGGTCAGGTAGGCGACTCCGAAGCGCTGCCCGGTACGGTAGACGCAGGAAAGCGCCTTTTGGGCTTCTTCGGTGCCGTCGTACGTCTCGACGGGCACCAGGCAGGTGTCGCAGTTGTTACAGGGTTCCAGTAGCTCCTCGTCAAAGTACTGGAGCAGAACTTGACGCCGGCAATGGCTGGTTTCGCAAAAAGCGAGCAGGGCATTGAGGCGCTGGTAGCCGCGCCGCTTGTGCTCCTCGCCCGCCTCGGAAGCTTCCACCAGCCGGCGGATGCGCACAGCGTCGGCCATTCCGTAAGTCATCCAGGCATTGGCGGGCAGCCCGTCACGCCCGGCCCGGCCGGTTTCCTGATAGTACGCCTCTAGACTCTTGGGAAGGTCGAGGTGGGCCACAAAGCGGACGTTCGACTTGTCGATTCCCATTCCGAAGGCGATGGTGGCCACGATGATGACCCCGTCCTGGTTCTGGAAAATCTCCTGGTGTCGCTGACGGTCGTGCTGACTCATGCCGGCGTGGTAGGGAAGTGCCTGCACGCCGTTTTCGCAGAGCCAGCTGGACGTCTGGTCGACTGACTTTCGCGAAAGGCAGTAGACGATTCCTGCATCGCCGGGATGCTCGCGCTTCAGGAACTCGATCAGTTGCTGGCGGGGGCTTCGCTTGAGCACTACGCTGTATCGAATGTTTGGCCGGTCGAATCCGGCTGTGAAAACACGGGCTCCGTCCAGCTTCAGACGGGTCAGAATTTCGTCCCGCGTGGGGCCGTCCGCGGTGGCGGTGGTGGCGATGCGGGGAATACCGGGGAAGCGCTCTTCCAAGACGTCCAACTGCAGGTATTCGGGGCGGAAGTCGTGGCCCCAATGAGAGACGCAGTGGGCCTCATCAATTGCGAAAAGGGCCAGGGGAATCTTGTCCAGCAATCCCAGGAAGCGCTCGGTGAGCAGTCGCTCCGGGGCCACATATACGAGGTCAACGTCGCCGTGCAGGAGTTCCTGCTCGACATCCCAGGCCATCTGTGGGCTGAGGCTGGAATTCAGGTAGGCAGCCCGCACTCCCATGGCCCGCAGCGCGGCCACCTGATCCTTCATCAATGCGATGAGTGGGGAAATGATGACCCCGGTGCCGGGGCGAAGCAGGGCGGGGAGCTGGTAGCAAAGGGACTTGCCGCCCCCTGTGGGCATCAAGACCAGGGCATCCTGGCCTGAAGTGACCTGCTCGACGATTTCTTGCTGGCTGCCCCGGAAAGACTGGAAGCCGAAAACCGACTCGAGAATCTCTCGGGCGCGGCCGGCCAACTCGGCCTCAGGTTGATGGGTAGTCTGGGACATGTCGCGCGGGAATGATTATGGGGGTCAGTGATTCAGTTTTCAATTTATTGCAGCCGATTGGTCATTCGCGTTTGATCTCTTTCTGCAAAGTTCGCCTCCAGCCCCTCCATCTATTACGTCTATTACGTCGGCGGTCGCCGAAAGTGCGAGATTGGGTACAGCCAGGAGTGAGCCCGCACCTCAACGGGAAGGTGACAAAATGGTGACGAAGTGGGACCTGTCCCTTTCTCCGAACCCGTTCTCCCCTCTCCTGCGGTGTTACACGAGAACCAGGTTCCCACGTTGCCGGCTCCCAGATAGGTCAAACGGGTACCCACCTCCAGGGCCGTGTTCAGATCCATGCCGTATTCGCTGGGAAGGTCACGGTGCACAAGGTCCCACACCGCCTCGGAGTAGACGCTCCCCTCGCAATGTACGCTACCGCCACAGGGCGCGGGACCTGACGACCCACAATTGGCATCGATCCAGACCACGTCGTGGGGGTTCCCGGACTGGCGCTTGGCAAAGTCGATGTCTCGTATGCCGGTGCACCCGCCCAGCAGCTCATCAATACAAGGGTCGCCGTAACCGCCACACACGCCGCTTAGCGAGAAGCCACGGCCGACGCAAGAGGTTCCCAGGCGCAGCGCGGCATAGATGTCGGCGATGCCCTCACCCGGGTTGGAGACACCCGGGTTGGCGTCATTGTCGTCCAAAGTATTGCCGTTAGGCACAACCCATCGTGACCTTCCAGACCTTAGCTCAACGGGGAACAGCCGGCTCTGTCCCTCTTGTCGCCGCGTTTGGCCCTTTTTTCTTCTCGCTTTTGCTTCATTCGGTACCGTTTGGCAGAATCCCACCTTGAAATGAATCGTCTGCAAGATCAAGGAGAAGTCGTTCCCGCCAGTCAGGTGCCCAACCGGCGTGAATTTCTGCGGCGGGCCAGCGTCGGGGGATTGATGGCGGGCGCAGTTTCGCTGGGCTCACCGCCGGCGGGGAACCAGAAGGCTGATCGGCTGCCCATTCCCGAAACCCACTTTCCCAACCGACTCTACCTTCTGGTCTGGCGGAGCGTCGCCAACCAGGTTCGGTTCTACATGCTTCGAGAGGAACTGAACAAGGGGAAAGGCAACAAGAAACCCCTCCTCGCTGAAATGGAGCACCTGACCATAAACGAGATGGAGGCGGCCAGGAAACAGTACCTGTTGGCCACAAAGGATTCGACGATTGGTTTCGAGGCCACCAACCATTACTATTACCGTCCGTTGGACCTGGTAGAAAAGGTCGTCAACTGCGATCAAGTCCTCAAGGCATTGGCGGAACTATGAGACAGCAGGCAGACCGGCGTGAAACCCTGCGCCTGTTGAGCGATCTCGTCTCGATCAACAGTGTCAATCCTGCCTATGACCCCGAGTCGAATGAAGAGAGGATGGCGGATTATATCGAGGATCTGTTCTCTGCCTGGAGGATCCCCTTCGAAGTCCAGCCGGTTGCACCCCATCGGAGGAATCTGGTCGCCCGACTGGAGGGACACAGCCGGCGCACTCTACTCTTTGAGGCCCACATGGATACGGCGTCGACTCGGGGCATGACGGTGAGCCCCTTCGATCCCAGGTGCGAAGGAGATCGCCTGTACGGCCGCGGGTCGTGTGACACGAAAGGTGGTCTGGCGGCCATGCTTTGTGCTCTCAAGCTGGTCAAGGATATGGGAGCCTTGCCGAAGAGCTCGATTGTACTGGCGGCGACAGTGGACGAGGAGCATGCCTTCCGCGGAGTCGCCCATCTGATCAAAGCCGGAGTCCAGGCCGATGGTGCCGTGGTTGCCGAGCCCACCGATCTGAACGTGGTTGTTGCCCACAAAGGTTGTCTGCGCTGGAAGATCTTGACCCGCGGCCGGGCGGCACACAGTTCCAAACCGCATCTTGGGGTCAATGCCATTCTCAGAATGGTGAAGCTGGTGGAGGCCATACGAAGGGAGGTGATCCCCGCCATCGAGGAGAAGCAGCATCCTCTTCTGGGTCGCGCCAGTTTGAACATCGGGGTCATCCAGGGCGGCGTTCAAATCAACATGGTCCCGGACACTTGTGAAATCGAGCTGGACCGAAGGCTGCTGCCGGGAGAGACACGCGACTCGGTTTGGCAGGAGTTCGAGCCCGTCCTCGAGGCGCTGCGAGACGAAGATCCCAGCTTTGAGGCATCGATGGAAGCTCCCATGCTGGAAGACCGGGCACTGGAAACCGACTCGCGAGAAAGAGTCGTCGAAGTGGCCTCTGAGGTCGCCGCCAGCGTGTTGGGAAAGCACCAGGTCTCGGGTGTTCCCTACGGCAGCGACGCCAGCAAGTTGAGCCGGGCCGGCATTCCCAGCATCGTTCTCGGTCCAGGCAGCATCGATCAGGCCCACAGCGCGGCAGAATTCGTGAGCATCGAGCAGGTCGTTCAAGCTGCCGAGATCTATGCTGGAATGATGACGAAATTTTGAAGGCACTCAGGCGCAGCACAGGACATCAAAAAGGGGACATCTACTCTGTCCCCTTTCTTTGTGCTCGTTTGGCGGGTCTGAGACGACACCCTTTTTCGTCTTGAGGCCCTCGATGATCGATGAAGTCTCCAGAGCCCAGAGGTCTTTCCGTTCGCGTGTTTCTCCGGCTTAGGAAATAGGTGCCAGAGTAGACTGTCCCCTTTTTTCTTCGCCCTGAAGTGGGTAGGATCAGATCGGCAGTATCAGAGGCTACTGCTGTAAGAGGACTTGAAGGGCATGTCTCGCAGACCACGTATATCGCCACTGTCTCTGTCAACTGCCGCCCGGATTGTCTATCTGGGGTTGTTTGCCTTCACCCTGATCTACTCGGTGCACTCCGCCCGCGATGCCGTGCTTTCCGTCAAGGTCAAAGATGCCGGGACGGGCCGGCTCACCCCGGTGCGTGTCCGCTTGACCCACGCAGGCGGTGAGGCCCTTCATGTCCCCAACGGGGCTGTCGAGCTTTCTGATTCTGTTGTGCCCATTCCCCGGGGTGCAATTGCGGTGATGTACGGTGGTATGGATCGAGCGGAGGGATACGCCCTTCAGCCCGACGGTGCGTTCTATGCCGACGGGTCGTTTGAAGCGCGTTTGGCGCCGGGGACGTATGGCCTCACACTCTCCAAAGGACCTGAGTTCCTCCGGCAGAGTCACATTCTGAAGCTCGGACCGGCTCGAACCGTACCAATCTCGACTACCTGCTCGGCAACGTCCTTGATCCCAGCGGCGAGATCCAGGAGGACTACAAAATGATAATGATCACGACTCGGGACGGTCGGACCTACGCCGGCAATCTTGCCGCCGAGAGTGAGCGAAGGCTGACGCTCAGGGTGCCGGGTGAGGAAGATGTCGTGATCACGAAAACGGCCATCCAATCTCGCGAGACGTCAGAGGTTTCGATGATGCTCGACGGGTTGCTCACACCCCTGGCCGCCGCCGAGATCGTCGATCTGATGGCGTACCTGATGAAGGCGAGTGACGGGGAGGACGACTAACCGAACTGCAATCTCGTGACCGCGACCGTCCGGCGTTCGCGGCCTGAGGCCCCTCCCACTCTCCAGCCCCTTACCCACTCTGGGATCTTGGAATTCCTTGGAACCTTGGAACCTTGGAACCTTGGAACCTTGGAGCTGGAACCTGAATGTGGGCGTTAGTCTTCAACAAGGGATCCGTCCGGACTCATAATCAACGAGTCACTCAACGGGACATAGGCGCTCAGGCCTCCGTTGTCAATACCGCCGAGAATGCGAATATCCTTGTCTTCATCTCCATCCCACCATCCCTGTATTTCAACCTGGTACTCAACTCCTGAAGCACCGGTCAGGTTGAAATTCTGGATATCTTTTTGTTCAACGAATACTTTTCGGAGTTGCGAGTATCCGAGATTCTTTACCTTTCCCAGCTCCTCCGAAAGAAGCAATCGGGCCTCCTCTTTGTCGAACTTTCGGGCTCGCGGATCCAGACACATCACTAAGACAAGCAGCAGGTTGAAAACCAAAATAAGAGGGGATAACAGGATGATTACAATAATGGGCAGTTTGTTTTTCAGTCGGTGGAAAAGCATCTGGATCGAACAGCGAGTATGTGTTCAGTAACGGTGCCGTCAAGCGGCGCGACGCGATGAGCGTCCGACTTGAGCCGCCGGCTAGTCCCAAAATAAGCGTGTTTGCACATCATCTACTGTAGCGACTCGTTTTGCCAAGATCGGTTGCTCATTTGAGGTTCAATCAGACTTGCGCCGGACTCCGGCTGTGCCGGGAAGCAGTTTGGTTGACCTCAGGCCGCCACGACGCGTTGACAATGGCCCTGAAAGTCGGTTTTCAGACAGACCCCTCCCCGATCGGCTCCATTTGTCGTCTTGTCGAAGCGGCTTGCGATTCGTCAGCCAAATTGCTGGTGTTTCAGCCACAGATTCCCCTCGATCAACAAACGGGTCCAATCGTTAACAGTGAGCAGTCGATACAATAAACGCCGTCCCGTTGTCACGATCTGGCAAGGCAGTCCGATCACACAGGTGACAAAGCGCCGGAACTCCATCCGGATCAGGCGTCGGGCCCCCAGTCTTGCAGGCAAAAGCAGGCCCAGCCAAACCTTGAGGTTCCAGGCTTGGGCGGCAATCACCAGGTAAGTCCAGTTTGCGACCAGGGTATCGGCCGGCATGCGCAGAGCCTGAACGCCGTTCTTGAGCTGCTCGATCACGTTTTCCTGATTGCAGCGCCCGTTGCTTTCCAAAACCACCTGTTGTGTCGACAGTTCCTTGACCGGCACGTTCGTGACATAGAACAGATAGCGCTGCTGATCAAACAGCCGCTTTTGACCCTTTTCGACCTCGATCCTCTTGCGCAGGATGATCATTCGGTAGGTGCCTTTAGCTCGGGCCGGTCGGTACTCGATCTCCGTCACATGCTCACTCAACAAGTTCAGGTTTTTGTAGCCCCGCTCTCGCACCACTTTCTGCTTGACGTTCTCTGGACGCTGACGGCTGGAGTTCACCACTTTCCGCTTGCGCTCGAGCTTTTGCCACTGTGCTTCGCCAATCTTGTCGGCCTCTCTGACGAAGCTCCGATTGGCCTCGATCCCGAACACAAACTCCACACCCTCCTCGCTCCAACGATCGAAGTTGCGGGTCAGGGAAAAGTCCGTGTCTCCCCGCAATCTCACTTGCTCAAAGCCGCCTCTTCTGACCAGTTTCACGGCTCGATCGATCCACGCCACCGCTCCTTCGTGCGACGGTCGGCTGGCCGGCCGATTGAACGTGTACAAGACCTCGTTGGTTTCGGCCAGACTCACCACCAAGGGTCCATACCCCCATTGTCCCTTGTAGTTGAGATCCATCCCTTCCTTGCAACACCCCGTGGTCTCGGCCGTCGTGCCGTCCACGTCGATCGTGGCTCGCTTGCCCATCTCCGCTGCTTGGCTTTGCCACACCTGCAGACGGCTTTCGTTGAAGGCTTCTTGCAGGGCCAAGACATCCTCTTGCTTGAAACGCCTGAGAAAGTCCCCTTCCGTACTCGGTGCCGGGATCTTGCGCGCTCCTACACTCTCCAGATAGCTGACATCCTCGCGCCGTGACTTTACATCCTGCAGGCACACTCCCCCACTCATCACGTTGTAGATCAGATTCAAGACGTGGTCCGACTCCCGGTAGGGAAGGTGCCGCTTCAACACTCGCACACGTTCGTCGATCCTCTCCGCCACCCTCAAGCGCTTGACCAACTGAACAATCAGCCCCAGACCTCCACTACTCACCCCTCCCATACGGCTCGAGACGTCGTAGACAATATTGCCTCCTCTCAGCACCCGTCCCCCACTCTTAGGCCGCCAACTTCGATCCAGCCTTCGCTCTATTTCCTCTTGGCGTTTGTTGATAATCTCGATATGCTTTCTATTCACCTGAAACGCCTCCTCTTGGGATTGTTCTGGGTCTTTTTCTGAACCTCAGAATACCCGTCAGGACTGGCGTTTCAGGCTTTTTTCCACCTCTGGGTATACACCCCATGTACTTATTTTGGGGCTAGTGTACTGTCCCAGAAGTTCACGCCGCTACTTCGGGCGTCTTTTCGCCGACAGCTTTGTTGCGCTCCTCGAAAGACTCCCGGCATTCCTGCGTCGCGCGCCTCACTGGCGACGAAAATCCATCCCGAATTAACACCGCGAACTTCCGGGACAGCACACTAGCCCCAAAATAAGCGTGTTTGCACATCATCTACTGTAGCAACTCGTTTTGCCAAGATCGGTTGCTCATTTGAGGTTCAATCAGACTTGCGCCGGACTCCGGCTGTGCCGGGAAGCAGTTTGGTTGACCTCAGGCCGCCACGACGCGTTGACAATGGCCCTGAAAGTCGGTTTTCAGACAGACCCCTCCCCGATCGGCTCCATTTGTCGTCTTGTCGAAGCGGCTTGCGATTCGTCAGCCAAATTGCTGGTGTTTCAGCCACAGATCCCCCTCGATCAACAAACGGGTCCAATCGTTAACAGTGAGCAGTCGATACAATAAACGCCGTCCCGTTGTCACGATCTGGCAAGGCAGTCCGATCACACAGGTGACAAAGCGCCGGAACTCCATCCGGATCAGGCGTCGGGCCCCCAGTCTTGCAGGCAAAAGCAGGCCCAGCCAAACCTTGAGGTTCCAGGCTTGGGCGGCAATCACCAGGTAAGTCCAGTTTGCGACCAGGGTATCGGCCGGCATGCGCAGAGCCTGAACGCCGTTCTTGAGCTGCTCGATCACGTTTTCCTGATTGCAGCGCCCGTTGCTTTCCAAAACCACCTGTTGTGTCGACAGTTCCTTGACCGGCACGTTCGTGACATAGAACAGATAGCGCTGCTGATCAAACAGCCGCTTTTGACCCTTTTCGACCTCGATCCTCTTGCGCAGGATGATCATTCGGTAGGTGCCTTTAGCTCGGGCCGGTCGGTACTCGATCTCCGTCACATGCTCACTCAACAAGTTCAGGTTTTTGTAGCCCCGCTCTCGCACCACTTTCTGCTTGACGTTCTCTGGACGCTGACGGCTGGAGTTCACCACTTTCCGCTTGCGCTCGAGCTTTTGCCACTGTGCTTCGCCAATCTTGTCGGCCTCTCTGACGAAGCTCCGATTGGCCTCGATCCCGAACACAAACTCCACACCCTCCTCGCTCCAACGATCGAAGTTGCGGGTCAGGGAAAAGTCCGTGTCTCCCCGCAATCTCACTTGCTCAAAGCCGCCTCTTCTGACCAGTTTCACGGCTCGATCGATCCACGCCACCGCTCCTTCGTGCGACGGTCGGCTGGCCGGCCGATTGAACGTGTACAAGACCTCGTTGGTTTCGGCCAGACTCACCACCAAGGGTCCATACCCCCATTGTCCCTTGTAGTTGAGATCCATCCCTTCCTTGCAACACCCCGTGGTCTCGGCCGTCGTGCCGTCCACGTCGATCGTGGCTCGCTTGCCCATCTCCGCTGCTTGGCTTTGCCACACCTGCAGACGGCTTTCGTTGAAGGCTTCTTGCAGGGCCAAGACATCCTCTTGCTTGAAACGCCTGAGAAAGTCCCCTTCCGTACTCGGTGCCGGGATCTTGCGCGCTCCTACACTCTCCAGATAGCTGACATCCTCGCGCCGTGACTTTACATCCTGCAGGCACACTCCCCCACTCATCACGTTGTAGATCAGATTCAAGACGTGGTCCGACTCCCGGTAGGGAAGGTGCCGCTTCAACACTCGCACACGTTCGTCGATCCTCTCCGCCACCCTCAAGCGCTTGACCAACTGAACAATCAGCCCCAGACCTCCACTACTCACCCCTCCCATACGGCTCGAGACGTCGTAGACAATATTGCCTCCTCTCAGCACCCGTCCCCCACTCTTAGGCCGCCAACTTCGATCCAGCCTTCGCTCTATTTCCTCTTGGCGTTTGTTGATAATCTCGATATGCTTTCTATTCACCTGAAACGCCTCCTCTTGGGATTGTTCTGGGTCTTTTTCTGAACCTCAGAATACCCGTCAGGACTGGCGTTTCAGGCTTTTTTCCACCTCTGGGTATACACCCCATGTACTTATTTTGGGACTAGCGTATCACTTTCGAGAACGCAACCTCCGGGCCGAGGCAGGCAAGGTTGGCCGGAGCAGCTTCACCAGCAATGGGATCACAGCCGCGATGAAAGCGAGAAGCGAGATAGGTGGAAGGAGCCCCGGCCAACCGGCAGGGGAGAGCCAGCCGGAGAACCCCATTACCAACACATGCCCGGCCGCCAGCGTCAACGCACAATAGCCCATGCGCTGACCACGGTGCCACCTGTCGGCCCCCATGGCGTTGTACATAACCGGCAGCGACGTGATCGCAGTGATCGAGATGCACCACAGGCTCAGCACACCCAACAGGAGGCTGAGTTCGCCCGTCAGATTCATCTTGTGACCGTCTTGGAAAAACCTGGGATAGTAGTAGGGCGATACGATCAGCAACGACATGAACGCGTGGATCCCCGCCAGCGAAAACCCCATCAGTCCGCAGAACTTGATCAGGATACGGCGCTTGTCGGGCTCGCGCTCGTAGACTTTCAGAACCTTGCCGATCAGGTAGGACCCGGCGATGAGGAAGACCGCTGCCAGCGAGCAGCCCTTGTTTGCGATGTACAGAGGAAAGTGGGACCACGCGACCCCTTGAATGACATGGTAGCGGATGACGGCGTAAGTCAGGGGTACACCCAGGAGGAATACCAGCCACCGTACGGTGAAAGTGTGGATCAGGCGCGAATTTGGCGGATCAATGTCGGTCATCAGCTTCCTGCTGGGGTCGGGCCGATAGAACCCTGTTCTGCTTCGAGAATCAATCGAAGACTGGCTGGTTGATTCTCTGCAGCCGGTCTCCCTGTGCGCTGTGGAGTCCTAACCCGCATAATTCATAAACTGCCGGCTGCAGAGCCGCCAAGCCTCGCGCTGGCTGCGTTACCCCCACTCGGGCTCCTCGGCATAGTGCACGACTATGCCTGCGGGGCCCTCGCGCGTAAAGCCTTGCCAGCGCGGACTTTGCGACTCTTCGCTTCGGCACCCTATGAATTATGCGGGCTAAGAGCCTGCGGTTCACGACGGGTCACCTCTCATTTTCCCGGGGCAACTACCCCTGAGGTATACTTCGCCTGTAATGTTCTGTCCAGAATGTGGGGCTGAATACAGGCAAGGCTTCTATGAATGTTCGGATTGCCAGGTGCCTCTCGTGCATGAGCTGCCTTCAGAACCGGAGCCTGAACCAGCGGACAGGGTCATCCCGATCCTGGAGGTCGGTCCGGTGGAGTTCGGCAGGGTCAGAGGTCCATACTGGAGGAAGCGGGCATCGAATGCTTTGCAGCCCAGGACGACGGGTTAGGCACCGTTCTGGGGACGCGCCTGACGAGCGGAGTCTGGGTCCAGGTGCGGGAAGAAGATGCAGAGCAGGCGAGAAGGCTGCTTACTGGCTTCCTGAAGTCAGACTCGAAGTCTGAAAACCATTCAGGGTCCTGAGCGAGATGACGGAGATGTCGGTGTCGCTGCTGATGACCAGGCTCCCTTTGAATCCGTCACCCCCCTGCGCCGAAATGCCAAAAGGAATCAGGCCCGAAACAAATTGAGCCGTCTGCGTCTTGGGTTGGAGCACCAGGGGACTCTGACCGAGCACAACGTCGGCTGCGTCCTTCAACGTCAACACCATGTTGGCCACGGCGCTGGTGGGGTTCACGATTGCCAGAGCCGTGCCGGTCCCGTCGCCCCCCTGAGTGACATCGGCTACGTGCAGAGTGCTCACCGTCGTCCCCGCAATCCCTGCCTCGGCAACGAACGAACCTGCGATCCCTTGATTTTCCTGTGCGGGCTCCGCAGCAGCCGGGTCAACCGTTCTGAAAACGGTAGACGCTTCGACCGGAGGATCTCCGTACACAAGGGCCCAGGTCGTGATCAAGGGATTGGTTGAACTGACCTCGAGAGCCACGGAAGAGCGGGCTGGAACGACCACCAGGTGTTCGTGAGAAGTGGTGCCTCCAATGGTAACGTCGTGCTCCGCTCCCGTTGCTGCATTGAAAAACTCGACTTCCGGGTCAACTCTTCTGAGGAAATCTTGAGCCCTCCGAGTCGGGGCCGCTGTCGTCCCTTCGCCACCAGGTTCCCCTTCATGAAGTATCGAACAGCAGGACGTTCAAACCCGTGAAAGGCCGCACTGTACGAAAAACGCCGTATTTCGAGAGTACCGCCAGGACCTCAGGGAGTTCTTGCAACGGGACGTGGGCGACGACAACCCCGAAGCGTTTATGAGTTGGAAGGGCTCGAATCTGTGCTTAGATTTCAGCCACCCCAACCCGCAGGGAAACCTGCGGCACATCTTTTTCATACCTGCGAAAGTAGTAATTGAAAGGTACTTTGACCGCTCCATGGAAGAGAATCAAGTCGCCCTCTGCGAACCCGCGAGCTACGTAACGGGCCGCCCGGTGCCAGGCCTCCTTCCGATAGGAGGTGTAGTAGTCGGTCAGCCCCCACAGGTGCAAACCCACTACCGAGCATAGAACCAGCCCTCGCAGCCGGGGTTGCTTCAGGCACAGGATCCCCGCCGCTATCGTCAAATAGAATGGGATTAGAGTCCAGATCAGGATTCTTGGAATCAGGATCGAGCGCACGAGGCCGACGATTGTGACTCCGAGGATGGGAGCAGCGAGCAGGATCAGAAGGAAGATCCCCCACCGGCTTCGTCGCAGTCGGAACAATCCCAGGACCCCGAGTGGAACGAGCAGAAGGGCAGTTGCCGCATACAGAAAAAAGGGCTTTTCTACAGGGACATACACAGTCCCAAGAGTCTGCAGGAGCCGATGGACACTTTGACTCGGGATCCAGGAGCCGTTCAGTACTCCCCGAGCCTGAGCCATGATTTGCGGCAACCACAGGCTCCAGCAAGCGAGGATCGCACCCATTGCTATGAACCAGTTCCTCAGGAAGCGCTTTCGATGCAGACGGCCAGTGGCCCAACCAACAAACAGAACCAGACTACAGCTGACCAGCAGGAGAATGGACGTGTTGTGAGTGTAGAGGGCACCCGCGCTGCCCACCACGAAAGCCGGCCATGCCAGCCATCCCGATCGCCCGCCGAGTGAGGCAGCCGGCTTCGTCTCATGGCTGGACATCCGCACCGCCCCCGGACTGGAGCCGGCCAGAACCGAAGCCACTCCCCACATGGCGAGACCCGCCAGGAAGCTCAGCAAGGCATACATTCTCGCTTCCTGCCCGTAGTGCACCTGGAACGGTGCGATGGCAAATAGAAGAGCCCCCAGCAGCCCCATCCGGACTCCCCCGATCATGCGCCCCAGGGCGTAGACGAGAGGAACCGTGAGGACACCCAGCAGCGCCGACGGCGCGCGCAGGAAAAACTCGTTATCCTGGCTGGCCAGGGCAGGGATTCCGAGCCCGGGAATTCCGTGCATGCACAGGCGGACGATCGAGTAGTACAGAGGAGGGTGAACATCCCGTCTGGAGATCGTCTCGAATCCTTCGCCGGCGAAAAACCAGGTCAACGCCTCGTCCAGCCACAGCGGCTGGTCGCCCAGGTGAAAGAAACGCAAGAGCGTGGACAACAACACAACGAGCGCAAGCGGCACCATGGGTCTGTGTCCAACGCCCTGCGCCCACGACAGCCCTGTTCTCATTGACTGCGTATCCTATCTCACCAGCCACTCACACGGCCAGCTCGAGGTCGGCCGCGTGGACTCTGCATCCAGCCCTCGCCTGCGAACGATTGCCTGAAGAAACGCGATGCGCGTGAGCAAAGACCCGCCTGAGAGTCCCAGGTGGACAGAGAGTGAGTTAGAATCAGACAAACCCGACAGTACACTAGGGTCCGAGATGACAGAACAATACGTCAAATCCGTGGAGAGCCTATGAAGTTGGACCAGGTTCGAGATCCGCTGCGCATCTGCGGTTTTCTTCTTTTAGCCGCGTTGGCCGGCCTTCCGTTTGTCCATTCGCAGGAGGGCTTCCAGGTCGGGTTCGCTTTCTTTACCTCTACCGATGATCAGCCTGCTCCCGTCGGAACCGCTCTGTTCAGTTTTCGCAATCTTCAAAACGTGCTCGTTTCCGAGGCGGCCGTTGCGGCCACGCCGCCGATCGCCAGCGGAAGACTCTATATCGGTGGGGACGTACCGACCGGAGTCGCCTTTGCCAACCCATGGAAGGAAGCGATCTCGGCTGATCTCACAGTGAGAGATGCTGCCGGCACTGAGAAGGCCAACTCCCGGATCGATCTCGCAGCGCGAAACCATTCGCCGCGCTTTTTCAGTGAACTGTTTCCTGAACTGGAGGCTGGATTTGTGGGCAGCCTGACGTTTGAGACGACTAATCCCCAGCTTGGCCTGGGAGCCGTCACCCTGCGGCAGAGCGCGAACTCGCACGGCGAGCCCCTCTTCGCCACCCTCCCCGTCGTCGATCTGACTCAGGGTGCGGCCCCGGCCGGAGCGGCCAACGGGGTGATCGTTCTTCCCCAGATCGGAGCCGGTCCGGGACTCTCCACCGCCATCATCCTGATCAACAGTATCAATGCCGCCATCAGCGGGTCGATTCTCCTGACCGGCTCTGATGGAAACCCTCTGACCCTCACTTCCAACGGGGTTTCAGCTTCGCAGTTTGCCTATGAGCTTTCACCCAACGGCACTCAGGAGCTGGAGTTCACCTCGTCCTCCGGTGAGTTGCTGCGTGGATATGCCACTGTCACTCTGGGACAGGGACCGACGCTGCCTTCGGGCACCGCTATCTTCCGTTTTCGAGACGGCGATAACCCGATCTCCCAACCGACCGTGCCCGCATCTTTGTTGACAACGTGGATACGCAGACCGGTGTTGCCCTGGCCATCCCGGGAGCACCCGCGACTGATATCGAATTCACACTTCTCTCCCTGCAAGGAGATGTTCTCGAAAGTGCCGAGCGCAACCTGCCCGCCAACGGGCAGACCGCCATCTTTGTCGATCAGATCTTCCCTGACCTGGAGGCCGGATTCACAGGCCTGATGGAGATCTCGACGGCGGCAAACGGTGCCCAGGGCGCCGGCGTGCAGTTCGTCCCGGTCAGCCTGAAGCTGACCATCAACAGTCGCGGCGACACGGTCCTGACGACCCTTCCGGTAGCCGATATGAACCGCCTTCCCGAGCAGGACACTTTCGTTTTTTCGCAGGTTGGGTTCGGTTTTCAACCAGGTCTGGGGGCACTGGGTACACGCCTGAGCTTCATTTCCGCCGACACCCAGGGCACCGGTACGGGGCGGCTGTTCTTCTTTGGCTCCGATGGAAGCGACCTGCCTTTCCCGTTCGAGGAATTCAACGACAGTCGCTTCACGTATGAAATCAAAAGCGGGGGCGAGATCATCTTCACTCCCGGGATTGAGTTTGACATCGCCGCCATCCTCGTGGATCCGGCCAATCTGGTCGTCAACGAAGGCAACACGACGTCGCTGGATCCGGTCACACTGGATGAAGAGGGTACGCCCCGCGACGACTTCGAGCTGGAGTTCACGAGCCTGGACCCGGCCACGGTGAGCGTAGATCAGAACGGCAATATCACCGGTGAGAAGCGCGGCTTTGCCAATATCGTGATTTCTTCGGGCGGCCTGGTCGAGACGTTTCCAGTGGCCGCAGCCACGATTACCGAGGGAGGTGCCGGCTTCGCTATCACGGGAATTGCTCAGGATTTTGGAGGCAAAGTCTATCTGGCCAATACGCAGCGTCATACAGTGTTGCTGAGTGAGAACCTTGCCGATGTGGCCCAGCTGTGGGCCGGTTCGGACTCGCAGGCGGGTTACGATGACCAGCTTCGTCTCGAGGCGCTCTTCAACGGCCCGACTTTTCTGGCATTGGACCAGGCCGGCGCCACTCTGTACGTGGCCGACAGCTCCAACCACGTGATCCGGGCGGTGGGCCAGGGTGAAAACGGCAACGTCTCGACTCTGGCCGGCACGACGGCCCAGGGGAATCAGGACGGAGACCTGAGCAGCGCCACGTTCAACAGCCCTCAGGGACTCGCACTGGACCGAAAGGCCAGGTTGTGGGTCGTGGACTCGGACAACCACACCGTGCGGCGGATCGATCTGCCGGCGGGAAAGGTCGAGACGATTGCGGGACGTCCAGGTGTTGCCGGGCTGGTCGACGGCACGGGATCTGAGGCGCGCTTTAACGCCCCCACAGGGATCGCATCTGAGGAGGAGTCGGTGCAGTCCGAGCTGGAACGCCAGTTGACCGGAGATCCACCGCCACCCGTGACTGTGGTTGTGGCCGACACCGGAAACGGCGTCCTCCGGCGCATCTGGGAAGACGGTCGGGTTGAGACCATTGGCGAAACCAACGTCACCCCACAGGGTGGCGGGATCTTCCTTTCCGGGGACTCGGGAGAGAATGCTCGCGTTCAGTTCGAGAGTCCCACCGGAGTGGTCGTCGACGCATTCGGGAACATCTACGTCAGTGAGCCTTCCACCGGACGGGTGCGGCTGCTACTGGTCAATGGTGAGGTAGTCCAGGCCGCTCAAACAGGCACTTTCAATGCTCCGCAGGGACTGGCTATTACAGCCCGGGGCCGCGTCGTGGTGGCCGAGAGACTGAATTCAGTTCAGGAAATTCGTTATGCCGGTCCGGGTCTCACTTCGATCAGTCCTTCCACCGTAAGCAGTCTGGGTGGGGAAATGATCTCGCTCGACGGTTCCAACTTCGCTCCCGACTCGATTGTCCTCATCGACGGTAGACTGGTATTGGATATTGAAATCCCCACTACTTCGAGGATCGACTGCACTCTTCCACCCGTTCTTAGCGGGATCCGGACCCTGACCGTGCAGCACCGGGGTGGGCTCGCTCAGTTGCCCTTGTTCGTGAAGCCGGTGCCCTTTTCCGAATTGAACGACGGTGAGGTGACCACCCTGATCGGAGGGACGGAGTTCGGCGGTGATGGGAAAGTTGCGACCAACGCGGCGACAGCTTTTCCGGGAGATGTCGTAGTCGATGCGTCCGGAGACATCTACCTGGCGGACACGGAGTTTCATCGGATTCGAAGGATCGGCGCAGTGAGTCGGATTATTACGACGATCGCTGGGACCGGGGTCCGTGGCTTCAGCGGAGACGACGGCCCGGCTGTGCGCGCGAGTCTGAACTTTCCCGCAGCGATCGCACTGGATGGTGGGGGTAACCTCTTGATCGCCGATTCTGGGAATCACGTGGTGCGCCGGGTCAATCTGGTAAGCGGAATCATTTCCCGGGTGGCGGGGATCGGAGAGCCGGGTTTCTCGGGTGATGAAGGCCCGGCTTTGAACGCCAGACTGGCCGCTCCTGAGGGAGTCGCTGTCGTGGCCGGCGACCTTTTGATCTCGGACACCGAGAACCGCCGGATTCGCCGGGTCGATGCCCAGACCGGGCTCATCACCACCGTCTATCCAGACCTCTCCAGCGCAGTTCCGAACAGCTCGTCGCAGGGGGACAACCAGTTCCCGTTCTATCCAGCCGACCTGGCGATCGATGGCGATTTCAACCTCTTTATCGCGAATCCCTCCGGCCATACCGTGGAGGTGCTGGAGCTTCTGAGCGGGGAATTCTACAGGCTTGCAGGCACTGGAACGGCGGGATTCTCCGGAGACAACGGGAGCCCTTTCTCGGCCCAGCTGAACGCTCCCTCAGATGTCACAGTCGACTCCGCGGGAGCGGTCTATGTCGCGGATCTCGACAATCATCGGGTGCGACGCATTGATCCCGATTTTGACACGATTTCCACCGTGGCGGGTACAGGTACACAGGGCTTTTCGGGGGACGGAGGGAAGGCCCTGGATGCTGACTTGAACTCACCCCTCGGAATTGCAGCCGACGCAGCCGACGATCTACTGATCGCAGACTTCTGGAATCACCGGATCCGCCGCGTGGCCAAAAAGACAGCCACGATCACAACAGTTGCCGGTAATGGGGGCCTTCCCCCTACCGGTGACGGCCGTAAAGCCTGGCTGGCCACCCTCAACGCTCCCCACGAGATCGCGGTCAGCTCGGCAGGACAGGTCTTTGTCGCGGATTCGGGGCATCATCGCCTGCGCATCGTCACAGCCGGGGCCCTTGCCACTCCAGTACAACCCTCGGGGAGTTTTCCATCGGACGGCTTGATTTCCTCTGTTGTCGGCAACGGAATCCGCGGCTCCGCAGGGAATCTTCAAACATCGGTCAACTCGATCACCAACTATCCTTACGGCGTCGCGCTGGATGTCGATGGAAACCTTCTCTTTAGTGAGAACGGGAACCATCGGATCCGGCGAATCAACGATGCGGTGGGGACATTCACGCCCTCCGTCCTGTTGCTGGGCGATACCACCGGTGGGTCCATCGAGACAGTGGCGGGCACCGGCGAGCAGGGTTTCTCGGGGGATCCAGACCAGGCCATCCTGGCCCGGCTGAATTCACCGCGCGGAGTCGCCGCTCTGGGAAGTGACTTCTACTTCGCCGACGAGCTCAACCATCAGATTCGCCGGGTTGACGGTGATACCGGCGTGATTCACACCGTGGCTGGAAACGGAATTGCCGGATTCGGCGGCAACGGAGGGCGGGCCGTGCAAGCCAATCTCAACCGGCCGGCCGCTGTGGCTGTGGCCCCCAACGGAGATCTCCTGATCGCAGACACCGGCAATCATCAAATCCGTCGGGTTTTCATGACAACCGGAATCATCGTGGCCGTGGCGGGAACGGGGAACCAGGGGTTTTCGGGTGATGGCGGCCGGGCAACTCAGGCCTCCCTCAACCGGCCTGAAGGCGTTGCCCTGGATGTGTTGGGCAGTATCTTGATTGCCGATACGGGCAACCACCTGGTGCGAAGAGTAGCCACCAACGGAATCATTTCTACAATCGCCGGCAACGGGTTGCCGGGAGTCGCCGGCAACGGGTTGCCGGGAGTCGCCGGCAACGGTGGAGACGCTCTGAATGCCACCTTCCGTGACATCAGCAATGTGTGCGTCGGTCCGGGCAGCAACCTCTTCATTACGGATCGAGGAAACCGGCGGATCAGGGTCGTCAAGAATCCTTGAAATGCAACCCCATGATGAAGACGCCTTCTGACGCAGCGCCGGCCGCCACTCTCCTCTTGATCTTTCAATTCTGCTGTTTGTTTTTCCTTGCTGCCCAGCCGGACGTGGCGGGGATAGACCCTGAGCGCAGCTGGGCGCTGGTGATCGGGGTGTCGGGCTACAGTCGCGCCGAACCACTGGCCTACGCCGCCTCCGACGCCCAGGCCTTCTCCGACTTCCTGAAGAGCCCGCGCGGCGGAGCCCTCCCTCCGGATCGGGTGTTCACATTGCTGGAGGAGAGGGCCAGCCGTACTGGAATCGAGTACGAGCTGGAGCAGATGTGGGATCGCGTGCAGGACGGGGACAGGATGATCGCTTATATTGCAGGACACGGTCTAATCAATAAGAGGGGAATCGCCTATTTTCTGCCCGTTGACGGCGACGTGAGGACACCCAATTCGACCTCCATCAATCTGCTGGCCCTCCAGCAACAGCTCACTCAGGGTTTCATGCACGCCGGCCAGCGCATTCTCATCACGGACATGTGCCATGCGGGAACCCTGGGCGAAACCCAGAACCTGATCAACGACTACGTTCTCAAGCAGTTCCATTCCAACGGCGGCGGATCCTTCCTGAACCTGCTGGCCAGTGGGTCGGACGAGCCCTCCTGGGAATCAGAAGAGCTGGGCCACGGTGTGTTCACTTACGTCCTGCTGGAAGGGCTCAACGGTCGCGGTCTCGACGCAGCGGGCCACATGGTACAGGCTTCCCAGGTGGTCGACTTCGTCAAGAGCGAAGTTCCGAAGTGGACCGGCCAGCAGCAGAATCCCGTCGTCAATGATTCGTTTGAGCAGACCCTGCACCTCTCCTATCTGGATCGTCCCGGGCCGGGCCAGACGCTGCGCGTTGGAGACACCACCCTGCTGCTGGTCAATTCGGGCAGGAGCCCGTTTGTGCGGACCAAGTGGATTGACAACCAAGACGAGACGGTGATTGTCCAGCGCATCCCCCCCGATCAGGAATCCTTCCGAATTTCGAGTCTGCAGCCCGGGCCCTGTGAGCTGGAATTCTTCGACACTGAGAACAACGGCAAAAGGATCAGGGTGACCCTGAAGGAGGGTGAGAACCGGCTGGACGTCCAGGGCCCTGAGATCGGGCAGTCCCATTTCTCTGACGGCCGAACTCGTGTCGCTTCACTCCGACCACAGACCTTTCTGGCTCCTCCCCAGCCCGGGACCCCCTCCGGTTCCATAACTGCGGCGACTTGCAGCCTGCTTCTACAGCCCGGCGCTGCTGCGGACATTTATCTCGATGGTGAGTTCTACGGGGCGCCTGAAGATCCGGAGCGTCTGTTGCAGTTGCAGGGCCTGGCGCCAGGCCCCCGCAATCTTCGGCTCGTCTATCCGGAACGGGAGCGCCGGTTTCGCGTGAAGCTCTTGCCGGGACGTCAGCTCTTGAAGATTGAAAGTGGGGAACTGCTGTCGCTGCGCTCGGTCGATCTTCCCTCCCGCTTCCGAGAGCTTCCAGAGTTGATTCCAGACACTGCCGGCCCCCTGTATCGTCGCTTCCTCCAGGCTATCTGGGAGAGACGTCTGGTCTCTCCCAGCGGCAATTGCGCCTGGGACTTTTATCAGCAGCTGCAGCAGGTTCTGGACGGGGCTGCTGCCGAGTTGGCCCGGCGTGAACTGATCGTGGCCATGGGCGACCAGGCCCATCGTGTCATTCTGCGCTATCTGGGGGGCGGAGACGTGAAATGGGAAAGCTCAACCTTCCGGGAGGGCGAAAGCCTGATCGGGCGTTTGCAGGAGGTGTTCAAGGCCTCGGATCATTACGCAGCCAAGCAGCATTTCTTTCGAGGGCGTGCCGTGCTGGAGGAGGGTGATTACCGCTCGGCTACCCAGCAGCTGAGGCGGGCAACTCAACTCGATCCGGAAGCCAGCTACGCTTATAACGCTCTGGGTCTCGCGTTCTGGCAACAGGGCCGGTTCTCGGAAGCCCTGCGAGCCCTGGAAAGATCGATCGAATTGACGCCGCGCTGGAATTATCCGCGGGTCACCAGGGCACTGGTTCTGATTGAGCAGCGTCTCTACCCGCAGGCGGAGCGAGCACTTGAGGAGGCGTTGCAGGTGGATCCGGAAGACAGCACGGCACTGCGGGCTCTGGCCCAGCTTCTGATGCTGACGGGACGTATCGCCCAGGCCAGACCTCGTCTGGAAGCGGCGGTTGAGTTCCATCCGGGGAATGCCTATGCCTACCAGAGCCTGGGAAACCTGCATCGCCGGCAGCTCCGACACGGGGAGGCAGAGGAATCTTATCGCCTGGCGATCCTCCTTGAGCCGTCGGAACCTGTCTTTCGGATCGAGCTGGCCGACCTGCTTTATCAGGTAGGAAGAATCACTGAAGCACAGGCGGTGCATGATCAGCTGCAGGATGGTTTCGCCTCGAGTCCCCGTGTTCTGGAGGCTCGCGCAGCCTTTCTGTCAGCCCTCGGACAGTTCGATGCGGCTGATTCAGCCTATCGGAAGGCCCTGGAGATGGCACCCGATGACGCCACCCTGCGGATTAACTATGCCATCTTTCTGGCCGGGCAGCAGCGTGACCAGAAAGCCGAGAAGGAACTCCAGCGGGTGCTTCGGTCCAACCCGAAAAATCCCTTTGCTTTGTTCCAGCTGGCCCGCATGGCGTTTGGCAACCACCGCATTCAGGAAGCTGAGCGCTTCGCAATGAAGGCACTGAAAGAGGATCCCTATTACGCCTCTGCTCAGCTTCTTCTGGGTCAGATTCGCTTTGCCCGGCGCAAGCACGACGAGGCTCTCCAGTTTTTCCGCCAGGCCGGACAGCATGCCGTCGATGGTCACCAGCGCCAGCAGGCCCAGGAGGCCATCCAACGAGTCGAGTCGATTCTTGTTCAAGAGCTGCTGGGGGCGGCCGCAACGCAGGCCGGACGCGGCCGCAAGGCGGATGCCTGGCGCACTTATCGGGAAGCACTGCGGCGGGCCGGCGGGCACCCAGGAATAGAGAGCTCCGCAATCGGATTCTCGAATTTATCCAGGTGGAAGATCCCGAGCTTTCTGATCTGCCTCCCTCCAATCTGGCCCGAGTTGTCGAAACCGGGCTGTGGGCGGCCCATCAGGAGGCGACTCGTCTGTGGCACAAGGACAGGCAGACGGATGCGATGAAACTTTTTGAAAGCGCCCTGCAGCGCCTGGATGAAAAGGAGTTGAGAACGGTTGGATTAACCACCTTCAACTTCGAGAACGAGGCCCAGGGAGTGCATCAGTGGGTGATCGACTGGGCCCGGCGGCGCCTGGAAAGAAGCGAATACGAGGCGGGTCAGCGGCTGCTGGAAACGGCCCTGCAAAAGAGAATCTTTGCCGTCGTCCCCGGGTACCAGCCTCTCACCATCGACTCCCTGATGGTTCCCGGGAATGCTGAGGGGCTGGAGAGTTTTGCTGATTTTGAAGTGGCCCACCACCCCGATTCCAGAATCCACGTTCTTCTGGCTGCTCTCAGAGCCGGTGCCGGTGACGTTCGGCAGGCCCTCCACTATCTGTCGGCGGTGGAGACTTCCGGGACACATCTCGAGGGTCGAACGCTGGTGTGCAGCGTCCTGGGTCGCGAGGGTTTGCTGGAAGATGCGATTTCACTTCTGGAGCCGGCGGTTGAATCGGCCTTCCGCGAAGGCAGCCCGGAAACTGAAGCGATGATTCTGCTGGCCCGGCTTCATTGCCGGTCGGGGAACTGTGAACTCGGTCGCTCCATCTTGCGCCGGGGCGTCGATCGTTTTCCCGATCGGCCGGAACTAAAGGCGGCTTTGAGAGACCTGCCGTGACAGTTTCACCACGGACTGCTGCCAGGTGGTGCCGGTATCTTCTGCTGGTAGCCGGCGCCCTGGGGTCGGAAATCCCGGTTCGAGGAGATACGCTGACTGGAGAGGTCCGTGGCGCGGTGCTGGATGTGGACGGACTGGTTGCCCTTCCCGGGGTGCCGGTCACCCTGACCAATGTCGACCGAGGGTGGAGCAGGAGAACAGCCAGCGATTCGAGTGGAAGTTTCTTGTTTCTGCAGCTGGAGCCGGGAAACTACTCCGTCCAGGCGGAAGCCGGCGGGTATTACCCACAGGAAAGAACCGGCATCCTGATCCGGCTCAATCAGCCCAAGGTCGTCATTCCACCGTTTCAACTCCGCAAGGAAGTTCCCACCCCGACCCGGCAGGTCGTTTTGCAGGGCGAGCAGACCAGGACGGCTGTGATCGACCTCTCGGCTCCCGGACCGAACCCGGTGGTGCTGGCCTATGTGAGTGAGCCTGGACAGACCTCTCTCCTGTCGACCCGGGAGCCTGCGCTGCGTTCCAGCTTCGGAGAACGGGTCCTCAGCAGCATGCCACTGCGGGGGACCCGGAGTTTTGACCAGCTGGCCCTGCTGTCTCCCGGAGTCTTCCGCGTGCCCCTCTCCTCGGGAAACGGCCCGGCTGTGGGAATCGGAGTCGGGACTGCGGGTCAGTTTTCCGTCAACGGGATGCGTGGGCGCAGCAACAACTTCACGGTTGACGGCTCCGATAACAACGATGAAGACATCGGCGTAAGGCGCCAGGGCTTCGTAGCACTGGTGCCCCAGAGTCCCGAGAGCGTGGAGGAATTCGGCAGAAACGCCGGCTCCATGGCGAACGTGGTCTCGCGGTCCGGCGCCAGCCAGTGGCACGGAAACGCCTACGGTCTATTCAGCCACCATGCGTTGCGGACCCGGGATTCCTTCCAGGTTCCATTCCGGGACAGCATCAATGAAGGTGCCCTCAGCGGCGGCAGCTACGACGGAGACGATTCTTCGCAACAGCTGATTGGAGGTACCCTCGGCGGGCCTCTGGTCAGCGACCGGGTTTTCTTGTTCACTTCCCTGGAGCTTCAGCGAGAGCGTGACGCCACAGTAGGACACTTTGTAGTACCGCACCGGGAGGAACGAGGGCTAAGAACAATCGGCGGATTTGTCCCAATTGAGGATCTGACAGAGTTTTTTGACGCCCGGGGTTTTCTTTACTCGGGACTGGCCGGGGAGGGAGTCTTTTCCCTGTACCCTCTCCCCAATCACGATCAGGGGCCCTTTGGACCGCACACCTATTCGCAGGTCAGGGAGTCTCAGAAGAACGGTCGAGTCTTCTCAGTCAAGGGGGACTGGTACCTGTCGGATGTCCACAGTTTCAGCGGACGCTACAACTTCACTGACGACGATTCCCTCCTTCCCTTCACCAGCGAGGCCCTGAATTCCAGCCTGGCGACAGAGACGCGAACCCAGAATGGAGCTCTGTTTTTGAACAGCACGGCCACCGGCCTGGCCAATGCGTTGCGTGTTTCCTACGGCCGGACTGCTCTTGGCTTTCCTCCGGGGCTGGGCAGCCCACTGATCTTTGGCTCCGCCCCCATCGATGCGGGAACCGCCGGGATCGACGTTCCCGCCCTGGAACAGGTCATCGAGACGCCTTACGGCTCCTTCGGTCCCTTTGGAGTCACCGGCCCGATCGGACAGCTCTCTATCGCTCCCTACAGTTCGATCGGAGTTGACGTGTTCAATTTCCCGCAGGGGAGAGTGGACAACACCTTTCAGGTCAGCGACTTCGTCACGCTTGTGAGAGGCGCCCACCAGGTCAAGACCGGATTCGATTTCCGCTGGACCCAGCTGAACAGTTTCTCGGACCGCAATGCCCGTCCCTTACTCTCTTTCGGCCACGGATTTGTCTCGGATAGCTGTGTCGGAAACCCGACTTGCCTGTTCGGCTTCGAGGACGGCGTCCTGAGGGCTGCCGACCTGGCGGCGCTCGGTTCTCCGGCAGGTCTGCTCCACACGATCGCGACCAGCCCCACCCCTGATTCCACTATAGGCCTGCGCCTGGCCCAGTATGATTTCTTTGTCCAGGACCACTGGCAGCTTGTAAATATTCGGTAAACCCCGTCTTGCAATAATCTCCTTCCAAATAAGCCCGCGGTCAAACTTTGCTGGACACAGAAGCTGCGAGTGTGTATACAGGGAGCATGCAGCTGAGTGCTACCACCAAGCCGGAATCGGGTGGACTGACGGCTGATGGCTCGACGAAGCGGGTTTTGGTGGCCAAGGAAGAGTACATCCGGCTGCGCTGGGCGGCAGCGTACTGGAAGGCCCAGCATGCCGGGGCGGTGGAGAGAGAAAAGCAGTTGAAGTCAGAGAACTTGAGTCTGCGGGCTCGAGTTCGAGAGCTGGAGAGTCAGCTCTGGGGGCGCAAGAGTGAACAGGCCAAGGGTGGGCGCGCTGGCAGTTCCAGCCCCAAGGCGAGCGGGCGACCCCGAGGGCAGCAAAAAGGCAAGCAGGGGCACGGTCGGACCACTCTGGACGGGTTGGCAGCCCAGGAAGAGGTAGTGGATCTGGAGGAAGCCCAAAAAAGCTGTCCGAAATGCGGTCTGGCACTGGAAGCCTTGGGCTGGACGGAAGACGCCGAGGTGGCCGAAATCGAAGTGCGGGCCCACCGGCGGGTGATCCGGCGGCGCAAGTACAAAGCGGCCTGCCGCTGCGGGGTGCTGCCCGGCATTGTCACGGCGCCCGCCCCGGCACGCTTGATTCCCAAAGGCAAACTAGGGATTTCGGTTTGGGTGGAGATTCTGCTGGAGAAGTTTGACCATTGCCGCCCCACCCACCGTCTGTTGCAGCAGTGGCGAGACCACGGTTTGACTCTCTCTGCAGGAACGGTGGCCGGAGGGCTGAAAAAACTGCAGGGTCTGTTTTTGCCGGTGGCCGAGGCGATCGCCCAGCAGCAGCTCACCCAGGAGAACTGGCAAGCCGACGAGACCGGCTGGCCGGTGTTTGTGGCGGTGGAAGGCAAAAGCGGACGGCTCTGGCATTTGTGGGTGTTTTTGTCGGCCTCCACAGTCGTGTACCAGCTCCAACCCAGTCGCTCGTCTGCAGTGCCTCAATCTCACTTCGGCAGCGCCCAGGGCACTTTACTCACCGATCGATATTCTGCCTATAAGAAGCTGGTCCGGGTCTCAGAGGGGCGTATTTGCCATGCCTTTTGCTGGGCTCACGTGCGCCGCGACTTTTGGCGACTGGGCCTATCCCACCCCCCCTGGCAGGACTGGTCCCTGATGTGGATTGACGACATTGGCCGGCTCTTTGCTGCCAATCAGCTGCGGCTGGCAGTTCGCGATCAGCCCTTGGAATGGGCCCGGGCCGATCGAAAGCTGCGGGTGGCGGTTGAGAAAATGCGAGAGCAATGCGAGGCTCAACGCCAGCTTCCCAGCCTGGCTCCCCCCTGTCGCAAGGTCCTGAAAAGCCTGGCTCGACACTGGCCAGGGCTGACCGTGTTTGTGGATCAACCGGAAGTGGCTATGGACAACAACGCCGCCGAACGCGCCTTGCGCAACCCGGTGGTGGGACGCAAGAATTACTACGGTTCAGGCAGCCGCTGGAGCGCCCAGTTGGCGGCCAGCTTATTCAGCATCTTTTCCACCCTGCGACTCAACGGCCTCAACCCCCGCCTGTGGCTCAGGGACTATCTGCAGGCCTGCGCTAGGCAAGGCGGACAGCCGCCACCCGACCTGGATCCTTTTCTTCCCTGGGAAATAAGCCCCCATCGTGCCCGCGCATTGACCTGGGCCAGGACGCCGGCAGCGGAGGCTGGATGAAACGCTTCTGCGGGCGAGACTTTAGCGGCCGGGAGATGCGGCGACTGTGTGAGCTGATTGGCGAAGATCCGACCCGCTCGCGGGCCCAGCTCTCCCGCTTGGCCTGCCAGCTCTTGGGCTGGTTCAAGCCTGACGGTGGCCTCAAGGAGATGAGCTGCCGGGTGGCCATGCTGCGCATGCATCGGCAGGGGTTGCTGCAGCTGCCGCCCCCTCGCAACCCGAAGGGAGGCTCGGGCCCAATCAAGCACACTTTCTGCAGCGCACCACAACCGCTGCTGTCCCGACCCGTGCACGAGCTGTCCGGCCTGCATCTGGAGCCGGTCCTGAGCCGCCCCGACTCCACTTTGTGGAATGAATACATCGACCGCTACCACTATCTGGGATACAAGCCCCTGCCGGGTGCTCAGCTGCGCTACTTCGCTTGTTCCGAAAGCCGCATCCTGGCCCTGCTCGGCTTTGGCGCCGCCGCTTGGAAAACCGCCCCTCGCGACCGCTTCATCGGCTGGCGTCCTTCGGAAAGGGAGAGAAACCTTCAACTGATCGTCAACAACGCCCGTTTCTTGATCCTTCCCTGGGTCGAGTCCAAGAACCTGGCCTCTAAACTGCTGGCCATGGCCGCGCGTCAACTCCCCGAGGACTGGCACGACCGCTACGCCTACCGACCCGTTCTGCTGGAAACCTTCGTCGACACGGGGCGCTTCACAGGCGCCTGCTACAAGGCCGCCAACTGGATCCATGTCGGACAGACCCAGGGCCGGGGCAAGCTGGACCGTGACCGCAAGGCCGATCTGCCCACCAAAAGCATCTGGCTCTACCCCCTGAGCAAACACTTCCGAAGATCGCTTCGCTCCACTTGAGTTCCCAACCCGCCTCACCCCATTAGGCATAAAGCCGATGATGGGTTTACCGAATATTTACGGCAGCTTCGACCTAATCTGAACATCAGTCTCGGTTTGCGCTATGAACTGCAGACGGCGCCGCGGGAGCAGAACGGTCGCATTGAAGAAACATTCAATCTGACACCCGATCAGTTCGGTCATCTTCCGCCTGCCAACAGCCCAGCCAACCAGGCTTTCGACTCGGCACTCCTGGCGCTGGGAGATGTACTGGGCGGTCGAAAAAAAATCTACCGGCCGGACTCGAACAACTTGGCTCCCCGCGTCGGAATCGCCTGGGATCCCTGGGGCAACCACCGAATGGTCGTGAGGGCCGGGTACGGGATCAGCTACGACGCGGTGTTGGGAGCAGTGACCAGCCAGTCGCGCAATGTTTTTCCAACCTTCATTCCGGTCAATCTGAATCCCAACTTTTTGAACTTCGATCCAGCCACCGGCGCGTTCAATCCGCTGGCGGGCCGCCTGCTGCCCAGTACCACCTTCCTGACCTTTGTACCCACCGGAGAGCCCCTGGTCACTCCGGGAACGATCAACAGCTTCAATATTTCTGAGGATGCCTTTGCCACGGCCGTCGGAGCCCTGATCGGCCAGGGAGGCATCGACCTGGGTGAGGGAGCGGTGGTACGACTCAACGGTCTGGCTTTCACGTTGCCGGAATCCAGGCTCCAGTCTCCCCTGGCTCAGCATTTTGTGCTGTCGCTTCAACAGCAATTCCAGCAGAACTGGCTGGCTTCCGTTGATTATGTGGGCACCCGCGGATCTCATCTGACCCGCTTCACCACACCCAACCTGGGGTTTATCACGACGCCTTTATACCTCTTCATTCCGTCCCTGCCACGAATCCCCATTGTCGATGTCCCACCGCTTCGCCCCGATCCAGATCTGGGCGCCTATACTTTCTTCGAAAACTCTGCCCGTTCCGCTTACCATTCCCTGCAGGCGAGATTGCGCAAGCGCTTCAGCGGGGGCTTCAGTCTGGACGGGCACTGGACCTGGTCGCATGCCCTGGATCATGTTTCCGATCCGTTCGATGGCAGGGGCTTCTTCGCTTTTCCGCAGAATAGCTTCGACCTGGGCTCGGAATGGGCCAGCGCCAGCTTCGATGCTCGTCACCGAAGCACATTTCTCTTGACCTGGGAGCCCTATGCAAGCTTCTCACGAGGCTGGCTGCGAGATCTGCAACTGGCGGTTGTCGGGGAGTTTCAAACCGGTCAGCCCTACACACTCAATACCAGCTTCGATCAGAACCGGGACGGCAATCTCACGGATCGGCTCGATTCTCTGGAGGGCGTTGTGCAGGGCGAGGGATCGGAACAACTTCGCCTGGGCAGCAGCGCCGACCTTTCGGAGTTGTTGTCCGGCCGCGGTCAGAACGGGCGGGTAGGCCGGAACACTCACCGGGCCGATGGTCTGAGTACGGTTGACATAGCGCTCACCAAGACGTTTGTGGTGGGAGACCATTTTCGTATCGGGGCGCGGCTGGAGGTCTTCAATCTATTCAATTCAACCTCCTTCGGCATTCCCATCCGGACCGTTGATTCTCCCGCCTTTGGGAGGAGCATTGACACTCAAACGGGCGCCCGGTCGATTCGACTGGGTTTCAAGGCCGAGTTTTGAGTGGTTGGACTCTGTACACGCGAATGGGCGCACTCTTGCCTTTGACGGGCACCTCGGCGGCGAATTCAGCAGGGATAGCGTGGCGAATGGCTTCATAGACCTGTGAACTGGTCAGGATTGCCCCGTCCAGCTTCCTGGTCAGTCCTTCGATGCGAGAGGCTGTGTTCACGACATCTCCAATGGCCGTGTACTCGAGTCTGCTTCGTGACCCGATATTCCCCACAATCGCCTCCCCGCAGTGGATTCCCACACCGATTCGAATCGGTTCGATACCCTCCCGCTCGAGTTCCGGGTTGAGTTTTTCGAGCGCTTCAATCATCGCCAATGAGGCTCGAACTGCATTCACTTCCGGTTCTTCGTCCACCAGCGGAGCTCCGAAGATGGCCATGATCCCGTCGCCCATGAACTTGTCAATCATTCCGTGATTCGACTGAATGGCCTCCACCATCCTGCTCAAATAGCGATTCAGGTGAGAGACCAGCCTTTCCGGGGGCATTGACTCTGAGCGTGTTGTGAAGTTGAAGATGTCTGAAAACAGAACAGCCACGTGCCGTTTTTCTCCTCCCAGAGTCAGGTTCGGAGTCTCCAGGATCTGCGAAATGACATTGTCATCAACGTAGCGCCGGAAGAGAGATCGCAGCCGGCGCTTCTCCTTTCCCACCAGGATGTAGTTTGCGGCCTGGCTGGCTCCAGTGGCTGTAACGGCGCCCGTGACCGGGCCGATCAGATAAATCCACCAGCCCCAGTTGAACGCCGCACACACTCCAACAAAAAAGAAACAAACAGCACCCAGACCCAGCAAGATGCCCTTGAGGGCTGAAGAACGCAGTCCCAGGAAACCACAAAGCAGAGACAGACCGATGAGTAAGAGCATCTGAGTCGCCGGGCCGGGCAGGCGAATGAACGGGCCGTCTTGCATGGTCGCGAGAACGGCGGCATGGATCTCGATTCCGGGAGTTCGAGCCTGTTCCCCGGTCCGCTTACGATCCGCCCAGTAGTACAGGGGTGTGGGATGCCGATCCTCCTCACCGATCTCCCCCAGCAACACGATGGCATTCTCAAAACGCTGAAAAAAGTCTTTGTCCTTCTGCATCGCGGCATCGTAAGCATCTGCAAAGGAAACCCGCTGGAAGCTTTCCCGTCCCCGGAAATTGATCAAAATCTGGTTCCGGTCAGCACCGATGAGGGCGGGTTCCAGGTTTTCAATGAGTTGGTTCAAGTCGTGAGCGTCGTCCCGCTGGCGAAGGGTACTGGACAGCACGGCCAGGACGAATCCCGGCACCGTTTCCCCGTCCTGCCTGACGAACAGCTCCTGGCGACGGACAAAGTCATCCGAGTCGGTGGTCAGATTCAAATAGCCGATTTCACTGGCAGCCATCGTCAACTGGGGGATCATGGCCACGACACTGTCCCGGCGGACCTGGTAGCCGAGCGTGACCGGGACCCCCTGCAGCCCTCCCTGGAGCACGGCAGCGACCAGGCGGTCCTGCCCCTCCGGTATCCACTTTGTGGCGTCCTTGAACAAAAAGTCGACACCGATTGCAGCCGCCTCATGATCGACCAGTTCACGAATGACCGTTGCAAAAGCTCCCAGCCATAGCATGACTGGATCGCTGCTCAGATCCGGGTGAGAATAGGTCTTGTCGTCAAACGCCAGGATCACGATCGGGACATTTTGGGGAAGGTGAAGCGGCCCGCGCAGCTGAAAGCGCAGATCGTAGCTCACGTTTTCCAGATTGGTCCCGAACTGGAAGGCCATTCCGAGCAACGAGGCAAAGCAAGTCACGACCAACAGCGGTGCCAGCGTACGCCACCAGCGGACCGCTGATTGAGCAGAATCCTGGTGGCGGCTCACCGGGGAGCTTCTTGGGCTAGACGAGCTTTTTCGGCCTTGGCTGCAGCAATGAGTCCAGATTCCCAGTACAGCCAGGCAAGGTGCCGGGTCAGCCGCTCGTCCGGGCTGTCCTGGCGGAGGCTGGCATAGATTTCCGCTGCCTCCGAGTAAAATCCCCCATTTTCCAGTTCGGCGGCACGGAGCAGCCGCTCTTTGGAGTCGTTGGACGTTGAGAGAACTAGCGAGGGGTCGGGTCTCACTTCAAATCTTGCCCTCTGCTCTCCCACGATACCTTCTTCGCCCCTGGCTGTCAGAATCCACGAGTAGCCTCCGGGGTCCAGGGCCGGTTGGTCGGTGGGATACTCCAGGACCGTTTCCATCGTCTCAGTTGCCCAGATCTCCTGGCCCGAGCTGGCCCTGAGCAGGAGTTCGTAGGTGCGGGCATTCTCCACAGCCTGCCATCTGAAGGTAGGCCTGTCCACCCGGATTCTCCCCCCCAGGAATACCACAATGGGCGGGTACCCGCGGGCTCGGAGGGCCCCGATTCGTTCCAGGCTGGCCGAGCCCAGAGCAACCCGCGGAAGGGTACAGCGGCGGGCCGGTTTCTGTTCAAGGCGACTCCCCCGGATCACTTCGAGGTTCGAAGAGATCTTGACACTGGTCTGGGCCCCGACGGTGACGGTTTCGACAGCGGGGCAGAACAGAAACGACACCTCTCCAATATCCACGGTGATGATATCTCCAGCGTAGAGAAGCTGGGCCAGGCGGGGTTCGCTGGTCTCACTATCATGAATCAGGCGAGCTTCGCCCGTGCTACCCAGAATCATTCCGACCGCGGATTCGTCCTCACCAAGCAACGGCGCCAAGAGAACCAGGGAGGCCAGGACGACGCGACTCTGGAGACGCCAGCCGAAAAGGAGGGGCGCTGCTTGGCTGTTTGTCACTGTTCGATTCTACCTGGTTATTCGATTCTACCTGGTTAAAAGTTAAAAGTTAAAAGTTTAAAGGTTGCCATTCGGGCCTCTGTCCGCCCGGCAGCGCGGAAGCTGTGAGGCGTTTCGGGGTCAAGAGTGTGGGGAGGGGCCTTGGGCGGCGAATCGGGAATCGTGAACATTATGCCCGGGAGATTCGCGGCCTGAGGCCCCTCCCACTCTCCAGCCCCTTACCCACCCTGGGATCTTGGAATTCCTTGGAACGTTGGAACCTTGGAACCCTGGAACCTCCGTGAGCCTGATCAAGAAAGTTCGAAACGGGGTTGATCACTCCGGAAAGTATCTGGCACAAAAGAGAGTGAAGATGTTGGTGCCAGGGGCTCCATAGTCCGGGCACATGGCAGTCGGACCGCTCGCCATCTGATGAGGCCTGAAGCATGCAACCAGTAACACACTCGACGATTTCGTCGAAACCTCCAGATCTGGCCCCTCTGATCGAAGAATGGTTTCTTTTTGAGCCGAGAGAAGATTCCTATGCACTCGAGGTTGCCACCGGCGAGATCCCTGCCTGGCTGGAGGGAGACTATTACATCAACGGCCCGGCAGGTTTCGAGAAACCCGGACTGCGTTACCGGCACTGGCTCGATGGCGACGGAATGCTGTGCCGCCTTCACTTCGAGAAGGGTCAGGTTCGATTCACGAACCGATTCGTGAGAACCAGAAAGTACAAAGACGAGGAGGCCGCCGGCCGGCCACTCTATCGAACATTCGGGACCTCTTTTGAAGAGGACCAACTGCATCTGGGGGTCATGCTCGAGCCGCCTGCGAATGTCAGTGTTTACCGGCACGGGGGGGCTCTTCTGGCCTTCAGCGAACAGGCTCTGCCGATGCAAGTCGATCCCGTGACACTGGAAACTCTCGGCCAGTACGATTTTCACGGGCGGCTGAACGACGTTTCTCCGTTTGCAGCCCATCCCAAATTCGATCCTCGAAACGGGAACATGCTCAACTTTGGCATTTCCTTCTCTGCCACGAAACCCGCTCTTTGTATTTACGAATTCGACCCGATCGGGCGACTTCTGCATCGCCAGCGAGTTCGATTGGCCGCCCCCTTCGCGAACCACGACTGTGCCATCAGCAAGAACTTCAGTTTGTTTTTTCTGAGTCCGCTGTTGATGGATTTTCAGCGCTTCTGGCAGCAGGGCGCCTCCGTGATGGGGTCACTGAACTGGGACCCGTCGCAGCCCAGTCGCATCGTTGCGAAGCCCCGAGGAGCCGGGGCGGGGGAAGCCATTGAAATCCTGATCGAGGGAGGGCACTGTCTTCATCTGATCAACGCCTTCGAGAGGGCCGGAAAGCTGATGCTGGACACACTGTCTCTGGAGAGGCCTGTATTCGAGGAATATCAGCCTGTTCCCAACCTCTATCAGACCAAGGGCCCAGCCTGTCCCGTCCGCTATGTGATCGATCCAGGCAGCCGGACCGTCGAGATGACCGTCCAGATCAGCTTTGAACTGGGAGCCTATTTTCCTTCGGTCAGGCCGCACCAGGTCAGCCGCAGTTACGAGGATTTCTGGATGCTGGGGATTTCGAAGACGGGAAAGCCCGGAAGAAAGTTTTTTGACCAGTTGGTCCACATGAACTGGTCCCAACCCGATCGAGTGGATCTTTTTCAGACTCCTGAGGGCGAGTATCTTTGCGGCGAACCAGTCTTTGTGGGGAGCCGGGACAGCCGTCAGCCGGGGTTGACCATCGTCCAGCATTTCCAGGCTTCGTCAGGGCAGGTCTCCTTTCTCTTGTTCAATGCTCTTACAATCAAGGACGGACCCGTGGCCCGACTCCCTTTGCAACATCGCATTCACCCGGGATTTCATGCGACCTTCGAGCCGTCCTGAGGGTTTCCTGCGCGTCCCGGCGCCACCTGCCCAGGCCAACCAACATGCAAGAAAGGGAACCCATGAGCGAATTCCTTGAACCCGTTCCAGAGCTCCGGGTGCCGGCCAGGACGTGGGCCTGTGTTGCGAAAGAGATCGTTCAACCTTTATTATTTGAGCGGCGAACCGCCCCCGACGAGCCAGTGGGGAAACCAGTATCCTTGTAGAGATAACGTAGAACAATGTCCAGATTCCTGCGCCGGAAGACACCCCTCATTGCCGGTTTCCTATTCTTGATTGTGGTGGGCGGATTCATCGCCATTCGTGCAGTTGAGCGTAACTCCTGGCTGTTTTTTGACACGGGCAAGGCGATTGTCAATCACCTCGGGAGCATGGCCGTTCAGCTTCAGGCGGGACAGGTCGAAGAACTGGAGAGCTTTTTTTCCCCCCACTACCGGGGTCGGATTCTGGGACTCACCCAGCCCCGGGAGGTCAGAGAGAAAGATGGACTGACAGAATACAGATTCGCATCCGGGAATGAGGCCGATCGTTCGGCAGCTCTCCAGGAGTGGCGGGCGTATCTGTCCTCCTTCGAGTCGATCGAAGAGGTGGGTTTGCATCTTCACCGACTTCACTCCTGGGGTCATGGTCAAAGCGCTGAGGCGACGGTTCGCTACGAGCTGATCGGAACGCTCTCGGGAGCGAGCAGGGCGGGCATAGACCGCGGCCTCTTTCGGATGCGCTTTGGTAGCCAGGATGAGCCACTTTTGATTGAGTCGGCCGAGCTTGTCGAGGGCCACCGGCTGGTTTCAGATCGGCCCCATTTTGTTGACGTCGCCGAACGCTCGGGGGTCGGCTTCAAGAATCTTTTCTATCCTGAATTCCTGCGCGCCGATCTCCGCTTTGGAATGATTCGCTACGGACCCGGAGGAATGACCGCGGCCGACTATGACTCGGACGGCTACTATGATCTGTTCGTTCCCGACGGAGTGGAATCACGACTGCTGCGAAACAACCGAGACGGCACCTTTGAAGATCGAACGGCGTCTTCAGGTCTGAGCGGCCTGGATGGAGGCGCGGTCGGCCTTTTCGCGGATTATGACAACGACGGCGACAAGGACCTGTTCGTCAGCCGCACCTTTCGACAGAATCAGCTCTTCCGGAATCGGGGAGATGGAACCTTTGAAGACGTCACCAGTACCACGGGTCTGGGAAGCGAATGCTGTGTCACAGTAGCTTCCTGGGCCGACTACAACAAGGACGGCCTCCTCGACCTCTACCTGGGTCGGTATCTCGACCCTCGCGACGCCATTCCCACCACCTTCTACGCTCGAAACGGCGAGCCCAATATCCTCTACCGCAACAACGGAGATGGGACCTTTACCAATGTCACGGAAGAGGCGGGAGTGGGTGAGCTCGGACTCTGCCTGGGGACCGTGTTCGGCGACTACAACGACGATGGCTTTCCCGACCTGTATGTCGTGAACGACTTTGGCCGCAACACGCTGTATCGAAACAATGGCAATGGGACCTTTTCCGACGTGACCGTGGAAAGCAACACGCTGGCCTACGGCGCCGGGATGAATGCCTCGTTTGCAGACTACGATGGGGATGGCCGGTTGGACATCTACGTGACCAACATCCGATCGGAGCACGCCTGGTTCGCCGAACCCCCGACCATCTATCGCTACATGTTGAATTCCTTCAAACAGGGCGTCTGGATGACCGACATGCCGCTTTATCTGGAGATCTTGCGCCAGTCGGGCTTTGATTTCGTAGACGTGTTCCAGCAAATGGCTGCCGGTAACAATCTATTGAGAAACCGGGGCGATGGCACTTTTGAAGATGTGACGTGGGACGCGAACGCCGCCCCTCCGGGCTGGTTCTGGAGTGCCTCCTTTGCGGACTTTGACAACGACGGGTGGCAGGAGATTTATGCTGCCAACGGCTGGGTCTACAACGAACCGGGAACGGAGATAGAACTCGACTTCCTGAACAATGTCGTGACCCATCAGAAGACCTTCAAAACGGGTGTTTATTTTAGCCCGGAGCACTTTCAGAAGCTGTCCTGGCACGGCTGGGAGCGAAACCGGATGCTCTACAACAGAGGCGACGGCACTTTCATCGAAACCGGCACTCCGACCGGAGCCGGCATTCTCACCAACAGCCGGGGGGTCGCGGTGGCCGATTTCTGGAATCGTGGAGTCCTGGACATTGCCATTGCAGCCTGTGACGACTTTCACGTCCTGCTTCGCAACGAGGTCGGCCTTGACCGAAGCTGGCTGGAAGTTGAGCTGGTGGGTACGAAGTCGAACCGGGATGCCGTGGGCGCCCGCGTTGACGCCTGGGTCGGCGGGCGTCGGCAAACCCGGGAAGTGATCCTGGGAGACGGCTATGCCTCACAGAACACCTTGAGACTCCATTTTGGTCTCGGCACTTCGACGTCCGTGGACCGGCTCCAGGTGCGCTGGCCTGCCAGCGGCCAGGTCCAGACCTTCACCGGCATCCGATCCAATCAGTTCATCCAGATCACTGAAGGCTCCGATTCGTTTCGGATCATGGAGTTCGCGCAGGGAGACGAGATTGAAATCGCTCCCTAGTGCAGCCGGATGGGTCTTGCGGGGCGGGGTCGCAAAGTCCGTGTGGACAGGAGTGTTCAGCCTGGGCCTGACCACAGCCACATTGCACGGTTGGAGTGGGGATAGTACAAGTTTTTTTCAGGACGTGACGAAGTCCGCCGGAGTCCACCGGAAGCACTCCAATCGCTCTTTTGAGAACCCGTATGCGCACATTATGGAGGGGTACACGGCGCTCGGTGCTTCCGCTGCGGTGGCGGACTACAATCTGGACGGGTACGAAGACATCTTTGTGACCGACTCAGCCACAGGAGCTCCCAACTATTTGTATCGCAACAACGGTGATCTGACCTTTACGGATGTCGCCGGCCAGGCCGGCCTGGCCAGGGGAAATGACGAAGCCAATGCCTCGGCTGACAGTCTCTGGTTCGACTATAACGAAGACACCTTTCCCGATCTCCTGGTGGTGCGTTTTGGAACCAATCAGCTTTTTGAGAACAGCGGCCGCGGGACCTTTGCAGAAGTGACCGAGAAGGCAGGCCTGTCCAGGTACTCGAACGCCATTACGGCGGTGGCATTTGACTACGACCGGGACCGCGATCTCGATCTGTTTGTGGGTTCTTACTTCGGGTCGGTCAACCTCTTCAATCCGGACACCCCTAATTTTTTTCCCGAAAGCTTTGAAACCGCCAGCAACGGCGGCGGCGTCACCATCTATCAGAACAACGGCGACAGCACGTTCTCGGACGTCACCCGCAAGCTTGGCTTTGAAATCGTGAAAGGATGGACCTTGGACCTGGGTCACGCGGATGCGGACAACGACGGCGACGAGGACTTGTACATCGCCTGCGATTTCGGGACCGACTTCTTCTTTGAAAACAACGGCGACGGAACCTTCACGAATCGGACCGAGTCCGCCATTGGGATCGACACGAAAAAGGGAATGAACGTGGACTGGGCGGACTACAACGGCGATGGCCTTCTCGACATCTACGTCACCAACATTACCGACGACTACATGCGGGAAGGAAACTTCCTGTGGCACAACAACGGCAAATTGAGTTTCTCCGATGTCTCCCGGGAGACGGACACCTTTGACACGGGATGGGGATGGGCCGGCAAGTTTTTCGACTACGACCTGGACGGCTGGACCGATTTGTATGTCGTCAACGGTTGGGTCTCTGGCAGTGAAGAAAACTATGTGCTGGACATTTTCGAGGTCATCGTTCAACCCGATATTGATCTTTCTGATGTCCGTAACTGGCCGGCGATGGGAAACAAGACTCTCAGTGGGTATCAGAAGAACCGTCTCTTCCACAACGAGAGAGGCCAACTTTTTACGGATCAAGCCGCGCTCCACGGGGTCGATATCCTCCAGGACGGACGCGGAGTTGCCCTGGCTGACTTCAATAATGATGGTCGACTCGATTTCTTCCTGACCAATGCAGACTCGGAGCCCAATCTCTTTGTGGGAACGGTTCCGCTTACGCCCCAACGAAACTGGGTGGAGTTCATCCTCACCGGCCGCCAGTCCACCAGGACCGCCATCGGAGCCCAGATTCGAGTCACAATCGGGAAGCGTGTCCTGCTCGGGTTTGTGAACGGGGGCAACGGGTTTGCTTCTCAGAGCACCCGGCGTGTTCATTTCGGGCTGGGCACGTCTGACAGCATCGATCAGGTTGAGGTACGCTGGCCTGCAGGGCTGGTTCAGGTTTTCCCGCCCTTGCAAGCCAACCGGATCTACCGCCTCGACGAGGGTGACCCCCAACCCGAGGTGTTCCAGGCTGGAATCAGTGGAAAAGCAGAGGCCGGGCGCTAACTCGGGACTGAACTTTGACTTTCGGATCAGGATGAAATGAATGATGAATTTTCTGTTCGCTTGGATTCTTCTCCTTTTTGCCTTCCCACCCGGCCTTGAAAAAACCAGTTTCCTGGAAGCTCTCAGGGCTCTCGAGTCCGACGACCTGGAAATGGCACTCTCCAAGTTTGAAGAAGCCGTCAAGTCGCAGCCCGAAAACCTCCAGTACGCGAGTGAGTATCGACAGGCAGTCATTCGGGCCAAAGCCTACGATCGCTGTCTGGCCTTCTTTGAAGGGCTGTTGGAGAGTCAGCCGGAGATTGCCAATTTGCACCTCAACCATGGCTTCGCCCAGGTCGACAAGATCCCCGACGCCGGATCGATCACGCAGGTGATTCTGGCCAACCGGGCGCTGACGGCCTTCACCAGCGCCCTGGAACTGGAAACGTCATGGATCGGCCTGTACACGCGGGGAAACAGCTATCTTTTCTGGCCGAAGATCTTCAACAAAGCCTATCTGGGAGTGGCTGACCTTGAACAGGCCATACGACTGGAACGGAAGGGTACCTTAAGGTCCTATCACCGAAGAGTTTATATTGCGCTGGGAGACGGACATCTGAAAATGGATGACCCTGGAAAAGCGCGAGAGATCTGGAAACAGGGCCTTGATCGCTTCCCGACCAATGATGCCCTTTTGAAACGGCTGGGGGCAGAGGGCGAGGCTCTGGAGCTGATTGTGGGTGCCGATTACGTTCCCAAAGTCCGGGTCAACACCGATCTGAGAGAAATCTGGGAAAATCAGTGAGAGTTATCTGCTTTCTTCTCGTGGCCACGAGCCTGCTGTTGGGTTGGGAAGGTACCCCCCTTCTCGAGGTGAAGGGTCAGAATGACACAGGTGGTCTTCGATTCGCGGACTTGACCAGGAAGGCTGGTGTCGAAAACATCCACAAGACTCGTGTTTTTGAGGGCGAGTATGCGGACACCCTGGCCATGTTCACTGCAGGCGGAGCCTCCGTGGCCGTAGCCGACTACGACAACGACGGGTGGGAGGATATCTTCGTGACCAACTCCAACGTGGGCACTTCCAATCGTCTCTTCCGGAACCTGGGCAACATGCAGTTCGAAGAGGTCACTGCAAACGCCGGCATTGGAGGTGGGAACACGAGAACGGACATCATCGCCGACAGCCTTTGGCTCGACTACGACAACGATGGCTCCAAATATCTCTTGATCGTTCGCTTCGGGACGCCACTGCTCTGGCATAACGAACAAGACGGCTCTTTTCGCGAGGTGACGGCCGGCGCGGGTCTGTCGACCTTCGGCAATGCGATCGCGGCCATTTCCTTTGACTACAATTCGGATGGTCGGCTCGACCTCCTGCTGGGGAACTATTTTCCCCCCGAGAATCTGCTCCAGCTGACGACGACCAATGTTTTGCCCGACAATCTCGACAACGCCCACAACGGTGGCGGAGTCACCCTGTACAAAAACCTGGGCGGCGGTCGATTCTCGGACGCCACGAAGGAGGCCGGCTTTGGAGCCCTCACGGGTTGGGTGTTGGATGTTGGTCACGGCGACCTGAACGGCAACGGCCTTCAGGATGTCTATCTGGCTTGTGATTTCGGCACGGACAAGGTCTACTTCAATCGAGGAGACGGAACCTTTGAAGATGTCAGTGAGAAGTCCATTGGGATCGACACCAAGAAGGGGATGAACGCCGAGATCGCTGACTATGACAATGATGGGTGGATGGATGTGTATGTCACCAACATCACAGACGAGTACATGAAAGAATGCAATTTCCTGTGGCACAACAACGGCGATGGAAGCTTTACGGACCTGGCTCGCGAAACCGGCACCTGTGACACACTGTGGGGCTGGTCGGCCCAGTTCGCAGACTTTGACAACGATGGCTGGCAGGATCTGTACGCGGTCAACGGTTTGCGATCAACCTCCGGCCAGAACTACATTCCGGTACTGGTGAATATGATCATCACACCCGGTGTGGATTTCAGCGATCTGCGCAGCTGGCCCCCCATCGGAGATATGACCTGGAGCGGATTTCAGAAGACGAAGCTCTTCCAGAACCTGGGCATGCATGCCTTCAAGGAAGTTGCAGCCGCGGCCGGCGTTGACAACGATCTCGACGGCAGGGGATTGGGAGTAGGTGATTTCAACAATGATGGTCGACTCGACGTCTACCAGACCAATGCTGACCAGCCTTCGCTCCTGTATATCAACACGACGGCCGACGCCGGAAACTGGCTGGAGCTGAAGCTGATTGGCGGAGAGAAGTCCAACCGGGACGCCATCGGCTCTCGACTGACGCTCGAGGCTGGAGATCTGAGAATGATTCGGCGAGTTGACGGTGGCAGCGGCTACTCGGGCCAGAGCTCGATGAGGGTGCATTTTGGCCTGGGAAGCATCTCGAAGATCGATGAGCTGCACATCCGCTGGCCCAGCGGGAAGACAGAGACGGTGGCAGTCGAGATCAACCAGATTGTATCCGTTGAAGAAGGCAAGGGGGTCGTGGCAGTCTTTCGCTCTGACGACAATACCAAGACTGGACGCATTGACTCATCCAAAATCGAACTGATGGCATACCGTTGCCTCATCAAGAATCGAACCGAAAACTTGATGAGGAGGTCACAGATTGAAGAAGAAGTTGAGTTTGGAGTTGCGCCGAGAATTGTTGACGCGTACCGCTGAGGATTACGCATCGGCCCGCAAAGGGATCAAGAGCCAGATTGTAGATCAGTTGGTCGCGACAACCGGCTACGGTCGCAAACATGCGATTACCCTGTTGAACAATCCGCCGAGCAGGGCCAGTTCGTCGCGGCCCCGCCGTGCCCGATACGATGACCGGGTGAAGCGGGCACTGGTGACTCTTTGGACAACGGCCAACCGGATCTGCGCAAAGAGACTGGTCCCCTTTGTTCCCGAGTTGATCGAAGTTATGGAGAGGAACGGTCATCTATCCTTGCCGCCTGATGTTAGGCGAAGGCTGCTAGCGATCAGCCCAGCTACCGCTGATCGATTGTTGGCTTCCGAAAGAAGCAGCCGGCACGGTGTCAGTACGACCCGACCAGGAAGCTTGCTCAAGAAGCAGATCAAGGTCCGAACCTTCGCTGACTGGGATGATCTTCAACCCGGTTTTGTCGAAGCCGACCTTGTGGCTCACTGCGGCGAGAGTGCTGCAGGCAGTTTCCTACACACTCTGGTCCTGGTGGACGTCGCAACGGGCTGGACCGAATGCGTGGCGCTGCTACGGCGTAGCGAAGCCGATGTGATCGGATCTCTCAACTGCCTGCGTGGGCGGCTCCCGGTTCCTCTTCTCGGATTGGACACGGATAACGGAAGCGAATTCATCAACTATGAGATGCTCCGTTACTGCCAAAGAGAGCAGATCACTTTCACTCGTTCCCGGGTGGGTCGAAAGAACGATCAGGCCTTCGTTGAGGAGAAGAATGGTTCGATCGTGAGACGGCTGATTGGCTACGATCGCTACACGGGTCTGGGGGCCTGGCGAGCCCTGATTCAGCTTTACGAGATTCTGCGCCTCTACGTGAACTTCTTTCAGCCCTCGATGAAGCTAATCGAGAAGCAACGCCGGGGTGCACGCGTCAAGAAACGCTACGATCGGGCTCAAACTCCTTACCAGCGAATCTTAGCCTCTGATTGTCTCACCAAGAGAAAAATAGAACCCATCAAAGACCTGTACAGGAAGCTGGATCCAGTCACGTTACTCAAAGAACTCGAGCGAAGACAGGACCATTTTTGGACCTTTGCCAACGGACAAAGAGAACCGGAGGGAAACGGCTCCCCTAGAGAGATGGATGCTGTTGTCAGGAAGTACCTTGCTGAGATCAGTGCTGCACCAGAATCCAACCAAATCAGGAGATATCGGCGGACGAAGAAGCCCCGGGTTGCCCGGACTTGGAAGACCCGGGAGGATCCTTTCGTTGAAGTCTGGCCAGAGGTTCGTGTCCAACTGGAAGTCAATCCCGCTCAAACAGCCAAAGCGCTTTTCATTCGGCTTCAACAACGCCATCCCTGTCGATTCTTTGATGGGCAGCTGCGAACTTTGCAGCGCCGCGTCAGGGACTGGCGAAGAGAACAACTCTACAAGGCCGAGATCTCCCGTGTAGAGCCAACGTTCTCTGAAATCGGGTCTGATTTCGCAAAAGAAGGTGCGCCAACAAAGGGGCAACCAGCCGAGGTCAAAATAGTCTTATGAGCCATGGGAAGTGTCCCCTGACGGCCACACAGCAATGTCGCCTCGACCGCTGGGCCGTACATCTCCAGCAGCAGGGACTTCACGGTCCCGGGACAACCCAAGAAGGGGGTCACCTGAGTCGGCCGCCGAGAGGGAACCCCATTCGGGCTCGCCCTCACTGTGTCCCCTCTCGCAGTCCAAGAACCGGACAAGACAATTCGCTCAAACCAAGAACAACACCCTACTTGACAAGGTGGGTCATTTTTACGTGATCACTCCGGCACATTATTCCCTTGTCATTTCGACCTTCCACTCCACCCGTTGTTTCTGCGAGACGGAAGAAATAAGCTGTTCTGAACTGGGTTCGATTCCCAATGAGGCAAGTTTCTAGTTTCGGTTCGATTCTTAGATGAGGCAACACGCGGGGAATTCTAACTGTCGCCAATCAAGGGGGCCTCGAAGGACCTTCGCGTCGTCGCAGCTCAGACCCTGCCCTCTTCGGTGAGTACCTTGCTCAACCGTCGGTTTGGCTATCGGGAGGCGGAAAAGATAGGCATCTATGCAATCGATGTGGCTCCCCCTGATCCCGCCTCGATTCAACAAGTACAGAAAGCCGGCTTTGGTGTGCGCCGGCTCTCCCAGGACCACCCTTTCCTACAGGTTGACGCCACTAATCTGGCCGGAGCCTGCAACGATGAGACTCTGCAGGTCTTGAGGCCTTTGTCCCGGCAGGTGGCCCGGCTCGATCTGGGCCGCACCGCAGTGGGTGATCCCGGTCTGGTGTTGATTGCTTCCATGCGACACCTCACTCGCCTGAACCTGTCGCTAACCGGGGTGAGCGATGACGGACTGGCTCAATTGGCGTCCCTGCCCTATCTTCAGTACCTCAACCTGTACGGCACTCAAGTCAGTGACGAGGGTCTGCACCACTTGCTGGCCCTGCCGGCTTTGAAGACTCTTTATCTGTGGCAGACACAAGCCAGTCCGCAGGGTCTGGAGCGCTTCCGGGGACAGGGACCGGGCGTTGAAGTCAACGGCGGCTCTGAACTGCAGCTGGTCTCACAAGAGGAGCAAAGATGAGAGCCGGCGCCGCATACATGCTGACAAGCCTGGTGCTGGTGGCCGGGTGCCTCCAATGCGGTGACCCGGCCGCTACGATGCTCCCCCCGGCCTCGACTCAGTCCCGACTACCCGACGGGAAAGGCTCCCAGATTCTCCCCCCTCGCGTCGACCCGTTCAGCCACACCGTTGCAGCCGCTGCTGACAGGGCCTTTCTGGGCAGGGGTGGCGAGTTGATTCTGTTCGAACTCGGCCCAAATGCCCGTCCCAGGGAGCTGGGCAGGGTGCAGCTGGAAGGCGAGGTGCGGGATGTCGCTGTGGCCGGCCAGTATGCTTATGTGGCCCTGCGGGGTGCCGGCCTGAGCATCGTGGATTGCTCCGGAGCAGAGGAACCGACCCAGCTGAGTCTGTTCGAGTTGCCACTGGCCGAAGGCGTAGCTGTGTCCCGGGAGCGAGTGTATGTCGCCGCCCGAACGGGTGGCCTTCGGGTTCTGGATGTTTCCGATCCTGCGGCTCCGTACGAACTGGGGAGCCATCAGACCTCGGAAGCGGCTCTTAAAGTCACTGTTCAGGACTCTCTCGCTTATGTGGCGGCTTCTTATGCCGGCATGCGGATTCTTGATATCGCGGACCCGACCCGAATCTCGGAAGTGGGATTCACGACCCGCGCGAGCTATGGCCAGGGATCAACGTGGGATGTCATGGTAAGTGGTGACCGGGCTTTTTCCGCGATCCCCGACAACGGGCTGCGGCAGATCGACGTCAAGGATCCCGGGAAAGCAGAGACGCTGAGCATTTTCCGAAATCTCTATGCGCCCGTAGCCTGCCAGGTCCGGGGCAAACACGCCTTCGTCGCCGATCAGTCAGCCGGGCTGCGGGTCATCGACGTGTCGCAAAAAAAGATGAGGGAAGTCGGCCGGCTTTCCCTTGACGATCCCGTCATGGATGTGGCCCTGGCAGGGTCCAGACTAATGCTCGCCTTGAAGACCCGAGGGCTGGCTGTGGTGGACGTCAGTCATCCGGCAACCCCCCGGCTGGTTTCTTTACCCGGATCACTTCCAAAGGAACGGATCAACTGATCTAGCCTGCCTTTGCCTTTGCCCTGACTTCATCCTTTGCTTACTGCGTTTCCCTGCTTCGCTTGAGGCTTGTCTTCAACACCAAATGAGGAACTGAAGCACATTGAGCCGTCGAGAGGAGTGACGGGCAAAGGCAAAGGCAAGGCGCCAAAGAGGGGCAGAGTAGACCGTCCCTTTTTTTCCGTCATTGACTTTTGGCTCCCGCGACGAGAGATTAGACAGGCATGAGCCCGGTCTGGATTCTCCTGATAGGAATGGTAGTGGTCATTGGCGGAGTGCTGCTGTTGCGGCTGCACGCCTTCCTGGCCTTGCTTGCGGGAGCACTGGTCGTCAGCGCCCTCACCTCGACGGCTGCCATCGAACAAGTGGCTCTTGAGAAAGGCATGGATGCAGCCGGGGCCCGGGAGTGGTCGGAACGCTCGGTGGGGGAACGGGTAGCCACCGGTTTCGGCAGGACCTGCGGGCAGATCGGCATCATCATTGCCATGGCCTCCATCATTGGCACCTGCCTGCTCAAGAGCGGGGCAGCCGACCGCATCGTTCGTTCGGCGCTCCGAATGCTGGGGGAAAGGAGGGCGCCTCTGGGCTTCCTGGGGAGCAGCTTTCTGCTTGGAATCCCGGTTTTTTTCGATACCGTTTTCTATCTGATGATACCGCTGGTCAAGGCCGTGCATATGCGTACCGGCAAGAACTATCTTTTCTATCTTCTGGCCACCGTGGCTGGAGCTACTATGGCGCATTCTCTGGTGCCGCCGACTCCCGGTCCGCTCTTCGTCGCCCACGAACTGGGTTTGGACGTCGGCATTATGATCCTGGGGGGATGTGTGGTGGGCCTGGTGACGGCGGCTGTGGGCTTCTGGTATGCCTGGTGGGCAAGCCGGCGGTGGAGAATTCCTCTGAGGGAATCAGAGGAGTCGCTTCGGCAGCTCAAAGACCTTTCCCGGATGGAGGATAGCCGACTGCCTTCTGTGTGGCTCTCGCTGTGTCCGATTTTCCTGCCCGTCCTCCTGATCACAGCCGGGACGGCGCTGGAAGGGGCTTCGCCGGAGACCTTGGTGGGGGCCGCTTCCTGGCAGGGGCTGGCTGTGGCTTTCATGGGGCCCCTGAGCGACAAGAACATCGCTTTGATCCTGGGTGCAGCCGTCGCCCTGGCCACGCTTCTGAGAACGACCTCGAGCGAAAACGCAATGAAGGCGGTAGGCTCCGCCCTGACCAGCGCCGGTCTGATTATCCTGATCACATCTGCCGGAGGAGCTTTCGGCACTGCACTTCAGGAGACCGGGATCGGCGCTTCCATTGAGCGCCTTTCCACGGCTCATCAGGTTTCCGTGCTGCCGCTGGCCTTTTTCCTCACCACCCTCATCAGAACAGCCCAGGGTTCCGCCACCGTCGCCATGATTACTGCCGCAGGAGTCTTCGGAGGCATAGTCGAATCCACCCACCTGGGGTTTCATACCCTCTACCTGGCCCTGGCTATCGGCTGTGGATCAAAACCGGTCTGGTGGATGAATGACAGTGGTTTCTGGGTCGTTTCCCAGATGAGCGGGATGACGGAAAAGGAAAGCCTCAAAGCTCTGACGCCCATGAGCGTGGAGATGGGCCTCGCCGGACTCGCCGTGACCGTTATCGGGGCCGCGCTCTTTCCGCTGGTGTAGACAGATGGGAAGAGAAAGGGAGAAGAGAAAGGGAGAAGAGAAAGGGACAGGCCCTTGCCTAGAGACTCTTCTCCTGTGGCAAGCCGATGAGTCGAGGAAGTGCGCTTTAATGACCCTTCCTGACCGCTCCTGACACCCCGGGAGTAGTGTAAACTACTGACGGCAAAGGTTTCCAAGAACTCTAACTGAAAGGAAGTTCCCTGGTGAAACAGTTTCCAAGAGTGCTCGTCTAGCTATGCTTAGCGCTCAGCAACTCCCGTCCTGGCCGGAGACATTGAAATTATTCTCGACCAGTGGGGCATCCCCCACGTCTATCCCGATTCTGAAGAGACAGGGTTTTTCGGTACCGGTTGCGCTACAGCCGAGGATCGGCTGTAGCAGATGATGCTGAAACGGCGCCAGGATCAGGGACACCTTTTAGGAATTCCGGGGCCCGGACCGGAGGACAGGTTTCTGAGGTCGGACCAGCTGGTTCGGACGGTGAACCAGTACGGCAAGTCGACGCAGGGACTGCGGGTGATGGACCACAGAGATCGCCGGAGCCGTCGGGGTGTGGAGAAGATCAGGCGATTCTCCACACGCCTCGAGTTCCCGGGAGGAAGCCGGTGAGTTCCGACGAGTTCCCTGGTGGCGAGAGGTTTCTGGGGGTCGACATCGGAGGAAGCCGGATCAAGGCCGGAGTGGTCACTCCCGAAGGGACGATCATTGACAGCCAAAGGGTAGCTACGCCTGCCCGTCTGCCCGAGTTCAGCAAAGTCCTGAGTCAGACGGTGAGCGCCCTCCTGGATGCCTCCGGCCCCGTTTCGGCGATCGGTTTCGCTTGCAAGGGCATTATTTCTCCCGACACAACGGAAGTGGAAATCCTTCCCGGAGCATGCCGATTCCTGGAGGGCATTCGCCTCACCGACCTGATCCAGCCGCCGCCGGGAGGTGCGGTTCCCGTCAGCGCGGATAACGACGCACGGGCGGCTCTGGTAGGCGAACATCTCTGGGGAGCCGCTCGCGGGCGCAGGAACGCCGTCATGGTCACTCTCGGATCGGGTCTCGGGGGGGCCATCCTGGCCGACGGGCAAATCATTCGAGGGGCCCGGGGAGTGGCGGGCCACCTGGGGCATATCACGATGAATCCCGACGGGCCGCTCTGTTCGTGCGGGAACCGGGGATGTCTGGAAACGTACTTCTCGGGTTTGTCCATTGAAGGTGAAGGGCTGGCTGCGATGCACCGGGGGTGCGAGACCGAGGTGCTGTCAGCGAGGCCGACTTGCGAGAGTCTCTTCAAGGCACACAAGGAAAAGGACCCGGTGGCCGGAGCGATCGTCTCCAGGGCCCTTCGTTATCTGGCCGCCGGCCTGGCCGGGTTGTGCCATGCCCTGGACCCGGAGGTCATCATCATGGGGGGCGAGATCTCTCGAGCCGGGTCAGTCCTTTTTGAGCCTGTTCAGGAGGAGATCTGGAGACGAACCCGCCGTCTGCTGGGGAGGAAGGTACCTCTCATTCCTTCTGAAGTTGAGGATCCAAGTGGGATTCTCGGCGCTGCCGCCCTGGGCTGCGCCGCCCGAAACACAAAAGAACCGCCGCCTTTTCTCAGCCGCCCTGGTATCAGGGGTCACTGATCCTGGGAGACCTCAAGCTCCTGGAGAATCAGACAATATCGCCATGCTTAGAGCGATCAGACGGGAGAAAAACCATGGAGTTCACCGAATCAACCGAGCATCGTTTGATACGCGAAACGGTACGATCTATTGGCTCACGCTTTGGCCACGACTATTACTACGAGAAGGCCAAGAATGGTGGCAAGATGGACGAGCTGTGGAAGGATCTGGCCAGGAACGGTTTCCTGGGTGTTAATACTCCTCCGGAGTACGGAGGCGAAGGAGCTGGTATTTCGGAACTGGCCATTGTGTGCGAGGAACTTGCCAGACAGGGTTGCCCGCATCTCTTCCTGATTGTCTCTCCGGCCATCTGTGCTTCCGTTGTCGCCGAGTACGGAAGCGAGGCGCAGAAAAGAAAATGGCTGCCCCCCATGGCCTCTGGCGAGATAAAGATGGCCTTTGCGATTACCGAACCGGATGCCGGTTCCAATACCCACAACCTCTCCACCACCGCCCAGAGCGTGGCTGGCGGCGGCTATCGAATCCGGGGTGATTGGCGACAGTTAGAATTCCCCGCGACGACAAATGGAATTCCCCGCTTTTTCAGGGCTGATCCTGACCATGAGGGCATGGTTAAGGATCAGCAAGTGCGGAGGTTAGTAAAGTTGAAGAAGAACGAGAAGACGCTAACGATGGCGGCGGCCAAAGCGGGGATGTCGCGAAAGACAGCTCGCAAGTACCTGAAGTCGGGAAAGCTACCGAGCCAGTGTCAGCCGGAACGGTATTGGAGAACTCGATCGGATCCGTTCGAGTCGGTGTGGCCGGAGGTGAAAGATATCCTGAAGCGATCGCCGACGGTGGAAGCAAAAGCGGTGTTCGATCATTTGTGTCGTCAGCAGGAAGGGGCCTTCCAGCAAGGCCAGTTGAGAACGCTGCAGCGCAGGATCAAGCAGTGGAAGGCAGAATACGGAGAAGCGAAGGAGGTGATGTTCCCGCAGAAGTATCAGCCGGGACATCAAGCGCAATCGGACTTCACGTTTATGGGGCGCCTCGGAGTGACGATCCAGGGCCAGCCGTTTCCCCATCTGCTGTACCACTTCGTGTTGGCCTACTCGAACTGGGAAGCGACCACGCTGTGTTTCAGTGAGTCGTTTGAGAGCCTCAGCCTGGGGCTTCAGAACGTGTTGTGGAAGTTGGGGGCGCTGCCCGAGGAGCACCGGACCGACCGGCTCTCGGCGGCAGTCAAGAACCTGAAGCGGGAAGAGTTCACCGAGCGCTATCAAGCGTTGCTGAGACACTTCGGGATGCGCTCCAGTCGTACTCAGGCAGGAAAGGCACACGAGAACGGGGATGTGGAACAGTCCCATCACCGCTTGAAACGGGCCATTGAGCAGGAACTGCTGCTGCGGTGTAGCCGTGATTTTTCCAGCCGGGAAGAGTACGAGGGCTTTGTAGCGGTGATTGTGTCCCGGCGCAATGCGGCCCGGCAAAAGCGCCTGGGAGAAGAGCTGGCAGTGATGCGCCCGTTGCCGGCACGCCGTCTGGATGACTTCACCCGGCAGTGGGTGAGAGTCTCCCCCAGCAGTACGATCCGGGTTCGCCACAACACCTATTCGGTGGACAGCCGGTTGATCGGCGAGCGCGTTCAAGTGCGGGTGTGGGCGGATCAGGTGGAGGTCTACTACGGAGGACGGCGCCAGGCACGGATGCCGCGCTTGCGAGGAGAAGGCAAGCATCGCATTGACTACCGGCACGTGATCCATTCGTTGGTGCGCAAGCCGGGGGCGTTTACTCGCTATCGCTGGCGGGAGGATCTGTTTCCGGGGATCTTGTTTCGAGTCGCCTACGACGAGCTGCGCCGAGATTGTCCGGCCACGGCGGATCGCCAATATCTGAAGATCCTCGAGGTGGCTGCCCAGGAAGGTGAACAGCGGGTGCGAGAGGCACTTCAGGTGTTGATTGAGCGGGGACAAAGAATCCGTTTTGAAGCACTACGAGAATGCCTTGTCGATCCGGTGGTGGAACCCTGGGAAGTGATGGTGGAGAAGATGGACGTGGGCCTCTACGACACCCTTCTCGAGAACCGGGAGGTGAGGTCATGAGCACAGGCAACTTACCGCGACTTCGCGAGTGCCTAATCGAGCTGCATCTACCGGCCTTTCGGGAGCACTACGCCGCCCAGGCGGCACTGGCCACCCAGGAAAGTCTGTCCTATCCCCGGTTTCTCTTGTCGTTATCTGAGATCGAGGTGGCGGAGCGGCACGAGCGCAAAATCCAGCGCCAGCGTCGGGCCTCCAAGCTTCCCTGGGAGAAAACGCTGACGGCGCTGGACCGCTCGCGCTTGCCCCAAAGCGTGGATCGACAACTCACAGCGCTGCTGGAAGGGACGTTTTTGGATCGTGCCGAGAACGTCTTGGCTTTCGGTAACCCTGGGAGCGGGAAAACCCATCTGGTCTGTGCTCTGGGCCAGGAGTTGATTCTGCTGGGGCGCCGGGTTCTGTTTTCTACCTGCGCCCTACTGGTACAGCGATTGCTGCGGGCCAAAATCGATCTGACTCTGGAGAAGGAGCTCAAGAAACTGGATCGCTTCGAGGCTCTCATAGTCGATGACATCGGCTACGTTCAGCAAAGCCGGGAGGAAATGGAGGTTCTCTTCACACTGCTGGCCCATCGTTACGAACGTCGCAGCATCTTGCTGACCAGCAACCTGATCTTCTCGGACTGGGAGAGGATCTTCAAGGACCCCCTGACGACGGCAGCAGCCATCGACCGGCTGGTGCACCACAGCGTGATTCTGGAACTCAACGTCCCGAGCTATCGAATGGAGAGCGCCAAGGCAAAGCAGCAGGGAACCACGAAATGAGGAAACCGCGAGGAGGTCAAATCCGGGCAAATCGGCTGATTGGACCCCGGAAAGTGCTTGGTGAGGGCGATAGACGAGTGCCCGCCAAGGGGAGAGGTCGTACAGCGCCCTACAGAGGCCGCTCAGCAGCCTCGTGGATCTGGTCCACTCCCCTCGACGCCAGCGCGAGCGAGGGGGAGCTCCGTTCGGGCTACGCCCTCACTCCGTCCCCCTCGCATTCTAGGAACAATCTCTCTTTTTTACAGAAAGGAGGACCGCGGAAAGGGCCGTCTCAGAGGACGGCTACAGCTCTTTTTTTTTAATCCTTGTGTGGGGATTTCCAATCGTCGCTGCGGGAATTCTATTTGACGTTGATCACCGGGGGACAAAGTACTATATTTCGGGCGTTGATGAAGCTGCCGCCGTGTTGCTCGTGGCTCGCACCGGTGATGAGAATTCGCGGACCGGCGCGGCTCTCTCTCTTTTCATCGTTCGGACCGACGTGAAAGGATTGGAAGTGGCGCCGATTCCCGTCGAGATGGTCTCCAGCGAAAAGCAGTTTACTCTGTTCTTCGATGATGTGGTCGTCGGTGAAGAGAGTCTGGTGGGGGAGCTGGGGAGGGGTTTCCAGCAGGTCTTCAGCGGGTTGAACCCGGAGAGAATTACGGGTGCGGCCGTGGCCAACGGAATCGCGTTATACGCACTGGACAAGGCTGCGCAGTATGCGTGTGAGCGAGTCGTCTGGGACAAGCCGATCGGAGCACACCAGGGTCTTGCTCATCCACGCGCCATTGCCAAGATCGATGTAGAACTCGCCCGGCTCATGACCTCCAAGGCGGCCTGGCTTTACGATAATGGTCTGGAAGCGGGTGAGGCTTCCAACATGGCCAAGTACGCCGGTGCCGAGGCGGCTGCCCAGGCTCTTGATCAGGCGATTCAGACTCACGGGGGGAATGGGCTGGCTTCGGAGTACGGGCTGGCGGACTTATGGGGTGTGACCAAACTGTTTCGCCTGGCTCCGGTGAGCCGGGAAATGATCCTGAATTTCGTGGCTCAGCATTCTCTTGGATTGCCAAAGTCGTATTAGTGGATCTGAGTTAGGGACCGATTGGCGTCATAATAGGCCTCGGCAGAGGCGGACTCATTCTTCAGGAGGCAGGTTGTGGATTCTTGGAAACGGAAACTCAGGATGGGAATGGTGGGAGGCGGACAGGGTGCCTTCATTGGAGGCGTCCACAGGATGGCGGCCGCTTTAGATCAACAGATTGAAATGGTCGCGGGATGTTTCTCCCGCGATCCCGAAAATACCAGGACGACCGGAGAGCAGCTCTATCTCGACCCCTCACGTTGTTACGCGACTTACCAGGAGATGGCCGAGAGCGAGGCCGGTCTGCCCGAAGATGAACGAATCGATTTCGTCAGCATCGTCACACCGAACAACCTCCACTTTCCCATCGCCGGGAAATTTCTGGAGTCAGGGTTTCATGTCGTTTGCGACAAACCGATGACTTTCACGGTCGAGGAAGCCCGAGCGTTAGCGGCCCTCGTCGAAGCGACCGGACTCGTCTTTGCCCTCACCCACAATTACACGGGACACCCCCTCATTCGCCACGCCCGGCATCTTTTCTCTTCAGGTGAAATGGGTGCGGTCCGAAAAGTGATCGTGGAGTACCTCCAGGATTTCCTGATGGTGCCGCATGAAAAACTGGGGCAAAAACAGGCCGCCTGGCGAGTCGATCCGGCCCAGTCCGGTGTGGGCGGTACGCTGGGCGACATCGGAGTCCACTGTGTCAATCTGCTGGAGTATGTGACCGGTGATCCCATCCGGGAACTGTGCGCGGACAAGAGCACGTTTCTCCCGGATCGGAAACTGGATGAGGACGTCAATGCGCTCCTGAGATTCGAAGGGGGCGGAAAAGGGGTTCTCACCATCAGCCAGGTCGCTACCGGAGAAGAGAACGGGCTCACACTGAGGGTCTATGCCGAGAAGGGCGCTCTCCTCTGGAAGCAGGAGGAACCGAACACACTTGAACTGTATCGGTACGGCGAACCCCGCCAGACCCTCAGCCGAGCTCAAGGTTATCTTGCCGATGCCGCCAACGACTGCTCTCGAATTCCGGCGGGTCACCCGGAAGGATTCCTGGAGGCGTTTGCCACGATCTATTATGGTGTGGCCAAGGCCGTCCGCGCCCACCTGGAAGGATCTCCGCTCGCCACCGATGAGTACGACTTTCCAACTGTCCACGACGGCGTGCGAGGCATGGAGTTCATTACGAAAGCGGTGGAATCCTGCGAGCGCGGATCGATCTGGGTGAAGATGTGAGCCTCGGACCGCGACGTTGGGACGTTGTGCGGCGAAGACGGAACTCGCCCCAAACGCGATGAGCACGATGGAGAGCAGACGGAGTAAAGGGTGTCTCATCGCTAAATCCTCCTCTTTTCGAGAGCCGAAATCCACCGAATTCACTACACTTTCTGGACTCCCGTCCGGCGTTGAAACTCTTCTCTCGACATGCCGCCAGGTCGCTGCGGATGCGGCCACTCTCTGGCGCGAAGGTGTAGCTTCCGATTGTGCTCGAAGTCAGAAAGAGCTTGCGGGGAGTCTCCAGCCCCGAACCAGAACCCCCGCCACTCGTTCACGCACCACAGAGCAGCCACTCCTCCCGCGAGGACCAGAGACAGGGGAGAAAAACCCGTCCACTGCCGGGTTCGAAAAAAAGCGGTGATCGCACGCTGCCATCGCAGCACGCCAATGAGAGGAAAAGCCAGACCGTAAAGGAACCGTCGCCAGGCGGGCCACGAGCTGGACCGCTGCGCCGCCAAAACGTGCCCGATGGCAGGATAACCCTTCCTGATCGCCTCGAGGCGCGAAGCGTCGAAATGCCAGCTCACTACTTCCGATTCACAGAAGAACCGGTGTCCCTGTCGGCGCAGTTCCATCATCATCATGGCCTCCGCCAGAAAGAACTCTTCCAGTTTCTCGTCATGGGCCATCAATATTTCCAGGTCGAAGACGCTCCCGTGTCCCGAGATGAAGGCCATTTCCCCGGCCGGCACCGGGTGCATCCATTGACCGTATCCCACCAGCATCTGGGCCTGGGCCAGTTCTGTTTGCGGATTGGCCGACAGAAACGCGCCCCCCACGCCGGCCCAGCCTTCCTCCATCCGCGCCAGTACCCGCTCACACCAGGCCGGTTCAAGAAAAGCGTGATCTTCGAAGAACCCGACGAACGCGGTTTCCGCCGCCCGGCAGCCCACAGCCCTGGCTTCCGCAAGTGTCTTGCCCTTTCCGCATTCCACCAGTCGCAAGGGGCCAACCTGCCCTTGCGCGTCTTCCGGGAGCTCGAACAGCGTGAGATCCTGACAGACCACCATGATTTCCAGGCAGTCCCGCGCCGTTTGACGGTGCAGCCAGGAGAGAGCTTCCAGCACATCGGCAAAAGTGTCCAGGGCCGCCACCACCGCCGTCAGTTTTTTTCTCCGATTCACTGTGTGTCTCCAGCCCGCTCCTGCCAGGGAAGTCGATTCTCCCGCCCCCGATCCGGATTCAACGGCGAAGAAGCCGATAACGCAGGATCCAGCAGAGCCTCTCCAGGGGATAGAGTATCCTCCGGAAGTAAAGGTAGTAAACGGAAAGCGCCCGCTCATACCAGTCCGGGGGTGGCGACGGAATCGAGACTTGGTCTAGTATTTCGCGGTATCGACTGAATGCCGGAGTCTGCAGCAGAATTCTCCACGGTTTGAATGTCCCGGCGAAATGCAGAATCCAGGGTGAGGTAGAGACGATCTGGCGGAGTTCTCCCGACAGGTGCCTGCCACGAAAGTATCTCTGGCCGGCCAGACTTGCGATTACATTCCAGCGAGGGTCCAGGGCATACCACTGTCCGGCGTAGAGGGCGTTGAAGGCATGTTGTTCGAAGTGAAAGATGCGGTCGGCATTCACCCGCACGTAATGCATGAGACGGGCCGCCATCTCTTTCTCGCGCCACGGCTTCATTTCGAGCACCATGAGACCGCTGTTGAAATAGGGCGTATCCGGGTCGAGCCCCAGCGCCTCAGATTCACCCAGCCCCAGCGGAGAGGACACCCTGGGAATGGCCATGTCCTGGACGGCGGCAACAGGGTTCCCATGCAACTCGATCTCCCATAACTCTGAAATACAGCGCAGGACCAGCACGTCCATGTCCAGCCAGACGGCCCGATCGAGTTCTTCCGGGACCACCTCTCCGACAGCCAGGCGATGGTAGTTTTGCCTTTTCGCGTTTGCGAAGAGCGGTAAGTCGCGGAAGCGCTCGCCATCAATGGAACACCAGTGAAGTCGCATTCGGGATTTGACGATAGACTCCTCGATATGCAAACGCGAACGCGGACTGACCCCGCTGTCAATGATATAGACATCCAAAGCTGTCGACCGGGTCCAGTTCATCGATACAGACCGGAGGGCGACTGCAGCGGGAAGAGCGAACCCTTCATTAAAGGCACAGGCGAGGGCATAGCGTTTCGATTGGGACATCATGAACTCGGGCGGCAGACCGTGTCCGTTCTTTGAATGGCTTCCCTGGCTCCCTCGACCATACGCAGACAGCGGAGGCCGTCCTCGGCATCGGGCCTGGGCCGCCGGCCCGAACGCAGCGAATCTACGAAGTGTTCCAGAGCTCGGGAATAAGAGGGATCGCCCCAGGGCGAGCGGAGTCGCTGAACAAATCCGGGTAGTTGCAGCAAAGACACCGCGGCTGCAGGAACGGAATCGAGAAAATCCCAGATTCTGCGCCGGGGTGAGATCCTCTCAACGCGGAGGCTGCGGAACCGATCGGCGAAGAGGCCACCTCGCGAGCCAAAAACCTCGACACGGTTTTCCAGCCCGGCATCGTAAGCCAGGAAGCTCTGCACGATCACACCCGATTCCAGTCTCAAGGTGAGAATCGCTTCACTCAGTGCGCCGGGCTCCGACTCTCTGGTTCTGCTGACGGGCCGCGTGGCGCTTGTCCCCGTAAACTCGACAATCGGGGAATCGAACAAATAGGAGATAAGGTCAAAGGTAAATATTCGGTAAACCCCGTCTTGCAATAATCTCCTTCCAAATAAGCCCGCGGTCAAACTTTGCTGGACACAGAAGCTGCGAGTGTGTATACAGGGAGCATGCAGCTGAGTGCTACCACCAAGCCGGAATCGGGTGGACTGACGGCTGATGGCTCGACGAAGCGGGTTTTGGTGGCCAAGGAAGAGTACATCCGGCTGCGCTGGGCGGCAGCGTACTGGAAGGCCCAGCATGCCGGGGCGGTGGAGAGAGAAAAGCAGTTGAAGTCAGAGAACTTGAGTCTGCGGGCTCGAGTTCGAGAGCTGGAGAGTCAGCTCTGGGGGCGCAAGAGTGAACAGGCCAAGGGTGGGCGCGCTGGCAGTTCCAGCCCCAAGGCGAGCGGGCGACCCCGAGGGCAGCAAAAAGGCAAGCAGGGGCACGGTCGGACCACTCTGGACGGGTTGGCAGCCCAGGAAGAGGTAGTGGATCTGGAGGAAGCCCAAAAAAGCTGTCCGAAATGCGGTCTGGCACTGGAAGCCTTGGGCTGGACGGAAGACGCCGAGGTGGCCGAAATCGAAGTGCGGGCCCACCGGCGGGTGATCCGGCGGCGCAAGTACAAAGCGGCCTGCCGCTGCGGGGTGCTGCCCGGCATTGTCACGGCGCCCGCCCCGGCACGCTTGATTCCCAAAGGCAAACTAGGGATTTCGGTTTGGGTGGAGATTCTGCTGGAGAAGTTTGACCATTGCCGCCCCACCCACCGTCTGTTGCAGCAGTGGCGAGACCACGGTTTGACTCTCTCTGCAGGAACGGTGGCCGGAGGGCTGAAAAAACTGCAGGGTCTGTTTTTGCCGGTGGCCGAGGCGATCGCCCAGCAGCAGCTCACCCAGGAGAACTGGCAAGCCGACGAGACCGGCTGGCCGGTGTTTGTGGCGGTGGAAGGCAAAAGCGGACGGCTCTGGCATTTGTGGGTGTTTTTGTCGGCCTCCACAGTCGTGTACCAGCTCCAACCCAGTCGCTCGTCTGCAGTGCCTCAATCTCACTTCGGCAGCGCCCAGGGCACTTTACTCACCGATCGATATTCTGCCTATAAGAAGCTGGTCCGGGTCTCAGAGGGGCGTATTTGCCATGCCTTTTGCTGGGCTCACGTGCGCCGCGACTTTTGGCGACTGGGCCTATCCCACCCCCCCTGGCAGGACTGGTCCCTGATGTGGATTGACGACATTGGCCGGCTCTTTGCTGCCAATCAGCTGCGGCTGGCAGTTCGCGATCAGCCCTTGGAATGGGCCCGGGCCGATCGAAAGCTGCGGGTGGCGGTTGAGAAAATGCGAGAGCAATGCGAGGCTCAACGCCAGCTTCCCAGCCTGGCTCCCCCCTGTCGCAAGGTCCTGAAAAGCCTGGCTCGACACTGGCCAGGGCTGACCGTGTTTGTGGATCAACCGGAAGTGGCTATGGACAACAACGCCGCCGAACGCGCCTTGCGCAACCCGGTGGTGGGACGCAAGAATTACTACGGCTCAGGCAGCCGCTGGAGCGCCCAGTTGGCGGCCAGCTTATTCAGCATCTTTGCCACCCTGCGACTCAACGGCCTCAACCCCCGCCTGTGGCTCAGGGACTATCTGCAGGCCTGCGCTAGGCAAGGCGGACAGCCGCCACCCGGCCTGGATCCTTTTCTTCCCTGGGAAATAAGCCCCCATCGTGCCCGCGCATTGACCTGGGCCAGGACGCCGGCAGCGGAGGCTGGATGAAACGCTTCTGCGGGCGAGACTTTAGCGGCCGGGAGATGCGGCGACTGTGTGAGCTGATTGGCGAAGATCCGACCCGCTCGCGGGCCCAGCTCTCCCGCTTGGCCTGCCAGCTCTTGGGCTGGTTCAAGCCTGACGGTGGCCTCAAGGAGATGAGCTGCCGGGTGGCCATGCTGCGCATGCATCGGCAGGGGTTGCTGCAGCTGCCGCCCCCTCGCAACCCGAAGGGAGGCTCGGGCCCAATCAAGCACACTTTCTGCAGCGCACCACAACCGCTGCTGTCCCGACCCGTGCACGAGCTGTCCGGCCTGCATCTGGAGCCGGTCCTGAGCCGCCCCGACTCCACTTTGTGGAATGAATACATCGACCGCTACCACTATCTGGGATACAAGCCCCTGCCGGGTGCTCAGCTGCGCTACTTCGCTTGTTCCGAAAGCCGCATCCTGGCCCTGCTCGGCTTTGGCGCCGCCGCTTGGAAAACCGCCCCTCGCGACCGCTTCATCGGCTGGCGTCCTTCGGAAAGGGAGAGAAACCTTCAACTGATCGTCAACAACGCCCGTTTCTTGATCCTTCCCTGGGTCGAGTCCAAGAACCTGGCCTCTAAACTGCTGGCCATGGCCGCGCGTCAACTCCCCGAGGACTGGCACGACCGCTACGCCTACCGACCCGTTCTGCTGGAAACCTTCGTCGACACGGGGCGCTTCACAGGCGCCTGCTACAAGGCCGCCAACTGGATCCATGTCGGACAGACCCAGGGCCGGGGCAAGCTGGACCGTGACCGCAAGGCCGATCTGCCCACCAAAAGCATCTGGCTCTACCCCCTGAGCAAACACTTCCGAAGATCGCTTCGCTCCACTTGAGTTCCCAACCCGCCTCACCCCATTAGGCATAAAGCCGATGATGGGTTTACCGAATATTTACGGTCAAAGTGATGCGATCCCAGTTCCCACAGCACATCGCCGTTCCACTTGAACCGCCAGTTCATAGCTTCTCCTCTCCTGGGACCGATGCTGAAGACAGATCGCGCCAGCAGCACCTCTCCCGCCTCACGCTGCCGCAGCTTTTCCCGGAGCTCCTCGAAGACCGTGCTGAATCGGAAATTAAATCCCATCATCAGCCGGGTTCCACCAGCCTGAGCTGCCTCGGCAAGCCGCTGCCCGTTCGCCAGGTCAAGAGCGAGCGGTTTCTCGAGATAGACTGAAACTTCCTGTTCCAGGGCCTTTCCCGCCAGCATCGCATGAGTTGACGGTGGCGCGGCGATGACGACCGCGTCCAGGGATTCCTGCTCTAGTAGAGCTTCCCCTGAAGGATATGTTCGTGCCTGCCGGGCAGCGCGCAACGCGCGATCCCGCAGGGCGGCGTCCGGATCGGCAATCGCGGTCACTTCCAACCCCGGAAGGCGTCCAAGATTGGGCAGGTAGACCGAGCCTCCAAGAGATCCACAGCCAATCAGTCCGAACTTCAGGTTGTTTCCTTCCTTCATAAACGAGGAACCAGAAGGTTAGTACTCTCCCTTTCATAAAATACAGGAGCATGAGCCTGCTGCCGAACCTTCGATTGGCAGCTTGCCGTTTTCAGGGCGTGGTTATCAACCGTGCCGAGCTGGACTCGTCTGCACAGGTCATCCCGTTTTTCGGGCTATCGTCGCCATCTCCATTCGTTCGGCGCGACAGGTTGTTCACTTCGCTCACTGCGTTTCCAGGGCGAGATCTACTCTGCCTTGACGCTGGGTCTTGCCGAGATGCACATTGAGCCGCCGACAGATTGTTCACTTCGCTCACTGCGTTTCCGTGGCACGCTCGACCTCTGCCTTGATGGACTGCCCCCTGAAAACTGATCCAACTAGAATGTTAGGTCTCTGGTCCAAGGAGGTCCATTTTGAAGAAGAGATTCAGCGAAGAGCAGATCATTGGGATTCTGCGAGAAGGAGAGCGAGCCGACAACATCCGCGACGTGTGTCGTCGCCATGAGATCACCGAACAGACCTTTTATCGCTGGCGCAAGAAGTTCGCCGGCATGGAGGTGGCGGATGCTCGAAGGCTGAAACATCTGGAACATGAGAACACCCGCTTGAAGAGGTTGCTGGCCGAGCGAGATCTCGAGGTCGATGCACTCAAGGAGGTGGTCTCAAAAAAGTGGTAACGGTCGAGGCCCGACGAACGGCCGCCGAGATGGCGACGCAAAGGGGCGCCTCACAAAGAGGAGCCTGTCGCCTGGTGGGGCTGGCTCGAAGCACCTTTCGCTACCGGGCCAGGCCTCGACCGTACGAAGAGTGGCTACGCAGGAGACTGAGAGAGATGTCTCAAGAGGAACCCAGCTACGGCTATCGGTTTCAGTGGGCAATGCTGGTCCGTGAAGGGCATCGCATCAACGTCAAGCGCGTGGAAAGATTGTGGAGGGAAGAGGGACTCAGCCTGCCCAGGCGCAGGAAGAGACGGCGAGCTGTAGGACCCAAGGGAGAGGTGAAACTCAAGCCACACTACAAGAACCAGGTCTGGAGCTACGACTTTGCTTTTGACGGTCCAGTGGGAGGACGGCCGTTGAAGGTCCTGGTCGTGATAGACGAATACACAAGAGAGCTTTTAGGTGTCATAGCGTCGCGGTCCATCCGAAGCTGCCAGGTTGTGGAAACCCTGCAGCGGTTAACCCGAGAAAGAGGAGCTCCCGAGTTCATTCGCAGTGACAATGGTCCGGAATTCATTGCAGCTCGAGTGAGATTGTGGCTGGCAGAGAACCGGATCGATACCATCTTCATCACACCTGGAAGCCCTTGGGAAAACCCTTTTGTGGAGAGCTTCATCTCCACGTTTCGGTTGGATTGCCTGGATCGGGAATGGTTCCTTTCTGTGGCAGATGCCAACTATGTACTGGAAGCTTGGAGGAACAAGTACAATCAACGTCGCCCCCATAGTTCGCTGGGGTATCGGACCCCGGCAGAGGCGGCACAGAATCGACCAGGCCTAACTTTTTAGTTGGTACATACGAATGGGGCAGTCCATTGAACCTCAGAAAGAAAACTGATGCACTCTGAGCCGCCGACAGACTGGTGTGCCAAACGGGAATGCGTTGCCTTGATAGTCTGAGCTTTGCCTCAGTGCCAAAAGGGGAACTGAAACCCCCGTTGGGGGCGCGATGGGCCCATCTGTTGTTAAGATCCCGTCGATTGAAACCGTTGACATAGAGGAGAAGACGTTGTCCAGAAGAACCAGCCTGCAGAGGCGCTACAGAGTTTCCCATATCCTCAGCGTCGGCTTCTTGCTATCCCTTTTCCTGCCCTGTTTCGCCGAGGCCTGTGGAGAAGACGAGAAGCCCCTGCCCGGGATCGATGAGCTCCTCGAGAAGATCCGCGGCAACCTGCGAAGCGACCGTTATGTCCTTCGCAACTATACCTACAACGAAACTCAGGAGATTGTGGAGTCGGACAAGAAGGGCCAACCTGGGAAGACTGAGACCAGGGTTTTTGAGATCTTTCCATCAACGGCTGACGAGATCACCTACCGAAAGCTGGTCTCGAAGGACGGAAAGCCGGTTGGCGAAGCCAGGCTTCGCAAGCAGGACCGGGAACATGCCGAGCGCGTCCGCAAGTACGCCAGGAAAGCCCGGAAACGGGGGGGGGGCGGTCCAATCGGAACTTGAAGCGAGCGAAGGGGAGGCTCTTCGAAAGCAGGAGCGTGCCCTTGATGAGGTCTTTCAACTCTACGAGTTCACGATTCGCGGTCGCGAGTCCGTCGAAGGGCACCAGACTCTCATCGTCGATTTCACCCCTCGCCCCGACTTCAAAGTGACGATGAAGGATGTGAAACCCCTGAAGAAGATCAGCGGGCGGGCCTGGATCAGCGAAGACGACTATCAACTGGTCCGCATCGAAGCCGAGACCCTCAAGAGTCTCAAGTTCGGGCTGGGAGTCATCGCCCGGCTCAACAAAGGGGCCCACTTGACCTTCCGGAGACGCAAGGTGAACGACGAGGTATGGTTGCCGGCTGAGGCTTTCTTTCAGGGTACAGGTCGAATCCTCGTCTTCAAGGGATTTCGATTTCAGGCCAGGAGCGAGTATTCCGATTACAAGAAGTTCTCTGTGGGCAGCAGCGTTACCTTCCCTTCGGAGAATCAGTAACGGGAAGAAGTCCAGATTCCAGATTATTCGCTTCGCTCATTGAATTTCCTCGGTTCGCTGAAATGTTGCCTTGAATATCACTCTTATGGAGATCAGCGCATCGGGGCGCCGGCGGTTTCCAGGTTGCGCGGACGGAAGCACGAGCGTCAAAGTCTTTGAGTGGAATCAGGCAGTATTCAGCTGGCGAGTAGAGCCTCGATGGCGGGGCCTTCCAGAGGGCGGTAGTAGAAGAACCCCTGCCCGTATTCGCACTCGAGTGCCTTCAGGCCGGCGGCCTGTTCCGCCGTCTCAACACCCTCGGCAGCCACGCTCATGCCCAGGTTGCGAGCGAGGGAGATGATGGCGCCGACAATCTCGGAACTGTCATCGTGGATACCCATTTGGGCAACGAAAGTGCGGTCGATCTTCAGAGTGTCCACCGGCAGCCGCTGCAGATAGCTGAGCGAGGAGTAGCCCGTACCGAAGTCATCGACGTGCACTTGCACCCCCAGGGATCGCAGCTGTGTGAGCTTGGTCACCACCGACTCAGCGTTATCCATGATCACGCTCTCGGTCAATTCCAGCCGCAGGCAGGATGGATTCAAACCGGACTGCTCCAGTACTCGAAGGATGGTCTCCACCAGATCGGGCTGCATGACCTGCTGGCTGGAGAGATTGATGGACATGGACAGGTCCTGTGTCATCTCGTGATGCGCCTGCCACTCGACCATTCGGGCACAGGCCTCCTCCATGACCCAGATGCCGATCTGTACGATCAATCCAGTGTCCTCCGCCACCGAGATGATCTCTTCAGGTAAGATCAAGCCTCGATCGGGATGCTGCCAGCGGAGCAGGGCTTCAAAGCCAACGATACAATCTTCGGCAAAGGAGATCATTGGCTGGTAGTGCAAGCGCAGCTCCTCTCGCTCGGCCGCCTGACTGAGGTCCGACTCGAATGTGAGCATAGCTGCAGCGCGGGTGTGCATCTGCTTGTCGAACACCCTGGAGCCGGCTCTCCCGCCCACTTTCGCCTGGTACATAGCGATGTCGGCCTCGCGCAGAATGTCCTCCGGCCGCCGGTGGTCCCCCGGCACGGTAGAGATGCCGATACTCACCGTCACCAGCACCTCGTGACCGTCCAGGTCGAAGGGAACCGCCAGCTCCTTGTGGATGCGTTGAGCCAGCAGCTCAGCGGTCTCGGCTCGGGAAATGTCCACCAGAATGGCGAACTCGTCACCACCGAGGCGGGCGACGGTGTCGCCCGGTCGAAGGATCGCCAGCAGTCGTCTCGCCATGGCAACCAGCAATGAGTCGCCGGCGAGATGGCCGAGGCTGTCGTTCACATGCTTGAAGCGGTCGACGTCAAGAAACAGCACCGCCGAGCAGCTCACACTGTCGTCGGACTGCCGGTGGGCCCGGGCCATGGCGACCCCCAGCCGGTCCAGGAAGAGAGTCCGGTTGGGCAAACGAGTCAAGGCATCGTGCAGGGCGTCGTGGAGTAGACGCTCCTCGGCCTTTTTGCGCAGGCTGATGTCGGTGAGCGAGCCTGCCATCCGGTAGGCCTTGCCATCACTCTTCCTGACCGCGATGCCCCGGCTCAGGATCCAGCGGTAGCTGCCGTCGCGGTGGCGAATACGATGCTCGTTTTCCCAGTGCCCGGCGAACGGCGCCCGGGAGCCGTTCCGTCCGATGTGTGTTTCCAGGTCGGCTCGCAGCCGATTCAGATCATTCGGATGCACACGTCCCAGCCACTCGCCCGGATCACTCGACAGCTCCGATTCCCCGTAGCCCAGAACGGCCTTCCAGCGTGGCGAGAAATAAATCTTGTCGGCCTCGAGGTCCCAGTCCCACAAGCCGTCATTGGCACCACGTACCGCCAGCGCGTAGCGCTCTTCGCTCTCACGAAGTTCCTCTTCCGCCTGTTGACGCTCGATGGCGTAGCGAATCGAGCGCAGTAGAACATCGGATCCGACTTCTCCCTTGACGAGGAAGTCCTGCGCCCCATGGCGGACGGCTCGGGTCGCGATCGCCTGATCACCCATACCGGTCATGATGATAATCGGGATTCCGGGGGCAGCATGGTGAATGCGATGGAGCGAGTCCAACCGCTCGGGATCGCTGTCGGGTAGAGAGAGATCCAATAGAATGACGTCCGGCATGACACCTGAGCTGAGATACTCGAGGCCGGCGCCGACCCGGTCGGACACCTCAATCTCGAAACTCGGCTGGCTTGATTGACTCAGCAGACGCTCGATGACCCGCACATCGGACTGGTTGTCCTCGACCATCAGAACTTTGACTCGCTGTGTGCTCATCCGGTTTCCCCATGAGCCCTGGGCGATGGCTCGTCACGCACGACGCTTGTCTCACGGACTCTGTTTCCACTGTCTCCCCGGCCTGCGGACAAGAGCGGAAGAGTGAAGTAAAAGGTCGCCCCCTTGCCGGGTTTAGATTCAACCCAGATGCGACCACCGTGGCGTTCGACCACGTCTTTGCAGATGGCCAGCCCAAGACCCGTCCCTGCGGCATCTCCGCTTCGAACAAAGCGCTCGAAGATTCTTTCAGCCACGCCGGGCTCGATCCCGACTCCGTCGTCTTGAATCGAGAAGATCCAGTTCTCCCCATCCTGCAGGGCAGCCACCTCGACCGACGGCGGCTTCTCGCCGTGAAACTTTACGGCGTTGCTGAGCAGATTTTGGAAAAGCAATCGCAGCTGGTTGGGATCAGCTTGTACGGTGGGCAAAGCATTGACGGTGACTGTTGCCTGAGTCTCCTCGACCGGACCACGGAGTGTCTCGAGCACCTCATTGACGAGATCATTGCAGTCACAGGACTCCACCGGCTCCTTCTCGTCACCAGCCCGGGCCAGGGTCAGCAACCCTTCGACGAGGGACTTGAGACGACGTACCCCGTCCACCACGAGATCAGCCGACTCCTCGGCCTTTTCCCCCAGCTTGCCCTCGCTGTCCTGGAACATCATCCGGGTTGACTGCTCTATGCTGCGGAGAGGTTCCTTGAGCTCGTGGACCACCAGCGACGAGAACATGCGCAAGTCCTCGTCGGATCTGGCTGTGGCGGGCTCCTCGCGGAGGTCGGACCGGATCGTTTCGGGTTTCCCGATGTCTTCCAGTAGCCCGTCCAGCACCGGCATGCCATGGTCGTCGCGGTTGACCAATTCGGTCAGGGCGACCCGGACCAGGCGCCCGTCGACACCGGACAGGGATTGTTCGTGCTTGTAGAGCTTACCGGTCTCTGTAAAACCTCGGGGCAGCTGAGGAGTGAGCCTGGCCAGATCCAGCTGTTGGGCTTCCTCCACAGAGCGGGCTCCCAGGATGTCCAGGAAGGTCGCGTCGGCATCGAGCAACTACCCGGCCAGGGTGCACCGAAATACACCCACGCGGGAGTGCTCCAGAAGGCTTCGGATTCTGGGCTCGGTCCGAGCCTGACGCCGCTCATAGGCGGCACGCTTGAGGGCCGAGCTCAGAACCTCCGGCAGTTTGAGAAAGCTCGCCGGGGACTTATCAAGGCGGGTAGCAAGAAGGTTCCGGTCAGCGCCCGCCCGGTGGCCCGGGGTCTCCTGAGAGAGTATGACCACTGGAACCGCCGGACGGCGGCTCCCGACCTCCAGCAGTACGCCGGTGCCGTCTGTCCAGTCGAGTCGCTCGTCACACACCACCAAATCGAAATCCGCTCGCTCGATCTCGCGACCGAAGGACACAGGGTCACGGATGTGTACAACTTCGGCGGAGGGAAGGTCGTTTGCCAGAACCAGCTCGAGCAGCGATGCGTCCGCCGGATCATGGCCGACAAACAGAACGCGTGGATTCGACTTCATCACCTACCCGGGGAACCGCCGGAAGACTTCTCTGCCAGACCGGTTATTTAGACTACATTGGAGGGAAGACAATCCGATGAGTTCGAGATTCAATCTCAGCCGGGGAGGCGGCGTACTGCGGTTGTGGAGCTTCGCCCTCGCAGGACTTTTCGCTGCACCCCTCTGCGCGCAGACACTTCGCATCTACCACATTGACGTTGAGCAGGCGGATGCCACGCTTCTGGTGGCACCCAGCGGAAGGACCCTCCTGGTCGATAGTGGCAGGAACGGCCATGGGGAACGGATCAAGGCGGTCATGGATCAGGCCGGGGTCGCGCGGATTGACTTCTTTGTGAACACCCACTATCACGAGGACCACTACGGTGGAATCGATGACCTGGTCGGACTTGGAGTCCCGGTGGGGATGTCCTTCGACCGGGGGGACAAACACTACCTGCCTGACAGGAAGAAACAGGCCGCTACGTTCAGAGACTACCAGCGTTCAGTCGGGGCCGGCGCACGCCGCCTGAGGCGGGGAATGACCATTGCTCTCGACCCCACTATGACGGTCACTTGCCTTTCATCCGGCGGGGTGGTCATCGGTGAGGAGAATCCCGTTCCCGGGGAGAGCGAGCACGACATGAGCCTGTCGCTGCTCATCACCGTGGGCGACTTCCACTACTTTCTTGGAAGTGACATCGGGCAACCCACGGAGTCCAAGATCGCAGCTCGAGACCTGGCTCTCGACGTGGATGTCTATCAATCGAATTCTCATGGCTCCGACAGCAGCTCTTTCCTTGCCTTCCTTGAGGATCTGAACCCGACGGTTGTCATCATATCCAACGGAAACAGCGCCCGGCATCAGCACCCGCGCAGCGAGACACTGCGGCGTTATGAGGCTCTGGCGGCGCCCCCCAGCGTGTTCCAGACCAACAAATACCTGAGGGGAGGAGATGGGGGCAATGTGCCGGATGCGTTTATTGCCGATGTGCAGTCCAGCGACACCAACGGGACCATTCTGGTTACGGTGAACGCCGCCGCCCGAGACTACACGGTCTCCCTTGGCCCGGACCGATCCTACAGCTTCGCTCTAAAAAGAGGGAAAGTGCCCGAGATTGTTCCTGAGCTGATGGTTGAGAGGCAGCCGCCTCCTGTGGACAGCGAGCCATCAGGGATGTCGAGTACGGCAATCGTTTATATTGGCCTCTTTCTCGTGGCTTGCGTGGGGGTGGGCACGGTTGGATATTTGTGGGTGAAAGCCGGGAGAGATCAGGAGAGTGAACCTTACAAGAAGCTGCCTTCCGTCGTCTCTGGCTCTTCCCTCGGCCACGACCACCCATCCACCGGGTCTGATCCAGCTGCAGCTTTGGAGAATCGTGGCACTTTCCAACCCGGCGACTATGCTTCCAAAACGCGCCTGCGCTGGGAGCGGTTTTCCGACTCTGAGATCCCCGAACAGCTGCAAACCGAGGATCGGCATATCTGGGTTCGCAGGCAACCTGGAAGGCTGACGTCGCGGCAGGGTTACGTGAATGTGGAGTTTACCGAGGACCTCGACTTCCTGACCAACGTTCCGGTCACGATTGAACACGAGCTTTGTCTGTCGGTTGCGGAAAGGCCTGCCACGGAGAACGAGCGACAGGAAATTGGCGAGGAAACCATCGGAGTCTACAACCGAGGAACGGCCCTTCTCGCCGCTCTAGGCAACTGCTCGGACGCCGAGAAGGCCGTCTTGCTGAAGGCAGAGACAGGCAGCTGGCTGGATGAGCTGGAATCCGCGATCGCTGTTCGGTTCTCGGGCGCGACGGTGAGCCTGGTGCGGGGCGTGGAAGGAACCCATCTCAGACAAAGAACAGAGAGGATTCTTGGTCAGCTGCTCAAACTGATCCAGGGCCATCCCCGGGTCCGGAACACGCAGGACACAGCCATCTACCCCAAGGCAGGCGGCTCCCTCGGTCCAGGGGCTCAGGCTTTCAAAGACAGCTTCACAGACTTCGAGCTTGAGCATCTCCTGGATGTGGGTGCTCTGGAGGAGTGCGCGTAGGGCACGGATGATATCAATCGTGCCGAACTGTTCCCACCGGCTATCCTTGCCATCTCCGGAAGTGCGGCACGCCAGATGGCTCTTCAGTTGTATTACATGTGCTACGCTTAGACCAGAGAATACAAATACTGACACCCCGGCTGGGCTAGCCAGGGGCTAAACTACCCCTCGAACTGAAGTGAGGGAGAATCGAATGAGTCATGAGCCGAGTGGCAGACTGGCGGACGGCACGAGACCGGCCACCCCGGAGAATCTTTTCCAGCGACTCCAGGAACTGGGGATTCCCTGCGAAACGGCCCACCATCCGCCCGTTTTCACGGTCGAAGAAGCGCAAGCCGCCCGCTCCGAAATGACCGGCGGACACACCAAAAACCTGTTCCTGCGCAACAAGAAGGGCCGGATGTGGCTGCTGGTCTGTGACGAGGAGCGTAAACTCGATCTGAAAGAGTTGGGCCAAAAGCTGGAGGCGGGGCGTTTTTCTTTCGGTAGCCCAGACCGTTTGATGCAGTACCTGGGTGTCTTCCCCGGGGCAGTGTCACCTTTTGCCGTGATCAACGACAGAGAAGGTCAGGTGCGGCTCGTGCTCGAGCGGTCTTTGCTGGCGATCCCGGAGCTGAACTTTCATCCCCTGGATAACTCAATGACGACTCGTATCGCCACGCTGGATCTGATCCGATTCCTCGAAGAGGTGGACCACGCTCCCGAGCTGGTCGATTTAGGTTTAGGGTAGGGCACGGTTATCAACCCGCCGAACTGCACCGGCCCCCAATCCCCTGTCATCTCCGCAAGTTCGGCACGCCGGATTGGCGCTCGAACCGATGCTTGACGAGTTCGTTAAGCCCGGATTATTCATAAGTTTTCGTAGCGAAGCGGGGGAAGACCGGTTCTGACAAGGCTTGCGACCGAGGCCCCCGGAGGCGTACTCGTGCAGTACGCCGAGGAGGCCGACCGAGCGTAACGCAGTCAGGGCGGGAGATTCTCACGCTGCAGTAGAAAATTTATGAATCAGCCGGGTTAAGGCTGCCGGCCGTGGGCTTCCGTTGTCCCTGAAGTCGCGTCAAAGAGGAAGACATTGATCCCGACCAGAGACTTCTCCTCGTGAAACTTCCCGATTTTCACAACGACTTTCAGGACCTCGTACAGCTCTTCCAGAGGACCATGGGACGCCACCAGCCAGATGCGTTTGTGCGGAGGGAGGGCCAGGATCTGCGCTTCTCTGTCAGCCGCATCGCTCGGCAATGGGAACTGCGGCACATTCTTCTCATATTTCCGAAAGTAGTAATTGAAGGGCTCCTGCACATAGTTTTTGTGGATGAGGATCAAATCGCCCGCTGCGGCGTTTTCAGCCACGTAAGCTCCCGCCTCGTCCCAGGACTCCTTCTTGAAAGAAGTGTAGTAGAGTGCCAGCCCCCAAAGATTCAAGCCCACCAAACCAAAAAGGACCAGGATCCGCACAGGCCGGTGCTGCGAGGAGAGGGCACCGGCAGCCAGGGCCACATAGAATGGAATGGTGGTCCAGATCAGGACTCTCGCCAGGAAAACGGGTCGGACGAGACTGATCACAAGGACGCCCGCTATGGGAGCAGCGACCAGAACCAGAAGCAAAACGGTCCAACCGGGATTCCGTCGCCACCACTGAAACAGCCCGAGAGCCCACAGTCCACTCACCAGAAGGGCAGTTCCCACATAGAGAGGGAAAGGTTGATCCAGGGGAAGATAGAGTGCTCCGAGAGTCTCGATCACCTGATTCAGATCGAGGGCCGGGATCCAGTAGTCGGTCAGGACCCCCTTTGCCTGCCCGGCCATCCTCGGCAGCCAGGGGCTCCAGCACAGAACAATCGCGCCCACCACCAGGGACCAGTTTCTGATCAGGTTTCGGCGATCCAGTTTCCCGGCGACCAGGCAGACGAACAGAACCAGGTTCCAGCTGACCAGAAGAAGGATGGCCGTGTTGTGGGTGTAGAGAGCCCCTGCGCTGCCCGCGACGACGGCCATCCAGGCCAACAGCACCCGTCGTCGCCCCGGGAAAGCGAGTGATTCTCTTCCGGTACTTCCCGCCCCGGAAGCGGCCACCGTGGAGTGGGACAGGAGCGAGGACACTCCCCACATGACGAGAGTTGCCAGGAAAGTGAGCAGCGCATACATCCTGGCTTCCTGAGCGTAACGAACCTGGAAAGGTGCAACGGCAAAGAGAAGAGCCGCCCCCAGTCCCAGTTGAACCCCTCCTATGATCCGGCCTACCGCGTAGACGAGTGGAACGGTGACCACCCCCAGGACTGCCGACGGGAACCGCAAAAAGAATTCATTGTCGTGGCTGGCGATGGGGGGAATTCCCAGACCAGGAACTCCGTGCATCCACACCCGGACCAGCGAGTAATAGAGGGGAGGGTGGATGTCCTGCTCCGCAGCCCCCTGGTATCCGATTCCGGCATAGAGCCGGGTCAGGGCTTCGTCCAGCCACAGCGGTTGCATTCCCAGGTGATAGAAACGTAATGCTGCGCCCGCGAGCACGATCAGCGCAACCGGGACCATCGGATGCTGCTGAAGACTGCTGGTCCACGATGCCATCTTCATCGACCGGGTATCATACCCTACGGCGTGGGCCATTGATCGTTGACCCTTGGCCGTTGACTGTTGATCTTTGCGCCTGCCCCGGGGCCAGGGGAGACATCCATTCGAGATTGTGCTCGAATAGGGCCTCGGAGGATAAGCCAATGGACCTTCAGCTAGACGACATTGAGGCTCGAGTGCTGGGCTGTCTCATCGAGAAAGAACTGACGACACCGGACTACTACCCCCTCACGCTGAATTCCCTGACAGCGGCCGCCAATCAGAAGTCCAACCGTGCCCCGGTGATGTCGCTGCGGGAGACGGACGTCGTTCGGGCGCTGGACCGACTGCGTGCGAACCACCTCACCGGTGAGAGGTACGGGGCGGGAATGCGTGTCGCCAAGTACGAGCACAGGGTCAGAGACAAATGGGCACTCGAAGCCGGGGAGACGGCCATCCTGTGTGTCCTGCTCCTGCGCGGGCCACAGACCCTCGGAGAGATTCGCGGCCGCACCGGGAGAATGTTCACCTTCAGCGATGTTGAAGAGGTAGAGAAGACACTGCCGGTGCTCAATGCCCGCGAAGAAGGTCCGTTTGTCTTGAAGCTAACGCGCCAGTCCGGTCACAAGGAGAGCCGATTCGTACATCTTCTGTCCGGGGAGCCCGACATTGAAGCCATTACGGCCACCCTGGCCCCCCAACCGGCCACCCTCCAGGTGCGAGCCGAGAATGAGCGGATCGAGGCTCTGGAGGCACAGGTTCATTCTCTCCAGAAGCAGATGAAGGAGCTGAAAGAGAGCCTCGAGGCGTTCAGGAGTCAGTTCGAATAGAAGCCGGCCAGCCTGTTCGCCGTCCGGAAAGTGTTGGGCCGGCACAGAGTGGGAGGACCCTCCGTGGTCCGAACGAAAAGGATTCGCGGCGCGGAGGCGGCTCCCACTCTTCTCTTCGCCAGCCTCCTACAGGCCGACCATGAAGAGGAAGCAGGCGACCATGCCCCCCGCTATGGTGGCGAATCCCCAGAAGCGCAGGCGGCGGATGTTCCACCACAGGTAGAGGCCGGAAGCAATCCAGACCAGGAAGCCCACGCACACAAGATCGAGCACGAAGGCCCATACATCACTCCAGAAGTGATCGTGTCGGTAGCCGGACCGAAGGTGGAGACCGGTCAGCATCTGATACCAGCGCGGCTCGAAGCTCCGCAATACGGCCTTTTTCTGTTCGACGTCGTAAACGAGCCTTCCACGCTTCCAGAAATCTATCAGCAGGAACGTGATCTGGTTTCCCCGCCGGCTCGCAAAAAAGGGAGTATCTATGCCGACCTCTTTCAGGATTTTCGGACCCAACTCACGGAGATCAGCGTCTTCAGGTACAGGAAGGTCCAGATCCTTCTCCCACTCAATCTCAAAGGTTGTCCTACCTCGGCCGTCCCAGGCGGAGATGGCTTGCAGGTGGCTGAAGACCAAAGAACTGACCGCGTACAGTCAGAACCCAGGGCATCAGAAACATACCCAGGTACAGGTGCACGCGCCGATTGATCAGTTGAAAGGCCATGGTCGTTCTCTGTGCCGGCTAAAGGACAAGAAGCATAAACACGAAAAGGCCGGTTCCCGCAAGGCCGCAGACGGGCCCCCATTTACCGGCAGCTTTGATTTCCCAGCACCTCTTCGCTCTGGAAGCCGGCTCGGTGATGGATGGTTCGCAGCCAGGTCGGAAAACTCATCACCTGACGCTCCACGAGGAGCGATCCAGTCTCGGGGTTGAAGGTGATTCGCCGTGGTGTCATCGCTTCCCGGCGATTGATCACGATGGTGCCGTTCGGTCGCCGGTTCGCGTTGTGGGTATCGGAAAGGTCCAGATGCGCGAGGATCTGCTTGGCGATTTCCGCGGGCGGAGTGTCCTCGGGGAAGGTCTCACTGTAGGTGTGCTCGGCCTCTTTCTCGAAGGAAATCGGACGACCCTCGGGACCGGCGGAGAACTGGCGAATGCCTTGATTGAAGAAAAGTGTGCTCAGGGAATACATCACGATCCAGGGCGCGAAGAACAGTGCCAGGTACATGTGCGTTCGCCGGATCAGAATAGAGACTTTCAACAGACCTCCTGAAAAAGGGCTTCAAAGAACCTTTCTTGTAGCCGGGATGTTCAATATACGAGAAGCGCACAGGAAAGTTCCACAGACGAAGCGCAGACTGGACCCTCTCTCTCCCTTGCTACGGTGGCGCAAAGGAAACCACCACCACTAGCGGGTGGCCGGGTTCACCTTTCCCGTATCGATGTCGAGTTCCGCCAGTCCCGTGCGCAAGCTAAGACCCCACCGGTTACGCCCCAGTCTGCCCCCTGTGATTGAACGCGACGAGGGTCGACTTTCATTGCGCCCTGCCCTGCCTCCCTTGATGCGCCGCGCGCTTGTGCAGCAAAAGCGGGCTGGTGCCAGCCGAGGTGGATCTGGCCCTCACGACGTTCACGGGCTTACTCAAGAACCCGGAAGGAGGAATGAGTTTTGCACCTTCTGAGCCAACTTCGGGGTTTCGAAACAGGACTCCTTAAGCCTCCTTCAGAAGGTGGAACTCGACTCCCAGGGTCCAGCACACCAGTTCGAGCTCGGAGAGTACATTCCCGTAAACGCCATGAATGTGGTTGCAGTGAAAGTGCTCTATGAAGCTCTCCGGGCTACAGCGGAAGCGAGCGAAGGCGTGGGGCCAGTTGTCCTGGGTGAGCGCCGCAACTTCTTCCCCTTGATCCCCCAGATCGATCAGCTCCGCCGAGAGTGCCGTCATGCGGTAGACTCCGTCGCTGCGGGTCAGCCTGCCCAGAGTGAAGGGGCCGGGGCCGGCCAGATGATAAACGGCTGCGCCCCCTGCCGGAAAATAGAAGCCTTGAGGCCGGAACTCAGTGCTTGCGAGGTTGACCTCGGGTTCGAGGCTCTTGGCTGCAAAATAGGTGGCATGCTCGCCGCTGTTACACAGGTCCCACACATCGAGGTCTTTGTGATAGTGACGGACGTCAGCAAACAGCACCGGCGTCTGTGTCAGGTGCTTGAAGATCTGCATGGTCAGGGCGGCGTCGCAATCTGCCTCGGTGGAGCACACGATCGAAGGCTTGGCCGATCCATCGGGTCCGTAGGGATCGTTCAGGAAGGCCTCCGCCACATCGGCCGTGGCGTAGTGCTCGGTGAGCTCTCGCTGGCCTTTGATGCCGCAGAAATCGTAGCGGTAGTCCTCGATCAGATCCAAGGTCGCGTAGTACAGGCCCAGTTGCTTTTTGAGTAAATCCTCGGTCAGGCGAAAGGTCGCGTCCGGCTTGGTCCAGTGGATCTTCCTGAGGTGGGCCCTCAAATACTCAAGGGCCGGTCGAACGCGTCCTCCTCCGACAAGTTCCTGGTCGGCTCGCCGAACCAGCTCGAACTGGTCGACATGATCGACATCGATTCCGAACTGTTTCACCCATTGAGCTGGATCGATGACGGTGGTGTCGATACCCAACGAGCGGCCCCCCAGGAGGCAATACCCCTCTGTGCCAACATGGGTGAGACACTTCTTCCCCACTAAATTAGACTAGAGGGTGAGAAGCTGGATCACACGATGATGGTAAACAGGAGCGATAAGAAACTGAGGATTTTGGAGACTTCGGAGCGAAGCGGAGAGGTCCCCAAAATCGGTGCGGAACGGACTGAGCCCGACAGGGTTCTTCCTAGACCCGATCCGGAAGTTCCCAGCAAGGCCACGCGTCGCCGATTTTCAGCCCGCTATAAGCTCCGGATCCTGGAGCAGGCCGATGGATGTGAAGAGTCGGGCGGAGTGGGAGCCTTGCTGCGCCGAGAAGGACTTTACTGGTCGAATCTTCAGACCTGGCGACGACAACGCGAGGAAGGAACGCTGCAGGCGCTGACTCCTCGCAAGCGGGGGCGCAAGTCCAAGCCGGTCAATCCTCTGGATCATCAATTGAGGCAAGTTCAGGCCGAGAATCGGAAGTTGAAGCGCAAGCTCGAGAAGTTTGAAGCCATGCTGGATCTCCAAAAAAAAGTCTCGCAACTGTTGGGGATCTCTCTGGCGAGCAGCGAAGAGAACGGAGACGAGAGCTGATGGACGAAGCTTTGCGATTCTCACAATCCCACGGAGTCCGGGCCGGCTGTCAGGCTCTGGATCTGCCGCCATCCAGTCTGTATCGGGAGAAACTTCGGCGGGAACGGCCGGCGATGGATCCTCGACCTCGGCCCGCATCCCCACGCGCCTTGAGCCCGCCCGAGAAGGAAGCTGTCGTGGAGGTCCTGCACAGCCAGCGGTTTGTCGACAAAGCTCCCGCCACAGTGTGGGCGGAGCTACTGGATGAAGGGCGATACTTGTGCTCGATCCGAACCATGTATCGCATTCTGTCCCAACGTCTGGAAGTCAAGGAGCGTCGCCGCCAGCGCCGCCATCCCCAATACGCCAAGCCAGAATTCCTGGCCACCGGCCCCAACCAATGTTGGTCATGGGACATCACCAAGCTCAAGGGTCCCGTCAAATGGAGTTATTACTACCTCTATGTGGTTCTGGATATCTTCAGCCGCTACGTGGTGGGCTGGATGGTGGCCACCCAGGAGAACTCACGCCTGGCCAAGGCTTTGATCGCCCAGAGCTACTCCAAGCAGGCGATCGTGTCGGGAGATCTCACCCTCCATGCTGATCGAGGGTCGTCGATGAGTTCCAAGGCACTGGCCTTGCTGCTGGCCGATCTGGGAGTGACCAAGTCTCACTCTCGGCCTCACGTCTGTGACGACAATCCCTACTCGGAGGCCCAATTCAAGACCCTCAAGTACCGGCCGAATTCCCGGCTCGATTCGGCACCATCCAGCAAGCCAGAACCTTTTGCCGGGAGTTCTTCGATTGGTATAACCGCGACCATCGCCATTCGGGTATCGGCCTGCACACTCCCGAGGACGTGCACTACCTCACCGCCATCGCCACACGTCGCAATCGAGCCCAAACACTGGAGGCCGCCCATGCACTCTTCCAGGAGAGATTTCCCAATGGCAAACCCGTTCCTCCCGCTCTTCCAGAGGCGGTTTGGATCAACCCTCCCGAAAAGAAGGACCCCTGAGATGACGCTACTGTAATTTATTCACCAAAGTGTCTCAAAGTTGTTGACACGTTCCGTACGTCAGACCCCGGAGGCGCCGGGCAGCTCCAACGGAGAGAATCTGGGACTTGAGTCGGGCACGAACACCGGCGTCTGCGATATCACCAAAGCTCTTGATGAAGCGGATCCCGGATTGATCCAGCGAGCCGGAATTGGCCAGCATTCCAACCAGGCCGGGATACCTGGGGTTGACGTTCGAGAACATGACAATCGGCTGCGGACAGAACTGGGCAGCCACCCGTGCGTACTGGGGCCAGGCCCATACGGAAAAGTTAAAGAGGGTCACGTCCACCGATTCCGCTGCCAGCATCCTACCGTTGCGGACGGCAATCTCGTTCTGCCAGATGACTTCATCACCCTGGACCACCTCGAAGCCTTCTTCTTCGAGGGCCTTCACCAGCTGGCTGCGAAACTCTTCGTTGACGGGGGCCAGAGGCTTCTGCAGAAAGCTTCGCCCGTCGCCGAAGTCAAGGATGCCTACTTTGATTGGTTTCCAGGCAAGATGCTCGAACAACTCACTCCCTGTTCTTTGACAGTCGCTTCCATTTTGAGCGGAAGTCCACTGCTAGGACTCCTCCTCTTCTTCTTCATCCGGCTCCGGTTCCCTGGAATCGCTGAACTCAGGCGGGAGGGGCTGGGGGCCGGGTTTGATGTGAGCGATATCCGGATCTTCGGTGCCTTCGGGTCGGGGTAGTGCCTCGGACCGGCGTTCTCTTGCCTCCAGTCGGCGGGCCTGCTTCCTCTTCTTCTTGTCCATGCGGGCCCGTTCCTTCTGCCTTTTTTGTATCGTCTGCTTCGATCGTCTAGCCATTGTGTTTCTCCCAGCCTCCGCTAGCTCAGAGCGAGTCCCCTCTTGTTGCTCAGGGGAGTGGTACCTGCGGGTGGTACTCTAGAAAACTGCGGGCCCTGACCAGCTTCTCGCTTGAGTGAAGCTGATCCGTAACCTCGGTTAAGGTTGGAACGGTGCTCAGAACGGTGAGGCGCGAGTCCAACTGAACGGTACCCTCACTTCGTGCCTTTCTGACGATCATCAGTTTCAGCCCCTGGGGACAGTTCTCATCGGTCCGAGCCAAAGTCCTTTTTACGTTATAGGGTTTCGCCGTGATGGGTCAAGATCCGTTCCTATCTCAACAGAAGAGGTTCGTTCCTATCTCAACAGAAGAGGTTGAGGAAAGGGCCAGGTCATTTTTTCGCCCTACAGCAGGCCTCGGTTGGGCGAATAGACGAATCGCTGTGGAGAGGTGAAAAAGGCCGGAAACGACCCCACGGATCCACGGACTGCAAACAAAAGCTGGCGGATTTCCCTCAGATCATGGAGAGCTACCTGTTGTGGGGCAAACCTGAGGCATTGCCTGCAGTTGGCCGGCCAGGACTGGCCGAGTTCTACGCCGATGAAGGTGGGGAGACAAGGAAAATGGACGGGTCTCGTCTGCTTTTCGCAGCAGTTGCGGGGCCCGCTAGGAGCGGGCGTGAGAGCGCTGCTCTCGTAAGGTGCAGAAGAGTCCTTCTAAATGCAGAATTGGGTTTCTGCGCAACCGGTAAACACCTTTCGCCCGAAGTCTGTGCAGATGATCCCGAATCTCATCCGCTGTTCCCAGAATCAGACCATCCGACAAAAAGCGCAGACGCTTCAAGTAGAGGCCTGGTCGAGGGAAGCCTTCTCTTTGCTCGATCCGAACCGTTTCCGGGTCCATGGCTTGCTGTGTCTGTTGAGACGGCGTCATGCCACGGTAAAGTAAACTACCCCGATAGTGGGCATAGCGCTGCTTCTTTACGATCTCTGGGAAGATCGTTTCCAAAGCCATCAGATATCTGTCCTGACCCAGAAAACGCAGGTAAGCGGAACTCTCCTTCCAGTCTTCGGGCCGTTTGCATAGACCCGCCCGCACTGGATTCAGCTCGACGTACCAGAGGCATTCCCTCAGGGAACGGCAGTCCTCCAGCTTGACACATTTGTAACGATGGGCCCAAAGATGCCCGCGACGATCGAAGTGCCGGTTGAACCAGCTGGCAAAGGGTCCCTGAAGATCCTTCATGAAGACGTCCAGGTTGAAGATGTGGCGGTTGAAACACAACCAGCGCTCATCACTCCAGAAGCGGGTTCTCAGACGCCATAGACGTCCCCAGCGAGCCTCGGCGTAACGGTGCAGCTTCTTTCGTGGCAGTCGTCGAAACCTTGCCGCCCGGACGACCAGGTGATAGTGGTTTCCCATGAGTACATATCCGACACAGCCAATGCACGAGATACGCAGGCAGTAGCGGAGCCAGCGGATGAACTTGCGTCGCACGGAGGGCTGCCGGAAAGGGAAATAGCGAGGAGAGCCAGCCACGCGGTTGAAGACGTGAAAGAAGCCTCCCTCAGGTGTCACGATATGTTGTCGGGCGATTCGGGCCATGTATCTTACTCCAGGCAAACACCCCGAATTGGGTGTCTCTAGAGTCAAATACGCCACACCTCCAAAAAGTGCGAAAAAATGACCTGGCCCTTTCCTTCCCTTGCCTTCGAAGCCCTTTCCTTCCCTTGCCTTTCGAAAAGTGCGAAAAAATGACCTGGCCCTTTCTCCTCCTGGCTGGCTCCGAGGGCAAGATCAAGCAAGCCATTGGCAGGCACCTTGACCTGGTAGTTCAAGGTTGAGGGCACAGGCACACTCAGAGCTCGCCTAAAATCGTCACCCAACCGATAGTCTCCAATTTCAGGCCTGCCCGTGGGCGTGAAAGTCCCGGTCTCGGGCAACTTCCATAGCGAGATGTCGTCGAAGAAGACGCGGCCTCGGGCTCGCCCCCAGTTGCCCAGGCTTCCCGCAACTTTCAGGTGTGTCGACCGCTGGAGTGTGATGAAGGTGTATTTCAGGCGCCGCCAATCCGAGCTGTCGCCCGCCAGATCCGGCATGTTCAAGTGCATCGCGTGTGGAAACCTGGAATTCGGGTTCGGGAGGGCCGGGAACTCCAGGAGGTAGAAGCTGCCGTGAACTGTCGCTCCAAGTGGCGTCAAATCTTCGGTCAGCACATAGCCCACCAGGCGGTAGCGCGTCAGGCCCTCGACGGGAATGACGTACGAGACATCGGCATCAGCACCCGGTCTCTGCCCCTCGTCGCTTTCGAAGGGCTCGTCCCAGAGAGCAAAGGAATGTTCTCCGCCGTGCGATTTCTCGCGGGTTCTTCCACCCCCGACCCGGCCGTTCCATTGGTTCAGTGTCCATTCGCGTTGTCCCTCGAATCCTTCCTCAAGGATGAGCTCCTCCCCGGCAGGCAGCTCGTCTCGATCGGATTCCAGTTCGAATGTCGCCGTGTCGAGATGCTCCAGAAAATCGTAATACTCAGGCTCATTCTCGGAATCTTCGCGAATGACAATGGCGATAGCGATCAGAAGCAGGCCGGAGATGGCTATGGCAAGCAGCAGAGTTCGGGGCATCGTGTTCCGGATACTATACTTAGACCTTGCCTGGAATGTCCATGAGACGAGAGCTGCGCCTGGCCTGGGTGATCGTGCTGACCGTGGTGGGCGTTCAGTTGTTCGCTTTGCGGGATCTCCTGTGGTCCGGACCCTAATTCAGATATCCCAGTGACCGCAAGAGTTCTACTTCCTTTTCACTCAACTCGATTTCCCCCGGGTGCTCGAGAGACCGGGCGCGATCCCTCTCAGCGATTCTGTCGAAGAAAGACGTCATTTCTTCGCGCAAACTAACCAGACGGGCGGAGTCGGGAGACGAAAGATCGCGGGTCTCTTTCGGGTCGTTTGCCAAATCGAACAGAAGATACCGCCCGTTCTTTCGGTCCCAGATGATCTTTTCGTTGCCTACACGCATCGAGGAAAGGGCGACGAGATCGTGGCGTCGCGTTTCTCCGAAAGCAGGCGGAACGCTGCTGTTCCGTTCGCCGGCCAGAAGCGGCACCAGGCTGACGCCACCGTCGGCCGGAAGGGGACCAGAAGGGACATCGAGCAATTCGAGTAGAGTGGGCAGAATATCAACCGTTCGGACAGGGACATCGATCCTGCCGCCGGTCCCCACAAGTGGTCCATAGAGGATCAAGGGAACATGAAGCACTTCCTCGAAAAGAGTGTAGTCATGTCCCATCGAATCATGGTCCCGGAACTCCTCCCCGTGGTCGGCCGTGATGACCAGCAGGGTGTTTCCGCTCAAGCCGAGGCGCCTTATTCCCTCCATCAGTCTGCCGATCTCGGTGTCGACATATCGGATCTCCCCATCGTAGAGGGCGATGATGTGCGCCAGATCCTCCGGTGCAGGGGAGTTTTGGTGATCCTTAAAGGGAGCGATACTATCCAGATCCCCACTAACGGTCCCGTCGTAATCTGGGTCAAAGAGCCGGGCATAAGGAGGGGGAGGCGAGTAATGCCAGTGCGGATCGAACAGGTGGAGAAAGAGGAACGTGGGGCGATTTGCATGCTGCTGGAGCCAGGAGAGGGCTCTGTCCACAACCTCTCCGGCAGCGGCGTCCTGCTTCCAGTGGAACGTGTGGAAGCCACGGTTGAAACCGAAGGTCTCGGATAGAAAAAAATGAGTGGTGAAGGCTCCACTAAAATAGCCTGCCTCCGAGAAGATCTCGGCTGCTGCGGGCAGGGCCTCCAACAGGCCGATCCTCTGATCCGCCTGGTGGTACGAGGGAAACGTGGCTGTGAACATCGAGGCGTGAGAGGGAATCGTCCACGGCGCGGCGCTGTCGGCGTTCAAGAAAGTCACGCCCTCAGCCGCCAGTCGATCCAGGTTGGGGGTCGTGTCCCGATCATATCCGAGGTGTCCCACGTGATCGGCCCTCAGCGTGTCAATGCTGATCCAGACCACAGAAGACGGACTACGAGCCTGCGGTACTTCCAGGAGGGCCGGATGTCCCCACAAGGCGCCGGGTGGCGCCTGTACCTTCGCTGCGCGCGGGTAGTTCTCCGGAAGCCCGAACCGAAAAGCGAATGTCAACCTCGGTATCTCTCAGGTTCGACAAAGGCACCTTAACCTCTTTCCATCCCTCATTGGAACTCACGATCCTGTGAAGGAGTACGTGGGCAATTCCATCGGTTGCTGTGGCAGTGACCTCGAAGACCACCGGATGGAATTCGCGCCCTTGCTGCCTCCCCGGCACGCCCAGGGCAAGATCAAGCACGCCGTTGGCAGGAACTCTGACTCTGGACTTCAGGGTTGAAGGGATTGGTACCCCCACGCCGCGCCTGATTTGGTCGCCCAGCCGATAGTCTCCAATCTCGGGCCCGCCTTTCGGTGTGAAAGTTCCGGACCGGGGCAACTTCCACAGCGAGATGTCGTCGAAGAAGACACGGCCCCGCGCCCGTCCCCAGTTGCCCAGGCTTCCGGCAATCTTCAGATGTGTTGTCCGTTGAAACGTGATGAAAGTGTATTCCAGGCGTCGCCAATCCGAGTTGTCGCCCCTCGGATCTGGCAAAGTAAGGTGCCTGGCGGTTAGAGACATAGAATTCGGGTCCGAGAATTCCAACAGATAGAAGGTGCCGTGAACTGAAGCGCCCAGCGGCGTCAAATCGTCGGTCAGCACATGGCCCACCATGCGGTAGCGCGTGAAGCCCTCGACCGGAATGACGTACGAGACGTCGGCATCAGCACCCGGTCTCTGTCCCTCGTCGCTCTCGAAGGGCTCGTCCCAGACAGCAAAGGAATGTTCTCCGCCGTGAGATCTCTCGCGGGTTCTTCCACCTCCGGCCTGGCCGTTCCACAGGTTCAGTGTCCATTGCCGCTCACCCTCGAATCCTTCCTCAAGGACGAGCTTTTCTCCAGCAGGAAGCTCGTCTCGATCGGATTCCACTTCGAACGTTGCCCTGTCAAGATGCTCCAGGAAATCGTAAGACCCAGGCTCATTCCCGGAATTGTCCCGCATCAGAATGACGATAGTTGCCAGAACCAGAGAGACACCGATAGCAATCAACAGAGTGCGGCGCATCATTTCCCGGGTACTATATTGGACAGTGTCTGGAGTGTCTATGAGTTCGCTTCGGGAGTCGCGCCTGGCCTGGGTGATCGTGTTGGCCGTGGTGGGCGTTCAGTTGTTCGCCTTGCGGCACGAACCGCGGATCACCCGGGTCGATCTCAACGACAATGTCTTTCACCTGACTTTAGCCGAGCGCATGGTGGAAGCCCTCGAAGAGGGCGAAAACCCGCTGGACTGCTGGGTAGCAGAGTGGAGCTTTGGCTATCCCGTGGCGCGCACGTACCAGCCTCTTGGACATCTTTTTCTGGTTCTTCTCTATCGCTGCCTCGGGAAAACCGTCTCGCTGCTCACCCTCTTTGTCTGGATCCGTCTTCTTCTGATCTGTTTCTTTCCAGTCAGCCTCTTTCTCAGCGCCAGGTTCCTGGGCCTGCGGCCTCGTGCCGCAGCGGCTGCGGCTCTTCTCTCGCCATTGGTGGCCACCAATGGCCTTTACGGGATCGAGTATGGAAGCTACTTATGGCGAGGGGGAGGACTTTACACGCAGGCCTGGGCCATGCACCTGATGGCGCTGGCCGTGGGAGTTTCATTCCGTGCCGTGCAGTGCGGACGAGGCCTGGTCCTGGCCGGGGCTTTGGCAGGGCTCACCTTCCTGGCGCATTTTATCTATGGCTACATGGCCGCTCTTTCCATCGCGCTGCTGATCGCATTCTCTGCGTCCCATATTCCACTCGCTGTTCGGCTGCTGCGTGTCGTTTCCATCGGTCTTTTCGCTTTTGCTTTGACGGCGTTTCAAATCCTGCCGCTCCTGGCCGACGCTTCCACTATCAATCGCAGCCGCTGGGAGTACGCCTGGAAATGGGACTCGTTCGGTGGGCTGGAGGTTCTGAAGCTTCTGACGACCGGCAGGCTTCTGGACTTCGAACGTTTACCCGTACTGACGTTTTTGGCGCTACTGGGTGGACTCGTCTGTCTCCTCCACGTTCGCCGGTCCAGGCAAGGGCGAGATGAGAACCACCCGGCAGCCATCGCCCCCCACCAGACCTGTGTATATGTTCTGGCGGCAGCAGTAATCTGGACCCTGCTTTTCTGCGGCCGTCCCACCTGGGGAGTTCTCTTCACTCTTCTGGGTGCTCCCGGGCAGATGCAACTGCACCGATTGATCGGAGGCGTTCACTTTTTTTCGATCCTTCTGGCGGGAATCGGTCTGGCCGGCATCTGGGGCCTCTTTACCGGCCGGCACAAACGTTCTCGATATGTTGGTGTGCTCCTGGTCAGCCTGCTCCTGCTGTTTCCCATCTTGCGAGAGAGGGCGGAGTTTGTTTCCAAAGGAGCGCAGTGGGGCGAGGAGAACCTGGCAGCTTTTGTGACTGAAGAGAAGGTCATTGACGAGGTCATCGAACAGGTCGAGAGTAGCCCGGGCCGGGTTTATGCGGGACTGGCGGCCGGGTGGGGGAGTCAACTTCGAGTCGGCTCAACCCCCGTCTATTCCTTTCTCAGCGTGCACCAGATTCCGGCCTTGTCCTTCCTGTTCCATGCGATGGCTCTGACCGGGGACATCATGGTGCGTTTCGACGAACGGAATTTCGCTCACTATCGTGTCTTCAATGTCACCACGGTCGTGGCAGACGAGGGATCAGATCTCCCTTCGTTCTTGACACCCCACCGGCAAGTCGGCCGTTTTCGCCTCTTAGAGACTCCACTCAGCGGATATTTCGAGATTGTTTCCGTTCCCTATGCGGTTCGCTGTGACCGGGAGTCTTTCTATGAAGTCAACGATCGGTGGCTGCAGAGTGATTGGGTGGCAAAGCGGCAGCACCTCAGGCTGGACTTTGGAGCCGGTGGTGCTGCAGACCTGCCACGATTGGAAGCCTCCGCGCCGCTGCCCCGGATCGTTCCGCCGCCCCCTTTGAATCTGATCGAAAAGGAAGAACGGAACGGTCAGGTCTACCGGGCAGACATTGTCGTCAACGAAGAGTCTTTCCTTCTTTTTAAGATGACCTACCACTCCAACTGGCAGGCGGTCGTTGATGGGCAGCCTCAACCAACGTTCATGCTCTCGCCGGGCTTTATCGGAGTCGCAGTACCCTCGGGCAAGCATGAAGTGGAGTTTCGTTACCGGCCGGAATGGTGGAAGGTTCCCCTGCTCTTCCTGGGCCTCGTGACGGTGCTGCTGGCAGCGGTTCTGGAGCGGAAGGGGGTTGTCAAACGGAACCTGGAACACATTCATGCCTGGAGCCAACGCGTGTTCGATCTGAAAACGAGAGGATACCGGGTTCGATGGCTCACGGTGGCGGGATTGCTGGTGCTGGCCCTTCCAGTGTGTCTACCCCTTCTCACCAACGAACTGCCGGGTGGGCACGACACTTTCGAATACCTGCCACGCCAGGTCGAATTTCACGAGAACATCCGTCACGGTATCCTGCTGCCGCGCTGGGCTCCGGATCTCAGTGCCGGCTACGGCCAGCCTTTTTTCCTTTTCAATCCTCCTCTTCTCTACTATTTCGCCGAACTGTGGCACCTGGTGGGATTTGATTTCGTGACAGCCCTGAATCTGGCGTGCGTGGTGTTGATCGCGCTGTCAGGTGTCAGCATGTTTCTGCTGGGCGCCCTCTTTTTTGGAGCGACCGGGGGTTGGCTGGCCGCTGTAGCGTATGTCTACGCACCCTATTTTCATGTCAATCTGTATGTGCGCCATGCTCTCGCAGAGTTTGCCGCCTTCCCCTTTTATCCCCTGGCTCTATACGGCTTTGCGCGCTATGCCAGGGACGGGCGGCGGCGCTTTCTACTGGTCGGCTCCATCGGCTATGCCGGAGTTCTCGTGTCCCATCACCCGGCGGCTCTCCTCTTTACGATCCTCCTCATCGCCTTCATTGCGTTCCTCGCCTGGCAGGCCAGCAACTGGAACTTGCTGTGGCGGCAGCTGGGTGGAGTCTTCCTGGGGTTAGGCCTGTCCGCGGGCATCTGGCTACCCAGCCTGCTGGAAATGCAGTCTGTCAGCGTGGGGCTGTTGCTGGAAGGCTACCTGAACTACTCGAACCACTTTGTGTACCTTTAGCAGTTTCTGTTCTCGCCGTGGGGTTACGGCCTGTCTCTGGCCGGAGATGGAGATGGAATGTCCTTCTCTCTGGGCTGGAGTCACGTGCTTTTGATCTTCTTGGCGTGGAGCTGGGCTTGGAAGCGAGGAGCCGGGGGAGATCTCCGGTTCTTGAGTTTCCTGACTTGTATTCTCCTTCTGCTCTGCTTCTTGATGATGCCGGCTTCCCTGTGGCTGTGGGATCATTTGCCACTTTTGAAGTACGTGGAGCTTCCGTGGCGGATGCTGGGGCCGGCAGCCGTTTGCGTCGCCCTGCTGGTCGCTTCCCTGGCCAGGTCGAAACCTGGATTGAGCCTGGGGCCGTGGGAGCTTGCAATTGGACTTGGCCTGCTCATACTGCCCAACCTGGTGCACATTGCACCACCCAGGACTTTCCGGCCCAACCTCAGCAATTGGAGCCCTCAGCAGATCGCGGCCCGGGGAATTGCCGTTACCACCAGGAGAGAATATCAACCCCGCTGGCTGACTCAAGCGGGTACCCTGGAGGCTTCCCCGCCGCAAGTCAAGGTCGCCTCGGGGGATGCCGAAGTTCGACAGACTGCGAAGACGCCGGTCTTTCGGTCACTGGAAGTGAGCGCGCGAACTGATGCGGTCGTGGAGTTAGGACTCGCTTTTTTCCCCGGCTGGAAGGTTGCTGTCGACGACCGGGAAGTGCCGGTGGAGGTGTCCGACCCCGGGGGGGCGATTCGCTTCCAGGTCCCCAGCGGCGACCACCAGGTGAAGGTTCGCTTCGCTCGAACTTTGCCGCGGTGGATGGGAGAGGGGCTCAGTGTCCTCTCCGTACTGCTCGCCTTCTGGCTATGGTGGCGCTGGAAGGGCAAGCGACGCTACCTGAGTGATACGTCTCCCCGCGCGTGAAGACTCCACTATTTTCGGTATTCCGGAAGGAGCCGATAGAGGAGTATGGAATGGCCGGTCCGCGCAAACGGGTGGTAGGACTGACCCAGGTGCTCCAGGAAGTCCACAAAGGGCATTTCTTCACTCTGCACCTCCTCCAGATCGATGCGGTAGGGAAAGGCAGCGCTTCCGGGAAGCCTGAAATAAACACCCCGCAAATTGGTGACGCTCACCGCCACGACATCTCCGGTCACGATCTCCGAGGCCCACTGGCGCGGCTTCCAGCAGCACATCACACCGGGCAAGGCAGAGTAGGAGATTCCCGCAGCGTCGGGACTGGCACTACCGAAATAGCTGAGTTTGATGGTTCCAAGCCCAAGGCGCTCCGACATTCGGGCCAGCTCGTCGAGATCCTGCCCCCAGTCGGTATTCGAGTCAACCAGGTAGCGGTGACCGCCGTCGGGCCCACCCGCCAGCTCGTTGAAGAAGGAAAGAAAGTGTGGAGCAACGCGTGCCGCTCCCAGGCCGTACCAGACCAGCAAGGCCATTGCCAGCCAGCGCAGGCGTTTCGTAGTCCACAGAGCTTTCACCACCCAGCCTGCCCAGACAAGGAGGAGGGGAATGCAGGGCAGAAGATGCCGGTAGCCGATGCTCAGAGGTGAAGACATGGCAAGTCCCATGTAGACAGCCACGGCAACCGCCAGGGCTTGAAGGTCAAACCTCTCTCGTTCCCTGGCGCTTCCTACAAGAGGTGTCATGGCCAGGAGAAGAAGGAGCGGTAGCGGTGTTTTGAGCAGGAAAGCGATCGGAAAATAGTACCACCAGCCATCCGGGCTGACACGACCGCCAAAGTGGGCCATCACAATTTTGTGAGGAAGCAACGCCGTCATTACAAGCCCGTTCGTAAACCCCTCAGGGAAAATCTTTTGATCCCGGAGGTAGGTGAATACAGGACCGATCGGACTGGAGGACGCCAGTGTTTCCAGATCAAATCGCGGGCCCGCCTCAGACGCCCTGGAGACCTCGGCCCTGAAGCCGAAAGCTGTCCAGACAACGAGCCAGGTGACCAGCAGCGCCACCCCGGTGAGCCACATCAGGTACTTTGCCAACTTCGCCGCCTCGGCCCGCGACTTCTGCCGGGATGTGTGGAGCAGTGTCAGGAGTGCCATCCCCGCTCCCATGAGCGCCAGAGCCGGAAAGCTGTACTTGGTGACGACCGCCAGGCCGAAAGCCACGGAAACCCAGACACCGTGCCATTGCGAAGGTCTACGAAGAAACCTCCACAGCCCCCACAAGAAAACCGTTGCCATCAGTGCCATGGGTAGATCCAGCGTCAGGTAGTGGGAATGAGCCAGCATTTCCGAGTTGGCCACATACAGGAAAAGCGCTGCCAGGCCGGCAGTCGAGCCCCATAGCTCATGTGCCCAGAGAAAAACGGCCAGCCCCAGCAAAAGGCTCAGGCCAATCATCGGCAGTCGGGCTCGCCAGAGAATCGCCTGATGGTCACCCTGGTCGTAAAGAAGGTCGTAGCCGAACCGGTCGGGGTTCCAATCGAACTCGGAAGGAGAATGCCGGTCCCCCCCGGGTTTGAGGGTCTGGATGGAGGCTCCTACGATCCAGGTGACGAGAGGTGCAGCGAGCGGCTTGAGCTGGGGATTTCCCAGTGCGACCTGGGCATAGCCCGCCCCGATGTGACTTGGCTCATCCCAGGTTGCCGATTCACGGCTTGCGCTCCAAAGCGACGCCAGCGCATGAAGGGTGAGCAAAAGTACGACCAGAGCGCATAATCGTCGCTTGGCAATCACTTTCTAGAATACCTTTTACCAGTACGTTGAAGTCGGCCGCATTATTGGTCCCGGTCGGGATCGGCGGCCTTTGACCGCGGCGGTGCCAAAGGCCCCTGGTGTTTCCACAGCCGGTCTTTGAGCTGTGGGAAGAGCTCGAGTGCATTCTCGCGCAGGATCTGCCGACCAATTTTGCGGGCGTGTTCTTCCACCAGGTCTCCACGCATGACCTTTTCGGCCAGCACTTCCGCCAGGGCCCGCCGGGTGAATTCGGTGGAGCCGTAGATCCCCTCGGCGTGATTGCAGTCGGCTCCCCACAGAATGCGGTCCGAGGACATGATCTCGAGCCATTCGTGGTAGGCACGTTTGGCCGTTGTGTAGCTGATCACCGGCAGCCACACGGAATCGATCCAGACGCGCCTGGGGAAGCGCATGACGATGACGCCGGTCTCGCCAATCCAGGGAAATCCGCCGTGGAAAAGGATGAACTTGGTTCGTGGATTCCCGGCGATCAGGTTCACCAGCAGCATCGGGTTGGACCCTTGAATCCGGGCGATCCCTGTGTGGATCTGGAAGGGAAGCTCATGTTTTGCGCTCAGCCCGGCCAGGTGCCACATGATGAAGTCTTCGAAATCCTTGACCTCCAGGGGGGAGAGTTCCGATCGGGGACGACCAAATGCCTGGACCGCACGCTCCTTGGCCGTCTTCTCAAACTGCAGTGTGCGCCGGTACGCGACCGTGGTCTTGAGGCACACGGCCCCGCGCTCCCGGGCGGTCTGGAACAACCGGTCGAGCAGGGTCAGGTAGTCATCCAGCGACTCGACCTTCAGTCCGTGGCTCTCGGCAAAATAGTACGGATCATCTGCCGGCTTCCTGAATTCGGACGGGTGGTACCCCTGCAGCAGCGGACCGACGTTGTAGACCAGGACTTCCCAGGGATAGTCAGTCGTGAAATTATGTCGGCCCCAGTGCGGGTCGTTGAGCATCAGTTCGATGTTGGCCCTTTCCGTGACGACCTCGTAGAGCCACTTCCGGTCACGGTAGTTCTCGAAGATGAGCTCGTTCAGTTGGGCAGCCTGCTGGTCGGTGATGCGATCGAAGTCAACCCCGTAGAAATCCTGGAAGGCGGGGAGCATGTAGCGGTAGAAGCTGGCCGCCCGGGTGTTCTCGAAGTTGTGTTTGGCAACACTCCACCAGTCTTCGAACTTGCCGCCGGGTGTCCATGGCGTCAGCCGCGCCAGCCATGTGAAGTAGTTACTCTTCCACAGGCCGGCCAGATTCATGCCCCGGCCGCGGTCGGTCTCGACATAGCCGGGCAGCCTGTCGAAGGGCCACAGGTGATCGTGGGTGTCGATGGCGGGAACAGAGTCGAGATAAGCCTTCATCCGCTGGTAGGTCGGAGTGTCCTTCGTGTCCTGCGCCAGGACCCCGGAGACCATCACCGGCATCAGGCAGCAGCACCCCAGAACGAGTTTTCGCATCAGCGTTTCCACTTTAACTAAACTATGACTATTCACAACCAGGTTGACCAACTACCAGTTCGTAGGCCTGGGTCGGTTGACCGAGTCTTGCGCGCTCACCACGGAGCTCAGGATCCGGACATACTGCCTGCCCGCCTCAACCAGGGATCGACCGCTCAAGCTTCTTCGGGCCACCCTTCCCAGTCCTCGGCGCGTTTCGGGGTCGGACGCCGCTTCCAGTGTCAGAGCGGCCAGGTGTTCGGTATCTCCGAGTCCGAAGAGCCGGCCGTTGTGCCCGTCCCTGATAAGCTCCCTCGTCGCAGGAATGTCGCTGGCCAGCAAGGCCCGCTCACAGGCCATGGCTTCCAGGTAGGCTCGAGCCATTCCCTCCGACTCGGAGGCGATGACAACTACGTCGGCCAGGTTCATCACGTCCGGCATCCGCGCGTAGTCGATCCAGCCGGGAAAGCGAAAACTGTCCAGAATGTTCAACTCCCTGCATCTGTCCTGCACCGGCCCGCGAAGGTGTCCTGAGCCGATCATCACATAAACCAGGCGCGGATTCTGAGCCAGGGCTCTGGATGCCGATTCGACGACGTCAAAAGGACGCTTCCTGGGATGCAAGTTGGCAGGTACAAGGACGACGATCTGGGACTTGCGGATCCGGAGCTCCTCGGACAGCTTCCCGTTTGCAGGCCGGGGCCGAAACCGCGAGGTGTCAATGGCATTCGGAATGGTGGTCACCCTGGTGAGGCCAAGATCTCTGAGCCCGGTCTCCTGGAATTTCGCCACCGTGACGATCTGATCGGCTTCTCCCAACGCCCTGATGAATCGTGCTGACCTGGATCTGGGATAGACGCCGCCGAGAATCTCTCCGGTGGGAGACCCTCTGAGCAGCTGAACGCACGGGAGCCCGTGAGCCTGAGCCATAGAGACGGCGTATCGGGAAACGGATTCGCGGCCGGCCACAACCAGTTCCGGTCGGAAGCTCCTCACCGCAGCCGGGAATAGGGCTCTGAGAGCGGACGCTTCGGCCTGGACCAGCGCTTTCCGATTCGGGTGATAGGGCGCGATATCATACTCCGGCATCAGATACCGTTCGATTTCCAGTTCAGGATGAGAAGCAGCAAATCGCTCCCCGGCCCCCTTCGTCTCCTCCGTAATCGGAGCGATGACCTGGATCTGCGTCGGGGCCTTCGCCACCTCCGACACGATCTCACCCAGGCTGATACCGGACCCTCCGGGATGGGGCGGCACAGGTCCAATCCACAGTACTCTCAAGGGCTGGTCCCCGGGCCTGACCGATCGTGATGGAGGGGTAACACCGGCAGGAGCTTTCCTCTGGCCGTCCGGATCGGATTTCGTCTCTCAATTCTCAGAGCGTCTGCTTGAGACAGCACATCCACCATAAGATCATAATAGTGTCGCCGCTTCCGCAGTTCAGCCAGGAAGGCCTGTCGAACCGCTGTCTCTTCCACATTTCGGACTTCGGGACTGATCAAGAGTCTCAGGTGAGTCAGGCCGCCGGGTTCCTCTTCCTCCACCAGTTGGTAGCAGTGAGGACCTCCTCCAAACCTGTCAGGGAGCGTTTCCTCCACCAGATGGTAGAGGTCGGCCACGGCGAAGCTCGTCCCCCACAGGGTTACTTTCCGGAAGCTGCGAATGGTGTGCAAGTTCACGTCGTACCCGGGTGCTGAGACCGGAGCTCTGCCGAACCCAATGACCGCGGAGTCTCCAATCTCCGTATTGACAAGCACCTTGGGGCTGGCCCGCCGCAGTCCTGTAAAAAGTATCGGATGGCCAACCAGGGCGGAACTCCCCCCTTCGGGGCGCTGGATCACCGCGTAGGCATCGCGAAAGACGCTGACTTCATCCGCCGCCCTGGCTTCGGGAAACTGGGCTCCAATCCAGCCGGCCTCCGAAGTTCCATACGTGGGCACGGCCCCAGCCTCACTGGACTCGATGATACTGCGCCTCACCCTCGTCACCGGCTCGTCACCGAGGAGAAAATCCACTCCGGACAGGGACCGGCCCCTCTCGCCGGCCAACCGGGCGAGGCGACAGGCAGCACTGGGTGTCGTATTCACGATCGGCTTGTGTCCGTCTTCCAGGAGCTGAAGTAGAGACTCAAGCACGACGGGTGCTCTGTCCAGGGGAGCCGGTTGCGGCGCGGGAAGCCCGGCCAGAAATCGGAGAGTACGGTGGAGGAGCAAGGCGCGGAATGAATCCGCCGGGTTGTCGGGCTGGTTGATCCGGAACCACTTCGCGTAGGGGAAACCGAATTTCATGCATCTGAGATAGCGACTCGCAAAGCCACTGTTGCCGGGAGTCCAGAACACCAGCGGTCGATCCTTCCAGCCGTGGGCGTCAAAGCAGACGGCCCAGTTGACAGCCGCCTCGGCTAACTCTTCAATGTCGATCCGAACGCGCACCGGTCTCCCGCTGGTCCCTCCGCTGGTGGCTGTGAAGTGTTCGCGGACGACCGGATTGTCGAAGTCCTTTACCCGAACCTGGGAGGTCTGGCTGCCCCGGTATATGGGCTTCCAGCCTTTGAACTCCTCCCAGGTTACGAAGACACCTGCCCGCCGTAACCGATCCAGTGTACTTTCGACTCCCTCCCTGCGCACCAGTCTACGCACATCTCCCGGCTCGCATCCGGCCGCCTCGAAAAGCCGAAAGTAGGGGCTCGACGGGCAGGAAAAAACGGCTGTCTCGAGCTTCTCGAGAAATCGCTCTTCTCGTACCTTCAATCGCCGCCTGATCGCTTCTCTGGCCTGCTCGAAGGTGATCTTCTCGGCCACGAACGGTCTGATCCCCCGCACCAGGCGAAAAAAACCCGCCGCTTCCGACCAGCTTGGAAGCGGTGCCCTCACACCCCACTTCCTCCACATTGCGTACCCATTATTCGTAGTGCCACTTGAGAAGCCAGGGGTCCGCCGTTCGCTTCTGGAACTCGCGTATCTTTTCCTTCAGTTTCTCGAGAGTGCGGGCGTGGGCCGGATCCGCGGCCAGGTTCTTTGACTCCCAGGGGTCCGCAACGACATCGAAAAGCTCGAACTCGGGCCGGTGGATGTATTCCCCAACCGTTCGGACGCCATAGGCGGCGTTCATTCCCTGGTGAAAGGAATACTGCCAGGCCGCGGCCACCCACAGGTCCGAGGCAAAGGGGAAAGGCAGAGGATGGGCCAGATTCCAGATCAACTTGTAGCGCCGGGTCCGCACAGCCCGCATCGGATAGTACATCTGGATCTCATGGAAGGTGTGGGAAGCGTAGATTTCGTCCCAGCCCTCGGCACGGGCCTCCTCCAGAATCCCAAGGAAGGATCTTCCGTGCAAACCGTGCCTGTCGCCCATCTGTTCGCGCAGCAGGCGGTTGGCCACGTGCGGCTCGTAGTCGGGGGCCCTCACCCCGGCATAGTCCAGGATCGTGGGCGTGATGTCCACCCAGCTGATCATGGAGTCGCTGACCACCCCCCGTTTGGAGGCCCGCGGGTGTCGCACGATGGCGGGGGAGAGCAGGCCCGGTTCGTAGACGGTCGTCTTGGCCCCGGGAAAAGCGATGCCGTGGTCGGAAATGTAGAGGATCAAAGTGTCGTCGTAAACACCCGTCTCCTTTAAGACAGCCAGCAGCCGGCCCAGTCCCTGGTCGAGTCTGGAGACCGACTGGTAGTACTGGGCCAGCTCAGCCCGAACCGCCGGGTTGTCGGACAAAAAGGGAGGGACAATCACTTCATCGGGCCGGTATCGTTCCGGCTCGATCCCCTGATAGCCGCCGGGCACGTTTCCGAAACGATCCGGACGGTGGGTCGCTTCCTCCGCAACGCCACCCCCCCGATGAGGGTCGGAAGTACAGAAGTAGAGGAAGAAGGGTCGATCCGGATCGGCTTTCAGGAACCCCCGGCTGTTCTCGGCCATTTCCACAGGGTTGCGCGCCGAACCGGGGATCCAGTGATCAAACCGGTAAACCTCCGCGGGAGCTACATGGTACTTGCCAGCAGCGGCAGTCCGGTAGCCCGCCTCACTGAGAAGAACCGGCAGGCTTCTTAGATTCGGGAAGCTCTTAAAGCCATGGTAGTCGTGCTGGTGTCCGTACTGTCCGGTCCGATGGTTGTGAAGGCCGGTCAGGATCACCGAACGGCTGGCACTGCAGCTGGCCGTGGTGGCAAAGGCGTAACGAAAACGCGTGCCTTCGGCTGCCAGCCGGTCTATATGGGGGGTCCTGATGACCGGATTGCCATAGACACCGGCGTCCTGGCCATGGTCATCTGCGACGAAAAGAACCACATTCCTGGACGCACCGGTTGCCGCGGTCAGCAGAGACGCAGCACAAAGCAGGATCTGCAGGAACTTCAATTCTGTAGATGCTCCATCACAAGCGGCCCCCGGCTATATATCTTACGCCCCTTTCCGGGGGCTGCTTGCAGCTTTGCTCTGCCGGCCGTTCCGGCCCCCCGACTCCGAGGCTGGTTTTGGACCGCCATTGGCTTGGCTATACTCTATTTGCGTACCGTTGTTCGCGACCCGGTGGCAGCAGGCCACAGAGGGAACCGCGGCGCGGGCTCGGGAACGTCGAAGGGTGATGAATAGTTGAATATTCGGGGATACCTCAAAATGCTTTTTCGGGTCGGTGGCCGTGGTGTGCGCGCGACCCTGCTGTTACTCGTTCTGGGCGCCGGGAGCTGGATGGATGCCGCCCCCGGGTCAGGCGAAGCACAGGGACACCCGGTGGGGCTTTCCAAGACACCCCGGGCCCGACTCGCAATCAAGGATGTCACGCTGATTACCCCGGAGCCGATGTTCCCGGGGGAACGGTTTGTGCTCACCACGATCGGTTCTGAGCACGAGAGTCCCGAGGGCACGGAATTCCACCCGCTGGTGAGCGTTCTGGTCGACTATTCTTTCTCGGAGGCTCCCCAGGGTCGCTGGCTGGCGCTTTGGAATCTGGGGCACAGGACCCCCGGCGTGGCGGATCGCATTGCAGCCGTGTTTCCGGCCTTTCTCTCCAACAAGAAGAGCCACGCGGGCGCGCTCCGGAAGCTGGAAAAAAAACGCGGGCGGCTGGAGGAGAACCCGTCTCGCGCCGGCTCCGGATTACCCGAGCCCTTTCTCACGGCAACCGAGAAGAAATACCGGGCAAATGAGCACCTGGTGCTGGAGGGGATCAAGCATGGCCTGGGGACCATTGTGGGGTTCTGGACCAAGGTGGGTCCCGTTGCCTACTCGGCGCATGTCCTGTACCGCAATTATCTCCTGCGCCACACCGACACGAAGGAGCGGCAGTTCGAGCAGGCCTACCTGGGTCTGACCTGGTATACGGATCTGGCCACCCATACGCCGGAGGCCGACGCACTCTCAGCCGAAGCCATCGGCGATCTGAAATTCAAGCTCCTCGCCTCGCGGCGTTTGTTTGGCCGCTGGGTAAGACCGGAAGAAGCGGAAGACTTCGTGCACGGTTTTGAAAGCGAGATGCGCGAGCACCTGTGGGGCACGTCCTGTCTGCTGGCAAGCGTTGCCAACGAATACCACCTGGCCTATGAGGAGTTCCACCGCTACACGGCCGGAGGAGTCCCTGTGGCGCTGGGGGGTATCCTCTATTATGATCCGGCACTGGCGCCGGAGCCGTCCCAGGTACGCTGGCCCAGTTTCAACCCCTTTGATCTCACTTACAATCCGTTCGAGAACCCGGATGTCCTGCAGGCTGCTTCTTCCGGAGACCGGGTCCCCCTCGCCATCTACGCCTATCAGAGCAATCTGGCGTTGAAACCGATTATCGCCGTAGACCGCTTCGACCCGGATAACCCCCGTACCCGGGAAGCTGCCACCTACTGGCACAAGCTGGGAGACCAGGCCCTGGCGGTCTACCGAGGCGTGGGACTCTACGTCTGGGCTGCCAACAAGACCGGGAGCTTCATGGCCAACCGGAAGGGCCTGACCCTTTTCAGTGACTCCAAGCATTCTCTGGGACTCGAGGAGCTGCGTCTTTCCCTGGCGAGCCACCTCTATTTTGAGGAAGAGGCGGCGGACGGCCTTGCCGATGACATGGATCGTCTTCTCATCAATCCATTGACTCAGTCGAGTCGAACAAAGGCCCTTCGGGCGCAGATCCAGTACCTGCGCCTGGCCCGTTCGGCCCAACTTGTAGGATTGGGTCGTCGACTCAGAACCAAACAGATTCGCAAAGCCACGGGCGCGCAGGGTAGAGTTGGCGAAGCGGAAGTGGCCAGCTATAGGCGCTACTTGAAAAGACAGCGAGAGATCAGGCCCTTGCGGGTCTTCCTGGAGGACGAGCATCTCCCGAGTATTCCGCCGAGCCAGATCACCGCTTCTCTGGGCAACCTTTACCGAGAATCTCTAGACCCGGACCCCGAGCTGGTCGATTTTCTTCTTGATTTCCGTCTGGCCCTGGAGGACCGGCCGCTGCCGGCCCGCTACCCGGAGCCGGCAGGCTGGCTGCCGGACGTCGACAAAGTGCTGGCCCGGCTCTATGAGGCCGAGGGGAGAACCCCCCAGATGCTCGCCGCAGATCTGCAGGGGCTGGCTGAGAAACGGGCAAAGGTCGCGGAGGAGCTGGCGGCGCTGCACCGGGAGCGACATCTACTCCGGCTTGAGAAGTTAACGAAACGCCATTTCGTGGTGCTCCAGCAGTTCGTCGAAAGTGGTGGAGATCTGATGACTGTCTCTCCCTGGTACCTGAGCGATGCCCTCGAATTCTTTTCCCGAGCTCCGGTGGCCATCGATCTGTATCCGGGAGCCGGGGTCAAGTTTCGAGAGCAGGAAAGTGAAATCATTGCTTACGTGCGCCAGGCTCGTGAGATTCTGGCCTCCAGGACCAAAACCGAGGAACTTCCCTGGATGGAAGAACAAAAGGCTCTTTGTCTGCAGGCGGCGAATCTCGCCGACCGGGCACTCACGCGATCAGAGCGAGCCGGACTGCCCGAGGTGGGTCCGGTGGAAGCAGCGGACGAAGCCCTCTCCGGTCCGGAAGAAAGTCACAGATGAGAGCCTGGGGAATCCTCGGCGCGATCACTCTTTTTCTGGGAGGCACACTTTCGGCGGTTTCAGGGCGCCCCCGGCTCGTTCTCATCAAGGTGGACGGTCTTCCGCCGGATCTGCTGGCAGCCCTGAGCGTTCCGGAGAGGGAAGATTACTGGCAGAGGCTGCCCTACGCCAAAGATCTTCGGCGAGCCTTGCGTTTTTACCAGGAGGAGACCGGCCGTTCTATCGTTCTCCCCAACCTTCGACGCTACTTTTTTGAGGATGGGGTCTATGTCGAGAACGTTTATTCAGAGACTCTGACCCTTTCCCCCTGCTCTTGGGCATTGATCGATACCGGCCAGCCCAGCGTGATCAAGGGTCACGCTACCTTCAGCCGGGACTCCTGCCACCTGCGTTACCATCTGGATGGGGTCCGGGACACCCTTGATGCCATCCGCCGGGGCGACAGTAAAACCGCCGCCCTCTGGAACCTCGATCAAATCGGCGTGAGCCTGATGTCCGACGGGTTCGACCCGGACCGGGTGTGGTCGGGGCCACAGATCTACCGGCGCACCGGAAACAAGGCGCTGCTTTTGGAATCGGGCAAACAATGGCTTCACAACAACGAGACCGATGTCCCGGGGATTGCCCGCTCGCACCTGTCGCGTCTCGTGACGGGCATCGATTACACGGAGTTCGCTCAGGAGTTGTCGGGCTTTATGACCGTCCGGAGGATCCTCCAGCAGGACCTTCTCGGCCAGGAGAGGTACGATTATTTGAGCCCTGTCTTCACGCTTATGGATCACCAGCAACACGTAGACCCGCACCCTGCGAACCTGATCCACTGGAGCGTCAAGCTGGATCGCGAGGTGGGTCGGATCTTCGAGGCAGTGGAGAGAAGCTCTCGTCAGAGCGAAACGATCGTGGCCATGGTTTCCGATCACGGTTCCGAGATACAGCCTGGCAGGACGGCCTTCTCGTTCCCGATTACGAGGGCATTCCGCCGGCCTCTCTTGGGCGGCCATACCGTGAAGACGCTGCTCACCGAAAATGCCTGGAGCGCAGTCAGCGTACCGGTGCTGGGTCTGGATTACCCGCGGATTTACGAAAGCCCCGACTCTCCTTATGGAAAGAATGCCAGCGGCGAGGAGGGATACGTCACGTGTTATATCGACAACTTCGGGAACGGCAGGGCCGCTGTCAATCTTCGTAATGACGATTTGAATCGCCTGCACCTGATCCTTCTCGAGATGAAACGTTGCAAGCCCGATTCCGAGCGCTGGCACCTCTTGACCTCGATGTTTCAGAAGAATCTGGAAAAGGCACGGCGCTGGCTCGAGCCGGACCTGGCCCTGTTTAAGGACTACCACGAGGGATCCAAAAACCTGGCCTTCAACCTTCTTACCAAGACCGACAAGTATGCCCTGGATGTGGCCTGGAGACTTCAGGAGGAAATTGAGCGAGATGCTCCTCAGATCGCCGGACTGGAACTGCTTCTCGGTTTGCAGTTTGGGGATGACGACCAGGAAGGAGGTCTGGAGTTCGAGCGGATGGCTCGATCCGACTTCGAGATCTCTTCTCTGATTCCCAAGGGTTTTCTGGGTCTTCCGAATCAGGTCCACCAGCTCTCTGGATATACGCTGGGACTGGATGAGGATCTGAAGTGGGTGACTTCCACGGTCGACGAGAAAGGCCGCAGCCTGCCCATGAACTACTACCAGATCCTCTCCGACTATGAGGCCCCGAACGCTCCCGTGAACGGTGATCACAACCCCCACGATCTGATGGTCACGCCTATCCCGATCCGGCATGTGGCCGAGGCATTGCAGGACATTGCCGGCATCCGGGTGAGCCAGAGTGGGCTCCACAACGTGGTGTGGGTCAAGTCGACTGCCCGGGATCGCCACGACAAGGGTGGAGAAGCCCTCATCGTTGAACGAGGGGATCGTTGGATTCAGTATGTTCCGGTGGCAGGACTGGAGCAGTCCCACGACCTGAGCTTTCGCTTCTCGCTCAGCTCAGACACCGATCCCCTGGGCCTTCTGTCCACAAGAGGTGTCAAGACACCCGACCACATCTCGCGCCTGGATTGGGTGCGTCAATTCCACTCCCGTGAAGACTGGCTGGCCGCCATCTATCAGACCGAATACGGGACTGCCGTATGCATGCTGCTGGACATCACCGACAACCCCACTGAGGCCTTTATCGACTCACCCGAGTTCCAGGGCTACCTGACTCATTTCAGCTCCCCGGAACTTAAGGCACGTTACCTGCGCGGTCTCAAACGCAAGTATGCAAACCAGCAGCCCGATTTTCTGGCGTGGGCTGGTGAACTCTGGAATTTCAATTCCAGTACTCGAACTTCCGGTGGCAGTCATTCCGGGCTGCGGCCGATCGTGGCGAGAACTACTTTTCTGGCGTGGGGCGGGCATGACACCCGGCTGGCTCGGGGGAAGACAGTCAGCACAGTGGGGACGACCCTTGATGTGGTGCCGACTCTTTTTCGGGCGATGGGAATGCTGGACGACCAGAACCGCATAATCCCCCAGCCGGGCGCCGTCCCTGAGCGCGTGTTTTTGCCTTTCCCGGGGCGAGTTCTGGACATCTTCGAACAACGGTAGGCTTTGTTGGTCCCCGGTGTCAGTCGAGAGGAGCAAGCGCGCCGCCATGGAGGGGAGAGATCCGGCAACTCGCCGTCCCGCAACGTCCGGGAGGAAGTCAGCCCTTTCCCGATCGGGTCAGATGTAAGCGGAGGATGTGCAAAATGTCTCACCGATTGAAAATCATTCTTGTGTCCGCTCTGCTGGTCCTGTTCGCCGGGTGTGTGAACCGGTCGAGTTCTGCCGACGACGCGAGCTCTGCCGATCCAACCCTGGGAAAGGAGATTCAAGTGCTGGTTCTGGAAGGGTCCCCTTATGAGCGAGGGCTGACTCACGGCAAGACCCTCAAGAAGGACATCCACGAGGTCGTGGCTCTGTGGAAAGCGCAACTCGCCAGCCAGGCTAAGACGGATGCAGATGCTTTCATTGAGACATTCCTGGAAGAGACCAACTTTGCGCCGGCCATCGAAAAATGGACACCTGATCTTCTCGAAGAAGTGCGGGGAATTGCCGACGGCGCCGAAGAGGGATCACTGGGTATTGCGGACATCAAGTCTACACTCAGCAGCCAGGACGACTCCACGCACCCGGTGTGCCGGCCTCACGACCCGGGCAAGAGCAGTTTTACCTTTGGAACCGTGATCCAGGTCCTTTCCGACAGCCCGGAGCTGCATCTGGCACCGGGACCGCCCAACGTGACTCCCTTTCAGGTCTTCCCCTTCTCGAAAGGTTCTTGACGGTAGGATCGGGGCGACTTGCCCGGCCGGATCGATGCCCCGATCGGCAGGTCTTCGCAGGGCACGGATATCAACCGTGCCGACTGAAGAACCGAAAGGGTTTAAGCGGAGAAGTTCTATCAGATCGCCGCGCGGAGGCGGCTCCTAGTGCGCTCGTAAGCGCACTTGAACAGTAGGGTGAAAGTCCCTACCGGGCAAACGTTCTCCGGCCCGTATTCGACGGCAACTGCGTCATCGTGAGGTGGGGTGGGAAGCAGCCGAAGGAGAACCACCAGTCTGTAGGAGACGAACTCGATTCGGCTCAGAGGGGACAGCGAGCCTGCTGGGAAATGGCGAAGCTCGAATGGAAGGGAAACCTGACACGGACAAGAGCCTGATGGGTAACGTGAAAAAGGCATCTTGTTAACCCTTGGGGTGGTTGGAGATGGAATGGTGGGAAGTTCAAGTGACGTAAAGCGAGGAGGTCTGCGAAAGGTCGGTCTGGTAAGAGACCCGCAGAAGTCAGAGGCGGCGTAGTAGTGAAGAAGCCGGGTAATGCCGGTGGAGCGAAGGCCCGCCAGGAAGGTGGATGTGTAGAGTCAATGACGAAGCAAGAGGAACTGTCGAAAGTGGAGGAGACTCCTAAGCAAGGCAGAGAAGCCGAGAGCCAGAAATGGAGCTGGGTGGAAGCGGAAGTGTGGACCGAACGCATGCTGACGACCCTGGAAACAGGAGTGAAAGGAGGCAAAAATGCCTACTTTATCGAGCAGGGGCTATTTACCATGGCCGTAGCCCACGCGCAGATCCGTCAGTCCCGCCGTGGACCCCACTGACTGGAGAGCCGGATGCGGGAGAACCGCACGTCCGGTTCGGAGGGAGGGGAGGCTCAAACCAATGAGCTTTCCCTACCCCTATCGCTTCGCCATCCTGTGACATCGCCAGTGTAGGAGGACCCTCTGTGGTCCGATCAGATCGCTGTGAGGTTGCAAGTTAAAAGTTGAAGGTTGAAGGTTGAAGGTTCGATCAGATCGCCGCGCGGAGGCGGCTCCTGCACTTCGCTATCCTGTGACATCGCGGTCTCGTCTGACCTGGCGAGACGGTGGGCGGTTAGGAATGGTAAGTTTAGACCAATGACAGAAGAGTTCATGGAAGAACGCATCTGCACGCCAACCCATGGACGTTATCTCGTAAGACCCTCTCGAACCGGGGCGCGGGGCTTGTTGGTCGGGTTTCACGGATACGCCGAAACTGCCGAGCACATGATGCGGGAGCTGGTTGGGATTCCCGGATCTGCAGATTGGCTCCTCTGTTCGATGCAGGCACTCCACCTGTTCTATCGAGGACGAACCAATGACGTTGTCGCCAGTTGGATGACACGCACACTGCGCGAAGAGGCGATTGAGAGTAACCTGGAGTACGTCGGATCCGTTGTGGACATGGTTCGAAAGAAGTTTCGCTGCGATTCCACGACCGTGGTAACCGGTTTTTCCCAGGGAGCCTCGATGGCTTATCGGGCTGCATTCCTGGGACGTGCGGGAGTCGACGGGGTCATCGCCCTGGGCGGAGACATCCCACCCGATATTAAGGCCATTGCCGGCCCCCGACGCCCCCGAATTCTGATTGGTCAGGGTTCCGAAGACGAATGGTACACGCACGACAAGCTGGAGAAGGACAAAGAGAAGCTGGAGGCTCTGGGGCTGCCCTTCGAGGCGTTCACCTTCCCGGCCGGGCACGAATGGAATTCCATATTCAGAGACCGTTGCGGCAAGTTTCTCGACGGCTTTTCCACCGACGGATCATGACGAACTCCACCCGCGACGCTCCTGACTTTACCCTTTCGCGGCTCGACGGCATGCCCTGGGAATATCCGCTCGACGCCGCGGGGCGCCCGATGCTCCTGGTCTTCTTCGAGATCGACTGTCCCACGTGCTTGCTCACCCTGCCCTATCTGAATCGGCTGGATGAGACTGTGGGCGACGCAGCCACGGTTTTGGGGATTTTCCAGAACATCGCGCAGCAGACGAACCAGATCATCCGGCAACTGGAGATCCGCTTCACAGTCTTGCTTGCTGAGTAAGACCGCCACTTTCGCCAGCCCTTGCGTCTCGGCGTGGTCCCGGGGGGTGACGCCCTTGTTGTCAGGTCCCTTCACATCGGCCCCGTGCTCAATCAAAGCCAGTGCAATTCTCTCCGGCCCGTCTCAAGGAGCTGCATACGGGCGACCCTTGTGGTCGCCCGTGTAACAGGTCGGCAGTAACGTCCACCGGGCCGGCACAAGACCGGCCCCTACGATTCGTGATCAGCCCAAAAAGTCAGACACGCATCGTGACTTCTTTTTCCTACAAATCGTTCACTTCCAAAATCTCGGGAGATGCTCGATGGAGCTGGTTGGGACGTAAGTGGTTCACAATGAACGACTTGCATCGATGTCAATGCTTGTTGGCACAGAAGTTGCTTAGTAGGACCTCAAGTTGTCTGACTGTTTGGATGTTTTTGATGTCTTGTGAGGTCCGCCCATGAAAAGGTTCTTTGTCTTCGCAGCACTTCTGCTCGTCGTCACCCTCCCGATTCTCCTACAGCCTTCTGCGGCACAGGAACAGGAAGTGGCGGAACTCAACCAGCAGCTATTCACCCGGTCTGTGGTCGAGGCGATGACGGAGGCCCACCGTAGGAGTCACCGCGACAACTTCCATCCTGTCAGTTTGTTCCTGCCCTACTATTCGATTGCGCCTGGCGTTGAAACATCTGTCTCGGTCCTGAATCGGTTCTCTGACTCCCTGGTGGTGACGCTAACCGCCTTCAGCACGGCCGGAGAAGCCCACTCACCCATCGACCTGCAGATCGCGGAAGGCTCCCAGGCTAGTGTTTCCCTCAGTGAAGTCCTGTCGGACGCTGGGAGCGAGTTCGAAGATGGAAGCGTTCGGATCGATTCCCTGGGTGAAGAGACGTTGCTCAGTGCCTGGGCGGTCGTGCAAACGGAATCCCAGGCAACAGAAATCCCCTTGATCGACCCACGCAAGGTTCAGTCGACCAGAGCACAGTCGTTTTGGGACACCCGGTCATTCGAGAAGACCGGGAAGATCGAGCCGGTGTATGCCCTTTTGAACACCAGCGATTCGGTACTCGAGTATTCCGCTACTACGTCAGAGGAGGGCAGGGAAACGACTTACGAAGGGAAGCTTCAGCCTCAGGCTGTGGACCTCCTGTCGCCCGAGGTAGGCAACGACGCGACCGGTTCCATCACGTTCGAGCATGACGGGCTTCCGGGAGACTTGATCACGATCGGCCTGTTGCAGGGAGAGTCGCTACTGAGTCCCTTGCCGGTGTTTGATCCCAAGGCCAGTGCGTCTACCGAATACCACAGCGTGACGATGCCTCTTCGAAGCTACGACAGCCTGGGCAATCCCGTTTCCATGCGGGCACTGGTCTCGGCCTTCAACTCTAGCCACGAGCACCAGGAAGCCTCCGTTGTCGTGTTCGACCCGGCGACAGGAGAAAAACTGGCAGGTTATGACGGAATCCTCGAGCCGGGCGGCGTGAGTACGCTTGATATCGTCGAGCTACTGGCAGCAACGAACATAGTCATCGCCGCCGACAACGTCAGGGTCTCAGTGACCCATTCGGGAGACCCCGGTTCTGTTCTTCTCTCTGCATGCAGTGTCGGCGCTGACCATCATGTGGTCCACGTTCCCCTGATGGGTGTGGGAAGCGCTCATAACAACGGCATGGTTCCGTTACCCGGGCTGGGTGATCATCGGGTCGTTACCACATTGACGAATCTAGGCAGCGAGTCTGCCAGCGTTGTGGCACAGATCGACTGGGAGGGCGAAAGCTACGCGCTTCCCTCCATCACCGTCGAGCCGGGGGCCTCGCACCGAATCGATATCGCTGATCTTGCCGAGAACGGTGCGCCCGACCTATGGGGCAGACTCCTCGACCCCGAATACGAAAACGCAGTCTTGCGCTGGTCTTCGAGAGCGGGAAGCCTGGCTCTCATTGTAAGAACGGAAGCAGGCATCCTGGGCGGCGGGCATTTTGGGTTTCAGGGACCTGGGTGTTGCTACGAAGCCCCTTACGGAGAAATCCTCCCTCCTTCCCCGGTTTTCGAGGTCGGGGAGAGCATTGCTTTCCAGGCCAGTGAATTCCGGGCCAGTTGTTCGGGGACGATGGGGCCGTTTGCTGCCGAGGTCCCTTCACTACATCACGAATCGAACTTCAACTGGACTGGGAATATCCTTTCCGCCACCAGCCCGGGAGAAGGTCAGTTCCATTTCACGGCTATCTCCTATGCGATTGATTCAACCTGCTTTCCACACTATGCCGAATATGGCGGCCTTGGAGATGGAACGGCAGTTTCTGAGAGCACGGTTGAAGAGGGACAGTTGCGTGGAGAACAACGGGAGAGTTTCGGTCTGGTGGGCCCGGATCGTATGAGGGTGGTTGCCCCAGGGCACTCTACCGCCGGTGCCGGGGGCACCACCCCAGATCCGGATTCTGTCGACGCACTGTGGGTGATTCAGAAAGATCTGGTCAGCAAGTTGGCTGTCGATGACGGCTCTCTTCTCTTTGATCTGACTGGTGCCTCTTACCGGCGTCTGGCTGTAGACCAGAACCGGCGAACACTTTGGGCCATCGGCAAGGATGGGCTGGCCTCCTACGCCTTCGACGGTACCCTGGATTTTCTTCTCCCGGCCATGCATCCCAGCAACAGCGCACTGGCGGTCAACCCCATTGACGGCACCGCCTGGGTGGCCCTTGATACAACGTTGTCGGTGTACTCGACCGCGGGGGCGTTGCAGCAGTCCCTGACTCTGGCAAGCAAGGCCGTGGATCTTGCTTTCGATACGAGGCTCGGCCGCATGTGGGCGGCTGGCAAGCTCAGTGTCACGGGCTACGACAGCGGTGGAACCGAGCTTGTGAGCCTGGACGTAAGTGCTCTTGGAAAGATCAAGGCTATGACCGCGTCCCCCGTGACGGGAGACGTGTGGGTGGCGGACAAGGATGAGCTGGCCCGCTACGATTCGGCGGGCGCATTGCTGGCGACTCTCTCGATCGCCAAGGTCGCCGACCTCGAAGGCGACACCCTGGGGGGTATGTGGGCAACAACCGACAGTGAACTGTACCGGTTCGATGCTACGACCGGTGCGGTACTGCTTCAGATGGGCGGGTTTGCCGGCAGCGGTGGGATCCGGGCCCTGGCAATCCAGGCCGACGACAACAGTGTATGGCTGTCGCTAAAGAAAACCCTGCACCGGGTCTCCACCGCCGCCCAGATCCTCCAGACCCTGGTCGTGACCAAGGACGTGGAGGAGATCGCGGTTTATGCGGACGCCGTCGGACCCGAGCTAGCTTTCACGGCACCTGCACCGGGGAGCTTCATAGCTACCAATGTCCCCACTCTGGGCTTGAGCTTCAGCGATGACGCGATTGGCGTCGACACCTCTTCACTGGCTATTCAACTGGGAGGCAATCCACTGAGTGTCTCCTGCACGTTCACTATGACCACTGCAACCTGCACGCCGCTGAGTGCACTGCCGGAGGGTCTCAATAACCTCACGGCTACCATCGCCGACTTCGAAGGAAATGCCTCGGCTCAGGCTGCCTTGAGTTTCACCGTCGACACGATCTCTCCCGTGATCACCCTGGACAGCCCCCAGGACGGGGACCAGGTCAACACCGAGCAGATCAACTTCGAGGGCAGCCTCAACGAGGCGGGTACCCTGACCCTGGACGGCAATCCCGTGATCCTGGGGGTCAATAACGAATTTGACCACGGCTCCGTGACTCTCATAGAGGGTGCCAATGTCTTCCAGCTGCTGGCCACGGACCTGGCCGGCAACAACAGCTCCGAGACGGTTACCGTCACTCTCGTGTCCGGACCCTTTACCTTCGATCCGATCGGCAACCAGACGGTGGACGTGGCGACCACATTGACTCTCGGACTGACGGCTACGGATCCCGCTGGGAACCCGGTTACCTTCGGCACCACGACGTTGCCATTGCCGGGCGACGCCACTCTCGTTGCAGGGACAGGTCTCTTCACATTCACGCCGACGAGTGCCGAGGTCGGCGTCTCCTCGGCGACATTCTTTGCCACCAACGGAAACGAAACGCTTTTCCAGACCACCCAGATCACAGTGCCGGCGCCCGATCCGTCTAACCCTACGGACTTTACGGCGCAGCTGCTGGACGCCAACGACTACGAGCTGGGAACGACGACACCCATCGTGGGCGCGACCGTGTCCTTTCTAAATACAGGGATTTCTGACCTCTCAGACGCCAACGGCTTTGTCACGCTGACGAGTTTGCCCAGTGGCAGCCAGATTCTGGACCTTGACTCCAGCACGGCTGCCTTAGCACCCGATGGGTCGACCTACGCAGGCTTTCGGGAGCAATACGTCCTGGAGGCGAATGCGGCCAACGTCGTGAGTCGACCGTTTTTCCTGCCGAGGATCGCGAATTCGAGTCTCACGACGGTCGATCCCAATGCCACTACGGTGGTGACCAATGCTGCCCTCGGGGTTTCCATCACGGTCCCGCCGCACACGGCCAAGAACCCGGACGGCACCGACTTCACCGGCCAGCTGTCGATCTCCGAGGTGCCCCGGGGCCTGGCGCCGGCGGCCTTGCCGGATACACTGGATCCGGGGCTGGTGGTCACCATCCAGCCGGTGGGCGTCACCTTTGCCACGCCAGTTCCCATTACTTTCCCCAACCTGGATCAGCTTCCCGTGGGCAACGAAGTCGACATCTGGTCGCTCGATCCTGCCACGGGTCAGTTTGCGGTGGTCGGCACTGGTGAAGTCTCGGCCGACGGCCAGTCGCTCGTGACCATCTCAGGAGGCATACGCGCGGCTGACTGGCACTGGCTCTTGCCGCTGCTGCTTGGCCTGGGCAAAGAAGCTGATGAACCCAACTGCGGATGTGGCAATAGCGAAGATACCGGGTCGCAGGCCAACACCCGCGGGGGATGGCTGAGCACCGATTTCTCGGTACCAAGCTACCTCTCACAGGGTCGGTCACGTGGGCTGCGCTTTGTCTACCGCAGCGAGCGTGCCCATCCACAGCCGGTAATCCCGTTTGACAGTACCGTGGTGTTTCAGGCGGCGGTACCGCCGACCATCTCCTACCAGGTCAACGTCGGGGGTGTGGACCAACCAGGCGAGACTTTTGTCAGCACCGCAGGATTTGACGAGAACCAGGACGAAACCATACGCAACGTCATCGCTGTTGACGGAACAAACCTGACGACGGGTGTCTATCCCTACACCGTACGCATGACCAGCAATTATCTAAGCAGCCGCGTCTCCGCTACGTTCAATGACCAGGTAGCGGTGATCAACGAGCAGGCGAGCCCGTTCGGTGCGGGCTGGGGGATCTCAGGTGATCAACGTCAAATAGAATTCCCGCAGCGACGATTGGAAATCCCCACACAAGGATTAAAAAAAAAGAGCTGTAGCCGTCCTCTGAGACGGCCCTTTCCGCGGTCCTCCTTTCTGTAAAAAAGAGAGATTGTTCCTAGAATGCGAGGGGGACGGAGTGAGGGCGTAGCCCGAACGGAGCTCCCCCTCGCTCGCGCTGGCGTCGAGGGGAGTGGACCAGATCCACGAGGCTGCTGAGCGGCCTCTGTAGGGCGCTGTACGACCTCTCCCCTTGGCGGGCACTCGTCTATCGCCCTCACCAAGCACTTTCCGGGGTCCAATCAGCCGATTTGCCCGGATTTGACCTCCTCGCGGTTTCCTCATTTCGTGGTTCCCTGCTGCTTTGCCTTGGCGCTCTCCATTCGATAGCTCGGGACGTTGAGTTCCAGAATCACGCTGTGGTGCACCAGCCGGTCGATGGCTGCTGCCGTCGTCAGGGGGTCCTTGAAGATCCTCTCCCAGTCCGAGAAGATCAGGTTGCTGGTCAGCAAGATGCTGCGACGTTCGTAACGATGGGCCAGCAGTGTGAAGAGAACCTCCATTTCCTCCCGGCTTTGCTGAACGTAGCCGATGTCATCGACTATGAGAGCCTCGAAGCGATCCAGTTTCTTGAGCTCCTTCTCCAGAGTCAGATCGATTTTGGCCCGCAGCAATCGCTGTACCAGCAGGGCGCAGGTAGAAAACAGAACCCGGCGCCCCAGCAGAATCAACTCCTGGCCCAGAGCACAGACCAGATGGGTTTTCCCGCTCCCAGGGTTACCGAAAGCCAAGACGTTCTCGGCACGATCCAAAAACGTCCCTTCCAGCAGCGCTGTGAGTTGTCGATCCACGCTTTGGGGCAAGCGCGAGCGGTCCAGCGCCGTCAGCGTTTTCTCCCAGGGAAGCTTGGAGGCCCGACGCTGGCGCTGGATTTTGCGCTCGTGCCGCTCCGCCACCTCGATCTCAGATAACGACAAGAGAAACCGGGGATAGGACAGACTTTCCTGGGTGGCCAGTGCCGCCTGGGCGGCGTAGTGCTCCCGAAAGGCCGGTAGATGCAGCTCGATTAGGCACTCGCGAAGTCGCGGTAAGTTGCCTGTGCTCATGACCTCACCTCCCGGTTCTCGAGAAGGGTGTCGTAGAGGCCCACGTCCATCTTCTCCACCATCACTTCCCAGGGTTCCACCACCGGATCGACAAGGCATTCTCGTAGTGCTTCAAAACGGATTCTTTGTCCCCGCTCAATCAACACCTGAAGTGCCTCTCGCACCCGCTGTTCACCTTCCTGGGCAGCCACCTCGAGGATCTTCAGATATTGGCGATCCGCCGTGGCCGGACAATCTCGGCGCAGCTCGTCGTAGGCGACTCGAAACAAGATCCCCGGAAACAGATCCTCCCGCCAGCGATAGCGAGTAAACGCCCCCGGCTTGCGCACCAACGAATGGATCACGTGCCGGTAGTCAATGCGATGCTTGCCTTCTCCTCGCAAGCGCGGCATCCGTGCCTGGCGCCGTCCTCCGTAGTAGACCTCCACCTGATCCGCCCACACCCGCACTTGAACGCGCTCGCCGATCAACCGGCTGTCCACCGAATAGGTGTTGTGGCGAACCCGGATCGTACTGCTGGGGGAGACTCTCACCCACTGCCGGGTGAAGTCATCCAGACGGCGTGCCGGCAACGGGCGCATCACTGCCAGCTCTTCTCCCAGGCGCTTTTGCCGGGCCGCATTGCGCCGGGACACAATCACCGCTACAAAGCCCTCGTACTCTTCCCGGCTGGAAAAATCACGGCTACACCGCAGCAGCAGTTCCTGCTCAATGGCCCGTTTCAAGCGGTGATGGGACTGTTCCACATCCCCGTTCTCGTGTGCCTTTCCTGCCTGAGTGCGACTGGAGCGCATCCCGAAGTGTCTCAGCAACGCTTGATAGCGCTCGGTGAACTCTTCCCGCTTCAGGTTCTTGACTGCCGCCGAGAGCCGGTCGGTCCGGTGCTCCTCGGGCAGCGCCCCCAACTCCCACAACGCGTTCTGAAGCCCCAGGCTGAGGCTCTCAAACGACTCACTGAAACACAGCGTGGTCGCTTCCCAGTTCGAGTAGGCCAACACGAAGTGGTACAGCAGATGGGGAAACGGCTGGCCCTGGATCGTCACTCCGAGGCGCCCCATAAACGTGAAGTCCGATTGCGCTTGATGTCCCGGCTGATACTTCTGCGGGAACATCACCTCCTTCGCTTCTCCGTATTCTGCCTTCCACTGCTTGATCCTGCGCTGCAGCGTTCTCAACTGGCCTTGCTGGAAGGCCCCTTCCTGCTGACGACACAAATGATCGAACACCGCTTTTGCTTCCACCGTCGGCGATCGCTTCAGGATCTCTTTCACCTCCGGCCACACCGACTCGAACGGATCCGATCGAGTTCTCCAATACCGTTCCGGCTGACACTGGCTCGGTAGCTTTCCCGACTTCAGGTACTTGCGAGCTGTCTTTCGCGACATCCCCGCTTTGGCCGCCGCCATCGTTAGCGTCTTCTCGTTCTTCTTCAACTTTACTAACCTCCGCACTTGCTGATCCTTAACCATGCCCTCATGGTCAGGATCAGCCCTGAAAAAGCGGGGAATTCCATTTGTCATCGCGGGGAATTCTAACTGTCGCCAATCAAACGGCCGAGTGACCTTCTTCATCAGTCCCAACGACTTCATCAACACGACGCTCAGCGGCAGGATCCAGGTCGAGACCCTTGCGGACGACGACTTCATCGGCTTCGTCTTCGGCTACCGCTCGCCCATTACCGGCAACGGAGACCCGGACCAAACATTCCGGGGGATCCTGTTTGATTGGAAGCAGGCTTCACAATCCTTACCCGGGAGCTTGCACGGTTTGGAGGGGTATAACTTGATACAAGTCGAGGGTCTCCTCCCCGATAACACGAATCTACCAACCTTCTGGGCTCACCAGCCGAGTGCCAATGTCCAGGTGCTGGGCACACTCTACAGCGGCGCCCTGGGCTGGAGCGACCTCACCGATCACCTCTTCACGCTGCAGTACGACACCGATCGCATCGTCATCACTATCGACGGCGTGCAGATTTTCGATGTAGCAGGATCGTTCCTACCCGGACGCTTCGGCTTCTACGGCTTCAATCAGACGGACGTTCGCTACGAGCTGTTCACTTCGGTGGGAACCTCCAGGAGTCTGGATGGTGACTTCTCCGAACTGATCAACAATGAGGACGGCACCTTCAGCCGTACGCTCAAGAACGGAATGCGCTTTGAATACGATGCCAACGGTCTACAGGTTGCCAAAATAGACCGAAACGGCAACACGACCACCTACGCCTATGACGCCCAGGAACGCTTGATCTCTATCACCGATCCAGTGGGCAAGGGAATAACCCTGGCCTATACCGGCAACAACCTGGCAACCGTCACGGATCCAGCCGGCCGCGTTTCTACCTTTTCGCATGACGCTGACGGGAACATGACCCAGGTGACGTTTCCGGACACGACAAGCCGCAGCTTCGGCTACGACAACCGCCATGTGATGACCTCCGAGACGAATGCTCGAAACCTGACCACGACTCGCCAGTACGACTTCACGGGACGCTTTATCCAGTCCACGCGGCCGGACGGGTCCACCCGTCAAGCCACGAATATGCAGACAGTGGGTCTCGTGGATCCCGCCTCGGGTCTGGGCACCTCAGCGAATCCGGCTTCCTTCGTCAGACCCGATGCCGCGATCAGCACGTTCACCGACGGCAACGGTCATGTTCAGACCTTCGAGACCGATGGCTTCGGCAAAGTTACGCGCATGACCGATGCCAACGGACTGACCACGATTACAGATCGCGATGCCGACGGGAATCCCATTCGCACCGTACGGCCTGACGGCTCCGAGATTCTTCGCACCTTCGACGCCAATGGTAATCTCCTGACCGTAACGGAAGGCTTCAACGGGGCGGTGACCTCCACCACGCACGATCCGACCTTCAATCTATTAACCTCGATCACAGATCCCAGAGGCAACACCACGACTCTCACCCGGGATGCCAACGGAAATGTCATCCAAACAACCAACGATCTCGGCCACGTGACCACCCTGGCCTACAACGCCCAGGGGCTTGCGACCCAGAATACCGATCCGAATGGGCTGGTAATGACCTACACGTACAGCGCCGCGGATCTTCTGGCCACGCTGACCGAAACTCCGCCACCCGGTGGCGGCCTGACTCGGACGACCACTTTCACCTACGATGCTGCCGGGAAGATCACCCAGATAATCACGCCTGACGCGATCACCCTGACCCTGAACTACGACCCAAACGGCCGGCTCATCCGGATCACGGACAACCTTAACCAGAAGATCGAGTACGCCCACGACGAGGAGGGCAACCGGATCCGGACCGACATTAAAGATCCGGACGGGACGCTGGCCACCACGGTCCAGGAGACCGTCGACAACCTGGATCGACTCCTGACAGTCGCGCAGCCACATGTGCCAGGCACAGACTCGATCACCCAGTTGCAGTACGACAACTCGGGAAATGCGACCGGGCAGACCGACCCTAACGGGAATGTCTCATCCAGCAGCTACGATCCCGGCGATCGGCTGGCCCAGAATACCGATGCGGCCAGCGGCAGCACCGCCTATGTCCACGATGACAACGGTAATATTACCCAGGTGAGTGCCCCCAATGGAGCCATCACCACCTACGCCTTCGACGCCTTGAGTCGGCGGCTTACTGAGGCCAGCCCGGATCGGGGGAACCTCACTTACAGTTACGATCTGGCCGACAATCTCGTCTCTACCACAGATGGCCGAGGCATCACTGCCACCTTCTCCTATGACGATCTCAACCGAGTCACGAGTATTGCCTATCCTGATACTAGCGAGAACGTGGCCTTAGTGTACGACAGCTGCCCCTTCGGGATAGGGCGGATCTGCAACCGCACCGACGAGAGTGGGAGCTATGACTTCATGTACGACGTCTACGGCAACGTCACCCAGGTGGACTCACTGCTGTCCAAATTAGCTGAGATTCGATGATCGACCCCTTGATTTTATTGGCGTCTTGGACGGGATTTTCAGTCTTTCATGTCCAGGTCTCCGATGGTGCTGTCCAGATTACGAGAGGGTGAAGGAGGCTTGAGAGCTCTCCGGTAGTAGGGGTGGAAACTTGAATGGTTGGTTCAACCACCACCACAAGTCTCTATGAACGAACAGGTTCATCCTCAGCAGTGCGGCCAGATTGGACAGTGACCAGTCAAAGGTTGCTTTGAGCTGCAGAAACTTCAGAATCAGCAGAGCGATCAATGCTGTCCAAATTTGGGTCTTGAGGGCGTTGGCCGAGGTGCCGACGAAGGTCTTGACCCGTAGATTCTGCTTGAGGGCCTTGAAAAAGAGCTCGATTTGCCAGCGCTCCTTGTAGATTGCGGCAATGGTGGTGGCTCCGAAATCCAGGTGATTCGTCAAAAAAACGAGGCGGCCAGAGAGCGGATCTTGGATTTCGACCAGGCGCAAGAAACAGGTTTTGTCCTGGGCGGCCAGTCCGTGAAAGAAAATCACCTGGTCACGGACGACTCGACGGTTTTTGGGAAGCGGGCGGTCTTCGAGGACCTCGTAATCGGCACGGTCTTTGAGACGGGTCACAAAGAAGACGCCCTGACGGGTCAAGTCCGCATACCAGTTGTAGTCGTTGTAGCCGCGATCAAAGACGACAACGGTGCCGGCGGCAAACTTCAGACGGCGAGCCACGGTGATGTCGGCCGTGGCTGCCTCGGTGATGTGGGCAAAGACGGGAAGGTAACCGTTGTGGTCCAAGAGTAGATGCAGTTTGACGGCCCCCTTGGTTCGGCAAAAATGAGCCCAGTCAAACAATTGTGCGCACAGATCGATGACGGTCGCATCCAGACTCAGCAGCGGATTCTTGAAACGAAATCTTCTCTTGCGACGCCCTTCGGTCTCTCTCAGACAACGATCCAGCAGGCGGTAAAAAACCTTTTCGTACAGTTGCCAGGGTCGATGCTTATTGGCATAGCTGAGGGTGGAGCGCTTGGGAGAAGCGATTCCAAGATGATGCAGTTTTCCTTCACAGCTGGCCAGGCCTCCGCAGATCTCCCGCAGGCTATGAGCACGGCCCAGCTGGCAAAACAGCATGGCGACAAACTGTCCCCAGCTGCTGAAACCGCGTGCATGGCGCTCGGCTTTGGTCTCCAGGACCAGTTGTTGAAACTCCCAGCGAGGAAAAAGCTGGAGAAGTTGACTGAAAATGCTGCAAAATCGATTCATGGTCGGGTCCTCCTTGTCCGGTTATTCGATCAACCGAATCTTACGAGGTCGACCCGACCTCTCTTATGGCTAATTTGGACAAGAGTGGGTCCAAGCAGTTGCTTTGTTCACTGACCCAGAGGCGCGTAATCGGGCAAGAACTTCAAGGACATGAAAAGCAACAGGAGACTCTTAGCAGGTACGCTCTTTCTAGCCGGAATAGCGGCTTTGTTTGTGACCCCAGCAGGATCACTAGTAAAGCCACGGCGCTATCTTGTAGTCCCTGAATGGAGAATCGTGGTGGTTGATTTGTCTGGCAGGCCGGTCGATGGTGTCGAGGTGGAACAGTCTTGGCGTCACTACACGCTCGAAACCAACTTTTTCTTTATTTTCTTAGAGTTCCTTCAGCGCGAGACGAAGACCACCGACAGAGAGGGAATCGTCAGTTTTGACCAGCGTGTGATCTGGGCGAATAGACTGTGGGAACGGGCCGGTGATTGGCGACAGTTAGAATTCCCCGCGACGACAAATGGAATTCCCCGCTTTTTCAGGGCTGATCCTGACCATGAGGGCATGGTTAAGGATCAGCAAGTGCGGAGGTTAGTAAAGTTGAAGAAGAACGAGAAGACGCTAACGATGGCGGCGGCCAAAGCGGGGATGTCGCGAAAGACAGCTCGCAAGTACCTGAAGTCGGGAAAGCTACCGAGCCAGTGTCAGCCGGAACGGTATTGGAGAACTCGATCGGATCCGTTCGAGTCGGTGTGGCCGGAGGTGAAAGAGATCCTGAAGCGATCGCCGACGGTGGAAGCAAAAGCGGTGTTCGATCATTTGTGTCGTCAGCAGGAAGGGGCCTTCCAGCAAGGCCAGTTGAGAACGCTGCAGCGCAGGATCAAGCAGTGGAAGGCAGAATACGGAGAAGCGAAGGAGGTGATGTTCCCGCAGAAGTATCAGCCGGGACATCAAGCGCAATCGGACTTCACGTTTATGGGGCGCCTCGGAGTGACGATCCAGGGCCAGCCGTTTCCCCATCTGCTGTACCACTTCGTGTTGGCCTACTCGAACTGGGAAGCGACCACGCTGTGTTTCAGTGAGTCGTTTGAGAGCCTCAGCCTGGGGCTTCAGAACGCGTTGTGGGAGTTGGGGGCGCTGCCCGAGGAGCACCGGACCGACCGGCTCTTGGCGGCAGTCAAGAACCTGAAGCGGGAAGAGTTCACCGAGCGCTATCAAGCGTTGCTGAGACACTTCGGGATGCGCTCCAGTCGCACTCAGGCAGGAAAGGCACACGAGAACGGGGATGTGGAACAGTCCCATCACCGCTTGAAACGGGCCATTGAGCAGGAACTGCTGCGGCGGTGTAGCCGTGATTTTTCCAGCCGGGAAGAGTACGAGGGCTTTGTAGCGGTGATTGTGTCCCGGCGCAATGCGGCCCGGCAAAAGCGCCTGGGAGAAGAGCTGGCAGTGATGCGCCCGTTGCCGGCACGCCGTCTGGATGACTTCACCCGGCAGTGGGTGAGAGTCTCCCCCAGCAGTACGATCCGGGTTCGCCACAACACCTATTCGGTGGACAGCCGGTTGATCGGCGAGCGCGTTCAAGTGCGGGTGTGGGCGGATCAGGTGGAGGTCTACTACGGAGGACGGCGCCAGGCACGGATGCCGCGCTTGCGAGGAGAAGGCAAGCATCGCATTGACTACCGGCACGTGATCCATTCGTTGGTGCGCAAGCCGGGGGCGTTTACTCGCTATCGCTGGCGGGAGGATCTGTTTCCGGGGATCTTGTTTCGAGTCGCCTACGACGAGCTGCGCCGAGATTGTCCGGCCACGGCGGATCGCCAATATCTGAAGATCCTCGAGGTGGCTGCCCAGGAAGGTGAACAGCGGGTGCGAGAGGCACTTCAGGTGTTGATTGAGCGGGGACAAAGAATCCGTTTTGAAGCACTACGAGAATGCCTTGTCGATCCGGTGGTGGAACCCTGGGAAGTGATGGTGGAGAAGATGGACGTGGGCCTCTACGACACCCTTCTCGAGAACCGGGAGGTGAGGTCATGAGCACAGGCAACTTACCGCGACTTCGCGAGTGCCTAATCGAGCTGCATCTACCGGCCTTTCGGGAGCACTACGCCGCCCAGGCGGCACTGGCCACCCAGGAAAGTCTGTCCTATCCCCGGTTTCTCTTGTCGTTATCTGAGATCGAGGTGGCGGAGCGGCACGAGCGCAAAATCCAGCGCCAGCGTCGGGCCTCCAAGCTTCCCTGGGAGAAAACGCTGACGGCGCTGGACCGCTCGCGCTTGCCCCAAAGCGTGGATCGACAACTCACAGCGCTGCTGGAAGGGACGTTTTTGGATCGTGCCGAGAACGTCTTGGCTTTCGGTAACCCTGGGAGCGGGAAAACCCATCTGGTCTGTGCTCTGGGCCAGGAGTTGATTCTGCTGGGGCGCCGGGTTCTGTTTTCTACCTGCGCCCTGCTGGTACAGCGATTGCTGCGGGCCAAAATCGATCTGACTCTGGAGAAGGAGCTCAAGAAACTGGATCGCTTCGAGGCTCTCATAGTCGATGACATCGGCTACGTTCAGCAAAGCCGGGAGGAAATGGAGGTTCTCTTCACACTGCTGGCCCATCGTTACGAACGTCGCAGCATCTTGCTGACCAGCAACCTGATCTTCTCGGACTGGGAGAGGATCTTCAAGGACCCCCTGACGACGGCAGCAGCCATCGACCGGCTGGTGCACCACAGCGTGATTCTGGAACTCAACGTCCCGAGCTATCGAATGGAGAGCGCCAAGGCAAAGCAGCAGGGAACCACGAAATGAGGAAACCGCGAGGAGGTCAAATCCGGGCAAATCGGCTGATTGGACCCCGGAAAGTGCTTGGTGAGGGCGATAGACGAGTGCCCGCCAAGGGGAGAGGTCGTACAGCGCCCTACAGAGGCCGCTCAGCAGCCTCGTGGATCTGGTCCACTCCCCTCGACGCCAGCGCGAGCGAGGGGGAGCTCCGTTCGGGCTACGCCCTCACTCCGTCCCCCTCGCATTCTAGGAACAATCTCTCTTTTTTACAGAAAGGAGGACCGCGGAAAGGGCCGTCTCAGAGGACGGCTACAGCTCTTTTTTTTTAATCCTTGTGTGGGGATTTCCAATCGTCGCTGCGGGAATTCTATTTGACGTTGATCAGGCCGGAGAAATATTTAACCGTTTGTTGGTAGGTATACACGCAAGCTATGGCCCTTCGGCATCTGTTTTTGCGCAGAAAGGCTGTGCACTCGGGCATCTGATTTACACACCACGCTCCGGACTTGAAAACACGCTGGTGCTGGATATTCGCATGAACACCCCAGAGTGCCGCTGACAAGTCGTTCTTCCGGAGATCCGCAACCACGGGGCACAACCTCGCGGGTAACTTCAAACGCCCGATCGACTAAAGCTAAGCTTCGGGTTGACTACAGTGCTCACTCCGCTTGCTCCAACCGTTAACCCTCCCCGTGCGCATGAGATGGAAAGAGTGAAGTTACCCCACTTTTGTGGACAGTTTACGGCTTTCGAATCAAGCCACATCTGAGTGCCTCGATTCATAGTTGATCGGCGACAGATAGTCCAGTGACGAGTGCCGCCTGTGAGGGTTGTAAAAGCCCTCGATGTAGTCGAAGACAGCAAGCTTGGCCTGCAGCTTGCTGCGGAAGCTGTGCCGGTCGATCAGTTCACACTCCAGAGAGGCAAAAAAGCTCTCACACAGCGCGTTGTCATAACAGTCACCGACCGAGCCCATGGAGGGTCTGATGCCGGCTCTCTTGCAGCGTAGCCCGAACTCGATCGACGTGTATTGCGTCCCCTGGTCCGAGTGATGGATCACCCCGTCGGATTCACGCTCTTGAAGTGCCATTTGCAGGGCATCGGTCACTAGCCGGGTTTTGAGATCATTTCTGAGCGACCAGCCGACCACTCGACGACTGAAAGCGTCGACCACTACGGCCAGGTAGACGAAACCTGCCCAACTCGGCACGTACGTGATGTCTGCAACCCACAGTCGGTTGGGGCGGCTGACCTGGAAGTTTCGCTCCACCAGATCCGGAGCCGGACGGCTGTCTTGGCCTCTCAGGGTCGTGCGTGTCTTGCGTCTGCGGCTAACGCCTTCAATGCCGGCGACTTTCATCAGTCGGGCCACCCGGTTTTTGCCCACCAGGTGACCTTCCTCTCGAAGTTCCGCCGTAATGCGGGGAGCTCCATAGGTCCGACGACTTTGCTGGTGGATCCCGTTGATTGTTTCCAGAAGACGAGCATTCGCTTCATCTCGAGTCGAAGGTCCGCGATCGACCCACGCGTAGTAGCCACTGGTGGAGACACCCAGCAAACGGCACATGGTGGTGATTGGATAGTCGGCCTGATTCACTTTCACGAACCTGAAGACTCCTTGGAAATCGGATCGCTCTCCCGTGCGAACCAGGCCGCGGCTTTTGCCAATATTTCCCGCTCAACCCTCAGCTGCCTATTTTCTTTGCGCAACTTCCGCAGCTCGGCTCGTTCTACCGTCGTCAGGCCGTCTCTACGACGGCCTTCATCCAGGTCTGCCTGGGCGATCCAGTTGCGGATCGTCTGTTCGTTGGGTTCAAACTCTCGGGCCAGCTCACCGGGGCTGCGCCCGGCTCGATGAAGCTCGACTATCTGCTGGCGAAACTCGGGTGGATAAGCTCGTCTTGTTCTTGGCATCGTGTCCTCCATTCTCCCAAAGGATTAGGTGTCCACGAAACCGGGGGAACTCCACGATCGCCCCGATGACGATCAACCCACCACCCACTGCAACCAAGGGGATCGGATTGGAATCCTTACTACGGCGACGCCCACCGGTATAAAGTGCAATGCGAAATATCTGCCAACCGATCAAGCCGATCACCATGATGCCGTAAACAAAGCCAATCAGACGGATGTTCATGCGCATGTCGCCATTGAGAATGTGACTGTATTCATGCGCGATGACACCTTGTAGCTCGTCACGTGTCAAGGTTTGCACACAGCCGCGTGTCACACCGATTACAGCATCCTGTGGCGAGTAGCCCGCTGCAAAAGCATTGATGCCTTTTTCTTCAAGCAGGTAGACAGGCGGCACGGGAATACCCGAGGCAATGGCCATTTCTTCGACCACATTCAAAATACGTCGTTCATCGCGATTCCGTGTGTCATGATTTAGCGGCCGGCCACCCAGGCTGGAAGCAACCGTTTGGCCACCACCACTTAACGCAGAGATTCGATAAGCACAGGCGCCACCCACGACCAGCAAAGTCCCGCCACCGACCATGGCCAGGATCTTCCAGTTGGTCAGTAATGCCACCAAGTCAATGCCCTGATCTGGTCCAGCCATTTTGTCGTTGTAGCCGGTCACCGCGACAGCCATCAGCAGGTAAACCGAAACCACAACCCCGAGTAGGGCCAATATGAAGAGGAACACCAGTTTTCTGGAATTCTGACGTGCCAGATCCTGGTGTTCAAAAAAATCCATCGATCAGATGCCTCCGACCTGGAGGCGCCATGCCCTCCGGTAGAATAGGTCCATTATTTCATTCAATCAGAATGAAACCTTCGGCGCCTCCTGAATTGCAGCGCTGTCTTTAAATTCCAGTAGTTCGGCATTGGTCGCATGGCCAAACATCGTGGCTAAGATGACAGCAGGAAATCTCTGACGGGCCACGTTGTAGCTGGTCACCGCGTCGTTGTAACCCTGTCGGGAAAAAGCGACTTTATTTTCCGTGCTGGTCAACTCTTCGGAAACCTGCATCATGTTCTCATTGGCCTTGAGATCAGGATAAGCCTCCATCACCACGTTGAACTTGCTCATGGCACCTGCCAGTGCCGACTCGGCACCGTTCAGTCCCTTCATCGCCTCTGCACTGCCCGGAGCGGCACTGGCCGCTTGCATGGCACCGAAAGCCGCATTACGCGCCTTGATGACATTTTCCAGCGTTTCGGATTCATGCTTCATGTACGCCTTGGCCGTTTCCACAAGGTTGGGAATCAGGTCATAACGACGCTTGAGTTGCACCTCGATCTGCGAAAAGGCATTTTTGTATCGCTCACGAAGTGCAACCAGGGAGTTGTAGATCCCCATCCCAACCATCAGCAGCAGCAGACCGCCACCGACGATGATGACTAATGCAATCCAAACTCCAGTCATAATTCAATCCTTCCATCACAAATGGTGATTCAATTGATTTTGTTTAACCGTTCAGCAACGATGCGACAATATCTTAACCGAGATTTTCCATTTGGCTCCGCCCCCCCGTCACCAATCCCGTGTCGTCGCCGCGGCGCCGACCGTATCCACACGCGGTACGAGCCGTGATTCGACAGGCAGTCTTCCGGGGTATTGTCGTATTGCTGCCAAAGTGGAAAATAGGCAAAACAACCCCGTTATTCCAAGCCATCCAAACAACCTGTCAAAGGATCAACAACGCGGAGTGGACGAAGACGCCTCGGGATGTGCGGTGAAGAGGTCCAGGTCGTCCTGTCCGAAAACTCAGCCGATTCGTAACCTACAGCAGGAGTTCGACTTGTAAGCGCGTACAATGGCCGCGTGAGGGCCGACACCTACCCGCTTCAAGCGCTACTCCGGATCGTCTCGGGCCAGGTGAACCACCAGCCCTGGAGCGATCTTCGCATCCCGTGGATGTCCTGCTGAAAAGGCAGGCTGCCGGTTGATCTGTGAGGCTTTGAACAGCTACAAAATACACTACACCCTCCAAGGCAGGATCCCAGTGATACCCAGGCCGGAAACGACATGTTGAGGTATCATCAGAAGGATGGCCATCGGTCAGCGTGAACGTATTCAGCTGAAGTGATTTAGACTCGGGCCGATGTTTTAGAAGGCAAAGGGATTGCCGCCCAAACTACGCGAACTCATCTCGGAATTAGAAAAGGCAGGATTTGTAGACCGTGGAGGCAAGGGGAGCCATCGCAACTTTGCGCATCCGGATTTGTCGAGACCGGTAACGCTCTCGGGAAGACCAGGAGATGACGCCAAAAGGTATCAGATTCGTGCCGTGAGACTCGCACTCAAGGAACTGAAGAAATGAAGGACAGCGCCAACTACGCCAAGATTGTGGAGTGGTCCAAAGAAGATCAGTGCTATGTAGGCAGTGCCCCCGGCTTGATCTACGGAGGCTGCCATGGCAGCGATGAAGCACAAGTCTTTGAAGAGCTGCGCCGTATCGTTGAGGAAGTCATTGAGCTGTACCATCGCGACGGGAAGCCGCTACCACCCTCTACCTCAGGCCGCGACTTTGCCAACAAGATGCAAAGTGTGGGCTAGATCCAACCCTTGAAGAATGCCAAGGCCGTCCTATCTGAAAATTCGGCCGCGTCGTAAATCACGACGAGAGTTCGACTTGCAAGCGCGTACAATGGCTCCATGAAGGCCGAAACCTACCCGCTTCAAGTACTACTCTGGACCTTCTCAGGCTGGGTGAACCGCCACCAGCAGGACGTCATCGGATACTTGGTCGAGGAGAACCGGGTCCTGAAGGAGCAGATGAAGGGCCGCAGGCTCCGACTGACCGACGAGCAGCGACGGAGACTCGCAGCGAAAGGAAAGCGCCTCGGGCGGAAAGCACTCAATCGTCGCCGAGTTTCCACGATCCGGCGGAAACAAGCATCTTCCCCCCGTATGGTGCCAAAACTCGACTGACTCGTCACGCCGCCTCCCGATAGTAATAGCTGAGCATTCCACCGAGGCGCTCTCGGCGTCGGACCGGGCCTTTGGTCAGCGTGTCTTTCCGCAGCGATTCGATTAACTCGTTGTCCAGTCCTTGGTGGTTCCTCTCGCCGTGATAGTGGCTGACGTACTCACGAACTGCCCGTCGGAGGTGATTCTCCCCCAGCAGGATCATTCTCTCCAAACATTCCTCTTTGATTGATCGCACGAATCTCTCCGCGTAGGCATTCAAATCCGGACTCTGAGCCGGCAACTTCAGGGTCCTCACACCACCAGACGCTAGCCCGCAGCAGGAACTTCAACGGCAAGTTCATGAAGGCTATCGTATTCCATTCATCCAGACCGATCAGACGAAATGGCTATCAGAAGAGAGGGCACAGGATCTGAAGCACCCTCCGATTTCGGTCAGCGGAGTTTTGGCACCATACGCGTTCGCGCTTGGGCCTACTTCGGCTGGCGCGACCTGTTCCCAAGCGTTCTGCTGGCCCTGACCGCCCCACGTCGTCTCAAGCTGCTACAAAACCCGGGAGCGCGCACTGCCACCGCCTCCGGCACAACGGAACGATCCGTCTCGGGATAAGCGTGACCGATTCAGTGAACGATGGCGCCGCTTCCGCCGATGGGATAGATGGTCGCGGGCATGACGCGGCTCGCGGGGAGAACGGTTCACCCTTCTCCTCCCGCTGACTTTTTCGGCAACTCCCAGGCCGTTTGTACGGCGCCGGTGTACGGTTTGTCTCTGTTCCAGCAGTCGAAGGACGGGTCTCTGACCTCGAATTCGGCCGGATGTCTAAAATAACCACCCAATGCTGAGCGCTAATTCCACCTACACGCTCCAAGGATCTCGCTCAGGACGCGATCGCAGGCTGTTCGCCTCAGGATCATCGACAAAAGTCTCGGTTGTGGGGTCGAGCCTCAATGTTCGCCCCAGGATCCAGGAAAGCGCAGCTGCATGGCAAGCTATATGCGAGCGCCGCATAACCGCAGGATTCGCTACCGTCTGACCGCGAGACTTGACGCAGTCAAAGAAATTTCGAGCGTGTGTAGCCACGTCCAACCCACGTCGGTGGTATCGAGGGAAGGATCCGGCCTTCGCGAGAGACTCAGGTGAAGCAACGATACCACCGCTGTCTCCCGTTTCGACCGATCCTTCGTCGCCAACGAAACGCACTGGGCAAGTGCCAACGTCTTGTACCCAACCGGGTCGCTCGTCAAAAGGACTAGAAAGAAAATCCAAAATCAACTTCACGCCATTTGCATAATGGCAGGTAATGTTCTCGTTGCTGGGAACGTACTCGATGGGCATGGTGTCATCTGCCTGATTGGCCCACTGGCAAAGGTCGACGGTGTGCGCCCCCCAGTCGAGCAGCCTGGCACCGGAATCGAAGTCCCAACAGCCGCGCCAGCGGCCCTCGACGTACCTCTTGTTGTAAGGTCGCCACGGTGCTGGGCCGAGCCAAAGGTTCCAGTCGCAGGTATCCGGCGGAGGCGTTGGCTCACGTGGTAACCAGGCGGTCCCAATGACAGGTTGGTATACAGCGGCGTAGAGAGTGTGCAATTTGCCGAGTTTGCCGGAATGGGCGAGATCAATGGCCTGGAGATAATTGGGGACACTCCGCCTTTGGGTACCTGCTTGGAAGATGCGACCATTCCTTTCCATGGCTTCGGCAAGCTGTTGACACTTCTCAATCGTCAACCCGCAGGGTTTTTCGCTGTAGACGTCCTTGCCAGCCTCCGCGGCCATGATGGAAGCTGGAGCATGCCAGCGATCTCCTGTGGAAACCATCACCGTGTCGATATCATTGCGATCGAGTAATTCTCGAAAATCGCGGTAGAGCACACAATCGTCATTGCCATAGTACTCATCAACCAGCTTCTTACCTGCATCACGCCTGGTTTCCTGTACGTCAGCTATGGCCACGCACTGTATGTCGGGAAGTTCCAACATCGCTTCTCCGAGGTTGTACCTGCAACGCGGACCGATACCAATGATGCCAAGTGTGATCTTGTCACTGGGTGGTATCCCTCCACCGCGGCCCAGTACCCTGGCTGAGAGAACTGTCGGAAACGAAGCGACGGATCCGAATGCAACTGATCTTTGGATGAACGAACGACGTGTTTGCCCCTTACGTGAGTCCATTGCCTTTCTCCTCGTTAATCCCTATCAGCCTGTGGTGAAAGTCGAGGGCAGGGGTCACATTCAGACACTACACTGGTCCCATGGCAATGGGAAAGAAGAAGCGACGGCGACAAGCGGATCTGTGGGTGGCCAGCAGCCAGTTAGCGCGGAGTCCTGGGCATCCATTCTACGAAGCCCTCAACGAGGTATTGAGTGAGCACGGCTTTGACGATTTCGTAGAGGAGCTGTGCGGGAAGTTCTACGCGGAGAAGATGGGGCGGCCGAGCGTGGCGCCGGGAGTGTATTTTCGGCTGTTGATGGTGGGGTATTTTGAAGGGATCGGAGCGGAGCGAGGGATTGCCTGGAGAGTGGCCGATTCACTGGCCCTGAGAGAGTTTTTGGGATTGAAAGTGAGCGAGACACCACCCGATCACTCGACGATATCGAGAACCCGGAGATTAATCGATGTGCAGACCCATGCGGCGGTGTTCAGCTGGGTGCTGGAGCGACTGGCGGAATCGGAACTGCTGAAGGGAAAGACGATCGGGATCGACGCGACGACGCTGGAAGCCAATGCGGCGATGCGCACCATCATCCGACGGGATACGGGAGAAGACTATAACCAGTTTTTAACCGGATTGGCTCAGGCTTCCGGAATCGAGACGCCCACCCGCGAAGACCTGGTTCGTACGGACCGGAAACGCAAGAAGAAAGGCTCCAACAAAGAGTGGAAACATCCTCACGATCCGGACGCTCGCATCACGAAGATGAAGGACGGGCGAACGCACCTGGCCCACAAGGCCGAGCATGCCATCGACATGGAGACGGGAGCGATTGTGGCGGTCACGGTACAGGGAGCCGATAAAGGAGACACGACGACCCTGAAGGAGACGCTGATTCGTGCTGCCGAAAACATTGAAGAGGCGACGGGGCAAAAAGAGGAAATGGCCGAGGTGGTGGCCGACAAGGGATATCACAGCACCGAAACGGTAAAGGATTTTGCAGCGCTGCAGATACGCAGTTACATCTCGGAACCGAAGCGGGGCAGACGCAAGTGGAAAGGCAACATCGAGGGCCGAGATGCCACCTATGCCAACCGCAGACGGATACGGGGAGAGCGAGGCCGCGAGTTACTGAGACGGCGGGGCGAAAAACTGGAAAGATCCTTTGCTCATCTGTACCGGACAGGGGGGATGCGCCGCACCGAGGTCAGGGGACACGACAATGTGGCCAAGAGACTGCTGATTCAGGCCGGTGCGTTCAACCTGGGTATGGTGATGCGCCAGAAACTCGGCGCAGGGACTCCCCGGGCCCTCCACGCCCGGATTCTTTGCGCTTTGTTAGTCTTTTTCGGGCTGAGGAAGGGCCTGAGGAGACGGATCAGCACTTTCTTTGAAGGTTTGATTGGAAAACTTTCAATCGGGCCCTTTCCAGGTGGCCCCCGGCCCAAGTCGGTGTCCGGACCCAATTAAGCACTTCTGCCACGGGCTGCTATCCCCTGCTTCTTCATTGCTGCCTGAATAATTCTTTCGGCTTCTAATTTGGTCATCATTCTGCAAAGTCGTAAGTGGAACTGTACACGAGCTGTGAAAAGAAAGCAGGAGAAAGATTGCGACACTAGCCCCCAGGCAGCGCCAAGTCTTGCGGCCGAACACCTTTCGTGAATTTATTGCGGCCGAAGGGGATCGCTTTGAAATCCCCGATGTAGTCGACATTCGACTTCTCGGGAATCTTGTCTTCCAACCCCAGCGCCCAATACACTCCATTTACCACCACTCGCCGCAAAGCTTCGCTCTCCAAGTCTTGCGACGCCCCAATCGTGCTGGTCACTACGCGCGCGCTCTTTCCTGACGGGCTCTCGAACGTGCGCGTCCAGACAATCGGCATGATCGGCTTTTCGTAATTTGGCGCGTCATCCGGGTTCATCCCCTTCAAGACCTGTCCGTAAATCAGCACCGTTGCGTCTTCGGGCAGTCGATTAATTCGATAGACGTCGGTCGGACCCCAGATGTCGCCGCCCACGCCTCGTAAAATCGGATGGCCGCGCTGGGGGCCGTTGACCATCCCTCGAGTGCTTTCGACAGCGTGGTGACCATGATGACCTCGATACGCCTCACCCAACACGATTCCGCCAAAGCCGCCTTCTTTTGATCCCAGGCTGTAGCGCGCGTAGGGTGAATTCGGATTCTTCTTGTATTTGAAAGTGAGTAGTGAGCAACGAACTCCCAGAATCGGCCGTCCCGATTCGACGAATTCAACAAAGTGCTTCATCTGTTCGTCCGGCAATTCCAGATCCATCGCCAGGATGACCATCATGTCGGCGCTCTTTAGCAATTCCAGGCCGGGAACATTGTCGATAACATTCGGATCGATTTCGCCCGTTTTGGCATTGATGGGGAACAGCACCGTGCATTTGAATCCATGACGTTGGGAGAGGATTTTGGCGAGCATGGGCAAGCCTTCCTCGGAACGGTATTCCCATTCGCCTGCTACCAGCACAATTTGCCTGCCTTCTCCCGCACCCTCTGCCGGTTCATACGTCACCCACAAGTCATCGGCGGATGCGCCAGCCGGGCTCAGAAACATCAGAGCAGTGATCAAAGCCAGCATACCGACAGACCGAAACGCAAGAATCATCGATTGACCTCCAGCGAATCTTGATGTTAACGGATAAAACGTAGAGTTTCGTCTGTTTCGATCTGGAATGCAACCGGCGTCACGCCGCTTTGGCCGGGCGCACCGTGGACCGATCTAAGCCAGAAACGCAAAACGGCCCTCCCGGACGGGAGGGCCGTTGCTTGCCCTTCAAGATCCCACAAGCAGATCTCGCTGGGATCCAACTCCGACCGCGACCGGCAGTTTGAACGGTTGGCTCAGCTACGCGATCGCTTTGCCCGTCGAGGAGACCCCATTGTCAGTGTCGACACCAAGAAGCGGGAACTGGTGGGATGCTTCAAAAACCCAGGGCGAGTTTGGTGCCGTCAGGCGGTTCGGGTCTACGACCACGACTTCCGATCCCAAGCCGAAGGCATCGCCATTCCCTACGGGATCTACGACCTGCAGGCCCATCGCGCCACCATCTTCGTGGGAGTCTCTTCAGATACCCCGGAGTTTGCCTCCGACTGCCTGGCCCATCTTGGCGAGCTGGCGCTCGTGTTCGTCAATCCGTTTGCGGCCGTCGAGTTGATGAGTGATTGAATCGAGGCGCTCTTCAACTCCAAAAAAGCGCGCTTGACCATAGCCTCCAGGTTGCCGACCTGCCGATCGGTATAGGCCTTCAGCTCAAGGGGCTGGGCTTTCGATTGCTGTTTTGTCACCAGTCCCTTGAGCTCCTGTTTCGTAGCCAAGGGCTTGAGGTCTTCTTTTGATCTTTCTTGGTGATGGTCATGGAACAGGGGTAAGGATTTCTTTACGAAGAAGCCTAGCAGCACCCTTCTCTTAGAAGATCTGTTGACAATCAACAAGAAAAGGGACTACGATTTCTGTTGGAATTCAAAAGGAGAAAGATGAGCCAATCAAAGACAGACATCCTGCAGGGCACCCTGGATCTGCTGGTGCTGAAAACCCTTGACGTCATGGGACCCATGCACGGGTGGGGAATTGCTCGCCGGATTGAGCAGGTCTCAGACGATGCCCTCTACGTGAATCAAGGCACGCTTTACCCGGCGCTGATTCGCATACAGCAGAAGGGCTGGATCAGGGCGGACTGGGGGGCCTCGGAGAATAACCGAAAGGCCAAGTTCTACTCTCTGACCGCGGCGGGGGCGAAGCAACTGAAGGTAGAAGAGGCCAGCTGGGAGCGAATGGTAAACATCGTGACCCGTGTGCTTCAGGGGACTGACTAAGGACTCAACGTTATGGTTTGGCTGAAGACCTTTCTTGCTCGGGTCGGTGCGCTCTTCCATAAGCGACGATTCGACAAGGAACTGGAGGAGGAACTCGGTTTTCACCTGGAGATGGAAGCTGGACAGAATCTCCGGAATGGGATGAGTCCGACCGAAGCGCAGCGCGCGGCACGACTTAGCCTGGGCAATCCAGAGCTGGTCAAGGAGGATTGCCGCGACGCCCGAAACTTTGCCTGGCTGGCAGCTTTCCTACAAGATCTCCGCTTTGCAACGCGCATGCTTCGCCGCAACCCCGGGTTCACAGCAGTCGTCGCACTGACATTGGCCCTGGGAGTGGGCTCAGTCACAACCATCTTCAGTGCTATGAATGCGGCCCTACTCCAGCCGCTCCCCTTTAAAGATCCTGACCGCCTGGTCTGGCTCCGGAAATTCAAGCTCGATCAGCCAGAGCAGTGGAGGCACCTGACCATGTCCGCTACTCTGCGATGGACCGAGGAATCTCAGTCATTTGAAGGGATAGCGGCTGCCGTAGGGTACTCGGAGGACGCAACGATTTCCGGCGAAGGGCAGGCTGAGAGCGTGGCTCTGAGGCAGGTGAGTTCTGGATTGTTCTCATTGCTTGGAGTCGAACCTCAATTGGGTCGCACTTTTCTCCCTGAAGATGTAAGAAACGAAACCGGCGATGTGACAATGATCAGTCACCGGCTTTGGCTTCGTCGTTATGGAGGCGACCCCGAGATTTGTGGCAAGACGATCCGGGTGAATCGCAATTCCCAGGCCCTGACTATTATCGGCGTCATGCCGCCCGACTTCTGGATCTTCCCCTGGGTCGATGATGTCGATCTTTGGTTCGTACAACGTCTCGGCTCCAACAAGAGCCGGAGGTTCAGCTCTCTCGCCCGACTCAAGCCGGGGGTTCATCTTTCTCAAGCACAGGCGGAAGCGGAGATCTTTGCTCAGCAACTTGCCCAGGAGGAGGGTGGCGACGGTGAAGATTGGGGTGTAGAAGCCAGACTCCTGAACGAAGTTTTTTTTCCGAGTGGCGTCAGATATTCCTGCTGGCCTTCTGTGCGGTGAGTTTCGTGCTTTTGATCAGCTGCGTGAATGTCGCGAGCTTGCTTCTGGCAAGAAGTAGAAGAAGGCGAAACGAGATCGCCCTTAGGATCTCGCTGGGGGCGGGACGCCTTGGAGTGATTCGACAGTTGCTCGTGGAGAACCTCGTGCTGGCCCTGATCGGTGGTGCCCTCGGAGCCTTTGCAGCTTTCTTTGGCATCAAGCTCTTCAGAGCCACCGCGGGGAGCCGGTTCCTACGGATCGACGAGGCTACGATCGACCCTGGCGTGTTGATGTTCGTCTTGGCGATCTCCATTCTTACGGGCTTGCTGTTCGGGATGGCACCCGCACTTGAAATCTTCAGAGTGGATCTAGTGGAACACCTCAAGGAAGGGGGAAGACGTTTCGGGGGGCAATCACGACGCGGTCTGGCCAGTTGGTTAGTGATCTGCGAAGTGGCCTTGACATTTGTTCTCCTGATTGGAGCAGGATTGATGGTGAACAGTTTTCTGAGCCTGCAGAAAGTGGATCTAGGCTTTAATCCAAAAGGCGTCTTGAGTATGAGTATGGCACTGTCCGGCCGACAATACTGGGAAGGACTCGAAGGGGGCATGAGAAGGGTCACCCCGCAGGTAGACGCCTTTTCTGATCAGCTACTGGAGCGAATCGAAGCCGTCCAATCGGTTGACTCGGTAGGCATGAGGGGTCGCCGCCCGAACATGTATCCTTTCCGGATTCTGGGCCGCTCGATCCCCCAACCTGACCAGAAACCGCTCGCTGTCTACACTGAGGTAAGCCCGGGCTACTTCGAGACCCTCGAAGCGTCTCTCCTGAAGGGGCGCCTGCTGAATGAGCGAGACACGGATGGGTCACCGTGGGTTGCCGTGATCAATGAAGCAATGGCCCGCAGCTTTTTCCCAGATGAGGAACCCTTAGGCCAGCAGCTCCTCTTGAGCTACGCGGCCGGTGGGTCTCTCGAGGTCGAGGAGAATCGAACGCGTCAGATTGTGGGCGTTGTGAAAGATGTGAGGCACTGGGGCCCAGCAGCCGATCCACCGCCGGTGATTTACCTTTCGCAGGATCAGCACCCCTGGCAGTACCCTGGGGGTGCGTTCACGACTCACGTCGACAAGGAACTCGTGATTCGAACGCGCTCCAATCCTCTGGATCTGGCCCCCACGATTCGAAAGATCGTCTCGGAGATCGACAAGGATCAGGCAGTTTTCGACGTCCAGACCATGGATGAGTTTCTCCACTACCGACTTGGTGCTCTGCCGGTTTTCCTGCAGTTGTTCGGAGTCCTTGCGGGGATGGCGTTGGTTTTAGTGATAGTGGGCATCTATGGAGTGATGTCTTGTTCGGTGAGCGAGCGAATACATGAGATCGGAGTCAGAATGGCCTTGGGTGCCCAGCGCAGAGATGTTCTCAAAATGGTGATCCTTCGAGGACTGGTTCTCACACTGGTTGGGCTGGCTGTCGGGATCGCTGCGAGTCTCGGTCTTATTCGCTTTTTCGCTGCGAACGTCGGTCTCACTCGCTATATGGAGAATCTAGTGCTCTTTGGTGTGAGTCCTACGGACCCATCGACGTTCGCCGTGGTCGGGCTGGTGATATTAGCAGTAGGCGCCTTGGCTTCTTGGGTTCCTGCGCGGTGGGCAACAAAGGTGGACCCGGTGACGGCGCTTAGATATGAGTAGTACCTCGGCCACGGAAAGGATCGCGAGGACATCGCGACGGAGGCGGCTTGACAGTTTCTTCTACATGGGCGTAGATTCTTGTTATCGAAATCCGATACAAGGAGCTCATGCCCAGACGCAAGGCAGATCTGCTGCGGGGAACTCTCGACCTGCTCGTCATGAAAGCCGTTTCTCCGGAAGCCCTGCACGGCGTGGGCATTGCTCGACGCCTCGAGCAGATCACGAAGGGCACCTTCGGGGTGAGCTACGGATCTCTGTTTCCCGCCCTGCACCGAATGGAGGAAAAGGGGTGGGTCTCGTCTGAGTGGTGCCTCTCGGAGAACAACCGCCGGGCCAAGTACTACCAGCTGACGGCCGTGGGCAGAAAACAATTCGAACTCCAACAAAGAGAATGGAATCGAGTCGTCGAGGCGATGGCGATGGCCCTCCAGTCTTCCTGAGACTGACTGCGGAGATCAGATGTATGTTGCAGAGAATCGGCAACCTGTATCGTAACCTCTTCCGCAAGGACGTCGTGGACGGGGACCTGAACAAAGAACTGCACTCCTGCCTGGAGATTCTCACCCAGGAAAAGATCCGCCAGGGGATGGACTCGCAGGAGGCCCGGCGACAGGCACGGATCGAGCTGGGAGGCGTGGAGCAGGTCAAGGAACAGGTTCGGGAGATCCGGGCCGGAGCACTGATTCAAGACCTCTGGCAGGACCTTCGTTATGGCGCTCGCATGCTCGGCCGCAGTCCCGGCTTTACCCTCGTGGCAGTGCTCTCCCTGGCCCTGGTGATTGGGGCCAACTCTACGATCTTCAGTGTCCTGAATCCGATTCTGTTTCATTCCCTCCCGTATGACGAAACGAATCGATTGGTTGTGCTTTCTGAGATCAAAATAGATCAGCCCGATCAACAACGATCTCCGACTGAGTTGACTTACTCAGAATGGACCAGGCATGCCAAAACGTTTGAGCAGATGGCCCGCGTAGCTCCGTATCTTCAGGAAGCCACCATTGCTGCTCGCGGTCTGGCCGAGCCAGGTTTTTTCTACCGCGTCAGCCCCACCTTTTTTGCTGTGCTTGGGGTCGAACCACAAATAGGCCGGACCTTCACTTCTGAAGAGCTTTCTCACCGATCAGGCGAGCCAGTTCTCCTCAGTGACAGCTACTGGCGCCGTCGTTTCGGTGCCGATCCGGGCGTCCTGGGGGAGCAGATGCTGGTAGCGGGTCAGGTCAATGTCATTGTTGGAGTCTTGCCGCCGGGTTTTCGGTTCCGGATCTCTTCTTACTCTTACAGATCTCGTGAGCCTCATGTGTGGCAATCGACCAATCTAGCCCGTGAACCGGGAGCGGGCCGTTTTCTCCGTCCCGTGGCCCGGCTCAAGCCCGGCGTCAGCGTGCAGCAGGCGCGGCTGGAGTTGGAAGCCATCAGCCGGAATCTCGAAGAGACAGATTCGCCTGCGGACGAAGGTTGGAGAACGGACGTTCAGTTGCTGCAGGACGCCTTGTTCGCCAGTTGGAACGACCAGTTCCTGCTTCTCTCCGGAATCGCCGTGTTGGTCCTGCTGATCGGATGCGCGAACGTCGCCAACCTGCTGCTGGCCCGGGCCCGCAGGCGAGAAAAGGAGATCTCGGTTCGGGTCTCTATGGGGGCCGGGCGCCTGCGCCTGGTCCGACAGTTGCTCACTGAAAGCATTCTCCTGGCCTTACTGGGAGGGGCTCTGGGTCTGGTCCTCGCTTTTTGGGGAATCGCTCTTTTTGTAGCCGTGGCACCCGAGTGGGGGCCGTTTGCCCAGGAGGAAGTCAGTATCAATGGCACGGTGCTCGTATTTACGGCAGTAGTCTCACTTCTGACCGGCGTCATCTTCGGGCTGGCACCCGCCCTTCGAACCTCCCGACCCAACCTGTACGAATCGTTGAAGGAGGGTGGGAGGCGCTCAACAGGTTCGGACCGTCCGCTTCTGCGCAATCTGCTGATCGTCTCAGAAGTGAGCTTGACACTGATCCTGCTCGTGGGTGCCGGACTGATGGTCCGCAGCTTCATGAACTTGCGGCAGGAAGATCCCGGCTACGATCCGAGCAACCTCCTTAGGGCTCAGGTCTTCCTGCAGGGATTTGAGTACTTGACATGGCCAAGAACGGTCGAGAGGACCCTGACTCCTCGGGTAGATCGGTTTTGGGAGGAACTCCTGGAACGGACCGAGGCACTGCCGGGAGTGCAGTCCGCGGCGGTGAGTGGACGAGCGGTTTGCTGGTTCCAGATCGTCGGGCAGGCTCCCACACCATCGCACGAGAGGCCCGTCATCATCTACCATGCAGTCAGTTCGGGGTACTTCCACACTCTGGGTGTTCCCGTGGTCAGAGGCCGGCCCTTGACGGAGCAAGATATCGAGGGATCCAGGTGGGTTGCTGTCATCAACGAGGCCGCGGCCAGACGGTTCTTCCCGGATGGGGATCCCCTCGGAAAACTCGTTCAACTGGATTTTGGCCGCGGTCCTGGAGGTGGGCTCACCGTAGTTGAAGAGCCGCAGTCCAGGGAAGTTGTGGGAATCGTCGGAGATTTTGAGCCGGGTTTGTATTTGCGGGCGCGACCAGCCCTGTACGTGCCCAACCTCCAGCACATGAAGACGTTTCCGAGTTAGGGGGGCACTGCTTCAGTCACGCGAAAAGACCTGTTCGTACGAGCGGCTTCCCGCCCGCTGAGCCTGAAGCCCGCTGTGGAGAGGATCATCGCCGAGATCGATCCTGATCAGACACCGTCCAACTTCCGAGCAGAAGAACAAATGCTCTCCGACTCGATCTCGTACCCGCGGTTCTGGATGAGACTCTTCCTCATCTTTGCTACCGTGGCGGTGATGCTGGTGGTGGTCGGCGTATTCGGAGTCATTGCCGGCGCAGTGAGCGAACGGAACCACGAAATGGGAGTACGGATGGCATTAGGTGCTCAGAAAAAGGACGTATTCGTGCTGGTGATCAAACAGGGTTTGAAAGTGACCTTCGTGGGTCTTGCTCTTGGCGCTGCCATCAGCCTGTCCTTGAGTCGTCTGCTTGTCAGTTTGAGGTTGCCATTGTACGAGGTCAGCCCCACCGCCCCACTCGCCTATCTGCTGGCAGCCCTGCTGTTGATCGGGGTGGCCCTGGCAGCCTGCTATTTTCCTGCCCTTTGGGCCACCCGGGTGGATCCCGTGGTGGCTTTGAAACACGAGTAGGCACAGAGAGAAATGGTAGATATTCAGCGTCCGGGATATGCTCGCAAGAAGCGCCTGCTTCGCACCTTGTACGGGGCTCTCCTGGCCATCTTTCTTCTGGCAGTGACCTGGGCTTTCTCCCGCCTGGAGCCAGCTCTGTCCAGCGTGGAACGGGCCTCGGTGTGGGTGGGGGCCGTGGAGAGGGGATCCATGGTCATCGAGGTTCGGGGGAACGGCACCCTGGTTCCGGAGGAGATCCGCTGGATAGCAGCTGCCACGGAAGGCCGTGTGGAGCGGATTCCGGTATTGCCCGGGTCGCCTGTAGGAGCCGGCACCACTCTGGTCGTGCTGGACAATCCAGAACTGGAACGAGAGGCACTGGGCGCAGAGCTCGAACTGCAAAAAGCCATTGCGGAACTGGAGTATCTGGAAGTCGATCTGCAGCGTCAGTTACTGACCCAGCGGGCCCAGGCAGCCAGTGTGCAGTCGGATTATCTGAGGAGTCAACTGGAAGCCGACAAGAACGAGGAGCTGGCCAAACAGGGGCTACTCTCAGAACTGGAAATGCAGCTCTTCCGGTTGACGGCTGAGGAGCTGAGCAAGCGTCATCTCCTCGAGCAGGAACGGCTAGCCATGAACTCGCAGGCGTTGCAAGCTCAGCTGGCAGCCAAGGAAGCCGAAGTCTCCCAGCTACGAGGCCTGTTCGAACTACGGAGAGAGCAGGTCGAGAGCCTGCAGGTCAAAGCCGGCATCGACGGAGTGCTGCAGCAGACTCCCGTAGAAGTGGGGCAGCAGATCAACACGGGAGAGATTCTTGGAAAGGTAGCGGTTCCCGGTCGCCTGAAAGCCGAGCTTCAGATCCCGGAGACCCAGGCCCAGGATGTTCAACTGGGTCTGCCGGCAGTGGTGGATACGCGAAACGGAGTCGTTTCCGGAAAGGTAGTGCGCATCGATCCGGCAGCCCGGGAGGGGACAGTAACGGTGGATGTCAGGTTTACAGAAAAGCTGCCCCCTGGAGCGCGTCCGGAGCAGAACATCGACGGGACCATCCAGATTGATCGCCTGGACAACGTGCTGAAGATGGGTCGGCCGGTTTTCGGTCAGCCCGACACCACGATTCGAATCTTCCGGTTGCAAAAGGACGGCGAAGAGGCGGTGCGCGTCCCGGTGCGAATGGGGCGAACCTCGGTGACCACGATTCAGGTTGTGGAAGGACTGGAGGAAGGAGATCGGGTGATTCTGTCGGATACCTCGGAGTTGGATGAGTTTGATCGGATCCGTATCGACTGAGGCAGGCACCGAGAAGAGTGTCTACGGATGATGCGTTTGGACTGGTGAAACCAGGAAGGGGAACGAAAGTGAACACAGAGACAGCACCCGTGATTGAGATGGAGGAGGTCACAAAAATCTTCTACACCGACGAAGTAGAGACCCAGGCCGTCTGTGCGATCGATTTGACCATCCGGAAAGGGGAATACGTGTGTATAGCCGGTCCCTCGGGCTGTGGCAAATCCACGCTGCTTTCGATCGCCGGGTTGCTGGACACGCCCACGGCCGGAAAGTACCGCTTGAACGGGCGAGCGGTGGAAGACCTCACGCCCTCGGAGAGAGCCCGCATTCGCAACCGTGAGATTGGGTTCATCTTCCAGAATTTCAATCTGATCGGAGACCTGACGGTGTTTGAGAATGTGGAACTTCCCCTCACTTACCGAGGGATGGCTGCTGCGGAACGAAAACGGAGAGTCGCCGAATCGCTGCAGTGGGTAGGCATGGCCCACCGGACAAAGCATTATCCGGCACAGCTTTCGGGTGGAGAACAGCAAAGGGTAGCCGTGGCCCGGGCCCTGGCGGGAGAGCCCTCGATACTGCTGGCGGATGAGCCGACGGGGAATCTGGATTCAGAGAGCGGCGCAGCGGTGATGGAACTTCTGAGCGGGCTGCACCGGAACGGAGCGACCATCGGCATGGTGACGCACGATCCACGCTACGCAAAGTATGCGGACCGACAAATCCAGCTCTTCGATGGCCGGATCGTGAGTGCCTAGCCTGGGAAATTCATAAGTTTTCGAAGCGAAGGGCCGCAAGCGCCGCGCTGGCAAGGCTTTACCTCCGAGGGCCCCGCAGGCATAGTCGTGACTCTGTCGAGGAGCCCGAGGAGGGGGAACGCAGCCAGGGCGGATGATGGGGGCGCTGCAGCCGACAACTTATGAATAATCCGGGCTACTAGCATTTCTCTTCCTCGGTGTACAAGTGTGACATGTATGTCGAAGGGGCTCAACCCGGGTAGGTCGAGCAACTAGAACGCCGCCCTCGGGTGGAGCTGGTTCGGGGAAAGTCGCTCATAACTTATGCAAGCAACTCAAATCGAGCTGACCCCAGAGGAACGTGCCGAATTGGAAAGTTGGACACTGCGCGGCAAGATTGAACAGCGCCTGGCGCTGAGAGCACGAATCGTTCTAGCAGCGGACTCCGGGCACGGCACCCGCCAGATTGCCCGCGAGTTAGGCGTCCGGCCGGCGACCGTGAGTAAATGGCGAACCCGATTCGCCCAGCAGAGAATGCTGGGGCTGACAGATGCTCCACGTTCGGGAAAGCCAGCAACGTACGACATAGAAACCGAACAGCGCATCCTCGAGGCCCTGGATAAATCTCCGCCTCCCGGCTACGCGCAGTGGAACGGACGACTGCTGGCCGAAGAGCTGGGCGATGTCTCCGCCAGCCAGGTGTGGCGGGTGTTGCGTAAACACTCGATCTCGCTGCAGCGTCGTCGTAGTTGGTGTATTTCGACCGATCCCGAGTTCGCCGCCAAAGCGGCAGACATTGTGGGCCTGTATTTGAATCCACCGGACAAGGCGGTCGTGTGATTGGCGACAGTTAGAATTCCCCGCGACGACAAATGGAATTCCCCGCTTTTTCAGGGCTGATCCTGACCATGAGGGCATGGTTAAGGATCAGCAAGTGCGGAGGTTAGTAAAGTTGAAGAAGAACGAGAAGACGCTAACGATGGCGGCGGCCAAAGCGGGGATGTCGCGAAAGACAGCTCGCAAGTACCTGAAGTCGGGAAAGCTACCGAGCCAGTGTCAGCCGGAACGGTATTGGAGAACTCGATCGGATCCGTTCGAGTCGGTGTGGCCGGAGGTGAAAGAGATCCTGAAGCGATCGCCGACGGTGGAAGCAAAAGCGGTGTTCGATCATTTGTGTCGTCAGCAGGAAGGGGCCTTCCAGCAAGGCCAGTTGAGAACGCTGCAGCGCAGGATCAAGCAGTGGAAGGCAGAATACGGAGAAGCGAAGGAGGTGATGTTCCCGCAGAAGTATCAGCCGGGACATCAAGCGCAATCGGACTTCACGTTTATGGGGCGCCTCGGAGTGACGATCCAGGGCCAGCCGTTTCCCCATCTGCTGTACCACTTCGTGTTGGCCTACTCGAACTGGGAAGCGACCACGCTGTGTTTCAGTGAGTCGTTTGAGAGCCTCAGCCTGGGGCTTCAGAACGCGTTGTGGGAGTTGGGGGCGCTGCCCGAGGAGCACCGGACCGACCGGCTCTCGGCGGCAGTCAAGAACCTGAAGCGGGAAGAGTTCACCGAGCGCTATCAAGCGTTGCTGAGACACTTCGGGATGCGCTCCAGTCGCACTCAGGCAGGAAAGGCACACGAGAACGGGGATGTGGAACAGTCCCATCACCGCTTGAAACGGGCCATTGAGCAGGAACTGCTGCTGCGGTGTAGCCGTGATTTTTCCAGCCGGGAAGAGTACGAGGGCTTTGTAGCGGTGATTGTGTCCCGGCGCAATGCGGCCCGGCAAAAGCGCCTGGGAGAAGAGCTGGCAGTGATGCGCCCGTTGCCGGCACGCCGTCTGGATGACTTCACCCGGCAGTGGGTGAGAGTCTCCCCCAGCAGTACGATCCGGGTTCGCCACAACACCTATTCGGTGGACAGCCGGTTGATCGGCGAGCGCGTTCAAGTGCGGGTGTGGGCGGATCAGGTGGAGGTCTACTACGGAGGACGGCGCCAGGCACGGATGCCGCGCTTGCGAGGAGAAGGCAAGCATCGCATTGACTACCGGCACGTGATCCATTCGTTGGTGCGCAAGCCGGGGGCGTTTACTCGCTATCGCTGGCGGGAGGATCTGTTTCCGGGGATCTTGTTTCGAGTCGCCTACGACGAGCTGCGCCGAGATTGTCCGGCCACGGCGGATCGCCAATATCTGAAGATCCTCGAGGTGGCTGCCCAGGAAGGTGAACAGCGGGTGCGAGAGGCACTTCAGGTGTTGATTGAGCGGGGACAAAGAATCCGTTTTGAAGCACTACGAGAATGCCTTGTCGATCCGGTGGTGGAACCCTGGGAAGTGATGGTGGAGAAGATGGACGTGGGCCTCTACGACACCCTTCTCGAGAACCGGGAGGTGAGGTCATGAGCACAGGCAACTTACCGCGACTTCGCGAGTGCCTAATCGAGCTGCATCTACCGGCCTTTCGGGAGCACTACGCCGCCCAGGCGGCACTGGCCACCCAGGAAAGTCTGTCCTATCCCCGGTTTCTCTTGTCGTTATCTGAGATCGAGGTGGCGGAGCGGCACGAGCGCAAAATCCAGCGCCAGCGTCGGGCCTCCAAGCTTCCCTGGGAGAAAACGCTGACGGCGCTGGACCGCTCGCGCTTGCCCCAAAGCGTGGATCGACAACTCACAGCGCTGCTGGAAGGGACGTTTTTGGATCGTGCCGAGAACGTCTTGGCTTTCGGTAACCCTGGGAGCGGGAAAACCCATCTGGTCTGTGCTCTGGGCCAGGAGTTGATTCTGCTGGAGCGCCGGGTTCTGTTTTCTACCTGCGCCCTGCTGGTACAGCGATTGCTGCGGGCCAAAATCGATCTGACTCTGGAGAAGGAGCTCAAGAAACTGGATCGCTTCGAGGCTCTCATAGTCGATGACATCGGCTACGTTCAGCAAAGCCGGGAGGAAATGGAGGTTCTCTTCACACTGCTGGCCCATCGTTACGAACGTCGCAGCATCTTGCTGACCAGCAACCTGATCTTCTCGGACTGGGAGAGGATCTTCAAGGACCCCCTGACGACGGCAGCAGCCATCGACCGGCTGGTGCACCACAGCGTGATTCTGGAACTCAACGTCCCGAGCTATCGAATGGAGAGCGCCAAGGCAAAGCAGCAGGGAACCACGAAATGAGGAAACCGCGAGGAGGTCAAATCCGGGCAAATCGGCTGATTGGACCCCGGAAAGTGCTTGGTGAGGGCGATAGACGAGTGCCCGCCAAGGGGAGAGGTCGTACAGCGCCCTACAGAGGCCGCTCAGCAGCCTCGTGGATCTGGTCCACTCCCCTCGACGCCAGCGCGAGCGAGGGGGAGCTCCGTTCGGGCTACGCCCTCACTCCGTCCCCCTCGCATTCTAGGAACAATCTCTCTTTTTTACAGAAAGGAGGACCGCGGAAAGGGCCGTCTCAGAGGACGGCTACAGCTCTTTTTTTTTAATCCTTGTGTGGGGATTTCCAATCGTCGCTGCGGGAATTCTATTTGACGTTGATCAGCTGCACCAGAATCCAACCAAATCAGGAGATATCGGCGGACGAAGAAGCCCCGGGTTGCCCGGACTTGGAGGACCCGGGAGGATCCTTTCGTTGAAGTCTGGCCAGAGGTTCGTGTCCAACTGGAAGTCAATCCCGCTCAAACAGCCAAAGCGCTTTTCATTCGGCTTCAACAACGCCATCCCTGTCGATTCTTTGATGGGCAGCTGCGAACTTTGCAGCGCCGCGTCAGGGACTGGCGAAGAGAACAACTCTACAAGGCCGAGATCTCCCGTGTAGAGCCAACGTTCTCTGAAATCGGGTCTGATTTCGCAAAAGAAGGTGCGCCAACAAAGGGGCAACCAGCCGAGGTCAAAATAGTCTTATGAGCCATGGGAAGTGTCCCCTGACGGCCACACAGCAATGTCGCCTCGACCGCTGGGCCGTACATCTCCAGCAGCAGGGACTTCACGGTCCCGGGACAACCCAAGAAGGGGGTCACCTGAGTCGGCCGCCGAGAGGGAACCCCATTCGGGCTCGCCCTCACTGTGTCCCCTCTCGCAGTCCAAGAACCGGACAAGACAATTCGCTCAAACCAAGAACAACACCCTACTTGACAAGGTGGGTCATTTTTACGTGATCACTCCGGCACATTATTCCCTTGTCATTTCGACCTTCCACTCCACCCGTTGTTTCTGCGAGACGGAAGAAATAAGCTGTTCTGAACTGGGTTCGATTCCCAATGAGGCAAGTTTCTAGTTTCGGTTCGATTCTTAGATGAGGCAACACGCGGGGAATTCTAACTGTCGCCAATCAGGGAATAGCGCAACTCAGCTCGCAAGTCCTGAAAGCGCGTTTCTCCGGCTATACTGACATCGTCGAAACGCGTCACTCCGAGTGGACTACGTCGGTCGGAGTTTCTTTGATGGAACTCGAAAAAGGCCTCCAGCTCCGTGCCAAGGAAGCCTTGTGCGTTGAAGCGATAATCCTCAAATGACACGTTGAACGGCCCCTGATCATCGGAATCATTCAGGCGGCGTATCACCACGGTGCCGCCCGCTCGAATCCGGCCGGTCAGGTTCCGATGTGCCCCCAGGGTCAACTGGCTGAAGGGAGTTATCGGTTCTAGATTGAGCCGGCTCAGCTGATTGAATTCGTCCTTGTCCCGGGCCAAGAAGGTGTAGTCATAGAAGAAGTCATCGTCACTGAGCTTCTGGAAGAAGCCAAACCGGAAGTCATTCTTCCGGTCGCGTGAGAGATAGCGGAGATTGGCGCTCAGATCGACCGGCGACGAACCCACCCATTTGAAATAGCTGTCCAGAAACCAGGGCTCCCCCAGCTGCTTCTGGAAGGCGACGGTATGACTTCCTCTGACGTAATAGAGTGTTCGATATTCGAGACTCGCCCGCCCGGGCAGCCGAAACAGCAGGTTCGCCCCCCCGATGGCTCGCTGATCGGGATTGGAGTAATAGGTAAAGCGCCTTCCTCCGAACAGTGTGAGGGACCAGGCCGGCCGATGAAGCGTAAGCTCGGCCCCGTCCAGGGCAGCCCACTCCGCGCCGTAGACCGACTGTCTTCCCAGACGCAGGCGGCTCGAGGCCAGCCAGCCTTGTTTGGCCAGACCATTGACTTCGACCGACGCGCTGAGCAGTTCCATGCGTCGGTCAGCTGCAAAGGTATTGAGCAAAGAAAGCTGCGGTGAGCCCTCTGTTACGTGGCTGAGACCCTGTCGGTAGCGAAGGGAAAAATCCGTGCTGATGCGAGGCGAGAGCCAACCCCGAGTACCCCAGTTGAGGAACGCATAAATACGATCGCTGTTGGGCTGGAAGGCGCCACGAAACGGGATCCCCTCGGGGTTTGCCACTTCCTGCGGATCGGCATCAATGACGTGAGTGGCCGTAGGTTCACCAGTGAAACTGGTTTCCTCTCGTGTGTATTCGGTAATACTTTCAAAATAAAAATGACGCAGGAAATCAGCGGCAGCACCCTTCATTGTGGGTACTTGCGGTACGGCTAGGGCCGGATCGATGGGGGCCTGCGGAATCTCGACGGCCAGAAGCTGGTCCCACGCCGCTTCAATGCTGACCGGCGACTCCCGATTCCCGTCGCCCTGTCCCTGGGCGGTTACTGTGGCTTTCAGCAGCACGGTCAACTGTAGCGCCAGGCATAGAGGGATCAGGCCGGAGCGGCGCAAAGAGATGGTTGTGGCAGGTCGGAGCTTCAATTGTGGGCCTTCACTCCTTCAGCCGGCGATTTCTACGAACCTTCCATCCGCTTCCCTTTGACAGTTTTCCACTCAGTTGCTCGATCTTCTTCCGGACCAGTGGAATTCTCCAGGGATAAACGTCGCTGTGCCAGCGGGTGGCTTTCAAGTAGTTCCGATAGGCTTCTATGGCTTCTTCAAATCGCTCCAACTCCTGGTAGATTGCTCCCATTTCATAGTGGGTGTGAGCATTATTGGCTTCGTCACCAGTCAACAGGATGGTTGTCCCGGTTATGGGGGATAAGGCCAACTCGGCCCGGAATGCGTCCAGGGCCTCCTCGTATTTCTCTTGCTCTTTATAGGTCTCTCCGATCAGGAAATTCACTTCCAGCCTTTGGGGATCGATGGCCAGGACTTCCCTGAACAAGCGTATTGCTTCCTCGGGATCCTCGTGGAGGAGAAGGACGCCCAGGCGAAGCCGGGCCGTGAAGAGGCTCGGCTCACCGAGCGCCTCTTGGTAATCTACGATGGCGCCCTCCAGATCATCCAGATCATCCTGGCGATGGATCCCTCGCTGCATGTACTCCCAGGGTGTCGCGGGTTCGTTGATGTGGAGTAGTTCGTAGTCGATTTTGCCCTCGAAATAGAAGGGATTGGGGGGCGGATAGTGGGGATTATCCGGGACCGAATGGCCCTGGCGCGGCGACCCTGGAGGGTCACTCAATGCCGAGAGAGTCTGACTCTGAGTGGGCTCTTGACTCTGGCCCGGCCCTGCGCCCAGGGCCAGAGATGCTACCAACAAAGCGGAAATGGCAACGGGTTTCAGAGGTGCCGTCATGGCAGTAATTCCACCGTAAATTGAGCCGCTGCAATGTTCTCCACATTCACCAGCAGATCATCCATTAGCCCTTCGTGAATCAGCCCAAAACTGCGTCCTCCGGGTCCTTCTGCACTGGTGGTGCGTATCAGGAATCGAATGAAGAGCGGCGGAAAGTGAAGAAAGTTGACCTGCGCATGGACCCGCAACGGTCCCTCCAGCTCCACTCCCAGCAAATCCAGTTCGTCCTGGCTGGGTAATTTGATCAGGTATCGGTAGGTGGTTGGTCGCAAAGGAGCCAGCGAACGATAGTTATCCACCGAGTTGGCAAATGCCGCACTAAAGGTTTCCTCAAAATGAGGCTGCGTCAGGATGGTCCCTCGGCCGTTGCTCTCCCCCGGCATGAAGATGCGAGCTAACTCATTCCGCCACAACACGACGCCCAGTGGCTCTCCGGCGAAGACTCGTGCCTCCGGGCCGTTGTCCGGTCCCAGCTCAAAGACCTGGTTGGTATGGCCGTTGTTGGCAGGACCCGGCTGGTAAGGAGTTGAGAACTGACCCGGGTCGACCACCACATGTGCGTGCTCCAGATCTTCGTCGTCGAGATTCCCATCGGGTTCCAGTTCGCCAGTCTCTGGATGGGGCTTGTCGACCACATAGCCCGATTGGAAGAGGAGAAAGTCGTTTTGGTCCTTGACCGTGAGGTGGACATAAGCGGTCCGTTCCTGGGAGAATCCCGATGGAAAGCGATGTCCCGTCAGGGCGACCGCTGTGAGTCTCACCGTAAAATCCTCTCCAGGCCTGGCTGCCAAGTCGGTTTCGTCGAGACTGATACGCACCGCCGCCTTCAATAAGTCCTCACGTCTCTGGGCGAGAGACTTTGGAATTCCGTATTCGTCCACACCCGGTTCGTCGGCCCGAGGGTAATCTTCGCCCACACGCTGCTGCATTTCTCGGTCAGAGAGAAGGGGCACGTCAACCCCTGTGAAGTAGTGAGTGGCAACTGGTCGCTTCTGTAGGGGATAGTCGCTGGAGACACCGGGCCGAGCGGCGAAATTCAGGGGAAAGACTCCGGGCGTTGGGCTGGTGATCGTCATATCACCGACTTGATAGGTCGTTTCGCCGCCGTAAGGGTATGTTGACATATGACAATCCTGGCAGCGAACCACCTTGCCAAACGGGTTCTCGGTGCTGTTGTAAGGCCCCGTTTCCCACTCCGTATTGAGGTTTTCCAGACGATAGGAAGTAATGGCAGGATTGTTCAGGTTGTCTTCCTGGTGTGTCAGGCTTCCGGAATTCACGGGCACTCGGACATCGTGACATCCCCCGCAGAAATCCCCGCTGCGCAAATAGGCAATCCGATCAAGGTCCCAGCTGGAGGTGTGAAAGTCGTCCTTCACCGAGACAGGAAACAAAAAAGATCCGACCTTGCTCATGGTGGCCAGCAACTTCAGACTCATGTTGGCCAAACCGTCACGCCTAAAGCTGCGGTCCAGATCGGGCGCGATCACGTTATGGCAAACATCACAACTGATGCCCGCAGCACCCAGTGACGGTCGGGCTCCAGGAGGGGGCAGTCCTCCCGGATCATCGGGCAAGACTTGCTGGCCATTCTCATCCACGAAGTGATAGTCCCGCAGGGGTCGGATCAAGTCTGGCCTGAAGTCAAGACCCGTTTCTATTTCCGGGATCTCGCGCGTGTTGGGATCGTCGCCCAGCAGCACCACATGGGGGTTGTGACAACCAATGCAGAAGGCGGCCCGCACCTGATTTAAGTCCGTGTACGACTCGGTGCTTACCATATTGCTGTTGATCGCCTTGATGCTGTCCTCGTAGACGGGGCGCAGCAACCCGCCACTCAGAAAGTTCCCAGCCAGTTCCAGAGCATTGAACAGCGGGCTGACGTTTCGATAGCCCGACTTGACGGAACTGCGAAGCTCATCATATTGGCGTTGATGACAGGGCAAACAGGCTTCGGGCCTCTGAAAGGGCTGGCTCTTCGCCGAAATCGTAATCGGATTGCCGACCGGTCTCTGACCCACAATCGAGGCGGAGTGGAAGGCGGTCAGAAGGAGCAGGCCGAAAAAAAATACCGTAACGCGTTTGTTCATAGCAGGACGAACAGGAATGGAATAAAACTACACTTCAGCCAGCGCTTTGGCAAGGGGGCGCAATGGCCGGGTCTTCAATCAACTTCTTCGGTTCTCATGGTACTCTCCTCTCCAGGTTCGGGTTCAATTCGATTCTCCTTTCGGGCAGCCAGCTTTTGTCCTGGAGAATGAGGTACCCTTGCAGAACCGGTTTAGATTATGTCAGCTGCCGATCGGGAGCCAGCATCACCTCCAGGGGAAGCTTTCGGAACGACCCGAGTCGTCATTCTGGGGGGAGGCTTCGCCGGCGTCACGGCCGCAATCGAGCTGGGCCGCCGGACCCGGCGCAATCGGTCGATCGAAGTGCATCTGGTGAGTGACGAGAACTACTTCGTCTTCCAACCGTTGCTGCCGGAGGTCGTTTCCTGCGGGATTGAAGCCAGCCACATCCTCAATCCGATTCGCCAGCTCTGTCCCCACGTTCGGTTTCATTGCGCGACCGTGGAATCTATCGACACGGACCGGAAGTTGGTGTCTCTTGTGGGAAGTAACCGGCGCCGCGTGAAAACATTGCGCTTTGACCATCTGATTCTCGCCCTTGGCTTGAGGATGGATCTTTCGCGCACCCCCGGCATGTTGGAACACTCGCTTCCCATCAAGACGATGGGCGACGCCTTTCACCTGCGCAATCACATCCTGAGCAAGCTCGAAGAAGCGGACGCCGAACCGGATCGGGAAGCCCGCCGGAAAGCGCTGACGTTCGTGGCCGTTGGAGGCGGATTCAGCGGCGTGGAAACAGTGGCTGAGATCAACGACATGATCAAGGCCGTGCTCGAGTTCTACCCAAGGGCCCGCGCTACCGGGCAGCGCGTCATCCTGGTCCATTCAAAGAATCGAATTCTCAATGAGCTGAGCGACGGCCTGGCACGGTTCGCGGAGCGAAAGCTGCGCCAGCGCGGCGTAGAACCGATCCTTGGAACACGCGTCAAGGAAGCGACACCCGAAGGTGTCACCCTTTCGGACGGTCAGACCATCAAATCCGACACCGTCATCTGTACAGTCGGCAACGGGCCCCATCCGCTGATCCACAGGTCCTCGCTCCCACAGGAGCGAGGTCGCATCGTGGCGGACGAATGCCTCCGGGTGAAGGGGCTCGAGTATGTCTGGGCACTTGGTGATTCGGCGCTGATTCCGGATGTTCGGCGGGGCGGTCTGTGCCCTCCAACCGCACAGTACGCCATGCGCCAGGGCAAGCGTTGTGCCAGAAACGTACTGGCCTCAATCGCCGGACGGCAGGTTCGGCCCTTTTCCTTTGGCGGTCTGGGCCAGTTGGCCGTGATTGGGCACCACTGCGGTGTGGCGGAAGTATTCGGGTTTAAGCTGGCGGGTATAGTGGCCTGGTGGCTGTGGCGATCGGTCTACTTCATGAAGCTGCCTGGAATTCGCTGTAAGATCCGGGTCGGAATCGACTGGTCTCTCGATTTACTTTTCCCGCTCGACATCTCTAAGCTCGCCGTCAATCGCACGGATCGGCTCCATCGTGCCCATTACCGGGAGGGCGACATCATCATCAAGCAGGGCGACATCGGAGATCGCTTCTATATTATTGAAGACGGCGAGGTGGAAGTGCTCGAGGAGCAGCCCGGAGCCCCACCCAGACGTATCGCCACGTTTTCCACCGGCGAATCCTTTGGTGAGATTGCGCTTCTTCGGGACTCCCCGCGGAACGCCACCGTCCGTTGCCTGACATCGGTGGACGTTGTCACCCTTTCGCGCCAGGACTTCCGAACCTTGGTCGGAAGCTACGACGTGGTCCGCGCGCAGATGGAGCGGGCCATCAAAGAACGTTCAGGCGGCGGCCCTGAGAACCGGATCGGTCAAGCAACCGATGTGCAGCCATAGATTGCTGGGATGCGAGTTCCCAACTTTCAACCGCTGGGATGTCAGCAGTGATAGAAAGGAAGATCAGTCCAGGGTTCAATTCCTAGAACCTTCTCTCCTTCGGGTAAAACGATTAGGCTGGTACGTCTGGACTTCTTGAACCTCCCAATCCTGGTGAGATATTGGATAAGTACCTCTCAGTCAGTAACTTACAGATCGATTGGATAGAATGGCTCTGGACAGATGGCACGAAAGAAGACTGGACAGAAAGGCGGTCAATACGGCAATAGAAATGCTGTGAAACATGGTGGCTACATGAGCATATATGATCCAGATCAGCGCACCAAACAGGCGAAGATCCTCAATCACATTGAGGCTAACCTAGTTCAGGCTATCGGGGGTGATCCGACGCCGCAGGAAATACTTCTGATCAAGCGGGTCTGTATGAAGGGGCTGCGCTGCGCCGCGCTTGAGCGGGAAATCGTTCAGAAGAATGGCGATGTCGGTGCGGAACTGGAGAAACGATATCTGCGCTGGGCTTCTGAACTGAGAATGGATCTCAAACTCCTGGGACTAGAAAGAAGGCAAAAGCAGATCGCCGTCGATCTCAAGACATACGTTGCCAGAGAGTACGCCCGATGATTCAGGAACTGGTGACCGTCTGGGACGTAATCACTGATCCGAACCTGTTCGGTGACCGTTTCAAAGGCGAAAGCTGGAAGAACTGGAGAGTCTTTCTGAAAGCTCTTTTCGCCCTTGCACTCGACGCGGAAGAGTCGAAGGTTTTCCAGAAGTTTACTGAACGTAAGGTCCAGCCGGAGGAAGTGAGTGAAGGTTGGCTGGTCGTTGGGCGACGAGGAGGGAAGAGTCTCATTTCAGCTCTCGTGGCCGTCTATACTCTCCTGTTTCCGGGATTACGGCAAGTGTCTTGCCCCGGGTGAGCGAGCCACCGTCATGGTTATTGCCGCAGACCGTCGCCAGGCCCGGGTCGTCTTCCGATACATCGTTGGTCTACTTGTAAATATTCGGTAAACCCCGTCTTGCAATAATCTCCTTCCAAATAAGCCCGCGGTCAAACTTTGCTGGACACAGAAGCTGCGAGTGTGTATACAGGGAGCATGCAGCTGAGTGCTACCACCAAGCCGGAATCGGGTGGACTGACGGCTGATGGCTCGACGAAGCGGGTTTTGGTGGCCAAGGAAGAGTACATCCGGCTGCGCTGGGCGGCAGCGTACTGGAAGGCCCAGCATGCCGGGGCGGTGGAGAGAGAAAAGCAGTTGAAGTCAGAGAACTTGAGTCTGCGGGCTCGAGTTCGAGAGCTGGAGAGTCAGCTCTGGGGGCGCAAGAGTGAACAGGCCAAGGGTGGGCGCGCTGGCAGTTCCAGCCCCAAGGCGAGCGGGCGACCCCGAGGGCAGCAAAAAGGCAAGCAGGGGCACGGTCGGACCACTCTGGACGGGTTGGCAGCCCAGGAAGAGGTAGTGGATCTGGAGGAAGCCCAAAAAAGCTGTCCGAAATGCGGTCTGGCACTGGAAGCCTTGGGCTGGACGGAAGACGCCGAGGTGGCCGAAATCGAAGTGCGGGCCCACCGGCGGGTGATCCGGCGGCGCAAGTACAAAGCGGCCTGCCGCTGCGGGGTGCTGCCCGGCATTGTCACGGCGCCCGCCCCGGCACGCTTGATTCCCAAAGGCAAACTAGGGATTTCGGTTTGGGTGGAGATTCTGCTGGAGAAGTTTGACCATTGCCGCCCCACCCACCGTCTGTTGCAGCAGTGGCGAGACCACGGTTTGACTCTCTCTGCAGGAACGGTGGCCGGAGGGCTGAAAAAACTGCAGGGTCTGTTTTTGCCGGTGGCCGAGGCGATCGCCCAGCAGCAGCTCACCCAGGAGAACTGGCAAGCCGACGAGACCGGCTGGCCGGTGTTTGTGGCGGTGGAAGGCAAAAGCGGACGGCTCTGGCATTTGTGGGTGTTTTTGTCGGCCTCCACAGTCGTGTACCAGCTCCAACCCAGTCGCTCGTCTGCAGTGCCTCAATCTCACTTCGGCAGCGCCCAGGGCACTTTACTCACCGATCGATATTCTGCCTATAAGAAGCTGGTCCGGGTCTCAGAGGGGCGTATTTGCCATGCCTTTTGCTGGGCTCACGTGCGCCGCGACTTTTGGCGACTGGGCCTATCCCACCCCCCCTGGCAGGACTGGTCCCTGATGTGGATTGACGACATTGGCCGGCTCTTTGCTGCCAATCAGCTGCGGCTGGCAGTTCGCGATCAGCCCTTGGAATGGGCCCGGGCCGATCGAAAGCTGCGGGTGGCGGTTGAGAAAATGCGAGAGCAATGCGAGGCTCAACGCCAGCTTCCCAGCCTGGCTCCCCCCTGTCGCAAGGTCCTGAAAAGCCTGGCTCGACACTGGCCAGGGCTGACCGTGTTTGTGGATCAACCGGAAGTGGCTATGGACAACAACGCCGCCGAACGCGCCTTGCGCAACCCGGTGGTGGGACGCAAGAATTACTACGGCTCAGGCAGCCGCTGGAGCGCCCAGTTGGCGGCCAGCTTATTCAGCATCTTTGCCACCCTGCGACTCAACGGCCTCAACCCCCGCCTGTGGCTCAGGGACTATCTGCAGGCCTGCGCTAGGCAAGGCGGACAGCCGCCACCCGACCTGGATCCTTTTCTTCCCTGGGAAATAAGCCCCCATCGTGCCCGCGCATTGACCTGGGCCAGGACGCCGGCAGCGGAGGCTGGATGAAACGCTTCTGCGGGCGAGACTTTAGCGGCCGGGAGATGCGGCGACTGTGTGAGCTGATTGGCGAAGATCCGACCCGCTCGCGGGCCCAGCTCTCCCGCTTGGCCTGCCAGCTCTTGGGCTGGTTCAAGCCTGACGGTGGCCTCAAGGAGATGAGCTGCCGGGTGGCCATGCTGCGCATGCATCGGCAGGGGTTGCTGCAGCTGCCGCCCCCTCGCAACCCGAAGGGAGGCTCGGGCCCAATCAAGCACACTTTCTGCAGCGCACCACAACCGCTGCTGTCCCGACCCGTGCACGAGCTGTCCGGCCTGCATCTGGAGCCGGTCCTGAGCCGCCCCGACTCCACTTTGTGGAATGAATACATCGACCGCTACCACTATCTGGGATACAAGCCCCTGCCGGGTGCTCAGCTGCGCTACTTCGCTTGTTCCGAAAGCCGCATCCTGGCCCTGCTCGGCTTTGGCGCCGCCGCTTGGAAAACCGCCCCTCGCGACCGCTTCATCGGCTGGCGTCCTTCGGAAAGGGAGAGAAACCTTCAACTGATCGTCAACAACGCCCGTTTCTTGATCCTTCCCTGGGTCGAGTCCAAGAACCTGGCCTCTAAACTGCTGGCCATGGCCGCGCGTCAACTCCCCGAGGACTGGCACGACCGCTACGCCTACCGACCCGTTCTGCTGGAAACCTTCGTCGACACGGGGCGCTTCACAGGCGCCTGCTACAAGGCCGCCAACTGGATCCATGTCGGACAGACCCAGGGCCGGGGCAAGCTGGACCGTGACCGCAAGGCCGATCTGCCCACCAAAAGCATCTGGCTCTACCCCCTGAGCAAACACTTCCGAAGATCGCTTCGCTCCACTTGAGTTCCCAACCCGCCTCACCCCATTAGGCATAAAGCCGATGATGGGTTTACCGAATATTTACTTAACAGGCACCATCGGCGAAGAAAAGCTCACAAGAAAAGGCGGCTATAATCCAGGGCGATGTCGATAACGCAAAACCGGCTCGAGCCATACCCTCTCGAGGACGAGCAGATCCGCTTCTGGGAAAAGAACGGTTACTTCATCTCGGATGTCCTGTTCAGCGAAGAAGAAATGCTGGAGGCCGGGAAACACATGGCCCGAGTTTTCGATCAGGAGTATGAGACGAACGTCCCTCCCAATAAGATTGACTGGTGGCCTGGCGACCTCGAGACGAAGATGAAGAAGGTCGACAATGCCTGGTGGGCTGATGACGTCATCCGTCGCCTCGTCCAGTCGCCCGCCATCGGTTCAATCGCTGCCCAACTGGCCCGGACCGACACCGTCCGCCTCTTTCAAGACCAACTGCTCCACAAGCCGGGAATTGGTCTGAACAACCCTCGTTCGGCGGCTGTCGGCTGGCACCAGGACTGGGCTTACTGGAAATGCACAAGGCCGGACCATGCCTTGACGGCGCGCATTTCAGTGGACGGGGAAAGGCTCGAGAACGGATGCATGCGCGTCATCCCGCGCAGCCATCGCTGGCCGCTGCAATCGTCGAAGATGTTCTTCCAGTCTGACGCGAGTATAGACGATGTGCCAGAGTTCGATGTGCCCGAGGCCGAAACAATTGAAGTGACGCTCCTGGAGTTAAAGCCCGGCCAGGTGTCCTTTCACCACAGTCGGGCGATCCACGGAAGTGGCGAGAATCGGACCGCATACCCACGCCGCACCATTATTGCCCACATGCTGCCGGGTGAGACGCGCTATCAATCCGGCACTGGTGACCACCCCTGGGCGGTCGCTGTCCTGGCCGGTCAAAAAGATGAGGAACTTAAGGATGGCGACCTGTGGGCAGGGGACCGGTTCCCGATCATTTATACTCAACCGTAGAAAGCAACCATGGCCCACGAATTGCCGCCGCTTCCGTATGCCTATGATGGATTGGAGCCCTATCTCGACGCGCAAACCATGCGCATTCACCACCAGAGACATCACGCGGCCTATGTCAAGGGCCTGAATCAGGCGATTGCAGGGACTGAGTTTGAGCCTGTGGCCCTGCCCAAACTGCTGAGCCGGCTGTATCGGGTTCCGCGACACATTCGGGGGGCCGTGCGTAGCGGCGGAGGAGGTCACGCCAACCACAGCCTTTTCTGGGAGAGTATGAGCCGCCACGGTGGTGGGGTACCCGGTGGGGTGCTGGACGCTGCTATCAACAAAGCCTTTGGTAGTCTTCCCCGTTTTCAGGAGGCGTTCAGTCACGTAGCTCTCTCCCGCTTTGGAAGTGGCTGGGTGTGGCTGGTGAGGGAGCTCGACGGAAGTCTTCTGATCTACAGTACGCCCAATCAGGACAGCCCCTACATGCACACTGGAAGTATTCCGCTTCTGGGCCTGGATGTATGGGAGCATGCCTACTACCTCAAGTACCAGAATCGTCGTGCCGAGTACGTCAGAAACTGGTGGAAGGTTGTCAACTGGAAGGCCGTGGCCGACCGCTATGCGGCCGCACGGATCTGATTGGAGAAAGCAACGATGTACAGGGTGGGTATTGTTGGGGCCGGCGAGAATGCGCGTGACCACGGTCGGGCCTGTCTCAGTGTTGAGCAGACAGAACTGGTAGCCATTTGTGACATCTCCGAGGCGGGTCTGAAGCGTTACGGTGATGAATTTGGTGTATCCAGCCGATATACAAGTCTCGAAGAGATGCTGGCCCGGGAATCTCTCGATATTGTCGTGGTCTCGACCTGGGGAGTCCATCATGCACAGGTGAGCAACGCGGTCGCTTGTTCGGGGAAGGTTCGGGCTATCCTGGTCGAGAAGCCGATTAGCGCCACGGCTGCGGAATGTGAAGGGATGATCGCCGCCGCCGCCCAAAACGGGGTGCTTCTCGCCGAAGGTTTCAAGTGGCGGCATACGCCCCAGCACATTCGACTCAAAGAAATGATTGACTCGGGTCAGATCGGTCGGGTGATGTCGCTGCAGGCCACCCTGTCCTCGCCTCTAACGGGCTTTGCTCCACCCGATAACTGGCGCTACGACCGCCGGCGCGGCGGTGGCTCGGTTTATGACACGGCCGGGTATCTCATTCATTTTGCGCGCCACATAATGGGAACAGAACCGCATCGAGTTTATGCCTTCGGCTCTTTTAGTGAAGAGTTGGCGGATGTTGAGGTGTCGGCATCGATCATGCTCCAGTTTGCTGGCGATGCCAGCGCCAAACTCACCTCCAGCTACCAGTACGGCTACTGTCAGGCCACGGAGATTCTCGGGACGCGGGGCTGGATTCGAATGGACTTACCCTTTGATCAGCGAAGCGTGCGAGAGCAAGAATTCGTGGAAAAGGAAGATTTGAGCGCCACTGTCCAGGTATTTCTGAACAACTTCGACACCGAGGTGCATGAGTTTCCGCCCGTAAACCAGTTCGATTTGCAGCTCCGCCACGTGTGTGAGTGTCTGGACGGCAGCGCCTCACCTCGTATCCCACCGGAGTTCAGCCTGGGCAACATGCGGGTCATCGACGCGGTGTTCGAGTCGATCAGAACCGGCCAACCTGTATCTATTGGGGACGGTTAAAGTTAAAGGTTGCAAGTTGAAGGTTGAAAGTTGAAAGTTATTCGCGTCGGAAACTTCCGCTCTCTAGTCTGTGGACCTCTTTGCAAGCCCTCCCGCAAACCACTTGAACACTGCCGGTATGACGAGCAGCGTCAGCAACGTGGAAGTGACCAGTCCGCCGATCACTACCGTTGCGAGAGGCCGCTGAACTTCCGCTCCCATTCCCTGCGACAGGGCCATCGGGATGAACCCTAAACTCGCCACAGTCGCCGTCATGAGGACTGGTCGGAGGCGGGAGTGTGCCGCCCCCACCGCTACCGTGTCCAAATCGGCCCCCTCTTGCTGGAGCAGAGTTTGCTGCATATGACTGACCAGGACAACCCCGTTGAGAACAGCGACTCCGAACAGGGCAACGAACCCCACGGCTGCGGAAATGCTGAAGTTCATTTGACGCAGAAAGAGAGCCAGTATCCCACCCGATAAAGCAAGCGGGACATTGAGAAAGATCAGGAGCGATAGTCGAGCCGACCCCAAGGCCATATAGAGCAGAAAAAAGATCAGGATCAAGGCGACAGGAACAACGACAGTCAGTCGGCTCAGTGCCTGCTCCAGGTTTTCGAATTCTCCACCCCACTCGATGAAGTAGCCAGGCGGCAGTTCAACCTCTTCCCCAATCCTGCGTTGGGCCTCTTGGACGAAGCCTCCCAAATCCCGACCTCGGACGTTTGCCTCAACAACCAGGCGCCTTTGAACCTGTGAACGACTCACTTGCGCGGGGCCCGTCGAGTAGCTCAAATCGGCGACCTGGCCGAGGGGAATGACTCGCCCCTTGGGATCGTTCACCGGTATGGCGGCCAAAGAATCGAGGTCTTGGCTCACTGAGTCATCGAATCGGACGATCAAGGGAAAGCGCCGGTTCCCCTCAAAAACGAGACTGGCCGTATGCCCAACTCGAATCGCCTCCACCGTCTCCAGGATGGCAGCGGCATTGATTCCGTACCGAGCCAGTTCCCGGCGATTGACGACAATACGCACCATGGGGAGTCCCGAGACCTGCTCGGCCCTCAGATCGCTTGCTCCTGGAATCGTCGAGAGAACCCCGAGCACGGTAGCCCCGAGATCTTCGAGGCGATTCAAGTCGGGCCCGAAGATCTCCGCTCCGACGTCTGAGCGGATGCCTGCGATGAGTTCGTTGAAACGCATCTCGATGGGTTGGGTGAAGCTGACACCCATAGCAGGGAGTTCTCGCTCGATCGCCTCCGACATTCTTTCAATAAGTTCAGCCTTTGTGCGTACGCTCTTCCATTCTGACCTGGGTCGCAGGTTGACAAACACATCCGAGAGCTCAATCCCCATGACGTCGGTCGCCACTTCAGGTGATCCCGTCCTGGAAACAACGTCTTCTACTTCCGGAAAGCGCTGCAGAAGCCGTTCCAGGCGCGTCGTCGACGCCAGGGACTCCGACAGGGAGATACTGGGAAGACGCCAGGCGTTGATGACGAGATCGCCTTCGTCCAGTTTGGGGAGAAACTCAGTCCCCAGCTGCCTTCCCAAACCCAGGCTGAAGACAAAGACGATGGCGGCCGCAGAGAAGGTCAAGAAACGATGGCGAATTGCTAGAGAAAGAAGCGGGCCATAAAACCTCCGGACGTTGCGAACCAACCAGGTTTCACGACTTGCCTCGGGTTTCTGTTCACGGTTTTTCTTGGGAGCCCCCAGAACAACTGAGGCCAGAGCGGGCATCAGCAGCAGTGCGACTCCGAGAGACCCGACCAAGGCAAAGATAACGGTTGCGGCCATCGGTCGGAACATGATGCCTTCGGTGCCGGTCAGCGAGAGTACGGGAACATAGACCACAGTGATGATAAGGATTGCAAAAAACACCGGGCGGGCGACTTCTCGTCCTCCAACCCTCGCCGCTTCCGTGGCCCGGGAAGTCCCGCCGCGCCCGAGACGCCTCATAATGTTCTCGATCATCACAACAGATCCATCCACAATCAGGCCGAAGTCGATTGCCCCCAGGCTCATCAGATTTCCTGAAATGCCGGCGACATACATCCCTCCAAAGGCAAAGAGCATGGAGAAAGGTATGGCGAGAGCCACTAGTAGGCCTCCTCTTAAGCTTCCCAGAAACAAAAACAACACAGCAACCACGAGCAATCCCCCTTCGACGAGATTCGTGGTTACCGTTCGAAACACCGCGGTGACGAATTTGGACCGGTCGTAGTAGGGATGCACTTCAACACCCTCGGGAAGGGACTTCCGGATCTCTTCCAGTTTGTCCTTCACCTGCCGCACGACCTGCTGTGCGTTTTCGCCGGCCAGCATCTGGACCATGCCGATGACAGTTTCGCCCTCGCCGTTGGCGGTAGCGCCACCGATCCGAAGCGTTGCTCCCTCGCGAATCTCCGCGATCTGCTTCAGAAATATTGGCGAACCCCTCTCGCCCGTATCAACAACCACCTCTTCAAGATCCCTAACGTCTTCAACCAGAGCCTCGCCTCGGATGATGTACTGTTCCTGGTTCCTTTCGATGTAGCCGCTCCCTGCATTGGCATTGTTCTGCTCGACCGCAGTGATGACCTTCTGCAGCGTCAGTTGATGGGCAACGAGCTTCTGGGGGTTGACCACAACCTCATACTGCTTGGCTAGTCCACCCCAGGCGTTGACTTCGACTACACCAGGAACCGTGCGCAGCCGGAACGCGATTTCCCAGTCGAGAAGAGTCCTCAATTCCATTGGCGAGTATCCCTCGCCTCTGACAACGAACTGATAGATTTCACCGAGTCCAGTCGTGAGTGGCCCCATAGCCGGTTCGCCCATCTCAGCGGGAATGGCGTCGATCGCCTCCCCCAGGCGCTCGTTTACCAGCTGACGAGCAAAATAGCGATCGACGCCTTCTTCGAAGATGACCGTCACTGCGGAAAGTCCGTAACGGGACGTAGATCGGATCTCTTTGAGACCCGGGAGGCCGCTCATCGCAGCCTCTACGGGGTAGGTGATGAACTGTTCGACCTCCAGTGGGGCCAGGGCGGGGGCCCTGGTCAGGACCTGTACCTGGACGGGAGTGATATCCGGCACCGCATCGATGGTCAGGCCGCGAAGGGCCTGAAAGCCCGCAAACGCAGCCATCAAGAACCCGGCAGTCACAAGGAACCGGTTGGTGACCGCATAATTGATTATCCTTTCCATCTTTCTATCTCAGTGCCCGTGCCCACCGATCTGATCTCGAAGAAGGGTGGACTTCAGGAGAAAGCTGCCGCGAGCCACAACTTCCTCGCCCGGACGGATCCCTTCGAGAATCTCGACGAGGTGGCCGATGGTTCGGCCGGTTCTGAGCGCGCGCCTTTCGAAAACACCCTCCGAGAGCCGGACAAAGGCAATTTCCTGTCCCTGAATCTGCTGGATTGCGGAATCGGGGAGCACGAGCGCCTGAAGCACCACACGGGTGGGGACCCAGACCGTCGCAAACATGTTGAGCTTCAGCTTGAGTTGCAGGTTATCCACCTCAACTCGAACCTGGGCGGTTCTGGTTTTCTCGTCCAGGACATCGCTGATGGCGGTCACCGTGCCAACAAACGGCTGCTCCGGATAAGTGCTGACGGTGATCTCCGCCAATCCCCGCAGGGCCACTTTTCCGATATCCTTTTCGTAGACATCTGCCAGGACCCACACCTCCCGCAGATCCACAACCTCGACCAGTATGTCTGAAGCCGTAATGCTCTCGTCGGGCGCAACCCCAACTCGAGTGATGACCCCGTCAGTCGGGGCTCGAATCGTATCCAGGGGGACGCCGGTTTCCGCAGGGTTGGTTGTGGCCGCCTGGTCGGTCTGCACGCCGAGCCGTCGAAGCTTGATCGATGTGTCGGCCAACTCGGAGTCGATCTTCTGCAGTCTTGCCTGTGCTTTCACAAACTGGTTTCTTGCCGCGTCTTCCTCGCTCGCCGGAATCGCCTCAAGCTCTAGTAGCTGTTCGGAACGAGAAAGGATCGTCTCCGCCAGATGCTTCTCTGATAAGGCGTCCTTCTCGTCTGCCTGAAGTGACTTGTGCCGAAAGAGCACCTCTGCAAGTTCGAAGTTGTCCACGACAATCATCGAGTCGCCTTCTCGCACCCGATCCCCGACTTTGACCATCACCTCGCGCACGAGCCCGCGACCCAGTGCTCGAACTCTCACCACACTTCGGTCATTAGGACGGACGACGCCCGGCATCCTGATCCTGTTCTGCAGCGACTCAATGCTGGCTTCAACCAGCTCAACGTTGTGCTCTTCGAGAACGGAAGAAGGCAGTCGCACAGTGTCTGTCGCCGAGGCCTGGTGCATCTCACGTTCCGGCGAATCTTCTTCTTGGTCCAGCGAACCCGTAAATGGCCCACAAGAGACAAGCAGCAGCAGAGCCGATGGCGCGACAACCAGGAAAGCAGCTCCCACCGATCGGGTTGGATGTATGGGAATCCGATTCATTGGCTTTCTTTTCCTCATGGTTAACGTCCCAGGGCCCGGCTCAGGCCGTAAAGGCCGATCCTGTAGTCAAACTGCGCTTTGAGGTAGCGCTCCTGTACAGTTCGGTGGGAGCGTTGAACATCTAGAAAGTCGGTGAGAGTGATTCCCCCAATCCGATAGGCCTCCCTGGCGAGCCGTCTGACATCGTCGGCCTGGGGAAGAAGTTGTTGCTCAAACATGTGCTTTCTCTTTTCCGCCGACATGACCCGATTCAGAGCGTTATGAACGTCGATCCTGATCACCCTCTGGAGAAACGAGACCTGGTGCTGGCTCCGGATGACCTGGGCCTGTGCTCGCGCAGTACCCCCCTCGTTGCCGTCGAAAAGTCGCAGCGGAAGAGACACCCCGAACACGACCCCATCCTGAACTCCGTCCCTTTTATAGCCACCGCCAACAACGAGATTCGGCTTGAAGCGGGCTTTCTGGTATTGCGTCTCTACTGTGAGACGATCCCGCTGACGCACTGCGACTTTCAGGTCCTGGCGGTTAGTGAAGGCCAGATCAATCAGTTCGACCTCCGAAAGCCTCGGCGGTATCTGCAGGTCCGCTGCGTTCGGCCACTCGGTGTCCAGCGGGTCGACGGGTCGCGGTTCGGCCTGCAGATCGTCAAAACCCAGTACTGAGACGAGGGTGGCCTGGGCATTTTTAAGACCGAGGTTTCTGATCTCGACTTCTTCCAGGAAGCTGAGGTGCTCCAGTTGGCTACGTCGATACTCACTCCCCGAGATTTGACCGACCCTGAGACGCTGTTCGTTGAGGCGAACGATGGACTCCATGTCGCTCAACAGGGCTCTTGCGATGGAGAGTTCCCGGTCGGCTCGAACCGTTGCAAAGTACGCTTCTCTGACCTCACTAACGAGCTGCTGCCTGCCTGCGTCCAGTTGAGCTTCTGCGATCGATGTCTCCAGTCTGGCCACGTCGGTTCTGAGGGCTCTCTTGTTGCCGAGTTCCAGCGTCTGATCGAATCTGAGAGTGAGCTCCTGGCTGTCGAAGAAAGATCCGCGGGTACTCTCAAACAGAGGATAGCCCTCCATGTTCAGGCTGAGTTGAGGGTTGATTCTCTTTGAGGCCGAGATGACACCGGCCTCCGCGGCGCGCACCGACATCTCCTGGACACGAAGAACGGGATTGTGCTCCAGTGCTAACTGAATTGCTTCGGCCAGAGTGAGGGCCGAGAGGTCCGACTCGCGGGCGAGGGCGTTTGAAGTCGATACAGGAACAAGGAACGCCCAGATAAGAAGCGTCCACTTTCTTGAGTAAGAGATTCTTGAAAAAGACATGCTGCACTCCGCCACACGGGGGGTGGTTGTACCTTGGGCGAGGGCGGTGGTTTAAGACGGTCCTCGACAGGTGAGATCTGATCTGGATGGATCGGAAAGAAGCTACGCCCGGGGAGGGTGGAATATCGCCCGGCGAGACGATTCAGGATGCTGCGTCTTCAAAGACAGTGCCGGTACGGGAGGCGAGGTGATCGGCTCAACATGAAAGAAGGGTTCAGGCACAATGTGGCGGCAGCAACAGAAGCATTCGTGGCCGTTTTCGCCCGGCTCTGCGTTATCTGAAGTGTGCATCAGCACGACTTGACTCTCGATAGCACCAGGATCCTCGGCGCAGTCCTCGGCGAATCCCAGGTCGATGCAACAAAAGAGCAATAGAAGGAAAGCAACAAACCGCCGCATTGCGCCCAATTATAGCATTCCGGCAACCTCACCCGTTCCCCTTCCAGCCCTCAACCGGGTCACGAGTCGACGAAGCGCTGGTAGCCGACCTCGATGACGTGGGCAATGATGCTGAGCACCCACTTCGTTAGAATCGGACCGGATTGTCGATGATTTTAACTCGTTGCAAGCCGCGAACCGAGTTGCATAGAAACACCTCATCAGCACAGACAAGATCTTCCGGAAGCAGGACGGTCTCCCGCAGGTCAAAGTCGCGGGAATTCAACAGGTGTTGCCGGAAGAGACCGGGCAGGAGCCCGCACCGCACCGGCGGCGTATGATACTCCTTCTCCTTGCGAATGATCACATTGCTGCGAGAACCCTCCGTGACTTCTCCCCGCTCGTTCAAAAAAAACAGATCGAATAAGCCCACCTCCACCGCCTCCCGCAGTGCCCGGTCGTAGAAATGCCGATTGCTGGTCTTGTGATAGAGAAAGCGGTTCCGCGAATCAACTCGCTCGAACGCGATGGCAACCGGCTCAATGTCTTTCGCCGCAGCGATTTCATCCTCAGTGATTCGCACGTCCCCTCGCTGATCTACTGCCAATCGAACGCGAAACGCATTCCGCCCTTCACTCTGAGCTTTCAGCTTCCCCTCATGGCACCGCAGGGCATCGCGAAGCCTCTGGAGATCAAAGGAAAAGCCGAAGTAGCTGGCTGACTCCCCAACCCGCTGCAAGTGTTCCTCTGGCAGGAACCAGCCGGTGGGCGGCTCCCATTTGATGGTTTCCAACAGCTCGAGACCCTGCAGGGATCCGCCCAGGAAACGCGACTTGGCAAGGCACTCCTGGTATTCTCCAGCTATATCCGAGTCATAGGTGACACCGCTGCCGACTCCCATTTCCGCCTGGCCCGTGGGGCGGTCCACGGTGATCGTTCGAATCGCGACATTGAAGACCGATCGTCGTCCCGGAGCAAAGAAGCCCACGCTGCCGGTGTACACCCCTCGCGGCCCCTTTTCCAGTTCCTGGATGATCTGCATGGTTCGAATCTTTGGCGCGCCGGTCACCGAGCCGCTCGGAAACACGCTCCGGATCAGCTCACAGAGAGAAGCGGCGGGCTTCAGCTTGGCCTCTATGACCGAAGTTGCCTGGTACACGGTTTCGTATTCTTCGACGGTATAGTACTTCGGCACATTCACACTTCCCACTTCCGCAATTCTGCCGATGTCGTTGCGCAGCAAATCCACGATCATCAGGTTCTCGGCGCGATCCTTGGCGGAACCCGCTAACATACGCCGCTGGCTCTTGTCTTCCTCCCGTGTCCTCCCGCGCTCAGCGGTTCCCTTCATGGGTCTGAAGGTTATTTCGGGTCCCTGCATACGAAAAAAGAGCTCGGGAGAAAAAGAGAGAATGGCGGTTTGACCCGAATTGACAAACGCTGAGTAAGCCACTTGCTGGTTGCGCCGGAGCTGAAAATAGAGATCGGCCGGACAATGCTCCCAGGGAAAACGCATCTTGAACGAGAAGTTGACCTGGTACGTGCTCCCATCCCGGATGTGCTGCTTTATTTTCGCCAGCGCATCGTGGAATTCTTCCTCACCAATCGAGGGTGCAGGAACGACTTCGTGGATGGTTGGGGCCCGAGGCGATCCCTCCAGGTGGGCGGCGATCTCCACTGCCTGCTGTTGACCGCTCTCAAAGGTTTTGCTCCTGTGATTGTAGATCCAGGGCTTGTCGTAAATACCGAACCACATCAGAGGCCAGGTCGATTCGACATCGCTGCACAAGCCATGCTCGAAGGCGGACCCCAGTTCGTAGGTCATGAAACCGGCTGCATGGCACCCCTGGCTAACCGCATGCTCCAGTTCCTGCAAACATCCGGTTACGTCGTTGAGGGAACGGCACTGGATCGTAGAAAGCGGTTTGCAAAAGACGTAAGTTCGAAACTCAGCCGGGTCCGACCGGACGGTTTCGAGAAGAACGGAGTCCGGCTGGTCTTCCAGCCAGCCCAGAAAAGTGGAGGTGAACAATCCGTCCCGACCGATAATGGCTTTCATATACAATCAGAGTGTCTGCACTTCCTTCCAGCGGAAAACGATATTATTATCAAGACCAACCTTTCGCCAGGAGAAATGAACTGCAGGTCTGTTCGAAACCGCCGGAAAAGCTGGTTCCAACGTTCCTCTGAGACGCCAGGATTAGTCGACCCACTATGCGACAGAAAGCCCGCCGATACGTGATCGCCTCGATGGTCGCAGGCGCATTGTGTTCTTGTCAAAAACCGGTTGATCGATCCGAAATGGAAGCGCTCAAAGCCACCCACGACATCGCCCTTCTTGAAGTATCCCAGAAGCTCGAGGTGCCCGCAGGATTCGATGTAGAGTTAGTCTATTCGGTGCCGCTCGAAGAACAGGGTTCCTGGGTCGCGTTGACGCCCGATTCGGCGGGGCGATTGATCACATCGGATCAATTCGGAGGTCTTTACCGAGCGACTGTCGGAGAGAGTGCTTCCGAGACAACGGTCGAGAAGTTGAACGTTCCAATCGGTCACGCACAGGGGCTTCTCTATGCCTATGACAGCCTCTATGTAACGGTCAACCTTTACCGGACCGCCAGGGAGAAGGTGGCGCAAGGCACTGGATTCTATCGAGTACTGGACACCGACGGAGACGATCAGTTCGACCAGGTAAAGCTACTGAAACAGCTGGAGGCTGTGGAAAACGAGAACGGGCACGGAGAACATGGGCCCCACTCCCTGAAGCTTGGCCGCGACGGGCTCATCTATCTGGTCGCCGGGAATGGCGCCAGTGTGCCGCAGCAGTTGGATCCGACTTCTCCGCATCGAGGTTGGGCCGACGATCTACTCATTCCCTCCGACAATGCCTTTGTGCCTGGCGGCTGGATCGCCCGTACCAACCGGACGGGCACGAACTGGGAGTTAGTGGCCGGGGGATTGCGTAATCCCTTTGACATTGCTTTTCACCCGGAGGGCGAGCTGTTCACATTTGACGCAGACTCGGAATCGGACATTGGCACGCCCTGGTATCGACCCACCCGAATCAACCATGTGGTTTCTGGGGGAGAGTATGGCTGGCGCTACGATTCCGGGCCCTGGCGGCCCTACGGCAAGTGGCCCGAACACTATCCCGACAGTGTCGGCAGTGTCGTTGACATTGGCTTCGGATCCCCGACAGGCCTCGTTTTTGGGACGGGGGCTCATTTTCCAGCCAGGTACCAGCGGGCCTTGTTTGCGTGTGACTGGGCCTCGGGTAAGATCTATGCTGTACATCTGCAACAGCACGGGGCCAGTTACAAGGCGACCTTTGAGACCTTCTTGACGGGAGGCGCTCTGCCCTTGACTGACGTTGTGATCAACCACGACGGCGCCCTGTATTTTACGGTGGGTGGGCGGGAGGCCAAGTCTGGTCTGTTCCGCATCCGCTACACCGGGAACGAGGGGACGGATCCGGTCGGGCCCATCGACAGTCCCGCGGCTTTCAGGGCACGGCAGTTGAGACGGCGCCTGGAACAGTTCCATGGCCCAAGTGATCCTCGTGCAGTGGAAGAGTCCTGGCCTCATCTGGCCAGCCGTGACCGTGCTATTCGCTATGCAGCTCGTGTCGCTATCGAGCATCAGGACCCGGCGTCGTGGCAGGATCGGGCGCTGCGGGAAAAGGACACCGTCTCCTCGATCCAGGCCCTGCTGGGCCTGGCGCGGATGGGCCCAGACGAACTGCAGGGGAAAGTCCTGGGAAGGCTCGGCCGTCTCCCCCTGGAGAAGCTGCCCGAAGAGCAACTCCTGGAGGCGCTGCGCGCCTATAGCCTGGCTCTAATCCGGATGGGCGGCAGGCCTGAAGGGGCAGGTAGGCGCGTTATTGATCGACTCGAGCACCTGTTTCCCTCGTCCAGTAGAGCTCTGCACCGGGAGCTTTTGCGGTTGCTGGTTTACCTGCAGGATCCGGGTGTGATCGGCAAGTCACTGAAGCGGCTCCGCGCCTCTGAGTCAGAAGATCAGATGTTTTACTTCGCCACCTTGAGTCAATTGGCAGACGGTTGGACCCTGCAGCAGCGCCGAGTGTTCTTGAGCTCGCTAAACCTCGCTCAGCAAGAATATCTCGGTGGAGAAGAAGCACTCGGAAGAAGCGGCGTGAACCGACGCTTCATCGATTTGATTAAAAGCTTTCGACAAAATGTGGTTGAAACCCTCAACGATCAGGAACGAGCGGCACTCGAGGAGATCATCGAGGGTCAGCACGATGCGGGTCTGGCGGGCCTGCAATCCACCCGGCCATTTGTGCACGACTGGCAGATAGCCGATCTTCTCCCTCTGCTCAACCGGGTGGAAAGCGGCCGGTCTTACGAGAGTGGGAAGTCCGCCTACCAGACCGCGGGGTGCGCGAAATGCCACCGGTTTGGCGACCAGGGAGGAACCACGGGACCGGACATTACCGCGGTCGGAAATCGTTTCGATGCGCTGTACCTTCTGGAGTCCCTGCTCACTCCCTCCAAAGTGATCCCTGATCAATTCCTCAACGAGGTGATCAAAATGGAAGACGGAGTCATCCACACCGGTCGGGTCATCTACGACGATGGTAAACTGCTGCGGGTTCGCCAGGATCCCTTCACGCAGACCGTCACCGACGTCGCCGCCGGCAAGATTGAGAGACGCACACTGCTGAACACTTCAGAGATGCCCGAAGGACTGCTCAATATCCTGACCGAGGAAGAAATTCTGGACCTGATCGCCTATTTGAGTGCGGGGGCCAACGCGGATGACCCGGCCTTCAGAACTCCACGGCCTGTCGCCAACTAGAGTACCTACTAGAGGAGAGAATCCATGACGCGCAGCCTGACCTTGTTATGCCTCGTGATTGTGCTGGTTGGGGCCCTCGGGTGCACCACCGCTCCAGTTCCATCGGGGCCTTCCACCCAGTCCCCGCCGGAAGGATTCACCCGGCTGTTCAACGGCCATGACCTGACCGGTTGGAAGTATGACGGGAGCGGGCACTGGGGGGCGAAAAACGGCATCCTCGTCTACGACGGCGGGGGATGGCAGCCTCACCCCGACACGGTATGGGAGCGTAATCTGCACACCGAAAAGGAGTACGGGGACTTCATCCTGCTCATCGATTGGAAGATCCAAAAGGACGGCAATAGTGGAATCTTCCTGCGCGTTCCCCCGCAAACGGCCGGCGAGATGGAGGAGTTCCAGGTGGAAATCTGGGACAGAACCGCCATCGTTTATTCATCGCCCTTCGGGTCCGGTGGCGTGGTTGGCTACAACGTCAAGGAGCGGGCACCCCTGCAGACAGCCGACAGTCCGCTGGGCGAGTGGAACCATTTTGAGATTCGCGTAGAGAGAGACCTGGTGACCGTACGTCTCAATGACCAGCTGGTGCTGGACCGCTTTGCCGCCGACTTTAAGAATGCCAAAGGCTCCATCGTTCTCCAGCATCACGGTTGGCCGCTGGAGTTCAAGAACATTTTCATTAAGGAGCTGGGGAACTGAGTACTCGAGTCGCCTTACCTCTCTGGATGTTGTCGGCCTTCGTCTTGGCTCTCTTCCCGGGTTGTTCCAGTCACCCGCCCACACTGCAAGTCGAGGAGGGCGATCATGTCATCTTCATCGGCAATACCCTGGCCGAGCGCATGCAGTACTTCGGTCATTTTGAAACGCTCCTGCATGCTCGCTTTCCTGAGCACAAGCTGGTGGTGCGAAATCTGGGCTACTCCGCCGACGAGATTGCCTTTCGGCCCCGGTCACTGAATTTCGGCAGCCCCGATGACCACTTGACGATGTGGCAGGCCGATGTGATCCTGGCCTTCTTCGGATTCAACGAATCTTTTGCCGGACCGGCGGGACTGGACAAGTTCAAGACGGACCTGGCTGAATTCATCCAACACACAAAGGCACAGGCTTACAACGGCGAGTCGGCGCCACGGCTGGCCCTGATCTCACCCATCGCACATGAAGACCTGGAGAACCCCAACTACGCGGACGGTTCCGCCAACAATGTGAATCTTGAAATGTACACGCGGGCGATGAAGGAACTGGCCAGCCGGCACGATGTCCCTTTCGTGGACCTGTTCACCCCCTCTCTGGCGATCATGAAGGAGCCCTCCCAGCCGCTCACCTTCAATGGGATTCATCTCCATGAAGAGGGACATTCAGTGATCGCAGAGATCCTCGACACCGGGCTCTTTGGAGATCACCCGAATCGAAGTCAGGGGACCCCCAGGCTGCGGGCGGAGGTGAACGAAAAGAACTTCTTCTTTTTTCATCGCTACCGGGCGGTCAACGGCTATTACATCTACGGGGGACGATCGCAGCGTGACAACGGGAACCCTCCCTTCACCGACGCCTACGTGCTGGAGAACGAGCGAGGCAAGCTGGACGACATGGTGGTCATTCGTGACGAACGCATCTGGAACGTCGCACGAGGACTTCCGGTCAGCGCAACCATCGACGACAGTCACACCCGCCCCCTGCATGATGTTCCAACCAACCTGCATGAGACGGCTCGAATTCTCCCACCTGAAGAAGCGCTGAAGAAATTCAAACTGGCCCCCGGCTATGCGATCAACCTGTTCGCCAGTGAGGTTGAGTTCCCCGAACTCCAGAACTCGATGCAGTTGACGTTCGACAGCAGGGGCCGCTTGTGGATTCTGACCATGCCCGACTATCCGATGTTTCAGCCGCCCAACCGTCCCAACGACCGGCTCCTCATTCTGGAGGACGTTGATGGGAATGGCCGGGCGGACAAACTTCAGATCTTCGCGGAAGGTCTCCACCTTCCCACCGGCTTCGAGTTGGGAGACGGCGGCGTCTACGTCGCTCAGCAACCCAACCTCATGTTCTTAAAGGACACAGACGGCGACGATCGCGCAGATGTTCGGAAACTGATCCTCCACGGGTTCGACTCCGCCGATTCTCATCATTCCATCAGTGCCTTCACCTGGGGGCCGGGCGGCGGGCTTTACATGCACGAGGGGACTTTCCATCACACCTCGGTGGAAACCCCCACCGGTCCGGTGCGCAATGCCCACGGGGGTGTGTACCGCTTTGATCCGACCACTCAGGGCTTCGAAACCTTCGTAAGCTACAACTTTGCGAATCCCTGGGGTCACGTGTTTGATGCCTGGGGCCAGGATTTCGTGGCCGACGCCTCCGGGGGGCATAACTACTTTGCCGCCGCCTTTTCCGGCAAGGCGCCTCCGTTTACCGGTCAGCCGGACTTCGGCCCCTTCAAGTTCGTGAATCGATCGCGCCTCGAGAACTTCATCGCCATGCGGGTGCGCCCCACTTCAGGATGCGAGATTGTCTCCAGCCGCCACTTTCCGCCTGCAGCCCAGGGCAACTTTCTGTTGAACAACGTGATCGGCTTTCAGGGAATCCTGCAGCACAAGATGGAGGACGAAGGGTCCGGATTCCTGGGGACCGAGATCAAGCCACTTCTTTTTTCCAGTGATCGCAACTTTCGCCCGGTCGCTTTGCAGTTCGGGCCCGACGGAGCCCTCTATGTGGTGGACTGGTTCAATCCGCTGATTGGTCACATGCAGCACAATCTGCGCGACCCCAATCGGGATAAGAGTCATGGCAGAGTGTGGCGGATCACGTATCCAAGCCGCCCCCTGGTGACCCCTCCAGAGATCGACGGTGAGCCGCCGGAGGCTCTTCTGGAACTGCTCGAAAGCTATGAGGATCGCACCCGCTACCGGGTGCGGCTGGAGCTCCGAGAACACGATTCAAAGGACGTCATCGAGGCGGTGAAGCACTGGATCGACCGGCTGGATCCGCGGGACAAGGACTACCAGCACCACCTTCTGGAGGCACTCTGGGTCCACCAGCACCACAACGCCGTCGACCTGCCTCTTCTCGAACGATTACTTCGCTCACCCGATTACAGGGCTCGGGCGGCGGCCACCCGGGTACTGGGGTTTTGGCGGGGTCCGGTCGGGGGGGGCCTCGAGCTGCTGCGGATTCAGGCCAACGACGAGCATCCTCGCGTTCGACTCGAGGCGGTTCGAGCCCTCAGCTTTTTCGAAGATGCCCGGGCCGCGGAGGTGTCACTGCAGGTCCTGAAGTACCCGATGGACTACTATTTGAGCTACACCCTCAACGAGACCATAGCGGCCTTGAAACCCTTCTGGGAACCGTTGCTCACCTCGGGCCGGGTTCTGGTGGAGAACAATCTCAAGGGAACCGGGTACCTACTGGGTCTGTTGGATGTCGCCGACCTGCAGAAGGTCGCGGCCACCCGAGCCGCCTTTCTGGCCTTTCTGTCTCGCCCGGGTGTGGATGCGGAGCTGCGTCAAAAAGCCCTGGACGGCCTGGCGCAGCGGAACTCGACCAGCCACATCGCAGAACTCCTACAAGCCATCCGCCGGGTTGACGAGGGTGATGCAACCGATCCGCAGTCGGTTCTGACAGATCTGGGAGGCATGCTGGCAAGCCGGTCGGTTGACGAGTTGCGCAGCGCTCGAGGTGAGATCGAGGCTCTTGTCACATCCGCCCGAAAGAAAACTACGCGGCGCATCGCCAGTGTTGCGTTGATCGTTGCCGAGCAGGGTGTAGAAGCTGCCTGGGAACGAGCAGCCCGATCCGAGGAAAGCCTCCTCGATCTACTGGAAACGATACCGCTGATTTCGGATCCTCGACTGCGGTCGGCCGTGTACCCAAAGCTGGAGGAGATCCTGACAAGTCGGCGGATGCCCGGGACGGCCTTACGCTCCGCCGCCATCAAAGCGCTGCCGTCGATTCCAGGGCGCCAGGTGGAAGCGCTCCACCTGCTGACGGGTTTTCTAGCTTCGGCAGAGTTGGCACCTGCCGCCGTTTACGCCTTGGACGCGCTACCCAGAGAAGAGCTCACGGACCGGGATCGCACACCCTTGCTGGAAGGACTCCTGGGTTACCTGAAATCCACCCCGGCCAGACATCGTACTTCCGAGGAGGCGCTGGCCGCCATTCGTCTGGCCGATGAATTGACGGAATCAGTCTCCTCCGCAGAGTCCGCAAATTTCAGAGCCAGACTGGCAGACCTCAGGGTCACCCGGATCGTGATCCGACCGCTTCCCCACCGCATGCAGTATGACCGGAAGGAGATCTTCGTACCGGCTGGACGCCCCGTCGAAATCGTGTTCGAGAACGTCGACATCATGCCCCACAACCTGATCATCACCTCGCCCGGGGCCCTCGTGGAGGTGGGTATGGCGGCGGAAGCCATGGCGGCACGTCCCGACGCTTTCGACCGCCAGTTCATCCCAGATTCTCCCAGCGTTCTTTATGCCTCGAAAATGCTGCAGCCTCAGCAGACCGACAAGATCCAGTTCACGGCACCGAAGGTCCTGGGAGATTACCCTTATGTTTGCACCTTCCCGGGCCACTGGCGCACCATGTTCGGCACCATGTACGTGGTCAGTGATCTGGAAAAAGTCATGGCTTCCCCACGGGAGACCGACGAACCCCCTGCGACCGCGGGGAGAGACTTTGTCCGGACGTGGAGAATGGAAGATCTGGAGGGATTACTGAAGCGCCTCGATAGCGATCGAAACTTCACGAACGGGGCCAACCTGTTTGGTGTGCTTTCCTGCAGCAACTGTCACCAGATGAATGGACAGGGGGGGCAGGTCGGTCCCGATCTGGCGCGGATCAAAGACAAGCTGGCCGCGGGGGAACTGGACCGGTCAGGATTGCTCAGAGAGCTCGTCGAACCGTCGAAAGTTCTGGAAAAGAAGTACCAGACGGAAGTCATCAAGACGAGAAATGGAAGGCTGTTCAGTGGCATGGTCGCTTACGAGGATGCCAGAGTTGTCCGTTTGATTTCGAATCCTATGGAGGGCGAGGAGACAGACGAAGTGCCCAGGGACTCCATCGCCGAAAGATGGCAGTCTCCAATCTCGCCGATGCCCGAAGGTCTGCTCAACACGGCCAGCTCGGACGATATTCTCGACCTGCTTGCCTATGTGGCGAGCGCGGGAGGTCTGCAGCCCACGGTGGGAACCGAAGCCGCCGCCGCCCCACAACCAAGGTAGAGTTTGGAACTACGGGAGTTTGAATGACCGCCACCATCAGTCACAGCCTTTATAAGGATCAACCCAGCTTCGTATTGGAGAGCGACCGACTCAGAGCGGAATTCGTGGCCCAGGGAGCGCGAATGGTTTCTTTTCGGGACAAGCGGCTTGCCCACGAGTTTCTTTTGCAACAGGACAGCGAGACCTATTTGCGCTCCAGGTTCGGGAGCCCCATGACACCGGCTCAGGCGGTCGGCTACGACGATATGTTTCCTACCATCGACGTGTGCCACTACGAGGAGTTTCCGTGGGAGGGAGTTCAACTGCCCGACCACGGTGAGGTCTGGTCATTGGACTGGGACATGGTGGTGGAAGACTCGGCACTGACCGCCTCGGTTCATGGTGTGAGGCTCCCCTACCGGTTGACGCGAAGGATGAGTCTCCCGGACGAGAACCAACTCCGAATGGATTACCTGCTCGAGAACCTGTCACCCATGGACCTCTCCTATCTGTGGTCTTCTCATCCCATGTTGCTGGTCGAAGAGGGCGCCAGAATTGAAGTTCCCGAAGAGTGCAAAAAAGGCAAGACGGTCTTGAGCTTGAGCGGCCGGCTGGGCGGTTATGGAGACGAGTTCACATGGCCCCTGTGGACCGATCCGCAGGGAAACAGTCACGACCTGAGCTTGATTCGGTCTCCCCGGGCGGGGGATGTCGAGAAATACTTCTTCACGAACAAGTTGACCAGTGGTTGGTGTCGTCTTCGCTGCCCCTCCAACGGGGCAAGCCTGACCCTGCTGTTTCCGCCCGAGCACCTCCCCTACCTCGCGGTGGTGGTGGACGAGTGCGGCTCCGGTCCCCGCTTCTACACCCTCCTCGAACCCTGCTCTGCCCCTTTCGACAGACTCGACCTTTCCAGAAAGTACACGAGCGAGAGCAGCGTTGCAGCCCGAAGCACCCGCAACTGGTACCTGACCTTCGCGCTGAACGCATCCCCTTGAACCCGGATGATTCATAAATTTTCTACTGCAGCGTGAGAATCTCCCGCCTCGCTACGAAAACTTATGAATAATCCGGGTTGAACAGACCCGCCCGGCTACGTCAGCCGGTGCAGTTTCTGAATGCGCTCTTCGAGATCATCGCTGGAGAAGCAATACCTCATTTCGAGAAATCGCTTACGTAGCGACGACACCTGATTCCTCACGTCGGCCCGATCCACGACGACATCGCGGATCAGTTGAGCCAGCTCACCGAAGTCTTCGGTTTCCATGCCGAAGCGCGTCATCTCGGCAACTCCCATCCTCAGGGAACCGGAGGCGGTAAAACCCTCCTCTTCGGGCGTGGCCTGGTAGTTGAGCACGATGTTGTTTTCCTCCAACCGCCGGGCCAGCTCCGGTCCTTTCGAATAACCCACCTTGAGGAGAACTTGATGCGTTTCCGTGTAGGACACCTGGGGGTCTCCAGCCACCCCGAGACCGCAATCAGCCAGGTGTCGTGCAAAGGCTCGGGCGTTGTTCAATACCTTTTGCTGGTACTCATCCTTGAAATGATTCATTTCGTAGGCGGCCATCAGCAAGCCCAGCAAGGTGCCCGGGTGATGGTTACTGACTGCCCCTGGGAAAGCTCGTCGTTCCACCGCCTCCCAGATCGGGAACCGCGAGTCTTCATCCCCGATACTCGATGCGATGATTCCCCGTTGGGTGCCGAAGTAGGTCTTGTGGGTGGAGCCGGTAACGATATCAGCTCCCTCCTGGAAGGGCTTTTGAAAGTAGGGTCCCACCAGGCCCAGCACGTGCGCCATGTCGTACATGATCAGGCAGTCCAGATCCAGCTCATCGACAAAGGCTCGAATCTCGGCTACCGGCTCCCGATGAAGGACCAGGCTCTTGCCCAGGATGATGAGCTCAGGCCGGTGCCTGGCCAGGAGCTCGCCGGTGGCTCGCAGGTCGGTCTTGTAAGGATTCTCCTTGAGGCCGGGAAAGTGGACGACCGCCGCTTTTTCCGTCTTCGGATTTCGGGCCACGTAGTCTCGCAAAGCCCCCATCGGCTGGGAACTTAAATGACCTCCCTTGATGATGTGGTGGTTGAGGACCTTGCGGATTCTTCTCTGCTCGCTCTTTCGATCCGAACGGTTCAGGTAATCCACCAGGGCGCTGAAGACGGTCATATTGGCCATCTGGCCGGAAACCACCCGCGACTCGACCTGAGTGCAGCCGAGAAACTCACGGATCTCCTCGGCCAGGAGTTCCTCCACCCGTGAGATGAAGTCCGTTCCCTGATAGTAAGAAACCTCGGCTTGTGCGAAAGCTTTGATCTTCTTGTGCTCCGCATAGCGACCCACCGGGTCCATGATGGACAGGAGCTTGACCATGGGCGAGGGAGTCATTTCGGAAGGGATGAGATTGATGCACTCTTGCTGGCGCCAAATCGTATTCTCGATGGCGCCATCCAGAAGGTCGCCGGCCTTGCGAAAAGCTTCGACGCTGGGAACCGATATCGTGTCCTCTTCCGGCAGGTGGTGAATGATGGCTCGAGCGTAAGGGGGTGCGTCGCTTCGCAGAAAGTAGGGAACGATGGTGGCTCGGGCTTTCTTGCCGCGTATTTCGACCTCCAGCGTGTCTCCCCGGCGAACATCGCTATCCAGGAGAGCCAGGCCGATGGCTCTGCGTCCCGTCTCGTCGATCAGCCTGGAATCTATCCCCGCGCCGCCACTCTTCCAGTAAGGGACCATGGTTCCGCTGGTAACGTATCCAACGTGCTCGTCGCCACGGAAGACCTTGTCACCGGAGCGAGCGATCCCTTTGTCGGCCAGCTCCAGGGAAAAGATCATGCGAGGGAGGTCATCCCTGAGGGAGTAGTCCCTGTCCATGATGCGTCTCAGCGCCTGGAATTGCCGGGCCAGAGGCTCGCGCCCGCAATAATCTTCTTTCAAAGGAGAAAAACTCACTGCAAAGCGCGAAAGGCCCGAGGCGAACAGAGGAATCTCCCTGCCCTCCGGATCGAGACCCAGCTCGTGCCCGTAAAGCGGTAAGCCGGCCTCCAGACGAAGCGTGTCCCTGGCGCCTAGGCCAACCGGTGTCGCCCCTCCCTCGATGAGACCGTCCCAGATCCGGACAGCGTCGTGGCGCTCGATGAAGAGCTCGAAACAGATCGGCTCTCCGGCGTAGCCGGTGCGGGCAACTTTGACGCAGGCTCCCCCGATGGTCACGATGGAGAGCGCGTTTCTCATCGGCTCGGGAAGGTCACCGGCGTCTATAACAGCCGACAGAAGTTCCTTGGACCGGGGTCCCTGAAGGCTCAGCATGGCTATCTGGTGTGTCCGGTCTGCCATCTCGGTCTGCGCGAACTGCTCGCGCAGTGATTCCAGATGGCTCCAGTCTCTTCCCCGGTTTCCGGCATTCACCACCAACAGGTACTCGTCTTCCACGAACCGGTAGAGGTAGGCGTCGTCCACAGTGCCCCCGCTCGAGTCAGGGATCATCGTATACTGCCCTTGTCCCACGTCGAGACCCGCTGCATTGTTGGTGAGAACGTGCTGCAAAAAGGGTAACGACTCCTCGCCGCGAATCGCGAACCGGCCCATGTGCGAGACGTCGAAAAGCCCCGCTCCAATGCGGGTGGCCAGGTGCTCCTGGACGATTCCAGTGGGGAACTGGAGAGGCATGGCCCAGCCGCCAAACTCCGTGAGTTTGGCTTCCAGACTCACATGGCGCTCGTAGAAAACCGTCTTGAGCGCTTCACCCATTCTTACCGCTCCTCATGTTGCGGGTTGAGCTTCCACAAAGAGCCATGTAGTCTACCTTCGCATTCAAAAGATTGCGAGTACCAAGGAATACAGCGTCATGCTCTTATCCTATGGGAAAGCCTGCGCAAGGGAAGATCCTTCGATCCCGAGCGGAGCACTTTCTCGAACCAACGAGTGATCATGGAAAACAAGCAAACCGTTTCGCCCCTGGCGCGTCGGATCTCGTCACTTGGCACCGAAAACGCCTTCAAGCTGGGCGAAGATATCCAGCGCTGCGCAGACCGGGGGTTGGACATCGTCAAGTTCAACCTCGGAGAGCCCGATTTTGACAGCCCTGCACACATCAATCAGGTCGGCATCGACCAGATCGAGGCCGGCAACTCGCATTACTGCGATCCGGCGGGGCTCCTGAGGCTTCGAAAGTCGATCTCCCGCTTCATTGGAGAGACTCGCGGGCTCGAAGTCGACCCGGCCCGGATCGTGGTCACGCCGGGAGCCAAGCCGTCGATCAGCTATACACTGATGACCTACGTTGATCCGGGGGACGAGGTCATCTACCCGAGCCCGGGCTTCCCGATCTACGAATCGTGGGTGCAGTTCCTCGGGGCCACTCCCGTGCCTCTGCATCTGGAGGAGGAGCGGGGCTTCGCCTTCGGGCCTGAAGACCTGCAGGACCTGATCAGCGAGCGGACCAAGTTGATTATTCTCTGCTCGCCTTCCAATCCGACCGGCGGCGTTCTCTCGAAAGAGGATCTAACCGGCATCGCCGCTGTGATCCGCCAGCGCTGCCGTCCCGACGTACGGATCTTCGCCGACGAGATCTATGAGAAGATCCTGTTCGACGGCCAGTCCCACCACAGCATTGCCTGCGAGGAGGGGATGGAGGGCATCACCATCCTGGCGAGCGGGCACTCCAAGAGCTACGCCATGACCGGTTGGCGGCTCGGGTGGGTCGCGCTGCCGACCCCCGAAGAGGCCGCGGTCTTCAAGCAGCTCAACATCAACATTGTCTCGTGCGTGCCGCCTTTCATTCAGGAGGCGGGTCGAGAGGCGTATGACAATCCAGACTCGCAGGGGGTTGTCGAGGGCATGGTGGCAGAGTTTGAACGTCGTCGCGACTGGATCGTGCCGGCGCTCAACGACATCGAAGGCATGAAGTGTCAGATGCCAAAAGGTGCGTTCTATGTTTTTCCCAACATCGGAGGCATCTGCGAGTCGCTGGGAATCGTCGAAGCGTACGGTGCAATGACACCGGAAGTCCAGGCACGGACCAGCCCCTCGGGCATGTTTCAGATGTTCTTGCTCTACCGCTACGGAGTCGCGACCCTGGATCGCAACTCGTTCGGCTCGATCGGAGCGGAAGGCCACCACTACCTGCGGCTTTCCATCGCCACCAGCATGGACAATTGCCAAGAAGGGGTAGCCCGGATAGTTACCGCCGCCACCGACCGAGACGGGTTCGCACGCTTCCTGGAAGAAGAGAAGCTATGGGAACGGTGACCTGACCCTACGGAGATTGCCCGGAGCTTGTCGGATTCAACCCCACTTCTGGCCCAGTTCACCCAGACCGGCGCGGGCCAGATCCTCGGGTGTCATCGCGATCCGGAACTCACAGTCGGCGTCGAAGGTGAGAAAGAATGGCTCGGCATACTTCGGAATCTGGGACATGTCATCCACGTTGATGACCAGAATCGCGGAGCGAGTCCCGATCTGCTCAGTGAAGTAGACGGCCTCGGGATTCAAATCGCTGAGAATCGAAGAAATCTTCTCCCCGATACTTCCATCCCTGACCAGAGAATTGAAGGGTTCTTGCGGCATAGTCACAGTCAACAGAAAACGCATTGAAACTTCTCCTTTCGGTTTGTGGCTGTCGCAAGTGTATGGTCAAAAAGCTTAAATGAAAAGTCGAAAAACATTTCCGGTGCCCTCCCCGACCCCCAAGCCGCAAGAAACACCAGCCATCAAGGAAACTGCTTTTCGTCCTCCATTTCTTGCTTCTAGTAAGGAAGACGGAAAGTGAATGCAGGAACTACAACGCCATGAGCAGGCCGAACTCTCGGCAACCGTCACTCGGCAGTTTTCAGCAGTGGATTCACGATCTGGAGGTTCCCAAAGCGTTGACCGTGATTGAGATCTTCCGAGTAGAGCTGGTGGCAGCCGGCGGGCAGGGAGAGGCTCACGCCACGGGGTTCATCGCACTTCGAACGGTTCGCGGACCACGATCGACTCTTCCTTCAGGCGGTCCAAGACCCTACACACCAGATCATAGCGGCCCGGCTCCAGCTCTCCGAGCTGGACGAGACGGGCAATGTAAAGCCGATCGAATGCCCGGCCCAACCCTGTCCGCATGGCTCGATACGCGGTGGGTTCCTCGCCCCGCTGTATCAGACCGTAGGAGACCTCCACCGCAGGCGCCGCGGATGACTGATCCACTTCAAAGTTGTAGATCTCAAAGTAAAAGCCGAGAGATCCTCCTCGATCGAAAACCCCACCCGCCTTGGGCCTGATCTTAAACGGACCCAGCACGAACGGCTCACTGGCCTCGGCCTCGGTCGGCTCGATCGCGCTGCTTATCACGACCGAACTGGTGCTGAGCTTGTCGACCGGCTGAGCAGGGACATGGATGGCTACGGTCCGGGTTCCGGCCCGGCCACTGACCGTGTCCCGGATGATCAGGTCCAACTTGTAGCGGCCCGGTTTCAAAATAACCTTACGCTGATACCCCGATGTCCGGTTCCGTACACCCTCCACCTCTGCGCGCTCGTAGTGAGCCTGGATGTCATCGTCGAACTCGAAAACGACTCTCCTGGTGAGGGTTCGGATCAAACCGTAGATCTGAAGGGTACTCCGTAGACCTCCGGCGAAGGGCTCGAAGGCAAGCTTCGAGTTGTCCAGGAGCACCGTCAGCGCCACCAGCGAATCGTCGGCATCAATCCGAACGAAACTGGTCAAGGCGTCGAACGGAAGTTCTCCGAAGGTGATGGCCGTACGCACCATTTCTCTCAGATCGCCATAGCGAATGGCGGGGGCATTGCCGATCTTGAGCATGAGTTCCTGCTTCTGAAAGGGGTGATCTTTGGCTCGCTCGACAATCCCCGCATGTTCCAGCAACCCCTGGCTGCGCCGCCCCAACACACGATCAGGAGATTTCCGTCCCCCAAAGTTGGGATCCACCATCTCCCGGAACGTCAGTCCCATGCCCGGGACGTGCAAAAATTCATCTTTTTCCTGGGGGTCCAGGGTGAGGCGGTAAAGGTTGGAGGCGCTGGGGTCCACGAATTCCAGCTCGATGTCCGATCCCACGCCCTCGATGTGGCGGTACTCCCAGATTTCAAAGGGGAAAGTAGAGGTGGATCCCCCGCCCTCGTATGCTTTGCGCTGGTACCAGCCTCCGGCCGGATGGCTCTCCTTGCGGTCGGGTGCCCCGAAGAGGATGTAAATCCTGCCGCGATCGGTTTTCCATCCCGGGATCCCTGCGTGAAAATGGTCGTTTGCGTACTGGATCCGGCGGTAGTGCTCGATCTTGTAATCATTCTCAGTGGAAGCGAGATTCGAGTCGCGGCGCAGCCAGAATTGTTCAATGAAGCGGTCTCGTTCCTGGCTGGTTGTCAAATTGCGGAAAACCTCTCGCTCGTCCGAGGAGATGATGTAGGTCACGTCCTCTTCCAGCCACTTCTTGTAATAATCGACCGACTCTTCCTGTCGTTGCCGGTCGCTTTTCGGGGGGGCTCTTGAGCAGGGGATCCTCCCTGGGCCGGGAGTGAGTGAAAAGAGAGGAACATTCCCAGAAGCAGGCCGGCTTTGGTTCGTTGATCCATCAAAACGGCGGCTCCTCAGAACAGGAACTTCAACCCCACCTGGACGATGCGGGGCGGCAGGGAGGCAAAGATCCTGCCGAACGTCGAAGATGCGAAGTTGAGATCGTAACCCGTAAATCGGGTGCTGTTGGTCAGGTTGAAGGCCTCGACTCGAAACTGCAACCGGCTGTTTTCCCCGCCCAGCCAGGGCGTCGTGAATTCCTTGAAGAAACTCGCGTCCAGGGCCCAAGAGGCTGGACTGGAGAAGAAGCGCCGGGCTGTGAGCCCTGCACTTCCAGCCACCGGATGTTCAAAAAGGCCCTTCTCCTCTTCGGTCAAGAACACAATGTCGTCTCCCCGAATCGCCTTGCTTGTGATACCGGGGTCGGTCCCGCTGAAGGTCACCGTGCCGAAGTCTCCTGTGGTCAGGGTTTGGCGTCCGTTACTGGAGATCGTGTTCTTCCGTCCCGAGGAGTAGTTGACAATACCGTTGATCTGCCAGCCTCCCAGCGCTCCCTCCAGAAAACGATTCGAGAAGCTCCCCCAGCGGCGACCCCGTCCGAAGGGCAACTCGTAAATGGCATTGGCATTCAAGATGTGCCGAGAGGCCAGGAAGGAGTTGGTCTTGTCCAGGCCGAAATCTGCGTTGTCGCGAAAGTGTTCGCGCTCGTTCCCACTTCCTGAAAAGTCGGTCAGGTTCTTGCTGAAGAGGTGTAGTTGGCCTGGAACTGCAGCCCTTCACTGAAGCGGCGGCGAACCTCGAGCTTGAGTCCATGGTAGGTCGAGTGGGAGTTTCGTCCCAGCAACCAGGCGTCCTGGAACTGGGGATTGGCTCGAAAGAAATTCAAGGGAAGACCGACTGCCTCCGGATAACCTCGCAAATCGATGAAGTCCGCTACCGAGGCCACTGTACCCCGAGAAATAGCGGGCAACAGCTGGTTTCGGTGGGGAGGGATCATCACATTCCAGATCTGCCCGAACACGCCCGTGTCTTCTCCCACCACAGGGTCTTCGCTGGCAACCAGATTCCGCTGGGCGGCGAGAAAGCCGTCCAGAAAACCGTTTTCCCGGACGATGATCTGATTGAAATTGATGGCTCGCGGTAAGCCGACCCCGTGGTTTCCGACGTAAGCGGCCTCCAGAAGAGTGTTGCGCATGATCTCGCGCTGGATCCGCAACGACCAGCTCTGCACGTAGGGAGTGGTGTACCTGTCGTCCCAGACCGTCACCTCGCCCGTTCGATCGAAGGCTTTGGGTCCAAAGGGGACTCCGGGATCGACCGTGTCGACCAGTTCAAAGGCCCGATCCAACCGGTCTCCAGGCGAACCGAATAAAAACGCAAAGGTCGTCGCCCCTGGATTGTCTCTGTCCTGAGCCTCCGTGTTGAGCATCTGGTTGCGATCGTAGGAAATACGATAGTTGGCGGCGATGCTCGATTTCCCGGCTCCAGTCGGGTCGAATGTGAAGCCCAGATTGGGGGCAAAGTTGTTCCAGTCGGTGTTGTAAAGTTCCCGACCTGCCTCGGGCAACAAACCGATGGTGGTCTCACCCGGTCCGGAAATGCCAAAGACACATTGGACACAGGGCTGGCCACCCGATACCGGATACGAGAAGATCCCCTGGTCCTCGTACACCGAGGGAAGGACCTCGTAGCGGGTGCCCAGCTGGAGTGTGAGCCGGTCATGGACCTTCCAGGTGTCCTGAAAAAAGAAGCTGTATTCTCGGGACCTCCAGCGGCGAAGCTTGGTTTCCAGAGGAATGAAGGCGTCTCCCTCGGGTGTGATCTGCTGGAAGGTCTGGAAGTAGAAACCCAGGGATCCGGTGACGTCATTGGTCAACTGCTGAGCTCGAGCTCCGTCGTTACCGTCGAGTCCTGGGATACTCGGGATGCTGGCCGGATTGAAGGAGTTAAGTGTGTCTGCCACGGGAAGATAGAAGTCACCGCCAGAGCTGTTATTCCAACGATTGATACGGATGTCGACGCCGCCCTTGAAGGTGTGATCCCCTCGAATCCAGGTCAGGTTGTCGTTGATGGTCAATGTGGCTGCCGATGAGCTAAAGGGTAGACGTGGGCTCCGGTTGGGGTTGAAGGGGCTGAAGAGCCAGCCCAGCCCACTGAAATTGAGCAATGGAAAATTCGTGAACCTTGTCTCGTCACCGTTGGTGAATCGCGGCTTGTCAGAGGTTCCACCCAGCCTCAACTCGTTCAGAAGGCTGGGGGTAAGTGTAGAAGTCAGGCTGACGATCACGGCTGGGAGGCTGACATGACCGACGGCCAGCCGGGGTACCAGGATGTGCCGGGCGGAAGAATCGTCTATTTTGCGGTTGGCGCCCGAGACCGCCAGCCGGTGTCTGTCATTGAAGATGTAATCGCCCTTGACCACAAAGCGCCATTCTCTCCAAGGATCGTCTGAGCTGAAGCGGTGGCCGGCCGTGTTCAAACCATCACCCGTGTCCATGTTGTTGGACGATGGCAGCATGGACGCAAAGCTGCTCCACAGGGGACTTATGCCGATCCGCGTCGGGTCAATGGTCGTGAGATCGATCTCCTGGATCTCACCCGTATCCGTATTCGGGTACTGGAAGATACCCGTCTCCTTGAAGCGGTCTGTATAGACTTCGTTCAGAATGGTCGCATCCTGTGTTTCATCGATCTTTTCGTAGGTGAAGTGGAAGAACGCTTTGTTCTTGATGACCGGTCCGCCGACTGCGAAGCCGTACTGGTGACGCAGGAAAAAGGGCCGCTCAATGCCACCCCGGTTGCGGAAGAACTCATTAGCATTGAGTGCCCCGTTGCGATGAAAATAAAAGACGCTCCCGTGCAAGTCGTTGGTTCCGGACTTGTAGATCATTTGAACCTGAGCGCCTGACCCGAGACCGTGCTCGGCCGAGGCGCTCGAAGTGACGACTCGATATTCGGCTATGGCTTCATTGATGACAGGGGTTGCCGAGAATGTTGCCCCCGTCGGAACAACAGGCTGATTTGCCGAGATACCCTCGATCTGGACATTGTTATCGCCTTCCCGCAGACCGTCGACTTGTCCACCCCTGGAGAATCGCTCGGGGAAGAATCGATTGGTACCTGCCTGCAGGAAGAAAAGGAACATGGGGTCACGGTCGACCAGAGGCAGGTCACTGATTTTTTGCTCATTGACCACACCCCCAAGCGACTGAGAAACCCGATCGACCGTGGGTGCCGCGGCGGTAACGGTGGTTTGCTGTTCGATCGCGCCGATTTCCAGCAGCACGTCGAGCGTCAAAGTGTCTCCCACTTCTACCTTGATATGCGGCCGCGTGTAGCGCTTGAAACCGGGTAGTTCGGCACCCAGTGTGTAAAAGGCGGGTCTGACGCTGACAAAGAGATATCGTCCTCGATCGCGGAACGTGTCAACAACTTTGAGACACTTTGGTGAATAAATTACAGTAGCGTCATCTCAGGGGTCCTTCTTTTCGGGAGGGTTGATCCAAACCGCCTCTGGAAGAGCGGGAGGAACGGGTTTGCCATTGGGAAATCTCTCCTGGAAGAGTGCATGGGCGGCCTCCAGTGTTTGGGCTCGATTGCGACGTGTGGCGATGGCGGTGAGGTAGTGCACGTCCTCGGGAGTGTGCAGGCCGATACCCGAATGGCGATGGTCGCGGTTATACCAATCGAAGAACTCCCGGCAAAAGGTTCTGGCTTGCTGGATGGTGCCGAATCGAGCCGGGAATTCGGGCCGGTACTTGAGGGTCTTGATTTGGGCCTCCGAGTAGGGATTGTCGTCACAGACGTGAGGCCGAGAGTGAGACTTGGTCACTCCCAGATCGGCCAGCAGCAAGGCCAGTGCCTTGGAACTCATCGACGACCCTCGATCAGCATGGAGGGTGAGATCTCCCGACACGATCGCCTGCTTGGAGTAGCTCTGGGCGATCAAAGCCTTGGCCAGGCGTGAGTTCTCCTGGGTGGCCACCATCCAGCCCACCACGTAGCGGCTGAAGATATCCAGAACCACATAGAGGTAGTAATAACTCCATTTGACGGGACCCTTGAGCTTGGTGATGTCCCATGACCAACATTGGTTGGGGCCGGTGGCCAGGAGTTCTGGCTTGGCGTATTGGGGATGGCGGCGCTGGCGGCGACGCTCCTTGACTTCCAGACGTTGGGACAGAATGCGATACATGGTTCGGATCGAGCACAAGTATCGCCCTTCATCCAGTAGCTCCGCCCACACTGTGGCGGGAGCTTTGTCGACAAACCGCTGGCTGTGCAGGACCTCCACGACAGCTTCCTTCTCGGGCGGGCTCAAGGCGCGTGGGGATGCGGGCCGAGGTCGAGGATCCATCGCCGGCCGTTCCCGCCGAAGTTTCTCCCGATACAGACTGGATGGCGGCAGATCCAGAGCCTGACAGCCGGCCCGGACTCCGTGGGATTGTGAGAATCGCAAAGCTTCGTCCATCAGCTCTCGTCTCCGTTCTCTTCGCTGCTCGCCAGAGAGATCCCCAACAGTTGCGAGACTTTTTTTTGGAGATCCAGCATGGCTTCAAACTTCTCGAGCTTGCGCTTCAACTTCCGATTCTCGGCCTGAACTTGCCTCAATTGATGATCCAGAGGATTGACCGGCTTGGACTTGCGCCCCCGCTTGCGAGGAGTCAGCGCCTGCAGCGTTCCTTCCTCGCGTTGTCGTCGCCAGGTCTGAAGATTCGACCAGTAAAGTCCTTCTCGGCGCAGCAAGGCTCCCACTCCGCCCGACTCTTCACATCCATCGGCCTGCTCCAGGATCCGGAGCTTATAGCGGGCTGAAAATCGGCGACGCGTGGCCTTGCTGGGAACTTCCGGATCGGGTCTAGGAAGAACCCTGTCGGGCTCAGTCCGTTCCGCACCGATTTTGGGGACCTCTCCGCTTCGCTCCGAAGTCTCCAAAATCCTCAGTTTCTTATCGCTCCTGTTTACCATCATCGTGTGATCCAGCTTCTCACCCTCTAGTCTAATTTAGTGGGGAAGAAGTGTCTCACCCATGTTGGCACAGAGGGTCGTTGGTAATCACTTCACGGGTCAGATTGGTTCCCTGATCGGTGAGGGTCACGACCACCCCGGGCACCACAGCTTCGATCTGGTCTTTGACCACGCCGTCCACCCGGGCAGTGGCGGCCTGGCCCGAAAGATCACTATTTGTGAGTGAAAGAAAACAGATCGAGGCGGCCAGGATGACCGCGCTAAGCGCTTTCCAATGCACGGTATTTCTCCCTTTGCGGAATGAGGACAGCTTACACATAGGCTAAACCAGGCGTTCAAAGAAAGGAAGGGAAAACATCGATCTTCCTTTGCCCTTGAGAACCGTCCGTTAATTTGGCTTCTCACTGTTATAAGCGCGAAGTGAGCTCAAAAGGTGCCAGGCGGGCCGCCCCTACGCTTCGCCACCCGGTGACATTGCCAATGTAGGAGGACCCTCCGTGGTCCGATCAGATCGCCGCATGGAAGCGGCTCCTACACTTTGCCACCTGGTGACATTCCCAGCGTAGGAGGACCCTCCGTGATCCGATCAGATCGCCGCATGGAAGCGGCTCCCAGTGCGCTCGTAAGCGCACTTGAACAGTAGGGTGAAAGTCCCTACCGGGCAAACGTTCTCCGGCCCGTATTCGACGGCAACTGCGTCATCGTGAGGTGGGGTGGGAAGCAGCCGAAGGAGAACCACCAGTCTGTAGGAGACGAACTCGATTCGGCTCAGAGGGGACAGCGAGCCTGCTGGGAAATGGCGAAGCTCGAATGGAAGGGAAACCTGACACGGACAAGAGCCTGATGGGTAACGTGAAAAAGGCATCTTGTTAACCCTTGGGGTGGTTGGAGATGGAATGGTGGGAAGTTCAAGTGACGTAAAGCGAGGAGGTCTGCGAAAGGTCGGTCTGGTAAGAGACCCGCAGAAGTCAGAGGCGGCGTAGTAGTGAAGAAGCCGGGTAATGCCGGTGGAGCGAAGGCCCGCCAGGAAGGTGGATGTGTAGAGTCAATGACGAAGCAAGAGGAACTGTCGAAAGTGGAGGAGACTCCTAAGCAAGGCAGAGAAGCCGAGAGCCAGAAATGGAGCTGGGTGGAAGCGGAAGTGTGGACCGAACGCATGCTGACGACCCTGGAAACAGGAGTGAAAGGAGGCAAAAATGCCTACTTTATCGAGCAGGGGCTATTTACCATGGCCGTAGCCCACGCGCAGATCTGTCAGTCCCGCCGTGGACCCCACTGACTGGAGAGCCGGATGCGGGAGAACCGCACGTCCGGTTCGGAGGGAGGGGAGGCTCAAACCAATGAGCTTTCCCTACCCCTATCACTTTGCCACCCGGTGACATTCCCAGTGTAGGAGGACCCTCCGTGGTCCGATCAGATCGCCGCGTGGAAGCGGCTCCTACACTTCGCCACCCGGTGACATTCCCAGTGTAGGAGGACCCTCCGTGGTCCGATCAGATCGCCGCGTGGAAACGGCTCCTACACTTCGCCACCCGGTGACATTCCCAGTGTAGGAGGACCCTCCGTGGTCCGATCAGATCGCCGCGTGGAAACGGCTCCTACACTTCGCCACCCGGTGACATTCCCAGTGTAGGAGGACCCTCCGTGGTCCGATCAGATCGCCGCATGGAAGCGGCCCCTACACTTTGCCACCCGGTGACATTCCCAGTGTAGGAGGACCCTCCGTGGTCCGATCAGATCGCTGTGAGGTTGCAAGTTAAAAGTTGAAGGTTGAAAGTTCGATCAGATCGCCGCATGGAAGCGGCTCCTACACTTTGCCACCTGGTGACATTCCCAGCGTAGGAGGACCCTCCGTGATCCGATCAGATCGCCGCATGGAAGCGGCTCCCACACTTTGCCACCCGGTGACATTCCCAGTGTAGGAGGACCCTCCGTGGTCCGATCAGATCGCCGCGTGGAAACGGCTCCTACACTTCGCCACCCGGTGACATTCCCAGTGTAGGAGGACCCTCCGTGGTCCGATCGGATCGCGGGATGGAACCCGCTCCCACACTTTGCCGGTCCGGGTTGGCCTGGTGCCTGAATTTGCCTGGGCTACAATTCGTCAAAATCCCACACTGGTTCCGGTATGGAAAGCTCAGGAAAAGGGTCTCGGTACAGGTTGTTGAAGAAACTGGGCCGGGGAGGCATGGGAAAGGTGTTTTTAGCCGAAGACCTCCCGTTCATGCGACGGTCAAGGGAGTGATACGTCCGATCTCGGCTCCAACCTCCTGTCCCGCATCCCACAGATCGACCGCACGCTGCGCGTTGAGCCAGAATTCAGGCGAGTTGCCGAAAAACCGGGAAAGCCGAAGCGCCATCTCCGGACTGACCCCACGGCGCTCGCGGAGAAGCTCGTTAATCGTCTGCCGCGAAACACCCAACGCCCCGGCAAGACTCGAAACAGTAAGCTCGTACTCTGGCAGGAAATCCTCCCGCAGCATCTCGCCGGGATGAATAGGCCGGACCTCGCGCCTGCCGGTGTTTGAAATGCTCATGTCTCACCTCTTCTCAGTGATAGTCTGTGACCTCGACGTTGTAGGCATCCCCATCGACGAAGCGGAAGCAGATCCGCCACTGATCATTGATGGCAATGGCGACCTGCCCATTGCGGTCGCGCCTAAGCTGGTGGAGCCGATTACCGCGAGGCACTCTCAGATCGTCCAGGCGCGTTGCCAGGTCGATGTACTCTAGTTTTCGCCTTGCTCGTCTCAAAATGTCAGAGGGCAACCTCTTTGACTTCCCGGTCGCGAACAATCCCTGGGTGTGTCTGTCCGCGAACGTCTTGATCACCCATCAAGTGTAACGCGTCACGTGACTATTGTCGAGTCGAGCTGATTCACCCAGAAGCCGCACTCCAGGATCGCGGGATTAAAAACCCGCTCCTACACTTTGCCATCCGGTGAAATCCAGTGTGGGAGGACCCTCCGTGGTCCGATCAATTCGCGGCACGGAGGCCGCCGGGCTAAACTGGTTGCGGTATGGAAGGCGGAGGGAGAAGGACAGAACTACACAGCCAACCTGACGGAAGAGGTCTCGGTCCCCTCTATAGACCAGATCAGAGCGGGAGGACGTTGGGGAGCCTTTCCAACAGATAACTGTCTCCGGTGGCCATACGAAAGCGTCGGCACCGGGCGTGGGCCACGAGCAAACGATCGAACGGATCCCTGGTCCAGCCAACGTCCAGGGAAGCTCGGAACAACACTTCCGATGAGGGGCTGTCCAGGTGCCAGCGTGGATCTTCAGAGAGAGAAGACACCCCCTTGTCGAACGGACTCAGTCGTCCAACCTCAACCAGGAACTGGATTTCGAGCAAGGAAACCGGGGATAGAAAGAGCCGGGCAGGCGTCTCCAGGAGAGGAGCGGCTCGATCGTGCCCGGTCAGAATCCAGATAACGGCGTTGGTGTCGAGCAGGATCACTCCTGGCTCTTCCCGGCCTTTTTGCGGGCCTGGAATTGCAGCTTGCCTTCAGCGCCGGCCGTCCAGGTCCACTCCCCTGAGAGAACCTCCTCATCGGTGACATCGAGCGGGGCGATAGACTGGTCGACTGACTTCGGTCCGGGATCGAGCATCAACCGAAAGCGAGTCCCTCTTCGCTCCAGGATCACCTCCTCCCCTTTTTCGGCTGAATCGAGCAGCCTGAAGAGTTGTTTGCGCGCTTCGGTAACCGTGAATCGTGGCATATGTACAGTGTACATATATAGCCATACCGAGGCAAGGTCAGTAACTTCCACCCTGTAGGCGGCCATCAGAGCCCGCTGCGGGAGCAGCTAGGGGTGGACGCCGCATTCGCGGACGCGCCATGGGGATTGCGGCGTTATCACTCTGGATTGCCTGCTTTCTGGGTGTGAGGTACGTCCCGGTACTGATGGAAGCGTTTGAGGTCAGACTTGGTACACCAGCCGGAATTTTCTGGCTTTTCGCCGGGGTCTGTGTTTTCGCGTATTGGTTCTGTTGGAAATGGGTGCCTGAAACGAAGGGGCGAACCTTGGAAGAGATTGCCCGGTCGTGGAGCCAGGAATAGATCTGACCGTACCTGCTGCTTCACCTACGGCATGCACTGGCTCCTGAATTACCCGAAGTGCAGACACGCGGCATCCCTTGCTGTATGTTTGGGGTGAGTAGAGCGTGCCAAGACTGCCCATCTCAATCTTCAGCAGTTTAGTTTTCATCTTCACCGTTGTCTCCTACGGCAAGACCAGGCTGTCGGCCACTCTTCAGTTGAGGGATGGGGCTTCCATCAGAACTGATATCACTGCTCTCAGTCCGGCTGGTGACTTAGAGGTCGCATTCGAAAACTCCTTGATTAGACGAACAGAGCTCAGTCTTATCAGCTTCGACCATGAGCCGGCTCCTTTCACCGAGGAGCCCTTAGTCATTTCAGCTCAAACCGACGTGGCAATTACAGCTACTGGACCGCTATATGGTTTCTACAGCGAGGAATCCGACGGCAAGATTGCGTTTCTCGGCATTGCATGGAAGGAGAGTCGCGAGAAACCGGGCACCTATGAAGCGATACGATCCTGGTTGATCCCGGGACCCGGGCTGAAGAGGATTTACGTTGCTGGAGGTGCGTATTTTGAAATGTTCTCGCGCGTTCCCAACTCTCCGCTGGAAGACTCTTCGCTAAACCGCATTCGAAAAATCTTTCATAGTGACCCAACCGCGCTGGCAGATTCGTATGTCCACGAAAAGGAAGAACTACCCTATCGCAACCTGATGGCCTTCTTCCTCGCCAGGAAACAGTACCGCCGGGCGGAAGCCGTTCTCCAGGAATGGCTGTCCGTACTGTCTCTGATACAGCGTTCGGATCCGACTGGGGTGGCGGCTGCGGAGTTTCGCAGGCTCTCCCAGATCACGGGGTTGTCTAATCCGGAACTGGTAACGTTACGTGATCAGTATTTTGCGGCGATGAACGGGGAGGCTTGGGACATGGCCCTGGAGATCAAACAGCTCATGGACTCCAGGCAACAGGAGTTTAGAGGGACAGTAAAACTCCAGCCAAGTTTAAAGGAGGAACTCGGAAAGGCCATCTCTCTTCGTTCAGCTCTGTGGGCTAAGGTTTTTACTGGGACACCGAAGCTTGAGTCGGGAAACGGGTTCCTGCCGGGGGGCGGCGTGGACCGCCCTGGCGGCTTTGCATCCGGGATCCTCGACATCTCTCAAATCCGAGACGGCCTCGTGTTCTTAAACAGGCGCATAGCTCTGGTGGATTCCCGATACCTTTCCATGATTAATAGTGCCCCACGGGGCCATTTTGCGATGCTGACGTCGGCAGTCATCTTTCTTCAGGAGGCAGATCAGCAGTTTCTAGATCGAGGAGCGACCGCTCCCTCGGCTGGAGTGACCAAGCCCGTGGACATGCCGGATAGAGTTCACGTGGGACAGAGTCCCAGATACGGATTTGCTGATTTTGACTATGCCGTCGGATTGATCGAAAACCAGCCCATGTCCAACGAAGTCCGGGGAGGTCTGCGGCTATTGGACCTTCTTCTAAAGAGATAGGCGAGAGCCGCGAAGGGATGCTCCCGGCTCCCGGGAGCGGCTCGAGCGCTTCCTTCACGAGGGCCGGCCCCTGCCGCTGTTGCTCAAGGTCGGCCTGGCCCACCGGCCGTTGCCGAACGCGTGTCTCGGTGGTATATTCATTGTATAAATGGAGGGCCTGAATGCTCACAAGAATCCAGGAATGGGGGAACAGCTTGGGGTTGCGGATCCCTAAGGCTTTTGCCGACGAGGCCCGGGTCACGGCGGGCTCCACCGTTGACATCTCTTTGGACGACGGAGGCTTGATCATACGACCGGTTCGTTCTCCATCCTACAGACTCGAGGACCTCCTGTCGGAGGTGACCAGTGACAACTTGCATGAGGAGATAGCCACGGGCGACCGTGCAGGTCGGGAGGTCTGGTGACACCTCGCTACGTGCCCGATCGTGGCGATATCGTGTGGTTGCAGTTCAATCCCCAGGCTGGACACGAACAAGCAGGACATCGGCCTGCCTTGGTGGTCTCACCGAAAGTCTATAACGGAAAAGTTCACCCCTAGAAAAAAATCCTAGTAGTCCAGCAGGTGGGTGTACTTGATGAATAGGGCACGAGAGAGGGTGCGGCGTTCCACGTCGTGTGGATCCAGGAAGCTCGTTGTTGTCGTGGCGGTGTTGTATACGACGAAGAGTCCGGTGCTGGATGTGGAAAGCAGTCCCAGCCTGATGTTGTGACCGATCTCGTGAGTGACGCTGTTGTACTGGCTGAAGGTCTGCAGATAGCTCTTCGGGGTGAATGACCAGTTGAAGCGCAGACCGATCAGGTTGGTGTTGAAGTCACCCACCGGCAGATTGATGAAGTTGCTGATCCAGTTTCCGGTCCAGGTCAGGTTCCTGCCATGCCGGTACCCGCCGCGGTCCGATCAGATCGCTGTGAGGTTGCAAGTTAAAAGTTGAAGGTTGAAAGTTCGATCAGATCGCCGCATGGAAGCGGCTCCTACACTTTGCCACCCGATGACATTCCCAGTGTAGGAGGACCCTCCGTGGTTCGATCAGATCGCCGCATGGAAGCGGCTCCTACACTTCGCCACCCGGTGACATTCCCAGTGTAGGAGGACCCTCTGATTGGCGACAGTTAGAATTCCCCGCGACGACAAATGGAATTCCCCGCTTTTTCAGGGCTGATCCTGACCATGAGGGCATGGTTAAGGATCAGCAAGTGCGGAGGTTAGTAAAGTTGAAGAAGAACGAGAAGACGCTAACGATGGCGGCGGCCAAAGCGGGGATGTCGCGAAAGACAGCTCGCAAGTACCTGAAGTCGGGAAAGCTACCGAGCCAGTGTCAGCCGGAACGGTATTGGAGAACTCGATCGGATCCGTTCGAGTCGGTGTGGCCGGAGGTGAAAGAGATCCTGAAGCGATCGCCGACGGTGGAAGCAAAAGCGGTGTTCGATCATTTGTGTCGTCAGCAGGAAGGGGCCTTCCAGCAAGGCCAGTTAAGAACGCTGCAGCGCAGGATCAAGCAGTGGAAGGCAGAATACGGAGAAGCGAAGGAGGTGATGTTCCCGCAGAAGTATCAGCCGGGACATCAAGCGCAATCGGACTTCACGTTTATGGGGCGCCTCGGAGTGACGATCCAGGGCCAGCCGTTTCCCCATCTGCTGTACCACTTCGTGTTGGCCTACTCGAACTGGGAAGCGACCACGCTGTGTTTCAGTGAGTCGTTTGAGAGCCTCAGCCTGGGGCTTCAGAACGCGTTGTGGGAGTTGGGGGCGCTGCCCGAGGAGCACCGGACCGACCGGCTCTCGGCGGCAGTCAAGAACCTGAAGCGGGAAGAGTTCACCGAGCGCTATCAAGCGTTGCTGAGACACTTCGGGATGCGCTCCAGTCGCACTCAGGCAGGAAAGGCACACGAGAACGGGGATGTGGAACAGTCCCATCACCGCTTGAAACGGGCCATTGAGCAGGAACTGCTGCTGCGGTGTAGCCGTGATTTTTCCAGCCGGGAAGAGTACGAGGGCTTTGTAGCGGTGATTGTGTCCCGGCGCAATGCGGCCCGGCAAAAGCGCCTGGGAGAAGAGCTGGCAGTGATGCGCCCGTTGCCGGCACGCCGTCTGGATGACTTCACCCGGCAGTGGGTGAGAGTCTCCCCCAGCAGTACGATCCGGGTTCGCCACAACACCTATTCGGTGGACAGCCGGTTGATCGGCGAGCGCGTTCAAGTGCGGGTGTGGGCGGATCAGGTGGAGGTCTACTACGGAGGACGGCGCCAGGCACGGATGCCGCGCTTGCGAGGAGAAGGCAAGCATCGCATTGACTACCGGCACGTGATCCATTCGTTGGTGCGCAAGCCGGGGGCGTTTACTCGCTATCGCTGGCGGGAGGATCTGTTTCCGGGGATCTTGTTTCGAGTCGCCTACGACGAGCTGCGCCGAGATTGTCCGGCCACGGCGGATCGCCAATATCTGAAGATCCTCGAGGTGGCTGCCCAGGAAGGTGAACAGCGGGTGCGAGAGGCACTTCAGGTGTTGATTGAGCGGGGACAAAGAATCCGTTTTGAAGCACTACGAGAATGCCTTGTCGATCCGGTGGTGGAACCCTGGGAAGTGATGGTGGAGAAGATGGACGTGGGCCTCTACGACACCCTTCTCGAGAACCGGGAGGTGAGGTCATGAGCACAGGCAACTTACCGCGACTTCGCGAGTGCCTAATCGAGCTTCATCTACCGGCCTTTCGGGAGCACTACGCCGCCCAGGCGGCACTGGCCACCCAGGAAAGTCTGTCCTATCCCCGGTTTCTCTTGTCGTTATCTGAGATCGAGGTGGCGGAGCGGCACGAGCGCAAAATCCAGCGCCAGCGTCGGGCCTCCAAGCTTCCCTGGGAGAAAACGCTGACGGCGCTGGACCGCTCGCGCTTGCCCCAAAGCGTGGATCGACAACTCACAGCGCTGCTGGAAGGGACGTTTTTGGATCGTGCCGAGAACGTCTTGGCTTTCGGTAACCCTGGGAGCGGGAAAACCCATCTGGTCTGTGCTCTGGGCCAGGAGTTGATTCTGCTGGGGCGCCGGGTTCTGTTTTCTACCTGCGCCCTGCTGGTACAGCGATTGCTGCGGGCCAAAATCGATCTGACTCTGGAGAAGGAGCTCAAGAAACTGGATCGCTTCGAGGCTCTCATAGTCGATGACATCGGCTACGTTCAGCAAAGCCGGGAGGAAATGGAGGTTCTCTTCACACTGCTGGCCCATCGTTACGAACGTCGCAGCATCTTGCTGACCAGCAACCTGATCTTCTCGGACTGGGAGAGGATCTTCAAGGACCCCCTGACGACGGCAGCAGCCATCGACCGGCTGGTGCACCACAGCGTGATTCTGGAACTCAACGTCCCGAGCTATCGAATGGAGAGCGCCAAGGCAAAGCAGCAGGGAACCACGAAATGAGGAAACCGCGAGGAGGTCAAATCCGGGCAAATCGGCTGATTGGACCCCGGAAAGTGCTTGGTGAGGGCGATAGACGAGTGCCCGCCAAGGGGAGAGGTCGTACAGCGCCCTACAGAGGCCGCTCAGCAGCCTCGTGGATCTGGTCCACTCCCCTCGACGCCAGCGCGAGCGAGGGGGAGCTCCGTTCGGGCTACGCCCTCACTCCGTCCCCCTCGCATTCTAGGAACAATCTCTCTTTTTTACAGAAAGGAGGACCGCGGAAAGGGCCGTCTCAGAGGACGGCTACAGCTCTTTTTTTTAATCCTTGTGTGGGGATTTCCAATCGTCGCTGCGGGAATTCTATTTGACGTTGATCAACCCTCCGTGGTCCGATCAGATCGCCGCGTGGAAGCGGCTCCTACACTTCGCCACCCGGTGACATTGCCAATGTAGGAGGACCCTCCGTGGTCCGATCAGATAGCCGCATGGAAGCGGCTCCTGGCCACCTGGTGACATTCCCAGTGTAGGAGGACCCTCCGTGGTCCGATCAGATCGCCGCATGGAAGCGGCTCCTACACTTTGCCACCCGGTGACATTCCCAGTGTAGGAAGACCCTCCGTGGTCCGATCAGACGAGCGGCCCCCGGTTTGCTTGGTGCCTGAATCCTGCCCGGGCTACAATGAATCACAGTTCAAATCCCACACGGGTTCCGATATGGAAGGCGCAGGAAAAGAGTCCCGGTACAGGTTGTTGAAGAAGCTGGGCCGGGGAGGCATGGGAGAGGTGTTTTTAGCCGAAGACACCGTGCTGCGCAGAAAAGTGGCGCTGAAGTTCGTGCGTGATGGAGATGATCTGGGCACGGAGTCGGAGAAACGGATATTGAGAGAAGCCAGAGCCGCGGCAGCCCTCGATCATCCCTTTATCTGTCACATCCATGATGTGGGAGAGATGGACGACAGACCCTTCATTGCGATGGAGTATGTCCAGGGAGAGACACTGAAGAAGAAGCTCACCGGATCTCTTCTCCCCCTGGAGGAAGCCTTGCAGATCGCCACGGAGACGGCCGAGGCACTGGAAGAGGCCCACAGTCGCAAGATCATCCATCGGGATGTCAAGCCGGGGAACATCCTTTTGACGGAACAGGGTCATGTGAAGATCACGGACTTCGGGTTGGCCAGGTGGATCAAGACAGAAGAAGGGGAAGAGCAGGACTACACAGCTAACCTGACGGAAGAGGTCTCGGCCCGGGGGACGATTCCCTACATGTCACCGGAGCAGGTGACGGGGAGGGAAGTGGATCCGCGCAGTGACATCTTCTCATTGGGAGTGGTGTTGTACGAGATGCTGACGGGAGTGAATCCATTTCGGAAGCCACTTCCGATGGAGACGGCAAGTGCGATTCTAACCGAAGTACCGGAGCCGGTCTCGAAATACAGACCAGGGGTTTCGCCGCTGCTCGAGCACACGGTGGCGAAGATGCTGTCGAAGGAGGTAGAGAGGCGTTTTCAACTGGCCCGTGAGGTACACACGGACCTGGTGACGGTGAGTCAGGGACTGTCGGGACCTGTCCCCTCAGGAGTGATCCCCGCGAAAAGCCCCAGACCTCGAAAGACAGTCTCGCTGCTTTGGGCGGTGGGAGTCATCGCAGGAGCGACGACGGCAGGGGCCGCAACCATGTGGTACCTGACGCCTGCCGCCGACCAAACCCCCGTGACCTTGCCCTTTCGGAATGAGATTCTGGTGCCGGAGGGAGAGAGACTGGAGCCTCATTTTCGACACGGTGTGGCTCTCTCCCCGGACGGTACGAAGGTGGCCTTTGTCTCCCAAGCCGTATCCGAAAAGATATCGAAGATCTACCTGCACCGGCTGGATCAGTGGCAGTCCCGGCCCATCCCGGGCCCGGAGGACTTATTGACGCAGCCCTTTTTTTCCCCGGACGGCAACTGGCTGGGTTATGTGGCCTGGACGGAAGAAGGACCAAGGCTCCAGAAAGTGAATCTGTCAGGGGGTGACCCTGTGGAACTATGTGAGTGTAATGCCTGGTATGGAGCCAGCTGGGGACCGGACGACACGATCATTTTCGCCGGCCCGTTTGGTGGCCTCTCTCGTGTTTCGGCCTCAGGAGGTACGCCCGAAGAGATCACTCAACTCGACGAGGCGGCCGGAGAGGTCGGCCACCGCCTGCCTCACGTTCTTCCTGACGGCAAAGCGGTACTTTTCACGGTGCGCTATGAGACCTTCCCCCTGGATTGGAAACGGGTTCGGGTCTTCGTGCAGTCTCTGGGGACAGGCCAGCGTAAACCGCTCTTGGAGGACGCAGCGGACGGCCGTTACGTGCCCAGCGGACATCTGGTGTTTGCGCGAGAGGCCAGGCTGCTGGCGGTTCCTTTTGATTTGGATCGGCTGGAAGTGACCGGTCCCGAAGTTCCGGTATTGGAGGGGATTAGCCGTTCCATTTACACCACTAACACGAATCGGGAGACCGGAGCAGCCCAGTTCAGCTTCTCAGCAACGGGAGTGCTGGCCTACGCACCGGGATCGGTTTATCCGGAGGGGAAGGAGACTCCTGTCTGGGTCGACCGGAAGGGGCGAGAAGAAGCGTTGGGCCTTGAACCGGAAGATTTGAAAGATTATGGTGCGGGCCGTGTCTCCCCCGATGGCCGCCAGGTACTGCTCACGCACGCTTATCCTTCCCGGGACGTCTGGCTTTTTGATCTGGAACGGCGGACCCTGCGCCGGCAAACCTTTGAGGGGAACCACCTGACGGCCATCTGGGGGCCCGAGGCGGAGCGTTTTACCGTTGCCTCGGATCGAGATGGATCAAACGCTCTGTACATCAAGAATGTGAATACCGGGCCGGGAGAAGTTGAGAGGCTGGCGGGGGACGACCTCGACCTGGCCTTACCTTTCCTCAGTTCCTGGTCCCGGGACGGACGACGGCTGGCTTTCGTACCGATGTCTCCCCGCGGCTCGCCGGGGGAAGAGCTTTGGGTCTCAGTTCTGACGCGGGAAGGAACAGTGGAGCCTTTTCTGGAGACGAGGTTCGAAGCACGTTGGCCGGAATTTTCGCCCAACGGGCGTTGGATCGTGTACGGCTCCAGCGAGTCGGGGCGTTTTGAGATTTACGTTCGGTCCTACCCGGGGCCCGGATCCTCTGAACAGATCTCTACCCGGGGGGGTGTGAATCCGGCCTGGTCACGAGACGGCGGGGAGATCTTTTACCGCGCCGGACCGCGAGACACGTTTTATTCGGTGAAGATCGAGGTGCAAGGGGAGCGCTTGAGACCGGGCCTGCTGTAATACGTCACAAACTTCTCTGCCTTTTGCAGCCGGAATTGTATAGATTGTCTTAGCCCGCAGCGGGTGAAAAGAATATGACAGTGTGACAGCTGTCTTGGCTGCGGAGAAGAAGGGAAAGGAGCAGCCGGGAGCCCGTGGTTTGAGCTTCGGATAACTCCCGGCTTTTCGAAGACAAACTTCAGATTCAGGATCGCTTCCAAGACAGGTCTTTGTCAAGTCTTTCCTCTCTGGGACTGGGGCTGTACGAGCTGTTGCCCGACTACCGGGACCGCTGTCCGCTGTGCCGGGGAAGTGAATGCGCCGTACGCCACGGTCTGTATTTCAGGTGCTTGGTGGATGAGGAGGGGCGGACCTATCAACGGTTTCCAGTGGCTCGCTTCCGCTGCCGGCGGCGGGGCCCGGATCAGCCACGAGATGTCACCTTCAGCGTGCTGCCGGCTCAAGTGGTGCCGCGCCGACGCTTCAGCCTGGGGTTGATGAGCTGGATGGTCGAAGTGGTGGTGAACGGCAAACGGACGATGCGCCAAGCGCTGGACGAGGTGGCCACGGCCGGCAGCCAAGGTGAGGAAGCTGTGCTGTTGGAGGAGTTGACGCTGCACCGCATGCTGCTGCTGTTGGCGGCCGTCTATGGGCGACTGCTCTCTTTTCCGGTGGCCGAGGTCGAGTTGCCCGGAGCCGTCCAAGGGGTGCGGCGGCAGGCCCAGCAGGTGGCCGCGCTGCTGGCGGCCCAGCCCCGAGGCTCTCCACCCCGAGTGGTGCTGCGTTTTCATCGGCGTTACTTCCCCACCTGCTGTTCGACCTACGATTGGCTCTCGGGCCCCGCTCTGGCTTGCTGACGGGCTGACTCACCGGCATCCGCTGTGTCTGCAGCACAAGTCGCTCAATCCCCTTTTTGCGCCACGTTGTTTGGACCCGGCTGGCAGCCGCGTCATGACAAGAATCGATCCTCCACACTGCGTGATAGGGGCCCAGCGGTAGGGTTGTGGCACAAAGGGTTGGCCAAAGGAGCCTCAGGATGAAGGGAAAACAAAAACGCCAGGCCGTGGCGCTGTTCCGCTACGGCGTCATCGCGCCGGTGCTGCACGCCGCCGCCGGCAGCCAAGCCCGTTACTTCGGCCGCATGGCCCGAAAAGAGCTGGATGTGCCGGGTCTGGGCAGACGCCGCTACTCAGTCGCCACTTTCAAGAGCTGGTTGCGCCGCTACCGCCAAGAAGGACTCGACGGACTCTTGCCCAAGCGGCGTTGCGATGCGGGCCGAAGCCGGGTCATCTCCGAGCAGCTGAGCGCCCACATCTCCGAGCTGCTGGCCCGCCATCCCCGGGTGCCGGTCAACCGACTCCGTGAACAGCTGGTGGCCTCGGGCCACATCACTTCGCGCCGCATCTCCGAATCCACTTTGCGTCGTCACATCAAGCGGGCCGGTCTGCGGCCCCAGGTCAAGCCGGCGCCCAAGGCCCGCAAGCACTTCGAAAAACCCCACGCCAACGATCTGTGGGTGATGGATTTTATGCACGGCCCCAAGGTGCCTCTCGGCCGCCGCCGCCGCAAAACCTACCTGGCTGCAGCCATCGATGACCATTCCCGCTTCCTGACCCTGGCCCGCTTCTACACCCGGGGAAACTCCGCAGTGGTCGTCTCGGCACTCCAAAAAGCCTTCTCGCGCCATGGTTTACCCCAGATCCTTTACTGTGACAACGGCTCGGCCTTCTCCTCCAAACAACTCACCTTGGCCTGCGCCCGTCTGGGTGTGGCTCTGGTGCATTCCAAGCCCTATGACAGTCCTTCGCGCGGAAAAATCGAGCGCTGGTTTCGCACCCTGCGCCAGGGTTTTCTAAGCCTTCTCGATCTCGAGGCCTTGACCCTCGACGATCTCAATGCTCGCTTGTCTCAGTGGCTGGAGCAGGACTATCACCGGCGCCGCCACTCGAGCATCTGTGAGACGCCACTGGAGCGTTACCTGCGCTCGCTCGCCTCCATTCGCCGCCGTACGGTCAGCCGGGCCGAGTTGGACCGGGTCTTTTACCGCACGTTGCACCGCACCGTCCGCAACGACTGCACCGTCTCCATCGCCCGCCGGCTCTGGGAAGTGCCGCCCCAATACACTGGCCTGCGCATCGAGATCCGCCATCCCGAAGGACGTCCCAGTGAGCTGTTTCTCTTCGAAGACGACCAGCCGGTGGTGCGTCTGCACCGGGTCGACGCCGCCCAAAACGCCACTTCCCCCCGAAGACCCCGTTTTTCCCTTCCCGACGAGGAGGATGAATCGTGATCCACACTTTTTACGGCTTCTCCGACACTCCCTTCGCCAAGGACATCCCGGCCCAGAAACTGCTCCCCACTGCGGCCTTTGACGAACTCGCCCGGCGCCTGGACTACATGCGTACCCGTCTGGGGCTGATGCTCGTGCTGGGGGAGGCCGGAACCGGCAAAACGGCCGCCGTGCGCGCCTTCGTCGAGCAACTCAACTCCTCCGTCTACAAGCTCTTCTACGTGCCCCTGTCGACGGTCACTCCCCTGGATTTTTGGGCCCAGCTCAACAGCGAGTTCGGCGGTGAGCCCTCCAGCCGCAAGTCCACTCTGTTTCGAAACCTGCAAACGGCCGTGCGCGACTATGTGGAGAACGCCAAAAAGACCCCGATTCTAATTCTCGACGAGAGCCAGTGTCTGCCCGACAAAACACTGGACGAAATACCTGTACTTCTTAATTTTAGGATGGATTCAATCGATCCCCTGCTCATGATCATGATCGGTCATCCCGACCTGGGCCGACGGCTCGGGCGCCCCATGTTCCGCAACATCCACCAGCGCATCCTACTCTCCTACAAGCTGCCTCCCCTGGATGAGGCCGAAACCAAAAACTACGTCTGCCACCATCTCCAGCTGGCCGGAGCTAAACCCGACATCTTCACCGACTCGGCCTACCTGGCCCTTTACAAAACTTCGGGCGGCGTCTGCCGGCTGCTGAACCGCCTCTGCCTGGCCGCGCTCAACCGGGGCGTGCTCGAGCAAAAGGCCACTCTGGACGAAGAGGACATCTGCCGGGCCTCCGACGAGCTGTGAATAGCGCCGACATGTTCTTCGACAACTCTCCCGAGAAGATCCTCGCCTACCTGCAAGAGCAGCTGCCCGATTACCCTTACCGCCCCGAGCTGGATGCGGCTTTCATTGCCGAACTGACCGCCGACTTCCCCGACGTAGACATCCTGGAAGAGATCAAAACCTTCCGCTGGTACTTCGACAACGCTCCGCTGAGTCGCGTCAACAACGTCCGCGTCGCCCTGCGTCGCTGGATCGCCAACGCCAACGGCTCCCGCTTCCGCTAGCTCCTCTCCTACCAAGGGCTGGCCTCAACCACCAGCGCTCCTCTAATCCGTCATTTTCTGCTTACCCAATCCAGGTCAAAACAGCCTGACTTCACCCCCTCTAAACAATCTGCTGTCTTACAGGAGTCTCCTCCACTTTCGACAGTTCCTCTTGCTTCGTCATTGACTCTACACATCCACCTTCCTGGCGGGCCTTCGCTCCACCGGCATTACCCGGCTTCTTCACTACTACGCCGCCTCTGACTTCTGCGGGTCTCTTACCAGACCGACCTTTCGCAGACCTCCTCGCTTTACGTCACTTGAACTTCCCACCATTCCATCTCCAACCACCCCAAGGGTTAACAAGATGCCTTTTTCACGTTACCCATCAGGCTCTTGTCCGTGTCAGGTTTCCCTTCCATTCGAGCTTCGCCATTTCCCAGCAGGCTCGCTGTCCCCTCTGAGCCGAATCGAGTTCGTCTCCTACAGACTGGTGGTTCTCCTTCGGCTGCTTCCCACCCCACCTCACGATGACGCAGTTGCCGTCGAATACGGGCCGGAGAACGTTTGCCCGGTAGAGACTTTCACCCTACTGTTCAAGTGCGCTTACGAGCGCACTGGGAGCCGCTTCCATGCGGCGAACTGTTCGGACCACGGAGGGTCCTTCCACACTGAGACAGACCACGGAGGATCTCACGAGACGGCAAAGTGTGGCCTGTCAGGTGGGCCACACGACTGGGCGTACACACGCCCGAGGCCGCGAAGGCGCTGGTGAAGCGGGCTCCTTCGCGGGCCAGCCGGTCCATGTTGGGTGTCACGATTTCGTCATTGCCGTAAGACCGGACCTCCCACTCGGCCTGGTCGTCGGTCACAATGGCGATCAGATTCCAGCGCTCGGCTTGAGCCGCTGACATGCCTCCGATGGAACAGGTTGAGACCAGTGCCATGGCGAAGGCAAGAGTGAGCAATCGGGCAACGTGTTCGCTGCTGTTCATATTCGAAAAAGTCTTTGGTTGAGTGAGACGAAGCCTACCCGAACCCCGTCCAAATCCCAAATCGGAAATTGAAAGGGGGAGGCGCCTCATTGTGACCATTTTCTTATCCCATTCATCACAAAAGGGCTATCATATGGCCATTGTCGGGGAGATCAGCCGAGGTCTTCGAGCCTTGTTTTGGGCGCGACTGATTTCCTATAGAATAGCGGGGCAGTCTAGATGAGCCCGAGTGGGAAAATTCCTATTGCAAGTGATAGAGACGAAGCGTTCTGTGATCCAAAGTCGCTCGACTGTCTTTGATGCATTTCCAACCGGCGAGGCCTCGAAAGCCCAGTCGCCGGCGTCGATGTGATCAAGAGCTGAAGCTCAGTCTTCAAGTCGATCTAATGACCGCGACTTGTAGGAATGCAGTACCGAGTACATCAGGTTCGGAAACACGATAAGGCCTTCTCAAGATAGCTCATGAAAGTTCCCCTAATCGATCTAACGGAGCAATATCATCAGCTCAAAGATGAAATCGACGAGGCTGTGCGCCAGGTCCTGGAGTCCGGTCGATACATTCTCGGTCCGAATGTAGAGGCGCTGGAGCAGGAGGTAGCCCATTATTCGGGGACTCGGTATGCCGTCGGCGTCGCCTCTGGCACGGATGCTCTGCTTCTTTCTCTCAAGGCTCTGAACATCGGGCCTGGCGATGAAGTCATCGTTCCGACCTACACGTTCTTTGCAACGGTCGAGGTGGTGGTCAGGTTGGGAGCGACGCCCATTTTCGTAGATATCGATGAGAATAGTTATTGCCTGGATGTCAGCCAGGTTGAGGAACGCATCACGCCAAGGACCAGAGCTGTGATTCCTGTCCACCTGTTCGGGCACCCGGCCGACATGGCGCCGCTGCTCGATCTTGCAGCACAGCACGACCTTAGAGTCATCGAAGATAATGCCCAGGCCTTTGGTGCGGAATACCGAGGTCAGAAAACCGGCAGCCTTGGAGATGCCGGCTGTCTCAGTTTTTTCCCCACCAAGAACCTTGGAGGACTCGGCGACGGAGGCATGATCACGACCAATGAACCTGAGCTGGCCAGGCGAGTTCGAATACTGCGAAATCACGGATGTAAGAACAAGTCCCTTCCTGTCGAGATTGGGTACAACAGTCGTCTGGATGAGATTCAGGCGGCGATCCTCCTCGTTAAGCTCCCCTACGTGGATGAGTGGAACAATCAAAGGCGGATGACGGCCAAACGCTACACTCAGGAACTCTCGGGCTTGGGCCTTGAATTTCCAGACGTGCGGCCTGGCTGTTCACACGCTTACCACATGTATGTCATCAGAGTGGGCAATCGTGCTGAAGTCCAGAGACATCTGCAGGAAGCGGGGATCGGGTCAGCGATTTACTACCCGCAGCCGCTCCACCTGACGGAAGCGTGTTCTTTCTATGGACATACCGAGAACGATTTCCCACACGCTGAAAAGGCGAGTCAAGAAACCCTGGCCTTACCCCTGTACCCGGGAATGACCAAAGAAGAACTCAACCAGGTGATATGCCGGCTGCAGGAAGCCGTCGGCAATACGACAGCCTTTTCTCTCCGATACAAGGATGATTGACAACGTTCCAAGGCTCGAACCTACAAGCGAAAACTGAGGTGAGGGTTCCAAAGATCAACGAGCTTCGATGAACGGCCCACCCACAAATCTCAGTTGATAAGACTGGTTGCAAGCGGATCACCCCCTACCTATAGTCGTTGCCTTCATTCCCCACTAAGTGTACACTTAAAAAGGACACTTCATGGAGTCAACATGCAAATTTCAGCCAAGGAACTCCGAACCAAAACCCGCCTGCTGCTTGACGCGGTCGATCGCGGCGAGGAGGTGACAATTACCTACCGTGGGAAGCCTCGCGCCAGAGTTGTACCGCTCGACGCCGGTCCCGGTGAGAGGACGAAAAGTGATCCTCCTGTCTTCGGAATCTGGAAGGACCGAAGCGACCTTGAGGACGTGGAGGGCCATGTGGACGCAATCCGGAAAGCACGCCTTTGATGCTGGTGGATACGGATATTCTGATCTGGCACTTCCGAGGGGACCGGAGAGCGGCCGGGTTCCTCCGAGATTGTCGCCCGGTAACAATGTCTGTAGTAACCTACATCGAGTTGGTCCAGGGAATGCGAAACAAGGAGGAACATCGGGCTCTGCGCAGGACCATCCGCCGCTGGGGTTGGCGCGTTCTTCCCTTGGACGAGTCGATTTCCAGTCGTGCAGTTGCTTACGTCGAGAAACACTTTCTGTCGCACGCCCTCCGATTGGCCGATGCTCTGATTGCAGCCACTGCGGTCAGCCACGATCTGACCCTCGCCACCGGCAATTTGAAACACTACCGTGTGATCGATGAACTGACCCTGAGGCAGTTCAAGGCGAGCTGAAGAAGGACAGTCTGCATTTCCTCGGGCGATTGTAGTTCTGAGCTCTTCTCCCCCTTTGGGTCACAGTAGAATGTCCCCTTTTTTCTATGTTCTCTCCGCCCCCTCCCTCTCGATGGGGATGGAGACATGCCACGATCTTGATCGGATCAGGAAAAGAACAACGTAGGAGGCCCTCCCTGGTCCGATCAGATCTCTCCTGTCGGGGCCGGCCTTGTGCCGGCCCGGTTGACGGGCGACCACCAGGGTCGCCCCTTGAATTTGAGCCAGGGGGAAAAGGACTAGGTTCCAGGTCCAAATCGTCTCAAGGAGGCCCCTCCGTGATCCGATCAGATCGCCGCGCGGAGGCGGCTCCTACACTTTTCGCGATCCCGTGACATTCCCAGTGTAGGAGGACCCTCCGTGGTCCGATCAACATTCCACCTCAGCGTGGGAGGACTCACAGTGGTGCGAACGGCCCAAGATCTTGAACCCGGATTCTACCCCCTCTCGGGCCAGCAGAGCGAGACCAACTTTCGCAACGTGACAACGGGTTCGCGAACGTAGCTCCACCAGCGACAGACATAGAACAGGGGCCACAGCCAGGTGGGACGCGGCCGGTAGCGCCAGCGCAGATAGGCGGGGCTGGGGAATGCGGACCCCAGAAGAAATCGCAGGCGTGCGGCCGGTGACGAGACCGAGGTGGCCCTCGTTTTAATAACTTCGGCCCGGCGGACGTCCAACTGTGAGGTTCTATCGAACCCAACCCTCGACAACCTGTCGAGAACCCCCAGCGGGATCTGTGTCTGAAAGCGCTCCCGTACGGCCTGCAAGGCGTTGCCGACAACCAGGCCCCATCCAAATTCCCTTCCCCGCACCGCCACTTGGTCCCAGTCAATACATGCTCCTTTCTTTTCGATGAGCAGATGGATGTCGTAAAACCAGCGGAGAAGGTAATCCGCCTCTCCGTGCTGAAGCATTAAATGCGCACACAGGTAGAGAAGGTGGGCGGTCGGATTGAGAATCAGAACTGTCTGGGGGACGGATGCAGCATCGCTGGAGAACTGCACTGGCTCTGCCTGTTCCCAGAACCAGGGCACGGAAGGAGTACGCCGGTCGTGCCGGCCGCCGATCAGACTCCAATGCAGTTCAACCGTAGTCGCAGGACCGCTATTCGTTCGAACGAGGTGGACGTGGTGACCAACCAAAACATTGAGACCGTCTGCAACATCCGTGAACGGCTCGTGGTAGCCCAACGCCTTGAGGGAACGAACAGCCCGGGACAGCCTCTCTTCGGGCAGAAGGAGATCCAGGTCTCCAAAAGGACGCAGTGCGATGTTGGGATAGATGGTCTCTGCCAGGGCGGGACCTTTGAGAAGGACAAGCGGAGGGTCCCCGTCTTCCCGCAGCGCTTCCACAATCTGCGACAGTTCATGGTACAGGAGCATATTCGCCACTCCCGTATCGTGGTATGCGTCCAGGAGGCTTTGCCGAATGTCGTCGGGCACCCCTTCCAGTCTGCCCCCGGTGCTGAGGCTGTAGTGGAGCAGCGGCGCCACGCCTTCGCGACGGGCAGTGTCGGCAAGAAGGTTCCACTCCTCGGGACTGAAGTCCCGGGAAGTGGCTGACGGGTGGGCCAGGACGGCGCACAGGCTGGTATAAGCCTGGTCGGCGGTCATCACAGGGGGAGCTTCTGTAGAATAACGAGGAAGGTCTATCGTTTCACTGTCGGGCACCCAGCCATATTACATCGGATCCTGCCCGACCTGAAGTGATGAGAAACGAGAAGCAAAGACACGGCCATGGTTGATCTCCACACTCATATCCTTCCTGGGGTAGACGATGGCGCAGCCAGCCTGGAAGAGACTGTAGAGATGCTGCGAATTGCCCATGAGTCGGGAACGCGAGTCATGGTCGCTACCCCTCACATGTTCCACCCCAGCTTCCCAATCCGTACTCCCGAAGAGACCCGAGAGCGGTTCGAGACCATGCTGGAGGAGCTGACCGGAATTGGGCAGACTGCCGGCTTCGAGTTCCTGAAAGAGATGAAGATTCTGCTCGGGGCCGAAAACTTCTGGGGATCAGATTTCCTGGATGCCCTCCACCGGCAGGAGATCTTGCCGATGAACGGGAGTCACTACGTGCTGGTCGAGTTTCATCCTCTGATACCCCGGACGCAGCTGCTCAAGAGCGCTGAGATCCTGCTATCGAAAGGACTGGCTCCTTTACTGGCCCATGTAGAGCGGTACTCAGCAGTGCACAAAGATCCTCAACTGCTCCGTGAACTCTGCGATCGAGGCTGCCTGACGCAGCTCAACGCCAGGTCCCTGGAGGGCCGTTCCTGGACCAGAACTCGGCGCTTTGGGCTTCGACTGCTGGGTGCTGATCTTATCTCCCTGATTGCTTCGGATGCCCACGGATGCGGGGAGCGCAGCCCGAGTTTAACACCGGCTCTTGACATCCTGCACCCAAGATTCTCCGACCAGCAAATTCGGACCTGGACGGTTGATTCTCCACGCTGGGTGATCGACTCAAGATCGAGTTGAAGGGTCGGTGTTCGAGCATCTCGAATTGTCTTGAAATGCTTGTGATAGGTCGAGTCTACCCGTTTCCGGATTCCTTCCCAAATGATCAGGTGTACACTCAGGTGTACACGAAAGTGGGGTCGGTACGGTACGGTCCCCACCTTTGTCCACTATTTTTTGAACAATTTGACCATTATCGTATTACAATCGGGTGTAGGGGTGTGACCATTGTGTACGAGTGAGAGTGTCTGTTTGCCTCATCCCGGTGTGAGCCGACTCACCTCCTGAGTGACGGTGTTTGCTATTTGCTCTTGGCAGCGAAGGATTGAGTTGCCGAGTTTTCGCTGAGACCCAATCTTTGAAGACGGGACCTTAGGTCCTGGTTGTTAGAGCCTGGCTGGTTGCAGCAGAAAAAACGGGTTAGGTTACGTGAACCCGAGTGGGAAGACTCCAAGTTCCCCGCGTAAGTGACAGGGGCGAAGCTTGCGAAACTGCCCTGACGGATACAAGGTCAAAAGGTGTTGGATTGATCTCTCGGCACCCTCTGTGCCAATAATGGTGAGACACTTCTTCCCCACTAAATTAGACTAGGGGGCGAGAAGCTGGATTACGAATGATAGAAAACAGAAGCGACAACAAATGAAGTTACCCCACTTTTGTGGACAGTTTACGGCTTTCGAATCAAGCCACATCTGAGTGCCTCGATTCATAGTTGATCGGCGACAGATAGTCCAGTGACGAGTGCCGCCTGTGAGGGTTGTAAAAGCCCTCGATGTAGTCGAAGACAGCAAGCTTGGCCTGCAGCTTGCTGCGGAAGCTGTGCCGGTCGATCAGTTCACACTCCAGAGAGGCAAAAAAGCTCTCACACAGCGCGTTGTCATAACAGTCACCGACCGAGCCCATGGAGGGTCTGATGCCGGCTCTCTTGCAGCGTAGCCCGAACTCGATCGACGTGTATTGCGTCCCCTGGTCCGAGTGATGGATCACCCCGTCGGATTCACGCTCTTGAAGTGCCATTTGCAGGGCATCGGTCACTAGCCGGGTCTTGAGATCATTTCTGAGCGACCAGCCGACCACTCGACGACTGAAAGCGTCGACCACTACGGCCAGGTAGACGAAACCTGCCCAACTCGGCACGTACGTGATGTCTGCAACCCACAGTCGGTTGGGGCGGCTGACCTGGAAGTTTCGCTCCACCAGATCCGGAGCCGGACGGCTGTCTTGGCCTCTCAGGGTCGTGCGTGTCTTGCGTCTGCGGCTAACGCCTTCAATGCCGGCGACTTTCATCAGTCGGGCCACCCGGTTTTTGCCCACCAGGTGACCTTCCTCTCGAAGTTCCGCCGTAATGCGGGGAGCTCCATAGGTCCGACGACTTTGCTGGTGGATCCCGTTGATTGTTTCCAGAAGACGAGCATTCGCTTCATCTCGAGTCGAAGGTCCGCGATCGACCCACGCGTAGTAGCCACTGGTGGAGACACCCAGCAAACGGCACATGGTGGTGATTGGATAGTCGGCCTGATTCACTTTCACGAACCTGAAGACTCCTTGGAAATCGGATCGCTCTCCCGTGCGAACCAGGCCGCGGCTTTTGCCAATATTTCCCGCTCAACCCTCAGCTGCCTATTTTCTTTGCGCAACTTCCGCAGCTCGGCTCGTTCTACCGTCGTCAGGCCGTCTCTACGACGGCCTTCATCCAGGTCTGCCTGGGCGATCCAGTTGCGGATCGTCTGTTCGTTGGGTTCAAACTCTCGGGCCAGCTCACCGGGGCTGCGCCCGGCTCGATGAAGCTCGACTATCTGCTGGCGAAACTCGGGTGGATAAGCTCGTCTTGTTCTTGGCATCGTGTCCTCCATTCTCCCAAAGGATTAGGTGTCCACGAAACCGGGGGAACTCCAAAATTGAGGATTTTGGAAACCTCGGAGCGAAGTGGAGAGGTCTCCAAAACCGCTGCGGAAAGGACCGAGTCCGACAAGGCTCTTCCTAGACCCAATCCGGAAATTGCAGCCAAGGCAACCCGGCGCCGGTTTTCAGCCCGCTATAAGCTCAGGATCCTGGAGCAGGCCGATGGCTGTGAGTTCGGCGAAGTGGCAGCCTTGCTGCGCCGGGAAGGGCTTTACTGGTCGAATCTTCAGGACTGGCGACGACAACGCGAGGAAGGAACTTTGCAGGCACTGACCCCTCGCAAGCGAGGGCGCAAATCGAAGCCGGTCAATCCTCTGGATCATCAACTGAGGCAAGTGCAGGCTGAGAATCGGAAGCTGAAACGCAAGCTCGAGAAGGCGGAGATCATGCTGGATATCCAAAAAAAAGTCTCGCATCTATTGGGAATCTCTCTGGAGAGCAGCAGCGAGAACGAAGACGAGAGCTGATGGACAAAGCGTTGCGTTTCTCGGAAACTCACGGCATTCGTGTGGGCTCGCAGGCGCTGGGTTTGCCACCGTCAAGCCTCTATCGGGAAAAACGACGGCGGGAACAGCCGGCGGTTGAAGCTCGACCTCGGCCGACATCTCCTCGAGCCTTGAGCCCACCCGAAAGGGAGGCCGTTGTGGAGGTTCTGCACAGCCGGCAGTTTATCGACAAAGCTCCTGCCGCCGTATGGGCGGAGCTGCTGGATGAAGGGCGGTACTTGTGCTCGATCCGAACCATGTACCGCATTCTGGCCGAACGTTTGGAAGTTAGAGAACGCCGTCGCCAGCGCCGCCATCCCCACTACTCAAAGCCGGAACTTCTGGCCACCGGCCCAAACCAATGCTGGTCATGGGACATCACCAAGCTGAAGGGGCCCGTCAAATGGAGCTATTACTACCTCTACGTGATCCTGGACATCTTCAGCCGCTATGTGGTGGGCTGGATGGTGGCCACCCAGGAAAGCTCACGCCTGGCCAAGGTCTTGATCGCCCAGAGCTGCTCCAAGCAGGAGATCGTAGCGGGTGATCTCACTCTGCATGCCGATCGTGGCTCGTCGATGAGTTCCAAGGCACTGGCCTTGCTACTGGCCGATCTGGGAGTCACCAAGTCTCACTCTCGGCCTCATGTCTGTGACGACAATCCCTACTCGGAATCCCAATTCAAGACCCTCAAGTACCGTCCAGAATTCCCGGCTCGTTTCGGCACCATTCAGCAAGCCAGAGACTTCTGTCGGGATTTCTTCGATTGGTATAACCGCGACCATCGCCATTCGGGTATTGGCCTGCACACTCCCGAGGACGTGCACTATCGCTCCGCCCTCGCCACACGTCGCAATCGTGCCCACGTGTTGGAGGCCGCCCATGCACTCTTCCCGGAGAGATTTCCCAACGGCAAACCCGTTCCGCCACCTCTTCCCGAGGCCGTCTGGATCAACCCTCCCGAAAAGGAGAACTCTTGAGATGACGCTACAGTAATTTATTCACCAAAGTGTCTCAAAGTTATTGACATGTTCCGGCACGCGATGCGTCGAAAGAGTCTCAGTAGCGACGTCTTCATTCATGGGGGCGAGTCTGAATCGTGGTGGCGCCCACCGTGTGCCCGGCCGTGGCACTTAGAATCCCCAGAAAACGAGAAAAATCTACCGGAGGCGAGAAGCTCAAATCGGTGATGAAGAGCGACTTCTGGCCCTCCGCCGGGATCACGAGGGCTTCGTCATTCGGATCTGAGACAGCTGCCAGCGAGCCGTCTAGATTCAGAAGAGAAACGGTCAGGCTGGTGGGGACCCGGGCGAGATTGACCACGGCGAACCCGGTGTCAATGGCTCGATCCCTGTCCGTTTCGACGAAAGTTCGAAACCCCTCCGCAGAAGGAACGCCGGGTGGAATCCCAGCCAGGCCAAAGGGACCGGTGAACAGAACCAGGCCGTCCAAAGGCTGGTCGGACGTGACCCTTACAGACCCCCTCTGAACGACCCCGGTCTTTGCAGTCTGCAAGCGGATGGCCCCACCGGGCGGGACCGCGATCTCGAACTCCCCCGTCACCGGGTGTCCATTCAACTCCAGGGCCCAGGGCTCTCCCAGGTGTGTCTTCAGGGTCACCAGGGCACGGGTGGTGGCAATCGAGGACAGGCTCAAGAGGCACAGCTCACTGGACAACTCTTCTCCGAAGGCGAACTGGGCAAAATACAGGTCATGGGTGACCGGTTCGACGCTCGGGGTCGTCCATTCCCAGCCGATATCCTGCAGGATGCCCTGCGTCAGCGGACCCGGGTCATGTTGACTCTCTCCGCTGGATAGTGCGGGAGTCCTCAGGGCATTCCCTCCCTCGGGAGAATAGGTGGACTCGTCCAGGTGAGAGATGCTGCTGCCGGGTTGGAAGTCGGGAGGGGCAAAGAGTGCGGCCCGGGAGGTGAAAACGCCATCAAAGAAGACGCGGTTACTGCGGAGAGCGCTTCCCAGGGCGATCGAAGGATTGGGGTAGATTGCCGTGTTGGTCAGGTCCCGCCCCGGTTCGTCGACAACGAAGCGGTCAAAAACTGCGGCGGAGCCTCCAAAGCCCCAGCGTCCCGCGTCAGCACCGTCGACGTTGAAACTGCCGATGACGCCAAGTCCGTGACCCAGTTCGTGAAGAACCACGCTGACCAGGTCGACCTGGTTGTAGGCCGGGTTGGCGTCGGTCCCGAAATACCACCGTGCGAAAGCGCTGTTGATGGAGATCTCAACGTCTGCTCCCTGGGGCTGCAGATCACTGGCCGTCATGGCGTTTGCCAGGGCCACCGGATAGAAGGTGTTGGGTGCCGAGCCGGGAAAATTGCTGATCAGGGTGGTCACGGCGACCCCTCCCAGGACCCTCGGATTCTCCATGGCGACAAACTCAGCATTCACCTGAATCGCAGCGGGAGAAGAGATGCGGGCCGCCCAGATGTCGACTGCCCGGAGAAAGGCGGCACCCGCCTCCTCCGAAAAACCGCTCAAGGAGACGTCCCAGGTCGAACTTCCCTGCCGGGTGGCCAGGTGGCCCTCCGGACGCTTGACGCCGGACTTGAGAAGGCGTTTCAGCAACTGCCGGTTCTTCTCGGGTTCAATCAGATCGCAGCGGACCTCATCCCCTGAATTCGCTATCGCATAAACGGGGGTGGAGACCGAATCTTGCGCGAAACTCGACGAGGCGGTCGCACTGAAGAGCATCAGTCCAAGGACCCAGAAGGGGCCCTGCAAGCGCCGATGGACTTGGACTCTTCTCTCCAACGCTCTTCACCTCTACCAAGAAGTCTAGTCTGGTAGTCGGAGGCGATTCAGTGACCGTAGTCGCCGTTCGGTCGCTTTTTCACAGAACTCCAGCCGAATCGGTGCCAGGCAGCGATCTGGCAAGGGAAAAACGACTGTTAAGCAACCGTGAGAAGACTCCAATGATTGGCGACAGTTAGAATTCCCCGCGACGACAAATGGAATTCCCCGCTTTTTCAGGGCTGATCCTGACCATGAGGGCATGGTTAAGGATCAGCAAGTGCGGAGGTTAGTAAAGTTGAAGAAGAACGAGAAGACGCTAACGATGGCGGCGGCCAAAGCGGGGATGTCGCGAAAGACAGCTCGCAAGTACCTGAAGTCGGGAAAGCTACCGAGCCAGTGTCAGCCGGAACGGTATTGGAGAACTCGATCGGATCCGTTCGAGTCGGTGTGGCCGGAGGTGAAAGAGATCCTGAAGCGATCGCCGACGGTGGAAGCAAAAGCGGTGTTCGATCATTTGTGTCGTCAGCAGGAAGGGGCCTTCCAGCAAGGCCAGTTGAGAACGCTGCAGCGCAGGATCAAGCAGTGGAAGGCAGAATACGGAGAAGCGAAGGAGGTGATGTTCCCGCAGAAGTATCAGCCGGGACATCAAGCGCAATCGGACTTCACGTTTATGGGGCGCCTCGGAGTGACGATCCAGGGCCAGCCGTTTCCCCATCTGCTGTACCACTTCGTGTTGGCCTACTCGAACTGGGAAGCGACCACGCTGTGTTTCAGTGAGTCGTTTGAGAGCCTCAGCCTGGGGCTTCAGAACGCGTTGTGGGAGTTGGGGGCGCTGCCCGAGGAGCACCGGACCGACCGGCTCTCGGCGGCAGTCAAGAACCTGAAGCGGGAAGAGTTCACCGAGCGCTATCAAGCGTTGCTGAGACACTTCGGGATGCGCTCCAGTCGCACTCAGGCAGGAAAGGCACACGAGAACGGGGATGTGGAACAGTCCCATCACCGCTTGAAACGGGCCATTGAGCAGGAACTGCTGCTGCGGTGTAGCCGTGATTTTTCCAGCCGGGAAGAGTACGAGGGCTTTGTAGCGGTGATTGTGTCCCGGCGCAATGCGGCCCGGCAAAAGCGCCTGGGAGAAGAGCTGGCAGTGATGCGCCCGTTGCCGGCACGCCGTCTGGATGACTTCACCCGGCAGTGGGTGAGAGTCTCCCCCAGCAGTACGATCCGGGTTCGCCACAACACCTATTCGGTGGACAGCCGGTTGATCGGCGAGCGCGTTCAAGTGCGGGTGTGGGCGGATCAGGTGGAGGTCTACTACGGAGGACGGCGCCAGGCACGGATGCCGCGCTTGCGAGGAGAAGGCAAGCATCGCATTGACTACCGGCACGTGATCCATTCGTTGGTGCGCAAGCCGGGGGCGTTTACTCGCTATCGCTGGCGGGAGGATCTGTTTCCGGGGATCTTGTTTCGAGTCGCCTACGACGAGCTGCGCCGAGATTGTCCGGCCACGGCGGATCGCCAATATCTGAAGATCCTCGAGGTGGCTGCCCAGGAAGGTGAACAGCGGGTGCGAGAGGCACTTCAGGTGTTGATTGAGCGGGGACAAAGAATCCGTTTTGAAGCACTACGAGAATGCCTTGTCGATCCGGTGGTGGAACCCTGGGAAGTGATGGTGGAGAAGATGGACGTGGGCCTCTACGACACCCTTCTCGAGAACCGGGAGGTGAGGTCATGAGCACAGGCAACTTACCGCGACTTCGCGAGTGCCTAATCGAGCTGCATCTACCGGCCTTTCGGGAGCACTACGCCGCCCAGGCGGCACTGGCCACCCAGGAAAGTCTGTCCTATCCCCGGTTTCTCTTGTCGTTATCTGAGATCGAGGTGGCGGAGCGGCACGAGCGCAAAATCCAGCGCCAGCGTCGGGCCTCCAAGCTTCCCTGGGAGAAAACGCTGACGGCGCTGGACCGCTCGCGCTTGCCCCAAAGCGTGGATCGACAACTCACAGCGCTGCTGGAAGGGACGTTTTTGGATCGTGCCGAGAACGTCTTGGCTTTCGGTAACCCTGGGAGCGGGAAAACCCATCTGGTCTGTGCTCTGGGCCAGGAGTTGATTCTGCTGGGGCGCCGGGTTCTGTTTTCTACCTGCGCCCTGCTGGTACAGCGATTGCTGCGGGCCAAAATCGATCTGACTCTGGAGAAGGAGCTCAAGAAACTGGATCGCTTCGAGGCTCTCATAGTCGATGACATCGGCTACGTTCAGCAAAGCCGGGAGGAAATGGAGGTTCTCTTCACACTGCTGGCCCATCGTTACGAACGTCGCAGCATCTTGCTGACCAGCAACCTGATCTTCTCGGACTGGGAGAGGATCTTCAAGGACCCCCTGACGACGGCAGCAGCCATCGACCGGCTGGTGCACCACAGCGTGATTCTGGAACTCAACGTCCCGAGCTATCGAATGGAGAGCGCCAAGGCAAAGCAGCAGGGAACCACGAAATGAGGAAACCGCGAGGAGGTCAAATCCGGGCAAATCGGCTGATTGGACCCCGGAAAGTGCTTGGTGAGGGCGATAGACGAGTGCCCGCCAAGGGGAGAGGTCGTACAGCGCCCTACAGAGGCCGCTCAGCAGCCTCGTGGATCTGGTCCACTCCCCTCGACGCCAGCGCGAGCGAGGGGGAGCTCCGTTCGGGCTACGCCCTCACTCCGTCCCCCTCGCATTCTAGGAACAATCTCTCTTTTTTACAGAAAGGAGGACCGCGGAAAGGGCCGTCTCAGAGGACGGCTACAGCTCTTTTTTTTTAATCCTTGTGTGGGGATTTCCAATCGTCGCTGCGGGAATTCTATTTGACGTTGATCACTCCAAGCATCTTCGGAGATCCAGCGAGTGACATGGGTGACACCTCCCCCGTACCAAGTTCCTGTCAGCCCCAGATCAGTTTTCGGTCAAGCCGTTGGGTTCACTGGGCCAACGGCGACGTTCAAGTCTCGGTTCGGACGGGAAGCCTGTACTTTCGTGAGTCGGGCAAGGTTCTTGAGATTTCTGCCGATCGCGAGTTAGCCGTCGCGCAGCAGGACGGGCGCCCGGTAGCCGAACTGGAAAGAGCGGTGTTCCCTGCTCTCTGCAGGAGGGAACGGAATTACGAAACAGGTCGGCATCAAAAGGCGAACCGAGGCGGGTCGTCGTGCTCAAGGGCGCACCCAAGCCGCCCAAGGATCCGAAGCCGCCGAAGCCCTGATCAGCTGGCGGACTGTTCGGACCACGGAGGGTCCTCCCACACTGGGAACGTCACGCGATGGCGAAGTGTAGGAGCTGCTTCCATGCGGCGATCTGATCGGACCACGGAGGGTCCTCCTACACTGATTTGATCTAGAGTTTCGGTTTGCTTCGGCCGGTCAGCCACCAGAATCCTTCACGGGTGCTCTCCATCGTGAAGGTGTAGCTTTCGCCTGGCTTGACCTTGATCTTCTTCCCAGTCCTGGCCTCGAGCAGGACGGTCTTCTTGAGCAAATTGTTCGCAGTCCAGGAAAAGGGACCTCAACCCCTTAGACCGGTCGAGGTCCGGTTGTGGCAGTTTGCTGTTTCACAGCCACAAACTCTACGGGACAGTTGAGGACCGCTAGGAGTCTGAGCATCTGGTCAACACTCTTTGTGTAGTTTGTCTGATCTAGCAATCGGATGAGCTGTGACGCTGAGGTTCCCAGCCGCCGTCCTATTTCCCCCTTGCTCATCCCTGACTGTCTTAGTTGGTCTTGGGCTAGAAGAGTGAGCTTGTGCAGAGCGATCTCTCGCAAATACTCTGGGTCTTTGTTGTGGTCCAAGACGTGGTCCCAGTGCACAGTGCCTTCAGCCCCGGACTGCAGCACATAGGTAAAGCCTTCTCCCCCTATCTCCGGGTCAACATATACCTTCACAATTCGGTCGTTCTTAGTAGGTCGGACCTCTAGTTTCGCGTAGGGGAAGGTGTAGCTCTTCCCTTCATATTTGACTTCTAAGACCTTCTTGTAGTTGTTGGCATTGACATACATCGCTTTCATTAATTTGCTTCTTTCTAATTCGTTGGTTTCTTCTCATCTTTCCTTGTTGCTTTGTCGCTTGCGTTCTTTTCTAGTTCTTCCTCAAATAGCCTCCCTTCGTCATTGAGTTCGGTGATAATGTCTAGGATTCTTCTGGTTGTGCCACCCTTCATCACCACCCAATCCTCAAGATTGAACTTGCAGACCGGTTTGTCATCCTTGAAGACATGGACGTGACGGGGGCCGTGGTCGCCAACCCACGTCAAGAAAATGTAACCGCCACGTCGGATCTTCGTCACGGGTAACTATACTACCACACAAGGTAGTGTAGTTCAATAGAACGGATGAGGAGTTCGGACCGCGGAGGGTCCTCCCGCACTGGGAATGTCACACGATGGCGAAGTGTAGGAGCTGCTTCCATGCGGCGATCTGATCGGACCACGGAGGGTCCTCCTACACTGATTTGATCTAGAGTTTCGGTTTGCTTCGGCCGGTCAGCCACCAGTGATCAACGTCAAATAGAATTCCCGCAGCGACGATTGGAAATCCCCACGCATTGACTCATCCAAAATCGAACTGATGGCATACCGTTGCCTCATCAAGAATCGAACCGAAAACTTGATGAGGAGGTCACAGATTGAAGAAGAAGTTGAGTTTGGAGTTGCGCCGAGAATTGTTGACGCGTACCGCTGAGGATTACGCATCGGCCCGCAAAGGGATCAAGAGCCAGATTGTAGATCAGTTGGTCGCGACAACCGGCTACGGTCGCAAACATGCGATTACCCTGTTGAACAATCCGCCGAGCAGGGCCAGTTCGTCGCGGCCCCGCCGTGCCCGATACGATGACCGGGTGAAGCGGGCACTGGTGACTCTTTGGACAACGGCCAACCGGATCTGCGCAAAGAGACTGGTCCCCTTTGTTCCCGAGTTGATCGAAGTTATGGAGAGGAACGGTCATCTATCCTTGCCGCCTGATGTTAGGCGAAGGCTGCTAGCGATCAGCCCAGCTACCGCTGATCGATTGTTGGCTTCCGAAAGAAGCAGCGGAACATGTCAATAACTTTGAGACACTTTGGTGAATAAATTACTGTAGCGTCATCTCAAGAGTTCTCCTTTTCGGGAGGGTTGATCCAGACGGCCTCGGGAAGAGGTGGCGGAACGGGTTTGCCGTTGGGAAATCTCTCCGGGAAGAGTGCATGGGCGGCCTCCAACACGTGGGCACGATTGCGACGTGTGGCGAGGGCGGAGCGATAGTGCACGTCCTCGGGAGTGTGCAGGCCAATACCCGAATGGCGATGGTCGCGGTTATACCAATCGAAGAAATCCCGACAGAAGTCTCTGGCTTGCTGAATGGTGCCGAAACGAGCCGGGAATTATGGACGGTACTTGAGGGTCTTGAATTGGGATTCCGAGTAGGGATTGTCGTCACAGACATGAGGCCGAGAGTGAGACTTGGTGACTCCCAGATCGGCCAGTAGCAAGGCCAGTGCCTTGGAACTCATCGACGAGCCACGATCGGCATGCAGAGTGAGATCACCCGCTACGATCTCCTGCTTGGAGCAGCTCTGGGCGATCAAGACCTTGGCCAGGCGTGAGCTTTCCTGGGTGGCCACCATCCAGCCCACCACATAGCGGCTGAAGATGTCCAGGATCACGTAGAGGTAGTAATAGCTCCATTTGACGGGCCCCTTCAGCTTGGTGATGTCCCATGACCAGCATTGGTTTGGGCCGGTGGCCAGAAGTTCCGGCTTTGAGTAGTGGGGATGGCGGCGCTGGCGACGGCGTTCTCTAACTTCCAAACGTTCGGCCAGAATGCGGTACATGGTTCGGATCGAGCACAAGTACCGCCCTTCATCCAGCAGCTCCGCCCATACGGCGGCAGGAGCTTTGTCGATAAACTGCCGGCTGTGCAGAACCTCCACAACGGCCTCCCTTTCGGGTGGGCTCAAGGCTCGAGGAGATGTCGGCCGAGGTCGAGCTTCAACCGCCGGCTGTTCCCGCCGTCGTTTTTCCCGATAGAGGCTTGACGGTGGCAAACCCAGCGCCTGCGAGCCCACACGAATGCCGTGAGTTTCCGAGAAACGCAACGCTTTGTCCATCAGCTCTCGTCTTCGTTCTCGCTGCTGCTCTCCAGAGAGATTCCCAATAGATGCGAGACTTTTTTTTGGATATCCAGCATGATCTCCGCCTTCTCGAGCTTGCGTTTCAGCTTCCGATTCTCAGCCTGCACTTGCCTCAGTTGATGATCCAGAGGATTGACCGGCTTCGATTTGCGCCCTCGCTTGCGAGGGGTCAGTGCCTGCAAAGTTCCTTCCTCGCGTTGTCGTCGCCAGTCCTGAAGATTCGACCAGTAAAGCCCTTCCCGGCGCAGCAAGGCTGCCACTTCGCCGAACTCACAGCCATCGGCCTGCTCCAGGATCCTGAGCTTATAGCGGGCTGAAAACCGGCGCCGGGTTGCCTTGGCTGCAATTTCCGGATTGGGTCTAGGAAGAGCCTTGTCGGACTCGGTCCTTTCCGCAGCGGTTTTGGAGACCTCTCCACTTCGCTCCGAGGTTTCCAAAATCCTCAATTTGTTGTCGCTTCTGTTTTCTATCATTCGTAATCCAGCTTCTCGCCCCCTAGTCTAATTTAGTGGGGAAGAAGTGTCTCACCATTATTGGCACAGAGGGAGCCGGCACGGTGTCAGTACGACCCGACCAGGAAGCTTGCTCAAGAAGCAGATCAAGGTCCGAACCTTCGCTGACTGGGATGATCTTCAACCCGGTTTTGTCGAAGCCGACCTTGTGGCTCACTGCGGCGAGAGTGCTGCAGGCAGTTTCCTACACACTCTGGTCCTGGTGGACGTCGCAACGGGCTGGACCGAATGCGTGGCGCTGCTACGGCGTAGCGAAGCCGATGTGATCGGATCTCTCAACTGCCTGCGTGGGCGGCTCCCGGTTCCTCTTCTCGGATTGGACACGGATAACGGAAGCGAATTCATCAACTATGAGATGCTCCGTTACTGCCAAAGAGAGCAGATCACTTTCACTCGTTCCCGGGTGGGTCGAAAGAACGATCAGGCCTTCGTTGAGGAGAAGAATGGTTCGATCGTGAGACGGCTGATTGGCTACGATCGCTACACGGGTCTGGGGGCCTGGCGAGCCCTGATTCAGCTTTACGAGATTCTGCGCCTCTACGTGAACTTCTTTCAGCCCTCGATGAAGCTAATCGAGAAGCAACGCCGGGGTGCACGCGTCAAGAAACGCTACGATCGGGCTCAAACTCCTTACCAGTGTCGGTCACCATGGTATATCCCCCACCTAGGCGGCTGATTTACCAAGGTAATTCCCCCACCCTTTCACCAGGGTAATTCCCCCAGGGTTTCACCAAGGTAATTCCCCCACCTGATCATTTCGTGACAGAGGCCAGGGTCATCTTTCTGCGGAACCCCAACAAGGATTTCCGCAGGAGGAAGAATGGCCAGAAGGAATATGAGGATGGAAGAGTACCTGGAGTTGGTTTACCAATGGCACCGAGGACGGAGTATCCGCCAGATCCGAGACTCGTTGCAGATCTCGCGCAAGACGATTCGCAAGTACCTGCTGCTTTTCATGGCCAGCGGCTTGAGCCGAGAGAAGCCCCTGCCGCCACAGGCGGAGCTGGCCCGGATAGTGGCCTCGGTGGTGCAGGTGGCGGTTTTCGAACAACCGGCCCGGGAGCGGATCCGCCTCTACCACCGGCAGATCCAGGATTGGCTTGGGCAGCCTCATATGACCATTCAGCAGGTACAGCGGCTGCTCGAGGAGGAGCACGAGTTGAAGGTCAGCTATATGAGCGTGTACCGCTATGTGCGCGAGCACATTGAGCCGCTGCGCAAGCCGGTGACGGTGCGGCTGCATGCAGTCGCTGGGGAACAGGCCCAAGTCGATTTCGGCTATGCCGGACTGATGCGAGATCCGGAAACGGGCAAACAACGCAAGGCCTGGGCCTTTATCATGATCCTAAGCTACAGCCGCCACCGCTTCGTACGCTTCGTGTTTCGCCAGGACAGCCCCACCTGGTTGGACTGCCACATCCGCGCCTTTACGTTTTTCCAGGCCTGTCCCCGGCTGATCGTGTTGGACAATTTGAAAGACGGTGTGCTTAAGCCCGATCTGTACGATCCGACGCTCAACCCGGCCTACGCCGAACTGGAAAGACACTACGGATTCGTGGCCGACCCAGCCAAGGTGCAAATGGCCCGCCACAAAGGACGCGTGGAGAGATGTGTTCCGGTAGTGCGTCAGCAGATTCTGGCGGGGCGGCATTTTCGAGATATCGAGGAGGCCAATGGGAGGGCTCTGGAGTGGTGCCTCAAGGAGGTCGGCCTGCGCAAGCATGGCACCACCCATCGCAAACCTTACGAGGTGTTTGTCGGAGAAGAAGTCGAGCTGCTGCTGCCTCTGCCGGATCAACCTTACGAAGCGGCGCAGTGGAAACAGTGCACCGTGCATTGGGACTGCCATCTGATCCTGGACAAGTGCTACTACTCGGTCCCCTATCCCTACCGGGGGGAGAGGCTGTGGGTGCGAGCCGATCTGAAGCTGGTGCGAGTGTATCGCAACCATCAGTTGATCAAGACCCACCTGCGGGTCTTCGAGCCGGGCTCCTGTCAGACCCAGACGGGGGACTATCCTCCCGACAAGCGGGCCTACCTGGAGCGGACTCCCGAGTGGTGCCGGCGTCAGGCCGACGAGCTGGGGCCCGAGGTGAGTCGCTACGTGCGGCGCGTACTGGGGGATCACGCCATGCGCAACCTGAGAAAAGCCCAGGCCGTGCTGCGGCTGGCCGAGTCCCACCCAGCGGCCACTCTGGATCAGGCCTGCCGGCGGGCCTTGCGCTTTGACAATGTCCGCTTTTCCTCTCTGAAGAAGATTCTGGAAAAAGGCTTGTTCCGACGCCCTTCGCCTCCTCGCAGACCCTCCAGTCCGGCGGCTTCAGCTTGTCGATTTGCCCGTCCCCAGGATTACTTCGTGCACCGACGGGAGGTCTCATGAGTCACTATCAACATCTGCTCGACCAGCTCAAGCAACTGCGATTAGGAGGATTGTTGGACAGTCTGGAAGTGCGGCTCAAGGAGGCCGAAAAACGACAACTGGCCTACGTCGACTTTCTGACTCTGCTGGTCCAGGATGAGCTGGAGCGTCGCTCCCAGACCAAGTTTGTTCGCCGGCTCAAGAAAGCCTGCTTTGCCGAGATCAAGACCCTCGAGGAGTTCGATTTTGGCTTTAACCCGAACATCAAGCGGCGCCGCATCTATGACCTGGCCACCTGCCGCTTTCTGGAAAACAAAGAAAATATCTGCCTGTGCGGGCCGGTGGGTGTGGGCAAGAGTCACATCGCCCTGGCTCTGGGACACGAGGCCGTACGCCGCGGTCATGACGTGCGCTACATCCAGGCTCCGCGCCTGTTCCGTACTCTGGAAGCGGCCCGGGCCGATCTCTCCCGCGATCGCCTCATCCAAAACTACTGCAGCTATGATTTCTTGATCGTTGACGACTTTGGGCTCAAGCCCCTGACGGACGAGCAGGCCGACGATCTGTACGACATCTTTTACGAGCGCTATCAGAAAGGCTCGCTGATGCTGACCAGTAATCGCAGCCTGGAGGAGTGGATGGCGCTGTTTGGCGACCCCATCCAGGCCAACTCGCTGCTGGACCGACTCTGCCACAACGCTCACCAGCTGGAGTGGGAGGGCGACTCTTACCGGAGGCGAAAACGACCCGCCAAAGGATCCCCCTCAAAGGAGGTTTCGCCATGAGCCGTTTGAAGATCAAAAGTGACAACGGCTGGTTTGCCGCCACCGCCGGCTGGCAGGCCGCTGTGGAGAAACTCTCCGACGGGGCCTTCAAGCTGTTCGTTCACATCTCGCTGGGCGCTGACAGAAGTACCGGGCGCTTCCTCTTCCGCCAGCAGGACGTGGCCAGGGCGCTGCGCAAATCGCGCCGCTCGATTGGAACCTATCTCCAGGAGCTCGAGGAGAGGCAGGTCTGCCGGGTCCGGCGTAGCCCCAACCAGCATGCTCCCGGGGTCCTTGAGATCGCCGACCAGTACTGGCCCTACCAGCGCAGCCTCTCGGCTGACTCACTCAGCTCCACTCGATCGGCTCAAACCCTCTATGTGGAGACCATCGGAGAGATGTTGCTGGAACGTCCCTGCATCCGCTGCCGCTACTCGACCTCGGATCGCCGGCTAGCTGCCCAGTGGTTCCAGCAAGGGATCGAGCTCGAGGACGTCCGCCAGTCTATTTTCCTGGGCTGCGGACGCAAGTACGTCTCCTGGCTCAACGGACTCCCGGGCCAGCCAATCGGTGCCCTGCATTACTTCAGTTCCGTCTTACAGGAGGTCACGAGCAGCCAGCTTTCCGCCCGCTATCGGGCTTTCAATCGAATGCAAATGCTGCGACTGGAAAAACGCTGGCTCGAAACAGACCACGACTGCGACCAGAAAGGAGGAACCTGCTTGGGAAAAGTTTTCCCAAGCACAACCGCCGAAAATCAAGAGAAACGAGATGATGATGATCCCCAAATGGGGGAATTACCCTGGTGACGGAGGTGGGGGAATTACCCTGGTGATTGACATTACCAGCGAATCTTAGCCTCTGATTGTCTCACCAAGAGAAAAATAGAACCCATCAAAGACCTGTACAGGAAGCTGGATCCAGTCACGTTACTCAAAGAACTCGAGCGAAGACAGGACCATTTTTGGACCTTTGCCAACGGACAAAGAGAACCGGAGAGAAACGGCTCCCCTAGAGAGATGGATGCTGTTGTCAGGAAGTACCTTGCTGAGATCAGTGCTGCACCAGAATCCAACCAAATCAGGAGATATCGGCGGACGAAGAAGCCCCAGGTTGCCCGGACTTGGAGGACCCGGGAGGATCCTTTCGTTGAAGTCTGGCCAGAGGTTCGTGTCCAACTGGAAGTCAATCCCGCTCAAACAGCCAAAGCGCTTTTCATTCGGCTTCAACAACGCCATCCCTGTCGATTCTTTGATGGGCAGCTGCGAACTTTGCAGCGCCGCGTCAGGGACTGGCGAAGAGAACAACTCTACAAGGCCGAGATCTCCCGTGTAGAGCCAACGTTCTCTGAAATCGGGTCTGATTTCGCAAAAGAAGGTGCGCCAACAAAGGGGCAACCAGCCGAGGTCAAAATAGTCTTATGAGCCATGGGAAGTGTCCCCTGACGGCCACACAGCAATGTCGCCTCGACCGCTGGGCCGTACATCTCCAGCAGCAGGGACTTCACGGTCCCGGGACAACCCAAGAAGGGGGTCACCTGAGTCGGCCGCCGAGAGGGAACCCCATTCGGGCTCGCCCTCACTGTGTCCCCTCTCGCAGTCCAAGAACCGGACAAGACAATTCGCTCAAACCAAGAACAACACCCTACTTGACAAGGTGGGTCATTTTTACGTGATCACTCCGGCACATTATTCCCTTGTCATTTCGACCTTCCACTCCACCCGTTGTTTCTGCGAGACGGAAGAAATAAGCTGTTCTGAACTGGGTTCGATTCCCAATGAGGCAAGTTTCTAGCTTCGGTTCGATTCTTAGATGAGGCAACACGCGGGGAATTCTAACTGTCGCCAATCACCCGTCGTCAGGTTCAAGGTTTCTTGGCAGGACGGGCAGGTGTCGGACTGGGCGTCGGCCGCCAGAGTCTGGACGTTGGTCACCGTAACCCGATCGAACTGGAAGCCATCCTCCGACACGGATGAATCGGTGCCGTAGGCGACATCAAGCTGCACCGATGTGCCCGCGGTAGTGGCCATGCCCAGGGCCGATGTCGAAAAGCCGCTCGATGCCCAGCTTGACATGCTGTCGGCCCAGCCCTCCTGATTGGCGGTGACACAGAAGCCGGTCGACCCACTGGCATTGTAGAGCCGACCGCTGTCCGGCTCGACCTGGCTCCGCACACCGTTGTCGATGACACCGATGTTGGCGCGATCCCACCATTTCCCCTGCGAAAATGACTCGATGTCGAAGTTCGTGTAAAGAGTCATGGTCGAGGTTGCACTGAGCTTCATCACGGGTGAGCGAATCTGGTCGCACTGGAGGGGAGACGACGACGACGAACGGACGTAGAAGGAGCTGCCGCCCGCTCCGCCGCCCGCGCTGCTGCGGGTAAACGTACCCTGGATCAGGGTCCAGCCCTCGAGGTCGGACTCAAAGTCCCAGGTCTTGCTGGTGTGGAACTGGAAGTCGCTCTCGGCGTCGTCGATGGAAAAGGTAGCGGTCTCTGTGCTCGGGCTCAGCTCGTCGCTGCTCAAGTCGACCTCGACGACCACGGTGTCGCCGAAGCTCAGACCGCCCCCCACAAGGTCAAAGCTGGCGCTGCCGGTGGCGCAGACAGCCAGGTCGGGGGAAGGTGTGATCGGATTGAAGCTCTTCAGAAAGATCTGGGGATGAGACACCAGCCGGACGTCGGTGACCCGGACATTCGTCTGGGAGGCGGCCCCGGTGTTGGTCACGTCAAAACTCAGAGTCGCCTGCTCGCAGTTGTCGAGGAACCCGTCACCGTCACCTGTGTGGATGGTCAAAACTGCGCTCGCTGGATCGATGGCCAGCCTGGGAGGGCACGGTTATCAACCGCACCGAACTGAACCAGTTGCCGGTGTGTTCCACCTTACGACATCCCCGTATCTTTTTTGATACAATACTGCAATGTTAGATGGTAAGAGAATGCCGGCGCTCTTTTACCGAACTGACACCGGCACCGAACCCGTGAGGGAATGGCTCAAGGACCTCAGCAAAGAGGAACGGCTAAGAATCGGTAGCGATATTCAAACCGTGGAATACGGCTGACCCATTGGTATGCCGGTTTGTCGTCGCTTGGGCGATGGATTGTATGAAGTGCGGACCAATTTGAAGGATCGTATCGCACGAGTCTTGTTTTGCATCTGGGAAAACCAGATCGTGCTCCTTCACGGATTCATAAAGAAAACGCAAAGAATTCCGTCCCGAGACCTGCAACTGGCTGTGAAGCGGAAGCGTCGTTTGGGAGTTTAAAAGATGACCAGAAAAAACCCACATATTGGCTCAAGGTTAGAAGAATTATTAGCGAAAGAAGGCCTTTTGGCGGAATCCTCTGCGATGGCGTTGAAGCGCGTTCTCGCCTGGCAGCTGGAACAAGCCATGCAAGAGCATCATATTACTAAGACAGTTATGGCGCGGCGCATGAAAACGAGCCGGGCCTCTCTAAATCGACTCCTCGATCCGAATAATCCCTCGGTCACATTGCGTACCATTGAAAGAGCGGCAGCTGTCCTGGGAAAAATAGTCCGTTTGGAGATAGTGGATGCGGCTCAATCAGAAGAGGCTTGAACAGGCTGGCAAAGTGATAGGGGTAGGGGTAGGGAAAGCTCATTGGTTTGAGCCTCCCCTCCCTCCGAACCGGACGTGCGGTTCTCCCGCATCCGGCTCTCCAGTCAGTGGGGTCCACGGCGGGACTGACAGATCTGCGCGTGGGCTACGGCCATGGTAAATAGCCCCTGCTCGATAAAGTAGGCATTTTTGCCTCCTTTCACTCCTGTTTCCAGGGTCGTCAGCATGCGTTCGGTCCACACTTCCGCTTCCACCCAGCTCCATTTCTGGCTCTCGGCTTCTCTGCCTTGCTTAGGAGTTGTAAGACAGCAGATTGTTTAGAGGGGGGTGAAGTCAGGCTGTTTTGACCTGGATTGGGTAAGCAGAAAATGACGGATTAGAGGAGCGCTGGTGGTTGAGGCCAGCCCTTGGTAGGAGAGGAGCTAGCGGAAGCGGGAGCCGTTGGCGTTGGCGATCCAGCGACGCAGGGCGACGCGGACGTTGTTGACGCGACTCAGCGGAGCGTTGTCGAAGTACCAGCGGAAGGTTTTGATCTCTTCCAGGATGTCTACGTCGGGGAAGTCGGCGGTCAGTTCGGCAATGAAAGCCGCATCCAGCTCGGGGCGGTAAGGGTAATCGGGCAGCTGCTCTTGCAGGTAGGCGAGGATCTTCTCGGGAGAGTTGTCGAAGAACATGTCGGCGCTATTCACAGCTCGTCGGAGGCCCGGTAGATGTCCTCTTCGTCCAGAGTGGCCTTTTGCTCGAGCACGCCCCGGTTGAGCGCGGCCAGGCAGAGGCGGTTCAGCAGCCGGCAGACGCCGCCCGAAGTTTTGTAAAGGGCCAGGTAGGCCGAGTCGGTGAAGATGTCGGGTTTAGCTCCGGCCAGCTGGAGATGGTGGCAGACGTAGTTTTTGGTTTCGGCCTCATCCAGGGGAGGCAGCTTGTAGGAGAGTAGGATGCGCTGGTGGATGTTGCGGAACATGGGGCGCCCGAGCCGTCGGCCCAGGTCGGGATGACCGATCATGATCATGAGCAGGGGATCGATTGAATCCATCCTAAAATTAAGAAGTACAGGTATTTCGTCCAGTGTTTTGTCGGGCAGACACTGGCTCTCGTCGAGAATTAGAATCGGGGTCTTTTTGGCGTTCTCCACATAGTCGCGCACGGCCGTTTGCAGGTTTCGAAACAGAGTGGACTTGCGGCTGGAGGGCTCACCGCCGAACTCGCTGTTGAGCTGGGCCCAAAAATCCAGGGGAGTGACCGTCGACAGGGGCACGTAGAAGAGCTTGTAGACGGAGGAGTTGAGTTGCTCGACGAAGGCGCGCACGGCGGCCGTTTTGCCGGTTCCGGCCTCCCCCAGCACGAGCATCAGCCCCAGACGGGTACGCATGTAGTCCAGGCGCCGGGCGAGTTCGTCAAAGGCCGCAGTGGGGAGCAGTTTCTGGGCCGGGATGTCCTTGGCGAAGGGAGTGTCGGAGAAGCCGTAAAAAGTGTGGATCACGATTCATCCTCCTCGTCGGGAAGGGAAAAACGGGGTCTTCGGGGGGAAGTGGCGTTTTGGGCGGCGTCGACCCGGTGCAGACGCACCACCGGCTGGTCGTCTTCGAAGAGAAACAGCTCACTGGGACGTCCTTCGGGATGGCGGATCTCGATGCGCAGGCCAGTGTATTGGGGCGGCACTTCCCAGAGCCGGCGGGCGATGGAGACGGTGCAGTCGTTGCGGACGGTGCGGTGCAACGTGCGGTAAAAGACCCGGTCCAACTCGGCCCGGCTGACCGTACGGCGGCGAATGGAGGCGAGCGAGCGCAGGTAACGCTCCAGTGGCGTCTCACAGATGCTCGAGTGGCGGCGCCGGTGATAGTCCTGCTCCAGCCACTGAGACAAGCGAGCATTGAGATCGTCGAGGGTCAAGGCCTCGAGATCGAGAAGGCTTAGAAAACCCTGGCGCAGGGTGCGAAACCAGCGCTCGATTTTTCCGCGCGAAGGACTGTCATAGGGCTTGGAATGCACCAGAGCCACACCCAGACGGGCGCAGGCCAAGGTGAGTTGTTTGGAGGAGAAGGCCGAGCCGTTGTCACAGTAAAGGATCTGGGGTAAACCATGGCGCGAGAAGGCTTTTTGGAGTGCCGAGACGACCACTGCGGAGTTTTCCCGGGTGTAGAAGCGGGCCAGGGTCAGGAAGCGGGAATGGTCATCGATGGCTGCAGCCAGGTAGGTTTTGCGGCGGCGGCGGCCGAGAGGCACCTTGGGGCCGTGCATAAAATCCATCACCCACAGATCGTTGGCGTGGGGTTTTTCGAAGTGCTTGCGGGCCTTGGGCGCCGGCTTGACCTGGGGCCGCAGACCGGCCCGCTTGATGTGACGACGCAAAGTGGATTCGGAGATGCGGCGCGAAGTGATGTGGCCCGAGGCCACCAGCTGTTCACGGAGTCGGTTGACCGGCACCCGGGGATGGCGGGCCAGCAGCTCGGAGATGTGGGCGCTCAGCTGCTCGGAGATGACCCGGCTTCGGCCCGCATCGCAACGCCGCTTGGGCAAGAGTCCGTCGAGTCCTTCTTGGCGGTAGCGGCGCAACCAGCTCTTGAAAGTGGCGACTGAGTAGCGGCGTCTGCCCAGACCCGGCACATCCAGCTCTTTTCGGGCCATGCGGCCGAAGTAACGGGCTTGGCTGCCGGCGGCGGCGTGCAGCACCGGCGCGATGACGCCGTAGCGGAACAGCGCCACGGCCTGGCGTTTTTGTTTTCCCTTCATCCTGAGGCTCCTTTGGCCAACCCTTTGTGCCACAACCCTACCGCTGGGCCCCTATCACGCAGTGTGGAGGATCGATTCTTGTCATGACGCGGCTGCCAGCCGGGTCCAAACAACGTGGCGCAAAAAGGGGATTGAGCGACTTGTGCTGCAGACACAGCGGATGCCGGTGAGTCAGCCCGTCAGCAAGCCAGAGCGGGGCCCGAGAGCCAATCGTAGGTCGAACAGCAGGTGGGGGAAGTAACGCCGATGAAAACGCAGCACCACTCGGGGTGGAGAGCCTCGGGGCTGGGCCGCCAGCAGCGCGGCCACCTGCTGGGCCTGCCGCCGCACCCCTTGGACGGCTCCGGGCAACTCGACCTCGGCCACCGGAAAAGAGAGCAGTCGCCCATAGACGGCCGCCAACAGCAGCAGCATGCGGTGCAGCGTCAACTCCTCCAACAGCACAGCTTCCTCACCTTGGCTGCCGGCCGTGGCCACCTCGTCCAGCGCTTGGCGCATCGTCCGTTTGCCGTTCACCACCACTTCGACCATCCAGCTCATCAACCCCAGGCTGAAGCGTCGGCGCGGCACCACTTGAGCCGGCAGCACGCTGAAGGTGACATCTCGTGGCTGATCCGGGCCCCGCCGCCGGCAGCGGAAGCGAGCCACTGGAAACCGTTGATAGGTCCGCCCCTCCTCATCCACCAAGCACCTGAAATACAGACCGTGGCGTACGGCGCATTCACTTCCCCGGCACAGCGGACAGCGGTCCCGGTAGTCGGGCAACAGCTCGTACAGCCCCAGTCCCAGAGAGGAAAGACTTGACAAAGACCTGTCTTGGAAGCGATCCTGAATCTGAAGTTTGTCTTCGAAAAGCCGGGAGTTATCCGAAGCTCAAACCACGGGCTCCCGGCTGCTCCTTTCCCTTCTTCTCCGCAGCCAAGACAGCTGTCACACTGTCATATTCTTTTCACCCGCTGCGGGCTAAGACAATCTATACAATTCCGGCTGCAAAAGGCAGAGAAGTTTGTGACGTATTACAGGAGTCTCCTCCACTTTCGACAGTTCCTCTTGCTTCGTCATTGACTCTACACATCCACCTTCCTGGCGGGCCTTCGCTCCACCGGCATTACCCGGCTTCTTCACTACTACGCCGCCTCTGACTTCTGCGGGTCTCTTACCAGACCGACCTTTCGCAGACCTCCTCGCTTTACGTCACTTGAACTTCCCACCATTCCATCTCCAACCACCCCAAGGGTTAACAAGATGCCTTTTTCACGTTACCCATCAGGCTCTTGTCCGTGTCAGGTTTCCCTTCCATTCGAGCTTCGCCATTTCCCAGCAGGCTCGCTGTCCCCTCTGAGCCGAATCGAGTTCGTCTCCTACAGACTGGTGGTTCTCCTTCGGCTGCTTCCCACCCCACCTCACGATGACGCAGTTGCCGTCGAATACGGGCCGGAGAACGTTTGCCCGGTAGGGACTTTCACCCTACTGTTCAAGTGCGCTTACGAGCGCACTAGGAGCCGCCTCCGCGCGGCGAACTGTTCGGACCACGGAGGGTCCTCCTACACTGAGGTGATCCTGTTCGGACCACGGAGGGTCCTCCTACATTGAGGTGATCCTGTTCGGACCGCGGAGGGTCCTCCTATGATTGGCGACAGTTAGAATTCCCCGCGACGACAAATGGAATTCCCCGCTTTTTCAGGGCTGATCCTGACCATGAGGGCATGGTTAAGGATCAGCAAGTGCGGAGGTTAGTAAAGTTGAAGAAGAACGAGAAGACGCTAACGATGGCGGCGGCCAAAGCGGGGATGTCGCGAAAGACAGCTCGCAAGTACCTGAAGTCGGGAAAGCTACCGAGCCAGTGTCAGCCGGAACGGTATTGGAGAACTCGATCGGATCCGTTCGAGTCGGTGTGGCCGGAGGTGAAAGAGATCCTGAAGCGATCGCCGACGGTGGAAGCAAAAGCGGTGTTCGATCATTTGTGTCGTCAGCAGGAAGGGGCCTTCCAGCAAGGCCAGTTGAGAACGCTGCAGCGCAGGATCAAGCAGTGGAAGGCAGAATACGGAGAAGCGAAGGAGGTGATGTTCCCGCAGAAGTATCAGCCGGGACATCAAGCGCAATCGGACTTCACGTTTATGGGGCGCCTCGGAGTGACGATCCAGGGCCAGCCGTTTCCCCATCTGCTGTACCACTTCGTGTTGGCCTACTCGAACTGGGAAGCGACCACGCTGTGTTTCAGTGAGTCGTTTGAGAGCCTCAGCCTGGGGCTTCAGAACGCGTTGTGGGAGTTGGGGGCGCTGCCCGAGGAGCACCGGACCGACCGGCTCTCGGCGGCAGTCAAGAACCTGAAGCGGGAAGAGTTCACCGAGCGCTATCAAGCGTTGCTGAGACACTTCGGGATGCGCTCCAGTCGCACTCAGGCAGGAAAGGCACACGAGAACGGGGATGTGGAACAGTCCCATCACCGCTTGAAACGGGCCATTGAGCAGGAACTGCTGCTGCGGTGTAGCCGTGATTTTTCCAGCCGGGAAGAGTACGAGGGCTTTGTAGCGGTGATTGTGTCCCGGCGCAATGCGGCCCGGCAAAAGCGCCTGGGAGAAGAGCTGGCAGTGATGCGCCCGTTGCCGGCACGCCGTCTGGATGACTTCACCCGGCAGTGGGTGAGAGTCTCCCCCAGCAGTACGATCCGGGTTCGCCACAACACCTATTCGGTGGACAGCCGGTTGATCGGCGAGCGCGTTCAAGTGCGGGTGTGGGCGGATCAGGTGGAGGTCTACTACGGAGGACGGCGCCAGGCACGGATGCCGCGCTTGCGAGGAGAAGGCAAGCATCGCATTGACTACCGGCACGTGATCCATTCGTTGGTGCGCAAGCCGGGGGCGTTTACTCGCTATCGCTGGCGGGAGGATCTGTTTCCGGGGATCTTGTTTCGAGTCGCCTACGACGAGCTGCGCCGAGATTGTCCGGCCACGGCGGATCGCCAATATCTGAAGATCCTCGAGGTGGCTGCCCAGGAAGGTGAACAGCGGGTGCGAGAGGCACTTCAGGTGTTGATTGAGCGGGGACAAAGAATCCGTTTTGAAGCACTACGAGAATGCCTTGTCGATCCGGTGGTGGAACCCTGGGAAGTGATGGTGGAGAAGATGGACGTGGGCCTCTACGACACCCTTCTCGAGAACCGGGAGGTGAGGTCATGAGCACAGGCAACTTACCGCGACTTCGCGAGTGCCTAATCGAGCTGCATCTACCGGCCTTTCGGGAGCACTACGCCGCCCAGGCGGCACTGGCCACCCAGGAAAGTCTGTCCTATCCCCGGTTTCTCTTGTCGTTATCTGAGATCGAGGTGGCGGAGCGGCACGAGCGCAAAATCCAGCGCCAGCGTCGGGCCTCCAAGCTTCCCTGGGAGAAAACGCTGACGGCGCTGGACCGCTCGCGCTTGCCCCAAAGCGTGGATCGACAACTCACAGCGCTGCTGGAAGGGACGTTTTTGGATCGTGCCGAGAACGTCTTGGCTTTCGGTAACCCTGGGAGCGGGAAAACCCATCTGGTCTGTGCTCTGGGCCAGGAGTTGATTCTGCTGGGGCGCCGGGTTCTGTTTTCTACCTGCGCCCTGCTGGTACAGCGATTGCTGCGGGCCAAAATCGATCTGACTCTGGAGAAGGAGCTCAAGAAACTGGATCGCTTCGAGGCTCTCATAGTCGATGACATCGGCTACGTTCAGTAAAGCCGGGAGGAAATGGAGGTTCTCTTCACACTGCTGGCCCATCGTTACGAACGTCGCAGCATCTTGCTGACCAGCAACCTGATCTTCTCGGACTGGGAGAGGATCTTCAAGGACCCCCTGACGACGGCAGCAGCCATCGACCGGCTGGTGCACCACAGCGTGATTCTGGAACTCAACGTCCCGAGCTATCGAATGGAGAGCGCCAAGGCAAAGCAGCAGGGAACCACGAAATGAGGAAACCGCGAGGAGGTCAAATCCGGGCAAATCGGCTGATTGGACCCCGGAAAGTGCTGGCTGGGGGCGACACACGAGTGCCCGCCAAGGGGAGAGGTCGTACAGCGCCCTACAGAGGCCGCTCAGCAGCCTCGTGGATCTGGTCCACTCCCCTCGACGCCAGCGCGAGCGAGGGGGAGCTCCGTTCGGGCTACGCCCTCACTCCGTCCCCCTCGCATTCTAGGAACAATCTCTCTTTTTTACAGAAAGGAGGACCGCGGAAAGGGCCGTCTCAGAGGACGGCTACAGCTCTTTTTTTTTAATCCTTGTGTGGGGATTTTCAATCGTCGCTGCGGGAATTCTATTTGACGTTGATCAGGCAGCACTCAGGACGGTCGACCCGCTGGTCAGGGTTTCGGTGCTCTTCTCCCAGGAAATGGTAATCGGATCATCGTCAGGGTCGCTGCTTTCGCTGGCATCCAGAAGGATTGTGGCAGGCGAGTCCACGGTAATGTTTCCAGCCGGCACCTGCCCTGAGATGTCTTGTCCCTGCACCTGGTAATGCAACACCAGAGTCGGATCGTTGTTGACGACTTCGTCTTGAACGATCAGTTCGATCGGATACCTGGTTCCGCATCCTCTGGCATCCTGAGCGTAGAGCTCCAGACCGAAGGTCGTATCGGTTTCAACCTGGGGGGCGGTAAAGCCCACGGTCGCGGTCGTGCGTCCCTCCAGACTCTGGTCTGACATCAGGCTCAGGCCACTCGTGATCGACCACAAGAATGTGACCCCTGGAGACGCTGCCTGCCCGTTGATCGGGTTCCCTGGAGTGTTATCAGGATCGCTGGCGTCGCTGGCGTGGATCTGACCATGCAGGGCTTCCGTAATGGTGTAGGCTGCCGGCACAGTTGCAACGGCGGGTAGGTTGAGACCCGAGCACCCCGAGTTGCTGCCCGTAGAGCCTCCGCTTCCAGTTCCTTCGTCACCTCCGCCGCCGTCTCCACTTCCACCGTCTCCACTTCCGCCGTCTCCGCTTCCACCGTCTCCACTTCCGCCATCACCGCTGCCACCGCCGCCGCCATTGGGGTTCGGCGAGACAAGGATGGCGATATCGGCAGACGCAGACTGGTCGGCAGAATCGGTGGCCGTAAAGCGGAATTTCAGCAGGGCGTTCGCATTCGGAGCTACAAAGGCGGTGCTCGAATCGGTCGCACTGGAGAGCGCTACCGGAGTCGTATTGTCAAGCTGCATCCAGCTCTGGGTGTGGGTGTCTGCGGGGTCATCAATTACCCCGGTCATGATCACAACATCCCCGCCTATGGCCTGGGTGGCGCTGGCATTGATGCTGACTTGAGGAGGTGGGTTGTCCTCGCCTCCACCGTCATCTCCACCGCTGTCCTCGCAGCCGCTGGGCGAGGCGCCGTAGCCGGCAGCAGTCCCCTTCAAGGTATACATTTGATCGATCACCCGGTAGGAGAAGGTGAACTTCATGGGACTGTTAGGTTTGGCTGACACGTTCGGAATCGGAAGACTCGGTTTATCTGTCTCCTTTCCGAAAACAACCAGAATCCCGCCAGGGCAGACGTATCCACCACTGACTCCGGCGAGTTTCCAGGCAAAGCGTATGGGAGAACCATCCGGATCGTAGCTTTGACTGGCGGTCAGGCTGACTGCTCCAGGACTCACCTTGGGTTCAGCGCGGGTACCCATACCCCGTGTATCCAACGTGATGATCGGTTTCTGATTGAACCCGCTGACCGTGACCAGTGCGGTTTTGGCCACCGTGTTGGACCCGTCTGAGACTTCCACCCGGACCGTAAACTGTTGCCCCTGCATTGCTGACGGGCCCTCCGGGAGTGTGAGCGGGTTCCCCACACCAAAGATCACATTTTTCTTGTTGGAACCGGAGAGCGTCTTGCTGTAACTGGCCGTGGGGGTATCAAAGAAATGCGCCTGGCCGGTGGCATCGGATTCGAAACTCCAGGTATAGGTGATCGGATCACCATCTGGATCAGAAGCACTGACGGAGGCCAGCCTGATTCCCATCTCTTTGACCGAACTCGGTACAGAAAGGGAGTTGATGCTCGGTGGCGACTGGGCCGACAGCGAACTGCTGGCCATGGTGAGAAGCACGAGAAAGGAAAAAACCGGAAAGGTTTGCCTGATGCGCTTATTTGAAAAGAACACTCTACTCCCCCAACTAGTACCTGACAGTCTCGGTTTCGTATCACTCACTGAAGGCACCCCTGATCATTTGCCTCAGTGTTCGACTCGAATGGTTTCGATTCGTTTCGATTTGAATAGTAAGTTATGGTGGGAAATATTTTTGTGGCTATGGTTACGTTCCATCAAACAATCAGATTCCATTGAGATCCGGCTCCAAAAAACCATAAGTTCTCCCGGGCACCACAGGAAACTCTCGCCACCGGGTGCACGGCAAGGGCCCGGCAACGGGAAAGACCGTCAGGCACCCCGGGCAAGCCATCTGACTCGGGGTCAGGCCCTCCCGGGCGGCTGCACCGGGTCGAAGGAGGGTGGCTACACCCCGAAAGTTGGGAATCAGCCGTAAAGGGGGTTTTCCGAGTCAGCGAGGCAGCTTCTCGCAGGTGAAGTTTTTCGCTTCATCGAGGCTTCCGGAGCCCTTGTGTTTCACCACCCCGGGATATGGACAGAGCGGCCGTTAGCCTGGAAATTTCATAAGTTGTCGAAGCGAAGGGCCGCAAGCGCCGCGCTGGCAAGGCTTTACCTCCGAGGGCAAGTAAATATTCGGTAAACCCCGTCTTGCAATAATCTCCTTCCAAATAAGCCCGCGGTCAAACTTTGCTGGACACAGAAGCTGCGAGTGTGTATACAGGGAGCATGCAGCTGAGTGCTACCACCAAGCCGGAATCGGGTGGACTGACGGCTGATGGCTCGACGAAGCGGGTTTTGGTGGCCAAGGAAGAGTACATCCGGCTGCGCTGGGCGGCAGCGTACTGGAAGGCCCAGCATGCCGGGGCGGTGGAGAGAGAAAAGCAGTTGAAGTCAGAGAACTTGAGTCTGCGGGCTCGAGTTCGAGAGCTGGAGAGTCAGCTCTGGGGGCGCAAGAGTGAACAGGCCAAGGGTGGGCGCGCTGGCAGTTCCAGCCCCAAGGCGAGCGGGCGACCCCGAGGGCAGCAAAAAGGCAAGCAGGGGCACGGTCGGACCACTCTGGACGGGTTGGCAGCCCAGGAAGAGGTAGTGGATCTGGAGGAAGCCCAAAAAAGCTGTCCGAAATGCGGTCTGGCACTGGAAGCCTTGGGCTGGACGGAAGACGCCGAGGTGGCCGAAATCGAAGTGCGGGCCCACCGGCGGGTGATCCGGCGGCGCAAGTACAAAGCGGCCTGCCGCTGCGGGGTGCTGCCCGGCATTGTCACGGCGCCCGCCCCGGCACGCTTGATTCCCAAAGGCAAACTAGGGATTTCGGTTTGGGTGGAGATTCTGCTGGAGAAGTTTGACCATTGCCGCCCCACCCACCGTCTGTTGCAGCAGTGGCGAGACCACGGTTTGACTCTCTCTGCAGGAACGGTGGCCGGAGGGCTGAAAAAACTGCAGGGTCTGTTTTTGCCGGTGGCCGAGGCGATCGCCCAGCAGCAGCTCACCCAGGAGAACTGGCAAGCCGACGAGACCGGCTGGCCGGTGTTTGTGGCGGTGGAAGGCAAAAGCGGACGGCTCTGGCATTTGTGGGTGTTTTTGTCGGCCTCCACAGTCGTGTACCAGCTCCAACCCAGTCGCTCGTCTGCAGTGCCTCAATCTCACTTCGGCAGCGCCCAGGGCACTTTACTCACCGATCGATATTCTGCCTATAAGAAGCTGGTCCGGGTCTCAGAGGGGCGTATTTGCCATGCCTTTTGCTGGGCTCACGTGCGCCGCGACTTTTGGCGACTGGGCCTATCCCACCCCCCCTGGCAGGACTGGTCCCTGATGTGGATTGACGACATTGGCCGGCTCTTTGCTGCCAATCAGCTGCGGCTGGCAGTTCGCGATCAGCCCTTGGAATGGGCCCGGGCCGATCGAAAGCTGCGGGTGGCGGTTGAGAAAATGCGAGAGCAATGCGAGGCTCAACGCCAGCTTCCCAGCCTGGCTCCCCCCTGTCGCAAGGTCCTGAAAAGCCTGGCTCGACACTGGCCAGGGCTGACCGTGTTTGTGGATCAACCGGAAGTGGCTATGGACAACAACGCCGCCGAACGCGCCTTGCGCAACCCGGTGGTGGGACGCAAGAATTACTACGGCTCAGGCAGCCGCTGGAGCGCCCAGTTGGCGGCCAGCTTATTCAGCATCTTTGCCACCCTGCGACTCAACGGCCTCAACCCCCGCCTGTGGCTCAGGGACTATCTGCAGGCCTGCGCTAGGCAAGGCGGACAGCCGCCACCCGACCTGGATCCTTTTCTTCCCTGGAAAATAAGCCCCCATCGTGCCCGCGCATTGACCTGGGCCAGGACGCCGGCAGCGGAGGCTGGATGAAACGCTTCTGCGGGCGAGACTTTAGCGGCCGGGAGATGCGGCGACTGTGTGAGCTGATTGGCGAAGATCCGACCCGCTCGCGGGCCCAGCTCTCCCGCTTGGCCTGCCAGCTCTTGGGCTGGTTCAAGCCTGACGGTGGCCTCAAGGAGATGAGCTGCCGGGTGGCCATGCTGCGCATGCATCGGCAGGGGTTGCTGCAGCTGCCGCCCCCTCGCAACCCGAAGGGAGGCTCGGGCCCAATCAAGCACACTTTCTGCAGCGCACCACAACCGCTGCTGTCCCGACCCGTGCACGAGCTGTCCGGCCTGCATCTGGAGCCGGTCCTGAGCCGCCCCGACTCCACTTTGTGGAATGAATACATCGACCGCTACCACTATCTGGGATACAAGCCCCTGCCGGGTGCTCAGCTGCGCTACTTCGCTTGTTCCGAAAGCCGCATCCTGGCCCTGCTCGGCTTTGGCGCCGCCGCTTGGAAAACCGCCCCTCGCGACCGCTTCATCGGCTGGCGTCCTTCGGAAAGGGAGAGAAACCTTCAACTGATCGTCAACAACGCCCGTTTCTTGATCCTTCCCTGGGTGCAGTCTAAGAACTTGGCCTCCAAACGGCTGGCCTTGGCCGCGCGTCAACTCCCCGAGGACTGGCACGACCGCTACGCCTACCGACCCGTTCTGCTGGAAACCTTCGTCGACACGGGGCGCTTCACAGGCGCCTGCTACAAGGCCGCCAACTGGATCCATGTCGGACAGACCCAGGGCCGGGGCAAGCTGGACCGTGACCGCAAGGCCGATCTGCCCACCAAAAGCATCTGGCTCTACCCCCTGAGCAAACACTTCCGAAGATCGCTTCGCTCCACTTGAGTTCCCAACCCGCCTCACCCCATTAGGCATAAAGCCGATGATGGGTTTACCGAATATTTACGAGGGCACCGCAGGCATAGTCGTGACTCTGTCGAGGAGCCCGAGGAGGGGGAACGCAGCCAGCGCGGATGATGGTGGCGCTGCAGCCGACAACTTATGTTCCGGGTTAGGGGGCCTTGCAGTCAGACCGTCAAGCCATTCGCATAACCCAGGATGATGATCGCCAGCAGAAGTACGCCCACGCCAGTACCCATGATTCGGAGTGGCCCATGCCCAACGCCCTTCCACTCCCCTGTTAGCAGTCCCAGGACGTTCCCCGTCACGATGGAGCTGATCAGCATGATGGGAAAGCCGACGTAGGCTCCAAACTGTCCCAATTGAAACGCCCCCATTCCATACAGAACGATCCCACCTGCCCAAACTGCGCCCATCATTGCAGCGGCTAGCCAGTAGGACGCCGTCCCACGTTCGAAAAACCGCTTGGCGGTTCGGTTGCGCAGGCTCAGGTAAGCGCAGTAGCCAACATTGACCAGATAATTAGCAGTAAACACCAATGCCCAGACAGCGTTGCTGGCATAGGCCGGGTCCGCTCCCTGTTCAATCGCTCGTACTGAGACTTCCGTCCCGAAGATCAGCCCGAAGTTGACAAGAGCCGACAAGACTCCACCCGCGACACAAAAAAGCAGCCCGATGGCGAAGGGTGGTTTGTTTGAGAGAGCTTCTGAGGCCGATGAGTCTGACCCGCGTAACGCACGCTCTTTTTGCCGGCCGGCCAGCGAACAGAGGACGAGGCCGATGAGCATCACTGCGACACCACACATCATGACCAAACCCGACTTTTGGCCGAGTTGTTCGGGGTGCTCCAGAAACAGTGGGATGAGAGAGCCGTTGATGGCAATCAATCCCATCATCACCGAGAGACCAAGCGAGAGGCCGACCGCATCTAATGCCAATCCGAAAAATATTCCGCCGACACCCCACCCGGCCCCAAAGAGCAAGGCCATCCAGATCGAGCTCGCGGGAGCGCTTCGATACACATCCCCCAGGTTGGGGATCGTAGCTGCTGCCAGTGGCCAGGGGACCAGCAGGAGTGCCATCAGCGAACCGGCGCCCCAAATGTTTTCCCATTTCCACTTAGGCGTATACTTCAGAGGCAGCGAGAAGCTGCCTTCCATGACCCCGCCTAGAATGATCAAGGTAAACCCGGCCAATAGCGAGAATGCAGCCAAATTTCCCACTATGCAAATCCTCCGGGATCACCTTCTACTTGACTCTTCATCTTCAGATCGCCGCGTGGAAGCGCCTCCTCCGTGGCCCCATCCGGGCCAGCCTCCTGGTTCTCACTGGGCTGTATACCCACCATCCACGATCAGGTGCGTGCCGGTGACGAAGGAAGCTTCGTCGGATGCCAGGAAGAGAATTGCGCAGGCGATCTCCCGCGGATCAGCGACCCGGTTGAGAAAACAGGCTGCTCCCATCTCAGATTTGAATTCTTCCAGCGTTATTCCGATCTCTTTGATGTGACGGAAGCTGGCCGGCGTTAAGACGACCCCGGGACAAACACAGTTGACCCGGATATTTTGCGGCGCCAGGTCCATGGCCATATTTCGCGTCATCTGCAGCAGAGCCCCTTTGGTCGCACTGTAGGTGATGAATTGGGGTTGGGCGACAAAACTGGAGATAGAACCGAGCAGAATGACCGCTCCGCCACCAGCGTTCTTGATATGTTCAGCTGCATACTTCGTACAAAGCGAGGTGCCAATGACGTTGACATCCAGCGTCCGATGCCAGTCTTCGACTGTGGCTTCGACCCCCTTGAAGACGAAGGCGGCCGCATTGTTGATCAAAATGTTGATTTTCCCGAAAGCCTTCACCGCTTGATCGGAGATATTCTTTGCATCCTCTTCCCTGGATATATCAGCCGGGACGAGGATTGCCTCACCGCCTCTATCTTTGATCTCCGAGACAGTCTTCTCTCCCCCTTCGGAATCGATATCCGCGACGACAACCCTGGCACCTTCCTCACCCAAGAGCACTGCCGTGGCCTGTCCGATTCCGGAAGCCGCTCCCGTCACGATCGCCACTTTATCCTTGAATCTCATCGTTCCTTTCACCAGGGGCTGCTGGCCCTCCTTCATTCACAGTTCCGGAGCAGGCTTGAATCCCGGTCCGGGCGGTCAAAGGCTCATGGTCGTTAATGATAAGGGAATGGGCGAATTCTATCTGAATTGACTTCACTGGGCCACCCTATCCCGGCCGCGGCCCAATCCGGGCTAACCCTATGATAGGGGTAGGGAAAGCTCATTGGTTTGAGCCTCCCCTCCCTCCGAACCGGACGTGCGGTTCTCCCGCATCCGGCTCTCCAGTCAGTGGGGTCCACGTCGGGACTGACAGATCTGCGCGTGGGCTATGGCCATGGTAAATAGCCCCTGCTCGATAAAGTAGGCATTGGGCCAGCGTTGATGATCGCTCCCTCGGGCTCGGCCTCTCCGTTTCCGGCGCTTTCGCAGAATCGATCGCAGACGCCCTCGTACCCATCCATCCACCCCCTTAAACGTCGCGGGATGGCTGTGTTGAAAGTACCCAAACCAACCCCGTAGGATTGGGTTGAGCGTCTCAATGGTCTGCTTCAGACTGTGGCCATTCGTCCTTCGGGTCAGTGGGCGGACTCGCTCCCGCAGCTTCTTTTCACTGCTTTTGCGAGGCCATTTAAGCCCTCTTTCAAAGTGGTAACCCAGAAAGTCGAACCCACCCTTTTGGCGAGCATCCACTACCCGGGTCTTGTTCGGGTTCAGTCGTAATCCACGCTGCGCCAGCTCCTTTCGAAGCTTCCTCAGCGCTTCTCGCGCCTGTCGCTCATCTCGGCATAGAATCACCCCATCATCGGCATAGCGGATCATCACTTCCCCGGCACGCTCCATCTCTTCATCCACTGGATGTAAATACAGATTAGCCAGCAACGGACTGATCACCGCACCTTGAGGAGTTCCTCTCTCCGGCTTCCACTTCTTCATCCCATCCAGAACTTCTTGTTCCAGATAGCTTCGAATCAGCTTCAGCACTCGACCGTCTGAGACTTCCTTCTCCACTTCTTGCATCAAGATCTCCGGGTCAATGCAGTCAAAGTATTTCTCGATGTCTGCATCAACCACCCAGTGATAGCCTTCTTCCAGTCGTCGTTGCACCTCGCGCAGTGCATCCTTGCAGCTTCGCTGCGGCCGGAATCCATAACTGTGCCGGCAGAACTTCTTTTCGAAGATTGGTTCCAGCACCTGGCGAAGGGATGTCTGCACCACTCTGTCCCGTACTGAGCTACCATCAGAAGGTGTGTAAATAGCATAGGCGGTGAGTATCCTTCCGGGTTGATAAAGCCCAGGGCCGAAAGGCCCGCAACGGAAGGAGTACACACCGCATGAGCAAGAAGAACATTGAAGAAAGTGTGGAGTCAAGAGTTTGTTTCGAGCAGCTGGAAGATTGGGTGCGCGAGAGGATCCAAGGCTGGGTTCAGGAGCTGCTGGAGGAGGAGGTCACGGAGTTATTAGGGCGGCGTAAGAGTGAGCGGCGAAGAGCCGTGGACACTCCGTCGGGCTATCGCAATGGATATGGCAAGCCGAGGCATCTGACGATGAGCTCGGGGACGATCCAGGTTCGAAGGCCTCGAGTGCGGGATCTAGAGGAACGCTTTGAAAGTCGGGTGTTGCCGCTGTTTGCCAAGCGGACGCGGCAGGTTCGAGAACTGATCCCTGAGCTGTACTTGCATGGTCTGGCGCTGGGGGATTTTGATCTGGCTCTGAGAGGGCTCTTAGGGGACAAGGCCGCGCTGTCAGCCTCCACGGTGGCGCGGTTGAAAGAGAAGTGGCAGGCCGAATGGGAGGTCTGGCAGAGTCGACCGCTGGATGATCTGTAAGTGGTTTATTTGTGGGTAGATGGAATTTACGTCAAGGCGGGACTGGAGAAGGAAAAGGCAGTCCTGCTGGTGGTGCTGGCCGCCTTAAGTGACGGCAGCAAAGTAGTCGTGTCGGTCACGAGTGGCTATCGGGAATCGACCCAGAGCTGGTCGGAAGTACTGCGCGACTTGAAGCAGCGGGGGATGGGTTGTCCGCGCCTGGTGATCGGAGACGGCCACCTGGGCATCTGGGGAGCTTTGCGCAACGTCTATCCCCAGGCCGAGGAGCAGCGCTGCTGGAATCATCGGATTGTCAACCTGCTGGCCAAGCTCCCCAAGGGAGTGCACAAGCCGGCCTTGCTGATTCTGCGGCAGATCCCTTACGCCGAGACCCGACAAGAGGCACAACGACTCAAGAAGGTCTTTCAGCACTGGTGCCGGCAGCGAGGACTGACCCTGACGGCTGAGTTGATCGAGCAGGACTGGGACCGGATGGTGACCTTTTACAACTATCCGAAGAAGCAGTGGCAGCATCTGCGAACAACCAATCCCGTGGAGTCACCGTTTGCCGCTCTTCGGCTGCGAACGGACGCGGCCAAGCGGTTCAAGAAAGTGGAAAACGCCCAGGCTGTGATCTGGAAGATGCTGCTGGTGGCGGAGAACAGATTCCGCCGTCTGAAGGCACCGGAGCTGATGAAAGACGTCTACCAGGGCGCCGAATATGTCAATGGAGTCCCGGTCAACCAAGTTCCGGAGGAGAAAGCCGCCTGAGCTTTTTTTACACACCTATTGACAAGAGCTCTCCCGTACTGTCGGGATCCCCAGCGGTCGCTTCTTCTGTAAGACAGCAGATTGTTTAGAGGGGGTGAAGTCAGGCTGTTTTGACCTGGATTGGGTAAGCAGAAAATGACGGATTAGAGGAGCGCTGGTGGTTGAGGCCAGCCCTTGGTAGGAGAGGAGCTAGCGGAAGCGGGAGCCGTTGGCGTTGGCGATCCAGCGACGCAGGGCGACGCGGACGTTGTTGACGCGACTCAGCGGAGCGTTGTCGAAGTACCAGCGGAAGGTTTTGATCTCTTCCAGGATGTCTACGTCGGGGAAGTCGGCGGTCAGTTCGGCAATGAAAGCCGCATCCAGCTCGGGGCGGTAAGGGTAATCGGGCAGCTGCTCTTGCAGGTAGGCGAGGATCTTCTCGGGAGAGTTGTCGAAGAACATGTCGGCGCTATTCACAGCTCGTCGGAGGCCCGGTAGATGTCCTCTTCGTCCAGAGTGGCCTTTTGCTCGAGCACGCCCCGGTTGAGCGCGGCCAGGCAGAGGCGGTTCAGCAGCCGGCAGACGCCGCCCGAAGTTTTGTAAAGGGCCAGGTAGGCCGAGTCGGTGAAGATGTCGGGTTTAGCTCCGGCCAGCTGGAGATGGTGGCAGACGTAGTTTTTGGTTTCGGCCTCATCCAGGGGAGGCAGCTTGTAGGAGAGTAGGATGCGCTGGTGGATGTTGCGGAACATGGGGCGCCCGAGCCGTCGGCCCAGGTCGGGATGACCGATCATGATCATGAGCAGGGGATCGATTGAATCCATCCTAAAATTAAGAAGTACAGGTATTTCGTCCAGTGTTTTGTCGGGCAGACACTGGCTCTCGTCGAGAATTAGAATCGGGGTCTTTTTGGCGTTCTCCACATAGTCGCGCACGGCCGTTTGCAGGTTTCGAAACAGAGTGGACTTGCGGCTGGAGGGCTCACCGCCGAACTCGCTGTTGAGCTGGGCCCAAAAATCCAGGGGAGTGACCGTCGACAGGGGCACGTAGAAGAGCTTGTAGACGGAGGAGTTGAGTTGCTCGACGAAGGCGCGCACGGCGGCCGTTTTGCCGGTTCCGGCCTCCCCCAGCACGAGCATCAGCCCCAGACGGGTACGCATGTAGTCCAGGCGCCGGGCGAGTTCGTCAAAGGCCGCAGTGGGGAGCAGTTTTTGGGCCGGGATGTCCTTGGCGAAGGGAGTGTCGGAGAAGCCGTAAAAAGTGTGGATCACGATTCATCCTCCTCGTCGGGAAGGGAAAAACGGGGTCTTCGGGGGGAAGTGGCGTTTTGGGCGGCGTCGACCCGGTGCAGACGCACCACCGGCTGGTCGTCTTCGAAGAGAAACAGCTCACTGGGACGTCCTTCGGGATGGCGGATCTCGATGCGCAGGCCAGTGTATTGGGGCGGCACTTCCCAGAGCCGGCGGGCGATGGAGACGGTGCAGTCGTTGCGGACGGTGCGGTGCAACGTGCGGTAAAAGACCCGGTCCAACTCGGCCCGGCTGACCGTACGGCGGCGAATGGAGGCGAGCGAGCGCAGGTAACGCTCCAGTGGCGTCTCACAGATGCTCGAGTGGCGGCGCCGGTGATAGTCCTGCTCCAGCCACTGAGACAAGCGAGCATTGAGATCGTCGAGGGTCAAGGCCTCGAGATCGAGAAGGCTTAGAAAACCCTGGCGCAGGGTGCGAAACCAGCGCTCGATTTTTCCGCGCGAAGGACTGTCATAGGGCTTGGAATGCACCAGAGCCACACCCAGACGGGCGCAGGCCAAGGTGAGTTGTTTGGAGGAGAAGGCCGAGCCGTTGTCACAGTAAAGGATCTGGGGTAAACCATGGCGCGAGAAGGCTTTTTGGAGTGCCGAGACGACCACTGCGGAGTTTTCCCGGGTGTAGAAGCGGGCCAGGGTCAGGAAGCGGGAATGGTCATCGATGGCTGCAGCCAGGTAGGTTTTGCGGCGGCGGCGGCCGAGAGGCACCTTGGGGCCGTGCATAAAATCCATCACCCACAGATCGTTGGCGTGGGGTTTTTCGAAGTGCTTGCGGGCCTTGGGCGCCGGCTTGACCTGGGGCCGCAGACCGGCCCGCTTGATGTGACGACGCAAAGTGGATTCGGAGATGCGGCGCGAAGTGATGTGGCCCGAGGCCACCAGCTGTTCACGGAGTCGGTTGACCGGCACCCGGGGATGGCGGGCCAGCAGCTCGGAGATGTGGGCGCTCAGCTGCTCGGAGATGACCCGGCTTCGGCCCGCATCGCAACGCCGCTTGGGCAAGAGTCCGTTGAGTCCTTCTTGGCGGTAGCGGCGCAACCAGCTCTTGAAAGTGGCGACTGAGTAGCGGCGTCTGCCCAGACCCGGCACATCCAGCTCTTTTCGGGCCATGCGGCCGAAGTAACGGGCTTGGCTGCCGGCGGCGGCGTGCAGCACCGGCGCGATGACGCCGTAGCGGAACAGCGCCACGGCCTGGCGTTTTTGTTTTCCCTTCATCCTGAGGCTCCTTTGGCCAACCCTTTGTGCCACAACCCTACCGCTGGGCCCCTATCACGCAGTGTGGAGGATCGATTCTTGTCATGACGCGGCTGCCAGCCGGGTCCAAACAACGTGGCGCAAAAAGGGGATTGAGCGACTTGTGCTGCAGACACAGCGGATGCCGGTGAGTCAGCCCGTCAGCAAGCCAGAGCGGGGCCCGAGAGCCAATCGTAGGTCGAACAGCAGGTGGGGGAAGTAACGCCGATGAAAACGCAGCACCACTCGGGGTGGAGAGCCTCGGGGCTGGGCCGCCAGCAGCGCGGCCACCTGCTGGGCCTGCCGCCGCACCCCTTGGACGGCTCCGGGCAACTCGACCTCGGCCACCGGAAAAGAGAGCAGTCGCCCATAGACGGCCGCCAACAGCAGCAGCATGCGGTGCAGCGTCAACTCCTCCAACAGCACAGCTTCCTCACCTTGGCTGCCGGCCGTGGCCACCTCGTCCAGCGCTTGGCGCATCGTCCGTTTGCCGTTCACCACCACTTCGACCATCCAGCTCATCAACCCCAGGCTGAAGCGTCGGCGCGGCACCACTTGAGCCGGCAGCACGCTGAAGGTGACATCTCGTGGCTGATCCGGGCCCCGCCGCCGGCAGCGGAAGCGAGCCACTGGAAACCGTTGATAGGTCCGCCCCTCCTCATCCACCAAGCACCTGAAATACAGACCGTGGCGTACGGCGCATTCACTTCCCCGGCACAGCGGACAGCGGTCCCGGTAGTCGGGCAACAGCTCGTACAGCCCCAGTCCCAGAGAGGAAAGACTTGACAAAGACCTGTCTTGGAAGCGATCCTGAATCTGAAGTTTGTCTTCGAAAAGCCGGGAGTTATCCGAAGCTCAAACCACGGGCTCCCGGCTGCTCCTTTCCCTTCTTCTCCGCAGCCAAGACAGCTGTCACACTGTCATATTCTTTTCACCCGCTGCGGGCTAAGACAATCTATACAATTCCGGCTGCAAAAGGCAGAGAAGTTTGTGACGTATTACACCACCCAGCTCCATTTCTGGCTCTCGGCTTCTCTGCCTTGATTAGGAGTCTCCTCCACTTTCGACAGTTCCTCTTGCTTCGTCATTGACTCTACACATCCACCTTCCTGGCGGGCCTTCGCTCCACCGGCATTACCCGGCTTCTTCACTACTACGCCGCCTCTGACTTCTGCGGGTCTCTTACCAGACCGACCTTTCGCAGACCTCCTCGCTTTACGTCACTTGAACTTCCCACCATTCCATCTCCAACCACCCCAAGGGTTAACAAGATGCCTTTTTCACGTTACCCATCAGGCTCTTGTCCGTGTCAGGTTTCCCTTCCATTCGAGCTTCGCCATTTCCCAGCAGGCTCGCTGTCCCCTCTGAGCCGAATCGAGTTCGTCTCCTACAGACTGGTGGTTCTCCTTCGGCTGCTTCCCACCCCACCTCACGATGACGCAGTTGCCGTCGAATACGGGCCGGAGAACGTTTGCCCGGTAGGGACTTTCACCCTACTGTTCAAGTGCGCTTACGAGCGCACTGGGAGGACCCTCCGTGGTCCGAACATTTCTCCCCGGTATGAGAGGACTCTCCTTGGTCCGTGCAAGTTCGCGGCACGGAGGCCGCTCCCACTCTTTGCCCGCTCCCACTCTTTGCCGGCTCCCACTCTCGGTGTGCCTCAGCTACAGGCCATTCGGGAAGCCTGGTGTGCGGTCGGAGAATGTTCTCTCCTATGTTATTCGTCTGAGTGGAGTTCCCCCGGTTTCGTGGACACCTAATCCTTTGGGAGAATGGAGGACACGATGCCAAGAACAAGACGAGCTTATCCACCCGAGTTTCGCCAGCAGATAGTCGAGCTTCATCGAGCCGGGCGCAGCCCCGGTGAGCTGGCCCGAGAGTTTGAACCCAACGAACAGACGATCCGCAACTGGATCGCCCAGGCAGACCTGGATGAAGGCCGTCGTAGAGACGGCCTGACGACGGTAGAACGAGCCGAGCTGCGGAAGTTGCGCAAAGAAAATAGGCAGCTGAGGGTTGAGCGGGAAATATTGGCAAAAGCCGCGGCCTGGTTCGCACGGGAGAGCGATCCGATTTCCAAGGAGTCTTCAGGTTCGTGAAAGTGAATCAGGCCGACTATCCAATCACCACCATGTGCCGTTTGCTGGGTGTCTCCACCAGTGGCTACTATGCGTGGGTCGATCGCGGACCTTCGACTCGAGATGAAGCGAATGCTCGTCTTCTGGAAACAATCAACGGGATCCACCAGCAAAGTCGTCGGACCTATGGAGCTCCCCGCATTACGGCGGAACTTCGAGAGGAAGGTCACCTGGTGGGCAAAAACCGGGTGGCCCGACTGATGAAAGTCGCCGGCATTGAAGGCGTTAGCCGCAGACGCAAGACACGCACGACCCTGAGAGGCCAAGACAGCCGTCCGGCTCCGGATCTGGTGGAGCGAAACTTCCAGGTCAGCCGCCCCAACCGACTGTGGGTTGCAGACATCACGTACGTGCCGAGTTGGGCAGGTTTCGTCTACCTGGCCGTAGTGGTCGACGCTTTCAGTCGTCGAGTGGTCGGCTGGTCGCTCAGAAATGATCTCAAGACCCGGCTAGTGACCGATGCCCTGCAAATGGCACTTCAAGAGCGTGAATCCGACGGGGTGATCCATCACTCGGACCAGGGGACGCAATACACGTCGATCGAGTTCGGGCTACGCTGCAAGAGAGCCGGCATCAGACCCTCCATGGGCTCGGTCGGTGACTGTTATGACAACGCGCTGTGTGAGAGCTTTTTTGCCTCTCTGGAGTGTGAACTGATCGACCGGCACAGCTTCCGCAGCAAGCTGCAGGCCAAGCTTGCTGTCTTCGACTACATCGAGGGCTTTTACAACCCTCACAGGCGGCACTCGTCACTGGACTATCTGTCGCCGATCAACTATGAATCGAGGCACTCAGATGTGGCTTGATTCGAAAGCCGTAAACTGTCCACAAAAGTGGGGTAACTTCAGAGCGAGGCCTCGCGGGCGGAGTCCTTTGAACGCTAGCAGCCTGTGGTGAAAGTCGAGGGCAGGGGTCACATTCAGACACTACACTGGTCCCATGGCAATGGGAAAGAAGAAGCGACGGCGACAAGCGGATCTGTGGGTGGCCAGCAGCCAGTTAGCGCGGAGTCCTGGGCATCCATTCTACGAAGCCCTCAACGAGGTATTGAGTGAGCACGGCTTTGACGATTTCGTAGAGGAGCTGTGCGGGAAGTTCTACGCGGAGAAGATGGGGCGGCCGAGCGTGGCGCCGGGAGTGTATTTTCGGCTGTTGATGGTGGGGTATTTTGAAGGGATCGGAGCGGAGCGAGGGATTGCCTGGAGAGTGGCCGATTCACTGGCCCTGAGAGAGTTTTTGGGATTGAAAGTGAGCGAGACACCACCCGATCACTCGACGATATCGAGAACCCGGAGATTAATCGATGTGCAGACCCATGCGGCGGTGTTCAGCTGGGTGCTGGAGCGACTGGCGGAATCGGAACTGCTGAAGGGAAAGACGATCGGGATCGACGCGACGACGCTGGAAGCCAATGCGGCGATGCGCACCATCATCCGACGGGATACGGGAGAAGACTATAACCAGTTTTTAACCGGATTGGCTCAGGCTTCCGGAATCGAGACGCCCACCCGCGAAGACCTGGTTCGTACGGACCGGAAACGCAAGAAGAAAGGCTCCAACAAAGAGTGGAAACATCCTCACGATCCGGACGCTCGCATTACGAAGATGAAGGACGGGCGAACGCACCTGGCCCACAAGGCCGAGCATGCCATCGACATGGAGACGGGAGCGATTGTGGCGGTCACGGTACAGGGAGCCGATAAAGGAGACACGACGACCCTGAAGGAGACGCTGATTCGTGCTGCCGAAAACATTGAAGAGGCGACGGGGCAAAAAAAGGAAATGGCCGAGGTGGTGGCCGACAAGGGATATCACAGCACCGAGACGGTAAAGGATTTTGCAGCGCTGCAGATACGCAGTTACATCTCGGAACCGAAGCGGGGCAGACGCAAGTGGAAAGGCAACATCGAGGGCCGAGATGCCACCTATGCCAACCGCAGACGGATACGGGGAGAGCGAGGCCGCGAGTTACTGAGACGGCGGGGCGAAAAACTGGAAAGATCCTTTGCTCATCTGTACCGGACAGGGGGGATGCGCCGCACCGAGGTCAGGGGACACGACAATGTGGCCAAGAGACTGCTGATTCAGGCCGGTGCGTTCAACCTGGGTATGGTGATGCGCCAGAAACTCGGCGCAGGGACTCCCCGGGCCCTCCACGCCCGGATTCTTTGCGCTTTGTTAGCCTTTTTCGGGCTGAGGAAGGGCCTGAGGAGACGGATCAGCACTTTCTTTGAAGGTTTGATTGGAAAACTTTCAATCGGGCCCTTTCCAGGTGGCCCCCGGCCCAAGTCGGTGTCCGGACCCAATTAAGCACTTCTGCCACGGGCTGCTAGAGCCACAGTCCCTGAAAAGGCACTCAAGGTTTTTGTGTTAGAGTGCCGCAAAGAGCATTGGGGCTGAGCAGCCTGGAGCAAAAGTAGCCGTTAGGATGGACACATCGGCCGACGACATTAGACAGGGCCGAAGCTTACAGGAAATCTGCGCCCTCGCCGGCGGGATCCGGGATCGATCGAAGGGACGCATCGTCAGTTTTTCGCCCAAGGTCTTTATTCCTCTGACTCAGTTGTGCCGAGATTTCTGCGGCTACTGTGTTTTCCGGCGCTCCCCCCGGGAGGCCAAAACCCTCTACATGACTCCGGAGCAAGTTCTCGAATTGGCTACCTCGGCACAGAAAGCGGGCTGCCGGGAAGCTCTCTTCGTGCTGGGAGAGCGTCCGGAACAGCGGTACCCCGAAGCACGTGCCTGGCTGCGCGGGAACGGGTACGACAGCACCCTGGAATATCTGGCTGCGATGTGTTCAATGGTGCTTTCGGAAACGGGCCTTTACCCCCACAGCAACCCGGGCACGATGACACGGGCGGAATTGGAAAGCCTGAAGGATGTCAATGCGTCACTGGGGCTCATGTTGGAAACCGCCAGTCCCCGGCTGGGCATGCCTGCAGGGCCGCACGAGCATGCTCCCAGCAAGCGTCCGGCAGTCCGCCTGCGGACTCTGGAGCTTGCAGGTCAGCTTAGAATTCCCTTTACCACGGGACTTTTGATCGGAATCGGCGAAACGGCTGACGAGCGAGTTGAGGCTCTCCTCAAGATCAAGGGGCTGCAAGCCCGTTACGGGCACATCCAGGAAGTCATTATCCAGAACTTTCGTGGCAAGGCAGGAACGCCCATGGAAAAGGCTTCGGAAGCCACACCAGAGGAGTTCATTGAAACCATTGCCATGGCCCGAATCATTCTAGGCGGGGAGATGAATGTCCAGGCGCCGCCCAACCTGGCCGGGACACAATCGGGGCCCGATTGGGCCATGGATCCTGACAGGACCGGTTACCTGAGTTATCTCGACGCTGGAATCAATGATTGGGGTGGGATCTCACCGGTCACCATGGACTACGTCAACCCGGAAGCCCCATGGCCTCAACTTGGAAAACTGAATCGACAGCTGGCATTACGCAACTACCAGCTGCGGGCGCGTTTTCCAGTCTATCCCGAGTACTTTCTGCGACGGTCCGACTTTCTCTCACCGGCCCTGCACAAGCGTCTTCGGTCGGAGGCGGACGCCTTCGGCTATTTTGCAGGTTGCGAGTTTGGCAATGGGTCCTCTGCTGCCCCGGAATCGGATTCACCCAGTACCTGGAGAACCAGGCAGTGAACAAAACCTGTGAGCAGAGTCTCAACGAATCGTCCGGCACAATCGCTCGCATCCTGGACCGATCCCTCCAGGCTCGAGATCTCACCGAGGAGGAGATCGTGCTCCTGTTTGGTGCCGAGGGGATAGACTTCGAGGCAGTGGTGACAGCGGCCGATCGGCTGCGCAGCGACACAGTGGGAGAGACGGTTGCTTACGTGGTGAACCGAAACATCAACTTCACCAACGTGTGCGTCAAGCGCTGCAGCTTCTGCGCCTTCAGCCGCACCCACCGCAGCCGCGAGGGGTACTACCTCCCCGAAGAGGAAATCGTCCGACGCGCGCGCGAGGCCTGGGAGTTCGGTGCCACGGAAGTCTGTATCCAGGCCGGCCTTCCCCCCGACATGGAGGGTGACCTCTATATCAGGACGTGCCGCGCCGTAAAGACGGCCCTGCCCGAACTTCACATCCACGCCTTTTCTCCGGAAGAAATCCTGTACGGCAGCCGACGCTCGGGCTTGACCATCCGCGAATACCTGACCGCCCTGCTGGACGCAGGCATCGGCAGCCTTCCGGGAACCTCTGCCGAGATCCTGGTGCAGGAAGTCCGGGACCGCATTTCTCCCGGCAGGATCAGTGTTGTGGAATGGATCGAGGTGATCCGGACAGCCCATTCACTGGGGATCCCCACCACCTCCACGATCATGTACGGACATGTGGAAACAACGCAGCAGTGCGCGCAGCACCTGCTGATGCTCCGCGATCTGCAGAGGGAGACTGGAGGCTTCACCGAGTTCGTGCCGCTGAGCTTTGTCCATCGGGAAGCACCCATGTACACGGATGGCCTGATCAACGAAGTTCGGCCCGGCGCGACTGAAATGGACGTCGTGAAAATGCACGCCGTTTCCAGACTGGTCCTCAATCAGGACATCCCCAATGTTCAGGTCTCGTGGGTGAAAGAGGGATTAGAGCGATCGAAAGCCTGCCTGGCGGCCGGAGCCAATGATATGGGGGGAACCCTGATCAACGAAAGCATCTCCACCGCTGCCGGGGCTCCCCACGGCCAGTTCGTCCGTCCCCGTGATCTAAGGCGCTGCATTCGGCATGCCGGACGCATCCCGGTGGAGCGTTCCACCCTCTATGATGAGTTACGGCGATTTGAAACCGAGGACGAAGAATCGCCTGATCCCCTCGATCGCCTGAGTGACAATGAGGTTCAGCGTTTCGGCTCCTACCACCAACTCACGCAGCTGCGCGATTTCCGCTACCAACCGGCGAACCACGCAAAACCTGAGCGATGAATCCTGCACAGGCTGCCGCGCGAACTTCCGGGACAGTACACTAGCCCATGGCACTATAGTGCTGAGGCTTGATCTTGATGATGAGTCGGACCTCGCCCGGCTGAGCATACGGATACTTGTCCTGGTCGAGATACTTCTTAGCCATTTTGTGGATATGGTCCCAGGCTCCCTCTTCGGTTATTTCTTCGACCTCCCCCCGCACCTCCAGATAACGGTAAGGGTCATCGGGGTCCATCATGGCTAAAGCGACACGGGGATCGCGGGAGAGGTTGCGGTGTTTTTGCCGGCCCTTCGCGGTATTGATCAGGACATGGGTTCCATCGAAATCACACCAGACCGGCGTTACCTGGGGACTTCCTTCAGGCATTAGAGTCACCAGACTCGCAAACGTGCGTTTCTCAAAAAGATCCGAGAACTGCTGTGGAATCTCACCTTTCGGCATTTTCTTCTACCTCCTTTTGTAGATTTTTCACCCGGCTCCGGCGCCCTGGTTAGTCCGAACGAGGGCCGTGAATTTCAAATTTTCGGTGAATCGTAGGGGACGACCCTGGTGGTCGCCCGCTCACCGGGCCGGCACAAGACCAACCCCTGCGATATTCCCTTAGGCTCGTCGATTCGTCGACATAACCCGAACCTGACTTGAAATTCAACCCTGGCTCTTCAACGGAACAGGTCCTCTGCGGCGGGCCGAATCATTGCCTGTCCTGACCCACCGCTGGCATTGTAGTCGAAGCCGCGGATGAGGGCTACCGGGACCCGGCTGGTCTTTCCCATAACCAGTTCGGCCGCCGAGGCCAGTTCATCGGCTACGGCCACAACCGTAGTGTTCAGCAGCCTGCCAGAGCTATCCCGGCTTCCCCGATAATCCAGCAGCGGTACCAGTCCGGCTACGCCGAGAGCCACGTTAACCAGTCCCTGCCGCCAGGGCCGACCGAAGGTATCGGAGAGGATCACGGCCAGGGGAACCGCAAATTCCCGAACCAGTTCATCCCGAATCTGCCGGGTCGACCGATCGCAGTCCTCGGGTAGCAGAAGAACCGTTCCATCGTCGACGTTGGAGCTGTCCACGCCTGCGTTGGCACAAACAAAGCCCTGATGATTTTCGACGATCAGGTGTCCTTGCTCCATGCGTACGATCCTGCGGGTCTGGCCCAGAACGACCTCAATCAGGCGGGGGTCCCTGCCGTGGGCAGCAGCCCAGGAACGGGCCAGTTCGGAGGGCTTCACGCGATCCAGTCGCACCACTCTGCCCTCCGCCTTGGAGACAATCTTCTGAGCGACCACCAGAATGTCGCCAGGGTGAATTCCGATGTCCTTTTCCTGTATGGCGGCGGCTATCCATTTGCCTACAGAATCACCGGCACGCACTTCCGGTACACCCGGCAATCCGATTATGCTCAACTCCGCAGATCCCATCCTATTTCCAAGACCCCCAAATGGTACCGGCTATTCAGTGTGAGGGGGCCGGTTCGCACTGTCGATTTCCCGAACGCCCACATTCGAGTTCATCCAGGATTTCCCAGGTACGCGTTCCGCGCCCGATCTGCCAGAAATCAAGCAGATCGGCCGGGGTATCCAGGTCAAATCCCAGCCTTAGGTTTTCGACCACCTGCAGGGAGATCCCAACCCGCTGCGCCGCCGCCCGGTGAAGCTCAAAGCTACCTGGACCGAAATACGAGGGAAACACGTCTGGCGGTGATCGCAACAGTGCGTTGGTACCGGTACCGTCCCGCGAGGGAACCATCAGGGCACCCGGACTCCCAATCGCTCTTTCCAGGAGAGAATCTACGTCGCTGGCTCTTAACAGCGGAACGTCTCCCGGCAAACGCAGCACGGAAGAGACACCTTGTTGCTGCAGCAGCCTGGATGCCGCATCCACGGAATGACTCTCAGAGACCTGCCCTTCCTCGGGCATGACTTCCCAGGACTGGCGGCGGGCGTACTCGGCAACCTGCGGATCTGCGGTGACTACCAGGATCCTTTCAGCCTCTTGCGACTCATGGAGGGCCTGCGTAACGTCCTTCAGCATTGCCCAGACCAGACGAGAGCGATCCTGCGCGGAGAGGAGTGGGCCTTGTCGCTGCTTGGCTGCCTCCAGATTCTTGACGGGCAAAACGATCGCGGTCATATGAGATCGGTCACCCGGCCGGCCAGACGAATCTTGTCGTCGAGGGTCTCCATGACCGTGTTCGTGACTTCCACTTTCATTCCCAGGCGTTCGATCTCACGGGAGGAGGCCGCGTCCCGCTCATCAAGTACAAAACAGTCCACCAGATCTCGGTAGATCTGTGCGACCGCAGCGGCTGAAACAGCATGTCCGAGTTCTTTGAGCATCTTGCCGGCCGGCCCTTTCAGAGCCCCACCCTCAACGATCGGGGTGATGGCGATGACCGGGGCTGGAGCGCGCTGGATACATGCTTTCATACCGGGCACGGCCAGGATCGGGCCGATGCTGATGAACGGATTGCTCGGGCACAGTATCACGGCTTCCGCCTCCCGGACCGCCTGTTGGACCTGAACCGGGACAGCGGCCTGGTCGATATCCGTGTAACACGCTTCCTGGATCCGAGGATGACAGGCTTCTCGAACCATGTACTCTTGAAGATGCATGGTTCCGCGGTCGGTTCTGAGAAAGGTCGGATGGTAGCCGTCACTCATGGGCAGGATGCGGCAATCGACCTTCAGGGAGGCACATATTTTCGAAGTCACCTCCGTCAGGCTCAGACCCTGTCCCAAAAGAGACGTCCGAAGCAGGTGCGTGGCCAGGTCGCGATCCCCCAGCTTGAACCAGTTGGGGACTTGATACGAGCTGAGCTGCTGCAAACACTCAAAGGTGTCTCCGGCGATCCCCCAACCCTTGTCGGCATTGACGATTCCAGCGAGTGTGTAGGTGACCGTGTCCAGATCGGGACAGATGCGGAGCCCATGAAGCTCGATATCGTCTCCGGTATTGCCCACCACCGTGATTTTTTCGGCGGGCAAGACATGCTGCAACCCCAGCAAGAACTTGGCGGCGCCCACTCCGCCGGCTAACGCTACGATCAAATGCCGACCACCTTGAATCGGCTCCCCTTGACTCGATAGCGCCGGTTCATTCCGATTGCCAGCAACGTCATACCTTCCAGTGAACGGCAAAAACGCAAGGGTCCGGCGTCCAGCCAGCGAACTCCCTCAATCCTTTGCAGGACTCGCAAAACCCGCTCTTTGGCCTGGGGCGAGTCGGAGCAGATGAACTCATCACACTCGAGTGGTACATCCAGTTCACTCAGCAACTCCGCCGGCATGGTCTTGAATGTTGCGACCAGAGGCACCTCGGACGGCAGTCTGGTGCGCAGAAGTTCGCTTCCAGAACCTTCTTCAAGAGTCAAGAACCGGGGACCCTTATCAAACAGGATCGGGACGGTCACATCGATCAGGACCTGATCAGAGGTGAATTGTGATTCGTGCTGTTTCAGAGTCTGTGCAGCGTGGAGAAAAGGAACCGTCAGAAACAGGAGACTGGAGCTTTCGATCACCTCCCGGTTTTCCGCTCCGCCGACCGGCTGGCTGCCGATCTGTTGATTCATCTGGACAGCGGTGCTTCGCGCCCGGTCTTCGGAACGAGATCCGATCTGCACCTGACAGCCGGCCATCGCCAAACGCAAGGCGATGCCCCGCCCTTCCACGCCCGTGCCGCCGATCAGACCGATCCTTTCCACCGTGCTGGATTATACCCGCTGACTATCTTGCCTGCCTTCCATGAGGCGGAGGCGTCGAGACTACCAGTTCGCGTGTTTATAGCGCTTGTGCCAATCGACTCCCTGCCACGTTTTCATGGTCAGGGGCCGGACAAACAGCAGCCAGCGCGGCTCAACCAGAGTCGGCTGCAGGTAGTCGGGTCCATGCTCGCCCAGATAGCGGACCGACATGTTGCGACTAATCTCGACCCAGCGACCGCCCAGATTGGGCTCCTCGAGGATCTCGGCTTTGCCTTTGACCAGCACCCTCCGGTTGGTTTCCGTGGAGTCGTCGATGCACAGGAACACGCGGGGGTCCCGCTGAATGTGGCGCGCCCATGCCGAGCGGGCTCGAGGGATGATGAAGAATCCGCCCTCGCTGTACTCGAACCAGCAGGGCACGACATACGGCCAGCCCTCCTCGTCCAGGCAGCCAAGACGACAGAAGGGATTGCCGGACAGGAATTCCTGGATCTCTTCCTCACTCAGCTTGCCGATCTTGCCTCGCCAGCTTTGCTCTTCGGACATAGCGCGCTCCTCTAGCCCGGATGATTCATAAATTTTCTACTGCAGCGTGAGAATCTCCCGCTTCGCTACGAAAACTTATGAATCATCCGGGCTAACCGAACTTCTTCCGGAACAACGACACGGTCTCGTCACCCGGCCGATTCGGTAGCTCGACCGGCGACTCCCAGTCCTCGGGCACGTCCTCGAGCTTCACCGGTCGGCCGTTGTTCTTCAGAATGGACCACCAGCCGGCCAGGAAAATATTGTTCTTCTCGAGGAGCTGCTCGTAGGTTTGCGGCATCTCCTTAAACAGAGCCATTCGCTGATAGGCCCAGATTGTCGGCGCCCAGATCTCGGTCTTGTCGAAGGGATAGCCGGTTCCGGTGTGAACGTGGAACCCCTTGCCGCCGTACTCCTCCGGAGTGTGTATCCGGATCGTAGCCCACGAGCCGCCGACCTGGTGCAGGCTGCCGAGGAAGCCCCGCCCTTCGGGATCAACGTGTTCGAAGGTCAAGACACCCGGAGGACTGTGCCAGCTCTTTGCCTGGTAGGCCACCGACACGACCGGGTTCCCAGCTTCGACAATCGCTTTGAAGATCATGTAGACCCCGTGGATGCCGTGGGTCGGGTAGTCGTCAGACGAATTGGTCGCGCTGTAACAGAGGATCTTTTTTCCTGAAGCCCAGGCCTTGGCACGGCTGGTGGCGTCGGTGTGGGCATGGGCCGAGGGGACCATGATCGTTGCGCCATGCCGGCGAGCCAGCTCGATCATGCGCTTCGCCTTGACTCGCGAGTTTGAAAAGGGCCGGTTGATCAGGTTCGGCAAGCCGGCTCGCAGGTAGGGTTCGTGCAGGATGTGGTCCCAGGGGTGGTTATAGTAGCCGCCGGAGATCACCCCGTCCACCTTGCCCAGCATGTCGTCGAAATTGTTCACCACTTGGCAGCCGAACGTGCTCGCGAACTTCTCAGCGCGGGAGCGATCGATCTCCCAGCAGTGCGTGATGCGCATGCCGGTGAAGCGCATCTCCTTTTCCTCCGGGCGAGGGTTGATCAAGGGCGCCCACAAGCCTTCCAGGTGAGAGTAGGCCGAAACGTTCAAACACCCGACACGGAATTCTTTGTCCTTTCGCGATGTGTCCTCGGGCGAAGCCGCAGCAGCCGGCACCGCGGCTACCATGGCCGCTCCCGCAGGAGCACGCTGTAGGAAACGCCGCCGATTGACCCTGGCTGATTCAGCCATGCTGAAATCCTACAGCACGGGCATGCCGGCCCACAATCTCGGATCTGCTGCGACACACGAATCCACACCTCTGTGCCTGGTTCCCCCTCCGGGTGCTATACTGCCCGCCGCCGATTCCGCCGACCACTCATCCACTTCCCCGGGGGGTCACTATGAAGAGTCCGTTCTCTCGTCGCAAATTCCTCAAGACCACGTCGTTGGGTGCGTCGGCCATGGCCGTGAGCACGTCCAGCTACGGCCGGATCGTTGGAGCCAATGACCGAATATCCGTCGGGATCATCGGGTGCGGTGTGCGGGGACAAGGCGGCCATATGAAGGGGATTCACACCCACGCAAAGACCCAGAACGTTGAAATCACCGCCGTCTGTGACCCCTGGCGAGTCAAACGTGAAGAAGCGGCTCACCGGGTCAAGGAATGGTACGGGCGGAAGCCTCGGCAGTTTGTTTCGTATCGTGAATTGCTGGCCATGAAAGATCTCGATGCAGTGATGATCGCCTCCTGCGATCACCAGCACACGACTCATCTGCAATCCGTCGCCGAGGCGGGCAAGGACGTGTACTGCGAGAAACCGCTGGGCATGGATTTCGAGAGAGTGAAGTCGGCCTGTGACGTGGTCAGAAAGTCAGGTGTTGTTTTCCAGGCCGGGACTCAGCTGCGGAGCCGGCCCAGTATGACGGGATGCCGGGAGCTCTTCCGGAAGGGTGTTCTGGGGAAAGTTTCACGGATCGAGCAGTGCCGAAACGGCGCCCAGCCTTTCTGGTACAGTTACTTGAAAGAGGCAAAACCTGAAGACGTCGCCTGGGAAGAGTTTCTGATGGATCGACCCATGCGGCCCTTCAGCTCAGAGCAATTCACGGGCTGGATGGGGTACCGTGATTTCTGCGACGGACCGATCCCGCAGCTGGGCAGCCACTTCATCGATCTGGTCCACTACATCACCGGCGCGAAGTACCCTGAAAGTGCAGTCGCGCAGGGTGGAACCTTCACCTGGAAGGATCGGTATCAATTTACCGCTCCCGATCACGTTGAGGCGACCTGGATCTATCCCGAAGGCTTCATGGTGAGTTACACGAGCAACCACGGGAACAGCGGCGGAAACACCTTTTCAATCTTTGGGGACCAGGGGGTTATGGATCTCCTGGACTGGGACGCTCCCACAGTAGCCGGGACCGGTGTCTACCCGGGTAAGAAAACCACGCTGGGAGAGAAGACTCCCGTAGTCCACATCTCTCGACCGGACCACTTTCTGGACTGGCTCCAGTGCATCCGAAGCCGGAATACCCCGGTTGCCTCGATCGAGGCAGGCTATGGGCATGCCGTAGCGGTGATCATGGCCGTCAAGGCCTTCGATTCGGGTCATCGCCAGGTGTACGACGCCACCCGCAGAGAGATTCGGGCAGGTTAACCGTGGCATAAACGGGAACCACAGGCCGGGCGGTACTAGTGTGCTAGATCAGTCCTTTGATGGGTTGGCCGGTCACGTCATCGAGGGAGTTGGCAATTTTGACTGGCCGCCCGATGGGACTCATGATTTCCTTTGTCCAGTCGATGCCAAAGGCTTTGTAGATGGTGGCGGCGAGGTCGCCGATGGGCGTTTTGGTTCCCTGGATGTTGGCGCCCTGCTCGTCGCTGCTGCCGATGATCTGCCCCCCTTGGATGCCGCCCCCTCCCAATGCCAGTGACCAGCAGTGAGGCCAGTGATCCCGGCCGGCCTGGGCGTTGTGGTGGGGTGTCCTTCCGAATTCACCCATCGCAATCACCAGCGTGGATTCCAGCAGACCGCGCTGTTCGAGATCTTGGAGCAGAAAGGAAAGGGTCTGGTCAAGCTGGGGAACCAGCGTATCGCGGTGCGAATCGTCGTTGGCCTTGTGCGTGTCCCACTCGTTCCATTTGTACCCGGCCGCAGTGATAAAGCGGCACCCGTGCTCGACCAGCCGCCGCGCCAACAGGACACTTTGACCAAAGCCGTGAAGACCGTAAGATTCCTTAATTCTGTCCGGCTCTTCCGACAGGTCGAAGGCCTTGTGAACCGCCGGAGACAGGATCATCTTTAAAGCCTCGTCCTGGAACTGGTCCATGTGGGCGTATTGGGCCACATCTTCGATGTCCCGGAAGGATTGATCGACGATCTTGAGCAAGGAGCGGCGATCGTGAAGGCGCTGAACCGAAACCGACTTGGGAAGGGTTAAATCCGGCACTTGGAAACCGGCCTTGCTGGGATCGGGAACGATCATGGGGTCGAATTTGGGCCCTAGAAAAGCTGCTTTGAAATAGTCCTCGTAGGACCGGTTTCTCTCCCACTGTGGCTGTAGCACGTAGGCCGGCATGCCGTGGCTCTGCGGGCCCATTTCTTTACCCACAACCGAACCGATGCTGGGAAACTGCATTACCGGGTTTGGACGGTGGCCCGTCATCGCATAGTAGACAGCCGGATCGTGATCGAGCTCCACGCTATACATGGAGCGAATGATCGCAAGCTTGTCCATCTGGTTCGAGACTCGCGGCAGCAGCTCCGAGATCTGAATGCCGGGCACGTTGGTGGGGATTGCCTTGAAAGAACTGTTGGGCTTGGGATCCCAGGTGTCGATGTGACTGGGTCCCCCTTCCAACCAAAGCAGGATACAAGCTTGAGCAGTGCCCTTGTGCGCGGTCGGACGCTCGGTTTCCGCTCTCAAGCTCTTGAGCCTGAGGAATTCAGGCAAGCTCACGCCGAGCAAGCTGGTCAATGCCCCCACACGCAGGAAATCACGTCTCGGAAAACTGCTATCCGACCAGCCCCACCGCTCTGAGTTCTTCATAAGCAGTCCTCTTCAATGGTTATAGGAGAATTCTCGCGAACTGATCAAACTCCACGCCAGATCTTCCAGAGGTTCCCGGCTCGAGGGGCGTTGGGCGATCCATTCTTCAACTTCCGTTCGCTCCCGTTCGGTCGGGTACCGCGAAAGAGCAGCCAGATACAGCTCTTCGATGACCTGCCGGCTCGAAGCGCCGTTTGCAAGCAGCCGGTCGATGCGGCCTCCGGTTCTGGCCAGCTTGCTGGTATAGGTCGAACCGGCCAGTATGTGCAACGCCTGCCGCAGATTTGGCTCTCCGGTCCGTTCTGGCACCGTTAACCGTGAAGGTTGTCCATAAGCCTGCAAGAAGTGTACTACGGATATCGGGCCCTCCTCGAGGGACTCCGCGGGGAACAGATCCGGCGACACGAGGTTGATCACTCGCGTGCGGGTAGAAGCCCTACCCCCCCTCCACTGTTCCAAATCCTCTTCGACGCCGACAAATTGATTGATCGCGTCCCAAAGAACCTCGGCATCGAGCGGCCGGGGTAAAGAGCGCGAGTTATTCAGTTTATCGTCCCGGTTCGTTTCATTTGGTTTCTGCGACAACTGGTAAGTTTGGGACTGCACGATCACACGCAGCAGGTGTTTCAGGTCGTATGCGTGCTCCTTGAAGTCTTCCGCCAGAGCGCGCAGAAGTGTCGGTTGGGTCGGCGCGTTGGAGGCGCGAAAATCGTCTACGGGATTCACCATCCCTTCTCTGAAGAAATAACTCCATATCCGATTGACAGCCGCTTCGGCGAAATAAGGATTCTCGGCTGAGGTGATCCATTTCGCCAGGCGCTTTCGCGGGTCGCTGCGTTCCGTTTCAGGAAGCAGCCTGCCGTCCAGGAATCGTGGCTCTACTTCTTGCCTGGTGCGGGGGTGGATCATCGTAAGACCTTTGCCCAGCGGGCCGTGCCCGCCGGGATAGTCGATCACGACAAAGTCCAGGTTGTCCCCCAACCGGGTCAGGCGGCTGAAGAAGGCCGTCAGGCCCCAAAACTGATCCTGGCTCCAAGCCTCGTAAGGGTGGTCGTGACACTGGGCGCAGTCCAGCCTTCGCCCCAGGAAGACACGCACCTGCTCGGCCATGACATCCTCGGGTTCCCTGAACTCGTCGACTGGCTGGAAGTGCATCACAGGACCTTGCTCACCCTGGGCCGCGATGCGCTCGCGGGCCATCTGATCGTAGGGCTTATTGCGGGTCACGCTTTCGCGAATCCACTCCCAATAGCTCTGGCCGTTCTTCGCGGAGTTCTGCGCGAACATCCCCACACGGAACAGCTCAGCAAAGCGAAATGTCCAATATTCGACATACTCGGGAGATTCGAGTAGCGTTTCGATTAGCCTGGTCCGCTTGTGCGGATGATTGCTGGCCAAAAACTCGCGGGCCCTGTCGGGTGGAGGCAATGTGCCTGCGAGATCCAGGCAGACTCGTCGCAGAAACTCAGCGTCGCTTGAAAGCTGGGAAGGAATGATCGAAAGTCGCCTGAGGCGCGTAAAGATGTGGTCATCGATGAAGTTGCTGCGCGCCACGGTAGGATAATCCACGATCGGGTTGGGGACCACGGCGACGCGCAAGCCGTGTGACGAGCGGCCTGCCCCATGAATGATCACCAGTGTCTCGCCCCCCTTTTTCGCTCTTAGAAGACCGCTTTGGGTAACTTCCGCCACTCCCCTGTCGCTGACCACATACCGTACCTGGTCGCTCACGTCCTCCTGGTGTCCGTCAGCAAAATGGGCGATCACTAAAAGCTGGCGCGTGCCGGCCGGGGCCAGGACCACCTCCCCGGGAAGAACTTCCAGCTTTTCGAGCCTTTCACTTGAATCTTCTTCCGGGTAAGGCGCTCCATTTCGGATCCAGTCAAGAAGGGTCTGATGCTCCGCCGAGTCCGGGCGGAACATCAACCCGCCCCCATGGGGCTGCGTGGCAGTGGCCTTGAGCAGAAGCAGGCTTTGCTCGGGCTGCCGGAGGTTGATCCGAGGAGGCGAGGGGGCTTTGGGCCCAACACTGAGAACCGAATAGGCTCCGCCCCGCAAAATCCGGTCATAGTCCTGCCGTGGATTCAGGGCGTTCATCGACAGCTTGAAGCCCCCGCGGCCGACCACGCTGCCATGGCAGCTACTGTCGTTGCAGCCTCGTTTTGTGAAAATCCCGCCGATGTCACGTGCGAAGCGAAAAGGACGAGCCCGCCGAGAGCCCTCGACTTGAATTTTCATCCTGGCGGTGTGCCCCCCGAATTCGACGCTCAACTCAGCCCGCCCATCCGCCAGTCCCCTCAGCCGGCCAGCCTCATCGAGTTTGGCCAGGGACGGGTTGGTCACCCAGATACGACTTTGCAAGGTGACGTCTCTTTCCAGCCCATCCGCAAAACTGGCCAGCACTACAAACCGGCGGGAAGCGTCGGCTCCGCGCAGGACCATTTCCTCCGGAAGCACCCGCATGGAGAGTAATTCGGCAGCAGGGGAGGCGAAGCCGACTGGGCTCAAGCCCAGTGCCAGCACAACCGAGAGGCAACCTTTCCACCTCTGGGGCCGGGGCCTCGTCAGGGGCCTGACCTTCACGGAGACACCTCCTGGTTGGTGTGCCCACCCGGATGGCGCAACACCATGAGGGGCACCTCGTGCACTCTTAAGGTGGAGCCCGTCCCTGCAAAGCACCGAACCGTAAACCGAACCGACTGCGGCGTTTCAGTGGGAACGGCGTCCGCGTTTGCAATCAATACGACGGGGGCCCGGCTCGTTCTGGGAAGATACCTTTCCCGATCACCTTCATCGAGCAGCACGCTGGGCTGCGTCTCAGGTGCAGAGGCCGGAAACAGCTTCACCCCCTCCGGCAGACCTTCCACGCCCACTGCGACGGCGGCAGCAAAACCTTCTTCTAGACCTGTTACGACAGTCAGCTTCTTTGGCACCCCCGCGATCAGATTGATGCGGTCTATGGGCACCGCAGCCCCTGGCTTCGACTCCTCATTCACCTGGATCTCGCCTATGTGCGGGATCCAGGGCCGGATCAGCAGCTTGTACTGGAAGTCCGGGCCGCCGTGACGATACGTGATGTCGCGAATCTGTACGCTGAATTCTCCTCCCCTTTCGAACACATGAACGACCTTGGGCTGCACCGTCTTGCGGTAATTCGGCCACCGCCCCACTCTCTGATAGACATTCGTAAACACTTCGCGGCCTTCCTCGTCCAAGACAACCATCCAGGGATTGAACAGCGGAGGGGCCAGAACCGGAGTCTCGATCTCGAACACGAGCGCCTGTCCCGCTTCAACGACCCTGAACCGGAAGTGGTCGGCGTCGCCCGCATGCTGAATCGTTCCCTGGACCACGGTGGGAGGACGGACCTGGATCGCCTCACCAGGGCTCTCGTTGGGTTCCTGCTCCTGGACGGAGGAGAGGGACGATGGCTGTTCTTCCGGATCCGCGTGGTTCGACCGCTGGTGTAACTGAATCAGGTGATCTGGCTGCAGCCGTCGCTCGAAAGTCTGCTCTCGCCAATCCGAGCGCGCCAGCAGGCGCTGCCGCCATGTCTTGATCGTTCGCTCGGAAAGAGAAGTTGTTTCGGGTGGAACGATTCGAAGCAGGTAACAGTGATCCGGCCCGCCGCTTCCCAGCTTCGGCGGCTCTCCCGGAAAGACTCCGACCTCTAAGATGTAATGGCCATCGTCGCTAAAGCGGTGAGTCAGTTGGGGGTTGGGATCGATCGAGGCAAAGACGGGCTCGTCACTCAGCGCCAGGGAGCGCACCCGGGCGGGATCGAACCAGCTTCCCCGAGCTTCGTACAGACCCAACCGGGCATCGAAGCCGCTCCCAACGTGTTCGTAGTTTGGGGCCACACCAACGGGTCTCGAGAAAACCTCGAAAAACAGCTCCTGGCCCTTTCGGGCTTGGAAAGAAAAATAGTCGAGTTCACCCGGCTGATTGATCCGGCCATAGATTACGACAGGAAAATTCACCGGCTGAGCGTCAGCTGGCCTGTGGTGGGGGGTGGGAGCTTCCAAAATGACGGACTCGGTGCCCACCGCGAACGGCAGAGGATTCGAAATCCCACTCGGTGAGATCAACCTTAACGCATACACCCCTGGAAGCGCGGAGCCGTCGATTGAAACGCGCAGCCGCACGCGATGGCCGGGCTGGCCTCCCTCTCTCCCGCCGGGTCCTTCCGTCGCGCCGGACTCACTCTCCGGGGGTGCGACTTCCTCAACTCTGCCAATGTCCGCTCTGAGTCCAGAGCCGTCAAACCAGGCCGCGTAAGCTCCATCGAGCGCGAGTCCTCGAACCTCCGCCTCGACCCGGGTTCCTTGCTGTCCACCGAGTGGAAAAACAGAAGTCACGTGCGGCGACAGCGGACCCTCGGCATCCTGGGCTGCCAAGCAAAGCCCAGACCAGGCCAAAACGACGAGCAGGAGGAGCCATGATCTTGGGAACGGCATGATTTTCGGCCTCTCGAACCTGAAAACCCGGCAGCCCCCATCTCGACGGTGGGCACGAACACGCACGCTTCGGATGCCCTGTTTCTCCTTGGCTTGGACGGAGTCTCCAAAGCTGTTTCAGAGCCCTGGTTTTCAAGCATCTGCCGCAGGATTTCCGTTTTGGAGATCGCTACGCTCCAGTCTACGCGCGGGCCGGTCCAAATACTAGGCCCGGAAAATTGACACACTAATTGACACATTGGACTTTCTCGTCTGCCGGCGCCAAAACACGTATATACTATATGTAGTATAGTACTTAAAGATTATGTGGGAGGTTCTTGAACACCGCCGTGTTGCAAGAAAGCTACGCCGCTTTCCCATTGAGGTGCTGAAGCGTTATGAAAAGTGGAAGGATATTGTCGGAATCTCCGGTCCCAGGGGACTACGACTAATTAGAGGGTTTCGTGACGAGGCCCTTGGAGGTAAGTGGGAAGGGCACAGGTCGTCGCGGCTGGGAGACCAGTATCGCATCATTTACCGCGTGGTGGCTCAGGAGGTCTTAGTTGAGATCATTGATTTGTCGGCCCACGATTATCGAAGGAAGTAGCAAGTATGAGAAAAAGTGAGTTTCGACGAGCACAGAAGACCGTGGAGGTCACACCCGGAGAGTCTGTCCGTATTCTCCGAGAACTCCAGGAGCTGAGTCAAAACGACTTGTCCAGGCTGACTGGCATTCCTCAGCCGACCATCTCCGGAATCGAGAACGGCCGCATTAACCTGGGGGTCGAGCGGGCAAAGACACTGGCGCGAGCCCTGAAGTGTCACCCAGCCGTTCTGGTCTTCCCCGGTTGGGAGGTCGACAAAGAAACGGCAGCGTAACCGGTCGACGGCAAGTGTACTGTCCCAGAAGTTCACGCCGCTACTTCGGGCGTCTTTTCGCCGACAGCTTTGTTGCGCTCCTCGAAAGACTCCCGGCATTCCTGCGTCGCGCGCCTCACTGGCAACGAAAATCCATCCCGAATTAACACCGCGAACTTCCGGGACAGCACAATTAGTATTCTCATCTCTACCCATATGTATGGGTGTTATCATATGGCAATATGGTTTATACTGGAAGAATGAAAACGACCATCGAAATCTCGGACAGCTTGTTGGCTCAGGCCAAGGAGTTGGCTCGCGATCAAAACGTGACCCTTCGCAGCCTCGCTGAAGAAGGATTGCGCAAAGTCGTCGAGGAACGCTCGACACGAACACCGCATAAGGTCCAGCCGGTCACATTCCGTGGCCGAGGGCTCTCACGGGAGTTTCAGGGGGCAAGGTGGCAACGCATCCGCGACGCCTCTTACGAGGGCCACGGTTCATGATTGCCGTGGACACAAATCTGTTGATCTACGCACATCGCGAGGATTCGGATTTCCACGATCCAGCCATCAGAGCTCTGCAGGACCTTGCCGAGAGCGGCGGTCGTTGGACGATTCCCTGGCCGTGCCTCCACGAGTTCCTCTCGATTGCGACGCATCCCAGAATATTCGACCCCCCAAGTCCTCGACCGCTCGCGCTCAAGGCAATGGAAGTTTGGCTGGATTCGCCTGCCTGCGAAATGATTGGAGAAGGTCCCGGCTATTTCGAGGTACTCAGGAAACTGGTGTCCAAGGCAAAGGTCTCGGGCCCCATGATCCACGATGCCCGGATCGCGGCCTTGTGCGTTTACCACGGTGTCCGGGAACTTTGGACCGCTGACCGTGATTTCTCTCGGTTCCCGGAGCTCAAGACACGAAATCCGCTGGGCAGAGAGTAAAGTACTTCGCCAATTTCCGAGTGCCCAAACAACCTGTTGGGCTGTCGAGCCGAACTTTTGTTATCCTCCTTGATCGTCTTTGTCGCAACTTCACGATGTAGAGTCTCGATGTGCATTCAAATGATCAACAGCTTGCTCCCGGCCGCGTGCACCCGAAGATTGCTGGACCCCTACAGGGTTTGGTGGCTACTCGATCACGCTGGGCTGGACCGATGCGAAATAGGTTAGCTCGTGATCTCCAAAGATCTGTCTCATTACGAGTGGCTCGGAGGAGGATACAACCAGGTAGCCCCCGACCTGCCCCGCGGTGGAGGGGATGAGCTCCGTTAGTGTGCGGGCCAGGGTGGCTCCGGGCTCCAAGGTCAGATTCTGTCGGCCGGCCGACTCGCCGGCGGTGGTGAAAGCCTCCAGCGTCACCTGGGCGATATTGTTGCCGGGGTTGAACAGAGCCACTCCGCTGAAGAGGCCCAGTGCATTGGCAATCTGGCAGAAAACCGTCTTTCTTGCCTTCTGCGTCTGCAGCGGTGCTGCCGTGGCGAACTCGGAGGTTTCCGATTCCTTGATCAGGACGTCTCCGATGATCCCTGGCCCGTCGGCCTGAACGGTTAGCGATCCGGTGACAACCTCTTCGCCAGTTAGATCGAAGAGGTCCCTCTCCAGCTGGGAGCCGGGAGCCAGGTCGACCGTGACCGAACCGCCCACGACGGAACCATCCGCTGACAAGACCGTCAAGGTAACCTGGCGAGACGCAGTCCCCACGTTGATCAGATTGAGGCTTGTAGTGAGGCCGGGTGTCCTTGCTACCCGAGCCGAATAAAGGCTTTCGAGGCTATTCCCTTCCCAGGGATTCAACCCGATCAGCGAGCTACCGTCCGAGAATTCAACCAGTTGAAAGCCCACCACACCTGCTCCGGCCAAGACCTCAGCTTCAACATAGCCGCTTGGAATCGGGCCCGCATCGTGAAATAGATCTGCGACCCGCTCGTAGAGGAGGCCTTTGGCAGGCAAGATCCTCTCGATTTGGGCACTCCGGGGAGTCTCCGATTGGTCGGATGTCGAGAAGAGCGTCAGCTTCAGTTTGACCGGTCCGGAACTCGGGTTGGCAATGCTGAGGAAGGTCGCCGCCCGTTCTGACACATCCCCCTCGGCTTTGCTCTTTATTCGCGTGAAGTAGAGTTTTCTGGTTGTCTTGGTCACGGCACCGGAGCCGTCCAGATAATCGCGGTTTCCCAACAGCGAACATGCGGCCAGAGACGGACAATCGGTGGTAGCCCGTACCCACGCCAGTCGATTGGGTTGAAACTGGTCGGAGAAGGTTTCTCGACTCAGCTTTGCCAGCTGATCTCCGGGCTCCAAAGTGATCGGATCGGGTTTCTCCAAACTGGCGAAGCCGTGGTCTCTCCGGCCGAAGAGCTCGAAGTTCACAACAGCCGGACTGGTCGAGCTGTTGGCCAGGGCGAATCCCATGAAATGATTGTCTTCCGAAGGATAGATAGGGAAGTAGAAGACGAGGCGAGAGACGACGATCTCTCGCCCTTCGCCAGTCCAGGTCGTGGTTCCCTCCGCCGTCGTGAGCGAGATAGTGTAACTGCCTGGTGGCAAGCGGGGGATGTTCAGCACCAGGGTGTTATCGTCGAGTATCTCGAAGCTCTCGATCTCGACCTCTCCGAACTTGAGAACCGGAGCGCCGGCGAGAAAGCCGCTTCCTCTGATGATCAGTTGTTCACCCGGCGGGAGAGTCTGCGAAGAGACGGACTCAATGCTGGGTCCGGGTGACTCTACGGCGAGAGCTTCCTGGCGATCATAGGCTTGAACCGAGGCATCGTAGTATTCGTAGGCAGTCGAGATCGGACCTTCAGCCCGAACTGGAAACAGGGCGAGGATCTGAAAGGTGAAAGAGTGGGCTTCGCCCTGGTTCAAACCATCGATGTAGAAGATGACCTTTCGTCCAGCCAGCTCGGCTCTTTCAATGAGTTCCGACTCCGTCAGTTTTTGTAGCGACGACATCACGGCGCCGAATCCGGTCGGTATGCCGATATCGACGATCACCATTCCCGTCCGTTCTTTCTCCCCGTTGTACTGAAGGTTCACGACCACATCTACGACATCGTCCACCTCGATGTGATCGGCTTGATAGGACACCTCCAGAGTCATGTTCCGAGACGGAGGCAGCAGCTCTCCCGGCAGGTTGAAACGCTGTGCCAGCTGAAAACTGACACTTCCTGTGCCGGTCGAGCGCAGCTCGAACTGGCTCCCGTTGATGGGGAGTTGGAACTGCTGCAGAAGATCGAAATTGGTCTCGTCGATGTGAAAACGGGTGAGTTCCTCTTGCCCCTGGAAGAGGGAAAGTTCGACGTCCAGATCGCGGTGGATCTTCCTGGCGGCCTGGAAGAGGGCTCGCAGAGCGACGACTGTGTCCTGAGTCGACTGGCCGTAGCCGCCCAGCGCGTTTCGCTGGGTGGAGAGCCACTCCACTGCCGCCTGGGCTTCGGGTCTACCAGCTCCGTTGGAGGCCAGGAGCAGGGCAATGGTGGCATAACCGGTAGTCTCGACCGGGTAGGGCTCCCAATGAAGACCGACCCCGTCCGCGACCGCTATCTCGAGGAGTCGATCTACGACTCCCTCCGCAGCCGATTCGAAACCGTCGATCTTGAACAACGTCACCGCGGCGATCGAAAGGGAATAGGGATCGTCCCAGACTCGGAGGACAGATTCCTCCAGATAGCCGGCCGCCGGGTTCAGGGAATCTGCCACGGCGCTGCCGCCATAGTCGGCGAGAGCGTTGGTGACGTACGCCGACATGGCGACAAGGTTCTCGAGCCCTCCGTCCATCTCCCTGTGGATCAGGAAGTCGTCGGTCTGAAAGGATCCATCCTCCAGCTGCCGCGACACCAGCATATCGGCAGCTCGCTCCAACACCGACTCATCGATGTCCCGGACCTCTCGGGCTCCGGCAAAAGTGGAGAGGACGAAAGCGGTCAGCCAGAGGGCGCCTTCGTCCCCTCCGAAGGCCGCAAACCCACCATCCGTGGTCTGAAAAGTGAGCTGCCGCTGATAGCCCACGTTGACGAAGTACTCAGCTTCGGCCCGGACCTCGGGCGCCAGCTCGCCAATCTCCCGCAGGTATTTGAGTATCTCGATATCGGGGGCCAGGAAGATCATATTCTGCTCGCCACAGCCGTAAGGCATCTCGAGCAAATCAGCCACGCCGTTCATCGACTGAGCCACCGGGCTGGGACTGAGGTAGAGGAAGGCGGTGTGTGAGTCCGCTACGCTCTCGGGGGGCGGCAGAGCTTCCAGGCTCAACGTCTCACCAGCCGCGATAACCCCGTTTCTGATGTGCTGGCTCGCCACTCCTTCGGGGATGACTTTCAACTCGCGGAGGACCCGGTCGGCTGCAGAATCACCGAGAGCCGGGAGCTCGAAAGGGAAGGTCCCGATCCCAGTCGGGACGATCTCGAAAGAGACCGGAGTGGCAGAGTTGGCAGGGACTTGCACTTCCAGCTCGCCCTCCCCGCGCAGCTCGAATCCGTCTGCATCTTCCAGCTTGAGCGTCACCGATTGCTCTCGGTCGAGGTAGTTGAAGACATCGACTCGGGCCGTAAAGTCCTCTCCTCGGACTACAGAAACGGGAAGGTCGGGTTCTACAAAGAACTCCTGGAAGGCGATCAGCTCGGCCTCTCCGAAGGCTATGCCCGGTGCGCCGGCCGGGGCCTCTCTCCAGGTGCCCATCACCGAGAGTTTCCACCCCGTGATGTTGTCGGGAGCGATCAAGGTCAGCGTGGCCTTACCCTCGTCGTCGGTCAGTAGAGTGGGTTCCCAGGTCCAGGTTTCGGGGAAGAATTGCCTGAGGCGTGGTGCCTCGGGTGGAACAGAGCCTCCGGCACCTCCAGCAATTGGGCTCAAATTGACGACGTCTTCCCAAAAACCGATCACACCTCCCTCGGGTACCAGGAGTCCAGGACTGGTCACGATCTCCAGACCTGCTTCGCGGATCAGATCCAGAGCTCCCGGAGAGGAAATCGGCCCCAGGATACCGAATGGAAGTGGCGGCCCTACAGGGCCCTCCTCCCCGTGCACTTCCACTTGAGGCTCGAGGAAGCGCCTTTCCAATTCGGAGAAGACCTCAGCAAGATGCAATCGACTTCTTCCCAGGGCGAGAACCGATTGATCCACGATCGAAACTCCCAGCAGGGTCCTGCTTCCGGTTCCTGCGTCGATCGTGACTTCGACCGGATCACCGGGCCTTACCAGGTTGGGATTGAACCTCGCTTCGATCGACAGAGAGAGAGAGATCAAGATTGACTGAAAAGCGGGCTGTGTCCGCCACGATCTCATTGTTGTTGCTGATCTGACAGGCAACCACCTTGGCGCTTGGGAGCATTTCCGGCGTAATGGTGAAGGCAAAGGTGTCGCCTTCAGTGGCATCGGATAAGATGGTCCTCCCGCCCGCGTACACTTCGTAATAGACAGTACCCCCGTTTGTGGAGGCTACGGAAAACAGCGCGTTCTGACCCACGCTCGCCGGGTTGGCACTGAGCATCGAGAGCGCCAGAAAAGAACTTGAAGGCGAAAAGGCACCGCCCATTGTAATCTCAACGGTGGTCTGACGGCTCGCCACGGTCGCGGTGGCCACGAGTTGCACGTAACGTGTCCCCTCTGGAGCTGCAAAGGTGGATTCGCCCACACCGTTTGAAGTGTTGACCTCCTCTACCCACTCCCCCAGAAGGGTACGGTCAAGGTCGAAGAACTTCGCGGTCAACTCCACCTTCACCTCTAGCGGAGCGCCCTCGGGGTCCTTTGACTGCAACAGTACCGTCGTAGGAATGCCAGGTTTGAAAACGTCCGATGTGGGAACCAGGGATAAGACGACCGGCGCCTCAACGATCCTCAGGACCTGGTTGCCGGTCTGGGTGTGGCCGGTGGAATCGGTTACGGTGATATCGAGGGTTACGGTCCCTTGACCGCTTGCGTCCGGAGTTCCACTCACAAACTCCACAGCCGGCAGATTGAAGCCAAACTCTCCTTGGGAGAGACTGCCCTGGGCGGTGGCATACTCCTGCCACACTCCGACCCAGCGCTTGGCCGAGACAGAAACTTCGCCATCAACGTCCCTGCCGAAGAAGTACCTTGCCTTGACCGTTCCCTGGATGGTCTCGTCCACCAGAGCCCAGTCCTTGGGGAAGTCGGCTGAGACATCGAACCGGGGCAGGGTATACTCTTCTACCCGAATGTCCCGAACGGTCTGAGCGCTTTCACTGCGGGCACGAATCTTCCAGGAGCCGAAATTCACCTCGCTCGCCAACACGAGTGAGAATGGCGCCACACCATATCCATCGGCGGTCAGGTTCTGCCTGCCAATTCGGAGCCCCTTGGCATCGTGAAAAGTGACCTCGACCTCCCCCTCACTGGGCTGCAGGGCACTGTTCAAGAGCACAATTCGACCCAGAATCGTCTGGGAAGGCTTGTAGATCGGTTTGTCGGTTTCGATGAGAATTGCCGGTGTCTTCTCGATCGTCGTCGAAATCTCCAGGCTCTGATCCAGACCCTGTACCCGGGCTTCGATCAGGTGGCTGCCAGTCCAGTTCGCCGGCACCTGGAATAGGACGTGTCGACGGCCGTTTTCATCCGTGCTTCCTTCGAACAAGACGAGAGACTGACTCCTGTCGGACGAAAGAAGCCGAGCCAGCACTCCGCGCCGAACCGGCCCCCGAGAGGCCGAGTCGAGTGTCGTCAGGGTGAAGGCCGCCTGGGTGCCCGCGTACAATCTCCGAGGGGCGGTAAGGATAGTCGAATCCTCAGCCCGGGCGAAGGCAGAAAACCCAACTGTACAAAGCAGTGTGAGCAGAATAGCCAGCGGCCGGGACGACCTGGTTGAAGCTGTTCTCAAGGCTCTGAAACGCTTGAGTCTGTGGCTCATGGTTAGGCTCGCTCTGGCCAAATGCCCCTCATCCTCAGGAAAAGCTCCACACCCCCCATTCCGGCTTTCGTTCCGGTCGCTTCCGGAACCTTCTTCCACACTTGAGCGGTAGATTGAAGTGCGAATATTTTCACATCCATGGATCCCGCTGTCAAGACCTGGTTGGACTCTTCCTCAGGTGGTCCCAACAAGTCCCGGAGGTGTTCAGCTAGAGTGGCATCGGAACTTGATCGACCTGGAGATCGAGTTCTCTTCTTCTGGCGAAGCGACAGTCTACTGCGAACGAATTGACGATGGCCCGAGTTGGGAGAAGAGCCTCGAAGAGGACGACGCCGAAGTCAGACAAACTCTACGAGAAGTCGCGGCGAGTGGCAGCTGACTTAGCGGATGATCTGAGTATCTCCGACAACGATGAGTTGTGGCGTCGGAACGTGTCAACAACTTTGAGACACTTTGGTGAATAAATTACAGTAGCGTCATCTCAGGGGTCCTTCTTTTCGGGAGGGTTGATCCAAACCGCCTCTGGAAGAGCGGGAGGAACGGGTTTGCCATTGGGAAATCTCTCCTGGAAGAGTGCATGGGCGGCCTCCAGTGTTTGGGCTCGATTGCGACGTGTGGCGATGGCGGTGAGGTAGTGCACGTCCTCGGGAGTGTGCAGGCCGATACCCGAATGGCGATGGTCGCGGTTATACCAATCGAAGAACTCCCGGCAAAAGGTTCTGGCTTGCTGGATGGTGCCGAATCGAGCCGGGAATTCGGGCCGGTACTTGAGGGTCTTGAATTGGGCCTCCGAGTAGGGATTGTCGTCACAGACGTGAGGCCGAGAGTGAGACTTGGTCACTCCCAGATCGGCCAGCAGCAAGGCCAGTGCCTTGGAACTCATCGACGACCCTCGATCAGCATGGAGGGTGAGATCTCCCGACACGATCGCCTGCTTGGAGTAGCTCTGGGCGATCAAAGCCTTGGCCAGGCGTGAGTTCTCCTGGGTGGCCACCATCCAGCCCACCACGTAGCGGCTGAAGATATCCAGAACCACATAGAGGTAGTAATAACTCCATTTGACGGGACCCTTGAGCTTGGTGATGTCCCATGACCAACATTGGTTGGGGCCGGTGGCCAGGAGTTCTGGCTTGGCGTATTGGGGATGGCGGCGCTGGCGGCGACGCTCCTTGACTTCCAGACGTTGGGACAGAATGCGATACATGGTTCGGATCGAGCACAAGTATCGCCCTTCATCCAGTAGCTCCGCCCACACTGTGGCGGGAGCTTTGTCGACAAACCGCTGGCTGTGCAGGACCTCCACGACAGCTTCCTTCTCGGGCGGGCTCAAGGCGCGTGGGGATGCGGGCCGAGGTCGAGGATCCATCGCCGGCCGTTCCCGCCGAAGTTTCTCCCGATACAGACTGGATGGCGGCAGATCCAGAGCCTGACAGCCGGCCCGGACTCCGTGGGATTGTGAGAATCGCAAAGCTTCGTCCATCAGCTCTCGTCTCCGTTCTCTTCGCTGCTCGCCAGAGAGATCCCCAACAGTTGCGAGACTTTTTTTTGGAGATCCAGCATGGCTTCAAACTTCTCGAGCTTGCGCTTCAACTTCCGATTCTCGGCCTGAACTTGCCTCAATTGATGATCCAGAGGATTGACCGGCTTGGACTTGCGCCCCCGCTTGCGAGGAGTCAGCGCCTGCAGCGTTCCTTCCTCGCGTTGTCGTCGCCAGGTCTGAAGATTCGACCAGTAAAGTCCTTCTCGGCGCAGCAAGGCTCCCACTCCGCCCGACTCTTCACATCCATCGGCCTGCTCCAGGATCCGGAGCTTATAGCGGGCTGAAAATCGGCGACGCGTGGCCTTGCTGGGAACTTCCGGATCGGGTCTAGGAAGAACCCTGTCGGGCTCAGTCCGTTCCGCACCGATTTTGGGGACCTCTCCGCTTCGCTCCGAAGTCTCCAAAATCCTCAGTTTCTTATCGCTCCTGTTTACCATCATCGTGTGATCCAGCTTCTCACCCTCTAGTCTAATTTAGTGGGGAAGAAGTGTCTCACCCATGTTGGCACAGAGGGGTCGACTAACTTCCCAAGCTTTCCAGAACTATCCGAAGAAGAACTCTCTTTCGGTCCTTTTGGCTGACCATTTCGTGAGCTACGAAGAACCACTTCGCACATTCCCTGGTTATGGTCTTGCCGGTCTCAAAGCTGGGGAAGTCCGTGAGAGGGGTTCCGTAGGAAATTCGGTGCTTCTTCAGGGAAGTGTTTACTGGAGGGGGAATAGCCTGAAGAAGCACGCAACATCCGATCAATGCTTCACCAGTCGCCGCAAAAGGATGACGTCAGACCCGTAGTGCAGTTGATCTTCGTACTTCTTAGCGGGAAACCCATCACCCCGAACCAGCCACTGGTTGGGCAGTTGGATCTTCAGCCCTTTCGCCATCAGTTCCTGGCCGGCAATTGTACGATCTCGACCGGGCCGTTCGTTAAGGCTGGTTACCAGGTAGTTCGCCTGCGGTTCGAGCCCACGTAGTTTGACCCTATTCTCCGCCGCTTGCGAGCGGTCGCGAAAAACGAACAGAACAGCTTCGGAAGCATCCGGCTTGACGTACTCGAGGGCGCTCCAGCCTTCGGGGACAGCCGGCTTCGGATGATAGACGTCCTCGAGCAGCAGATGGCGGCACTGCTTGAAGTTCAGCAGGTTGCGTTTGAACGCCTCGATGTAACCAGCAGGCGCCGCCGAGAGGCGCTGCGCCATCATTCCGTTGATATTGCCGAAGCTCACACCGTGAGTGAAGTGTTTGCGCAGGTGGTAGTCAAGCGCGGACGCGCTGAACCAGGGGTCGTCCACGCATGCGCTCGAGTCACCGACACCACAGGAAGCGAGCGAGCCCCAGACAAACGGACTCACCATCAAACCGGTCATGAACTCGTTGACATATCCGCCCGGCATCAGGTTCTGCGGACCGGGGTTCGTGCGGGAGTAATGCAGCGAACCTTTCGTCTCGAACCCGGACAGCTCGGGGAATCGGCGATTCAGATACGACCAGGTTTCGATCTTCCCGCGATACGCCGCGTACGCGCCATCGAACCGCCCGTGACCGTGATCCGTGCGATTGCAGGCGTAGCTCACCGTACCCGAGGGGTCCCACTTCAGCCACTCCAGATTCCAGGAGTCAATGATACGGCTCAGGTTATCCTTAACCCATCGCACGACTTCCGGATTGCCCAAGCAGAGCTGCGTCATGGGCGAGAGCGAGGGGTGAATCTCTCCGCCGAGCACTTTACCATCGATGGAGGCAAGCCAGGATTTCGGGATTTCGCCGGAAGAGACCCGCGTGGAATCGACGTTTCCCGGGTCCACCCAAATACCGAACTTCATTCCGGCTGCCCGAACCGCGTCGGAAAACGCCTTCATCCCGCCTGGAAACTTGGCCCGGTCCTCGCGGTAACTGCCGAGTCCCTTGGACCAGTCGTTCATCCCGGGAACAAGCGAGCTGTCCTCATACCAGCTGGCGTCATGGTAGAACACGTCGAAACCGACCTGTCGCGCGAACTTCAGTTCTTCCAGCAGGAGTTCTTCGCTGTTCGGGTGCGTGTACCAAATGCAATACGTCACAAGCGGCGAATTCGGCACCGGCTTGGGCAGGACGAAGCGCTTCAGATACCGAAACGCCTCGTTACCTGCGTCGTCTGGGTCGCCGCCTGCCAGGGCAAGGAATCCGATGGGAGTCTCCACGCTTTGCCCGCGGGCAACTTCGTACGCGGGTGGAGCGTCGCTTTTGGTGTAAGGTCGGAAGTCGACACCGGCCCGCAGGAAGGTGCCTTCAGACCTTTGCTCGGTGTTCACTTTCCATTGGAGGACGTTCGCCCCCAGATCACCACCGATCAGTAGTGATTCTCTTTGTGTCGGATCTTCGAAAACGACCCAGTTCTTGAATTCGCTCTTGCCTGCCAGCGGGCGCGTGCTCAGGAATCCGTGGGGGCCCACACCCAATTCCGCCGTGTACAGGCGCAGTTCCCCACCCTTTTTCTTCACATAAAGACACAGTGGGTCGATACGGAAAAGCAGCGGAAGCGTTTCAGATCCGGAATTCTGCAGTCGCGCGGCGTACTCAATCACCGCCACTGAGGGATAGCAACGCAAGAACAGCCACAGTCTCGCCTGTGTGGCCGAATCGGTGAAGGAAATCGCCAGTTCCTTCCCCCCACCTGCTAATTCTCTGGTCTGGTCATCGCTTACTCGGAATCCGGGGATATCTTCCGTTCCGGGTATCCCTTGCTGGCTGCCCTGTAAGAAGACTCCGGTAGGAGTCCGCACGGCTGCCCAATCGTATCCTGTCAAAACGTTTCGCAGTGAACCTAGGAGGAGCCCACCAGAGGCGGTTCGAACCAGCTCCAGTCGAATCCGCCCGTTCTCAATTATCCATCCTCCGGCGGAACGCCCAACCCGCACTTGAGGTTTCGCGAGCGGGGCTAAGGTCAAACAACAGAAGCATACTCCAGCGAGCATGCGCATTCTCACGGAGCCCAACCTCACAGACTGCATCGTCAAAACCTCCTAAAACGGTCGATCACCAATCGAGTAGGAAGGCCTCCTACGCGGCATTGTTGCACAATTTTCTGATGACATCTGAACGGGAATTTCGGGTGCTTTTTCAGACAAGTGTTGTTGAGCCATTCCCTATAACGTCCGACTTGCAGAATCCCTTTGCATTGAAAGCCTCCCTTCTTCGGAGCCCAACGAGATTGGATTTCACGTACATCGCAGCCCTCTCTTGAACGCCTCGACTGTCGGGCTTTTCTTTCCTTGTTTTTCTACCACTCGGCGGTCCGATCCGGCACAAAGCGCTCGACGGTCTTGAAACGTGTTTTCTTTGCTCGATAGTGGTCGCGCTGGTAGAGGGGCAGTTTCCTTCCCGGGGGATCGACGCTGACCACGTCGTTGCCCTTGCGGACGAGAGTGTAATGACGGCCCTCGACCTGAATCCTGTCGACCCTCTCTCCAATAGGGAAGGTCAACGTTACCTCGTCTCCAGACCGGACACGACTCACCACCGCGTAGCGGCCCGCCCAGGTGAGCGAGCGCTCTTTGCCATTGACCCGACAGCGGGCATCTTTGGCCTTCACCCACTCCGGGATCCGAATCGACAGCTCTCGAGCCTTCTTGACCTTGACATCCACCCGGCCCTGGTAGGGGATGTGGCTGTTTACATCGGCCCAGGGAGAGGCCCGGTTGAGCAGCAGGTTCACCTTCAACCGGCCGTTTTTGTGAGTGAGAATGTTCTCCCAGACATAGTAAATCGTTCTCGTGCCATTGCCGGTACAGCACTGCGCGATGCTCCTGGTTTCATGTCCCTGCCAGTCATTGACCGAGGGCCAGCCGGCAAAACCGCCCACACTTCGTTCTCCCACGTTCTCGGTTGTGTAGTCGCCCGGCTCAAAAAAATGGGGAAAGTACTCGGCTTTCAGCGGGGTCTTGACGGGCCTGTCCCTGACCATCTCGTCGACCCAGTCGGAGCTGAGCAACTGGCCTTCGGCAAAGTGGTTGCGGGTCCAACGGTCCACGTCGTCCCAGTAATCTCCGGCGCCGGCTTCGATCAGCTTCAAGCCCATGGCGATCATGTCCGCCACCCCGCACATCTCCGAGGTGTTGTAGGTCTCCGGGTTGATCACCTCGGCCACATAGCCCAGCAGCGGTTCCATGTGGGCGGTCCCGAACTCGTAGCCTTTCTTCACGAACTGGACCATCTCCCAGTCTCCCGCGGCGATGCCGTACTCCAGCATCCCCAGCATCGGGTACAGGTGCCCGTGAAAATGCATGGAGACGCCCGTAAAGTGGCCGTCTGCTTCGAACATTCCCCCGTGGTAACGCAAGTAACGGGCTAACTTACCAGAGAGCCTCAGTGCCGGTTCGTAGTCCGTGGAACGATAGAACTGGGCCAGTCCCATGGTGACCCAGCCGGACGGCATGTTGTTCCCCGGGTTGATGCTGTTCTGGTCCACTTCCGGATCCGAGACCTCGTTCACCCCGAAGGTCCCCCTGGTGAAATAGGCATAGTCATCCCGGTGGATGGCCTGGCGGGTCAGACCGTCCACCATTTTCTTGCCCAGCTCCTTCCAGCGCTCGTCTCCGGTCAGCAGGTAGTAGATCCCCAGAGCTCCCAGCAATCGGCCATTCGCGTAGGGCTCCATGTAGTGGTCCCCCTCCGGCATGGCCGTGAACTGGGTGTCGGGGAATTCCTTCTCCGCCCAGGGACGGCCCACCCGGGGGTAGTAGAGCAACCCGTCCGGGCCCTGCATCTGCACCAAAACCTCCACCAGTCGCTCTTCCACGTGCAGGTTCTGGCGGCTACCGCTGGCCAGGCGCACCAGGGGCAGAGCTTCGTAGAACTTGATCTGCACATGGTCACTGAAGGCGTGGTACATGTAGGGTGGATTGTTGCCCAGAAGCAGAGTCCAGTACAGTTCGTAGTCGGCCTCTGGATCTGTGGGGCCGGTCAGGCCGTTGACCGCCAGGCGGGCCCGCTCGGCCAGATCCAGCGTGTCGGGTACGGAGGCAGAGTAGCGCTTGCCTGCATAGGTGGGCAACTCGATCTCCGGCACTTCCGGATTGATGTATTTGATCTGCGTGCTAGGCCTGGGCTGCTGCTCCGTTTCCATCCCGGGAAGGAGCTCCTTCCCCACAACGAGGGGAGCCGCAACCGAGCTGAAGATGGTCGTTCCAGAGATGCCCAGAACCAGTAGTCCTTTGAGAGCTCTCAATGCTTTGTCCTCCAGAAGGGAAGCGTTCGAACGGTTGACCTTGATGCCAGTTTGCGTGACTTGGGGCCGGGAGGCAAGGCCCGGGGCAGGGTCCGACTCCTGGATGCGCGCCCAGACTTCTCGAAATTCGGGTGCTTCTTCAGGCAAGTGTTGTTGAACCCTGCCCTCTCCAGTACCCAAACTGGACAGATCTGAGATCCAATTTAGCGTACCGTGCGACAACCACCATCAAGAAAAATAAAAAGAACGCCACCTGGCTGGTGAATACGTCCCGGAAGGAAAGCCTCCTCCGCACTAAACCGGCTTGCATAGCTGGAGTCCTCACCGTTTTACCGAATCTCAGAGCCGAGCGTAAGACAGCAGATTGTTTAGAGGGGGTGAAGTCAGGCTGTTTTGACCTGGATTGGGTAAGTAGAAAATGACGGATTAGAGGAGCGCTGGTGGTTGAGGCCAGCCCTTGGTAGGAGAGGAGCTAGCGGAAGCGGGAGCCGTTGGCGTTGGCGATCCAGCGACGCAGGGCGACGCGGACGTTGTTGACGCGACTCAGCGGAGCGTTGTCGAAGTACCAGCGGAAGGTTTTGATCTCTTCCAGGATGTCTACGTCGGGGAAGTCGGCGGTCAGTTCGGCAATGAAAGCCGCATCCAGCTCGGGGCGGTAAGGGTAATCGGGCAGCTGCTCTTGCAGGTAGGCGAGGATCTTCTCGGGAGAGTTGTCGAAGAACATGTCGGCGCTATTCACAGCTCGTCGGAGGCCCGGTAGATGTCCTCTTCGTCCAGAGTGGCCTTTTGCTCGAGCACGCCCCGGTTGAGCGCGGCCAGGCAGAGGCGGTTCAGCAGCCGGCAGACGCCGCCCGAAGTTTTGTAAAGGGCCAGGTAGGCCGAGTCGGTGAAGATGTCGGGTTTAGCTCCGGCCAGCTGGAGATGGTGGCAGACGTAGTTTTTGGTTTCGGCCTCATCCAGGGGAGGCAGCTTGTAGGAGAGTAGGATGCGCTGGTGGATGTTGCGGAACATGGGGCGCCCGAGCCGTCGGCCCAGGTCGGGATGACCGATCATGATCATGAGCAGGGGATCGATTGAATCCATCCTAAAATTAAGAAGTACAGGTATTTCGTCCAGTGTTTTGTCGGGCAGACACTGGCTCTCGTCGAGAATTAGAATCGGGGTCTTTTTGGCGTTCTCCACATAGTCGCGCACGGCCGTTTGCAGGTTTCGAAACAGAGTGGACTTGCGGCTGGAGGGCTCACCGCCGAACTCGCTGTTGAGCTGGGCCCAAAAATCCAGGGGAGTGACCGTCGACAGGGGCACGTAGAAGAGCTTGTAGACGGAGGAGTTGAGTTGCTCGACGAAGGCGCGCACGGCGGCCGTTTTGCCGGTTCCGGCCTCCCCCAGCACGAGCATCAGCCCCAGACGGGTACGCATGTAGTCCAGGCGCCGGGCGAGTTCGTCAAAGGCCGCAGTGGGGAGCAGTTTCTGGGCCGGGATGTCCTTGGCGAAGGGAGTGTCGGAGAAGCCGTAAAAAGTGTGGATCACGATTCATCCTCCTCGTCGGGAAGGGAAAAACGGGGTCTTCGGGGGGAAGTGGCGTTTTGGGCGGCGTCGACCCGGTGCAGACGCACCACCGGCTGGTCGTCTTCGAAGAGAAACAGCTCACTGGGACGTCCTTCGGGATGGCGGATCTCGATGCGCAGGCCAGTGTATTGGGGCGGCACTTCCCAGAGCCGGCGGGCGATGGAGACGGTGCAGTCGTTGCGGACGGTGCGGTGCAACGTGCGGTAAAAGACCCGGTCCAACTCGGCCCGGCTGACCGTACGGCGGCGAATGGAGGCGAGCGAGCGCAGGTAACGCTCCAGTGGCGTCTCACAGATGCTCGAGTGGCGGCGCCGGTGATAGTCCTGCTCCAGCCACTGAGACAAGCGAGCATTGAGATCGTCGAGGGTCAAGGCCTCGAGATCGAGAAGGCTTAGAAAACCCTGGCGCAGGGTGCGAAACCAGCGCTCGATTTTTCCGCGCGAAGGACTGTCATAGGGCTTGGAATGCACCAGAGCCACACCCAGACGGGCGCAGGCCAAGGTGAGTTGTTTGGAGGAGAAGGCCGAGCCGTTGTCACAGTAAAGGATCTGGGGTAAACCATGGCGCGAGAAGGCTTTTTGGAGTGCCGAGACGACCACTGCGGAGTTTTCCCGGGTGTAGAAGCGGGCCAGGGTCAGGAAGCGGGAATGGTCATCGATGGCTGCAGCCAGGTAGGTTTTGCGGCGGCGGCGGCCGAGAGGCACCTTGGGGCCGTGCATAAAATCCATCACCCACAGATCGTTGGCGTGGGGTTTTTCGAAGTGCTTGCGGGCCTTGGGCGCCGGCTTGACCTGGGGCCGCAGACCGGCCCGCTTGATGTGACGACGCAAAGTGGATTCGGAGATGCGGCGCGAAGTGATGTGGCCCGAGGCCACCAGCTGTTCACGGAGTCGGTTGACCGGCACCCGGGGATGGCGGGCCAGCAGCTCGGAGATGTGGGCGCTCAGCTGCTCGGAGATGACCCGGCTTCGGCCCGCATCGCAACGCCGCTTGGGCAAGAGTCCGTCGAGTCCTTCTTGGCGGTAGCGGCGCAACCAGCTCTTGAAAGTGGCGACTGAGTAGCGGCGTCTGCCCAGACCCGGCACATCCAGCTCTTTTCGGGCCATGCGGCCGAAGTAACGGGCTTGGCTGCCGGCGGCGGCGTGCAGCACCGGCGCGATGACGCCGTAGCGGAACAGCGCCACGGCCTGGCGTTTTTGTTTTCCCTTCATCCTGAGGCTCCTTTGGCCAACCCTTTGTGCCACAACCCTACCGCTGGGCCCCTATCACGCAGTGTGGAGGATCGATTCTTGTCATGACGCGGCTGCCAGCCGGGTCCAAACAACGTGGCGCAAAAAGGGGATTGAGCGACTTGTGCTGCAGACACAGCGGATGCCGGTGAGTCAGCCCGTCAGCAAGCCAGAGCGGGGCCCGAGAGCCAATCGTAGGTCGAACAGCAGGTGGGGGAAGTAACGCCGATGAAAACGCAGCACCACTCGGGGTGGAGAGCCTCGGGGCTGGGCCGCCAGCAGCGCGGCCACCTGCTGGGCCTGCCGCCGCACCCCTTGGACGGCTCCGGGCAACTCGACCTCGGCCACCGGAAAAGAGAGCAGTCGCCCATAGACGGCCGCCAACAGCAGCAGCATGCGGTGCAGCGTCAACTCCTCCAACAGCACAGCTTCCTCACCTTGGCTGCCGGCCGTGGCCACCTCGTCCAGCGCTTGGCGCATCGTCCGTTTGCCGTTCACCACCACTTCGACCATCCAGCTCATCAACCCCAGGCTGAAGCGTCGGCGCGGCACCACTTGAGCCGGCAGCACGCTGAAGGTGACATCTCGTGGCTGATCCGGGCCCCGCCGCCGGCAGCGGAAGCGAGCCACTGGAAACCGTTGATAGGTCCGCCCCTCCTCATCCACCAAGCACCTGAAATACAGACCGTGGCGTACGGCGCATTCACTTCCCCGGCACAGCGGACAGCGGTCCCGGTAGTCGGGCAACAGCTCGTACAGCCCCAGTCCCAGAGAGGAAAGACTTGACAAAGACCTGTCTTGGAAGCGATCCTGAATCTGAAGTTTGTCTTCGAAAAGCCGGGAGTTATCCGAAGCTCAAACCACGGGCTCCCGGCTGCTCCTTTCCCTTCTTCTCCGCAGCCAAGACAGCTGTCACACTGTCATATTCTTTTCACCCGCTGCGGGCTAAGACAATCTATACAATTCCGGCTGCAAAAGGCAGAGAAGTTTGTGACGTATTACAGACCCCACTGACTGGAGAGCCGGATGCGGGAGAACCGCACGTCCGGTTCGGAGGGAGGGGAGGCTCAAACCAATGAGCTTTCCCTACCCCTATCACCGGGAATGTCACGGGTCGGCGAAGAGTAGGAGCCGCCTCCGCGCGGCGAACCTGATCGGACCACGGAGGGTCCTCCTACACTGGGAATGCGGAACAGAAAGGGGGAAAGGGAGGGAGGGTCGTTGCAACGAATATGATGCCCTCCCGATCTATGTAAAGCCCCAGATCGGGCACCTTCAAACCATCTAGACGCATGGCGCCCGGTTTAGTTTCAGACAAGTTCCACTTTCTCGCTCAGCCCGCCGACTATGGACGGTGGGACCGTGGACCGTGGAAAGGGGGAAGGGTCCCCGGGCGTATTCTAAAGACGGGTCTGCCGGACCCTGCATTCTTGAAGGGAAAGAAACCGCATACTCTTCGAAGTCGTAATACACAGAACTGCCAGCCGGTGTATTGTGTCCAGGCTGGCCGGAGACGGGCTGCCGGGGGTTGCTGTCCTGAGTGCCGGGCCCCTGGTTGTTAAAGTCGCCCAGACCTAGACCGTATTGGAGATGCTATGAAAAGGAACACGATTGGATTTCTGCTGTTTGTTCTCTTGACCACTTTGCCTGCCGTGGTGGTGGCACAGGAACCGGATTCGAATCAGGATCCGATTTCGACCTCGGACCAGGACATCCAGGTCCCGGAACCCTACCTGGAGAGGATGAGAAGGATCAGTACTGTGATGGAGTTGAGCCTCCAGGAGTCGATTCGAATGGCGCTGTCCAACAACCTGGAAATTGCCATCGAAAACTACAACGAGGACATGAACCGAGAGCAGATTATCAAGACTCGAGGCTTCTACGATCCAACGCTGGGCTTCACCGTGGGATGGAACTCCAGAAAGCGTCCCAACACCAGTGTTCTGGATTCCGGTGGGGGACTTCTTTTCAATGTCAATGACGGTTTCACCTTTAATACGAATCTGAATCAAAATGTAATGGGCGGGGGCGACCTGAGGGTCCAGTGGAACAACTCGAGAAGCGAAACCAACAGCCAGTTCTTCAACGTCAACCCCAGTTTCGACACCAATTTCGATGTCCAGTTTACGCAGCCGCTGTGGCGGGGATTCGGGAAGAAGACCGCCACCGAACGGCAGATCAAGATCGCCAACCTGGACACCAAGATCAGTGACGCCCAGTTCAAGCAGCGGGTGGTGGAAATCATCCAGCAGGTCCAGAATCAGTACTGGGAGATGGTTTTTGCCGTCGAGAACTACGATACACAGCGGAAGTCCGTGGAGCTGGCCATCGTCCAGCACCGCAATAACCGGAAGCGGGTCGAAATCGGCGTTATGGCGCCCATCGAGATTACCAGCTCGGCGGCGGAAGTAGCGACCCGGGAACAGTCGCTCATTCAGTCCGAGGTACAGATCATCAATGCTCAGAACGATCTCAAGCGGCTGCTGGCCCCTGACCCGTCGGCAGCCATCTGGAACCTCACTCTGATCCCGGTCGACCGGCCGCGCGTGAGGGAGGTGAGGTTGACACTGCAAGAAGCGATCGACACTTCCATCCGGAACCGTCCCGAGCTGGAAACTATCAAGCTGCAGATGGAACAGAATGAAGTGGACCACCGTTTCTACCAGCGAGAAGGGAAACCGAGCTTGAACCTGAGAGCCAACTTCGGAAGCATCGGGGCTTCGGGCACCGTGTTCCAGACGATTTCGGGTGGAGTCTTCGAGCGCCCGACTCAGATTCCCGATCCGGACGATCCCCGTTTCGGAACCTTTGGAACGGCCTGGAACCAGGCCTTCGGCTTTAATTTCACCAGTTGGGGCATCTTCTTCGACGTCACGGTTCCATTGCGCAATCGCTCCAACGACGCCGACCTGGCAATGGTGGCGATTTCCGAGCGGCGGCTGAACAGCCAGATCAAGAATCAGCAGCAGATGGTCATTGTCGAAGTTCGAAACGCCTACGAGACGATTGCCACCAGAAAGAAGAGCCTGGAGGCAGCCCGGGCTGCCTCCAGGTTGGCCCAGGAACAGCTGGATGGGGAGAACAAGCGCTTTGAAGCCGGACTTTCCACCAACTTTGAGGTCTTGCGCTTTCAACGTGACCTGTCGACCAACCAGGTCAGCGAGCTGCGGGCCCAGGTGGACTATGAGTTGGCAGTGACCGCTCTGCAGAAGGCCATGTACACGATCATCGACGAGAACGACATTTTATCCGCAAGGGGGAATTGAATTGAAAATTGAAAATGGAAGATTGAACATTAGAGTTCCAGACGCTTGAAAATCGGTTCGGGAATCAGTCGGATCACCAGCATGACCCATCTCCAGAAGGGCGGAAGGTAGTAGACGCCGGAGGATCGGCGCAGCATTCGAGTGATGTGGCGGGCGATCTGTTCGGGTTGGGCAACCAGGAACAATCCCTCTTTCCCATAAGTCATCCCTGTATCCACGAAACCGAGCTTCGCCGTGTAAACCCGGACCCCTTTTTTCTCGAGGCGATTGCGAAGTCCATCCAGGAAGATCGAGAAGCCACCTTTGGCAGCGCCGTAGACGTAGTTGCTCTGTCGCCCGCGTTCCCCGGCTACCGAAGAGAGTCCCACGATGAAGGCTTCCGGCCCCGGGGCTATGACGTCTACGGCCAGCGAAATCAGGCTTACCGCGGCCGTCAGATTCACATCCACAAGAGTTCGGGCGCTGGCGGCATCCCAGCTGTCCCCAGGCTGCTCCCCCAGCATTCCTAGAGCGCAGACCACACCGTCGAGACCGCCCATTTCCTTTCGAGCCCGGCCTATCAGATCCAGGTGGCCTTCAAAATCGGTTGCCTCGAAAGCGGCGGTCCTCACTCTCTTCCCATAGTAGCGGACGGAGAGGTCACGGCCGATGCGCTCCAATTCCGGGCTGCTGCGTGCAGCCAGAAACACTGAATCGCCGCGGCTGCAGAGGCGGTCGGCGATCGCCCGGGCAATCGAGGAGGTCGCCCCCAGCACCAGGACCCGTCTCAATTTCCACCTCCGGTCAAACCGATGCGACGAGCCAGGTCAGAGTCAAACCGATCGTGAGGGTCGACTTCTCGTTTGATCTGCAGCCATTCCTGCCACCCCGGGTACATGGCTCGAAAAGTCGCAGGGCTGAGCCGGGCATCCTTGGCCAGATAGACCCGGCCCTGATGGGCGAGAACGATGGAATCGAGCTGCTCCAGAAAGCCCTCCAGCCGGTTACTGACCGGGAAGTCGAGCGAAATCGTGTACCCTTCGAAAGGAAAGGACAGGAGTCCTGGCCCCTGTTGTCCGAAGCGTTTCAGTACGACCAGAAAAGACCCCATCCGGCTGGCCTTCAGGCTGCCGAGGAGCTGCTCGACCCCGGATGCACTCTTGTCCAGGGGGAAGGCGCACTGGTACTGCACGAATCCCCTCTTCCCGTAGGCCCGGTTCCAGTTTGGGATCGTGTCGAGGGGATAGAAGTACGGACCGTAGTGGACGATTTTCCGCGACCGTCCAGGAGAAAACATCCGGTAGTAAACGGAATTCATGGCACCGATCGTGCCGCGGTTGAGCAGAAAAGCAGGGAAGTCAAAAGGGATCCCGGCCAGTGTGCGGTCACTGACTCTCAGTGGTGCTTCCCGGTGGGAGTCCTCGAGCTGGTCCAGGTGACAGTGATTCCCGCGCATCAGCACCGAGCGCCCCAGCGACTTGCCCGCCGCCAGGCAGTCCATCCAGGCCACCGAGTAAACGAAACGCTGGTCTTCCTGGTCGATGAGCTCCATGGTTTCGTCCAGGTCCTGGGTTCGATGGTACTCGACGTCGATATAGGCGGTTTTCACCGGCTTCAGCTGGATTTCACATTCCAGGATGAACCCGGTTAATCCCATGCCCCCGACCGTCGCCCGGAACAACTCGGAAAGCGTTTCCCGGGAGCAGGAAGTCGCTCGCCCGTCGGCGCCCAGCAGGACGATCGATCGAACATGGTCTGAAAGGGAGCCTTCCAGATGATGGTTCTTTCCATGCACGTCGCAGGCCACGCAACCTCCGATGGTGGCAAACCTCGTCCCCGGCGTGACGGGCAAAAACCAGCCCCGGGGAAGGACGACGTGCAGAATCTCGGACAGGCTGACTCCCGCCTCACAGCGCAGTAGACCTGTCCTGGAATCGAAGTCCAGAAACCGATCCAGCCTTTCGCTCAACACCACGGTTCCCCGGCTGTTGAGCGCGGCGTCGCCGTAGGCACGTCCCAGACCCCGCCCCAGATAGCTGGGTGAAGAAGTTTCGTTGATGAGCCGGGCGGCCTGACCGACCTGCTCCGGACGCGACAGGAGGCAAGAGCGGACCGGATAACGTCCCCAGCCTCCGATCTCTTTGCTGACGAGCCCGACGGTAGCCATCCCAGATCTGAAAAATGTCCTGCTGGGCTCTGAATGTACCCCAGCGCCCCGGCCTACCGGGCGGAGGCTTCCTCCAGAGCCATGTCGACAAAGCCTGAGAACTCTTCGAAGTCGGGTGCGCCTCGAAAGGGAGCCCCGTTGAGAAGGAATGTGGGAGTGGAAGTGACCCCCAACTGCGAAGCTTCCCGGATGTCGCTCATCACCACCGAGCGGGTTCTCTCGCTGTCAAAGCACTCGAGAAACTCTTCCTTGTTCAGATCGGTATGGGCCACGAAGCCTTCCGCTTTGCTGCGCAGATTCTCGAGAGTGATCTCTTTCTGGTTTTCAAAGAGCCGCTGGTGTATCTCCCAGAAAGCCGAAGGATCCTGCACATAGGCGCAGGTTGCCGCCACCGAGGCCTTCAAGGCCCAGGGGTGGATGCTCGTCAACGGAAGGTGTTTGTAGACAAACCGGATTCGGTCCCCGTATTTTTCCAGCAGCGGTTCTTCTACTCCGGAGTATGCAGTTGCGCAGTAGGGGCACTGATAGTCTGAGAACTCCACCACGACCACATCGGCGTCCGGGTTCCCTTTGGCCGGCCGATCCGCAAGATCGAGTATCTCAAGATTACGCTCTCCCACCTTGCTCAGCTGGCGCCAGCGCGCCACCTGCGGAGCCACCTCCAGGTCCCAAACCTGCACATTCTGACCCAGAATCAGATGCCGTCCGTTATCGGTGACGAACACCTCGCTGGCCTTCTTGTTGTTTCCGCTCTGAAAGGTCAGCTTGACAGACACCAGAGAGGTCTCCTCGAGTTGTTTGATCTCGTCGATCTGGATTTGCTGGATGTTCTTGTTCAGGCCTTTCAGATATTCAGAAATCTTCCGCTTGAATTCTTCAGAGTCGAGGGACTGTTGTGGGCGCACCGGTTGAGCACAGGCACCCCCGAACACCACCACCGCCCCGAGAAGCAACAAGATCCAGACCAGTTTACGAGTCAAGAACATGTATTCCTCCACTGCCATATGAATCTTATTATGCCCCATGAAGACGACTGCAGATTGGGTTTCCGCTTCCTTTCTGTGCTGCTCCGGGGCTAATCTTGTTGTTGCAACCGCAGTATTGCCACCCCGATACGGAAAACTGGAAACTCCCGCTGTGAAGCTCTTCGACATTCTGGCCATTCTGATCACATTCTCGGCTCTCTTCAGTTATCTGAATCACCGCTTTCTCCGATTCCCCCGATCCATCGGTCTGATGGTGATCGCGATTGTCCTGTCGTTGCTCGTGACGATGCTGGGCGGGCTCGGACTCGAAATCGATGACGCGACGCGCTCTCTGGTGGCCAGCATCGACTTCAATCGGGCTCTAATGGGAGGAATGTTGAGCTTCCTGCTCTTTGCCGGGGCACTTCACGTGAATCTAGCAGACCTGTCAGCCAATAAGTGGACGATTGGGCTGCTGGCCAGTGCCGGGGTCGTGGCTTCCGCCCTGGTGGTCGGGATTCTCTCGTGGTGGATTTTTCAAGCCGTCAGTTTCCCGCTGCCCTTCCTGTACTGCCTGCTCTTCGGAGCTCTCATCTCGCCAACTGATCCGGTTGCCGTTCTATCGATCTTGAAATCCGCGGGTGTGCCCCGAAGCTTGCAGGCAAAGATCTCAGGTGAGTCTCTCTTCAATGACGGCGTGGGAGTCGTGGTCTTTTCCGTACTGCTGGAGATCGCGATCCAGGACAGCCCGGTGGAGTTCGAAGATGCTCTCGGTTTGCTGGCCAGAGAAGCGTTCGGGGGGGTGCTGCTGGGGCTCGCCACAGGCTACGTGGCCTATCGCATGCTCAAGAGCGTGGACAGCTATCAGGTGGAAGTGATGGTCACCCTGGCGTTGGTCACCGGAGGTTACTCCCTGGCCATGAATCTGCACACTTCGGGTCCCATTTGTGTCGTGGTGTCGGGCCTCATGATCGGCAATCGGGGTCGAAGGGTGGCCATGTCACAGATCACGCGAGAGCATCTCGACAACTTCTGGGAGCTGGTCGACGAGATCTTGAATGGAGTTCTCTTCATTCTAATCGGGCTCGAAGTGCTGATCCTCTCCTTCACGACTCGGCACCTGTTCCTCGCCCTGCTCATCATTCCGGTCGTCATCGGAGCCAGATTCGTGACGGTGGGATTGCCGGTGACGTTGATGCGTTTCTTCCGAGACTTTAGTCCAGGTGCCGTAAGGATTATCACCTGGGGCGGGCTCAGGGGAGGGATATCGGTAGCCCTGGCCCTTTCTTTGCCGGCCGGACCCGAGAGGGCCCTCATTTTGCCCCTTACCTACTGCGTCGTTGTTTTCTCAATTGTGGTCCAGGGTCTGAGTATCGGCTGGCTAGTGCGCCGAACTCAACCCAAAGGAATTGAAAATTGAAGATTCCAGAACCCAGAACCCAGAACCCATCCAATTTGAAACTCGGAGGCTGGTTTCGGTATCTTATCTCATCATGAGGAATGTGATCCGTGGAGTCCTGCTGACGGGCGGCGCGCTTTTTCTGCACGTCTGGACCGGGGAAAAGGCTCCGGTCGCTGCTTTTACAACGGCTCCGGCTGTCCAGACAACGAGCTCAGTGAGCACTGTGTCCTACAACGGTCAGGAGTTTCTCAGCTCGTTCAACTCGGCTCGCTCCGAGGCTCGGCTGGTACTCGTGTTTTCTCCCACCTGAGGACATTGTCTTCGGGGGGCCTCCGAAGTCAGTGAACTGCTTCAGCAGTCGCCGGATGCCAGGGTCAAGGTCCTTGTCCTCTGGACTCCCGTACTGAAACACGACAACCGCTTCGCTGCTCAGAAAGCGACCACCTACCTGAACGACCCGAGAGTCGAGCATTTCTGGGATCTCTGGACCTTTGCCATGAACCATTACACGAAGAAACTGGGCTATCCCGACGGCGAGCTGGCCTGGGACATCTTCGTTCTCTACCAACCGGGCACGGAGTGGATTTTGCCGGGTCCCGATCCGAGTCCCGATTACTGGGCGCAACATCGCGAGCTGGATGTTGGACCGGACTACACGCAGGCTGAGCTCAAGACTGAACTGGAAAAGCTGCTCAAGTAGTGAGCCGGCATCTCACTCACGAGAGCTGGTGCTGAGCAAGTCCTGAGACACGACGACTTCCATGGCCAGCAACGCGTCTGCCAGTGTCTTGCCCTGAGGATCGATCCTCAGGGAGACGGTGCCTCCTCCTCCCAGCGACTCGTGAAGAAGAAAGTTCAGGGACTCCAAATTGGGGACTTCGAAGCGCTCGACCGGACCCTGGCAGATGGCTGAGAAATACTCTTTTACTTTCTCACAGGTGAGGTAGGTACACAGCCAGCAGTAAATCTCTGGAGACCGTGCCACCACCCCGATATTGGCCGTATCGCCCTTGTCTCCTGATCGCCCCCAGCAGAGTTCGTTCAGTTGGCAGCGGGTCGTCGGTTCCTGGCCGGCTGCCGCACTGCTCCGGGGTTCGTCGTGCGCCCTTACCAACGGCTTCCGGCTCTCCCGAAGCGCCGTTTCCGGGACCTGATCCGACACCTGAAAGACCTGCTGCGTGCCCACGACGCTGACCGTGGGAGTGACGTATTCCCTTGGAATCAGACAGGGCCAGTAGGCAACTACCGTCTGAATCCGGGGACGGGCGCCGACGATGGCCACTCCTGGCACGGAACTGAGGATAAGAGATGGGAACAGTTTCGAGAACCGGCCCACTTTTTCCCGGTCCGGATCGCGAACTCCCAGTCGAAGCAGGATCTCACCCGGCCGCGCATCTCGGCTGATGTGCCGGTGACAGGCATCATAGCCAACCAGTTCGGTGGACGTTTCCTCGAACTCGAGACCCAGGTTCTCCCACATGGTCTGGGCCATGCGGCGAGATTTCTCGACGGCATCCGGCTGACAGACAATGATGGTTCCGTGGGCTTTGAAACCATTCAGATAGGCAATCGAAACCTTGAGCTGGGGAGGGCGGGGCTCCCCCCTGAAACCCTGGACACGGACTCGGTCCGCTCCTTCCTGCTCGAGGCGAAAGCTGGAGAAGTCGGCGATGACGTCGGGAGTCACGTACTGACGAGGGTCTCCCATTTCGTACACGAGCTGGGCAGTCACGGTCTTCAGGTTGACCATTCCACCGGCTGCAGGGTGCTTTCCCACGACAAAGGATCCGTCGGCCTCGAATTCGGCTATGGGAAAGGCCATGTGATGAAAGGAAGGCACTTCACGCCAATCCGTCAAATTCCCACCGGTCGCCTGCGCACCGCACTCAAGGATGTGGCCGGCGACGACTCCAGCTGTGAGGCGATCCCAGTCGTTCAGAGGCCAGCCGAACTCAAACGCAGGAGGAGCGCAAGCGATTCCGGTATCGGTGACCCGACCCGTAACGATGATCTGAGAACCTGTGCCGAGTGCCTCCATGACAGGTCCGACGCCCAGGTAGGCATTGGCGCTCACGACCCTGTCCCGAACCTCGCCCAGGTGCTGACCGGTTTCCATATTGGCAAGGGGCAGGCCTTGTTCCAGTAGACTGTCGAGCCTGTCCATCAGATCATCGCCTTCGACGACAGCAATCTTGAGTTCTTGTCTCTGCTCTCTGGCTGCCGCCGCAACCTGTTCGGCGCAGCCTGTGGGATTGATTCCGCCGGCATTGCTGATCACCCGGGTTCGGGTTTCGGCCAGCAGAGGAATACACTCGCGAACCTGATCAACAAAATCGGCCGCGTAGCCCAGCTCGGGGTTGCGGGACCTCTGCTTCTGCAGGATCGACATGGTGATTTCGGCCAGAAAGTCCTGGGTCAAATAATCAAGCGGACCCAGTTCAAGCTGGCGTCGCATGGCCCCCGGATCATCCCCCCAGTAACCGCCCGCGTTGCCGACCCTTACAGTCTTGGAGGTCATGCGGGTATCTTAGCTTAGTTCCGGGTTCCGGGTTGTTCGCTTCGCTCACTGCCGGTTCGGGTTCTGATGAACGCTCGACCAACCGGGGAGTTGGAACATCAGGAGAATGTGGCAGGGAATACGTCAAGAGAGTGGGAGGAGCCTTGGGGCGGCGCGACGTTTAAATTCCCGAGCGCCGCCCCAAGGCTCCTCCCACTCTTGGCTTCTAGAGACATGGAGCGTAGAACGTGGAACAATGAAAGCCATGCGGGCAGTCATGATCTCGCGACCGGGGCCGCCGGAGGTCCTTCAAATCGGTGAAACAGATTCTCCCGTACCGAGTGCCGGAGAAGTCCTGGTACGGGTCCGTGCGGGCGGGGTCAACCGAGCGGATCTCCTGCAGCGCCAGGGTCTTTACCCTCCACCCCCGGGGGTGCGGGAGGACATTCCGGGACTCGAGTTTGCCGGGGAAGTCGAAGAATCCGGTGCTGAGGCCGAAGGCTGGAGGGCGGGTGACCGGGTCATGGGGCTGCTTTCCGGAGGGGCCTACGCCGAGTACGTGACCTGCTCTGAACGGCTCTTGATTCCCGTCCCCTCGGCCATGACTTTCGTGCAGGCCGCAGCCCTCCCCGAGGTCTTTATTACCGCCTACGACGCTCTCTTTAACCGTCTCCAGATTCGTTCCGGGGAGAGCCTGCTGATTCATGCAGCTGCCAGCGGGGTGGGGACGGCGGCGATTCAACTCGCCAGGAGAGAGGGAGTCCAGGTGTTTGGAACCGCCTCATCGAAGTCCAAGCTGGACGCTGCCTCGGAACTCGGTCTCGACCTGCCCATCAACTACCGGAAGCAGAATTTCTCTGAGGAGGTCTTGAGGGCAACACGGGGGAAGGGTGTCGATGCCATTCTCGATCTGGTGGGAGCCAGCCGTTTCGCCCACAATCTGGATTGCCTGGCAGAACTTGGACGGATGGTCGTGGTGGGGCTGGTCGGGGGCGCAAAAGCGGACATGGACCTGTCGGTTCTGCTGCGAAAACGGCTCACCATTATCGGCACGGTTCTGCGCTCCCGAACGCTGGACGAGAAAGCCCGTCTGGTTGCCACGTTCAAGGCCCGCATCGGTCCGCTCCTGGATTCCGGTGCTATTCGCCCGGTGGTGGACAGAGTCTTCCCACTTTCACTTGCGGACCAGGCCCACTCCTACATGGAATCGAACCAGAATGTGGGAAAGATCGTACTGGAAGTTGACTAGTGTGCTGTCCCGGAAGTTCGCGGTGTTAATTCGGGATGGATTTTCGTTGCCAGTGAGGCGCGCGACGCAGGAATGCCGGGAGTCTTTCGAGGAGCGCAACAAAGCTGTCGGCGAAAAGACGCCCGAAGTAGCGCCGTGAACTTATGGGACAGTACACTAGCCCCAAAATAAGTACATGGGGTGTATACCCAGAGGTGGAAAAAAGCCTGAAACGCCAGTCCTGACGGGTATTCTGAGGTTCAGAAAAAGACCCAGAACAATCCCAAGAGGAGGCGTTTCAGGTGAATAGAAAGCATATCGAGATTATCAACAAACGCCAAGAGGAAATAGAGCGAAGGCTGGATCGAAGTTGGCGGCCTAAGAGTGGGGGACGGGTGCTGAGAGGAGGCAATATTGTCTACGACGTCTCGAGCCGTATGGGAGGGGTGAGTAGTGGAGGTCTGGGGCTGATTGTTCAGTTGGTCAAGCGCTTGAGGGTGGCGGAGAGGATCGACGAACGTGTGCGAGTGTTGAAGCGGCACCTTCCCTACCGGGAGTCGGACCACGTCTTGAATCTGATCTACAACGTGATGAGTGGGGGAGTGTGCCTGCAGGATGTAAAGTCACGGCGCGAGGATGTCAGCTATCTGGAGAGTGTAGGAGCGCGCAAGATCCCGGCACCGAGTACGGAAGGGGACTTTCTCAGGCGTTTCAAGCAAGAGGATGTCTTGGCCCTGCAAGAAGCCTTCAACGAAAGCCGTCTGCAGGTGTGGCAAAGCCAAGCAGCGGAGATGGGCAAGCGAGCCACGATCGACGTGGACGGCACGACGGCCGAGACCACGGGGTGTTGCAAGGAAGGGATGGATCTAAACTACAAGGGACAATGGGGGTATGGACCCTTGGTGGTGAGTCTGGCCGAAACCAACGAGGTCTTGTACACGTTCAATCGGCCGGCCAGCCGACCGTCGCACGAAGGAGCGGTGGCGTGGATCTATCGAGCCGTGAAACTGGTCAGAAGAGGCGGCTTTGAGCAAGTGAGATTGCGGGGAGACACGGACTTTTCCCTGACCCGCAACTTCGATCGTTGGAGCGAGGAGGGTGTGGAGTTTGTGTTCGGGATCGAGGCCAATCGGAGCTTCGTCAGAGAGGCCGACAAGATTGGCGAAGCACAGTGGCAAAAGCTCGAGCGCAAGCGGAAAGTGGTGAACTCCAGCCGTCAGCGTCCAGAGAACGTCAAGCAGAAAGTGGTGCGAGAGCGGGGCTACAAAAACCTGAACTTGTTGAGTGAGCATGTGACGGAGATCGAGTACCGACCGGCCCGAGCTAAAGGCACCTACCGAATGATCATCCTGCGCAAGAGGATCGAGGTCGAAAAGGGTCAAAAGCGGCTGTTTGATCAGCAGCGCTATCTGTTCTATGTCACGAACGTGCCGGTCAAGGAACTGTCGACACAACAGGTGGTTTTGGAAAGCAACGGGCGCTGCAATCAGGAAAACGTGATCGAGCAGCTCAAGAACGGCGTTCAGGCTCTGCGCATGCCGGCCGATACCCTGGTCGCAAACTGGACTTACCTGGTGATTGCCGCCCAAGCCTGGAACCTCAAGGTTTGGCTGGGCCTGCTTTTGCCTGCAAGACTGGGGGCCCGACGCCTGATCCGGATGGAGTTCCGGCGCTTTGTCACCTGTGTGATCGGACTGCCTTGCCAGATCGTGACAACGGGACGGCGTTTATTGTATCGACTGCTCACTGTTAACGATTGGACCCGTTTGTTGATCGAGGGGAATCTGTGGCTGAAACACCAGCAATTTGGCTGACGAATCGCAAGCCGCTTCGACAAGACGACAAATGGAGCCGATCGGGGAGGGGTCTGTCTGAAAACCGACTTTCAGGGCCATTGTCAACGCGTCGTGGCGGCCTGAGGTCAACCAAACTGCTTCCCGGCACAGCCGGAGTCCGGCGCAAGTCTGATTGAACCTCAAATGAGCAACCGATCTTGGCAAAACGAGTCGCTACAGTAGATGATGTGCAAACACGCTTATTTTGGGACTAGCAGCCCGCTACCGGGACCTCGATTCTCTTTTCGATGCGGTCCAGGCGTACCACGCATTCAATGTGCGGCGTCTGCGGAAACATGTCCAGCGGTCGAACAGCGGTAACCTGGTAGCAGGATGTCAGGCCGGAGATGTCCCGGGCCTGGGTGGCCGGGTTACAGCTCGCATAGATAATTCGTCGGGGCCGTGCTCTTAAGAGCCTCCCCAGCATGCGCTTGGTCAATCCCGCCCGCGGCGGATCCAGAACAACCTTATCGGGATGTCCGAAAGCACGGAGGCTTTCCTGGGATAGAGCCTCTGTGGCGTCGAAAACCTTGGATTCAACATTCTGGATGCCGTTCTCACGGCAATTGTGTTGCGCGTTTTCGACCGCACCGGGATTGTTTTCAAAGCCCACGACTTGCTTCACACTTGAAGCCATGAACAGTCCAATGCAGCCGACTCCGGAGTAAATATCGAACAATAGCTCTGTACCCTGGGGTTGAAGCAGTTCCTGGATGAGAAAGCAGAGCTTCTCTGCCTGCAGTGTATTGGGTTGGAAAAAGCTCGCCAGCGAGATTCGAAAAGAGAGATCTCGAATTTTTTCGGTGATCTCACCACTTCCATAGATAATAGTTTCTTCCCCCTGAGCCACCGGTGACCTTGTCTGGTTGACCGCGTTAACGAGAGTCACGATCTCTTTGAACTCTCTTGCCAGGGCAGAGCCAAGCTCTTCCATGCGCCCCTCGTCAGATCTGGTGGTCACCACCGCGACCAGGATGTCACCGGTCGCCTCAGAGGTTCGGATTACCAGGTTCCTGAGGAAGCCCTCGTGTTCCCGACTGTTGTAAGCACTCCAGCCCTTGCTCCGGGCAATCTCCCGAACCCGATTGACAATCCCGGCGCTCAGACTGCTTTGCAGGAAGCACTCTTTCACGTCTACCACTTTGTCGAACCGGCCAGGGACGTGAAGGCCCAGAGCGAACCCCTTGTTCAAGGGGAGACCCGACTCGATCTCGTCTCTCGAGAGCCAGCGATTCGTCCCAAATGAGAACTCCATCTTGTTCCGGTAGAAATAGGGTCTGGGTGACGGAATAGGGGTCGCAACCTCCAGTTCCAAGCCCCCGATCCGAGTCATCAGATCCTGGACATGAAGCTGCTTTTCTGCCAACTGGCGCTGGTAGCTGAGATTTTGCCAGCGACAGCCACCACAGGTTCCAAAGTGCTGGCAACGGGGCTCAATTCGATCGGCGGAGGGTTCAAGCAGTTCCGTCAGTGCGGCCTCAACAAAGTTCCTTTTTCTCTTCAGGACCACTGCCCGAACGCGATCTCCAGGTACTGCGCCGCCGACGAAAAACACCAGCCCGTCTTTTCGTGCGATGGACTTTCCCTGAAACCCGGAAGTGGTCACTGTCAGCTCTATCTCTTGCCCCTTTCGGGGGAACGTTTCAGCCGCCATCGAGCCTGCATCATAGCTTAGTACCTACTTGCGGGAATACGATAACGTTTGCGAATGGGGCTTGCGAGGTGAGATCGCGAAGAGAGGAGGAGGCGATGCGGTAGCATCGTTGACGACGAACGACAAAGAGATCGCCCGCAACCTCCATCCGCCCGAAGGGTTGGGGCGGGACGGGCCCATCTCTTTGTTGTTCCTCCTCGCCGATGCTCCCGCATCGACTCGTCGTCTCGCCTCAAGCTGGTCTCCGTCGCGCTCCCAACAAACGTCATCGTATTCCCGCAAGTAGGTACTAACACCGTTTCAGGAATGCATCTCGGCAGCAGGAATCGCTCGGGCCCGTGTTGTGGTGTCGCCCCAGTCGGGCTAAAATGCCACCTGCTTCAGGGACGAAATGGACTTGCTCTCAATTTTCCGCTCCTCTCCGGAACGGCAGATCGCGAAGGCGCGCAAGCGCGTCAAGGAACCGCATGGGGATGCGTCCGTTCGTTTCGGGGCTGCCCAGAAGCTTGCTGAGATGGGTACTCCAGAGGCTCTTCGGGCCCTCCTGGACCGATTCCAGATCACCGTTTCTCCCTCGGTGCAGGACGAGGAGGAAAAGGAGCAGGTGCTGAGCTGGATCGTGCATCACGGGGAGAAGACAATTCCCTCGCTGATGCAGTTTCTGAAGACCGAGAGACAGGTTTACTGGCCCCTTCGTGCCTTGCGGGAAATCCTGAGTCGAGAGGAGTTGATCTCCCGTCTGGAGGAACTGTTGAGGTACCACTGGGAAAACCCGCCGGCAAGTCCGGAGCCCCAGGCCCAGATGATTCGCAGCCTCCGGGATCTCCACAGTCCTGGCCTGGAGGAGGTCGTGTGTCTGCACTTACAGGAGCGTGACGACGATATCCGCCTGGCGTCGATCGATTACCTGTTCGAGCTTCCCGAACAGGATGTCAGAGAAGCGATTCTCGAATGCTATCTGGAATCGGACGATCGGCCTCGGATTCGGGGCCACATTCTGGAAAGACTGGAACAGCTGAGGTGGAGTGTGAGGGGGTACCGGCCAAAAGTCGAAGAGACTCTGCCCGAGGAGTATGCTGTGACTCGTGACGGCCAGATCCGGAGAATAGGAAAGCGCTTCTGATGACAGAATTGACCATTCAAGACGTGGTTTTCAAATCGTTGCTGACTCATCGTGATGAAAGGGGTTTTTTCCGAGAACTGGTTCGAGTTACGGATGATTTCTTTGGCGAATTCGGGCAGTGGAGCCATTCGATTATGTACCCGGACGTGATCAAGGCCTGGCATTTCCACCGGAAGCAAACCGACTGGTGGTATGTCTCCCATGGCGTCCTCAAGGTGGCCCTTCACGACCTGCGCGAAGATTCATCCACCTTTCGGGTGACCCAGGACTTTCTGATGGGTGACCACCAGGAGCCGATAGTCGTAGCGATTCCACCTGGAGTCGCGCATGGCTGCAAGATCCTGAGTGGCCCGGCCGGACTCTTCTATCTGACCTCTGCAGTCCACGACCCCGAAGATGAGGGCCGCCTTCCCCACGATGATCCCGCCATTGGATATGACTGGCTGGCCCCGGCACCGATTACTTGAGGAGGCACTTGCTGCGCTTCGTGCGGTAACATGCGCGAGCTAGGTGCAACGCAGAACCAACCGGAAAGGAGGAACGCCCCCCTCAAAACTTAAAAGAAACCCACTCACTCCAGCAGGTACTCGGGACTCTTGGGGATACCCGAATCTTGAACGGGTTCCACGCCTTGAGATTGGTCCACAGTTCGGGATTGAGGGGTCCCAGCAATTGATGATTTCCCTGTACGGGAAAGATCCCCGTGACGTGGTGGTCGCCGGTCCCGATATCGTACTGCACGAGATACTCTGTCCGCAGATCTCCCCGCCACTGGAGCAGGACAGCCCCGGTGTGGTTATCATAGCTGAGAACGGACCCGTCAGACGGCATCTGGATCGCAGGGCACCTGGTTGTTTTCCCTCTGGGAACGTAGAGCCGGGCCTGAGTCTGAAAAATCTCTCGGGCTTTTTGACGGGAAGCGCCCACCCAGGCGTTGATATCCGCGCGCATGGCCCCGGCTAGTTCTGAATTGACTTCGACCAGATTGGTTCTCTCCAGGGGGTCGGTATACAGATTGTACAGCTCTTCAGTCGTGATGAACTTGAAGTGTCCCCTGCGAGCCGCTCTGACCCACAGTTTCTCGTTCTCTTTGGTGGTCTGGTTTCCGGCAATGATCGACTCGAAATAAAGAGAGCGCTGCGTTGATTCCGGCGCCAGCAGATTGATTCCTTCGACCGTGTCGGGGGGCTTCCAGCCTAGAAGGCTCAAAACGGTTGGGAGAACATCGATCTGGCTCGCCAGACCATCTTCAATCCGGTTGGCGGGAACGTGGCCCGGCCAGGAGAAGACGAGAGGAATTCGGATGAGTTCCTCGTACAGCTTGGCCCGCAGAGAGGTCGAAGCGTGCCCCACGAAGCCGTGGTCAAGGAGTTCTTCACCATGATCGGCCGTGAGCACGATGAGAGTCTCGCCGAGCACGCCCTTGTCTTTCAGGATGCCGAGCATCGATCCGAACAGCAGGTCAACTTTCCGGACCTCGGCGTCATAGAGCTGGTCCAGAATCTCTTTGTCGCCGGCAACGAACTGTATCGATCCGAGAGGAACGATGGCGCCGTTCAAGACAGCCCGGATCGCGGGTCGTTTCTCCAGTTCCTCTCGCGGAGCAGGAAGATCCTCGTCGCTCGGATTGTAGGGTTGGTGGACGATGGTGGAGTGATAGAAGACGAAAAAAGGTTCGGTCCGTTCGCTGTCCAGGTTCTCCGTGAGCCAGTTCAAGAGCTCGTCGCCGGGTTTCCTGCTGAAATACCGTCTTTCCACCGGCTCCAGACCCAGGTTCACGTAATAGGGAGCGAAGGTGAAGAAATTCAGGTTGGGCACCTCGTACCCCCACTGTCTCAGGAGTTTTGGCAGCGTGACGAGGTCCGGGGAGCCCATCCTGTCGCGGTTGTTCACCTCGTGCGTCGCCGGATAAAGCCCGCTCAAAAGAGAGACCAGTCCCGGTGCCGTCCAGGCGGAGGTGCTGTATGCATTCCGAAAGACGGTTCCAGTCCTGGCCCAGGAATCGACGTTGGGACTCGTATCTCGGGTGTATCCGTAGATGCCGAAGCGGTCAGCCCGACACGAGTCGATGCTGAAGATGATGAGATTGCGGGAAAAAAGCAGCTGACCACCCCCCAGCATCAAAACAACCGCTGTTACGAGCATGTATCTGCGCATATGAGAGGCGGTGATCGGCATCTGGAATCCAGGAGGTCCCGTGGTCAGTTTGAGGGATCTGATGATAGCATGGCGGCCCCATGTCGGGATTTTACTTCAAGGTGTATGAGCTCTTGCCGGCTCTTCTCAAGAGCCGAATCAATCCCCTCGAGGATGCCGTTTGCAGGTTCGTCTCGGGCGCCGCCGCGGTGGGCCCGAACGCAGTCATCGTTGACGCCGGAGCTGGCCAGTCCCGGTTCGCCGAACTTTTCGGGAGCCACCGTTATGTAGCCCTCGATTTCGGCCGGGGAGACGGTGGCTGGGATTATTCACAGCTGGATGTGGTGGGCGATTTGCAGCATCTTCCACTCAAGACCGGTTGCGCTGCTGCGGTGATCAATACCCAGGTCCTGGAGCACCTGCCGGAACCCGGTCGAGCACTGCGGGAGATACATCGCATTCTCGAGCCGGGAGGAAGGCTCCTGCTGACCGCTCCCCAGGGGTGGCACGAGCACCAGCAACCACACGACTATTACCGTTTCACCAGCTTTGCCCTGGAGCGCCTGCTCGCCGGAGCCGGTTTTGAAAGCTGGACGATCGAACCGATCGGCGGATACTTCCATTACCTGGGGCACCGACTGACGTACATCCCCAAAGTTCTCTTCTGGCCTCGAGCGAAGGTTCTTCGGGTCCTGCTTTTCCCGATCGAGCTAATGTCTGTGGCCCTATTCTGCTTTCTGGGGCCTCTACTGTGTTACTACCTGGATCGATTTGATCGAGACCAGGAGTTCACCCTCTGTTACCGCTGCCTGGCCAGAAAGGGAAAGGGACGGGGAGATGTGTCTTGAAGAGCGCCGGAACCGAATTTCACTACGGCCACCCGATCTTTCTTTCGTATCATGGGAGGAATGTTACGCGTGGGTCTCACAGGTGGAATTGCTTGCGGAAAAACGAACACCCTGGTTGAGTTCGGGAGGCTGGGTGTCTATGGTATCGCCGCCGACCAGATCGGCCACGAAGTCATGCAGCCGGATGGATCCGCTTACACTGAGGTGGTTGATAGGTTCGGTACTGAAATCCTCAACGAGGATGGGACGATTGACCGGAGGCGGCTGGGAAGAATTGTATTCGCCCATGAGTCCAGGCGGCAGGATTTGAATCAAATCGTCCATCCTCGCATTCTGGCTGAAGAGGACAGGATTCTGCGCAGCCTCGAGGATGAACTGAGTACGCTGCGACCCAGGGTGGCAATGGTGGACGCAGCGCTCATGGTCGAAGCGGGTTCCTACCGCCGGTACGATGTGATTCTGGTGGTGTACTGTCACCAGGAGATTCAGTTGCGCCGTCTCATGACTCGCGATGGACTAAGCGAGCCCGAGGCCCTGTTGCGGATCCGTAGCCAGATGCCCCCGCTGGAGAAGATTCGCTACGCTGATTTTATTATCGACAATTCGAGCCGGCTCTCCGACACCCGACGGCAGATCCACCACACGTTCCTGGAGTTGGTCTCACGGTCCTGAAGGCGCTCGCTGGCGCTCGCGCCGTTCCAGGTTCCAACGTTCCAAGTTCCAAGTTCGGACCCCACGACCGCCGGGGTTCGACTCGTAGGGGCGTCCCTCGTGGGCGCCCGCTGAGCGGGCCGGCACAAGACCGGCCCCTACGAAACTCCCCAGTCGCCGGGATTGAAACGGAGCCCCGACCGTGAGGGAGGGGAGATCCCCAACCTTCAACTTTCAACCTTCAACTTTCAACCTTCAACTTTCAACCTTCGACGTGGCGAATACTTAAGAATCGTCCACAGAATCCTCCCCCCCGCCCGGGTCACTCCGCTCAGGGTTCCGCTGATTTTCGACACGCCCCCCTGGCGGGGCAGCCATTTGACAGGCACCTCCAGGATGCTCAGTCCCTGCAAGACGGCCAGGATCTGCATTTCGATGGTCCACCCCCAGGTTCGGTCCTGCATTCCCAGCTTACAGTAAGCGTCATGGCGAATGGCTCGAAAGGGCCCCATATCCTGGAAGCGATATCCCCAGCGCCAGCGGATCAGAGAGATCGCCAGTTGAGTGCCCCAGCGCTGGGGCATAGTCATCGTTGAACGGTCTGACCGGAATCCGATCACCAGATCAGCCGCCCGGCGTCGGATGGGGATCAGGAGGGATGGAATTTCTGCTGCACGACTCGAGCCGTCGGCGTCCAGAAAAAGTAGAACATCCGGCCAGTCAGACAAACGGTCAAGTGCCGTGAGGCAGGCAAGACCGTAGCCCCGCGGGCTGGCGAGGACAACCTCGGCACCGGCGCGGCGTGCGACCCGGCCCGTTTCGTCCTGGGATCCGTTGTCTGCCACCACCACGCGGGTGGACCAGTCGGCAGTATGCTCGAGAACCTCACGAACGACGACGCCGACCGTGGCGGCCTCGTTCAGTGCCGGGATGACTACTGCGAGATTCTCCCGATCATCGGACAAGGTCACGTTTGCCCAGGAAGAACTCAATGACGTCGGTGTCGTGTGAGAAGTCTCCCAGAGACGTCACGACGTTTGATCAGTACCCCTGAACTCTCTCGAGTCGGGAGTCCCATCGCATCGGCTACCCTCGACGACGACTCCAGATTCATGCCCGTGACCTCGTTGACTCTGAGGCTTCGTCCAGGTTCAGGAGGATTCCGGCCAGGAGCGGAATGGTGAGTTCGTGGTGACCCGTGATGGCAAATCCCTTCCCGTCGCCCTCCACGGGACGATTCACCACATTCTGGGTGGGGCGGTAATGTTGAATAAAGTCAAAGTTGGCCGTGCTGAATCCTGACAGTTCCTGCCCGCTGTTACGGATGGCCGACACAGCTTTCAAGAAAACTTCCGGCAGCAGCACAGCCGAACCCACATTGATGAACACACCCCCGTCGTGAAGCCGTGAGACCTCCCGAGTGAAGATCCGATAGTCGATCTCGGTACACTTTCCAAGGCTGGCGCCACTGGCACGAGGGTGGTTATGAATGATGTCGGTTCCGTAGGCCGCATGGACGGTCAGGGGGATGTCCTGTTGGTAGGCCTGCAGGACCAGCGAGAAGTCAGGGAACTCGAGGGCACAGGACTGAAGGGAAAGCCCGACCGCTTCTCCGATTCCGATGTCCCGATCCGCCCCCCGATTGATCGCCTCGTTGAGAAACTGGCCGGTCTCCCGGGCCATTCCAAAGGCTCCAGATCCGATCTGTTCCTGGACGTCTTCGGAAGTGGATCCGCAATAGGCAATCTCAAAGTCGTGAATGATGACGCTGCCATTCGCCGCGATAGCAGTGACGAAACCTTCCCTCAACAACTGGATGAGTATAGGAGCGAGTCCGGTCTTGATGACATGCCCTCCCAGGGCCCAGATGATGGCGCGATCACGGCTCCGGGCGGCAGCAATACGCTGCGCCAGTTCTTTGATATCGGCCGCCGCCAGGATGTCGGGCAGGGAGACCAGAAACTCCTGGAAACTGTCTCCCGTGAAGGGCTTGGCAAATTCGGCCTGATGCACCTTGCTGGGGCGGTCTCTAAGCGAATAGTCGTTGATTGTTTCGGGTCGGAACTGCTTATACTTGGACACGATAAAACTGCAAGATCAGTGGGCCCTGGACGCCGTTCTCTCCTGGCTTGTGAATAAGACTCTCCGCAGTGCGTGGCCGGTATGTGAAGAGCCGCAGTCGGCCACCTGCTCGGGAGTTCCCTGAACGACTATCCGGCCTCCCGCAGCGCCACCCTCGGGACCCAGGTCGATGAGCCAGTCGGCGCATTTGATCACCTCCAGGTTGTGCTCTATGACGATGACAGTGTTTCCAAGCGCGACGAGCTCCTGCAGTATATCAAGCAAACGGCGTACGTCCTCGAAGTGGAGACCCGTGGTCGGCTCATCCAGGATGTAGAGGGTTTCCCCGGTGGACCGCTTGCTCAGCTCTCGCGCCAGCTTGACTCTCTGAGCCTCTCCCCCTGAAAGCGTGGTGGCAGGTTGTCCCAGGCGCACGTACCCGAGCCCGACATCCATCAGGGTGCGGAGCCTCCTTTCGATGTGGGGAATGTTCTCCAGCAGGGGATAGGCCGCTTCGATGCTCATGTCCAGGATGTCGGCGATGGTGTGGCCCTTCAAACGCACGGAAAGCGTTTCACGATTGTAGCGTTTTCCCCGGCACGCCTCACATTCCACGTACACATCCGGCAGAAAGCTCATCTCGATCTTGCGCAGACCGGCGCCTCGACACACTTCGCAGCGGCCCCCCTTGACATTAAAACTGAAGCGACCGGGCTTGTACCCCCGCACGCGGGACTCCGGGAGCAAAGCGAGCAACTCCCGGATGGGGGCAAAAACGCCGGTGTAGGTCGCCGGATTCGACCGTGGAGTCCTCCCGATGGGAGACTGATCGATCTCGATGACCTTATCCACGTGTGCAGCCCCTTCCAGGGCATCCAGGTCTCCCGGTTGCAATAGTGACCCGTAGAGCTGCTTGGAGAGAGCTCGGTAGAGGACTTCATCGACGAGAGATGATTTTCCGGATCCGGAAACACCGCACACGCCAATGAATTTGCCAAGCGGGAAGGAGACATTGAGATTCTTCAAGTTGTTATGCCGCACTCCCTTGAGCCTGAGCTCCAGACCATTCCCCTTTCGGCGCTCCGTGGGGAGCTCGATCCGCCTGTTTCCGGTCAGGTATTGCCCGGTCAGGGAAGCCGGTTTTGCCATGATTTCCTGCAGGGTTCCACTGGCTACCAGATGTCCACCGGCGCGCCCGCCTCCGGGACCCAGGTCGAGGATGTAATCGGCTGCCCGGATGGTGTCCTCGTCGTGTTCCACCAGCACAATCGTGTTTCCCAGATCTCGAAGCTCCTTCAGGGTCTGGAGGAGCTTTCTCGTGTCGCGTGGATGCAGGCCGATCGATGGCTCATCCAGCACATAGAGAACTCCTCTCAGCTGCGAACCCACCTGCGTTGCCAGACGAATGCGCTGTGCCTCACCGGCGGAGAGAGATCCCCCCTGGCGGTTCAGCGTCAGATAGCCCAGGCCGACGTCGAGCATGACTCTGAGCCTCGCGCGTATTTCCACAAGAATAGGCCCGGCAATTGCCAGCGCCCTTTCCGGGAGCTGGATCTCTTGCAGGGCGTGGTCGCAGGCTTGCAAATCCACGCGACAATAATCTGAAATGGATAGGCCGTTGACTTTGACGGATCGGCTGGCGGACTGCAGTCTGGTGCCCTGGCAGCCCCCGCAGTCCGTGGTTTTCAGGAAGGCTTTCAACAGCTGGCGGCGCGGTCGGCTGTTGGAAGAGCGGATCCTGTCATCGAACCACCGGTTGAGCCCGCTGAAGAGCGCCCGGTAGGAAACGTCATCATAGTGGAAGGTGAGCCGCTCACTGGAGCCAGAGAGCAGCGCTTGCTTGAGGTCGTCCCCGAGGCGGCCGAAAGGGGTCGACGGGGACTGGCCGAAACGTCTGAGCAGAGCACCCAGCGACTGCCTGAACAAATCCTGGAGCTCGGGTAGCTCGAGTTGGAGGCGAACTTTCGAAGCAGGCCTGGAAGAGTCCAGGACCAGGCGCTCAAGATCAACTTCTGATCGAGTGCCAAGGCCGCTGCAGGTCGAGCAGGCACCGAAGCGGCTGTTGAAGGAGAAGCTCCGCGGCTCCAGGGATGGAAAGCTGAGATTGCATTGAATGCAGGCCATTCGTTCGGAAAAGAGCATTTCAGCTCCCCCCAGCATCGAAACTGTGACAATTCCGTCAGCCAGGCGGAGAGCCTGGCTGATCGAGGACTCCAGTCGCTCCCGCTGCTCCGGCCGAACGATGAGCCGGTCCACCACCACATCAATCGAATGGTTCCTTCTCTTGTCCAGGTCGGGTGGGTCTTCCAAAAAAGCTTCATTACCATCGACCCGGCAGCGCAGGTACCCTTCCTTGTAGAAGCGCAGGAAGAGCTTCTTGAACTCACCCTTGCGTTCTCGAACGACGGGCGCATACACAATCACCCGGCTCCCGTCGGGGAGTCCGAAGACCTGTTCGAGGATCTGTTCAACTGATTGCTTGCTGATCTGCAGCCCGCACTGCGGGCAGTGGGGAACGCCTACACTCGAAAAAAGCAGCCTGAAGTAGTCGTATACCTCGGTGATCGTGCCGACCGTAGACCGGGGACTGCGGCTGGTCGTTTTCTGCTCAACGGCAATAGCCGGGGAGAGACCTTCAATCGTGTCGACGTCGGGCTTCTCCATCTGGGCCAGAAACTGCCGGGCGTAGCTGGAAAGCGACTCGATATAACGTCTCTGGCCCTCGGCATAAAGCGTGTCGAAGGCGAGGCTGCTCTTTCCTGAACCGCTCAGACCGGTCACCACACACAGCCGGTTTCTCGGGATTTCCAGATTCAGGTCGCGCAGGTTATGCTGCCGGGCCCCCCGGACGATAATTTTCTGCATGGCACAAGAGATCTATTTTGAACCGTGCGAGGGAGCACTGCAACCTGGCACCCCGTGGGACTTCCACGACGGGTTGCTGACCCGGGGCTAAGGCTTGATTCTGAGTTCGAAGGTTCTCAGTTTTTCGCCACGAAGGACATTGATCATGAGCCTTCCGTCCCGAGCCTGTTTGATGCCCTCGCCGAGGTCGTGGAAGGTGCTGATGTTGACTTCATTGATGCGAAGCAGAATGTCTCCCGTTTTGAAGCCGGCCCTGGCCGCCCGGCTTTCTCGCTGGATCGACTTGACCAGAAAGCCGCTTGTGGCCTGAAACGGGAAGGGAACGACAGAGGCTTGAGTGATCCGGTCGACGATCAGGCCCAGCTCTGTCAGCGGGTTCCAGCCGAGCCTCTGGGCTCGCAGTCGATCTGCCCGGGCCGTGCGATCGGGAGCGTCCGGTTCGAGCTCAATAGCCCAGGCTGCGGCGTACTTGGGATCCCGGCGTCCGGTCGAAACCTCGATTCTTTCGTCGGCTTTGCCACGACGGACATCCAGCATGACCGTCTGGTTGGCACCTTTAAAACGGACACTGTGGATCAGATCTGACTTGCTCCGGACCTTGTGACTGTCGATTCCCAGGATCACATCGCGAGCCTGCAAGCCGGCACGCTCTGCCGGACCGTCGGGGGTCACTCGTTCCACCGTCGGCTCTGTGTCGGAGGCCAGGTAGATCCCCAGCCAGCCTCCGGGAATGCTCTCGCCGCGGCTGACGATGGTATCGGCTGCAGAGGCGATCAAGCTGGACGGTAGAACATAGGTGTAGGCGAGCTGGTCGTTGTAGCGATGGGGTGAAGCATAGGTGACAAGCCCGACCAGCTTCCCCTCTGGATCCAGAGCCAGCTTCCCCTCAACGGGACACCGCTTGGCCCAGATGCCCAGTCCCGACACTTTCAGCACCGAGAAAGGCAACCAGTCTTGAGAGCTCCGAGCCAGCAGACAGGCAACTGCCGGGGGGCATCCACTCGCGCCAGGACTGGCTACGTTGAAATGCTTGAAGCTCGGATTGGTAGCCAGCTTCAAGGGTACAGCACCGGGAATGGAAGCGCGCACGATGGCGACAGAGATTCGATCGTCAAGTCCAACCGCCTGAGCCTGATAATCCTTGCCTTCTTGCGTCAGCACCGTAAAACGGACCTTGTCGGCTTGCAGGGAGAGGCGATACTCACCGACGAAAAGAACCACGTGCCCCTCGGAATCGAGGACGAACCCGTCAAAGGAGACTCTTTCCTGAATCTTCTGCCGGGCCTGATAACCGGGTCCCATCACAATGGCGGAGGCCTGCTGCTCGACAACCACTCGCACCAGAGACTCAGTTGGGACAAGGACTTGAGACTTGTCGTGGGCCGGTGCGGCCGCCAGATGGAGGGAGGCAGATGTCGCCAGGGCCAGAACAGGAAGGAAACCCGAGAGACGGATCATAGCTCTCCAGCGCATTCTAAGATTCCACCATTCAGTCCGCTAGTGACTGACGTATTTCAAGTAATCCGTCTGCGCCTGATCCACGGGCAGCATCTCGATACGGGAGCTTTTCTCGGGTTTCGAGGTTGCTGGGGGGGCGATCACGTAGATCTGCACTCGGGGGTAGCTCAGATCGAACTCTACCGGCTGTGCCTGATCGAGAAGGGGATAGACTGTTGGAGCGCCGACCGGTGCGATCCGACTCGCTGCGGAGTCAGTGGACGGATGCTCGGGCAAGCTTCCTATTCCGGTCATACCAACAACGACTGCCAGGATGAGACCGGTGGCAACGAGAGGGAACTTGAGCCGGGAGCCTGTCGAGATCTGCTCGATGACCTTGCCTGTGAAGTTCAGGGGAGCCCTCTCACGCATGGCCAGCGCCCGATTCAGCTCCTCGATTTCATCCAGTTCCTGATACAGCCGGGTACAGGTCGGGCAGCCTTTCAGGTGCTCCCTGACTTCCGGGTCGAGAAAAGCCCGGTCGTCGTCCAGAAGTCTTTCTTCGATCTGCTTGCAACTCATAGGCGACCGGATAGTTTCTCCCGTAAAAGCATCTTAGCTCGATGAATCCTTGACTTGGCTGTTCCCAGGGAGATCTTCAGGATGGTGGCGGTTTCCTCGTAGGAAAGTTCCTGCGCCTCTTTCAACATGAACGCCAGCCGGTATTTCTCAGGCAGAGAGTCGATTGCCACCTGCAGGCGCTGCAAACGCTCTTTCCTTCCCAGTTCGTTCTCTGGAGAGTCGCGAAGGTCGGGCAGTGGAAAAGTCTGCTCGTCCTTCTGGAACAGCGACATCACGTTGTAGAAGAAGAAACGACCTTTGCGCTCGCGTCGACGGATCTCGTCGATGGCGAGGTTGGTAGCAATTCGATAGACCCAGGTTGAGAACTGGTACTTGCCTTTGTAGCGATGGGCGTTCTTGAAGACCCTGATAAAGGCTTCCTGGGCCAGATCCACAGACAGTTCGTAGTCGTGAAGAAGGTTGTTGAGGTAATTGACCAGCCGGTCCCGGTAACGGTGAACCAGAGCCTCGAACGCGTCCTCGTTGCCTTCCAGATAGGCGGAAACGAGTGCATTGTCTCCGAAACCAACAAATGATTGTGCGATGGTTGCAGCACTTCCCATGATCTTATAGACGAAATATTGGGAGTAGAGGTTCCATCTCTCCCGAATAATATTAGTTGCCCTTGCTTCGAGGTGCAGTTGGCAGGTGGAAACACTGGTGGTTACTGGTTGCCGTTACCAGTTAACTCCACATTGAAACCTTTTGAGCCTTAGCCCGGATGATTCATGAATTTTCTACTGCAGCGTGAGAATCTCCCGCCCTGACTGCGTTACGCTCGGTCGGCCTCCGGGGCGTACTGCACGAGTACGCCTCCGGGGGCCTCGGTCGCAAGCCTTGTCAGAACGGGTCTTCCCCCGCTTCGCTACGAAAACTTATGAATGATCCGGGCTAGCAGCCTGTGGTGAAAGTCGAGGGCAGGGGTCACATTCAGACACTACACTGGTCCCATGGCAATGGGAAAGAAGAAGCGACGGCGACAAGCGGATCTGTGGGTGGCCAGCAGCCAGTTAGCGCGGAGTCCTGGGCATCCATTCTACGAAGCCCTCAACGAGGTATTGAGTGAGCACGGCTTTGACGATTTCGTAGAGGAGCTGTGCGGGAAGTTCTACGCGGAGAAGATGGGGCGGCCGAGCGTGGCGCCGGGAGTGTATTTTCGGCTGTTGATGGTGGGGTATTTTGAAGGGATCGGAGCGGAGCGAGGGATTGCCTGGAGAGTGGCCGATTCACTGGCCCTGAGAGAGTTTTTGGGATTGAAAGTGAGCGAGACACCACCCGATCACTCGACGATATCGAGAACCCGGAGATTAATCGATGTGCAGACCCATGCGGCGGTGTTCAGCTGGGTGCTGGAGCGACTGGCGGAATCGGAACTGCTGAAGGGAAAGACGATCGGGATCGACGCGACGACGCTGGAAGCCAATGCGGCGATGCGCACCATCATCCGACGGGATACGGGAGAAGACTATAACCAGTTTTTAACCGGATTGGCTCAGGCTTCCGGAATCGAGACGCCCACCCGCGAAGACCTGGTTCGTACGGACCGGAAACGCAAGAAGAAAGGCTCCAACAAAGAGTGGAAACATCCTCACGATCCGGACGCTCGCATCACGAAGATGAAGGACGGGCGAACGCACCTGGCCCACAAGGCCGAGCATGCCATCGACATGGAGACGGGAGCGATTGTGGCGGTCACGGTACAGGGAGCCGATAAAGGAGACACGACGACCCTGAAGGAGACGCTGATTCGTGCTGCCGAAAACATTGAAGAGGCGACGGGGCAAAAAGAGGAAATGGCCGAGGTGGTGGCCGACAAGGGATATCACAGCACCGAAACGGTAAAGGATTTTGCAGCGCTGCAGATACGCAGTTACATCTCGGAACCGAAGCGGGGCAGACGCAAGTGGAAAGGCAACATCGAGGGGCGAGATGCCACCTATGCCAACCGCAGACGGATACGGGGAGAGCGAGGCCGCGAGTTACTGAGACGGCGGGGCGAAAAACTGGAAAGATCCTTTGCTCATCTGTACCGGACAGGGGGGATGCGCCGCACCGAGGTCAGGGGACACGACAATGTGGCCAAGAGACTGCTGATTCAGGCCGGTGCGTTCAACCTGGGTATGGTGATGCGCCAGAAACTCGGCGCAGGGACTCCCCGGGCCCTCCACGCCCGGATTCTTTGCGCTTTGTTAGTCTTTTTCGGGCTGAGGAAGGGCCTGAGGAGACGGATCAGCACTTTCTTTGAAGGTTTGATTGGAAAACTTTCAATCGGGCCCTTTCCAGGTGGCCCCCGGCCCAAGTCGGTGTCCGGACCCAATTAAGCACTTCTGCCACGGGCTGCTAGGGTCCGAGAGGGGGAGGCGGCTCAGGGCGGCAACCGGAAGGATTTAAACGTCTACCTCCCACTTTCAATGAGGGACGGGCGACGTAGTCGATGTCTCCAATGGCTCCGAGAAACAGGAACTCAATCGGACACGTTGGCATCAAGATACTACTGTATAGGTTAACAGTTACCGGTTTCACAGTGTGTAGCGGATTGGTAGGGGCGACCGTTGTAGCCGCCGGAAGGCAAGGTCAGCAGAAAAAAACGGCCCCCACAAAAAACTAGAAACCGGTCACCAGTAACTGGTAACCGCGCTCGCGCCAGCGAGCGCCTATTTAGCCTCATACCAGGACTCACCGACCCCGGTATCGACCTCCAGGGGAACGTCCAGATCTGCCGCCGATTCCATGGCCTCCTTGACCAGCTCCCTGACTTCCTCGAGCTCAGCGTTGGCTACCTCGAGCACCAGTTCATCGTGGACCTGGAGAATCAGCGAGCTACTGAGGGATCGCCGCTGCAGCTTCGCGTGGATGTCGATCATGGCCATTTTTATCAAGTCGGCTTCGGTCCCCTGTATGGGTGCGTTCATGGCGGCTCGCTCCCCGAAATGACGCAGGTTCCAGTTTCGGCTATGGATCTCGGGGATGGTCCGAATTCGTCCGAATAGAGTCGCCACAAAGCCCGAGTCCCGAGCCTGACTGAGCGTGTTTTCGATCCAGTTTCTGACTCCCTCGTATCGGGCAAAGTACTGGTCAATGTACTCCTGGGCTTGGCGCCTTTCGATTTGCAGAGTATTGGCCAGCCCAAAGGCACTCAGGCCGTACATGATTCCAAAGTTGATGACCTTGGCTTTCCGTCGATAGCTCTGGGGATCGGTTTCTGCGACTGACCCAAACACTTCAAGGGCGGTCTGATAGTGGATGTCTTCCCCTCGTAAGAAAGCTTCCCGCAGGGTGGGATCCCCGGAAAGATGAGCCATGACGCGCAGTTCCAGCTGAGAATAGTCGGCTGTCAGAATACTGAACCCCGGAGGCGCGATGAAGGCTTTTCGAATCACTCGCCCCAGCTCGGTTCGAACTGGAATGTTCTGGAGGTTGGGGTTGCTTGATGAGAGTCGACCCGTGGCGGCGACCATCTGGTTGAAGGAGGTGTGGACTCTTCCAGTACGCTCGTCGATCAATCGGGGCAGGGCATCGAGGTAGGTGTTCTTGAGCTTGGCCAGTTCCCGATACTCAAGGATGAGGGCTGCGATTTCGTGGTCCCGGGCAAGCTTTTCCAGGACTTCGACGCCAGTCGCGTAGTGGCCTGCTTTGCGGGTCCGCCTGGCGACTGGCAGCTCCAGTTTTTCGAACAACACGGAAGCCAGCTGGCGGGGAGAGTTGATGTTGAACTCATCGCCGGCCAGCTCGTAGATTCGGGTACTCAAGCTGTCGATTGTCTCGCCGCTGCGGACAGACATTTCCGTGAGCAGTTCGGCGTCGATCATCACGCCCTTCTTTTCCATGGCCACCAGCACCTCGATGAGTGGAATTTCGATCTTTTGCAAGACCGTTCCGAGGCCACGACTGAGAAGGTCGGGGGTGAGCTGAAAAGCCAGTTGCCCGGTCAGATCCGCTCGCTCAGCCAGTTCCTCACCGCTGGGAGCGGAGAAGAGGCTCTTCTGGTCTTCTGTGTCGGAAAAACGGTAGTGAAGATGTTCCAGGCAGCTTTTTTCCAGCGAGAAGTCCTTCCTGTGAGGTGACAGCAGGTAGCCCATCAGCATGGTATCCGACAGATGAGAGGGCGGTTCAATCTCCCGGTCTACCAGCCAGGCCAGCAGTGGCTTGAGGTCGTGAGCGATCCACTCCCCGGCTTCAGCGAGGATCTCGAAGACCGAGCCCGTGTGGCTCATCAAGAGCCGGGAAGAAACCGACCACCCCGTCCACTCAGACATTGAAAACCCAAGTCCCGAGAGCTGCAGGCCGTCCTCCGATGATTTCTCGATAAAGGGGAAAAGGGAGAGCTTCTCAGCTTTGATCTGCTCTTGCAGGGCACGCAGAGCGTCAAGGCTTTCCAGCCGTTTGTAGGCAGCTTCTCTGCCGGTCCCGGCCGGGATAAATTCATCCAGGAGACTGAGAAAGTTCAGTTTGGTGAAAAGCTCTCTGGCGGCCTCACGGTCCGGTTCACTCAGCCGGAGTTCCTCCAGATCCAGCGGGATCGGCAAGTCGGTGTGGATGGTGACCAGGTCGCGGCTCTGCAGGATCTGATCCTCATTGTTCTCGAGGCTTGCCCGGTAGGTCTTGTGGGTGACCTCGGAGCGGTGTCGCAAGAGTTCGTCCAGGCTTCCATACTGCTGGATCAGTTTCTGGGCGCCCTTGGTCCCGATCCCGGGCGCACCAGGGACGTTGTCTGAACTGTCGCCTACCAGGCTGAGAAGATCCACGATCTGATGAGGCTCGACTCCGAACTTCTCCCCGACCTCGGGAGCTCCCAACAACTTCATGTCTCTGGGGTCAAGAATGGAGACACGCTCAGAGACGAGCTGGAACATGTCCTTGTCGATCGTCACTACCACTACGTCCAGACCGGCGTCGACAGCCTTTGCTGCCAGCGTCCCGATGACGTCATCAGCCTCGTAGCGTTCCATGGAGCGGACCGGTACCTCCAGCACCCGGCAGACATCGAGTACCAGAGGCACCTGATCCAGTAGATCCGGAGGGGTGGGCCGACGGGTGGCCTTGTAGTCCTCGAACTGCTGGTGACGAACGGTTGGGCCGGGCAGGTCGATGGCCACTCCCAGGAACTCGGGTTCTTCCTCTGCGATGAGCTTGCGCAGCATGTTGGTGAAGCCGTAAACCGCGTTGGTGGGCTGGCCGGACCGATCGGTCAGGCCCTGGATCGCGTAAAAGGCACGATAGATATGGGACATTCCGTCCACGAGATAGAGTCGGGAGGGCACGGTCGCTATCATAGCAAAGCGGAATCTTACTACTGGTAAGAGTGTTCTTGGTGTGACCTGTCGAAACGCGCTGGAGTTCTTATGCGTCTGTTGCCCCTTGTGAACTCCTTCTGGAGAGTTCCGATCATCCTCTTCATGACGATGGTGCTGTCGACCATCAGCGTGCTCTTTTCGCTCATCGACTCGAGTGGAAAACTCCAGCACGAGTGCGCGCGGACCTGGGGACGCTTCATTCTCTGGATCTCGCGCGTACGGGTTCTGACCTTTGGGACGGATCGGCTGGACAGACAGCGAGGCTACATCTTCATGCCCAATCATCTGAGTATGTTCGACCATTGGTCCCTTTTGGCCCACCTGCCGGTACAGCAGTTCGGGTTCGCTGCCAAAGCCTCTCTATTTGCGATTCCGTTTTTGGGTTGGCACCTGACCCGGTCAGGAAACGTGCCGGTGAACCGGTGGAAACCCAGACAAACTCTAAAGCGCTTCAGGCAGGTTGGAGAGAGAATCGAAGAGGGTTGGTCGCTGGTGATCTACCCGGAGGGCGAGCGGACCTTTGGCGACCGGTTTGCCCGCTTCAAGCGGGGGGCATTCCTCCTGGCCCGGACCGCACGGGCTCCAATCGTCCCGATCACCATCATCGGAGCCCACCGGCGCCTGCCCAGGGGCTCTGCATTCATCCGTCCAGGATCAATGGAATTGGTCTTTCATCCGGTCCTGGAATTCGCTGACTATGAACACCTTGATTTGCAGCAGATTAGTGACAGAGTTCAACATATGATTGAAGAGAGCTACAGGCAGGTGGAGGAATAATGAGTTCCGGTTCCCACATTCAAGCCATGCAGGATGCGCTTCGCAGGCAGGCTGTTCCGGGTTGGCTCTTTTACGGTTTCCAACAGATCGACCCTCTCGCCCTCAGAATTCTGGGTTTTCGAGAGGATGCCCATATCAGCCGGCGCTGGTTCTATCTGGTTCCGGATCGAGGAGAGCCCAGGAAACTGGTCCATCGGATTGAAGCGTTTCAACTGGACCACCTCCCCGGCTCGCAGCGGGTCTATCTGAAGTGGAGTGAACTCAAGTCGGAATTAGCCCGGCTCTTGAGCAGGCACGATCGGGTGGCGATGCAGTACTCGCCCGAGTGCGGAATCCCTTACGTTTCGAGGATTGATGCCGGAACCGTCGAACTGGTCAGGTCTACGGGTGTCGAAGTGATTCCATCCGCTGACCTGATCCAGCTTTTTGAATCCGTCCTGACAGCGCGCCAGGCCGAACAACACAGAGAGACTGCCCGAGCACTCACCGAGATCGTCAACGACACCTTTCAGGGGACGGCTGAGAAGATCCGGTCGGGACAGTCGCTTCTGGAGCACGAAGTACAGCAATCGATTCTGACCGCCTTTGAGGATCGCGGTCTGGTCTGGGACCATGCCCCCATCGTGGCTGTGAACGCGCACAGCGGAAACCCTCACTACTCCCCTCCGGCCGAAGGTAGTGGAAGGATCTCCAGCGGGGATTTTCTGCTCATCGATCTGTGGGCCAGGCCCCCGGCCGGCGTTTACGCCGACATCACCTGGACGGCGTTCCTCGGGCCCACGGTGCCGGATCCGATTGAGCAGGCGTTTGATATCGCTCGGAGGGCTCGCGATCGGGGTGTCGAGTTTCTGGATGAGACACTGGCTTCGGGTCGCGAAGTCGAGGGCTGGCAGGTTGACGATCAGGTCAGAGCCGTGATTGAAGAAGCCGGGTTCGGTAGCTTTTTTGTTCACAGAACTGGACACAACATCGGGCGGGACGTGCACGGGAGTGGAGTGAATTTCGACAACATAGAAACGCACGACACCCGCAAGGTGATCCCCGGGGTGCTCTGTTCGGTGGAACCAGGGATTTATCTGGAAGACTTCGGGGTTCGCACTGAGATCAACGTTCTGGCTGGCCATCAGGGGGTGGAAGTCACGACGCCGCCCCAGGAGCGGATTGTGACCTTTGACTTGTAGCTTTTTTTTGGTTGAAGGTTAAAAGTTGAAAGTTGAAGGTTTCGATTCTCCCCTCCCCCCCCCCTCGGGGCACTGTTTCAATCCGGGCGACCACAAGGGTCGCCCCTACTACGGTACCCCAGAACCCACAACCCAGAACCCAGAACCCAGAACCTAACCTAAAGCCCCCACACCCCGCTCCGCTGTTCATCCATGATCACCTTCAGCTCATCGGCCAGGTAGTTGAAAGCCAGTACCGAGAGCAGGGCGGCCAGAGCTGGTGTCAAGAGCCAGGGGAAACCCAGGGCCCGCAGGGAAGCGGCGTCGTGCAGCAGGTTCCCCCAGCTGACGTCCGGTTCCTGCACTCCCAGTCCGAGAAAGGTGAGCGTGACCTCTCCGATGATGTACGCAGGCAGAAGAACCGATCCCTGAACCAGCAGAAAATTCCGGGTGAAAGGGAGGATGTGCCGGAGCAGGATTCGGGCATGGGAAGCTCCGCAGGAGACGGCGTAAAGAACGTGCTCGCGTTCCTTGAGGGCCAAAACCTGCCCCCGGACCACCCGGGCAACGGAGGCCCAGCCCAGTAATGTGAAGGTAGTGACGATTAGTACATAGAGGCCGAGCCGGCCGCTCAGGTCCGGGAAAATCGCCCGTAGACCCAGGACCAGGAACAGTCCCGGCAGTGACAGGAAAACATCAGAGAGGCGCATCACGATTCTATCGGTCCACCCTTCGAAATAACCGGACACGGATCCCATCAGAACCCCCAGAACCAGTGTGAGGAAGAGGGCAGTCAGGCCAATGCTCAACGAGTACCTGGCTCCAAACAGGATCCGGGAGAAGATGTCTCGACCCAGTTCGTCAGTTCCAAGCAAGAACAGGGGCTGTGCCTCATCGCTGGAACCGAATAGACGAGTCTGGAATTGCAAGCCCATCCATGCGTACCCTTCCGACCTGCCTAAAAAGCGGATGGGAACCAGTGCCCCGGTTTGCTCATAAGTGGGATTCAGGTCCAGGCGCCGGATGGCTTGAAAGGCCGGCCCCCAGGCTCCAGTGTCGCTCTGAAATACGATTCGGGAAGGAGGTGCAAAGGAGAAATTCCGGAACTGATACCGGGGCGAGTGGGGGGCAATGAAAGGGGCCAGCCACGCTGCTGCGTACAGGAAAATCAGAAGGAGGAGGGCCAGACCTCGGAGAATCGTTCGAGTCATGCTCTCACCCGGGGGTCGTTGCAGGCTAGAACAATGTCGGCGGCAAGGTTTGCAATGATCACCAGCCCACTGGCCACCAGCACGCAATTCACGGCAACATAAAGGTCTCTGGCCAGAATCGAAGCGACAGTCAGTTCGCCCAGCCCCGGCCAGCCGAAGACTCTCTCGACCACGACGGAACCGCTCAGGAGCCCCCCCACGATGAGGCCGGACAGGGAGATGATCGGATTCAGGGCGTGTCGCAGGGCATACCAGAAGACACGCCGCCGGGGCAGGCCCTTGCTCCTAAGGGCAGTGATGAAAGGCTGTGACAGGGTCTCCACAAGTTCCAATCGAAGGGTTCGAGTCAGGAAGGAAAAGAGGGGAAGAGCCAGGGTCAGCGCAGGGAGGACGACGTGTCGAAGAGTCCCTGCGCCCCCGATCGGGAACCAGCCGGTCAGAAAGGCGAGATAGAGGAAAAGCAGCGAAGTGAGGAGTGTCGGAAGTGACATCCCGCCGAGGGAGATAATCCTGCAGCAGTGATCCGGCCACCGATTGAAATAGAGAGAAGACACGACCGCCAGTGGCAGGGCCAGGCCCAGCGAAAAGAGCAGTGCGACGCAGGCCAGCATCAAGGTGTTCGCCGCTCTTTCGGCGATCAGGTTGGTGGCAGGTCGCCGCTGGGAGAAGGAGTACCCGAAATCGCCCTCCATGATCTGGCCGAGCCATTTGAAGTACTGGATATGAAAAGGCTGATCCAGACCGAACTCAGTGCGCATGCGTTGGACCTGTGAGGCTGGAATCGCAGGGTTGAGCTCCATCTCGCTCAGGTAGTCACCCGGTATGGCAGCAAACAGTCCAAAGATCAGAAGCGAGAGCAGAGAGACAGCAACTGCCGTCTCCAGCAGTCGGCGTTGAATCAGCCGGATCATTTGGACTTGTCTCTCCGTTAGGATTCCGTTCGCGTCGTCAAAACGACAACTCCCAGCTGTTCCATAGAGTCAGCGGAGGGAGGGGACCGGTTTGAGGCCCTGAATCGCCGGACTCGCAACGACCAGAATGTTCTGATTGACAAGCGGCACAAGCGGGACCTCTTCGGCCAGAATCTCCTGAATCCGCGTGAACAGAAGCTGCCTCTCTGCCAGTTCGAGCGTAGTGATCTGCTTCAGAAAAAGACGGTCGACTTCAGCCTCCCACTCGGTCGCGGGGGATTTCTGGCCAGGATTCCAGAAGTGCATCGGAGCGGAGGAGAAGAGGACATTCCCATGCTCGACAGGCTCATAAGGAAAGCCTATGCCCATAATGGCGGCTTCGTAGTCGTGATTTCTCATGACTCTGGATATGAGAGCCCGAAACTCTTCCTGCCTGACGGCTACCTCCATTCCCAACCGCTCCAGGTCCTGTTGAACAACCGCGGCGATGCGACCCCACTGCTGGTCCGATCGGCAGAATATCTCGAACTGGACCGGGTGCCCTCCGGAGTCAACCAGCCGAGTTCTACCTTCTTCCTCGATCCAGGAGAACCCGGCTTCCATCAACAGCCGTCGTGCCTGAGCAGGATCGTAGGGATATTTCCGAACGGAAGGCGCATGCCAGGTCCGAATCGAAGACGGCAGCAGGCTCCAGGCCTCCTCGGCCCGCCCCTGGAACACGGTTTCGACGATGGCCCGCCGGCTGATCGCCTGGCTGACCGCCCGACGAAAGTCAACGTTGGCAAACCAGTTCCTCTTGTATGGTGACAGGTTCTCAGCCCCGGGTTTCTGATTGAACCACAGGAACTTCAGCTGCGCGGAAGGTCCCGCATCCAGAAGTTGAAATCCCTTGCCTTCGAGTCGAGTCCAGTCACTCGGCCGGACTTGAGCATCCAGCAAGTCCAGCTCTCCGGCTTCCAGCCTCAGGATCTGAGTGTCGCGCTGGGGGATATAGTGGATGACAATCTCATCCAGGTAGGGGAGTCGCTGACCCAGCTTGTCCACCTTCCAGTAGTGGGGGTTGTTGCGAAGGACGGTCTTCTGGGCCGGATGATGCTCGGCAATCACGAATGGGCCCAGCCCCGCCATGCTGGAAGGATCCACGTCCAGGGTCCAGTAGTCCTCCAGCTTTCGGTCCTGGTCGCTCATCAGGTGGGTGGGAAAGACCGGAATGTATGTCAACGCATACTCGGCGGCGGCAAACTTCTGCGGGAAGGTGATTTCCACACTCGAGTCGTTGAGCCGGCGGTAGCCCAGGGGTTGTCCTTCAATCCTCAGCGAGTCACCGCGGGCGGTCGAAGAACCGTCCTGAAAGAGGCGGTCCAGACTGAAGATCACATCCTGTGCCGTCACGGGACGACCGTCCGAGAAGCGCAGCCCCTCTCTCAACTCGACCCGTATCGTTCTGGAATCCGGTGAGACTGACCACTTTCGGGCCACCCCGGGCCCGACAGTCAGTTGTTCGAAATCGAACTCCAGAAGTGTTCCCGTGATCAGATAGGTGACTAGTTCGGTTCTGTTGTCCTGCGAGGTGGCAAAATTGAAACTGCTGGGTTCTCCAGACAGGCTGTAGTTGAGTCGCCCCCCAACCCGGCCATCGGTTTCAAGTACCAGTGCACCGGCCGGAATTGGGAGCGGGGGCCGATGGGGACGGCTGATCGGCTCGGGGGAGCAGCCCGAGAGGGTCCACAGAACCAGGAACACCACTGATGCCCGACAGTAGGCGAAGATGAGAGATCTCACGGGGACCGATCGGGACTGAGATGGCAGCGGGCAGTGCGTCTTGGCTTCGATGCCGGAATCATAGCAGCCCGTGGTGAAACTCCAACCGCGATCTGACCTGGATCAGACCACGTGAGGGTCCTCCTACACCGGGAATGTCACGGGCCGGCGAGGTGATAGGGGTAGGGAAAGCTCATTGGTTTGAGCCTCCCCTCCCTCCGAACCGGACGTGCGGTTCTCCCGCATCCGGCTCTCCAGTCAGTGGGGTCCACGGCGGGACTGACAGATCTGCGCGTGGGCTACGGCCATGGTAAATAGCCCCTGCTCGATAAAGTAGGCATTTTTGCCTCCTTTCACTCCTGTTTCCAGGGTCGTCAGCATGCGTTCGGTCCACACTTCCGCTTCCACCCAGCTCCATTTCTGGCTCTCGGCTTCTCTGCCTTGCTTAGGAGTCTCCTCCACTTTCGACAGTTCCTCTTGCTTCGTCATTGACTCTACACATCCACCTTCCTGGCGGGCCTTCGCTCCACCGGCATTACCCGGCTTCTTCACTACTACGCCGCCTCTGACTTCTGCGGGGCTCTTACCAGACCGACCTTTCGCAGACCTCCTCGCTTTACGTCACTTGAACTTCCCACCATTCCATCTCCAACCACCCCAAGGGTTAACAAGATGCCTTTTTCACGTTACCCATCAGGCTCTTGTCCGTGTCAGGTTTCCCTTCCATTCGAGCTTCGCCATTTCCCAGCAGGCTCGCTGTCCCCTCTGAGCCGAATCGAGTTCGTCTCCTACAGACTGGTGGTTCTCCTTCGGCTGCTTCCCACCCCACCTCACGATGACGCAGTTGCCGTCGAATACGGGCCGGAGAACGTTTGCCCGGTAGGGACTTTCACCCTACTGTTCAAGTGCGCTTACGAGCGCACTAGGAGCCGCCTCCGCGCGGCGATCTGATCGGACCACGGAGGGTCCTCCTACTCTGGGAACGTCACACAATAGCGAAGCGATAGGGGTAGGGAAAGCTCATTGGTTTGAGCCTCCCCTCCCTCCGAACCGGACGTGCGGTTCTCCCGCATCCGGCTCTCCAGTCAGTGGGGTCCACGTCGGGACTGACAGATCTGCGCGTGGGCTATGGCCATAGTAAATAGCCCCTGCTCGATAAAGTAGGCATTGGGCCAGCGTTGATGATCGCTCCCTCGGGCTCGGCCTCTCCGTTTCCGGCGCTTTCGCAGAATCGATCGCAGACGCCCTCGTACCCATCCATCCACCCCCTTAAACGTCGCGGGATGGCTGTGTTGAAAGTACCCAAACCAACCCCGTAGGATTGGGTTGAGCGTCTCAATGGTCTGCTTCAGACTGTGGCCATTCGTCCTTCGGGTCAGTGGGCGGACTCGCTCCCGCAGCTTCTTTTCACTGCTTTTGCGAGGCCATTTAAGCCCTCTTTCAAAGTGGTAACCCAGAAAGTCGAACCCACCCTTTTGGCGAGCATCCACTACCCGGGTCTTGTTCGGGTTCAGTCGTAATCCACGCTGCGCCAGCTCCTTTCGAAGCTTCCTCAGCGCTTCTCGCGCCTGTCGCTCATCTCGGCATAGAATCACCCCATCATCGGCATAGCGGATCATCACTTCCCCGGCACGCTCCATCTCTTCATCCACTGGATGTAAATACAGATTAGCCAGCAACGGACTGATCACCGCACCTTGAGGAGTTCCTCTCTCCGGCTTCCACTTCTTCATCCCATCCAGAACTTCTTGTTCCAGATAGCTTCGAATCAGCTTCAGCACTCGACCGTCTGAGACTTCCTTCTCCACTTCTTGCATCAAGATCTCCGGGTCAATGCAGTCAAAGTATTTCTCGATGTCTGCATCAACCACCCAGTGATAGCCTTCTTCCAGTCGTCGTTGCACCTCGCGCAGTGCATCCTTGTGTAATACGTCACAAACTTCTCTGCCTTTTGCAGCCGGAATTGTATAGATTGTCTTAGCCCGCAGCGGGTGAAAAGAATATGACAGTGTGACAGCTGTCTTGGCTGCGGAGAAGAAGGGAAAGGAGCAGCCGGGAGCCCGTGGTTTGAGCTTCGGATAACTCCCGGCTTTTCGAAGACAAACTTCAGATTCAGGATCGCTTCCAAGACAGGTCTTTGTCAAGTCTTTCCTCTCTGGGACTGGGGCTGTACGAGCTGTTGCCCGACTACCGGGACCGCTGTCCGCTGTGCCGGGGAAGTGAATGCGCCGTACGCCACGGTCTGTATTTCAGGTGCTTGGTGGATGAGGAGGGGCGGACCTATCAACGGTTTCCAGTGGCTCGCTTCCGCTGCCGGCGGCGGGGCCCGGATCAGCCACGAGATGTCACCTTCAGCGTGCTGCCGGCTCAAGTGGTGCCGCGCCGACGCTTCAGCCTGGGGTTGATGAGCTGGATGGTCGAAGTGGTGGTGAACGGCAAACGGACGATGCGCCAAGCGCTGGACGAGGTGGCCACGGCCGGCAGCCAAGGTGAGGAAGCTGTGCTGTTGGAGGAGTTGACGCTGCACCGCATGCTGCTGCTGTTGGCGGCCGTCTATGGGCGACTGCTCTCTTTTCCGGTGGCCGAGGTCGAGTTGCCCGGAGCCGTCCAAGGGGTGCGGCGGCAGGCCCAGCAGGTGGCCGCGCTGCTGGCGGCCCAGCCCCGAGGCTCTCCACCCCGAGTGGTGCTGCGTTTTCATCGGCGTTACTTCCCCCACCTGCTGTTCGACCTACGATTGGCTCTCGGGCCCCGCTCTGGCTTGCTGACGGGCTGACTCACCGGCATCCGCTGTGTCTGCAGCACAAGTCGCTCAATCCCCTTTTTGCGCCACGTTGTTTGGACCCGGCTGGCAGCCGCGTCATGACAAGAATCGATCCTCCACACTGCGTGATAGGGGCCCAGCGGTAGGGTTGTGGCACAAAGGGTTGGCCAAAGGAGCCTCAGGATGAAGGGAAAACAAAAACGCCAGGCCGTGGCGCTGTTCCGCTACGGCGTCATCGCGCCGGTGCTGCACGCCGCCGCCGGCAGCCAAGCCCGTTACTTCGGCCGCATGGCCCGAAAAGAGCTGGATGTGCCGGGTCTGGGCAGACGCCGCTACTCAGTCGCCACTTTCAAGAGCTGGTTGCGCCGCTACCGCCAAGAAGGACTCGACGGACTCTTGCCCAAGCGGCGTTGCGATGCGGGCCGAAGCCGGGTCATCTCCGAGCAGCTGAGCGCCCACATCTCCGAGCTGCTGGCCCGCCATCCCCGGGTGCCGGTCAACCGACTCCGTGAACAGCTGGTGGCCTCGGGCCACATCACTTCGCGCCGCATCTCCGAATCCACTTTGCGTCGTCACATCAAGCGGGCCGGTCTGCGGCCCCAGGTCAAGCCGGCGCCCAAGGCCCGCAAGCACTTCGAAAAACCCCACGCCAACGATCTGTGGGTGATGGATTTTATGCACGGCCCCAAGGTGCCTCTCGGCCGCCGCCGCCGCAAAACCTACCTGGCTGCAGCCATCGATGACCATTCCCGCTTCCTGACCCTGGCCCGCTTCTACACCCGGGAAAACTCCGCAGTGGTCGTCTCGGCACTCCAAAAAGCCTTCTCGCGCCATGGTTTACCCCAGATCCTTTACTGTGACAACGGCTCGGCCTTCTCCTTGGAGTTCCCCCGGTTTCGTGGACACCTAATCCTTTGGGAGAATGGAGGACACGATGCCAAGAACAAGACGAGCTTATCCACCCGAGTTTCGCCAGCAGATAGTCGAGCTTCATCGAGCCGGGCGCAGCCCCGGTGAGCTGGCCCGAGAGTTTGAACCCAACGAACAGACGATCCGCAACTGGATCGCCCAGGCAGACCTGGATGAAGGCCGTCGTAGAGACGGCCTGACGACGGTAGAACGAGCCGAGCTGCGGAAGTTGCGCAAAGAAAATAGGCAGCTGAGGGTTGAGCGGGAAATATTGGCAAAAGCCGCGGCCTGGTTCGCACGGGAGAGCGATCCGATTTCCAAGGAGTCTTCAGGTTCGTGAAAGTGAATCAGGCCGACTATCCAATCACCACCATGTGCCGTTTGCTGGGTGTCTCCACCAGTGGCTACTACGCGTGGGTCGATCGCGGACCTTCGACTCGAGATGAAGCGAATGCTCGTCTTCTGGAAACAATCAACGGGATCCACCAGCAAAGTCGTCGGACCTATGGAGCTCCCCGCATTACGGCGGAACTTCGAGAGGAAGGTCACCTGGTGGGCAAAAACCGGGTGGCCCGACTGATGAAAGTCGCCGGCATTGAAGGCGTTAGCCGCAGACGCAAGACACGCACGACCCTGAGAGGCCAAGACAGCCGTCCGGCTCCGGATCTGGTGGAGCGAAACTTCCAGGTCAGCCGCCCCAACCGACTGTGGGTTGCAGACATCACGTACGTGCCGAGTTGGGCAGGTTTCGTCTACCTGGCCGTAGTGGTCGACGCTTTCAGTCGTCGAGTGGTCGGCTGGTCGCTCAGAAATGATCTCAAGACCCGGCTAGTGACCGATGCCCTGCAAATGGCACTTCAAGAGCGTGAATCCGACGGGGTGATCCATCACTCGGACCAGGGGACGCAATACACGTCGATCGAGTTCGGGCTACGCTGCAAGAGAGCCGGCATCAGATCCTCCATGGGCTCGGTCGGTGACTGTTATGACAACGCGCTGTGTGAGAGCTTTTTTGCCTCTCTGGAGTGTGAACTGATCGACCGGCACAGCTTCCGCAGCAAGCTGCAGGCCAAGCTTGCTGTCTTCGACTACATCGAGGGCTTTTACAACCCTCACAGGCGGCACTCGTCACTGGACTATCTGTCGCCGATCAACTATGAATCGAGGCACTCAGATGTGGCTTGATTCGAAAGCCGTAAACTGTCCACAAAAGTGGGGTAACTTCACCTCCAAACAACTCACCTTGGCCTGCGCCCGTCTGGGTGTGGCTCTGGTGCATTCCAAGCCCTATGACAGTCCTTCGCGCGGAAAAATCGAGCGCTGGTTTCGCACCCTGCGCCAGGGTTTTCTAAGCCTTCTCGATCTCGAGGCCTTGACCCTCGACGATCTCAATGCTCGCTTGTCTCAGTGGCTGGAGCAGGACTATCACCGGCGCCGCCACTCGAGCATCTGTGAGACGCCACTGGAGCGTTACCTGCGCTCGCTCGCCTCCATTCGCCGCCGTACGGTCAGCCGGGCCGAGTTGGACCGGGTCTTTTACCGCACGTTGCACCGCACCGTCCGCAACGACTGCACCGTCTCCATCGCCCGCCGGCTCTGGGAAGTGCCGCCCCAATACACTGGCCTGCGCATCGAGATCCGCCATCCCGAAGGACGTCCCAGTGAGCTGTTTCTCTTCGAAGACGACCAGCCGGTGGTGCGTCTGCACCGGGTCGACGCCGCCCAAAACGCCACTTCCCCCCGAAGACCCCGTTTTTCCCTTCCCGACGAGGAGGATGAATCGTGATCCACACTTTTTACGGCTTCTCCGACACTCCCTTCGCCAAGGACATCCCGGCCCAGAAACTGCTCCCCACTGCGGCCTTTGACGAACTCGCCCGGCGCCTGGACTACATGCGTACCCGTCTGGGGCTGATGCTCGTGCTGGGGGAGGCCGGAACCGGCAAAACGGCCGCCGTGCGCGCCTTCGTCGAGCAACTCAACTCCTCCGTCTACAAGCTCTTCTACGTGCCCCTGTCGACGGTCACTCCCCTGGATTTTTGGGCCCAGCTCAACAGCGAGTTCGGCGGTGAGCCCTCCAGCCGCAAGTCCACTCTGTTTCGAAACCTGCAAACGGCCGTGCGCGACTATGTGGAGAACGCCAAAAAGACCCCGATTCTAATTCTCGACGAGAGCCAGTGTCTGCCCGACAAAACACTGGACGAAATACCTGTACTTCTTAATTTTAGGATGGATTCAATCGATCCCCTGCTCATGATCATGATCGGTCATCCCGACCTGGGCCGACGGCTCGGGCGCCCCATGTTCCGCAACATCCACCAGCGCATCCTACTCTCCTACAAGCTGCCTCCCCTGGATGAGGCCGAAACCAAAAACTACGTCTGCCACCATCTCCAGCTGGCCGGAGCTAAACCCGACATCTTCACCGACTCGGCCTACCTGGCCCTTTACAAAACTTCGGGCGGCGTCTGCCGGCTGCTGAACCGCCTCTGCCTGGCCGCGCTCAACCGGGGCGTGCTCGAGCAAAAGGCCACTCTGGACGAAGAGGACATCTACCGGGCCTCCGACGAGCTGTGAATAGCGCCGACATGTTCTTCGACAACTCTCCCGAGAAGATCCTCGCCTACCTGCAAGAGCAGCTGCCCGATTACCCTTACCGCCCCGAGCTGGATGCGGCTTTCATTGCCGAACTGACCGCCGACTTCCCCGACGTAGACATCCTGGAAGAGATCAAAACCTTCCGCTGGTACTTCGACAACGCTCCGCTGAGTCGCGTCAACAACGTCCGCGTCGCCCTGCGTCGCTGGATCGCCAACGCCAACGGCTCCCGCTTCCGCTAGCTCCTCTCCTACCAAGGGCTGGCCTCAACCACCAGCGCTCCTCTAATCCGTCATTTTCTGCTTACCCAATCCAGGTCAAAACAGCCTGACTTCACCCCCTCTAAACAATCTGCTGTCTTACACCTTGCAGCTTCGCTGCGGCCGGAATCCATAACTGTGCCGGCAGAACTTCTTTTCGAAGATTGGTTCCAGCACCTGGCGAAGGGATGTCTGCACCACTCTGTCCCGTACTGTCGGGATCCCCAGCGGTCGCTTCTTCCCTCCTCCTTTATCGATCCAGTGTCGGCGCACTGCTCGCGGTTGATAGCGATCGTCTTTCAGTTCCTGGTGCAGTTGCTCCAGTTCCCTTTCCAATCGCCACTCAAACTTCTGGATACTTTGGCCATCCACTCCACCGGCTCCTTTCCGTCGGCGTACCTTTCGCCACGCCGCTTCCAGACTCCGATTTCTGTAGACCTTGTCAATCAAGCTGAACCATTTGCCTCCTTTCACTCCTGTTTCCAGGGTCGTCAGCATGCGTTCGGTCCACACTTCCGCTTCCACCCAGCTCCATTTCTGGCTCTCGGCTTCTCTGCCTTGCTTAGGAGTCTCCTCCACTTTCGACAGTTCCTCTTGCTTCGTCATTGACTCTACACATCCACCTTCCTGGCGGGCCTTCGCTCCACCGGCATTACCCGGCTTCTTCACTACTACGCCGCCTCTGACTTCTGCGGGTCTCTTACCAGACCGACCTTTCGCAGACCTCCTCGCTTTACGTCACTTGAACTTCCCACCATTCCATCTCCAACCACCCCAAGGGTTAACAAGATGCCTTTTTCACGTTACCCATCAGGCTCTTGTCCGTGTCAGGTTTCCCTTCCATTCGAGCTTCGCCATTTCCCAGCAGGCTCGCTGTCCCCTCTGAGCCGAATCGAGTTCGTCTCCTACAGACTGGTGGTTCTCCTTCGGCTGCTTCCCACCCCACCTCACGATGACGCAGTTGCCGTCGAATACGGGCCGGAGAACGTTTGCCCGGTAGGGACTTTCACCCTACTGTTCAAGTGCGCTTACGAGCGCACTAGGAGCCGCCTCCGCGCGGCGATCTGATGGGACTCCCGAGGTCCCCCTTGCGGGTTCCGAGCTCCCCGTTTCAGCAGATCGCCGGGATTTGTATTATAATAGGCAGTCACATTGGGGGCGACCGGCTTCGACGGAAGTAGTTGAAACGGTAGATGCATGCCGAGGTGTCCGTACCCTCGTTAATCTACGGTCAAAAGCATAACTGCCAATGATCAGTTAGCACTCGCTGCGTAATAAACGCAGCCGTTCCGTTTTCTGCAGCCCGTGGCAGAAGGTGGGGCGTCGATTTTACGGGCTTTTCGTGATTCCCGGTTTTTCCAGGGGAATCGTGAGAACCTTACTGGAGAACTGTCGTCTGGGCCTATTTGCTGGTTTCGCATGCCCTTGCGACGGACAACTCGAAACCAGATAAGCATGTAGAGTCTGCTGTGGAACATTTCCGGACGTGGGTTCGATTCCCACCGCCTCCACCATCTCTATGTCCTTGACATGAATCCACCCAGATCGCTATACTACCGCGAATTCTGACCCTAGTTCCCTGTTTGACTGATGAGCAAAATGGATCGAAGTAGAGTTGTCTCAGAAGTGCAGGAACCGGCGAGTCGTCGGCACTCGCTTGTTCCCTCTATGGTGCGTCTGACGGTGGTCCGCCTGGGGGCCTTTCTGCTCGTCTCGGGCCTTCTTTCGGCCCACTATTACCAGATGTGGGAACGCAGCAGTGAATTTGAAGCTCTGCAGGAGCGTCTTGAGTTCCTTCACAACGATCATCAGAAGGTTCGAGTGAAAGCGAAGCAGCTCTCCGAGCGTCTTTCGTCGATGGAGGTGGCGGCTCAGAAACTGCGCGTGATGACGGATCTCGAGATGGACGGTCTGGGGGGCGTCGGTGGTCCTGGGGCCTACGATCTGGAAGTCTCTTTCGACGAGGAGTCCTTGCTCGATCGGCTGAATTCTCTGGAGAAGAAGAGTATTTCTCTGCGCGAGGAACTGCGCAAGTTTCAAGAGTACTACAAGGATCGGAGCATCCTTCTGAGCGCCACACCCTCGATCATGCCGGTTACCGGATACCCTTCCGAACGGTTCGGGATGCGGCGCGACCCGTTCACAGGCAACCGGTCGTTTCATCAGGGCATGGACGTTTCAGCCCCGGTCGGGTCGAAAGTGATCGCGACCGCCGACGGCGTGGTCCGTTTCGCGGGCCGGCAGCACAATTATGGAAAGCTGGTGAAACTCGAGCATCGTTTCGGCCTGACAACCCGATACGGACACCTGAAGGAGTTGGCCGTGAAGCGGGGCCAGGTGATCCGGAAAGGCGATGTCATCGGCTACGTGGGAGCCACTGGACGGGCCACCGGCCCTCACGTTCACTATGAAGTCCGTCTCAATGGCCGATCCCTGAATCCCCTCCGCTTTTTCCGGGATCATGATTAGGTTCTAGGTTCTAGGTTCTAGGTTCTGGGTTCTAGGTTTTAGGTTCTAGGTTTTAGGTTTTGGAACACTGACCTGGTACTTAGAACGGCGGAATGCCACACGCAGAACCCACAACCCAGAACCCAGAACCCGCCAAAGCGTTAAACTTTTCCCAGAGCTCATGCATCTTCGTAGTGCAAGCAGTCGTATGACTCAAACTGATCAGTATTTGTTGGATCTCGCGGTGAGCGGGGACGCCGACAGCTTCGGCAGGCTCGTCGAGCGCTGGCAGAGCCGTGTGTTCGGCTTCATTCTTCGCTATACGGGAGACCGGGAAGACGCCCGGGACCTGACGCAGGATACGTTTGCCAAGGCCTATCAGAACCTGGGTCGATTGAGTGATCCGACCAGCTTTCCGGCATGGGTCTACAAGATCGCGCTGAATGAATGCCGGATGCGCTTCCGGCGAAGCAGCAGGTCAAAGCAGGTCGATCTGGACGAAGATCGAGAGGCGTCCGGGATTGAGGTCGATGAAAGAACACCGGAGACGGCTTATCGTCAGACTGAGTTGCGGCGGGTTTTCGAGGCAGTGTTTGAAGAGCTTCCCGGGGAACAGAGGGCGGTGATTGTGATGAAGGAGTATCAGGGTCTCAAATTCAGGGAAATTGCAGAGATCCTGGATGTCCCTCTTTCCACGGTTAAATCGCGTCTCTATCTGGGATTGAAAGCGCTCAAGGTACTAGTGGAGAGAAGTTATGACTTGTCAGTTGAGTAAGGAGCGAATGATCGATGTTCTCTACGACGAGGGAGAGTCGCCGATCCAGTCGGCCGAGTTCTTTCGGCATCTCGACGGCTGCCCAAGTTGCCGAAGTGACTTTCTGGGCCTGATGCAGGCACGGCAGTGGCTGGGAGCCTGGGACATCGAAGAGGAGGAGGCAGCGGCCCCGACGAACCTTCGGCGAGCATCCGGATTTAACTGGTGGTCAGGGGTTCAGAAGCTGGCGGCATCGGTGCTGATCGTCGTCGGCGCGGTCTCCATATTGCGAGGGACGGGGTTGTGGGGTGACAGGCTTTCGGTGTCGGAACGCCAGTTAATGGAAATGGTCACCGACATCGTCGTCTCCCGGCAGGCGGACCACGAGCTTCAGATTGGCCATGCGCTGCAAAGTGTGGTGGACTCGGCAGGCCTGGAGGCTTTCTATCAGCAGAACCTGGGCCAGCTTCTGCAGGTGCTTGAGGAAAGCATTTTGCAGGCTGGTGAAGAGCGGGACCGCATTCTGCAGAGGTTGGCGTTTCAATAAGAGTGCAGGGAGTACTACAAAAGGGGAGATCAATGAGCAAAACACTTTCCGTTTTTCTTGTCGCGATGATGTTGGGAGGTCTGGGATTTGGCCAGGCCAGGCTCAACTTGACCGACTTGAAGCAGGATACACAGGTGTTTGAGAAAATTGTCGACGAACGGATCAAACTGAACTTCACGAACCCGTTCGCCTTGGTCCTGGGTTCGCGGGCGAGTTACATGCAGGGATATGGAGTGACCTTGACCTTACATCTGCGCATCGACCGTGGCAAGATCCGGCTTCCCTTTGGGGAGATTGACGCGCCCAATAAGTTGAACAAGGAAGCGGTGAAGAAGAAGATCCAGAAAGTCCGTGAAATCCTGTCAGAGTGTCTCGCGACTCACGCTGGTTCGATCAAGCAGCTGGGAGCCCACGACCGGATCTCCATCAACGCGCACATTGAAGACAGGAACGAATTGGATCCGATCAAGCGCCGCAGTGTTCTCGTCATTACCACGACCAAAGACGATGCGGATTTGCTGGCAATGAGGAAGATCAACCAGGACGAGTTCATGAACCGTCTGCATGTGCTCGACTATTGAGTACGGGACGGGAATGGAAGATGCCCACCGGAAAAGGCACAGAAGATGATTGAGCTGGCCGCACTGAAGACACGGGATTACTTTGGTGAAGCTCTTGTCCGCCAGGAGATCATCTCCCGGGAGGAGCTGGGGGCTGCCCTCAATCTGCAGAAGCAGTCTCCAGACAAGCTGGGAAAGCTGCTGGTCGACATTGGTGCACTCTCTGAAGCGGAAATGGTGAGGCATCTGAGCAGCCACCTGGGCCTGGCCCTGATCACAGGAGACGGTTTTCCTCAGGTTCCGGTGGTGGAGGACACTTTCTCACCGCGCTTCATGAAGGAAGCGAAGTGCCTTCCCATCGAGATCAAGGAAGACGGCACGCTGGTTGTGGCCATGGTCGACCCGCTGGACACTTCGGTTTTGGAGGCGGTTCGGCTCTTCACCCGCTTTCAATTCACTGAAGTGGTCGTGGCCTCGGAAAGCGAACTGTTGGATCGAATTGACAAGTTCTACGGCGATGAGACGACCACCCTGGGCAGGATCGTCGAAGGGATCGACGATCAGGACGGCGTGGCCGAAGACAGCGAAGATATTGAACACTTGCGAGACCTGGCCTCGGAAGCGCCGGTGATTCGTCTCGTGAACCTCATCATCTCCAGGGCTATTGAGGCCCGGGCCTCCGATATCCATATCGAGCCCTTCGATAAGGATCTGAAGGTTCGATATCGAATTGACGGCATCCTCTATGACGTGGAGTCTCCGCCCAAACGGTTGAAGGCAGCAGTGATCTCACGGATCAAGATCATGGCTAAATTGAACATCGCTGAGAGGCGCCTGCCGCAGGATGGTCGTATCAAGATGCGGGTTCTGGGGAAGGACATGGATCTTCGCGTCTCGACGCTGCCTACCATGTACGGCGAGAGCGTGGTCATGCGGATTCTCGACAAGAGCAATACGCAGATCTATGATCTGGAGAAATTGGGTTTCTCACCCCGCATGCTGGACCAGTTCAAGAAGTTGATCGAGCGTCCCAACGGCATCATTCTGGTGACCGGACCGACCGGGAGCGGCAAGACCACAACTCTGTACGGCGCTCTGACCAAAATCAACCTTCCGGACAGGAAGATCATCACCATTGAGGACCCTGTCGAGTATCAGATTGAAGGGATCAACCAGATCCACGTCAATCCCAAGATCGGCCTCACCTTTGCTGCCGGTCTGCGCTCGATCGTCCGTCAGGATCCCGATGTGATCATGGTGGGGGAGATCCGCGACCTGGAAACCGCCGAGATCGGCCTCCGCGCCGCTCTGACCGGTCATCTTGTGTTCAGTACGCTCCACACCAACGATGCGCCCAGTGCCATCGCCAGACTGATCGACATGGGCGCCGAGGACTACCTGCTGGTTTCCTCGATTCTGGGGGTGCTTGCACAGCGCCTCGTGCGGGTCATCTGTCCCTCCTGCCGCGAGCCCGAAGCGGTGCAGCAGGAGGTTCTCAGAGAAGCGGGGCTTTCTGAGAGCCCGCCTCCCACGGTCTACCATGGTGCCGGCTGTCAGGAATGTGGTCAGACCGGTTTCCGGGGTCGTCTGGGCATTTTTGAGCTTATGCTGATGGATCAAGACGTGCGGCGACTCACCGTCAGCAATGCGGACGCCTCCAGGTTGCGAGGGGCTGCGATCGAGAACGGAATGCGGACACTTCGACTGGATGGCTTTGACAAGGTGCGGCGCGGGCTGACCTCAATGGGAGAGGTTTTGAGAAGTACACACGAAGGATAAGAAAGTGCCTTTTTTCCAATTCAAGGCAGTCACGCCCGAGAGTAAGGTAGTCGAGGGCACCCTGGAGGCCGCTGACGAGAAGAGCGCGAATTTCCGTCTGGAAGAGCAGGGGCAGATGCCGATCCGGATCAGCAGCGAAGAAGCTTCCGGGTTGCGGGGCAGAGAGTTCCGCCTGCCCTGGGAACGCAAGCGGGTCTCTCAACACGATCTGCTGGTTTTTACTCATGAGCTGAGCACTCTTTCCGGTGCAGGTCTACCCCTTGACCGCAGCCTTTCGATCCTGGCCCAGTTGAGTGAAAACGATTATCTCAAGGAGATCGTGGGAGATCTCCTCAAGGAGATAAAGTCCGGCAAATCTCTGTCCGAAGGACTGGCCCTGTACCCTCGCGTGTTCCCCAGAATCTACATTAACATGGTGAAGGCTGGAGAGGTCGGGGGGGCGTTGGATGTAATTCTGGAACGCCTGAGAGAATACCTGGAGAATTCGCAGGAACTGAAGAGTTACATCGTCTCGGCTCTCATCTATCCATGCATCCTGGTGTTCGTCGCGATTGTTTCGTTCGTCATTCTGATGGGCTTTGTGATCCCCAAGTTCGCCGTCATATTTGATAATGCCGGTGCTCCAATTCCCCTGCCCATGCAGATCATGCTGTTCATCAGCGCTATTTTGTCCGGCTACTGGTGGCTGATCGCGGCTGTGGCTGGAATCAGCTGGTACTTCTTTCGCCGCTGGCTCAACACACCAGAGGGACGGCTCATCTGGGATCGGCGACTACTGGCCCTCCCACTCCTGGGCCCCGTTCTTCAGAAGCTGGAGGTGAGCCGGTTCAGCCGCACTCTGGGGACTCTGCTGAACAGTTCTGTCCCCCTGATCTCTTCCATCAACCTTGTCAAGGAGGTGGTCAACAACCAGGCCATCGCCGTTGCCATGGAGCCGATCAAGGCGGGAGTCAAGAAGGGGGAGGGGCTGGTGCTCCCGATCCGGCGCGAGAACGTGTTTCCGCCCTTTGCGCTCCACCTCCTGGAAGTTGGAGAGGAAACGGGGCAGCTCGACAGCATGCTGCTGCAGGTCGCGGACACCTATGATCGCGATCTGAAGACAGCCTTGAAACGTTTGATCGCCTTTTTCGAGCCGGCCATCATCTTAATCATGGGTGTTGTGTTTGGGTTTGTCATTGTTTCGATTCTTTATTCAATTCTGAGCATTAATGATGTGCCGCTCTAAGAGATCGATCAGAGCCCCTGGCGGAAGTCAGGGGAAAGAGTACCGGGTACTTATGATTGCATTTTGCAACCGCCTCAGAGGCGGGAAGGTTTAGGCAAGCAGGGAGGTTCAGCCACATGATGAATGAACGTAAACGAAGTCGGGAAGAAGGGTTTTCATTGATCGAGCTGATTGTTGTTCTCGTGATCCTGGGGCTGCTGGCGACGGTCGTAGGCCCTCAGGTCATGAAGCGGCTGGCTCAAGGGAAAGCCGAAATTGCCAAACTTCAGGTCGACCAGCTCGAAGGAGCGCTGGGCTTGTTTCGATTTGATGTCGGCCGCTATCCGAGCTCTGCGGAGGGGCTCGATGCACTGGCCCGTGATTCGGGAATCGAGAACTGGAGCGGTCCCTATCTGCAGAAAACGACAATTCCGAAGGATCCGTGGGGACGCGAATACGAGTATCGTGCCCCCGGCCAGCACGGTGACTACGACCTGTGGAGTCACGGCGCCGATGGCACCACCGGCGGCGAAAGCGATTCTGCCGACGTGACCTCATGGTGATCGAAGCGCTTCACAGGCCCTGTGATTCGGGGAGACATGAGGAAGGCTTCAGTCTTTTCGAGCTGATCGTCGTCCTGGTGCTGCTTTCGATGGCGGCGGCGGTGGTCCTGCCTTCCTTCACAAGTGGAATGGAGGGTCTCCAACTGAACACGGCCGCCCGCGATATGGTCACGAGACTCAAGCAGGCCCGATCGCGGGCAATCTCAGAGCAGAAGGTCTATCGCGTGGCGTTTGGTGCCCCGGAGCAGGAGGAGGCAAGTTATTCGATCACCGATGACTACGGTGTCGAGGTGGAAAAAATCGAACTGCCCCGGGGTTTCAAGCTGGTTCTGGATCCCGAGATCGAGCCGGTCGTGAGCTTCTATCCCAATGGTCGGAGCTCTGGCTTTCGGCTTCTGATCCAGAATCGTCGGGAGCACAAGCTGGCGGTTGAGGTGGACAGAATCAGTGGCCTGGCGAAGGCCCGGCGGCCGGACGAAGAAGGTTGATGAAGCGAAGAGGCGGAAGCTCCGGTTTTACGCTCATTGAAGTGGTGGTGGCACTTGCCATCCTGGGGGTCAGCGTGGCCATCGTGATGCAAATCTTCTCCAGTGGCCTGAAGAATCTGCGGCGGATTGAGCTGGCCCACCGGGCCATGAGTCATGCCGAGAATGTCATGAACGAGATGCTGGCAGATCAGGAAATCATTGGGTCGGGCGCCCTGTCGGGCGAACTGGACGACGAGTTCCGGTACACGGCAGAAGTCACAGAGTGGGAGATGCCACAGGAACAGCTCTCCCTGGAACTGGCCGTTCCCACAAGCCGGCTGCTCCAGATGACGGTGCAGATTCATTTCATCAATGATCGTTTTGGCAAGTCGTACCGGCTCAGCACCCTGAAAACGGTTTCGACTCAGGCTCTTCCCGAGTCGCTGGCCGAGTCGGGGAATCCATTGCAGCAGCCATCTCGAGGCCCGGCGAACCCGGGAATCAACTAGGTGCTAAGGTGCTGGTTACTGGTTACTGGTTACTGGTTACTAGTTACTAGTTACTAGTTACTAGTTACTAGTTACTGGTTGAAGGTTGAAAGTTGAAGGTTTGAAGTTCTTGGAATCCGGAATTAGAGTGGGAGGGGCCTCAGGCCGCGACCGCCGGGTGTTCACGTTGACGATTGAATTGTGAATAGTAAACAGGGGCGAGAAGATAGAGCAGGGCTGCCGGGGCAGGCAGGATTTACCTTGATCGAGTTCCTGATTGCAGCCACTTTGCTGGCGCTGATGGGGGCTGCCCTGTTCGGAAGCCTCCGGGTGGCTATCAACAGCTACACGCGGAGCCAGGAACGCATGGAAGATGAAGGCCGCCGGCGCGTCCTGGAAGACATGGTTCGTCGCCAGCTGGGAAGCCTGTATCCGCTGGTTCCCTCGATCAGACTCTCCACAGGGAACACGAACGAAATGCAGCTGCGAGCGCCCGGGTCTACTCCGGGAGGCTTGCCTGCAGCCCAGAATCCTCTGCAGGCCGCTGCTCCCCTTTTTTATGGGAGCTCGTCGGCACTGACCTTCGTTACTGTGGCACCGTTTGAGACGATTCGAAACCCGGGTCTGGCTGTCGTGCGCTACGGCCACGCCGAAGACAAATGGGGTGACCGTTACTTTGGCGCCATGGAGGCCCGTTACACGGCCCCCCACATCTTCTACGAGATGGTGGAAGTTCCCGTGGGCGAACCGATCCTTGTGATCGACAAGGTCGAAGACCTTCACTTCGAATACTACGGTTTCGACCCTCAGACCGGTATCGGAGAATGGTATGCGGAATGGTCGGCTTTGGATACTCTGGCGGTTCCAGGTGCCATTCGAATCACTGCCGACGATGTCAAGATTGTGGTTTTGATCAATACGACAAGCGGACCCACCGGGGGAGCGGGGCAGGACCTCCGGGCACTGTTTGGTGGGGACCGCCCGACATGAGACCCGGCAGGAACGAGGTTACGGCAACTCGACTTTCCTTGAAGGCGCAAGCCGAAGAAGGAGCGATTCTGCTCGTCGTGCTCTGGATTGCTCTCGTCATGGGCGTTCTAGGAATGTCCTTTTCGGCTGCGATTCGCACTGAAGTGAACGCGGCTCGAAACGTGGTCGACCAGAAGCAGTCCTTTTATATGGCGCGGGCTGGGATCGAATACGCGGTGTACAAGATCCTGGAATCACGCTCGGCATTCAGTGCCACGCAGCAGCAGTCGGAGGGCAACCTGGACCAGATTCCGGAGGTGCTGACCGGGAGCCTGACTTTGCCACTGCCCAACGGCGTCGCCAGGATTGAGGTGGCGGATGAAAGTGGCAAGATCAATCTGAATGTCCCCATGGCCGAGACTCAGCTGGATCTGGTTTACAACCTCTTGATCATGGTGGGGGTGGACCCGATGCGCGCCGATGTGATCACGGACTCCATTGCCGACTGGGTCGACGCGGACGACTTCCCCAGTCCAAACGGGGCTGAAAGTGACTACTATCTGTCGTTGGAGACTCCCTACGTGGCTGCCAACGGGACCTTTCAGGTTCCCGAAGAGCTGCTGCTGGTGAGGGGTGTCACGCCTGAAATCTACTATGGAAAGAAGGGACTGTCCAAATCTGGAGAAAAGGTCGATTACTACGGGTTGCAGCATTACTTCACGACCTTTGCTCAGGGTAACAGAATCAATGCCAATGCGGCGCCTCTCCCGGTGCTGGCGGCCCTGCCCTATCTGGATGAAGAGATGGCCACTCGGATTTACGACATGAGGGAACAAGGCTACATTGCGGACCCGAACCAGTTGATGGCTGAGATTCCGGGACTCACATCGAACATTGCCACGTTGTTGACAGCAAGCCCCAACGCAACCATCTATGGTTTGACAAGTGTCGGACAGTTGGAAAGCTCAAAGGTAGTCAGCAAGATCCGTTGTGTCATCCAGCTGGATCCGCGCTCGCCAAAGGGCTACAGCGTTCTTTACTGGAACGAGTCGAATACAGAGATTTGAACTTTCTCAGAGAGAGGCAATCTTGACCTTTAATCTAGACTCAGCGATTGGAATCGAGATCAGCAAGACGCGGCTTGTTCTGACTTCAGTGGTGAGGAGGCTGCGTGGTCTCAGAGTCGGTCGCAATCTGGTTCTGGAGGACTTTCAAGAGCTGGATCGGGCCGAGCTGCACCGCCGGATTCACGACTTCATCGGCTCCAATGGCCTGAGTACTGAAAATGTCATCGTCGGTCTGAGCAGGGACCTGGTAGCGGTGAAGCAAGTGCAGCTCCCGCTGGAAGTTGAGGAGAACCTGGATCAAGTGGTCCAGTTTCAGGTGAACAAGCTGGAACCCAGTGAAGATCTGGAAGTCTGCTTTGATTATCATGTCCTGGACCGGGACGAGAAATCCAAACGAATCACGCTTCAAATCATCCTGGCTTCAAGGCAGGCAGTCGACGAGGTCATCGCGCTGCTGGGAGACCTGGGCCTGCAACCAGCCGTGATGCGTCTTTCTTCGATCGGCTTGCACCAGCTGTTGAGGTTTCACAAGGATGGGATCTCTGAGCATCCGTCCATTATCGTGCGCTGTGAAGAGGAGGCAATCGAGGCCATCCTGATCGGAGGACCTGACAAGCACTTTTCCTGTCATCAGCCTGTCGACAGTCAGGAGAACCGAATGGAGCTCCTCGGCTCTGCCCTGGACAACCTGCTTTCCCAGACCGACCTCGACGGATCAAAGGAGGTGCGGGAGATCTACCTGGCCGGAAGGGGGGCGGACGAGGCTCTGGAGCCGGTTCGCGAACGCTTCGGCTCTGCGCAACTTCTGAGTGACGGTGTGAAGCTTGAATTCGAAGGAGCAGCCCGCAGCAGCCTTTCCGTCACCGCATGTTCTGTGGGGCTGGCGGCCGCCTCCCTGACTCGAAGCCCGTTCTCGAAGATGAATCTGATTCCTCCTGAAATGCGTCGATCGACAACCCGGCTCAGTTGGGCACCCACGGTGGTTCTGGCCGTTCTGCTGCTCTTTCTGCTGGGACTTTCTGCGTCGCGTGAGTACTTGCAGCAGTCGCAACTCCTGGCCGGGATTTCAGCTCAAGCCGATGAACTCAGGCCCAGGGTGGCCTCGGTGATCGAGACCCGGGAGGAAGCCGACCAACTGGGGGAGCTGGCGGTCGAAATGAGTACCATGTTGAGTGGTCGCCAGCGGGCTTTATCAGTGCTAAAGGACCTCACCGAGCTCATCCCGGATGATACTTATCTGCAGAGTGTTCGAATCGAAATGCACAAGGTCAGCATGACCGGCTTCTCAGATACCGCCTCCAGTTTGATGACCATACTGCAGGAGTCCAACTGTCTTACCAACGTCGTATCTAAATACATTACGCGGGATCGCCGTTCGGGCAAGGATAAGTTCAGCTTTGAGGCCAGCGTCGCGGAATGTACGCCGCTCGGGGGGACTTAAGGAAATGCAACTCAGCAGGCTTTCGAAACGAAACAAGAGGGCTCTCCTTATCCTGGGCGGGCTTGTCGCCGGATATGTAGCAGTATTCCATCTGTTCCTTCCCCTGGTGGACCGCCAGCGCGAAATCGGACCCCAGATCGCCTCCAGAACTCAGGAGGTTCAGAGATACCTCAAGGCTCTGGAACAGGGCCCCGAATTCGTGAATCATCTGGAGGGAGTTCGGGGAAGCATCGAGGCTTACGAAAATCACTTTCTGGAGGCCCCCGATGTGAACACGGCAGCGCTGCAGATTGAAGAGACGGTGCGCGCGCTGGCCGGCCAGAACGGTCTTCGAGTGACTCGCAGCAATCCGCTACCCGAAAAGATGATTGGGGAGCGATATGCCCGAATCGGAGTGCAGCTGAACCTGGAGGGAGAGTACGATTCACTGATCAATTTCATTCACGCAGTGTCTTCCCACGAAAAGTTTCTACTCGTCGAAGAGTTCCAGCTCACGAGTTTCCGTGTGCGCGACCAGACCAGGCTGCAGCCGCGCTTGAGAATTGCCGGTTTTATCAGACTTTCTTAGTGGCGGCTGCATCCTTAGGGGGACGTAGCGGAGAAACGATGGGACCCGGCCTGTGACAGCCTGAGGTCGAAGGAGCCTTCATTTTGGGCAGAAAACTGGTTTTCCTGAATATTCTGATGCTGGCCGCCGTGGGTGTGGTGGCCCAGAACCTGATCGGCAGCTGGCGGGATCACATCGAAGGGCTGAAACCGATTCAGCCTGTCGGGCCCCCGGCGAAGCTGCAGGAAACCGGTTTCCCCGAGCGGCCGGCGTCCCTCTCTCTTTTTCTCGACATCAGCGCCAAGAACCTTTTCAGTGAACAGCGGGGGCAGGATCCGAGTGAAGGACTTAAAGTGGAAGGTGAAGCGCCTCCGGAGCTTTCCCCTGAGCCGAAGTTGACCAGCGTGATGACGTTCGGCGAACAAAAGACAGCAGTGCTGTCGATGGCTGCTAACCGGCGCAGTCGCAGCCCGGCTGAGGTGACCCGGGTCAAGGTCGGCGATGACGTGCAGGGCTATACGGTTGCGGAAATCGAGGATGACCATATCGTGCTCAGCTGGCGCGAACACCGGCGTGAGATCTTCCTGGACCCGAAGGAGGCTCAGCCCAAAAAATCTGCCCGAGCGGCGGGCGGACCCAAGATCATTGTCGTGGGAGCCCCTGCGGCGGCGGTTGAGACGACCACACTTGCTGCAGCAGCGGAGAAGGGCCGGGCATTGCAGGTCGGCTCGACCGGCCAGAGGGCCGGACAAGGGGGCGGGCGATCCGGTGGAGGCGGGCGAGGACTCGCAGGCGGAAGGGGAGGTGGTGGATCGGGTGGCCGCGGAGGAGGCTTAGGCGGAGGGGGAAGCCGCGGGAGCGGGACCCTGGGAGCTGGTGGACTCGGGGGCGGGCGTGGCACCGGGGGCCGGTCTCAGCAACAGCGTCCTCCTGGAATTCGATAGCGGTCAGAAGAGACTTTTCAGAGAACGGAATCCAATCAATGCGAACACTCAGGATACTCATCACAATCTTCCTGTTTCAGGGTACCTTTGCCGAGGCAGGACCGTTTCGTTCCTTCCTTCGGCAGGCATCCACGACGCGCCGAACAGGACCGGCTCCGCAGGCCGAAGAGCCTCAGCCCAGCGGTGTTCTGGGTGTTCCCGGAGTCAGGCCGGCCGGTCAGTCCCAGGTCCCGTCTGGCCAGTCCCCCGAGCAACCTGCAAGGAGCCCTCGGGTGAACCTGATGGAACAGTTCCGGAAAAACCGTGGCCGGGATCCCAAATTCCGAGAAATGCTGGATAAGATGAGAGGGGAGGAGGAGACGGACCAGGAGGCTGACACCCCGGCTCCTCAGCCTCGATCCGAGGCAGCCATCAAGAAAGGCGGGACGGGAGTCACGTTGACCTTCAAAAACGCCTCCATCGACGAAGTCGTGGACGTGATCATGAAGGAGCTGGGGCATTCTTACATACTGGACCCGCAAGTGGCTGGAACGGTAAACCTCTTCACCCACCAGGAATTCCCGAAGGACAAGCTGTTTGGAATCCTCGAGCAGCTTCTCAAGATGAACGGCCAGGCCATTATCCGACAGGACGACCTCTACGTGATTCTCCCCATCGGCCAGAGTGCCACGATACCGGGGACCATCCTGAAGCGTCCGGTCGCGCCGCGGCCCGAAACCCAAAGCAAGCCCCCCGTCCATGGCCGCCCGCAGCAGCCTGGCCGGCAGCCTTCCTCACCGCCTCCAGGTGCCGGTCCGGGGAATCCCGCCGCCGCTGCGATCGCTCAACAGCCCGAGACGCCACAGCCGACCACGATTGCGGTTGGGGGACCACCCTCGGAGTCGGCGCAGCTGCAGGGACAACAGGGGGTGATCACGTACATCGTGCCGCTTCACTACATACCCTCAGCGGACATGGTCACGATGATCAAGGCCTTCGTCTCGGACGGGGCCCAGGTGGTGGATTTTCAGTCGGCCAACATCCTGATCATTACCGATTATCGCGCCAACATTGTGCAGGCCCTGGAGATCATTCGGCTTCTGGACACGGAATACTTTGATGTCAATACCGTAGACCTGGTGCCCGTTCGCTATCACCAGGCAGTCGATGTGGCTGAGGACCTGGCTCAGGTTTTTGCCCCCGGAGAGCAAGCGGGAGGCGTGCGCATCGTGGCCATTGAGCGCCTCAACAGCATCCTGGTGGTGACGCACGCACCGGAGGTTTTCGTGGAAGTCGTGGCCTGGATCGACAAGTTGGACGCGCCCTCCGGAGGCTCCAGTATTCGGACCTTTGTCTATCAGGTAGAGAACAGCACCGCCGCCAACATTGCCGAGATCCTCTCGCAACTCTACTCGGACGGGGCTGGCCTGCCTTCGGGAGGTGGAACTCCGGAGGAACAGGAGAACCAGCAACAGGCAAGACAACAGCGGGAACGGGAACGCGTGCGGGAAGAATCTGCGTTTCTGCCGGAACCGGGCCGCTTTGGCGGCGGCTCCGGTGGTCTCCCCCTCGGACCCACTCTTGGTGGGAGGTCGGCCTCGTCCGGCGTCAGGGCTGCGGTGGTCACCGGAGACATCAAGATCATCGTCAATGAGTTCAACAACTCCCTCGTCATCCAGGGAACGGAAGCCGATTATCAGTTTCTTCGGCAGACCATCGAACAGCTCGATGTTATTCCTCGCCAGGTTCTGATCGAAGCCAAGATCTATGCCGTGGAGCTGCGCAACGACTTGAGCTACGGGTTATCCTGGTTTTTGCAGGATCGTCTAGCCGACCAGGGGCATCCCACCACCGGTTCCATCACTCGAGTTGGAGAGGAAGGGGGAGGGGGTATTTCGGCCGCCACACGGATGTTTATCGGTACTGATCGACAACTGGACATCGTAATCGATGCCTTGCGTACCAGGACGAATGTGGAGATTCTGGAGGCCCCGACGCTGCTGGTGGTGGACGGGACGGAAGCCCAGATCAACGTCGGTGCGGAGGTGCCCGTGACAACGGCCTCCTTTGGCGACCCGCTTCGTGCCGGTTCCAGCACCTCCTTTGTGAACTCGATTTCGTTCCGTCCCACCGGCACGACACTGCTCATACTCCCCCGCATCAGTGCCAGTGGGATCGTGAACATGGACCTGGCAATCGAAGTCAGTAATGCTACAGGACCCGCCCTCACGCCCACCATCAACCGGAACTTTGTGAGGACCTCTATGATTGTCCGCGATGGACAGCAGGTCGGCATCGCCGGTATCATCAGTGACAGCTACGACGTCTCCACGGACCGTGTACCTCTGCTGGGAGACATCCCCTATTTCGGGGCTCTCTTCGGACAGACCACGAAAAACAGGAGGCGCTTCGAGCTCCTGTTTCTGATCACTCCTCACGTGATTCGCAACTTACCCACGACGGCCGAGTTGACTCTGGACTTCAAGCGGGGTCTGCGGAACGCTTACGGGTTCATTGAGAGGAAGGAGATCGAGGAGAAGAAGCTGAAGGAACGGCGGCGGGAGGAAGAGAAGAGCGAGAGTGAGACGAACGGTTAAGGATGACGTTCCAAGGTTGGAGGTTCCCGAGATTCTCTGAGGTACAGAAGCTTCGCGTGAAACCTTGGAACCTTGGAACGTCCCTATTCCCGCGAGTCTGTACCCGCCAGCGCTTTTGCCTCTTCCAGAGTCGCAAGTGCGCTGGGGATGTTTCGCTGTTCCTGGTAAATCTTGGCGCGCAGCATTAGGAGCGTGTGCCGGCTTTCCACTTGTTCGACCTGCCCCAGAGTGCTTCCCACGATCCGATGGGCGACGCTGTACTGATGTACATTTCTCAGCTTCTCAACCACCTTCCAGGCCGACTGAACCAGAAGGATTTCCTGAGGCCCCGAAAATCCAATACCGAGAATCTCCTGGAAAGCCAATTCCGCTTCTCGAAAGCGACCTCCCTCGATCAGGAAGGTCACAATCTCATGCTGGCTTCCACCCACTCGGAGCTTTTCCTCCAGTGAAATCTCAGACCGGACCTTAGCCAGCTGTCTGGGCTGAGCCTGTTTGATCTGGGCCAGGCTGCCTGTTCCCACCAGCAGTCCAGACAAGGCCAAAGCAGGAACCCATTGGAATGACTTCTTCATCGAAGTTCCCCTCCCCCACCGTAGAAAGGATTGGAATCACCGCTTGGGTTCTGAACAAAAGGATTCTCGGGAACCTCCAGTTCGTAGCTCTGGAGTTCCGCCAGCAACGAGTCGTCGTTCCATCGGGAGCGAAGACCGGTCAGCGCCGCCGACAGTACCAGAGCGAGAACCAGCGCCACCCAGGCGGGGCGGAGATCCGGAACTTCAAGGAGTCTCCCCACTCCCCGGACGAATTCGTCCCACGCAGAATCAGGCTGGGTGTTATCGATTCGGGCATCGATCCGGTGCCAGAGCCACTCCGGCGGCTCTACCTGAGTGGCTGCCGCCAGGTCGAGAAATCTCTGGAAATCCTCTTCTTCCCCTCTGCTATGGAGTTCGGCGCAAGCCGGACAAGTCTCCAAATGGGACAACATTTCAGCCGTCAGATCGGAAACGCCGGAAGCCAGAATCGATTTCAGGTTGTGGCAATTCATTTGCGTTGCTTCAGGTATTTGCTCAGCTGCTCTTTCACTGCCAGTCGCGCTCGGTAAATATCTGTTTTCACTGACAGCAGGGAGCGACCCACTATCTTCGAAATATTCTCGTAACTCTCTTTCTGGAAGACCGCCAGCACGAAAACATCGCGATACTTGGGAGACATCGTGTCGAGGGCCTGATGAATCACCTGATTCAACTCCAGGGCCAGCACCTGACTCTCCGGGTCAAGCCCGCTCGAACCGTCTTCCAGGAAGTCGTAGTACGAAACCTCCTCATCGTCAATCGAAACTACCGTTGCCCGCTGAGATTTCCGAAGCTTCTGGTAAACCTCATTGCGGGCGATCCGGTAAAGCCAGTACTTGAACTGAGCAGGATCTCTTAACTTCTTCAGCTCACGGTGAGCCTTTAAGAAGGTCTCCTGCGTCAGATCCTCGGCATCGGCGCTTCCACCGACCAACCGCCAAATAAAATTGTAGATTGCTTTCGAATAGGAGCGGTAGAGGTGGTGGAAACCTTCCAGTGACCCTTGCTGAGCCTCTCGAACGATTTCCGTAAGCTCTTCCTGGCTGAGATCTGAAGGCATCGAAGACAGCCTGAGATGGACAACCGCCAACTCATGTTATCGAAGCCGTACACCGTATCAGCCCCTCCGGCTCAAACGCAATCGTTAATCAACGCCTATTGAAGATGTGATCAGACCCCGAAAGTTGCAAAGCGCACGCAAGTGTGATTCGGTTCCTCAACTGTCTGTCAGTATCATGTTATAAAGTGAAACTGGGTTATTATCAGGCCGTTGACCGTTGGGCGTGGAACGTGGAACTTGGAACGTCTACATTAGGAAACGCGCGGGGAAGGTAGTGCCCGAGGGTGGGCCGAAGAAGATGAAGAAGAAGCGGTTGTTGTGGGTGGGGAGTGCCCTCGCTGTAGGTCTCCTGGCTCTCGTGACCCTGATGGAACGGGAGGAGGAAACAGCTCCAACGGGTCGCGGGGTTGGGGCTCAACTGTCCCTGAGCCACTTTTCAAGCAAAGAGAGCTCGCCAGTGGGCAGAAACGATCCGTTTCGTCCCGTTCGCGGGCTGAACCGGCGAGCACGCCGGCCGGCACCTCCCAGTCGGCCCGTTACCGGCAACCGGACGAAACCACGCCGACCCGGAATCCCTCTCAACGAAGTTCTGAATCCAGCGCTTCAGGAAGACCGTACAAAGTCCCTGACACCCGCGCCCGGGGGCCGGCCGGAGGAGGTGACTCGTCTGAGAGAGCCAGTCACCCCGGCCAACTTGCCCGCGCCCCGGCCAGGGCAGCGCTCACCGCCCGACATCGCAGGGCCAGTGGCCAATCAGGACCTGGCGGAACTGGAGCAGGGGTACCAGGCCGCCCAGGCGAGGCTCTTCGGCGGCGGCGGGGGAGGCGCGTTTGCTCCTGGCACCGATGACTCCGATGGCGCCGACAACGGTTCGGACAACCCTTTTGATGAGGCTCTGGACGATCCCGGTGCCCCTGACGACGCTTCGGACCCGGGCGATTCCGAGAGCGGGGATCCCGGCGACGACAGTGACGCCGGAGATGGGGGAGACTCCGACAATTCTTCCGGGGACTCGGGAGACCCCGGAGGAGAAGGGGATTCGGGTGACGGTGACACCGGAACCGGTGGAGATACCGGGAACTCGGGAGGTGATGCCGGGGACAACGGGGGAGGCCCCATAGCCCCGCTCTTCTACGATTTTCTCCTGACCGGACCGGTGGGGAGCCCAGATGGGGCACCGCTGCACCGGGCCTGGAGGGCCAGTAATACAGTTTTCGTCCTGGAGGATCCGACCGAAGTCATCTTCCAGCCCGGTTTCACTCCCTTTAGCATATTCGAAGATCAGCAACTGTATCTTGGAGACAGCGATGGGGACGGAGATCTGGATGTCACGATTGTCTCTCTGATTCCTACCCTCGGCTCCACCGTGGAAACGTTCCATCAGACGGCGAATGGATTCGTGCTCTTTGCTTCGGTACTGACGTATCTGAAAAGTGTAGGCTGTCTCGAGTATTTTGATTTCTCCGGAAGCGATGCCAATGAGCTGGTTTTGACCTTCGAGGGTGAGCCCGATCTTCATACTTATGAACCGATAGAGGGTAGTTGGGTCTACAAGAGTGAAATTGCCCTTTCGTTTACGCCGGGAGTTCTCATCAAGTCCCAGGAGGGATCCGGAGTTTCAAGCAGCCTGCTGTACATTGTGAGCGAGGACTTCGAGTCGGTCGCCAATCTTCTTTCGATCCGTCCCGACCTGGTACGATCCAGTCCGGATATTCCGCTCACCAGGAAACGGTTTTTCAACGTGAGCTGGAGAGAGGACATCTCCACTGAAGATGAGAACATGATGGCGATTGACATGGCCGATAAGATCGTACTGATCGACCTGGGCCCCAACCGCTGGAAGTGGAATCTGACCCTCGGTGGTCCCGAGTTCCAACGGACGATTATCGGCTATTACAACGACAACCGGCTCCGCCAGACACTGTGGATTCCTTGAGGCTTTTCTTGAGCCGAGAACAAAAAGGTTGCGACTTTCGGCGCCTAATTGCATCCATCTATTTTTTGTAGCGAGGGACACGCTCAAGGCCGCGTGGAGGGGGTGCCCACTCCGGTGGGAGGAATGTGTGTGCCAGGCTGATTTTGACTCGCTATTGCCAGCGCGGTTACATAAAGTTAAAGCGCACTTAAATTCGATTTTGTTAAGTTTAGATCTATTCTTCGGAGGAGTGAAATAAGGATGTCGACATTCAGAGCACTCTTAGTACATAAGTTCTTAAATACACTAACGTATTATATCAGGCTGATTTGGCATTGTGGTAACCTGAAAGGAGTTCCACAGTGCCTCGACACAGCCCGTATAAGATCGTTCTATCGCCAGGTGAGGAAAGAGAACTATTGGCTCGTGCCCGAAAATATACGTTACCGTATTTTCAGGTACAGCGAGCCAAGATGATTCTCCTGGCAGCCCAGGGTTTGCGTAATGATGAGATCGCGAAACGTTTGGATACCCGTCGAGAGGTGGTATGTTTCTGGCGAAAGCGCTTTTTCGAAAAACGCCTGATGGGTCTGGAGGAGAACTCTCGGCCGGGTCGCCCCCGGTCTTTTCCCCCCAGAGGTAGTGGTCGAGGTTAAAGCCTTGGCCTGTGAGTTGCCCGCCACCTTCGGATTGCCCATCTCGCGATGGAGCAGCGCCGATCTGGCCGCCCAAGTGCGCCAGTCCGGGTTGGTCGCCAGCATCAGCAGGACCACCGTCTGGCGCTGGCTCCATGAGGACGCCATCCGCCCTTGGCAGCATCGCTGCTGGGTTTTCCCTCGAGACCCCCATTTCGCCGAAAAAGCGGGGCGTATCCTCGACTTGTATGAGAGAGTGTGGCTGGGGCATCCCCTGAAAGACGGTGAATTCGTCCTCTCCGCCGACGAAAAAACCAGCATCCAGGCACGCCGCCGTCGGCATCGAACCCTCCCCCCTCAACCCGGCGTCGCGATGAAGGTGGAACATGAATACACGCGCTGCTGCGCTTGGGCTTATTTGGCAGCACTGGATGTGCATCGGGCCAAGCTCTTCGGTCGCTGTGAACGAAAAAATGGGATTGCTCCTTTTGGCCGCTTGGTCGATCAAGTCATGACCCAGACTCCCTATAAAGAAGCCCGAAGAGTCTTCTGGATTTTGGACAATGGATCGGCTCACCGGGGAGCCCGCTGCATCCGCCGGCTTCAAAGCAAATATCCTCGAATCGTCCCCGTCCACGGACCCGTCCATGCGAGTTGGTTGAACCAGATCGAGATCTATTTCTCCATTGTCCAGCGCAAAGTTCTTACCCCGAACGACTTCCTTTCCCTGCAGGCCCTCGAAGAACGGCTTCTGGGCTTTCAACAGCATTACGCCACCATTGCTAAGCCTTTTAAGTGGAAATTTACTCGTCTTAAGTGGAAATTTACTCGTCACGACCTGAACAAGCTCATGAACAAACTGAAAGCCGCCGCCTAAAAATACGTTAGTGTATTTATGAACCAGAGTACTTAGTATTCATTGCGATCATCTTCCTCGCCGGCGGTTTCACGGCATTTGCCGAAGGAATTGACACCGGCTCCCGGTCCTTTTCCGGCGGGTTCGTGACCACGGATCAGACGGCTGTGTTCGTAACCTTTGCCGCCTCGTCCTTCGACGCGGGCATAGGCGTTGCGGTCCCTGTCTCGACAGCGATCTCGGTTTCCAATCCCCTGGCCTGGGATCCCATGAGTCCGATTCTAGACCTGAGCGGTCACCTCACGGAAGGAACGGTTGAGGTTTACCTGTGGGATCAGGGGGCAGGCAATCTGATCTCCTATGAAACTTCTGACGACTCCGTCGGGAACGGATTGAATGGGGATGGAACCCTGTCTCCCGGCGGAACCTGGACGTTTCTTCTGACCGATCTTCTGGTGGCGGCCGGTTGGAACCAGGATTTCACGGGCTTCGGGTGGATTGTCGCAAACTTCGATGGCGTAGCGGCCAGTCACACAGTGATCGTCTTCGGCCTCGGATTCAGCCAGGCTTTCCATGGAACTCCGGCTGTCGGCCAGGGCTTATCCGGGTTTGCCGGCCTGCCCGTCTCGGTTCCGTAACCCCGGGTCGTCGACACGAACTTGTGGTTGGGGGGGCTTTCGAGCCCCCCTTTCTTTTTGCCCCGAATGAAGCCGCAATTCAATTGGACACAGCTGACCTGTGCATGTGCCCCTCACTGGGTGCCTGTTCCTTTCCTGCAGTGAGCCCCCAGAGCCCCTCGAGAAGCGAGTCGCAGATTTCTGGGCTGCCCTGATCTCGCAGGACAGGGTGAGTGCTCAACGCTTTGTGGCGCCCGCTGCCAGAAACGACTTTCTTCGCCACCGGGCCCGGCTCTACCGCTCCTGGGAAATCCAGGACACCCGGGAAAAGTCCGACGACGAGATGATCGTCCGGGTGGGCTATGAAGGCTTTCTCGAAGACCTGCAGCAGTACATAGCGCAGCAGGAGTCCCAGTTGTGGAAAAAGATCGACGGTGAGTGGTTCCTCCATGTCGATCCCCCCGAGAAACGTCTCGCTGAGGCGCTCAGGAAGGTCTATTCGCAAAGCGAGGACGAAAGGTGGAGCACCGACAAGAACGGGCAAGTCACTGTCGGCGAACAGATCAGGATTCCCTTTTTCAATCGGGCGCAACTGGGCACATTGACGATCCGAAACGGTACCGAAGAGCCGGTTCGAATCGTTCGTGTATCGCTCGACGAGGCTCTTTTCGAGATCACTGAAGACCCCGGGGAGATTCCACCTGGCCGCAAGGACCACCTGAAAATCGTGCACACCGGGACGGACGAACTGAAAGACCAGAAGAGCCCGATGACGGTCGTGATCGAACAGCACGGTGAGCTGAAAGACCATCCTGTCGAGATCCTCTACAACTACCTTTCCCCGGCATTGCGAGGAGTTCTCAAACTGACCAGTGATCAGATTCCCGAGCTGAAGAGAAGCGACAGGGTCAGCCCGGGCATCAGCAGCGAGTTGCCCCCCGGGCAGGCGGCCGAGGTCCAGATGCTGCGCCAGCGTTTGAACCGCCAACCGTAGGGACCGGGTCCGGAAAGTGGGAGGACCCTCCGTGGTCCGAACAGTTCGCCGCATGGAAGCGGCTCCCAGTGCGCTCGTAAGCGCACTTGAACAGTAGGGTGAAAGTCTCTACCGGGCAAACGTTCTCCGGCCCGTATTCGACGGCAACTGCGTCATCGTGAGGTGGGGTGGGAAGCAGCCGAAGGAGAACCACCAGTCTGTAGGAGACGAACTCGATTCGGCTCAGAGGGGACAGCGAGCCTGCTGGGAAATGGCGAAGCTCGAATGGAAGGGAAACCTGACACGGACAAGAGCCTGATGGGTAACGTGAAAAAGGCATCTTGTTAACCCTTGGGGTGGTTGGAGATGGAATGGTGGGAAGTTCAAGTGACGTAAAGCGAGGAGGTCTGCGAAAGGTCGGTCTGGTAAGAGACCCGCAGAAGTCAGAGGCGGCGTAGTAGTGAAGAAGCCGGGTAATGCCGGTGGAGCGAAGGCCCGCCAGGAAGGTGGATGTGTAGAGTCAATGACGAAGCAAGAGGAACTGTCGAAAGTGGAGGAGACTCCTAAGCAAGGCAGAGAAGCCGAGAGCCAGAAATGGAGCTGGGTGGAAGCGGAAGTGTGGACCGAACGCATGCTGACGACCCTGGAAACAGGAGTGAAAGGAGGCAAAAATGCCTACTTTATCGAGCAGGGGCTATTTACCATGGCCGTAGCCCACGCGCAGATCTGTCAGTCCCGCCGTGGACCCCACTGACTGGAGAGCCGGATGCGGGAGAACCGCACGTCCGGTTCGGAGGGAGGGGAGGCTCAAACCAATGAGCTTTCCCTACCCCTATCTCTTTGCCGGCTCCCTCTTTCTGCTGCCCTGTCCTCCGGGCGACCACCAGGGTCGCCCCTACGAATCCCTCTTCCGAAGACCTTCTTCGCCCCCCCCCGCCCAGACCACCAGCCCTCGCCACAGAGCCGGGAGCAGGCGAAGACACTTTCCCTTTTCCGTGGGGCTGCTGCGGCACACTCTCCAGACCACGCGGGGCAATCTCCACAGGGGCAGCAGCCGGCTCAGGACAGGCCATTTGGCCAGGAAGGAGCCCGGGGCCGGATACAGTCTGCGGTAGATGCCGCTCCAGTACCCGTGCCCCTTCAGGTGGGTCAGAACTTGACGCCAATCAGTACGGTGGCGATGCCGGACTCCGGTTTCCGGACAAAACAGCACGGCGCCCGGGTAGAAGCGGCAGAAGGCTGCGTCCTCTGACATTCCCAGCCGTTCATCAAAGCCCCCGGTTTCCAGGAATTGCTCTCGCCGAATCAAGAGATTGGAACTCGAGACGAAGGGCCGCGGGCCTCCTCGCTGGTCGGGAAGGAACTCCGAGAACTCGAGCCAGTGCAGGACCGATCCGGCATCCGTTCCTGGATTAGAATTGGCCACGCGGCCGCCTGCCATTCCGTCGGGGTGGATCTGCAGCCTTTCATGAAGACATTCCAGCCAGTCTCTCTCCAGAACTGCGTCTGCGTCGACGAAAGCAAGCCACTGGCCGCGGGCCCGTCCGGCGCCCAGATTGCGCGCGGCTCCCGGCCACAAGCGCCGGGGATTGTGCACCACCTGAAGGTCGGGATAGTGGCTGCGCAAAGCGGCGGGCAGGCCGTCGGGTGAAGAATCGACCACGACCGTCTCGTAAGACAGCGAACTCTCCTGCTCCCGAATCGAGGCGAGGGTCATCTGGATCGTGGACTCGCTCTGGAAGGAGGGGACCACAAAGCTGATGTCAGGAGCGATTGCTTCTCGCGAGTCGAAATCCATGCCAGGCGCCTCGACAGATCATCCCCAGGCGTTTCCACTGGAGAGTGATCAGATTCCGGACCAGGCTCCCCGCCAGGGTGGTGGCCCAGATGCTCCACCGACCCAGTCCGGCCCGGTGTTTCCTGAGGAAAAAAACGGTGTTTCGTCGCAGCCAGTAGGTCTTCTTCAGTGGTGCGTCTTTCGTGCCCGTGCCACCGTGGTGGAGGATGCGCACGAAGGGGCAGTAGTAAACCGGGACACCCGTCATTTGGCAGCGGTACAGCCAGTCAACCTCCTCATGGTACATGAAAAAAATTTCATCCCAGAGCCCCGTCGACTCGAGAGCACGGCTGTCAATCAGCAGAGCACATCCCAGAAGCAGTTGCACCTTCCGGGCCTCCTGGTCCGCAATCGACTCGAGCGGGCGGTTCCGATCCTCGAAACGGGCCAGCACGTGGCTCCAGTCAACTCTCCCCCAGCTCGCTTCCAGCCTCCCCGGCGTGGAGTGGACGACCACCTGCGGGCCGCACACACAGGGTCCCTGGCGGGAAGCGAATCGAACCAGTTCCCCGATCAGATCGGGTGCAACCTCCACATCGTTGTTCAGCAACAGGAAGAAGTCGGGCCTTCCCAGAGAGGCGCCTGGGTGCGAGAACTGCTCGGTCTCGAGAAGAGCTGCGTTGATGGCTCCGGCATATCCACGGTTCTGCTCGAGACGGATCAGGGTCACGTCCGGTGAGACCAGGCTCTCGGAGCCGTCCTCCGAGGCACAGTCCACGACCACGACTCTGAGGTTCGGATAAGTGGATGAGGTGAGCCCCTGCAGTGCCGCAGGAAGGACCTGGAGGCCGTTCCAGTTGACGCACACGGCTAGCACAGCCGGAAGAGCTGTCGTCGCTGTCTGATTGTCAGCTTGCATCGTTGCTTCCACTTCCGGCGTTTGCGCCAGGATCCAGGTGTGTTTCGGAGGCCCGCCCACAGACCGCTCACGAAGGCCCCGAAGAAACCCGCTCTCAACAGGTGAAAACCGGCACTCTTCACCCATCCGAAAACCAAGTTTAAAGTATTGGCGCCTGGTTGGTAGATGATCATCAGGTTCCAGCGGTTGCGAGTGATCCAGAAGACCCGGGTAGCCGAGTAATAGACGCGGGGAGAACCGGCCGCACCATCCCCGTCCGCCGGCTCCTCGACAAGAAGTGGGGATTTCCTGCCGGGATCAGACGCCGCCTCCATGTGGTAGACGATGGCCCCGGGAAGGTAGCGGCAGCGGTAGCCCAGCATTCTAGCCCTCAAGCTGAACTCGACGTCTTCCAGGTACATATAGAAGTCCTCGTCCAGCAGTCCTGTCTCCTCGAACATGGTACGACGGTAGAAGGCGGCTCCGGCGCTGGCGCCCAGGACCTCGCAGGAAGCATCGAATTGATGCTGCAGCTGTCCCAATCCTCTTTTTTCGGGCAGTCCGCTGGGAGGATAGCAGTCGCCGGCACTGTCCAGGTACCGGCGGTCGAAGTAGTGGACGATCCGGGAGGCGAAGAAGCTGTAGTCGGAATAGCGACCGAAACCGAGCAGTCCCTGCTCAACCCATTCGGGATGGGCTTCGGTGTCATTGTTGAGGAGAGCGACGTATGGGGTCTTCACCCTTCTCAGGCCGGCGTTGACAGCTTTTGCAAATCCCTGGTTCTCGGGCAGCCGCTGGCACTGAACTGCCGGGAATCGGGAAAGGACAGTCGGGGTTTCATCTTGCGATCCGTTGTCGACCACCAGGATGGCGGGAAGACGGGTCTGCTTGTGCAGAGAAGCCAGGCACGCATCGAGGAGCCCTGACTGGTTCCAGCTGGGAATAATGACCGTCAACTGGCGCCCGTCAGGACGACTCCCGTTAGGACGGCTCCCGTTAGGACGACTCATTGCGCCCCTCGCGAATACCGCGATTGTAATGGTACGACATGAGGTCAGGGTAAAAGGAGCTCATATCGGGCCAGGTCAGATTCTCGGTCAGGCTGCACAACCGGGTCAGGACCCACATCTTCAGACGCCGGGTCAGAGAATACTGAGGGACACTTTCAACGTTCAGAAAGCCGGCCACTTCGGGGTGGCTTCCGTAGAAGGTCCAGGCCGTTCGTCCCACCCTGCGCTGGCGCCTGACGAAGGAAGCCAGGTTGATCCGATGGTGGTGGTAGGCCACCGCCCGGTCATTGTAGCAGAGGCGCATTCCCTCTTTTTTCAATCTCAGGCCCAGTTCCATGTCTTCCCAGCCGTATTCCTGAAACGATTCGTCAAACCCTCCAGAACCCAGAAACAGATCTCTCGGGACCGACAGATTGCTGGTGTAGAAAAAGTTGAAAGGAAGATCACTTGGGTCCTCAATCAGAGAGAACCCGAATTGCCACCCCTTCTCACCGATGTACTCGAGAAACGGAGTACGCCGAAAGTGTTCGGGCCAGCGCGTGTATCCAATGACAGCGAGCATGGGATCTCCCTGAGCATGGCTTTTCCGATGCTCTCTCAGGAAGACGGGCCCGGGAACAGTGTCGTCTCCGAGAAAGAGCAGGTATTTGCCTCGAGCCCGCGAGACACCCAGGTTTCTGGCGGCGCCCTGTTTTCGGTTTTTCTGAAACAAGTACTTGAGTGGGACGGGATAAGCATCCAGCATAGTCTCCACCAGTTGCCGAGTCGGGTCGGTCGAGCCGTCATCGATCACCACAACTTCATAGCGAATCGGGGAGGTTCCCGGATCCGCAGCGAGTTCCTGCGTTGCCAGGGCTTGGAGGGTTATCCCCAGAACTTCACTCCTGTTGTAGGTGGGAATGATGACGCTAAAGTCCATCTTCCACCCGTTCCTTGAGGCGGCGCCAGGTCGCCCCCAAGCCTTCATCGCGCAATCCTCCCAGCAGCTTCCTGAGTGAGAATTCCGGCCGGGATGGAGACCGGTTCAAATGGTGCTGCCCATTCCATTGTGAACAAGAAAGCTCCTGGCTCAACTTTTTAATCCTGGCCTCCAGTTGCTCGGGAAGCCGCGCCGCTGCCTTCTGGTGCTGGTCCAGTCCGAGCTCCGGGAAGTCCAGGCCGTCGAGCAGCCGCATCTCTTCCAGGGCATAATCCGGGTCCTCGACAATCAATCGGAAGGGGTCTGTGAAGAGCTCGAAAATCCGCTCGTCCCGGCGTTGTCGCCTCTCCTGCACTCGTTTTCGCTTCTGCAGCAGAGCTGGAAGCTGCTTCAGAACGTCATCGAGTGCCACCAGGTGGTTGAGCGAGTCGAGGAGCCGCTTGCAGGTCTCGGAATCGCCGTCGTTCAGTTTCGCTTCCACTGCCGACCACATATAGAAAGCCTCCGGGTTAACGCCGGAGAAGTGAACCGCGCGCTTGATGGCCAGGCGAATAGCCACGGGCAGGATCTTCTGAAAGCGCCGGTCGTCATAGTTCTTGACAATGGTGAGCAGGGCGTTGCGGTGCATGAGGTAGCGGACCTTGGGCAGACTCTGCGTCTCGAGAGTGGAATGGCCCCGGTGGTAGGTGATGGACTCGGCGGCAAAAGCCACCCGGTACCCCATCACCCAGAGACGCCAGCCCAGGTCGACATCTTCAAAAAGCGCAAAGTAGTCGGGGTCGAATCCCCCGGCTTCCAGGAAAACCTTCCGGTCGATGAGCATGGCCCCGCCGCAGGGAAACAGGATCTCGCCACCCCGCGATACCTCCTCCACCAGGCGTCCGATGTCGCGCTGCAGGGCATAGCCAAGGTATTGGAGCGAAGACCCGTTGAAGTCGATTCGCTCCCCGCTCCAGTTCAGGATTCGAGAACCGGCACAGACGGTCCGTCCTCCGAGGAGCGGGAGCCCTTTGCGCAGCCAGTCGGGATGGGCCTTCATATCATTATTGATAAAGGCCAGATAGCGACGGGAAGCTCTCTCGGCCGCCTGGTTGCAGGGATGGGCGAAGCCCCGGTTGGTCTTGTTTTCGATCAGTTGAACAGCAGGAAAATGCTTTCGCACGAGAGCCTGCGAGCCATCGCTGCTGCCGTTGTCGACAACCACGATCTCGCCACAGCCGGTGGTCCGAAGCGTCCCGAGCAGAGTCTGCAGGTGAGACTTCCCATTCCAGTTGACGGTCACGACGCTGACGTCAGAGGGTGATGGGGACATCTTTCGATTTTACAATAAGGTGGGCCAGGTCCTGGTCGTTTCGCACCCGTCGGTGCGCAATCCGCCGACGCTCTCGGAGCGTGTCCGGCAATACCCACAGATTCCAGAGCAGGTTGCGCAGCTGCCCCAGCTTGCGGGAGCAGGGCTGGGGCAACAGAACCAGCCCTGCGAGAGCCCGAACCAGATTGGGGAACTGGTAGTTCTTGAGGAGAGACCGAATGTTGTGGCGTTCTCCCATCAACTCCCGCCAAAGCATTCCCCGGCTGTCCCGGGTGGAGCCGCCGAAATGGTGAAAAGCCACTGCCCGCGGCGCCGTCACCACCCGAAAACCGAGCAGCCAGAGTCGCCAGCACAGGTCGACATCCTCGTGGTACATGAAGAAGCGCTCGTCGAAGCCGCCGGCCTCGAGGAAGGTCGAGCGGCGAAAAAGAGCGGCTCCGGCTGAGGCGAATAGAACCTCTGCTGGCTGATCGTACTGTCCCCGATCGGCTTCGAACATACCCCGGTCCCAGGTGTACCCGAGGTAGTTCATCATGCCGCCCACCCCGTTCAGTTTACCGGTGTCGTTGTACAGGAACATTTTGGACGCGACAGCGGCAATGCGGTGATCGGACTCGGCCGCCCGGATCAGTTCCTCCAGCCAACCGGGATGGAGCTTCAGATCGGTGTTCAAGAAGGCGAGCAGATCTCCTGCCGCCAGCCGGGCGCCTTGATTGGCCGCGCGCGCGAATCCCAGGTTGCTTTCCTGTTCGACTGTCTGACATTCGGGGCGCAGCGATCGCACCGTGTCCAGGCTGCCATCCCTGGAGGCGTTGTCCACAAAAATCACCTCGAAGTCCTGAAAGGTCTGCCGGGACAGTGACTTGAACAGCTCCTCGAGATAGCCCCGGCCTTTGTAGTTGACTACCACTACGGAGGCCCGGGGGGGCAGGCTTTGAGTCTTGTCGTCCACGGCCGGGGCCCTCATTCTAAACTCGCCGGCTCTGTCCGTTTTCTGAAAGCATTGAGCCGGCGTCGCAGTCGCTTAACCAGGAGTTTGAAAAGCGGTGTTCGATAACGCAGGTCCTTCACTGCGAGGCGGGCCTTCTCGAGGTCGTTCTCGAGCAGATGGATCAGCTTCTCTCGCTCACCGAACAGGAACTGCGTGTCGGTGAGACAGCCGTAGAAGTGCTCCAGTCGGCCCAGAATCCGTTGATTGAGGCGCACAAAATCCGGGTGGCCCAGAACCTCCAGATCCGGATCCAAGCCCGCTTCCGATTCGGCATGCAAGGCAGCCAGCCGAGAGCTGGTCTCGACCTCCAGAGCACGCTTGCTGACCAGGACATGCCGCCGGTAGGAAGGTTCGCGTTGATCGCGGGGAAAAAGGAGACGATTGTACAGACGGTTGAAGCTTTGGAAGGAAACCTGGTCGCGATGGCCGAAATAAAGGCAGGTCAGGACCTGCATGGCCTTCCAGCGTGGTAGATAGCCGTTGGGGATCACTTCCACGCTGTAACCCTTCGACTGGTAGTGGCGACGCACTCCCTCCAATTCCGGCAGCCCCAGTTGCTGATGTTCCTTGAGGAACCGCTGAGCGGAAAGGAGGCCGTTTCGAAGGAGCTCCTCTGCCGCCTCCACGGCTGTGCCGGCAAAGGGAGCCGAGAGGAGTATCCAGCTCCTGGAGAGACGGTCGAGCTCGGCCAGGAAGCCGGCCCGATCCTCTTCCGCCAGGTGTTCCAGAACATCAAGTGAGAGAACCAGATCGAAAGAGTCATCTGCAAAGGGCTGGGCCCAGGCCAGGGCCGGCTGGTGGGCTGGCCAGTCTCCCTGGCGCAGGTCTGTGGATCGGATGTCGCGGTCGGCCTTTCGGCCCGGGCAGAGAAAATCCCGGGACGTGGCCAGGTGGCCGCCCTCATCTCCCAGATAGCCTCCCACGTCCAGCACCCGGGCCGGCTCGAGGAGGTCGCAGATCTGGCCCGCCAGCCGGTAACGCTGGAAAAGATCAAACGGGAGTGACAAGACCAACTCCTCGGCGCTGCCTTCCGCGCTCTCGATCTCGAGGACTCCGATCTTGACCCCCCGAGCACCGGGTTGCAGCTCGAACCACAGGTGGTGACCGCCCCCGGGTACCTGGATCGGGGGGAGTCGGAGCTGCTGCTCCGCCGGCTGTTCCGGTGTCAAGACCCACTCGCCCAGAACCAGGCTGTTGAAGCCGACCTGCAGGGTGGTGCAGCGGCCCGGGTTCAGGAGTCGGAAAGAGACAATGCACCGGAGGGGAGAGGGGGTGGGATTGAGCAGGTAAACCGAGGCCCGGTCACGGATGGAGCGTCGCTTGTCGGACAGGCCGCCCCACCCGGATCTGGGGACGGCAACCGCCGGTCCCGTGGTTTCCAGGAAGTCAGGTTCGGTGGAGAAGTAGTCGTGCTGGAAAAGGCGGAGCGCAGAGCAGAGCCGGGAGCCCCGGGGGGAGGCCACGAACTGGAAGTTGTAATCTTCCTCTGAGAAGCGGAAGCGGACCTCGAGTCCATGTTTGCGGAGACGGTCGAGCCAGTAGGAGGGGGGGCGCTCAAAGAAGTGGGTCGACTCTTCTGTTTGAAAGAAGATCGGATCCGGAGTCGTGCCGACGATGAGTCCTTCCGGAGTGAGAACGCGTACCACTTCCGCCAGGGTGTGCCGGGGTTCGGTCAGGTGTTCCAGTACATCGAAAAGAACCACTACGTCGGCGCTCGAGCTACGCAGCGGAAGGACCTGGAGGTCCCCCTCGATCAGGCCCGTGATGGCGGGCTCGCGGGAAAGAGCGTAGGGACTGATGTCGAGGCCCGACGCCTGATAGCCGCGGGTTCGGGCTTCCCGTACCAGGTAGCCAAAAGCGCACCCCAGATCGACCAGCTTTCCGTGCGGCTGAATGAGGCGAATCAGGTCGAGCCAGGGGCCCCAGTCGGGATGAGCTCCGGCGTAGCCGCAGTCTGGATACCCGCTCGAAATTCCAGAAAAGTAGTCGTGTCCATAGAGTTGGCGTAACTCTCCCGCCGACAGGAGTTTCGGTCGAGTCTGGAGGCCGGGAGGGGAGTCGGAAAGGGAGTTGCTGTTCATTCTGGAATGGGACCCGCGGCGGGAGTTGATTTTTGCATTTTTTGTTTGTCTTTCAAATTTCAATTCGATAGAGTAACCGAAATCCGAGCAGGTGTTCTTTTTGAGGCACGAAAAAAAGTTGCGACTTTCAAAACCTGAGCGCATCCTTTTACCCCGTTGCCAACACTTGTTTGGCAGGTACTAATGCTATTGTGTTTTTTTCTGCAGCTCGAAGACGGTGAAATATCGGTGCGAGGTATCTCTCCTTGTTCTCCAAGAAAGCGCCAGTTATTTTCGAGCTTCATCACGTTCTCGTTCTTAACTTAAGGAGGATGCATTCAATGAGCAGCTTTCGCAAAAGCTTGATCGCGATGGTGGGCTTGCTTGTGCTCCTGATGACAACTGCCCCCGTTCTAGCAGCCCGTGGCAGAAGTGCTTAATTGGGTCCGGACACCGACTTGGGCCGGGGGCCACCTGGAAAGGGCCCGATTGAAAGTTTTCCAATCAAACCTTCAAAGAAAGTGCTGATCCGTCTCCTCAGGCCCTTCCTCAGCCCGAAAAAGGCTAACAAAGCGCAAAGAATCCGGGCGTGGAGGGCCCGGGGAGTCCCTGCGCCGAGTTTCTGGCGCATCACCATACCCAGGTTGAACGCACCGGCCTGAATCAGCAGTCTCTTGGCCACATTGTCGTGTCCCCTGATCTCGGTGCGGCGCATCCCCCCTGTCCGGTACAGATGAGCAAAGGATCTTTCCAGTTTTTCGCCCCGCCGTCTCAGTAACTCGCGGCCTCGCTCTCCCCGTATCCGTCTGCGGTTGGCATAGGTGGCATCTCGCCCCTCGATGTTGCCTTTCCACTTGCGTCTGCCCCGCTTCGGTTCCGAGATGTAACTGCGTATCTGCAGCGCTGCAAAATCCTTTACCGTTTCGGTGCTGTGATATCCCTTGTCGGCCACCACCTCGGCCATTTCCTCTTTTTGCCCCGTCGCCTCTTCAATGTTTTCGGCAGCACGAATCAGCGTCTCCTTCAGGGTCGTCGTGTCTCCTTTATCGGCTCCCTGTACCGTGACCGCCACAATCGCTCCCGTCTCCATGTCGATGGCATGCTCGGCCTTGTGGGCCAGGTGCGTTCGCCCGTCCTTCATCTTCGTAATGCGAGCGTCCGGATCGTGAGGATGTTTCCACTCTTTGTTGGAGCCTTTCTTCTTGCGTTTCCGGTCCGTACGAACCAGGTCTTCGCGGGTGGGCTGTAAGACAGCAGATTGTTTAGAGGGGGTGAAGTCAGGCTGTTTTGACCTGGATTGGGTAAGCAGAAAATGACGGATTAGAGGAGCGCTGGTGGTTGAGGCCAGCCCTTGGTAGGAGAGGAGCTAGCGGAAGCGGGAGCCGTTGGCGTTGGCGATCCAGCGACGCAGGGCGACGCGGACGTTGTTGACGCGACTCAGCGGAGCGTTGTCGAAGTACCAGCGGAAGGTTTTGATCTCTTCCAGGATGTCTACGTCGGGGAAGTCGGCGGTCAGTTCGGCAATGAAAGCCGCATCCAGCTCGGGGCGGTAAGGGTAATCGGGCAGCTGCTCTTGCAGGTAGGCGAGGATCTTCTCGGGAGAGTTGTCGAAGAACATGTCGGCGCTATTCACAGCTCGTCGGAGGCCCGGTAGATGTCCTCTTCGTCCAGAGTGGCCTTTTGCTCGAGCACGCCCCGGTTGAGCGCGGCCAGGCAGAGGCGGTTCAGCAGCCGGCAGACGCCGCCCGAAGTTTTGTAAAGGGCCAGGTAGGCCGAGTCGGTGAAGATGTCGGGTTTAGCTCCGGCCAGCTGGAGATGGTGGCAGACGTAGTTTTTGGTTTCGGCCTCATCCAGGGGAGGCAGCTTGTAGGAGAGTAGGATGCGCTGGTGGATGTTGCGGAACATGGGGCGCCCGAGCCGTCGGCCCAGGTCGGGATGACCGATCATGATCATGAGCAGGGGATCGATTGAATCCATCCTAAAATTAAGAAGTACAGGTATTTCGTCCAGTGTTTTGTCGGGCAGACACTGGCTCTCGTCGAGAATTAGAATCGGGGTCTTTTTGGCGTTCTCCACATAGTCGCGCACGGCCGTTTGCAGGTTTCGAAACAGAGTGGACTTGCGGCTGGAGGGCTCACCGCCGAACTCGCTGTTGAGCTGGGCCCAAAAATCCAGGGGAGTGACCGTCGACAGGGGCACGTAGAAGAGCTTGTAGACGGAGGAGTTGAGTTGCTCGACGAAGGCGCGCACGGCGGCCGTTTTGCCGGTTCCGGCCTCCCCCAGCACGAGCATCAGCCCCAGACGGGTACGCATGTAGTCCAGGCGCCGGGCGAGTTCGTCAAAGGCCGCAGTGGGGAGCAGTTTCTGGGCCGGGATGTCCTTGGCGAAGGGAGTGTCGGAGAAGCCGTAAAAAGTGTGGATCACGATTCATCCTCCTCGTCGGGAAGGGAAAAACGGGGTCTTCGGGGGGAAGTGGCGTTTTGGGCGGCGTCGACCCGGTGCAGACGCACCACCGGCTGGTCGTCTTCGAAGAGAAACAGCTCACTGGGACGTCCTTCGGGATGGCGGATCTCGATGCGCAGGCCAGTGTATTGGGGCGGCACTTCCCAGAGCCGGCGGGCGATGGAGACGGTGCAGTCGTTGCGGACGGTGCGGTGCAACGTGCGGTAAAAGACCCGGTCCAACTCGGCCCGGCTGACCGTACGGCGGCGAATGGAGGCGAGCGAGCGCAGGTAACGCTCCAGTGGCGTCTCACAGATGCTCGAGTGGCGGCGCCGGTGATAGTCCTGCTCCAGCCACTGAGACAAGCGAGCATTGAGATCGTCGAGGGTCAAGGCCTCGAGATCGAGAAGGCTTAGAAAACCCTGGCGCAGGGTGCGAAACCAGCGCTCTATTTTTCCGCGCGAAGGACTGTCATAGGGCTTGGAATGCACCAGAGCCACACCCAGACGGGCGCAGGCCAAGGTGAGTTGTTTGGAGGAGAAGGCCGAGCCGTTGTCACAGTAAAGGATCTGGGGTAAACCATGGCGCGAGAAGGCTTTTTGGAGTGCCGAGACGACCACTGCGGAGTTTCCCCGGGTGTAGAAGCGGGCCAGGGTCAGGAAGCGGGAATGGTCATCGATGGCTGCAGCCAGGTAGGTTTTGCGGCGGCGGCGGCCGAGAGGCACCTTGGGGCCGTGCATAAAATCCATCACCCACAGATCGTTGGCGTGGGGTTTTTCGAAGTGCTTGCGGGCCTTGGGCGCCGGCTTGACCTGGGGCCGCAGACCGGCCCGCTTGATGTGACGACGCAAAGTGGATTCGGAGATGCGGCGCGAAGTGATGTGGCCCGAGGCCACCAGCTGTTCACGGAGTCGGTTGACCGGCACCCGGGGATGGCGGGCCAGCAGCTCGGAGATGTGGGCGCTCATCTGCTCGGAGATGACCCGGCTTCGGCCCGCATCGCAACGCCGCTTGGGCAAGAGTCCGTCGAGTCCTTCTTGGCGGTAGCGGCGCAACCAGCTCTTGAAAGTGGCGACTGAGTAGCGGCGTCTGCCCAGACCCGGCACATCCAGCTCTTTTCGGGCCATGCGGCCGAAGTAACGGGCTTGGCTGCCGGCGGCGGCGTGCAGCACCGGCGCGATGACGCCGTAGCGGAACAGCGCCACGGCCTGGCGTTTTTGTTTTCCCTTCATCCTGAGGCTCCTTTGGCCAACCCTTTGTGCCACAACCCTACCGCTGGGCCCCTATCACGCAGTGTGGAGGATCGATTCTTGTCATGACGCGGCTGCCAGCCGGGTCCAAACAACGTGGCGCAAAAAGGGGATTGAGCGACTTGTTCTGCAGACACAGCGGATGCCGGTGAGTCAGCCCGTCAGCAAGCCAGAGCGGGGCCCGAGAGCCAATCGTAGGTCGAACAGCAGGTGGGGGAAGTAACGCCGATGAAAACGCAGCACCACTCGGGGTGGAGAGCCTCGGGGCTGGGCCGCCAGCAGCGCGGCCACCTGCTGGGCCTGCCGCCGCACCCCTTGGACGGCTCCGGGCAACTCGACCTCGGCCACCGGAAAAGAGAGCAGTCGCCCATAGACGGCCGCCAACAGCAGCAGCATGCGGTGCAGCGTCAACTCCTCCAACAGCACAGCTTCCTCACCTTGGCTGCCGGCCGTGGCCACCTCGTCCAGCGCTTGGCGCATCGTCCGTTTGCCGTTCACCACCACTTCGACCATCCAGCTCATCAACCCCAGGCTGAAGCGTCGGCGCGGCACCACTTGAGCCGGCAGCACGCTGAAGGTGACATCTCGTGGCTGATCCGGGCCCCGCCGCCGGCAGCGGAAGCGAGCCACTGGAAACCGTTGATAGGTCCGCCCCTCCTCATCCACCAAGCACCTGAAATACAGACCGTGGCGTACGGCGCATTCACTTCCCCGGCACAGCGGACAGCGGTCCCGGTAGTCGGGCAACAGCTCGTACAGCCCCAGTCCCAGAGAGGAAAGACTTGACAAAGACCTGTCTTGGAAGCGATCCTGAATCTGAAGTTTGTCTTCGAAAAGCCGGGAGTTATCCGAAGCTCAAACCACGGGCTCCCGGCTGCTCCTTTCCCTTCTTCTCCGCAGCCAAGACAGCTGTCACACTGTCATATTCTTTTCACCCGCTGCGGGCTAAGACAATCTATACAATTCCGGCTGCAAAAGGCAGAGAAGTTTGTGACGTATTACAAGGGCGTCTCGATTCCGGAAGCCTGAGCCAATCCGGTTAAAAACTGGTTATAGTCTTCTCCCGTATCCCGTCGGATGATGGTGCGCATCGCCGCATTGGCTTCCAGCGTCGTCGCGTCGATCCCGATCGTCTTTCCCTTCAGCAGTTCCGATTCCGCCAGTCGCTCCAGCACCCAGCTGAACACCGCCGCATGGGTCTGCACATCGATTAATCTCCGGGTTCTCGATATCGTCGAGTGATCGGGTGGTGTCTCGCTCACTTTCAATCCCAAAAACTCTCTCAGGGCCAGTGAATCGGCCACTCTCCAGGCAATCCCTCGCTCCGCTCCGATCCCTTCAAAATACCCCACCATCAACAGCCGAAAATACACTCCCGGCGCCACGCTCGGCCGCCCCATCTTCTCCGCGTAGAACTTCCCGCACAGCTCCTCTACGAAATCGTCAAAGCCGTGCTCACTCAATACCTCGTTGAGGGCTTCGTAGAATGGATGCCCAGGACTCCGCGCTAACTGGCTGCTGGCCACCCACAAATCCGCTTGTCGCCGTCGCTTCTTCTTTCCCATTGCCATGGGCTCAGTGTAGTGTCTGAATGTGACCCCTTATCCCAGACTTTCACCACAGGCTGCTAGCCCAGCCGAACCCTTTCCTGCCCGCGGGTGGTGAGGCCGGCCCGATGAATAAAAGCGATCTGTACGGAGGCCGTGGCGGGCAGTCGATACAGAGCCGTAACATTCCAGCTGGAACTGTTGTCGATCCGGGATCACAAGTGCTTTATATTGTCGACACAGGCGTGAATCTTCGGGAGGAAGCACGGGAGGCTTCTGGTGACTCAGAGCTAAACGAGCCCGAGTGGGGCGATCCTCTTCAAGTCGTCAGGCCGGATCTTTACAGTGGTGGGCAACTGGCGGGTGGTGCCATCGCCCAGACATTTCTTGCCATCACCAACACGCACCCGACGCAAGGCGTTACGGTTCACTTCCGTTACTTCAATGACGAATGCGAGGACCTTCTCGACTTTCTGGTCCTGTTGACCTGTAACGATACGCTGATCTTCGACCCCTTTAACTTCATTGTGCCTGAGACGAGTTCCAACACCAGGAACCGTATCTTCGGGCCGGCCGAGGGAATCCTGACACCCATCTCTTCACGTCAGTATGGGTCTGGCCGTTTCCTGATTTTTGCAACCGCGTCGGGAACGTCGAGTGACCGTGACGACAATGCCGAAATCAGGTTCCCGTTTGAGTTCGCGTCGACCTTCAACTCCTCGATCTATGCCCACTGCGCTAACCTGTCTTTTGCAGACGAGGATGGCGAGGCTACCTTTCAAGACAGTTTTTATGGTTCGTCCGGCGGGATCAGCTCGGACAACCTGCATGTCTTCAACGCGAATGCGGTCGCCTTCAACTATCTGATTGGCGCCCAGACGTTCGCTCAGTTGGTGTCCGGGCAGGGTCAATCGCCCATCGCCCAGGCCTGGGGCTTGAATGCCTGGACCAGACCGGCAGTGGACGGTTACATGGACCTCGTAGGTGAGATGGCCAATGCCGAGACCCTGTGGTGGGAACTTGGACTTGAGAAGCTGTCGTCATCGCCCAATCGTCGCGGCGGTCGCCGGCATCCGGATGGAGATGGCTTCCCACTGCTTGCTGACAACGACTGGAGAATTCTGGGCGGAGGTGAAAATATGCTCCAGTCCGACGGCGACTCTTCGCTGGACTGGAACGTGCTGATCCTCCGAGCGGAGCTTCACGGCGGCGACACAGCTCGTTGGGGCGTCCCCGACCTGCCGTTGCGAGAGGGCCCGCCCACATACCGCGAGCGCCAGGGTGGTCGTACCGACTCACGCGGTTTCGGGCCTGTTCCCGCCTCCGTGGGTGACGAAATCAAGCCCGATTTCAGTTCCTGGTGGGGGGCTCTAGCAGCCCGTATCTGGACTCCTCCTGTCAAGGGTCCTGTTCATTTTTTCGAATTCAGCTGATCTGGGCCCTGGCGACGAAACTCGGATGCTGGGTTGAAGCCAGGAGTTTCGCTGCAGGTCCAGAATCGCTATCGGATCATCTTCTCCTCCTTGGGTCTCTGGCATGAAAGCATCGACTTTTTGCGATTCGGTGTGGACTGCAGTCGTATCTCCGGCCTCTTAGTGGAGCTGTGTTCTGGCTCCGGGCCATGATGAATATTCGCGCGTGGGGCGCCTATCGTGGTGACGGCCATCGAGTGGCCAAGGCTGCTATCGGCGTGTTCCCCGCGCCGGTCTGACCGGTTCGCCATCAGTTCGAATCCTCTCATGCAGTTCCCAGGGAAAGATCTTGACAAATCTTTTATCGCTTAAGCTCGCTGGGGTTCATAGGCGGCGTCACGGGTGGAAACGGCCCAGAGTAGACGGGCCAGCTTATTGGCCACAGCCACTGCCGCTTTGTTGTGCCCCCGTCGTTTTTCAATCTCCAAACCCCACCTGTGCAAACGGTCTGGCCGCTGCTTGGACTTGGCCGTCCACAAGACCGATCGCCCACCGTGGATCAAGAGAGTGCGCAAATAGATGTCCCCTTGCTTGCTGATGCACCCGAGTCGACGCCGCAGACCGCTGGAGTGCTCCCGCGGTGTCAAGCCCAGATAACTGGCAAAGTGTCGTCCCGAATCAAAGCGCCTCAGATCTCCCACAAAACCGGCCACCGCTGTGGCTGTCAGCAATCCCACCCCGGGGATCGACTGCAGTTGTTCAATCGCAACACTCTGTCGCGATAGCGCTTTCAGTTTCCTTTCGATCCGATCGATTCGCCCCTCCAGCTCTCTGACTTCCAGACAGATCTCCTCCAGCACCGATCGGATCCCATTCGGAATCTCCACTTCTGCATCTTCGATCCATCCTCGCACCCGCTCCACGGCCTGGCAGGCTCCAACGGGAATCGTCAAACCGAATTCCCGTAGAATGCCCCGCATCGTATTGATCCGTGCCGTGCGGGTGAGCATCCATGCCGTCCGCACCCGATGTAAGGCGGTCAACTGCTGCTGCGATTCATTTTTGATCGGAACCGGTCGAATGGCACTGTTGCGGTGGGCTTCCAACAACCCTTTCACATCACTGCGATCCGTCTTGTTGCGTAACACGTACGGCCGGACGTAGGCTGGCGGCAGCAGCACAACTTCGTGCCCCAGTTCCCGGAATCGCCGGCCCCAGTAGTGAGCCGAACCGCAGGCTTCCATCAGAATCGTTGCCCGTTGTTGCTTGGCCATGAACCTCAACAACCGAGCTCGACCCAGGCGATGCGTCTTCTCCATCCGACCAGGCTGCTCGGAAATCCCAATCTCAAAGACCGACTTTGCCAAATCCACTGCGATTGTTCTATGCTTCATTTCAGACTCCTCCTGATACAGTTAAAAACTTTGGCTCTGGCACTTTAGATGCCGTCTAAGCCTAAAGGAGGAGTCCATCTCATCATGGTGAAAGTCGCCTCTCGGTCAGCCATGGCCAATAGACTTGTGCCATGTCGATGGGCAAGCGTAAGAGACAGAGGCAGAGCGAGATGTGGGTGCCGGCAACAGAGCTGGCCAAAGCGCCGGGACACCCTTTTTACCAACGCCTGAACCGAGTGCTGGGCAAGCACGGTTTCGATGATTTTGTGGAGGCGGAATGCACCGCTTTCTATGCCCCCAGCCGAGGGCGGCCCGGCCTGGCACCGGGCATCTATTTCCGGCTGCTGCTGGTGGGCTACTTCGAAGGTTTGAGCTCGGAGCGAGGCATTGCCTGGCGAGCCGCTGATTCGCTGGCGCTGCGCGGTTTTCTGGGACTGAATCTGAGTGAGTCACCGCCGGATCATTCGACCATCTCAAGGACCCGGCGACTGATCGATGTGGCCACGCATGAGGCGGTTTTCTCCTGGGTGCTGAAGCGGGTAGCCGAGAGCGGGTTGTTGAATGGCAAGACGATCGGCATCGATGCCACCACGCTGGAGGCCAATGCGGCGCTGCGCAGCATTGTGAGACGAGACACCGAGCAGGGCTACGAAGAGTTCTTGACGGAGCTGGCAGTAGCCTCCGGCATCCAGACGCCTACTCGAGAAGATCTGGCCCTACTGGACCGCAAACGAACCGGCAAGGGATCGAACCAGCAGTGGAAGCATCCGCAGGATGGGGATGCGCGCATCGCCAGGATGAAGGATGGGCGGACGCATCTGGCGCACAAGGCAGAGCATGCAGTGGATCTGGAGACGGGAGCCATCGTCTCGGTCACGGTGCAAGGAGCGGATCGAGGCGATACGCAAACGATGGTCAAGACACTGATACAGGCGGCCGAGCAGGTGGAACAAGCGCTGCCGAAGGGATCGGGCATCGAAGAGGTGGTGGCCGACAAGGGATATCACAGCACCGAACGGATGGTGGATTTAGAAGCGCTGGGACTGCGCAGCTATGTGAGCGAACCGAAACGAGGGAAAAGACGCTGGAGAGGAGACACTCAGGCCCGTGATGCGGTCTATGGGAACCGGCGACGAATCCGGGGTCGGCGGGGACGGCGACTGATGCGACAACGAGGTGAGCTACTGGAGAGACCGTGTGCTCACCTTTACGAGACCGGAGGGATGAGACGGGTTCACGTTCGGGGCCATGAGTGATCAACGTCAAATAGAATTCCCGCAGCGACGATTGGAAATCCCCACACAAGGATTAAAAAAAAAGAGCTGTAGCCGTCCTCTGAGACGGCCCTTTCCGCGGTCCTCCTTTCTGTAAAAAAGAGAGATTGTTCCTAGAATGCGAGGGGGACGGAGTGAGGGCGTAGCCCGAACGGAGCTCCCCCTCGCTCGCGCTGGCGTCGAGGGGAGTGGACCAGATCCACGAGGCTGCTGAGCGGCCTCTGTAGGGCGCTGTACGACCTCTCCCCTTGGCGGGCACTCGTCTATCGCCCTCACCAAGCACTTTCCGGGGTCCAATCAGCCGATTTGCCCGGATTTGACCTCCTCGCGGTTTCCTCATTTCGTGGTTCCCTGCTGCTTTGCCTTGGCGCTCTCCATTCGATAGCTCGGGACGTTGAGTTCCAGAATCACGCTGTGGTGCACCAGCCGGTCGATGGCTGCTGCCGTCGTCAGGGGGTCCTTGAAGATCCTCTCCCAGTCCGAGAAGATCAGGTTGCTGGTCAGCAAGATGCTGCGACGTTCGTAACGATGGGCCAGCAGTGTGAAGAGAACCTCCATTTCCTCCCGGCTTTGCTGAACGTAGCCGATGTCATCGACTATGAGAGCCTCGAAGCGATCCAGTTTCTTGAGCTCCTTCTCCAGAGTCAGATCGATTTTGGCCCGCAGCAATCGCTGTACCAGCAGGGCGCAGGTAGAAAACAGAACCCGGCGCCCCAGCAGAATCAACTCCTGGCCCAGAGCACAGACCAGATGGGTTTTCCCGCTCCCAGGGTTACCGAAAGCCAAGACGTTCTCGGCACGATCCAAAAACGTCCCTTCCAGCAGCGCTGTGAGTTGTCGATCCACGCTTTGGGGCAAGCGCGAGCGGTCCAGCGCCGTCAGCGTTTTCTCCCAGGGAAGCTTGGAGGCCCGACGCTGGCGCTGGATTTTGCGCTCGTGCCGCTCCGCCACCTCGATCTCAGATAACGACAAGAGAAACCGGGGATAGGACAGACTTTCCTGGGTGGCCAGTGCCGCCTGGGCGGCGTAGTGCTCCCGAAAGGCCGGTAGATGCAGCTCGATTAGGCACTCGCGAAGTCGCGGTAAGTTGCCTGTGCTCATGACCTCACCTCCCGGTTCTCGAGAAGGGTGTCGTAGAGGCCCACGTCCATCTTCTCCACCATCACTTCCCAGGGTTCCACCACCGGATCGACAAGGCATTCTCGTAGTGCTTCAAAACGGATTCTTTGTCCCCGCTCAATCAACACCTGAAGTGCCTCTCGCACCCGCTGTTCACCTTCCTGGGCAGCCACCTCGAGGATCTTCAGATATTGGCGATCCGCCGTGGCCGGACAATCTCGGCGCAGCTCGTCGTAGGCGACTCGAAACAAGATCCCCGGAAACAGATCCTCCCGCCAGCGATAGCGAGTAAACGCCCCCGGCTTGCGCACCAACGAATGGATCACGTGCCGGTAGTCAATGCGATGCTTGCCTTCTCCTCGCAAGCGCGGCATCCGTGCCTGGCGCCGTCCTCCGTAGTAGACCTCCACCTGATCCGCCCACACCCGCACTTGAACGCGCTCGCCGATCAACCGGCTGTCCACCGAATAGGTGTTGTGGCGAACCCGGATCGTACTGCTGGGGGAGACTCTCACCCACTGCCGGGTGAAGTCATCCAGACGGCGTGCCGGCAACGGGCGCATCACTGCCAGCTCTTCTCCCAGGCGCTTTTGCCGGGCCGCATTGCGCCGGGACACAATCACCGCTACAAAGCCCTCGTACTCTTCCCGGCTGGAAAAATCACGGCTACACCGCAGCAGCAGTTCCTGCTCAATGGCCCGTTTCAAGCGGTGATGGGACTGTTCCACATCCCCGTTCTCGTGTGCCTTTCCTGCCTGAGTACGACTGGAGCGCATCCCGAAGTGTCTCAGCAACGCTTGATAGCGCTCGGTGAACTCTTCCCGCTTCAGGTTCTTGACTGCCGCCGAGAGCCGGTCGGTCCGGTGCTCCTCGGGCAGCGCCCCCAACTCCCACAACGCGTTCTGAAGCCCCAGGCTGAGGCTCTCAAACGACTCACTGAAACACAGCGTGGTCGCTTCCCAGTTCGAGTAGGCCAACACGAAGTGGTACAGCAGATGGGGAAACGGCTGGCCCTGGATCGTCACTCCGAGGCGCCCCATAAACGTGAAGTCCGATTGCGCTTGATGTCCCGGCTGATACTTCTGCGGGAACATCACCTCCTTCGCTTCTCCGTATTCTGCCTTCCACTGCTTGATCCTGCGCTGCAGCGTTCTCAACTGGCCTTGCTGGAAGGCCCCTTCCTGCTGACGACACAAATGATCGAACACCGCTTTTGCTTCCACCGTCGGCGATCGCTTCAGGATCTCTTTCACCTCCGGCCACACCGACTCGAACGGATCCGATCGAGTTCTCCAATACCGTTCCGGCTGACACTGGCTCGGTAGCTTTCCCGACTTCAGGTACTTGCGAGCTGTCTTTCGCGACATCCCCGCTTTGGCCGCCGCCATCGTTAGCGTCTTCTCGTTCTTCTTCAACTTTACTAACCTCCGCACTTGCTGATCCTTAACCATGCCCTCATGGTCAGGATCAGCCCTGAAAAAGCGGGGAATTCCATTTGTCGTCGCGGGGAATTCTAACTGTCGCCAATCATTCGATCGTGAGACGGCTGATTGGCTACGATCGCTACACGGGTCTGGGGGCCTGGCGAGCCCTGATTCAGCTTTACGAGATTCTGCGCCTCTACGTGAACTTCTTTCAGCCCTCGATGAAGCTAATCGAGAAGCAACGCCGGGGTGCACGCGTCAAGAAACGCTACGATCGGGCTCAAACTCCTTACCAGCGAATCTTAGCCTCTGATTGTCTCACCAAGAGAAAAATAGAACCCATCAAAGACCTGTACAGGAAGCTGGATCCAGTCACGTTACTCAAAGAACTCGAGCGAAGACAGGACCATTTTTGGACCTTTGCCAACGGACAAAGAGAACCGGAGGGAAACGGCTCCCCTAGAGAGATGGATGCTGTTGTCAGGAAGTACCTTGCTGAGATCAGTGCTGCACCAGAATCCAACCAAATCAGGAGATATCGGCGGACGAAGAAGCCCCGGGTTGCCCGGACTTGGAGGACCCGGGAGGATCCTTTCGTTGAAGTCTGGCCAGAGGTTCGTGTCCAACTGGAAGTCAATCCCGCTCAAACAGCCAAAGCGCTTTTCATTCGGCTTCAACAACGCCATCCCTGTCGATTCTTTGATGGGCAGCTGCGAACTTTGCAGCGCCGCGTCAGGGACTGGCGAAGAGAACAACTCTACAAGGCCGAGATCTCCCGTGTAGAGCCAACGTTCTCTGAAATCGGGTCTGATTTCGCAAAAGAAGGTGCGCCAACAAAGGGGCAACCAGCCGAGGTCAAAATAGTCTTATGAGCCATGGGAAGTGTCCCCTGACGGCCACACAGCAATGTCGCCTCGACCGCTGGGCCGTACATCTCCAGCAGCAGGGACTTCACGGTCCCGGGACAACCCAAGAAGGGGGTCACCTGAGTCGGCCGCCGAGAGGGAACCCCATTCGGGCTCGCCCTCACTGTGTCCCCTCTCGCAGTCCAAGAACCGGACAAGACAATTCGCTCAAACCAAGAACAACACCCTACTTGACAAGGTGGGTCATTTTTACGTGATCACTCCGGCACATTATTCCCTTGTCATTTCGACCTTCCACTCCACCCGTTGTTTCTGCGAGACGGAAGAAATAAGCTGTTCTGAACTGGGTTCGATTCCCAATGAGGCAAGTTTCTAGTTTCGGTTCGATTCTTAGATGAGGCAACACGCGGGGAATTCTAACTGTCGCCAATCAACGGCTGTGGACAACTCGCTCAAAACAAAAGAGAAACCACCGGAAGAGGGGGGCTAACGCCCCCCCGCAAAAGGCAAAACCAAAACCTTACTTATAGGTAAAGAACTGAAAACAAAAGACTTACTGAAAACCGCAGTGAAACGGGGGAAACGAGACGACAACAAAACCCAACCAAAAACCCACGGATAGCCTTCGCCAAGAGGCGAGTCAAGCCGCTGGCGCGCCTCCTACGCTGCGCTACGGCCCTTGCGAGTGACTCCGCTCCCTTCCGCTACGGCTCAGATGGCTGGTATGGCCGAAAGGTTCCCTTCCGGCCCGTTCACACGACCCGAAGCAACCCGACAACCAGGACCATCCACCCCCTTTCCCTCGTAAACAGCGCCTCTCTCCGGATCGGCCCGGAGCAGTCCAGGACGCGAAGCGGCGCAGCGAACCCTTGACGGCGCGGACCGATCTGGAACGATTCGCGGTGAGGGAAAGGAGATCAGAGCCGACCGAGCTTCTGAGCCAGTACACCTGGGCTCAACTGCTCATCCTTGAAATTGTGCGATAGCTAACCCGGCCTACGGACCCTCATCCGGATGATAGTAGCCGGAGCCGACCAGGATCGGCAGACCATAGACCACGACCCTCTTGACGAAAGTCACCTTGCGTTCCAGCCTCCTGGTGGAAGGGTTTACAGCCGAGTAGTAGAAGAAGGATTCCCCGAAGGCGTCCCCCACACTTACGAGATCCTGACCTTCAAGCGATGTGTTGATGTAGGGATCTAGCTCGGATACGCCGTACAACCGACTGAAAGGATCTCCGTTGAACAGAGAGCTTCCGTAGGCATCCACGCCGAACAAGTAGATCGAGCCGTTCCCCCAACGCGGATCGGTGGTCAGGGACCGGACGGCGAAGTATCCCTGCGACTCCAGCTCCATGGCGGCGCAACGGACAAACTCCTGCAGCTTCTCTTTGGAAGGATCAGCGTCAAGCCCCATGGCGTGGATCTCTTCACTTCTGCACGTTCCGGGTAGGTCGCGGCGATAGATCCCCGCGCCGATCGTGGCGAGGGTCCCGTCCCAGTCGATGCTCTTGAGGTAGGAAGCCTTCGGCTCATCCCGGCCGGTCGCCAGGTTTAAGAAGGAGTAGTAGATCCAGCCATCTCCAGCGCTGTTCACGATGCGATGCTGTTCCCGGTACCAGTCGTTGCCGAAGGCGTCGATCAGCAGTCCCCACGGGAGCCCTTCTCTCGAAGGATCGGGTGGGAAGACGAACGATCGAGACAGGTCGGACATGGGGGTCACTTCGTCGACGAAGATATAGGTCGGGCCGCTTTTCCAACGCTCGTCCTCGTTAAAGACCCGGCGGGCCTCCTCAAAGCCCACTTCCTGGACGAACTCGTAGGCGCATTGAACGAACGCTTCAACGCCCTCCGGGGAGCGAACGGCGCGAGCAGTGATGGAGTGATCCGCGCAAGACAGTGGTTCAGCGGTGCCCCCCTGGGCAACGAGAGTCGGCGACGCGACGCAAAGTAGGATTGAGGAAATCAGGGATAAGGAGAAGTTATGTTTCATAGTCTGCCCATTTTCTCACACCCACCCAAACAAGCCCACCGGAAAGGACCGCTCCTTAACCAGGGGCGGTAGTGAGAACCCTGTAGAGCAGGCCGAAGACGGGGACGGCTAGCAGAACGATCAGCGGCCAGATCACACGCTGTAGAACGTCGATGCGCGCGGTTTGGGCTTTGATTTCAGCCTCGATCCGGCCACCTTGGGCGTCGATCTTGGCTCCGAGGACGGCAACGACATTCTCCCCGGCCCGGCGGCGGTTTTCCTCGGCGGCTTCGTAGGCCAGGTTGGGTTCCACGTCCACGCTACGCAAGGCTCGAAAGAGCGCTCCGGTCGGTTCCGTGGTGACGGGTTCAGCTGGGCTTGCCATTAGGATTCTCCTTGTGGGGCAGATCGAACAGTTCCCGATCCCGTTCTAAGAATACATCGAGGCCTTTCATGAGGCTATCCCGCTTGCCGGGATCGTCGCCGGTGACGTGCTCGAGGTAGGAGCCCAGCGCCGCCTCGGGGGGGGGTTGTTCCGAGCCTTCCCGCAGGGATAAATACCGACGATAGCGACCCCCCTGGGAGCCCCGGGAAGGCGTGCCACATTGCACGCCTACGCGGGGCCGCATGACCCCCCACTTTTGAGGGGGGTCGCTATCGTCCCCCTCTTTTTCCCTCGCTTGGCACGGCGGCGGTCGATTCATAGGGGATAACAACAGCGGAATGAGAGAGATATGGGAGTAGGGCTTTGTCACACCTTCGTCCCGAATCTTGGAACACCCCCCCCCTCTAACCCTGGAGCAAAAAATAGGCGGTCATTTGTGGCAAGAAAAACCCCTCGATTTTGCCTCTCCGGGCGCCACCTTCTCGCGGAGTATGGATTTATATAGCATTTGATATATGGCCCCTCATACCGGGACCGCAAACCGGGTTGCCCGGTACGTCGAACACTCGTCAATCTTAACCCCTTCCGCTAGGTTAGCCTCCGGGAGTTTTTCAAGCTCGAACCACCGCTCCCTGGCCGGGTGCCACCGTCCCCACTGCTCCAAAAATTCGTGCCCGCCCCGCAGCATCCCATCTTTGATCGCCGCGATCTCCTGCTTCACCGACATGCCGGTTCCATCCTTCTCCGGTGCTGCCGCCCATGCCCTTAGCACCCGATCCGCCCGCTCAATGGGTTTATGTTCGGCGGCAATGGCAACCACTCGGACCTGTCGCCCCTTGGCGCGGATCGCATCCCAAAGCGGAACATGCGCGGCTCCCCATGTGTTGAGTTCGCCGGTGCTCTCCCGGCCTGGATCGACATAGCCAAAGGTGACAGTTTCAGCGCCCCCGGCGATGGGGAGCTTGAGCGTAAAGTAGCGATTCTTCGCGCCATCGTCTCCGTAGTAAATCCGGCGGGGAACCAAGCGGGAAGAAATGCCGAGCCCTTCAAAAAACTCGCCCTTCTCCGGTTCGGTGGGAAGCCAGTTCAACCCCGGATGTTCCAGGACAAAATCAAGCGACAAGAGCCGCCGCATCAGAACAGAGTTTCGGGCCTTCCGCCGATGCCGGATTATTCTCGACACCGAGCGCCCGGTAGATCGCCATGTTCGAAATCCGGCACAATCGAGCGCCACCGGGAAACATCATCGAATCCCCTTCGATGCCCGCGCGCCGCGCCACCAATGCCCTGACAACCCGGAGAGCCTGTTTTCGATCCGTGTTGAAGTAGTGACAAAATTGAGGCCGGATAAAAACCCCGCTATGCAAACACACCAGCGCGATCCATTCCGCCTCCCGGCCCGTCCAGCCAAGCGGTTCCAGTGCTCTCTCTCGCCCGCGCAAGTGCTCGATCATGGCTCGCCCAATGGTCCCCTTTCCCCTCGCCTTCGATTCTGCCAGATCGGTCCTCGCCGTCAAGGGTCTTCTCCGCCGCTTCGCGCCCTGGACTGCTCCGGGCCGATCCGGGGAGACGCGCTGTTTACGAGGGAAAAGGGGGATTTCGGGTCGTGTGGACGGGATGAAAGGTTCCCTTCCGGCCCGAAGCCGGTTGTCGTTTCCTGGAGCTTCTAGGGGTCGCTCTCGTCCAATTGTTGCGAGGCATATAAGCGCTCGTTGTCCGCAATGATGTCTCGCGCCAGCTTGGTGAGGTGTTCCTTTCGGAGAGCCTATAGATCCTTCGTTTCTCATGGAAGTCATGGGGCTGGAACTCGTACTCCAGCCCTTTGGACGTTATCGTGACGAGATCCGGTTCTTCTTGGCCTCTGTTGCCGACCGCATCACAGACGACTGGCCCAATCCCGCCGGTCTTGGCCCTGATGTTGATGGTGGAGTCGCGCGCGCGGCGCGGACAGATAGCCGACATCGTGCGGAAATGGTTGACGGTAGCCGAGGAAGCGCTGCTCCTAGAGAACAACGGGAAGGAACGCGCCGCCGTAGAGAAGTGGCGTGAGTTGTTCGGGTGGCGGATGACGCGACGTGTGTCCAGTGCAGCACCTTAGTACTCTGGTTCATAAATACACTAACGTATTTTTAGGCGGCGGCTTTCAGTTTGTTCATGAGCTTGTTCAGGTCGTGACGAGTAAATTTCCACTTAAAAGGCTTAGCAATGGTGGCGTAATGCTGTTGAAAGCCCAGAAGCCGTTCTTCGAGGGCCTGCAGGGAAAGGAAGTCGTTCGGGGTAAGAACTTTGCGCTGGACAATGGATAAATAGATCTCGATCTGGTTCAACCAACTCGCATGGACGGGTCCGTGGACGGGGACGATTCGAGGATATTTGCTTTGAAGCCGGCGGATGCAGCGGGCTCCCCGGTGAGCCGATCCATTGTCCAAAATCCAGAAGACTCTTCGGGCTTCTTTATAGGGAGTCTGGGTCATGACTTGATCGACCAAGCGGCCAAAAGGAGCAATCCCATTTTTTCGTTCACAGCGACCGAAGAGCTTGGCCCGATGCACATCCAGTGCTGCCAAATAAGCCCAAGCGCCGCAGCGCGTGTATTCATGTTCCACCTTCATCGCGACGCCGGGTTGAGGGGGGAGGGTTCGATGCCGACGGCGGCGTGCCTGGATGCTGGTTTTTTCGTCGGCGGAGAGGACGAATTCACCGTCTTTCAGGGGATGCCCCAGCCACACTCTCTCATACAAGTCGAGGATACGCCCCGCTTTTTCGGCGAAATGGGGGTCTCGAGGGAAAACCCAGCAGCGATGCTGCCAAGGGCGGATGGCGTCCTCATGGAGCCCGCGCCAGACGGTGGTCCTGCTGATGCTGGCGACCAACCCGGACTGGCGCACTTGGGCGGCCAGATCGGCGCTGCTCCATCGCGAGATGGGCAATCCGAAGGTGGCGGGCAACTCACAGGCCAAGGCTTTAACCTCGACCACTACCTCTGGGGGGAAAAGACCGGGGGCGACCCGGCCGAGAGTTCTCCTCCAGACCCATCAGGCGTTTTTCGAAAAAGCGCTTTCGCCAGAAACATACCACCTCTCGACGGGTATCCAAACGTTTCGCGATCTCATCATTACGCAAACCCTGGGCTGCCAGGAGAATCATCTTGGCTCGCTGTACCTGAAAATACGGTAACGTATATTTTCGGGCACGAGCCAATAGTTCTCTTTCCTCACCTGGCGATAGAACGATCTTATACGGGCTGTGTCGAGGCACTGTGGAACTCCTTTCAGGTTACCACAATGCCAAATCAGCCTGATATAATACGTTAGTGTATTTAAGAACTTATGTGCTTAGGCGGCGGAAACAATCCACGCTATCAATGACAGGATGGACCCGACAGCACCTACGAGTCCGAAGAACAGAAAGAGAAGATTGAAGCTCTGCGCGTAACTGAACTGTGCGGCGGGTGACCATCGTTTTCGGGAGCTTCGCAAGCCTCGCGTCACGGCCGACTCCCATGAAAAGAGTTGCGTGAACGTGCGGCCCGTTAGCACTTCCGACCGTCGGGAAGTGTTTTTCAAGCTCAGCGAGTGAAGCCTCGACGTTCTTGAGAAGAATGAGACGAAACCAAGGCCCAAGCCCAGAACGGTTCCCAGGGCGGGCATCCCAAAATTTTTGTGAAACGTGCCGACTAGCCCCCCGGTCATAAGTACGGCCAAGGCTACGAAGAAGTTGAATATGGACATCCGCTGGTCGGCGTGCACACGGAAATAGTCCCAGGAGTATCTCAACAATGATTCCAGGTCGAACGATTGATCGGTCACTGTTATGCCTCCAGAGCCTACTCTCGAAAACGGTGCCGACTCCGCTTCTGGCTCGCCCGGGCGGAGACGCTCAGGGGTCCATGTCGATGGACTCAAGGATACCTTTGGACAAATCTTCTTCCACGGGCGCGGGGAGCTTTGGCACGAGGAAGTTCAAGAAGATCGAGAGCTTCTCCCACTCGGCGTTAGTGTAAGGCAGGATTGAGGCGAGGAATCCGTAATGCGCGAGTAGCGTAACTTCTTTTCTGTAAATTCTGGTCGGACCTGGCGCACAGCCGGACCGCCTGCGCGGTGCCCGTCGACGGCCCGGAACAGTCGGCGGGTGCTGCTGGCTCTCAAGGCGGAGACTTTCATAGATCGATATCGGGTTGGTGGGCCGGTTGAAGCAAGATGCGCAACGGCTACGGCGCAACCCTGGTCAGCGATGCGACCCTGGCCGACGTCCTATTAGCCGGAATGGTGCTCGCGGCGTTCGGCGCCTGGCGGAGATGGGGCCGGTTCCGGGGAGAAAATTGAATTGAACCGTGGGCGGTTCCTCTCTCTTGAGCTTCGCAGGCGTCATTAACGGGCATCGGTCTGACTCAGTCCAGCCAGTCGAATGCCCAAACGGCAGCGATGCATTCCTTGTGACATGCGGACCGCTTCGCATCCCCGTGGGTTTTTGGATAGGATTTCTTGAAGAATCCAGGGCCTGGAATCTTCCTCGCCTTGCCTACCCACCAACGAGGGTAGGAGTGGTTCCCCGCGTCGCAGATTCTCTATACCGACGCGATCCAACGCATCGAAGAGAGCCGTTCCCGTCCTTTACGACCAAGGCTCACCGCACAGCCGTTTCCCCACATCGCCATAGGTCAGCAACTCGCCAGCCCGTGCCGTCTCAACGAGCAGGCTCCAGAGCACCGCGTCGTCGAACCAGCGCTGGCCGTCTGTCTTGTCGTTGGTACAAGGGCGATTCGTTTGCCGATCAGGCAGCGGTGCTTCTCGGCGGACAACTACTTGCGCGGCCCCTTGCTTCTGCGGCCGGCGTTCGGAGTCGCAGGGCCAAGGCGCGTCAAAGGGCACGCCATTCTCCACCGCTGCGCTCTGAAGGATGGCCTTTGTTTCAGTCGAGACCGGCGTCACCATGTAGCCGTGCCGCTCATCTCCGATCACTACAACGCGATCACGTGGCCCGCGGCGCCATTGCAGCGCGACGATAAGGCAGATCGCCGCGTCGAGCCGGTCCTGATCGCTCTTCTTGGGCGTGCCTGGCGCCACCGCTACCAGCCCACGGAGGCCCGCCCGAGCACCCCGTTGTCCGTGCCACCCATCAACGGGCTCTCCCGTCGCTTCGCATCGACGCCCAACTCGAACTTCACACCCTCGCCGCCGAACGCCGCGAGGCTGTACCCAGCCGGTAGTCCCGGCCGTACTCCGAGGTCGCGAAGCCGACCCGCTGCGTTCCGACGAAGCGGCCCACCGACAGGCCGACGATCAGCGGACCGCGCGAGTAGTCGCGCCGGTGGGAGATCAAGTCCTTCCAGGGCCGATCGACGCCGGTACCGATCTCGATACCTTCCAAATGGCCAGGCGTGGCTGCTGTTCGGCGCCGACTCGGGATTCGAGGCTCGGACGGAAATCTACTTCACCCGGGCAGCGGTCGCCTTCACGCCAATGTGACGACCCGGCGGCGGGTCGCGGCGCCACCGGCACGGCGGTGACAGGCCCAAGGGCAGGCCCCATGACGTGGCCGTGGTCCGGGAAGCCCGGACGTGGACGGCGACTAGCCTGGGCGTGAACGCCCGAGCCGCCAGTGGTATGCGGATCGTCCGGTCGTCGTCTGGTCAGCCGCTTACAGGCTACCGCTTCGCAGCTCACCGGCCACGATTGTGGCGCTGGCCTCGATGGCGTGGATTCTCTCCACGTCGGTTTCGAACGGATTCTCTGCCAGGACGATGAAGTCCGCCAGCAAGCCGGCCTTTATGGCGCCGATTTCTTCTTCCAATCCGAGTTGCGCAGCGCCGTTGACGGTATAGGCCGCCAGCGCCTGCTCCAATGAAATTCCGGCATCGAGTGGCGGCAGGGCGGCGGCGGCCCTGTCTATCGCCTTTCGGGTGATGCTCATTTCGATGCCGATGAAGGGGTTCACCCGCCGCGGGTTGTGCACGACGTCGCTGGAGAGCGTAACACTGGCCTGTCGCCGCACGAAATGCCCGACGAGCTGAGAGCGGCCGGCTCGTTCCGGACCGACGTTGATCTGTCTGGCGTCCCCGAACACCGTTCCGCCGAACCAGTGTGACGTGAAATTGGCGTGTACGTTCAACTCGGGAAAGCGTTCGATATCACTGTCGGCGACCGAGAACAGGTGACTCAGCGTGACCTCGATTCCCAAAGGCCGTCCCAGCGCGCCCCGCGCCTGCTCGACGGCGTCGAGAATATTCCTGGTCGCACGGTCGCCCGCGGCATGCAGGTGCAGATCGATGCCGTGGCCGTCCAGCTCCTGCATGAAGCTGCTCAGTCGTTGCGGCGTGAACAGCACGCCGCCGTAGTTGTCGGGGTCCGTGACGTAGGACTCCAGCATGCCGGCGGTCAGAATATCCTGCATGCCATCGTAGTGGATCTTGATGGTGTTGAACTGCAGTTTGCCGTGGCTGTACCTTTCCCGCAGCCGGAGCAGGGATTCCGCTGCAATGTCGATTTGATCCGGCGCCCATATGTGGTACGACCCTTCCCAACGCAACGGCAGATTGCCTTCTCTTGCGATGTCATGCGCGACCTGGTACACCGCGTCGTCCATGTTGAAGTTGCCGGCGTCCCACAATGTCGTGACGCCCTTGCTCGACATGTAGTTCAAGTACTTCAGCATCCGTTCCTTCAGTTCATCGGAATCCGGCACCAACCTGTCACCCATGTAGGGCGTCAGGACGAACTCCTTGAGCCAGCCGGTGGGCTCTCCGGTCTCGTCGCGCACGAAATACGACAGGTTCTCGCTGAGATCCGGGGTGTTCCTGTCGATGCCCAGGATCCGGAGCATCGCGGAATTGACCCAGAAGCTGTGCCCCGAGTTGTCGTACAACAGAATGGGTCTTACGCTGGAAATCTCATCCAGGTCTCTTCTGTGGGGGCCGTCAGGCAGGTAGGCGGCGACGTCCCACGCCGCCTGTGTGATCACGAGAGTGAACGGGTGATCGTCGGCGTACTGCTGCAACCAGGCCAGCGTCGCTTCCCGCGGCCTGGATGGCATCCTGTCGGGTGTGGCGGGCTCTTCGTTCTCTCCAGCGGTTTCATCCAGTCCCGACAGGTCGGCCCAGATGCTGATCAAGCCGGGGTGGGTGTGCGCGTCGATTATCCCCGGCATCACGAATCGGCCCTGCAAGTCTACGAGCTTGGCGTCCGGACCAGCGTACCGCAGGGCGTCCTCGTCAGAGCCCACGAGGACGATTCGGTCGTCTCTGGTGACCAGCGACTCGGCCCAGGGCAGATCCTTGTCCTGGGTATGGATTCGGCCATTCATGTACACCGTCTCGGTTGCGGCGGCTTGCTCGGGCGTTGCGTTCGCTTGCAGTCCTGCGCAAGCGGCTGTCACCGCGACACTACTCAACATGAACATCAGGTCTCTGATTCTCATCATGTCTCTAGGTGGCATTGTCACGTTAATCGTGTTGGGCCGCAAAGGGCCGCATGGATTCCCTTTCAGGCGGCCGCACTCGCACTTTCCCATACATTGAATGCGTCTTTTCGAAATCGTTTGAATGTGAGTCTATTGCATAAATGACGTTGGAGGTAAAAGGTATTGTAAACGGCGGCCTGGATGTTCAGGAAGCGTTGGGCCGAACCCGGTGATTTGAAACGCTGCTGTTTTCGTTCTCGACGCCGGACGGGCTGATGCGAATTCTCGGCACGATTATTCGCACGCTTATTGTCGATGTGTTGAGCCGTCAGGCCGAGGGTTCGAATGGCGACGTGATAGGACCTGAGTTTATCGGTTGTGATCCGGGTGGGTGTCCAGCCTTGTTTTTTCAGCAGCTTGCGCATCAACTTCAACGCTGCTTGGGCGTTCCGCTTCGATTGCACGAGGGAATCCAGGACCTCGCCTTCATTGTCGACCGCGCGCCATAACCAATAACGCTGTCCGCTAATCACGATGACCATCTCATCAAGATGCCAATAGCCGTTGGGAATAGGTCGCAGTCTAGCAACCTGGGCTGCCTCGATTCAACGTGCACCGCTTCCTCTTTCTGCACCCATGAAGGCATTGGAGGCGTTCGACTAGGCGAGCACCATTGCATAACTATGTTGCTAATAAAATCAACATCGCAATATTGTTTCGCAAAGCCGAAGCCCCTGAAAACCCGTCTGGGCCGGATCGTTGCGTAACCGTTCCTTTGTGCAATCCCGGCCGTTGATAGGGGCGGCAGACCGGGCGACCGGACTTGGGGTGGACCTGTGAGGCGCCTCCAACAGAAGTGTCTGGAGAAGTCGAAGGCAAAGCGAAACAAAACAAGGGAAGCTGCGGAAGATGCGCACAATCACCCTCTGGAGGGGATCGCTCAACATAGTGGAACCAAGCGGCCGTTTCTAAAACGTCAACCGTAGCGTGAACTGGAACTGCCGCGGATCGAACGCCGAGGCGAACGAGAGCGGTTCCGTGACTGGCCCGCGCCGCCCAACGAGATTTGCCGGAAGGTCTTCAGTGGACGCGTTTCCAACAACGCCGTTCACCGTCTTGAAATTGGTGCGGTTCAGCAGGTTGAACGCTTCGCCGATGACCTGCAGGTTCACTGTTTCCGACAGCGGGATCGTGCGGGTGAGTCTCATGTCGACGCTAAAGAAATCCGGGCCCTTCCCGGCGTTGCGGCCGAGGCCCCACGGGCGGTGGGTGTCGGTATGGCGGTAGCCGAGCGAATCGAAGCCGGTAGTCAGGTTGAATGGCGCAAACGAGTTCGCCGCCACGATTCCGGACAGCGTGAAATCCGCTAGCAGGTTGTGCCCGAAGCCTCGCCCCTTTGCGGCTTCCCACGGGGATTGGGCTATGGCATTGGCGACGAAACGGTGGCCGCGGTGATAGGTGGAGAGGGCGCGTTCGTTCCGGGCGTCCCACTGGATATGCGGCTGATATGACGAATTGTAGTCCGTGGCCTCGTCCATGGCCTTGCTCCAGGTGTGATGCGCAGAGATCGAAAACCCATCCGAGAACCGCTTCTCCAACTTCACGATCATCGCGTGATAGTCCGATCTTCCCCAGCTGCCATACGCGTTGTCCTGCAGGATCAGAGGGTTGCGGAAGCCCGGCACCGGCCGGCCGGTGGCCGGGTTGGTGCCGGCTTTGTAGATGTTCAAGTCCAGCGGCCGGATCAGGTGGACGCCGCGGTTGTAGTTATAGGCCACTGACAAGGCGTAATCCCCAACTTCGCGCTGAATTTCAAAACTGCCTTGCAGGGAGTACGGGTTCACGATGTCATCCACGACCCGGAAACCGACGCGTAGCGGGTATCCCGGGCCTGAAGAGTCCGGTAGATCTCCGCGGAAGTCAACAGCTGGCCCGTCAACGGGCTCTGAAGGCCGCCGATGCCCGTCAAAGGGATGAACAACTGGTTGATCTGCGGGGTTTCGCCGAGAAGATCGTTGATATACCCGATGTGGCCGTCGATTCGAGAATAGTAGATTCCGAACCCGCCCCGCGCCACGGTCTTCGGGTCCGGGCTCCAGGCAAATCCAGCTCTTGGCGCGAAGTTGTTGTAATCGCGCGGAAAATTTGTCTTCAGTTCTAGCTCGTACCGCAGCCCCAGGGTCAGAAGCAAGTTCGGCAAGACCCGGATCGAGTTCTCGACGAAGAAGTTCATCCGGTTGGCCCAGCCCGCCCAATTCGGATTGCCGAAGCCCTGCTGGTAAACGGTGGGCAAGCCGAGGGCGAACGCCTGCAAGGCCGAAATGGGCGCGTCGACAGCGTCCGCGAGCTGCGCCGCGCCGGCACCGGCCAGCAGGCCTTTGACCCCCTGCGACGTTCCAGGGCCCGCCACGCTGTCAATCACGTTGCTGAGCGGGATGGCCTCTCCGAAAACAAACCTCCCGCTGAAGAAGGTTTCCGCTTGCGCGCTATCGCGGAGAGGATTAATGTCGGCGCCAAACTTGAGCGTCTGGCGGCCGGACACGCGCATGAAGTTCTGGCGTATCTGGAAGACCCGCTCGACGACTCGCACCGGGAGAATGAAGTCCCTGCCGAAGCTGATCGCGCCGATATCGATTGCAGGGCCGAACTTGTCGACCGGATACACGCCGAAGTCGTGATACCCGAGACCCACACGCGTCTCGCTGACCCAGCGGGGGTTGATCACCCAGGTATCGCCGAACGCGACGGCAAAATCATTGACGTTCGAGTTGCTTCCTCTGCTGCGGGCCGTGAGCGCCCCGAAATTGATGTTGTCGCTCTCCTGCCCGCTCCAGTTTCCCCGGAAGAACATATTGTGGCCACCCCCCAGTGTGTGGTCGACACGCGTAATGACCTGCTGGCGCTGCTCCCCGAATGGGAAGGTGCCGCTGTTCTTCTCGAACAGGGACACCACGGCCGGAGTATGAGCCGGCACCAGCGCATAAGCGAGTTGATTGACGAGTGGCGTAAGGGTCGGCGCCGCGACGCGGAGCGCGTCGACCAGAGATTGCTGTGAATCCGTCAACGATGTGAGGAACGATCGATCGGCCAGCAGCGGAACGATCTGCGATTCGTGGCGGTCCAGGCGTTCGTAAGCGAGGTGAAAGAATGTTTTGTTCGGTTTGATCGGACCGCCAATGGATACGCCGGACTGCGCCCGTGTGTACGGGGATTTTTCTGGGTCGAAATAATTGCGAGCCTGGAAGCGACGGTTGCGCAGACCGCCGAAAAGGGTTCCATGAAAATCGTTCGTGCCACCCTTCGTGACGATATTGATCGTGCCGCCCGGCGCCCCGCCCTGTTCGGTGGAGAATGAGTTCCTGTTGACCTGAAACTCCTGGACGGCATCCTGGTTGATCGAGGATCGAACGCTTCCGGAATTGTAAAGGTTGTCCAGCCCGTCAATCATGAACGTGTTGCCGCGCCCGCTTCCCCCGCCGATGCCGAGTCCCGAAGAGGGTGTGGGAAGGATGCGCCGATCAATCGCGTTGGCGATGTGGTTGGTATTCACGACGCCTGGGGTTAGCAGCGCCAGGCCCAGATAGTCGCGACGGTTGATCGGGAGATTCTGGATACGAACCGAGTCGATGTGATCGGATTGCTGAACGCGTTCGGGTTCGATCATCGGCCGCGTGGAGGCTGCCGACACGACCACCCGGGTCTCGGTTGCAGCGACCGCCAGTTGCGGCGAAAACGTCGAAATCCCGCCCACCTGCACTTCGAATCCTTCCACGGTGAGGGTCGCGAAATTCGGTGCCTCGAAGCGTAGCGTGTATCTTCCCGGCACGAGATAGCTGAGGACAAACCCGCCGCTATCGGTCGTCACCGCTTCCTGGGCCACGCCACGGCTCTCGTCAATCGCCGTGACGGTCACGTCCCGGATCACGGCCCGGGTCTCGTCATAGACGAAACCTCGAATGCTGCCCGTGTTCGTCTGCGCGTCCACGGCAACGCTGCCCATCAGCGTCAGCGATACGATGCTGAAGGAGCGAAACCAGATTGCCACGGCACGGATGAATCGGGAACGCACTTTCATGACTGCGCTGTAAGGAGCGGTATGCAACATAATAAGGAATTATATATTCAACTCCAGTACTGTCCCGTTAGAAGGTATGGTCGTTTCTTGAGACGGTTTCAATAGACGAGAGTTCTCTGTCGTATCGATGCGTCGAGGGGCCGTTCGCGACGTGAAGCGAACGGCCATGAATTTGCCGACCGCGCCCCCGATCCTGCCCCATTCAAACAGTTGCTTGGGGTCGACCTATGTCGCATCGCGTACCTTTGTTGGAATAGAATCTATGCTGCATGGGCTTTATTCCCCCATGCGCCTCCGACCAGAAGACGGCACACTCCCCTCCCCACCTTATTCCCGGGAAGTCATCTCTGAACCGGCACCACCGGCAGCGTGGTGAAGATGCGGTTGCCGGCATCGAACTCCACGGCCACTCCGGTGAACCGGCCCGGCGCGGTACAGCGCACCGACCCCGCGAAATCGGACGTATCGGTGCGGGTGAACACTTCCTCGATGAACCGGGCCTCCTGCCCGTTGGCCGCCAGAGGGATCTCTACCTCTTCTAGCACGGCGCCCTCTTTCATCAACCGGCAGTTCACCGCCATCGCTTCTGCTCCCAGGTTGTGGATCGCCGCTGCGGTGCTGATTCGGCATTGTCACGTTAATCGTGTTGGGCCGCAAAGGCCCGCATGGATTCCCTTTCAGGCGGCCGCACTCGCACTTTCCCATACATTGAATGCGTCTTTTCGAAATCGTTTGAATGTGAGTCTATTGCATAAATGACGTTGGAGGTAAAAGGTATTGTAAACGGCGGCCTGGATGTTCAGGAAGCGTTGGGCCGAACCCGGTGATTTGAAACGCTGCTGTTTTCGTTCTCGACGCCGGACGGGCTGATGCGAATTCTCGGCACGATTATTCGCACGCTTATTGTCGATGTGTTGAGCCGTCAGGCCGAGGGTTCGAATGGCGACGTGATAGGACCTGAGTTTATCGGTTGTAATCCGGGTGGGTGTCCAGCCTTGTTTCTTCAGCAGCTTGCACATCAACTTCAACGCTGCTTGGGCGTTCCGCTTCGATTGCACGAGGAAATCCAGGACCTCGCCTTCATTGTCGACCGCGCGCCATAACCAATAACGCTGTCCGCGAATCACGATGACCATCTCATCAAGATGCCAATAGCCGTTGGGAATGGGTCGCGTGTGGCGCAGGTTTCGGGCAATCGGCGCACCCAACTTGAGGAACCAGCGCCGTACGCTCTCGTAGGAAATATCCAGACCCCGCTCCGCAAGAAGATCCTCCACATCCCGATAGCTCAGAGTGAACCTGGCATAGAGCCAAACGGCGCGTCGAATGATTTCCGGTGGAAAGCGGTGACGTTTGAAGGAGATGGTGTCCATCCCAAAAGGCTACACCGAAATCACCAGATCGAGATTAGAGCACTTAACGTGACAATGCCCAAAGCCCGATTCAGCAGACGTGGACCTCTCGCAGCGGGAGCACATCAGCCCCATCAAAATGGGAAAACGTGCTCCTCTACGGCCAAAACCTCATCGGTCGCAGCCTCATCCGCAGGGCCTGGCTTGCAACATCGCAGTATTTTGCCCCTACCCTAACTAAACTAGAGACAGAGGAACGGACTTTGACTTCCGATGTCACGGATCAGCGAGAGCAACTCCTCGCTTTCCCATAAGGACGCATGCCGACGACTCAGGGAAGGAACTCCCAGAACCCGAGCGCCAGCGAAGGGAGCTTTCTTCAGCCGGCCTTCCTTGACATGGAAAGATCCCTTTTCATTCGGATGTGCTTTCCGATCACGGACGATCTGCATGCCGTAGCGGCCTTTGAGCACGGCCCAGGGGGACCAGGACGGCCCATTTCCGTCACAGACTATGAATTCCGGTGCGACCGGAATCAGGGCCTTTCCAAACCACTCCGTGCTGGAACTCCACAGGGAGGGCGGCAAATGCCCGGTCTGGACAGTCCGAAAGGGGCACACGTTAAAGCAGGCCGTGGATCGAAGGATCGGGTCCCATCCGGGGCCGCACATTGCCTTGAAAAGCCGATGGACCCTTTCCTGATACGGGTGATACGGATTCCCGTCGGGCCACTCCTCATCCAGCCAAGCGTTCCACAGCGGGTCCCTTTTCTCATAGGGGGCATCCAGGTAGCGCTCCTTCTTGTTGTGTGCAGCATCGTCTTGGTCGCCAGCTGGGTTGACACCGATAAAGGCGAGTTTGGCTCCGTCCTCGATCAGCCTCGCATCGCAATACCAACACTTGAACCCATGGACATTTTTGGGCAACCGATAATCCGATAGCAATTTGGCCATCCTCTCAAGGGTTGTCGTGCCTGGAAAAGCCTGTCTCGACATAGTGAAGAATCCACTTTACTGGCCAGTGGCGGTCCTGAGCAAGCGTAAGGTGCTGATCGCCTCGCCCTCGAAGCCCGACGCTCCCACGCGGCTTCAATTCGCGATTTCGAGTTCCCTCGATTTTGGTTATTATTACCAAAGGATGAAACGTCGTCGACTATCTTATTTCCTGATTCCCTTCGCCTTCCTGGCCGCTGCGCCAGCTTTTGTCGCCCAGGGGGCCGCTGAACCGCTGTCGTGTGCGGACCGCTCCGTCACCGCCACCGCCGTGCACACACCGGAGGACGTTAAAGCGTTCGTTCAATGCGCCTACGAGTTTGTCCAGGAAATGGGGTTTGAGGAGGCCCGCCGGGCCTTCAACGAGGACGAGCGTTGGAAAAGCGGCCCCATCTATATCTTCGTCTCCGAAGCGACCCCGATGAGCGATCAGGCGCGACTCTTCGTTTTCCCGCCCGCCCGGTCGAGGGAAGGATCATCGTTAGGACTGCTGATCGACGCCTTCGGCAACGACTATTACAAGGAACAGCATCGGATCGTAAGCAGCTTCGGCGCTGGCTGGCTCTACTACTCCTTCACAAATCCGGCGACTGGCCGGGATGAGCCGAAAGCTTCCTACATCAAGGGCATCGACTGGGAAGGAAACCTGGCCGCGATCGGCGCGGGGGTCTACCGCCGCGACCTTCCCGGCACGTGCTGGAGCGAAGAGGTCCACGCCCTGGGGCTCGAGGCCGATCCTTCTCCCGTGAGGCTGAAGGAGTTTGTCCGCTGCGCCGCCCTGGAGCTGGAATCGGAAGGGTACTTCGCCACCCGGGCGCTGTCCACCGACCCGCGTTGGAGGAGCCGCTCAATCTACGTGTTCGGCCTGGATACCTACGGCAACACGCTGTTCAGAGGCGATCCCTACAGCCAGGGGTATGGCATCCTTGCTCCCGAGTTGAACGACTATCTGGACGGTCCCTTCGGCGGCCGGGATGTGGTGAGCGTCGGCGACGCGTTCGGTGAAAGCTTCCTGTACTACTCGGCGCGCAATCCCGCCACCGGGAGACTGCAGCGCAAGGTGGCTTTCGTCAAGAGGGTCATGACCTATGGCCTGCCGATCCTGATCGGTTCCGGCTATTATCTGGATAGTGCAGGCCAAGGCGGCAGCGCAACACTCCTCTATTGGCAGGCGCCAACAATCCTCAACCCGTATCTCTCCAGCGGCACCAAGGATGCCGAGGCGGCATCTCTCGTCATCGAGCCGCTTGCCGAGTACAACGAGAACGGCGAAATAGTCGCCGTTCTGGCTACCCGGGTTCCGACCCTCGAGAACGGCGGTGTCTCGGCCGACCGGACCAAGATCACCTGGAATATCCGGGAGGATGTGGTCTGGTCCGACGGCACGCCGTTCAGCGCGAACGACATTGTTTTTACGTGGCGATACTGCACCGCACCCGGCGATGGCTGCGCCCAGGCGTCGAGCTTCGAGAATGTGGCTTCCGTTGATGCCGTCGACGAGCGGACCGTCACCATCACGTTCGATGGAACGACGTCGTTTCCCTATGCCCCGTTTGTGTCCCACCTGAGCCCGATCCTTCAAGCCTCGCAGTTCGCCGCCTGTCTGGGCGGGGCGGCGGGCGAATGTACCGATGCAAACTTGAGGCCGATCGGCACAGGTCCATACGTCGTGGCCGATTTCCGCACCAACGGCACCGTCCTCTACCGGTTCAATCCGCTCTACCGCAGCGTCAAGTCCGGTCTTCCGTATTTCAGTGAGGTGATCCTGAAAGGAGGAGGCGACGCGGCCGTTGCGGCGAGATCCGTTCTTCAACTCAACGAGGCCGACTATGCCTGGAACCTCCAGGTCGAACCCGAAATCCTCGCTTCGCTGGCCGCGGGAGGGGGCGGAACCGTTGTCTCGGCTTTCGCCACGTTAGTCGAGCGCCTTATGCTCAACCAAACCAATCCGGATGCCGGTCTGGGCGATCTTCGTTCCGAGTATGCAGACGGCACGAACCCGCATCTGTTCTTGACCGATCCGGCCGTCGGCCGGGCTCTCTCACTGGCAATTGACCGCGACACCTTGGTCAGGACCGGTTACGGCGAACTCGCCGGCCGGCCGGCGTGCAACGTCTGGCCGGCTCCGCCGGACCAGGCATCGGCGAACAACGATGAATCCCTCCTCCAGAACCTGGATCTCGCGAGAGAGGTTCTCGACGATGCCGGGATCGTGGATTCTGACGGCGACGGCGTGCGAGAGCGTGAAGGTGTTCCGCTCAAGATCCTTTTCCAGACTTCGACGAACTCCGTGCGTCAGGCCACCCAGGAGTATCTCAAGAGCTGGTGGGCGGAGCTTGGCGTCGAGACCGAACTAAAAAATATCGATCCAGCGGTCTTCTTCGGCGGTGACCCGGACAGCCCTGACACCTTGGGCAGGTTCTACGCCGACGTTCAGATGTACGCCAACAGCGGCGTGGACCCGGAGAGCTACTTTGGCTCCTGGATCACCGACCAGATCGCTGGAGCAGCCAACTCGTTCCACGGTCGAAACGTCCAGCGCTTCCAGTCTGATGAATACGATCGGCTCTATGCCGAGCTGCACAAAACGGTCGATATGGAACAGCGTAATCAGATCACGATCGCGCTCAACGACCTGCTTGTCGGGAGCTACTCGATCATCCCGCTGATTCACCGTGGAAACGTGTCGGCTCACTCGAACGATATCGAGGGTGTCCGGATGAATGCCTGGGATTCGGAGCTGTGGAACTTCGAAACCTGGACGCGTCGTGACTAGCCGATCGATGGCATCCTGCATCATTAGAATGTTGAACTGGTCCGACCCTTGGTAAGTTGCGTTAACTCAGCCGGAGCATATCCACAATTCTGGGTAACATGACCGAAGACGAACGACAGAACCTGCTCAGAGCGGTAGCCGAGGCCCATGGCGGCCTGTCCGAGGTCGGCTTCAAGTTGCGGCGGGAACTGACGCCGAAAGCCCCTGCGTTGAAGGCAAGCAATCAAGGCCGAGCGTGAGATTTTTCGCCTTAAGCGCGAGCTACAGCGGCTCAATATTGAGGATCTTGAACAAGCAAAAGGTCGCACATCGTTGCCTGAGGTTCGCCGGAGTGGGAAGGTGGTAGACGTGGACCGGCTTACTGCGGCAAAAGCCCCGAGACGACGAGCCCTGAATAAACACAATATCCTGGATGAACAACAGGTAGCGAAGATCGTGGCATGGTTGAGTTCGCGGAGCTCATCGTGAACAGAGAGAGTGGCATTGGCTGCTCCTGGACGCCTGTGGGGAGCAGCGCTGTTAATCCCGGGCCCGTCGCCCGTGTCGGCGACGGCGCATAGGTCATCCCGAAGACGGTATCCGTCAGCCACTGCGGGAACCCCTCGTTGTCTGTGAACTGCTTGAAAAGTTGCATGTCGTCGTTGAGCACGGTAGTCATCACGCGCCTCAGGGCCTCGTCATGCTCGATCCGGGCGTTGTCGAGAACAGCTTCTACCTCCCATCTCTCGACGCCAGGGAACCACGATGGGCACCCGAGTTCCACGAAACACCCAAGCACCGTTGACCTTGTTCGGATGGCGTTCGACAGCATCACACGTCTCCCAGTTCGTCATATGGTCACTTCACTTTCACACCGCGTATGTTTATTTGTGGACAGCGCCAGCCTCTTTCTCAAGTTCCTCTCGATTGCGCACCACAATGAAGGTCTGCAGCTCATTAACCATCTTACAGCGGGTGGCAATGCAGGCCCTTCGTCTTCAGACGGATCCTCGCTCAGAAGGAATAACTGAGACGGGTGTAATAGTAGGCGCCGTTGAAGCCGAATGGCGAGAACTGGCCGTACTGATTGCCGACCGTGTAGGCGCCGAACATGTTCACGTCGGGGTACGTGTTCAGCACGTTTTCGGCGCCGATAGCCAGCGTGACGTTTTCGCCGAACGGAATGCCGAGCTCGAGGTCGAGCAGCGCCTTGCCGGAATAGGTCGGGTACAGCCAGGACTCCGCCGGGCCGCCCGGCAGGTCGGACGCATTCCGTCCATCCTCGCTGTCCCAGAACGCGCCGAAGTAGTTCAGGCGTCCCATCAGGCTCCACCGGTCGGCGCGGTGGTTGATGCTGAAGTTCCACCGGGTATTCGGCAGTCCCCGTTCCAGCGTATTGATGCGGAATTCATCGATCACGCTGGATCCGAGGTTTTTGACCTCTGTGTCTGTGTAGTTGAAGATCGCGCTAAACACCGTGCGCCCAATCGTCATGGTCGAAATTAGGTCGATTCCTTGGGTAGTTGTCGAGAAGTCGTTCAGGAAGAACCGGAACACCGGGAAATTGCGTGCCTCGGGGATCCCTTCCGCGAGCAGCGTCAGGATCTCGTTCTCCGCCAGGCTGATTTCTTGAGACAGGGCGACACGATCGTCGATGTCGATCCGGAAGTAGTCGGCGGTGAAGGTGAACGGGCCCTGCTCGACGACCGCCCCTAGGCTGTAGTTGATTGATTTTTCCGGCTGGAGCTGCCCGCCGCCCCTCGCGATGGCTACCGCGGAGGTGGAGGGAACGACGCCGTTGTTGGTCAACTGCCCGCCGATGAACGCGGTCGTCACGTTGAACGCGTTCTGCTGTCCCGGGGTCGGCGCCCGGAACCCGCTGCTCACGGCGCCGCGCACCGAGAACACCTCGTTGAACTCAAAGCGGCCCGCGATTTTGCCGTTGGTCGTCGAACCGAAATCATCGAAGTGCTCGAACCGGATCGCTGTGTCGATCGTCCCCCGGCCGGCCGGGGCGCTAAACTCGATATCACCGTAGACCGCAATGTTGTTGCGGCTCCAGACTCCTGCTGTCGTGTCGGCCCGGTAGCCGTTAAAGCCGTTTGAGCCAGAGCTGAAGCCCTGTGCGGCGTACGGGCCGATCTCCCCACGAGGGCCGCCCGCCCGCGCCAATCGTGAACTGCTCTTCGCGCCACTCTGTACCGGCTGCGACATGCACCATGTCGTTGATCGCGTACGAGACGTCGAAGTTGAAGTTGATCTCGTCCTGCCGATAGCTGCCAGGCTCGAACGACGTGGGCGTGTCGTAGCCGAGCGACGCGTTGACCGTATCGAAGATGAACTGCTCGACCTCGCTTCTGCCAATGCTGATGCTCGCGTCCCAGACCAGGCCGGAGCTCAGGAAGCCGCGCAGTCCACTGACCCACGAATAGTCGATGAGGTCGCCTCCGAATTGCGGCGTGAAACCGCCGGGGAACCGGCTGTAGAGCGTGAAGCAGTTCGGGTCGGACTCGACCTGCTGAAGGGCGGTCGCATCGGGGACGTTGTTGATGATCGGAATCGGAGGACAGCCGCCGGCGCCCGGAACGCCGGTCTCGGCCCACACCCGGTCGCCAACAAGCAGTGACGGGTTGCCGTCAGCTGTCTCGGGGCCGCGGAAGACCCCGCCGCGGGTATGGGGATTCCGGAAGTAGAACCCGCCGGTCACTTTGCGGCTCGCGAAGTTGGTATGGCCGTAAAACTGCAATCCGTTCTCGAACGGATAGCCGAAGTTGGCAAACAGCTTCAGGTCGTCATCAAGTTTGGGAGATCCCCAGATCTGCGCCGGGTTGCGCAGGTTGGTATTGCCCGCCTCGATGATGCCCAGCGCATCGGTACGTTGAACGCTACGGCTGGTCGGGTTGGCTTTACCGTACTCCAGGCTGAGGTTCAAGAACCCCTCGGGGCCGAGCGGCAACCCGACATTCCCGGCAAATGCGAACGTCTGCCCATGTCCGCCGATCCCGTTGCAGGAATGCTGGATGTCACCGATAATGCCCGCCCCGCACGTTGATGGGCTGCCCGGGTTCGCATTGCGGTAGGCTCCCGTGCGGAACTCCAGGCTGCCGCCTGATCGGGAATCCTTGAGCTGGAAGTTCATGACGCCGGCGATGGCGTCCGAGCCGTATTGCGCCGCCGCCCCGTCGCGCAGCACCTCGGCCTGCCGGATGGCAATCGAGGGGATGACCGAAAGATCCGGTCCCTGCGAGCCGTCCGCAATCCCGTTGCCGAGCCAAGTGATGACCGCCGCGCGGTGGCGGCGCTTGCCGTTGACTAGCAGCAGCGTGTGATCGGGCGCCAAGTTGCGCAGGTTCGCCGGCCGGACGATGGTCGCCGCGTCGCTGATCGGCTGAATGCTCACGTTGAAGGAGGGGACGACAGCCCGCAACTGATTTGCCAGGTCGGGACTGCCCTGGCTGGTGAAGTCCTCAGCCCGGATGACGTCGACCGGCACGGTCGACTTGGTGACCGATCGCGGCTTCGCGCGACTGCCGACGACGACGAGAGTCGTGTCTACTGCCTCAAGCTCAAGGACAAAATCCAACAGAGCCGGTTGGTCCGATGTCAGTTCAACGTTGATGTGGGTTCCCGTTTGAAAGCCGGGCATGCTCGCTGTGAGCGTATAAGACCCCGGTTGCAAACCGGTAAGCTGATACTTCCCTGTTTCGCCCGCAAAGACCATCGTCGCCTCGTCGGTCGTTTCGTGGATCGCCGTCACTTCCGCGCTGGGAAGCACTCCGCCGGTGATGTCGGTCACCGTTCCACTCACGGCGACCTCCCTCTGGGCCAACGCTCCGGTGGATAGGCCGAACAGCAACACAACTCCGGATACGATACGCATGACTCTCGTCCTCTGGATAATCTATTGGTTGGTAAAGTAATTATACAGCCCCCAATGGGCCTGCACAAAGGGGTGTACCGTTCTTTCTGTAATTTGGGAAAGGTGAGCTAAAAGGATCAGAGGTCTGGGGCAGGATTTCTCCAAAAACTCAAGGCAACGAGTAAGGAGGATCCGAATGACCCCAGACCCAAAACAGAGGCTACCACGAGAACTATTGAGAGAGCTGATCGAAGAAGGCAGTGAAGCGTTTCGAGGAGTATTAGAGAAGCTGATCAACGCCGCCATGCAGCTGGAACGAGAAGAGTTTCTGGGAGCTCGACGCTGGGAGCGGAGCGAGCAGCGTCGAGACCACGCCAACGGGTACAAGGACAAGACGCTGTCCACTCGAGTGGGACAGCTGCGAATCCGGATTCCACAAGTACGTCACCTGGACTTCTATCCCCGATCCCTGGAACGAGGGTGCCGTTCGGAGAAGGCGCTCAAGTTGGCCATCGCCGAGATGTATGTAATGGGCGTGTCGACGCGCAAGGTCACCGAGATTACCGAGCAGCTGTGCGGCACCGAGATCTCCGCCAGCCAGGTCTCAAGAATCTCCAAGCTGCTGGACGACGAACTCGAGCAGTTTCGCAACCGCCCTTTGGGCAGCTATCCAGTTGTGTACCTGGATGGTAAATATTCGGTAAACCCCGTCTTGCAATAATCTCCTTCCAAATAAGCCCGCGGTCAAACTTTGCTGGACACAGAAGCTGCGAGTGTGTATACAGGGAGCATGCAGCTGAGTGCTACCACCAAGCCGGAATCGGGTGGACTGACGGCTGATGGCTCGACGAAGCGGGTTTTGGTGGCCAAGGAAGAGTACATCCGGCTGCGCTGGGCGGCAGCGTACTGGAAGGCCCAGCATGCCGGGGCGGTGGAGAGAGAAAAGCAGTTGAAGTCAGAGAACTTGAGTCTGCGGGCTCGAGTTCGAGAGCTGGAGAGTCAGCTCTGGGGGCGCAAGAGTGAACAGGCCAAGGGTGGGCGCGCTGGCAGTTCCAGCCCCAAGGCGAGCGGGCGACCCCGAGGGCAGCAAAAAGGCAAGCAGGGGCACGGTCGGACCACTCTGGACGGGTTGGCAGCCCAGGAAGAGGTAGTGGATCTGGAGGAAGCCCAAAAAAGCTGTCCGAAATGCGGTCTGGCACTGGAAGCCTTGGGCTGGACGGAAGACGCCGAGGTGGCCGAAATCGAAGTGCGGGCCCACCGGCGGGTGATCCGGCGGCGCAAGTACAAAGCGGCCTGCCGCTGCGGGGTGCTGCCCGGCATTGTCACGGCGCCCGCCCCGGCACGCTTGATTCCCAAAGGCAAACTAGGGATTTCGGTTTGGGTGGAGATTCTGCTGGAGAAGTTTGACCATTGCCGCCCCACCCACCGTCTGTTGCAGCAGTGGCGAGACCACGGTTTGACTCTCTCTGCAGGAACGGTGGCCGGAGGGCTGAAAAAACTGCAGGGTCTGTTTTTGCCGGTGGCCGAGGCGATCGCCCAGCAGCAGCTCACCCAGGAGAACTGGCAAGCCGACGAGACCGGCTGGCCGGTGTTTGTGGCGGTGGAAGGCAAAAGCGGACGGCTCTGGCATTTGTGGGTGTTTTTGTCGGCCTCCACAGTCGTGTACCAGCTCCAACCCAGTCGCTCGTCTGCAGTGCCTCAATCTCACTTCGGCAGCGCCCAGGGCACTTTACTCACCGATCGATATTCTGCCTATAAGAAGCTGGTCCGGGTCTCAGAGGGGCGTATTTGCCATGCCTTTTGCTGGGCTCACGTGCGCCGCGACTTTTGGCGACTGGGCCTATCCCACCCCCCCTGGCAGGACTGGTCCCTGATGTGGATTGACGACATTGGCCGGCTCTTTGCTGCCAATCAGCTGCGGCTGGCAGTTCGCGATCAGCCCTTGGAATGGGCCCGGGCCGATCGAAAGCTGCGGGTGGCGGTTGAGAAAATGCGAGAGCAATGCGAGGCTCAACGCCAGCTTCCCAGCCTGGCTCCCCCCTGTCGCAAGGTCCTGAAAAGCCTGGCTCGACACTGGCCAGGGCTGACCGTGTTTGTGGATCAACCGGAAGTGGCTATGGACAACAACGCCGCCGAACGCGCCTTGCGCAACCCGGTGGTGGGACGCAAGAATTACTACGGCTCAGGCAGCCGCTGGAGCGCCCAGTTGGCGGCCAGCTTATTCAGCATCTTTGCCACCCTGCGACTCAACGGCCTCAACCCCCGCCTGTGGCTCAGGGACTATCTGCAGGCCTGCGCTAGGCAAGGCGGACAGCCGCCACCCGGCCTGGATCCTTTTCTTCCCTGGGAAATAAGCCCCCATCGTGCCCGCGCATTGACCTGGGCCAGGACGCCGGCAGCGGAGGCTGGATGAAACGCTTCTGCGGGCGAGACTTTAGCGGCCGGGAGATGCGGCGACTGTGTGAGCTGATTGGCGAAGATCCGACCCGCTCGCGGGCCCAGCTCTCCCGCTTGGCCTGCCAGCTCTTGGGCTGGTTCAAGCCTGACGGTGGCCTCAAGGAGATGAGCTGCCGGGTGGCCATGCTGCGCATGCATCGGCAGGGGTTGCTGCAGCTGCCGCCCCCTCGCAACCCGAAGGGAGGCTCGGGCCCAATCAAGCACACTTTCTGCAGCGCACCACAACCGCTGCTGTCCCGACCCGTGCACGAGCTGTCCGGCCTGCATCTGGAGCCGGTCCTGAGCCGCCCCGACTCCACTTTGTGGAATGAATACATCGACCGCTACCACTATCTGGGATACAAGCCCCTGCCGGGTGCTCAGCTGCGCTACTTCGCTTGTTCCGAAAGCCGCATCCTGGCCCTGCTCGGCTTTGGCGCCGCCGCTTGGAAAACCGCCCCTCGCGACCGCTTCATCGGCTGGCGTCCTTCGGAAAGGGAGAGAAACCTTCAACTGATCGTCAACAACGCCCGTTTCTTGATCCTTCCCTGGGTCGAGTCCAAGAACCTGGCCTCTAAACTGCTGGCCATGGCCGCGCGTCAACTCCCCGAGGACTGGCACGACCGCTACGCCTACCGACCCGTTCTGCTGGAAACCTTCGTCGACACGGGGCGCTTCACAGGCGCCTGCTACAAGGCCGCCAACTGGATCCATGTCGGACAGACCCAGGGCCGGGGCAAGCTGGACCGTGACCGCAAGGCCGATCTGCCCACCAAAAGCATCTGGCTCTACCCCCTGAGCAAACACTTCCGAAGATCGCTTCGCTCCACTTGAGTTCCCAACCCGCCTCACCCCATTAGGCATAAAGCCGATGATGGGTTTACCGAATATTTACCCTGGATGCGCACTACGAGAAGGTCCGTCGCCAGGGCAGCATTCAGGATGTGGCCGTCTTGAAAGCGACCGGAGTCAACTGCTGGGGCAAGCGGGAGGTGATTGGGGTCAGCTGCCGACTCAGCGAGGCTGAGGTCCACTGGCGAGGGTTTCTGCAGCAGCTTCAAAAGCGTGGTCTGGAGGGTGTGTAGCTGATTGTCAGCGATGACCACTCGGGTCTACGTGCTGCTAGAAGAGCCGTTTTTCCCTCGGTGCCCTGGCAACGCTGTCAGTTTCACCTGAGCCAGAATGCTCAGCGTTACGCCCGCCGATCCGATCAACGTGCCGCCATCGCCACTGACATTCGAGACATCTTTAACGCACCCTCAGGCGGCGAGGGCGAGGCCATGCTTCGAACCCGAGTCGAGCAATACCGTGACCGCAACCCGGAGCTGGCCGATTGGATGGAGACCAACCTGCCCGAAGGCTTTACGGTCTTTCGTTTTGCACGTTCTACCTGGCGGCGCATTCGCACCAACAACGGGCTGGAGAACCTAAACCGTCAGATTCGCCGGCGCACCCGGGTCGTCGGTATCTTTCCAAACACCGAGTCCGCTTTGCGACTCATCACCGCCGTCGTCGAGGAGATTCACGAAGACTGGCTGATCGGGAAGCAGTACCTCAGTCTGGTCGATTTCAACCCACAGGAGAATCCTGTTTCAGATCGCTCTCAGTCAAATTACAGAAAAACAGTTGCGTAACCCCTGCACAATCACTGAATTCGAAACCCGAAGCCCTGGCCCGAGCCCCGTTTGTTTAGGTACAGAATGAGGATGGGATCAGGTGCTTCGATCTCGAGTTCAGGCTAGCTGATAGGGTCCCTCGCTCTCGGTCTCCTCGGAGAAATCATCATTTAGAGTAATCCGGACAGAGAGTGACGACAAGGTAATACCGAGTGTCGCTCGCCGTTCGAGCCGCCGGGAAGGGCACCGCCAACTCCAGAGTTATCCTGGCCGATTTGTGTGCGTCAAGTCAAAAGGGTATTCATGTCTAAGGTCGATGCCGTATAGGTGACTAGACCAATGACCCGTGTGAGTCGACATACTGGCGCTGTTTCCCAACAGAACCCGGAAACGCTCAACAACCGACGAACACGGGGAGGCGCGCATCGAACTGTACCCCCTCCATCCACCTATGAGCACTGCATCAGGAGGTCACGAACGTCTGGGAATTTGTCTGAGTGCCCTGTCACCGTGTAAGAGGTCACGGCAAGAGCTGCTTTAGCACCTCCTGCCACCTGTTCCCGATTCTGTTCCGGTCCCGCCGGGAGGAGATGATTCGGGCAACACACCGTCCTTAAGCCATCGCGAGAGCGCCTTATTGGGGTCGGCTATTTCCTGGACTGAACTGTACCAGTAGGCATCCCAGCCTATTTCAGGCAGGCCCGTGAACAACATCAGGTTGAGCGAATAGACCTCGCTGTCGGTGCAGCGGCGAAAGTCGTCCCGGAACAGGAACACCGGCTTCTCCCAGGCGATCGCCAGGCCCAGTTCCACCATCACCCCCTCGTCCGGGGGGCAGCCGTTGACCACTGCGAACAGGCCGTCGGCCTGCTTTACGTCTTGGAGATCGGCCTGACCGATCTCATACGCCCATCCCGGGCTTGCCCGCTCGATCTGATTGTTGCGCGCAAACGGCTCCCATACCTCAGCGCCCATCGCTTCCAGGGCTGCCACGAGTACCGTCAACGGCCCCTCGCGCTGCTGCAGGGAGAAGCCATATGGGTTCGCTAAATATAGGGTCTTCTTCGAGGTCATTCGCGTACCTGGCGGAACATGTCAATAACTTTGAGACACTTTCTTTCGAGAATTAGTGTAGTGTCAGTTCACGAGTCCTCCTGGTTGGGGCGATTGATCCAGACGGCTGCGGGCAGAGACGGCGGGACAGGCTGTCCGTTGGGAAACCGCTCTGGGGATCGAGCAAAGGCGGCCTGTAGAGCCTGAGCCCGCACCTGACGTCTGGACTCCGCCCTCAGGTAATGAACGTCCTCGGGCGTGTGCAGTCCGATTTCCGAGTGGCGATGCTCTGTGTTGTACCAGCGAAAGAACTCCCGGCAAAACTCCCGGGCGTCTTGAATGGAGCCGAAGCGCCGGGGGAATTCCGGGCGGTATTTCAGGGTCTTGAAGTGGGACTCCGAGTAGGGATTGTCGTCTTGCACGTGGGGCCGGGAGTGGGATTTCGTGACGCCCAGATCGGCCAGCAGCAAAGCCAGCGCCTGGGACTTCATCGAGGCCCCCGGTCGGCGTGCAAAGTCAGTCGACCCGAGTCGATTCGCTGCTTTGCGCAGCTTTCTCCGATCAGCGTCTTGGCCAAGGAAGAGTTCTCCCGGGTGGCCACCATCCAGCCCACCACGTAGCGGCTGAAGATGTCCATGACCACGTACAGGTAGAAATAGCTCCATTTGACCGGTCCCTTGAGCTTGGTGATGTCCCAGGACCAGCATTGGTTGGGAGGCCGTGGCCAAGAGTTCGGGCTTTTCGTATTGAGGGTGGCGGCGTTGAAGCCGCCGCTCTCTGACTTCGTTACGTTCCTTCAAGATGCGGTACATGGTTCGAATCGAACACAGGTAGCGGCCTTCGTCCAGTAGTTCGGCCCACACGGCAGCCGGAGCCTTGTCGACGAAACGTCTGCTGTGAAGCAGATGCGCGACCTCCTCTGTTTCCGACCCACTCAAGGTTCGGGGCGGAGAGGGCTGCAGGCGGACCTCCCGCGGAAACTGCCGGCGGCGTCTCTCTCGATAGAGACTGGCCCGGGGAACCCCCAGGGCCCGGCAGGCCACAGCCGTCGGATGCGATTGGCTCAACTGCATGGCCCGATCCCTCAACTCTCGTCTTCGTCCCGGCTCGTCCGCAGCGAGATGCCCATCATCTCGGAGGCTTTTTTTTGGATATCCAGCATGCTCTCGGCCTGTTCCAGCTTGCGCTTCAAACGTCGGTTCTCGCGCTGCAGCCGCTTGACTTCAGGGGTGAGCGGATTAACCAGCTTCGCTTTGCGCCCTCGTTTCCTGGGAGCCAGGGCCTGCAAGGTCCCCTCCTGGCGCTGACGGCGCCAGGTCTGCAGATTGGACCAGTAGAGCCCTTCACGTCGCAGCAGAGCACCCAGCTCTCCGGAAGGGCATCGATCGGTCTGGCCGAGTATCTTCAGCTTGTATCGGGCCGAGAAACGACGGCGGGTGGCCCTGGCCGGCACCTCCGGGTCGGACACAGAATCCGGCTGTCTAACCTCCCCGGTACCGGCGCCGCTTTTGGAAGCCCCTCCGCTTCGCTCCGAAGCTTCCAAAATCTTCAACTTCCTGTCTACAATTTGATCTGGCATTTTCGATGATCCACTTTCGCACCCTCTACTCTAAATTAGAAGATAAACAGTGTCTCACCATTATTGGCACAGAGGGAAACAGGTCGCCGTCGAACACCTGTGGTTGCCCGCTTCCTTCGCCCTTGATCAACTCCCCTCGGATCGCATCAACCTCGGGCTGGCGGGCTTGGTCATGGCGGATCAGATCGCGGATATATTCGCTGTCATTGGTGAAGTCACCGCCATCGATCTGCGCCTTGATCCATTTGTCCCTGTTGCTCAGTCACAGTGATGGTCTTGCGGGTAGTCCCCATGTTGGCCCTCCAATGGGTATATAAAAAATCGTACCATTGATGTAGTATGGATGAAACTCCAGCGTTTGTCTTCTGTCTGAGGGACGTTGTTCACAAGCTGGGAAAGCATCTTAGATCAGGTCTTGTTATCCGCCGGAGATCAGTGGCATAATATCCTATTGGGAATCTGTTACCACGAACCAGACAAACCCGTGCGGCGGGTGTCGTTTGATTCTGAGGAACTCAACGATGGGGGATGGCCGCCTTGATACTGCGAGGGGCGGGGCAATCCAGGTTCCATTCGTGGGGCTGGCCCTTGATGGCACATGATGTCCATCGCGGGAGATTCGACGGTATGCGATGCTATTCACTAGTGAGTATGAAGGGAGAAAGAAAATGGTAGCAAGAATCATTGTTGGTTTGACGATTGTACTGGCAATTGTGCTGACCTTGGTACCCAACTCGGATGCAGGCGGCATTATACCGCTTGTGCTGGTCCTTCTGGGCTTGTTGTATGCTTGTCTGGAGGTCGATGTTGAGGACGCAACGGACACAACAACCTACCTCGTTTACGCTATTGCGGCCGGTGCTGCCGCACAAGCGGATGTGCTTAACCACATCCACAGTGTTGGCGGTCACCTGGACACCATCCTCGGTCACATAACTACGGCTTTGTATGCCGGTGTCGTCACCGTGATCGTAAGGAGGTCGTTCAAGCGGATCAGGGGTCTGTAATAGCTCTCAAGCCCCCTTTCCCCGGCTGAAAAATCGCCCCTGGATGGCCCTAGTTACGAGTCCTCTCCTGGGTTATCCGAGACGGAAAAATGCGCTCTACGGGCTTTCTGGGCGGTGTCCCTCCACAGACAGCTGTGATCCGGGGGAGTTTTCCACGCTGAAACACGTATACACTCATGTAGTAAAGACGCATGTGTACACTCGAAGAGAAGATAGGTGTAATTGGCCACGGGTTCAGCTAAACGGTCGAGCTTGACAAGTTTTGATGGTTGAGCAGAGCCTGCTTCACGTCACGCTGAACATGAATCGCAGGCAGCAAACTCGGCGTTCAGAAGCGAGCCTTGAGGCGATTGAGCGTCTCTCTGTCCTGATTCAGAAGTCGGAGTTTAAGATCCCCGGTCAGGGCGCTTACCGCTGTGCCGTTTTCGAGCCGGGGGGCCGCTGTCCCTGCTTCCAGGTAGTCGATGCACACGGGGTTTCCCTTGTGAGCTTCGGTGTCGGGACTGGGGAGGGGGACTGCTCGGGGTCTCTGTGGGCCGCCTTACACGCTCGCGCCGCTTTTCTGAATCTCAAGATCAAGACCCAGTTGGAGAGTGCTCCCCCTCGGAGTCCCTGGCTGGGCGTCCTTTTTGAACCGAGACTGCTGGCGGGTTCCCCGGCGAAGGCGTGGCTGGACGATTTTGCAAGATGCCTTTCGTGGTCGGTGCTGGACCAGCTGTGGAGTCGAGCAAGCTCGGGTGCAGGATGGGTGAATTGATGGTCTCTGGAATACTTGTTTTCCATTGGGGCTCCTTCTTACAGCCTCCTCAGGAAACCGCTCCTTCGGTGATCTCCCCTGTTGACCCTCACCCCGGGTAGTTTCACTCTTTTTGAGCTTTTCTCGTTTGGTAGTCTCGTAGCGCCTTCTCATAACCTTCACGACTGATTTTTGTCGGCCCTTGTCGTGTCTTCCAACGCCTTGGCTGTCATCTCGTCCGCGAGGTCGCCGGGGTTCAGGGCCGAGCCTAGCCGAAGCTTGATTCGTCCGTGCATTATCCTTGGCAAAAAGCCGGTGCTTACCAGAACCGTCTCTTCAAGACGCAGGCGGCCCTCCCGTACCCCGACCATAATCCGTTGCAGCGCGTACTCCCGGCCGTTAATTTGGATGAAGTGATTGAGACCCGGTGCCGAGTGGAGCGCGTCGAGCCGCACGCGCGTGGACACATCCCGCGGCACTGCAAAGTAGTGACTGGCGGTCCCTTCGACGCGGTGGTTCCTGCCGGTGACGGAAGACCTGAATGATCGACTCTCCGGATCTCGTCGTCGCGGGACCGGCTCCCGGGTTCACACGCGCTATCGCGTACAACGTACGGTCACCCGGCGCTGCCGATGGATACACCCCAACAAGGTCGCCGTGCCGCTGCTCCGCTTGAACAGCGCTCGTCAATAACCATCCCACCATAATCCAGTAAGCGCGTCTGCCGATCACTGCTATCGTTCCCTTCTTCGCCGTCTTAATTCTTCGTTCCTCTTCCGCAAAACCGACATCGCCTCGAACTCTGGTGAAGAAAATCTAACGCTCGGGGCCTTTTTTTGAAGGCGGCTCTAGCCAAGTGTGCGGTGTTGACCCTCTTCGCTCTCGCAGGTGCCGGTAAGGCCGCGGCGGTAGATGCCAGCGCCGAGCGCGGCCGGGTTCCCGTCCCAGTCGACGCGCTTGACGTAGGAAGCCTTCGGCTCATCCCTGCCCGTCGCTGGATTTGGGGACGAGTAGTAGAGCCAACCCTCGCCGAAGTTGCCCACGATACACTGCCCTTCAACTTACACCCCGGTGCGGTGCGGCTTCCTTGATGCCGGCGTTGATCTGGAGTGTCAGCAGAGAGTTTGTATCGACGGCCAGCCGCAGGTTGATCGAGGCAGGGGCTAGTCCCCCGCCCGCAACAGTAGTGTAACTTTTTTTCTGTAATTTCTGGTCAGGCCTTGGGTCGGAAAGACAGAGGTCTGGGACAGGATTCTCCAAAAACAGAAACGAGAATCTGGCAAGGAGAATCAAATGAACCCAGATCTGGAAAAGAGAGTACCAGGGGAGATCCTGGCGGAGTTGATCGAGGAAGGAACAGAAGCCTTTCGAGGAATCCTGGAGAAGTTGTTCAACGTGGCGATGCAGTTGGAAAGAAGCGAGTTTCTGGGAGCGGAAGCGTACGAGAGAACAGCCAGTCGGCGAGGCTATCGAAACGGATTCAAAGGCAAGCGGATTCAGACTCGAGTGGGAGAGCTGCACTTGGAGATTCCACAGGTGCGTGGGTTGAGGTTTTATCCCAAGTCGCTGGAGAGGGGTTGCCGTTCGGAGAAGGCCCTGAAGCTGGCCATTGCCGAGATGTATGTGATGGGCGTCTCGACGAGGAAAGTCACCGAGATCACGGAGCAGCTGTGTGGGTTGGAGATCTCGGCCACCCAGGTCTCGAGAGTGGCCGGGATGCTGGACGAAGAGCTGGAAGAGTTTCGAAGCCGGGAGCTGGGAGAGTATCCGATCGTGTATCTGGATGCCCACTACGAGAAGGTTCGAAGAGGCGGCAGGGTGCAGGACGTGGCCATCCTGAAAGCCATAGGAGTCAATCGTTTCGGGACGCGGAAGGTGTTGGGTCTGAGCGCCAGGATCAGTGAAGCGGAGGTGCATTGGCGAGGGTTTCTGGGAGATCTGCACAAGCGTGGACTGAGAGGGGTCGAGCTGTTTGTCAGTGACGATCACGAAGGACTGAAGGCGGCCGGCGGGCAGTTTATCCGTCGGTGCCCTGGAACCGTTGTCAGTTTCACCTGAGTAAAAACGCCCAACCATATGCTCGCCGCAAAGAGGACAAGCCCCGCATCGCCCAGGCCATGCGGGACATTTTCGATGCCCCGTCTCGAGAGGATGCCGAGGAGCTCAAGGGTAAAGTCGTCAAGAAGTTCGAAAAGATTGCACCGGAGTTCGTGAGCTGGCTGGAAGACAACCTGGATGAAGGGCTGACAGTGTTTGATTTTCCGAGGAGCTGGTGGCGAAGGATCCGAACCATCAACGGACTGGAGAGACTGCACCGGGAGATCCGGAGACGAACCCGGGTGGTGGGAATCTTTCCCCACGAAGCATCGGCGCTGCGGCTCATCTCGGCTGTGCTTGCAGAGATACACGAGGAGTGGTTAACCGACCGGCAATACCTGAACCTGGCCGGCTGGAAAAAACAAGTGGAGCAATTCTTCCCTACAGGGCCTAGCAGCCTGTGGTGAAAGTCGAGGGCAGGGGTCACATTCAGACACTACACTGGTCCCATGGCAATGGGAAAGAAGAAGCGACGGCGACAAGCGGATCTGTGGGTGGCCAGCAGCCAGTTAGCGCGGAGTCCTGGGCATCCATTCTACGAAGCCCTCAACGAGGTATTGAGTGAGCACGGCTTTGACGATTTCGTAGAGGAGCTGTGCGGGAAGTTCTACGCGGAGAAGATGGGGCGGCCGAGCGTGGCGCCGGGAGTGTATTTTCGGCTGTTGATGGTGGGGTATTTTGAAGGGATCGGAGCGGAGCGAGGGATTGCCTGGAGAGTGGCCGATTCACTGGCCCTGAGAGAGTTTTTGGGATTGAAAGTGAGCGAGACACCACCCGATCACTCGACGATATCGAGAACCCGGAGATTAATCGATGTGCAGACCCATGCGGCGGTGTTCAGCTGGGTGCTGGAGCGACTGGCGGAATCGGAACTGCTGAAGGGAAAGACGATCGGGATCGACGCGACGACGCTGGAAGCCAATGCGGCGATGCGCACCATCATCCGACGGGATACGGGAGAAGACTATAACCAGTTTTTAACCGGATTGGCTCAGGCTTCCGGAATCGAGACGCCCACCCGCGAAGACCTGGTTCGTACGGACCGGAAACGCAAGAAGAAAGGCTCCAACAAAGAGTGGAAACATCCTCACGATCCGGACGCTCGCATCACGAAGATGAAGGACGGGCGAACGCACCTGGCCCACAAGGCCGAGCATGCCATCGACATGGAGACGGGAGCGATTGTGGCGGTCACGGTACAGGGAGCCGATAAAGGAGACACGACGACCCTGAAGGAGACGCTGATTCGTGCTGCCGAAAACATTGAAGAGGCGACGGGGCAAAAAGAGGAAATGGCCGAGGTGGTGGCCGACAAGGGATATCACAGCACCGAAACGGTAAAGGATTTTGCAGCGCTGCAGATACGCAGTTACATCTCGGAACCGAAGCGGGGCAGACGCAAGTGGAAAGGCAACATCGAGGGGCGAGATGCCACCTATGCCAACCGCAGACGGATACGGGGAGAGCGAGGCCGCGAGTTACTGAGACGGCGGGGCGAAAAACTGGAAAGATCCTTTGCTCATCTGTACCGGACAGGGGGGATGCGCCGCACCGAGGTCAGGGGACACGACAATGTGGCCAAGAGACTGCTGATTCAGGCCGGTGCGTTCAACCTGGGTATGGTGATGCGCCAGAAACTCGGCGCAGGGACTCCCCGGGCCCTCCACGCCCGGATTCTTTGCGCTTTGTTAGTCTTTTTCGGGCTGAGGAAGGGCCTGAGGAGACGGATCAGCACTTTCTTTGAAGGTTTGATTGGAAAACTTTCAATCGGGCCCTTTCCAGGTGGCCCCCGGCCCAAGTCGGTGTCCGGACCCAATTAAGCACTTCTGCCACGGGCTGCTAGAGGAAAATTACAGAAAAACGGTTGCTTAACCCCCTCGAACTCCAGTCGGTAGCGCTGCACGGTCGCTTTGGTGAACTCGGCTCGGCGTGGTTTGCAGAGCCGCGCGGCCTCGGGGAACTGGATTTGACGTGTAACGCCGGGGTGCTGCTCGGCCCACAGCTCGGACAGAGGTTCGGGAACCCAGCGGTTCAGCGCAGCGAGTCGGTGCAGCCGCGCGTGACAGGCAGCGCAGAGGGTGATCAAGGCATCCGGAACATTGCGCGGGTGACGGTGATGGACGGCGAGCTGTTCACGGCCCCCGCATACACGGCAACGGATGGTGGTCGCGGGCCAGGATTTTTTCCCGCAAGCCGGCGAAACGGGAGCGGCTGCGGTGCCAGCGCCCGTAACAAGCCCTACAGAACCCGCGGCAAAAGAGCTGGAGACTCCCGCAGGGGCAGCAGAGCGGGATTTGATGGGGGCGGGACATGGGCTACCTTATTAGCCTACCATGTGAAATTATCAGAGGTGATACCAGAGCACGCTGATTCGCTCGACGCTCATGCTTCCTCCAATCCATTCTGCCCATTCTCCCATGCCCCCAAGACAAGCCCACAAAGGGAGGGCTGCCGCTTCCCTGAGAGAAACTCACCCGGCCCACCAACTCGACACCTACACGAGGAACCGCCACCCGGCCTGGGCCAGCACGGTCCCGACAAACCCGCCCAGGGCGACCACAATCATTCCTGCCCAGGTAAGCCGCCGCGCCGTCTTGGGACCGTCAGCTTGAACGTCGTGTTATGCGTTGTCCTCGATCAGCTGACCTTGTGTTTCGCAATCAGCTCCCGAATTTCTGGAACGAGATCAACGGGCACTTCAATCGCCGTGTGAGTAGTGCTCTCAAATGCAGCTTCGTCCTCGGAAAAGGCTTCTTCGTCGCTTTGCGTTTCGGAGTGATCGAGTACCTGTTGAACCCTGCTCTCATCCCATCTGGCTGGAAAGTGTTTTTTACTCATTGTGCCCTCTTACGTCTGCGGCGAAGAGCTCGCTTCGCCTCCTGCTGCGCAAAGAGCGACCCGACACCGAGAAATACGTAGGTGCACCGGTCTCCATCGTGCGCCAGTATATCGAACAGCAGCAGACCCCTGTAACCGAGCAGATTATTTGCAGGGGGTGAAGTCAAGCTGTTTTGACCTGGAATGGGTGAGCAGAAAGTGACGGATTGGAGGAGGGCTGGTTGCCGAAACCGGCGCTTTTTTAAAGGGAGATCAGCGGTAGCTTGGGCCGTTGGCATTGGCGATCCAGCGGCGCAGGGCCACGCGGACGTTCTTGACCCGGGTGAGGGGAGCGTTGTCGTAGTACCAGCGGAAGGTTTTGATCTCTTCCAGGATGTCTACGTCGGGGAAGTCGGCGGCCAGTTCGGCAATGAAAGCCGCATCCAGCTCAGGGCGGTAAGGGTAATCGGGCAGCAGCTCTTGCAGGTAGGCGAGGATCTTTTCGGGAGAGTTGTCGAAGAACATGGCGGGACTCACAGCTCGTCGGAAGCCCGGTAGATGTCTTCTTCGTCGAGGGTGGCCTTGCGCTCCAGCGCCCCGCGGTGGAGGGCGGCCAGGCCGAGGCGGTTGAGGAGCCGGCAGATGCCGCCCGAGGTTTTGTAAAGCGCCAGGTAGGCCGAGTCGGTGAAGATCTCGGGTTTGGCCCCGGCCAGCTTCAGGTGGTGGCAGACGTAGAGTTTGGTTTCGGCCTCATCCAGGGGAGGCAGCTTGTAGGTGAGCAGGATGCGCTGGTGGATGTTGCGGAACATAGGTCTTTGCAGCCGGCGGCCCAGGTCGGGATGACCGATCATGATCATCAGCATCGGATCGATCGAATCCATCCTAAAATTGAGAAGCATCGGTATTTCGTCCAGTGTTTTGTCGGGCAGGCATTGCGCCTCATCCAAAACGAGCAGTGGGGTCTTCTTGGCGTTCTCCACATAGTCGCGGACGGCCGATTGCAGGTTTCGAAACAGGGCGGACTTGCGGGTGGAAGGCTCTCCGCCGAACTCGTGGTTGAGCTGGGCCCAAAAATCCAGCGGCGTGACCGTCGACAGGGGCACGTAGAAGAGCTTGTAGACGGAAGCGTTGAGTTGCTGGACGAAGGCGCGCACGGCAGCCGTCTTGCCGGTTCCCGCTTCCCCCAGCACGAGCATCAGACCCAGACGCTGACGCATGTAGTCCAGGCGCCGGGCGAGTTCGGCAAAGGCCTCAGTCGAGAGCAGTTTTTGGGCCGGGATGTCTTTGGCGAAAGGGGTCTCGGAGAAGCCATAGAAAGTGTTGATCATAAGTCGTCCTCCTGGGGGTGAATGGAAAAGCGAGGTCGGCGAGGGGAAGTGGCGTTTTGGGCCGCGTCGACCCGGTGCAGCCGCACCACCGGCTGGTCGTCTTCGAAGAGAAACAGCTCGCTGGGACGTTCTTCGGGATGGCGGATCTGGATGCGCCGGCCTATGTATTGGGGCGGCACTTCCCAGAGCCGGCGGGCGATGGAGACGGTGCAGTCGTTGCGGACGCTGCGCTGCAAGGTGCGGTAAAAGACTCGGTCCAGCTCGGCCCGACTGACCGTGCGGCGGCGAATGGAGGCCAGCGAGCGCAGGTAACGCTCCAGTGGCGTCTCACAGATGCCCGAGTGGCGCCGCCGGTGATAGTCCTGCTCCAGCCACTGAGCCAAGCGAGCATTGAGATCGTCGAGGGTCAAGGCCTCCAGATCGAGGAGGCTTAGAAAACCCTGACGCAGGGTGCGGAAAAATCTCTCCACTTTGCCGCGCGAAGGAGCGTCATAGGGCTTGGAATGCACCAAGGCCACCCCCAGCCGGGCGCAGGCCAAGGTGAGCTGTTTGGAGGAGAAGGCCGACCCATTGTCGCAGTAGAGGATCTGGGGCAAACCGTGGCGGGCGAAGGCTTTCTTGAGCGCGGAGACGACTACCGGGGAGTTTTCCCGAGTGTAGAAGCGAGCTACGGTCAGGAACCGGGAGTGGTCGTCCAGGGCGGCGGCCAGGTAGGTCTTGTGCAGTGGGCGGCCGACCCGCACTCGAGGTCCGTGCATAAAATCCATCACCCACAGATCGTTGGCGTGAGGTTTCTCAAAGTGCTTGCGGGCTTGGGGCGCCGGCTTGGTCTGGGGCCGCAGACCGGCCTGCCGGATGTGGCGCCGCAAAGTGGCTTCGGAGATGCGGCGCGAAGGGATGTGGCCCGAGGTCGTCAGCTGCTCCCGGAGTCGGTTGACCGGCATCCGGGGGTAGCGGGCTAGCAGCTCGGAGATGTGAGCGCTCAGCTGGTCGGAGATGACCCGGTTTTTGCCCGCATCACAGCGCCGCTTGGGCAGCAACCCCTCGAGGCCTTCCTGGCGGTAGCGTCGCAGCCAGCTTTTGAAAGTGGCCACCGAGTAGCGGCGCCGGCCCAGACCCGGAACATCCAGCTCTTTTTGGGCCATGCGGCCAAAGTACTGGGCTTGGGTGCCGGCCGCGGCGTGCAGCACCGGCGCGATGACACCGTAGCGGAACAGCGCCACGGCTTGGCGTTTTTCTTTTCCATTCATCCTGGTCTCCTTGGCGAGCCCTTTGTGCCACAGCCCCACCCCCGGGCCTCTATCACACAGTGTGGAGGATCGAAGTTTCTGATCGGATGCCTGCCAGTCGAGTCAAACAAGTGCGCCACAAAGCCTGGCTCAAGCGCGCACTACCGCCACAAGAGCGCATACCTGGGGGTGGGTCGGTTTCCAAGCCTTGCCTCCGGGGGCTCAACCGACAGGGAACGCACACCGGGGCCCGAGAGCTGATCGCAGATCGAACAGCAGGTGGGGAAAGTAACGCCGATGAAAGCCGATCACCAGCTCGGTTGGAGAGCCTCGGGGCTGGGCGGCCAGCAGGGCGGCTGTCTGTTGGGCCTGCCGCCGCACCCCTTGCACGGCTCCGGGCAACTCGACCGCGGCCACCGGAAAAGAGAGCAACCGAGCATAGACGGCCGAAAAGAGCAGCAGGATGCGGTACAGCGTCAGCTCCTCCAACAGCAGGGCCTCCTCACCCCGGCTGCCGGCGGCGGCCACTTCGTCCAGCGCCTGGCGCAGCCCCCGCTTGCCGTTTACCACCACTTCCACCATCCAGCTCATCAGCCCCAGGCTGAAGCGTCGGCGCGGCGCCACTTGAGCCGGCAGCACGCTGAAAGTCACATCTCGGGGCTGATCCGGGCCCCGGCGACGGCAGCGGAAGCGAGCTACTGGAAACCGTTGATAGGTCCGCCCCTCCACATCCACCAGGCACCGGAAGTACAGACCGTGGCGTACGGCGCAATCGCTTCCCCGGCAAAGCGGACAGCGGTCCCGGTAGTCTGGCAAGAGCTCGTACAGCCCCAGTCCCATCGAGGAAAGGCTTGACAAAGACCTGTCTTGGAAGCGATCCTGAATCTGAAGTTTGTCTTCAAAAGCCGGGAGTTTTTCCGACCTTGCAAGTGGGCTCCCGGCTGCTCCTTTCCTCTCTTCTCCGCAGCCAAGACAGCTGTCAGACTGTCATATTCTTTTCACCCGCTGCGGGCTAACACAATCTATACAAATCCGGCTGCAAAAGGGAGAGAAGTTTGTGACGTATTACACCCCTCTCTGAACGGCCAAACCCCAAGGACGGCTGCGGTGCCCGCGCTATCCTTCCCTGGCCTGAAGGTCAAGACTTGTCGCGAACCGGGTGAGGGTCAGTACCAAGTAATAGTCCGGCAGATATTCAGGGGGGATGTCGAGTATTCCTTCTCTCTTACCAGACATTGGTGGGGAACGGAATTATGGTGTACCGAACGGCACATTACTCTTTGGACGTTTGCTGGATGTTGAACAGGTACGAACTCGAGCGGTGTCGGGTCCAGACGCGGTCGGCGGTCTACAAGGAGATCGCCGCCGTGTTGAGCGGGCCTGAACGCTATCCGGCAGAGGCAGCAGCGGTCCGGGGGTCGGAGCAAGATTTTGGCCCCAGCCGATGAGGTCTCTCTTCCCCCCGTGGTCGGGGTGATGCTCTTGTGGTTCTTGGCTTAGGACGTTGGGAGAATGGGTAGATGCAGGTGCGCTATTATGATGATCCTAGAAGTGGACAACCTCACATCTACGGGCACAACGTGGCTGAATACGAAGTTGAGGCAGTCCTGGATCGTCCAATGGAAGACCGTCCCGGAGAAGGGAGGAGCGAAAATCGCGCTCGGGAAAACGGCCACAGACCGTTATTTACGAGTCGCTTATGTTCCAGATCCCATTCCGAACTCGGTCTTTGTGATCACATGTTCGGGCCAAAGTCCGGTCTGAACAGATCCATCCTCGATTTTAAGGCTGGTTTCGAGTTTGGTCGCCAACTGGCCTACAAGCTCCAGCAATCCGCAGTCGGCTCTTTCCACGTTCAGGCAAGTCCTGCCCGGCGACGGGATTTTCTCGGTCGACATGGCCATCGGAAAGCGCTTTCCGATGCCATACGAGGGTCACAGCCTGCAGTTTCGGGCCGAGGCCTTCAACTTTACAAACAGCGTTCGTTCACCTTCCCTGGGAGCTTCGGCAACTACTCTCAGGTGATAACTCCGGCGCGGGTTATACAGTTCGGCTTGCGCTATGAGTTCTAGCGGAGCGGACGCAGGCCGAAGCCGACGCACGTGCCGCACGAGAGGGTGAAAAAGGGGGAGCGTTCTCGGTGACCGGCGTTGGTGCACGAACAACACCGGTGCGAGTCCAGCCGTATTCTCAACCCCTCGTTCACGACACTCGGGCGTAGGATTTGGGCCTGCCGAGCTCGGCCATCCGGTTGAGAATGGATTCTTCCGACAGCGAGTCCAGGAACTCATCGCTCTGGCGAAGCGGCAGGCCGAAAACGACCCGCAGGGTCAACGCAGTCAGGATCGCAAGATTCGAGTACCGCCGCTGGCCTCTGCGGTCGGACACTGGCGCGGACCAGAAACGCCCGGTACACGCCGCCGTAGCCATTCGACAGTGAGCAAAAGCAATATGGCAAAGACGATCAGGAAAGTCGCCACCGCCAGGATGGTCGGGCTGATTTACTCGCGGATGCCGGCCCACATCTGGCGCGGGATGGTGCGCTGCTCCAAGCCAGCCATAAAGAGCACCATGATCACTTCATCAAACGAAGTAGCAAATGCGAAGAGCGCTCTGGAGACGACGCCTGGCACAATCAGCGAAACTATCAATAGAGTCACATCTCTTGTGGAATTCTAGATTTTTAACTGGGTTGATCTACTTCGGCTACATCGTCGGTTTTGGCAGTGTTGTCCTTACCTTGATGTGGTTCGGGCGCTTTCAGGGTCCTTTGGCGGCTCCCTCGCTGAAGGTGGTCTTTAGTCCCAGTGTCCCCCAAGCCATCGACATCTCGACGTCATCCTCGGACACAGGTGTCAACTCGATGGTGAAATTTTCGACCGCTTCCAGACCTTCCGATATATCCAGCGGCACCTCAACCAGATCGTTCTCAGCCTTCCTGGCCAGCCCCCAGATGTCCGCCTCCGAGTTGAAAATCAGACGCCACTCGTCGGCACTGACTTTCTTGACCCATAGAGAATAACTGCCAGCCTCAATGAGAGTCTCTCCGAAGGCAAGTACACCGGTGGTCTCCAAAGCGGTGGCCTCGTTCATGCCCAGTCGCCACACCTGGCTGTCCTGTAACTGGGAGATCATATCCCTCCCCTGGAGTTGCGGGCGACCATAGTTGACAGAGACCTGGGTCTCTCCCAAGGTCACCTCGATCGTTTCACGGTTGCTCTCCGGTTCCGGATCAGCAGCCACATCAACATCTGGAGGTGCCTCTGTCGGGGTCGTCTCCGAACCGCAACCCGACAACAGGAGACCAATTACAACCAGTATTCCACTAAGATGCTTCATTTTGATTTCCTCCAATAAATACCAGTACGATTAGGGGGAACAACGCGCAACTACTCTAACGCTCAACGTCCTTCCCAACTAGAAAAAAGAGTACCACGAGAGATCCTGGAGAAGCTGTTCAACGTGGCCATGCAGTTGGAAAGGAGCGAGTTCTTGGGAGCGGAGGCCTCCCGAGAGGACGGAGAGCCGACGAGGAGCTACCATCAGAAGGTGTGTAAATAGCATAGGCGGTGAGTATCCTTCCGGGTTGATTTAAAACCCAGGGCCGAAAGGCCCGCAACGGAAGGAGTACACACCGCATGAGCAAGCAGAACATTGAGGAAAGTGTCGAGTCAAGAGTTTGTTTCGAGGAGCTGGAAGATTGGGTGCGGGAGAAGATCCAAGGCTGGGTTCAAGAGCTGCTGGAGGAGGAAGTCACGGAGTTATTAGGGCGGCGTAAGAGTGAGCGGCGAAGGGCCGTGGACGCTCCGTCGGGCTATCGCAATGGATATGGGAAGCCGAGGCATCTGACGCTGAGCTCGGGGACGATCCAGGTTCGAAGGCCTCGAGTGCGGGATCTAGAGGAACACTTTGAAAGTCGGGTGTTGCCCCTGTTTGCCAAGCGGACGCGGCAGGTTCGAGAACTGATCCCTGAGCTGTACTTGCATGGTCTGGCGCTGGGGGATTTTGATCTGGCTCTGAGAGGGCTTTTAGGGGAAAAGGCGCACCTGTCGTCCTCCACGGTGGCCAGATTGAAAGAGAAGTGGCAGGCCGAATGGGAAGTCTGGCAGAGTCGACCCTTGAATGATCTGGAAGTGGTGTATTTATGGGTAGATGGAATCTACGTCAAGGCGGGTCTGGAGAAGGAAAAGGCAGTCCTGCTGGTGGTGCTGGCCGCCTTAAGTGACGGAAGCAAAGCCGTGGTGTCGGTCACGAGCGGCTATCGGGAATCGACCCAGAGCTGGTCGGAAGTACTGCGCGACTTGAAGCGCCGGGGGATGGGCTGTCCACGGCTGGTGATCGGAGACGGCCACCTGGGCATCTGGGGAGCTTTGCGCAACGTCTATCCCCAGGCCGAGGAGCAGCGCTGCTGGAATCATCGGATCGTCAACCTGCTGACCAAGCTCCCTAAGCGAGTGCACAAGCCGGCCTTGCTGATCCTGCGGCAGATCCCTTACGCCGAGACTCGAGAAGAAGCACAACGACTCAAGAAGGTTTTTCAGCACTGGTGCCGGCAGCGAGGGCTGACTCTGGCGGCTGAGCTAATCGAGCAGGACTGGGACCGGATGGTGACCTTTTGACCGGTCCCTTGAGCTTGGTGATGTCCCAGGACCAGCATTGGTTGGGAGGCCGTGGCCAAGAGTTCGGGCTTTTCGTATTGAGGGTGGCGGCGTTGAAGCCGCCGCTCTCTGACTTCGTTACGTTCCTTCAAGATGCGGTACATGGTTCGAATCGAACACAGGTAGCGGCCTTCGTCCAGTAGTTCGTCCCACACGGCAGCCGGAGCCTTGTCGACGAAACGTCTGCTGTGAAGCAGATGCGCGACCTCCTCTGTTTCCGACCCACTCAAGGTTCGGGGCGGAGAGGGCCGCAGGCGGACCTCCCGCGGAAACTGCCGGCACGTCATCCAGGCCGGAGACGACCTCGCCGATCGGAACCAACTCGCCTCGTTTACGCTGCATGGTTTATTCTCCCATGTTCCTCAGACAACCCCCATAGGAAACGAGTGTGTAAAGCCTGAGCCGGTGCTGCGGGGTTGGGCGAATTGGCTCCACTTCGGGGGACGGGAGCGGCTCCCCCTTTGGTAGCCCAGGAAATCAAGTGGATTAGGCGGCCTGTTCTCAAAAGGTAATCAAGCCGTGCGGAGTAGGACAACTTGCAACCCTCAATGGCCCTACCTCACGAAAATTGTTATAGCTTTCCTTCTTTGATCTTGTCTCGCAAGAACGCGTTATAGCTTTCATATTCCTTGGAAAGACTAAGTAGTTTCTGAGCACCCATTTTTTCTCTATAGATGTCTATCCTGCCCCGAAGTTCCGGTGGCAGCATCCTGCTTTTCTCTGTCAATCCCAGCTCTTTACATGCTTGAGCGTCCCTTTTTTCCTCTTCTTCTACGCCCGTTCTTCGTATATCGGAAAGGTGTTCTTAACCATGATTGCTGCTTCGTCCTCACTTTTTCCTTCTTCCTCTATCAACTCCGAAAACATCGCCAATCTAAACGTATTCTCACTGATCGTAATGCTCTGTCTAAACTTTTCAGGAAAATCCCACCATTCCTCTATATCTTCGTCCCGCGCTCCGTCTTGCCGCGCAGTGTCTACAATACTTTTTAACGGTTCTTCTCCATTTCGCGCTGCTTCCGAAATTCGTTTTCCGTATTTTTTGCGCCGGAACCAGCCCATACTTCTTCTCCCAATCCGTTTATCTTCAGCGATCCCCACGGCGCAGATTCCACACTGTCACCACCAACGCCACCACGCCCATCCAGAACATACTCCAAAGCCACCCCCCGCCCAGTGCAACTAGAACGATAGGCACCACCAAAATAACACTCTTGTCCAAATTAGCCATAAGAGAGGTCGGGTCGACCTCGTAAGATTCGGTTGATCGAATAACCGGACAAGGAGGACCCGACCATGAATCGATTTTGCAGCATTTTCAGTCAACTTCTCCAGCTTTTTCCTCGCTGGGAGTTTCAACAACTGGTCCTGGAGACCAAAGCCGAGCGCCATGCACGCGGTTTCAGCAGCTGGGGACAGTTTGTCGCCATGCTGTTTTGCCAGCTGGGCCGTGCTCATAGCCTGCGGGAGATCTGCGGAGGCCTGGCCAGCTGTGAAGGAAAACTGCATCATCTTGGAATCGCTTCTCCCAAGCGCTCCACCCTCAGCTATGCCAATGAGCATCGACCCTGGCAACTGTACGAAAAGGTTTTTTACCGCCTGCTGGATCGTTGTCTGAGAGAGACCGAAGGGCGTCGCAAGAGAAGATTTCGTTTCAAGAATCCGCTGCTGAGTCTGGATGCGACCGTCATCGATCTGTGCGCACAATTGTTTGACTGGGCTCATTTTTGCCGAACCAAGGGGGCCGTCAAACTGCATCTACTCTTGGACCACAACGGTTACCTTCCCGTCTTTGCCCACATCACCGAGGCAGCCACGGCCGACATCACCGTGGCTCGCCGTCTGAAGTTTGCCGCCGGCACCGTTGTCGTCTTTGATCGCGGCTACAACGACTACAACTGGTATGCGGACTTGACCCGTCAGGGCGTCTTCTTTGTGACCCGTCTCAAAGACCGTGCCGATTACGAGGTCCTCGAAGACCGCCCGCTTCCCAAAAACCGTCGAGTCGTCCGTGACCAGGTGATTTTCTTTCACGGACTGGCCGCCCAGGACAAAACCTGTTTCTTGCGCCTGGTCGAAATCCAAGATCCGCTCTCTGGCCGCCTCGTTTTTTTGACGAATCACCTGGATTTCGGAGCCACCACCATTGCCGCAATCTACAAGGAGCGCTGGCAAATCGAGCTCTTTTTCAAGGCCCTCAAGCAGAATCTACGGGTCAAGACCTTCGTCGGCACCTCGGCCAACGCCCTCAAGACCCAAATTTGGACAGCATTGATCGCTCTGCTGATTCTGAAGTTTCTGCAGCTCAAAGCAACCTTTGACTGGTCACTGTCCAATCTGGCCGCACTGCTGAGGATGAACCTGTTCGTTCATAGAGACTTGTGGAGGTGGTTGAACCAACCATTCAAGTTTCCACCCCTACTACCGGAGAGCTCTCAAGCCTCCTTCACCCTCTCGTAATCTGGACAGCACCATCGGAGACCTGGACATGAAACCCTGAAAATCCCGTCCAAGACGCCAATAAAATCAAGGGGTTGATGATCGAATCTCAGCTAATTTGGACAGCAGTGCCAAAATAACCACCCACTCAACCTTACTGATTTTATTCATCGTCTCTCTCTCTCTCAGCTCTTGCTGCTCCAGCAGTTCCTTCCCGTGCTTGAGTCTCCACTTCCGATCGGCTGCCATATATGACTCAGTCCGATCTCGAAGTACCTGTTTTAGCCGCTCTAACTCGGCCAGCATATCGGCAGCTAGTGAACCAGTAGCCAATCCCTGGGCCTCACGATCCATGCCCCGTTGGATGATATTCTCAAGTCCCCGTAGGTCCTGCTCACGCTCACGAGCCAGAATCTTCCGCACAGCCTGCCCTGCAACATCCGCATCCTGCTTGCCGAACAGCACCCGCCGCTCCATATCCTGATTTGTCCGCCACTCGTAGTACACCTTGGCCATCCTTTCGCACTCCTGCATGGACCGCTTCCATTTCCGCCTACTGAGCCAGCGCTTCATTGCTGCCTCCTCGCGGCAGGCCGGAGAGGGCATAACCGATTGGAAATCAACCCGTTTCTTTGACGCTGCATAGCTTCTTCTCCCCTAATCAGTCCGACTCGCCAGCGAGCCGGACCGCCAGCAGCACGAGAGCGCCGCCCACCAACCCGCCGATGATGCAAAGCACGAAGATCATAATTAGACCCCCCCGCGCGAGATTTTGTAGCCACCAATTCAAATCCTTTATCTGCGAAATCGACGACTTCACCGCCTTTTCCCACGTCTCGAGACGCGCCACGCTGTCTTTAATCTCCTGATGGCTGGCAATCACCGTTTCTTGCAACTTGATCGCTTCAACATAAAGGCTGCGCGCTTCTCTGAGCGTTTCGTGGATGTTTGCCATTACCGACTCGGCCCCACATCCCGGTCCCGCTCATGCCCGCGCGTCTGCCGTGCCTTTCGCGGCCTCGACCAACGTTCGTCTTCTTTCCGTATTTTCTCGATCCATTCCCGCCTTGAATTGTTCGGTGCTCATGTACTTCCTCCGATTGGCGATCCGATCTCTCATGTAAACAATCGCCTTCTCGAACTCCTGAATCCCCCGAGTGAGCCACTTGATCCGCGCCCGGAGCTGCCTAAGATAGCCGTCCCGCTCCTCGACCAGCGCCGCGTTGTCCTCCTTCTGATTGGCGACAGTTAGAATTCGCGTGTTGCCTCATCTAAGAATCGAACCGAAGCTAGAAACTTGCCTCATTAATCTGTGACCTCCTCATCAAGTTTTCGGTTCGATTCTTGATGAGGCAACGGTATGCCATCAGTTCGATTTTGGATGAGTCAATGCGCGGGGAATTCTAACTGTCGCCAATCAATGGAGTTATCCACGCTGAAAGCGGCTACCCCTTTCCCACTCGTTTCCGCTGAAAGCGGCTACCTATAAGGGTAGCGACCAGATTACTGTTGAAATACAACATAAGGACCCGTGGCTTAGCGGACTCGGTCGCGATCGAGGACGTACTGGCCGTAGAGGATGACGTTGTCCCATTCGATCGGGGAGAGCCGGTTCAAGAAAAAGGGCGAAGGCGGCTCGTTCTTTGGCTTATTCTTCGCCGTGCTAATCTGCGGCGAGGTGGACGGGAATATCGAAGCGGAAGGCAACACCGGGCTCCTCGGTGTTTGCATTGCCGGGTCAGTCACTGGCAACCTCAAAGAAACGGGGACCGGGGACGTAAGCGTCCACGGCCCGGTCCACGGGAACATCGATCAGCAAGGCGACGGCTCGGTGACTGTGACTCCCACTGGGGTCCTAGGCATTGGGCCTTGCTTCGTTGATGGCAACATCACTGAGAAGGACGCCGGCGAAGTCATCATCGATCCGGTTTGCACCGTTGTGGGTAACGTCGACGAGTCGTAAGGATCATGGCTGGGTGTCGATAAAAGCGAGCGTTCTGTTTCTACGCTATCCGGCTACACAGTGTTCTGGATACTACAGTAAGCAATCGTCGAAATAGACCACTTTTCGGCTTTTCTTGGACGTCACGCGGAAGCCCATCCCTTGTCCGCTTGAGCGCCGCATCTAGGAGTTGCTGGGGACGCTTCAGCCCGGCGATGGACTGCTGGACAACGAACTGTCGCTGCTCGGGCCGCGCAAAGGGGGGCCGGTCCTAGGAATGTCCAAGCTCGACGGCAAAGGGCTGACGAGAAGGTTCGCCCCAAGCTTATGTTGTATTTCAACAGTAATCTGGTCGCTACCCCAATAAAGAACAAGTAATAAAGAACAAGTAGTAGGAGCGGCTACTCCTGTGGACAAATCTACCGGATCAAAACCGGACCCCAGAAGGGAATCCTCGAGCGCAAAGGAGCGGTTTCGCAACGATCCTCCGACCGGCGGGTTTCCAAGGGCTCTGGCGTTGCGAAACGGTATTGCAGGAGAGATTTGATTGACAATAGCTTTGTGCAAGGCGGATTTGGTTTTCTAGCTAAGGCCCCCGCCCTGAAAGGCCGATGGAGGGGCCTGTTGGACAGGCGAAAGATGAGTCGTCTAACCTACGGCACGGAAATCTCGTCGTCTAGATAATAGCCGGAACCGACCAGGATAGGCAGGCCATAAGCCACGACCCTCTTAACGAACGTCACCTTGCGCTGCAGCATTCCAGTGGCGGGATTGCGCGTCGAGTAGTACAGGAAGGTTTCCCCGAACGCATCTCCGACGCTCACCACATCCCGGCCGCCGAAGGGACCGTCCAGATAGTCGTTCAACTCGGGAGCAAGGCTGCCCCACCACTGGCTGCTGTAGGGATCGCCGCTGAACAGCGGGTAGCCGTAGGTATCCAGGCCGAACAGGTAGATCGAGCGGCTCCTCCAGCGCGGATCGCTCGATAGCGCCCGGGTGGCGAAGTACCCCTGCGATTCAAGCTCCATGGCGGCGCAACGTACAAACTCCTTCAACCTCGCGTTGGAAGGATCGGCGGCGAGCACCGTGGCGTTGACGTCGTCCTTGTTGCATGTGCCCGGGATGTCGCGCTGATAGATCCCCGCGCCGATCGCTGCCGGCACCCCGTTCCAGTCGATGGCCTTGGCGTAGGCAGCCTTCGGCTCACTCTTTTCCGACGCTGGGTTTGTGAAGTCGTAGTAGGTCCAACCCTCGCCGAAGCTATTCAGGAGACGAACGAATTCCAAAACGATGTCGCTGCCGAAGATGTCGATTAGTTCTCCCCACGGCACCCCTTCCCTCGACGGGTCGGGTGGGTAGACAAACGCTCGAGCCGCCCCAGGCACCGGCGTCATTTCGTCGACGAAGACATAGGTGGGGCCGCTTTTCCAACGCTCGTCCTCGTTGAAGGCGCGCCGTGCCTCTTCAAAACCCATTTCCTGGACATACTCATAGGCACATTGAACGAAGATTTCAACGTCCTTCGGCGTCCGGACAGCGCTGGCGACGACGGACTGATCCGCGCACGACAGAGGATCGTCGGTACCGAAAGCCTGCGGCGTGGCGCATAGCAAAATCAAGGGAAGCAGCAATGGGGAGAGACTAGGTTTCATCATTTTGGAAATTTTAACCCAGATCGAAAGAGCCTACGCTATCCTTTTTTTGAATTCTCGTAGTCCTCCAGGTCACTCCACATATCCTCGAACAGGTCCCTGAATCCCCCTGGATTCTCCGGCGGCTTCGGTTTCTGCCCCGGCGCATTGCCGCGCTTGATCGGCTCAGTTTCTTCTCTCACCCTTTTCTTCGCGTCGTTTTCTAGTTTGTCTTTACTCATGGTTTCTCCTCTTGCTGGGATGGACGAATCTGCGGAGAACCTACTCAACCTGACAGGGGCAGGCTCAAGGTGTCGCTGGCCGCCCGGAGTCGGTGACGATGACCTGCTCGCTCCGGCGGTCCAGGACCGCCGTTACGGTGGTGGTCCAGGACTGCCCATCTCTCGACTTCACCGTGATGTTTGTGCCAGCGAGATCGGAGGGCAGCGCGGAGGTATCACCGAGGTAGATGGAGCCCCAGTCCCCGTTGTCCAGACGGTGGGGACGCCAGCCAGGGAACGGGGCATCCTGGACCGGGCGGGGGAGCCAAGACAGTTGGGGCTGCGGCTGTGTCGATGAGCACACTTTCACCCTCCAGGGCGCTCTTGATGGCGGCGCGAACCCAGGCGCTGGTGTTGACGTGCCGTTCAGTACGCAAGCGGGTGAGGGCGTCGTGGATGTCGGGAGGGATACGGATCAATAGTGATTTATATTTCATTTAATATCATTGTATAGCATAGCACTCACAAAGGCACAGGGACACAAGGCATGATAAAATAGGCAAACAGAAAGAAGCAGCCAGCCTACCTTTTGGGGCCACGCATGCGCGCGGTCCCCGGCAGGGGCTGGCGAGGGGGAAAGCCCCCTTTGACCCCCATCCGGGGAGGGGGAGGAAAGGAGCCTCATGAGCGTCGGGGCGCGAAGTCTGGGTGGAGATCCGAGCCGGGCGGAGCGGGCCGAGTGGCATCGGAAGGAGGAGGCCTCGGGCCTGTCGCTCTCGGATCTGGTGTGCCAGAACATCGTCCGGGTCCGGACCTGGACGGCGAACCGGGTCTTGAGCGGGAGCGGAGCCGAGAGATTGTCCAGGTTGGCAAACAACCTCAACCAGCTGGGCCGCTAGGCGAACACCTACAAGAGCCGGGCGGAGGCCTCAAGCCACCTGAGCATGAACTTAAGACCGGGATGCCCAGGAACTTGACTTAGCGTACCGTTCAGAGTTACGTTTGTGCGTGATCAAGAGTTTTGCCGACAAGCGCACCGCGGCCGTCTTCTCGGGTTATGCCGTACGCGGCCTTCCGGCGCAGATCCAGAGGCGGGCACGGGCGAAGCTCCTGGCGATTGATGCGGCTGGTCGGCTCGACGATTTACGGGCACCGCCCGGCAATCGCCTCGAAGCGCTGCGTGGCGGGCGCAGAGGGCACTACAGCATTCGCATCAACGAACAGTGGCGTCTCTGTTTCGCCTGGAGTGACGGCGAGGCATGGGAGGTCGAGATTGTCGACTACCATTGAGGAGACAGAGCAATCATGACCGTCAAACGTGAGGATGTAGACGAGCGGCAGGTAGATTTATCGGACGTGACGTCAGGGCGGCGACTTCCGCCGGTGCATCCCGGCGAGATTCTGCGCGATGAGTTCCTGACGCCGATGGGACTCAGCGTGTACCGGCTTGCCAGAAATCTGAAGGTCTCACGCCCTCGGTTGAACGAGATCGTGCTAGGCCGTCGGGCTGTCACAATCGACACTGCACTACGCCTCGGACGTTATTTTGGGACGACGCCGGAGTTCTGGATCAATCTTCAGACCCGTTACGACCTCGATGTCGCCGAGCGTACCACCCGCCGCTGGATCGAACGGGAAATCGAGCCCTACGCCACGTGATCCTCCCGGTGAATGGGAGAACTATCTGAAATGAAGGCCGCAACGTTCCTGACGCTTTTCTTTTACCTCTCTTCTCAGTCGGGCAATGTGGAGAATCCATCCGATGAACAGGAATTTTCTCTCCAGTATCTCCTTGCAAGGGCTAGTCATCCTGGAATTCATCCACTTGGAGTAGTGAACAACCGGCTCCTTAGTACATAAGTTCTTAAATACACTAACGTATTATATCAGGCTGATTTGGCATTGTGGTAACCTGAAAGGAGTTCCACAGTGCCTCGACACAGCCCGTATAAGATCGTTCTATCGCCAGGTGAGGAAAGAGAACTATTGGCTCGTGCCCGAAAATATACGTTACCGTATTTTCAGGTACAGCGAGCCAAGATGATTCTCCTGGCAGCCCAGGGTTTGCGTAATGATGAGATCGCGAAACGTTTGGATACCCGTCGAGAGGTGGTATGTTTCTGGCGAAAGCGCTTTTTCGAAAAACGCCTGATGGGTCTGGAGGAGAACTCTCGGCCGGGTCGCCCCCGGTCTTTTCCCCCCAGAGGTAGTGGTCGAGGTTAAAGCCTTGGCCTGTGAGTTGCCCGCCACCTTCGGATTGCCCATCTCGCGATGGAGCAGCGCCGATCTGGCCGCCCAAGTGCGCCAGTCCGGGTTGGTCGCCAGCATCAGCAGGACCACCGTCTGGCGCTGGCTCCATGAGGACGCCATCCGCCCTTGGCAGCATCGCTGCTGGGTTTTCCCTCGAGACCCCCATTTCGCCGAAAAAGCGGGGCGTATCCTCGACTTGTATGAGAGAGTGTGGCTGGGGCATCCCCTGAAAGACGGTGAATTCGTCCTCTCCGCCGACGAAAAAACCAGCATCCAGGCACGCCGCCGTCGGCATCGAACCCTCCCCCCTCAACCCGGCGTCGCGATGAAGGTGGAACATGAATACACGCGCTGCGGCGCTTGGGCTTATTTGGCAGCACTGGATGTGCATCGGGCCAAGCTCTTCGGTCGCTGTGAACGAAAAAATGGGATTGCTCCTTTTGGCCGCTTGGTCGATCAAGTCATGACCCAGACTCCCTATAAAGAAGCCCGAAGAGTCTTCTGGATTTTGGACAATGGATCGGCTCACCGGGGAGCCCGCTGCATCCGCCGGCTTCAAAGCAAATATCCTCGAATCGTCCCCGTCCACGGACCCGTCCATGCGAGTTGGTTGAACCAGATCGAGATCTATTTCTCCATTGTCCAGCGCAAAGTTCTTACCCCGAACGACTTCCTTTCCCTGCAGGCCCTCGAAGAACGGCTTCTGGGCTTTCAACAGCATTACGCCACCATTGCTAAGCCTTTTAAGTGGAAATTTACTCGTCACGACCTGAACAAGCTCATGAACAAACTGAAAGCCGCCGCCTAAAAATACGTTAGTGTATTTATGAACCAGAGTACTTAGTAAGCCGCTCGAGCAGATGTCCGGAGATTTTACCTACGACTTTTCCGATTTCCTAGGTTCGGGACGGTTCGTTTTTGAAGTCCACAAGGATCAGGAAACATACGATTATTACCCGATGACGATACGCGATGCCGCTATTAAAGATGCTGCGAATAGAGAGAGCAATCCATTGCTGCGAACTAACTCAGAGATCTTTTCTGGATACATGAATCCCTTCTGCCAGAAATACATTGCTCCAGAGAGCCTTAGGGTTGATTTTAATGAGAAGTGGGTCCAGCAACAGTTTGATGGGCAGGGCAAGTTTAAAGAGCATGTGTATCTCTGGCATGACGGTCAATTCCAGCTCTATTACCAGTTCGCCGCCAGCGAGGAAGGACCGTTGAAGCTCAACGAAATTGGTGACCGGAGGTGGTTTGAGGATCTGCGTTCTAGACGCCGACATTAGATGGATGGAAAGATATTTCAGGTCACGAACTGGCAAAGATCACTGTAAAGTTGGACGATATTGACCTGATAACCGCAGACGCGCCACCGTTTTTTCAGGAGATAAGGTGGAGTTCCATCGCTAGAACGAACTACCGGGCTCGGGCGCTGGCGCTCCGAAGCTTGCCCCCTTGCGTCGGTGAGCGCCTACTGTCTGACGGGCATGGGAGAATAAAGCCATGGAGCGCGAACGACCCAGGTTGGTTCCCATCGGTGATGCCCTCTCCGGTATGGCGCTCCGCGAAACCCCACCCCAGGCGCGGCGGGGCTTCACCCTTGCCGATCAGGTGCACCAGCTTGTTCGGGCCAGCGAAGCGGACCCCGACCTGGGCTTCATGGCGCGAACGATGGCGCTATGTTCCTTGCCGCGAAGCAACCCCGGCAACCGTCTTCAGTACAAGCGCGTCAACGGCCCTTTCACGCTCTACATGACCGCAAGCGGCGGTAACAAGCTCCCCTTCGGCAACCTTCCCCGTTTGCTCCTGGCTTGGGTTTCGACCGAAGCGGTGAAAACCGGACGCCGCGAGCTGGTCCTGGGAAAATCGCTTTCCGAGTTCATGCGGACCCTGGATATCTACAGCAATAGCGGACGGGTGCACACCCGGTTGCGTAACCAAATGAAGCGGTTGTTTGGTTGCACCGTGACGATGGTTTACGAGGAACGGGCGGGCTTTGCGCGGGTTAGTTCGTTGGTGGCAGACAAACACGAGTTCTGGTGGAACGAGCGCAAACCCGATCAGCCCTCGTTGTGGGAAAGCAAGATCTATCTGGGGGAGCAGTTCTTTAACGAGATCATCCGCCACCCGGTGCCGCTCGACATGAACACCCTCACGGCGCTCAAGCGCTCACCGTTGGGCCTTGATCTCTACCTCTGGCTGGTCTACCGGACTTTCACCCTACGCGCTCCCAAACCCCTCAGGTGGCGGCTCCTGTACAGCCAGTTCGGAGCGCACCCGGCCAAAGCCAGCGACAAGCGCACCGTTGACAACTTCCGTACAAAGTGCCTCCGCGAGTTGAAGAAGATCAAGCTGGCCTGGCCGGAGTTGAACTACACGACGGCCAAAGGAGTCTTGATCCTGTACCCTTCGATCCCGGCCATTGCGCCGCTCAATCAAGGCCAGTTAGGCCGCTAGGTTCCCCTTTCCCGGCCTCTCAGCGGCCCGGCAGCGGCCTGTCCGCGTCGGGTGGGAACTCAGTATACCCTGCGCCGCGCAAAGCGCCACAAGGCCGCAAATCGCCTATTCCCACAGGCTTGTGTGATTCGGTAGGGTTTTCCACGCGCTTTCGGGAAGACTCTTACAAGTAATAAAGGGTAGCGACCAGATTACTGTTGAAATACAACATAAGGACCCGTGGCTTAGCGGACTCGGTCGCGATCGAGGACGTACTGGCCGTAGAGGATGTTGGCGATCATGAGAAAGTGCGGGATTTTGAACGGGCGCCGGGGTGGGGTCAGGGATCTGTCGATGGGGAGTCTTGGCGGCAATCGGTCGCGAAGGCGGCGATTTTTCTTTCCAGGTAACGGGAGTAGCCCTTGGGAAGAGGAGTCTCGAGCAGCTCCTCAATGACGGGGACAAAGTAGTAGAGAGAACGAATCGAGGCGAGGGGATGGGCGTCTTGGCAACGCAGTAGACGCCTTGCGGATGCCAGCAGAAGGGCATCTTTTACGGTTGGGAGCGGGATATTGCAGTCGTGGAACTGGCCGGCCAAGCGGCGATCGTGTGGTCGAGATCGAGGCGGTGTGGCGGGCAGTTCCAGATAGGCGTGCAGCACGGCCTGGACGTAAGCTCGACGCTGCAACAAGTCGCTCAATCTTGTTTGCGGCGCTCAGCCGCCTCCTGCTCACTTTCGCGGCGACGATAGCTTTCACCTTCAATGACGGTGATGTCGGCGTGGTGGGTGAGACGATCGAGGAGACTGACGATGCAGGTGGCGTTGGGAAACACGACGTTCCAGTTTTTGAAGGCTCGGTTGGTGGTGACGATGACAGAGCGGCGCTCGTAGCGTCGGTTGATGACCTCGTAGAGCAGGTCGGCGGCATGGCAATCGTAGGATAGATACCCAACTTCGTCGATGCAAAGCAGAGACGGCCGTGCGTACTTTTTGAGCCGGCGGCGCAGTAGCTCAGAAGAGTCCAACTGAAGGTCGTCGAGCAGTTCGGATGCGGTACGAAACAGAACCGAGTGACCAGCCAGGACGGCCGCGTGGGCGATGTTCTTGGTGATCATGGTCTTGCCCAGGCCGTTGGCGCCCAGCAGGATCAGATTGCGGCCCTCGGGGATGAAGTCCAGGGTGAGGGCTCGCTCCAGCAGGTGTCGGTCGATCTTTTTGGGCCAGTTCCAGTCAAAGTCAGCCAGCGGCTTGAAGCGTCCGACGCGGGCATAGCGCAGCCGGCGCTCCAGCGAACGGCGAGCCCGTTCGATCTCCTCCAGCCGAGCCATCTCAGCCAGAGCGGCGCGAGTGGACCAACGGCCTTTCTTGGCACGGCGCAAGAAGTCCTCCAGTTGATCGGGGAGGACTCGAAAGCCGAGTTTTTTCAGCTGTGCAGCCAGTTCACTCGGGCTCGGAGAGGTCATCGTATCCTTCTGGAGAATGGGGCTGTACGTGAAGATCGGCCAACTCGGGGCGGCGCCTCAGATCGACGGGCAAAGGAGCAGCAGCAGCGCGTCGGCTTCTCTGTAATAGGAAAGCTACCGAGGAGGCCCGCGGAGTGCCGCGCTGCAGTGCTTCTGCGAGTGCCCCCTGCAGCGCCTCGGCACCGTAGTCCTCCAGCAAGCCCAACAGCTGACGGGTCTGGCGGACGACCGATTCTCCGCGCAGCAGGGCGGCTTGCAGAAAGGCCTCGCTTTCGGGGACAGCCACCGAGAGCCGGTCAGAAGGGGCAGCGTAGGCTTTTCTTTTTTGCTCCAGCAGAGCTTGCTGATGAGCGGGGTCGGCGACCACCTGGTGTCGGTCGTAGCTGCGGCGGTGGCGAGCCACTTGTTTGGTTCCGTCGAGAATGCGCACCAGGGTGTCGGAAGCGACCAGCGTCAGCTGCCGGCCCACTGCAGCGGGGGGAATCGAGTAGTCGTTGAGATCGAAGCGCACGTAGATGGTCTTGTGCGACTTGGCAGGCACTACCAGATCGGTTTCCAGGGGGTGAGCCGGAAGAGGCAGCAGTCGAGCTTTTTCTTCTTCGAAGACAGCGGCGACGGTGCGCGAGTGATCGCCCGGCCAGGGCCTACGGTGCGCGATCTCATCCCGCCAGCGGCGGGCCTGATGATTGAAGTCTGCCAGGGTGGTAAAGGGGCGGGCGGCAAAGAACGAAGAGCGAACGTACTGGATAGCTCTTTCAACGCGTCCTTTCTCATTCGCGCGTCCCACATGACAGGGCCTGGGGGCGAAATGGTAGTGGGCGGCCAGCTCCAGCAGCCGGGGATGGAATCGAATGGCGTCGCCGCGGCGCTCCAAAACCACGCTCTTAAGGTTGTCGTAGAGTAGATCTCTGGGGCAGCCACCCCACTGAGTGAAGGCTCGCACGTGGCCGCGCAGGAAGTTCTCCAGTGATTGGTCAAAGAAAAACTCCAGGGCCAGCGCGCGCGAATACGACAGCGTCAGCAGAAGACAGGAGAGCCTCCGGCTGGCGCCTCCGATCTGCACTTTTCCAAAGGAAGCCCAGTCAACCTGCCCCTGCTCCCCAGCAAAGGTGCGCAGCCGCAGGAAAGCTTCCCGCGGCCGGGGACGTAAGGTGGCCACCAGGCGGCGCAGCGTCACTACGCTGCCCGTGTAACCGCGGGCGCAGATCATCTGGTAGATACGGGTAGCCCGAAGGCGTGGGTATTGCTCCAGAGTCTGGCGGATGAACTCGACGTAGGGGTCGGTTACCCGGGGCCGCACGATCTTGTACCGGTTGAAGCGCTCGGTTTCCAGCGCCCGTCGCACCGTCTGGTGGTGCAGACCGAGTTGATCGGCTATGGTTCCGATCTTCCAGTGCTCGGCAAAGAAGAGTCGGCGGATGTGGGCCCTCTGCTCGGCGTCGATCATGCTTTACCCCCAGTGGAAGGGGTCGATATAGCGCCCTGCGCGACCGCAGCGTATACAAGCCGGTCGAAAACCGGGCCTGGAACGGCAAAAAGTATCTGCACGGCTGTTCTCCTGACGCCTCTGGACGGATCTTCTCGGCATTGAGTAGGCCGCCAGAGGCTCCCACAGCCTGAAAGAAGATCTATATCGCTGTCTACGTTGATCCGTCACGCGGGCTTGCTGCTGCCGCTGACGGTAGGCTCTTTGACGGTCGCGATGATCGGCTCGGCCCTCAGGAGATTGCTGGTGTCGGCGGTTGGCCGCACGGCATTGCAACCGGCGCTGCAGACGACGGCATGGCTGGCTGCAGTAGACCTGGCCCCGGTCGCAGGAGCGGCAGATGAAAAATAGCGCGCCGCAGCCTTCGGCCCGGCAAGTACATTGCCGGAGAACGACAATCGAATCGGCCATGGATCCAGTCCCGGCGGGAACTGGACAACAGCCCAGGATCGTGGCAGGTTACAATCTGCTTGTGGTGGGTATCCGCTTTGTACAGAGCTGCCACAACCGGACCTCGACCGCGTTACAGGTCGAGGTCCTCCCTCTTCCTGGATTCGAAACAATACACTCTCGAAGGGAAAAATCCACCTCGTCAGAAATCGCGAGATGAATGCTCGGACGCACCTACGGTGCGGATGATGTTGAAACCCTATCCTAACGGCGAGTGTCCAAAAAAGCGCACTTCCTGATGATCATTGACATAGAGGATGACGTTGTCCCATTCGATCGGGGAGAGCCGGTTCAAGAAAAAGGGCGAAGGCGGCTCGTTCTTTGGCTTATTCTTCGCCGTGCTAATCTGCGGCGAGGTGGACGGGAATATCGAAGCGGAAGGCAACACCGGGCTCCTCGGTGTTTGCATTGCCGGGTCAGTCACTGGCAACCTCAAAGAAACGGGGACCGGGGACGTAAGCGTCCACGGCCCGGTCCACGGGAACATCGATCAGCAAGGCGACGGCTCGGTGACTGTGACTCCCACTGGGGTCCTAGGCATTGGGCCTTGCTTCGTTGATGGCAACATCACTGAGAAGGACGCCGGCGAAGTCATCATCGATCCGGTTTGCACCGTTGTGGGTAACGTCGACGAGTCGTAAGGATCATGGCTGGGTGTCGATAAAAGCGAGCGTTCTGTTTCTACGCTATCCGGCTACACAGTGTTCTGGATACTACAGTAAGCAATCGTCGAAACAGACCACTTTTCGGCTTTTCTTGGACGTCACGCGGAAGCCCATCCCTTGTCCGCTTGAGCGCCGCATCTAGGAGTTGCTGGGGACGCTTCAGCCCGGCGATGGACTGCTGGACAACGAACTGTCGCTGCTCGGGCCGCGCAAAGGGGGGCCGGTCCTAGGAATGTCCAAGCTCGACGGCAAAGGGCTGACGAGAAGGTTCGCCCCAAGCTTATGTTGTATTTCAACAGTAATCTGGTCGCTACCCCAACTCGCGGAGAACCTTACGGCGGAAGTTCTTGACGGTTTGCTTGTCGCTGGCCTTGTCCGGGTCCAAGCCGAACTGACGGTACACCTGCCGCCAGGTGATCTGTTGCGCGGCGCGAAGCGTGAAGGTGCGGTAGACCAGCCATAGGTACAGATCCAAGCCCAACGAGCATCGCTTAAGGGCCTTGAGGGTGTTCATGTCAATCGGCACCGGATGGCGGATAATCTCGTTGAAGAACTTTTCGCCAAGATAGATTTTGCTCTCCCACAGCATCGGCTGGTCGGGTTTGCGCTCGTTCCACCAAAACTCGGTTCGATCCGCGATGAACGAACTCACGCGAGCTTCGCCGTGCTCGTCTTCATAGATCAACTGCACGGTGGCGCTGAATAGTCGCTTCATCTGGTTGCGGAGCCGAGTGCGGACACCCGAAGCGCCGCCGCTGTCACTACTCAAGATGCCGAGCGTTCGCATGAACTCGGCCAGAGACCGGCCTAAAACGAGCTCTCGGCAGCGCGTCCGCACAACTTCCGTACACACCCAGGCCATCAGTAATCGGGGGATGTTGCCAAAGGGAAGTTTAGTCTCAGCCCCGGCCTGCATGTAGAGCCGGAACGGGCCGTTAACGCGCTTGTACTGATGCCGGTTGCCGGGGTTGGTGCGGGGCAGGGAGCACAGCGCCATCATCCGCGCCATGAAACCGAGATCCGGGTCCGCTTCGCTGGCCCCGACCAACTGGTTTACCTGATCGGCGAGGGTGAAGCCCCGCCGCGCCGGTGGTGGGGTTTTGCGGAGCGCTTGGACCGGGCCGGGCAGATCGGTGATGACTTCAGCAACGGGAACCAACTCGCCACGTTGACGTTGCATGGCTTTTATTCTCCCATGTGCCTCAGACAAGACCGGGCCACCACTTTCCAAACAGTTCGATAAGCAGCTTTAGCGAGCTATCTCCAAGGTCTGAATTTTTGCGTAGTCTGTCGAGTGCTCGCGCTCAGCGTCCCACATGTCAATCGCCTTCTGCATGTTGACCCAGAGCGTCGGACCGTTGCCGAAGAGCTTCCCGATCCGGTGCGCCATGTCGGTGCTCATCGGTCTTCGTCCTTGGCAAATCTCATTAATGGTCCTGCGCCCGACACCGACAAGATCAGCCACCTGCCCCTGATTGAGTTCCCGAGCCTCTATCTCGCCCCGTAGCAACCTGCCTGGATGCGTCGGTCGCCTCTCCAGATTTCTAGCCATGTCCCGCCCTCCGTTCTAGTGATAATCTTCCAGGTCTACCTCGTCGGCGTCTCCCGCCTCGAATCTGAAGGTAATCCTCCAGTTCTTCGTCACGGTCATTCCCCACTCACCCTTTCGGTTGCCCTTCAGCGGGTGGGTGCCGAGCGTCAGGAGGTTCAAGTCTTCCACTTTCTCTGCTGCGTCCAATGCGTCCAGAAGAAGTTCAACCCTGGTCCTCCATTGAGGGTTGATCCTCCGGTAATTTCCATCTTCAAACGCCCTCCTAAGGACCTTAGAAGCGAACCTCTTGATCATAAAAGGAAGTGTAACATTTAATGTTACACTATAGCCGCTATCACCGGCTACCCTCTGTGCCAATAATGGTGAGACACTTCTTCCCCACTAAATTAGACTAGGGGGCGAGAAGCTGGATTACGAATGATAGAAAACAGAAGCGACAACAAATTGAGGATTTTGGAAACCTCGGAGCGAAGTGGAGAGGTCTCCAAAACCGCTGCGGAAAGGACCGAGTCCGACAAGGCTCTTCCTAGACCCAATCCGGAAATTGCAGCCAAGGCAACCCGGCGCCGGTTTTCAGCCCGCTATAAGCTCAGGATCCTGGAGCAGGCCGATGGCTGTGAGTTCGGCGAAGTGGCAGCCTTGCTGCGCCGGGAAGGGCTTTACTGGTCGAATCTTCAGGACTGGCGACGACAACGCGAGGAAGGAACTTTGCAGGCACTGACCCCTCGCAAGCGAGGGCGCAAATCGAAGCCGGTCAATCCTCTGGATCATCAACTGAGGCAAGTGCAGGCTGAGAATCGGAAGCTGAAACGCAAGCTCGAGAAGGCGGAGATCATGCTGGATATCCAAAAAAAAGTCTCGCATCTATTGGGAATCTCTCTGGAGAGCAGCAGCGAGAACGAAGACGAGAGCTGATGGACAAAGCGTTGCGTTTCTCGGAAACTCACGGCATTCGTGTGGGCTCGCAGGCGCTGGGTTTGCCACCGTCAAGCCTCTATCGGGAAAAACGACGGCGGGAACAGCCGGCGGTTGAAGCTCGACCTCGGCCGACATCTCCTCGAGCCTTGAGCCCACCCGAAAGGGAGGCCGTTGTGGAGGTTCTGCACAGCCGGCAGTTTATCGACAAAGCTCCTGCCGCCGTATGGGCGGAGCTGCTGGATGAAGGGCGGTACTTGTGCTCGATCCGAACCATGTACCACATTCTGGCCGAACGTTTGGAAGTTAGAGAACGCCGTCGCCAGCGCCGCCATCCCCACTACTCAAAGCCGGAACTTCTGGCCACCGGCCCAAACCAATGCTGGTCATGGGACATCACCAAGCTGAAGGGGCCCGTCAAATGGAGCTATTACTACCTCTACGTGATCCTGGACATCTTCAGCCGCTATGTGGTGGGCTGGATGGTGGCCACCCAGGAAAGCTCACGCCTGGCCAAGGTCTTGATCGCCCAGAGCTGCTCCAAGCAGGAGATCGTAGCGGGTGATCTCACTCTGCATGCCGATCGTGGCTCGTCGATGAGTTCCAAGGCACTGGCCTTGCTACTGGCCGATCTGGGAGTCACCAAGTCTCACTCTCGGCCTCATGTCTGTGACGACAATCCCTACTCGGAATCCCAATTCAAGACCCTCAAGTACCGTCCAGAATTCCCGGCTCGTTTCGGCACCATTCAGCAAGCCAGAGACTTCTGTCGGGATTTCTTCGATTGGTATAACCGCGACCATCGCCATTCGGGTATTGGCCTGCACACTCCCGAGGACGTGCACTATCGCTCCGCCCTCGCCACACGTCGCAATCGTGCCCACGTGTTGGAGGCCGCCCATGCACTCTTCCCGGAGAGATTTCCCAACGGCAAACCCGTTCCGCCACCTCTTCCCGAGGCCGTCTGGATCAACCCTCCCGAAAAGGAGAACTCTTGAGATGACGCTACAGTAATTTATTCACCAAAGTGTCTCAAAGTTATTGACATGTTCCGCTACGGCAGTCCGAGGATTATTTCGACATGTTCGACATGGAAGACCTTTAGGCCATGCGCCTGTCCTGGAACGAAATTCGTGCGGTCGAGGATCTGCTGGCGAGGGACGAGAACGCATGAGTCGCCCGCGCAACACGGAACCGCAAGCGAACGGCGCGCTGGCTCGTGCGCTGAGACGACGAAATCCCGACGCCAAACGCGGGAATAGGCTCATTGGAGTTTTTTACGTTATTGTGTAATTGTGCGTTTAAGATATTCCGCAAGTGCGGTTTCCAGGATGGCTTGGTGTGTCTGGTCGGTTTCTGCGGCGTGTATTCGCAGGCGGCGGTAGGCCGCGCCATCAAGGGCTAGCGTTATCCGCTTCTCGCCTTCCCGCTTCTTTGTGGCTGGTTTCTGATCTGGAGTGCTCGGCCCTGCCCCGCGTTGCGGTATCCCAGTTTCGGTCGGTCGGGTTTCAGTGTTCAACAGTCCATCGAGGGCAACAGATTTCTTAGGCATTGAGTATCCCCTTCACGTAGTCCCACACGGCGGCAATCTCTGCCGCGGCTTTTTTGTCTTTGGTTTCTGTCACGCCCTGTCCCGTGGCTCCTGTCTCGGCATAGGCGACACGTTGAGCGATATTCACTGGCGCTAACCGGCCATGCTGGGCCAGTACGCGAGCGGCTTCCTCTGTGATCCGGGCGCGGGGCGTTTGGGACAGTACAAAGGCAAACGGCATCCCGGACCCGTTCACGGCGGCTAGCGTGGCTCCTACGGACCGCAGATCGTCAGGGGAAGGCCGTACAGGGATCAACACAAGGTCAGCGGCCACAAGCGCTTCTGAAAGCCATTCCGAGGCGGCGGGAGGGGTGTCGATAATGCAGAGGTCAAACCGCTTCTGAGCGGCGTTCAGCGAGGCTCTGAGCTCACCCGGCAGTGGGTCACGATCGAGCATAAAAGGGGCTTCAGCTTCCCTGCTCTCCCACCATCCCCTAAGCGAGCCTTGCGGATCGAGGTCAAGGCAAAGGACGTTGCGGCCATCCTGAGTGGCGGCCACGGACAAGTTGCGTCCGAGAGTCGTTTTTCCTGACCCGCCTTTCTGAGCGGCGATCAGTATCGTTTTCATGATATAAGAGGATATCACAATTATGCGACAGCGTAAACGCATAAAAGTGTACATACATAATTGCGGAACTTGTTGGTAGTCACCCGGACTGCGCGCATCGTCGCCCATACTTGTATGTCCACGGCAACGTTCAGAACTTCCATAGCTAATCTTCCCTCCCACCATGCCCTAGCAGCCTGTGGTGAAAGTCGAGGGCAGGGGTCACATTCAGACACTACACTGGTCCCATGGCAATGGGAAAGAAGAAGCGACGGCGACAAGCGGATCTGTGGGTGGCCAGCAGCCAGTTAGCGCGGAGTCCTGGGCATCCATTCTACGAAGCCCTCAACGAGGTATTGAGTGAGCACGGCTTTGACGATTTCGTAGAGGAGCTGTGCGGGAAGTTCTACGCGGAGAAGATGGGGCGGCCGAGCGTGGCGCCGGGAGTGTATTTTCGGCTGTTGATGGTGGGGTATTTTGAAGGGATCGGAGCGGAGCGAGGGATTGCCTGGAGAGTGGCCGATTCACTGGCCCTGAGAGAGTTTTTGGGATTGAAAGTGAGCGAGACACCACCCGATCACTCGACGATATCGAGAACCCGGAGATTAATCGATGTGCAGACCCATGCGGCGGTGTTCAGCTGGGTGCTGGAGCGACTGGCGGAATCGGAACTGCTGAAGGGAAAGACGATCGGGATCGACGCGACGACGCTGGAAGCCAATGCGGCGATGCGCACCATCATCCGACGGGATACGGGAGAAGACTATAACCAGTTTTTAACCGGATTGGCTCAGGCTTCCGGAATCGAGACGCCCACCCGCGAAGACCTGGTTCGTACGGACCGGAAACGCAAGAAGAAAGGCTCCAACAAAGAGTGGAAACATCCTCACGATCCGGACGCTCGCATCACGAAGATGAAGGACGGGCGAACGCACCTGGCCCACAAGGCCGAGCATGCCATCGACATGGAGACGGGAGCGATTGTGGCGGTCACGGTACAGGGAGCCGATAAAGGAGACACGACGACCCTGAAGGAGACGCTGATTCGTGCTGCCGAAAACATTGAAGAGGCGACGGGGCAAAAAAAGGAAATGGCCGAGGTGGTGGCCGACAAGGGATATCACAGCACCGAGACGGTAAAGGATTTTGCAGCGCTGCAGATACGCAGTTACATCTCGGAACCGAAGCGGGGCAGACGCAAGTGGAAAGGCAACATCGAGGGCCGAGATGCCACCTATGCCAACCGCAGACGGATACGGGGAGAGCGAGGCCGCGAGTTACTGAGACGGCGGGGCGAAAAACTGGAAAGATCCTTTGCTCATCTGTACCGGACAGGGGGGATGCGCCGCACCGAGGTCAGGGGACACGACAATGTGGCCAAGAGACTGCTGATTCAGGCCGGTGCGTTCAACCTGGGTATGGTGATGCGCCAGAAACTCGGCGCAGGGACTCCCCGGGCCCTCCACGCCCGGATTCTTTGCGCTTTGTTAGCCTTTTTCGGGCTGAGGAAGGGCCTGAGGAGACGGATCAGCACTTTCTTTGAAGGTTTGATTGGAAAACTTTCAATCGGGCCCTTTCCAGGTGGCCCCCGGCCCAAGTCGGTGTCCGGACCCAATTAAGCACTTCTGCCACGGGCTGCTAAGCGAGCCTTGCGGATCGAGTTCAAGGTAAAGGATGTGGCGGCCATCCTGAGTGGCAGCCACGGACAAGTTGCGTCCGAGAGTCGTTTTTCATGATATGAAAGTATATCGCAATTACGCAACAGTGGAAATGCATAATATCATATATGCATAATTGCGGATATTGTTGGTAGTCACCCGGACTGCCTGGATCTATGCGCTCTTGCAGAAATGGTTTTGATTTTGCGTGGTGGCGTACAAGCCGAGAGAGCTGGAGTGCGGCTGCAACGACTAGGCGGCGGTACGCACAATGGGCGGTGGCCGAGTCGGGAGAGAAGAGGGCGCATTGACTCATCCAAAATCGAACTGATGGCATACCGTTGCCTCATCAAGAATCGAACCGAAAACTTGATGATGAGGTCACAGATTGAAGAAGAAGTTGAGTTTGGAGTTGCGCCGAGAATTGTTGACGCGTACCGCTGAGGATTACGCATCGGCCCGCAAAGGGATCAAGAGCCAGATTGTAGATCAGTTGGTCGCGACAACCGGCTACGGTCGCAAACATGCGATTACCCTGTTGAACAATCCGCCGAGCAGGGCCAGTTCGTCGCGGCCCCGCCGTGCCCGATACGATGACCGGGTGAAGCGGGCACTGGTGACTCTTTGGACAACGGCCAACCGGATCTGCGCAAAGAGACTGGTCCCCTTTGTTCCCGAGTTGATCGAAGTTATGGAGAGGAACGGTCATCTATCCTTGCCGCCTGATGTTAGGCGAAGGCTGCTAGCGATCAGCCCAGCTACCGCTGATCGATTGTTGGCTTCCGAAAGAAGCAGCCGGCACGGTGTCAGTACGACCCGACCAGGAAGCTTGCTCAAGAAGCAGATCAAGGTCCGAACCTTCGCTGACTGGGATGATCTTCAACCCGGTTTTGTCGAAGCCGACCTTGTGGCTCACTGCGGCGAGAGTGCTGCAGGCAGTTTCCTACACACTCTGGTCCTGGTGGACGTCGCAACGGGCTGGACCGAATGCGTGGCGCTGCTACGGCGTAGCGAAGCCGATGTGATCGGATCTCTCAACTGCCTGCGTGGGCGGCTCCCGGTTCCTCTTCTCGGATTGGACACGGATAACGGAAGCGAATTCATCAACTATGAGATGCTCCGTTACTGCCAAAGAGAGCAGATCACTTTCACTCGTTCCCGGGTGGGTCGAAAGAACGATCAGGCCTTCGTTGAGGAGAAGAATGGTTCGATCGTGAGACGGCTGATTGGCTACGATCGCTACACGGGTCTGGGGGCCTGGCGAGCCCTGATTCAGCTTTACGAGATTCTGCGCCTCTACGTGAACTTCTTTCAGCCCTCGATGAAGCTAATCGAGAAGCAACGCCGGGGTGCACGCGTCAAGAAACGCTACGATCGGGCTCAAACTCCTTACCAGCGAATCTTAGCCTCTGATTGTCTCACCAAGAGAAAAATAGAACCCATCAAAGACCTGTACAGGAAGCTGGATCCAGTCACGTTACTCAAAGAACTCGAGCGAAGACAGGACCATTTTTGGACCTTTGCCAACGGACAAAGAGAACCGGAGAGAAACGGCTCCCCTAGAGAGATGGATGCTGTTGTCAGGAAGACCTTGCTGAGATCAGTGCTGCACCAGAATCCAACCAAATCAGGAGATATCGGCGGACGAAGAAGCCCCGGGTTGCCCGGACTTGGAGGACCCGGGAGGATCCTTTCGTTGAAGTCTGGCCAGAGGTTCGTGTCCAACTGGAAGTCAATCCCGCTCAAACAGCCAAAGCGCTTTTCATTCGGCTTCAACAACGCCATCCCTGTCGATTCTTTGATGGGCAGCTGCGAACTTTGCAGCGCCGCGTCAGGGACTGGCGAAGAGAACAACTCTACAAGGCCGAGATCTCCCGTGTAGAGCCAACGTTCTCTGAAATCGGGTCTGATTTCGCAAAAGAAGGTGCGCCAACAAAGGGGCAACCAGCCGAGGTCAAAATAGTCTTATGAGCCATGGGAAGTGTCCCCTGACGGCCACACAGCAATGTCGCCTCGACCGCTGGGCCGTACATCTCCAGCAGCAGGGACTTCACGGTCCCGGGACAACCCAAGAAGGGGGTCACCTGAGTCGGCCGCCGAGAGGGAACCCCATTCGGGCTCGCCCTCACTGTGTCCCCTCTCGCAGTCCAAGAACCGGACAAGACAATTCGCTCAAACCAAGAACAACACCCTACTTGACAAGGTGGGTCATTTTTACGTGATCACTCCGGCACATTATTCCCTTGTCATTTCGACCTTCCACTCCACCCGTTGTTTCTGCGAGACGGAAGAAATAAGCTGTTCTGAACTGGGTTCGATTCCCAATGAGGCAAGTTTCTAGCTTCGGTTCGATTCTTAGATGAGGCAACACGCGCGAATTCTAACTGTCGCCAATCATGAGGGACTAAAATGACCGGCCCCTCGAATCTGCTGCACGGGATAATGAGAGTCCGTCCGATGTCGTTGCTGTCCGCTCGGGCCTGTGGGTCGAGCGTCCGGTCAGACTCGGCCCGGTGACTCCTGCATCGCGTGAGTAATCCTCGTCTGCCCAGCTGGCCACTGACCGGCTGGCCGTCGAGTGTCGTCAGTCAACAGCGTTCTGAACTCTAATACTCGCCCGCGGACGCACACCAACGCAGGGCGCAAGCTGTACCTATGATGCCAACTTGACCAGATCCTCCGGATTCTGGCGTAGGTACACTCGCTGTCGGTCACCATGGTATATCCCCCACCTAGGCGGCTGATTTACCAAGGTAATTCCCCCACCCTTTCACCAGGGTAATTCCCCCAGGGTTTGTAAATATTCGGTAAACCCATCATCGGCTTTATGCCTAATGGGGTGAGGCGGGTTGGGAACTCAAGTGGAGCGAAGCGATCTTCGGAAGTGTTTGCTCAGGGGGTAGAGCCAGATGCTTTTGGTGGGCAGATCGGCCTTGCGGTCACGGTCCAGCTTGCCCCGGCCCTGGGTCTGTCCGACATGGATCCAGTTGGCGGCCTTGTAGCAGGCGCCTGTGAAGCGCCCCGTGTCGACGAAGGTTTCCAGCAGAACGGGTCGGTAGGCGTAGCGGTCGTGCCAGTCCTCGGGGAGTTGACGCGCGGCCATGGCCAGCAGTTTAGAGGCCAGGTTCTTGGACTCGACCCAGGGAAGGATCAAGAAACGGGCGTTGTTGACGATCAGTTGAAGGTTTCTCTCCCTTTCCGAAGGACGCCAGCCGATGAAGCGGTCGCGAGGGGCGGTTTTCCAAGCGGCGGCGCCAAAGCCGAGCAGGGCCAGGATGCGGCTTTCGGAACAAGCGAAGTAGCGCAGCTGAGCACCCGGCAGGGGCTTGTATCCCAGATAGTGGTAGCGGTCGATGTATTCATTCCACAAAGTGGAGTCGGGGCGGCTCAGGACCGGCTCCAGATGCAGGCCGGACAGCTCGTGCACGGGTCGGGACAGCAGCGGTTGTGGTGCGCTGCAGAAAGTGTGCTTGATTGGGCCCGAGCCTCCCTTCGGGTTGCGAGGGGGCGGCAGCTGCAGCAACCCCTGCCGATGCATGCGCAGCATGGCCACCCGGCAGCTCATCTCCTTGAGGCCACCGTCAGGCTTGAACCAGCCCAAGAGCTGGCAGGCCAAGCGGGAGAGCTGGGCCCGCGAGCGGGTCGGATCTTCGCCAATCAGCTCACACAGTCGCCGCATCTCCCGGCCGCTAAAGTCTCGCCCGCAGAAGCGTTTCATCCAGCCTCCGCTGCCGGCGTCCTGGCCCAGGTCAATGCGCGGGCACGATGGGGGCTTATTTCCCAGGGAAGAAAAGGATCCAGGCCGGGTGGCGGCTGTCCGCCTTGCCTAGCGCAGGCCTGCAGATAGTCCCTGAGCCACAGGCGGGGGTTGAGGCCGTTGAGTCGCAGGGTGGCAAAGATGCTGAATAAGCTGGCCGCCAACTGGGCGCTCCAGCGGCTGCCTGAGCCGTAGTAATTCTTGCGTCCCACCACCGGGTTGCGCAAGGCGCGTTCGGCGGCGTTGTTGTCCATAGCCACTTCCGGTTGATCCACAAACACGGTCAGCCCTGGCCAGTGTCGAGCCAGGCTTTTCAGGACCTTGCGACAGGGGGGAGCCAGGCTGGGAAGCTGGCGTTGAGCCTCGCATTGCTCTCGCATTTTCTCAACCGCCACCCGCAGCTTTCGATCGGCCCGGGCCCATTCCAAGGGCTGATCGCGAACTACCAGCCGCAGCTGATTGGCAGCAAAGAGCCGGCCAATGTCGTCAATCCACATCAGGGACCAGTCCTGCCAGGGGGGGTGGGATAGGCCCAGTCGCCAAAAGTCGCGGCGCACGTGAGCCCAGCAAAAGGCATGGCAAATACGCCCCTCTGAGACCCGGACCAGCTTCTTATAGGCAGAATATCGATCGGTGAGTAAAGTGCCCTGGGCGCTGCCGAAGTGAGATTGAGGCACTGCAGACGAGCGACTGGGTTGGAGCTGGTACACGACTGTGGAGGCCGACAAAAACACCCACAAATGCCAGAGCCGTCCGCTTTTGCCTTCCACCGCCACAAACACCGGCCAGCCGGTCTCGTCGGCTTGCCAGTTCTCCTGGGTGAGCTGCTGCTGGGCGATCGCCTCGGCCACCGGCAAAAACAGACCCTGCAGTTTTTTCAGCCCTCCGGCCACCGTTCCTGCAGAGAGAGTCAAACCGTGGTCTCGCCACTGCTGCAACAGACGGTGGGTGGGGCGGCAATGGTCAAACTTCTCCAGCAGAATCTCCACCCAAACCGAAATCCCTAGTTTGCCTTTGGGAATCAAGCGTGCCGGGGCGGGCGCCGTGACAATGCCGGGCAGCACCCCGCAGCGGCAGGCCGCTTTGTACTTGCGCCGCCGGATCACCCGCCGGTGGGCCCGCACTTCGATTTCGGCCACCTCGGCGTCTTCCGTCCAGCCCAAGGCTTCCAGTGCCAGACCGCATTTCGGACAGCTTTTTTGGGCTTCCTCCAGATCCACTACCTCTTCCTGGGCTGCCAACCCGTCCAGAGTGGTCCGACCGTGCCCCTGCTTGCCTTTTTGCTGCCCTCGGGGTCGCCCGCTCGCCTTGGGGCTGGAACTGCCAGCGCGCCCACCCTTGGCCTGTTCACTCTTGCGCCCCCAGAGCTGACTCTCCAGCTCTCGAACTCGAGCCCGCAGACTCAAGTTCTCTGACTTCAACTGCTTTTCTCTCTCCACCGCCCCGGCATGCTGGGCCTTCCAGTACGCTGCCGCCCAGCGCAGCCGGATGTACTCTTCCTTGGCCACCAAAACCCGCTTCGTCGAGCCATCAGCCGTCAGTCCACCCGATTCCGGCTTGGTGGTAGCACTCAGCTGCATGCTCCCTGTATACACACTCGCAGCTTCTGTGTCCAGCAAAGTTTGACCGCGGGCTTATTTGGAAGGAGATTATTGCAAGACGGGGTTTACCGAATATTTACCAGGGTTTCACCAAGGTAATTCCCCCACCTGATCATTTCGTGACAGAGGCCAGGGTCATCTTTCTGCGGAACCCCAACAAGGATTTCCGCAGGAGGAAGAATGGCCAGAAGGAATATGAGGATGGAAGAGTACCTGGAGTTGGTTTACCAATGGCACCGAGGACGGAGTATCCGCCAGATCCGAGACTCGTTGCAGATCTCGCGCAAGACGATTCGCAAGTACCTGCTGCTTTTCATGGCCAGCGGCTTGAGCCGAGAGAAGCCCCTGCCGCCACAGGCGGAGCTGGCCCGGATAGTGGCCTCGGTGGTGCAGGTGGCGGTTTTCGAACAACCGGTCCGGGAGCGGATCCGCCTCTACCACCGGCAGATCCAGGATTGGCTTGGGCAGCCTCATATGACCATTCAGCAGGTACAGCGGCTGCTCGAGGAGGAGCACGAGTTGAAGGTCAGCTATATGAGCGTGTACCGCTATGTGCGCGAGCACATTGAGCCGCTGCGCAAGCCGGTGACGGTGCGGCTGCATGCAGTCGCTGGGGAACAGGCCCAAGTCGATTTCGGCTATGCCGGACTGATGCGAGATCCGGAAACGGGCAAACAACGCAAGGCCTGGGCCTTTATCATGATCCTAAGCTACAGCCGCCACCGCTTCGTACGCTTCGTGTTTCGCCAGGACAGCCCCACCTGGTTGGACTGCCACATCCGCGCCTTTACGTTTTTCCAGGCCTGTCCCCGGCTGATCGTGTTGGACAATTTGAAAGACGGTGTGCTTAAGCCCGATCTGTACGATCCGACGCTCAACCCGGCCTACGCCGAACTGGAAAGACACTACGGATTCGTGGCCGACCCAGCCAAGGTGCAAATGGCCCGCCACAAAGGACGCGTGGAGAGATGTGTTCCGGTAGTGCGTCAGCAGATTCTGGCGGGGCGGCATTTTCGAGATATCGAGGAGGCCAATGGGAGGGCTCTGGAGTGGTGCCTCAAGGAGGTCGGCCTGCGCAAGCATGGCACCACCCATCGCAAACCTTACGAGGTGTTTGTCGGAGAAGAAGTCGAGCTGCTGCTGCCTCTGCCGGATCAACCTTACGAAGCGGCGCAGTGGAAACAGTGCACCGTGCATTGGGACTGCCATCTGATCCTGGACAAGTGCTACTACTCGGTCCCCTATCCCTACCGGGGGGAGAGGCTGTGGGTGCGAGCCGATCTGAAGCTGGTGCGAGTGTATCGCAACCATCAGTTGATCAAGACCCACCTGCGGGTCTTCGAGCCGGGCTCCTGTCAGACCCAGACGGGGGACTATCCTCCCGACAAGCGGGCCTACCTGGAGCGGACTCCCGAGTGGTGCCGGCGTCAGGCCGACGAGCTGGGGCCCGAGGTGAGTCGCTACGTGCGGCGCGTACTGGGGGATCACGCCATGCGCAACCTGAGAAAAGCCCAGGCCGTGCTGCGGCTGGCCGAGTCCCACCCAGCGGCCACTCTGGATCAGGCCTGCCGGCGGGCCTTGCGCTTTGACAATGTCCGCTTTTCCTCTCTGAAGAAGATTCTGGAAAAAGGCTTGTTCCGACGCCCTTCGCCTCCTCGCAGACCCTCCAGTCCGGCGGCTTCAGCTTGTCGATTTGCCCGTCCCCAGGATTACTTCGTGCACCGACGGGAGGTCTCATGAGTCACTATCAACATCTGCTCGACCAGCTCAAGCAACTGCGATTAGGAGGATTGTTGGACAGTCTGGAAGTGCGGCTCAAGGAGGCCGAAAAACGACAACTGGCCTACGTCGACTTTCTGACTCTGCTGGTCCAGGATGAGCTGGAGCGTCGCTCCCAGACCAAGTTTGTTCGCCGGCTCAAGAAAGCCTGCTTTGCCGAGATCAAGACCCTCGAGGAGTTCGATTTTGGCTTTAACCCGAACATCAAGCGGCGCCGCATCTATGACCTGGCCACCTGCCGCTTTCTGGAAAACAAAGAAAATATCTGCCTGTGCGGGCCGGTGGGTGTGGGCAAGAGTCACATCGCCCTGGCTCTGGGACACGAGGCCGTACGCCGCGGTCATGACGTGCGCTACATCCAGGCTCCGCGCCTGTTCCGTACTCTGGAAGCGGCCCGGGCCGATCTCTCCCGCGATCGCCTCATCCAAAACTACTGCAGCTATGATTTCTTGATCGTTGACGACTTTGGGCTCAAGCCCCTGACGGACGAGCAGGCCGACGATCTGTACGACATCGTTTACGAGCGCTATCAGAAAGGCTCGCTGATGCTGACCAGTAATCGCAGCCTGGAGGAGTGGATGGCGCTGTTTGGCGACCCCATCCAGGCCAACTCGCTGCTGGACCGACTCTGCCACAACGCTCACCAGCTGGAGTGGGAGGGCGACTCTTACCGGAGGCGAAAACGACCCGCCAAAGGATCCCCCTCAAAGGAGGTTTCGCCATGAGCCGTTTGAAGATCAAAAGTGACAACGGCTGGTTTGCCGCCACCGCCGGCTGGCAGGCCGCTGTGGAGAAACTCTCCGACGGGGCCTTCAAGCTGTTCGTTCACATCTCGCTGGGCGCTGACAGAAGTACCGGGCGCTTCCTCTTCCGCCAGCAGGACGTGGCCAGGGCGCTGCGCAAATCGCGCCGCTCGATTGGAACCTATCTCCAGGAGCTCGAGGAGAGGCAGGTCTACCGGGTCCGGCGTAGCCCCAACCAGCATGCTCCCGGGGTCCTTGAGATCGCCGACCAGTACTGGCCCTACCAGCGCAGCCTCTCGGCTGACTCACTCAGCTCCACTCGATCGACTCAAACCCTCTATGTGGAGACCATCGGAGAGATGTTGCTGGAACGTCCCTGCATCCGCTGCCGCTACTCGACCTCGGATCGCCGGCTAGCTGCCCAGTGGTTCCAGCAAGGGATCGAGCTCGAGGACGTCCGCCAGTCTATTTTCCTGGGCTGCGGACGCAAGTACGTCTCCTGGCTCAACGGACTACCGGGCCAGCCAATCGGTGCCCTGCATTACTTCAGTTCCGTCTTACAGGAGGTCACGAGCAGCCAGCTTTCCGCCCGCTATCGGGCTTTCAATCGAATGCAAATGCTGCGACTGGAAAAACGCTGGCTCGAAACAGACCACGACTGCGACCAGAAAGGAGGAACCTGCTTGGGAAAAGTTTTCCCAAGCACAACCGCCGAAAATCAAGAGAAACGAGATGATGATGATCCCCAAATGGGGGAATTACCCTGGTGATTGACACACTCGCGGCACGCCGGATCCAGCAAACGTAATCAAGATGTGATGACCGTTCTTGGTCGAAACCGAACGACGCACCGCCCGATTCCCGTTCACATCAACCGAGAGGCCACGGGCACCCACCTCTGACTGGTACCTAGCATCCGTCGTGCCGTCGCCGTCGTGGGCTTTTCGCCGCTCAGACAGCACGTTAAGGCTAGGCTTGCCACCCCACATGGCCGCGAATAGCTCCTTCGAATAGCACGATTCCAACCCGTGGTGCGGAGCCACCAACACGGTCAGTCCTCGGCCCAGAAGCTCCTTCAGCGTGGGTTGGCTTCCAGTCTCTTCGTGCCACCCCAGATGCTTCTGCGCGAATCCCTTCTCGAAGCGCGAAAAGCGTTTCTGAACTCTTTTGCCGTTTGCAAGGATGTGTGCCATGCCCTCCGGCGTCATGTCACCTGGAAACAAGATCGTATGGCTCCCATGCCGAAAGTAGAAAACCATGCTCAATGCGTTTCCGTACTTGTTGTCGTCCTTCGGATGCAACGCATCGCACGCCTCCGGATCGATGTAGTAGATCCCATACTCCAGGTTCGGAACCGTCCTCGCAGAGTCATAGACAATCGTCTGCATCGGCGGCCTGCGTTTTTCGTACAGGCCCTTGTAGGTACGAATTAGGTCCTTCTTGTCCGGATCGTCCCGCCCCAGCCGACTCCAGTCGACCTGCTCACAACTCGCAAGATCCGGATGGTCTGTCGGGCAAGTGAGGAGTGTCGGATACAGTTTGCCCTTGGCTAAGCTCCCGCACTGGGCGATGTGGTCTTTGTGAGGATGTGACAGGATCGCCTGTGCGATCGTGTTCTCCTTGTACTCGTCCAAGCCCGGCACCAGACGCTTCGCCACAAAGCGAGCAGGGTCAAAAAGGTCGCCACCGCCCATGTCCAAGATAAAACCTTGGTTCAAACCGGAACGCACGAACGCCGCGCTCCCGCGGCCAATCGCAAAGACGAAGATGTGGGTTGACAGGGACATTTCTATTGCTTCCTAGATGCGTGCAGCCCTTCACAGGCTTCAAAGAGACGATCCGCGTAGGCTTCCGCCGGAATCCGAACCCAACTCGGCCGGACCCATCCTACCCAAAACACGACAAGGCCTATGCTGACTGCACAGGCCACTGCCCAGTCCAACTCGACGTCGCCAACTCGAGGCCATCCACTAGCAACGCATAGCGCCGCCGCGACGATCGCCAAAGGCAACGCCAACGGTTTGAGGCCCCACAGGTTTCTGCGGAATCCGTAGGAAACGTTCTCCTTGAAGAGAAGCTCGAACATGTCTGCATCGCGGGTCTTGTTGATCAACCACTTCGTTGCGACGTCGTAAGCCTGATCGGCAGATTGTGGATCAGAAGCCTCACCTTCCGACGGCGGAAGATCCAAAGTTGGATCCAGTTCACTCAGAAGGCGGTGGTAACGCTCGACAAGCGCGACATTTGTATCAGGTGTCGCGAACCGTAGACGCTGCGTGGTCGGTGCGCCGCCCCAACTCTGCCAGAGCTTCGGCTCCTTTCGCTTGCCCAAGTCACGCCCTATCTCGGACAAGAGCCACAAGAGAAGGGCCGGCGCGACCAAGATCGCAACAACTCGTGCGACCACCGATGAACCAGGGAAACAGACAAAGACCGCAAGCGGGATGGGCAGGAGGGCGACCAACACCGGGGCGATGCGTGCCCTCCACGAGTAAGTGTCGACCTTTAGGAACGAATCCAAAGTCATGTAGACGTGACCTGCCCCCAGGAACGAGTCCACTCTCTAAGTTAGACCTGGGTGATCAACGTCAAGAGCTACCATCAGAAGGTGTGTAAATAGCATAGGCGGTGAGTATCCTTCCGGGTTGATAAAGCCCAGGGCCGAAAGGCCCGCAACGGAAGGAGTACACACCGCATGAGCAAGAAGAACATTGAAGAAAGTGTGGAGTCAAGAGTTTGTTTCGAGCAGCTGGAAGATTGGGTGCGCGAGAGGATCCAAGGCTGGGTTCAGGAGCTGCTGGAGGAGGAGGTCACGGAGTTATTAGGGCGGCGTAAGAGTGAGCGGCGAAGAGCCGTGGACACTCCGTCGGGCTATCGCAATGGATATGGCAAGCCGAGGCATCTGACGATGAGCTCGGGGACGATCCAGGTTCGAAGGCCTCGAGTGCGGGATCTAGAGGAACGCTTTGAAAGTCGGGTGTTGCCGCTGTTTGCCAAGCGGACGCGGCAGGTTCGAGAACTGATCCCTGAGCTGTACTTGCATGGTCTGGCGCTGGGGGATTTTGATCTGGCTCTGAGAGGGCTCTTAGGGGACAAGGCCGCGCTGTCAGCCTCCACGGTGGCGCGGTTGAAAGAGAAGTGGCAGGCCGAATGGGAGGTCTGGCAGAGTCGACCGCTGGATGATCTGGAAGTGGTTTATTTGTGGGTAGATGGAATTTACGTCAAGGCGGGACTGGAGAAGGAAAAGGCAGTCCTGCTGGTGGTGCTGGCCGCCTTAAGTGACGGCAGCAAAGTAGTCGTGTCGGTCACGAGTGGCTATCGGGAATCGACCCAGAGCTGGTCGGAAGTACTGCGCGACTTGAAGCAGCGGGGGATGGGTTGTCCGCGCCTGGTGATCGGAGACGGCCACCTGGGCATCTGGGGAGCTTTGCGCAACGTCTATCCCCAGGCCGAGGAGCAGCGCTGCTGGAATCATCGGATTGTCAACCTGCTGGCCAAGCTCCCCAAGGGAGTGCACAAGCCGGCCTTGCTGATTCTGCGGCAGATCCCTTACGCCGAGACCCGACAAGAGGCACAACGACTCAAGAAGGTCTTTCAGCACTGGTGCCGGCAGCGAGGACTGACCCTGACGGCTGAGTTGATCGAGCAGGACTGGGACCGGATGGTGACCTTTTACAACTATCCGAAGAAGCAGTGGCAGCATCTGCGAACAACCAATCCCGTGGAGTCACCGTTTGCCGCTCTTCGGCTGCGAACGGACGCGGCCAAGCGGTTCAAGAAAGTGGAAAACGCCCAGGCTGTGATCTGGAAGATGCTGCTGGTGGCGGAGAACAGATTCCGCCGTCTGAAGGCACCGGAGCTGATGAAAGACGTCTACCAGGGCGCCGAATATGTCAATGGAGTCCCGGTCAACCAAGTTCCGGAGGAGAAAGCCGCCTGAGCTTTTTTTACACACCTATTGACAAGAGCTCCAACGTCAAATAAAATTCCCGCAGCGACGATTGGAAATCCCCACACAAGGATTAAAAAAAAAGAGCTGTAGCCGTCCTCTGAGACGGCCCTTTCCGCGGTCCTCCTTTCTGTAAAAAAGAGAGATTGTTCCTAGAATGCGAGGGGGACGGAGTGAGGGCGTAGCCCGAACGGAGCTCCCCCTCGCTCGCGCTGGCGTCGAGGGGAGTGGACCAGATCCACGAGGCTGCTGAGCGGCCTCTGTAGGGCGCTGTACGACCTCTCCCCTTGGCGGGCACTCGTCTATCGCCCTCACCAAGCACTTTCCGGGGTCCAATCAGCCGATTTGCCCGGATTTGACCTCCTCGCGGTTTCCTCATTTCGTGGTTCCCTGCTGCTTTGCCTTGGCGCTCTCCATTCGATAGCTCGGGACGTTGAGTTCCAGAATCACGCTGTGGTGCACCAGCCGGTCGATGGCTGCTGCCGTCGTCAGGGGGTCCTTGAAGATCCTCTCCCAGTCCGAGAAGATCAGGTTGCTGGTCAGCAAGATGCTGCGACGTTCGTAACGATGGGCCAGCAGTGTGAAGAGAACCTCCATTTCCTCCCGGCTTTGCTGAACGTAGCCGATGTCATCGACTATGAGAGCCTCGAAGCGATCCAGTTTCTTGAGCTCCTTCTCCAGAGTCAGATCGATTTTGGCCCGCAGCAATCGCTGTACCAGCAGGGCGCAGGTAGAAAACAGAACCCGGCGCCCCAGCAGAATCAACTCCTGGCCCAGAGCACAGACCAGATGGGTTTTCCCGCTCCCAGGGTTACCGAAAGCCAAGACGTTCTCGGCACGATCCAAAAACGTCCCTTCCAGCAGCGCTGTGAGTTGTCGATCCACGCTTTGGGGCAAGCGCGAGCGGTCCAGCGCCGTCAGCGTTTTCTCCCAGGGAAGCTTGGAGGCCCGACGCTGGCGCTGGATTTTGCGCTCGTGCCGCTCCGCCACCTCGATCTCAGATAACGACAAGAGAAACCGGGGATAGGACAGACTTTCCTGGGTGGCCAGTGCCGCCTGGGCGGCGTAGTGCTCCCGAAAGGCCGGTAGATGCAGCTCGATTAGGCACTCGCGAAGTCGCGGTAAGTTGCCTGTGCTCATGACCTCACCTCCCGGTTCTCGAGAAGGGTGTCGTAGAGGCCCACGTCCATCTTCTCCACCATCACTTCCCAGGGTTCCACCACCGGATCGACAAGGCATTCTCGTAGTGCTTCAAAACGGATTCTTTGTCCCCGCTCAATCAACACCTGAAGTGCCTCTCGCACCCGCTGTTCACCTTCCTGGGCAGCCACCTCGAGGATCTTCAGATATTGGCGATCCGCCGTGGCCGGACAATCTCGGCGCAGCTCGTCGTAGGCGACTCGAAACAAGATCCCCGGAAACAGATCCTCCCGCCAGCGATAGCGAGTAAACGCCCCCGGCTTGCGCACCAACGAATGGATCACGTGCCGGTAGTCAATGCGATGCTTGCCTTCTCCTCGCAAGCGCGGCATCCGTGCCTGGCGCCGTCCTCCGTAGTAGACCTCCACCTGATCCGCCCACACCCGCACTTGAACGCGCTCGCCGATCAACCGGCTGTCCACCGAATAGGTGTTGTGGCGAACCCGGATCGTACTGCTGGGGGAGACTCTCACCCACTGCCGGGTGAAGTCATCCAGACGGCGTGCCGGCAACGGGCGCATCACTGCCAGCTCTTCTCCCAGGCGCTTTTGCCGGGCCGCATTGCGCCGGGACACAATCACCGCTACAAAGCCCTCGTACTCTTCCCGGCTGGAAAAATCACGGCTACACCGCAGCAGCAGTTCCTGCTCAATGGCCCGTTTCAAGCGGTGATGGGACTGTTCCACATCCCCGTTCTCGTGTGCCTTTCCTGCCTGAGTGCGACTGGAGCGCATCCCGAAGTGTCTCAGCAACGCTTGATAGCGCTCGGTGAACTCTTCCCGCTTCAGGTTCTTGACTGCCGCCGAGAGCCGGTCGGTCCGGTGCTCCTCGGGCAGCGCCCCCAACTCCCACAACGCGTTCTGAAGCCCCAGGCTGAGGCTCTCAAACGACTCACTGAAACACAGCGTGGTCGCTTCCCAGTTCGAGTAGGCCAACACGAAGTGGTACAGCAGATGGGGAAACGGCTGGCCCTGGATCGTCACTCCGAGGCGCCCCATAAACGTGAAGTCCGATTGCGCTTGATGTCCCGGCTGATACTTCTGCGGGAACATCACCTCCTTCGCTTCTCCGTATTCTGCCTTCCACTGCTTGATCCTGCGCTGCAGCGTTCTCAACTGGCCTTGCTGGAAGGCCCCTTCCTGCTGACGACACAAATGATCGAACACCGCTTTTGCTTCCACCGTCGGCGATCGCTTCAGGATCTCTTTCACCTCCGGCCACACCGACTCGAACGGATCCGATCGAGTTCTCCAATACCGTTCCGGCTGACACTGGCTCGGTAGCTTTCCCGACTTCAGGTACTTGCGAGCTGTCTTTCGCGACATCCCCGCTTTGGCCGCCGCCATCGTTAGCGTCTTCTCGTTCTTCTTCAACTTTACTAACCTCCGCACTTGCTGATCCTTAACCATGCCCTCATGGTCAGGATCAGCCCTGAAAAAGCGGGGAATTCCATTTGTCGTCGCGGGGAATTCTAACTGTCGCCAATCACCTGGGACCATTTGAAGTCCACTCCATGGTATAGAACTCTGGGCCTGGGACCTGGGTAATCTGGCCTCCGGCGCCGGCGGCCGATAGGCCAAGGCGCTGTGAGGCCGTCGCTGGTTGTACTCCCTGCGCCATCTCTCGGCCAACACCTTCGCCTCCCACAACGTGTCGAAGACTTCTACGTTCAGCAGTTCATCCCGCAGTTTTCCGTTGAAGCTCTCCACATATCCATTCTCCCAGGGGCTGCCGGGCTCGATGTATAAGGTCCTCACCCCAACAGCCTTCAGCCAGTCCCGAACCGCCTGAGCCGTAAACTCCGACCCGTTATCGGACCGAATGTATTCAGGCACTCCCCGATCCACGAACAACTCCGCCAATCGATCCAACACGTCCTGGTGATTCATCTGTCGTTGAACCTCAATGGCCAGACACTCCCGGGTGTATTCATCCAGTAGGGTTAATAATCGAAAGGCCCTTCCGTCATGGGTTCGCTCATGCACGAAGTCATAGCTCCAGACGTGATCCTTGTGAGCCGCTCGTAACCGAACGCAGGATCCATCATGAAGCCACAGTCTCCTTCGTTTCGGCTGTCTGGACGGGACTTTCAGCCCCTCCTGTCTCCACAACCTCTCCACCCGCTTGTGATTCACTTTCCACCCTTCCCAACGAAGCATGGCCGTGATCCGTCGGTAGCCGTATCGCCCGTAGTGCGTGGCCAACTCCACCATCTCAGCCACCAATCGAGCCTCATCATCGGGGATATGCCTTTCCCTTCGCTGGGTCGATCGAGCCTGTCCCAGCACTTGGCAAGCCCGACGTTCGGAGACGCGCTCTGCTCCCAATCTCTCCCTCACCCACACCACTGCGCGTCTCCTCTTCGCCGGGCCTAGAAGTTTCCCGAGGAAACTTCCTTTAGGATCTGCTTGTCCAAAGACAGATCTGCCACTAGCTTCTTCAACCGGGCATTCTCCTTCTCCAACACCTTCAACCGCTTGGCCTGATTCAGTCGAAGCCCTCCGTACTCCTTGCGCCACCGGTAGTAGGTCTGCTCGGTCACCCCAATCTGTTTGCACACCTGGCCCACCGTCTGTCCTTGGGCTAGACCCACCTCTGCCTCACGCAGCTTCATGATGATTTGTTCTGCCGTAAACCGCTTCCGTGCCATCCTTGCCTCCTTCCTAAAACCGAAAATCCTAACATTCAACTTGGACCCGTTTTAGGGGGCAAGGTCAGTCTTCCGAACAACTGAAAGAGGTCGCCAATCGTTGGCGCTACCAGAACCGAAACAAAACCGACAGCAGGGGAGAGGGTCGGAACGTGTCAACAACTTTGAGACACTTTGGTGAATAAATTACAGTAGCGTCATCTCAGGGGTCCTTCTTTTCGGGAGGGTTGATCCAAACCGCCTCTGGAAGAGCGGGAGGAACGGGTTTGCCATTGGGAAATCTCTCCTGGAAGAGTGCATGGGCGGCCTCCAGTGTTTGGGCTCGATTGCGACGTGTGGCGATGGCGGTGAGGTAGTGCACGTCCTCGGGAGTGTGCAGGCCGATACCCGAATGGCGATGGTCGCGGTTATACCAATCGAAGAACTCCCGGCAAAAGGTTCTGGCTTGCTGGATGGTGCCGAATCGAGCCGGGAATTCGGGCCGGTACTTGAGGGTCTTGATTTGGGCCTCCGAGTAGGGATTGTCGTCACAGACGTGAGGCCGAGAGTGAGACTTGGTCACTCCCAGATCGGCCAGCAGCAAGGCCAGTGCCTTGGAACTCATCGACGACCCTCGATCAGCATGGAGGGTGAGATCTCCCGACACGATCGCCTGCTTGGAGTAGCTCTGGGCGATCAAAGCCTTGGCCAGGCGTGAGTTCTCCTGGGTGGCCACCATCCAGCCCACCACGTAGCGGCTGAAGATATCCAGAACCACATAGAGGTAGTAATAACTCCATTTGACGGGACCCTTGAGCTTGGTGATGTCCCATGACCAACATTGGTTGGGGCCGGTGGCCAGGAGTTCTGGCTTGGCGTATTGGGGATGGCGGCGCTGGCGGCGACGCTCCTTGACTTCCAGACGTTGGGACAGAATGCGATACATGGTTCGGATCGAGCACAAGTATCGCCCTTCATCCAGTAGCTCCGCCCACACTGTGGCGGGAGCTTTGTCGACAAACCGCTGGCTGTGCAGGACCTCCACGACAGCTTCCTTCTCGGGCGGGCTCAAGGCGCGTGGGGATGCGGGCCGAGGTCGAGGATCCATCGCCGGCCGTTCCCGCCGAAGTTTCTCCCGATACAGACTGGATGGCGGCAGATCCAGAGCCTGACAGCCGGCCCGGACTCCGTGGGATTGTGAGAATCGCAAAGCTTCGTCCATCAGCTCTCGTCTCCGTTCTCTTCGCTGCTCGCCAGAGAGATCCCCAACAGTTGCGAGACTTTTTTTTGGAGATCCAGCATGGCTTCAAACTTCTCGAGCTTGCGCTTCAACTTCCGATTCTCGGCCTGAACTTGCCTCAATTGATGATCCAGAGGATTGACCGGCTTGGACTTGCGCCCCCGCTTGCGAGGAGTCAGCGCCTGCAGCGTTCCTTCCTCGCGTTGTCGTCGCCAGGTCTGAAGATTCGACCAGTAAAGTCCTTCTCGGCGCAGCAAGGCTCCCACTCCGCCCGACTCTTCACATCCATCGGCCTGCTCCAGGATCCGGAGCTTATAGCGGGCTGAAAATCGGCGACGCGTGGCCTTGCTGGGAACTTCCGGATCGGGTCTAGGAAGAACCCTGTCGGGATCAGTCCGTTCCGCACCGATTTTGGGGACCTCTCCGCTTCGCTCCGAAGTCTCCAAAATCCTCAGTTTCTTATCGCTCCTGTTTACCATCATCGTGTGATCCAGCTTCTCACCCTCTAGTCTAATTTAGTGGGGAAGAAGTGTCTCACCCATGTTGGCACAGAGGGGGTCAAGCCCCCCAACCCCAAAGAAGGGTCTTTCCTAAAGAAGAAGGACCTCCTTTGGTGTTATCACGTTTGAGACTTAAACTTCCCCTATATGACCCTCATCACAGCAACCACGCGTCTGTCCCGCGAACTCCAGCGCGGATACGACCGGGAGCAGGTGGCGGCCGGTCTTTCGACGTGGCCAACAGCGCATATCCTTCCGTTTCAGGCGTGGCTTGCCGAACTCTGGGATACGGCGGTGTATTCCGGGGAAGCTGGCGGGACCCTACGGTTGCTTCGGCCGTCTGAAGAGCGTGCGATCTGGGAGGACATCGTCCGTGCCGATGGCGAGAACCTCCTGCTGGAAGTTGCTGCAACGGCTGCGGCCGCGCTGAAATCGTGGGAGCTGCTCTGTGAATGGAACCTTCCATTGGATGCGCCGGAATGGAACGACTCCACCGACTCGGAAGTGTTTTACCGGTGGGCGCAGGAGTTCCGGCGACGGTCGAGGGAGAACGGGTGGTTGTCGAACGCGGAGTTGCCGGTCTGCATTGCGGACCGTATCAGAGAGGGGGCACTTCCGGTTCCCGAGAAGATTGAGATCGTCGGTTTCCTGGAACTGACGCCGGTCCAAAAGCGACTGTTCGATACGCTGACTGCTCGGGGAACCGAAGTAAAAGAACGGGTGGTTTCACTCGCTCCGGGCGATGCTGTTCGCATCGGTCTGGTCGACACTGACCGAGAGATCCGTGCCGCGGCCGAATGGGCGCGGCAGATTCTGGAGACCGACGCAGAGGCAAGCTCACCGGAGTTCCGAATAGGGATTGTGGTGGCGAATCTCGAACAGTGCCGAGGCTGCGTGGAGCGCATCTTTTCTGAAGCGTTTCATCCCACAAGCCATCTTCGGCCGGATCGGGATACTCACCGCCTGTTCAATATTTCCCTGGGGTTGCCGCTCGGTGAGTACCCGATCATCGCCGCGGCATTTTTGGTTCTCGAAATCCAGCCCCAAAGCATTCCGATGGAAACGCTGGGCCGGTTTCTCCGATCTCCGTTCCTTCGGGGTACGACGTCTGAGTGGACGAGTCGCGCTCTTCTGGACGTCGCGCTACGTTCGTTGAGAGAGCCGGAAGTTTTACTTGAGGACGTACTTGCTTTGGCCGGGCGAGCCGACGCCACGGACCACTGTCCGGAGCTTCAGTCGCAACTCATTGCCTGGAGCGAATCCTGGCAGGAGATACAGCCTCACCAGATGCCCAGCGATTGGGCGGCATCGCTCTCGGGTCTGCTCGAAGCCATGGGATGGCCAGGCGATGGCCCTCTCGATAGTGTTCAGTTCCAGACGATAAAAAAGTGGCACGACCTCCTTTCGGACTTTGCAGGACTAGACAGTGTTCTCGGCAGCATCGGGCTGGAGGCGGCCGTCGGGAGATTGTATCGCCTGGCATCAACCGGTCAGTTTCAGCCCGAGTCCGACTCGGCCCCGGTTCAGATCCTCGGCGTGTTCGAGACTTCCGGGCTGGTTTTTGACCGCCTCTGGATAATGGGGATGCACGATGGAGAGTGGCCGACACCGTCCAGCCCCGACGTGTTCCTGCCGTTTCGGCTGCAGCGCCAGTTCGAGATGCCGCGGGCCTCGCCGGACAGGGAACTGGAATTCGCCCACACGCTGACCGCGCGGCTCTTGGCCAGCGCGCCTACCGTCGTTGTCAGCTATCCCCAACGTGAAGACGATTCCGATCTGAGAGTCAGTCCGCTCTTCCAGACGCTGCCGGAAGTGGAGGCGGAAGAGCTGGGGCTCCTGGGTTCCGATCGTTACGTCCATGCACTCCGGGAATCGCGTCGGATCGAGGTTGTGGAGGATCACAACGGGCCTGCGTTGGCGGATTCGTCTGCCGGCGGCGGGACGTCGCTGTTCAAGCTTCAGGCGATGTGCCCGTTCAAAGCGTTTGCCGAACTGCGTCTGGGGGCGACGGAGTTGGATGAGGCCGAAACCGGATTGAGCGCGCTGGACCGCGGGCTTCTGATTCACTGGGTGCTCCAGAGGATCTGGGATGTGCTGGGTTCGCATGCCGGTTTGCTTTCGACGGGCGACGAACGGCTTGCCGATATCGTACGGATGACGGTGGGCGCCGAGCTGCATGAGTTGGGAAAGCGTAGGCGGGCGCTGCGGCGGAAGAGGTTCAGGGAGATCGAACAGGAGCGGCTTGAGCGCGTGATTGCGGAGTGGTTACAGCTTGAGCGGCAGCGTCGGCCGTTTACCGTGATCCAGCAGGAAGCCCGGCGGCGGGTGACGGTGGGAGGAATTGATCTCAGCATCCGGGCCGATCGTATGGACCGTCTCGAAAACGGGGACTCTGTCGTTCTTGACTACAAGACCGGCGAGTGCAGTGCTTCGGACTGGCTCGGAGCCCGGCCCAATGATCCTCAGCTTCCCATCTATGCCGTCACGGCCGACGCTCCTGTCGCCGGCGTGTTCTACGGACGGCTCAAGACCGGGAAGGTGGCATTCCGCGGGGTGACGGATTCTGAAGGCTTGGTTCCGGGCGTCAAACCTTCCCGGGACGCGGTTTCCATCGGCGAGAAGATTGACGACTGGCATGACGTGCTCGATCGGTTAGGGGAGGATTTCCGGGAAGGCCGGGCCGCAGTGGACCCGAAGGACCGTCGCAAGATTTGCCGGTACTGCGCGCTGCCGACGCTTTGCCGGATCAACGAGGCTCAGCGTTCCGAGACGGAGCGTTCCTCGGATGCTGCCGGGAGGGACACGGATGCCTGACCGCATTCAGGATCAGGAGCAACGGAGGCAGGCGCTCGATCATTCGCAGTCGTTTATCGTGCAGGCGCCGGCAGGTTCGGGAAAGACCGAGCTCCTGATCCAGCGTTTCCTCACGTTGCTGGGCCTGGTGGATCAGCCCGAGTCGATTGTGGCGATCACGTTCACGCGGAAGGCGGCGGCCCAGATGCGCCACCGGGTGATTGGCGCCCTTCAGAACGCTTCGGAGCCGGCGCCCGAAACCGCGCACGAGAATTTCACCTGGAAGCTGGCGCAGGCGGCGCTGGCGCGGAACGACACGTTCAACTGGTGCCTGCTCGAGCACCCGGGGCGCCTTCGCATCCAGACGATCGATTCATTGTGCGCCACCTTCGTCCGGCAGATGCCCTGGGTCTCGCGCATGGGTGCACCCCCGCAACCCGAAGACAATGTTGCCCACCTGTACCGGCAGGCGGCGACCGAAACGCTCCAGATGCTGGACTCTCCCCAGACGCGGGATGTGGTTGCCGCGGCGCTCTCAAAACTCCTGTCGCATCTGGACAACAACTTCGGGACCGTCGAAAAGCTCCTCGCGACGATGCTGGCAAGCCGCGACCAGTGGTTGCGCCACGTCGTGGGGAACCCCGAGGTTGAACGTCTGCGCGACGATCTCGAGGATTCTCTTCGGGAAGTCATCGAAGCCGCACTCGGAGAGCTGGCAGCCGTCTTTCCCGAACGCTTCAAGAACGAAACGGTCGAACTGGCGCAGTTTGCTGCCGGGAACCTCTCCCGCGATGGTAAGTCCGGGGACGTCCTGGCATGCGCGGGCCTTCAGGGGTTTCCCGCGGCGTCGGTGGATGCGCTCGAGCAATGGCGGGGACTGGCCGGACTGTTTCTGACGGGGCGGGGCACGCGGCGACAGCGTCTGACCAAGAACGAAGGGTTTCCGGCCACCGACAGAGGCCGGACCGCCAAAGAGCGTCTCAATGCCATCGAGCTCGAAGACACGGTCGTAGAGCGGTTGCACGAGGTGCGCTCGCTCCCGCCCCACCGGTTCGAAGCCGCGCAGTGGGACATGCTGGGTGCGCTGCTGGTGCTTCTTCCCATCGCGGTCGGTCAGCTCCGGTTGGTCTTTCAGCACGAGGACCGCGTGGATTTTACCGAGATCGCGATCGGCGCACGGACCTCGCTAGGCACAGATGCGGAGCCCACGGACTTGGCGTTTGCCATCGACTGCCGGATCCAGCACTTGCTCGTCGATGAGTTTCAGGACACGTCCCAGAGCCAGTACGAGCTTTTGAACCGGCTCGTACGGGAGTGGCAGCATGGTGATGGACGGACGCTGTTTCTTGTCGGCGACCCGATGCAGTCGATTTACGGTTTTCGTGAAGCGGACGTGGGTCTCTTTCTGCGGGCCCGAACCGAAGGCGTCGGGCCGGTCGCGCTGACCCCGCTCACGCTTTCGGTGAACTTCCGTTCCACTGCGGGGGTCGTGGACTGGGTCAACCGCGTGCTCGGCACAGCGTTTCCATCGGTCGAGAATCGGTTCACCGGCGCGGTGACCTACGAGCCGTCTGTTCCGTTCAAGACGGAGTCCGATGAGGACGCCGTGCGTGTGCACGCATTCCTCGCGAGCGATCTGGATCTAGAAGCGGAGCGGGTTCTGGAGATCATCGGGGAGACCCGGACCCAGCATCCGGACGGCACGATTGCCGTGCTGGTCCGATCCCGTTCCCACCTCTTCGGAATTGTTTCGGCCTTGCGGAGAGCCGGGGAGCGGTTTAGCGCCGTCGAGATCGACGCGCTCGGCGAGCGCCCAGTCGTCGGGGATCTCGTCGCGCTCACCCGAGCCCTGTTGCATCCGGCGGACCAGATCGCCTGGCTCTCCCTCCTGCGCGCGCCGTGGTGCGGCCTGACACTGGCGGATATCCACGCTCTCGTCGACGGCGATTTCAACCGGGCGATCTGGGATATTTTGAAGACCGGGGAGTGGCAGACTCGTTTGTCGCCCGATGGCATCGGACGGCTCGAACGTTTAATTCCCGTTCTCTCTGACGCGATTGACCGGCGGGGCACCCTCGCAGTGCCGCGGTGGGTGGAAGGCGTGTGGATCGCGCTGGCGGGACCGGCGTGCCTGGAAACCCGGGCCGACCTAGAAGCCGCCGCTGCTTATCTCGATCTGCTCGAACGATCCATGGTCGGTCTCGACATCCGCGATGAACGGAAGTTTGCCGACGACATCGCGCGCCTGTTCGCTCCGTCCGACGTGGAAGCCGGGGACGGGTTGCAGTTGCTGACGGTTCACAAGGCTAAGGGCCTGGAGTTCGACACGGTGATCCTCCCCGGACTCGGTCGCCGGACCCGATCGGACGACCAGCGCCTGCTGATGTGGCTGGAATACATCAGGGATGGGGAACTGCGGCTTCTACTTGCGCCAATCCACAAAGTGGGGGGCGACAAGGATCCCGTCTACGACTACCTGCGTAAGGTCCATGCCACCAAGAGCGGCCAGGAGAGCACGCGCCTCCTGTATGTGGCCGCGACGCGGACCCGGCGGCGGCTGCATCTTCTGGGGCACACCGGACTCAATCAAGACGGGACAGCGTTCAAAGCGCCGGATCCACGGGCGCTGTTGAGTAAAATTTGGGATATGGTGGAGGCGGATTTTGTCGAGGCGCTCCGGGGGTCAGGCGGGGAAGACGCGCGGCTTCCAAAGGATGCGGAACTTGCGGGCATTCCTTTGAGGCGGCTGAGCCTAGCCTGGACGGCTCCCGCCCCACTCGAAGATATCGCTTGGAATGCCGCAAGCCCCGCGGATTCGGAGCAGGTTGGAGTCCACCGGCCCGTCTTTGAATGGGTCAGCGAACTCCATCGGCGGGTCGGTATTGTGGTGCATCGCATGTTGCAGGAGATGCACGCGCGGGAGAGGTTGACTGTGCGCGAAGACACTCTCCGTGTCGCTCTCCGGGCGGAAGGCCTGGACGGCGAGAAGCTGGATGAAGCTCTCGCCCGCACCATCGTTGCGCTCGGAAACGCTGCGGCCGACGAGCAGGGACGCTGGATTCTTTCCGGGCATGAAGAGGACCAGCGCGAATATGCCTTGTCGACCGTCGTTGAACGGAAGGTCCGGCGTTTCGTCCTGGACCGAACCTTCGTGGATGACGGCGTGCGCTGGATCATAGACTACAAGACCAGCACGCATGAGGGCAGCGGGCGCGATGCGTTTCTCGACAACGAGCAGATGCGGTACCGCGAGCAGATGGAGGGCTACGCGCGCGTCATGCGGTCGCTCGACCCGCGGCCAATCCGTCTGGGTTTGTATTTTCCTCTGGTCCAGGGATGGAGGGAATGGGCGTTCGAGGAAGACGATGGCCCTGTGACGTGGCAATCGTCGACTATCACTGAATAAGGTGCCCCCTTTTTGAGCCGATCAAGCGAAAGGTCGGAGCGGCCGAGACCCGCACAGCGTCGTTGACGTCCTCGTAACTCACCAAGCAGCTTAGCCCGGATTATGCAAAAGATCTGAATCCGGGCTAGCGCCGCCGCCTGCAGATCGGCATGGGAGAACACCGCGTCGCGCTCGCTCAGATGATCCACCGCCCACGCCTCGGTCGCGACGTAATCCCGGATTGTGAACAGATCGTCTTGAAAGTGCGTGGGGCTATGCTCGGCTTCCGCTTGCCGGGCCTTGGCGTGCCCGGCTTCGGCGGAGAACCCCAGCTCCGCCGCCCCAAATCCCCCCATCAACGAACTATCCGAGACCTTCTCTGCCACCTTGCAACGCGCCGGGAAGAATGCTGTGTTCGCCGCCGATGAGTTCTTTCGGCCAGCATCTCCACTCCCCCCCCACGCGTCGTGGGGCGCTTCTTGGCCCCTTCCTTGCCGGTACCGCGTCAGGTGGGCCGGTCACGATCAGCCCCCGTGGCGGCCACCGGCAACACAAGCTCGGGAAGCTCATGGATCGTGACGTTGGGGCAAACCTCGCGCGCGATCTCGCAGAGGTGGCGATGGTGGCTCAGGTATATGACCTGCCCCACCCCGGCCATTTCGGTGAACAGACGAAACGCCTCCTCAGCGCGGAAGTCATCGAAGGTCTCCAAAATGTCGTCGGCCACGAATGGCACCGGGCCATGCTGGTCGACGAACTCGAAATAGCCGGCGACACGCAACGCGAGGTAGAGCTGGAAGCGCGCGCCCTTCGACATTTCGGAAGCGACCTTCGCGCCGCCGCTGGCACCGATACCCATGAGCACCTCGCCCTTGTCGGTCAACTGCGCATCCAACCGTGAATAGACGCCGCGGCTGATCGTTCGGAAGGCTTCCGAGGCGCGTTTCATCATCGAACTACGATGTTCATCCCTATACGCGCTCAGGGCGCGCTCCGCGGCCTCGATGCCAAGCCGTGTCCGGAGGTAAGCGAGCGCCCCTTCCTCGATATCGAGAAGAACCGTGCGCCGTTTTGCTTCAAGCCGAGCCACTGCATTGTCACCGCCCACCGCACTGATCGCATCCTCGGCGCGGCCAAGCGCTAGATAGAGCTCGTTCGTGCGGCCGGATGCGTCCCCGAGCCGAGCCTTGATCTCGGCGATTTCCCGTTCCAGTTCGTCCGAGTCGGTATTCTCGAGAGCCGATACGGCCTCTTCCAACGATCTCGCCTTCATCGACTCGACCAGCCTGGTTTCGCGGCCGGATAGTTCCTCACGAACCGTAGTCCGGCGCGTCACCTTTTGCAGTTTCTCGTCCACTTCCCTGAGGGAATCCACCCCGAATGCCTTGAACATTTCGTTGGCGACGGCGCGTAATTCGGCGAGGCTATTCTCGACACCGGCCATGTCGGCGGCGACGCTTGCAATCTCCTCGAGACATTTCTCTCTCGCCTTTCGATCATGGGTTGTCTTGCCGAGACGGGCTCTCAAGCCGTCGTTGATCGCGACGACCTGTCCGGCGTCGAAGGTATCGCCCAATTGCTCCACGAGGCCTCGCACGTCGGCGGTAAAAGCAGCCTGATCCTGCTCCATCTTCCCGATGCGATCAGCCATTGAGGCGCGATTTTCGAGAGTCGACTCCAGAACCGCCACGTCTTCGAGAATACGCCGGGCTGCCGCGGTGGAAGGCTCCGGATCGGCCCCTCCGAGCCAGCAACGGGACAGCGTATCGGTCCAGTCGGCATGCCATTTGGCATCGTCTCGATCCGCCTGTCCCACATCGCGCCGACGGCGATCCAGCTCCGTCTGCGCTCGTTCAACCTCTTGTCGCGCGGCCCTCAATGCGCCGAGTCGTTCCTTGTCCGACTCGACGGCCGCTTGAGCTATCTTGATCATATCTTCAAGGTTTAACGCTGGATCATGCTCGACCCGCACGGCCGTCATGGCTTTGGCAAGCCGCCCACGATGTCGGTTCTCATCCTTACTCGCGCGCGCGATTTCAGCGTCCTCGCTGCCGAGTTCTTCCAGCGTTTTGAGGGCTTCCGTGCGTCGATCAATCCAAGTTGTGAGTTTGGGAAGCGTGACGGCGGATGACAGGCCTTCGGCACCGGTCCCCACCATGCTTTGAACGGCGGAGTCCACCTCATCCCGCACTTGCCGTTGTTGCTTGTGCACCAGAGCTAGCTCTCCCGCGTTCCGCTCAAGTTCCGAGGTTTTCTCCCGCAGGTCCTCGCTCGCCTGCCTCAACTTGGCGAGTTCCGTCGTGTTCACGATACGGGCGGTCGTTGCGTCATCGTCGTCCTTCAGCCGTTCCTCGAAGGTATCGGCGGAGGTGGCATCGAGTGTCGCTCGATGAGTCTGCCACGCCTCATCCCGCAGTGTGCGCAATCGCGCGGCCTCTTCATCACCGACGACCCCAGTTTCAGACCTCTTCGCATCCATCAGACCGGAGAGCCTGTTACGATCGGCCAGCAGCCGCGCCTCTTCGCGTTCAAGTCGGTCGATGTCCTTGGCGGCTTGATCGAGAGCGGATCGCCAGACATCCATCTCCCCCGTCTCCGGCACTCGAACCCCGGTGAGGACTTCGGCGACGCCATCCCACGGATGAAGCTGCGCTATCTGCGCATCAAGCGCGGCCTTGAGCTCGTTCCGTCGTCTCATGTGCATCGCCAGACGCGCACGGTAGTCATCCGCTTGCACGGTCTTGTTCGCGGTATTCAGGCGATCAAACGCGCTATCTTCACCCTCGCTGACCTCCGTGCTGGTTTCTTCGACAGCGCGGTGCGCCGTGCCGACGGCGGCCTCTGCATTCTCCATTTCGGCCGCCGTCGTCTTCAACCGCTCATCAAGGCCGGATCGCTGTTCGACCAAGTCATTTAATGAGCCTACGACCCCGGCGGGAACGACGAGAGAAGTGGGCTCAATACCGGACGCTTCGCTCAAACGACGCGTTACGGTCCTGATTGTCCCATCGTATTCGCTGAGCCTGGAGCGCAGCTTGGGCAGATCCGCTGCTGCTGTCACATAGCGCGCGTTATCAAGTTGGGCGATACGGCTCTCCAGATCGAGGATCGCGTTGTCGATGACCAACGCCGCACGCTTCTCGGTCAGTTGCCGTTTTTGGCGCTTGAGGCCGCCGAGCCGAGTGGTCAGTCTGGGTTCTTGGTCAATTAGACCGCCGACCTGCTCGAACCAGACTTGCGGAGCCTCCGGCAATGATTCAAGGTCGACGAACTCACCGCGCAATTGATGGATCTGATTGAGCCATGGCTGCCCTTGAATGCAACGCTCGGCGTCTTCACGCTCGGTCTCCAGGTCGGCCCGCGCCAACATGGCCTCGCCGTAGGCCGATTTCGCCCGATCCCGATCCGTGATGAGTCGGGTAAAGGCGCTCGCTACGGTGTCGAGTTCCTTCTTCTCCCTGTCTAACCTGGAAAGTTCCGCCTTCAACTTGTAAAGTTCCGTGTTTCGGGCCCGGCCCCTGTGAAATTTCTCGGCACTCTCGCGAAGTAGGTTCAAGGTCTTGCTCAACTCGACAAGACCGGCGCTGGTCGCAAAAAGCAACTGACCTAGATCACCCTCGCTTCTGAGGATCTCATCACCGCCCCCTTCCAGGGTATCGTCATCAAGCGAGAACATTGCCTTGTAGGCGTCGCGATCCATGCCGCCGAGCGCGTTGGCAATCACGCCGTCGGCGACAGGCTGGTCATGTTCGTCGAGCAGGCTGGCCGTGTGCTTGCGGACTCGAACGAATCGGTGCATCTGCCCGCCTATCTCGAGGTCGGACTCGATCCGCATGGCAGCGTAGCCGTGCAGGAAACTGTATCGACTCCGTGGTTCGATTGCGAACAGTAGGTCAAGAAAACCCGCCAAGGCCGTCGACTTTCCAGTTTCGTTTGGGCCATAGACAATATGCAGGTCGGGGCTGCCACCGATTTGCTCGCCAAAGTTGAGCGTGTGGTCGGTGAACATGCCGTAACGAGACAAGCCAAGTCGGCGCAGTCGCATCAGTTCGCGTCCCCCTCGGACGCACCTTCGTTCAAATGGGCAAGCACCGCTTCGCAGCCTTCGGCCGTCAGCGCCTCAATGATTTCAATGCGCGATGTCTGATTGTCTCCGAGAACGCCGCGCACCTCGGACGGCAAGCTCGGCTCCAGCTCTTCCACGAGATGGGCGGCCGTTCGCTTGAAATCATCTGACCGGACGATCGGACCCAGCATCTTCGCGGCGAGCTCGCTCACCGGTCCAACGGGGAGATCTGTCCCCGACCCCACATTCAACTCGACCTTTTCAACCCATGTCCGGCCAATCAGAGCGGCACGGCTGTCAGCCTCGGCCTTTGCGACGTCCAGGTCTCGGCGGAGACGCCAAGCCAAGTCGGTACTACCCTGCAACGTAAGCCGGACGACCAGGTGCTCCGAGTTGACGGAGTCCCGAACCTGCGTGAGGCTTGCACCGAAGCGCTCGACCATGCCTCGCCAGTCCTCGATGCCAGTCAGGTCGACCGCAACACGCTCGAACTGGGCGATGCTCGTCGGATACGGCCGGGAATCAACCGAGCCATCGTTCCCAACGGTGACCATCGTCACCGATTTTGGGCCGTCCTCGTTGATATCTCGTCCCTGCGACATGCCGGGCATGACGATGAACGGGTTGCGGCTGTGAACCTTCCTCTTGTGTATGTGGCCAAGGCACCAATAATCGAAACCGGTGCCGGACAGTTGGGCGACGCTGCATGGCGCGTAGTCGTCGTGCTGCGTGGAACCGGCCAGGCTCGTATGAAGCAGCCCGATGTTGAATGTTCCCTCGACTCGAGCCTTGAACTTGGAAACGAGGTTCTGCGGCACCTGGGGTTTCGCAAAGCTGATTCCGTGTACGACGACGGGAGTCTCACCGCGAGGCCGTTCCAACTCGACCGTTTCACTACGCCCCCCGAAGACCTTCACACCTTCCGGCAATACAAGTTCCTTGGTGATCCGTGATTCCGCGTCATGGTTGCCCCGTACGATGAATACTCGAATCCCGGCCTCATCCAGCCGTTGCAATTGAGCGACGAGAAAGAGGGCTGTCTTCATCGACGTCTGATCGCCATCGTAAAGATCGCCGGCGATCATCAGAGCATCAACCTGTTCGTCGAGGCACAGATCGATGGTCTGCTCGAAGGCGAGGCGGGCCGCGCCACCAATTAATTCTGCAAGTGCGGGATCTCGAAGGGCGAGAGACCGCAGCGGAGAGTCAAGGTGAATATCGGCGGTGTGAACAAAACGGAATGGCATAATTGAAACGGAGAAACACAAAGAAAGTTGTTAGAGTTCGGATTTTCATTCGGTACTGGCACGGCTGCAGGATAAATCCGCGACGCTCCCAAGAGCAAAGGGATTATCAGGGCTGGTCGAGACCGGTCAGGATGACTTTCCTGAGAGGGGACGTTCCTGGTTCGAGCACTTGTTTTCGCTTTTCCCATCGTACCGCGCAATTATAGGCGCTACGATGCGGTGAACAACCTCGGTCCGGCTCTCGAACGGCCTCTGATTTCGCTCTCTGGGCCTTCTGCGAAGTCACCAACCCATCTCGATGCTAGGCCGTGGGCTCTGTGTACTCACGATCCCTAGCAGGAGCTACCGTAATACGATTACACGTTTCTGCTTGCTACCCCATCAAGGCTTGGCAGCTCTGTGATCACGTCTTCGAATCCAGAGCCTCTGTTTTTCCGCTTGATCACGCATGGCAATCCTCCTTATCGGGACAGACCAATGCCGCTAGCTAGGCTCGATCTTGGGTCTCCAGTTCCTTCAACAACCGCGCCCCGCAGTCGGCGCATACGTCCGCAGGGGCCAGCTCAATTGTTGTGACGGCCTGCAGGGTGAAAGGCTCCTCTTTCCCGCCGCAGGCGTCCAGGCGGCATTGCTCACAGACGTAGGGGCCGCCAGTCGGCTTCGGGTTGCGCCATGCGCCGCCCCGTGCAAATGTCCAATGCTGGATCATGGTTCTTTTCGTATTTTCGGCCCGGTCCAAAGCCAAGGCATCGCTCACAAAAGAGGTCACTATATTACCGGGTTGAAGTTACCCCACTTTTGTGGACAGTTTACGGCTTTCGAATCAAGCCACATCTGAGTGCCTCGATTCATAGTTGATCGGCGACAGATAGTCCAGTGACGAGTGCCGCCTGTGAGGGTTGTAAAAGCCCTCGATGTAGTCGAAGACAGCAAGCTTGGCCTGCAGCTTGCTGCGGAAGCTGTGCCGGTCGATCAGTTCACACTCCAGAGAGGCAAAAAAGCTCTCACACAGCGCGTTGTCATAACAGTCACCGACCGAGCCCATGGAGGGTCTGATGCCGGCTCTCTTGCAGCGTAGCCCGAACTCGATCGACGTGTATTGCGTCCCCTGGTCCGAGTGATGGATCACCCCGTCGGATTCACGCTCTTGAAGTGCCATTTGCAGGGCATCGGTCACTAGCCGGGTCTTGAGATCATTTCTGAGCGACCAGCCGACCACTCGACGACTGAAAGCGTCGACCACTACGGCCAGGTAGACGAAACCTGCCCAACTCGGCACGTACGTGATGTCTGCAACCCACAGTCGGTTGGGGCGGCTGACCTGGAAGTTTCGCTCCACCAGATCCGGAGCCGGACGGCTGTCTTGGCCTCTCAGGGTCGTGCGTGTCTTGCGTCTGCGGCTAACGCCTTCAATGCCGGCGACTTTCATCAGTCGGGCCACCCGGTTTTTGCCCACCAGGTGACCTTCCTCTCGAAGTTCCGCCGTAATGCGGGGAGCTCCATAGGTCCGACGACTTTGCTGGTGGATCCCGTTGATTGTTTCCAGAAGACGAGCATTCGCTTCATCTCGAGTCGAAGGTCCGCGATCGACCCACGCGTAGTAGCCACTGGTGGAGACACCCAGCAAACGGCACATGGTGGTGATTGGATAGTCGGCCTGATTCACTTTCACGAACCTGAAGACTCCTTGGAAATCGGATCGCTCTCCCGTGCGAACCAGGCCGCGGCTTTTGCCAATATTTCCCGCTCAACCCTCAGCTGCCTATTTTCTTTGCGCAACTTCCGCAGCTCGGCTCGTTCTACCGTCGTCAGGCCGTCTCTACGACGGCCTTCATCCAGGTCTGCCTGGGCGATCCAGTTGCGGATCGTCTGTTCGTTGGGTTCAAACTCTCGGGCCAGCTCACCGGGGCTGCGCCCGGCTCGATGAAGCTCGACTATCTGCTGGCGAAACTCGGGTGGATAAGCTCGTCTTGTTCTTGGCATCGTGTCCTCCATTCTCCCAAAGGATTAGGTGTCCACGAAACCGGGGGAACTCCAGAACTCGAGCGAAGACAGGACCATTTTTGGACCTTTGCCAACGGACAAAGAGAACCGGAGGGAAACGGCTCCCCTAGAGAGATGGATGCTGTTGTCAGGAAGTACCTTGCTGAGATCAGTGCTGCATGATTGGCGACAGTTAGAATTCCCCGCGACGACAAATGGAATTCCCCGCTTTTTCAGGGCTGATCCTGACCATGAGGGCATGGTTAAGGATCAGCAAGTGCGGAGGTTAGTAAAGTTGAAGAAGAACGAGAAGACGCTAACGATGGCGGCGGCCAAAGCGGGGATGTCGCGAAAGACAGCTCGCAAGTACCTGAAGTCGGGAAAGCTACCGAGCCAGTGTCAGCCGGAACGGTATTGGAGAACTCGATCGGATCCGTTCGAGTCGGTGTGGCCGGAGGTGAAAGAGATCCTGAAGCGATCGCCGACGGTGGAAGCAAAAGCGGTGTTCGATCATTTGTGTCGTCAGCAGGAAGGGGCCTTCCAGCAAGGCCAGTTGAGAACGCTGCAGCGCAGGATCAAGCAGTGGAAGGCAGAATACGGAGAAGCGAAGGAGGTGATGTTCCCGCAGAAGTATCAGCCGGGACATCAAGCGCAATCGGACTTCACGTTTATGGGGCGCCTCGGAGTGACGATCCAGGGCCAGCCGTTTCCCCATCTGCTGTACCACTTCGTGTTGGCCTACTCGAACTGGGAAGCGACCACGCTGTGTTTCAGTGAGTCGTTTGAGAGCCTCAGCCTGGGGCTTCAGAACGCGTTGTGGGAGTTGGGGGCGCTGCCCGAGGAGCACCGGACCGACCGGCTCTCGGCGGCAGTCAAGAACCTGAAGCGGGAAGAGTTCACCGAGCGCTATCAAGCGTTGCTGAGACACTTCGGGATGCGCTCCAGTCGCACTCAGGCAGGAAAGGCACACGAGAACGGGGATGTGGAACAGTCCCATCACCGCTTGAAACGGGCCATTGAGCAGGAACTGCTGCTGCGGTGTAGCCGTGATTTTTCCAGCCGGGAAGAGTACGAGGGCTTTGTAGCGGTGATTGTGTCCCGGCGCAATGCGGCCCGGCAAAAGCGCCTGGGAGAAGAGCTGGCAGTGATGCGCCCGTTGCCGGCACGCCGTCTGGATGACTTCACCCGGCAGTGGGTGAGGGTCTCCCCCAGCAGTACGATCCGGGTTCGCCACAACACCTATTCGGTGGACAGCCGGTTGATCGGCGAGCGCGTTCAAGTGCGGGTGTGGGCGGATCAGGTGGAGGTCTACTACGGAGGACGGCGCCAGGCACGGATGCCGCGCTTGCGAGGAGAAGGCAAGCATCGCATTGACTACCGGCACGTGATCCATTCGTTGGTGCGCAAGCCGGGGGCGTTTACTCGCTATCGCTGGCGGGAGGATCTGTTTCCGGGGATCTTGTTTCGAGTCGCCTACGACGAGCTGCGCCGAGATTGTCCGGCCACGGCGGATCGCCAATATCTGAAGATCCTCGAGGTGGCTGCCCAGGAAGGTGAACAGCGGGTGCGAGAGGCACTTCAGGTGTTGATTGAGCGGGGACAAAGAATCCGTTTTGAAGCACTACGAGAATGCCTTGTCGATCCGGTGGTGGAACCCTGGGAAGTGATGGTGGAGAAGATGGACGTGGGCCTCTACGACACCCTTCTCGAGAACCGGGAGGTGAGGTCATGAGCACAGGCAACTTACCGCGACTTCGCGAGTGCCTAATCGAGCTGCATCTACCGGCCTTTCGGGAGCACTACGCCGCCCAGGCGGCACTGGCCACCCAGGAAAGTCTGTCCTATCCCCGGTTTCTCTTGTCGTTATCTGAGATCGAGGTGGCGGAGCGGCACGAGCGCAAAATCCAGCGCCAGCGTCGGGCCTCCAAGCTTCCCTGGGAGAAAACGCTGACGGCGCTGGACCGCTCGCGCTTGCCCCAAAGCGTGGATCGACAACTCACAGCGCTGCTGGAAGGGACGTTTTTGGATCGTGCCGAGAACGTCTTGGCTTTCGGTAACCCTGGGAGCGGGAAAACCCATCTGGTCTGTGCTCTGGGCCAGGAGTTGATTCTGCTGGGGCGCCGGGTTCTGTTTTCTACCTGCGCCCTGCTGGTACAGCGATTGCTGCGGGCCAAAATCGATCTGACTCTGGAGAAGGAGCTCAAGAAACTGGATCGCTTCGAGGCTCTCATAGTCGATGACATCGGCTACGTTCAGCAAAGCCGGGAGGAAATGGAGGTTCTCTTCACACTGCTGGCCCATCGTTACGAACGTCGCAGCATCTTGCTGACCAGCAACCTGATCTTCTCGGACTGGGAGAGGATCTTCAAGGACCCCCTGACGACGGCAGCAGCCATCGACCGGCTGGTGCACCACAGCGTGATTCTGGAACTCAACGTCCCGAGCTATCGAATGGAGAGCGCCAAGGCAAAGCAGCAGGGAACCACGAAATGAGGAAACCGCGAGGAGGTCAAATCCGGGCAAATCGGCTGATTGGACCCCGGAAAGTGCTTGGTGAGGGCGATAGACGAGTGCCCGCCAAGGGGAGAGGTCGTACAGCGCCCTACAGAGGCCGCTCAGCAGCCTCGTGGATCTGGTCCACTCCCCTCGACGCCAGCGCGAGCGAGGGGGAGCTCCGTTCGGGCTACGCCCTCACTCCGTCCCCCTCGCATTCTAGGAACAATCTCTCTTTTTTACAGAAAGGAGGACCGCGGAAAGGGCCGTCTCAGAGGACGGCTACAGCTCTTTTTTTTTAATCCTTGTGTGGGGATTTCCAATCGTCGCTGCGGGAATTCTATTTGACGTTGATCAGTCGTGCTGTGTGTGAACGAAAAACCGCAGATACAGGCTCTCGAACGTGCCCAGGGATGGCTAAAGCTCCCCAACGGGAAGGCTGTGACTGGTTTCAGTCATGGCTACAAGCGACACGGCACCACCACCTTGATCGCCTCCCTGGAAGTGGCCACTGGATTGGTGAAGGTTAATCACTACAAACGTCGTCGAAGGGTCGAGTTTCTGGATTTCATGAACCGCATCGTCAACGAGTACCCTGAGCAGGAGATTCATGTCATCCTGGACAACCTCAACATCCATCGCCCCAAGCAGGATCAGTGGTTGAGGCGACACCCCAAGGTGCACTTCCACTTCACCCCGACCTACTCTTCCTGGCTCAATCAGATTGAGTGCTGGTTTAGCATCCTGAGCCGCTCTGCTCTGCGCGGCGCCAGCTTCAACTCCCCTCAGGAGGTACGACTCGCTATCGATCGTTTCGTCGAGGCTCACAATGAAAACGCCGCTCCCTTTGAATGGACCAAAACTTATGTATACCCTTCAGCACCTAAACCCAGTTACGCGGATTTACGGGGGTAAGTACTAGGACAATCTCCTGCACCAGCTCACCTTTATAGACGCCATTTTCAAGCTTCCATATCGATGCCGTTCCTTTACGGTAATTCGCACCCGCCAGAAAACTGTCAGTGTGATCCGTTTTGAGCTCAGTTGTACCTCCTTCAAATGAGGCATTATGGACAAAAGTCAATTGACCATCAGCGGCAATCTTATAAGTCGCAATCGATGGTTTCTTGCGTTCGCGAGTTGTGATCTAGAGGAATGTTTTATGATGCGAAAAAGTAAAGACTGACATCCCTTTCAAGTCAATCTTTTGCAGGTCTGTCAACTTACCGGTATTGAGATCAATTTTCTTTACTTCCAGAGACACCGCCCGATGACAAATAGAGTAATTCATCGGCCAATATCACTGCTGTCCAAATTAGCTGAGATTCGATCATCAACCCCTTGATTTTATTGGCGTCTTGGACGGGATTTTCAGTCTTTTCATGTCCAGGTCTCCGATGGTGCTGTCCAGATTACGAGAAGGTGAAGGAGGGTTGAGAGCTCTCCGGTAGTAGGGGTGGGAACTTGAATGGTTGGTTCAACCACCTCCACAAGTCTCTATGAACGAACATGTTCATCCTCAGCAGTGCGGCCAGATTGGACAGTGACCAGTCAAAGGTTGCTTTGAGCTGCAGAAACTTCAGGATCAGCAGAGCGATCAATGCTGTCCAAATTTGGGTCTTGAGGGCGTTGGCCGAGGTGCCGACGAAGGTCTTGACCCGTAGATTCTGCTTGAGGGCCTTGAAAAAGAGCTCGATTTGCCAGCGCTCCTTGTAGATTGCGGCAATGGTGGTGGCTCCGAAATCCAGGTGATTCGTCAAAAAAACGAGGCGGCCAGAGAGCGGATCTTGGATTTCGACCAGGCGCAAGAAACAGGTTTTGTCCTGGGCGGCCAGTCCGTGAAAGAAAATCACCTGGTCACGGACGACTCGACGGTTTTTGGGAAGCGGGCGGTCTTCGAGGACCTCGTAATCGGCACGGTCTTTGAGACGGGTCACAAAGAAGACGCCCTGACGGGTCAAGTCCGCATACCAGTTGTAGTCGTTGTAGCCGCGATCAAAGACGACAACGGTGCCGGCGGCAAACTTCAGACGGCGAGCCACGGTGATGTCGGCCGTGGCTGCCTCGGTGATGTGGGCAAAGACGGGAAGGTAACCGTTGTGGTCCAAGAGTAGATGCAGTTTGACGGCCCCCTTGGTTCGGCAAAAATGAGCCCAGTCAAACAATTGTGCGCACAGATCGATGACGGTCGCATCCAGACTCAGCAGCGGATTCTTGAAACGAAATCTTCTCTTGCGACGCCCTTCGGTCTCTCTCAGACAACGATCCAGCAGGCGGTAAAAAACCTTTTCGTACAGTTGCCAGGGTCGATGCTTATTGGCATAGCTGAGGGTGGAGCGCTTGGGAGAAGCGATTCCAAGATGATGCAGTTTTCCTTCACAGCTGGCCAGGCCTCCGCAGATCTCCCGCAGGCTATGAGCACGGCCCAGCTGGCAAAACAGCATGGCGACAAACTGTCCCCAGCTGCTGAAACCGCGTGCATGGCGCTCGGCTTTGGTCTCCAGGACCAGTTGTTGAAACTCCCAGCGAGGAAAAAGCTGGAGAAGTTGACTGAAAATGCTGCAAAATCGATTCATGGTCGGGTCCTCCTTGTCCGGTTATTCGATCAACCGAATCTTACGAGGTCGACCCGACCTCTCTTATGGCTAATTTGGACAAGAGTGGGCCAATATAGACTTGGCACTTAACAACATAACTAAAGGAAACAGCATTTGGGATATCATCAAAGGGGACCTAATTTGTAATTTAAAACTCTTAACTCAGATGAAGTCAGTTGGTATATAAGCACCGAAACATCGCTACTGACACAAAGGAAATATAATATCATTACAAATTTATAAACCCAGGTGTTAATTTAAAACTACTCTAAAGATCCTCGCTATATATGAAAAAATAGCGGCGTTCTTGCTCAGTTATTTGCACTTAGTCATAAATAATAGTTATATGGTGTAATATAAGTGCACGACATTTACTTAATATGCCTTAGTCATATTACTCTAGAAGTTATTCAGTTAATTATAGAACTCTGTATGATAAAATACACTTTCACCCTGTTGGTCATTCTTCTCAGTGCCACTACAATAGCGCAACAAAAACGACCAAATATTGTCTGGATAACCACAGAAGATAACTCCGCTTGCTGGTACCGACTCTACAACCCTGACCATGGCGCCCCGATGCAGAACATCGAAAAACTGGCTAAACACGGCCTGGTTGTTAATAATGCTTATTCCAACGGACCCGTTTGTTCCGCTGCGAGAAGTACTATTATTTCCGGAGTTTACGGCCCAAGAACAGGGGCTCACTTTCACCGTCCGCAAGTGAAGGTCAAACTTCCAGAAGGCCTTAAAATGTTTCCTGCCTATCTTCGCCAGGCCGGCTACTACACCAGTAACAACAGTAAGCAGGACTACAATTACGAAAAGGCAAGTGAGAAAGGCGTCTGGGATGAAAGTTCCAAAAAAGCAACTTTCCGTAAGCGTCAGCCAGGACAACCTTTCTTTCACGTACAGAATCACGGCACTACTCACGAAGGACAACTCTTCAAAGGTCTTCCCAAAGGGAAAAAGCGTATCGTCGACCCCAAAGATGTCGAGCTATGTCCTTATCACCAAGACACTCCATTAATGCGCCAAAAGTACGCCGAATAGATCACTTGGAACAATATCGTCGATGGCGAAATGGGTAAGATTATCAAACAGTTGGAAGATGATGGCCTGATGGATGACACTTTCATCTTTCACTATGGTGACCACGGTGGTGTTCTTCCCGGGGGCAAAAGCTGGGAGCGATTTGCGGCATCCCATCCAAGAGCCCGGATGATTCAGGAGTATCCCGAACAGAGATTGGGCCGGCTTTTCGAGGAACTGAAGGTTCCGCACGTATTTATGAAGCCCGTTTTCGAAGCCAGCCCGGATGTATTCCTTCCCACACGGGCTGGCCATCTGAATCCGGGGGCCCACGATCTGGTAGCCCGGACGATACTGAAGAAGCTCACCGAGGTCGGCCTGGTGGATTAGGATAACCTCGGCTGCGGCCCGCCCGCGGTGATTCTGTGGATTCGCCTGACCGGTTGCCACGAAATAATCAGAACCCGAGCGCCAGCGAGGGCTGAGTTGTAGCCGCGGCCTACGCCCGCGGTTTTGTTGATCGCGTCAACCGGCCTCTCCGCATTGAATCAACATCGGAACGTTAGTGAGGCCCTGTCTTTCCCGGCCGTCGCGTGGCTGTTACACTATCCGCCGATGTCCACCGGGACTTCCAGGAGGTGTGATCATGAGACAACTCGCTGCTGCCACCGCCGCCGCCTTATTCATGGGCGGCCTGTTCGCGCAGACTCTCAGCAGAGACTACGATCACAGAGTGGATTTCTCCAGTTTGAAAAAGTTCGGCAGGATCCAGCGTGACGCCCTGCCCATTGTTCGAGCCGATCCGAGTGAACACGACCCGGCTGCGGATGCCGCCCTGAATCGATTAGTCCTGGACTCCTTGAAAGCGCACCTGGAGAAGAAAGGATTCGTTCTGAATGAGGAGTCTCCTGACTTTCTGGTCGGGTACATTGGCGTATCCAAGTACTCTCTCCAGACTGCCGAATTCGGTCTCGATACCCAGGGAGGTCCCGACCCGGGTTACCAGTCCTACGGCCACTGGAGACCCTTCCTGGGCAATCAGTATGTCCAGCTCAGCAACGTCCGTAAGTTCAAGTAAAGATTGCTCTTGCAAACACTTCGACTCGCACTTACTCTGCTGCTGCTGACTGCCTTCGGTTTCGGCCAGGATCCGATCCGCTTCGGAATCGTGCTGGATGGTCCGTCCGAGAAGAACTCACGGCTGGTCGAGATCTTCCAGACCGAGATCTCGGTAGTTCTGGAAGGCGAGTTTGAGGCCCGTTTTTCACCGGCTAAGATCGTAACCGCGGATTGGACAGGCTCCAGTGTGCGGGCAGTCGTGAGCCGTTTGCTCTCCGACCCCGAAGTGGACCAGGTTCTGGCCCTTGGCCTGCTCGCCTCCAGCGAGCTGGCCCGCCGGGGTCCACTGCCCAAACCGGTATTTGCCGCGCTGCTTTTCCAGCCCCAAATCCAGGGAGTTCCCATCGAGACGCGGCGGCGTGCTCTCATCGACCCCGAAGACTTCGAGACCTTCGAGGTCAGTGGAGTACGCAATCTCAACTATGTGATGCTGGGCAGCGATCTCCAACACTATGTGAAGACCTTCCGGGAAATTGTGCCTTTCGACCGGCTCACCATCCTCATCCTCGATGCCTGGCGGGAGTTGGATCTCGACCTGGAGGGGCTGATTCAGAGCGAGCTAAGTGGCCTGGGCCTGTCTGAGGTTCGTACGGTCGAGGTGGGCTCCTCGATCGAACAAGTCCTGGCCCGCTTCCCGGCCGAGACTGAGGCCGTCTACGTGACTCAGCTTGCCCGCCTGGATCAAGGCGACTTCGACAAGCTCGTCCAAGGACTGATTGCGCGAGGGCTTCCCAGTTTTTCCTCGACGGGAAAGACCGAAGTGATGGCCGGCCTCCTGGCCACCCTCGGACCCGAAGATGAGACCAGGCGAAGAGCTCGGCGGGTGGCTTTGAACGTTCAGCGGGTACTGCTGGGAGAGGATCCTGGTACTCTGCCGGTCGGGTACCACCGTGAAGAGCGAATGGTCATCAACATGGCCACGGCCAGGGCCATCGGGGCGTCTCCGCGCTACCGAACCCTTCTCGATGCCGAGCTTCTAAACCAGGAAGTCAATCAGGGTGTTCGGACCCTTTCTCTTCCCGCGGTGGTCCGTGAATCCAGTCTGGCCAACCTGGACCTGGCGGCGGCGGATAGAACCGTGGCGGCGGGAAAGCAGACGGTCCGGGAAGCCAAGTCGGCTCTGCTGCCGCGGTTTGATTTGTTCGGGTCGGCCACCCAGGTTGACAGGGACCGGGCCTCCTTCATCATCCCTGAAAACCAGCTTGGCGTGGGACTCTCGGCGTCGCAGCTGATCTACTCCGATGGAGCGTGGGCCGGCTTCGGGATTGAGAAGAATCTGCAGACGCTGCGGATAGAAGAGCGGGCGGAGCTGCGCCTGGATGTGATTCTGCAAGGCGCCCAGTCTTACCTCAATCTGCTGCGAGCCAAGACGGTGGAACGGATCCAGCGAGCCAACCTGGAGCTCACCCGTACTAATCTGAACCTGGCCCGGTCACGCGTCGATATCGGCGTAGCCGGTCGCGATGAGGTCTTTCGCTGGGAGAGCCAGATAGCCTCCAATCAGAAATCATTGCTGGACTCCCAGGCCGCTCAAAAACAGGCCATCATTGAAGTCAACCGGGTTCTGAACCGGCCTCTGGAAGAGTCGTTCATGACCCTGGAAGCGACGCTGGACGACCCCGAGATCATCTCCGGCTTTGAGGACCTGCGACCCTATCTCGACAATCCGGTCGGTTTCGACGTGTTCAGGGGTTTCATGGCGACCCAGGCGGAGCTGGCTTCACCGGAACTGCGCCAGCTGGATGCAGGAATCCGGGCCAAGGAAAGGGAGCTCACCGCTACTAAACGTCGTTTCTTTCTCCCGGATCTCACTTTTGGCGGGGAAGTGTTCGGGCATCGCGATCATGGGAAAGGAACCGATATCGTCTTCCCCGGGCTCAATAACTGGGACTGGACGGTGCAGATCAGGGCGACCTATCCACTTTTCGAAGGGACTGCCCGCTACGCGCGGCAGGCCAGGGCCCAGGAGGAACTCCAGGAACTGACCCTGCGCAGGCAGGCGACCAGCCAGAGGGTGGAACAGCGGATCCGCTCCATTCTGGAAGCCACGAATGCATCCTTTGTTGGGATCGAGTTGGCCCGGAGTGCGGCCCAGGCGGCGGGCCGGAATCTGGACCTGGTGAGTGACTCCTACGCAGCCGGCGTGGTCGATATCCTGCGCCTGTTGGATGCTCAGAACTTTGCCCTCGAGGCGGATCTGGCGGCTGCCAATGCCATCTACGACTATCTTCTCGATCTGATGGCGGGGCAGAGAGCCGTCGGGCGGTTCGACTATTACCGTTCTCCCCAGGAGAGACAGGAGTTTTTGGACGAGCTTGCAGCGTTCTTTGCCCGGGCAGGACGACCCGTGCGGCCCTAGTGCAAGTACCGAATAGATTGGAGAGGCGACATGAAAAGGCAACCCGATAACCAGGACAAGAGGCTGAGTTTTCACTGGGATCTCCGATCCCGTTCAAGGGGCGCCTGGATAACCCTGCTGGTGCTGTTGGTTCTCTCACCCTCGTGTGCCGAGGAACTGACTCAGGCGAACTATGTGAAACCGGTCAAGACCGCTGTATTCGGGGGTTCCGGAGTGTCGGAAACCCGTAGCTTCCCGGGTACGGTCCAGGCGGCCCAGCAGGCGCGGCTTTCCTTCCGGGTGGCCGGCCCCCTGATCGAGTTACCCCCTCTTCGAGGGACAGGAGGTCAAACGGGGAAGTGTTCTGGCCCGGATCGATCCGAGGGACTTTCAAACAAACCTTCGCAACCTGGAGGCCCGGGTAGCGGATCTTAAGGCCCAGTACGAGGCCATGCAGTCCGCCAGACCCGAAGATATCCGTGCCGTGGAGGCGAGTCTTACGGGAGCTCAAGCCCGGCTCCTGGAAGCCGAGGCCACCCTGCGCAGATATCGACGCCTCTACGAGAACGACAATGTCGCCAAGGCTGAATACGATCAGCGCCGGGCTTCGCGAGACGTGGCGGAAGCCGATGTCCGGACGGCGGAGGAGACTCTGAACGTGGCCCGTGAAGGGGCTCGTCCCGAGGATTTGCAGGCCATGGAAGCTCGCATCCGGGCCATGGAAGCCGATCAGGCAAGAGCCCGTGATCAGCTCGGGGACACCACCCTGCGGGCTCCCTACGACGGAATTGTGGCGGAGGTCTACACGGAGAACTTTGAGTTCATCCAGGCTCAGCAACAGGTGCTCAGTCTGCAGGACATCACGGTGATCGAGGTCGTGACCCAGATTCCGGAAGTTCTCGTGGCCCAGACCAAAGGATTGGGAGCGGAAGAGCCGGACCTGATCGCCCGGTTTCAAGGCCTTCCCGGTCAGGAGTTTCCGGCTCGACTCACTGAGATTGCTGGCCAGGCTGATCCGGTCACTCGCACCTATGCTGTGACCCTGCAGGTAGCCCAGCCGGAAGAAGGAAACATTCTGGCCGGGATGACCGCGGAGATCTCCTCCCGAAAGCCTTTGCGAGAACAGACAGCAGCGACTCTGCCCGTGTCCGCCGTAGTGCCTGGAAGCCAGGGCGGCTACTACGTCTGGGTCGTTGACGAAGACTCGATGGAAACCCGCCAGGTAACTGTCGAGGTCGGAGGCCTGACCCGTGACCTGGCCGTCGTCCTAGGAGGCCTTGAAGTCGGAGACCGGGTGATCACAGCCGGCGCCAGCGCTATCAGTGCCGGGCAGCAGGTGCGGCTGATTACCGACGAGCTGAGGGAGCGAAGATGAATCTGGCCGAGTTCTCGATAGCCAGAAAGACCACCACCTACGTTGTGAGCGCGGTCGTTTTCGTGGGGGGACTGGTTGCCTTTCAGGGACTTGGCCGCCTGGAAGACCCCGAGTTCACCATCAAGGAAGCCGTGGTGACGACGCTTTATCCAGGCGCGTCTCCTCTGGAGGTCTCCGAAGAGGTCACCGAGGTCATCGAAGAAGCGGTCCAGTCCATGGGGCAGCTCAAAGAAGTCCGATCTCTTTCCAAGCCGGGGCTGTCGATTATTTACGCCGAGATGCAGGAAAAGTACGACATGCGCACGCTGCCCCAGGTGTGGGACGAGTTGCGACGCAAGGTCGGGGACGTACAGGGACAATTGCCTCCGGGCGCAGGCCCTTCGATGGTGAACGATGATTTCGGTGACGTGTTCGGCGTCTTCCTGGCCATTTACGGGGAGGGGTATTCGCTGGCCGAGCTGCTGGATGTCGGGAAGATGCTCAAGCGAGAGCTCCTGCTGGTTCAGGACGTCGCCAAGGTCTCCTTCTGGGGAGCCCAGCAGGAAGCCATCTTTGTGGAGATATCACGAGCCCGCATGTCCCAGCTCGGGATCTCTCCGGATCAAGTCTACGGAACCCTGGGTATGCAGAACATGGTCTCCAATGCCGGCCGGGTCCATGTGGGCAAGGAGTACGTGCGCTTTCACCCCACGGGCCTGTTCGAGTCGGTCGAAGAGATCGGAGATCTTCTGATCCGCGGAGGCGATTCGGACAGCCTGATCTATCTGCGCGATGTGGCAGATATCAGTCGTGGCTACAAGGAACCGCCCACTGAGATCATGTACTACAACGGCCAACCGGCTGTGGGTATCGGAATCTCCGTAGCCCAGGGCGGCAATGTGGTTGTCATGGGGGAGGGAATCGAGGTCCGGCTGAAAGAACTCAAGTCTCGGATCCCGGCCGGGATCGACCTGGGTGTGATCTCGTATCAGTCTCAGGATGTGACCGCTTCCATCAATGCCTTCACCATCAATCTTCTGGAGGCGGTGGCCATTGTCCTGATTGTGCTGTGGATCTTCATGGGCTGGCGGAGCGCCGTCCTCATCGGAGGGATTCTGGTCCTGACCATCGTGGCCACCTTCGTCTTTATGGGTTTTTATGAGGTCACACTTCAGAGGATTTCGCTGGGGGCGCTGATCATCGCCCTGGGAATGCTGGTGGACAACGCCATCGTGGTGGTCGAGGGGATTGTGATTGGAGCTCAGACCGGAAAGAAGCGTCTGCAGGCCGCCATCGAGACCGTGCAGGCCACCTCCACGCCCCTGCTGGGCGCCACTGTTGTTGCCATTCTGGCCTTTGCTGCGATCGGGGTTTCTCAGGACAGTACCGGGGAGTACTGTCGTTCTCTGTTTCAGGTCATTCTCTTCTCTCTGGGGTTGAGCTGGGTTTTTGCCGTTACCGTCACGCCCCTGGTCGGCATCTCTTTCTTGAAGGCCGGTGAGCAGTCCGAGGGCGAAGATCCCTACGGGGCTGCCCCCTACCGAATCTACCGGGGGTTTCTGGAAACCTGCCTGCGGCGTAGGGGGGTGACCATCCTGGTCCTGCTGGCCTGCTTCGCTCTGGCCCTTTACGCGTTTGGCTATGTGGACCGGAGCTTCTTTCCCGACTCGACCCGTAACCAGTTCTATGTGGACTACTGGCTTCCGGAGGGGACTCACGTCCGCGATACCGCCGCCGATGTGACCGAGATCGAGGAGTGGGTTCGGGATCTGAACGGCGTGACTTCGACCGTCTCGTTTGTGGGCCGGGGCGCCTTGCGTTTCCAGCTTACCTACGCGGCGGAAGACGTCAACAGTGCCTTCGGCCACATCATTATGTCGGTAGAGGATTACCGGCAGATCGATGCGCTGGGAGAGCAGATTGTAGACTATATAAGAGAGAAATACCCCGATTCCCAGTCCTGGTACAAGAAGTTCGTGGTGGGCCCCGGAGGTGGAGCGAAGATTGAAGCCCAGTTCCGAGGTCCTGACGGAGCCGTCTTGCGCCAGCTTTCCGAGCAGGCCAAGGCGATCATGCGAGAGGATCCTGCGGCCGTCAATATCCGGGACAACTGGCGGCAGCGAGTCAAGCTGATCCGGCCCGTCTACGCAGAAACGCCTGCCCGCATCGCCGGCGTGACCCGACCCGACCTGACCGATGCGCTGCAGATCGCTTTTGACGGCCTGACGGTAGGCCAGTATCGGGAAGAAGACGACCTCTTTCCCATCATTGCCAGAGCCCCGGCGGCCGAACGAGAAAGTGTCGACGCAGTGAAGAGCCTGCAGATCTGGAGCTCAGGCGCCAATCGGGCCGTTCCCTTCAGCCAGGTGGTTTCGACGATGGAAACTGGAGCGGAGGACCAGTTGATACGCCGCATCAATCGGATGCCTACCATCCGGGCTCAGTGCGACATGGGAATCGGGACCGCAGATGCTCTGCGCCGGCGAATCAAGGACAGAATCGAGGCGATTGAATTGCCCACGGGTTACGAGTTTGAGTGGCAAGGAGAGTTCGGCAGCTCGCAGGATGCGCAGGCGGCGCTTTTTTCCAAGATTCCGTTCACCATCGTCATGATGATCCTGGTCGTCATCATGCTCTTCGATCGCATCAAACAGCCGATCATCATCTACCTGACGCTGCCTCTGGCGTTGATCGGCGTCACGGTGGGACTCCTGGTGACCAGCCAGCCCTTCGGTTTCATGGCTCTGCTCGGTTTCTTGAGTCTTTCCGGCATGCTCATCAAGAATGCCATTGTCTTGATCGATCAGACGGATATCTATATCCGGGAAGGGATTGCCCGCTACGAGGCCGTGGTCCTGGCCGGCGTCAGCCGCTCCCGCCCCGTGGCCATGGCAGCCCTGACCACCATGCTGGGAATGATTCCTCTGTTTCAGGATGCCTTTTTCAAGGCCATGGCCGTGACAATCGTCTTTGGGCTGGGCTTTGCCACGATTCTGACCCTGATTGTGGTGCCGACCCTTTACGCCATCTTCTTCCGCATCCCCGCCCCGGCGAGATAGGAGTTCCTCGTTTCTCGTTTCTCGCTTCTCGTTCTTGACTTCTGAGAGTGGGAGCGGCCTCCGTGCCGTGAACCTGTTCGGATCAAGGAGGGTCCGCCTACTCGGCGGCCAGTCCAGCCTTGCGGACCCGTTTTCCCACCGCGTCGCACAGCTGGTGGATGAACTTCTCAACGTTTTTCGGATTCGTGGTCTTGCTGGTCCCGGCCCACAGCATTTGGTTTTCCGTCGCGGTCACGGAATAGAGGCGGGTTTCGATGAAGACGACCTGATTCGCGCTCATATGGACGGGCGTGTACAGGGTTGCCACGCCGTAGCCCCAGTAGCCGTAGAAAGTGGGATAGAAGCCTCCCACATAGTGGGCGTTGCCCGGCGAGTAGCTGACCTCCTGATCACTGCTCACTACGCGCATCACCACGGCTCCGGTGATCCCCTCCGATTCCAGAATCCGCTTGGCGCCCTCCGGGTCCTTCCGGAACGCTTCCAGGGGCACCAAGGTGTGACCGGCGATCCCCACGGCTCCGCGCTCCGTCAGCTCACGAGCCAGGGTGATCTCGGCACCCTGTCGCACGGCACGCTCGAAAGTGATCACGAAGGCCGCGATCTTCTGGCCCTGCCAGCTGGTGGGTTGGGCCTCGGGATTCTTCCAGGTTTTCTTAAACTTGACGCCTCCGCAGACGGCCAAGTCTGCGATGAGCAAGCCTGTGACGAGAGTGATGAGAATGGCAACCCGTGTCAGTCGAATCATGTGTTATTCCGTTCCTGTTCTAGCCTGAAGATGGGGGTTAGTGGCTCCAGAGGGGAGACTCAAAGAACCCTAAAGATACCAGGAAGACCTCAGCGGTAACAACTGGTAGTTTCCTTCAGAAGCGTGTCACCCCCGGTAGACTTCCCTCCGGTGGCCAATCCGGACCACGAGGATGGTGAGCTTTCTCTCGACGACCTCAGCCTCCTTTCTGGCCTCGAGGGTCCTGCGTTTCTTTCTCGAGGAACAGGTGCTGCCCGGCCTGGCTCTTCCGCGCGGCGTTCCGGGAGCCATCTCTCAGATGTCTCACTACGCGATCCTCTTTCTGGGCTTTCTGATCGCCCTGAAAGCGGGTGGCATCGATTTGACCAGTTTTGCGGTTCTTGGAGGTGCTTTCGGTATCGGTATCGGGTTCGGTTTGCAGAACGTCATGAACAACTTCGTATCCGGCCTGTTCCTGCTCTTCGAGCGGCCTATCCAGGCGGGAGATCGGATTCAGACCGGAGACTACCTGGGAGACGTCGAACACATCGGAATCCGGGCCAGCATACTGAGGACACTTGACGGTGCGGAGGTCATTGTCCCGAATGGGAACCTGCTCTCCAACGAAGTGATCAACTGGACGAAATCCGATCCCCGCCGCCGGGCCACCATACCCATTGGCGTCGCTTACGGAACCGACCCGGATCGGGTTCTGACATTGCTCAGAAAGGTGGCGGCAGGACACCCGAAAGTTCTTCAAGACCCGGAACCGGAGACTTATTTCGTGGCTCACGGGGCCAGTTCACTCGATTTTGAGATTCGAGCCTGGCTGCTGACCAAGGACTATTTTCAAGTTCAAAGCGATTTGACGGTGGCCGTCAACCGGGCACTGGCGGACGCCGACATCGAGATCCCGTTTCCGCAACAGGATCTTCATCTGCGATCCGTGGATGGAAAAGTGTTGGAATCTCTGCAACGCGAGGACGCAGAGTAGTAGGACTCACCGTGGTCCGATCGGATCATATGTATCGTAGGGGCCGGTCTTGTGCCGGCCCGCTTCCCGGGCGACCACGATGGTCGCCCCTACGAATCCGATCGGACCGTCGTATGGAAGTTTCGCAATCCCTTGAGATTGCCGAGGTAGATCGCTTCTCAACTAGGCAGGTTCCCCATTCGAATGATAGTCTGCCCCGGCAGAGGAGAAACTACTGCCCACTTCCCCCGCCAGGAAGGCCGTGTTCTCATAACAAGAAAGGGGTTATCCGAACATCCCGAAAGGCCTTGTCGAGGGCGACCAGCAGCTGGTCCTTGGCCACGAGGCCAAGGCCGAAGTCAACGAAGGCCCGCAGTTCGAAGCGCAAGGCAGACCCACCAAACTCCAGCAGAAGGGCCTGAGGGGGCGGTTCTTCCAGTACGTCCTCATGTTCTTGGGCAACCTCCAGCAGCACCCTTTTGACCTGTTCCACGTTGGTCCCGTAGGAGACTCTAAGCGGAATCTCCAGGCGCCGTCGCGAATCGGAGAGCGTCCAGTTGATCAGCTTCTGGGTGATGAACTCCTTGTTGGGGACTATCGGGTGCGTCGAGTTCCTTCCGTCGAGGAGGAGGAGTTGTCCAAAGTAGCCATTCCCAGGTACATGGCCAGGCTCGCTTCGCCGGCAAAGCGCTCCAGCGTGCCGATCTCGCCCGCCAGCTCTGCGCTGCAGATGATTCCAAAGCCGGGGATGCTCACGATCCTTTGAGCCATTTCGGAGCTCTGAGTCAGGGGCTCGATGGCTTGCTCCAACTGGCCAATCTGCTCGAGCAATTCCAGCATCCGTCGGGCATCGTTGTGGATCATCTCCCCCACCCACGGCACCTCCGCTGAAAAGCAAGCGTCTTTCTGCCAGCTTTGGATGATGTCGGCGTAAAACGAACCGATCCCTTTCATCTTCAATACACTGTTGCGCCGTAGCCGGCTCAGCTGTCTCAGGTCCTTTCGGGCCGTCAGAAAAGCCAAAAACCAGCGGTTGTCGATCGATCCGGTCAGGGCTGCCAACTCGGGACAGACCGCTTGCAGGTCGGCCTTCAAGCGATTGCCCAAGCGCACCTTCTCGACCACCAACTGCCGGCGCCGGCGTGTCAATCGTTTCAGCTGTCGGTTCTCTTCCGGAACCGGCTTGACCTCCTGGATCACGTTCTTGGCCCGCTCTAAGGTGTCGCCCAGCTGAAACAGCTCCAGCATCTTATCGGTGTCAATGTGGTCGTTTTTGGCCGGGGCGGGAAAAATCTCTTTGAAGCGAGCCAGCTTCAGGTTATTGACATTCAACAACCTGTAGCCCCGTTGCTGAATCTGCTGATCCAAGGGCCGGGCCCAACCGTTGTAGCCTTCCATGGCGACCTCCACAGGTCGCTCCAGACGCTGGCGGTGGAGCTCCACTCGACGGAAAAAATGCTCAAAACCTTCCTGGTTGTGAGCAATACTAAACCTTTCCAGCACCTGGCCTTCCGACAGGCCGACCCCCACCCAGTGACTTTTGCTGCCCACATCAATAGCGACTCGAATCGTTGATTTTGTCATTTTCCTCTCTTCCTCATTGCTCTTCAAAGACTGGGCTCATCCAAAAACACACGTCTACCATTGAAGCCACTTCGGCACCATCCCGGAAGCAATCTTTGGATGAGGAAACGGGGAACGAGGCGGCAGTTCAAGTTGAGTCACTCCTCACGGACTGACAGTACAAGCCACACCTCGTTCTCCCGCCTCCAGCTTAGCTTTTTTTCGAAACCTGGACCAGCCATCCGTTCCGGCGGACACACTCGGTCCGCACAACCCAACTGTGGAAACCGCCGCGCTGTGCAAAGCTGGGAAGAACCTTCTGCTCAAAGCTCTCCCACTTCCAGACATTCTTCTCCCCTTTCACAGCGCTTGGAAAACGGTTCGCCTCCGCTTACCGTTTACCACCGTTCCCACAGTTGCTGCGACTGCTGGATATATACTTCTTGAATTCTCTTTCTCTCAGAATGCTATGGTAGACAGTACCGATCCGGGCACTCATCGTTCGGATGGCAGAAGACAATCACACCTGGGGGTACACTCGAATCAGTGGCGTCTTGCGTAATCTGGGCCACCGGATTGGGCGGAACACCATTAAATTCAACACCACTGTCAACCGGCGTCCCGGGTTCGTGACTTCCGCAAAAAACATCTCACGCTGCTTCCCGTCCGTTCAGGGTTCCTGGGTGCCGAGACACTCCTTGAAAAACCGCAGGAGATAGGACCGTCCCCTCCTCCTCGACCAAGATGGATGTCGTGGGGCCGGCATGGGAGTCGACATTGCCGCGGCCCCAGTAGAAGCCGTGGGGACTCTCCTCTGCGACATACACTGTTACGTGCCGACCTCCCTCCTGGAGGCGTGCGATCGTGGGCTCGACGAGAAGATGCGGCACCGCAACGTCGGAGCAACTGGTGAGAAAGAGCGTGGGCACGACGATCTTGTCTGCATTGCCCTCGATGGTGTGCTCGGCGATCCACGCGGTCAACTCATCCGCTGGCACGTTCCGATTTCTCGCGAGGCTCCCCAGCACGCGCTTCCGTGTGTAGAGCAACCGCTCCCAGCGAGCTCAAGCCAGAGTCTTCAACCCCATCGCGGTCTGTTTTCTCGTGTATGGCGTCTCTTCTCTCAGGGCCTGATGAAAGGTCAATGCAAAGGATCGAGAAAGGAGAATCTGCCATGAGTTTACTGAACCAGAAAAGACCAGAAGGTGTCCGGGGTCCTGCAACCGGGAAAGTGGGGAAAGCGGTATTCAAAATATTGGAAATCTTCAGCCGGGCGCTGCGTGCACGGCTCATGTTGCTGCCTCTCACGCGCATAATCCTTATTGGAATGGCCGTGAGTGCCCTTGCAGCAGTGAGTTTCGGACTCGTTCAGACAGTCGAAAACGGTAGCTACCAAATAAGACAAATGATCGTCACGGGTACGATGAGCGCCAAAATGGAGCCGGGGATGTGGCTCCGACTCTTCAGTGGCATCGAGACGTGGCCGAAAGCGGAGACCTTTTTCTTCACGAAAACGGAGAGGGGCACAGAGACTGTTGATCGAGCCATCGAAGTGCGGTTCAACGACGGTTCTCTGTGCGACATATCCGGAACCTTGCGGATCATTCTGCCGAGTTCTGGGCAACAGGCGATCGACTTGGTGACCAGATACGGCTATGTCAACTACGCTGATCTGGAACAGAAGCTCATTCTCCCTGTGGTCCGCAACGCCCTTCGCCTGACGGCCAACTTGATGTCTGCCCGAGAGTCGTACTCGGAACAGCGTGCCGATTTTGTTTTCTGGACCTGGGACCAGGTCCAAAACGGGATCTACGAAACGCAGGAGGAGACGCGCAAGGTGGTGGATCTTGTTTCCGGACAGGAGGTGACCAAAACCTTCAAGGTCATCAAAGAGGACGCCCGCGGCAACCTTGTCTATCAACGCAACGCGTTGGAGGGACTCGGCCTCACGCTGGCCAACTTTGAGGTCAAGCTTTTCGATTATACGGAGAAGGTGCGAGCCCAGATAGGAGCACAGCAGACAGCCTTGATGGCCGTGGCTACTGCCAGAGCCAAGGCCCAGCAGGCTGAGCAGGAAGCCATGATGGCGGAGGCGGAAGGAAAGGCGAATGTCGCCCGCGATAAATACGAAGAAGAGCAGAAAAAGGTCAGAGCGATTGTGCAGGCGCAGGAAAGGCTCGAAGTCGCGGAACTCGACAAGGCCAGTGCAATGGTGCAAGCCCGGCAGCGAATGGAAGTCGCAGCGCTCGATCGCCAGGCGGCGGAGGCAACAAAGCAACAAGAGATTCTGCTTGGTCAGGGAGAAGCGGAACGAAAACACCTGGTCCTGCAGGCCGACGGAGCGCTCAAACAAAAGCTGGAAGCCTACGTTCAGGCTCAGCAGCTCTGGGCCAACGCTTATGCCCAGCGTCAGGTGCCGTCTCTGGTAATGGGAGGGGGAGGTGCATCGGCTACTGACAACGAGTCCACCGACTTTGCACAGATGATGCAGCTCCTGGTTGCGCGGCAGATGGGCTTGGATCTCACGGTCCCGAAGGGTGCCACCCGAGGGACACAGTAGATCCTACTTCAACTTGCCATCATGATGCAGGCGCTGAATGACCGTGACGAGGGCGTACGACTGGAGGCGGTGCTCGCTCTTGAGGATTTCGAGAAGCTGGAAGCTATTCCCGTGCTGGGTCGTATTGCCCGGCAGGATCCCTCCGACGAGGTCAGAGATGCAGCCGCAGACGCCGCTGAGTTCCTGACGGATGTAGCCAGCCGTATCAGGCGTTAAAGAGGTCGCAGGTCTCTTTTTTGGAGAGGGGTCGGCTCACCACAGCCTCACGCACTTTCCCAGAAGCGGCAACTTACGGTTCAGGATGTGTTACCCATGTCGGACTTGCCGCCCTGCCCGCGGTGCCAAACATGGAAAATTTCCATCACTCGGGGCAACCCGCGACAAAGTCGGAGCAGCCCTGGGCGTCAGTGGCTCTCACTTACACTTTTTTCTTAGCTCGAAGTAGCGCTTCCGAGACATCCCGGACGTTCTGAGCAGCCCGGTAATGATGGTAGGCTCCACTTCTGAGTACTTTGGTATGACCACTGGCCTAGACCCGTAAGGAGTCCCCCCGGCTCTGCCGGGGAGGCAGCCAGAGTTTGACAGTTCCCCTCTGTGCCAATAATGGTGAGACACTTCTTCCCCACTAAATTAGACTAGGGGGCGAGAAGCTGGATTACGAATGATAGAAAACAGAAGCGACAACAAATTGAGGATTTTGGAAACCTCGGAGCGAAGTGGAGAGGTCTCCAAAACCGCTGCGGAAAGGACCGAGTCCGACAAGGCTCTTCCTAGACCCAATCCGGAAATTGCAGCCAAGGCAACCCGGCGCCGGTTTTCAGCCCGCTATAAGCTCAGGATCCTGGAGCAGGCCGATGGCTGTGAGTTCGGCGAAGTGGCAGCCTTGCTGCGCCGGGAAGGGCTTTACTGGTCGAATCTTCAGGACTGGCGACGACAACGCGAGGAAGGAACTTTGCAGGCACTGACCCCTCGCAAGCGAGGGCGCAAATCGAAGCCGGTCAATCCTCTGGATCATCAACTGAGGCAAGTGCAGGCTGAGAATCGGAAGCTGAAACGCAAGCTCGAGAAGGCGGAGATCATGCTGGATATCCAAAAAAAAGTCTCGCATCTATTGGGAATCTCTCTGGAGAGCAGCAGCGAGAACGAAGACGAGAGCTGATGGACAAAGCGTTGCGTTTCTCGGAAACTCACGGCATTCGTGTGGGCTCGCAGGCGCTGGGTTTGCCACCGTCAAGCCTCTATCGGGAAAAACGACGGCGGGAACAGCCGGCGGTTGAAGCTCGACCTCGGCCGACATCTCCTCGAGCCTTGAGCCCACCCGAAAGGGAGGCCGTTGTGGAGGTTCTGCACAGCCGGCAGTTTATCGACAAAGCTCCTGCCGCCGTATGGGCGGAGCTGCTGGATGAAGGGCGGTACTTGTGCTCGATCCGAACCATGTACCGCATTCTGGCCGAACGTTTGGAAGTTAGAGAACGCCGTCGCCAGCGCCGCCATCCCCACTACTCAAAGCCGGAACTTCTGGCCACCGGCCCAAACCAATGCTGGTCATGGGACATCACCAAGCTGAAGGGGCCCGTCAAATGGAGCTATTACTACCTCTACGTGATCCTGGACATCTTCAGCCGCTATGTGGTGGGCTGGATGGTGGCCACCCAGGAAAGCTCACGCCTGGCCAAGGTCTTGATCGCCCAGAGCTGCTCCAAGCAGGAGATCGTAGCGGGTGATCTCACTCTGCATGCCGATCGTGGCTCGTCGATGAGTTCCAAGGCACTGGCCTTGCTACTGGCCGATCTGGGAGTCACCAAGTCTCACTCTCGGCCTCATGTCTGTGACGACAATCCCTACTCGGAATCCCAATTCAAGACCCTCAAGTACCGTCCAGAATTCCCGGCTCGTTTCGGCACCATTCAGCAAGCCAGAGACTTCTGTCGGGATTTCTTCGATTGGTATAACCGCGACCATCGCCATTCGGGTATTGGCCTGCACACTCCCGAGGACGTGCACTATCGCTCCGCCCTCGCCACACGTCGCAATCGTGCCCACGTGTTGGAGGCCGCCCATGCACTCTTCCCGGAGAGATTTCCCAACGGCAAACCCGTTCCGCCACCTCTTCCCGAGGCCGTCTGGATCAACCCTCCCGAAAAGGAGAACTCTTGAGATGACGCTACAGTAATTTATTCACCAAAGTGTCTCAAAGTTATTGACATGTTCCGTTCCGGGAACAGGGGGATACTTACTGTTGCCGGTTTTAACCAGACACATGTGTGAACCAGTGGTTCGATTGTGGGAGAAGCCATCTTTCTCGAAGACGCACTTCAGGATACGCCAATGTTCAGGCGTTAACCGCGGCATCTGTGGCCTGGGAAGCTAGTAGCGAGATGGGGACATTGAGCCATCTGGCGTCTCTCGTGGGCCTGGGCGCAAGCTCTGGGTGGAAGCCGGACTCGCGAAGGACGATTTCAAGCGTTCCCCGTTCGAGACAACTGATGAAGAACAGGCTCGCAGCCTCAACCAGGTTTGCAATAGCCTTCTTCTGAGTCTCTCCCTGAGACGCAATGTCAAAGTCTGGCAGGGTTGCCACAAAGTACTCTTCGCCTTTCTCAACCTTGTATGGCAGTTGAAACTCAAGCTGTGCACTCTTAGCCTTCCCCATTGGTCCCTCCGGTGGCTGGTTTGTTGGGTGTTGCCTCACAGGCAACACTTAATAAGATACGTTAAAAACGCGAAAAGGTGCAGTTAAATTGCGGGATGTTGCAGCCAGAACCCAGGTATTAATTGCCCCCGCCGTGGTGGAAAGCCCAAAGTGCCATGATGTCACTTTGCTACTGAGTTTAGGTTGAGAGCAGAGTGCTCGAAGATTATAGCGGTCCGCTCCCCGCCCTCACCGCATCGATCAGATTCTTGCCAGCTGCAATTATCAAGGGGAACCGACTCTCAGGTACGGAAACCCAACCCCGATCGACCCCAAGGAAGAAGGCATCGACGGGGCATCGAGGCCCGCTGCGACAATGATCTGACTCCATAACGCAAAAAGTGGATCCTGGCGAGCCAACCTGAGAGCGGCCATTGTCTTTAACAGGCCAGGTCAGTAATCTAGCCCGGATGATTCATAAATTTTCTACTGCAGCGTGAGAATCTCCCGCCCTGACTGCGTTACGCTCGGTCGGCCTCCTCGGCGTACTGCACGAGTACGCCTCCGGGGGCCTCGGTCGCAAGCCTTGTCAGAACGGGTCTTCCCCCGCTTCGCTACGAAAACTTATGAATAATCCGGGCAGGCGGCACTTCAGATTCACGGGAGAGGGTTATGGATCCAAGAACTTACCGGGATTGTCAGCCTGAGTTGTCCACCGGCGGCTCACGCCGTCAGTTCATGCGTTTGCTGGGTGGGGGCGCGGCTGCTTCTTTCCTCTCTTCCTGCGGCTCCGATAAAAGGAGGAGTCCGCTGGTAGAAAACCCCGTGTTCGCTTCGGCGGTTGACCTGGCGGGCGCCATCCGGGCGCGTGAAATCTCTTCCGAGGAAGTTGTCAGGGCCTGCCTCCGACGCATCGACGAGGTAAATTCCAGGATCAACGCGGTGGTGGTGCTGCGGGCGGACGCCGCCCTGGCCGAGGCCCGTGACGCGGACCAGGCGCTGGCCCGGGGAAAGCTCAAGGGACCTCTCCACGGTGTTCCCATGACGCTCAAGGATTCACTGGATACAGAGGGAATCATTTCCACCGGCGGCACCATGGGCAGAGCGGGCTTCGTTCCTGAGGAAGACGCCACCGTGGTAGAGCGGCTGAAGGCAGCCGGTGCGATTCTTCTGGGGAAAACGAATACGCCGGAATTGACTCTCTCCTTTGAGACCGACAATCTGGTTTATGGCAGAACCAACAATCCCTATGATCTGACCCGCACCCCCGGCGGCAGCAGCGGAGGTGCCGCTGCCATTGTGGCGGCCGGCGGCGCGCCATTCGATATCGGAAGTGACACAGGAGGGAGTATTCGCCTTTCCTCCCACTTCTGCGGGACAGCAGGCATCAAGCCTACCTCCGGTCGCGTTCCCCGCACCGGGCACATTATCTCCTACGGAGGGATCCATGACGGCCTGACCCAGCTCGGACCCATCGCTCGCTACGTCAGGGATCTGGCTTTGATTCTGCGGGTTATCGCGGGCCCGGATGGCCGTGATCCCTCCATTGTCCCAATGCCACTCCGGGATCCGGGCAGAGTATCGATGCGCAGGCTCCGAGTGGCCTGGCACACAGACAACGGTCTTGTTTCTCCCACTGATGAGATCGCCGGCGTGGTCCGCCAGGCTGCCGCAGCCCTCTCCGACCGTGGCCTCAAGACGGAGGAGCAAGTGCCGCCTCCGGTTCCAGCGCTGAAGGGCCGACTCGATGAAATCCACAACTGGATTCCCTACGGGGGAGCCTGGGTGCGAAGACTTCTTCGCCAGGCGGGTACCGAAGAACACCATCATCTGCTCAACGCGTCCCTTGACGAAGAGCAGGAAATCTCGTCAGCCGAATTGACAAAGCGCCTGCAACGGATGGATGAGTTTCGCAGCCGGATGCTCGCTTTCATGGAAAACTACGATGTGGTGGTCTGCCCGGTCAACGCTCTGACTGCGATTCCGCACGGCACTTCACGCCACAGAGATGTCGCGCCGGCATTCGTCTACACGTGGCTCTACAACATTGTCGGCTGGCCGGGTGCAGTCGTGCGCTGCGGGACTTCCTCCGAGGCACTGCCGATTGGAGTCCAGGTTCTGGCCCGGCCCTGGCGAGAGGACGTTGCCCTGGCGGTGGCGGGTTACCTGGAGAGTGTCATGGGAGGATACCAGCGGCCACCGTTTTGAGGAGGGCTTCAGGGCTCGTGACCTCACCCCTGACGCCCCTCCGACTGCCGTCACTCCCCCAGTGCCTTCAGCATGGTGCTGACACCGTCTGGCGGGCCGCTGACGACGAGTTCGTCACCAGTCTCGATCCGAAAGCTGGGCGGAGGATTGAATAGCCGCCTGCCGTCCCCGTGAACCACGACCACGACTGTCAATCCAGTCCGGGTGGGGAGCTTGAGGTCGCCCAGGGTGTGTCCCAGAGCCCCGGGCAGTTCCGACGCCTTCACTTTGGAAATCTCCAGATCCTCGCCGCTGACTACGATGTCCAGGAGCTCATCGACGGCCGGATGCAGCAACATCTGCATGATCCTGGCGGCGCCCTCCACGGGAGGGCAGATGACTCGATTCGCGCCGGCTCGCAACAGCTTATGTTGCGTCTCCCCCATTTCGGCCCGGGCCGTGATGACAATGCCTTCTTGTAGCCCTCGCGCACTGAGTGTGACCAGGACGTTGTCGGCATCGCTCTTCAGGCAGGTGGCCAGGCCTCGAGCCTCGCCGATGTGGGCCGTTTCGAGCGTCCGGTCCAGCGTGGCATCCCCGAGAATGTACAGGTAACCGCGCTCCTCCGCCATGGCCGTTCGTTCCGGGTTGTTGTCGATGACGACGAAGGAGATGTTTCTCTTGCTCAGGGCCTCGCAGAGAGCTCGCCCCATGCGGCCAAAGCCGCACACGATGAAGTGATCTCTTAGCTGCTTGATCTTACTTTCCAACTGGCGCCTCCCAAGAATGCTTTTTAGCTCACCCCCGATCAGAAAAGCAACCAGATTCCCAGTCGCATAGAGTGCCGCCGCCACTCCCACCAGCATGACCACCAGCGCCCAGGCGCTTTCAGCATCATTGAAGCTCGGATACTGGTCTTTTAATCCAACGGTAGTGACGATCATTACGGTCAGATAGACCGATTCCAGCACTCTCCGTGAATCTCCCAGCAGGTAGAACCCCAGCGTTCCTGCAATGAGGACCCCCGCCAGGAGCCCCAGACTGGCTTTCAACTGCCGCCTGCTTGACGATTTGGAAACTCGGCTTCTTGTCATTCCAAGTTGGACCTCTGACTCAGGCGGTCCCAAGGTTATGTTTCAGAACAGACGGTTTCAAGACAGACATGTGAGTTCCCGGCTCGCAACTCGGAACATATCCTCAACCCTCCCTAATCTCCCTGCGCGGGCAGATAGTAACCGCCCGGCAGCGGACAAGAGACGCCCTTGTCGTCACCCACGCTACTGTCGGAACAGCGAGCGAAGCGAGCAATTTTCAATTTTCAATTTTCAATTCTATTTGACCGCGACCCCCATCACCTCGAAGCGGCCTCCCCGAAGCAGGGGACCCGAGCCGATGAAGCCGCGGGCCGGGTAGTGATCCTTGAAGTAGGTTCGGTAGACCTCGTTGAAAGCCTCATAGAGCGATAGATCCGGACAGAAGACCTGTACCGTAACCAGGTTGTCCATTGTCATTCCCACCATCTTGAGGCGGCTCTTCATTCCATCCAGCACGATCTTCACTTCTTCCCGGACATCCTCGGGGGGAGCACCGGTCGACGGGTCGATACCGAGGGCTCCGGCAAGATACATTGTGTTCCCAACCAGAACGGCGTTGCTGTATGGCTTGTCGTCACTCCGGCCGGGCACATTGATGTATTTCACGGATTCGGATCTCTGGGAAAGGCCGGCCGAGATCAACAGGCCGGCGATCACTGCAATGGCGACAGCCAGTGAAATGCGTCTCATGATTCCTCCCTGCCCGGGTTCGGGCATCTTTCGTTGTGGTTTACGGAGTTGACTGGGCAGCTCCACGTTAATGTCCGAATACGTAGAAGATGTCAAGGCTCACAATCGTCAAAGTGTCGTCGCTCCAAGCCAGAAATCCGGTACAATTCCTTGATCCCGGCGAGGGATCGTGCTACCCGGTGTACCTTGATTATTGTTCGGGTTGAGCCTATGAATGAAACTTTTCCTCAGCTCCGATTCTGCAGGTGCGAAGTAAGACTATGACTGTAACGACAAAACATGTTTATCTTTTTGGCAACGGGGCTGCCGACGGCGACCGCGAAATGAGGGATCTGCTGGGCGGCAAAGGGGCCAACCTGGCCGAGATGAGTTCCATTGGACTGCCTGTGCCACCCGGCTTCACGATCACAACCGAGACCTGCCGGTACTACACGGAGCATGGCAGCGAGTGGCCCGAACATCTTGATGAGGAAGTGCAGGCAGGGGTGCGCCACATCGAGTCCGCGATGGGGTCAGGCTTTGGAGACCCCGAGAATCCTCTGCTCGTTTCCGTGCGCAGCGGTGCGGCTGTCTCCATGCCCGGCATGATGGACACGGTCCTCAACCTGGGGTTGAACGCTGACGTCGCCGCGGGGTTGGTCAGAAAAACTGGACATGAGAGGTTTGTCTACGACGCCTACCGGCGCCTCATCGACATGTTTGGCGACGTGGTTATGGGGGTCCACCACGGCAACTTCGAGGAGGCCATCGACAGCCTCAAGAAAGAGCGAGGAGTCGAACTGGACGTCGACCTGACGACCGAAGATCTGAAGACTCTGGTGGCCCGCTACAGGAGTATCTACGAAGAGCATACCGGATCACCCTTCCCCGAGGATCCTTTCGAGCAGCTGCGCCTTGCCGCCGACGCTGTCTTCAAGTCCTGGAACGTCGAGCGTGCAGTGAAGTACCGGCAGATCAACAAGATCACGCACCTGCTGGGGACTGCAGTGAATGTTCAGGCCATGGTCTTCGGGAACATGGGCGACGACTGTGGTACCGGAGTCTGTTTCACGCGCGATCCGGCGACTGGTGAGAAGATGCTCTACGGTGAGTTTCTGGTGAATGCCCAGGGAGAGGATGTGGTGGCCGGTATTCGCACTCCCGTGAACATCACCCGGATGGCGGAGGTCTTTCCCCCGGCCTACAAGGAGCTTCTGGACACGACCCACGGCCTGGAGCAGCACTATCAGAACATGCAGGATATAGAGTTTACGATCCAGCAGGGGCGGCTCTTCATCCTGCAGACCCGCAATGGTGAACGGACTGGTGCAGCCGCTGTCAAAATTGCTGTGGACATGGTCAACGAAGGCCTGGTCGCGAAATCCGATGCGGTGAACGGTCTGGTCGAACCCCGCCACCTCGACCAGTTGCTCCATGATCAGTTCAAAGATGTCACTGGTTATAAGGAGCGAGTCATTGCCCATGGCCTGCCGGCCTCTCCGGGGGCGGCGGTCGGCCAGGTCGTCTTTTCGGCCGACCAGGCGGAGGAAGCCTACGAAGCCGAAAGGCAGGTCATTCTGGTGAGGGTGGAAACCACTGCCGAGGACGTTGGTGGGATGAACGCCTCCAAGGGTATTCTGACCTCCAGAGGGGGAATGACCTCCCATGCAGCGGTGGTGGCCAGGGGTTGGGGGAAACCCTGCGTGGCGGGCTGCAGCGACATCACCATCAGTAACGAAGCCAAGACGTTCAGCAATGGCGAGGTGACGGTTTCCGAGGGTGACTGGATTTCCCTCAACGGCTCGACGGGAGAGGTCATCGTGGGCCAGGAAGAGCTGGTCGAGCCTGAACTGGGAGACGACTTTACCTCCTTCATGGAGTGGGTGGACGAGTTCAGGACCATGAAGGTGAGAACCAACGCTGACGCCCCCGGGAACGCCGCCAAGGCCAGGGGCTTTGGGGCCCAGGGAATCGGCCTGTGCAGGACCGAGCACATGTTTTTCGGGGACGACCGCATCCGGCGCATGCGGGAGATGATTCTGGCTGGTTCACAGGAGGCCCGACGCGAGGCGCTGGCCAGGCTGCTTCCTTTCCAGAAAGAGGATTTTCGGGGGATTTTCCGGGCCATGGACGGATTGCCGGTCACCATCCGGCTGCTGGATCCGCCCCTTCACGAGTTCCTGCCCCATGATGATCCCGAACAGAGAAAGATGGCGGAGCGGATGGGGTTGGCCCTGTCGGAGGTCAGAAAGAAAGTCGCTTTGCTCAAGGAGTTCAACCCCATGCTGGGTCACCGAGGCTGCCGGCTGGGAATCACCTTTCCGGAGATTACCGAAATGCAGTCGCGGGCCATCCTGGAGGCTGCCGTAGAGCTGAGCCAGGAAGGTGTGACCGTGCTGCCGGAGATTATGGTGCCGCTGGTCGGCACGCTGCAGGAATTCGCCAATCAGAAAGCGGTGATTCGCCGGACCGCGGACGACGTGTTTGCAGAAAAGGGGGCTCGGGTCGGGTACCTGATCGGCACTATGATCGAGGTGCCCCGGGCGGCCCTGACCGCTGACGAGATCGCGCCGGAGGCCGATTTCTTCTCGTTCGGGACCAATGATCTGACCCAGATGACGTTCGGGTACAGTCGCGATGACGCCGTGAAATTCCTTCCCGACTATATCGCGCGCAAGATCCTGCCCGAGAACCCGTTTGAATCACTGGATAAGAACGGAGTTGGACAGCTCGTCCGCTATGGGACGGAGCGGGGCCGTGAGGCCCGCCCGGGACTCAAAGTGGGAATCTGCGGCGAGCACGGAGGCGACCCGGCGTCGGTGCACTTCTGCTTCGAGTTGGGTATGGACTATGTTTCCTGCTCGCCTTTCCGAGTTCCCATCGCCCGCCTGGCCGCCGCCCAGGCAGCGTTGAGGGAGGAAGAGTAGGTTCTGGGTTCTGGGTTCTGGGTTCTTAATTTTCCATTTTCCATTTTCAATCAAAAACCACCACCACCTCGTTCCAGATGCAGAGAAGGGCAAACGCTCCGTAAACGAGTGAAGCGAGCCCCACCATACAAATATTCAACCATCCCGGTCGCGCCGAAGGGGGCAGATGACGGAGGTTCAGGTAGAGGGTCAGGGGCGTATACACCGCCATGGCGAATCCGCTGACCAGCGCAGCGTTGAAAATGAAACCCAGCGCGGTTACCTGGAAGAAATCGAGGAACCAGGTACTGGCTGTTCCCACCACCACAATTGCAATCACCAACCTCAGATACAAGTCCCCTTGAGTGAGCCGCCTCGCAAACGAGAAGTCGATCTGAAGCATGTCGGTCAGAATGCGGCCGGATCCGTCGACAAGAGCCAGCTGGCTGCTGAAGAGGGCGGCCATCCCGATCACCAGAAACAGATATCGACCCGGCTCGCCCATGACTTCGGTGAGCATCGTCGCCAGATCCCAGACAAGCTGGCTTTCTTCGGGAACAATTCCTCGTGGATGCAAAACCGCCAGAGCCCCAAACATGAAAAGAAACATGGTGAAAGTGTTGAGCAACCAGAAATAGAGGGTCTGATCGAGCACCACATAGCGGAACCATTGCTTGAAATGTCGCCTGTTGGGAGGGGTTTCGGTAAAGATATATCCTGTCTGTTCTCCCCCTTTCGCCTGACTTCGCAGCGGGCTCATCAGTCTCGGAAAGCGGCCGCCCATGCCGATCTGCTTGTCGCGCAGGTAATAGATGTAGAAGAGGTTGGCAAACCCTCCCGCCCCGGCATACACGACGGCGCTGAAGAACCGGTGAAAGGGGAACTCGGCATCCAGCTCGATGTGGCCGAAATTGAAGAGTCCTCTGGCCATTTCGGCGACGTGCTCGAGCGTGCCGACTCGAAACGCCACCAGGATCAGGCCCAGCACGATGATCACCACCAGCAGCGTGACGGTTCTCTCCACTGCCGTGTAAATCGTCTTGGGTCCCAGCAGTATGGCGCAGATGGCGGCAAAGGTCAGGCCGGTCCAGAACCAGTCCGGTCCCGGCCCCTGGGGACCGAAGATCAGAGCCTTCAACGCGGAGCCCGAAGCCCGGGCCCAGGCCGGGAGGAAAATGGTGATCACTCCCAGCAACAGGAAGATGTGAATGAAGCCGCGCCAGAGCCGCGCATACCCGTAAAACAGACTCTCGCCGGTGCAAATCGCCCATCGCCCGATCTCGATGTTGACCCACAGCTGCAGGAACACTCCCAGAGCAGCGGCCCACACCATGGCGGCTCCAAACTTGGCTGTGATCCAGGGCCAGATGACCAGCTCTCCGGCGCCAATGGCAAGGCCCACCATGACGGCACCAGGCCCGGTCATCTTCCAGAAAGGCTTCGTGACCGGAGGTAAATCTGCTTCTCGAAGGGGCCGTGTCTTGAGGATTTACAAAACTCCCGAAACTGGTTCCAATGTCAGTCGATACGTGCGAAGGGTGGGACGGCTCGCCCCGCCTGGCACACTACTTCCTACATTATCGGAATTGAACTTTCAAGATACTCCCCCCCTATCCCGGAAAATTCATAAGTTTTCGGCTGCAGAGCCCCTTCGCTTCGAAAACTTATGAATTTTCAGGGCTATAATGAAAAACCCGGGGCGACAAATGGATGATCCAGGGAAAAGAGTACGGAAGTTCTGATCCAGATCGGGTCAGTCCGGCAGCCTGTCAGGCACAGCTTGTATCAGCCGTCAGCAGATATCCCGACCGGAGACTGTTCAGCCGGAGATAGAATTGAGCCATGGCGCGTTCGGCTCCCGGCCCCACGGTGTCGATCTATCCGATCCTTGCCGTCAATTTCGTTGGCACTCTGGGCTTCGGAATTGTTCTGCCTTTTCTGGTCTTCCTGGTGACCAGGGGGGGGGGGGAATGCCCTGGTCTATGGAATCATGGGCGCGACTTACTCGACCTTTCAGCTGGTCGGGGCGCCCATCCTGGGGCGCTGGTCGGACAGGTTGGGCAGGAGAAAGATCCTGCTGTTGAGCCAGCTGGGGACTCTCGCTTCCTGGCTTGTTTTCGTGGTGGCCTTTGCTCTTCCCGTTGACGCCCTGCTGGAGATGGACCACTCGCTGACGGGGCGGTTTGCTTTGACCCTCCCTCTGATTGTCATGTTCTTTGCCCGTGCCCTGGACGGGTTGACGGGCGGGAACGTTTCGGTTGCCAATGCCTATCTGGCCGATATCTCAACCGATGAGAACCGGAACACCAACTTTGGAAAGATGGCCCTCTCCGCGAATTTGGGTTTCATTCTGGGCCCGACTCTTGCGGGCTTATTGAGCGCTACGATTCTGGGCGAGCTGCTGCCCGTGCTGGTGGCGTTGAGCATTTCGCTACTCGCCTCGCTGCTGATCATTTTCGGGCTGCCTGAGTCGGTGCGCTGTGTATTGCACGCTGATCCCGAGCAAGCCAGCGTGCGCAAGATCTTCGGCCAGGAGCAGAAGGAGTGCTTTCCACTGGAAACGGGGGCCAGGCTCTCTTTCGCCCAGGTGCTGAGGATGGAGAGGATCCGCTGGCTGCTGGCGATCTACTTTCTGGTGATGCTGGGGTTCAACTTCTTTTACATTTCCTTCCCGATACACGCAGTCGGTACTCTCGGCTGGGCTGTAACCGATATCGGCTTTTTCTTCACGGCGATGGGCTTGCTGATGGCTCTTGTGCAGGGACCGGTCCTGGCTCGGGCTGCGCGGAGCTTCTCCGACCTGCGCCTGGTGGCGACGGGCAGCCTGATTCTGGGGGTAAGTTTTCTTTTCTTTGTCTCCGATGCGACGCCGATCATCTATGTGGGGGTACTGCTTCTGGCGCTGGGAAATGGTCTGATGTGGCCCTCGGTTCTGGCGATTCTGTCACGCCTGGCGGGCTCGGAATACCAGGGGGCAGTTCAGGGATTCGCCAGCAGCGGGGGATCTGTGGCCAGCATCATCGGACTGCTGGCGGGGGGTGTCCTGTACAGCCTGCTTGGCTCGTTCGTTTTCCTGGTCTCGGCCGGCACGATCCTGGCTGCCTTCCTGTTGTCTCTGTGTTTTCGGCGGATTTGATCCCTCTCTTTCGCCCGTGGGTGTCTTACGTATTTAGCCCCCCCTTGCCTTTGCCTTTCTGCCCTTGCCTTTGCCCTGACCTCATCTTTTTATTCGCTTTGCTCATTGCGGTTCCTTGGTTGGTCTGAGCCTTGCCTTCAATATCACTCTTGCAATATCACTCCTGGGGAATCAGCACATTGAGCCGCCAACAGTTTGTTTCATCAAGGCTCCTGACCAACTCGGTCAGCATTGAGTGGAGTTGGCGTCACTGACTCATTGCACGTCCCAGGTCAGAGACCCGCGAGAGGAATGGCGGGCAAGGGCAGAAAGGCAAAGGGAAGGGGGGCGCAGGGCCGGGCATCTGGACCGAGGCATGAAGAAACGGTACCCTTAATTAGAACCCGAACCCAGGAGGTCCGACATGGCAAAGTGGTATTTCGAACCTGGACACACGGCTGCGGAGTTCGCGGTCAGACACATGATGGTGTGCTTCGTGAGGGGCGCCTTCAAGAATGTCGAGGGGACCCTGCAGTTCGATCCGAAAGATCCGGGCGCCGGGTCCGTGGAGATTCGCATCGACGCTGCTGGAATCTGGTCCGGCGACGAAGCCCGGGACGGCCACCTGCGCACTCCCGACTTTCTGGATGTGGAAAACCACCCGCAGATCACCTTCAAAGGCGACGACGTCGAGGTTCTGGGGGGGCACAACTTCCGGGTTACCGGTGACCTGAGTCTTCGAGGCGTCAGCAAGAGGGTGACGTTGGAGGTGACCTACCTGGGACAGTGGGATACCCCCTGGTGGGAGGACGGAGAAGACAAGGGTCCGAAGATCCGGGCCGGATTCGTGGCGACGACCACCATCAACCGCCACGACTACGGAGTGAGCTGGAACGGGTCCCTCGACAAAGGCGGGATCGTGGTCGGCGACGATGTCCACATCACCATTGACGCCGAGGCGATTCTGGAAGACTGAAATAGACTCCAGACCGGAATGTGGAAGGACCTCCGTGGTCCGGCCAGGGGCTCCTCAGCGTGGGAGGACCCTCCGCGGTCCGAACAGTTCGCCGCATGGAAGCGGCTCCCAGTGCGCTCGTAAGCGCACTTGAACAGTAGGGTGAAAGTCCCTACCGGGCAAACGTTCTCCGGCCCGTATTCGACGGCAACTGCGTCATCGTGAGGTGGGGTGGGAAGCAGCCGAAGGAGAACCACCAGTCTGTAGGAGACGAACTCGATTCGGCTCAGAGGGGACAGCGAGCCTGCTGGGAAATGGCGAAGCTCGAATGGAAGGGAAACCTGACACGGACAAGAGCCTGATGGGTAACGTGAAAAAGGCATCTTGTTAACCCTTGGGGTGGTTGGAGATGGAATGGTGGGAAGTTCAAGTGACGTAAAGCGAGGAGGTCTGCGAAAGGTCGGTCTGGTAAGAGACCCGCAGAAGTCAGAGGCGGCGTAGTAGTGAAGAAGCCGGGTAATGCCGGTGGAGCGAAGGCCCGCCAGGAAGGTGGATGTGTAGAGTCAATGACGAAGCAAGAGGAACTGTCGAAAGTGGAGGAGACTCCTAAGCAAGGCAGAGAAGCCGAGAGCCAGAAATGGAGCTGGGTGGAAGCGGAAGTGTGGACCGAACGCATGCTGACGACCCTGGAAACAGGAGTGAAAGGAGGCAAAAATGCCTACTTTATCGAGCAGGGGCTATTTACCATGGCCGTAGCCCACGCGCAGATCTGTCAGTCCCGCCGTGGACCCCACTGACTGGAGAGCCGGATGCGGGAGAACCGCACGTCCGGTTCGGAGGGAGGGGAGGCTCAAACCAATGAGCTTTCCCTACCCCTATCACTATGCCGCTCCCAGTCCTTACAGCTTGCTAGTGCCGGTCTACCCCCAGTGTGGGAGGACCCTCCGTGGTCCGGAGGCCGCTCGCACGCTCTGCTGAACTCGGAACATGTCAATAACTTTGAGACACTTTGGTGAATAAATTACTGTAGCGTCATCTCAAGAGTTCTCCTTTTCGGGAGGGTTGATCCAGACGGCCTCGGGAAGAGGTGGCGGAACGGGTTTGCCGTTGGGAAATCTCTCCGGGAAGAGTGCATGGGCGGCCTCCAACACGTGGGCACGATTGCGACGTGTGGCGAGGGCGGAGCGATAGTGCACGTCCTCGGGAGTGTGCAGGCCAATACCCGAATGGCGATGGTCGCGGTTATACCAATCGAAGAAATCCCGACAGAAGTCTCTGGCTTGCTGAATGGTGCCGAAACGAGCCGGGAATTCTGGACGGTACTTGAGGGTCTTGAATTGGGATTCCGAGTAGGGATTGTCGTCACAGACATGAGGCCGAGAGTGAGACTTGGTGACTCCCAGATCGGCCAGTAGCAAGGCCAGTGCCTTGGAACTCATCGACGAGCCACGATCGGCATGCAGAGTGAGATCACCCGCTACGATCTCCTGCTTGGAGCAGCTCTGGGCGATCAAGACCTTGGCCAGGCGTGAGCTTTCCTGGGTGGCCACCATCCAGCCCACCACATAGCGGCTGAAGATGTCCAGGATCACGTAGAGGTAGTAATAGCTCCATTTGACGGGCCCCTTCAGCTTGGTGATGTCCCATGACCAGCATTGGTTTGGGCCGGTGGCCAGAAGTTCCGGCTTTGAGTAGTGGGGATGGCGGCGCTGGCGACGGCGTTCTCTAACTTCCAAACGTTCGGCCAGAATGCGGTACATGGTTCGGATCGAGCACAAGTACCGCCCTTCATCCAGCAGCTCCGCCCATACGGCGGCAGGAGCTTTGTCGATAAACTGCCGGCTGTGCAGAACCTCCACAACGGCCTCCCTTTCGGGTGGGCTCAAGGCTCGAGGAGATGTCGGCCGAGGTCGAGCTTCAACCGCCGGCTGTTCCCGCCGTCGTTTTTCCCGATAGAGGCTTGACGGTGGCAAACCCAGCGCCTGCGAGCCCACACGAATGCCGTGAGTTTCCGAGAAACGCAACGCTTTGTCCATCAGCTCTCGTCTTCGTTCTCGCTGCTGCTCTCCAGAGAGATTCCCAATAGATGCGAGACTTTTTTTTGGATATCCAGCATGATCTCCGCCTTCTCGAGCTTGCGTTTCAGCTTCCGATTCTCAGCCTGCACTTGCCTCAGTTGATGATCCAGAGGATTGACCGGCTTCGATTTGCGCCCTCGCTTGCGAGGGGTCAGTGCCTGCAAAGTTCCTTCCTCGCGTTGTCGTCGCCAGTCCTGAAGATTCGACCAGTAAAGCCCTTCCCGGCGCAGCAAGGCTGCCACTTCGCCGAACTCACAGCCATCGGCCTGCTCCAGGATCCTGAGCTTATAGCGGGCTGAAAACCGGCGCCGGGTTGCCTTGGCTGCAATTTCCGGATTGGGTCTAGGAAGAGCCTTGTCGGACTCGGTCCTTTCCGCAGCGGTTTTGGAGACCTCTCCACTTCGCTCCGAGGTTTCCAAAATCCTCAATTTGTTGTCGCTTCTGTTTTCTATCATTCGTAATCCAGCTTCTCGCCCCCTAGTCTAATTTAGTGGGGAAGAAGTGTCTCACCATTATTGGCACAGAGGGACTTGCCGTCTCTCCGCCACCTCAGTCAGACCCTTGCCAGGGGAACCATCCTCGATTCCAGCAACCTCCGATCCCGGGTCAGCAGAGGGATTTCTTCCACCAGGCTGGTCGCGGCGATGATCTCATCCGCCGGATCGGAGACGAAGTCCAATCGGGTGCTGTGCCAGGCGATCTCCCGGGAGATGGGAAAGATTGTGACAATCTTGAGAAACTCGCGAAACCCCGCATGCTCGAAATCCATCTCCAGTCTGCTCAACTGGACCAGCTTGGCGAGCTCCCACAACACAATGTCCGAGATGGCCCATTCTTCCTTGAGGACGAACAACTCCTCGGTGGGCCGCAGATCTCCCTGCAGCAGCGCCACTACCATATGAGTGTCAAGATTGAGCATCCCAGCGGGCTCCAGTGGTGAAGAGATCGCCTTTCACCCGGATCTTGTCCCGCATGGAGCCAACCACATCAGCGTTCGCCGGCAGGCTGACCGGAAGGACCCGGGCTACCGGTCGCCCTCTCTTGGTCACGATCAATCCCTGTGAGTCGAGGTTATCGAGCAGCTGAAGACATTTGGCCTTGAATTCCGTGACAGTGATCGTCCGTTCAGGATGATTCATCCCCCAATTCTATCATCCAACCAGTCATCTGACCAGTCATCAAGGCCACCCGCGGAACGTTCCCTTTTGATGGAACCCCTGGAACCCTGGAACCTTGGAACCTGGACCATTCGCTTCCTCACAACTTGACCTCACCCCATTCCTTCTATAGATTGAGCGGCCTGTTAGGGAGGTGGAAAATGCGGGATTTTCGCTGGCAGCGAATTCTCTTTGTCGCCCTTGCCGGTGTGACACTGCTCCTGATCGCTTGTTCGGGACCATCCGGCTGATCGAAGAGGATTCCACCACCGGGATGAGCCGGCAAGAGTTGCATCGCCTCAAGAGCCTGGGTTACATCCAGTAAGAAAAAGAAAAGAGCATTCATTGCAGATTACCCGAGCCTGGCCGCGCTCCTTCGTCTTCCTGGGACTCTTCGTGGCGACGACAGTCCCGGCCCATGCCTATATAGGTCCCGGCGCCGGCGTGGCTTTTGTCTCTTCTTTTCTGGTCGTTCTGATCACCCTTTTCCTGGCTTTTTTCACCCTCCTCACCTGGCCGATTCGATGGGCCGTCCAGACACTGCGGGGACAAACGGCTCTGCGCAAGAGCCGAGTTCGGCGAGTGATTATTCTGGGGCTGGATGGGCAGGACCCAAACCTGACGGAAAAGCTCATGGAACAGGGCGAGCTGCCCAATTTCAAGAAACTCCGTGAGACCGGATCCTACAGCCGTCTGGGGACTTCGCTGCCGGCCGAGTCGCCGGTTGCCTGGTCCTGCTTTCAGACCGGCTCCAATCCCGGTAAACATCGCGTGTTTGACTTTCTGGTACCCAACCGAAAGTCGTATCTGCTGGAGCTCTGCTCGGCGCGCATCGAACCTCCGCGGCGAAACTTGAGAATCGGGCCCTATCAGATTCCTGTGGGGAAGCCCCTGATTCGGTTCGAGCGCAAGAGCCAGTCCTTCTGGAATATCCTGGGAGATTACGGGATTTTCAGCACCATTCTGCGGGTGCCTACCAGCTTTCCTCCCGAGAAGTTTCGAGGTGTTCTGCTCTCAGCCATGTCGGTGCCTGACCTGCGCGGCACTCAGGGTACGTTCTCCTACTACTCCAGTGATCCCTCGGAAATTGGGAAAATGACCGGTGGGGAGCCTGTCCTCGTGGAGCTCGAGAACGGCTCGGCCAGAACCTCCATCCTCGGTCCCGGGAATCCGATCCGTCAGCCTGCTGCGGAAATGAAAATCCCCCTGGAAGTTCAGACGGGTGCGAATGGCTGCGACGCCCGCTTGAGAATCGGCAAGAAGGAGTATGAACTCTCGCTTCGGGAGTTCAGCCCCTGGATTCCACTGCAGTTTCGCCCGGGTCTGGGGATGAAGATCCATGGCATGTGTCGTTTTTACCTGCTCGAAACTTCACCTCACCTCAAGCTCTACATGACCCCCATCAACATCGCCCCCGATCGGCCCGCACTTCCCGTGTCCCACCCGGTCACCTATTCCATGTATCTGTCCAAGACCCAGGGTCGCTTTTCCACTCTGGGGCTGGCGGAAGACACCTGGGCCCTGAATGAGAGGGTGCTGGACGAGAAGGCTTTCCTGGAGCAGGCCTATCTGATTCATGAGGAAAGAGAAAGGATGTTTTTCGATGCTCTCAGCCGGACCCGGCGGGGATCGGTTGTCTGCGTCTTCGACATTACCGACCGCCTGCAGCACATGTTCTGGCGGTATCTGGAAAAGGACCATCCGGCCAATGCCGATAAGGACACCGAAAAACACCGTGACGCAATCCTGCAGCTGTACCGGAAAATGGATGATCTGGTGGGTCGGACCATGGAGCAGGTTGATGACGACAGCATTCTTATGGTGATGTCCGACCACGGCTTCAACAGCTTCCGTCGCGGCATCAATCTCAACACCTGGCTTTACCAGAATGGCTACCTGGCCATGAAGAACCCGCCGCGGGGAGAAGAATGGTTTCATGATGTGGACTGGGAGCAGACACGGGCCTATGCTGTCGGACTGGGAGGGCTTTACCTGAACGTGAAAGGGCGTGAGGCCCGGGGTGTGGTCCTCCGGGACGAGATGCAGGCATTGAAAGACGAGTTGAGACAGAAGCTGAAGTCTCTGCGGGATGAGGCTGCTGGAGAACGGCCCATCAGCGAAGTCTACGACACCCGGCAGGCCTATTCGGGTCCTTACCGGGGCGACGGCCCCGACCTGGTAGTGGGCTGCCGGGTGGGCTACCGGACTTCCTGGCTTTCAGTGACGGGTGGGATCACGGATTCAGTTTTCGAGGACAACGTCAAGAGCTGGAGTGGAGACCACTGCATGAATCCTCCGGAGGTTCCGGGTATCCTGTTCTGCAATCGCCAGATGGATCGAAGGACAATTGAAATCACTGACATCGCTGCCACGGTGCTGGACCTTTTCGGCGTTCCGGTTCCGGAGTGGATGGACGGTGAATCATTCTTCAGCCATGGTCAGCCCGAGGAGGAAGAATGACCCGTCGAAGCCTCCTCGCGTGGCTGGCCCTCCTGGCCTTCGCGGCCTGTTCAACCCACCGCCCCCGGGCCGGGAAAGTGTTCATTCTTGGAATTGACGGCCTGGACCCGAGGCTTCTGCAGCAGTATATGGATGAAGGAGTCCTGCCCAACTTTCAGGCGCTTGCGGAAGAAGGAGATTTCAGACCTCTGACCACCACCATGCCGCCTCTCAGCCCGGTGGCCTGGTCCACCTTCATTACCGGCATGGACCCGGCCGGCCACGGCATCTTTGATTTCATTCACCGCGATCCGGCCACCTATACGCCCGAGTTCTCCATCGCCAGGACGACTCCGGCAGGCTGGGCTTTTTCAATGGGTTCGTGGGTGATCCCGCTGCAGGGAGGGTCGACACAACAGTTGAGACAGGGGACTTCCTTCTGGGAGCTGCTGGAAGAACATGGTGTCCCCACCACCATCTTTCGTATGCCCGTCAACTTCCCGCCCAACTCTCCAGGGCGCTCTCTATCCGGAATGGGAACTCCCGACTTCCTGGGAACCCAGGGGGGGACCTTTACGGTCTTCACAACCAGTCCTCCCGCCAACGCGGCTGCCATCACGGGCGGGCGCTTCTCCAGAGTCGCGGTTGTCAATCACCGGATGGAAGCGCGGCTGGAGGGCCCGGACAATCCTTTTCGCCAGGTGGAGGTACCCTCACCTCGTGGAGGAGATCCCGTCTACAGGAGCCCCAAGCTGGTAGTCGATTTCGAGGCTTTTGTCGACCCCCGGGAGGCGGTGGCCAAGCTGGTAGTCCAGGGTCGGGAATTCATTCTCCAGGAGGGGGAGTGGAGCGACTGGATTCGACTCGACTTTGAAGCGATCCCGTATCTGGTCTCGGTGAGCGCCACGGCCCGCTTCTATCTCAAGAAAGTGCGGCCCGACTTCGAGCTTTACGTCTCGCCCATGCAGATCAACCCCGAAGATCCGCTGATGCCCATTTCGACCCCGGATAACTGGTCGCAGGAGCTGTTTCGGGAGCTGGGCTACTTCCACACTCAGGAACTGCCTGAAGATACGAAGGCACTCTCGGGGGGAGTTTTTACGGGAAGGGAATTCTTGGAGCAGTCTCAGTTCGTCTATCGGGAGCAGATGAAGGCGCTCAGACATCTCCTGGGAGAATTCGAGGAGGGTTTGCTCTTCTTCTACTTCTCTTCGGTGGACCAGGGCTGCCACATGTTGTGGAGATATACCGATCCCGACCACCCGGCATTTTTGGACGATCCCGAATTGCGCGATTCAGTGAGGACACTGTACCGGGAAGTGGACGAGGCTCTGGGCCTGATGCGCCAGGAGGTGGCAAGGGAGGACACGCTGATTGTGATGTCCGACCATGGCTTCTCACCGTTTTACTGGCAGGTCAATCTGAACTCCTGGCTGGCCGAGAGAGGATATGCCAGACTGAGGGATCCCACACGCAGAGACGCGCCGCTGTTTTCCAACGTCGACTGGTCCCGAACCTCTGCCTACGCCCTGGGACTCAACGGCCTCTATGTCAATCTCAGAGGCCGGGAAGGGCGCGGTATTGTGTCCCAGGGGGCCGAGTACGAGCGGCTTCTCGACCAGCTGGAGCAAGACCTGCTGGCCATGGTGGACCCTCGCAATGGAAACTCACCGGTGAGCTTTGTCCGTCGCACTGCAAGAGACCTGAAAGGTGGCCACGGGGAGCACGGGCCCGATCTCATTGTGGGCTACAGCAGGGGCTACCGGACCTCCTGGAAAAGCCCTCTGGGTGGATTCCCAAGGCAGGTTTTCGAGGACAACAACGACGCCTGGAGCGGAGATCACAGTATCGATTACCGCGAAGTGCCGGGAGTGCTGATGAGCAACCGCAAGATCAGTCTGGCGGAGCCGGCCCTGTATGATCTGACGGTCGCCGTACTCGATGAATACGGCGTGGAGAAGCTGCCGGAAATGATCGGTCAAGATTGCCTGCAACCGTAAAGGGGCAGAATCGAAACGGAGCGGCTATGTTTGGGCCTAAAGTAAGAATCAACAAGAATCTGATGGAAAGAATCAAGAAGTATTCGGCCATCGCCGGCTATTCCTCAGTGGAGGAGTTCGTGGAACATGCTCTCGAAAACGAGCTGGCAAAACTGGAAGACGCCGACTCGGAGGAAGAAATCAAAAAGCGTCTCCAGGGGCTGGGGTATATCTCATAGGCGCGCGCTGGCGCGCGCGCCGGTTACTGGTTAATAGTTACTAGTTGGGAACCGGTAACCGGTAACCGGTAATCATTAACCGGTGACGAGGATTCACATGACGACAGCCGTCTATTCCATCAACCAGGCTATGTCGATGGTCTTTTCCGTCTTGCTCTGGCCGTTTCGCATGCTGGCGCCGATCTGGGGACTGGCGTTTATCTCTGTGCTGACGGGAATCTTTATGGTCTGGGTGTTCGGCCGGGTCTCCAATCAGCAGGGGATCGGCCGCGTCCGAGACAGGATCCGGGGGAATCTGCTCGGGGTCCGACTCTATCAACATGACGTTCCAGTGGTGCTGCGCCTGCAGGGGAGGATATTGCGGGATACGCTCACCTATATGAACCACTCCCTCGTTCCCATGCTGGTTCTCCTGATCCCCATTCTTTTGATCCTCGTCCAGCTCAACTACAGTTTTGGCTTCCGCCCCCTGCTCCCGGGCGAAGCAAGCCTTCTCAAGGCCACCTTTTCCGAGCCCGCTATTCTGGAGGAGGAACTTCGCCTCGAAGCGCCTGACGGAATCGAAGTGGAAACTCCCGCGGTGCGGATTCCGAGTGCGAGTGAGGCGGCCTGGAGAATCCGTGTGAAGGAACCAGGCGTTCATTCAGTGACGCTCTGGGTGGGCGACGAATCCTTTAAAAAACGGGTCCAGGGAGGAGGGGGCCGGGGTCCCGTCGCGCCTCTGAGATCCACTCACCTGGCCGATGTGCTACTCTATCACGGTGAGGAACCCCTGCCGGCTTCAGTTCAGGTCTCGAGCCTGGAATTCGCCTATCCTCCTCTCTCGATTCAGCTTCTCGGATGGGAGATGCACTGGCTGTTGTTTTTCTTTGTGGCTTCGATAGTGGCGGCTTTCGCCTTCAAGGGGCCGATGGGTGTCGAGCTATAATCAACTAGGAGATCGCTTTGCTTTCGGCCTTCCGCCAGTACCTGCACCAGCGGCGCTATGGCGAGTCCATCATTGTCGTGTCGGGACTGCCCCGTTCGGGAACCTCAATGACCATGAAGATGCTGGACGCCGGCGGGATTCCTCTGGTATCCGACGAAGTACGACTGCCCGATGAGGACAATCCCAGGGGCTACTTCGAATTAGAGAGCGTCAAAGGCCTGGCGGAACAGGATGACAAATCCTGGCTGGCCGAGGCTCGCGGCAAAGCCATCAAGATCATCTCTCATCTTCTGCGTGAGCTGCCGCATCACCACGCCTACCGGGTCATTTTCATGAACCGGCACATCCAGGAAGTGGTCCGCTCCCAGAACAGGATGCTGACACGCCGGGGAGAGGAACTGAGCGGCGACGATCAGAAGGTCAGCGCCCTCTTCGAACAACACCTGCGTTCGATCCAGCCCTGGTTGAGAAATCAGCAAAACTTCTCAGTCCTCGACCTCCACTATTCGGAAGTCGTTAACGACCCACTGGGGGGTGCTGCGCAGATCGCCGGATTTTTGAAAACGGATCTGGATCAGCAGAAAATGGCTTCGGTGGTCGACCCCGGTTTGTATCGCAACCGGGCCTGATTCCCCACCGACTGCCTTGAATCATGTCATCCCTTACGGGGCCCTTACGTCCCGTACCGGGCGCTTACGTAATGTCTTGTTGGATTAGATTAGATTAGACCACAGGGCGCCAGCGCTCAGCTATCCTCCGGCGTCTCCTGGCTCATTTTCCTTAGAAGCCAGAGTTTAGCCAGCTTCCAGTCCCGCATCACCGTCCCTGGTGAGACCTGCAGGACCTCGGCTGTCTCCTTCACTCCCAGTCCTCCGAAGAAGCGTAGCTCCACCACTTTACTCTTCCGCTCATCGAATTCGGCCAACTCCCTCAAAGCCTCGTCCAGTTCGATTAAGTCCCCCTCTTTTTCCGGGGAAAGGACGAGCCCTTCATCGAATGTCATTCGTTGATCTGCCCCTCCACGCTTTAAGGAACCGCGCTTGCGGGCAGAATCTACCAGGATTCGCCGCATCAGTTGGGCGGACACTCCCAGGAAGTGGGCCCGGTCTTGCCAGCGTACCTGCCCAAAGCCCACCAGACGCATATAGGCCTCATTGACCAGGGCGGTGGCCTGCAAGGTGTGGTCGGCGCGCTGACCCGCCATGTAGCGCCGCGCCATGTGCCGCATCTCCCGATGCACCAGCGGGATCAGTTTCTCCAGTGCGTCTTCGTCTCCCTCCCGCCAGGCCAGCAGTAGCTGGGTCACTTCTTGAGTCGAAGGGGTACTCACCGTGCCGTCCTCTCTGAAGGGTTGTGATCCGAAAGCGCCGCTCATTATAGCAGCGCCACGGAGGTCGCTCCTCGCCCCCAAAAAAACCTTTTCAGCGCCCTTGTAGTTCCTGGACCCGCTTTCCGTCTTCCTTAGTGATGACAGAAAAAAAGGAGAATGAAACCATGACGATCCAAGCCACGATCACCACTCTGACCCTGACCCTTTCACTCATTTCCGGTTCCTGGACTTTGGCGAATGACGAGTCAGCGGTTGGACACCTGGCCGACGCTGTTCCCGTGCAGCTCGAAGCGCAGGCCCCCGTATTCCCCGGCGCCGCTCCCCTTCTTACCATCGAGACAATTGGCCGGCGGATCGCCGCGGATCCTCACTGGGGATCCGAGAGTATTCGGCAAGAGGCGTCTGCCCCCGTGACCTGGCGGGATCCCGACGGGAGTCCTTTGCCCTACCAGAACGACTCCGAAATCCTTGAATTCTTGCGCACCGCACGGATCGTTTCTCAGAAGCAGATGAATGTGGGCATCAATCGAATTTCCAAAGTGCTGCTGGAGAAAGATGGAGTGCAACTGCATGCGGCCTTTCGCAGCGTCTACATCACTAAGCCGGAGACAAGGATGGCCAATGGTGAGGTCCAGTACAACTTCCGGGATGATTGCCGTTTCGAACTGGCGGCCTATCGTCTCAGCAAGATGCTGGGCCTGGACAACATTCCCCCCGTGGTGAAACGAAAGGTTGAGGGTGATATGGGGACTCTTCAGGTCTGGGTCGAAAACGCCATGATGGAAAAGGAGCGCAGCTCGGAGAAGATCCAACCACCCAAAAGAATGGACTGGACCCGCCAGTGGCAAACGCTTCGTTTGTTCGACAGTTTGATTGACAACAGCGACCGCAACCTGGGGAACATCCTGATCGATGCGGACTGGAAACTGTGGATGATCGACCACACGCGGTCTTTCGGAAGAGCCAAAAAACTACGCAATGCTCCACTGATTCGGCAGTGCCGGCGGGACCTGTGGGAAAGACTGCAGGGACTCGATCGGGAAGTGCTGAAGAAGGAATGCAAGAACGTCCTCCGAGGAGTCCAAATCAAGGCCCTGATGGCACGCCGAGATCTGCTGGTCCAGCATATCCAGAAGCTGATCGATGAGAAAGGCGAAGACAGGGTTCTGTTCTCCCAGTTCTAAAAACGCAACTTCTTCACTCCCAAGCGGATCCTAGGAAAGAGAAACCTGGCAGGAGGACCGCCAGAATGGCAGAATAGCCAATTCAGGATCCACCGGGAGAGAACGTGCCCAGTTATCCAGTCCGCATCGCGCTCTTCTGTCTCCTCGCACCCGCCCTCCTCTGCCCTCTCACCGCGGCCCCCTGTAAGGACAGTACGACCAAGAATCGCGTGGTCGCAATCGCCGACGTGCATGGAGCTTTGGAACAGTTCCTTGCCATCCTTCGCAGAACCGGGCTCGTCGACGAGGAGAATCGATGGGCTGGAGGATGCACAACCTTGATTCAGGTCGGAGACTTGATTGACCGTGGCCCCCACGACCGTGCGGTACTCGACCTGGTCATGGAGCTTCAAAAGAGCGCTCCCGGGCAGGGCGGCCAGGTGCTCGTGGCCATCGGGAACCACGAGGTCATGAACGTGATGGGCGACCTCCGCTACGTCACCGACGAGTCCTTCGCATTCTTTGCCGATCCCAAAACTGAGAAGCGCCGAGAAGCTGCTTTCAGGGAGTATCGAGCCTACCTCAATAAGAGGGCCAGGTTCTTGAGACAACCCAAGCTCGATGTCGAGGTGGACAAAGTCCGTTGGCTGGAGGAGCACCCTCCCGGTTTCTTTGAACACAGGAGGGCTTTCAGCGGCGACGGGAAATACGGGAAATGGATCCGAAAAGGATCAGCCATCGTCCGTCACGGGGACATTCTCTACCTTCACGGCGGTCTGAGCCCCGACCTCACCAATCCCGTTCGGGAGCTCAACCGGAGGATTCGTTTCGAGCTGAAGGTATTCGATGATTATGTCGAATATCTCACCCGCCACGATGTCATTCTTCCTTTTTTCAAAATGGAAGAGATGGTCGCTGCGGTTCAGAAAGAATTCGATCATTGGGGGGGTGTGAGCCTCCTCGAAAACGGTCCTTCCCAACCGAACCACCTGCACGTCCTCGAGGAGTTTCTGAAAATGAGAAACTGGATCATGATGCACCCCCAGGGACCGCTCTGGTTCAGGGGTTATGCGAAGTGGTCCGAACAAGAAGGTCGGGACCGCGTGGCAACCGTCCTGAAGACCCATGGCGTGGATCGTATCGTGGTGGGTCATACGGTAATGCTGGATTTCGGTATCCGCATGCGGTTTGGCGGCCGCATCATCCTCATTGACACGGGCCTCTATACCGACTTCTTCCCGGGAGGCAAGCCTTCGGCCCTGGAAATCCACAACGGCGAGTTCCACGCCGTTTACCTGAATGACAAACAGAAATTATTGCCCGGCTCCTGACGCTCTTCGGAGAACCAGAAGTACCTGTTTGGTGGGTTGACCCTTGTCGTTCTGGTCGTTCCGGCAAAGTGTGGGAGCGGGTTCCATCCCGCGATCTGATCGGACCACGGAGGGTCTTCCCACACTGGGGCCTCATCGGACTGGCAAAGCCGCCCGGATTATTCATAAGTTTTCGTAGCGAAGCGGGGGAAGACCCGTTCTGACAAGGCTTGCGACCGAGGCCCCCGGAGGCGTACTCGTGCAGTACGCCGAGGAGGCCGACCGAGCGTAACGCAGTCAGGGCGGGAGATTCTCACGCTGCAGTAGAAAATTTATGAATAATCCGGGCTAGGAGCGGCCTCCGTGCCGCGATCCCTGGAGCGCGGTCCCCTTCCGCAGTCCAAAAAAATCCCATGGCCTTGTAGTTCCTCTACCCGCTTGCCGTCATTCCTACTAACAACAGGAAAAGAGGATAAAACGATGACGATCCAAGCCACAATCACCACCCTGACCTTGACCCTTTCACTCATTTCCGGTTCCTGGACTCTGGCGAGTCCCGAGCCAACTCCCGAGGCACCCTCGCCGGTGACCTGGCAGAGTCCTGACGGGGCTCCTTTGCCCTTTCAAGACGACGCGGAAATCCTTGAATTCCTGCGCACTGCCCGGATCGTGTCTCAGGAGTTGGTTGAGGTGGGCATCAATGGGATTTCTAAGGTGCTGCTGGAAAAGGACGGTGTGCAACTGCATGCGGCTTTTCGCAACATCTCCATCTCTCAGAAGCAGATCAAAATGTCCAATGGCGAGCTCAGGTTCGACTTTCGGGATGATTGCCGCTTCGAAGTGGCGGCCTATCGTCTCAGCAGGCTGCTGGGACTGGACAGCGTTCCTCCCGTGGTCGAACGAAAGATCGGACGTGACACCGGAACTCTTCAGCTCTGGATGGAGAACACCATGATGGAAAAGGAGCGCCGGTCCCGGAAGATCCAGGCACCCGAAAAAATGCTCTGGACCCAGCGGTGGCAGACTCTTCGTTTGTTCGACAATTTGATTGACAACAGCGACCGAAACCCGGGGAACACTCTCATCGATTCGGACTGGAAACTGTGGATGATCGACCACACGCGCGCTTTCGGAAGAACCAAGAAACTACGCAGTGCTCCTCTGATTCGGCAGTGCAGGCGCGACCTCTGGGAAAAACTGCAGGGACTCGATCGGGAAGTGCTCGAGAAAGAATGCAAAAACGTCCTCCGCGGCATCCAAATCAAAGCCCTGATGAAACGCCGGGACCTGCTGGTCGAGCACATCCAGAAACTGATCGATGAAAAAGGCGAAGACAGGGTCCTGTTCTCCCAGTTCTAGGAACCCTATGAAAGGGAAAAAAAGGGACAGTCTACTCTGTCCCTTTTTTTCAGGTGTGGGAGCGGGTTCCATCCCGCGAACCTGTTCGGACCACAGAGGGTCCTCCCACACTCAGGCCACTGCGAGACCCCCTCCACTTTGTCGTATCCCGGAGACTCACTCCCCGGTCGGGGCCAGGCGCTCGAGTTCCTGGAACCAGTTCTGGACGAGCCGGATGCTCGTGGGGAAAAACTCCTCTATGGCGGCCGCCCGAGCGGCCTCATCCGGCTTCTTAATGAGCAAGAAACGTCCGTCCGGTGCGACATCGTAAAAACGAAGGGGTCTTCCGGCGCTATATGGGCCTTCAAAGAGCTTTACCGGCAGGCCCGGTCTCAAACGCTCCCCGTCCACATCGATCTTCACCGAATAGAATCCGTTTCGCGGTCCGGAACGGTAAAAGATCTCCCCACCGTCCCGTGACCAGGCCGGCCTCGATCCTCCCCGAGTCGAAATCTGATGAGAGGATCCGGGCCCCGGGTAGGGCCGCACGTAGACCTTGTAATCCCCCGACTCGTCGGACGCGTAGACCATCCATCGCCCATTGGGCGAAAATTCGGGCCAGGCTTCATTGAACCTCGTCTGAAGAAAAGGCTCCACTTTTCCCTCCCGGGAAGCAATCAGGATATCCTCAGACTGTTCCTCGTCGACCGGGTCGTAAGCTAACACAGGCACGTAAGCCAGCAGCCGTCCGTCCCGGGACCAGGAGCTGGGCACAGGTATGCCCAGATCATCCCGCGTCAGCCTCTCTAGCTGCTCCCCCGGCCCAGTATCAACTCTCTTGGTGTACAGAGCCGGTCCCTCTCGATCCGAGACAAAGGTAATAACCTCCGGCCCAGGCCCCCAGATAGCCGAATCGTTGTTTCCTTCGAAGGTCTGCCTGCGCAAGGTCTGCCGGTCCAGATCAAAAAGCCAGACGTCCTGGGGAGGGTAGACCGCCGTGAGCAACACCTGGCGGCCATCGGGGGAAACACGGCCCGTGGCATAATCCTTCAAATCCTCCGGTTCAAGGCCCAGCGGTTCCTCTCGCCCCTTCCGGTCGACCCAGACAGGAGTATACTTCCTTTCCGGAAATACTGATCCAGCTACGTAAGCCAGCATTCCCGTTTCAGAGAAGCTGAACTGGCCAGCTCCAGTCTCCAGAACGGAATGATTGGTGTAAATGGAATGGTTAATCCCGTCCAACACGGGAACCTCAGAACCGGTCACTTCCAGCCGATCCAGATCAAAAGGAACCGCCAGCAGCCGGCCTTCCCGGGTAAACACCAGATGCCCGCTGGGCACGTAGCGGGCGTCCGATGCCCCCTCGAGGAGCTCTTTGCGCTGGCCTGTCTCCAGAGACTGCACGAAGATTCGAGTCCGTTTCCAGTTCATGTAGGAGGTGTCGTGGCGTACCGTGAAGAGTACGCCCTTGCCGTCAGGGAGAAGGTGGGGCAGGCGGTGGCTGACCTCTCCGGCCGCTTCGTCGAGTTGAGTGATCTCTTCCGGTTCGCCTCCAGAGGCCGAAACTCGAAACAGGCCACCCTTCTGGAGCGCGAAAATGATGGTGTCATCCAGTCCCCAGCTGGCCCCGTAGTCAGCTCGACACTGGCACAGTTCCACAGGTTCTCCTCCTGAAAGATTCACCTTCCAGAGTTTTCTCCTCGCTATGAAACCCAACCAGTTCCCATCCGGAGAGAAAAAGGGTTGCCAGCCTTCTGTGCCGGGGATGGGGCGAGACTGCCACTGATTTAGATGGTGCAGGTAGATTCGCGTATCCGGAATGCTCCCAGGACCACGGGAGAGCGTTCCCGAGACAAAGGCCAATTGCGTACCGTCCGGTGAGAGGGCCACCGCGTGTCGATAAAAAGACGCCAGTCGCTCCCCCTCGGGGAGGAAGATCCTATTCCGGAAGGGCACGGTCTCAGACACCTGGTCCGCAGCCGGCGTCCAGTACCACATAGCCGCGGCTCCTGCCGTCATCGCACCTGCCACCACTGCCACAGCCCACAGCAAGGAAACTCTCCTTCGTGCACCGGGGCTTTTTGCCGGGATCACCGCCGAGGGGACAGGTCCCGACAGTTCCTGACTCGCCGTGACCAGGTCCGTGTGTGCCTCACGGGCCAGCTGATAGCGCCTCTCTACCTCCTTCGACAGCATCTTCGCGACCGTGTGCTCGAGCAGTGGCGAAACCCCCGGTCTGTAGGTCGAGACCGGCTCCGGTACTTCGGTTAGAATCGCACTTGCCGTCTCCATCGGAAGTGGCCTCCGAAACGGATTCACTCCTGTGAGCATCTCGTACAGCACGACTCCCAATGAGAAGATGTCACTGCGTGGATCCACCTCCCTCTCCGTCACTTGCTCCGGTGACATGTACGGAATCGTCCCCTTGGCCGAGACCTCTTCCGTCAGGTTGGCCGTGTAGTCCTGCCCCTCTCCCTCTGCCGTCTTGATACACTTCGCCAACCCGAAGTCCGTCATCTTCACATGGCCTTGTTCCGTCAAAAGGATGTTCCCCGGCTTGACGTCTCGATGGATGATCTTGCGACTGTGGGCCTCTTCCAGTGCCTCGGCTGTCTCCCGGGCGATCTGTAAGGCTTCCTCCAGGGGAAGAAGCGATCCAGTGAGCTTCTCCTTCAGCGTCTCTCCCTGGACATACTCCATGGCAATAAAGGGTCTGTTATCCATCTCCCCCACATCATGGATGTGACAGATAAAGGGATGATCCAGGGCAGCTGCGGCTCGGGCTTCCCGCAGGATCCGCTTTTCAGACTCCGTGTCCAGATCGTCTCCAGCACGCACGAACTTCAGGGCTACTTTTCTGCGCAGTACGGTGTCTTCGGCCAAAAACACCTCTCCCATGCCTCCCCGGCCCAGCTTCTTCAACAACCTGTAGCGGGACTCTTCGCCTGTGCCTTCCATACCGGAACCTGTGTGGGATTTGAACTGTGAGGCATTGTAGCCCGGGCTGCGTTCAGGCACCAAGCCAACCCGTGGCCGGCAAAGTGTAGGAGCTAACGGCGGGCTTACGCCCTGCCGTTCTGTTGTCTCCGGCGGACCGGCTAAGTGTAGGAGCCGCTTCCATGCGGCGATCTGATCGGACCACAGAGGGTCCTCCCAGTGCGCTCGTAAGCGCACTTGAACAGTAGGGTGAAAGTCCCTACCGGGCAAACGTTCTCCGGCCCGTATTCGACGGCAACTGCGTCATCGTGAGGTGGGGTGGGAAGCAGCCGAAGGAGAACCACCAGTCTGTAGGAGACGAACTCGATTCGGCTCAGAGGGGACAGCGAGCCTGCTGGGAAATGGCGAAGCTCGAATGGAAGGGAAACCTGACACGGACAAGAGCCTGATGGGTAACGTGAAAAAGGCATCTTGTTAACCCTTGGGGTGGTTGGAGATGGAATGGTGGGAAGTTCAAGTGACGTAAAGCGAGGAGGTCTGCGAAAGGTCGGTCTGGTAAGAGACCCGCAGAAGTCAGAGGCGGCGTAGTAGTGAAGAAGCCGGGTAATGCCGGTGGAGCGAAGGCCCGCCAGGAAGGTGGATGTGTAGAGTCAATGACGAAGCAAGAGGAACTGTCGAAAGTGGAGGAGACTCCTAAGCAAGGCAGAGAAGCCGAGAGCCAGAAATGGAGCTGGGTGGAAGCGGAAGTGTGGACCGAACGCATGCTGACGACCCTGGAAACAGGAGTGAAAGGAGGCAAAAATGCCTACTTTATCGAGCAGGGGCTATTTACCATGGCCGTAGCCCACGCGCAGATCTGTCAGTCCCGCCGTGGACCCCACTGACTGGAGAGCCGGATGCGGGAGAACCGCACGTCCGGTTCGGAGGGAGGGGAGGCTCAAACCAATGAGCTTTCCCTACCCCTATCATTGGATTTCACCGGACGGGATTCCACGGGCCGGCAAAGTGTAGGAGCGGGTTCCATCCCGCGATCCCTGGCGTGCGGCAACCGGGTGAATCAGAGTCCCTGGCGGAAGCCACGGGGTGCGGGAAACTGAACCGACCTGCAACATCTCCTACCCGCTGCTCCCGCAGCGGGCTCTGATGGCCGCCTTACAGGGCGGAAGTTAGACTTCCGTACTCCAAAGGTCACTCCGGTCACTCCCCGGTCGGGGTCAGGCGCTTGAGTTCCTGGAACCAGTTCTGGACGAGAGAGATGCGGGTGGGAAAAAACTCTTCCTCCAGGGCTGTCAGGGCGGACTTATCAGGAAGCTTCATGAGCAAAAAACTTCCGTTCGCTGTGACATCATACGAACGAACGGGTTCTGAATCGCTATATGGGCCTTCGAAGAGCTTTACCGGCAAACTCCGTGGGAAACGCTCCCCGTCCGCATCAACCTTGACCGAATAAAAGGGGCCGAGGTCGGGTGCGCGGAAGAATATTTCCTGCCCGTCCCGTGACCAGGCAGGAGACATACCCCCTCTGGTCGAGACCTGAACAGCGGACCCGGGCCCCGGGTAGGACGAAACGTAGACCTCTAAACGCCCCGAGTCGTTGGACCCGTAGGCAATCCATTTCCCGTCAGTAGAAAACGCCGGCCAGTACTCCAAGAACCTCGTCTCCAGGAAGGGTTCTACTTCTCCCTCCCTCGACAGCACCAGGATATCGCCCCCGACCGAGAGAGCCAGCTTCTGTCCGTCCGGCGACCAGGAACTGGTGAAGCCGCCCATGATTTACCCGGGCAGCGGCTCGACGTCTCCCAGCCCGGAATCGACTCTCTTGGTGTACAGAGCCACCGGTCCCTCCCGATCCGACGAGAGGGTAAAAAACTCCTTCCCGGGCCCCCAGATGGACGCTTTGTGGCTTCCCTCGAAGCTTTGCCGGCGCGAGGTTTGCCGCTCCACGTCAAAAAGCCAGACGTCCCGGGGAGGGTAGGCGTGGGTGAGCAGTACATGGCGCCCATCGGGGGAAACACGGCCCCAGTTATAGAGTCTCGGTACAACACCCAGCGGTTCCTCTCGCCCCTCCCGGTCGACCCAGACAGGAGTCAGCTTCCGCTCCGGGTAGACCGATCCCGCTACATAAGCCAGCGTACCCGTTGCGGAGAAGCTGAACTGTGCCACCCCCGTCTCCCGAGACGAGTTTCCGGTGTATATGGAACGGTTAACCCCTTCTAACACTGGAAATTCGGGACCGGTCACTTCCAGCCGCCCCAGATCGAAGGGAACTGCCAGTAGCCGGGCTTCCCGGGCAAAGACCAGATGGCCGGTGGGCACGTAGCGGGCGTCCGCGCCTCCCTCGAGCAGCAGTTCTCGCTCCCCGGTCTCGAGCGATTGGACAAAGATTTGCGCCTTGTTCCAATCCAATCCTGAAGTTTTGTAGCGCAGTGCGGTGAAGAGGACCGCCTTGCCGTTCGGGAGGATGTGAGGTAAGCGGTGACTCACCTCTCCGGCCGCCTCGTTGAGTTCAGTGATCCTTACGGGTGTACCTCCGGAGGCCGGAACGCGAAACAGGCCTCCAGCCTGGCCGGCGAAAATGATCCTGTCATCCGATCCCCAGCTGGCTCCGAAGCTGGCCTGGCACTGGCACACTTGAATAGGCTGAGCCCCCGAAAGATTCACCTTCTTAAGTTCTTCCCGCCGCGTTACGAAACCCAACCAGTTTCCATCCGGAGAGAAGAAGGGCTGCGTGACGTCCTCCGTGCCCGGGATGGCCCGGGGCTGCCACTGATCCAGATGGTGCAGATAGATTCTCGTCTTCGGCATCTTCGCGGATTCAGGTTTGCTTCCCGAGACAAAGGCCACTTGCGTACCATCCGGGGAAAGAGCCACTCCTTGACGATACTCAGACCCCAGTCTCTCTCCCACAGGCAGCGGGATCGGCCAGCGGAAGGACACAGCGTCTGAGGCAGGAGCCGGCTTGAAGGTCCAGACCGCAGCGGCTCCCACTGCCAGTGCACATACGCCCAGCACGACTGTCCACAGCAGGGCGATGCTGTTCTGGCCGGGTTGCTGCTGCCGCGTCGAGGTCGTATGCAGCAGGGCAGGGTCTCCGAACCCCCGGATCACCCCGACCAGGTCGGTGTGCACCTCGTGAACCAGCTGATAGCGCTTGCCTGAATCCTTGGCCAGCATTTTCGTCACGGTGTGCTGGAGAATGGGCGGGACATCGTTGCGGTGTTGGGACAGGGGGACCGGTACTTCGTTCAGAATCGCGTTGGCGGTCGCCATCGGCCGGGCCTTCTTGAAGGGATGAACGCCTGTCAGCATCTCAAAAAGCAGGATGCCAAAAGAGAAGATGTCTGTTCGCGTGTCCACGGGTTTGCCGGACAGCTGCTCCGGCGACATGTAGGGAACAGTCCCCACTGTGGTACCTTCTGCGGTCAAGGCCGCAGTAAGCTCCTGCTCCGGATCTTCCGTCGCCACCCGCTTGGCCAGGCCGAAGTCCATCACTTTCACATGTCCTTCGGAAGTCAGCATGATGTTGGCCGGCTTTAGATCCCGATGGACGATGCCTTTGCGGTGGGCCGCTCCCAGGGCCTCGGCAATCTGCAGCGCCGTCCTGAGGACTTTTTCCAAAGGAGGCGGGACTTTCTTAGAGAAACCCTCGTCCAGAGTCGTCCCTCTCACGTACTCCATCGCGATGTAAGGTGCTTTTTCTGCCTCCCCGATCTCATAGATCTTGCAGATATAGGGATGATCCAGGGCGGCAGCCGACCTGGCCTCACGCAGGAACCGTTTTCGGGCCAGCTCGTTTTGCTGCATCTCTTCGGGAAGGAATTTCAGCGCCACCTTTCGACCCAGGGTGGCGTCCTGGGCCAGGTACACTTCTCCCATACCTCCGGCACCGATGGGGGACACAATCTTGTAGGAACCGATCTGGCGCCCCACCATGGAGCTGGCCTGATCCTGGGCCAGGGCTTCGGCTTCGGCCTCCAGGGCCGGCGTTTCCAGAAACTCTTCCGCTGCCTGTTCGTGCTCGAGCAGCGAGACCACTTCTCGCAGCAGGGCCTCATCCCCCTTGCACTCTTCCTCTAAGAATGCCGCCCGCTCCTCACCTTCCCGCTTCATTGCCGCGAAACAGAGATCCTCAATCTGCTTTCGGCGTGCCGAGTTCATCCTCGCCCTCTCAGTTCAACTCTCGCAGCAGCCACAGTTTGGCCATCTTCCAGTCCCGCATCACGGTTCGGGGGGAGATCTTCAGCATTTCAGCTGTTTCTTTGACGCTCAACCCGCCAAAAAAACGGAGTTCCACCACCTCGACCTTCCTGGCGTCCTCGGCTTCCAGTGACTGGAGGGCCTCATCCAGGGCCAGAATGTCCGTGCCCGGCCCCGCTGAAATCCCGAGCAAAGTGTCATCCATCGTCACTCGTTGCCCCTCACCTCCACGCTTCAAATAGCGGCGGGAGCGGGCAAGATCCACCAGAATGCGCCGCATCAGACGGCCGCTCAAAGCAAAAAAGTGGGTTCGATCCTGCCACTCCACCTGCTGGCAATCCACCAGCCGCAGGAAGGTCTCATTGACCAGGGCCGTCGTCTGCAGGCTGTGATCCGGACGTTCTTGCTGCATGGAGCGGTGAGCCTGGCGGCGTAACTGCTGATGGACCAGAGGGATCAGCTTCTCCAGAGCCCCCTCGTCGCCGGCCCTCCAGGCCGAGAGCAGTCGCGTGATCTCTTGCGGCGAAGCTGAAGCCATGGATTGGTACTTTTTTGTAGAAATACGGTGAATCCGTTTCAGGATTTCCCCGGGAGTATAACATCGCAGTTGGAACTTCTCAGGAAGGAAACCCTTCCCATCTGGCACTTTCCGAGTCCACTTCCCGCTTAGATCAGTGAGAACCCAGGTAATGGTGCTGCTAGGATAGGTTGTAAGATCTCATGACCCGGCTTTACGAATCGAGAGAGCGGAGTCAATTGCAGGGAGAAAAGCTGTGCGTGCCAAAGCGCTGACGGCGGTCGTCCTGACCGCTACGATGTATTTTCTTTCACTCGCCACTTCTGATCTTTCGGGCCAGGCCGCTACTGCCCGGGTGGACGGCGTGGTCAAGGACCAGACCGGAGGCGTGGTGCCCGGGGTGACGGTGACTTTCACCGACCAGGGAACGAACCTGACCCGTGAGGTGACCACCAACGATCGAGGGAGATATGTCTTTGTCAGCGTCAGACCCGCTTTTTACACACTGGGTGCCGAACTGCTCGGTTTCAAGCGATACACCCGGCCGGATATCAAGGTAGAAGTGGGCGACACGCTGACGCTCGACCTGGTGCTGGAAACCGGCGCGATCGAAGAGCGAATCACGGTCACCGCGGCGCCGCCTACGGTCGATCGGGTTTCCCAGTCGCTTGGAGGTGTGGTCAATGAGCGAAAAATCAGTGACCTGCCTCTGGTCGACCGTAACCCCATGTTCCTTGTCTTCCTGCAGGCGGGCACCAATCGATTCTTCAACTATGGAAGGGTCGACGGATTGAGGGAAAGCGACAACAATGTCCAGATTGAGGGCATCTCGGCAAATCAGCCTGCTTTTCCGGCGGGGGCAATCTTCTCGGCGGCTCCCGTCATCAATGAAGCCATGGCCGAGTATCGAGTGGTCACTTCCAGCGCCTCGGCGGAGCACGGTCTGGGGTCGGGCGCTCAGGTTCAAATGCTCTACAAATCCGGAACCAACGACTTCCACGGAAGCGTCTTTTACTTTCATCGCAACGGGGCACTCAATGCCAACGACTTCTTCCGCAACCGGGGTGGCCTGGAGCGGCCCTTTTTCCTGCGTCACCAGTACGGCGGCACGGTCGGCGGACCGGTCATCAGAAACAAAGCGTTCTTCCACTTCACCTACGAGAAGATCGATGAGACACAGGATGAGACCATTCTGAACAGAGTCTACACAGACCGCTTCAAAGAGACCGGCATCTTCCAGTACCGGAATACAAATACGGGTGAGATCCAGGAGATCGATCTCACCACCATTGACCCGACGCGCACCGGCATGAATCCCTTGTGGAGCAGCTTCGCTTCCCGGCTGCCTTCTCCCAACACCAGCGACCGGGGCGATGGTTTCAACACCGCCGGTTACCGCTTCAGCTCGGACGATCCCTTCAGGGAGTGGCGCTTCGTGATCAAAGGCGATTACATTTTCAATGACAGACACCGGCTGGCGGTCTCGGGTGCCAACCGTGAACTGGACGACCCTTCCCGCCGGCACATCCTGGGGCCCCGGAATCTCATCTTTCATATCAGCCAGCCGGCGGTGATCGTCAGCCTGACTTCCACATTTACGCCCAGCCTTCTGAACGAGTTGAGGCTGGGTGGAACCTCTGAGAAGTGGCGATTTATCCCCGGCGACGAGACGCGGTTCACGGATTTCCCACTGCTCAACTTCAGCGGGCTGGGAGGGCCCAGCGGCGGCGGCAACGCCAACCGCAGTTTTCTCCTGGGCGAGGTCGGGCCGACAGCCACATTGACCCTCAACGACAACCTGACCTGGATTCGAGGAGATCACACCTTCAAAGGCGGCGTAGACATCCGTGTCAACCGTTGGAATGCCAGCTCTGGCGGTAATTTCTATCTCCCGGTGGCAACCACGGATAACTTCGCAAATCGGGCCAATATCCCAAACCTTACCGGACTCGACGGTAACGACCGGGCTCGAGCTCAACAGTTGACTAACGACGTCACCGGTTCACTGGGTTTTTACTTCCAGACCTTCCAGCAGATCACACCCGGGGGAGACGCTTTCGTTCCGCTGGAAACCAGGTTTCGGCGCTGGAGGTCCCGCGAGTACAGCTTCTTTTTCCAGGACACCTGGAAGTTCAATGAGCGGCTCACACTCCAGCTGGGCACCCGCTACGAGGTCCTTCCCTCGGTTTTCGAGGACCAGGGGATCTTTTCCTATCCAGTATCGGGAGGGCAGCCCTGTGTCCAATGTATCCATGGCATTTCCGGGCCGGGTGAGACCAATATCGGCTTGTTGCCCGAGGCTGGCCGGGAGCTCTACGAGACAGACTGGAACAACTTTGCCCCCAATCTGGGCTTCACCTTCGACCCGACTGGATCCGGGAAATGGAGCATCGCCGGCAATTATCGTATTTCTTACGATCGGAACCAGATGGTCAACACGGCGGCTCAGGACGACGACAATCCAGGCGCCACCGCCCAAAGGCTCTTCTTCGGTCGGCCTGGAGACAGGCTGGATCGGGCCTTTGAACTGGTTAACACGGTCGATCCCGGAGTTCCCTTCGGACCCAAAGCCTTCGATCGAACGGGCACGCTGGCGGTCTGGGACGACAGTTACACGACTCCCTATGTGCAGAGCTGGTCACTGCGGATTCAGCGCGAGATCATGCGCAACACGCTCCTGGAAGCGGCTTACGTCGGAAACCACGGGGTCGGACTGCCGAGAACCGTCAATCTGAATCAGATCATCGTCCGGGAAAACGGTTTCCTGGACGGCTTTCTCGCCGCCCAGCGAAACCTGGCCGCCAATGAAGATCCTGTGATGGGAGAAGACACGGGCGTGTTCGGGCAGATCTGGAATGTTATGCGTCCTCGCGACCGAGCCCCGCTGCTCAACGATATTTCCCTGGGTTTAGTGGCCGGGGTGGCCGACTTCATCGACCGGCCCCTAGCCTCCCAAGGCTATCTGCAGGCAGCCGGTCTTCCCTTGAATTTCTTTCGAGCCAATCCTCAGTTCGAAAACGCCTGGTTGCTGGGACGAAACTCCCACTCGACCTACCACGGACTCAAGCTCGAGGTTCGCCGCCGATTCAGTGAGGGGTTGCAGTTCCAGACCAACTACACCTTCAGTAAGAACCTGACCGACTTTGAGGGAAGTGACACGGAGCGCGACCACTTTCGCGACAACGCAAGTTTCGGACTGGACAAGACCCACTCCTTCTGGGACGCCCGTCACATCTTCAATGCCAATGCCATTTACGAGTTGCCCTTCGGACGGGGTCGCCGCTGGGGAAGCTTTCCGAATCGAGTTCTGGAGGGAGCTCTGGGAGGCTGGCAGATGAATGGGATTGTCACCTACTCCTCGGGAGTGAGAGGGACGATCTTCAGTGACGGCTACAATACCCTGACCACCGGAGATTCCAGCACTGCGACCTTCCATGGGACCGACCCCGGCTTCGCCCAAGTGATTCGCGGAGACAAAATTGTTTTCATTACCGAAGAGCAGAAAGCCCTTTTCGATCATCCGGTGGCTGGAAGTCCAGGGCTCACGGCCCAGCGCTTCTTCGCCAGTCCAGCCCTCTGGGCCCTGGACGGGAGTGTTTTCAAGGAATTCATGACGCCCTGGCTCGCCGGAGAAAACAGCCGTTTGCAGTTTCGCGTCGAGGCCTTCAATTTGACCAACAGCACCCGCTTTACCACTGCCGATCTCAACTTCGCGTCTCCGTCGTTCGGTACGATCTCTGCCTCCCTGCCGCCGCGCATCGTGCAGGTGGGCTTGAAGTTCCTGTTCTGAGGCGCAGCCATTTTGATGGCTCAGCAAAGTGTAGGAGCGGGTTCCATCCCGCGATCTGATCGGACCACGGAGGGTCCTCCCACACTCAGGCCACTTCGAGACTCCCACTTTGTGGTATCCCGGAGATCACTTCCCAGTCGGGGCCAGGCGTTCAAGTTCCTGGAACCAGTTCTGGATGAACCGGATGCGGGTGGGAAAAAACTCTCCTCTGAGCGCTGTCCTGGCGGCCTCATCTGGAGATTTCAACAAGAGAAAACGTCCGTCCGGAGCCACATCGTAAGAGCGGACCGGAGTTGAAGTCTCCTATGGGCCTTCAAAGAGCTCCTCGGGCAGGTGTAAGACAGCAGATTGTTTAGAGGGGGTGAAGTCAGGCTGTTTTGACCTGGATTGGGTAAGCAGAAAATGACGGATTAGAGGAGCGCTGGTGGTTGAGGCCAGCCCTTGGTAGGAGAGGAGCTAGCGGAAGCGGGAGCCGTTGGCGTTGGCGATCCAGCGACGCAGGGCGACGCGGACGTTGTTGACGCGACTCAGCGGAGCGTTGTCGAAGTACCAGCGGAAGGTTTTGATCTCTTCCAGGATGTCTACGTCGGGGAAGTCGGCGGTCAGTTCGGCAATGAAAGCCGCATCCAGCTCGGGGCGGTAAGGGTAATCGGGCAGCTGCTCTTGCAGGTAGGCGAGGATCTTCTCGGGAGAGTTGTCGAAGAACATGTCGGCGCTATTCACAGCTCGTCGGAGGCCCGGTAGATGTCCTCTTCGTCCAGAGTGGCCTTTTGCTCGAGCACGCCCCGGTTGAGCGCGGCCAGGCAGAGGCGGTTCAGCAGCCGGCAGACGCCGCCCGAAGTTTTGTAAAGGGCCAGGTAGGCCGAGTCGGTGAAGATGTCGGGTTTAGCTCCGGCCAGCTGGAGATGGTGGCAGACGTAGTTTTTGGTTTCGGCCTCATCCAGGGGAGGCAGCTTGTAGGAGAGTAGGATGCGCTGGTGGATGTTGCGGAACATGGGGCGCCCGAGCCGTCGGCCCAGGTCGGGATGACCGATCATGATCATGAGCAGGGGATCGATTGAATCCATCCTAAAATTAAGAAGTACAGGTATTTCGTCCAGTGTTTTGTCGGGCAGACACTGGCTCTCGTCGAGAATTAGAATCGGGGTCTTTTTGGCGTTCTCCACATAGTCGCGCACGGCCGTTTGCAGGTTTCGAAACAGAGTGGACTTGCGGCTGGAGGGCTCACCGCCGAACTCGCTGTTGAGCTGGGCCCAAAAATCCAGGGGAGTGACCGTCGACAGGGGCACGTAGAAGAGCTTGTAGACGGAGGAGTTGAGTTGCTCGACGAAGGCGCGCACGGCGGCCGTTTTGCCGGTTCCGGCCTCCCCCAGCACGAGCATCAGCCCCAGACGGGTACGCATGTAGTCCAGGCGCCGGGCGAGTTCGTCAAAGGCCGCAGTGGGGAGCAGTTTCTGGGCCGGGATGTCCTTGGCGAAGGGAGTGTCGGAGAAGCCGTAAAAAGTGTGGATCACGATTCATCCTCCTCGTCGGGAAGGGAAAAACGGGGTCTTCGGGGGGAAGTGGCGTTTTGGGCGGCGTCGACCCGGTGCAGACGCACCACCGGCTGGTCGTCTTCGAAGAGAAACAGCTCACTGGGACGTCCTTCGGGATGGCGGATCTCGATGCGCAGGCCAGTGTATTGGGGCGGCACTTCCCAGAGCCGGCGGGCGATGGAGACGGTGCAGTCGTTGCGGACGGTGCGGTGCAACGTGCGGTAAAAGACCCGGTCCAACTCGGCCCGGCTGACCGTACGGCGGCGAATGGAGGCGAGCGAGCGCAGGTAACGCTCCAGTGGCGTCTCACAGATGCTCGAGTGGCGGCGCCGGTGATAGTCCTGCTCCAGCCACTGAGACAAGCGAGCATTGAGATCGTCGAGGGTCAAGGCCTCGAGATCGAGAAGGCTTAGAAAACCCTGGCGCAGGGTGCGAAACCAGCGCTCGATTTTTCCGCGCGAAGGACTGTCATAGGGCTTGGAATGCACCAGAGCCACACCCAGACGGGCGCAGGCCAAGGTGAGTTGTTTGGAGGAGAAGGCCGAGCCGTTGTCACAGTAAAGGATCTGGGGTAAACCATGGCGCGAGAAGGCTTTTTGGAGTGCCGAGACGACCACTGCGGAGTTTTCCCGGGTGTAGAAGCGGGCCAGGGTCAGGAAGCGGGAATGGTCATCGATGGCTGCAGCCAGGTAGGTTTTGCGGCGGCGGCGGCCGAGAGGCACCTTGGGGCCGTGCATAAAATCCATCACCCACAGATCGTTGGCGTGGGGTTTTTCGAAGTGCTTGCGGGCCTTGGGCGCCGGCTTGACCTGGGGCCGCAGACCGGCCCGCTTGATGTGACGACGCAAAGTGGATTCGGAGATGCGGCGCGAAGTGATGTGGCCCGAGGCCACCAGCTGTTCACGGAGTCGGTTGACCGGCACCCGGGGATGGCGGGCCAGCAGCTCGGAGATGTGGGCGCTCAGCTGCTCGGAGATGACCCGGCTTCGGCCCGCATCGCAACGCCGCTTGGGCAAGAGTCCGTCGAGTCCTTCTTGGCGGTAGCGGCGCAACCAGCTCTTGAAAGTGGCGACTGAGTAGCGGCGTCTGCCCAGACCCGGCACATCCAGCTCTTTTCGGGCCATGCGGCCGAAGTAACGGGCTTGGCTGCCGGCGGCGGCGTGCAGCACCGGCGCGATGACGCCGTAGCGGAACAGCGCCACGGCCTGGCGTTTTTGTTTTCCCTTCATCCTGAGGCTCCTTTGGCCAACCCTTTGTGCCACAACCCTACCGCTGGGCCCCTATCACGCAGTGTGGAGGATCGATTCTTGTCATGACGCGGCTGCCAGCCGGGTCCAAACAACGTGGCGCAAAAAGGGGATTGAGCGACTTGTGCTGCAGACACAGCGGATGCCGGTGAGTCAGCCCGTCAGCAAGCCAGAGCGGGGCCCGAGAGCCAATCGTAGGTCGAACAGCAGGTGGGGGAAGTAACGCCGATGAAAACGCAGCACCACTCGGGGTGGAGAGCCTCGGGGCTGGGCCGCCAGCAGCGCGGCCACCTGCTGGGCCTGCCGCCGCACCCCTTGGACGGCTCCGGGCAACTCGACCTCGGCCACCGGAAAAGAGAGCAGTCGCCCATAGACGGCCGCCAACAGCAGCAGCATGCGGTGCAGCGTCAACTCCTCCAACAGCACAGCTTCCTCACCTTGGCTGCCGGCCGTGGCCACCTCGTCCAGCGCTTGGCGCATCGTCCGTTTGCCGTTCACCACCACTTCGACCATCCAGCTCATCAACCCCAGGCTGAAGCGTCGGCGCGGCACCACTTGAGCCGGCAGCACGCTGAAGGTGACATCTCGTGGCTGATCCGGGCCCCGCCGCCGGCAGCGGAAGCGAGCCACTGGAAACCGTTGATAGGTCCGCCCCTCCTCATCCACCAAGCACCTGAAATACAGACCGTGGCGTACGGCGCATTCACTTCCCCGGCACAGCGGACAGCGGTCCCGGTAGTCGGGCAACAGCTCGTACAGCCCCAGTCCCAGAGAGGAAAGACTTGACAAAGACCTGTCTTGGAAGCGATCCTGAATCTGAAGTTTGTCTTCGAAAAGCCGGGAGTTATCCGAAGCTCAAACCACGGGCTCCCGGCTGCTCCTTTCCCTTCTTCTCCGCAGCCAAGACAGCTGTCACACTGTCATATTCTTTTCACCCGCTGCGGGCTAAGACAATCTATACAATTCCGGCTGCAAAAGGCAGAGAAGTTTGTGACGTATTACACGGCGTAGTAGTGAAGAAGCCGGGTAATGCCGGTGGAGCGAAGGCCCGCCAGGAAGGTGGATGTGTAGAGTCAATGACGAAGCAAGAGGAACTGTCGAAAGTGGAGGAGACTCCTAAGCAAGGCAGAGAAGCCGAGAGCCAGAAATGGAGCTGGGTGGAAGCGGAAGTGTGGACCGAACGCATGCTGACGACCCTGGAAACAGGAGTGAAAGGAGGCAAAAATGCCTACTTTATCGAGCAGGGGCTATTTACCATGGCCGTAGCCCACGCGCAGATCTGTCAGTCCCGCCGTGGACCCCACTGACTGGAGAGCCGGATGCGGGAGAACCGCACGTCCGGTTCGGAGGGAGGGGAGGCTCAAACCAATGAGCTTTCCCTACCCCTATCACTTTGCTGGCCTGTCAGACCGCTGCAGAGTAGGAGGACCCTCCGTGGTCCGAACGGGGTCACCTCAGAGTGGGAGGACCTAAGGATTCAACCCGTCGCGAGGAAGTGGCGGGGCTAATGCGTTTTGTCTTCCAGCCAGGGATTCGGTGCTACGACCACGCCCCAGGGATTGGACCCCACCGGGACTCTGGCGATGATGGACAGGGTTTTCACGTCCACTACCGAAACATCATTGGAGGGACCGTTGGCGGTGTATAGACGCTGCCCGTCCATGGACAGTGCGATCCCCCAGGGGCGCTCCCCGACCTCGACGCAGCGGGCCACCCTGAAAGCCGTTAGATCCACTTCACAGACGGTGCGGGTGCGCCCGTTGGCCACGTAAAGGGTTTGATCATCGGGTGAGAGGGCCAGGCCCATGGATCTGGAGCCTTCCGGCATCTCGATGGTGGTCATGACGGTGCTGGCCGAGACATCGATCACGGAGAGCTTGCCATCGATTTCAGAGGACACGTAAGCACGCCGCCCGTCCGAGGAAAAGATGACATCCCGCGGTCTGAGTCCCACCTGGATCCGGGTTAGAACCTCCCCCGTGAGCGTATCGATCACAGTGACATCGTGATCGCTCTCCCCGGTCACGTAAGCCAACCTGTCGTCGGGGCTCAGGGCAACGCCTTCGGGTTCAATTCCAACCTCGACAGTGTGCACAATCTCACCGGATGCCACATCAACGATAGTGGCCTGGCCCACGTCCTCGTTCGAGACATAGATGCGCGTGCCGTCACGACTGATATCGAACTGCTCGGGATCCGACCCTCCGGGCAGCACACGCACGACCTGGGAATTGACCAGGTCGACCTCGGCGATCCCGTCCTGCGCTTTGTCCGTTACCTGCTGGTCACACTCCTCATCCGAAATCCAGGGGGGGCACCTCGGTGATCCACTCAAAGCGACATAAATCATGCGTCCGCCCGGGCCGGCCTTGATCCCCCGCGGCCTGCGGCCGACGGGAATCGTGGCCACGACCGCATTCGCACCGGGGTCGATGATGCTGATGTCGCCGGAATCCTCGTTGCTGACCAGGACCAGTTCGCGCGCGGCGGGAGGCGGGGCGTGATCGGCTGATTCCCCACCGGGTGCCTCAGAGGTCCCATTCCCGCACCCGATCAGGGCAAGAAAGAGCCAGACGGCCGGTAGGAGACAGTTTCTGCTTCGTCGATGGGCTTCGTGCATTCTCATCATTCCCTTTGTATGGAGAAGATAAAGGCCTGGAGCTGGCTCAGCCATGCTGTCTTGTCGGCCAGCGTCTCTCTCCACTCGGGCATTTCCGTCCCGGGTCGGCCAAACATGACCGTCTCTTGAAACACTCTCTGGGCCAGGTTTCCATGACGTCGATGCAGAAGCCTGAGATCCACCTTGTCTTCGACGGCCTTTGCGCTGGGTCCATGGCAGTGCGCACAGCCCAGAGTTGCATTGAACAGACTGCGGCCCGTCCTTTGGCCGTCGTGACGTAGAGCGGCCCGTCGACCGCGATTGGAGTACACTCCTGAGCCTCCAGGTTGTTCATGTCGAACGTCCAGGCAACTCTCAGGCCGGCCACGTTCTCTGTATTCACTTGATCGAGATGGCTGTATCGGGTGTTGGCATAGTCATTCCCGTAGATACTCCAATCCAGGTTCTGGGGCTGGGGGGGCGCTGCACACCCGATCAACAGGCTGATCAACACCCCGGGCAGGACCACGAACCAACCGGCGGGCGCAGCCTTCTTAACGGGTCTGAAGTCAACTTCAGAGGGCCTGGGATCCATCATATTTCTCCTGTGAAATCGAGGATTATCGTAACAGTTTCCCTTGTCAACCCAAAAGTGACCGGTACCGACGGGCTGGTGGACAGATCGGACCACGGAGGGTCCTCCTAGTGCGCTCGTAAGCGCACTTGAACAGTAGGGTGAAAGTCCCTACCGGGCAAACGTTCTCCGGCCCGTATTCGACGGCAACTGCGTCATCGTGAGGTGGGGTGGGAAGCAGCCGAAGGAGAACCACCAGTCTGTAGGAGACGAACTCGATTCGGCTCAGAGGGGACAGCGAGCCTGCTGGGAAATGGCGAAGCTCGAATGGAAGGGAAACCTGACACGGACAAGAGCCTGATGGGTAACGTGAAAAAGGCATCTTGTTAACCCTTGGGGTGGTTGGAGATGGAATGGTGGGAAGTTCAAGTGACGTAAAGCGAGGAGGTCTGCGAAAGGTCGGTCTGGTAAGAGACCCGCAGAAGTCAGAGGCGGCGTAGTAGTGAAGAAGCCGGGTAATGCCGGTGGAGCGAAGGCCCGCCAGGAAGGTGGATGTGTAGAGTCAATGACGAAGCAAGAGGAACTGTCGAAAGTGGAGGAGACTCCTAAGCAAGGCAGAGAAGCCGAGAGCCAGAAATGGAGCTGGGTGGAAGCGGAAGTGTGGACCGAACGCATGCTGACGACCCTGGAAACAGGAGTGAAAGGAGGCAAAAATGCCTACTTTATCGAGCAGGGGCTATTTACCATGGCGGAACGTGTCAACAACTTTGAGACACTTTGGTGAATAAATTACAGTAGCGTCATCTCAGGGGTCCTTCTTTTCGGGAGGGTTGATCCAAACCGCCTCTGGAAGAGCGGGAGGAACGGGTTTGCCATTGGGAAATCTCTCCTGGAAGAGTGCATGGGCGGCCTCCAGTGTTTGGGCTCGATTGCGACGTGTGGCGATGGCGGTGAGGTAGTGCACGTCCTCGGGAGTGTGCAGGCCGATACCCGAATGGCGATGGTCGCGGTTATACCAATCGAAGAACTCCCGGCAAAAGGTTCTGGCTTGCTGGATGGTGCCGAATCGAGCCGGGAATTCGGGCCGGTACTTGAGGGTCTTGAATTGGGCCTCCGAGTAGGGATTGTCGTCACAGACGTGAGGCCGAGAGTGAGACTTGGTCACTCCCAGATCGGCCAGCAGCAAGGCCAGTGCCTTGGAACTCATCGACGACCCTCGATCAGCATGGAGGGTGAGATCTCCCGACACGATCGCCTGCTTGGAGTAGCTCTGGGCGATCAAAGCCTTGGCCAGGCGTGAGTTCTCCTGGGTGGCCACCATCCAGCCCACCACGTAGCGGCTGAAGATATCCAGAACCACATAGAGGTAGTAATAACTCCATTTGACGGGACCCTTGAGCTTGGTGATGTCCCATGACCAACATTGGTTGGGGCCGGTGGCCAGGAGTTCTGGCTTGGCGTATTGGGGATGGCGGCGCTGGCGGCGACGCTCCTTGACTTCCAGACGTTGGGACAGAATGCGATACATGGTTCGGATCGAGCACAAGTATCGCCCTTCATCCAGTAGCTCCGCCCACACTGTGGCGGGAGCTTTGTCGACAAACCGCTGGCTGTGCAGGACCTCCACGACAGCTTCCTTCTCGGGCGGGCTCAAGGCGCGTGGGGATGCGGGCCGAGGTCGAGGATCCATCGCCGGCCGTTCCCGCCGAAGTTTCTCCCGATACAGACTGGATGGCGGCAGATCCAGAGCCTGACAGCCGGCCCGGACTCCGTGGGATTGTGAGAATCGCAAAGCTTCGTCCATCAGCTCTCGTCTCCGTTCTCTTCGCTGCTCGCCAGAGAGATCCCCAACAGTTGCGAGACTTTTTTTTGGAGATCCAGCATGGCTTCAAACTTCTCGAGCTTGCGCTTCAACTTCCGATTCTCGGCCTGAACTTGCCTCAATTGATGATCCAGAGGATTGACCGGCTTGGACTTGCGCCCCCGCTTGCGAGGAGTCAGCGCCTGCAGCGTTCCTTCCTCGCGTTGTCGTCGCCAGGTCTGAAGATTCGACCAGTAAAGTCCTTCTCGGCGCAGCAAGGCTCCCACTCCGCCCGACTCTTCACATCCATCGGCCTGCTCCAGGATCCGGAGCTTATAGCGGGCTGAAAATCGGCGACGCGTGGCCTTGCTGGGAACTTCCGGATCGGGTCTAGGAAGAACCCTGTCGGGCTCAGTCCGTTCCGCACCGATTTTGGGGACCTCTCCGCTTCGCTCCGAAGTCTCCAAAATCCTCAGTTTCTTATCGCTCCTGTTTACCATCATCGTGTGATCCAGCTTCTCACCCTCTAGTCTAATTTAGTGGGGAAGAAGTGTCTCACCCATGTTGGCACAGAGGGTGGCCGTAGCCCACGCGCAGATCTGTCAGTCCCGCCGTGGACCCCACTGACTGGAGAGCCGGATGCGGGAGAACCGCACGTCCGGTTCGGAGGGAGGGGAGGCTCAAACCAATGAGCTTTCCCTACCCCTATCACTGGGAACGTCACGGGTCGGCGAAGTGAACCTGATCGGACCACGGAGGGTCCTCCTACACTGGGAACGTCACGGGTCGGCGAAGTGTAGGAGCCGCCTCCGCGCGGCGATCTGATCGGACCACGGAGGGTCCTCCTGCACTGGGAACGTCACGGGTCGGCGAAGTGTGGGAGCCGCCTCCGCGCGGCGATCTGATCGGACCACGGAGGGTCCTCCTGCACTGGGAACGTCACGGGTCGGCGAAGTGTGGGAGCCGCCTCCGCGCGGCGATCTGATCGGACCACGGAGGGTCCTCCTAGTGCGCTCGTAAGCGCACTTGAACAGTAGGGTGAAAGTCCCTACCGGGCAAACGTTCTCCGGCCCGTATTCGACGGCAACTGCGTCATCGTGAGGTGGGGTGGGAAGCAGCCGAAGGAGAACCACCAGTCTGTAGGAGACGAACTCGATTCGGCTCAGAGGGGACAGCGAGCCTGCTGGGAAATGGCGAAGCTCGAATGGAAGGGAAACCTGACACGGACAAGAGCCTGATGGGTAACGTGAAAAAGGCATCTTGTTAACCCTTGGGGTGGTTGGAGATGGAATGGTGGGAAGTTCAAGTGACGTAAAGCGAGGAGGTCTGCGAAAGGTCGGTCTGGTAAGAGACCCGCAGAAGTCAGAGGCGGCGTAGTAGTGAAGAAGCCGGGTAATGCCGGTGGAGCGAAGGCCCGCCAGGAAGGTGGATGTGTAGAGTCAATGACGAAGCAAGAGGAACTGTCGAAAGTGGAGGAGACTCCTAAGCAAGGCAGAGAAGCCGAGAGCCAGAAATGGAGCTGGGTGGAAGCGGAAGTGTGGACCGAACGCATGCTGACGACCCTGGAAACAGGAGTGAAAGGAGGCAAAAATGCCTACTTTATCGAGCAGGGGCTATTTACCATGGCCGTAGCCCACGCGCAGATCTGTCAGTCCCGCCGTGGACCCCACTGACTGGAGAGCCGGATGCGGGAGAACCGCACGTCCGGTTCGGAGGGAGGGGAGGCTCAAACCAATGAGCTTTCCCTACCCCTATCACTGGGAACGTCACGGGTCGGCGAAGTGAACCTGATCGGACCACGGAGGGTCCTCCTACACTGGGAACGTCACGGGGTCGGCGAAGTGTGGGAGCCGCCTCCGCGCGGCGATCTGATCGGACCACGGAGGGTCCTCCTACACTGGGAACGTCACGGGTCGGCGAAGTGAACCTGATCGGACCACGGAGGGTCCTCCTACACTGGGAACGTCACGGGTCGGCGAAGTGTGGGAGCCGCCTCCGCGCGGCGATCTGATCGGACCACGAAAGGTTCTCCCACACGGCGCCGATTGGATTTGATTTCGTAGGGGCCGGTCTTGTGCCGGCCCGTTTGGCGGGCGACCACAAGGGTCGCCCCTACGAATCACCAGCAACCCGGGACGAGGAGCGAGGAACGCGCGACCCGAAGGTCGTGCGGCTTGATTCAGGACGGTATCTAGTTGACTATAAAGTGGGATGGCAGACTTCAATGTGCGGGAACAGATTGAGAAAATCCTGAAGGCCGAAGCCGCCGCTATTTCGGCCGTATCCGTCACCGAGGAGTTCGAGCGCGCTGTCCTGGCTCTGCGTGACTGTCAGGGCAAGGTGCTGGCGACCGGAATAGGGAAGGCCGGGCACATCGCTCGTAAGTTTGCTGCCACCCTCTGTTCCACTGGTACACCGGCCGCCTACATCCACCCGGCTGAAGCAGCCCATGGCGATCTGGGCCTCATCGGTCCCGAGGACTGCATCGTAGCGTTTTCCAACAGTGGAATGACCCGCGAAGTTCTGGAAATGCTCGAACTGGGACGCCACCTGGGTCTGAGCACGATCATCGGGATCACGTCTCACCCCGATTCGGTCCTGCGTCGTCTGGCCGACATTACGGTTGACATGGGCATCGTCGAGGATCCGTGCCCGCTGGGACTCACCCCCACGGCAAGCATCGCTGTTATGCTCGCCATCGGGGATGCGATCGCCCTCGTCTTGATGGATATGAAGGGGATCACTCTGAGCGATTACGGCCTGCGCCACCACGGCGGCTACCTGGGCCGAAAAGCTCGGCTGGACAATGAATGAATTGAAGATTGAAAATTGAAGATTGAAAATTATTCGCTTCGCTCATTGCCTTTTCTCATCGAGGTCAGGTTCGCCTTTACGTAAAGCAGCGGGCCGGATGCACACTGAGCCGCCGACGGTTTAAAAATTGAAGATTGAAGATTGGAAATTGGAGATAAGCGGGGAGCTGGGGCGCTGCTATAGGGGATCAGAGCCTGGGTGGCCGGTGCTGAAAAGAGGGACAGGAGCACGCGTGACAACAAGCGCGTCGATCATGAACCCAGAGTGGGAATGTCGAAACGGTGACGATTGGCACTTGCACTAAAGCACCTCTTTCCGCGATAATAGTTTCGGTTATGACTTCAGAAACAGGCTCTTCATACAGCCGGGAATCAAATCAGGTGCCCACCAGTGTCGGCGCCGTGGTTTCAATGTGTACGATGTCCCATTGCTGTTGTACGCCCTTAACATTTGGGGTAGAGCGTTCCTGAGGAGTCCCATGACCTGATGACATAACGTCACAATTAGTGGATTTTCCTAGACCCGCAGGAATTGCTCCTGCGGGTTTTTTTTTGCCTTTGAGCTGCACAGTGGAGAACTGAGATGCACCTGACAAGCCGACAGGGATCGATCAAACAGATTCAGGATCTGAGCGCGACCGAGATGATTGCCTGGTCGTTTGACAACTTTGACAGAGAGAAAATCGTTCTCTCCTCCGGATTTGGCATGGAAGGTTGTGCGCTCATCGATATGACGGCCAGACAGAGTGCGGCTCTGGATGTCCACTATCTGGACACCGGCTTCTTTTTCCCGGAGACCTATGAGCTGATCGATGAGTTGAAAGAGCGTTATGCGAATTTGAATTTCATCAATTCCGGAACCCGGCTGACTCCGGACGAGCAGGAGGCCCACTACGGTCCCCGGTTGTGGGAAAGGGATCCGGACGCCTGCTGTAGCTTGCGCAAGGTGCTGCCCATGCAGGATCTCCTCAAGGATGCCGAAGTGTGGATCACAGGCGTGCGCAACGATCAGACTCCCGAGCGTCAGTCCACCCGCGTAATCGAATGGAACTCCAGCCACGAGGTGTGGAAGGTCGCGCCGCTGTCGACGTGGACCCGCAGCCGGGTCTGGGAATACATCCTGGCCAATCAGGTTCCCCACAATCTGCTGCATCACGAGGGGTATCCATCCATCGGATGCATGCAGTGCACGAAGAAGGTACCCGGGATGTCGGTTCAGGAGTACTCCCGTCAGGGACGCTGGTCCGGGTCGGCCAAGACCGAGTGCGGGCTCCATTTGTGATTCGCCGGTTCGATGACAGCTAAGAGGAGATCCCAGATTCCAAGTTGGAATGTGGGAGGCGCCTTGGGGCGGCGACGAAGACGATCTCCCCTCCCTTACGGTCGCGGCCCTGAGGCCCCTCCCACCCTTCCGAAAAGCCTGGTTCTGGCGGCTCACGGCAGCCGCTGTGGAGGAGCTGCGGACGCTCTCGAGACGATCGCCGGTCGGTTCCGACAATTTGACATGTTTCAACAGGTGCTCACCAGCTATCACCAGGGACAGCCTGTTTTCGGGCAGATCCCGGAACTGGTCTCCGGAGACAGCGTTGTAGTCGTCCCGGTTTTTCTAGCTGAAGGCTACTATTCGAAAAAGGTGCTGCCCCGCGAACTCACCCGGGCCCCGCTGTCCAGATCGATCGACATATGGCTAACACCCGTCGTCGGGTGCGACTCCCGCCTTCGCTCGGCGTTGCTGGGCAGGGTGAGGAGTCGGATTCGTCAACTCGGGTGGAATCCCGAGCGGACGGCTGTCGTGGTGCTCGGACACGGGACGCCGCGTTCCAGTACGAGTTCCCGGACCACCCACGAGGCGGCCGCGTTTCTACGCAGCGAGGGACCCTGCAAGACCGTGCTGGCGGCCTTTCTGGATGACATCCCCACCCCTCGTGAGGCGATGCAGGGAACGGATGCGGATCACTGCATCGTCCTGCCGTTTCTCTTCGGGAGTGGGGATCACGCCGGCGAACTGGCCCAACTTTTCGGCCTGGTCGGGCCCTCGGGGTGCGATTCGGCGGAGATCACGGGCCGTGATTCGAAAGACCGTGAATACGTCATTGACCGACCGGTCGGGGAAGACCCTGTTCTGGTCGAGATCATCGAAGATCTGGTTCAGTCCCCCCATTCCTGGAGGCGGCTCGATTCCTCGGTAGGAGCTGCCCATGTCAGTTGAAGGGATGGTTTATCTGGTTGGGGCCGGTCCCGGTGACCCGGACTTGATCACGGTGAAAGGCCTCGAGGTGTTGAAGAAGGCAGACGTCATCGTCTACGATCGCCTCATCAACAAGAGACTCCTGCTGTCGGCTCCCGTGCTGTGCGAGCTGATTGAGGCCGGTAAGACCCCGGGAGGCCCCCGAACACCCCAGCGCCGTATCAACCAGATCCTTGTGGACAGAGCTCGTCAAGGGAAACGCGTTGTCCGCCTCAAGGGTGGAGACCCCTTCGTTTTCGGCCGCGGCGGCGAAGAACTGCAGTATTGCCGCAAAGCCGGAGTTCGATGCGAAGTGATCCCCGGCATCACCAGTGCTCTGGCGGGTCCGGCCAGTCTCCAGATTCCGGTGACACACCGGGGGATGGCACATAACCTGGCGATCGTCTCAGGGCACTCGGAGGACCTGGATTACGCGATGCTGGCCGGGCTCGACACCTTGATCATCCTGATGGGCCAATCCCAGTTGGCGGCCGTGTGCCGAAGTCTGGTCGAAGCGGGAATGCCGCCCGACACGCCGGCTGCTGCCGTACAATGGGCCACCACGGAGAGACAGCAGTCGGTAGTAGCGGATCTCGGCTCCCTTGCCGAACAGGTTGAGAGGATTCATTTGATTGCCCCAATCGTCGTCACGATCGGTCAGGTCGTAGAGCTGGCTGCTTCAGACACTGTGGGCCAGTCCGGCTTGCAGCAGGAGCAAAAAGCCGTGGAATCCATATGAGCACCCTGTCAAACAAGGAGCAGACCCGCCTTCTGAGTCGAATCGGGAACACCCCTCTGGTTGAGATCCGGAAGATCTTCCGCTCGCCCACCGTCAGGATCTTCGCCAAGTGTGAGTGGTTCAATCCGGGCGGTTCGGTCAAGGATCGGGCGGGAGCGCGCATGGTGCAGCAGGCTGAGGAGTCGGGACTCCTGACCCCGGAGAAAACGATCCTGGACGCCACCTCGGGGAACACCGGGATCGCGCTGGCCATGATCGGGGCTCTCCGTGGGTATCAGGTGGAACTGGCAATGCCTGAGAACGTCACTCTCGAAAGAAAGCAGGTGGTGGCCAGCTATGGAGCCAAGATTCATTTGACCAGCGCTCTGGAAGGCTCAGATGGTGCCATTCTCAAGGCCCGGGAGTTGGCCGCTGCCGACCCCGACAAGTTCTTCTACACTGATCAGTACGGTAACCCGGCCAACTGGGAAGCCCATTTCTACGGTACTTCCCGGGAGATTCACCGGCAGACAGAAGGTGAAATCACTCATTTCGTGGCCGGAATCGGAACTTCGGGAACTTTTGTGGGTACGTCCCGGGGACTGAAAGCACTCAACCCGAAGATCCAGGTGGTTTCCTTCATGCCCGAGTCTCCCCTGCATGGTCTGGAAGGGCTCAAACATCTTCCCAGCGCAATAGTTCCGCCTATTTATGACCCGGATCTGGCGGACATCGAGACGGAAGTGGGCACTGAGGAGGCCTACACTATGGCCCGGCGTCTGGCCCTCGAGGAAGGCCTCTTCGTGGGACCGTCCTCCGCAGCCGCTCTGGTGGCCGCCATGCAAGTGGCTGCGGATATTCGAAGTGGTTCCATCGTGACAGTCTTTCCAGACAGTGGTATGAAGTATGTCTCCGAAGACTTCTGGAGCCACTAGTCCCAAAATAAGTACATGGGGTGTATACCCAGAGGTGGAAAAAAGCCTGAAACGCCAGTCCTGACGGGTATTCTGAGGTTCAGAAAAAGACCCAGAACAATCCCAAGAGGAGGCGTTTCAGGTGAATAGAAAGCATATCGAGATTATCAACAAACGCCAAGAGGAAATAGAGCGAAGGCTGGATCGAAGTTGGCGGCCTAAGAGTGGGGGACGGGTGCTGAGAGGAGGCAATATTGTCTACGACGTCTCGAGCCGTATGGGAGGGGTGAGTAGTGGAGGTCTGGGGCTGATTGTTCAGTTGGTCAAGCGCTTGAGGGTGGCGGAGAGGATCGACGAACGTGTGCGAGTGTTGAAGCGGCACCTTCCCTACCGGGAGTCGGACCACGTCTTGAATCTGATCTACAACGTGATGAGTGGGGGAGTGTGCCTGCAGGATGTAAAGTCACGGCGCGAGGATGTCAGCTATCTGGAGAGTGTAGGAGCGCGCAAGATCCCGGCACCGAGTACGGAAGGGGACTTTCTCAGGCGTTTCAAGCAAGAGGATGTCTTGGCCCTGCAAGAAGCCTTCAACGAAAGCCGTCTGCAGGTGTGGTAAAGCCAAGCAGCGGAGATGGGCAAGCGAGCCACGATCGACGTGGACGGCACGACGGCCGAGACCACGGGGTGTTGCAAGGAAGGGATGGATCTCAACTACAAGGGACAATGGGGGTATGGACCCTTGGTGGTGAGTCTGGCCGAAACCAACGAGGTCTTGTACACGTTCAATCGGCCGGCCAGCCGACCGTCGCACGAAGGAGCGGTGGCGTGGATCGATCGAGCCGTGAAACTGGTCAGAAGAGGCGGCTTTGAGCAAGTGAGATTGCGGGGAGACACGGACTTTTCCCTGACCCGCAACTTCGATCGTTGGAGCGAGGAGGGTGTGGAGTTTGTGTTCGGGATCGAGGCCAATCGGAGCTTCGTCAGAGAGGCCGACAAGATTGGCGAAGCACAGTGGCAAAAGCTCGAGCGCAAGCGGAAAGTGGTGAACTCCAGCCGTCAGCGTCCAGAGAACGTCAAGCAGAAAGTGGTGCGAGAGCGGGGCTACAAAAACCTGAACTTGTTGAGTGAGCATGTGACGGAGATCGAGTACCGACCGGCCCGAGCTAAAGGCACCTACCGAATGATCATCCTGCGCAAGAGGATCGAGGTCGAAAAGGGTCAAAAGCGGCTGTTTGATCAGCAGCGCTATCTGTTCTATGTCACGAACGTGCCGGTCAAGGAACTGTCGACACAACAGGTGGTTTTGGAAAGCAACGGGCGCTGCAATCAGGAAAACGTGATCGAGCAGCTCAAGAACGGCGTTCAGGCTCTGCGCATGCCGGCCGATACCCTGGTCGCAAACTGGACTTACCTGGTGATTGCCGCCCAAGCCTGGAACCTCAAGGTTTGGCTGGGCCTGCTTTTGCCTGCAAGACTGGGGGCCCGACGCCTGATCCGGATGGAGTTCCGGCGCTTTGTCACCTGTGTGATCGGACTGCCTTGCCAGATCGTGACAACGGGACGGCGTTTATTGTATCGACTGCTCACTGTTAACGATTGGACCCGTTTGTTGATCGAGGGGAATCTGTGGCTGAAACACCAGCAATTTGGCTGACGAATCGCAAGCCGCTTCGACAAGACGACAAATGGAGCCGATCGGGGAGGGGTCTGTCTGAAAACCGACTTTCAGGGCCATTGTCAACGCGTCGTGGCGGCCTGAGGTCAACCAAACTGCTTCCCGGCACAGCCGGAGTCCGGCGCAAGTCTGATTGAACCTCAAATGAGCAACCGATCTTGGCAAAACGAGTCGCTACAGTAGATGATGTGCAAACACGCTTATTTTGGGACTAGTGTACTGTCTGGGAAGTTCGCGGTGCCCTCTGTGCCAACATGGGTGAGACACTTCTTCCCCACTAAATTAGACTAGAGGGTGAGAAGCTGGATCACACGATGATGGTAAACAGGAGCGATAAGAAACTGAGGATTTTGGAGACTTCGGAGCGAAGCGGAGAGGTCCCCAAAATCGGTGCGGAACGGACTGAGCCCGACAGGGTTCTTCCTAGACCCGATCCGGAAGTTCCCAGCAAGGCCACGCGTCGCCGATTTTCAGCCCGCTATAAGCTCCGGATCCTGGAGCAGGCCGATGGATGTGAAGAGTCGGGCGGAGTGGGAGCCTTGCTGCGCCGAGAAGGACTTTACTGGTCGAATCTTCAGACCTGGCGACGACAACGCGAGGAAGGAACGCTGCAGGCGCTGACTCCTCGCAAGCGGGGGCGCAAGTCCAAGCCGGTCAATCCTCTGGATCATCAATTGAGGCAAGTTCAGGCCGAGAATCGGAAGTTGAAGCGCAAGCTCGAGAAGTTTGAAGCCATGCTGGATCTCCAAAAAAAAGTCTCGCAACTGTTGGGGATCTCTCTGGCGAGCAGCGAAGAGAACGGAGACGAGAGCTGATGGACGAAGCTTTGCGATTCTCACAATCCCACGGAGTCCGGGCCGGCTGTCAGGCTCTGGATCTGCCGCCATCCAGTCTGTATCGGGAGAAACTTCGGCGGGAACGGCCGGCGATGGATCCTCGACCTCGGCCCGCATCCCCACGCGCCTTGAGCCCGCCCGAGAAGGAAGCTGTCGTGGAGGTCCTGCACAGCCAGCGGTTTGTCGACAAAGCTCCCGCCACAGTGTGGGCGGAGCTACTGGATGAAGGGCGATACTTGTGCTCGATCCGAACCATGTATCGCATTCTGTCCCAACGTCTGGAAGTCAAGGAGCGTCGCCGCCAGCGCCGCCATCCCCAATACGCCAAGCCAGAACTCCTGGCCACCGGCCCCAACCAATGTTGGTCATGGGACATCACCAAGCTCAAGGGTCCCGTCAAATGGAGTTATTACTACCTCTATGTGGTTCTGGATATCTTCAGCCGCTACGTGGTGGGCTGGATGGTGGCCACCCAGGAGAACTCACGCCTGGCCAAGGCTTTGATCGCCCAGAGCTACTCCAAGCAGGCGATCGTGTCGGGAGATCTCACCCTCCATGCTGATCGAGGGTCGTCGATGAGTTCCAAGGCACTGGCCTTGCTGCTGGCCGATCTGGGAGTGACCAAGTCTCACTCTCGGCCTCACGTCTGTGACGACAATCCCTACTCGGAGGCCCAATTCAAGACCCTCAAGTACCGGCCCGAATTCCCGGCTCGATTCGGCACCATCCAGCAAGCCAGAACCTTTTGCCGGGAGTTCTTCGATTGGTATAACCGCGACCATCGCCATTCGGGTATCGGCCTGCACACTCCCGAGGACGTGCACTACCTCACCGCCATCGCCACACGTCGCAATCGAGCCCAAACACTGGAGGCCGCCCATGCACTCTTCCAGGAGAGATTTCCCAATGGCAAACCCGTTCCTCCCGCTCTTCCAGAGGCGGTTTGGATCAACCCTCCCGAAAAGAAGGACCCCTGAGATGACGCTACTGTAATTTATTCACCAAAGTGTCTCAAAGTTGTTGACACGTTCCGGTGTTAATTCGGGATGGATTTTCGTCGCCAGCTAGGCGCGCGACGCAGGAAGACCGGGTGTCTTTCGAGGTAGCGCAACAAAGCTGTCGGCGAAAAGACGCCTGAAGTAGCGGCGTGAACTTTCCGGACGGTACACTAAGGCGGCATGAAGTTCCCGGACAGTGCACCAGATTCCGCGGCGCAGCTGGCGAGAGAAGACCGGAGACTATGCTGAATATCTCTGAAGATCAGTTCGATCAGGTGAAGCGGATTCTGGAACGAGCCTATCCCCGCGAGGGCTGCGGAGTCCTGACGGGGCGTGTTCTGGACGGGAGAAAAATTGTTCTCCAGATACGGGCTGCCGACAATCAGAGAGATGACACCAGGAATCGCTACCTGATCGATCCCGACGTAATCCGCGACCTGGAAAAGGAATTGCGGCTCGAGTCGCAGGATGTTCTGGGGTTCTTTCATTCCCATCCCGACGTCGCAGCGGTTCCTTCCGATTACGACCGCAACCATGCCTGGCCCTGGTTTTCCTACCTCATCGTGTCGGTGCAGGAAGGAGAGAGCGAGGAAGCCCGCTCCTGGGTGCTGAGGGAGGACCGTTCGGGATTCGGCGAAGAGAGGCTGGTCATCACAGACACAGACAGCCTCGCTCCCGGGCCCAACGGCGACCATTCCGAGTGAGGGGCGATGAATGACAGCCTTCATCCCGGCCCCGCAGCGACGGGCTCAGCCGCTCGCCGGCAAGAGGATCGTGGTCACGCGGGCGGTTGATGAGGCCAGGTACCTCGCCGGCCGGCTCCGGGACCTGGGAGCACAGCCTGTCCAAGTACCGGTCATCCGCATTGCTCCTGTGGAGGGCAACGACCAAATCCAGGCGGCGATCGCCCACCTCCCGGAATATGACTGGATCGTGTTTACCAGTGCCTATGCAGTGACCAACTGGTGGCAGCTCAACATCTCAACCCTCCCGGTTGCAGAGAGCACCAGGGTCGCCTCGGTAGGACCCAGGACGGCGGATGTGCTGGGGTCAAAAGGGGTGAAAGCTGAGGTGACTCCCCGCGAATACACGAAAGAAAGGCTGGTTGAGGCTCTCGGGGACGTGGCGTGCCTTCGCATTCTGGTGCCCCGCGGTAAGCTGGCCGGACCGGCTCTGGCCGGCTTGCTCCAGGACAGGGGTGCGATTGTCGATGATGTTGTGATCTACGGAACGTTGCCGGTTTTACCTGATCGGGAGCAGATCGATCAGCTCGCCGCGGGGATGGACGCCGTTCTGTTCACCAGCAACTCGACGGTGAAGAACTTTGTGGCTGCTCTCGAGGACTCTGCATTGACGCTTGACGTCCTGGAAGGGGTGACGATCGCCTGCATCGGTCCGGTCACAGCCCGCACGGCAACACAACTGGGATTGACCGTGAACGTGGTGCCGCAGCATTATACGACTGAGGGCCTCATCGAAGCCCTTGTGGATCACTATCGAGGCCGGTGATGATCGAACGGAATCAGATTCTTGAGAGGATCGGCGTGAAACGCGCTCAACGGAATCTAGGGAAACGCCCTCGCCGTCTCCGTCGGACTCCGGCGCTTCGGGAGATGGTTCGCGAGACTTCCCTCGAGATCCGCCATCTGATTCAGCCCCTGTTCGTGACTTACGGGAGCGGCGTGCGCCGGCCCATCTCCTCCATGCCCGGCGTGTTTCAGCTCTCGGTCGATCAACTGGCTGAAGAGGGCGCGGAGATCCATGGGCTGGGGATTTCGGCGGTCCTTCTCTTCGGAATCCCGGAGCTGAAGGACGACGTCGGTTCTGAGAACTTCGATCCGGACGGGGTGATCCCCCGGGCCATACGGGCTCTGAAAGACGCGGTTTCTGACCTGGTCGTCATCACTGACGTCTGCATGTGCGAGTACACGTCTCACGGCCACTGTGGAGTGCTGAGCCTGGAACCGGATCTCCACCTTGGAGAAGGGGATCCACTCAACGATGAGACTCTGGAGATCCTGGACAGGGTGGCCCTGGTGCACGCACAAGCCGGGGCGGACATTGTGGCCCCCAGTGGCATGATCGATGGAATGGTGGGGTCGATTCGATCAGCGCTGGATGGCCACGGCTTCACCCATTCAGCCATTCTTTCCTACGCCGTCAAATATGCCTCGGCGCTGTACGGGCCTTTCCGGGAAGCAGCGGAGGGGGCCCCCTCGTTCGGGGATCGGCGCAGCCATCAGATGGACCCGGCGAATGCCCGAGAGGCTCTTCGGGAGGCGGCTCTGGACATCGAAGAGGGAGCCGATTTCCTGATGGTCAAGCCGGCCCTGCCCTATCTCGACATCATTTATCGCCTGCGTGAAAGATATCCGGAGGTACCGCTGGCGGCCTACCACGTCAGCGGCGAATACTCCATGGTGAAGGCGGCCGCCGCCAACGACTGGATCGACGAGCGCCGCACCGTCCTCGAGATCCTGACGGGGATCCGCCGCGCCGGCGCCGATCTCATCATCACCTACCACGCCAGAGATGTGGCGCGTTGGATCGGATCTGACCCCAGTCGCTGACACGAGTCCCTCACCCAATCCTTTCCTTCCTCAGGAATTCCAATCCCGTTGCCTCGCGAAATCCTGGCCCTTCCCTCATGACTTCACAGGAACTTCCGGGTAAGAAACACCTCCAGTGTCTGTTCGCTTTCCCCGTGACGATCGTTACCTAGGGCGGATCTGAACTTCCAGTCCGATGTCTACGACTGGCTGGTCGTGGCCGGGGCCCGGGCCCAGTTCAAGGGAACGGGAACGATCAATGGAGAAGGGAACTTCGGCTTCATGCTGACAGCCATTGACGGTGAACAGCCAGGAAAACGGGGACAGTCTACTCTGTCCCCAATTCTCGCAAGCCTCAAAAAAAGGTGCCAGAGTAGACTGTCCCCTTTAGTGGGTGGCCTTCTGGACACCAAGGGGAGGGAAAAGAATCGGTCGTCAGTTGACGAGTTCGATGTTTGCTTTGACGGGGGCTGCGGCCATCCTTCGGTCAGTGGTCAGCAAAGTCGCCTTCAGCACCTCAGCCAGGGCCACGTAGACAGCGTCGTAGGCAGTCAGGTTTTCTCTTAGGGCCCAGATACGGGGCAGCAAGAGGTCGTGCCGATGACGTTCGAAGTCCATTTGCCGGAGGTGTCGCAGCGCCAGCTCCGCCCTTCTTGCCGCCAGGGCTCGGTGCAACACATAGCGTCGAAGTGTCTGGGCAATCTCTAGGTCAAGCAAATGGGGGATGTGGACATCCTCTTCCGGGGGGCGAATCCATTCTGCGACTTCGTTTCCGCTTGGCGTGCCCAGCAGCAGTTCCAGGCAGGCTGATGCGTCGAGGACAATCACCGGGTATTTCGTTCTGTCCGGATGACTTCGGCAGGTGCGGGTTCCAGGTGGTCGGTGGGGTAGCGGGCGATCTGTTCCAGGACTTCCTCGCGGGTGGGACGTTCCACTACTTTCTCCAATTCCATCAGGATGAACCTGGACATGGACATCCCGGTCAAAGCTGCACGTGCCTTGATCCGCCTGTGCAAGTCGTCCGGAACGTTTCTGATCTGAATCATAGTACTCATGTGAATATGATAGTTTTCATCCACTTTTCATGTCAACCGCGGATCACGACCACTGAATGTCCTCGCTCGGAACTCGGACGTCAAAGAATAAACTTGGGAGGACCCTCTGTGGTCCGACCAGTTCGCCACATGGAAGCGGCTCCCACTCTTTGCCAGCTCCCACAGTCTGTCGGAAAAAGGGGACAGTCTACTCTGTCCCCAATTCTCGCAAGCCTCAAGAAAAGGTGCCAGAGTAGACTGTCCCCGTTTTTCATTTGATCTGACCCGCCACAGACTGCTCGCGAACGTTGATCTTGAACTGAACAGGCGTATGAGTCATAGTGAGGCATTGTGAGTCATAGGTCCCGGTGATGTCGAGGTGAGAAGTGAAGCAATTGACCATCCGTGGTTTTGATGCAGAGTTGGAAAAGAGGATTCGGGAGCTGGCCGAAAAAGAGGAGACATCGCTCAACAAAGCGGTGTTGAAACTCCTTCGACAGGGTGCCGGGCTGTCGAAGAAAAACGAGTTGCCTGCCAGAATCGGCTCCTCCCTGGACCATCTGGCGGGAACTTGGTCTGAGGAGGAAGCCAGAGTCTTGGAAGAAGTCACACGGGATTTTGAAAGAATTGATCCCGACTTGTGGTCATGAGGATACTTCTCGACACGAGTGCCTACTCGGCCTTCAAGCGAAATCACGAGAAGACCCTGCTGCTGATCCGGCGATCGGAAGAGGTGCTGTTCTCTTCGGTGGTGGCAGGGGAGCTCCTGGCTGGTTTTCGCTGGGGTGAGCAGTTTGACAAGAATCTGGCTGAGCTGCTGGAGTTTCTGGAGAATCCGAGGGTCTCTCTCGTGCCGGTGACCCTCCGCACGGCGGACCGCTACGGCAGGATTTACGCTAGTCTTCGTACCAAAGGAACGCCAATCCCGTCCAATGACATGTGGGTGGCAGCGCAGTGCCTCGAAACCGGCGCGGAGTTGGCGACGATGGACAAGCACTTCAGGTCTGTCGAGGGTCTAGTCTGGACGGATTTGAATTGAAAGCTAGCCCACGACCGGCGCGTTTCGGCTGTACTGTGGGTCCGGTTCAGCCTGTTTGATCCCCATCTTCAGGTAGCTTCTTCCGCCGCCGCCCAAATCCATCCGCGGTCTTCAAAGAGGCTAAGACCATTTCGGGAAGAATGGTCCCGGCTTCGTTGTGGATGGTCTCCCCTTCCGCGCACGCTCCCTCGGCCACTGCCTGAAGTGCAGCCTCGGAGGCTTCCCCGATGCCGATTTCCGCGAGCGTCGTGGGCAGCTCGACGGATTCACAGAAGTCGTAGACCTCTTCGATGGTAGAGCGAGATCGGTCGGTGAGGAAAAGGCCGGCTAGCACGCCGAAGGCGACCTTCTCCCCGTGATAGAAGTGATGAGTAGCGGGCAACCGGGTCAGCCCGTTGTGAATGGAGGGAGCCGCTCCCAGACCGCCACTCTCAAAACCCAGCCCGCTGAGTAGCGTGTTGGCTTCCACCACGTGGGACAGGGCGGCCGTGACGACATTTTGCTGGCAGGCAACTCTGGCAGAAACGCCGTGCTCCAGGATCGTGTCATAGCAGAGACGGGCCAGGGCGTAGGCGGCACGGGTTCCCAGCCCGCCGCACACATTGGGCGAAGAGCTGCGGCGGCAGGAATCTGCTTCGAACCAGGTGGCCAGGGCGTCCCCCATTCCGGCGACCAGAAATCGGATCGGGGCCCGGGCAATGATCTCCGTGTCCAGCAGAACCAGATCCGGATTTCGGGGCTGAAACACGTAGCGCTGAAACGCGCCGTCTGAAGTGTAGATCACCGAGAGGGCACTGGTGGGCGCGTCCGTGGAGGCGATGGTGGGGACGACGGCGGTGGCGGCTCCAACCGAATGGGCCACGGCCTTGGCGGTGTCAATCGTCTTGCCGCCACCCATCCCGATAATCACTTCGCAGCCCTGATCCGCCGCCGCACGAGAGAGGCGTCCGCCTACGAGTCCAATCCTAGTTGAAAATCATTTTCAACTTCATCTTGACAGTCAGTGAGCCTGACACGTAAAAGCAAGACCGTGAAACGGTTCGCGGCCTACAGCCTGGTGCTGCTCCCGATTCTGGTGGGGATTGGCCAGCTCTTCCTGTCGAGCCGGGCAGGCTCAGCCAATGCCCCAGGCCTGGCGGGCGATCCCGGGGCGAGTGGTCCCGAGCAACTCGTGTTCATGCTCCAGTACCTGGGAACCGACTATGGTGTGGCGGTGGAAGATGGCGCCGTTGTCAGCGAGCTCGAGTATCAGGAGATGCTCGACTTCAGTCAGGCCTTGATCGATCGGTATCAGCTGCTGAGACCGGAAGATCCCGGGGAGACTCTGCCTTCGCTGCAGAAACTCCGTCACTCGGTGGAAGCCAGGGTCGAATGGGAGGTAGTGCGGGGACAGGCTGGAAAGCTGGTGCAAGGTCTGTCCGATGAGTTCAACGTGACGGCCTTCCCGGCGACACCACCCCGTTTCTCTTCCGGCGAGAGCCTGTACCAGACGAACTGCATACGTTGTCACGGTCAGACCGGGGCCGGGGATGGTCCCTCCGTGGCTGAGGAAAAGATGGAGCCGGCACCGCGCTCGTTTCGAGACCGGCGAGTCAATACGATTCCTCCTCATCAGGTGTTCAACGCAGTGACCTTTGGGGTGGAAGGAACGGCAATGCCGGCGCACGAGACTCTTTCTGTACAGGAACGGTGGGATGTCTCCTTCTACGTGTTCACGCTGCGCGAGGACTTCGCGCCTCGCGAGCCGGTAGAAGAGCCCGGAGTCAGCCTCAAAGAGCTGGCGACACAGACCAATCTGGAACTGGCAAGCAGGCTGGCAGGGGGCGAAGAAAGTGAGGGGATGGGGTGGGTTGACTACCTGCGCCGGTACCCTCCCGGTCCCTCCACAGAGGAACTCCTGCTCTTCGCTCGAGACCTGTTGAAACGAAGCGGCGCCGCCTTCCGGCAAGGCAACCTGCGAGAGGCAGCCGATCTTTCTCTGGACGCCTATCTGTACGGTGTCGAGCCGGCGGAAGCGGCGCTGGGCCTGGTGGATTCAGGACTTGTGAATCGGTTGGAAAGAGGACTGGCGACGTACCGGGTGGCACTGACCGGAGAGGCTCCCCAGGAGTTGGCCGAACACCATCTGGGGCTTCTGATGGACACTCTCGAGGAGGCGCGGACGGGCCAGGCTAACGCCTGGGGTGGGAGTTCTCTTACGTTCCTGCAGTCACTGACGATCATTCTCAGGGAGGGAATCGAGGCGGCCCTCCTGGTTGGATTGCTGCTGGCTTATTTGACCAGAGCAGGGCGACTGGAGCTCCGCATCTATGTGTACCGGGGGTGTCTGGCGGGTGCTGTCGCCGGACTGTTGACGTGGATGGCCGGTCGCCAGTTCCTGGTCTCGGCTGGGCACCGAGAGGCTCTGGAAGGCGTCACTTCCCTGCTGGCGGCCGCCGTTCTCTTCTGGGTGAGCCTCTGGATCTTTCACAATCTTGACGTCCAGAGGTGGAAAAGCTACATGCACGAACAGGCTTCGCGGGCTGTGACCGCTGGAAGCGGATGGTTCCTGGCTTCTGCTGCCTTTCTGGCTGTCTACCGCGAAGCGGTTGAGACGGCGCTCTTCTACCAGGCGCTGTGGTTTCGCAGCGGCACCCTTGGCGCCATGATCATCTTTGGTTTTGCGGCGGGCATGCTGCTGCTGGCCGGCTTCGTGGTGATTTGGCTGAAGCTGGGAATCCGTCTGAATCTGAAGCCGTTTTTCGTAGTGAGCGGGGTTCTTCTGGGAGCTCTGTCAGTGACCTTCGCCGGCTATGGAGTTCGAGAGCTCCAGAATGTCGGGTATGTCCAGGAGACTCCTCTGAACTGGATGATCTCACTTCCGTTCTTTGAGATCTGGCCGGTTCGGGAGGGTCTTATCCTGCAGCTCGGGATCGTGCTTTCGTTTCTACTGGGCTGGCAGGTAGCCCGCCGGCGGGCGGTCTTTGCGGCCCGCCCAATTGCGAAGTAGGAGGACTCTCCGTGGTCCGCCTCAGTGTGGGAGGACCCTCCGTGGTCCAAACAGTTCGTTCGCCGCCCAAGGCGCCTCCCACTTTCAAATCTTCACGAACCCAACCTTCAACCTTCAACTTCAACCTTCAACCTTCAACCAGAAACCCAACCCCCTACCGCTCGAGGAGTTCTTTAAACTTACGTTCCGACTCGGCGTTCCAGCCTGCCATGATATCGACGACGCGACCCTGGCTGTCGACCACCAGGGAGAGAGGTATGAACATCTCTCCCGACTGGAAGATTCGCTGAACGCTTTCGGGATTGGTGCGATAAAGCGGGTAAGTCACGCCCAGCCGATCCCCGAATCCTTTGACCCGCTCAAAGTCCTGCTCGTCGAGGCTGACGCCGATGAGCTTGTACCCGGCCTCCTTCAGCCCCTGATGCAGGAGTTCGAGTTCGGGCATCTCCCGGAGGCAGGGTCCGCAAAAGGTGGCCCAGAAGTTGATGACGTACTGTTCTCCGGTGCTCACAGCCTCCAACTGACCCTCGCCAGCACCCTGGAGGGAGCCCAGTTCCAGCAGCGGAAGGGGATCTCCCGGCTGCAGGCCAAGCTTCTGCCAGTAGACATCGTCGCCCTTCAGGGGGTCAGGCAGTCGTCCTCGGACTTCTTTGAGCAATTCCAGTTGAGAATCCCCTTCCACCACCTTGAGTGAACTACCCACCCTGGGTCCCGGAAAGCGTTGAACAAGGCCGGACGGCCACACGACTTCCAGCCACTCGATCTCGGTCTGGTTTCCCAGACCGAACAAAGGTCTGGGATCGGGCTGGGCCAGAAACCCGTTTCCACCCGACTTGATCCTGGTCTGCGTGCCCAGGGCGCTTTTCAGACGCACAACTGTGCCAAATGCATCGCGGCCGCTTTCCTTTCCTTCCAGGGTGACTCGCAGGAAGTGCTGTCGGTGGCCCAGATTGTTTCTGAACAGCTGATGGCCCTGCCCCTGAATGTTGGTGACAAAAAGATCTGAATCTCCGTCGTTATCGAAGTCTGCCACTACGGCTGCGCGCCCGTCTGCGATGGAATCGGCTCCTGAGATACCGGAGATGTCCACAAACCTGCGCCCCCGGTCGTTCAGGAAGAGGGTGTTGCGTTCAAAGCCGCTGAAGGAAAAGCCCTGCTCGAAAATGAGGCGCATGTGATCGCTCTGATAAGTCTGGTTTCCGGACTCTTCCGAGCTCAGACTCGACGCCACCACGTGGCGCCAGAAGAAGCTTCAGGTGTCTTTCATGGTTTCGCCGCTGACGAATCCGTTGGGGGCGTAAAGGTCTTCCCATCCATCGTTGTCAATGTCGACGAACACGCCGCCAAACGCCCAGCCTCCAGGGAAGGGACCCACCTGGTCGGTCACGTCTTTGAAGATGCACTCTGCATCCTTTCGGAAGAGAGTGTTCCCGGAGGCGAGCTTTTTGAGCACGTTGTCGTCGCGGCCGTCGGATGGGAACAGGCGGTTCAGGATGCGGTTCCCGGCCATCGAAGACATGTTGGTGACAAAGAGGTCGAGATCTCCGTCGTTGTCATAATCTCCAAAAGAGACGCCCATGCCGTTGCCGGCATCCAGAGTTCCGGAAGGTTCGGCGTCGTCCCTGAAACGGTTGCCCTGGTTGATATACAGCGCATTTCGTCCAAAGTCGTTGGCTACATACAGGTCCATCTTCCCATCGCTGTTCACGTCGGCGAACTGGGCAGAGTAACTCCAGCGCCGGTCAGCCGCCCCCCAGGATTGGGCAGCCTCCCGAAAGGTCCCGTCTTTCTGGTTGATGAAAAGCAGGTTGGAAGTCCCGTTTCGAGCCTCGTGCCAGGAGTCGGGCATGACTCTTCCGTACAGGTTGTACGAGGCCACGTAGACATCAATCCAGCCATCCCGGTTCACATCCCCGGCAGTGGCTGTGAAGCCCACTGCGGAAACAGCCACTGCGGATTCCTCGGAAAGATCCTGGAAAGTGAGCTTTCCGTCGGGTACCAGGCGATTCTCAAAGAGCATCTGATCTCCCACCGCAGCCATGAACAGATCCAAATCGCCGTCATTGTCATAGTCCAGGAAGAGGGGTGAGGTGCCGGGCCGAGTGACTTCGATCCCGGTCTTCCGGGCCGATTCCTGAAAGCGTCCGTCCCCTTGGTTGAGATAAAGGTAGTTTCTCCGGATACCGGTCACGAACAGATCCAACTGACCATCGCCGTTCACATCGGCGGAGGCTGCGCCGTGGTATACAAAGTCGTCGTTTCCGGGTGAACCGTAACGGGGCAGCGTCAAGGCGACACCGGCCGGCGAGGCTACTTCGGAAAACGGTGCGGGGCTGGAGTCGGACACCGACACACCGTCCAACTTCAGGGTCGAGATCACCCACGCCTGACTGTCAGGAGGCTGAATCGCCCGCACCCGACCCGTCCCTCGGACCCAGAGAAGGTGGCCGGCCGATTTCTTGCCCACCAGAAAGAACTTGAGCAGGGCTTGCGCCGTGACCCCGGAGCCCTGTTCTTCAAATAGAGCACCACTGATTTTGAACCGGACATCCTCGATGTGGCTGAAAGAATCGACGAAGCGCTGCCAGTGCCCCAGCCACTGTTGTCGGGTGAGGGTGCTCAAACTCTTCTCCGCTAGTTCCAGATAGCCGCCTTGAAGTCCTGGCCGGGTCCAGTTTGGTGTGAACCCTTCCAATTCGGGCAGGGGAGTGGCCCGCAGGGTTTCTCCCACAGACCGGCCCATCTCCGCCAGGTTCCCATTCCTGGCTGCGACCGAGAAGTCCAGGAGCTGATTGGCCAGTGACTCGGACAGCTCCTCGGTTCTCTCCATCTCCGTCTGGTTCACTTCCCCGCCGGCGTCCGGAAGTGGCTGTCCCAGCATGGTCCAGCCTGAGGACAGCACACCGAGGAGGGCGACAGATGCGAGGAATGACGGAGACAGCCGCTGACTCATGGGGCCTTTATTATATGCGGGCTTCGCCTGTCTCAATGAGATTCCTCAAACCGACTCATGAAGCGACGGTCGATGTAGTCTTTGAGTCGCATGACCCACTTCCCTTGAAAGGCAACTCCCCACTTGTATCCCAGGGCGGTTCCATCGCCCAGGTTGAGAAGCGTCAGAAAACCCTTCTGAGGCACGTAATTGCGCAGGGTCTCACCAGCCAGCAAGGCCCGCAGGTTGTGACTCAGAAAGGGCCCCTGGCGAACCGCGTAGACACCGGCCTTGGGCGTGTCCGGATACTCGGAGAGGGTCGCGCAGTCTCCGGCGGCAAACAGTTCGTCGTGACCTTCCACCTGCAGGGTCGACCGGGTGGAAACAAAGCCTCGACGATCGGTCTTGAATCCGGACTCTTTGAAGATGGCCTGGCTGACCGCACCGGTGACCCAGACCGCCACATCACAAGCAATACGCCGGCCGCTCGTCATCAGGAGAGCCTCTTCTTCAACGGTTTGCACGCGCTGGTTGCACCGGATGTCAATGCCCCGTCTGGCCGCGCTCCGATAGACACGGCGCACCAGGGACTCCGGGTACCCTTTGAGGATCCGCTCTCCTCCCTCCAGCAGCAGAGTCGTCACAGGGGTTGAAGCTTCCCGGGCCATCCGCTGTTGCAGAGTGAACGCCAGTTCGACCCCTCCTGATCCCCCGCCGATCACGGCGATCCGAAAACTGTCGCGAGGGTGGCGGCGGGCCCTCTCGATGATGTCCGCGACACGACCGACAAAAGCGCCAATGGGGCGGGTTGGAACCGCGAATTCACGAACCCCGGGTTGTTCCAGTCCTGCTACCGTCGAGCCGATGTCGAAGGAAGCCACATCGTAGGAGACAGAGGATCCGTCGGCGAGCAAAATCTGCGCGGCTGCCCTGTCCACCCTGACCGCTTTGCCCGGAACCAGGGTGGCCCGGGCCGCTTCAGACAGATATTTCACATCGATCTGCAATTCTTCCGCCCGGTACTGACCGGCCACGAACCCGGGAACCATGCCCGAGTAGACGGCAGTGGGCTTGTCGACGAGGACCTTCAGGTCGGCATCGGGGAGAGGAGAATGTTCGAAGTCTCGAAGGAGCTGAACATGGGTGTGCCCTCCCCCTACCAGTACCACCCTGCGTCCTTGCCCGTCCGGCCTCATCGACACAATATGAAGAAGTTCTGCCCGGTTGTCACGCGTTTGATTGAAGGGCAGCCTGTGGGCGATACTTCAAGGCACAGGTCCTGCAGCTTCGACGAGGTCATTCGACATGTGGAGACGGACAATCCTGATCCTTTTCTCTTGTTTGATAGCAGGTGCGGCCTGTTCGTGGGACTTGGGAGGTGAGTCGTGTTTCCCGTGTGAAAGACCCCTACATGCTCAAACGGTCTATGAGATTGAGTCACACTGGGAATGCCACGGGTCGGCGAAGTGAACCTGTTCGGATCACGGAGAGTCTTCCCACACCGGGAATGCCACGGGTCGGCGAAGTGAACCTGATCGGACCACGGAGGGTCCTCCCACACTGGGAATGCCACGGGTCGGCAAAGAGTAGGAGCCGCCTCCGCGCGGCGATCTGATCGGACCACGGAGGGTCCTCCTACACTGGGAATGCCACGGGTCGGCGAAGTGAACCTGATCGGACCACGGAGGGTCCTCCTACACTGGGAATGCCACGGGTCGGCGAAGTGAACCTGTTCGGACCACGGAGGGTCCTCCCACACCGGGAATGCCACGGGTCGGCGAAGAGTAGGAGCCGCCTCCGCGCGGCGATCTGATCGGACCACGGAGGGTCCTCCCACACTGGGAATGTGACGGGCCGGCGAAGAGTAGGAGCCGCCTCCGCGCGGCGATCTGATCGAACTTTCAACCTTCAACTTTTAACTTGCAACCCCACAGCGATCTGATCGGACCACGGAGGGTCCTCCTACACTGGGAATGCCACGGGTCGGCGAAGTGAACCTGATCGGACCACGGAGGGTCCTCCCACACTGGGAATGCCACGGGTCGGCAAAGAGTAGGAGCCGCCTCCGCGCGGCGATCTGATCGGACCACGGAGGGTCCTCCTACACTGGGAATGCCACGGGTCGGCGAAGTGAACCTGATCGGACCACGGAGGGTCCTCCCACAACTGGGAATGCCACGGGTCGGCGAAGAGTAGGAGCCGCCTCCGCGCGGCGATCTGATCGGACCACGGAGGGTCCTCCCACACTGGGAATGCCACGGGTCGGCGAAGTGAACCTGATCGGACCACGGAGGGTCCTCCCACACTGGGAATGCCACGGGTCGGCGAAGAGTAGGAGCCGCCTCCGCGCGGCGATCTGATCGGACCACGGAGGGTCCGATCAGAAGCCGCCGGGGACGATCTGGGACACGGAGATGAAACGTGGAACCTCCGAAATTCCTTGGACAACAGAACGATGAAGGCGCTATAAGGTGTCCGCGCCCTGGTGCCCGGGAAGGCCTGGTTCTGGAAGGAGATTGAGTGAACAAGCAAGCGATTATCATTTTGTTTGCCGCTGGAATTCTGAACTGTCACAGCCTGGCCCAGTTGCCGAGCGGCTGGAAGAGCCACGACATGGCGCGGCCCAGACCTCCGGTGGTTCACCCGGCGGAATTGAGTCTTCCAGTTCCGCCGCCTTCCGATGCCCAGGTGCTTTTCGACGGCAAGGATCTTTCGCAGTGGCAGTATCGTGATGGCGGACCCGCCGACTGGAAGGTGGAGAATGGTTACATGGAGGTCCGCGAAGGTGCTGGCAGCATCTGGACGAGGGCTGTCTTCGGGGGATGTCCAGTTGTACCTGGAGTGGTCGGTACCACAATCCGACGCTGGTGGTCAGGCAGCGGGGAACAGTGGCCTGTACCTGATGGGTCGCTACGAGGTCCAAGTCTTGAATTCTTATCGGTCAGACACATATGCGGACGGCCAGGCCGGGGCTCTCTACGGCCAGTTTCCCCCGCTGGTCAACGCCTCGCTGGCTCCCGGGGCCTGGCAGGCCTATGACATTGTGTTCCGACGCCCCCGCTTCGACCCCAACGGCGAGGTGCTTCAGCGGGCCCGGGTGACCCTTTTTCACAACGGAGTTCTGGCTCAGGACGGTACCGAGCTGGTTGGCCCGACCGACTGGCTGCAGCCGAAACCGTACACCTCTCATCCAGACCAGCTTCCGATGATGTTGCAGGATCACGGTTCCCCCAACCGGTTCAGGAATATCTGGGTGCGGCGACTTCAGGAGCACGCTGAACCCGGTCCCGCTGGTCCTGTGAAGCCGATCCTCCCCCTGTCGGCAGAGCAGTTGACCGTCTATGCCGGGAGCTACGAATACGAGCGGGGAGGGGAGTTGGTCATTTGGTTTGAGGATGGGATTCTGCTGACCACGCCGCACGCCTCCAAGCGCCTGGAGCTGGTTCCCCGATCACGGCGAGAGTTCGAATTACGCTGGACCGCGGCAACGGAACGTGTCAACAACTTTGAGACACTTTGGTGAATAAATTACAGTAGCGTCATCTCAGGGGTCCTTCTTTTCGGGAGGGTTGATCCAAACCGCCTCTGGAAGAGCGGGAGGAACGGGTTTGCCATTGGGAAATCTCTCCTGGAAGAGTGCATGGGCGGCCTCCAGTGTTTGGGCTCGATTGCGACGTGTGGCGATGGCGGTGAGGTAGTGCACGTCCTCGGGAGTGTGCAGGCCGATACCCGAATGGCGATGGTCGCGGTTATACCAATCGAAGAACTCCCGGCAAAAGGTTCTGGCTTGCTGGATGGTGCCGAATCGAGCCGGGAATTCGGGCCGGTACTTGAGGGTCTTGAATTGGGCCTCCGAGTAGGGATTGTCGTCACAGACGTGAGGCCGAGAGTGAGACTTGGTCACTCCCAGATCGGCCAGCAGCAAGGCCAGTGCCTTGGAACTCATCGACGACCCTCGATCAGCATGGAGGGTGAGATCTCCCGACACGATCGCCTGCTTGGAGTAGCTCTGGGCGATCAAAGCCTTGGCCAGGCGTGAGTTCTCCTGGGTGGCCACCATCCAGCCCACCACGTAGCGGCTGAAGATATCCAGAACCACATAGAGGTAGTAATAACTCCATTTGACGGGACCCTTGAGCTTGGTGATGTCCCATGACCAACATTGGTTGGGGCCGGTGGCCAGGAGTTCTGGCTTGGCGTATTGGGGATGGCGGCGCTGGCGGCGACGCTCCTTGACTTCCAGACGTTGGGACAGAATGCGATACATGGTTCGGATCGAGCACAAGTATCGCCCTTCATCCAGTAGCTCCGCCCACACTGTGGCGGGAGCTTTGTCGACAAACCGCTGGCTGTGCAGGACCTCCACGACAGCTTCCTTCTCGGGCGGGCTCAAGGCGCGTGGGGATGCGGGCCGAGGTCGAGGATCCATCGCCGGCCGTTCCCGCCGAAGTTTCTCCCGATACAGACTGGATGGCGGCAGATCCAGAGCCTGACAGCCGGCCCGGACTCCGTGGGATTGTGAGAATCGCAAAGCTTCGTCCATCAGCTCTCGTCTCCGTTCTCTTCGCTGCTCGCCAGAGAGATCCCCAACAGTTGCGAGACTTTTTTTTGGAGATCCAGCATGGCTTCAAACTTCTCGAGCTTGCGCTTCAACTTCCGATTCTCGGCCTGAACTTGCCTCAATTGATGATCCAGAGGATTGACCGGCTTGGACTTGCGCCCCCGCTTGCGAGGAGTCAGCGCCTGCAGCGTTCCTTCCTCGCGTTGTCGTCGCCAGGTCTGAAGATTCGACCAGTAAAGTCCTTCTCGGCGCAGCAAGGCTCCCACTCCGCCCGACTCTTCACATCCATCGGCCTGCTCCAGGATCCGGAGCTTATAGCGGGCTGAAAATCGGCGACGCGTGGCCTTGCTGGGAACTTCCGGATCGGGTCTAGGAAGAACCCTGTCGGGCTCAGTCCGTTCCGCACCGATTTTGGGGACCTCTCCGCTTCGCTCCGAAGTCTCCAAAATCCTCAGTTTCTTATCGCTCCTGTTTACCATCATCGTGTGATCCAGCTTCTCACCCTCTAGTCTAATTTAGTGGGGAAGAAGTGTCTCACCCATGTTGGCACAGAGGGCAACGCTCGTTTTCGATCTGGACAGCGATGGCCATCCGTCGGGTGTGACCTTCCACATCGGAGGCGAGCAGCGGAAGGCCCGAAGGCTTCCGTGAGTTCCACGTTCCGCGTTCCACCCTTCACGAACTTTTAACTTTGAACCTTCAACTTTCAACGGTGCGAGCCTTGCGAGCGCTCAACCACAAACCGTATCCCACAAAACGAGAACGACTCATTCACGTCCGCCACGAAACAGCTTTGCCCCTGGAAATCAAGACGTTGAAACTCGATGCCGGAGGGGGAACAGTGCTCTGGGATGGAGTCGACAGTGGCCGCCAGGTGGCGCACCGAGGCCGGAAGCTGGAATTCAATTGTGTCGTGGGCCTGGGTCCGGTACTGGTGAGTCTCGAAGACCGCCTGTGCCTCCCGTGAGGGCATCAGAATCCGGTAGCCGGGAAGCTCAGCACCCACGGTAGAGCCAGAAGAGCGGATTGAACATCAGGCAGACCGCGCCAACCCAGGCTGCCAGGCGACTTCTCCAGATTTTCAGGCCGAGAAAATAGACCGCGCCAACCGCCGCCATCAGGGATTTTCGAGCCGATAGTTGGGTGCTTCCTTGGTCACCACCACATCGTGCACATGGGACTCGCGCAGACCCAGGTTGGTGATGCGCAGGAAGGTGGCTTTTTCCTGCAATTCAGGAATCGTCGACATGCCGCAGTAACCCATTCCGGCTCGAACTCCCCCCAGCAGCGTGGGGATCAGGTTCTCGACCGTCCCCTTGTATGGGACCCGGCCCTCAATTCCCTCGGGGACCAGTTTTGCCCCCGATTCGCCTTCCAGCCCGTAGCGGTCGGCAGAGCCTTCCCCCATGGCCCCCAGAGACCCCATTCCACGGTAGGTCTTGTAGCTACGGTTTTGGTAGAGGATCAACTCGCCGGGAGACTCATCGGTCCCGGCGAAGAGGTTGCCGATCATGACCGTGTCGGCGCCAGCGGCCAGGGCTTTGACAATATCTCCCGAGTATTTGATTCCTCCGTCAGCGATCACCGGGAGCCCCAGCGTGCGGGCCACCTGGACCGTTTCCAGGATGGCTGTGATCTGTGGAACTCCAGCTCCGCTGATCACCCGGGTTGTGCATATGCTTCCCGGTCCCATCCCCACTTTGACGGCGTCGGCCCCGTTCTCGTGCAGTTCCCGTGCAGCTTCGCCGGAGGCGATGTTTCCGACAATCAGATCGGATCTCGAGAGTTGTTTTTTCAGCTTTCGCACAGCCTCGATCACCCGGGAGGTGTGGCCATGAGCCGTATCGACGGTGATGACGTCTACTCCGGCCTTCTCGAGCTCCAGCGCCCGCTCCAGGAAGTCGCCGGTTGTTCCGACTGCTGCCCCCACCCGGAGACGGCCCAGTTCGTCCTTACAGGCCTCGGGGTAGGCGATGGCTTTCATAATGTCCTTGACGGTAATCAGGCCCTTGAGTTTGAACTCGTCGTCCACCACCGGCAGCTTTTCGATTCGATGTTCGTGGAGCTTTCGTTTGGCTTCTTCGAGAGTGATTCCCTCCTTGACGGTGACCAGACGCTCGCTGGTCATGATCTGGGAAACCTCGAGGTCCATGTTCGACTCAAAGCGGAGATCCCGATTCGTGAGGATTCCGAGAAGTCTGCCGGCCTCGTCGGTGATGGGAACTCCGGAGATGTCGTATTTCTCCATCACCGCGAAGACAGACCGGATGCGGTCATGCGGTCTCATCGTGATGGGGTCAACGATCATTCCCGATTCAGAGCGCTTCACCTTGTCCACCTCGGCACTGTGCCGGGAGATGGAAAGGTTACGGTGAATGATCCCGATTCCTCCCTGCCGGGCCAGGGCAACGGCCATGGGAGCCTCGGTTACGGTGTCCATGGCGGAGGCAACCAGTGGAATCCGTAATCGAATGTTTCGGGAGAGGATGGTTGACAGATCAGTCTCCCCCGGCAACACCTCACTACGACCGGGGGCGAGGAGCACATCATCGAAGCTGAGTGCTACCGGTATCTCCATGGACGGATTATAGGGATGGTCTCGCAACCTGGCAAGTGCTTGAGTCTCGGAGTTGAAAGTTCAAAGTTGAAGGTTGAAGGTTGAAGGGCTCAAGAGTTGACCTGTCTTCGAGACCGAGAATTCGCCGGGTGGGCATAGCAGCCGCAGAGCGACGGCGAAGTGTGGAACGTGGAACGTGGAGCAGGACTCTCGGTGCTAGAATGAACGTGCGATGCTGAACACGATTCTCGGCAAGATTTTCGGCAGTCAGAATGAGCGTGAGCTCAAGCGAATGAAGCCGATCGTCGAGCAGGTCAGCGAACTCGAGAAAAAAATCAGCCCGCTCTCCGATGAAGGCTTGAGAGCCAAGACGCAGGAATTCAGGGATTCTCTCGAGGCGGGCCAAGCCCTGGAAGATGTCCTTCCCGAGGCCTTTGCGGTGGTCCGTGAAGTCAGCCGTCGGACCATCGGCCTGCGCCACTACGACGTGCAGATCCTGGGTGGCATTGTTCTCCATCGAGGCAAGATCTCCGAAATGAAGACCGGGGAGGGGAAGACTCTCGTCTCGACGCTCCCGGTCTATCTCAATGCGCTCCAGGGAGCGGGCGTACACCTGGTCACGGTGAACGACTATCTGGCCCGTCGCGATGCAGAATGGATGGGCCCGATCTACCGATTTCTGGGCCTCACAGTCGGTGCGATTCAGCATGACTTACCGGATGCAGAACGCCACGCTGCCTACCAGGCTGACGTGACCTACGGGACCAACAACGAGTTCGGGTTCGATTTCCTGCGCGACAACATGAAGTACTCAAAGCAGGACTGTGTTCAGCGGGGACACCATTACGCCATCGTGGACGAGGTTGACTCGATCCTGATCGACGAGGCGCGAACTCCGTTGATCATCAGCGGGCCCTCCGAGGAGTCCACGGACAAGTATTACAAGATCGACAAGATCATTCCCAGGTTGACCCGGGACGAAGATTACCAGGTCGATGAAAAGGCGCGCTCGGTCGTGCTGCTGGAGCCTGGTATCGAGAAGGCTGAGAGAGCCCTGGGCGTGACGAATCTCTACGATCCGCTACACATGGATCTGGTCCATCACATTCAGCAGGGATTGAAAGCCCATACTCTTTTTCGCCGCGATGTCGACTACATGATCAAGGACGGACAAGTGGTGATTGTGGATGAGTTTACCGGTCGCCTGATGCCCGGACGCCGCTACTCGGATGGTCTGCACCAGGCGCTGGAAGCCAAGGAAGGAGTCAAGATCGAGCGCGAGAACCAGACACTGGCCACGATCACTTTTCAGAACTACTTCCGCATGTACGACAAGCTGGCGGGAATGACGGGAACGGCGGAAACCGAGGAGGCTGAGTTCGGAAAGATTTATGAACTGGACGTGGTGGTTGTCCCCACCAATCAACCCCTCGTTCGAACTGAGTATCCAGACGTCATCTACCGGACGGAAAGAGAGAAGTTCAAGGCCATCGCAGACGAAATCCAGGAAATGAACGAGCTGGGGAGGCCGGTTCTGGTCGGCACTACCTCCATCGACAAGTCGGAACGCCTGTCCAGCGCCCTCAAGCGGCGGGGCATCAAACACGTTGTCCTGAACGCCAAGTATCACCAACGGGAGGCAGAGATCATTGCCTTCGCGGGGCGCAAAGGTACCGTCACGATTGCCACCAACATGGCAGGGCGAGGGACCGACATCATTCTGGGCGGGAACCCCGAGTTTGAGGCCCGGCTCAACCTGAAGTCCCGAAATCTGCAGTGGGAAGAGGACACAGCAGAATACCTGGGCGAAGTAGACCGGCTGAGAAGTACCTGGGAGAAGCATCACCAGGAGGTTGTAGACCTGGCGGGACTGCACATTCTCGGAACCGAGCGCCATGAGTCGCGGCGAATTGACAATCAGTTGCGGGGCCGGGCGGGTCGTCAGGGAGACCCGGGATCAAGCCGCTTCTACCTTTCACTGGAAGATGACCTGATGCGAATCTTCGTGTCAGATCGGATCTCGGGCGTCATGCAGTCGCTGGGGATGGAGGAGGGAGTCCCTATCGAATCCAAACTGATTTCCCGACAAATCGCGCGCGCGCAGGGGGAAGTCGAAGGCCGCAACTTCAGCATTCGAAAGCACCTGCTCGAATACGATGACGTCATGAACAGCCAGCGGCAGGAGATCTACCGGTTTCGCCGAGAGCTGCTGGAGGGTCAAGACCAGCAGGACTACATTCGCGGGCTGGCGGCAGACATCGCGGTTGAATTCCTGGACGCGTACGTTCCTGGGACGGTCGATCCAGAGGAGTGGCAACCCGACGAGTTGAGGATCCATCTCCTGAGAGTCTTTGGGATTGAGCCGCCCTCCAACCTTGATGAACTGTCACGGCCAGAGCTGGAAGAGGCCGTCCTGGAGGACATTCGAAAGACCTACGAGCGACAGGAACAGAGGCTTGCCGAAACCACCGGAAAGGCCGACTCCATGCGCTGGTTCGAGCGCAGCATCGTGCTCCAGATCATCGACCAGCAGTGGAAGGACCATCTTCTCGCCCTGGACCACCTGCGCGAAGGGATAGGCCTGCGAGGTTACGGCCAGAAGGATCCACTGGTAGAGTACAAACGCGAATCGTTTGAGCTCTTCCGGGATCTTTGGGACCGGGCCACCGAGGAGATTGTCAGGATGATCTTCCTACTCCAACCGGTGTCTCCGGAGGCGGCGGCCCCTGTCCAGAGCCGGCCTCAAAGGCCCCTCAGCTACTCGGGTCCCGATCCCGATCGGAGCACGGCTGCAGGAAGATCTGCAATCGACGCCAGAACCCGAAAAGCGGTGGGAAACATTGGTCCCAGGGCAGCCAAGGTCGGTCGCAATGAGCCCTGTCCCTGTGGGTCCGGAAAGAAATACAAGAAGTGCTGCGGTCGAGTGGGATGAATCTGGTTAAGCAAGCGTTGAGCCTGAAGCACAGCTAACGGACTCATCTGGAAACCAGATCATCGATTGTCGGTGATGACAATCAGAGAGAACAACACATTGATGCAATCAAGTAGAATCAGGAGCTTTGCCAGGGCCGTTCTGCTTCGACCACGGTTGCTTTTCCGCAGACATATTGTAAGGCCGCTCAATGCCGGGGGAAAGTACTACTGCCCCGTTTGCGAAAGCAATGTGCGCCGTTTTGATCCAGCCGGTGATCCCCCACGCGCAAATGCCAGGTGTCCTGTATGTGGCTCACTCGAAAGGCCTAGGCTGGATTGGCAGCTGTTGACAAAGCGCACTGACCTCTTTGACGGCTCTCCCAAGACGATGCTTCACGTAGCGCCAGAAAAATTCCTGGAAGCGCGCTTTCGAAGGATCAAGAATTTGGACTATCGAAGCGCAGACTTGAATAGCTCAAAAGCTATGGTGCAGATGGATATAACGAACATCAACTATCCCGACAACACTTTCTCGGTTATCTATTGTAGCCATGTCTTGGAGCATATCCCGAACGATCGCAAAGCCATGGCGGAGCTTCATCGCGTGCTTAAGCAAGACGGCTGGGCAGTGCTTCAGGTACCCATTACAGCTGAGAAAACCTACGAGGATCCGGCGATTACGGAGCCGGAAGAGCGGAAGAAGCACTTCGGTCAATGGGATCATGTTAGGCGTTGTGGCCCTGACTACATTGATCGTATGATATCCGCTGGCTTTGTTGCGGAGAGTTTGTCCGCGATTGACTTGGTAAAGGAATCGGATTGCGCAACTATGGGATTTGAGCCAGGCAGGTTGATGTTTTTCTGTAGGAAACGCTCACCCGACAAAGTGTTGGACGGGACGCGCTAAAGCGTGCCTGTGAACTTTCGCATTATTATCTGACGCCGTGCCACTCATCGAATTGCTTCAAATCCAAAATCCCCGGCGTTGCTGTTAAAACTGTAACGCTCAAAGTGTTGGTTCTTGATCTTCTGGAACCACCGGTCAGCCAGCCGGCGATCCGAGGCCGAGTAGCGGCAACGGATGCAGGGACGCACCAGCAACATTTCTCCGATGGCCTCCACATAGAGGGTTTGAGCCGATCGAGTGGATCTGAGCGAGTCAGCCGAATCGCTTGAAAGACAAAGGTATGATTGGCGACAGTTAGAATTCCCCGCGACGACAAATGGAATTCCCCGCTTTTTCAGGGCTGATCCTGACCATGAGGGCATGGTTAAGGATCAGCAAGTGCGGAGGTTAGTAAAGTTGAAGAAGAACGAGAAGACGCTAACGATGGCGGCGGCCAAAGCGGGGATGTCGCGAAAGACAGCTCGCAAGTACCTGAAGTCGGGAAAGCTACCGAGCCAGTGTCAGCCGGAACGGTATTGGAGAACTCGATCGGATCCGTTCGAGTCGGTGTGGCCGGAGGTGAAAGAGATCCTGAAGCGATCGCCGACGGTGGAAGCAAAAGCGGTGTTCGATCATTTGTGTCGTCAGCAGGAAGGGGCCTTCCAGCAAGGCCAGTTGAGAACGCTGCAGCGCAGGATCAAGCAGTGGAAGGCAGAATACGGAGAAGCGAAGGAGGTGATGTTCCCGCAGAAGTATCAGCCGGGACATCAAGCGCAATCGGACTTCACGTTTATGGGGCGCCTCGGAGTGACGATCCAGGGCCAGCCGTTTCCCCATCTGCTGTACCACTTCGTGTTGGCCTACTCGAACTGGGAAGCGACCACGCTGTGTTTCAGTGAGTCGTTTGAGAGCCTCAGCCTGGGGCTTCAGAACGCGTTGTGGGAGTTGGGGGCGCTGCCCGAGGAGCACCGGACCGACCGGCTCTCGGCGGCAGTCAAGAACCTGAAGCGGGAAGAGTTCACCGAGCGCTATCAAGCGTTGCTGAGACACTTCGGGATGCGCTCCAGTCGCACTCAGGCAGGAAAGGCACACGAGAACGGGGATGTGGAACAGTCCCATCACCGCTTGAAACGGGCCATTGAGCAGGAACTGCTGCTGCGGTGTAGCCGTGATTTTTCCAGCCGGGAAGAGTACGAGGGCTTTGTAGCGGTGATTGTGTCCCGGCGCAATGCGGCCCGGCAAAAGCGCCTGGGAGAAGAGCTGGCAGTGATGCGCCCGTTGCCGGCACGCCGTCTGGATGACTTCACCCGGCAGTGGGTGAGAGTCTCCCCCAGCAGTACGATCCGGGTTCGCCACAACACCTATTCGGTGGACAGCCGGTTGATCGGCGAGCGCGTTCAAGTGCGGGTGTGGGCGGATCAGGTGGAGGTCTACTACGGAGGACGGCGCCAGGCACGGATGCCGCGCTTGCGAGGAGAAGGCAAGCATCGCATTGACTACCGGCACGTGATCCATTCGTTGGTGCGCAAGCCGGGGGCGTTTACTCGCTATCGCTGGCGGGAGGATCTGTTTCCGGGGATCTTGTTTCGAGTCGCCTACGACGAGCTGCGCCGAGATTGTCCGGCCACGGCGGATCGCCAATATCTGAAGATCCTCGAGGTGGCTGCCCAGGAAGGTGAACAGCGGGTGCGAGAGGCACTTCAGGTGTTGATTGAGCGGGGACAAAGAATCCGTTTTGAAGCACTACGAGAATGCCTTGTCGATCCGGTGGTGGAACCCTGGGAAGTGATGGTGGAGAAGATGGACGTGGGCCTCTACGACACCCTTCTCGAGAACCGGGAGGTGAGGTCATGAGCACAGGCAACTTACCGCGACTTCGCGAGTGCCTAATCGAGCTGCATCTACCGGCCTTTCGGGAGCACTACGCCGCCCAGGCGGCACTGGCCACCCAGGAAAGTCTGTCCTATCCCCGGTTTCTCTTGTCGTTATCTGAGATCGAGGTGGCGGAGCGGCACGAGCGCAAAATCCAGCGCCAGCGTCGGGCCTCCAAGCTTCCCTGGGAGAAAACGCTGACGGCGCTGGACCGCTCGCGCTTGCCCCAAAGCGTGGATCGACAACTCACAGCGCTGCTGGAAGGGACGTTTTTGGATCGTGCCGAGAACGTCTTGGCTTTCGGTAACCCTGGGAGCGGGAAAACCCATCTGGTCTGTGCTCTGGGCCAGGAGTTGATTCTGCTGGGGCGCCGGGTTCTGTTTTCTACCTGCGCCCTGCTGGTACAGCGATTGCTGCGGGCCAAAATCGATCTGACTCTGGAGAAGGAGCTCAAGAAACTGGATCGCTTCGAGGCTCTCATAGTCGATGACATCGGCTACGTTCAGCAAAGCCGGGAGGAAATGGAGGTTCTCTTCACACTGCTGGCCCATCGTTACGAACGTCGCAGCATCTTGCTGACCAGCAACCTGATCTTCTCGGACTGGGAGAGGATCTTCAAGGACCCCCTGACGACGGCAGCAGCCATCGACCGGCTGGTGCACCACAGCGTGATTCTGGAACTCAACGTCCCGAGCTATCGAATGGAGAGCGCCAAGGCAAAGCAGCAGGGAACCACGAAATGAGGAAACCGCGAGGAGGTCAAATCCGGGCAAATCGGCTGATTGGACCCCGGAAAGTGCTTGGTGAGGGCGATAGACGAGTGCCCGCCAAGGGGAGAGGTCGTACAGCGCCCTACAGAGGCCGCTCAGCAGCCTCGTGGATCTGGTCCACTCCCCTCGACGCCAGCGCGAGCGAGGGGGAGCTCCGTTCGGGCTACGCCCTCACTCCGTCCCCCTCGCATTCTAGGAACAATCTCTCTTTTTTACAGAAAGGAGGACCGCGGAAAGGGCCGTCTCAGAGGACGGCTACAGCTCTTTTTTTTTAATCCTTGTGTGGGGATTTCCAATCGTCGCTGCGGGAATTCTATTTGACGTTGATCAAAGGGTATCCACATCAGCATGGATGGCAGAGGGAGCGTGATGGACAACATCTTTGCCGAGAGGTTGTGGCCGCAGGTCATCCAGATTCCTTTGAGGGTATTGCCGTTGGAGGCGATCCCCGTCTTCTGAGCTCATGAGACGGATCCAGATTCTCAATAAGACTTCTGACTCTATCAGCGACGTAGCGCTCGCTCGGTACGATGCGGCGGTCTCTCTGACGCATCCGGAGGTTCAAGTGGATCGAAAGGGCTAAATAATGATGAAGCCTTACCCCGTCGGAGAACGCTCTTGATACGGTTCTTTACGGATTGCGGAATCCAACGCTTCAAGAATCTGCTGCTCTTTGTCCCTCCCCCTTTGACTCCCGGGTTTCGCTCATTCCATGTTGATACATAATCGGATTGCAGTGGGGGAGTTGAGAATATTTGGCGATCTGCCAGCTTGGTTGCAAAGATAAGCAAGAGCGTCGGGGTGGAGTTCTCGATGCCAACTCGACGCTTGACATCTTCTGGATTGGAACCACTTCTTTGTCTCTGTCCCTTCGTGCAGGATTAAATGCTCAATTCGAAACCCGTTATCTCGACTAAATACCCGGAAGTAGATTGCAAAACTGGTGGAATGACAAGTGAAGACCTTGTCTGCCGATCATGGCGGTTTTCGTGAAATCAACGCCAGCTGATTTAGCATAAAGTAGGAATCTTAGACCGTTGACATTGATGCCCATGGCTGTGTGCTCAATCGTGTCTTCTCATCTTCGTGTTTTAGCGTTAAGGATTGTGTCTGCTGCGCCTGCGGGGATTTCTTGAAGAGCGGCTGAGTTGTAGCATTGTAGTCTTTCAAATCGTATGGATGGCCTGCTTCTCATGCTCACTCTGATGGCTTCCCCGGTCCTGGTTTTCCCCGATAGATTCGCGTCGACGTCGGTGGCCCTGCTGATTCTCATGGCCTGGCTCCTCAAATGGCGAAGTTCAGGTCGCCTGCTTCGAGAGACACCCCTGAACGCCGTTGCCTGACCCGTATGATGCCGTTGTGTTGTCGTGAACTTCAACCCACTGTGTTTGTGCTCCGTGTTGTACCAGCGACTAAATGACAGTACCCATGCTCTGGCCTCGTCCTTTTCAACTTTCTTTGTCCAGGGTCGAGGGAAGATGGCTAGATCTTCTCAACGTCAGCCGCCTCGATTTCGCAGGCCACTGATTGCTGAATTAGATCAATCGAAAGAATGAAGGTGTCGAACGCGTCTCATCCTTCCTCACTGGGAGCGTACCCAGGAAACGACGTCCCGGGGCGTTCTCAGCTCGCGCCTCAGGATGCCGAGCAACAACCTCTTGGTGAGCACCGAGTCGAGCTCCTGATCGACTTGAATCTCCTCGCTCTGATCGGCCATCTTGATCATCAAGGGGATCGCTCCCGGCTCTGAGTCCCACCCAGGCCGGAGTTTTTTCCAGCCGTGGTCGGACATGATGACAACGGCGGTCCCGTTCCACAAGCCTGCTTTCCTCGCATCCCGCTCGATTTCGCCTAGCATCTTATCTGCACATGTCAGGTTGTCCGCATAGCTCAGCCCCAAGCCCGAGATCTTGAACCCGTCGGATCTGGGATCACAGATCGGTGGGTCGTGCGGCATGTTCACGTGCACTACCACGAAGTCCCTCTCGGGATCTACAGTCAACTCCAGAGCTGCGGATCGAATGCTCTTGAAGGTCCGGATGGCTCCGCCTCTTCGCCATCCCGGGATGAGCGATCGTGCAGACCCTTTTATTGATGACAAGAGATTCTCCGACGGACTGTGCCACAGGTCACCCAGAAAACCATCGCAGTGGTCGAAGAACTTGCCGAAGAGGTGGCAGTAGGGGTGGTAGAACCCTGTGATCCCAGTCGACGCCCCGGAAGCAAAGGCCTCTGCGAAGAGATTGTCGCAGTCGGAGACCGATACGAAATCATCCCTTCCCTCAATCTGAACCTCGAGTCTTTGACGAAACCTGTTCCGGCTGTCTACGACCCTCTGGCCGATCCAATAGGTTGGCATCGCCGTCATTGTGTGACCTCCCGGGGGAACGAACCGGGACGCGTAGATCGATTGCTTTCGAAAGGAGTCAAATGCCGGGAACTCGTATCCGGCTGGTCGTTGTTCGAACAGGATGCGCTGATCCAGCTCGTCGAACAGGATCCAGATCAACCGTTGAAGATCGTCAGGGTCCTTTCCCCCCGCAGGTTCTGCAGGCCGACGACTCTCTCCGGTAGTTCCCTTTTCATCGACGATGAAGACCGCTCGCCACACAGCTTGCGCGGAATTCGTCAGGGCGAAAGGGCACAGGGTTACCAGAAGGAGGAACAGGGCGCGGGCCGCCCCTCGACGCCACTTCCAGAACAACACTGAGGCCATCGCGATTCCAACTCCCAGGTAGGGAAGAGATGCCTTCAATTCCCGGATCACTGAGTTCGGCAGGGCAATTCGGAGGAAGTTCAGGGGGTTGATCAAGCAGACAACAATCAAACCGAGCACGACCCATTTGTTCGCATCCGAGTCTCGCCATGCCGCTACCTTCACGAAGAGAAAAACGCCTCCTGCGAGGATCAACATCAGGAGTAATGCTCCGATGTAGTCGTGGCGCCTAATCGTCGGAACGAAATAGAGGTCCGGGTCACTGGCGAATATGAGTATCCTCCACACAGGCAGGAGATTGAGGTTGGCGACAGACAGCGAGAACACAGCCAACAGCAAATTGGACTGCCAGATAGATTTTTCGGTGTTACCCACCATGCCTGCGGTCTGTGTGGTGCAAGGTCATTCCGGCGACTCTCTCGACCGCCGAGAATCCGATACCCTCCATGTGGTCTAAACGGGCCATTTCTAAAACGTGACCAGATGGAGGTTGGTATGAAGTATAGCGACCGTGCGGAATATCGCAAGAGCTGGACCCGCGACAGCACCCTCCGAGCCAATCGTCCCGGAGTATCCAAGAGCGCAGAGCACTGCTTAGTGTCCCGCAGGTGCTAAAATGACCCGGGCATGCTGAACTCGATTCTCACCAAGATCATCGGCAGTCAGAACGAGCGTGAGCTCAAGCGAATGCAGCCGATTGTCACGCAGGTCAGCGAACTTGAGAAAAAAATCAGCCCACTTTCGGATGAAAGCTTGAGAGCCAAGACGCAGGAATTCAGGGATTCTCTCGAGGCGGGCCAAGCCCTGGAAGATGTCCTTCCCGAGGCCTTTGCGGTGGTCCGTGAAGTCAGCCGTCGGACCATCGGCCTGCGCCACTACGACGTGCAGATCCTGGGTGGCATTGTTCTCCATCGAGGCAAGATCTCCGAAATGAAGACCGGGGAGGGGAAGACTCTCGTCTCGACGCTCCCGGTCTATCTCAATGCGCTCCAGGGAGCGGGCGTACACCTGGTCACGGTGAACGACTATCTGGCCCGTCGCGATGCAGAATGGATGGGCCCGATCTACCGATTTCTGGGCCTCACAGTCGGTGCGATTCAGCATGACTTACCGGATGCAGAACGCCACGCTGCCTACCAGGCTGACGTGACCTACGGGACCAACAACGAGTTCGGGTTCGATTTCCTGCGCGACAACATGAAGTACTCAAAGCAGGACTGTGTTCAGCGGGGACACCATTACGCCATCGTGGACGAGGTTGACTCGATCCTGATCGACGAGGCGCGAACTCCGTTGATCATCAGCGGGCCCTCCGAGGAGTCCACGGACAAGTATTACAAGATCGACAAGATCATTCCCAGGTTGACCCGGGACGAAGATTACCAGGTCGATGAAAAGGCGCGCTCGGTCGTGCTGCTGGAGCCTGGTATCGAGAAGGCTGAGAGAGCCCTGGGCGTGACGAATCTCTACGATCCGCTACACATGGATCTGGTCCATCACATTCAGCAGGGATTGAAAGCCCATACTCTTTTTCGCCGCGATGTCGACTACATGATCAAGGACGGACAAGTGGTGATTGTGGATGAGTTTACCGGTCGCCTGATGCCCGGACGCCGCTACTCGGATGGTCTGCACCAGGCGCTGGAAGCCAAGGAAGGAGTCAAGATCGAGCGCGAGAACCAGACACTGGCCACGATCACTTTTCAGAACTACTTCCGCATGTACGACAAGCTGGCGGGAATGACGGGAACGGCGGAAACCGAGGAGGCTGAGTTCGGAAAGATTTATGAACTGGACGTGGTGGTTGTCCCCACCAATCAACCCCTCGTTCGAACTGAGTATCCAGACGTCATCTACCGGACGGAAAGAGAGAAGTTCAAGGCCATCGCAGACGAAATCCAGGAAATGAACGAGCTGGGGAGGCCGGTTCTGGTCGGCACTACCTCCATCGACAAGTCGGAACGCCTGTCCAGCGCCCTCAAGCGGCGGGGCATCAAACACGTTGTCCTGAACGCCAAGTATCACCAGCGGGAGGCAGAGATCGCTGCCTTCGCGGGGCGCAAAGGTACAGTCACGATTGCCACCAACATGGCAGGGCGAGGGACCGACATCATTCTGGGCGGGAACCCCGAGTTTGAGGCCCGCCTCAACCTGAAGTCCCGGAATGTGCACTGGGAAGACGACGCAGAAGAATACCGCACTGAAGTCGAGGGGTTGAGAAGCGCCTGGGAGAACCAGCACCAGGAGGTTGTAGACCTGGCGGGACTGCACATTCTTGGAACCGAGCGCCATGAGTCGCGGCGGATTGACAATCAGTTGCGGGGCCGTGCGGGTCGTCAGGGAGACCCGGGATCAAGCCGCTTCTACCTGTCACTGGAAGATGACCTGATGCGAATCTTCGTGTCAGATCGGATCTCGGGCGTCATGCAGTCGCTGGGGATGGAGGAGGGAGTCCCTATCGAATCCAAACTGATTTCCCGGCAAATCGAGAGAGCGCAGGGGGAAGTCGAGGGCCGGAACTTCAGCATTCGAAAGCACCTGCTCGAATACGACGACGGCATGATCAGCCAGCGGCAGGAGATCTACCGGTTTCGTCGAGAGCTGCTGGAGGGCCAGGACCAGCAGGACTACATTCGCGGGCTGGCGGCAGACATTGCGGTTGAGTTCCTGGATGCCTACGTTTCAGCAGAAGTCGATCCAGAGGAATGGCAACTCGACGAGTTGAGGATCCATCTCCAGAGAGTCTTTGGCGTCGAGCCGCCCGCAAACCTGGATGAACTGTCACGGCCAGAGCTGGAAGAGGCCGTCCTGGAGGACATTCGAAAGACCTACGACCGAAAGGAACAGGAACTTGACGAAACGACCGGAAAGGCAGACTCCATGCGCTGGTTCGAGCGCAGCATTGTGCTGCAGATCATCGACCAGCAGTGGAAGGACCATCTTCTTGCCCTGGACCACCTGCGCGAAGGAATAGGCCTGCGAGGTTACGGCCAGAAGGATCCACTGGTAGAGTACAAACGCGAATCGTTTGAGCTCTTCCGGGATCGGTTACGCAACTGTTTTTCTGTAATTTGACTGAGAGCGATCTGAAACAGGATTCTCCTGTGGGTTGAAATCGACCAGACTGAGGTACTGCTTCCCGATCAGCCAGTCTTCGTGAATCTCCTCGACGACGGCGGTGATGAGTCGCAAAGCGGACTCGGTGTTTGGAAAGATACCGACGACCCGGGTGCGCCGGCGAATCTGACGGTTTAGGTTCTCCAGCCCGTTGTTGGTGCGAATGCGCCGCCAGGTAGAACGTGCAAAACGAAAGACCGTAAAGCCTTCGGGCAGGTTGGTCTCCATCCAATCGGCCAGCTCCGGGTTGCGGTCACGGTATTGCTCGACTCGGGTTCGAAGCATGGCCTCGCCCTCGCCGCCTGAGGGTGCGTTGAAGATGGCTCGAATGTCAGTGGCGATGGCGGCACGTTGATCGGATCGGCGGGCGTAACGCTGAGCATTCTGGCTCAGGTGAAACTGACAGCGTTGCCAGGGCACCGAGGGAAAAACGGCTCTTCTAGCAGCACGTAGACCCGAGTGGTCATCGCTGACAATCAGCTGCACACCCTCCAGACCACGCTTTTGAAGCTGCTGCAGAAACCCTCGCCAGTGGACCTCAGCCTCGCTGAGTCGGCAGCTGACCCCAATCACCTCCCGCTTGCCCCAGCAGTTGACTCCGGTCGCTTTCAAGACGGCCACATCCTGAATGCTGCCCTGGCGACGGACCTTCTCGTAGTGCGCATCCAGGTACACAACTGGATAGCTGCCCAAAGGGCGGTTGCGAAACTGCTCGAGTTCGTCGTCCAGCAGCTTGGAGATTCTTGAGACCTGGCTGGCGGAGATCTCGGTGCCGCACAGCTGCTCGGTAATCTCGGTGACCTTGCGCGTCGACACGCCCATTACATACATCTCGGCGATGGCCAACTTGAGCGCCTTCTCCGAACGGCACCCTCGTTCCAGGGATCGGGGATAGAAGTCCAGGTGACGTACTTGTGGAATCCGGATTCGCAGCTGTCCCACTCGAGTGGACAGCGTCTTGTCCTTGTACCCGTTGGCGTGGTCTCGACGCTGCTCGCTCCGCTCCCAGCGTCGAGCTCCCAGAAACTCTTCTCGTTCCAGCTGCATGGCGGCGTTGATCAGCTTCTCTAATACTCCTCGAAACGCTTCACTGCCTTCTTCGATCAGCTCTCTCAATAGTTCTCGTGGTAGCCTCTGTTTTGGGTCTGGGGTCATTCGGATCCTCCTTACTCGTTGCCTTGAGTTTTTGGAGAAATCCTGCCCCAGACCTCTGATCCTTTTAGCTCACCTTTCCCAAATTACAGAAAGAACGGTACACCCCTATATGGGTCAGGTGGTGTCGGTCACCATGGTATATCCCCCACCTAGGCGGCTGATTTACCAAGGTAATTCCCCCACCCTTTCACCAGGGTAATTCCCCCAGGGTTTCACCAAGGTAATTCCCCCACCTGATCATTTCGTGACAGAGGCCAGGGTCATCTTTCTGCGGAACCCCAACAAGGATTTCCGCAGGAGGAAGAATGGCCAGAAGGAATATGAGGATGGAAGAGTACCTGGAGTTGGTTTACCAATGGCACCGAGGACGGAGTATCCGCCAGATCCGAGACTCGTTGCAGATCTCGCGCAAGACGATTCGCAAGTACCTGCTGCTTTTCATGGCCAGCGGCTTGAGCCGAGAGAAGCCCCTGCCGCCACAGGCGGAGCTGGCCCGGATAGTGGCCTCGGTGGTGCAGGTGGCGGTTTTCGAACAACCGGCCCGGGAGAGGATCCGCCTCTACCACCGGCAGATCCAGGATTGGCTTGGGCAGCCTCATATGACCATTCAGCAGGTACAGCGGCTGCTCGAGGAGGAGCACGAGTTGAAGGTCAGCTATATGAGCGTGTACCGCTATGTGCGCGAGCACATTGAGCCGCTGCGCAAGCCGGTGACGGTGCGGCTGCATGCAGTCGCTGGGGAACAGGCCCAAGTCGATTTCGGCTATGCCGGACTGATGCGAGATCCGGAAACGGGCAAACAACGCAAGGCCTGGGCCTTTATCATGATCCTAAGCTACAGCCGCCACCGCTTCGTACGCTTCGTGTTTCGCCAGGACAGCCCCACCTGGTTGGACTGCCACATCCGCGCCTTTACGTTTTTCCAGGCCTGTCCCCGGCTGATCGTGTTGGACAATTTGAAAGACGGTGTGCTTAAGCCCGATCTGTACGATCCGACGCTCAACCCGGCCTACGCCGAACTGGAAAGACACTACGGATTCGTGGCCGACCCAGCCAAGGTGCAAATGGCCCGCCACAAAGGACGCGTGGAGAGATGTGTTCCGGTAGTGCGTCAGCAGATTCTGGCGGGGCGGCATTTTCGAGATATCGAGGAGGCCAATGGGAGGGCTCTGGAGTGGTGCCTCAAGGAGGTCGGCCTGCGCAAGCATGGCACCACCCATCGCAAACCTTACGAGGTGTTTGTCGGAGAAGAAGTCGAGCTGCTGCTGCCTCTGCCGGATCAACCTTACGAAGCGGCGCAGTGGAAACAGTGCACCGTGCATTGGGACTGCCATCTGATCCTGGATAAGTGCTACTACTCGGTCCCCTATCCCTACCGGGGGGAGAGGCTGTGGGTGCGAGCCGATCTGAAGCTGGTGCGAGTGTATCGCAACCATCAGTTGATCAAGACCCACCTGCGGGTCTTCGAGCCGGGCTCCTGTCAGACCCAGACGGGGGACTATCCTCCCGACAAGCGGGCCTACCTGGAGCGGACTCCCGAGTGGTGCCGGCGTCAGGCCGACGAGCTGGGGCCCGAGGTGAGTCGCTACGTGCGGCGCGTACTGGGGGATCACGCCATGCGCAACCTGAGAAAAGCCCAGGCCGTGCTGCGGCTGGCCGAGTCCCACCCAGCGGCCACTCTGGATCAGGCCTGCCGGCGGGCCTTGCGCTTTTACAATGTCCGCTTTTCCTCTCTGAAGAAGATTCTGGAAAAAGGCTTGTTCCGACGCCCTTCGCCTCCTCGCAGACCCTCCAGTCCGGCGGCTTCAGCTTGTCGATTTGCCCGTCCCCAGGATTACTTCGTGCACCGACGGGAGGTCTCATGAGTCACTATCAACATCTGCTCGACCAGCTCAAGCAACTGCGATTAGGAGGATTGTTGGACAGTCTGGAAGTGCGGCTCAAGGAGGCCGAAAAACGACAACTGGCCTACGTCGACTTTCTGACTCTGCTGGTCCAGGATGAGCTGGAGCGTCGCTCCCAGACCAAGTTTGTTCGCCGGCTCAAGAAAGCCTGCTTTGCCGAGATCAAGACCCTCGAGGAGTTCGATTTTGGCTTTAACCCGAACATCAAGCGGCGCCGCATCTATGACCTGGCCACCTGCCGCTTTCTGGAAAACAAAGAAAATATCTGCCTGTGCGGGCCGGTGGGTGTGGGCAAGAGTCACATCGCCCTGGCTCTGGGACACGAGGCCGTACGCCGCGGTCATGACGTGCACTACATCCAGGCTCCGCGCCTGTTCCGTACTCTGGAAGCGGCCCGGGCCGATCTCTCCCGCGATCGCCTCATCCAAAACTACTGCAGCTATGATTTCTTGATCGTTGACGACTTTGGGCTCAAGCCCCTGACGGACGAGCAGGCCGACGATCTGTACGACATCGTTTACGAGCGCTATCAGAAAGGCTCGCTGATGCTGACCAGTAATCGCAGCCTGGAGGAGTGGATGGCGCTGTTTGGCGACCCCATCCAGGCCAACTCGCTGCTGGACCGACTCTGCCACAACGCTCACCAGCTGGAGTGGGAGGGCGACTCTTACCGGAGGCGAAAACGACCCGCCAAAGGATCCCCCTCAAAGGAGGTTTCGCCATGAGCCGTTTGAAGATCAAAAGTGACAACGGCTGGTTTGCCGCCACCGCCGGCTGGCAGGCCGCTGTGGAGAAACTCTCCGACGGGGCCTTCAAGCTGTTCGTTCACATCTCGCTGGGCGCTGACAGAAGTACCGGGCGCTTCCTCTTCCGCCAGCAGGACGTGGCCAGGGCGCTGCGCAAATCGCGCCGCTCGATTGGAACCTATCTCCAGGAGCTCGAGGAGAGGCAGGTCTACCGGGTCCGGCGTAGCCCCAACCAGCATGCTCCCGGGGTCCTTGAGATCGCCGACCAGTACTGGCCCTACCAGCGCAGCCTCTCGGCTGACTCACTCAGCTCCACTCGATCGGCTCAAACCCTCTATGTGGAGACCATCGGAGAGATGTTGCTGGAACGTCCCTGCATCCGCTGCCGCTACTCGACCTCGGATCGCCGGCTAGCTGCCCAGTGGTTCCAGCAAGGGATCGAGCTCGAGGACGTCCGCCAGTCTATTTTCCTGGGCTGCGGACGCAAGTACGTCTCCTGGCTCAACGGACTCCCGGGCCAGCCCATCGGTGCCCTGCATTACTTCAGTTCCGTCTTACAGGAGGTCACGAGCAGCCAGCTTTCCGCCCGCTATCGGGCTTTCAATCGAATGCAAATGCTGCGACTGGAAAAACGCTGGCTCGAAACAGACCACGACTGCGACCAGAAAGGAGGAACCTGCTTGGGAAAAGTTTTCCCAAGCACAACCGCCGAAAATCAAGAGAAACGAGATGATGATGATCCCCAAATGGGGGAATTACCCTGGTGACGGAGGTGGGGGAATTACCCTGGTGATTGACATTTAGCTCACCTTTCCCAAATTACAGAAAGAACGGTACACCCCTCCGGGATCTCTGGGACCGGGCCACCGAGGAGATTGTCAGGATGATCTTTCTACTCCAACCGGTGTCTCCGGAGGCCGCGCCCCCTGTCCAGCGCCGTCCTCAAAGGCCCCTCAGCTACTCGGGTCCCGATCCCGATCGGAGCACGGCTGCAGGGAAATCTGCGATCGACTCTAGAACCCGACGGGCGGTGGGAAACATCGGTCCCAGGGCGGCCAAGGTCGGTCGCAATGAGCCCTGTCCCTGTGGGTCCGGAAAGAAATACAAGAAGTGCTGTGGTCGAGTCGGCTGAATCTGGTCAAGCAAGCGTTGAGCCTGAAGCACAGCTTGCGGACTCATCTGGGAACCAGATTATCGATTGTCGGTGATGACAATCAGAGAGAAGAATACATGAATGCTCGCGTTACGTGACGCCGCTGTCACTCATCGAATTGCTTCAAATCCAAAATCCCCGGCGTTGCTGTTAAAACTGTAATGCTCAAAGCGTTGGTTCTTGATCTTGTGGTAAAAGTAGCTTTTCGCATGAGACCGCCTACTTTTCCATCCGATGAGTGCTAACCAATCATTGGTCTTTTGATCAGCACTCAAGAATTGAAGGACATGGCCTTGAGACTCTCGTGTCACTGCAACGACTTGATGGAGCAACTGCCTTAGTGAATCAACAGAAGCGGCGTTCAGCTCTACAATCCTCCCCAGATTCAAGCCACGACGGGGCCCCAGGGAAAGAATCGCAAAGCTTCGTATTGTTCGTGGAGAATCTTCGTAGATCAGTAAATGTCTGGGACCAAGGCTGTGGAAGAATCTCCATTTGAGTTGCTCAACCGTCCACAAGGGAGCAGCCACTTCAGGTTCATGTGAGTTCATCGCCCCCACCAATTGCTCAAGGAGATCATCCGTCGGTGAGAGAGTTACAGAGAAACCAGAGGAACTTGTCTCCTCAAGTCGGGGCGAATCAAAGTAACGTGCTCTGAAGGGACGGCTCAGGAACTTACGGGCACTCATGATGAATGCTCCATGGATCGGTCTGAGTATTTTCAAATACCAGGATGTCTTTGCTTCTTGAAACCCAAGCTTCTCATAGATTTCGGAGGTAACTCTGCCCGTTCCCGGCATCAAGGCATGCTGTTCATTGGACAATGCTTTCATTAAGAGAAAAAAACCGGCTGCATGCCGAAAATCCGGATCGACCATATAATTGTGAAAAGCAGGTACTTCAACTATGTTTCCACGATAGTTCCAGTTTAGCCGCATCTTGTGTAAACAGCCGATAACCCTCCCATCTTCTAGAACCCCAATCAGGAAATCGTCCTCTTGGCGGGATAGCAGGTTCTCCTGGTAAAGCCACGCGATATAGTTCTTGTTGGATTGATAGGCCTGCTCTCCGAAGCACTTTCGTGCGAAGTGACGGTAGGCGCGAGAGTAGGAGGAATTATATGAGATCCAGTCGATCTCGTTCAGCATGAGCTTACCAGCCTTCGTGTGTGATTTGGCCGACCCTCCAGTGAGTCCTCGCCCTCCCCAGGGGCAGAGAGAATGAGCTAGTGATGTATCGTAATGAATTCCGGTAAATGAAAAACGGTATCGAGATCCCACGTGAAGTGATGATCGCTTCTCCCGGAAGTCGGCATGATTTTGGCCAGGAGACCGAAGCAGGGTTTATTTTTCGTGGTCGCAAGGTACTCGATATGAACCGCATTCAAGTTGAGCTTGCGAGCGTGTTGAATGGCAACGTGGAGCATGGTTTCTTCGATTCTTCTACCCATCACTCGACAGCTAAGAATAAGATCAATAATTTGAGCGTCATGATTTTTGACCTGGAGACTGACGATTCCCACCAGTCCAGAGTCTCCAAATCTATCAGAAACTCGAAAGGTCCATAATCGGTTTTCCTCCCGCCTCGCCCAGTCGAGTAACTCGTTTTCAGTCAACCTTCTCGTAGAAAGATTCATCTGGTTGGTCTTGTTGAACAGTTGAGTCGCTCGTTGAAGATTATGCTCACCGAGTCTTTCAATACGGGCCACCGTATTCAGATCTCTGAACCATTCATCGAGTGACCCAACTGTCTTCTTGAGTTTCTTTCGTCTGCGCTCAGAGACATACATCTGAGTTCTACCCAGATCTTCTGAACTGATCGATGGGGTGTTGAAGCACTTAAGACCAAGCAAGGTGGCCGCATACAACATCTTGTCTTTCGGCCATGCCGGAACAAAGACTTCCGGTAAAGCTTGACGGACCCGATCCTGTTCAACTGGGTTATCATCAATGAATACAACAGATTGGAGGCCAATATTCAATTCGTTCACCAGATCCAGAATGTTTTCGGCCTTGTCTGTCCAATCGATTCTCCAACCACTAAAATCATCTAAATTCAGGACCATCTCCGGATGCCTGCGAATCGCTTCCAGCGCTACCGAGCTTTCATTCTTGCTGACAATCCCCAAAAGGACGCCCCGATTCTTGAGAACCTTCAGTTGCCGTTGAAAATCGGAAAAGGCTTCACCGACATGATCGTGACCTCCCAATCGCAGGTTTTCCCAGCCGATATCACCGACTATTCCCCCCCACAACGTATCATCTAGACCTACAATAATTAGCTTCTTCGCCTCTCCCTGCATTCCTCTTAAGGCCGATTTCAGGTCTTGCATGGCCTCCAAATAGACCTCGTTCCCAAAAGCGATTTTACCCATGTACCACAGCTTGGGATTGAATGCTTTCTTGCCACCGACCGCTTCGATCCATTTCTGCGTATTTAAGAGGTAGATATTAGAAGCCTTTCGCAAATCACTCGACAACCTCAAGTTCATTTCCATCAAGGCTCCCGCAATTCCCTCTCTTAAATCAATCATGCCAAGACCCTGATGATAGGTTGGGACAACCCAGGAAGGTGCAAAGACCGCACGCACCTTCTTGCTGACATTCACAAGGAGCGAAGCATATTCAGCAACCTCTTCCAACACCTTGTCCAAGGGAGCAGGAGTGTATTCGAGGAACGATCGAAAGGACGGAATCACACTCTCGGGTTGGGTCCATACGATGCAATAATCAGGACATTCCTTCCACGCGTCGCCATTCCTTTGAAGTAATGTAGGCATCACATGATTGAAAGGAGCCACAATTGTTTCGATTTCTGGGAGGCTTGTGTCGCTGCCAAGGACGTTAGCAAAGTTTTGAATATTGAAGTCTGATATCAGCAGGATTTTATGAACCAGCTTACTCATTCAAGTACTCCTACTCGATTTCTCTAGGTCCAGTTAACTTTCCTGGACACCGGATCCCATCGCGAAGTGGTTAGGGCGGCAACAAAAACAATCCTTCGCAAGGTACATCGCACCGGCCGCGTTTGATTTTGTCGATTGGCCGTTAAAATTCTCATCGCCGTCAACGAACAGTGAGCAACTCCCCGTCCTTGGCCTAGTTCGCTAATTCGTGAAAATGAACATTGATATACTCAGCGAGTGTGCGAACGGAAGTGAAGGGATGGTTCTTTCGAAATCCCGGGGTCTGAGTTGTCAGGGAGATGGACATGCCACTCGCTTCCTCAAGTTCTTCTTCTACCGCCACGATGAAGTTGATTAGCCCTAAAGAATCCAGTTTGCCCGATTTTCCTGTGAGGATCGCATCTTCCGATTTCTCAAGCTTTTCCTTGGCAAGTTGTAGATTAACTTGATCAATCGCACGAAAAATGGCTTCAGTAATTTCAGTAATTTCTAACATGACGGTTGCAATCCGTTTTTCCGAAGAAGTTTACCACCAACCCCAGTCGGCCAATCTTGGGTCCCATCAGGAAAAGGACCCGCGGTGAATAAGCGGCCCATATTCATCATGTCGCTCGATTGCGAAGGCTTGTGGGGTTTGGCGGATCACGTGACCGATCAACTCCGCCCTCAGTTCACCAATGATCGTTTGTCCAAGGGCTACAGGTGCCTTATCGACCTGTTGGACAAACACCGGGTGAAAGCGACCTTTGCTTTCGTGGGAGCATTCACCCTGACCGAGGATGAATTCCAAGCTTCCCACAGGTGGTTTCGAGGCCTCTCCGGACCAGCCAAGAAGTGGGTTCAGACCTTCGAAACAGACGCTGATCGAAGAAACTTTGAAGGGTGGCTGGTCCCCCAGGCGCTGGAGGTGGTCAGAGCCGCGAGCGTCCATGAGATTGCATCCCATGGCTTCACTCACCTACCCCTCGATGAAGCTTCAATCAGTCTGGAGGAGTTCAGTCACAAAATGGAAGGGGTTCGGCTTTGGGCCGACTGGAAAGGGCTCGGAGACGTTGCTACTTTCATCTTCCCCAGGAACATCGTCGGCTTCCCCCATCAACTTCCCAGATTCGGTTTTTTGGGATATCGCTGCGGCTCTGGGCAGTACCCAGGATCGTTGGCACGAGTGCGCCGATTAGTGCGGGAATTCAATCTATGGGAGACAGCGCAGGATCCCGTGCCGGAAGAGAGTCCGGTTGGTATCCCGTCGGGTTTCTTCTTGAATTGGCGTGTGGGCTTGTGCAGGTATCTACCGGTTGCGGTCACTCTTGCCCGCTGGAGATCGATTCTGAAAGATGCAATTGAGAACGGAAGAGTGGTGCACCTGTGGACTCATCCGCACAATTCCCTGACAGCCTCCCACCAGTTCGAACTCCTTGACTCAATTCTTCGTGAGGTCAACAAATGCGTTGATGCCGGTGAACTGGTGAACATGACCCAGCAAGAGTATTGTTCTCACATTCGCGGGGATGCGGCCGGAATGAGAAAGCGCTAAGTTTGTCCGTCGAAGCCGTCCTTTGTAACTTTCTTTGTCCAGGGTCGAGGGAAGATGGCTAGATCTTCTCAACGTCAGCCGCCTCGATTTCGCAGGCCACTGATTGCTGAATTAGATCAATCGAAAGAATGAAGGTGTAGCGGTTCTTCTTTTCCAGCAGGAGACCTTCGACTCCTCGCAGGGGACCCCGAATGATTCGAACCCGGTCACCTTCTCGGATAAAGGGATGAGGGTCCATCGGTATCTTGTTGAAAACAAGGTGCTTTACCGCCTCGATTTGAGCCGGGGGGATGGGTTCAGGAACGCCGTTGAATCCGATGATTCGAACCACGGAGGGAACCCGTAGAATGTCCAGGCGCCGGGAAGGCATTTCGGTATGGACAAAGAGGTAACCTGGAAAGAGAGGGTGAACCGCTCCGGGTTTTCCGGAGACAGTTTTAGTTGACTCCAGCCACTATAGCTGTAGCCGGTTGATTCAGGTAATACATCTGCTCGAACTCAACGGGTGGAATGTAGCCGATTGGCTCCAGCAATCTCTTCTTGTTATACCAACAGACCCAATCCAGCGTCGCAAATTCCACCTCCTCTAATCCCCGCCAGGGGCCTTCCTGACGAATGACTTCCGTCTTAAACAGCCCGATGACCGATTCGGCCAGCGCGTTGTCGTAAGAGTCTCCTTTGCTTCCAACCGAAGGCTCGATGCCGGCCTCTGCCAACCGCTCCGTATAGCGAATCGACAGGTACTGCACTCCCCGGTCGCTGTGATGAATCAGGCCTTCTGTGTCTGAACGCGACCACAGGGCCTGCTCCAGTGCGTCCAGGGCAATGTCGGTCTTCAGGGAAGCCGACGCCCTCCACCCGACAATACTTCTCGAGAAGGCATCGATGACCAATGCCACGTAGACGCGCCCTCTCCAGGTGGCCACGTAGGTCAGATCGGCTACCCACAGCTGATTCGGACGGGTTGCAGTAAAGTTGCGGTCCACCAGATCAGCCGGCCTTGCGGCTGTTTCATCCGGCTGCGTCGTCTTAAACCGGCGACCCCGAACCACGCCCTGCAGTCCCGTCTCGCGCATTAAACGCTGGACCGTGCAGCGAGCCACCTTGAAGCCCTCACGATTCAGCTGCTTCCAGACCTTGCGCACTCCGTAGACCTCGCGATTGGCACGCCACACCCGATCGATTTCAACTCGAAGCCTGGCATCGCGTTTCGTCCTGGTCGGCAGTAACGCAGGATCCTTGTGCCTGGCTTCCCGCTGGTAGAACGTCGAAGGGGCGATCGGCAGCACCTCGCAGATCGACTCGACCCCATAGCAGGTCCGATTTTCTCGGATGAAATCCACCATCATTTCCGTCGGCGGCCGAGCTCCGCCTGGGCGAAAAAAGCCGAAGCCTTCCTTAAGATCTCGTTAGTCTGCTTCAGCTCCCGATTCTCCCGCTCCAGTTCCTTCAGACGCTGCCTCTCGTCCGTTGTCAGCCCGGCTCGACGCCCCTGATCCCTTTCCGCCTGTCGGACCCACTTGCGCAGCGTCTCCGCTGTGCAGCCGATCTTGGCTGCTATCGATGTCATCGCACCCCATTGAGAGCTGTACTCCCGTTCGTGCTCAAACACCATCCGTACTGCTCGTTCTCTAACCTCTGGTGAGTATCTGCTTCGTCTTCCCATGACCCCATCCTCTCAAGAAATGGAGTCTCCGGAAATCCCGGGGCGGTTCAGGGAACTGAACGAGCTTGCGGCGGTCCTTCCATCTGGACAGTCTTTCCTGGAGAGGAAGAAAGCTCTCGATCTGGCGCAGCCAGAGCTCCTCCGCGACGACTTTCTCATGCCGGGCACGAGTGTAGACTGCGTACCAGGTAAGCCCTGACTCAACCATTTCCTCGATCTTAACACTGGTCGCCCGAGCTTTCACCAGGGGCGGCTAATGTTAAGCTGGAATCTGCAATCCAAAAATTGCTAGAATTCTGGCTTTTCGCGTAGCGCGCTCCCACGACAGAGTAGCTGCCGATTCTGAAGGTAGTGATGGACATGACTGAATCTTCCATACTGATTGCCCCGTACGGTGGCAAACTGATTGATCTGAGCCCTTCTGAAGAGTCTGCCCGGCGGCGCCGGGAACGTGTGAAGGAGCTGCCTTCCCTTCAGATCAGCGAGCGGGCGGTCTGTGATCTCGAACTGATTGTCAACGGATCGTTCTCGCCACTGGACCGTTTTATGGGTGAAAGCGACTACCGAAGTGTTCTGGAATCCATGCGCATGGAGGATGGCACACTGTTTCCCCTGCCGGTGACATTGCCGGTGGATCTCCCTCCCGAAGTTGGACTGGACTCTGAAGTCGCACTCCGCAACTCCAGGAATGAGGTGCTTGCAATCCTGAGAGTCGAGGAAATTTTCTCGTGGGATCTGAATGAGTATGCTCGGGGTGCCCTGGGTACTGAAGACGTCCGTCACCCGTTAGTATCCGAGATGTATCGCTGGGGGAAGTTCAATATCTCGGGCAGGTTGGAAATGATTCAGCCACCTGTGCGTTACGACTTCAAAGAGATCCGCCTCTCCCCGGTGGAGGTCCGCGACGAGCTCCAGGCTCTGGGAAAGAAGAATGTAGTCGCGTTTCAGACCCGGAATCCGCTCCATCGGGTTCACGAGGAGTTGACCAAGAGGGCTATTCGGGAACGCGACGGGGTCCTGTTACTGCACCCGGTTGTCGGATTGACCAAACCGGGCGACGTGGATCACTACACACGCGTCAGAACCTACCGGGCACTGGCCGGCGGTTATTATGGAGACAATGAGATCCTGCTGGCTCTGCTCCCTCTCGCCATGCGCATGGCCGGCCCCAGGGAGGCCCTCTGGCACGCGATCATTCGGCGCAACTACGGCGCGAACCATTTGATCATCGGTCGCGACCATGCCAGCCCCGGGAAGGACTCGGAAGGAAGAGCCTACTACGGTCCCTATGCCGCTCAGGAGATGGTCGAGGAATTCAGTGAAGAGATCGGTGTCAAATCCATCCCCTTCGCAGAGTTCGTCTACCTGCCCGACGAGGACCGTTATGAAGAGCGGTCGAAAATCAGCCCTTCGTTGCGGGCGGAGTCCCTTTCGGGAACCGAAGTCAGGGAGAGGTATCTGGGTCGTGGAGAGCTGTTGCCGGAGTGGTTCACCCGTCCCGAAGTTGCAGAGATTCTCCACCAGAGCTATCCGGCTCGACACCTGAGAGGGGTCTGTATCTGGTTTACGGGGTTGAGCGGCTCCGGCAAATCGACCACCGCAGAGGTTCTCACGACACTCCTGCTCGAGCACGGGCGACAGGTTACGCTTCTGGACGGTGACGTGGTCCGCACCCACCTCTCTAAGGGCCTGGGCTTCTCTAAGGAGGATCGGGACATCAATATCCGCCGCATCGGTTTCGTCGCTGCGGAACTGACCAGGCACGGGGGAACTGTTATCTGCGCGGCGGTCAGCCCGTATCGCGCCACTCGGAACGATGTTCGCAGCATGGTGGGAGAGGGCTTTTTCGAAGTCTTCGTGGATACTCCTCTGGAGGTATGCGAAGCACGCGACGTCAAGGGGATGTACGCCAAGGCTCGGAGTGGGGAGATCAAAGGGTTTACGGGTATTGATGATCCCTACGAGGAACCCGAAGATCCGGAGATCCGGTTGGATACGGTCGAGACCGCTCCCGAGCAAAACGCCCGCAAGATTGTTAGCTACCTGATCGGGCAGGGATACCTCCTGATCCCGATGGATTCCTCTGAAGAAGGATAGTGGCTTGAAGACCGCACTCATAACAGGAATCACGGGCCAGGACGGATCCTATCTGGCAGAGTTTCTGCTCAACAAGGGGTATCGTGTCGTAGGGATGGTGCGCCGCACGAGCACTGAGAGTCTGGAGAGGATCCGGCACATTCTGGACGACGTAGAGCTGCAACAGGGCGACCTGTTGGACCAGCTCTCACTCATCAGCTTGATTGAGACCAGCGAGCCCGACGAAGTGTATAATCTTGCGGCCCAGTCGTTCGTTCCCACTTCGTGGCAACAGCCGGTTCTCACCTCGGAGTTTACGGCGCTCGGAGTCACCCGGCTGCTGGAGGCCATTCGCCTGGTCAATCCGAAGATCCGCTTTTACCAGGCCTCGAGCAGCGAAATGTTTGGCAAGGTTCGGGAGAGCCCCCAGAATGAGCAGACGCCGTTCTATCCTCGAAGCCCGTATGGTGTCGCCAAGGTGTATGGTCACTTCATCACCGTGAACTATCGAGAAAGCTACGGCATGTTTGCGTCCTCAGGGATCCTCTTCAACCACGAGTCCCCGAGAAGAGGGTTGGAGTTTGTGACTCGGAAGGTGACCTACAACGCGGCCCGGATCAAGAAGGGGCTGGCCCAGAGGTTGGAGCTGGGGAACCTTGATTCCTCCCGTGACTGGGGCTTTGCGGGTGACTACGTGAAGCCCATGTGGCAGATGTTGCAAATTGAAGCCCCCGGCGACTTCGTGATTGGCTCGGGGCGTGCCCATACCGTACGCCAGTTGGTGGAAACGGCTTTCGAGTACCTGGGACTCGACTGGAAGGATCATGTCACGACCAGCGAGTCGCTCTATCGGCCGGCCGAAGTGGATCACCTGGTGGCGGACGCCTCCAGGGCGAGAAAAGAGTTGTCCTGGAGTCCGGAAGTGGATTTCGAAGCACTCATACACATGATGGTGGACGCCGACCTGGAACGGGTCGCCCATGATGAAGGTTGAGTTCCTGTAAACAGTCAATGCCAGACATCCCTTCGAGGAATCGGATCAAACGCAGGATCATCGAGAGAATCGAGGATCGATCGGCTCGCGTCTCGGTGGTAGGTCTGGGATATGTGGGCTTGCCTCTCGCCGTCAGTTTTGCAGAGGCTGGTTTTTCGGTGGTTGGAATCGACACCGACCAGGAGAAGGTGGAGGGTCTGAGGCAGGATGTCTCGCACGTGCCGGATGTCGCTTCTGAGCGACTGCGCAAGCTTCCAGCAGAAAAGCTGGAGTTTCATTCCGCCTTTGAGCGGGTCGGTGAATGTGAAGCGGTCATTATTTGCGTTCCCACCCCTCTGGGGAAGACTCGTGACCCCGACCTCAGCTATTTGATTCGGGCCAGTGAATCCGTCAGTTTGCACCTGCAAGCCGGCCGGCTGGTGATTCTGGAGTCAACGACATATCCAGGCACGACGGAGGAACTGGTTCAACCCATTCTGGAGTCCTCCGGTTTGAAGGTGGGAAGTGACTTCTTTCTGGCGTTTTCTCCGGAAAGAATCGACCCGGGCCGCTCGGACTTTATTCTGACCAACACACCAAAGGTTGTGGGCGGAGTCACTGGCGCTTGCCTGGAGGTAGCAGTGATGCTGTACGGCCAGATCGTAGACAGGGTAGTGGAAGTCTCGTCTACGCAGGCTGCGGAAATGGTCAAACTGCTCGAGAACACTTTCCGCGCTGTGAATATTGCACTGGTCAATGAAATCGCGATCATGTGCGACAAGCTCGATCTCGACGTGTGGGAGGTGGTTGCGGCGGCGGCCACTAAGCCCTACGGCTTCATGCCCTTTTCTCCCGGCCCCGGTGTGGGAGGTCACTGTATTCCTCTGGATCCCCATTATTTGTCCTGGAAGCTGAAAACGCTGAATTACAATGCCCGCTTCATTCAGCTGGCCGGTGAGATCAACTCGCAGATGCCGGAGTACTGGACCGCCAAGATCCAGGACGCCTTGAACGATCGGGGCCAATCAGTAAAGGGAAGCCGGATTCTCCTCCTTGGTGTGGCGTACAAGAAGGACGTCGATGACGTGCGGGAATCACCTGCGCTGGATATGATTGAGCTCCTGCGCCAGAAAAGGGCTGACCTGGCCTACTTCGATCCCTACGTTCCCAGCCTCCACCTGGATGGCTTTGAGCTGCAGTGCGAGTCGGACCTGGTGACAGCGCTGCAGGAGGCGGACTGCGCCGTGGTGGTGACGGATCACACGTCCTTTGACTGGGGGCAGGTCAGACAGTACAGCCGGCTGATCGTGGACACTCGTCACGTAAACGAACTCAGTGGTGGGCCGGATGGCTAGATATCTGGTTACGGGAGCAGCCGGGTTTGTCGGATCCAGAGTCGCTGGACTTCTTCTGGAAGGTGGCCACAAGGTGATCGGACTGGACAATCTCAACGACGCATACGACGTGCGACTCAAAAACTGGAGGCTGGGCCAGTTGAAAGGCCGTCCGAACTTTGCGTTTCACGAGGCGGACATTCGTGATCGAGAGGCGCTGGCGGCCATTCTAGATCGGGAGCCCGGGGTGGAAGCTGTTATCAATCTGGCGGCCCGGGCCGGTGTCCGGCAGTCCGTGGATGACCCCTGGATCTATTTCGAAACCAACTGCACCGGGACCCTCAACCTGCTGGACATCTGTCGCCAGCGAGGAATTGAGAAGTTTGTCCAGGCCTCCACCTCGAGCGTGTACGGTGACAGCTCGGCTCAGCCCTTTCACGAAGAACTTCCGAGCGATCGGGTGCTGTCTCCCTATGCCGCCTCCAAGAAGGCCTCCGAGGCCCTCTGCCACAGCTATCATCATCTCCACGGCATCGACATTACGGTTCTCCGTTACTTCACCGTGTATGGACCGGCGGGTCGGCCGGACATGAGTCTGCTTCGCTTCGTCAAGTGGATCAGTGAGGGCGAACCGCTGATAGTCTTTGGAGATGGCCGGCAGTCGCGCGACTTTACCTTCATCGACGACATCGCCCGCGGGACTATGGCCGCCCTGAAGAAGGTAGATTGGGAAATCATCAATCTGGGCTCGGACAGTCCGGTTGATCTTCTCAGTGTGATCAGGCTTGTGGAAACCGAGGTCGGCAAGAAGGCAACTCTCCGGCACGAGCCCCGGCATTCTTCCGACGTCTTAAAGACCTGGGCCGACATCTCCAAGGCTCGAGACGTTCTGGACTGGCGGCCCGAGACATCGATTGATCAAGGCATCCGCAGTCTGGTCGGGTGGTATCGAGCCAATCGCGACTGGGCCCGGTTGATCGAGCTGTAGGGACGGGAAGGTCCTTTCCTATGGTTTCCGAGGGGGGTATGACGAACCAGAAGACAGCCCTCATTACCGGCATTCATGGCCAGGATGGTTACTACCTTTCTCGTTTGCTCCTCGACAAGAACTACCACGTCATTGGTTTGGGGCGGAGCACTGTGGGCCCGAGTTGGCCGCACGCTGCCCGAATCGATTACCGGTCCGCCAACCTGCAGGACCTGGCGCACTTGATCCAGCTTCTTGGAGAGCTGGGACCATCGGAGATCTACAATCTTGCGGCCCAGTCCTTCGTTCCAGTTTCCTGGGAGCAGCCGATTGCTACCTTCGAGGCAAATGGCCTGCCGGTGATCCATCTGCTGGAGGCGATTCGAACCACCGATCCTGCTATTCGGTTTTTTCAGGCTTCCAGTGCCGGGATGTTCGGACATCGGGGCAGCGAGACCTGCAGCGAGCAGACCCCCTTTCGCCCTCGAGATCCTTATTCTGTCAGCAAGCTTTTCGCTCACATGCTGACGGTGAACTACCGGGAAGCCTATGGCGTCTTCGCCGTGAGTGGAATACTCTTCAATCATGAGTCGCCCCTCCGTCCACCCTGGTTTGTATCCAGGAAAATCTCCTCGGGCGTGGCAGCGATCAAACGCGGGGAGAAAGAAGAACTGAAGCTGGGAAACCTCGGCGCCGTGCGTGACTGGGGCTACGCTGGAGACTTCGTAAGAGGGATGTGGCTCAGCCTGCAGGCCGACGAGCCCTCCGACTATGTTTTCTGCACCGGGGAAGCGCGCACTGTGGAGGAATTTGTCAGTCTGGCTTTTGACGTGGTGGGAAGAAACTGGCGGGACCACGTCGTTGCAGACGATCGGTTGAGCTCGGCTGGACAGGACTCGCTGGGGGGAAGTTCGATCAAGGCTCAAGAAAGCCTGGGGTGGGAGCTCGAAGTCGGGTTCACCGAACTGGTTGAGATGATGGTTCGCTCAGACCTCAGCGGGGGGACTACCGAGTCGGGGGGCAGCGTTCTGTGAATACTGACTCGCCGTGGAGTCTTCTGCAGGAATTACGTTTTCGAGTGCGGCGAACTCGGAAGTTCATGAAGCTCGGCTCGGGGATCTGGGATAGGTTCAAGTTGGCCATCGCGCCAAGCCTGTATCCCGTACTGAACCGGTTCCACCTCTACGAATGGCCGACCAGGGTGCGGATCGTGTACAGAAACAGTCAGTTCTCGCTTACGTTCACTAGCGCGTACGACATTTTGGTGCTGGAGGAGGTGCTGCTGGGGCATGCGTACGATTTCCCCTATGTGCACGAGATTTGTAGCATAGTCGACCTGGGAGCAAACATTGGTGCGAGCGCCGTCTTTTTCAAGAGCGTTTTTCCAGAAGCTGAGATTCGCGCCTTCGAACCCGACCAACGTGCTTTTTCACTTCTCAGGGAGAATACGAGACAGTTTGAAGGTGTAGCCCTGGTGAATGCTGTCGTCGACGCACACGACGGGGAAGCGACCCTGTTCACTCGCAAAAGCAGGACATCCGGATCCTCTCTCATCCATCGAGACGGATTGACAGACTCCAGCTCCGTTCAATCTATTTCGATGGATTCAATTCTCGCCGCGGGCCCGGTTGATCTAGTCAAGTTTGACATCGAAGGGGCCGAGTTGCGTGTGTTCGCCGCCTGTGCGAACCTGCACAGGGTCAAAGAGTTTGTGGGTGAGGTCCACTTGGACCTGGTCAACGAGCTTGAGTTTTTTGATGTTTTCGAATCGCTTGATGTAACCAAACGGAAAATTAGTCCGGATCGATACCTGGTCCACATGGTCAACCGAACAGCCACCGGATGACTCTTCAGCAAAGTCAATAAAATTGAAGGTCACAAGAATCAAAACATTGTGCAGCGCCCTGTATGGCGATGGGAGAACGGTGCTGGTAGTCCTGTTCCTGGTTGTCTTGCTGTTGTCCCTCCATTCACTTTTCAGACTAGATCACAATGACTTTATGTATTCGATCTCGGCAGTTTCTCCTGGCGATCTCTATGCCGATGTCCACTATGTGCAGGCGCCACTCGGTTTCTATTTCTGGAAGCTGTGATTGGCGACAGTTAGAATTCCCCGCGACGACAAATGGAATTCCCCGCTTTTTCAGGGCTGATCCTGACCATGAGGGCATGGTTAAGGATCAGCAAGTGCGGAGGTTAGTAAAGTTGAAGAAGAACGAGAAGACGCTAACGATGGCGGCGGCCAAAGCGGGGATGTCGCGAAAGACAGCTCGCAAGTACCTGAAGTCGGGAAAGCTACCGAGCCAGTGTCAGCCGGAACGGTATTGGAGAACTCGATCGGATCCGTTCGAGTCGGTGTGGCCGGAGGTGAAAGAGATCCTGAAGCGATCGCCGACGGTGGAAGCAAAAGCGGTGTTCGATCATTTGTGTCGTCAGCAGGAAGGGGCCTTCCAGCAAGGCCAGTTGAGAACGCTGCAGCGCAGGATCAAGCAGTGGAAGGCAGAATACGGAGAAGCGAAGGAGGTGATGTTCCCGCAGAAGTATCAGCCGGGACATCAAGCGCAATCGGACTTCACGTTTATGGGGCGCCTCGGAGTGACGATCCAGGGCCAGCCGTTTCCCCATCTGCTGTACCACTTCGTGTTGGCCTACTCGAACTGGGAAGCGACCACGCTGTGTTTCAGTGAGTCGTTTGAGAGCCTCAGCCTGGGGCTTCAGAACGCGTTGTGGGAGTTGGGGGCGCTGCCCGAGGAGCACCGGACCGACCGGCTCTCGGCGGCAGTCAAGAACCTGAAGCGGGAAGAGTTCACCGAGCGCTATCAAGCGTTGCTGAGACACTTCGGGATGCGCTCCAGTCGCACTCAGGCAGGAAAGGCACACGAGAACGGGGATGTGGAACAGTCCCATCACCGCTTGAAACGGGCCATTGAGCAGGAACTGCTGCTGCGGTGTAGCCGTGATTTTTCCAGCCGGGAAGAGTACGAGGGCTTTGTAGCGGTGATTGTGTCCCGGCGCAATGCGGCCCGGCAAAAGAGCCTGGGAGAAGAGCTGGCAGTGATGCGCCCGTTGCCGGCACGCCGTCTGGATGACTTCACCCGGCAGTGGGTGAGAGTCTCCCCCAGCAGTACGATCCGGGTTCGCCACAACACCTATTCGGTGGACAGCCGGTTGATCGGCGAGCGCGTTCAAGTGCGGGTGTGGGCGGATCAGGTGGAGGTCTACTACGGAGGACGGCGCCAGGCACGGATGCCGCGCTTGCGAGGAGAAGGCAAGCATCGCATTGACTACCGGCACGTGATCCATTCGTTGGTGCGCAAGCCGGGGGCGTTTACTCGCTATCGCTGGCGGGAGGATCTGTTTCCGGGGATCTTGTTTCGAGTCGCCTACGACGAGCTGCGCCGAGATTGTCCGGCCACGGCGGATCGCCAATATCTGAAGATCCTCGAGGTGGCTGCCCAGGAAGGTGAACAGCGGGTGCGAGAGGCACTTCAGGTGTTGATTGAGCGGGGACAAAGAATCCGTTTTGAAGCACTACGAGAATGCCTTGTCGATCCGGTGGTGGAACCCTGGGAAGTGATGGTGGAGAAGATGGACGTGGGCCTCTACGACACCCTTCTCGAGAACCGGGAGGTGAGGTCATGAGCACAGGCAACTTACCGCGACTTCGCGAGTGCCTAATCGAGCTGCATCTACCGGCCTTTCGGGAGCACTACGCCGCCCAGGCGGCACTGGCCACCCAGGAAAGTCTGGCCTATCCCCGGTTTCTCTTGTCGTTATCTGAGATCGAGGTGGCGGAGCGGCACGAGCGCAAAATCCAGCGCCAGCGTCGGGCCTCCAAGCTTCCCTGGGAGAAAACGCTGACGGCGCTGGACCGCTCGCGCTTGCCCCAAAGCGTGGATCGACAACTCACAGCGCTGCTGGAAGGGACGTTTTTGGATCGTGCCGAGAACGTCTTGGCTTTCGGTAACCCTGGGAGCGGGAAAACCCATCTGGTCTGTGCTCTGGGCCAGGAGTTGATTCTGCTGGGGCGCCGGGTTCTGTTTTCTACCTGCGCCCTGCTGGTACAGCGATTGCTGCGGGCCAAAATCGATCTGACTCTGGAGAAGGAGCTCAAGAAACTGGATCGCTTCGAGGCTCTCATAGTCGATGACATCGGCTACGTTCAGCAAAGCCGGGAGGAAATGGAGGTTCTCTTCACACTGCTGGCCCATCGTTACGAACGTCGCAGCATCTTGCTGACCAGCAACCTGATCTTCTCGGACTGGGAGAGGATCTTCAAGGACCCCCTGACGACGGCAGCAGCCATCGACCGGCTGGTGCACCACAGCGTGATTCTGGAACTCAACGTCCCGAGCTATCGAATGGAGAGCGCCAAGGCAAAGCAGCAGGGAACCACGAAATGAGGAAACCGCGAGGAGGTCAAATCCGGGCAAATCGGCTGATTGGACCCCGGAAAGTGCTTGGTGAGGGCGATAGACGAGTGCCCGCCAAGGGGAGAGGTCGTACAGCGCCCTACAGAGGCCGCTCAGCAGCCTCGTGGATCTGGTCCACTCCCCTCGACGCCAGCGCGAGCGAGGGGGAGCTCCGTTCGGGCTACGCCCTCACTCCGTCCCCCTCGCATTCTAGGAACAATCTCTCTTTTTTACAGAAAGGAGGACCGCGGAAAGGGCCGTCTCAGAGGACGGCTACAGCTCTTTTTTTTTAATCCTTGTGTGGGGATTTCCAATCGTCGCTGCGGGAATTCTATTTGACGTTGATCAAAGCTGATAGGGCTGTTAGCGCCCGAGGGTTACAAATACCTCGTTTTCCGGTTGGTCAGCTTGTCTTTGATCGTTCTCTCGGTCGCACTGGTCTTGCTGTTCATCGTGAAAGACAACCCGGCACGGATCATCTTTCTCTTGTTTGTTGGTGCATCGCAGTCCCTGGTAGAGGCGGGCGCGGAGATTGGTACGTATTCTCTTTCTCTCGTGTTGGTCGCTGCCGGAATGGTGGCCCTCGGAGTGTTCCGGGATACAAGGGGCAGTTTCTTTTGGTCGGGCCTCCTGTTCAGCCTGGCAGCCTCGGCCAAGTTGAATCACATCTTACTCCTGGTTCCACTTGGACTCTGGGCCATTTTCATCTGTCTGAACAATCGGGAGAGGCGCTATCGGTCCCAGCTTGTGGCCGCCGTGGCGCTTGGTGCGATAGTTGGACTTGCGCCCATTATACTCGAATTCGTACAGGCACCTGAAGCGTTCATGCTGCACAACATCTACTTTCATAGTGAGTTGACGAATGACATGAGGGGCTTGTCGCTTTTCGACTCGCTTCGCGACCTCTATCGGGATCTTCGGTAATTTGGCTATCAACATCTAACGGCGGTCTTTCTGTCCATTTATGCCCTGACCGGCCTTGTCAGAAAATACAAGTATTACGGTGTGTTCCTGCTCGGTAACATGGCCACGGCAATGGTCATGGGGGTTACGCCGCTTGTGATCTCCCCTAAGTATCTCGCGCCGGCATCATTCTTCTGCGCACTCGTCACCTCCTTTGTGTTCATCCATGGAAGCAAGTGGTATAGAACTATGTTTGCCTGGTGCGTACTTCCGGTACTGACCCTGTCAGTTGCCGGCAATATCCTGTCCCTGACTGTAAGGGCGATTGCTCAAGGAGGGCGTCCTGATTTGATACGGGTGCTGGACATACAGAAGGAACTGCAAACGTATGCGGGTCGGTTCAATCGACAAAACGCACAATGCTCCGATACAATGTTCTCTTTTGCCGGTGCTCTGGTCATCGATTCCGGATTCTCTCCGGCAAGGCACATGGAAGCTGGAGTCTTCTGGTACAGGCTCAGCGGGTTTGTGCCAAATCGGTACATCGTAGAGGAGAAATACCAGCTTGACCCGTTCCTATTGGAGCCGCCAGCCTGGATTAGACGGGAAGGAATTGATTTTCTTCTTGTCGGCTTTTACGAAGAGAAGAGAGGGAGGCTGAGTTTCTTGCCTACGCACGAGAGCATGACTTTGGCGAGCGGATCGTGGGCCGTGTCTCGGGTAAAGAGCTTCGTCTGCTCTATAATCCCGCGTGTCTACGATCGATTGGTTAGACTGTACAGGAGCACTGCTGTCCAAATTAGCTGAGATTCGATGATCGACCCCTTGATTTTATTGGCGTCTTGGACAGGATTTTCAGTCTTTCATGTCCAGGTCTCCGATGGTGCTGTCCAGATTACGAGAGGGTGAAGGAGGCTTGAGAGCTCTCCGGTAGTAGGGGTGGAAACTTGAATGGTTGGTTCAACCACCTCCACAAGTCTCTATGAACGAACATGTTCATCCTCAGCAGTGCGGCCAGATTGGACAGTGACCAGTCAAAGGTTGCTTTGAGCTGCAGAAACTTCAGGATCAGCAGAGCGATCAATGCTGTCCAAATTTGGGTCTTGAGGGCGTTGGCCGAGGTGCCGACGAAGGTCTTGACCCGTAGATTCTGCTTGAGGGCCTTGAAAAAGAGCTCGATTTGCCAGCGCTCCTTGTAGATTGCGGCAATGGTGGTGGCTCCGAAATCCAGGTGATTCGTCAAAAAAACGAGGCGGCCAGAGAGCGGATCTTGGATTTCGACCAGGCGCAAGAAACAGGTTTTGTCCTGGGCGGCCAGTCCGTGAAAGAAAATCACCTGGTCACGGACGACTCGACGGTTTTTGGGAAGCGGGCGGTCTTCGAGGACCTCGTAATCGGCACGGTCTTTGAGACGGGTCACAAAGAAGACGCCCTGACGGGTCAAGTCCGCATACCAGTTGTAGTCGTTGTAGCCGCGATCAAAGACGACAACGGTGCCGGCGGCAAACTTCAGACGGCGAGCCACGGTGATGTCGGCCGTGGCTGCCTCGGTGATGTGGGCAAAGACGGGAAGGTAACCGTTGTGGTCCAAGAGTAGATGCAGTTTGACGGCCCCCTTGGTTCGGCAAAAATGAGCCCAGTCAAACAATTGTGCGCACAGATCGATGACGGTCGCATCCAGACTCAGCAGCGGATTCTTGAAACGAAATCTTCTCTTGCGACGCCCTTCGGTCTCTCTCAGACAACGATCCAGCAGGCGGTAAAAAACCTTTTCGTACAGTTGCCAGGGTCGATGCTTATTGGCATAGCTGAGGGTGGAGCGCTTGGGAGAAGCGATTCCAAGATGATGCAGTTTTCCTTCACAGCTGGCCAGGCCTCCGCAGATCTCCCGCAGGCTATGAGCACGGCCCAGCTGGCAAAACAGCATGGCGACAAACTGTCCCCAGCTGCTGAAACCGCGTGCATGGCGCTCGGCTTTGGTCTCCAGGACCAGTTGTTGAAACTCCCAGCGAGGAAAAAGCTGGAGAAGTTGACTGAAAATGCTGCAAAATCGATTCATGGTCGGGTCCTCCTTGTCCGGTTATTCGATCAACCGAATCTTACGAGGTCGACCCGACCTCTCTTATGGCTAATTTGGACAAGAGTGGTACAGGAGGGAGAAGGAATGGGAAGGAAGCTGGTCATAATCGTCACGGTTCTGGGGCTAGTCAGTCTTGCGGCATGCTCGCCGGCCCCACGTCCGAATATAGTCTGGATTGTGGTTGACACTCTTCGAGCGGACCACACTGGTTTCCTGGGATACCCGACACCCACGACTCCACACCTGGATGCACTCTCGGAAGAGAGTCTCGTGTTCACACAAGCGATATCACAGGCTCCATGGACGAAGCCGAGTGTGGCAACGATGTTCACATCAACTTACCCTCATCAGCACGCTGCTCTGAAGGGCGGCAAAAGAGGAGATGTGCTCCGAGACGAGCTGCTCACTATTGCCGAAGTATTGCGAGAAAGAGGCTATGCAACCGTCGGATTCCAATTGAACCCACAGGTCAACTCCAAGATGAGCTTCAATCAGGGATTCGATGTTTATAAAGATGACATGCGTTACGGCTCGAGAGCCGAGGTAGTAAACTCCGAAATCACGCGGTGGCTTAGACTTCTAGAGCGAAACAAATACTTTCTTTACATTCAGTACATGGACGTCCATCTGCCCTATTTGAGGCATGAGCAATATGCCGACCTCTATGGCCCACACGAAACCGAGCTTTCTAAAATGTCGACGGAAACGATACGGAAAATGAATCTCAGCGAAATTGACAGGCGATACTTGGAAAATCTTTATGACGGGGAAATCAGGTACGTCGACGAACAGATCGGGAAGCTGCTGCAAGAATTTGATGACAATACCATGATCATCATCACTTCAGATCATGGAGAAGAGTTTTGGGATCATGGCGGCTTTGAACACGGCCATTCTGTATACGATGAGTTGATCCGAGTGCCTCTGATCATCAAGATTCCCGGATACCCGCACCAGCAGGTTAACTCTCAGGTTCGACTGATGGATATTGCGCCAACGATACTGGATGTTCTCGGCATGAGCATCCCTGGAGAATTCAGAGGGCAAACCTTGTTAGACACACTAAGAAATCATCAGGATAGAGAATCATTTACGGAAGCAACATACCGAGGCCAGGAGCGAAAAGCGTACAGAACAAGCAAAGAAAAGATCATCTTCAATGTCGGGGATAAGACCTACGAAGTCTATGACATTGAAACAGACCCATTTGAGCGGGAGAACATTGAAGGTCGTGAAGAACTCAAGCGAAGAATCCAAGAGTTTGTTGCAAAGAAGGCACAGGCAAGTGAGAAAAAGGAAATAGATGAGGACATGGCAAAACAGCTCAAGAGTCTGGGCTACGTCCAATGAAGAGAGTTAACCAACCCCGCTTCCAGCCACCGACTAGAAAGGGACCATCGGTACCTCAGTCATACCTTTCTCGTCCCTCAAGTAAACGATTGGTCGCGGAGGCCTCGTTACTCGGATGCCAATTGCCCCAGCAAGAAGTTCACGAATGGGCGCCAGTTCCCCATTATATACTGGCACTTGGTCGGGTCTTTTCACCGCGAAGAGAGTCGAAAAGCCGTCCACATAATCACGTGTTGTCCAGCGGTGTCTTTGCTCGTAGGTCGGTTCAAACATTTGGTTTTGGATTCGAGAGCCATGGTCGCCGTGAACGATAATGATCGCGTCGTCGAAAACCTTGCTTGCAAACGTGTCGAACAGACTGCCAAGCCATCTCTGCTGACAACGTATCTGCTCTAGGTATCTGACATAGCGAATCTTCCATGATGCGGAATCGTTTGGCGATCCATCAGTCGGCATTCTCCGTAGCCACTCTGATGAATCTTCATAAGGCTCGCAGCGACCGTCGAATGTGTAAGGATAGTGGGGGATCAGTAAATGCGCAAAAAACACGGTCCCCCTCGGATTCGACGAGACATCCCTGCCGACCCGTTCGAGAACGCCGGGAATCAGCACAGGGCCCACAAGACCAGGTAGCCGGTGCCATGCAGGCAGCGTCAAGTAACGCCCGAGCGCGTTTCTGATCTTTATATAAGCTTTTCTCGCGTAGCGAATCGTGATCGCTCCGTCGAGGAAACTAGCCAGAATCACCTTGGCTTTTTCGAGCTCTTCCAGGCCCATCGTTTCGATGCCCTTAATGCTGTTCGCCGGATAGGTAAAGCACGACACAAGATTCGCGTCCCCGGCCCGGCAGAAATCCATGAAGGTCGACTGATAAACGCGAATGCGATAGCCTCTATTCGACAACAGCTGAAAGTACGCGTTCTGAGTGAGGACGTAGTCGAATTCTTTGTAGTCGGAACTGACATCGGCACTCGGTATTGTAGACTGATCAACGTCAAATAGAATTCCCGCAGCGACGATTGGAAATCCCCACACAAGGATTAAAAAAAAAGAGCTGTAGCCGTCCTCTGAGACGGCCCTTTCCGCGGTCCTCCTTTCTGTAAAAAAGAGAGATTGTTCCTAGAATGCGAGGGGGACGGAGTGAGGGCGTAGCCCGAACGGAGCTCCCCCTCGCTCGCGCTGGCGTCGAGGGGAGTGGACCAGATCCACGAGGCTGCTGAGCGGCCTCTGTAGGGCGCTGTACGACCTCTCCCCTTGGCGGGCACTCGTCTATCGCCCTCACCAAGCACTTTCCGGGGTCCAATCAGCCGATTTGCCCGGATTTGACCTCCTCGCGGTTTCCTCATTTCGTGGTTCCCTGCTGCTTTGCCTTGGCGCTCTCCATTCGATAGCTCGGGACGTTGAGTTCCAGAATCACGCTGTGGTGCACCAGCCGGTCGATGGCTGCTGCCGTCGTCAGGGGGTCCTTGAAGATCCTCTCCCAGTCCGAGAAGATCAGGTTGCTGGTCAGCAAGATGCTGCGACGTTCGTAACGATGGGCCAGCAGTGTGAAGAGAACCTCCATTTCCTCCCGGCTTTGCTGAACGTAGCCGATGTCATCGACTATGAGAGCCTCGAAGCGATCCAGTTTCTTGAGCTCCTTCTCCAGAGTCAGATCGATTTTGGCCCGCAGCAATCGCTGTACCAGCAGGGCGCAGGTAGAAAACAGAACCCGGCGCCCCAGCAGAATCAACTCCTGGCCCAGAGCACAGACCAGATGGGTTTTCCCGCTCCCAGGGTTACCGAAAGCCAAGACGTTCTCGGCACGATCCAAAAACGTCCCTTCCAGCAGCGCTGTGAGTTGTCGATCCACGCTTTGGGGCAAGCGCGAGCGGTCCAGCGCCGTCAGCGTTTTCTCCCAGGGAAGCTTGGAGGCCCGACGCTGGCGCTGGATTTTGCGCTCGTGCCGCTCCGCCACCTCGATCTCAGATAACGACAAGAGAAACCGGGGATAGGACAGACTTTCCTGGGTGGCCAGTGCCGCCTGGGCGGCGTAGTGCTCCCGAAAGGCCGGTAGATGCAGCTCGATTAGGCACTCGCGAAGTCGCGGTAAGTTGCCTGTGCTCATGACCTCACCTCCCGGTTCTCGAGAAGGGTGTCGTAGAGGCCCACGTCCATCTTCTCCACCATCACTTCCCAGGGTTCCACCACCGGATCGACAAGGCATTCTCGTAGTGCTTCAAAACGGATTCTTTGTCCCCGCTCAATCAACACCTGAAGTGCCTCTCGCACCCGCTGTTCACCTTCCTGGGCAGCCACCTCGAGGATCTTCAGATATTGGCGATCCGCCGTGGCCGGACAATCTCGGCGCAGCTCGTCGTAGGCGACTCGAAACAAGATCCCCGGAAACAGATCCTCCCGCCAGCGATAGCGAGTAAACGCCCCCGGCTTGCGCACCAACGAATGGATCACGTGCCGGTAGTCAATGCGATGCTTGCCTTCTCCTCGCAAGCGCGGCATCCGTGCCTGGCGCCGTCCTCCGTAGTAGACCTCCACCTGATCCGCCCACACCCGCACTTGAACGCGCTCGCCGATCAACCGGCTGTCCACCGAATAGGTGTTGTGGCGAACCCGGATCGTACTGCTGGGGGAGACTCTCACCCACTGCCGGGTGAAGTCATCCAGACGGCGTGCCGGCAACGGGCGCATCACTGCCAGCTCTTCTCCCAGGCGCTTTTGCCGGGCCGCATTGCGCCGGGACACAATCACCGCTACAAAGCCCTCGTACTCTTCCCGGCTGGAAAAATCACGGCTACACCGCAGCAGCAGTTCCTGCTCAATGGCCCGTTTCAAGCGGTGATGGGACTGTTCCACATCCCCGTTCTCGTGTGCCTTTCCTGCCTGAGTGCGACTGGAGCGCATCCCGAAGTGTCTCAGCAACGCTTGATAGCGCTCGGTGAACTCTTCCCGCTTCAGGTTCTTGACTGCCGCCGAGAGCCGGTCGGTCCGGTGCTCCTCGGGCAGCGCCCCCAACTCCCACAACGCGTTCTGAAGCCCCAGGCTGAGGCTCTCAAACGACTCACTGAAACACAGCGTGGTCGCTTCCCAGTTCGAGTAGGCCAACACGAAGTGGTACAGCAGATGGGGAAACGGCTGGCCCTGGATCGTCACTCCGAGGCGCCCCATAAACGTGAAGTCCGATTGCGCTTGATGTCCCGGCTGATACTTCTGCGGGAACATCACCTCCTTCGCTTCTCCGTATTCTGCCTTCCACTGCTTGATCCTGCGCTGCAGCGTTCTCAACTGGCCTTGCTGGAAGGCCCCTTCCTGCTGACGACACAAATGATCGAACACCGCTTTTGCTTCCACCGTCGGCGATCGCTTCAGGATCTCTTTCACCTCCGGCCACACCGACTCGAACGGATCCGATCGAGTTCTCCAATACCGTTCCGGCTGACACTGGCTCGGTAGCTTTCCCGACTTCAGGTACTTGCGAGCTGTCTTTCGCGACATCCCCGCTTTGGCCGCCGCCATCGTTAGCGTCTTCTCGTTCTTCTTCAACTTTACTAACCTCCGCACTTGCTGATCCTTAACCATGCCCTCATGGTCAGGATCAGCCCTGAAAAAGCGGGGAATTCCATTTGTCGTCGCGGGGAATTCTAACTGTCGCCAATCAATGGGGTGTATACCCAGAGGTGGAAAAAAGCCTGAAACGCCAGTCCTGACGGGTATTCTGAGGTTCAGAAAAAGACCCAGAACAATCCCAAGAGGAGGCGTTTCAGGTGAATAGAAAGCATATCGAGATTATCAACAAACGCCAAGAGGAAATAGAGCGAAGGCTGGATCGAAGTTGGCGGCCTAAGAGTGGGGGACGGGTGCTGAGAGGAGGCAATATTGTCTACGACGTCTCGAGCCGTATGGGAGGGGTGAGTAGTGGAGGTCTGGGGCTGATTGTTCAGTTGGTCAAGCGCTTGAGGGTGGCGGAGAGGATCGACGAACGTGTGCGAGTGTTGAAGCGGCACCTTCCCTACCGGGAGTCGGACCACGTCTTGAATCTGATCTACAACGTGATGAGTGGGGGAGTGTGCCTGCAGGATGTAAAGTCACGGCGCGAGGATGTCAGCTATCTGGAGAGTGTAGGAGCGCGCAAGATCCCGGCACCGAGTACGGAAGGGGACTTTCTCAGGCGTTTCAAGCAAGAGGATGTCTTGGCCCTGCAAGAAGCCTTCAACGAAAGCCGTCTGCAGGTGTGGCAAAGCCAAGCAGCGGAGATGGGCAAGCGAGCCACGATCGACGTGGACGGCACGACGGCCGAGACCACGGGGTGTTGCAAGGAAGGGATGGATCTCAACTACAAGGGACAATGGGGGTATGGACCCTTGGTGGTGAGTCTGGCCGAAACCAACGACCCTCTGTGCCAACATGGGTGAGACACTTCTTCCCCACTAAATTAGACTAGAGGGTGAGAAGCTGGATCACACGATGATGGTAAACAGGAGCGATAAGAAACTGAGGATTTTGGAGACTTCGGAGCGAAGCGGAGAGGTCCCCAAAATCGGTGCGGAACGGACTGAGCCCGACAGGGTTCTTCCTAGACCCGATCCGGAAGTTCCCAGCAAGGCCACGCGTCGCCGATTTTCAGCCCGCTATAAGCTCCGGATCCTGGAGCAGGCCGATGGATGTGAAGAGTCGGGCGGAGTGGGAGCCTTGCTGCGCCGAGAAGGACTTTACTGGTCGAATCTTCAGACCTGGCGACGACAACGCGAGGAAGGAACGCTGCAGGCGCTGACTCCTCGCAAGCGGGGGCGCAAGTCCAAGCCGGTCAATCCTCTGGATCATCAATTGAGGCAAGTTCAGGCCGAGAATCGGAAGTTGAAGCGCAAGCTCGAGAAGTTTGAAGCCATGCTGGATCTCCAAAAAAAAGTCTCGCAACTGTTGGGGATCTCTCTGGCGAGCAGCGAAGAGAACGGAGACGAGAGCTGATGGACGAAGCTTTGCGATTCTCACAATCCCACGGAGTCCGGGCCGGCTGTCAGGCTCTGGATCTGCCGCCATCCAGTCTGTATCGGGAGAAACTTCGGCGGGAACGGCCGGCGATGGATCCTCGACCTCGGCCCGCATCCCCACGCGCCTTGAGCCCGCCCGAGAAGGAAGCTGTCGTGGAGGTCCTGCACAGCCAGCGGTTTGTCGACAAAGCTCCCGCCACAGTGTGGGCGGAGCTACTGGATGAAGGGCGATACTTGTGCTCGATCCGAACCATGTATCGCATTCTGTCCCAACGTCTGGAAGTCAAGGAGCGTCGCCGCCAGCGCCGCCATCCCCAATACGCCAAGCCAGAACTCCTGGCCACCGGCCCCAACCAATGTTGGTCATGGGACATCACCAAGCTCAAGGGTCCCGTCAAATGGAGTTATTACTACCTCTATGTGGTTCTGGATATCTTCAGCCGCTACGTGGTGGGCTGGATGGTGGCCACCCAGGAGAACTCACGCCTGGCCAAGGCTTTGATCGCCCAGAGCTACTCCAAGCAGGCGATCGTGTCGGGAGATCTCACCCTCCATGCTGATCGAGGGTCGTCGATGAGTTCCAAGGCACTGGCCTTGCTGCTGGCCGATCTGGGAGTGACCAAGTCTCACTCTCGGCCTCACGTCTGTGACGACAATCCCTACTCGGAGGCCCAATTCAAGACCCTCAAGTACCGGCCCGAATTCCCGGCTCGATTCGGCACCATCCAGCAAGCCAGAACCTTTTGCCGGGAGTTCTTCGATTGGTATAACCGCGACCATCGCCATTCGGGTATCGGCCTGCACACTCCCGAGGACGTGCACTACCTCACCGCCATCGCCACACGTCGCAATCGAGCCCAAACACTGGAGGCCGCCCATGCACTCTTCCAGGAGAGATTTCCCAATGGCAAACCCGTTCCTCCCGCTCTTCCAGAGGCGGTTTGGATCAACCCTCCCGAAAAGAAGGACCCCTGAGATGACGCTACTGTAATTTATTCACCAAAGTGTCTCAAAGTTGTTGACACGTTCCGCGAGGTCTTGTACACGTTCAATCGGCCGGCCAGCCGACCGTCGCACGAAGGAGCGGTGGCGTGGATCGATCGAGCCGTGAAACTGGTCAGAAGAGGCGGCTTTGAGCAAGTGAGATTGCGGGGAGACACGGACTTTTCCCTGACCCGCAACTTCGATCGTTGGAGCGAGGAGGGTGTGGAGTTTGTGTTCGGGATCGAGGCCAATCGGAGCTTCGTCAGAGAGGCCGACAAGATTGGCGAAGCACAGTGGCAAAAGCTCGAGCGCAAGCGGAAAGTGGTGAACTCCAGCCGTCAGCGTCCAGAGAACGTCAAGCAGAAAGTGGTGCGAGAGCGGGGCTACAAAAACCTGAACTTGTTGAGTGAGCATGTGACGGAGATCGAGTACCGACCGGCCCGAGCTAAAGGCACCTACCGAATGATCATCCTGCGCAAGAGGATCGAGGTCGAAAAGGGTCAAAAGCGGCTGTTTGATCAGCAGCGCTATCTGTTCTATGTCACGAACGTGCCGGTCAAGGAACTGTCGACACAACAGGTGGTTTTGGAAAGCAACGGGCGCTGCAATCAGGAAAACGTGATCGAGCAGCTCAAGAACGGCGTTCAGGCTCTGCGCATGCCGGCCGATACCCTGGTCGCAAACTGGACTTACCTGGTGATTGCCGCCCAAGCCTGGAACCTCAAGGTTTGGCTGGGCCTGCTTTTGCCTGCAAGACTGGGGGCCCGACGCCTGATCCGGATGGAGTTCCGGCGCTTTGTCACCTGTGTGATCGGACTGCCTTGCCAGATCGTGACAACGGGACGGCGTTTATTGTATCGACTGCTCACTGTTAACGATTGGACCCGTTTGTTGATCGAGGGGAATCTGTGGCTGAAACACCAGCAATTTGGCTGACGAATCGCAAGCCGCTTCGACAAGACGACAAATGGAGCCGATCGGGGAGGGGTCTGTCTGAAAACCGACTTTCAGGGCCATTGTCAACGCGTCGTGGCGGCCTGAGGTCAACCAAACTGCTTCCCGGCACAGCCGGAGTCCGGCGCAAGTCTGATTGAACCTCAAATGAGCAACCGATCTTGGCAAAACGAGTCGCTACAGTAGATGATGTGCAAACACGCTTATTTTGGGACTAGTGCACTGTCCGGAAAGTTCACGCCGCTACTTCGGGCGTCTTTTCGCCGACAGCTTTGTTGCGCTACCTCGAAAGACTCCCGGCCTTCCTGCGTCGCGCGCCTCACTGTCGACGAAAATCCATCCCGAATTAACGACGCGAACTTCCCGGACAGTACACTAGCTTGATAGGGTCGTCGTCCAGAAAACCCACTACATCAAGCTCCACGTGGCTCTCGGAATCCCGGGCCAGTTGCTGGCCCGCTGCGCCAGCGCCCACGAGGAGAACTCTTTTCTTGACCGGCTGACCGCCCGAGGGCGCCGATCCCCGCCTGGAACGGTTCCGGAATTGGATTCTACGGACGGTTCGAAGCCCCAGCATCCCCACCAACGTCAACAGTGGATGGATCAGCAAAACCCCCAGCGGAATTCTCAAGGATGGCATTTGCTCGAGTATTAGAATACGTCCCAGTGCAGTGACGGACGCCCCTGTGAACACGGCCTGACCGATGATCACTGCCTCACCCAGACTCGTGAACCGCCAGACCAGCGAATACACTTCCCACAGGTAGTTCGAAACAAGATAGATAGCCACCACGAAGCAGGCCAGAAAAGCTGACTGCTGTAGATACGTTTCAGTGGGCATTCCGTCAAACCGAATCGCATACGAGGCAAGATAGGCCACGGCCACAACCAGGGCGTCGATCACTATCTGCGCAGGTCGCGCCCGCGCCCTTCGCTCGCTGGCTTCCAGGTACTGAGTGCCTTTGGTCGTGACCAGGATCATCAATGCGATCAACCAGGAGGCCAGCCACAGGGTGCGAGGGAATGGGATGCTGTGCCCTACAACAAGAGCGAGAACTCCCATGCCTGAATAGAATGCAGTCAGAGCCACCATTCCGCTGACCAGTTCGGAGGAGAAGACCCGCCTCTGGCGCGAGCGCTCGTGAAGATAGAAAACGAACCCTCCCACAATGACACTGGGCAACAGAGAGTTGCGGACGGCCATGCCTGCATAGTAAAGCGAACTCAAATAGCTTTCGAGGACAAGGGGATTCTGGCCTCTTGTGAACCACAGGAAGCGTAGCGTGAGCGCTCCCAACATGGAGACCTGCGTCAAGACGGCACATCGAATGGCGCGCCCGGCGACCTCCTTCATCGAATTGGGAAGCTCAAATCTCACGGGGTCAAGAGTTTAGCTCGGGTGGTTGACAGCTGTACAGACGTTCCGCACTACTTCAACGATTCGTGCCAGCTCACCACGACTCAGCGACGAGCTGCTGGGCAGACAAAGCCCTCTGGAAAAGATTCTCTCGGCCACCCCGCCCCCAACGACTTCACAGCCCTCGAAGAGAGGCAGGAGGTGGAGCGGTTTCCAGACCGGTCGTGATTCGATGTTCTCTGCTTCCAGGGCCAGCCGGACCATCTCCCGGTCAGCACCAAAAGCCTCAGCATCGACCTCAAGGCATGTCATCCAGCGGGTCGACTGCCCGTAGCCGGCCTCCGGCATGAAAGTGATGCCGGGGAGATCGGACAGGTGCGAGCGATAGTAACGGAAGACCGACCGTCGCTGGGCGATCCGTTCCTCCAGCACCTCTAACTGAGCCCGCCCAACAGCGGCCAGGAGGTTGCTCATTCGGTAGTTGTAGCCAAGCCTCGAGTGCTCATAGTGGGGAGCTGGCTCTCGGGCCTGAGCTGCCAGAAGTCTCGCTTCTTGAATCAGCGCTTCGTCGTCCGACACCAGCATGCCTCCGCCAGAGGTGGTGATGATCTTGTTGCCATTGAACGAAAACGCCGCGCATTTCCCAAAACGTCCTGTCCTGCTGCCGCGATAAGTGGCGCCCAGTGACTCGGCTGCGTCCTCCACGACTGCCACACCGTACCGTTCACAGGTTCTTTCAATCCTCTCGTAATCCGCACTCTGGCCAAAGATGTCGGCTACGACCAGGGCACGAGGCGTTTGCCCGTTTCTGGAAAGACGCTCGAGTTCTTCTTCCACCCGATTGGGATCCAGGTTCCAGCTGTCGGGGTCAGCATCCAGGAACACCGGAACGGCACCCAGATAGAGAATCGGGCTTGCGGAGGCTACGAAGGTCAAGGTCGAACAGAACACCTTGTCCCCCCGGACGACTCCGGCCAAGCGGAGGCCGAGATGGAGAGCCGCTGTTCCCGAGGAGAGAGCTGCCGCAGACTTGACGCCGATATAGTGAGCGAATTCTTCCTCGAAGGCATCGACCTGGGGTCCCAGTGGGGCGATCCAGTTCGAGTCAAGCGCTTCCTTCAAGAAATGGATTTCCCGTCCGCAGAGGTGAGGTCCAGACAGGTAGATCCTGGGATTGCCCTTTTCCGTCATGCTCGCACGATGCCTTGATCCGGTCGCCTTCGGATCGGAAGCCCTGCCAGGATGATGCCAAGCAGGATCCAGAATGCGCGGCGTCGTAGAAAGCGGATGTAGACTCCCGAAATCAGACAGGCGCCGAAAGCGAGCGCTATTCCGATGGCCATCCAGCGATCAGAAGGTTCATTCCGTACGAACTCGTAAACTTTGACAACCATCAACGACAAGAAAAGAAGAAGAGCCAGGGTACCCAGGATGCCGCATTCCCCGACAATTGCCAGATACTGGTTGTGAATTTCGGAAGACCGCCCCGGAAGAATCTCGAGGACCGTTCCCGCATTACCGATCCCAATTCCCAGCCAGGGATGCGCCTGTACCGCCCTCAGGGGGGAAAGAATCGTATTGAGAACAAAAGGCTGGCCAGACGCCCGACCCGTTAGGCGATCCACGAAACTGGACAAGTCGGGCGCCCCGGCGAGATAACGGGCCCAGTCAAAAACCCTGCTGCGAAAAAGTGTGAAATGTCGACTTTCCCTCAGCGAGTAGAGACCGATGGGGATCAGGATTAAAGAGGACCCTACGATCGGGATGAGTCGGCTCCACTTCCTTCCCAGGCTTTGGATCCAGAAGGGTGAGAGGAGGGCAAACAGAACCATCTCGATGACTACCACAGCCAGCGAAGTTCTGGAGGAAGTAAGGAGCAGGACGAACGGGGCGATTGCGAGCGCTACCGCTGTAATGATCTTAAGACGGGTTCGGCGCCATTGGGTGGAAAGCAAGAACCCCGCGGCTATGGGAAGCAGAATGAAAAGAAATGACCCCAGCTGATTTGGACTCCTGAAGGTGGTGGTTAGTCTGTAGGCGTGGCGTGGTTCAACAATGCTGGGTAGTCCCATGGCTTCCAGCACGCCCAAGAGCGTCACCAGACAGAAGGTGATGACGAGCGAGGTCAGAATGGCACGGGAACTCCCCGCCATCTGGGTGGCGATCAAAGCAGCCAGAGCAATGCACGGCCCAAACGAAAATTTAGCCAGGACCGTGATGCCGCCGCCCAGGTTCTGAGCATCGATGAGCGATAGAGCACAGATGCCCAGGAAAAGACCATAGCTTGACAGCGCCAGAATTCCATCCCGTGGCAGGCTCACGCTGTCCCGCCCTGGCAGATATATGAACAATACCAGGCCAAGCCACACGACCAGGAGAAAGTCGAATAGGATCAGGCGCTCTCCGATGCCCAGGAGTTTCGGAGAGCGTGTCACGGCCACGAGTGGAATGAGCCAGGGAAACGCCCCGGCAGGATCGCGAATGGCTTTGATGCAAAACCAGACGCCGTAAAGGAACAATAGGGAGGCTAGCAACATGGAATTCTGACTTGAAGGGCGCCGAACAAAGCTCCGCCTTTCTCACTTACTGACAGGGCTCCGAAAGATCGTGAAAAAGCGCCTGTCAGGGCTCTTGTGACCTCGCCCTTTTTCCTCCCGAGTTTAGCTCATGCCTCTGCTGTGCGTAAACGATCACAGGTTTCCGGAGCACCTGCTGACCAGGCGGGCCTGACATCGGTTTGGATACGTGTTTTCTAGTGAGTATTCAGACGCCCCGCCTGGTCGTTTCCGCCCTTCCGGCATGTTGTGTCGTCGCTGGATCAAACCTCAATCTGAGTCACGTTCTCTGGTGACACTGACGTGAACCCGGTAAACGTCACCGGACTCCCGGAACCAGGCGGCTTCCGAAAGATGGCTTGTGGTGAGGGCTCTCAGCAGGGCCAGGGTTTCGCGGACGGTACACTTTTCATCAAGCTGCAGACTGGAAATCTTGGAGAGATCGCTCTTCTTATGAAACGTTCCTGAACCTTCTTGTGGTTCTGCGCCCAGGGTGTTGTCGAGCATGCGGGGCACCGCCTCATCGAGCAGCCTTTGCTCGCACTCCAGGATCCGCCCATACAGGGTGTGCCCGGTATCATGCGGGAGGATGGGGACGTCACGGCGGAGAGCAATCGGCCCTGTGTCCAAGTCTTCGTCCATCCAGTGGAGACTGGCGCCCGCAGGGGTGTTTTCCAGGATCGCCCAGGAGGATGTATGCCAGCCCCGATTCCAGGGGAGATAGGACGGATGGAGATTGAGACATCCTCGCGAAGGGATGGACAGGATGGCGGGCGGTAGCAGGTAGGGAAAGTGAACGCACAAGATCAGGTCCAGCTTGAGCTCGCCCAGCAATGCGACCCCGGTCCCCTCCCGGAATTCCCGACCGATCTGCAGCGGCACATCAGGAAAGATCTCTTGGATATCACCCGCCGAATTATCGGCTGACGGGGATTCCGCCAACAATAGACAGACAGGCGGCCAGTCGTATTTTCGCAGTACTGTTGCCGCATAGGCGCCAATGGGTCGGTTCGCCGCCAGGGCGAGGCGAGGGCTACTCATGCGAGATGGCCCCTCCCTCGACAATGTCGGAAATCAGTTCACTCAGCATCGCTCTTCGTATCTTGCGTTTGATGTTGGACTCCTCTTGACACCCCGCGAGGAACTAGAGATGGAAGTCCGTCTCCGCAAAGTAGTAGCTGACAAGGTGCTGGATCTGCATGTGTCCCTCCTGGATCTGCGGGGTGAAGGAACTGGGAACAGCCACCACGAGGTCAGCGCACTCAGCCAGAAGGCCGCCCGGTTGGCCCGTGATTCCAACTGTGGTCAGCCCGCTCTGTTTTGCCCAGTGCACCGCCTTGATCACGTTCTGCGAGTTGCCGCTGCAGCTGAACGCAATCAACAGGTCGCCCTCCCGAGCTAGATTTTTGAGCTGTTCAACAAATACCTGCGAATAGTCTGTATCATTCGCTATCGCGCTGATCCAGGCAACATTGTCCGTCAGGGAATACACGCGGAATCGACGAGATCCCTCTGCAAGGGGCTCCGTCCCCAGTTCACTGGCCAGGTGGCTCGCCATCGCCGCACTTCCGCCATTTCCGCACGCAAAAACCTGGCGATCGCGCAGCCGGACTGTCTGCAGCAGATCAATCAGTCCAAGCACTCCTTCGAGGGGCATTTCCGCAAGAGCCGTCTCCGCAGCCCGTCGGTATTTCTCAATAAAGGAGCGTTGGGGGCTTCGTCTACTCACAAACTCGTCAAGGTAACACTTCGCACTCAGGGATCAAAGTCGGTTGTCGCTGAAGGCCACGCCCATCAGGATACCCACTTCAATGCCCAGGCTGGGAAACGTCACATCCAGCAGGTTGTGAAAAAAGAAAGCTACGAGTAATCCAACACCGGCGATTGCCGCAGGAGAGCCCCTGGACTTGTTTAGCAGAGTCAGAAAGACGCGCAGGAAGAAATAGAGGAAGGCTGCCAGCCCCAGAATTCCAAAATGAACTCCGGTCTGGAGGTACAGGTTGTGAACATGAGACTGAATGGAACGGATAAAGATCCTGTGAGTTTGCCGTACCTCTCGGTAGCTTCTCAATAGGGCCTCTTTTTCTTCCAGCCCCCGAGCGTAGTTTCCCGGGCCAACACCCAGCCAGAAATGCTCTTTCCATATTGCCCACCCGACCTCGAAATAGGGTTGGCGGAACTGCTGAAAGGAAGACACCAATCCGCCCCTGAAGCGTCCGGTGACGTTCCGAAGGGAGTCGTCCAGGGCCCTCCGGGTGGAAGGGACCAGCAGCAGAGTCACCAGAAGAATGATTCCGACCAGAGCATGCTGGACAAGGAAGCGGGTGTTCGAAGTCAGGGTAACGAGGATTTGTCTCAGGTCCGGCCCAGGGTGATGGTGGAAATGCAGAAGCAAGACCGTAAACACGCCAAGAAGCGTGGCCAGAAAACCCGCTCGTGAAAGTGTGGCCACCCCGGCCACCAGCAGAATGACACACACATAGCCCCACCTGATCCGTACCCCTCGGCGAGCCGACAGGAAGAGGATGACTGCAAAGGGGAGGACCAGGCTGAGGTAGCCCGAGAACTGGTTCGGGTTGGTGAATGTCGAGTAGATTCGGCCCCATTCAACGAACGGGAATTGGGAAACTCCCAGCAGTGAATAGAAGAGGCAGCCGACCAGAAGAAAAACGCGAAACCTGGGGCCGGACGAGTCTTTGAGCAGGTTGGCGACTGCAAAGACCAGAATAAACATCTCGGCCACTCGCATTGAATTCCCCACAGCGCGTGGGACCGAGGACGAAAGCAGCCCGGAAACGAGCATGATGAACAGGAAGGGAGCGCACCAACTCGCCAGTCTCCAGTCGTGGATCAACTTTCTCTCTCGCCAGAGGCCGCCGGCGCACCAGGATGAGAGGAAGGCGGCGATCTGTATCTCCGAGTAAGAAACGATGATTCCCCCAACGACCGGCCGGGCCGGATCCATTGAGACCGTGAGGAAGAGAAGGCCCAGCCCCCAACCCGGTGAAGCATAAGTGATTGTGGCAAGGGCCACCAGCCAGACACCCAACCACCACTCGAAGTACAGGAAAGCCAGGGCACAAAAGAACACGCTGATGGATACAGTGCCGATGAGCCCGATGATCCTGAGAGTTCGAGTCTCGAGGATCGTCCGAATGGCTGCGGCTTTTGACATGAGTGCAGAGTATCCTAACAGGGCCTTATGAGTCGCAGTATCGCTCTGGTCGTTTTGACCTTCCTGGTTGCCACAATCGTTCATGCGCCCTCGGATGAGAAGGAAATGCGCGGACTTCCTTCCCTCCGGTGGAACCAGTTTGCGCTGGGCCCGCCCCGAGCTCTTTCCGGAGACTCACCCCACTATCTGGTGGCGGTCAGCAGCCTGGTAGAAGACGGGGACTTCGATTTGAGGAATAACTACGATCAGGCGCTTCGTGGTGACTGGGATGCCGGCTCGCGATTTCGACGTGTCGAGATCGACCGGCATGTTGACGTTGACGGCAGCGGACAAGAGTTGGGCACTCACTCGCCTTTCTTCGCAATGCTCCTGGCGTTCTTTGCCTGGCCTCTGGCAGGTACGCCCTGGGTTGAACCTCTCTGCGTCTGGCTCACCTGCACGGCAGGACTGGTTGCCGTCCTCTTCATGGCACAGCGTCTGGGCCGGCTTCGATGCCGGAATTCAACTGTGCTGGTTTTTGCGGCGCTGGCCAGTCCGCTGCTGTGCTACTCGCGCGATATCTGGACGGAACCGTGGACTGCTGCCATCTGGATGGCTCTATTGTCCGCAAAGGACGGGAAAGCCAAATTCCTTCTCGGATTCCTTGGGACCCTGATCAAGTACCCCTTCGTCGTGGTTCCGGTGGCGATGGGGATCGTACAGTGTCTGAAGGGAAAGTATCGCTCGGGGTTTACGTTGCTGGGTTCCGGGCTGCTGGCTGTGTTCACCGTCTTGTTAACCGTTCAGTGGATGTTTCAGGACGTCACGGGCCACCGGGCCATTTTCCACTCGGGGGTCCACGCCGGTTTCCAGTTGAGTCCGGGAGGTGCAGCGGGTCTGTTGATCGATCCGGCCAGTGGTCTGCTGATCTTCTTTCCAATACTGCTCTGGGGCTACCCGAGGGTGTGGCAGAATCCTGAGGAGTGGCTGCCCGTGGTCACCTTTTTTGGAGTTCATGCCCTTTATGCTGACTGGATGGGGGGGACAGGCTTCAGCTCGCGGTACCTGGTTCCAATGGTTCCAATCCTGATGGTAGCGGTACGGTGGTCTGCGCTTCGTTCGAGACTGGTAACGGGAGTGGCGCTCTACAGCCTTGCCTGGGGTCTGGCAGCAGGTTTCTTCCCTGCAATCGTTTACGACCGTACGCCCTGGGGGGTTGTTTCACACTTGTGGAGTCACCTGGGGATCGGCCAGAGTTAAAAGACGGATGAACTGGAAAACTCTGCTGAAACTTGGTTTCACAGTCCTGCTGCTGGTGGTGCTTGGCTACCAGCTGGACCTGCGAACTCTTGGCTCCGTCATCGTGTCGGCCCGACTGGGCCCTCTTCTGCTGGCAGTTCTGTTGCAGTTGGGCCTCACCCTGGTGGCGGTTTTTCGATGGAAGATCATCCTGAGCTACTTCACGATTCAGATTCCCTACCTGCAAGCGCTGCGCATTGTGCTCATGGGGAACTTCTTCAGCCTGTTTCTTCCCTCCGCGATGGGTGGCGACGTATTTCGAGCCTACTACGTGTCCAGGCACTCCAAGACGGGGCTCTCTCACATGTTGACAACCACCCTGCTGGACCGGAGCGCCGGACTCTGCGCCCTGCTTCTGATCGGTCTCTGCTCTTCCCTGTACTCTGATATCGCAGTAGGTGGGGTGCAGCTCTCGCGGGTGTTCATCGCCATGACGACGGTCTATTTCCTGATCAATGTGGCAGTCTTCCACGACTGGTCGCACCGGGCCACCAGCCGGCTCCTGACCCGGTTCGGGTTCGAGGCCCTGGATGAAAAACTCCAGCTCATCTATGAGGGCCTCAGGGCCTTGATCGGAGCCCCGGTCTCGGTCTTGGTCATCTTCGGACTCTCGCTGGTCGTTCAATTCACGGCCGTTTGCGTGATGTGGTTCGCCGCTCGGTCCCTGGACTTTGATTCCAGCTTCTCGGTGTTTCTGATCTTCATACCGCTGGTGAATCTGAGCATCATGATCCCGATAACCATTAACGGATTCGGCCTGCGCGAGAGTCTCTATCTGCTGCTTTTTGCTGAGCTGGGAACTCAGGATGAGATCAGTGTCGCGCTGGGTCTTCTCCAGGCCCTGATCGTGATGATCGTAGCCCTGCCCGGAGGTCCCATTTACGGACTCTATAAGGCGGAGGCAGGAGTGGCTGAACGGGTCACGGAGGAATGAGTTGAAGGTTTCAGGTGGCGCGCTCATTGGCATTCGCGCCTCTGTCCACCCGGCGACGGGACAATTGAGCTCCGGGACCGGCCCGCAAGCCGCAAGGAACATTACCAGCCAAGGAAACTACAGAGGCAGGAACGCCAGTGACTGCGCAGCAGCGCGGAAGCTGCCGGGGAACGTTACAACCATGGAAAGCTGATTGCTGGGCCCGCAGACAGTCCCAGTTTCTTGTCTCTCTTCATTCAATCCGCTTTCTGTTCCGACTTCCGCAGGACCGCCAGGTACTCGCGAAAACTCGATCGGATTGAGATAAACTCGGAGTGAGTAATCCCGAGCTCTTTGGAGACCTGTCTTATCTCGTTGTCCTCCACAACGGAGATCGAATCATCCGAGGACGAGACGGCGAAGAGACAGTGCAGCAGTTGTTTCCTCTGCTCCTGGGTCGACATCTTCTTGAATTCCCGCGTTACCAGGTAGTTCTCCGTGCCTCCAAAAAGCAGGTTCTGAGACTTGGCCATCTGAACGACGATGATGGCGAGATCAGGAGACAGTTCACCCTCTCTGACTACGATCTCTTCCATGGCTCTGGTTTCTTCTTCGCTGATGTCGAGATCAGCGTGCGCTACGCGTCCCAGAATGTAGGCGAACGCGGCCATGTAGCGGGCCTGCTCGACCGGCAGTTGATCCAGCTTTCGAGTGATCTCGCGAATCGTCTCGCTCTCACTCTCGGAAGCTGTTCGAGTCGGCGAAGGCTGTCCTAACCAGTCGCGAATGAGTTTCATCTGCACTCATTGTAAGGTGAAACCAGTGCATCTCGCCATAAGTCTTGATCCAGGGTCAGCGCGTCAATCGTCGTCGCTGGCTAGGCGTCGGGAGCGAGTCATATCATGCCATATGGCGAGCGAGCGCAACAACGCCAGCGGCGAGGAGGGGCGTCTGAACCTGGGTCAAGACTTGAGGCGGGCTGCACTAGACTAGTGGCCGGGTGAAGCCGTCCGTGCTTTCGTCAGCCGTCCGGATGAAGTAAGTTCGATTTGATCGATGAGATTAGCAATCGACTCCCCGTACGTTCACGCAACGCTCTGTGAGCTGATCTCCATTAACTCGGTCAATCCAAGTCTGATCCCGGGTGCTCCCGGGGAGAGCCACATCGCTGCCTGCGTAGCAGATCACATGAAGAGTCTGGGACTGGAGGTCCTGCATCTTGAACCCGAGCCCGGCCGTGTGAGTGTGGTTGGTAAAAGGTGCGGTTCTGGAAACGGCTCCTCATTGATGCTGAATGCCCACTACGACACGGTTGGTGTCGAGAATATGCCCCGACCCTTTGAACCGCTCGTACAGGAGGGAAGGGTGTTCGGGCGCGGGGCCTATGATATGAAAGCGAGTCTGGCGGCCAGCCTGGGGGCAGTGAAGGCCCTCAACCAGGCCCGGATCGGATTGAGTGGCGATCTGCTGCTGGCGGCGGTTGCGGATGAAGAATACGCCAGTCTCGGAACCTCCGACCTTCTCAATTATGTGACGACCGATGGAGCGATCGTGACCGAACCCACCCAGCTTCAGATCTGTGTCGCTCATAAGGGCTTCATCTGGTTGGAAGTTGAGACCATCGGGAAGGCAGCACACGGAAGCCGCGTCGATCTCGGCATCGATGCCAACATGAAGATGGGCCGGTTCCTGGCCAAACTGTCGATGCTGGAAGAAGCCCTGCGAAAGCAACCCTCCCATCCTCTGCTTGGGTCGGCTTCGCTGCACGCCGCAACGCTGGCTGGGGGGACCGAGCTCAGCGCCTACGCCGCCCGGTGCCGGCTGGGGATCGAACGCAGAACTCTCCCGGGTGAAGATTCTCAAGTGGCCAGCGCTGAGATCAGAGCCATACTTGAGGATCTGGAGAGAGAAGATCCTCAGTTCAAGTGGCGGCTCAAGACTCTTTTGGGGCGAGATCCTTTCGAAGTGCGACCGGACTGCCGCATTGTCCAGGTTGTGAAATCGGCAGCGGCGGAGGTCTGCGACGGAACTCCTGAGTTGATCGGAGACCATCCGTGGATGGACTCCGCTCTGTTGTCCGCGGCGGGAATCGAGACCGTCGTCATTGGACCCTCGGGAGGAGGGGCCCATTCTGCTGAGGAGTGGGTGGACCTGGAATCGGTTGAAAAACTCGCAGCGATTCTGGCCCAGTCAGCGATCCAGTACTGCGGCACTGGCTGATTCAGGTACCAACGTTCCAGCGTTCCAGGTCTGGGCGTCCGCAATCTCAGGAGTCGAAGGGAATCCTCAGGTTGCGACCGTCGGACCCCGGGCTCCGAGTCCCGGTGGCTTGGACAAGGACCTTTCTCGTCTCGGGACTTGAAACCCTGAAACCTTGGAACCTTGGAACCTTGGAACCTTGGAACCTTGGAACCTTGAAACCTTGAAACCTCGTCTTCCCGCGACCAGGAACGATATAATGGCAGACTCTATGGCGAAGGTTGGATTTGTCAGTCTCGGGTGCCCCAAGAACCTGGTCGACAGCGAGGTCATGATGGGACTGCTCAAAGCAGGGGGACATGAAGTCACCGGGTCCCAACGGGAAGCCGAGATCATAGTGGTCAATACCTGCGGCTTCATCGAGTCCGCCAAACAGGAGTCCATTGACACCATCCTGGAAATGGCTCAGGAAAAGAAACTGGGGAGTTGCAGGCGACTGATCGTGGCCGGCTGTATGGTCGAGCGATACCGGCAGGAGATCCTGGACTCTCTACCGGAAGTGGATGCAGTTGTCGGAACCAACGAGCTTCCAGGGATTCTGCGGGCCTGCCACGACCCGCAGGAGACCTCTGTGCCGGTCCCGCCGGCTTATGAAGCTCGCGAGGAGTACCTGTACAGCGACACTGACCCACGCGTCCTGACGACCCCACATTACTCGGCTTATGTAAAGATCGCCGAAGGCTGCGATCATCCCTGCAGCTTTTGCGTCATCCCTCAGATGCGAGGTCGATTTCGAAGCCGGCCTCTGATGTCGGTTCTGACTGAGATCCGGAGATTGGCCGCGAAGGGCGTGAAGGAGATCAACCTGGTCGGCCAGGACACCACCATGTATGGGTTCGACTCCGGGGACCGACACGGCCTGGCGCACCTTCTGCGAGAAGCCGAACAAGTTGACGGCATCCACTGGGTGCGGTTTTTGTACGCCTATCCCAATAACATCTATGGCGAACTCCTGGACGCCGTCCGGGAGTGCTCGAAAGCCTGCAATTACTTCGACATTCCACTTCAACACGCCTCTCGCAACATTCTGAAGAAGATGAAGAGAGGTGGGAATCGGGGCTCTCTGAGCCGTCTCGTTGAACGAATCCGGGAACGGGTACCAGGGGTGGCGATAAGGACGACCATGATCGTGGGTTTTCCCGGTGAGACAGACGAAGACTTTCAGGAACTTCTGGAGTTCGCAGAGGAATTGAAGTTCGATCGCCTGGGGGCATTTTGTTTCTCGGACGAAGAGCACGCCGGTTCGTATCACCTGGAAAACAAGGTGCCAGAAGAGATCAAACTGCAGCGTCAGAAGAGCCTGATGGAGTTGCAGTCGACCATTTCCCGCCAGCTGAACCAGCGACTGGTTGGACAGACTGTGCCGGTTCTGCTGGAAGGCATCTCTAAAGAGAGTGACATGCTCTGGCAGGGTCGCACCGAAGGACAGGCCCCGGATATCGACGGGGTGGTCTATGTGACGGATGGTGTGACTCCAGCGACGCGTCCCGGGGAGATCGGCGAGGTCCGTGTCGAAGAAGCCCACGAGTACGATCTGGTGGGGACCCTGGTTCAATGAAGGGCTCGAAATCTAGCTTCTGTCCCCAGTGTGGAAAGCGGGCCGGCCTGAAGAATGAGTGGTTTCCTTTTTGCAGCGAACGCTGCCGGCTGGTGGACCTGGGCAAGTGGCTGGAGGGCCGTTTCCGGATCCCCGGACGGAAAGTCAGCTGGGAAGAGTTGCCCGACTCAGAGGACGTCAATTGACGGCACGCGCGGCGCACCTGCTGGCAACCTGCGCAGGCGTCGGCTATCTTCCCATCGCTCCCGGGACCTGGGGCTCGTTGCTCGCCGTTGCCATCGCAGGGTGCCTTTATCTGGCCTCCAGCGATCCCTTCCTCTTCCTGCTGTCGGGACTGATAGGATCCAGCGTCGTGGGGACCTGGGCCGCCCATCGGGTAGCTTCTGACCTGGGTGACTCCGACCCCTCAAGAGTCGTCATCGATGAAGTTGCGGGCCAGTGGCTCACGCTGATGTGGGTTCCCCTGTCACTTTCTACGCTGTTCCTTGGATTTGTCTTCTTTCGAATTTTTGACATCCTGAAACCGCCGCCGGCCCGCCAGGCGGAAAGACTGCCGGGTGGCTACGGGATCATGACCGACGATCTCGTGGCAGGGCTCTACGCAGGGCTGCTCTTGCTCCTGGTGAGGTGGCTGGGTTTCGTTCCTTGAGGGCTGGAGCATGGTTCCAAGTTCCACGTTCCAGGGTGCCCCAGTGTGGGAGGACCCTCCGTGGTCCAACCAAGAAAACTACAGAGGCAGGAACGCCAGTGACTGCGCACGGCCCACAGGCCGCGAAGAAGCTTGCGTTCCTCGTTGCGCGCTCATTGTCATTCGCGCCTCTGTCCACCCGGCGGCTGGCCAAGTCCCCTCGGGGACCGGCCCGCAGGCCGTGAGGAATAGTGCCGATCAAGGAAACGTCCGAACAGGGTCGCGGCGCAGAGGCAGCTCCCACTCTTTGCCGGTTTGTGAGATGCCCAGTGTGGGAGGACCCTCCGTGGTCCGAACAAGGCAACTGCAGAGGCAGGAACGCCAGTGACTGCGCGGCGGCGCGGAAGCCTCCGGAAACCGGTCCGCCTCGGGATCAGTTCCACGTTCCACGAACTTTCAACTTTCAACTTTCAACCTTCAACTTTCAACCTTCAACTTTCAACTTTCAACTTTCAACTTTCAACTTTCAACTTTCAACTTTCAACCTGGTCCTGGTTCCGTCTCGGTTAAGATGATTATCGATGACGGCAAGCAGTAGCTCAGAGTTGAGATCAAAACCCCCAACCGCCCAGATCATCGCGGTCGGCTCCGAACTGCTGACCCCTACCCGGCTGGACACGAACTCTCTTTTTATTACTGAGCAGCTGAACCGAATTGGAGTTCAGGTCGAACGCAAGATGATTGTCGGTGACCGAGAGGATCTGATTTCTGATGCCATCCAGTCTGCCGTCGAGAGCGCGGGCGTGGTCTTCGTTACGGGTGGACTGGGACCCACAGCCGACGATATCACGAGGGAAACCACTGCAGAGCTGTTCGGCCGTCCCCTGCTCTTTGACGAAGCGATCATGGAGTCGATCGAGGAACGGGCTCGGAGATTTCGTTTTTCAGTGGGAGAGAACAACCGCCGTCAGGCGATGGTGCCCGAGGGGGCCGTTGTACTTCCGAACCCTAAAGGAACAGCCCCGGGGCTGTTCCTCCGAGAAGGAGGAGCCCTGGTGTTTCTTCTTCCCGGCCCTCCCCGGGAACTGAAACCGATGGTGCGGGAACAAGTGATGGAGGTGCTGGAGAAATCTTTTCCCGTCTCCGTCCACCTGACCCGGCATTTGAGCGTTGCGTCGATGGCGGAGTCGAAGGTCGATGCCCTGGTGGAGCCGATCTACCGCCAATACCCAGAGATTCAGACGACCATCCTCTCTTCGCCCGGGATCATCCACCTGCACCTCGGCTGTCCCGGGACTTCTTCGGAAGCCGAGGAGAAGCTGGAAGAACTGTCAGCCAGGATTAAGGGAACCCTTGGTGAATCACTATTTGCCGAGGCGGGGCAGTCACTCGAAGAAGTCGTGGGGGCGAGTCTCAAGAGGGAGGGGCTGGATCTGGCGACGGCCGAATCCTGCACAGGCGGTTTGATTGCCAAAATGATCACTGATGTGGCGGGTAGCTCCGAGTACTTCAGAGGAAGCATCCTGACCTACAGCAATGAACTCAAGAAGACACTGCTGAGAGTCCCCGCTGCGCTGCTGGAGGAACAGGGGGCTGTGAGTGCAGCGGTTGCCGAGAAAATGGCCGCGGAGGTATGTGACGTGACGGGGGCCTCCACGAGTCTGTCCGTGACCGGAATTGCCGGTCCTGGAGGGGGAACTGCCGAAAAGCCGGTCGGGCTCATCTTTTTCGGGCTCTGCTGTCGCGGCGGCGTTTTTTCCAAGCAACGCCTTCTGCCGGGGGGCCGCGAGACCATACGACTCCGCGCCGCCCGATTCGCTCTCGACTGGCTGCGCAGGGAGCTCCTGTGATCCGATCCTTCATCGCCATTCCGCTTCCACCCAAGATTCTGGATGACCTCGAGTCGGCGGTTAGAAGCCTGCAAGGACTGGGTCTGCCTGGACGTGGCGTCAGTCGCAGCGCTATGCACCTGACCCTAAAGTTCCTGGGCCATGTAAGTGAGGTTCAGATGCGTTCCGTTGCATTGACTCTGCACAAACTCGCGAACCGGATTCCTCCCTTTGATGTGTCTTTGAACGGGCCGGATGCCTTCCCTCATCGAAAGGGAGCTCGAGTTGTTTTTGTGGGCGTTCAGAGGTCTCCTGTCCTCATCCACCTGCAGGGTGAACTCGAAGATGATTTGACTGCCCTCGGTATCAAGAGAGAGGGGCGGGAGTACCGAGCTCATTTAACCCTCGTGCGTCTCAAGTCCCGACGATGCCTCTCCTCGCTTCAGGAGTGGTTCACACAGGAGCTCCGTGTCAGCGGAAGATCGTTCCGAGTCAGGCGCTTCAATCTCTATAAAAGTATCCTCAAGTCCGAAGGCGCCGAGTATTCCGTTCTGGAGAGCTTTTCTCTGCTGGGCTCAGGAGCTTGAAGCGATCGTTCTCGACTTTTGGTTCACAGTTCCACGTTTCACTTTCCACGGCTTCGCGCTCCCGACCCCGTTCCTCCTCTACGACTCGATCCAACTTGGAACGTGGAACCATCCTTTGGGCAGTCACTGGCGTTCCTGAAGATGTCGGCCTGCGGCTGCCACGCAGTCACTGGCGTTCCTGCCTCTGTAGGTTCCTTGATTGTCTCTGTTCCTTGCCGCCTACGGGCGGATCCCGGAGCTCGCTTGTTCCGTCGCCGGGCAGACGGAGGCGCGAATGCAATGAGCGCGCCAACTTGGAACTTGGAACATGGAACGTGGAACTATACAGGGGGTTGACGAATCAATAGCCATCCCATAGATTGCTTGTTCAGATGGATAACGATCTCCCCATCAGTCCCGAACTGCTGGCAATCCTGGCCTGCCCTTCGTGTAAATCTGAGGTCGTGCTGACGCCGGACCAAAACGGTCTGGAGTGTACCGCCTGCCACCTGATCTATCCGATCCGAGATGGGATTCCTGTCATGCTGATAGATGAGGCGACCAGAGCCGGAAGCGATCCGGAGTGAGTACTTCCGTCCACAAACGTTGCCCGGGTGAGTACTGACGCCGGGCGGACCTGCAGTCCCCACTCAACCGGCATCCAGACTGCGACAACAGGCCTCGAAGACCGATTCGACGCGAATCGATTCCATGCAGATGTTCCTGCGACAACTCTTCATGGCCGGCGTGTCGTAACACGGGCTGCATGGTACCTGCTGGCGTAGGAGTTCGAGAGAGGCGGTGGTGGGGAGTGGTCTGGTCTGAATCCATTTGGCCGGTCCCCACAGCACCACCAGGGGAGTTCCCAGAGCAGCTCCCAGATGGGCCGGTCCGGAATCGACGGATAGCAGAAGATCGAGCAGTGTAATGAGGCCGGCTAACTGAGAGAGGGTTGTCTTCCCGGCCAGGACTCTGGTCCGCTTCGGATCGAGGTGATCCGCAATGATCTGGGAATCGCGAATATCTTTGCTGGAACCCGTGATGATCACGCTGGCGCCCCGCTGCTGAAGCGCCTGTGCGAGTCTGATGAAGGAGCCGCGCGGCCAGCCCTTGAGCCTCGTAGTCTGGCCTCTCTTGCGCCCCGGAGGACCGTAGCCGGGATGGATCCCGACGAAGGGTCGCTCGAGCCCTTCGAGGTCGCTTTCAAAGCCGCGACAGGAAGGCGAGGAAAGATCCAGATCAATCTTCAGCGGAACCTCAGAATGCTCCTCCAGACCTGCCAGACGGAGATTGTTCTCCACGCTGTGGAGACTCGGATCAAAGGGGCGTTCGACATAACTGGAGATCTCCCGGATCCCCGTTTCACGAAGGATCGTGAAAAAGCGCTGCGCGTTCTCCATCAACACTGCGCGAGAGTAGCCCTGTTTCTTGAGGTGTTTGACCAGTTTTTGTTTTTCCCTCGATAACCGGTAGGGAACGTTGCGGTGCTTAAGCGGATAGACACGATCGATGTGCGAGCTGAGATCGATCAGAGGAGCCACACTCGCCGAGCACAGGAGATCAACCCGTGAAGGCTTTCGGCTCTTCAGTGCTTGAGCCACCGGCAGAGCCATGAGAGTGTCGCCCAGGGCCCCGATGCGAGCCAGTAGAATCCTCTCCGGCTCTGTTCCCTTAGTGGTTCCCATAATTCCTCCCCCAATTCTAAACGCGTCCGGGGGTGTTGTGTGCACCTTGGGTTGCGGCAGCGGGGGCTGTGGTATCTTGGATCGTTCTCTGGAGACCGACATGGGCCAACTGGAAGGCATTGTTGATCGATTCGAGCGCCGACGCCTGCTGGTCGTCGGAGATGTGATCCTCGATCGTTTCATCTGGGGGCATGTGAAGCGCATCTCTCCAGAAGCACCGGTGCCAGTTGTTGAAGTCGAGCGGATCTCCGATCACCTGGGAGGAGCAGCCAACGTAGCCGTGAATCTGGCCCGACTGGGTGCCCGAGTGTCTCTACTGGGAGCTGTCGGCTCCGACGCGGCGGGTCGGAAGGTAGTCCGGAAGCTGGATGAGGTGGGAATCGAAGCCTCGGGAGTCGTCTTGGATGAGAGCCGGGCCACCACCCTGAAGTCCCGGGTAATCGCTCAGCACCAGCAGGTCTGTCGGACCGATCGTGAGAACCGTGAACCGCTGACTGAGAGGCCACTGGAACGCCTCCTCGAGAGCGTTGCTGACTCGGTCAAACTGGCAGAAGGCGTCATTCTCTCAGACTATGCGAAAGGTGTCGTCGGGTCCGAGTTGACTCGCGAAGTCATCGAAGGGGCAAGAGCTTCCGGGAAGTTCGTGTCGGTTGATCCCAAGGGAACTGATTTTGCCAAGTATCGGCGGGCAACCGTCATCACTCCGAATCAAGCCGAATTTGAGGCGGCCGCTGAAGGCGATGTGCCTGCCGAGAGGCCCGACTGGACGGCTGCCGCGGATTCACTTTTGGAGCGCACTGCGGTAGACGCCCTGCTGGTCACCAGAGGAGAGATGGGGATGTCCCTGTACCAGGGGGGAGCCCCACATTCCATTCGAGCCTCTGCCAAAGAGGTGTTCGACGTGACCGGAGCCGGCGACACCGTCATCTCAGTGTTCAGTCTCAGTGTTGTGAGCGGTGCGAGCTTCCATGAAGCGGCGGTGCTCGCCAACCTGGCCGCCGGGATTGTCGTCGCCAAGCTCGGCACTGCATCCGCTTCTAAGACGGAGGTGCTGGAAGCCCTGTCTGTTAGAGACTCTCTTCGATGAACCGGACTGCTTCCGCGTAGGCCGGGAAATCTTGCTCGGCGGCCCTGAAGCGGGGATGGTGTTTGAATCGTTTCCCGTTGCGAACCGTCTCACCGAGAAAGGCGTGCAGCATTTCGTGGTAGAGGACGAAAGAGACTACGCATTCCGGCACATCTTCACGATCCAGTGATCGGCTGATGACAACGGCATTGAAGGCCGGATCGAAATGCCCTAGCCTTCGACGGGATGCACCGTGACTCCAGGAAACCTGCTCCAGCTCGAGTTCATTGTTGAAGAAGCTCTCATTCAAGTCATCAAAAAGGATCTGGAGATCGAAATGCCGGCCCCGAGGCCCGGGAAAGCTTTTCCTGCTGCGGCTTCGACGCACTCGATTGACTCGTTCTACGATCTCATCCCGGCTGATGTATTCGCTATAGAGTCGCCTGGAGGAGCGGGGAGGTTCGAGCCGAAAGAGTTTGTAAAGGAGGAGCTCGGAAATCGCCGAGAGCAGCGGAAGGGGTGCCTTTTCGAGAACATCACTGATGCGCACTTCCAGACGCTGTTCCCTTTTTCGGATCGTGTGCCGGAGACTGGAGTAGGGATAGAAGCGTATCGAGATGCAGGGTGGAGACTGACCTGATAGCTGACGGTACAGCCTGGCAGCCTCGTTCTCAAGTGGACCAAACGGAGACTTTTCCATCTTAATCACGCAAGTGATTCTGCAGGAACTTGAGAATTTCCCCGGTGTGGGTTCCGGGCTGAAAGACTTCACTGACTCCGAGCTCTTTGAGTTTCGGAATGTCTTCGTCAGGGATAATCCCGCCACCAAAGATGAGGATGCCCCGCGCACCCCGGCGGTTGAGCTCTTCGAGGAGCTGCTTGAACAAGTGCATGTGAGCCCCGGAGAGAATGGAAAGACCGATGGCATCGACATCTTCCTGAATCGCTGCTGACGCGATCTGGTCTACAGTCTGCCGCAAGCCGGTGTAGATGACTTCCACGCCGCCGTCGCGCAAGGCTCGGGCCACCACCTTGGCTCCTCGATCATGCCCGTCCAAGCCGGGCTTGGCGATAAGCACCCGTATCCGTCTTTCCGTCATGACCCCCTGGCTTCCTCTCGGGGACGCTGGCTTTCAACCTTCAACTTTCAACCTTGAACCGTAGTTAGAACGACGGCTCTGTATAGGCCCCGAAGACTCGCTTGAGGGTTGCGCACATCTCCCCCAAAGTGGCATATTCCCGAACTGCGCCGAGGACCAGCGGCATCAGGTTCCGGGATGTTCGGGCGCCTGCCTGCAATGTCTCAAGGGCCTCTTGAACCTTGGAATTGTCGCGACGAGACCGCAGTTCCCGGAGACGGGCAGCCTGATGCTTTCCGGCTTCGTCTCCGATTTTCAAAGTCTCTAGAGGAGCCCTCTCGTCCTGGACGAACTCGTTGACTCCCACAACGGTCTTCTCGTTTTGCTCCAGCGCTCGCTGATATCGGTAAGACGCGTCTTGGATCTCCCCCTGGGGGAATCCCGCTTCGATCGCACTGATCATCCCCCCCATCTGGTCGATTCTGTCGATATACTCCAGAGCACTTTGCTCCACCCGGTCGGTGAGGGATTCGACGAAGTAGGAGCCACCCAGCGGATCCACGGTGTTGATCACACCGCATTCTCTCGCGATGATCTGCTGTGTCCGGAGGGCAATCGTTGCTGCCGCTTCAGTTGGCAGGGCCAGAGCCTCGTCATAGGAGTTGGTATGGAGTGAGTTTGTTCCCCCCAGAACGGCAGCCAGCGCCTGAATTGCCGTACGCACGATGTTGTTGTAAGGCTGCTGGGCAGTGAGACTGCAGCCAGCCGTTTGGGCATGAAAGCGGCATTTCAGGGACCTTTCCTCGGTGGCGCCGAATCGCCCCTGCATGATCCTGGCCCAGATCCTGCGGGCGGCCCTGAATTTGGCAATTTCCTCGAAGAAGTCGTTGTGGGAATTGAAGAAGAGCGAAAGCCGGGGGGCAAAATCGTCAATCTTCATTCCTGCGCGAAGACACCATTCAACGTACTCCACACCATTGCGGAGGGTGAACGCCAGTTCCTGAATTGCCGTCGATCCTGCCTCCCGGATATGGTAGCCACTGATGGAGATGCTGTTGTAGGCGGGCAGTTCCTCACTGCAGAACTGAATGGAATCGACCACCAGCCGCATGGAGGGTCTGGGCGGATAGATCCACTCCTTTTGGGCGATGTACTCCTTCAGAATGTCATTCTGAAGGGTTCCCCGAATCTGCTTCCTGGCCACCCCCTGTTTCTCTGCCACTACGACGTACATGGCGAGTAGAATGGCGGCCGGGGCATTGATCGTCATGGATGTGCTTACGCTGGCCAGGTCGATTTCATCGAACAGAGCCTCCATGTCACTCAGTGAGTCGACGGCAACCCCACACTTGCCGACCTCGCCTGCCGAGAGCGGATCGTCCGAGTCGAGGCCCATCAAGGTGGGAAGATCAAAGGCAACCGACAATCCAGCCTGTCCATGTTCGAGCAGGTACCGGAAGCGGAGATTCGTCTCCTCCGGGGTTCCGTAGCCGGAAAACTGGCGCATCGTCCATAGCTTTTGGCGGTACATCTCCCTATGGATTCCGCGAGTGTAGGGGAACTCTCCAGGTTCCGAAAGATCCTGTTCCCCGGCCACATCTTCAGGCAAGTAAAGGGCCCGAACGGATTCGCCCGAAAGAGTGGTGAAGGTCTGTTCCGTCTCGGGGTGACGGTGCGAGTCCTGAGCCTTTGGACCTGCTTTCATCGGGACGATTAGACAGGAGCGAGCGGGGAGACGTCAAGGTGTGTCGCTCCCTCTTAACTACCTGGGTTTTTCGAGCTCAATCGCCTTCTTGAAGAGCTTCATTGCCTCGTCTTCCTGTCCCATCGCTTTGTGGATGAAAGCTTTCTCTTTGTAGAGCCCAGCCAGCACTTTCCTGCTGTCCACAGCCTTGATCGCTACATCGACAGCCTGCAGCGCCAGATGAGGTTGCCCTTGTCTGCTCAGTTCCATAGAAATGGTTTTGGCCGAGATGAGAAACTTGTGCTGTTCTTTCGTGGGCAGTTCGATCGCGAAAAGCCTGGCGCAGGCACCCAGGGCTTCCTCGTAAGACTTTTTCTTGATGGCGAGCATCACGATCTCGTGCTCAGATTCGGCGATACTCATCATCCTGTCCGAGGTCTGGACGGGCTCCTGCAAAGAAAGGAGCAGGCAGAAACCGGGCAGCAACACAGAAGCTTTCATGCAACTCTTACTCCGTCAAAAAAGGGTTGTTTGGTTTCGCATCGTCCAGACTGAAAGGATTGGGCCAACCTCGCTCATCGACGCGGCCAAAGGCGGTCTCCAGTAGTGCCTCTTCAGCCCGGCGTTGGTCCACGTATCGTTCCAGTGCCCGAGACAATTTCAACCTCTCCATGCTGGTGGGGATCAACAAGCCAAATGAGAAAAGGAGGGCAAGAGCCGCCGCTCCAACCGGCGTCCAGCTACCCTGTAAGAGAAAATCCCATCGAAAGGTCTCGATCTCCGCAGCAGCCGGGATCACTCTCGCTCGAATCGGCGACCAGGGAGGGAGCGACAGATCTGCGGCGGGAACCTGATCGATCAGGTTGTCGGCGAAGCGCAACGACGCGTACTCGGCCTGACAACCAGAACAGGAGGCGAGATGGCTTTCGATCTCCCGAGCCTGCTCGGGAGGGAGCTCAAAATCCGTCAGCGCCGTCAACTGACTACAGCAGACCTGACATTCCATAGTCTTCTCCCAAATAGACCTTGATCTTGTCCCGAACTCTGAGGCGGGCGCGGTGAATGTCCGATTTCACTGACGCCAGCGAGCGCCCTACGATCTCGCTGATCTCCTGATATCTGAGCTTGTGTACGGCGGACAGGACGAAGACTTCCCGGTATTTCTCGGGGAGAGAGTCGATGACTCCCTGAATGACCTCCTGGAGCTCCTTCGACATGATGCTGCTTTCAGGGTTCTTCATGGGGGTTGTCAGTCGCCGAATATCGGAGGCAGCGAGCCCCTCATCAGAGTCGATCGATTCATGGTGAGGCGGCCTGGTCCGGAATCGTTGATAAACCTTGTTCTGGGCGATGCGATAAAGCCAGGCTTGAAACTTTCGGTTCTCCTTGAGAGTTTCGATTTTGCGGAACGCCGATACAAACGTTTACTGGGTCAGGTCCTCTGCATCGGCACGTGATCCAGTCATTCGGTAGATGTAACGTAAATATTCGGTAAACCCCGTCTTGCAATAATCTCCTTCCAAATAAGCCCGCGGTCAAACTTTGCTGGACACAGAAGCTGCGAGTGTGTATACAGGGAGCATGCAGCTGAGTGCTACCACCAAGCCGGAATCGGGTGGACTGACGGCTGATGGCTCGACGAAGCGGGTTTTGGTGGCCAAGGAAGAGTACATCCGGCTGCGCTGGGCGGCAGCGTACTGGAAGGCCCAGCATGCCGGGGCGGTGGAGAGAGAAAAGCAGTTGAAGTCAGAGAACTTGAGTCTGCGGGCTCGAGTTCGAGAGCTGGAGAGTCAGCTCTGGGGGCGCAAGAGTGAACAGGCCAAGGGTGGGCGCGCTGGCAGTTCCAGCCCCAAGGCGAGCGGGCGACCCCGAGGGCAGCAAAAAGGCAAGCAGGGGCACGGTCGGACCACTCTGGACGGGTTGGCAGCCCAGGAAGAGGTAGTGGATCTGGAGGAAGCCCAAAAAAGCTGTCCGAAATGCGGTCTGGCACTGGAAGCCTTGGGCTGGACGGAAGACGCCGAGGTGGCCGAAATCGAAGTGCGGGCCCACCGGCGGGTGATCCGGCGGCGCAAGTACAAAGCGGCCTGCCGCTGCGGGGTGCTGCCCGGCATTGTCACGGCGCCCGCCCCGGCACGCTTGATTCCCAAAGGCAAACTAGGGATTTCGGTTTGGGTGGAGATTCTGCTGGAGAAGTTTGACCATTGCCGCCCCACCCACCGTCTGTTGCAGCAGTGGCGAGACCACGGTTTGACTCTCTCTGCAGGAACGGTGGCCGGAGGGCTGAAAAAACTGCAGGGTCTGTTTTTGCCGGTGGCCGAGGCGATCGCCCAGCAGCAGCTCACCCAGGAGAACTGGCAAGCCGACGAGACCGGCTGGCCGGTGTTTGTGGCGGTGGAAGGCAAAAGCGGACGGCTCTGGCATTTGTGGGTGTTTTTGTCGGCCTCCACAGTCGTGTACCAGCTCCAACCCAGTCGCTCGTCTGCAGTGCCTCAATCTCACTTCGGCAGCGCCCAGGGCACTTTACTCACCGATCGATATTCTGCCTATAAGAAGCTGGTCCGGGTCTCAGAGGGGCGTGATTGGCGACAGTTAGAATTCCCCGCGACGACAAATGGAATTCCCCGCTTTTTCAGGGCTGATCCTGACCATGAGGGCATGGTTAAGGATCAGCAAGTGCGGAGGTTAGTAAAGTTGAAGAAGAACGAGAAGACGCTAACGATGGCGGCGGCCAAAGCGGGGATGTCGCGAAAGACAGCTCGCAAGTACCTGAAGTCGGGAAAGCTACCGAGCCAGTGTCAGCCGGAACGGTATTGGAGAACTCGATCGGATCCGTTCGAGTCGGTGTGGCCGGAGGTGAAAGAGATCCTGAAGCGATCGCCGACGGTGGAAGCAAAAGCGGTGTTCGATCATTTGTGTCGTCAGCAGGAAGGGGCCTTCCAGCAAGGCCAGTTGAGAACGCTGCAGCGCAGGATCAAGCAGTGGAAGGCAGAATACGGAGAAGCGAAGGAGGTGATGTTCCCGCAGAAGTATCAGCCGGGACATCAAGCGCAATCGGACTTCACGTTTATGGGGCGCCTCGGAGTGACGATCCAGGGCCAGCCGTTTCCCCATCTGCTGTACCACTTCGTGTTGGCCTACTCGAACTGGGAAGCGACCACGCTGTGTTTCAGTGAGTCGTTTGAGAGCCTCAGCCTGGGGCTTCAGAACGCGTTGTGGGAGTTGGGGGCGCTGCCCGAGGAGCACCGGACCGACCGGCTCTCGGCGGCAGTCAAGAACCTGAAGCGGGAAGAGTTCACCGAGCGCTATCAAGCGTTGCTGAGACACTTCGGGATGCGCTCCAGTCGCACTCAGGCAGGAAAGGCACACGAGAACGGGGATGTGGAACAGTCCCATCACCGCTTGAAACGGGCCATTGAGCAGGAACTGCTGCTGCGGTGTAGCCGTGATTTTTCCAGCCGGGAAGAGTACGAGGGCTTTGTAGCGGTGATTGTGTCCCGGCGCAATGCGGCCCGGCAAAAGCGCCTGGGAGAAGAGCTGGCAGTGATGCGCCCGTTGCCGGCACGCCGTCTGGATGACTTCACCCGGCAGTGGGTGAGAGTCTCCCCCAGCAGTACGATCCGGGTTCGCCACAACACCTATTCGGTGGACAGCCGGTTGATCGGCGAGCGCGTTCAAGTGCGGGTGTGGGCGGATCAGGTGGAGGTCTACTACGGAGGACGGCGCCAGGCACGGATGCCGCGCTTGCGAGGAGAAGGCAAGCATCGCATTGACTACCGGCACGTGATCCATTCGTTGGTGCGCAAGCCGGGGGCGTTTACTCGCTATCGCTGGCGGGAGGATCTGTTTCCGGGGATCTTGTTTCGAGTCGCCTACGACGAGCTGCGCCGAGATTGTCCGGCCACGGCGGATCGCCAATATCTGAAGATCCTCGAGGTGGCTGCCCAGGAAGGTGAACAGCGGGTGCGAGAGGCACTTCAGGTGTTGATTGAGCGGGGACAAAGAATCCGTTTTGAAGCACTACGAGAATGCCTTGTCGATCCGGTGGTGGAACCCTGGGAAGTGATGGTGGAGAAGATGGACGTGGGCCTCTACGACACCCTTCTCGAGAACCGGGAGGTGAGGTCATGAGCACAGGCAACTTACCGCGACTTCGCGAGTGCCTAATCGAGCTGCATCTACCGGCCTTTCGGGAGCACTACGCCGCCCAGGCGGCACTGGCCACCCAGGAAAGTCTGGCCTATCCCCGGTTTCTCTTGTCGTTATCTGAGATCGAGGTGGCGGAGCGGCACGAGCGCAAAATCCAGCGCCAGCGTCGGGCCTCCAAGCTTCCCTGGGAGAAAACGCTGACGGCGCTGGACCGCTCGCGCTTGCCCCAAAGCGTGGATCGACAACTCACAGCGCTGCTGGAAGGGACGTTTTTGGATCGTGCCGAGAACGTCTTGGCTTTCGGTAACCCTGGGAGCGGGAAAACCCATCTGGTCTGTGCTCTGGGCCAGGAGTTGATTCTGCTGGGGCGCCGGGTTCTGTTTTCTACCTGCGCCCTGCTGGTACAGCGATTGCTGCGGGCCAAAATCGATCTGACTCTGGAGAAGGAGCTCAAGAAACTGGATCGCTTCGAGGCTCTCATAGTCGATGACATCGGCTACGTTCAGCAAAGCCGGGAGGAAATGGAGGTTCTCTTCACACTGCTGGCCCATCGTTACGAACGTCGCAGCATCTTGCTGACCAGCAACCTGATCTTCTCGGACTGGGAGAGGATCTTCAAGGACCCCCTGACGACGGCAGCAGCCATCGACCGGCTGGTGCACCACAGCGTGATTCTGGAACTCAACGTCCCGAGCTATCGAATGGAGAGCGCCAAGGCAAAGCAGCAGGGAACCACGAAATGAGGAAACCGCGAGGAGGTCAAATCCGGGCAAATAGGCTGATTGGACCCCGGAAAGTGCTTGGTGAGGGCGATAGACGAGTGCCCGCCAAGGGGAGAGGTCGTACAGCGCCCTACAGAGGCCGCTCAGCAGCCTCGTGGATCTGGTCCACTCCCCTCGACGCCAGCGCGAGCGAGGGGGAGCTCCGTTCGGGCTACGCCCTCACTCCGTCCCCCTCGCATTCTAGGAACAATCTCTCTTTTTTACAGAAAGGAGGACCGCGGAAAGGGCCGTCTCAGAGGACGGCTACAGCTCTTTTTTTTTAATCCTTGTGTGGGGATTTCCAATCGTCGCTGCGGGAATTCTATTTGACGTTGATCAGGGGCGTATTTGCCATGCCTTTTGCTGGGCTCACGTGCGCCGCGACTTTTGGCGACTGGGCCTATCCCACCCCCCCTGGCAGGACTGGTCCCTGATGTGGATTGACGACATTGGCCGGCTCTTTGCTGCCAATCAGCTGCGGCTGGCAGTTCGCGATCAGCCCTTGGAATGGGCCCGGGCCGATCGAAAGCTGCGGGTGGCGGTTGAGAAAATGCGAGAGCAATGCGAGGCTCAACGCCAGCTTCCCAGCCTGGCTCCACCCTGTCGCAAGGTCCTGAAAAGCCTGGCTCGACACTGGCCAGGGCTGACCGTGTTTGTGGATCAACCGGAAGTGGCTATGGACAACAACGCCGCCGAACGCGCCTTGCGCAACCCGGTGGTGGGACGCAAGAATTACTACGGCTCAGGCAGCCGCTGGAGCGCCCAGTTGGCGGCCAGCTTATTCAGCATCTTTGCCACCCTGCGACTCAACGGCCTCAACCCCCGCCTGTGGCTCAGGGACTATCTGCAGGCCTGCGCTAGGCAAGGCGGACAGCCGCCACCCGACCTGGATCCTTTTCTTCCCTGGGAAATAAGCCCCCATCGTGCCCGCGCATTGACCTGGGCCAGGACGCCGGCAGCGGAGGCTGGATGAAACGCTTCTGCGGGCGAGACTTTAGCGGCCGGGAGATGCGGCGACTGTGTGAGCTGATTGGCGAAGATCCGACCCGCTCGCGGGCCCAGCTCTCCCGCTTGGCCTGCCAGCTCTTGGGCTGGTTCAAGCCTGACGGTGGCCTCAAGGAGATGAGCTGCCGGGTGGCCATGCTGCGCATGCATCGGCAGGGGTTGCTGCAGCTGCCGCCCCCTCGCAACCCGAAGGGAGGCTCGGGCCCAATCAAGCACACTTTCTGCAGCGCACCACAACCGCTGCTGTCCCGACCCGTGCACGAGCTGTCCGGCCTGCATCTGGAGCCGGTCCTGAGCCGCCCCGACTCCACTTTGTGGAATGAATACATCGACCGCTACCACTATCTGGGATACAAGCCCCTGCCGGGTGCTCAGCTGCGCTACTTCGCTTGTTCCGAAAGCCGCATCCTGGCCCTGCTCGGCTTTGGCGCCGCCGCTTGGAAAACCGCCCCTCGCGACCGCTTCATCGGCTGGCGTCCTTCGGAAAGGGAGAGAAACCTTCAACTGATCGTCAACAACGCCCGTTTCTTGATCCTTCCCTGGGTCGAGTCCAAGAACCTGGCCTCTAAACTGCTGGCCATGGCCGCGCGTCAACTCCCCGAGGACTGGCACGACCGCTACGCCTACCGACCCGTTCTGCTGGAAACCTTCGTCGACACGGGGCGCTTCACAGGCGCCTGCTACAAGGCCGCCAACTGGATCCATGTCGGACAGACCCAGGGCCGGGGCAAGCTGGACCGTGACCGCAAGGCCGATCTGCCCACCAAAAGCATCTGGCTCTACCCCCTGAGCAAACACTTCCGAAGATCGCTTCGCTCCACTTGAGTTCCCAACCCGCCTCACCCCATTAGGCATAAAGCCGATGATGGGTTTACCGAATATTTACCTTTCTTCTGCGCATGGAATCCTCCTGGTTGAGAAAGTGCGAGCCATAGAAAGCTCGGCCTATATAGTCTCGAGTGGATGACGCCGATCTCTCAAGGGCAAGGTCACACGCGAGGCGGTCTTCTGCGGTTGATAAATAGATAAGATCATCTCGATCGTCCACCGGCCGTCCTTCGCACTGACTGCCAGCTGTGAGGGTAGATCTTTCTTACATCAAATACCACCTATCGGTAAAGTGACGCCCTCAACCCACTGCTGTCCAAATTAGCTGAGATTCGATCATCGACCCCTTGATTTTATTGGCGTCTTGGATAGGATTTTCAGTCTTTTCATGTCCAGGTCTCCGATGGTGCTGTCCAGATTACGAGAAGGTGAAGGAGGGTTGAGAGCTCTCCGGTAGTAGGGGTGGGAACTTGAATGGTTGGTTCAACCACCTCCACAAGTCTCTATGAACGAACATGTTCATCCTCAGCAGTGCGGCCAGATTGGACAGTGACCAGTCAAAGGTTGCTTTGAGCTGCAGAAACTTCAGGATCAGCAGAGCGATCAATGCTGTCCAAATTTGGGTCTTGAGGGCGTTGGCCGAGGTGCCGACGAAGGTCTTGACCCGTAGATTCTGCTTGAGGGCCTTGAAAAAGAGCTCGATTTGCCAGCGCTCCTTGTAGATTGCGGCAATGGTGGTGGCTCCGAAATCCAGGTGATTCGTCAAAAAAACGAGGCGGCCAGAGAGCGGATCTTGGATTTCGACCAGGCGCAAGAAACAGATTTTGTCCTGGGCGGCCAGTCCGTGAAAGAAAATCACCTGGTCACGGACGACTCGACGGTTTTTGGGAAGCGGGCGGTCTTTGAGGACCTAGTAATCGGCACGGTCTTTGAGACGGGTCACAAAGAAGACGCCCTGACGGGTCAAGTCCGCATACCAGTTGTAGTCGTTGTAGCCGCGATCAAAGACGACAACGGTGCCGGCGGCAAACTTCAGACGGCGAGCCACGGTGATGTCGGCCGTGGCTGCCTCGGTGATGTGGGTAAAGACGGGAAGGTAACCGTTGTGGTCCAAGAGTAGATGCAGTTTGACGGCCCCCTTGGTTCGGCAAAAATGAGCCCAGTCAAACAATTGTGCGCACAGATCGATGACGGTCGCGTCCAGACTCAGCAGCGGATTCTTGAAACGAAATCTTCTCTTGCGACGCCCTTCGGTCTCTCTCAGACAACGATCCAGCAGGCGGTAAAAAACCTTTTCGTACAGTTGCCAGGGTCGATGCTCATTGGCATAGCTGAGGGTGGAGCGCTTGGGAGAAGCGATTCCAAGATGATGCAGTTTTCCTTCACAGCTGGCCAGACCTCCGCAGATCTCCCGCAGGCTATGAGCACGGCCCAGCTGGCAAAACAGCATGGCGACAAACTGTCCCCAGCTGCTGAAACCGCGTGCATGGCGCTCGGCTTTGGTCTCCAGGACCAGTTGTTGAAACTCCCAGCGAGGAAAAAGCTGGAGAAGTTGACTGAAAATACTGCAAAATCGATTCACGGTCGGGTCCTCCTTGTCCGGTTATTCGATAAAACCGAATCTTACGAGGTCGACCCGACCTCTCTTATGGCTAATTTGGACAAGAGTGCCCTCAACCACAGACACGTTGACATGGGTGTCCCGGCGAAAAACTCCATCCGACCGGTGAGCAAGCCTCTTGGAACAGTCGCGGGTTGCAGATTTGGATGATCTTCCTCGGCGAGTACTCCGAACCAACGTTTGCGGTTGACGGTAAGGAGCCATATTGAGCTTCCGGTGCCGTTGCTAGGTCGCCGAGGGTTGTGCCCAAAGTGTGCCCGCGGCAAACTCACTCCAGCTCACTCCAACTCACTCCAGCCAAGATAGCGAGTCAAGCCCGATAAAATTTCTGCCGTTCCCACGCCTTCGGGCTGAGGCGGTAGTGAAACACCGCGACTCCTTTCTGTTTGTCGGCCTAAATAGTGAATATACTGATCAGAATTAGTATCCCGGTTGCCTCACAAGGCACCAGCAGGAATAGCCGAAAGGCCCTCCACTCCCGCCTGATTGCAATCTCCCGGCCAAAGAATCGAAGTTTCGACGCTGATGAAATCCAGGTACACTATACGCGATTTGACTCATCGATCGGAGCCGGCGGCAAGAAGAGAAACACGGCGCCTGAGGTTCAATTCCAAGGACACCAGCATGACTCGACATCTTTGGCAAATGTCTACCATTACTTTGGCCCTGATCACGATCGGCCTGTCGGTCGGCAGTCGCGGCCACGGCCAAGACGCAACGGCGGAACAAGCACGAGACTACCTGCAGAGCATCCTCTATACGCGCAACCAGGTCGACGGGTGGCTTTCGGGGGAAACGATTGTCTTCGGCGAGACGTATGACGGCGAGCTTGGTTGGGTCGTTGCGGACCGGCGTACCAAGGACGGGGTTGACGGTTCGATTGCCGAGTACCGTTACGCCGGCGCGCGGCGGATGATGATGCACGCCGACCGCCCCTGCCGCATCAACACCTACGGCGACAGCTTTACACACTGCGATCAGGTCAGCGACGGCGAGACGTGGCAGGAATATCTGGCCGCCCATCTTTGCGAACCGGTGCGAAACTTCGGCGTGGGTGGATATTCGGTCTACCAGGCGTATCTGCGGATGCTTCGCGAAGAGACGCGGACGCCGGCCAAATACATCATTTTCAACATCTATGAGAACGATCACTATCGCAACCTGCACGGCTGGCGAAACCTGCGGACAGGCTACACGCCGAAGACCCGGCCCGGCGTCCTCTCGGCGTCGTTGCCGTACGTGCGCGTGAATCCGGCCACGGGCGAATTCACGCAATTCCCAAACCCATGTCCCAACCGCGAGTCCGTTTACAACTTGTGCGATCTCGACTGGGTCATGAAGCGGTTTGCTGACGACTTTGTGTTGAAACTCGTCCTCGCTCAGCGCAACCTGCGCGCGGGCACGCCGGAAAGAAGCTACGCCGCCATTCAACAATTGGCCAGACAACACGGTATGGATGTGCGCGTGGACAGTCCCCAGTCGCTGCAACGCGCTACCACGGACTTGGACACCGCGGCCGGGCTGTTCGCCAGCATGCGGATCGTTGAGCTGGTGGAACGGTTCGCCGCCCAACGCGGCAAACGAGTCCTGTACGTCCTGTCTTTCGGCCCCAACGGCGTCGCCCTGACGCTTCAATCCGGCAAGAGGTTCGATCAGCCGTTCGTCGACTTCATGAAAGAGAAAGGGCTGCCGTTTGTCGATCTGATGGAAGCCCACCAACGCGACTTCGCCCAATTCAAAATCACGCCCGCGCAATACGTCAAACGCTACTGGGTCGGCCACTACAGCCCGCGCGGCAATTTTTTCCAGGCGTTTGCGATCAAAGACAAACTTGTCGAGGTGCTTGACCCCAAGCCGCTGTCGTACGCGAACGATCGCCACGACTACGAAGACCCGGCAACGTTGCGAGGCGGCAATTGACGTCGCCGACGGCGTCCTATCCGAAAATTCGGCTGCGCGTAACCCACTGTGGGAGTTCGACTTGTAGGCGCGTACAATGGTGGCACGAAGGCCGACACCTACCGCTTCAAGTGTTACCCGGGCCAGTTCCAACCCGTCCCTCGTCGGGTAAAGTTGCCTTCCAGGGGTTGTGCCCGTGGTGTGCCCGCGGGAAACTCACTCCAGCTCACTCCAACTCACTCCAGCCAAGATGGCGGTTTCGGAGCGACAAAATTTCTGCTTATTTGGCAGGTACTTACAGAACCGGCTTCCAGGACTTAAAATCCTGGGGGTCGCCGGGTGGGTCGTAGACACCTCCTAAGTGCCCAGCATCGCTCGGAAAGCCCCACTACCTGGCCTTGAAATTACGGAATACCCAACGAAGGTATTTTCCTTGCTTCCCCTTGCACGCGAGAGTATCGACAGCTACCTATATAGCTTTGCGAAGCGAAGGCTAAGGAGAAGCAAGAGAGATAAATTCGTGAAGCCTTTCTGTGTCGAGGGGAAGCATTGCCGGAAGACACAGAGCCTTGTGCTCAGCTCACCGACAGACACCCTGGGAGCGAGCTGGATAATCCGGCAGATGTCGGACTTGACATGTGATGGCCAGCCCTTTGGAATTGGAATTTTCGGAGGTTTTTGAGTCGGCATCGTGCTCCTCTGGTGTTTTCTGACAAATTCGGTAGAGGAACACGATAACATTCAAATAATCAACGGCTTGACCTCCGTCGAAGCCACCATAAAGATCGCTGGACCACTACACCGGGTGTGTCGTAGACGCCTTCTAAATGCCCAGCAGTGCTCAGAAAGCCCGCCTACCTGGTCTTGAGATTACCGAATACCCAGCGAAGGTACTTCGGTTGCTTCCCGTTGGGCGCGAGCATATTCACAGCTACCTACCTAGCTGCGCGAAGTGATGGCCAAGGGGAAGTGAGAGAGTTAAACTCGCGAAGCCTTTCTGCGTCGAGGGGAAGCATTGCCGGAAGACACAGAGCCCGTTGCTCAGCTCACCACAGACGCTTTCGGAGCGAGCTGGGGTAATCCGGCAGATGCCGGACTTGCAGTGTGATGGCCAAGCCTTGGGAAGGGGGATTCTTGGAGGTTTTTGAGTACGCATCGTGCTCCTCTGGTGTTTTCCTGACAAATTCGGTACAGGAACACGATAACATTCAAATTATCAACAGGTTGCTCCGGCTCGCGGTAAATATTCGGTAAACCCATCATCGGCTTTATGCCTAATGGGGTGAGGCGGGTTGGGAACTCAAGTGGAGCGAAGCGATCTTCGGAAGTGTTTGCTCAGGGGGTAGAGCCAGATGCTTTTGGTGGGCAGATCGGCCTTGCGGTCACGGTCCAGCTTGCCCCGGCCCTGGGTCTGTCCGACATGGATCCAGTTGGCGGCCTTGTAGCAGGCGCCTGTGAAGCGCCCCGTGTCGACGAAGGTTTCCAGCAGAACGGGTCGGTAGGCGTAGCGGTCGTGCCAGTCCTCGGGGAGTTGACGCGCGGCCATGGCCAGCAGTTTAGAGGCCAGGTTCTTGGACTCGACCCAGGGAAGGATCAAGAAACGGGCGTTGTTGACGATCAGTTGAAGGTTTCTCTCCCTTTCCGAAGGACGCCAGCCGATGAAGCGGTCGCGAGGGGCGGTTTTCCAAGCGGCGGCGCCAAAGCCGAGCAGGGCCAGGATGCGGCTTTCGGAACAAGCGAAGTAGCGCAGCTGAGCACCCGGCAGGGGCTTGTATCCCAGATAGTGGTAGCGGTCGATGTATTCATTCCACAAAGTGGAGTCGGGGCGGCTCAGGACCGGCTCCAGATGCAGGCCGGACAGCTCGTGCACGGGTCGGGACAGCAGCGGTTGTGGTGCGCTGCAGAAAGTGTGCTTGATTGGGCCCGAGCCTCCCTTCGGGTTGCGAGGGGGCGGCAGCTGCAGCAACCCCTGCCGATGCATGCGCAGCATGGCCACCCGGCAGCTCATCTCCTTGAGGCCACCGTCAGGCTTGAACCAGCCCAAGAGCTGGCAGGCCAAGCGGGAGAGCTGGGCCCGCGAGCGGGTCGGATCTTCGCCAATCAGCTCACACAGTCGCCGCATCTCCCGGCCGCTAAAGTCTCGCCCGCAGAAGCGTTTCATCCAGCCTCCGCTGCCGGCGTCCTGGCCCAGGTCAATGCGCGGGCACGATGGGGGCTTATTTCCCAGGGAAGAAAAGGATCCAGGCCGGGTGGCGGCTGTCCGCCTTGCCTAGCGCAGGCCTGCAGATAGTCCCTGAGCCACAGGCGGGGGTTGAGGCCGTTGAGTCGCAGGGTGGCAAAGATGCTGAATAAGCTGGCCGCCAACTGGGCGCTCCAGCGGCTGCCTGAGCCGTAGTAATTCTTGCGTCCCACCACCGGGTTGCGCAAGGCGCGTTCGGCGGCGTTGTTGTCCATAGCCACTTCCGGTTGATCCACAAACACGGTCAGCCCTGGCCAGTGTCGAGCCAGGCTTTTCAGGACCTTGCGACAGGGGGGAGCCAGGCTGGGAAGCTGGCGTTGAGCCTCGCATTGCTCTCGCATTTTCTCAACCGCCACCCGCAGCTTTCGATCGGCCCGGGCCCATTCCAAGGGCTGATCGCGAACTGCCAGCCGCAGCTGATTGGCAGCAAAGAGCCGGCCAATGTCGTCAATCCACATCAGGGACCAGTCCTGCCAGGGGGGGTGGGATAGGCCCAGTCGCCAAAAGTCGCGGCGCACGTGAGCCCAGCAAAAGGCATGGCAAATACGCCCCTCTGAGACCCGGACCAGCTTCTTATAGGCAGAATATCGATCGGTGAGTAAAGTGCCCTGGGCGCTGCCGAAGTGAGATTGAGGCACTGCAGACGAGCGACTGGGTTGGAGCTGGTACACGACTGTGGAGGCCGACAAAAACACCCACAAATGCCAGAGCCGTCCGCTTTTGCCTTCCACCGCCACAAACACCGGCCAGCCGGTCTCGTCGGCTTGCCAGTTCTCCTGGGTGAGCTGCTGCTGGGCGATCGCCTCGGCCACCGGCAAAAACAGACCCTGCAGTTTTTTCAGCCCTCCGGCCACCGTTCCTGCAGAGAGAGTCAAACCGTGGTCTCGCCACTGCTGCAACAGACGGTGGGTGGGGCGGCAATGGTCAAACTTCTCCAGCAGAATCTCCACCCAAACCGAAATCCCTAGTTTGCCTTTGGGAATCAAGCGTGCCGGGGCGGGCGCCGTGACAATGCCGGGCAGCACCCCGCAGCGGCAGGCCGCTTTGTACTTGCGCCGCCGGATCACCCGCCGGTGGGCCCGCACTTCGATTTCGGCCACCTCGGCGTCTTCCGTCCAGCCCAAGGCTTCCAGTGCCAGACCGCATTTCGGACAGCTTTTTTGGGCTTCCTCCAGATCCACTACCTCTTCCTGGGCTGCCAACCCGTCCAGAGTGGTCCGACCGTGCCCCTGCTTGCCTTTTTGCTGCCCTCGGGGTCGCCCGCTCGCCTTGGGGCTGGAACTGCCAGCGCGCCCACCCTTGGCCTGTTCACTCTTGCGCCCCCAGAGCTGACTCTCCAGCTCTCGAACTCGAGCCCGCAGACTCAAGTTCTCTGACTTCAACTGCTTTTCTCTCTCCACCGCCCCGGCATGCTGGGCCTTCCAGTACGCTGCCGCCCAGCGCAGCCGGATGTACTCTTCCTTGGCCACCAAAACCCGCTTCGTCGAGCCATCAGCCGTCAGTCCACCCGATTCCGGCTTGGTGGTAGCACTCAGCTGCATGCTCCCTGTATACACACTCGCAGCTTCTGTGTCCAGCAAAGTTTGACCGCGGGCTTATTTGGAAGGAGATTATTGCAAGACGGGGTTTACCGAATATTTACGATGTAACTGAGGATCTTCTTGCCGTAGATGGAGTAAACCTCTTCAAAGGCAGTCACCTCGCCTCCCTTGACCCTGCCAATGAGCCGATCGAGAGCGTCTGCGGACACTCCCGTGCCGGCCTTGGTCAGCCCTCCAGTATTCGGTCTCATTAATCAGTGAAGGTCCGGATGAACAAAAGTTGCATATTTTTTCAGGTAAGAATGAGACGGAGGGCAAGAATAGCAAAAGTCCAATCCCGAGTCAGCCATCATAGGGGAAAAGCGAAAATACGGAACTCAATCAAGGAGGCGACGTGAAACAAGGAGGGGTTGACTACTTTGGAGTGACCCAGCCCGGATGATTCATAAGTTTTCGTAGCGAAGCGGGGGAAGACCCGTTCTGACAAGGCTTGCGACCGAGGCCCCCGGAGGCGTACTCGTGCAGTACGCCGAGGAGGCCGACCGAGCGTAACGCAGTCAGGGCGGGAGATTCTCACGCTGCAGTAGAAAAGTTATGAATCATCCGGGCCAGGGCGAAGTTGGCCTGATTACCGAGGTGATGGAGGAGCTACGGCGGAAAAAGCAGATGTCAAAGTCTGATCTCAGAACGTTCCAACGTTGCTAGGTTCCAAGGCTCCAGAAGGGTACTGAGCAGTTTCCACTATCTCTGTGAAAAATAGGTGGAAATCCGCTCGAAAGTCAAGCCAGGGAAAAGGCCATTATAGCGTTCTTGTCAGGTTGCATAGAAAATGTGCAGTCCGCTGCTGCCCACCTTGGAACTTTGGAGCCTTGGAACGCTGGAACGTTAAAGAATCAAATCCGGGGCCGGCTGGTTTCCACCGCAGTGTGCAGGTTGACGCCCGTCTGTTTCATCGCCTCTCGCCGAGCTGCGACCGCCAGTCGAATCAGCGCCCGGGTGTCGCTTCCCTCAAAGATCTTACCCGCCACTCTCACTTTATAACGCATGTCTTTCTCCTCTTTTTTCTGATCGTCAGTAGCGCCTCAGAACGCCTCGCACCACGCCCTGGATCTTGATCTTGTCTTCTTGAACGTAAATGGGGTCCAGGTTCTCGTTGGCTGGCTGCAGGCGGATCCGGGAGCCTTCCCGATAGAACTTCTTCAGGGTCACATTTTCTCCCTCGACCAGGGCCACGACAGTTTCTCCGTTGTGAGCTTCCGAGCCCTCCCGGACAATGACCAGGTCGCCATCCCGGATCTGTTCGTCAATCATGGAGTCTCCACTCACGCGCAGCCCAAAATGGTGACCCTTTCCGAGAAAGTTCTCCGGAACCGAGATTTCCTCCTGATCGGCGACCGCCTCGATCGGCTGTCCCGCCGCGATGGTTCCCAGCACTGGTAGAGTGAGCCCAGTGACGTCGTCCGGGTTGCGAAGCTGGATTGAACGAGCCTGGTTGGAGAGTCTGCGAATAAAGCCTCGCTCCTCAAGGGCGCGAAGATGTTTGTACACTCCATTCAGAGAGGCAACGTTCAAGTGTCCCGCGATCTCTTCGAACGAGGGTGAGTAACCTTTCTCTTCGATATAGGACCCGATATAATCCAGGATCTGGCGCTGTCTGCGGGTGAGTGGCATTCTCGTCCTCCCTGGGACTCCATCCGGGAGCCCCAGACACCAATATGGTGAAAAAAAGGTGAAGAGTCAAGAAGAAAAGTGAAGAAAGAGTGAAAGTGTAAGCGGGGCGGAAGGCGTCGGTCCTGGTTGACAACGGTTGGGCCGCTGATTATGATTCATGAACTTTCGGAGGCTTGAAAGATCGGCATCGGATTGCGATCAGGCAACATAGCAGTGTCCTTTGGAAGTGCACTTTGCTTCTTGGAGCTTGTTCAGGACATTTCCGAGAGCATCGGCCGCATGGTGGGCTTCGACGAGGATGGCCGTTATTGGGTGAGCCTGTCTGTTCGCGAGTCCGTAACGAATGCCATCATGCATGGCAATAACGAGGATGCAGCAAAGAAGGTCGGGGTTCGATTCACGATTTCGGATGATCGCCTGATCATACGGGTTCAGGACGAGGGAGGAGGCTTTGACGAAGGCCGGCTTCCGGATCCGCTGGACCCTGGCAATATTCTCAAACCAAGCGGGCGCGGCATCTTCTTTGTTCGGTCTTTCATGGACGATGTGAGATACCGGGGTTTGCCTGAAGGTGGTTGGGAAATGCGTATGGAAAAGAAGCTACACCACACAAAAGGAGATTCAAATGACCATTGAGACGCGCACGTCGGGTCCTGTCACGATTCTCGATATTCACGGCAAGATAACCATCGGCGAGGGAAGCGCCGAAGTCCGAAAGATGGTGCGTGAGCTTCTCCAGGCAGGAAAGAAGGACATTCTGCTGAATCTGGGCGATGTCAGCTACGTTGACAGTTCGGGGATTGGAGAGCTCGTAAGTTCATTTACGACAGTTTCAAATCAGGGAGGGCAGCTGAAGCTTCTGAATCTTACAAAGAAGCTGAAAGAACTTCTCGCCATTACGAAACTGCTGACGGTGTTCGATTCCTACGAGAACGAAGTGGAGGCGCTCACATCCTTTTCAGGGTGAAGAAACTCAACTCGCGGAGGTCAGGATTGATGAATCGACCCTGACCGCCCTCTTCTCGCTTCCACTCACCGGACTCTCTCCCGCAGAGCAGGAATTCATCAATGGCCAAGTCCCCTCTACAGGTGGTCGAGGGTGAAGCACGAGCACCTTTCCTCCGGGGCGTGCTAACCCATTCTCTTCTCAAACGCGGTCTGAGCTTTAAGGAAGCCTACACAATCGCCGACACGGTGCGTGACCGCTTCCAGAAGGCAGGCAGGGTCTCTCGAAAGCAACTTCGCAAGGCTGTCGATTCAATTCTTGAAGAGAAGTACGGTTCGGCTTTGCCTGTCCGACCGCCGGTGCTGCCAGATGTGATTTTCGTCGAAGGACAGGAGAACATTCCCTTCAGTAAGGGCATCCTGTCTCGCTCTCTGTCCGCAGCCGGCCTCGATCCTTCAGTGGCCTACTCAACTGCACTCGAGATTCAAGAAAAGCTGCTCACTGAACGGAGGAAGACGATCAGTGGCAGGAAACTGAGAAGAATCGTTTACTCGCAGTTGCTTGAAGGTCACGGCCAGGAGCCTGCCGAGCGTTACCTGGTGTGGCGCTGCGCGCGTTTCTCCGACAGACCCGTGGTGCTGCTGTTTGGCGGGTCCAGTGGAGCCGGGAAGACATCAGTGGGTTCGGAAGTCGCCCACCTTCTGGGAATTGAGCGAGTGGTAACGACAGACAGTGTCCGGGAGATCATGAGAATGATGTTTTCGCGCGACCTGCTTCCCACTCTCCATTACTCTTCGTATGAGGCATGGAAGGGCTGGAAGGGCGAGACTGCTTCCGAGAGCGTGGTTGATGCTTTCGTGGAGCAGAGCAATCGGGTCAACGTGGGAGTCACCGCCCTGGTAGAACGGGCTGCGAAAGAGAATCACAATCTGGTCATTGAGGGAGTCCATCTGGTCCCGGGGATCCTCAACTTTGAGCGTCTTCAGACCCGGGCGTACTGTGTTCATGTAGTTCTGGCCAATCTGGACCACGACGCATACGAGCGAAGGTTTCCCATGCGGGCGTCGCGGCAAGAGGGCCGCTCGCCCGAAAAGTACCTTTCAAACATCGACGCCATTCTTCAGATTCAAGACTACATCCTGGACATGGCCCACGGTCACGACATTCCCATCGTCGAGAACGAGGATCTGGAGCGGTCCGTTTCGGCGCTCATTGAGACCATCACCGACGACTTGCGCGTCCAGCTCGACCTGGAAGGAGAGAAACTTGTCGAGCGAGCCCTCTAGGCGGATCACCAGGGCTCTGATCCTGATACAGGACGGACTTGGAGACCGGCCTCTGCCTGAGCTACAGGGGAGGACTCCGCTGGAGGCAGCCACGACTCCGGTCATGGATCTCCTCGCTTCGCGGGGGCGTACAGGAATGATGGGCATCTTCGGTCAGGACGGCCGAGTTGGAACCGATGTGGGCCATCTGGGCTGGTTTGGGCAGGACTTCAGGGACAGTCAATATGCGCGGGGACCCGCAGAGGCGGCCGGAGCCGGGGTCGAATTGGAGGTCGGCGAGATTGCCCTGAGATTCAATTTCTGCACGCTTGGTCCGGAATGTCGAATCGTCGACCGCCGTGCCGGCCGGATTCGAGAAGGAACCGATCAACTGGTTGCTTGCCTGAATGGCATAGGTGTCATCGATTCGGTCGAGCTCCGGTTCTTCCCGGCTACGGAACACCGAGGCGTTCTCGTGATGCACGGTGCAGGCCTCTCTCGGGGAGTCAGCGATTCAGATCCGGGCGGAGGTGGAGGAGAGGAGATTCAGGTGGTGGGACCGATCGAGGATACACCGGAAGCGGCTCGAACGGCCCTCATTTTGAATCAGCTCACCGAAGCAGCCCGTCGCCTTCTCTCGGATCATCCTGTGAATGTCTCGAGAGCCCGGCAAGGACTGCCTCAAGCAAACGGGATCCTGACTCGCGCAGCCGGCGATCGGCTGCCGTTCAAGAACATGCCGCGGGAGACAGGGCTGAGAATCGCCGCTGTGAGCGGGGAATCTACGGTTATCGGAATGGCTCGACTGTCAGGGCTCGAGGCCATTACGGGCCCACAGCTCACCGCCAACCTGGATACGGATCTGAACGCAAAGGCAGGACTAACACTCGACTCGATCCGGCGGAATGAACTCACTTTTCTCCACCTCAAGGGTTGTGACATCGCCGGGCACGCCGGGGACGCTCAGGCCAAGAGAATATTCATCGAAAGGACAGACCGGATGCTGGGCGCAATCCTGGAAGAAGCAAGAGAGATAGCTCCTGCTCTGATCGTCGGGCTGGCCGCCGATCATTCGACCCCCTGCGCCGTTCGCGAGCACTCGGACGATCTCTTCCCGGTTGTGCTGGTCCATGACTCGATCGAGCCCGACGGTGTGTCCACCTACGGCGAGCGGGCTTGCCAGCATGGTTCGTTGCTGCATATCGAGTGCAGACAGTATCTGACGCTGCTGCTCGAACAAATCCATCGCCAGCAGGGAATGTAGGAGGACCCTCCGTGGTCCGATCAGATCGCTGTGAGGTTGCAAGTTAAAAGTTCGATCAGATCGCCGCGCGGAGGCGGCTCCTAGTGCGCTCGTAAGCGCACTTGAACAGTAGGGTGAAAGTCCCTACCGGGCAAACGTTCTCCGGCCCGTATTCGACGGCAACTGCGTCATCGTGAGGTGGGGTGGGAAGCAGCCGAAGGAGAACCACCAGTCTGTAGGAGACGAACTCGATTCGGCTCAGAGGGGACAGCGAGCCTGCTGGGAAATGGCGAAGCTCGAATGGAAGGGAAACCTGACACGGACAAGAGCCTGATGGGTAACGTGAAAAAGGCATCTTGTTAACCCTTGGGGTGGTTGGAGATGGAATGGTGGGAAGTTCAAGTGACGTAAAGCGAGGAGGTCTGCGAAAGGTCGGTCTGGTAAGAGACCCGCAGAAGTCAGAGGCGGCGTAGTAGTGAAGAAGCCGGGTAATGCCGGTGGAGCGAAGGCCCGCCAGGAAGGTGGATGTGTAGAGTCAATGACGAAGCAAGAGGAACTGTCGAAAGTGGAGGAGACTCCTAAGCAAGGCAGAGAAGCCGAGAGCCAGAAATGGAGCTGGGTGGAAGCGGAACGTGTCAACAACTTTGAGACACTTTGGTGAATAAATTACAGTAGCGTCATCTCAGGGGTCCTTCTTTTCGGGAGGGTTGATCCAAACCGCCTCTGGAAGAGCGGGAGGAACGGGTTTGCCATTGGGAAATCTCTCCTGGAAGAGTGCATGGGCGGCCTCCAGTGTTTGGGCTCGATTGCGACGTGTGGCGATGGCGGTGAGGTAGTGCACGTCCTCGGGAGTGTGCAGGCCGATACCCGAATGGCGATGGTCGCGGTTATACCAATCGAAGAACTCCCGGCAAAAGGTTCTGGCTTGCTGGATGGTGCCGAATCGAGCCGGGAATTCGGGCCGGTACTTGAGGGTCTTGAATTGGGCCTCCGAGTAGGGATTGTCGTCACAGACGTGAGGCCGAGAGTGAGACTTGGTCACTCCCAGATCGGCCAGCAGCAAGGCCAGTGCCTTGGAACTCATCGACGACCCTCGATCAGCATGGAGGGTGAGATCTCCCGACACGATCGCCTGCTTGGAGTAGCTCTGGGCGATCAAAGCCTTGGCCAGGCGTGAGTTCTCCTGGGTGGCCACCATCCAGCCCACCACGTAGCGGCTGAAGATATCCAGAACCACATAGAGGTAGTAATAACTCCATTTGATGTCGGTCACCATGGTATATCCCCCACCTAGGCGGCTGATTTACCAAGGTAATTCCCCCACCCTTTCACCAGGGTAATTCCCCCAGGGTTTCACCAAGGTAATTCCCCCACCTGATCATTTCGTGACAGAGGCCAGGGTCATCTTTCTGCGGAACCCCAACAAGGATTTCCGCAGGAGGAAGAATGGCCAGAAGGAATATGAGGATGGAAGAGTACCTGGAGTTGGTTTACCAATGGCACCGAGGACGGAGTATCCGCCAGATCCGAGACTCGTTGCAGATCTCGCGCAAGACGATTCGCAAGTACCTGCTGCTTTTCATGGCCAGCGGCTTGAGCCGAGAGAAGCCCCTGCCGCCACAGGCGGAGCTGGCCCGGATAGTGGCCTCGGTGGTGCAGGTGGCGGTTTTCGAACAACCGGCCCGGGAGCGGATCCGCCTCTACCACCGGCAGATCCAGGATTGGCTTGGGCAGCCTCATATGACCATTCAGCAGGTACAGCGGCTGCTCGAGGAGGAGCACGAGTTGAAGGTCAGCTATATGAGCGTGTACCGCTATGTGCGCGAGCACATTGAGCCGCTGCGCAAGCCGGTGACGGTGCGGCTGCATGCAGTCGCTGGGGAACAGGCCCAAGTCGATTTCGGCTATGCCGGACTGATGCGAGATCCGGAAACGGGCAAACAACGCAAGGCCTGGGCCTTTATCATGATCCTAAGCTACAGCCGCCACCGCTTCGTACGCTTCGTGTTTCGCCAGGACAGCCCCACCTGGTTGGACTGCCACATCCGCGCCTTTACGTTTTTCCAGGCCTGTCCCCGGCTGATCGTGTTGGACAATTTGAAAGACGGTGTGCTTAAGCCCGATCTGTACGATCCGACGCTCAACCCGGCCTACGCCGAACTGGAAAGACACTACGGATTCGTGGCCGACCCAGCCAAGGTGCAAATGGCCCGCCACAAAGGACGCGTGGAGAGATGTGTTCCGGTAGTGCGTCAGCAGATTCTGGCGGGGCGGCATTTTCGAGATATCGAGGAGGCCAATGGGAGGGCTCTGGAGTGGTGCCTCAAGGAGGTCGGCCTGCGCAAGCATGGCACCACCCATCGCAAACCTTACGAGGTGTTTGTCGGAGAAGAAGTCGAGCTGCTGCTGCCTCTGCCGGATCAACCTTACGAAGCGGCGCAGTGGAAACAGTGCACCGTGCATTGGGACTGCCATCTGATCCTGGATAAGTGCTACTACTCGGTCCCCTATCCCTACCGGGGGGAGAGGCTGTGGGTGCGAGCCGATCTGAAGCTGGTGCGAGTGTATCGCAACCATCAGTTGATCAAGACCCACCTGCGGGTCTTCGAGCCGGGCTCCTGTCAGACCCAGACGGGGGACTATCCTCCCGACAAGCGGGCCTACCTGGAGCGGACTCCCGAGTGGTGCCGGCGTCAGGCCGACGAGCTGGGGCCCGAGGTGAGTCGCTACGTGCGGCGCGTACTGGGGGATCACGCCATGCGCAACCTGAGAAAAGCCCAGGCCGTGCTGCGGCTGGCCGAGTCCCACCCAGCGGCCACTCTGGATCAGGCCTGCCGGCGGGCCTTGCGCTTTTACAATGTCCGCTTTTCCTCTCTGAAGAAGATTCTGGAAAAAGGCTTGTTCCGACGCCCTTCGCCTCCTCGCAGACCCTCCAGTCCGGCGGCTTCAGCTTGTCGATTTGCCCGTCCCCAGGATTACTTCGTGCACCGACGGGAGGTCTCATGAGTCACTATCAACATCTGCTCGACCAGCTCAAGCAACTGCGATTAGGAGGATTGTTGGACAGTCTGGAAGTGCGGCTCAAGGAGGCCGAAAAACGACAACTGGCCTACGTCGACTTTCTGACTCTGCTGGTCCAGGATGAGCTGGAGCGTCGCTCCCAGACCAAGTTTGTTCGCCGGCTCAAGAAAGCCTGCTTTGCCGAGATCAAGACCCTCGAGGAGTTCGATTTTGGCTTTAACCCGAACATCAAGCGGCGCCGCATCTATGACCTGGCCACCTGCCGCTTTCTGGAAAACAAAGAAAATATCTGCCTGTGCGGGCCGGTGGGTGTGGGCAAGAGTCACATCGCCCTGGCTCTGGGACACGAGGCCGTACGCCGCGGTCATGACGTGCACTACATCCAGGCTCCGCGCCTGTTCCGTACTCTGGAAGCGGCCCGGGCCGATCTCTCCCGCGATCGCCTCATCCAAAACTACTGCAGCTATGATTTCTTGATCGTTGACGACTTTGGGCTCAAGCCCCTGACGGACGAGCAGGCCGACGATCTGTACGACATCGTTTACGAGCGCTATCAGAAAGGCTCGCTGATGCTGACCAGTAATCGCAGCCTGGAGGAGTGGATGGCGCTGTTTGGCGACCCCATCCAGGCCAACTCGCTGCTGGACCGACTCTGCCACAACGCTCACCAGCTGGAGTGGGAGGGCGACTCTTACCGGAGGCGAAAACGACCCGCCAAAGGATCCCCCTCAAAGGAGGTTTCGCCATGAGCCGTTTGAAGATCAAAAGTGACAACGGCTGGTTTGCCGCCACCGCCGGCTGGCAGGCCGCTGTGGAGAAACTCTCCGACGGGGCCTTCAAGCTGTTCGTTCACATCTCGCTGGGCGCTGACAGAAGTACCGGGCGCTTCCTCTTCCGCCAGCAGGACGTGGCCAGGGCGCTGCGCAAATCGCGCCGCTCGATTGGAACCTATCTCCAGGAGCTCGAGGAGAGGCAGGTCTGCCGGGTCCGGCGTAGCCCCAACCAGCATGCTCCCGGGGTCCTTGAGATCGCCGACCAGTACTGGCCCTACCAGCGCAGCCTCTCGGCTGACTCACTCAGCTCCACTCGATCGGCTCAAACCCTCTATGTGGAGACCATCGGAGAGATGTTGCTGGAACGTCCCTGCATCCGCTGCCGCTACTCGACCTCGGATCGCCGGCTAGCTGCCCAGTGGTTCCAGCAAGGGATCGAGCTCGAGGACGTCCGCCAGTCTATTTTCCTGGGCTGCGGACGCAAGTACGTCTCCTGGCTCAACGGACTCCCGGGCCAGCCAATCGGTGCCCTGCATTACTTCAGTTCCGTCTTACAGGAGGTCACGAGCAGCCAGCTTTCCGCCCGCTATCGGGCTTTCAATCGAATGCAAATGCTGCGACTGGAAAAACGCTGGCTCGAAACAGACCACGACTGCGACCAGAAAGGAGGAACCTGCTTGGGAAAAGTTTTCCCAAGCACAACCGCCGAAAATCAAGAGAAACGAGATGATGATGATCCCCAAATGGGGGAATTACCCTGGTGACGGAGGTGGGGGAATTACCCTGGTGATTGACACATTTGACGGGACCCTTGAGCTTGGTGATGTCCCATGACCAACATTGGTTGGGGCCGGTGGCCAGGAGTTCTGGCTTGGCGTATTGGGGATGGCGGCGCTGGCGGCGACGCTCCTTGACTTCCAGACGTTGGGACAGAATGCGATACATGGTTCGGATCGAGCACAAGTATCGCCTGATCAACGTCAAATAGAATTCCCGCAGCGACGATTGGAAATCCCCACACAAGGATTAAAAAAAAAGAGCTGTAGCCGTCCTCTGAGACGGCCCTTTCCGCGGTCCTCCTTTCTGTAAAAAAGAGAGATTGTTCCTAGAATGCGAGGGGGACGGAGTGAGGGCGTAGCCCGAACGGAGCTCCCCCTCGCTCGCGCTGGCGTCGAGGGGAGTGGACCAGATCCACGAGGCTGCTGAGCGGCCTCTGTAGGGCGCTGTACGACCTCTCCCCTTGGCGGGCACTCGTCTATCGCCCTCACCAAGCACTTTCCGGGGTCCAATCAGCCGATTTGCCCGGATTTGACCTCCTCGCGGTTTCCTCATTTCGTGGTTCCCTGCTGCTTTGCCTTGGCGCTCTCCATTCGATAGCTCGGGACGTTGAGTTCCAGAATCACGCTGTGGTGCACCAGCCGGTCGATGGCTGCTGCCGTCGTCAGGGGGTCCTTGAAGATCCTCTCCCAGTCCGAGAAGATCAGGTTGCTGGTCAGCAAGATGCTGCGACGTTCGTAACGATGGGCCAGCAGTGTGAAGAGAACCTCCATTTCCTCCCGGCTTTGCTGAACGTAGCCGATGTCATCGACTATGAGAGCCTCGAAGCGATCCAGTTTCTTGAGCTCCTTCTCCAGAGTCAGATCGATTTTGGCCCGCAGCAATCGCTGTACCAGCAGGGCGCAGGTAGAAAACAGAACCCGGCGCCCCAGCAGAATCAACTCCTGGCCCAGAGCACAGACCAGATGGGTTTTCCCGCTCCCAGGGTTACCGAAAGCCAAGACGTTCTCGGCACGATCCAAAAACGTCCCTTCCAGCAGCGCTGTGAGTTGTCGATCCACGCTTTGGGGCAAGCGCGAGCGGTCCAGCGCCGTCAGCGTTTTCTCCCAGGGAAGCTTGGAGGCCCGACGCTGGCGCTGGATTTTGCGCTCGTGCCGCTCCGCCACCTCGATCTCAGATAACGACAAGAGAAACCGGGGATAGGCCAGACTTTCCTGGGTGGCCAGTGCCGCCTGGGCGGCGTAGTGCTCCCGAAAGGCCGGTAGATGCAGCTCGATTAGGCACTCGCGAAGTCGCGGTAAGTTGCCTGTGCTCATGACCTCACCTCCCGGTTCTCGAGAAGGGTGTCGTAGAGGCCCACGTCCATCTTCTCCACCATCACTTCCCAGGGTTCCACCACCGGATCGACAAGGCATTCTCGTAGTGCTTCAAAACGGATTCTTTGTCCCCGCTCAATCAACACCTGAAGTGCCTCTCGCACCCGCTGTTCACCTTCCTGGGCAGCCACCTCGAGGATCTTCAGATATTGGCGATCCGCCGTGGCCGGACAATCTCGGCGCAGCTCGTCGTAGGCGACTCGAAACAAGATCCCCGGAAACAGATCCTCCCGCCAGCGATAGCGAGTAAACGCCCCCGGCTTGCGCACCAACGAATGGATCACGTGCCGGTAGTCAATGCGATGCTTGCCTTCTCCTCGCAAGCGCGGCATCCGTGCCTGGCGCCGTCCTCCGTAGTAGACCTCCACCTGATCCGCCCACACCCGCACTTGAACGCGCTCGCCGATCAACCGGCTGTCCACCGAATAGGTGTTGTGGCGAACCCGGATCGTACTGCTGGGGGAGACTCTCACCCACTGCCGGGTGAAGTCATCCAGACGGCGTGCCGGCAACGGGCGCATCACTGCCAGCTCTTCTCCCAGGCGCTTTTGCCGGGCCGCATTGCGCCGGGACACAATCACCGCTACAAAGCCCTCGTACTCTTCCCGGCTGGAAAAATCACGGCTACACCGCCGCAGCAGTTCCTGCTCAATGGCCCGTTTCAAGCGGTGATGGGACTGTTCCACATCCCCGTTCTCGTGTGCCTTTCCTGCCTGAGTGCGACTGGAGCGCATCCCGAAGTGTCTCAGCAACGCTTGATAGCGCTCGGTGAACTCTTCCCGCTTCAGGTTCTTGACTGCCGCCAAGAGCCGGTCGGTCCGGTGCTCCTCGGGCAGCGCCCCCAACTCCCACAACGCGTTCTGAAGCCCCAGGCTGAGGCTCTCAAACGACTCACTGAAACACAGCGTGGTCGCTTCCCAGTTCGAGTAGGCCAACACGAAGTGGTACAGCAGATGGGGAAACGGCTGGCCCTGGATCGTCACTCCGAGGCGCCCCATAAACGTGAAGTCCGATTGCGCTTGATGTCCCGGCTGATACTTCTGCGGGAACATCACCTCCTTCGCTTCTCCGTATTCTGCCTTCCACTGCTTGATCCTGCGCTGCAGCGTTCTCAACTGGCCTTGCTGGAAGGCCCCTTCCTGCTGACGACACAAATGATCGAACACCGCTTTTGCTTCCACCGTCGGCGATCGCTTCAGGATCTCTTTCACCTCCGGCCACACCGACTCGAACGGATCCGATCGAGTTCTCCAATACCGTTCCGGCTGACACTGGCTCGGTAGCTTTCCCGACTTCAGGTACTTGCGAGCTGTCTTTCGCGACATCCCCGCTTTGGCCGCCGCCATCGTTAGCGTCTTCTCGTTCTTCTTCAACTTTACTAACCTCCGCACTTGCTGATCCTTAACCATGCCCTCATGGTCAGGATCAGCCCTGAAAAAGCGGGGAATTCCATTTGTCGTCGCGGGGAATTCTAACTGTCGCCAATCAATCGCCCTTCATCCAGTAGCTCCGCCCACACTGTGGCGGGAGCTTTGTCGACAAACCGCTGGCTGTGCAGGACCTCCACGACAGCTTCCTTCTCGGGCGGGCTCAAGGCGCGTGGGGATGCGGGCCGAGGTCGAGGATCCATCGCCGGCCGTTCCCGCCGAAGTTTCTCCCGATACAGACTGGATGGCGGCAGATCCAGAGCCTGACAGCCGGCCCGGACTCCGTGGGATTGTGAGAATCGCAAAGCTTCGTCCATCAGCTCTCGTCTCCGTTCTCTTCGCTGCTCGCCAGAGAGATCCCCAACAGTTGCGAGACTTTTTTTTGGAGATCCAGCATGGCTTCAAACTTCTCGAGCTTGCGCTTCAACTTCCGATTCTCGGCCTGAACTTGCCTCAATTGATGATCCAGAGGATTGACCGGCTTGGACTTGCGCCCCCGCTTGCGAGGAGTCAGCGCCTGCAGCGTTCCTTCCTCGCGTTGTCGTCGCCAGGTCTGAAGATTCGACCAGTAAAGTCCTTCTCGGCGCAGCAAGGCTCCCACTCCGCCCGACTCTTCACATCCATCGGCCTGCTCCAGGATCCGGAGCTTATAGCGGGCTGAAAATCGGCGACGCGTGGCCTTGCTGGGAACTTCCGGATCGGGTCTAGGAAGAACCCTGTCGGGCTCAGTCCGTTCCGCACCGATTTTGGGGACCTCTCCGCTTCGCTCCGAAGGCTCCAAAATCCTCAGTTTCTTATCGCTCCTGTTTACCATCATCGTGTGATCCAGCTTCTCACCCTCTAGTGTAATACGTCACAAACTTCTCTGCCTTTTGCAGCCGGAATTGTATAGATTGTCTTAGCCCGCAGCGGGTGAAAAGAATATGACAGTGTGACAGCTGTCTTGGCTGCGGAGAAGAAGGGAAAGGAGCAGCCGGGAGCCCGTGGTTTGAGCTTCGGATAACTCCCGGCTTTTCGAAGACAAACTTCAGATTCAGGATCGCTTCCAAGACAGGTCTTTGTCAAGTCTTTCCTCTCTGGGACTGGGGCTGTACGAGCTGTTGCCCGACTACCGGGACCGCTGTCCGCTGTGCCGGGGAAGTGAATGCGCCGTACGCCACGGTCTGTATTTCAGGTGCTTGGTGGATGAGGAGGGGCGGACCTATCAACGGTTTCCAGTGGCTCGCTTCCGCTGCCGGCGGCGGGGCCCGGATCAGCCACGAGATGTCACCTTCAGCGTGCTGCCGGCTCAAGTGGTGCCGCGCCGACGCTTCAGCCTGGGGTTGATGAGCTGGATGGTCGAAGTGGTGGTGAACGGCAAACGGACGATGCGCCAAGCGCTGGACGAGGTGGCCACGGCCGGCAGCCAAGGTGAGGAAGCTGTGCTGTTGGAGGAGTTGACGCTGCACCGCATGCTGCTGCTGTTGGCGGCCGTCTATGGGCGACTGCTCTCTTTTCCGGTGGCCGAGGTCGAGTTGCCCGGAGCCGTCCAAGGGGTGCGGCGGCAGGCCCAGCAGGTGGCCGCGCTGCTGGCGGCCCAGCCCCGAGGCTCTCCACCCCGAGTGGTGCTGCGTTTTCATCGGCGTTACTTCCCCCACCTGCTGTTCGACCTACGATTGGCTCTCGGGCCCCGCTCTGGCTTGCTGACGGGCTGACTCACCGGCATCCGCTGTGTCTGCAGCACAAGTCGCTCAATCCCCTTTTTGCGCCACGTTGTTTGGACCCGGCTGGCAGCCGCGTCATGACAAGAATCGATCCTCCACACTGCGTGATAGGGGCCCAGCGGTAGGGTTGTGGCACAAAGGGTTGGCCAAAGGAGCCTCAGGATGAAGGGAAAACAAAAACGCCAGGCCGTGGCGCTGTTCCGCTACGGCGTCATCGCGCCGGTGCTGCACGCCGCCGCCGGCAGCCAAGCCCGTTACTTCGGCCGCATGGCCCGAAAAGAGCTGGATGTGCCGGGTCTGGGCAGACGCCGCTACTCAGTCGCCACTTTCAAGAGCTGGTTGCGCCGCTACCGCCAAGAAGGACTCGACGGACTCTTGCCCAAGCGGCGTTGCGATGCGGGCCGAAGCCGGGTCATCTCCGAGCAGCTGAGCGCCCACATCTCCGAGCTGCTGGCCCGCCATCCCCGGGTGCCGGTCAACCGACTCCGTGAACAGCTGGTGGCCTCGGGCCACATCACTTCGCGCCGCATCTCCGAATCCACTTTGCGTCGTCACATCAAGCGGGCCGGTCTGCGGCCCCAGGTCAAGCCGGCGCCCAAGGCCCGCAAGCACTTCGAAAAACCCCACGCCAACGATCTGTGGGTGATGGATTTTATGCACGGCCCCAAGGTGCCTCTCGGCCGCCGCCGCCGCAAAACCTACCTGGCTGCAGCCATCGATGACCATTCCCGCTTCCTGACCCTGGCCCGCTTCTACACCCGGGAAAACTCCGCAGTGGTCGTCTCGGCACTCCAAAAAGCCTTCTCGCGCCATGGTTTACCCCAGATCCTTTACTGTGACAACGGCTCGGCCTTCTCCTCCAAACAACTCACCTTGGCCTGCGCCCGTCTGGGTGTGGCTCTGGTGCATTCCAAGCCCTATGACAGTCCTTCGCGCGGAAAAATCGAGCGCTGGTTTCGCACCCTGCGCCAGGGTTTTCTAAGCCTTCTCGATCTCGAGGCCTTGACCCTCGACGATCTCAATGCTCGCTTGTCTCAGTGGCTGGAGCAGGACTATCACCGGCGCCGCCACTCGAGCATCTGTGAGACGCCACTGGAGCGTTACCTGCGCTCGCTCGCCTCCATTCGCCGCCGTACGGTCAGCCGGGCCGAGTTGGACCGGGTCTTTTACCGCACGTTGCACCGCACCGTCCGCAACGACTGCACCGTCTCCATCGCCCGCCGGCTCTGGGAAGTGCCGCCCCAATACACTGGCCTGCGCATCGAGATCCGCCATCCCGAAGGACGTCCCAGTGAGCTGTTTCTCTTCGAAGACGACCAGCCGGTGGTGCGTCTGCACCGGGTCGACGCCGCCCAAAACGCCACTTCCCCCCGAAGACCCCGTTTTTCCCTTCCCGACGAGGAGGATGAATCGTGATCCACACTTTTTACGGCTTCTCCGACACTCCCTTCGCCAAGGACATCCCGGCCCAGAAACTGCTCCCCACTGCGGCCTTTGACGAACTCGCCCGGCGCCTGGACTACATGCGTACCCGTCTGGGGCTGATGCTCGTGCTGGGGGAGGCCGGAACCGGCAAAACGGCCGCCGTGCGCGCCTTCGTCGAGCAACTCAACTCCTCCGTCTACAAGCTCTTCTACGTGCCCCTGTCGACGGTCACTCCCCTGGATTTTTGGGCCCAGCTCAACAGCGAGTTCGGCGGTGAGCCCTCCAGCCGCAAGTCCACTCTGTTTCGAAACCTGCAAACGGCCGTGCGCGACTATGTGGAGAACGCCAAAAAGACCCCGATTCTAATTCTCGACGAGAGCCAGTGTCTGCCCGACAAAACACTGGACGAAATACCTGTACTTCTTAATTTTAGGATGGATTCAATCGATCCCCTGCTCATGATCATGATCGGTCATCCCGACCTGGGCCGACGGCTCGGGCGCCCCATGTTCCGCAACATCCACCAGCGCATCCTACTCTCCTACAAGCTGCCTCCCCTGGATGAGGCCGAAACCAAAAACTACGTCTGCCACCATCTCCAGCTGGCCGGAGCTAAACCCGACATCTTCACCGACTCGGCCTACCTGGCCCTTTACAAAACTTCGGGCGGCGTCTGCCGGCTGCTGAACCGCCTCTGCCTGGCCGCGCTCAACCGGGGCGTGCTCGAGCAAAAGGCCACTCTGGACGAAGAGGACATCTACCGGGCCTCCGACGAGCTGTGAATAGCGCCGACATGTTCTTCGACAACTCTCCCGAGAAGATCCTCGCCTACCTGCAAGAGCAGCTGCCCGATTACCCTTACCGCCCCGAGCTGGATGCGGCTTTCATTGCCGAACTGACCGCCGACTTCCCCGACGTAGACATCCTGGAAGAGATCAAAACCTTCCGCTGGTACTTCGACAACGCTCCGCTGAGTCGCGTCAACAACGTCCGCGTCGCCCTGCGTCGCTGGATCGCCAACGCCAACGGCTCCCGCTTCCGCTAGCTCCTCTCCTACCAAGGGCTGGCCTCAACCACCAGCGCTCCTCTAATCCGTCATTTTCTGCTTACCCAATCCAGGTCAAAACAGCCTGACTTCACCCCCTCTAAACAATCTGCTGTCTTACACCTACCGGGCAAACGTTCTCCGGCCCGTATTCGACGGCAACTGCGTCATCGTGAGGTGGGGTGGGAAGCAGCCGAAGGAGAACCACCAGTCTGTAGGAGACGAACTCGATTCGGCTCAGAGGGGACAGCGAGCCTGCTGGGAAATGGCGAAGCTCGAATGGAAGGGAAACCTGACACGGACAAGAGCCTGATGGGTAACGTGAAAAAGGCATCTTGTTAACCCTTGGGGTGGTTGGAGATGGAATGGTGGGAAGTTCAAGTGACGTAAAGCGAGGAGGTCTGCGAAAGGTCGGTCTGGTAAGAGACCCGCAGAAGTCAGAGGCGGCGTAGTAGTGAAGAAGCCGGGTAATGCCGGTGGAGCGAAGGCCCGCCAGGAAGGTGGATGTGTAGAGTCAATGACGAAGCAAGAGGAACTGTCGAAAGTGGAGGAGACTCCTAAGCAAGGCAGAGAAGCCGAGAGCCAGAAATGGAGCTGGGTGGAAGCGGAAGTGTGGACCGAACGCATGCTGACGACCCTGGAAACAGGAGTGAAAGGAGGCAAATGGTTCAGCTTGATTGACAAGGTCTACAGAAATCCACTGCTGTCCAAATTAGCTGAGATTCGATGATCGACCCCTTGATTTTATTGGCGTCTTGGACAGGATTGTCAGGGTTTCATGTCCAGGTCTCCGATGGTGCTGTCCAGATTACGAGAGGGTGAAGGAGGCTTGAGAGCTCTCCGGTAGTAGGGGTGGAAACTTGAATGGTTGGTTCAACCACCTCCACAAGTCTCTATGAACGAACAGGTTCATCCTCAGCAGTGCGGCCAGAGGTTACGCAACTGTTTTTCTGTAATTTGACTGAGAGCGATCTGAAACAGGATTCTCCTGTGGGTTGAAATCGACCAGACTGAGGTACTGCTTCCCGATCAGCCAGTCTTCGTGAATCTCCTCGACGACGGCGGTGATGAGTCGCAAAGCGGACTCGGTGTTTGGAAAGATACCGACGACCCGGGTGCGCCGGCGAATCTGACGGTTTAGGTTCTCCAGCCCGTTGTTGGTGCGAATGCGCCGCCAGGTAGAACGTGCAAAACGAAAGACCGTAAAGCCTTCGGGCAGGTTGGTCTCCATCCAATCGGCCAGCTCCGGGTTGCGGTCACGGTATTGCTCGACTCGGGTTCGAAGCATGGCCTCGCCCTCGCCGCCTGAGGGTGCGTTGAAGATGTCTCGAATGTCAGTGGCGATGGCGGCACGTTGATCGGATCGGCGGGCGTAACGCTGAGCATTCTGGCTCAGGTGAAACTGACAGCGTTGCCAGGGCACCGAGGGAAAAACGGCTCTTCTAGCAGCACGTAGACCCGAGTGGTCATCGCTGACAATCAGCTGCACACCCTCCAGACCACGCTTTTGAAGCTGCTGCAGAAACCCTCGCCAGTGGACCTCAGCCTCGCTGAGTCGGCAGCTGACCCCAATCACCTCCCGCTTGCCCCAGCAGTTGACTCCGGTCGCTTTCAAGACGGCCACATCCTGAATGCTGCCCTGGCGACGGACCTTCTCGTAGTGCGCATCCAGGTACACAACTGGATAGCTGCCCAAAGGGCGGTTGCGAAACTGCTCGAGTTCGTCGTCCAGCAGCTTGGAGATTCTTGAGACCTGGCTGGCGGAGATCTCGGTGCCGCACAGCTGCTCGGTAATCTCGGTGACCTTGCGCGTCGACACGCCCATTACATACATCTCGGCGATGGCCAACTTGAGCGCCTTCTCCGAACGGCACCCTCGTTCCAGGGATCGGGGATAGAAGTCCAGGTGACGTACTTGTGGAATCCGGATTCGCAGCTGTCCCACTCGAGTGGACAGCGTCTTGTCCTTGTACCCGTTGGCGTGGTCTCGACGCTGCTCGCTCCGCTCCCAGCGTCGAGCTCCCAGAAACTCTTCTCGTTCCATCTGCATGGCGGTGTTGAGCAGTTTCTCCAACACTCCTCGAAACGCGTCGCTGCCTTCTTCGATCAGTTCTTTCAACAATTCTCGTGGTAGCCTCTGTTCTGGGTCTGGGGTCATTCGGATCCTCCTTGCTCTTGTCTTGAGTTTTTGGAGAAATCCTGCCCCAGACCTCTGATCCTTTTAGCTCACCTTTCCCAAATTACAGAAAGAACGGTACACCCCTCGGCCAGATTGGACAGTGACCAGTCAAAGGTTGCTTTGAGCTGCAGAAACTTCAGGATCAGCAGAGCGATCAATGCTGTCCAAATTTGGGTCTTGAGGGCGTTGGCCGAGGTGCCGACGAAGGTCTTGACCCGTAGATTCTGCTTGAGGGCCTTGAAAAAGAGCTCGATTTGCCAGCGCTCCTTGTAGATTGCGGCAATGGTGGTGGCTCCGAAATCCAGGTGATTCGTCAAAAAAACGAGGCGGCCAGAGAGCGGATCTTGGATTTCGACCAGGCGCAAGAAACAGGTTTTGTCCTGGGCGGCCAGTCCGTGAAAGAAAATCACCTGGTCACGGACGACTCGACGGTTTTTGGGAAGCGGGCGGTCTTCGAGGACCTCGTAATCGGCACGGTCTTTGAGACGGGTCACAAAGAAGACGCCCTGACGGGTCAAGTCCGCATACCAGTTGTAGTCGTTGTAGCCGCGATCAAAGACGACAACGGTGCCGGCGGCAAACTTCAGACGGCGAGCCACGGTGATGTCGGCCGTGGCTGCCTCGGTGATGTGGGCAAAGACGGGAAGGTAACCGTTGTGGTCCAAGAGTAGATGCAGTTTGACGGCCCCCTTGGTTCGGCAAAAATGAGCCCAGTCAAACAATTGTGCGCACAGATCGATGACGGTCGCATCCAGACTCAGCAGCGGATTCTTGAAACGAAATCTTCTCTTGCGACGCCCTTCGGTCTCTCTCAGACAACGATCCAGCAGGCGGTAAAAAACCTTTTCGTACAGTTGCCAGGGTCGATGCTTATTGGCATAGCTGAGGGTGGAGCGCTTGGGAGAAGCGATTCCAAGATGATGCAGTTTTCCTTCACAGCTGGCCAGGCCTCCGCAGATCTCCCGCAGGCTATGAGCACGGCCCAGCTGGCAAAACAGCATGGCGACAAACTGTCCCCAGCTGCTGAAACCGCGTGCATGGCGCTCGGCTTTGGTCTCCAGGACCAGTTGTTGAAACTCCCAGCGAGGAAAAAGCTGGAGAAGTTGACTGAAAATGCTGCAAAATCGATTCATGGTCGGGTCCTCCTTGTCCGGTTATTCGATCAACCGAATCTTACGAGGTCGACCCGACCTCTCTTATGGCTAATTTGGACAAGAGTGACAGAAATCGGAGTCTGGAAGCGGCGTGGCGAAAGGTACGCCGACGGAAAGGAGCCGGTGGAGTGGATGGCCAAAGTATCCAGAAGTTTGAGTGGCGATTGGAAAGGGAACTGGAGCAACTGCACCAGGAACTGAAAGACGATCGCTATCAACCGCGAGCAGTGCGCCGACACTGGATCGATAAAGGAGGAGGGAAGAAGCGACCGCTGGGGATCCCGACAGTACGGGACAGAGTGGTGCAGACATCCCTTCGCCAGGTGCTGGAACCAATCTTCGAAAAGAAGTTCTGCCGGCACAGTTATGGATTCCGGCCGCAGCGAAGCTGCAAGTGTAATACGTCACAAACTTCTCTGCCTTTTGCAGCCGGAATTGTATAGATTGTCTTAGCCCGCAGCGGGTGAAAAGAATATGACAGTGTGACAGCTGTCTTGGCTGCGGAGAAGAAGGGAAAGGAGCAGCCGGGAGCCCGTGGTTTGAGCTTCGGATAACTCCCGGCTTTTCGAAGACAAACTTCAGATTCAGGATCGCTTCCAAGACAGGTCTTTGTCAAGTCTTTCCTCTCTGGGACTGGGGCTGTACGAGCTGTTGCCCGACTACCGGGACCGCTGTCCGCTGTGCCGGGGAAGTGAATGCGCCGTACGCCACGGTCTGTATTTCAGGTGCTTGGTGGATGAGGAGGGGCGGACCTATCAACGGTTTCCAGTGGCTCGCTTCCGCTGCCGGCGGCGGGGCCCGGATCAGCCACGAGATGTCACCTTCAGCGTGCTGCCGGCTCAAGTGGTGCCGCGCCGACGCTTCAGCCTGGGGTTGATGAGCTGGATGGTCGAAGTGGTGGTGAACGGCAAACGGACGATGCGCCAAGCGCTGGACGAGGTGGCCACGGCCGGCAGCCAAGGTGAGGAAGCTGTGCTGTTGGAGGAGTTGACGCTGCACCGCATGCTGCTGCTGTTGGCGGCCGTCTATGGGCGACTGCTCTCTTTTCCGGTGGCCGAGGTCGAGTTGCCCGGAGCCGTCCAAGGGGTGCGGCGGCAGGCCCAGCAGGTGGCCGCGCTGCTGGCGGCCCAGCCCCGAGGCTCTCCACCCCGAGTGGTGCTGCGTTTTCATCGGCGTTACTTCCCCCACCTGCTGTTCGACCTACGATTGGCTCTCGGGCCCCGCTCTGGCTTGCTGACGGGCTGACTCACCGGCATCCGCTGTGTCTGCAGCACAAGTCGCTCAATCCCCTTTTTGCGCCACGTTGTTTGGACCCGGCTGGCAGCCGCGTCATGACAAGAATCGATCCTCCACACTGCGTGATAGGGGCCCAGCGGTAGGGTTGTGGCACAAAGGGTTGGCCAAAGGAGCCTCAGGATGAAGGGAAAACAAAAACGCCAGGCCGTGGCGCTGTTCCGCTACGGCGTCATCGCGCCGGTGCTGCACGCCGCCGCCGGCAGCCAAGCCCGTTACTTCGGCCGCATGGCCCGAAAAGAGCTGGATGTGCCGGGTCTGGGCAGACGCCGCTACTCAGTCGCCACTTTCAAGAGCTGGTTGCGCCGCTACCGCCAAGAAGGACTCGACGGACTCTTGCCCAAGCGGCGTTGCGATGCGGGCCGAAGCCGGGTCATCTCCGAGCAGCTGAGCGCCCACATCTCCGAGCTGCTGGCCCGCCATCCCCGGGTGCCGGTCAACCGACTCCGTGAACAGCTGGTGGCCTCGGGCCACATCACTTCGCGCCGCATCTCCGAATCCACTTTGCGTCGTCACATCAAGCGGGCCGGTCTGCGGCCCCAGGTCAAGCCGGCGCCCAAGGCCCGCAAGCACTTCGAAAAACCCCACGCCAACGATCTGTGGGTGATGGATTTTATGCACGGCCCCAAGGTGCCTCTCGGCCGCCGCCGCCGCAAAACCTACCTGGCTGCAGCCATCGATGACCATTCCCGCTTCCTGACCCTGGCCCGCTTCTACACCCGGGGAAACTCCGCAGTGGTCGTCTCGGCACTCCAAAAAGCCTTCTCGCGCCATGGTTTACCCCAGATCCTTTACTGTGACAACGGCTCGGCCTTCTCCTCCAAACAACTCACCTTGGCCTGCGCCCGTCTGGGTGTGGCTCTGGTGCATTCCAAGCCCTATGACAGTCCTTCGCGCGGAAAAATCGAGCGCTGGTTTCGCACCCTGCGCCAGGGTTTTCTAAGCCTTCTCGATCTCGAGGCCTTGACCCTCGACGATCTCAATGCTCGCTTGTCTCAGTGGCTGGAGCAGGACTATCACCGGCGCCGCCACTCGAGCATCTGTGAGACGCCACTGGAGCGTTACCTGCGCTCGCTCGCCTCCATTCGCCGCCGTACGGTCAGCCGGGCCGAGTTGGACCGGGTCTTTTACCGCACGTTGCACCGCACCGTCCGCAACGACTGCACCGTCTCCATCGCCCGCCGGCTCTGGGAAGTGCCGCCCCAATACACTGGCCTGCGCATCGAGATCCGCCATCCCGAAGGACGTCCCAGTGAGCTGTTTCTCTTCGAAGACGACCAGCCGGTGGTGCGTCTGCACCGGGTCGACGCCGCCCAAAACGCCACTTCCCCCCGAAGACCCCGTTTTTCCCTTCCCGACGAGGAGGATGAATCGTGATCCACACTTTTTACGGCTTCTCCGACACTCCCTTCGCCAAGGACATCCCGGCCCAGAAACTGCTCCCCACTGCGGCCTTTGACGAACTCGCCCGGCGCCTGGACTACATGCGTACCCGTCTGGGGCTGATGCTCGTGCTGGGGGAGGCCGGAACCGGTAAAACGGCCGCCGTGCGCGCCTTCGTCGAGCAACTCAACTCCTCCGTCTACAAGCTCTTCTACGTGCCCCTGTCGACGGTCACTCCCCTGGATTTTTGGGCCCAGCTCAACAGCGAGTTCGGCGGTGAGCCCTCCAGCCGCAAGTCCACTCTGTTTCGAAACCTGCAAACGGCCGTGCGCGACTATGTGGAGAACGCCAAAAAGACCCCGATTCTAATTCTCGACGAGAGCCAGTGATCAACGTCAAATAGAATTCCCGCAGCGACGATTGGAAATCCCCACACAAGGATTAAAAAAAAAGAGCTGTAGCCGTCCTCTGAGACGGCCCTTTCCGCGGTCCTCCTTTCTGTAAAAAAGAGAGATTGTTCCTAGAATGCGAGGGGGACGGAGTGAGGGCGTAGCCCGAACGGAGCTCCCCCTCGCTCGCGCTGGCGTCGAGGGGAGTGGACCAGATCCACGAGGCTGCTGAGCGGCCTCTGTAGGGCGCTGTACGACCTCTCCCCTTGGCGGGCACTCGTCTATCGCCCTCACCAAGCACTTTCCGGGGTCCAATCAGCCGATTTGCCCGGATTTGACCTCCTCGCGGTTTCCTCATTTCGTGGTTCCCTGCTGCTTTGCCTTGGCGCTCTCCATTCGATAGCTCGGGACGTTGAGTTCCAGAATCACGCTGTGGTGCACCAGCCGGTCGATGGCTGCTGCCGTCGTCAGGGGGTCCTTGAAGATCCTCTCCCAGTCCGAGAAGATCAGGTTGCTGGTCAGCAAGATGCTGCGACGTTCGTAACGATGGGCCAGCAGTGTGAAGAGAACCTCCATTTCCTCCCGGCTTTGCTGAACGTAGCCGATGTCATCGACTATGAGAGCCTCGAAGCGATCCAGTTTCTTGAGCTCCTTCTCCAGAGTCAGATCGATTTTGGCCCGCAGCAATCGCTGTACCAGCAGGGCGCAGGTAGAAAACAGAACCCGGCGCCCCAGCAGAATCAACTCCTGGCCCAGAGCACAGACCAGATGGGTTTTCCCGCTCCCAGGGTTACCGAAAGCCAAGACGTTCTCGGCACGATCCAAAAACGTCCCTTCCAGCAGCGCTGTGAGTTGTCGATCCACGCTTTGGGGCAAGCGCGAGCGGTCCAGCGCCGTCAGCGTTTTCTCCCAGGGAAGCTTGGAGGCCCGACGCTGGCGCTGGATTTTGCGCTCGTGCCGCTCCGCCACCTCGATCTCAGATAACGACAAGAGAAACCGGGGATAGGACAGACTTTCCTGGGTGGCCAGTGCCGCCTGGGCGGCGTAGTGCTCCCGAAAGGCCGGTAGATGCAGCTCGATTAGGCACTCGCGAAGTCGCGGTAAGTTGCCTGTGCTCATGACCTCACCTCCCGGTTCTCGAGAAGGGTGTCGTAGAGGCCCACGTCCATCTTCTCCACCATCACTTCCCAGGGTTCCACCACCGGATCGACAAGGCATTCTCGTAGTGCTTCAAAACGGATTCTTTGTCCCCGCTCAATCAACACCTGAAGTGCCTCTCGCACCCGCTGTTCACCTTCCTGGGCAGCCACCTCGAGGATCTTCAGATATTGGCGATCCGCCGTGGCCGGACAATCTCGGCGCAGCTCGTCGTAGGCGACTCGAAACAAGATCCCCGGAAACAGATCCTCCCGCCAGCGATAGCGAGTAAACGCCCCCGGCTTGCGCACCAACGAATGGATCACGTGCCGGTAGTCAATGCGATGCTTGCCTTCTCCTCGCAAGCGCGGCATCCGTGCCTGGCGCCGTCCTCCGTAGTAGACCTCCACCTGATCCGCCCACACCCGCACTTGAACGCGCTCGCCGATCAACCGGCTGTCCACCGAATAGGTGTTGTGGCGAACCCGGATCGTACTGCTGGGGGAGACTCTCACCCACTGCCGGGTGAAGTCATCCAGACGGCGTGCCGGCAACGGGCGCATCACTGCCAGCTCTTCTCCCAGGCGCTTTTGCCGGGCCGCATTGCGCCGGGACACAATCACCGCTACAAAGCCCTCGTACTCTTCCCGGCTGGAAAAATCACGGCTACACCGCAGCAGCAGTTCCTGCTCAATGGCCCGTTTCAAAGGGGTGTACCGTTCTTTCTGTAATTTGGGAAAGGTGAGCTAAAAGGATCAGAGGTCTGGGGCAGGATTTCTCCAAAAACTCAAGGCAACGAGTAAGGAGGATCCGAATGACCCCAGACCCAAAACAGAGGCTACCACGAGAACTATTGAGAGAGCTGATCGAAGAAGGCAGTGAAGCGTTTCGAGGAGTATTAGAGAAGCTGATCAACGCCGCCATGCAGCTGGAACGAGAAGAGTTTCTGGGAGCTCGACGCTGGGAGCGGAGCGAGCAGCGTCGAGACCACGCCAACGGGTACAAGGACAAGACGCTGTCCACTCGAGTGGGACAGCTGCGAATCCGGATTCCACAAGTACGTCACCTGGACTTCTATCCCCGATCCCTGGAACGAGGGTGCCGTTCGGAGAAGGCGCTCAAGTTGGCCATCGCCGAGATGTATGTAATGGGCGTGTCGACGCGCAAGGTCACCGAGATTACCGAGCAGCTGTGCGGCACCGAGATCTCCGCCAGCCAGGTCTCAAGAATCTCCAAGCTGCTGGACGACGAACTCGAGCAGTTTCGCAACCGCCCTTTGGGCAGCTATCCAGTTGTGTACCTGGATGCGCACTACGAGAAGGTCCGTCGCCAGGGCAGCATTCAGGATGTGGCCGTCTTGAAAGCGACCGGAGTCAACTGCTGGGGCAAGCGGGAGGTGATTGGGGTCAGCTGCCGACTCAGCGAGGCTGAGGTCCACTGGCGAGGGTTTCTGCAGCAGCTTCAAAAGCGTGGTCTGGAGGGTGTGCAGCTGATTGTCAGCGATGACCACTCGGGTCTACGTGCTGCTAGAAGAGCCGTTTTTCCCTCGGTGCCCTGGCAACGCTGTCAGTTTCACCTGAGCCAGAATGCTCAGCGTTACGCCCGCCGATCCGATCAACGTGCCGCCATCGCCACTGACATTCGAGACATCTTCAACGCACCCTCAGGCGGCGAGGGCGAGGCCATGCTTCGAACCCGAGTCGAGCAATACCGTGACCGCAACCCGGAGCTGGCCGATTGGATGGAGACCAACCTGCCCGAAGGCTTTACGGTCTTTCGTTTTGCACGTTCTACCTGGCGGCGCATTCGCACCAACAACGGGCTGGAGAACCTAAACCGTCAGATTCGCCGGCGCACCCGGGTCGTCGGTATCTTTCCAAACACCGAGTCCGCTTTGCGACTCATCACCGCCGTCGTCGAGGAGATTCACGAAGACTGGCTGATCGGGAAGCAGTACCTCAGTCTGGTCGATTTCAACCCACAGGAGAATCCTGTTTCAGATCGCTCTCAGTCAAATTACAGAAAAACAGTTGCGTAACCCGTTTCAAGCGGTGATGGGACTGTTCCACATCCCCGTTCTCGTGTGCCTTTCCTGCCTGAGTGCGACTGGAGCGCATCCCGAAGTGTCTCAGCAACGCTTGATAGCGCTCGGTGAACTCTTCCCGCTTCAGGTTCTTGACTGCCGCCGAGAGCCGGTCGGTCCGGTGCTCCTCGGGCAGCGCCCCCAACTCCCACAACGCGTTCTGAAGCCCCAGGCTGAGGCTCTCAAACGACTCACTGAAACACAGCGTGGTCGCTTCCCAGTTCGAGTAGGCCAACACGAAGTGGTACAGCAGATGGGGAAACGGCTGGCCCTGGATCGTCACTCCGAGGCGCCCCATAAACGTGAAGTCCGATTGCGCTTGATGTCCCGGCTGATACTTCTGCGGGAACATCACCTCCTTCGCTTCTCCGTATTCTGCCTTCCACTGCTTGATCCTGCGCTGCAGCGTTCTCAACTGGCCTTGCTGGAAGGCCCCTTCCTGCTGACGACACAAATGATCGAACACCGCTTTTGCTTCCACCGTCGGCGATCGCTTCAGGATCTCTTTCACCTCCGGCCACACCGACTCGAACGGATCCGATCGAGTTCTCCAATACCGTTCCGGCTGACACTGGCTCGGTAGCTTTCCCGACTTCAGGTACTTGCGAGCTGTCTTTCGCGACATCCCCGCTTTGGCCGCCGCCATCGTTAGCGTCTTCTCGTTCTTCTTCAACTTTACTAACCTCCGCACTTGCTGATCCTTAACCATGCCCTCATGGTCAGGATTAGCCCTGAAAAAGCGGGGAATTCCATTTGTCGTCGCGGGGAATTCTAACTGTCGCCAATCAAGCCAGTGTCTGCCCGACAAAACACTGGACGAAATACCTGTACTTCTTAATTTTAGGATGGATTCAATCGATCCCCTGCTCATGATCATGATCGGTCATCCCGACCTGGGCCGACGGCTCGGGCGCCCCATGTTCCGCAACATCCACCAGCGCATCCTACTCTCCTACAAGCTGCCTCCCCTGGATGAGGCCGAAACCAAAAACTACGTCTGCCACCATCTCCAGCTGGCCGGAGCTAAACCCGACATCTTCACCGACTCGGCCTACCTGGCCCTTTACAAAACTTCGGGCGGCGTCTGCCGGCTGCTGAACCGCCTCTGCCTGGCCGCGCTCAACCGGGGCGTGCTCGAGCAAAAGGCCACTCTGGACGAAGAGGACATCTACCGGGCCTCCGACGAGCTGTGAATAGCGCCGACATGTTCTTCGACAACTCTCCCGAGAAGATCCTCGCCTACCTGCAAGAGCAGCTGCCCGATTACCCTTACCGCCCCGAGCTGGATGCGGCTTTCATTGCCGAACTGACCGCCGACTTCCCCGACGTAGACATCCTGGAAGAGATCAAAACCTTCCGCTGGTACTTCGACAACGCTCCGCTGAGTCGCGTCAACAACGTCCGCGTCGCCCTGCGTCGCTGGATCGCCAACGCCAACGGCTCCCGCTTCCGCTAGCTCCTCTCCTACCAAGGGCTGGCCTCAACCACCAGCGCTCCTCTAATCCGTCATTTTCTGCTTACCCAATCCAGGTCAAAACAGCCTGACTTCACCCCCTCTAAACAATCTGCTGTCTTACACAAGGATGCACTGCGCGAGGTGCAACGACGACTGGAAGAAGGCTATCACTGGGTGGTTGATGCAGACATCGAGAAATACTTTGACTGCATTGACCCGGAGATCTTGATGCAAGAAGTGGAGAAGGAAGTCTCAGACGGTCGAGTGCTGAAGCTGATTCGAAGCTATCTGGAACAAGAAGTTCTGGATGGGATGAAGAAGTGGAAGCCGGAGAGAGGAACTCCTCAAGGTGCGGTGATCAGTCCGTTGCTGGCTAATCTGTATTTACATCCAGTGGATGAAGAGATGGAGCGTGCCGGGGAAGTGATGATCCGCTATGCCGATGATGGGGTGATTCTATGCCGAGATGAGCGACAGGCGCGAGAAGCGCTGAGGAAGCTTCGAAAGGAGCTGGCGCAGCGTGGATTACGACTGAACCCGAACAAGACCCGGGTAGTGGATGCTCGCCAAAAGGGTGGGTTCGACTTTCTGGGTTACCACTTTGAAAGAGGGCTTAAATGGCCTCGCAAAAGCAGTGAAAAGAAGCTGCGGGAGCGAGTCCGCCCACTGACCCGAAGGACGAATGGCCACAGTCTGAAGCAGACCATTGAGACGCTCAACCCAATCCTACGGGGTTGGTTTGGGTACTTTCAACACAGCCATCCCGCGACGTTTAAGGGGGTGGATGGATGGGTACGAGGGCGTCTGCGATCGATTCTGCGAAAGCGCCGGAAACGGAGAGGCCGAGCCCGAGGGAGCGATCATCAACGCTGGCCCAATGCCTACTTTATCGAGCAGGGGCTATTTACCATGGCCATAGCCCACGCGCAGATCTGTCAGTCCCGACGTGGACCCCACTGACTGGAGAGCCGGATGCGGGAGAACCGCACGTCCGGTTCGGAGGGAGGGGAGGCTCAAACCAATGAGCTTTCCCTACCCCTATCACTTCGCCATCCTGTGGCACTCCCAATGTAGGAGGACCCTCCGTGGTCCGATCAAGATCGTCCGCCGTCCCTGGCGTCGTTTCAGGTTCCACGTTCCACGAACCCTCAACCTTCAACCTTCAACTCTTGACGCGAAGCGGCCATCCACTAGAACCCGGACAGGTTCTTGGCCAGATCGTTGAACAGCACAACTCCCATCAGCAGCACGATGAATACGAACCCCACCTTGAACATCCGCTCCTTCATTTTCAGGCTGAGGTCTCGTCCCATCAAACCTTCGATGGCCAACAGCGCGATCATGCCGCCGTCCAGAATCGGGATCGGGAGCAGGTTCAAGAGGCCCAGTTGCAGGGAGATCACGGCCATCAGGCTCAGCAGCGGGACCAGACCCAGGATCGCAGCCTGGCCTGAAAACTTGGCTATCTCGATGGGTCCCGATAGCTGTTTCACGGAAGAATTCCCGGTAACAAGCCGGCCCAGAGTGACGAAGGTCAGGACCGCCATTTCGTAATTCTGCCCAAGCGACTGCCTGAAAGCCTCAACCGCACCAAGTTGCTGCACGCGGGTTTTGTAATCGAGAGACGCACCGAGGCGGAGGCCTTCCTCTGTGATTCGGGGTGCAATCGTCTGGAAAGTCACTTCTCCATCCCGACCGATTTCAAAGCGCAAAGGGGCTCCCTGGGAAGCCTCGACTACCTGTTTGATAGCAAAAAATCCTTGATGACGCTTCCCGTTATCATAGACGGCAATAATCTCATCGCCCTTTCGAATGCCGGCTTCCTCAGCGGCAGAGTCAGTGATGACATCTCTCACCAGAAAGGGATGGAAGGCGTCGGCGCCGATCACTCCGCGCCCGTCGGGGGCCCCTCCCGTCGCCACACTCGTGCGCATCTCAGCCCCGTCGCGGACGAACTCTATATCGAGCGTCCGGTTGGGGTTGATAGCGATGCGGAGCGCTGCTTCCTTCCAGGTCGGTGTTTTCGTGCCATCCACAGAAACGATCGTGTCGCCTGCTCGAAGGCCGGCCAGCCGGGCTGGAGAATCGGGACCGACCGATCCGATGGTCGCAGAGTGCCCCAGGTACTCAAGGACCTCCTGGGCGGTCATCAACGTGGCCGTGAGCAGAATGACAGCCAGTGCCAGATTCATGACGGGACCGGCGATGGCTACCCAGAACCGTTGCATCTTGGGTCGGGAGAGGAACTCCTCGGCCGAGCCGGTGAGCTCTTCATCAGGGTTTTCTCCGGCCATCTTTACATAGCCGCCCAGTGGAATCATGCTGATCCGATAGTCGGTGTCTCCGCGGCGAAATCCGACCAGCCGCTTGCCGAATCCCAGTGAGAAAACATGCACTCCGATCCCGAAGAAACGGGCCATCAGGAAATGTCCCAGTTCATGGATGAAGATCAGGACTCCCAGCACAAAAGCGAACGCCAGGACATATATCGCAAGTGACGAAACGGTCACCACATCAGCTCCTCAGAAATCACGAATTCAATCTCTCTCCACCAGGATGACGCTAAAAGAGACCCTGATGTTTCGTCATTCTAGCAGAGTTTTCCCGCAGTTCTGTCCGTGACTGGCGTCACACTGGAAGTTGAAAGTTGAAAGTTGAAAGTTGAAAGTTGAAGGAATGGACTCTGTTTGCCGGGCTTAGCGGCCAGGTTTTCAACTGATAGTTCCCAGGTTTTCCACCACGTGCCAGGCTGCTTCCCGGGACTCTCTGTCAACTTCCATCACTATCCGGATGTCATCAATGGGGCGAGGGCGGTGTGATCGAAGGACGCGCTCGGAGATTCTCGGAATTTGAGAGAAGCTAAGGCGGTCGCTCAGAAAAGCTTCCACCGCCACTTCATTGGCGGCGTTCAATGCTGCCGGGCAGCTCGCTCCTTGCCGGAGGGCTTCATAGGCGAGCCTGATACAGGGAAACCTTTCCAGGTCGGGCTCCAGAAACTCCAGTTTCGGGAGGGAGAAAAGATCTACGGGAGGGAGGCGCGATTCCCAGCGTTCCGGATAGGAGAGAGCGTACAGAAGAGCCGATCTCATGTCGGTTATGCTCAGCTGGGCGATCAGAGTCCCATCGATGAACTCGACCATCGAGTGAACAACCGATTGGGGATGGACGACGATAGCGATCCGATCAGGGTCAATTCCGAAGAGATGATGGGCTTCAATCACTTCGAGGCCCTTGTTCATCATAGTGGCGGAGTCAATGGTGATCTTGGGACCCATTCGCCAGGTCGGATGATCCAGTGCCTCGTTTCTCGTGATCTTGCGGAAAGACTCGGTAGGCCGGTGCAGGAACGGGCCTCCGGATGCGGTGAGAACCAGCCTCGCAATCTCGGACTCGGGACCACTGCCGCGGAGGCACTGATGCAGCGCACTGTGTTCACTGTCCACCGGGATGATGCTGCCTCCGTTGCTGGACATGACTTCCCGCATGAAGTCTCCGGCCGCCACCAGTGTCTCTTTGTTTGCCAGAGCTACCTGTTTTCCAGCCTGCAGGGCCCTGTAAGTGGGAACAAGGCCCGAGAAGCCGGAAATGGCTGCCACCACCGTATCCGTTTCATCCAGAGTGGCCACCCGGGAGACACCGTCCACTCCGTCCAGGACTTCAACACCGGTCACTTCTCGACGCACCTCCTCGGCGGCAGCGGCGTCGTCCAAAGCGACCAGGCCGGGACGATACCTGTCGATTTGCTGGAGAAGCAACCGGCTGTTACTGCCGGTTGCCAGAGCCGCGACCCGAAATCGCTCCGGATAAAGATCCACAAGGCTGAGTGTGCTTTCACCTATCGATCCGGTAGAACCCAGAATGGAGAGAGTTTTCATGGCGATCCCGAATCAGGCCAGTGCTCTTTCAAGCCAGTGCTCTTTCAAGAAGGTAATAACAGGGCCCGGCGAAGAGCAAGCTGTCGATCCTGTCCAGGACGCCCCCATGTCCAGGCAAGAGGGCCGAAGAATCCTTGATTCCAGCTCTCCTCTTGAGAAAGGATTCGAACAGGTCGCCCCCGATTGCGGCAGCTCCGATGAGGCTCCCAAGGATGGCGGCTGACACGGTGGGCGGGCCGGAAAAGAGTAGCGGATGCAAGAGGACCGCCGCCAGCCCAGGCGCGATCAGGGCAGCGACGAAACCCTCCATCGACTTGTTCGGAGAAAGTCTTGGGGTCACTTTGTGGTGGCCGATTTTGCGGCCTACAAAGAATCCGGCACTGTCGGACAGCCACACACAGATCAGGACAAAAACCAGTTCATGGCCGTGGGAAGCCGCACTCTCCGATTCACCTGCCAAAACCGCCAGTGAAAAAGGAACCCCCAGGTAAAAAAAACAGAGGATGTTGACCCCGGCCCGGGGCAGGACGGCTCCCCCTGCAGCGCCTCTCCAAAACGATCTTGCGAGCAGAAGAACCGGGATGGAAAGCAGGAAAACCGGAACGTAGGATCTGCAAGCGGCCCATACGATCGGAGACAGGCAAGTTGCCACAGCCGTGATTTTAAAGCCACGAAGAGAAAACTGGTCCAGGAGCCGGAAGAACTCCCACAGGGCTGCAACCAGAAAGACCTCCACCAGGAGAACCCACAACCACAGCGGGCCCAGGTACAGCGTGAGCAGGACGACTGGGATCAGGATGGCCGCTACTGCCAGTCGAACGCCCATCAGCCGTTGTGAAGCGCAGGCGAGGCGACTCCCCCGTAGCGGCGCTCCCGCTGTTGAAATTCTTGGACGGCCTGGAGGAAATCGACCCCCCTGAAATCGGGCCACAAGACGTCCGTTACGTAGATCTCGGAGTAGGCAATCTGCCAGAGAAGAAAGTTGCTGATCCGCAATTCGCCGCTGGTCCTGATCAGCAGGTCGGGATCCGGCAGGCCCCTCGTATAAAGGTTGGCCTCGATATCTGCAGACTCTACTGGAACTGCTCGCTCTCTCCGGAGAAGTCGGTTGAAAGCGTCAACAAGCTCGGTGCGACCGCTGTAGCTGAGAGCCAGAAACAACCTGGTTCCGGTGTTGGCAGAGGTCTTTCTCGTTACTTTCGCGAGCTGTTCCCTGACCGTCCGTGGAAGTTCTCCAGTACGTCCGATCGTATCAAAACGGATGTTGTTCTTCTGCAGGGTTGCGAGGTCGGATCGAAGATATTGTCTCAGCAGCCCCCACAGAGTATTCACCTCCCTCTCCGGCCGTTTCCAGTTCTCTGACGAGAAAGCATACAGAGTGAGGACCGGAATGGTGAGTCTGGCCGCACACTCGACTGTGGCCTTGACCGCCTTGACTCCGGCTCGGTGCCCTTCGATGCGAGGTAAGCCGCGTTGCCTGGCCCAGCGACCGTTGCCGTCCATGATAATTGCAACATGCCGGGGCAGCCGGGCAGGGCTCAGGTTCTCGACGAGTTGCGCTTCAAAACTGTCGGGGTCAAGGACGCCTTCAAATCCTTCCATTAGGGGGTTCATGGGACGCTCTAATCTATCACGGTGGAGCGAGTACCTAGTACTTAGTACCAGACCTTCACCAGGCACAGGCCGTGAGCCGGGGCAGTCGGTCCGGCAGTCTTCCGGTCGCGACTGCGGAGAATCTCCTGCATGTCAGCGGCCTTCAGTCTTCCGGTACCGACCTCCAGCAGTGTTCCGGTTATATTGCGGATCTGGTGATGAAGGAATCCGTCACCCTCGACTCGATAGGACAGGAAAAGCCCCCTCCTCGAAAGCTCCGAAAGGCTCACAGTTCTGACCTTGAACGAAACCGTGCTTCGGGAAGAAGTGAATCCCGAAAAATCGTGCCGACCTGTCACCAAGCGGCTGGCCGTCTGCATGCTCCTCACGTCGAGATGCCCTCGGAAGTGAAGCACGTAGTCGGCGAGGAACGGGGACAGAACCGGACCATTGTAGATCCTGTATTCGTATCGCTTTCGCCGCGCGTCTCTCTGAGCATGAAATCCCCGGTGTACGGTTCTCAGACCCATGATCCGAATATCCGCTGGCAGAATCGCATTGAGGGAAGTTCTCAGTCTACCCGCTGCTCGCATCTCAGAGAGACTGAAATGAGCCACTTGTCCCCGCGCGTGGACTCCAGCATCGGTGCGTCCGGAAGCGACGACCGAACGTTCCTGGCGACAGACTCTGAGGATCGCCTTCTGGAGTTCACCCTGAATGGTTCTGCGATCGGGTTGAACCTGCCAGCCCGCGTATCGGGTTCCCCGGTAATGAATCAAGAGTCGATACTTTTGCATGGGCAATGGCACTCGCTGGCGCTCGTGCGGTTTGCCGCTCGCTGGCGCTCGCGGCGGTTCCAAGTTCCAAGTTCCAAGTTCCACGACTTTTGACCTTCAACCTTCAACCTTCAACTTTCAACCTCCAACCTCCAACCATCCGGACCCCATGTTAAAATACCCCGGCTCCAATCTGGGAGGGATTCCTCATGTCCGGACATTCAAAATGGCACTCCATCCGGCACAAGAAGGCTATCGTCGACGCCAAGCGCGGAAAGATATTCACCAAGTTGATCAAAGAGGTTACCGTCTCGGCCCGCCTCGGTGGAGGAGATATAGAGGCCAACCCACGGCTGCGATCGGCAGTTCAAGCGGCAAAGGACTCAAACATGCCGCAGGAGAACATCAAGCGGGCCATCATGAAGGGAACCGGTGAGCTTCCCGGGGTGAACTACGAGTCGGTTACCTATGAAGGCTATGGACCCGGTGGAGTCGCTGTCTTCGTGGAATGCTTGACCGACAACAAGAACCGAACCGTGGCTGACATCCGCCACAGCTTCGCCAAGCACGGGGGAAACCTCGGAGAGACCGGCAGCGTGAACTGGATGTTCAATCGAAAGGGTTACATCTCCATTTCCAAAGGCGCTGCTTCGGAGGATGATCTTCTTGATATTGTTCTCGAGGCCGGAGCCGAGGACCTTCAGTCCGAGGATGACAGTTACCAGGTCTACACTTCATTCGAGCAGTTTGAAGCGGTCCGCAAGGCGCTGGAGGCAGCCCAAGTGGAGTTATCGGTCAGTGAACTGACAATGGTCCCCTCCACGGAGGTGAACTTGGAAGGAAAAGTGGCGGCCAGGATGCTCAAGCTGATGGAGATGCTCGAGGACCATGATGACGTTCAGCACGCCTATGCCAACTTCGACATCGATGAGGCGGAAATGGAAGCCTTTAGCGGCGCCTGACAGCCCCGTTTCTCTTGCAGGCGGGTACTCATGACACAGACGGTAGTGTTTGGCATTGACCCCGGCAGCCGCACCACCGGTTTCGGGGTCATTAATGTCGAAGGCAACAAGCTTCGATGCGTCGACTACGGCGCCGTCAAGGGGATGCGCCGGGGCGGAGAGAATGATTTCCCCAGGCGACTCCGACGGATTTACCGGGAGCTGTGTTTATCCCTGCAAAAGTACTGTCCTGATGTAGTCGTGGTGGAGGAGGTGTTCCACGCCGTCAACTCCCGGACTGCGCTCCGATTGGGCGAGGCTCGCGGAGTGGCCCTGCTGGCTGCCGCGGGATCGGGGGCCCAGATCTTCGAATACTCACCGCTGGAGGTGAAGAAGTCGGTAGTCGGCTACGGCCGGGCTGACAAACAGCAGGTCCAAAAGATGGTGTCTGTCCTGCTCCATCTCGACAGGACACCCCAACCGCACGACGCCGCCGACGCCCTGGCCATTGCCATTTGCCATGCGCTCAGGTGCTCCCGGGTTCCGAGCTCGTAGGGGCCGGTCTTGTGCCGGCCCGCTTGACTGGCAACCACAAGGGGCGCCCCTACGAATTCCAGGCAATTCGAAGTCTGGAAGGTGATTGAAAATTGAACATTCGCCGCCCAAGGAGCCTCCAATCTTCAACTTTCAACTTTAAACCTTCAACTTTTAACTATCCCTCAAACCGTCCCACATGAACCTGCGCTGGCCTGAGCAGGTGCTCGCCCCTGCGGTAGCCTCTCTGCACAACCAAAACAACCTTCTGATCCTGGGCCGAGTCCTGAACCGGGACCATGGCCACGGCCTCAGCCACTTCAGGGTCGAATTCCTCTCCCACTGGCTCAATCGACTCCAGTCCCAGAAGCTCAAGTTTCTGGAGGAAGAGGCTGAGGTTCATTTCGACGCCCTCACGGAGTGCCGGGAAATTGTCGGAGTCGACGGTGGCTTCGAGAGCTCTCTCGAAATTATCGGCCACTTCGAGGAAAGTGTTCACCAGATTGAGTTTCTCGCGTTCGAGGCGTTGTTCCATATCCCGTCGCAGCCTGTTGCGCAAAGCATCGTTGTCACGGTCCAGTGACTCAAGTTTCTCCTTCAATCTGGTCTCGGCAAGCTCGGTCCTGGCCTTCAATTCCTCTATGAAGGAGGGAAATTTCCTTTCCGAGGGCCGTGCCTCGCCGATCGCGCTTTCGTCACTCACCCAGAATCTCTTGTCGGTCACCTGAAATGTCCTGTTTCTCTGGTCTTTGGTCGGGCTCTTTTCTTGCTGTTTCTTGGTGGTTTGTTTCTTAGCCATTGCGTAGCCCCTCCGTGATATCTCCCCCCGCCCCTCACGACGGTGTCGCAAGAGGTTAGCAGACTGGAACGGAGCCCGGAGCGTTTGCGAATGGAGAATCGTTAAACTGCAATGAGAATAGGAGTTAGATTCTCCCCTCACTGACGTTCGGGGCTCCGTCGTCCATTTTGGCGACTTTTGTGGCACCCGCTCACGGTCTGGGGCTCCGTATTCTCATAATACGCCGTGCCTGGCAATGCAATCCCCTCCTACTGCCCTGTCCAAGCCCGGATGATTCATAAATTTTCTACTGCAGCGTGAGAATCTCCCGCCCTGACTGCGTTACGCTCGGTCGGCCTCCTCGGCTTACTGCACGAGTACGCCTCCGGGGGCCTCGGTCGCAAGCCTTGTCAGAACGGGTCTTCCCCCGCTTCGCTACGAAAACTTATGAATAATCCGGGCTAGAAATGTCATCAGACTTCCGCCTTGTGGGGCGCACTCGAAGTGCCGAACTCCCAGGTTCTATCCTGCCAGTCATCTGTTTGCCCTTCAAATTGTGTGGGTCAGAACTTATGAATTTTCCGGGCTAAGTTTCTTGCGACCCCCGGGTTCCGATCTTATGAACTTGTGGAACGCGAGAGGAGCAATAAGGAGACTCAATAAATGGATTTGAATCGGTTTACTGTAAAAGCGAGAGAAGGACTAGCCTCGGCTCAGACTCAGACCTTTCAGCGAGGTCATCAGCAAGTGGACGTAGAGCACCTGCTGATGGCTCTGCTTCTTCAAGAGAGAGGATTGGCCCCGTCAATTCTTAACAAAGCTGAGGTGCAGGTGGAGAGCCTGCAACTGTCTCTAGAGCAGCATCTTGTCGGTCTGCCAGCGGTTGAGGCCCCCCCCGGGGCCGTTGATCCGCTGTACGTCACACAGCGGCTGGATTCACTATTGTCCGGGGCAGAGAAGGAAGCCGGAAGACTCCAGGACCAGTTTGTATCCGTAGAGCATCTGCTGCTGGGGATGACCGGGGACAAGGGGAAGACGGGAGAGATCTTCGGAAGCTTTGGGGTGACGCGCGAGCGGCTGGAGAGGGCTCTCCAGGAAGTGAGGGGAGGCCAGAAGGTAACTTCTCCAGACCCCGAATCCACCTACCAGGCCCTGGAGCAGTACGGGCGTGACTTAACCGAACTCGCCGATCAGGGGAAACTGGACCCTGTCATCGGCCGGGACGACGAGATCCGACGAATCATGCAGGTGCTGTCTCGTCGACGCAAGAACAACCCGGTCCTGATCGGCGAGCCGGGCGTAGGCAAAACGGCCATCGTCGAGGGCCTGGCCCAGAGAGTCGTCAGAGGTGATGTGCCCGAGGGACTGAAGCACAAGCGGGTCGTCACTCTGGACATGGGTGCCCTGATCGCTGGGGCCAAGTATCGTGGCGAATTCGAGGAGCGCCTCAAGGCTGTGTTGAAGGAAGTGGAATCGGCGCAGGGCCGAATCATCCTGTTCATCGATGAACTGCACACCGTGGTCGGTGCCGGGAAGGTCGAGGGTGCCATGGATGCCGGGAACCTTCTGAAGCCGATGCTGGCGCGGGGCGAGTTGCACTGCATTGGAGCCACGACACTGGATGAATACCGCAAGCACGTGGAAAAAGATGGGGCTCTCGAACGTCGATTTCAGCCGCTGCTGGTGGATCAACCGGGGGTTGAAGACACGATTTCAATCCTGCGAGGTCTGAAGGAGCGGTACGAAGTCCACCACGGTGTCAGAATCCAGGACGCGGCCCTTATCGCGGCAGCAGTCTTGTCAAACCGCTACATCTCAGATCGATTTCTTCCTGACAAAGCAATCGACCTCATGGATGAGGCAGCGGCCAAACTGAGAATGGAGATCGATTCGATGCCCTCCGAACTGGATGAGATCCTGCGGCGGGTCATGCAGCTGGAAATCGAGCGGCAAGCCCTGAAGAACGAAAAGGATCAAGCCGCCAGGGAGAGACTGGAAAAGTTGGAGAGGACCATCGCCGATTTGAAATCCGAGAGCGACGCGCTGCAGGCCCAATGGCAAGCCGAGAAGGAAACCGTGTCCAAACTCAGAGGGCTGCGGGAAGACATCGAACAAACCAAGATTGAGATCGAGCAGGCAGAGCGGAACTACGATCTGAATCGAGCAGCGGAACTCAAGTACGGGGTGTTGGCCAGACTCGAGGACAATCTGGCCGAGGAAGAGCAGGCTCTGAATCGAAAACAGAGCCAAGCGAGATTGCTCAAAGAAGAAGTTTCCGAAGGAGATATCGCGGCCGTCGTGAGCAGCTGGACCGGAGTCCCGGTTTCCAGATTGCTGGAAGGGGAGATGCAGAAACTGGTCAGTCTTGGCGAGGATTTGCACAGACGCGTTGTGGGTCAGGACGAGGCCGTAACGGCCGTGACCGAAGCAGTCATCCGCGCCCGCTCGGGACTAAAGGACCCGGCCCGCCCCATTGGAAGCTTCATCTTTCTAGGTCCCACCGGGGTCGGGAAGACGGAACTAGCCAGGGCCCTGGCCGAATCGCTCTTTGACGACGAGCGCGCCATGATCCGAATCGATATGTCCGAGTACCAGGAGAAGCACACGGTGGCCCGACTGCTGGGAGCGCCTCCGGGATATATCGGCCACGACGAAGGCGGACAGCTGACTGAAGCAGTTCGCCGGCGTCCCTATTCCGTGATCCTCTTTGATGAGATTGAGAAAGCCCATCCCGATGTTTTGAACATGCTCCTGCAGCTCCTCGATGACGGACGGTTGACGGACGGTCAAGGGCGAACGGTTGACTTCAAGAACACCATCGTCACCATGACGTCCAATCTTGGTAGCTACAGAATCCTGGAATACCAGGGCGCTTTCGAGGGGAGTGATTACGAGCGAATGAAGGAGACGGTCCTGGAGGAACTCCGTGCCCGGTTTCGCCCCGAGTTTCTGAATCGTGTGGACGAGACGATCGTTTTCCATACCCTGGGTGAAGAACATCTGGAGAGAATCGTGGAGATCCAGCTCCGCGAGCTGCAGCGGCGGCTCAACGAGAAGCAGATCGAGCTTTCTCTCAGTGAGTCGGCACGTCGGTTCTTGGTCCGTGTTGGCTATGACCCGAGCTACGGCGCCAGGCCGCTCAAACGCGCCATTCGCAAAGAACTGGAAAACCCTCTGGGTCTCCTCATCGTACGCGGCGAGTTGAAGGAAGGTCAGTCGGTACAGGTGGACTACCACGAGAAAGCGCAGGCTCTTTCTCTGGTAGTTGGCGAGGTGAAGGAGCTGGAACTGGAAGAGCCTCTGGCGGGCTAGGTGAGGGGTTGAAGGTTAAAAGTTGAAAGTTAAAAGGTAAATATTCGGTAAACCCCGTCTTGCAATAATCTCCTTCCAAATAAGCCCGCGGTCAAACTTTGCTGGACACAGAAGCTGCGAGTGTGTATACAGGGAGCATGCAGCTGAGTGCTACCACCAAGCCGGAATCGGGTGGACTGACGGCTGATGGCTCGACGAAGCGGGTTTTGGTGGCCAAGGAAGAGTACATCCGGCTGCGCTGGGCGGCAGCGTACTGGAAGGCCCAGCATGCCGGGGCGGTGGAGAGAGAAAAGCAGTTGAAGTCAGAGAACTTGAGTCTGCGGGCTCGAGTTCGAGAGCTGGAGAGTCAGCTCTGGGGGCGCAAGAGTGAACAGGCCAAGGGTGGGCGCGCTGGCAGTTCCAGCCCCAAGGCGAGCGGGCGACCCCGAGGGCAGCAAAAAGGCAAGCAGGGGCACGGTCGGACCACTCTGGACGGGTTGGCAGCCCAGGAAGAGGTAGTGGATCTGGAGGAAGCCCAAAAAAGCTGTCCGAAATGCGGTCTGGCACTGGAAGCCTTGGGCTGGACGGAAGACGCCGAGGTGGCCGAAATCGAAGTGCGGGCCCACCGGCGGGTGATCCGGCGGCGCAAGTACAAAGCGGCCTGCCGCTGCGGGGTGCTGCCCGGCATTGTCACGGCGCCCGCCCCGGCACGCTTGATTCCCAAAGGCAAACTAGGGATTTCGGTTTGGGTGGAGATTCTGCTGGAGAAGTTTGACCATTGCCGCCCCATCCACCGTCTGTTGCAGCAGTGGCGAGACCACGGTTTGACTCTCTCTGCAGGAACGGTGGCCGGAGGGCTGAAAAAACTGCAGGGTCTGTTTTTGCCGGTGGCCGAGGCGATCGCCCAGCAGCAGCTCACCCAGGAGAACTGGCAAGCCGACGAGACCGGCTGGCCGGTGTTTGTGGCGGTGGAAGGCAAAAGCGGACGGCTCTGGCATTTGTGGGTGTTTTTGTCGGCCTCCACAGTCGTGTACCAGCTCCAACCCAGTCGCTCGTCTGCAGTGCCTCAATCTCACTTCGGCAGCGCCCAGGGCACTTTACTCACCGATCGATATTCTGCCTATAAGAAGCTGGTCCGGGTCTCAGAGGGGCGTATTTGCCATGCCTTTTGCTGGGCTCACGTGCGCCGCGACTTTTGGCGACTGGGCCTATCCCACCCCCCCTGGCAGGACTGGTCCCTGATGTGGATTGACGACATTGGCCGGCTCTTTGCTGCCAATCAGCTGCGGCTGGCAGTTCGCGATCAGCCCTTGGAATGGGCCCGGGCCGATCGAAAGCTGCGGGTGGCGGTTGAGAAAATGCGAGAGCAATGCGAGGCTCAACGCCAGCTTCCCAGCCTGGCTCCCCCCTGTCGCAAGGTCCTGAAAAGCCTGGCTCGACACTGGCCAGGGCTGACCGTGTTTGTGGATCAACCGGAAGTGGCTATGGACAACAACGCCGCCGAACGCGCCTTGCGCAACCCGGTGGTGGGACGCAAGAATTACTACGGCTCAGGCAGCCGCTGGAGCGCCCAGTTGGCGGCCAGCTTATTCAGCATCTTTGCCACCCTGCGACTCAACGGCCTCAACCCCCGCCTGTGGCTCAGGGACTATCTGCAGGCCTGCGCTAGGCAAGGCGGACAGCCGCCACCCGGCCTGGATCCTTTTCTTCCCTGGGAAATAAGCCCCCATCGTGCCCGCGCATTGACCTGGGCCAGGACGCCGGCAGCGGAGGCTGGATGAAACGCTTCTGCGGGCGAGACTTTAGCGGCCGGGAGATGCGGCGACTGTGTGAGCTGATTGGCGAAGATCCGACCCGCTCGCGGGCCCAGCTCTCCCGCTTGGCCTGCCAGCTCTTGGGCTGGTTCAAGCCTGACGGTGGCCTCAAGGAGATGAGCTGCCGGGTGGCCATGCTGCGCATGCATCGGCAGGGGTTGCTGCAGCTGCCGCCCCCTCGCAACCCGAAGGGAGGCTCGGGCCCAATCAAGCACACTTTCTGCAGCGCACCACAACCGCTGCTGTCCCGACCCGTGCACGAGCTGTCCGGCCTGCATCTGGAGCCGGTCCTGAGCCGCCCCGACTCCACTTTGTGGAATGAATACATCGACCGCTACCACTATCTGGGATACAAGCCCCTGCCGGGTGCTCAGCTGCGCTACTTCGCTTGTTCCGAAAGCCGCATCCTGGCCCTGCTCGGCTTTGGCGCCGCCGCTTGGAAAACCGCCCCTCGCGACCGCTTCATCGGCTGGCGTCCTTCGGAAAGGGAGAGAAACCTTCAACTGATCGTCAACAACGCCCGTTTCTTGATCCTTCCCTGGGTCGAGTCCAAGAACCTGGCCTCTAAACTGCTGGCCATGGCCGCGCGTCAACTCCCCGAGGACTGGCACGACCGCTACGCCTACCGACCCGTTCTGCTGGAAACCTTCGTCGACACGGGGCGCTTCACAGGCGCCTGCTACAAGGCCGCCAACTGGATCCATGTCGGACAGACCCAGGGCCGGGGCAAGCTGGACCGTGACCGCAAGGCCGATCTGCCCACCAAAAGCATCTGGCTCTACCCCCTGAGCAAACACTTCCGAAGATCGCTTCGCTCCACTTGAGTTCCCAACCCGCCTCACCCCATTAGGCATAAAGCCGATGATGGGTTTACCGAATATTTACGTTAAAAGTTAAAAGTAACAGTTAAGAGTTGGTTGAATGTTTGACGCGAGGCGTGGAACGTGAAACGCGAACGCATTCACCGGTTTGCCACCGCGACCTGAGATTCTTAACCTTAACCTTCAACCTTCAACTTTTAACTTTTAACTCCTAACGTTCAGGTTCAGGGGATCAAAATCAGCTGGCCTAGAATAATCCGGTTCGGATTGGACAGGCCGTTGGCGTGAATCAACTCTCGAAGACTGGTCTGAAATCGATTCGCGATCGCTGCGAGAGTGTCACCGGACCGTACCCGATACTGGCGGGGATGAGTACTGGCCCCTGCACCGGGGATGCGGAGCCGCTGCCCGGGAACAATGAGGTTTGCATCAGTCAATCCGTTGGAGTGCCGGATGGCGCCGATGGATGACCCGAAGCGGCCCGCTATCTTCCCTACGGTGTCGCCGCTTCGGACCCGATATATCATCCCCCCGTCGGAGGCCAGCTCGAAACTTGAAGTGACGGGCCGGGCCTTGGTCAGCGCATCGCGAACCGCTGCCACTGCGGTCGGGGGAAGACGCAGATCGACGCCGGCGGGGAGTACCCCCTCTTTCCAGACACGTGAGGTGAGAAAGGGGTTGTATTCCTTCAAGGTTGCCCGGTCCAGCCCGTCCACCTGTTCAAGCGCCGTTACCGGATAGCTCTGCGGGAGAGCCAGGATTGCGTACTCCAGGACCGCGCTGGGCTGAATGTCGCTGAAGTAGAGGCGCTGGTTCCCCACCACGTCTACAGCGGCAAGGAACTCAGGATAGAAATTGCGACTGGCAAACCCGAAACGGCGAGCCTTGTAGTGCCGCGCGATGAGAAGCATGTCGGAGCCGTGGAGCCTCCTTGCCCTCATCATCCCGGAGCGCCCGTAGTTGTACGCCGTGATCGCCAGTGGCCATGTTCCCAGGGATTCGTAATTGTCGCGTAGAAGCCTGGCCGCAGCTCGCGTTGATTCAAGCGGATCCAACCTCTCATCCACGTATCGGTTGACCGTCAGGTAGCTTCGCGCCGTCCCCCTCACGAATTGCCAGAGACCCACAGCCCCGGCCTTGGAGACAGCGGACCACTGGAAGGCTGACTCAACATGGGGAAGCAGGGCCAATTCCGCAGGAACTCCCTCCTCTCGAAGAATCTCTCTAATGGCTTCCAGATACCGGCCTGACCGTGAAATCCCCTGTGCAAACTGCTCGCGGAGTCCGCGTTGATATCGAAGATCTCCAGCCAGTCGTCGGTAAACCGATGGAGTCGGATTGTGTCCCAGGTCGGCAAGAAGCGTGACGATCCGGTGCTCTTCCTGAGAACGGGGCTCGCGTCTGCTCATTTGGACCAGCAGTTCTCTGACGTGATCTTTTTTCTTTTTCAGGATCTTGCTCTGGCGCTTTGCCTCTTCCTTGTCATCGCTAACGCCCCGGGTGAATTCGACCACCTCGTATACAACTCGAAGGTCACCGCGGTCATGAAAGACAACCTGGGTTTCCCGGTATCCGGTGAACATCTTTTTCCAGAAAGCGATCTCCACCTCGAATCCCTGGGAAGGGAATTCATCGGCGATATCGGCAAGCTGGAAGGAAGCACCCGTTTGCGCGGCGCAGCATGTTACAAGGAGAGCCAGCTGGGGAATGCGGTTGACCCCCAATCGCTGAAGAACTTTCACACACCAACCCCACCGGCAACAAATGATCAATAGGCTGTCGGAATGATAGCAGACCGTACGGTGATAGTTACCAGTTACCGGTTACCAGTTAGGAGCCCAACAACCAGTAACCGGTAACCAGTAACCAGTAACTATCCCCCCCATTCCGGTTCGGGATCGACACCCAGGCCATCGGCTACGCGATTGATGTAATTGAAATAGCCCGTGATGTGGACGATCTCGAGAAGCGCCACGTCCGTGAAGCCTTCCCGCTTCAGCCCGTCCAGGTCGGAAGCCTCCATTTTCGATGGGTGGAGAGTCAACTTGACCGCGAAGTCCAGGATCGTAGCGTCCGCCGCGGACAGGCCCGCCTCGCGGTAATCAGCTTTGATCTTCTCGACCTGGTCCTGGTCCACACCTGTGCCATGGAGATCCTCCCCATGAGCTTCAATTCAGTAGAAGCAGTCATTCGCCCTGGAAACCACGACGGCGATCATTTCGCGTTGAGTTCGGCTGAGTTCCCCTCCTTCATGCATTAACGCCCAGTAGAATCTCATCGAGGTACGGAGCAGCCCGGGGGTGAGGCTGGAGATTTTCACGATGTTGTAGATCTTTCCGGCCCGTCGCAGCCCCGCATCGTATTCGCGCAGCAGGTCACCCGAAGCCTTGTCGTATTCGATCGTGTCAATCCAGGGCATTTTCCTTCTCCTCCAGGCGAAGCACGATTTCTCGACAGATGTTTTCGGGTGTCTTCCGGTCGGTCTCGATGTGGACGTCGCACCTCCCGTAGACGGGTTGCCTCCGCTCGTACAGTTTGGAGAAGTTTGCCACATCCCGAGCCAGAGGCCGGCCCGGCTCACTGCGACAACGCTCCAGTGCCTCCTCGAGAGAGACCTTCAGCCAGACGCAGACGCCTCGTTCCTGGATGCTTCTTCTGTTCTCGAGTGGCAGGAAGGTTCCTCCTCCCAGGGACACTACCGCGGGGGGGGAATCGAGTACCTGGTCGAGCAGGCGCGCCTCTATCTGCCGGAAATGGCCCTCTCCCTCGGCGGCGAAAATAGAAGTGATACTCCTGCCCTCAGCGCTGACGATCAGTTCGTCCAGGTCAATGAAAGGGAGAGACAGAGCTGGTCCCAGCAGGACTCCGACGCTGTTTTTACCGGATCCCATGAAGCCGATCAGAAAGACATGCTCTCCCCTCATCGGCTCACTGCTGCCAGCTGTTCAAGAAAACCTGGGAAAGAGACCCCGCAGCACCGCGCATCATCCAGGACCACCGGTTGCTCGGAAATCAGTCCTGCAATGGCGAAGGCCATGGCAATCCGATGATCGCCCCGGGTCCTCACGTTCCCACCCTTGAAAGTCTGCCCGGGCGGGATCTGAAACCCGTCGTTTCTTTCATCCGTTTCTACCCCCAGGGCACGGAGATTCTGGACGATCGCCCGAATGCGGTCGGATTCCTTGGCTCTCAATTCGGCTGCCCCGGTGACTTCGAAACCCGACTTCAGGCGGGATCCCAGAATGGCGAGAACCGGTATCTCGTCAATGAGCAGAGGGATTCGAGGTCCGCCGACACGAGTCGGGAAGCTCTCCAGCAGCCGGGCAGAGTAAGAAACACACAGGTCGCCTACGGGCTCACCCCCTGAGACATGAGGGTTGGAGATCTCGATCCTGCCTCCGTGCTTGATCAATAGTCTGACAAGAGCGTCTCTTGTCGGGTTCAGTCCAACCCTCCGGAGTTCGATTCTTGACCCGGGTATGAGACTGGCGGCTACCAGGAAAAACGAAGCAGCAGAGATGTCACCGGGAACTTCCATCTGTGCCGCCTCCAGGTCCTGGTCTCCTTCCACGGAGACTCTGGTGCCCGCCTTCCTGATTCTTCCCCCAAATGCCGGGAGCAGAAGTTCGGTGTGGTTTCGGGTCGGGGTGGGTTCCACGACGGTCGTCTGCCCGCGGGCCAGCAGGCCCGCCAGTAGAACGCAGGATTTGACCTGAGCGCTGGCTACCGGCAACTCGTATTCAATCGCTTCCAGGCGTCGGCCAGTCAAGTCGAGTGGGGGAAAGCGGTCCTCCCGCGCCTGAATCCGGCTGCCCATCCGCTGCAGGGGAACGATGATTCGGGCCATCGGCCGGCTATTCAATGAGTCATCCCCCTCCAGGCGGCTGCTGAAGGGAAGACCGGCAAGAACTCCCGCCAGCAGTCGCATTGAAGTCCCCGAGTTGCCGGCGTAGAGCGTGTCTCGGGGTTGGCGAAGACCACTCCGACCCCGCCCCAGAATCTCCACTCCGGCCGACTTTCGAAGGATCTCGACATCCATTTGCTGGAGACACTCCAGGGTTCTGGTGCAGTCTTCACTCGAGGAATAGTTCCCGATCACAGACCGTCCGTGGGCCAGACCGGCCAGTATGGCCGTGCGATGAGAAATGGATTTGTCCCCGGGAAGCATGACCTCACCTCTTAGAGAATTGGCGGGTTCGATGGTCCGTGCGACCGGATCGTCGAGAGCTTTACTCATTTGGACCCGACCCTCCTGGCGGAGTTTGCTTAATGGGCGGCTGGCTTTCCGCGATCTCCATCAGTAGTGCGCGAAGATGCCTGACACGATCCCTGTGCCGGGCGGCCTCCTCGAAGCGAAACTCGCTGGCTGCGTGTGCCATCTTGTGGCGGAGTTGTTCGATTGTTCTCTCGATTTCCGCAGCTGACTGGAACGAGGCCACCTCTTCCGAAACCATCGGGACATCGTAATAGTCCTTGGAAGCCATCTCCAGGAGCGTGGCATTGACAGGCTTGAGGATCGACTCCGGCGTAATGTCATGCTCAACGTTATAAGCCTGCTGGATTTTTCTTCGCCGGGTCGTCTCTGTGATCGCTCGCGCCATCGACCCGGTCGTCCGGTCGGCGTACATGATTGCCATTCCGTTGAGGTTTCGAGCTGCCCTGCCCACCGTCTGGATCAGCGAGGTGTCGCTGCGCAAAAATCCTTCCTTGTCGGCGTCCAGAATTGCGACCAGTGAAACCTCTGGAAGATCAAGGCCCTCCCGCAACAGGTTGACTCCGATCAGGACGTCGAATCTCCCGAGTCTCAGATCGCGAAGAATCTTGACCCGATCGAGGGTGTCGATTTCCGAGTGGAGATATTGAACGGCCACACCGACCTCCGTATAGTACTCCGACAGCTCTTCTGCCATTCGCTTGGTGAGGGTGGTTACCAGCACTCGCTCCTTGCAAGCCACCCGGTTCCGAATTTCCCCCAGCAGATCGTCCACCTGCCCCTTGACCGGCCGAACCTCGATGACCGGGTCCATCAGTCCAGTGGGCCGGATGACCTGCTCTACGACTGTGCCCCCCGTTCTAGAGAACTCGTAGGGTCCCGGTGTAGCCGAAACATAGACGGTCTGGGGGATCCGAAGCTGGAACTCCTCGAAATCGAGAGGCCGGTTGTCGAGTGCCGACGGGAGCCGAAAGCCAAATTCGATCAGATTCAGTTTTCGAGAGCGATCTCCCTTGTACATTCCCCGAACCTGAGGTGTCGTGACGTGGCTCTCGTCGATGAACATCAACGAATCTTCGGGCAAATAGTCGAGCAGAGTCGGGGGAGGGTCCCCGGGCTGCCGGCCCGTCAAATGCCGGGAGTAGTTCTCAATCCCACGGCAGTAGCCGACGGTCTTGATCATCTCCAGGTCAAACATTGTACGCTGATGCACGCGCTGGGCCTCCAACAGCCGGCCTTCCTTTTCCCACCGCGCACGGCACTCGTTGAGCTCCATCTTGATGCTGTCGACTGCCTGGTTCCAGCGCTGTTTGGGGATGACGTAGTGGGACTTCGGGTAGATGGGAATCCGGTCGTGCTCTCGAAGAACCTCTCCGGTGAGAGGATCGAACTGGGAGATTCCGTCGACTTCATCTCCGAAAAGCTCGATTCGGATAGCGTATTGATCGTAAGAGGGTACGACCTCGATGACGTCTCCGCGGACCCGAAAGGTGCCGCGTTCCAGAGTATGGTTCCTCCTTTCGTACTGGATCTCGACGAGCTTGTCGAGGATCTCCCTCCGGCTGATTCGGGCGCCGCGATTGATCATCAATAACATGCCGTAATAAGCCTCGGGCGAGCCCAGTCCGTAAATGCAGCTCACACTGCAGACGATGATGCAGTCGCGGCGCTCGAAGAGAGAACGGGTCGCTGAGTGGCGCAGGCGATCGATCTCTTCGTTAATCAGTGATTCCTTCTCGATGTAGGTGTCAGTCGAGGCAATGTAGGCCTCCGGCTGGTAGTAGTCGTAATAACTGACAAAATACTCAACCGCGTTCTCCGGGAAAAAAGTCCTGAACTCCTGGTAGAGTTGCGCCGCCAGGGTCTTGTTGTGACTGAGAATCAAAGTAGGACGCTGCATGGCCTCAATCACCTTGGCCATGGTGAAAGTCTTTCCAGAACCGGTCACTCCCAGAAGGACCTGGTCGCGTTCTCCATCCCGGATCCCTTTCGTGAGTTCCCGAATGGCTCTTCTCTGATCAGGGGAGGCCTCGAAGCGGCTGTGAAGGCGAAACTCCCTGGACTTCGAGAGAGCTTCACCGTAGGAGACTCCTTTGTAAGAGAGTTCTTCGGTTCGGGACATCGGTAGGGGATTATAGCGGTTACCGGTTACCGGTTACTGGTTACCGGTTACCGGTTAAAGGTTGAAAGTTGAACGTGAAAGGCAGAGTGGGCAGCGACCTGCTATCGTGAACGTTAACATCCCGGCGGTAGCGGCCTGAGGCCCCTCCCCCTCTACAAAAACCCAGAACCTAGAACCCAGAACCCAGAACCTGTTACTGGTTGAAAGTTAAAGGTTGAAAGTTAAAAGTTGAACGTGAAAGGCAGAGTGGGCAGCGACCTGCTATCGTGAACGTTAACATCCCGGCGGTAGCGGTCTGAGGCCCCTCCCCCTCTACAAAAACCCAGAACCTAGAACTCAGACCCTAGAACCCAGAACCCAGAACCTGTAAAGTGAGACCGTGAAGAAAAGATTCGTCTTGGCTGCATTTCTCGCGTTGCTGCCGCAGTGTCTTTTCCTGTGGGGACAGCCTGCGGGCGGCAGGAAACCCAACCTTCTTGTCGTCACTTTCGATACTACCCGAGCGGATCGACTTGGTTGTTACGGATTCGAAGGGATTCGAACTCCCTCCATTGACCGTCTGGCTCGAGAGGGGGTGCTTTTCGAGAATGTTTACGCTCAGGCACCGCAGACACTGCCCAACCACTCCTCGATTTTCACCGGGCTGTACACGATTACGCACAATGTTCTGAGTAACGGGCAGAAGCTGGAGGATCGGGCGGTGACGCTGGCTGAGATCCTCTCCAGCTCGGGCTATAAGACAGGCGCTGTGGTAGCGGCGGTTCCACTGATCAAGGTGTTCAATTTGGCCCAGGGGTTCAGTCACTATGACGACGAATTCGAGAGCCAGGATGGTGTTGGCTATTTCAAGGCTTTCCTGCGCCTGTTCTCCGGCAACAAAATCAATTTACCCAGTGAGAGGCGGGGTGATGAGGTAGCCAGGCTGGCGATCCATTGGCTGGACAGGGTGAGCAAAGCCAAGCGCCCCTTTTTCCTCTGGGTTCACTTCTTTGATCCCCACGAGCCCTACCACTTTCGCGAAGACTTTGGTCGACCTGAGATGGTTACTGAGAGTCTCGCCCTGAACCAGTTTGGAGAGGACGAGGCGGCCTATCTAAGTGAAATCGAGTTTGCGGATTACCAGCTGGGCAAGGTCCTTGATCATCTGGACCGGCTGGGGCTGACAAATCGAACGCTGACCCTGTTTACGGCTGATCACGGCGAAAGTCTGGGTGAACACGAATACCGCGGACACCGGCAGAGCGTCTACCAGAACGTGGTCCGGGTTCCTTTGATCTTCCGGATGCCGCGGATCCTGCCAGCAGGCCAGAGGCTGAAGACCAAAGCGATGTCGATCGATATTCTTCCGACCCTTCTAACTCTTCTCGAGATTCCCTACCTCCCTGCCTCTTTTCAGGGCGAGGATCTCTTGAAGCTCCCCGAGGACGAACCCCGCCGCCGCTATTCTGTGGCAGTCAAGCTGTTGACGAAGACCCCCATCCGCCGCACCATGGTCTTTGGGGATTACAAGTTCATCGAATTCGAGGATCCGGAGCGCAATGTCCTTTTCAACATCGCCGATGATCCCGGTGAACTGGTGGACATCATCAAGAACATGCCGCCGGAGGCTGAGAAGATAGCCTGGAGTGAGGAGATTGGTCGCTGGTGGGAAACCCACGCGGACCTGCAGTTCACTGACTTCAAGATGACTTCTGAACAAGCGGAGCGCCTGAAGAGCCTTGGCTACATCAACTAGTAGAACCTTGGGAGTGAGTACACTTGTAACGGGAGGAGCCGGCTTCATCGGCAGTCATCTGTGCGATGCTCTGCTGAATAGCGGGACCAGCGTGCTGTGTCTTGACAATCTGTTCTCGAGTAGCAAGCTGAATATCGAGCCCCATCTGCGCCGACCTGATTTCGAGTTCATCCGCCACGACATCGTTCAGCCGATACTTTTGGAGGTCGACCAGATCTACAATCTGGCCTGCCCTGCGTCTCCTGTGTACTACCAGCGGAATCCGGTCAAGACCGTCAAGGCGAACGTGATGGGCACCCTCAACTGCCTGGGCATCGCCAAGAGAGTCGGGGCCCGGATTCTGCAGGCGAGCACTTCAGAGGTCTACGGTGACCCCCATGTCCATCCCCAGTCCGAAGGCTACTGGGGTCACGTAAACCCGGTTGGGCCACGCAGTTGTTACGATGAGGGAAAACGGGTTGCCGAAACGCTGATGGTGGATTATCACCGGCAGAGCGGGGTCGACATTCGTATCGCCAGAATTTTCAATACCTACGGTCCCCGAATGTCTGTGGAGGACGGGCGAGTTGTCAGTAATTTCATCGTCCAGGCTCTGCGGGGAGAACCGATCACCGTCTACGGAGATGGTTCTCAGACGCGCTCATTCTGCTATGTCTCCGATCTCGTAGCAGGTCTTGTCGCTCTCATGGAGACCCCTGATCTGTTCCAGCCGGTGAACCTTGGAAATCCCAGCGAGATTTCGATACTGGAGCTGGCAGAAACGGTTCGGGACAAGGTCGGAACTGGATCGGACATCGTTTATGCGGGCCTCCCGCAGGACGACCCCACCCAGCGCAAGCCCGATGTCACCCTGGCCAGAGATCAACTTGGATGGGAGCCGCAAGTCGGCCTTTCTGAAGGACTCGAGCGGACAATTGCCCACTTTGATGAGCGTCTTTGAAGATGCGGCTCCTGTTGGCTTCTCGGGATCCAAAGTTTGAGTGGGAAGTGGCCAGGAGGTCTGTTAGAATACGCCACCGATAAGGAGAAGGAAAAGGTGTGTTAGCAGCCTACCTGCCGGTTCTAATTTTCCTGGTGATCGCGATTTCATTGCCCGTAGTTGGTCTGGGGGTCGGGAGGTTGATTCGTCCCTTCAAGCCATCCTCGGCGAAGCTGAGTCCCTATGAATGCGGGATTGAACCTGAGACCGATGCCAGAAGCAGGATTTCGGTCCGCTTCTATCTCATCGCCATCCTTTTCGTGATCTTCGACGTGGAAACGGTCTTTCTCTTTCCCTGGGCGATCATTTACCACGAGCTTGCCCTCTTTGGCCTGATCGAGATGTTCATCTTTCTGGGAATCCTGATCGTCGGCTATTTCTACGTGTGGAAGAAGGGAGCCCTGGAATGGGCGTAGCCGAGAGCGGCTTTGAGAGAAACATTGTTACCACGACAGTGGATTCGGTTGTGAACTGGGCCAGAAAATCCTCGCTCTGGCCGATGACCTTCGGGCTGGCCTGCTGTGCGATCGAGATGATGGCGACGGGAGCATCCCGCTTCGATATGGATCGCTTCGGGGCAGGCATCTTTCGCCCTTCACCGCGCCAATCGGATCTGATCATCATCGCGGGTACAGTGACTCTGAAGATGGCCGAGGTCATTCAACGCCTGTACGACCAGATGCCGGACCCGAAATGGGTCATTTCCATGGGAGCCTGCTCCAGTGTGGGTGGTCCATTTGACACCTATTCCACGCTCCAGGGAGTCGACAAAGTCATCCCGGTGGACGTCTATATTCCGGGTTGTCCTCCCAGGCCTGAGGCTCTCCTCTATGGATTGATGAGGCTGCAGGATAAGATCGACGAGATGAGCATTCTCGACGAGAAGCGGACTCTGGTACTCCCGCGAAAGTAAGTACTCGTCAGCGTTCGGTAGTCATGGACGAAGAAAAAGAGCCAACTCCATCCGACTCGGCGGACGAGAACAACAGGAAAGCAACGACGGCCCCGGAGAGCGAAGCGGGAGGCCCCACCCAGGCTTCACTTGTAGAGCCCGAAGAAACGGAGGCCAAACCTCAGCCCCCTGCGGAGTCCAAGGCCCGGCCCAAGCGGCCACCCAGGAAGAAAGGGCCGGTTTACGAAGAGCTTGAAGGAGACGATCTGGCCGTGGTGCTCAAAGAGTACCTGGGAGAAGACTTGCTGTCCGCTCAGTCTTTTCTAAAGCAGAACATCTACACCGTCAACCGGAGGCGACTTCTGGAGACCATGGTGTTCTTGAAAGAGGATCACGATTTCGATTTTCTGGTCGACGTGACCGCCCTCGATTACCTGGGAGACGAAGACCGCTGGTGTCTCGTCTATCATCTGTACAGCCATTCCAGCCGGCTCCTGGCCCGAGTCAAGTCACGTTTGCGAGAAGGCGAGATGGCCCCTTCCGTAAGTTCGATCTGGAAGTCGGCCGACTGGATGGAGCGCGAGGTCTTTGACATGTTTGGCGTTGAGTTCAGCGGCCATCCCGACCTGAAGCGCATCCTGCTGCCGGATGACTGGCACGGGCACCCTTTGAGGAAAGACTACGACATCAAACTGCAGGATCAGTCCTGGATTAACAAGCACCTCAGAATCCGCAAGGTCCCCGACTAGTACTCCTATGCTGCGCGAAACCATCCTTGACACCAAAGAACTCGAAATCAACATGGGGCCGCAGCACCCCTCGACCCACGGAGTCTTGAGGGTGAAACTGTACCTGGACGGGGAGAGAGTTCAGGACTGCGAGTGTTTTATCGGCTACCTTCACCGGGGTGTCGAAAAGATCAGCGAGAACCGCTCTTACATCAAGTGTGTTCCCTACTACGACCGGACCGATTATATTGCTGCAGTTTCCAATGTTTACGGCTATGTTCTGGGGGTCGAGGCTCTCATGGGAATCGAGGTTCCGGAGCGGGCGCGCCACATCCGAGTCATGATGACCGAGTTCAATCGCATTGCCAGTCACCTTCTGTGGCTGGCTACTCACGCTATTGACATCGGTGCCATGACCGTTTTTCTCTACTGCTTTCGAGAGCGTGAAGAGATTCTCAAACTCTTCGAGGCCCTTTTCGGGGCCCGGCTCACCACCCATGCTTTCCGGATCGGCGGCCTGTGGAAGGACCTTCCACATGGATTCGAGGCAGCGGCCAGGAAGTTCCTCGCCGACTTTCCGACCAAGGCTGACGAGTATGAGCAGTTGCTGACCAACAACCGGATCTGGATCGACCGAACCAGGGGAATCGGTGTCATATCGGCAGAGGAGGCAATCAACTATGGTCTGAGCGGGCCAGTGCTGCGTGGCTCCGGAGTGGACCATGACTTGAGAAAGGCCAGTCCCTATGGAGGTTACGAACAGTTTGACTTTGATGTCCCTGTGGGTGAGAAGGGCGATACCTATGATCGGTATGTGATCCGCCTGGAAGAAATGCGCCAGAGTTGCCGCATCATCACCCAGGCTCTGAACACCCTGCCCCAGGGTCCGGTTCGGGGCAGGGTTCCCAAGATCGTCAAGCCACCGGTGGGCGAATTCTACTCAGCCGTGGAGGGGCCGCGCGGTGAACTGGGCTATTACATTGTCAGCGACGGATCGGCTCTGCCTTTCCGCGTACGGATTCGTCCCCCGACTTTTATCAGTCTGCAGGCACTGCGTCGACTGGTTCGGGGTCATCTGGTCGCCGACGTAGTTGCCATCATTGGAACTCTCGACATCGTGCTGGGAGAGATTGATCGGTGATGGAGCCCCTGATCACATATCTGATCATCCCCGGGATAAAAATCAGTGTCCTTGTGTTGATTCTTTCGGGAGCGATTGCCTACCTGACCCTGCTGGAGCGCAAGCTGATTGCTCACATCCAGGTACGGCTTGGACCCATGCGGGTGGGCTGGCACGGGCTGCTCCAGCCGATCGCCGACGGCCTCAAGTTTGTCGCCAAGGAAGACATCATTCCCAGCCGATCGGACGCGCTCATTTTCACCCTGGGACCGATCATCTCCCTGATCCCGGCGTTTCTGGTGTTTGCCGTGGTTCCTTTTGGACCACCCGATATGCTGGAGGGCCCATTGACGATGATCCTGGGATGGATCCTGGAGCCGGAAGCCGTCCAGAGAGTTGTCCACAACAGCATCGCCAGCGGAGGATTTGTCACCGACCTGAACATTGGAGTCCTGTTCATTCTCTCGGTCTCTTCGGTGGGAATCCTGGGGGTCATCCTGGGTGGCTGGGCCTCCAACAGCAAGTACCCGATCCTGGGAGCTCTGCGATCCTCGGCACAAATGATCAGCTACGAAGTGGCCCTGGGGTTCTCCATCATCAGTGTGCTGCTGGTGGCTCGCTCCCTGAGTCTGGTCGAGATTGTGGAGCAACAGCAGGCAGCTGGAATCTGGTATTTTGCCGTTCAGCCTGTCGCCGCCGTGCTCTTTTTTATCTGCGGCCTGGCCGAGACAAACCGCCTGCCTTTCGATCTTCCGGAGGCCGAAACCGAACTGGTCGGGGGATTTCACACCGAGTACAGCGGATTTCGATTCTCGCTTTATTTTCTGGCAGAGTATGCCAGCATGATCACGGTTTCGGCGCTGGCGGTCACCCTCTTTTTCGGTGGATGGTTGAGGCCTTTCCCCAACGTTGCCTGGCTGGGCTTTCTGGACCTCGTTCCGGCCGTTTTGTGGTTTTCTCTCAAGGTTTTCATCATTCTCTATGTATTTATCTGGATTCGGGGAACGCTTCCTCGCTTCCGCTTTGACCAGTTGATGCAATACGGGTGGAAAATCTTTCTCCCCCTGGCTATGGCCAATGTCATGGTGTCGGCTGTTGTGATCTGGTTGTGGATGTGAACACGGTGCGTGAGCTTAGGGAAAAAAAACAATGCAGTTTCTGAAGAGAATCCTGCTCCTCGATCTTCTCAAGGGCCTGTGGTTGACCTTTCAATACACTTATAAGCCTGTCTACACAGAACAGTATCCCACCGAACGGCCCAAGCTGGCAGCTCGGTACAAAGGCGCCCCCCGCTTGAACAATGATCCCGAGACCGGCGAGACACTGTGCATCGCCTGCGACCTGTGTGCCCTGATCTGTCCCGAAGATCTGATTGTCGTGGGGGCCCAGCGCGATCCGGAAAGCAGGAAGAAAGTTCTCACCACTTACACCTTTGACACCTCTCGCTGCCTGTTCTGCGGGCTCTGCCAGGAAGTCTGTCCAACCAATGCAATTGAGCTGACACAGGACTTTGAGCTGGCTACCTACGATCGGAGAACCATGTTGTGGGATCGCGATCGGCTTGAAAAGGGCTGGAAACGAACCGACTCTGGAGAGGGTAAGAACTACTGGTAGGCCAGCGATTATGGAAGCCTTTCTGTTTTACTCCCTAGCCACCGTCCTGATTGTCTTCGCAATCTTTACGGTGATGGCCCGCAACCCCGTGAGAAGTGCTGTGTACCTGATCTCGGCACTCCTGTCCGTGGCCGGCCTGTTTTTCCTCATGCGCGCCGAATTTGTGGGAGCTGTCCAGATCCTGGTTTACGTCGGTGGAATCATGGTCCTGTTCCTGTTTGTCATTCTCCTGGTCAATGTGGAGGTGGCAGAGAGGGAGCGCAAGACCACTCGTCAGTGGAAGACCGGGGTCGTCCTGGGTGTCGTTCTCACGATTGAACTGGCTTTCCTGGTTGTGCGTGGAGGGCAGGTTTTCGAGGCGACGCCAGTCCGGGAAGTGATCGGAGAACGGACTCAAAACACAGAGTTAGTGGGTGCCGCGCTTTTTACTGACTATCTGCTTCCCTTCGAGATCGCTTCAGTGCTGCTTTTGGTGGCAATGGTCGGTGCGGTGGTTTTGGCAAAGAAGGATTTGACGTGATCGGAACCACCCATTACCTGGTCCTGAGCGCGATCGTCTTCTCGATCGGCGTGATCGGGGTCCTCACTCGCCGCAACATCATCATTATTTTCATGTCGATTGAGTTGATGCTGAATGCCGTCAACATCAATCTGGTGGCCTTTGGAGAGCAGTCCCAGTCCCTGGACGGCCAGGTCTTTGCCATATTCGTGATTACCGTGGCAGTCGCCGAGGCTGCGGTTGGTCTGGGGATCGTTATCTCATTGTTCAGGAACAAGGAGACGATCAACATTGATGAAGTGGATCAGATGAAGTGGTGATCTGAGCATGCTATCGAATATCTGGATCATTCCAGCCCTTCCACTGGCCGGCTTTTTGACCATCGGCCTGCTCGGCCTGTGGCGGCTCTATCGAACCGGCCAGCGCTTGTCGCGCCCCCTGGTTTACTGGATCGGGTGCGGGGTCATCGGTCTGGCTTTCCTGGCCTCCGTCGTCTGCTTCGTCGAGTTGCTGGAGATGGACCCGGAGCATCGAGTTTACGAATCCGATCTCTTTACCTGGATTCCAGGGAATGTCATTCGAACTGCTGCCGGAGAGTCTGCCGCCCTGCATGTGAGCTGGGGATACCAGTTCGATCCTCTCTCCGCCATTTTCCTCCTCTTCGTCACGGGAATCGGCTTCCTGATTCACATCTATTCCATCGGCTATATGTGGGAAGAGGACGGTTTCTGGCGTTTCTTTGCCTACTTGAACCTGTTTATGTTCATGATGTTGACGCTGGTCCTCTCCAACAACTATCTGGGACTGTTTGTTGGCTGGGAGGGCGTGGGGCTCTGTTCCTATTTACTGATTGGCTACTACGGTCACAAGAAGAGTGCGGGTGATGCCGCCAAGAAAGCCTTCGTGGTCAACCGAATTGGGGACTTCGGCTTTCTGCTGGGAATCTTCTTTCTCTTTTCCGTCTTCGGAACGGTCGATTTCACCGAGTTGTTCCAGAAAGTCGCGGTCATGTTTCCGGAGCCCGAAGTGGCCTGGGGCGTCCTCAGCTGGATCGCCCTGCTGCTCTTCATCGGCGCCTGCGGAAAGAGTGCGCAGGTTCCCCTTTATGTGTGGCTTCCAGACGCGATGGAGGGCCCCACTCCAGTCAGCGCCTTAATCCACGCTGCCACCATGGTGACAGCAGGAGTTTACATGGTGGCCCGATCCACGGCCATTTACAGTCGCACCCCGGATGTCCTGCTGATCGTTGCTACCGTCGGTATTTTCACGGCTCTACTGGCGGCTTCAATCGGGCTCTTCCAGCGAGACATCAAGCGCGTCCTGGCCTATTCGACGGTGAGTCAGCTTGGCTACATGTTCACGGCGCTGGGAGTTGGAGCTGTCGTGGCAGCCATCTTTCATGTTTTCACCCACGCCTTCTTCAAGGCTCTGCTCTTCCTCGGGTCCGGGTCCGTGATCCGTGCCATGCACCACGAGCAGGACATGACAAGGATGGGAGGGCTCAGGAAACATATCCCGATCACTTTCTGGACAATGGCAGTCGGCACCCTTGCGATTGTGGGGGTGCCTCCGCTGGCCGGGTTTTTCTCCAAGGACGAGATCCTCTGGAAGGTTTTCGAGAGCCACAGCTATCTGATCTGGCTGATCGGGGTGATGGTGGCTGGAATGACGGCTTTCTATATGACGCGCCTTATGGTTCTGACCTTTTTCGGCGAGGAGCGATTCGACGAGCACACGGCCCGCCACGTCCATGAATCGCCCACATCGATGACCCTCCCGCTGGTGGTCCTGGCCATCGGTTCTGCCCTGGTCGGGTTGCTTGGCCTCCCAGCCTGGATCACGGCGGCTTTTGGCAGCAACCTCTTTGCACATTTTCTCGAGCCCGCCTTCGCCAACGCCTATCAGGGCGAAGGACACGGAGCACATCCTCCACTGTCACTCGAGTTCGGGCTGGCCATTGTGTCCGTGGCTGTGGCTGTGGCTGGAATCGTGCTGGCGGTCCAGTTCCTGCTGCGGCGGAAGCTACCCGAGCCCCGGGGCGTCCTCGCCACAGCGCACCGCTGGGTCTACAACAAGTACTACGTCGACGAAGCCTACGATGCCCTGGTCGTGAATCGGACCAAAGGACTGGGGAATGTGCTGACCTGGTTCGACAACCATATTGTGGACGGGCTGGTCAACGGATGCGCAACCTTCACGCGGATCACGGCCTGGATGTCCGGGCTCTTCGACCTCCAGGTCGTGGACCGGATCGTGAACCTGATTGCCGAGATAGTGGAGTTTTTCAGTGGTGTTTTCCGGAAGCTCCAAACCGGCATGATGCAGCGTTATGCACTGTTTTTTGTGCTCGGAGTGATTGCCGTGATCACTCTGTACCTGGTGGGAGTGTAAGTAATGGATTTCTTCATGCGGAACATACTGGTGCTGGTCTGCCTTTTCCCACTCGTCGGGATTCCCATTATCCTGCTTCTCCCGACAGGGAAGGGAAGTGACGAGAAGGTCAAATGGGTCGCCAATGTGGTCAGCTTTGTTGGTTTCCTGATCTCCCTTCCCCTGATCATCCGATTCAATCGTCCGGAATTCATTGATGCGGACACAGGAATGCGCTTTGTCGTTCGCAAAGAATGGATCAATGCGATCGGTGCCGACTTCTACTTTGGAATTGACGGCATCAGCCTGCTGCTCATTCTGTTGACGACACTGCTCGGGTTCATCTCGATTCTCTCTTCCTGGACGGCCATCAGCGTACGGGTGCGGGAATACTACTGCTACTTTCTGCTTCTGCAGACCGGAATGCTCGGCGTATTCATGGCTCTCGATTTCGTTCTCTTCTACGTGTTCTGGGAAGTCATGCTGGTTCCGATGTACTTCATCATCGGGGTCTGGGGCGGTCCACGGAAGCTCTACGCTGCGATCAAGTTCTTTCTCTACACCCTGGGAGGATCGGTCCTGCTCCTGCTCGGAATTCTGGCTCTCTATTTCTACCAGTATCAGCAGACGGGGATCTGGTCCTTTGACGTGCTGGCCATGCGCAGTCTCGACCTGCCGGTCAACCTCCAGTGGTGGATCTTCATTGCCTTCTTCGTGGGATTTGCCATCAAGGTTCCAATGTTCCCCTTTCACACCTGGCTCCCCGATGCACACGTGGAAGCGCCCACAGCAGGATCGGTCATTCTGGCGGCGGTTCTGCTGAAAATGGGCACTTATGGCTTTGTCCGCTTCAGTCTCCCGATCCTCCCCGAAGCAACCATGCAGCTTTTGCCCTGGCTGCTGCTGCTGTCTGCGATCGGCATCATCTACGGAGCTCTGGTGGCGATGATGCAAAAAGACATGAAGAAGCTGGTGGCCTATTCCTCTGTAAGCCATCTGGGATTCTGCATGCTGGGCGTGTTCGTGGCGACGCCGGTGGCGCTGGAAGGCGGGATTCTGCAGATGATCAACCACGGAATCTCAACGGGAGCTCTCTTCCTGATCGTGGGCGTTGTCTACGAAAGACGTCACACGCGACTGATTTCGGAATATGGCGGACTGTCGCACATCATGCCGGTGTATGCGACGGTGTTTTTGATCATGACCATGTCTTCGATTGGCCTGCCCGTACTCAATGGTTTCATCGGAGAGTTCATGATCCTGCAGGGAGTCTTTGCCGACCCGGCCAATCGACTGTGGGCTGTGGCCGGAGCCACCGGAATTGTGCTGGGGGCCGCCTACATGCTGTGGCTGTACCAGAGGGTCATGCTCGGTGAAAACGACAATCCCGAGAATCAGTCTTTAACGGATTTGAATCTGAGAGAGCTTGCGACCTTCATACCCTTGATCATCCTGGCCTTCTGGATTGGGTTGTATCCGAGCACGTTTCTGCAGTATCTCCACGAACCGGTCAACGAAATCGTCGAGATTGTCCGCCCCGGAGAGTTTGCACCTGTGACCGAACAGCGGGCAGCGAGGGAGTAACATGGATTTCTTGGCCGGGCAGGACGTTCTCTCCTATTTGAGAGAAAACTCCGTGATCATCCGACCGCAGCTGGTCCTGATCCTGTGGGGACTTGCCATCCTTTGCGTCGTCCCCCTCCTGCGGACCAACCGCACAACCTATCCCCTCCTCTACTCCCTGCTGGGGCTTCTCATCGCAGGCTTCGACGTCTGGTGGGGGAGCGAAGCCGGCCCGGCCTTTAACGGGATGATCTCCTTTGACTACTTCACCCGGTACTTTCACTTCCTTTTTATCGTGACCGCTTTCATTTCGGTGCTCCTCTCCTATCGTTATCTGGAGATCGAGGACGAGCACCACGGGGAGTACTATGCCCTGATTCTTTTTGCCACAGCCGGGATGATGTTCATGGCCGGAGCTCTCGAGTTGATTACGATCCTGGTCGGTCTCGAGTTGATGTCGGTCTCGACTTACATTCTGGTGGGCTTTCTCAGAGGACGCAGGCGCTCTAACGAAGCTGCCATGAAGTACTTTCTATTGGGGGCGTTTTCCACCGGCATTCTTCTTTATGGTATGTCCCTGCTCTACGGCATGACCGGGACCACGAAGCTTGTGGATATCGGCAATGCGTTGGCCCGCCAGGAGTTGAGTCCCCTGGTTGCACTTGGAGTCTTCTTTATCATCATCGGGCTTTGTTTCAAGGTGGCCGCCGCTCCCTTCCACATGTGGGCTCCAGATGCCTATGAAGGTGCTCCGACCGCCGTCACCGCGTTCATGTCGGTCGGCGTCAAAGCAGCCGCTTTCGCGGTGTTTTTCCGGATTTGTTTCGTCGCACTGGGTGATGTGCGGGAGGCCTATGTAGTGATCCTTGCGCTGGTCTCGATGCTGACGATGACGTGGGGCAACGTGGCCGCAGTGACCCAGAAAAACGTGAAGCGACTTCTTGCATATTCCAGCATTTCCCATGCCGGCTATGTCCTCATGGGGCTGGTAGCGGGCACCGAGTATGGTGTCACCGCAGCGGCTGTGTATCTGTTTGTGTACACATTCATGAATCTTGGGATCTGGGCGGTTCTCATCCTGCTGCGGCGAGAGGACATCCAGGGGGAGGACATCGAGTCCTTCCGAGGACTGCTGGCCAAGCAGCCCGCTGTTGCAGTCCTGATGCTGCTGTTTCTACTGTCTTTGGCAGGGGTTCCGCCGATGGGTGGATTCATCGCCAAGTACTTCGTGTTTGGAGCGGTGGTCCAGGCTGCATTCGCAAGTACCGGTTCTCAGTCTACTTTATTTGTGGTGCTGGCTGTCGTGGGTGCCCTCAACGCCGTTGTCTCCCTTTTCTACTACCTGCGAATTGTCGTTCTGATGTTCTTTGAGCAGGATTTCGTTCCGGCCAGGCTGGCTTTTTCCGCCGGTATTCTCATTACTCTGGTAGTCACCGGACTTTTGACCCTCCTGACAGGTCTCTATCCCCAGCCCTTGATTGACCTGGCCCGAACTGCTGCCCTGCCCCTCATGTAGAAAGGTGTGGCAGAACGGGCTCCGTTCCGGTTTTGCCCTTTGGGACACCCTCGAGAGGGCGGGATTCTTGTTGGCGATCATGAGAAAGTGCGGGATTTTGAACGGGCGCCGGGGTGGGGTCAGGGATCTGTCGATGGGGAGTCTTGGCGGCAATCGGTCGCGAAGGCGGCGATTTTTCTTTCCAGGTAACGGGAGTAGCCCTTGGGAAGAGGAGTCTCGAGCAGCTCCTCAATGACGGGGACAAAGTAGTAGAGAGAACGAATCGAGGCGAGGGGATGGGCGTCTTGGCAACGCAGTAGACGCCTTGCGGATGCCAGCAGAAGGGCATCTTTTACGGTTGGGAGCGGGATATTGCAGTCGTGGAACTGGCCGGCCAAGCGGCGATCGTGTGGTCGAGATCGAGGCGGTGTGGCGGGCAGTTCCAGATAGGCGTGCAGCACGGCCTGGACGTAAGCTCGACGCTGCAACAAGTCGCTCAATCTTGTTTGCGGCGCTCAGCCGCCTCCTGCTCACTTTCGCGGCGACGATAGCTTTCACCTTCAATGACGGTGATGTCGGCGTGGTGGGTGAGACGATCGAGGAGACTGACGATGCAGGTGGCGTTGGGAAACACGACGTTCCAGTTTTTGAAGGCTCGGTTGGTGGTGACGATGACAGAGCGGCGCTCGTAGCGTCGGTTGATGACCTCGTAGAGCAGGTCGGCGGCATGGCAATCGTAGGAGAGATACCCAACTTCGTCGATGCAAAGCAGAGACGGCCGTGCGTACTTTTTGAGCCGGCGGCGCAGTAGCTCAGAAGAGTCCAACTGAAGGTCGTCGAGCAGTTCGGATGCGGTACGAAACAGAACCGAGTGACCAGCCAGGACGGCCGCGTGGGCGATGTTCTTGGTGATCATGGTCTTGCCCAGGCCGTTGGCGCCCAGCAGGATCAGATTGCGGCCCTCGGGGATGAAGTCCAGGGTGAGGGCTCGCTCCAGCAGGTGTCGGTCGATCTTTTTGGGCCAGTTCCAGTCAAAGTCAGCCAGCGGCTTGAAGCGTCCGACGCGGGCATAGCGCAGCCGGCGCTCCAGCGAACGGCGAGCCCGTTCGATCTCCTCCAGCCGAGCCATCTCAGCCAGAGCGGCGCGAGTGGACCAACGGCCTTTCTTGGCACGGCGCAAGAAGTCCTCCAGTTGATCGGGGAGGACTCGAAAGCCGAGTTTTTTCAGCTGTGCAGCCAGTTCACTCGGGCTCGGAGAGGTCATCGTATCCTTCTGGAGAATGGGGCTGTACGTGAAGATCGGCCAACTCGGGGCGGCGCCTCAGATCGACGGGCAAAGGAGCAGCAGCAGCGCGTCGGCTTCTCTGTAATAGGAAAGCTACCGAGGAGGCCCGCGGAGTGCCGCGCTGCAGTGCTTCTGCGAGTGCCCCCTGCAGCGCCTCGGCACCGTAGTCCTCCAGCAAGCCCAACAGCTGACGGGTCTGGCGGACGACCGATTCTCCGCGCAGCAGGGCGGCTTGCAGAAAGGCCTCGCTTTCGGGGACAGCCACCGAGAGCCGGTCAGAAGGGGCAGCGTAGGCTTTTCTTTTTTGCTCCAGCAGAGCTTGCTGATGAGCGGGGTCGGCGACCACCTGGTGTCGGTCGTAGCTGCGGCGGTGGCGAGCCACTTGTTTGGTTCCGTCGAGAATGCGCACCAGGGTGTCGGAAGCGACCAGCGTCAGCTGCCGGCCCACTGCAGCGGGGGGAATCGAGTAGTCGTTGAGATCGAAGCGCACGTAGATGATCTTGTGCGACTTGGCAGGCACTACCAGATCGGTTTCCAGGGGGTGAGCCGGAAGAGGCAGCAGTCGAGCTTTTTCTTCTTCGAAGACAGCGGCGACGGTGCGCGAGTGATCGCCCGGCCAGGGCCTACGGTGCGCGATCTCATCCCGCCAGCGGCGGGCCTGATGATTGAAGTCTGCCAGGGTGGTAAAGGGGCGGGCGGCAAAGAACGAAGAGCGAACGTACTGGATAGCTCTTTCAACGCGTCCTTTCTCATTCGCGCGTCCCACATGACAGGGCCTGGGGGCGAAATGGTAGTGGGCGGCCAGCTCCAGCAGCCGGGGATGGAATCGAATGGCGTCGCCGCGGCGCTCCAAAACCACGCTCTTAAGGTTGTCGTAGAGTAGATCTCTGGGGCAGCCACCCCACTGAGTGAAGGCTCGCACGTGGCCGCGCAGGAAGTTCTCCAGTGATTGGTCAAAGAAAAACTCCAGGGCCAGCGCGCGCGAATACGACAGCGTCAGCAGAAGACAGGAGAGCCTCCGGCTGGCGCCTCCGATCTGCACTTTTCCAAAGGAAGCCCAGTCAACCTGCCCCTGCTCCCCAGCAAAGGTGCGCAGCCGCAGGAAAGCTTCCCGCGGCCGGGGACGTAAGGTGGCCACCAGGCGGCGCAGCGTCACTACGCTGCCCGTGTAACCGCGGGCGCAGATCATCTGGTAGATACGGGTAGCCCGAAGGCGTGGGTATTGCTCCAGAGTCTGGCGGATGAACTCGACGTAGGGGTCGGTTACCCGGGGCCGCACGATCTTGTACCGGTTGAAGCGCTCGGTTTCCAGCGCCCGTCGCACCGTCTGGTGGTGCAGACCGAGTTGATCGGCTATGGTTCCGATCTTCCAGTGCTCGGCAAAGAAGAGTCGGCGGATGTGGGCCCTCTGCTCGGCGTCGATCATGCTTTACCCCCAGTGGAAGGGGTCGATATAGCGCCCTGCGCGACCGCAGCGTATACAAGCCGGTCGAAAACCGGGCCTGGAACGGCAAAAAGTATCTGCACGGCTGTTCTCCTGACGCCTCTGGACGGATCTTCTCGGCATTGAGTAGGCCGCCAGAGGCTCCCACAGCCTGAAAGAAGATCTATATCGCTGTCTACGTTGATCCGTCACGCGGGCTTGCTGCTGCCGCTGACGGTAGGCTCTTTGACGGTCGCGATGATCGGCTCGGCCCTCAGGAGATTGCTGGTGTCGGCGGTTGGCCGCACGGCATTGCAACCGGCGCTGCAGACGACGGCATGGCTGGCTGCAGTAGACCTGGCCCCGGTCGCAGGAGCGGCAGATGAAAAATAGCGCGCCGCAGCCTTCGGCCCGGCAAGTACATTGCCGGAGAACGACAATCGAATCGGCCATGGATCCAGTCCCGGCGGGAACTGGACAACAGCCCAGGATCGTGGCAGGTTACAATCTGCTTGTGGTGGGTATCCGCTTTGTACAGAGCTGCCACAACCGGACCTCGACCGCGTTACAGGTCGAGGTCCTCCCTCTTCCTGGATTCGAAACAATACACTCTCGAAGGGAAAAATCCACCTCGTCAGAAATCGCGAGATGAATGCTCGGACGCACCTACGGTGCGGATGATGTTGAAACCCTATCCTAACGGCGAGTGTCCAAAAAAGCGCACTTCCTGATGATCATTGACAGGATTCTGGAGGCTGGAAGGGCGCAAGACAAATGAAAAAGCGCAGCGTAACTGGAATGGTCGCGCGCTACAGTGGAATCATTTTCCTGCTGCCCTCTTGTATGCTGGTCGGCTACTTCATCGGTAACTGGGCCGATGAAAGATGGGGAACCGAACCCAAACTAGCGCTGGCCGGGGTGCTGTTGGGCTCAGGGGCTGGACTTTTCCAGGTTTTCAGACTCCTTCAAAAGCCTTGACCCGGATGATTCATGAATTGTCTACTGCAGCGTGATAATCTCCCGCTTCGCTACGACAACTTATGAATAATCCGGGCCTGAAACGAGTTCAAGCCAACGCAGTATTGATTCTCATCGTTCTGGCGCTGGCCGGGTTTTCTCACCAGGGCACGGGCTTGGCCGTCTCGATCCTGATCGGAGGGTTGCTGGCCCTGCTCAACCACCACTGGATGGTCGCTGGAATCGATGCCGTTCTGGGAACTCCGACCCCGGCAAGACGCAAGCAGGCAATACTCAAGTACCTGCTCCGGATGTTATTGATTCTGGGTACCTTGTTTGCTATGATCCATTTTTCTTTTTTGAGCCTCCTAGGGGGGATTGCCGGGCTCTCGATAGTCGTCCTTGCGGGCATGCTGGAAGCTCTGATTCAGCTCGTCGAACAGCTGAAGCGAAATCGCTGATTTATGCACGAAGAGTTCTTTGTCTCCACCCTCTTCAATCACTACATCGCGAACCCGATCGCGGAACGAGTGATGCCTGCTTTTCCGCAACTGGGAGGGTGGATCGATTACCACCCGGGTCACGATGTCCTGCCTCCCCATCTGGTCATGATCGTCCTGGTCAGCCTTGGCCTGACGGTGTGTGCAGCCTGGATGAATCGTCGACTGAGCGTTGACGATCCGGGAGTCATGCAGCAGACTCTGGAATTGACCTTTGGGGCGATTCTGGACTTTATGAAGAATCTCATCGGTGCCGGTCACAAGGCCTTTTTCCCGATTATCGGCTCGCTCTTTCTGTTCATTTTGACCTGCAATCTTCTGGGATTGTTTCCGGGCTTCATGTCGCCGACGAGTAACATCAACGTAACTGCCGGTTGCGCCATCATTGTGTTTGTTTACTACAACTTTCACGGGTTCAAAACGCACGGGTTCGCGAAATACATGGCGCACTTTGCGGGCCCTTCGCTAGTGCTGGCCCCGCTCCTTTTCGTGATCGAGATCATCAGCCACATGGCGAGACCGTTTTCGCTTTCAGTCCGCCTGTTCGGAAATATTTTTGCCGAGGAAATGATCATCGCGAAGGTGAGCAGCGAGATTCTTCCCTTTCTTATACCCTTGCCGGTCATGATGCTCGCCCTCTTTGCGAGTACGATTCAGGCTTTTATTTTCGTCGTGCTCACCATGGTCTACATCGGCGGTGCAGTCGAGCACGCCCACGAGGAACACGACAACCACCAGTAGATCCAACAAAACCCCTTATTACTCAGTCCACTGTCCTAGTTGGATAAGATTCAGGAGAGTTTGTAAAATGCAGAAACTTGCATTCTTATTTTTCATGCTGTTTTTTCTGGGCCTTTTCGTGATGCCCGTCTACGCCCAGGATGGAAGTACCGCCGGAGGCCTGCTCGACTTGACCTCGATTGGCATGGGACTCGCCGCCGCCGGTTGCGCTATCGCCCAGTCGCGAGCGTTGACGGCGGGTTGCGAGGGAGTGGCGCGAAACCCGGGAGCCTCCGACACGATTCGGTTTTTTATCATCCTGGGTCTGGCCTTTATCGAGTTTCTGGCCTTGCTGACCTTTGTTTACGTCGCCTTCTTCTAAGAAGCTGTGGCCGTACAATCGTGCATTTGAAGGGGCTCGCGTCCGGCCCCAGCCCGTTTGTTTTTGCGCCCCCGGCTCGCCTGGGCGATTTGCCCCACAAGCGCTCAGGAGCTACAATTAAGTCCGTCATTGGCAGGTTTCCTCTTCTATTGACAACGCTCCCGAAAGGAAATTTGCGGGCTTTCTGTGAGCAGAAGGACGAACAAATCCGGGCACTGCCGTCCGAATCCGGTGACCTGGCCTTTCTTGGCCCCTGAATTGCTTGATAGAATAGCAGAGAGCGCACCCGGGATCCGAGCTCTCTGATCACGATTTGGGAAATGGAGAGAGTTAAATGATACAGGCCAAGTTCTTGATTGCCGGAACCTTAATTCTCGGCTCTCTTGGTTTCTTGATGTACACAGGCATCAGCGAATCGATGGTGATCTACTATGACGTTCCTCAACTCCTGGACAAATCCATTCCGCTGGAGAAACGGGGGGTCCGATTGACCGGTCAGGTCAAGCCAGGCAGCATTGACCTCTATCGCGACCAGTCACGCGTGGACTTTTTGGTTTACGACCAGACCAGCGCCTTGAGCATTCCCGTGACCTACCAGGGTGATATCCCGGACACCTTTCAGGAGCGCGCTGAAGTGGTTGTGGAGGGTCTCTACGATCGTGAGGAGCGGCTATTTCACGCCAGAGTACTGCTTGCGAAGTGTCCCTCCAAGTACGAGCAACAGGACGAAGTTGACCGGCCTGTCGACGCAGGCAGCACCGATTGAGCTCAATGATTGAACTGGGTCGTTACTGTCTGGTCGCCGCACTGATCCTTTCTGCCTATGGGTTCGTGGCTGCCTTCTGGGGAGGTTACTCGAAACAGCTTCCGTTTATTCGAAGCTCGGAGAGGGCCGTTGTGGCCAATTGCGTTCTCTGTCTGGCGGCAGCCATCTGTCTCTGGGTTTTGATTTTCCAGGATCAGTTTCAGGTCCGGTACGTTTCCATGATCAGCTCGCGCAACCAGCCGGCGCTGTACAAGTTCACTTCCCTGTGGGGTCAACAGAGCGGTAGTCTGCTCTTCTGGGCCTTGATTCTGTCGGCGTTCAGTTCCATTTTTGTGTTCCAGAACCGGAAGCGAAACCGGGCCCTCGTTCCCTATGCCAATGGAGTGCTGCTGGGAAGCTCGCTTTTTTTCCTGATTCTGCTCAACTTTGCCGCGAATCCCTTCCAGCTGGCACCCCGCATTCTTGAAGACGGTGTCGGGCTCAACCCCCTTCTCCAGAACTCATACATGGTCATCCATCCGCCGGCGCTTTATCTCGGGCTGATCTCCCTGAATATCCCCTTCGCGATTGCCATGGGAGCGCTTCTGAGCGGGGAGCTGAACACCACCTGGATCGCCGCCACCCGCAGGTGGGGCATCCTCGGGTGGTGTTTTCTGACTTTTGGGATTACCCTGGGAGGAATGTGGGCTTACGAGGAGCTTGGCTGGGGCGGTTACTGGGCCTGGGATCCGGTGGAGAACGCTTCCTTCATGCCCTGGCTGGTAGCAACAGCCTTCCTGCACTCGATCATGATCACCGAGAAAAAGGGAATGCTGAAGGCCTGGAATTTCGTGCTCATTCTGCTGGCCTTCGAGCTGAGCATCTTCGGCACCTTCCTGACCAGGAGCGGGATCATCGATTCGGTTCACTCCTTCGCTCTGTCGAACATCGGCCCGTTCTTCATAGTCTTCCTGGCCATCTCGGGCCTGTTCGGCATGTTCATGATCTTCTATCGATCCGGGGAGCTGCAAAGCGAAAAGAAAATGCAGTCGTTTCTCTCCCGGGAATTCACTTTTCTCTTGAACAACTGGCTTTTTATCTCCATCTGCTTCGCCGTTTTCTGGGGGACCGTGTTTCCTGTTTTGTCCGAGTGGGTTACGGGTGAAAAGATCACGGCTGGAGCTCCTTTCTTCAATAAGGTCACAGCCCCGCTGTGGGTGGCGCTGCTCATACTGACGGGGATCTGTCCCCTCATCGCCTGGCGTAAGGCTTCCGCGAAGAATTTCCGACGCAACTTTATTTATCCCATTGTCGGGGGTGTGGTGGCAGGTCTGGTTTGCCTGACCCTCGGAATTCACGCCGTACTGCCGCTGATCCTGTTTTCCTCGGCCGGCTTTGTGGCGATGACCCTCTTCTTTGAGTTTTATAAAGGAGCCAGAGCGCGGCAGGCGATTCGCCCCAGCTCCTTTGTCCCGGCTCTGGTGGATCTGACCGTTATGAACAAGCGGCGCTATGGAGGTTTCGTCATACATGGCGGAATAGTGCTCGTGTTCGTCGGGATTACAGCCAGTTCCTTCTTCGACCTGGATCAGTTCTTCACAGTCCGCGAGGGAGAGAGCTTTTCCCTGGGCCGGTACAGCCTCGTCTACCAGGGGATGTCGGAGCACCGGGATCCGGAAAAGGATGTTTTTTCGGCTCGTCTCGATGTTTCGGTTCAAGGCAACCTTGTGGGCGGGCTCAGACCCGAAAAGCACATCCACCATACGACCCAGGATCAGCCCCAGACGGAAGTCGCCATCCGCTCCACGCCCAGGGACGACCTTTACGTAGCGCTTTCCACCTGGGATGAGGAGACCGCTACCTTTCACGTGTTTGTGAAACCCCTGGTCATGCTGATCTGGATCGGAGTGGCGGTGATGGTCCTGGGCGGGCTCTTTGTGCTGATTCCCGATCAGAGAAAGGCAGTTGCCCGTGTTCTGAGGCGGCCGGCGGCCGAGGAGATTCGGGATGAAGCCGCCTAGCGCGATTTTGCTTCTTTCCGTTGTGGCCCTCCTCTCACCCGCTGCGCGGGGTGATGTCGAATGGGAAGACATCCTGCGGGTCACCGACAACATTGTTTGCACCTGCGGCTGTCCTCCCACGGTGGTCAGCGCCTGCTCCTGTGGAAGAGCCGGAGAAATGAACCAGGAAGTTCGGGGAATGCTGCAGGAAGGCAAGTCGGACGACGAAATCTACGAGTTCTACGTGGCCCAGTTTGGTGCTCAGGTGCTGGCAGCCCCCCCAGCGGAGGGCTTCAACCTGCTCGGCTGGATCCTCCCTTTTGTTGCCCTGGGCCTGGGTGCCGGTGTGGTCGTCGCGGCCTACCGGCGTCTGCGCGGAGTGGATGCTCAGACCGCTTTGGGATCGCAGGCAGAGAGGACCCTCGACCCGCAATTGCAGGAGAGAATCCAGAGAGAACTGGCTGATCTGGATTGATATTCGGTTTAGCAGTGGGTGGGACTTGCACCACAGGCTGCTAGTGTGCTGTCCCGGAAGTTCGCGGTGTTAATTCGGGATGGATTTTCGTCGCCAGTGAGGCGCGCGACGCAGGAATGCCGGGAGTCTTTCGAGGAGCGCAACCAACTGTCGGCGACTCAATGTGCATCCCAGCAAGACCCAGCATCAAGGCAGTGTAGATCTCGCCCTGGAAACGCAGTGAGCAAAGTGAACAAAGCTGTCGGCGAAAAGACGCCCGAAGTAGCGGCGTGTACTTCTGGGACGGTACACTAGAGCCGGCAAGGTGATTTAACGATGTGGCTCTATCTCGCTCCTATCCTGTTCATCCTGGTGATTCTCTATGTGGCGCACCCGTTTCTGATGGATGTGCAGCAGGAACAGAGAAAAGAGAGAAGGCTGACCCGTCGGGAGAAAGCGGACCGTGTCAAGGACGAGGTCTTCGCAACCTTGAAGGATATCGAGATGGACTACCATATGGGCAAGCTCTCGGAGGACGACTATCGGCATTTGCGAAGCGAATTCGAGGAGCGTGCGATTGAAGCTTTCGATGAGGTCGACCGCCTGAACAAGAAACGAGCTTCCAAAACAACCTCCTGAATGCCGACACCATCGCCCCTGCTGCAACTGGAAGGTGTCACCCATCGATACGGCCCGATCACTGCGTTGAAAGAAGTCAACCTGACTCTATCCGATGGAGACTTCTGTTGTGTTTTCGGGCCCAACGGTGCCGGCAAAAGCACTCTCCTGAAGATCATCTCGACACTCATGCGGCCGACTCGTGGCGAGATCCAGTGGCGCGACCCAGGCTGGGATCGGAGGATGATCGGTTTCGTCTCCCACCAGACGATGCTTTACCACCAGTTGACCGGCCGGGAGAACCTGCTCTTCTATGCCCGGCTCTATGGTCTCCGGGAGAGTATTCGCGTCACGGAGGAGATCAGCGAGCGCATGGGCCTTCGATCTTTCATCGATCTGCCGGTCGGGGACTACTCCCGGGGGATGAGACAGCGACTCACACTGGCCAGGGCGCTGCTCCACGAACCGGCTCTGCTGTTACTGGACGAACCCTTTACCGGTCTGGACCAGCATGGCAGTCAGACCTTCGCTGAGGTGTTAGGCGAAATCAGTTCGAAGCATCGCACCGTGCTCATGGTGACCCACAACCTCCGTGAGGGATTTCAACTGGCCTCTCGATTTCTGATTCTGAACCGGGGACGGATCGTTCTCGAGGGAGAGGGTAGGGAATCGAGCTTTGGCGATCTCGAGCGCCGTTACTTCGAATCGGTGGGCGGAAAGCGAGCAGAGCAGCCATGAAGTCACTCGACTTGATCTGGGGCCTGGCTCTCAAAGATCTGAAGCTGACATCGCGATCGCTGCACTCATTCTTGACCACCATGTTTTTCGCGGTCCTGATTCTGGTCGTGTTCAACTTCGCTTTCGAGCCGGGCAGCCAGGCAACTCGGGAATCTCTTCCCGGAATCCTGTGGGTGGCCCTCCTTTTCCCCGGGGTCATCCAGCTCAACCGCTCTTTTCAGATCGAACAGGAGGAAGGAACTCTACAAGCCCTGCTCCTCGCTCCGGTTGATCGAGGCGTGCTTTTCCTGGGAAAGATCCTCGCCAATTTGATTTTCCTGATGGTGATCGACCTGTTCATCGTGTTGATTTTTGTGATGCTCTTCAATCCACCTCTCACGGGAAGCTCCTGGTTACTGCTTCCCATGCTCTTTCTGGCAATGGCCGGTTTTGCGGCAGTGGGAACGGTCTTCGCTGCCATGGTGACGACCCTGCGAACCCAGGACGTGCTGCTTCCCGTTTTGCTTTTCCCCGTCATCGTTCCTATAATTCTCGCCGCTGTCAGCGCGACCCAGGAACTCCTGGATGCCGATGGGTTGGAGGCCTTTTGGCACTGGATGCGAATTCTGGCAGGATTTGATGTGCTCTTCCTGTCGGCGGGCTTTCTTCTCTTTGAATATGTCGTTGCAGAATAGTTCTCCGTACGAATCCCAGCTCCTGGCTGCGGCCAGATGTGCCCGGTTTAGCTTTGCGCTGCTGGCCCCTCTCTACGTCGTCATGGTGATAGCGATTTACGGCGCCTTCCTTTACGCACCAACCGAGCAGGTGATGGGGGAAGTCCAACGGATTTTCTACTTCCACGTCAGCGCGGCCATGATTTCGTTCGTGGCCTTCGCCGTCGTGTTTGTGGGAGGAATTGCCTATCTGGCAACTCGCAACCGCTTCTGGGACACGATGGCGGCCTCTGCAGTGGAAGTCGGAATCTTTCTGACGGTAATCGTGCTGACCACGGGACCCATCTGGTCGAGGCCGGCCTGGAACGTGGGGGACTATTTTCTTTGGCTCAAGTGGGATGATCCACGGGTTCTGACCGAAATGATTCTTCTCCTGATGTTCCTGGCCTACCTCCTTCTTCGTTCCGCCCTGCCCGAAGGACACCGCAGGTACGCGATCTGTTCGGTTTTCGGCATCATTGGTTTCCTGGACGTACCAGTTGTCTACCTGTCAGTACACCTGTGGGACACTTTCCACCCCGTGGTGCTGACTCCCAGCGAGGTCAAACTCGATCCGCGCATGCAGCACGCCTGGCTGGTCGCATTACTCGCGTTCCTTCTTCTGACCGCTGTATTGATTTTGCTCCGCATGGGAACCCGCCTTCAGAAGCAGCTAACTGAGGAACTGGTCTACGCCCACCTGGAGTCGGAGGGGAAATGAGCTACCTTTTTGCGGCCTACACTGTGATCTGGACGCTCCTGTTTGTCTTTCTCGTTTTCATACACAGGCGCCAGCAGGCAGTCCAGACTCGACTGGAAAGCCTCGCCCATTCCCGGGAAGAGAACTCGTCTGAGAAGTGAGAGGGTGGCCTCCGGAGGAGCCTTTGTCGGAGAAGCCGAGAGTGGGAGGAGCCTTGGGGCGGCGCTCGGGAATTTAAACGTCGCGCCGCCCCAAGACTCCTCCCACTCTCTCGTCGGAGCCTGAAACTCAGTGCAGTCGTGGCCCCGAGTCAGCCTTTTACGCCCGGTATAATGAACCTGTGAAGTGGCTTTCGCTGATCTCTCTTGTGCCGTTTCTCAACGGCATCATCCTCTCGCCGCAAGCCAGTGATCGCCAGGCCCGCTTCCTCAACTTTTCAGTCAAACAGAAAAACGGGATCTACGTACGCGATCTGAAGCGGGAAGAAGTCAAGCTCTCCCTCGATGAGGAGGCGGTGGAGATTCGCTACTTCGGCTACCAGAACGTGGACACTGCTTTTGCCATTCTGATTGAGAACAGCCCCCGTACGGTCCGCTACAACGTGAGCCGGCCCCAGTACGGGCAAGTGAACATCGTGCGCTACCACCTGGTCGACGAAACCATTCCTGCCCTGGTCGAACTGGGTGAGGTGTGGATCGGCCAGTTCTACCAGGAGCTCGAGACGGTCCACGACTTCTCGAATCAGGACTGGGAGCTGATCCAGTCGATCCACGACATGAAACCCAGGCCCCAGGGTCTGGATCTGGAAAACATTCCGGTGGGCCGATTCCTGGGTCGCGGAGTGGACGTCTTGAAGACCCGTCCGGAAAAAAGAAAGGTTCTCATCCTGGTCACTGCCACGGCCGACCGGGAGTCCCTGGAGAACCTGGCCGAATATAGAGACATGTTGCGGATCACCGACATTGATCTTTATGTCGTTTCATTCGGACCTCGCGTCACCTCCCCCGGCTCCAGCCTTACTCGCTTCAATCCCTACTACTTCAAGCAGTTGGTCTCAGAGACAGCGGGGAAATTTTATCTCTCGTCAAAGTACGTTTTCCCCCGGGAATTCATGAACGACCTGCTGTCGACTCTCTCTTACAGTTACACGGTCGGTTTCTATGTGCAGCCGGGTTCTCCGCCTTCTGCCCGCTCTGTTCAACTCGAACTGGCCCGGAAGAAGATCAAAGTGCATCACCGCAAGACACTGGTCTATTGACACGTTCCAACGTTCCAGCGTTCCAGCGCAATTCTCAATCTCCAAACCGTCGGCGGCTCAATGTGCATCGATTTGGCCCAGTGATGTTTGATCAACGTCAAATAGAATTCCCGCAGCGACGATTGGAAATCCCCACACAAGGATTAAAAAAAAAGAGCTGTAGCCGTCCTCTGAGACGGCCCTTTCCGCGGTCCTCCTTTCTGTAAAAAAGAGAGATTGTTCCTAGAATGCGAGGGGGACGGAGTGAGGGCGTAGCCCGAACGGAGCTCCCCCTCGCTCGCGCTGGCGTCGAGGGGAGTGGACCAGATCCACGAGGCTGCTGAGCGGCCTCTGTAGGGCGCTGTACGACCTCTCCCCTTGGCGGGCACTCGTGTGTCGCCCCCAGCCAGCACTTTCCGGGGTCCAATCAGCCGATTTGCCCGGATTTGACCTCCTCGCGGTTTCCTCATTTCGTGGTTCCCTGCTGCTTTGCCTTGGCGCTCTCCATTCGATAGCTCGGGACGTTGAGTTCCAGAATCACGCTGTGGTGCACCAGCCGGTCGATGGCTGCTGCCGTCGTCAGGGGGTCCTTGAAGATCCTCTCCCAGTCCGAGAAGATCAGGTTGCTGGTCAGCAAGATGCTGCGACGTTCGTAACGATGGGCCAGCAGTGTGAAGAGAACCTCCATTTCCTCCCGGCTTTGCTGAACGTAGCCGATGTCATCGACTATGAGAGCCTCGAAGCGATCCAGTTTCTTGAGCTCCTTCTCCAGAGTCAGATCGATTTTGGCCCGCAGCAATCGCTGTACCAGCAGGGCGCAGGTAGAAAACAGAACCCGGCGCCCCAGCAGAATCAACTCCTGGCCCAGAGCACAGACCAGATGGGTTTTCCCGCTCCCAGGGTTACCGAAAGCCAAGACGTTCTCGGCACGATCCAAAAACGTCCCTTCCAGCAGCGCTGTGAGTTGTCGATCCACGCTTTGGGGCAAGCGCGAGCGGTCCAGCGCCGTCAGCGTTTTCTCCCAGGGAAGCTTGGAGGCCCGACGCTGGCGCTGGATTTTGCGCTCGTGCCGCTCCGCCACCTCGATCTCAGATAACCCTCTGTGCCAACATGGGTGAGACACTTCTTCCCCACTAAATTAGACTAGAGGGTGAGAAGCTGGATCACACGATGATGGTAAACAGGAGCGATAAGAAACTGAGGATTTTGGAGACTTCGGAGCGAAGCGGAGAGGTCCCCAAAATCGGTGCGGAACGGACTGAGCCCGACAGGGTTCTTCCTAGACCCGATCCGGAAGTTCCCAGCAAGGCCACGCGTCGCCGATTTTCAGCCCGCTATAAGCTCCGGATCCTGGAGCAGGCCGATGGATGTGAAGAGTCGGGCGGAGTGGGAGCCTTGCTGCGCCGAGAAGGACTTTACTGGTCGAATCTTCAGACCTGGCGACGACAACGCGAGGAAGGAACGCTGCAGGCGCTGACTCCTCGCAAGCGGGGGCGCAAGTCCAAGCCGGTCAATCCTCTGGATCATCAATTGAGGCAAGTTCAGGCCGAGAATCGGAAGTTGAAGCGCAAGCTCGAGAAGTTTGAAGCCATGCTGGATCTCCAAAAAAAAGTCTCGCAACTGTTGGGGATCTCTCTGGCGAGCAGCGAAGAGAACGGAGACGAGAGCTGATGGACGAAGCTTTGCGATTCTCACAATCCCACGGAGTCCGGGCCGGCTGTCAGGCTCTGGATCTGCCGCCATCCAGTCTGTATCGGGAGAAACTTCGGCGGGAACGGCCGGCGATGGATCCTCGACCTCGGCCCGCATCCCCACGCGCCTTGAGCCCGCCCGAGAAGGAAGCTGTCGTGGAGGTCCTGCACAGCCAGCGGTTTGTCGACAAAGCTCCCGCCACAGTGTGGGCGGAGCTACTGGATGAAGGGCGATACTTGTGCTCGATCCGAACCATGTATCGCATTCTGTCCCAACGTCTGGAAGTCAAGGAGCGTCGCCGCCAGCGCCGCCATCCCCAATACGCCAAGCCAGAATTCCTGGCCACCGGCCCCAACCAATGTTGGTCATGGGACATCACCAAGCTCAAGGGTCCCGTCAAATGGAGTTATTACTACCTCTATGTGGTTCTGGATATCTTCAGCCGCTACGTGGTGGGCTGGATGGTGGCCACCCAGGAGAACTCACGCCTGGCCAAGGCTTTGATCGCCCAGAGCTACTCCAAGCAGGCGATCGTGTCGGGAGATCTCACCCTCCATGCTGATCGAGGGTCGTCGATGAGTTCCAAGGCACTGGCCTTGCTGCTGGCCGATCTGGGAGTGACCAAGTCTCACTCTCGGCCTCACGTCTGTGACGACAATCCCTACTCGGAGGCCCAATTCAAGACCCTCAAGTACCGGCCCGAATTCCCGGCTCGATTCGGCACCATCCAGCAAGCCAGAACCTTTTGCCGGGAGTTCTTCGATTGGTATAACCGCGACCATCGCCATTCGGGTATCGGCCTGCACACTCCCGAGGACGTGCACTACCTCACCGCCATCGCCACACGTCGCAATCGAGCCCAAACACTGGAGGCCGCCCATGCACTCTTCCAGGAGAGATTTCCCAATGGCAAACCCGTTCCTCCCGCTCTTCCAGAGGCGGTTTGGATCAACCCTCCCGAAAAGAAGGACCCCTGAGATGACGCTACTGTAATTTATTCACCAAAGTGTCTCAAAGTTGTTGACACGTTCCGTAACGACAAGAGAAACCGGGGATAGGCCAGACTTTCCTGGGTGGCCAGTGCCGCCTGGGCGGCGTAGTGCTCCCGAAAGGCCGGTAGATGCAGCTCGATTAGGCACTCGCGAAGTCGCGGTAAGTTGCCTGTGCTCATGACCTCACCTCCCGGTTCTCGAGAAGGGTGTCGTAGAGGCCCACGTCCATCTTCTCCACCATCACTTCCCAGGGTTCCACCACCGGATCGACAAGGCATTCTCGTAGTGCTTCAAAACGGATTCTTTGTCCCCGCTCAATCAACACCTGAAGTGCCTCTCGCACCCGCTGTTCACCTTCCTGGGCAGCCACCTCGAGGATCTTCAGATATTGGCGATCCGCCGTGGCCGGACAATCTCGGCGCAGCTCGTCGTAGGCGACTCGAAACAAGATCCCCGGAAACAGATCCTCCCGCCAGCGATAGCGAGTAAACGCCCCCGGCTTGCGCACCAACGAATGGATCACGTGCCGGTAGTCAATGCGATGCTTGCCTTCTCCTCGCAAGCGCGGCATCCGTGCCTGGCGCCGTCCTCCGTAGTAGACCTCCACCTGATCCGCCCACACCCGCACTTGAACGCGCTCGCCGATCAACCGGCTGTCCACCGAATAGGTGTTGTGGCGAACCCGGATCGTACTGCTGGGGGAGACTCTCACCCACTGCCGGGTGAAGTCATCCAGACGGCGTGCCGGCAACGGGCGCATCACTGCCAGCTCTTCTCCCAGGCGCTTTTGCCGGGCCGCATTGCGCCGGGACACAATCACCGCTACAAAGCCCTCGTACTCTTCCCGGCTGGAAAAATCACGGCTACACCGCAGCAGCAGTTCCTGCTCAATGGCCCGTTTCAAGCGGTGATGGGACTGTTCCACATCCCCGTTCTCGTGTGCCTTTCCTGCCTGAGTGCGACTGGAGCGCATCCCGAAGTGTCTCAGCAACGCTTGATAGCGCTCGGTGAACTCTTCCCGCTTCAGGTTCTTGACTGCCGCCGAGAGCCGGTCGGTCCGGTGCTCCTCGGGCAGCGCCCCCAACTCCCACAACGCGTTCTGAAGCCCCAGGCTGAGGCTCTCAAACGACTCACTGAAACACAGCGTGGTCGCTTCCCAGTTCGAGTAGGCCAACACGAAGTGGTACAGCAGATGGGGAAACGGCTGGCCCTGGATCGTCACTCCGAGGCGCCCCATAAACGTGAAGTCCGATTGCGCTTGATGTCCCGGCTGATACTTCTGCGGGAACATCACCTCCTTCGCTTCTCCGTATTCTGCCTTCCACTGCTTGATCCTGCGCTGCAGCGTTCTCAACTGGCCTTGCTGGAAGGCCCCTTCCTGCTGACGACACAAATGATCGAACACCGCTTTTGCTTCCACCGTCGGCGATCGCTTCAGGATCTCTTTCACCTCCGGCCACACCGACTCGAACGGATCCGATCGAGTTCTCCAATACCGTTCCGGCTGACACTGGCTCGGTAGCTTTCCCGACTTCAGGTACTTGCGAGCTGTCTTTCGCGACATCCCCGCTTTGGCCGCCGCCATCGTTAGCGTCTTCTCGTTCTTCTTCAACTTTACTAACCTCCGCACTTGCTGATCCTTAACCATGCCCTCATGGTCAGGATCAGCCCTGAAAAAGCGGGGAATTCCATTTGTCGTCGCGGGGAATTCTAACTGTCGCCAATCAGATGTTCAAGCCAAGCACCTCTCACACAAAACTCTGGACCGGCAGGGAAGTTTTGGCGGCAATCAGATCGAAATGTCGATCCCGATGGTACAGCCTGGCGTCGGAGTTCAGGGCAGAGGCTGCGATGATCAGATCCGTGGCCGGAATCGTCACGCCAGCCTGGCGGAGCCGGAAACCCAGGTCTTGAGCCAGAGCAAAGTCGGCTCGATTCAAATCCAGCCAGTGAAAGGCCTTGAAGTCCGAGATGAGCCGATCACGGGCGGCCACAGAGGCCGCATAACTCACGATCTCGACCTGGATCAGGCCGTTGACGGCCACCTCGTCTCCAGAAATCGCTTCCGCAACGGCGGAGGAAGCTTCAGGGGCCCCGCCGGGGCGGTAGTACTCGATGAAAGCGGAACTGTCGACGACGATCATGCCTCTTGGCGAAGTCGCTGCAACCTGGCCTGGTCAATTGACAGATCGACCTGATTGCGGTTCTTCAGGGCCTGCTTCAGTCGACGTTGACGGACGACCTCTTCCAGGGCCATTCGAATCGCCTCGATTTTGGTCCTTGCGCCCAGGGCCTCCTGAGCGTTCGCCAGTAGACCGTCGTCAATCGAAACCGTCATCCGGGTCATGTCCGTCTACTCATATCCGCACTACAACATGATATCTTTTGAAGATATCTTAGCATAATATGGTCAACAAACACGATCGTCGATGGTTGCTCGTGGAAACCTCCCTGACCTCCGACGGTTACAGGCTCGAAGTTCCCTGCTGCTCGCTGATCCAATCAATAAAAGGGGACAGTCTACTCTGCCCCCCCCAATCTCCCAGACATGAAAAAAGGGTGCCAGAGTAGACTGTCCCCGAATTGACCAGGGCAGTTCCTGGTGCCAGGTTCCCACGTCGCTGAGCTCAACGGCCGGCTGGCGACTCGCCGTTCTGTTGTCGATGGTCCGCTACCGAGTGAGGCAGAACCCGGTCCGGGGAGAACTTTCAACTTTCAACCCGAGAAACTACCCTGGACAAGAGATTCCCACTTCAAAGCAGCGAGTGAGGGAGGAAACCAGTGTACCGAATGAAAGACTTACTGCGCGGCAGTCTGTGTTTACTGAGTCTGTTTCTAATGCCGGTCGGGGTACTCGAGGCCCGCAGCATCCTGAACTTTCCCTTTCTGACGTTTGAGAAAGACACGATCACAGGAGTAGCAATCGTGAACCTGGGTGAGGAAGATGCTCAGGTCGAGGTGACGGCCTACGTCTCCGGGGGGCAACTGCTGCAGGGAGAGGGGATTGAAAACCCGGTGGCCCTGGAAGTCAAGGCGGGGACGCAAAGTGGAACCATCACGGTCTCCCTGTTTGGATCGGGACCGGAACTGGGGGAAGCGGCCTGGTTTCAGGCGGTGAGTGAGACGGACGGGTTGACGGGATTCTTTTTGTACCTGGATACGGCCTCCAGCTTTCTGGACGGAGCCGATCTGCCGTCTCTGTCTTCCCGACTGATCTTCAGTGATGTCCGGGTGGGGGAAGGGGAGAGCACCGAGCTGAACCTGATCAACCCGACCGGTCAGGCCGTTACGGCCGAGGTGAAGCTGGTGTCGAATGAGGATTCGGCCTCGAGGATGCTGGACCTGCCGCCGCGGGGAGCAGCGCGGCTGGACGTGGAGGAGTTTTTCTCCCAGCAGGCAGCCCCGGCAGGAGTGCTGGCGGATGATCCGGTCTATGTACTGGTGGAGTCGAACCAGGAACTGGCCGGGTTTGAGTTCGTCCAGCCGGGGACGGATCTGCTGGGACTCAACGCACGACCGGCTGCGGAGTTGCTCAACAGTCTGTTTTTCCCACAACTGGCCGTACTGGATCTGTTCGAGACCGAGTTGGTGGTTGTCAGCCTGGCCGAAGAAGAGCCGGTGATTCTCACGGTTACGGCCTATCAGCCGGATGGAGTGCCGTTTGGAGCGGGCGATCTGCAGATGAATCCAGTGACCCGGGTACTGGAGGCAGGAGAGGTCCTGCGTGAGGATCTGGAGCAGATGTTCGGGTTCGCGGGTGAGTCGATCCTGGATGGATGGCTGCGAGTGGAATCGACGTCGGAAGCAATTCACGGAGCGATCAGCTACTCGATACCGACCCTGGGATCGATTGCCTCGGTGGCCAGTGTAGCCTCGGGGACACGCTCGGCGGTGTTTTCCCACATAGCGACGACGTCTAACTTTTTCACGGGAGTGGCGATTCTCAATGGTGGAAAACTGGTGGCGAATGTCCAGATCGTGGCGGTGAAGCAGGACGGGACGGTACTTGGGAGCTTTCGGACGACGCTGGCCCCGGGGCAAAGACTGAGCCGGACCCTGACGGAGATGATCCCGGCGGCAGCCGATCAGGCGGGGGGATTCATTCTGATCAAGAGTGATGTGCCCGTGTTCCTGACGAACGTCTTCGGGGACCTGGACGGTAGAGTGCTCTCGAATGTACCGCCGCCGCCGGCACCGGAAGAGTTTGAAGTCGAGACTGCTACGGAGCCCATTGAAGTGAGTCCACCGCTGGCGATTGTGGCGGTGGCGGGGATGCAGCAGTTCGAGGTGATGGGACCGGATGGTGAGACGACCTGGAGTGTGAACGGGGAAGAGGGAGGAGGAGCATTGCAGGGGACGGTAGATCCAACAGGGCGCTACACGGCACCGCCGCAGATCCCCACAGCGCTGCCGGTGGTGGTGACGGCACGGATCGGAGAAGACACGGCCGGGGCCTCGACGGATGTTTTGAGCCGGGAAGTGCTGGCAGGAGATCTGGGGATTGTCCAGTCGGTGGCCTATCTGTCCGGGCTGGCCAAAGTGTATACGGCGGAGTTGAGTCTGGGAGCCGGGCCCGGCAAGAGCGTGGCCGGCGGGGTGAGTGAGAGTTCGACGATCTTTGATGTGACGGCAGGGTTGCCGGCCCAGGTGGCCCAGTTTGCAGGAGAGGACATCCCCAAGATGATTCCTTTTCAGGGAATTGATGACAAGGAGTATCTGCTGCTGGCAGCCAGGACGACGGGAAGAGTGATCCGGCTGAATCCAGAGACCGGGCAGACGACGACGGTGGTGACGGGGCTGGATGAGCCGGTGTCGCTGGTGCTGGATCCTGTAAGTGTAAGCGGAGATCTGCTGGTGGCGGAGAGAGACCGAGTGACGAGAGTGGCTGGGGCCGAGTTGAATCAGGGGCTGGCGGGAGCGCCGGCGGGAGTGGCCCGCAGACCACTGGGTAACGTGATCGAGGGGTTGACTCCGGCGGGAGTGACGGTGGACCGGTGTACGGGAGATATTTACGTCAGTGACAGGGCCAGCGGAGAGGTCCGCAAGGTGGAGCGACTCTCTGGAGCAGAGGTCACGGTCGCCGAAGATCTGGCCGATCCGGGACAGTTGCTGGGTTTGTACCGAAGCGGGATCAGTTGCTGGGAGAGTTTCCACTTACTGATCACGGAAAGGGGAGCGGATCGGATATTGATACTGACCTCGAGGATCGGACCCGAGCCGTGGGTGTCCTCCCCGGGAATTCAGGACCTGGCCCTTAGAGACACCTCGCAGGAAGGGGCCCCGGCCAGCGTGTTGCCCGATCAGCCTGGAATCCTGCTGGGTGAAGTGACCGAGCAGGTGGGCCAGGTGGCCCTGGTGCCGATGGACCTGTACGAGGGTGATGCCATCAATCCGGTGGCCGGTAATCAGCTTCTCACCGGCATTGTCGGTTATTCGTCGAATGTAAAACTGCTGAACACTCCGCCCCCGGCGGTGGGGGACGAAGATCTGACGGATCCGGATCACGTGCATGTGTTTCTGGAGAGAGTCCTCACGCTGACTCAGGATCTGACCCCGGACACGGGAAAAGTGATCCCGTTGGGATCGAGGATACGCAGTTACTTTTTCCACTACGATCCACCGGGAACAGCGGGTGGAGTGCTGGATCCCGGCTTCGTCCGTTTTGATAATGAGATCCTGGGAGTCATCAACCAGACGGAGACGCTGGATGCCACGGATGCCCTGCTGGGTTCCTCCGTCACGGACTACAACGGGACGGTTGCCCGGGTGTGGGCAGTTCCGGATCTGGACTCTTTCGAGATCTCGGACGATGGAGCGAGACTGGACTTCAGCGCCGTGGCCACCGCGGGGCAGGATCAAATGCGAGTTCTGCTTGCCCTCGATGTGCCCGACGTCGGCGGTACTCCCGGAACTTACCAGGTGACCCACATCGGCGAAGGTTTCGCTTCGAGTGGAATCCTCGACTTCATCGATATGAATAATCATGGCGAAGTTGTCTTCGCGGGTGCATTGGGGGGGTACATCTGGCTGCCGAGCCCGAAATATGGCCTGCAGGCCGGCTTGAATTCCTTTAGCGGATTGGCCGGGATCGGGCTGTTTCTCCCGGTGGCAATCAACGATCTGGGACAGGTGGTCGGTAGTGGAGCAGACGACGTGTTGCTTTGGGAGAACGGATCCTTTCTGTCGCTGGGCGCCATTTTCCCTGCCGGCGGGGACGCTACGCCCACTGAAATTAACAATCAGGGTCAGATTACCGGATTCGTCTACGACCAGGCCGTCCTGGTGAGTGGTGAGACATTGTCCTTTCTCGGGTCTCCGATCGGCGGGCCCTCTGTGGGTGGCGGATTTTGCTTGAACAACGTGGGACAGGTGGCCGGCGGGGCGGAGCCTGTCGGGGCGCTGCCGGCAGGCCTCGACGCTACCCTCTCCGCCGTTGTCTGGTTGTCCGGTCCGGGATCAGGTCAGATCATTGCCGACGGGGCTCTGGCCCTGGACATCAACGACTCTACGCAGGTCATTTACACTTCGTTATCGAAGCCGGGGCCGCGGGCGTTCCTGTGGGAAAACGGCACAGCCACCGAACTGGGGACTCTAGGTGGATTCGCCAGTCAGGCTCTCGGGCTCAACAACCCTGGGCAGGTAGTGGGAAGCTCCTTTACGTCCCAAGGTGCCCTGCATGCTTTTCTCTGGTCGGACGGGCAAATGATCGATTTGAACGATCGCATTGGCAGCGCACCGGTGGTTTTGACGTTGGCGCTTGAGATCACGGACGGCGGCATCATTCTCTGCCAGACAGAACGTGATCTGTATATTCTCACTCAGGTCGGCAACGAATAGTTCCAACGTGCCAGGTTCCAACGTTCCATCGAGGTTGGGGAAGCGGCAGGCGTACGCCCAGCCGTTCTGTTGTCAGGCCTTGAACCTTCAACTTTTAACTTTTAACTTTTAACCATCCCCCAAAAACCATCAACCCCTTTACAATCAATATCTTAAACCTGTCCCCAAAATCTCCCCCTTGACCTTGACACCTCCCTACTCAGATCTTATATCTCGATCGAACTCAAGTTTGTGATCAACAAGCATCGGAGCTGGAAGTCTTGCAGCTCGAAAGAATAACTAGAGAGCTTACTAAGGAGGTTCCTACGAATGGGAAAGATTATTGGGATTGACCTGGGGACCACCAACTCGGTGGTCGCGGTTATGGAGGGTGGTGAACCAACGGTCATTACGAATCCGGAAGGCGGTCGAGTGACTCCCTCTGTCGTCGCTGTGACCAAGAGCGGAGAGCGCCTGGTGGGCCAGGTGGCCAAACGGCAGGCGGTCACCAACCCCGAGAATACGATCTATTCGATCAAGCGTTTCATGGGTCGCAAATTCAGAGAAGTTTCCGAAGAGATGTCGATGGTGTCCTACAAAGTCTTCGAAGCGCCGAACGGGGATGCGTGGGTTGAATTGAATGGCCAGCAGCAGGCTCCCCCCGAAATCTCAGCCAACATTTTGCAGAAACTGAAGTCGGCAGCCGAAGAGTATCTGGGCGAAAAGGTCACCGAGGCGGTCATCACGGTTCCGGCCTATTTCAATGATTCGCAGAGACAGGCAACCAAGGATGCCGGCACGATCGCCGGGCTGGAGGTCAAACGCCTGGTCAATGAGCCGACCGCGGCCGCGCTCGCCTACGGGTTAGACAGGAAGGCAGCCGAGACGATCGCTGTCTTCGACTTCGGTGGTGGCACCTTTGACATCTCCATTCTGGAGGTTGGTGAGGGCGTCGTGGAGGTCAAGTCCACCAATGGCGACACCCACCTTGGGGGTGACAACATCGACCAGCGGCTGATCGACTGGATTGTGCAAGAGTTCACTAAGGATCAGGGGATTGATCTGTCGAAGGACAAGATGGCCCTTCAGCGGCTGCGCGAGGCCGCTGAGAAGGCCAAGATGGAGCTGTCTTCGGCGCAGGAGACCGACATCAACTTGCCCTTCGTGACTGCCGACGCCAGCGGGCCTAAGCACTTGAGCATGAGCCTGACTCGCTCCAAGTTCGAACAACTCGTGGATGACATGCTCCGCCGCACTCTCGAGCCCTGCCGCCTGGCTCTCAAAGACGCAGGTCTGCAGGGGAGCCAGATCGACGAGGTAGTGCTGGTGGGGGGTTCCACTCGGATCCCGAAGGTTCAGGAACTGGTTCACGAATTCTTTGGGAAGGAACCGCACAAGGGAGTCAACGCAGATGAGGTTGTGGCGGTGGGAGCGGCGGTCCAGGCGGGCGTTCTGGGAGGAGAAGTGAAAGACGTTCTCCTTCTGGACGTGACTCCTCTTTCTCTGGGAATTGAGACCCTGGGTTCTGTGTCCACGACTCTGATTTCTCGGAACACGACGATTCCGACTCGTAAGAGCGAGATCTTTTCCACGGCTGCTGATAACCAGACCTCCGTGGAGATACACGTCCTGCAGGGAGAAAGACCCATGGCCGGCGACAATAAGTCGCTGGGAAAATTCCATTTGATGGGAATCCCAGTGGCTCCCAGAGGCATCCCGCAGATCGAGGTGACCTTTGACATCGACGCCAATGGCATCCTGAATGTGAGTGCCAAAGACAGAGGAACCGGCAAGGAACAGAAGATCACTATCACAGGCTCCAGCGGTCTCAACGATTCCGAGATCAACTCCATGGTGGATGATGCGGAGTCTCACGCTGACGAGGATCGTCGGAAGAAGGATCTGATCGAGGCCCGAAATCGGGCAGACAATCTAGTTTACAGCACGGAGAAAATGCTCGGTGAGAATCGGGACAAGATCGCCGACGCAGATGCTGCGAACATCGAAGAGGCCATCGCTGAAACCAAGCAGGCCCTTGAGTCTGAGGATCTGGATCGGATTCAAGCGGCTGCTGAGAAGCTGACTCAGTCTTCACACAAACTGGCCGAGGCGATGTATCAGGCCCAGGCGCCGGGCTCCGGTTCGGAGGATGGATCATCGGAGACCGGTCCGTCAGAGAACGGGGAAGCTCAGTCGGATGACGATGTGATCGACGCCGAGTACGTGGACGTTGAAGAGAACAAGTGAGCGACTACTACCAAACCCTGGGCCTCAAGAAAGAGGCTTCCGACGATCAGATCAAAAGCGCCTACCGGCGATTGGCCCGAAAGCATCACCCGGACATCAACCCGGGGGACAAGGCTGCAGAAGATCGCTTCAAGGACATCCAGGAAGCCTATTCCGTTTTGAGCGACTCGGAAAAGCGAAAAGCTTACGACCGCTACGGGCAGGCGGACGCGAACAACTGGTTTCCGGAAGGTGGTGCCCGGGGTTTTGACTTTCAGGGCTTCCAGAGTGGCCGGCCGGGCTCGTCCTCTTTCAGCAGCTTCGGCGAGATCTTCTCGGATCTGTTCAGCCGGCCCGGCCAGTCCAGTAGCGCGCGGAGGAGAGGCGGGGACCTGGAATACCAGATCAAGATCCCCTTCCTGGAGGCGGTGAACGGGGTCGAAAAGCGCATCAACTTTCATCGTCAGGTGGCCTGTGACGAGTGCCAGGGGTCAGGATCCGGGTCGGGTTCACACATGAAACCCTGCTCCGAATGTCAGGGCTCAGGCCAGGTACAGCAGAGGCATGGGACCATGACCTTTGCCACGGCCTGTGCAGGCTGTGGTGGTTCCGGGAAGATCCGGGTCGGAGATTGCAATGCCTGTAAGGGATACGGTTTTCAGGCCGTCTCGGAGGCGCTCACCGTGAAGATTCCGGCTGGAGTCAACACCGGCTCGCGCGTCCGCATTCCGGGCAAAGGAGACGGCGGCGTGCAGGGCGGATCCGCAGGCGATCTCTATCTGGTAGTGGAGGCGGAGTCTCACGAACTGTTCCGGCGTGAAGGAAATCAGATCTACTGTGAGATCCCGGTGACGGTTACGGAAGCAGTCCTGGGTGCCGACATTGAAGTGCCCACGGTGAGCGGGAAAGCCCGGCTGCATATTCCGGGAGGCACGCAGGGGGGGCAGAAGTTCCGTCTCAAGAGAAAGGGAGCATCCGGACCCAGGGGCGGGGCCCGGGGCGATCAGATCGTTCGTGTCAGGATTGTCCTCCCGGCATCTGCGAACGGGCGCTCGAAAGAGCTGCTGAAAGAGTTAGCGAAGCTTCACCCCGAGAATCCTCGAGAGCAGCTTGGTTTGAGATGAGCGGCAGCAGCCGCTCGAAACGATCGGACAGAGAGATGGCTGGAAAAGAAGTCGGATACACGATCGGAGCCATTGCCAGAATGCACCGGGTCCATCCTCAGACACTCAGGGCCTGGGAACGGCAGGGCCTGCTCAATCCATCCCGCAGCGGGGGGAACACCCGCCTTTATACCGAGCAGGATCTCGACACCCTGGCTGTCATTCTGAATCTTACTCGGGATCTGGGTGTGAATCTGGCCGGCGTCGAGGTCATCCTCAATATGCGTCGCAAGATGGAGACGATGCAGCAAGAGGTTGAGGAGATGATCGGCTTCCTGCGCAGCCAGCTGGGCGCCGACTTGTGGGACGGGCGGATGGAGGGATTGGTGAAAAGGCCCCCCTCAAAGCCGGTGCGCGTCCGCCGTTAGGTTAGGAGTCGCTCGCTGCGCTCGCGCCCGTTCCAAGTTGCAAGTTCCAAGTTCCACGAACCTTCAACCTTCAACCTTCAACCTTCAACCTTGCAACTTTCAACCTTGGGATAGTCTTTTTCGGATCCGCGCGTACGCGCGGCGGAGGGACGCGGCGTGCCCGGGCGCATCCAGGTCTCGCTCCAGCAGGTGCTCTTTGATACGGTCCAATGAGTGCTCTAGACCGGTGGCCAAGAGTCGGACACGGCTGGGATCGTAAGGAAGCTTGACCTGTTTCATTCCGATTTCCGCAAAGACTTTCAAATAGCGCGCAGTGCTCACGTCGGGACAGCTCAACCTTGTCCGACCCATTCTGAGTTCGAACCCCAGGAAGGTGTAGAGGATCTGAGGCTTGCATTTGCGTCCCGGCAGCACCATATCGCGGCAGGAATGGACGACGACATCCTGGTGGTAGATCTGCCCGATTCGCTCGATTTCCTGGTCGATTTTGGGATAGCGCATAACTTGAGTTTCCAAAGTATCACGTTCCCCGCCCTTTTGAAGCTGCACGTTCCAGGTTCCAGGTTCCACGAACTTTCAACCTTCAACTTTCAACCTTCAACTTTCAACCTTCAACTTTCAACCTTCAACTTTCAACCTTCAACTTTCAACCTTCAACTATTCCGAGCGACCAGTAACCGCTAACCAATAGCGCGAAGCGTTGACTGCCACCCTGGGTCGTGATAGCGTTACGCCCCACTCTGGGGAGATGATTCCAAAATGTCACTAGAAGCTCTGGGCATGATTGAAACCCGAGGATTTGTCGGGGCAGTGGAGGCTGCGGACGCGATGGTCAAGGCGGCCAACGTCGTCCTCATCGGCAAGGAATACATCGGGGCCGGTTTTGTCACAGTGTTGGTCCGCGGTGATGTCGGGGCCGTCAAAGCTGCCACTGACGCTGGTGCAGCAGCAGCCCGACGTGTCGGCGAACTGGTCAGCGTCCACGTCATACCGCGTCCTCATCAGGAGGTTGAGAAAATCTTTCCCCAGCCCGCCTCGGCCAGCCCGTAAGAAACAACCTTGGTCTCAACAGCTGTAAGAAATAGCCTTGGCTCAAGTAAAGGACAAGGACCTTCTCTCGATTCAGGAAGCGCGTGATCTGCTCGAACGAGCCGAGCGGGCGGGTGACTTGCTCAGAGAGTTCACCCAGGAACAGGTCGACCGAGTCATCGAGGCGATGGCCGAGGCTGCACGCGCTCAGGCTGGCCGACTCGCGGAACTTGCCGTGGAGGAAACGGGTCGCGGCAAGGTGTCCGATAAGACCATCAAGAATCTCTTCGCAGCAGTCAACATCTACGGGTACATCCGGGATCTAAAAACCTGTGGTGTCATTTCCCAGAACAAAGAGAAGGGGGTTGTGGAGATTGCTGTTCCGGTCGGTGTCGTGGCGGCCATTGTGCCCATGACCAATCCCACTTCCACCGCTATTTTCAAGATTCTGGCCACCATTAAGGGTCGGAACCCGGTGGTTTTGAGTCCTCATCCCCAGGCTGTGCAGTGCACTGCCGAAACCGCCCGCATCATGTACGAGGCTGCCAGAAAGGCGGGAGCTCCTGAGGACTGTATCGGGTGTGTGAGAAACGTGACGAGGCAGGGAACGACTGAATTGATGCACAATCGCAAGTCACGGATGATTCTTGCAACCGGCGGCCCGGGACTGGTCAAGGCCGCCTATTCTTCCGGCAAGCCGGCTTTCGGAGTCGGCCCAGGCAATGTGTCCGCATTCATCGAACGTACGGCGGACGTGAGCAAGGCCGTCCGTGATGTCGTGGCGGGAAAGACTTTTGACAACGGCCTGCTGTGCTCTTCGGAGCAGGCAATGGTGTGCGATCTGCCCCTGGAAGAAGAGGTCTTGCTGGAGTTGAAGAAAAACCGTGCGCATCTTCTCGACGACGGAGAGCAGGAACGGCTCGAGAAAGTGGTTCAACTGCCCCAGGGTGGACTCAACACAGCCATTGTTGGAAAGTCGCCGCAAGTCATCGCTGAGATGGCTGGTTTCACGGTTTCCGACGAGGTAGTGTGCCTGGTGGGGAGAGCTCATGGTGTCGGCCGAGAACATCCATTGTCGATGGAAAAGCTGTCTCCTATTCTGGCCTTTTACGTTGAAGACGGGTGGGAAGCCGGCTGTCGGAGATGCATTGAGATCCTCAATTATGGTGGGCTCGGCCATACCATGTCCATCCACTCCAGAGATGAAGACGTCATCATGGAGTTCGGGCTTCACAAGCCTGCCTATCGAATCTGTGTCAACACTCCCGCCACCCACGGCGCCATCGGCCTCACCACGGGGGTGCCACCTTCCATGACACTCGGCTGTGGAACCCCCGGTGGCAACATCACTTCCGACAATATCACTCCTCTCCACCTCATCAATATCAGGAGGCTCGCTTACGAGACTCGGAGTGTCGAGGACATCACTTTCGATCGCGTCGAGCTAACGACGCCGGCTGAGGAAAAGCCGGATGAAGTGATCGGAAAGGCAGATCAGACTGCCACTCGCACCGGGGTGAGGAAGATCGTTCGCGCCGTCATTGAGGACTTCGTTCGAGAACAGCAAACCGCTCCGGCGGTCGTGCCTCGAGAACCGGCGCCGCCGGCCAGGTCTGGTCCTGTTCCCCGTGCGAAGGTCCTAGCCGGGCCAGTCAGAGATTTCGTCTGTGAAGACGACGTTAGACAGGCCCTTCGCGATGGCAGGAAAATCACCGTCAGCGCCCGGACCATCATGACTCCATCAGCCCTGGACGCTGCCGAGGGCCGGAAGGTGTTTATCTGGGAGTGACGTGATTGCACGACAGCCGGTGCAGTGGTTTCCATCCTAATGAATTGAAAATCGAAAATTAAAAATTAAAAATTAAGAATTCGGCCAAGGAAACTAATCTTCATTTGCTCATCTTCAAACTGTCGTCGGCTCAAGTTGCTGTGTTCTCTCGCTGGAGCTTTAAGGCAAAGTCGAGCGGATCGTGGAAGCGCAGTGAGCGAAGTGAACAATTTCCCCTGAACCATTCAGTCCCTTCTGGCACTCTTCTTGCTTGGTGACCATGAGTAGAGAGACAAGAGCCGTGGTATCATTACGTTTTTTGGACCGAAATGAACTGGTTGGTGTTGGCCGCTTCGGGCGGTTTGCCGGGACGCTTGAAGTCAGTTTTCCTGGTCTTGTACCAGCTGGTTCTCGGGTTGGGCGGACCTGGATTGCTGGTGCTTGCGCTCCTCGACTCCTCGTTTCTTTCAGTACCGGAAGGGAACGACTTCCTGATTATTGTGCTGTCTGTGGGCGGGAGCTGGGGCAACATGTTCTACTATGCGACCATGACGACCATCGGCTCCGTAATGGGCTGCGCTCTTCTTTACTGGGTCGGGACCCGGGGCGGCGGCTATGTCGAGAGGCGGCTTCATCGACCCGGTATCCGCCGAATTCAGAGTCTGTACGAGCGCCGCGGCGTGTGGGCCGTCATCATCCCTTCGCTCCTGCCTCCCCCCACGCCCTTCAAAGTATTCGTCCTGTCGGCGGGCGCCTTCGGCCTCGCCTTTCCACAGTTTCTGCTGGCCGTGGCTGTGGGGAGAGGCCTCCGCTATTTCTCGTGGGGAGCCCTGGCTGTACTGTACGGAGAATGGGCCATAGTATTCCTTCAGAAACATTTTCATTCGGTAGGCGTTCTTGTACTGGTTCTGATCGCTCTTTTCCTGCTCTGGTTTCTAGTGGTGAAACCTCGTTCGAGGACAGGAAACGCTCATGAGTAGACTCTGGGCAGGCATCCTGGCGTTGACGATTGTTCTCGTGGGCTGCGGGCCCAAGCCCATAAGAGTAGTGACGCCGCTGGGCTACATCGCCGCCAAGAGCGCGACTCTGGAGGAGCTCGTCGATCTCGTAAACGGCCAGTATGCTGAAATCGAAACCGTCTCAGTCAGTCGCTTCCGGGTCAAGTTCACGGGGGGATCCATCGAGCAGGGCTATCTGAAGGAGTACCCCACGGCCAAGGGCCATCTGGTGACGAAAAGGCCTCATTGGATCTACGTCAACATCTTAAACCCCGTGACCAGTTCATCCGTTGTCACCATGGCCTCGGACAGCCGTGAGTTTCAAATCTGGGTGCCGAGGGAAAACAAATACCTGACCGGTAAGACAGATGTGCAAACAGACTCAAGTGAGCCTCTCCACAGCGTGCGACCCGAGCATTTGCTTCAGGCCATACTGGTGGAGCCCCTGCGATCCTCGGGGGCAGGAACCGTCCATCTGCTCGCAGAAGAGCGGGACGAGCAGAATAAGTACTATGTGATCCAAGAGGTTCTGATCGATCACCTGGCCGGTCGAGGCTGCCTGCAGCGCAGACTGTGGCTGGAGCGACAGGGTTTTCGACTTTCCCGCCAGCAGTACTACGACTGTGGGAAACTGACCAGTGACATTCGCTACGAAGGTGTGGAGGTTTCTGAACAGGGAGCACTTGCCAGTTCTATTGTGGTGGAGCGAGTTCCCGAGCACTATCAGATTTCTTTTCAGTTTCAGCGAGAGTCCGTGCGCTTGAACCGGAGCGTCGAGGACAGCTCCTTTTACATTCCGAAACCTCCCCGGGCGGAACTCGTCATTGTAGAAGGGCATGGACTGGAGGGTAGCAATCAGGAGTTTTAGACTCCTTTGCTGGACGCAAATGTTCAAATTGATCCTCTCCAACCTGAAGCAGCGACCGACACGCACAGTGATCAGTGTCCTGGCCGTGGCCCTGGGTGTGGCGCTCATACTGGTCAGTGTTGGCCTTTCTTACGGGCAACTCAATGACTTCTCGGCCCGAATGCGGGGGCTTGGAGATGTGATGGTCCAGCCTTCCGGAGGATCGTACCTGGCAGCCATCAACAGCGGCACGATTTCAGTTCGAATTGGTGAGAAAATCGCGGAAGTGGAGGGAGTTTCTGCAGTGACGCCGGTTTTGACCAAGTTTCTCGGCGACGAGTTCCACCTTATTTACGGGATCGAGAGGACCACCTTTCGGGAAGTCAGTCGCAGTTTCCATATTGTGAAAGGTCAGTTTTTCGGTGATCAGGATGAGATTGTCATTGATACCAAGTACTCGGACACGAAGAACCTGGACCTGGGAGACCGCTTAGAGTTGCTGGGGACTTCCTTCAGAGTGGGCGGGATTTTTGAGGAGGGGGTCGGAGCCAGGGTCATGTTGCCACTGCAGACCCTGCAAAACATGAATGGGACTCCGGGAAAGGCGACCATGTTTATGGTCAGGGCTGCTGACGAGACTACGGATCTGGAAGTGGCCGACCGGTTGAAAGAGCGATTGAAGGGATATAAGGTTACCCGAACTTCTGAAATCCAGAAGCTGATGAGCTTGAACACTCCAGTCCTGAGGCCGTTCATTACAGCCATGGTGTCGCTGTCGGCGCTCATCAGTTTCATGATGATCCTGCTGGCGATGTACAGCACGATCATGGAGAGGACCCGCGAAATTGGCATCTTGAAATCCCTTGGTGCTTCCAAGAGTTTCATCATGAGGCTCATCCTGAAGGAGTCTCTGGTGATCTGTGGGATTGGGGTTGGAGCCGGTTTTCTGTTGACTTGGCTGGCAATTCACGTGATATTGAGTATTGCTCCCAATCTTCCAGTGGACATTTCCGGTTCCTGGAAGTTGGCTGCGGCTCTTATGGCATTTCTGGGAGGGACGCTGGGCGCACTATATCCTGCCCTCAAAGCTGCCCAAATGGATCCGATTAAGGCGCTTGGTTATGAGTGATCCTGTAGAGCTTCGACAACGAAACGATGTCATCGTGGTGGACGATGTTCACATGATCTACCGGGTGGGACGCGTGGGCGTTCCCGCCTTGAGCGGTGTGGACATGACCGTCCGCGAAGGTGAGTTCGTGGCGGTGATGGGTCCCAGTGGATGCGGCAAGTCAACCCTGCTGCACTTGATGGGCGGGCTCCTGTCGCCAACCCGTGGACGCGTCAGGGTCGACGGGACGGAACTGACCAGCATTTCCGACAGCCAGAGAACTGAAGTCCGCCGCCGGAAGGTGGGGTTTGTGTTTCAGCGCTTCAACCTCCTCCCCACGCTGACTGCGATGGACAACCTTAATCTGGCCCGCGAGATCCGTGAAAACGGACAACCCTCCAATGGTCTGAACGCAACCAGCATCCTCGCTCTACTGGGTCTGGAAAACAAGATCCACCACAAGCCAACCGAGCTCTCAGGTGGAGAGCAGCAGCGAGTTGCCATCGCGCGGGCCATCATCACTCGCCCCAAGATTCTCCTGGCAGACGAGCCGACGGGAAGTCTCGACTCCGAGAATTCCGGGATTGTGTTGGAAATGCTCCAGGAGCTGAACATGCGCCATGGTCAGACTATTCTTCTCATCACACACGATCCTGATGTGGCCGCCACGGCCGGCAGGATTGTAGAGATGCGTGATGGTAAGATTCTCAATCGCGTCGAGAATCTGTACTACGCAAGGGAGCAGAAGCACCTCTATTGAAGAAGACGAAGAGAGATGCAAAAAGCGCTTTCTAGGGTGCTGTTCTGGACCTATCCCAGGGGCTCATGGCAATACGATGTGCTCTGCGTCCTGATCATTCTCTTCATTTTTCTGACTCCCGCCCGGGTGTTCGACAGATCCGGGAGCGAGGAGGCCGTCAACTCCCCCTCAACTCCGCTGACGCGATCCGAGATCTCTCAGGGGAGTAGCCAGTCCAGAATTCCGAAACTCCCGGCCCCGAAGAGAATCCCTGGAGAGTGAAGGGGCGCGATCCCCGGGGAGGCGAACTAGATTGCAACTCATGCGGATCATGATCTTTGTTTCCTGGCTGGCCTGCACCACGCTGGGGGGCGCACCGGCCCGGACAATGACCCTTGAGAAGCTCCTGGACCAGCTCGAGGAACAGGGGGCCACGATCAAGTCGATGTCGGCCTCACTGGAACAGAAAAAGTGGACGGATATCCTAGAAGAGTTTGACGAGGGAGAGTCTGGAAGATTCCTCTTTCTGAAAGACAGGGATCAGGTCTTTCTGCGCAGGGAAATCGAGGAGCCTCAGCTCAGTTCTCTGGTGATCGCAGACGGCGACCTCACATTCTTCCAACCGCGGATCAAGCAGGCTCAGAAACACCGCCTCGGCAAGCACAAAGACAAGGCAGAGTTGCTCGTGCTGGGTTTCGGCTCGACTCGCGAAGCTCTCGAAGAGACCTATGAGATGAAGCTTCTGGGGGAAGAGAAGGTGGGCGAGGCTCAGACGTGGATTCTCGAAATGATTCCTCGATCGGACAGGGCACAGGCCTTTTTCGGCAAGATCGTGCTCTGGATTGATGCTGACCGCTGGATTCCCATTCAGCAGAAGCTGGTCGAGCCCACCGATGATTACCTTCTCGTCCGATTCTCGGAAGTGCAGCTGAATCCCCGGCTGAACCCATCCGATTTCAAGCTCAAGCTTCCCAAAGGAACCCAAATCGTGGGACTGAACTAGGGAAGGTTCCAAAGTTCCAGCGTTCCAGCGTTCCAACGTTCCAAGTCGGGTCTTGTCATCACTCGGCATCCAGGATGAAGTCTACGGGGCCTGTGCAACCTTGCAACCCTTGATGGGACCTTGGAACCCTGGAACCTTAGAACCTTGGAACGTTTTCGGGCTAGGGAATTCACGCCGGAGCCCTGGGGCTTGCGCCGCGCCGGTTACCAGTAACCGGTTACCAGTTCGTCCCAAACTTTCAACTTTCAACTTTCAACCTTCAACCGGTAACCGGTAACCGGTAACCGGTAACCAGTAACCAGTAACCGCCACGAAGCGACCCCCGTTGAGCCGGGCTCAGGCCCTGAGTTGACGGCGGGTGTGAAGAATCCGGTGCACCACCGTCCAGTTAGACAGCACAGCCAGGACCCACAGGACCGGATCCATCCGGTAAAAGGCACCGATGATGAGGAGGACAATCCTCTCGGGGCGTTCCAGGAAGCCGACCTTGCAGGATGGGATCAGAGCTTCCGCTCTGGCTCGAGCGTAGCTGGTGAGAACCGAACCCATCATCACAACGCCCACCAGCACGACATATCCCATTCGGTTGTGAGCGCCGTAGTGAATCATGATGCCCAGGTAGAGAATCAAATCGGAGTAGCGGTCCATGATCGAGTCGAAAAAAGCCCCAAAACGCGTAGCGGAATTCGACGAGCGCGCCACTTCTCCGTCGACCATGTCGAAGAAGCCGGCCACAATCAAGAGCCAGCCGGCCAGGTGAAAATGGTCGCGGGCAAAAGCGAAGGCCGTAATCACGCTCATCACCACTCCAAGCGTAGTGAGGTGGTTGGGCTTGATTCCAAGATAATTCAGACTATTGACGATCGTGCGGAGCAGGAAGTGAGCTCCCTGTCCGATTCTCTTAGAAATCATTCAACCTTCAGGGTGCCCCAATCAGAACAATTCAAACTTAATGGTCAGGAACTTCTTCGGATTCTGGCGAAAATCGTAGATCAGCTTGACGACTTCAGCCGAGAACTCATTGACGTTCTCGTAAAGTTGCTCGTCTTTTGCGAGCCGGCCGAGTGTTCCTTTCCCTGCTTCGATATCGTTCACAAAGCCGGTGAGCTTTTGCAGCGCATTGTTCATCTCGCGATAAAGTTCGTCGTCGGTGGAAAGTCTCCCCAGCGTGCCTTCTCCCGCATCCAGCCGCGCCGCCACCGATTGTATGCTGGCCATCGCTTCCTGGGCATGATCGTACAACTCGGGATCCTTGAGCAGCTTCCCAACGGTCCCTTCACCAGCCTCGACATCGGACAGAACTCTGTCCAGACGCGCCGCTGAATCCAATATCCGGTCGTACAGTTCCTGCTGGTGGATGAGTCTTGGGATCGTTCCCTCCCCCTGGTTGATGTTCTCCATCAGAATGCTGGCGTTTTCGACTGTACCTCTAGCAGCGATCACCGTTTCATTCAGATTGTTGTAAAAGGAAGGATCAGTCAGGAACTTTCCTACGGTCCCCTCTCCTGACTCGAAGCGGCTGACAATGTCCTGCACCTTCTCCGAAAGGGTTCGGAAGTTGACAAGAATGTCATTGGCGCCGGTGATGAGCTCTTCAAAGCCGGTTTGAGGCCGACCTGTGACTTCGACGAATTCAACTTCCACATCGCCCCACCAGCCACCGTCGATCGTATCGACAACGGTCTTGGGTGGGTCGGGTGCTCGACCGAGAGAGATCTGAATGTACTTATCGCCGAGGAGGCCCACCGACCCCAGGGAAATGTAACTGTCGCTCCGAATCCAGCCTCGATATTCGGTCTGAATCTCCATCCTGACCACGATGTTCTGCAAATCGTCCTGTGCCCGTTGCAGCCGTTCTCGAACCCGATCCAGCTCTCGCATCCTCTCGGTTCTGCTATCGCTCACATCAACGAGTTGAGCCCGCAGCTCGAGGGCAAGCTCCGAAGTAGAGCCCGGGGTTATTGATTGAAGGCGGGAACGGATTTCATCGACGTGTTCGTTGAGGCGGACGAACTCGGCACCGAGGGTTGCTTCCCGGACCTCCAGTTCCGCGATCCTGGCCAGCGCTCTGGTGTTGCCGTCTGTCTGGGGCATTGCATCAGGGTCAGAAATCCGCACATTGGTCACGTTACCGATTTCGACACCCCCGAGGAGAACAATGTCACTCGGCTTCAGGCCGGACACGTTGTTCAGGTAAGTGCGGGCGTGAAAGGTCTCCTGGAACAACCCGACGGTGGAGCCGATTCGAAAAATCGCAAAACCGAGGACCACCACAGCGACAATCACAAAGATGCCGACACGCACCTCGGACAGGCTGACTCGTTTCTTCTCTTCCATTTGCTGGTCTCTGCTCGTTAAGTACTCCCTTTCATCAAGTGAGTACTAATTTAGAAACTCCTCCAGATACGGATCCTTGGAGGCAAACATCTCCTCATCACTCCCCTCAAAGATTATAGAGCCGTCTTTGAGCATCACAAAACGGGTGTTGACGAGACAAAACTTGTCCTCCTCTGCAACATAGGTGACCTCGCCGGAGGAGTCCACCTGCGCCATCTCACTGGCTAAGGTGATGGCTGACGTCAGATCGTGAGTCACGAGAATCGAAGCGACTCCTTCTAAATCCCTCAGCTTGATGATCAGATCACAAATGGTTCGACTGGTGATAGGATCAAGGCCCGCGGTGGGTTCATCATAGAGAAGAATCCGGGGGCTCCCCACCAGAGCCCTGGCGATGGCTACCCTGCGCTTCATGCCTCCGGAAAGCTGGGAGGGCATCCTGTCAATGGCGTCTTCCAGTCCCACAAACCCGAGGATCTTGCGCACCGTCTGTTCAATCTCAAGAAACGGAAGTACCGCGTCCTCCAGCATTCGGTAAGCCACATTCTCGCCCACCGTCAATGCATCGAACAGGGCGCCCTCCTGGAACACGACACCGATCTGGGTTCGGATCTTCATTAGTTCATCCTCACTCATGGGCGTGAGGTCGCGATCTTCCACGAAAACCCGGCCTGAATCCGGTTTGACCAGCCCGGGCACCATCTTCAGCAAGGTTGTTTTGCCCGAACCACTTCCTCCCATGACGATCTTCGTTTCCGCTTCTCTGACGTCCATGGAAACCTGGCGCAAGACGACCTCACCGGAATACGATTTGGAAACATTCTCGAAGCGAATCACAGCCAGCTATAGCTCAATAATCAGTTTGCTCACGAAGAAGTCCGCGACGATCACGAGAATCGACGCTGTGACTACGGCCTGAGTCGTGCTCTCGCCTACCCCTTGGGTCCCGCCCCGGGTCCGAAGACCGAAATAGCACCCGACCATTCCAATGATAAAGCCGAAGACGACCGGCTTGACGAGTCCCTCCAGGGCACTACTGTAGGTTAGAGAGCGAAAAGCAGTGCTCCAATAGAGGGCGGTGTTCAGTTTGAGAATGTTGAAGGAGACGAGCCAACCGCCGATCAGGCCAAAGAAGTCGGACAGTACGGTAAGCAATGGCATCATGGTGGTACAGGCAATCACCCGGGGTGTCACCAGTTTTTTTATTGGATCTGTCCCCAGAGCTCGCATAGCGTCGATCTGCTCGGTGACTACCATGGAGCCCAACTGGGAGGCGATTCCGGAGCCGACTCTCCCGGCCACCATCAGAGCTGCTAGAACAGGGCCCAGCTCTTTGACAAGAGAGAGAGCCACCAGCTGCCCCGTCAGATTCACAGCTCCAAAAGCCTTTAAGGAGCTAGCCGACTGAAGCGCCAGAACTCCGCCCGTGAAGAAACCGGTGAGTATGATGATGGACACGGACTTGACACCGATTTCGTCCATTTGCTGGAGGGTGTCTTTAACGTACAGGGGTCGACGGAAGAGGTTCGTGCTTGCCCTGGCGGAGAGCAGGGCGAAAGCCTGGACTTCCTCAATCAGTGTAATGATCAGGTTCATCGGCGACGCTTCAATTCTAACCCTAACGGACAGGAAAGGCGGGACCGCACCGCCCTAGTGTTACACTAATTGTTCGAACTTTGGCAACCATGGCGAGAATTGAAAATTGAAAATGGAAAATTGGAAACTGAAGAGCGTAGATGAGATGCGCTTCGTGCGAAGTCGGGAAAGGTGGGAGGGCCGTCTATGAACCCATCGCTGGAGTGATCGAATCCACTCGGACTGCTCCGGCAACCGAGGTACCGGCTAGGCCTCGCCGCACCCTCCAATCTTCAATCTTCCATTTTCAATCAACCATGATCCGACCCGTCCTCAAATACGGAGCACCTGAACTCAGACGGGTCAGTTCGCCGGTCGAGCAGTTCGATATCGATCTCGAGAAACTGGTCGAAGACCTGAAGCAGACCATGTACGCGGAAAAGGGCGTCGGTCTGGCGGCTCCCCAGATTGGAGTGAACCTGCGGGTGATCGTGGTGGACGTCACGATTGCTGGAGAAGAGAGGGAGCGGCTTTCCCTGGTCAATCCTGAGATCGTCGACAGCCAGGGAAGCGAAAAGGGAGAGGAGGGCTGTCTCAGCATTCCCGGTTTCACCGCCATGGTCGAGCGCCCCAGCCTCATAAAGATCCGGGCGCAGGCCCCGCGAGGCGAGCTGGTGGAGAGAGACGCCGAGGGCCTCCTGGCGCGAGTCATCTCCCATGAGATTGACCATCTTGATGGCCTTCTGTACCTGGATCGGATTTCCCGACTCAAGCGAGACCTCATCAAGCGGAAGATTCGGAAGCTGGTGAGAGCGGGTGAGTGGTGATGATCCGGGTGGTCTTCCTGGGAACCCCACGTTTTGCTGTGCCCACACTGGTATCCCTCCTTGCAGACAAGACCACCGAGGTGGTTGGTCTCTTGACGCAGCCCGACCGGCCCGCCGGTCGCGGGCAGAGATCTCAGTCCCCACCGGTGAAGGCGATCGCCAGCGATCATGGGATTCCCACCCTTCAATCCCAGCGCGTCAAGGATGATCCCAAGGTCGTGGAATTCTTTCGGTCTACCCTTCCCGATGTGGCTGTTGCCGTGGCGTTTGGCCAGCTTCTTCCGCGCCGTGTCTTCGATTTTCCTACACACGGAACCCTGAACATCCATGCCTCGCTGTTGCCGAAATATCGCGGAGCAGCACCCGTTCCACACGCTCTCCTCAACGGGGAGGGAGCCACGGGAGTGACTCTCATGAGGATTCAGGAGAAGCTCGACTCGGGACCGATCCTGGGGCAGGAAGAGATTCCGATTGGACGTGAGGCCACGACCGGGGAGATTGAAGGACTCCTGGCTCTGAGAGGGGCGGCTCTACTCATGCGGCTTCTTTTGCCCTACGTGGATGGCCAGCTCCGTCCCCGGCGTCAGAGCAAGAACGGCGTCTCCTATGCCCCCATGATTCAGAAAGCTGAGGCGTGTGTGGACTGGAACCGGCCGGCACGCCGGATTCACGATCTGGTTCGAGCCTTCAATCCCAGACCCGGGGCGCACAGTGCGTTCCGCGGGCACCCGGTCAAGGTGTGGAGAACGAGGCTGACCTCATCGACGCCGACTCACCGGGAAGGGGGGCCGGGAAGTGTGTTTGCATTGCCCCGGAAGCGGATCGGAGTGCTGTGCGGTGACCGCAGGGTGATCGAGCTTGTGCAGGTTCAACCGGCCAACCGCCGGAGGATGGACGCCGTCGAGTTTGCGAACGGGATTCGCCTTCGTGAGGGTGAGGCTTTTGGATGAACACCAGGGAAACTGCCGTTCGAATTCTCCTTCCCGTCCTGTCCACATCCGCTCACCTGCGTACAGCCTGGAATGATCTACTTCCTTCCTCTTTAGAGCCCCGGGATCGAGCCTTCATCCAGCGTCTGGTCCTGGGCGTCTTGAGAAGACTTGCGGAAGTCGACTACTTGATCGCAAAGACATCCCGGAAACCCCTGGTACGCCTCGACCCGGAGATCCTCTGGCTTCTACGCTGCGCTCTCTATGAGCTGATTGATTCGAACACCCCCCGGCATGCGGTCCTTTACGAGTGGGCACGGCTCTGTCACACCTTTCGCAAATCGTCTGCGACGGCCTTTGTAAATGGAGTCTTGCGAGAGCACCTGAGAAACCCTGCCTCGCTTCCCTCCGGAAACGACCCGGCCAGTCTTGCGATTCGATACAGTCATCCGGAATGGCTGGTTCGAAGGTATCTGGACCGCTATGATCTGGAAACTGCCTTGAGTCTGATGAGCTGCCACAATTCGGAACCCGATCACTTTCTGTGGGTGAACCCATTCCAGGCAAGCGTGGAGGGGCTGTCTCGTCTTCTGCGTGAAAACGATTTCCCCTGTGAGCCAGTCGATAGCGTGCCCGGCTGTGTGCGGACCTCCGCAGTGGCAGCCCACGCCCTTTATGAAAAAGGCCTGGGTGTGTTCATCGACGTCTCCAGCCAGTGGGTCGCCGGCCTGCCTGATCTGGAAGAATGCGCGCGGGTTGCCGACCTGTGTGCGGCCCCGGGAGGAAAAGCATTTCTGCTGGCCTCACGCCTACCTGCGACAGCCCGGCTGATCGCGTCCGATGTCAGTGCGAAGCGGCTTCTACTCATGAAAGACCGTATCCATCGGCTTCGGATTCCAAACATCCTACTGGCTATCTCAGACCAGACCCGCTCCTGCTTCCACCCGGGAGCCTTTGATTTCATTCTGCTTGATGTTCCGTGCAGCGGTCTGGGAACACTGGCCGCGAACCCGGACATCCGCTGGCGATTTCAGCCCCAACAGTTCGCTCGTTTCCAGGCCCGCCAGCTGGATCTCCTGCGCTGCGCCTTCACCCTGCTCAAGCCGGGTAGGGAGTTGCTTTATTCAACTTGTTCGACCGAAGAGGAGGAGAACGAAGAAGTGATCGCAGAGTTTGAACGGACGGAAGCCGGAGTCGCCGTGTTGGAACCCTTCTCTCGCACCTCACCTCTAATCCAAGGAGGCCAGGCTTTTTTCGCTGCACGGCTGAGACGCGAGTAAAATAGTTCCGCCTGGTGAGGATATGGAGAACACGAAATTCGGACCCGTCCGTCGACGCGCAACCGGCAGCCCCGGTTCGCAGCCCCGGATGAAGCGCAGGGTCCTGGATGTAGGGGTAGTGGTTCTGCTGGGGGCTATCCTGCTAGCGGTGGGACTATTTGGGGTCATTGCCGGCATGAAACTGACGGTGAGCCGTTCGGAGGTAGAAGTTCCAAGCTTGCTGGGACTGAGGTTGGAAGCGGCAGAAAACGAATTGCAGCCGTTCGAACTGGCACTGAGGATCGCGGGTGAGCGATATGATGCCGGCGTGCCAAGCGGCGCTATTCTTTCCCAGTATCCGCCTGCGGGTACCCGCAGCAAGCCCGGAAGAACGGTCCAGGCCATCCTCAGCAAGGGTACCAGAACCCATCCGGTCCCCGACCTCATTGGCTCGGCGGCAGGTGTTGCCAAGATGACTTCCAAGCAGAGCAACTACGTGGTTGGTAGAATCAGTACGATTACGGTTCCCCTGGTGGCCAAGGACACAGTACTGGCTCAGTCTCCTCCCCCGGGATCAACCTCTGCGGTGACGCCTCGAATCGATGTACTGATGGTCTCCGGTGAGGCATCGAGATATATCATGCCCGACTTTGTCGGCCTGAATCTGAATCGTGTAAAATCTTTTCTCGAAAAACACGAGTTGAAGCTCGAGGAGGTTCACTATCGCTTTCATCAGAGTCTGACCAAAGGGAGCGTGATTGGTCAGATCCCCCGTCCGGGACACATGTTGAAGGGTGATGAGGGAATCACTCTGGAGGTTGCCCGTTGAAACCATTGATTGTTCCTTCCCTGTTGGCTGCAGATTTTGTGAACCTACAGCGCGACATCCGCATCCTGGAAGAAGCGGGAGCAGAAATCCTTCATCTGGATGTGATGGACGGCCATTATGTTCCGAATCTTACCTTTGGACCTCCGGTGATTCAGGCGATTCGGGACAGTACGAAGCTGGAACTGGATGTTCATCTGATGATCGAAAACGCGGGCGAGACCTTCCTCGATTACATCGGAAAGGAAGGCGGGAGAATAAACTATCTGACGGTGCATTATGAAGCGGTCACGCACCTGGACCGACTCCTGACGGAGATCGCGAAAATGGGGGTCAAGCCTGGCGTCGCACTGAATCCGCATACCCCGGTTGGGGTCGTCGAGAACATCCTCTCGAAATGTCAGCATGTTCTGATCATGACGGTGAATCCAGGGTTCGGCGGTCAGGAGTTCATCGAAAAGAGTTACCAGAAGATCCGGCAGTTGAAGTCCCTGATAGCAACTCAGGAGAGAGAGGTTATAATTGAGGTCGACGGCGGGATCGGTTTGGAGAATGTGAGCCGCGTTGTTGAGGCGGGTGCTGGCTGGCTCGTTTCCGGTTCTTCTGTCTTCAAAGATGGGCAGGCCCAAGCTCGTTTCCGAGCTTTGCAGGAAATGGCTCAAGAGGCTGGAGCAGTGCCATGATGAAATATAGTGTTGTCTTACTTTTACTGGTAGTGGTCATCGCTGTCGGGTGTGGCCAAAAGAGTGCCAATCTCCAGGACGCGGCGGTACCACCTGATACGACGCTCTTCGAGAACGGGATGAAGTATCTGAAGAAGAACCAGTTCATCAAGGCCCGCCTTGCCCTTCAGACTCTCATCAATACCTATCCGGACAGTGAGTTTACGCCGATCTCGTTTCTTTCCATCGCCGACTCCTTCTACCGGGAAGGAGGAACCTCCAACCTCGTTCAGGCGGAGTCCCAGTTCAAGGACTTCATCATCTTTTATCCGACTCACGAGATGGCTGATGATGCTCAGATGAAGGTGGCCGCGATAAACTTCCGGCTCATGCGGGCTCCCGACCGGGATCCGACTAATGCCAGAAAGGCCATGGATGAACTGAGAAAGTTTCTGCGCGACTACCCGGACAGTCCTCTCGCCCCTACTGCCGGCGAGGTTTTGTGGGAAGTGGAAGAGAACCTGGCCGCTGGAGTGCGCATGAAAGGTGATTTCTATTACAAGAAAAAGCGCTTCGAAGCTTCTTCGAAAAGATACGAACAAGTTGTTCGAGATTACAAAAACTTCAGCGGGACGGATGCTACCTTGTACTCCTGGGCCGATTCATTGGAGAAGAAGGGAAGCGTCGATCAGGCCGCGACTATCTATGAAAGAATTGCACGAGAGTTTCCCTTCAGCCAGTATCACGAAAAGGCAATCGATAAATTGACTGTTCTGGAAAGAGACGTCCCGCAAGTCGATGAAGCCGCAGCTGAGCGTCATCTCGGGAACCAGCGACCCGGGGAAGGGTTTTCTTTCTTCGATCCGGTTCGTAATGTCTGGAAGACCTTCACCGGAGGGAAGGACATCTACGAAGTGGCTCGACAAAGAGCCGAGGAGAGAGAGAACCAGGAGCTTTCCCAGGACACCAGCGGAGGAGACAATAAATAGCCATGCCCCGTTTAGTGCTTGCCGATGACAATCTGACGACTCAAAGAATGGTGGAACTCTCGCTCGAAACGGAGGGCTACGAGGTCGTGCCCTTCGCGGATGGAAACGAGGCGCTCGAATACATTCTCGACAACGAAGTGGATGTGGTTCTGGCTAAATTGTCTTTTCCGGGCCTGGATGGCTACTCGTTGTGCGCGCGGCTTGCCGACGAGCCTGACAAAGCAGGAGTTCCAGTGGTGCTGCTGGTTGGCGCCCTGGATGATGTAGAGGAGAAAAAGGCCCGCGAGGCCGGTTGTGCCGCTATTCTCAGCAAGCCGTTCTCGACGGGCGGCCTGCTCGAGGTGGTGACGAAAGCCCGGCAAGCGGCCGCAGAGGAACCGTCTACGATCTCGAATCTCTTTGAGATCCCGATCGAGGGGTCTGACCAGGAAGCCTTTTTTCGACTGTCGCTGCGCCAGGCCCGAAGCTCAGACAGAACCCTTTCACATGAGCACCTGAGCCCCTCTGTGAGCGATCTTGCAGCTCTTGAGGCAGAGCAAAAGGTAGACCACCTAGCCAAAGAACTCAGCCGAAGACTTCCCAAGGAGTTGTCTCAGATCATCCCGAAACTCACAGACAAAATCTACAGGGACCTGAGTCAGGAATAGCTCTCGACCCTCACCACGAGGGTGTTAGCCCCCTGCCCTCATTGGGACTCCGAAACTGGATTTCTGCGACAGCCTCTCACGGCCGGGATCGCCGGACTGTCTGCTATAATCCCCCCCTCGCTGCCCAGGCGAATTGCGGGTGTTGCATGAGTCCAGAGAGCCAGATCCCGAAAAGCTATAACGGTCCGGAGGTGGAGCGAAAGTGGTCCGAGTACTGGCTTGAGAACCGGTTCTTTGAGGCGGATCCCTCGTCCGAGGACCCGCCTTATTCCATCGTCATCCCTCCCCCTAACGTCACTGGCGTGCTGCACATGGGTCACGCCCTGAACATCACGATTCAGGACATCCTGGCTCGCTGGCAGCGGATGAAAGGGCGAAATGTGCTGTGGCTTCCGGGGACTGACCATGCCGGAATAGCAACTCAGAATGTTGTCGAGCGACATCTTGCCGCCGAGGGGCGCCACCGGGAGGAGCTGGGGCGCGAGAAGTTCGAGGAAGTCGTCTGGAGGTGGAAAGAGGAATACGAGCCCCGCATTCTGGGACAGATTCAACGGTTGGGCGGTTCCTGTGACTGGTCCAGAACCCGCTTCACGATGGATGAGGGTCTCTCCCAGGCCGTCCGCGAGGTGTTTGTCCAGCTTTACGAAGAGGGCTTGATCTACCGGGGCGAGTATCTGGTGAACTGGTGTCCCCGTTGTTCCACCGCCATCTCTGATCTCGAAGTCATCCATCAACCCGCGGCTGGAAAGCTCTGGCATATCCGCTACCCGCTGTCGTCGGGAGACGGGTTCCTGGAGGTGGCGACGACGCGCCCGGAAACCATGCTGGGGGACACGGCAGTGGCTGTCCACCCGGAAGACGGACGCTACGAGCAGCACATTGGGAAAACTGTGATCCTTCCCCTGATGGAGCGAGAGATCCCACTGATCGCGGACCTGTTCGTGGACCGTAAGTTTGGAACGGGAGCCGTGAAGGTGACCCCCGGACACGATCCTAACGACTTTGAAGCCGGGCGTCGCCACCAGCTGGCTATCCTCAGCGTCATCGGGGAAGACGGGACCATGACGAAGGAGGCCGGACCGTACGCGGGCCTGGATCGGTTCGAGGCGAGGCGGCGGGTGGTTGCGGATCTCCAGGAGAAAGGACTCTTGACCCGGGTCGAGGATCATGACCACCAGGTGGGCCACTGCCAGCGTTGCGACACGATCGTTGAACCGCTCGTGTCGACTCAATGGTTCGTCAAAGTGCAGTCGCTGTCCGAGCCGGCAGTCGAGGCTGTCCAGAAGGGCGACACTCAGTTTGTCCCCCGGCGCTTCGAGAAGATCTTTCTCAACTGGATGGACAACATCCATGACTGGTGTGTCAGCCGCCAGCTCTGGTGGGGACACCGGATCCCGGCCTGGTACTGTCTCGAGTGCGAGGCCATCCTGGTGGCCCGAGAGGCACCCGGTTCCTGCCATCAGTGCGGGTCATCGTCGCTACGCCAGGACGAGGATGTCCTCGACACCTGGTTCAGCTCGGGACTGTGGCCGTTTTCCACCATGGGTTGGCCGGAGGAGACCCTCGAGCAGGAGGTCTACTACCCCACCACGACGCTGGTCACGGGTCCGGATATCATCTTTTTCTGGGTAGCGCGAATGATGATGCTGGGCCTCCGCTTCAAGGACGCCGTGCCTTTCCGGCAGGTCCACATCACCGGCCTGGTCCGGGATGAAAAGGGCCGCAAGATGTCGAAGTCAACCGGCAACGTCATCGACCCTCTGGAGATCATTGAAGAATATGGTGCCGATGCAGTGCGTTTCACACTCAGCATTACGGCAGCGCCGGGAACGGACATCCCTTTTTCGATCTCCCGAATGGCCGGCTACCGCGCCTTCTGCAACAAGATCTGGAACGCCGGGCGCTTTCTCCTCATGAACCTGGAAAGACACCAGCCGGTGTCGACGGCACAGATCCACAAACTGCTCGAGCAGGACGGGGTTCAACTTGAAGATCGCTGGATCGTGAGCCGCCTTCACCAGGTGATCGGTAGTATCGAAACGAATCTCGGCAAGTTCCGCTTTCATGCAGCCAGCGATGAGCTTTACCACTTCTTCTGGGATGAGTTCTGCGACTGGTACATCGAGTTCATCAAAGTGCGGCTGCGCGGTGATGTTGCAAGGGATCGAAAGATCGTCAATACGACTGCCCTCTACGTGCTGGATACGTCCCTCCGCCTTCTGCATCCTTTCATGCCTTTTGTGACCGAAGAACTGTGGCAAAGGCTTCCCCACGAAGGCCCCACCATTGCTCTGGCTTCGTACCCTGTCGCGGAGAGCACCTGGATCGATCCGCAGGCGGTGGAAACGATGGAGAGACTGCAGGAGCTGATTTCGTCGATACGAACGGTCAGGACAGAGAACAAAGTGGATCCCCGCCACCGACTCCCCTGCCAACTCAAGGCGGGCACAGACTCCCGGCAACTGGTGGAAGATCACGGCCACAAGGTGGTGACGATAGCGGGGTTGCAGCAGATCACTTTGATGGATGAGCTGCCGGGCGGCGGCGTTCAGATCCGAGGGCTTTCTTCTCTGGGTGAATTCGCTCTGCAACTCGATGAAGTGATTGATGTGGCAGCCGAGCGCGATCGACTCGAGCGGCACATCGAAAAGGTAAAGGAGGAAATCAATAGTCTGGAGGGGAGGCTGCGGAATCCATCTTTCGTCGAGAAGGCCCCGCCACAAATCGTAGAGAGGGCCAGAGAGAAATTCGCTGATGCCCGGAACCGGCTGGCGAGACTTCAGGAGCAGCTGAATGGACTATCTTAGTCTTGATCCCCTGCTCCGAGATGCACTCCGGGAGGATATAGGTCGGGGAGATATCACCAGCGAAGCCCTGCGCCAGTCGTTCCCGGGATCGCGTGAGGACGAAGCGTTTGCGGCCGTGATGGCCAGAGAACCGTTGGTTGTTGCCGGCTGGCCTGTGTTTTTCCGTGTCTTCGAGCTGCTGGGCGCCGTCGAGATCATTTCCCCGCCCCGAGAGGGAAATCATGTGGCATCCGGAGAGATTGGACGGTTGAAGGGAGACCCGTTTCTGCTGCTCAAGGGAGAGCGGGTGGCTCTGAACCTGTTTCAGAAGACATGCGGCATTGCCACACAGACAGCCAGGGTGGTCAGCCTGGTGTCACACACCGGAGTGGGAATCCTCGATACACGCAAGACGACACCGCTGTGGAGAGACCTGGAGAAATATGCAGTGCGGGTTGGCGGCGGAATGAACCATCGCTGGCGCCTGGACGACGCCATTCTGATCAAGGACAACCACATTGAAATCGCGGGTGGAGTGGCAGCCGCAGTCACAGCTTGCCGCAAGGGAGCTCCCCACCTGGCCCGGGTCGAGGTGGAGGTTTCCACTTCTGACCAGCTCGAAGAAGCCATTGAAGCAGGAGCCGAGGTGGTGATGCTTGACAATATGAGCCCGGCCCAAGTTCGGCAGGCGGTTGTGAGGGCCGCCGGCCGATGCCGGCTGGAGGTTTCCGGGGGAGTCACTGAGGAAAATGTTGTCGAGTACGCGGAGTCGGGGGTCGACTTCATCTCAATGGGGGCCCTGACCCATTCCGTCAGTGCATCTGACATCAGTGTTGTACTAAGTACGGTCTAAGATGACATGTTGCTACGAGAACTGACGCATGGGGCGTTCGAAGAATTCGACCTGCTGGATGTTGCTGATTCCACCAACGACTACCTCAAACAGTATGTAGCCAAGGGGCGAGCCCGGATTGTTCAGGCTCGGAAGCAGACGGCGGGCCGGGGGAGCGGCAGCCGCCGCTGGCTCTCGAGTCGCGATCAGGGATTGTATCTCTCGTTTCTGATTTATCCGAACTGGTCTGCTCCGTTCAGCCGATTTTTGAATATCATTGGCGTGCTCTCTGTGATTGAAAGCCTTCGCTCCCTGGTGCCCCCGCAGTTGGTCGTGGAAGCCAAGTTGCCCAACGACGTTCTGCTCGACAAGAAAAAGGTGGCCGGGATTCTGGTGGAGCTGAGTACTCTTGGTCCGGAGATCAAGTGGGCCATTGTGGGAATCGGAGTCAATGTCTTTCAAACCGAGTTCCCCGGCCTCGACGAATTCCGTCTCCCTCCTACATCTCTCCGACTCGCAGGGGTTAGAGTTGACAGCATGGAGGCCGTGACAGAACAGGTGGTGGGGTGGTTTGCTGATTTCTTTCGGCGCGCTCAACAGGGACAGTTGTCTGAGTTGGACCTGCGTCTGGCCGGAGAACTCACCCCTTCAGAAGTCGAGGTGAAGTGAGCATCTTCCAGTACCAGAAAAGAAAGGGCTGTTTCACCAGGCTCAAGGAGGCTCTCCAGGTCACCAAGGACGATCTAAGCCACAGAATAGACCAGGTGATGGGCACCGGATCGAGTGGCATCACCGAGACACAACTCGAAACTCTCGAGGAGATCCTGATCGGTTGTGACATTGGGGTAAAGACAACTCTCGAGATCCTGGAGAGAACCCGTAAGGCAACCAGGGACCAGCGGTTCCTGACCTCTTTTCAACTCCGCCGGACCCTTCGTGACTGCCTGCTGGAGATATTTTCCAACGTGGGTGAATCTGAAGTGGAACGAGGCCAGCCACATGTCGTTCTCGTAGTGGGAGTCAACGGAGTTGGGAAAACCACGACGATCGGCAAACTGGCCCACTACCTCAGCGCCCAGAATCAGGAAGTCCTGATCTGCGCTTCCGACACCTTTCGTGCCGCCGCCGTGGACCAGTTGGACATCTGGGCACAGCGATCGGGGGCGGATATCGTCAAGCAGACCCAGGGAGCCGATCCGGCCGCCGTACTCTACGATGCGATCGTTGCAGCCAGGGCGCGATCCAAAGATGTCGTCATCACAGACACCGCGGGCCGTTTGCACAGCAAGATCAACCTGATGAAGGAACTTGAGAAGATGATCCGAGTGGCCTCCCGGGAGATTGATGGTGCTCCCCACGAAACGCTGTTGATCCTGGACGCCACAACCGGCCAGAATGGACTCGTGCAGGCCCGGCACTTCCTGGAAACCGCCGGCGTCAACGGGATCATCATCACCAAGCTCGACGGCACGGCCAAGGGAGGGATCGTGGTGGCCGTAGCCAGGGAACTGGGCATTCCCATACGGTTTGTTGGCGTGGGGGAAGGGCTGGAGGATATGCTTCCATTTTCCCCTGAAGAGTTCGTCGACTCGCTGATCCCCGAATGAAAGTGGGAGGTAGACTCAGGGCGACTCCCGGAGGGATTTAAACGGTCGCTGCCCTGAGTCTACCTCCCACTTTCAAGACGTTTCGGCCTGAGGACCCCCTACTTTCGTGTTTCGTGTTCCGGTAGCCAGTATGAAGAGCGGGAGAGGGCTCAGGGCGGAGAATGCTTAAATTCCCGGCCGCAGCCCTGAGCTCTCCCCCGCTCTCGGCTCCGTTTCAGTTTTCCCTGTCCCGTTCAGGTTGAACTTTACGGGCTCTCACCATCATCATTACTACTAAATGGGTTACAGAACAATGTTCGCCTGGGCCGTCTTGATCGTTGCCTGCGCCACTTCCTTTGCCCAGAGCCTCGACGACACGGTGGTCCCGACGTGTTGCCTCATCTAAGAATCGAACCGAAACTAGAAACTTGCCTCATTGGGAATCGAACCCAGTTCAGAACAGCTTATTTCTTCCGTCTCGCAGAAACAACGGGTGGAGTGGAAGGTCGAAATGACAAGGGAATAATGTGCCGGAGTGATCACGTAAAAATGACCCACCTTGTCAAGTAGGGTGTTGTTCTTGGTTTGAGCGAATTGTCTTGTCCGGTTCTTGGACTGCGAGAGGGGACACAGTGAGGGCGAGCCCGAATGGGGTTCCCTCTCGGCGGCCGACTCAGGTGACCCCCTTCTTGGGTTGTCCCGGGACCGTGAAGTCCCTGCTGCTGGAGATGTACGGCCCAGCGGTCGAGGCGACATTGCTGTGTGGCCGTCAGGGGACACTTCCCATGGCTCATAAGACTATTTTGACCTCGGCTGGTTGCCCCTTTGTTGGCGCACCTTCTTTTGCGAAATCAGACCCGATTTCAGAGAACGTTGGCTCTACACGGGAGATCTCGGCCTTGTAGAGTTGTTCTCTTCGCCAGTCCCTGACGCGGCGCTGCAAAGTTCGCAGCTGCCCATCAAAGAATCGACAGGGATGGCGTTGTTGAAGCCGAATGAAAAGCGCTTTGGCTGTTTGAGCGGGATTGACTTCCAGTTGGACACGAACCTCTGGCCAGACTTCAACGAAAGGATCCTCCCGGGTCCTCCAAGTCCGGGCAACCTGGGGCTTCTTCGTCCGCCGATATCTCCTGATTTGGTTGGATTCTGGTGCAGCACTGATCTCAGCAAGGTACTTCCTGACAACAGCATCCATCTCTCTAGGGGAGCCGTTTCCCTCCGGTTCTCTTTGTCCGTTGGCAAAGGTCCAAAAATGGTCCTGTCTTCGCTCGAGTTCTTTGAGTAACGTGACTGGATCCAGCTTCCTGTACAGGTCTTTGATGGGTTCTATTTTTCTCTTGGTGAGACAATCAGAGGCTAAGATTCGCTGGTAAGGAGTTTGAGCCCGATCGTAGCGTTTCTTGACGCGTGCACCCCGGCGTTGCTTCTCGATTAGCTTCATCGAGGGCTGAAAGAAGTTCACGTAGAGGCGCAGAATCTCGTAAAGCTGAATCAGGGCTCGCCAGGCCCCCAGACCCGTGTAGCGATCGTAGCCAATCAGCCGTCTCACGATCGAACCATTCTTCTCCTCAACGAAGGCCTGATCGTTCTTTCGACCCACCCGGGAACGAGTGAAAGTGATCTGCTCTCTTTGGCAGTAACGGAGCATCTCATAGTTGATGAATTCGCTTCCGTTATCCGTGTCCAATCCGAGAAGAGGAACCGGGAGCCGCCCACGCAGGCAGTTGAGAGATCCGATCACATCGGCTTCGCTACGCCGTAGCAGCGCCACGCATTCGGTCCAGCCCGTTGCGACGTCCACCAGGACCAGAGTGTGTAGGAAACTGCCTGCAGCACTCTCGCCGCAGTGAGCCACAAGGTCGGCTTCGACAAAACCGGGTTGAAGATCATCCCAGTCAGCGAAGGTTCGGACCTTGATCTGCTTCTTGAGCAAGCTTCCTGGTCGGGTCGTACTGACACCGTGCCGGCTGCTTCTTTCGGAAGCCAACAATCGATCAGCGGTAGCTGGGCTGATCGCTAGCAGCCTTCGCCTAACATCAGGCGGCAAGGATAGATGACCGTTCCTCTCCATAACTTCGATCAACTCGGGAACAAAGGGGACCAGTCTCTTTGCGCAGATCCGGTTGGCCGTTGTCCAAAGAGTCACCAGTGCCCGCTTCACCCGGTCATCGTATCGGGCACGGCGGGGCCGCGACGAACTGGCCCTGCTCGGCGGATTGTTCAACAGGGTAATCGCATGTTTGCGACCGTAGCCGGTTGTCGCGACCAACTGATCTACAATCTGGCTCTTGATCCCTTTGCGGGCCGATGCGTAATCCTCAGCGGTACGCGTCAACAATTCTCGGCGCAACTCCAAACTCAACTTCTTCTTCAATCTGTGACCTCCTCATCAAGTTTTCGGTTCGATTCTTGATGAGGCAACGGTATGCCATCAGTTCGATTTTGGATGAGTCTGATTGGCGACAGTTAGAATTCCCCGCGACGACAAATGGAATTCCCCGCTTTTTCAGGGCTGATCCTGACCATGAGGGCATGGTTAAGGATCAGCAAGTGCGGAGGTTAGTAAAGTTGAAGAAGAACGAGAAGACGCTAACGATGGCGGCGGCCAAAGCGGGGATGTCGCGAAAGACAGCTCGCAAGTACCTGAAGTCGGGAAAGCTACCGAGCCAGTGTCAGCCGGAACGGTATTGGAGAACTCGATCGGATCCGTTCGAGTCGGTGTGGCCGGAGGTGAAAGAGATCCTGAAGCGATCGCCGACGGTGGAAGCAAAAGCGGTGTTCGATCATTTGTGTCGTCAGCAGGAAGGGGCCTTCCAGCAAGGCCAGTTGAGAACGCTGCAGCGCAGGATCAAGCAGTGGAAGGCAGAATACGGAGAAGCGAAGGAGGTGATGTTCCCGCAGAAGTATCAGCCGGGACATCAAGCGCAATCGGACTTCACGTTTATGGGGCGCCTCGGAGTGACGATCCAGGGCCAGCCGTTTCCCCATCTGCTGTACCACTTCGTGTTGGCCTACTCGAACTGGGAAGCGACCACGCTGTGTTTCAGTGAGTCGTTTGAGAGCCTCAGCCTGGGGCTTCAGAACGCGTTGTGGGAGTTGGGGGCGCTGCCCGAGGAGCACCGGACCGACCGGCTCTCGGCGGCAGTCAAGAACCTGAAGCGGGAAGAGTTCACCGAGCGCTATCAAGCGTTGCTGAGACACTTCGGGATGCGCTCCAGTCGCACTCAGGCAGGAAAGGCACACGAGAACGGGGATGTGGAACAGTCCCATCACCGCTTGAAACGGGCCATTGAGCAGGAACTGCTGCTGCGGTGTAGCCGTGATTTTTCCAGCCGGGAAGAGTACGAGGGCTTTGTAGCGGTGATTGTGTCCCGGCGCAATGCGGCCCGGCAAAAGCGCCTGGGAGAAGAGCTGGCAGTGATGCGCCCGTTGCCGGCACGCCGTCTGGATGACTTCACCCGGCAGTGGGTGAGAGTCTCCCCCAGCAGTACGATCCGGGTTCGCCACAACACCTATTCGGTGGACAGCCGGTTGATCGGCGAGCGCGTTCAAGTGCGGGTGTGGGCGGATCAGGTGGAGGTCTACTACGGAGGACGGCGCCAGGCACGGATGCCGCGCTTGCGAGGAGAAGGCAAGCATCGCATTGACTACCGGCACGTGATCCATTCGTTGGTGCGCAAGCCGGGGGCGTTTACTCGCTATCGCTGGCGGGAGGATCTGTTTCCGGGGATCTTGTTTCGAGTCGCCTACGACGAGCTGCGCCGAGATTGTCCGGCCACGGCGGATCGCCAATATCTGAAGATCCTCGAGGTGGCTGCCCAGGAAGGTGAACAGCGGGTGCGAGAGGCACTTCAGGTGTTGATTGAGCGGGGACAAAGAATCCGTTTTGAAGCACTACGAGAATGCCTTGTCGATCCGGTGGTGGAACCCTGGGAAGTGATGGTGGAGAAGATGGACGTGGGCCTCTACGACACCCTTCTCGAGAACCGGGAGGTGAGGTCATGAGCACAGGCAACTTACCGCGACTTCGCGAGTGCCTAATCGAGCTGCATCTACCGGCCTTTCGGGAGCACTACGCCGCCCAGGCGGCACTGGCCACCCAGGAAAGTCTGTCCTATCCCCGGTTTCTCTTGTCGTTATCTGAGATCGAGGTGGCGGAGCGGCACGAGCGCAAAATCCAGCGCCAGCGTCGGGCCTCCAAGCTTCCCTGGGAGAAAACGCTGACGGCGCTGGACCGCTCGCGCTTGCCCCAAAGCGTGGATCGACAACTCACAGCGCTGCTGGAAGGGACGTTTTTGGATCGTGCCGAGAACGTCTTGGCTTTCGGTAACCCTGGGAGCGGGAAAACCCATCTGGTCTGTGCTCTGGGCCAGGAGTTGATTCTGCTGGGGCGCCGGGTTCTGTTTTCTACCTGCGCCCTGCTGGTACAGCGATTGCTGCGGGCCAAAATCGATCTGACTCTGGAGAAGGAGCTCAAGAAACTGGATCGCTTCGAGGCTCTCATAGTCGATGACATCGGCTACGTTCAGCAAAGCCGGGAGGAAATGGAGGTTCTCTTCACACTGCTGGCCCATCGTTACGAACGTCGCAGCATCTTGCTGACCAGCAACCTGATCTTCTCGGACTGGGAGAGGATCTTCAAGGACCCCCTGACGACGGCAGCAGCCATCGACCGGCTGGTGCACCACAGCGTGATTCTGGAACTCAACGTCCCGAGCTATCGAATGGAGAGCGCCAAGGCAAAGCAGCAGGGAACCACGAAATGAGGAAACCGCGAGGAGGTCAAATCCGGGCAAATCGGCTGATTGGACCCCGGAAAGTGCTTGGTGAGGGCGATAGACGAGTGCCCGCCAAGGGGAGAGGTCGTACAGCGCCCTACAGAGGCCGCTCAGCAGCCTCGTGGATCTGGTCCACTCCCCTCGACGCCAGCGCGAGCGAGGGGGAGCTCCGTTCGGGCTACGCCCTCACTCCGTCCCCCTCGCATTCTAGGAACAATCTCTCTTTTTTACAGAAAGGAGGACCGCGGAAAGGGCCGTCTCAGAGGACGGCTACAGCTCTTTTTTTTTAATCCTTGTGTGGGGATTTCCAATCGTCGCTGCGGGAATTCTATTTGACGTTGATCATGAGTCAATGCGCCCGAGGAAGACGCAGATTTTTGTCCAGCTCAAGCGTTCCCTGAACACCAAGACAGCGCGCACCGGCGATCGTTTCCATAGCCAGGTCGAAGTCCCGGTAACGGTCGAGGACAAGATCATTATCCCGAAGGGGAGCTTCATCATCGGCCACGTCGATGTTTCGAAGACCGGCGGTCGTGTCAAGGGGAAGCCGGAAATGAAGCTTCTGTTCGACACGGTGATCCTGCCTGGCGGCACCACCCGGGACATTCGGGCGGTACTTGCATCGGCCGAGGGTCAGAAGCTCGACGAGACCCGCGAGGACGGTACGATTCAGGGCCAGGGAGGCCAGGGGGGTGAGGTGGCGGGCACGGCCACCAAGGGAGCGATTCCAGGAGCTGGTATCGGTGCCATCGCCGGCGGCTGGAAAGGGGTCGGGGTCGGCGGAGCCGCAGGAGCGGCTACCGGCGCAATGATCGGGCTTCTAAAGAAGGGAAAGCCGGTGCATCTCCCCCGTGGAACCTCCATCATCATTCAGCTGGAAGACGACATTCAATTCGTTAAGCCCTCCCCCCGCGCCGCAAGAAATTGAGTTCCACGTTTCACGTTTCATGTTCCACGTTGCAGAAACCTTCAACTTTCAACTTTCAACTTTCAACCAGTCGGTGTCCAGGAGGGCTGTTCAGGTCGAAGCTCAGGCTGGCACTTCCGTCCGGCCTTCGGTGGAACTGAACATCGGCCTCGAAGATATCTCTCAAGGTCTCACTCGTTATGACCTCTCGTGGAGAACCACACTGAACCAGTCGACCTTCTTTCAAGAGCGCCACTTGTTGGCAGAATGCATCCGCCAACGCCAGATCGTGCAGAACCACCAGAATAGTCGCCCCTTGTTCTCGATGAAATGCCTTCAACATCCGGAACATGGCAACCTGATGGTTAATGTCTAGATGGGTGCTGGGTTCATCGAGTAGGAGAAGAGCAGGGTTCTGAGCCAGGGCCCGGGCGATGAGGACACGCTGTCGCTCGCCGCTGGATAGTTCCGAAATGGATCTCTCCCAGAAGGGTTCGGTCCCTGTGAGGCGGCGGGCTCTTTCGATCCACTGCCGATCCTCGTTGCCGGGGCTCTGCAGTCGACCCAGGTAGGGGTACCGTCCCATTTCCACCACTTCGGCGACCGTAAACGGAAACTCGAAAAAGTTGTCCGAAGGAATGGCCGCGACGCGTTGGGCAAACTCCCTGGCAGAAAAGGAAGACAAATCTCTTCCCTCCAGCCGAACGGTTCCCCGGGTTGGACGGAGCAGGCCGTTAATCAGTCGAAGCAGTGTGCTCTTTCCGCTTCCGTTGGGACCCAGGATCCCCAGGATCGAGCCCTGCCTCACTTTCAAGTTGAGTTCTTTCAGACCAAACCCGGATGGGTAAGAGAAGGCAACTTGATCCAGTTCAATCTGGGTCATGAACGCATTCTTCCGGCTAGGCTACTTCTCATCCGGAAATCGGCTTTTTAAGACGCTCGCAGTCGAGCAGGCCACAATCAGCCGCTGGCAATCCGTTGTGTGCAGTGGGCTGGGGACCTAAACGGATCACCCAGAGTCGATTTTAAGAGACACTTCGGCCTTTTGCCAGCCGGATCGAGATGTCAGCCGCAGGAGCACCTCTACAATCGCAGGCGCGCCAGTACCAGCAGATTATAGGAAAGCGTCGAGAGTTGCAGGTACTGCTGGAAGTGCTGCCAGCCTTTCCAGTGGCAGCGGTCCAGCCCGAAGACGCGCTTGAGCATCGAGATACAGCCTTCGATGCCGGCCCGAAAGCGGCGCAGCTGTTTGTACACCCAGCTGGAGGACACCATCGATTCGATCGTGAGTCCACACTTTTTGGCGAAAGCCACATCCTTGAGGCCGGGCTTGCTTTTGGCCAAGGCCAAGTTCCCTCTGGATGCAAAGCCTCCGTCCAAGCTGGCCTGACGCGGATAAGAGCCGTATTGATGGCAGTGCCGATCCAGCATCGTCTCCAGGTAAGTGCTATCGGCCGGGTTACCCCGCACCGGCAGACAATCCAGGATCAGAGAGGATCTGCCACAGGATAGAAAAACTTTGTGCCCATAGACCGTTTCCCGGCCGCCTTTGCGAATCAGATCGGTGTGCTCCTCAAAAACGGAAACCACTTTTTGGCCAGCCGGGACCGATTCCCCCCGCACCACACGACGCTCGGTCTGATCGATCACTCGATCGGTCAGTTCCAGGTAGTGTTCGAGCAAGCTCCTCACTCGCACAACACGGGGATGGCTGGAGTCTTGGCACGCCGCCAGGGCTGCCCGGGCGTAGCCTGCCATCTTGCGGGTCACTTTGAGCAGATCGCGATAAGGGCCGATGCGCAGGGTCTGACGGCGGGCATTGCTGATGGCCAGACAGCGGCGGCGGGCCCGCAAGCCATGATCCCGGTAAGGGAAGTCGACAAAACAAGAAAGTCGTCCCAGCCAACGGGCCAGCACCCGTACGCAATCAGAGAGCAGCTGATTGTCGGTGGGGTGGTGGATCTCACTCTCCACCGGAGTGGCGTCGATTCTGACCTTCTCTCCCTTCTCCAAGCCTTGCTCACAGGCCCAGTCCACCAGAGCCGCGTTGATGGCCTGCCAGGTCGAGTGGCGGATGCGCGAGAGGTTCTCGGCCAGGGTGGAACGAGCCGGCGTCCAGCCCAAAGGCAGACGGCAAAAGGCCCGCAAGCTCACGGAATCGGCCAGGTGAAAGGCCAAGTGGTCATAGGAGAACTGATGCATCTGTTTGATCACACCACAGCGCAACACCTGCTCCCCGCTCATCCCCGGAGCCCCTTTTGTCGAGTCTGCCTCACTGAGATCTTGCCAGACCAGCTCGTTCAGCTTAGAATTTTCATCGAGGATCTTGGAAATCTCCCGCAGCTCCTGGGCGTGCTGATGATCGGGCCAGAGGGGAGTCAGCGGCAGCTGATTTTCACGACTTTGACGCATCTTTGACCTCCTGTGTTTGCCGTAAGTCTTGTTGTTTCAGTGCTTTGAGACATTATTATAACAAGACACCACGACAACAATGGAGGTCGAAGATGCGACCTAAGCCTTTTATTTACAACTACTTATCCTTTTTCGGATGAGAACTAGGCTAGGCCTAAAACTCCCCCGCCCGCTGGCGGCTGCGCAGGAGGTAAACAAAGTAGGGTGATCCTATCAAAGCGGTGATGGCTCCCACCGGAATCTCGAGAGGGGCGTAGACAGTCCGGGCCAGAGCGTCGGCCAGAACCAGAAACGTGGCACCCCCGAGCGCCGAGGCTGGAATCAGCGTCTTGTGGTTCGGGCCGGTCATCATTCTCATCATGTGAGGAATGATCAGGCCAACAAAGCCAATCATTCCGGCCACCGCAACGGCTGCCGCCACCATGGTGGAAGCGGTTACGAAGAGGATCTTCTTGGACACCTCGACTCGCAGCCCCAGGTGAAAGGCTGCCTCCTCTCCCTGGGTCAGCAGGTTCAAGTCCCGCGACAGGAACCAGGAGACTGCCACTCCCACCAGAATAAGCAGGGAAGAGATAGTGATCTTGAGTGTTTCTCCCTCGGTCAATGTGCCGAGGAGAAAAAAGAGGACGTTGTGCTCCTGACGGTGAAATACGGAGAAGAAAACGAAGACCCAGGCATTGAAGAAGAGACTCACAATGACTCCGGCAAGAATCAGCGTTTGCACCGGCGTCTTCCCCTGGGTCTGAGCGATCTTGTACACGAGCAGGATCGAAAGCAGGGCGAAGGCCAGCGCAAACAGATAGATGGAGTAAGGTCCTGCACTCAGTCCCAGGAGTCCCGCCACCATCACACCGGCCATTGCAGCACTTGATGTGCCCAGGATAAACGGATCGGCCAGGGGATTCCTGAGGACACCCTGCAGCACAGCTCCCGCCGTGGCCAGCCCGAACCCGACGATGATGGCCAGCAGTACACGTGGCACGCGCAACTGCCTGATGATGTTCCAGTCCGCTTCACCAACGGGGCCAACGAAGATGCTGACACCGGAACACACGACCAGCAGCAGCGCCAGGATCGTCAGGGTGCTTGCACTGCTTTGGAGAGTCCTCATGAGCTTTCGAGTCCAGCATCATAGCAGCCGCTCACTTGCTTTCGGAAATCCCGATCTGCCGGAAGAGAATCTCCTGGAAGGAAAGCATCCCGTCCGCCAGCCGGTGATTTCCCCGCACCAGCAGCCGGTGTTCGAACTGGTCAATGATTCGCCCGTGTTTGACCGCCTCGATGCCCCCCCACCCCGGCCGGGACAGAACCTGCTCGGCGCTGGCAACGAAGGAGAGAATGAAGTCCGGGTTGCGCTGGATGATGGTCTCCTCGGAAACACGGGGGGCACGATGGGCCAGGTCTCCAAAGATGTTGTCGGCGCCGCACAGGGCGAGGGCTTCGCTGCTGAAGGTGGGGCCTCCGATGGTCCAGGTGGGAACGTCGTTCTCGATGTAGATCGTGGGCCGGGTGGGCAGTTTCCGGGCTCTTTCCCTCACAGTTTCCACCTTCTCCTGCATAGATGCGACCAGGCTGCTGGCCTTCTCCACTCTTTCCAGAGTCTTTCCCACCGACATGATGAGCTGGTAAATGTCGGTAATCGAGAAGGGGTTCTGGAACTCGATCACAGTCTGGCCCAGGTCACGAAGCCGCTCGGCGCTGCGCGAGGATGGCCAGTCTTGGGTCAGGATCAGGTTCGGTTTCAAGCTCATGATCATTTCCAGGTTGGGACGAATAAAGTCTCCCACCCGGGGCTTGAGCTGAGCCTCCGGCGGGTCGTCGCAGTAAGTGGTGACTCCAACCAGGTGGTCCCCCAGGCCGAGTGCAAAAACGATCGTAGTGATGTTCGGAGCCAGAGAGACGATTCTCAAGCCGGCGCTGTCCGGGTCAAGTTCGACGGTCTGCTTCCAGAAGAACTGGATCAGGACCAGAACGAGCAGAAAGAGGACAATGACAGCGGCATATTTCCACAGCCTCGACGTCATGCGACTTCCCCTGTTGAACGTCAGTTAGTCCGGGACTGCTTCAAATCGGTATCGTCCAGGAAGCGATCCGCTACCCCGTGGTCCGGGACCACGCAGGAATCGAGCTTGCCAAACCACTGATAGCGGTGCCCTGCTATACAGTTGTAAAGCGAATCCCGGAGTGGAGCCGGGATCAGAATCAACGGGTAAAAAAAAGACCACGGCGCCCCCAGAAGCTTGAGGATCCGGAGGGCGGCCTGACTTCGAAGGTGGGCTTTTTCTTCTTCTATGAGGGCCACCGTGGATAAATCCATTTCCCCCAGTGCATGCTGCTCAAAGAGGTTCCGACCGGCGGCGGACTGCAGGGCAGCAAATCGCAAGACTCCCTGCCGGTCGTGCTTCAAGAGCCACTGAACCGACCGGTTACAGAGTCCACAGACGCCGTCAAAAAGAACGATGGGGGCAATTCCATCCATGATCGAACCATCCAGCGTGTCCATGATATCGCAATCGCATGGCCGTGGTATTCTCGCATAGAGGGAACCCACTCCATGCCAGATGCAACTTCTCGCCGTGACCGGGTCCTCGGGAAGACAGCCTGCATCTTCCTGGGCGGAATCCTGCTTTTTGCCTCCTATGCCAAGCTGCTCGAGCCGGGAGGATTCGTCGAACAGATAAACCTGGAAGGACTCGACTTCTGGTGGTCCGCCACCTGGGTGGCTGTCGCTGCCATCTTTCTGGAAACGTGTCTTGGAATCCTGTTGCTGCTGGGAGTCACCAATCGCGTCGTGCTGGCCTGGACGGCCTTGCTGGCCCTGTTTTTCCTGTACTTAACGGGGCAGAATTACTGGCTCGTTTCGCAGGGCCTCCGTGACCCGGAGACAGCCTGCGGCTGTTTTGGAGACCTCATCCAGCGCACCGCCGGAGAAGCCTTCTGGCAGGATCTTCTCATGCTGGGACTTCCTCTCATCGTCGCCGCCCGCCTGCTGCCGGGAAGTCTCCATTTCCCCTTGTATCGATCGATGATCGCGGTGGGGTTGTCGATCCTGGTGGCCCTGGGCATGGCCAGATCCCCCTCCCTGGTGGCGGCCGGTGACGCTCTCCACTTTGCCGCAGAGGGGGCCCGTGAAACGGTGCTCCTGCCCATTCCTGCAACCGTTTTCGTGGATGACCAAGAGGATGCCGCAGCTGAGGTCTTTCTGGCCGAAGGCAGCGCCAGTTTTGTGCTTGTCTCGGACAGTCTTTCTCATCTGATCGTCCTTGATCCCCGGCAGCGCGGCTTCAAAGCGTTCGGCCGCGAGAGGCTCCTGGCGGAATCGGGCGGCGGGTGGAGGCTGGCGGAAGCTTCTGACTCTGTGGCTGAAGGGAACTTCGAAATGGCTCCCGACGGCATTCGCCTCTCTGTCGACGGAAGGTCCGTCCGCTTGATTCCCGAGTAGACTACCTGGACCTTCCCGGGGCGTTCCGACTCGTGGGCGCCCTCCTGTTCGGCGCCTTGCCCTTGCTCTTGCCCTGACCTCATCTCTTCGTTCCAGAGAAACACGGGAGGAATGACGGGCAAAGGCACGGGCAAAGGCAAAGCAAGGGAGACAGAGACTTGACACTCCTCTCCAAAGCCCCCTAGACTCGGATCTGTTTAAAACCGTGAATCGTCACGATCTGGATGTTTGGGAAGATCGGTGAAAGTCCGACGCTGCCCTCGCAACTGTAATCAGTACACTCCGGTTCTTTAATTGCCACTGTTCAACCGCTGAATGGGAAGGCCCGAACTGGTTGCCGCTGAAAGCCAGGAGACCGATCCGGTCGTGCCTCTCTGCTTCCGAAGGGGAAGCGAAAGGAGGACCAATGTTGTCCCGCCAAAAGTCGAAATCTGACCCTCCAGGCGGATCCGATCCAGGCCCTTGAGGCCTTCCGGAATCAAGTAGGAATTTCACCGGCGTGCTCTTCTGGCGCCCCCCTCTACTATTTTCGGATTCCTGCGCAAGCTTGAACCGACCCATCACCCTGGAGGAACCACGTGAGGATTCACACCTTTGTCTTTGCCGTCTTTTTATTGATGGTGCTGCTACTACCAGTCGGCCGGGCCCAGAGCCCGACCCACCCAGATCCAGATCCAGAACCCGACAACCAGGGGACCTCGGCGGAAGAACCGGAAGAGGATCCCGCGACCCCCGGGCCACTCGATTACGAGGTCACCGTAACGGCCACTCGAACTTCTGTTCCGGTAGATAAGGTGGGTTTTTCAACTCACGTCATCGAGCGCGAAGAGATTGAGGCGCAGGGAGCACGAACCATAGCCCAGGTCCTGGAGACCTTAGCCGGTTTCAGCGTGGTCCGCACGGGCTCTTTTGGGGGACAGACTTCGGTCTTCGTCCGCGGAGGAGAGAGCAATTTCAACCTGGTCCTTGTAGATGGAGTTCAGATCAATTCGCCCGGAGGGACAATGGATTTCGCCGATCTGACCACCGCCAACGTGGAGCGCATCGAAATCGTTCGGGGTCCGGGCTCCGTCCTCTACGGGTCCGCGGCTGTCACATCAGTCATCCACATCATAACCACTCAGGGGCAGGGAAAGCCCGGAGGGGACTTCCGAATAGAGGGTGGGAACTTCAACAGCATTCTTTCCAGCGGGTCGGTTTCGGGAGGAACTGATCGAGTCGGCTACGCTTTGAGTGGACTTTTTTCAGACACAAGCGGCTTCCTGCCTTTTAATAGCGACTACCAGAGGGGCGAGTTGTCCGCCAGGTTTGATTTTCAGCCCTGGAGCAGTACCGATATCACAACCACCGTTCGCCATCGAAGTTCCGAGCAGCACTTTGCCACAGATGCCAGCGGAGCCGTGGTCGATCCCAATGACTTCCGAACCAGCGAGGACACGCTTTACACAGTACGATTCAGCCAGATCGTGACTCCGAACTACACTTCCAGCGTTCAGTATGGTTTCCACCACAGAGATTCGAGAGACTTCACCGTCTTTGACGGAGTCACCGATTTCTTCGACTTCGACTTGCTCCGGGAGGACAGTCGCACCTACCTCGACTGGCAGAATGATTTCGTGGTTGGCGGCGGCCACCTGCTGACCACCGGTCTTTCCTATGTCGGGGAGGAATCGATCACCGATTCAGCGAACCGGCGCAGCCTGGGCGTCTACGTTCAGGATCAGATGTCCTTGAACAGCCGCCTTTCACTGACGACCGGGTTCCGTTTTGACGACAATGACCGCTTCAGAGATTTCGTTTCGGCCAACCTCTCTGCTTCTTTCAAGCTCAGTTCGTATGCTCGTCTGCGGGGTAGCCTTGGAAACGGATTCCGGTCTCCGACGTTCGATGAAATTCTGGGCTTCCCAAGTTTCGGAATTATTGGCAACCCCGACCTGAAGCCGGAACAGAACCTGGGAATGGATGCCGGTATCGATCTTCGTTTGCCGGGCCGATCGGGCGGCCTGTCCGCTACCTTTTTTTGGAACCGGTTCACAGATCTCATCGAATTCACGTTCGCCGTTCCTGCAGGGAGTCCCAATACCCTGAACATCCAGGCGGCCAGTAGCCGGGGGCTTGAAATCGAGGGCTTTCGCAAAGTCTGGCCCGGGGTCAAGCTGGGAGGAGGCTATACGCTTACGGCAACGGAGGTGACTGACTCGGGTTCCACATCTGGAGGGAATTTTGTGGAGGGGGACGGTCTGCTCAGGCGCCCCCGACATTCGGGCCTCGTCTACGTATCCTATTCGGCCGGGCGCCTCACTGGACGGGTCGATTTCAAGTACAAGGGGGAACGGGACGACCGGCAGTTCTTTTCCGACTTCTCGAGTGCCCGGGTGGTCTTGCCAGGTTATCTGAAGGTGGACTCTGGTTTGCGCTTTTCACTGTTTTTCTGGGGTTCGGACGGCGATGCGGCCTTCACGCTCCGGGGTGAGAACCTCTTTGACAAGAAATATGATGAGATCGCGGGCTTTGCCTCCCCGGGCAGACAGGTCATGGCGGGTTTGGGGTTCAGGTTCTAGGCGCCTGAGGGCGCCTAGAACCGGTAACCAATTAACAGCGCGAGCAAAGCGAGCGCTCAACTGGAGGGGCAAGTAGAGATTTAAGCCGAATCCTGTCACGCCCGAGGGCGCGGTGATCATTCATCTAGGAGCCGGGTCGCCCCGACTCTCGAGCGGCCTACCCGCTCCGCGTTCGCATGAAACGAATGAGCCGGGCAAGCTCAGACGGAGCCTATTTGGCCTTGCACTGCGTGGGGTTTACCCTGCCTCCGAGTGTCACCACCGGAGCGGTGAGCTCTTACCTCACCGTTTCACCCTTACCATCCGAAGATGGCGGTTTGTTTTCTGTGGCACTTTCCGTAGGGTCGCCCCCCCTTCCCGTTAGGAAGCACGCTGCCCTGTAGTGTTCGGACTTTCCTCCCCCCGGAACCAAGCCGGGCGGCGATCACCCTCTCTACTTACCCTCGGGGTATTTTAGCACGGGCCGCTTGCGCGGCCCCGTGCTAAAGGTTGAAGGTTGAAGGTTGAAAGTTGAAGGTTGAAGGTTGCGCGCTCGTTGTCAGTCACGCCTTTGCCTGCCCGGCGATTGAAAGGTTCCCTCAGGGATCGGCCCGGAGGCCGTGTGGAACTGTCACAATCAGCGAAAACTTTTAACCTTCAACCTTCAACCTTCAACCTTCAACCGGCGCTCGCCCCAGCGAGCGCCTAGTTTAGTTAGGAGATCCGCACCCGTGCCTTTGAGAATCGGGGGCTCTCGATCAAAATCAATCGACCGAATACGCGACCCAGCTTTGCCGAGACTTCGAAGCGAACAGGGAGCCGAAGGTCATCGCGACTGTACCAAATTATGAAATGGCCCCCTCCTTTGAAGATCCCGTCTTCAGATCGCAGACGCACGCTGTCGTGCGAGTCCAGGCCCGATCGAACCCGTTCGGTGGCTTCGACCCGCACCTGAACCTGCTTGATCCGGCTATTGTCGTGAAGGTGAATCAGGTACGTTTGCTCGGGGAGGAATTTCCGAAGCCGGCCGGCATAGAACACAGATACAAAGTCCGAGACTGCGCCCGGAACCGCTTCGATTCTGGTATCGCGAATCGTCCGTGGGGGGCTGTCGGCAAGATCGATCTCTCGGACGACTGCATAGCCGGCCTCGTAGTTCACGTTCATCTCCAGATCCCGTTTTCTGTGGCTGTGACGTTTGCGATGAATGAAACGGAGAGTGCGAAAATCGCGGGCATCGACGATCGACTCGAAATCATCCTCGATCTTCAGCCCCAGGGAGGCTAGAAATCCCTTCGACCTGGCCTGGGCCGTGATCCGGAAAGCTGGATTTCCTTCGAATTCCTCTCGCCGGATCTGGAAATCAATCTCGCCGGCCTTCACGGCGGGCGTGAGGGGAAGGGGTCTCCAGTGCACCTCGTAGCGGACCTTTTCCCCATCCTGGAACGGGATCAGGGCCGGCTGGAGAGAAGCCGCAAGGAGTGGAGTTGCGGGCGCCTCCGCCAGGGCTCCCAGGCTGAGATGGAGGATCCAGGACGCCAGCAGAGTCTGGCACCAGAATTTCCGCGCGGAACTCACATCGACCATCCCAGTTTCAGGTACAGCAAAAGGCTGATGATAAAGTACCCCACAATGGCGTTGTACTCACGATTCTCCCACACCCGGATCCAACTGAACGGCGCTGCCTCATCCCCGGAGTCGGGCCGGGGTCTGCCCGGTAGAAACAGTGGAACTTGTTCCCTGTAGCTCAGGTAATCCTCTCCGTACTCGTCACAAAGTTCTTTTTCTTCTCGTCTCATAACGGGTCTGTAGAGAAGGACGAAGAGAAGCAGGAAAAGTATCAGAAAGAAGAACCTGCCCGAGGTGAGCGTAAACCCCAGCGCCATCAGAAAAGACCCGAAATAAAGCGGGTTACGGGTGAAGCGATAGGGTCCGTGCACTGCCAGCCGGCGCCATTTCTCGAGATGTCCGGCGGCCCAGATTCGAACCGCCAGGCCGACGAACGCCACCAGCAAACCGGCTCCCAACAGATAAGGAATGGGCCTAGAAAAATACAGAAAAACCAGACCGTAGAGAAAACCGACAGGAACACGGATCCGCTGCACGTTCACGATTCTGTCCACAGTCAACTGGAGGCGGTCCGTTCGAGGCGGCGCTGCACGGCCTGGAAGACCGTCTCTGCCGGGATGTCCATACAGATGAACTGGTTGCAGACTCGCTTGTAAGAGTTGGAACAGGGAAGGTTACGCTTCACCACGATATCTTCCTCACAATAGGGCCCGTTGCGAGCGGCTGCCGTTGGTCCCAGGATGGCCACTACCGGAGTCCCTGTGGAAACTGCCAGGTGCAAAGGTCCCGAGTCTCCCGCCACCAGCAGTCTCGAAACGCGGCACAGGGCCGCGAGTTGCGTAATCGTAGTCGGAAAGGCCGCCAGGTTCTTTGTCCCGGCCGCCTCCCTCATTTCCTCCACCAGTCCTTCCTCTCCCGGACCGTAGGTAACGGCCACCGGGAACCCAAGCCGTTCCACGATCATTCTTGCGAGCCGGCCATATTCGCTGGCGGGCCAGCGCTTGGTGACCCATCCCGCCCCCGGGTTGAGGAGAACAGGGTTGCGGATTTCAAAGTCCGACAATCGACGGCTCACATATTCTTGATCTTCCCGGGGAATCTGGAAAGGCACCAGCGGCGTGGCTTGGCTTCCGCCGACAAACCGTTTGATCAGCCCCAGGTTGCCATCGATGACGTGTTGACCGAGGTCGGATTCTCCATCCTCGCGGAGAGTGTAGAGCCACCCCGTCCCCTTCTCTTTGAACCGCTCGGCCCTGAATCCGACGACTCGCCCCCGGCCGGCGATCCGGGCCAGGACTGCCGATTTGAGCAGACCCTGAAAGTCGACGACCATGTCGAATCGTTGCTGCCGCAGCGACCTGATGAGACGGACAACGCTGGGAGCATCCAAGTCATCTGATTTCCAGCGTCTGAGATCGACCGGCCAGGCTGTTCGAATCCCGGGAGCGCAGCGGAGCAGGGGAATGTAGGCGGGCTCCGCCAACCAGTCGATGCTGGCGTGGGGGAGACGGGAGTGGAGCAGCTGTTGCGCGGGCAGGGCGTGAACGATATCCCCGAGGGCGCCGAGTCGAACAATGAGAACTTTGTCCATTTGCAGCATGGCGGGTCATCCCTTGCGTAGTCGCTCGAGGAGGCCGCCACTGGAATGATCCTTGGGGTCCCCCACGATGGCAATTCGACCCCCGTAACCTCTCACGGTTTCCCGCTCGGGGACTGTCTCAGGCGCGTAGTCCGTCCCTTTGGCATGTACCTCCGGGCGTATTTGCTCGAGCAGTCGATCGACGCCAGGGTCATCAAAGATGAGAACAGCGTCAACGCACTCCAGCGCCGAAATTATTTCTGCCCGCTCCTGAGCGGGGAACAGGGGACGATCCTCACCCTTGAGCGCCCGCACTGAGCGGTCGCTGTTGAGTGCCACGAACAGAATGTCGCCTTCGCCGGCTGCCCCCACGAGGTAGCGTATGTGACCCACATGGAGCAGGTCGAAACACCCGTTGGCGAAAACCACCGACTGATCCTGTCTCCGTGCCTCTTCCCGCAGTTCGAGTACTCTTTCCAGAGTCACCAGCTTCTGCCCGGCCAGATGGCTGTCAGCCATTACGGATCGCCTCCTGCAGTTCGCTGCCCGTGACGGTGGCTGTCCCTTTCTTGGTGACCACCAGACCGGCAGCGATGTTGGCCAGTCTCGCCGCCTTCTCGAAATCGCATCCGGTGGCCAGGCTGGCCGTGTAGGTGGCCGTCACCGTGTCGCCCGCCCCCGTGACATCTGCAACCTCATCACTGCCAAACGCGGGTATGTGGTTGACCCGGTCAGCCTCGAAAAGGCTCATCCCCAGACGGCCGCGAGTGATGAGTAGAGCTTCCAGAGCCCACTCCTTCAAGAGGCGCTGTCCGATGCAGACCAACCGTTCATCATCCTGGCCGATACGCGCGGACGCTGCCTTCTCCACCTCACTGATGTTGGGTGCTACCGAGGTTGCCCCGGTGAAACGTTCCGGGTGGAACCTGGAGTCGGCCACAATCGGGATGCCTGCCGAGCGGGCAATCTCGATCGCCCGGGAGGCCACCCGGGTGCTGATCGTTCCCAGGCTATAGTCCGAGAGGATGATGCCGTCTGCCCGGGAATGAAGTCTCTCCAGATTTTCGAGCAGCCGTGATTCCACTGCTTCACTCAGTGGGTGGCGGTGCTCGTAGTCGAGACGAACCACCTGCTGTCGAAAAGAATGAAGTGATCCTGCCAGCAAGCGGCTCTTGCAGGTGGTCGGGAATTCCGCTGAGATCACTACTCCTTCAGTAGACACCGAATCGGGCCAGCCTGAAAGAACTCCCCGCCCCCACTCGTCGTCACCCAGAACGCCGACTGGTGTGACCCGGGCCCCCAGGGCCGCAACTCCGGCAACGGTGTTCGCACCACCGCCAGGGCGCCATTCTCGTTCTCGATATCTCAGGATCAGGACGGGAGCCTCCCGGGAGGTTCGAGTGATCTCCCCGAAGATGAATTCGTCGAGCAGAAAGTCACCCACTACCAGAAGGTGGGTGTTCTGGATGGCAGGAATCAGTCTCTCAAGATCTTTCAAACCATCTCTCCCAAAATCCAGTGCACGGCCTGCAGCACATCCGCGGCCACGAAATCCGCGCCGCAACCACCCTGAGAAGGCGAATGACTGCCTTCTCCTTCGGTCTCTGCAATCAGGACTGTTCTGCAGCCGGCTCGCCGACCGGCTTCCACGTCACCCTGAGAATCGCCCACCATGAAGCTCAGTTGGGGGGAAAGCCCCAGTTCGTCGGAAGCCTTCACGATGAGTCCAGGTTGGGGCTTGCGGCACGGACAGTTCCTCCGGTAGGGCAGTTCTCCTTCGGTAGGGTGGTGGGGGCAGTAATAGAAAGCATCCAGAAAAGCGCCCCGATGCCGCAGTCGGGCCTGTATCTCGGAGTGGATCGCCATCAGCCCTTCTTCGCTCAGGAGCCCGCGCGCAACCGCCGACTGGTTTGTGATGACCACAGCAGGGATTCGGTTTCGGTTGAGCCGCCGCACGGCCTCCACGGTTTCCTCGAAGAGTTCCAGATCGGAGAGATCGGTGAGATACTCGCGGTGCCGGATCAGCGTCCCGTCCCGGTCAAGAAAAACTGCCTTCCCGCGAAGCAGAGCAGCCGCATCGGGATGCCGAGAAGAGGAAAGATCGACAATCGCACCGGTTCCATCCATTGCCTTGAATTCTCGCAGGTTTGTCGTGCAGGTTCTAGGTTACCTGAGTAGGAGGACCCTCCGTGGTCCGATCAGATCGCCGCATGGAAGCGGCTCCTACACTTCGCCATCTCTCCACTGGAATTTGGAACGAAGCAATCCCTGTGCCGCCTCGAACACTTCATCCACGGCTATTCTGTCGAAACAGCGCAGGTCAATCGGACAGTCTCTGAGCAGGCAGGGGCTGCACTCGACGTGCTTGTGAATGACGACGGCGCGATGGCTGAGGGGGCCGGTAGCGATCTCGTCGGTAGAGCCGAAGAGAGCTACCTGGGGGATGTGCAGGGCTGCAGCCAGGTGCATCGGACCGGAGTCGTTGGTCAGTAACAGATCACACTGGCTGAGTAGACCCATCAGAGTCGGCAGACTGGTTTTTCCACTCAAGCAGTGTGGACTGGTCCGCATCTGCTTCTCGATCTGCCTGGCAAGCGGGACTTCCGGACTGGACCCTATGAGCAGGATCTCCGCTCCTTCCTCCTCCACAAGCAGATCTGCGACAGCTGCAAAGCGATCCAGAAACCAACGCTTGGCCGGCCCAAAAGCGGCTCCGGGATTCAGGGCCACGAGCGGCCGGCCGCGGTCTACCCCCGCCTCTTCCAGAAGACTCCTCGCTTTCTCGCTGGCCGACTTGTCGGCCTCCAGAGTGATGTCCGGAGCGTAGTTCCTGTCCCCAAGATAGTCGACTTCAGAGAGTCCCAGTTGATGGATCAGATCCAGGTAATAGAACGCCTGGTGATATCCGAGGCGCATACTTTGGGGCCGGACCCGGCGAGTGAGCAGCAGGGAGCGGCCGTCCGTTCCGTAGCCGAGCCGATCCGGAACTCGAGCCAGAAAAGCAGGAAGGGCCGAGGAAAAGGAGTTTGGGAACAGGACGACTAGATCCGAGCCGCGCAGCGCCCGGCTCTCCGCGCGAATCCGTGCCCACCCTCCGGCATGTTCCAGGGCGATGACCCGGTCGACGAAGGCCTGTCCTTCGAAAACACCTGTGACCCGGCCGTAACCGGCAATCGTCAACTGGTCTTCAGGGTGCAAGCGCCGCAATTCTTTGACGGCTGCCACCGACATGACGCAATCCCCGATCCAATTACTGGCTCGAATCAGAAGTTGGCGACTCATAAAGTATCCCGGTGCTGGAAGGTGAGTTCTGAATCATTGTGGTGGCAGCAGGTTCTCGAGTTCTTCCCTCCAGATCCTCAAGAACTCGTCAGGGTCTTCGGGTCGAGCCTCGATCTGGAAGACCATCAATTCTCCCTCCTCGAACTGAAGGTGGTTCAGCCGAACCGCATCTTTTTCGGTAGTGATCACGCAACGGGCCCCCAGTTGTGCAGACCGATCCAGGGCTCTATCCAGTTCGCTCTGCCGGAAAACATGATGGTCGCGGAAGAGAATCTGCTCGACCACCCGAATCTGGTAGTGAGCCAGATCTCTAAGAAACACCACCGGATTGCCGATTGCCGCCACGACGATCACTGGCTGGTTCATCAGATCACGAAGCAGGAAAGGCGTTCCAGTTCGAAGGTCTTTCAGTCCTACGGCGTCGTGGTAGAAGTAGGCGATTGGAACGGTGGGGTGGCGACGACGGATCGCCAGTTCGATGCCTTCGGTATCTGTGGCCAGGTGGGAGCGAGTGACAACGATCATATCCGCCCGTGAGATCGCCTGCAAAGGTTCCCGCAGCAGCCCTCTGGGTAGAAGATGCCCCCCGCCAAAGGGATCCGTCCCGTCAATGAGAAGAAGGTTCAGGTTCCTTTTCAGCGCCAGATGCTGAAATCCATCGTCCAGTAGATGGATGGCTCGTTGGTGGCGATCTTCGATCGAGCGGCCGGCTTGATAACGATCTTTCCCGACCACGACCGGGACCCCGGGCAGAGCTCTGGCCAGCATATAGGGCTCGTCACCACATTCATCCGGCCCGAGCAGAGGCTGGGAACCCTCCGAGACAATCCCTCCTGTTTTTTCGCGGCTTCCACGGTATCCGCGACTCAGGATGATGGGCTGGTAGCCAAGCTTCTGGAGAACTCGAGCCAGGTAAGCCACGAAAGGAGTCTTGCCGGTGCCTCCCACAGTCAGGTTACCCACACTGATGACCGGTGAACGGAGGGTCTTCGCCTTCAGGATCCCCCATTCGAAAAGGCGCCGGCGGATCTCAACGCCGGTGCCGTAAAGCAGCGAGAGCAAATAGGTCATGCCTGTCCACCGCCCCCCGGTTTCGAAAGCTGCGGAGCGCAGTGGTGGACCAATTCGATGGTACGACGAACAGCTCCCTGGTTGTCCCGGATGACCCTGCGGGCGTTGCCTCCCAGCCAGCGCCGTGTCGAAGCGTCGCGCAGAAGTTCGCGCATTTTGCTGTGCAGCTCTTGTGCCGTCTGGACCTGCAGGGCTCCATAGGAACCGAGGAAAACCTCAGATACTTCTTTGAAGTTGTCCATGTGCGGGCCGAACAGGATCGGTTTCTTGAAATGGGCTGCCTCGATCAGGTTGTGCCCGCCCACTGGAGTGAGACTACCTCCCACAAAGACCAGATCAGCGATTTCATACAGATGAGCGAGTTCACCAATCGTATCCACCAGGACGACCTGTGGATCGATGCTTTCGTAGTTCTCCAGTTGAGATCGTCGAATGACTCGCAGAGAACTCGCCTCCAGCAGTCTCGTGACAGAGTCGGACCGGTGGGGATGGCGGGGCGCTACCACCCACCGAAGATGGTCGAACTCCTTTTGAAGGGCGAGAAATACGTCCAGCAGAATCGCCTCCTCTCCCTTGTGAGTGCTGCCGCAAACCCAGATCAAGTGGCCTTTTTCCTGACCCAGAGCCACGCCCACCTGACGAACGGCCGCCCTGGCTGTGGGATTCTCGGGCAGGGAGTAGTCAAATTTCAGATTTCCGATCAAGTGGATTCGATCGGCCGGACCCCCCAGCCGGACCACCCTGTCTCTGTCCTCGCGAGTCTGCATCCCCAGCTTGCAGAAAGTTTTCAACATCCAACTGGTCAGGAAGCCGATTCTCTGATAGCCCTTGAAGGAACGGCGCGAGACGCGGCCGTTCACGAGCAGCAGGGGAATACGGGCGGTCCGGACGCAATGGATAAAGGATGGCCACAGTTCGGTCTCGGTCAGGATTACCAGATCCGGAGCCACGGCCCGAAGATAGCGGCGGCAGCTGGCTTTCCAGTCCAACGGAAAGAAGAACACCGTCGCCTCTTCCGAATAGAGGCGTCGGGCCACGGCCTGGCCCGTTTCGGTAGTCGTGGAAATGAACAACCGGTCTCTGGAAAGACCCAGTTGCTCGACCAGTGGCCGCAGGGAGTTCGCTTCGCCGACCGATACGGAATGGATCCAGACCCGGGGAGCCTCTTTGGGGGGCAGTTCGCGCAGCGACCGCGGCAGCCGGCCGGCTCGCCGCCAGATTGGCCTCCAGCTCTGCTCGCCCCTGAACAGCCTGACCAGGAAAATCGGGAAATAGAGGAGCAGGGCAACCGTGTAGAGCAACGGATAGAGGTAATTCAAGACAAAGTGCATGGTTTCTTTGAAACGATAGCCGCTGCCGGCTCATCGTAATACTTGAGGGACCTAAAACCTAGAGCTTAGAACCGAGAACCTGGAACCCAGAACGCCCTTGACAGGGAATCGGCCGCAGGCTTAAGATCTAGAGCTCGTTATTTGACAATGAAGTGTGTCCATTCCGATGATGCTGCGGCATCTTTTTTTGTTTTTAGGAGAACCAACAGTGCCCACGTTTAATCAATTGGTCAGAAAGGGGCGAAAGCGTGCGAAGAGCAAGACGAAGAGTCCGGCTCTCCAGGCCTGCCCTCAGAAAAGGGGAGTGTGCGTGCGCGTTTACACACAGACACCCAAGAAACCGAACTCGGCTCTTCGCAAGGTGGCCCGGGTCCGTCTGACGAATGGGATTGAGGTCACAACCTATATTCCCGGTGTGGGTCACAACCTGCAGGAGCACTCGATTGTGCTGATCAGGGGAGGTCGTGTGAAAGACCTGCCCGGCGTCAGATATCACGTCATCAGGGGAACTCTGGACGCCGTCGGAGTGGAGGGTCGAAATCAACGCCGCTCCAAGTACGGCACGAAGAGGCCCAAGGGATAGTCGCAAGATTCTGTTTTCATGCAAGCTGCATTGAACCCCCGTGCAGCTCGTTTTGTTTTTGGAGCAACAGGAATGCCGAGACGGAGAGAAGTTCCCAAACGTCAGATTCTTCCAGACTCTATTTATGGAAGTGACCTGGTTGCACGCTTTGTCAACCAGTTGATGAGGGACGGCAAGAAAACAGTCTCGGAGCGCGCGTTCTATGCGGCCATGGATCTTGTCAGGGAGCGCACCGACGATGACCCGGTCAAGATTTTTCGGCGGGCACTCGACAACGTCAAGCCAATGGTTGAGACCAAATCTCGCAGGGTTGGGGGTTCCACTTATCAAGTTCCAATCGAGGTGAACACCCGACGCCGAAGCTCTCTGGGAATTCGCTGGTTGATTTTGTCTACCCGGGATCGGCACGAACGTACGCTGGCGCAACGGCTGGCAAACGAAATCATGGATGCCGCTAATAACCGAGGTGGGGCGGTGAAGAAGAAGGAGGACGTACACCGCATGGCCGAGGCCAACAAAGCTTTTGCGCACTACCGCTGGTAGTCCGACACGCCTGGCTCGTTCAGAATCACCAGAAAACAAGCTCCGATGCTCAGAGCACGGAGAATTGAGTAATAAAAGTGTCTAGAAAAGTTCCGCTAAGCCAAACCAGAAACATCGGCATCATGGCCCACATCGATGCCGGTAAGACGACCTGTACAGAGCGGGTTCTGTTTTACACCGGCACGACCTACAAGCTGGGAGAAGTGCATGAAGGCACGGCCACGATGGATTGGATGGTGCAGGAGCAGGAGCGAGGAATCACGATTACCTCGGCGGCCACCACCTGCATGTGGGGTGAGACCCGAATCAATATCATCGACACCCCGGGCCACGTTGATTTCACTGCCGAAGTAGAACGATCTCTGCGGGTCCTGGACGGTGCGGTGGCGCTATTTGATGCTGTGGCCGGTGTCGAGCCCCAGTCCGAGACGGTTTGGAGACAGGCCGACAAGTACGGGGTGCCCCGGATCGCCTTTATGAACAAGATGGATCGAGCAGGAGCCGATTTCTTTGCTTCACTGGATTCGATCCGCCGGAAACTGGGCGCCAATCCGGTTCCAGTTCAGATTCCTCTGGGCCAGGAGGATTGCTTTGAGGGAATCATCGATCTCATTACCATGCAGGCCGTGGTGTACGAGACGGACACTCTGGGCGCTGAGTTCGAGACTTGCGAGATTCCCGAGGAGTATCTCGAGCAGGCAGTCGAGTGGCGAGAGAAGATGGTGGAACTTGTAGTCGAAAGTGACGATACCCTTTTGGGAAAATATCTTGCCGGTCAGGACATCACACCTGAAGAGTTGATCGCCGCCCTCCGGAGAGGTACGTGTCGGCTCGACTTCACCCCCTGCCTGTGTGGAAGTGCTTTCAAAAACAAGGGAATCCAACCCCTGCTGGACGCTATTGTCAGTCTACTTCCCAGCCCGCTCGACGTTGATCCGATGCAGGGAGTACATCCTGATACCGGAGAAGAGTTGGAACGCAGGGCCGATGATCGGGCTCCATTCTCGGGGCTGATCTTCAAGATCATGACCGATCCATTTGTGGGCCAGCTGGCTTTCATGCGGGTCTACTCGGGCACTCTACCCGCAGGGACACGGGTCCTGAACAGCAGGCAGGGAAAGAAGGCACGGATTGGCCGCATTCTGCGCATGCATGCCAACAAGCGGGAAGAGATGAAAGAAGTTCACGCTGGTGACATCACGGCTGTTGTCGGATTGAAGCACGTTGCTACGGGTGACACCGTTTGTGATCCCCAGGATCCGATCATCCTCGAAGCGATGGACTTTCCGGAACCAGTCATCTCGGTCGCGATCGAGCCGCAGACTCGTGCAGACCAGGAGAAACTCGTGTTCTCCCTGCAGAAACTGATGCAGGAGGATCCGACGTTCAAGGTCCACACGGATGAAGAAACCGGACAGACCATCATCTCCGGGATGGGTGAGCTGCATCTAGAGATCATTGTGGATCGCCTGCTTCGGGAGTTTGACGCTAACGCCAATGTGGGGAAACCACAGGTAGCTTACCGGGAAACGATTCGATCGGCCGTAGAGGCGGAGGGCCGTTTCGTGCGGCAGACGGGCGGCCGGGGCCAGTACGGGCACGCCAAGATCCGGATTGAGCCGGTGCCTGGAGAGGGGTTCGTGTTCGAGAATCAGATCATCAGGGGTGCCATTCCGAAGGAATTCATACGCCCTGTGGAGCAAGGGATCCGGGAGGCGATGGAGAGCGGTGTTCTGGCTGGGTACGAAATGCAGGATGTGAAGGTGACCCTTCTTGATGGTTCTTTCCACGAGGTCGATTCTTCCGAGGTGGCCTTTAAAATCGCCGGTTCCATGGCTTTCAAGAATGCGGCTAAGGCCGCTCACCCGGTTCTCCTGGAACCAGTGATGAGTGTCGAAGTGGTACTGCCGGAGGACGAGGATTACACGGGTGACGTCCTCGGAGACCTCAATTCTCGCAGGGGCCGCATCGGACAGATGGAATCACGGGGAAACAGTCGGGTCGTGACGGCTGTGGTTCCCCTGTCGGAGATGTTTGGATATGCCACGACCGTCCGTTCGCTGACTCAGGGACGGGCCAACTTCACGATGCATTTTGATCACTACCACAGAGTCCCGGAGCAGGTTGCCGATGAGATCGCGGCGCGGACCCAGGGGCGCCTGGTGGGATCTGGGAAAGGGAGTGGACTGTAGTCATGGCGAAAGCGAAGTTTGAGAGGACAAAGCCGCACGTGAATATCGGGACGATCGGTCACGTGGATCACGGGAAGACGACGTTGACGGCAGCGATCACGGGAGTGCTGGCGGAGGATAATCCGACGACGCAGGTGCGAAGCTTTGACTCGATCGACAATGCGCCGGAGGAGAAGGAGCGGGGGATCACGATCGCGACGGCGCACGTGGAGTATGAGACTGAGAGTCGGCACTACGCGCACGTGGACTGTCCAGGGCATGCGGATTATGTCAAGAACATGATCACGGGGGCGGCGCAGATGGACGGGGCGATACTGGTGGTGAGTGCAGCGGATGGGCCGATGCCGCAAACGCGCGAGCATATATTGCTGGCGCGTCAGGTAGGAGTGCCGTTCATCGTGGTGTTTTTGAACAAAGTGGACATGGTGGACGACGAGGAACTGGTGGAGTTGGTGGAGTTGGAGGTGAGAGAGCTGCTGTCGAAGTATGAGTTTCCTGGAGACGAGATACCTGTGGTGAAGGGGAGTGCGTTGAAGGCATTGGAGGGAGATGAGGAAGGGAAGACGCAGGTACGGGAGTTGATGGCGGCGGCGGACGAGTACATACCGGTACCGGAGCGAGCGGTGGACAAGCCGTTTTTGATGCCGATCGAGGACATTTTTTCGATCAGTGGTCGAGGGACGGTAGTGACGGGACGAGTGGAGCGAGGTATGGTGAAGGTCGGGCAGGAGATGGAGATCGTGGGGATCCGGGAGACGATGAAGCGAGTGGTGACGGGAGTGGAGATGTTCAAGAAGCTGCTGGACGAGGGGCAGGCAGGAGACAATGTAGGGTTACTGTTGAGGGGGACGGACAAGGACGATGTGGAGCGAGGCCAGGTGGTGGCGCAGACGGGGACGATCACGCCGCACACGAAGTTCAAGGCGGAAGCCTATATATTGACGAAGGAAGAAGGAGGGCGGCACACGCCGTTTTTCAAGGGATACCGGCCACAGTTTTATTTTCGTACGACGGATGTGACGGGAGTGGTGGAATTGCCGTCCGGGACGGAGATGGTGATGCCGGGCGACAATGTGTCGGCAGCGGTGGACCTGATCACGCCGATCGCGATGGAGAAGGGGCTGCGATTCGCCATTCGGGAAGGCGGAAGAACGGTCGGGGCCGGTACCATTACCGAAATTCTGGAGTAGGAAAGCTGGATATGACTATGGCAGGTGTCGGATCGAGGAAAGGGGCATCGAATTTCTATGTTTGATGAAAAGATCAGGATTCGACTGAAGGCTTTCGATCATCGCGCTCTGGATCAGTCGACGCGTGAGATTGTGGACATTGCCAAGAGAACAGGGGCACGCGTTTCGGGTCCGGTTCCGCTGCCAACCAAGATCAGCCGATACACCGTTTTGAGATCGCCTCATGTAGACAAGAAATCGAGGGAGCAGTTCGAGGTGAGGACTCACAAGAGACTGGTGGACATTCTCGAACCGACACCCCAGACAGTAGATGCCCTCATGAAACTGGATCTGCCGGCAGCCATCGATGTCGAAATCAAGGCCTTCGGCACCGAGAAAGAATAAGACATGGTGAAGGGTTTGATCGGCAAGAAACTAGGTATGACTCAGATCTTTGACGATCAGGGTCAGGTGGTTCCGGTGACTGTTCTTCGGGTCGGGCCTTGTGTTGTAGTGCAGAAGAAAACCACTTCAAGCGACGGTTACCAGGCGGTCCAGCTCGGCCTGATCGAAAAAGAACCCGCCAAGGTCAATAAGCCGGAGGGTGGTCATTTTGCCAAGGCCGGTGTCGCCGCCACCCGCCGCCTCCGTGAGTTCGATTTCACGGAGGAGAAGGAAAAAGAGATCTCGGTGGGTGACCAGGTGCTGGTGCAGGACGTATTTGCCGTCGACGACAAGGTCGACATCCTGAGCAAGACCATCGGCAGGGGTTTCCAGGGTGTCATCAAACGACATGGATTCTCCGGCGGCAATGCGACCCACGGGTCCATGTTTCACCGCGCCCCGGGTTCGATCGGCCAAAGCGCTTCTCCCAGTCGAGTGTTGAAAGGAATGCGGGGCCCCGGGCACATGGGCAACCGAAGAAGGACCGTGAAGAACCTGAGGGTAGTCAAAATTGATACAGACCGGAATCTGCTGCTCGTGAAGGGGGCCATTCCAGGAAGCCGCGGGAACTACGTCCAGATTTGCAGATCGAGCGGATAGAACAATGGCTAAGGTCGAAGTCAGGAATCTGAAGAACAAGCCGGTTGGTGAGCTGGAGCTCAACGACGCGGTCTTTGATTACAGCGCCAGCGAGACTCTGGTCTGGGAAGCCGTTCGGGCTTTCCTGGCAGGGCAGAGGAAAGGATCTCACAAGACCAAGAACCGTGTTGAGGTTCGAGGAGGTGGAGGGAAACCGTGGCGCCAGAAAGGAACCGGTCGTGCCCGCGTTGGTAGCCTGCGAAGTCCGCTGTGGCGAAAAGGAGGGACCGTGTTTGGTCCCCAGCCGCGTGACTATTCGCAGCGCTTTCCCCGCAAGAAGAAGCGGGGAGCGGTTCGCATGGTACTCTCCGACAAACTGCGTCACCAGCGGCTGATCGTGTTGCAAGACCTCAACGTGGAGAGCCATAAGACCCGGGATTTGGCAGGCATTCTCGAGGTTTTCGATCTGTCGGGAAAAGTTCTGATCGTTGACGAGCTCAAGAACCGTAACCTCTATCTGAGTTCTCGGAACCTTCCCGGTGTGAAGATGGTCCCAGCCAATGGGGTGAACGTGTATGACTTGCTCGATTGTGAACATCTGATTCTCTCCAGGGAAGCCGTGACACAGCTCGAGGAGACGCTGGCCCCATGAAGATCGCAAAGTTCGACATCCTCAAGTCCCCCCATATCACTGAGAAAACCACCCTTCTCAAAGACAACAATGAGGGTCGCGTTGTGGTTTTCAAAGTGAGAAATGAAGCGACCAAGCATCAGATTCGTGAGGCGATCGAGAGAATCTTTGAGGTCAAGGTTGAGAAGATCCGGACCGCTAACTTCCAGGGGAAGCTAAAGCGCCAGGGTCGCAACGTTGGGCGGCGAGCGTCCTGGAAGAAAGCCTACGTGACCCTCAAGTCTGGTGAGAAAGAGATCGAGTTCTTTGAAGGTGTTTAGATTCCATGGCTATTAAGGGTTACAAGCCCACATCCCCGGGGCGACGTTTTCGTACCGTTGACAGCAGAGACGATCTGGCTGATGTGAAGCCTCTGAGGCGGCTGACGAGTGGGAAGAAGCGCATCAGCGGCCGCAGCGACACGGGGCGAATCGCAGTTCGACGCCGGGGTGGAGGCCACAAGAGAAGATATCGGATTGTTGACTTCCGTCGAGACAAGGATGGCATCCCGGCGAAGGTTGCATCCATCGAGTATGATCCAAACCGCAGTGCCTGGATCGCGCGTCTCCATTACGCAGACGGAGAGAAACGCTACATACTGGCAACCGCGCGTATGAAGCCCGACGACAGCGTCATTTCCGGGCCCGATGCAGACATCGTTCCCGGCAACAATCTTCCGCTGGTCAACATGCCGCTGGGAACGACAATTCATAACCTGGAGCTGACGCCTGGTCGAGGAGGCCAGCTGGTCCGAAGCGCTGGAGGATCCGCCCAGCTGGTGGCCAAGGAGGGTCGCTATGCTCAGATCCGAATGCCTTCAGGTGAGGTACGAAAGATCTTTATCCTGTGCCGTGCTACTGTGGGCCAGGTCGGGAACACCAGCCATGAGAACGTTTCCTTTGGAAAAGCAGGTGCATCTCGATGGCGTGGCCGCCGGCCCAAAGTCCGGGGAGTCGCCATGAACCCGGTTGACCACCCGATGGGCGGTGGCGAAGGCAAAACGTCGGGCGGCAGACATCCCTGCTCTCCCTGGGGATGGCCCACCAAGGGCTACAGGACTCGAAACAACAAGAGAACGGACCGTTTCATCCTACGGAGAAGGAAATAGGAAAAGGAGTATCCAATGCCCAGATCGATCAAGAAAGGGCCTTTCGTTGACGATCACTTGATGAAGAAAGTTCGTCACGCAGTGGCCACCAAGGAGGGCGGCGTGATCAAGACCTGGTCTCGACGCTCTATGATCGTTCCCGAAATGGTCAGCTTGACGATTGCGGTCCACAACGGAAGACGTTTTATTCCGATTTTCATCACCGAAAACATGGTGGGGCACAAGCTGGGTGAGTTCTCCCCGACCCGAATCTTCAAGGGGCATATCAGAAGGTCCGAAAAGACGTCGCGAATGCGCTGAGAGCTGAGATGGAAGCGAAAGCAAAAGGTAAATACATTAAGGGATCACCCTACAAGGCTCGGCTTGTCATCGATCTGATCCGGGGTAAGAAAGTGGCGGAAGCCCTGACCATTCTTAGATTTTCACAAAAGAGATTCGCCCGGCCCATCGAGAAGGTGTTGCGGTCCGCTATTGCAAACGCGGAGCAAAAGAACTCTGCCCTGGATGTCGAGGATCTCTATGTCAAGGAGGCCTTCGTCGATATAGGACCGACCAAGGGGAAAAGCCGAATCCGGCCGGCTCCCATGGGTCGCGCCCATCGTCAAATGAGAAGGCTGAGTCACATTACTGTTCGAGTTTCGGACGGTCAGGGTTCATAGGAGGAGCAGTTTGGGTCAAAAAGTACACCCCTATGGTTTTCGGTTGGGCTACACCAAAACCTGGCGTTCACGCTGGTTTGCGACCAAGAATTACGGTGAGCTTCTGCAGGAGGATCTACGCATCAAACGGAAGCTCAAGGATCGCTTTTTCCACGCCGGCATTTCCTCGATTGAAATCGAGCGAGCAGCCAACAAGCTCACTCTCGTAATTCGGACTTCCAGGCCGGGAATCGTGATTGGTCGAAAGGGCAGCGAGATTGATCGGTTGAAAGAGGACCTGGAGGCCGCTACGGGCCGGGAGGTCTTCATTAACATTCAAGAGATCCACAAGCCTGAGCTCGATGCTCAGCTGGTGGCGGAATCTATCGCCCAGCAACTGATCAAGCGGGTGGCTTTTCGGCGTGCCATGCGACGTGCGGTGGATACGGCCCTGCGCTTTGGGGCCAAGGGGATCAAAGTCCGGTGTGGCGGGCGCTTGAATGGAGCCGAGATCGCCCGGGCCGAATGGTATCTCCATGGTCGGTTGCCCCTGCACACGTTGCGGGCCGACATTGAGTACGGGTTGGCCGAAGCCTTTACAAGTTATGGCGTGATCGGGGTCAAGGTATGGATTTACAAGGGCGACATTTTCGATCCGGAAACGCTTGGAAACGACTGAGAGTAGAGAAGTACAGCCATGTTGCAGCCCAAGAAGGTCAAGTATCGGAAACGGATGAAGGGACGTCTCAGGGGGAAGGCCCATCGAGGCAGCAAGGTTCAGTTCGGTGAGTTCGGCCTCAAGGCAATGGAGCCGGGTCGCATCAGTAACCGGCAGATCGAGGCAGCCAGAATTGCCATCACTCGCTATATCAAGAGAGGGGGTAAGGTCTGGATCCGTATCTTTCCCGACACTCCCTTTACGAAGAAACCGGCGGAGACCCGCATGGGTAAGGGCAAGGGAGCCCTGGAAGGCTGGGTTGCACGGGTGAAACCGGGACGGGTTCTCTATGAAATGGAGGGAGTGACCGAGGATGTCGCCCGGGAAGCCATGCGACTGGCCTCACATAAGCTCTCGATTCGAACCAAATTCGTGACTCGATTGGGTGAATAATGAAAGCCAGCCAGTTTCGGGACATGTCAGTCGAGGATCTTGAAGCGGAAGCCGTGAGCCTCTCAGAGCAGTTATTCAAGTTACGCTTTCAGATGGCCACGGGTCAGTTGGAGAACGTGATGAGGTTTCGTGGAGTTCGCAAAGATCTTGCCAGAGTCAAGACGGTGATCAATGAAAAGCGGCGGGCCTCAGCTGAGTCCTAATCGTTGAAGATTTAATGAGGTCCTAGTTGGTTATGGAGCAGCAAACGACAAAAAGCCGAAAACGGGCAACCCGCACCGGGCGAGTTGTTTCCGATTCCATGGAGAAGTCAATCGTGGTGGCCATCAACCGCCTCGTGAGACATCCTCTCTATCGGAAGACGTTGAGACGGACCTCCAAGTTCATGGCGCACGACGAGGAGAATCAGTGCCAGGTAGGAGACAAGGTCCTGATTGAAGAGACGCGCCCCATCAGCAAGAGGAAGCGCTGGCGCCTGAAGGAAGTCCTGGAAAAGGCGAAGGGGTAGGGGATACTGTCATGATCCAGATGCAAACCATGTTGAACGTCGCGGACAACTCGGGCGCGCGGCGTATCTGTTGCATTCGTCCATTGGGCGGCGACACCGGTCAGGGAGCCGGCCTGGGTGACATCATCACCGCTTCAGTGAAGGAGGCAACTCCGGATGGAACCGTCAAGAAGGGAGAAGTGGTACAGGCGGTCGTGGTGCGCACCCGAAGGGGTAATCGGCGCCGCGACGGTTCCTACATCAAGTTCGATGAGAATGCTGCTGTATTGATCAACCCCCAGAAGGAGCCGATTGGAACACGTGTCTTCGGTCCGGTGGCCCGTGAACTGCGGGAAAAGCGCTTCATGAAAATCGTTTCGCTGGCACCGGAGGTATTGTGATGTTGCACATCAAACGAAATGACGAAGTCCTCGTCATTTCTGGGAAAGACAGGGGAGCCCGGGGCAGGGTGTTGAGGGTCTTTCCCGGAAGAAACCGGGCGATTGTCGAGAATTTGAACTTCATCAAGCGACACACTCGCGCCAATCCCCAAAAGAACATCCAGGGCGGAGTAGTGGAAAGGGAAGCTCCCATCCACCTGTCCAACCTGATGCTGGTCTGTCCTGAATGCGGGGAGCCGAGTCGAATGGGCGTTGCCCTGCTTTCCGACGGCGACAAAGTGCGAGTTTGCAAGAAATGTAACGCTACTATCGGAAAACGGTAGCAGGTTTTCAAAATGAAGAGCACGAAGCAACGATATCTGGAAGATGCGGTTCCGGCCCTGACCAAAGAGTTCGAGATCAAGAATCCGATGGCCATACCGAGACTCGTCAAGGTGGTGGTCAATATCGGTCTCGGGGAGGCGATACAGAATGCCAAACTGCTCGACGAAGCAGCCGAAGAACTATCCCGGATTACGGGACAGAAGGCGGTGATTCGACGCGCCCGCAAGTCAATCGCGGGGTTCAAACTGCGGGAGAATATGCCCATCGGCGTGAAGGTGACACTACGAAGTGATCGGATGTTCGAGTTTCTGGACCGTCTCCTCAACGTTGCCCTCCCCCGTGTAAAAGACTTTCGAGGCGTGTCCAATAAGGCCTTCGATGGAAGAGGGAACTACACAATCGGATTGAAGGATCAGCTCATTTTCCCGGAGATCGATCTCGCCAGGACCGAGCGTCTGAACGGGATGAACGTCACGATCGTGACCACGGCCCGGGACGATCAGCAGGGCCTGGTGCTGTTGGAGAACATCGGTGTCCCTCTTGGCGAAGTGGAACGCCGCGTACTGGTTTTTTGAGCATGGATGAAATCGCGAAAAGAGGAGACCAACCATGATGACGGATCCTATTGCGGACCTGCTCACGCGGATTCGCAATGCACTTATGGCCGCTCACGAGACCACTGAGATTCCCTATTCAAAGATCCGGGAAGAGGTTGTTCGGATCATGAAAGAAGAGGGGTATCTTGTTGGCTACACGCTGGTCGAGGAGAAGCCTGTCAGTCGCATCAAAGTGCTCCTCAAATACCAGCCCGACCGCTCGCCGACCATCACGAAGTTGCAGCGCGTCAGCAAGCCGGGAAGACGGGTCTACGCGGGGAAAGATGAGATTCCTGCAGTCCTGGGAGGAATGGGGATCACAATCCTCTCGACTTCCAGCGGAGTGATGACAGGAAAAGCCGCCCAGGGCAAAGGTGTCGGAGGCGAGATTCTGTGTGAGGTGTACTGATGATTTCCCCGATTCATTCGGACCGGTTGAGGGTTTGACCAATGTCACGTGTCGGTAGGCAGCCTATTGTGATTCCCGCCGGTGTCCAACTCGACGTCGAGGCCGCCCGGGTCGTTGTTCAGGGACCGAAAGGGACCCTGGAAACCGTCATTCCGGCCGGTATTCAACTTGAAGTCACCGACGGCATAGCAGAGGCCAAGAGGCATGATGAAAGCAAGAGAACCAGGGCTCTTCACGGTTTGTTTCGCTCTCTGGTAGCCAATGCGGTGTGGGGGGTTGCCAAGGGCTTCAGCAAGGAACTCGATCTGGTGGGGATTGGATATCGGGCCGAAGTTAAAGCCGGGGCTCTCACTCTGTCTGTCGGCTTCTCGCATCAGGTCGAGTTTGAGTTCCCCGAGGGAATCGAAATCAAGGTAGACAAGACAAGAAAGGCTATTCCGAATCATGTGGCCACCATGGTGGTGAGCGGAATCGACAAGGGGAAGGTGGGCCAGGCGGCGGCAGATATTCGAAGGATCCGCCCTCCCGACGCTTATAAGGGAAAGGGGATACGTTACGCCGACGAACTCGTACGTACCAAAGTTGGAAAGAAAGGCGCTTAGTACTCGCTACCGCATTTATGGAGGGGAGTGCTGGAACCCGCCAGCGATCTACGCAATATGGCTAAGAAGCTCAGCAAGAATCAACGACGCTTGAAGGTGCATGCACGAATCCGGCGAAAAATCTCAGGCCGGGTCGAGCGACCCCGACTCGTAGTGTTTCGTAGTCTCAGACACTTCTATGCACAGCTGGTGGATGATGAAGGTGGAGTCACCCTGGCATCCGCTTCAACGTTCGGAAGCAAGGGAAGGAAGACCGGATCAAACCTGGAAGCGGCTCAAGAAGTCGGAAAGAGAATTGCGGCGGAGGCAAAAAAGAAAAACATCGAGACCGTCGTCTTTGATAGAGGGGGTTACATCTACCACGGGCGGGTCAAGGCCTTCGCCGAGTCGGCGCGGGAACAGGGACTGAAGTTCTAGGAGCAACTATGGCGTTTTATGACAGAGGCGACTCGGACCTGAAAGATCAGGTCATTTCAATCAACCGTGTCACCAAGGTTGTCAAGGGAGGAAAGAACCTGAGCTTTAATGCCCTGGTGGTGGTCGGGGATCAGAGAGGGCGAGTCGGCTTCGGACTGGGGAAAGCCAAAGAGGTTCCCGCGGCCATTCGGAAGGGCCTGGAGAGAGCGCGCAAAGGCATGGTCGGGGTCCCGCTGAGCGGTTCGACGATCCCTCACGTGGTCGAGGGTGCGTATGGGGCAGGCAGAGTTCTCCTGCGGCCGGCCCCCGAAGGAACTGGAGTGATTGCCGGCAGTGTCGTCCGCGCGGTTATGGAAGCCGCAGGAGTGCGCGACGTGGTGACTAAAGTCCTCGGAAGCCCCAATCCGCATAACGTCATCAAGGCGACTTTTCAGGGCCTTGGACGTCTTCGGAGCCGGGAAGAGGTGGCCCGGATTCGGGGGATTTCCGAAAAGGACCTGTGATGGCTGAGAAGGCACCGAAAACAATCAGAATCGAGTACTTCCGGAGCATGATCGGGCGCCCTGAGAAGCATCGGAAAGTGATTCGAGGCCTGGGTTTTCGCAGACTGAATCAAGTAGTGGAACGTCAGGATACCCCCGCGGTTCGGGGCATGGTGGCGAAGGTGTGCCACCTGGTTCGCATCGTCGAAGGAGAATGAACATGTCTCTAAAGCTGCATTCTCTCAAGCCGGGCCCGGGGGCCAATCAGAAGCGCAAGCGAGTGGGGCGGGGGCCTGGCTCGGGTCAGGGAGTCACCGCCGGACGAGGTCATAAGGGTCAGAAGTCCCGTTCTGGATACTCGCGCCGCGCCGGTTTCGAGGGGGGACAGATGCCCCTCTATCGTCGACTGCCCAAACGAGGCTTTACCAACATCTTTGCCAAGCGTCATGTCGTCCTCAATGTTCGCGACCTGAACCAGTTCGAGGAAGGAGTGGATGTCTCTGCCGAGAGGCTCAGAGAGATCGGCTATGTGAAGAAAACTCATGATGGTCTTCGCATTCTTGGAGAAGGCGAGTTGAAGAAGAAGCTGACGGTTCGCGCAAGTCATTTCAGTGAGTCGGCTCGCAGGAAAATTGAGGCAGCGGGAGGGACTGCGGAGGTCGTCAGTTAGTATGGCCGATTTCAACCGTCTTGCCGGCACTCTGCGAAACATCGTCAACATTCCGGAGCTTCGCAAGAGAATTCTCTTCATGCTCGCAATGTTGGCGCTTTACCGTGTCGGCAGTTGGATTCCGACTCCCGGTGTCAATAGTGAAGCTCTTGCCGGGTTTTTCCAGAGCCAGGCCGGGACCATCTTCGGTTTCCTGGACATTTTCTCCGGTGGAAACCTGTCCCGTTTTTCTATTTTTGCCCTGGGAATCACCCCCTACATCACCGCTTCCATTATTTTTCAGCTCCTGACAGTTGTCTGGCCCTACCTGGAACGGCTTTCCAAGGAAGGAGACCTCGGTCGCCGCAAGATCAACCAGTACACCCGATACGCGACGGTCGGGCTGAGTCTCTTCCAGGGCATGGCGACTGCCACTGCCCTGGAGCGAACCGCCAGTGTCCCCTCGATTGTCTCCAGCCCTGGATGGGGTTTTCGGCTGATGACTATGCTCACTCTGTGCACCGGCACCATCTTTGTCATGTGGATTGGAGAGCAGATCTCAGAGCGGGGCATCGGCAACGGGATCTCCTTGATCATTTTCGCCGGGATCGTGGTGGGTTTGCCGGGTGCCAGCGTGTCTTTGTTTGGGGATCTGCGGAGCGGGGAGAAGTCCATCTTTCTGGTTGCGGCGCTCGTGATCATGATGGTGGCCGTCATAGCAGCTATCGTCTTCGTCGAGAGAGGTCAGCGACGAATCCCGATACAGTATGCGAAACGGGTCGTCGGGCGCCGGATGTACGGCGGCCAGGCGACTCATCTGCCGCTCAAAGTCAACTCTGGGGGTGTGATCCCGGTGATCTTTGCAGCTTCCATCGTGGCCTTCCCCTCGACACTCCAGCTCATGTTGCCCTGGGCCTGGCTGCAGAGTATGGCGAGCCAGCTGCAACAGGGGTACCCGCTTTACAATATTGTCTACATCGCCGGGATCATGTTTTTCTGTTTTTTCTACGTCAGCATCATCTTCAATCCTGATGAAGTGGCGGACAACATCCGAAAGTACGGGGGATTCATTCCGGGAATCCGACCCGGTCGCAGAACGTCGGAATTCATCGACAAGGTCTTGACCCGCCTGACCTTCGCCGGCTCGGTTTACCTTGTCCTGGTCTGCCTTCTGCCGGAGTTTCTGATCACCGGCTTCAAGGTGCAGCCTATACCCTTGATCGGTGTCCCGCTGGACGATTTCCTTATCGACAACGGCCTCCAGTGGCTCACTAACGGGCTCGGGGTAGCCTTTTATTTTGGAGGGACCTCACTGCTCATCGTGGTTGGAGTTGCCATGGACACGGTTCAGCAGATCGAGTCCCAACTGGTGATGCGGCACTACGAGGGCTTTCTCAAGAAGGGCCGGGTGCGAGGAAGACGGGGCTAGTGGACTGTAATGCTTAAATCGATGGTGGATGAGCGAGCCATTCGGGCCCGAGGTCAAGGCGCACGGACGGAGGCAGAGCCAGGACTCTGGCGAGGAGGCGCAACTCAGAGATCGGGGTCGAGGGCCGCTCAGGCGCTGGCGATTCAGGTGTTACAGTGTACTTGGGTACTAGATCCGGTTGGAGTTGTGAAGTTCTGATTTGATAAACTTATTAGTTTCTGCCCGATTACAGTTGGTTGATGTGGAATGATTGTCTGTAAGGGCAGGGATCAGCTCGACAAGATGAGGCAGGCGAACCTGATCGTGGCTCGGGTTCTACAGCATCTTGGTCGGCTCATTGAGCCGGGAGTGACGACCGCGTATCTGGATCGAGTGGCAGAGGAAATGATCCTGGGGGCAGGCGGGCAGCCTGCCTTCAAGGGATATCAGGGTTTCCCGGCGAGTGTGTGTGCTTCGATCAATGAGCAGATTGTGCATGGAATTCCCGGTGACCGGCGGCTCGAGACTGGAGATATAGTGAGCTTGGATGTAGGAGTTTGCTGGCAGGGCTTCTATGGCGATTCGGCATGGACTTTCCCGGTGGGGGGAATCTCCAGCCAGCTGAAGGAACTGTTGAGAGTGACCAGAGAGTCTCTTTTTAAGGGGATCGAGCAGGTGGTGGTTGGGAATCGGATTTCTGATATATCGGCCAGCGTGCAGAACCACGTCGAGGCGAGCGGATTTTCGGTAGTCAAGGAATTCGTGGGACATGGAATCGGAGAGCGGCTTCACGAGGACCCTCAGGTGCCCAACTACGGAATCCCGGGTCGCGGTCCCAGACTCCGGGAGGGGATGGTTCTGGCCATCGAACCCATGGTGAACAGTAAGGGGCCCGGTGCCAGAATCCTTGAGGATCGGTGGACTGCGGTGACAACCGATGGGGGGTACAGTGCTCATTTTGAGCACTCAGTGGCCTTGACTGAAGACGGTCCCTGGATCTTGAGCCAGCTCGAAGGTCCGGAACCGGATTCTTCATGAAGAGTATTCCAGGACGGGTCACTAGGAGATTGCCAAAAGAGTTATTCCGAGTGAGAACCGAGGACGGTGATCAGGTTGTCGCTCACATCTCGATAGAGAAAAAAGTACAGATCTCTCGCTTGCTGGAAGGAGACCAGGTTCGCCTGGAAATCTCTCCGACCGACCGATCGCGCGGGAGAATCATTGAACGTGGAGTCAAAGGAGGTCGAAATGAAGGTTCGAGCCTCAGTCAAGAAGATTTGTATTAACTGTAAGATCGTTCGCCGCCGCGGTGTGGTGCGCGTGATCTGTCCCAACCCCAAGCACAAACAACGGCAGGGATAGGGTCGGGGAAAGTTAAGGTTAAGGTATGGCACGCATTGCTGGAGTCAACATTCCGGACCACAAGAGGATTGATGTCGGCCTGACCTACATTTACGGGATCGGCCGAACCCGGGCTACCGGAATTCTGGAGAAGGCAGAGGTCGAAGCCGGTGTGAAGGTGGGAGAACTCTCGGAAGAACAGGGCACCGCTATCCGCCAGATCATCCAGGATGAGGGAAGGATCGAAGGAGATCTTCGCAAGGAAGTACAGATTAATATCAAGCGGCTGATGGATATCGGATGCTATCGAGGTCTTCGACATCGCCGCGGATTGCCGGTCCGAGGTCAGCGCACGCATACCAATGCCCGAACCAGAAAGGGACCCAAGCAAACGGGAATCCGCAGACGCAGGAGGTGACAGGAAAGTTGAGCCATGGCTAAAGATCAAAAGGGCGGGAGAAAAACGAAGAAAGCGAAGAAGAAGGAGCGTCGCACCGTGGTCCACGGCATCGTGCACATTAAAGCGACTTTTAATAACACCCTCATCTGTATCAGCGATCTGGAAGGCAACGTTCTCGCCCACGCCAGCGCCGGTGGTCAGGGGTTTCGCGGAAGTCGCAAGAGTACACCCTTTGCTGCATCGCAGGCGGCTCACCGTGCCGCAGCCGCTGCGCGGGATCAGTTCGGGATGAGATATTGCGACGTGCGGGTCAAGGGCCCGGGTTCCGGCCGTGAGGCAGCTATCCGTTCGCTTCAGGCCTCCGGTCTTGAAATCCGGGACCTCAAGGACGTCACGCCCATTCCGCACAACGGGTGCCGACCCCCGAAAAAGAGAAGAGTCTAAGAGCAGAGAACCGAGCATCGAACTTAATTCAAACTGGGAGGATCAAGGAATGATCATTGATGCTCTCGACCAAAGCGATAGATTGGGAGTCATAACATGAGCAGTTTTCAACGTCCCAAGAGACTTGGGTGTGATCTGGAAACACGATCTAGTGGTTTTGGGCACTTCTTTGCCCAACCTTTTGAACGGGGGTTCGGGAGTACCATCGGTAATGCCTTGAGAAGGGCCCTTCTTTCCTCCATTGAAGGTACTGCGATTACGGCTGTCAAGATCGAGGGTGTTCTGCACGAGTTCTCGTCGATCACAGGGGTCCATGAAGATGTCACTGACATCATTATGAATCTCAAGCGAATTCCCCTGAAACTGCACACTGATCATCCCAAGACAATCTACCTCGAGTCGAGCGGGGCCGGTGTGCTGACGTCAGGCGAAATCAAGCCCGATCCCGACGTTGAGATTTTGGACCCCGACATTCGAATCGCCAGCGTGAACGACACCGGAGAGATCAAGATGGAGATGCGGGTTCGGAAAGCTCGGGGGTACCAGCCTGCCGACGAGAACTTTGAAGAGGAATTGGGAGTGGGTTACATCCCTATGGATTCCGTTCATTCTCCGGTCCAGAAGGTCAACTTCTATGTTGAAGCTGCTCGACTCGGACGTTCGACCGACTACGACCGTCTCAATCTTGACATCTGGACTGACGGTTCGGTCAGTCCAGAGGATGCGATTGCCGAGGCAGCCAAGATCCTCAAGGACCACCTGTTTATTTTCATCAATTTTGAAGAAGAGCCGGAGGCAAGCCAAGATAGTCCTGGCCAGCAGTACGAGGCAATCACTGACAGCCTCAGCAAATCTGTGGAAGAACTGGAGCTCTCGGTCCGTTCGTACAACTGCCTCAAGAACGCCAATATCCAGACCATCGGAGAGTTGGTCAGGAAGAGCGAGTCGGAAATGCTAAAGACTAAAAACTTCGGTCGAAAATCTTTGAACGAGATCAAGGAAATCTTGACCGACATGGGTCTCAGCTTCGGTATGAAACTGGATGATGCGGTTCGTCCGGTCGGCGAAGCCGACGGAGTCTGAAGGGAGAGGTTGCCAATGCGACATCGGAAAGCCGGTCGGAAGCTGAATCGAACCCCCAGTCACCGCAAAGCCATGCTACGCAACATGGTGACGGAACTGCTCGACCATGAGCACATGATCACCACCGTCGCCAAAGCAAAAGAGCTGCGTCCCTACGCAGAGAAGATGATCACACTTGGGAAGAGAGAGACACTCCATGCACGGAGAATGGCCCTGGCCGGGATCCGGCGCAAAGCGGTCGTGGCCAAGCTGTTTGACACGCTGGCGGCGCGTTACTCAAAACGCCCCGGAGGGTATACGCGAATCATCCGCCTGGGGAATCGCAAGGGCGATGCGGCCCCGCTCGCTCTGATCGAACTGGTGGATAGAGAAACTGCAACAGCAGCCGAGAAGAAGAAGTAACTTCGAGCTACCCCTTCTTCAACGCCAGGCCGGCGGCTCCAAACGGGATTCCCTGCCCCGTCGAATTACAGCAACCAGTACAGCAGCCAGGCGCCGAAAAGGACAGCAATAAAGATCCACAGCCAAGCGGGAAGAGATTTCGTACCACTCATATCGGCCGATTGTGTCCCTGCCGCGGATCTTTTGCAAGCAAAAAGTGAACCCTGCCGGCTCGAAAGACAAGTCTCCGGCGCCGGCTCAGAGTTTGTGACCCGGGTCACATAGCCCGGGCTAGCCGCCCATAAGCATGGCAAATCCGGTCTTGGCGATTACCCATAGAGCCCACAGGACCACGACGGCCCCCAGTCCGGTACCGAATCCGGCTCGACGGCCGCAGATTATCGACACCCCCAGGGACCAGAGGAAGAGATTGTAGAAGGTCACCAGGTCAAAGGAAGCAGAGAGAGTGAAGAGGACAGGCGATTCGGTCTGGTCAACCAGGACTGATCAACGTCAAATAGAATTCCCGCAGCGACGATTGGAAATCCCCACACAAGGATTAAAAAAAAAGAGCTGTAGCCGTCCTCTGAGACGGCCCTTTCCGCGGTCCTCCTTTCTGTAAAAAAGAGAGATTGTTCCTAGAATGCGAGGGGGACGGAGTGAGGGCGTAGCCCGAACGGAGCTCCCCCTCGCTCGCGCTGGCGTCGAGGGGAGTGGACCAGATCCACGAGGCTGCTGAGCGGCCTCTGTAGGGCGCTGTACGACCTCTCCCCTTGGCGGGCACTCGTCTATCGCCCTCACCAAGCACTTTCCGGGGTCCAATCAGCCGATTTGCCCGGATTTGACCTCCTCGCGGTTTCCTCATTTCGTGGTTCCCTGCTGCTTTTGATTGGCGACAGTTAGAATTCCCCGCGACGACAAATGGAATTCCCCGCTTTTTCAGGGCTGATCCTGACCATGAGGGCATGGTTAAGGATCAGCAAGTGCGGAGGTTAGTAAAGTTGAAGAAGAACGAGAAGACGCTAACGATGGCGGCGGCCAAAGCGGGGATGTCGCGAAAGACAGCTCGCAAGTACCTGAAGTCGGGAAAGCTACCGAGCCAGTGTCAGCCGGAACGGTATTGGAGAACTCGATCGGATCCGTTCGAGTCGGTGTGGCCGGAGGTGAAAGAGATCCTGAAGCGATCGCCGACGGTGGAAGCAAAAGCGGTGTTCGATCATTTGTGTCGTCAGCAGGAAGGGGCCTTCCAGCAAGGCCAGTTGAGAACGCTGCAGCGCAGGATCAAGCAGTGGAAGGCAGAATACGGAGAAGCGAAGGAGGTGATGTTCCCGCAGAAGTATCAGCCGGGACATCAAGCGCAATCGGACTTCACGTTTATGGGGCGCCTCGGAGTGACGATCCAGGGCCAGCCGTTTCCCCATCTGCTGTACCACTTCGTGTTGGCCTACTCGAACTGGGAAGCGACCACGCTGTGTTTCAGTGAGTCGTTTGAGAGCCTCAGCCTGGGGCTTCAGAACGCGTTGTGGGAGTTGGGGGCGCTGCCCGAGGAGCACCGGACCGACCGGCTCTCGGCGGCAGTCAAGAACCTGAAGCGGGAAGAGTTCACCGAGCGCTATCAAGCGTTGCTGAGACACTTCGGGATGCGCTCCAGTCGCACTCAGGCAGGAAAGGCACACGAGAACGGGGATGTGGAACAGTCCCATCACCGCTTGAAACGGGCCATTGAGCAGGAACTGCTGCTGCGGTGTAGCCGTGATTTTTCCAGCCGGGAAGAGTACGAGGGCTTTGTAGCGGTGATTGTGTCCCGGCGCAATGCGGCCCGGCAAAAGCGCCTGGGAGAAGAGCTGGCAGTGATGCGCCCGTTGCCGGCACGCCGTCTGGATGACTTCACCCGGCAGTGGGTGAGAGTCTCCCCCAGCAGTACGATCCGGGTTCGCCACAACACCTATTCGGTGGACAGCCGGTTGATCGGCGAGCGCGTTCAAGTGCGGGTGTGGGCGGATCAGGTGGAGGTCTACTACGGAGGACGGCGCCAGGCACGGATGCCGCGCTTGCGAGGAGAAGGCAAGCATCGCATTGACTACCGGCACGTGATCCATTCGTTGGTGCGCAAGCCGGGGGCGTTTACTCGCTATCGCTGGCGGGAGGATCTGTTTCCGGGGATCTTGTTTCGAGTCGCCTACGACGAGCTGCGCCGAGATTGTCCGGCCACGGCGGATCGCCAATATCTGAAGATCCTCGAGGTGGCTGCCCAGGAAGGTGAACAGCGGGTGCGAGAGGCACTTCAGGTGTTGATTGAGCGGGGACAAAGAATCCGTTTTGAAGCACTACGAGAATGCCTTGTCGATCCGGTGGTGGAACCCTGGGAAGTGATGGTGGAGAAGATGGACGTGGGCCTCTACGACACCCTTCTCGAGAACCGGGAGGTGAGGTCATGAGCACAGGCAACTTACCGCGACTTCGCGAGTGCCTAATCGAGCTGCATCTACCGGCCTTTCGGGAGCACTACGCCGCCCAGGCGGCACTGGCCACCCAGGAAAGTCTGTCCTATCCCCGGTTTCTCTTGTCGTTATCTGAGATCGAGGTGGCGGAGCGGCACGAGCGCAAAATCCAGCGCCAGCGTCGGGCCTCCAAGCTTCCCTGGGAGAAAACGCTGACGGCGCTGGACCGCTCGCGCTTGCCCCAAAGCGTGGATCGACAACTCACAGCGCTGCTGGAAGGGACGTTTTTGGATCGTGCCGAGAACGTCTTGGCTTTCGGTAACCCTGGGAGCGGGAAAACCCATCTGGTCTGTGCTCTGGGCCAGGAGTTGATTCTGCTGGGGCGCCGGGTTCTGTTTTCTACCTGCGCCCTGCTGGTACAGCGATTGCTGCGGGCCAAAATCGATCTGACTCTGGAGAAGGAGCTCAAGAAACTGGATCGCTTCGAGGCTCTCATAGTCGATGACATCGGCTACGTTCAGCAAAGCCGGGAGGAAATGGAGGTTCTCTTCACACTGCTGGCCCATCGTTACGAACGTCGCAGCATCTTGCTGACCAGCAACCTGATCTTCTCGGACTGGGAGAGGATCTTCAAGGACCCCCTGACGACGGCAGCAGCCATCGACCGGCTGGTGCACCACAGCGTGATTCTGGAACTCAACGTCCCGAGCTATCGAATGGAGAGCGCCAAGGCAAAGCAGCAGGGAACCACGAAATGAGGAAACCGCGAGGAGGTCAAATCCGGGCAAATCGGCTGATTGGACCCCGGAAAGTGCTTGGTGAGGGCGATAGACGAGTGCCCGCCAAGGGGAGAGGTCGTACAGCGCCCTACAGAGGCCGCTCAGCAGCCTCGTGGATCTGGTCCACTCCCCTCGACGCCAGCGCGAGCGAGGGGGAGCTCCGTTCGGGCTACGCCCTCACTCCGTCCCCCTCGCATTCTAGGAACAATCTCTCTTTTTTACAGAAAGGAGGACCGCGGAAAGGGCCGTCTCAGAGGACGGCTACAGCTCTTTTTTTTTAATCCTTGTGTGGGGATTTCCAATCGTCGCTGCGGGAATTCTATTTGACGTTGATCACTGCTTTGCCTTGGCGCTCTCCATTCGATAGCTCGGGACGTTGAGTTCCAGAATCACGCTGTGGTGCACCAGCCGGTCGATGGCTGCTGCCGTCGTCAGGGGGTCCTTGAAGATCCTCTCCCAGTCCGAGAAGATCAGGTTGCTGGTCAGCAAGATGCTGCGACGTTCGTAACGATGGGCCAGCAGTGTGAAGAGAACCTCCATTTCCTCCCGGCTTTGCTGAACGTAGCCGATGTCATCGACTATGAGAGCCTCGAAGCGATCCAGTTTCTTGAGCTCCTTCTCCAGAGTCAGATCGATTTTGGCCCGCAGCAATCGCTGTACCAGCAGGGCGCAGGTAGAAAACAGAACCCGGCGCCCCAGCAGAATCAACTCCTGGCCCAGAGCACAGACCAGATGGGTTTTCCCGCTCCCAGGGTTACCGAAAGCCAAGACGTTCTCGGCACGATCCAAAAACGTCCCTTCCAGCAGCGCTGTGAGTTGTCGATCCACGCTTTGGGGCAAGCGCGAGCGGTCCAGCGCCGTCAGCGTTTTCTCCCAGGGAAGCTTGGAGGCCCGACGCTGGCGCTGGATTTTGCGCTCGTGCCGCTCCGCCACCTCGATCTCAGATAACGACAAGAGAAACCGGGGATAGGACAGACTTTCCTGGGTGGCCAGTGCCGCCTGGGCGGCGTAGTGCTCCCGAAAGGCCGGTAGATGCAGCTCGATTAGGCACTCGCGAAGTCGCGGTAAGTTGCCTGTGCTCATGACCTCACCTCCCGGTTCTCGAGAAGGGTGTCGTAGAGGCCCACGTCCATCTTCTCCACCATCACTTCCCAGGGTTCCACCACCGGATCGACAAGGCATTCTCGTAGTGCTTCAAAACGGATTCTTTGTCCCCGCTCAATCAACACCTGAAGTGCCTCTCGCACCCGCTGTTCACCTTCCTGGGCAGCCACCTCGAGGATCTTCAGATATTGGCGATCCGCCGTGGCCGGACAATCTCGGCGCAGCTCGTCGTAGGCGACTCGAAACAAGATCCCCGGAAACAGATCCTCCCGCCAGCGATAGCGAGTAAACGCCCCCGGCTTGCGCACCAACGAATGGATCACGTGCCGGTAGTCAATGCGATGCTTGCCTTCTCCTCGCAAGCGCGGCATCCGTGCCTGGCGCCGTCCTCCGTAGTAGACCTCCACCTGATCCGCCCACACCCGCACTTGAACGCGCTCGCCGATCAACCGGCTGTCCACCGAATAGGTGTTGTGGCGAACCCGGATCGTACTGCTGGGGGAGACTCTCACCCACTGCCGGGTGAAGTCATCCAGACGGCGTGCCGGCAACGGGCGCATCACTGCCAGCTCTTCTCCCAGGCGCTTTTGCCGGGCCGCATTGCGCCGGGACACAATCACCGCTACAAAGCCCTCGTACTCTTCCCGGCTGGAAAAATCACGGCTACACCGCAGCAGCAGTTCCTGCTCAATGGCCCGTTTCAAGCGGTGATGGGACTGTTCCACATCCCCGTTCTCGTGTGCCTTTCCTGCCTGAGTGCGACTGGAGCGCATCCCGAAGTGTCTCAGCAACGCTTGATAGCGCTCGGTGAACTCTTCCCGCTTCAGGTTCTTGACTGCCGCCGAGAGCCGGTCGGTCCGGTGCTCCTCGGGCAGCGCCCCCAACTCCCACAACGCGTTCTGAAGCCCCAGGCTGAGGCTCTCAAACGACTCACTGAAACACAGCGTGGTCGCTTCCCAGTTCGAGTAGGCCAACACGAAGTGGTACAGCAGATGGGGAAACGGCTGGCCCTGGATCGTCACTCCGAGGCGCCCCATAAACGTGAAGTCCGATTGCGCTTGATGTCCCGGCTGATACTTCTGCGGGAACATCACCTCCTTCGCTTCTCCGTATTCTGCCTTCCACTGCTTGATCCTGCGCTGCAGCGTTCTCAACTGGCCTTGCTGGAAGGCCCCTTCCTGCTGACGACACAAATGATCGAACACCGCTTTTGCTTCCACCGTCGGCGATCGCTTCAGGATCTCTTTCACCTCCGGCCACACCGACTCGAACGGATCCGATCGAGTTCTCCAATACCGTTCCGGCTGACACTGGCTCGGTAGCTTTCCCGACTTCAGGTACTTGCGAGCTGTCTTTCGCGACATCCCCGCTTTGGCCGCCGCCATCGTTAGCGTCTTCTCGTTCTTCTTCAACTTTACTAACCTCCGCACTTGCTGATCCTTAACCATGCCCTCATGGTCAGGATCAGCCCTGAAAAAGCGGGGAATTCCATTTGTCGTCGCGGGGAATTCTAACTGTCGCCAATCACAGGACTCCAAGATGGGATAGAACCAGGTTCCGTGGGTCGAGCAAGGAGGGGTCCTGGGACAGGTAGAGGACGAGCAAGAGCCAGGGTGTAGGCAACGACAGAATAAGCCCAGAAAGAGTGGATAGCGACAGAGAACAGCCTGGAGAAGCCGGGGGAATGGCCGAGGATCATCAGGATGAGCATGAGAATACCCGATGTCAGCAGCGGGACTAACGGACACAGGACGGGGCCGATCAGGGCCATGAACCTGGGGGCAGGCGATTCGAGGGCTCTCTCGATGGCTGCGTTTTTTTCCTCCCTGGACATATCGGAGGTCAATGGGCTCTGCTCAATCTGCAGTCTGACTACGTTCTCGGACCCGATTCTTTCGACGATCAGATAGCTTGAAACCATGGCGAGAAGGACCAGGGCCAGGCACGGAATGAGCCAGACCGGCCGGTGGTTGATTCTCTGAAAGGTCGTTGTGGGATCCAGGAAGATTCCCGCCAGGCTGTCGAAAAGAGTCGGACCCTGCACTGCCGCGTCGCCGACCGGGTTCGATTCGTCCGTCATTGCTCCTCTCTTTCGTCACCTATTCTGACAGGGGAATCAACCCGGCGACAGGGGAAGGGTTGGGAACGTTCCAGGGTTCCAATGTTCCAACTTCCACGTTCCAGGTTCCAGGCAATCTGGAATTGGGAGCTCGGAATTTGCCATAATCCGGTCTCTATGGCAAAGCAAACAACCAGGACGGCGATCACACCAACCCGCGCAGAAGACTATCCCCAGTGGTACCAGCAGGTCGTTCGGGCTGCTGATCTGGCCGAAGTCTCGCCGGTCCGCGGCTGCATGGTGATCAAGCCGTGGGGCTACGCGATCTGGGAAAACATGCAGCGCATCCTGGATGGAATGTTCAAGGATACGGGGCACCGGAATGCCTATTTTCCGCTCTTCATTCCCAAGAGCTTTCTCGAAAAGGAAGCTCAACACGTCAAGGGATTCGCCAAGGAATGTGCAGTCGTCACCCATCATCGTCTAGAGGAAAGAGATGGTGAACTGGTCCCCGCCGGCAAGTTGGAAGAGCCGCTGATTGTTCGTCCCACCAGCGAGACGATCATCGGGGCCAGCTTTGCCAAGTGGATCAGCAGCTATCGGGATCTTCCTTTACTCATCAACCAGTGGTGCAACGTGGTCCGCTGGGAGTTGCGGACACGTCTCTTTCTCCGAACGACGGAGTTCCTGTGGCAGGAAGGCCATACCGCCCACGCCAGCAGGGAGGAGGCCCTGGCCGAGACCAGAACGATGCATGACGTCTACGCCCGTTTTGCCGAAGAGTTTATGGCCATGCCTGTCATTGGAGGAGAGAAGACTCCTGGGGAGACATTTCCCGGCGCTGAAAAGTCACTCACGATCGAGGCCATGATGCAGGATGGCAAAGCACTGCAGGCCGGAACGTCGCACTTTCTGGGGCAGAACTTCGCCAGGGTCCAGGACGTTACCTTTCTGGACGAGAACGGCCAGGAGCAGCATGTGTGGACCACCTCCTGGGGTGTCTCGACGAGATTGGTGGGCGCTCTGGTCATGGCTCACAGTGACGATGACGGCCTGGTGCTTCCGCCCCGGCTGGCCCCGGCTCATGTTGTCATCATGCCGATTCTGTTCAAGGCGGAGAGCCGGGAGCAGGTGCTCGAGTACTGCAGGAACCTGCGGGATGAACTCCGGTCCCGGACCTACGATGGCCGCAGGATTGAAGTGGAGTTGGATGAGCGGGATGTGCGGGGAGGGGACAAGGTCTGGAACTGGATCAAGAAAGGAGTGCCGATTCGGCTGGAAATCGGCCCGCGCGACATTGCGTCAGACAGTGTCTTCATGGGGAGACGCGATCGTTCAGCCCGGGAAAAAGAGTCGGTTCCGCGAGCCCGATTCCTGGCGGAGATTCCGGATCTGCTACAGGAAATCCAGGATCATCTTCTTGAGCGAGCCCGGGCATTGCGCGCCCGTTACACTCGGATCGTGAATACCCGGGAGGAGTTCTTCGAGTTCTTCGGTGCCAAAGGATCCGAAGCCGGGATTTCCGGCGGTTTTGCCCTGGCTCATTGGAACGGAGACGAAGCCATCGCCGTTCAGATGCAGAAAGAACTGTCGGTGACCATCCGCTGTATCCCCGTCGATGACGTCGGGGGAGCTGGTACGTGCATTTTTACCGGAGAACCCAGCCCTCGGAGGGTGGTTTGGGCTAGGGCGTACTAGTTAGTTGAAAGTTGAAGGTTGAAGGTTGAAAGTTGAAGGTTGAAAGGTTAGTCGGTGGCAGGGGCAGGGTTGGAGGACTAATCGGATCGCAAGGGATCACACTTTCTTGGACAAGTAGTCCATCAGGTTAGAGATCTTACGGCTCAGGTGTTTGAGTTCGTGTGTGATCTGCTGGTATTCAGTGCGGCTGACGTAACTTTGGTCGGCTGCAATCGCGATTTGAGACCGCAACTCTCCGCTGGATCCCTTAGCTATTCGGAGAAACTGCCTGAATTCCCTCGGACGCCCTCTTTCGAAACCTTCGGCTATATTCGAGGAGCTCTTGTCAATAGGTGTGTAAAAAAAGCTCAGGCGGCTTTCTCCTCCGGAACTTGGTTGACCGGGACTCCATTGACATATTCGGCGCCCTGGTAGACGTCTTTCATCAGCTCCGGTGCCTTCAGACGGCGGAATCTGTTCTCCGCCACCAGCAGCATCTTCCAGATCACAGCCTGGGCGTTTTCCACTTTCTTGAACCGCTTGGCCGCGTCCGTTCGCAGCCGAAGAGCGGCAAACGGTGACTCCACGGGATTGGTTGTTCGCAGATGCTGCCACTGCTTCTTCGGATAGTTGTAAAAGGTCACCATCCGGTCCCAGTCCTGCTCGATCAACTCAGCCGTCAGGGTCAGTCCTCGCTGCCGGCACCAGTGCTGAAAGACCTTCTTGAGTCGTTGTGCCTCTTGTCGGGTCTCGGCGTAAGGGATCTGCCGCAGAATCAGCAAGGCCGGCTTGTGCACTCCCTTGGGGAGCTTGGCCAGCAGGTTGACAATCCGATGATTCCAGCAGCGCTGCTCCTCGGCCTGGGGATAGACGTTGCGCAAAGCTCCCCAGATGCCCAGGTGGCCGTCTCCGATCACCAGGCGCGGACAACCCATCCCCCGCTGCTTCAAGTCGCGCAGTACTTCCGACCAGCTCTGGGTCGATTCCCGATAGCCACTCGTGACCGACACGACTACTTTGCTGCCGTCACTTAAGGCGGCCAGCACCACCAGCAGGACTGCCTTTTCCTTCTCCAGTCCCGCCTTGACGTAAATTCCATCTACCCACAAATAAACCACTTCCAGATCATCCAGCGGTCGACTCTGCCAGACCTCCCATTCGGCCTGCCACTTCTCTTTCAACCGCGCCACCGTGGAGGCTGACAGCGCGGCCTTGTCCCCTAAGAGCCCTCTCAGAGCCAGATCAAAATCCCCCAGCGCCAGACCATGCAAGTACAGCTCAGGGATCAGTTCTCGAACCTGCCGCGTCCGCTTGGCAAACAGCGGCAACACCCGACTTTCAAAGCGTTCCTCTAGATCCCGCACTCGAGGCCTTCGAACCTGGATCGTCCCCGAGCTCATCGTCAGATGCCTCGGCTTGCCATATCCATTGCGATAGCCCGACGGAGTGTCCACGGCTCTTCGCCGCTCACTCTTACGCCGCCCTAATAACTCCGTGACCTCCTCCTCCAGCAGCTCCTGAACCCAGCCTTGGATCCTCTCGCGCACCCAATCTTCCAGCTGCTCGAAACAAACTCTTGACTCCACACTTTCTTCAATGTTCTTCTTGCTCATGCGGTGTGTACTCCTTCCGTTGCGGGCCTTTCGGCCCTGGGCTTTATCAACCCGGAAGGATACTCACCGCCTATGCTATTTACACACCTTCTGATGGTAGCTCATATTCGAGCTAATCGAGATAGCGGATTTCCCGGTTTGATCCCCAAGTGGAAAGTCTGTCCTGAAACGGTCCTTTGATGTCAATTCATAAATATGATTCGTTATCGCGCGCGCTCTTTGCCAAATCTCCAGTTCTTCAAAATGTCTTACAGTCGGCACCTGTTACTTAGAACGTCCGAGTCCAAAAAAATGCGAATTCCGCTTGTAGAGAAACTCAAAGCCTTCTCCCAACCTTCGACGCTTGCCCAGCGACGTCCAACTTTCAACTTTCAACTTTCAACCTTCAACATCAGGCTCGTAGGCCTGCTGTTCTTGATCACCGGAACGACCCTGGGCCAGGAAGGGCAGTTCCTCACTCTGGATGATTTGTTTCACCCCGAAAACAAGGTGAAGTTCACCCCCTCCCCCCCTTCCATTTTGCGCTGGCTAAAGGATGGAGAGCATTACGTTCAGACCGAAAAGGACCGAGAATCAGGAGTGCGCCGACTGATCCGCGTGCACGCCCGCAGCGGGGAGACCTCTCCCCTTTACGACAGCGCGAAAGTGACCGCGGCTCTGATCCGCCTGGAGGGCTTCGATGAGGAAAAGGCCGGCCAGCTCAGAAGGAAGGGGCGCCCGATCTTCAGTCCCGTGGAGTCCGCAGTCCTGTGGCGCTATGAAGACGATCTGTTCTACTACGACTTTGACAGCAACCGGGCCCTGCGTCTGACCAGCACGCCCCAGGAGGAACGCGAGCCGTCCTTCAGCCCGGACGGACGGAAAGTGGCCTATATACGAGACTACGATCTGTATGTCTTCGACCTGCGGAACAACCGGGAACACCGTCTTACCAGGGGCGGCCACGAGAACCTTCTCAATGGCATTCTCGACTGGGTCTACCAGGAAGAAATCTACGGCCGCGGCGACTTCAAAGGCTACTGGTGGAGCCCTGACTCGAGCCGCATCGTCTGCCTGCAGCTGGATGAATCACCTGTTCCCAGCTTTACGGTGGTCGACCACATGCCCCGACACCTGGAACAGGAAGTGACGCGTTATCCCAAGGCGGGAGATCCCAACCCCCTTCCCCGGCTGCGTGTGGTGTCCAGCACTGGAAATCGGACCCGCTGGATCGATCTTCACCAGTACTCGCCCGAGGATCTGCTGGTCGTCCGAGTGGGGTGGAATGGGGATGGCAGCCAGGTCGTGTTCCAGATCCAGAACAAAGAACAGACCTGGCTCGATCTCAACCTGGCCGATCCCCGGACGGGCCGGGTGAGCCGGCTTTTGCGGGAGAGCACGGAAGCCTGGGTGAACGTGCTGGACCAGCCTGCCTGGCTTCAGGACGGATCCTTTCTATGGCAAAGCGAGCGCAGCGGCTGGCGCCATCTCTATCACTACAAAGCCACCGGCGAGCTGTTGGGCACCGTGACCTCGGGAGACTGGGAGGTCCGCTCGCTCCACGGTGTGGATGATGCGGGAGGATGGGTCTATTTCTCTGCAACCCGGCGCTCTCACATCGCCGAGGATATTTACCGCGTGCGGCTCAGAGGCGGACGTCCGCACAGGCTTTCCCAGCGAGAGGGCACACACAGCGCCACGTTCAATAGCCAGTTCACACTCTACTTCGACCGCTGGAGCGATATTGACACTCCGACCCAGGTGCGGTTGAACGACTCCGCAGGTCGCGAAGTTCAGACCATTTTCGATAAGCCCGCGAAGAAGCTGGCCAGATACAAGTTGAGTCAGCCCGAGTTTCACCAGGTGACGGCGCGGGACGGTTTTGTCATGGAGGCGATCATGATCAAGCCATCCGACTTTGATCCGTCCAGGAAATACCCGGTCATGTCGCATACCTACAGTGGGCCCAATTCTCCTCGTGTCCGCAACTCCTGGGGTGGAACGACATACCTGTGGCATCAGCTGCTGGCCCAGAAGGGATACATCATCTGGATCTGTGACAACCGGACGGCCAGTGGCAAGGGCGCCGAGTCAACCTGGCCGCTGTATCGAAATTTCGGGGAGCAGGAACTGCGCGACCTGGAGGACGGCCTCAACTTTCTCAAGGCGCATTCCTGGATCGACGGCGACCGGATCGGCCTCTGGGGATGGAGCTTTGGAGGCTACATGACCGCCTATGCCCTGACCCACAGCCAGAGTTTCAAGCTGGGAATTGCGGGGGCTCCGGTCACGGACTGGCACCTGTACGACACCATCTACACCGAACGTTACATGAGCACCCCTCAGAAGAATCCCGAGGGCTACAAGACAACTTCCGTGAAGGGTGCAGCCGCCAACCTGCACGGCAAGCTGATGATCATCCACGGCTCCATGGACGACAACGTTCACATGCAGAACACCCTTCAGTTCGTCTACGAGCTCCAGGAAGCGGGCAAGCAATTCGACCTGATGATCTACCCCAAGTCGCGCCACGGCGTCCAGGGCGCTGCACAGGTCCACCACCTGCGTCGGATGATGACCGATTTCATCCTGGAAAGTCTGTGATTGCCCAGGATTCAGTTTCACTTTTCAGCTAGCCCGGAAAATTCATAAGTTGTCGAAGCGAAGGGCCGCAAGCGCCGCGCTGGCAAGGCTTTACCTCCGAGGGCAGAGCGTTAGCCACGGGAGAACTCTTAAACTACTGTGAGAATTGGAGTCATGATTCTCCCCTCTCTGACGGTTGATCAACGTCAAATAGAATTCCCGCAGCGACGATTGGAAATCCCCACCGCATTGACTCATCCAAAATCGAACTGATGGCATACCGTTGCCTCATCAAGAATCGAACCGAAAACTTGATGAGGAGGTCACAGATTGAAGAAGAAGTTGAGTTTGGAGTTGCGCCGAGAATTGTTGACGCGTACCGCTGAGGATTACGCATCGGCCCGCAAAGGGATCAAGAGCCAGATTGTAGATCAGTTGGTCGCGACAACCGGCTACGGTCGCAAACATGCGATTACCCTGTTGAACAATCCGCCGAGCAGGGCCAGTTCGTCGCGGCCCCGCCGTGCCCGATACGATGACCGGGTGAAGCGGGCACTGGTGACTCTTTGGACAACGGCCAACCGGATCTGCGCAAAGAGACTGGTCCCCTTTGTTCCCGAGTTGATCGAAGTTATGGAGAGGAACGGTCATCTATCCTTGCCGCCTGATGTTAGGCGAAGGCTGCTAGCGATCAGCCCAGCTACCGCTGATCGATTATTGGCTTCCGAAAGAAGCAGCCGGCACGGTGTCAGTACGACCCGACCAGGAAGCTTGCTCAAGAAGCAGATCAAGGTCCGAACCTTCGCTGACTGGGATGATCTTCAACCCGGTTTTGTCGAAGCCGACCTTGTGGCTCACTGCGGCGAGAGTGCTGCAGGCAGTTTCCTACACACTCTGGTCCTGGTGGACGTCGCAACGGGCTGGACCGAATGCGTGGCGCTGCTACGGCGTAGCGAAGCCGATGTGATCGGATCTCTCAACTGCCTGCGTGGGCGGCTCCCGGTTCCTCTTCTCGGATTGGACACGGATAACGGAAGCGAATTCATCAACTATGAGATGCTCCGTTACTGCCAAAGAGAGCAGATCACTTTCACTCGTTCCCGGGTGGGTCGAAAGAACGATCAGGCCTTCGTTGAGGAGAAGAATGGTTCGATCGTGAGACGGCTGATTGGCTACGATCGCTACACGGGTCTGGGGGCCTGGCGAGCCCTGATTCAGCTTTACGAGATTCTGCGCCTCTACGTGAACTTCTTTCAGCCCTCGATGAAGCTAATCGAGAAGCAACGCCGGGGTGCACGCGTCAAGAAACGCTACGATCGGGCTCAAACTCCTTACCAGCGAATCTTAGCCTCTGATTGTCTCACCAAGAGAAAAATAGAACCCATCAAAGACCTGTACAGGAAGCTGGATCCAGTCACGTTACTCAAAGAACTCGAGCGAAGACAGGACCATTTTTGGACCTTTGCCAACGGACAAAGAGAACCGGAGGGAAACGGCTCCCCTAGAGAGATGGATGCTGTTGTCAGGAAGTACCTTGCTGAGATCAGTGCTGCACCAGAATCCAACCAAATCAGGAGATATCGGCGGACGAAGAAGCCCCAGGTTGCCCGGACTTGGAGGACCCGGGAGGATCCTTTCGTTGAAGTCTGGCCAGAGGTTCGTGTCCAACTGGAAGTCAATCCCGCTCAAACAGCCAAAGCGCTTTTCATTCGGCTTCAACAACGCCATCCCTGTCGATTCTTTGATGGGCAGCTGCGAACTTTGCAGCGCCGCGTCAGGGACTGGCGAAGAGAACAACTCTACAAGGCCGAGATCTCCCGTGTAGAGCCAACGTTCTCTGAAATCGGGTCTGATTTCGCAAAAGAAGGTGCGCCAACAAAGGGGCAACCAGCCGAGGTCAAAATAGTCTTATGAGCCATGGGAAGTGTCCCCTGACGGCCACACAGCAATGTCGCCTCGACCGCTGGGCCGTACATCTCCAGCAGCAGGGACTTCACGGTCCCGGGACAACCCAAGAAGGGGGTCACCTGAGTCGGCCGCCGAGAGGGAACCCCATTCGGGCTCGCCCTCACTGTGTCCCCTCTCGCAGTCCAAGAACCGGACAAGACAATTCGCTCAAACCAAGAACAACACCCTACTTGACAAGGTGGGTCATTTTTACGTGATCACTCCGGCACATTATTCCCTTGTCATTTCGACCTTCCACTCCACCCGTTGTTTCTGCGAGACGGAAGAAATAAGCTGTTCTGAACTGGGTTCGATTCCCAATGAGGCAAGTTTCTAGTTTCGGTTCGATTCTTAGATGAGGCAACACGCGGGGAATTCTAACTGTCGCCAATCAGACGGTCCCTCCGTTGTCAATTCCTTCGACTTTTGCGACGTCCTCTGCCTGTTCGCGCCTCTGCCTGCCCGGTGACTGGACAGATCATCTCGGGAACGGCTCGGAAGCCGTCGGAGGAAGGGAACTCCGGTCGGTTCCACGGCGTGGAACTTGCCTTGACCGGTGAGCCTGCGTCCGATATATTTCCAGGCCTTGCCAGCCGTGCTCCTCAGTAGCTCAATTTGGCAGAGCATCCGGCTGTTAACCGGAGGGTTGTTGGTTCGAGTCCAACCTGAGGAGCCAATAAAATCAATAACTTACGACGACCTCCGGTAAATATTCGGTAAACCCATCATCGGCTTTATGCCTAATGGGGTGAGGCGGGTTGGGAACTCAAGTGGAGCGAAGCGATCTTCGGAAGTGTTTGCTCAGGGGGTAGAGCCAGATGCTTTTGGTGGGCAGATCGGCCTTGCGGTCACGGTCCAGCTTGCCCCGGCCCTGGGTCTGTCCGACATGGATCCAGTTGGCGGCCTTGTAGCAGGCGCCTGTGAAGCGCCCCGTGTCGACGAAGGTTTCCAGCAGAACGGGTCGGTAGGCGTAGCGGTCGTGCCAGTCCTCGGGGAGTTGACGCGCGGCCATGGCCAGCAGTTTGGAGGCCAAGTTCTTAGACTGCACCCAGGGAAGGATCAAGAAACGGGCGTTGTTGACGATCAGTTGAAGGTTTCTCTCCCTTTCCGAAGGACGCCAGCCGATGAAGCGGTCGCGAGGGGCGGTTTTCCAAGCGGCGGCGCCAAAGCCGAGCAGGGCCAGGATGCGGCTTTCGGAACAAGCGAAGTAGCGCAGCTGAGCACCCGGCAGGGGCTTGTATCCCAGATAGTGGTAGCGGTCGATGTATTCATTCCACAAAGTGGAGTCGGGGCGGCTCAGGACCGGCTCCAGATGCAGGCCGGACAGCTCGTGCACGGGTCGGGACAGCAGCGGTTGTGGTGCGCTGCAGAAAGTGTGCTTGATTGGGCCCGAGCCTCCCTTCGGGTTGCGAGGGGGCGGCAGCTGCAGCAACCCCTGCCGATGCATGCGCAGCATGGCCACCCGGCAGCTCATCTCCTTGAGGCCACCGTCAGGCTTGAACCAGCCCAAGAGCTGGCAGGCCAAGCGGGAGAGCTGGGCCCGCGAGCGGGTCGGATCTTCGCCAATCAGCTCACACAGTCGCCGCATCTCCCGGCCGCTAAAGTCTCGCCCGCAGAAGCGTTTCATCCAGCCTCCGCTGCCGGCGTCCTGGCCCAGGTCAATGCGCGGGCACGATGGGGGCTTATTTCCCAGGGAAGAAAAGGATCCAGGTCGGGTGGTGGCTGTCCGCCTTGCCTAGCGCAGGCCTGCAGATAGTCCCTGAGCCACAGGCGGGGGTTGAGGCCGTTGAGTCGCAGGGTGGCAAAGATGCTGAATAAGCTGGCCGCCAACTGGGCGCTCCAGCGGCTGCCTGAGCCGTAGTAATTCTTGCGTCCCACCACCGGGTTGCGCAAGGCGCGTTCGGCGGCGTTGTTGTCCATAGCCACTTCCGGTTGATCCACAAACACGGTCAGCCCTGGCCAGTGTCGAGCCAGGCTTTTCAGGACCTTGCGACAGGGGGGAGCCAGGCTGGGAAGCTGGCGTTGAGCCTCGCATTGCTCTCGCATTTTCTCAACCGCCACCCGCAGCTTTCGATCGGCCCGGGCCCATTCCAAGGGCTGATCGCGAACTGCCAGCCGCAGCTGATTGGCAGCAAAGAGCCGGCCAATGTCGTCAATCCACATCAGGGACCAGTCCTGCCAGGGGGGGTGGGATAGGCCCAGTCGCCAAAAGTCGCGGCGCACGTGAGCCCAGCAAAAGGCATGGCAAATACGCCCCTCTGAGACCCGGACCAGCTTCTTATAGGCAGAATATCGATCGGTGAGTAAAGTGCCCTGGGCGCTGCCGAAGTGAGATTGAGGCACTGCAGACGAGCGACTGGGTTGGAGCTGGTACACGACTGTGGAGGCCGACAAAAACACCCACAAATGCCAGAGCCGTCCGCTTTTGCCTTCCACCGCCACAAACACCGGCCAGCCGGTCTCGTCGGCTTGCCAGTTCTCCTGGGTGAGCTGCTGCTGGGCGATCGCCTCGGCCACCGGCAAAAACAGACCCTGCAGTTTTTTCAGCCCTCCGGCCACCGTTCCTGCAGAGAGAGTCAAACCGTGGTCTCGCCACTGCTGCAACAGACGGTGGATGGGGCGGCAATGGTCAAACTTCTCCAGCAGAATCTCCACCCAAACCGAAATCCCTAGTTTGCCTTTGGGAATCAAGCGTGCCGGGGCGGGCGCCGTGACAATGCCGGGCAGCACCCCGCAGCGGCAGGCCGCTTTGTACTTGCGCCGCCGGATCACCCGCCGGTGGGCCCGCACTTCGATTTCGGCCACCTCGGCGTCTTCCGTCCAGCCCAAGGCTTCCAGTGCCAGACCGCATTTCGGACAGCTTTTTTGGGCTTCCTCCAGATCCACTACCTCTTCCTGGGCTGCCAACCCGTCCAGAGTGGTCCGACCGTGCCCCTGCTTGCCTTTTTGCTGCCCTCGGGGTCGCCCGCTCGCCTTGGGGCTGGAACTGCCAGCGCGCCCACCCTTGGCCTGTTCACTCTTGCGCCCCCAGAGCTGACTCTCCAGCTCTCGAACTCGAGCCCGCAGACTCAAGTTCTCTGACTTCAACTGCTTTTCTCTCTCCACCGCCCCGGCATGCTGGGCCTTCCAGTACGCTGCCGCCCAGCGCAGCCGGATGTACTCTTCCTTGGCCACCAAAACCCGCTTCGTCGAGCCATCAGCCGTCAGTCCACCCGATTCCGGCTTGGTGGTAGCACTCAGCTGCATGCTCCCTGTATACACACTCGCAGCTTCTGTGTCCAGCAAAGTTTGACCGCGGGCTTATTTGGAAGGAGATTATTGCAAGACGGGGTTTACCGAATATTTACGACCTCCGAAACCGCAAAATCGTCGCTGTGCTGGTAGGTGTGCCAGTAGCGCTGCTTTCGACCGGGCCTAACCCGGAAAATTCATAAGTTGTCGGCTGCAGCGCCCCCATCATCCGCCCTGGCTGCGTTCCCCCTCCTCGGGCTCCTCGACAGAGTCACGACTATGCCTGCGGTGCCCTCGGAGGTAAAGCCTTGCCAGCGCGGCGCTTGCGGCCCTTCGCTTCGACAACTTATGAATTTTCCGGGCTAGCAGGGACTTCGGCGGACTCAAGCTGCCGGCCACCTGGGTGGTCCAGTTCTCGACGCAAAAGACCGGATCGACCTCGCTCTGGCAGTGGACCATGAAGTTCGATCAGAGCTCCGAGAACCAGGAAGTACCCGACTCGTTCTTTCAGGTGAACTAACGGATTGCCACACTGGTAACGGAGCCCCGACTGTGAAGGAGGGGAGATCCCGTCATCTCCGGTCAGGAAACGGTGAGCTAACGCTCTACCGTTCTGTGCCGTTCCTTGACACCGGGACACGGAACATGTCAATAACTTTGAGACACTTTGGTGAATAAATTACTGTAGCGTCATCTCAAGAGTTCTCCTTTTCGGGAGGGTTGATCCAGACGGCCTCGGGAAGAGGTGGCGGAACGGGTTTGCCGTTGGGAAATCTCTCCGGGAAGAGTGCATGGGCGGCCTCCAACACGTGGGCACGATTGCGACGTGTGGCGAGGGCGGAGCGATAGTGCACGTCCTCGGGAGTGTGCAGGCCAATACCCGAATGGCGATGGTCGCGGTTATACCAATCGAAGAAATCCCGACAGAAGTCTCTGGCTTGCTGAATGGTGCCGAAACGAGCCGGGAATTCTGGACGGTACTTGAGGGTCTTGAATTGGGATTCCGAGTAGGGATTGTCGTCACAGACATGAGGCCGAGAGTGAGACTTGGTGACTCCCAGATCGGCCAGTAGCAAGGCCAGTGCCTTGGAACTCATCGACGAGCCACGATCGGCATGCAGAGTGAGATCACCCGCTACGATCTCCTGCTTGGAGCAGCTCTGGGCGATCAAGACCTTGGCCAGGCGTGAGCTTTCCTGGGTGGCCACCATCCAGCCCACCACATAGCGGCTGAAGATGTCCAGGATCACGTAGAGGTAGTAATAGCTCCATTTGACGGGCCCCTTCAGCTTGGTGATGTCCCATGACCAGCATTGGTTTGGGCCGGTGGCCAGAAGTTCCGGCTTTGAGTAGTGGGGATGGCGGCGCTGGCGACGGCGTTCTCTAACTTCCAAACGTTCGGCCAGAATGCGGTACATGGTTCGGATCGAGCACAAGTACCGCCCTTCATCCAGCAGCTCCGCCCATACGGCGGCAGGAGCTTTGTCGATAAACTGCCGGCTGTGCAGAACCTCCACAACGGCCTCCCTTTCGGGTGGGCTCAAGGCTCGAGGAGATGTCGGCCGAGGTCGAGCTTCAACCGCCGGCTGTTCCCGCCGTCGTTTTTCCCGATAGAGGCTTGACGGTGGCAAACCCAGCGCCTGCGAGCCCACACGAATGCCGTGAGTTTCCGAGAAACGCAACGCTTTGTCCATCAGCTCTCGTCTTCGTTCTCGCTGCTGCTCTCCAGAGAGATTCCCAATAGATGCGAGACTTTTTTTTGGATATCCAGCATGATCTCCGCCTTCTCGAGCTTGCGTTTCAGCTTCCGATTCTCAGCCTGCACTTGCCTCAGTTGATGATCCAGAGGATTGACCGGCTTCGATTTGCGCCCTCGCTTGCGAGGGGTCAGTGCCTGCAAAGTTCCTTCCTCGCGTTGTCGTCGCCAGTCCTGAAGATTCGACCAGTAAAGCCCTTCCCGGCGCAGCAAGGCTGCCACTTCGCCGAACTCACAGCCATCGGCCTGCTCCAGGATCCTGAGCTTATAGCGGGCTGAAAACCGGCGCCGGGTTGCCTTGGCTGCAATTTCCGGATTGGGTCTAGGAAGAGCCTTGTCGGACTCGGTCCTTTCCGCAGCGGTTTTGGAGACCTCTCCACTTCGCTCCGAGGTTTCCAAAATCCTCAATTTGTTGTCGCTTCTGTTTTCTATCATTCGTAATCCAGCTTCTCGCCCCCTAGTCTAATTTAGTGGGGAAGAAGTGTCTCACCATTATTGGCACAGAGGGACAACAGAACGGGAGGGCGTGAGCCCCCCGTTGAATTCGGAATCTAATGCTAGCCGCTGCATCGGGGTATGGATCCCGCAGCCACTCGGCCTGCTTGCGAAGTCTGGCCATCCCTTCCTGCCAGGAATTGCCGTGCACCTGAACTTTGTGTCCGTTCAATATCGCATGGTTGTTTTGAGGTTTCCGGCTGAGCGGCCAGAATCGGGGGGTTCCGACCTTCAAGGACGTGACTATGTTTCGATCGTGCTCTCCGGGTGGCGGGACGGTGCTGGCGATGGCGCTGCTGGTGACTGCCATGGGGGTCCCCACCGTTCATTCCCAGTCTCCGTTACAAGTCGGCTACGGGATGATCTCGTCGGACGATGCTCCGCTTCCCGTTGCGACCGCACTATTTGCTTTCCGCAATGAAGAAGGTGTGCTGGTCACGGAAGCAGGTGTCGCCGCCGTCCAGCCCATCGGTCGGGGTCGAATTTTCGTGGACGGGCAGATCCCGACTGGACTGGCACTGGCAAACCCCTCCGGGAATGATCTCGTGGCGTCGTTGACGCTACGGGATGCAGCCGGAAATATGGTCGATGAAGCCCAGCTGCAACTTCTCGCCGGTCGGCACACGGCACGTTTTGCTTCCGATCTGTTTGGTCCTCTCGGGGAAGATTTCATCGGGAGTCTGACTTTCGACACCGGAGCCGCTGAGGGAGTGGGCGCACTGACCATTCGCCAGGGCACGAACCGGCACGGTGAGCCTTTGTTTGCCAACCTTCCAGTTGCCGAACTGGGGGACGAACAGGCCCCGACCGGGAGCCCTCTCAAGCTATTCTTCCCACAAATCGGGGCCGGCGAAATCCTCTCCACCCAGATCCTTCTCATCAACCCGACTTCTGAGACGCTCAGCGGAGAAATTCAGCTTACCGGGCTAGGACATCATAATCCAATGCCCTTTGTATCGACAACTGAGCGAAGGTCAACGGGCCACGTGTAGTCTTGGCTTGACCAGGAGCTGAACCGGGGAAGGCGTGTTGCTATGCCCTGGGAGAATCCCCTGTTGTGAGCAGCGCGGGGTGCGGGCGGCAGCGATCACGCCTTGCAGGATGAGCAAGCCAATGTTGATGGTTGCCCGCCTGATGCTTCATGCTACGTAGTAGTAGCGGCGCATCCGATATCCATCAGATCAGGCTTCCGTTTGGAGCGTTGCCCGGATGTAGTCTGGCGTGATCAGCTTCGACTCCTCCGGACGCTCCAGAAAGGGAGCCACATCTGCCGAAAGCGTATCCCAGGGGAGATCGCTGAGGTGATCGAGAATGAGCTGCTTCCACGCGGATGCCTGGATGTCGTTCGCTCCCCGGGTCTGGTCCAGCGCATGCTGAAGCAGTTCGAGGTTCGGCTCGACCGGCGGGCGTCTGGCGCGATACCAGATGAAGTCATACCAATCGCGCCCTTTCGGGTACTTTCGTGTGACCAGCGCATGGACCTTACCCGCCATTAAAGAAGCGAGGTCGTGGTGCTGCAGAGACAGAATCCGATGGCGATTTACCAACTCCGTCCTGCAGACGGCTCCGGCAGGCGGGCGCGTATCGATGTCGATCTTGATCGACAGCCTCTGATCCGCCATCGCCGCCAAACCGGCTTCACGCAGCAGACCGGCCACCCGGATCCACGCGACGTGGACCGTCTTTCGATCGTTCCAATTCAGCGATACGTCAAATCCCGCCAGGCTCATGTCCCTCTTGACTTTCTGCATCCATCTGGTTCCTGCATAAGCCTTTTCCCGCTCAAGAGAGAAATCCAGATCTTCCGAGAAGCGAGGTAGGCTGAAAAGGAATCGAAGCGCCGAACCGCCCACGAAAGAGAGGGACAGAAACGCCTCACTTTCGTGCAGTGAACGCAGAACACAGGCCTGCACGTACTCCCGAAGGAGATTCAAGCGACGCGCGCGGTCGGGGACATCGCTGACGAGAGAAAGAGCCTCCTCTTTCACAGTTGCACCGTCCCCTCCTGCTCTGTCCGGGCGACATCCATCCAGACCTCGGCGGCCCTGCGCAGCCGGGGCGAATCGAAGGTCTCCACATACTGCGTGAGCTTTGCAGTATCCACGACATCCTGATTCTGAAATCGCATCGCGCTGATTCGCTCCGCTGACCACGGACCCGGGCCGAGATGCCACAGATCCACCAGCGCTTTCTCCGGATCGGCGAGCAGAACCGTATCCTGCTGGATGACAACGACCCGGTATCCGAAGAAGAATCCCTGTTTGACGTTCCGGTATTCGAAATGGCCAAACGCATTCTTGAACCGACGGGGAACCCGGGTCGTGACGGATGTGTAGGTTACGACGCGTTCGGGAATCAGCCCGTAGAACCCCAGGGCCCAGAGCCCGCTTATGTAGGAAGGGCGGTAGAGGCTGTTGGCGAGCATGGCTGGATTGACGGGTTTGCGCCTGTAGTGATCGGCGAGCGTGTACATACTGCGCCGCAGCGGAAGAATCTTTCCTCCACGACGCCATCGATGGAGCTGTGTGAGCACGGTTCCCCGAGCCTCTCCTGAAAGCTGCACCACCGAGGCGAGGTCAAAGAAGGGTTGTGCACCGAAATCTTGTACAAGGTTTTCGAAGTTCATATGCAATATTTTACAAAACAGTATTATATCCGGGTCAAGGTCCAGGTCGCTCCAGAGACACGCAGGGCTTCGCACCGATTTGCTGTAGGTTGTCGATGCATGAGACGATAGACACATGACTTCTACGCCTATTTCGGGGCTGCTGAGACTCCCGGTCGAGGAGCGAGCCGAACTTGCGATGGTGCTCTGGGAGAGCCTTAGTGAAAAGGAGTGCGAAGGGGAGCTTGAATTGACGCCTGAACAGGAAGCCGAACTCGATCGGCGCTGGGCCGAACACCTTGAGAACGCAAGCCGCCCCACTAGATCATCCTCTCGATATAGTCGCAGCCGGTTTGTGTTCTGGTCAGAGACCGGAGGATCGCTGCCAGCGATAACAGGGGGAAAATTCATGACGGGAAAGCTGAGGTTGCTCTGTCTGGTCACTGTTCTGGCAGGGATGGTGGGGTGTAGATCGGTCTCCACCGATGGCCCGCCCGAAGGCTTCACATCGCTTTTCAACGGTCACGATCTGACCGGTTGGACCTACGACGGGAGCGGGAACTGGCGGGTGGAAAGCGGTCTGCTTGTCTACGACGGTCAGGGCTGGAAGCCTGCGCCCGACACCATCTCCACGCAAAATCTACGCACAGAAAAAGAGTACAACGATTTCATTCTACTGATCGATTGGAAGATCGCAAAAGGTGGCAACAGTGGAATCGTGCTGCGACCCGACTACGAGGATTACCACGAGTTTGAGGAGGTACAAGTGGAGATCTGGGACAGAACGTCAGAAGCTTATTCTTCTCCCTTGGGGTCGGGTGGCATTGTCGGCTACAACGTCGAAGAGCGGAAACCGCTGCGAACGGCTGATCATCCGGTGGGCGAGTGGAACCATTTTGAGATCAGCCTCGAAAACGATCTGGTGACGGTCCATCTCAATGACCAGCTGGTGATCGACAGATTTGCCGCCGAGTTCAAGCGGTCCCCGGGTCCGATTGTCCTTGAGCATCACGGTCCGCCGCTCTGGTTCAGGAACATTTATCTGAAGGAATTGAACTAAAGGACCGTCGGCCGACCCGTCACTTCAGCTCTTGACAACTGTATCTCTGAGGTATAGTTTTTATACCATGCAGTTCGAGTTCGATGCTCGTAAGAGTCGCTCGAACAAGAAGAAACACGGAATCGATTTTGTCGAGGCCCAAAGGCTGTGGAACGATCCGGATGTGATTGTAATCCCGGCCAGAACTACCGACGAGCCGCGGGCCCTGATTGTGGGAAAGATCGAAGATCTGCACTGGTCCGGTATCATCACTCATCGAGGCGAAGATGTCCGGATTATCTCGGTTCGCCGATCTCGGAGAGAGGAAGTGGAACTATATGAGGGCTAAAGCAAGTCAGCTTGACAGGGAGTTCGACTCCGGCGCAGAAATCATCAAGTATCTCGATCTTTCGAAGGCGCGACGCCCTCGCCATCAGCAGCGACGGGTTAATGTCGACTTCCCAATGTGGATGATCGAGTCACTCGATCGTGAGGCTTCGAGGTTAGGGGTGCCCCGGCAGTCCCTCATCAAGATGTTGATCGCCCGGCACTTGGACGAACTCGCCACTTCGCCGACCTCCTAGTAAGGTGATCCTCCCTTTCGTGCTTCCCTCGACTCTCGATTTCCCGAAAACTGCCGCGATGGAACCCCTTCTTTGATGACGGTTCGGAGGTCCCTGAGCACCAAAATGTTTTTTCACCAGCGCATGGACCTTACCCCGAAATCTTGTACAAGCTTTCAAAGTTCATATGCAATATCATACAAAACAGTATTATATTATGAACTAATAATCGGGACCTCCTCTAATAGTGGTAGCGGGCCTGGAGGAAACGTACGACGTCGCCGGAGGGCTCGTAAACAATCCGGTGTTCCTGGGTCAGCCGCCGAGACCAGAGTCCGGAAAGCTGCCCTCGCAGGGGTTCTGGTTTCGCGATCCCCCCCAGTGGGTCACGCACACTGGATTGAATGATCCGCAAGAGGCGAAGTGCGGTCTTTCGGTCAGTTCGTACCCAGTATTCGAGGTCTTCGATGAAGTGGGTGGAGAAGACCGCTCGGGGCTCATTCATCCAAAGCGAACTTTTTTTGCAGCTCCTGGACGGTTATCGGGACACCTCCACCGGAACGAACCTCTTGCAGGGACTCGAAGAGGCGCCGGGCGGTTTTCGGAGACCGGAGGAGGTGAGCCGTCTCTTCAAGACTAACCAGTTCGTCGAGGCTGACAAGCGCCACGTCGGCGCCGCGTCGACGTTTGATGATAAGGGGTTCACCGCTCTCAGCTACCTCGTCACAGTACACCTTCAGATGAGCGCGGGCATCGGTGTAAGTCGTCACTCGTGGCATAGCGTCTATTGTACAAGATATCGTACCACTTCACAACCCGGCGCCAGCCTGAAACACTATTGCGGCGTGCCGCCTTAGCTGTCGCTATTGATCGCTTTTCGTTTGAAATAATTGAGGCTATTGACAAACACAGGCGAGGCTGCGAGGTGTTTCCTGAACGACAGGTTATGGTTAAGTTACTGATAAATAAAAGCTTATGTCGGTTCTTCCGAGGGCGGCTGTTCATCGTAGGGTTGTTCAGCGGTATCATGCTTGGTCGTCGCAACTCAATCACTACAAACAGGTTTGAGGATTAGGAAAATGAAGAAGAATGATCCGGACACAGTTTACCGTCGCGACTTCGAGAAGGTTGCAGCCACTTTCAGCGCCGGTGCCGCTACAGCCACACCTGTTGAAGGTCGCGAAAGTATGGCGGCGCCGCGCAGTGTTCGCGATCGCTTTTGGCTGTGGGGACATGCGGTTGGCAGCCACGACCGCGGTTGGGGATTGGAGGAGGGTTCACGGATCACGCCCGTGGAAGCGGCGTTCTACATGTCGATACCGAACGTGATCATGGTTCGATACGAGGGACGTCCCAAGCCGCCGTTCCGCCGGTACGCCCTGCCTTTTCGTGCTCTTCGGGAGATCGTCTGGTCCGTAGTTGGTGCCGAGGGGGCGACCGACCAGAGCGAGAGGGAGGAGGTTCTCAGCATGGCGTCCATAACTCCCAACCTCAGTGGTGTCATGATGGACGATTTCTTCAACTCCGAGGGTGACTCACACGTTGCAGCCCTTACAGCCGATGAACTCAGGCGGTTTCAAAACCACCTGAAACAGGGCCAGAGGCAGCTCGACCTTTGGGTAGTTCTCTACGACCATCAACTGGATGCGCCAGTCTCAGCCCATTTGGAGCATTGCGACGTTGTCACTTTCTGGACGTGGGAAGCCCGCAATCTAACCAAACTCGAATCTAATTTTGAAAAGATGGAGAGACTGGCCCCGGGCAAACAGCGAGTGCTGGGGTGCTACATGTGGAACTACGGCGCAAGAGAGCCCATGGCAACCACTACCATGGCGCGCCAATGCGAGAAGGGTCTTGAATGGCTTCGACAAGGTCGTATTAACGGCATGGTTTTTCTCGCCAGCTGTATTTGTGATCTGGAACTCAAGTCAGTCGAGTGGACGCGGAGGTGGATTCGAGAGGTGGGTGACGAAGAACTGATTTGATCTTGTGCGAGTCGATCCCAGAGCTGTTCCCACTCTTTATGCAGTCTGGGTGGGCGCTCGCTCAAGCGGTTCCGGATTTTCCGTGGCAACGAATGGAATCTCTCTGGTGGCCCGCAGGATACGAGGCCTTGCGCTATATAACAGTTCCTGGGGCCAGTATTGACCGACAGCAGTGATCGGAGCGGCCGAGTGCGCCAGATGCAGTTTTCGACAAACACCTCACCCTGAAGATCCTTCTCCATTATGGCGTCCAGCGACTCGTCTACAACCGTAGCCGGGCTAGTGCATCTCGCCATAAGTGTTGAGCCAGGGTCAGCATCAGGAAGTTCTCCAGCCCAAGGGCCAGCGACAGAAAGGATGGCCGCCGTATGAACCCCAGCTGCCTTGCGACGTCAACTTGCAGATCCGGCACGTTGAAAATATAGGGCACTCCGCGCAGACACTTTGTCAGGAGGCCAATCATGCCAAGTGACAGAGGTTGCCCCTCAATACAAGACCGCCTCGTAACGAGGCCCCAACAGGGCCAGGGGTGCTGCCGTCAGAGTAAAGCTCAGATAGTTCATCAGCCTGATCAGCGCCGATCTGCCGTTTCCGGCATAAATCCATACGCGTGTGACCGAAGCACCGTCGATTTTCTCACGCAAATGGACTTTGCCACGGTAGTCCCCGAATATTTCACCGGTCGGGTAGTTGGGCATTGAAGTCAATACATCGACTTCGATGCCCAGGCGTCGAAGCTCGCGAACCAGGCAGCGCAGACGGATCTGGGGTGCTCCAATTTCGGGCGCGTAATACTGGGTGATGAGCAGCCACCGTTTGACAGGGAGCTTCACCAGGAGATTCCCATATAGCGTGCATGGGTCAGAGACTTCGGCTTGTCAGTGAGGCGAACCAGGTCAAGAACGGCCTGAGTCTGCTTGGCCCGGGCCACCAATCGAGCAAACTCCTCCCGCTTCTGACAAACGATGATGACTTCGGAATGCTCCATTAGTTCTTCGGAACGACTGCGGAGAATCCCGGAAATGTCAGGTACCCGGGAATTTGCGAACTCGAGATTCGCTCCAAGTAGCTGCGTTGGAACCAGGTCCGGATCGAACGCCATCACGTTCACATCCCGGGACAGAAGCTCTCTAACCAGCTCTAGAATCGGGCTCTCTCGCAAATCGTCTGTACCCGGCTTGAAACTCAGGCCAAGGATACCCACGTTCTTTGCTCCCAGCTCCTGTACCCTGGAGAGAACAACTTCAATTTGAAGACGATTGCTGGGAAGGATCGATTCCAACAACGGGACTGGAATCCCCAGACGAGCCGCATTCGCCAGTAGTGCCCGCAAGTCTTTCGGCAGGCAGGGCCCACCAAAGGCAAATCCCGGCCGTAAATAGGCTGTTGAGATGTTCAGTTTCGTGTCTTCACAGATCAGATCCATGATCTTGTGGCTGTCAATTCCGACTCCCTCACACAATCGTCCAACCTCGTTGGCGAACCCAACTTTGAGGGTATGGAATGCGTTGTTGACCAGCTTGACCAGCTCCGCCTCTTCCAGGGCCAGGCATCGCACGGGCGCCGCGATGGACGCATAGAGGCCGGCCACAATATCCACTGACCGCGAATCCAGCCCTCCCACGACAGTGTAGGGCGGATCGTGGAAATCCGCGACGCCCGAGCCCTCCCGGAGAAACTCCGGATTCACCACGACTCCGAAGTCTTTGCCCACTTTCTTGTTCGATGCTTTCTCCAGCAGGGGACACAGCAACTGACGGGTGGTTCCCGGGAACACCGTACTGCGCAGGTTCACGACGTGGTAACGAGCGCTGTTTCGAAGCCCCGAACCGATCTGGGCAGCCACTCTCTCCAGGTCAGAGAGCTCAGTGGCCCCATCGGCGCCGCTCGGGGTACCGACACAGATCGTGGAAATGTCGGCATCCGCTACGAATTGACGACCATCGGTTGTGGCGTGCAGGCTGCCGGACCGGACGCCTTCCTCGACCAGCTGCTGGAGTGCCGGCTCTTGAACGAGCGGATGACCGTGGTTGAAGGCTCTGACTTTCCTTTCGTTGACTTCAATGGCCACAACTTCGTGGCCGAACCGCGCCAGACTGGCGGCTGTCACTGTGCCGACGTAACCCAGGCCCCACACCAGAACCTTCATATTCTATACCCGATGATTTCAGTGTAGCTGGGGAACGACGCGAGCTTTATCAGCTCCCTTCGCCCCGCTTCAGACCTTCTCGGTCCTCCACGTCAATGCTGATCTTCTGGAGAACGGCGACTCCCCGGGTCAGCCGGAGCTTGCGAAGCCCTCAAACTTTCCAGATCCCGGCGGCGTTGCTTTCGGATCGAATCCTGAACAACGACCAGTGAGATGCCCAGCAACAGCCCTGCAAGAAGCGCCAGCAGAATCATCTTCAGAAAGTTCGGACGGATCGGGATGGGGTTGGGAAGGGCTGCCTGGTCGATCCACTGCTGTTGTTGGTCCTTTGCTCGGTCATCGCGCTATGGGTCGTGTCCCGCTCTGCTTCGGTCGGGATTGCCCTGGCTGCTCTGGGAGGGAGCCTTGTGGGCTACGTGGCCGGCGCTGAACGACCGTGATCTGCCCGGTCAAGCCCGGGCAATTGATAAGTTTTCGAAGCGACGACAGCGAGCCATTCGGAGGGGATTGTAGCACGCATGAATGTCCTCCGTACTCTTTGATCATTCCGCGAACAGGCGCTTGTGTAGCATTTTCCTCTCAGGCACCAGTCGGGCCTGGGAGGTTGCCACGATTGAGTCGGCGTGGTTTGATGCCGAGGTCCCAGGGGTCGCGTTGCTGGCACGGTGGGTGCAGATGCAAGGCGAGCCGGCGGTGGCCGAGATCCCGCCGGAGCCCGGCCCGGGGAGCGACAACGTGGTACCGTAAGCACAGGTGTGAGTTGGGCAGCGCGTTCGTGCCTGCACTGCAAGGGAGAAGGGAAGAGAATTGTCCAGAGAAGAGCAGCCATCCGACGGGCTCAAAGAATTAATCCTTAGCGGCAAGAGCCGCGGGAATGGAGAGAAGCAAAAGCGAGACTCCAGGTGGACACGCGAAAACCCGGGGAATACGGACGATTCCGTCCGCATTTACATGCGGGAAATGGGGACGGTGCCACTTCTTAATCGGGAAACGGAGGTTGCAGTCGCCAAGCGTATAGAAAGAGCCCAGATGAATGTGCTCAAAGCCATCTCACGTTGTCCGCTCGCTGTAACAGAGCTTCTGGGTTACGAAAGGGATCTCCGTGAAGGCGTGTTGCCTATCACCAAGCTGGTCCAATTCAGGAAAGAAGAACTAACCGAGAAGAGCCTCGCAGCCCGCCTGTCAGAGGTGTACGAACGTATTGCGAAGATAGGGGAATTGCGAGCGAAGATTTCCCAGATTCGCCGAGGAGCGCGCCATACCGGGCAAGATTCGACCGAGCACAAACCATTACTTTCTCAGCTGGCCCGTCACCGGATTGTTGTCTCTCGACATATCCGCAGTTTGAATTTGACGTTGGCTACTCAGGCAAAGCTGGTGAGTGCGATTCGAAACACGGTCGAGCGGATTGCGGCATTGGAGCGGGAAGGGGAACGGCTGGAGAAATTGCAGACGTCTTCCCTGGCACCCGAGAAAGCCGGGAATGTGAAGAACCTGCTTCGGCAACTTGAAAAGGAAATGAAGAAGATCGGCGACAAGGTTCAAGCCAGCCCCCGGGAACTTAAGCACACACTGTCGACCATCAAGCAGTTTGAACTGGAAAAGGACATTGCCAAGAAGGAATTGGCGGAAGCCAATCTCCGATTGGTGGTTACAATTGCCAAGAAATACACCAACCGGGGTGTGCCGTTTTTGGACTTGATCCAGGAAGGCAACATTGGCTTGATGACTGCAGTCGATAAGTTCGAGTATCAACGAGGCTATAAGTTTTCCACCTATGCACACTGGTGGATTCGTCAGGCCATTACTCGGGCGATTGCCAACCAGTCACGCACCATTCGACTCCCGGCGCACATGACGGAGCGGGTTAACAAGCTGATCTGGACTTCTCGAGCCCTCCTCCAGGAAAAGGGCCGGGAGCCAACTCTAGAAGAGATCGGGAACGAGACCGGGATTCCCGTCAAACAGGTTCGGCAAGCATTGAAGGTGGCGCAGCAGACGATTTCCCTCGAAACTCCCATCGGCGAAGAACAAGACAGACAATTGGGAGACTTCCTCGAGGATTGCCGGTCAATCTCACCGGCAGAGCGGGCAATCAACCTCAATCTGAAGGAGCAAACGGCGGAAGTGCTGCGAACTCTCCCTCCCCGCGAAGAGCAGATCCTTCGCATGCGTTACGGAATTGACAATGGTCGGCGATACACCCTGGAGGAGGTCGGTCAGCGGTTTTCGGTCACACGCGAGCGCATCCGTCAGATTGAGGCGCAGGCGCTGCGCAAATTGCGGCAGTTGTCCCGAGTCAAACACTGAAAGCCCGCTGGTGAATGCAACGGGCGGGAACTCTCCGGCCCATCAGTCGAATGATTAAGAAAGCGATTGAGAATCCCTATGCGATTGCCGTTGCGAGCCTGACCACTATCGTCCTGGGGATCACCTCCTATCAAAGGATCCCGGCCGACCTGCTGCCCATCTTCCAGACACCGGCGGTTCAAATTGTCACTTTCTACCCCGGCATGCCTCCAGAAGTCATGGAACGTGACATTATGAGCCGGCTGGAGCGGTGGACAGGGCAGTCGGTTGGCATCGAGCATCAAGAGGGTAAGGCGATGCTCGGCGTCTCCATTGTCAAGGACTTTTTCCGCGAAGGAATCTCCCTGGAAACAGCCATGAGCCAGGTCACTTCCTATGCGGTCAGCGACATGTTCTATCTCCCTCCCGGCACCATCCCGCCCATGGTCATGCCTTTCGATCCGACCGCCACACTGCCTCTTTGTCTCGTCAGCGTCTCCAGCCCCACCATGAACGAGAAAGAGCTCTATGACATTGCCTACTTCGAGCTTCGCAATCGGCTGCAATCCATCCAGGGTGTCATCGCCCCCGCCGTCTACGGGGGCAAGTTGCGTCGAATCCTGGCCTATGTGAACCGAGGCCAGCTGGAAGCCCGTGGGCTGTCTCCGATGGACGTGGTCCGAGCGCTCAAGCAACAGAATGTTTTCATCCCGGCCGGCAACATGAAGGTGGGTGACATCGACTATCAGATCTTTGCTAATTCCATGCCCAGGTACGTTGAAGAGCTCAATGACATGCCGATTGGGATTCGTCAGGGAGCGCCCATCATGATCCGGGATGTGGCCGAGGTCAAGGACTCCAGCCAGATCCAGACCAACGTCGTGCGTGTGAACGGTCGCCGCCAGGTCTACATACCCATTTATCGGCAGCCGGGAGCCAATACGATTGAAATCGTCAATGCCATCCGGCGCAATCTGGATCGCATTCTGCAGCGCCTTCGTGAAATGGATCCACGGGCCGGCGATCTGGCCATTGAAGTCGTGCTGGATCAATCTGTTTACGTCCGCAACTCACTCAGCGCACTTCAGTTAGAAGGCCTTTTGGGAGCGGCCTTTGCCGCCCTGGTGGTCTTGCTCTTTTTGCGCCAGCTGCACTCAACGCTGGTGGTGCTGGTCAGTCTGCCTCTAGCTATCCTGGCGGCAATCGGTGGCCTGTTTTTCTCCGGTGCGACCCTCAACGCGATGACCATCGGTGGGCTGGCGCTGGTGATTGGCATTCTGATTGACCAGTCCATCGTCGTTGTGGAGTCCATTGTCAGGCACATCGAGGAAGGGGAGCAGCCTTTCCAGGCAGCACTCAAGGGGGCTGAGGAGGTTGCCATACCGGTCCTGGTTTCAACGGTGACTTTTTGCATCGTGTTTTTCCCGGTCATTTTCCTGTCCGGGATGGCCAGTTACCTGTTTGGTCCGGTCGCTCTAGCGGCGACCCTGGCCATGACATTCTCATTCTTGTTTTCGATCACGCTGGTGCCTGCTTTCTGTGCCCGCATCCTCAGAGCTCATTCCCAGCCCAGGCAGTCGGGCCACGCGGCGAGTCCGCTGAGCAGAGCCTACGTGTACTTGCTGGGGAAACTGATTGGAGCGCGGTGGGCGGTGGTTCTGGCGGCAGCGTTGCTCTTCGTCTTCTCCTTGCTTGTTCTGCGCCAGACCGGGCGTGAGTTGTTCCCGCAGGTCGATGCCGGGCAGTTCCAGATCTTTGTGCGTCTGCCTTCCGGTACCCGGATTGAAAAGACCGAGGACACCCTGGCTCAAATCGAACAGGTCATCATCGAGGAGATGGGCCTTCCCGACCCCTGGAGCGAAGAGCGTCACCCCGATTCCAACCTGCGCATGCTGATCACCAACATCGGGGTCCTGATGGACTGGCCCGCGGCCTACACCCCGAATACGGGCCCAATGGATGCCTTCGTTCTGGTTCAGCTGAAGAACCATCCCGAAATGCCCGGAACATTCGAGTCCGTCAGCCGTCTTCGCTCTCAACTCCAGAACCGCTTTCCCAGCGTGGAGTTTTCCTTTGACACCGGCGGGATGCTTTCGTCCGCTCTAAACATGGGTGAACCCGCTCCCATCCACATCCAGGTTTCTGGGAGTAACCTCGACACGTCCCAGAAGATAGCCGCCATCATCGCCGGTGAGATGAGAAAAGCCGAAGGAACCGTCGACGTGCGCATCGCCCAGCGGATGGACTATCCGATCATTGACATGGAGATCGACCGGATCAAAGCAGCCTATGCCGGGGTGAACGTTGAGGACATCATGAAGAACCTGGTCACCTCCACCAACTCGAGCATCGGTTTCGACCCGGCTTTCTGGATTGATGAGCGCTCGGGCAACCATTACTTTATTGGCGCCCAGTACGCGGAGGAGGATCTGGTTTCGCTGGAGACGTTGCTGGATATCCCCATCACCGGCGGAAATGGAGGTCCCCCGGTGTCTCTACGAAATCTGGTGAGCCTCAATCGTAGGACAGGCCCGGCTGTTATCAATCACCGGAACATCACACGGGTCACCGACATCTATGCTTCAGCACAGCCCGGGTACGACATCGGATCTGTAGTCGCTGGCATTCAGGAGCGTCTGCTGGCCTCACCACAACTGAAGCCAAGCCTGAGGCAATCTGATCGCGGAGAATATTGGGCGCTGACCGGTCCCGACTTCTCCGGCAAGGGCTACGGCTATGTGATGTCCGGTGAGGTTGCCATGATGTACGAAGCCCTGGGCCAGTTTCTGGAAGGATTCCTGCTGGCTGCAGTCCTCGTCTACCTGGTCCTGGTGCTGCAGTTCCGATCATTCGTTGACCCCCTGGTGGTTATGTTGACAGTGCCTCTGGGGCTGATAGGGGTATCGGTTATGCTTCACCTCACCGGAACCTATCTGAGCATCATGGCGGCCATGGGAATGATCATGATGACCGGTCTGGTGGTAGCTTACAGCATCCTGCTGGTGGGTTTTGCAAATCGCCGTCGGTCACAGGGGAGTTCTGCCCGTGAAGCCATTCTAGATGCGGCCCGGGTACGCCTGCGCCCCATCCTGATGACCTCGCTGGCAGCGATGCTGGCTTTGACACCGATGGCGATCGGAGGCCAGGGTGCCGAGGCAAACGCTCCGCTGGCCAGGGTCATCATCGGAGGGGTTTTCAGTTCGGCAGCTCTTTCACTGCTTGTGGTGCCCTGCCTGTACCTGATTTTCAGAGGCAAGACGGTCACCGCCACTTGAGGCTGGTCAAAACGGTTCCCAGGGGTGATCACAAACAGGAGCGAATCGATGATTCTCATCAGAAGCAGGTTGGTTAACGCGGCGTCTGTGCCTCTCCAGACTCTCCTCCTCTGGTTGGTCTTCATCAACTCCTGCAGCGGGCCGCAGATCCCGGAAGCTGTCCCTCTGGAGGATGTCAATTCCTCTTCAAACGATGCTTCGGTCGTTGTGGAGGTGGTCGTCCCACAGCGAAAGGACCTGCTGCGCCAGATCACTCTGTCTGGCACCATCGAGCCCTTCCAACGAGCCAGACTCCACTCCAAGGTGGCTGGCTACCTGGAGTGGATCGGCGTCGACATCGGGGATCGCGTTGCCAAAGGCCAGGTGTTGGCCAAGCTCGAGGTGCCCGAGATGGCTGACCAGTATTCGACGGCGGAGGCTGAACTCGGGATCGTCGAAGCCGACCGGACTCATGCAGAGGCTGAGTTGGAAAGAGCGAGAGCCGACCTCCAGTTGAAGAAGCTGACCTATACCAGGCTGCAGGGGGTCGCTTCGGAAGAACCGGACATGGTTCCTCTCCAGAGGGTGGATGAGGCAAGAGCTGAATATCAGCTTGGAGAGGCGACGGTAAAAGTGCTCGAAAGCCGCATTCGCCAGGTTGAAAGTCAAATGAAGCGGGTCCTGGCAAGCCTGGAAGGGTTGAAGACACTGATGTCTTATACTGAGATCAAAGCTCCGTTCCGCGGCCGTGTCACTGAACGCCACGTTGACCCCGGCACCCTGATTCAAGCTGCCTCCAGCTCCCAGAATGCCCAGCCGGTCGCCACCATCGCCAGCACCGACGTCCTGCGTGTCTTTGTGGATGTCCCCGAGGCGGAGGTCCCGTTTGTAGAGCAGGGCGATCGCGCGCTGATCAAAGTACCAGCCTTGCCCTCCCACACTTTCGAAGCCCGGATCACTCGATTCACCGGAGCCCTGAATCCTGCGACACGGACGATGCGTACCGAGATCGACATACCCAACCCGGGAAACATTCTGAAACCGGGCATGTATGGGGCAGTGACTCTGACACTCGAAGAGCGCCCCCAGGCCATCACACTTCCATCCAGGGCGCTCCATACTGCGGGGCACAAGAAGTTCACGTACTCGGTGGTTGAGAGCCGTCTTCGAAAAATCGAGGTTGAAACCGGCCTCGATGACGGCATTACAGTTGAAATAACGAAAGGGCTGGAGGGAGACGAAATAGTCGTCCTGGCCACCCGGGGAGAGGTGCAGGGAAGGGATGGAAGTGGAAGTACGGAAAGCCCCGGCCAGCGAGTAGAAAGGGAGAACCCATGACCAGAAAAGGCCTGACTCTTCTCATCATACCGGTGTTCATTGCTGTACTCTCCGGAGCCCTTGCGGGCCAGGTCCAACAGCGCCTGAGCCTGGGCCAGGCGATCGAGATGGCCGTGGATAATCATCCCCGTGTACTGAAGGCTGAACTGGCAGTGACGGCAGGGGAGGCCCGAGTCAGGCACGCGCACTCCGGCGCCTATCCCCAGTTGAACTCAGGTGGGATCGCCAAACAGGGTCTGTCCGGTTCTGGGGCCGCCTTCGGCCTTCACGGTCTGGCGAATTCACCCGAGCCCGATGACATGGCGGTCTCGGTCAACGCCTCTTACGATATCCTGGACTTTGGTCGCACCAAACATGAGACGAGCGCCCGCACGGGGGAGCTGGCTTATCTTTAGCACCAGCTCAGCGCGGTGGAAGCCGAAGTCATAAGTGACGTCCGAAAGGCTTATTTCACAGCACTCAAGGCAGCGCGGCTGGTGGAAGTTGCGAAACGAAATCTGGAGGCCAGGCAACTGAATCTTCGCCAGGCCGAGGCCTTTTTCCGGGCTGGCTTGAGATCCAAAATCGACGTACATCTGGCTCAAGCCGAGGTTTCGCGGGGTCAACTTCGGCTTACTCAGGCGCACAACGAGGAGGCCGTTTCGCTGGCCGCCCTCAACCACGCGATGGGCTCCGGTGACTCCTCCCGGCAGTTTCAACTCGAGAAACCGGACCTGGCTCTGAGGGAGATGCCGGATCTCCCGGTCCTGATTGCAGCAGGCCTTGCCAATCGTCCCGAGCTGCGCGCTATGGAAGCCCAGATTGAAGCCCGCAGGGAGTGGGTCGAGAGAGCAAAGAAGGAGCGCTATCCGAGGATCATGGCGGCATTCAGCGGCGGCTGGACTCGCTTCGCCGAGTTGTCGCTCTCAAATCTCCTTTTCGGAGGCTTCGCAATCAAGCTGCCGGTCTTCACCGGAGGGCAGCTCAAGGCGTCCATCCAGGAGAATGAACAGGCCCAACAGCAGGCCATGGTCACCAGGGATCAACTTCTTCAGGATATTCCGCTTGAGATCACTATCGTCTATCATCAGCTCGCCAATTCGACGGAAGCGATAAGAACGTTCGAACAGGTGAAAGCTCACGCCGATGATGCACTTCGCCTGGCCCGAGCCCGCTACCGAATGGAACTCGCCGACCAGGTCGAGCTGGCCCTGGCCAAGGCCTCGCAGGCTGAGGCCGAGAGTGAATACTTCAGTGCTCTTTACGACTACGAGATTCAGACGGCGGAGTTGCTTTACACGACCGGCCAGTGACACCTCATGACTGTTGAGATTGGCTTTCTGTTCTTGATTCTGGCCGGCATGGTCGTCCTCTTCCTGACGGAAAAGATTCCGGTGGATCTGACGGCTTTTCTGGGACTGGTTGTCTTGATCTTCAGCGGTTTTGTGAAATCCGACGAAGCCTTCACAGGGTTTGCTTCTTCGGCTGTCATCACCATGCTTTCGATCTTCATCGTCAGTGCCTCGCTTCTGCACACGGGCATTGCAGATCTGGTGGGTGTACGTATTCATGCCTGGGTGGGCAGCCGGGAAGTTCCCTTAATCATCACCATCATGCTGGTCTCCGGGATCTTGTCGGCCTTTATGAACAATATCGCGGCTGCAGCGGTATTGCTGCCTGCAGTGGCGAGTCTGGCCCGCCGCGCCGGCCTTTCTCCTTCACGCCTCCTCATGCCCCTTTCTTTCGGTGCCATCCTGGGCGGCACGACAACCCTGGTGGGAACTCCCCCCAACATCCTGGTTGGAGCCATGTTGGAAGCTCGGGGGATGGAGTCCTTTGAGCTCTTTGACTTTGCGCCATTGGGCATCATGCTGCTCGTTCTGGGTATCATTTTCATGGCGACCATCGGCCGCAGACTGCTGCCATCGCGCGAAATGACCCCGTCCCCTTCGGCCGGCACGGACCTGGCTGACGTCTACCACCTGGATGAAAGGATTTTTTCCATTCGTATTCCCAGCGACTCCGGCCTGGACGGCACGACTCTGGAGGAGGCGCGCCTCGGCACTGCGCTCGGTGTTCAGGTGGTTGCGGTTTTGCGGAACGGTCGCAAGGAACTGGCACCCAGACCCACCACGGTGCTGAGCTCCGGGGACACCCTGCTGGTGGAAGGTCGCTTGTCGGATCTACAGCAGATCCTCAAAGTTCAGGGCACTGAGATCAAGAAGGTCAGGATCGGCCAGTTGCCACGGCCTACGCGTGGATTCGGTGCCATGCGCGTGCAGGTCGGTGACCACTCCACGTTTCACCATAAGAGTTTGAAGCAGCTGAATTTCCGGGGTAAATACGGCGCCATTGTGATGGCCATCCAACGCGGCCCGCAACTGCTGCGCGACGGGCTGGGAGAAGAGATTCTCGGAGCCGGGGATGAGATGGTTCTGATTGGTGCCCGGGAGGCGCTGGATCAACTGGGCTCCGACCCTGGACTCACGGTTCTCGAGACCGGTTTGACAACCCTCCGACAGCTTCAGCAACACCTCTTTCTGATCAAGGTTCACCCGGGCTCACCTCTGGCCGGGGCTACACTGGATGCGAGCCGGATCGGGGAACTGATCGGCCTCACCGTAGGAGGCATTGTCCGGGAAGGTGAGACTCGTCCTGCAGTTTCCCCGGACGAAGTCATCCGAGCCGGAGACAATCTGCTGGTCGCGGGAGAATCAGACAGGATCGCCAGCCTTCTGGAGCTGGGCGACATCCAGTTCGATTCCGAGGTGGACGCGTCACAACTGGGATCGGAGGACGCGGCTCTGGTGGAGGCGTCCCTGGCACCTCGTTGTTCTTTGCTCGGAAAGACCCTGGGAGAAATCTCGTTCCGGCAGCGATATGGACTGCAGGTCCTGGCCGTGTGGCGTGAAGGGGCTCCCCTTCGATCCAGGCTGGCCAGCCTGGATCTGACCTTTGGCGACGCTCTATTGCTGCAGGGGTCCCCTGAGAGAATGCGCATGCTGGCCGCAGACCCCGACTTCCTGGTTCTCTCCCAGACCGTTCAGGCTGTACGCAGGGTGGGCAAAGCCCCCTTTGCGATTGGTTCTCTGTTGCTGATGATCGGGTTGGTGACGGCAGGCATCCAACCGATCCATGTAGCGGCTTTCACGGCAGCTTCTCTGGTGGTGCTCTCAGGCGCACTCACCATGAAGGAGGCCTACCGCAGCATTGAATGGAGAGTGATTTTCCTGGTTGCGGCCATTCTGCCGGTTGGCATCGCTATGGAACGGACCGGAGCAGCACACTGGCTGGCTGGTACCGTCGTTTCCGAGGCGGGTCCCCTTGGACCTCACATTGTTCTGGGAATGCTGGTGCTGCTTTCCAGCCTATTGAGTCAAGGTCTGGACGGGGCCCCCACGGTCGTGCTCATGACGCCGGTCGTTCTCAAAGCGGCTGCCGGACTCGGCCTGAGTCCCTACCCCCTGATGATGGGAGTTGGGTTGGCTGCATCAGCGGCGTTCATGACACCTTTCAGCCACAAAGCCAACTTGCTGGTGATGGGTGCCGGCGGGTATCGCGCGGTGGACTACCTCAAAGTAGGCACTCCTTTGACGATTGTCTTCCTGGTCTTACTGGTTCTCATGGTGCCTCTGTTTTTTCCGTTCTAGCCCCAAAATAAGCGTATCAGGTTGGGGAAGCCTATCGCAGCTTGCTTTCGGTGTATAGAGACAGCTCAATCAGTCTTTCCAGCAGCTGATCCGGTGATTGACCCGGAAAATTAGCCAGGACAACCTCTTTTGCAAAGAGGTGGATGATGTAGCGTAGCTTGAGCGCTTTGGTCCTGGACGCGAACACGAAATCTCGATGCCCGCTGTTGATGACCAGGACGTTCGGGGCCGAGTCGAAACGGGAACGCCAGAGCTCTCCCGGGGCGCGCTCAAACGTGTAGCCGGGCAGGCCGCGACGGCGGGTTACCGAGGAGTCAGGTTCCGGAACCAGCGAGTCGGTGATCGTTATTAGGCCTTCCGCCCGGCAAATCATGGCGTACTGGCTGGCCGTGAGCCGCAACCTGGTCAGCCCCGGTGTGTCATCGGCGTGAAAAGTCACGATTTCGCCATCCCTGTTTTCGAGCTGGCCATCGCCTTCCAGGATCTCCCATCGGAACTCGAGGCCTTCCTCAACCAGACGGCGGGATCGGTCACGTGCTATGGCACGCAGATTCCTCGTTTGACCCACCCGGACGACACACGAGGCCGGAGACATCTGGACGCTCGACAGAGGCCCCGGGAACTCAAAAAACTGTTTCTGAGGCTCTTCGTTTTCGACAACTTCACCCTCTTCATTGACCGGAGGTTCGGGCCTGGCGGAACGATCACTCAGCGGGATGCCATCCGGTGCACTCCTGGCGGAGCTGTCTTGGGACAAAGTTTTGACGTTGAACCAGTCGTACTCTTCCGCCGGCAGGGCGAGCATGGCTTCCCGAAATGCGCTGCGAATCTTCTTCAGAATGTCGCGGCTGGCTTCCTCGTCCTCGGCCCGCCGCCGCTCTTCTATCAGATCGTTCAAAGAGGCTTCCAGAGGTTCCAGACATTTTTCCAACTCGCGGTAAGCCTCATCTTGAACGATCCCGCTGCGAGTGCCAGGCGTCAGAGTCAGAAAGGGCGCGTCGATCAATCCTTCCAGCCGATCGCAGTTCCAGGGAGATCCTTGAAACCTCTCCAGCCGATTGATTCTTTCCAGAACCCGGGTGCCGGAGCGATATAGACTCACACCTGCGGACTCCTGAGCATCGGCCAGGTAAAGCTCCACATAGACGTCCCCCAGGGGACAGGACGGGTCTGGGAGTCTGCGCTGCAGATCGCCACTGAACTTTCGTGGCTCGACCCGGAACTCCTTTCGTGCTGTCCGATCTACAACGCTGATTCGAACCCCGGAGCGGCGGATTCGGTCCCGCAGTTCAGAAGCCAGATACCATTGAATCTTCTCTCCGCTGAAGCTCCGAATCCCGGGAAGCAGTGGCTGGATCGTCAGTTCGGTTCCCGGGATTGTGAAGAGGCGCCGGCTGCGCCGCACCCGGTAGTCGGGATTGCCTTTCTCCATGAGCATCTGATAGATGCTACCGTCGCTGCCGGAGCTGACCAGTCTCAGTTGTTCGCCAACCGTCCAGAAGCTGAGCAAACCAATTCCAAACTCCCCCTGCAGGCCTTGAGTGCCCTGCTCCCTGAGCTTCCGCTTGATGGAGTCGCAGATATGGGTGGCGACGTACTTGAAATTGGGAGCACCACTTCGGTCTCGCGGCACTCCCTCGCCATCGTCAGTGATCTTCAGATAGTGCTCTCCCTTCTGGCGGCCGCGTGTGATCGTAATGTGGCGGGCCCGCGCATCGATACTGTTTTCCACGAACTCGGCAACGGCTTTCAAAGGATTGCTCTGGGAAAGGGCGATGATGGTGATCGCGTTCCAGTCGTCACCGATCTTCAGTTTGAAGTTACCCCACTTTTGTGGACAGTTTACGGCTTTCGAATCAAGCCACATCTGAGTGCCTCGATTCATAGTTGATCGGCGACAGATAGTCCAGTGACGAGTGCCGCCTGTGAGGGTTGTAAAAGCCCTCGATGTAGTCGAAGACAGCAAGCTTGGCCTGCAGCTTGCTGCGGAAGCTGTGCCGGTCGATCAGTTCACACTCCAGAGAGGCAAAAAAGCTCTCACACAGCGCGTTGTCATAACAGTCACCGACCGAGCCCATGGAGGGTCTGATGCCGGCTCTCTTGCAGCGTAGCCCGAACTCGATCGACGTGTATTGCGTCCCCTGGTCCGAGTGATGGATCACCCCGTCGGATTCACGCTCTTGAAGTGCCATTTGCAGGGCATCGGTCACTAGCCGGGTCTTGAGATCATTTCTGAGCGACCAGCCGACCACTCGACGACTGAAAGCGTCGACCACTACGGCCAGGTAGACGAAACCTGCCCAACTCGGCACGTACGTGATGTCTGCAACCCACAGTCGGTTGGGGCGGCTGACCTGGAAGTTTCGCTCCACCAGATCCGGAGCCGGACGGCTGTCTTGGCCTCTCAGGGTCGTGCGTGTCTTGCGTCTGCGGCTAACGCCTTCAATGCCGGCGACTTTCATCAGTCGGGCCACCCGGTTTTTGCCCACCAGGTGACCTTCCTCTCGAAGTTCCGCCGTAATGCGGGGAGCTCCATAGGTCCGACGACTTTGCTGGTGGATCCCGTTGATTGTTTCCAGAAGACGAGCATTCGCTTCATCTCGAGTCGAAGGTCCGCGATCGACCCACGCGTAGTAGCCACTGGTGGAGACACCCAGCAAACGGCACATGGTGGTGATTGGATAGTCGGCCTGATTCACTTTCACGAACCTGAAGACTCCTTGGAAATCGGATCGCTCTCCCGTGCGAACCAGGCCGCGGCTTTTGCCAATATTTCCCGCTCAACCCTCAGCTGCCTATTTTCTTTGCGCAACTTCCGCAGCTCGGCTCGTTCTACCGTCGTCAGGCCGTCTCTACGACGGCCTTCATCCAGGTCTGCCTGGGCGATCCAGTTGCGGATCGTCTGTTCGTTGGGTTCAAACTCTCGGGCCAGCTCACCGGGGCTGCGCCCGGCTCGATGAAGCTCGACTATCTGCTGGCGAAACTCGGGTGGATAAGCTCGTCTTGTTCTTGGCATCGTGTCCTCCATTCTCCCAAAGGATTAGGTGTCCACGAAACCGGGGGAACTCCAGTTTCCCGGTTTGCCCGGCCTTCACGCCCACACCCCATACCTTAGCATTTTATGGGAGTGCATCGGACCACCACCGGAGCCACTGCCGCACGCGCCCCGCCTTTGCCTTCACCCTCGCCCTCGCCCCCGCCCGAGCCCGATCCCGAGCCCGATCCCGCCCCCGATCCCCCGCCCGATGTCGTATTTTGAGAATCGGGACAGTCGGGCCCGCATCGGGGCCAGAGCACCCCAAAGCGAAACGCTGTCTTCGGCAGCAGAGTGTCACGAGGACTCTTTCGAGAGCGCCCCGAGCCGGCAAGACTCGTAAAGACCGAATAGAGAGGGTAAACTTGTCAGTACATTCAAAGTAGCAAAACTCAGGAGTAGAGCGATGAAATACGTCAGGGATGTACTTCAGAAGAAAGGCTATGACATTTGGTCTGTGGCTCCGGACACCCCGGTCTACAAAGCCCTTCAGTTGATGTCAGAGAAGAACTGCGGGGCCGTACTGGTAGTCGATCAGGAGACACCGGTGGGTATTCTGTCAGAGCGGGACTATACTCGGAAGGTCATCCTCAGGGGCAAGTCTTCCAAGAACACGCCGGTTGAGGAAATCATGAGCCACAGGGTGGTTTGTATTCAACCCGACAACACGATCGATGAGTGTATGGCGCTGATGACCGACAAGCGCATTCGACACTTACCCGTACTGAGAGGCGAACAGACACTCGTCGGCCTGATCTCGATCGGGGACGTGGTCAAAGAGGTGATCTCGGAGCAGGAGTTCATCATCCACCAGCTCGAAAGCTACATCAAAGGCTCCCCGTAATGCGCCGCCAGTAGTACTCACTTTCATGAGTACGATGACGTATTCGTGAAAGGTGTACTACCTCCCACTCTTGTCCAAATTAGCCATAAGAGAGGTCGGGTCGACCTCGTAAGATTCGGTTTTATCGAATAACCGGACAAGGAGGACCCGACCATGAATCGATTTTGCAGTATTTTCAGTCAACTTCTCCAGCTTTTTCCTCGCTGGGAGTTTCAACAACTGGTCCTGGAGACCAAAGCCGAGCGCCATGCACGCGGTTTCAGCAGCTGGGGACAGTTTGTCGCCATGCTGTTTTGCCAGCTGGGCCGTGCTCATAGCCTGCGGGAGATCTGCGGAGGTCTGGCCAGCTGTGAAGGAAAACTGCATCATCTTGGAATCGCTTCTCCCAAGCGCTCCACCCTCAGCTATGCCAATGAGCATCGACCCTGGCAACTGTACGAAAAGGTTTTTTACCGCCTGCTGGATCGTTGTCTGAGAGAGACCGAAGGGCGTCGCAAGAGAAGATTTCGTTTCAAGAATCCGCTGCTGAGTCTGGACGCGACCGTCATCGATCTGTGCGCACAATTGTTTGACTGGGCTCATTTTTGCCGAACCAAGGGGGCCGTCAAACTGCATCTACTCTTGGACCACAACGGTTACCTTCCCGTCTTTGCCCACATCACCGAGGCAGCCACGGCCGACATCACCGTGGCTCGCCGTCTGAAGTTTGCCGCCGGCACCGTTGTCGTCTTTGATCGCGGCTACAACGACTACAACTGGTATGCGGACTTGACCCGTCAGGGCGTCTTCTTTGTGACCCGTCTCAAAGACCGTGCCGATTACGAGGTCCTCAAAGACCGCCCGCTTCCCAAAAACCGTCGAGTCGTCCGTGACCAGGTGATTTTCTTTCACGGACTGGCCGCCCAGGACAAAATCTGTTTCTTTCGCCTGGTCGAAATCCAAGATCCGCTCTCTGGCCGCCTCGTTTTTTTGACGAATCACCTGGATTTCGGAGCCACCACCATTGCCGCAATCTACAAGGAGCGCTGGCAAATCGAGCTCTTTTTCAAGGCCCTCAAGCAGAATCTACGGGTCAAGACCTTCGTCGGCACCTCGGCCAACGCCCTCAAGACCCAAATTTGGACAGCATTGATCGCTCTGCTGATCCTGAAGTTTCTGCAGCTCAAAGCAACCTTTGACTGGTCACTGTCCAATCTGGCCGCACTGCTGAGGATGAACATGTTCGTTCATAGAGACTTGTGGTGGTGGTTGAACCAACCATTCAAGTTCCCACCCCTACTACCGGAGAGCTCTCAACCCTCCTTCACCTTCTCGTAATCTGGACAGCACAATCGGAGACCTGGACATGAAAAGACTGAAAATCCTATCCAAGACGCCAATAAAATCAAGGGGTCGATGATCGAATCTCAGCTAATTTGGACAGCAGTGACTACCTCCATTCAGTATTCTATGAGATCATGGCCAGCGCTCTGGTTACCGCGAACCCTCAAGTCGCGTTGACAACCGCACCATGTCCGATTTAAAACTGCACGATTCATGATTTTTCTTACCGCACAAGCCGCCTTCTATTACATGGCGGTGGCTAGCGTTACGAGCGCGATCCTGGCCGTGACGCGGAGAAACCCCGTCCACAGCATGCTCTGGGTGCTGGCGCTCTTTCTGCACGTGGCCGGTATTTTCCTGTTGCTGGACGCGGAGTTCCTGGCAGCCGTACAGGTCATCGTGTACGCAGGGGCCATCCTGATCTTCTACCTTTTTGTCCTGATGCTGCTCGACCTGCCGGGTGAGGTGGCCGGGCCCCGGTTCGGTCCACATTGGCCCCTGGCCGCTGCCGGGGGTCTCGGATTCGCGGCCCTGGCCTGGCTCGCCCTGGTCGGAACCTTTAACCCGGCTGGAGCCGGGGTCGCAACGGCTGCTGGGCGTGGGCCGGGGGAAGGTCCGCCTTTGGGGAACCTTTCCCAGGTGGGTATGGCACTCTTCGGCCCCTTCGCGCTGCCCTTTGAAATGGCCTCGCTGATCCTCCTGGCCGCCATCGTGGGCGCGGTCGTGCTGGCTCGCAGGAGGGCACAACCATGATCGTCCCCGTGGGCGTCGTGCTGGCCCTGAGCGCTGTCCTCTTCGGGATAGGAGTGTTCGGCTTCCTGGCCCGGCGCAACCTGATCCTGATGCTGGTCTCGATCGAGGTCATGCTCAATGCCGTTAACCTCAGCCTGGCCGGGTTCAGCAGGCACTTCGATGATCCACGCGGCCAGATCCTGGCCCTCTTCGTGATCGCCGTGGCAGCGGCGGAAGCAGGGGTCGGCCTGGGGCTCGTGATCGCCCTGAACCGGAACAAGCCAGGAGCCAGCGTGACAGACCTGACCGAGCTCAAATGGTGACAGCTGGAGAAGGTATCTTGATTTCGGTCACGCCCCTGCTCACTGTCCTGGTCTCGGCCGTGGGTGCGCTCCTGATCGCCTGCACGGGCGAGCGTCGGGCCAATCTGAGGGAGTTCTGGTCCGTTGCAGCCGGGGTCTCGATGTTCGCCCTCATCGCCAGCATGGTCCCGGAGGTTCTGGCGGGCGGCACACCGGAATGCGTGCTCTTCCGGCTCCTTCCCGGAATCGAACTCGCCTTTCGAGTGGATGCCTTCGGTCTCCTCTTTGCCTCGGGAGCGTCGCTCCTGTGGATCCTGACCTCGTTCTACTCCATCGGCTACATGCGTTCTCTCAAGGAGCACGCTCAAACCCGGTACTTTGCCTGCTTCGCTCTGGCTCTCTCTGCCACCGTGGGGGTGGCCTTCTCGGCCAACCTGTTCACCCTGTTTCTGTTTTATGAGGGCCTGACACTGGTCACCTACCCCCTGGTGGCTCACAAGGAGACGGCCGAGGCCAGGGCAGGCGCCCGCAAGTACGTCATCTATCTTCTTGGCGCTGCCAAAGTGTTTCTCGTTGCCGCCATCATCCTGACCTACAATGTGGCGGGAACCCTGGAGTTTCGCAAAGGCGGGATACTGCCGGTTGAGCAGATCACCGCGCAGCCCCTTCTTCTCTATCTGATCTTCGCGCTGTTTCTGTTCGGATTCGCTAAGAACGCGCTCGTACCCCTGCACAGCTGGCTGCCGGCTGCCATGGTGGCCCCCACCCCGGTGAGCGCGTTGCTGCATGCTGTGGCAGTGGTCAAGACCGGAGTGTTCTCCACGCTCCGGGTCTTTCTGTTCATTTTTGGCGCTGACGCCATGCTCGAGATCGGCGCCGACAAATTGGCGCTGGGAGCCGCCTCAGTAACGATCCTGGTCGGCTCGCTCCTGGCCCTGGGACAGGACAACCTCAAGGCCCGGCTGGCCTTCTCCACAGTGAGCCAGCTCTCTTATATCATCCTGGGAGCGGCCCTCCTGAACCACAGCGGCGTCGTGGGCGGGATCGCCCATATCAGCAACCATGCCGTATCGAAGATCACGCTCTTCTTATGCGCGGGCTCCATTTACGTCTCTACGCGCAAGACCAACATCAGCCAGCTGTCCGGGCTGGCCAGGCGCATGCCGTGGACCATGGCAGCCTTTGCGGTTGCCTCCCTGAGCGTGGTGGGCATTCCCGGTACCTCCGGGTTCGTCTCCAAGTGGTACCTGGCCCTCGGGTCAGTGGAACTCCACAGTCTGACCTTACTGGGGGTACTCCTCATCAGCTCGCTGCTCAACGCAGCCTACCTGGGCCCGGTCGTGTACAAGGCCTACTTCGAAAGAGCTCCCGAGACCCACGAGGAGATCCGCGAGGTGCCCTGGATGGTTGCGCCCCTGGCCATCAGCGCAGCCGCAAGCCTGCTCCTGGGCCTTTATCCGACGCCTGTACTGGAACTGGCGGGGAGGGCAATGCCGTGAATTTCCTGCAGAGGCAGCTCGAAAACCCGGTCCGTTTTGCCCGCATCAAGCGCTGGTGTTATGTGGGCCTGGTGATCGTGGCGCTGGCGGAAATCGTGCTGCCGCTCGTGGCTCATGGGGCCCACCACCATTTCTGGTTCGAAGGCTTTCCGGCCTGGGGCTCTCTCTACGGATTGGCCTCGTGCGTAGCCATCATCGTTGTGTCCAAGTTTCTGGGGAAGGTGTGGCTCATGCGCCGGGAAGACCATTATGACTCTTGAGTGGGTGCACCCCGGACTGTTGCTGATCCTGGGGGCCTGGGTACTCCCCTTCCTCAAAGGCCGGGTCCGGGACCTGGCGATGCTCCTGCTGCCTGCCGCCGCCCTCGCCCTCTGCCTGCGTATGACGCCGGGTACTTACGGTGAAGTGAGTTTCCTCGGGCAAGAACTGGTATTTGGCCGGGTTGACCAGTTGAGCCTGATTTTTTCCTATGTCTTCTCGATCATGGCCTTCCTGGGGATGGTCTATGCGCTGCATGTCAAGGACAATGGACAGCACGTGGCGGCCCTGACCTATGTGGGGGGCGCGCTCGGGGTCACGTTTGCCGGAGACTTCCTGTCCCTGACCGTGTTCTGGGAACTCATGGCCATCTCCTCCGTCCTTCTCGTGTGGCAACGCCGCGAATCGGCTGCCCTGTCAGCCGGCTTCCGTTACCTGCTGGTCCACGTTTTCGGGGGGCTCATTCTGCTGGCGGGCATCGTACTCCACTGGTCCCAGACCGGGTCGGTCGCCTTTCAGCATATGGGTGCCGTTTCCGGCAGCATGGCCTGGACCCTCATCCTCGTCGCCTTTCTCATCAACGCGGCTGTCCCGCCCCTGGGGGCCTGGCTTCCGGACACCTACCCCGAGGCCACGGTCACGGGCGCGGTCTTCATGACCGCCTTTACCACCAAGTCTGCAGTGTACGTCTTGATCCGCGGCTTTGCCGGGACGGAACTCCTGGTGTGGCTGGGAGCGATCATGGCGGTTTACGGGGTAGTCTATGCCGTGCTGGAAAACGACGCGCGCCGCCTCCTAGCCTACCATATCATCAGCCAGGTCGGCTACATGGTATGCGGGGTAGGAATCGGGACTGCGCTGGCCCTGAACGGTGCCACGGCCCACGCCTTCGCACACATCCTCTACAAGGGGCTCCTTTTCATGGGGGCTGGCGCTGTCCTGGAGGTAACCCGGCTGCGGAAGCTGAGCGATATGGGCGGGCTTTACAAGACCATGCCGATTACCCTCGGCCTGTACATGGTCGGTGCCTTCGCCATTTCGGCAGTGCCCCTGTTCAGCGGCTTCGTGAGCAAGTCCATGGTGGTCTCGGCCGCCGGTGAGGCTCACCTGGGACTGATCTTTCTCATGCTCACTCTGGCCTCCGCCGGGACTTTTCTGCACACGGGCCTGAAGCTTCCCTACTACATGTTTTTCGGTAAAGACTCAGGCGTCCGCGGCCAGGAGCCGCCCCGGAATATGCTGGCGGCCATGGGCCTGGCTGCTGCAGCGTGCGTACTGATCGGGGTCTTCCCCGGCCTCCTGTACGAGCACCTTCCGAACCCGGTGGACTACGTCCCCTATACCCTCCAGCACGTCAGCAGCACCCTGGGGATGCTGGGTTTCACGGCGCTGGGCTTCTTCCTGCTGCTCAAGCATCTCGACCCGGAGCCCAAGATCAGCCTCGACACGGACTGGTTCTACCGCCGGGGTGCGGCGGCCGGGATGACCCTGGTCCAGGGCCCTCTGGCGCGCCTGGAGGCCGGATTCGTGGGAGAGATCTATGAGTTTGTCATGCGGCGGCCCGTGCTGGGCGCGGCGAGTCTTCTGCGCCGGCTCGACAGCCGCGTGGTCGATGCCGCGGCCGTGGGAGTGGGCCGGCTGACCCAGGGCCTGAGCCGGGTATTGAAAACCACCGTCAGCGGCAACGCCCAGCACTACGGACTGATTATGGCGGCCGCAGTCCTGGCGCTGCTCGCTCTGGCAATGATCGCATCACCATGACAGCCTATCCGGTACTTTCAGCGACAACCTTTCTGCCTCTGGTGGGCGCGGTCGTCATCCTGGTTTTTGCCAGCCAGCGGTACGCGCGCTGGATTGCTCTGGTCACCACCCTGGCCACCCTGGCCGTCTCGGCTCCGCTGTACCGGAGTTTCGACAAGTCCTCCGGCGCTTTGCAGTTCGTCGAGTCCTTAGACTGGATCCCCACGTGGAACATTTCCTACGGGATGGGCGTGGACGGAATCAGCCTCCCGTTTATTTTCCTTGCTGCTCTTTTGAGCGTCCTCTGCGTTGGCGGTTCGTGGGATGCGGTCGGCACGAGAGTGAAAGAATTCTACGCCGCGCTGCTGGTCGCTGAAACCGCCATGATCGGGCTTTTCGCCGCCACCAATCTTTTTCTCTTCTACATTTTCTGGGAGCTGATGATCATCCCCCTCTTCCTGCTCATCGGCGTGTGGGGCGGCCCGGGGCGAGTTTACGCCGCGGTCAAGTTTCTTCTCTTCACTCTGGCCGGCAGCGTTTTGATGCTGGTGGGCATGATCGCCCTCTACCACACCTGCGGCACGCTGGACTTCAAGAACCTCACCGCCGCCACGCTTCAGCCTGCCTTTCAAGCGTGGCTCTTCGTGGCCTTCCTGGCGGCATTTGCAGTCAAGGTCCCCATGTTTCCGGTGCATACCTGGCTCCCGGACGCTCACACCGAAGCCCCCACCGCCGGCAGCGTGATCCTGGCCGGGATCCTCCTTAAGATGGGCGCCTACGGATTCTTGCGGGTTTCGCTGCCCATCCTTCCCGACGCCGTGCAACTCTTCCTCACGCCCATGCTCGCCATTTCCGCAGTGGCTATCGTCTATGGTGCCTACGTAACCCTGGTCCAGACGGACGTCAAGCGCCTCATCGCTTTTTCGAGCGTGAGCCATATGGGCTTTGTCACCCTGGGAATCTTCACTCTCAACCACAGCGGAGTGGAAGGGGCGATTCTGCAGATGATTAACCACGGAATCATCTCCGCGGCCCTCTTCCTGTGCGTCGGCATGATCTACGAACGCACCCACTCGCGGGAGATCAAGGACTACGGGGGAGTCGCCAGGGTCGCGCCGGTCTACTCGACCTTGCTGGCCCTCTTTTGTCTGGCCGCGGCTGGATTCCCCGGTTTGAACTCCTTTGTGGGAGAGTTTCTGATTATCAGCGGCGCCTTCCAGACCCAGGCCTGGCTCGGTGCCATGGCTGTCTGGGGAGTGGCCCTTGGAACGGCCTATCTGGTGTGGCTCTATTATCGGGTGGTCATGGGCGAGACGAACCCCGGGCTGGAGGGACTCAAGCTCGAACTGAATGCTCGCGAGGTGGCCACTCTTGCCCCTCTCGCGCTGCTGGCGCTGTGTCTCGGTCTGTACCCCGAGCTTGTCCTTTCCTATCTTCGTGCTCCCGTGGCCGAACTTCTGGCGGGAGGAGTCATGCCATGAACAGTGCCAACCTGGCTGACCTGACCTTACTCTGGCCGGAACTGGTTCTGGTGGCTACGGCCCTGGCGCTCATCCTGGCGTCGCGCCGCATTCAAAAAGCGCCACGAGCCGCTGCTGTGACTGTTGTGGCCGCGCTGGCCGCTGCCCTGGCCTCGGGCTGGGTACTGTCTCCGGGTCCCCGCACCGGGTTTGGCGGCATGATCATCGTGGACGGCTACTCCCAGTTCTTCAAGGTGCTGATCGCTTCCGCCGTGGCTCTGGTCACGCTCCTCTCGGTGAGGCGTGTCGACACCGATCATGTTCGGTCCGGCGAGTATCATGCCCTGCTCCTTCTGGCCTCGACGGGCATGATGTTCGCAGTCTCAGCCCTGGATCTTCTGACCCTCTACCTGGGTCTCGAGCTCATTACACTCTGCTCTTACAGCCTGGTCGGGATGACGGTGGAGAAGCCGAAGTCAAACGAAGCTGCGATCAAGTACTTCCTTCTCGCTTCCTTCGCCTCGGCCCTCCTCCTTTACGGCATAGCTCTGGTCTACGGAGTCACCGGCGCTACGGGCTTTGCGGACATTGCTTCGACTCTCTCGGCAGGAGGCCCGGGGAGTCATCAGATCCTCCTGGCTGCGATCGGCCTGCTGGCCGCGGGGCTTGCCTTTAAGATTGCGGCGGTGCCCTTTCACGCCTGGGCGCCGGACGCTTACCAGGGTGCGAGCGCCCCGGTCGCTGCCTTTCTGGCGTCCGCCTCAAAGGCGGCTGGTTTAGCCGCGCTGGGACGCGTCTGCCTGGTCGCGTTCGCCTCTGAAGCCCGCGTCCTGTCGGTGGTTGTGGCGGGGCTCGCCGCGCTTTCCATTGTCGTGGGGAGCATCATTGCTTTGTCTCAGACGGACATGAAACGCCTGCTGGCGTATTCCTCGATTGCGCATGTGGGCTACGCCCTCCTCGGCTTCATATCCGGGACGTCCGAAGGAGCTTCGGCGACCATGATCTATGTCTTTCTCTATGTCTTTATGACGCTGGGGGCCTTTGGCGTTGTGATCGCTCTGGGCCGGAGAGGCGAGACCCTCGACGGCTACCAGGGCTTGGCCGCGCAGCGGCCGGCAACTGCCGCACTCATGCTGCTTTTCCTCCTGTCCCTGACCGGCATCCCGCCCACGGCCGGCTTCGTAGCCAAGTTCGTTGTCATCCTGAGCGCCGTAAGCGCAGGCTATCTGGCGCTGGCGGTTGTGGCCGTGGCCTGCAGCGTGATCTCGGCCTTCGTCTACCTGCGCGTGGCCGTTTTCATGTACATGAAGAAACCCCTGGAGCCAGAGCCTTCGAGCTACCCGCTGGCGGTGTCTGCGGCGCTGGCGGTGTCCGCGCTGGTCACCTTGATGGGAGGAATATTCCCCGGCAGCCTCACCTTCTGGGCGGTGGCGCCGTGATGGGCTTTGCTAGTTCCACGTTTCAAGTTCCACGTTTCAGGTTTCACGATTTGGAATCCGAATGTGGGAGGCGCCTTGGGCGGCGACCGCCGAGCCTGTGCGTCATGATCGCAGGGTGGCCGCGCTGTGTATAATTGGAGCCGAGTGAAACGATGAGCGAGTACATTGGTATTGCGGTTAGTTTTATCCTGGCCGGAGGGATCGCGGGGGCTATGGTATTGCTGGCCTCCAAACTGGGCGTGAAGAAGCCCTCGGCGGTGAAGTCAGAGCCGTTCGAGTGCGGAGAGAAGCCCTTCTCTCTTCCCGGCGGGAAGCTGGCGATCAAGTTCTATCTGACCGCCATTCTGTTCATCTTGTTCGACGTTGAGCTCGTCTTCCTCTACCCGTGGGCCGTAGTCTACCGCCGGCTGGGGATGCTGGGCCTGGTCGAGATGGGGATCTTTTTGGGGATCCTGATGGTGGGCTTCGTCTACGCCTGGGACAACGGTGCCCTGGAGTGGCAGTGACATGCTGACCGACAACTCGTTTTTGACCAGTCGCCTCAACGAGGCCCTTGGCTGGGCCCGGAAGTTTTCCATCTTTCAGTACCCGTTTGTGACCGCCTGCTGCGGGATGGAGTACATGGCCACGGCCTGTTCTCACTACGACATCGACCGCTTCGGGGCTGGCCTTCCCAGATTCTCCCCGCGCCAGGCGGACGTGCTTTTCGTTGTGGGCACGATCAGCCACAAAATGGCGCCTGTCTTGAAACGCATCCACGACCAGATGGCCGAGCCAAAATGGGTTGTCGCCTTCGGAGTCTGTACCTGTACGGGCGGCTTCTATGACAACTACGCAACCGTGATGGGGATTGACACCATCATGCCGGTGGACGTCTACATACCGGGTTGCCCTCCGCGGCCGGAGAACGTTCTTGACGGGTTGATGAAGCTCCAGGACAAGATCCAGCACCAGCACAACGCCGGCCTGCGGGCCGCACCGGAAAGTCGCCCGGACGTATTCGAAGAATGAGTACTTCCTCTCTCATCGAGTCTGTTCGTGATCGCTTTCCCGATGCCCAGACGGCTTCTCACGCCTACCGTGGCGATGAAACCGTAGTGCTGCGCCGTGAGTCTCTCCTGGAGGTCGCACGCTTTCTCAAAGAGGACCCGGCTCTGCAGATGAATTTCCTGATGGACCTGACCGCGGTGGACTATTCTGCCTTTGGCAAGAGTCCTGCGCCGGCTTTCTTCGCTTCCTCTGGTGTCGGCGTCAGGCCCCTGGCCCAGATCCAGGATGAGGACCCGTGGCCTGGACCGCCGGGGAAGGCGCGCTTCGCAGTCGTGTACCACTTCTACTCTCTGAAGCACAAGCACCGGCTTCGGCTGGTGGTCCCAGTGGAGGAGACCGAGCCCGAGCTGGATTCGCTGACGCCACTGTGGGCCGGAGCCAACTGGCTCGAGCGCGAGGTCTGGGACATGTTCGGTATCCGGTTCCAGGGACATCCGGATCTCAAGCGCATTCTCATGTACGAAGAGTTCGAGGGCCACGCGCTGCGCAAGGACTACCCGGTTAAGAAGCGGCAGCCCCTGATAGGCCCGCTGAATTGATGAAAACGCCAACCTCCAGATTTCGAATCCCGATCCTGGATCGTTGCTATTCTTTGGAAACTCAATGACGCCCGATTCAGCCCCCGCCGGGGACACCTCCCGGAGCGGCGCCGCGGATCTCGAGACGCGGGACATGATGCTCAACATCGGCCCCGCCCACCCGGCCATGCACGGGATCATCAGGATCGTGGCCGAGCTCGACGGGGAGCAGATCCAGAATGCCGAAGTGGAGATCGGCTATCTCCACCGGGGCTTCGAGAAGATGTCGGAAAGGGTGGACTTCAACGGCGTCATCCCCTACGCCGATCGGCTCAACTACGTCTCCCCGCTGATCAACAACGTGGGTTACTGCATGGCCGTGGAGAAGCTGCTGGGGATCTCGGTCCCGGAGCGGTGTCACTATGTACGCGTCATCGTCTCGGAGATTTCCCGGATCTCGGACCATCTCACCTGTGTGGGGGCCACCGCCATGGAGCTGGGGGCCTACAGTGTCTTTCTCTACATGATCAAGGCCCGCGAGTTTCTCTGGGAGCTCGTGGAGATGGTAACGGGGGCCCGTTTGACGGTCAGCTACTGCCGCGTCGGAGGTGTGAAGGCCGACCTCCCCGAGGGTTTCGCCGAGCCCTGCCACAAAGCCTTCGCGGAGACCCGCAAGGTCCTCGACGAGGCGTCCGGGCTTCTCACCCGCAACCGCATCTTTACCGACCGGATGAACGGAACGGGCGTGATCTCGGCAGAGGAGGCCATCTCCTACGGGATCACAGGCCCCTTTCTTCGCGCCAGCGGTGTCGACTTCGACGTGAGGAAGGACTGCCCCTACGCCGTCTACGACCAGATCCCTTTCGATGTGCCTGTCGGGACCCGCGGGGACAACATGGATCGTTATCTGGTGCGCATGGAGGAGATGGAGCAGTCGATGCGCATTGTGGAGACGGCTCTGCACGACATACCGGGAGGCCCGGTCCAGGTTCACCCTGAGACAGGGCGGCCGATCCCGGCCGCGGATATGGTGGACCTTGCCAAGGTGGGGGACATCGCAGCCATCTCAGGCGGAAGCGCCGTCACCGGCCCAACGCTGGAAGGCTCCGGTCGCGCCCAGCATCCGTCCATAGCCACTGACGAAAAGCGCGCCTTCCTCCCTCCCAAGGAGGATACCTATGGCAACATCGAAGGACTCATGCACCACTTCAAGCTGGTCATGTTCGGCCACGGAGTGCGGCCACCCCGGGGAGAGGTCTACTTTCCCGTGGAAGGGGCCAACGGGGAGCTCGGGTTCTACGTGGTCAGCGATGGAGCCGGGACCGCCTACCGGGTTCGGGTGCGCCCGCCGTGCTTTGCCATTATGTCGTCCCTTCCCCGGCTCCTGGAGGGGGGCATGATGGCCGACATGGTGGCCACTTTCGGGTCGGTCAACATGATCGGGGGGGAGCTCGACCGGTGAAGCTTTCCGAGCTTGAACCCAGGGTCCAGGAGATCCTCCAACTTTACGAGCGGCCCAGGGCGGCCATGCTGCCGGTTCTGTGGCTCGTCCAGGAGAGCCAGGGTTACATCTGCCAGGAGGCGGAGGTCTGGGTGGGACGTGTCCTGGGTGTGGCGCGTTCCCAGGTGCGCGAGGTGGTTTCCTTCTACAACATGTTCCACACGAAGCCGGTGGGCCGCCGAGAGCTTCGGGTGTGTACGAGTCTGCCCTGCCTGTTGCGCGGCGCCGGGGATGTATTGGATCAGATCCAGCAACGTTTAAAGATTTGCCCCGGCCAGACAACGGCGGGTGGCGAGGTGACTCTCACCGAGGTGGAGTGTCTGTGCGCCTGCGAAATGTCGCCCATGGCCCAGCTCGACGAAACCTTCATCGGGCCTCTCGAGGGTGAAACCCTGGACGCCGTCCTCGAGGCTACGCTGGAGAGTCCGGAGGGCTCGGCTCCACTGCCCGAACCTGGCCCGTTCATCTCCACGGATGGCCCGGTGCTTTCCACGCGCTTCAAAGATCCAGACGGGACCTGGCTGGAAGACTACCTGGCTGATGACGGGTATCTCGCGGCCAGGAAGGTTCTCACCTCCATGACCCCGGAGGAAGTGATTGAAGAGGTTTCCAATCAAAACCTGCGCGGTCTCGGCGGCGCGGGATTTCCAGCCGGCAGGAAGTGGTCTTTCGTTCCGAAGCAAACGGAAAAGCCAAAGTACCTCGTCGTCAACGCGGACGAGGGCGAGCCCGGCACCTTCAAGGACCGCTACATCATGGAACGGGACCCGCACGCCCTGATCGAAGGCATGATCATTGCCGCCTATGCCATCGGCAGTCACAAGGCCTATGTCTATATTCGCGGCGAGTACTTCCGCTCGGCAAAGCGTTTACAGCGCGCTCTGGATGAGGCCTACGGCCAGGGTTGGCTGGGCCAGGATATCCAGGGGACCGGCTTTGATCTGGACGTCGTCATCCACCGCGGCGCGGGGGCGTATATCTGCGGCGAAGAGACTGCGCTTCTGACTTCTCTTGAGGGAGGCAAGGGCTTTCCCAGGCTCAAACCTCCTTTCCCGGCCATCTCGGGTCTTTTCTCGTGTCCCACTATCGTGAACAATGTGGAGACCCTCGCCTGTGTCCCCTTCATCTTGCGCCATGGAGCTGAACGTTTCGCCACCATCGGCACGGCCAGGCAGGGCGGTACAAGGCTCTTCTGCGTGAGCGGACATGTGGTCCAGCCCGGTGTCTACGAGGAGCCGGTCAGCATCACCCTGCGAGAGCTGATTGAGAAGGCCGGGGGCGTGCGCGACGGTAGACAACTCAAGGCCGTCATACCCGGGGGCATTTCGGCCAAGATTCTCACCGCCGATGAAATCGACGTGGGCATGGACTTCGATTCTCTGATGGCCGCCGGCAGCATGGCGGGGTCAGGGGGAGTGATCGTAATGGATGAGACCACCTGCATGGTCGAGGCGCTCGACTCGGTCGCCAGGTTCTTCGCCGACGAGTCGTGTGGACAATGCTCGCCCTGCCGTGAGGGGACTGGCTGGGTCCATCGCATCGTGCGCCGAATTGCCGAAGGGCGGGGAAGCGTTCAGGATCTGGAAGACCTTCTCGCCATTGCCGGCGATATGGAGGGAAAGACGATCTGTGTTTTCGCGGACGCTGCCGCCTGGCCGGTCCAATCCTACGTCACTAAATTTCGAGACGAGTTCGAGGAGTACATTGGCAGCGGCCGCGGCGCCGCGAAACAGGAGGTTGCTGCATGCCCAGCCTGAGCATCGACGGCCGGGAAGTAAGCGTTCCAGAGGGAACCACGGTGATCCAGGCAGCGGAGGAGCTGGGGACCTTTATTCCTCGCTACTGCTATCATCCCGGACTCTCGGTCGCCGGCAACTGCCGCATCTGCCTGGTGGACGTGGAAAACATTCCCAAGCTCCAGATCGCCTGCAACCTCCCTGTGACCGAGGGGATGGTCGTGCACACCGGAAACGATAAAGCCGAGGAGGGCCGCCGTGCCGTGCTGGAATTCCTGCTGGCCAACCACCCGCTCGACTGCCCGGTCTGCGATCAGTCAGGTGAGTGCGACCTGCAGGACTTCTACATGAACTTCGGGGTCTATAACCCGCGCTTCAGGGAGCACAAGGTCAAAAAGCGAAAGGCCGTGGAACTCGGCCCCCACGTGATGCTGGATCAGGAACGCTGCATCCTCTGCTCCCGCTGCGTGCGCTTCACAGACGAGATCACCGGGACCGGCGAGTTCGGCATCTTCAACCGCGGGGACCAGGCCGAGCTGGGACTTAGCCCCGGCCAGGTACTCGACAATCCCTACTCGGCCAACGTAGTGGACATCTGTCCCGTGGGGGCCCTGACCGAGGCGGATTTTCGTTTCAAAGCCAGGGTCTGGTACCTCTCCTCCGCCCCCACTGTCTGCAACGGATGCAGCCAGGGCTGCAACATGGATCTCCACTTCGTGCTCGACAGACCCCACCTGAACGATGGGGCTCGGGTGGCGCGCATCAAGCCCCGCCCCAACCCGGATGTCAACCAGTGGTGGCTGTGCGATGAAGGGCGCTACGGCTTTGGCTGGGTAGACCAGGCTCGCTTGAAAAGGGTGCGCGGCCCGTCAGCCGAGGCTACCTGGGAGCGGGCCCTTACAGAGATTTCAACCGCCCTGGCCGGGTCGGATCGGGAAGAGGCCGGCGCCGGGGACGGGGCAAACCGCCGGCTTGGCGTGATCGCCTCTGCCCAGCTCACCAACGAGGAGCTCTTTTTGATTCGCGAGATTTTTCAAAGGGCCCTGGGTGCCCGGGTCAGTGCGTCCGTCCCCGAAGACCCGGGGTCCAGCGATGACTTCCTGATCAAGGCCGACAAGAACCCGAACACCTCGGGCGCGACTCTGTTGGGCCTGGCCGGCCCGGGCACACTCGAGGCCGGGCAGCTGGTGGACGAGGCACTCGAGGGGCGCTTGCAGGTGCTGTGGGTCTTCGGGCACGATCTGGTGCACTTGTTCGGCGAAGAGAAAGTCCGGCAGCTGTCCGAGAAGGTCCCTCTCTTTGTCTTCTCGGGCACGAACGAAAACCCGACCGTACCTCTGGCCCACTGGGTGCTTCCCACGGCAGCCTATGTGGAGAAGGACGGGACCTTCGTGAACTGTCACGGCCGGGTCCAGCGCATCGGCCGTGCCTTTCCGCCCCTCGAGGAGTCCAGGGAGGACTGGCGCATTCTCCTCGAACTGGCGGGGAAGCTGGGTCTGTCCTTCGATTGGCGGGGACCGGAGGAGATTTTCCAGGGGCTGGCCGGGGAGCTGCCGCCTTTCCGGGGATTGAGTTATGAAACGATCGGGGAGAAAGGGGTCGACGTGGCGACGCCCGAGCCCGCGCCGGGGACGGCTGCACCATGATGGAAGTCCTGATCATCAAGCTGGTGCTGGCGGGAATCGTTTTTTTCACGATCTTGAACTTCGCAGGATTTCATACCTGGGTGGAGCGCAAGCAGTCAGCTCTGATTCAGGATCGGATCGGAGCCAACCGGGCCTCAATCCTCGGGTTCCGGGCGCTGGGACTCTTCCACGGCCTGGCCGATGTGCTCAAGATGTTCACCAAGGAGGACATCGTCCCCAGGGGGGCCGACAAGACGCTCCACACTCTGGCCCCCTTATTCTCGGTCTTCTTTGCCCTGGTGGCCTTTGCCGCGATCCCCTTTGGAGACCGTCTCATCCTGGGTGGGGGCACGGTGATCGAACTCCAGGTCGCCAAGATCGACGCGGCCCTGCTTTACGTCTTTGCCATGCTCTCACTGGGGGTCTATGGCGTGATTCTTGCCGGTTTTGCCTCGCGCAACAACTACGCAATCATGGGGGGCTTGAGGGCCACCGCGCAGATGATCTCCTACGAGATCGCGCTGGGCATCTCCGTCATCGGCTTGATCATGGTCTACGGGACTATGGATCTCGGTGAGCTGGTGCGGCGCCAGGGCTATTTGATTGGCGGCTGGATCCCTTTTTGGGGTTTTGTGGCCCAGCCGGTGGCCTTTGTGATCTTTCTGACCGCAGCCCTGGCCGAAACCAAGCGGCTTCCCTTTGATCTGCCGGAAGGTGAGTCGGAAATCATCGGGTACTTCGTGGAGTACAGCGGAATGAAGTTCGGGATGTTTTTCCTCACGGATTTCCTGGAGACGATCATGGTAGCATGCCTGGCCACCACGCTTTTTTTCGGCGGGTGGCAGGTGCCCTTTCTCATGCCCCACGGTTTTCACTTCCCCTGGGGAGGGGAGATCCTTGTCTCCAATCTGGTCTATGTCCTCCTCGGAGTGATGAGCTTTTCCATCAAGGTGGTGATCTTCAGCTGGTTCTTCATGCAGCTGCGCTGGACCCTGCCCAGGTTCCGCTATGACCAGCTCATGAGTCTGGGCTGGAAGGGGCTCTTCCCGATTGCGGTCGTCAACGTCGTGGTGACGGCAGTGGTGCTGGTCTTTTTCGGGGAGGTGACCTGATGGCCGTAAAAGTTGTCCGCAGGCCCGAGTTGACGTTCTGGGAAAATCTCTACATTCCCCAGATCCTTAGCGGCCTCAAGATCACCTCGGCACATTTCTTCCGCAATCTCTTTCTCCACACACTCCACCTCATCGGCCGGTTCAAGCACCTCCCCGCCTCAGTGACCATTCAATACCCCGATGAGCTGAGGCCGCTCATGTCGAGGTTCCGCAGCCGACACCGGCTCACCCTCCGCGAGGACGACACCCCCCGCTGCGTGGGGTGCATGCTCTGTGAGACGGTCTGCCCGGCCAAGTGCATCACGATCGTGCCCGCGGAGCACCCCGACCCCCACGTCGAGAAGTATCCGGTCCGCTTCGACATTGATCTGGGGGTCTGCGTCTACTGCGGGTACTGCGTCGAGGTCTGCCCCGAGGACGCGATCCGCATGGACACGGGAATCCTCGACATCGCGGCCTATTCCAGAGCGGAGATGCAACTTGATATCCATGAACTGATGGACCCGAAGCTTCGTAAACCGATCGCAGACTGCAGCCTGAAGTTCCCCCACACGTGCGAGTTGCACGATGGAGAGATGAGGGGTAGTTGGGAAGAGGTCGATTAGGACTGTCTCGTGGGTGGAATAACTTAAGGAATACCACGGTATTACCACGAGTGCTACAATGGGGCACCATGAAAATTGGGGTCTCTATCCCGGAAGATCTGATCGCTTTCGCTGATGAGGAGGCGAGCCGTCGGGGACTGTCGCGCTCGGGATTGCTTGCGACACTCCTGGAGGCAGAGAAGGTTCGCGGGCAGACTTTGCGGTACATCGACCAGTACGGCTGGGATGTCACCGAGGACGAAGCCGCGTGGAGAGCCCATCAGAAGCGGCGGATGGCGGAGGCGTACGGCGACGATGAGTGGTGAGTCGCTGCCGCGCCGCGGCGAAGTTTGGTGGGTGCGAGTCGGTAAGCGAAGACCAGCCATCGTCGTCCAGACGGACCTGGTGCGAGAGCCCCGCGTCACGTCCTTTCTGGTAGTTCCCCTGACCAGTCGCGTCCACCTGGAAGGCCTGCCGGGGAACATCCGCCTGCCCCGACGATCGACGCGACTTCCCAGAGCTTCGGTGGCCAATGTGTATGACGTTCAGAAGGTTCTTCGCCCGGATTTTCTGGAGTGCCTGACAGCCCTGCCGGCCCGGGACGTGTCCGCTGTGGACGACGGCCTCCGCCTGGTTCTCAACCTCTAGAGCGGGCAAGCAGTCCGTGGTGAAAGTCTGGCGCCCGGGACTCTCGCCACGGGCTGCTATTTTGAAAAATGGAACGATCCGTGCATAATTGATAAACAGGTGTAGAGTGTCTGTCGGCCGGTCGACACTCCTTTGAGGTGGGCAACTGCTAGTCGAAACCCCGAGTCCTGGTCATTGGGACACTAGCCGGATGGTTCAAGCCATGAAGTGTAGCCGCGAACTTGGGACGGTCCTCCTTCTCCTTCTGGCGGCTTTCTTTGTTCCAGCGACCGGCCAGAGCACCGAGCCGGCAGAGCAGCAAGAAGTCAGTTATTCCAGAGACATCTGGCCAGTTATACAACGCAACTGTCAGGGGTGTCATCAGCCCGCCTTAAAGAAGGGATATCTTGACCTCACCAGCTATGAGGCCTTCGCCAGGGGAGGCATGAGCGGGCCCGTTTTTGCCCCTGGGAAACCGGGAGAAAGCCTGGTTGTGGCTCACCTCACGGGCGATCAACAGCCGCGGATGCCGGTGGAGGAGGATCCGCTTTCGGACGAAGCGATCGATTTGTTCCGCAAATGGATTGAGCAGGGAGCTGAAGATGATACGCCGGCACAGCTGTCCCAGAGAGTCGTGAGCGGCGAACCCCCAACCTACCGGCTTCCCCCCGTTGTCACGGCCATTGCCTATTCGCTCGACGGATCCCGTCTGGCCGTGTCCGGCTACCGGGAAGTGCTGCTCCATTCCAGCGACGGATCCGGACTCGAAGCCCGCCTGCTGGGGCTCTCAGATCGAATTCAGACATTGATTTTTCTGCCCGACGGGAAGACCTTGCTCGCCACCGGCGGAACGCCGGCCCGCTTTGGAGAAGTGCAGTTCTGGGACCTTCCATCCGGGAGGCTCAAGAATTCCGTCACGGTCTGCCGGGACACACTGTTTGGTGCCTCGGTTTCTCCTGACTCATCGAAAGTGGCGTTTGGCTGCTCGGATAAGACGGTGCGGGTTTTGGAGGCAGGTACGGGACGTGAATTGCTCAAGATCTCCCAACATGAGAACTGGGTCATGGGAACGGTTTTCACTCTGGACGGAAACCGAATCGTTTCGGTGGGACGTGATCGGGCTGCCAAGCTGGTGAATGCTTCCACCGGAGCGTTTGTGGAGAACATCAATCTACTGCGGGGAGGATTGACGGCAATTGCCCGTCATCCCAGTCGGAGTACCGTCGTCATCGGTGGAGAGGATCGAATTCCCTTCTATTACATGACCCAGAGACCGCGCAAGATGTCTATTAATGACGATACGACCCTCATCCGTGAATTTGAAAAGCAAGCCGGAGAGATTCTGGGACTGGCTTTTAGTCCGGACGGCAGGAGAATTGCAGTGGCCACCGCCAGCAACAGCCTTCCCGTATACGATGTTGAGACCGGTCAACGTGTGCTCCTTTGTGAGGGGAGCCAGGCCGGTGTTTATACGGTGGCTTTTCATCCAACCGGTCAACAATTGGCTGCGGGAGGATTCGACGGGAGGGTGAGAGTCTATGCGACCGACTCGGGAGAAATGCTCCAGGAGTTTGTCCCCGTACCGATCGAGGAATCTCTCCGATCCTCGAGTCGGTCGGCCGCGGCTGCAGGACCGCAAAGAGGCAATTGATGGGCACCACGTTGACGAGTCGATCAAGGCGATGGCTGAGTCACTTGTGGCTGGTGTTTCTTTTCGCCCTGTGGCCCGTACCGGCCGTCGCTCAGCGACCATTGCTGCAAAAGCTCGACCCTGCAGGGGGGCAACAGGGCAAAGCCCTGGTCCTGGAGCTGGTGGGACGCAATCTCCCTGCCGATCTGAAAATGATTACGCCATTACCCGCGACTTTCACTCCCATGACTTCCGGCAAGTCCGGCTCGAAAATGCAGGGAGCCGGGAGGCAAGTGCTGTCTTACCTGGTAGAACTCGATCGCGACGTGTCAGTGGGACTGTACCCGATTCGGGTGAGCTCACCTCAGGGACTCTCCAACACCCTGTTGTTCAGTGTGGGTGCCTTCCCGGAAGTGAGGGAAGAGGAGTCTTTGCTGTCAACTCATCAGGCTCTCAATGACTCTCCGGGGGCCGGCCAGGAACTGGAGCAGCTACCTGTGACGGTGACCGGGACGCTGTATGGTCCTGAGCGAGACGTCTATCGCATTGAAGGTAAAAAGGGCGACCAGCTCGTGTTCGAGGTGGAAGCCAGGCGGGCAGGTTCGGCTATAGACCCTTTGATTCGGCTGCTGGACGCTCAGGAAAGGGAAATTGCATCCAACGATGATGCTCCTGGGCTGGATGTCGACAGTAGATTGGATGTTCGTCTTCCCGGCAGCGGTACTTATTACGTCGTTATCCATGGTTCTCGCTTCAGTGAACAATCCGCCAACTTCTACCGCCTCAAGATTGGCTCGTTCAGCTTTGCAGAGGCTCTTTTCCCATTAGGGGGGAGGAGAGGAAGCCAGGTGCAAGTGGAACTACTGGGTGGGAACCTGAGCGAACCCACAAGGCTCACCCTGGATCTGGATGCCGCCGGCGAAGGCCGCTTTCTAAGCGTTCCGATTCCGGGCTCTCCCGGTGCGCTTCCTCTGCTGTTTGCTGTCAGCGATCAGCCCGAGGTCATCGCTCCCGACGGTGGTGAATCGAGCGAGCTCGAGCCGGGGACGATCGTGAACGGCCGAATCTTGCAACCCGGGGAAATCGATCGCTTCGGGCTGGCGGTGAGCCCGGGTGAGAGTTGGACGATCCAACTCGGCGCCGCCGGACTGGGGACGTCCCGGCTGTCAGGTGTCATCACGGTCTACGATGAGGAAGGTAAGCGGATGGCTTCCGGCGGAGATGATTCTCCCAGCGCCGGAGATGCGAGAGTCATTCCCCGCGGCCTGACCAGCTCGGATCCTTATCTGAACTTCACGGTCCCGGACGGAGTCACACGCGTTCTCATCTCGGTAGAAGATCTCGTCGAGAGAGGCGGACCTTCCTTTGGCTATCGACTGGAGGCTCGGCGTGAGCCGCCGGACTTCACTCTGGTTCTCGACGAGCCGTTCATCAATCTACCCCAGGGCGGCAACGCCCGGATCGGAGTGCTGGTCAACAGGCGTGGTTACCGAGGGTCCATCCGATTGGGCGTCTCGGGAGACGTTGACGGGCTTGCCATCCAGGGAGGAGACATTTCGCCTGACCTTCGCCCGCTGCAGTTTTCGGTGGATTTTGGCGCACTCACCATCTCAGCCGGGCCGGACGCAGAACCGCGGATCAGGAAGCTTGTTGTCTGGGGGGAGACTGTATCTGAGGAGGGCCCGGTGATTCGGAGAAAGGCCCTGGCACCGTGTCTGATCACCAATGTTGCGGCGGGGACGGGACGATCGGCAGCTCCAACTATTCGAGATGTGCAGCAGCCTTTCACGGCACCGTGGCTGGGGCTGAACTTGCCGGTGATGGTCACGAACCCGCTTCCATTTCGCGTGGTGTTGGAGGCGCCTCCCCGGAATCGACTGGTTCAGGGGGCGGAGGAGACGCTCAGGTGGCGATTGGAGCCGGAGGGCCCGGCCGTGCCTTCTCCAGAGCTGGTACTGATCGAAGTGCCGGGAGCCAAGGAGGTCCAGGTTCGATTTCTGGATGAGCAGAGCCGCCCCCTGAAATTTGGGGCGCTTGAGAAGCCCGGCTTCAAGGGAGGCGACATGCGATTGAAAACCACAGAGGGAACTCCTCTGGGCCGATTCAGTGTTTTGGTGCATGCTGATATCAAGGTTGGCGGTGAGACGCTGAGACTGTATTCTGAGGCGATCTCTTTGGAGGTCATCCAGGGATATCAGATCGAAGTTCTTGCCGACTCGGTGAGTCTGGGTCCCGGCGGCAAAACCCGGTTGGTTGGGCAAGTGTCCCGGTCCGAAGGCTTCAATGAGCCGATCGACATTCACGTCGAGAATCTTCCTCCAGGTGTCAGCTGTGCTGCAGTGCTTGTGGACACTGGGGAGGATCAGTTTGGAATCCCTTGTGAAGCACTGGATTCGTCCCAGCCTGGAGACTTCGACGTTGAGCTGATCTCTTTATCTGTATTTCCGGATCACGAGAAAGAAAACGTGCCCTACAGTATTCCAGCGGTTCAGGCCCGGCTGACTGTCAAAGGTCACCGAGGGGTGGAAAGCCCGGGTCCGGGGAGATAAGGTACTAAGCCATGCGCAGACTCAGGGTTGGAGTTATCCTCACGACTGCCTTGCTGGCAAGGCTGCTGATGGCCGCCCCGGTCCTCCAAGAAGAGGGCGCGAGAGATCAGATACAACAGGTGAGGGTCCATCCCTCGACTCTCGTTTTCTCCGCGCTCAGTGAGGGGCGCACCGTGCTGGTAACGGGTCTGACCAGGGCGGGGACGATGGTCGACCTCACCTCTTTGGCCCAATTCGAGTTCCCGGATGACGTGCTTCGGGAAGGAGAGGATGGGTACCTTTATCCGACCAGAGAAGGGGTGTCCAGCCTGCGGGTGAACGTGGCCGGGCAGAGCGTCGAGATTCCCGTCGCTGTCAAGCCTCTTGCGAAAGCCGGCTCTGTCAGCTTCGTGCGCGAAGTCCTGCCGATCATGAATAAGGTCGGTTGTACGAACGGGGTGTGTCACGGAGCCGCCAAGGGGAAGAACGGTTTCAAGCTCTCTTTGCGAGGCTACGATCCTGAGTTCGACTACCAGTCGCTGCTCTACGACATGTCGGGACGGCGCTTCAATCGGGCCGACCCCGCCCAGAGCCTGATGCTGGCCAAGCCGACCCAGCAGGTAGCCCATGGCGGAGGACGGGTTCTGGAAATCGGGTCCCGCTACTACAACACCGTTCTGAACTGGATTGCAGAGGGCGTTCCTCTGGGAGATCCGGTCACCGATCGGGCCCAGCGACTGGAGGTTCTGCCCGGCGAGATTTTCATGCATGGCCCGGGCAAGAAACACCGCGTCCTGGTCATTGCCCACTACCCGGATGGAGCTCTTCGGGACGTGACCCGAGAAGCCCACCTCACCAGTACCAGCACCTCTGTCGTGAAGATTACGGAGGATGGTCGAGTGGAAGGCCTGCGCAAGGGAGAAGCTTCCCTGCTGGTTCGCTATGAAGGGAAGTTTCTGGCTGTCCCGGTAACCGTTTTGAATCCCAGGACAGGTTTTCAGTGGGAGCGGCTCCCACAGTACAACTTCATCGACAGGCTGGTCGACGCCAAACTGAAAAGGCTGAAAATCCAGCCCTCGCCGCCAGCCAGTGATGCCGCGTTTCTGAGACGTGCGTCCCTGGATTTGACGGGGCGGATCCCGCAGCCCGCAGCTGTACGAGCCTTTCTGGCTGACGCCACCGAGACACAGGAAAAGCGGAGTCGAGTCATTGATGAGCTGATCGGCAGCCAGGAATATGTCGACTACTGGACCCTCAAGTGGGGTGACCTGCTACGGAGTAACCGCAAGTTCATGACCGACAAAGGGATGTGGACCTTCCGCCGCTGGCTGCAGAAGTCCATCTTGGAAAACAAACCCTATGATGAGTTTGTTCGAGAACTCCTGACCGCCCGGGGAAGCACCTTCGACAACCCGGCCGGCTCATTCTTCCGCGCGGCCCGCGATCCCAAAACAGCATCGGAGGCCTCTGCACAGCTGTTCATGGGTGTGCGCCTGGTCTGTGCACAATGTCATGACCATCCTTTCGAGAAATGGACGCAAGATCAGTACTATCAGATGGCGGCCTTTTTCTCCGCCGTGGGGATCCGACCAGGGTTTCGGAGTGGCGAGGAAGTTGTCTACGAAAAGCGTTACGAAAATGAAGTCAGACACCCGCGAGACGGGCGAGTTGTCAAAGCCCGGTTCCTGGTGGAGACGCCCGATGACCCCGCCGTTCCCGAGAACGGTGATGCTCGGACGGCCTTTGCGAAATGGCTGACTTCACCCGCGAACCCGTTTTTTGCCCGGGCCATTGCCAACCGCGTCTGGAGCTACTTTCTGAGTCGCGGGATCATTGATCCGGTGGATGACATTCGAGCTTCGAATCCACCGGTCAACAAGCCATTGCTGGAGGCTCTGACGAAAGATTTTGTTGAGCACGGGTTCGATCTGCAGCATCTGACGCGAACGATTGTCAGCTCGCGCACGTACCAGGCGGCGTTCCAGACCAACAGCTGGAACGAGGACGATCACATCAACTTCTCTCACCAGACTCCTCAACGACTGGGCGCCGAACAGTTAGCCGACGCCATCTCCTCAGCCACCGGGTCGATCTTCGAGTTCCCGGAAGTGCCGGGGGATTTTCGAGCCGTTCAGCTCCCCGATCCACATATTGGAATGGATGGGTTTCTTGATCTCTTTGGCCGTCCCCAGAGAGAAGATCCCTGTGAATGCGAGCGCAAGAGCGAAATGAGTTTGCCCCAGGCCATGAATCTGGTCAATGGTCCAACGCTTGCCGACGCCGTGGCAGACCCTGAGGGAAGAATTGCCCGGTTGATCCTCAGCGGGACGGCTGACCGCGAGATTGTCGAGGAACTGTACGTTGCCACACTGGGCAGGCCCCCGAGCACCAGTGAATCGCGCTTGGCGCTTGCACACCTGGACGGTGCCGCGAGTCGGGCAACCGCAGCTCAAGATCTGCTCTGGGCACTCTTGAACAGCAACGGGTTTCTCTTTAACCAATAGAAAAGTTTTAGTGTTTAGCATGATAAAAAGGAGGTAACTTATGTTGGTCATTCCCGGTCGCCCTGGTCACACCTGTGACGGCGTGAGCCGTCGAGATTTTCTGAGGGTGGGGTCGCTGGGCCTTTTCGGCGTGAGTCTCTCCAAGGTTCTGTCTCTCCAGAAAGTCCAGGCCTCAACAACGTCAGCCCTGGCCGGAATGAAGGGCTTCGGTTCTGCCAAGTCAGTGATCATCATGTTTCTACAGGGAGGGCCGAGTCACATTGACATCTGGGACCCGAAACCGGATGCCCCCTCCAATATCCGGGGTGAATTCAAGGCCATTAAGACCAGGGTCCCCGGCATCTGGCTGAGTGAGACGATGCCCGGGCTGGCCGGACAGGTGGACAAATGTACTTTGATCCGCTCGATGAGTTACACCCCGAAGGGACTCTTCAACCATACAGCCGCGATCTATCAAATGCTGACGGGATTTCCTCCCGACCGTGTCTCGCCTTCGGGTCAACTGGAGCCACCCTCATCGGCCGACTTTCCAACCGCCGGCTCGCACATATCCAAGATGCTCGCTCCAACGGAGCCGGTTTTGCCTTTTGTGGAATTGCCGCGCCCTCTCCAGGAATCTTCGGTGATCGGAAAAGGGGGTTCGGCGGGCTTTCTGGGAAAGGCCTATGATCCCTATCGTCTCTATCAGGATCCCAACCAGACTCTCAAACTCGACGATCTCGAGCTGCGCAAAGAGGTTCCGGCCGAGCGCCTGCAGAACCGTTTTACTCTTCTGAAAGGCATCAATGGCTCGATGCCCGATCTCGAAAAAGCGGTCGAGAAGCATGCGCTGGATGAGTACTACGAAAAGGCCTTTGACCTGGTTCTGTCGGGCAAGGCCCGTGACGCGTTCGATCTGGAGCAAGAGCCTGATGAGATGCGGGAGCGGTACGGCAGAACTACTTTTGGACAGGGAGCTTTGCTGGCGCGGAGACTGATCGAGGCCGGCACCCGGTTCGTCCAGCTCAACTGGCCGGCAGTTGCCAATGGGAATCCGGAAGTGGATTCCTGGGACACCCACGCTTCCAATTTTGGTCCTTTGAAGAACCTTCACTGTCCGGTTCTGGACCAGACTCTCTCGGCTCTTCTGAAAGACATGCACGATCGGGGTCTGCTCGACGAGACGCTGGTCGTGGCGGTGGGTGAGTTTGGCCGCTCCCCTCAGTTGGGCGTCAGTACCTCGGGAAATCGGAATTCTCCGGATGGGCGGGATCACTGGCCCTACTGCTACACCGCCATGATTGCAGGAGCAGGAATGCCGGGAGGGCGCCTCTACGGGGAATCGGATGCCACGGCGTCAGCCCCCAAAGAAAAGCCCGTCCACCCGAACGACCTGCTGGCCACCATCTATTACAGCCTGGGCATCGATCCGGATATGGAGATTCGGAATCACCTTGATCAACCGCGGGAGTTGGTGAAAGGTGAGGTGCTGAGCGATCTGTGGGTCTGAGAATTGAAAATTGAAAATTGAAAATTGGAGGTTGGAGATTGACCACGGCAGGCGGGGTGAGGTGGCTTCCAAATTTTCCATTTTCCATTAATATTAATCCCCATCACGGCGCTCACGGCGGGCCTGGCCCTGATACCATTCGCTCTGACCGGTCATCCGGCCGGGTAACGAGATCCAGTCACCCTTAGCGGTTGTGGTTCCAGGGGGCTGATCTCGTCGACGTTTTTGAATATGATGGTAGTCCTTGCGCTGTGTTCGTGGTTCTACCCGAAAGACCGGGAGAATGCCGGCCTTGCCGCTCAGCGCGCAACGTTCTACCTGATGAGGTGAACAATGAAAAAACTGGTCGTCTTTTTTCTGGTAACCGTATTCTTATCAACGGTTTTGCTCGCCCATGGCGAGGAGAAGACCGGGATTCTGGCAGATACGAAATGTGGTACTGCGGTCGCTGGTGATTCGGCAAAAGCGGCCGGACACAAGGTGGCCTGCGCCCTGTCCCCTGGCTGTAAGGCCACTGGTTTCGGAATCATCGCCGACGGGCAGTTCTACCGTTTTGACGAGGCTGGCAACACACAGGCTCTGGTTCTGCTCAAAGCGACGGAAAAAGAATCGGCGCTGAAGGTTCGCGTCAAAGGTCACGTCGAAGAAAACCTTATCAAGGTCAGTTCTATGAAAGCCGTCGACTGAATGTAGGAAGCGCTGCCGCAAGACGGTACCTGCTTAGCGCCTTTGCCCGTGCCCGTCGTTCCTCTCGCGTTTCTCTGACTTGGGACGTTATGAGTTTAGCGTTCCACTCTGTCCCTTACCTGGCGGCGACCAGGTTGGCAACGGCGTCGCCGATCGCGGAGGTTGACAGCCCCGATTGCTGAATCTCGGCGGCGGACAGGCCGGGAAGGGCACCCGACTCGAGAAAGGCCACGCAGGCCTTTTCGACCAGATCGGCTGATTCACTTTCTCCCAGGTGATCCAGCATCATCTGTCCGGCGAAGATGCAGGCCAGGGGATTGATCACGTTCAGACCCGTATACTTGGGTGCGCTGCCCCCTATGGGCTCGAACATGGAAACGCCCTCCGGATTCACGTTCCCTCCGGCGGCAATCCCCATTCCGCCCTGTACCATCGCACCCAGGTCGGTGATGATGTCGCCGAACATATTGCCGGTCACGATAACGTCAAACCACTCCGGATTCTTTACCATCCACATGGTGATGGCGTCCACGTGGGCGTAATCCCGCTTCACGTCCGGGAAATCGTGTTCGCCCATCTCATGGAAAGCTCGTTCCCACAAGTCGTAAACATAGGTGAGGACATTGGTTTTTCCACACAACGTCAGTGCCTTTCTCTTGTTCCGCCGCCGGGCATAATCGAAGGAGTATTTCAAGCAGCGATCCACGGCGTGCCGCGTGTAGACCATGGACTGGATGGCCACCTCCTGGGGAGTCCCTTTGCGGCTCACTCCACCAGTGCCGGTATACAACCCCCCTGAATTCTCCCGGACCACCACGAAGTCGATGTCGTCCGGACCCTTACCCTTAATGGGCGTCTCGACACCGGGGTAGAGCTTCACCGGCCGCAGGTTGATGTACTGGTCGAGCTCGAATCGGGTGCGCAGCAGAATCCCCTTTTCCAGGATCCCCGGCTTGACGTCGGGATGGCCGATGGCGCCAAGCAGGATTGCGTCCTGGCCTTTGAATTCTTCCAGCATCGAGTCAGGAAGGATCTCGCCGCTCCTCAGATAACGCTCCCCTCCCAGGTCGTAGCTGGTGGTATCCAGAGCGAATCCGCATCGACGGGCGGCGGCCTCAACCACTTTCACTCCCTCCCGGAGCACCTCAGGTCCGGTGCCATCGCCACCAATGAGGGCAATTTTGTAGGTCTTCATACCGTTGATCTCCGTGCGTTTTTCCTCTTCTAAAGACTCTGTTGGAAGCAGGAAGGCGCATCCTAGCACGCAACCGCAGTCCCTTCAACAACAGCGACCCGGGAATTACGGGGCGTGAGCCCCGACGGCGAAGAGTAGGAGCCGCCTCCGCGCGGCGATCTGATCGGACCACGGAGGCCGCTTTTCAGGAACGTCTCAGCCGGCCGTTTGAAAGGCCCGCTGCCGATACAGGAAGTCGACCAGGTTCCCTTCGTGGGGCTGCAGCCAGTTGAGCTGAATCGTGCGTATCGGCCCCAGATTGAGCCGATCGATATTCGTCGCGTCGAGCAGTGACCTGCGCAGCGGTTCGTCTTCAGTGATGGCGGTGGCCACGAGGGTCGATTTGATGTGGCTGAGCATTTTCTCCTGCGGGCACTTGACCACACTGACGAAGGGAAACATGAACTCCGTGTTGGCCAGGGTCCGTTCCGGTGAATCACAATGGACGACCGTGGGCCGCAGATAGGCGCAGCGCTCCCGCTCGTCCAGACGGTCCCCATCCCGGTAGCCTGCCGTCACATCCTGCACGCCCGCTTCCCCGAGACCTTGCTCGATGTTCGCATGGATGGCCTGGGCCTGCCCCGGAACCGTGAAAGCCGCCAGGGCCGCGTGCGGATCCTGGGGAGGTGCGGGAACGATCGGGCCCAGGCGCTCGGCCACAGCCCGGGCGATCTTCTCGGTGTGGCGAGAGGCCCAGATGCCTGAGCAACTGATGCAACTTCGGCCGCTGTTGATCAGAACGCTGTCGACCATCACGTCCAGGTATTTCTCCCACTCGTCCACCTGGTCGTCGGCCAGTAGAATCTTGCTGAATCCAGGGCCGTGAACCTGCACTCCCGGGTTACCTTCGTACTGCTCAACCGTAGCGGTGCCGCCGAAAATCAGGTTGCGCGGGCAGTGCTGCAGCACTGCTGCGCCGACATCGGCTCCACCCGGATACAGTGCCACCGCCTCCCGCGGAATCCCCGCTTGAAAAAACGCCTCGGACATGCGGTAGGGAGTCCAGGGTTCCTGCGGACCCGGTTTGAAAACGAGGCCGATCTGGAGGGGAAGCACCGGCAGCCACAGGCCATGGACCCCGGGAGAGTTGGAGGGGAGGACCATCCCCAGCACCGGCGTAGTGGCCTGGTAACTGCGCATCACTCCATTTTCTTCGCCATATCCGCGGCTCAGCATTTCCAGATCCAGCCCGCGGGTCAGGGCCTGCAGAATCTCCTCCAGGTGAGTCAGCACGTGGTGCAGTTTTTTCATGTTGGTGATGCACATGTGCTCGGGGAGCCCGGTGGTGGCGGACTGATACTTGACAAAATCTTCGGGTGTCTGCACGGCGTCGCCGGCCGGCAGCTCACCCCTCATGAAGAGTTCGGCCGCGTTCTCCAGCATCCCGATCAGCTCCCGGCTGGAGATCTCCCGAAGGACCTGGCGGGCCCGGCCGGCCCGGCGCAGGTCACGCTGGATCATTCCACCGATGGCCTGACTGACCTCGGCGAGCGGCTCCCCGCTCTCAAAGTGAACGACTCGATCGACATCCAGACTCTTGTAGGGTTGGCCCCATCGCAAAACCGGAAAATGAATCACAGGGTCCCTGCCTTTCCGAAATCAGAACGCCGCCGGGCGTCCAAGAAACACTTGTCTAGTAGACACCCACCGCGGTTGTGGCGGCGAACGCCCGGTAGGGGCGCAGTCCGCTGACTCCGTCCCAGGGATAGGGCCTACAGGGCGGTTCGCGTTCCCCTTCATCTCTCTCCAGAAAACGAGGCATGAAAAATTCCGAGGTGAGGGTGGTTAGAAGCACGCGCCCGGTCTCCCCATAGTCCACAACTTGTCCGGGGTCGTCGAAATCCACGACCTGAATTGCGGCGCGCGGCTGCGGGGCATGGTAGGTGATCTTGTAGTTGTCGGCTGGATCGAACGGCTTGGAGGGAGCCAGTCCCATGAGCGTATTGCCGTAGGTCGGCGTCAGATAGGTTCCGTCCAGCAGTTCCTCGACGGCGAAGCGATACCACTGGGGAGTGAACTCGGTTCCGCCTGCGAAAATCCCCTGAATTCCAGCCCCGTTGATGCTCTGTCCCTCTTTTTCCAGACCGTTGGCCAGAGCTTCCAGCAGCTTGGGCGTGGTAAACATGCAGCGGATGTCGTGATTCGCCGACAGAAGTGTGACGGCCTGGTCAATCACATGTTTCTGGTACTGGAGCAGCTCGTCTCTTGCGCCCCTATTGATGAGCTTGATCACCCAGCGCGGGTCCAGGTCTACACAAAAGCAGATTCCCCCCCGGGTCTGAGCCAGGTGCTCGACGGCCAGGCGCAATCGACGCGGGCCCGAGGGGCCCAGCATGAGCCAGTCAGCCCCGCGGGGAAAGTAGTCCTCAGGCAGGGTTTCGGAAAACAGCTCGTAATCAACGCGGAAGTCCTCGATGTTCACCCGGGTCTTGGGAATTCCCGTCGTGCCTCCGGTTTCGAAAACACTGATGGGGCGATCTGCCAGGCCCCTGGGCACCCAGCGCCGCACCGGGCCGCCGCGCAGCCAGTCATCTTCGAAGAAGCCGAACTTCTCCAGACCCTGAAACCCCTGTACTGTTTCCCGCGGATCCCAGCCGGCCCTCTCTGCCCACTCGAGCCAGAATGGGCAGCCGGACTCGGGGCTGAAATGCCACTGCACCATTTCGCGAACCTGGGCGTCCAGTTTCTGGCTGTGAGCCAGTACGTCCTGTTCTCCCGGGCCTGAGATAACGCTTGTCATCGAACAGCTCCGAACGGAAAAAAGTCGTGCTTCACCGGATGCCTTCAACTCCGGGCTGCGCCCCTTCAGGGTTTCGCGTCAACCAACGGGCTGGTTTCGTCTAACCATCCCCTGGCCCGCTGATGCGGACGAACGCAATTCTACCCGTGCGGCAAAAATCCGGTCAAGGTGGCGGGGGGCTGCTCAGGGTGCGTCCGATTTGCCGAACGGCCTGCAGAATGCGCTGCTTGTTCTCGATCAGCGCCAGCCGCACGTACCCTTCTCCCTCCTGGCCGAAGCCAATCCCCGGTGCCATGGCCACTTCGGCCTTCTCCATCATCCACATGGCAAAGTCCATCGAGCCCCTGCAACGGTATTCCTCGGGGATGGGAGCCCACACGAACATCCCGGCTCGGGGAGGCGTCAAATGACCCCAGCCAATCTGCTCGAGACGCGCCACCAGCACATCGCGACGTTCCTCGTAGACCTCGGACTGGCGCCCTGAGATGCGCTCGTAGTCGCGCAGACCGACGATGGATGCAATCTGGATCGCCTGGAAGATGCCGTAGTCGTAATAACCCTTCACTCGAGCCAGCCCGTCAATCACCCGGGAGTTGCCGCTGCAGTAACCGATTCTCCAGCCCGCCATGTTGAAGCTCTTGGACATGGTGGTGAACTCAACGCCCACTTCCTTGGCTCCCCGGGCCTGCAGGAAGCTGGGAGGGCGGTAGCCGTCGAAAGAGAGTCCACCATAGGCGAGGTCGTGCACCACAATGAGTTCATGGAGGCGAGCCAGCCCGACAACTTCCTCGAAGAAGGCCAGCTCGACGGTATGGGCGCTCGGATTGTGGGGATAGTTCAGAAACAGGACTCGAGGGCGGGGAAAGTAAGTGCGGCAGACCTCGTCCACCTGGTTCAGGAAGGCCCGGTCGTCTTCGATCTTGAGAGCCAGGTAGCTGCCGCCCGCCAGCACCACTCCGTAGCTGTGAATCGGATAGGAGGGGGCGGGGACAATGGCCGTGTCGCCCGGGCCGATCACCGCCAGGCAGAGGTGCGAAAAACCTTCCTTTGACCCGATAGTTGCAATGATCTCGTTCTCCGGGTCCAGATCGACCCCGTACTGATGCTCGTAAAAAATGGCGATCTCGCGACGCAGGTTGTAGATGCCGGCAGCGGCTGAGTAACGGTGATTTCGGGAATCCTGCACCACTTCACAGAGCTTGGAGACGATGGCTTCGGGAGTGGCGTCGGTGGGATTCCCCATGGCCATGTCGATAATGTCCAGGCCCTCCCGCCGTTTGCGGTCCTTCACCCGATTGATCTGACCGAAGAGATAGGGCGGTAAGCGGGACATCCGATCGGCCAGGCGGATGAAACTGTCCTTGTCGTGGTGCCCCTCTCTGTGCATGGCGAGCCGATTATAGCAGCGCCGGCCATCAGGAAACTTGAAGCCCACTCCCGGAACCAATATTCTTCTAGAAAGTGCTGAATAACGCATCCATCCCCGCACTGATCCTCTTTCTGCCTTTGATTCTGGGCCAGGCGCAGGCACAAGAGCTGGAGATTCATCTACAGGATGGTGGCGAACGGATCCGCCCGCTGGAAAGTGTTGTGCTGCAGCTGCGGGCCTTCCAGACCGAAGAGGATGAGGAGGGCAACGAAAAAAGGGTCCGTGTGTTGCCGGCCTCGGTTCAGTTCGATCTGAAATCAGAATCAGGAGGCTGGCTCTCAAAGCCGTTTCGAAATCAGGTGGACAGCTTCAAGGGCCGGGATTCCGAGGAAGGCTGGAAATCGATTCTCGGTAACCTGGGCAGGTCGCTGATTAGCTCCGACAGCGTTTTGTACACGGCGCCGGACAAGCCCGGGACCTATCGTGTTGCGGCCAGTTCAGAGGGGCAGACGGTGTCGCTTGATTTGAAGGTGGCCCGCTCGGCGGCTTCGAGGAGGAAAAAGGAAGCGACGAGCTTCCGAGTGGAGTCCTGTAGCCAGGCACCCTATCGCAGTCTGGCCGGTCACTGGGCACCCATGGTTGCCCAGGCTACCTGGTTTGAGCCGAAGGCGGATTACCTGGCCCGATTCGACTTTGACGGGGACTGGAAAGGGGACAACAACTGGGAGAACACGGCTGTGGGAAGCTCCCAGGCTTACGTCTACTATGCAGCCGCCGAGACCGAGACGCACTGGTTCCTGATCTACAATTTCTTTCATCCGCGGGATTACTCCGCCAGCTGTGTGGGCGGTACCTGCCATGAGAATGACAATGAGGGTCTCATCCTGACCATCTCCAAAGATGGATCCCAGTTTGGGCGGCTTCAGGTGATGGAAACGCTGGCCCACGACAACATTTACTCCTATCGCGCTGACAAGCGGGTCAAGAAAAGGGCTCACAAGGTGGACGGGAACGTGGAGTTCGACCAGCAGACCCACCCGGTTGTATTCGTTGAATCCGGAGGCCACGGGGTTTACGGCTCCACTGACCGCCATTCCAGATTCAGTCTTCGCCGCGACGAGTTTCGAGAAACAACCGGAGTGACCTATGTGTACGGGGCAAGAGCGGAGCGGCCCCGCCATGGCAACGACCGCCGAGTCAGCTATGACCTGCTTCCCATCCTGGGTCACTGGTGGCGGCGTATCGAGGAAGACACAGGGACTTTTGCAGGACGGTTCCCCTACGAACCGTACGGGAAGAGGCCCGGGGCTTCGCGTACCGCTTTGCCTGCAGCTTTCAATGGTCAAATGTTCGGTAAGAATAAGGCAAAGCCGTTCTGGGGCTGGCATGATCGGCGCACGCGAAAAAAGAAGATTCTGGCGACGGGGCAATGGGGTCTGGACCCGGCCTATGGGGTTTCCAGGAATCTCGAGCTCCCCGACCCTTTCTCGCTGACTTACAGCTACAACCCTTACTTGAAACTTGAGGAGCGCCGTGGGCGGAGGCTAAGGTGAAGTGAATCAAACCTCAGGATAGTTCGACTTCCACCACTTCTCTGCCTCCCCGCGGCCCCAACCGTTGGATGGAACTCCGGTCGAAAGCGCTTCCTCCAGTTCCATAGCGCTGCCAAAGCGGTCTGCGGGCTGCTTGGCCAGGCATTTGAGAATAATCCGATCCAGCTCCTCGGGAATCGGATGCTCAGTCCGCTGGGAGGGCGGCTGGGGCGGAGTGGTGACGTGATCGAGAGCCATCGCCATCGTCCTCTTTCGGGGGAAGACGTACTGGCCCGTGATCAGCCAGTAGCCAACGCAGCCCAGGGCATAGAGGTCAGCTCTGGCATCGACATTCGTTTTTCCCGTGACCACCTCGGGAGCCATGAAGGCCGGGCTTCCGGCCGTCATTCCCTCTTGAGTCAACTGGGTGTCTTCATCTCCGTCATCGGTCTCGATCTTGACCAGTCCGAAGTCCAGGACCTTGACAAAATCGTAGGACAGGCCCATGTGACAGGAGAAGATATTGGCCGGCTTCACGTCCCGGTGAATCATGCGGCTCTGGTGTGCATCAGCCAGTGACTCGCAGACCTGCTTCATCAGGTGGATCGCCCTCCCCGGCGGTTGCGGCCCGTGCTTTTCGATTAGAGTCTTGAGATCGATCCCGTTCAGATACTCCATGACGTAATAGAAGACGCCGTCACCACTGACCCCGAAATCATAGAGCTCCACGGTGTGGGGAGAGCGAAGGGCTGCCGTGGCCTGGGCTTCCCGTTCAAAGCGACGAATGGTCTTCCCCACACCCGACTGGTCCGTGTCTTCGATTCTATCGGGGCGGATCAGCTTGATGGCGGCGGGTCGTACCAGCTTGTGATGCTCCGCTCGCCAGACCTCTCCCATGCCTCCAGACCCGATGCGTTCCTTGAGCTTGTAGAAGCCCGCCTCTATGGCCTCCACCCCCCGGCTCTGGTATTGACCAATGACCTGAGTGCCGGCGACCGCGATCCCTGCGCTCAAGACCAGGAGAAACCCGGCCTCGGCAATCCGGCCCGGACTCAGCCGACCCATGGCCTCCGCGATGGCCGGGAATGCAAACCCGAGTACCAGGCCGGCAGCGATCGGCGCCGCTGCCAGCGAAACTGCCACGGCAGTAGCCCGTTTGATGGTATTGGGGATGAACATTCCGTAGACAGCCACGAGCAAGACAACGTGGAAGACAGTTTCGCTGAATCCCGCGTGAGCGATACCGTCTTCCCCTCGGTAGATGGCCCAATTGATAAGCGCGTAATCGCGGGCGAACAGGTACACGGCCGCTACCCCAAAAAGGACGAGTTCCAGGGTCCTGAGGCCAGTCAATGGAACGATCGTCTGGCTGTAGAGAAGCGCCGTCAAACCCACCAGCACCAGGAGGCAGGGGATCTGAAAGAGGAACCCGGATGTCTGCCCTGAGAACAGGTCAATCGTCATCCAGACCACGGCCGCGACCAGAAAGACCAAAGCCACACCGCGCAGGCGGCGCCGCAGTAGAGACTCCGTCAGCGCGTGGACCAGTGCGCCCGTACCGGGCACCTCTCCGGCACTCGGTCAGAAACGGCGGCTCGACTGGCTGGTGACGACCGCGCCGGGACCTCGTGATCCGGAGTCCTGGCGGACGCTTTCATTGTTCATGAGCTCTTTCTCCGGGGAGGACCTTCAAGGGAGTCCTTTGCAGCATCGATCTTCCCTCTGCTACCAGGGTAACTGAAGCGAGATTTCCGGAGCAAGCCGGGGACGACTCGACCCTGGCTGGATCTGTACTTATACCCTGCGGCACCAGCCCGGGAAACTCGCAGGTTGTCGAGGCGCCGGAGGAGGGGGAACGCCGCCGGAGCGGATGATGGGGGCGCGGCAGTCGACAATTTATGGATCTCCCGGGCTAGCTTCAGCCGTCATTCGCCGCTACGAGCAGGAGATGCGCCAGTTCGGGGACGGATGGGAACTGCGGCTACGCCTGGGTGATTGCAATTCCCGCCTGGGACACAGCAGGGCTGCCCGCTCCAATTACCACTGGTCTTTCCTGCTGGGCCTGCCTGAGGAATCATGGGAATCCATTGAAGATGCCGAATTTCTGGCTCGACTCCGGGAAGCCGAAGACGCCTGCTGGGCCTATCCAGAAATGTGTGCGTGCGGCGAGATACCCTCGGCGCGATTCTCATCCCGTCGTGAGTTCGAGGAGTTTAAGACGAGATTTGCAGCAGTCCCGACCGAATCGGACGCAGCGTGGCGTTTTTCCTTTTATTGGATCGTCAGCGAGAATAAGGTGTTCTGCACCCACAGAGAGCTTCTGGAGGCACGCCGGCAAATGAAAGCCCTGAACCCACGGCTTCATGCCCGGAACATGCACCGTCTCGGATGATCAAGCGAGTCCGTAGCATGAACCTGGAACCCGTCCAAAAAGCCAGTAAAATCAAGGGGTGTCTGAGGCAGTCTCAGCTCATCTGGACAGTAGTGTCTACTTCGTAGGCGATCACCATGTCGCAAGATCTCGCATTTGTGATACTTGGGTCAAGCGCCCAGGCGGATGATTCCAGGATAATCATCAAATCCGGCATCGAAGCTCATAATCCGGTCCACTCCGGCACTCTCCATCGTAGCCAGGTGGATCGCGTCGCGGGCCGACAGCCCCGAGTGTCCGTAGACGATGGTTTTGGCGCGTTCTACCTCAGACAGTCCAACCGGAAACACTTCGTCCACGATTCTGAGGAGCGCATCAAAAGCGGGTTGGATGGCGTCTCGGCGGCCGATTGCGATGTAGCGGTGGAGAATCTCCTGCAGGACCTCGGCATCAGCGACGAGACGTTGCCGGTCGATGATCGCCCGCTCCAGCAACCGTTGAGCATCCATCTTGTGCGGGTGAGCCGCTACCACCAGGTACATGGGGATGTTTGAATCGATGAAAATCAGGGCGTGCCGCCGCTCAGATACCCCCGTTCAATCTCTCCAAGCATCCGGTCGATGTCGGCACTGGGAAATTCGTGCCGTGCCGCAGTCCGGACAGCAGCAAGTTTCGCCTCAGCACGAGCGCCTGGTTCCCGCCGCCGCACTGCGCGAAGCGCAGAGCGTACCCATTGCGACAGGGTCATGTGGTTGCGTCGAGCCACCTGGCGGAGCTCGCGATATTCGGATTCGTCAAGGAGAACCTGCAGACGCTTACTCATGGAGTGAGTATAATTGACTCAACACCATGATTCAATTCCGCCTATGGGCATTAAGGATCGTACCTGTTCTCCGGAGCCAGGTGGCTCGATCAGAACGCCCAGCCCAGCGTGGACAGAATTCGCAGGTCGTTGTTCTTAGTTCCCCCCGGCGGAGAACTGTCGTAGTTGTCGACAAAGTCCAGGCCGAAGTTCAGACTTCCAAAAAGGGGCAGACGGATTCCCAGAAGTCCTTCCAGCAGGTAGCGACTGTCGCCCTGCAGAAAAGGGGAATAGTTGGTCGAGGCGGTCACAGCAAAGGGAGCCAGCCAGGCCGACCTCAGGTCCAGGCCGATGTTCCCCAGCCCGGAGGTGCTACGGTCCCGACCGGCAAACTTCTCCTGCAGTGCCGCAACACCACCCCTCAGCGACAGGTCCGTATGATCTCCCTTCTTGAACTGGTAACCGAATCCACCTCCCTCGCGGTACCGGTAGTCCAGAGTGGCTTTCTCGTCCTTGTCATAAACACCATTTCCATAGGTAAAGAAGTTGTCTGTCAGAAACCTGTCGTAGCGCCCACTCAGCTTGGACAGGTTGCCGGTCGTCCTTCCGTCCTCGGCACTGCGCAATGTCGAGAAAAACAGTGATATCCGGTCCCTGGAAGTCGCACGTGAGGGATCAGCGGAGAAAGAGAGGTTGGAGACGTCGGTGTTTCCCTTACTCAGGCTCACTCCCAGGTTCAGGCCCCCGTGCCAGTTATCCAGCAGCCCGTAGTCCTCGGGCTGGGGGATGGGACCGAACTCGATGATCTGGCCTCGATTCAAGGCCAGCGTTTCGGTCTCGGTGGTGACCTGCAACTGATCTCCCCCGGTCAGTTCAATCTTCCCCGAGACCGTATCGCCGCTCTCCAGTCCCACCTGAAGATTCTCGGTGAGTGAAAAGCTCTCGACCACAGACCAGTCAACGGAGATCTCTCCCGCATAATCCGTCGCCACCACCAGTTTGCCCCCATCCAGGCTCTTGACCTGTCCGCTGAAGCGATCCCCGTTGTTCAGGGAGATGACGTCGGCCTCAAGGAATGGCACCAGGAAGAGGAATAGAGTTGCAATAGCTAGACAGTTTCTGTACATGAATCCTCCCAAGCGAAACCCGCAAACGACAGCGCCGCCGAGATCAGACGGACGGAAAAAGCATTCTATCTAATCTAAGGGGATTCGGGTCGGCGAAGAGTGGGAGCCGCCTCCGCGCGGCGATCTGATCGGACCACGGAGGGTCCTCCTACACTGGGAATGTAACGGGTCGGCGAAGAGATCTCCCGGGAGTTGGTGTGTCTGAGGGTTCCGCGTGATATAAAATGAGAACCTTCGAAAGAGAGTGCACCGATCAGGAGGAATCGTAAATGAGAGCCTTGTGTCTGTGTCTGTTTCTGGCGATCGCTTTGTCTGCCCTTCCTGCAATGGCCGCAAAACAGAAGGTGACGGGCAAGTGGGAATTCACGTCGACATCTCCGATTGGGGAGCGTAGCCAGGTCGTCGAGATGACTCAAAAAGGCAAAGCCCTGAGCGTTTCGATGAAGACTCGCGACGGGGAAGACGTAACCGGTAGGGGAACCGTTAAGGGCGATCAGATTTCCTGGACTCTGAGTTTTGAGCACGAACGCGGGGGATTTGCGGTCATTTATACAGGGCGAATCCAGGAGAACGGAATGAAAGGGAAGGTCAGCTACGGGGATTATGGCAAGGGAAAGTGGTCTGCCCGGGGGCCGCAGTAGGCGTCTGGTGCCTCCAGGCGAGAGCCGCTGACTCGTGGATCAGAACTTATGACGAGCTGCACTAATCGGCTGGTGTGACTCCGGAAGGCATGACTCCGCTTTCCACAACTCGCGCGCGACGCCTTTCCAGCACGAAGTAGAGGCAGGGAAGGAAAGCCAGCGTAATGAGCGTTGACGTGATCAGTCCTCCCACAATCACCCTTGCCAGTGGAGCCTGCAGTTCGCTGCCTTCTCCGAGTCCCAGAGCCAGAGGCAGCATGGCCAGCACTGTCGTGGAAGTGGTCATGAGGACCGGTCGCAGGCGCCTTCGCGCTCCTTCAACCAGGGCATCGTAGAGGCTCATATGGTGCTCCCGGCGCAGCAGGTTGACATAGTCCACGAGCACGATAGAGTTGTTGACCATGATCCCTACCAGCACGATCACACCCAAAAATGAATTCACGTTGAAGGTGGTTCCAGTCAGGAACAGGGAGAGGGCGACTCCAATGAATCCGAACGGAATGGCTGTCATGATAGCCAGTGGATGGAGCAGGGACTCGAACTGGATGACCATGACGGTGTAGACCAGAAAGAGCGCAATCAGGAATCCCACCAGGAGATCTTGAAACATCTTTTGTTGCTCCAGATACTCTCCACCGATGGCTATGGAGAAGCCCTCGGGAACCGCAATCGTGCCGAGTGCCAACTGAAGGTCCTCCACGATGTCTCCCAGCGAGCAGTCGCTGATGGTGGCATTGACTTTCAGGATTCGCTCCTGGTTCTCACGGGTGATAGAGGTAGGCCCTTCTGTTTCCACAATGCGTGCCACTGAAGACAAGGGGACCAGCCGACTGTCGGCAGCAACAATCGGCAGTTGTGGAAGTTGTCCGATATGTTCGCGATCTTCCGGGTGGAGCAGCACTCGAATGTCGTACTCGTATCCCGCATCCCGATAGTAGGTAGCCACCTTACCCAGGACGTAGTGCTCAACGGCCTCAGCGACGCTGGATCCGGCCAGCCCCAGCTCAGCAAGCCGCTCCCGGTCGGGTACGACCAGGCGCTCCATCTTGCCGGGCTCCCGTCCGATGTCCACATCTGCTATGCCGGGAACCCGTCTCATGACTCGGGCCACCTGCTCGGCCAGGCGGTCAGCCGTGTCCAGGTCGTGTCCTCGCAGATCCACGCTGAGCCGGTCGTCGCCGCCGCGCATGATCCGAATCAGGAAATTGCTGCTTCCGGGACGCACCTGGAAGTCAGCGCCGGGCAACTCGGCGAGCTGTGGACGGATGGCAGATGCAATCCTGTCCAGGGACCTTTCCCGTTCGGAGACGGGCACCAGTGCGATCTCCAGGGAGCCCTGGTTCGCCGTTCCCGGTCTCCAGGAGCGGGCCGGACCGGCCACCGTCACTATGTTGTCGAGTTCGCCGTCCCGGAGAACACCAAGAATGCGCCGTTCCATCTCACGCACCACAAGGGTTGTCCGCTCCAGCGGTGTGCCGATCGGCAGTTCCAGGTTGACGTTGAGTTGACCTTCGTCCGCTTCGGGCATGAGTTCATATCCAACCAGAGGAATCAGAGACAGGGAGGAGAGGAGCAATGCGCAGGACAGGGTAATGGTTGCCCAGGGATGTCGCAGGGCGGCCCGTACCACCCGGCTGTAAAGGTTCTCGAGCCCCGCCAAAGCTCCCTCGCCCAGGGAGTAGAGTCTTCCTATGAACCCCGAAGAGCGCTGGCCGGGGTGCTGTCCAAGGAACTTTGTGGAAAGCATTGGCACCAGCGTGAGTGCCACGGTGAGGGAACAAAACAGGGAAAAGCAGACGACAACGGCCATCTCTGTGAAGAAGACGGAGGCGAAACCGGCCACGAAGACAACCGGAAAAAAGACAGCCACGGTGGTCAGGGTTCCGGCCACAACGGCACCGGTGACCTCCCGGCTTCCCTGCACGGCGGCATCGAAGGGCCCCATTCCCAGCTCGCGTTTTCGGTAGATGTTCTCCAATACTACGATCGCATTGTCGACCAGCATTCCGATTCCCAGAGCGAGGCCGCCAAAGGAGACTATGTTGAGGGTGAAGCCATAGAAATACATGAGGCCAAAAGTCGCGAGTACGCTGATGGGAATGGCCGTTGAGATGATGAGTGTCGAGCGCCAGTCCCGCAGGAAGAGCATCAGGATGACGAGTGCCAGCAGGGCTCCATACAGGGCTGCGGACTGAACGTTGGAGACAGCTCTCTGAATGAATTCGGAGCTGTCCATGATGAACGTCAGTCGCAAGCGTCCTTCATACTCCCGGTTGATGCGACCGACCTCTGCTCTAAGGTTGTCCACCACCTCGACTGTGTTGCTTCCCGACTGCTTGGCGATACGAAGCCGGATACCGGGAGTTCCCTCGATCCAGAGTTCGCTCTTGACATCCTGAAAGGAGTCGACCACTGCCCCGAGATCACGAACGTAAATCGGTCTGCCCTGCCGGTAGGTCACCACCACGGAAGCGATGTCTTCGAGACTCCGGAATTCGCCCGCCGACCGGATCACCACTTCCCGCTCGTCGTCCAGCATGTCGCCGGCAGAGATATCCCGGTTTTCCCGTGCCACTGCCTGGCTGACAGCGAGGGGGCTGATACCCAGTGAGGACAGCTGTTCGGGATCCAGGCGAACCTGCAACTCCCGCACGCGACCGCCTCGCACCTCGACGGATGCGACACCCGGGAGTCGCTCCAGGCGTCGGCCCAGGGTTTCTTCGGCCAAATACCGGAGCCGCCGCCAGTCCCCTCCTCCACTCAGCCCCAGATAGGCCACCGGAAAGTCGGAAAGATTGAATTTCCAGACTACCGGTGACTCAGCATCCTCGGGAAGGCGGTTGCGAATTCGGTCGAGGTAGGTTCGCACTTCGTTGACCGCCACCTCCAGATCCGTGCCCCATTCGAACTGGAGCTCCACCCGGCTGGATCCTTCGGTCGAGGTGGCCACTATCTTGTCAATCCCTTCGATGGTGGAAACGGCCTGCTCGATGGGACGCGTGATAAGGCTTTCGATTTCCTGCGGTGCAACTCCCTCATAGGTCGTGCTGATGGAGATGCGGGGCATATCGACCGCGGGCATGAGGTCCACTGTGAGTCGACTGACGGATACGAAACCGACCACCACAACTGCCAGGAAGAGCATTGCAGTGCCGATGGGTCGGCGTACGGAAATGAGTGACAAACTCATGGGTCGGCCTCGTTATTCGGCGTCCGGAGAGGCTTCAGGACTGGATTCAACGATGGTGATTCGGGCTCCGTCAGCGAGGTCATGATGCCCAAAGATGAGGACTCGATCCGCGGCGCCCAGCGCCCCCTCCACCGCGATCCGATCGTCCTGGCGACCCAGCACCCGAACCAGTCTCCACTGGGCGATCTCACTCACAGCCACGAACACTCCAGTCATTTCGTCACCGCCGGCATCGACTCTCTTGAGCACGGCGGCTCCCGGAACGATCTTTCCACGGACGCTTCCCCGCGCCATCTCGACCTGCGCATACATCCCAGGGCGGAGGGGTGGTGCCGTGGTCTCCAGGACACCGTCCACGGCAACCGTTCGACTGCGCCGGTTCACCTCTCCCGAAAGTCGGGTGACACGTCCTGAAAAGCGCTGCTCTCGAGTACTCTGTGTGGTGACCTCGAATCTGACTCCGGGGCTGACTCCTGCCAGTCCTTCTTCCGGGACCCAGAACCGCACCCGCAAGGGCCCGGCTTCCACCAGGCGGATAATCGGTGTTCCCGCCTGCACGAAAGCACCCTCGTGCAGATAGCGTTCGGCCACCACGCCGTTGAAGGGCGCGGTCAGGCGGGCTTCAACGATCTGCTGGCCGAGCAGTCTGACGCGCACCTCAGATTGCTGCTTCTGGGCTTCCACCGCTTTCAACTGGGCCTCGAGCGCCGCCGTCGCCGCACGGGCGCTCTCGATAGCTCCGGTGCTGATCAGCCCGTCGCTGAACAGCTCTTCCAGTCGCCCCAGATCGGACCGGGCTTCCACGAGTTGGGCCACGACCCGCAGCCGGTTGGCCTCTGCCACGTCCACCTGAGCTTTGACGTCCTCGTACTGGCGCTGCAGATCCGAGTCATCCACCTGGGCCAGTAGCTCCCCTTTTTCTACGCGATCGCCGAGACGAACAGCCACGGCTGTCAGTCGTCCAGCGATCTTGGACGCCAGGTCACTGATGTCGGCATCGAGTTCACCCGGATATTCCGAGAAGAGTTGCAGTGAGCCTGTCTCAACCCGGCTCTCGAGCACGGGAGTAGCCAGAATCGTGTCCGCCCGCATGCGTCCATTCGGGGAACCGCTGCTGGGAGCCGACCGCCAGGCCCAGACAGTAAAAGCGGCAATCGCACTAAGGACAAAAAGAAAAATGATTCGGCTCGGCCAGCCTCGTCGAGAGCCGGTGGAGCCGTTATTGGATTGCCTTTCGGGTGGCTGCCAGGAAGAATCAACCATGATCTCGTAAGGATCTGCCTGGAAAGTATTTGCGAGCGTTGGTGCTCGACTCGAACCGATATAGTACCAGACTCTTGATTGAATGACGGGGCGTTAACTGAGCGGAAAGCCATAACCGGCAACCAGGAACCCCCGGCTCGCTAAACAGGGACTCTCAAACTAGAGGTCCATCATCGCTTCGATGTCTTTATCCAACCGGGGAGGTTGGGATAGGAATGAAATGGCAAAGAAAAGAGTGAGAGAAACGAGGAGAGCAACGAAGCCTCCGCTGATCCCGTACGGGACTTTCAGGTGCAGCAGTTCGATGCTGAAGTTCACGATCAAGCTGCAGATGATGGCGGTGTTTGCGGCTGCGGCCGCGGCCCGCTTCCAGTTGAAACCAACCGCCACCGTCGGAACCAGAGCGGCGGCAAACGTGCCCCAACCGAAAGCACCCATGAGCGCTACCAGGTTCTGGCTGGAATACAGTACGAAGAGGGCTGCACCGAGAGCGATCAGGACGGTCGCAATGCGTGCCCACAGAAGCTCCCTCTTCAGGGATCGTCCCCAGATAGCCCGGGGAATATCATGCACCCAGGCAGCGGCTCCGATGTTCAAGAAGCCGTCCGCCGTCGACATGATGGCGGCAAACAGACCGGCGAGCACGATGCCGGCCAGCAGGGGATGGGCGTAATGCTGAAGGAACTGGGCCGCCGCGTCGTCTGGTCGGGCCAGTTCGGGATGGGCCCCCTGCAGGACCAGAGCCCGCATCACCAGGCCGATCCCGATCCAGAGAAGAGCTGAAACCGCGTAAGCGAAGATCGCCAGCGGGAGAATATGCCGGGCGTCGGCGATTCGGCGATTCATCATGATCTTGGTGATGACGTGGGGCTGCCCCGTTCCGCCAAAGGCAAACAGGAAGTACCAGGACAGACAACCGAGCATGCCCAGGGTCCCCCAGGGTCCGGCGGCCTCAGGATCGTCGACCATAATCGTTTCCACGGCACCGCTGATGCCTCCGTCAACTGTGGCCGAGGCGGTTGCAAAGACCAGAACAGCAGCCACTACCATCACGGCACCCTGAAACATATCCGTGTACACTCCGGCAATGATTCCACCAGTCACGCAATAGAAAACCAGCACAGCTGTGGAGATGGCAAGGCACAAGTCCAGAGAGAGAGTCGGAGTCGAAGGATTGGCCGCCAGAATGTCTCTCAGCACCGTCGCCATTGCCAGAATTTGAGTTCCCAGATAACCCAGGACTCCCAGAATGATGGCCACTGCTGTCAGGCCCCGGGCCAGTTCACTCCGGTAGCGGGCCGCCACCGCATCGGGCAGGGAAATGTTCCCGCGCAACTCGGCTAACATCCGAAGGCGCTTGCTGAGCAGATAAAAACTGAGACAGAAACCGAGGGGAGAAGCCACGACCATCCAGAGAGACGACATGCCCATCCGATAAACGAGTCCGGGCCCGCCCACAAAACCGAAGCCGCTCATGGTGCTGGAAAAGATGGCGAACGCGGTGAGCAGGATTCCCAGGTCTCGGCCTGCCATGAAAAAGTCGCCCGGGGACTTGGTGCGCAGCATCGCCCAGATGCCGATCCCAATACAGGCGCCCATGTAGAGAACGAGACTGACGAGAACGATCGTGTGCTGGCCTTCGTTCATTCCTGGGTTTCAGTTGGCTCTGTTTCCCGCTCGAGCAGCAGTTGCTGGAATCGCCGCAGATCCTTCTCTCGGAGGAACCAGTCGGGAAAGATGTAAACGAAGTAGAGCGCGAAAAGCACCGGGTACGGCCACGCCCCGTACAGCATCCAGGCCGTAGACGCCGGCAATCCGAGGACCAAGGGGCCGCCAGCTTCCATCAAGTATGTGTAGTAGGACCAAAACAACCCGGTCCAGACCACAATCCAGGCCAGGCCTCCCAGCAAAAGAGGACGAGCGGTCGGGCCTGAACCACTACGTTTCTGCATTCCCAGCAGGAGACAGGATGTGTAGAAGACCAGCTGCAGCAAGCCGAAAGCGCAGCCCAGCCAAAAGACCGAGCCGTTTCGCTCCAGCCCTGTGCCTCCCTCTTCCATCGTTGGGTAGCTCGAATGAGGGATCGCCCAGCTTGTCGATCCGGATTGGTCGAGCTGTGGTGAGTCAACTGGTCCAATCAGCCAGGCTCCCACCACGACAAGCCCCATAGCCAGCGTCGTGGCAAACAGAACGGCAGGAATCTTGCTGTCCCGGCTCATGACCCAATCCTAGTCCAGACGCCCCGAATCTTCCAACGGATAACCCCATCTACATGTTTACCCCCTTGCCCTTTGCCTTTGCCCGAGCCCGAGCCCGAGCCCGCACCCGCACCCGGTACCCGCACCTTTGCCCTCACCCCATAGGAATGCCGGACACACGGGCAAAGGCAAGGGGCTGATGGGGGCAGATCAGAGAATACCGGGCGACGAGAGGGTGAAGAATACCACCCGGGCGGCAAACGTTGCCCTGACAAGAAGGAACGAAGCATAATGATTCCGGAATGGGGACAGCGCGTTTTTCGAGGCTGGCTGCTTCTGCCGGGCTGTGGCTGTGGCTGGCGCCGGTGCTTCACGTGACGTCGTTCTGGCTCATGCTCCAGGACGCAGAGCCTTTCCATACTAGTTTCTATTCTCTGGCCTGGTGGAGCTACATCCTTTTTATCTCAGCGCTCAACCACCGCTGGCGCGGGAATTCGCTCCTCTTCGACCAGTGGCGCGAGTTCACCTGGGTCTTCCTGGTGTCCACCCCGGCCTGGCTTTTCTTTGAGCTCTGTAACTTCCGACTTCACAACTGGCACTACATCGGTGTGCCCAGCGAGTGGTGGGTGCGCCTGCCCGGCTACTTCATTGCGTTCGGAACGGTTCTGCCGGGTGTTTTCGAAACCCGAGTGTTGCTTCAGAATCTGGGTTTGAGGTTCAGACGCGGCCGGACCAGGCCGATCACTTCACGAGGTTCCCCTGGACTCCGTGGTCTGATCGGGGCCGTCATGCTGGCGGCCGCACTCCTGTGGCCGCACCTTTTCTTTCCCCTGGTGTGGGCTGGTCCGGTCTTACTTTTGGAGTGGCTCGTCGCACTTTCGGGGGAAGAGGGTCTCAGCGCCTCTGTGGCGCACGGGGACTATTCCCTGGCCATCCAGTTGCTGGTCTCAGGACTTGTGTGCGGCTTTCTCTGGGAGTTCTGGAACTTCTGGCCGGGCGCAAAATGGGTGTACTCGATACCCTATCTGAACAGCTTTCAAGTTTTCGAAATGCCCCTGGCCGGTTTTCTGGGATTTCCGCCCTTTGCTCTGTTCTGCTATCTGATCTACAGACTGTCCATCGCACCTCGAGCCTGGATCACGGCACGACGATCACGTGTGATTCTTATGTCCGTGCTGTATTTGGTCTGTTGCTGGACGGTTTTTTTAGGTATTGAGAGAGTCACAGTGCTCGAGTACAGGCCCTTCTGGCCCTTATGAGGAAGGGGCTGTGGCGGGGTGAGCCTCCAGATTTCCGACGAGAATGTAGCCCGAAGACGAATATCGCAGGAGGCGATAGTCGGTCAGTCCAGCCTCCAGGCAGAGGGTCCGAATCGACCGGCGGCTGTAGAAGTAAACCGGACAGCCCTTCAGGGCATACCGAAGCTTCCGCAAGGGTGCCCGGATCAATGCCATACCCGGAAAACTCACGATGACCTTCCTGGTGGACAGGGAGATCATCTTCTTCAGAAAAGGGACGGGTTGTGCGACGTAGTCAAAGACGCCCAGCGCTGCGCTTGCGTCGTATGGCTCGGCCAGTCTGCAGGTCAGGAAATCCGCTTCCTTGAACTCGCAGCGATCTTCCACGCCGTGCTGGCGAGCCCTCTCTCGAGCCAGCTTCAGCATCTGATCCGAGAAGTCGATCCCGACCACACGCCGGGCACCGCTTCTGACAAAGACAACACTGTTTCTTCCAGAACCGCATCCGACATCCAGGACGGATGGCGCCTGCAGTGCCTGCAACTCCCGGACGGTGTGATGAACTCGCTCATAGAGGCCTTTCCGGAAGAGGCGATTAAACCAGCCGATTGCACCCGTTTCATCTTCGTAGAGGGAGTCGAAGGCAGAAGCAGTTCGGTCAAAATAGCGAGCTACATTCATGGATTACCCCGTTTCTCAAGTATCCCTCAAAACTCGTAAACGGAAACGAGTCGATCAAGGTGGAAACCTTCTGCGAGACCGTGTCACGCCGGAAGTTTTGATGAAGGTTCAGACTCCATCCGCGCAGCCGCTGTGCGACGTTCGCAGGCATCATTGTCTCAAAGACGTCAAGACGGTTCGTATCGAACTCATAAGGATGGAAGTAAGTCACCATCGGGCGTTGCCGGGAGTTCATCTTCTCAACAACACGCCGGGCGAGTCGGGCCGGCATGAACCGAATATAGCCCCCCCCCGCTACTGGAAGCCGCATTCTGCCGATTGGAAAAGTCGAAAGGGGGAGCTCGATGATCTCCCTCCCGCTGGGAAGAGTGTAGCGGCTGATCTCAGGAGAAAACCCCGGGATTCCGTAGCGGCGATGACGGATCGGGATGATGCTGGAGTCGTACTTGAACCCCAGTTCCGCCAGGATGTCCAGAGCCCAGAGTTCCGGTTTCCGGATCGAGAACTCCGGAGCCCGATAGCCACACACCTGCTTTCCGGCGAGGTCCTCCAGCAGTCCCTTGGAGCGTTCGGTATCTCTTTTGAACTGTTCCGGCGAAAGCCGAAACACGAGTAGATGATCGTGCCCGTGAGAGGCGACTTCATGTCCCAGGGAGATGACCCTGCGAACAATCTCGGGAAACTTCTCAGCCAGGGCGCCCATCACAAAAAAGGTCGCCTTTTTGTTGTGGTCATCCAGCAGACCAAGCAGGATGTCGAGCTGGCGGAAAATATTGCGTGAAGGCGAGGGCAAGCCCCCCCCCGTCACTCTGCGGGAGATGAGCTGGTGCCAGTCTTCCAGATCAATGGCCAGAATGTTCGTTACTTCCCGATCCAGTTTCTCTTACCCTCCACACCTGCATAGAAACTACACAAGCGTTGAATGATGATCCGGTTGTTGAAGTTCTCGACAATGTGCTGTCGCGCCCGGCCACCCATTGCCGCCCAGTTGTGCGGTCTCTGGAGCATCTGCTCAATCGCCGCCGTGAGTGCGGCAGCATTATTGACAGGCACGAGAATTCCTGTTTGACCATCCAGTACGACCTCTCTGCACCCACGGATGTCAGTGGCGATGACCGGGAGCCCCATAGCGGCTGCTTCCATACAGGCACGGGGAATTCCTTCGCGGTGAGACGGAAGAACGAACAGGTCCATCGCCCGGTACATCGCCGGCATGTCTGCTTGCCAGCCCAAAAACCGCACCAGTCCTCGCTTCTCCAGATCCCTGATCTGGCCGGGTTTAATCGCATCGTTTTGGTCGACTTCCTGTGGTCCTACAATGACAAATTGCAGTTTCTCATACTTGCTCGTGAGAGTTTCTGCAGCCTGAAACAACTCGGCAAACCCTTTCTCGTAGACAAGCCGGCCAACACTGCCAACCACGACGTGCCTGGTGCCGGTGTCCTGCTCCCCTGGCTTCTGATCGGGTGCAGCACTTTGTGGCGAGAAGTGGGACACATCTATCCCGTTGCCGAGATAGAGGATCTTGCGTTTCCCGCAAAGCCAGGTCCGGAACGCGACGCCAACATCCTCCCTGCTTTGAGACAGAAGATAGTCACTGAAAAGGGCGGTGGTTTTCTCGGGAATCCAGAACAGTAGCTGTTTCCAGAGGGGAAGGGCATCGTGGTACAGAAGGCCATGGATGGTGTGGACCACCATGGGAACCCCTGCCATCTTCGCCGCGATCGGACCCAGTAGACCAGCCTTTGGGGTGTGGGTGTGGACAACATCGAACCGTTCCCGACGGAAACAGCGATAGAGTTGCAGGAGCGATCGTACGTCCCTGAGAGGACTGATCTCTCGTTCCATCGGGATGGTTCGGACCGGGATACCCTGTTCCCTGATTTCCTCGACTCGACTCCCGGGGGCACACACAGCAATCACCTCGTGTCCCTCAGCCTGCAGGGCCTGGATCTGATCCTTCAATAGAAGAGAGATGGAGATGTCGACTGTTGCAACCTGGGCAATCTTCAATCTGGTCATCACGTGGGAGATCCTTCACGGAATCGCGACCTCGTCCACCAGCCCGGGAGCTTCTGTGCCTTCGCGTCTTCTTTCATTCGAGTCCAAGATGGGTCAAAATCCTGCTACAAGATGGTAGTTGGTCTACAGCCTGTCGGAAAGGGTTCGTGAGAGAATTGAGCGCTTTTCGCTCCGGCTGCCTCAACTGGAGAGCGTGTGGCGTACGAGGCTGATTCAAAACGGAGGTCAGAAATATGTCAGGTATTGGAGAAGCACGACTTAGCCAATTCCACGAGGAAAGTCGTCTGGTGGCCCGGGTCCTCGAAACCACCCCCACAGCAGATAAGCTTTTCGCAGTTTCCAGAGAAGAATTCGAGGCCCGGCAACGCCGCGTGGCGGACTCCCTGGCCGAGAGGGGACTCCCGGTAGGAATCGTCTTCAGCGACGAACACTATTGCGGGGATGTTCCCTATCTGGGTGGCAACACGAACATTTCCATTGAGCAGGTTGCCGGAGCTATCGGTTCCGACGGTTTCCACATCGTCGCGGGGTTGGAGGGTGGGTATATCGCGGAACAGCTGGCCGACCGGGCCGGAGCCAGGGTACACAAAGTCGAACTCCTGCAGCTTGCCGACGAGAAGTACCCCATTCGAGCCGAACGGCTGGAGGAGGTGCTGGAGGAAGCTGCAGGTAGTCGGGCCGTTGACCGCATCGGGCTGCTGACACCCAGGCAAGTGATTCCGGACGGACTGGTCAAGTATCTGGAGGACCTCGTCGGGCGGGACAATGTGGTGGATGCTCAGGATCTTTACTACCAGATCAAGTACGAGAAATCGGACGCGGAAATGCGCCTGATCGCGGATGCCAATGTGATTGCAGACGCGATGATGCGGGCCATGCTGGCAGTGCTGAAGCCAGGAATGCTGGAGACGCAGGTGGCGGGATGGGCCTATTTAGTCGGAAAGGAGCTGGGAAGTGAGGAAAACGGGTGGGATGTCATGGTGGGTGCCAACGAAGCCAACCGAACGCTCATCGGTAAGGCTCTCAACCGTCCCATCCGTGAGGGTGACTACGTCCATCTGGGGGTCGCCCCCAAGCGGGACGGCCTCAATGCCTGCCTGAGACGAAGTGTCATTGCCGTGAACGATCCGGCCGAAGTGGCTCGTTTCCAGCCCGCCGCACCCTACTGGTTCGGGATGGTGGAGGACGCTTATCAGGTCGGCTTTGACAAGTATGTCGAAGTGGCTGAGCAGGGCCTGCCCGCGAAGCTCCAGGAGCAGGCGTTGGTTGACTTCTTTGCCTCCTGCTCCGACGAAGTCGCCGGGCGGATCGGCTGTCGGATTGACCTGTCCATCCAGAAGCCCTACACAGGAACTCACAATGCCGGGTATACAGAATGCCAGGAGTTTTACGGAGCGATTACGCTGGAGTCGGACGACCCCCTCGGCCATCAAATCGTGACCATGCTTGATGTTGCCTTGAGGGGAGTCGGTGATCGCTGGAACGATGTCATCATTCCCGGGCTCGACTTTGTGGTGGTTGAAAACACCCTGGGCAAGTTCGGGACTCGAGTGGAGTGTTTCAACCAGGTCCCTGTCAATGTGCAACACCTGATCGGCACGGCAGAGATGAACTGAGGCCTGTCCTCCGAGAGATCGAAATTGGATTTGCCTGAAAAGCTTTCCCTGCTTTGCTTCTGTGGTGCTGCCTGTCTGGCCCTTTCCTGTTCGGACCAGGCGGCGGAGGAGATCGAGTCCTCCGCGGCTTCCAGGCATGCAGGATTCGTCGCAAACGATACCTGTGTGCAATGCCATCCGAAGGAGGCCAATCTTTGGAAGGGCTCACATCATGATCTGGCCATGCAGGTTGCCAGTGAAGAGACGGTTCTGGGCGACTTCAACGACGGCACACTGACTCATTTTGGAGTCACGACTCGATTCCATCGTCGGGGCAGCCGTTTTCTCGTGAACACGGAGGGCCCGGACGGCAAGATGACGGACTACGAGATCAAGTACACCTTTGGAGTCGAGCCGCTCCAACAGTATCTGATTGAGTTTCCTGGAGGAAGGCTGCAGAGCCTGACCATCGCCTGGGATACTCAAGCGAGGCGCTGGTTTCACCTGTATCTCGACGAGAAGATCGAACCCGGTGACCCCCTTCACTGGACCGGTCGCTACCAGAACTGGAACCTGATGTGCGCTGAGTGCCACACCACGGATTATCAGAAGGGCTATGATCTTCAGACCGACTCCTACCAATCCAGTTGGAAGGAGCTGAATGTTTCCTGTCAGGCCTGCCACGGACCCGGGGAAGAACATTCGAAGTGGGCGAGGCTGCAGCGCCAGGATGGGGCGTTTCACGACCGGAGCTACGGTCTGAAGGTCAGCTTCAGGCTGAACGAGTTCGACGCCCGTTACGAGGCCGATTCCTGTGCTCCCTGTCATTCACGGCGCAGCCGGTTCAGTGACAGATATCCTCACTACGGCGCCTTCGGCGACCACTTCCGCCTGCAGGCTCTGGGAGAGGGACTCTATTTCCCAGACGGGCAGATCCGCGAAGAAGTGTACGTCTATGGATCGTTCCTGCAGAGCAGGATGTCTCACCAGGGAGTCGTCTGTACTGATTGCCACGACCCTCACAGCCTCAGCCTCAAGCGCGAGGGAAACGACGTCTGCACACACTGTCACCAGCAACAGAACCCGGCCAGAGAGTTTGCCGGCCTGAAACTGGCCAACTACGACTCCCCATCGCACCACTTCCACCCGCCTCAAAAGGGCGCAGAGCAGGGACAGAGGGCTGGGACAGAGTGCGTGAGCTGCCATATGCCGGAACGGACCTACATGGTGGTCGATCCGCGCCACGATCACAGCTTTCGGGTGCCGCGTCCCGATCTGTCTGTGAAACTGGGTGTTCCCAATGCGTGTACCCAGTGCCACTCGGGCCAGACGGCCGAGTGGGCTGCCGGCTGGATTGACTCCTGGTACGGCCCGAAGCGGAGACGGGATCCTCATTACGGGGAGGCCATCCAGGCCGGTATCAACCGTGAGCCCGGGTCAGCCGGACAACTGACCCGGCTGGTCGAGGACCCCGAGCAGCCTGCCATCGTACGGACCACAGCACTCGATCTGCTGCGAGGCTATGGCCAGACCGGCCTTGAGGTCAGGCAGGGAGCCCTCAGGGACGAGAGTCCACTGGTCCGGGCCTTTGCGGCTCGCGGTCTCGAATTTCTGGACCCCCGGATCAAATTGGACAACCTGAGCTCGGCGCTGAGCGACCCGGTGCGGATAGTTCGAATGGAGGCGGCACGAGTACTGGCTACGACCCCTGCCGAGTTGTTCGACGATCGGCAGCAGCGCTCCTTTGGCTCTGCGCTCGAGGAGTTCTCCGCCGCTCAGGACTGGCTGGCCGACATGCCTGCCTCTCACTTCAACAGGGGGTTCATAGAGGCTGCGCGGGGCGATCTGAGGGAAGCGGAAGAGTCCTATGAGCTCACTCTGAGAATGGATCCCACCTTTCTACCGGCTTACATGAACCTGGCCAATCTCCTGAACCAGCAGGGCCGGAATGCCGAGGCCGAACGTGTCTTCCGGGATCTCGTTGCCCGGGCACCGGAGGAAGGGGAAGCTCATTATTCTCTGGGTCTGCTGATGGCGGAAATGAAGCGGTTGGAGAAAGCGCGCGATTCTCTGGAAAAAGCCGTCAGGCTGCTGCCCAATCGGCCCCGAGTGCGCTACAACTACGCGCTGACTCTACAGCATCTTGGTCTCCGCGCCGAGGCGGAAGCCGCCTTACGGGCAGCCCATGGGCTGGGCACCCGGGATGCGGATATTGTCTACGCCCTGACCGTCTTCAACGTGCAGGAACAGCGCTGGGATCAGGCCCTCTTTTATGCTCTGAAACTCCAGGATCTGGCTGCTCCCGGATCTGCCGAACCCCGCCAGTTGATCGAGGAGATCAGGAGCCGGATGGGCAACTGACATCGGCGGCCTGTCGCCGGCGAATCCCTGGAACTAATTCTCCACAGGGACGGCCACCAGCCGGACTGTTTCCTTCCCGACCACGCGAACGATGTGCCCCTTACCGCTGGTGTCCTCGAGCAGGATGATGGAGCCGGAAGGGAACCTCCGCACCTCTCCGTCAGAAACTTCGAAGTCAATCTCTCCTGACAGGCTGATCAGGTACTGGCGGCGGGGAGCCGGATGCCAGTCTCCTACCCAGCCGCCCGAAAGCGTCAGGAAAAGAACCTCACTGGCCGCCTGAGCGGCGGAAACGGACAGCGGCTCAGCCGGCGGAGCAAAGTTCTTCAGTTCGAGAGGGATTACGGAATCCGCGAAATGCGATTCTCCCAGCGAGTCGGCATGGACGCGAACGTAAGCCAGGGGTTCCTCAGGATTTCCCCAAGATCCCGCCTCCTGGGACGAGTGGGCGACCAGACCGATCAACAATGCACAGTGAAGCATGGGGATATTCTAGCTCAGGAATCGTTTGCCGCGAGGGCGCCCGGCTCAGAAAAAGCACGATCTTGAGAAATCGGTTACTATAGGAACCACCGTTTGCTTTTGATTTTGAGACCCGGGAATCCCCTTAAGGCTTTTTTGACCATGCAACTAAGGCATGATGCGCTATTCTGGAACTCCAGGATTCTGAACGGATCCAGAGGGCTGAGTGCGGATGGATTGGAGGCGTCGGCGCACGAGACTCGAGTCGACCACCCGGGTTGGCAGCTACCTGTAGTTCGAACTTCGCGAAACGTGGCGACCGGAAAGTCGCCCGCCCGCCGACATCTCGACTCCGGCTCCCAGCGCCACTCCAATCGGCAAACCACAACGAAGAGGAAATCGACAACCTGCTGAAGCAGCAGCTCGGACGGCGGTCCTGTACCACTTGAAACGGTCCGCCTCCGGCAGCGCTTCTCTGGCAGGTTGCGGCCTCAGGAGAGAGGAATGCGTTCGAGATCAAAATTCGGCTATCCGGAAAAGCGGGGTCTTTACGATCCTGCGTTCGAGAAGGATAGCTGCGGCGTTGGCATCGTGGCTCACATCAAGGGTGAGAGGAGTCATCAGATTCTGGTCGATGCGAACCGGGCTCTCCTGAGTATGGATCACCGGGGCGCCAGGGGCTGCGAGCCGAACACTGGTGACGGGGCAGGGATCCTCACTGGATTACCTCATGAGTTCCTGTCCAGAGTGGCCCGGGAAGAGCTGGGCACGGGGCTGCCGTCACCCGGGAAGCTGGGCGTCGGAGTGGTCTTTCTTCCCCCCAGGAAAGATGAGCGCGAGCTGTGCAAACGGGCCGTCGAACAGATCATCCAGGAACAGGGACAGCAACTGCTCGGATGGAGAGAGGTGCCAACCGATCGGGATGGGGCGGACCTGGGGCCCGGTGCACGGAGTTCGGAGCCCAGCATTGAGCAGCTTTTTGTGGCAGCCGCTCCGGGTGTTGAAGGAGATGCTTTTGAGCGTCAACTCTATCTCGTCCGCAAGCGCGCGAGCCATCTCTTGCGCAACGATCCCTCTCTGGCACAGGCCAAGGCTTTTTATATCTGCAGCCTCTCAACCAAGGTTCTCGTGTACAAGGGCATGCTCACCCCAGGGCAGATGCTGCCCTACTACCCTGACCTTTTGGCGCCTGATTTCATGACCCACCTGGCCATGGTGCACTCCCGCTTTTCCACCAACACCTTCCCCAGTTGGGATCGGGCCCAGCCCAATCGTTTCATGAGCCACAACGGCGAGATCAACACGCTGAGGGGAAACATCAACTGGATGCGCGCTCGCGAAGGCGTGATGAAGAGCTCCCTGTTCGGGAACGAGCTGGAAAAGCTGTTCCCCATCATCGAGCCGGATTGCTCCGACTCCGGCACCTTCGACAATGCCCTGGAATTCCTCCTGATGACAGGCCGGACCCTGCAGGCAGCCATCACGATGATGATTCCCGAGGCCTGGCAGAATCATGAGGGTATGCCTGAGTACAAACGTGCCTTTTACGAGTACCACTCCTGCCTGATGGAGCCGTGGGACGGCCCAGCCTCGATCACCTTTACCGACGGCCATTACATTGGAGCGGTTCTGGATCGGAACGGGCTGCGTCCGAGTCGCTACTATCTGACTCATGACGACCGAGTCATCATGGCCAGCGAAGCCGGTGTCCTTGCAATCGCACCGGGCCTCATTAAGGAAAAGGCTCGACTTCAACCCGGTCGCATGTTCCTGGTCGACTTTGAAGAGGGAAGACTCATTCCGGACGAAGAGCTAAAGAGGGAGTTCTGTCAGCGCAGGCCCTATCGCCGCTGGCTCGGCCGCCAGAGGATTGTCCTTTCTGACCTCGAGAAGCCGCCGGCTCAAGAACAAGAATCGGAAGCGAAGATGATTCTCGCCCGCATGCAGGCTTTCGGTTACACGCAGGAGACGATGCAGTTCATGCTTCTGCCTCTGATACAGCAAAAGCGGGATCCGATCGGCTCGATGGGCAATGACTCCTCCCTGGCCTGTCTCTCTGACCGTTCTCGAATGGTTTACGACTATTTCAAGCAGCTCTTTGCCCAGGTCACGAACCCCCCGATCGACTCGATCCGGGAAGAGATCATCATGTCGCTGGCCTGTTACGTCGGCCCGGAGCAAAACCTTCTCGACATCACAGAGGAGCACTGCCATCGCCTGCACCTTCCCCATCCCATCCTCACCAACCAGGAGTTGGCCGCGCTCCAGCGCATGGATCATCGGGGATGGCGGGCGAGAACGATCGACATCACATTTGATCGCTCGAGGGGAGCCGCGGGCATGATGTCGGCACTCGACCGCATCTGTGAAGCTGCTGAGCAAGCCATCGATGAGGGTTTCAGTGTAGTGATTCTTTCCGATCGGGAGATCGGACCCCACAGGGTTCCCCTCAGTGCCCTGATGGCCTGCGGAGCCGTTCACCATCACCTGGTGGAAAAAGCAAAACGGACTCGACTGGGCCTGATCGTAGAGACGGGCGAGGCAAGAGAGGTCCACCATCACTGCCTTCTGATTGGGTACGGGGCCGACGCCATCAACCCCTACCTGGCCTTCGAAGCCCTGTGGGAGGCCCGCCGCGAGGAGTGGCTGGACAACCGGGAATTCGAGAACGACGATCAGGTCGTCAGCGCGTATCGGAAGGGGGTTGGGAAAGGAATCCTCAAAGTGATGGCCAAGATGGGGATCTCCACACTGCAGTCCTACAAGGGCGCCCAGGTGTTCGAGGCAGTCGGCCTCAAGGATGAGGTGATCGACCGCTGTTTCCGCAACACTCCCAGTCGAGTCCAGGGTGTCGGTTTCGAGCATCTTGCGCAGGAGAGCCTGCGCCGCCATCGGCTCGGCTTTCCGCCCCCCCACGCACCCCGGCTGCCCAGCCTGCCCAATCCAGGGGAGTTCCACTGGCGGGCTGCCGGAGAGCGGCACATGTGGGATCCGAAGGCCATCGGCGATCTGCAGATCGCGGGTCGTGAGGGCGATCAGGAGTCCTACCGGCGCTTCTCCGATTATGTCAACAACGATGCAGGCGTTCGCTGCACCCTCCGGAGTCTGATGAAGTTTCGGGAGGGAACCAATGGAGGTCCGATTCCTGTGGACGATGTGGAACCGGCCAGCGAGATCGTGAAGCGCTTTTGCACGGGTGCGATGAGCTTCGGGTCGATCTCTACGGAGGCCCATGAAACGCTCGCCGTGGCCATGAACCGCGTGGGTGGGAGAAGCAATACGGGTGAAGGCGGTGAAGATTCACAGCGCTTCGAGCCGGATGCAAATGGGGACTCGAGAAGGTCGGCGATCAAGCAAGTCGCCTCGGGTCGGTTCGGTGTCACGGCCTGGTACCTCACCAACTCGGATGAACTCCAGATCAAGATCGCCCAGGGGGCCAAGCCGGGCGAAGGCGGAGAACTTCCCGGGCGCAAGGTCGACGAGACGATTGCCAGAATCCGATACTCGACTCCCGGAGTGGGTCTGATCAGCCCTCCTCCGCACCATGACATTTACTCGATTGAGGACCTGGCTCAACTCATCTATGACCTGAAGAACTCGAATCCCTCGGCCCAGGTCAGTGTCAAGCTCGTGTCCGAAGTCGGAGTCGGCACGATTGCCGCCGGGGTTACCAAAGCCCATGCGGACCGCATTCTGATCTCAGGAGATTCCGGAGGCACCGGCGCCTCTCCATGGACGAGCATCAAGCATGCCGGCCTGCCCTGGGAACTGGGCATTGCCGAGACCCATCAGACGCTGGTCATGAACGATCTCCGGAGCCGGGTGATTCTGCAAACCGATGGTGGAATCAAGACCGGCCGTGATGTGATCATCGCCGCCATGCTGGGCGCGGAAGAGATCGGTTTTTCGACCGCTCCTCTCATTACTCTGGGTTGCGTCATGATGCGAAAGTGCCACCTGAACACCTGCCCCGTGGGCATCGCAACCCAGGACCCCGTTCTCCGCCAACACTTCCGGGGAAAGCCGGAGCACGTGATCAATTACCTGTTCATGGTTGCGGAAGAGGCCCGAAAGATCATGGCCCAGCTGGGGCTCCGGCGCTTCCAGGAGGTCATTGGCAGAACGGATTTCTTGGAAGCCGACGAGTCGACTCAGCACTCGAAGGCCAGGGGGATCGATTTGGAGCCTCTGCTGCTGCCCGCCCAGAAGCCGCATCCGGACACATCGGTGTATTGCACAATCCAGCAGGATCACGGACTGCACCGGGCTCTCGACCGTCGGGAGTTGCTTCCTCGCGTCGGGCCCGCGCTCGAGAGGGCAGAGCAGGTCCGCCTCGAGATGCCGATACACAATGTCGACCGCTCGGTGGGAACGATTCTCAGTCACGAACTGGTCAGCAGATGGGGTGAAAAAGGCCTGCCCGACGACACCATCCACGTCAAGCTCAACGGTTCGGCCGGTCAGAGCTTTGGAGCTTTTCTTGCCCACGGCGTCACCCTGGAGCTGGAGGGCGACGCCAACGACTATGTGGGCAAGGGGCTCTCCGGTGGTTGCCTGGTCATCTATCCTCCCGGAGCCAGTGGTTTCACCGCGGCAGAGAACATCATCGTTGGCAACGTGGTTCTCTACGGAGCTACCAGTGGGAGGGCCTTCTTCCGTGGCCGGGCGGCGGAACGCTTCTGTGTGCGCAACAGCGGAGCGTGGACCGTCGTCGAGGGCGTTGGAGACCACGGTTGTGAGTACATGACCGGGGGCCGTGCCGTCATCCTTGGCCCCACGGGGCGCAATTTTGCAGCCGGAATGTCGGGTGGGGTCGCTTACGTCTGGGATCAGAACGGAGACTTCGAGAAGAATTGCAATCTGGAAATGGTTGAGCTCGACCGCGTCGGCGCCCTCGCCAGGGATGAACTGAGGCAACTGATCGAGCTGCACGAGAAATACACCGGCTCTTCCGCGGCGCGTCAGGTCCTGACGGATTGGCCGGAGGCGGCGAAGCAGTTTGTTCAAGTGATGCCAACCGAGTACAAGCTGGTGCTGGCCACAGCCCGGGAAGAGGGAGAAGATCCCGGGCAGGACCGGGACGATATCTGGACAGCTCCGCCCATGCTGCCGCATACATCCAAAGACGGCCGTGAGCCTTCACGCCCGGGCCTGACGGGCTGACCAGAATGGCGAAAGACGGCGCTTTCAAGAAGTACTCCAGAAAAGCGGTTCCTTACCGCCCGGCCCCGGTCCGGATTGGTGACTTTGAGGAGATCTTCACCGCTCCCGAGGAAGGGCAACTGCGGCAGCAGGGAGCGCGTTGTATGGACTGCGGCGTCCCCTTCTGTCAGTCAGCCAGCGGTTGCCCGATCGACAACCTGATTCCCGAGTGGAACGATCTGGTCTATCGAGGCCGTTGGCGCGATGCCCTGGTCCGGCTCCATCAGACCAACAACTTCCCCGAATTTACGGGCCGCACGTGTCCGGCGCCGTGTGAAGGAGCCTGTGTCCTGGGCATCATCCAGCCTCCCGTCACCATCAAGAACATCGAGAACGCCATTATTGACAGAGGCTTCGCCGAGGGCTGGGTGAAACCCATGCGGCCCCGAACCCGCACAGGCAAGAAGGTGGCCGTTGTGGGATCGGGGCCTGCAGGACTGGCCGCGGCCGCTCAGTTGAACCAGGCCGGTCATTTGGTCACCGTATACGAACGCTCCGATCGAGTGGGAGGCCTCCTCATGTACGGCATTCCCAATATGAAGCTGGGAAAACAGGTGGTCGACCGCAGAGTGAATCTCTTGAAGGAAGAAGGGGTCCGCTTTGTCACCAATACCTGCGTCGGCCAGCGGGAGGACCTGCCCGAGGGGCACATGGTGAGAATCATGGAAAGCAGCGGTTCTGTCACCTGCCTGGATCCCAACCAGCTGCTGGAGGAGAATGACGCACTCCTGTTGGCGACCGGTGCGAGTGCTCCACGGGATTTATCCATCCCGGGTCGACACCTGAAGGGAATCTACTTTGCGATGGAATTCCTGACCCGGAACACCAAGAGCCTGCTCGACTCCGGTTTCAAGGATCAGGCTCACATCTCGGCCAAAGACAAGAAGGTCATCGTGATCGGGGGCGGTGACACCGGCACCGACTGTATTGGCACGGCAGTTCGCCACGGTTGTCAGGGCGTAGTGAATTTCGAACTCCTGGATCAGCCTCCCGAGGAGCGCGGTCCTGACAACCCCTGGCCCGAGTGGCCCAGGATTCTTCGTGTCGACTATGGCCATGAGGAAGTCGTAGCGAAGTTTGGGGTCGATCCCAGGGGCTTCTCGGTTCTCTCCAAGGAGTTCATCGATGACGGCCACGGCAATGTGGCCGGCATTAAGACGGTGCAGATCGACTGGGCAAGGCCTGGAGCTCAGGCGCCTTTCAGTGAGATTCCGGGAACCGAGAGGATTTGGGAAGCCGACATGGTTTTGCTCGCTCTGGGCTTTTTGGGTCCGGAGAACTCGGTGAGCGAGATGCTGGGCGTTGAATACGATAAACGCTCCAACTACCGGGCCGAATATGGGGCCTTCGCGACCAGTGTTCCCGGCGTTTTCGCTGCCGGCGACTGCCGCCGGGGTCAGTCACTGGTAGTGTGGGCCATCAACGAGGGGCGCGCGGCGGCTCGTGCCATCGACAAACACCTGATGGGGAAAAGCCGCCTGCCGGCGCCCTCGCACGGGTGAGTTCCACGTTTCAGGTTCCACGTTTCAGGTTCCACGAATATGGGATCTGGAATCTGGAATTTGGAATCCCCCTGCGTTAAGGTCAGTCCGTGAGATATCTCCCGTTTGGGCTCATGGTTCTGGCCTGCCTGCTGATGCTGGGACGCCCTCTCCTTTTCCCCGACCTGGTTCTCTTGCCGGCCGATCTGGTCAAGCACGCCCTGCCTTTTGCCGACGACCCGAATCCCCAGGTTCGAAACCGACTCATCGCCGACGTCATGGAGCAGTTCTATCCCTATTATTCTTTCGTCCGGGAGGAGTTCCGAAACGGACGGCTGCCGCTCTGGAATCCTTATGTGCTCAACGGTACGCCGTTTCTTGCCACGGCCGTCTCGGCGGTTTTATCACCGCTCAACTTCATCCTCCTTCCCATCCCTCTCGAAACCTCCTATGAGTGGGCGGCTCTCTTGAAACTGCTTCTGGCAGGCGCGGGAGTGTTTCTATTCCTGCGCAGGATAGGGCTTTCTCCCTGGGCAGCGGCTGCCGGCGCAGCGGCCTATCAATTCTCTGGCTATCAGATCTTTTTCCTGCTTTATCCCAACACTGCGGTATCCATGTGTCTGGGCTGGGGGTTGTGGAGCGTGGAAGGCCTTCTCGAGAGAGTGAGTCGCAGGCGCGTCGCGATGCTTGCCGTCATTGTCTGTGTTTCCATCCTGGGTGGCCAACCCGAATGCTCGCTGCTGGCCCTGATGGCCTGGACGCTTTACGCCCTGGTCCGGAATTGGAAGAGACTCCCGAGCGTGGTGGGTGGATCCCTGCTGGGTGTGATGATGTCGGCCCTGGTCCTGCTGCCGTTTGTCGAGCTCGTTCTCAGCGGAGGCACGCTGGAGCTGAGATCCTGGTCGGGCCGGAATCCGCTGTTCATGGATCTGTGGGAGCTGCCGGCTCTGCTGAGCCCATATTTTCTGGGCTGTCCTTTCAATGAGCCGCAATCACTGAATGCTTTTCGTGGTCTTATCTATGTGGGCCTGGTTCCGCTGGCCCTGGCATTCGGCGCTTTCTTTTCTAAGACGCACCGCCAGGAGATCCGATCCCTGTGGGCCGTGGCCGCTGCCGCCTTTGTCATTCTCTTCGGCATCTTCCCTTTCTTCGATCTGTTTACTGCCCTTCCGCTGCTGGAGAACGCAAACCACCTCCACAGTGTCCTGGTTCTCCAGATGGCCCTGGCTGCCCTGGCGGGAATCGGAGTCGAGGTCTTTTCGGGGAAGGAGTCTTCGGTGCGGCAGCGCCGCCTGGTTTTCGGGGCCGCGTTCCTTGCCGGCCTGGCAGCCCTGGTTTTGTTCATGCGGCCTGCCTGGAATACGGACGCTCTCGCCGGGTCCTACTGCTTTGGTCCCTGGCGCTTTTCCTATCCGATCTATCCTCTTCTCGGGCTGGGTTGTCTGTCCGTCCTCTATTTCCTCAAGCCGCGATGGTTTTCGGCCGGCGCCCTGTGCCTGATCCTGATCACCGGCGTCTTTTTTGGTCTGGACTTCAATCCGGTCGTTTCACGGAACATGCTGGACCGGTCCAACGCGATGGTCCGGCAACTCGATCCCCATGGACACGATCGAATCACCGGAATCGGGGTGGCGACCCTGCTTCCCAACTACGCGATGAGCCTCGGACTGCGGGATGTTCGGGGCTACGAATCGCTGGTGGTGAGACGGGTTCCCTCGTTCTACCAGTTGCTGGTGGGACACGAGATGGATTTTCATCATTTTATTCTCTCTCTGGACCGCCAGCGCCTTCAGTTGTTGAGGACAATGGGCGTGAGCCGGCTTCTCTCGCCTGCCCGCTATGAACTGGAGGGCCTGACCCTGCTTCGTTCTGAGTTCCCTTACATTTACAGGGTGGAAGGGGCCGGGAGAGTTGAACTCACCCGAGAAGTCACGGTGGTTGAAGACGGGCCCTCGGCTCTCCATCATGTGCTGGCCCGCCAGTCGCCCCAGGACACGGTAGTGGAAGCCGCTTCCCCCGATCACTTCCGCCTCCCGGTCAAAGTGGAGAGCGCCAGTCAGCCGGAAGGGGACAGAGCAGAGTGGATTCGGGATTTGCCTGACCTCGTAGAGTTGAGGACGGTAGCCTCGGGGCCGACATTGCTGGTACTGCGAGACACCTATTATCGAGGCTGGAAAGCAGCTGTCGACGGAGTCGAGGTGCCCATCTGGCGGACAGATTATCTGTTCAGAGGAGTCGTAGTTCCCTCCGGCCGGCACACCGTTCGTTTCGAGTTCCGCCCCCTCAGTTTCCGGATCGGTCTGGTGATTTCGATGCTGGCGTGGCTGACTGGATTGGGACTTTTTGTTGTCAAGCGGATAAACTAATCGAAGGAGGGGTCATTTCGCTATGAAGTCCATGTCCGGATTGATCAGTTTCCTGCTCCTGACAACGGCCTTCGGCGTCATCGCTGGTGTCCAGAGCCTGCATCTCGACTTCCCTCTGACTGACGGCGCCTATTACTTCGATCGTGCCCATCTGTTTGCGGCATCTGAGATTCGGCCTGACCGAGAGTGGTCTCCTCTGTTCGTGATCGGTTATGGAATTCACCATTGGATCTTCCCGTCCGGTTATCCGCTGCTGCTGTACCTGACTCACAGACTGCTGGTCCTCTATGCGGTCCTTTTCCTGTTCTGGTTGCTGTCCCGGAGACTGTTTCCGGAGCCGTTGGCGCTGCTCCTGTCGATCGGCTTTCTCGGTCACGGGACGCTTCTGTACGATTACCCGGTCGTCCACGTTGCTGGAGTCGGGGTTCTTCTGGTGTTGCTGCTGGGGGCATTCTCTCCGAGGACCCCGGGAGTGCTCCCCATATTGCTGGGGTTGTCTTTTATAGGGATCTGGGTCCGCCCCGAAAACCTGACCGTTCTGGCAGTGCTGGCCGTCCTGGTTCTGCAAAAAGCGTTGACTCACCGTCGTCAGCTCGGCGGAATGCAGGCCTGGGGAACACTGGCGATCTGCTTGCTGATCTCTCTTGGTGTGTCCGCTCTTTCCTCCACACCAGCGGGGTCCAATCGCTCTTTTGAGGCCTTTTCCCAGCGCTTCGCATGGTCAGAAATCAGGGCTTCGGGGGGTTCACTGAGAAGCGGACACCTGGACTCCTCCCAGCGAGTCAGGGAGGTATTCGGAGAGGCGGACAGTATCACCGAAGCGGCCCTGGGAAATCCCCGGATCTTCCTGGGGCACGTGGCCGGCAACGTTCCCGGCCTGCTCAAGGAATCCCCCTGGGTTTTCTTCCCGAGCCCTGATCGAAGCCCGTGGGCCCCGCTTCTCTTCCTCTTGCTGCTGTTTGTTCTCCTGGACCGAACGCCCGTTCCCACCACATCGCTGTTCTGGGTGATTTCCGGAGCGGGAGTGGTGGCCAGTCTGGCAGTGGGGCTGGTGCTCGACCCATCTGCGCATTACCTTCTGCCCGCGACCCCGCTGGTCATGGTGGGAGGAACGCTCCTGCTGAAAAAAACCAGGGAAGTCCTTCCGGACTGGAAGCCATCGTCCAGGGCCGGGGGACGCCTCCGTTTCGTCGTCATCTGCGCAGCATTTGTGGCTCTGACATTTTTTCTTATCCCGCGTGATCTTCACCGGGAGAAGCAGGTGGTGAAACTGTCCGAGGCCCTGGTGGCCGAAGCGCGGGATCTGGGCACGATTCGGGTACAGGCGTTTTCCAGTCTGTCCTACTGTGCTTATCTTCGGGCCAAAGGCCATCCCTGCCAGGAGGTTCCGATCGAGCCGACCCGAAACGCCACTGAGTTGTCAGCCTTCCTTCGTGTGGAGGAGGTCAATGCCGTGGTGGTTGATGACTTCCTGCGACAGTTCTACGAAGACTCGAACTCCCCCGTTTTGAGAGAGTTCGAGGCCGCGCCGCAACGGTTCGGATTCAAGGCCAGGCTGGAGACTCAGCGAGGCTTCCTGGGCAAGGCCACACTGTACGTTCACCGCGGATCGGGAGATTGATCTACCCGGGTGTTCCAGGGGCTGGGTCCCGGGTTTGGTACCATGCGACGCGGCAGCCATGCCCTGAATCGCACCGATCAGTAGTACAAATCTAAGTTTTCTCATCAGTTTCACCTCTTGCCATCCCGTGTCACCCCCAAGTGTAGGAGGACCCTCCGTGGTCCGATCAGATCGCCGCGCGGAGGCGGCTCCTAGTGCGCTCGTAAGCGCACTTGAACAGTAGGGTGAAAGTCCCTACCGGGCAAACGTTCTCCGGCCCGTATTCGACGGCAACTGCGTCATCGTGAGGTGGGGTGGGAAGCAGCCGAAGGAGAACCACCAGTCTGTAGGAGACGAACTCGATTCGGCTCAGAGGGGACAGCGAGCCTGCTGGGAAATGGCGAAGCTCGAATGGAAGGGAAACCTGACACGGACAAGAGCCTGGTGGGTAACGTGAAAAAGGCATCTTGTTAACCCTTGGGGTGGTTGGAGATGGAATGGTGGGAAGTTCAAGTGACGTAAAGCGAGGAGGTCTGCGAAAGGTCGGTCTGGTAAGAGACCCGCAGAAGTCAGAGGCGGCGTAGTAGTGAAGAAGCCGGGTAATGCCGGTGGAGCGAAGGCCCGCCAGGAAGGTGGATGTGTAGAGTCAATGACGAAGCAAGAGGAACTGTCGAAAGTGGAGGAGACTCCTAAGCAAGGCAGAGAAGCCGAGAGCCAGAAATGGAGCTGGGTGGAAGCGGAAGTGTGGACCGAACGCATGCTGACGACCCTGGAAACAGGAGTGAAAGGAGGCAAAAATGCCTACTTTATCGAGCAGGGGCTATTTACCATGGCCGTAGCCCACGCGCAGATCTGTCAGTCCCGCCGTGGACCCCACTGACTGGAGAGCCGGATGCGGGAGAACCGCACGTCCGGTTCGGAGGGAGGGGAGGCTCAAACCAATGAGCTTTCCCTACCCCTATCTCTTCGCCATCGGGTGGCATTCCCAGTGTAGGAGGACCCTCCGTGGTCCGATCGAATCTCTGACTATAGTCTCCTAAAAGAATACTCCCGCACTGAGACGGCGTTGACCGTTAACCGTTGCCTGGACCGTGGAACTAAAAAAACTTCACCGTATAGGTCAACCTTACCCCCCGCCCGATCTCCGGCGCCAGGTCCTTGATGAAGGAGGCATGGTTTCGATAGAGCCGGTCCCCCACATTGAAAACGTTCACTCCCAGCTGATGAACGAAGTGCTGTCGGGCAATCGTATAGGAAGCAGCCAGATTGATGACCGTATAGCCTGCCGTGCGGGTCTCCGTCGAGAAGATGTCATCCCGCTGACCCGCCATCACCACCTGGGGCTTGAAACTCAGGCCCCTGTGACGAAGCTCGAAGCCGACGTGACCCCGCAGGGGAGGGATTCGCGGCAGGGATTCTGAGGTTTCCTGCAGCTGGGCATCCACGGCATCGACCCCCAGATTGAGCCAGAAAGAGTCATGCAGACTGACGTCCACCCGCAATTCGCTGCCGACGAAGCGGCTGCCGTTCTGCAAGTACTCTGCCTCGATGAGACCGTCCCTGATCTTGCCCGTGGGAGCCAGAAACACCAAGTCCGGAATGTGGTAATAGAAAAAACTGGCACTGGCGTGAACCTTTTCCCCGTGGTGACGGAGCGCCAGATCGATCCCCTGACTGCGCTCCCGTTCGAGCTGCTCGTTCCCGATCTCGAAGGCCAGATTCCCCAGGTGGGACGGGCACGGCGTGAGCGTGGCGTCAACAGGTCTCGCGCCGCCGGAAGGTTCGCAGTTGACTGGGCCTGACAGTAGCGTCCCTGGCAAGCCGCGGCCACTTTTTTTGAGCAAACCGGCAATTTGTTGTTGCCTTATGCAATTTGTTGTGAAATGATGCGTTTGAGGGGTCATTCAAACGATGTGGTCAGGAGGTAATTACTCGAACAGCACTCGGATCAGAGAGGCTGAGGGCTGAGCTGCAGATTGGAAAGGCTCTTTTGGCGGGCCATCCGCCCGTATCCAAAGGAACCCGGAACGAGGGGCAATCTGTAGTCAGTCCCGAATGTCGGAACGGACTCAGGAGGCGTTCAACACGGAGCCTGAAACGCGGACCAGCGGAGGTTCCAGCAATAGTTCAGTGAACTGTCAGCCTGTTCTGGTGTGCATGTAAGCAGCTCAATTAGATTTCAGTTTCCCCACCCCCGCCCCGCAAGGGGCGAACACTGAAGCCGGGGCTACCCCGCCCCGGCTTTTTCGTTGCTCCGCAAAAACGATCACCGGCCCTCAGGCCGCCAGAGCACCAAAACCCACCAAGGAAACTACTGAGGCAGGAACGACAGTGACTGCGCAGCAGCCCGGAAGCTGCCGGAGGAATGTAACAATTCGGGGAAACTGCAGAGGCAGGAACGATAGTGACTGCGCAGCGGCGCACAGCCGCCCGGGTAAGCTGGTCCACTCGAGGCAGTGTGGGAGCGGCTTCCATGCCGCGAACGGCCCTGATAACGTTAGAGGGATTGTAAGGACAGAACGTCACGGCGTCGGCGTGCCGTTAGCGGCTCAGCCGGCAGGACAGGGTTGACCGTTGACTGTTGCCCGTTGACGTGGGAACGTGGAACGGCACAGCGCCTGCGCCAGCCATCAGTTTCGGAATTCACACACATTTTGCCCAAGAGGCCCACCGACATTGCCTTTTATAATCTGTTGTGGAATGATGCCCCCCAGATCGGGTTCAGGCCGGCGCCAGCGGCAATCCCAGCATGCGGGCTGCCGAGCGCAGGCGGCGATCCAGACTCAAAACGGTGAGCTCCGGGAGGAGGGAGCGAGCAAACAGGGCACAAGATAAATGAAGAGCATCCAGCGTCCGCACGGGCTCGGAATGAAAAGCCCGGCGTGCCCGGCTCACGACTTCCCCTTGCAGTCGCAAGACGTTCCAATGAGAGGCGGCAAGGTTGAGAGTGGCTCTTCGCCGAGCAGCCTCAGCCTCATCAATCTCCTCTAGAGTGACGGCTCGAATCAACACTCGGTCGCACTCCACGAGGGTAAGATCCGAGGCAATGACCAGCTCAGCGTTCGAGAGCAGTTCCAGCGTTTTCCTTCCCCGAGGCTCGCCCAGCAACCAGGCCAGTACGGCGCTCGACTCCGCGTACAGTCTCAAGGCTCCTGCCGCTCCTCATCGAGCAATTCAGACAGCCTGCCCTCGGCAAGAACCCTCCGAAGACTCGGGTAAAGCTCTGGCCGGTTCGGTGCCCCCAGGGAAAGCAGGCCTCGCCTGGCCAGCTGCACCAGGGCCGGATCAATACCCTCTTCGAGATCGCTTTCATCGGCCGACCGAAGTTCCGCGACTACCTTTCCGCGATCGGTAACTAGAACTCTCTCTCCGTCCCTGACCTGGCGAAGGTACTCGCTGAGCCGGTTCTTCAGTTCTCGAATGCCGATCGCTTTCATGGCTTTATTGTAGCTACATGAGGTCACATCAATCAAGGACTCTCCTGGATCTCAGGCCGCCACGGCAGTGAGACGGCCTAAGGAGATGGCAGGAAGGAACGACAGTGACTGCGCAGCGGCCCTCAGGCCGCCGGGGCCTAGGCCAGGCCGGGATCCTGACTACGACTCTTCCTGCAGATGGCGCACCCAGGCTGCGCGCACCAGTTCTGCCACAAAACGGTGACCCGCAGCATTCCAGTGACTGTCTTCCGGTGCATACAGCACCTTGCCGGCTGCGGCCGCGTTGCGCATAGGAACCGTCAGGTCCACGCACTCAAGACCCGACTCGCGACAAAAATCGACGAACCGATCGGCCAGATCCCAGGGTTGCCATTCGGCACAAGGGCTGTGAGGCGGGTAGGAGCAGTAGTCTCCGTAGACACGAAACTTCATGGGGATGAAGAAGAGGACCAGCTTGCATCCGTTCTCACGGCATACCTGGTCGCCGTCGAGCAGTGTCTCCCTGGACCTGGCAAACCGCCCTTGCTCGTATTCACTGAACTCGAGCTCAGCATAGGTATAAAAGTACATCGAATGCTGCAGGCCTTCTTCGTCCTGAAACCAGCCAAGGGTGGAGGCGACGTTGGGCACGATCGGGTGAAACAGCCGTCGCAGGAATCGGAAGGAGTAGACCGAGAACGAGTTTTTGCGAAAGGGCCGTCGGGTCGATTTCTCAGATTCATCATATCCACCGTGCTCGCGCCGATAGATCATTATGCGCTCGAACTCCTCGTCGTTGTAGAGGTCATTCCCTTCGAAGAAGAACCAGGCGACCATCCTGGGTCTTAGCGGCAGCGCGTAACGCCTCAGAACTTCCTGTTCCTGCAGCGTCCCGTACCCGGCTCGACCCAGATTAGCTACCGACAGCCCGGTCAGGTCCTCCAGAACCGACGCCACCGTCTCCTCGTCGGACACGTAGGAGCCTTCGACGTACGAGTCGCCGATGAGCGCGACGTCGGCACGTTCGATCTCTCGCGTGTTACGGAAACCGTGTGAGTCGGTAGTGAAGGTTTGGCAGTGGGGCGCACGGGCCGGCAGATTCCAATAAACCGCCATGTCGCTTCTGGGACGTCCTTCCCACCTGACATGCAGAGGTCTGCCGAACCCCAGATCGAGGTCGGTGGTGAAGATCGCCTCGGGACCTGTCCAGTCGCCGGACAGTTTTCCAAGTTGATAGGAATAGTCCAGTAGTCCAAGGGCGGCTGGAATCTCGACAATCGCGAGCAGTGCGCTCAAGACAAAAGTGGTGGACATAGCCCTCAAGAGCATCAACCGAGGCTTCCGGCTCAAAGTGATGGCGACACACCACAGGCACAGATAGGTCAGAATGAGGGCAATCCCGAATACGATCCCGGTCAGGTTCGCTGACCACGGACGCAGGTCCCGGGCCAGCCATGCGGCTGCCCCCCACAACGACAAGGGGAGAGCGAACAGCAGAGGGATGCCCAGTCGCCTTCCTCGAGGATGGGACACGTTGCTAGCCTTAACACTCATTTAGGTCCCTTCTTCTCGCTTCCCGGAACATGTCAATAACTTTGAGACACTTTGGTGAATAAATTACTGTAGCGTCATCTCAAGAGTTCTCCTTTTCGGGAGGGTTGATCCAGACGGCCTCGGGAAGAGGTGGCGGAACGGGTTTGCCGTTGGGAAATCTCTCCGGGAAGAGTGCATGGGCGGCCTCCAACACGTGGGCACGATTGCGACGTGTGGCGAGGGCGGAGCGATAGTGCACGTCCTCGGGAGTGTGCAGGCCAATACCCGAATGGCGATGGTCGCGGTTATACCAATCGAAGAAATCCCGACAGAAGTCTCTGGCTTGCTGAATGGTGCCGAAACGAGCCGGGAATTCTGGACGGTACTTGAGGGTCTTGAATTGGGATTCCGAGTAGGGATTGTCGTCACAGACATGAGGCCGAGAGTGAGACTTGGTGACTCCCAGATCGGCCAGTAGCAAGGCCAGTGCCTTGGAACTCATCGACGAGCCACGATCGGCATGCAGAGTGAGATCACCCGCTACGATCTCCTGCTTGGAGCAGCTCTGGGCGATCAAGACCTTGGCCAGGCGTGAGCTTTCCTGGGTGGCCACCATCCAGCCCACCACATAGCGGCTGAAGATGTCCAGGATCACGTAGAGGTAGTAATAGCTCCATTTGACGGGCCCCTTCAGCTTGGTGATGTCCCATGACCAGCATTGGTTTGGGCCGGTGGCCAGAAGTTCCGGCTTTGAGTAGTGGGGATGGCGGCGCTGGCGACGGCGTTCTCTAACTTCCAAACGTTCGGCCAGAATGCGGTACATGGTTCGGATCGAGCACAAGTACCGCCCTTCATCCAGCAGCTCCGCCCATACGGCGGCAGGAGCTTTGTCGATAAACTGCCGGCTGTGCAGAACCTCCACAACGGCCTCCCTTTCGGGTGGGCTCAAGGCTCGAGGAGATGTCGGCCGAGGTCGAGCTTCAACCGCCGGCTGTTCCCGCCGTCGTTTTTCCCGATAGAGGCTTGACGGTGGCAAACCCAGCGCCTGCGAGCCCACACGAATGCCGTGAGTTTCCGAGAAACGCAACGCTTTGTCCATCAGCTCTCGTCTTCGTTCTCGCTGCTGCTCTCCAGAGAGATTCCCAATAGATGCGAGACTTTTTTTTGGATATCCAGCATGATCTCCGCCTTCTCGAGCTTGCGTTTCAGCTTCCGATTCTCAGCCTGCACTTGCCTCAGTTGATGATCCAGAGGATTGACCGGCTTCGATTTGCGCCCTCGCTTGCGAGGGGTCAGTGCCTGCAAAGTTCCTTCCTCGCGTTGTCGTCGCCAGTCCTGAAGATTCGACCAGTAAAGCCCTTCCCGGCGCAGCAAGGCTGCCACTTCGCCGAACTCACAGCCATCGGCCTGCTCCAGGATCCTGAGCTTATAGCGGGCTGAAAACCGGCGCCGGGTTGCCTTGGCTGCAATTTCCGGATTGGGTCTAGGAAGAGCCTTGTCGGACTCGGTCCTTTCCGCAGCGGTTTTGGAGACCTCTCCACTTCGCTCCGAGGTTTCCAAAATCCTCAATTTGTTGTCGCTTCTGTTTTCTATCATTCGTAATCCAGCTTCTCGCCCCCTAGTCTAATTTAGTGGGGAAGAAGTGTCTCACCATTATTGGCACAGAGGGTCCTGAGTAACGAAGGACCAGGAACCAGGAACCGATTACCCCGTTGGACTATCGTTTCGCTTGCTCCTCGAGCAGCTTTAGCAGACTCGCTGTCGTATAACATAGGATTCCCGTGGCCTACAGGTCTTGGTCGTTAGACCAGAGGGGCAGGTCAAGAGAGCGAGCCAGGGCCAGTGGATGGGCATCGTCGGCGTCGCGTCTTTTCACAGTTCTGCGGCCCAGTCAAAGTGCTCGACGTACGAGTCAGCCGGGTGGACGGGCAGGAGGCGCAACTGAAGCTTCACCTCATGTTCGGACAGTTCATACGTTGCTGATAGACGCGGCAAATAGCGCTCCACTTCCAGGACATTGAACTCGGTTGCGTGAACTTGGAGCGCGTGATCAGTGAACACCCGAAGTGCCGACTTGCCGATGATGGCCGCAAGCAGGACGTTGGCATCAGCGACGACGGCGGCGATGGGCATCGAAATCCTCTTGAACGTCCCCCTCAGTAACGATTCTAGTCCTGAGTGCCTGATCCAGATAACGTCCCAGAACCCCCGCCAGTTCCCGCCGCAGGTCGTCCGGGATCCGATCCGGCCGATCGAGCGGCAAATACAGGCCCGAAATCTTGCCGTGGCGAGTAATCAGAACGGGCTCGTGGCCTCCCAATAGCGAAGCCATCTGAGACCGGACCTTGCGGATTCCTGCAATCTTCATGTCGATATGCTCTTGCTCTCAGAATACTCTTGGGTAGAAGAGTGTGTCGACAAGTGCGTACACACTTGAGCTGCCCTGCCGACTTGAATGGCTCCGTTCATCCGCTCGTTGTAGCTACATGTAGCTGCATAAATCAAGCGCGCAGCCGCTCCAGGGACGTAACTGACAGAACGGCATGGCGTGAGCGTGCCGTTAACGGCGCTCAGCCGCCGGAACAACGTTGACCGTTGACTGTCTAGATTTGATTTCAAGCCTTTCCAGATTGAGGCGGAGGACGCATGGCTCAACAACACTTGCCTGAAGAAGCACCCGAAGTGGAGTAAAGTTCCGGCTAGGCGAGGGGCGCCAGTCTCCGGCCAAAAATGCACAAATGCCCGAGCCTCTGGTGCTCGCCTGGTTCGATCTTGTGGCGAAGCTTCAGGCCATCGCCCTCGATGAGTCGACGGACGCTTCTGTGTTGATTCAGACCGCCTCGAATCAGCATTCACTCGTCGCAGAGAGGAAGCATCTGCCTGGTAAACTCGAGCGCCTCTGCTTCTGTCGACGTGTGAAGGAGGCCAAGTAGAAGAACGATGTCGTAGGACTGAAGCAGCTGGTTCTTGTGACGCTCCCTGAACGTCGCTATGTCTTGAAAGTCGCCTTGAATGAAGCTGAAGCTCAGTTCCTGGTTAGTGGCTAGCTCAGAGAAGAGCCTTTCTGCTATCACCAGGCGCTCACCGTAGCGATCCACTCCATGAACGAGTCGAGCCCCGTAGCGTGCCAACTCTCGTTCTACGACTCCTTCGGCGCAACCCAGATCGAGAACTGATTGGCGACAGTTAGAATTCCCCGCGACGACAAATGGAATTCCCCGCTTTTTCAGGGCTGATCCTGACCATGAGGGCATGGTTAAGGATCAGCAAGTGCGGAGGTTAGTAAAGTTGAAGAAGAACGAGAAGACGCTAACGATGGCGGCGGCCAAAGCGGGGATGTCGCGAAAGACAGCTCGCAAGTACCTGAAGTCGGGAAAGCTACCGAGCCAGTGTCAGCCGGAACGGTATTGGAGAACTCGATCGGATCCGTTCGAGTCGGTGTGGCCGGAGGTGAAAGAGATCCTGAAGCGATCGCCGACGGTGGAAGCAAAAGCGGTGTTCGATCATTTGTGTCGTCAGCAGGAAGGGGCCTTCCAGCAAGGCCAGTTAAGAACGCTGCAGCGCAGGATCAAGCAGTGGAAGGCAGAATACGGAGAAGCGAAGGAGGTGATGTTCCCGCAGAAGTATCAGCCGGGACATCAAGCGCAATCGGACTTCACGTTTATGGGGCGCCTCGGAGTGACGATCCAGGGCCAGCCGTTTCCCCATCTGCTGTACCACTTCGTGTTGGCCTACTCGAACTGGGAAGCGACCACGCTGTGTTTCAGTGAGTCGTTTGAGAGCCTCAGCCTGGGGCTTCAGAACGCGTTGTGGGAGTTGGGGGCGCTGCCCGAGGAGCACCGGACCGACCGGCTCTCGGCGGCAGTCAAGAACCTGAAGCGGGAAGAGTTCACCGAGCGCTATCAAGCGTTGCTGAGACACTTCGGGATGCGCTCCAGTCGTACTCAGGCAGGAAAGGCACACGAGAACGGGGATGTGGAACAGTCCCATCACCGCTTGAAACGGGCCATTGAGCAGGAACTGCTGCTGCGGTGTAGCCGTGATTTTTCCAGCCGGGAAGAGTACGAGGGCTTTGTAGCGGTGATTGTGTCCCGGCGCAATGCGGCCCGGCAAAAGCGCCTGGGAGAAGAGCTGGCAGTGATGCGCCCGTTGCCGGCACGCCGTCTGGATGACTTCACCCGGCAGTGGGTGAGAGTCTCCCCCAGCAGTACGATCCGGGTTCGCCACAACACCTATTCGGTGGACAGCCGGTTGATCGGCGAGCGCGTTCAAGTGCGGGTGTGGGCGGATCAGGTGGAGGTCTACTACGGAGGACGGCGCCAGGCACGGATGCCGCGCTTGCGAGGAGAAGGCAAGCATCGCATTGACTACCGGCACGTGATCCATTCGTTGGTGCGCAAGCCGGGGGCGTTTACTCGCTATCGCTGGCGGGAGGATCTGTTTCCGGGGATCTTGTTTCGAGTCGCCTACGACGAGCTGCGCCGAGATTGTCCGGCCACGGCGGATCGCCAATATCTGAAGATCCTCGAGGTGGCTGCCCAGGAAGGTGAACAGCGGGTGCGAGAGGCACTTCAGGTGTTGATTGAGCGGGGACAAAGAATCCGTTTTGAAGCACTACGAGAATGCCTTGTCGATCCGGTGGTGGAACCCTGGGAAGTGATGGTGGAGAAGATGGACGTGGGCCTCTACGACACCCTTCTCGAGAACCGGGAGGTGAGGTCATGAGCACAGGCAACTTACCGCGACTTCGCGAGTGCCTAATCGAGCTGCATCTACCGGCCTTTCGGGAGCACTACGCCGCCCAGGCGGCACTGGCCACCCAGGAAAGTCTGTCCTATCCCCGGTTTCTCTTGTCGTTATCTGAGATCGAGGTGGCGGAGCGGCACGAGCGCAAAATCCAGCGCCAGCGTCGGGCCTCCAAGCTTCCCTGGGAGAAAACGCTGACGGCGCTGGACCGCTCGCGCTTGCCCCAAAGCGTGGATCGACAACTCACAGCGCTGCTGGAAGGGACGTTTTTGGATCGTGCCGAGAACGTCTTGGCTTTCGGTAACCCTGGGAGCGGGAAAACCCATCTGGTCTGTGCTCTGGGCCAGGAGTTGATTCTGCTGGGGCGCCGGGTTCTGTTTTCTACCTGCGCCCTGCTGGTACAGCGATTGCTGCGGGCCAAAATCGATCTGACTCTGGAGAAGGAGCTCAAGAAACTGGATCGCTTCGAGGCTCTCATAGTCGATGACATCGGCTACGTTCAGCAAAGCCGGGAGGAAATGGAGGTTCTCTTCACACTGCTGGCCCATCGTTACGAACGTCGCAGCATCTTGCTGACCAGCAACCTGATCTTCTCGGACTGGGAGAGGATCTTCAAGGACCCCCTGACGACGGCAGCAGCCATCGACCGGCTGGTGCACCACAGCGTGATTCTGGAACTCAACGTCCCGAGCTATCGAATGGAGAGCGCCAAGGCAAAGCAGCAGGGAACCACGAAATGAGGAAACCGCGAGGAGGTCAAATCCGGGCAAATCGGCTGATTGGACCCCGGAAAGTGCTTGGTGAGGGCGATAGACGAGTGCCCGCCAAGGGGAGAGGTCGTACAGCGCCCTACAGAGGCCGCTCAGCAGCCTCGTGGATCTGGTCCACTCCCCTCGACGCCAGCGCGAGCGAGGGGGAGCTCCGTTCGGGCTACGCCCTCACTCCGTCCCCCTCGCATTCTAGGAACAATCTCTCTTTTTTACAGAAAGGAGGACCGCGGAAAGGGCCGTCTCAGAGGACGGCTACAGCTCTTTTTTTTTAATCCTTGTGTGGGGATTTCCAATCGTCGCTGCGGGAATTCTATTTGACGTTGATCAGAGAACGGTTCGTCCCGCACAGAAGGCTTCGAGCCTCTCTATACCGTGCAGCCTCTCTTCGGATGAGCGTTTCCCGTCGTACCCCACTTCGGGAATCGAAGTGTAGTGTTTTCGCATGCTACCTAGCCCGCATTTCTCAAGATGTGAAGAAAAGTATGGGTACCTATGGTAAATATTCGGTAAACTCATCATCGGCTTTATGCCTAATGGGGTGAGGCGGGTTGGGAACTCAAGTGGAGCGAAGCGATCTTCGGAAGTGTTTGCTCAGGGGGTAGAGCCAGATGCTTTTGGTGGGCAGATCGGCCTTGCGGTCACGGTCCAGCTTGCCCCGGCCCTGGGTCTGTCCGACATGGATCCAGTTGGCGGCCTTGTAGCAGGCGCCTGTGAAGCGCCCCGTGTCGACGAAGGTTTCCAGCAGAACGGGTCGGTAGGCGTAGCGGTCGTGCCAGTCCTCGGGGAGTTGACGCGCGGCCATGGCCAGCAGTTTAGAGGCCAGGTTCTTGGACTCGACCCAGGGAAGGATCAAGAAACGGGCGTTGTTGACGATCAGTTGAAGGTTTCTCTCCCTTTCCGAAGGACGCCAGCCGATGAAGCGGTCGCGAGGGGCGGTTTTCCAAGCGGCGGCGCCAAAGCCGAGCAGGGCCAGGATGCGGCTTTCGGAACAAGCGAAGTAGCGCAGCTGAGCACCCGGCAGGGGCTTGTATCCCAGATAGTGGTAGCGGTCGATGTATTCATTCCACAAAGTGGAGTCGGGGCGGCTCAGGACCGGCTCCAGATGCAGGCCGGACAGCTCGTGCACGGGTCGGGACAGCAGCGGTTGTGGTGCGCTGCAGAAAGTGTGCTTGATTGGGCCCGAGCCTCCCTTCGGGTTGCGAGGGGGCGGCAGCTGCAGCAACCCCTGCCGATGCATGCGCAGCATGGCCACCCGGCAGCTCATCTCCTTGAGGCCACCGTCAGGCTTGAACCAGCCCAAGAGCTGGCAGGCCAAGCGGGAGAGCTGGGCCCGCGAGCGGGTCGGATCTTCGCCAATCAGCTCACACAGTCGCCGCATCTCCCGGCCGCTAAAGTCTCGCCCGCAGAAGCGTTTCATCCAGCCTCCGCTGCCGGCGTCCTGGCCCAGGTCAATGCGCGGGCACGATGGGGGCTTATTTTCCAGGGAAGAAAAGGATCCAGGTCGGGTGGCGGCTGTCCGCCTTGCCTAGCGCAGGCCTGCAGATAGTCCCTGAGCCACAGGCGGGGGTTGAGGCCGTTGAGTCGCAGGGTGGCAAAGATGCTGAATAAGCTGGCCGCCAACTGGGCGCTCCAGCGGCTGCCTGAGCCGTAGTAATTCTTGCGTCCCACCACCGGGTTGCGCAAGGCGCGTTCGGCGGCGTTGTTGTCCATAGCCACTTCCGGTTGATCCACAAACACGGTCAGCCCTGGCCAGTGTCGAGCCAGGCTTTTCAGGACCTTGCGACAGGGGGGAGCCAGGCTGGGAAGCTGGCGTTGAGCCTCGCATTGCTCTCGCATTTTCTCAACCGCCACCCGCAGCTTTCGATCGGCCCGGGCCCATTCCAAGGGCTGATCGCGAACTGCCAGCCGCAGCTGATTGGCAGCAAAGAGCCGGCCAATGTCGTCAATCCACATCAGGGACCAGTCCTGCCAGGGGGGGTGGGATAGGCCCAGTCGCCAAAAGTCGCGGCGCACGTGAGCCCAGCAAAAGGCATGGCAAATACGCCCCTCTGAGACCCGGACCAGCTTCTTATAGGCAGAATATCGATCGGTGAGTAAAGTGCCCTGGGCGCTGCCGAAGTGAGATTGAGGCACTGCAGACGAGCGACTGGGTTGGAGCTGGTACACGACTGTGGAGGCCGACAAAAACACCCACAAATGCCAGAGCCGTCCGCTTTTGCCTTCCACCGCCACAAACACCGGCCAGCCGGTCTCGTCGGCTTGCCAGTTCTCCTGGGTGAGCTGCTGCTGGGCGATCGCCTCGGCCACCGGCAAAAACAGACCCTGCAGTTTTTTCAGCCCTCCGGCCACCGTTCCTGCAGAGAGAGTCAAACCGTGGTCTCGCCACTGCTGCAACAGACGGTGGGTGGGGCGGCAATGGTCAAACTTCTCCAGCAGAATCTCCACCCAAACCGAAATCCCTAGTTTGCCTTTGGGAATCAAGCGTGCCGGGGCGGGCGCCGTGACAATGCCGGGCAGCACCCCGCAGCGGCAGGCCGCTTTGTACTTGCGCCGCCGGATCACCCGCCGGTGGGCCCGCACTTCGATTTCGGCCACCTCGGCGTCTTCCGTCCAGCCCAAGGCTTCCAGTGCCAGACCGCATTTCGGACAGCTTTTTTGGGCTTCCTCCAGATCCACTACCTCTTCCTGGGCTGCCAACCCGTCCAGAGTGGTCCGACCGTGCCCCTGCTTGCCTTTTTGCTGCCCTCGGGGTCGCCCGCTCGCCTTGGGGCTGGAACTGCCAGCGCGCCCACCCTTGGCCTGTTCACTCTTGCGCCCCCAGAGCTGACTCTCCAGCTCTCGAACTCGAGCCCGCAGACTCAAGTTCTCTGACTTCAACTGCTTTTCTCTCTCCACCGCCCCGGCATGCTGGGCCTTCCAGTACGCTGCCGCCCAGCGCAGCCGGATGTACTCTTCCTTGGCCACCAAAACCCGCTTCGTCGAGCCATCAGCCGTCAGTCCACCCGATTCCGGCTTGGTGGTAGCACTCAGCTGCATGCTCCCTGTATACACACTCGCAGCTTCTGTGTCCAGCAAAGTTTGACCGCGGGCTTATTTGGAAGGAGATTATTGCAAGACGGGGTTTACCGAATATTTACTACCTATGTGATATAAGTTATTTATTAACAACAACTTAACAGCACATGATGGCACCCACACATGAGAACAGAGTGTAAAGGGAAAAGTTGCCGATTTCAAGATCTAGGACGACGCAAAGTGGTGGCTGATTTCGGGGGTGGGCGGTTGACTTCCGATGCTGGTGCTGTGCTGCTGAGGGAAGTCGAAGGGCGATATGGGGTAATCGAGCAGTTGGCGGCGTGCTTCGAGGATCACAGAGATCCGGGGTTGATCGAGCATTCGGTCCGGGATCTGGTGGCCCAGCGGGTGATGGCACTGGCCTTGGGCTATGAGGACCTCAACGACCACGACGAACTACGGCAAGATCCGATGTTAGCTGTGGCCGTAGGCAAGAGAGACCTGTTGGGAGCAAATCGGGTCGCAAAGCGGGACAAAAGGAAGGCTCTAGCCGGCAAGAGCACGCTCAACCGTTTGTCGGCGGTGGTCGACGTCGCCCTCAAGAGCATCAACCGAGGCTCCCGGCTCAAGGTGATGGCGACACCCCAGAGGCACAGATAGGTCAGAAGGAGGGCAGCCCCGAAGACAATCCCGGTCAGGTTTGCCGACCAGGGGCGCAGGTCCCGAGCCAGCCACGCGGCCGTCCCCCAAGAGGACAATGGAACAGCGATCAGCAGAACGATGCGCAAGGTCCTTCTTCGAGGATCGGACACCGGAGGCCTCCAGGAGAAAAAACCGGCAAACGAGTATCCCATTGTCCGTCAAGCATACTCAAAGTGGACCCGGTTCTATGGGTTCACGGTAATGGGAAGGGTTGACGGCATCTTCTAAACTGCCGGGCCAGGACTCCGGAGTTTCCAATCAGGACCAGGAAGCCACTACGGCTTCCGCAGGTACCCCAGCATTTCCAACACCCCCTTGGCTTCGTTCTCGAACGCGCATCGAGCAGCCGGTTTCAACGCCGCCTCTTGCCGGTCATTGACCTCCTGATCGAGAACGTCAAGGATCTCCTCTGGTCCGAACCAATACTTCGTTCCTTCGACTCCAAACCGTGGCTCGTGCTCACCTGTCCGAGTCAGGACTCCCTTGGCTTTCAGTCGTATTTTCGGAATGTCAGCGGGCTCGATTTCGAGCGCATGGAATACCTGCCGTGCTACTCCGAAGGGATCACGGATCATTTCCTCAAACTTGATGAGTATGGATCGCTCGGATGAGTTCTGTTGGTCAAGAATCCTTCGGACAAGGGAAGAATACTTCCTGCCTGCTGCCTTTGCCGAGAGGCCCCGTCGCATCCATCCATTACATACGGCGTAGCCATTCCGAACCAGCCCGATATACGTAATGTCCTCGTAAAGACTTCTCAGGAGACCATTGAGGTCAATATCGCTGTCGACACCTTTAAAGCACAGAATGCTATTCTTGACTTCTTCAAGCGTGTACGGGATGCCCTCGTATTTTGTCCGGTTGTTTGGCGACTGATAGTTCCTGAGTTTCCACCGGTGAAGGGAGCGGCGTATGTACGGGCCGGCTAGCATCCGCGCAATGCGCCAGGTGGCCATCCGCTTCGCCCTTGCCGCCGGAAGGTAGCGAACCAATGGAAGCACGTTTTCTTCCGTGAAAAGGGCCCCGGTTTCCCGAATTGGCGAGCAAAGAAGCGGATGTGACTGAAGAATGTTCCAGAGAATGTTGGAATCGCCTCGTGATAGCGCGTTGATTACAACTGCTCTGTTATCCCGCATGAAACTTATTGGGAAGCGCGCAGCGGGACCGGGTCGACAATCGTTATTGCGACCAGCCCTTTGGAGAATCCTGGAAGCGTCGGGAAGCCATGAGAAAGGGACATGTCCCAACCCTCAGTCGCATCATCCACGAACAGAATCTCCGATGCTCGATTTTTTCATTCGCAAGAGTTTGTTGCCAGACGGGACTGACTCAACGCGGTACCCTGTCGACCGTCTGGAGGCGCTCAAGTTGGGCGTATCGACCATCCGAGCTTAGCCAGCGCTTGCGGGAACCACATTCTACGATCCATCCGTCTTCGAGAACGACAATCTGATCAGCTCTTCTCACGGTCGACAATCGGTGGGCGATGATAAAAGTTGTGCGATCCTCCATGAGGTGCTCTATCGCCTCCATCAGGACCGACTCGGTCTCCGCGTCCACTGCCGAGGTTGGTTCATCGAGGATTAAGACCGGGGCATCCTTGAGCAAAGCGCGTGCGATGGACAGGCGCTGTTTTTCCCCTCCGGACAAGGTCATTCCTCGCTCACCAATAACCGTCTCATATCCGTTCGGCAGTCGCCTGATGAATTCATGGGCACAGGCCGCCTTGGCTGCGGCGACAATTTCTTCCTGTCGAGCGCTTGGTCGCCCGTAGGCAATGTTCTCTGCCACCGTGAGCCGAAAGAGAAACGGTTCCTGCATGACGATCGCAATGCTTTCGTGCAGGCTGCTGAGTTGAACTGTTCGGAGATCCGTATTGTCGAACCAGACGGTACCCTCCCAGGGATCGTAGAGTCGCGCGATCAACGAAACCAGCGTGCTCTTTCCGGCCCCGGTCGGCCCGACCAGCGCGAGCACTTCTCCTGCACGAGCTTCGAGTGAAACCTGATGGATTACGGGACGCCCAGGTTCATAACCGAAGGTGACATCTTCAAGCCGAATGTGGCCTCTTCCTGTGCCGCCGAGGTTGGGAAGTGGGCGGGCGTCTTCGAGTTCCTTCACACTCTGCTCGTCGGTCGCAGTCACTTCCAGAACGCGCCTTGCCGCGGCGCCTGCCGTCGCGAAGGCTGTCCCAAGATAAGCCAGGTTCTCCAGCGGCGAATACAGGGCAGCAAAATATGAAATCACAACCAGAAGGCTTCCAACACTCATGGAGCCGTCCAACACGGAGAATCCCGCGGCCACTGTCACCACCGTCGCGGCTCCCGTGGTTAGGACACCGGTGCCGAGCTTGAACTGTTCCTGACTCAGCAAGCTCCGCAGGTTGGCCCGAACCGCCTTGTGGGCGAGAGTCCGAAAGCGCCGCTCTTCTTCCTCTTCTCGACCGAAAGCCTGAACAATTGGTACCGCCGACAGTGTCTGCTCTGCGAGGGCCGTCATTTCACCGTGAAGTTCCATTTCCCGATAGTGCAGTTCTGACATCGGGCGAGCGAAGTACCCGGTCAGGAGCCCCAGGGGCACGCTCAGTCCCAAAGCAAAGAGGGCCAAACGCGAGTCCAACTGCCACATGACCAGGAACATCGAGACCAGGGTCACCACGGCGGTGAAGAGGGGGAGGTGAACGCCCAGGGTCAGATCTTTCACACAACTGCAATCATCAGTGACGCGCTTCAGCAGGTCTCCCACCCGCTGTTTTCCATGGAACACGAGTGAGCGATTTTGCAGGTGCTGGAAGAGATCGGTGGCAAGCCCGTACACCATCCTGTTGGAGGCGCCCGCTCTCACGTAGGAAACACCGACACCCAGAAGGCGCTTGCTAAGGAAAAGCACGACGGTGGCCGCCGCCAACCATCCCAACAGTCCCTGAGGAGAATCCGCTCCCGGCAGCGATGACAGCCAGCCCAGACTCGGCGGCAACGGTTTGTCTACCAGGGCATAATCAACTATCAGCTTCAAGGGCCATGGCATCAGGAGTTTGATGCCGATTCCCGCCAGAGAAGCCAGCCCGATCAGCGCCAGCGCGGGGGCCTGGGGCCGAGCGTAGCGGAGCAGCTTCCACCACCACCATTTCATGCTGTCGCCCTACCCTGGGAGGTGCTGGCCTGTTTCGTGTAGAAACGATGGTACAGGCCTTCCTGGGCCAGCAGTTCCGCATGGGACCCCAGCTGAACCAGCCGACCCGCGTCCAATACTGCAATCCGGTCGGCGTGTTGAATGGTAGACAAGCGGTGGGCGATGATGAACGTCGTCCGCTCCTTCACGAGGCGTTGCAGGGCATCGACCAGAGACACTTCGGTTTCTACATCCAACGACGAAGTTGGTTCGTCCAGAATGAGCAGCGGCGCGTCCTTGAGCAATGCTCGGGCGATCGATAGACGCTGACGTTCTCCGCCTGACAACCTGGTTCCACCTTCGCCAATGACAGTCTCATAGCCATCAGGTAACCTGCTGATGAAGCTATCGGCCTGTGCCCCAATCGCAGCCTGGCGGATTGCCTCATGACTCGCATCGGGCTGGCCGTAGGAGATATTGTCCGCTACCGACAGCGGCATCAGGAAAGGGTCCTGTAGCACGATCGAAATCTGCGAACGGAGCTCAGCCAGCTTCACCCGACGGATGTCGATCCCGTCAATCGTGACCCGGCCTTCCCACGGATCATAGAAACGAGGAAGCAGGGAAACCAAAGTACTCTTGCCTGCTCCTGTAGGCCCCACCAGCGCAACGACTTCACCGGGGAGGGCTTCTAGAGTCACTTCCTGCAGCACGGGCTGGTCCGGTTCATAGCCGAAGCTGATCCCTTCGAAGCAAACCTGCACGGGTCGGTTGCGGGGAGCAAGGGCCACCTTCTCACTGTCACGCACTTCAGGCAGGAAATCGTCCGACTCCATCACCTCCATGACTCGGTCGAGACTCGCCTCGGCGGACTTCAGTTTCGTGAAGATCTTGAACAGGCCACCCGAGGCGCTCTGCATCTTTCGTACATAAGCCAGAAAAACCAGCAGCGTGCCGAGCGGGATCGCCCCCGAGAGTACCCGTACCCCACCCACGTACAAGACCAGAGCGACACCGGTTGTCGTGATCAGTCCGTTGATCAGACCGTAGCTACTACCCAACAGGTTGCCGCGTTGAGTGAGAAGGACGGCGTCTTCCGCCAGGTCCCGAAAGCCCTCGGTGTGGCGAGACTGAGTGCCGTACGCCTGGACCAGGGGAATAGCCCGGAATGTTTGATGGACGAAGCTCATCAGGCGCGACTTCGCTTCGCGGCCTAACCTGGCCCGGCGTTTCAGTCTCTTGCCGAAGAACCTCGAGGATAACGCCAGGAGAGGGGTCATCACTACGGCCAGGGTGGCCAGAACCGGGTCGAGCGCGAATCCGATGAACAACATTCCGCACAGCGTGAGGACGTGCTGCACAGGTGTCATGAACAGCGTGTCGGCTACTGAGCAAACGACCCGGGTGTCGCCGGTAAGCCGGCTGAGCGAGTCCCCCACGGATTGTCGGGCGTGAAAACGAAGCGACAGCCGCTGCAGCCGTGCGAATAGATCCCCTGCCAGGTCGTACACCATGCGCTGACCTCCCAAGGTCCAACACAGGTTCAAGCCGATGCTGAGGGCGGAATTCAAAGCAAAGAGTGCAAGAGTGACCGCGGCTGAGAAGACAACCAGAGTCGATGGGGTGTCTTGCAAGCCGACAGACTCGAGGCCCGACGTCAACACGACCGGCACGCTCTCCCCTCCCAACGCGTAATCCACCAGCAGCTTCAGTGGCCAAGGCCGAAGAGCACCCGACGCAGAGGACAAGAGCGTGAGTACAAAAATCGCCGAGAGCCAACGCCACTGTCGAATCACATAAGGTATCAGCCGCTTGAAACGTCTCATCGATCCAGGTCAGCGAAGCTTCAGTTGGGAGAAGGCAGGTCAGGGAAGTCAGGAATCGAAAGAATAGTTGAACATGCAACACCGCGCGCGAATCTCTTGGCCACCAGATCTCTTGTCTCACTACTATAGTAGACATCGTACGGATCGCCGTAGGTCTTCAATAAATGAGGGATCTCCTGTTTGGGAATACCGGCCATTCGGAACACGTGATCGAGTTCCACTTCGATCTTTTCCATTTGGCCAACGTAGTCCACGACCAGCTCACCTTGCTCGTTGGTGACAAACGTAAATTGTGATCGAAAGTGCCCATTTGTATGAGTGTCGGGGATCCTGGCGACTTCCTCGGCAAAGCTCTGAACTCATTCCGGCATAAAACACACCATGAGCAGCCAAACTCGGGGCGATCCTCGTGGCGTCGACGGCTGACCCCGAGGCGGTCACACTTTTGGTCTTTTGTTTCCAGCAGGAGACCAGACGATCCCATGGGTTTCGGACCAGACAGAATTCCCAGTAGTGATCGTACTTTGACAACTTTTGCCGCGACACGAGAATCCCTCGGCGCATCAGCTGACGGCGCGCCTTGGCGGCCGGAAAATTCGAGGCCGCCAGGTATCACTCCAGAACTGATTCAGGAAATTCTCATCCAACCGGTGTCGGATCAGACGTGCGCAGATGGCTTTGAGGCTCGAGTTTGCAACTTTCGGAATCGCGAAGTAGAGAACACGATACTCACGTGGTGCGATAATGTCGCCTGCTACCAACGCTGTGGCATTTATGGACCCTTCCAACCGCCCCAGGTCCATTGAAGAGGACATCTCGCGTACCTTTTTGTTTAGGATTTGCCTCTAGAAGGTATAGCCGAACAGCTCGATGTCTCTGGCATACCTGAGTTCAACGAATCTCCGGCCGCTGGCATTGAAGTACAGCTGATACGCACGACGGTCGGACTTGAGCAGGTGAGGAAGCGAGGTCCCCGGTGCCCCAATTCGCTGCACACGTGCAGGAAATCCTCATCAAGGCGCTCTAGGCGACCGACAAAGTCGACAAGCAGATCGCCGTTCTCGTCCTCCAGAAACTTGTGCTGGGACCGGAAATGACCGTTGGCTTCACAGTCCGGTATCTGCGAGACCACATCGACGAAGTCCGAGAATCTCATGCCGGCCTCGAAACCAGCGTGCGTTGCAAGGCTCGGGGCGACTCCTTCCGGCTGGATCTTCTGTTTCCAGCAGGAGACCAGCCGATCCCAGGGATTACGGACGAACCCGAACTTCCAATACGATTCAAACTCCGGGACGCGACTCCTAGGAAGGAGAATACCCTTGCGTCTCAGGTACCGCCTTGACTCACCGTCGCGAAATAAGCGAGGCTTCCAAGTGTCGCTCCAGAACCTGGCTAAAGCTTCGGAGTCCAGCTTGCTCCTGACCCATTCTGCACAAACCGCCTTCAGGCTTGTGTTCGCCACTTTGGGTATCGCGAAGTAGAGAGCCTGGTACTCCCTGAGCACCACGATGTCCCCAGCTGAAACCGTCGGAGACACGGCATCTCTATCAGGCTTCATCTGCACTCTAGAACTCCGTTCGCGGGTTTCCCCTTGTGATTGGCGACAGTTAGAATTCCCCGCGACGACAAATGGAATTCCCCGCTTTTTCAGGGCTGATCCTGACCATGAGGGCATGGTTAAGGATCAGCAAGTGCGGAGGTTAGTAAAGTTGAAGAAGAACGAGAAGACGCTAACGATGGCGGCGGCCAAAGCGGGGATGTCGCGAAAGACAGCTCGCAAGTACCTGAAGTCGGGAAAGCTACCGAGCCAGTGTCAGCCGGAACGGTATTGGAGAACTCGATCGGATCCGTTCGAGTCGGTGTGGCCGGAGGTGAAAGAGATCCTGAAGCGATCGCCGACGGTGGAAGCAAAAGCGGTGTTCGATCATTTGTGTCGTCAGCAGGAAGGGGCCTTCCAGCAAGGCCAGTTGAGAACGCTGCAGCGCAGGATCAAGCAGTGGAAGGCAGAATACGGAGAAGCGAAGGAGGTGATGTTCCCGCAGAAGTATCAGCCGGGACATCAAGCGCAATCGGACTTCACGTTTATGGGGCGCCTCGGAGTGACGATCCAGGGCCAGCCGTTTCCCCATCTGCTGTACCACTTCGTGTTAGCCTACTCGAACTGGGAAGCGACCACGCTGTGTTTCAGTGAGTCGTTTGAGAGCCTCAGCCAGGGGCTTCAGAACGCGTTGTGGGAGTTGGGGGCGCTGCCCGAGGAGCACCGGACCGACCGGCTCTCGGCGGCAGTCAAGAACCTGAAGCGGGAAGAGTTCACCGAGCGCTATCAAGCGTTGCTGAGACACTTCGGGATGCGCTCCAGTCGCACTCAGGCAGGAAAGGCACACGAGAACGGGGATGTGGAACAGTCCCATCACCGCTTGAAACGGGCCATTGAGCAGGAACTGCTGCTGCGGTGTAGCCGTGATTTTTCCAGCCGGGAAGAGTACGAGGGCTTTGTAGCGGTGATTGTGTCCCGGCGCAATGCGGCCCGGCAAAAGCGCCTGGGAGAAGAGCTGGCAGTGATGCGCCCGTTGCCGGCACGCCGTCTGGATGACTTCACCCGGCAGTGGGTGAGAGTCTCCCCCAGCAGTACGATCCGGGTTCGCCACAACACCTATTCGGTGGACAGCCGGTTGATCGGCGAGCGCGTTCAAGTGCGGGTGTGGGCGGATCAGGTGGAGGTCTACTACGGAGGACGGCGCCAGGCACGGATGCCGCGCTTGCGAGGAGAAGGCAAGCATCGCATTGACTACCGGCACGTGATCCATTCGTTGGTGCGCAAGCCGGGGGCGTTTACTCGCTATCGCTGGCGGGAGGATCTGTTTCCGGGGATCTTGTTTCGAGTCGCCTACGACGAGCTGCGCCGAGATTGTCCGGCCACGGCGGATCGCCAATATCTGAAGATCCTCGAGGTGGCTGCCCAGGAAGGTGAACAGCGGGTGCGAGAGGCACTTCAGGTGTTGATTGAGCGGGGACAAAGAATCCGTTTTGAAGCACTACGAGAATGCCTTGTCGATCCGGTGGTGGAACCCTGGGAAGTGATGGTGGAGAAGATGGACGTGGGCCTCTACGACACCCTTCTCGAGAACCGGGAGGTGAGGTCATGAGCACAGGCAACTTACCGCGACTTCGCGAGTGCCTAATCGAGCTGCATCTACCGGCCTTTCGGGAGCACTACGCCGCCCAGGCGGCACTGGCCACCCAGGAAAGTCTGTCCTATCCCCGGTTTCTCTTGTCGTTATCTGAGATCGAGGTGGCGGAGCGGCACGAGCGCAAAATCCAGCGCCAGCGTCGGGCCTCCAAGCTTCCCTGGGAGAAAACGCTGACGGCGCTGGACCGCTCGCGCTTTCCCCAAAGCGTGGATCGACAACTCACAGCGCTGCTGGAAGGGACGTTTTTGGATCGTGCCGAGAACGTCTTGGCTTTCGGTAACCCTGGGAGCGGGAAAACCCATCTGGTCTGTGCTCTGGGCCAGGAGTTGATTCTGCTGGGGCGCCGGGTTCTGTTTTCTACCTGCGCCCTGCTGGTACAGCGATTGCTGCGGGCCAAAATCGATCTGACTCTGGAGAAGGAGCTCAAGAAACTGGATCGCTTCGAGGCTCTCATAGTCGATGACATCGGCTACGTTCAGCAAAGCCGGGAGGAAATGGAGGTTCTCTTCACACTGCTGGCCCATCGTTACGAACGTCGCAGCATCTTGCTGACCAGCAACCTGATCTTCTCGGACTGGGAGAGGATCTTCAAGGACCCCCTGACGACGGCAGCAGCCATCGACCGGCTGGTGCACCACAGCGTGATTCTGGAACTCAACGTCCCGAGCTATCGAATGGAGAGCGCCAAGGCAAAGCAGCAGGGAACCACGAAATGAGGAAACCGCGAGGAGGTCAAATCCGGGCAAATCGGCTGATTGGACCCCGGAAAGTGCTTGGTGAGGGCGATAGACGAGTGCCCGCCAAGGGGAGAGGTCGTACAGCGCCCTACAGAGGCCGCTCAGCAGCCTCGTGGATCTGGTCCACTCCCCTCGACGCCAGCGCGAGCGAGGGGGAGCTCCGTTCGGGCTACGCCCTCACTCCGTCCCCCTCGCATTCTAGGAACAATCTCTCTTTTTTACAGAAAGGAGGACCGCGGAAAGGGCCGTCTCAGAGGACGGCTACAGCTCTTTTTTTTTAATCCTTGTGTGGGGATTTCCAATCGTCGCTGCGGGAATTCTATTTGACGTTGATCACCCTTGCACTCAAATCTTGATTCAGGTCGAACACGACGAGCCGTTCGTTCTCCAGCACACAGCGAAACCGTGAGCACAGGCTGGTGTGAAATCTTTCGTAATACTCAAGCCACCAAAAGGACGACCAGACGAACGCGATGAAATTAGCCCCGGTCGCCCGGAGTCTGTCCAATTCACGGATTGCCTCCTCGCTGTTCTTTGGCTGGCCGTTGTACACTCCGTCCCGCTCTAGGAAAGGAATTCGATGACGATCGGCCAGGCAGCCGATGCTACCCCACTTGTCCTGATCGACGAGGACAAAGGTCTCTCCCGCGTGCACAACCCTTTTAATCTCATCCGCGGCGGAGCGTAAACGATTAAACCACCCTGTCGGTCACCATGGTATATCCCCCACCTAGGCGGCTGATTTACCAAGGTAATTCCCCCACCCTTTCACCAGGGTAATTCCCCCAGGGTTTCACCAAGGTAATTCCCCCACCTGATCATTTCGTGACAGAGGCCAGGGTCATCTTTCTGCGGAACCCCAACAAGGATTTCCGCAGGAGGAAGAATGGCCAGAAGGAATATGAGGATGGAAGAGTACCTGGAGTTGGTTTACCAATGGCACCGAGGACGGAGTATCCGCCAGATCCGAGACTCGTTGCAGATCTCGCGCAAGACGATTCGCAAGTACCTGCTGCTTTTCATGGCCAGCGGCTTGAGCCGAGAGAAGCCCCTGCCGCCACAGGCGGAGCTGGCCCGGATAGTGGCCTCGGTGGTGCAGGTGGCGGTTTTCGAACAACCGGCCCGGGAGCGGATCCGCCTCTACCACCGGCAGATCCAGGATTGGCTTGGGCAGCCTCATATGACCATTCAGCAGGTACAGCGGCTGCTCGAGGAGGAGCACGAGTTGAAGGTCAGCTATATGAGCGTGTACCGCTATGTGCGCGAGCACATTGAGCCGCTGCGCAAGCCGGTGACGGTGCGGCTGCATGCAGTCGCTGGGGAACAGGCCCAAGTCGATTTCGGCTATGCCGGACTGATGCGAGATCCGGAAACGGGCAAACAACGCAAGGCCTGGGCCTTTATCATGATCCTAAGCTACAGCCGCCACCGCTTCGTACGCTTCGTGTTTCGCCAGGACAGCCCCACCTGGTTGGACTGCCACATCCGCGCCTTTACGTTTTTCCAGGCCTGTCCCCGGCTGATCGTGTTGGACAATTTGAAAGACGGTGTGCTTAAGCCCGATCTGTACGATCCGACGCTCAACCCGGCCTACGCCGAACTGGAAAGACACTACGGATTCGTGGCCGACCCAGCCAAGGTGCAAATGGCCCGCCACAAAGGACGCGTGGAGAGATGTGTTCCGGTAGTGCGTCAGCAGATTCTGGCGGGGCGGCATTTTCGAGATATCGAGGAGGCCAATGGGAGGGCTCTGGAGTGGTGCCTCAAGGAGGTCGGCCTGCGCAAGCATGGCACCACCCATCGCAAACCTTACGAGGTGTTTGTCGGAGAAGAAGTCGAGCTGCTGCTGCCTCTGCCGGATCAACCTTACGAAGCGGCGCAGTGGAAACAGTGCACCGTGCATTGGGACTGCCATCTGATCCTGGACAAGTGCTACTACTCGGTCCCCTATCCCTACCGGGGGGAGAGGCTGTGGGTGCGAGCCGATCTGAAGCTGGTGCGAGTGTATCGCAACCATCAGTTGATCAAGACCCACCTGCGGGTCTTCGAGCCGGGCTCCTGTCAGACCCAGACGGGGGACTATCCTCCCGACAAGCGGGCCTACCTGGAGCGGACTCCCGAGTGGTGCCGGCGTCAGGCCGACGAGCTGGGGCCCGAGGTGAGTCGCTACGTGCGGCGCGTACTGGGGGATCACGCCATGCGCAACCTGAGAAAAGCCCAGGCCGTGCTGCGGCTGGCCGAGTCCCACCCAGCGGCCACTCTGGATCAGGCCTGCCGGCGGGCCTTGCGCTTTGACAATGTCCGCTTTTCCTCTCTGAAGAAGATTCTGGAAAAAGGCTTGTTCCGACGCCCTTCGCCTCCTCGCAGACCCTCCAGTCCGGCGGCTTCAGCTTGTCGATTTGCCCGTCCCCAGGATTACTTCGTGCACCGACGGGAGGTCTCATGAGTCACTATCAACATCTGCTCGACCAGCTCAAGCAACTGCGATTAGGAGGATTGTTGGACAGTCTGGAAGTGCGGCTCAAGGAGGCCGAAAAACGACAACTGGCCTACGTCGACTTTCTGACTCTGCTGGTCCAGGATGAGCTGGAGCGTCGCTCCCAGACCAAGTTTGTTCGCCGGCTCAAGAAAGCCTGCTTTGCCGAGATCAAGACCCTCGAGGAGTTCGATTTTGGCTTTAACCCGAACATCAAGCGGCGCCGCATCTATGACCTGGCCACCTGCCGCTTTCTGGAAAACAAAGAAAATATCTGCCTGTGCGGGCCGGTGGGTGTGGGCAAGAGTCACATCGCCCTGGCTCTGGGACACGAGGCCGTACGCCGCGGTCATGACGTGCGCTACATCCAGGCTCCGCGCCTGTTCCGTACTCTGGAAGCGGCCCGGGCCGATCTCTCCCGCGATCGCCTCATCCAAAACTACTGCAGCTATGATTTCTTGATCGTTGACGACTTTGGGCTCAAGCCCCTGACGGACGAGCAGGCCGACGATCTGTACGACATCGTTTACGAGCGCTATCAGAAAGGCTCGCTGATGCTGACCAGTAATCGCAGCCTGGAGGAGTGGATGGCGCTGTTTGGCGACCCCATCCAGGCCAACTCGCTGCTGGACCGACTCTGCCACAACGCTCACCAGCTGGAGTGGGAGGGCGACTCTTACCGGAGGCGAAAACGACCCGCCAAAGGATCCCCCTCAAAGGAGGTTTCGCCATGAGCCGTTTGAAGATCAAAAGTGACAACGGCTGGTTTGCCGCCACCGCCGGCTGGGCAGGCCGCTGTGGAGAAACTCTCCGACGGGGCCTTCAAGCTGTTCGTTCACATCTCGCTGGGCGCTGACAGAAGTACCGGGCGCTTCCTCTTCCGCCAGCAGGACGTGGCCAGGGCGCTGCGCAAATCGCGCCGCTCGATTGGAACCTATCTCCAGGAGCTCGAGGAGAGGCAGGTCTGCCGGGTCCGGCGTAGCCCCAACCAGCATGCTCCCGGGGTCCTTGAGATCGCCGACCAGTACTGGCCCTACCAGCGCAGCCTCTCGGCTGACTCACTCAGCTCCACTCGATCGGCTCAAACCCTCTATGTGGAGACCATCGGAGAGATGTTGCTGGAACGTCCCTGCATCCG
>CBDFLV010000003.1:0-820221 GCA_965249245.1 Acidobacteriota bacterium | reverse complement strand
TCGCCATTCGGGTATCGGCCTGCACACTCCCGAGGACGTGCACTACCTCACCGCCATCGCCACACGTCGCAATCGAGCCCAAACACTGGAGGCCGCCCATGCACTCTTCCAGGAGAGATTTCCCAATGGCAAACCCGTTCCTCCCGCTCTTCCAGAGGCGGTTTGGATCAACCCTCCCGAAAAGAAGGACCCCTGAGATGACGCTACTGTAATTTATTCACCAAAGTGTCTCAAAGTTGTTGACACGTTCCGGACTGGGGTCCCCTTGATGAAGACATGGTGGATGCGGGTCTGATACTCGAAGATATCTCCGTCAGTGACTACCAGATTGGCCCACTTTCCGGGCTCGATAGACCCGATCTGATCCTCTACCCCGAAGATCTCCGCGGGTGCCAGCGTCACCGAGCGCAGAGCGTCGTCGTGAGGCAGTCCGTGAGCCACGGCGTTCCCCACCTCGAAGGCAAGGGTTCGGGCATCCGAAGATCCACCGGTTGAGAGCGCAAACTGAACTCCGAGCTGGTGCAGGATGCCCGGTGTTTCGTACACAATATTGAGGGGATCGTCGGGCCGGCGAGGCAGCTTCTGAACCGGGCCAAGGATCACTCGCACGTTATTCTCCTTGAGAAACGTAGCCACTTTCCAGGCATCCGAGGCGCCCGAGATGGCAAAGTTCAGATCCAGTCCGCGTGCGAACCGGACTGCTTCTCTGATATCGACTTGACTGTTCGCCTCGAGAACCACCAGCTGCTTGCCCGTAGCCGCGGGAATCAGCGCTTCGAGCTGCCGATTGCGTTCCCGCTCGCCTGAGTCGTGCCTCGCGTATTGCCGCACCTGGGCAAATAACTCCTTCAGTTCCGCCACTTTCTTATCGAAGCGCTCCTGCGTCTCCAGATTGGAGGAGCCGCGTCCACCCTGCGAGAAAGAGCGGGGGCTGCCCGACGACATCAGACCCGGAAGCGACAGATAGAGCGAAGCGTGCCGGTCGATCTCCATCTGTTCCGGATTCCAGCCGTCCAGGTGGATAATCGCTCCCTGGCCGGAGATCGTGCCGCCGCTGGGACGGGTCACCACATGCGTAATTCCATCAACCCGCGCCACCGCAATGTGCTCGCTTTCCACATGCACCGCGGACCATGCCAGAAGCTGGGGCGTATAGTCCCCCATCTCCCGGTAGTCATTGGTGACCTCCGCTCGTTCCACTTCAGTCAGTCCCAGGTTGGTGTCGGAATTGAACAGACCAGGGTAGACCGTGAGGCCGCGACCATCGATTCGGGTGGCTCTGCGAGGGGCATGGACCGAGAGCCCTACTCCCGTGATCTTTCCGTTCTCGATCAAGACACTCCCCCTGGAGATGTCCGGACCTGAGACCGGAACAATCTGTGCGTTACGGATGATGTATGACTGACCGGCCACCGACGACTGCAATGCCAGCCCCACAAGAATCAGAAGCCCTCTTTGAATCATCGCAGACCTCGAACCTCAACGTCGTCAACCACATCTACCTGAGGCTTCCGTTCTTCTGGCGCTCCCGTTTCGCCGCTCTCCAGTTGCCGGAGCCTTGCCTTTTCTTCCACCAGCTGCTGCTGTCTTCGAGCATCCATTTCTCTGGAAAAGTAAAGCTCACCGTCAATGTAGACCTGGTCGGGAAAGGCGTAGACGCTCAACGGGTAGTTGTTGAAAACCACAAGATCGGCGTCTTTTCCAACCTCGATGGAGCCGACCCGATCGTCAATTCTGAGCTGCCTGGCGGGATTCAGCGTGACCAGCGCCAGGGCCTCGTCCGCACTCAGATCGCCGTAGCGCATCGCTTTAGCGGCCTCCTGGTTGAGATGCCGGGCTTCTTCCCCGCTGTCCGAGTTCAGCGAAACCAAAACCCCTCTTCTGGTCATAATAGCCGCGTTGTAGGGAATCGCATCATAGGCTTCAACTTTGTAAGCCCACCAGTCGGAGAAGGTGGAGGCGCCTGCTCCGTGGGCGGCAATTTCATCCGCAACTTTGTAGCCTTCCAGGACGTGCTGAAAAGTCCCGATCGTGAACCCGTAGTCGTCGGCCACTCGAATCAGCATCAGAATCTCGTCCGCCCGATAACTGTGAGCATGGACCAGTCGTTTCCTTTCCAGGACCTCAACCAGAGCTTCCAGTTGGAGATCTCTGCGCGGCGGTAGCAGCGGCTGCGAACCTCGAGCCTTCTCTTGCTGGTACTGGCTCCGCTCTTTCTGGTACTCCCTGGCCCGGTCGAAAGCGGTTCGAATAACGTCCTCGACCCCCATTCGAGTGCCGGGATAGCGCCGCGGAACGGTGCTTCCTTGAGTTCGGATCCCCGGCCGCTTGGGGTTCTCACCGAGCGCGAATTTGATGCCGGGCATCGCACCGCGGAAGATCATCTCGTCGGCAGTCTTTCCCCAGCGTAACTTGATGACTACGTTCTTGCCTCCAATCGGGTTGGCGCTGCCGTGAAGCAGATTGGTGGTTGTAACTCCGCCTGCCAGGCCCCTGTAAATGTTGAAACTGGTCGGATCGATGACGTCTTCGGTCCCCGTCATGGAGGTCACGCTCAAAGTCCCTTCGTTCACTGAATCGAGGGCAATGTGGGCATGACAGTCAATGATGCCGGGTGTGATCCAGTTGCCCGAAACATCCACTACTTCGACTCCAGGGGGAGCTGAAATGTCGGTCCCGAGGCCTGTGATCTTCCCATCCTGGACCAGAATCGAGCCGTTTCGAACCGTCCCGTTAGCAACGGTCATGATGTTGGCGTTCGTGATCAGAACATCGCTCCCCGGCAATGGCGTCACGCAGAAGAATACCAGCGTAATGATGAAAAGAGTTCTCATCGCGATTCCTTCCTTTCGCCGGCTGCCGTCTCGGGCAAGTCGAACTTTTCGCCGTCGACGAAAACGTAGCTAATCTGGGTCTGAGAATCGAACAGATCCCCGGTGCTGACAACCAGGTTGGCGATCTTCCCTGCTTCAACACTTCCCAACTGGCGATCAACGCCCAGAATCTCTGCCGCCGACAGCGTCGCGGCCCGAAGGGCCTGTTCTTGCTCCAGCCCCTCCTCGACCACCCTTCGCAGCCCCTTCAAGAAATCGACTGGATCGCCGTCTCCGCTGCTCAAAGCGAACCTTACCCCGGCGTTCTGGAGTCGGGCCGGCACCCCGGGTGCGTTGACACGGTACTCCAGATCTGCCAGCGATTCGTCGGTCCCGGGATGTTGATTCTTCGGTACTTTCGGAAAATTGAGACTGAAAAGAACCGGAATTCCCGCCTCCAGCAGCTCATCAGTCGTCTGATCGGCTTCGAATCCTCCGGCGATCACTCCTTTCAGCTCGAAGTACTTGATCATTTTGAGGGACCGCCTGATTTCGCGGACCCGATTCCCGGGAAAGATGACCGGCAGCCGGCCCCGACTGAAGGGCTGCAACGCCGTCAATCCTCGATCGGTCTGGGGACGCGGCAATCCCTGCGGGTGGTCGGCATAGATCTTGGTGACTTCTCCATAATGGCGCGCATCCAGCCAGGTCTGCCGGATGTGGGCAATCACACCCATAGTGGAGGAGGGGTACTGCCTCGAAGACTGCACGGAATACGATAGCTCGAGCGCAATCGGAGAGCGGACGATCAGTTGATCCGGTGATGCCGTTCCCAGATTCACGACCGCGGACTGGCCTCTAAAGATACCCAGATTGGGTGCCAGATGAACGTAAATATTCGGTAAACCCCGTCTTGCAATAATCTCCTTTGATCAACGTCAAATAGAATTCCCGCAGCGACGATTGGAAATCCCCACACAAGGATTAAAAAAAAAGAGCTGTAGCCGTCCTCTGAGACGGCCCTTTCCGCGGTCCTCCTTTCTGTAAAAAAGAGAGATTGTTCCTAGAATGCGAGGGGGACGGAGTGAGGGCGTAGCCCGAACGGAGCTCCCCCTCGCTCGCGCTGGCGTCGAGGGGAGTGGACCAGATCCACGAGGCTGCTGAGCGGCCTCTGTAGGGCGCTGTACGACCTCTCCCCTTGGCGGGCACTCGTCTATCGCCCTCACCAAGCACTTTCCGGGGTCCAATCAGCCGATTTGCCCGGATTTGACCTCCTCGCGGTTTCCTCATTTCGTGGTTCCCTGCTGCTTTGCCTTGGCGCTCTCCATTCGATAGCTCGGGACGTTGAGTTCCAGAATCACGCTGTGGTGCACCAGCCGGTCGATGGCTGCTGCCGTCGTCAGGGGGTCCTTGAAGATCCTCTCCCAGTCCGAGAAGATCAGGTTGCTGGTCAGCAAGATGCTGCGACGTTCGTAACGATGGGCCAGCAGTGTGAAGAGAACCTCCATTTCCTCCCGGCTTTGCTGAACGTAGCCGATGTCATCGACTATGAGAGCCTCGAAGCGATCCAGTTTCTTGAGCTCCTTCTCCAGAGTCAGATCGATTTTGGCCCGCAGCAATCGCTGTACCAGCAGGGCGCAGGTAGAAAACAGAACCCGGCGCCCCAGCAGAATCAACTCCTGGCCCAGAGCACAGACCAGATGGGTTTTCCCGCTCCCAGGGTTACCGAAAGCCAAGACGTTCTCGGCACGATCCAAAAACGTCCCTTCCAGCAGCGCTGTGAGTTGTCGATCCACGCTTTGGGGCAAGCGCGAGCGGTCCAGCGCCGTCAGCGTTTTCTCCCAGGGAAGCTTGGAGGCCCGACGCTGGCGCTGGATTTTGCGCTCGTGCCGCTCCGCCACCTCGATCTCAGATAACGACAAGAGAAACCGGGGATAGGACAGACTTTCCTGGGTGGCCAGTGCCGCCTGGGCGGCGTAGTGCTCCCGAAAGGCCGGTAGATGCAGCTCGATTAGGCACTCGCGAAGTCGCGGTAAGTTGCCTGTGCTCATGACCTCACCTCCCGGTTCTCGAGAAGGGTGTCGTAGAGGCCCACGTCCATCTTCTCCACCATCACTTCCCAGGGTTCCACCACCGGATCGACAAGGCATTCTCGTAGTGCTTCAAAACGGATTCTTTGTCCCCGCTCAATCAACACCTGAAGTGCCTCTCGCACCCGCTGTTCACCTTCCTGGGCAGCCACCTCGAGGATCTTCAGATATTGGCGATCCGCCGTGGCCGGACAATCTCGGCGCAGCTCGTCGTAGGCGACTCGAAACAAGATCCCCGGAAACAGATCCTCCCGCCAGCGATAGCGAGTAAACGCCCCCGGCTTGCGCACCAACGAATGGATCACGTGCCGGTAGTCAATGCGATGCTTGCCTTCTCCTCGCAAGCGCGGCATCCGTGCCTGGCGCCGTCCTCCGTAGTAGACCTCCACCTGATCCGCCCACACCCGCACTTGAACGCGCTCGCCGATCAACCGGCTGTCCACCGAATAGGTGTTGTGGCGAACCCGGATCGTACTGCTGGGGGAGACTCTCACCCACTGCCGGGTGAAGTCATCCAGACGGCGTGCCGGCAACGGGCGCATCACTGCCAGCTCTTCTCCCAGGCGCTTTTGCCGGGCCGCATTGCGCCGGGACACAATCACCGCTACAAAGCCCTCGTACTCTTCCCGGCTGGAAAAATCACGGCTACACCGCAGCAGCAGTTCCTGCTCAATGGCCCGTTTCAAGCGGTGATGGGACTGTTCCACATCCCCGTTCTCGTGTGCCTTTCCTGCCTGAGTGCGACTGGAGCGCATCCCGAAGTGTCTCAGCAACGCTTGATAGCGCTCGGTGAACTCTTCCCGCTTCAGGTTCTTGACTGCCGCCGAGAGCCGGTCGGTCCGGTGCTCCTCGGGCAGCGCCCCCAACTCCCACAACGCGTTCTGAAGCCCCAGGCTGAGGCTCTCAAACGACTCACTGAAACACAGCGTGGTCGCTTCCCAGTTCGAGTAGGCCAACACGAAGTGGTACAGCAGATGGGGAAACGGCTGGCCCTGGATCGTCACTCCGAGGCGCCCCATAAACGTGAAGTCCGATTGCGCTTGATGTCCCGGCTGATACTTCTGCGGGAACATCACCTCCTTCGCTTCTCCGTATTCTGCCTTCCACTGCTTGATCCTGCGCTGCAGCGTTCTTAACTGGCCTTGCTGGAAGGCCCCTTCCTGCTGACGACACAAATGATCGAACACCGCTTTTGCTTCCACCGTCGGCGATCGCTTCAGGATCTCTTTCACCTCCGGCCACACCGACTCGAACGGATCCGATCGAGTTCTCCAATACCGTTCCGGCTGACACTGGCTCGGTAGCTTTCCCGACTTCAGGTACTTGCGAGCTGTCTTTCGCGACATCCCCGCTTTGGCCGCCGCCATCGTTAGCGTCTTCTCGTTCTTCTTCAACTTTACTAACCTCCGCACTTGCTGATCCTTAACCATGCCCTCATGGTCAGGATCAGCCCTGAAAAAGCGGGGAATTCCATTTGTCGTCGCGGGGAATTCTAACTGTCGCCAATCACTCCTTCCAAATAAGCCCGCGGTCAAACTTTGCTGGACACAGAAGCTGCGAGTGTGTATACAGGGAGCATGCAGCTGAGTGCTACCACCAAGCCGGAATCGGGTGGACTGACGGCTGATGGCTCGACGAAGCGGGTTTTGGTGGCCAAGGAAGAGTACATCCGGCTGCGCTGGGCGGCAGCGTACTGGAAGGCCCAGCATGCCGGGGCGGTGGAGAGAGAAAAGCAGTTGAAGTCAGAGAACTTGAGTCTGCGGGCTCGAGTTCGAGAGCTGGAGAGTCAGCTCTGGGGGCGCAAGAGTGAACAGGCCAAGGGTGGGCGCGCTGGCAGTTCCAGCCCCAAGGCGAGCGGGCGACCCCGAGGGCAGCAAAAAGGCAAGTAGGGGCACGGTCGGACCACTCTGGACGGGTTGGCAGCCCAGGAAGAGGTAGTGGATCTGGAGGAAGCCCAAAAAAGCTGTCCGAAATGCGGTCTGGCACTGGAAGCCTTGGGCTGGACGGAAGACGCCGAGGTGGCCGAAATCGAAGTGCGGGCCCACCGGCGGGTGATCCGGCGGCGCAAGTACAAAGCGGCCTGCCGCTGCGGGGTGCTGCCCGGCATTGTCACGGCGCCCGCCCCGGCACGCTTGATTCCCAAAGGCAAACTAGGGATTTCGGTTTGGGTGGAGATTCTGCTGGAGAAGTTTGACCATTGCCGCCCCACCCACCGTCTGTTGCAGCAGTGGCGAGACCACGGTTTGACTCTCTCTGCAGGAACGGTGGCCGGAGGGCTGAAAAAACTGCAGGGTCTGTTTTTGCCGGTGGCCGAGGCGATCGCCCAGCAGCAGCTCACCCAGGAGAACTGGCAAGCCGACGAGACCGGCTGGCCGGTGTTTGTGGCGGTGGAAGGCAAAAGCGGACGGCTCTGGCATTTGTGGGTGTTTTTGTCGGCCTCCACAGTCGTGTACCAGCTCCAACCCAGTCGCTCGTCTGCAGTGCCTCAATCTCACTTCGGCAGCGCCCAGGGCACTTTACTCACCGATCGATATTCTGCCTATAAGAAGCTGGTCCGGGTCTCAGAGGGGCGTATTTGCCATGCCTTTTGCTGGGCTCACGTGCGCCGCGACTTTTGGCGACTGGGCCTATCCCACCCCCCCTGGCAGGACTGGTCCCTGATGTGGATTGACGACATTGGCCGGCTCTTTGCTGCCAATCAGCTGCGGCTGGCAGTTCGCGATCAGCCCTTGGAATGGGCCCGGGCCGATCGAAAGCTGCGGGTGGCGGTTGAGAAAATGCGAGAGCAATGCGAGGCTCAACGCCAGCTTCCCAGCCTGGCTCCCCCCTGTCGCAAGGTCCTGAAAAGCCTGGCTCGACACTGGCCAGGGCTGACCGTGTTTGTGGATCAACCGGAAGTGGCTATGGACAACAACGCCGCCGAACGCGCCTTGCGCAACCCGGTGGTGGGACGCAAGAATTACTACGGCTCAGGCAGCCGCTGGAGCGCCCAGTTGGCGGCCAGCTTATTCAGCATCTTTGCCACCCTGCGACTCAACGGCCTCAACCCCCGCCTGTGGCTCAGGGACTATCTGCAGGCCTGCGCTAGGCAAGGCGGACAGCCGCCACCCGGCCTGGATCCTTTTCTTCCCTGGGAAATAAGCCCCCATCGTGCCCGCGCATTGACCTGGGCCAGGACGCCGGCAGCGGAGGCTGGATGAAACGCTTCTGCGGGCGAGACTTTAGCGGCCGGGAGATGCGGCGACTGTGTGAGCTGATTGGCGAAGATCCGACCCGCTCGCGGGCCCAGCTCTCCCGCTTGGCCTGCCAGCTCTTGGGCTGGTTCAAGCCTGACGGTGGCCTCAAGGAGATGAGCTGCCGGGTGGCCATGCTGCGCATGCATCGGCAGGGGTTGCTGCAGCTGCCGCCCCCTCGCAACCCGAAGGGAGGCTCGGGCCCAATCAAGCACACTTTCTGCAGCGCACCACAACCGCTGCTGTCCCGACCCGTGCACGAGCTGTCCGGCCTGCATCTGGAGCCGGTCCTGAGCCGCCCCGACTCCACTTTGTGGAATGAATACATCGACCGCTACCACTATCTGGGATACAAGCCCCTGCCGGGTGCTCAGCTGCGCTACTTCGCTTGTTCCGAAAGCCGCATCCTGGCCCTGCTCGGCTTTGGCGCCGCCGCTTGGAAAACCGCCCCTCGCGACCGCTTCATCGGCTGGCGTCCTTCGGAAAGGGAGAGAAACCTTCAACTGATCGTCAACAACGCCCGTTTCTTGATCCTTCCCTGGGTCGAGTCCAAGAACCTGGCCTCTAAACTGCTGGCCATGGCCGCGCGTCAACTCCCCGAGGACTGGCACGACCGCTACGCCTACCGACCCGTTCTGCTGGAAACCTTCGTCGACACGGGGCGCTTCACAGGCGCCTGCTACAAGGCCGCCAACTGGATCCATGTCGGACAGACCCAGGGCCGGGGCAAGCTGGACAGTGACCGCAAGGCCGATCTGCCCACCAAAAGCATCTGGCTCTACCCCCTGAGCAAACACTTCCGAAGATCGCTTCGCTCCACTTGAGTTCCCAACCCGCCTCACCCCATTAGGCATAAAGCCGATGATGGGTTTACCGAATATTTACAGATGAACTGACGTGACTCCCTGAGCACGCCACTCTCCTACCTGCTTGAGGAAAGCCTCAGAGAGCAGACTTGCGGCGGCCACGTGTGGATACAAGCCGGGGCCTTCACTCTGGTACGGCTTGCTTGAGGCGACGCTCGCGGATTCAGCCGGTGGTCCAAACCCCCGCTCTGGAGTTCCCCGACGGGCAGGAAGCGCAGGCATTCCCAGGTGGGAGAGCGCGTCGATCAATCCCGGATAGACATGCATTCCCTCCAGTTCCAGAACTCGGGCCTTGATAGCCGTCCCCGGACCAACCTCAACGATCAAACCGTTCTTGATGGCAACACTGGCATTTCCCAGAACCTGACCCGCCCCGGTGTGTACTGTGACTCCTTCGAGAACAAAGGTTCTCGCCCCTTCTGGCAGGTTGATCAGATCCTGGGCGGTGCACAGAGAGCTGGCCCCCACCAGCAAGATCGTCGTGAAATATCGGCGCATTGCCACCTCCAGCATTTCAGGGGAGAGGGTCACCGCGCTGAATCTGCAACCAGCAGTCCAGGTGCCATCTCCGGGCAAGATCGGCCTGATCGTCGACTTCCAGCTGCCAACGATCCCGGGGCGGAACGTGTCAACAACTTTGAGACACTTTGGTGAATAAATTACAGTAGCGTCATCTCAGGGGTCCTTCTTTTCGGGAGGGTTGATCCAAACCGCCTCTGGAAGAGCGGGAGGAACGGGTTTGCCATTGGGAAATCTCTCCTGGAAGAGTGCATGGGCGGCCTCCAGTGTTTGGGCTCGATTGCGACGTGTGGCGATGGCGGTGAGGTAGTGCACGTCCTCGGGAGTGTGCAGGCCGATACCCGAATGGCGATGGTCGCGGTTATACCAATCGAAGAACTCCCGGCAAAAGGTTCTGGCTTGCTGGATGGTGCCGAATCGAGCCGGGAATTCGGGCCGGTACTTGAGGGTCTTGAATTGGGCCTCCGAGTAGGGATTGTCGTCACAGACGTGAGGCCGAGAGTGAGACTTGGTCACTCCCAGATCGGCCAGCAGCAAGGCCAGTGCCTTGGAACTCATCGACGACCCTCGATCAGCATGGAGGGTGAGATCTCCCGACACGATCGCCTGCTTGGAGTAGCTCTGGGCGATCAAAGCCTTGGCCAGGCGTGAGTTCTCCTGGGTGGCCACCATCCAGCCCACCACGTAGCGGCTGAAGATATCCAGAACCACATAGAGGTAGTAATAACTCCATTTGACGGGACCCTTGAGCTTGGTGATGTCCCATGACCAACATTGGTTGGGGCCGGTGGCCAGGAGTTCTGGCTTGGCGTATTGGGGATGGCGGCGCTGGCGGCGACGCTCCTTGACTTCCAGACGTTGGGACAGAATGCGATACATGGTTCGGATCGAGCACAAGTATCGCCCTTCATCCAGTAGCTCCGCCCACACTGTGGCGGGAGCTTTGTCGACAAACCGCTGGCTGTGCAGGACCTCCACGACAGCTTCCTTCTCGGGCGGGCTCAAGGCGCGTGGGGATGCGGGCCGAGGTCGAGGATCCATCGCCGGCCGTTCCCGCCGAAGTTTCTCCCGATACAGACTGGATGGCGGCAGATCCAGAGCCTGACAGCCGGCCCGGACTCCGTGGGATTGTGAGAATCGCAAAGCTTCGTCCATCAGCTCTCGTCTCCGTTCTCTTCGCTGCTCGCCAGAGAGATCCCCAACAGTTGCGAGACTTTTTTTTGGAGATCCAGCATGGCTTCAAACTTCTCGAGCTTGCGCTTCAACTTCCGATTCTCGGCCTGAACTTGCCTCAATTGATGATCCAGAGGATTGACCGGCTTGGACTTGCGCCCCCGCTTGCGAGGAGTCAGCGCCTGCAGCGTTCCTTCCTCGCGTTGTCGTCGCCAGGTCTGAAGATTCGACCAGTAAAGTCCTTCTCGGCGCAGCAAGGCTCCCACTCCGCCCGACTCTTCACATCCATCGGCCTGCTCCAGGATCCGGAGCTTATAGCGGGCTGAAAATCGGCGACGCGTGGCCTTGCTGGGAACTTCCGGATCGGGTCTAGGAAGAACCCTGTCGGGCTCAGTCCGTTCCGCACCGATTTTGGGGACCTCTCCGCTTCGCTCCGAAGTCTCCAAAATCCTCAGTTTCTTATCGCTCCTGTTTACCATCATCGTGTGATCCAGCTTCTCACCCTCTAGTCTAATTTAGTGGGGAAGAAGTGTCTCACCCATGTTGGCACAGAGGGGGGACGGCTCCCAAATCGAACAGGGAGAGTCATGAGCCTCTGCCGCCGGGCGTTGGGGCCGTGCCGGTCAGTTAGTGGGTCGAGATCCGGAGACACTCAGACTGGTCGACGGTTCCAAATTTGTCAAGTGGAAACCCGCTCTCTGAAGAGTGTTCTGAACAAGAACCGACCTGTATAATCCCACCCCGTAAGGGATCGAACGAATGAGGTGAAAAAGTTATGACAAGCTCAACAATGGTGTGGTCTCCGATTCCGAGGGCGGCTGTTTGGTCTCTCTTCGTCGCACTCATGGGAACAACCCTCTTCGCAGAGAGGCTGACGCCGGAGCTTCTCTGGGCGCTGGGGAGGCTCTCCGACCCGCAGGTCTCTCCCGACGGTCAGCGAGTGGTCTATGGTGTGTCGTTCTACGACATCGAGAAGAACAGGGGCAACCGTGATCTCTACTCGATCTCTTCACGGGGAGGAGCCGCCCGGCGGATAACGGCCTTCCTGGGCAACGAGTACAACGCGCGCTGGCGCCCTGATGGACGTCGAGTCGGCTTTCTTTCCGGCCAGAGCGGCTCGGTTCAGCTGTGGGAGATGAATCCGGATGGATCAGACAAAACTCGAATCACCGCCATTGACGGGGGAATCTCAAATTTCCTCTACGCCCCGTCGGGCCGCCATATTTCCTTTACCAGGAACATCCAACTCGACCAGACGGTCACCGATCAGCATCCCGACCTGCCTGATGCAGAGGCTCGCGTCATCGACACCCTCATGTTCCGGCACTGGGACTCCTGGCATGACTATGCCTACAGTCATCTCTTCGTGGCTCCCTACCGGGACGGTAAGACCGGTGCGCCCAGGGACTTGATGGAATCGGAGCACTTCGACACTCCCCTTAGTCCCTTTGGGGGAGTTGAGCAGATCAACTGGAGTCCGGATGGAAGACTGCTCGCCTACACCTGCAAGAAGCTGTCGGGAACCGAGTACGCCCAGAGCACCAACTCCGACATTTACCTGTATGACGTCGAGAGCGAAGAAACTCGCAATGTGAGCCGTGCCAATCCAGGATACGACGTGGAGCCTGTTTTTCATCCGGATGGTCACCGGGTCTTCTGGTTGAGCATGGCCACCCCCGGCTATGAGGCAGATCGCCAGAGACTCATGGAATACGATCTTGGCTCGGGCAGCCTCCGCGAATTGAGTGCTGGTCTCGATCAGAACGTGTCACATCTTCTCCCGGCTGGTGACCAGACCACGCTCTTCTTTATCAGCGAGACCAGAGGAACGGCTCAGGTTTATGCTCTCGATACGGGCTCCGGAAAGGTCCGGCAGATCACTCGCGGCCAGCACGATTACACATCGATCCAGCGAGGCCCCAACTTGAAATCGTTGATCACTTCGAGGATGTCGATGTCCTCACCCGCAGAGCTTTACCGGGTGGATTCGGCGTCGGGTGAAGCCGTCGGGCTGACCTTTACGAATCGAGACCGACTGCAGAATATCGCACTTGGGAAAGTCGAAGAGAGATGGGTCGACACGACTGACGGAAAAAGGATGCTGGTGTGGGTCATCTTTCCTCCCGATTTCGACTCGAAGCGAAGGTACCCCGCGATTCTCTACTGCCAGGGGGGGCCGCAATCTACGGTGAGCCAGTTCTTCTCTTACCGGTGGAACTTCCAACTCATGGCGGCCAACGATTACATCATTGTTGCCCCCAACCGGCGAGGCCTTCCCAGCTTCGGGCAGGCCTGGAACGACGCCATCGCGGGTGACTGGGGAGGTCAGGCAATGCGGGACTACCTGAGTGCGATCGATGACATCGCTGCCGAGACCTACGTGGACCAGACTCGATTGGGAGCCGTGGGAGCCAGTTTCGGGGGATACTCCGTCTTTTTTCTGGCAGGGCATCACGAAGAGCGCTTCAAGGCATTCATCTCCCACGCGGGGGTCTTCAACCTGGAGAGCATGTTCGGAGCCACCGAGGAGATCTTCTTCGTCAATCACGATCTGGAAGGTCCGTACTGGCTTGATCCGACACCCGCGAGCTACGCCGCGTTTTCACCTCACAGGTTCGTCCAGAATTGGGACACACCGATTTTGATCTTCCACGGCCAGAAAGATTTTCGAGTTCCCGTTGCAGAAAGCATGCAGGCCTTCACAGCGGCTCAACTGCGGGGCGTCCCCAGCCGCTTCGTTTACTTTCCTGACGAAAGCCACTGGATCCTGTCCCCGCAGAACGGGATTCTCTGGCAGCGGCTTTTCTTTGACTGGCTGGATCGGTACCTGAAGTAGGCTCCGTAGGAGGACCCTCCGTGGTCTGATCAGATCGCCGCATGGGAGCGGCTTCTACACCGCGCGGGTTGTGAACGTCTCGGGCCGGTGCCTTTTTCATGGCGGCCCCTCACTTGACCCCTCCCATTTTCTTGACGACCTCGAATTCGAGGGCTGTAACCGGCTGAACCGAGAGGCGGCTTCTCTTTGTGACCACCATTTCCTCCAGACCGGGTTCCGCTTTCAGGACTTCCAGTGAAACGATCTGATCGAACCTGGCCACGAATTCCATGTCGACCATGAACCAGCGGGGATTGGAAGGGTCGGATTTGGGATCGTAATGCATGTCTCCGGGATCGAAAGCCGTGTGATCCGGGTACTCTTCTCTGACAATTCGGGACAGCCCGACAACTCCCGGAGGCTTGCAGTTACTGTGGTAAAAAAGCACGCCATCTCCAACCCGCATGTCGTCCCGCATGAAATTCCGGGCCTGGTAGTTCCTGACGCCGTCCCAGTAGGTTCGACCATCCCGTTCGAGGTCACCGATGGAATACGCGCCAGGTTCTGTTTTCATCAGCCAGTACCGCCGTGCCATGCATCCTCCTTCTGATGCCGGGCAGGATACCATAACGACGGACACGGGCCGGGTTGAAGGTTAAAGGTTGAAGGTTAAAGGTTGAGAAGAGCTATGAGGTGTTGCGCGAGGCCTTCAGCCCGGTCGGACGGGCAATTCCTGCAAACCGCACCACTCCCGGCCCAGTTTGCGCAGTTCTTCCGTCCTGCTGGCCGGAATGGTGGAATCAAGCGGAAGCTCATCTGCAAAAGCCAGTCGTTCCAGCAGAACGACCTGGTGACGGTAGGTCCTTTCCAGGACTTCGGGAGAAAGGACATCCATTCCTTCCAGTCGGCTGTGATGGTAGTGTCTGGCCGCCTGATAGGTCGGCCGGTAGTACCAGACGCCGGGGACTCCGGCGAGGTGAAACGGGAAGTGGTCGCTGAAGGGTGAGCTCTCTTCCCGAAGGTGCGCAGGAAGTCCGGTGTCGCTGCTGACAGCCCGGAGGAGCCTTCCCAGCTCGCTGGAACCCGTCCAGTAGATCTAGTACCGCTTCCGGGACGGTCCCGGAGCTCGATCGCCCCGTCGCCGGGTGGACAGAGGCGCGAATGCCAATGAGCGCGCCACGGGGAACACAAGCTTCTCGGGCAGCTGCCACGCTGCGGCGCAGTCCCTGGGGTTAATGAGAAACCAGGATCTTTGGAACCCTACTCTGCCAAACCTGACGCGGGCGGCGTCCCCGCCGCAGTCTTGACGTAAATGTCGCGCTTGGGAAAGGGAATCTCGATTCCGTTGGCGTCGAAGGCTGCTTTGACCCCCTCGGTTAACTGGTCTTCAACGTCCCGTCGACGGCGGGCGTTTCGCACCCAGACCCTCGCCTCCAGATCAACCGAAGAATCTCCGAAACGCCGAATGATGACCTCCGGGGCAGGCGTTTCCATCACGCCCTCAATACTTGCCGCGACCTGCTTGACCAGTTCTTTCGCCTTCTCGACATCCGCATCGTAGCCGACCCCGATCGGAACCCGTAACCGGATGTGATCTCCTGAGTCTGTATAGTTGATGATGTCCCTCTGCATGATCACGGCATTGGGAATCACGATCACCAGGTTGTCCGTGGTCCTGATCTTGGTGGCTCGCAGGCCGATTTCAATGACATCTCCCCAGGAGGCGGTGTTCTTGGGGGCTCCCCAGATCTCGATACGATCACCCAGCTGGAAGGGCCGATCCAGAATCAGAAGAAATCCGGCTATCAAGTTGGAGAGTGAGTCCTTGGCTGCAAAGGAGAGTGCCAGACCAGCCACTCCGCCGATTCCCAGCAAGGGCGTGATCTCCCAACCCATGACCAGCATTCCGCTCAGAATCCCCACCCCAATGATCAGGAACTGGATCACACGATTGGCGAGAGGCAGGACCGTGTCTTCAAGCTTGGTCTCTGTCTTGGCGACAATACTTTTCTCGAAGATCTCCAACAGGTCCGCGATAAAACGGCTGGCGGGAAACGAGAGCGCCACCACCCACACGGCAGCGATAACGTGACCAATAACGTCCCCTTCCCAGACCAACGCCACACACCAGAGGGCCGCAAAGGCAACGGACATCAGCAGTGCCCGGCGCAACAGGCAGACAAGACAGTCGTCGAGTTGCGTCTCGGTCTTGGAGGCCAGCCGATACTGCAAGAAGTTCAGTAGCCAGCGCGCAGAATAATAGAAGACCACCCCCGCCAGCAAAACCAGCAGTGTCTGAATCAGCCGGGGCGCCGAAAACGCCCACGCCTGCTGAAGCCACGCTTCGATCTCAGCTCTGGAGAAACTCAAAGCAAAGGATCCTCCTTGTTTGTGGAAGCCGGCGCCTCTGGCTCACAGCCTGGTCAAATCCATCCCGGCTTCCCAGCGCTGGTTGGACTGGAGCAACTCGTACCAGTTCACGGTTTCACCCGTGTATACCGCTTCGCGCCCGAGAATTGCGCTCAGGGCCGACTCGGCCCCCTGCTTGGCCTGGTTGTGATAGTTGCCCGACCGAATGCTGTCTTCGAAGCCTTTCTGCTTCTGAGAGTCAGAGTCGGCCAGGGCGCCGCCAAAGTCTCCCGTATCGGAGAACTCGGCATCCTCCTTCTTCATCTGGGAGGCCAGTTCTTTGAAATAGTCCCAGGGCTCCTCACCGTAAATGGCGACCGGCTGGCTGTAATGGGCCTCCGAAACGCCTTTGCTTCCGAAGAACCGCTCGCAGACATCGAACCAGCCCTGCAGGTATTGAGTGGAGGCAAAGGTAATGACGACATCGTTGGGATAGGTGTAGGTCACATTGAAGTGGTCGTAGCAGTTGCCACTGTTCTGAACCACCTTGCGCCCTCCCGACCCGGTGGCCTTGATCGGATGCCCCTGTAACACCCAGTTGCAGACATCGATGACGTGTACATTCTGCTCCACGATGATGTCGCCGGAGAGAGTGCGGTCGAAGACCCAGTTGCGCAGTCGCCGCTCCAGAGGCGAGGCGTTGGGAAAGTCCGGTTTCTTGAGTGGCCCGGCGTAGTAGTAGGCCAGTCCCGAACCGATCCGCCCCAGGGCTCCGTTGTGGATTCTTCGCGTCAACTCAATGAAAGGTGGGGCACTTCGAATCTGGAAACCCACGTCCAGGCTGAGCCGACCCTCGGCTTGCCGGGCAATTTTCATGACGTGCCTGCATCCGGCCACATCCACAGCGACGGGTTTCTCGCAGTAGGCATGCTTGCCGGCGTCGACCACCGCCTGCAGATGCTCGGCGTGGTAGTAGGGAGGGCTGGTGATGAGAACGGCATCCACCTGGCTGGAATTCGCCAGTTTCCTGAAGGCATCCGGGCCCTTGAAAACCAGTGAGCGATCGACGACAGCGGTTCCCCTCTCTGAGTAGACCTTATTGAGCCCGTCGGCATACCGGTCCAACTGGTCCTGGAAAACGTCTGCCAGGGCGTGGACGCGGGCGTTCGTATTCTTGAGAAAGCCGTGACCGACACTTCTGGCACGGCCGCCGCATCCAACAACGCCTATCTGCAACGCCGCGTTGGCCGCAGTCCCCCGGACCAGGCTAGAGTTCAAGATCATGAAGCCGGTGGCCGCTGCGGTTTGTGCAACAAACTGGCGGCGATGGATTCGATTCCTGTTGTTGGTCTTGCCCTTTCTTTCTTGCATGAATCCCTCTCCTCTTGCGGCTTCAGCCTGCGGCTAGAGAGTCGGCACTCAATGTAACAGGTTCCGGGTTGGGTTTCACGTTCGAGAATACACCCCCGGACGTCTTGCCCTTGCCTTTGCCTGTGCCCGTCATCCCCTCTCGCGTTTTCTCTCGACTCGGGAAGCTATTAGTCCGTGACGGCAACTCCACTCGATGCTGACCGGCTCGGTCAAGAGCCTTGATGGAACCAACCTGTCGGCGGCTCCAGGTGCTTTAGTTTTAGTGCCGCGTTGGGTCTTGAAGGCAAGGCTCCAGCGAACCAAGGAAACACAGTGAGGCGTGACCCTGCCGTTGGGTCTAGGATGTGGGAGGCGCCTTGGAGCGGCGACCGGCAATCGTGAACGTAACGACCCGGTGTTCTCGGCCTGAGTCCCCTCCCACTTTCAAGATTCCAATGGGAGTGGTTCGACCCACTCTTGTCCAAATTAGCCATAAGAGAGGTCGGGTCGATCTCGTAAGATTCGGTTGATCGAATAACCGGACAAGGAGGACCCGACCATGAATCGATTTTGCAGCATTTTCAGTCAACTTCTCCAGCTTTTTCCTCGCTGGGAGTTTCAACAACTGGTCCTGGAGACCAAAGCCGAGCGCCATGCACGCGGTTTCAGCAGCTGGGGACAGTTTGTCGCCATGCTGTTTTGCCAGCTGGGCCGTGCTCATAGCCTGCGGGAGATCTGCGGAGGCCTGGCCAGCTGTGAAGGAAAACTGCATCATCTTGGAATCGCTTCTCCCAAGCGCTCCACCCTCAGCTATGCCAATAAGCATCGACCCTGGCAACTGTACGAAAAGGTTTTTTACCGCCTGCTGGATCGTTGTCTGAGAGAGACCGAAGGGCGTCGCAAGAGAAGATTTCGTTTCAAGAATCCGCTGCTGAGTCTGGATGCGACCGTCATCGATCTGTGCGCACAATTGTTTGACTGGGCTCATTTTTGCCGAACCAAGGGGGCCGTCAAACTGCATCTACTCTTGGACCACAACGGTTACCTTCCCGTCTTTGCCCACATCACCGAGGCAGCCACGGCCGACATCACCGTGGCTCGCCGTCTGAAGTTTGCCGCCGGCACCGTTGTCGTCTTTGATCGCGGCTACAACGACTACAACTGGTATGCGGACTTGACCCGTCAGGGCGTCTTCTTTGTGACCCGTCTCAAAGACCGTGCCGATTACGAGGTCCTCGAAGACCGCCCGCTTCCCAAAAACCGTCGAGTCGTCCGTGACCAGGTGATTTTCTTTCACGGACTGGCCGCCCAGGACAAAATCTGTTTCTTGCGCCTGGTCGAAATCCAAGATCCGCTCTCTGGCCGCCTCGTTTTTTTGACGAATCACCTGGATTTCGGAGCCACCACCATTGCCGCAATCTACAAGGAGCGCTGGCAAATCGAGCTCTTTTTCAAGGCCCTCAAGCAGAATCTACGGGTCAAGACCTTCGTCGGCACCTCGGCCAACGCCCTCAAGACCCAAATTTGGACAGCATTGATCGCTCTGCTGATTCTGAAGTTTCTGCAGCTCAAAGCAACCTTTGACTGGTCACTGTCCAATCTGGCCGCACTGCTGAGGATGAACCTGTTCGTTCATAGAGACTTGTGGTGGTGGTTGAACCAACCATTCAAGTTTCCACCCCTACTACCGGAGAGCTCTCAAGCCTCCTTCACCCTCTCGTAATCTGGACAGCACCATCGGAGACCTGGACATGAAACCCTGAAAATCCCGTCCAAGACGCCAATAAAATCAAGGGGTCGATCATCGAATCTCAGCTAATTTGGACAGCAGTGGGTTCGACCCGGCACACTGTAGAATAGTCAAACTCTGGCAGTGAGGCCGCAGCATGGACCTGCAAAACAGACGGATCGAAGTCGAGGAAGGCATGGCTGTGTCCAGTGTCTGGGCAGTTCCATCTGCTTACGAACCAGATCGGGGCACAGCCTTGATTCTTGCCCACGGAGCGGGTGCCGACATGAACCACGAATTCATCGTCGACTTTCAGACGCGACTGACCGAGGTGGGGAATCTGACGATCCGATTCAACTTTCCGTACAAGGAGCAGGGACGGCGGGCCCCCGACCGGCGTCCACGTCTGGAAGCGACTTTTCGAGCCGTTTTGAAGGGGCTTCGAGACAGCCGTCTGAACGCCGCCCGGGTGTTCATTGGAGGCAAGTCCCTGGGGGGGAGAATCGCTTCCTACCTGGCAGCCTCTGGAGAAGACGTGAGCGGACTCGTCTTTCTTGGCTATCCCCTGCACCCTCCCAAACGCCGCCAACAGCTTCGAACCTCACACTGGGAGGAGATTCGATGTCCGGCTCTGTTCATCCAGGGAACACGAGACGCCCTCTGCGGCCTTGACCTGCTGTGCAGTGAGCTGAAAAAATTCGGCGGGCTGACACAGGTGCACATCGTCGAAGGTGGGGATCATTCGTTCAAGACCCTCAAGAAGCTGGGTCGGACGCCAGTTCAGGTTCGAGATGAGATCAGCCAGGAGATCCAGCAGTGGCTGAACGCGGTTTGAAACGGCAGTAAAACAAAACTGCAGGCTCAGCGAAAGCGGAATTGAAGCGCATGAGACACGATCACGTCAGCCAGGTGATGCAGATCGAGGAGGCCACCTTCAAACCTTCCTGGACCGATATCTCTTTCCACATCCTCATCGATCGGGGCTGTGAGAGCTGGATCCTGGAGGCTGACCACTGTATTGCCGGTTACGCGGTTTGCCAGGTAGAAGGATCGCTGGCCCATATTCTGAACATTTGCGTGGACAGGAGATCGAGAGGGCAAGGCTACGGAAGACAGCTGCTGAATCATCTTCTGAACCAGCTCGACACGTGTGTGGAATACGCTGTTCTGGAGGTCCGTAAATCGAACCGGACGGCTCTCAACCTTTACTTGTCCAGCGGCTTTCAGCGGCAGTCGATCAAACCGGGTTATTACCCCTCGGACGAGGGGCGAGAAGATGCCATCGTCTTCGTCAAACCCCTGCGCTGACACGGATCTCAGGCTCTTTTGATCCCGGTTTTCATCACAGTCTCGACAGCATCGCAAAAGCGATCCAGTTCCGGCAAGGTTGTATAAACGGCCGGTGTCACCCGAATTCCCCGGCAGTCCTTGTGGTGAATGCTGGTTACCAGGATTCGGTTTTCGTTCCACAAATGCCGGACCAGGTCCCGGCTGTCGAGGCCATCGACTCGGAAATTGGCCAGGGCACCGGAAAACCCGGGCTTGAGACTTGTATTCAGGCGCACTCGCTCGTTTTCCAGGAGGCGTTCCGCCCAGTAACTGGTGAGATAACGGAGTCTGGCTACCTTTCGGGCCGGGCCAATACCCTCGTGAAAAGTCAGTGCTTCGGCGATCGCCACAAAATTGGCCGCCGGATGGGTTCCAATCTCCTCAAACTTGCGGATGTTCTTGTCCAGGTTCACCCCTGCCGCCATCATCGGCCACAAATCGCGGATTTTCTGTTTCCGGACATAAAGCAAGCCGGTCCCGTGGGGAGCGAACAGCCACTTGTGAAGACTGGAGGCATAGTAATCACAGTTCAGGTCGGTGTGCCGGAAATCGATATGAGCGAAAGCATGAGCACCATCTACGATCACTGGAATGCCCCGACCTCGGGCCATCTCAACAACTTGTCGAACAGGCAGGATCTGGCCGGTCAGGTTGATCATGTGGCACATCATGATCAGCTTGGTTCGCGGGGTCAGGTTCTCTTCGAACAAGCCTACAATCTGGTCCGGATTTTCAGCCGGAACCGGAATTGAAAACTGCCGGAGAACGATTCCCTCGCGTCTCTCGCGCTGCTGCCAGGTCGTGATCATACGAGGGTAGTCCTGATTGGTCGTCAACACCTCGTCACCCGGGCCAAGATCGTGTCCGAACTGGCAGATCTGCAGGCTCTCCGAGGCGTTTCGGGTGATTGCGATTTCTTCCTTGGAAGCTCCAAAGGCACGAGCCAGCCTCTGGCGAACCCCCTCCTTCTGGGGTTCAAGAATCTCCCACATCGTGTAGGCAGGAGCCAGATTCGAATAGTCCAGATGCCGTTTCATCGCCTCCTGAACGATGGCCGGCGAGGGACACACCCCACCGTTGTTGAGGTTGATGAGACTCCGGTCCACCGTAAAGGCCTGCTGAACTTCGAACCAGAAGCTCTCATCGACCGCACTCTCCTCGGCGGAGACCCCCCTCCGCTTCGCTTCTTCGGCCGCCGCCAGGGCCCGACCCATGCCTTCCGAAAACAACCCGGCAGAACTGGCAGTTCCCACAGAAACTCCGATGGATCCCAGGAAGCGACGCCGGCTCAGCATAGGCACTACCTCTCTTGCTGCCTCTCGACAGAGACAAGCCTCTTTTTCTCCACCATGGCACAGGCGTTGAACACCACCTGCATCACCTGTTCATCGCAGAACTGAATGATCTCAGCGGACTCGGCACCCGGCTGCAGCCAGATCCGCTTCAGGTGGGCGCGCCCGCACTGGCGAACCACATCGATTCCCTCTTGCGGCGGGACCACCACATTGACTACATCCACTGGTTCGGGGAGGCTCTCCACGCCCCCGAAAACCGGTTCCCCGGCCAGCGTGCCTCCTCTGGGATTGACCGCATAGACCCGGTAGCCGGCTCGCTGGAGGTCAAAATAGATGCGATGGCCGAACTTGAGCGGATTCGCAGAAAAACCGACAATCGCCCACGCCGGTCTCGAGACAAAATCCTCAATCAAATCTCTCATGATCGCTGCGACCGGGACATTCTTACCGCATCATATCAATACAACCATGAAAAAATTAGCACTGGTCATTCTGATGCTGCTGTTCCCCACAACGATGCTGTTCTTCTTCCACTTTTTGAGCTGCTGCTGATTGGCTGATTACTGTTACTGCTTAAAAGTTGAAAGTTGAAAGTACAAGGTTCGTGGAACTTGGAACCCTGGAACTTGGAACCTGGAACGGCGCTCGCGCCAGCGAGCGCTACAACCCCCACAGACGGGCGGTGGCTAACTCAACAGAGTTGCCGGCAGGATCCCGAAAGTAAACAGAACGGCCGCCCCCGGGCCAGGAGAGTTCTTTTTCGATCTCCACACCCAGAGCTCTCAAGTGAACCTTCCAGTTCCCCACGTCTGCATCTTCCATACAAAAGGCAACATGACCGGGTCCGGTAGCACCGTGCCGAGGGACTGCCGAGTTTGCATCTTGTGAAGTCCGGCCGGCGTTGAAGACCAGGAACATGCCCTGACCGCAGCGAAAAAAGACGTCGCGACCGGGATCGCGTGAGTAGACCTCGAGTCCCAGAACCTTTCGATAAAAATACTCGGCAGCGTCCAGATCCTCGGCGTAAAGGCAGGCTTCCAGCAGGCCGACAGGCTTCATCTTTCAGGAACCAAATCAGAAAGCCAGGTGGAGTAGGCCCCAGAGCAGAAGAAAGGGGAGCGTCAGAAGACACAGGAGAATCAGGAGGGGAATCACGGCAACCGCCAGCACCGGCAGAAGAGCCACAGTAACCATAATGCCAATGATCCCGACTACCAGACTGACAACCAGGTGGAGGACACTCCCGGCAATCTTCAAGGGCAACAGCAATAGTCCGAAAATGAGCTTCAGGAGTCCCGCGGTCAGCACGACCACGCAGACGATCAGGCCCAATACAAAAAGAGCAAACATCCAGATCTCCTATCCTAAGAAAAGAAGCCAGGGGAATTCAATTCCCCACTACTATCCGCTCAAATTCTGATACGATTCATCGCTTTCATGTATTCATCCCTAGCCTGTGATTACGATCCTGGAGTCTGGAAAGTTCGACCCATGACCCACTTAATTCTCTTCGATATCGACGGAACCCTGTTAACGGCCCGGGGAGCGGGCAGTCGCGCCCTGGAAAAGACGATTCGACAATGCTATCGGGTCGAGACTCTGCGCGTGCAGCTCCCCCTGGACGGGAAGACCGATCTCATGATCATCCGCGAGGCTCTGGCTGGAGCTGGCTGCGCGTTCGGAGGGGACTTGGGTGAGGAGTTTCTGGCCGTTTACGGCCATCACCTGACCGAGGAATTGCACCGTTGCTCCCATTTTCGTGTGCTCCCGGGAGTGACCCGTCTTCTCAGACGTCTCGATCAGAGCAAGGATTTCCTGAGCGGACTGGCAACCGGTAACGTTGCGGCCGGAGCTCGCCGAAAGCTCAGCAAAGGAAATCTCCTGCCCTTTTTCCAGTTTGGTGGTTTTGGTTGCGACAGCGAATCAAGGGCGGAAATCGTTCGAGCGGCGGAGCTGCGAGGCCAGCAGATCCTGGGGAGACGTTTCAGCGGAAAGTCGGTCGTGATCGGCGACACGCCTCGTGACATCCTGCACGCCCGGGAAGCCGGCGTCAAAGCAGTCGGTGTCGCAACCGGAGGCTTTGATCTAGAACAACTCAAGGCCTGTTCTCCAGATGCCGTTTTCCCATCCCTGGAGTCGACCGAAGAAGTGCTGGAGACCCTGGAGCGGATTTGAGGTTCCAGCTTAACGGTGAGCCTACGCTCTACCGTTCTGCCCGGTGGCCACGGGGTGGAAGTGAGCCGGCTGGTCTCAAGAATCCCAGAACCTGACGAGGCTTCGCCTCAGACCAACGAGCACTGTGCAGGGGTGAAACAACGGTGAGCTGAGGCTTTACCTTTCTGTTGTGTCGAAAACGTGGAACTTGGAACGTGGATTCAGAAGCTATAACGCAGTTCCAGCAGATAGCTGCGGCCGCGCTTGAAGAGTGAGCGGTTTCCCAAGACGCCCCGATTCGACTCCAGCACCTGGTCTTCCAGAGAATCTGAGAGGGCTTGCCCGAACCAGTCCTTGCTGCGGACCCTGCCCTGAGCCAGATTGACACTCCAGGTCTGGTCCAAGAAGCTGTACAGTCGAACACCCTGTGCCCTGTACAAGGGAGTCTTGAAAACAAACAATCGGCCCCACTCACGATCCGTTTCTTCGATCTTCTGACGGGCCACCGGATCGGTTACCTTTGCCAGAGTGCGCTCCTCTACGGTCGCGAAATCGAGGAGCCCCTGCCACTGCCCCACCCACGATTGCTCTTTGACCTCAGGATCAACATTTACCCGAAAAGGCGCGCTCCCACCACTTCGATCACCCGGCAGCTCCGGAAAAACGAGGAGCTCTGAAACAGCGACCCAACCTTCCTGGGAGCCATAGGTCAAATGAGCCCACTCCCCACTGATCTGGTCAATCTTGAGCATGGACCGATCGTGGATCTCAAAGACAGGCGTCGACGTCCTGGTGGGGAGAAGATATGCTTTCGTTTGTTGCTGTGCGCACACGACCCCAATAAAGATCAGGGCCAGGCACCACAAGTGAACCGTGCGAAAAAGCGTCACAGAAATGGGTTCAGAACCTCCTTGACACATAATAAGATGCCAAAGAACGAGAAAAGGTGCGGTTGAGTACCTTCTGGCAAATTATCTCCGCCGAGTGAGTGAAAACAAGTGAAGGCCGTTTTTTTTGGTTTTCCAGTCCATGGTCATACGAATCAGACCCTGCCGGTCGTGCGCAAGCTGGTCGAGCGGGGAGAACAAATCACGTACTACGGCTCAGCGGGTTTCCGGGACTCCGTTCTTGAAACCGGTGCCTCCTACAAGGAATACCAGAGCCGTTTCCTCAAGGATCCACGGAACGTCACAGCCTCGTTGAGCCAGCTACCCTATCTAATGATGGAGGCCGTGGAATCGGTCATCGAGAATGAACTCGACGAGCTGCAAAGCTCCGATTATGACTATTTGATTCATGATGCCATGGCACCGTGGGGCAAATGTCTGGCAGATCTGATGGGCCTGCCGGCAATTTCCTCGATCACGACGTTTGCCCTCAACAAGCGTGTTGCCTCTCTGGGGCGGGGCCTCTACCGGCCCCCGTTCTCGGCGGCTCGATCCATGGCCAAGACTTACTCCATCATGCGCTCGCTTCGGATTCGAAAGCGAATTCGCACACGCTATCAAACCCGGCACCCCCACCTCATGGAGCTATACTTCTGCCCGGAACAGCTCAATCTCGTCTACACCTCCCGCAGATTTCAGCCTTTCTCGAAGACTTTTGGTGAAGCCTTTCGTTTTGTTGGAACCTGTCTCGGAGAACGAGCCAGTCAGAGCGTGTCTGACTGGCAACTACTCGATAGCGAGCCACTGGTGTACGTTTCGATGGGGACCTTGTTCAACCTCGAACCTGAACTGTACGGGAAGATCTTCGAGGTGCTGAAGAAGATGCCCTATCGTGTGGTCGCCTCAGTCAGTTCAGAGCTTTCGGAGTCGTCTCTGCGCGAGATTCCAGACAACTGGATTTTGAAACCTTACGTACCGCAGCTCAAGATTCTCCCTCGTTCCCTTCTCTTCATCACCCGGGGCGGGATGAACAGTGTGAGCGAGGCACTTTACTTTGGTAAACCGCTGCTGATCGTACCCTACCTCCTGGAGCAGGCTATCGTGGCCCGGCGGGTTGTTGACCTGGGAGCTGGTCTCGCCCTTTCCCCCCGTGAGGTGACACCTCAGAAGCTGCGCGAAACGATTAACGAACTAGTCTTCAACCCTGGGTATGCTGCCGCCTCCAGGGCACTGGGAGCAGGACTCCGGGAAGCCGGGGGAGCGGAGCGCGCGGCGCAAGAGATCCTGTCTTATGTCCGTTGACCCTGGCCCTGTTGACCCTGGCCCTGTTGACCCTGGCCCTGTTGACGGTGGCCCTGTTGACGAGTTGACGGTTTTTTGACGGTCAACGGTCAACGGTCAACGGTTTTGACGGTCATCTTGCGAAGCTTCTCCCGATCCACCTTGCCCCGGGAGGTGCGAGGTAAGCTGCTCAATAGGTGGACTTTATCGGGAAGCATGTAATCGGGCAGTGTTCGTCGGACGATGCTTTTCACTGTCCGAGTGTCCCCCGACTCTTCCCGCTCGAACACGACAAATGCTTCAATTGTGAACGCGATTTCATCCTCCCGAATGGCCAGGACAGCGGCTTCCTGAATGTCGGGATCCCCGTTCAGACAGAACTCGATCTCTCCCAGTTCGATCCGATATCCGTGGCGCTTCACCATAGCATCAAGGCGGTTCAGGAAAACCAGGTTGCCATCCGAGGAAAGGCGAACCAGGTCGCCGGTTCGATAGACAGGTCGAGTCGAGGGTATGGGAGGGGGCGGTTGCGACAGCTTCACCCTTCGGGTTTCCGACGGTCGCCTCCAGTAACCGGACAGCAACGAATCACCGGCCACCAACAACTCTCCCTGCTCGCCTGGTCGTGCCAGTTGGCCATCTGCCTTGAGAACAAAGACTCTGGCATACGGACAGGCCCTGCCGATGGGGATCGCCTCATCCGGGCGGGCCTCCGTGACCCGATGATAGGTGCAGACATTGGTCTCAGTGGGTCCGTAGAGGTTAAAGAACTTCGTGTCTGGAAGCGACCGGCTGAGGCTGAGAAAGTCCTGGCTCGGAAACACTTCCCCGGCAAACAGGATCAGTCTTAGGGATCTCAAGAGACCGGGCGTCAACTCCTCCTGGCGCGTCAGCCGCGAGAGTATTGTCGGAACCGAATACCAGACCCTGATCTGGTGATCCTCGATGAATGCCGCCAGGCTAGCCGGAAACACCGACATCTCTCTTGGGACCAGAACGACCCTGGCTCCGGCACTCAGAGAGGCAAAGAGATCGAAGATGGACAGATCGAAATGAAAAGGTGCGTGACTGGAGACAAGATCGGACGGGCCCAACTCAAAGACCTCGGCCGCCCACTCCACGAAAGCCAGGGCGGCGGCGTGCGAGATGACGACACCTTTGGGCTCACCGGTAGATCCCGAGGTGTAGAGAAGGTAAGCAGTGTCGGCCCCTTCCACATGCCCTGGAATCGGATCGGGGGAAACACTGAGAACCTCGTCCCACCAGACCCGGCCTTCCAGGGGTTCCTTCGCCATTCGTACCGGCTCTCCGACAATGACGGTTCTGAGCGCGGCGCAAGGCAGTCCGTATGAAAGGATCGGCGCGATGGAATCCACAAAAAGGGCCTGGGGCTCACAGTTCTTCAATTGGCTCGCAATCCGACGGCTGGGAGCCCCCGGATCGAGCGGTACGTAGGCCGCACCCGTTTTGAGCACACCCAGAATCGTGACGACGGCTTCGATCGATTTATTGAGCAGAATGGCCACCCGGCACTTGTGTCCAATGCCCCGGTTGTGGAGATAGGAAGCAACCCTGGAGAACTGGTCTTCGAGTTCCCGATAGCTGATTGTGCGGTGCCGGTCGATGATCGCCAGTTGGTGAGGCTGATCAGAGACTTGATGGAGGAAGCGGTTCAGCAGCAGAGTAGTCACCCCCGGGGGTATCCGGCTAGAGACCCATCAATCTGGCCGCCGTCAGGCGCTGGATCTCGGCGGTCCCAGAATAGAACTGGCTTCCCATCGCATCCCTCAGCTCTTTCTCAATCTCAAAATCCGTGAGGTAACCATACCCGCCATGGACGGCCATGGCATCGAGACAGTTCTTGACCCAGCACTCACTGACGTAAAGTTTGGCAAGGGAAGCCTCCATTAACACCGATCTCCCAACCTCCTTCAACTGCCCCACATTCTGCAGAAGCAGGCGGGAGGTATCAACGCGTAGTTTCATCTGGATGATCTTAGCCGCCACTTCGGGTTGCTTCGAGATCGGCTGATCGAACTGGACCCGCTTTCTTGCATACCGGATCGTTCGATCGAGCAGAAACTGCATGGAGCCCACTGCGGGAGCCATAATGCAGGCCCGCTCCCACTCCATCACATGGGCAAACAGAGATCGACCGATTCCCTCGGGACCGATCCGGTTGCTGGCCGGAACCTTGCACTCGGCCAGTCTGATCCTGGCCATCTCCGCAGTTCGAAGCCCCATTTTCCCCAGTTTCTTCTCCACCCGGAAACCCGGCGAGTCTTTCTCGACCAGGAACGCTGAAAGGGCTCCGAGGCCCTCATCCTGGCCACACCGGGCGAGAACCACTACAAGATCTGCGACAGTCCCGTTCGTGACAAATGTCTTCACTCCATCCAGGACATAGCGGTCACCGTCACGCCTGGCGGTGGCAGCAAGACTGAAGACATCCGAACCTGCTTCGGGTTCGCTCACTGCCAGCCCGCCGATGAATCGACCTGCGGCCAACATGGGCAGAAACCTCTCCTTGAGCCGGGTTGAACCAAACGTGCCAACCGGCAGCAGGCATCCCCACAAATGAGCACTGATGGCAAGCAGCAGCCCGTTATCACGGCAGCCGTAGCCGAGCCCCTCGAATGCTTCTATGACCTGGTGCATGCTTGCACCGTCACCTCCAAATGCGGGGTCTGCCGGCAGTGCCATCACTCCAAACTCAGCGCAGCGCTCCCAACCCTGTCGATTGAATCTCTCTTGTTCCTCGAGCCGGGGTTGGGACGAACCCAGCTGAGCCTCCGAAAACTGCTGGAACCTGTCGCGAATCTGCCCCGGATTCTCGACCTTGCTCTTTGTCAAAACCGTCTCCTTCGCCACGATGGCCGATTGCCCCCTATTGTCGAGGAAGAGTACCGCCGGGCTCAAGTTGGGTTCTGGGTTCTGGGTTCTGGGTTCTGGAACCCGTCGGCGGCTCAGTGTGCTGATTCCCCGGGAGTGATGTTCAAGGCAACACTTCAACGAACCAGGGAAACGCAGTGAGCAAAGCGAATGATCTTCAAACAGTCGGCGCCCCAAATGTCGGTCACCATGGTATATCCCCCACCTAGGCGGCTGATTTACCAAGGTAATTCCCCCACCCTTTCACCAGGGTAATTCCCCCAGGGTTTCACCAAGGTAATTCCCCCACCTGATCATTTCGTGACAGAGGCCAGGGTCATCTTTCTGCGGAACCCCAACAAGGATTTCCGCAGGAGGAAGAATGGCCAGAAGGAATATGAGGATGGAAGAGTACCTGGAGTTGGTTTACCAATGGCACCGAGGACGGAGTATCCGCCAGATCCGAGACTCGTTGCAGATCTCGCGCAAGACGATTCGCAAGTACCTGCTGCTTTTCATGGCCAGCGGCTTGAGCCGAGAGAAGCCCCTGCCGCCACAGGCGGAGCTGGCCCGGATAGTGGCCTCGGTGGTGCAGGTGGCGGTTTTCGAACAACCGGCCCGGGAGCGGATCCGCCTCTACCACCGGCAGATCCAGGATTGGCTTGGGCAGCCTCATATGACCATTCAGCAGGTACAGCGGCTGCTCGAGGAGGAGCACGAGTTGAAGGTCAGCTATATGAGCGTGTACCGCTATGTGCGCGAGCACATTGAGCCGCTGCGCAAGCCGGTGACGGTGCGGCTGCATGCAGTCGCTGGGGAACAGGCCCAAGTCGATTTCGGCTATGCCGGACTGATGCGAGATCCGGAAACGGGCAAACAACGCAAGGCCTGGGCCTTTATCATGATCCTAAGCTACAGCCGCCACCGCTTCGTACGCTTCGTGTTTCGCCAGGACAGCCCCACCTGGTTGGACTGCCACATCCGCGCCTTTACGTTTTTCCAGGCCTGTCCCCGGCTGATCGTGTTGGACAATTTGAAAGACGGTGTGCTTAAGCCCGATCTGTACGATCCGACGCTCAACCCGGCCTACGCCGAACTGGAAAGACACTACGGATTCGTGGCCGACCCAGCCAAGGTGCAAATGGCCCGCCACAAAGGACGCGTGGAGAGATGTGTTCCGGTAGTGCGTCAGCAGATTCTGGCGGGGCGGCATTTTCGAGATATCGAGGAGGCCAATGGGAGGGCTCTGGAGTGGTGCCTCAAGGAGGTCGGCCTGCGCAAGCATGGCACCACCCATCGCAAACCTTACGAGGTGTTTGTCGGAGAAGAAGTCGAGCTGCTGCTGCCTCTGCCGGATCAACCTTACGAAGCGGCGCAGTGGAAACAGTGCACCGTGCATTGGGACTGCCATCTGATCCTGGACAAGTGCTACTACTCGGTCCCCTATCCCTACCGGGGGGAGAGGCTGTGGGTGCGAGCCGATCTGAAGCTGGTGCGAGTGTATCGCAACCATCAGTTGATCAAGACCCACCTGCGGGTCTTCGAGCCGGGCTCCTGTCAGACCCAGACGGGGGACTATCCTCCCGACAAGCGGGCCTACCTGGAGCGGACTCCCGAGTGGTGCCGGCGTCAGGCCGACGAGCTGGGGCCCGAGGTGAGTCGCTACGTGCGGCGCGTACTGGGGGATCACGCCATGCGCAACCTGAGAAAAGCCCAGGCCGTGCTGCGGCTGGCCGAGTCCCACCCAGCGGCCACTCTGGATCAGGCCTGCCGGCGGGCCTTGCGCTTTGACAATGTCCGCTTTTCCTCTCTGAAGAAGATTCTGGAAAAAGGCTTGTTCCGACGCCCTTCGCCTCCTCGCAGACCCTCCAGTCCGGCGGCTTCAGCTTGTCGATTTGCCCGTCCCCAGGATTACTTCGTGCACCGACGGGAGGTCTCATGAGTCACTATCAACATCTGCTCGACCAGCTCAAGCAACTGCGATTAGGAGGATTGTTGGACAGTCTGGAAGTGCGGCTCAAGGAGGCCGAAAAACGACAACTGGCCTACGTCGACTTTCTGACTCTGCTGGTCCAGGATGAGCTGGAGCGTCGCTCCCAGACCAAGTTTGTTCGCCGGCTCAAGAAAGCCTGCTTTGCCGAGATCAAGACCCTCGAGGAGTTCGATTTTGGCTTTAACCCGAACATCAAGCGGCGCCGCATCTATGACCTGGCCACCTGCCGCTTTCTGGAAAACAAAGAAAATATCTGCCTGTGCGGGCCGGTGGGTGTGGGCAAGAGTCACATCGCCCTGGCTCTGGGACACGAGGCCGTACGCCGCGGTCATGACGTGCGCTACATCCAGGCTCCGCGCCTGTTCCGTACTCTGGAAGCGGCCCGGGCCGATCTCTCCCGCGATCGCCTCATCCAAAACTACTGCAGCTATGATTTCTTGATCGTTGACGACTTTGGGCTCAAGCCCCTGACGGACGAGCAGGCCGACGATCTGTACGACATCGTTTACGAGCGCTATCAGAAAGGCTCGCTGATGCTGACCAGTAATCGCAGCCTGGAGGAGTGGATGGCGCTGTTTGGCGACCCCATCCAGGCCAAATCGCTGCTGGACCGACTCTGCCACAACGCTCACCAGCTGGAGTGGGAGGGCGACTCTTACCGGAGGCGAAAACGACCCGCCAAAGGATCCCCCTCAAAGGAGGTTTCGCCATGAGCCGTTTGAAGATCAAAAGTGACAACGGCTGGTTTGCCGCCACCGCCGGCTGGCAGGCCGCTGTGGAGAAACTCTCCGACGGGGCCTTCAAGCTGTTCGTTCACATCTCGCTGGGCGCTGACAGAAGTACCGGGCGCTTCCTCTTCCGCCAGCAGGACGTGGCCAGGGCGCTGCGCAAATCGCGCCGCTCGATTGGAACCTATCTCCAGGAGCTCGAGGAGAGGCAGGTCTGCCGGGTCCGGCGTAGCCCCAACCAGCATGCTCCCGGGGTCCTTGAGATCGCCGACCAGTACTGGCCCTACCAGCGCAGCCTCTCGGCTGACTCACTCAGCTCCACTCGATCGGCTCAAACCCTCTATGTGGAGACCATCGGAGAGATGTTGCTGGAACGTCCCTGCATCCGCTGCCGCTACTCGACCTCGGATCGCCGGCTAGCTGCCCAGTGGTTCCAGCAAGGGATCGAGCTCGAGGACGTCCGCCAGTCTATTTTCCTGGGCTGCGGACGCAAGTACGTCTCCTGGCTCAACGGACTCCCGGGCCAGCCAATCGGTGCCCTGCATTACTTCAGTTCCGTCTTACAGGAGGTCACGAGCAGCCAGCTTTCCGCCCGCTATCGGGCTTTCAATCGAATGCAAATGCTGCGACTGGAAAAACGCTGGCTCGAAACAGACCACGACTGCGACCAGAAAGGAGGAACCTGCTTGGGAAAAGTTTTCCCAAGCACAACCGCCGAAAATCAAGAGAAACGAGATGATGATGATCCCCAAATGGGGGAATTACCCTGGTGACGGAGGTGGGGGAATTACCCTGGTGATTGACACCAAAAGTACATCTTTCCGAGCAAGTCGGTTCAAGGCATTGTCGACCTTGCCCTGGCACCGCAATGAGCGAAGCGAATAATTTTCAATTTTCCATTCTTTATTCTCTTTCAAGTTAAGGTAACCTGCACTGTGGGCGATTTAGCGATTGACGTCCGGGGGCTCAAGAAAAGCTATCCCCTGCTTCCTGACCGGAAGTCCTGGGGTCGCCTGATCCTGAGCCCGGCCCGAGGCCTTCCTCATTTCACTGCTCTCAAGGATGTCAGTTTCCAGCTCCCCGCGGGATCAGCGCTCGGAGTCGTTGGGGATAATGGTGCGGGAAAGAGCACGCTGCTAAAAATCCTCTGTGGTAGTACCAGTCCGACCGTCGGAGAAGCGCGAGTGGAAGGTACGATCGGTGCGCTGCTGGAGCTGGGAACTGGCTTTCATCCCGAGTTCAGCGGTCGTGAAAACATCCATTTCAGCGCTGCTCTGCTCGGACTGAACCGAGCACAAGTTCGGGAGCTCGAGCCAGACATCATTGAATTCAGTGAGCTTCAGAGTTTTATCGACGAGCCTCTGCGGACTTATTCAACCGGTATGTCATTGAGGCTGGCATTCGCTGTAGCAACGGGTTTTTTTCCCGACGTCCTGGTCATCGACGAGGCTCTGTCCGTGGGGGATCAGGTATTTCAGAAGAAGTGCACGGACCGCATCAAGCAGTTCCAGGAGAATGGGACAACCATCGTTTTCTGCTCCCATAACCTGACCCAGGTGAAATCACTCTGCGAGCAGGCCCTGTGGCTGGACAAGGGCAGTGTGGTGGCCTCTGGCCAGGCGAATCACGTTGTGGACGGATACCAGGACTCGTGTCGCAGCAAGATCGGGAGTTCTCAGCTGCTGGTCTCGTCTGCAGGAGATCCAGCCGTGGAGAGAAGCGGAAGCTCGATCGAGCAGGTCGAACTCTCTGGTCCGGCCGACCGGAAAGGGCACCTCTTCCGGCCCGGGGATTCCTTACGACTGGATGTCTGGGCACGCTTTCCAGAACATCACAGCGCTGACGCCGGAATCGGTGTCGCATTGGTCCGAAACGACGGAGTGCTCGTTTACTCCACGACTACAAATATCGATGGGCACCGCCTCGCCAAAGTAGACCCGGGACTCTTCCATGTGGCCCTTTCTCTTCCGGACCTGCAACTTCTTCCGGGTCGCTACGCGTTCAATGTCTTCACTGCGGACTCCTCGAGCCTCCAGTCCTACCACCAGGCAGACGGTGTTGAGGAGTTCAGGATCTCGAGTTCTACAGTCGAGCGAGGCGTCGCCCGGATCCAGCATTACTGGGGTTAACTCGCTGCGCTCGTGGTTACTGGTTACTGGTTACTGGTTGAAGATCAGGCTTTTCCAAAGTATCGATTGAAGTGGCCAACTTCCCAGAAACCCAGAAGCAGATTGGCGAGCCCCAGACCGGAAACCGCACCGCGAAAAAAGTTGTTCAGGATAATCAGCCTCAAGTCCGGATAGAGGCTCAAGAGAGAGTTCTGGTCCCAGATGTTGGACCAGGGAAAGATGAGCAGGAACACTCCTACCTCAAAACAGTAGAAGACATAGAGGAAGAACAGGGCTTTCGCGATCATCATCCCGCAAGGCCCTCAGGGGACGCGGAACACAGGCGGACGAGATGTCTACCGAATCTCCTTGATTCTGGCGGCTTTGCCCCTTCGTTGGCGGAGGTAGTACAGCTTGGCGCGGCGAACCTTCCCTTTCTTCAGTCGCTCGATGCTCTGGACGTTCGGGGAGTAGAGCGGAAATATCCTCTCAACTCCGTACCCGAAGGAAACCTTCCGAACCGTAAACGTGGAACGGACCCCTCTTTTCCTGATCCGGATGACGACTCCTACGAAGGCCTGAATCCTTTCTTTTCCACCCTCCTGGATCCTGACGTTCACCCGAACCGTATCGCCAGGAGTGAACTCTGGGAGTTCACGCTCCATTTGTTCCTTTTCGATCTCGTCAATGATGTTCATAGCTACTTTCCCCGGCTCTCTTCAGTCATCCTCGCCAGGTTGCCGAGAGCTGGCCAGAAGATCTGGTCTTCTGGTGCGAGTTCTATGGTATGCCTGTTCTTCTCTCCATCTCCTAATCTCCTTATGGTCGCCACACGATAACACAGGTGGAACTCTCCAACCACGAAAGTCGGCCGGACGAGTGTACTGTGGATAGTCCAGTTGTCCGTACATGAAAGAGTCCTCCAAGACCGAGGCGGCGTTTCCGAGAACTCCCGGGATCAGGCGGCAAACGGCATCGGTCACAACCATCGCGGCAAATTCTCCACCGCTCAGAACATAGTCGCCGATCGAGATCTCCTGATCGGCCAGATGATCCGCTACCCTTTGATCGACCCCTTCATAGCGACCACAGATCAGAAGAACGTGTTGATGCTTTGTCAACCCGTTTGCCACCGACTGGTTCAGAGTCTCGCCCTGGGGAGAGAGGATCACGACATGAACCCGCTTTCCGGCTCGCTTTTTCGAGGTCTCTACCGACCTGAAGATCGGCTCCGGCTTCATCACCATTCCTTCGCCTCCACCATAGGGCCGATCATCGACCGTCCTGTGTCGATCAGTCGCGAAGTCTCTCAGGTCAGTGACCTTAATCCGAAGCAGACCCTTCTTAGTAGCCTGCCTGATCATGCCCCCCCGGAAGGTCGACTCGAACAGTTGAGGAAAGATGGTCAAGATTTCGATTTGCATGAGTTGATTGGATAGAAATTGAAAATCGTCGAGCCTTCAACGACCTGGGCCGGCTCGTCGCGTTCTCTTGCGGGGAGGGGGGAGGGCCAGTTCGAGCAGTCCCTCAGGTAACTCTACATGGATGCAAGAGCTTGTCAAATCCACACGGCGTACGAACTGGTGAGCCAGCGGAATCATGAAATCCGCTCCTTCACGGGTCCTCACTACTAGATTCGCACTCCGACCCGTATCCAAAACCTCGACGACTCGGCCCAGTGGGCTGCCACCTTCAAAAACGTTGCAGCCCATCAGTTGGAAGTGAAAATAGACACCAGGGGGCAATGTGACCGCCTCCTCTTCGGGAACCTGAACTTCACAGCCGGCAAGCGAAGCGGCTTCGGCCGGGCTTTCGAATCCAAGGAATCTCAGGAGTACACGATTCTGGTGGAATCGGTATCTCTCGACTTCCTCCCATTGAATCTTAGCATCGCACAGGAGGCGGACTCGGCCAACCGCACAGAACCGTTCGGGAAAGTCGGTCAGTATCTGAGCTGTAACTTCTCCATTGACACCGCGGGGCCTGGTGATCCTCGCGATGGTGATGAACTCATCCAACTACTCAAGAATCTCCAGTACAAAGCGCTTCCGCAGCTTCATGCCTGCCGCCCCCAACAGCGTCCGAATGGCTCTTGCGGTACGTCCCTGCTTCCCAATCACTTTGCCCAGATCAGCCTGGTCTACTCGCAGTTCCAGAACTGTTGTCTGTTCTCCTTCCACCGCGGAGACACTCACAGCATCCGGATTGTCCACCAAAGCCTTGGCGATCTGTTCTACTAGCTCTTTCATCGGGCACCTCCAGCGAGTCCGGGTTGGGTACCAGGTTTCTCAGCTTCTGATCCGGCGCTCCTCAGATGTCAGCTTAGCGAAGGGATGAACACTTCAAGCTTCCTGTGCTTCGGGCTCAGGTTCAGACTCCTTCCTGACCCGATTCATCAGGCTTTGGACCGTCGCCGAAGGCTGTGCCCCCTGACCGACCCAGTAATCAACTCTTTCCAGGTCTAAATGCAGGCGAACAGGCTTTAAGGCTGGATTGTAGTAACCTACAATCTCCACAAAGCGGCCGTCACGTGGACTTCTCCTGTCAGTGACGACTACACGATAATGTGGATCCTTCTTGGCTCCATGCCGACTAAGTCGAATTCGAAGCAAAAGTTCTCCTCCGGGAAATTAGTTAACAATTTTAGCAGATCTAACAGAGTTTTCCTCATGAAGGGAAGCCGAAATTGGGTAACTTCTTACCAAACAAACCTTTACTGGCCTTCTTCATGAGTTTTCGAGTTTGCACATACTGTTTCAGCAACCGATTTACTTCTGAGATCGGCCGCCCACTACCCCGGGCGATACGCTTGCGCCTGGGGCCCTTGATGATTTTGTAATTGAGGCGCTCCGAGGGAGTCATCGAGCAAATGATGGCTTCCAGATGACCCATGCGCTTTTCGTCAACCTGCAGGTTGTCGAGGCCCTTCAGCGGACCGGCCTTGGGCAGAAGTCCGAGGAGTTGATCCAGCGGCCCGAGTTTCCGCAACTGTCGGAGCTGGCCCAGAAAATCCTCGAGCGTGAACTCATTTCGTCGAATCTTCCGGATCATCTCCTCAGCCTGCTTCTCATCCACCACTTGTTCGGCTCGTTCAATGAGGCCCAGAACGTCGCCCATTCCGAGAATGCGGCTGGCCATCCGGTCTGGATGAAAGACTTCCAGAGCGTCGTATTTTTCGCCAACCCCCACGAACTTGATTGGCTTTCCGGTCACTGACCCGATCGAGAGGGCGGCTCCACCGCGGGCATCGCCGTCGAGCTTGGTCAGAATCACCCCCGTCAGTCCCACTCGTTCACCGAAACGCTGGGCCGAGGTCGCGGCATCCTGTCCCGTCATAGCGTCGGCAATCAGCAGAGTCTCGATCGGCTGTAACTGCGCCTGCATCGCTTCCAGTTCGACCATGAGCTGCTCATCAATGTGGAGGCGCCCTGCCGTATCCACGAGCAGAACGTCGAATCCCCCGTCGCGACAGTGGGAATGGGCCTTGCGAGCCCGGTCCAGAGCATCTCGGCTGGAATCCGAGAAAACCGGCATCTCAATGGCGTCCCCGATCACCTGGAGCTGCTCGATTGCCGCCGGGCGGTAGACATCGGTTGACACCAGGAGCGGGCGCCGACCCAGCTTACGAAGCCAGAGACCCAGCTTTCCGGCGGTCGTCGTCTTGCCGCTTCCCTGCAATCCAACCAGCATGAATGTTGACGGGGGCCGTCCGAACTCGACCCGCGACGAACTGCCACCCAGCAGTTCGACGAGTTCGTCACGGACCACCCTCACCACCTGCTGACCGGGAGTCAAACTTCGCAGGATCTCTTCGCCAAGCGCCCGGCTCCGAACCTTCTGGATGAACTCTCTGGCAACCTTGAAGTTCACATCTGCTTCGAGCAAAGCAATTCGAATCTCGCGCATGCTCCGGTCGATATGCGACTCGGTGATGCGCGCTTCACTGCGGAGGTTCTTAAGAACTCCCTGAATTCGATCTGACAGACTCTCGAACATAATCTTCAAAAACCAGGCATTCTACACCAGCCGGCCGGGAGGATGTCAAAGTCCCCGCCTTGCGCGACCGGTTGCAGCAACGGAAGCGACCGCGTGCCGGCGGGCAGGCCATCAGCACGGATCGTATCAGACCCTTCGTTCCGGATATACTCCTCCCGGATGCGGCACTTGATTATCGGCACTGCCGGTCACATCGATCACGGCAAGACTCGCCTTGTTCAGGCCCTGACGGGAATGAACGCCGATCGACTCAAGGAAGAGCAGCAGCGCGGAATCACGATTGATCTTGGTTTTGCTCACGCCCAAATCGGGCCGTTCCAGGTCGGGTTCATCGACGTCCCGGGACACGAAAGGTTCGTCAAGAACATGCTGGCGGGTGTTGGCGGAATCCAGTTCGTTCTGCTTGTGGTGGCGGCTGATGAATCGATCATGCCCCAGACCCGCGAGCATTTCGAGATTTGCCGTCTGCTGGGAATCAGTCACGGCATTGTGGTCATTACCAAGTGTGACCTGGTGGACCCTGAGTTCATTGAGCTGGTCAAGGAAGAGATAGCCGAACTGTTACGGGGAACGATCCTTGCGGACGCACCCATGACGTGCGTTGACAGCCACTCGGGTCGCGGAATGGACCAGCTGAGGGCCCTGCTCGAAGAGCAACTTATCGAACTCGATCTGGACGACGATCTGCAATCCCGGCACCAGTTCCGGCTACCCATCGACCGAGTTTTTTCGCTTAGAGGATTCGGTACCGTCGTGACCGGTACCACGTGGCAGGGGAAGATTCGGAAAGAGGATAAGGTGCAGGCCTACCCCTCGAGCTTACAGGGCCGTGTGAGAAACCTGCAGATCCATGGCCGCAATGCTGCCGCGGCCACGGTCGGCCAGCGAACGGCTCTGAACCTCACGGGACTGGACAAAGGCCGGCTTCAGCGAGGAATGGTGCTGGGGCCCCCGGGGGTTTTCCGCCCCTCTTTCATTCTGGATGCCGGCCTGGAACTCCTCGCCTCTGCCCCGGCACCAGTCCGGCGGCGAACGCCGGTTCGTTTTCATCACGGCAGCACCGAAGTGATTGGGCGAGTTTACCCAATCGCGAGGAAAGACCTGGGGCCGGGCGAGACCGGTTTGGTGCAACTGCGATTGGAAGGGCCCGTAGTCGCCTGCGCGGGCGATCGATTTATCATCAGGCGCTATTCGCCACTGACTACGATCGGAGGCGGGACCGTCCTTGACAGCCGGGCTCCGAAACGGAAAAGAAGAGATCTCGAAGGGGCCTTTCCAGGCCTGCTCGCCCTGCAGGAGGCCTGGTCCCAAGACAGCAGCGACTGCCTGACCAGATCCATTGATTACTACGTCACAAAGGCGGGCTTCCGAGGAGCCTCATTGTCAGAACTGCAGGCGCGCAGTGGAATGACCGAAAAAGCCATTCAGGAATTACTCGAGTCTGCTGCAGGACTCATTCGGTTTGAGGCAGCCGATCTTGTCGTGGCTGACGACTCTCTCGCAGCACTGAAAGATCAGATCGTGGATTTCACCCGGCGGTTTCACGACCAGAATCCACTCCTTGACGGGATTCCCAGGGAAGAACTGAAAGAACGATTCATGAGCTGGGCTTCCAACAGTTACTTCAATGCAATTCTGCAAATTCTGGAGGCGGAATCGCGCATTCGAGCCAGTGCCCACACTGTGTCACACTCCGAACACAGGGTGACCCTGACTCCGGATCAAAAGCAGCTCCAGGAGCGGATTCTCGCAACCCTGGACGCCAGCCCCCACTCGGCTCTCAGGGTGGAGGAGCTCGCGACGCACCTGGGCCGCGAAGCAAAGGACATCAATGATGTTTTCTTTTTTCTCATCCACCAGGGACGGATCGCGCGCCTCTCGGAGAGTCTTTTCATGACCAGCACGCAGGTCGATCAGTTGAAAACCGGCCTGCTCGAAGCCTACGCGTCCGGAACTTCCTTCTCCGTTGCCGACTTCAAGAATCTCTTCGGCCTCACGCGCAAACTGGCAATCCCCTTCCTGGAATACCTGGACAAAAACAGGGTCACCAGACGGGTGGGGGATCGACGAGTCGTACTTTGAACGTTCCGAGTTCCGAGTTCCAGGTTCCAACGTTCCAACGTTCCAAGGTCCAGGTTCCAGGTTCCACGTGGGGAGGCGTGGCCGGGCAGATGGTGCAGGGATCGGGGCCGAGACGTCCGTCTTCTGCGACCAATCCGCGCCGCGACACCAACAATGTGGAACGTGGAACGTGGAACCTGGAACGTGTGTTAACATGGCTGCGAGGAAGATTCTATGGACCTGATTTTGATCGGTTTGGGACTGCCCGAACTGGGTGTCATCCTGTTGATCGTGATCGTCATCTTCGGGGCGAGCCGGCTGCCCCAGCTCGGCAAGGGCCTCGGAGAGGGCATCAGGAACTTCAAGAGCTCGGTGCGAAGCGGCGACAGCTCCGCGGAAAAGAAGAGCGACGAAGCCAAATCCTGACCACTCGGGCTCGCTCTTCAGTCACTGTTCACACCAGCCCCTGACGGCACGATCGCACCAACCTTCCAGCAGGGCGACCACATCGTCGCTTCCCACACCGTGTATGGAGGGGGCCTAAAACCCTTTGTCCAACCCGAATTTTGTCCAACCCGAATGATGATCTGGCCTCGAATCTGTAATCCACTTGTTCCCCTGGTTCTGACGGCGATGGCCTGTGGAACAGCCGCGGTGCATGAACCCGCAGTCGAACAGGAGGTTCGGCCCTCCCCACAAAGGCCCCCGGATGCGAAGGAGAGTATGGTCGAGATTCGGCGGGGAACTTTCTATTTCGGGCTTACGGAGCGGCAGCTCCAGTTTTATCTCAGCCAGACCGTGATGAACTTCCCGGGAATGGTCGAGCAGATGAAAGAGCGGTTGACAATTCCTCCCAGAGATCAGTTCGAGGATCAGTTTCACATGAGTCGTTTCGAGGTAACCAACCGGGAATTCAAGAACTTTCTCCTGGCTACTTCGTACAGGCCTTCGGTGCGCCGGGATTTTCTGAGCCACTGGGAAGGTGACCAGTACCCTGATTGGGGAGCCGACTTCCCGGTGGTGTGGGTTTCCAATTCGGACGCCGCAGCCTACTGCCGCTCGATAGGTGGCGAACTTCCCTCGGAAACTCAATGGGAAAAAGCTGCTCGTGGAGGGGCCGATGCGAGAGCATTCCCCTGGGGAGAAACACCACCCACCCAGGACATGATCAACTGCGCTTCGGGCCAGGCCGAGCCCGTGGGAAACCGCCCACGGGACGTCTCTCCCTTTCACGTGTACGACCTGGCAGGCAACGTCGGCGAATGCACCCGATCCACCGTTCCCGATCGGCCCCAGGAATTCATCGTTCGCGGGGGTTCCTTCGTGGAGAGCAGCCGCTACGCGCTGGTCGGGATCCGACTCCGGTCAGCCGGCAAGAACCAGCGTTTCAAAGATGTCGGGTTCCGCTGTGTATTAATGGAAAATTGAAAATTCAAGATCGCGGGATGGAACGGCTCCAGATCGAATATTCCATTTTCCATTTTCCATTTCCCATTCGAATTCACGTAGTCGATTCCACCACCCACCTCAAATACTCCGGCAGTCCCGTCTCCACCGGGAGGGCAATGATCTCCGGCAGGTCATAGGGATGGAGTTCCCGCAAAATGTCCACCAACTCATCCAGTCGGCCTTCGCTGGTCTTGATGATCAAGAGGTTTTCCATCGCTTTTTCCACAGTCCCCTGCCAGTGGTACACTGACCGGACGCTGGGAATGATGTTGACGCACGCGGCCAGTTTTCTATTGACAAGCGTTGTTGCCAGCTGCTCGGCTTTGTGGGCGTCATCGATGGTCGAAAACACGATTCTAATCATTGCAATCTCCCTATGAATCTGAGTCGCAAAGCACGACGTGAACTTCTCCTCATCCTCTTCTTCGTTTGTCTTTTCTCATATGCCTACCTGCTCACCTATAGCTCGGGCGGTTTCATGGAACTCGACCGAACCCGCAGTGAGCTGGCGCAACTGGAACTTGAAAACCAACAGTTGCGTGAAATCAACCGGCAGAAGGCTCAGCAACTCGAGAGAATCAAGAGTGACCCGGAGGAACTGGAGCGCATTCTGCGCGAGAAGCTCGACTATGCTCGACCCGGAGACGTGATCATCACACTTCCTAACCATCAACCCTGATACCAGTGAACTGCAACACCTGAAATACAGTCCACCTTACTTCCTCAAATCCGTCCTATCCTGAGGGCGTCCTCTCGCCCCTTATTTTCATCCACGAGCATCAAGAAGCATGCCCCTGCCAGGAAGAGGAGAGCCACCGCCGCAATCGAGGCTCGAGGGCTGTTCGTCCACAGGGCGACCAGACCCATCAGAATCGGCCCCAGCACCGCGGCGAATTTTCCCAGCATGTTATAGAAGCCGAAGAACTCCGCCGACCTGTCCTCTGGAATCATGCGAGCATAGTAGGAGCGGCTCAGCGCCTGGATTCCCCCTTGAACCAGACCGATCATCGTCGCCAGCACAAAGAAGTCCCGGCCCTTGGAGATAAAGGCGGCCCCAATCGTGGTGATGATGTAAACGGCAATGCAGATGAGGATGGCCGGACGTGGGCCGATCGACTGGCCGATCTTCCCGAAAAAAAGAGCTGCCGGAAAGCCGACAAACTGGGTCAGCAGCAAGGCCAGCACAATGTCCTGCGGGTCGAGCCCGATCGAGAGGCCCCAGATGCCCGCCATTCGCACGATGGTGTCCACGCCATCCATGTAGAGCCAGTACCCGACCAGGAAGAGGAATACCGTCTTTAGGCTTCGTACCTCTCGGAACGTCGACTTCAGTTGAAGGAATCCAAGACGCGTGGCCTCCAGCCCGGAGACGGCCTTTCTATTGTAGACCGGTTCCTTGACCCAGAGCATGAGGGGAACTGAGAAAAGTATCCACCACAGCCCAACCGTGACAAAGGAAAGGCGGATCGCCTGCTCGGGGCTGTGCAGTCCGAAGAATCCGGGAAACTTCACCATTGCAATGTTCAAGGCGAACAGAAGCCCGCCTCCGAGATACCCCAGGCCAAAGCCAAGTGCGGAGACCCGGTCCCTCTCCCGAGGAGGAGAGACACCGACCAGAAGGGCGTCATAGAAAGTGTTCGCTCCCGAGAACCCGATCGCCCCCAGGATGTAGAAAAGAGCCGCCACCTGCCACTGGCCACGGGAGACAACAGTCAGGCTGATCGTGGAGAGAGCCCCCATGTAAGCAAAGAAGATCAGGAACTTCTTGCGGCGGCTCCCTTGATCAGCGATGGCCCCGAGCACGGGGGCCAGAAAAACGACAGCCAGACTGGATATGGAATTGATTGCACCTACCTTGAACGTGTTCTCCGCAGTGGAATTCTGAGCGCTCCAGTAACTCGAGAAAAACACCGGAAAGAAGCCGGCCATGACGGTGGTTGCGAAGGCTGAATTGGCCCAGTCGTAGAAAGCCCAGGAGAGGATTTGCCTCCTCGAATCTGAGTGCGACACCATGCTTCTAACGTACCTTCTTTCCCCATTTCGCCGCTACTGCGATCATGGACCCGACCGAGTCCAGATCCTGCGGACTGACACGCCCCGAAGGGATGCTGAGGCCGCTTACACTCTCGAGAACCTCCAGGACCTCCACCAGTCCAAAGGAATCGATCAAGCCGGACGACACCAGGGGAGTGTCAACATCAATCGCGGTATCGGGGAGCACAAGTCCCCTCTCCTTGAGAGCCTGAATGATGTCGCTGGTCAGTTTTTCCATGGGTCGGGGGTCCATTTATGTTCCCTCACCAGATCGGCGTTTTGCTCGAGGAACCTGGTTCGAGTGGCTCGCCGGGCCGGCTTGCCGGCGGTACTCTTGACCATCCAACCCGGTTTCACTACTCGTACTGTTCGCGGGGCGAACCCCAGATAGGCCACAATCTGTGCGCGCAGATCGGCTTCAATCGAATGGGACTCGGGCAGCTCTCGATCCGTATTCACCTCGGCAACCACGACCAGGTCCTGGGTGCCGCTTTCGAGGCTTCGAATACCGAAGGCGACTGCTCTTCCAGCGTGAATCGCCGGATGCTGAGAGGCCAACTCCTCGACATCCGCGGGATAGATGTTCCTGCCCCCAATGATGATGACGTCGTCGAGGCGACCCAGGACAAACAGCTGATCGTTGTGGAGAAATCCGATGTCGCCGGTTTTGAACCAGCTCTCCCCGATGCAGTTGCCCCGGCCGGAGCTCTCGAAATACCCGCCAAACAGACAGTCACTTCGGATCCACAGCTCACCGATTTCCCGATCCCGGAGTCGACTCCCGGACCGCCCGCAGACTTTCACCTCGGTATCCTCCAGACAGGTTCCGGATGACAATAACGTCAGAGGACGACTGTCAGAGCCGCTCACTCCCCGAACCTTGTCCTCCAGGGCCAGATAGTTGGCATCGACCTCGAGTCTGGTGGAAGGAAGATCGCGGATTGAGTGAGTCACCGCAAACACATTCTCCGCCAGCGCATAACTTGTCTCCAGTGCTGAGGCTGCCAGACCGCAGTCTTTGAAGGCATCATAAAACGATTCCATGGCGGCGGCCGTGACCGGCTCGGAACAATTGACCAGGGAGCGTACAGAGGAGAGGTCGAGCCCGATTCGATGAGGTGGTGGGACTTTCCTGCTCAGAAAGGAAAAGGCGAAGTTGGGAAGCCAGGATCTGGTAGCCCCGAAATTGGTCAAGATTTGCAGGAAAGAAACGGGCCGCAGCACCCAGTCGTCAGGAGATTGAACGACCACTGGAAGGCCTGCAACGACAGGGAGAAGAAAGCAGGCGATCAACCCCATGTCGTGATACAGGGGAAGCCAGCTTGCGAAACAGTCTGTCCGGTCCAGTTCCAGATACCGGGCCAGTTTTCGAAGCTGGCGAAGCACCTGCCGATGATTCAGAAGAACCCCTTTCTGGAGACCGGTGGTTCCCGCCGAGTGCTGCAGCAGGACGGGGCTGTCCGGAGTGATCGCCGGGCGGACTCTCAAAGGGTTCGCTCTGTCGATCGAGGCCCGGCTGATCTCTTGCAGCGCGGACCCAGCCGGCAGGTGGATCATCTCCTGAAGATCATGAGGAAACCCGGAGTCAATGACGACCAGGCGCGCCCCGGCTCTGCTCGAGACCCCCTGCAGTCCGAAGGCATACTTCCGCCGGTTCATCTTGAAATTCGGATAGGCCAGAATCGCGGGCACAGCTCCCCTCAGCACGGCACCCCAGAAAGCGACCATGAGAAGAGCCGGATCCCTGACCAGCAGGATGACCACGTCTCTCTCACCGAGCCCGCCTTCCTCCAGCCAACCTGCGGCCCGCTCGGACAGTTCCTGAAAAGCCTCGAAGCTGAGGGACTGGAACTCGGGATCGGCCGCAGGAGTCCAGGTGGTTAGACACGTCTCACTGCTGCGCCAGCTGCCCATACAGTCGTGCAGGAGGCTCCCTTCGCCGGGCAAGCTGATCAGGCTACTCGAATCAGGGCTAAGCGGCTTCATCTTGAATCAGAACTGCACATACACGAATGGCGACTCACCCTCTCCCCAGGCCAGAGTCATTAGAAAAATAGCTGTGAAAAAGGCGGGCGACGCCAGGCGACGAATCTGTCTTACCCGTTCACTCTCGATCCAGTTGGTAGCCTGGGACTTCGAAAACAGCAGCACAAGATGTCCGCAAAAAAGCACCATGACCAGGAGGTGAAAAGCGGCAGCCAGGCTGGCGGGTTGACCGATTGAAAACAGACCGGCATACATTCGACCTGCCTGGTCCAGGCTCCCTGATCGGAAGAGAATCCATCCCAGGTTGATTACGACGAAAGTCAGGGCCCATCCCAGAGCAGGAGCTGACCGGATCGAGTTCGGAGAGTTCTTTGAGAGCATCCTCTGACCGGCCAGAACCAGTCCGTGATAGAGACCCCAGAGTAGAAAAGTAGCGGTCAGCCCGTGCCAGGCTCCAAACACCACCATGGCGATAATGACAGCAAGAAGACGCCATCCAAGGCTCCTTCGCCGGGTTGCCAGGGGAAAGAAGACGTAGTCCCGGATCCAGGAAGAGAGCGACATGTGCCAGCGGCCCCAGAAGTCGCTTGGAGAGGTCGCCCCGAAGGGAGACCTGAAGTTCTCTCTGAGGCGGATTCCAACCAGCAGGGCGGACCCGATCGCAATGTGGCTGTAACCGGCGAAATCGAAGAACAGCTGTAAGCCGTATCCCAAGCTTAGTACTCTGGTTCATAAATACACTAACGTATTTTTAGGCGGCGGCTTTCAGTTTGTTCATGAGCTTGTTCAGGTCGTGACGAGTAAATTTCCACTTAAAAGGATTAGCAATGGTGGCGTAATGCTGTTGAAAGCCCAGAAGCCGTTCTTCGAGGGCCTGCAGGGAAAGGAAGTCGTTCGGGGTAAGAACTTTGCGCTGGACAATGGAGAAATAGATCTCGATCTGGTTCAACCAACTCGCATGGACGGGTCCGTGGACGGGGACGATTCGAGGATATTTGCTTTGAAGCCGGCGGATGCAGCGGGCTCCCCGGTGAGCCGATCCATTGTCCAAAATCCAGAAGACTCTTCGGGCTTCTTTATAGGGAGTCTGGGTCATGACTTGATCGACCAAGCGGCCAAAAGGAGCAATCCCATTTTTTCGTTCACAGCGACCGAAGAGCTTGGCCCGATGCACATCCAGTGCTGCCAAATAAGCCCAAGCGCCGCAGCGCGTGTATTCATGTTCCACCTTCATCGCGACGCCGGGTTGAGGGGGGAGGGTTCGATGCCGACGGCGGCGTGCCTGGATGCTGGTTTTTTCGTCGGCGGAGAGGACGAATTCACCGTCTTTCAGGGGATGCCCCAGCCACACTCTCTCATACAAGTCGAGGATACGCCCCGCTTTTTCGGCGAAATGGGGGTCTCGAGGGAAAACCCAGCAGCGATGCTGCCAAGGGCGGATGGCGTCCTCATGGAGCCAGCGCCAGACGGTGGTCCTGCTGATGCTGGCGACCAACCCGGACTGGCGCACTTGGGCGGCCAGATCGGCGCTGCTCCATCGCGAGATGGGCAATCCGAAGGTGGCGGGCAACTCACAGGCCAAGGCTTTAACCTCGACCACTACCTCTGGGGGGAAAAGACCGGGGGCGACCCGGCCGAGAGTTCTCCTCCAGACCCATCAGGCGTTTTTCGAAAAAGCGCTTTCTCCAGAAACATACCACCTCTCGACGGGTATCCAAACGTTTCGCGATCTCATCATTACGCAAACCCTGGGCTGCCAGGAGAATCATCTTGGCTCGCTGTACCTGAAAATACGGTAACGTATATTTTCGGGCACGAGCCAATAGTTCTCTTTCCTCACCTGGCGATAGAACGATCTTATACGGGCTGTGTCGAGGCACTGTGGAACTCCTTTCAGGTTACCACAATGCCAAATCAGCCTGATATAATACGTTAGTGTATTTAAGAACTTATGTACTTAGAGAGACGATATCCAGAGGACTCCAGTTCTGCACCTGATCGAAGCCCTGGTTCACCCCACCCTGGTTGAAAACGCCGTGAGCCAGCGAGTCTGCCAGAACGACCTTCATGAACAGGCCCAGCACGATCCGCTGAATCCCCTCAGGCGCATGATTCCAGGCTGAAAGAGGTTCTCTGAACTGGGGAAGCATTTCGGGCAGCCGGCAGATCGGGCCGGACAGAACAACCGGCCAGAAAGCCATGAAGACGAGGAACTCCAGAAGCGTCGGTTTCCTGTCGAAACCGCGATAGATATCGATCAGAGAACCCAGGGCCTGAAAGGTGTAAAAGGAGACTCCGACTGGCACCAACACGCCGGGAACGGAGGGGGGTTCAAACCAACCTGAGAGAAAAGCTCCGGCGTGTCTGGCCAAGAGCAGAATCAGGATGTTGGCCGCAATCCCGAAGAAGAGCACCCAGGGATGCCGGTTTCGATAAAGCAGTCGGCCCATCAGGAAGTTGACCAGCGAAGACCCCGCGAGCAGGAGAATGAAGACGGTGCTCCAGCTCAGATAGAAACAGTAACTCAGGGCCAGAAACAGAAGCAGCCGGCCGGCTGGACGCCGTGTGAAGGCGGCCACGGAAACGGCCGGCAGCAGGAACAAGAGATAGATTGGCGAGTGCAGTTCCATTCCGTAGGCTCGAGCGGATATCTTATATTACTTGGTATCCACTGCGATTCGCCGACTCAGGAGGAATCTTGGCAACACCCACTCGCCGCAGGACCGCAAAACGCAGGACCAGGCAACAGCTCGCCGAATCCTATCCCCTCAGTGTCGTCATCCCTGTGAGGAACTCCCGTGACACGCTGCGGCGCTGTCTGGATGCCCTGGCTCAAAACGACTTGACCCGGGCGGAGGTGCTGATTGTCGACGACGCCTCCTCGGACGGAACTGGATCTGTGGTTCAGGAGTGGAATGGAGCCTCAGAGGTGGGACTGATCTCACTGGAAGTCCGAACCGGTCCGGCCGGGGCGCGGAACAAAGGGCTGGAGCGGGCTGTCCATCCGCATGTCCTTTTCCTTGACTGTGACGTTCTCCTTCCTGCCAGGAGCATCGAATGGATCCGTGAGTCTCTCGATCTCTACTCCCACCGCCCTGAGGTTGCCGGGGCTCTCGGAATGTATGCGGAAGAGATTCTCCACCGGGATTTCCTCTCCAACTACAAGAACCTCTACACCCGCCATTTATACCTGGCCACCGACCCTCTCAGTCCCTACATTCACACGCCTGTTTTCTGTGTCGAGAGGGAACTCTTGCGAAGCCACGGAGGATTCAATCCCAGTCGCGAGACAGGTGAAGATTTCCAGCTTGGGGTTACCCTGGGCAGTCGCGGCTACCGCTTCGTGATCGACCGTCGAGTCAATGCAGTTCACCTGAAGGAATACACTTTCTCCGGGGCCATGCGCGAGAATGCCCGCCGCATCCAGGACCTGACCAGGCTGGATCTGAGTCAAACCGAACGAGCCTTCTCGCTGCGGGCTCACCGATGGACAAGGATCCTCTCACTGGCAATCCCCGGCCCCGCCCTGGTGATCGGCCTGCTGGCGCTGGTGCAACCGGGTCTGCTGGTCGGTTTCCTGGCCCTTCTCGCCCTCTTCGGGCTCGCCAATCTACGCTTCCTGAAGCTGTGCCGGAGATCCAGAGGTTCAGTCTTTGCCCTCCAGGCAGCGGCTTTTCTGTTCTTTGAAATGCTGGCTGCCGAGTTCTTCACGTTGCGGGCCTATCTAAAGAACTGGCACACCCCGTAGGAGGACCCTCCGTGGTCCGATCTGTTCCACGACTCCCGGCCCCTACAGCGGCAACAACGTTGGAACGTTGGAACGTTGGAATCAAAGAGAGTTCCAGAGAATTCGCGCTGCCCGGCGGGGGTTGAACAGGGTGTTGACGCTCATGGCGCACTCATAGGTGCACTGGCAGCCCAACTCCTGCTGGTAGTTGCGGGCTTCCTCTGCCTGGCGGGCCGACCACAACCGGGCAAAATCGCAGTCGAAGTCCCGGACATTGCCCATGCTCTTGTCCAGGGTCTCACAGACGTAAACCTCGCCGGTTTCACTCAGTATCCCGATCAGCTGACCTGCGTAGCAGGGTGAGATTCGGGAAGTGGCACCGGCCGCCTCTTCAATGAGACGGTAGGTTTCCTGCTCCTTGGCAATCACCAGACGATCCGCCCAGCTGTTGGTGAGACGATGGGCTTTCCGGTAGCTGACCACCTGGTCGGCGAACTCCTGGTACCGGCGCAGGTCCACTTCTTTCAGGGAAGGATCAATTGGATCACCTCTCGTCAATGTAATCGTGATGGCGTCCGGCTGGAGATCCTCCACCACATATCGATAGAACTCCTGCAGGTGGTCCTGATTGGCTGAGGTGACTGTGAGCGCGACACCGACAGAAAGATTGGGATGCTGGCTCTTCAGCTTCTTGAACTCCGCGAGGCAACGAATCGCCTCGTCAAAGCTGCGCTGGTTCTGGCGGATCTGATTGTGTATGTCCTTTGGTCCGTCCAGTGAGACTCCTGTACAGACGCGTGCATTCCTGACTCTCTCCAGCAGCGCAGCAGCTCTGTCGATCGTCCTCTCCACCATTAGACCGTTGGAGGGGATCTGAATGTTCCTGACCCGGGAATGTGTCTCGAAGGCGGCAGCGATTTCAGGCAAATCGGGCCGAAGATAAGGCTCGCCGCCTGTCAGCGAGAGCGAGAGCAGGTTGGGCAGGCTGCGCGCAACTTTTTCGATCTCATCCAGGGAGAGCTCGTTCTTGGGAAGGTTGAGTTCTTCCCAGTAAAAGCAGTGTCGGCACAAGAGATTGCACTGGGAGGTGACGAAAAAGATGAGATTGACAGGCAGGCCCCGCTTGATGAAAAGCCGACTCGCGATCCCCAGGTTTCGAGTCACCTGCCGCATCGAGTCATGGTAGCACAATGGGTTCTGGGTTCTGGGTTCTGGAATCTCTCAGTGTGGCAGGCACCTCGGGGACGCCCTACACTAGTCAGGACCCGGTTCCACGTTCCACGTGAGTCGCTGGTTACTGGTTGCTGCAGGGAGAGTTGAAAGTTGCAGGTTGAAGGTTGAAAGTTCGGCGGACATGGAACGTGGAACCTGGAACTTGGAACGGCGGGAGCGACAGCGAGCGCCAAACTTGGAACGTGGAACGTGGAACGCATCAGGTCCGGGCACTGAGCAAGAGTACGAGACTGCTCGATCCGAACACCAGGTTGGGTCCCCAGGCGGCCAGCAGCGGGGCCAGCAGACCGTTGGTTCCCAACACCCCGAAAACACCGAAGGCTCCCCAGTAGAAGATCCCCAGAAACACTCCGACGGCGATGCCATAGAGCGCTCCTTTTCGACCTATGGACAGGGCGAATGGAACACCCAGAATCGTCATAATGAGGCTCACAAACGGGAAAGCGATCTTGGTATGGAGATCGGTCCGCAGGTGGTCTACTTCGAGTCCGGCTTCCTGTAGATCGTTCAGGTATTGGCTCAACTCCATGTAAGTCATTTTGCTCGACTCTTTCACTTCGTGGACAAAATAGTCGGGCTTCTCGGGCAGGTCGAGCAACGTCTCCTCAAAAGGGGTAAAGCCCCCCTGCTCGTCTGTCAAGTCGCGGATCCAACCCTGTCGAAAGCTCCAGGCCTGGCGTTCTCGATCCCAGGAAGACCGATAGGCATAAATGTGGCGATTGAGCTTGCTCCCTGAAATATCGATCTCGTAAATGGAAATCTCAGCGAACAGGTTTCGATCGGGATCGAAGTAATTGTAGTTATAGAGCCGGTTGTTTTCTCCGAAAATCCAGTTCCGACCCGGCTGGTAAAAAGTCTGAATCGGACGTCCCTGGATCAAGTTGCGGAGATTATCCTGGCGCTGATTGGCATAGGGCAGCACGTATTCCTGCAGCAAAAAGGTGGCCGTGCTGACCAGTAGAGCCACCATGACGACGGGCACGACCAGCCGGTACAGGCTGATCCCACTGGCCTTGAAAGCGATCAACTGAGCCGTCTTCTCGAGCAGACCGAAGGTGGTCAAAGTTGCAATCAGCATGGAAATCGGAATCAGCAGCATCAGGGCGTGGGGTAGAAGGTAAAGGAAGTACTCGGCGAGAAGCGAGTAGGATTGATTGTTGGCAACGAGATCATCAATGAGCTCAAAGAAAGTAAACAGATAGAACAGGCCCAGGCAGATGAAAAGGGTCGGGAAGACATAGATCAGAAAGGTTCTCATCAGGTAGAAATCCGCCACCCGAGTCAGGCCGATCCGAACCCGTGGCCGACGGCGGCGCTCCAGTTTCCGATGCACGAGGTGTAGTTTCTTTCCCACCTGGCCCACGTACCGGCCCAGACTCAACAGAGTCCTGCCCACCCGGCTTCGTCTCCAGAAGAACGAGCCCTCACCCGATGCCATGGAGGCAAAACGAAGGCTCCCTGCAGCCGCCAGACCGAGCAGGAGATTGGCGCCCCAGACACCGATTATCCAATGGATCGCCCCCTGGCTTGCCATCCGGGAACCCGTCGCGAACAGCATGTAGAAGGTGAAAGCGACAACCAGGCTCACGATAGACCCGTAGCCGCGGCCACCCCGATGAGCTCGAATTCCCAGTGTGACACCGAGAACAGCAAAGACCAGCGGAGCAAAGGCAAGGGCAATTCGTCTGTGGATCTCGACACGACTCTGAAACTCTACTTCTCCGGGAGCCTGGCTGGAGTCACGGAGCAGCTCCTGCAGAGACTTCTCGGCCGGCTTCCTGGGGCGTCGATCCACCGGTTCCGCCCGAGGCAAATCAACTGCCACGCCCAGGGACCCGAAAGTGCTCACACTGTACTTGCCGGGCTCGTTCTCATTGAAGCCGTAGTTGGCTCCGTCTTCCAGGAAAACCTGGACCTGCCGGCCCTCGGAATCGACCGCGATTTGACCCGTCCTGCTCAAGATGAGCTGGCGCCTTCCCTGGTCTTTGGCATGGGCCAGCATGACTCCTCTCCAGACCTCACTGCCCACCTCGACGTCGTGAACGTAAAGAAGAGTGCCGGGAAAGTCCTCGTTGAAAACCCTCGGCTTGATCTGAGAACGCACGGGACGAACGCCGATCTCCTCACGAAGGAGTTTCAGACTCCAATTGCCCTGGGGAAGAAGAAACAGCGTCAGAACCAACGTGAGCAGAGAGACTCCCCCGCCCAGCTTCACTACCGGGCTCAGGATCTGCAGCAAACTCACGCCCCCGGCGCGCATGGCTACGATCTCGCTCTCGGACGAAAGACGACTGAAACCGATCAGCGCTCCGACCAGAAAGGCGATCGGAACGGTAAAAACCAGGATGCTGGGTAGCAGATAGGCAACCACGCGCAGAATCGTAAGGCCATCCGCATTCTTCTTGATCAGCAATTCGGTAAAGCGTCCGAATTCCCGGCTGAAGACCACAAAGGTCAGGACCACGAGGGCCAGGATGCTGGGCGGAATCACCTCCTGGCAGATGACCCGGTTGATTCTTTTCAGTGGCAAGACGTTCAGATTCTAGCAGCTTTGGGCCTCACCGTTGTGTGCATCGGGGAAGCTGAGACGGGGCCGGGAACTCCGTTTCAGGCCCGGCGGTCGAGTTCTTTCTGCGACGACAAGAAACCAGGAACCCCGAATACAAAAGGTAGAATGAAGGAGTGCAGATCGAGAAACTGGGTCTCGTCGACTACGAGACAGCCCTTGAATTGCAGACACAGACCCTTGAGTCCTTGAGCTGCGGCCGGAGTCCGGAAAGGACATTTCTGCTCGAGCACCCGCACGTGTTCACCATCGGGAGACGGGGGCAGAGAGACAGTAGTGGACTATCTTCCGGGCCAAACGGATCCACCCAGACCTTCAACATTGCCCGCGGAGGCCACATTACCTACCATGGGCCTGGTCAGCTGGTTGGTTATCCGATTGTGGATCTGCGGCGCCGGGGTCGCGACGTTCATCTGTATTTGCGAAACCTGGAGGAATGCCTCATCAGGACCGTCCGCGACTTTGGACTGAGCGCCTGCAGACGGGAGGGCCTGACCGGGATCTGGACCGATGAAGGCAAGCTGGCATCGATCGGAGTCGCCGTCAGAAAATGGATCACCATGCACGGGTTTTCTTTGAACGTGGCCACCGACCTACGCTATTTCGAAGAGATCGACCCCTGCGGGATCCCGGGCTGCCCGGTCACTTCCATGTCGCAGCTGCTGAAACGCGAAGTCTCGATCGAGGAGGTCGTACCGGTTCTTTCCCGCCACCTGATCAGGGTGCTCAAGCCCGAAAATTCAAAGGTGAAGATCTAGAGCCGACCCAGGAAACACTGATCGTGGAACTTGGAACGTGCGTTGAAGGTTGAGGGGCATGTCCTTTCGTGTAGGTAATATCTCGATCAAAGGTGACCTGATTCTCTCCCCCATGGCGGGATTCAGTGACCTTCCCTATCGCTCACTGTGTCGCCGAATCGGATCAGCGATGAGCTATACCGAGTTTGTTTCCGCGCTGGCGATTCTGCACGGCAAGAGTGAGCGCACGCGTCGAATGCTCCGCTATCGTGAAGAGGAGCGTCCCGTTGTCTTTCAAATATTCGACAGCGACGAGCAGCGACTCGTCGAGGCAGCCAGACGCATTGAGCAGCTTGGCCCGGACGTGATCGACATCAACATGGGATGCTCGGTGCGCCAGATCAGTGGTCGAGGGGCCGGTGCGGCTCTGCTCAAGAACCCCCGCAAGATCGGTCGCATTTTCCACAGCCTGGCCAGGGTTCTCAGCGTTCCGGTGACTGCCAAGATCAGACTCGGCTGGACCGAGGACTCGCTCAACTATCTGGAGGTGGTCCGGGTCCTCGAGGAGTCGGGTGCCTCCCTCGTTGCAGTCCACGGCCGAACCAGGAATCAGGCCTATCGTGGAAAGGCCAACTGGGATGCAATCGCAGAGATTGTGGATTCAGTGAAGATCCCCGTGATCGGGAACGGAGACGTCAAGAGCCAAGCCGATATTGAGCGGATGAAAGCTCACACAGGCTGCGCCGCCATCATGATAGGTCGAGGAGCCATCGGCCATCCCTGGATCTTCCAGAGGAGGGATCGGAATGAGGTGGGTTTCGAGGAGAAGGCCGACTTCCTGGGGGTGCATTTTCGCGCGATGATTGACTTTTATGGTGAGCGGCTGGCCCTCCTGCTGATCAGGAAACATGTGGCCCGCTACCTGAAGGGGGCCTGCGGGATCCGGGACATCCAGCGGCAACTGGTCAGGATCGAATCGGTCCCTCGCTTCTATGCGTTGCTGGAGTTGGCCAAGTCCAGGTTCTCAACCCGGAATCCCTTCCCGTCATCCAACCTGACCGCCGTCAGTCCCCCCCCCCAGCCACACCCCGAATCGAGGGCGTCGGAGTTGGACAGGCGGCGATAACCAAGGGCCGCCCAGTGCCCGAAGACAATCCTCTGTTCATCGCGCTGGCGAAGCTCGTACCAGGGCCGGCAGGGGCGGGGAGCAGCCTCTGGAGGGCCCGTAAAATCAAAGCACGGACCGCCGTCCGGCCGGCAGGTTCTCAGTCGGGTAAGGGCGTGCGCCGCCGCCACCGCCTGGTCACGGGAATGGATGATCGGACTCCATGCCCCAGTCCGGTTCGCGAACAGTTCTTTCAGGAAATCGGCGGCCAGCGGCCCCCGAAGTTGGGTTTCGACGTCTCCCGCCAGTCTCTTCGCCGTCTCGATCGTCCACTGTGGGAGCAAACCGGCATGGACGATCAGATGGTTTTCGCACTCAGCGAGCAGGGGGCGCTCCAGAAGCCAGTCGACGAGTCGAGGACAGTCGGCGGAATCGAGAAAGTCACCCAGAGTATCTCGGTTCCGAGACTTCACCAGTCCGTGGGCGCAAGCCAGCAGGTACAGATCATGATTCCCCAGGATGGAATCGACCTGGGAGCTTTCAGCGACCCAACGGGCTACCGCCAGGGAATGGGGGCCACGGTTGACGAGGTCGCCTACGAACCAGACGGTATCGACACCGGGCCGGTAATCGATCACTTTGAGCAGACGGACCAGCGTCTGGTAGCAGCCGTGCACATCGCCTATGGCAAAGCTGGCCATGGGAGCCTAGAACCAGACAGAAGCCGGGTTCGATTCTTCACTCCTCCCGTGCTCATTGAAGGCCCGGACTTTATAGACGAACACTCCGTTGACATATTTGCCGACTTTGTCTTCGTGGCGCTCCGTATTGGAACCCACAAAACCAACTACTTTGTAATCTACGCTGTTGTCGGATCGAAGAATTTCGAAGCCCAGTTCATCGTCCGATTCATCTTGCCACTTCAACCGGGCTACGGCTACGGCACCCTGGAACTCGCTCTTGGCGAAGAGATTGATGGGTCTTGTGGGAACCGAGTCCTCATCCTGGGCACGCGAGCCGAACGAGAAACCAACCATCACGAGAAAAGCTGCCAGAGCTACCGATTTCATAAGGTCTTTTCTCCAGTACCCAGGATACTACAGTGTGGGAGAACCCTCCGTGGTCCGAATAGGTTCGCGGCACAGAGGCCGCTCCCACTCTTTGCCCCACTGAAAAACCCCAGGCGCAACGTGGAACGTGAATCTTTCTTACGCAGTCACTGGCGTTCCTGCCTCAGTTGTCTCCTTGACGGACGCTGTTCCTTGCGGCTTGCGGGCCGGTCTCGGAGATGTTCTGTGCCGTCGTCGGGCAGACAGAGGTGCGAATGCAATGAGTGCGCCGACATTCCCCAGGAGTAAGATTGAAGGCAAGGCTCAGGCGAACCAAGGAACCGCAGTGAGGGAAGCGAACAAACCCCAGACCCGGGAACGTTGGAACTTGGAACGTGGAACGCGCGTTCAGTGTTTGAACTCAGCGATGAGTTCCTGGAGGCTGGCTTTGGCGTCGCCAAAGAGCATTCGAGTGTTGTCTTTGAAGAAAAGGGGATTCTGAATGCCCGCAAACCCGGCTGCCATGGACCGCTTACTGACAATGACCGTTCTGGCGCGGTCTACTTCGATCACGGGCATCCCGTAGATGGGACTCGCCTCGTCATCACGAGCACCCGGGTTGACGACATCATTTGCCCCGATCACCATGGCCACGTCCACGGTCTCCATGATGGGATTGATATCATCCATCTCACTGAGCTGATCGTAAGGGATATCTGCCTCAGCCAGAAGGACATTCATGTGCCCGGGCATCCGACCGGCCACCGGATGGATAGCGTACCGGACTTCGCTGCCGTTGGCCTCCAGCAACTCACCCAGTTCCTTGACCGAGTGTTGAGCCTGAGCCACTGCCAGGCCATAGCCCGGCACGAACACAACCGAGTTGGCTGCCTCGAGCACGTAATAGACATCTGCAGCCGTGATCGGCCTGGCCTCTCCCTGAGCACTGGCGTCGCCTCCTGTTGCAACGGCCCCGAAACCGCCAAAGAGAACATTCGAGAGAGACCTGTTCATGGCCTTACACATGATCTTGGTCAGGATAATCCCACTGGCTCCTACCAGTGAGCCGGCAACGATGAGAATGTTGTTCTGAACCGCAAAGCCGGCTGCGCAGGCAGCCAGGCCGGAATAGCTGTTGAGCAGAGAGATGACAACCGGCATGTCCGCCCCCCCAATCGGAATCACAGCCAGGATGCCGAGCAGGAAGGAAGCCCCGATGATGATCAAATACAAGTGTGACTGGTTTTCCGGATAGAGAATCAGCCAGACGCCAGCGCCGGTGGCTCCTGCGAACATCAGCCCGTTGAGAACCTGCTGACCCGGAAACAGCTTGGATTTGCCAATCCGCCAACTGCCCACCGCGAAATCGCGGAGCTTGAGAAAGGCTACCAGGCTCCCGGTAAAGGTGACACCCCCAACCAGCGTAGCCAGCAGTATGGCCGCTCCTGGGGAGTCCGCCATCCCGGTCCTGACACGGAACTCTGCCCAGGCTACCAGCAGACTGGCGACTCCTCCGAAGCCGTTGAACAGGGCAACCATTTCGGGAATGGCGGTCATGGCCACGAACCGAGCCGCAATGACGCCGACTACGGCTCCCGCGGCAACGCCTGCAGCGATCCATCGCAAGTCGATGATCTGATGATGCAATAGAGTGGACGCGACGGCCAGAAACATGGCTACGGCGGAGACGAGATTCCCCCTCCTCGCGGTATCGGGAGAGCTGAGCATCTTCAGGCCCAGACCGAACAGCAGAGCGGACAGAATATAAACCCAGTTGATCCAGATCGTCATTTCATTTCTTTGCCGCCTGATCTTTTTTCCGGAACATGGCCAGCATACGATTGGTCACGAGGTAGCCACCCACGACGTTGATGGTGGCGAAAAAGACAGCCGCGGTGCCGAGGATGATTCCCATCTCCGTCTGGCTCGAGCCGGCCGCCAGAAGTGCCCCCACCAGAGTGATGCCGGAGATCGCGTTGGCCCCGGACATGAGCGGTGTATGCAGGATAGAGGGAACTTTTGAAATGAGTTCAAACCCCAGAAGAACGGACAGCGTCAGAATGAAAGCGAGAAAAACATTTTCCATGGTCCTTGGTCACGAATCCTTAAAACGATCGTGGCAAATGCTCCCCTCGTGAGTGATTAGACTTCCCTGGATGATCTCGTCTTCCAGATCGATGACGAACCCTTTCTTCTCTTCGGACCAGAACTCGGAAACCAGGTTCACCAGATTGGAGGAGTAAACCTGGCTGGAGTGAGCCGGAACCAGGCCGGGAAGATTTCTCAGACCGACAATCTTGACTCCGCCCTGATCGACCACTTTCCCTACTTCTGAAGCTTCCACGTTGCCGCCGCTCTCCACTGCCAGATCCACGATTACGCTCCCCCCTTTCATTCCCGCCACAACGTCGTTTCGAATAATCAGGGGAGCTTTTCGCCCAAAAACCTGGGCGGTGGTGATCACGACATCCGATTGGCGACACGCCTTGTCCATTGCCTTCTGCTGGATTTCCATCTGCTCCCCGGTAAGAGCCCGAGCGTAGCCGTGGTCCGTCGATCCGGTCTCTCCCAGGTCGACCTTCAGGAATCGGGCTCCCACCGAGCGGACCTGTTCTTCTACTTCGGGTCGCGTGTCGAAAGCCTGAACCCTGGCTCCCAGCCGCCGGGCTGTGGCAATCGCCTGCAAACCGGCTACGCCGGCGCCGATCACAAAGACCCGAGCCGGAGGAATCGTGCCTGCCGGAGTTGTCATCATGGGCAATATCCGGTTGAGATGGTTGGCTGCGAGCACCACCGCCACATAACCCGCCAGGTTGGCCTGCGAGCTCAGAGCGTCCATCTTCTGAGCCTTCGTGGTCCTCGGAATCATTTCCATGCTTAGCGCCGACACCCTCTGCCGGGCCAGCGCCCCCAGCAATTCGCTCTTGTCAAACGGATCCAGGAACCCGATATAGACGGCGCCGGGCTTGAGCAACGAGACCTCGAGAACCCTGGGAGGGGCGAGATGTAATATCAGGTCTGAGCCGGACAGAGTTTCCTTCCGTGCAGCCTTTCGCCCTCCTGCCTCCAGGTAGGACTGGTCCGGAAAACCTGCGGCAGCTCCCAGTCCCCCTTCGAAAACGACTTCAGCTCCCAGATCAACAAGGCTCTTGAGTCCCTGCGGAATAATGGGTGTACGGGTCTCCTCCGAACCCGCCTCTCTGGGAATCCCGATTCTCATTTCGCTCTTGATTTCAGAGGTGGCTTCTCAGGGCTGAGCAAACTCACGTTTTTTTTCGGTAGGCCTCTGCGAAAATCCGGCGCAGAGGTGAAAGACAATAGTTCTCCACAAGATCTCCGAGGATCTCAGGCTCAGCCAGCAACTGGTCTTCATGATCAGGATTCAACAAAAAATGCAGGCGCACGATGTCGGCCTTGCTCTTTCGTGCGTCGAGGAAGACTGTCCCTCCCAGCCGAGGCTCAAAGGGCATCACATCCTCATACGTGTAGCGGTCGAAGGCCGGCCGGGTCCACGGCTTCTCGTTGCGGGCTCGCCAGTAGTATGTCTTGAGCCGGTCGATGAACGCATCCAGATCAAAACCCGCTGTCTTGGTGTTTACGCTGGAGGCAATGAAGAGTTGTCCCTGCTCTTCGAGAACATTCAGGCCGTAGGTCACGTCCAGATCATCAGCTCGACCAAACTTGATTCTGTAACTCGATTCATCGTTGAAATACTTGAGCTCCGGCTCCACTCCGAGCTGACGGCTTTCTTCGACGGTCACATAATTAGGCTTACAGCGCTCGTACCAATTCTTCATGATGGTGCGGATGGTATCGTCCAGGAGCCTCTTCTTTTTTTCGGGGGGAGCCATAGTAAAGCGCTTATTCTGAGGTTTTTCGGTTAAAAAGTAAACACTTCGAGGGTCTGCCTCAGAGCTCGCTGAGAAGCGGGTCCCTCGGGTACCCTGAAGCCGGTTTGATTCAGGTTTCTGCGAATTGTTACATTGATGAAAGGAATGATCGAGGATCAAGGAATATCCAGATGTTTTGGCCTGCTGGTCTCAACCTGCCTCCTGGCGAGTACTCCCTTTGCCCAGCAACAGCAGCAGCAGCCCGAGGACACTGAGATCCGCGTCGAGGTCGAAGCAGTTAATCTGCTGGTCTCCGTCATGAACCGGCGGGGCCGCTCGGTCACCAACTTGAAGCGGGAGAACTTCCGAGTCCTGGAAGATGGACGAGTCCAAACGATTACCAACTTCGGGATTGAGTCGGAGCTGCCTCTGAGCATTGCGCTCCTGATCGATACGAGTGCCAGTGTCAGGACCAAACTGGACTTTGAAAAGAAGGCGGCCATCAACTTCGTATTTTCAGTCATGCAGCCCCGGGACCAGACGATGGTGGCCGAGTTCGACACCGGTGTCACGCTCGTCACCGACTTCACGAATCAGCCCACAGAGATCGCCCGGCAGCTGAAAGGCCTGCAGGCGGGTGGCGGAACCGCCCTTCTCGACGCCATTTATGTTGTGGCACGCGACAAGCTGAACATCCCGCGGCGGCGCAATACGGTCATCGTCATTTCCGATGGAGCCGATCGGGACAGCACTCATTCCTCCAAAGAAGCTCTCGACCGGGTCCAACAGAACAACATCACCGTTTATGCAATTGGAACCAATCGGATTGGAGCCAGCGGTGACAAGCGTGGAGAGAGCATTCTCGAGGAACTCGCGGTCGGGACCGGAGGACGAGTCTTTTTCCCCTACTCGGCTGAACAACTGCACCACGCCTTTGCCCTGATTGATGAAGAACTGAGAAGCCGCTACAGCCTGACCTACACCCCGACCAGGAGGGAGCGAGACGGAAAGTACCGGAAAATCAAGGTCAAGCTGGTGAAAGCCAAGAATCTGGTGGTGAAGCACCGTAAGGGGTACTACGCCCCCTCCAAGACCTCCTGACCGGGCGCTCGCGGTGCTCGCGTGGTTACCGGTTACCAGTTACCAGTTAACGGTTGCCGGTTGTCAGTTATCAGTTACCGGTTCTTTGTGACCGGAGGGTTTTAATGTTCGGGATTGTCGGTCGCCGCCCCAAGGCGCCTCCTACATTCAGGCTCAAGGGGCCAACCTGCCAACCAGTAACCAGTAACCAGTAACCAGTAACCTCCAAAACGGTGGTTGAAGTTACCCCACTTTTGTGGACAGTTTACGGCTTTCGAATCAAGCCACATCTGAGTGCCTCGATTCATAGTTGATCGGCGACAGATAGTCCAGTGACGAGTGCCGCCTGTGAGGGTTGTAAAAGCCCTCGATGTAGTCGAAGACAGCAAGCTTGGCCTGCAGCTTGCTGCGGAAGCTGTGCCGGTCGATCAGTTCACACTCCAGAGAGGCAAAAAAGCTCTCACACAGCGCGTTGTCATAACAGTCACCGACCGAGCCCATGGAGGGTCTGATGCCGGCTCTCTTGCAGCGTAGCCCGAACTCGATCGACGTGTATTGCGTCCCCTGGTCCGAGTGATGGATCACCCCGTCGGATTCACGCTCTTGAAGTGCCATTTGCAGGGCATCGGTCACTAGCCGGGTCTTGAGATCATTTCTGAGCGACCAGCCGACCACTCGACGACTGAAAGCGTCGACCACTACGGCCAGGTAGACGAAACCTGCCCAACTCGGCACGTACGTGATGTCTGCAACCCACAGTCGGTTGGGGCGGCTGACCTGGAAGTTTCGCTCCACCAGATCCGGAGCCGGACGGCTGTCTTGGCCTCTCAGGGTCGTGCGTGTCTTGCGTCTGCGGCTAACGCCTTCAATGCCGGCGACTTTCATCAGTCGGGCCACCCGGTTTTTGCCCACCAGGTGACCTTCCTCTCGAAGTTCCGCCGTAATGCGGGGAGCTCCATAGGTCCGACGACTTTGCTGGTGGATCCCGTTGATTGTTTCCAGAAGACGAGCATTCGCTTCATCTCGAGTCGAAGGTCCGCGATCGACCCACGCGTAGTAGCCACTGGTGGAGACACCCAGCAAACGGCACATGGTGGTGATTGGATAGTCGGCCTGATTCACTTTCACGAACCTGAAGACTCCTTGGAAATCGGATCGCTCTCCCGTGCGAACCAGGCCGCGGCTTTTGCCAATATTTCCCGCTCAACCCTCAGCTGCCTATTTTCTTTGCGCAACTTCCGCAGCTCGGCTCGTTCTACCGTCGTCAGGCCGTCTCTACGACGGCCTTCATCCAGGTCTGCCTGGGCGATCCAGTTGCGGATCGTCTGTTCGTTGGGTTCAAACTCTCGGGCCAGCTCACCGGGGCTGCGCCCGGCTCGATGAAGCTCGACTATCTGCTGGCGAAACTCGGGTGGATAAGCTCGTCTTGTTCTTGGCATCGTGTCCTCCATTCTCCCAAAGGATTAGGTGTCCACGAAACCGGGGGGGTTACGCAACTGTTTTTCTGTAATTTGACTGAGAGCGATCTGAAACAGGATTCTCCTGTGGGTTGAAATCGACCAGACTGAGGTACTGCTTCCCGATCAGCCAGTCTTCGTGAATCTCCTCGACGACGGCGGTGATGAGTCGCAAAGCGGACTCGGTGTTTGGAAAGATACCGACGACCCGGGTGCGCCGGCGAATCTGACGGTTTAGGTTCTCCAGCCCGTTGTTGGTGCGAATGCGCCGCCAGGTAGAACGTGCAAAACGAAAGACCGTAAAGCCTTCGGGCAGGTTGGTCTCCATCCAATCGGCCAGCTCCGGGTTGCGGTCACGGTATTGCTCGACTCGGGTTCGAAGCATGGCCTCGCCCTCGCCGCCTGAGGGTGCGTTGAAGATGTCTCGAATGTCAGTGGCGATGGCGGCACGTTGATCGGATCGGCGGGCGTAACGCTGAGCATTCTGGCTCAGGTGAAACTGACAGCGTTGCCAGGGCACCGAGGGAAAAACGGCTCTTCTAGCAGCACGTAGACCCGAGTGGTCATCGCTGACAATCAGCTGCACACCCTCCAGACCACGCTTTTGAAGCTGCTGCAGAAACCCTCGCCAGTGGACCTCAGCCTCGCTGAGTCGGCAGCTGACCCCAATCACCTCCCGCTTGCCCCAGCAGTTGACTCCGGTCGCTTTCAAGACGGCCACATCCTGAATGCTGCCCTGGCGACGGACCTTCTCGTAGTGCGCATCCAGGTACACAACTGGATAGCTGCCCAAAGGGCGGTTGCGAAACTGCTCGAGTTCGTCGTCCAGCAGCTTGGAGATTCTTGAGACCTGGCTGGCGGAGATCTCGGTGCCGCACAGCTGCTCGGTAATCTCGGTGACCTTGCGCGTCGACACGCCCATTACATACATCTCGGCGATGGCCAACTTGAGCGCCTTCTCCGAACGGCACCCTCGTTCCAGGGATCGGGGATAGAAGTCCAGGTGACGTACTTGTGGAATCCGGATTCGCAGCTGTCCCACTCGAGTGGACAGCGTCTTGTCCTTGTACCCGTTGGCGTGGTCTCGACGCTGCTCGCTCCGCTCCCAGCGTCGAGCTCCCAGAAACTCTTCTCGTTCCAGCTGCATGGCGGCGTTGATCAGCTTCTCTAATACTCCTCGAAACGCTTCACTGCCTTCTTCGATCAGCTCTCTCAATAGTTCTCGTGGTAGCCTCTGTTTTGGGTCTGGGGTCATTCGGATCCTCCTTACTCGTTGCCTTGAGTTTTTGGAGAAATCCTGCCCCAGACCTCTGATCCTTTTAGCTCACCTTTCCCAAATTACAGAAAGAACGGTACACCCCTACCGGGGGAACTCCAGGTGAACTTTTTCCAGGGCACGGTGCTCCATTAGGAACAAGGCTTTGGATCAAGCCTGTCAGCCCGTGCTTATGCGAATCATCTGCTGCCTGTTGCTCGGTGTACTCTCACCCCTGTCCCTCTACCCGGCCACTATATCGGGCAATCAAGCCTACCCGGAGCACGAGCTACTCGAATATCTTTCTACCCGACCCTGGGGAGAGGTGGATGGTGAGCTGATCCCGATCGGCGGAGACACCACGTTGAGCCTCAGCAGCGAGTACGAACACCGGCTGCACAGCCGGGTCAGCGGATGCCTGCAGTCGGATCCACCCCAGGCCCACCAGGCGGCGTGCCTTCCCTGGGTAGCGAAGTTCGTCTCCATCTGACCGAACGGCTGCGGATGCCGGGATCCTTTTTTCGCAGTCGGATCCACCCCAGGCCCACCAGGCGGCGTCCACCAACCGGATCTGGAGCAGTTCCCTGGGTAGCGAAGTTCGTCTCCATCTGACCATCCCGGTCGGTGGACGGCTGCCGATGCCCCGGCTCATCCTGGCCTGGAACCCGCTGCGACTTGACCGCCACGTCCGGACTTCCAAAGGCCTGGCCCGGCTGAAGGATCCGGCTTTTGTCTTCCGGGTGCGGTTTTAGTCCTGGCCGGGAGGAAAGTGGGAGGTAGACTCAGGGCGACTCCCCCTCTCGGCCCCTAACAGCTCAAAAGGTTTCAATGTGGAATCCGACCGTGAAGCTGGGACCGTGTGCCGGGGCGAACTGGAAGTGCTCCCCGTAGAAACTTGTCTCCCAGGTTCTCGAGAGCAAAGGACAGACCCCAGCGGTGGGATTCCCGGGTCCAGTTGATCCCAATCCCGGTCGGTGGATCGTGAAGCCGTGGAACCCAAAGGGTCCTGGGCGATGGGAAAAGGTAACTCTTCCTAGCCTGCGCTGTCGGTTCGCGCTGTTACCGGTTACCAGTTACCAGTTACCGGTAACTAGTAACTAGTAACCCACGTGGAACGTGTCTTCCTCGTCGAGGAGACTGGCCTTGCGGATGGCCTGACTTCCGAAGCGCTCTGCGATTCGATCGACACTGTCGTCGAGACTCCGCTTTCTCTCATCGAGGTCTCCAAAAAAGGCCGCCTGAGAGGGGCTCCGTCTCTCTTCAAAACCCGATACCCCGACTCCAATCAGCCGCACAGCCCTGGTCAGTGGAAGAAAGTCCCGTGACAGGTCGAGCGCAACCGAAAAAAGTCGCTGCGCATCGTCGGTTGATTCATCCAGTTTTCGCTGGCGCGAGAAAGTGGAAAAGTCCCCGAACCGCCACTTCAGGCGTACGCAAGAACCTAATAGACCGTGTTTCCGGCAGCGCCGAGCCACCTTCTCACTCAGAGACAGGAGCGTCTTCTTGATCTCTTTGAGGTCAGTGCAATCCCTCTCGAAGGTCGATTCATGGCTCAGCGACTTGAAGCCCCTTGAGGGCTGGACCGGACGCTCGTCGATTCCCTGCGAGAGATGCCAGAGGTGATCGCCCCGCTTGCCTAGTTTGCGTACCCAGAAGGATTGCTTTCTGGCGGCAATATCGGCAATTGTACGTATCCCCCACCCCTTCAGCCGTTCCTCCGACCTGGGCCCCACGCCCCAGATCTTGCGAATCGGCAGATCCATCAAGAAATTCTGTTCCTTCCCCCCGGGGACGATGCACAGACCGTCAGGCTTGTCGGCGTCGCTGGCAATCTTGGCCACAAACTTGTTGGTCGCGACTCCAATCGAACAGGTCAGTTCCTGTTCCTTCAGGACACGTCCCTTAATGGCTCGGGCTATACTTCTTCCATCTCCAAACAGGCGTGAGGACCCGGTGACATCCAGAAAGGCCTCGTCGATGCTGACGGGTTCCACCAGGTCGGTAAATTGCCGCAGGATCCTCATGATCCGGCCGGAGACGTCTCCGTAGAGGACCCCGTCAGGTCTCACATAATTGGCGGTCGGACAGAGGTGCCAGGCCTGTGAAATCGGAAGAGCGGAGTGGATCCCGTACTGGCGCGCTTCGTAGGAACAGGCGGCCACTACGCCTCGGCCCTTTCCGCCCCTCGGGTCGGCCCCAACGACCACCGGCGTGCCCTTGAACTCCGGTCGCTCGCGCTGCTCGACGGAAGCATAAAAGGCGTCCATATCGACGTGAAGGATGGTGCGCGTTTGCATCTCGATGCTCGAGGGCATTCTAGCATTGGGGTCACTGGGGCACGATCACGACCCGGGCCAGGCCGCGGCCCGTCTCGAGTAACAGCCGTGACTGCCAGGCGTAGCCCTGCGGCAGCGGAAGGTGCTCCGGGAGGTGGGATAGAGGCGTGTCGCCTGCCAGGGCCCAGACTTCCCGATCCTCTTCCAGGGCTCGCCCAAGCACAACTCGAATGCGAGGCTCATCCATCTTCAGGACCATGGGGTTGAAGCGGTAGGAATGCTGAGATGTCAAAGGATAAACCGCGGAGGACCCGCCCGTCAGGACATAAACATAGGGCATCTCAAGATCCGTGAAGACCATGGAGCTTGCTTCGTACATCATTTCTTTCAGTTTGATGACCAGCTCATATTTGTGGGGGGTTTGCCGGAGATTATCGGTTCTCAGGTATTTGATCAGCTCGGGTTTGGCCCAGCGGTTGGGGTATCCGAGCAGGTGCGAGAGCAGCAGGATCAGCAGGAGCCAGCCTGCCGGGTCGCGGAATTTCAGGGTCAGTCGGTTGACAGAGTTGGAAACCGCAATGGCGATCAGAGGCACGAGAAAAAGAAAACCAGGCCACAGGAGCCGCGCGTCCTGGAAGAAGTAAAACAACATGCCCATGAAGTAGAGGGCGGTGCCGACGCTCAGCGAGCGCACGACTCCGCGATCTCTGACCATCAGTCCGGCCGCGGCCAGCAGCGGGAACGTCAGGTCAAAATACGAACCCAGCCCGAAAATCCCGGCTTCCGTTAAGATCTTTTCCTGCTGCAGACATTCTCTGAACAGGTAGTCGAGATTGGGCAGAATGTACCGCAACCCGAAAACGTTCTCCACCTGCCCGTAGTAGGGTATCCAGTATTCGTATCCCGAAATGAACGGATGTCCAAATGTGCGCTCGAAGTAGACGAGAAGCGGAAGCACGCCCACCCCCCAGGCAGCACACAAAGCCAGACCCAGAGGACCCTTTCTCGACTTCGGGGCAAGAAGCCATACGACCGGCAGGAAAAACACCAGCAGCGCATTGGAGATCCGAATCGTCAAGGTCAACCCCAGAAGGAAGGCACCCAGAGGGAGCAGCGACTCGTGACGCTTTTCCAGCCCCGCCCAAAAAAGCAGGAAAGCCCCCAGACTGAAAAAGCCCCCGGATACCTCGCTCATAGGACTGCGGGACAGGATAATGAACATGGGAAAGGCGGCCACCAGAAGAGCCGCCAGGCCTCCTGCAAGAAAGCCACGGAGCCAGCTCACTCCGGCGCAGACGAGCAGAATGGTGGCGAAGCCGAAGACCCAGTTGGTCAGGAAGGGTGCTTTTACCGGATCCGCGCCCAGCCATAAGAAAGGCTGCATCAGAAGGCTGTAGCCGGGTGGGTAGCGAGGGGGATGGAACTCACCGGCCACATGAATCTCGTAAGTGCCCCGCTGAGCCAGAGAAACGGCCCCGGCCATGTACTCGGTGGCGTCCGGCGTGGGGTCCAGCTCAAAGAAATGCGTCTGGGAATAGTCGAAATTCAGCACCGAGAAATAAAAGACGAGAAGAGCGGCCAGCAGACAGGTCAATCCCAAACCGGAAAAGCTGCTGCTGAGGTGTTGAGAAGCTGGAGGGGCAGGCTCGCAGCTTCCAGGTCGGGCCGACTTGCGGAGCCATTGGAGAATCGGGCTGGTCAGGCCGGAAAAGGGGGACGTTTAGGTGGTCCCCACAGAGATCGGATCCGGTTCCACTTCGATAGCCAGCAGAAATCGATTGATCATATTGTAGAAGCCGATCAGGGTGATCATCTCCACCACCTGGTCGGAAGTGAAATGATTATCGAGAGTGGTCCAGAAGGCCGCTTGAGGGATGTCATCGGGGCTGTCGAGCACGTACTCCGCCAGAGCCAGAGCATCCTTCTCGTAGTGATTGAACAGATCGCTATCGTGGAAACTGTCCATAGCCTCAATCTGGTCATCGGACCAGCCGGACCGCCCGGCAAGATCCTTGTGCCACTGAACTGTGGCTTTGCAGCGATCCAGCTTGCAGGTCTTTAGAATGACAAGCTGTTTTAACTTCTCACTCAGTCCGCACTCCCCGCTTACCTTAAGGTAGAGCGCAGCGACGGGCTTCAGATAGTGAGGGCTGTGGGCCAGTGTCCTCAGGTAATTGGGGACGATTCCCAGCTCCCTTTCGACGCTCGAATAGACTTCTTTGATCTCTTCGTAGGCAGCGTCCTCTTGAACTGGAAGATATCTTGGCATGGTCTCCTTTCGCAGACCGGGATATTAGCACCTTTTACGTTCCACGTTCCAGGTTCCACGTTCCAGGTTCGATAGCGCTCGGGGTGCTCGGGACTGTTACCGGTTACCGGTTATCAGTTACCGGTTATCAGTTCAGTTCACAACCAGTAACCGGTAACCCACGTGACACGTGGAACGTGTAACGTGTAACCATCGTGGCAGAGCCCATTATTGAAGTACGAGGACTGACCAAGAGCTTCGGCACACGGATTGCGATCGAGGATTTGAGCCTGGATGTGCACAAGGGTGAAGCCGTCGCACTGCTTGGACCCAATGGAGCCGGGAAAACTACGACCGTTCGTATTTTGACCTGCCTGCTCCGCCCGACCAGCGGAGGCGCACGAGTGATCGGGCGGAGCATTGACAGCCCGGAGGGCAGGCAGCTCATCCGCTCTCGAGTCGGTCTGCTGACCGAGTCGCCCGGCCTCTACGATCGGGCCACTACGCGTTACAATCTTCTCTACTTTGCGCGGCTCTACGGCTTGGACAGCCCCGAGCAGTCGGTCGAGCGCTATCTCCGGCAGCTCGAACTGTGGGGCTACCGCGATGCGCTGGCCGCTTCCCTCTCCAAGGGGCTGAAACAAAGACTCGCCATCGCTCGTTCTCTGCTTCACGAGCCCGAGATCATTTTCCTGGACGAGCCCACCAGCGGTCTGGATCCGGCGGCCGCACGAAAACTGAGAGATTTCCTGCTGCTGCTCAAAAAAGAGGGTCGGACTATCCTTCTGACCACCCACAATCTGGCTGAGGCCGAACGACTGGCCGACCGCATCGTCGTGATGAAAACCAGACTGGTCGCCATCGACACCCCTGCGGCGCTGCGGGAGCGGCTTTTCGGTCATCGGGTTCGAATCGTCGCCGATCAAATCCCCGGCGTCGTAGCAGATAGAATCGAGAGATTCCCTTTTGTTCGGGATCTGTCTCGTTCCGACGGCAGCCTCTCAATGGTGGTGGATGACCCGGAGCTCAACAATGCGCAGATTGTTGCCGTCCTGGCCGAAGCCGGGGTCGGAATCCGCTGGCTGACTGATGATGGAGCGTCTCTGGAAGATATCTACCTCGAACTGGTGGATCAAGACCAGCAGAACCAGGAGGGCCCGGCATGAGAGGTCCCATGTCTCGAGTCGAAACGGTATTTCGGAAAGAGAGCAAGGAACTCTGGAGCAATCGTCCGCTGGTTTACTCCTTTTTGGCTCTCGTTCTGTTTTTCGTGCTTGTGCCGGTGCTGCTGCTCTTTGTGATCGGCAGCTTTTCGCCGGAGGAGGCCCAGCCCGCGGAAACGAGTCCGGCGGTGAAGCAACTGGCTCGGCTGGTCCCGGGGCTGGAGGAGATGCCGCCCGCAGAACAGGCAGCCATTGTGGTGGTCCGACATTTCATATTGATCTTTCTGGTCCTTCCGGTGATCGGAGCCCTGGGTTCGTCCACCTCGTCCATTGTCGGCGAGAAGCAAAGCCGGAGTATGGAACCGGTGCTGGCCACGCCTGTCACGACACTGGAACTCCTGGCGGGGAAGAGCCTGGCCACCGTAAGCCTGGCCGTCTCCGGAACCTGGTTCGGTTTTCTCGTCTACGCCATTCTGGTTCTGTGGGTCGGTGGATCATCCATTCTGTACAGCGCCCTGGATCTGACAAGCCTGATGATGGTGTTCTTGCTGACACCCCTGATTGCCCTCCTGGGTCTGGGTGCCGGCGTTGTGATCTCGAGCCGGGTCAACGACTCCCGGTCTGCCCAGCAGATTGGAGGGCTGCTCGTCCTGCCGATCGTCATGGTCATCGTCGGGCAAATGGCGGGACTGTTCGTTCTGGGACCCGCAGCCATTGTGGCGGCAGCCATCGTGCTCGTCTTTCTCGACCTGGCAGTGATGGCGCTGGGAGTTCGGGTTTTCGATCGCGAAAAGATCATCTCGGAGTGGAAATAACTCCCGCCGCGACCGTGAGCAACCGGCAGCCGGCAAGCAACGACCTGCAGCGGTCGCGCCTGTTCCAAGTTCCAAGTTCCAAGTTCCAAGTTCCACGAACTTTCAACCTTCAACCTTCAACCTTCAACCTTCAACCAGCGAAGGAGAGCCATGATTCCAGTCATTCTCTTAGGAGCGCTGCTGCTCTTTTCAGCCTGTACATCCAGCCCCTCTGAACCTGCGCCGGTCGAAAAGACGCCCAACATCGTTTTCATCATGGCGGATGACCTGGGTTACGGCCACCTGGGCTCCTATGGCCAGACCAGAATTCAAACACCCCGGCTCGATCGGATGGCGGAGGAAGGCACTCGATTCACCCAGTTCTACTCGGGAGACAATGTGTGCGCTCCCTCACACGGTGGTTATCTGCTCGACCGCGAAAACTGCTTCCTGGCCAATGGTCCCTTGCGAGGATTCAAGGGAAACTTCTATGAAGGTGGAATTCGTGTTCCACTGATCGTTCGCTGGCCCGGCCACCTCGCGGCTAAAGCCACAGATGATTTCAAATGGACCTTCTGGGATGTCCTGCCGACGCTCGCTTCCCTGGGAGGAGCTGAGGCCCCCGGCGGTATTGACGGGATCTCGGTGTCTTCACGGATCCTGGGTGAGGCCCAGCAGGAGCCGGACCGTTTTCTTTACTGGGAGGCGATTCCGGGTCTGCTTGGCGGAGACGTGCAGCCGCGAAGCGTGGCCCTGCGCTACGGAAAATGAAAGGCGATCCAGCCGCGAGCAGATCGTCCTCTCGAGCTATACGACCTGGAAGCTGACATCGGGGAGAGGAACAACGTGGCCGACCAGCAGTCGGAGATCATGGTCAAGATCAGGAATTTTATGGCAACCGCCCGAACGACCCCCCTGACTTACCCTCCACAGGAGCCCAACTGGGGTTATCCCAGGCTTGAGACGGGATACGTTCGGTAAGGTTCCAAGGTTCCAAGTTCCACGTTGCCCGTTGCAACGGGGTCACAACACGAAGAGTGGGAGGACCCTCCGTGGTCCGAACAGGTTCGCGGCGCGGAGGCCGCTCCCACTTTTTGCCCACTGGAAAATCCCAGGCGCTAACGTGGAACTTGGAACTCGGAAGTACGCGAGCGACAGCTACCACGCGCATTCCAGCTTCGCATAATCATGCATCATCCGGTCGGCGGTGGCCATGATCAGTTCTTCGACTAGCGCGGTGGCTGCCAGAAAACGATCTGCCGGATCACAGGAACCGAAGCCGGTGAGGCCCTCACTCGCGATTGCGATCTCGTGTGTAAGAGGAATCATGACCAAGCCCGACGACCTGAGGGCCTGAGTGACCCATTGCCCGGCGTCTGGCTCGAGCCGCAACCTGCCCTTTCGAGCCATCACCAGTGTCTCCCAGACAGAAATGGGGGAGAGGCACATCTGAACGTCGGGATCGGATAAGACCTTCGAAAGACCGCTGCTGAGTCGCTCGGGCTCCAGTAATCTCCAGATCCAGATGTGGGTGTCGAGGAGCAGCCTCAACGAAGGGCCTCCCACTCCGCTTCTTCACTCGCCGGCGCCACCAGATCTCCGAGAATGACTCCGGTCCCTTGCATGGCACCCACCCAGTCGCTCTCCGGTGTACGGGGCAGAGGAGCCAGCTGGGCTACCGGGTTCCCTCGCTTCGTGATGACAATGACTTCACCCGTCTCGCGAACTTCTTCCAGAAGGCGAAGACACGTCTGCTTGAATTGACCTGCCGGGATCGTTTTCATAGACTAATATTACCATGGACACCGTCCATGGCCACCACTAACTAGTACTAGTGTGCTGTCCCGGAAGTTCGCGCTGTTAATTCGGGATGGATTTTCGTCGTCAGTGAGGCGCGCGACGCAGGAATGCCGGGAGTCTTTCGAGGAGCGCAACAAAGCTGTCGGCGAAAAGACGCCCGAAGTAGCGGCGTGAACTTCTGGGACAGTACACTAGTCCCAAAATAAGTACATGGGGTGTATACCCAGAGGTGGAAAAAAGCCTGAAACGCCAGTCCTGACGGGTATTCTGAGGTTCAGAAAAAGACCCAGAACAATCCCAAGAGGAGGCGTTTCAGGTGAATAGAAAGCATATCGAGATTATCAACAAACGCCAAGAGGAAATAGAGCGAAGGCTGGATCGAAGTTGGCGGCCTAAGAGTGGGGGACGGGTGCTGAGAGGAGGCAATATTGTCTACGACGTCTCGAGCCGTATGGGAGGGGTGAGTAGTGGAGGTCTGGGGCTGATTGTTCAGTTGGTCAAGCGCTTGAGGGTGGCGGAGAGGATCGACGAACGTGTGCGAGTGTTGAAGCGGCACCTTCCCTACCGGGAGTCGGACCACGTCTTGAATCTGATCTACAACGTGATGAGTGGGGGAGTGTGCCTGCAGGATGTAAAGTCACGGCGCGAGGATGTCAGCTATCTGGAGAGTGTAGGAGCGCGCAAGATCCCGGCACCGAGTACGGAAGGGGACTTTCTCAGGCGTTTCAAGCAAGAGGATGTCTTGGCCCTGCAAGAAGCCTTCAACGAAAGCCGTCTGCAGGTGTGGCAAAGCCAAGCAGCGGAGATGGGCAAGCGAGCCACGATCGACGTGGACGGCACGACGGCCGAGACCACGGGGTGTTGCAAGGAAGGGATGGATCTCAACTACAAGGGACAATGGGGGTATGGACCCTTGGTGGTGAGTCTGGCCGAAACCAACGAGGTCTTGTACACGTTCAATCGGCCGGCCAGCCGACCGTCGCACGAAGGAGCGGTGGCGTGGATCGATCGAGCCGTGAAACTGGTCAGAAGAGGCGGCTTTGAGCAAGTGAGATTGCGGGGAGACACGGACTTTTCCCTGACCCGCAACTTCGATCGTTGGAGCGAGGAGGGTGTGGAGTTTGTGTTCGGGATCGAGGCCAATCGGAGCTTCGTCAGAGAGGCCGACAAGATTGGCGAAGCACAGTGGCAAAAGCTCGAGCGCAAGCAGAAAGTGGTGCGAGAGCGGGGCTACAAAAACCTGAACTTGTTGAGTGAGCATGTGACGGAGATCGAGTACCGACCGGCCCGAGCTAAAGGCACCTACCGAATGATCATCCTGCGCAAGAGGATCGAGGTCGAAAAGGGTCAAAAGCGGCTGTTTGATCAGCAGCGCTATCTGTTCTATGTCACGAACGTGCCGGTCAAGGAACTGTCGACACAACAGGTGGTTTTGGAAAGCAACGGGCGCTGCAATCAGGAAAACGTGATCGAGCAGCTCAAGAACGGCGTTCAGGCTCTGCGCATGCCGGCCGATACCCTGGTCGCAAACTGGACTTACCTGGTGATTGCCGCCCAAGCCTGGAACCTCAAGGTTTGGCTGGGCCTGCTTTTGCCTGCAAGACTGGGGGCCCGACGCCTGATCCGGATGGAGTTCCGGCGCTTTGTCACCTGTGTGATCGGACTGCCTTGCCAGATCGTGACAACGGGACGGCGTTTATTGTATCGACTGCTCACTGTTAACGATTGGACCCGTTTGTTGATCGAGGGGAATCTGTGGCTGAAACACCAGCAATTTGGCTGACGAATCGCAAGCCTGATTGGCGACAGTTAGAATTCCCCGGACGACAAATGGAATTCCCCGCTTTTTCAGGGCTGATCCTGACCATGAGGGCATGGTTAAGGATCAGCAAGTGCGGAGGTTAGTAAAGTTGAAGAAGAACGAGAAGACGCTAACGATGGCGGCGGCCAAAGCGGGGATGTCGCGAAAGACAGCTCGCAAGTACCTGAAGTCGGGAAAGCTACCGAGCCAGTGTCAGCCGGAACGGTATTGGAGAACTCGATCGGATCCGTTCGAGTCGGTGTGGCCGGAGGTGAAAGAGATCCTGAAGCGATCGCCGACGGTGGAAGCAAAAGCGGTGTTCGATCATTTGTGTCGTCAGCAGGAAGGGGCCTTCCAGCAAGGCCAGTTGAGAACGCTGCAGCGCAGGATCAAGCAGTGGAAGGCAGAATACGGAGAAGCGAAGGAGGTGATGTTCCCGCAGAAGTATCAGCCGGGACATCAAGCGCAATCGGACTTCACGTTTATGGGGCGCCTCGGAGTGACGATCCAGGGCCAGCCGTTTCCCCATCTGCTGTACCACTTCGTGTTGGCCTACTCGAACTGGGAAGCGACCACGCTGTGTTTCAGTGAGTCGTTTGAGAGCCTCAGCCTGGGGCTTCAGAACGCGTTGTGGGAGTTGGGGGCGCTGCCCGAGGAGCACCGGACCGACCGGCTCTCGGCGGCAGTCAAGAACCTGAAGCGGGGAGAGTTCACCGAGCGCTATCAAGCGTTGCTGAGACACTTCGGGATGCGCTCCAGTCGCACTCAGGCAGGAAAGGCACACGAGAACGGGGATGTGGAACAGTCCCATCACCGCTTGAAACGGGCCATTGAGCAGGAACTGCTGCTGCGGTGTAGCCGTGATTTTTCCAGCCGGGAAGAGTACGAGGGCTTTGTAGCGGTGATTGTGTCCCGGCGCAATGCGGCCCGGCAAAAGCGCCTGGGAGAAGAGCTGGCAGTGATGCGCCCGTTGCCGGCACGCCGTCTGGATGACTTCACCCGGCAGTGGGTGAGAGTCTCCCCCAGCAGTACGATCCGGGTTCGCCACAACACCTATTCGGTGGACAGCCGGTTGATCGGCGAGCGCGTTCAAGTGCGGGTGTGGGCGGATCAGGTGGAGGTCTACTACGGAGGACGGCGCCAGGCACGGATGCCGCGCTTGCGAGGAGAAGGCAAGCATCGCATTGACTACCGGCACGTGATCCATTCGTTGGTGCGCAAGCCGGGGGCGTTTACTCGCTATCGCTGGCGGGAGGATCTGTTTCCGGGGATCTTGTTTCGAGTCGCCTACGACGAGCTGCGCCGAGATTGTCCGGCCACGGCGGATCGCCAATATCTGAAGATCCTCGAGGTGGCTGCCCAGGAAGGTGAACAGCGGGTGCGAGAGGCACTTCAGGTGTTGATTGAGCGGGGACAAAGAATCCGTTTTGAAGCACTACGAGAATGCCTTGTCGATCCGGTGGTGGAACCCTGGGAAGTGATGGTGGAGAAGATGGACGTGGGCCTCTACGACACCCTTCTCGAGAACCGGGAGGTGAGGTCATGAGCACAGGCAACTTACCGCGACTTCGCGAGTGCCTAATCGAGCTGCATCTACCGGCCTTTCGGGAGCACTACGCCGCCCAGGCGGCACTGGCCACCCAGGAAAGTCTGTCCTATCCCCGGTTTCTCTTGTCGTTATCTGAGATCGAGGTGGCGGAGCGGCACGAGCGCAAAATCCAGCGCCAGCGTCGGGCCTCCAAGCTTCCCTGGGAGAAAACGCTGACGGCGCTGGACCGCTCGCGCTTGCCCCAAAGCGTGGATCGACAACTCACAGCGCTGCTGGAAGGGACGTTTTTGGATCGTGCCGAGAACGTCTTGGCTTTCGGTAACCCTGGGAGCGGGAAAACCCATCTGGTCTGTGCTCTGGGCCAGGAGTTGATTCTGCTGGGGCGCCGGGTTCTGTTTTCTACCTGCGCCCTGCTGGTACAGCGATTGCTGCGGGCCAAAATCGATCTGACTCTGGAGAAGGAGCTCAAGAAACTGGATCGCTTCGAGGCTCTCATAGTCGATGACATCGGCTACGTTCAGCAAAGCCGGGAGGAAATGGAGGTTCTCTTCACACTGCTGGCCCATCGTTACGAACGTCGCAGCATCTTGCTGACCAGCAACCTGATCTTCTCGGACTGGGAGAGGATCTTCAAGGACCCCCTGACGACGGCAGCAGCCATCGACCGGCTGGTGCACCACAGCGTGATTCTGGAACTCAACGTCCCGAGCTATCGAATGGAGAGCGCCAAGGCAAAGCAGCAGGGAACCACGAAATGAGGAAACCGCGAGGAGGTCAAATCCGGGCAAATCGGCTGATTGGACCCCGGAAAGTGCTTGGTGAGGGCGATAGACGAGTGCCCGCCAAGGGGAGAGGTCGTACAGCGCCCTACAGAGGCCGCTCAGCAGCCTCGTGGATCTGGTCCACTCCCCTCGACGCCAGCGCGAGCGAGGGGGAGCTCCGTTCGGGCTACGCCCTCACTCCGTCCCCCTCGCATTCTAGGAACAATCTCTCTTTTTTACAGAAAGGAGGACCGCGGAAAGGGCCGTCTCAGAGGACGGCTACAGCTCTTTTTTTTTAATCCTTGTGTGGGGATTTCCAATCGTCGCTGCGGGAATTCTATTTGACGTTGATCACAAGCCGCTTCGACAAGACGACAAATGGAGCCGATCGGGGAGGGGTCTGTCTGAAAACCGACTTTCAGGGCCATTGTCAACGCGTCGTGGCGGCCTGAGGTCAACCAAACTGCTTCCCGGCACAGCCGGAGTCCGGCGCAAGTCTGATTGAACCTCAAATGAGCAACCGATCTTGGCAAAACGAGTCGCTACAGTAGATGATGTGCAAACACGCTTATTTTGGGACTAGTGCATCTCGCCATAAGTCTGGATCCAGGGTCAGCGCGTCAATCGGAATCGGGATCTCCCCTCCCTCACGGTCGGGGCTCCGTTTCAAGGAGAAGCCTGGAACGTTGCAACGTTGGAACCTCGAAAAGATTCAAACTGCCGGTCCGCCAGGTAACTTGACCGAACCAGGGGGCCGGCTTCGACGTGGGCGAAGCCCAGCTTTTCACCCGTCTTTTTCCAGGCTTTGAACTCGTCGGGGTGGTAGTAGCGATCCACCGGAAGATGCCAGCCGGAAGGCCTCAGATACTGGCCTATGGTGACGATGGAAACACCGCGGGCAGCAAGATCCTTCAGCACCGCCAGGATCTCCTCGTCGTTCTCTCCCAGGCCAAGCATCATCCCCGTCTTGGTGACGGTGTCGGGAGCGAGTTCCCGGGAGCGGTCGAGCAGCTGCAGCGAGACCTGGTAGTCCCCTCCGCCCCTGGCCACCGGATACAGTCTTGGGACGGTTTCAATGTTGTGATTGAGAATCTCGGGCCCAGTTCCCAGCACGACCTCCAGAGCACTCTTCGAGCCTTGAAAATCGGGGATGAGCACCTCGATCGTGCACCCGGGCCGTCTTCTCTGGACCGCTCGAATCGTGAGGGCAAAGATGGCGGCGCCACCATCTTCCACGTCATCTCGATCGACCGACGTAATGACGACGTGTTTGAGGCCCATCTCGGCCACCGCCTCCGCCACCCGTTCGGGCTCCTCCTCGTCCAGCTCCGCAGGCTTCCCTTTATCGACCGCACAGTAGCGGCAGCCTCGGGTACAGATATCCCCCAGGATCATGAAGGTCGCCACTCCGTGAGACCAGCACTCGCCCAGGTTGGGACACTGCGCCTCCTGGCAGACCGTGTTCAGATCCAGGCCTACCATGAGTCTTCTGAGTTCGTGGACCCTCTCACCAAAAGGAGCCCGGACTTTGAGCCAGGGTGGATGGCGCCTGGTCGGTCCTGAAACAGGGGAGTCAGTCATGGGGTATCAAGATATCAAAGTTCCACGTTCCAATGTTCCAACGCTCCAACGCTCGGGTTGAGTTGTCGATGGGTACGAAAACGGTAGAGTGTGAAGCAGCGGAACCATCTCATGGTCAAACCAGGGGGGGAGCGTCGGCGACCCGAGAAAGAGAAGCCCAGTTCGCTCACCATTTGAGTAAGAGCAGCTCCGAACTGAACCCGGGGCCAAAAGCGGCAGCCAGCCCATGGTCACCTGCGGAAGGGCCTCCGTTCTCGAGGAGGCGCTTGAGGATGAACAGGACTGTGGGGCTGGACATATTCCCGTATTCTTCCAGCACGCTTCGACTCAACTCCAGCCGGTCCTCGCTGATCTGAAGCGACTCACACATGGATTCCAGAATCCTGGCTCCGCCCGGGTGGATGGCAAAGTGGCTCATCGAAGAGACCGTCTTACTGTTGCTAGCCAGGAACCCGTCAACATTCTCGCGGACAAACTTCCGGAGCAGGAACGGAATGCTCTTCGAAAATATGACGCTCAGGCCGCGACTGCTGAAATCCCATCCCATCACCTCCAGCGTATCGGGCCAGAGTGTGCTCTGCGTGTCAATGATCTCGGGGCCCGCCAGACCCAGGCCGTTTCCCGCCACCAGGACAGCGGCGGCACCATCTGCAAACAGGGCAGAGGCCACGAGATTGCTCTTGCTGAAATCATCCGGCTGGAAAGTGAGCGAGGAGATTTCTACGGCCACCAGCAGGATCAAAGCCTGCGGATCGGCCATCGACAGCTGGTGGCAGCGGGACAGACCGGCGCCCCCCCCGGCACACCCCAGACCGAAGATCGGAGTTCGGCAGACATGCCTGTCGAATCCCAGACGGTTAATGAGACGAGCATCGACGCTTGGGGTTGACAGACCGCTGGTAGACACAAACAGAAGATGGGCAACTTGAGACGGGGCAATCCCTAACGGCTCCAGGCAGTTCTGAATCGCCTCGCTACTGAGCTCCTCTGCCCAGCGATTGTACAACTGATTTCTTTCTTCAAAGCTGTGCGGTTCCCCAAACCACTCCACCGGCACACAGAAGAATCGCCGGTTCACCTGAACATTGTCGAAAACCGAAATGAGCCGCCTGATGTCCCGGAGGCCTGCCTGAAAATGACCTCCGGCCAGATCTCGCAGGTATGGCTGAGAAACTGAGTGGGGAGGGACTGCTACGCCGATGCTGACAACCTTGGGCACGCCACCATTGTCGAACGTCGAGCGCTAAATGTCGAATTCCAGTCATTCAAGAGATCGGCAAGAATCGAAGATCCCAGACTCAGGAATCCTTTTGTTTTGCAGGCGCTCCAAGCCCAAACTGAGACCCTTGCAGAGCTTTCTGAGAAGCTTTCCAGGCTTCTCTCCACTCCAGATAAAGATCCTCGTCCTGCCGGTCCTCCGCCAGCTTCTTGACGGGCTCGAGCCGGGGAATGAAGGTTTGCACCCGGGAGTTCAACAGTTCGAGTGACTTCTTAATGTCTTTCTCAGTGGCGATCTTGTGGCGGGCCTTTTCGTCAATGTTGATCATGATCCCTTGAATGGACCCTTGATAAGCTCTGGCCAGCTGCGCATAGGTATAGAATTCCAGGGGATTCGGGTCTTCTTTTTCCCATTCGATACCGGCCATCCTTCGCTCGATTTCGTCCAGGCGGGCTTCCGCGATCTTGAGAAAGACCTTCACCCGCATCTTCAATTCCTGGGCGTCCCGCAACAGCTCAAATTCAGCGTCGGTAAACTGATCTCCCGAAATAGAACTCCTGATTCTCCTTTGCCTGGGCAGTTCCGCCTCAGAGGGCAAGAAGCTCGCGGCCTGAGTGTCAGGAGAGAATCCCGAAGAACCGGGGCGAGGCTTAGATGCAAAAAACCCGTCCAGCAGATCACTGCGAAAAGCTCTGACGTCTGCCAGCGCAGCTTCGAAGTGTTCCCACAACTCAAAAGGGGAAGCTTTCCTCTGACTGTCCAACTCTTCAGCCATCTTGCGCAGACGGATTTCCATGCGGCGGGCAGACTTCGAACGCAGGGCTTTCCTGGCGGTGACCCGGGCAGTGATCTTCGCCCCTTCCCGGGCCAGTGTGCGGATGGCCTGAACAGATTCCTTCACTTTCTCGGTTTCCTGCGAATCCAACTGCCGCTTGGCCATTTGAGCGAAACGGTCCAGGACCCGACGGAGCACCTTCAATGTTTCCCGGAAATTCGATGCTCGGTCGAATTGCTGCTGTTCCGAGGCGGAGAGAAGGGACTCCAGCGTGGGCAACTGGTCGCCATGGGACGGCAAGGTCGGGGTCAAAACGAGAAAGAGCAGCGCCAGCCTCATCACATTCTCTCCGGCACCTCAATTCCCAGCAGGTTCAGGGCCTCAGTCAGTCCCCGTCTGGCGTTGTCAGAGACCACCAGGAGCACGTCCCTTCGCGCGCGCTCCTGCGAGAGAATGTGGCAGCTGTGATAGAACAGGTTGAATTGCCGGGCGACTGCGAAGGCATGTTTGGCCAGATGGGAGACTTCCAGGGCTTGGACCGACTTTTCGATGACCTCCTCAAGCCGCCCCAGCAACAGAAGAAGCTGCCAGACTCGATGATCCTCCAACGCCACTCTCAGTTGCTCCGGATCGAGATCCCGACGCTCAAGCCACTCCTGATAGTTCCAGTTCTCCTCGCGCTGGACAAGCTTGTGAAAGATATTGTTCGAACGCACTACAGCGTACTGCAGGTAGGGACCAGTCTCTCCCTCGAAACTGAGCGCTTCGGAAAAGTCGAAGGCAATGACGGAATTGCGGGTGTATTTCAGAAGAAAATAACGCAGCGCTCCGATGGCGATCTGGCGGGTAATCCTTTCTCTCCTGGCCATGGCCAGCCGGGGCTGTCGCTGCTCAACTTCCGCCCGGGATTTCTCGATCAGCTTGTCGATCAGATCGTCCGCCTTGACACCCAGCCCCTTTCTTCCTGAGACCTCCAGATAGGGCCTGTCCCTGTCCTCACTAGACAATTCGATACCCAGTTCTTCACAGCAGGCCGGAGAAAGAGCGACCATCTCATAGGAGAAGTGGGTCGAGCGATCCGCCTGCGAAGTGTATCCGAGGCGGCGCAGGCCCAGGACCACCACTCTCTGAAGATACGACTGCCGAACATCGATCACATTGTAAACAGAAGTGCCGCTGCCGAAATCGGGCGAGCCTCCATCTGTCTGCTCACTTGTTGTAACCCAGGTCTGCTGCCCGTTTTCGTAAGTCAAGACCGGTTTGTAGCGAAAGGTCTGCCCGAGCAGACCAAACTTCCAGAGCTGGTACGCGATGTCTTTTCCTACGTAGGTGACGGTCCCGTTGCTGCGAACAATGATCTTCTCATCCGCCGGGAGCCCATCTTCTTCCGGTAACTCCATCACCCAGCATCCGGCATGGATACCTGCTTCGCGATAGACGATGGCCTTGCTGTTGCGGAGCTGACTGAATGCCTGATCCCAGAATTTAAATGCCAGTATTTCGCTTTCCCGCGGCAGAACGTCGTATTGAACTCCGAGTCGGAGCATGGTTTTCAGATGCGCACCGACGACGCGATTGGAAATGTGTTCCGCAAGTTCCGCCACTTCGCCTCGTCCCGACTCGATGGCTTCCAGGGCCACGTGCCGATGCCGAAGTCGCGAATCGTCTTCCCGCAACCATTCCGAGGTTCGCGCATAGAGGTCCCAGCAGAAATAGTCAAAAGGCTCTTCGATCCGGCGGACCTCTTCCAGGCCCATGTTCAGCAGTTCTCTGAAACCGACAACGACGTCGGCAACCTGAACTCCGGTATTGTCAATGTAGTTCTGGACTTCGACCTGGTGACCAAGTGATCGCGCCAGGCGGACAAAGGAGTCACCGAGTGCAGCGTTGCGCAAGTGTCCGATGTGGGCAGCCTTGTTGGGGTTGATGTTGGTATGCTCCACGATCACTTTGCCCGGCCGGGGCGCTACCTGCGGGTGTGCCAGCCAGGTGTCCAGATCTTGCAGAAAAGCGGAGCGATCCAGGAAAGCGTTCACGTAGCCGGCGCCGGCCGCCTCGAAGCGTTCCACCCCCTCCAGCCCGGGCACCTTTTCGGCTATCTCCTGCGCGATTTGGCGGGGCGGCCGCCGCAAAACCCTGGCAAGTTCAAAGGGAAGTGGAAAGGCCAGGTCACCCAGGTCGACGCTGGGTGGGGACTCGACGACGAGGGGATCGGGCGTCACCTGAAAATATTCCTGCACAAAGTCACGCAGATGCCTTCGCACCCTGTCGATCCGATCGACAAACATCGGCCTATGATAACTCAGGGATGGGTTGAAGGTTGAAGGTTGAAGGTTGAAGGTTGAAGGTTGAAGGTTGGGGGTCCTGCCTGGCGGGGTACGGCTTTGCGCCTTGCCTTTGCCCGTGCCCGGTACTCCTCTCGCGTTTCTCTGGCGCTGTGCGACCGAAAGTGCAGCCATCATGGACATCCTGGGGTTTGAACGCTGTCCTGGATGGGGATTTGCGGCGAGCGACTAACCCGGATTATTCATAAGTTTTCGTAGCGAAGCGGGGGAAGACCCGTTCTGACAAGGCTTGCGACCGAGGCCCCCGGAGGCGTACTCGTGCAGTACGCCGAGGAGGCCGACCGAGCGTAACGCAGTCAGGGCGGGAGATTCTCACGCTGCAGTAGAAAATTTATGAATCATCCGGGCTAAGATACTCTTTGAAATCGTTCAATGCTGACCAGGCTGGTCAAGAGCCTTGATGGGACGAAGTGATGAGGTTAGGGCAAAGGCAAGGGCACGGGCAAGACGCTGAGGTGAGCCCATGCTTCACCATTCGGAACAGGGCAAAGTATGATAATCGAGGAGATTCGGGGTCTCGAGGAATTCAGCCATGGGAAAAGTCCTCTATTTTGAGCCGTTCAACGGTGCCAGTGGTGACATGATCGTGGGTGCTCTGCTTGACCTGGGAATGCCGCTGGATCACCTGAGCACGGAACTCTCCAGGCTTGGAATCTCTAATGAGTTCGAGCTCCAGGCCAAAGTTGTCGAGCGGCAGGGCCTCAAAGCGACAGATTTCCATGTGGTCTGCGCAGCAGGAGACGCTCCGCACGCCTCCCAACACGGACCGCACAAACACCAACATGGAGAGGGGGACGGAAGTCGTAACCTTCAGCAGATCAACCGTTTGATTGAGTCGAGTTCTCTCGATCCGGGCATCAAGGAGACGTCGCTCCTCATATTTCAAAGACTCGGCGAAGCCGAAGCCCGGGTGCATGGCACCGCTCTGGAAGAGGTCCACTTCCACGAAGTAGGAGCAGTAGATTCGATCGTTGACATCGTGGGTGCCAGTGTGGGCTTTGCCTTCTTCGGCATCCAGGAATTCTTCACTGCCAGAATTGCGCTGGGCGGCGGGACCATCCATTTTTCTCATGGAAACTGGCCGGTCCCGGCTCCGGCCACGCTGGAGCTGGTCCGCGGAGTGCCAACCCAACCGGGACCGGTTGAATCAGAACTCCTCACGCCCACCGGGGCCGCCATCATCACCAGCCTGGCCGAACCCGGTCCACTCCCTGGTTTTCGGCCCCTGAGTTGGGGATTCGGGTCGGGTAAAAAGAGCTTTGATTCGATTCCGAACCTACTCAGACTGACCCTGGGAGAGAGTGCCGGGGAGTCAGACAGCAGGCCGCAGGACCTGCCGGTCGAGTCGGTGGTCCTTCTGGAGGCAACACTCGACAACATGGACGGCGAGCTACTCGGCCACTTCATGGAGATGGCCTTGAGTGAGGGGGCCCTCGATGTCTATTATTCTACGCTGCAAATGAAGAAAAACCGACCGGGTGTGCTGCTGACGCTGCTCTGCCGGAAACCGGATCAGGACCGGTTCTCCCGTCTGATCTTCCGAGAAACGACAACTCTGGGGTTGAGGCGAAGCACCCGTGAAAGGCTTACCCTCGATCGAGAGCACCGAAGCATCGACACACCCTACGGGATGGTTCGGGTCAAGGTCGGGAAAATGGGTGACAGAATCGTTAATATGTGGCCAGAGTACGAAGATCTCAAAGCTCTTTCCCTGGAAAAGGGAGTACCATTGAAGGTTCTGCGCCTGGCGGTCGCTCATCAGCTGAAGCTCTATGACTAGAAACTACTATCTGACTACACCTCTCTACTATGTGAACGACGTGCCCCACGTGGGGCACACCTACACGACGATCATCGGGGACATCCTGTCCCGTTACCAGAGAATGCTCGGACAGAAGGTCTGCTTCCTGACTGGAACTGATGAGCACGGGCTGAAGATCGAAAGGGCGGCCCGGGAGCGGGGCATCGATCCGCAGCAACTTACCGATCGAAATGCGGACGCCTTTCAGATGGTCTGGGAGAAGATGAAACTGCAGTTCGATGCAGTGATCCGCACCACCGACCCCGGGCACGAGAAAGCCGTACAGACCGTTTTCAACAGGATCAACGACAACGGTTACATCTACCTGGGGGAATACTCCGGGCAGTACTGCGTGCGCGACGAAGCCTATGTAGCCGACAATGTAAAGATCTGTCCGACCTGCGGCGGGAAGACGGAGCTCATTAGAGAGGAAAGCTACTTTTTCAAACTCTCTGCCTTCCAGGATCGACTGACAGCTTTTTATCGTGACCATCCCGATTTTGTGATTCCCAAGACTCGCATGAACGAAATCGTGAGCTTTGTCGTGAGCGGACTGAACGACATCAGCATCAGCCGCACCTCTTTCTCCTGGGGAATCCCCGTCCCGGAGAATGACAGACACATCTTCTATGTCTGGTTCGACGCCCTTGTCGGCTACCTGTCGGGCATCGGTTTCGGCACCGATCAAGGTCGTTTCGAAAAGAACTGGCCAGCTGCGGTTCAGCTTATGGGCAAGGATATCCTGCGCTTCCACGGTGTCTACTGGCCCGCCTTTCTTATGGCGGCTGATCTGGAACCACCGCGTCGCCTGCTCGTACATGGCTGGTGGACGATCGACGGCCAAAAGATGTCGAAATCACTGGGAAACTTCATTACCGCCGAACAACTCGTCAAGACTCTTCCTCTGGACGCCATCCGATATTTTCTGGCTCGTGAGATCAGCCTTGGCTCGGACGGTAACTTCTCCCTGGATGCATTGATCACCCGGATCAACAGCGACCTGGCCAATGATCTGGGTAACCTGGCCAGTCGGGTCCTGAAGATGATCAACAGTTACTGCGACGGAGCGATTCCTGAAGGGGCGGATCTGGAGACACGCGACGAGCAACTGGTTCGGTTCAGCAAGGAGACCATCGGCCTGTACACCAAGAACCTTGACCAGTTTCAGATCAACAGGGCACTGGAGAATGTCTGGGAACTGATCTCTGTCGTGAACAAATACATTGTGGCCCATGAACCCTGGGTTCTGGCGAAAGACTCCTCAAAAAGGGAACGACTTGGGACTGTACTCTACAATTCCGCGGAAGCACTGCGAATCATCAGCGTCCTTCTGGCACCGGTTCTTGTCGATGGAACAAGAGCCATCTTCTCGCAGCTGGGACTGGATGAGCCGCCCGAACGTCTCCGCATCGACAAACTCAACTGGGGCGGGCTGCGTCCCGGAACATCTTTAGGGAAGCGCGAGGCCGTCTACCCTCGCCTTGACAGGTCGACGGTTCAAGCCGAATTCGAGCAACAGGCACCGGATAAAAGAAATGACGAGATTCGGGCCACCGCTACCGCCGGGGCCGACCCGCACCGGATTGGAATCGATGACTTTGCGCGCGTTGAGATGCGAGTGGGCAGAGTCGTTGACGCGGAGCGGGTCAAGAAATCGGACAAGCTCTTGAAGCTGGTGGTCGACATCGGCTCGGAGCAGCGACAGGTCGTGGCCGGGATCGGAAAAGAATACGAACCCTCGCAACTCCCCGGCCGCCTGGTCATCGTTGTCACGAATCTCGAACCAGCTCGCCTGATGGGAGTGGAGTCGAACGGGATGATTGTGGCAGCCGACGTCAAGGGCTGTCCGGTCCTGGCAACTTTCACAGAGCCGGTTGAGGTCGGAACTCGGCTTCGCTGATGCTGGTCGACTCGCATGCCCATCTTGATTCTCCGGAGCTCTCGGATGCTCTCGGAGAGATCCTCGATGATGCCGGGAGGGCCGGCGTTACACACATTCTGACGATAGGTTGCGTCACCGAGGAACTCGACGCGATGGCTCGGGTTCTTCGCCTTTCCGAGAAATACGACCACATCTTCGTCGCCCTGGGAGTCCATCCCCACGACGCGAGCGGGTACTGTGCAGACATCGGTCATGAGATTGCACGGGCCATGAACCATCCGAAAGTCATTGGCTGGGGAGAAATCGGCCTCGACCACTACTATCAGAACTCTGACGTGGAGAGTCAAACCCTCTGCTTTCGCAGCCAGTTGGAGCTAGCTCTGCAGGCTGGCAAACCGGTCATCATCCACTCCAGAGCGGCGGCCGAACCCACCTGCTCGATCCTGGAGGAGTACGCCCAGGATGGACTCGAAGGGGTCATGCACTGTTTCACTTATGATCAGGGGATAGCCGACCGTTGTCTGAACTTCGGTTTTTACCTGTCCTTCGGAGGCATCGTCACGTTTCCCAAAGCGGAAGAGCTTCAATCGATTGCGCGCCAAACTCCCCCTGATCGGTACCTCGTTGAGACTGATTCACCCTACCTGGCGCCGGTCCCCTTCCGGGGCAGGACCAACCAGCCAGCCTACGTCCTCAAAGTCGCCGAAAAACTGGCCGAACTGCGGGGAATCGACGTGGAAACCGTTGGCAGAGAATCCTCGCAGAACTTTGAACGCCTGTTTGGGCTGTGACGTTTCAAGTTTCAGGTTCCACGTTCCACCAACTCGGAACTTTCAACTTTTAACCTTCAACCTTCAACCAGTAACCGGCGCTCGCCCCAGCGAGCGCCGGTTACTCCACCCGATTCAGAATATAGGCGGGGAGGTACATCAGAGACTCGCGGGCCGCCGAGGCAGGAAAGCTGCTGAGACGGTCCATGGCCTCCAATGCGTACGCCCGGACTGCGTCCCGGGCTTCGCCCAGGATCTGGTAGCGCTCGATGAGCGAGAGGATCTCCTGCTTCTCCTCATGGCTCAGTTCTCCCTGCAGAGCAAGCCTGGTCAAAAACTGTCTTTCGGGCCGATTCGCCTTCCGGAACAGAAGGATAATCGGCAAGGTGACTTTCCCTTCCTCGAGATCTTTCAAGACAGGTTTGCCGAGGCCCTGCTCCTCAGCCGTGTAATCCAGGATGTCGTCAGTCAGCTGAAAGGCCATCCCGAGGGCCCTTCCATAGCCTTCCAGTCCCTCTTCAGCAGTTGCCGTGGTACCCGACAGAATGGCGGGAAGAGAGGCACAGGCAGCGAACAGGTGAGCTGTTTTCCTCATCGAAATCTCTCTCTGTTCGGCCACGGAAATGGCGACACTCCGGCCAATCGCCAGCTGCATCATCTCGCCGGTGACCATGGTTCGAGTCAACTGGATAAGGACATCGAGCAACCTGAAATTCCGTAATTCAAGCGCGATTTGGAAGGCGGTCATGTACATCCAGTCGCCCATGAGTACCGTGATCTCGTTTCCCCACCTGGCATTGACGGATGGCCGACCGCGCCGCAGGTCTGCTCTGTCGATAATGTCATCGTGGACCAGGGTGGCCACATGGATCAGCTCGACGATCGTGCCCAGCTTGATGATCTCGTAACCCCCGGCTCCACAGAGCCTGGAGACCAGCAACAGGACCGCCGGGCGAAGACGTTTTCCGCCGCTCTCGTGAATGTACTGATTGATCTCGCCGATGAGAGGAAAGGCCGAGTCCGTGTAGCTCTTGAGCTCGACCTCGACCTGCGCAAGTTCCTCCGCAACTGGACTTAAGAGCTCTTCCTTGGTTAGAGCATCGCTCAAAGAAACGTCACTCTTCATCCGCAACAGTATAGCGTCCAGATTCGAGATTGGGTACATGGGCGGGCTGCCATATATGGTGGAGGACGGGTGTAGGAGGACCCTCCGTGGTCCGATCAGATCGCCGCATGGAAGCGGCTCCTACCCTCTGCCGATCGCCAGGGCTCAGCGAATCTCCAATCTGGAATCTGGAATCTGGAATCCGGAATCAAAAACGCGGCCGAGAAGACTGTCCCTGCTTCCTCTGTTTCTCTCCCGCCTTCCCTTCCCCTTCCTCCTCCTCTTCCTCGGGAGGAGGTGGTGGTGGGATCTCCTCGATTTGAATCGGGAGGGCGGCGACCTGCTGCGCTGCCTGCTCTTCCGCGAGTGCGATTTCAACAGGCGTCGGCCGATAGATATTCTCAAAGCCCCTGACAGGAAGGTCCTTGAGCGCCGTCGCCATGAACTCGATCCAGATGGGCAGGGCGAGATTGTTGCCGTAAACCTTCTCTCCCAGGGATATCTTATCGTCGTGACCGACCCAGACGGCCGCCGTGATATCGGGCGTAAATCCTACGAACCAGACATCGGTAGATTCATTGGTCGTGCCGGTCTTTCCTGCCACTGGCCTTCCCAGTACGTTGGCCCGGCCCGCGGTGCCACGCAGGACCACCTGGCGAAGCAGGTAGACCATCCTGGCGGCAATGTCCGGAGAGGTAGCCTGCTCAAAGCGCATCCGATGCTCTTCCAGAGTAACGCCCTCGTAGTCTTCGACCCGAACCAGATAGTGGGGCACAGCTCGAACGCCGCTGTTTGGAAATGCGCTGAAGGCCGATGCCAGTTCCAGAAGAGTCGTCTCACCGGATCCCAGAGCAATCGACAGGACCGGCAGGAAGTCGCGGTCAATTCCGAAACGCTTCGCCACAGCGATAATCTTTTCGACCCCCAACGCCCGGGCCAATCGCACCGTCGGCACGTTGCGAGACTCTGCCAGAGCCTGGTACATAGGGATGAGACCCTTGAATTTTTCGTCGGAATTCTTGGGTTCATACAGGTTCCCCACCGCGTCAAGGTAGCTGATGGGGGCATCCAGGACCCTTTCGTAGGGTGATCTTTCCTCCTCGAGAGCGACCAGATAAGTGAAGGGCTTGAAGATGGACCCGGGCTGGCGCAAAGCCTGTGTAACTCGATTGAACTGGCTCAGTTCGAAGTCGAACCCCCCGACCATGGCCCTGATGGCGCCGGTCTTATTGTCCAGGACTACCATTCCACCCTGGACCTCGGGAATCCGATCCAGCACGACGTCCACATTCTGCGCTTCGACGTCAACTTTCTGAATCAGGAAGTGAGCCAGATCTCCGGCTCGAAAGACCCTGGTCAGATCCACTTCTTCGGTCCACTCAACTTCCGCCGGACCAATAGTCGCCGAGTATTTCCCAAAGCGGATTCTGGCGCTGTTTTCTTCAACTTCCATGATGAGGCCCCGGACCATCTGGCCCGGGTCGAAGACCTGACTCCACTCAGGGTCGGTGTATTCATCGAGATTCTTGCCCTCGTCCAGAAGATTGCGGTGTGCTCCTTCCCAGGGTCGATGAGTCTTATCAAACTCCTTGAGCCCCTTTCGAAGAGCCTGCCGAGCCATCCGTTGCAGATCGGAATTTAGAGTCGTGTAGATCTTGAGCCCACCCTTCCAGATGGCCTCCGTCGAATAGTTCTTCTCCAACGCCTGGCGAACCCATTCGACGAAGTAGGGAGCCACCTCCCTGGCATGACTTCCCCTGGGCATCAGCGGCTGCCGAAGTGCCTGCGCGAGCTTCTCCTGTGAGAGATATCCTTCGTCGGCCATGCGCCTGAGAGCGTAGGCTCGGCGGGCCAGTGCAGCCTCCGGGTTCCGAATGGGGGAAAACCGTCCCGGGACCTGAAGGATTCCGGCAAGCAGAGCGCATTCTGCAGTCGACATTTCATCCAGGGACTTGTTGAAATAGAAGCGGGCGGCGGCGGCCATCCCGTAAATACCGTGCCCCATGTAGATCTGATTGACGTAAAGCGCAAAGATCTGCTCTTTGGAGTAGTTCTGCTCGGTCTCGAGCGCGAAGAGCCAGTCTTTGATCTTGCGCTCCAGTCGCTTTTCCGAGCCGGTAAAGCGCAGCTTGCACAGCTGCATGGTCAGGGTCGAGGCTGCTTTCCAGCGAGTGTAGTGGAGGCCGTGATTCCAGAGGTTGCGGACCATTTCGATCCCCAGCCGCGAGAAGTCGATGCCCGAGTGTTCGAAAAACTCCGCGTCTTCAGCGGCCAGAATCGCTCGCTTGAGTTGTTCGGGAATCTGGTCATAGGTCACCAGAATCCGTCGTTCCAGGGCAAACTCACCGATTACCGGGCCGTCCGAGGAATACACGTAGGACACCACATTAGGACGAATGTCCTGGAGTTCCTCGACCTGCGGCAGATCAATGGTGTAGCCGAGAACGACTCCGACCAGTCCCCCGGACAGGACGGTGACCACGACCAGGAGGCCATAGCTCATCCAGAAAAGGGGACCGCGCACGGTAACAACGGCTCTGAACTTTCTCCAGACCTTCGCGAACATCTTTCCTCAACGTTGCATAACTTAGAACCGGCTTGTTCCTGGCGGTTCCAATGTTAACCGATGACCGTGGTTCCGGGTTCTGGATTCTAGCCCGCATTATTCACAAATTTTCTACTGCAGCGTGATCATTTCCCGCCCTGACTGCGTTACGCTCGGTCGGCCTCCTCGGCGTACTGCACGAGTACGCCTGCGGGGGCCTCGGTCGCAAGCCTTGTCAGAACAGGTCTTCTCCCGCTTCGCTACGAAAACTTATGAATAATCCGGGCTCTAGATTCTGGAAATCAATGTGGAGGATCGTAGAAATCGACAACGGAGCCCCGAGGGCTCGTCCCACTTTTCGGTAACCCGGTTCGTGGAACGCGGAACGCCGATCGCGTCAACGATCGTTTTGCTCGTGAATGGTGGTGAGCCCGATGATCTCGTAGCTGGCCTTTCCCCGCGGCGTCACAATCTCGACTGCATCGCCTTCCTCCTTCCCCATCAGGCTGCGACCGATCGGGGAAGTGGTAGAGATGAGTCCCGCCTTCACGTCCGTCTCCTCGCTGGTCACCAGGCGGTAGGTTGCTTCTTTTTCTGTCTCCAGGTTTAGAACGACGACTGTGGACCCGTAGGAAACGCGGTCCTCAGGGAGTTTGCGGAGATCGATCATGGAGAGCTCCGCGAGCCGCTTTCGAAGATGCGCCAGCTGGGCCTGAACGTATGACTGGCGCTCCTTGGCCGTCTGATACTCCGCGTTCTCTCGCAGATCGCCCATCTCGATAGCTTTCTTTAAGGCAGCGGGGAGTTCCTCGCTGAGTTCTCGTCCCAGGATCCTGATCTGTTCTTCCAGTTTTCTCTTGGCTTCCTTCAAAATACATCCACCTCACTCGGTATTTGCATCAAAGGGCCGGGCAGCAACCCCGGCACGAAGGCGCCGGGACCATCACCCGAATCACTGATCCGGCGGCCATCGGCACCCTGACGGCCCGTTGGGAAGAGTTGCAAAAAGAGAATTGCCAGGGAAGCCAGGCTCACGATCAGAGAAAGGGCTCCGTAAACGGCCCGCGGCAGCACCACAACACCGAGCGTCGTGACAACTGAAATGGTTGCAAACAGGTAAGAAACTACTGGCTCCACACCGACCTCTCAAGATCGCTGTCCACAAAATGGGCATGTTACGTTCACTCTCGGGCACTGTCAAGGCAGCCTTGCCGTTGCTGGTTTCTGGTCTCTGGCGGCCTGTGGGCCGATGCGCAGTCACTGCCGTTCCAATCTCTATGGTTTCCTTGCTCGGACCGCGGAGGGTCCTCCCACACTCATTGAAGTCCGACCTGCCTCGGGATAAGATCTAGCCGGAGCAGTCCAGAACAGGCCGTGAAATGGGTCTGGATGATTTCAGTCGTGGTGCGAGAGCCGTTCAGGCTATGAGAAAAGTTGGAGTCGAGCTCGGGCCCCGAAGTTACAGCATCCTCATCGCACCCGAACTGTGCAAACAGACGGGTCGGCTGTTCCTCGAACACTCCATCGGGAAGAGAATCTTCGTGGTCTCAAACAACAGGGTCTTCTCTCTTCATGGGGCTCGGGTTCGCCATAGTCTCCAAGAGGCTGGGTTCAAGGTCACGGAGATCTTTGTTCCTGATGGTGAGGAGCACAAGAATCTCCACACCGTGGAGAGGATTTATACCTATCTGGCCGCTCAGCGCGCTGATCGTGAATCCACGATTGTGGCTCTTGGAGGAGGCGTTACCGGGGACATGGGCGGGTTTGTAGCGGCTACCTTTCTGCGCGGGATCGACTGTGTTCAAATGCCAACTACCCTGCTGGCTCAAGTGGACAGCTCGGTAGGCGGAAAAACGGGAGTCAACCACCAGAAAGGGAAAAACCTGGTGGGGGCGTTCCATCAGCCCCGCCTGGTCCTGATCGATACCGCGACGCTATCGACCTTGCCCGAGCGCGAGTTTCAGTCCGGTGTCTTCGAGGTCGTCAAGTACGGCCTGATTTATGACTCCAGTTTCTTTTCTTTCCTCGAATCCGAACTCGACGATTTGCTGGCCAGAAAAGAGGAGACTCTGGAACAGGTGATCGCCCGCTGTTGTGAGATCAAGGCCGAGGTCACGTCACAGGATGAAAGGGAGTCGGATCTGCGAAGAATCCTGAATTTCGGACACACTTTCGGACATGCCCTCGAAGTGACCACTGCCTATCTACGGCTGGCCCACGGGGAGGCGGTCGCATTCGGAATGCTGGCCGCGACGGAGCTTTCGCGCGAGTTGGGCCTGCTGGACTCCAGGGCTGCGGACCGGGTCGCCAGAATGATTCGACGTGTTGGCCCTCTACCGCCTGTCGACGATATCGGGGTTCAAGAGCTGCTCGAAGCCATGGAACATGACAAGAAGCGCCAGGAGGATGTGGTTCACTTTGTGCTCCTGGACCGGATTGGCCACACCGAGATTCGGGGGGGTCTGGAAGAGGCTCTTCTGGCTCAGGTGTGGACCACCGTACAGGCGGCCGAACAGCAGCTGTCGCATGGTTGAGAGAGACGGCCGCAAGATTCGGGCCATGTTCAGCGCCATCGCTCCGACCTACGACTTTCTGAATCATCTTCTCTCATTCTCGGTGGATCGTTACTGGAGAAAGGTCACACGAAAACAGCTGGAAGCCCGACTCGGACCCTGCAGTCGAGTGCTCGATCTGTGCACTGGAACCGGAGACCTGGCACTGGAGATGGCAAGAATCGGTCCGGTGACCGCCTGTGACTTTTCACACCCGATGCTGGTCAGGGGAATGCTCAAGGTGCAGCGGCGGGCGCCTGCGAATCCAATTCTTTTCGTGCAGGGTGATGCCCTCGCCCTCCCATTTCCTTCCCGCACCTTTCAGGTTGCGACCATCGCCTTCGGTCTTCGCAACCTGGAGGATTATGGACGGGGACTCAAGGAAGTGGCGCGAGTTCTCCAGGCCGGAGGGTATCTGGCCGTTCTCGAATTCACGGTGCCCGACTCGAGAATCTTTGGTGCCTTCTACCGGATCTATTTCGAGCGCCTCCTGCCTCTTGTCGGAGGGCTGATCTCAGGTAGGATCCGCTCGTATCGCTACCTCCCTGAATCGGTCAAGGGTTTCCCCCGGGGCGTCGAACTGAAGAGGCTCTTTCTGGACGCCGGCTTTTCGTCACCCGACTCACTCAGCCTGTCGGCGGGTATCGCCGAAATCTACATCGCACGAAAGCAGCAGGGCACGAAAGCGGCAGGATTGGTAACTTCGGATGATTCTCTAGTAAACTGATGCTTACACGAAAGTTCAGGGGTTGTTCCTGGCGAGAGAAGCCCGGACTACGAGCATGAGCCTGGAAAGCAGGGCTGTGACATGAAAACCATCTACTGGATCGACTAGGGAGCGAGCGAAAAAGGCCGCCTACCGCGCTGTCCTTTTGGGGCAGGGCCCGGATTCATCTTGCCGCCAGGCTTGGGGACGACTGGACATCGGTGGCCGCTTCGTAGCAGTGCAGTGCGTTTTTTTACCGACGATCTGCCTCAGCGCGCGCGGAACTATCTTTCATGCATCACCGTTGCGGGCTTACTGATAGCCGTCTACTCCTACGCACACGTGCTTCTGGAGGGAGATCGACAGTGGCTTTATCTCGCTCTCCTGACTGCAGTAGCCGCCTTCCTACCGGTACGGCTGCGTTTCTCCGGAGATCAAATTCTCTCCGTCGGTTTCACGATCAGCGACGTCTTCATATTCAGCGCGCTCCTTTTCTTCTCCCCCCAGGTGGCAGTGGCGGTCGGAGTCATCGATGCGACCCTCGTCAGTTTCCAGTTCGTGCAGAGATCACGGATCTATCGATTCCTTTTCAACATCGCTCAGGTGTCGATCTCCGCTTTCTTTATCGGAAACCTCTTCTACCTCCTCCAGGGACACATACCTCCCTTGACCAGCCAGGACTCGGGGCTCCAGACCTTCATCAACGTGGGGATCTGCGGCTTTCTCTACGTCGTTGTGAATACTGCAACGGTGACTACAGCCATGTTTCTGTCCAGCCCCGGAGCGAGCACCGAAGCGTGGCGTGCCAGCATGGTCCCCTCAGCGTTCTCGACGCTGGCCGGGGCGATGACCGCCGCCTCGATCTTCTTCACATTTGAGCAGGAGTCCCTTTTCGGAGTGGCCATGTCGCTCCCACTCGTGCTGGTTCTCTACACCTCCTACCGCATGGCCAACGACCGCGTGGAAGGACTGCTGGAATCCCGCAGCTTACTTCAGGATTCGCTGGATGCCATAGAGTCGTACATTGCGGTTCTGGATGAGTCGGGGGTGATCATCGCTGCCAATCAGTCCTGGAAGTCTTTCTCCGTGCCCGGACACCTTTTTGGTGACAATTTGACTGTGGGCATGAACTACCTGGACGAGCTTGACTCAGAACTGTCAATGATCTCGGACGCTACGACCAGCATCAGCCAGGGTATCCGCCAGGTCATCGCCTTTGAGAAGCCGGAGTTTTCAGCCACATACTCCACTGCAGCCACCAGCTCCACCTCGTGGCTGGTCGTGCGCGTTACCCGCTTCAAGGCTCCAGACCCGATTCGAGTTGTGGTCGCGCATGAAGACATCACCGAGCGTGAGCGTGCTGAACAGGGGTTGAGACTGAGCGAAGAAAGGTATCGGCGCTTCTTCGAAGACGACCTGACGGGTGATTTTACGGCCAAGCTAAATGGTGACATCCTCACTTGCAACCCGGCCTTTTCGAAGATGTTCGGGTTCGAATCTCTCCAGCACGCAGAACGCTCCAACCTGTTTTCGTTGTTTCCGGGCAAAGAGCAGGCGATTGAATTCCTGGAACTTCTTCGCTCCAGGAAAAAGCTCGAGTACCATGAGATTGAACTTCGGCGCGTTTCCGGCGATCCCGTCCACGTCGTAGCCAATGTGGCCGGCTCGCATGACGAAGCAGGTATTCTTGCGCGGGTCAGAGGATACCTGTGCGACGATACAGCCCGGAAAGCTCTGGAAGACGAACTTCGGCAGGCGCAGAAGATGGAGGCCGTTGGCCGGCTTGCGGGAGGAATTGCCCACGACCTCAACAATATATTGACCGTCATCATGGGCTACGCAGAGTTCCTCAAAGATTCCCTGTGGGAATCATCCGAGGCGCGCGAAGATGCCCAGACGATTCTGGACTCGGTCGATCGGGCCCAGGGTCTGACCCACAAGCTCCTGACGTTCAGCCGGCACCAGATTGGGCAACTCGAGATACTGGATGTGAACGAGGTCGTTCGAGGTTTTGCGCAGCTTCTGCGCCGCGTCATTCGACCCAACATCAGCATTGAGACCAAACTGGATCCCGAAGTCCTCCCCGTGAACATGGACCCTGGCCAGATGGAGCAGGTGCTCATGAATCTCTCGGTCAATGCGCAGGATGCCATGCCGGAAGGGGGGGGCCTCACGATTCGAACCGGGAATCGCTCTATCGAGGAAGGCGACGAGGAAGTGCCGGCCAACTTGAAAGCCGGCAAATACGCCGTGATCAGTGTGGTGGATGAGGGGGAGGGGATCTCTGACAAGGTCCGGGAGCGAGTCTTTGAACCCTTCTTTACCACTAAACCCACCGGTCAGGGAACGGGCCTGGGTCTTTCCATCGTTTACGGGATCGTCACCCAGGGTGGCGGTCAGATTCAGATCCGACATGGTGAGGGAAAAGGAACCGTTTTCGAGATCTGGCTGCCGGCCTGTCGACCCGCCCAGGCCCCTGGCCCCAGGACCGTGCCGGAAGAGACCGTTCTCGCCCCCATGGGTGGAGACGAAACCATCCTTCTGGTTGAGGACGAGGACCGGATTCGCAAACTGATTAGCGAAATTCTGAGGCGCAAGGGATACACCGTCTTCGAAGCCGCCGACGGAGAAAAGGCGCTACCCCTGGCCAGGAGGCTCGGGGCCTTCGACCTGCTGATCACCGACCTCATCATGCCGGTCATAGGCGGCTGGGAACTGGCTCGAGAACTCAGCAAGATGAGAGCCGGCGAGAAACTCCGTGTTCTATACATCTCCGGCTACCCGGACACGATCAACTCCGAACTCCTGAAAGGGGGTTCCTCGGGTGTGTCTTTCCTGGCGAAACCGTTCACCGCCGATGCGTTGTTGCGCAAAGTGCGGGAGATTCTCAGCCCGGGCCAAGATGCTTGACGACCAGAGGATCGCCGTTGTCCTCCCAGCCTATAACGCCGCGGCAACTCTTGAAAGAACCTACCGTGAGATCCCCAGAAACGTAGTTGATGAGGTGGTCCTGGTCGATGACGGAAGCTCGGATGCAACCGTTCGAATCTCGAGAGACCTCGGAATCAAGACCATCCGCCACGCTCGCAATCTTGGTTACGGGGCCAACCAGAAAACCTGCTACCGCCATGCCCTCTCTCTCTCGGCCGATGTCTTTGTCATGCTCCATCCGGACTACCAGTACTCGCCGCGGCTGATCCCTGCGATGGCTTCCATGATTGTCAGCGGGAAGTTCGACCTCGTTCTCGGCTCCAGGATCCTGGGCGGCAGCGCCTTGAAGGGAGGAATGCCGGTTTACAAGTACTGTGCCAATCGATTTCTAACCTGGTTCGAGAACTTGCTCACAGGCGCCAAACTCTCCGAATACCACACCGGCTTCCGCGCGTTCACACGGAGGGTACTGGAGGTGCTTCCGCTGGCAAGCAACTCGAATGATTTTGTTTTCGACAATCAAATTCTGGTCCAGGCTCTGCACTTCGGATTTCGAGTGGGTGAAATCAGTTGTCCAACCCGATACAATGTAGACGCCTCAACCATCAACTTTGGGCGATCGATTGTGTACGGGCTCGGAGTGATGGGGTGCAGCCTCCAGTACCGGATCCAGCGTACCGGGTTGTGGTCCTTTCCCGTTTTCGACCCGGCAGGCAAACTGGAACCTCGGCTCAATGACGCTTCACACAGCAGTGGAAGTCACCACGAATAAGAAGAGCGCCGGTTTTCGGATCCTTCTAACCGTAGTACTCCTGCCATTTTTTCTCCTTCCCGCGGAACTGCTGGTCAAATACATAAGGACGCCGGGACCAGCCCGGCGGGACACGATTGCCGGCAGTTACATGCCCATCAGACTTCGCCCCAACTTCAGAGGCCCGATTGGAGACATCCAGGAAGTGATCACCAATCGCTACGGCTTTCGGGGAGAATCCGATTTCCCACGGCGGAGGCCTGACGGTGAGTACCGGATTCTGGCCCTGGGTGACTCCATTGGCTTTGGCTTTGGCGTGCAGCCGGAAGAGACGTATTCCCGGCAGGCGGAAGCGCTCCTGCTGGGCGGACCTAAGCGAAACCGAATCATCAATGCAGCCGGACAAGGCTACAGCCCCTCGACCTATCTTGCCTACCTGCAAGCGGAAGGGTTCGACCTTGAACCTAACTTGATACTGGTTCAGGTGGAACCTTCCAACGACGTCACTGATGAAGCCCTGTTGCGAGTTGTGGATGGTGCAGACCACGGTCTGGAAGTACGGGGCGGGAGGTATTGTGTGACCTGGGACGGCAACCTGCTGGGATCTTTCACGATGGGCCCCTATTTCTACGAACGAACGTATCTGTACACCATGCTCACGCGCCGCCTCCTGGAAACGCTGGGGCGGCTCTTTCCCCGGCATTCGGCACTCTCGGCTCCCGGCAACCTCTACTATCACATGGGATTTGATCGTTTTCTTGTAAATATTCGGTAAACCCATCATCGGCTTTATGCCTAATGGGGTGAGGCGGGTTGGGAACTCAAGTGGAGCGAAGCGATCTTCGGAAGTGTTTGCTCAGGGGGTAGAGCCAGATGCTTTTGGTGGGCAGATCGGCCTTGCGGTCACGGTCCAGCTTGCCCCGGCCCTGGGTCTGTCCGACATGGATCCAGTTGGCGGCCTTGTAGCAGGCGCCTGTGAAGCGCCCCGTGTCGACGAAGGTTTCCAGCAGAACGGGTCGGTAGGCGTAGCGGTCGTGCCAGTCCTCGGGGAGTTGACGCGCGGCCATGGCCAGCAGTTTGGAGGCCAAGTTCTTAGACTGCACCCAGGGAAGGATCAAGAAACGGGCGTTGTTGACGATCAGTTGAAGGTTTCTCTCCCTTTCCGAAGGACGCCAGCCGATGAAGCGGTCGCGAGGGGCGGTTTTCCAAGCGGCGGCGCCAAAGCCGAGCAGGGCCAGGATGCGGCTTTCGGAACAAGCGAAGTAGCGCAGCTGAGCACCCGGCAGGGGCTTGTATCCCAGATAGTGGTAGCGGTCGATGTATTCATTCCACAAAGTGGAGTCGGGGCGGCTCAGGACCGGCTCCAGATGCAGGCCGGACAGCTCGTGCACGGGTCGGGACAGCAGCGGTTGTGGTGCGCTGCAGAAAGTGTGCTTGATTGGGCCCGAGCCTCCCTTCGGGTTGCGAGGGGGCGGCAGCTGCAGCAACCCCTGCCGATGCATGCGCAGCATGGCCACCCGGCAGCTCATCTCCTTGAGGCCACCGTCAGGCTTGAACCAGCCCAAGAGCTGGCAGGCCAAGCGGGAGAGCTGGGCCCGCGAGCGGGTCGGATCTTCGCCAATCAGCTCACACAGTCGCCGCATCTCCCGGCCGCTAAAGTCTCGCCCGCAGAAGCGTTTCATCCAGCCTCCGCTGCCGGCGTCCTGGCCCAGGTCAATGCGCGGGCACGATGGGGGCTTATTTCCCAGGGAAGAAAAGGATCCAGGTCGGGTGGTGGCTGTCCGCCTTGCCTAGCGCAGGCCTGCAGATAGTCCCTGAGCCACAGGCGGGGGTTGAGGCCGTTGAGTCGCAGGGTGGCAAAGATGCTGAATAAGCTGGCCGCCAACTGGGCGCTCCAGCGGCTGCCTGAGCCGTAGTAATTCTTGCGTCCCACCACCGGGTTGCGCAAGGCGCGTTCGGCGGCGTTGTTGTCCATAGCCACTTCCGGTTGATCCACAAACACGGTCAGCCCTGGCCAGTGTCGAGCCAGGCTTTTCAGGACCTTGCGACAGGGGGGAGCCAGACTGGGAAGCTGGCGTTGAGCCTCGCATTGCTCTCGCATTTTCTCAACCGCCACCCGCAGCTTTCGATCGGCCCGGGCCCATTCCAAGGGCTGATCGCGAACTGCCAGCCGCAGCTGATTGGCAGCAAAGAGCCGGCCAATGTCGTCAATCCACATCAGGGACCAGTCCTGCCAGGGGGGGTGGGATAGGCCCAGTCGCCAAAAGTCGCGGCGCACGTGAGCCCAGCAAAAGGCATGGCAAATACGCCCCTCTGAGACCCGGACCAGCTTCTTATAGGCAGAATATCGATCGGTGAGTAAAGTGCCCTGGGCGCTGCCGAAGTGAGATTGAGGCACTGCAGACGAGCGACTGGGTTGGAGCTGGTACACGACTGTGGAGGCCGACAAAAACACCCACAAATGCCAGAGCCGTCCGCTTTTGCCTTCCACCGCCACAAACACCGGCCAGCCGGTCTCGTCGGCTTGCCAGTTCTCCTGGGTGAGCTGCTGCTGGGCGATCGCCTCGGCCACCGTCAAAAACAGACCCTGCAGTTTTTTCAGCCCTCCGGCCACCGTTCCTGCAGAGAGAGTCAAACCGTGGTCTCGCCACTGCTGCAACAGACGGTGGGTGGGGCGGCAATGGTCAAACTTCTCCAGCAGAATCTCCACCCAAACCGAAATCCCTAGTTTGCCTTTGGGAATCAAGCGTGCCGGGGCGGGCGCCGTGACAATGCCGGGCAGCACCCCGCAGCGGCAGGCCGCTTTGTACTTGCGCCGCCGGATCACCCGCCGGTGGGCCCGCACTTCGATTTCGGCCACCTCGGCGTCTTCCGTCCAGCCCAAGGCTTCCAGTGCCAGACCGCATTTCGGACAGCTTTTTTGGGCTTCCTCCAGATCCACTACCTCTTCCTGGGCTGCCAACCCGTCCAGAGTGGTCCGACCGTGCCCCTGCTTGCCTTTTTGCTGCCCTCGGGGTCGCCCGCTCGCCTTGGGGCTGGAACTGCCAGCGCGCCCACCCTTGGCCTGTTCACTCTTGCGCCCCCAGAGCTGACTCTCCAGCTCTCGAACTCGAGCCCGCAGACTCAAGTTCTCTGACTTCAACTGCTTTTCTCTCTCCACCGCCCCGGCATGCTGGGCCTTCCAGTACGCTGCCGCCCAGCGCAGCCGGATGTACTCTTCCTTGGCCACCAAAACCCGCTTCGTCGAGCCATCAGCCGTCAGTCCACCCGATTCCGGCTTGGTGGTAGCACTCAGCTGCATGCTCCCTGTATACACACTCGCAGCTTCTGTGTCCAGCAAAGTTTGACCGCGGGCTTATTTGGAAGGAGATTATTGCAAGACGGGGTTTACCGAATATTTACGTTTTCTTTTCACTTCGGCGAGGCTCGAGTCCGGCTGGACTCAGTCTCAGGCAGCCCTCTCGCAGATCAGGGAACTGGCCGGCCGGCGCGGATCGAGTCTCGTCCTGCTACTGACGCCCACACTCTATGCATTCCACGAGAACAGGACACTGAATGGTTTCGGAAACCTGTTGATCGATCGGATGACAGACTGGGCCCGGCAGGAATCGATCGACTACATCGACCCCCGGGCTGCTCTTGCCGAAAACGGAGGTACAGCCCTGTTCACCGACTTCGCCCACTACACTCCCGAAGGACACTGGGTTCTGGGGAGGGAGATCGCACGGCACCTGCGGGATAATGAATGGAAAATGGAAGATTGAAAATTGAAAATTCGGAACCCTTCTTCCTCACCCCGCCCAGCGCAGGAGCAGGCTTCCCCAGGTGAAACCAGCCCCGAATGAGGCCAGAAGCACCAGATCTCCATCCTCAATGCGACCTTCTCGCTGTGCCTCGGCAAGCCCCACCGGAATGGTGGCCGCGGTGGTGTTGGCGTAGCGGTCAATGTTGACCAGGACCTGTTCCTTGCGTAAACCCAGACGCTCCACCGACGAGTTGATGATTCGCAGGTTCGCCTGGTGGGGAACGAACAATTTGATGTCTTCAGGCCCAAGATTGTTTCTCTTCAACAGGTTCTGACACACTTCAGTCATCAGCTTGACGGCGCACTTGAATACCATTCGACCATCCTGGTGCACCGAATGCATCCGCTTTTCCACCGTCTCCTGAGTGGCCGGATGCAGACTTCCCCCGGCCGGCATGAACAGGTATTTTCCCCCGGATCCGTCACTGTGGAGAAGAAAGTCGAGAATTCCCCGGTCACTATGACTGGCCTCCAGTAGCACTGCTCCGGATCCGTCGCCAAACAGGACGCAGGTCGATCGGTCCTCGAAGTTGAGGATGCTGCTCATCACATCGGTACCCACGACGAGCACCCTCTTGTGGACCCCTGTCTGAATGTACTGGGCGCCGGTAACAAGAGCATAAACGAATCCTGAGCAGGCACCTGACAGATCGAATCCCCAGGCATTGGCAGCCCCGATCTTGTCCTGGACCACACAGGCGGTCGAAGGAAACATCATGTCGGGAGTCACGGTGGCAACGATGATCAGATCGAGATCTTCCGGTCCGTAAGGGGTCTGCTCGAGCACCCGCAGAGCAGCCTGGGCCGAAAGATCGCTATTCGCCTGCCCGTCGGCGACGATTCTCCTTTCGTGTATGCCTGTTCTTTCGCGAATCCACTGATCAGACGTCTCGACGAGTTCAGACAGCTCGTGGTTGCTGACGGTTCTCTGGGGGAAGGACATGCCCACTGCCGTGATCTTGGCCCTGACTCTATTCAACCGCACTCCCTTCGATCGATTTCCATAGTCAACAAATCAATACTTCCCAGGTCTACCGTTATCGTGTTGCTGCAATGAAGTTGAGCTCAGTACTCTTGGACGACTTCAACGCCTTTGGGAGGCTTAAACTTGAATCTCCGGTCGGGAATACTGACATCCTCTCGTATGTTCTTCAAGATGTAGTCATTTCTCGCCCCAATCGGCTCGATGGCGACGAGCCTCTCAATTCGGTAAGAAGACGGCGAAATTTCCAGCAATATCTGTGAAAGGGACGCCTCTTCCTTGCGCGGTGTGAGGCGGATCAGGAAGTTCTCACGCTCGAGAGGTGCCTCCTCCGTTTCAAAGGCAATCTCAAAGTCTCGAGCCACCTGCCCTTCCCCCATCAGGAACAGGAAGAGCCGATCATCTTCCAGTTCGTAAGTGAATACCTGGCGGTCTCGAGGAACATAGAAATAGGCCCGTGTTCCGTTCGCGATCAGGTATTTCTCAACCGGGTCTCGGTATTCCCAGTACATTTTCCGAGGTTTTTTGAGCATGAGTATTCCGTGCTCTTCGGCTCTTGCCATGTGACCTGTGTAGACCTGGGTGAAGTCTGCCTGCAATGTGCGGATCCCCCCGTAGTGCTTCTGACTGAGCTGAACAACCTCGAGGGCAGAGACTTCCGTTTCGACCCCTCCACCCCAGATCCCCTCCATCAACGCCAGTAGAACAAAGGCCGGCGCCCGACCGCTCCTGTATCTCATTCGCCGACCGGGCTCCTCTCGGTGATTTCCTGGCGGTCGCTCCCAAACAGACTGAGCGCCAGAATCAGCAACACTCCAGTTGTGATCGCCGAGTCAGCCAGGTTGAAAGTCGGCCAGGCAAAGACATCGAGCCAATGCAGTTTCACGAAGTCAATGACGTACCCGTGGATCAGGCGGTCCGCGAAATTGCCGAGAATTCCGCCCAGTACCAGCCCCAGAGCCACGAAGATGACGCTCTCGCCGATGGGCGTGGTCCAGATGTAATAGAGAACCATACACATGGCAACAACGGCCAGCAGGGTCAGAATCGGGCCTTTCCACCGGGACTGGGACTCGTCGAACAATCCAAAGGCAATTCCCGTGTTTTCGGCATAGTGAATGGTGACGAATCCCTCGACGATCGGGTAATACCCGAGCCACAGACTGGTCTTGACCCACCACTTGGTTAGCAGGTCGGCTGCAAAGACAATGACTGCAAGTGAAATGGACAGCTTGCGCATCTCAAGCACAGCCGCGGGCTGACATCCAGCAGCGCGGCCCGATCTCATATTGGAGCCCGTGGTGAAAATCCCGCAGCGCGATCAACGGAGGTTGAAGGTGACTTCAATGGTCGCCCAAACATCGACGGACTGACCATTGCGCATTCCCGGTCGGAATTTCCAGTTGGAGGCAATTTCTCTGATGGCATTTTCCTCGAGCCCGTATCCCAGTCCCCGGACGACGCTCAGAGTGTCCACCTTGCCGTTGCTTCGCACAATCCCCCGCAGCAACACAACTCCCTGCACCTTGGCTTTGATGGCCTGGTCCGTATAGGAAGGGGTTGTTTTGATCAGCAGGACCGGCATGCTGACGTCTCCTCCCACCTGAAAGATACCACCACCGCGACCAGCTCCGTCACCAGGGCCCTGCCGCCCCAGTCCCCGGCCCTGGTCGCCCAGTCCCCTCCCCCCACGAGAAGGAGGACCCGGGGGAGCCTCGATTTCGCCGACGCTGAGGTCGATTGAGAGCTCTTCCAGAACCCTCGGAAGCTCAACCGCGACCCGGCGGATGGGTTCGGGAAGATTAGGGGTCGGATCGGGAATAGGGACAAATTTGGGCTTGGGCTTGGGAACCACCGGTTTGGGCTTGGGAGGAGGTGCGACGGGCCGACCTGCAGAGCCCTCGAGTTTGGCTGGCCGGGCGAGTTGTTTGATGACAAATTTATCCGGCGTCAGGGGCAGTTGGTTTGCCCCTAGATGGGGCCAAACGATGAGTATCAGGAAGAGATGGAACAGGAATGTGAGAATCGCCGCAACCACCAGGGGTCGCCGCCCGGAGACGTCCTTTGCGAAAATATTGTAGGGGTCGTCAACAAAAACCAGCCGCTCGCTCTCCACGATCCTGAGAGCAAACAGCCACTCAATGAAATCTCGGAATCCACTCTTCCGTCCGTCTGCCATGGTCTGTCGCAAAGTCAGTATTGTAATAAGCGCAAGGGCCAGCCTTCAACACCTTCACTACAATCCGATGCCCGCTCCCGGGAAAAGTCTCACTCGGCCGGTTCGTCGCCCTCCGGTAAGCATCGCCCCTGACTATGACGCAAACGAAGGTCCCCGGGTTCCCTAGGTGCTTAGTCTGGCGAGTCTTATGGCGAGATGCACTAGTATCCCATGGTACTCCCTTCCATGAGTAACGTAACGTCATTGTATTCACGAAACAGTCCCCGGGCGTAGGAGGACCCTCCGTGGTCTGATCTGGGAGGTTGAAAGTTGAAGGTTGAATAGTTCGATCAGATCGCGAAGCGCTTGGAAGCGGCTCCTACACTTCGCCATCTCGTGACGTTTCCAGTGTAGGAGGACCCTCCGTGGTCCGATCTGACCGGATCGCCTAGCCCTCTGTGCCAACATGGGTGAGACACTTCTTCCCCACTAAATTAGACTAGAGGGTGAGAAGCTGGATCACACGATGATGGTAAACAGGAGCGATAAGAAACTGAGGATTTTGGAGACTTCGGAGCGAAGCGGAGAGGTCCCCAAAATCGGTGCGGAACGGACTGAGCCCGACAGGGTTCTTCCTAGACCCGATCCGGAAGTTCCCAGCAAGGCCACGCGTCGCCGATTTTCAGCCCGCTATAAGCTCCGGATCCTGGAGCAGGCCGATGGATGTGAAGAGTCGGGCGGAGTGGGAGCCTTGCTGCGCCGAGAAGGACTTTACTGGTCGAATCTTCAGACCTGGCGACGACAACGCGAGGAAGGAACGCTGCAGGCGCTGACTCCTCGCAAGCGGGGGCGCAAGTCCAAGCCGGTCAATCCTCTGGATCATCAATTGAGGCAAGTTCAGGCCGAGAATCGGAAGTTGAAGCGCAAGCTCGAGAAGTTTGAAGCCATGCTGGATCTCCAAAAAAAAGTCTCGCAACTGTTGGGGATCTCTCTGGCGAGCAGCGAAGAGAACGGAGACGAGAGCTGATGGACGAAGCTTTGCGATTCTCACAATCCCACGGAGTCCGGGCCGGCTGTCAGGCTCTGGATCTGCCGCCATCCAGTCTGTATCGGGAGAAACTTCGGCGGGAACGGCCGGCGATGGATCCTCGACCTCGGCCCGCATCCCCACGCGCCTTGAGCCCGCCCGAGAAGGAAGCTGTCGTGGAGGTCCTGCACAGCCAGCGGTTTGTCGACAAAGCTCCCGCCACAGTGTGGGCGGAGCTACTGGATGAAGGGCGATACTTGTGCTCGATCCGAACCATGTATCGCATTCTGTCCCAACGTCTGGAAGTCAAGGAGCGTCGCCGCCAGCGCCGCCATCCCCAATACGCCAAGCCAGAACTCCTGGCCACCGGCCCCAACCAATGTTGGTCATGGGACATCACCAAGCTCAAGGGTCCCGTCAAATGGAGTTATTACTACCTCTATGTGGTTCTGGATATCTTCAGCCGCTACGTGGTGGGCTGGATGGTGGCCACCCAGGAGAACTCACGCCTGGCCAAGGCTTTGATCGCCCAGAGCTACTCCAAGCAGGCGATCGTGTCGGGAGATCTCACCCTCCATGCTGATCGAGGGTCGTCGATGAGTTCCAAGGCACTGGCCTTGCTGCTGGCCGATCTGGGAGTGACCAAGTCTCACTCTCGGCCTCACGTCTGTGACGACAATCCCTACTCGGAGGCCCAATTCAAGACCCTCAAGTACCGGCCCGAATTCCCGGCTCGATTCGGCACCATCCAGCAAGCCAGAACCTTTTGCCGGGAGTTCTTCGATTGGTATAACCGCGACCATCGCCATTCGGGTATCGGCCTGCACACTCCCGAGGACGTGCACTACCTCACCGCCATCGCCACACGTCGCAATCGAGCCCAAACACTGGAGGCCGCCCATGCACTCTTCCAGGAGAGATTTCCCAATGGCAAACCCGTTCCTCCCGCTCTTCCAGAGGCGGTTTGGATCAACCCTCCCGAAAAGAAGGACCCCTGAGATGACGCTACTGTAATTTATTCACCAAAGTGTCTCAAAGTTGTTGACACGTTCCGTAGTCTGACAATTCCCATGACGTAAGCAGGCTCCGGGTTCGCTGCAGAGGAGGATTACAGGTCGGCACGTCAACCATCAGGGTCCTCAAATCTTCTGCCGTATCCACGTCGTACCAGTGCGGAAGTTCGTGCCAGCGCCGGTCACCGAGACGGGTTCGAGTCTGGGCCAGAACCTGCGGCGTCCCCCAGGCAATTCCCTGAAAGATTTCCGGAGCAGGTTCGGAGAGGCCGAGAAGATAGTACCCCCCATCGGCAGCGGGGCCCAGGACAACCGGATAGTTGTGAAGCTCCCGATAGGCCTCTTCTATGTGAAAAACAGGGAGAGTCGGAGAATCAGCTCCAATCAACACGACTCTGTCGCTTGTCTCAGCCAGATCCAGATAGGCGTTCCAGAGACGCTCTCCCAGATCGTTGCCCAACTGGCTCCGGATCGGGAGATGATCCGGAAGGCAATATTTTCTGGCAAGGCTCCTGTTCTCCTCGTTGCTCGAGTCGGCCAGAAAAAGAACCAGGCGGACGGGAAGCAGAGCCAGGCGGTCAATGACGTCGAGCAGCAACGCCTCGTAAAGCTGCAGGGCCGGCCCGTCACCAATCGAGGCCGCAAGTCTGGTCTTCACCCCGCCGAATCGGGGGAAGCGGGCCAACAGAGCCAGAGCTTCACTCAATCCGGACTTCCAGGTTCCAGAAAATGAAGTCTCTCCAGCTGTCGGGCGGCTTGCGCTGCTGCAACGTCAGTCTAATCTTGTGGTGAAAGCCGTTTGGAGCTTTGGGCTTCTTCAACAGCCCCAGCCCGGCCTCCTCGGGCGTTCGGTTTCCCTTCCTCCGATTGCAGACTACGCAACAGGTCACAATGTTTTCCCAGGTCTTCGGCCCGCCGCGGGCTACCGGGATGACATGATCATAGGTCAATCGAGCTGCTCTGAAGCGGCGGTTGCAGTACTGGCAGGTGTGGCCATCGCGGGCGTAGATGTTGGTGCGGGAAAAGCGAACTCGACTGTGATGAGGCCTCACCTTCACATAGTGTAGAAGGCGCAGGACCGAGGGCATCCGGATGGTCAGTGAAACGCTTCGAATCTCTCGATCGTACTCGGCGACTACTTCGACCTTGTCCTGAAACAGCATTCGAACTGCGCGTCGCCAGGAAACAATCTGAATCGGCTCGTAGGTAGCGTTCAGGACGAGTGTAGAATCCATCTCCCTTTATCGTCCCTCTGGAGGGGACTGCCATCACTTGTAACGGGTTGGGTACTGCCTCTCGTAAATTAGCAGACTCTAGTGTACTGTCCCAGAAGTTCACGCCGTTACTTCGGGCGTCTTTTCGCCGACAGCTTTGTTGCGCTCCTCGAAAGACTCCCGGCATTCCTGCGTCGCGCGCCTCACTGACGACGAAAATCCATCCCGAATTAACAGCGCGAACTTCCGGGACAGCACACTAGCATAACGTTTCTCAAGTCGCCTGTTTTTCTGAGTACTCACTTATGGAAGCGAGTCCTTGTTTGGAGCCTTGCCATTGCCCGCGCCCGTGCCCGTCGCTCCTCCCGCGTTTTTCTGGCCTGCCCTGGCATCAATGCTGACCGGGTCGGTCAAGAGCCCCCCTCTGTGCCAATAATGGTGAGACACTTCTTCCCCACTAAATTAGACTAGGGGGCGAGAAGCTGGATTACGAATGATAGAAAACAGAAGCGACAACAAATTGAGGATTTTGGAAACCTCGGAGCGAAGTGGAGAGGTCTCCAAAACCGCTGCGGAAAGGACCGAGTCCGACAAGGCTCTTCCTAGACCCAATCCGGAAATTGCAGCCAAGGCAACCCGGCGCCGGTTTTCAGCCCGCTATAAGCTCAGGATCCTGGAGCAGGCCGATGGCTGTGAGTTCGGCGAAGTGGCAGCCTTGCTGCGCCGGGAAGGGCTTTACTGGTCGAATCTTCAGGACTGGCGACGACAACGCGAGGAAGGAACTTTGCAGGCACTGACCCCTCGCAAGCGAGGGCGCAAATCGAAGCCGGTCAATCCTCTGGATCATCAACTGAGGCAAGTGCAGGCTGAGAATCGGAAGCTGAAACGCAAGCTCGAGAAGGCGGAGATCATGCTGGATATCCAAAAAAAAGTCTCGCATCTATTGGGAATCTCTCTGGAGAGCAGCAGCGAGAACGAAGACGAGAGCTGATGGACAAAGCGTTGCGTTTCTCGGAAACTCACGGCATTCGTGTGGGCTCGCAGGCGCTGGGTTTGCCACCGTCAAGCCTCTATCGGGAAAAACGACGGCGGGAACAGCCGGCGGTTGAAGCTCGACCTCGGCCGACATCTCCTCGAGCCTTGAGCCCACCCGAAAGGGAGGCCGTTGTGGAGGTTCTGCACAGCCGGCAGTTTATCGACAAAGCTCCTGCCGCCGTATGGGCGGAGCTGCTGGATGAAGGGCGGTACTTGTGCTCGATCCGAACCATGTACCACATTCTGGCCGAACGTTTGGAAGTTAGAGAACGCCGTCGCCAGCGCCGCCATCCCCACTACTCAAAGCCGGAACTTCTGGCCACCGGCCCAAACCAATGCTGGTCATGGGACATCACCAAGCTGAAGGGGCCCGTCAAATGGAGCTATTACTACCTCTACGTGATCCTGGACATCTTCAGCCGCTATGTGGTGGGCTGGATGGTGGCCACCCAGGAAAGCTCACGCCTGGCCAAGGTCTTGATCGCCCAGAGCTGCTCCAAGCAGGAGATCGTAGCGGGTGATCTCACTCTGCATGCCGATCGTGGCTCGTCGATGAGTTCCAAGGCACTGGCCTTGCTACTGGCCGATCTGGGAGTCACCAAGTCTCACTCTCGGCCTCATGTCTGTGACGACAATCCCTACTCGGAATCCCAATTCAAGACCCTCAAGTACCGTCCAGAATTCCCGGCTCGTTTCGGCACCATTCAGCAAGCCAGAGACTTCTGTCGGGATTTCTTCGATTGGTATAACCGCGACCATCGCCATTCGGGTATTGGCCTGCACACTCCCGAGGACGTGCACTATCGCTCCGCCCTCGCCACACGTCGCAATCGTGCCCACGTGTTGGAGGCCGCCCATGCACTCTTCCCGGAGAGATTTCCCAACGGCAAACCCGTTCCGCCACCTCTTCCCGAGGCCGTCTGGATCAACCCTCCCGAAAAGGAGAACTCTTGAGATGACGCTACAGTAATTTATTCACCAAAGTGTCTCAAAGTTATTGACATGTTCCGCCCTGATGGGACAAAGAAGTGAGGTCGGGGCAAAGACAAAGGCAAGGGCAGAGGGAGGGGAGAACGCTGAACAGGTACAGGAAAGGAGTACTTAAACCTTGAAGTTTGTGCCCTCGAGACATAGAAAGGAGTCTTCGATTCAAATCTGAACCGCGGGGTACAGACAGGTGCGCTCATTTCGATCCTTCTTCTCAGCTGTCGTCCGGGAAGCCCGGGCGGATCCCGAGGCCCTGGTTGCGGTCCTGCAGGGGCTGTGGCCTCACCTCACCGGAGAAGAGATCTCCGCCCACAGCCGGCCTGTCAGCCTTCGCCAGTCGACGCTGATCGTTGACGTGGCTTCCACCAGATGGACCCGGGAACTGGCTGGCCTCGAGCCCATTTTGGTTCAGAAAATCAATGGTTTCTGGGAGGACAAACTGATTGATCGAATTGAGTTCCGGAAACGTCTAAGTCCTTGAGGAGCGAGGCACGCACTCGCCGCTCTGGTCCCTTCCAGGAGAGACCTGTCGAGTTGTTTCCAGGCGGACCTACGACTTATAATCAGATGTTCTTTTCTTATGGTCAAGCAAATCGTGCCCGTCGCAACATTGTTTTGCGTCGTCGGTGAACTAGCCCCGGGACAGTGCTTGGTGCGGACTCTTGGCCTCCGAAAGCTCCAGAGCGAGAGGAAATCGCCTCACGCCGCCTGATGCCAACGATTTTGCGATAGTTGAAAAGGAATGACGGCTCTTCTACTCACAGCCCTGTTGATCGTCCTTCCCACGGTCCAGAGCCCCACAGACCCGGGATCGCATTCTGAGCAAGCGCGAGCCTACTACCACTTCGGCCTTGCCCAGTTTCTGAGGCTCGAGGGCGAGCACGAAAGAGCTATCGAAGAACTCAACAGGGCCCTCGAGTACGATCCTGAAAGCTCCAGTCTGCATTTTTCTCTGGCTCAGTCGCTGGCCGATACCGGTCTTCTGGACGAATCCATCAATGAGTGCAAGAAAGCAATCAAACTGGATTCCCTCAACCCCGATCCCCACTTCCTTCTTGGCCTGATCTACAGGAGTCGCCTTCCGAGAGAGTCTGAAGGTCTGGAACCGGCCATCGAGGAACTCGCCCGGGCCGTCGAGCTGGAGCCACGCCACGTGGAAGCCCTCTCCGCCCTGGCTCAGCTTTATTTTGTTGCCCAGCGCTGGGAAGATGCAGCCCGCACATACCAGGACTTGAGGACCCTCCGCCCCGACATTCACAGCGTCGATCTTTTTCAAGCCCGGGCCCTGGCCAACCTGGACAGGACCGAAGAGGCGATCAACGTGCTGCAGGGTTCTTCTGAGGATCCGGCCCTCCAGCTTCGTCGGCTGGAGCTGCTGGCAGAGCTCTACGGGAGGGCAGCGAGATTCGATGATGCCATCCACACCTATGAACAGGTGGTCGAGCTGACCCCGGAGGGCCAGCATCGCTGGGGTCTGCAGTTCGCCCTGGGGCGTCTGCTGATCCACCAGTATCGCTTTGCGGAGGCCGAGAAGGTGCTTGGCAAGGTGGTGGAGGGCGGCTCAACCGACCCTCAAGCACTGGTCGAACTGGGAAAGGCTCAGGAAGGCTCGCGTCATTATCCCGCAGCGGTGGAGAGCTTTCGAAGAGTCTTGAAGCAAGAACCGAACAACGAGGAAGCCAACTACTACATGGCTTCTTCCCTGAGAAACCTGGGACGACGGACTGAAGCCATCGAGCGACTTCACCATCTCCTGAGTCTCTCCGATCCAGCTTCCGCCTCCCCTTCGCCTGCGACCCAGAGCTCTCGAACTCGCTTGCGACAGTTTCTGGGCGTTCTTTACCAGGAAACACGGCAGCACGAGATGGCAATTGAGCTGTTCCGGGACCTGTGCAAGGACCAGCCCGATGATGTACACGCAAAACTGGGTCTCGTCTATGCGCTGAAAGAAGGAGGCAGGCTCGACGAAGCTCGAAAACTCAGCTCGGAGCTAGTGGCAAAGAAACCTGCAGATCTGGACATCCTGATCACTCACGCCCGAATTCTTTCCAGCGATGGCGAGCTCGATGCGGCCGCCCAGTTGCTCAAAGAAGAGCTGCGAAGGAAGCAGGAAAGCAGCCCCGGCGGTGAGGAGGTAGAAGAATGCTACCTCTCTGTCAGCCAGCTTTACAGCGAGCATCGCCACTACGACATGGCCCGGCAAGTCCTGGAAGAAGGTCTTGCTCAGAAGCCCGGAAGCCAGGCCCTGATCTTCAACCTGGGCTCGGTGTTCGAGCGTCTGAATCAGATCGCCACAGCCGAAGAACAGTTCAAGAAGGTGCTGGCGGAGAATCCGGAACATTCGGCCGCCTTGAACTATCTCGGCTACATGCTGGCCGATCGGGAACTGCGGCTTGAGGAGGCGCTTGGGTACATTGAGCGGGCCCTGGCTCAGGACCCTCACAACGGTGCCTACCTGGACAGCCTGGGCTGGGTATACTTCAAGCTCAACAAGTTTGAGCTGGCCGAAGAGAACCTGAAGCAGGCAGTCCAGATCAACGACAGGGACCCGACTATTCTTGAACATCTGGGTGACCTCTACCTCAGACTGGGTGACCACTTTCGTGCTCTGGACTACTACCGCAAATCAGTGGCCCTGGCAGAGGATCCCGAGGAGCTGGAGAAGGTGGAAGCAAAGCTTGCGTCCCTGGAGAAAGAGTTTCCAGAAAAAAGTCGGTATCGGGAAGAGAACGACTAGAGGGCCCAGAGTGGGAGGGGCCAGAGTGGGAGGCGCCTCAGGCCGCGAACGCCGGGTAGTCACGTCCACGACTGCAGGTCGCCGCGCCAAGGTGATTCCGACATTTCAGGACCCAACGTTCCAGAGTTCCAAGATTCCTGGTCCGGATTTCGGATTCGGGATTGTACGGGATGCAAATCAAATCGTTCGCCAAGATCAACTGGATCCTCAAGGTTCTGGGCCGGCGCCCGGATTCCTTCCACGAAGTGAGCACAGTACTGCAAACCGTCGACCTGGCTGATCGAATCTCGATCGAGTTGATCCCCCGGGACGGGATCGAGCTGAAAGCAACGGGCTACGAGGTCCCTCAAGGCGAAGATAATCTGGTCCATCGCGCAGCCTGCCTCCTCAAGCGGGACTTCTCGGTTGGGACCGGGGCCAGGATCTTTCTGGAGAAACGGATTCCTGTGGGGGCCGGCCTGGGCGGAGGTTCTTCCAATGCCGCGATTGTCCTGTTGGGATTGAATCGACTGTGGGACTGTGGGGCGGATCCTGAACGTCTACAGAAACTGGCACGGGAACTCGGCTCTGATGTCCCATTCTTCTTGCTCGGGGGCACGGCCTGGGGAGAAGGTCGGGGCGAACGACTCAGATCTCTTCCGGATCCACCGAACGAAGAGCTGGTCCTCTGCTACCCGGGCTTCTCCATGTCGACGGCAGAGGCCTATGCCATGGGGCAGTGGGCGCCTCTGAACATCTCCTCGAATCGGTTGACAAAGACCCGGACGGATACTAAAATCCGACGTTTCTGCGACTATGCGAAGGGTGGTCGGCGGGTTCATGTGCTTATTGAGAACGACTTCGATGCTCCTCTCTTGAAGCGCTTTCCGGAACTCGCAGAAACTCGGCAGGCGCTGGAGAAGGCGGGGTGCGAGAGCGTCTCACTTTGTGGAAGTGGTTCAACGGTTCTCGGAGTTCCTTCACAAGGCCAAACAAAACTCGTGGTGGAAAGGCTCTCTCAGTCCGGAGTCGGACGGGTCTTTCAGATTTTGACTCTCGCGCGGCATCAGTACAGGGCGGCGCTTCTCAAGACCGGGATCAGATTTTAGATTTCCCGGGAGTTTTCACATGCTGAAAGTTTTTGCCGGCAGTTCGAATCTGGAATTGGCGGAGGAGATCTGTCAATACCTGGGTGTTCCGCCCGGAGAACAATCTCTGCGACGCTTCAGCGACGGTGAGGTCGCTTACCAGGTTCTGGAGAACGTCCGGGGAGCGGATGTTTTTGTAGTCCAACCCAGTTGTCCTCCTGTCAATGAAAGCATCATGGAAGTGCTGATCATGATCGACGCCTTCAAGCGCGCGTCGGCTCGACGGATAACGGCTGTCCTGCCCTACTATGGGTACGCCCGCCAGGACCGGAAAGACAAGCCTCGAGTCCCCATCTCAGCCAAGATCGTGGGAGATCTGCTGACTGCGGTCGGAGCCAGCCGCCTGTTGACCATGGACCTGCACGCGGGCCAGATTCAGGGCTTCCTGAACATCCCGGTGGATCATCTCTTTGCCGCTCCGGTGATTCTGAAACATCTGGCAACTATGGGGCTGAACAACCCGGCCATCGTGTCACCTGATGCCGGCGGCGTTGAGCGGGCGCGCTTTTACGCGGGGCGCCTGAAGGCCAATCTTGCCATCATTGATAAACGTCGCGATGTCGCCAATGAGGCAGAGATCATGAACATTATCGGTGATGTTCGAGACCAGGAGGTGGTTGTCGTGGACGACATGATTGACACCGCCGGCACCCTGGTCAAAGCGGCGGAAGCCCTCAAAGATCAAGGGGCCACACGCGTCTACGCAGCGGCCAGCCACGGGGTACTGTCGGGCCCCGCCATACAAAGACTGCGCGAGTCTCCCGTGGAAAAAGTGATCGTGACCAACTCAATCAAAGTGACCGAGGGAAAGCGAATCGATAAGCTGACAGTCCTGAGTGTCGCCTCGCTGCTGGGTGAGGCGATCCGATCCATTCACGAGGAAACCTCGGTCAGTAAACTGTTCATTTGAACCTTTTTGATGCATTTCTGGAGAGCGAGACCATGTTCAATTTTGTTTTGACGGCACTGCCCAGAGAAGAGCGGGGAAAAAATGCCAACCGTCGGCTCCGGGCCACCGGACAGATTCCTGCGATTGTCTACGGAAGGGCCATCGACCCCATGTCGGTGGTCGTCGATCCCAAGGAAGTCTTCTCGATATTGCATTCCGAGTCCGGCCGCAACACCGTCTTCAAGCTGAAGATCAATGACCAACAAATGGACGTTCTGATCCGCGAACTGCAGGTAGACCCGGTTCGAGGCCATCTACTGCACGCGGACTTCCAGACGATCTCAATGGACGAAACACGAGCTTTCAAAGTGCCCATTGATCCTGTCGGTGAGGCCGAGGGAGTCAAGGGCGGAGGCATCCTCGATATCGTCGTCCGGGAGATTGAAGTTGAGTGCCTTCCCAAGGACGTACCGGACCACATCCCCGTCGATATTTCTGATCTCGAGGTGGGCGAGGCGATCCGAGTGAGGGATCTGGAAATCACGGCAGAGGGTATTGAGGTCCTGTCCGACCCCAACCTGGTGCTCTTGACAGTGGTTCCGCCCAAGGTCGAGGTCGAGCCGGAAGCCGAGGAACTGGAGGATGAAGAAGAGGCCGCGGAGGAAGTTGAGGGGGCTCCGGAAACCGCCGAAAAGACACCCGAGGAGAAAGAGTAGGGCGACTTCGATTGTATTTGATCGCCGGGCTGGGGAATCCAGACAGACGGTTCGAAAACACGCGCCACAACATAGGATTCATGGCGGCAGACCGGCTGGTGGGCACAGCCGGGGCAGGCTTTGTAGCGCAGCATGATTCGCTGGTTTCGATGATCCGCCGGTGCAAGCACCGGGTGGTGGTTGCGAAACCCCAGACCTACATGAACCGCAGCGGGGCTGCCGTTCGCAAATTGATGAAGCGGCAACAACTGGAACTGGAGGACTTGCTGGTCGTGTACGACGATGTTGATCTCCCGTTTGGGCGAATTCGGCTCAGACCCGGAGGAGGGTCTGGGGGGCACAATGGAATGAACTCAATTATAGCTGAGCTTGCTTCCCAGGAATTCGCACGACTGAGAATCGGAATCGGAAGGGCGGCCAGAGAACCCGACCTCAGCTCGTTTGTCCTGGACGTGTTCGACCAAGAAGAGATGGAATCGCTTGACGATGTGCTCGACTTCACGCTGCAAGCCGTCGACTCGATCCTTATTCACGGAATCGAAAAGAGCATGGCCCGCTTCAACCAGCGGCGCCCCCTTGACGGCCCCTCAGGTTCGAAGGATTTTACTGATGAGTGACTATTGTTCCCCAGGCTCGAAGGAATGTGCGAATGAGTGACTACTACTGGACCCTTCCCGTTCTCGGAGTCGTCGGTCTCTTATTTGCGGGTTTGATTTATGCCTCGATCAAAAGAGTGAAGGTCTCAAACCAGAAGATGGTGGAGATCTCGGATGCCATCCACGATGGCGCGATGGTCTTTTTGCGAAGGGAATACAGCATCCTTGTGGTGTTCATCGTCCTCGTCTTCGGACTCCTGAGCTGGGCCGTTACTCTGTGGACGGCAGCAGCCTTTGTGCTGGGTGCGGTGAGTTCCATGATGGCCGGCTTTTTCGGACTGAAGGCGGCCACTCGAGCGAATGTAAGGACGACCCAGGCCGCCAACGATTCCGGGATAGCCGCGGCGTTGAATATTGCTTTCTCCGGAGGAGCCGTGATGGGCCTCTCCGTCGCCAGTCTGGGTCTGATGGGCGTCTCGATCGCCTTCATGCTCGGCCTGGGCGGATCGATTGAGTTCAGCGATATCAGCGGATTCGCCATGGGAGCCAGTTCGATTGCCCTCTTTGCCCGCGTCGGGGGCGGGATCTTTACGAAGACGGCAGATGTCGGAGCCGACCTGGTCGGAAAAGTCGAGGCGGGGATTCCCGAGGACGATCCAAGGAACCCGGCCACCATCGCAGATAACGTTGGCGACTGCGTGGGGGACACAGCCGGCATGGGAGCTGACATTTTTGAAAGCTATGTTGGTTCCGTGATAGCAACGATCGCCCTGGCCGCGACTGGAGCTTCGGAGGTCCTGAACATCACACAGACAAACCGGCTTCTCTACATGGCACTGCCCTTGTACATCATCGCCATTGGCCTCGCAGCCTCCCTGATCGGTGTGGCTTCCATGCGCTTGCTGGGAAGACTGGGACCCGCCCAGGCACTTCGTTACTCTCCCATGCTGAGCGCCATTCTCCTGCTCGTCGGGACCTACCTGACGGTGGAGGGTCTGGGTCTGGAAGTCGGAATCTTCCTGGCCGTCCTCACGGGAACGGTCAGTGGGACCGTCATTGGGCTGCTGACGGAATGGTACACGTCGGCCAGTCCCATTCAACGCATTGCCCACGCCTCAAAGACCGGTGCGGCGACCAACATCATTGCCGGGCTCGCGGTAGGGATGCAGTCTACCGTGCTGCCCGTCCTGACCATCTGCGCCAGCATCCTGATCGCCTACCATTATTCCGGGCTGTACGGGATTGGAATCGCAGCCGTAGGAATGCTGGCAACGGTGGGAGTGACGATGTCGGTTGATGCCTACGGCCCGATTGCCGACAACGCTGGAGGCATCTCTGAAATGTCCGGCCTGGGCTCGGACACCCGCTCCATTACCGACAACCTGGATTCGATCGGCAACACCACTGCCGCCATCGGAAAGGGATTCGCGATCGGGTCGGCGGCCCTGACTGCGCTGGCTCTTTTTTCGGCCTACAGCAAGGCGGTCCAACTGGAAGTTCTGAATCTGCTCGATCCTACGGTGGTGGTGGGCCTTTTCGTTGGCGGAACTCTGCCCTTTTTGATTGCCGATCTGACCATGTCAGCGGTGGGACGGGCGGCCTTTCGAATGGTGGAGGAGGTTCGGCGGCAGTTTCGAGAGATCAAGGGGTTGATGGAGGGAACGGCACAACCGGATACGGCACGCTGCATTGATATCTCGACCAGGGCTGCCCTGGGAGAAATGGTCCTTCCCGGACTGATCGCCATCTCCGCTCCGCTTCTGATGGGCTTGCTGCTGGGCCCTGAAGCCCTGGGAGGCATGCTTGCCGGAGCCACTCTCACGGGCGTGCTGATGGCCCTCTTCATGGCCAATTCAGGCGGAGCCTGGGACAATGCCAAGAAGCTCATCGAGGGAGGGATTCTGGGCGGCAAAGGCTCCGATCCACACAAAGCAGCAGTCGTTGGTGACACGGTTGGAGATCCCTTCAAGGACACGAGTGGGCCCTCGATGAACATCTTGATCAAGTTGATGTCCATCGTCTCGCTCGTCATCGCACCGCTTCTGAGGTGAAGCACCATGTGCTAAAATGAGCCCTTTTTTGGAGTTGAGTAGTGACTTTCATGAATACGTTGTGAAAGGCAGTACTTAGGAGGAATTTGTCCATGCGGCGATACGAGGTCGTTTTCGTTCTCGCTCCCGACCTGCCCGACACCGATCTGGAGAGTACGATCGACGGTTACAAGCTCGCGGCGGAAGAGATAGGAGCCAAAGTCCTGGGCGTTGACAAATGGGTGAGACGGCGGCTTGCATTCCCTGTCAAGAAGTACACCGAGGGAACCTACGTCTTTCTGCTCGTCGAGGAGGAACAGGCCAAGGCTGTGGCGGAACTGGAACGCCGCTTCAAGGTAACCGATTCTGTCATCCGTTTCTTGACCATTAGGACGGACGGCACTGACAAACGTATCCAGAAGAAGATTGCTTACCGGGAAAAGCGCAGGCAGCAACTCAGTCAGCGAAAGGATGCGGCCAACCAGGCAGGCCAGACAGGCCCCAACCCAGCTGCGCAGCCCACTCCCGAAGCAGCCACCGTGGCGGCTGCCGGGGAAGGAAAGCAAGAAGGCTGAAGTAGCCATCCAAACCATTTCCAAATACTGCCCGAGAGTTGCGGCAGTTTGTGTCCTGCCTTCTGGAGGAGGCTGCCATGCAATTGGTGCTAATCGATGATGTGCTCCATCTGGGAAGACGAGGTGACGTTGTCACTGTTGCATCCGGTTATGGACGCAACTATCTGATACCGAAGGGCCTGGCCGTTGCGGCTACCTCCGCCAACCTGAAAATGGTCCAGCAACAGCGGGCGACTCTGGCAAGGAAGGAAACCAGAGTCAAAGGAGATGCTGAGATTTTCGCTCAGGAATTGAATCAACTTCATCTTGTCCTCAGCCGCAAGGCGGGTGAAACAGGGGCTTTGTTCGGTTCCGTAACCGCCAAAGATCTGGCTGACCTGTTTGAAGACAAGGGCTTCAAACTGGACCGCCAGAGGATCGATTTGGAGCACCCGCTGAAGTCGCTCGGCAACTTCCCTATTGAGGCTCATCCACACCCTGAAGTCAAGGTCGAGTTTCTCGTCTCCGTGGTTCTCGAAGAGGAAGAGTCCTTCGCCAGAATTCTCAATCAGGGCACTGATGAAAGCGCCGGAATTGTTAGCAGCGTGGAAAGCCACCTCAAGGAAGCCACGGAAGAGCTGGAGGCGCAAAAGGAGACCCTTCCAGCCGAGGTGTTGGAAGGAAGGAAAGAGCCTGCTGCCGAGACTGCGCATGACGAAGTTGAAGAAGCAGCCGTTGACGCTGCAGGAGAAGACAAGAGCCACCCCTGACAGGCGTCGCATCCACGCGTCTTGATTCCAGGTTTGCCGGCTGGTTAGTATGGGACCTTGGACTGGTCTTATACACCGCGGTCAGCATGGCAGCTCCAGACATAACTCTCGAGAAGGTTCTTCCCCATAGCCCTGAAGCGGAACGGGCTGTTCTGGGAGCGGTCCTGCTGGACAACCAGCTCTTCGATCAGGCCGCCTCCATCCTCCATATCGAAGACTTCCATGTCCGCGCCCACCAGACGGTATTTGCCAGCATGGCATCGTTGTCCACCGCCCTGAGGGCGATCGACGCAGTGACCCTGCGTGCCGAGCTGGAAAAAGGGAGCCACCTTCAGGAGATCGGAGGAGCATCGTATATCTCTTCTCTTCTCGACGGCGTCCCCAGGCTGACTAACATTGAACACTACGCCAGGATCGTCAAAGAGAAGTCGGTTCAGCGAAAGCTCATTCACGCCGCCTACAAGATCCTGGAGCAGAGCTACACCGACGACCTCGATGCCGCCGATCTGGTGGAAGAGGCGGAGCGGTCCATTTTTAAGATCAGCCAGGAACGAGTCGAAGGTGGCTTCGTGAAACTCGGCCACATTCTTCCGGACGCCTACAAACAGATCCAATCTTTTTACGAGCAGAAATCGCTGATCACGGGAATCGGGACCGGCTATACCGACCTGGACGCTTTGACTTCGGGGTTTCAGAAAACGGATCTAATCATCATCGCGGCGCGCCCTGGACTTGGGAAGACCAGCCTGGCATTGAACATCGGGCAATACGCTGCGCTTGCCCACAATTCGGTCGGTATTTTCAGCCTGGAGATGAGCTCTTTCCAGCTCGTCACCCGCTTGCTTTGTTCCCACGCCCGGATTGACAGTCACAAGCTGCGCTCGGGACGTCTTTCCAAGGGGGACTGGACGGAGCTGGCTGCGACGATGGGCCATCTCGATCAGGCCAAGATCTTCATCGATGATGCGGCCGGGATTTCCATCATGGAAATGAGATCCCGGGCGCGCCGGCTGAAGGCGGAACACGGTCTCGACCTCCTGATCGTGGACTATCTCCAACTGATGTCTCCTTCCGGCGGAGGAAGGAAATCGGATAACCGGGAACGTGAGATCTCGACAATCAGTCGGTCTCTGAAGGCCCTGGCCAAAGAGCTCGAGATCCCGATCGTGACCCTCTCCCAGCTGAGTCGCGCACCCGAACAGAGAAGGGGCCGTCAGCTGGGTAGACCTCAACTCTCCGACCTGCGTGAATCGGGAGCGATCGAGCAGGATGCCGATGTTGTCATTTTCATTTATCGAGAAGATCTGTACAAGAAGCCGGAGGACCTGGAAGACGAGCAGGGAGTCGCTGAGATCATCATTGCAAAACAGCGAAATGGACCTACCGGAGTCGTCAAGCTCGCCTTTATTGACAAGTGGACACGATTTGAAAATCTGGCCTTCGATCGAGAATGAAGGCCCGGTCGTGGGTTGAAATCTCCGTTTCCAGCCTCAAACACAATCTCGCAGTGATCCGGTCGCGCCTCCGGAAAGGCACGGCCATCATGCCCGTCGTCAAAGCGAATGCCTATGGGCACGGCCTTCTCCAAATTGCCGGGATTCTGAGTCAGGAAGGAATCTCCAGATTCGCTGTCGCTCAGCCTGCTGAAGGTCTGGAGCTGCGCCAGGCCCTTGCCGAGAGCGAGATTCTGGTCTTCGGTGGCTGCCAGGAGGACGAAGCCCGGGACTTCATTGAACATCGCTTTACCGCAACCATCCACGACACTCGACCCGTACACCCCGACCTGCCGGTTGAAGTCAAAATCGATACCGGAATGACCCGAGTCGGGATCCCCTGGGGGCAAGCGGCCTCTTTTCTCAGGTCCACTCCTGCCCGTCTACAGGGAGTTTACTCCCATTTTGCGCGGGCCGACTCCGACGGCGACTTTTCCCGGCTGCAGGTGGAGCGCTTCCTGCAGGCGACCGACAACATCCCGCAACGTCGACACATCGCGAACAGCGCGGGATTGAGGTTTCCCGAAGCACACCTCGACCTGGTCAGGGTCGGGCTGGCTGTGTATGGCGTTGCTCCCTGCTCCGGATTTGAAGATCTGCGGCCCGTACTCACGTGGAAGAGTCGACTCATGGCCGTTCGTCGAGTCAAAGCAGGCCAGTGGGTTGGCTATGGGACGTCTTTTCAGAGCCCCCGGAAATCGGTGATTGGAGTATTGCCCGTCGGTTACGCAGATGGCTACCGGCGAGTTCTCTCGAATCAGGCGGATGTCCTTGCCCGTGAGCATCCGGCCAGGGTGGTCGGTAGGGTCTCCATGGACCTGACCTGCATAGACGTGACGGACATCGAAGGCGTGCAGCCCGGAATGGAAGTCGAGCTCCTCAGCGCTGATCCCGACTCTCCTTTTTCCTGCGCGGCCCTGGCAAATCTCGCGGGCACCATTCCCTATGAGATTCTCACCGGAATCGGGCCGCGAGTGGAACGCCGTTACGTCGACTAAGTACTCTGGTTCATAAATACACTAACGTATTTTTAGGCGGCGGCTTTCAGTTTGTTCATGAGCTTGTTCAGGTCGTGACGAGTAAATTTCCACTTAAAAGGCTTAGCAATGGTGGCGTAATGCTGTTGAAAGCCCAGAAGCCGTTCTTCGAGGGCCTGCAGGGAAAGGAAGCCGTTCGGGGTAAGAACTTTGCGCTGGACAATGGAGAAATAGATCTCGATCTGGTTCAACCAACTCGCATGGACGGGGACGATTCGAGGATATTTGCTTTGAAGCCGGCGGATGCAGCGGGCTCCCCGGTGAGCCGATCCATTGTCCAAAATCCAGAAGACTCTTCGGGCTTCTTTATAGGGAGTCTGGGTCATGACTTGATCGACCAAGCGGCCAAAAGGAGCAATCCCATTTTTTCGTTCACAGCGACCGAAGAGCTTGGCCCGATGCACATCCAGTGCTGCCAAATAAGCCCAAGCGCCGCAGCGCGTGTATTCATGTTCCACCTTCATCGCGACGCCGGGTTGAGGGGGGAGGGTTCGATGCCGACGGCGGCGTGCCTGGATGCTGGTTTTTTCGTCGGCGGAGAGGACGAATTCACCGTCTTTAAGGGGATGCCCCAGCCACACTCTCTCATACAAGTCGAGGATACGCCCCGCTTTTTCGGCGAAATGGGGGTCTCGAGGGAAAACCCAGCAGCGATGCTGCCAAGGGCGGATGGCGTCCTCATGGAGCCAGCGCCAGACGGTGGTCCTGCTGATGCTGGCGACCAACCCGGACTGGCGCACTTGGGCGGCCAGATCGGCGCTACTCCATCGCGAGATGGGCAATCCGAAGGTGGCGGGCAACTCACAGGCCAAGGCTTTAACCTCGACCACTACCTCTGGGGGGAAAAGACCGGGGGCGACCCGGCCGAGAGTTCTCCTCCAGACCCATCAGGCGTTTTTCGAAAAAGCGCTTTCGCCAGAAACATACCACCTCTCGACGGGTATCCAAACGTTTCGCGATCTCATCATTACGCAAACCCTGGGCTGCCAGGAGAATCATCTTGGCTCGCTGTACCTGAAAATACGGTAACGTATATTTTCGGGCACGAGCCAATAGTTCTCTTTCCTCACCTGGCGATAGAACGATCTTATACGGGCTGTGTCGAGGCACTGTGGAACTCCTTTCAGGTTACCACAATGCCAAATCAGCCTGATATAATACGTTAGTGTATTTAAGAACTTATGTACTAAGCTACCAACTAACCAAACTACATTCACCCTCCAGTTCCAAGGACTGAGAGCAGATAGCGGATCTCTTCGTCGACTTGCCCAGAATCCGCGACGGTCTGACCCACTTCCTCGCGGAGTAGCGCCCCGAAACGCCGGCGCAGGCGATGGACGGCCACTTTGACCGCCCCTTCCTTCATTCCCAGCCGATCCGCCACCAAACGGTGGGTGCCCGTGGTCTCCCCGGTCAGGAACGGCCGCAGGCTATTGAACCGCTTGCTCTGTCCTGCCTCATCCATTTCCGCCCCTAATCTTGCGAGGGTCCGGTCGATCAGTGCAAGAGCCCAGCGCTGCTCGTAAACCCTGTCGGGAGAGAGTTTGTCTGCCGGCTCCACACGATAACGATCCTCCATCATTTCGAAATCAAGAGAGATTGGAATCTTGCCTCCGCCCCGCTTCTTGGCACTCGCTCGGTCCCACTCGTTCGCAAGGTAGTTTTTCAGGGAAGTCAAAAGGAAAGAGCGAAACTTTCCCCGTTGCGGGTCGGCAGCCTTGATGTATCCCCGACCGAGAAACTGGGCAAAGAACCCCTGGGTGAGATCCTGGGCCTCTTCGGGACCGTAACCACGGCGCCGAACATAGACATACAGGGAGTGCCAGTAGCACTCGCAAAGATCCTCGAGAGCCTCCCGCCCATGTGGGCTCTTCGTGTCCGCCGCCTCCAGAACAAGCGTCCACCTGGTTGTTGTGAACCAGTCTCGACGGCGGGTTGGCTTCCGATCGGGCATGGGGGAGGTTCCAACGTTCCAATGTTCCAATGTTGGGGGTTCCCGAGAACAACAGATCCTCCATGCGAACGACACTCGGGACTTCCCCGGGGCTTTGTTATACTCGTTTGACTTTCTCTCTTGGCTTTCTCTGTTGGCACTGAAGGAGCATTGTCTTTTTGCCGGTCGACACACTGTGTTCTGAGTGTGGAACGGAATTATCCAGCCGGGAGCTGTCGCGAGGGCTGTGTCCGGGTTGCCTGCTATCACTCGGGCTGGACCTGTCCGTGGAGGCGGAAATCGCTGAGCAACCCCAACCATTCCCGGATATGATCGGGGCCTCCGTGTCTCGTTACCTCATCCTCGAGCAGATTGGCCGCGGTGGAATGGGCGAAGTCTTCCTGGCTCAGGACGCTTCACTGGGTCGAAGAGTCGCCTTGAAGTTCTTGCCCGGCGAGTTCCAGCAGCACCCCACTGCCAGGCTGCGTTTTCTCAGAGAAGCCAAAGCCGCCGCCGCCCTCGACCACCCTTACATCTGCAAGATTTATGAAATCGACGACTTTGAGGGCCGAAGCTTCATCTGTATGGAGTACGTACCGGGCAGGAATCTAAGGCAGAGGCTGGAGGACGGGAGCCTCCCTCTGGAAGAGGCTCTGAAAGCGGCCGAGGAGCTGGCCGAAGCCCTGGAAAGCGCCTTCCAGGAAGGAATCGTCCATCGCGACCTGAAGCCGTCCAATGTCATGTTCACCCCCGATGGACATGTCAAGGTCCTCGATTTCGGGCTGGCCAAAAGAATTCTGCCGGGATCGGCGGAAGGGACTGAAGACACCTGGTTCTCTGACCTCACGGAGACCGGTGCCATCCTGGGAACACCCGCCTATATGTCTCCTGAACAGTTGCGGGGAAAGGCCCTCGACCATCGATCAGATATTTTCTCACTGGGGATCGTCCTCTACGAGATGGTGACTGGAGTTCACCCCTTTTTGAAGGACTCCAAGTTGGAGACCATCAATGCGATCGTCTCGACAAGGTTTCCAGCGCTGTCCGAACACCTGCGCGAAGCCCCCCCTTCTTTGCAGCGAACTCTGGAAAGGATGATGGCAAAGAAGGCGCATCGCCGCTTCGGTACTTTTGCGGAGGTTCGTGAGAACCTGACGCGCCTTCTCGAAGACATCAGAGCCCCCAGTTACAGGAGCTTTTTCCGCGAGTTGCTGAGCCCCGGTGTTGGTTTGACTGTCGCTGCGGTCCTGGTCCTCGGGATCCTTTTCATCGCTTTCCTTTCCCTGGACCGCAACGTGCGCGAGGAAGCTCAAAGAGACCAAACGCTGGACCGGTTGGGAATGCCGGTGGATCCAAACCCCCGAATTGCCGTTCTCCCGCTTGTCCATCTCGGCCTCAACCAGCAAGACGGCATCCTTGGCGAGGGACTGACAGACTCCTTGATCACCCGGCTCGCCAGGGTAAGGAGACTTTCTGTGATTTCACGGCCCTCGGTCATGTACTTCAAGGGAAAAGACCTGGCCCTTCCCGAAATTGCGAAGAAACTGCAGGCAGACTACATACTGAGCGGCAGTTTCCAGCGACCGGGAAACGAAGTTGTGGTAACTGTCCAGCTGGTGCGCACTGCTGATGACACGACCGTGTGGGCAAGGGAGTATCGACAGGCCTGGACGGACGTCCAGAGGGTTCAGTCTGATATATCGCAACAGGTGGTCGAGAATATTAACCTGGCGCTGGGCCCAGAGGAGGAGGCCGCGATCCGGGGATCTCCAGTGGATAACGTCGGGGCCTACGAGCTTTATCTACACGGCCGGTTCTTCCTGGCCCAGCGCTCCCGGGCCTCCCTGGAGACCGCCGTCTCGTATTTCCAGAGAGCCATTGCTCTGGACCCCGAGTCGGCCCTGGCCTACTCGGCCCTGGCCGACGCCTATGCGCTGCTCGGAGCTACCGGCTATGGGGGACTGCCCCCTGTCGAAGTCATGCCGAAAGCGGAGCAGGCTGCCCGCAAAGCTCTCTCCATCGACGGCAACTCGTCCGAAGCACACACCTCGCTGGCAAGCACTCTCATGTCGTACTACTGGGATTGGGAGGGATCGGAGAAGCACTTCAAAACTGCGCTCCGGCTGAATCCGGGTTACTCGACTGCCCGCCACTGGTACGGGCTCTATCTGGCGGCCACCAACGACCTGGAGGGCGCGCTTCGTGAGATCGGGGTGGCCCGCAGACTGGATCCTCTCTCACCGGCGGCCAATGCCGCGCTGGCCCGTTGTCTTTACTACCGGCGCGAGTATAATGAGGCCGTCCCTCTGTTCCAGCGCGCGCTGGAACTGGATCCGGATTTTGGGCCGGCCCATCTTGGCCTGGCCCTGGCTTACCTGAAGAAATATGAACACTCGGACTCCAGAATCGAGCAGATGTCCCTGTTTGTGAGCTCTATCTCCGAGTTTGAAAGGGGAGTAGCAGCTCCTGTCGACGTCTTTGCTTTTGTCAACTCACTGATGGCATCCCCAGCCTCCCCAGCCGCCGAACAGGAGTGGGAAGACCAGTTCCCACCCATGTTCTTCGCGATTGCCTATACCATCCTCGGGGAGTCGTCTCAGGCACTGGCATGGCTCGACAGGGCCTTCGAGGAGCGCTCCGAGTATCTTGTCTTTCTCGGAGTTGATCCGATTTTCGACAAGTTGCGTGGCGATCCTGAATTCGCAGCCCTGATCGAGAAGATCGGACTCGGGACCTGAGGACTTCACTTGTGTTGATTCCGCAAAGATCCCGCAGGCTGCATTTTTCCATTTTGACATTTGTGATGCTGTCAAAATGCTGGAGTTCGGTAGCGCAGCCCTCCCGCCGGCCTCCGCCTGCCGAGCCTGTGACCCACGCTCGGGCCCTCCAGGAGCAGTACCGGGAGCGTGAGGCTCTGGACCTCTACCTGCAGGTTCTCGAAGTCGATCCTGATCACTTTGAGGCGGTTTGCGGCGCCAGCTATCTGTACGGCCAGGTGGGCAGGCGCTTCCCCGAAAAGGAGCGTCAGAAAGAGTACTACCTGAAGTCCCAGTCTTTGGCCCGGCAGGCCTTCGCCGCCAGACCCGATGACCCGGAGGCCAATCTCGTGATGGCCTGGTCCCATGGGGGCGTGGCACTGATCTCCGGCCTCCGGGAAAAAGTAGCGGCCGCTTGGAAAGTCAGGGAGCACGTTGAGCGGACTCTCCAGAGCAGACCCGAAGACCACAGGGCTTTGTACATTCTGGCCAATCTCAACTACCAGGTGGGAACGGCCGGCTTCCTCCAGAAGAGTCTGGCCAGGATCTCGTTCGGAGGAGTTCCAAAGGAGCTTTCTCTCGAAAAGGCAATCGAGGCCTATCGAAAAGCAGTGGAAATCCGGCCCGACTTCATACTCTATCGATACGAATTAGCGCGGGCTCTCAACCACTCGGGACTGCAACCTGAAGCCGCCGAGCACCTTCGCCAGGCCCTGCTCCTGGAACCGGGCTTCGAAGATGACCCCGCCGTCCTGCAGCAGTGTCAGAAATTACTTTCTCGGCTCGATTAACCCCGACGATTCCAGGAAAGGTTGCGGCTCTGCCGAGATTTCTGATCTGAGATCGTCGAACTTGGCACCTGGAGCCTGGCCCGGATGATTCATAAATTTTCTACTGCAGCGTGAGAATCTCCCGCCCTGACTGCGTTACGCTCGGTCGGCCTCCTCGGCGTACTGCACGAGTACGCCTCCGGGGGCCTCGGTCGCAAGCCTTGTCAGAACGGGTCTTCCCCCGCTTCGCTACGAAAACTTATGAATAATCCGGGCTAGAACGGGCGCGGGCGCGAGCGAGCACTCATGTTAAGATAACCAGCGATATGGAACTTCAGGAGTTTTCACTTTTTGGAGACGATGCGCGGCTGTGGGTGTATCCGTTTCGGGAGCCTTTGACCGAGCCCACCAGCGCGCTGGTCGAGCAGACCTTGAGCGGATTTCTACCCGGCTGGGCTTCCCATGGAGTGCGGGTGGAGGGCCGTTTCGTGATTCACGAGGGCCGGTTCGTCCTGCTGGTCGGCCACTCGCAGGGCGGCATCTCGGGCTGTTCCATTGACAACAGTGTTCAGAACTTCAAGGCGCTTCGCGATCGGCATGGACTGGACAGTCTGGATCGCTCGCGGATCTTCTTTCGGGACGCCCAAGGCTGCATCCAGTCCGATCACTTCTTCGACTTTCAGAAGCTGGTTTCCTCCGGCAGTATCCTCCCGGACACTCCCGTCTTTGACACTACCATTACCACTGTAGGGGAACTTCGAGAGGGTGGTCTGGAGAAGCCCTTCCGGGATTCGTGGCACGCCGAGCGGTTTTCTGGGTTCTAGGTTCTGGGTTCTGGTCGGGAACTCGCTGTCGCTCGGGCCGTTGCTGGTTCTGGTTCCTCGTTTCTGGTTCAAACCTGCAAGTTGAAAGCTCAAGGTTGACGGAGAAGCTCGCAGGGGTGGCTGTGCCGGCTCGTTTGACGGGCGACCACAGGGGGGTTCGGAAGACGAAAACCTAAAACCTTAGAACCCAGCACCCATTCAGTCCGAATGACTGACGTAGGGGCCCCCGTGGAAGTCTTCCAGGGCCTCGTCTTCGTCTTCCGCAAAATCGAGCAGCGGAAGAATTCGTCCCAGATCCAGGATGTGTCGAACCTGAGGAGCAATACTGAGGAGCTTGACCTGGCAACCGGCCCGCTCCGCTCGCTTGATGGAAGCCACCAGTTCGCCGACTCCGGTGCTGTCAATGCGCGAGACCTTCTCAAGATTCAGGAGAACCTTCCCCTCCCTTTTCCCGATCAGCTTGTCGATTGAATCCCGCAGCTGCTCGGCACCTACTCCTGCGACAAGACGACCGTCGATATCCATAATCACGACGTCTTGGGTGCGCCTCAATTCGATCTTCATCTTCCAGGCTCCATCGGGCAGAGTCTCCTCCGCAGCCAGCGGAATGGGATAATACCAGTCTGTTAGCCTCGTTCGCAACAACAGGAAAAACCAAGGACTCCTTTTCAGGGATACGATGACGTTTGCGAAAGGCCATGCTAAGAGGAGAAAGACCCATGAGCCCCCTTAAGGGCGACCGGAACAATAATTGAAACAAACAAGGGAGTTGCGGCGTCCTTCTATGCACAACAGGCACGGCATCCAGGGGATCGAACAGTACTGAGTGGAGATTCAAATGAGTTTCTGTCGTAAATGAGTTTCTGTCGCAATGGATAGCGTCTGCCTCCCGTTCGGAAGCCTCCCGGGACAGCATCCACTGTCTGTTGATTTCGCGCACCACTTCGAAAAAGTGCGGGACTTCTATCATCCGCCCCCTCTGGTGGATCCGGAGCTCAGTCAACGCCTCGACCGGGCACGCCGCTCGTGCGGCGTTCCCAGGAAGCCTCTTGCCGCCGCCCTGGCCCAATACAACAGCACGCTTCACCCTGGCGAGCCGCTGGTCCGGAATCTCAAGGCCTTTGAGTCGCAGGACTGCGTGGCGGTGGTGACGGGGCAGCAGGTCACCCTGTTCGGTGGCCCGTCGTACACGGTTTTCAAGGCAGCGACTGCCATCCGGTTGGCCCAGAGACTACGCAAGCAGGGAGTCAACGCTGTACCGGTGTTCTGGCTGGCCTCCAACGATTCGGACTTCGAGGAGATCCGCCACACTCACTTTGTCGGCTCAGATGCACAACTCGTCCCCGTCGCGTTTCCGGACGATCCCGAGCATTCGGGTCAGATGGCTGGGACCGTGCCCTTATCCTCGATCGATACCTGCCTCAACGAATTGCGCTCAAGCGTGGGATTTTACCCCTTTTCCGAAATAATTCTGGATGGCCTGGAGAGGGACTACAGCAAGGACCGCAGCTTTCGAGAGGCATTCGCCGCCTGGATCAGCCGGCTCTTCAGCGACTACGGCTTGATTGTCTTCGATCCTCTCATGGATGGCTATCAGGACTCACTTTCGCGCTTCTACGAAATCGCAGTGACGCGGCGCCAGCCCATCATCGAAGCTTTGGTGGAGCGCAATCAAGAGATTGTAGAAGCGGGCTATGACCCGCAGGTCTGGGTAGACGATCACGAAAGTCTTCTTTTTCTTGTAGACGGGTCACGACGCTACAAACTGCTCTGGGAAGAGGGCAGGTACCGAGCCAAGGAGGAGAGAGAGCTTTCTTTTTCGAGCAGGGACCTGCTGCAACTGGCCCTCGACGAACCCGGGCGACTGGGTGTCAATGTCCTGCTCCGCCCAATCCTTCAAGACTATCTCTTCCCGACGGCTTTTTACGTGGGTGGCCCTTCTGAGATTGCCTATTTTGCCCAGTTGAACTCTATTGCCAGCCACTGGGATCTGGAGCCGGTCATTCTCCCCAGGGCCGGGTTCACCATTGTGAGTCACCGCGACCAGCGGCATTTGAAACGCCACCACATCACCCCCCTGGATGTGCTCCAGAGGTCAGCAGACGAACTCACGGCGATGATTCTCAGGGAAAGCCAGCAGGGTGAGGCTCTTCAGCAGATCGAGTTGGTGTCGGGAGAACTGCGGCAGCGCCTTCAGGAGCTTCAGCAGTTGATTCATGCTTCTGACCCCACGGTGGCGGCGATGCTCGAGAATACCCGGGAAAAGATGCTCTACCAGCTGGACAAGGTGAAATCCCGTTTCGTCACAAATCACCGCCGTACCGCCCCTTCGCTGAGGCAGCACCTCGATCATCTCCTCAACCATCTCAGACCCATGAACAAGTTGCAGGAGCGAGTCATCAACTTCAACCACTTCTTGATGGATCGAGGGCCCGGTTTCCTGAATGAGATCACTGAGATGACCGACCCCCATTGCTTCTCGCATCGACTGTTGCAGCTCTGAGAGTTACTGGTTACTAGTTACTGGTTACCGGTTTCTTGACAATATCCCTAAGCAGAAAACCGGTAAACGGCTGCCGCCCCGAGCCGCCTCCCCCTCTCTAATCTGAGATCAAATGAGGGAGGGGTGTCAGGCCGAAAACGCCTTGAAAGTGGGAGGTAGACTCAGGGCAGCGACCGTTTAAATCCCTCCGGGAGTCGCCCTGAGTCTACCTCCCACTTTCCGCCCGGCTAGTCTAGTGTGCCATCCGGAAAGTTCCCGTGCCGTTTCCCCTTGTTGTCTCAGTTCCCCATGAGTACGCACCGTAAAGAGATCTCTGAATCAACCGCCCCCCATTGCTTCTCTCATCGACTGTTGCAGCTCCTAAGAGTTACTGGTTACTAGTTACCGGTTACTAGTTACCGTTCCCCATGAAATAAACACGCAAAATGATGGAGCCTTATTCCCCCCTCCCCAGCGACACCAGGTTCGCCAGCAGACGGTAGCTTCCCGGAACGCCGGCAGGGAGCTGGCGCCACAGACCCAGACCCACGTAGATCCAACGACCCTTTCCGTAACGAGCTTCGACCAGGGCCCCCAGCTTCTCACCCTCGTTCAAGGGAAACGGATCCTCCGTAGCCACCAGATCGCGGTAGCGGGCATCCTTCTGGCCCAGAAAGTAGAGTCCCCGTTCCTGTACCCATCCCTGCCAGTCTTCTTCTCCGATCGAGTTGGGCGTCCGAAACAGTGGATGACCGGAAACCAGGACTCGAATCGGCGCAGTCTCGTCCGTCACCCGCCCCCGACCCACCACAACTGGAAAGGGGGCAAAGGGACTGTCAGGAAACCCTGGGACCTCCCCGACTATTCTCGCACCGTTGAATTCAAATTTGTTGTACTGGACGATCAAAGTTCCACCTCGTTCTACCCACTCGAGGAGGCGATTGTTGTAGGCCTTCAGGTCCTCTCGGTTGAGATAGGCACGAACCCCGGTAACGATGGTGTCGAATCGATCTAGATCGGAAGAAGCCAGCTGGTTGGGTCCCAGCAGTTCGAAGTCTGCCCCCAGTTGTGCCAGGGCCTCCGGAACATAGTCCCCAACACCCGCGATGTAGCCGACCTTGACTCCGGGATCGATCTCAACGTGCAGAGCCTGGAGACGAACCTGGGCAGACCGGTACAGGTGTCTCCGCTGAATATGATGGTAGTCGATGACTTGAAATCCCCGGCCAAAGCTCTGTCCTCCAAATCCCGCCACTGCCTGGATCTCGAAGGTGCCCTCCCTGAGATTCTCCGGTGGGTAAACGGTAAAAGTCGTCGCGATTGATTCTTCCTCCCGCTCAAACCTCAATGAGTGGAGCGGGGGAACAATCTTCCAGCCTTCTGGCGCTTCCAGGGCCACTTCTCCGGCCACGGCCCGGGTCCCATTGTGAGTGACTAGCACCCTGACCTGCCGACCTTTTCGGGCAGCCGAGAGGGGAAGCACGCTGATCTCAGGTTCCACAGCGAGAGAGATCCGGGGCACCACCATCAGGTCGTGGCGCTGCTCTCCTCCCACCCAGGGACCGGTGTACCGATACTCGGCGTTTCCCCGCAGGGTACCGCGCACTCCGAAGCTTCTGTATCCGACCGCTACTGAAAGCTCGGGCCGACCCCAGGGGGCCGAGGCCTCTTTCCCCTTGATTTGGAATCGGTCGACATTTCTCTCGGGATCGCTCCAGTAAGGCTCCGTGACTTCGGCATCGGCGCTCACACGCACAGGAATCTTGAGAGTTCGGGCCTCCCCGGGCCCCAACTCAAAACTGTCCAAGTCAGAGTCCTGTGGATAATCAACCTGCCACTTGCCGCTCGTTGCCACTTCCCAGGACTTGATCCCAACCGGGTGTGAGCCCCCGTTGAAGAGAACCATTGTGAGTTCGAACTCCTGCCCGGGCGTAACGCGACCGTCATCCACGGTGGCCTCCAGGGCCAGCTGATTCGCCAGGTTCAGAGCGTGGACAAAATCCTCTTCCTTCCTCTTAAGGAGAAAGAAGATCTCGTACTCGCCCTTTTCACTGAGGCCGCTGGCGTAGAGCTGCTCGCGCAGGAGGCGCAGCCTTCTCAAGCCCTCGGCCACAAAAGGCGTCGTCAATCCCGGGTCGCGGAGATCGAAAGCTTTCCCGGCTTGGCGGATGGCCAGCTGAATCCCGTGTATTGAAGGAATCAGAAAGGGGATCCGATCCAGAGCTGTCTCGGTGAACCGGACAATCCCCATCAGCGTCGTATCGATTCCCTCGAACAGATCGGCTTCCCCTTCCTTCATTTCGATGTCCTGAAAGGCAACCGGATTCCACGACGACGAGCGCTCGCCAGGGGCAGCCAGAAGCTGCGCCATTCCCTGGCATCTGTGCATCGCTCGGGACTCGGTCCCGAGCTGGGCAAAGGTCCGGCCCAGAATGGGATCGTAAGCACCGGTGGACACCTCAACCACCCGCGGAGGTCGCTCAGCCTGTGCCTCCGGTCCGCCCTGCCAGCGAAACCTCTCGTACAGCTTGGCTGCCTTCCAGGGACGCAGTCCTTCCTGCAATTGAGCGGGGAAACGGGCGGAATCGGCAGCGGCATGGAACGCCTTTTCGGCCAGCAGCGCCGAGGCCTGATGATGCTGTCCCCCACCTTCACCCCCTCTCGGGAGTGAGAGGATCACCTGGGGCCGGAAGCTGCGGATCACGCGGACCATGTCCTCCAGGATCTGTTCTTCTCCCCAGCGCTGCAGGGTCTCTTCAACACTGAAGGAATAGCCGAACTCATAGGCCCGGGTGAAAAACTGCCGGGCGTCGTCGTAACGATGCATCGACATGAGCTCTTCGGTGCGGATGATTCCCAGGGCCTGGAACAACTCGGCTCCAATCTCGTTCTGGCCGCCGTCTCCCCGGGTCAGGGTCAGGAGCCCGGTTCGAAAGCCTTGTCCCCGGCGCATCATCACCAGGAGGGGATTGTCCTCATCATCGGGGTGAGCCGTAATGTGCAGAAGCGATCCCGTTACAGGGAGTCGTCGCAGGGCCAGTGCCAGCCCGGTAGCCCCCTGATCCAGGCGGGGCCTCTGGGCCAGAGCCAAAGAGACGAAAAGTGAGAGGAGCAAGGTCGTACCGACGGTGCGGGTTTTCATACTCGATTCACTCCACTTCGGAACTCAGGCTGGTTTGCGCGACGGATAGATCCTCTCCCCGAGCGAGACCAGAAGCCCCACCACGACCACGGTGAGGACACCTACCAGGTTGTACCAGAGAAAAGAATAATCTGTCGTCATTCCGAAGATTGCAACCACCACCATGCCGGCTATCAATCCGACAAAGGCGGACCGCGATGTGGCCCATCTGGTGCCGATTGCGAGCACGAACACACCCAGAAGAGAACCGTAAAAAAACGACCCGAAGAAGTTCACGACTTCGATCAGGGAACCCAGCCGGCTGGCATACACCGCTACCGTGCAGGCCATCAACCCCCAGCCGGCGGTGGCGAGTTTGGACACCCGAAGGTAATGGGCGTCACTGGCTTCCTTCCGGATCAGCCGCCGGTAGATGTCCATGACAGTTGCAGCGGACAGCGCATTCAGTTCTGCGGAGATGCTTGACATGGCGGCAGCAAATATCGCGGCGATCATAATCCCCACGATTCCGATGGGAAGATGATGGGTTATGAAGTACGGGAAGACATAGTTGACGTCCTTGACTTCTTCCCCGAGCAGCTCGCTCAAGTCCCCCCTGATCGCGTCCCTCTGCTCCAGCGCTCGAAGATAATCCCGGCGGTCGTCCGGGCTCCCGCCCGGTGTGGCTGCAAACCGGAGGGCCGTCTCCCTGAGTTGACCCTGAACCTCGTCGTGCAGCCTGGCCAGCTCGGCGAACCCACCCCGCGCCTCAGCCTTCTCCTGCTGGGCGGGGCTGAAAACGATGGGAGCACCCGTGAAGTTGAAAAACACGAAGACCAGCACCCCGATGAGGAGAATGGCAAACTGCAATGGGATCTTCAGAAAGGCGCTCATCAACAGAGACACTCGCCCCTCGGTTACGGAGCGTGCCGTCAGGTAACGCTGCACCTGGCTCTGGTCACAACCAAAGTAGGCCAGCATCAGAAAGGTCCCTCCCAGCAGACCCGACCAGAACGTATAAGTGCGAGACGGATCAAATGAAAAATCGACTGCCTGCAGTCGACCTGCCGCTCCGGCGATCTGAAGGGCGCTGGAAAAGGAGACCTCCTCCGGCAGCTGCCCGATGATGACAATCAGCACCACCGCCATTCCCGTGACGATGAGAACCATTTGCTTCACGTCGGCCCAGGTGACGGCCTGGACACCTCCAATCATCGTATACACGACGGTAGGAAGTCCGATCGCCAGCACTGTGAGAATCAGATTCCACCCCAGGACGATCGAAAGAATGAGAGCAGGCGCCGAGATGATCACGCCACATTGCAGCCCGCGCGAGGCCAGGAAAAGCAGGCTCGTGAGGGTTCGAGTGCGAGTGTCGAAGCGTTGCTCCAGGTATTCGTAGGCGGTGAATATGCCGGCGCGGTGAAAGAAAGGGACCACCGTCAGGCACAGGATGACCATCGCCAGGGGCAGGCCAAAATAGAACTGGATGAAGCGCATACCGTCCTGATAGCCCTGACCGGTCGTCCCGACCAGAGTGATGGCGCTCATCTGCGTGGCCATGATGGAGAGCCCGACGGCCCACCAGGGCAGGCTTCGGTTGGCCAGAAAGTAGCCCTTGAGTTCGTGTGTGGCCCGACTCCGCCGAATCCCGTCGACCACAATGTAGGCCAGGTATGCCGCAACGATGAGCCAATCCAGCTGGTGCATCAGTCAAACATTCTGGAGAAAAGCCAGAGGGCCCAGATCGTTCCCACCGTGTGAATCAAGACAGCGGCATACAGAAGGGCGAAGCGCCTCTCCGGCCATTCACGGGGTTCGGACCCCGCCTCGGAGTCAACTCGAGGGGAAACAGTAGGGTTGCTTTCATTCATGAGTGCGAATCAGTCTCTCCCATTTCGCTGCCACGCGTAAAGCCCCAGAGGGTTTTGACAACGCCCGCGTGCCAGGGTAGCCTTCTAAATGTATGCCATCGTTTTCCTTTCCTCGAATAGCCACCGTCACGCAGCGATTCGACTCGCAGCGCGTCGAGAATGTCGAGTCGGCCTTGCTCGCGGAGTTTCAGCGAAAGAGGGAGCTTCTAGAAGGGACATCGGGTCTCAGAGTTGCCGTCTGCGTTGGTAGTCGAGGCATTTCCCAAATCTCCGACATCGTTCGGGTACTCGTCAAGGAGCTCAAGAAGGCCGGCTGCGATCCTTTCATCGTTCCGGCCATGGGGAGCCACGGAGGTGGGACAGCCGAGGGACAGACGCGAATTCTGTCCGGTTACGGGATTACCGAATCGAACGTAGGCGCTCCCCTGATGGCTTCAATGGACGTCGTGGAGATCGGCTCAACCGTTGACGGCGTTCCGGTGCATGTGGACCGGGCCGCCTTCGAATCGGATGGAATTATTCTCGTCAATAGAGTCAAGCCGCATACGGATTTCAAGGGAAAGGCCGAAAGCGGCTTGATGAAGATGTCTGCCGTCGGCCTGGGCAACATCGACGGAGCCACTCATCTTCACCGTTTTACTCACTCGTTGGGTTACGAACGACTGATCATCACCAAAGCCCAGAGTATCATCGCGAGCGGCAAAGTGCTCATGGGGCTGGCCATCGTAGAGAATGCCGACCACCAGCCGGCTCACCTTGAGCTGATTCCGTCCGAGGAGATTGTGGAGAGAGAGCAGCAACTGCTGCTTCGCGCCAAAGATCTGATGCCCGTGCTGCCGGTTTCCCCGATCGACTTACTCATCATCGACCGCATCGGCAAGAACATCAGTGGAACCGGTCTGGACCCGAATGTGACGGGACGCTGGTTCGGCTTCAATTCACTGTGGCAGGACACTCCCGATGTCCATCGGATTGCTGTCCTGGATCTCACCAGAGAAACCCACGGGAATGCAGTTGGGATCGGACTGGCTGACTTCTGCACGCAGCGTCTGGTGGACAAGATCGACAAGGACGCTACCTACCTCAACGCCCTCACCGCCCACTTCACCGTTCCCGCCCGAATCCCCATCCACTTCTCAACGGATCGAGAGACGATTCGCCGGGCTTTGCTTTCGATAGGCGGCCGAGGCCGGCCTGAAGGCAAGCGTGTGATTCGAATCCTCGACACTCTCAGTCTGAACACTCTGGAGGTCTCGGAGTCGATACTCGAAGAGCTTCGAGACCACCCCAACATCGTCCAGATTGGGGATCTTCGCGCCCTCACCTTCGATGGCAACGGAGCGCTGGCAGGGCTGGGTGACCCTGCCCACGCCTAGTGTACTGTCCCAGAAGTTCACGCCGCTACTTCGGGCGTCTTTTCGCCGACAGCTTTGTTGCGCTCCTCGAAAGACTCCCGGCATTCCTGCGTCGCGCGCCTCACTGACGACGAAAATCCATCCCGAATTAACACCGCGAACTTCCGGGACAGCACACTAGGCCAAATTCCAAGTTCCAGGTTCCAGACTGAATTCGACTTGGAACGCTGGAACCTGAATGTGGGAGGCGCCTTGGCGCGGCGACCTGCAATGGTGTACGTGACTACTCGGCGGTTCGCGGCCTGAGGCCCCTCCCACTTTTGAGGCTCCTCCCACTCTGGCCCCTCCCACTCTGGGCCTTCGAATTCCTTGGAACGTTGGAACTCAGAGCGCTGGTGCTAGAATGGGAATCAACAGAAAAGGATTCATCATGAACGCGAAGGCTGGCCTCACCTCAGAACAGAAATCCCTGGAAGTCGCGGAAGCCTCTCGCCAGAAGGAATGGAAAGCCCCCAGTTTCCTGCGAGAGCTTTTCCTGGGAAGTTTCCGCCTCGATCTCATTCATCCTTACCCCCTGCCCGCCGAGGAGCGACCGGAATTCACCGATTTCCAGGAGAGGTTCCGCCAGTTTCTGCTCAAAGAAGTGGACTCGGTTCGAATCGATGAGGAGGGGGATTATCCTGAGGAGGTTGTGGAAGGGCTCCGCCGACTGGGTGCTTTCGGCATGAAGATTTCCAAAGAATATGGTGGTCTCGGATTCTCTCAGGTCGAATATGCGCGCATCATGGAGCTGCTGGGAAGCCGTGATGCGAATTTGAGCGCTCTGCTTTCCGCCCATCAATCCATCGGGGTTCCCCAGCCCCTGAAGCTGTTTGGCTCGGAGGAACTGAAGAAGAAGTATCTCCCCCGCTGTGCCGCTGGGGAAATCTCCGCATTTGCATTGACAGAACCCGATGTGGGCTCCGATCCCGCCAGGCTGGCGACCCGAGCAGAACTGACTCCGGAAGGTGACACCTATGTCCTGAACGGAACCAAGCTGTGGTGTACGAATGGCACACTGGCCAGACTTCTGGTGGTCATGGCGGTGGACTCGGGGACCGAAAAGATCAGCGCTTTTGTGGTCGAAACCGATTGGCCGGGTGTTACCGTCGAGCATCGATGCCGTTTTATGGGGCTGAAAGCACTGGCGAATGCCGTGATCTCATTCCACAACGTGCGACTGCCTCGTGAGAACCTGATCGGCGAGGCCGGAAAGGGACTCAAGATTGCCCTGACGACTCTCAACGATGGCCGGCTTTCCATTCCTAACGGGGCCGTAGGCGGAGCGAAAGTCTGTCTCCAGATTTGCCGCAAATGGGGTAGTGAGCGGGTTCAGTGGGGGAAACCGATCGGGCGGCATGAGAGCATAGCCCACATGATTTCGCGGATGGCAGCCACAACATTCGCCATGGAGTCCGTTGCCAGGCTGGCTACAGAAATGTCCGATCGAGGAGGCTACGACATTCGTCTGGAGGCCGCCGCTGCCAAAGAGTGGAATACCTGTACCGGCTGGGAGATTATTGACGACACGATGCAGATTCGCGGTGGCCGCGGGTACGAGACCGAATCTTCGCTGGCCGCCCGAGGAGAAGATCCAATCGGAGTCGAACGAATGATGCGCGATTTTCGCATCAACAAGATCTTCGAGGGCTCCAGTGAAATCATGCACCTGTTCATGGCTCGGGAAGCGGTGGATAAGCACCTTCAGGTCGCCGGCCTGCTGGTGGATCCCAGGAGCCCTCTCGGTGCAAAGTTGAAGGCGCTGCCGGGCATCCTCGCTTTTTATGCCTCGTGGTATCCGACTCGCTGGCTGGGTTGGGGTCGCTGGCCCCGCTACAGGAACTTCGGTGACCTGGCGACCCACCTCCGTTTCGTGGAACGGATAAGTCGAAAACTGGCTCGGCAGGTGTTCCATGGCATGGTGGTCCACGGTCCCAGACTCCAGAACAGGCAAGCCTTCCTGTTTCGCCTGGTCGACATCGCCAACGAACTGTTCGCGATGGCTGCCTCCCTTTCCCGGGCACAGGCCCTGCGCAAAGCAGAACGGGACGATTGCGACGAGGCGGTACATCTGGCCGACATCTTCTGCCGCCAGTCAAGACGGAAGGTGAAAAGGCTTTTTCAGGATCTCTGGTCAAATGACGATGTTCTTCTTTACAACTCGGCCCGGCTGCTGCTGGACACAGAACAGCCATGGATGGAACGTGGAGTGTACAGGCTGGAAGAAATGGTCGAGAGAGCGAAGCAGCCTCCTCCGGTAGCGACGCAAGAAGTCCCGCCGGAAACTGTCCAGATCAGCTGACCGGCTGCCTCCGGGTCGGATCGTTCGGCTGCTTGATCGAAGCTTGCCTATTCTTCAAAGATGCCTGATTCGGGTTTGACCCAGGTACTGTTCAATCTCGCATCCCCAACACCTGCAGGGGCGTCCTTTGCGCTGATTGAGAAGCAATCGAGGCTCACTCCGGCTTGGGACCGCCTCCTGAAGCGGGCCGAGAAGTCGAGGTTGCTTCCCCTTGTGGCATGGCGACTCAAAGACCGACCCGGTATCTCTCCTCACCAGCAAGACAGGCTGTCGGAGATCTACCACCACAACAACCTTCGAAATCTGATACGAGTTCGTGAATTGATCCGAGTGTGCCGGGAACTCGAGACCAATGGGATCCGCGCGCTGGCTGTCAAGGGTCCTGTTCTGGCCACCCTTTGCTATCGCAACCTTGGATCGAGAAGCTTCGATGATCTGGACCTGCTGATTCACCCGGAAGACGTTCCCAGAGTACTCCGTCTTCTGCTCCACAGCGGATATGACCACTGGTTGCCCGGGTGGGATCGAGGGCACTTGAAAAAGTTTTTCTCGCGACCCGACTTCCTGCGCTTTCTGTGGTGGGACCAGGCCATGATGACCCGAGACGACCCTCGGGTGACGATGGAGATTCACTGGGCTGCCCTGCCTCGTTACTTCTCCTTCGAGTTGCCCTTTGAAAACCTCTGGAACGATCGACGGGCAGTCTCCATCTCGGGTCATGAGTTTCACACTCTTTCTCCTACAGACCTGCTCCTGCTGACCGCCGTCCACGGGGCAAAACACCTCTGGTCTTCACCCAAATGGATCTGTGACCTGGCCTGGGCCATTCACAAGTTCTCGGACGTCAACTGGAAACAGGTGGAGGACCTGGCCCGGTGCAGGGGGGGACTTCGGATGCTGAGGGTGGGCACCCTGCTGGCCGCCAGCCTGTTCTCCGCTCCGCTTCAGAAGGAGTGGCTCGCCTCTCTGGACACCTGTAAGACAGCAGATTGTTTAGAGGGGGTGAAGTCAGGCTGTTTTGACCTGGATTGGGTAAGCAGAAAATGACGGATTAGAGGAGCGCTGGTGGTTGAGGCCAGCCCTTGGTAGGAGAGGAGCTAGCGGAAGCGGGAGCCGTTGGCGTTGGCGATCCAGCGACGCAGGGCGACGCGGACGTTGTTGACGCGACTCAGCGGAGCGTTGTCGAAGTACCAGCGGAAGGTTTTGATCTCTTCCAGGATGTCTACGTCGGGGAAGTCGGCGGTCAGTTCGGCAATGAAAGCCGCATCCAGCTCGGGGCGGTAAGGGTAATCGGGCAGCTGCTCTTGCAGGTAGGCGAGGATCTTCTCGGGAGAGTTGTCGAAGAACATGTCGGCGCTATTCACAGCTCGTCGGAGGCCCGGTAGATGTCCTCTTCGTCCAGAGTGGCCTTTTGCTCGAGCACGCCCCGGTTGAGCGCGGCCAGGCAGAGGCGGTTCAGCAGCCGGCAGACGCCGCCCGAAGTTTTGTAAAGGGCCAGGTAGGCCGAGTCGGTGAAGATGTCGGGTTTAGCTCCGGCCAGCTGGAGATGGTGGCAGACGTAGTTTTTGGTTTCGGCCTCATCCAGGGGAGGCAGCTTGTAGGAGAGTAGGATGCGCTGGTGGATGTTGCGGAACATGGGGCGCCCGAGCCGTCGGCCCAGGTCGGGATGACCGATCATGATCATGAGCAGGGGATCGATTGAATCCATCCTAAAATTAAGAAGTACAGGTATTTCGTCCAGTGTTTTGTCGGGCAGACACTGGCTCTCGTCGAGAATTAGAATCGGGGTCTTTTTGGCGTTCTCCACATAGTCGCGCACGGCCGTTTGCAGGTTTCGAAACAGAGTGGACTTGCGGCTGGAGGGCTCACCGCCGAACTCGCTGTTGAGCTGGGCCCAAAAATCCAGGGGAGTGACCGTCGACAGGGGCACGTAGAAGAGCTTGTAGACGGAGGAGTTGAGTTGCTCGACGAAGGCGCGCACGGCGGCCGTTTTACCGGTTCCGGCCTCCCCCAGCACGAGCATCAGCCCCAGACGGGTACGCATGTAGTCCAGGCGCCGGGCGAGTTCGTCAAAGGCCGCAGTGGGGAGCAGTTTCTGGGCCGGGATGTCCTTGGCGAAGGGAGTGTCGGAGAAGCCGTAAAAAGTGTGGATCACGATTCATCCTCCTCGTCGGGAAGGGAAAAACGGGGTCTTCGGGGGGAAGTGGCGTTTTGGGCGGCGTCGACCCGGTGCAGACGCACCACCGGCTGGTCGTCTTCGAAGAGAAACAGCTCACTGGGACGTCCTTCGGGATGGCGGATCTCGATGCGCAGGCCAGTGTATTGGGGCGGCACTTCCCAGAGCCGGCGGGCGATGGAGACGGTGCAGTCGTTGCGGACGGTGCGGTGCAACGTGCGGTAAAAGACCCGGTCCAACTCGGCCCGGCTGACCGTACGGCGGCGAATGGAGGCGAGCGAGCGCAGGTAACGCTCCAGTGGCGTCTCACAGATGCTCGAGTGGCGGCGCCGGTGATAGTCCTGCTCCAGCCACTGAGACAAGCGAGCATTGAGATCGTCGAGGGTCAAGGCCTCGAGATCGAGAAGGCTTAGAAAACCCTGGCGCAGGGTGCGAAACCAGCGCTCGATTTTTCCGCGCGAAGGACTGTCATAGGGCTTGGAATGCACCAGAGCCACACCCAGACGGGCGCAGGCCAAGGTGAGTTGTTTGGAGGAGAAGGCCGAGCCGTTGTCACAGTAAAGGATCTGGGGTAAACCATGGCGCGAGAAGGCTTTTTGGAGTGCCGAGACGACCACTGCGGAGTTTTCCCGGGTGTAGAAGCGGGCCAGGGTCAGGAAGCGGGAATGGTCATCGATGGCTGCAGCCAGGTAGGTTTTGCGGCGGCGGCGGCCGAGAGGCACCTTGGGGCCGTGCATAAAATCCATCACCCACAGATCGTTGGCGTGGGGTTTTTCGAAGTGCTTGCGGGCCTTGGGCGCCGGCTTGACCTGGGGCCGCAGACCGGCCCGCTTGATGTGACGACGCAAAGTGGATTCGGAGATGCGGCGCGAAGTGATGTGGCCCGAGGCCACCAGCTGTTCACGGAGTCGGTTGACCGGCACCCGGGGATGGCGGGCCAGCAGCTCGGAGATGTGGGCGCTCAGCTGCTCGGAGATGACCCGGCTTCGGCCCGCATCGCAACGCCGCTTGGGCAAGAGTCCGTCGAGTCCTTCTTGGCGGTAGCGGCGCAACCAGCTCTTGAAAGTGGCGACTGAGTAGCGGCGTCTGCCCAGACCCGGCACATCCAGCTCTTTTCGGGCCATGCGGCCGAAGTAACGGGCTTGGCTGCCGGCGGCGGCGTGCAGCACCGGCGCGATGACGCCGTAGCGGAACAGCGCCACGGCCTGGCGTTTTTGTTTTCCCTTCATCCTGAGGCTCCTTTGGCCAACCCTTTGTGCCACAACCCTACCGCTGGGCCCCTATCACGCAGTGTGGAGGATCGATTCTTGTCATGACGCGGCTGCCAGCCGGGTCCAAACAACGTGGCGCAAAAAGGGGATTGAGCGACTTGTGCTGCAGACACAGCGGATGCCGGTGAGTCAGCCCGTCAGCAAGCCAGAGCGGGGCCCGAGAGCCAATCGTAGGTCGAACAGCAGGTGGGGGAAGTAACGCCGATGAAAACGCAGCACCACTCGGGGTGGAGAGCCTCGGGGCTGGGCCGCCAGCAGCGCGGCCACCTGCTGGGCCTGCCGCCGCACCCCTTGGACGGCTCCGGGCAACTCGACCTCGGCCACCGGAAAAGAGAGCAGTCGCCCATAGACGGCCGCCAACAGCAGCAGCATGCGGTGCAGCGTCAACTCCTCCAACAGCACAGCTTCCTCACCTTGGCTGCCGGCCGTGGCCACCTCGTCCAGCGCTTGGCGCATCGTCCGTTTGCCGTTCACCACCACTTCGACCATCCAGCTCATCAACCCCAGGCTGAAGCGTCGGCGCGGCACCACTTGAGCCGGCAGCACGCTGAAGGTGACATCTCGTGGCTGATCCGGGCCCCGCCGCCGGCAGCGGAAGCGAGCCACTGGAAACCGTTGATAGGTCCGCCCCTCCTCATCCACCAAGCACCTGAAATACAGACCGTGGCGTACGGCGCATTCACTTCCCCGGCACAGCGGACAGCGGTCCCGGTAGTCGGGCAACAGCTCGTACAGCCCCAGTCCCAGAGAGGAAAGACTTGACAAAGACCTGTCTTGGAAGCGATCCTGAATCTGAAGTTTGTCTTCGAAAAGCCGGGAGTTATCCGAAGCTCAAACCACGGGCTCCCGGCTGCTCCTTTCCCTTCTTCTCCGCAGCCAAGACAGCTGTCACACTGTCATATTCTTTTCACCCGCTGCGGGCTAAGACAATCTATACAATTCCGGCTGCAAAAGGCAGAGAAGTTTGTGACGTATTACACCACCGACAATCCTGCTCGTCGCCTGGCCCGTGAAATAGAAGGTTCCGTGCTGGAATCGATGGGAGGCGACAGCCCCTTCCCTGAACCGCTCGGCCGGAAACTCCGCCTGCGGGAGCGCAGGTTTGATCAGATCCGGTACCTGCACAGATCTTTACTGACTCCTTCGAGCAGAGACTGCCGGTGGATCCCCCTGCCTCCACGACTCTTTCCGCTCTACCGCCTGCTCAGACCCCTTCGTCTCGCCGTTAATGGTCTTCGCGGCGGGAGCTGACAAAGGGTACCGCTAGTAGTCAGGACGTTCCAAGTTCCAAGTTTCAAGTTCCAAAGGCAGCTAGCAGCTAGGGAAGGCTCTCCAGATGGATCATCACGGCCTCCCGGACTGCCTGGAGAGAATCGATTCCCGACGGATAAGTCAAGCGACACACGACCAGCCGCGTCGCAATCCGCTGCAGCAAATGAAATCGCTCTCTCTGCATACCGGCTCCTGCGGTCAGCCTGGGAACCAGGGAGTGGCGGACCAGCTCGATGACGGCCGCAGCTCCCCGGACCGGCTCAATGACGACATCCCGTTGGTCCGGCCGGTGCTCTGGAAGATAGCAGCAAGCCAGTCTCCTTGCGGATGTCCCGAAGCTGCCCGACCAGGTCTCCCTGACCGGGACTCCGATCTTGTTCGACAAACCGTCGGCAGGTGGAAGGTGATCCACATCGCCCAGAAACAGCCGCGCCTGCTCTGGCGCCATTTTCATGCGAGGATGGCAGGGCCAGGCAAGAACCTCTTCTTCAGAAATCTCAACCGGAAGGGAATCATCTGAGATCAGACGGTATCCGTCCTTCAGGAAGGCAGCCGCCAGTGTGCTCTTCCCGCTGCCGCTGAAAGCCAGAAAGGCAGCAGCCCGGTCAGCAGCTGCAATACAGGATGCGTGCAACACCGGCCGGCCGGTGGTCTCGAGCCAGAAACTCATCGCCGCCTGGAAGAGGAGTGTCTCCACTGAACTGATGTTGTCGGTACTGGGAAAGCAGCGGAGACACTTGTCCGCAATCGCAAAATCCGCAATCGCTGCCATTCTGAGGAGATACCCATCGTGATGCTTGTACAGGCGGGCCAGGGCGACGCCCTCCTCGTTCTCAAGATCACTCGCATAAATGGGCTCGACTCCGGCCCGCAAGCCGCTCGGAGTTCCCGGATGAAAGCTGAGAGTCAGGTCCGGTTCACCTTCAGAGAGAGGAAGGTCGATCCCGAAGGGAAAATTGCTTCGAACCGTGCATCCGAAAAGGTAGTAGGCGGGCCACAGAGAGCTTTCGAAGGGCAAGTCTGACGTACCCGTCAAGAAGATAGCTCCTGCAACATCAGGGAGTACAGATAACAGATTGAAGGAGCCCTGGCAAGTTCGCAGAGCCTGCTGCGGGCTCCGTCTTTCTCCCCGCGCTTACGCTTGGGGCTCCGTTTGGATCCGGCGAGAGTGAAACGGAGCCGGGAGGGTCAGCGACCGGAGAATGCTTTGCACCGTTTAGAAATAGCGACGCAGCCAGTCTTCCACGCTGACGGCATTCCAGAGGCTGAGCCCGTAGCCCTCTCCCTTCAGGTATCGCCGGTATTGGTCCCGCACAGAAGCTTGATCCACAAGCCCCAGGTCTGCGGCACGCATATCCCGCAGCAGCGGCCAGACTTTTGCCGTTTCCCGTTCCCGGAATCCTCGATGAAACAGGGCCTCTACAGTGATTTTCCGTTTTCGATGGATGATGGGATCCGGCAGGGTCTTCTGGAACGCTCTCCTCAAGGTCATCTTGTCTTTCCCCGCGTAGGAATTCTGCATGCTGGGTAAACTGGCCGCGAACTCAACGACCCGACGATCCAGAAGGGGGTGAATCATCTGCAGCCCGCCGAGCTCGGCGATCCTGGAAACCTGGAGCACCTGTCTGTTGCGGGCCAGGTTCACGAGAAAACGGATTCGGAGCTGGCGGCCAAAGTCACCGCGCCTGGATTCAAAAGGTGGCAAATGGAGCCTGCTGACCTCTTCCCGGGTCGCCTCCGTGAGCCAGACAGGCAACCGCATCCGTGCTCGTTCCCAGCCCGGAAACCGATTCCGCAGCCAGGGATTCAGCGTACAACGGAAAATGTAACGCGGACCGAACCCGGCATCCTTTCGCTCGCGACTCAGTTGGCTCACCAGCGAAATCCATCGGCCACTCAGGAATAAGTCGGTATAGGAGCTGATGCCTCCGAACAATTCATCCCCCCCCACGCCGGAGAGCAGATAACGGTGACCCTGAGATTCCGCTTTCTGAAAAGTCGCTTCCCAGCTCTCCCGGTAATAGTGAGCCTCCGGACCCTGGCGGGAAGTTCGTAATCCTCGCGGGTCACACAGCGTCCAAAACTGGTCCGCCTCAATCCGGGTCAGGTCAAGATTCAGGGTCCGGCACACATCCTCAATCCCTTCGGATTCGTCGGCACTGGGCAAGCCGGGGTGCACCCATGAGAAAGCCCGAATCGGCGTCCTCGAATCGAGATCGCGGATGCCGGCTGCGACACTGGTAGAGTCCAGGCCTCCGCTCAAAGCGATGCCCAGAGGAGCCGGCAACACACCGAGCCAGTCACTGTGCACGGCCAGCAGACACTCCCCAAGTGCCTCGGCGCAGGCATCATCATCGGGCAGCCGCAAGGCGGTCGACCCTTCCAGACTCCAGTACCTCTTCAGCCGAAGCCCATCCTCGTCAACCCTCACAGTCATCCCCGCCGGGACTCTACGGATCCCGTCGTAGAAAGTCCGACCCTCCGGCAGCAGAAATCCAGCGACCTGAGCCGACAAGCTCGTCATGTCAACACGGGAATCGGGGACCTGCCGGACCAGATCCTCCACCTTCCAGGAAACGAACAAGCTGTCGTTGTGGAGATAGTAATAGACGGGGTGGAGACCGAGTCGATCAGCCGAGAGAATCAGCCACTTCGCCTCGTGATCCCACAGGGCAAAAGAAAGATCCCCCTCCACCAGCCGGCTCAACTGGCGGGGCCCATGCTGGAGATATAAAGTCTCTAGCTGGCGAGACTCCCAGCCGGGTCCTGCACCGGACGCAGGGCGACCCTCATTCAACAAATGTCCACGGGTGAACAGGACTCGGACCGGAGGCGACGATTCCCTGCGATCGCCTTCAGATGGGGCTCGGACATGCCAGGTTATCTGGCCGGAGGCGCCAGATCGCCAGCTGACTGGACAATCATCTTCACGGAAAGATGGTAAGTCGAGTTCAGCAGCGGTTACCGAGTCATTCACTTCTCGCCGGGCTTCACGGTTTGACAGCGAGGAGCTCCAGCTCAACCAGTTCTTTGACAAACTCGATGATAGCTTCTTCCAGATCGCTATCCTCGATCTCGAATTCCTCCATCAGGACCGTATGGGCTTCACGGAGAGAACCCGTTTTATGAAAGGCTTTCCAGACCTGACTTCCCACGTCATCGAGCCCGAAATACTGGCCGGTTTCTTCGTGAAAGATGGCCACTTCGTCGTCCATATTGCCAAAGGTGACCTTGGGTGGGAGTTCCACAGTGGATTCGAGTGTGACTTCTTCCATGTGACGCCTGGTCCAACCTAACAGACGGGAACAGCAGATGCTAGTGCATCTCGCCAGTTGGAACCTTGGAACGTTGGAACCCTGGAACCCAAGAATTTCCAATCAGATCCGATCAGAACCCGGACAGAGTCTACCGCCAGGTAAATAGCATCTGGCAGGAACATGGAAACCGACCGTTGAGAGCATCCGGCTCAACTCCCACAGAGGCAGCCCCACCACATTGAAGTAGCAGCCCTGGATAGATTCCACAAGCCTCCCTCCGGCTCCCTGAATCGCGTAGGCTCCTGCCTTGTCTTCGGGCTCCCCGGAGCAGATGTACTCTTTCATCTCGCGATCCGAATAAGAATGCATTGTGACGGCGGTCGTGGCATGTGAAACTGCGCAGTTGCCGGCGGGATTCTCGACGACTGCCAGCCCGGTGACCACGTGGTGGGTCTGCCCGCACAGCTGCCGCAGCATTGCCTCAGCGTCTTCACAATTGGAAGGCTTTCCGAGAATCCGGCTTCCAAGGACGACTGCCGTATCCGCCCCGATCACCAGCATTGCAGACCTGTGTAAGACAGCAGATTGTTTAGAGGGGGTGAAGTCAGGCTGTTTTGACCTGGATTGGGTAAGCAGAAAATGACGGATTAGAGGAGCGCTGGTGGTTGAGGCCAGTCCTTGGTAGGAGAGGAGCTAGCGGAAGCGGGAGCCGTTGGCGTTGGCGATCCAGCGACGCAGGGCGACGCGGACGTTGTTGACGCGACTCAGCGGAGCGTTGTCGAAGTACCAGCGGAAGGTTTTGATCTCTTCCAGGATGTCTACGTCGGGGAAGTCGGCGGTCAGTTCGGCAATGAAAGCCGCATCCAGCTCGGGGCGGTAAGGGTAATCGGGCAGCTGCTCTTGCAGGTAGGCGAGGATCTTCTCGGGAGAGTTGTCGAAGAACATGTCGGCGCTATTCACAGCTCGTCGGAGGCCCGGTAGATGTCCTCTTCGTCCAGAGTGGCCTTTTGCTCGAGCACGCCCCGGTTGAGCGCGGCCAGGCAGAGGCGGTTCAGCAGCCGGCAGACGCCGCCCGAAGTTTTGTAAAGGGCCAGGTAGGCCGAGTCGGTGAAGATGTCGGGTTTAGCTCCGGCCAGCTGGAGATGGTGGCAGACGTAGTTTTTGGTTTCGGCCTCATCCAGGGGAGGCAGCTTGTAGGAGAGTAGGATGCGCTGGTGGATGTTGCGGAACATGGGGCGCCCGAGCCGTCGGCCCAGGTCGGGATGACCGATCATGATCATGAGCAGGGGATCGATTGAATCCATACTAAAATTAAGAAGTACAGGTATTTCGTCCAGTGTTTTGTCGGGCAGACACTGGCTCTCGTCGAGAATTAGAATCGGGGTCTTTTTGGCGTTCTCCACATAGTCGCGCACGGCCGTTTGCAGGTTTCGAAACAGAGTGGACTTGCGGCTGGAGGGCTCACCGCCGAACTCGCTGTTGAGCTGGGCCCAAAAATCCAGGGGAGTGACCGTCGACAGGGGCACGTAGAAGAGCTTGTAGACGGAGGAGTTGAGTTGCTCGACGAAGGCGCGCACGGCGGCCGTTTTGCCGGTTCCGGCCTCCCCCAGCACGAGCATCAGCCCCAGACGGGTACGCATGTAGTCCAGGCGCCGGGCGAGTTCGTCAAAGGCCGCAGTGGGGAGCAGTTTCTGGGCCGGGATGTCCTTGGCGAAGGGAGTGTCGGAGAAGCCGTAAAAAGTGTGGATCACGATTCATCCTCCTCGTCGGGAAGGGAAAAACGGGGTCTTCGGGGGGAAGTGGCGTTTTGGGCGGCGTCGACCCGGTGCAGACGCACCACCGGCTGGTCGTCTTCGAAGAGAAACAGCTCACTGGGACGTCCTTCGGGATGGCGGATCTCGATGCGCAGGCCAGTGTATTGGGGCGGCACTTCCCAGAGCCGGCGGGCGATGGAGACGGTGCAGTCGTTGCGGACGGTGCGGTGCAACGTGCGGTAAAAGACCCGGTCCAACTCGGCCCGGCTGACCGTACGGCGGCGAATGGAGGCGAGCGAGCGCAGGTAACGCTCCAGTGGCGTCTCACAGATGCTCGAGTGGCGGCGCCGGTGATAGTCCTGCTCCAGCCACTGAGACAAGCGAGCATTGAGATCGTCGAGGGTCAAGGCCTCGAGATCGAGAAGGCTTAGAAAACCCTGGCGCAGGGTGCGAAACCAGCGCTCGATTTTTCCGCGCGAAGGACTGTCATAGGGCTTGGAATGCACCAGAGCCACACCCAGACGGGCGCAGGCCAAGGTGAGTTGTTTGGAGGAGAAGGCCGAGCCGTTGTCACAGTAAAGGATCTGGGGTAAACCATGGCGCGAGAAGGCTTTTTGGAGTGCCGAGACGACCACTGCGGAGTTTCCCCGGGTGTAGAAGCGGGCCAGGGTCAGGAAGCGGGAATGGTCATCGATGGCTGCAGCCAGGTAGGTTTTGCGGCGGCGGCGGCCGAGAGGCACCTTGGGGCCGTGCATAAAATCCATCACCCACAGATCGTTGGCGTGGGGTTTTTCGAAGTGCTTGCGGGCCTTGGGCGCCGGCTTGACCTGGGGCCGCAGACCGGCCCGCTTGATGTGACGACGCAAAGTGGATTCGGAGATGCGGCGCGAAGTGATGTGGCCCGAGGCCACCAGCTGTTCACGGAGTCGGTTGACCGGCACCCGGGGATGGCGGGCCAGCAGCTCGGAGATGTGGGCGCTCAGCTGCTCGGAGATGACCCGGCTTCGGCCCGCATCGCAACGCCGCTTGGGCAAGAGTCCGTCGAGTCCTTCTTGGCGGTAGCGGCGCAACCAGCTCTTGAAAGTGGCGACTGAGTAGCGGCGTCTGCCCAGACCCGGCACATCCAGCTCTTTTCGGGCCATGCGGCCGAAGTAACGGGCTTGGCTGCCGGCGGCGGCGTGCAGCACCGGCGCGATGACGCCGTAGCGGAACAGCGCCACGGCCTGGCGTTTTTGTTTTCCCTTCATCCTGAGGCTCCTTTGGCCAACCCTTTGTGCCACAACCCTACCGCTGGGCCCCTATCACGCAGTGTGGAGGATCGATTCTTGTCATGACGCGGCTGCCAGCCGGGTCCAAACAACGTGGCGCAAAAAGGGGATTGAGCGACTTGTGCTGCAGACACAGCGGATGCCGGTGAGTCAGCCCGTCAGCAAGCCAGAGCGGGGCCCGAGAGCCAATCGTAGGTCGAACAGCAGGTGGGGGAAGTAACGCCGATGAAAACGCAGCACCACTCGGGGTGGAGAGCCTCGGGGCTGGGCCGCCAGCAGCGCGGCCACCTGCTGGGCCTGCCGCCGCACCCCTTGGACGGCTCCGGGCAACTCGACCTCGGCCACCGGAAAAGAGAGCAGTCGCCCATAGACGGCCGCCAACAGCAGCAGCATGCGGTGCAGCGTCAACTCCTCCAACAGCACAGCTTCCTCACCTTGGCTGCCGGCCGTGGCCACCTCGTCCAGCGCTTGGCGCATCGTCCGTTTGCCGTTCACCACCACTTCGACCATCCAGCTCATCAACCCCAGGCTGAAGCGTCGGCGCGGCACCACTTGAGCCGGCAGCACGCTGAAGGTGACATCTCGTGGCTGATCCGGGCCCCGCCGCCGGCAGCGGAAGCGAGCCACTGGAAACCGTTGATAGGTCCGCCCCTCCTCATCCACCAAGCACCTGAAATACAGACCGTGGCGTACGGCGCATTCACTTCCCCGGCACAGCGGACAGCGGTCCCGGTAGTCGGGCAACAGCTCGTACAGCCCCAGTCCCAGAGAGGAAAGACTTGACAAAGACCTGTCTTGGAAGCGATCCTGAATCTGAAGTTTGTCTTCGAAAAGCCGGGAGTTATCCGAAGCTCAAACCACGGGCTCCCGGCTGCTCCTTTCCCTTCTTCTCCGCAGCCAAGACAGCTGTCACACTGTCATATTCTTTTCACCCGCTGCGGGCTAAGACAATCTATACAATTCCGGCTGCAAAAGGCAGAGAAGTTTGTGACGTATTACACCTGTCTAGCGCGGCTACAGCCATCGCCTTCTGCAGCGCGATCTGCTCGATCGTCTGTGCCGGCGTTTCGCGAACCTCCACGGACTCGTCCGTACCGGAAGGTCTCACGTCGAAGGGACTTCCCAGTGTTCCAAGCAGTTCCCGCCGCCGGGGAGAGGCGGACGCCAAAACAATTCTCATCGGATTGTCAGAACCGGGATTCCAAATTCCAATCCAGATTCCAGATTCATGGAACTCTAAAAGATAGGGGTAGGGAAAGCTCATTGGTTTGAGCCTCCCCTCCCTCCGAACCGGACGTGCGGTTCTCCCGCATCCGGCTCTCCAGTCAGTGGGGTCCACGGCGGGACTGACAGATCTGCGCGTGGGCTACGGCCATGGTAAATAGCCCCTGCTCGATAAAGTAGGCATTTTTGCCTCCTTTCACTCCTGTTTCCAGGGTCGTCAGCATGCGTTCGGTCCACACTTCCGCTTCCACCCAGCTCCATTTCTGGCTCTCGGCTTCTCTGCCTTGCTTAGGAGTCTCCTCCACTTTCGACAGTTCCTCTTGCTTCGTCATTGACTCTACACATCCACCTTCCTGGCGGGCCTTCGCTCCACCGGCATTACCCGGCTTCTTCACTACTACGCCGCCTCTGACTTCTGCTGGTCTCTTACCAGACCGACCTTTCGCAGACCTCCTCGCTTTACGTCACTTGAACTTCCCACCATTCCATCTCCAACCACCCCAAGGGTTAACAAGATGCCTTTTTCACGTTACCCATCAGGCTCTTGTCCGTGTCAGGTTTCCCTTCCATTCGAGCTTCGCCATTTCCCAGCAGGCTCGCTGTCCCCTCTGAGCCGAATCGAGTTCGTCTCCTACAGACTGGTGGTTCTCCTTCGGCTGCTTCCCACCCCACCTCACGATGACGCAGTTGCCGTCGAATACGGGCCGGAGAACGTTTGCCCGGTAGGGACTTTCACCCTACTGTTCAAGTGCGCTTACGAGCGCACTGGGAGGCGCCTTGGGGCGGCGACCGAGCTGCTTGACCATGACGAAAGAGTGGGAGGGGCCCCGGGGCAGCGACCGTTTAAATCCCCCCGGGAGTCGCCCCGGGGCCCCTCCCACTCTTTCTTGGACATCACCCGGCAGTCGCGGCCCTGAGGCCCCTCCCACTCTCCGGTCGCGTTTGGGCAACACGCCCTTGGTATCTGGGATCACTTCTGCAAATCCAGGCACACGATTTCTTCCTGATTTCTCAGGTAGAGCTTTCTGTGGGCAAGCGTGGGCGACGTCCAGCACTTGCCTCTGAGCACCTGGGCACGTGCGGGCTCGTTGTAGGCCCCGGGCGTGGCCTCTACAAGAGCAAGCTGTCCCCTTTCCCCCAGGACGATCAACATCCCGTCTGCGGAAATCAGAGAACCACGGCCCAGACCTCTCGCCCGCCATTTCATGGATCCGTCCGCGGCGTCGATGCACTTGAGCGTGGCATTGTCGAATCCATACAGGAACCCGTTGAGATACACACTGGTGCTGAAATGATTGCGCATCTCCCGGTTCTTCCAGACCTGCCGGGGAGCGCCGCTTCTCCCTACCTCGAAGACCGCCCCGCCGACGCCGTAGCCGGAAGAGATGAAGACTCGGTTGGGGGGGATCCAAATCGGTGTGGATGCGTTGACATCGTAACTCGTGGTCCAGGGCACCTGCCAGAGAACCTTTCCCTGCTCGAGGGTTACCGAAAGGAGATTCCTGCCCGTGAAAAAGAGAATCTGAGGCTGGCCTTGGAATTCAACACCCAGAGGCGAAGAGTACCCGACCGGGTCACCGTGGCTGCTCCAAACGAGCGTCCCGTCGTTCTTCCGAAAGGCGGCGAGGGAGCCTCCTCCCTGTCCCCCAGGCTCCACCAGCACCAGTTCACCTTTGACCAGCGGGGAAGTGGAAAACCCCCAGGTCGGGGATGTACTGTCGAATTCCCGAGGGAGGTCGTGCTTCCAGACCTGGCGGCCGCTGCTGCGATCTGCGGCCACCAGAATACCGCGCCCGCTCACAGCAAACACCAGCTCTTGATCGGCGGCCGGGGTACCCCGCGGCCCATCGCCCTGGTCGCTCGAAAAACCACTGCCTAACGAAAGATGCCACAATTCCTGTCCGTTCACGGCACTCAAGGCGAGCAGAGACTCATCACCATTTTGATCCAGCGTATAGAGATGGTGGTTGCTCACAACGATCCCGGAATAGCCGGTTCCGATGGCGCGCCTCCAGATCTCGGTGGGGCCACTTGGCGGCCAGCTTCGCACCAGGCGCTCCTCGAGGCTGACTCCGTCCCGGCCCAGGCCCCGCCACTGGGGCCAGTCCTGGCCTCCACGAAAAGTCACCGCCTCAGTCGATCCAGCGACCGTTGCTACAGGGATTCCGGTGTCGAAATCATCCTGACAGCCTCCCTGGGCCAACAGGAGAACAACTGCCAGCGGGAAATGCGTACTTAGACTCTTCATTCTCCCGTCTCTTACGGTTACAGGTTCTGGTAGGCTTCCTGGATCAGTTGCCTGCCGTACTTGCGTTCCAGGCTCCGCACCTTGAAATGCCCTCGCGCCATGCTGTTGAAATGGTCGATAAACAGGGCGTTCACGACTCCTCCTCCCACCGCTCCGATGGCCGGGACTGCCATCGCGGCCGCTTTCTCAGAGACAACTATTCCAAAACGGGAGGCGATTGCTGCCAGGAATCGAACCAGGGCGGGAGCGCCCTCGGTGGAAAGGCCCCTTTGAGCGATATGCTGGACTGCATCGGCCAGGCTTGTCGCCAGGGCAGCCCGAACTGCATAGTAGCCCGTCTCGACCGAGTCATCAGCCGACGAGTTCCCTCCCAGCGCGAATACTTCCAGGCAGGCGAGCTTGGTTTCCGGCCGGTCCAGGTCTTCTCCCTCCGATCTGGCCACATCGGCAATAGAGCGGAGCATGATGGTCGTCGACAGCGGGAGCTCCAGCGGCAGAGCGGCCAGCCCGAAGGCCCCCCCCAGCCCCCCCGTTCCGATGACGGTGGCCCGATGCAGGCGAGCCCGCCGTATCTTCCCCTCAGGCTTCCCCCCCAGGCTTGCGACGGCGATATTCAGAGCCCGGTTCAGAGAGATCTCGACAGCACTCTGAACGGCGGAGGACCATTTCTCCGGTAGCAACTGGAATCCCCGTTCAATGGGGGAGCCCAGCATACTGGTGACGCGAGCAGCCAGGCCTGGGTTCTCAAGAAGCGCTTTGGCGGCTTTCAGTTCGGAAAGATCATCCGGGCTGATCATTCAATCATGTCAGGCACAACACCAGGGCGCCTCGTACCCAGCGCCTGGCAGCCCGTGGTGGACGTCCCGCGGGTCGCGTTGCGGGCGATTTTCACCGCGGACCGCGATCGCCGAGACTTGCCAGACTCGGCTGAGGGAATACGGAAACCTTACCCGACAAGACTTCATCCGGCAGATGGCCAACGCCCTGCTGGTCGGCGATGCTCACCTCGGGGGCACCCGCAAAGGAAACACTCGCCGTACCCTGGGTATCAGCTTGGCTGACAAAAGTGATGCTGAACAGGTTGCCCTCCGGCAAAGTCGCCTGGGCTCCATCCAGGTCCACGATCACGAAGTCGAGTTCTCCATTCGTATCTCCAGGATCGAAGAGAACGGTCATTTCAAAGGCGGCCGGAACGCTGGGGATGATCGCGTCGGGGATTCCGTCGCCATTGGCGTCGCTGGAGTTGAAGCCAGTCTGGTTTCATCGTAGTCAATCGAGAACACCGCCGCGGCAATCTCGTCGGGCCCCGCGCCAGGACCAGCGCTGGTAGGACCAGGCCGGAAAAACACGTTCACGGTCGCATTGCCGGCAAGTTGACCCGTTGCTGCAGCGATGGCAAGGTCCGGCCCGGGCTCAGTGGTTTCACCTTCGGTCGTGGTCGCGGTCAGGGGAGGATTCACGGGACCTTCTCGGTACAGATCGGGAAGGAAGACGATGACAGCCTCTGATGCGGAGGCGTCGGCATCCAGATTGATGATCAACAAGCCGTCCTCATCGGCAAAAGAACTCTTCGCCGGGATGAAAACCAGCGCTACGGGTTTTCCGTCGGTCATCAGCCAGGGACGAATCGACAGTCCGGTGGCGGGAACGATCAGCGAAACTTGATCAGCCTCAGCCACGAGCAGATGGCAGGAATCCGGGCAGGTCATCCCGCGCCGGTAGAGAAGGAGCAGTTGTCCAGGCTGGTTCAAGCCCGAAGCGAGTGTCGAGATTGAACCGTTGGCCCGGTTGAAGCGCAAAACCTCTCCTGCAGCCGGCACCGAGAAATAGATGTTTCCATTGCAGCGATCTACCTGGACCCCCCCGACACCTTCGCTGGGTATCAATTCGGACGCCGGGACCCTGGAGGCCCCGTCCTCGGTCGCCGCGGGGGCCGACGAGAGTCCCTGCTCGAGCGCCGACCGTGAAATCGTCGAGACCTGATCCTGTTCCGCTACCAGCAGGTTCTCACTGAATTCGTCGAAAACAATCGCCTGGGGAGAATTCAAACCGCTGGCCACAACGGTGGTTTCGCCTGAGATTGGATCCAGCCGCTGCACAGTGCCGGAGGCGCTTGCGCAAAAAAGCAGATACTCGCGGCCATCCCTGGCCAGAAAGGCGATCATCTGCGTGATTGTATCGTCCAGCCCGGTGATCTGCAGACGGGTCTCGGGAGGTGTAATGTCAAAAACTGAGCTGTCTATAAACCCGGCTGGTCGCCTTTTCCGGGCCGGTTCTCCAAGAGCTGACAGTTCTGCCGAGTAGAGCCGGTCCAGACCGCCCAGGTAGGCAACTGACTGAACAATGCCCAGATCCCCGACCAGTTCCTGCTCGGAAATCAAGTCCACCCCGGCCGCGGCACTCTGGTTGCCGCTTCTGGCTGACACCGTGACGGGAAGGTCGGGAACCACAATGGCGGGAGCGGTGTAAACACCCGTGCTGGAGATGGTGCCAAACTGAGACGAGCCCCCGGGAATGTCGTTCACCGCCCAATCAACCCCGCCCGAACCGCCTTCGACCGCAAAGCCCTGAGCATTGGTGGGAGAAAGGACGGCCAGAGGAGGCCTGATCTTGATTTCGAGCAGCCCCTGGGCCGGGTCGAAGTCCTGGGAGACATTCTGGGCAGGAACATTGGCCAGAACATCACCCTGGACCGATCCAAACAGGGCGCTGAGAAACAGGGGTACGTTGCTCCTGAGCCAGATAAATCCGCCCGCCAGATCGGCTGCTTCGGGGACCAGGTCCGTAATCAACTCACTGATTCGGACACCGGGATTGAGCACCGTTGTGAAGCCTCCCAGAAAGGTTCCTTCGGAATCGAAAACCGCAATTTCGACGGTGGCCGGGAGCGCTGCCGAATTGAGCGCCGCAAGGCCCGTAAAGAATCCGAGGGTGGTGGCCACATGGGCAAAGATCGAGGCCTTGCTGCCCTGGGGCACCACGGCGACGGCTGCCGCTGCGCCCGAGCCAACGACGCGGTAGGTCAGCTGCCCGTTGATGGCTTCCGTGTTGGCCGTAACCTCCAGCCAACCTTCCAGAACCGAATCTCCCTGGAACCCAAAAAGCAGCTCCAGATCCCGGTTTTCGCTGGCGCCGGGCTCCAGGCCGATCGTGACGGGATTTTGCTGCGTTTCTTCGATATAGAGGCTGCCGTCGGGCTTATGGGCCGTGACCACCACAATGACCGCCTGGCTCGAATAATTCACCACTCCGAGTTCAGCCTCGAATGGCCCCAAAACGGCCATCTGGGCAAAATAGAGCGTATTGAGAAACTCCTCAGCGCTGCGGGCATTGAGACCCTGCAAATCGGCACCCTGGCGGCGGATGAATTTGAACCCCAAAATGTCGGCGGGTGAATTGAGAATGACATAGGCCCCGGGAGAAATCTCGTTGACGCCAAAGAAAGTCGCCACATCGAGCCGGGCCGCCCCCAGGGCGGCCAGATCGAGCACCTTCTCCACCGGGTTCTCAGCTCCGATCAACGTGAGTTTCACCTCGATGGAAGTACTGCCCGGGTTGACGATGTTGAGCTCTGTGCTCAAATCACCTTCAATCTGGATCTTGTTGAAGACAAGGTCGCGGTCCCGAAGGGGAAGGTCGGCACCATCAAGTTCGCTGGGGTCGCTGTTCAAGAACAGGAAAAACCCGGTGAGACTGGATACGTCACTGACAGCCTGAAACCAGCCCACAACATCGGGCTCCAGGTCAGGAAAAAGAGCAGAGGTGAGGAACCCCAGGCGCTGCCCGGCTGGCACCATCGTCTGAGCGACACTCAGAACTTGTCCCCCCATCCCATAGGCGGTCACAGCGACTGGTGCGTCAACACCACCCGGGTTCACGATGACCACACCGACAATGCTTCCCGACTGGTTGGAGAGTCTCGGAAAGTCGAGGACGCTGGCTGCCTGGAGACAGACCAGAGAAGCGAAAAACAGTCCTGAGAGAACTAGACGTCTACGTCTTCCAACTTGCATAACCGGTAGTCATAGTGGCCCCACCAGGGGTTACTTGCTCCCCGGTTCCGGTAAACGGATACGGGCACCAAGTCTAACATGCGATATCTTTGAATGAACAAAAAAGACTTACGTCGACTGCTCGACGGTGGCCGTTTCATCAATCACCCGTTTGTAATCACATTCCTTGACGCTGCAGACCCGCATCAGACCCTCTCGCTTGGTCTGACGCTCGAGAAGAAAAGGGCTGTCGCATTGAGGGCAGGCTTCCGGCACGGGCTTCTGCCACAGCAGGTTTTTGCATTTCGGATATTGATCGCAGCTGTAAAAGACTCGACCCCGCTTCGATTTTCGCTGGATCATCTCCCCTTCGCCGCATTTCGAGCAGGTCACGCCGGTGGTCTCCCGGCGGATGTAGCGGCACTCAGGATAACCGCTGCAGGCAACGAACTCACCGAACCGACCCTGCTTCGCAACCAGATGCTTGCCGCACTTTGGACAGTTCTCATCCAGCTCTTTGTCGGCCTTGACCTCGACGCGATCACCGACCTGGACAATACGCCGGGTGTTCTTGCACCCGGGATACCCGGAACAAGCCAGGAACTCTCCGAAGCGACCACGCTTCTTAACCATCGGTTGGCCGCACTTGTCACAGGCCTGTTCATCCAGCGCGGGATCACTGTCCGTCTCTTCTCCGGGGACCTCTCTCGTGTTCTTACACTCCGGGTAGTTGCTGCAGGCGATGAAACGACCGAAACGCCCCCATTTCACAACCATTGGAGAGCTGCACTTGTCGCAATCGATCCCCGCCGGGGTTTCCTCTTTTTTCAGGTTCTTCATGCGTTCGGAAGCTTCCGTCAGTTCTGTCGAGAAACCCTTGTAGAAGACGCGCAGAGTGTCGATCCAGTCCCGGTCTCCCTTCTCGATATTGTCGAGTTCCTGCTCGAGGCGGGCCGTGTAGTCGTAGTCGAAAAGATCTTCGAAATGATTCGTCAGCAACTCGGAAACAACCATTCCGAGTTCCGTGGGAACCAGTTTGCGTTCCTTCTTCTCCACATATTCGCGCTCAATCTTCCGGAGTATGTCCTGGTAGGTCGAGGGGCGGCCAATTCCCTTTTCTTCGAGAGCTTTCACCAGGGTGGCCTCGGAATAACGCGGAGGAGGCTGGGTGAACTTCTGCTCGTGGAGGATCTCGAGCACGGAAAGGACTTCACCTGCCTGGACGCTGGGAAGCAGCCCCTCCTCGGCCTGCTCGCGGCCGGCTTCCGGCTTGCTGGTCTCCATCCCCTGGTAAACCTTGAGAAAACCGTCGAACTTGGGCACGTCACCTGCGGCCTTGAACTGAGTCCTGGGAGCATCAATCTCAATCTCTGTCCGGTCGTACAGAGCCGGCCGCATCTGACAGGCCACGAAGCGCCTCCAGATCAACTGATAGAGCCGAAAGCCGTCGGTTTGACCGAGGGCTTTCACGGCATCCGGGGTCTGGAAACTAGCGGTAGGCCGAATGGCTTCGTGAGCGTCCTGGGCGCCCTTTTTCTTTTGAAAGACGATCGCTCTCGGAGGCAGATAAGGCTTCCCGTAAGACTGTTCAATGAACTGGCGGACCTCGCCAAGAGCCTGCTGCGAGACCCGAGTCGAGTCGGTTCGCATGTAGGTAATCAAGCCGCCCTCATAGAGACTCTGCGCCGCCTTCATGGTCCTGCTGACCGAAAAGCCAAGTCTGCGTGAGGCCTCCTGCTGCAGAGTACTGGTGATGAAAGGAGCCGCCGGACGACGTCTCTTTTCCTTCGTCTGAACCGAAGAGACAACAAAATCACCGCTCTTCAGATCGACCAGCAACCGCTGGGCATCCTCCTGGTTTGGAATCTTGAACTTCTTACCGTCCAGCTTGACCGCTCTGGCTGCAAAAGCTGGAGGCGTCCCGGCCTGCAGCCTGGCTGAGAAGTTCCAGTACTCTTCAGTGACGAAAGCGTTGCGCTCCTTCTCGCGGTCCACGATCAATCGCAGCGCCGGGGACTGAACGCGACCCGCCGACAACCCCCGCCGAACGTTTTTCCACAGGAGGGGACTCACCTTGTAACCAACCAGACGATCCAGAATTCGACGGGTCTGCTGGGCCGCGACCTTGTTGGAATCAATCTCCCCGGCTCGCTCAAAGGCATCCAGGATCGCTTTCTTGGTGATTTCGTTGAAAAGAACCCGCCGAACCTCCTGATCCTTGGACCCTACGAGTTCCTCCGCCAGATGCTGGCAGATTGCCTCACCCTCGCGGTCCGGGTCCGCCGCCAGATAGATCGTGTCGGACTTTCGGGCAAGCTTCCTCAAATCACGGACAATCTTCTCTCTGCCCGGCACCACTGCATAGGTGGCCTTGAAGTCCTGGTCCACATCTACGTTCAAACCCTGACTGGGAAGATCCTTGATGTGCCCCGAACACGCCTTCACCACGTAATCCCGACCCAGGTAGCGTTCAATGGTCCTGGCCTTGGCCGGCGATTCGACGACCACCATCGACTTACCCATCAGCGTTCATTCCTTCGAGCATTCATTCCCAACTCCTCAACTTCTCAGTTACCCATGTCAACGGGCCGTTGTCACGGATCCTTAATTAAATCTATAGCACACGACTGCCTTTGCGTCAGTGAAAGAGCGAGATTGATCGACGCTTTACGTCCCGGGAGCGTTTGGCGGATGGAGCAGCCGGGCAAACCGTTTTCCCGGTAACTGCCGGATCAAACCCTCGAGTTCCAGACCCAGCAGAATCCCCGTCAGACGCTCAGGCTTCATCTCGATCTGCTCGACGATCCAATCTATATGAAGAGCCCGTCGACGGCGAGAAGTTTCAAAACTTTCTTCTCGTAGTCGTTCAGTTGCCGGTGCCGATTCCGATTCTTGGAGTCGCTGCTGTGAAGCGGCTGATCCTGCTCGATTCGTTTTTTCAGCCCCAGCAGCACCTCCGCTGGAAGGTCATCCAGCACATCCTGGGGGGACAGGGCCGGCCGGGCTCCCTGCTGGATCAGATAGTTGGGGCCGTAGCTCCCTGGAGACGTGATGTTTCCCGGGATCGCCCACACTTCACGGTTCTGTTCCAGGGACAGGCGCGCCGTGATCAGGGACCCGGAGAACTCGGTAGCCTCACTGACCACGGTGCCGTAGCTGAGCCCGCTGATCAAGCGGTTCCGAAGTGGAAAGTTGTGGGGCGCAGGATAGGTGCCCATCGGAAACTCGCTGATCAGACATCCCGACTCGCGAACCCGGAAAAAGAGCTTTCGATTCTCCCTCGGATAGACTACATCGACTCCACACCCGAGCACCCCGACCGTCCCGCCATCCACTTCTACAGCCCCGAGGTGGGCCGCCGAATCAATGCCTCGGGCCAGACCACTGACGATCGTCAAGCCGCTCAGGGCCAGTTCCATCGAGAACTTCCTGCTCACCTCACGGCCATAAATTGAGCATTTCCGGGATCCGATCACTGCCACGCTCGGCCTTTGCAGGGCAGCCACATCACCGAGACAGTAGAGAGTTACGGGCACGTCGTGGATCTCCCTCAGCAGTGGCGGAAACCGCTCTTCGTAGACCGAAATGATTTCGACCCCTGCCTTCCTGGCACGCACCGCCTCGAGTTTTGCCTCTTCGAGAGAACACCCCCCGAGAATGGAATTAATGGTGGGAAGATCCAGACCGGACCTCTGCAGCGATTCTCTCGGAGCTGCCAGAATGCGGCTGGCAGTGCCGCAGCTTTTGATCAACCACTGGATCTTTTTTCGTCCCAGACCCGGAATCAGTGAGAGTGCCAGACAGGCAAAGGTTTCCTGGTTCACACAACTTATAACGCCACTGCCCTGCGAGAGTGCGAACCCCAGCCTTTTTTGGGGTTCCAGCAGCGGTTGGAGCCCTGATACAGTGAAACCCGTGCCGGACAGTCAAAGGATTCGTGTTTCCTTTATCGAGTTTCTCAATTCTGTTCCGCTGGGATGGACCTTTCTGGATGGCCCTCACGGCGAGGAGTTCGACCTGAGGCTGGCTCTTCCGTCCGAGTGCGCGGACCATCTGGCCACCAAAGAAGCGGACGTCGGGCTCATACCTGCCATTGAATACCAGCGCATCCCGGGCCTGCGAATCCTGCCTGATCTCTCGATTTCCTCGTGTCGGGAGGCTCGCACTGTGCTCTTCGCCACCCGGGTGCCCCTGGACCAGGTCAAGAGCATCGCGCTGGATACGTCCAGCCGTACCTCGGTAGTTCTCCTTCGCATCATCCTGGAGAGATTCCTGGGCCGTCAGAACCTTCAGTATCATTCGCATGCACCGGAGCCAGAGCGCATGCTTTCTCGGTTTGACGGGGCCCTCATCATTGGAAATCCGGCCTTCCGAGTGCCGCGAGATCGATTCCTTGTGCACGATCTGGCCGGCGAGTGGTATCGCTTTACCGGGCTGCCCTTCGTCTTTGCGCTGTGGGCCGTTCGGGAAGGTATCGATCTCGGAGAAAAGGCAGGGTTGTTCGCGCTCTCCAGAAACGCCGGACTCCAGTCAGTTTCAGCCATTGCCGAGGTCTATTCACGGAAACTGGGACTCTCCAAAGACATCATCTCCAGTTACCTGCTCGACAACCTCGACTACTCACTCGATGAGGTCCACTTGCGTGCTCTGGAAGAGTTCTTCGGGCATGCCCGGGAACTGGGAGTCATTTCCACAGTCAAGCCGATCCGGTTCTACGAACCGGCCCCAGGTTCGGGCCAGGGAGCGATATGAACGTCATCCCGGGCCTCGAGATCCTGCTCCGGGACCGGCTCGATCTGCTACGGGGAAAGCGGATCGGCATCCTCTCCAACCCAACCTCCGTTGACCGTGGACTTCGTCATATCGTGGATCTGCTGTGGAACCATCGGGAGGTGGTGGTGACAGCCCTGATGGGACCTCAACACGGGGCCCGGGGCGAGACTCAGGACAACATGATCGAGTGGCGGGATTACCGGGATTCAGTCACATCCCTTCCTGTCTTCAGCCTCTACTCACACACGAGAAGACCGACGCCCGAGATGCTCGGCGAAATCGATGCCCTTGTGATTGATCTGCAGGATGTGGGTGCCCGTATCTACACCTACGTTTACAGCATGGCAATGGCAATGGAGGCCTGTCGGGAAGTCGATGTGGAGGTCATCGTCCTGGACCGGCCCAATCCCATCAACGGGGCTGATGTCGAAGGGCCCGTACTGGAGCCCGAGTTCTCTTCCTTCGTAGGACTCTATCCTCTCCCCATCCGGCACGGACTGACGATCGCCGAACTGGCTCGCTATTTCAATGAGGAGATGGGAATCGGCTGCCGCCTCGAGGTGGTCCCCATGTCCGGGTGGCGGCGTCACATGTTCTTCGCAGAAACAGGGCTGCCCTGGGTGATCCCTTCTCCCAATCTTCCGACTCCGGATACGGCTCTGGTGTACCCGGGCGTGGTGCTCTTTGAAGGGACCAATCTCTCGGAGGGAAGAGGCACCACTCGCCCTTTCGAACTAAGCGGCGCACCCTGGGTGCGACCCGAGAGGCTGCTGCCTCTCCTGGAGGATCTTGACCTGGATTCGGTGACCTTTCGGCCTGTTTTCACCGTCCCTACCTTTCATAAGTGGGCGGGAGACCTGCTTGGCGGCGTCCAGATTCACGTTACTGATCGTCGGAACTTCAGGCCTTTCCGGACCGGTCTGGGGCTGCTGCTCGCTTATCGATCACTCGACTCGGATCGTTTCGAGTGGCGAGCCCCCCCCTATGAGTACGAATTCGAAAAGCTGCCCTTTGACATCTTGTGCGGAACCGATTCGATCCGTCTGCAAATCGAGGCAGGGTGCGACCTGGAGAGCATCGAATCAAGTTGGAAGGCGGACCTGGACCGCTTCAAGCGAATCAGGAGTGGTTACCTGCTTTACTAGCTCAATTTAGGCGCTCGCTGACGCTCGCGCCCGTTAAAAGTTGAAAGTTGAAGGTTGAAAGTTGAAGGTTGAAGGTTGAAAGTTCGATCAGATCGCCGCATGGAAGCGGCTCCTACACTTCGCCGACCCGTGACATTCCCAGTGTAGGAGGACCCTCTGTGGTCCGATCGGATCGCTGTGAGGTTGAAAGTTGAAAGTTCTTCGGTTGCAGAAATACGATGGCTACTGAGACAGAATGGAAGCGGCTCCTACACTTCGCCGACCCGTGACATTCCCAGTGTAGGAGGACCCTCCGTGGTCCGATCGGATCGCTGTGAGGTTGAAGGTTGAAAGTTCTTCCGTTGCAGAAATACGATGGCTACTGAGACAGAATTGAAAGTGAGATTGACGCTCGAGGGCTTTCGATCCGTTCGAAGCAGGTTGGAACAACTGGGCAGCCGCTTGAAGACGGAGAGCCAGACCGAGGTCAATGTCCTTTTTGATTACTCTGACCACAGGCTGCTGGAGACCGGCTGTGCTCTGCGTCTGCGCTCCTACGCGGGCGGGAGCCTGCTCACTTTCAAGGGACGAGTTGAAGAAGACCCCCTCCTGAAGAAACGCACCGAGATTCAGACCGAAGTGACGCGACCTGAGGAAACCAGAGAGATTCTTGCCCAACTCGGCCTGCAGCCACAATTCCTCTACTCCAAGGAGCGGGAGATTCGAACCTGGGCCATGAAGGGTCACGAGCTGGAAATCTGCCTGGACCAGACACCCGTTGGTTTCTTTCTGGAAATCGAGGGAAGGGAGCCACACATCAGAGAGGCGGCCAGACTGCTCGACCTCGATCTTGAGGACGCGGTCAAAGAGTCCTACGTGAGCCTGTATGCCAGAGCCGGGTTGGGGCAGGTTACCGATGGGTCCTGATTCTCATCATCCACCCGGTGCAGGCTCCTCCAGACAGACGGGCCCAGTCGAGTTGACCGGAAGTACACGCGAAAGCAGCAGGATCAGCGCCATGGTCCTGGCAGCCGGACTGGGAACCCGGCTGCTGCCCCTCACCAGGTTGCGAGCGAAGCCCACAGTGCCTTTTCTGGGGCGGCCACTGATCCATTATTCGATGGATTTGATCACTGAACTCAACCCTGAAGCAGTGGTTGTGAACCTGCACCATCTGCCTGAGACAGTGATCACTGCTGTGAAGCAACACAGGGGACACCCGATGGACCCGGGGCAGCCACTGGAGATCGTGTTTTCCGACGAAGCCGAGATTCTGGGTACCGCCGGCGGTTTGCGCTACGCAGGAGAGTTGCTGGAGGCTGATCACATTGTAGTGATCAACGGGAAGATCTATACCGACCTGGAGCTGTCCAGTGTTCTCAGCTTCCATTGCCGGAAGGAAGCACTGGTCACGCTGGTGGTCGTTCCCTTTGAAACCGGATCGCCTTTCAATCCGGTGCGGGTCGATGTGGACGGTCGCGTACTGGGTTTCGGACCGCAAGGACCGGGGAAGCCCTACACCTTCACCGGAATTCAGATCATGAAGCACGAGGTCCTGGGAGAAATTCCCACCGGCAAGAGTGACCTGGTCAAAGATGTTTATCCGACCCTGATCGAGAAGCAGAACCGGGTTCTGGCTTTTGTCAGCGGCAACCTTTGGTACGAGTGCAGTACTCCCTGGCGATACCTGCAGGCTTCTCTTCTCGTTCACAGGAAGAGAGCTGCGCAGCTGACGCTTCAGGAGGAACAACCTGCGGAATCCGGCCTGATAGCGGGAACCGGATGCTCGATTGGAACCGAATCCAAGGTGCGAGACACTATACTCTGGGAGGGAGCAGAGATCGGCAAAAACTGTATAGTGAGCGGTGCTATAATCTGCTCCGGCGTGAGGGTCCCTGACCACTCAGAGTTGAGCGATGTCATTGCCACACCCAGAATCGATCCAGGGCCCGTTTCCCCTTTCACGCAACCGGTTGAGGAGAAAGGTTACCTGCTTTGGCCTCTACGCCCGGAATGACCTCAAATGAGTTCCCACCCGTTCAACAGCGGCTCATGGCGTACGTCCGCCGCCACTTTCAACCCGGCCTGAACCACTATCGTGTCGCCAGGCTGACTGGCGACGCCTCCATGCGGCAGTACTTCCGTTACACCTCCGATTCACAGGACTCCTTCGTCCTGGCCGCTTACCCTGAACCCTTTGATCCCGAGAGTTTCAATTACAAGCAGATTTACGATGTGCTGACCTCAATTGAAGTGCCGGTTCCCAGGATTCTAGACCTGGAAGGCGATCTGGGAATCGTCCTTCAGGAAGACCTGGGCAACGTGACGCTGCAGGAGTATCTGTTGACGGCCGCTCCCCGCCAGAGACGCACGCGAATCCGAGAGGCCATCGACCACATCGTCCAGATCCAGCGGCGGGGCAGCCGGCGCGTCAAGCCCGCTTACGAAGTAGCCAGCCTGGCCTTCGACCAGGAAAAGCTGGACTGGGAGTTGGCATTCTTTCGCAGACACTACTTGCGCAATTATCGTCAGTTCGGGGAACGGAATTTCTCCGGACTTGAGGAGGAATGCGAACGCGTTGCGTCAGAACTGTCGGCACTTCCGCGCGTCCTTTGTCATCGCGATTATCATGTCAGGAATCTAATGTTGTTCAGGGACCGGTTGCACGTGATCGACTTCCAGGATGCCCGCTGGGGCCCGGCTTCCTACGACCTGGCCTCGCTGCTCAAGGACTCGTGTGAGCTGTCGGCCGCCGAAGTGGATGAGTACCTCGACTACTTCATGAAAAATGCGGGAGTGGAGCAGTCCCTGGACGAATTTCGAAGGCAGTTCCACCTGATGGTCGTCCAGAGATTGCTCAAGGCCCTGGGCACTTTCGGCTATCAGGTATTCGTGCTTGAGAATTTCATTTACGAGCAATACATGCCCGGCTCGCTCCACCGTGCCCTCCTTTCACTCGATTTTCTGGGAAGTTTTCCAGTGATCCAACGTCTTGTGGAGTCGGAACTGGCTGGTTGTGTCGGGGCTTAGTGGGGCACGAGAGGGCTCGGGCAGCGGGCAAGGGACACGGGCTCGGGCTCGGGTGCGGGCTCGGGCAGTGGTGAGACGCTAAGTGGGTGGCGAGATGCATGTTTACGCAAGGGATCTGGGGAAGCTGGTTGGGAGTAGCGTCACCGTCAAGGGGTGGGTCTTCAACCGGACGGACAAGGGCAAGCTCCGCTTTCTGCTGATCCGAGACGGGACGGGGACCGTTCAGGCCGTGGTCTTCGCAGGCAACGTTCCGGAAGAAGTCTTTTCAGCTGCCGACTCTCTCACCCAGGAATCATCGGTTGAGATGACGGGGAAGGTCCGGGAGGATGCACGGGCACCGGGTGGTTTTGAATTGGATGTCACACACCTGAGAATCGTCCACGCAGCCGAGCCCTATCCGATCACCCCGAAGGAACACGGCACCTCGTTTCTCATGGAACACCGCCACCTCTGGATTCGTTCCACCCGCCAACATGCAGTCCTGCGGATCCGGAGCGAGATCGTACGGGCCGCGCGGGACTATCTGGATAACAACGGATTCACTCTGGTCGATACACCGATCCTGACGCCTGCCGCATGTGAGGGGACGACCACCCTGTTTGAACTTGATTATTTTGGCCAGCAGGCCTATCTGTCACAAAGCGGTCAACTTTACAACGAAGCTACCTGTGCCTCCCTGGGCAAGACCTACTGCTTCGGACCCACTTTTCGCGCTGAAAAATCGAAAACCCGGCGCCACTTGATGGAGTTCTGGATGGTCGAGCCGGAGGTCGCATTCGCCGACCTGGACGACCTCATGGAGCTGACCGAAGAATATGTTTCCTACATCGTTGGACAGGTGCTGCAGAAACGCAGCCAGGAACTGGAGACCCTGCAAAGGGATACCGGGGCGCTGAGCAAGGTACTTCCTCCTTTCCCGCGGATCAGTTATGGCGAAGCCTTTGACATCCTGGAGCAGGAAGGAACGGAAACACCCCGCGGTTCAGATTTTGGCGGCGGCGATGAGACTTTGATCTCACAGAGGTTTGGCAAGCCCGTAATCGTGCATCGATACCCGGCTGCAGTCAAGGCTTTCTACATGCAGCCTGACCCGGAGGATGCGAGCCTCGCCCTGTGCATGGACATGCTGGCTCCCGAAGGCTACGGAGAGATCGTAGGGGGCAGCCAGAGAGTTCATGAGCTGGAACTGCTTGAGAAGAGGCTCACAGAACACCAGTTGCCCGAGGATGCGTTTCGCTGGTACCTCGACCTGCGCCGCTATGGAAGCGTCCCCCACTCGGGTTTCGGAATGGGGATCGAGAGAGTCGTGGCCTGGATCTGTGGGCTGAAACACATCCGAGAGACGATCCCCTTTCCAAGAATGCTCCACCGAATCTATCCCTGACGAACAGCGCCCGTGTTCAGCGTCCCCTTCTTGCCCTTGCCTTTACCCAATCTCTTAGAGTGGGAAGGGGTCTCAGGCCGCGACCTCGGACCCTGGAGCTCGAAAGGTTGCAACATGGAATCCAAGCCGGGCGGAAAGTGGGAGGTAGACTCAGGGCGACTCCCGGAGGGATTTAAACGGTCGCTGCCCTGAGTCTGCCTCCCGCTATAATACTTCTGTGCTTCACGTCATCGGTCTTCTGCTTTTGTCTCTCGTGTCTGTCGCCACCGAGAACCCCATGCCGCGGGTCCGCGCAGCCCAGGCAGCGGGTGATCCGAAAACGGCACTTAGCCTGCTGGAACAGCATGAGAAGAACCATCCCGAGCTCTTTGAGCGGAACCATCTGGCGTACTTGAAGGCTCGCCTGTTGATCGAATCGGGCCGTGGCCAAGAGGGTGAAGCCCTGCTCTCGAAACTCGACTGGAAGAAGTCACTTCTGGGTGACTCCATTCTGCAGGCCCTCATCGAAGCCAGGCAAGAGCAACCGTTCGGAGAATGGAGATCCGAACTGAAGGACTTTCTGGAACACTATCCCGGACATTCGTCCTGGTCTCACTGGGCCCTTACCTATGCGGACTCTTTGAAGGAGGAGGAGGAACTGGACCAGGCCCTTGAATGGTACAACCGGGTGTGGAGGGCGAGAGCCGGCTCGAATGCGCGAAGAGCCGCGCTGGAACACGCGCGGCTGCACTTGTCCAGGAACCAGGCTGCGGAAGCGGCCAAGGATCTCCAGAACCTGATCAAGAAGAACGAGCAGGACGATGCAGCTCTGCAGGCGGCGCTCGACCTGGATGAACTCCAGCCTCCTTCCAGGTCATCCGAATCTGGACTTCGCCAGCGAGCCAGGGTCCTCATGAACAATCGACGTACTCGCCTGGCTCGCCATTACCTGAAGTACCTGCTGGACAAGTTTCCGGAGAGTCTCTCCGCTTCTCAGTATCGATACCTGACGGCAAGAAGTTACGTTTTTGACGGGCAGTTGGAGAAAGCCTTTGAGGGTTACCTCCAGTGCTACACTCAGTTTCCGGCTTCAGACTGGGGCATCTTCTGTAAGTACCAGGCCGGCAACACCGCTCTTCGAAAACTCAGTTATTCTGCGGCTGCGCGGGAATACCGGGAATTCCTGGCGGCACATCCGACCAATCGACGAGCCGCCCGCGTTTACTACAACCTGGCCGACAGTTATCGCTGGCTGGGAGACGACGAGAAAGCCCGCAAAACAGCTCTTCAGGCTCTGGAGACAGTCAAAGCGCACGAGCGCAACCAGTTTCACTACTACCTGATGCGTCTCTATGTTGAACAGCAACGCTACCAGGAGGCACTTCCGCACCTGTCCCATCTTGACAGTCTGAGCTCGCGCCGGCTTCCTTCCGGCGTCACCAGGGAAGAGATCCAATATTTCAAAGGGCTGAGCCTGACCCGAACTGGAGAAAAGGAGAAGGCTCTGGATGCATTCCGCGAAGGAGGTTCCGGCCGTCCCAACCATTTTGGCTACGTGTGCCGGGAGCACCTCGACGACCTGAAACCGGCCCAGCCCGAGAAAGGTGAAGAGTGGCTAAAGCAACTGCTGGCTCCAAGACCGTTCTATTGGAGTGCGGAAGAGATTCCAACACAACACCCTCGTGCTCTGGCCCAGGTGCGGGAGTTACTCTTTCTGGGACTGACGAGCGAGGCGGCCCAGGCAATCAAACGAGCGGGCTCCGGGGCCTTTCCGAATGTAGATGCCTACTTGTTCAACCTGGCCTTCCATTCCGACCAGGGTGGATTGCCGAGGGAGTCATTGCTGGCAGCCGAACGGCTGCTGAACTCCACTTTTCGGGGAACCTGGCCCGACCAGCTACCCGAACCTGTTCAGAAACTGGTCTACCCCAGGCACTACTGGTCGCTGATTCAAAGGGAGGGCATGAAGCGTCAGGTCGACCCCCACCTGCTGCTGGCGGTCATCTACCAGGAAAGCCGCTTTGATCCCACTGCCAAGTCGGTGGCATCAGCCCGGGGTCTCATGCAGTTCCTGGAAGGCCCGGCCCGGCGCCTGGCAGAGGAGCTCTCCATGCCTGTGCCCACGGCGGCCGACCTGTACCGGCCGGATCTGTCCATCAGTCTGGGTGCCTATCACCTCAAGAAACTGCTCAAGCGCCACGGGGGTTCGATCGAACGAGCTCTGGCCGCCTACAACGGAGGGAGCTCCAATGCGGAACGCTGGGCGGCAAAAGGCAGTCAGTCGGAGCCGGAGCACTTCATTGCCAATATCGGCTTCCGTGAAACCAAGCTCTATGTTCTGAAAGTCCTGGGCAATTATCTGACCTACCGGAGTCTGTACGGTTCGACTGGCGGCGGCACCAAGTAAACTGCGTTCCAAGTTCCAGGTCTCTCAACGGGGTGGCAAAGCGCAGGAGCCGCTTCCATGCGGCGATCTGATGGAACTCAGGCCCCGATCGCCCGAAACCCTTTCCACTCCAGGATTCCCAGACCCAGAACCTATTACCCAGAACCCAGCACCTAGAACCCAGCACCTAGAACCCAGAACCCATTCCCCCTTTTTGATAAGATTCGAAACGCATGCTAACTCGAGCTCAGACCCGTCTCATCGACGGGAACAAGATCGCCGGGGAAATCAAACAGGAAGTCGCCGAACAAGTTGGGAAACTCTCCGCACGCGGATTTCAACCCGGGCTGGCTGTGATCCTGGTCGGTGAGAATCCTGCCTCTCAGGTGTATGTGCGGAATAAGACCAGGACCTGTGAGAGACTCGGAATTCATTCCGAACAGATCAACCTTTCGGCGGATATCTCGACCCGGGAACTGCTCCGGGCGATTGGCAAGTTGAACCAGTCGGATCATATCGATGGGATCCTCGTTCAGCTTCCGCTGCCCGACCACATTGACGCAGAGCGGATCCTCCGTGCAGTGAATCCCGCCAAGGACGTAGACGGGTTTCATCCAGTGAACGTGGGAAAACTGTGCACCGGTAAACCCGCCTTCGTGCCCTGCACACCGGCCGGAATTGTGGAGATGCTCAAGCGCGAAAGGGTACCTATGGTGGGGGAAAGGGCCGTGGTCATCGGCCGCAGCAACATTGTGGGCAAGCCCCTCGCCCTCCTCCTTCTACAAGAGCACTGCACGGTTACGATCTGTCACTCCAGAACTCACGATCTGTCCAATCTGAGTTCTCAGGCCGATATCCTGGTCGCGGCGGTGGGCAGAGCCGGTCTCGTTACCGGAGACTTCATCAAGCCGGGCGCTACGGTGATCGATGTCGGCATGAACCGTGCTGAAACTCTGAGCCAGGTTCGACATCTCTTTGGAGAGGACCCGATACGGCTCGAGACCTTCCGCAAGAAAGGGTCTTGCCTGGTTGGAGATGTTCATCCGACGCAGGCCATGGGCATAGCGGGAGCCCTCACGCCGGTTCCGGGTGGCGTGGGGCCTCTGACAATTGGTCAGCTGATGAGGAACACGGTTCTCGCCTGTGAATGGCGCCGGGTTCAGTCAAAACGGAGTTCATTGTGAGAATCTCAAGCAGCCGATTCTGTCCTTCCATGATCGTTGTGGCTCTGCTGTCCGGGATTTCCCTGCCCGCTGCCGACAGCTTCTCGGCCAAACTGGTTGGCAAACTGAAGGTGGGCAAGGGGCCTCATTTTTCGGATCTGGGCGCCAACGGTCGCTTTCTGTACGTGACCGCTTTTGCCTCCAACGAGGTTGTCGTCATTGATGTCAACACCCTGCAGCCCACGGGAAGTTTTTACGCCGGCTACGAACCCCTCGGCATCGCGGCATCTCCTGCAGGAGACAAGATTTTCGTCACCAACAGAAAGAATGGGCTGGTCAAAGTTGTCGATGCGAAGTCGCATCAGGTCATTGACGACATCAAGGTCGGAGGCAGACCTGCAAATGCAGTTGCCTCTCCCTCAGGACTGCTCGTGTTCGTTGCCAACTGGGGAACCGGAAAGTATGGCAAAGTCGACGTCATCGACGCCTCCACCCATCGAATCATCGAGGAGATTCCTGTCGGCGTGACGCCCATTACGGGGCTTGTTTCCCTGCTTGGCGACTACTTGTTTCTGGCCTGTGCAGGCTCCAATGACGTGTGGGTCATCGATATCAACTCCAGGAAAGTCGTCAAACAGATACCGGTGGGCGTACAGCCTGCCGGCGTCGGCACATCAGCTGACGGCAATACCCTGTATGTGACGAATTCCAAAACCAACGATCTCTCGGTGATCGATCTGCTGGACCTGGAAGAAGTTCGCCGCGTAGGGGTCGGAAACCGGCCTTTTTCCATCGATGTCGACTCGAGTGGACGCGTGTATGTGGTCGAATCGGGTGACAACACGGTATCTGTTTTCAACCCGGAGCTGGAGAAGATCGGTAGTTTCCCCGTCGGGAAAGGAGCCATTGATGTGGACGTCACCCGCGACGGCCGCTACGCCTTCGTCACCGCCGAGAAGGCGAACCGGTTATTTGTGTTCGAGATTCACTGAACCCCCTGCGACGGGGCCAGGCGGCCCACAGGAAGCATCCCCAGATTCCGGCGTGTTCAAGGCTGCGAGCCAGCGTCCAAAGCCACTCCGGCGACTCCCGGTACTCGAAATAGAAGCTCAGGTAATAGAGCGCCAGAAGGAGAGACAATCCAAGCGTGGTCCGGCCGACGGCGGAGTCAGGATTCAGGCACGCCAGCGCCAGCAGCGGAAGTGAGTACCACGGATAGGGAGTCGGGATCAGCAACAGCCACAGCAGGAGAACCAGCTGAGCTGCCATGACCAGACTTCGTCCGCCGGGAAGGGCAAACCACCAGGCCGTCAGGAGCGAGATCAGAGCCATCACAGCGACCACAACAACTCTGGCCTGGTCGGTGACCAGACTCAGGAGGGAAAATGCGCCTTCGTTCATGACCCAATACTGACCGTAGATGGACAGACCCCGGAAAAGGGGCCGGACCCCGTCACCTAGAAAAGGGAGATAGCCTGCGCCCACCACCAACCCTGCAGCCGCCACGCACACCAGGGCAGAAGTCAGCGACTGAAAGCGGCGATAGAGCCACACAGCCAGAACCGGCAAGAGCAGGAGCGGATAAAGCTTGGTCAGCGTCAGAAGACCGAGCAGGGTCCCAGCCAGAATCGGGGTCAGAACCCTTCTCCTGGAAGATGTGAGTACCAGCATCAGCAGTGCCAGTTGCAGGCAGAGCAGTACATCCAGATGGGCTGAATTGGCGACCTCCTTCAGCACCAGAGGGTTCCAGGCGTACAGAACAATCCATTCACGCGCCACGCCAAGCGCCCGCTGAACCTGCAAGAGAGCGAGAATGACCAGCACATCGATCACCAGGAAGAGAACTCTTTGTCCCCTCCAGTCCCAGTCCTTGACGAGGACCCCCACGGCAAACGTAACCTGGGCTGCCGGTGGGTACACGGTTGGCACTTCGGGAAAGCCGATCCGGTCGAGAACCAGAGAAGCTTCCGGCCCGGCAAGATCGTCTCTCAGCGGGTGGGTCGGATCATGGCGGATCTCGGTCGGAGACAACCGGTAGGGGTTCTCCCCACTGAGCAGATTGTGGCCATCAAAAACGTAGCGGTAGACATCGTTTTCCTGGATCAGGTTGGATGGCAACAAGGCGATTCGACTCAGGGAGCCTATGAGGAGAATCAACGCCACCGAGACGCCCTGGCTCGTTCTGATCCGGCGCACGGCGTGAAAGAATCCCAGCCAGATCACAGCGTACGCGAGCAGGAACCAGAGAATGGGACGCTCGGAGTGGCCCTCTCCGTAGGTGAAAGAGTAGGACAAAAGCGACATTGCGGCCGACCCGCCGAGGACGAGCAAGCCGGGACCCAGGCCGTTGACCCACTCCCACTTCCTATGAAACACCTGGTACTGTGGGTTTTGGGCTATAAACTCTTCACTTTTCAATTTAGCCCTTCAGCTTCGGTCTTTAATCTTTAATTTTCAATTTTCAATCTTCAATTTCTAGTGAAAGTTTGTTTCGTCGCCTCTGAAATCTTCCCCTTCTCCAAGGCCGGAGGACTGGCCGATGTGGTTGAGGCTCTGAGCCAGATCCTGGCCGTCAACGGGATCGACGTGCGGGTCTTCACTCCACTGTACTCCTGCGTCGATTCGTCCTTGCTGAGGGTTGTCGACTCTGGAGGGGAAATACCCCTTCCTCTCGGCTCCCCAAACAGCAGTGTCTCCCTGCGCCTCTTCCCGGATCCCGGTTCCGGGGTCCAACGGTACTTCGCCAACTCTCCCAGGTTCTTCCAGGACCGCCCCATCTACACCGAGGACAGCGACGAACCTGTGCGCTTTGCCGCCCTTTGCCATTCCGCCCTGCTGGGGTGCCAATCGATGGGATGGTCTCCCGATCTGATTCACTGCCATGACTGGCAAGCTGGTCTGATACCTCTCTATTTGAAGACGGTCTATGCCCGCAACCAGCTCTTCAAAAAGACCAAGACGGTCCTGACCATCCACAACCTGGGCTACCAGGGGGTCTGCGGTTCCGACTACGCCTCTTCGCTGCTGCCTGCAGAGTTCCATCCACATCTGAACCGGGAAGACCTGGATCAGGGCCGGGTCAATCTCCTCAAGACGGGAATCATTCATGCTGATTACCTGACCACAGTCAGTCCCACCTACTCCCGGGAGATCCAGACTGCAGAGTATGGTGCCGGTCTGGACTGTTTTCTGAGAGCGAGGTCCTCCAGGCTGATCGGGATCCTCAACGGTGTAGATTATGACAGGTGGTCGCCGCAACACGATCCTCACATCGCTGTGAACTATTCCCACCAGGCTCCGATCCGGGCCAAGCAGGCCAATCAAGAAGAGCTTTTCCGCGAGCTCGGACTACCCTACCATCCCGGCATCCCCACTGCCGGCGTGATCTCCCGCCTGGTCTGGCAGAAAGGCTTTGACCTGCTCGAAGAACCGCTTCCGCGATACCTGCAGGAGGGAAGGCTTCAGTTGGTGGCGCTGGGAAGCGGAGAGTCAAGGTATGAAGAGTTTTTCACCCGCCTGGCGCGCGACTTCCCTGCTGCCGCCTGCTTCGTCAATCGCTACGACCCCGTCCTGGCCCATCGGATTGAAGCCGGCTGCGATCTTTTCTTGATGCCATCCAGGTACGAACCCTGTGGCCTCAATCAGATGTACAGCCTGAAATACGGGACCGTCCCCATCGTCCGGAAAACCGGCGGCCTCACCGACACTGTGAGCCATTTTGACCGCGCAACCCGGAAAGGAACGGGTTTCGTTTTCGAGCACTTCACGGAGAATGGTTTCCGCTGGGCACTGGATCAGGCGCTGGAAGTATTTGACAATCGCGAAGCCTGGCGACGGCTGGTCCAGAACGGTATGAGCCGGGATTTCTCGTGGAAGCGAAGAATCGGAGAATATTTGAAGCTCTACCGGAAGGTGTGTTCGGGGGGAATTGGGAATTGAAAATGGAAAATGGAAAATGATTCGCTTCGCTCATTGCGGTGCCGGGGCAAAGTCAACAATGCCTTGGACCGACTTGCTCAGAAAGATGCACACTTTTGGGGCGCCGACTGTTTGTTCACTTCGGTCACTGCCGTTCCAGGGTGAGATCGTGATTGCCTTGAACATCACCGACGGGAACCGATGCACGTTGAGCCGCCGACAGATTGAAAATGGAAAATGGAAGATTGAAGAACTTGGGGGGGGTACGGGGGAGGTTGCGCGACGCGAGTGGTAAGGTGATCACGATCCTTTTTTACCGGATTTGGCAGTGTCCGCTGGCTTTCCGTCGCCGCCATCGTCATCCTGGGGATCTGGATTCAGGCCGCTCGTTTTGCGGGCAGCGAGTTTCAGAAGTTGACCGATGAGAGTGACTGAACTGTGAGGAGCCCGACCGTTCACGGGCTCGAAGGAGGTGAAGCCGTGATGACGACAGCAACAAAACTCAAGATTGTCGTGATGCTGGTTCTGGTCAGTTTCAGCCTGGCTGTGATCATCCAGAACACGTCCCCCGTCGAAGCGAAAATCCTCTTCGTCTCGATCTCCATCCCCCTCACCGTTCTGATTGGAGGAAGCCTGATCGTGGGCTATCTGCTCGGGCTTCTGACCCCGGTACTGTGGCGGCGGCGGCAGGAACGCTCTCCTGAAACCCCACCCGCCGCACAGATGAGTGCCTCGGCTGATCAACGTCAAATAGAATTCCCGCAGCGACGATTGGAAATCCCCACACAAGGATTAAAAAAAAAGAGCTGTAGCCGTCCTCTGAGACGGCCCTTTCCGCGGTCCTCCTTTCTGTAAAAAAGAGAGATTGTTCCTAGAATGCGAGGGGGACGGAGTGAGGGCGTAGCCCGAACGGAGCTCCCCCTCGCTCGCGCTGGCGTCGAGGGGAGTGGACCAGATCCACGAGGCTGCTGAGCGGCCTCTGTAGGGCGCTGTACGACCTCTCCCCTTGGCGGGCACTCGTCTATCGCCCTCACCAAGCACTTTCCGGGGTCCAATCAGCCGATTTGCCCGGATTTGACCTCCTCGCGGTTTCCTCATTTCGTGGTTCCCTGCTGCTTTGCCTTGGCGCTCTCCATTCGATAGCTCGGGACGTTGAGTTCCAGAATCACGCTGTGGTGCACCAGCCGGTCGATGGCTGCTGCCGTCGTCAGGGGGTCCTTGAAGATCCTCTCCCAGTCCGAGAAGATCAGGTTGCTGGTCAGCAAGATGCTGCGACGTTCGTAACGATGGGCCAGCAGTGTGAAGAGAACCTCCATTTCCTCCCGGCTTTGCTGAACGTAGCCGATGTCATCGACTATGAGAGCCTCGAAGCGATCCAGTTTCTTGAGCTCCTTCTCCAGAGTCAGATCGATTTTGGCCCGCAGCAATCGCTGTACCAGCAGGGCGCAGGTAGAAAACAGAACCCGGCGCCCCAGCAGAATCAACTCCTGGCCCAGAGCACAGACCAGATGGGTTTTCCCGCTCCCAGGGTTACCGAAAGCCAAGACGTTCTCGGCACGATCCAAAAACGTCCCTTCCAGCAGCGCTGTGAGTTGTCGATCCACGCTTTGGGGAAAGCGCGAGCGGTCCAGCGCCGTCAGCGTTTTCTCCCAGGGAAGCTTGGAGGCCCGACGCTGGCGCTGGATTTTGCGCTCGTGCCGCTCCGCCACCTCGATCTCAGATAACGACAAGAGAAACCGGGGATAGGACAGACTTTCCTGGGTGGCCAGTGCCGCCTGGGCGGCGTAGTGCTCCCGAAAGGCCGGTAGATGCAGCTCGATTAGGCACTCGCGAAGTCGCGGTAAGTTGCCTGTGCTCATGACCTCACCTCCCGGTTCTCGAGAAGGGTGTCGTAGAGGCCCACGTCCATCTTCTCCACCATCACTTCCCAGGGTTCCACCACCGGATCGACAAGGCATTCTCGTAGTGCTTCAAAACGGATTCTTTGTCCCCGCTCAATCAACACCTGAAGTGCCTCTCGCACCCGCTGTTCACCTTCCTGGGCAGCCACCTCGAGGATCTTCAGATATTGGCGATCCGCCGTGGCCGGACAATCTCGGCGCAGCTCGTCGTAGGCGACTCGAAACAAGATCCCCGGAAACAGATCCTCCCGCCAGCGATAGCGAGTAAACGCCCCCGGCTTGCGCACCAACGAATGGATCACGTGCCGGTAGTCAATGCGATGCTTGCCTTCTCCTCGCAAGCGCGGCATCCGTGCCTGGCGCCGTCCTCCGTAGTAGACCTCCACCTGATCCGCCCACACCCGCACTTGAACGCGCTCGCCGATCAACCGGCTGTCCACCGAATAGGTGTTGTGGCGAACCCGGATCGTACTGCTGGGGGAGACTCTCACCCACTGCCGGGTGAAGTCATCCAGACGGCGTGCCGGCAACGGGCGCATCACTGCCAGCTCTTCTCCCAGGCGCTTTTGCCGGGCCGCATTGCGCCGGGACACAATCACCGCTACAAAGCCCTCGTACTCTTCCCGGCTGGAAAAATCACGGCTACACCGCAGCAGCAGTTCCTGCTCAATGGCCCGTTTCAAGCGGTGATGGGACTGTTCCACATCCCCGTTCTCGTGTGCCTTTCCTGCCTGAGTGCGACTGGAGCGCATCCCGAAGTGTCTCAGCAACGCTTGATAGCGCTCGGTGAACTCTTCCCGCTTCAGGTTCTTGACTGCCGCCGAGAGCCGGTCGGTCCGGTGCTCCTCGGGCAGCGCCCCCAACTCCCACAACGCGTTCTGAAGCCCCAGGCTGAGGCTCTCAAACGACTCACTGAAACACAGCGTGGTCGCTTCCCAGTTCGAGTAGGCCAACACGAAGTGGTACAGCAGATGGGGAAACGGCTGGCCCTGGATCGTCACTCCGAGGCGCCCCATAAACGTGAAGTCCGATTGCGCTTGATGTCCCGGCTGATACTTCTGCGGGAACATCACCTCCTTCGCTTCTCCGTATTCTGCCTTCCACTGCTTGATCCTGCGCTGCAGCGTTCTTAACTGGCCTTGCTGGAAGGCCCCTTCCTGCTGACGACACAAATGATCGAACACCGCTTTTGCTTCCACCGTCGGCGATCGCTTCAGGATCTCTTTCACCTCCGGCCACACCGACTCGAACGGATCCGATCGAGTTCTCCAATACCGTTCCGGCTGACACTGGCTCGGTAGCTTTCCCGACTTCAGGTACTTGCGAGCTGTCTTTCGCGACATCCCCGCTTTGGCCGCCGCCATCGTTAGCGTCTTCTCGTTCTTCTTCAACTTTACTAACCTCCGCACTTGCTGATCCTTAACCATGCCCTCATGGTCAGGATCAGCCCTGAAAAAGCGGGGAATTCCATTTGTCGTCGCGGGGAATTCTAACTGTCGCCAATCACTCGGCAGAACTCAGAGCAGAGCCTGATGATGGCCGCCCCGATGGCTCGCCCGGTTCTGATCCATAGCGACGGTACTCGCTGTCGCTCGTACCGGTTACTGGTTCCACGTTCCAGGTTCCAAGTTCCAGGTTGCGCCTGGGATTCTCCTGTGGGCAAAGAGTAGGAGGACCCTCCGTGGTCCGATCAGATCGCCGCATGGAAGCGGCTCCTACACTTCACCGACCCGTAACATTCCCAGTGATAGGGGTAGGGAAAGCTCATTGGTTTGAGCCTCCCCTCCCTCCGAACCGGACGTGCGGTTCTCCCGCATCCGGCTCTCCAGTCAGTGGGGTCCACGGCGGGACTGACAGATCTGCGCGTGGGCTACGGCCATGGTAAATAGCCCCTGCTCGATAAAGTAGGCATTTTTGCCTCCTTTCACTCCTGTTTCCAGGGTCGTCAGCATGCGTTCGGTCCACACTTCCGCTTCCACCCAGCTCCATTTCTGGCTCTCGGCTTCTCTGCCTTGCTTAGGAGTCTCCTCCACTTTCGACAGTTCCTCTTGCTTCGTCATTGACTCTACACATCCACCTTCCTGGCGGGCCTTCGCTCCACCGGCATTACCCGGCTTCTTCACTACTACGCCGCCTCTGACTTCTGCGGGTCTCTTACCAGACCGACCTTTCGCAGACCTCCTCGCTTTACGTCACTTGAACTTCCCACCATTCCATCTCCAACCACCCCAAGGGTTAACAAGATGCCTTTTTCACGTTACCCATCAGGCTCTTGTCCGTGTCAGGTTTCCCTTCCATTCGAGCTTCGCCATTTCCCAGCAGGCTCGCTGTCCCCTCTGAGCCGAATCGAGTTCGTCTCCTACAGACTGGTGGTTCTCCTTCGGCTGCTTCCCACCCCACCTCACGATGACGCAGTTGCCGTCGAATACGGGCCGGAGAACGTTTGCCCGGTAGGGACTTTCACCCTACTGTTCAAGTGCGCTTACGAGCGCACTGGGAGCGGCCTCTGCGCCGCGAACCTGTTCGGACCACGGAGGGTCCTCCCACACTCTCGCTCGCGCCTCTGCCCGCCCGGTAGCTCGACAAGCTGCCTCCGACCCCGGCCCGCAGCCCGTGAGGAAACGTAACCATCAAAGGAAACTACAGAGGCAGGAACGCAGTGACTGCGCAGCAGCGCGGAAGCTGCCGAACATTCTCAGCCGTCAGTTGCTCAACGGTCAACCGTCAACCGTCAACCGTCAAGGGTCCCCGGTCAAAGCGTAATCTGTGGTGATCTGGATTGCCGCCTCCAGGGACCGGTAGACCGGGCAATACCGGGCGTGCATCGAGTGCACCCTCTCGATCGTTTCCTGCTGCTCGGGATCGGCCTGAATCCTGTAGCTGACGTGGATCCGCCGGATAATGAGGACCCTGTCTTCGGCCTCGACTTCACCAGTGACTTCCGCTGTGAGCTTACCGTTGCCGGCGTCAACCTGACGCGCTTCCAGCGCGCCTCCGAGTGTACCCGTGAGTCACCCGCCCGCGGCCGCAATCACATAATCCAGGGTGGTCGCCCGCTGGTCGAAGTCATCCGGTCCCACCCCGTAGTGCCGAGCCACGTCGCCGTGCACCCCGAAAGTGACGGCCTGGTCTTCCGCGGGCAGATAGGCAAGCCGAATTGGACCCTGCAGCCTCTCGATTTTGACTCTTGATGTGTATACAACGTCTGACATCTCATTTCCTCCTTTTTCATCCTGAGTCGGCCGACCGCTTCACCATTGGGATCACGATCCGGCGAGCCACCTCGCGACCCAGTTTCCTGGCTCCCTCGATGACATAGTGTCGACCGTCTTTCATGTAATCGGTGCTCTGAAGCCGATAGGGCACCTGGGAGAGGCCGAAGTAATCAATTCCTTCTCGGCGGTAGCACTGGCCATGACGAGCCAGGTCAGGCTCCAGAGCAGAAGCAGTAAAAGCCTCTTGCGTGGCCTGGGTTCAGGGCCTCCCATTGTCCAACCCTTCTTTTCTCGGGTTCCCTTTCGGCCCCTCCAGCTCTTTCAGCAGCGGGATCACGATCCGGCGAGCCACCTCGCGACTCAATTTGCGGGCTCCCTCGGCTGCAAGATGACGGCCATCTCTCATGTACTCGTTTCGTTCGAGTTTCGTGAACGGCGGCTGAAGGAGATCCGCGTAGGGGATTCCGGCCTGGCGGCAGTAGTCGCCGAGTACAGCCGAGAAGTTCTGCCGTACCACGGCCTCCCTCTCAACAACTTCTTTGTTGATCGGCATGAGCAGAACCGCCAGCCCGAGATGGTACCGGTCAGTAAGTTCCGTCATTTCCCTGATGCTCCGCCAATGGATGGTCGACTCCCAGCGCGCCTTGGATCCCCGGGCTCCCGGGTGCCCCGGGAACCACCCGCTGTACTTTCGAGTTCTGGCCATCTCACGCTGGAAGCGAGTTGGGGCGAGGCTGAGAAAACGCCCCGCCAGGAGAGAACCCGCCAGCAAGCCCCCCTGAAGAATGAGTGCCGGCGGTCTGAAATAGGCGGCCGCCGCTCGAGTGGCGTCCCGCCAAGACGCCGGCAGGGCCCAGGAGGCCCGAACCACGTCGGATGGCGAGGCGTAGGTCTGTAAGTAAGGTCCGCGGTTACGCGTCATGCATTCCTGGGGACTCGTCCCCCAGATCACAATCTCGGGCTGTGTGCGGCCAAGAACGGCGCGCAAATAGGAAACCGCCGATTCGCTGGAAAGCCCCCTTTGTCCCAGATTCAGTACACAGGTCTGCAGCCCCAGCTCCCGTTCCACCTCCTCCTCAATGACGGGGGGTGAAAAACCGAACTCGACCAGGGAAGACCCCACGACGAGCACCTGGCAATCCCGGAATTCAGTCCAGGCAGCGGTGAGTCTGGCTGTCTCGGCGGGATGCGTGTAGGGCTGCCAGCAGTAAACGCCGAGAATCTCTGCAGCGACATTCGTCAGAAAGACCCAGACCAGACTCCAGGCCAGGAGTCTCAAAAGCCTATGACCTTTTGAACCAGCCCTGTGTTCTCCCACTGCCTCCATCCACGCATTCAAAACTGGAAGTATACGAAAGGTCTCTGCACGGTAAGCGACATTTTCACTAGCGCCAGGGTCAACACAAGGACAGCTCCCTGCAGGGGCGAAGGCAGGTTCACGAAAACTTTTTCGACTCGTTGCCGAAAATCGAAAGTGGTCAGGTGCAGTATGGTGGCGAGACCGAGAATCGCGACTCCGAGGCGAGCCAGCCGACTGCCAATCGTCCACTGCTCCGGGGAGACGAGCATCCCGTAAATCCGAAAGGCGTCACCCATATCATCGGCCCGAAACAAGACTATGCTCAGCGCCACGAAAAAGATCGTCCCCGCTCGTTTGCACCAGGTCAACACAAATTCGACCAGTACGGGCCTGAGAGGGGGGCGTAGTCCCCGGTTCCGCCGGCCCCACCAGCGGGTGAGGGCCAGCCCCGCTCCGTGAAAGACTCCGAACGCAATGAACGTCCATGCGGCCCCGTGCCAGAGCCCGATCAGGGTCATGGTCAAGAAAATACTCACGTAGGGACGCAGGAGGCGTCTGCGCCCCCGCCCCACGGTCATGGGTACAAAGAAGTAATCTCTCACCCACGTAAACAGCGTGATGTGCCACCTCCGCCAGAACTCCGCCAGGTTCACCGCTCTGGCAGCGGCCCGGAAGTTCTCGGGCAACTCGAAACCGAGGGTCCTGGCTGAGCCGATTGCAATGTCGGCGTAGGCACTGAAATCAAACCCCAGCTGCATGTAAAAGCCCAGCATCGCAAAAACAGAATCAAGCGCCCCGAATTTCCCCGGCTCTGCGAAAACCGGATCCACCAGGTGCAGGCCGATCAGGTCGGCAATGAAAACTTTCTTCACCAGCCCCTTCAGGATCCGGTAGATTCCAGAGATCATGCGATCCTCGTCGAACTCCACCGGGCGCTCCAACTGGGGAAGAAACTGGCGTGCTCTCACAATCGGGCCGGCAATCAACTGCGGGAAGAACGCCACAAACAAGGCAAAGTCGGCGAGGCTCCTGGTGGGTTCCAGTTTTCCGAAATAGATGTCCAGGGAGTAGCTGAGTGTCTGGAAGGTGTAGAAGGAGATTCCCAGTGGCAAGATGACTTCGACATAGCCCGGAAGTGAGAATCCGAAGCTCAAGAGCAGGTGATTCAGATTGTCGAGAAAGAAGTTGTAGTATTTGAAAAAGCCCAGAACACCCAGGTTGCCGATCAGACTGACAACCAGAAACTGTCGCTTTCGACGAAGCGATTTCGCTTCATAGATGGCCCGGCCAGCCAGGAAATCAAGCAGGGTCGAGAAAACGAGCAGACCGGCGAAACGCCAGTCCCAGGCACAGTAGAAAAGGTAGCTTGCCGCCAGCATCATCAGGTGGCGCAGCCTCAGCCGAGTCCTCAGGAACCCCCAGGCAAGAATCCAGACGGTAATCAGCAGGACAGCATAATCCAGGGAATGAAAAAGCATGCTTAATCCGGGATGGGTGTCACAAACCTGCGAGATGATAACAGGTGGGCCGGTCAAAAGAGGAATGGATAGATATGCACTACGGTCAACCAGTTGTGATTACCGGAATGGGGCTCATTTGCTCTCTGGGCGGGAACCTCTCCGATGTGTGGAAGAATCTTCTGCGCGGCGCCCCGAACATGGGACCCGTTACTCTTTTCGACGCAACCCGTCACCGCATCGATGACTGTGTCGTCGCCGAGGTTCCCCCGGAGGTTCTGGCATCCAGAGTTGCTGAGATCAAGGCCCGGGGTTTCCTTCCTCCCCGGAAAGGACGTTTTCGCTGGATGGTTCTGTCTGCCGCAATCGAGGCGTTCGACGACGCTGCGATCGACCTGGACTCCCCCCAGGAACGAGCTGGAGGAATGGTCATACTCGGAACTATGACGGCCGGTTCGGAGGAGGCTGAAAGAATCGCCGTCATGGCGGAGTTGGGCAAAAAGCCAAGAGTGTCGGACAACATCGGCAAGCGCCCCGGGATTGCAATTCAGGACGTGGCCCGAGCCTTCGATCTTTCCGGATCGAATTTCGGACTGGACGCTGCCTGCGCCAGCGGTGCCTCGGCGATTACCCTGGCCACGCGCCTGATCGGAAGCGGCTCGGCTCCCTGGTGTCTGGCTGGTGGGGCGGAAGCTTCGATTATCGCCTCCAGTGTCAAGATGGTTCATGCCCTGAGCATCATCCCCAAGTCTTTCAGCCAGGAGCCCAATGCGGCTTCGCGTCCCTTCGACAAGAAACGAGAGGGATACGTCCCGGCGGAAGGGGCCTGCCTGCTGGTCCTGGAGAGCGAGGAACACGCACTCGCCCGCGGGGCCCGACCCTATGCCCGTATCAAAGGCGTGGCAGACCGCTCTTTCAGTGAGCACCCGACTCGAATGTCGATCCCGTTCTGTCGAATGGTCATGGAGCAGGTGCTGGAGAACAGCGAAGTGGATGTCGACGAACTGGGCTGGATCAATGCTCATGCGACTTCGACCGTGCACGGGGATATTCAGGAAGCGCAGGCAATTGCCCGGGTTGTCGCAGACACAGGGGTACATGTGTCCGCGCCGAAATCCATGACCGGCCACCTGCTGGGAGGAAGTGGAGCCGCTGAGGCGGCCTTCTCGGCGCTGTCCCTGCGCGATCAGCAAATCCCGCCCACCGTCAACCTGGAGGATCAAGACCCCGAGTGCCCGATCGACTGCATCACCAACAGGACGTCGGCGGATTTCCGTTATGTCCTCTCCAACTCCTGGGGCTTTGGGGGGACTGGGAGTTGTATCGTTTTGGAACGGGTTTAAATCCAGGGTTGAAGGTTGAAGGTTGAAGCTTTGGGTTGTGCTGGTAGTAACCCTTCCTCGGCAGCTTCCGCGCTGCTGCGCAGTCACTGGCGTTCCTGCCTCTGTAGGTTCCTTGATTGGTAATGTTCCTGGCGGCTTGCGGGCCGGTCCCGGAGATGACCTGCCCCGTCGCCGGGTGGGAGTTGTATTGTGCTGGAACGGGTTTAAATCCAGGGTTGAAGGTTGAAGGTTGAAAGTTGAAGGTTGAAGCTTTGGGTTGTGCTGGTAGTAACCCTTCCTCGGCAGCTTCCGCGCTGCTGCGCGGTCACTGGCGTTCCTGCTTCTGTAGGTTCCTTGATTGGTAATGTTCCTGGCAGCTTGCGGGCCGGTCCCGGAGATGACCTGTCCCGTCGCCGGGTGGACAGAGGCGCGAATGCCAATGAGCGCGCCAACCTAGAACCCAGAACCCAGAACCCAGAACCAATCAAAGCAGACTGCGCAGCACGTAGTGCAAGATGCCGCCGTGCTGGTAGTAGAGGGCTTCATTGGGAGTGTCAATGCGGACTATAGCTTCAAATGCCTTCTCCGAGCCGTCCCCGGACCGGATCTTGACTTGCAACGGCTGTCCGGGAACCAGCTCCTGTGCCACCCCCGTCACGTCAAAGCTCTCAAAGCCCGTTAGCTGGAGGCTCTCGGCCGACATACCCGCTGCGAACTGGAGGGGTAAGACTCCCATGCCGATGAGATTGCTGCGATGGATGCGCTCAAAGCTTTCTGCCAGCACGACTCGCACACCCAGCAGCCGGGTTCCCTTGGCCGCCCAGTCGCGCGATGAACCGGAACCGTATTCCTTCCCTGCAATCACGATCAGAGGCGTCCCGCCTTCTATGTAACGCATGGCTGCGTCATAAATGGGGAGTACTTCAGAGCCCTCTTCCATTCGGGTGTAGCCCCCCTCAATACCCGGGGCCAGCTTGTTACGCAGCCGGATGTTGGCAAAGGTCCCCCGCATCATGACTTCGTGGTTGCCGCGCCTGGAACCGAAGGAGTTGAACTCCCAGGGCTGGACTCCATGGCCCATCAGATATTGACCGGCGGGCCCGTCCTTGGGAATTGCGCCGGCCGGAGAAATGTGGTCGGTCGTCACCGAATCTCCCAGTAGCGCCAGAACCCTCATGCCTCGGATATCTCCCACCTGCCCCACCTCGGGGGTCATGCCTTCAAAAAACGGAGGGTTCTTGATGTAGGTCGAGGACGGATCCCACTGGTAGCGGTCGCCGGGTGGAACGGTAATTTCCTGCCAGGTCAGGTCGCCCGTGAATACATCTGCGTACTTTTCTGCAAACATTTCGCGTCGAACTGATTTTCGGATCGTCTCTTCGATCTCCTCCTGGGAGGGCCAGATGTCTCTCAAGAAGATCTCCGCCCCTTCCGGGTCTCTCCCCAGTGGTTGCTCGTAAAGGTCAATGTCCATTCGGCCTGCCAGGGCGTAGGCCACCACCAGGGGTGGTGAGGCCAGGTAGTTGGCTCGCACGTCGAGACTGATCCGGCCCTCGAAGTTCCGGTTCCCCGAAAGCACCGAACAGGCGATCAGATCGTTCTCATTGATCGCTTCAGAGATGGGTCCGGGGAGGGGGCCGCTGTTCCCGATACAGGTCGTACAACCGTATCCGACCAGGTTGAACCCCAACTCGTCCAGATAGCGGGTGAGTCCTGCCTGATCGAGATACGCGGTGACGACTTTGGACCCGGGCGCCAGGCTGGTCTTGACCCACGGATGCCTTTTCAGGCCCTTTTTTACGGCATTTCGCGCCAGCAGTCCGGCAGCCACCATCACTACCGGATTGGAAGTATTCGTACAACTCGTAATGGCTGCAATGACTACAGCCCCGTCCCTGAGTTCGAACTGAACCGGATCCTCACCACCCGGACTCTCCAGGCTCACCCGGACCTGCCGCCTGGTACGTGCCGCGGTGGCGACACTGCCTTCCGACTCCCGCGACACCGCACCGCGAACCTGATCCACCACACCTTCAAAGGCCTGCTTGCTGACCCGCAAAGGAATCCGATCCTGTGGTCGCTTTGGTCCGGCCAGGCTGGGCTCAACTGTGGAGAGATCCAGCCGCAATATCTCGGAGTACTCGGCCTCAGGGCTTTCAGGAGTGTGGAAAAGATCCTGGGCTCGTGCGTACGCCTCCACCAGCTGAATGCGGCTTTCGTCGCGGGCCGTGAAGCGGAGATAGTCGATCGTCTGCCCGTCGATCGGGAAGATAGCGCAGGTGGCTCCGTACTCGGGCGACATGTTTCCAAGGGTGGCGCGGTCAGCCAGGGAGAGGCTTCCGACGCCCGCTCCGAGGAACTCCACGAACTTACCGACGACTCCTCGCTCGCGAAGCATTTCAGTGATCGTCAAAACCAGGTCGGTCGCCGTGGCTCCCTCCTTCAAGCTCCCTTCCAGACGGAAGCCGACAACCTGGGGAATCAACAGGCTGATGGGCTGACCCAGCATCGCGGCCTCGGCTTCGATACCGCCGACGCCCCAGCCCAGGACTCCCAGACCGTTGATCATGGTCGTATGGCTGTCGGTACCCACCAGGGTGTCCGGATAGGCCAGAAGGCCGACGTCGGATTCTCTGGCAAAGACCACCCGGGCCAGGTACTCGAGATTGACCTGATGAACAATCCCCGTGGCCGGCGGAACCACCTTGAAATTGTCGAAGGCTGTCTGGCCCCATTTCAGGAACTCATAGCGCTCACGGTTGCGTTCAAACTCGCGCTGGACATTGATCTGTAAAGCCGTGAGAGTGGCAAACGAGTCGACCTGCACGGAATGGTCGATCACAAGCTCAGAAGGGACCAGGGGATTGATCTTCTGGGAATCTCCTCCCAGCCTCGACATGGCTTCTCTCATGGCCGCTAGGTCGACTACAGAGGGAACTCCGGTGAAGTCCTGAAGTACGACGCGGGCCGGGGAGAATGCGATCTCCTGGGACGGCCCTGCCTGCGGATCCCACTTCAGAAGCGCCCTGATGTCCTCGGCAGTAACCGACTCACCGTCTTCGTGGCGCAAGAGGTTCTCGAGCAGAATCCGCAGCGAGAAAGGAAGCCGGGCGACCGCCCCCAGTCCTCTCTTTTCCAGCGCTGGAAGGCTGTAGTAACAATGCTGCTTTCCTTCAATCTCCAGGGTTGACAGGGCCCCGAAGCTGTCTTGACTGATCATGATCCAAGTCTCCTTCGTACCAAGATACTTGGCCTGCGGAAGCAAGGCAAATCAACTGCGGCACTCGGTTCCGGCCTCTTCGAGAACGGCCCCGTCATTCATGCTAAAATCCACCCTTTCATCGCTGCCACTTCACCGCGAGACTACGAGGCTAGTTGGAACGCTCCATCTCAAGTGCTCCTCGGTGAGCGGTCGTCCGGAGGAAAGAACATGGCTGCCTCGGAAGCTATTTATGATACTGACGTCGTTGTGATAGGGGCAGGACCCGGTGGATACACTGCGGCCTTTCACGCTGCTGATCTCGGGCTGCAGACCATTCTGGTCGACTTGCACGAGCGACCGGGAGGAGTCTGCCTGCACGTCGGATGCATCCCATCGAAGGCTTTGCTGCATGTCGCCTCCGTTCTCCACCAGGCGGCTCATGCCTCTTCCATGGGAGTCGAGTTCTCAAAACCTCGGGTGGACGTCGACCGGGTTCGAGAATGGAAGAATGAGATCGTGGACAAACTGACCGGGGGCCTGGGCCAGATTGCGAAAATGCGGGGAGTCCAGTTCGTTCAGGGGCGAGCGGTGTTCGAAGACTCCAGGCAGCTGAGAGTGGAGGGCAAGCAGCCCGCCACGATCCGTTTCAAGAACGCAATCCTCGCCACCGGTTCCCGCCCCACTCTGTTTCCTCCTTTCGAAGCACAGAGCGACCGCATTCTCGATTCGAGCAGCGGCCTGGAGATTCGCGAGGTCTACGACCGACTCCTGATCGTGGGCGGGGGCTACATCGGTCTCGAGATGGCAACCGTGTATGCAGCCCTTGGCTCCGAGGTGACCGTAGTAGAGTTGACAGATGGACTGCTTCCCGGAGTGGATCGAGACCTGGTGCGGCCTCTGGAAAAGACCCTTCGGAAGGCTTTGGCCGGAATCCACCTGGAAACGAAGGTGACTCACCTTGGGGAAGAATCCAGGGGAGTTGAGGTTGGCCTGGAAGGTGCCATCAACTCACCGCAGGTCTTCGACGCCGTACTGGTGGCAGTCGGGAGAACTCCTAACACGGAGGGTCTAAAGCTGGAGAACACTGCCGTTCAACTGGAGGACGGCTTTGTCGTCACCGACGAGCAGTGCCGCACGACCGACCCGGCGATCTTTGCGATCGGCGACATCGCAGGCCAGCCGATGCTGGCCCACAAGGCCTTCCGGGAGGGAAAAGTGGCTGCAGAGGTGGCTGCCGGCAAGATGGCGGCCTTTGACAACGTTGCCATTCCGGCCGTTGTTTTCACCGACCCCGAGATCGCCTGGTGCGGTCTCACGGAGGCCGAGGCCAGGCAGGAAGGCCGAGACATCAGCGTCGCCAAATTTCCCTGGGGTGCCTCGGGCAGAGCCTTGACCCTGGGCAGGACCGATGGTCTGACCAAGATCATCTTTGATGCTGAGTCACGATCCGTTCTGGGTGTCGGAATCACCGGTGCGGGGGCAGGAGAATTGATTGCCGAAGCGTGCCTGGCAGTAGAGATGGCCGCTGTGGCGGAGGACCTGGTGGCGACCATCCATCCTCACCCAACCCTGTCGGAAACAGTCATGGAAGCAGCCGAGGTTCTCTTTGGCCACTCCTCCCACGTCTACCGAAAGCAACGCCAGTGAATGCCAGTCCATAGTTTTGCACCTCTGCAGGGAAAAGTTTTCGAGATCTGGATCGATTCGCGGGCTTTGCAGGGGAATCTGCTCGGCGATCCTTCCAGCCGCTGCGTTCGAGTCTATGTTCCCCCCTCTGGAGAGGGCTCGACAACTCGTCTCCCACTCCTGGTCTATCTGGCCAGTTTAACCAACAGCGGTCTGAAAATGACCTCCTGGAAGGCATTTGGTGAGACCTTCCCTCAGAGAGTCGAGCGCCTCATTCAAGCCGGGAAGATGGGCCCGATGGTGGTGGCCTTCCCCGATTGCTTCACTTCTTTAGGAGGGAATCAGTATGTCAATTCGGAGGTCATGGGAAAGTGGGAGGACTTCCTGGTCACTGAGCTGGTTCCCCGGTTGATCTCCGAATTCCCGGTTGAGACGTCACCTCAGAGCCGGGCTGTTGTGGGGTTTTCCAGCGGCGGCTACGGAGCGCTTGTGCAGGGACTCCGGCATGGGGAACAGTGGGGAGCCGTCGCCTGTCACTCCGGAGACATCGGTTTCGACCTTCTCTTTCAACCCTTTTTCCCCCGCGCAGCACGACATCTGGAAGCGCACGGATTCCAAACTGAACCATTCCTCGAAGACTTCCGAACTCGGCCCAGGCTCGATGGCCGCCTTCTAGAGACGGTGAGCCTGCTTGCCATGGGAGCCACTTACGATCCAGACCCGGACCAGTACCTGGGGATCCGTCTTCCTTTTGATCCCCACACCTGCGAACTGATTCCGGAGCGATGGTCACGCTGGCTGGCCAACGATCCGCTGGAACTGGTCGATGAACCTGCCTGTCGCCGGAGCCTGTCGAAGCTGGGGGGACTCTATCTGGACTGCGGCAGGCGGGATCAGTACAACCTCCAATTCGGGGCTCGAAGGCTGGTCCGAAAGCTCGAGACCTACGGGATCCGGCACCTCTACAAGGAATTCGATGGCAGCCATTCGGGGGTCGACTATCGCCTCGACGCTTCGCTGCCCTTTCTGTACGAAGCACTGACTGGTTGTTAGTTTAGTTACTGGTTTCTGGTTCCTGGTCGTGTCCGGGTTGTGGGTTAGCCGGGAGAAACTTTCAACCTTCAACCTTCAACCTTCAACCAGGAACCGGTAACCGGTAACCAGTAACCAATTCAACCAGCGAGCGGCTCATGTTATCCTCGTTATCAAATGCGCTACCGACCCGAAATCCCCCTGCTCCGTCCGACCGACGAGAAATGTTTTTTCAATCGCCGTCGTTTTATCCAGTCAATGAGCCTTGGATCGATCTCCGCTGTGTCGGCTTCGAGGTCTTCGGCGGCAGCGGAAGATCAGGGACTCCTGCAGGAACCACTGAGCCGCCCCGAGGTCTTTCCTCCGACAGTCAACACCAGCTACACCCTTCCCCAGGGTCTGGACACCAGTCTCACCCCGCGCCGGGAGGCCGCCAGCCACAACAATTTCTACGAATTCCTGCCCGGCCGTGGAGGTCCGGTGTGGAGACACGTCGAGAAGTTCAAGGTAGAGCCCTGGAAGGTGGAGATTTCCGGTGCCTGTGGGAACCCGAGAACCCTGGACCTGGACGACCTCTTCGGGATTCCGCATGAGGAACGCTTGTACCATTTTCGGTGCGTGGAGCGCTGGGCCATGAACATTCCCTGGAGCGGCTTCCCCTTGCGAAAGCTGATCGAGGACTCTGATCCCAAGCCGGAGGCAAAGTTTGTTCGCTTTGTGACTGCCTATCGCCCCTCGCAGATGCCGGGAATCAGGCAGGCCTCCAATTATCCCTGGCCCTACAATGAAGCGCTTGGCATCGACGAGGCGATGAACGAACTTGCGATGGTCGTGACTGGAGCGTATGGCAAGCCGCTACTCAAACAGCATGGCGCGCCGATTCGTATCATCGTGCCCTGGAAATACGGGTACAAGAACCCGAAATCGGTTGTGAAGATCGAGTTCGTGCGCAAGAAGCCGAGCATTTTCTGGCAGATTCTGCCTCATGAATATGGCTTCTTATCCAATGTCAATCCCTTCATCCCACACCCGCGCTGGAGCCAGGACGAATCCTACTGGCTGGATTCCAGGTCGCGGTTTCCAACTCCCATTTTCAACGGGTACGACAAGTACGTGGCCGATCTTTATCCGGACGAACCGCGCACGCCCCAGAGAGCCCTGAAGCGCGGGCAGACCGCTCGCTGACAATAGCGGGCTGTCTGATCGCTTCCACCGGCGCCAGTCAGAGATGCCGCTTCGACCTCAACCCATTAACCTCTTGCTGAGTGTCTTGATAGCCGTGGTCTCTGTGTCCTTCGGTTCCCTCCTTGTGAAGTGGAACACGGAAGCGCCTCCTTTGACCATAGCCTTCTTTCGGATGCTCTGGTCCTGCGTCCTGCTGTTCCCCTTTTATCTGCGGGAGCGAGCTGTCCGCGCGAAGTCCGGACGGATGGCTCTTCCGTTCACTTCCATCCTGCTGGCCGGGCTGGGACTGGCCCTCCATTTTGCTTTCTGGATCACTTCTCTGCGCCACACCTCGGTCGCGGTCGCGGTCTTCCTCGTAAACACGGCCCCGTTGATGGTGGCTCTCTTGTCGTTCCTGCTGTGGCGGGAGAGACTCACCTTCACCGGGGCTGCCGGGATCGTGGTGGCGGTTGCCGGTACCGGCTGCCTGGGCCTCGAGCAGTTCCACTCATCGGGCACACTTACGGGTGCTCTCTTCGCACTGGCAGGAGCCTTGTTTCTGAGTGTCTACCTGACCGCCGGCCACGCCAGCCTGCGAGCCACCAGTCTGTGGCTCTACGTTTATCCTACTTATCTCATATCAGCATTGCTGCTGGGTGTTCTGGTCTGGCTCACGGAGAGCCGGGTTAGCGGGTTTGGGATTCGAACCCATGGCCTGATGTTTCTTCTCGGCCTGGTTCCGCAGTGTCTGGGACACACTTCGTACAACCGGATCCTACAGCACCTTTCTCCTACACTGGTATCGCTGCTTCTGTTGGGCGAGCCGGTAGGGGCGTCGGTGCTGGCCTACGTCTTCTTGAGCGAGGGCATGACCCCTGTCTCTCTCCTGGGAGCGGGTGCGGTCGGCATCGGAGTCTTTCTGGTATCTCAAGGTGGGATTCGCGCCGAACCCGAACAGCAGATCGCCGTCGCCGTGATCCGCTCGCAACTGGGAATCTTCGTTCAAAAGCGCGAAGGGGACTCTCTCCTGGAAGGCTCTCTCGAATTCCCGGGAGGAAAGATCGAACACGGAGAATCGCCCCTGCAGACAGCCGTCCGGGAGACTCAGGAGGAATGCGGTATCGAGCTGGACCCCACGAGTTCCGCTGAGATCTGGCAGCAACGTCACGAGTATCCGGACCGCCGCGTTCACATCCACTTCCTGCTTTTCGAAGTTCCCGCAGCGTTCCCGGCTGGAATCGGCAAGTGGGTACCCGAAGAGAATTTGGAAGAGAAGGCCTTTCCTGCCGCCAATCGTCAGGTGATTCGCCTTCTCAAGAGCTCTGATAGAACCAGGCGGCCAGCGTCAGAAGAAGACCGAGAATGACAAGCACCGAAAGAGCCCACCTGAATCTCCACCTCTCCACCGCCTCAGCCAGCTTCTCTTCCAGATTCTGATCCTCGACTCGCATCCTCCACTCCTGGTGGTCGAGAACTCCCTCTGAAGGGTTGAGTTCAGGCCCGATGGGCTCGAAGTGTATCATCCGCGGCGCAAACCACAGGAGGAGTCCCAAAATCGCAAAGAGCATGAGTAGGGGTAGGTTGCCCTGACTGACCACAAAGATCAGTGCAAAGGCCAGGATGATGAGGAAAATCAGCAGAATCCGAACGTAGTGCCAGGGGACGGTTGGCTTGAACTCCGCTCCGCATCGTGGGCAAGTCATTTTGGATTTGACCAGCAGGGGATCGGACCAGAGGCGAGTCTTACAGACGGGACATTTTCGAGACACTCGTACTCCCTGAGCAGCTAACCCGGTTGCCGGTCTTCAATTGAAGCGGCCACGATGTTCGCCAGCTGTCTGCGCAGGCGTCCGACATCACCATGGCTTGCGGGATGAAGCCGGCTGGTCAGAATAATCAGGATAGCCTGTGATGATGGATCGATCCAAAGCGAGGTTCCCGTAAATCCGGTGTGGCCGAACGACCCGACCGGGAAAAGGTCACCGCGGCTGGAGCTGAAGCTCGTACGCATGTCGAAACCCACGCCCCGCCAGGAGTCCTGTCCTGCCGGAGACTGGTTCGTCGTCATTCGCTCAACCGACATGGGAGAGAGGATCCGGGTGCCGTTGTAGACGCCGCGATTCAGGAGCATCTGGGCATACACGGCCAGGTCGCCTGCTGTTGAAAACAATCCTGCGTGACCCGCCATACCCCCCATCCGCTCCGAGGTTGGATCGTGCACGCGTCCTCTGAGCATCCGTCCGTTTCGGACTTCGGTCGGTGCGATTCGAGCCTTCCATGATTGCGGGGGGTTGAAGGTCGTATGCGTCATGCCCAGGGGGGAAAAGACGCGGGTGGCACTGAACTCGTCCAGAGGCATTCCAGCCGCCTCCGCCACAACGGCGCTCAAAACAATGTAGTTGATATCGCTGTAAATGAAGCGGCTCCCCGGGACCGCAACCAGCTGCTCCTGGCCCGCCCGTCTCACCGCTTCTTCAAAACCACTCCAGATCTCATCCTGGTCCAGGCCCGGCCGGAGACCCGAGAAGTGAGTCAACAGGCTCAGAACCGTGATGTTCTCCTTGCCATGCCGGCTGAAGTCGGGCAGAAAAAGGCTCGCGGGATCGCCCAACGTGAGGCTGCCGTCTTCAATCAGAATCATGACTGAGGTCGTCGTGGCAACTACCTTGGTCAAGGAGGCCAGATCGAAAACCGTGTCGATCGTCATTGGCTCTTTGCGGGGCTGCAGCGCGCGGTGACCAAAAGCTTTCCTGTAGACGATCCGACCCTGTCTGGCCACCAGCACAACCGCCCCCGGCACATCACCCTCCTGGATGGCCTCTGCGACGACCACATCGATTCTGTTGAGACGCTGAGAGGACACCCCGACTTCCTCCGGCCGCACCGGATCAAGAACCTCGAACACCGCCGCCTGGACCGGGCCGATCAGCAAAAGCGCGAGCGCAGTGAATCCGAGCATGATTTCAATTTTAGGACATCGCCCCCGGAAAGAGCACTCCTTTGAACGCTTCCTCCCGTGAGATAATCCCTCTTAGCAAAATGATTGGAGCTGGATATGTGCTGGCTGGAGGTTCCAGCCGGCGCCTCGGACAAGACAAAGCCTTCCTCGAAGTCGGAGGATTGACGCTGGTTGAGCGGGCTGTCCGCACGCTGCAGGCACTCGGCCTGGAGGTCCGGGTCGTTTGTGGATCAGAGGGTCAGGCCGGGCTGATCAAGTGTCCTGCGATTCTCGACAGGATCCCCGGGCGGGGGCCGGTCATGGGGATCTGTAGTGCACTGCGGCACTCGGATCATCGAAACAACTGTTTCCATTCTTGCGACATGCCTCTGGTTCCTTCCGAACTGCTCCGCAAATTGTGGACCCTGAAAAGCGGATTTGATGTTGTCGTTCCGACCGACCTGGAGGATCGGATCCAGCCACTTTGCGGCATCTATTCAAGGAAATGTCTGGAGGTTCTAGAAAAACAGCTCAGCAGGGACGTCTTGAGCATTCTCGACATCTTGAAATCGGGGCGGCTGAAGGTGAAGACGGTTCCGGGTCAAGACCTGAATGTAGACTCCCATACCTTCTTGAACATCAATGATCAAGCCAGCTTTCGGGAGCTCGAGGAGCACCTGCGAGCATTCACTCAATGAAAACAACACGCGGGAAACCGTGCATCTTTGGACGGGGCTGATTGACATGTCGACTGGACTCTTCACATTTCATGTGGTTGCGGTGGTGACAATCTTCGCTGGCGGATACTGGGTGGGGTTCCAGCGCGGAAAGGTCCAGCCCCGGTAGGATTCCTTAACTCGGATTAAATGAAGAGTTCCTCTTCGGCGGACTTCTCCTCGACAGGCTGCTTACGGGAAAAGAGGGCGTCAATTCCACCCCTGATTCCTCGGATGAAGGAAGAGATCTCTATGGCCGGCTTGAGCAGGTCCTTCTGAATCGTCTCTGTGGTCTGTTCGAACTTTTCCACCGTATCGCTGACCAGAAAGTCGATCTTCGCCGCCTGATCCTGCCCCACCGTCATCAGGTCTTTGATCACGGCGTCGGCGTGTTCTGCGCGGTTTTGTAGCGTCTCGGACATATTCCCCAGATTGGTGGCAAGATCCTGGGCAACCGCTCTGACCGGCTCCAGGCTCTCGGAGACCTCCAGCAGCCGGGATTGAACCTGGGAAAGGGTCGCCGCAAGATCCTTGGATTGTCGTTCAATCTGAGCGGTTACCTGGCGGACAGACCGGGCGGTCACAATCACAGCCACGATTTGAAAAATAAAGGCGAGCACCGCCAGCAGGGCGATTGCCGGTACCCACATCTCTACACTGCCCACCCAGCGCCTCCGGAAAGCATCAGGCTTCTTCTTCTGAAACCTCTTTGGCCAGTTGCTCTTTTCCTTTTTCGTACGCCTTCTTACCCGCCTCGACGGCCTTAGTGATCGTTTCTTTCTTCCTGGCTATGACATCCTTGCCCTTTTCGATGCCTTCGCTAACCGCCCCCACGGCCTGACGGGATTTATCGCCCAGTTTTTCCTTGCCCTCACGAGCTTTTCCAGCAACCCACTCGCCTTTCTCACCGAGATACTGCTTGCCATCGCGTGCTTTCTGACCCAGCTTATCCGACCCCTCGCGATACTTGGTCTCGATGAGATTGCGGGTTTCCTGCCCGGTCCGCGGTGCAAAAAGCAGGGCGATTGCTGCACCGACAAAACCACCGACGAGAAAATAGGTTATCTTGTCTCCTTGCGAAGCCATTTTTGTTTCTCCAATTCTCCTTGAGAAAAAAGTGGATTCGCCTCCTAGATTAACACAACTCTGAGTACTCATTTTCTAAAGGAATACCAAGCCGGTGCAAAATGACACCAGAGGTCGGGAACGTCTTAACGATTGGCGGTTCTGACAGCAGCGGCGGCTCCGGTATCCAGGCCGATATCCGGGCGGTCGAGAAGAACCTTTCCATGATTTTCGATCCGGTCACCAGGAGCCGGGAGCGTGAATCGTGAGTTCACATCTCCTTCTGACCCTGGCTTTGTTTACCGCCGGAAGTCCCGCTGCCGTGAAGTGGGTTAAAGCCGGACACGTCCCGGTCCGGCTCCCCACGGGGACGCCTCAGCAGGCTGAAGGAGTACCGGAGCCCGAGGAGCAAGCCTCCAGGAAACTCGAGAAAAAAGCGAGAGATTACCTGACGGCGGTCCGGGCCCTGCTCGAGATCCTGGAGGCTGATCTGGTGAAGGCTCGAAGCCGGAGCCTCCAGTTCGAGAACCTGTATGGGGAAGGTCTGGTCTCCCGCCGGGAACGGGACGAGACCGTTGCTCGAGTGGGGATACTGGAGGCTCGCCTGGCAAAGCAAAGGGAGGTTCATAGCTCCACTCGGCTTCTTCTCAGCGAACTCACTCAAGTCGGGACACGGAAACGCGCTGCATCTCTTCTCCCGGACATAGCGGACCAGCTGCGAGTCTGGCATGTCGGCCTGGTTCCGGAGCTGGCCAATTTCTTCTGGCACAGGTTCGGACGTGAACTACCCATCAGTGCCTTCGGACAGACCCCGACCCACGACCATCTTGGCTTTGACCATACTGATCGAGTCGATCTTGCCCTTCACCCGGGTAGTGATGAAGGCGAGGCCGTTGTCCAGTACTTGAGACAACGGAGTCTGCCCTTCCAGGCATTCTCGACTCCCCGCAGCGGCTCAGCCACCGGCGCCCACATTCATATCGGGCCGGTCTCCGGACGGCTGGAGGATTAGTAACGTTCCAAGTTCCAAGTTCCAAGTTCCAGGTTCCAGGTTCCACGTGGCGCCTGGGATTTTCCAGTGGGCAAAGCAAAGAGTGGGAGCGGCGCGTCAGGTGCCAGGCTCTTCTCTTGAGGCGGCCACTTCTAGACGGTAGATCTGCAGTAGCGCCATCAGGAGGGCCGTGACCATCGGGCCGAGGAGCACCCCAGGCGGTCCGAAGAAGAGAAGGCCGCCGGCGAAAGCAAAGAAAAGCAGCAATACGTGCATTCCCTCCGAGCGCCCTCCAATGATCAGCGGCCGCACGATATTGTCGACCAGGGCAATCACAAGCGACCCCAGTAGGAAGAGGGCAATTCCCCGCCCCAGTGAGCCGCTGAGCATCAGGTAAATCGACATCGGCATCCAGATGACTCCTGTCCCGAAAACGGGAACGATGGACACACAGGCTATGGCGGCAGCCCAGAATACCGGCTTGTCTATCCCCAGGGCTGCGAAAATCACAGCCGCCAGCGCTCCCTGGCACAAACCGGTCACAAAGATTCCCAGGAAAGTCGCATGCACCATGTTCTGTAGCTTGCCAAAGAGGACGTCCTGATAAGGCGGCGCAAGTGGAAGCAGCCCCTGCAGTCGGGCCAGCAGCAGATGACCATCCCGAAACAGAAAAAACATGCTTAATACCATGACCACGAAATTGATGACCAGCCAGCCGACGCTACCCAGAACCGTCGAGGACCGGCTAATCAAGAAACGGGCAAGGTCCTCCAGCCGCGATGTCAAGAACTCTCGGAAGTTGAAACTATCCTGCTGGAAAAAGCGTTCACCCGCTCCACCAGAGGATCCAGAATGGCCGGATAGGGCTTCTCCATCAACTCCAGGATCTGGTCCTGGTTGGCAACAAATGCCGCATAGGCTCCGTTGAGCTCGTTGGCCAGAAAGATAAATAGCAGTACCAGGGGAATGATGATCAGAATCGTGATGATGGAGCACATGAGTACCGACGCCACAGCGGCTCGCCCCCTGACCAGCCGTTTCGTCGCCAGGTAGTTCGGATAGAACAGAGACACCAGTGTCATGGCCAGGATCAGGGAAAAGAGAAAGGGCCGGAGGATCCCATAAAAGAGATAAATGACCAGGGCCAGGGAAAGAAGCAGAAAGGTCTGCGAAGGAACAGGAGAGCGCTTCATTCTAGATTCGCGAAACCACTTCGGCATAGTAAGGGCACAGGTCTACCAGAACGCACCGATCGCAGCGCGGCTTCCTGGCCTGACAGACTTGTCTGCCGTGATGAATCACCCAGTGCGAGAAGTCGATCCAGTCACCCTCCTCAATCTGAACCATCAGGTCCTTTTCGATGGCCGTGGCGGTTTCAGACCGGGTCAGGTCCAGCCTCCGGCTGATCCTTGAAACATGGGTATCGACCACCACCCCCGCGGCGATTCCGAAAGCTGTTCCAAGAACCACATTCGCCGTCTTGCGGGCCACTCCCGGAAGAGTCAGGAGATCTTTCATGCGGGAAGGAACCTCCCCGTGGAAACGCTCAACGATTCCCCGCGATGCCCCGATCAGACTCTTGGTCTTGTTGCGAAAGAAACCGGTGCTTCGAACGATCTCCTCAACTTCGTGAGGGTCGGCGTCGGCCAGAAGGTGCGGAGAAGGATAGACAGCGAAAAGGCGAGGCGTGACAAGATTGACTCGCACATCAGTGCACTGGGCCGAGAGGATCGTCGCGATCAGTAGCTGGAAGGGGCTTGCATGATGCAGGGCACACTCAGCTCCTGCGTATTCCTCCGAGAGAATCTCGACGATCCTGGCGACCCGCTGCTGCTCCTTACGCTGCTGCGCGCGACTGCGTCGGCTCGACATCCAGCTCGATCATAACACCGATCGGTACAACCGACCCTGAGCAGCGGTTTCGGGAGCGAAAAGAGCCTGTGGGACGAGCTTAGAGCCCGGATTATTCATAAGTTTTCGTAGCGAAGCGGGGGAAGACCCGTTCTGACAAGGCTTGCGACCGAGGCCCCCGGAGGCGTACTCGTGCAGTACGCCGAGGAGGCCGACCGAGCGTAACGCAGTCAGGGCGGGAGATTCTCACGCTGCAGTAGAAAATTTATGAATCATCCGGGCTAGAGTTCTTTTTCTGTCAGATACTCAACAGGGTGTCTCGATCGAGTCCTTCTTCCCTGCGGCCGACGCGCAAACGCCAGTGCCCCAATGGCTGCGGCCCCCAGGATCAGTCCGGCGACCAGCGAGGGAAGCGAGAAAATTCTGGAGAGCCAGCTTCCCAGGCCCCCGGGGTGGACAACGAACTGGCGGGTGTGCAGGAGAATCCTCTGATCGTTTCGATCAATCAGGTCGATCCTCAGGGTAGCCGGCTGGGAACGAGTCAGTTCACCGCCCACATCCCACTCCCAGAAAGTGCTTTCCCTGACCTTCACGATCCGCCTGATGTCGTCTCCGGCCAGTTCCATCGCGAGCTCTCGCGGGGTGACCCAACCAACCTCGGCTCTCACTGTGTCACCCAGGGCGGAGTGCAACTCTCGTTCCCGTTCCGAGAACTTGACCGTATCGGGAGACAACAGAGACATCTCCACTCGAGCCAGAGCCCCAACCTGTTCCGGAGGCGCAATACGGACAGTACCCAGCAGCTGCGAGTCCAGGTAAAACCGGTTCTCGAGCCACCCCCCCTCGGATTCCAGGCCGGCGGGAGCCTCAACTCGCAGAGCTCTGGAGAGAGCATCGGTCGTCTCCAGAATCTCCTTTTTTTCACGCATCTGAAGATACTGTGCGTTGATACTTTTCTTGTCCGAGGTCAAGGCCCTGAGGCGAGACGAAAGCCGCCGGTTATTGCTTTCTGCCGCGGCGAGATTCTCGCGCAGCTCATTCGCTTCGCTGTGCAGGGCCAAAATCTGACTTTGGACCTCTGCCAACTGCGTGGAAAGGGTTGAGCGCGCCTCCTGTAGTTGATTCACAAACTCGCTGAGGGACCCAACCTTCGAATCCTGAGCCTTCGAGTCACCAGGTTCCACCGGGAGGCTGGCGATCAGATCGCTGAGCTGCTTCTGGTAGGTCGCCTGTGAACGCTTGACCTGATCGATTTCGGCCTGCTGCTTTCTGATTTCTCCGCGAGCCTCATCACGCTGATCCAGGATGCGCAGGCGCTCTTGTTTTTCTTCTTCAATTTCGCCGGCGACCTCCTCCAGTTGCTGGCGAAGATTGGCGGATCTGGACTCTTCCGCCGCCAGCTTCTGAGCGGCTGCCCCCAGCTTTGTCTCCAGACTCGAGGCCCTGGTCGCCAGAGCAGCCGCGTCTTTGATGGCTTTCCGATAGTCGGGATTCTGCTCAGCGATCTTGCGGACCACGAACTCGGTCGATGTGCCGGTCGTGGCCGCAAAGGTGCGGATCAGCTCATCATACTGACTCTCGATAAAGGCGGCTTTAGCCGATTCGATTTGTCGATAGGACATTCCCCCGGTAAAGGCAAAAAGAAGGGAATTCTCAAAGGCACCCTGCTGCGCGAAGTGCTGCTGTAGAGGCTCCGCGAACTGGAAAAAGACCGTGGCTTCCCGGTTCGCATCCAAAGCGTTCAGCCTGAACCGGATGCTCCGATCTTTGAATTCGAGCCCCGTCACGCGCACCTGTTCTGCAACCTTGAAAACGAGGGCCTCTCCTTGACTCGAAGGGTCGAGACGGCTCCCGGACGCTCTGACGTCGACGACTTGTCGAAGACCGTGTATCGGGATCCTCAGGAAAATAGTCTTATTTAGATACCGCTCGAGATAGTGATTCTGAAGCCGCTTGTCTATGCCGGCCTGGAGGGCCAGGGAGGCGAAAACAGCGACCAGGAAAATGCTCACTCGACGTGCGATCAAAGGATTTCTTGCCTTCACGGGGTCTCCTGGTTGGTGGCAGGATTGATTTTAACAGCCCGTGGTGAACCTCGCATTTCGAGAACAAGCACGGGGTTCCAGGCTGCGGTTCGGCTGGAGGAGAATGCCGGCCACTCAAAAATGGACCTCCGGCTTGCGGCAAGTCGTATAATTTTGTTCGCAGGGAGCACCGGACTAGATGAGCCGTCAAAGCCTCGATGTGAACGAGATCTTTTTTAGCATTCAGGGTGAATCCAGCTTTGCGGGGCGCCCCTGTGCGTTCGTCCGTCTGACCGCGTGCAATTTGAGGTGCAGCTACTGTGACACGGAGTATGCCTTTTACGAAGGTGCCCGGCGCACCATTGCCGAGATTGTTGCCGAGGTCGTTGAGTTCCCTTGTGACCTGGTGGAGATCACCGGTGGCGAGCCACTGCTCCAGACCCCGGTTCACGATTTGATTCGGGAATTACTGGAGCTGGGGAAAACGGTCCTGATCGAAACGGGTGGCGCCCTGGACATCGGCGTCGTCGACCCGCGTGCCATCCTGATTTACGACATCAAGTGTCCGGGAAGCGGCATGGCACACAGGAATCGCTGGGAAAACATCGCTTTGCTCAAGCCGGTTGATGAAGTCAAGTTCGTAATTGGTTCCCGGGACGACTACCAGTGGAGCAAGGAGAAGATCGCTGAGCACCGCCTCACCGAGCGCCATCAGGTGCTCTTCTCACCGGTCTGGGGTGACCTCGAACCCCGGCAGCTCGCTGAGTGGATCCTGGCGGACGGCCTGCACGTCCGGGTTCAGATTCAACTTCACAAGCTGTTCTGGGGTGCACAGACGCGGGGAGTTTAGCCGAGCCCGCCGACCTGCCTCAGAGCCTCGTAAACAACGATCGCCACAGCATTGGCCAGATTCAAGCTGCGTACCGCAGGCTGGATGATAGGAATCCGAAAGCTGCGCTCCGGGTAACTCCCGAGAAGTTCCTCCGCAAGACCCACCGTCTCGCTTCCAAATACGAGAAGCTCGTGTCCCTGAAAACCGGCCTCCAGGTAGGAGTGGCTCGCCTTCTTGGAAAAAAGACACAGATCGCGGGGGTCAAGTCCGGCAATCAAACTGTCGAGGGAACCGTGGGTTTTCACCTCTGCAAACTCCCAGTAATCGAGCCCGGCGCGTTTGAGTTGGCTGTTCGTAATCTCAAAGCCCAGAGGCTCGACCAGGTGCAAGGGAATCCTGGTAGCCGCACAAAGGCGGGCAATATTGCCCGTGTTGGGAGGAATCTTCGGTTCCACCAGCACGACTTCGAACCTTGCCCTTCGCCCTTCGCGCCTCCCTTGTTTTCTGGACATGCTGATAGAATTAGTACTCTGTGACCCGGGGATAACTCAAGCGACCCGACGATGTTTGTGACACTGACCCTATTGTTGACACTGGCCGCGCCGCCAGCCCAGGTCCGCCGTCTATACATTGAACATCTCAAAGACGAAGCACTGCGTGATGCTGCAACGATTGTGCGGGCCAGTGAGAGTCTCACCGACCTGTTCGCGTCATGGTCTGTCTCGAAGCTGACGCGTCAGGAGTTTGATCGCCTGGCCGGGCAAAGACTCGAACTCATCAGGAAGTCTTCCCGGCAGTTGTCTGAGAATCCATTCGTGGCCCGAATTGACCAGGTCAAGAAACCAGGCAGGAGGTCGGAGTCAGGGAACGCTTCCGACTCCTCTTCGGACCTGAGTCTGGAAGAGATTCCCTCCACTCTGGATGAAATCGCTCAAAAGGCAAGAATGGTCAGGAAACGGCTGGAGCAGTTGATCAGACAGGACTCCCGAAAAGCTGCGGGCGAGCCGGAGCGGGAACCAAGCCGCGGCACTGTGACCGTCGGAGAGCTCCAGGCTCCCAGAATTCGGGACCTGTGCAAGGAGATGAGGGCTGCAGCCGAACAGGTTTCAGCCCGCTTTCGCACTCTGGATTCACAGCCCTGAGTCAGTTTCCGATGAGTCAGGGAGCGGAGTAAAGAGCAGATCAGTGATCTGGTGGCCCTTGATTCCCACCACCCGCACATGAAACTTGTCTCCCAGGGTCAACTCGTCTCCGATTTGTGCAGTGCTGCCGAGAACCATCATGACATGGCCCGCCACGGTGTCGTTCTCAACATCGCCGAGCTGCAGGTCCAGGGCTTCTTCAACTTCCTCGACCAGCGCTCGACCGTTGACAAGATAGGCACCTTCCTCGGATTCTCGAATCATCATGGGAGGTGTTGCGAGGTCAAACTCGTCCTGGATTTCTCCAACCAGCTCTTCCAGTACGTCCTCGAGGGTGACAATTCCCGTGGTTGACCCAAACTCGTCAACAACGATTGCCATGTGAATCCGGGACTTCCGAAATTCGGCCAGCAGCGAATCGATTCCCTTGTTCTCGGGAACGAAAAGAGTCTGACGCTTGAGCATCTTCAGATCGAGCACCGGCCCCAGCATTTCATAATTCCAAAACAGATCCTTGACATGAATCACTCCCAGGACACGGTCCAGTGCGCCCTCGCACAGCGGGAATCGAGTGTGCTTCTGCTGGCGGGCCAGCTCCAGGTTTTCCTCCAGACTCTTCCGGACATCGAGATACTTGACTTCAACCGAAGGCACCATGACCTGTCGGACCGTGCGCTGGGAGAAAGAGAAGACCTTCATGAGCAAGCGCTTCTTGTTCCGATCGATGGTGCCGTGCTCGCTGGATCGTGATAACAGGATGCGCAGCTCCTCTTCTGAGTGAGTGAGTTCCATCTCAGAAGTTGGCTGGATACCCACCACCCGCAGGAAATAATTGGCAGTCCCATTCAGAGCCCAGATCAGCGGATAGGACACTCGATAGAAGAGGACCAGGGGAGCAGCAGTCCAGAGCGATGAGCGCTCCGGCTGCTGAATGGCCACAGACTTCGGCGCCAGCTCTCCCAGCACGATATGGAGAAAGGTAATCAGGAGGAAAGCGGCACCCCCCGCCAGGGTGTGTGTCAGGGCCGGATTGTCGAGGCCCAGGGCTTGGAGACCCGGTTCGAAGAGCCTCGCAAATGCTGGTTCGCCTATCCAGCCGAGCCCCAGACTGGCCAGCGTAATCCCGAGCTGTGTTGCAGAAAGGTACTCGTCCATGTTGTCGATGAGCTTCAAAACCGTGCTTGCGCGCCTGTTTCCGTTGCGGATCAGCTCTTGAATCCTGGTTTCCCGGACTTTCACAATCGAGAACTCGGCGTTAACGAAGAACCCGTTGAGAAGGACAAGGAGCAAGGCAGTGCCGATGAAGATCAGTTGATAGATCACTTCCATGTGGGGAATATACATCGAGCCCCTGCAGCATAGTATTCTTCAGACCTCCGGGTGTAGAATAAACGGGAATCTGGATCGGAAATGGATCGGCACTACTACGACCAGCTACGGAACACTTCGCAAGAGGACTTTTACGAGGCCATCAACAGCCCGGAGCATGAGCTGTACGACATCCTCTGGGATCTGTTCGAAACCGTTGTCATCGAGCCTTCCGAGGTCTACGATCCCGAGTTCGGAAATCACAACCAGTTCCGCTACAGCATTGGAAACTCCGTCACTATGGAGTTTTTCCCGGACACTGCCTATTTCGAACGGCGCCTGGAATCCAACCCGTACCGCGAAGGGGGTGACGCCGCGGGCATTCACCTGAGATTCACTATCCAACCCCAGATGAGCTGTTTGTTTTCGGTCAGCTTTCAAATCTGGGGACGACCGGAGCGGCTGGCCTTCAAAAAGCTCTGGAAGGGGCACAGGAATCTCGTGCTGAACATCTTGAGAAAGGCCAAGCCCATGGTTGGAAAGCGCATACCTTTTCCAGCGATGGATTTTTCCGGGTCGCTGGAGGAGATGCTGGACAATTACTTCGCAGTGCGGGACGCAGAGAGTTTTCTAGAGTTCCAGTACCCCTTTGCGCAGTTCGACGAGACGGACTTTGCGCAGGATTTCATGATCTACATGGGGCTCCTGTACCACACAATCCGAGAGCAATGTCAGCATCGACGGAGCGAACCCGAAGACCTGCACAACAGTATGCACGGCTTCTACTCGGGACACCTTCCCGAGCTCCCACCTCCGTTGCCCAGCGTTGAAGTGGTGATTCCTTCGGGGATTGATTAGTTGCCGGTTACCGGTTAATGGTTACCGGTTAATGGTTGCGCGCTCATTGGCATTCGCGCCTCTGTCCACCCGGCGACGGGACAATCGAGCTCCCGAGACCGGCCCGCAAACCCCAAGAAACAGCACCATCAAGGAAACTACTGAGGCAGGAACGCCAGTGACTGCGCAGCGGCCGTCAGGCCGCGAAGAAGCTTGCATCCCCCGTTGCGTGCTGGTCCTTAAACTTAAAGTGGGAGGGGCCTCAGGCCGCGACGAGCACGCCAACGTGGAACCTAGAACCAGGAACTAGAAACTGGTAACCAGAAACAGTGCGAGCGTCAGCGAGCACCGGCATCGTACAGCGGGGTCCTGGCAATGGTCAGGGCCGCCAGTGTCTCAACCCGACAGCTTTGCTCGATTGCAGAGGCCAGTTCGGAAACGGTTGACCCTGTGGTGAGAATGTCGTCGACGATCAAGATGGTGCCCTGGGGCCGGGACTGTCCGTTTCTTATGTCAAACACGCCCTTCAGGTTGCGAACGCGCTCCTCCCGGCTCAACCCGAACTGAGGAGCCGTCATTTTAGCTCGCGTAACACCTGAAAAAACCGGAATCCCGCTCTGATCCGAGAGCCGGGCGGCGAGTAGACCGACTGCGTCGAACCCTCGATCCAGGACCCTGGAAGGATGCGAGGGTACCGGAACGAGCCAGTCGAAATCGAGGTCACTGAAGCAGTCTCTCAGACCCTGGAAGAGGATCTCAGAGAGTGGCCAGGCCAGGCGCCTGAGCGATCGGAATTTAAAAAGATGAATCAGCTCTCGAAGATCTCCCTCATAGTGTCCGCAGGATCTGAGAAGCACGGGCACAGGAGGATGGTCGCGGCAGCGGGAGCACGTCGCAAGGCTATCGATCAGGCTCCCGGGCAAAGGAGTCCCACAATAGTGGCAAACCGGCCCGGTGATCCACGTCAGCCCGCCCCTGCAGGTGTCACACAGTGGAATCAGCCGGTGGTTCAGCACCCAGCCATCACACAGCCCACAGGTCTGTGGCGCGAGCAGGGCATTAACACCCAAGCGGAGAGAATCGAGCATTCGCATCTGTCTCTAAAACGTCTTCGCCCGGCGAAAGTGCGGAGGGGAAGGTTAAAGGTTGAAAGTTGAAAGTTCAAAGTTGGAACGAAACTCGGAACCCGGAACGCCCAACCTTCAACTTTCAACTTTCAACTGGTAACCAGTAACAGCACGAGCGCTAGCGAGTGCCACCTCGGTGGTAGGGGATCCGGTTCTGGATGCAGAAAGCCCGGTAGACCTGCTCGAGCAGAATCACCCTGGCCAGTTCGTGAGGTAGGGTCATTCTGCCCAGTGAAACGACAGCATCGGCAGCCGCTCGGAGCGGGCCGGACAGTCCGTAGTGGCCTCCAACCACAAACGCTACTTTCTGTTGCCCGGACAGGTGGAGCCCGCTCAACCACCCCGAAAGCTGGCGGCTCGATCTTTCTTCACCCGTCTCGTCGAGACACACCACGTACCCGCCTTTCCCCAGTGCCTTCTGGACCCGGCTGGCTTCGCGCTCAAGCTGGCGACCGGTCTGGCGAGGATCCGTCTTTGTACCTTCGCGGACAGCCACGACCTCGGCGGCTGAGAATCTCCTGATTCTCGACAGGTAGTCAGTCTCCAGATGTCTGAAATGAGGATTTTTTGTAGCCCCGATCCAGACAAACTTCAGCTCCACTCTGCTACCTACTTGCAGTTACCTGGGCGCCCTTCAGGCGGACAAGGCCTGTCGATTGACCTCGGTTCCGTCGCTCCAGAGCTTTTCGAGCTTGTAAAAATGCCGGGTTGGTTCTGAGAAAATGTGGACTACGAAATCTAAATAGTCCAGGAGCACCCATGCAGCGTTGCGATAGCCCTCCACATGGACCGGCCGGGTCTGTTCTTCTTTCGTCAGAACCTCTCGGACAGCGTCGGAGATGGCCTGAACCTGCTTCTCATTGTGGCCGTGACAGAGGACGAAGAAATCCGTGAAGGAGGAGATTTCGCTGATGTCCAACACCAGGATGTCCTCCCCCTTTTTCCCCTCAATCGCCTGGCAGACCTTAGCCAGCTTCTGAGTTACGTCGCTCATACAGACGATATTTCCTGATGTGTTCAAACACCCTCGGTGAAAGGAGATTCGCCCCGACAGGCCTTTGCTGCAGAAGAGCGTGCCGGATCTGGGTAGAACTGACTGGCTGGTGGTGGGAGGAAAGTACAAAGGAACTTCCGGGCTCGATATCGGGTCGCGGGTCGTTTTCCTGAATAAGAGTCAGTCTTTTTCTCAAGTCCGCAGCGAGGCCTAAACTCTCTAGATCGGCTTCTATCCCGGGTCTTTGCACAAAGACAAAACAGTACTCACTCAGGAGTCTAGCACAGTCTCTCCACAGGTGGAGTTCCGAGAGCGAGTCGACACCGGCGATGAAACACAGGTCGGTCTCGGGATAGGTTGTCCTCCACTCCTGCAGCGTGTGTGACGTGTAGGAGGGGCCCGAACGCTGAAGCTCCCAATCCGAAACTACGAGCTTCGGATCCTCTTCCGCCTCCAGGACGGCCATCGCAAAACGATGGTAGGAACTGGCGATACCGTGACCCTGTTTGTGGGGCGGGACATGGGCCACCATCAGAACAACCGAGTCCAGATCGAAGTACGCGAGGGCCCGGCGAGCAATGGCTGTGTGTCCTTTGTGAATCGGATCGAACGTGCCTCCCAGGATTCCCGTCTTCAAGTCGCTGCCACTCCCAGGACGGAGGCGATCACGTCCTTGAGTTCCTTGAGTCCCCGAGTGGAAACGCTCGAAATCTTCACCAGAGGCCGGCTGCGCGAGCTCGCGCACGACTCGAGACTCTCGACCCTGCGGGCAGCCGCGACGTCCATCTTTGATGCCACCAGAATCTGCGGTTTCTGCGCCAGCTTCTTCTCGTAGGCTTCCAGTTCTCGATCGATCACATCGACTGCCGCCGCAGGATCCTCGGGCCCGAGTTCACTCACATCCACGAGATGGACAAGGACACGCGTACGCTCAACATGACGAAGGAACCGGTCGCCCAGGCCACTGCCACTGTGAGCCCCCTCAATCAACCCCGGGATATCGGCAACCACAAAGCTCTCGTACTCTCCGTAGGGGACGACCCCGAGATTTGGAGTCAAGGTGGTGAAAGGGTACTCCGCGATGGCCGGCCGAGCTGCGGAAATCACCGCAATCAGAGTTGACTTTCCGGCGTTGGGATACCCGATGAGTCCCACGTCCGCGAGCACTTTGAGTTCCAGAATCAGGTTCCTGTGTTGGCCCGGGTGGCCCGGTTCCGAATACTCGGGGGCCTGGTTCGTGGAACTCACGAATGCCGCGTTTCCTCGTCCGCCTCGACCTCCGAGAGCAACCAGCTTCACCTGATCGGGAGCGTTCAGATCGAAAATCAGCTCCCTGGTGTTCGGGTCAAGGGCCTGAGTCCCTACCGGCACTTCGATGGTCAAGGCCTTGCCGGTCCTGCCATTCTTCTTCTTTCCCGAGCCGTGGCGCCCGCGCTGGGCCTGGAAGTGTTTCTTGTAGCGAAAGGCAAGGAGCGTGCTCAGATGGGGTGAGCTCTTGACGTAAACATTGCCCCCATCTCCACCGTTGCCTCCACTGGGACCCCCTTTGGGCACGAATTTTTCTCTTCGGAAGGCCCGGGATCCGTTCCCGCCGTCTCCGGCTTTCAATTCGATTCTAGTGTAGTCAACGAACATACCGACGCGGGCCTGGGGGCACACACAGGGGCGGGGTTGGACCGGGCGAGCGGCCGTGGTTCGTATTGATGAATACCTAGGAGGTACTCGAGATCACGTGAACGAACTTGCCGTAACGTCCCCGATTCTGGAACTTCACGGTCCCGTGAGTCGTAGCAAACAGCGTGTCGTCGGTACCACGCCCCACGTTATGTCCCGGCTTGAACGGAGTACCGCGCTGGCGAACCAGAATGGAACCACTGGTCACGAACTGGCCGTCAAAGCGCTTGACCCCGAGGCGCTTGGACTGGCTGTCGCGCCCGTTCTTGACACTACCCTGCCCTTTCTTGTGAGCCATTGGCTACTCCTCGTTCTCAGATGCCGGGTCGCCCTCAGACACAACCTCTTTGTGGCTGTCCGCATCCGGCGCTTTCGTGGATTGGTCGTTCTTTTCGTCGGGTTTGGCAGTTTTGATTTCGTCGATCCGGACCGCAGTGAGATACTGCCGGTGCCCGGTTTTTCGGCGATACATTTTTCTGCGTTTGAACTTGAAGACCACAATCTTGTCACCGCGTGCCTGGTCTACGATCGTTCCGATGACGCTGGCCCCCGACACGACAGGTTGTCCAACCTGGGTTTCTTCATCTGCACCCACCAGAAGAACGTCCTCGAAAGTGATCCGGTCACCCACTTCGCCGCCCAGCTTTTCCACGCTCAGCAGATCCCCGGGAGAGACCCTATATTGCTTGCCGCCACTTTGAATCACCGCGTACACGGCCGTTCCTCCTGACTTGAAGATCCCGCCTGGTTGCGGACGGAAACCTCTTCAAAAAAGAAAAAATTATACCGGTGGGCGGGCCCTGCTGTCAAAGCACGGGCACTCGCTGTCGCTCGCGTCAGTTCCCAGTTCCTCGTTCCAGCCGATTTGGAATCTGGAATCTGGAGCCCATTAACCCGCCCCGCCGCCGCCGCCGCGTGGCCCGGTCTTCAATTTTCAATTCATCCCGGATGGCACAGTGTAGGAGCCGCCTCCGCGCGGGGATCGGATCGGACCTCGACAACCCGGAACCGTTATAATCAATGGCTCTGCTTTTCGGCGCGAGGAAATCTTCACACCCATGACTCAAGAAAGCTCCCCACTCGAGGAGTTTCGAGCACTCTCACGACAACTCTCCGACCTGCGGAGCGCCCTGGCTACTCTCACCTGGGATCAGGAAACGACCATGCCCTCCGGGGGTGGCACCTTCCGGGCCAGTCAGATATCGACACTGGCAAGTCTGCACCACGAACGCCTCATCTCGGACCGGTACCGGGACCTGATTGACCAGGCGGCAAACGGCAGTGAAGATCCCTGGGAGCAAGCCGATGTCCGCGAAGCCCGGCGTCTGCATGAAAAGGCTAAGAAGCTGCCTCCCAGCCTGGTCAGCGAATTAGCCAGAACGACCAGCCTGGCCTATGCCGCCTGGGTGGCGGCCCGCCGGGACTCCGACTTCCCGGCCTTTGCCCCCTGGCTGACCAGGATCCTGAACCTCAAACGCCGGCAGGCAGAGTGCCTGGGAATCGGCGAGACCCCCTATGACGCGTTGCTTGATGAATTTGAAGAGGGTGCAACTCAAGCTCACCTGCAAAAGGTGTTCTCCCGCTTACGTCCCCGCTTGACACATCTCCTGGCGCGAATCCTCGAATCCAGCAGGCAACCCCGTTCGGACCTGCTCAAGGGACACTTTCCGGCTAAGACACAGGAGCAGCTCGGACGGCAGATCCTCACGGCCATGGGTTTCGATTGGGACTCGGGACGGCTGGATCGATCTCCCCATCCGTTTTGCACCGGTCTCACACCCAGCGACGTGCGCATCACCACACGCTACAGCGAAGAGGATTTCACGGTGGCCCTCTTCGGGATGATTCATGAAGGCGGGCATGCCCTTTACGAGCAGGGCCTGGATACGGAAAGGTACGGACTGCCGGCGACCACAACCATCTCCCTGGGGATCCATGAATCACAGTCCAGGCTATGGGAGAACCAGGTAGGTCGAAGTCCAAGTTTTTGGAGTCACTGGTACCCGCTCCTTCAGAGGGCCTTCCCCGGACAACTCGACAGTCTCAGCCTGGAAGAGTTCCTGAGAGGAATCAACCGTGTCGATGCCGGCCTGATCCGAGTCGAGGCGGACGAAGTCAGCTACGGGCTGCACGTGATTCTTCGTTTTGAGCTGGAACGGGAACTCCTGGCCGGCAACCTGGAAGTGGCAGAACTGGACGAACGCTGGAATCAGCTAATGGAAGAGTTTCTGGGAGTGAGACCGCCCGATGCCGCCTCCGGGGTGCTGCAGGATGTGCACTGGTCGAGCGGCCTGTTCGGGTATTTCCCTACCTACCTGATCGGCACGATCTACGCAACCCAGTTCTATCAACAGGCACACCAGGAGCTTTCCGACCTGGAAGACTCCATCGAAAAAGGGAACCTTTCGGATCTCAGAAAATGGCTGTGGAACAGAATTCACCGGCAGGGCAAGCTCTACCAGGCCGAGGAGCTGGTCGAACGGGTCACCGGCGAACCGATGAATGACGGCCAGTTCAGCGATTACCTGACCCACAAGTACCAGAACCTGTACGAACTGTAAGTACTCACTGAGAACCATGATCCTGACCCTCGCTCTTCTGATCTCCCTGGGCGCCGCGCCCTGCAGCGGCATCCTGACCGGTGTGGACCGCCTGCGGCAATCTCCCTACCGGGAGTGGCTGGAAGGAAAGAGGATCGGATTGGTGACCAACCATACGGGAGTCAACTGCCGTCTCGAGTCAACGGAAACGATCATCTCGAAGATCTCCGGTGCCCGGCTGACAGCGCTCTTTGCGCCTGAACATGGAATCCGGGGAGACTCTCAGGCCGGCCGAAAGATCGGCTCCCGGGGGATCGTGTACAGTCTTTACGGGGAGCATAGGACTCCTTCTTCGGAGATGCTCGATGAAGTTGAGGTTCTGGTCTTTGACATCCAGGACGTGGGGGCTCGTTTTTACACCTACGTGTCGACGATGTTGGAGAGCATGAAGGCCGCTGCGCGCGATGGGATCCCCTTTCTCGTCCTGGACCGTCCGGTTCCCATCGACGGAGCCCGCGTGGAGGGACCGGTTCTCGAAAAGGGATATGAGTCATTTGTCGGCAGTTTTCAGTTGCCCATTCGATACGCAATGACACCCGCCGAACTGGCCCTGATGATGAACTCGCAACTGAGCCTACAGGTAAAACTCGATGTGGTCCCGCTCAAGGGTTGGAAGCGGACCCATTGGTTCGACGAGACCGGACTGACCTGGATCCCACCCTCGCCCAACATGGCCACACTGGAAACTGCATCGATCTATCCTGGATTCTGTTTGATTGAAGGCACGAACCTCTCGGAAGGTCGCGGAACGACACATCCTTTCGAACTCGTTGGGGCTCCCTGGCTGAACAACGATGAACTGGTTTCACGGCTCAACCGTCTGGACCTGCCTGGTGTCCTATTCCGGGCCCAGGATTTCGAACCCTGGTTCTCGAAGTACCAGGGAGAAACCTGTCGCGGAATCCAGATTCACATTACGAGTCGGTCTGCATTCCAGCCAATCAAGACGGTACTTCACTTTCTGAGTCAGGTCATCCGGCTTCACCCCTCCGAGTTTCAGTTTGGGACCGGCTTCGATCGGCTGGCCGGCAATTCCTGGATTCAACTGGAGTTGAGCAAGGGAACCCGGCCAGGGGAGATCCGGACCAGGTGGCAGCCAGGACTGAAGAGATTCCTGAAATTGAGAAAAACATTTCTCCTTTACCCGGAGCACGGCAGCAGCAGCGACTGATGAAGTGGCGAGATGTCAAAACTGCAATCACCCGGCGACTGTTCCCTGACGCTTCCCGGCGATACCTAAAGCGTCTCGAGGCCGACCATCGGGCAGGCGTTGACCTGTACGCTGCTGGAAAGTACGTTGAGTCAGAGAAACAGTTCGCAAAAAGCGTGGAACTGGCCAGGGCATTCGGAGCGCAAAGCAGTGGGCTGATCGACTACCTCAAGAAGCTGGCTGATTTCTACCATTCCACCGGGAACTACTCCTCCGCCGAACAGCCACTGCTGGAGGCCCTGAAGATCACGGAAGATCGCTTTGGAGTGGCAGGTTACCAGGTGGCTCCCGTCTTAAACGACATCGCCCTCCTGTACTACGCACAGGGTCGACACCAGGAAGCGGAGGGCAGTTTCGAGCGCCTGACGAATATCCTCGAAGAACACGCGCCCCAATCCGTTGAGATGGCCATCTGCCTCGAAAACCACGCCGCCGTGCTACGCCGGCTCGATCGAGACCAGGAATCCACTCAACTGCAGCTGCGCGCCAAACAGATCCGAGACGCACTCTGATGCAGGGCAAGTTCCTAAGTTTCACGGTCAACGGTGAACGGTCCAACGGTCAACGGTTCAGTCCAGCAGCATGGGGGCTCCCAGTTTGCCGTAGTAGTTGGGTCGGTATCTTTGTTTGTTATAGAGGACGTTAACGTCCACCCTGCGCGGTCCGGCCATCTGCTCCGGGATTTCCAGGGCGGCGTATCGTCCCTGTCGGATGCCCACCATCTTTCCAGTGACACCGTCGTTCAGAAGATCCAGGGCAATGTTTGCAAAGGTGATCGCGACAAGGCGGTCAATGGAGTCGGGGTTGCCGCTTCGCAAGTCGTAGGTCAGGTCGCTCGACATTGTGCCGAAGCCCGTCCTGGCCTTGATCTCAGCCGCCAGAGCCTCTCCTACATCTACCTTTTTTCGATGGCCGAAGGCATCTGCCTCCCCGTGCTCCACGACCTCGCGCCCGCTCCAGGTGGCGCCCTCCGAGACCACAACCAGCGCGTAGCGACTCGGGTTGTTCCCCTTGTCCTTCACCATGAGATGAATCAAATGATCCAGATCAAAGGGGTGCTCCGGAATCAGACAGCGGGAAGAGGTGACATAACCGGTGTAGAGGGCCGTAAATCCCGCGTCCCGGCCGAAGATTCGAAAAACGCCTATTCGCTCGTGCGACCCCAGCGTCGTGCGCTGGCGCGTGATCAGATCTTTGGCCCGGGTGATAGCCGTCGAGAAACCGATGCAGTACTCGGTATTGCGCACGTCATTGTCCATCGTCTTGGGGATGGCCACCAGCGGGAAGCCTTCCCGATCGAGCCGTGCAGCGTAGCTGAGGGTGTCGTCCCCTCCGATAGCAACCAGAGTTTCGATGTTCAAGCGCTCCAGGTTCTGCAGAACAATAGGAGTGAAGTCGTAAATGTCGTCACCCTTCCGCAACTTCTCCAACTCCCTGGGAGGAAGGTGTCCGGGAAGTTTGGACCCGGTCATGCGCGAGGGATTGGTGCGGGAGGTGTGCAGCACGGTTCCACCGGTCCGATCAATGGCTCGAGTGTTCTCTCGCGTGAGCGGCACGATGTAGTCGTCATCGTTTTTCCCGTCAGGCAGCAGGTGAGTCAAGCCTTCCCAGCCCCTGCGGATGCCGATGACCGATCGTCCCATTCCCAGGGAGCGATAGACCACGGACTTGATGACCGAGTTCAAACCGGGAACATCACCTCCTCCCGTCAGAATACCTAGATGTGCTTCACTCATCACCTGACCTCCCTAATCGTCTGAGCGGAGCGGCAAACCACCGCTCTCCCCGAGCCCATTCAGATTATATCTTGAAGTCGTTTCCACGCGAGTTGATCCCGGTAGCCAATCGGCTTTGCGAACGTCCCTTTTGTGGGTTAGTGCAGCCCGCCACAAGTCTTGACCCAGGTTCAGGCGCCCCTCCTCGCCGCTGGCGTTGTTGCGCTCGCTCGCCGTATGGCATGATATGACTCGCTCCCGACGCCTAGCCAGCGACGACGATTGACGCGCTGACCCTGGGATCAAAACTTCTGGCGAGGTATGACCTCCAATCAGAAACTCGAGGAACGAGAGTAAATGCCCAAGAATGGAAAGAAACTTCGCAGCCAGGAATGGTTCGGTCTTTCGGACAGAGACGGCTTCATTCACCGCAGCTGGATGAAGAACCAGGGATTCCCCCAGGACATGTTTCAGGAGCGGCCTGTCATCGGCATCTGCAACACCTGGTCCGAGTTGACCCCCTGCAACCACCACTTCCGGAAGATAGCAGAGCATGTAAAACGAGGTGTCTGGGAGTCAGGAGGGTTCCCCCTGGAGTTCCCGGTGATGAGCCTGGGCGAAACGATGATGCGCCCGACCACGATGCTCTTCCGGAACCTGGCTTCCATGGATGTGGAAGAAACAATCCGTGCCAACCCCCTGGATGGAGTTGTTCTGCTGACCGGGTGCGACAAGACCACCCCTTCTCTGGTGATGGGGGCGGCAAGTTGTGATGTTCCAGCCATCGTCGTCTCGGGAGGACCGATGCTCAGCGGCCGCCACAGGGGCACCAAGCTCGGTTCCGGCACCAGCGTTTGGGCCTTTTGCGATGACGTCAAACGGGGACGGATCAGCATGCAGGAGTTTTGTGATGCAGAAGCCGGGATGTCCCGTTCGGCGGGTCACTGCATGACGATGGGGACGGCCTCCACGATGGCCTCAATGATGGAAGCTCTAGGCCTCGCGCTCCCCACCAATGCTGCTATCCCGGCGGTTGACAGTCGCCGCTATGTGCTGGCCCACGAGGCCGGTCGCCGCATCGTCAAGATGGTCTTCGAGGAAGCCCGGATGTCGACGATTCTGACTCGCAAGGCATTCGAAAACGCGATCCGTGTGAATGGGGCGATCGGGGGTTCGACCAACGCAGTCGTCCATCTGCTGGCAATTGCAGGTCGACTCGAGGTCGAGCACCAGCTGGACGATTGGGGCCGACTGGGAAAAGACGTTCCTTGTCTCCTCAACCTCATGCCCTCGGGAGATTATCTAATGGAGGACTTTTATTATGCAGGGGGCTTGCCTGCGCTGATGAAGGAGATTTCGCACCTGCTCCATCTCGACATTCCGACCGTCAGCGGACGCACCGTCCGTGAGAATCTGGAATCCGCCGAATGTTTCGACCGGGACGTTATCTTTCCTTTTCAGAAGCCCTTCAAGGAGCAGGGGGGAATTGCCGTCCTGACGGGAAACCTGGCACCTCGAGGAGCTGTGCTGAAACCCTCGGCTGCCTCCCCTGAACTGATGCAGCACCGCGGGAAAGCGGTTGTTTTCGAAGATATCGACGATTACAAGGCCCGCATCGACGACCCCCGGCTGGACGTTCATCCTGAGGATGTCCTGGTCTTGAAGAACTGCGGTCCAAAGGGCTACCCGGGATTCCCCGAGACGGGCAACATGGCTCTGCCCCGCAAGATTCTCGACCAGGGAGTTGAAGACATGGTGCGCATCTCCGATTCCCGGATGTCCGGAACCGCTTACGGAACCGTGGTACTGCACACAGCTCCGGAAGCGGCGGTTGGAGGTCCCCTGGCCCTGGTCGAGAACGGCGATGAAATTGAACTGGACGTCGAGGGACGGAGCCTTCACTTAGCCGTGAGCGACGAAGAGCTGGCCCGCAGGAAAGTGCATTGGAAGCCGCCCCAGCCGCCCCTGGACCGTGGCTGGTACCGGCTCTACGTCGAACACGTTCTGCAGGCGGATGAAGGTGTGGACCTCGATTTCCTGCGCGGCGGGAGCGGGACTCCGCACCTTCGTGAGAGTCATTGATGCTCCCGATACCGAACCACCTCAGGCCTGGTAGGGGGTACGTCACCGATCGGCCCGGGTCCGTGCCCCCCGGAAACCCGAAGGCGCCGGTCTGCAGGTAAGGCGAGCGCCAGGACAAGCCCGGGAAGGCCCAGCAGAACCAGGGAAAAGAAAGACCAGCTCAACCCGACACTATCGCTCGCCAAACCCATAAGCGGAACCGTGATCCCACCGAATCCCCAGGCGAATCCCATCATCAAGGCAGAAACCGTACCCACCCCATGAGGGACCAGGCGTTGAGCCATTGCCACGTTGACCGGCGTGTTCAGCAGCAGAAACCCGGAACCCAGGACACACAGCAAAATGGAAATCGTCCCCTCGGTGGCCAAGAACCCCAGGAAACAGGGCACGAGACCGGCCATGGAGATGACGAGAACCTTCTTGCCGCCGGCATGATCCATGAGAATCCCGCCCAAAAAGCCGGACGACGCTCCCACCAGCAGAAACAAGGTCAGGATCTGGCTGGCCGTTACGGCGGAGTATCCCCGGAGAACAAAAAACAAGGGGAGGAAGGCGACAAAAGCCATCTGCATGGCAGACTTTATGACCACCAGGGAGAAGAGCAGCAGCAACGGGCGAGAGTGATCCTTGAGACGACTGAGAACTTCTCGGTGCTTGGCCACCCTTTCCTCGATGGCCGGCAAAGGTCCGCTTCTCAACAGATACAGAGTGACGAGCAGACCGGGAAGAGCAGCCAGGATGCTCCAGCCCAGGCCGGCGAACGCGACGAGAGATCCCATCAGGACAGGACCTGCCGCATACCCCATCATTCCGCACGTGATGAAAAAACTGAGCTGGAAGCCTGGATTCGTCCGGCTGGAACGTGAGGCCACAGCCGAACCCTGGGGGTGGAAGGCAGCGATCCCGATCCCGCCTAGAAAGACAAGCACCAGCATGATCGGATAACTGCCAGTCAACCCCAGGGCACAGATAAAGAGCCCGGCAACCGAGGGCCCCAGAGCCGTAAAAACCCTGCTGTTCCAGCGATCAGACAGGTATCCGTAGAGGGGCTGAACAAAGGATGCCGAGAGAATCAGCATCCCGGCCAGGGCTCCCATCTGGGTGAAGGAAAGGTCGTGAGTCCGATACAGAAAGGGCATCAGTGCCCCCAGCATCGAAGCATAGGCATCGATCCAGAAGTGCCCGACTGATAGTCTCAGAACGATCCGGCTCGGCCGCATGGGTAGAATGATGACAGATGACAGATTGAAAATTGAAGATTGAAAATTGAAGATTCAGAACCTAACGAGGCTCCGCCTGAAGATTTCCCATTTTCCATTTTCCATTTTCTATTTTCTATTTTCAATAATTTATTTTGCCACTGATACTCTCTCAGTTTGACTATTCCCTTCCCGAGAAGCTGATTGCCCGCCAGCCGGTCTCCCAGCGCGATCGATCACGGCTTATGCTGGTGGATCGCGCTACGGGTCGGATCGAGCACCACAGCTTTCAAGAACTGCCCCGGCTCCTCGAGGACACGGACCTGCTGGTGTTGAACGACACCCGCGTCGTCCCTGTGCGTCTTTCAGCTCGAGCCGGAACGCGCGCACTGGAGGTCGTCTTGCTGCGTGAGCTGGAGGCTGGCGTCTGGGAGGCTCTGATCAAGCCTGGACGCAAGGCTCCCGTGTCGACATCCCTGCAGTTCGACGAATGCGATCTGAAAGCGGAGGTGATCGGCAGCACCGGATCTTCCATTCGCATGATCCGTTTTCTCGAGGTTCGGGGTTTCCGCGAGACCCTGCAGCGGATCGGCCGGATGCCGCTCCCGCCCTACATCAAGCGATCTCTGGAAGCCGCCTCTCAACTCGACCGCGAACGCTACCAGACCGTGTTTGCCCGACATAGCGGATCGATCGCTGCACCGACTGCCGGGCTCCATTTCACGAGGGATCTCTTGAGCCGTCTCGAGCATGTCTTCCTCACCTTGCACGTGGGCTACGGAACCTTCCAGCCAGTGTCCACGGAACGCGTGGAGGAACACGAGATGGATGCAGAGTATTACCGGCTCGGTGTCGAAAGCGCGGCGCGTATTCAGGAACAAAAGCGTAGCGGTCGGCGGATCGTGTCGGTGGGCAGCACTTCCACCCGGGTACTGGAAGAGGTTTTCCTCTCCCATGGGCACATTTACAGATCGGAAGCCTGGACCAGCCTCTACATTTTTCCCGGCTTCCCGTTCCAGGTCGTCGATCGTCTTCTCACCAACTTTCACCTGCCCAGGTCGACGCTGTTCCTCCTGGTCTGCGCCTTTGCCGGAACAGAGCTCATGCAAGAGGCCTATCGGATGGCTGTCAAGAAAGAATACCGCTTCTACAGCTACGGCGATGCCATGTTGATACTGTAGGAGGACCCTCCGTGGTCCGATCAGATCTACACTTTGCCGACCCGTGACGTTCCCAGTGTGGGAGGACTCTTCGTGGTCCGATCAGGTTCGCCGCGCGGAGGCGGCTCCTACACTTTGCCGACCCGTGACATTCCCAGTGTGGGAGGACTCTTCGTGGTCCGATCAGATCGCCGCGCGGAGGCGGCTCCTACACTTTGCCGACCCGTGACGTTCCCAGTGTGGGAGGACTCTTCGTGGTCCGAACAGGTTCGCCGCGCGGAGGCGGCTCCTACACTTTGCCGACCCGTGACGTTCCCAGTGTGGGAGGACTCTTCGTGGTCCGATCAGATCGCCGCGCGGAGGCGGCTCCTACACTTTGCCGACCCGTGACGTTCCCAGTGTGGGAGGACTCTTCGTGGTCCGAACAGGTTCGCCGCGCGGAGGCGGCTCCTACACTTCTATTCCAGGGCCGGTGTCACGACGATGTTCCGGTAGGAGACGGCACCGTGGTCTCCCTGCAGGTAAATGGGACCGGGCTCCGACTCGTTGGAATCGAGTGCTCCCCCCGTGATCCCGGGAATCTCCTGGTGCTCAATCACGGTCTCTCCATTGAGCACGACGGTCACCCAGCGACCATTCAGAGTCACGTCCATCTCCTGCCACGCTCCGGCCGGCCTGGCGGCATTCCTGGAAGGGGTGATGTACCCGTAAATGCCTCCCATGTTTCGGCTGTGGGCAGGCTTTCCCTAATCGTCCTGGATCTGGATTTCGTAACGCCCCCGTAGATAGATTCCACTGTTACTTCCTTGCGGACAGTTCACCTCGATGTGGAGCTTGAAGTCTTTGAAAAGGTCAGTCGTATAAATGTTGGCTCCACGACCGGAGTTGACCAGTACACGGTCCGCAAGTGCCCAGGTGGCCGTTTCCCCGAGGTTCGCCTTCCACCCCTCCATTCCCCCGGTCAGCAGATCGACCGGATCTCCCCATCCCAGATCCGGTCTGGCGGGGAGCTCGGGGGCCGCCTGAGCCTTCCAGGAGAATGCCTCTCCCTGGGCTTTCCCGGTACCCTCTATCCCTTCGCTAGAGGCATGCCCTTCCAGTTCGAAGCCGCAGCAACTGAATTGAATCCGGCTACCGGCCACCGACACCCCTTCCATGGGCCGAGAATGCCCACCACTCGGCTGAAAGCGGCCTTTCAATCCGTCCTCGAACTGCTCCAGCTCAAACCAGAGAGGATACTCTGCATCTCCCTGAGACGCAGTAACATCCCATCGTCCCAAGAAGGGGACGGTCACTTCTTTCGACGCTGGCTCACCGGAACCGCATTGAATGAAAACGATCGCTCCCAGAATTGTAAACGGAAATCGACTCATGCTCCCTCCTGTCAGGACCGAGAATATAGGTGGTCCCGAAGAGTCAGTCAACCGCTCTGCTCGGGCGCTCGCTGTGTTCCTGTTGGTTACTGGTTAAAAGTTGAAAGTTGAAGGTTGAAGGTTGAAGGTTGAAGGTTGGCCCCTTGCCCACTCTCAAGAAAACTCAGCACTTAACCCGTTTTGAGAAAGCGCGACGAGACTTCGAAGGCGATCAGCGAGACGATCAGTGAGGAGACGATGAGCAGGGTCGGCTCCGCAAAGTAGCCGTCGGATAGACGCAGGCAGGCGACTCCCAGGAAGCCCAGGATATGGCAGGCCCTCAGCCCCCAGAGCCGAATCTCGGATCGGTGCCTGTACTTGAATAGAAACAGGATGAAGCCTGCCGAGGCCATTGTGAAGTAGAAGAGAGCGATCAGCTCGAGATCCAGGTACATCGCAACACTAGTCTAGTTCCATCGGAAAAGCTTGCTTCTCTACGTTGGACGTCTCTGGCGCCCGACAGTTCCACCCGGCGCGCTCTCCGGCTACTCGACTCGGTACTGGCGAACCTGGATGCCGACTTGCCCCAGAAGTTGGAACGACACTTCGTTGAGCGGGTAGTCCAGGTTATAGATCACCTCTTCGATTCCCGCATTGATGATCATTTTGGTGCACATCAGACAGGGAGCAAAGGTCGTGTAGAGGGTTCCTCCTTTTACACTGACGCCATGGTAAGCCGCCTGGGTGATGGCGTTTTCCTCGGCGTGCGAGCACAAACACTCGTCCAGGCGGGTGCCGCTGTCTGCCAGGTTGTTGCAGCGGGGGCACCCGCCCTCGAAACAGTTTGTCGTGCCCCGGGGCGTCCCGTTGTAGCCAGTGGACATCACCCGCTTGTCTTTGACGATCACCGCTGCGACTTTGCGCTTCACACAATTGCTTCGCAGTGAAGCGACTTTGGCGATTCCCATGAAATACTCATCCCAGCCGGGCCGCGAGTGTTGATGAACCCAGCGGCTGACGACCCTGGCAACTGTTTCCCTGAGTTCTTCAATCGACGAGTTGTTCAGAACCGTCGCATCGGCCTCTTCGGCGCTGAGATCGAGCTGTTGCCCTCCCGCCTCCGAACCGGCTGATTCCTCGTTTTCCAGTTGGGTGAACTCATCGAGCGTGGTTGGGTCTGATTCTCGGCTCCGGCTCCGAATCCGCTCAAATCGGACCGCGGGATCAGCCTCCACCAGAAGCAGTCGGTATCCTGGATCTCTTCGAAAAACAGCAATCTCGGAGGGGTGGCGAAAGGAATCGACTACATAGTTCTTGTCGCTCTGAGTCTTGGCCAGGATCCGTTCGGCGAGATAACCGTCGCCGTTTTTTCTGCGCAGCTCTCTTCCCGTCCGGATCAGGTTGTTTCGAGTCGGTTCTTCGCCCCTTTTCTTCAGCTCCTCCCGCAGAACATCCGACAGCGAATGGTAGTAGAAGCCCTTGTCCTTCAGGAACCTGGCAACTTCACCTTTCCCGGCAGCGTTCCTTCCGGTCAAGCCGATGATCATGGCTTCTTTATAGCACATGGTGTTTGGTGGGTACTGGTTACTGGTTACTGGTTGGGGGTTGAAAGTTCCTTCAACTTTCAATGCGTGTTGCCCAAATCTCTGTCGCCCTTCCAGGGCGCTAGGGGACGCGGAGATACGTTCTGTGGGCTGGCGCCGACGGCTATTTTCCTTCGGCCGCTCTGTGGCCTGAAGACTGCCCCCGAAGGTGGCGAAAGAGAATAGCCGGGGGCGGCAGAAAAAGCTGGATTTGGTCTGGGCAACAGCCCCTTCAACTTTTAACTTTCAACTTTCAACCAGTAACGGCGCTCGCGCCAGCGAGCGCTATTCGAAGGCCGGAATTCCGGTGATGGACTGGCCCAGGATTAGAGTGTGAATATCGTGGGTTCCTTCGTACGTGTAAACGGATTCGAGGTTGGCCATGTGGCGAAACACCGGATAGTCGGACAGAATGCCGTTGGCCCCCAGCAGCTCGCGGGCCACCCGGGCCGTCTTGAGCGCCATCGCCACGTTGTTCCGCTTGCCCATCGAAACCTGATCGAATCTGACTCGTCCCTGATCCTTGAGCTGCCCGAGTCTATACGCAAGTAATTGCCCCATCGTGATATCGGTCAACATGTGCACAAGTTTTCGTTGAACCAGCTGGTGTGAAGCAATCGGTCTGTCTGCAAACTGTCGCCTTTCCAGAGCCCACTTCCGCGCGGTCTCGTAGCAGGCCATGGCGGCTCCAACTCCGCCCCAGGCGATCCCGTAGCGGGCCTGGGTGAGACACATCAGCGCATGCTTCAGCCCCTCCGTCCCTGGAAGAAGATGGGATTCGGGTATGCGACACCCATCCAGGATCAACTCTGACGTCCAGGAGGCCCGGAGCGAATGTTTGTTGTGGTAATCCGTGGCCTCGAAGCCGGGAGTTCCCTTCTCTACCAGAAAACCCCGAATCGCCTCGTCTTCACATCTTGCCCAGAGGACTGCCACGTCGGCCACGCTTCCGTTAGTGATCCACGCCTTGCTCCCGTTCAGAACATATTCAGAGCCGTCCCTGCGCGCCCGAGTTCTCAGTCCTCCCGGGTTGGAGCCCGAATCCGGCTCGGTCAAACCGAAGCAGCCAACCGCCTCGCCGCACTGCAGACGAGGAAGCCATTTTTCTTTCTGCTCTTCGCTGCCGAAGGCGTGGATCGGGTACATGACCAGCGCGCCCTGAACCGATACAAAGCTGCGCAGGCCGCTGTCGCCCCGTTCCAGCTCCTGCATGATGAGCCCATAGGCAATATTGTTCAGCCCGGCACAGCCGTACCCGTGAAGATTGGCCCCCAGGAACCCCAGTTCCGCCATCGGCTGGATGAGGTGCTTAGGAAAGGTTCCCGACATGAAATGGTCTTCGATGATGGGGATTACCTGATCATCGACGAAGGCGCGCACGGTGTCTCGAACCAGCAGTTCCTCATCGGTCAGCAGGTCGTCGAGCCGCAGGAAATCCACGCCATCAAATGGCATGGGGTGAATATAGCACGCATCCCAGAGGAAGGTTCCAAGGTTCCAAGGTCGGGCGTGTGGCGTTGCTGCGGTGATCAGCGCGTAGTAGTTCGACGGTTGCTCCGTCGCTGGCTGGGACGGCGACGCTTCCCTTTCGGTGGACCGCCGCTACTTCGGCGCTCAGTGCTGCTGTGCCCTTTGGGTTGTTGCCCGGTCCCGGCCGAACGTATCCGGGGCCGGTTCCTGCGGGTCGAGCGTTTCTCCTTGGATCGGCCTGGCACGAAGGCGTCTTCGAAGCCGGGCACTCTGCCGATCCGAATCGGCCGACCAATCTTCCTCCCGATGGCGCGAACCATGACGTCGTCGCCCTTGGTCACGAACGTAAAGGCCTGCCCCGATCGCTCTGAGCGCCCGGTCCGCCCGATCCTGTGAGTGTAAGCCTCCGGGGAGTTTGGGACATCGAAGTTAATGACGTGAGAGACCTGCTCGACGTCGATCCCGCGCGCGACGATGTCCGTGGCCACGAGGATGTCGAACCGTCCATCCCGAAAGCCCTGCATGGCTCGATCCCGCTGGCCCTGCGACATGTTGCCTTGTAGAGCCACGGCTCGGTGACCGAAGCGGTCAAGTCTCTCAGCCAAACGCCGCGCGCGGTGCTTGGTCCTCGCGAAAACGATGGCGGACACAAAGTCTTGCTGGGAAACGAAGTGCCGGAGCATCTCCACTTTTCGTTCTTCGCGCACCGAGTACAAAGCATGATCGATCGTCTGCGGCGGCGCGGAGTGATTCAGTTCGGCCCTGAAGGGACGATGGAGGATGCGTTCGGCAAGGCGGCGAATCTCGGTGGGCATGGTGGCAGCGAAGAGCAGGTTCTGGCGGTCCTCAGAAAGTCCGGCGATGATACGTCGAATATCGGGCAGGAAACCCATGTCGAACATGTGATCCGCCTCGTCGAGCACCAGCGTGTCGACGCGCTCGAGATGCACTTCGCCCTTACGGAACAAGTCCAACAAGCGACCCGGGCATGCCACGATGATCTCCGGGTTGCGGCGGAGTTTCTGAATCTGCGGTCGCTCCGAGATCCCCCCATAGATGACTACCGTCCGAATCGGCGTCGAGTTGGCCAGCTTGCGGAATTCGCCGTCGATCTGGATAGCGAGTTCTCGCGTCGGTGCGACAACGAGCACACGTGGACCACGCCGGTGCCGGCTCTCGATCAAGTTGTTCAGGATCGGCAACGCGAACGCCGCGGTCTTCCCGGTCCCGGTCTCGGCAAGCCCCAGAATGTCTCGGCCTTCGAGAGCCGCCGGGATGGTCTCCAGTTGAATGGGTCGCGGCTCATGATAGCCGGCGCTCCGGAGATTCCGCTCAAGCACGGGTTTCAAATTGAAGCGGCTGAAGCCGCGTGCAGCATCTATCTGGGAAGTCGGCATGGCGCACACTACTTTCTCGGGTTCCTCTTAGACGAGCACCCGTGGCATCGCCAACACAACAGTGGTTAGGCAAGGGGAGTTTGGGGCGTGAGCCTGGCTACCAGGCACCTGTCATACGCCAATAGATTAGGGAACACCGCAGCTTTAAAAGACCACGGCTCGGCGAACCGATCGTTTGTCCAAGCACTAAGTATATCAGAACCCGGAACCTAACTTGGAACCCTGGAACCCTGGAACGTAAATATTCGGTAAACCCCGTCTTGCAATAATCTCCTTCCAAATAAGCCCGCGGTCAAACTTTGCTGGACACAGAAGCTGCGAGTGTGTATACAGGGAGCATGCAGCTGAGTGCTACCACCAAGCCGGAATCGGGTGGACTGACGGCTGATGGCTCGACGAAGCGGGTTTTGGTGGCCAAGGAAGAGTACATCCGGCTGCGCTGGGCGGCAGCGTACTGGAAGGCCCAGCATGCCGGGGCGGTGGAGAGAGAAAAGCAGTTGAAGTCAGAGAACTTGAGTCTGCGGGCTCGAGTTCGAGAGCTGGAGAGTCAGCTCTGGGGGCGCAAGAGTGAACAGGCCAAGGGTGGGCGCGCTGGCAGTTCCAGCCCCAAGGCGAGCGGGCGACCCCGAGGGCAGCAAAAAGGCAAGCAGGGGCACGGTCGGACCACTCTGGACGGGTTGGCAGCCCAGGAAGAGGTAGTGGATCTGGAGGAAGCCCAAAAAAGCTGTCCGAAATGCGGTCTGGCACTGGAAGCCTTGGGCTGGACGGAAGACGCCGAGGTGGCCGAAATCGAAGTGCGGGCCCACCGGCGGGTGATCCGGCGGCGCAAGTACAAAGCGGCCTGCCGCTGCGGGGTGCTGCCCGGCATTGTCACGGCGCCCGCCCCGGCACGCTTGATTCCCAAAGGCAAACTAGGGATTTCGGTTTGGGTGGAGATTCTGCTGGAGAAGTTTGACCATTGCCGCCCCACCCACCGTCTGTTGCAGCAGTGGCGAGACCACGGTTTGACTCTCTCTGCAGGAACGGTGGCCGGAGGGCTGAAAAAACTGCAGGGTCTGTTTTTGCCGGTGGCCGAGGCGATCGCCCAGCAGCAGCTCACCCAGGAGAACTGGCAAGCCGACGAGACCGGCTGGCCGGTGTTTGTGGCGGTGGAAGGCAAAAGCGGACGGCTCTGGCATTTGTGGGTGTTTTTGTCGGCCTCCACAGTCGTGTACCAGCTCCAACCCAGTCGCTCGTCTGCAGTGCCTCAATCTCACTTCGGCAGCGCCCAGGGCACTTTACTCACCGATCGATATTCTGCCTATAAGAAGCTGGTCCGGGTCTCAGAGGGGCGTATTTGCCATGCCTTTTGCTGGGCTCACGTGCGCCGCGACTTTTGGCGACTGGGCCTATCCCACCCCCCCTGGCAGGACTGGTCCCTGATGTGGATTGACGACATTGGCCGGCTCTTTGCTGCCAATCAGCTGCGGCTGGCAGTTCGCGATCAGCCCTTGGAATGGGCCCGGGCCGATCGAAAGCTGCGGGTGGCGGTTGAGAAAATGCGAGAGCAATGCGAGGCTCAACGCCAGCTTCCCAGCCTGGCTCCCCCCTGTCGCAAGGTCCTGAAAAGCCTGGCTCGACACTGGCCAGGGCTGACCGTGTTTGTGGATCAACCGGAAGTGGCTATGGACAACAACGCCGCCGAACGCGCCTTGCGCAACCCGGTGGTGGGACGCAAGAATTACTACGGCTCAGGCAGCCGCTGGAGCGCCCAGTTGGCGGCCAGCTTATTCAGCATCTTTGCCACCCTGCGACTCAACGGCCTCAACCCCCGCCTGTGGCTCAGGGACTATCTGCAGGCCTGCGCTAGGCAAGGCGGACAGCCGCCACCCGACCTGGATCCTTTTCTTCCCTGGAAAATAAGCCCCCATCGTGCCCGCGCATTGACCTGGGCCAGGACGCCGGCAGCGGAGGCTGGATGAAACGCTTCTGCGGGCGAGACTTTAGCGGCCGGGAGATGCGGCGACTGTGTGAGCTGATTGGCGAAGATCCGACCCGCTCGCGGGCCCAGCTCTCCCGCTTGGCCTGCCAGCTCTTGGGCTGGTTCAAGCCTGACGGTGGCCTCAAGGAGATGAGCTGCCGGGTGGCCATGCTGCGCATGCATCGGCAGGGGTTGCTGCAGCTGCCGCCCCCTCGCAACCCGAAGGGAGGCTCGGGCCCAATCAAGCACACTTTCTGCAGCGCACCACAACCGCTGCTGTCCCGACCCGTGCACGAGCTGTCCGGCCTGCATCTGGAGCCGGTCCTGAGCCGCCCCGACTCCACTTTGTGGAATGAATACATCGACCGCTACCACTATCTGGGATACAAGCCCCTGCCGGGTGCTCAGCTGCGCTACTTCGCTTGTTCCGAAAGCCGCATCCTGGCCCTGCTCGGCTTTGGCGCCGCCGCTTGGAAAACCGCCCCTCGCGACCGCTTCATCGGCTGGCGTCCTTCGGAAAGGGAGAGAAACCTTCAACTGATCGTCAACAACGCCCGTTTCTTGATCCTTCCCTGGGTCGAGTCCAAGAACCTGGCCTCTAAACTGCTGGCCATGGCCGCGCGTCAACTCCCCGAGGACTGGCACGACCGCTACGCCTACCGACCCGTTCTGCTGGAAACCTTCGTCGACACGGGGCGCTTCACAGGCGCCTGCTACAAGGCCGCCAACTGGATCCATGTCGGACAGACCCAGGGCCGGGGCAAGCTGGACCGTGACCGCAAGGCCGATCTGCCCACCAAAAGCATCTGGCTCTACCCCCTGAGCAAACACTTCCGAAGATCGCTTCGCTCCACTTGAGTTCCCAACCCGCCTCACCCCATTAGGCATAAAGCCGATGATGGGTTTACCGAATATTTACCCTGGAACGTTGGAACCTATTCATACCGCAGGGCCTCGATGGGGGAGACCTGGGAAGCCTGGCGGGCGGGATAGATACCGAACACGAGTCCCACGGTCATGGAAACACCGACGCCCAGCAGCACGGACAGCGGCGTCACGATGGTGGGCCATCCCGAATAGGTCGAGACCAGGCGCGAGATACCGTAGCCCAGTCCGATCCCCAGGGTGGCACCACTCACGCTGATGACGAGAGCTTCGAGGACGAACTGGCGACTGATATCCCGACGGCGTGCACCCAGCGCCCGGCGCAGGCCGATCTCTCCGGTGCGTTCAAGCACCGAGGCCAGCATGATGTTCATGATTCCAATCCCGCCGACCAGCAGGGAGATCGATGCGATCGCCCCCATGACGATGTTGAAGATCCGCTGGGTCTGTCGACTTTGAGTGAGCAGGCGCTCTGGGACCACAAGTGTGAAGTCATCAATCTGCCGATGCATGCTCCCGACCATGGCGGAGATAAAGGCCGCTTGTTCGGCGATGTCCCGACTTTCCGGGACACGAATGATGATGTCGTCGAGCTCATTGGCCACGGGGTCCCGTTCGAACTTGGTCAACAGGGTCCCCAGCGGAATAAAGATGTCGCTATTTGGATTCTCGATCTTGATTCCCTCGAATTCCTGTTCCTCGATGAACTGATCGGCCAGAACCCCGATAACGGTGAACCAGACGTCATTGATCTTGACCCCTTGTCCCAGGGGGTCGCGGTCTGGCCTTCAATGGATCTATCCTGGCCGTCCCCAGCGGTGACACCTTTCATCAGAACCCTGGGCGGAGTAACTGTCTAGTGCACTGTCCGGAAAGTTCACGCCGCTACTTCAGGCGTCTTTTCGCCGACAGCTTTGTTGCGCTACCTCGAAAGACACCCGGCCTTCCTGCGTCGCGCGCCTCACTGTCGCCGAAAATCCATCCCGAATTAACACCGCGAACTTCCCGGACAGTACACTAGCGCCTTGCCTTTGCCCGTGCCCGTCATTCCCCTTGCGTTTCTTTCGACCCGGAACGTTATTAGTCAGTGATGGCAACTCCACTCGATCCTTTACCGGGTTGAAGGCCTTGATAGAACGAAACTGAGGTCCGGGCAAAGGCAAGGGCAAAGGCACAGGCAAGGGGGGGACCCGGGCGGACAGAGGCGCGAATGCAATCAGCGCGCCAACATGGAACCTGGAACTAGTTTTCCCGGCTTTGGGGAAAAGCCGCACCCGGGACAGACAATTCATGTATTCTTGTCGGCAGGAGGTTTGATTATGCCCTATCCAGAAGAGTGGGTTCAGCCCGGTCGGGAAGAACTCACGCAAATTGGATTTGAAGAATTGAAAAGCGTAGAAGATGTCGACTCCGTACTGACGAAAGACGATGGCACCGTGCTGCTGGTGGTCAACTCCATTTGTGGATGCGCCGCTGGCAAAGCCCGCCCGGGTATTGCTCACGCCCTTGACCAGGGCCCCAGGCCGGATCGGCTCACGACGGTGTTTGCAGGTCAGGACACGGAGGCGACAGCTCGCGCCCGTGAGTATCTGAAGCCTTTTCCGCCATCCTCGCCCAGCGTCGCCATGTTCAAAGATGGCAAGCTGGTTTTCATGATGGAACGGCACATGATTGAAAGCCGGGAAGCTCTGGGCGATCGCCATGTTCAATGGCCATCTCCACGGATCTGCAGGCGGCTCTCAACGAATATTGCGGCGCACCCCAGGAAGTGTAGCGGGCCGTTGCTTTTTACGCGGCGGGTTGAGGTTAAGAGTTGAAGGTTGAAGGTTGAAAGTTAAAGGTTAAAGGTTGGAAGCAACTTGAAACCTGCGACTTGAAACTTGCAACGCCGCGAGTGACAACGAGCGGCAGGTGAGGGCGCTAGCCCTCGCTGTCCTCATACTGGTTCTTGATCGAATCCAGTACTCCGGGATCGGCCAGGGTCGTGGTGTCGCTCAGAATCCGGCCTTCGGCAACGTCTCGGAGCAGGCGGCGCATGATCTTCCCGCTGCGGGTCTTGGGGAGTTCCGGTGTCAGGAATACCTGTTCAGGTCTGGCAATCGGCCCGATTTTCGCGGCCACATGGTGGCGCAGATCCTCCGACAGCCCCTCTTGATCCACCCCAACGCGAGGGGTCACGAAGGCCACAATTCCCTGCCCCTTGATCTCGTGGGTGACTCCGATAACAGCGGCTTCGGCCACGGCCGCATGACTGACCAGGGCACTTTCCACCTCCATCGTTCCGATGCGGTGACCGGAGACATTCAGAACATCGTCAACCCGCCCCAGCAGCCAGAAATATCCTTCCTCATCGCGCTTGGCGCCGTCACCCGTAAAGTAAAGACCGGGAAAGCGACTCCAATAAGTCTCCTGAAACCGCTCCGGATCTCCCCAGATGGTACGGGCCATGGCCGGCCACGGCTTCTTGAGAACCAGATAGCCGCCCGAACCGAGGGGTACTGAATTCCCCTGATCGTCCACAATGTCCGCCTCGATACCCGGGAACGGGAAGGTCGCCGAGCCCGGCTTGAGAACGGTAATTCCCGGAAGTGGCGTGATCAGAATCATTCCCGTTTCTGTCTGCCACCAGGTGTCCACCACGGGGGTGCGCCCCGAGCCGATGTGGTCCCGATACCACATCCAGGCTTTCGGGTTGATGGGTTCCCCGACCGTCCCCAGCAGGCGCAGGGAGCTGAGGTCGTGCCGGGCTGGAAACTCGTCGCCCCAGCCCATGAAGGCCCGAATGGCTGTCGGCGCCGTATAGAGAATGTTCACCTGATATTTTTCGACAATGGCCCAGAACCGATCGTTGTCCGGGTGATTGGGCGCCCCTTCGTACATGACCGAAGTGGCCCCGTTGGCCAGGGGCCCGTAAACGATGTAGCTGTGACCCGTCACCCAGCCAATGTCGGCCGCCGCCCAGTAGGTGTCCTCGTCCTTGAGATCGAAGATGTAGCGATGAGTGGCAGCCGTCCCCACCAGATAGCCACCGGTGGTGTGGAGAAGGCCCTTGGGCTTGCCGGTCGTTCCCGACGTGTACAGTATGTAGAGGGGATGCTCGGAGTCGAGATGGGCAGGCTCCACAAGAGTTCCCTCCGACCGTTTCATTTCGTCGTGCCACCAGTGGTCACGGTCCTCCACCATCGGTACTTCAGGAGCCTGGCTGGTGCGGTTGACGACCAGGACATTCTCGATGGTCGGGCAGCTCTTGAGCGCTTCGTCTGCGTTGCCTTTGAGGGGAACAACACCCCCCTTGCGCCAGGCTCCGTCCGCAGTAATCAGCAATGTGGCCTGGCAGTCGTTGATGCGGTCGCTGAGGGACTCCGGACTGAAACCTCCAAACACAACGGTGTGGGGAGCACCCAGGCGGGCACAGGCCAGCATCGCAATCGCCAGTTCAGGAATCATCCCCAGGTAGATGGCGACCCGGTCTCCTTCCTGAATTCCGAGGCGCTGCAAAGCGGCGGCACATTGATTTACTTCCCGGTACAGATCCTGATAGGTCAGCACCCGCTCGTCACCGGGCTCGCCTTCCCAGATGATGGCAGCGCGATTCTTGCGCCAGGTGCTCAAATGTCGATCTACGCAGTTGTAGCAGACATTCAGCCGGCCCCCAACGAACCAGCGGGCGTCCGGCACCTTCCAGTCCAGGACCTCGTCCCACTTCCGGAACCAGTCGATCGATTCGGCCTGTTCGGCCCAGAAGCCTTCCAGGTCTCGACTCGCCTCATCATAAATGGCAGGATCGCTCCACAGGGCCCCTTCCCGAAACTGTTCGGACGGCTCAAACTTCCTCTCCTCGTGCAACAGAGCATCCAGCATTCCGCCGGAAGGCTTATCCATGATCACTCTCTCCTGCCAATCCCAACTCTACAGCCACCCGGGCCATGGCCGCGACGACGAACTGAATGTGCTCCGACAGTTCCACGCCGAGATCCTCGCAGCCACGACGAATATCCTCGCGGTTGACGGAGCGGGCAAACGGCTTGTCCTTGAGCTTCTTCTTGACCGATTTAACGGGAACATCGGCAATCCGCCTGCCGGGCCTTACCAGCGCCACAGCCACCAGGAATCCGCACAACTCATCGACAGCGTAGAGGGTTTTGTCCATCAGGCTTCGACGGGGAAGATCCAGGTAGTCGGCATGAGACTTGATGGCGTAGATCACGTCTTCCGGATAGCCCTCACGCTCCAGAATGGCGGCGCCCACCAGCGGGTGCTCCTCGGGACTCGGGTGCTGGTCGTAGTCGAAGTCATGGAGAAGTCCGACAATCCCCCACTTCTCTTCGTCTTCGCCAAACTTCCCGGCATAGGCCCGCATGGCAGCCTCCACCGCCAGGGCATGCTTGATCAGACCTTCCGTTTTCGTGTGCTCACTCAGCAGTTCCCAGGCCTTCTGTCGGTCCATCGCGGTCAAAGCCCCATTTAACGACGAATTCATTTCGTCGCAGTCTGCCTCATAATAGATCAAGCATCGAGCTTGCGGAAACTTTTCAATGCGGAAGGCCAAGATCATCGCCACCATCGGACCTGCCACGGAGTCGCGAGAGGAGCTGGACCATCTCATCGACGCTGGAATGGACGTGGCTCGGCTCAACTTCTCCCACGGAAACCATGCAACCTACACCCGCATCATTGAAGATATCCGGGGCTTGTCCGCGACGCGCGGCCATCCCGTGGCTATTCTCCAGGATCTGGCCGGGATCAAGGTGCGCACGGGCTCGCTCGAGAATCATGAGCCGGTAAAGCTGCAGGACGGAGAGTCCATCACCATCACTACGGAGCAGGTCGAGGGGAACAGCAGTCGTATCTCCACAAACTACGCCAATCTGCCGGGTGACGTCGCCGGCGGCGACACACTCCTCCTGTCGGACGGTCTGATCGAGCTCCGGGTGATCCGCATCCAGGAAGACAACCTCGAATGCGAGGTCGTTGTCGGCGGTGAACTGGTCGAACACCAGGGAATCAACGTCCCGGGAGCTACCTTGAGCGCTCCACCGCTGACTGCCAGGGACATCCGCGACCTCGAATTTGGAGTCGAGCGCGAGGTCGATTTCGTAGCCCTTTCCTTTGTCCGACAGGCAGCCGATGTCACGGCCCTCCGCCTGGAGCTGGAAGCGAGAGATGCCAAAATCCCCATCATTGCGAAACTGGAAAGATCCTCCTCCATCGAGAATCTCGAGAATATCCTGAAGGTCTCAGAGGGCGTGATGATCGCCCGCGGGGATCTCGGCGTCGAGGTAGCACCGGAGAGGGTTCCGGTGATGCAGAAACGGGTCATTACGAGTGCCAATCAGGCCGGGAAGCTGGTCATCACGGCTACCCAGATGCTCGACTCCATGATCCGCAATCCAAGGCCCACTCGAGCCGAGGCCTCCGATGTCGCCAATGCCGTGATTGACGGCACGGATGCCGTCATGCTCTCCGGAGAAACGGCGATCGGACAGTATCCGGAGCGGGCCGTCAGAATGATGGATCGGATTGTTCGGGAGGCGGAATCTCTGCCGGCGGCGGCTCCCTTCCGGGGCGTCGCGGGAGAAGGTCTTCTGAGTTTTCCAGAGGCCGTGTGCAACTCGGCCTACCACGCCGCGAATTCGGTCCGCGCCCGCTATATTGTCGCTTTTACCCAGTCCGGGTCGACAGCTCAGGTGATCTCCAAGTTCCGTCCTCGAGCCGAAATCCTGGGTGTGACTCCCCATCGCTCCATCATGAAGAGACTGTCGCTGTACTGGGGTGTTCGCCCCATGCTGATGGGTCTGATCGACAATGTGGACGAACTGATCCTGGCCACGGAAGCACTCCTGCTGAAGAAGGGAATGGTGGAGCCTGGAGACAACCTGGTGATTCTGACCGGAGCGCCGATCGTGGAAAAAGGACACACCAGCCTGATGAAGCTTCATCAGGTCGGATCGGCACGGTCTGAGGAGTTGAAAGTTAACTCCCCTGATTCCCGTATTCCGCCATGAAATAGGCAGAGGCTTTGATGCCGTTGAAGAAATGGGGCAGGTAGAGGTTCTCGTTGGGGGCGTGGGCGTTTTCATCCGGCAGGCCGATCCCCATGAGAACCGTTGGGATCCCCAGAGTCTCCTGGAAGGTAGCGACTATAGGGATGGACCCTCCCTCGCGTTGGAACACCGGACGCTTTCCGAAGCCGGCCTCCACGGCGTTGGCGGCCGCTTGGATCGCCGGATGATCGAGCGAAGCGACCCAGGGCTTAGCGCCATGCATAGGCGTGACCTTGACGGAAACTGTCTCGCCGGCCTGCGCCATCACGTAGCTCTTGAAAAGCTCGTCAATCTCGCCGGGATCCTGATCCGGAACCAGCCGCATACTGACCTTGGCCATGGCCTGGGACGGCAGCACCGTCTTGGCCCCTTCCGCCGTAAACCCGCTGAGCAATCCATTGACCTCCAGGGTGGGCCTGGCCCACAACTGCTCGAGGGGAGTGTAGCCCCTTTCCCCGGCCAGTCTCTTCACGCCCAGGTCGGCCCGGTACGCCTCCTCGTCAAAAGGCAGTGACGCGAAGGCCTCTTTTTCTTCCGAAGTCAGCTCTCGGACTCGGTCGTAGAAGCCCGGGATCAGGACCCGATCGTTCTCGTCCTTTAAGCAAGCCAGGATCTGGCTCAGAACGAAGGCCGGATTCGCAACCGGGCCTCCGAAAGAGCCCGAGTGAAGGTCCCGATCCGGTCCCCGGACGTCGATCTGTAAGTAGGAAAGACCGCGCAGTCCGTAAGCGATCGAGGGAGTTTCCTTCGAAAACATGGTGGTGTCGGAGATCACGGCTGCGTCGGCCGTCAGCCGCTCCAGGTGGCTGTCGACAAAGGGCTGCAGGTTGGGGCTGCCGATCTCCTCCTCACCCTCGACAAGGAACTTGATGTTGAGAGGCAGCTCGCCGGCCACCTCCAGGAATGCCTGGGCGCTCTTGAAGTGGATGAACACTTGCCCCTTGTCGTCGGCCGATCCTCGCGCAAACAGGCAGTCATTCCGGATATCCGGCTCAAAAGGGCCCGTTTCCCAGAGATCGATGGGATCGACCGGCTGTACGTCGTAGTGCCCGTAGATCAAAACCGTGGGCCGATCCGCGTGTTCGATACGCTCACCAAAGACGATCGGATGGCCCTCAGTGGGCACGATCTCAGCCGTCATTCCGGAGGAAACCAGCTGTTCCCTCACGTACTCCGCCGCCCGGTGCATGTCCGGGCGGTGAGTACTGTCGGTGCTGATGCTGGGAATTCTCAGGAAGGTCTGCAGTTCTTCCAGGTACTCATCACGGCGACTCTCGATGTGGTCAATGATTTGGTTCATGATTGTTTTTTCTGGTTAACGGAAGAACTCACAGTGCAAAGTACAAAGTGCCTTGGACGAACTTTCAACTTTCAACCTTTAACTTTCAACACGGCGCGAAAAGCGCCATATCAATCCCCAAACACACGCTTGAAGACGGCAGGCAGGTGGCGCAGCTTGTCTCTGGGATCAAAGAGCGCATCGATCTCTTCTCTGGTCAGTACGCCCGTGATATCTGGATCGTCCAGGATGAGCTGCCGGAAATCCCCTCCTTCGTCCCAGACTTTCATGGCGTTGCGCTGGACCCAGAGATAAGCCTCCTCACGCAGCACCCCTTTTCTGCACAGCGCCAGCAGCAGGGACGAAGAGTTGAAAAGTCCTCCCGTAATCTCGAGGTTGGCCTGCATCTGCTCAGGGTTGACTACCAGCCCTGTAAGGATCCGGTTGAGCCGGACGCAAAGATAGTGGGCCAGGATGGTGCTGTCGGGCAGGACCACTCGCTCCGCTGAAGAATGGGAGATGTCTCTTTCGTGCCACAGAGCCACATCCTGCAGAGCCACCATCGCGTTGCCGCGCACGACCCGGGCCAGCCCCGAAATGTTTTCGCTGCCGATCGGATTCCGCTTGTGGGGCATGGAGGAACTGCCCTTCTGGCTCTTGCTGAACGGCTCGGAGGCCTCTCGCACCTCGGTTCTTTGAAGATGGCGAATTTCGGTTGCCATCTTGTCAAAGCTGGAGCAGATAATGGCCAGGGTGCAGAGGTACTCGGCATGCCGGTCACGCTGCAGCGTCTGCGTGGAAACGCGGGCGAAGCCGATCCCCAGGCGCCCGCAGACTGCCTCCTCCAGCTCTGGGGGCAGGTGTGAAAAGGTCCCGACGGGACCGCTGATCTTGCCCACCTCCAGCACCTTGCGGGCCCGGCGGAAGCGATCCAGGTTCCGTTCCATCTCCGCATACCACACCGCAAACTTCAACCCGAGACTGATGGGCTCGGCGTGAATGCCGTGGGTTCTGCCCATCATGACCGTGCCACTGTGTCGTTGGGCCTGCTCTGCAAGTGTCTTCGTCAGGTCCTGCATTGCCGCCTCGATGAGGCGGGAGGCTTCTCGAACCTGCAGAGCCTGGGCCGTGTCCACTACATCGGTGGAGGTGAGGCCCAGATGAACGAATCGAGACTCCGGTCCCAGTGTCTCGGCCACAGCCGTCGTGAAAGCCACGACATCATGGCGAGTCAGGGCTTCGATCTCCCGGATGCGCTCGACCGAAAAGGACGCGTTCTTTCGAATCCGGGCAGCAGCCTCAGCTGGGATTTCACCGCTCTCCGCCAGCGCGTCGCACACGGCGATCTCGACCTCCAGCCACTTGCGAAAGCGATTCTCGTCCGTCCACACCCCGGCCATGTCGGGATGGGTGTATCGAGAGATCATAGATGGATCACGTTAGAAGGATGGGCCTGAAAGGTCAAGTGAATCCGGCATGACTCGAAAAGACCCCTGCGGGGACGATCCTTCATGGCTGTGCGGGCCGACTTGAGGGCAATCTCCGGATGGTTGTTCTGCTGGCTCAGGTGGGCCAGGAAAATGTGGGCCGCCGAGCCGTCGTAGTCGTCCCGGATGAACTCGGCGGCAGTTCGATTTGAGAGGTGACCCAGCCGGCTCAGCACGCGCTGCTTGAGTTGCCAGGGATAAGGACCCATCTTCAACAGATTCTCGTCATGGTTCGACTCCAGAACCAGCCAGTCGCAGCCACGCAGCCGCGACTTGACATGGGGAGTCATTTCGCCCAGATCAGTCACCACCACACCCGTCTTTCCTTCGGCTTCAATGCGAAAGCCGACCGGCTCCGAAGCATCGTGCGAGATAGCAAAGGCTTCCACCCGGAAGTCGCTCACCTGAACCGGCCGACCGGACTCGAATTCTCTCCAGTTCTCGACCTCCTTCAGCCCCGCTCCTTCGCTCCGAGTGCCCCGGTTCATGTACACGGGCACCGATTCGGAGGCCTTCCGAGAGCCGACTCCCTGGCAGTGATCCGAGTGCCCGTGGGTCAGAAATACGGCATCAATCGGCCGGGGCTCGAGATTCGCCTCCTTCATACGGCGGGAAAAGCTACGCGGCCCGAAGCCGAGATCAATCAGAAGACACGAGTCCCGCGTTGCCACGAGGGTACAATTGCCGCTACTGCCGCTGCCAAGCACTGAGATGAACACGTTAGGCTAGAATGTAGCAACCGGGTATGAAACATGAAAGGACGATCGCTGCCCTCCGTTGAAGGTTGAAGGTTGAAGGTTGAAGGTTGAAAGTTCCTGAATTGTGGAAGGTGAGCGTGGAACCATGAGAGTCTCGCGAGTGTCCGGCTCATGAACCTGCTAGGAAAAGACTGTCCGGAGCTGCTCGGAATCGCCACCAAAATGGGCGCACAATCCTTTCGCGGCAAGCAGTTGTATCACCTGCTCTACCGGCGCCGAGAGCACTCTTTTTCGCGGATGTCGGAGCTCCCGACGGCGTTCCGCAGCCAGCTCGAGGAGCAGTTTCGAGTCGATCTTCCGCAACTTCACCAGCGCTCGGAATCCAGCGATGGAACCGTCAAGCTTCTCTTCCGTCTCCACGACGATCAGTTCGTGGAAACCGTGGTCATCCCGGAGGAGGACCGCACCACCCTGTGTGTCTCTTCGCAGGTGGGCTGCGATGTTGGATGCACCTTCTGCCTGACGGCCCAGATGGGATTCACACGCAACCTGAATTCGGGCGAAATCCTGGGGCAGATCCTGACCGCCATCGACTCCGACTACGTCCCCCCCCGTGGTTTCAATATCGTCTTCATGGGGATGGGCGAGCCTCTTTACAACTACAAGCACCTGATGAAGGCCTTTCGGATCATGGTCGACCCTGTGGGGATGGGACTTTCCAAACGACGCATTACTGTGTCTACTGCGGGAGTCATCCCGGTGTTGGAGCAGATGCGCTCGGAACCGATTCTCCCCAATCTGGCCGTATCCCTCAATGCGACCACCGACGAACTGAGAAATGAGCTCATGCCCCTGAACCAGAGATGGCCGATCCAGGACCTGCTTGACTGCTGCCGACGCTTTCCCCTGGAACCCAGACGGCGGATCACCTTTGAATACGTACTGCTCCAAGGAGTGACCGATTCCCCGGAAGAAGCCCACCGGCTCGCCGGGCTGCTCAAGGGAATCCCGTCCAAGGTGAATCTGATTCCCTACAACCCCAACCCGGGGCTCCCTTATCAGCGCCCTTCAGCACAGACAGTGGATCGCTTTCAGCAGATTCTGAGTAGCCATCACATCTCGGCCTTCGTGCGCAAGACAAGGGGACAGGACATTTCGGCAGCCTGTGGTCAGCTGGCCTATCTGGAAAGAGCCGCCCACAGTGTCTAAGAGATTTCACATCGCCACCTTTGGCTGCCGGACCAACCAGGCCGACACCGCGGCTTTGAGGGACGAGTTCTTTCAGAGCTCCTTCGAGGAAACGGACGACTCGAGGCGGGCTGACGTGGTAGTGGTGAATTCGTGCACGGTCACCCATCGTTCCGATCAGCAGGTACGACAGCTGGTGCGGCGCTTTCGGCGCGGGAATCCGAAGGCGAAGCTGGTCGTGACGGGGTGTTATGCGCAGCGGTCGCCCCAGGAACTGGCAAGTATTCCGGGAGTCACGGCAGTGGTTGGAAACAGCCACAAAGGCCGTCTGGTTCAACTCACTGAGCTGGCTCCGGTGAGCCCGGCCGGCTTTGCCGAACTGGTCCCTGTGTACCGGGACAGCTTCAGCGCATCTCGAGCCCTGGAGCCCAGCCCGGCTCGACGGACCGGGGGTCGGACCCGCCCCTTCGTAAAGATCCAGGACGGCTGCGATGCCCGCTGCACCTACTGCATCATTCCGGCGGTGCGGGGACCCGGCCGCAGCCTGCCTCCCGACGAGGTGCTGGGCCAGGTGGGGCGCCTGGTTGGCCTGGGCTTTCGGGAGATCGTCCTGACCGGTATTCATCTCGGGACGTATGGACGTCATCTGGACCCGCCTTTCCGTCTCCACCGGCTGCTCGAGGAACTCCTTCACATAGAGGGTCTGCAACAGCTCCGGCTCAGTTCCATTGAACCCATGGAGCTGTCCCGCAAGGTCTTGCAAATCATCGAACAGAGCCAGGGCAGGATCGCCCCCCACTTTCACATCTGCCTGCAGAGCGGATGTGACAGGACGCTCAAAAGAATGCTCCGGCCCTATACCAGCGCTCGCTTTGCCGGCCTGGTGGAGGAGATTCGGATCCGGATTCCGGAAGCAGGAATCGGCACGGACGTGATCGCCGGCTTCCCCGGAGAAGACGAAAGGGAACACCGGGTGAGCCGCCGCTTTGTCGAGCGCATGCCCTTTTCCTATCTGCACGTCTTCCCCTACAGCGACCGCTCCGGAACAGCAGCTTCACAAATGGATGACAAGGTTTCGCCCTCCACCCTCCGGCGGCGCTGCCGGGAGCTTCGACAGATCTCCGACTCGAAAAACTCTCAGTTTCGCACGAGCTTCATCGGGAAGCGTCTCTCGGCTCTGACACTCGACCAGATGGAAGCGCGTCGGCGCTCCGTCATCACCGGGAACTATTTGAAGGGACTAGCGGACCCTTCCCTGGCGCCCAACCGGATGGTCTCACTGAAAGTAGTGGGCGAAGACGATGACGGGCGGCTGCTGTTCGGGGATTAGACCTTCCAAGATCACATCGCCGCATGGAGGCGGCTCCTACACTTCGCCGGCCCGTAACATTCCCGGTGTGGGAGGACCCTCCGTGGTCCGATCAGATCGCCGCGCGGAGGCGGCTCCTACACTTCGCCGACCCGTGACATTCCCGGTGTGGGAGGACCCTCCGTGGTCCGATCAGATCGCCAAATTCGGAACCGTCAGGCGGCGAAGCCTGCGAGAGCCCACATGCGGCGTGGATCCTGATCGCGTCGGTGGGAGTAGAAGGTCTCCGGGCTGCAACAGGTACAGAGTCCACTGTCCACGATTCGGACCACGCCGGCTGCCTCAGCCTCGGCTCGATTGGCTTCGATCAGGTCCAGATTGCGTCCCTGAAAAATCCGTTTCACATCATGCCCTTCCCGGCTGAACCGCTCCGGAAACTCGGGGCCCACCTCATAGCAGCAGCTGCGAATGCAGGGACCCAGGGCCACGGTCAACCGGGCTGGATCACTGCCCGGTCCGGTCAACTCTCCAATCGCCCGCCCCAGGATCCGCCCCAGAGTCCCCCTCCAGCCGGCATGCACCGCCGCCAGCTGCCGGCGAAGTGGATCGATGACCAGAACCGGCAGGCAGTCGGCGGTCCTGATGACCCCGAAGGTCCCGGGCTTCGTGAGCACCAGCCCGTCGCCTTGCGGACGGTCGATACCGGGAAACGCCCGTCTCAGGACACGGTTGGAATGGACTTGCCGGAGCTGAATCGTCTTCGCTGCGGTGATCTCCAGCAGGTCCAAAAAAGGTGTCTTGTCCACGGCCGACTGTTCAACTCTGTCGAGTCCACAGGCCTGGTCGGTCTGCCTGGAAGTGAAGGCGTGAACCACGCCCGGAATCTCTTCCAGTTCACTGAACTGGAAGAAAGGGACAGAGCGAATCCGCTTCTCGTAGAACATAACCGGGTGTCAAGTACTGGGTACCAAGGCTAACATAGGGGAATGGTGGTCGGTCTGGGAGTAGACCTTGTCGAGGTGGAGCGAATTCGAAAGGCTCTGGAGAACCAGCCCAAGATGGTTCAGAGAATCTTCACAGAGCAGGAAGCCGAGTACTGCACGGCTCGGAAGAACCAGTATCAGCACTTCGCTGGTCGCTTCGCCGCCAAAGAGGCGGCCCTGAAAGCTCTCGGCACCGGCTGGGCCGAGGGTATCCGCTGGCGCGACGTGGAAGTCAGTTCCGAACCCTCCGGCCAGCCCCGCATCCATTTCCACGCTAGGGCGGAGGAAGTCTTCGAGTCCCTTCACGCCGACAACGCACTGCTCACCATTACCCATGCCCGGGCCTACGCCGTGGCGGTCGTCATTCTAGAGAGTTGAAGGTTGAAGGTTGAAGGTTGAAGGTTGAAAGTCCTTGGAACGCTGGAACGTTGGAACGTTGGAACCCTTTATTCCAGGCAACGTTGGAACCCTTTATTCCAGCCGCACCGCCTCGATCTTCTCCCGCATGGCCCGCCGGTACTCGTGCAGCTTCTCGACCAGAGCAGGGTCGCTGCGGCTGAGAATTTGCACGGCCAGTAGACCGGCATTCTTGGCTCCGGCTTTTCCAATGGACACGGTAGCGACGGGGATCCCTCCGGGCATCTGGACAGTGGCCAGAAGCGCGTCCAGGCCGGCCAGGCTGGAGCCGTCAATGGGCACACCGATGACCGGCAGGATCGAGTGAGCGGCCAGGGTACCCGCCAGGTGCGCTGCCATTCCAGCCCCGCCGATCAGGACCTGAATCCCTCTTTCCTCCGCGCTACGAGCATAGTCCGCCGTCTTGTCAGGAATACGGTGAGCGGAAAGGACCTTCATCTCGTAGGGCACTCCGAACTCTTTCAGAACACCGGCCGCCCCTCGCATGATGTCGGCATCCGAGGGGCTTCCCATCAAGATTCCCACCTTGGGCTGGCTCATGACTTCTCCTTCGCGAGACCTTTGGCTCCAATGTCGCGGCGATAATATTTACCATTGAACTCGATTTTCTCAGCCCCCCGATAGGCCCGCTGGATGGCCTGCTGCAGGGTCGGGGCCCTACTGGTCACGCCCAGCACCCGCCCGCCACTGCTCATCAGAACGTCGTCCTGCAGCGCAGTTCCAGCGTGGAAGACCACGGTGTGGTGTTCACCTTCGGCTTTCTCGACTCCCTGGATGGGAATACCCTTCTCATAGGAACCGGGGTATCCGGGCGCCGCCAGCACCACGCACACGGTGGCATCGTCGACCCATTTCACCTCGGTGAGGTCCAGTTCGCCCTGGGCAATGGCCCAGAAAACCTCCAGCAGATCGCTCTCCAGCCGGGGGAGAAGGACCTGCGTCTCCGGATCCCCGAAGCGGACATTGAATTCCAGCACTTTGAGCCCGTCGGAGGTCAGCATCAAGCCCGCATAGAGAACCCCCTGAAAAGGATGGCCCTCGGCTGCCATGCCATCGATTGTCGGTCCGATGACCTGGTCCATCACCTGCTCGCGAGTTTCAGGATTGAGAATCCAGTCCACAGAATAGGCTCCCATTCCCCCTGTGTTGGGCCCCTTGTCTCCGTCATAAATGGCTTTGTGGTCCTGGGAAGGAACCATGGGCAAAACCCGGTTTCCGTCGGTGAACACCATGAAGGAGACTTCCTCTCCCTCCAGAAACTCTTCGATGACGACTCTGTCACCGGCTGCCCCAAACTTTCTCTCTTGCATCACCAACCGGATAGCGTCCAGGCTCTCCCCCACGTCCTGGCAGATGAGAACACCTTTGCCGGCAGCCAGGCCGTCTGCCTTGACCACGACTGGAAACTCCCATTCACCGCGGCGCAGGGCCTCCATCGCTGCCCCGGCATCCTCGTAACTCCGGTAGCGAGCCGTGGGAACTCGGTGGCGCTGCATGAAGTCCTTGGCGAAGACCTTGCTGCCCTCCAGCTGAGCGGATCCCTGGCGTGGACCAGCGACACGCAGGCCGGCGGCCTCAAAACGATCGACCATCCCATTCACGAGCGGCGCCTCCGGCCCAATGATCGTCAAATCGATCTGCTCCTGCCGGGCAAAGTTGAGAAGACCCTCCAGATCGGATGCCGGGATGGGAACATTCTGACCGAGCTGCCTGGTCCCCGGATTGCCGGGTGCGCTGTAAAGCCTGGAGAGACGAGGGCTCTGGTGAATCTTCCATGCCAGCGTGTGCTCGCGCCCTCCGGAACCAACAATGAGAACTTTCATTTCACGTCAGAAGAACTACCGGGTTACTCTCCGGAAAAAACCAATTACTTGGTGGAGTCGGAGTCTTTCTTGGGGGATTTCTCGGTTTTCTTTTCGCTCTTTTCGCCGGAAGAATCCTTTTTTTCGGATTTCTCTGCCTTGGAATCCGGCGAGTCCTCCTTCTTGCCACCATCTTTGGGGGCGTAGTCGGTCTTGTACCAGCCACTCCCCTTCAGGTGAAAGGCGGGAGCCGAGGGAACCTTGTCCAGACTGCCTCCGCACTCGGAGCAGTCCGTCAGGGGATCATCCGAGAATTTCTGGATGACCTCCGACAACCGGCCGCAGTCCCGGCACTGATATTCGTAGAGTGGCATAACCTCCTCGAGTGAACGGGCAATAGTAAGATCTGCATTTCGAGGTTGTCAAGAGAACGTGACCCCGCTTCCGTGCCCGCCATTCCTCTCGCGTGCTTCCGTATCAGTGTGTCTGAGGTCCGGGCAAAGGCAAAGGCAAGGAGGGGGGAGGACGCTAAACAGGGCGACAGAGGGTGTGCAACGGAACCGGGAATTGCCGAACAGGGCCCTGAAAAAGGATAATGGCTCGATGCCGCGGCCTTTTCTCAAGACCACCAATCAGTTGACCGCCGCCCTCAGTGCCCGGTCCCGCCGGGTGCGTCCCTGGAACACGCCCACCCACATCTTTCTGGAAGTGACGAATCGCTGCAATCTGTCCTGCGTGATGTGTGGCCGAACCCACGACCGCCGCTATAAGAACGCCGCGTTCACCGGTGATATCTCTCTGCAGACAGTCCGGAAGCTGGAACCATTTTATCGCTCTTCGACTTTTGTAACGGCGACCGGTCTGGGAGAGCCCTTCCTGAATCCCGAGATGACGGGGATCCTGAGGTACCTCAAGAAGCAGGGCGCCTGTGTTTCGATGACCAGCAATGGAACGGTGCTGGACGATGCACTGTCAGCCGAGGTCATCGATACGGGTCTGGACCGGATTGTCTTTTCCGTAGATTCGCCGGTGGCCGAGACCTTCCGGCGGATCCGCGTCGGGACCACGCTGGATCAGGTCCTGGGAAACATCGAGACTTTCTCCCAACAGCGTTCCAAGAGCGGCCGGCGTGTACCTTACATGATCCTGGAATTCGTGGCCATGGCCCAGAATTTCGAGCAGCTCCCTGAGATCGCCGACCTGGCGGCGCGGCTCGACTTTGACGAGGTGATCGTCCAGAACCTCTTCAAAGCTTTCGATCCCGGGTACAACGCCTTTTACCAGAAAAACAAGCTGTCGGCTTTGTCTCCGGAGCAGGTCGTGGAGAGCTGGGAGGAGTTCCGGCGCCGATTGAAGCGCCACAAGATCCGCCTCTACTCACCGTTCTCAGACGGTGGAATTCACAGCTACGTGGCTCAAAGTGATGAAAGCCTTCCGCGGCGCGCCCCCAGAAGGACCGATTTCATGGGTTTCATCGATGAACCGCTGACACAGGATCAGGTAATAGTGCCGTTTCGAGTCAACGGATGGGTGCTGGGGCTGAAGGGTCTTCCCAGGGCGGAGATTGCCCTCGAAAGCGCCACCGAGGTCGTCAAGTTCCCGATTGACTTCAGCATCGAGCGCCCCGATGTGCTTCCCCATCTGCCCGAGGGCTATCCGGCCGAGGCCAACTGCGGGTTCTCCCTGGACGTGACGACCCCCGATCTGGAAGCCGGCGTGTACACCCTTTCTCTACTGGCCCGGCACGGCCATAACACGCCCGAACAAACCATTGCCCGCCACCAGATGGTCCTGGGCGACGACTCCGGCCGGCAAATGTACTGCACGCAGCCCTGGACGACCATCTACGTCACCTGGGACGGCAAACTGCGCACCTGCTGTTTCAACGAGTACCAGCTGGGAGACCTCAACAATTCCTCCGCGTCCGAGATATGGAGAGGCCCGGACTATCGCGAACTCCGGCAAAAGGTGATCTCGGGCCAGGCCATCCCCGACTGCCTGGACTGCCTGGCCGGGAAATCCGTCCCCAACGATCTTCGCGACTTCGGCGGATTGTTGAAGGTCGGGGTCGTTGGTTACTGGTTACTGGTTACCGGTTGAAAGTTAAAAGTTATTCGGATTGTTGAAGGTCTGACGCTGGGTCGTTGGTTACTGGTTACTGGTTACCGGTTGAAAGTTAAAAGTTATTCGCTTTGCTCATTGCGGTGCCCTGGCACGCTTGACTCTTGCCTTGAACATCACTGGGCGAAGTCGATGCACACTGAGCCGCCGACGGTTCGAAGGTTGAAAGTTCGATCAGATCGCCGCGCGGAGGCGGCTCCCACGCTTCGGCGACCCGTGACGTTCCCAGTGTAGGAGGACCCTCCGTGGTCCGATCAGATCGCCGCGCGGAGGCGGCTCCTACACTTCGGCGACCCGTGACGTTCCCAGTGTAGGAGGACCCTCCGTGGTCCGATCGGATCGCTGTGAGGTTGCAAGTTGATAAAGTGTTGTGAATTTGACTTAGTCATATGACTAAACTAGACTACTTCTCATCCGGAAATCGGCTTTTTGAGACGCTCGCCCTCGAGCAGGCCCCAATCAGCCGCTGGCAATCCGTTGTGTGCAGTGGGCTGGGGACCTAAACGGATCACCCAGAGTCGATTTTAAGAGACACTTCGGCCTTTTGCCAGCCGGATCGAGATGTCAGCCGCAGGAGCACCTCTACAATCGCAGGCGCGCCAGTACCAGCAGATTATAGGAAAGCGTCGAGAGTTGCAGGTACTGCTGGAAGTGCTGCCAGCCTTTCCAGTGGCAGCGGTCCAGCCCGAAGACGCGCTTGAGCATCGAGATACAGCCTTCGATGCCGGCCCGAAAGCGGCGCAGCTGTTTGTACACCCAGCTGGAGGACACCATCGATTCGATCGTGAGTCCACACTTTTTGGCGAAAGCCACATCCTTGAGGCCGGGCTTGCTTTTGGCCAAGGCCAAGTTCCCTCTGGATGCAAAGCCTCCGTCCAAGCTGGCCTGACGCGGATAAGAGCCGTATTGATGGCAGTGCCGATCCAGCATCGTCTCCAGGTAAGTGCTATCGGCCGGGTTACCCCGCACCGGCAGACAATCCAGGATCAGAGAGGATCTGCCACAGGATAGAAAAACTTTGTGCCCATAGACCGTTTCCCGGCCGCCTTTGCGAATCAGATCGGTGTGCTCCTCAAAAATGGAAACCACTTTTTGGCCAGCCGGGACCGATTCCCCCCGCACCACACGACGCTCGGTCTGATCGATCACTCGATCGGTCAGTTCCAGGTAGTGTTCGAGCAAGCTCCTCACTCGCACAACACGGGGATGGCTGGAGTCTTGGCACGCCGCCAGGGCTGCCCGGGCGTAGCCTGCCATCTTGCGGGTCACTTTGAGCAGATCGCGATAAGGGCCGATGCGCAGGGTCTGACGGCGGGCATTGCTGATGGCCAGACAGCGGCGGCGGGCCCGCAAGCCATGATCCCGGTAAGGGAAGTCGACAAAACAAGAAAGTCGTCCCAGCCAACGGGCCAGCACCCGTACGCAATCAGAGAGCAGCTGATTGTCGGTGGGGTGGTGGATCTCACTCTCCACCGGAGTGGCGTCGATTCTGACCTTCTCTCCCTTCTCCAAGCCTTGCTCACAGGCCCAGTCCACCAGAGCCGCGTTGATGGCCTGCCAGGTCGAGTGGCGGATGCGCGAGAGGTTCTCGGCCAGGGTGGAACGAGCCGGCGTCCAGCCCAAAGGCAGACGGCAAAAGGCCCGCAAGCTCACGGAATCGGCCAGGTGAAAGGCCAAGCGGTCATAGGAGAACTGATGCATCTGTTTGATCACACCACAGCGCAACACCTGCTCCCCGCTCATCCCCGGAGCCCCTTTTGTCGAGTCTGCCTCACTGAGATCTTGCCAGACCAGCTCGTTCAGCTTAGAATTTTCATCGAGGATCTTGGAAATCTCCCGCAGCTCCTGGGCGTGCTGATGATCGGGCCAGAGGGGAGTCAGCGGCAGCTGATTTTCACGACTTTGACGCATCTTTGACCTTCTGACTTTGCCGTAAGTCTTGTTGTTTCAATGCTTTGAGAACATTATTAGTAAATATTCGGTAAACCCATCATCGGCTTTATGCCTAATGGGGTGAGGCGGGTTGGGAACTCAAGTGGAGCGAAGCGATCTTCGGAAGTGTTTGCTCAGGGGGTAGAGCCAGATGCTTTTGGTGGGCAGATCGGCCTTGCGGTCACGGTCCAGCTTGCCCCGGCCCTGGGTCTGTCCGACATGGATCCAGTTGGCGGCCTTGTAGCAGGCGCCTGTGAAGCGCCCCGTGTCGACGAAGGTTTCCAGCAGAACGGGTCGGTAGGCGTAGCGGTCGTGCCAGTCCTCGGGGAGTTGACGCGCGGCCATGGCCAGCAGTTTAGAGGCCAGGTTCTTGGACTCGACCCAGGGAAGGATCAAGAAACGGGCGTTGTTGACGATCAGTTGAAGGTTTCTCTCCCTTTCCGAAGGACGCCAGCCGATGAAGCGGTCGCGAGGGGCGGTTTTCCAAGCGGCGGCGCCAAAGCCGAGCAGGGCCAGGATGCGGCTTTCGGAACAAGCGAAGTAGCGCAGCTGAGCACCCGGCAGGGGCTTGTATCCCAGATAGTGGTAGCGGTCGATGTATTCATTCCACAAAGTGGAGTCGGGGCGGCTCAGGACCGGCTCCAGATGCAGGCCGGACAGCTCGTGCACGGGTCGGGACAGCAGCGGTTGTGGTGCGCTGCAGAAAGTGTGCTTGATTGGGCCCGAGCCTCCCTTCGGGTTGCGAGGGGGCGGCAGCTGCAGCAACCCCTGCCGATGCATGCGCAGCATGGCCACCCGGCAGCTCATCTCCTTGAGGCCACCGTCAGGCTTGAACCAGCCCAAGAGCTGGCAGGCCAAGCGGGAGAGCTGGGCCCGCGAGCGGGTCGGATCTTCGCCAATCAGCTCACACAGTCGCCGCATCTCCCGGCCGCTAAAGTCTCGCCCGCAGAAGCGTTTCATCCAGCCTCCGCTGCCGGCGTCCTGGCCCAGGTCAATGCGCGGGCACGATGGGGGCTTATTTCCCAGGGAAGAAAAGGATCCAGGCCGGGTGGCGGCTGTCCGCCTTGCCTAGCGCAGGCCTGCAGATAGTCCCTGAGCCACAGGCGGGGGTTGAGGCCGTTGAGTCGCAGGGTGGCAAAGATGCTGAATAAGCTGGCCGCCAACTGGGCGCTCCAGCGGCTGCCTGAGCCGTAGTAATTCTTGCGTCCCACCACCGGGTTGCGCAAGGCGCGTTCGGCGGCGTTGTTGTCCATAGCCACTTCCGGTTGATCCACAAACACGGTCAGCCCTGGCCAGTGTCGAGCCAGGCTTTTCAGGACCTTGCGACAGGGGGGAGCCAGGCTGGGAAGCTGGCGTTGAGCCTCGCATTGCTCTCGCATTTTCTCAACCGCCACCCGCAGCTTTCGATCGGCCCGGGCCCATTCCAAGGGCTGATCGCGAACTGCCAGCCGCAGCTGATTGGCAGCAAAGAGCCGGCCAATGTCGTCAATCCACATCAGGGACCAGTCCTGCCAGGGGGGGTGGGATAGGCCCAGTCGCCAAAAGTCGCGGCGCACGTGAGCCCAGCAAAAGGCATGGCAAATACGCCCCTCTGAGACCCGGACCAGCTTCTTATAGGCAGAATATCGATCGGTGAGTAAAGTGCCCTGGGCGCTGCCGAAGTGAGATTGAGGCACTGCAGACGAGCGACTGGGTTGGAGCTGGTACACGACTGTGGAGGCCGACAAAAACACCCACAAATGCCAGAGCCGTCCGCTTTTGCCTTCCACCGCCACAAACACCGGCCAGCCGGTCTCGTCGGCTTGCCAGTTCTCCTGGGTGAGCTGCTGCTGGGCGATCGCCTCGGCCACCGGCAAAAACAGACCCTGCAGTTTTTTCAGCCCTCCGGCCACCGTTCCTGCAGAGAGAGTCAAACCGTGGTCTCGCCACTGCTGCAACAGACGGTGGATGGGGCGGCAATGGTCAAACTTCTCCAGCAGAATCTCCACCCAAACCGAAATCCCTAGTTTGCCTTTGGGAATCAAGCGTGCCGGGGCGGGCGCCGTGACAATGCCGGGCAGCACCCCGCAGCGGCAGGCCGCTTTGTACTTGCGCCGCCGGATCACCCGCCGGTGGGCCCGCACTTCGATTTCGGCCACCTCGGCGTCTTCCGTCCAGCCCAAGGCTTCCAGTGCCAGACCGCATTTCGGACAGCTTTTTTGGGCTTCCTCCAGATCCACTACCTCTTCCTGGGCTGCCAACCCGTCCAGAGTGGTCCGACCGTGCCCCTGCTTGCCTTTTTGCTGCCCTCGGGGTCGCCCGCTCGCCTTGGGGCTGGAACTGCCAGCGCGCCCACCCTTGGCCTGTTCACTCTTGCGCCCCCAGAGCTGACTCTCCAGCTCTCGAACTCGAGCCCGCAGACTCAAGTTCTCTGACTTCAACTGCTTTTCTCTCTCCACCGCCCCGGCATGCTGGGCCTTCCAGTACGCTGCCGCCCAGCGCAGCCGGATGTACTCTTCCTTGGCCACCAAAACCCGCTTCGTCGAGCCATCAGCCGTCAGTCCACCCGATTCCGGCTTGGTGGTAGCACTCAGCTGCATGCTCCCTGTATACACACTCGCAGCTTCTGTGTCCAGCAAAGTTTGACCGCGGGCTTATTTGGAAGGAGATTATTGCAAGACGGGGTTTACCGAATATTTACCATTATTATAACAAGACACCACGACAACAACGGAGGTCGAAGATGCGACCTAAGCCTTTTATTTACAACTATTTATCCTTTTCCGGACGAGAACTAGACTAGAGCAGCCATTGAAGAGGCCAACGCTTTCGCAGGCCGAGACAGGATTCACTTCAGTCTGCCACCGGGGTCGGCTTCAGAGGGAACTTCGTTTGTCGAATTGCAGCAGCTCCTGCCGCCGATTACCGACTCCGTTGAGATCGACGGACTGGGCGACAGCTCGCCGACACCCCTGGTGGGACTCGATGGATCAGCCATACCTCCGAGTGAAGAGATTCCACAGGTTGGTCTCGAGTCGCGCTCCGGAAAGAGTTCGATTCGAGAGTTGGCTGTGCGGTCTTTTGCCAGCGCGGGCATCCGCCTTACCAATGCAGGCGGCAACGTAATCCGTGGAAACCAGTTCAGCGATTGTGGAATCGCCATCGTGGCGAATGAGCCGTCGAGCGGCAACATAATTGGGGTGGCGCCGCCACCGGGAGAAGGTGTCTCCTCCAGTGCTCACCCAAGCAGCGATCTAACAGGAGCGTGCGTCGACCCCTGCAACCGAATTGAGCTCCAGGTGGGTTCTGGGAGGTTTGGCATTGTCCTTGAAACGGATGGGAACATTGTGGCCGGAAACCACCTCTTGGAGTCTCCCGATTCCGTTACTTCCTCCGGGGCCGGTATAGCGATCTCTAAGGAAGGTAGCAAGAATCGGATCGGAGGATCACGCCCTCAGGATTCAAACCTGATCGACACGAAGCGTAGGCAAGGTATTCGAGTAAACGGCCTGGACAACACCATCGTGGGAAACCGGATCACATCGGTTGGTGGTGTTGGAGTCTTTGTGCGGTTTGATGCCCGGCAGAACACAATACTGAGCAATCGGTTCAACGACGTTTCGAGTGGTTCCATCTTCTTGCCAATCGATCTCCAAGACGACGAGGCAGACTTTGGAGTCACGCCGTCTGCATCGTTCAACGACCCGGGTGATCGTGATGAGGGGGCCAATGATGTCCAGAACCACCCAGTACTGACCGCCGCCCTTGACGACCTGACCGATCTCATGATCCGCGGTCGGCTTGAGAGCGAAGGCGCCGAAGACTACAGGATTCAGATCCATCGAATCCCGGAGGGCGGCTGTGAACAGGAATTTGTGCGCGAGGTTGCAGAGGTGCTCGTTCAATTCAGTGTTTCCACGAGCGCCGGTGAGGGAGATGCCTTCTTTCGGAAGTTCCTTGCGTCGAGCATCGTTAGCAGCGAAGAGTTCCTGGCGGCGACCGCCACGGATTCTTTAAATAACACCTCCGAGTTTTCCCGCTGCATACCGGTGCACCCAGACTTGGATGCGGATGGTGCCGCGGACGGAGTTGACCCAGACGATCGAAATGCCGGTACCATAGGCTATCTCAACCCGTTAGACCCGTTTACCGGCGAACAGACCACCAAGGTCACGCTTCTGAGCCACGAAGTCACATTGATCCTGGTTACCGTTTTTACGGGTGGGCGGAAGGGGTTGCGTTTCCAGAGCGGCGAGGAATCCGTTTTCCCTTCCGGCCTGGCCGAGCTCCAGATCGTCCCGGAGCAGAGTGATGCCTCGAAGACTACCCTCGGCATTGATGAACCCGTAGTGCTGGAATGGTTGGCTCCGGAGGGTCTCGTAGTGGACTCCTATTACAACTTTGGCCCTACGGAGGAGGACCCCGAAGATCACTTCTACGAGTTCCTCTTCGACGGCGAAACGGGAGCTGAAATCTTCGAAGAACGCATTCTGCTCCACTATGTCGATGGCGGCCGCGGGGATCACGACCTGACGGTCAACGGCAAGATCCTGACCCGGGGAGGCCCCGTGACCCTGGCCGAACGCTTCTACTTTCCGCAGGTCGGAGACGGGCTGGTGGGGAATATCCAGCTACAGACCAGCCTGGTTGTGCAGAACACTCGAGGCATCACTCCGGTCACCCTGGAACTGTTTAATTCCGAGTCCGGTTTTCTGACTCTCGATCTCGATCCTCTGGGCCGGGGATCGCTTTTCGGGTTCGGTCTTAATCCAGGCGAGTCCGTCTCGGCACAGTCGGAAGGGACCGGTGACATTCAAGCAGGCTATGCAGAGATCCTGGCGGCTCTGGGAGTCGGGGGCACGGCCGTCTTCAGCCGCTCGGACGCCGCGTCCGGCACGCTCCTCTACGAAGCCGGAGTTCCGGCTACGCAGCCCCTGACCGACTTCACCCTGTTCGTGGACAGCCTGGGAGACCGCGAGACAGGTCTGGCGGTTGCTTTCCCCACCGCCGGTCAGGAAGCCCTCGATCGGGCGGAACTGACGCTTCGACTCTACGACAACGAGTTCAACCAGCTGGCCTCGACCAACGCAGAACTCCTCCCCGGACAGCATTTCGCCCGCTTCATCACCCAGTTCTTCGCGAAGACTCCCGGGATCGAGGAAATGCAGGGAACCGTGACCGTCAGCTCCACCGAGCCGGTGGTAGCCGTCACTCTTCGCCAGACGGACGATCCTCTGCGCGGCTTTCCCGAGGACGTGCCAATCCTGACGACGTTCCCCGTGATCCCGGCCAGGGCCGATCTGGGCCTGGCAGGCCAGGGCGTCAGTGAGACCATATTCTTTCCCCAGATTGGAAACGGGATCGTCGCAGACATCCGCCTTCAAACCGAGCTCATCTTTGTCAATTCCAGTGTGGATGAAGCCGACTTCACGCTCAAGTTCTTCGATTCCACGGGAGGCGTGCAGGCAATCTCGCTAACGAATGGCGAGACCGATTCCCGCTTCGAGTTCACCCTCGGGGCCGGAGAGGCGCTCACGCTTGAGACCGACGGGGCGGGACCCATTCAGGTGGGATATGCAAGGATTACCGGGCCGGCCGGCCTGGGTGGCACCGCGGTCTTTCGTCGCAGCGACAATCCCTCGGGGACGCTGCTTTACGAAGCTGGAGTCCCCGCCTCGAAGACCCTGTCCGACTTCAGCCTGGTCGTGGACAACCGGGGAGCCCGGGATACGGGACTGGCCGTCGTCGTGCCTCCCTCCACCGAGAGCCCGGCCCAAGTCACCATCCGTCTCTACGACACGGAATTCAACCTGCTGGCCGAAGACACGCTGGACCTGGCCCCGGGCAGCCATCTCCCCCGTTTCGCCTCCGAGCTGTTCCCGGAAGTGGAGGGACTCGACAACCTGGAAGGCACGCTGACGGTATCCAGCACACAGCCCATCACCGCCATCACGATCCGCCAGAACGACTAACCTGCCCTCCAGTTTCCGGCCGAAGTGCCCACACTGGCCACCTTCCCCGTGATCCCCGGTCGCAGCGATGGCCCCATTCCAAGCCGTCGATAGGTATTGGGGACTTTCTGGAGTGCGGAAGATTCTTGAGAGCTCTGATGCCAACTCTGGTCATGGGTCAGCGTTCGTATGTTCACCTTGTCGGTGTACAATGGATCAGTGATCGCGAGAGTCGTTCTGGCGCGGCGTACTCGGAGGCAGCTTACGAAGGTTCCCAGACATATCGTCTTGAAGCTCCAGGCTTGGGTCGAGATGATCGAGACAGAGAGCCTGGAAAAGAGCCGAAAGATCCCTGGATATCACGACGAACCGCTCTCCGGAGAACGCCGCGGGCAACGGTCCATCCGCCTCAGCCGGTCCTACCGAGCGATCTACGAAGTCCGTAACGACGAGATGGGAGGGCTAGTGAGCGTGGAAGAGGTCAGCAAGCATGACTACTAGCGACAAGAGCTCTACGATGCGCTTCCTTGAGAGCGTCAGCGGGGGGCCGCTGACCCTGGGTGATCTCCTGCTCTCGATCCGCCTCGGTGAAGAAGCGACCCAAACCGAATTCGCCCGTCAACTGGGTATCTCCCGATCCCATCTCTGCGATATCGAGAAAGGGAGGAAAACCCTTAGCCTCAGGCGGGCCGCACGGTTTGCGCGTACCCTCGGCTACAGCGAGACGCAGTTCGTTCGCCTGGCGCTCCAGGGGCTTGTTGAAGAGGCAGGCCTCGAGCTGACAGTCCAGGTCACACCCGCGGCAGCCACCGCTCGTTGAGGGCATGACGACGACGCGGCAAGCTACCTGAACACCGTCGGCGATCTCAATCGTGACTTCAGCATCCACAGCTCTGAAGTTCTACGGTCAGGTTCTCGAAAATCGCACGTTCGTGCGATGGTGCGGGGACTCCGGGTCCATTATCATTGACCCAAGCTCTGACTTGAGCGCCTTATCTGAGGAAGGCAAATGAAACCGATTCTGTTCTGCATTCTCTCGCTTCTAACTCTGAAGGCCGGCCTGGCCCAGGTCGATCTGACGGTCGGGAGTATCAATGCCTCTCCCGGGTCCCGAATTCTCGTCCCGGTGCTGATCAGCCAGGGCCAGGACATCACGGCGATCCAGTTCGTGCTCTCCTACGATCCTGCCGTGCTCTCGGTCCCCGAACAAGAAGCGGTGCTTCCGGGCGACTCCCTGGTGGACCATACCGTTGGCTCGAGCAGCGAAGAGGCCCTGGTGAGAGCGGTCATCTTTTCGGGGTCGCTGACGGAGTTGAAAGCCGGCCCGGGTTCGCTGATTATGGTTGTCTTTCAGGTAGCCTCAGACGCTCCGGCTGGTGGTAGCACCCTGATCGACGCCCTGGAGATACAGGCTTCGGACACAGACGGGCAGGCGATTCCAGTCAGCGGCATTGCGGGGGAGGTGACCCTCAACGAGGAGGCCAATTCACCGCAAGACGGTGAGAATCAGCTCGTATTCCCGCAAATCGCCAACGGGACCTTTGGGGGAGGACATTTCCAGGTCACTCTGATCTTCGTGAATCGAACCGACATCGCTTCGAGCGGGCGGATCCGCCTTTTCAAATCCGACGGCACTGCGCTTTCGGTCAGCCTCATTGACGCTTCCTTCGGTTCCATCTTCGAGTTCACGGTGCCCGCCAACGGGTCGGTTTTCCTGCAAACCGACGGTAGCGGTGCCCTGGCAGCCGGGTATGCCGTGCTCGATGCGACCGTACCGCTAGGTGGTACGCTGCTGTTCTCCCTGGTGGATCCCGCCGGAAATGTCGGCACGGAGGCCGGCGTGGGGGGCTCACCCATCGGAGAACGCTTTTCCATCCCGATCCTGACCGCCGCGGGTTCCGACACCGGCATCGCATTCGCCAACATTACTTCCTCTGTCGTAGAGGTGATGTTGATCCTCAGGGATGAGGCGGGCGTGGAGCTGGAGCGCTCGATGCTCGAGCTGCTGCCCGGTGAACATCTTCCCCGTTTTGCTACCGAGCTCTTCGAGGAGCTCGCTGCCGGAGAGCTCTTCCAGGGGGCGGTCGAGATGATCGGGTCCGGTCCGATTTCCGCGGTTGCGCTGAAGCAGCACGGGATCCTGCTGACAACGTTCCCGGTTTTGAGACCGGTCTTGTAGAGGCCTTGACAGTTCGATGAAACACCCCATTCGGTTCCTCTTCGGGGGACTGCTCATCGGCTTAGCCGTGGTGGCCGGCTGGACTTTGCAGCGCGCAGGTTCCGCGCCGTTTCTTTCCAGGATCGATCCGGTCGTATCCGCTTCCGGCTTCCTCTCCGAGGGAGAGTGTCAGGGCGACAGCAAGCTGGACGGGGTTCGGGACATTCGAGACGTGGTCCTGATTCTGGCCCACATCTTGAGAAGGAACCCTCTGGACGGACCTGCCCTTTCCAATGCCGACACAAATCAGGATTCCCAGGTCGATGTCCTCGACATCGTGGATCTTTTTCGCCACCAATTGGAAGGAGTCGCCCTGGCGGACTGCGAGCCGGTTTTTCCGTGCTTTGCGCCGTCGATTCGGAATATTGTCCCCAGCGCCAGTCCCCCGGGAGGCACTTTCACGCTGCTGGGCCGGGGATTCAGCCCTGTCTCTTCACAGAACACGGTGGTTCTTCTCAGCCTGAACCGGACTGTCGAGGCCCAGGTCACAGCCGCCTCTTCACACTTGATCTTTGGACGGATTCCAGAGGACGTCGAGCTACGGGTCTTTGGAGTTTTGGTTCGAGTCAACGGCCTGGAAAGCAATGACGTGGCCTTCAAGGTGAAAGCCGGGCAACCGGAGTTGGAGGTCAAGCCCTCCACTGCAACCGTCCTGTTACCACCGGGAACCGGAAAGGGAACCATTGTCATCGGGGGAGGAACACCACCCTATGTGCTGGGGCCTCTGACATGGGAACTGGATTTTCTGCAGCCGCGGCTAAAGGGGAATATCATCGATATTACGGGCCTTGCATTCCGGGACGTGCGGCTGGATGTCACGGATTCGTCCCAGCCCCCACAGACGGTCCCGGCGTTCGTGAGCGTGTTGGAACCCCGCTTTTTTCCGACACTGACGGTCATCCCGCACACTCTGCTGGCCGGCACCAGTCCCGGCTACACGATCATCCTGCGACATGGCACAGATGATATGATTCCTTCCCGGACCGAGGTCACCTTCGGCGAACACGAGGTGAATCTCTCCCGCCTGACAGCGGGCTCGACTCTGGGCCTGGGAGCTGTCCTGTTGTCTGGTAGTCTGCCGCAGGACTTTGAGGCGTTTTTCGTCACCGATGACAGCTCTCCTGATCAAGTCCTCTTTGAAGCCAGCAGTAATCGAAATCTCACCAGTGGCACGATCGGGATGGGATCGCTCCAGAGAACGCCACCCGTACTGACCCTCGAGAGCACTCCAGAGCCGCCACCGGAATCCGTGGTCAGTAGGAGCTTGGTTCAGGAGATCCTTCTCGACCACGGAATCTTTCAGCTGCCGCAGGCAACAGATGAACCGTTTGAGATCACGGTCAACCTTCGTTCGGTTACCACGCAGGAGGGAGAAGATCTTCCTCTCACGATCATCCTGACTTCTTTCCTGACAACGGTGGGACTGCCCCCGGGCGCTCCCCGAATCGAGCGGTTGCAGCCGAGCCTGGGCAGTGCCGGGCAACTGGTCCACATCCAGGGCTCCGGATTCGATCCTGATCCCGCAGGAAACCGGGTGTCCTTCGAGGGAACGGACGGAGAACGGGTCCAGGTCGCGGTCCAAAGCGCCACCACGAATGAGCTGCAGGTTCGAGTTCCTGTAGAAGCCGTCACCGGGCCGCTGCACGTGGAAGTTGACGGGCTGGCCAGCAACGACTATCAGTTTTTCGCGCGGTTCCGCCCCGACGCAGCCGTGATGTTCACGGAGTTCGAAGCCGGCGAACCGACGGCGCCCGTGTTGTTCTTGCGACAATTTCTCAGCCCGCGGCTGGCTCGGAGGCTGAACCAGGATCTCTCTTTCGACTCCATGGGGGTCTTTTTGAACGAGGGGGAAATCAAGACCGATACCCTGGAATCGGGGCAGACGGTGGGCTGCGCCGCCGTCGTCTCGGATTCGGACGGCAACCAGACCGACTACTTCCTGGTCTACGGCGGACAGGAGACCGAAGGGGAGCAGCGCCATGTCTTCGAACTGAGACTGAACCCGGCGTCTACTGTCCCGAACGGCACGCTGTGGATGTGGCAGGAAGAGGAGGGAATCCGTTTCGAGCTGGTTCTCGATTTCATATTCCTTGGGGGGAGCTCGATGACGATTCAAGTCGATGAGAGTATTTACGTCCCTCCATCTGCTGCCGGAACAACGGTAGAGACCCGGGTCGAGGTTCGTTCCGTCCCGTGGAACTTCTTTGGCGAACAGATGGTGGTGGTCTTTCCAGGAGAGGTAGAAACTCAGTGAAGGAACTCCGAACCGCAGACAGACATCGACTCGCAGCCTGCCTTCTGATGGCTTTGATCGGCCTCCCCGTCGCCTGCAACAAAGATTCCGTGCTGGAACGCCCGGGAGTAGACTGTGGCTACAAAGTCAGTTCACCATCCATGATGCGGCTAAATCTGGACGAACCCCGGGAGGGCCCCGTCTCGGTCAAACTTATAATTGGGAAAAAACCCCCCTGCGAGAATCTTCCCAATGTTACCTGGAGGGTAAAGAACTTTAGCCGTAAATATTCGGTAAACCCCGTCTTGCAATAATCTCCTTCCAAATAAGCCCGCGGTCAAACTTTGCTGGACACAGAAGCTGCGAGTGTGTATACAGGGAGCATGCAGCTGAGTGCTACCACCAAGCCGGAATCGGGTGGACTGACGGCTGATGGCTCGACGAAGCGGGTTTTGGTGGCCAAGGAAGAGTACATCCGGCTGCGCTGGGCGGCAGCGTACTGGAAGGCCCAGCATGCCGGGGCGGTGGAGAGAGAAAAGCAGTTGAAGTCAGAGAACTTGAGTCTGCGGGCTCGAGTTCGAGAGCTGGAGAGTCAGCTCTGGGGGCGCAAGAGTGAACAGGCCAAGGGTGGGCGCGCTGGCAGTTCCAGCCCCAAGGCGAGCGGGCGACCCCGAGGGCAGCAAAAAGGCAAGCAGGGGCACGGTCGGACCACTCTGGACGGGTTGGCAGCCCAGGAAGAGGTAGTGGATCTGGAGGAAGCCCAAAAAAGCTGTCCGAAATGCGGTCTGGCACTGGAAGCCTTGGGCTGGACGGAAGACGCCGAGGTGGCCGAAATCGAAGTGCGGGCCCACCGGCGGGTGATCCGGCGGCGCAAGTACAAAGCGGCCTGCCGCTGCGGGGTGCTGCCCGGCATTGTCACGGCGCCCGCCCCGGCACGCTTGATTCCCAAAGGCAAACTAGGGATTTCGGTTTGGGTGGAGATTCTGCTGGAGAAGTTTGACCATTGCCGCCCCACCCACCGTCTGTTGCAGCAGTGGCGAGACCACGGTTTGACTCTCTCTGCAGGAACGGTGGCCGGAGGGCTGAAAAAACTGCAGGGTCTGTTTTTGCCGGTGGCCGAGGCGATCGCCCAGCAGCAGCTCACCCAGGAGAACTGGCAAGCCGACGAGACCGGCTGGCCGGTGTTTGTGGCGGTGGAAGGCAAAAGCGGACGGCTCTGGCATTTGTGGGTGTTTTTGTCGGCCTCCACAGTCGTGTACCAGCTCCAACCCAGTCGCTCGTCTGCAGTGCCTCAATCTCACTTCGGCAGCGCCCAGGGCACTTTACTCACCGATCGATATTCTGCCTATAAGAAGCTGGTCCGGGTCTCAGAGGGGCGTATTTGCCATGCCTTTTGCTGGGCTCACGTGCGCCGCGACTTTTGGCGACTGGGCCTATCCCACCCCCCCTGGCAGGACTGGTCCCTGATGTGGATTGACGACATTGGCCGGCTCTTTGCTGCCAATCAGCTGCGGCTGGCAGTTCGCGATCAGCCCTTGGAATGGGCCCGGGCCGATCGAAAGCTGCGGGTGGCGGTTGAGAAAATGCGAGAGCAATGCGAGGCTCAACGCCAGCTTCCCAGCCTGGCTCCCCCCTGTCGCAAGGTCCTGAAAAGCCTGGCTCGACACTGGCCAGGGCTGACCGTGTTTGTGGATCAACCGGAAGTGGCTATGGACAACAACGCCGCCGAACGCGCCTTGCGCAACCCGGTGGTGGGACGCAAGAATTACTACGGCTCAGGCAGCCGCTGGAGCGCCCAGTTGGCGGCCAGCTTATTCAGCATCTTTGCCACCCTGCGACTCAACGGCCTCAACCCCCGCCTGTGGCTCAGGGACTATCTGCAGGCCTGCGCTAGGCAAGGCGGACAGCCGCCACCCGGCCTGGATCCTTTTCTTCCCTGGGAAATAAGCCCCCATCGTGCCCGCGCATTGACCTGGGCCAGGACGCCGGCAGCGGAGGCTGGATGAAACGCTTCTGCGGGCGAGACTTTAGCGGCCGGGAGATGCGGCGACTGTGTGAGCTGATTGGCGAAGATCCGACCCGCTCGCGGGCCCAGCTCTCCCGCTTGGCCTGCCAGCTCTTGGGCTGGTTCAAGCCTGACGGTGGCCTCAAGGAGATGAGCTGCCGGGTGGCCATGCTGCGCATGCATCGGCAGGGGTTGCTGCAGCTGCCGCCCCCTCGCAACCCGAAGGGAGGCTCGGGCCCAATCAAGCACACTTTCTGCAGCGCACCACAACCGCTGCTGTCCCGACCCGTGCACGAGCTGTCCGGCCTGCATCTGGAGCCGGTCCTGAGCCGCCCCGACTCCACTTTGTGGAATGAATACATCGACCGCTACCACTATCTGGGATACAAGCCCCTGCCGGGTGCTCAGCTGCGCTACTTCGCTTGTTCCGAAAGCCGCATCCTGGCCCTGCTCGGCTTTGGCGCCGCCGCTTGGAAAACCGCCCCTCGCGACCGCTTCATCGGCTGGCGTCCTTCGGAAAGGGAGAGAAACCTTCAACTGATCGTCAACAACGCCCGTTTCTTGATCCTTCCCTGGGTCGAGTCCAAGAACCTGGCCTCTAAACTGCTGGCCATGGCCGCGCGTCAACTCCCCGAGGACTGGCACGACCGCTACGCCTACCGACCCGTTCTGCTGGAAACCTTCGTCGACACGGGGCGCTTCACAGGCGCCTGCTACAAGGCCGCCAACTGGATCCATGTCGGACAGACCCAGGGCCGGGGCAAGCTGGACCGTGACCGCAAGGCCGATCTGCCCACCAAAAGCATCTGGCTCTACCCCCTGAGCAAACACTTCCGAAGATCGCTTCGCTCCACTTGAGTTCCCAACCCGCCTCACCCCATTAGGCATAAATCCGATGATGGGTTTACCGAATATTTACCTTTAGCCGCTTCCTGAAATCGGCAACGGTTGCGCCTGAGTCGACCATCCCCGCCACTCTCACTGTGCAGGCGATGAGCGAGAGTGAGGCGGCAGCGAATCTAGAGCAAGGACCGACGACCTGGGCCACACAAACTGGTGTTTCGCTAGGTCATGTTTTTGTCCACGTAAAAGAGGTTGAATCAGGAATTGCGTTCGATGGCGGGAGCACTCAGGTAAATGTGGTGATCGATCCGGACGCAGCGGCCGATGAGGCTCGCATCGAACCTGCCCCGGACGCCGTGATCTCTTTTCCGTCCGCGCTTCAGTTCGACACGCAGAGCCGCAGCTCTCGCCCTCTGTGCATTGGCAACCGGGGCCGGTCCAACTTGCGGGTGGATGCCCTGTCGATTTCGTCCTCGGACTTCCAACTTTCCAAGGACCATCGCAATGCCCTTCCGCTCAGGATACCGAAAGGAAGAACAACCTGTCTGACCGTCGACTTTCGTCCGACGAACGCCGGCTCCAGCCAGGCCGACATCCGGATCACCAGCAACGATCCGGCCACACCGATGGCAACCATCCGGCTCGAGGGCACTCCGAACGAGTGACGCCAGATACTGGATTCATGATCCTGAGCTGCTGGACCGCCCGAAATCATCATGCGCGTATGTAGAGGCAATCGCGATACGGCGTCCATTCGCCAGGGTCGCAAAACGCCTCTTCCAGGGGACCTCATAGGCGCCGGTTGAGAAAGAGTATGAGAGATTTTCACCCTAGTACGGGGCCGACAATCGCGCGGCCTTGGGGACAAGAGGGGCAGACACCCTACCCCGGTCGGCGCCAACTATCAATCTGCCTGTCCGTCTAAACAATGTTTATGCTGAGATCAGCTCGGAGAGTCGCTTGCCCGCCTCCAGGACCCTCACGGGCTGACCGACCAGTTCCCCGAACACTCTTCCTCCACGTACAGCTTTACCAGGCTGCTGGTGTCCAGATAAAGATTCACCCCCGGTCCTCGAGCAACACTTCCGCGGTGGTCTTTCCCTTGATTCGAGGTGGACTGGCCGATCCCCGCGGCTTCCCACCGTCCCAGCGGGCGACACCCGATTCGACCATCCTCCAGACGGAGCGGGCGGCTTCACCTTCACTGATCGAACACAGGAGGGCGATCGGCTTGCCCCGATCCGTGACCACGATCCGCTCTCCCTGGCTGGCCCGTTTCAGATACCGGCTCAACTGATCTTTGAGGGTCCTGATTCCAACTTTGATCATAGTCTCTCCTTCAAGGCTACATTGGACTAGTGGCTGCCTAAAGCATTGCACTTCGAGACGTATACTTATAATATTCATTATATGCAACGGACCAGTCTTCTCCTTGACGACGACACCAGGCGGGCAGCCCGTCAGTTGGCCCTGCACTATGACTGTTCGGTCTCGGAGGCGATTCGCCGGGCGGTCGTTCGCCAACGGGCCGCGGTCTTTGGAGTCCCATCCGAGAGCCGGAAGAAGCGAATGGAAAAACTAGGGGAGCTTTTCGAGCTCTTCGAGGGACATGACGCCGAAGAGGAAGTCCGCCGGCTCAAGACCCATGGTGAAGGCTTCTAGTGCGGGTCCATCTGGACACCGACTTCCTGGTCTATGCTCTCGCCACATCCGGACCTGAGCGAGCACGCCTGACCGATCTGGCCTCCTCCGAAGCCGCTATTCAAATCAGCTCGATCGCCTGGTACGAGTTTGCCCGCGGCCCCCGCATTCCCGAACAACTGGCCGTGGCCCGGGCTTTTTTCCTGGAAGATGGAATTGTTCCCTTCTCGGAAGATCTGGCAGCACTGTCCGCCGAGGTATTTCGAAGCCTGGGATCCCCTCGCCGGCGGGCAGCCGATATCGCCATCGGAGTCACATCGGCTGCTATGGAGGCACGGCTCCTGACCCGCAATGCCCGAGACTTTGAGGGCATCCCCGGCCTGGAAGTCCAGGGCACGTGGCCGATGGGTGATGGGGCAACCGTGGACGGTTGACCGTTGACTGTTGACCCCCGGAAGTCGAAACAGACAGCCGGGGCGCAAAGCCTCGGAAGACGTGGAACATGGAACCCAAAGTGAGCGGCGGCTCGTTCCAGTGTGGGAGGGGCCTCCGGGCCGCGACCCCAGATTGGACCCGTAGGGGCGACCCTTGTGGTCGCCCGCCTGAACGGGCCGGCACAAGACCGGCCCCTACGAATAGAACCCCTAGTCGCGTCGCAGTCCACGTCAAGGAAGTGACTTAGTCATATGACTAAGCTAGTCTGGGGCGTGACATGAAAAAGAATACCCACATCGTCAACATTCATGCGGCCAAGACGCATTTGTCTCGACTGATTCGGGAGGTGGTCGAGGGTGGTGAGGTGGTCATTGCAAGAGGAAACGTACCCCTGGTCAAGCTTGTTCTGATCGAAGAAGCAAAGTCCCAGAGGCTGCTGGGGACGGCAAAGGGTACCGTCAAGATCGGCAAGGACTTTGACGAGCCGATTGCGGATTTTTCCGAGTATGCCTGAATCGGGCGCTTACCTCCTCGACACCCATACCTTTCTGTGGCTGGCCACTGAGGACGAGAGGCTCAGCCCGACGGCCCGGGAACTCGTCCTCGACCCCCGCAACGACCTTTTCCTGAGTGTCACCAGCGTCTGGGAAATGGCGATCAAGAAGAGCCTGGGAAGAATGGAGCTGACCTTTCCGCTCAGTCGGCTGGTAGCGGAACAGCTCAAGCAATTGAGAACCAGCCTTCTGGAAATCCGCCGCGAGCATGCCCTGCTTGTAGAAACTCTTCCCTTTCACCACCGGGATCCATTTGATCGACTCCTGGTGGCCCAGGCGATCGAGGAAAGCCTGCCCCTGCTCAGTGCCGACAGGCAGCTGGACGCGTATCCCGTGGATCGGGTCTGGTAGGGGGCGGCTCTTCGCCGCGTTAGTGGTTACCGGTTCCTGGTTACCGGTTTAAGGTTCCCTTAACGTGCAACCGATAAACAAGAAGTCCGAGTCTCGGTCGATGCCAGCCGGCGGCGCGGTTGAGGCGCTGTCCAGCCTGCGTGCTCACAACAGTGGATTCTCCCAGCGTAGCTCTGGGAACCGTGCAAAATCTCCATCCGTGCTCATTAAGGTCAAGCCGTGCGAGATAGCCATCGCAGCCAGGTTGGCGTCGGACACCAGGTCTGAGCGCGAGACATGGGGCAGTAAGTCTTTCAATAGCGGGGCGTGACGATCGGTGATCACAGGGATCCATACCGCTTCCACACCCAGCCACGCTTCGATCTGCTCCCAGAGTGAATCCATGGATTCAGGCCTCTCGACGATACGGGGATTGGACAGGATCCTCATAAACGCCAGCAGGCTCTCCCAGGGCAGAGCAACACGCCTTCCCCCGTTCAGCTCCTGGTCAAGCCATGCGCGCGCAGCTTCATGCTGTGGAAATGAGTTCGATCGCGCGTAGATCAGCAAATTGGCGTCGACGAGGATCATCGCAGAGGTTTTTCATCCACCGTCTCCAGCAAGGCACCGATATCGTCCACATTGGGCACCAGGGGCCTGCCGTGATCGATCCCAATCGTCTTGAAGGGTTTGCGTTTTGCCGAAGGTCGCCGGGCGGCCTGCAGACCGTTTCGCAGTGCCTCGTTGACGGCTTCCTTGAGACCCAGGCCATGGCTCTTCCGATACTCCCTAAGCATCGCCGCAACATCCGGATCCAAGGTCAGGGTCGTTCTCATGACATCAGAACACTAGCACCTTGATGTCTTGATGTCAAAGTGTCGGATTCATGTTCCACACTGGCGCGCTCATTCGAATTCGCGCGTCAGCCCGCTCGGCGACGGGCCAGGATCAGCTTCGGGACGGGCCCGCAAGCCTCAAGGAAAGCTACCAATCAAGGAAACGGCATTGGCAGGAACGATCCGGGTTCTTAATGTGGGAGGGGCCTCAGGGCCGCGACCGCCGGGCATGATGTTTAACAACCTCGGTCGCCGCCCCAAGGCGCCTCCCACTTTGGGTTACGACCGGATCGGCTCTACTCCCCCTTTCGCAACCGGCTGTGGCGGTAGCCGTAGAGAAAATAAATCAGGCAGCCCAGTAACAGCCAGACGATAAAGCGAATCCAGGTCACGAGGGGGAGTTGAGTCATCAGGAAGAAGCAGGCAGCCATGGCCATCAACGGAGTGAAGGGTGCCCCGGGAACTCGAAAGGGACGTTTCCGATCGGGCTCCCGGTAGCGCAGGACAACCACGCCCAGGGAGACCAGGACAAACGCGAACAGAGTGCCGATATTGGTCAGTTCCACCATCTCGTTGATGTTGGTGAAGGAGGCGAAAAACGCCACCAGAACACCGGTCAGAATGGTCGTGACGTGTGGCGTCCCGAAACGCGGGTGGATTCTGGCGGCCCAGGCCGGGAGTAAACCGTCGCGGGCCATCGAGAAGAAAATGCGAGGCTGGCCCAGCTGAAAGACCAGCAGCACGGACGTCATTGCCACGACCGCGCCCAGGGCAATAATCAAACGAGCCGCCGCCAGCAGGCGTGGGTCTCCGCTGGCCATCTCCAGGGCGGCAATCATCGGTTCAGACGTCCCCAGCTTGTCCCAGGGGGCCATCCCGGTCATGGCAAAACCAACCAGAATGTACAGAATAGCGCAGATCACCAGACTCGCAATGATGCCGAAAGGCAGGTCGCGTTGTGGGTCTTTGGTTTCTTCAGCAGTCGTCGAAACCGCGTCGAAGCCAATATAGGCAAAGAAAATGATGGCTGCCGCGCTGGTGATCCCTTTCAGGCCGTTCGGGGCGAAACCCCCGTGGGCGGTGAAGTTTTCGGGTTTCATCAAGAGCGCGCCGAGGCCCACGAAAAAGAGGACAACCAGGATCTTGAGCAGGACCAGAAAGGAGTTCGAAGTGGCGGCCTCGCGGACCCCGTAGACCAGCAACACGGTCAAAGCCGCCACGATGGCCACGGCCGGCAGATTGAAGACGACAGGGATCCCCAGGATGACCGGGGCATCGGGGATTGCAGATGCCAGATATTGGAGAGAAGAGGACGCACTCCCGCCGGCCACCGACTCCGCCGCCTGCTGGCTGGTACGAAAATCCGTGGCCAGCCAGGCCGGCATGACCAGCCCGAAATGACCAAGGAGCTGCACGAAGTGACCCGACCAGGAGATGGCAACGGCCACGTTGCCCACTGCATACTCGAGAATCAGATCCCAGCCGATGATCCAGGCCGTGAATTCCCCCAGGGCTGCATAAGAATAGGTATAGGCCGACCCCGACACGGGAACCATGGCAGCAAACTCTGCGTAACACAGGGCGGCCAGGCCGCAGGCCAGACCAGTGAGCAAAAAGGAAACAACAATGGCAGGGCCGGCACCCAGGTGGTTGGCCCCTCCTGCGATGGCCGAGCCGGTGCTGGCGAAGATACCGGCGCCGATGATGGCTCCGATTCCGATCGCTGTGAGATCCCATTTTCCCAGAGTGCGGCGTAGGCCCCGATCCGCGCGGCCGGCGTCTGAAAGAAGCATCCCAATCGGTTTTTGGCGGAACAGGTCGCGCATCAACATAGTTTCGAAGCTGTTTTCATCGGGCCCTTCCCGGCTTGCGGAACTCCAGACTGCGGTCCGGCTGAATGTGGGCAGATGATGGCCCTCCGGGATCTTAGTTCGTGAGCCGCGTCCCGCGCACACAGAAGTGAACACCAGCCGGAGTCTCCAATGCAGCACTATCAGTTCAACTGAATCGTGCTTCCAGGTCAAGGCAAGGGCAAGGCGGTATACAGGTACGCTGGCGAGGTATGGGAGGCTGTCACCACTCTGTTAGACTCTTTTTGTGCGCCCGGCTGATTGCTCTTGAGCAAGCTCTCGAAGTTGAAGTAACGGTTAACGAGATGAAGCGGACCCGGCACCTGATCTGGATTTTTCCACTCCTCGTGGTTGCGGCGGCGGCCCTTCTCTACCAGGCTGGAGCCTCTCGCCTCAGTGTGCTTGCCCTCAAGAAGGAACTGGCCAGACAATACGGCGTTTCCGAGGGCACGATTGAGGAAATGGCCCGACGCCTGCCCCCCGGCTGGCAGTTCGGAGATCCCGAGAGGGTCGTCCTCATTACTCTTGTCCGAAAGGGTTGACAGCGGTCGGGCCAGATACGCGAAGATCTCGGGTGCTGATCGTCTGAATCGACGTTCAAGGCAACGGGTGTCGGAAGCGAGCAAGCGCATTGAGAAAAGCGAACCAACGTGCAACTCGACTTCTCCTAAGCTGACCCGACCCTTTTCGCAAAGAAACGAGGACAAGCTTGCGAAGAGCCTACCTGGAACAGTTTGACCCCAACTGGCACTGGCTGATCCCCGACTTTCGGCTGATGCTGACTCTGGCCATCATCGCCGGGTGCCTGCTGTGCCTGTGGCTGTGGCGGCGGCGCGAGGCCGAGTCTTCCACGGCGTCTGATCTGCTCTTCTGGGGGATCCCCGGGCTTCTCATTGGTAAATATTCGGTAAACCCATCATCGGCTTTATGCCTAATGGGGTGAGGCGGGTTGGGAACTCAAGTGGAGCGAAGCGATCTTCGGAAGTGTTTGCTCAGGGGGTAGAGCCAGATGCTTTTGGTGGGCAGATCGGCCTTGCGGTCACGGTCCAGCTTGCCCCGGCCCTGGGTCTGTCCGACATGGATCCAGTTGGCGGCCTTGTAGCAGGCGCCTGTGAAGCGCCCCGTGTCGACGAAGGTTTCCAGCAGAACGGGTCGGTAGGCGTAGCGGTCGTGCCAGTCCTCGGGGAGTTGACGCGCGGCCATGGCCAGCAGTTTAGAGGCCAGGTTCTTGGACTCGACCCAGGGAAGGATCAAGAAACGGGCGTTGTTGACGATCAGTTGAAGGTTTCTCTCCCTTTCCGAAGGACGCCAGCCGATGAAGCGGTCGCGAGGGGCGGTTTTCCAAGCGGCGGCGCCAAAGCCGAGCAGGGCCAGGATGCGGCTTTCGGAACAAGCGAAGTAGCGCAGCTGAGCACCCGGCAGGGGCTTGTATCCCAGATAGTGGTAGCGGTCGATGTATTCATTCCACAAAGTGGAGTCGGGGCGGCTCAGGACCGGCTCCAGATGCAGGCCGGACAGCTCGTGCACGGGTCGGGACAGCAGCGGTTGTGGTGCGCTGCAGAAAGTGTGCTTGATTGGGCCCGAGCCTCCCTTCGGGTTGCGAGGGGGCGGCAGCTGCAGCAACCCCTGCCGATGCATGCGCAGCATGGCCACCCGGCAGCTCATCTCCTTGAGGCCACCGTCAGGCTTGAACCAGCCCAAGAGCTGGCAGGCCAAGCGGGAGAGCTGGGCCCGCGAGCGGGTCGGATCTTCGCCAATCAGCTCACACAGTCGCCGCATCTCCCGGCCGCTAAAGTCTCGCCCGCAGAAGCGTTTCATCCAGCCTCCGCTGCCGGCGTCCTGGCCCAGGTCAATGCGCGGGCACGATGGGGGCTTATTTTCCAGGGAAGAAAAGGATCCAGGCCGGGTGGCGGCTGTCCGCCTTGCCTAGCGCAGGCCTGCAGATAGTCCCTGAGCCACAGGCGGGGGTTGAGGCCGTTGAGTCGCAGGGTGGCAAAGATGCTGAATAAGCTGGCCGCCAACTGGGCGCTCCAGCGGCTGCCTGAGCCGTAGTAATTCTTGCGTCCCACCACCGGGTTGCGCAAGGCGCGTTCGGCGGCGTTGTTGTCCATAGCCACTTCCGGTTGATCCACAAACACGGTCAGCCCTGGCCAGTGTCGAGCCAGGCTTTTCAGGACCTTGCGACAGGGGGGAGCCAGGCTGGGAAGCTGGCGTTGAGCCTCGCATTGCTCTCGCATTTTCTCAACCGCCACCCGCAGCTTTCGATCGGCCCGGGCCCATTCCAAGGGCTGATCGCGAACTACCAGCCGCAGCTGATTGGCAGCAAAGAGCCGGCCAATGTCGTCAATCCACATCAGGGACCAGTCCTGCCAGGGGGGGTGGGATAGGCCCAGTCGCCAAAAGTCGCGGCGCACGTGAGCCCAGCAAAAGGCATGGCAAATACGCCCCTCTGAGACCCGGACCAGCTTCTTATAGGCAGAATATCGATCGGTGAGTAAAGTGCCCTGGGCGCTGCCGAAGTGAGATTGAGGCACTGCAGACGAGCGACTGGGTTGGAGCTGGTACACGACTGTGGAGGCCGACAAAAACACCCACAAATGCCAGAGCCGTCCGCTTTTGCCTTCCACCGCCACAAACACCGGCCAGCCGGTCTCGTCGGCTTGCCAGTTCTCCTGGGTGAGCTGCTGCTGGGCGATCGCCTCGGCCACCGGTAAAAACAGACCCTGCAGTTTTTTCAGCCCTCCGGCCACCGTTCCTGCAGAGAGAGTCAAACCGTGGTCTCGCCACTGCTGCAACAGACGGTGGGTGGGGCGGCAATGGTCAAACTTCTCCAGCAGAATCTCCACCCAAACCGAAATCCCTAGTTTGCCTTTGGGAATCAAGCGTGCCGGGGCGGGCGCCGTGACAATGCCGGGCAGCACCCCGCAGCGGCAGGCCGCTTTGTACTTGCGCCGCCGGATCACCCGCCGGTGGGCCCGCACTTCGATTTCGGCCACCTCGGCGTCTTCCGTCCAGCCCAAGGCTTCCAGTGCCAGACCGCATTTCGGACAGCTTTTTTGGGCTTCCTCCAGATCCACTACCTCTTCCTGGGCTGCCAACCCGTCCAGAGTGGTCCGACCGTGCCCCTGCTTGCCTTTTTGCTGCCCTCGGGGTCGCCCGCTCGCCTTGGGGCTGGAACTGCCAGCGCGCCCACCCTTGGCCTGTTCACTCTTGCGCCCCCAGAGCTGACTCTCCAGCTCTCGAACTCGAGCCCGCAGACTCAAGTTCTCTGACTTCAACTGCTTTTCTCTCTCCACCGCCCCGGCATGCTGGGCCTTCCAGTACGCTGCCGCCCAGCGCAGCCGGATGTACTCTTCCTTGGCCACCAAAACCCGCTTCGTCGAGCCATCAGCCGTCAGTCCACCCGATTCCGGCTTGGTGGTAGCACTCAGCTGCATGCTCCCTGTATACACACTCGCAGCTTCTGTGTCCAGCAAAGTTTGACCGCGGGCTTATTTGGAAGGAGATTATTGCAAGACGGGGTTTACCGAATATTTACCACAGGTCAACACAAGACCTTGAAAACAAAAGGCTTACTCGCTTTGAGTCCGGTCCTCGTAGCTCCACAGCAAGCGCACGGCCCGCTTGCCAGGCGCAGTCGGCAAATCTCTGCTTCTGAGCGTTGCCGTCACTCGAACCGAACCTCGACCAACTCCACTTGCGCGACCCAGCGCAACGTCGTTGCGGCCAATCCAGTCGCTCGAAGCTCGAGCGCTCCGCCTTGCGAGTCAGCGACGGCCCCAAATCGGAGGCCCGGTTGACTCGAATAGATCGTCGAGACCGTGTCCCCGAACAGCGCCACGCTGCCCGCAGCTTCACGCCGCGCGAGCCCCTTGGCTTCGAATCCCGCCTGCACGGACCCGCCCTGGCTGCGGGCCGTTGCCAGCACGCGATAGCTTACCGTCGAACTCTCCTCAATGTGGATCAGCCCGCCGTCCGCCGCGTGGAGCGCCTGCGGCGTGTTGTCCGTCGTCTGCGCGCGGACGTCCAGCCGGCTCGCCTGCGCGTCGCCGGGTTCCTCGAACGAGCCCGCAGCCAACGCGTCCTCCCCGGGCCGCAGGCTCCTCGCCTCGACGCTGTGAACCCGCGAGTAGGGCGCTGAGGCTTCGTTGCCGCGCCCGCCCGTGGCCGTCGCGGCGAGTCCGCTGGCGCGGTTGCCGTCCCCGCCGACGATCGCCGCGAACTCAGCCTCGGCCGTGTTGTGTCGCCCGCCGCCGATCGCCGAGTAGGCCCCCAGAGCACGGTTCTCCAGTCCTGCCGTCACGCTTGCCCAGTAGCCCAGAGCGTCGCTCAAGTGGTTGCGGTTGTCACGAATGATGAGATTCTCGGGATCCTCCCAGGCCCCGGGAGAGTTCACCATCACGACTTCGAGGCCGGTCGTATCGTCGATGCGGACGTTGTTTTTGATGATCCCGTTGATCGACTTGCGCCAGCAATGGATCGCTCGGCCGCCGCTCTTGATTACGTTGCCGATCACTTCGTACTGGTTGAGATTGAAATTCGGCTCGAGCGACGTCGTCCCGGTCTCCATGTAGTTGTAGTTGCAACGCACGTTGCTGATACGGCCCCTGTGCGAAGGGTGGCCGAGTAAGTACCCTTTGTCGACCGGGTTAATCGTTCGCGTGCCGACGATCGAAATCTTTTCCGCATCGAACGACTCACCGCCTTCTGTGCCGCCACCGCGCAGAAACTTGCCGGTGTGCTCGCCGTAGGCCATGACTGACCGCATCGTGTCGACCATCGTGATGCCTTCGACCGAGATATTGCGGACGCGCCCGTTAAGGAGCACGCAAGCCGAGATGTTTTTCACCAGGCCAGATGGCTGCACGTTGTGCCGATGATTCAGATCGATGGTCCCCCGTCCGAAGATACGGACGTCTTCGATGTAGTCCTCCTGGAGGCCATGGCCGGCGCGAATACCGTAGGATTCTCGACCATCGTAGGAAAGGAACCACAGGCTGCCGAGATTGTGTCCGGTTGCGGAGTCGAACTTGATCGCGACGCCGTTGCTAAGTGATTGCCAGTCGCTTGTGATGGGTACGTTGCGATGGGACAGATTCCACACTTGGCCTGCGCCCCACTCGAATGTGTCCGGGCTGTCGCCGCTCCCTTCGCCATCGATACGGATCGTGAAAAACGTTTGGCCCAGTCCGAAGTCGTACGCTCCGCCGACCGAAAAGTCGTTAAGTCGCTTTGGTGCGCCGTGGTCGATCGTAATCTCCGGCTCACCTTCGAGAACCGTCTCGTTGCTCGCCAGCTTGAGGACAGTACCTTCCATCAACTCGATGTCGATCGACTTGTCGACGTAGAGGATGGACTGGTGCTTCCGAAGAGGATGTTCATGCAGCCCCGGCTAGAAAACGATCTTGTCGCCCGCTTGCGCGGCGTCGAGCGCCGCCTGCGGATTGTCGCCCGGCCGGACGTAGTGGATTGACTCCCCGACGGGTAGGGTCTGCCCCCAGGGCACACTCCCCAGCAGGAGGAGTGATACGACGATTGACAACATTGGGCCACTCCCTCCGTTCCGAACGCGACGACAAATAGTCGCCCCAGCTGCGATAGCATACCAGCGCACGCGTGACTTGCGCACAACTGCCTCAGCTTGCAATCCCGGAACGCATATGCAATCATATATATGTGTATGAGATCCGCTTCGCAGCTGGTGTCTTGGGGGATCTGAAGAAACTCGGAGCCGGCGAGAGGCGGCGAATACTGGATGAGGTCCAGCGCAAGCTGAGCCATGAACCCGGCAGGCCGGCAAAGCACATCAAGCAGCTGCGGAACCTGGTGCCCCCCTTTGAAACTGTGCCTCCGATCTGGCAACTACGGATTGGGGACCATCGAGTGTTTTACGATGTGGACGAAGGCGAAAGGCGGGTCTTCGTGCGAGCGGTGAGGCGCAAGCCACCTCACCCGACGGAGGACATACTGTGAAGACGATTTCTGTGCGAGATCTGCAGAAGAGTATCAAGGAAGCCGTGGATTCGGCGCAGGACGACCGCGTTGTTGTCACACGACGGGGCAAGCCGGCGGCCGTGCTCCTGGGGGTCGAGGGCAAGGACTGGGAAACGGTGGTCTTCGAGACCAGCTCCAGGTTTTGGGAGTTGATTGAAGAACGGCGAGGCGAGCCAACGCTCTCGGCGGAAGAACTGCACCGCAAGCTCGCTACTGACTGAAGGTGGGTGTTTGTCAAACGAGAATCATAATCAAATGTCCTCTGTGAAAAACTCGACTGTAGTCAAAAATTGGGTGCTTCTTCAGGGAAGTGTTCTTGAGCGCGGAGTACTCTCCACCAAGACTGCTTGAGATCCAGGGCAGGGTTACCTCAGCGAGCGTTTGTCAGGAAGGTTCCTTGTCTCATACATGTGTGATGTCCGCAAAGGCCGAGGGAATCCAGGTATGATCTTGCATTGCGAGGTTGCTGGAGACAATCAACAACAGTTCCCTGATGAAGCACCCGAGCGGGTGAACGCAACGGGTCGTTCCGGTGACGGCGGGATAGACGGAATCGGAATTCTCGAGCTCAATGAATTCGTCAGCTTCAAGGTCCTATTCCAGTGCAAGCGCTACAAGCTCTCCGTGGACCCGTCCGAGCCAGCACCCTGATTGCGTTCGCCTTGTGGTTGAACGACAGATGAGAGTCCCCCTCCGTCATTTCCTTCATTACTGATGGCTTCTACAATGATCGAGACCATTTTCTCGGTAAGGATTCGATAACCTCTATCGTTCAGATGGCAGCAGTTGTCGCTGTAAAGGGTTCCTGTTGTCGGTCACCATGGTATATCCCCCACCTAGGCGGCTGATTTACCAAGGTAATTCCCCCACCCTTTCACCAGGGTAATTCCCCCAGGGTTTCACCAAGGTAATTCCCCCACCTGATCATTTCGTGACAGAGGCCAGGGTCATCTTTCTGCGGAACCCCAACAAGGATTTCCGCAGGAGGAAGAATGGCCAGAAGGAATATGAGGATGGAAGAGTACCTGGAGTTGGTTTACCAATGGCACCGAGGACGGAGTATCCGCCAGATCCGAGACTCGTTGCAGATCTCGCGCAAGACGATTCGCAAGTACCTGCTGCTTTTCATGGCCAGCGGCTTGAGCCGAGAGAAGCCCCTGCCGCCACAGGCGGAGCTGGCCCGGATAGTGGCCTCGGTGGTGCAGGTGGCGGTTTTCGAACAACCGGCCCGGGAGCGGATCCGCCTCTACCACCGGCAGATCCAGGATTGGCTTGGGCAGCCTCATATGACCATTCAGCAGGTACAGCGGCTGCTCGAGGAGGAGCACGAGTTGAAGGTCAGCTATATGAGCGTGTACCGCTATGTGCGCGAGCACATTGAGCCGCTGCGCAAGCCGGTGACGGTGCGGCTGCATGCAGTCGCTGGGGAACAGGCCCAAGTCGATTTCGGCTATGCCGGACTGATGCGAGATCCGGAAACGGGCAAACAACGCAAGGCCTGGGCCTTTATCATGATCCTAAGCTACAGCCGCCACCGCTTCGTACGCTTCGTGTTTCGCCAGGACAGCCCCACCTGGTTGGACTGCCACATCCGCGCCTTTACGTTTTTCCAGGCCTGTCCCCGGCTGATCGTGTTGGACAATTTGAAAGACGGTGTGCTTAAGCCCGATCTGTACGATCCGACGCTCAACCCGGCCTACGCCGAACTGGAAAGACACTACGGATTCGTGGCCGACCCAGCCAAGGTGCAAATGGCCCGCCACAAAGGACGCGTGGAGAGATGTGTTCCGGTAGTGCGTCAGCAGATTCTGGCGGGGCGGCATTTTCGAGATATCGAGGAGGCCAATGGGAGGGCTCTGGAGTGGTGCCTCAAGGAGGTCGGCCTGCGCAAGCATGGCACCACCCATCGCAAACCTTACGAGGTGTTTGTCGGTAAATATTCGGTAAACCCATCCCTGCGCTGACACATCAGATTTTGCTGAACACAGGATTTTCAGTCGTGTATATCTGTGGGCATGGGAGTCGCCCGAGGTCAAGCGGAGCAAGCCGGAGAGACTCGGGAGACCTCGACAGCCAGCGTGCAGGTCCGGGTGGATAAGGAGGAGTACATCAGCTTGCGCTGGGCGGCGGCGTACTGGAAGGCCCGGCACCGGGAAGCGGTCCGGCGGGAAGTAGATGTAAGACAGCAGATTGTTTAGAGGGGGTGAAGTCAGGCTGTTTTGACCTGGATTGGGTAAGCAGAAAATGACGGATTAGAGGAGCGCTGGTGGTTGAGGCCAGCCCTTGGTAGGAGAGGAGCTAGCGGAAGCGGGAGCCGTTGGCGTTGGCGATCCAGCGACGCAGGGCGACGCGGACGTTGTTGACGCGACTCAGCGGAGCGTTGTCGAAGTACCAGCGGAAGGTTTTGATCTCTTCCAGGATGTCTACGTCGGGGAAGTCGGCGGTCAGTTCGGCAATGAAAGCCGCATCCAGCTCGGGGCGGTAAGGGTAATCGGGCAGCTGCTCTTGCAGGTAGGCGAGGATCTTCTCGGGAGAGTTGTCGAAGAACATGTCGGCGCTATTCACAGCTCGTCGGAGGCCCGGTAGATGTCCTCTTCGTCCAGAGTGGCCTTTTGCTCGAGCACGCCCCGGTTGAGCGCGGCCAGGCAGAGGCGGTTCAGCAGCCGGCAGACGCCGCCCGAAGTTTTGTAAAGGGCCAGGTAGGCCGAGTCGGTGAAGATGTCGGGTTTAGCTCCGGCCAGCTGGAGATGGTGGCAGACGTAGTTTTTGGTTTCGGCCTCATCCAGGGGAGGCAGCTTGTAGGAGAGTAGGATGCGCTGGTGGATGTTGCGGAACATGGGGCGCCCGAGCCGTCGGCCCAGGTCGGGATGACCGATCATGATCATGAGCAGGGGATCGATTGAATCCATCCTAAAATTAAGAAGTACAGGTATTTCGTCCAGTGTTTTGTCGGGCAGACACTGGCTCTCGTCGAGAATTAGAATCGGGGTCTTTTTGGCGTTCTCCACATAGTCGCGCACGGCCGTTTGCAGGTTTCGAAACAGAGTGGACTTGCGGCTGGAGGGCTCACCGCCGAACTCGCTGTTGAGCTGGGCCCAAAAATCCAGGGGAGTGACCGTCGACAGGGGCACGTAGAAGAGCTTGTAGACGGAGGAGTTGAGTTGCTCGACGAAGGCGCGCACGGCGGCCGTTTTGCCGGTTCCGGCCTCCCCCAGCACGAGCATCAGCCCCAGACGGGTACGCATGTAGTCCAGGCGCCGGGCGAGTTCGTCAAAGGCCGCAGTGGGGAGCAGTTTCTGGGCCGGGATGTCCTTGGCGAAGGGAGTGTCGGAGAAGCCGTAAAAAGTGTGGATCACGATTCATCCTCCTCGTCGGGAAGGGAAAAACGGGGTCTTCGGGGGGAAGTGGCGTTTTGGGCGGCGTCGACCCGGTGCAGACGCACCACCGGCTGGTCGTCTTCGAAGAGAAACAGCTCACTGGGACGTCCTTCGGGATGGCGGATCTCGATGCGCAGGCCAGTGTATTGGGGCGGCACTTCCCAGAGCCGGCGGGCGATGGAGACGGTGCAGTCGTTGCGGACGGTGCGGTGCAACGTGCGGTAAAAGACCCGGTCCAACTCGGCCCGGCTGACCGTACGGCGGCGAATGGAGGCGAGCGAGCGCAGGTAACGCTCCAGTGGCGTCTCACAGATGCTCGAGTGGCGGCGCCGGTGATAGTCCTGCTCCAGCCACTGAGACAAGCGAGCATTGAGATCGTCGAGGGTCAAGGCCTCGAGATCGAGAAGGCTTAGAAAACCCTGGCGCAGGGTGCGAAACCAGCGCTCGATTTTTCCGCGCGAAGGACTGTCATAGGGCTTGGAATGCACCAGAGCCACACCCAGACGGGCGCAGGCCAAGGTGAGTTGTTTGGAGGAGAAGGCCGAGCCGTTGTCACAGTAAAGGATCTGGGGTAAACCATGGCGCGAGAAGGCTTTTTGGAGTGCCGAGACGACCACTGCGGAGTTTCCCCGGGTGTAGAAGCGGGCCAGGGTCAGGAAGCGGGAATGGTCATCGATGGCTGCAGCCAGGTAGGTTTTGCGGCGGCGGCGGCCGAGAGGCACCTTGGGGCCGTGCATAAAATCCATCACCCACAGATCGTTGGCGTGGGGTTTTTCGAAGTGCTTGCGGGCCTTGGGCGCCGGCTTGACCTGGGGCCGCAGACCGGCCCGCTTGATGTGACGACGCAAAGTGGATTCGGAGATGCGGCGCGAAGTGATGTGGCCCGAGGCCACCAGCTGTTCACGGAGTCGGTTGACCGGCACCCGGGGATGGCGGGCCAGCAGCTCGGAGATGTGGGCGCTCAGCTGCTCGGAGATGACCCGGCTTCGGCCCGCATCGCAACGCCGCTTGGGCAAGAGTCCGTCGAGTCCTTCTTGGCGGTAGCGGCGCAACCAGCTCTTGAAAGTGGCGACTGAGTAGCGGCGTCTGCCCAGACCCGGCACATCCAGCTCTTTTCGGGCCATGCGGCCGAAGTAACGGGCTTGGCTGCCGGCGGCGGCGTGCAGCACCGGCGCGATGACGCCGTAGCGGAACAGCGCCACGGCCTGGCGTTTTTGTTTTCCCTTCATCCTGAGGCTCCTTTGGCCAACCCTTTGTGCCACAACCCTACCGCTGGGCCCCTATCACGCAGTGTGGAGGATCGATTCTTGTCATGACGCGGCTGCCAGCCGGGTCCAAACAACGTGGCGCAAAAAGGGGATTGAGCGACTTGTGCTGCAGACACAGCGGATGCCGGTGAGTCAGCCCGTCAGCAAGCCAGAGCGGGGCCCGAGAGCCAATCGTAGGTCGAACAGCAGGTGGGGGAAGTAACGCCGATGAAAACGCAGCACCACTCGGGGTGGAGAGCCTCGGGGCTGGGCCGCCAGCAGCGCGGCCACCTGCTGGGCCTGCCGCCGCACCCCTTGGACGGCTCCGGGCAACTCGACCTCGGCCACCGGAAAAGAGAGCAGTCGCCCATAGACGGCCGCCAACAGCAGCAGCATGCGGTGCAGCGTCAACTCCTCCAACAGCACAGCTTCCTCACCTTGGCTGCCGGCCGTGGCCACCTCGTCCAGCGCTTGGCGCATCGTCCGTTTGCCGTTCACCACCACTTCGACCATCCAGCTCATCAACCCCAGGCTGAAGCGTCGGCGCGGCACCACTTGAGCCGGCAGCACGCTGAAGGTGACATCTCGTGGCTGATCCGGGCCCCGCCGCCGGCAGCGGAAGCGAGCCACTGGAAACCGTTGATAGGTCCGCCCCTCCTCATCCACCAAGCACCTGAAATACAGACCGTGGCGTACGGCGCATTCACTTCCCCGGCACAGCGGACAGCGGTCCCGGTAGTCGGGCAACAGCTCGTACAGCCCCAGTCCCAGAGAGGAAAGACTTGACAAAGACCTGTCTTGGAAGCGATCCTGAATCTGAAGTTTGTCTTCGAAAAGCCGGGAGTTATCCGAAGCTCAAACCACGGGCTCCCGGCTGCTCCTTTCCCTTCTTCTCCGCAGCCAAGACAGCTGTCACACTGTCATATTCTTTTCACCCGCTGCGGGCTAAGACAATCTATACAATTCCGGCTGCAAAAGGCAGAGAAGTTTGTGACGTATTACAGTAGATCTCAAAAGCAACAATGAAAAGCTGCGGGCTCGCATTCGTGAGTTGGAAGGCCGACTGTACGGTGGTCGAAGCGAGCGTCGGGTTTGCGAGGGCAAGAGTCCGTCCCGGCGCCCGGTCTCAGCGCGCCCTCGCGGACAGCAACCGGGGAGTCGGGGACATGGCCGAAGCAGCCTGGATCGGCTCGAAGCCCGCGAGAAAGTGGCGGATCTACCCGAAGAGCAGCAGAAGTGTCCCCGCTGCGGTCGGCGCCTGGATCCGTTTCCGGGGACCGACGACGCCCAGGTGGTGGAGATCGAAACCCAGGTCTGGCGCCGGGTGATCAGACGCAGGCGATACCATCCAAGCTGTAGTTGCGGGGTCTTGCCCGGCATCGTGACGGCGCCTTCGCCGGCGCGTCTGATCGCGCGCGGCAAGCTGGGCATTTCGGTGTGGGTGAGAGTGATCTTGGACAAGTATCTTTATTCGCGTCCCAGCCACCGACTGCTGCAGGAGCTGGCCGGCCAAGGTGTGAGGCTGTCGCCGGGGACGATCGCGGGAGGGCTGAGGAAACTGCTCCCGCTGTTGGAGCCGGTCCGGGAGGCCATCCGCAGCAAACAGTTGAGTGAGGATCGTTGGCAGGCGGACGAGACCGGCTGGCGGGTGTTCGAGGAGGTGGAGGGCAAGGAGGGTCACGGCTGGCATCTGTGGGTGTTCCGATCCCCTTCGACGGTTGTGTTCACCCTGTCTCCCAGCCGCTCGGCCCAGGTGCCGGAGGCGCACTTCGGAGACCATGCGGCCGGCATTCTGCTGGCGGACCGCTACGCCGTGTACAAGAAGTTGGCCAGACAATGGGAGGATCTCGAGTTGGCCTTTTGCTGGGCCCACGTGCGACGCGACTTTTTCTGCTTGGCCAAGGCCTGGCCCGAACAGGAGGGCTGGGCGATGAGTTGGGTGGAGGGGATCGGGGGCCTGTTCCATCTGAACCGGCGTCGGCTGCAGGTCCGAAAACAGCCCGAAAGCTTTGCCGCCCGGGATCGGGACCTGCGCGGGGTGGTCCGCGAACTGGAGAGGCGGCGCGATGCGGAGCTGGAGAGTTCGGCCGTGCACGGCGCCTGCAAAAAGGTGCTGCGCAGCCTGCAGCGACACTGGGAAGGGTTGACCGTGTTCGTAGAGCATCCCGAGGTGGCCATGGACAACAACGCCTCAGAGCGCGCTTTGCGAGGCCCGGTGGTGGGGCGCAAGAACTACTACGGTTCGGGCAGTCGGTGGAGCGCCCGTCTGGCCGCTGTTTTGTTCACGATCCTGCAAACCTTGCAGCTGTGGGAGATCAACCCGCAACGGTGGCTGAGTTCCTATCTGAAATGCTGCGCCGAATCGGGCAACCGGGCGCCGCCGGATGTGAAGCGATTCCTGCCCTGGGAAATGGACCCCGCCCAAAGAGCGGCCTGGAGTCGACCCTTTTGTCGGGAGGCGGCATGAAGCGCTACTGCGGCCGCAACTTCAGCGGCGAGCAGATCGGGCAACTCCGAGACTTGATTGCCGACAACCCGGGCCGCACGCGCGCCCAGCTGTCTCGATCGGCGTGCCGACTGCTTCAGTGGCGCAAAGCGGACGGTGGCCTCAAGCAGATGAGCTGCCGGGTGGCCATGCTGCGCATGCATCGCGAGGGGCTCCTGCAGCTGCCGCCCCCTCGCAACCGGAAAGGAGGCTCGGGCCCGATCGAGCACACTTTCTGGAGCGCCCCGCAACCGCCGCTGTCCCGACCCGTGCATGAGCTGCCCGGGGTGCATCTGGAGCCGGTCCTGAGCCCCCCCGACTCCGCTTTGTGGAATGAATACATCGACCGCTATCACTATCTGGGATACAAGCCCCTGCCGGGTGCTCAGCTGCGCTACTTCGCTTGCTCTGAAGAGCGCATCCTGGCCCTGCTTGGCTTTGGCGCCGCCGCTTGGAAAACCGCCCCCCGCGATCGCTTCATCGGCTGGCGTCCTTCCGAACGGGAGAGAAACCTTCAATTGATCGTCAACAACGCGCGCTTTCTCATCCTTCCCTGGGTGCAGTCTAAGAACTTGGCCTCCAAACTGCTGGCCTTGGCCGCGCGTCAACTCCCCGAGGACTGGCACGACCGCTACGCCTACCGGCCCGTTCTACTGGAGACCTTCGTTGACACCCAACGCTTCACAGGCGCCTGCTACAAGGCCGCCAACTGGATCCATGTCGGACAGACCCAAGGGCGCGGCAAACTGGACCGTGACCACAAGGCCGATCTGCCCACCAAAAGCATCTGGCTCGGTTACGCAACTGTTTTTCTGTAATTTGACTGAGAGCGATCTGAAACAGGATTCTCCTGTGGGTTGAAATCGACCAGACTGAGGTACTGCTTCCCGATCAGCCAGTCTTCGTGAATCTCCTCGACGACGGCGGTGATGAGTCGCAAAGCGGACTCGGTGTTTGGAAAGATACCGACGACCCGGGTGCGCCGGCGAATCTGACGGTTTAGGTTCTCCAGCCCGTTGTTGGTGCGAATGCGCCGCCAGGTAGAACGTGCAAAACGAAAGACCGTAAAGCCTTCGGGCAGGTTGGTCTCCATCCAATCGGCCAGCTCCGGGTTGCGGTCACGGTATTGCTCGACTCGGGTTCGAAGCATGGCCTCGCCCTCGCCGCCTGAGGGTGCGTTGAAGATGTCTCGAATGTCAGTGGCGATGGCGGCACGTTGATCGGATCGGCGGGCGTAACGCTGAGCATTCTGGCTCAGGTGAAACTGACAGCGTTGCCAGGGCACCGAGGGAAAAACGGCTCTTCTAGCAGCACGTAGACCCGAGTGGTCATCGCTGACAATCAGCTGCACACCCTCCAGACCACGCTTTTGAAGCTGCTGCAGAAACCCTCGCCAGTGGACCTCAGCCTCGCTGAGTCGGCAGCTGACCCCAATCACCTCCCGCTTGCCCCAGTAGTTGACTCCGGTCGCTTTCAAGACGGCCACATCCTGAATGCTGCCCTGGCGACGGACCTTCTCGTAGTGCGCATCCAGGCACACAACTGGATAGCTGCCCAAAGGGCGGTTGCGAAACTGCTCGAGTTCGTCGTCCAGCAGCTTGGAGATTCTTGAGACCTGGCTGGCGGAGATCTCGGTGCCGCACAGCTGCTCGGTAATCTCGGTGACCTTGCGCGTCGACACGCCCATTACATACATCTCGGCGATGGCCAACTTGAGCGCCTTCTCCGAACGGCACCCTCGTTCCAGGGATCGGGGATAGAAGTCCAGGTGACGTACTTGTGGAATCCGGATTCGCAGCTGTCCCACTCGAGTGGACAGCGTCTTGTCCTTGTACCCGTTGGCGTGGTCTCGACGCTGCTCGCTCCGCTCCCAGCGTCGAGCTCCCAGAAACTCTTCTCGTTCCAGCTGCATGGCGGCGTTGATCAGCTTCTCTAATACTCCTCGAAACGCTTCACTGCCTTCTTCGATCAGCTCTCTCAATAGTTCTCGTGGTAGCCTCTGTTTTGGGTCTGGGGTCATTCGGATCCTCCTTACTCGTTGCCTTGAGTTTTTGGAGAAATCCTGCCCCAGACCTCTGATCCTTTTAGCTCACCTTTCCCAAATTACAGAAAGAACGGTACACCCCTTCTGGCTCTACCCCCTGAGCAAACACTTCCGAAGGTCGCTTCGCTCCACTTGAGTCCTCAAGAGCATCGTCCGTTGGTCATTGCTTGAGTATGGGTTTACCGAATATTTACGCTCAAAGCAACCTTTGACTGGTCACTGTCCAATCTGGCCGCACTGCTGAGGATGAACCTGTTCGTTCATAGAGACTTGTGGAGGTGGTTGAACCAACCATTCAAGTTTCCACCCCTACTACCGGAGAGCTCTCAAGCCTCCTTCACCCTCTCGTAATCTGGACAGCACCATCGGAGATCTGGACATGAAACCCTGAAAATCCCGTCCAAGACGCCAATAAAATCAAGGGGTTGATGATCGAATCTCAGCTAATTTGGACAGCAGTGCCATCAAAGCAACGACTGAGAGAATCTTCGTCATCCTTGTCCGCGACGGAAGGGCCGAGTGGGTCGACGTCCGTCGAGGCGCGACACAGGGGAGTATGGTCGAGGTCTTCGGCTCCTTGCAGTCCGGTGACCTCATCGTTGCGCGCGCGACCGACGAGATCCGTCCCGGAACGAGAGTCGAGCCCCAGTAGGAGGACCCTCCGTGGTCCGATCAGATCGCCTCTGATTATTTGGCGGTGGCGCCTAAAAGTCGATCTTGAAGCGCATTTGCACGATATCGGCATTCCCTGTGTCCACAACCTCGGAATGAACGTAGTTCCACATGATTCGCGAGTAGGGGTTCAGGTACCAGTTCACCCCAAAGGTGAAGTTTTTCATTTCTCCACCCCGAACCAGCCGGTCATTCAGGTCGAGCCGTGAGAAACGAGCCAGGATTTCCCAGGCTCCAGTGCCGCCATCGTCGAGAAACGAACTGTTGGGCCGGACCCGGTCGAAGGATCCCCCGCCATGCCAGTATGGACGGTGCTCCCCCGTCAGAAAGAAGCTTCCCAGGACATAGAAGCTGGAGAAGGTGGGATCGTCGCTGGAAACCGAGTCGACAGAGGCCTGCATGTATTCGCTCTGCACCGAAAAAGGCCCGGCTACGGCGGCCGCCTCCAGGCCGACCATGTCGTAGGAGCTGGTTTCGAGGAGTGGAGTCAGAACGAAGGGAGGAAGCAGAGCGGCCTCGGGGTGGGAGCCGAAAAGGGCCACGCCCAGAGGCGCTCCCTGGTGGCTGTAGGCAGCACCGACATGAAGGTATTTCCGCCCTCCATCGGCGTAAAGCGGAAGTCCCGTGACCCGGGCCGTCAAGTTCGGGCCTCCGCTGCCCACGCTGTCACCAGCGTTGAAGGATTCGCGAAAGACTCCAGCAGAATAGTTGATGCGTCCTTGTGCGACGGTGTTTTGAAAAGCGATTCCGGTGTTCCGTAAAGGCGCAAAGGCCCCGCCGGCAGAGCGCTCCAGCAAGATAATGTGATTGGCACTCGTCAATGCCTCCAGTCCAAAGGGCTCCTTGAAGTGGCCTGCTTTCAGGGTACCCAGGACGGGTATTCCCCTCAGACCCACGTAGACATCGCTAAAGTTCGCGAATCTGTCCGCGAAGTCGAATTCCGCCTTGTATTCAAAACGATCGTAAAGAACTCCTGAAGCATAGAGACGAGCGCGCCGAAACTGTGTTCCGTCCCGCACGAAAGTTCCCAGGGGGCCCAGTGACTCGACCAGGGAATCGTCCGCCTGGACGAAGGCCCAGTCATTCATGATACGACCGCCGATGCGCAGCTTGAATTGCTCATCGGCCGAGTCCATCCGAATACCGTCTCGCCAGTAGACCCGGAACTGGTTCGGGTCTTCATCGGGCTCGGCCTTTGGCGTGATCGTCGCAGACGCCTGCTCGCCGCTCCCGGAGGTAGCGGATCCGCCTGTCTCCTCCTCGGATTCTTTCAGAAGATGGATCTTCAGCTCCTGAATCTCCCTCTGGAGGAGTTTCAATTGCTCTTCCAGGAGCTTGATCCGCTCTTCTGAGGTCCGGGCGAAAAGGCCGCCCGAGGCCGCCACCAAACCAATCAGCATTGTGCAAAAGATTCTCGCCTTCATGTATTCTCCTTCGCTGCCTACAGTCGGATACAGGTCTGACTTGCCAATCAATCTACAGTCTAGGTGAGGAAAATAAATACAGGATTAGGAGGAGGTTAAGAGTGTGTAAATGTTTGCGCGACGGCCGGCTCCGTGTGTGTTCGCGGGACAGCAGAACGGTAGAGCGTCAGCTCGAGTTTTCGAATTCAACGGCAGGCTCACGCCTTGCCGTTCTGTTGTGCGGGCGCTTGACCCAGGCTTTGAACCCGGAACCCCTTCCTCAGACAGTGAATTTGTACCCCACCCCTCGCACTGTGGCAATCAGGGCGGCTTCGCTGGCCAGCTTGCGCCTCAGGGCGCGGATGTGAACATCCACGTTCCGATCAATGATGGTGGCTTGTCCGCGCGTGATCCGGTCCAGTAACTGGTCGCGAGTAAAGACCTTTCCAGGGGTCCCGGCGAGGGCGGAGAGTAGCCGGAATTCGGCAAGTGTTAACTCCAGCGGCTGGTCGTGGATCCGCGCCTCGTGACGGGTCGGATCCAGCTCCAGAGGGCCCGCCCGCACGATCTGCCCGGACGGATCGGAAGAGGATGGTTCTGCTCGGCGCAGGACGGCCCGGATGCGGGCGCTCAACTCCCGGACGCTGAATGGCTTCGTAATGTAGTCGTCCGCCCCCAGCTCCAGCCCTACTACGACATCCGACTCACTGTCGCGCGCAGTGGCAATAATGATGGGCAGTCTGCGAAGCGCGTCCTGCTGCCGGAGCCGTTTGCACACCTCGATGCCCGACATGTCCGGGAGCATCAGGTCAAGGACAATCAGATCGGGGCCAAGTTCCCTGGCCAGGCGGTATCCTTGCTCGCCCGTCACAGCGCTCACAACCTTGAAACCATCCCTTTCCAGGTTGAACTGCATGAGCTCGAGAATATCGGGCTCGTCTTCGATCAGCAGGATGGTTTTTCGACTCAAGGTGTGACTGCCTCTACTGCGGAAGGGTGAAGGAGACGGTGGTCCCTTCTCTCAAATGACTCTCCAGCCGAATCCTGCCTCCCAGCAGCTCCACCAGGTGTTTCACGATGGAGAGTCCCAGGCCGGTTCCCCTGAGACTTGCCGCCCGGGCCTGGTCTCCACGATAAAAGCGCTCAAACACGCGATCGATATCCTGCTCAGCAATCCCCATTCCGGTGTCTCGGACCGAGAACCTCAGCTCGCCGTCCCGACGCTCGAGAAGGACCCTAACCTCACCTTCTTGAGTGTACTTGACCGCATTGTCAAGCAGGTTGAGCAGGATTCTCCGCAAGTGCACTTCGGGGGCCCGAAAAGCCTCCTTGCCCGAGTTGTTTTGGAACACGAGATCGATCTTCTTCTCGGACAGCGGAACCTCCAACGCATTACGCAGTTCCTTTTCCAGGGCTTCCAGGCTGACGGCGGTGTAGGACAGCTCCAGGTCCTTGCTTTCCAGGCGTGAAAGTTCCAGAAGATCGTTGACAATCTCATTGAGCTGCGCAGCGTTCAGATGGATCTTTTCCAGGAACTTGACCTGAATGTCATTGAGGTCTTCACTCTGGAGGAGAGTCTCGGAGTACCCCGAGATGGAAGTCAGGGGAGTTCGAAGCTCGTGGGAGACGTTCCCCACGAAATCCCTCCGGGCCCGTTCCAGCCTGCGCAACTCGGACAGGTCATGGAAAACGGTCACCACCCCTTTGACCTCTTCACCGGTCCGGATGGGGGCAAAGGCGGCGGCCAGGTAACGACCTTCCGTCTCCACCTCACACTCCGAGGTCGCGCCCTGTTCCAGGACACCCTGTATTCCTGACTGTACTTCGACACTGGAGACGACCTCCAGCGAGTTCCTGCCGAGGGGTTCGGACTGCAGATTGAAGATCCGGCTCAAAGCCGGGTTGGCGGCTGTGATCCGACTCTCCTGGTCGGTCACCATCACCCCTTCTTCCATGCTGTGGAGCACGGCCTGCAGATGGTTTCGCTCCGATTCCAGGTCGAGCAGCTGTCCTTCGATCTGGAGGGCCATGGAGTGGAGGGTTTGACCCAGATGCGAAATCTCATCAGTCCCCCGCACCCGGAAAGGCTGACTGAAATCGCCGGCAGCAATTCTCCGGGCTGCCTCATCCAGTTCTCCCAGGGGGCGACTGAAGTGCCGGGAAAGCAGGAACGCCAGGGGAAGACCCAGCAGGATCAAAACCACCGTCTGGCCGGCCAGAGCCCTTCTCAGGTCAGCCGCTGCTTCCTCGATTTCCTGGACGCTGGTGGACACTCGAATCGAAACGTCCCGTTTCGGCGGCCCGTAGGCAACGTAGAGGAACGGTTGCCCGACACTCTCGCTGAAGCGCAGGCTGCTGCCGACGCCCTGCCGGCGAGCCTCCACAATCTCGGGTCGGGTGGCATGGTTCGCCATCGCTGCCAGCTCGGATCCCGAGAAAGAGGAATCGGCGATCACTCTGCCGTCCTCAGCGATCACCGTCAGCCTTCTGCCCACTCCCTCAACGGCCTCGTCTACCTGCTCGTCCAGCTTCGCGGAGTCCAGGTCGAGGACTGTGGCCAGTATTCTGACTTCCCGCTCCAGCTGGTCCCGAACCACCTCCAGGTAGGTGCTGCGCAGCCACCGTTCCGTCCAGACATAGAAAACCAGCAGGGCCGGAACGAGCAGGCAAATGTAGGCAATGAAAAGCTTCCAGCGAAAGGACACGGGCCGACTCCGCAGAATGAACCAAGTCTTTATTCTGCCTTGACTCCTAGAGATCTGCCCTAGCCTACACCCGGAGACTTGGCTTTGAACAGCACAACAGTGGGGTCGCGGTTACTGGCGACTGATGCCGTGTTCTCGAATTTGGAATCGCCTCTGACTTGCTCAGTGCCGCCCAATCTGTGAGAATTGGAAGGCGTCAACCCAGCGGTCGTGGGAGATACTCCTTCCCTGGGACTCCACCACGGGCTGCTCGAGGATTCAGCTGGCCGGGTTGATTGCCCAGGGGGTCCCCGATGACACGATCGAGCCGCTCCACCCACATTCTCCTGGCCCTCTCCCTCCTCTTCGTCGACGTTTCGGCCCGCACCGCGGAGGACGCCCCCCCGCGGCTGGGAGATCGGCCTATATCGATTGAGCTGTCGGGCCCGTTCACCCCATGGCTTACGCTGGCACCGGGACGGGCCTTGCCCGACTCTTCGGAGAGCGCCGAGGGCAGCGCACTCCCCCTCAGCGAGGGTGCAGGAAGCCTCGCGCTGCGCACCGGGGACATCAACGAAGACGGGGTGCCGGATCTGATCCACCTGCTCGCCGTGGGTGCCTCTGCCGTCGTGGAGACACGTCTCGGTCGAGCGGCGGCCATCTTCCCCTTCAGTCTTCGGGTCGCACGGCAGACCGGTGCACACGACGAGGAGGGGCTCCCCTTCGCGCAACCCCAGAACCGCATCAAACTCTCCGTCCGTCCCGCCTTCTTCGTGGTCGCCGACGTCACGCTCGACGGTCACCTCGATCTGCTCTTCGCATCCGCGGGCAGCGATCATCTCTTGCGTCGCGACGGTGACGGGGAGGGCGGGTTTGCCCCGCCGGTCATGCACCGCCTGCCCGGCAGAATCACGCTTCTCGAAACCGGTGACATGGACCGGGGCGACGGTGTGATCGATCTCCTCATCGGTGTCGAGGCTCCCCAGCAATCCCTGCTCCTGCTCGAACATGGAAGCCATCGCCCTTTCCTGCAACGACCGGAAATGATCGAGCTCCCGCATTCCGGATCGGCGGCGGCGGCGGGCCGCCTCGACGGCGATCACCTCGCGGATCTCGTGGTGGCTTTCGGTGAGAGTTGGGGGTTGGTTCGGGGAACTTCTCCATCGCGAGGGAAGGGGGAAACCAGGGTCCTGGACCTGGTCAGGACCGGCGACGCTGAGATCGCAGCTCTGGCGATCGGTAACTTCGTCGGAGGATCGGGTAACGATCTTCTGCTCCTGACCCGGGCCGGCCGGTTGGAGGCCTTCGAGCGGGTCGGGGATACGTTGGTCTCGACTAGCTCGCGTTCCCTCGCACCGCACTCCGGTGCCCGCAGCGTAGGATCCGGGGGTTGGAGGATGCAACGCGCACGCGTCTCCAGCTTCGAACATGACGACCTGATCCTGTCACGTGCCGGAACCGCTGGGATCGAGATCTTTGCCCAGCTCGATTCCGATTCGGGAGACCGGCGGCGGCCTACCTCCGGCCCGTCTCCAGTTCGCACGTCCCTGGTCGCCCGGGCCTCGGTCGTCGATGTCGTACCAATGCATCTGAACCGGGACGCGCGGCACGATCTCGTTTTTCTCGAGGAGAGCGGAGGTCTGTCCATCGTCCAGACTCAGCAGGCGGGCGGCTACACCGTCAATGCCACCAGCACAGAGCCGGACGGGAACCCGGGGGACGAAAAGTGCGCGATCGAGCCTTGCGAGGATGGCAACTGCACTGGCCCCTGCACACTTCCGGCGGCGCTTCTGGAGGCTGCACTCCATCTCGGAGAGGACTCGATCACCTTCAATCTTCCTGCCGGGAGCACGATCGAGGGAGTCAATGTCGGCGCCACCCAGCCGATCGTCGTCGACGGCAACATCGGCGGCTCGCCTGGAATCATTCTCGGCGGCGGCGTGGCTGGCGCGGAGGGCATCGACGGTGTTTTCCTCGATGTGTCCGATTCAATGATCACCGGACTGGTGATCCATGGATGGGTACAGAGCTTCAGTGCCGGGGGCCGAGGCGTGCAAATCCTCGGTGGCACCGGGAATCACATCGTCGGAAACTACATCGGAACGGATCTCACCGGGAACGTGCCGGTGGATCAGGCTGAAATCTTCCAGAAGGAAGCAGGGATCCAGGTTGCGGGAGATCAGACCACCATCAGCCTCAATGTAATCGGAGGTCACCAGGGCGGGATGATTCTGAACTCGGACGGCAACGAGGTCACGAAGAACAATGTGGGTGTTGGCAAGGATGGCAAGACCATCCTGTTCAGCTCTGGCGGGGGCATCCGGGTCACGGGAAACAACAATCGTATCGGGATGAACACGAACGACGGCAACCTCGTTTCGGGAAACAGGAAGGGCTTTGGCGGCGGTGCCGAGATCGGTGTCGCCGCGGGGAAGGGCAACAAGATCCAGGGAAATGTCATCGGACTGGCGGCGGACCAGACGCTACTGCCCAACGGCTTCGCCATCGTCGACGAGGGCGTCGAGACCGTCATCGGAGGGCCTCTGGGCTCACAATTCAACATCATCGGAGAACAGGTCCTACTGACGGGGACAGGGACAGAGGCCATGGGGAATCGACTCGGGACCAACGTTGCCGGCGACGAGAGCCTGGGAGGCATGGCCGGGTTCGACATCAGGGGGAGCGGCCATCGGATCGGAGGTGGGTTCTCCGAGGAAGGGAACATCATCGCCGGAGGCCGTTCTCACGGAATCCGTGTGAGCGACGCCTTCGACGTCGAGATTTCTAACAACTTCATCGGTACGGGACGCAACGGGCGCCCTGCTCTCGGCAGCGTTCCGGACGCCATCCTTGTGGATTCGAGCCAGAAGATCGTGGTGGGAGAGAACACCATCGCCAACAGCTCCGGTCCCGGGGCCTCCGGAATTGCGATTCTCGGGCAGTCCCAGGTCGAGTTGATTGAGAATCAGATCTTCGATAACGCCGGTCTGGGAATCGATTGGGGAGCCGATGGGATCACCGAGAATGATACGTCGGAGGACGTCCCGAATCATCCGATTCTGGAGTCCTTCGAGGGGGGCATCCTGAGCGGACGACTCGACGCCGGATCGGGGAAGTTTCGGGTCGAGGTTTTTAGCAACAGTGCATGCGACGAACCGGCCGTCGACTCCGAGGGTCGACCCCATGGGGAAGGCCGAGATCACGTCCAGTCCTTTTCCGGTCTCCAATCGGGGCCGCTGGTGTTATCGATCTCCGCCTTCGTGACCGGGGCCATCACAGCAACGGCGACAGACGAGACTGGGAGCACCTCGGAGTTTTCGAACTGCATCGTCGCAAGCAGCGCTCCTGTCTTTCTGGTCAACTCAACCATAGACCGTCGAGAACCGGAGGAGAAACGCGGCGACGGCGTCTGCGACACCGGCGAGAAGACGGAGGGCGGCCTCGTGGAGTGCACGTTGCGGGCAGCGCTTGAGGAGGCCAACATCGATCCTGACCGGAATGCGATCCGTTTCAGGGATGGCCTCGGGACAATCGAGATGGCGGCCGGCGCTCCGCCCCTCCCTCCGATCATGCACCCACTGCGGGCACCTGAAGGGACGTTTCAGGAAATCTTCGCTGGGCTGCCAGCAGCGTCCCAGTCGCGGGTGGGTTTTGGACTTCGGGTCGATGGCGAGGGCACCGTGATCGAGGGATTGGAGATTCGCCACTTCCAGACAGGGATCTCGATTCTCGGGCAGGCGGAGCTCCGGGGGAATCGACTGCTCCAGAACGAGTTCGGCCTCCTGGTCGACTTGGGGAACTCGACGGCACCCGCCGTTATCGGCGGACCCTCAACTTCGACGAGCTGCGAATCTCCCTGCAACCTGATCTCAGAAAACACGGTTCGTGGCATCGAGCTCCGGGTCCGTCCGGCGGTTGTCCAGGGCAACTGGATCGGTCTGAAGCAGGATGGAGGCCGCGCACCGGGTCAGGAAGTCGGCATTCTCGCTCGCGGTGCCCCGAGCCCGGAGGACGTTCTCATCGGAGGAGCGGGCGAAGGCCAGGGGAACCAGTCCGTGAAAGAAAATCACCTGGTCACGGACGACTCGACGGTTTTTGGGAAGCGGGCGGTCTTCGAGGACCTCGTAATCGGCACGGTCTTTGAGACGGGTCACAAAGAAGACGCCCTGACGGGTCAAGTCCGCATACCAGTTGTAGTCGTTGTAGCCGCGATCAAAGACGACAACGGTGCCGGCGGCAAACTTCAGACGGCGAGCCACGGTGATGTCGGCCGTGGCTGCCTCGGTGATGTGGGCAAAGACGGGAAGGTAACCGTTGTGGTCCAAGAGTAGATGCAGTTTGACGGCCCCCTTGGTTCGGCAAAAATGAGCCCAGTCAAACAATTGTGCGCACAGATCGATGACGGTCGCATCCAGACTCAGCAGCGGATTCTTGAAACGAAATCTTCTCTTGCGACGCCCTTCGGTCTCTCTCAGACAACGATCCAGCAGGCGGTAAAAAACCTTTTCGTACAGTTGCCAGGGTCGATGCTTATTGGCATAGCTGAGGGTGGAGCGCTTGGGAGAAGCGATTCCAAGATGATGCAGTTTTCCTTCACAGCTGGCCAGGCCTCCGCAGATCTCCCGCAGGCTATGAGCACGGCCCAGCTGGCAAAACAGCATGGCGACAAACTGTCCCCAGCTGCTGAAACCGCGTGCATGGCGCTCGGCTTTGGTCTCCAGGACCAGTTGTTGAAACTCCCAGCGAGGAAAAAGCTGGAGAAGTTGACTGAAAATGCTGCGAAATCGATTCATGGTCGGGTCCTCCTTGTCCGGTTATTCGATCAACCGAATCTTACGAGGTCGACCCGACCTCTCTTATGGCTAATTTGGACAAGAGTGCTTTGATGGCGCCTGGCAGCCACAACATTCTCTATTGGTTCCTCAAGCCCACGAGTATATCCTGCCGAGGCCGCCCGCGCAGCGAAGAGGTTTTGACGACTTCGTCTCTCAGGCCCAGGACCTACCGATGGGTTAAGATGGAGGGGACATGCGGGCTGTAATCCTGACTCTAGCCATCTTTCTGATCGGACCCGCCCGGGCAGAAGCTCGAGGCGAATCCAGCTTTGTCGGCCACCTGAGATACCTGGCCTCGGACCAACTGCGCGGCCGCGGAAATGACCAGCCGGAGCTCCTGGAAGCAGCTTCCTATATTGCCGGAGAATTCGAGCAACTGGGACTGCTTCCGGCCGGACCGGACGGTTCATTCTTTCAGCCATTTCAGGTCACAACCGCGGTGGAGCTGGGCGACCAGAGTGAGTGTTCCTTTTACAGCCTGCTGGGTCTCCCGGTATCCCTGACCTACGGACGCGATTACACCTCGGTCGGCTTCGGCGAGAAGAGTGAGGTGAACGCCCCGCTGGCCTTTGCCGGATTTGGGATTTCGGCGCCGGAGTTGAACTACGACGATTACGCCTCCCTCGACGTTTCCGGCAAGGTTGTGGTGGTCTTCGATCATGAACCCGGAGAACTCCGCCCGGACAGCCCCTTCGATGGATCGAGCCCGACCCCGTATTCCTCTTTGCTCAAAAAGGCGGAGACGGCCCGAGATCGAGGTGCGATTGGACTCATCATCATTCCGGATCGTTTCAACCACGCGAGGTTAGAGCAAGGCGGACTGCAAGGCGGCGGCCATCTGGAATCCGCAGGGATCCCCGTGTTGCGCCTCAATCAAAGCTGGTCGAAACGGCTGTGGGCGGCCAGTGGTCGGGAGCCACAGCAGGTGTGGCGATGGATCGATCGCCGCATGACGCCCTACTCCTTCGATTTCCACGCCCTGTATGTCCGCGTTCGTCTCGATATCCGGCGCACCAACCACCAGGTGAACAATGTAGTGGCCCTGCTCCCGGGTACCAGCCCTGATTTCCTGGTCCTGGGCGCCCACTATGACCATCTTGGAACCGGAAGTGGAGCCAGCCTGGAAACGGACGAGGGGCAAGAGATCCATAACGGGGCGGACGATAATGCTTCGGGCGTGGCGGCTCTTCTCCAACTGGCCGAGGACCTCTCCGCTACTCCCCGACACTTCGGAATCCTGTTCGTGGCCTTTGCGGGAGAGGAACTTGGGCTGCTCGGCTCGACCCACTATCTACAGGAGCCCGTTCTCCCTTTGGAGCACACGCTGTGCATGCTCAACTTCGACATGATCGGAAGAAGCGAAGGGGAACTTCTGATCGGCGGGGTCGGCACCAGCCCGGATTTCGGGCCGATTCTGAAAGACCTGGCTTTGAACACGCCGTTGACCCTGCGCACGGCTCAGACCGCCGGGGGATCGAGCGATCACCTGAGTTTCAACCGGAAAGGCATCCCCGTGCTTTTCTTTTTCTCGGGCCTGCACTCCGACTATCACCGACCGACGGACGATTTCCAGAGAATCAACATCAAGAGAGCGGAACAGATCGTCGACTTTGCCCGCCAGTTCGTAGAGGTTGTCGATGATTCGCGTGTGCCGATCCGACCTGCAGACCCCGTGGTCGTTGAGCCGGTTGCCGAACCAGTCAGCCGAGAGTGGCTCTTCGGTCCCCTCTTCGGGGGGCTCGTGGATATGGCCTTTGAGGGTTCCGGAATTCGTTTTTCTGAAGTGCTGACTGGAAGTCCCGCACAGGTAGCCGGCATAAGACCCGGAGACATCCTGGTCCGGTTTGAAGGTGTCCCCATTCGCAGCAACTACGAGTTCACCAGGGAATTGCGCTCGCGACGCCCCGGAGACCTGGTCAAGATTGTCGTTATCCGCGATCACATCAAACGGGAGTTGCTGGTCAGGCTGGCCGAGAGGAACTAGTGTGCTGGCCCGTCCCCGGCCTCACTTTCAAACCGCCTGTAGATCTGCCGGGCCTCCTCGAATTGTCTGTAAACGTGCTCCCGCTCCTTTTCCGATCGCCAGCCCGGCCACTCATCCGCCATTCCCTGAAGCTTGTCGATCCAACGCAGGCAGTAGCGCGCTGATTCCGCATCCCGGACGGGTTGGTCACCAATCAGCACCCAGATCGGATTGGTAAAGGCCTGGGCGAAAGCAGCATCCAGTGGATAGCGTTCGTCTGGCAGTCCTTCGACGCGTAAATGGAACCATCCACTCCGGTCGACGGTCACCTCCCTGACCAGGCCCAGCAGAGTCTGATCTCCGTCAAAAGACATGGTCTCCATGACATCTCCATTGAAGATGAGCTCAGCTTTGCTCAACGGCACGATCGACTGCACTCCCAACTTGATCTCCAACCTCGAGCCTGCCTCGGCCAGTCTCACCGTCTGACCCGGGATCTTCCCATCCACCGAGAAATCCAGGAGGGGGCCTGCGGACACAAAGGCCCGTCCCTCGCGAAGGCCCTGGAACCAGGCCTTCATGTCCAAACCTGCATCTCCCGTAAACACATACGTTCGAACGGAGCCCACCAGCTTGGTGCGGTGCAGATCAGTGATCGAATCCTCTCCGCCAACGGCGGTAACCCGCAGGCCGTTGTTCAATGTCGCGTACCAGGGATGGAAGCCCGCCCGCGCGGGCCAGGACCATTCCAGCGCATGTGTGGTCTGCAGTGCGGCGTCGACGATGTAACCTTTCCCGAGGCCCAGGGGGAGCAATGTGTCCTCTAGTGGATCGGCGTCACCAGGGAAGGCATGGACATAACCCACCGTTGCACCCTGGGTCCTGGCCTTGCGGAGCATATCGCTATTGCTGGGATAGAGACTCTCGATACCTGTGCCCAGGTAGCCCGTGGTATAGGGCGAAATGAGATGGTCTCGTAATCCCAGCATAAAGACATGGCCGTAAAAGGGTGGCCGGTATTCCTGGCCCACCATCAGAATCCGCTCAGCCGTTGAAAGTGGATGCGGGCCTCCCCCTGGAACGAAGTACTGGTAATCCAGGATCCGGTTGTCCTTGTTGGCGATCAGCTCGTTGACGATGTCCTGATCCTCAGCTGCCGACATGAACATGAGATTCTCGAGGCTGTTGTGAAGGTTGCCCCCGTAATTCATGTGGACATGTGTGGATCCGCTGTACCAGCCCTGGGCGGCCATGTCGGTCATCCTCGCCAGAGTGACTTGCACTGATTGGCGACAGTTAGAATTCCCCGCGACGACAAATGGAATTCCCCGCTTTTTCAGGGCTGATCCTGACCATGAGGGCATGGTTAAGGATCAGCAAGTGCGGAGGTTAGTAAAGTTGAAGAAGAACGAGAAGACGCTAACGATGGCGGCGGCCAAAGCGGGGATGTCGCGAAAGACAGCTCGCAAGTACCTGAAGTCGGGAAAGCTACCGAGCCAGTGTCAGCCGGAACGGTATTGGAGAACTCGATCGGATCCGTTCGAGTCGGTGTGGCCGGAGGTGAAAGAGATCCTGAAGCGATCGCCGACGGTGGAAGCAAAAGCGGTGTTCGATCATTTGTGTCGTCAGCAGGAAGGGGCCTTCCAGCAAGGCCAGTTGAGAACGCTGCAGCGCAGGATCAAGCAGTGGAAGGCAGAATACGGAGAAGCGAAGGAGGTGATGTTCCCGCAGAAGTATCAGCCGGGACATCAAGCGCAATCGGACTTCACGTTTATGGGGCGCCTCGGAGTGACGATCCAGGGCCAGCCGTTTCCCCATCTGCTGTACCACTTCGTGTTGGCCTACTCGAACTGGGAAGCGACCACGCTGTGTTTCAGTGAGTCGTTTGAGAGCCTCAGCCTGGGGCTTCAGAACGCGTTGTGGGAGTTGGGGGCGCTGCCCGAGGAGCACCGGACCGACCGGCTCTCGGCGGCAGTCAAGAACCTGAAGCGGGAAGAGTTCACCGAGCGCTATCAAGCGTTGCTGAGACACTTCGGGATGCGCTCCAGTCGCACTCAGGCAGGAAAGGCACACGAGAACGGGGATGTGGAACAGTCCCATCACCGCTTGAAACGGGCCATTGAGCAGGAACTGCTGCTGCGGTGTAGCCGTGATTTTTCCAACCGGGAAGAGTACGAGGGCTTTGTAGCGGTGATTGTGTCCCGGCGCAATGCGGCCCGGCAAAAGCGCCTGGGAGAAGAGCTGGCAGTGATGCGCCCGTTGCCGGCACGCCGTCTGGATGACTTCACCCGGCAGTGGGTGAGAGTCTCCCCCAGCAGTACGATCCGGGTTCGCCACAACACCTATTCGGTGGACAGCCGGTTGATCGGCGAGCGCGTTCAAGTGCGGGTGTGGGCGGATCAGGTGGAGGTCTACTACGGAGGACGGCGCCAGGCACGGATGCCGCGCTTGCGAGGAGAAGGCAAGCATCGCATTGACTACCGGCACGTGATCCATTCGTTGGTGCGCAAGCCGGGGGCGTTTACTCGCTATCGCTGGCGGGAGGATCTGTTTCCGGGGATCTTGTTTCGAGTCGCCTACGACGAGCTGCGCCGAGATTGTCCGGCCACGGCGGATCGCCAATATCTGAAGATCCTCGAGGTGGCTGCCCAGGAAGGTGAACAGCGGGTGCGAGAGGCACTTCAGGTGTTGATTGAGCGGGGACAAAGAATCCGTTTTGAAGCACTACGAGAATGCCTTGTCGATCCGGTGGTGGAACCCTGGGAAGTGATGGTGGAGAAGATGGACGTGGGCCTCTACGACACCCTTCTCGAGAACCGGGAGGTGAGGTCATGAGCACAGGCAACTTACCGCGACTTCGCGAGTGCCTAATCGAGCTGCATCTACCGGCCTTTCGGGAGCACTACGCCGCCCAGGCGGCACTGGCCACCCAGGAAAGTCTGTCCTATCCCCGGTTTCTCTTGTCGTTATCTGAGATCGAGGTGGCGGAGCGGCACGAGCGCAAAATCCAGCGCCAGCGTCGGGCCTCCAAGCTTCCCTGGGAGAAAACGCTGACGGCGCTGGACCGCTCGCGCTTGCCCCAAAGCGTGGATCGACAACTCACAGCGCTGCTGGAAGGGACGTTTTTGGATCGTGCCGAGAACGTCTTGGCTTTCGGTAACCCTGGGAGCGGGAAAACCCATCTGGTCTGTGCTCTGGGCCAGGAGTTGATTCTGCTGGGGCGCCGGGTTCTGTTTTCTACCTGCGCCCTGCTGGTACAGCGATTGCTGCGGGCCAAAATCGATCTGACTCTGGAGAAGGAGCTCAAGAAACTGGATCGCTTCGAGGCTCTCATAGTCGATGACATCGGCTACGTTCAGCAAAGCCGGGAGGAAATGGAGGTTCTCTTCACACTGCTGGCCCATCGTTACGAACGTCGCAGCATCTTGCTGACCAGCAACCTGATCTTCTCGGACTGGGAGAGGATCTTCAAGGACCCCCTGACGACGGCAGCAGCCATCGACCGGCTGGTGCACCACAGCGTGATTCTGGAACTCAACGTCCCGAGCTATCGAATGGAGAGCGCCAAGGCAAAGCAGCAGGGAACCACGAAATGAGGAAACCGCGAGGAGGTCAAATCCGGGCAAATCGGCTGATTGGACCCCGGAAAGTGCTGGCTGGGGGCGACACACGAGTGCCCGCCAAGGGGAGAGGTCGTACAGCGCCCTACAGAGGCCGCTCAGCAGCCTCGTGGATCTGGTCCACTCCCCTCGACGCCAGCGCGAGCGAGGGGGAGCTCCGTTCGGGCTACGCCCTCACTCCGTCCCCCTCGCATTCTAGGAACAATCTCTCTTTTTTACAGAAAGGAGGACCGCGGAAAGGGCCGTCTCAGAGGACGGCTACAGCTCTTTTTTTTTAATCCTTGTGTGGGGATTTCCAATCGTCGCTGCGGGAATTCTATTTGACGTTGATCATTGCACTACGGTTTCCTGATCTTGCGCGATCTGGACCCTTCTGCGAACCGGCTGGTACTCAAAACCCTTCACCAGCGTTAGCTCGACCTCTCCCACCGGAACCCGGACCGTGAAGGCACCGGAGGTGTGAAAGACGCGATCTCCGACTGAGGAAACTCGAGCATACGCATCATCCGGTGCATAGAACTTTCCGGCGGCCGCCCGAAGATGAATCCGGGCCGCTGTCGGCTTACCGGCGGCCCGGACATGTACCCGCAAGGAGCCCATCGGCCGGCGCCATTTCTTTTCCCGTACCCGGATGCGTCTGCGGGCGCCACCATAAGTCTCCAGCAGCTCGAGCCGGGGCAGCCCCCCGGCATTCGAAATAAACGCAATCCACTCCCCGTCGGGCGACCAGCTGGGATGGAAGGCGTCGTGCTCGAAGAAGGTCAGTTTGTAGGGCTCTCCCCCCTCCGTAGGCTGGACATAGAGGTTGCTGTACTGATCGCCGGCTCCCTTTGTGGATGAGTAAACGAAGCGCTTGCCATCGATGGAGACCTCCGGGTGAGTCCGGTACAGGGTCTGCTCATGCAGGACCGAACGACGGCTGGCAAAGCCGTCTTCTACAGCAGGAACTCGCCAGACGTCACCGGAGCCCAGCAGCTGGTCTCGGTTCGAAACCAGCAGAATTTCGGTCCCGTTGGGAAACCAGTCCGGTGTGATGTGCATGTCCCAGGCTCCGAAATAGAGCCGGTTGCGCCCGAAATGGTTGTCCCTGGTAACCGCAATCTCAGGCCCGGACCAGTGGCCATTCTCAATGGCTCGAACATACACATTGAAGTATCCGTTGAGCCGGGTAGAGACGTAGGCGAGCTTTGTGCCGTCAGCAGAAAAGACCGGGTCGGTGTAGACGAACTCGTCGTCCGTCAGTGAGGTCATCTGCCCTGTACGAAGTTCTACGATCTCCAGCTGGATGGTCGTCCCCCCATCATCGGCGGTGTAGACGATCCAGTTGCCATCCGGCGACCAGTCAGGCGAGGAGTGGTACTTTGAGCCATAGGTCAACTCCTCGGCTCCTCCGCTTTCCGGATTCACGGCAAAAATGGACCCCTGCAGAGCCACAGCGATACTCCGGCCATCGGGCGACCAGCTGGGAGCCCACGGCGTCGAGCCGGGAGCCGGTGGAAGGTAGAAGTTGTCCAGGTAGTTTCCGCCGTGCCGGACAGAAGGGTAGGCTGATTCCGGTTGGGAGAAGAGTGAAGCAGCACTCAGGCAAAGAAACCAGCCGACATTGAGGGAGCCGAGGATCCTTCTTCGGTTCCAATCCATACGGAATGTTATAGAACTCTCGCCCGGGGAAGCGGCGGCCCTCTAGCGCGTTCACTAGGACTAAAATATGTGCTATTTTGAAAGGATGAAGAGTAAGATATCTATCACACTTTCGCCAGATATTGTCTCCTACCTGGACCGAATCGCCGGTCAAGATGGTAACCGCTCAGGCGTGGTGGAAAAGGCTCTGCGGGATTACATGAACTGGAAGGCGCGGGAGGCCCGTGATCGACGGGACCAACGAATTCTGAACGAGAACGCTCGATCTCTGAACGAGGAAGCAGAAGAAGTCCTTTCCTACCAGGTCGAAGTATGAAACGAGGCGAACTCTTTCGTGTGTATAAAGGCACCCGGAGAGATCCCAGGAAATCACGCGTGTTCGTAATCGTGAGTCGGCAGGTTCTGGTTGACTCGAAATTCTCAACCGTCATCTGTGCCCCCGTGTACTCCACAAGGCACGGCCTTTCTACTCAGGTTGACGTGGGCCCGGAGGACGGCCTGAAACATGACAGCTCTGTCTACTGTGACGAGCTCGTGAGCCTTTCCAGAACCCGTCTGACGGACTTTGTCGGCTCTCTTTCGTCGGAGAAAGTGAACGAACTCAACCAGGCTCTGAGAATTGCCCTGGAAATCGAATAGTGTCCCAGGCAGTCGGCGACACTGTTTAAAAAGAAAAAGGGGACAGTCTACTTTGGCACCTATTTCTCAGGAGGGGGGGAGACACACACGTGGGTAGACTTCGCTTGCAGGTGACCGCATATCGGTAGTTGAACTTCAGCCTCAACTGGACCTGCCGGGAGTCGTTCGCCCCCAGGACTCGCCCCGCATTCGCCTTGCCCGGATTATTCATAAGTTTTCGTAGCGAAGCGGGGGAAGACCCGTTCTGACAAGGCTTGCGACCGAGGCCCCCGGAGGCGTACTCGTGCAGTACGCCGAGGAGGCCGACCGAGCGTAACGCAGTCAGGGCGGGAGATTCTCACGCTGCAGTAGAAAATTTATGAATCATCCGGGCTTGGTGAGGTCGTTGACCAGAAGGAAGAAGTGGGGGGGTTTGAAGGCGTTGAAGAGTTCCACGCGCACCTGGATGCTTTTTTCTCCGCGTAGAAGAGCGCGATGTCGAAGGGCTCAGGAAAGATAGGAATTTGCTAGATGAAGATCTGCTGATCCTGGTGATAATGGCTGGGATCCTCGCCAGCCTCGGGTTCTGAGAGCAACCTTTTCAGGCCGGCTCCCACCCCCCGCAGAACCAGCGAGACCCTGGAGGCAGGCTCGAGAACAGCATCGTAGACTTCATTGCTGGCCCTCGAGAATCTTCCCATAAGCTCGTCCGACTGTCCCTGCCACTGCTGCAGGTTGGTCTCGAGGTAAGACAGCCCCTGCTCGACTTTCTCGTCCACTTCCAACACCTTCCGGAAAGCCACTTCCGACGCCTCGCGGATGTGCGCCTCCCAGTCGGCGAATCTGCCGGTCACACCGGACACCTTGGACAGGGTCGTGTCCGCAGTGGTGAGGAGCGAAAACAACTCGCTCAGGCTCTGCTCGCTCTTCGACTGAATGCGCCGAATGCGGGCGTTCATCGTCAGAACGACAACCGCCAGGAAAACACACTGCGCAGCCAGAACGAGGAACAGAACCAGCAGTGACCAGCTCATAAGAGGGGTAGCTTCCATCCAGCCTTACCTTAGCACAGATGCCTGTTCCGCTTTGCGGACTTGAAAGCAGGAGCGGCCTCCGCGCGCGGTGATCTGATCGGGTTCGCTGGGGTGGCCCTTGTGGTCGCCCGTCAAGCGGGCCGGCACAAGACCGGCCCCTACGGCATGTCTATTTCTGATCGGACCACGGAGGGTCCTCCTACACCGGTGATGTCACGCGATGGCGAAGCGATAGGGGTAGGGAAAGCTCATTGGTTTGAGCCTCCCCTCCCTCCGAACCGGACGTGCGGTTCTCCCGCATCCGGCTCTCCAGTCAGTGGGGTCCACGTCGGGACTGACAGATCTGCGCGTGGGCTATGGCCATGGTAAATAGCCCCTGCTCGATAAAGTAGGCATTGGGCCAGCGTTGATGATCGCTCCCTCGGGCTCGGCCTCTCCGTTTCCGGCGCTTTCGCAGAATCGATCGCAGACGCCCTCGTACCCATCCATCCACCCCCTTAAACGTCGCGGGATGGCTGTGTTGAAAGTACCCAAACCAACCCCGTAGGATTGGGTTGAGCGTCTCAATGGTCTGCTTCAGACTGTGGCCATTCGTCCTTCGGGTCAGTGGGCGGACTCGCTCCCGCAGCTTCTTTTCACTGCTTTTGCGAGGCCATTTAAGCCCTCTTTCAAAGTGGTAACCCAGAAAGTCGAACCCACCCTTTTGGCGAGCATCCACTACCCGGGTCTTGTTCGGGTTCAGTCGTAATCCACGCTGCGCCAGCTCCTTTCGAAGCTTCCTCAGCGCTTCTCGCGCCTGTCGCTCATCTCGGCATAGAATCACCCCATCATCGGCATAGCGGATCATCACTTCCCCGGCACGCTCCATCTCTTCATCCACTGGATGTAAATACAGATTAGCCAGCAACGGACTGATCACCGCACCTTGAGGAGTTCCTCTCTCCGGCTTCCACTTCTTCATCCCATCCAGAACTTCTTGTTCCAGATAGCTTCGAATCAGCTTCAGCACTCGACCGTCTGAGACTTCCTTCTCCACTTCTTGCATCAAGATCTCCGGGTCAATGCAGTCAAAGTATTTCTCGATGTCTGCATCAACCACCCAGTGATAGCCTTCTTCCAGTCGTCGTTGCACCTCGCGCAGTGCATCCTTGCAGCTTCGCTGCGGCCGGAATCCATAACTGTGCCGGCAGAACTTCTTTTCGAAGATTGGTTCCAGCACCTGGCGAAGGGATGTCTGCACCACTCTGTCCCGTACTGTCGGGATCCCCAGCGGTCGCTTCTTCCCTCCTCCTTTATCGATCCAGTGTCGGCGCACTGCTCGCGGTTGATAGGGATCGTCTTTCAGTTCCTGGTGCAGTTGCTCCAGTTCCCTTTCCAATCGCCACTCAAACTTCTGGATACTTTGGCCATCCACTCCACCGGCTCCTTTCCGTCGGCGTACCTTTCGCCACGCCGCTTCCAGACTCCGATTTCTGTAGACCTTGTCAATCAAGCTGAACCATTTGCCTCCTTTCACTCCTGTTTCCAGGGTCGTCAGCATGCGTTCGGTCCACACTTCCGCTTCCACCCAGCTCCATTTCTGGCTCTCGGCTTCTCTGCCTTGCTTAGGAGTCTCCTCCACTTTCGACAGTTCCTCTTGCTTCGTCATTGACTCTACACATCCACCTTCCTGGCGGGCCTTCGCTCCACCGGCATTACCCGGCTTCTTCACTACTACGCCGCCTCTGACTTCTGCGGGTCTCTTACCAGACCGACCTTTCGCAGACCTCCTCGCTTTACGTCACTTGAACTTCCCACCATTCCATCTCCAACCACCCCAAGGGTTAACAAGATGCCTTTTTCACGTTACCCATCAGGCTCTTGTCCGTGTCAGGTTTCCCTTCCATTCGAGCTTCGCCATTTCCCAGCAGGCTCGCTGTCCCCTCTGAGCCGAATCGAGTTCGTCTCCTACAGACTGGTGGTTCTCCTTCGGCTGCTTCCCACCCCACCTCACGATGACGCAGTTGCCGTCGAATACGGGCCGGAGAACGTTTGCCCGGTAGGGACTTTCACCCTACTGTTCAAGTGCGCTTACGAGCGCACTGGTTACGCAACTGTTTTTCTGTAATTTGACTGAGAGCGATCTGAAACAGGATTCTCCTGTGGGTTGAAATCGACCAGACTGAGGTACTGCTTCCCGATCAGCCAGTCTTCGTGAATCTCCTCGACGACGGCGGTGATGAGTCGCAAAGCGGACTCGGTGTTTGGAAAGATACCGACGACCCGGGTGCGCCGGCGAATCTGACGGTTTAGGTTCTCCAGCCCGTTGTTGGTGCGAATGCGCCGCCAGGTAGAACGTGCAAAACGAAAGACCGTAAAGCCTTCGGGCAGGTTGGTCTCCATCCAATCGGCCAGCTCCGGGTTGCGGTCACGGTATTGCTCGACTCGGGTTCGAAGCATGGCCTCGCCCTCGCCGCCTGAGGGTGCGTTGAAGATGTCTCGAATGTCAGTGGCGATGGCGGCACGTTGATCGGATCGGCGGGCGTAACGCTGAGCATTCTGGCTCAGGTGAAACTGACAGCGTTGCCAGGGCACCGAGGGAAAAACGGCTCTTCTAGCAGCACGTAGACCCGAGTGGTCATCGCTGACAATCAGCTGCACACCCTCCAGACCACGCTTTTGAAGCTGCTGCAGAAACCCTCGCCAGTGGACCTCAGCCTCGCTGAGTCGGCAGCTGACCCCAATCACCTCCCGCTTGCCCCAGCAGTTGACTCCGGTCGCTTTCAAGACGGCCACATCCTGAATGCTGCCCTGGCGACGGACCTTCTCGTAGTGCGCATCCAGGTACACAACTGGATAGCTGCCCAAAGGGCGGTTGCGAAACTGCTCGAGTTCGTCGTCCAGCAGCTTGGAGATTCTTGAGACCTGGCTGGCGGAGATCTCGGTGCCGCACAGCTGCTCGGTAATCTCGGTGACCTTGCGCGTCGACACGCCCATTACATACATCTCGGCGATGGCCAACTTGAGCGCCTTCTCCGAACGGCACCCTCGTTCCAGGGATCGGGGATAGAAGTCCAGGTGACGTACTTGTGGAATCCGGATTCGCAGCTGTCCCACTCGAGTGGACAGCGTCTTGTCCTTGTACCCGTTGGCGTGGTCTCGACGCTGCTCGCTCCGCTCCCAGCGTCGAGCTCCCAGAAACTCTTCTCGTTCCAGCTGCATGGCGGCGTTGATCAGCTTCTCTAATACTCCTCGAAACGCTTCACTGCCTTCTTCGATCAGCTCTCTCAATAGTTCTCGTGGTAGCCTCTGTTTTGGGTCTGGGGTCATTCGGATCCTCCTTACTCGTTGCCTTGAGTTTTTGGAGAAATCCTGCCCCAGACCTCTGATCCTTTTAGCTCACCTTTCCCAAATTACAGAAAGAACGGTACACCCCTAGTGTGCTGTCTGATAAATGCCCGACGTTAACATTGACCGATTGATTCTCTGGTTTTTTTGACCTTTGCCAGGATCGAATCGGCGGTGGCGCGCCACTTGAAGGGCTTGGCCAAGTGTTGATTGTGGACTCGCATGTATCTTCGGATCTCCTGTCGCAGATCTTGAACGCTGGTGAAGGAGTTGCGGTAGATGGAACGGCGCTCCAGCTGAGAGAACCAGGTCTCCACGGCGTTGAGCCAGGAGGCGCTGGTGGGAGTAAAGTGCAGGTGGAAGCGTTCTCGGCGCGCCAGCCAACTTCGAACCTTCTCGGTTTTGTGAGTACTGGAGTTGTCCAGGATGAGGTGAACATCCAGATCGGGATCGACCGCTTGATCGATCTGACGCAAAAAGGCCAAGAACTCCTGGGCCCGATGCCGCTTCGTGATGCGCCCCATCACCGCTCCCGTGGCCACATCGAAAGCGGCGTAGAGGCTGGCCGTACCGTGACGTTTGTAGTCGTGCGTTCGTCGCTCGATCTGTCCGGGTTTGAGCTGGAGCATGGGCTGGGTTCTATCCAGGGCTTGGATCTGGGTCTTCTCGTCCACAGATAAGACCAGAGCATTGTCGGGAGGGTCCATGTAAAGCCCGACGACATCGATCACCTTCTCGGCGAAATGAGGGTCGTGGCTGATCTTGAAGTTGCGGATGCGATGCGGTTTCAGATCGGCCGCCTTCCAGATCTGAGTGACCTGATGGCAGCTCACTCCGGCGTGCTCGGCCATCAGGCGTACACTCCAGAAGGTCGACTCGCAGGGAATCCGTTGCACCGTGGCGGTGAGGATGGCCCGCACTTTGGCCGGCGACAACTTTCGGGGGCGGCCTGAGCGAGGTTGATCCTCCAGTCCTGACAGTCCCTGCTGCAGGTAGCGTCGCCGCCACTCCTGAACCGTGCGCAAGCGCGTGAACAGTTTCTCAGACACCTGGGTTGCCGTGAACCCTTGGCCGCAAAGCAGGATCAACTCAGCCCTTTCAGCCAGACTGCGCTTGGTCTTGGAGGCTCGCAACCAGGAACGCAAAATCTCTCGATCGTGTGCGGGGAGTTCCAGTCGGATATGTGGTCTTGCCATAACGAATGATAGCGAACGGCCCTGACTATTAACGACGGGAACTTTCCGTACAGTACACTAGCGCACTAGGAGCCGCCTCCGCGCGGCGATCTGATCGAACCACGGAGGGTCCTCCAACACTACGATCCATGTCAGTCTTTCAGGGCATGATCGCACCAACTCTGAATCAAAGTTGTGTCTTCACGAAAGGGGCAAGAGGTGAGCCATTCCAAGTCTCTAGAAGCGAAAACTCCATCCGAGTCGCAAACAACTATGACCGAAATCGTACTGCCGAATCATGCCAATGTTCACGGCAACATCCTGGGTGGTCGTGTGATGCACCTGATCGACCTGGCGGCGGCCATGGCAGCGTCTCGCCACTCTCGTCGGCAGTCGGTGACCGCCTCAGTTGATTCCCTGGTGTTTTCACACCCCATTAAAGTAGGAGAGCTGGTCCTGCTCGAGGCCAACGTCTGCCGGGCGTTCCGCACTTCCATGGAGGTGGAGGTTGAGGTCTTCTCAGAGGATCTTCGAACCGGCGACAGACTCCAGACCAGCACCGCCTTCCTGACCTTTGTTGCCCTGGATCCCGGCGGAAACCCATGTTAGGTCCCCCCCCTATCCGCCCTCTGACAGAGGCCGACAGGCGGCGCTTCGAAGGCGCGCTGGAACGGAGAAAGCAGCGTCTGCAGGGCGGCAGCGCGTGAAACTTTTCCTGCCTGCACTGGTCTGAATCACTGAAAACAGTGAGCGCAGGCGCTATCGTCAGTCCAGCTTGTTAGCTTTGGGGGCAAAGCAGTGAATCGTGACACGAAGATACCAGAACGGCACCCGCTCCGAAGGGTTTTTCGAAGCCTGGCAGATCGGGCCTTCGATCAGACACAGCTCTCCGACGGAGACCTGCTCGCCTACTTGACGGATCTGCTGGCTGATTTCGCCGCCGTGGATCAGCTTTATCCACTTCGAGACAAGTCGGGCCGGCGCGTGAAGTATCTCATCGACATGCAGGCACTACCCGAAGGCTGTTCAAATCGCCAGCGCAAGACACGCTATCAGTACATCGGGGATTACAGTCTTTTCCTCCTGGGAATGTTTCCGGAGAGCCTGAGTCACGGCCGGGTGCCGATCCCCCTTTCCTATTACAGCGACACCGGCCGGCACAGTTACCTGGTGGCGAGTGAACTCGAGAAGAAGCGTGAGCAAACCATTGTATTCCGTAAGCTGGCCGACAAGTTCGAGCGCTGTGTTGTCTCCCTGAACTGGGTGCGGGAGTACACCCGGGATCCTTTCTACCAGTACATGCTGCGACAGTTTGGGATTAGCTGAGGAAAATGGGGAATGGGGGATGGGGGATGGAAAATGGAAGATGGAAGATGGAAGATTAACGGTGAGCTGACGCTCTACCGTTCTGTGCCCTTGCTGGTACCAAAGACGGTCAACGGGTCAACGGTCAACGGGTCAACGGTCAACGGGTCAAATGCTGCGCGCGCTCCTCAGTCGGCGAATCAAAGAGAAGGCGCTTGATCTGGGATTCGATCGGGTGGGGATCGCGCCGGTCGGCGATGTACCTGACGAAAAGCTTCTTGCATGGCTGGAGCGCGATTACCACGGCGAAATGAAATACATGGCTCGGGGTGTGGATAAACGCCTCGATCCGAGCCTCATTCTGGAGGGTGCCAGGACTGTTCTCTCCGTTGCACTGAACTACCATCATTCCTACACCCTTCCCTACCACGACCCGGTCTCGGGAGTCGTGTCCCGCTATGCCTCGGGCGACGACTACCACGAGGTTCTCGGCCACAAGTTGAAAGCCTTGATGCATGCGATTGAGGAGCTCTGTCCTGGAACCGCGGGCAGGATCTATGTAGACACGGGGCCGGTGATGGACAAGCACTGGGCGGCCCGCTCCGGGATCGGATGGATCGGCAAGAATGCCAATCTGATTGCGGGCAAGAAGCTGGGCTCGTGGTTCTTCATTGGTGAGATCTTGCTCGACAGGGAACTCGATCCGGATGAACCGGGGCGCGATCACTGCGGAAGCTGCCGCCGCTGTCTGGACGAGTGCCCGACTGAGGCCATTGTGGAACCTTATGTGGTGGACAGCCGCCGCTGTATCTCCTACCTGACGATCGAAGTGAAAGAGGACATTCCCGAAGAGCTGCGCCGCGGCAACGGGAATCTCATCTTTGGCTGCGATATCTGCCAGGATGTGTGTCCCTGGAATCGCCGGGTGGAGGAATCCCGGGAACGTGCCTTTGCCCCCCGAGAGGCGCTGCGAAGACCTCGCCTGAAGGAGTTGGCTAAACTGACCGAGAACGATTTCCGATCCCTCTTTCGGAAGAGTCCGGTGAAGCGGGCCGGGTGGCGGGGGTTGATGAGGAATACGGCAGTGGCCATGGGAAACAGCAGGAGCGAGGAGTTTTTGCCTGAACTCATCCAACTCCTCAACGGTCCGGATCCGATGGTACGCCGTCACGCCGCCTGGGGCCTGAAAGAGATTGGAGGAGAGCAGGCTCGAAAAGGGCTGATCGAGCGCCTCGGAATCGAAGCCGATGCCCGCACCCGGGAGGCCCTGGAGAAGTTGGTCGAGGAAGGCTCGTAGAACCTTCCCGGCCACCGCGTTAGAATAGCTTCAGTGAACGAAACGGTAGGAGTTGTACTGGGAGGGGGAAAGGGATCACGGCTCTTCCCTCTGACTACCGTGCGCTCCAAACCGGCCGTGCCCCTGGCCGCCAAGTACCGGCTGATCGACATCCCCATCAGCAATTGCATCAATTCGGGAATCCTCAGGATTTTCGTTCTCACCCAATACAATTCGGCGTCTTTGAACTCCCACATCAAGATGACTTACCAGATGGGGATGTTCTCTCGTGGATTCGTGGACATCCTGGCGGCCGAGCAGACACCGGACAGCAGCGGTTGGTTTCAGGGAACCGCGGACGCGGTGCGCCAGTCCCTGAAACACATTCTCACACTCCGCATTGACTACCTCCTGGTTCTCTCCGGAGATCAGCTCTATCGGATGGACTTCAGTGACGTCGTTCGAACTCACAAGGAAAAGTCAGCCGAGATAACGATCTGCACCCTGCCTGTCGAGGCCAGCCGCGCTTCGGGCTTCGGTCTGATGAGCGTGGAAGAGGACGGAAGAATCGCCTCCTTCCACGAAAAGCCATCCAATCCGGAAGTGATCGAAAAGCTGGTGCGGGACTGCCGTTCTCTCCGGCCGGATGGTAAAGATCGAGCTCTGGCCTCGATGGGGATCTATCTTTTTAACCGAGATGTACTCGTCGAGTCCCTGCAGGACGAGTCCAAGATCGATTTTGGCCGTGATGTCATTCCGGCAGCTCTTGCGGAGCACCGCGTGTATGCCCATGTCTTCGACGGCTACTGGGAGGATATCGGGACCATAGGAGCCTTCTACAAAGCCAATATCAAGCTGACGAGCGAGGATTCACCCTTCGATTTCTATGACGCCGATGCGCCTATTTACACCCATCCCCGTTTTCTCCCTGCCAGCTGGATCGGGGGAGGCAGGATCGAGAATTGCATCATTGCCGACGGCTGTGTGGTCAAAGGCCGCAAGATCTGTCACAGCATCATCGGAATCCGGTCGATCATCGGTGAAGGGGTGGAGATGTACAACTCACTGATGATGGGAGCAGACTATTTCGAAACGGACTCCGACGCGGAAGTCCCGGTCGGCATCGGAGCGGGGTCGATCATACGGAACGCGATCCTGGACAAGAACGCCCGCGTGGGTAAGGAAGTCAGGATCGAGAATCGCTCCCGGACCCGACAGTTCGATGGCGACAACTATTTTGTTCGCGAAGGGATCGTTATCGTCCCCAAGAACGCCGCCATTCCCGACCGAACTATCATCTAGCGGTCGGGCTGGCGCCCGACCGCGTTCAAGGTTGAAGGTTCAAGGTTCAAGGTCTTGATCGCCGGACACTCCCAACTTTTAACCTTCAACCTTCAACTTTCAACCCGAGTTACATGATCTGCCCGCGCAAGTCCCGATCCTCCGGGTAGTGGGCCTCCAGTTGCTCGATCTTCTCGCGGTTCGCCTCAACCGTCTGATCGCTCACGACCCGGCCCACGAACTCGACGTGCATTGTCCAGGCCTGCTCGACCTTTCCAGTGAAGGGATTCTGATAGTAGCAGTCTTCCCACAGCTTCTTATTGTTCAGGTGCCAGGTCAGGTATTGACCGGGCGCGTATTCCTTGCTGCAGGGGACAACGTCCAGTACAGCGAACCCATCCGGATCGAGGGGGCGAAGGATCGCAATTGTGGCGCCTTCCACCTCGTTCTGGCACTCAGAGTCGGCGTAGAAAGGAATTTCGGTGATCAAGACCTTGTGAGGCACGACCGGCATCGTATCAGTCGTCTCAGGCTCGACTCCGATCGAATCGGTGACGTAGATCTGATCCTTTGTCCCACGCAGCTTTTCGGTAATTTTTTCAAGTGGCATCCTGGCACTCCCTTCGGGAAGAACAATCTCTCTTTTGCAAGGGCTCGGGAACCCCTGCCCGCGTCCCCACGTCAAAGCCTGCATTCTAACATAGCCAGGAGGCCGGATCGGCCTTGACCGGCGGCCTGAAGCGTGCTAGAAGTTTACTTTTTTTGACGGCGACGAGTCATCTTCATGATCAAACTTGACTGGAGCCTGGTGGTCGCTTCGGCCGTCTTCATCCTGACCTGGTTCTCTCTCTCCCGACTACTGCTGCGGCCTTTGATGCAGGTTCTCGAGGAGCGGCGAGATCGTACCTCCGGCGTCTTCGATCACGCCGAAGAATACGAAGCCAATTTCCAGGCTTTGGTCAAAACCTATGACCGCAAGATCAAAGAGGGAAAACAGGTGGGTTTCAAACTGGCAGAGAAGTTGCGAAATGAGGCCCTGAGTGAACGTCAAGAAAAGATACAGTCGGCTCGCGACGAGGCGGATTCGATGCTCAATCTAGCCAAAGAGGAGATTCAGAGGGAGCTGGAATCTGCCCGGCAACAGCTGCGACACGAGTCAGAGGAAGTGGCTCGAGTCATCTCGGATCGAGTGCTGAGGGTATCCGGGTAAAAGGAGAGCCCCCGCAATCGAACCATGAAGACCCGAAGATTCCTTGTTTTCATCCTGATCGCACTGGCTCTCGGCGGGCCGCTTTTGGCCGCAGAGGAAGGACACGGCGGCTGGGGATGGAGCGAGACGGCCGGGCGTTGGATCAATCTGCTGATTCTGTTTGGCGGACTCACTTACTTCATCAGGCAACCAGCCCGCGAGTTCTTCAGCAGTCGAAAGGCGGATCTGCAGAGGCAGATGCGTCGGGCGGAAGAGGCTCGTCGGGCGGCCGAGGCCAAATTGGTGGAAGCCGAAGAACGCATGAAGCAGCTCGATTCGCAACTCGAAGCGATCCGCCGGCAGGCTCGCGAAGAGGCCGAACGTGAGAAGGAGCGAATCCGCGAGCAGGCGGAGGAAGAAGTGAAAAGGATTGTTTCGGTGGCGCGGCGGGAGATCACCAGCCTGGGCCGATCGGTCCGTCAGGAATTAAAGGACTACGCCGCTGAGATCGCGGTTCAGATGGCGGGGGATCGTCTTCGAGACAGGATGGACTCAGAGAGCCATTCTGCGCTGACTGAGCAGTTTCTGGCCGATTTCAAGACCGAGGACCGCAGAAACTAGATGGCCTATTCAACTTATCTGAAGTACGCCCGCGCACTCATCGATGTGGTCGTGGAACGAGGCATCGAGAGTCGAGTCGAGCGGGAGATTGAGACTCTGCAGGCGCTCCTGGCCGGCCATGAGCTGTTGCGCCAGACCCTGGAAACTCCCGCCCTCCCTTTTCAGCCCAAACAGCAAATTGTGGAAGAGCTGGCGGCGCGTCTGGGTCTCAGCGATACGGCTCGGAATTTTGTTCTGGTGCTCCTGCACAACGGCCGCATCGCAGACTTCCCCCAGGCTGTTGCAGCTTTGCGTGAAGTCCTGGATGAGCGCCGCGGAATCGTGCGAGGCGAAGTGACCTCGGCCGGGCCTCTCGCCGAGCCCACCAGGGAAAAGCTTGTGGAGGCAGTCCGCGAGATGACCGGGCGGGGAGCCCGGCTGGACTTCCAGCAAGACGAAGAGCTCATAGGAGGCATCAAGCTGAAGATCGGGTCAACCGTCTTTGACGGGTCCATTCAGACAGCCTTGGAAACATTGAAGAAGGAATTGGCGAGTCGTTAAGAGATAGTTGTCCGATGCGACTCCGACCTGGAGAAAAGTTATGGCGATTCGAGCAGAAGAGATCACCAGGATCATCCGAGATCAAATCAAGGATTTCGATACAGGCCTGGTGGTCAGTGAAGTGGGAACAGTGGTCTCTGCCGGCGACGGAATTGCCCGGATTCACGGGCTGGAGAGAGCCATGGCCCTGGAAATGCTGGAGTTCCCACACGATGTCTACGGGCTCGCCTTCAACCTGGAGGAGGACAATGTAGGCGCAGTCCTGTTCGGTGATTTTCACCACATCGCCGAAGGCGACCTGGTCAAGCGCACCCGGAGAATCATGTCGGTCCCGGTGGGCGAGGGACTGATTGGCCGGACGGTAAACGCACTGGGCTTCCCGATTGACGGGAAGGGACCCATCTCGACCGAAAAGCGGTACCCGGTGGAGGCCATTGCACCTGGTGTGCTGGCGCGCCAACCGGTCAAAGAACCCCTTCAGACGGGGTTGAAGGCGATCGACTCGATGATTCCGATTGGCCGAGGCCAGAGAGAGCTGATTATCGGCGACCGCCAGACGGGAAAGACAGCCATTGCCGTCGACACCATCATCAATCAGAAAAAGACCGACGTCTTCTGCATTTATGTGGCCATCGGTCAAAAGAGATCGACCATCGCCCAGGTCGTCAAGACCCTGGAAGCTCATGACGTCATGTCCAAGACGGTGGTGGTGGCGGCCTCCGCTTCAGATCCGGCAACCATGCAGTATCTGGCCCCTTATGCCGGCTGCGCTATGGGCGAGTTCTTGCGCGACAATGGAAAGCACGCGCTGATCATTTACGACGATCTTTCCAAACATGCCGCGGCTTACCGTGAGATCTCTCTGCTTCTCCGGCGCCCTCCGGGTCGCGAGGCCTTTCCCGGCGATGTGTTCTACCTTCACAGCCGGCTGCTGGAACGGGCGGCCAAGATGAAGGATGATCTGGGCGGCGGGAGTCTGACGGCCCTTCCCGTCATCGAAACGCAGGCCGGGGACATCTCGGCCTACATTCCGACCAATGTCATCTCCATCACCGACGGCCAGATCTATCTCGAATCGGATCTGTTTCACTCGGGCATCCGACCTGCCATTCATGTCGGCAACTCGGTCAGTCGCGTCGGTGGAAACGCGCAGATCAAGGCCATGAAACAGGTGGCCGGGCGACTTCGCCTCGACCTGGCGCAGTACCGGGAGCTGGCGGCGTTTGCCCAGTTCGGATCCGACCTGGACAAAGCGACTCAGGCCCAGCTGGCCCGCGGGGAGCGTCTCACGGAGATCTTGAAGCAGGGCCAGTACCAGCCACTGGCGGTCGAAAAACAGATTCTGGTGATCTACGCAGGAACCCGTGGCTACACGGACGACGTCAAAATCTCCGACCTGTCCAGGTTTGAAGAGAGCCTGTACCGGTTTTTTGCCACCCGGCACGGCAGCCTCTTGCAGGGTCTCGTTGAAAAAGGAACCATCGACGACAACGCACAGGAACAGCTCAATGCGGCGATTGAAGAGTTCAAGGAGCGCTTCAGCGAGGAAAGTTCAGAACAGTCCGAAACCGTAAGTGAGAACTGACAATGCCAGCAGGCCAGTTGATTGACCTTCGAAGAAGGGTCCGTTCCGTAAAGAATATTCAGCAGATTACGCGGGCCATGAAGTTTATCTCCGCGTCCCGGCTCAGGAGAGCTCAGGATCGCATGTTTTCGGCTCGGCCCTACGCCAACCGGATGCTGGCCGTCCTGAACTCGCTGGCGACTCGCGTGGACCCCTCCTCTCATCCACTCCTGGTTCGGAGAGACGAGGAACGAGTCATGCTGGTCGTGATCACTTCCGATAAGGGTCTATGCGGTTCCTTCAACAGCAACATCATCAAGGGCACCATGGCTCATATCCGAAATGAGGCCGTCAACAAGGAACTGAGCCTGGCGCTGGTGGGACGGAAGGGAAACGCGTGGTTCAAGAACCGGCCCTGGCCGATTCAGCATCGCTACGTCAACATCATGGCGAAAGTCGACCCCGCGTACGCCAAGGAGCTTGCCGACAACCTGATCAAGTATTACGTCAACAGCGAGCTCGACTCGGTCCATGTGGTTTACAACGAGTTCAAATCGGTCATCCGGCAGGAGCTCCTCATCGAGCCGCTGCTGCCGATCCGGCAACTCGAGGTCGAGAGCGGGGAGGAGGGGCTTCTGGATTACATCTTCGAGCAGCCTCCGGAGCAGATTCTGGGATCGATTCTACCGCGCCACGTGGAGACGCAACTGTTTCGAGCCATGCTGGAATCGGAGGCGGCGGAGCATGCAGCCCGCATGACGGCCATGGACGCGGCTACCCGCAACGCCAGAGAAATGATTGACAGCCTCACGCTGAAAATGAACCGGATCCGGCAAGCCTCGATCACCACGGAACTCATCGAGGTGGTCAGTGGAGCCGACGCCCTCGGCGACAGCGATCACTAATACCTGAGCGATAGCGATTACTAGGAGCAGACAGGATGCCAGTTGAAGGAAAAGTTTTACAGGTGATGGGACCCGTCATCGACGTTCAGTTCGAGGCCGGTGAGGCCCCTCCCATCTATAACGCCGTCAAAGTGACCTCGGAGGGCTTCGACACCCCGATCGAGATCAATATTACGCTGGAAGTTGCCCATCACCTTGGCGAGGGGCTGGTCAAGTGCGTCGCGATGCAACCGACCGACGGAGTCGTTCGTGGGATGCGGGCGATCGACACGGGAGAACAGATCTCCGTACCCGTAGGCCGGCAGACCCTGGGCCGCGTGCTCAACGTGCTTGGTGAGCCCGTGGACGAGGGTCCCGAGCTGGATCTCTCTAAGCGTTATCCCATCCATCGCTCTGCACCCAGTTTTGAGGATCAGAGCACCGAGACCGAGGTGCTGGAGACCGGCATCAAGGTGATCGATCTGATCCAACCCTTTGCCAAAGGCGGAAAGATTGGCCTCTTCGGGGGAGCCGGCGTCGGAAAAACGGTCATCATTATGGAGCTGATCAACCGGATTGCCACCAAACATGGCGGCTTTTCGGTTTTCGCCGGTGTGGGTGAGCGAACGCGTGAAGGAAACGATCTGTGGCTGGAAATGAAAGAGTCGGGAGTCCTCGATAAGGCGGCTCTCATTTACGGCCAGATGACAGAACCCCCCGGAGCCCGTCTGCGCGTTGGCCTCACGGGCCTGACCGTGGCCGAGTATTTTCGCGACGAGGAAGGGCAGGATGTGCTCCTGTTCATCGACAACATTTTCCGTTTTACTCAGGCTGGCTCCGAGGTCTCAGCCCTGCTGGGCCGAATGCCTTCGGCCGTCGGCTATCAGCCCAACCTGGCTTCTGAAATGGGCGAGTTGCAGGAAAGGATTACGACGACCAAGACGGGATCGATTACGTCGATTCAGGCCATCTACGTGCCTGCCGACGATTACACCGATCCTGCACCGGCCACCACCTTTGCACATCTGGACGCCATCACTGCCCTGGAACGCTCTATCGCGGAGCAGGGAATCTATCCCGCGGTGGATCCGCTGGCCTCGACCAGCCGGATCCTCGATCCCAGGGTGATCGGAGAGGCGCACTACGATGTGACCCGCACGGTCCAGGGCATCCTGCAGCGCTATAAGGAACTACAGGATATTATCGCCATTCTCGGCATGGACGAACTCGCCGAGGAAGACAAGCTCACTGTTTCCCGGGCCCGCAAGATTTCCCGTTTTCTGTCGCAGCCCTTCTTTGTGGCCGAGCAGTTCACCGGCATCCCGGGTGCCTACGTTTCCCTGGAGGACACGATTCAGGGCTTCAAGCAGCTCTGCGAAGGTCAGTACGACGACATTCCGGAGCAGGCTTTCTATATGGCCGGAGGAATCGAGGAAGTGAAAGAACGGGCGGACAAAATGAAAGACGAGGCGGCCTAGGACAGTACACTAGTCCCAAAATAAGTACATGGGGTGTATACCCAGAGGTGGAAAAAAGCCTGAAACGCCAGTCCTGACGGGTATTCTGAGGTTCAGAAAAAGACCCAGAACAATCCCAAGAGGAGGCGTTTCAGGTGAATAGAAAGCATATCGAGATTATCAACAAACGCCAAGAGGAAATAGAGCGAAGGCTGGATCGAAGTTGGCGGCCTAAGAGTGGGGGACGGGTGCTGAGAGGAGGCAATATTGTCTACGACGTCTCGAGCCGTATGGGAGGGGTGAGTAGTGGAGGTCTGGGGCTGATTGTTCAGTTGGTCAAGCGCTTGAGGGTGGCGGAGAGGATCGACGAACGTGTGCGAGTGTTGAAGCGGCACCTTCCCTACCGGGAGTCGGACCACGTCTTGAATCTGATCTACAACGTGATGAGTGGGGGAGTGTGCCTGCAGGATGTAAAGTCACGGCGCGAGGATGTCAGCTATCTGGAGAGTGTAGGAGCGCGCAAGATCCCGGCACCGAGTACGGAAGGGGACTTTCTCAGGCGTTTCAAGCAAGAGGATGTCTTGGCCCTGCAAGAAGCCTTCAACGAAAGCCGTCTGCAGGTGTGGCAAAGCCAAGCAGCGGAGATGGGCAAGCGAGCCACGATCGACGTGGACGGCACGACGGCCGAGACCACGGGGTGTTGCAAGGAAGGGATGGATCTCAACTACAAGGGACAATGGGGGTATGGACCCTTGGTGGTGAGTCTGGCCGAAACCAACGAGGTCTTGTACACGTTCAATCGGCCGGCCAGCCGACCGTCGCACGAAGGAGCGGTGGCGTGGATCGATCGAGCCGTGAAACTGGTCAGAAGAGGCGGCTTTGAGCAAGTGAGATTGCGGGGAGACACGGACTTTTCCCTGACCCGCAACTTCGATCGTTGGAGCGAGGAGGGTGTGGAGTTTGTGTTCGGGATCGAGGCCAATCGGAGCTTCGTCAGAGAGGCCGACAAGATTGGCGAAGCACAGTGGCAAAAGCTCGAGCGCAAGCGGAAAGTGGTGAACTCCAGCCGTCAGCGTCCAGAGAACGTCAAGCAGAAAGTGGTGCGAGAGCGGGGCTACAAAAACCTGAACTTGTTGAGTGAGCATGTGACGGAGATCGAGTACCGACCGGCCCGAGCTAAAGGCACCTACCGAATGATCATCCTGCGCAAGAGGATCGAGGTCGAAAAGGGTCAAAAGCGGCTGTTTGATCAGCAGCGCTATCTGTTCTATGTCACGAACGTGCCGGTCAAGGAACTGTCGACACAACAGGTGGTTTTGGAAAGCAACGGGCGCTGCAATCAGGAAAACGTGATCGAGCAGCTCAAGAACGGCGTTCAGGCTCTGCGCATGCCGGCCGATACCCTGGTCGCAAACTGGACTTACCTGGTGATTGCCGCCCAAGCCTGTAACCTCAAGGTTTGGCTGGGCCTGCTTTTGCCTGCAAGACTGGGGGCCCGACGCCTGATCCGGATGGAGTTCCGGCGCTTTGTCACCTGTGTGATCGGACTGCCTTGCCAGATCGTGACAACGGGACGGCGTTTATTGTATCGACTGCTCACTGTTAACGATTGGACCCGTTTGTTGATCGAGGGGAATCTGTGGCTGAAACACCAGCAATTTGGCTGACGAATCGCAAGCCGCTTCGACAAGACGACAAATGGAGCCGATCGGGGAGGGGTCTGTCTGAAAACCGACTTTCAGGGCCATTGTCAACGCGTCGTGGCGGCCTGAGGTCAACCAAACTGCTTCCCGGCACAGCCGGAGTCCGGCGCAAGTCTGATTGAACCTCAAAGGAGCAACCGATCTTGGCAAAACGAGTCGCTACAGTAGATGATGTGCAAACACGCTTATTTTGGGACTAGTAGCACTCATGTCCACGATACTGCCAAACAGCATCGATCTGGAAATAGTGACCCCCGAAGAGCATCTTTTCGGTGGTCGTGTTGAGGAGGTGACTGTCCCCAGCCTGGATGGAGCCCTGGGCATCCTGCCCGGACACGCTCCCATGCTCTCGGAGCTCGGGATCGGAGTCATCTCCTTCAAGACCGAGGGCCGGGAAACCCATCTGTACTGCAGTTACGGATTCGTAGAGGTTCTGGGTTCGCGGGTCTCCGTTCTCGCGCAGGTTGCCTCCCGACCCGATGAGATCGACACAGAAGAGGCTGAAACGGATCGCCGCCAGGCCCATGCCGATCTGCGATCAACCCGACCCGGGACTGATTATGAAGCCGCCTCTGAACTGCTCCGGCAGGCCGAGGCCAAACTGGACGCGGTCTCCCGCTGAGCCAGTTGTCCGGCCGCCAGAGGCTCCGATATAATCTCGCCCTGCCGCCTGCTGGGGGATAGTGTAATGGCAACACACATGGCTCTGGACCATGGAATCGGGGTTCGACCCCCTGTCCCCCAGCCACTCTTTCACGTTCCAAGGTTCCGGCACGTCTCTTATCCGACCAAATCTCTCAATGCTCCCTCCAACTCCGGGAACTTAAACTCATACCCGCTGTCCAGGGCGCGTTGCGGCAGCACTTTCTGGCCGTTCAGGAGAAGCTCCTGTGCCATTTCTCCCAGGAGCAGCTTCAGCACCAGACCCGGGACGGGAAAAATGGAAGGCCGGCCCAGTACCCTGCCCAGGGTCTTCGAAAACTCGGAGTTGGTGACGGGCCCGGGCGCGGTCGCATTGACGGGCCCCTGTAATCCGTCGTTGTTCAGGAGATGCCGAATCAAGCCGACTTCATCATCGATGTGAATCCAGGACATCCACTGCTTGCCCGAGCCCAGAGCCCCTCCGACAAACATTTTGAACGGCGGCAGCATCTTGGCCAGGGCGCCTCCGCCGGGAGAAAGAACGATGCCCGTCCTGAGAAGCACCGTGCGGATCCCAAGCGCCTCCGCCGCCAGTGCTTCCTGCTCCCAGGCCTGGCAGACATCTCCCAGAAACCCGCCGCCGCGCTCACTCGCTTCATCCAACTCCTCATCTGCGCGGGAGCCGTAGAACCCGATAGCCGAACCGCTGACCAGAAGCCCGGGAGACTGTGAGCTGTGACGAAGGGCTTCCACCAGGTTCCTCGTTCCCTCCACCCGGCTCTCGCGAATGGATCTCTTTCGGCTAGAGGACCAGCGCCCGGTCGCAATTCCTTCTCCCAGCAGATGTACGACGGCATCCATTCCGTCCAGCGAGCCGGCCGGCGGAGGACCGGCCACGGCATCCCACTCGATGACCCGGGCGCCCGGAAACGAAGATTGCGCGCTGCGCGTGTTTCGAGCCAACAGGACGAGCTGGTTCCCTTCCCTCTGGAGGCGGGGGCAAAGACTCTTTCCAATGAGGCCGGTGGCACCGGTGATGGCAATTTTCATGGCTCGCTCCTTCTGAGGAGACAGGTTACTCGCTACTGGTTTCGAGGTTGCAGGTTCAACTCGCGCTATTCCCAATCATTTGCAACACTGAATCCGGGGGTGTCACGTCTCGTAGTGAACAGGGTCTTGCCCGAAGTGACGAAAAGTGTCCGCCCATCCGAACCCCCGAAGGTACAGTTGGTGACCGCGTCCTCGGGCACGCGCAGGAACTCTAAAAACGCTCCTTCCGCCGAGAGAACGTAGACTCCGGCTGCAACCGAGGAGTCGTTGCCCGGTGCCGGCACACTCAACCCGGCCGTAACGTAAACCCTTCCCTTTTTGTCCTGGCAGATGCCGTCCCCACCGCGCCCTGTCCCAAAGTCGCGCAGCAGGCGTGCCGTCCCTACCGATCCGTCACTTGCAAGCGGATAGGACCAGACTTTCCGAGAACCGCCCTCCGTACTATTGTTGTCGACGACGTACAGCGTCTGCTGATCCGGTGAGACACCGATCCCGTTGGGGCGTTGCAGATGCTCGATGATTCGCGTCAAGGCCCCATCCGGGTCGATACGGTAGACCCCTTCTACCTCCATCTCCATGTCACTCCGGTCGCCATAACGGGGATCCGTGAAGTAGATCCGGCCCTTCCGATCCAGCGCCAGGTCGTTGGGGCTGTTCAGACGGGATCCCATGTAATTTGAGGCCAGCACGGTAATCGTTCCGTCCTCCTCGGTGCGGGTCACACGGCGGTTTCCGCCCCGGTCTGCTCCTTCGCAGGCAAGAAGGCGGCCTTCCCGGTCAATGGCCAGCCCGTTGGCCAGCCCCGACGGCTCTCGAAAGACCTCCGGGATTCGTCCGACCGTTCCCTGCGGAGTAGATGCGTCTAAAACCACGATTTTATTGGTGGAGATGTCCGTGAAAAAGAGGCGTCCATCCGGGTGATAGGCCGGGCCCTCTGAGAACGCCAGACTGGCGGCTACTTCCAGGCTGACTGTAGATTCCAGCCCGGTCTCTCTCTCGCCATCGCTACAGCAGCTCAGCAACAGCATCAGAATGCCTGCGCACCGGATTCCGAGACCAGGGAGAGTCTTCATGAGTTCATCTTTCCCGAGTCAAGGTTACACGTTCAAAGTTGAAAGTTGAAGGTTTGCGAGCCCCCCACTTTCAAGTTCCAATGTTCCAGCGTTCCAATATTCCAAGGTTCCAATGTTCCAAGGTTCCAATGTTCCAAGAAATCCGAGATCCCAGAGTGGGTAAGGGGCCAATGTGGGATTGGCCAGTGTGGCAGGGGCCAGTGTGGGAGGGGCCTCAGGCCGCGAACGCCGGGTAGTCACGTTCCCGATCGCAGATCACCGCAGCCATGGCGCCTCCCGCATGCCAGATCTGGAATTTGGAATCCAGCCGTGCGATGATCCCATGTACCCGCTTTTAGGCGAGGACTAAAGATGCCCAGTTTCAACGTCTCGACAGCCTGGAAGGAAGCCCGGACAATCGTCTGGTCGCACCGCCGGGGACTGGCGCTGGGAATGTTTCTCACATTGATCAGCCGCCTCGCCGGCCTGGTTCTTCCGGGAATCACGAAGTTCCTGATCGACGACGTGCTGGTGCAGAAGCGTTCCGACCTTCTCCCCTGGCTGGCCGGAGCTGCCTTCGGTGCGACGCTCATCCAGGCAATCACCAGTTTTCTGCTCAGTAAATTGCTGGGGATCGCCGCCTGGCAAACGATAACCGATCTTCGCATGCGGGTTCAGCAGCACGTAATGCGTCTGCCCGTGTCCTATTTCGAAGCCCACAAGAGTGGAGAGCTGATCCAGCGAATCATGTCCGACGCCGAGGGTATCAGGAACCTGGTCGGGACCGGCCTGGTACAGCTTTTCGGTGGCCTGATTACCGCAACAGCGGCGTGTGCCATCCTCTTTTACTTGAACTGGCGACTGACCCTGTCGATTTCCGTCATCCTTTTGGCGTTTCTGGCCATGATGGTCGTTGGCTTCCGCAGGCTGCGGCCCATCTTTCGAGCCCGCCAGAAGATCCTTGCTGAGGTGAGCGGCCGCCTGGGAGAGGCTCTCGGCGGAATCCGCGTCGTCAAGGCCTTCACCTCGGAGGAAGAAGAGGACCGGATCTTCGAGGACGGAGCTAACCGCCTCTTCGACAACGTTCGCCGCTCCATTGCCGGTGTCACCTTCTTTTCTTCCCTGGCGACCGTGGTCATAGGGTGCATAGGTGTGGTGATGATCATGGTCGGCGGAAACGCCATTATCCGTGATGAGATGACCCTCGGCGAGCTTGTCATGTACCTGACTTTCACTGCCCTGATGGCTGCTCCCCTCATTCAGATGTCAGCCATCGGGACGCAACTGGGACAGGCATTCGCCGGCCTGGACCGCATGCGCGGAATACTGACTCAGGCTCGAGAGGACGAAGCTGAGTTCCCTAAGCCTGCAATTGGACGCATCCAGGGGCGAGTCGAGTTCAGGAATGTCTCCTTTGCCTACGAACCGGGCCAACCTGTTCTGAACGAAGTGTCGTTCGACGTGGAGCCCGGGGCCACGGTCGCTCTGAAGTTACCCCACTTTTGTGGACAGTTTACGGCTTTCGAATCAAGCCACATCTGAGTGCCTCGATTCATAGTTGATCGGCGACAGATAGTCCAGTGACGAGTGCCGCCTGTGAGGGTTGTAAAAGCCCTCGATGTAGTCGAAGACAGCAAGCTTGGCCTGCAGCTTGCTGCGGAAGCTGTGCCGGTCGATCAGTTCACACTCCAGAGAGGCAAAAAAGCTCTCACACAGCGCGTTGTCATAACAGTCACCGACCGAGCCCATGGAGGGTCTGATGCCGGCTCTCTTGCAGCGTAGCCCGAACTCGATCGACGTGTATTGCGTCCCCTGGTCCGAGTGATGGATCACCCCGTCGGATTCACGCTCTTGAAGTGCCATTTGCAGGGCATCGGTCACTAGCCGGGTCTTGAGATCATTTCTGAGCGACCAGCCGACCACTCGACGACTGAAAGCGTCGACCACTACGGCCAGGTAGACGAAACCTGCCCAACTCGGCACGTACGTGATGTCTGCAACCCACAGTCGGTTGGGGCGGCTGACCTGGAAGTTTCGCTCCACCAGATCCGGAGCCGGACGGCTGTCTTGGCCTCTCAGGGTCGTGCGTGTCTTGCGTCTGCGGCTAACGCCTTCAATGCCGGCGACTTTCATCAGTCGGGCCACCCGGTTTTTGCCCACCAGGTGACCTTCCTCTCGAAGTTCCGCCGTAATGCGGGGAGCTCCATAGGTCCGACGACTTTGCTGGTGGATCCCGTTGATTGTTTCCAGAAGACGAGCATTCGCTTCATCTCGAGTCGAAGGTCCGCGATCGACCCACGCGTAGTAGCCACTGGTGGAGACACCCAGCAAACGGCACATGGTGGTGATTGGATAGTCGGCCTGATTCACTTTCACGAACCTGAAGACTCCTTGGAAATCGGATCGCTCTCCCGTGCGAACCAGGCCGCGGCTTTTGCCAATATTTCCCGCTCAACCCTCAGCTGCCTATTTTCTTTGCGCAACTTCCGCAGCTCGGCTCGTTCTACCGTCGTCAGGCCGTCTCTACGACGGCCTTCATCCAGGTCTGCCTGGGCGATCCAGTTGCGGATCGTCTGTTCGTTGGGTTCAAACTCTCGGGCCAGCTCACCGGGGCTGCGCCCGGCTCGATGAAGCTCGACTATCTGCTGGCGAAACTCGGGTGGATAAGCTCGTCTTGTTCTTGGCATCGTGTCCTCCATTCTCCCAAAGGATTAGGTGTCCACGAAACCGGGGGAACTCCACTCTGGTCGGATCGAGCGGCTCGGGAAAGACCACCCTGGTGGGTTTGATTCTGCGCTTTCATCGGCCCGCCCAGGGCCAGATCCTGATCGACGGTCGAGATGTCGACTCGGTCAGCATGATGAGTGTGCGTGGGCAAGTCGGTGTCGTCCTGCAGGAAACCTTCCTCTTTGACGGAACCATCGCCGAAAACATTCGATACGGCTGCCCCTTGGAGGGCCTGGAGGAGATCATTCGGGTCAGCCGGATCGCTCATGTAGACGAGTTTGTCGACACATTTCCGGACGGATATGACACCGTGATCGGCGAAAGGGGAGTGAAGCTCTCGGGCGGACAGAAACAGCGGGTTGCCATTGCCCGCGCCATCCTGGCCGATCCGCGGATTCTAATTCTGGATGAGGCGACCTCGAGTCTGGATAGTGAAAGTGAAGGGTTTATCCAGGAGGGGCTTCGCGCTCTTCGAAAGGGTCGCACGAGCTTTGTCATCGCTCACCGCCTCTCTACCATTCAGAGTGCCGACCAGATCTTCGTGGTGGAAGGCGGCCGGATCGTGGAAAGGGGAACTCATCCCGAACTACTGGCCCTGAGTGGCCGCTACCATGAGCTTCATACCAGACAGAACCGGCTGGCCATGAATCTTTTCGCCAATCCCGGAGAGACTCCGGAAGAGGAATCGGAAGAGGATGAGCACAAGCCGACACCCATGGCTTCCAGCAGTGACGTGCGGTCCCTGATGCGACGGAGGGACTGAAGCTAATTGAAGATTGAAAATTGAAAATTGAAAATTCAGGGGTTCGGGATTTCTCCCGTCAGGATTATCTCCAGGACGCTCAAGTCGAGATTCCCACCCGAAACGACGCACACCACCTTTCCTCCCCCGGCCTTTCCGGCGAGCGCGGCGGCAACCGGAGCGGCCCCGGCACCCTCGGCCAGCACACTTGCCCGGTCAACCAGGAAGGCAATCGTGCGGGCCACTGCCTCCACTTCTACCACCAGGGATCCTGCCAGCAACCGGCTGGCCAGCGGCCACATCTCCTCCAGTAGGCCCCCCGTGCCGATGCCGTCGACAAAGCTGCGCCGGAAATCGATTCTCACCGGCTTCCCGGCCGCCAGTGAGGCTGCCAGAGGAGCTCCGGTGGATACCTCGGCAGCAAAGATCTTCACTTCGGGTCGCTGTGCATGGATCGCCGAAGCAATTCCACAGCTCAGCCCTCCGCCACCATAGGGCACGACTACGGTGTCTACGTCGGGAAGATCCTCGAGAATCTCCAATCCAATCGTACCACTGCCTGCAATCATGGCAGGATTGCTAACCGGAGGAATGAAAACGAGATCGGCCAGGGGTTCGTAGTGATGGTCCACAATCACCTGCCACCACTCTTCGAAGGGCACCTGAAAGATCGCTCCACCCAGACGCCGGACGGCTTCCAGCTTCGTCGATGGAGCCCCCTCCGGCACGACAACTGAACAGGGGACGCCCAGGTGACGGGCGCTCCAGGCAACACCTTGAGCCATGTTCCCGGCGCTGGCCGTATAGACTCCCCGGGAGAGCGCCTTCCGGTCCGCAACGACCATGGAGTTAAAGGCGCCCCGGATCTTGAAAGAACCGATGGGCTGCAGGTTCTCCAGTTTCAGGTAAATGCGAGCCGGGCCCTGGGCGTCGAGCAGCTCGATCAGGGGCGTGCGAACAGCAATTCCCTGAATCCTTTTCCTGGCCTCTTCGATTTCAGCCCGCCGGATCGGGCCGAGCTTGATCTTCACGGGGGATCGATTCCTTTTCATTTCAGAATGTTAATCCTCTTTGACCTGAAGACGGTAACATTTTCGAGAACCAGCCGGAGTGTTGGAGCGGCGCCCCACACTGATTTGCATCAGGGGAGGCGTGTACGTTCTCGTGACTGATCAACGTCAAATAGAATTCCCGCAGCGACGATTGAAAATCCCCACACAAGGATTAAAAAAAAAGAGCTGTAGCCGTCCTCTGAGACGGCCCTTTCCGCGGTCCTCCTTTCTGTAAAAAAGAGAGATTGTTCCTAGAATGCGAGGGGGACGGAGTGAGGGCGTAGCCCGAACGGAGCTCCCCCTCGCTCGCGCTGGCGTCGAGGGGAGTGGACCAGATCCACGAGGCTGCTGAGCGGCCTCTGTAGGGCGCTGTACGACCTCTCCCCTTGGCGGGCACTCGTCTATCGCCCTCACCAAGCACTTTCCGGGGTCCAATCAGCCGATTTGCCCGGATTTGACCTCCTCGCGGTTTCCTCATTTCGTGGTTCCCTGCTGCTTTGCCTTGGCGCTCTCCATTCGATAGCTCGGGACGTTGAGTTCCAGAATCACGCTGTGGTGCACCAGCCGGTCGATGGCTGCTGCCGTCGTCAGGGGGTCCTTGAAGATCCTCTCCCAGTCCGAGAAGATCAGGTTGCTGGTCAGCAAGATGCTGCGACGTTCGTAACGATGGGCCAGCAGTGTGAAGAGAACCTCCATTTCCTCCCGGCTTTGCTGAACGTAGCCGATGTCATCGACTATGAGAGCCTCGAAGCGATCCAGTTTCTTGAGCTCCTTCTCCAGAGTCAGATCGATTTTGGCCCGCAGCAATCGCTGTACCAGCAGGGCGCAGGTAGAAAACAGAACCCGGCGCCCCAGCAGAATCAACTCCTGGCCCAGAGCACAGACCAGATGGGTTTTCCCGCTCCCAGGGTTACCGAAAGCCAAGACGTTCTCGGCACGATCCAAAAACGTCCCTTCCAGCAGCGCTGTGAGTTGTCGATCCACGCTTTGGGGCAAGCGCGAGCGGTCCAGCGCCGTCAGCGTTTTCTCCCAGGGAAGCTTGGAGGCCCGACGCTGGCGCTGGATTTTGCGCTCGTGCCGCTCCGCCACCTCGATCTCAGATAACGACAAGAGAAACCGGGGATAGGACAGACTTTCCTGGGTGGCCAGTGCCGCCTGGGCGGCGTAGTGCTCCCGAAAGGCCGGTAGATGCAGCTCGATTAGGCACTCGCGAAGTCGCGGTAAGTTGCCTGTGCTCATGACCTCACCTCCCGGTTCTCGAGAAGGGTGTCGTAGAGGCCCACGTCCATCTTCTCCACCATCACTTCCCAGGGTTCCACCACCGGATCGACAAGGCATTCTCGTAGTGCTTCAAAACGGATTCTTTGTCCCCGCTCAATCAACACCTGAAGTGCCTCTCGCACCCGCTGTTCACCTTCCTGGGCAGCCACCTCGAGGATCTTCAGATATTGGCGATCCGCCGTGGCCGGACAATCTCGGCGCAGCTCGTCGTAGGCGACTCGAAACAAGATCCCCGGAAACAGATCCTCCCGCCAGCGATAGCGAGTAAACGCCCCCGGCTTGCGCACCAACGAATGGATCACGTGCCGGTAGTCAATGCGATGCTTGCCTTCTCCTCGCAAGCGCGGCATCCGTGCCTGGCGCCGTCCTCCGTAGTAGACCTCCACCTGATCCGCCCACACCCGCACTTGAACGCGCTCGCCGATCAACCGGCTGTCCACCGAATAGGTGTTGTGGCGAACCCGGATCGTACTGCTGGGGGAGACTCTCACCCACTGCCGGGTGAAGTCATCCAGACGGCGTGCCGGCAACGGGCGCATCACTGCCAGCTCTTCTCCCAGGCGCTTTTGCCGGGCCGCATTGCGCCGGGACACAATCACCGCTACAAAGCCCTCGTACTCTTCCCGGCTGGAAAAATCACGGCTACACCGCAGCAGCAGTTCCTGCTCAATGGCCCGTTTCAAGCGGTGATGGGACTGTTCCACATCCCCGTTCTCGTGTGCCTTTCCTGCCTGAGTGCGACTGGAGCGCATCCCGAAGTGTCTCAGCAACGCTTGATAGCGCTCGGTGAACTCTTCCCGCTTCAGGTTCTTGACTGCCGCCGAGAGCCGGTCGGTCCGGTGCTCCTCGGGCAGCGCCCCCAACTCCCACAACGCGTTCTGAAGCCCCAGGCTGAGGCTCTCAAACGACTCACTGAAACACAGCGTGGTCGCTTCCCAGTTCGAGTAGGCCAACACGAAGTGGTACAGCAGATGGGGAAACGGCTGGCCCTGGATCGTCACTCCGAGGCGCCCCATAAACGTGAAGTCCGATTGCGCTTGATGTCCCGGCTGATACTTCTGCGGGAACATCACCTCCTTCGCTTCTCCGTATTCTGCCTTCCACTGCTTGATCCTGCGCTGCAGCGTTCTCAACTGGCCTTGCTGGAAGGCCCCTTCCTGCTGACGACACAAATGATCGAACACCGCTTTTGCTTCCACCGTCGGCGATCGCTTCAGGATCTCTTTCACCTCCGGCCACACCGACTCGAACGGATCCGATCGAGTTCTCCAATACCGTTCCGGCTGACACTGGCTCGGTAGCTTTCCCGACTTCAGGTACTTGCGAGCTGTCTTTCGCGACATCCCCGCTTTGGCCGCCGCCATCGTTAGCGTCTTCTCGTTCTTCTTCAACTTTACTAACCTCCGCACTTGCTGATCCTTAACCATGCCCTCATGGTCAGGATCAGCCCTGAAAAAGCGGGGAATTCCATTTGTCGTCGCGGGGAATTCTAACTGTCGCCAATCACGTGACCCAAATACGGTGAGATTTGTGACCGATAAGGTGATAGGGGTAGGGAAAGCTCATTGGTTTGAGCCTCCCCTCCCTCCGAACCGGACGTGCGGTTCTCCCGCATCCGGCTCTCCAGTCAGTGGGGTCCACGGCGGGACTGACAGATCTGCGCGTGGGCTACGGCCATGGTAAATAGCCCCTGCTCGATAAAGTAGGCAATTTTGCCTCCTTTCACTCCTGTTTCCAGGGTCGTCAGCATGCGTTCGGTCCACACTTCCGCTTCCACCCAGCTCCATTTCTGGCTCTCGGCTTCTCTGCCTTGCTTAGGAGTCTCCTCCACTTTCGACAGTTCCTCTGTAATACGTCACAAACTTCTCTGCCTTTTGCAGCCGGAATTGTATAGATTGTCTTAGCCCGCAGCGGGTGAAAAGAATATGACAGTGTGACAGCTGTCTTGGCTGCGGAGAAGAAGGGAAAGGAGCAGCCGGGAGCCCGTGGTTTGAGCTTCGGATAACTCCCGGCTTTTCGAAGACAAACTTCAGATTCAGGATCGCTTCCAAGACAGGTCTTTGTCAAGTCTTTCCTCTCTGGGACTGGGGCTGTACGAGCTGTTGCCCGACTACCGGGACCGCTGTCCGCTGTGCCGGGGAAGTGAATGCGCCGTACGCCACGGTCTGTATTTCAGGTGCTTGGTGGATGAGGAGGGGCGGACCTATCAACGGTTTCCAGTGGCTCGCTTCCGCTGCCGGCGGCGGGGCCCGGATCAGCCACGAGATGTCACCTTCAGCGTGCTGCCGGCTCAAGTGGTGCCGCGCCGACGCTTCAGCCTGGGGTTGATGAGCTGGATGGTCGAAGTGGTGGTGAACGGCAAACGGACGATGCGCCAAGCGCTGGACGAGGTGGCCACGGCCGGCAGCCAAGGTGAGGAAGCTGTGCTGTTGGAGGAGTTGACGCTGCACCGCATGCTGCTGCTGTTGGCGGCCGTCTATGGGCGACTGCTCTCTTTTCCGGTGGCCGAGGTCGAGTTGCCCGGAGCCGTCCAAGGGGTGCGGCGGCAGGCCCAGCAGGTGGCCGCGCTGCTGGCGGCCCAGCCCCGAGGCTCTCCACCCCGAGTGGTGCTGCGTTTTCATCGGCGTTACTTCCCCCACCTGCTGTTCGACCTACGATTGGCTCTCGGGCCCCGCTCTGGCTTGCTGACGGGCTGACTCACCGGCATCCGCTGTGTCTGCAGCACAAGTCGCTCAATCCCCTTTTTGCGCCACGTTGTTTGGACCCGGCTGGCAGCCGCGTCATGACAAGAATCGATCCTCCACACTGCGTGATAGGGGCCCAGCGGTAGGGTTGTGGCACAAAGGGTTGGCCAAAGGAGCCTCAGGATGAAGGGAAAACAAAAACGCCAGGCCGTGGCGCTGTTCCGCTACGGCGTCATCGCGCCGGTGCTGCACGCCGCCGCCGGCAGCCAAGCCCGTTACTTCGGCCGCATGGCCCGAAAAGAGCTGGATGTGCCGGGTCTGGGCAGACGCCGCTACTCAGTCGCCACTTTCAAGAGCTGGTTGCGCCGCTACCGCCAAGAAGGACTCGACGGACTCTTGCCCAAGCGGCGTTGCGATGCGGGCCGAAGCCGGGTCATCTCCGAGCAGCTGAGCGCCCACATCTCCGAGCTGCTGGCCCGCCATCCCCGGGTGCCGGTCAACCGACTCCGTGAACAGCTGGTGGCCTCGGGCCACATCACTTCGCGCCGCATCTCCGAATCCACTTTGCGTCGTCACATCAAGCGGGCCGGTCTGCGGCCCCAGGTCAAGCCGGCGCCCAAGGCCCGCAAGCACTTCGAAAAACCCCACGCCAACGATCTGTGGGTGATGGATTTTATGCACGGCCCCAAGGTGCCTCTCGGCCGCCGCCGCCGCAAAACCTACCTGGCTGCAGCCATCGATGACCATTCCCGCTTCCTGACCCTGGCCCGCTTCTACACCCGGGGAAACTCCGCAGTGGTCGTCTCGGCACTCCAAAAAGCCTTCTCGCGCCATGGTTTACCCCAGATCCTTTACTGTGACAACGGCTCGGCCTTCTCCTCCAAACAACTCACCTTGGCCTGCGCCCGTCTGGGTGTGGCTCTGGTGCATTCCAAGCCCTATGACAGTCCTTCGCGCGGAAAAATCGAGCGCTGGTTTCGCACCCTGCGCCAGGGTTTTCTAAGCCTTCTCGATCTCGAGGCCTTGACCCTCGACGATCTCAATGCTCGCTTGTCTCAGTGGCTGGAGCAGGACTATCACCGGCGCCGCCACTCGAGCATCTGTGAGACGCCACTGGAGCGTTACCTGCGCTCGCTCGCCTCCATTCGCCGCCGTACGGTCAGCCGGGCCGAGTTGGACCGGGTCTTTTACCGCACGTTGCACCGCACCGTCCGCAACGACTGCACCGTCTCCATCGCCCGCCGGCTCTGGGAAGTGCCGCCCCAATACACTGGCCTGCGCATCGAGATCCGCCATCCCGAAGGACGTCCCAGTGAGCTGTTTCTCTTCGAAGACGACCAGCCGGTGGTGCGTCTGCACCGGGTCGACGCCGCCCAAAACGCCACTTCCCCCCGAAGACCCCGTTTTTCCCTTCCCGACGAGGAGGATGAATCGTGATCCACACTTTTTACGGCTTCTCCGACACTCCCTTCGCCAAGGACATCCCGGCCCAGAAACTGCTCCCCACTGCGGCCTTTGACGAACTCGCCCGGCGCCTGGACTACATGCGTACCCGTCTGGGGCTGATGCTCGTGCTGGGGGAGGCCGGAACCGGCAAAACGGCCGCCGTGCGCGCCTTCGTCGAGCAACTCAACTCCTCCGTCTACAAGCTCTTCTACGTGCCCCTGTCGACGGTCACTCCCCTGGATTTTTGGGCCCAGCTCAACAGCGAGTTCGGCGGTGAGCCCTCCAGCCGCAAGTCCACTCTGTTTCGAAACCTGCAAACGGCCGTGCGCGACTATGTGGAGAACGCCAAAAAGACCCCGATTCTAATTCTCGACGAGAGCCAGTGTCTGCCCGACAAAACACTGGACGAAATACCTGTACTTCTTAATTTTAGGATGGATTCAATCGATCCCCTGCTCATGATCATGATCGGTCATCCCGACCTGGGCCGACGGCTCGGGCGCCCCATGTTCCGCAACATCCACCAGCGCATCCTACTCTCCTACAAGCTGCCTCCCCTGGATGAGGCCGAAACCAAAAACTACGTCTGCCACCATCTCCAGCTGGCCGGAGCTAAACCCGACATCTTCACCGACTCGGCCTACCTGGCCCTTTACAAAACTTCGGGCGGCGTCTGCCGGCTGCTGAACCGCCTCTGCCTGGCCGCGCTCAACCGGGGCGTGCTCGAGCAAAAGGCCACTCTGGACGAAGAGGACATCTACCGGGCCTCCGACGAGCTGTGAATAGCGCCGACATGTTCTTCGACAACTCTCCCGAGAAGATCCTCGCCTACCTGCAAGAGCAGCTGCCCGATTACCCTTACCGCCCCGAGCTGGATGCGGCTTTCATTGCCGAACTGACCGCCGACTTCCCCGACGTAGACATCCTGGAAGAGATCAAAACCTTCCGCTGGTACTTCGACAACGCTCCGCTGAGTCGCGTCAACAACGTCCGCGTCGCCCTGCGTCGCTGGATCGCCAACGCCAACGGCTCCCGCTTCCGCTAGCTCCTCTCCTACCAAGGGCTGGCCTCAACCACCAGCGCTCCTCTAATCCGTCATTTTCTGCTTACCCAATCCAGGTCAAAACAGCCTGACTTCACCCCCTCTAAACAATCTGCTGTCTTACACCTCTTGCTTCGTCATTGACTCTACACATCCACCTTCCTGGCGGGCCTTCGCTCCACCGGCATTACCCGGCTTCTTCACTACTACGCCGCCTCTGACTTCTGCGGGTCTCTTACCAGACCGACCTTTCGCAGACCTCCTCGCTTTACGTCACTTGAACTTCCCACCATTCCATCTCCAACCACCCCAAGGGTTAACAAGATGCCTTTTTCACGTTACCCATCAGGCTCTTGTCCGTGTCAGGTTTCCCTTCCATTCGAGCTTCGCCATTTCCCAGCAGGCTCGCTGTCCCCTCTGAGCCGAATCGAGTTCGTCTCCTACAGACTGGTGGTTCTCCTTCGGCTGCTTCCCACCCCACCTCACGATGACGCAGTTGCCGTCGAATACGGGCCGGAGAACGTTTACCCGGTAGGGACTTTCACCCTACTGTTCAAGTGCGCTTACGAGCGCACTAGGAGCCGCTTCCATGCGGCGATCTGATCGGACCACCCAAGGCCCTCCTGCACTGGAACCCGGAACCCGTTAGAATAACCGGGCCTGTGCCGGAGTGGCGGAATTGGCAGACGCACCAGACTCAAAATCTGGCGAGATTAACTTCTCGTGGGGGTTCAACTCCCCCCTCCGGCACTTTAGAATCAACAACTTACGCTGATCTACTCAGACAAGGCAGCCCGCTCAACCTGGCGACTGTGCCCAAGACTGTGCCCGCCCAGCTAGCTCTTTTTACGTTTTGAAGTCGAGGACTTAAGGACGTCTTGGCCCAAATGAAGACAAATCTTTTCACTTGAAATATATATCATTAAGCTATAGCATTAAGATATGAAGGGATCTGATCTAAAAACATACCGAAAGCGTTTCCGACTCAGCCAGGAAGCACTCGCCCGGCTCCTGAGGGTTTCCTGGATCACCGTAAACCGTTGGGAGAGGGGCAGTCCGGAACCGAGTTTCTTGGTTTTGAAAGGAATCGAGGCAGTTCTTAGAGAGAACTTTGCCCGGAGACTTTGATCATGGGGAGCATTTACCTGAGAGGCAATATTTATTGGATCAAGTTTTCCAGAGAGGGCAGGCGATTCCGAGAATCAAGTGAATCCAGGAAGAAGAGTGCGGCAAAACGGTTGTTAAGGATCCGGGAGGGGCAAATCGCCCAAGGGAGGTTCGTGGGTTTGGCCCCCGACCGCACTCGCTATGAGGATCTCGCGAAGGATCTTGTAAACGACTACAAGATCAATCGTAAATATTCGGTAAACCCATCATCGGCTTTATGCCTAATGGGGTGAGGCGGGTTGGGAACTCAAGTGGAGCGAAGCGATCTTCGGAAGTGTTTGCTCAGGGGGTAGAGCCAGATGCTTTTGGTGGGCAGATCGGCCTTGCGGTCACGGTCCAGCTTGCCCCGGCCCTGGGTCTGTCCGACAAGGATCCAGTTGGCGGCCTTGTAGCAGGCGCCTGTGAAGCGCCCCGTGTCGACGAAGGTTTCCAGCAGAACGGGTCGGTAGGCGTAGCGGTCGTGCCAGTCCTCGGGGAGTTGACGCGCGGCCATGGCCAGCAGTTTAGAGGCCAGGTTCTTGGACTCGACCCAGGGAAGGATCAAGAAACGGGCGTTGTTGACGATCAGTTGAAGGTTTCTCTCCCTTTCCGAAGGACGCCAGCCGATGAAGCGGTCGCGAGGGGCGGTTTTCCAAGCGGCGGCGCCAAAGCCGAGCAGGGCCAGGATGCGGCTTTCGGAACAAGCGAAGTAGCGCAGCTGAGCACCCGGCAGGGGCTTGTATCCCAGATAGTGGTAGCGGTCGATGTATTCATTCCACAAAGTGGAGTCGGGGCGGCTCAGGACCGGCTCCAGATGCAGGCCGGACAGCTCGTGCACGGGTCGGGACAGCAGCGGTTGTGGTGCGCTGCAGAAAGTGTGCTTGATTGGGCCCGAGCCTCCCTTCGGGTTGCGAGGGGGCGGCAGCTGCAGCAACCCCTGCCGATGCATGCGCAGCATGGCCACCCGGCAGCTCATCTCCTTGAGGCCACCGTCAGGCTTGAACCAGCCCAAGAGCTGGCAGGCCAAGCGGGAGAGCTGGGCCCGCGAGCGGGTCGGATCTTCGCCAATCAGCTCACACAGTCGCCGCATCTCCCGGCCGCTAAAGTCTCGCCCGCAGAAGCGTTTCATCCAGCCTCCGCTGCCGGCGTCCTGGCCCAGGTCAATGCGCGGGCACGATGGGGGCTTATTTCCCAGGGAAGAAAAGGATCCAGGTCGGGTGGCGGCTGTCCGCCTTGCCTAGCGCAGGCCTGCAGATAGTCCCTGAGCCACAGGCGGGGGTTGAGGCCGTTGAGTCGCAGGGTGGCAAAGATGCTGAATAAGCTGGCCGCCAACTGGGCGCTCCAGCGGCTGCCTGAGCCGTAGTAATTCTTGCGTCCCACCACCGGGTTGCGCAAGGCGCGTTCGGCGGCGTTGTTGTCCATAGCCACTTCCGGTTGATCCACAAACACGGTCAGCCCTGGCCAGTGTCGAGCCAGGCTTTTCAGGACCTTGCGACAGGGGGGAGCCAGGCTGGGAAGCTGGCGTTGAGCCTCGCATTGCTCTCGCATTTTCTCAACCGCCACCCGCAGCTTTCGATCGGCCCGGGCCCATTCCAAGGGCTGATCGCGAACTGCCAGCCGCAGCTGATTGGCAGCAAAGAGCCGGCCAATGTCGTCAATCCACATCAGGGACCAGTCCTGCCAGGGGGGGTGGGATAGGCCCAGTCGCCAAAAGTCGCGGCGCACGTGAGCCCAGCAAAAGGCATGGCAAATACGCCCCTCTGAGACCCGGACCAGCTTCTTATAGGCAGAATATCGATCGGTGAGTAAAGTGCCCTGGGCGCTGCCGAAGTGAGATTGAGGCACTGCAGACGAGCGACTGGGTTGGAGCTGGTACACGACTGTGGAGGCCGACAAAAACACCCACAAATGCCAGAGCCGTCCGCTTTTGCCTTCCACCGCCACAAACACCGGCCAGCCGGTCTCGTCGGCTTGCCAGTTCTCCTGGGTGAGCTGCTGCTGGGCGATCGCCTCGGCCACCGGCAAAAACAGACCCTGCAGTTTTTTCAGCCCTCCGGCCACCGTTCCTGCAGAGAGAGTCAAACCGTGGTCTCGCCACTGCTGCAACAGACGGTGGGTGGGGCGGCAATGGTCAAACTTCTCCAGCAGAATCTCCACCCAAACCGAAATCCCTAGTTTGCCTTTGGGAATCAAGCGTGCCGGGGCGGGCGCCGTGACAATGCCGGGCAGCACCCCGCAGCGGCAGGCCGCTTTGTACTTGCGCCGCCGGATCACCCGCCGGTGGGCCCGCACTTCGATTTCGGCCACCTCGGCGTCTTCCGTCCAGCCCAAGGCTTCCAGTGCCAGACCGCATTTCGGACAGCTTTTTTGGGCTTCCTCCAGATCCACTACCTCTTCCTGGGCTGCCAACCCGTCCAGAGTGGTCCGACCGTGCCCCTGCTTGCCTTTTTGCTGCCCTCGGGGTCGCCCGCTCGCCTTGGGGCTGGAACTGCCAGCGCGCCCACCCTTGGCCTGTTCACTCTTGCGCCCCCAGAGCTGACTCTCCAGCTCTCGAACTCGAGCCCGCAGACTCAAGTTCTCTGACTTCAACTGCTTTTCTCTCTCCACCGCCCCGGCATGCTGGGCCTTCCAGTACGCTGCCGCCCAGCGCAGCCGGATGTACTCTTCCTTGGCCACCAAAACCCGCTTCGTCGAGCCATCAGCCGTCAGTCCACCCGATTCCGGCTTGGTGGTAGCACTCAGCTGCATGCTCCCTGTATACACACTCGCAGCTTCTGTGTCCAGCAAAGTTTGACCGCGGGCTTATTTGGAAGGAGATTATTGCAAGATGGGGTTTACCGAATATTTACTGATAAGGGCCTGAAGTCCTTCGGTTGTGGTGGGATAGCGACCGTGGTCGACGAGAAACAGTTCCAGCGCCTTTTGCAAGTGTTCCATCTGTAGACTCGCGCTGGCCGCGTGGTCCAGGCCCAGGCTCTCCACAACTCGATTCGGAACCGAGATTCCGACCAGCACCAGCAGAAACAGGGGACCCAGGGTTCCCAGTACCGCGCGCTGAATCGTGTTCACCACTCTATGGCCCATAGCATTCCCGTGTTCTGTGATCCGCTGCGTCCGACTCCCACTGTTCTCGCTGGGCCCGATCGGCCGTACGAGAACACAGGTGGAAATCTGCCTGCCCTTTATATTCTGGACTGAACCAAAAAATAATGATGCAGGTCACACTTGTCAGAACGGGTCTTCCCCCGCTTCGCTAGGAAAACTTATGAATAATCCGGGTTAGCGTTGTCGGAATGGACCCCCTGCAATCACGTAGTTCAGTTCTTGTCCGGGCGGTGCGATGAGACGAACGCCAATGGCCTGGGCCTCGTCAGAATCACCACAACAAAGCCAGCCGTGCCCAGTTTGAGAACTGCCGAAAAGGACAAACCCGTGACCGCAAGGCTTAAGGAAACGGAGCCGACCATCCAGAGAACCAGGGTCACAAGGGCCCACAGCCGACCTTTGAGCAGACCCAGCCCGGACACAATAATGACCGGAACTCCAATGAAAGCATGAGAAAGCTGAAACCAGACTGGAACCTGCAGGAACCCTTGTTCGGAAGCCATCTCAGCGAATGCCAAAGTAAGGTCGCGGGTCTCCCGATCAATGAGAACAAATGCCTTTGGAATCGTCAATAAGACAGCCCACAGGATGAAGAACCAGGAAATAACGGTTACAGACAGAGGCCGGGTAGTCGACGTTGTCATTTTCGGCATGACCAGGACTTGATTTGGCGTCCCCAAGGGGATTTGAACCCCTGTCGCCGCCGTGAAAGGGCGGTGTCCTAGACCTGGCTAGACGATGGGGACGCCCGGTTTGAAGAGCGGAATTTTAGCACGGGGGTTTTTTGCGTGTCCACAGCGCTCTCACGGCGGCGGGGGCGCGTTCATCGTTGCTTGTTCCGCTGTCCTCTGCTTTTGACGTTTTACCAATTGGCGACGTGAATGGAACGCCGAGCAACTTTGCCTGTAACATTGTTATTGCAGGTGTCCGTCAGCGGCCCGTCTTTTTGAGGTCGGAAATTGCTTTTCACGAGTTCAACCAGCGTAAGATCAGGTTTCCTCTGTCTGGCGCTGAGCCTGTTGACGAATCTTGCGGCGCCCGCCGGTACCTCGGAGTCCGGTGTGCTTGTGATGGCTCATGGGGGCACCGAAGAGTGGAACGCCGCCATCCAGGAAGCAGTCGCTCCTGTTCGGGAATACTGCCCCACAGTGATCGCGTTTGGCATGGCTGACCCTGAGACTCTTCAGAAAAGCGTCCAGAAACTCGAATCTCGTGGGGTTACCCGGATTGTTGTCGCCCGGCTGTTCGTTTCGGGAGCGTCATTTCGGGAGCAAACCGAATATTTTCTGGGCCTTCGATCCGATCCCCCTGAGTATTTCCTGCTCCATCACAGCCCTGGGCATATGAGTTCAGGCCACGGCACCGACAGGCCACGGCCTCACGACATGCTGTACCCGAGCAAGTCACATCCGATGGATCCAATCCAGACCGCGTCATCCTTTATCTTGACGCACAATGGTCTCTACAACTCCCCACAAATTGGCAAGATCGTGGCCGAGCGAGTCCGTGACTTGAGCCGGAGACCGGAATCCGAATCGGTTCTGGTGCTGGCTCATGGGGTCGGAGACGACCGGCTGAATTCCCAGTGGGTCGACCGGATCGAGCAGATCAGTGGCGAGATCCGACGGATCGGGACTTTCCAGGACATTCGAGTGGAGACGCTCCGAGAGGACTGGCGCGACAAGAGAAAGATCGCCGAGCAGAGAGTTCGTGACTTCGTCGTTCAGGGCGGCAGTGCCGGCGAGGTGCTGGTCGTTCCCTTTCGGGTGTATGGCTTCGGCCCCTATGCATCGGTCCTCAAAGGTCTGAACTACCGAGCCGATGGCCGGGCTCTTTTGCCCCATCCCTCGGTTACTGAGTGGCTTATGAAAGAGGCTTCTCGTTGTTTTCGGGAGCAGGGATGGCACAACCCGTTCCAGAAGACGATTCCCCTCTCTGATGATTCGGCGGCGTCTGCTCAACGGCCTTTCTAATGTGGGAGACTTTCCTGAGCGTTCTGGTGGTGGTCGCTATTCTTGGATCAGCTGCGGTTGTCACCCAGCTTTTTGCCCGCGCGATGTACGATCAGTGCCCTTCCTGCCGCACGCTCAACGCCAAGCGCCGCGACCAGTGTCGCAACTGCGGTCAGCCGCTCGCAGAAATCTGATCGGGTGTGGTCCCGGGAGCACGTTCAGGACTGATTCCTGAACGGGCGAAAATCGACCTTACACTTGTGGTGCGAGAGAAAGGCCAGGAAGCGCCGGTAATCTTTTTCGGGCAGATGGAACTTTCGGACGAGCTGCCGGTAGCTGCCATCCGTCGAAGCCAGCCCCAGTGAGATGATTCCCCGGACCTCGAGACGAGACAGGTCGCGGGCCAGAAACCGCTCTCTGACGCCAGGCCAGAAATCCACTTCACCCCGAACCAGGGCCTTAAACAACCGCTGGCTTCGACCGTTGATCTTCTCCTTCTTGGGCAGGATTCGATCGGCGCTGGAGATGCTGATGTCGGCGTCCCGCAAGCGCTTTTCAGGACTCAGCAGATAGGCCTGCTCGACAACATTCTGCAATTCCCTCACGTTGCCTCCGAAACGAAACGTTTCTAATCGCTCGAGGAAACCTGGGGTGGCCTCTTTCGCCTGTCCGTGCCTCTTCTCCAGCTCTTTCAAGAAGTGGCCGGCAAGTAAGGGAATATCCGACGCTCGTTCGCGAAGGGGTGGAATGACCATCTGGATGACATTGAGCCGATGGAAAAGATCTTCTCGAAACTCGCCTCGTTCCACCAGCACATCCAGCGACTGATTCGTTGCAGCAACGATGCGGACATCCACCCGCCGTTCGCTCGATTCCCCCAGTCTTCGAACCGACTTCTCCTGTAAGACACGGAGTAGCCGTGACTGGTGCTCCAGGGGCATTGCAGCAATCTCGTCCAGAAACAAAGTCCCGCCGCCGGCAGCTTCGACGAGCCCTGGCCTGTCTTCGCCGGCTCCTGTAAAGCTCCCTTTTCGGTAGCCAAAAAGCTCGCTCTCGATGAGATCCGGGGGGAGAGCGGCGCAGTTGACCGCAACCCAGGCACCTTGGGCCCGATTGCTCAGGTCGTGCAGCGCTCGAGCCACCAGCTCTTTGCCCGTCCCGCTTTCGCCGTGGATCAACACCGTCGCTCCGGTGGGTCCAATTTTCCGAATGAGGCCGAACAGTTGCCGCATCTCTGGATGCCTTCCCACAATCAGGCGCCCATCCGACAGCGCGAGATGTGTTTCCTTCCCCTTCTGCGGCTTTTCTAGAGAGGGTTCGCTCCAGTCTGGCCGCAGAGCCTCCATCATTCGGACATGGCACTTGATCAAGTCGTACTCTGACTCGGTAAACCCACCGCTCTCACTGGTCACGCGAAGGTCCAGGCGGCCGACTCCGAGCACCCGGAATGTCTCTTGCAAGCTACAGCTGTCCGACGCCGACTTCTCTGCCGGGACGGACAATTGGGAACTTGAGCTTCCGGCCTGCTTTTGTGCGATGATCGAGGTTCGCCCGTTCGCGTGCACTCGCCGCAGACTGGCCGAGCTCTGGGCGACCGCCGAGGTGATCGCCTCAACCATCTCCTGAGCAAGTCCCTCGATGTTCCCGGAGGTACCGGAGCGAGCGGCGAATCTCTCAATCGCCTGCAGGCTACTCAGCTGTGAACGCCGGGACCTGGCCAATTGAGCCAGCTCCCTCTCGATCGGCTCGATCCAGAGGTCGTCGAACTTCCGGCGGTGCTTGTCGGATAGCTGGAGCGACTTTTCGCGCAGAATTCGCAGGGCCCGGACGAAGTTCAAACGAGCTTCTTCATGGCGATTCAGCTGGGTCAGGAGCTGACCCAGGATCCGGTAGATCTCGGCCAGAAGTCCCGGCCGCTCAACGCGGGTCATGACCTGCAGCGCCCGTGCTGCAAAAACACGTCCCCGGGCGGGATCGCCCAGAAGAGCGAGACATTTCCCTTTCAATGCATATCCCCTTGCCATCAAGGGGTAGTAGAACTGGTCTCTGGCGATACGGAGGCTGATCTCAAAGTGCTCGAGCGCTTCTTGCACTCTCTCCTCCGCCAGGCACACCAACCCCATCTGCTGATAGGCTTTGGTACGGGGATAGATCAGATAGTCCGGGAGTGTCCCGAGGGTTTCCTCGGCTTCCTTCCTGGACCGAGCCAACTGGCCGAGCTGAAGATAGGCCTGAGCTCGTGCCATTTGGCGCAGGGAGCGGATGAGAAGGTGGCGGGGATCCCCCGAAACGGGAACCGAAGCGAGAGCCTCGGACGGGCGTCCAAGCAACAGCCATGACCAGGCACGAGCCGAGTCCTTCTTCTTTTTCCACCAGGCACTCTGAGAAGTCTCAACTCCAAGTTGCGTTAGAGCCTCGTCGAGCAGAAGTAGATACGCCAGGTTCTTGGCCTTCAGCATCGCAAAGTGTTCGAGCCATAGCGGAATCGCACAGGTCGATTCGATGATTGGACCAACTCCTTCGACAGATTCGAGCGAGCGTCTCGTCTCGCCTTGCTTCCTCCTCAATGTAGCCAGATTGGAAGCGTGTACAATTGCAAGATCTGGGTGACGGAACATTCGGGCTTCTTGATCACAGTAGCGCGCTATTTTGTTTGCGCTCAGCAAATCACCGACATTGCATCTCGCAATCCACACGTTCGAAAGGCGGCCTACTAGCCGAGGACTCAAACGATTCGTAGCGGCAGCTTTAAATGATTCAAGTGCATAACTGCAGACTCGGTCATAATGCCCTGTAACGCCCAAGTGGTAGAAATGGTAAGCCAGACAGTACTTCGAGCACTCCTCATCGGAGCTGGGAGTTGTGTCGCGAAGTTCTTCAAAAAGCTCAGTCGCCTCGGGCTCCCGTCCACTGTGCGAAAACGTCGTCAGAAGCTCCGCCTTAAGTAACAGTTCTATCGAAGATCGATCTTTTTCCTCTCGAGTTTGAAGTGCACTCGTAATGCTTTCAATGGCCAGGTCCCATCTCCACCTGAGGTTTTCGGCTCGACCCAGGAAACGATAAAGCCAGCGCCTGCGCCGATTGCAGAGACCATCTGGATTGGCCAGTTCCTGGTTGACGAGCTCCTGGATCGTGTCCAACTCTCCACATTGATGCAGGAACTGAAGTGTTTCCTGGAGTGCAGCCCAGCCAGTATCTATTGATTGACGGAAGGCCTGAAGTCTAACTTGGGCGGCCGCTTCGAACAGACTATGGGAGGCAAGCGCTTCGATCGCGGGCTCGAGGTAGGGTCTGGAAAGGGCCGGAGAGTCGGAATTGAGCCAGTGCCGGGCTAGAGAAACGGCTTCCCACTGGTCCGGCGATCCTGCGCAGTCAGATTCGGTGAAGCCGGCAATTGCCGCATGGATACGCTGCTGTGCATCGACGCTCAAACCGCAAAGGACCGTGACGCCCACCCAATCATGAGTGAATCTCAGAGTCAGGTCCTGTAGGGCACCCTCGGTTTGGATAAGCTCTCGACGTTGCAACCGTTCCACCGCCGGGTGAAACTCCCTGGTTCGCCGCTTCGTTATTCTTCGAAGTGCGCCGACCGCGGAACGTGTCAACAACTTTGAGACACTTTGGTGAATAAATTACAGTAGCGTCATCTCAGGGGTCCTTCTTTTCGGGAGGGTTGATCCAAACCGCCTCTGGAAGAGCGGGAGGAACGGGTTTGCCATTGGGAAATCTCTCCTGGAAGAGTGCATGGGCGGCCTCCAGTGTTTGGGCTCGATTGCGACGTGTGGCGATGGCGGTGAGGTAGTGCACGTCCTCGGGAGTGTGCAGGCCGATACCCGAATGGCGATGGTCGCGGTTATACCAATCGAAGAACTCCCGGCAAAAGGTTCTGGCTTGCTGGATGGTGCCGAATCGAGCCGGGAATTCGGGCCGGTACTTGAGGGTCTTGATTTGGGCCTCCGAGTAGGGATTGTCGTCACAGACGTGAGGCCGAGAGTGAGACTTGGTCACTCCCAGATCGGCCAGCAGCAAGGCCAGTGCCTTGGAACTCATCGACGACCCTCGATCAGCATGGAGGGTGAGATCTCCCGACACGATCGCCTGCTTGGAGTAGCTCTGGGCGATCAAAGCCTTGGCCAGGCGTGAGTTCTCCTGGGTGGCCACCATCCAGCCCACCACGTAGCGGCTGAAGATATCCAGAACCACATAGAGGTAGTAATAACTCCATTTGACGGGACCCTTGAGCTTGGTGATGTCCCATGACCAACATTGGTTGGGGCCGGTGGCCAGGAGTTCTGGCTTGGCGTATTGGGGATGGCGGCGCTGGCGGCGACGCTCCTTGACTTCCAGACGTTGGGACAGAATGCGATACATGGTTCGGATCGAGCACAAGTATCGCCCTTCATCCAGTAGCTCCGCCCACACTGTGGCGGGAGCTTTGTCGACAAACCGCTGGCTGTGCAGGACCTCCACGACAGCTTCCTTCTCGGGCGGGCTCAAGGCGCGTGGGGATGCGGGCCGAGGTCGAGGATCCATCGCCGGCCGTTCCCGCCGAAGTTTCTCCCGATACAGACTGGATGGCGGCAGATCCAGAGCCTGACAGCCGGCCCGGACTCCGTGGGATTGTGAGAATCGCAAAGCTTCGTCCATCAGCTCTCGTCTCCGTTCTCTTCGCTGCTCGCCAGAGAGATCCCCAACAGTTGCGAGACTTTTTTTTGGAGATCCAGCATGGCTTCAAACTTCTCGAGCTTGCGCTTCAACTTCCGATTCTCGGCCTGAACTTGCCTCAATTGATGATCCAGAGGATTGACCGGCTTGGACTTGCGCCCCCGCTTGCGAGGAGTCAGCGCCTGCAGCGTTCCTTCCTCGCGTTGTCGTCGCCAGGTCTGAAGATTCGACCAGTAAAGTCCTTCTCGGCGCAGCAAGGCTCCCACTCCGCCCGACTCTTCACATCCATCGGCCTGCTCCAGGATCCGGAGCTTATAGCGGGCTGAAAATCGGCGACGCGTGGCCTTGCTGGGAACTTCCGGATCGGGTCTAGGAAGAACCCTGTCGGGCTCAGTCCGTTCCGCACCGATTTTGGGGACCTCTCCGCTTCGCTCCGAAGTCTCCAAAATCCTCAGTTTCTTATCGCTCCTGTTTACCATCATCGTGTGATCCAGCTTCTCACCCTCTAGTCTAATTTAGTGGGGAAGAAGTGTCTCACCCATGTTGGCACAGAGGGCTCTGAGAAGCGATTGTCTTCAGATCGTGAGGGCTCAAGGGCACTGGAGAAAGAGACAAGAGCAACTCTCCCGACGTCTCTAGATTGAAACTGCCAAGGTCTAATTGGAAGATCCGTCTTTCGAGTCTCAGAAAAGCACACAGTTGGTTCCACGACTTGTTGGCCTCCTCGGGTCGAGCCGTGCTGATGACCATGATCGGAAGGTTCAAGATGACCAACCATCTAAGCAGTTCCCAGTCGCCTTCATCGAGCCAGTGCAGATCGTCAGCGACAATGAGCCATCCTGCGGAGTCGGCTGTAAGCTTGCCAGCAAGTTCCCTGGCTGCTGGCTCTGGCCTGGCGCTCTCTGGATCGATGCCTGTAAGGCGCGCGATCTCCCTGAGCAACGGAAGCGGTTTTCCATCTCGAAAGTAGCTGACTCTCAAGGATTCGAGCCCCTGCGCTCTGGCTAGCGCCTCGAATTCAGAGGCCAGTCGAGTCTTACCGATCCCGCTGGAACCACAGAGTGAAAGAAACAGAAACCTGGGAGCAAGCAGGTACTCCTCCAAGCTTTTCTCTAAGCGTGCGATTTCCGAGTCGCGCCCAGCCAAGGGAGCCGTCAGTCGGTGGGCAATCCATTTCGGTTCCTTCTCATCAGGATTCAGAACCGCCAGGGCGTACTCCAACTCGGGACGGGCCGACGCCTGCTTTTCCAACAGCCCCAGGATCAACTCGTCTACCGCCTTGGGTATTTCCGGTTCCAGATGCCGGGGCCGGGTGGGCATGGCAAGCCGTTGTTTGGCAGCCAGGTCCGAGGCGTTCTCTGAGGTAAAGGCCGGCTGGCCGACAAACAGTTCGTAAAGAAGCAGCCCCAGCGAGTACAGGTCGGCTTCTCGGTTCTCCTGTTTTGTTTCGATGTATTCGGGAGCGGCATGCGACAGAAATTCCCTGCCCCCTCTGTGCCAACATGGGTGAGACACTTCTTCCCCACTAAATTAGACTAGAGGGTGAGAAGCTGGATCACACGATGATGGTAAACAGGAGCGATAAGAAACTGAGGATTTTGGAGACTTCGGAGCGAAGCGGAGAGGTCCCCAAAATCGGTGCGGAACGGACTGAGCCCGACAGGGTTCTTCCTAGACCCGATCCGGAAGTTCCCAGCAAGGCCACGCGTCGCCGATTTTCAGCCCGCTATAAGCTCCGGATCCTGGAGCAGGCCGATGGATGTGAAGAGTCGGGCGGAGTGGGAGCCTTGCTGCGCCGAGAAGGACTTTACTGGTCGAATCTTCAGACCTGGCGACGACAACGCGAGGAAGGAACGCTGCAGGCGCTGACTCCTCGCAAGCGGGGGCGCAAGTCCAAGCCGGTCAATCCTCTGGATCATCAATTGAGGCAAGTTCAGGCCGAGAATCGGAAGTTGAAGCGCAAGCTCGAGAAGTTTGAAGCCATGCTGGATCTCCAAAAAAAAGTCTCGCAACTGTTGGGGATCTCTCTGGCGAGCAGCGAAGAGAACGGAGACGAGAGCTGATGGACGAAGCTTTGCGATTCTCACAATCCCACGGAGTCCGGGCCGGCTGTCAGGCTCTGGATCTGCCGCCATCCAGTCTGTATCGGGAGAAACTTCGGCGGGAACGGCCGGCGATGGATCCTCGACCTCGGCCCGCATCCCCACGCGCCTTGAGCCCGCCCGAGAAGGAAGCTGTCGTGGAGGTCCTGCACAGCCAGCGGTTTGTCGACAAAGCTCCCGCCACAGTGTGGGCGGAGCTACTGGATGAAGGGCGATACTTGTGCTCGATCCGAACCATGTATCGCATTCTGTCCCAACGTCTGGAAGTCAAGGAGCGTCGCCGCCAGCGCCGCCATCCCCAATACGCCAAGCCAGAACTCCTGGCCACCGGCCCCAACCAATGTTGGTCATGGGACATCACCAAGCTCAAGGGTCCCGTCAAATGGAGTTATTACTACCTCTATGTGGTTCTGGATATCTTCAGCCGCTACGTGGTGGGCTGGATGGTGGCCACCCAGGAGAACTCACGCCTGGCCAAGGCTTTGATCGCCCAGAGCTACTCCAAGCAGGCGATCGTGTCGGGAGATCTCACCCTCCATGCTGATCGAGGGTCGTCGATGAGTTCCAAGGCACTGGCCTTGCTGCTGGCCGATCTGGGAGTGACCAAGTCTCACTCTCGGCCTCACGTCTGTGACGACAATCCCTACTCGGAGGCCCAATTCAAGACCCTCAAGTACCGGCCCGAATTCCCGGCTCGATTCGGCACCATCCAGCAAGCCAGAACCTTTTGCCGGGAGTTCTTCGATTGGTATAACCGCGACCATCGCCATTCGGGTATCGGCCTGCACACTCCCGAGGACGTGCACTACCTCACCGCCATCGCCACACGTCGCAATCGAGCCCAAACACTGGAGGCCGCCCATGCACTCTTCCAGGAGAGATTTCCCAATGGCAAACCCGTTCCTCCCGCTCTTCCAGAGGCGGTTTGGATCAACCCTCCCGAAAAGAAGGACCCCTGAGATGACGCTACTGTAATTTATTCACCAAAGTGTCTCAAAGTTGTTGACACGTTCCGGCCCCGGGAGTCCTTCTTAAAAAGGCTGCGAGGCCCCAGGAAGTTGGCGATCCACTGTCCGTCATTCCGGATGAATAGCTGATGGGGCGCCACGACGCCAAGAAACAGCCCTTTCCGGGCAAGCCACTGGAACAGCCTGACCAGATCAAAAGCGAAGCTCTGCTTGTCCGAAACAGGATCAAGGGCTCCCGGGGCGTACTCCCCTGGGATCTTGTCCGAGACGACCCCAATTTGCCGGCCCCTGTAGGCAACATCCCGAACTCGGACAAGAAACGGACTGACGAGTTCTTTACGAGCGCGGAAACAGTCCTCGAATGTCTTCTGGTCCCAGGGATGGGGAAGGAGAGTGAGGACTCGTTCTACCGAGTCGGATGATCGTTCGCGGCAAGCGTAGACGCTGACCCCGGGACCGGTCTCCATCGGTTGCAGAATCTGGTAGCGCTGGAATACAGACAAAACGCCTCCTTTGCCGGGCCGGAACTCGCAGGCAGGGGGGGAAGGCCGGTATCCACTGTTGAACCCGACCTCCGGTCTGAGCTCCCCGGCGGCCTCTCATTAAAAAAGACTATGGCACATCAGAAACAAAACGACAAAGAGAAGGGGTCGTGAGAGCTGCTTTTTCGGTGGATTTGGATCTTCACCTCCAGAATCCGCCAGAGCCCGCGAATCTCCCTCTGGATGAACGAATTGCAGCAAATCCTCAAATTGCCCATCAATAAGCAACTTGTTAATCTAAGGACTGTTCTGTGTAATTTGTGATGGTCGTCACAAGACTCAACCGCCTGGTGACGTACGTCACAACTCAGCCTTAGCGGATCCAAAGGCAGTGCCTGGTCAATGTGTGAAGTTACCCCACTTTTGTGGACAGTTTACGGCTTTCGAATCAAGCCACATCTGAGTGCCTCGATTCATAGTTGATCGGCGACAGATAGTCCAGTGACGAGTGCCGCCTGTGAGGGTTGTAAAAGCCCTCGATGTAGTCGAAGACAGCAAGCTTGGCCTGCAGCTTGCTGCGGAAGCTGTGCCGGTCGATCAGTTCACACTCCAGAGAGGCAAAAAAGCTCTCACACAGCGCGTTGTCATAACAGTCACCGACCGAGCCCATGGAGGGTCTGATGCCGGCTCTCTTGCAGCGTAGCCCGAACTCGATCGACGTGTATTGCGTCCCCTGGTCCGAGTGATGGATCACCCCGTCGGATTCACGCTCTTGAAGTGCCATTTGCAGGGCATCGGTCACTAGCCGGGTCTTGAGATCATTTCTGAGCGACCAGCCGACCACTCGACGACTGAAAGCGTCGACCACTACGGCCAGGTAGACGAAACCTGCCCAACTCGGCACGTACGTGATGTCTGCAACCCACAGTCGGTTGGGGCGGCTGACCTGGAAGTTTCGCTCCACCAGATCCGGAGCCGGACGGCTGTCTTGGCCTCTCAGGGTCGTGCGTGTCTTGCGTCTGCGGCTAACGCCTTCAATGCCGGCGACTTTCATCAGTCGGGCCACCCGGTTTTTGCCCACCAGGTGACCTTCCTCTCGAAGTTCCGCCGTAATGCGGGGAGCTCCATAGGTCCGACGACTTTGCTGGTGGATCCCGTTGATTGTTTCCAGAAGACGAGCATTCGCTTCATCTCGAGTCGAAGGTCCGCGATCGACCCACGCGTAGTAGCCACTGGTGGAGACACCCAGCAAACGGCACATGGTGGTGATTGGATAGTCGGCCTGATTCACTTTCACGAACCTGAAGACTCCTTGGAAATCGGATCGCTCTCCCGTGCGAACCAGGCCGCGGCTTTTGCCAATATTTCCCGCTCAACCCTCAGCTGCCTATTTTCTTTGCGCAACTTCCGCAGCTCGGCTCGTTCTACCGTCGTCAGGCCGTCTCTACGACGGCCTTCATCCAGGTCTGCCTGGGCGATCCAGTTGCGGATCGTCTGTTCGTTGGGTTCAAACTCTCGGGCCAGCTCACCGGGGCTGCGCCCGGCTCGATGAAGCTCGACTATCTGCTGGCGAAACTCGGGTGGATAAGCTCGTCTTGTTCTTGGCATCGTGTCCTCCATTCTCCCAAAGGATTAGGTGTCCACGAAACCGGGGGAACTCCACCCTAACGGGACATTTCGTCTTTTCGTAATGCCAAATGCATGGCGCATATGCTAGGCTGTAAGGCCTGGTTAGGGGTCATGGTTTCTGAAGCTTTTTTTGGAAAAGACAAGCTCCCGAGGGCCTGTCAAGCCTATATCTTAGGGGTGGTCCTCGCTGGCGTTCCCACCTTCCTCTATTGTGTGGTCGACGCTTCCAGACAACACGGTCGGGAATGGCTGCTCCTGGCGTTCCTTACGCTGGTATCGAGCCTCTTCCCGATACGCGTTATCACGTCAGTTCGCGAGGGCAAGACCCATTCGCTTATCGTGACTGTCAGTGACGTGTTCGTCTTCCTGGGGTTGATGCTGTTTGGCCCGAGTGTCGCAGCAAGCCTGGCTACCCTAGATGGGGCAACAACAGGCGTCAGGGAGAAGACCAGGACTCTCTACAAATACTTCTTCAACCTGTCACTCCTGTGTATTGCCGCCTGGGTCAGCGGGTGGTGTTTCCAGCTCCTCCTGGGAATGACGGTCCCCCTTGGAGACCCCAGCAGAATTGAGGGCTTTGGAGTCTTCTTCGCGCTCACCGGGCTGGCCAGTCTGATCTTTTACACGATCAACTCGGGCGGAGTGGTTCTTGCGATCGCTCTGACCTCACAGAGATCGATTGCGGAGGCGTGGAAAGAGAATTTCTTTACCTCTGCCCTGGCTACGTTAGCTGGATCTTCAGTTGCTGCTCTTGTTTTTGTCAATCTAGAGCGAGGGCGACTCCTTTCTCTTCTTGTAGCAGTTCCCATCGTCGTTGCCTTGTACTATGGATACCGGCTAAACACGAATCGGATCAACGCTGCCCTGGCCCACGCCGATCAGATGAAGCAGCTCTTCCACTCGACCATCTCCTCTCTGGCCATGGCCATCGACGCCAAGGATCAGTACACGCACGGACACGTCAACCGGGTTCAGCAGCTGGTGGTGATGATCGCTGTGAAGCTGCGCTGGAAGGAGGGCCAGGATGAAGGTGTCGAGGGATTGAAAGCGGCGGCGCTGCTGCATGACATCGGGAAGCTGGCCATCCCCGAGTACATCCTCAACAAGCCCTCGGGCCTGACCAAATGGGAAATCCAGAAAATGCAGACTCACCCGGATGTGGGTGCAGAAATCCTGGAGACCGTTCCCTTCCCGTACGAGGTTGTCCCCTATGTTCGGCACCACCACGAAAAGTGGGACGGAACCGGATACCCCGACGGCCTGAAGGGAGAAGATATCCCTCTCGGGGCTCGTATTCTTTCGGTGGCCGACTGCTATGACGCGCTGCGGTCGGATCGACCCTACCGGGCTGCTATGAGCCGGGAAGTCGCTCTCGAATACATCACGAGCCTGATCGAGAAATCATACGATCCGGCCGTGGTTGACGCCCTCGTCGATAATGTTGACGAGTTTGAGAGCCAGTTAGCCGCAACGGAAGCCGCCAAGCCGGTTCGAACCGAAAACGTCGATTCCAGCCCGCTGGAAACGGGCCCTGAGCCCCACCGCGCCCCGACTGTGTTTCACGATATCGCCTCGGCCCATCGTGAGATTCAGGCCGTTTATGAGATCTCGGAAAGCGTGGGGAAAACTCTCAATGTTTCGGAGACACTCGCCCTGGTAGCGGGCAAACTCAGCAATCTTGTTCCCTATGACGGGTGTGCCGTCTTCCTGGCTGACCCTCACACCCACCTGCTGCAGCCCTACAATACCTCCGGCGAACTGACGGAAGAGCTGGATAATCTGCGGATCACCATTGGGACTGGAGTGACGGGCTGGGTGGCAGCCAACAATCAAATGCTCGCCAACGTGTCCCCGGCTCCCGACTTCGCAGACCATCCAAGGCTCAAGGAAGCTTTTCACAGCTGTGTCTCCATTCCCCTGAGTCTGGACGATCGCGTCGTCGGCGTCATCACGGTTTACGCCAAAGTGGAAGCGATCTTTCAAGACAACCACCTGCGCCTGCTGGACACTCTGGCCCGGCAGGCTGCGGCGGCTGTCAACAATGCCATCGTCTACGAAGAGACGCAGGAAGACGCCTATACGGATGCGCTGACGGGCTTGCCCAACCTGCGCTACTTTCGGGTCTTTGGAGATCAGGAACTGAAGCGAGCCGGGCGCGTCGACTATCCAGTCACCCTCCTGATGATGGATCTGGACGGCTTCAAGGGCGTTAACGACAGCTGGGGCCACCGGGTCGGTGATCGGGTTCTGATCGAAGCCTCCAATGTGATCCGAAACCAGTTCAGAAGATCCGATACCTGCATCCGCTACGGGGGCGACGAATTTGTAGGCCTGCTGCCGGGAGCCGGCAGAGAATTGGCCCGGTCAACCGTCAAGCGACTTCAGGAGGCCGTGCGGGAGCACGAGATTGTCCTGAGGCACGGAGATGTCCTGAGAGTGAGCCTGAGCGTGGGAAGCGCCACTTTTCCGCACGACGCCCGGGACCTCGATCTCCTGCTGGCCCTAGCGGATCAGGCGATGTATCAGGACAAGCTCCGGCGTACCCCCGCGACGTCCGCGGCTATTTTGCCTTTTGACCTGCGTGGCAAAGCCTGAATCCCGCTTTGATCAGCGTTATCATTCCCACTTTCAACCGGAAACAGCTTCTCCTCGAGGCGATTGAATCGGTTCGCAGCCAGAGCTTCCAGGATTGGGAACTGCTGGTGATCGACGACGGGTCAACCGACGGAACTGACCAGGTACTCGAGCCCTTGATCTGCGATCGGATCCGCTGCATCCGGCAGGAGCACAGTGGTGTCAGTGCCGCCCGCAACAGAGGGATTCGAGCCGCCCGAAACGACTGGATCGCATTCCTGGACAGCGACGACCACTGGCACAAACAGAAGCTGCAACGGCAGGTCGAAGCTGTGGAGGCGAACGCCGAGTATCTGGCGGTCCACACCGATGAAATCTGGATCCGCTCGGGAGTACGGGTCAATCCCGGAAAACGCCACCAGAAGCGCTCCGGCTGGATTTTTCACTACTGCCTCCGCCTCTGCCTGATCAGTCCCAGCTCCATCCTGCTCCACCGCAGCCTCCTGGACGAGTCCGGTCTTTTTGACGAAAGTTTTCCGGTCTGCGAAGACTACGAACTATGGCTCAGGCTTACGGCCCGCCGGCCGGTCCTCTTCGTGCCCGAAAAGCTGGTAGTGAAGCGGGGCGGACATGCCGATCAGCTTTCGCGAAGTCGCTGGGGCATGGACCGATACCGCGTACGAGGTCTTCTGAAATCTGTGGAGAGCGGTCACCTCACACCCCAACAACGCCGGTGGGCCGGCGCCGAGATTGTGTGGAAATCACAAATTCTCGAACAGGGCTTTGCAAAACGAGGCCGGATGGCTCGGGCTTCGCACTACCGCCGACTCCGACACCGCTTCGGCCGGGGCGGTTGGGAGCTCTGATTGGCGACAGTTAGAATTCCCGCGTGTTGCCTCATCTAAGAATCGAACCGAAGCTAGAAACTTGCCTCATTGGGAATCGAACCCAGTTCAGAACAGCTTATTTCTTCCGTCTCGCAGAAACAACGGGTGGAGTGGAAGGTCGAAATGACAAGGGAATAATGTGCCGGAGTGATCACGTAAAAATGACCCACCTTGTCAAGTAGGGTGTTGTTCTTGGTTTGAGCGAATTGTCTTGTCCGGTTCTTGGACTGCGAGAGGGGACACAGTGAGGGCGAGCCCGAATGGGGTTCCCTCTCGGCGGCCGACTCAGGTGACCCCCTTCTTGGGTTGTCCCGGGACCGTGAAGTCCCTGCTGCTGGAGATGTACGGCCCAGCGGTCGAGGCGACATTGCTGTGTGGCCGTCAGGGGACACTTCCCATGGCTCATAAGACTATTTTGACCTCGGCTGGTTGCCCCTTTGTTGGCGCACCTTCTTTTGCGAAATCAGACCCGATTTCAGAGAACGTTGGCTCTACACGGGAGATCTCGGCCTTGTAGAGTTGTTCTCTTCGCCAGTCCCTGACGCGGCGCTGCAAAGTTCGCAGCTGCCCATCAAAGAATCGACAGGGATGGCGTTGTTGAAGCCGAATGAAAAGCGCTTTGGCTGTTTGAGCGGGATTGACTTCCAGTTGGACACGAACCTCTGGCCAGACTTCAACGAAAGGATCCTCCCGGGTCTTCCAAGTCCGGGCAACCCGGGGCTTCTTCGTCCGCCGATATCTCCTGATTTGGTTGGATTCTGGTGCAGCACTGATCTCAGCAAGGTACTTCCTGACAACAGCATCCATCTCTCTAGGGGAGCCGTTTCCCTCCGGTTCTCTTTGTCCGTGGTTACGCAACTGTTTTTCTGTAATTTGACTGAGAGCGATCTGAAACAGGATTCTCCTGTGGGTTGAAATCGACCAGACTGAGGTACTGCTTCCCGATCAGCCAGTCTTCGTGAATCTCCTCGACGACGGCGGTGATGAGTCGCAAAGCGGACTCGGTGTTTGGAAAGATACCGACGACCCGGGTGCGCCGGCGAATCTGACGGTTTAGGTTCTCCAGCCCGTTGTTGGTGCGAATGCGCCGCCAGGTAGAACGTGCAAAACGAAAGACCGTAAAGCCTTCGGGCAGGTTGGTCTCCATCCAATCGGCCAGCTCCGGGTTGCGGTCACGGTATTGCTCGACTCGGGTTCGAAGCATGGCCTCGCCCTCGCCGCCTGAGGGTGCGTTGAAGATGTCTCGAATGTCAGTGGCGATGGCGGCACGTTGATCGGATCGGCGGGCGTAACGCTGAGCATTCTGGCTCAGGTGAAACTGACAGCGTTGCCAGGGCACCGAGGGAAAAACGGCTCTTCTAGCAGCACGTAGACCCGAGTGGTCATCGCTGACAATCAGCTGCACACCCTCCAGACCACGCTTTTGAAGCTGCTGCAGAAACCCTCGCCAGTGGACCTCAGCCTCGCTGAGTCGGCAGCTGACCCCAATCACCTCCCGCTTGCCCCAGCAGTTGACTCCGGTCGCTTTCAAGACGGCCACATCCTGAATGCTGCCCTGGCGACGGACCTTCTCGTAGTGCGCATCCAGGTACACAACTGGATAGCTGCCCAAAGGGCGGTTGCGAAACTGCTCGAGTTCGTCGTCCAGCAGCTTGGAGATTCTTGAGACCTGGCTGGCGGAGATCTCGGTGCCGCACAGCTGCTCGGTAATCTCGGTGACCTTGCGCGTCGACACGCCCATTACATACATCTCGGCGATGGCCAACTTGAGCGCCTTCTCCGAACGGCACCCTCGTTCCAGGGATCGGGGATAGAAGTCCAGGTGACGTACTTGTGGAATCCGGATTCGCAGCTGTCCCACTCGAGTGGACAGCGTCTTGTCCTTGTACCCGTTGGCGTGGTCTCGACGCTGCTCGCTCCGCTCCCAGCGTCGAGCTCCCAGAAACTCTTCTCGTTCCAGCTGCATGGCGGCGTTGATCAGCTTCTCTAATACTCCTCGAAACGCTTCACTGCCTTCTTCGATCAGCTCTCTCAATAGTTCTCGTGGTAGCCTCTGTTTTGGGTCTGGGGTCATTCGGATCCTCCTTACTCGTTGCCTTGAGTTTTTGGAGAAATCCTGCCCCAGACCTCTGATCCTTTTAGCTCACCTTTCCCAAATTACAGAAAGAACGGTACACCCCTTTGTCCGTTGGCAAAGGTGTCAATCACCAGGGTAATTCCCCCACCTCCGTCACCAGGGTAATTCCCCCATTTGGGGATCATCATCATCTCGTTTCTCTTGATTTTCGGCGGTTGTGCTTGGGAAAACTTTTCCCAAGCAGGTTCCTCCTTTCTGGTCGCAGTCGTGGTCTGTTTCGAGCCAGCGTTTTTCCAGTCGCAGCATTTGCATTCGATTGAAAGCCCGATAGCGGGCGGAAAGCTGGCTGCTCGTGACCTCCTGTAAGACGGAACTGAAGTAATGCAGGGCACCGATTGGCTGGCCCGGTAGTCCGTTGAGCCAGGAGACGTACTTGCGTCCGCAGCCCAGGAAAATAGACTGGCGGACGTCCTCGAGCTCGATCCCTTGCTGGAACCACTGGGCAGCTAGCCGGCGATCCGAGGTCGAGTAGCGGCAGCGGATGCAGGGACGTTCCAGCAACATCTCTCCGATGGTCTCCACATAGAGGGTTTGAGCCGATCGAGTGGAGCTGAGTGAGTCAGCCGAGAGGCTGCGCTGGTAGGGCCAGTACTGGTCGGCGATCTCAAGGACCCCGGGAGCATGCTGGTTGGGGCTACGCCGGACCCGGCAGACCTGCCTCTCCTCGAGCTCCTGGAGATAGGTTCCAATCTAGCGGCGCGATTTGCGCAGCGCCCTGGCCACGTCCTGCTGGCGGAAGAGGAAGCGCCCGGTACTTCTGTCAGCGCCCAGCGAGATGTGAACGAACAGCTTGAAGGCCCCGTCGGAGAGTTTCTCCACAGCGGCCTGCCAGCCGGCGGTGGCGGCAAACCAGCCGTTGTCACTTTTGATCTTCAAACGGCTCATGGCGAAACCTCCTTTGAGGGGGATCCTTTGGCGGGTCGTTTTCGCCTCCGGTAAGAGTCGCCCTCCCACTCCAGCTGGTGAGCGTTGTGGCAGAGTCGGTCCAGCAGCGAGTTGGCCTGGATGGGGTCGCCAAACAGCGCCATCCACTCCTCCAGGCTGCGATTACTGGTCAGCATCAGCGAGCCTTTCTGATAGCGCTCGTAAAAGATGTCGTACAGATCGTCGGCCTGCTCGTCCGTCAGGGGCTTGAGCCCAAAGTCGTCAACGATCAAGAAATCATAGCTGCAGTAGTTTTGGATGAGGCGATCGCGGGAGAGATCGGCCCGGGCCGCTTCCAGAGTACGGAACAGGCGCGGAGCCTGGATGTAGCGCACGTCATGACCGCGGCGTACGGCCTCGTGTCCCAGAGCCAGGGCGATGTGACTCTTGCCCACACCCACCGGCCCGCACAGGCAGATATTTTCTTTGTTTTCCAGAAAGCGGCAGGTGGCCAGGTCATAGATGCGGCGCCGCTTGATGTTCGGGTTAAAGCCAAAATCGAACTCCTCGAGGGTCTTGATCTCGGCAAAGCAGGCTTTCTTGAGCCGGCGAACAAACTTGGTCTGGGAGCGACGCTCCAGCTCATCCTGGACCAGCAGAGTCAGAAAGTCGACGTAGGCCAGTTGTCGTTTTTCGGCCTCCTTGAGCCGCACTTCCAGACTGTCCAACAATCCTCCTAATCGCAGTTGCTTGAGCTGGTCGAGCAGATGTTGATAGTGACTCATGAGACCTCCCGTCGGTGCACGAAGTAATCCTGGGGACGGGCAAATCGACAAGCTGAAGCCGCCGGACTGGAGGGTCTGCGAGGAGGCGAAGGGCGTCGGAACAAGCCTTTTTCCAGAATCTTCTTCAGAGAGGAAAAGCGGACATTGTCAAAGCGCAAGGCCCGCCGGCAGGCCTGATCCAGAGTGGCCGCTGGGTGGGACTCGGCCAGCCGCAGCACGGCCTGGGCTTTTCTCAGGTTGCGCATGGCGTGATCCCCCAGTACGCGCCGCACGTAGCGACTCACCTCGGGCCCCAGCTCGTCGGCCTGACGCCGGCACCACTCGGGAGTCCGCTCCAGGTAGGCCCGCTTGTCGGGAGGATAGTCCCCCGTCTGGGTCTGACAGGAGCCCGGCTCGAAGACCCGCAGGTGGGTCTTGATCAACTGATGGTTGCGATACACTCGCACCAGCTTCAGATCGGCTCGCACCCACAGCCTCTCCCCCCGGTAGGGATAGCAGCCCGTGGCAGAAGTGCTTAATTGGGTCCGGACACCGACTTGGGCCGGGGGCCACCTGGAAAGGGCCCGATTGAAAGTTTTCCAATCAAACCTTCAAAGAAAGTGCTGATCCGTCTCCTCAGGCCCTTTCTCAGCCCGAAAAAGGCTAACAAAGCGCAAAGAATCCGGGCGTGGAGGGCCCGGGGAGTCCCTGCGCCGAGTTTCTGGCGCATCACCATACCCAGGTTGAACGCACCGGCCTGAATCAGCAGTCTCTTGGCCACATTGTCGTGTCCCCTGACCTCGGTGCGGCGCATCCCCCCTGTCCGGTACAGATGAGCAAAGGATCTTTCCAGTTTTTCGCCCCGCCGTCTCAGTAACTCGCGGCCTCGCTCTCCCCGTATCCGTCTGCGGTTGGCATAGGTGGCATCTCGGCCCTCGATGTTGCCTTTCCACTTGCGTCTGCCCCGCTTCGGTTCCGAGATGTAACTGCGTATCTGCAGCGCTGCAAAATCCTTTACCGTTTCGGTGCTGTGATATCCCTTGTCGGCCACCACCTCGGCCATTTCCTTTTTTTGCCCCGTCGCCTCTTCAATGTTTTCGGCAGCACGAATCAGCGTCTCCTTCAGGGTCGTCGTGTCTCCTTTATCGGCTCCCTGTACCGTGACCGCCACAATCGCTCCCGTCTCCATGTCGATGGCATGCTCGGCCTTGTGGGCCAGGTGCGTTCGCCCGTCCTTCATCTTCGTGATGCGAGCGTCCGGATCGTGAGGATGTTTCCACTCTTTGTTGGAGCCTTTCTTCTTGCGTTTCCGGTCCGTACGAACCAGGTCTTCGCGGGTGGGCGTCTCGATTCCGGAAGCCTGAGCCAATCCGGTTAAAAACTGGTTATAGTCTTCTCCCGTATCCCGTCGGATGATGGTGCGCATCGCCGCATTGGCTTCCAGCGTCGTCGCGTCGATCCCGATCGTCTTTCCCTTCAGCAGTTCCGATTCCGCCAGTCGCTCCAGCACCCAGCTGAACACCGCCGCATGGGTCTGCACATCGATTAATCTCCGGGTTCTCGATATCGTCGAGTGATCGGGTGGTGTCTCGCTCACTTTCAATCCCAAAAACTCTCTCAGGGCCAGTGAATCGGCCACTCTCCAGGCAATCCCTCGCTCCGCTCCGATCCCTTCAAAATACCCCACCATCAACAGCCGAAAATACACTCCCGGCGCCACGCTCGGCCGCCCCATCTTCTCCGCGTAGAACTTCCCGCACAGCTCCTCTACGAAATCGTCAAAGCCGTGCTCACTCAATACCTCGTTGAGGGCTTCGTAGAATGGATGCCCAGGACTCCGCGCTAACTGGCTGCTGGCCACCCACAGATCCGCTTGTCGCCGTCGCTTCTTCTTTCCCATTGCCATGGGACCAGTGTAGTGTCTGAATGTGACCCCTACCCTCGACTTTCACCACAGGCTGATAGGGGACCGAGTAGTAGCACTTGTCCAGGATCAGATGGCAGTCCCAATGCACGGTGCACTGTTTCCACTGCGCCGCTTCGTAAGGTTGATCCGGCAGAGGCAGCAGCAGCTCGACTTCTTCTCCGACAAACACCTCGTAAGGTTTGCGATGGGTGGTGCCATGCTTGCGCAGGCCGACCTCCTTGAGGCACCACTCCAGAGCCCTCCCATTGGCCTCCTCGATATCTCGAAAATGCCGCCCCGCCAGAATCTGCTGACGCACTACCGGAACACATCTCTCCACGCGTCCTTTGTGGCGGGCCATTTGCACCTTGGCTGGGTCGGCCACGAATCCGTAGTGTCTTTCCAGTTCGGCGTAGGCCGGGTTGAGCGTCGGATCGTACAGATCGGGCTTAAGCACACCGTCTTTCAAATTGTCCAACACGATCAGCCGGGGACAGGCCTGGAAAAACGTAAAGGCGCGGATGTGGCAGTCCAACCAGGTGGGGCTGTCCTGGCGAAACACGAAGCGTACGAAGCGGTGGCGGCTGTAGCTTAGGATCATGATAAAGGCCCAGGCCTTGCGTTGTTTGCCCGTTTCCGGATCTCGCATCAGTCCGGCATAGCCGAAATCGACTTGGGCCTGTTCCCCAGCGACTGCATGCAGCCGCACCGTCACCGGCTTGCGCAGCGGCTCAATGTGCTCGCGCACATAGCGGTACACGCTCATATAGCTGACCTTCAACTCGTGCTCCTCCTCGAGCAGCCGCTGTACCTGCTGAATGGTCATATGAGGCTGCCCAAGCCAATCCTGGATCTGCCGGTGGTAGAGGCGGATCCGCTCCCGGGCCGGTTGTTCGAAAACCGCCACCTGCACCACCGAGGCCACTATCCGGGCCAGCTCCGCCTGTGGCGGCAGGGGCTTCTCTCGGCTCAAGCCGCTGGCCATGAAAAGCAGCAGGTACTTGCGAATCGTCTTGCGCGAGATCTGCAACGAGTCTCGGATCTGGCGGATACTCCGTCCTCGGTGCCATTGGTAAACCAACTCCAGGTACTCTTCCATCCTCATATTCCTTCTGGCCATTCTTCCTCCTGCGGAAATCCTTGTTGGGGTTCCGCAGAAAGATGACCCTGGCCTCTGTCACGAAATGATCAGGTGGGGGAATTACCTTGGTGAAACCCTGGGGGAATTACCCTGGTGAAAGGGTGGGGGAATTACCTTGGTAAATCAGCCGCCTAGGTGGGGGATATACCATGGTGACCGACAGGCCTGATCGTTCTTTCGACCCACCCGGGAACGAGTGAAAGTGATCTGCTCTCTTTGGCAGTAACGGAGCATCTCATAGTTGATGAATTCGCTTCCGTTATCCGTGTCCAATCCGAGAAGAGGAACCGGGAGCCGCCCACGCAGGCAGTTGAGAGATCCGATCACATCGGCTTCGCTACGCCGTAGCAGCGCCACGCATTCGGTCCAGCCCGTTGCGACGTCCACCAGGACCAGAGTGTGTAGGAAACTGCCTGCAGCACTCTCGCCGCAGTGAGCCACAAGGTCGGCTTCGACAAAACCGGGTTGAAGATCATCCCAGTCAGCGAAGGTTCGGACCTTGATCTGCTTCTTGAGCAAGCTTCCTGGTCGGGTCGTACTGACACCGTGCCGGCTGCTTCTTTCGGAAGCCAACAATCGATCAGCGGTAGCTGGGCTGATCGCTAGCAGCCTTCGCCTAACATCAGGCGGCAAGGATAGATGACCGTTCCTCTCCATAACTTCGATCAACTCGGGAACAAAGGGGACCAGTCTCTTTGCGCAGATCCGGTTGGCCGTTGTCCAAAGAGTCACCAGTGCCCGCTTCACCCGGTCATCGTATCGGGCACGGCGGGGCCGCGACGAACTGGCCCTGCTCGGCGGATTGTTCAACAGGGTAATCGCATGTTTGCGACCGTAGCCGGTTGTCGCGACCAACTGATCTACAATCTGGCTCTTGATCCCTTTGCGGGCCGATGCGTAATCCTCAGCGGTACGCGTCAACAATTCTCGGCGCAACTCCAAACTCAACTTCTTCTTCAATCTGTGACCTCCTCATCAAGTTTTCGGTTCGATTCTTGATGAGGCAACGGTATGCCATCAGTTCGATTTTGGATGAGTCAATGCGCGGGGAATTCTATTTGACGTTGATCAGAGCTCGAAAGCGGCGGCCAGTGAACGGGATTCACCGGTCGCTAACCCGGATTATTCATAAGTTTTCGTAGCGAAGCGGGGGAAGACCCGTTCTGACAAGGCTTGCGACCGAGGCCCCCGGAGGAGTACTCGTGCAGTACGCCGAGGAGGCCGACCGAGCGTAACGCAGTCAGGGCGGGAGATTCTCACGCTGCAGTAGAAAATTTATGAATCATCCGGGCTGGGCTCCCTGGCCGGCCTGAGTCTCGCCGAAATCGAAAAGACAGCCCTCCTTCAAACCCTCAGACTCAGTAAGGGAAACAAGGCCAGAGCCGCTCGTTATCTCGGAATCAGCGAGAAAAGCATCTACAACAAGATGAAGAGATTGGGGATTTCCTGATCAACCGAACGCCCTCAGAGCGAGCTCTTCAGAGGCGCAAAGTACCCTTTTCGGTAATGGAGGACGGTGTTGCCGCGCTTGACCCTCACCCTCAGTTTCCGGAAGGTGCCGTCCGCTCTCTTATTGGTTGGATTGAAGGTGATGCTGTACTGGTTGCGCAGCTCTTCATTGATCGCTCTGAAAGCCTTCGTCAGGTCTTTTGTGGAATAAGGAAAATAAGCCCGCCCGCCGGTGTTTTGGGCCATCTGCTTGAGAGCATTGTCTCCTTCGTGGTCGATTTCCGCTCCAAAACGCGTTGTACTGATCGCATAAACAGCCGCTTCAGCCTGGAAAACGGCCCGCAAAGCATCCTCGAAGGTCTTTCGGCTGGTCTGGTCGGCTCCATCAGAAAGAATGACGAGTGTCCTGCGCCCTTCCACATCCATCATCTTCTGCTGTGAGACCAGGTAGATCGCATCGTAGAGAGAGGTGCCACCTCCGGCTCGCAGACGACTGATCTCACGAGTCAGGTCGTTGGGATTGGAAGTAAAATCGTGGAGCAGCGTGGCGGCAGTGTCGAACTCCAGGAGTAGAGTCCGATCTGTCGTCTTCATCACCGAATGCAGGAAATCCGTTGCCGCCTCCTTTTCAAACTTCAGTTTGATCCGGACGCTGGAGCTCGTATCGATGCACAGGGCGATCGCCAGGGGCAGGTTGGTTTCTTCCGCGAAGTTAGTGATCTCCTGAAGGACCCCATCCTCATAGATCTCGAAGTCCCCGGGGGACAGATCCCTCATAAAGATGCCGCTCTTTTCCTGGTGCACCGAGACCAACAGGTTGACCGCTTCCACTTCAACCCGGATGGTATCCTGCCGACGACCGTCAGACTGGGCCAGGAGAGCGGTAGCCACCTGGCAGGAAGCCAGGCACAGGACGAAGACACCACGAATCAACATGCTCATCATTATTCCAAAAGGCCCAAAATCGCGGCAAGCTCCCCTGCCAGCGGCGATTCGAAGCTCTGCGTGGCACCCGTCACGGGATGTGCGAATTTCAGGATCGAAGCGTGCAGAAACTGTCGATTCAGTTGACCGATCAACCGGCCGGCCGGTGAGTCCACCTGGTACGGCTTCCGGTTGGCATAGTACACCGGATCTCCCACCACCGGATGACCGATCTGTTCCAGGTGCACTCTGATTTGATGGGTCCGCCCCGTGTGAGGTTTCACTTCCAGGTACGAGAATTGGGGAAAGCGCCGGATGACACGATACCCGGTGAGAGCGACGCGCCCGACCCGGCTGCGCGTTGACATCCTGGTTCTTCTGGTAATATGACGCCCAACTGGAAGGTCGATCTCTCCCCGGTCGCTTGCGACGAGTCCATGAACCAGGCACAGGTACACCTTCTCTACCAGCCGCTCCTTGAACTGTCGTGCCAGGTGATCGTGGGCCCGGTCGGTCTTGGCTACAACCAGAAGACCTGAGGTGTCCTTGTCGAGGCGGTGCACGATCCCTGGCCTGATGGTGCCTCCCCGGCTGACCCTTTCAAAATGATACAGCAGGGCATTAACGAGCGTTCCCTGGTAGTGGCCCGCGCCCGGATGCACGACCAGACCGGCAGGCTTGTCCACAACCAACAGGAACTCATCCTCGAAGACAATGGAGAGCGGCAAATCCTCTGGAACCACATCCATCGGCCGCGGCGGAAGAGGCTTCACCTCGATCTCATCGGCGGGCCGGAGCCGCTGGCTCGCCTTGCATTTCCGGCCGTTGACGGTAACCCTCCCCTTTTTGATCCACCTCTGAATCACGCTGCGGGACTCCTCCATGCATCCCTGCAGAAAGCTGTCGACGCGCAGCCCCTGGTCTGGGAGATCAGGTCGAAAAGTGAGCGTTTCAGGCACGTTGTAGATTCGATCTCTTACGCGCGGAGTAGAAAACAATCAGCGCCGCCAGAACCAGTCCGACCGCGATCAACTGGTGAATGGACACCTGGCCGTCAAACAGGAGTCCGCGGTCCCGGTCGCCCCGAAAGAACTCATTCGCGAACCTGAGGAGGCCATAGCCCATCAGATAGCTGGCAAACACCTGGCCCTTGAAACGCCGGCGGGTGTGAATCCAAAGCAGGATGAGGAGAAGCAGGAAGGACCCAACCGATTCGTAAAGCTGTGTGGGATGGAGTGTGACGTTGAGAGGAACACCCACGTTCTGATTGGCGTATTCGCTGGTGAATGTGACCCCCCAGGGCTGGCTCGTCGGCTTCCCGTAGTCGCATCCCGCACCAAAACAACCCAGCCGCCCGATGGTCTGGCCCAGCGCAATCGCCGGGGCGGCGGCGTCTGCCATGACCGCAAAATTGAGGTCGGAAGAGCGAGATATATACCAGTAGCTGCCCACGGTGGCACCGATCAGACCTCCGAAATAGGCTCCGCCTGCCTGCCAGAATCCCAGACTTACGAACCTGGAGGGCTGCGAGAAGTAGTAGTCGAAATTGTTCAGCACCATCAGCAGCTTCGCTCCCACCAGGGCCGAGAGAATCACCACGAAGGCGAGATCCCAGGCCCTGCTTCGGGGAACCTGTTCACGGTCAGCCAGGCGAGCCACCAGAGCTGTGGCAGAAAGGAAGGCAAGGGCCAGCAGCAGACCGTACGAGTGCAGCGTGATGGGGCCCAGTTCCAGGATTTTAGGGTACACGAGCCTCCTCTTCGCCCTGCTAGTACTTAGTGGTCGTCTCGATTCGCCTCAGAGATGATCTTTTCGGCCAGATGAGGCGGCACGACTTCGTAATGCGAGTTGTCCATATGGTAGCTGCCGCGCCCGCCCGTCATGGAGGTCAGAACCGGGGCGTAGTTGAGCATTTCAGCAAACGGCACCTGGGCCCGGACAACCTGGCTGCTGCCTTTCACATCCATACCCTGGATCTTACCCCGTCGACCGTTCAGGTCCCCCATCACGTCGCCGGCAAATTCTTCGGGAACATAGACCTCAATGTTCATGATGGGCTCGATTAGAACGGGCCGGGCCATTGCCATTCCCTTCTTGAAGGCCAGGGCCCCGGCGATCTTGAAGGCCATTTCGGAGGAGTCCACATTGTGATAACTACCGTCGTAGAGCGTCACCTTGAAATCGACCACCGGGTAACCAGCCAGATATCCCTTGGCCGCCGTCTCCTGGACGCCCTTGTTGACGGCGGGGATGTATCCCTTGGGGATGGAACCCCCGAAGATCTTATCCTCGAACTCGTATCCTTCTCCCCGCTCCCGGGGCTCCATCTTGATCTTGCAGTCTCCAAACTGGCCGTGGCCTCCAGTCTGCTTCTTGTGTCTCCCCTGAACATCGGCCGTCCCGATGATGGTTTCTCGATAAGCCACCTTGGGCGGCTTCAAGTCCACTTCTACACCAAAGCGCTGCTTGAGCCGATTCACCACGACTTCGATGTGCAGTTGACCGGTTCCCGCCAGCAGAAACTGCTGAGTCTGAGGATCCCTCCGAAACTCGAGTGACGGGTCCTCCTCCAGGACCTTGGCGATCGCTGAGCCGATCTTTTCTTCGTCCCCCCGGGTACTGGGCTCAACAGCAAAGCTGATCGCCGGCTCGGGCAACTCAACCTGCTTGACACGGTGCTTCAATGTGGGAGCCCCAAGTGTGTCTCCCGTCCTGGTGTCTTTCAGTTTGAGGACTCCCCCGATATCCCCGGCCCGAAGCTCGGACACGGCCTCGTGTGATTTGCCCTGAAACACCTGCAGCGATCCAAACCGTTCGGACTGGTCCCGGGTCAGATTCTTGATTCTATTGTCGGATTTGAGGGTCCCCGAAATGACGCGCAGGATGTTGATGCGTCCGGCAAACGGATCGGCAAAAGTCTTGAACGCGTAGACGGCCAGCGGACCGTCCTTCGAGGGCACGATTTCGGCTGGCTCACCCTCTGCTGTCACAGCTGCAAAGGGCTTTCGCTGCAGTGGATTCGGAAACAGATTCACAATCTGGTCGAGAAGCTGCTTGACACCGTTATTGCGGACCGAAGACACACAGAAAACGGGAAAGATCAGGCCTCTCTCCAGAGATCTCCCCAGGCCGGCTCTCATTTCTTCCTCTGACAGGGTGCCTTCCTCGAAGAACCGTTCCATCAGGTCATCGTCACTTTCAGCGATCATTTCCACGAGTTCTTCTCGCATCCGTTCGGCGTCGCTCTTGAGGTCATCCGGAACTTCCACCTCCTTGAAATCGCCACTTCCGTCCGCCCGACCGGCAAAGGCTTTGCCGGAGAGCAGATCGACAACCCCCTTGAACTCACTTTCTTTTCCAATCGGCAGTTGGACAGGAACCACCGACCGTCCGAAGGCGTCCTGGAGCGACCGCAGAGTGCGCTGAAGACTGGCCCGGTCGCGATCCATCTTGGAGAGAACGATGGCCCTGGCCAGGCCCAGATCCTCGGCAAAACTCCAGACCTGTTCGGTTTGAACTCCGACGCCTTCTACCCCATCAACCACCACAAGTGCGGTTTCAACGCCAAGTAAAGCGGTCTTGGCGTCGAATACAAAGGCCGAGTAACCAGGAGTATCGACGACGTTGATTTTGTGGCCCTTCCAGTGACAGTGAGCCACAGAGCTACTAATCGTTACCTGCCTTTCAATCTCGTCTTCGTCGTAGTCGGTGACGGTGCTTCCATCCTCGATCCTTCCCAACCGGCTCACATCACCCGACGAGAAGAGCATTGCGCTCACCAGCAAGGTCTTTCCGGCATCACCGTGCCCCACAATCCCTATGTTCCGAATACTCTCACTATCAAATGTGGCCATGCATACTCCTACCTGCAGTCGAGGGACCGGAATTTAACACAGCCGCTGACTCGTTTCAATTTGCAGTGGTCGCGTGAAACGCTGACAGGCCAGAGCGCAGCAGTACGGTCTTGTCCCCTTCAAAGGATAAAGAACACACCTTCACTGGCGGCTTGAACCTTGGCGAAGTGATGTCTGGCTTCCCTGACGAGGTCCACCATCATGCTGTCCGTATGCGACGGATCGTGGTGAAACAGGACTAACTGGTCGACCTGGGACTCGGTCGCAACCCGGGCCGCTTCCAGCCAGGTGCTGTGACCCCAGCCGACCCGTTTCTGATATTCCTTCGGGGTGTACTGTGCGTCATAGACGAGAACCTTCGCGTTCGCCGCATGATCTCGAACGGACGCATCGAGACGGCTGTCACCGTGCTCGTGGTCACTTGCATAGACAAACGCTTCCCCCTCTCTTTCGATCCGGTATCCGGTTGCCCCCTGGGGATGGTGCATGGGGAACGGTGAGATCTCGACACCACTGATGTTGAAGGGGCGATGCTCGATGGGATGGAACTCCAGCTGGGCGGGAAGAAAATCGAAGCTGACCGGAAAATAGGGCTCTGTCATCTGTCCTTTGAGCATGCTCTCCGCCCGGTTTTCAAAGGAAAAGAAGGTCACTTTGTTCTCGGCCGAGTAAATGGGTTGGAAAAACGGAATGCCCTGAATGTGGTCCCAGTGGAAGTGGGTCATGAAGATCTTGATGTCCAGAGGACCGTCTTCGTTCTCAACCAGATGGCATCCCAGAGGTGTGATGCCTGTTCCGGCGTCAAAGACCAGGACATCCCCTTCGCCGGTGCGAACTTCCAGACAGGAGGTATTCCCCCCCAGGGTCAGGTTCTCGATACGGGGAGTGGGCGTGGATCCGCGCACGCCCCAGAATTTCAGTTTAAGAAGATAGTCCATTTCCATGGCTCAGGCTCCACTTGGCCGTCCGGAATTAGATTGCAAGAGCACTCAAAGCCTCTCGTTTCGCTTCCCCGCGGCCGACGACTGAGGTCGACATTATAGCTTTGTGGTCAGACGCCGGACATGACTCCCATCACCTTCAAAGATCGAGGAATACTCAATAAAATACTAAAGGCCAAAAAAATTTTGAATCCTGGAGAGCAGATTCTTCTGCGCTGCCTGCCTGGCCAGTAGCTCACTGCCCAGTTCTTCCCTCTTCTCGTCCAGGACCTCCTTCCGAGTCGCCACCACAGCACTGATCTGTCCGGCCACGTCCTTATCGCTCATGAGGACCTTTTTGAAGCCGGGTTTGTCGAGGACGTAAGACTCAACATCCCCTACCGCGATTGCGCTGGCCGCGCGAGGCTCCCCGGTCAGCAGAGCCATCTCTCCCATGTACTGTCCTCTTCCGAGGACCGCCAACTCCTTGCTCGCTGTCCCCTCCCGGATCACGATACGCACCTTCCCGCGCTCGATGAAGAACATCGATTCTCCGGCGGCTCCCTGGGTGAGAATTCGCTCTCCGGCACCGAAGGTGTAGAGCCTCATTTGACGCGCGATCAGCTCTCGACTCTCTTCCTTCAGACCGGAAAACAGATCGACGCTCTCGACGAAAGCGAGTCGTTTATCGGTAGCCCGAGCCACTGCTCTGCCGAAACCTCCTTCTCTACCCAGGCGTACATTCTGGGTGGGAAGCGGAAGAGGCATGCCGGACCGCAGCAGGCGATAGTAGAGGAGCGTGCAGAAGTTGTCGAGGATGGGCTCGCTGCGCGCATAGTCATTGATCCAGAAGCGGCACCTGTACTGAAGCGAATACTCATCGTATTCATGGGTCAGCACATCCGGAGCGGGACTTTCCAGAGCTTCAGGCATGTCTGCAAAGACTTCCATGGCAGCTTTCTTGAAGTCGTTGGGGCGGATGCCATGACCCATCCGCACGACCCTCTCCAGGCGCTGCTCGGTGGTCGGCTCGGAGTAATTAATGATGGCCTCCTCCGCGATGACGCTATTGGGAATGATCACGAAGTTACCGGCCTTGGTGCGAATCTTGGTGGCGCGCCAGGTCGCTTCCTGGACCTGCCCTTCATGATCGCCCAAAACCACCCAGTCACCGACGTGAAACGGTTTCTCACTCTGCAGGGCCAGGCCTGCGAACAGATTGCCCAGAGTATCCTTGAGGGCGATTCCAATGACGACTGAGCCGGCCACTCCCAAAGCCAGGAGCTGCTCGGAGAACGTGAAAAGCACAAAAATCGTGGGGCCCGCCAGGACCAGAACATCCTGTACGATGGACGGCCAGCGGTCGGAAACACCCTGCCCGCGTAAGGGATTGAACAGCGTGGAGACCAGGGCGTTCAGGACCGCCACAGCGGCACTGAAGTGCACCACCTGAAAGGCTACTTCAAAGACGCGGTCTGAGAGCTCGAGTGCAAAGGCCGTGACCGGGAAGAAAGCGGCGTCGAGAAGAAAAACTACACTGCTGAAAAGTAGACGTCGCCTGATCCAGCGGTTCGGAATCAAAACCGTCAGCAATAGACAAACGGCGGCAGCGATCAGGTAGGCGTTAGGATGGTGAATCCAGCTCAAGCTGACTCCCCGGATCGGTACTCAAAAGGCTTCATGACCGCCACCTGACCTGACTCAACATTTAAAGATGAACTCGGTACAAGTAACCTGGTGGAAGTACCAATTCTAGCAAAAGCTTTGGAGATTTCTACTTCGCAGTGAGTTCATAGACTCCATCCCAGTCTGCCGCTGGTGGGGAGTCGCTGAAACTCCGGCACCGATCCCGGTAGACCAGGGCTACGCTGTCCTCTGGGAAAGTCTTCAAGTGCTTGTCCAGCAGCCCCCTGGTCTTTTCCCAGTCGAGACCCTTGTAGGACTCGAGAATCTCATTGAAGGACTCCACCATTTCCCGAAGCTGATCTGGGGTCTCTCCGTCATCACCTCCAACAATCTGGTAGACCTTGAGCGGCTGAGCACGCCCCACGACCCGAATGAGATCCAGTTGCCTGGTCAGGAAATGATCCCTGACCATCTTCTCCGTAGCCTCGCTGATCATAATCGAAGTCCCGAACACCTTGTTGGCTCCCTCCAGGCGGGACGCCAGATTCACAGTATCTCCGATCACCGTGTACTCCATTCGCTCGTGGTGTCCCAGGTTCCCCGCCACCATGGTTCCCGAATTGAGGCCGTAGCGGGTTCGGAAGCCGCCCTCCATCTTCTCCACCTGACGACTCATCTCCAGCGCAGCCTCGCAGGCCAGAATCGAGTGCCTCTCATTCTCGAGGGGAGCGCCCCAGATGGCCATGATGGCGTCTCCTATGTACTTGTTGATCATGCCGTCTCGCTGCATGATCACGTCGCCCATTCTTGTAAAGTAGTCGTTGAGACGAGTGGACAGCTCTTGAGGAGTGATCTTCTCCGCGATCTTCGAAAATCCAGCGATGTCGGAAAACAGAACGGTAGCTTCGACCTCGACACCCCCCAGTTCCAGCTTGGCCGGGTCCTTCATGATGGTGTCGACGACGTCCTTCGATACATAACCACTCAGCATCTGCTCGATCTGCTTCCGCTCCTTTTCAGTAGTCCGGTACTGATAGACGGTGTTTGATTGGCGACAGTTAGAATTCCCCGCGACGACAAATGGAATTCCCCGCTTTTTCAGGGCTGATCCTGACCATGAGGGCATGGTTAAGGATCAGCAAGTGCGGAGGTTAGTAAAGTTGAAGAAGAACGAGAAGACGCTAACGATGGCGGCGGCCAAAGCGGGGATGTCGCGAAAGACAGCTCGCAAGTACCTGAAGTCGGGAAAGCTACCGAGCCAGTGTCAGCCGGAACGGTATTGGAGAACTCGATCGGATCCGTTCGAGTCGGTGTGGCCGGAGGTGAAAGAGATCCTGAAGCGATCGCCGACGGTGGAAGCAAAAGCGGTGTTCGATCATTTGTGTCGTCAGCAGGAAGGGGCCTTCCAGCAAGGCCAGTTGAGAACGCTGCAGCGCAGGATCAAGCAGTGGAAGGCAGAATACGGAGAAGCGAAGGAGGTGATGTTCCCGCAGAAGTATCAGCCGGGACATCAAGCGCAATCGGACTTCACGTTTATGGGGCGCCTCGGAGTGACGATCCAGGGCCAGCCGTTTCCCCATCTGCTGTACCACTTCGTGTTGGCCTACTCGAACTGGGAAGCGACCACGCTGTGTTTCAGTGAGTCGTTTGAGAGCCTCAGCCTGGGGCTTCAGAACGCGTTGTGGGAGTTGGGGGCGCTGCCCGAGGAGCACCGGACCGACCGGCTCTCGGCGGCAGTCAAGAACCTGAAGCGGGAAGAGTTCACCGAGCGCTATCAAGCGTTGCTGAGACACTTCGGGATGCGCTCCAGTCGCACTCAGGCAGGAAAGGCACACGAGAACGGGGATGTGGAACAGTCCCATCACCGCTTGAAACGGGCCATTGAGCAGGAACTGCTGCTGCGGTGTAGCCGTGATTTTTCCAGCCGGGAAGAGTACGAGGGCTTTGTAGCGGTGATTGTGTCCCGGCGCAATGCGGCCCGGCAAAAGCGCCTGGGAGAAGAGCTGGCAGTGATGCGCCCGTTGCCGGCACGCCGTCTGGATGACTTCACCCGGCAGTGGGTGAGAGTCTCCCCCAGCAGTACGATCCGGGTTCGCCACAACACCTATTCGGTGGACAGCCGGTTGATCGGCGAGCGCGTTCAAGTGCGGGTGTGGGCGGATCAGGTGGAGGTCTACTACGGAGGACGGCGCCAGGCACGGATGCCGCGCTTGCGAGGAGAAGGCAAGCATCGCATTGACTACCGGCACGTGATCCATTCGTTGGTGCGCAAGCCGGGGGCGTTTACTCGCTATCGCTGGCGGGAGGATCTGTTTCCGGGGATCTTGTTTCGAGTCGCCTACGACGAGCTGCGCCGAGATTGTCCGGCCACGGCGGATCGCCAATATCTGAAGATCCTCGAGGTGGCTGCCCAGGAAGGTGAACAGCGGGTGCGAGAGGCACTTCAGGTGTTGATTGAGCGGGGACAAAGAATCCGTTTTGAAGCACTACGAGAATGCCTTGTCGATCCGGTGGTGGAACCCTGGGAAGTGATGGTGGAGAAGATGGACGTGGGCCTCTACGACACCCTTCTCGAGAACCGGGAGGTGAGGTCATGAGCACAGGCAACTTACCGCGACTTCGCGAGTGCCTAATCGAGCTGCATCTACCGGCCTTTCGGGAGCACTACGCCGCCCAGGCGGCACTGGCCACCCAGGAAAGTCTGGCCTATCCCCGGTTTCTCTTGTCGTTATCTGAGATCGAGGTGGCGGAGCGGCACGAGCGCAAAATCCAGCGCCAGCGTCGGGCCTCCAAGCTTCCCTGGGAGAAAACGCTGACGGCGCTGGACCGCTCGCGCTTGCCCCAAAGCGTGGATCGACAACTCACAGCGCTGCTGGAAGGGACGTTTTTGGATCGTGCCGAGAACGTCTTGGCTTTCGGTAACCCTGGGAGCGGGAAAACCCATCTGGTCTGTGCTCTGGGCCAGGAGTTGATTCTGCTGGGGCGCCGGGTTCTGTTTTCTACCTGCGCCCTGCTGGTACAGCGATTGCTGCGGGCCAAAATCGATCTGACTCTGGAGAAGGAGCTCAAGAAACTGGATCGCTTCGAGGCTCTCATAGTCGATGACATCGGCTACGTTCAGCAAAGCCGGGAGGAAATGGAGGTTCTCTTCACACTGCTGGCCCATCGTTACGAACGTCGCAGCATCTTGCTGACCAGCAACCTGATCTTCTCGGACTGGGAGAGGATCTTCAAGGACCCCCTGACGACGGCAGCAGCCATCGACCGGCTGGTGCACCACAGCGTGATTCTGGAACTCAACGTCCCGAGCTATCGAATGGAGAGCGCCAAGGCAAAGCAGCAGGGAACCACGAAATGAGGAAACCGCGAGGAGGTCAAATCCGGGCAAATCGGCTGATTGGACCCCGGAAAGTGCTGGCTGGGGGCGACACACGAGTGCCCGCCAAGGGGAGAGGTCGTACAGCGCCCTACAGAGGCCGCTCAGCAGCCTCGTGGATCTGGTCCACTCCCCTCGACGCCAGCGCGAGCGAGGGGGAGCTCCGTTCGGGCTACGCCCTCACTCCGTCCCCCTCGCATTCTAGGAACAATCTCTCTTTTTTACAGAAAGGAGGACCGCGGAAAGGGCCGTCTCAGAGGACGGCTACAGCTCTTTTTTTTTAATCCTTGTGTGGGGATTTCCAATCGTCGCTGCGGGAATTCTATTTGACGTTGATCAGGTGTTCATGGAAACGGCAAGCAGGCCCACCAGAAAGGGCTGGAAGCCGAGAATCCAGTAGTCAAAACGGATGAACGCCAGCCAGGTCACCCCCATAGATCCAAAAAGAAGAAGCGCGGACCAGAGGATTCTGTCCCGGATCGTCGCGAATACCAGCATCAATATCGAGGCCGCCGCGCCCAGGGCCAGAGCCAGAACCAGAACGGCAGTGAGGGGCGCCTTCCCGATAAACCGCTGCTGGTTGAGGGTGTGGAATATGTTGGCATGGATCTCGGCACCAGGGATCTGCTGGCTGCCGCCCAGGAAATCGAAGGGCGAGGTGAACATGTCAGCTCTACCCGACTGGGCCATCAGGTCATGGATCGATTCGGAACGGCCGACAAAGATCATCTGATCCTGGAAGATACCCTCCGGCAGGGATTCTTCGTATGTGAGCACCTGATGAAAGCTCACAGTCTCAATGGCCCGCGCCTGACCGACGTAGTTGATCAGAATCTCCGGGTCGTCTTCCTCTAAGGCAACTACCGGGACGTTTCCCAGGTCAAGTTGACCACTCAGCTGCGTGTGGAGCATCAAGGCCAGAGTGGGCTCGCCTCCGACGGTCAAACGGGCATGTCGCACGACAGAATCCCGGTCAGGGTTGACGACTGTGTAAGCATGGCTGGCCCCCGCTTCGATCAAAATCTCCAGAGGCAGAACTTCCTGCTGAAAGGAGTACGCCGGAGTGACCACAGTTTCGATCGTTGCGGCCAGGACCACGGGAGCCTGGCTGGCGCGGATGGCTTCGGCAAAGGCCAGGTCACTCTCCGGGTGAGCCGGCATGTCAAAGATCACGTCAAAGGCGATACCCCGGACCCCAGCTTCATTCAGGCGATCGATCAATTCTGCGTAGACCACCCGGTCCCAGGGCCAGGTCATTTCCAGTTCCTGGGCAAAGACGTCGAGGCTAAAGCGATCGATAGCCACGATCACGATGTCCTCTGGTGCCGGATCCGGGCCTCGCAGGAACATCATGAAGTCGTAGTTCTTGAGCTCCAGGTTCTCGATCAGAGGGCTGACGAGAGACAGGGCACCGACAATCAAGACCGAGAGAATCAGGAAGATGGCCGCGGCGATGGTCTGGCGTTTCATCGGCTCATCCTAAAGAAGCCTGGAGGCGAAGGCGAGAGCTTCCCGGAACACTTGATCCTTCCCCGGGATCTCGATTTCGGCCGCCAGCAGATCGATCTCTTTCTGCGAAGTCCCTGGAAGGATCTGGTGGCTGAGCCGGCGGCCGCGCCACTCTGCCCAGGTTTCCAGAAAGGTTCCGTTCGAATCGCGGCGTGCCAGCTGCACAGCCAGGTGACGGCCGGCGGAAAGCTGAATCCGGCGAAGCCCCTGGCCCGCCCTGCGATGAAGTTCGATCGCCAAATCCGACCCGGCGGTATGACCGTCCAATCTGTATCCAAAGTCTGTCTCGACAAGGGGAGACCGAAGCCCCCAGCCCAATCGACTGGCCAGCCAGGACAGCAGGTAGACCAGTTCATTGGGTAGATGCCCTCTCGCTCCGAACTCCAGCCGGAGTCCGGTGGGCCTAGAACCTCACGGGTCAGGCCGGAGTCGTAGAGACCTGCCAGGGCACGCCGCCAGACCTGGAGTCGAGCCCAGGCCAGATCACTGATCGTCACGTCCTTCCAAAGTGCCGTAAGCTTCGACAGAGCCAGCACATCGTCAACTCCCGCCCGGGCCGAATCGACGATCAGGCGATCCGTAATCCTGGCCAGCCGCCGCAAAAGTGCGGAATCGAGATCAACACTTCGACGCCACCACAGAAACACCGGTAGATCGTGAATGAGCAGAGGCGTGACCACGGAAGCACTTCGACCGGCTGCTTTCCCATGGGCCACGATCCGAATGATCTCACCACAGATCTGCTCTCGCCCCCCCGGCTGCCTGGAGCAGTGAGCCGAGACCCGGGAATCGAAGCCGTCGGAAGAAGACTCTTCATCGGTGAGCAGGAGAATGAGCCGTCCCGACTGGCTGTCACCGCCAGAAGTGAGATCCAAGGCGAGTTGATCCACTTCTTCATCGAGGTTGGAGCAGACAACCAGGTTGACAACACGAGCTCGGAGAACCTCCTCCTCATTTTTCTCCGTTTCCTGCGCGATTTGCCTCCACAGCGTTTTTAGTTCCGATTCGATGAGGAATGCATCCAGTCTCTGGGGTAGTGCGGATTCGGCCATCAGGGACGTCTCCACCGGTGCCGATCGCGGGCGATCCATGCATTCGCTTCCTCGGGACCCCACGAGCCAGCCTCGTAGTTGGGAAAGTGGGCAGCCGTGCTCGCCTCCCATTCCTCCAGAAGTGGCATCACCAGCCGCCAGGAGGCCTCCACCATGTCACCTCTTGAAAACAGCGTGGCGTCACCGATCAGAGCGTCCAGAAGCAGGCGTTCATAGGCGGGCGGCGAGGAACGTCCAAAGGAACTTCCATAGTCAAAGTCCATGCTGACATTTCGAATCCTGATCGCGTGGCCTGGAATCTTGGCCTTGAAGCGCATCGTGATCCCTTCGTCCGGTTGGATCCTTACAATCAGCACATTCGGGTCTGTGAGAATGCCGGCGTCCTGCCGAAACAGGAGGTGAGGGGCCCGCTTGAACTGGATCGCCACTTCGGTCACCTTCCTGGGTAATCGCTTGCCGGTACGCAGATAAAAGGGGACCCCGGCCCATCGCCAGTTGTCCACCAGGAGACGGAGGGCGGTATAGGTGGGAGTGCTGGACGCAAGATCGACATGTCCTTCCTCCCGATAACCCGGGACGGGCTCTCCGGCGATTGCCCCGGGGCCGTATTGTCCGGGCAGCGCCGCAGTTGCCACCTCTTCATGCCGGATCGGCCGGATGGAACGGACCACTTTGGTCTTCTCGTCGCGGATCGCGTTCGAATCCAACGAAACGGGCGGTTCCATGGCGATGAGGGAGAGTACCTGGATGAGATGGTTCTGGATCATGTCTCGAAGTGCGCCCGACCGATCATAGTAGGCACCGCGGCTGCCGATACCGATGCTTTCGGCGGCTGTGATCTGCACGTGATCGACGTACTGCTGGTTCCAGAAGGGCTCGAAGATTCCGTTGGCAAAACGCAGCACCATGATGTTCTGCACGGTCTCTTTGCCCAGGTAATGATCGATTCGGTAGACCTGGTCCTCTTCAAAGACCTCGAGCACTTTGCGGTTCAGCGCCAGCATGCTTTCCAGGTCTCGGCCAAACGGTTTCTCAACAATCAGGCGGGTCCATCCGACCGACCTGCTGAGCCCGGCAACACCGAGCGCCTCCGTAATGGGACCGTAGCCGGAGGGAGGGACCGCCAGGTAAAAGAGACGATTTCCCGAGGTACCCGACGAATCGTCCAGGCCCTGGAGATGCAAACCAAGTTGTCGAAAGCTGGCGGCGTCCCCCGCGTCCGTCCGGACGTAGGTCAAATCTTCGAGAAAGCTTTCCAGCAGCACGCTCTCCGCTTCCCCAACCGAAGCAAACTCTGCGAGTCCAGTTCTCATGGAGTGCCTGAATTCCTCGTCGGCCAGATCGGATCGGGAAGTTCCAATCACCCGAAAACACTGGGGCAGAAGCCCCTGGCGAGCGAGATTGAAAAGGCCCGGCATCAACTTGCGCCGGGTCAGATCCCCGGTGGCACCGAAGATCACGACGGCACAGGGCGCTGGCCGCGGCTGCAGGCGCAGCCCCTCAGTCAGGGGATTGTCGGGGCTGTCGGGTGTCATCCTCTCAAGCTCCTGGTTCGTCCCATCAGGGCAGGTCCGTTGTTTCGTTCCAGTTGGTGTGGACAGGTTTGCCGTTCGGATCGTCGATCCGCTGGTATCGATGGGCTCCGAAGTAATCCCGCTGTGCCTGGGTCAGATTCAGGGGCAGTGTGGCCGATCGAAAGGCGTCGAAATAGGCCAGGCTGGCCGACATCGCGAGAGCGGGCAGCCCGGCCTGTCGGGCCCGCGTGACCAGCCCTCTCCAATCCTCCTCCAGGCCCAGCATCTGGGTTGTGATGCGGGCATCGAGAAGCAGATTCGGAATCGTGGGAGGGGTGAGGAAGACCTCTCGGATGTCGTCCAGAACCTTCGCTCGAATAATGCAGCCTGCTTTCCAGATCCGACAGACTTCGGCCGGGTCGATGTCCCAACCGTGCTCCTTTGAACCGGAGCGGATGAGGGACATTCCCTGGGCATAGCTGCAGATCTTGGAGGCGTAGAGGGCTGCCTCGAGCTGCTTTAAGACGATCTCTTGCTGGGAGTCCAACCTTCCTGAGGGCGGCGACATGGAACGGGAGGCCTCGACCCGCTGCTCTTTGATAGCAGAAAGAAAGCGGGCGTCGAGCGCTGCGGCGATGGTAGGAACGGGCACCCCCAGGTCCAGCGCGGACTGCGCCGTCCACTTTCCTGTTCCTTTTTGGCCGGCCTTGTCGAGAATCATCTCCACCAGAGGGTTGCCGGTCTTGGCGTCCTTGACCGGCAGGATCCGGGCGGTGATTTCGATCAGATAAGAAGAGAGCCTTCCACGGTTCCATTTCTCGAAAACCCCGGCTATCTGAAGGGGCTCCATCCCCAGACCACGGCTCATCACCTCGTAGGCTTCCGCAATCAACTGCATGTCGCCGTATTCGATCCCGTTGTGGACCATCTTGACGAAGTGACCGGCGCCACCGGGGCCAATGTAGGTCACACAGGGGCCTGCATCAGAGACCGCAGCGATCTTTTCCAGCACTGACTGCAGTTGCTCGGCGTAGACCAGGCGGTCTCCCCCGGGCATCAGAGAGGGACCGTAGCGGGCCCCTTCCTCACCCCCGGAAATACCCAGGCCGAAGAAGTGAACACCCTGCTCACCGGCAAGCTGCTGGCGACGCATGGTGTCGCGGAAGTGAGAGTTCCCGCCGTCGGCAATGATGTCTCCGGGCTCCAGACAGGGAAGAAGATCCTCCAGGGTGGCGTCGACCGGGCTGCCGGCCTTGATCATCATCAGGATTCGGCGCGGACGATCAAGGACCTGGCCGAGTTCCCGAAAGCTCCTGGTACCGATGATCCTTCGCCCCCGTCCCTCCTGCTGCAGGAAAGCATCGGTCCATTCACTCTCCAGGTTCCACACAGCCACTGCAAAGCCCTGGTCCTCGAGGTTGAGAACCAGGTTCCGGCCCATCACTCCCAGGCCGATCATCCCGAGGTCCGCCTTTTCACCGTTCATGGGACCTGATTATGACCTTCTTGGATTGAAAATTGAAAATTGAAAATTGAAAATTGGTGATGGTTTGTTAACTGTGTGCTGATGCTCCATCGTTCTTTGCCGTTGCTTCGCACGTCAGAAATTAAAACTGAGTGAGACTTCGTATTGGCGCCTGGGGAGGCGCTGGTTCAGCGCCAGCGGGTCGACCAGGAACTGGTATCGCCGGTCGAAAAGATTGCTGACTCGAAAGGAAAGCAATCCCCGTCTCTCCGGAAACTGGTAGGAGACACTCAGGTCGCTGGTGAAGACCTCTGTTTCGGGCAAAGGGACACCCAGAATGCCGTTCTGCTTGAAGAAGTTCTCGCTGGCGGTGAAAAAGAATCCCCTGGGGTTGATGTAGTAGAGGCTGATGCTTCCCTCATGGTTCTTCCGGAAGGAGAAAAGATCTTCATCCTGTGTAAAGTTATAGGCCGATACAAAGGTGATCTGGTGATGGACGAACTGGTTCCAGACAACTCCCGCACCGTAGAGATCTCCCTCGAAGAGCTGGGGCTGAGGCATCCCCAGCGGGTTGGTGTCGGCGTGGGGTATCTCGCGGTCACGCCAGAAGGCTGTGGTCCGAATAAAGCTTCCTCTGCCGATTCTCTGGTCCCACCCGAGATTGTAGCCCCAGGAGCGAGACAATTCGATTTCGTTGAGAGTGGAAAGGAATCCGTTGACATGAACCGGTACTAGCCGTTCTCGTGTAAAGGCCCCACCGCTACCTCCGGAAACGAGGGGCTGGCGGGACCTCATGATCGCCGCCCGCAGGGTGGACGACTCAACCGGGTTGTAAAGCACCCCGAACTGAGGATTGAGCTTCCAGTCGGAGTTGTTGACTCCGAAAATGGCGTTGAACTCATCGTCCACTCCGACGACATCACTCTCGCCAATGAAAACGTTGTCATCGTTCGACCACTCGTAGTTGAGCCCTCCCGTCAGTACCAGATTGGACCGAGGCCGGTAGTTACTGTGCAAGAACAACGTCCGGTAGCTGAGGTCCTGCCTGTCCACGAGCGGATCCTGGACGATCAGCTCCGGATCCTCGACCGGGAACACTTCATCCTCGCGGTAGTAGATCCACAGTTTGTCGTTGCGGCGGCCGTCGAAGAAATCCACTCCATACTTGAAATCGAAATCATCGACCTTCAAGTAGTGAGCCGCCTGAAAGGTCAGGTTGGGGGTCCTCGAGGAGGTCCGGCGATCCAGAAAGCCACAGGGAGGGGGTTTGCCCGCAAACCGGCATTGGCGGAAAAGGCTGGGGCTCAAAACCGCATTCAGATCGTCATTGACAATCTCGGTGGTGCGCCCGGCGAAGTAGAACATCAGGTCGGAGCCGGGTCCCAGGCGGTGGTGATAACCGACTTCCAGGCGGTTGGAGCGGGTGAAGGTACTCTCATCGGGATCGGGAGTCTCATCCCTGATCAGCAATTGCCCCACGTCGCCCAGGCGCTGTTGCTGATGGGCGTAGCTGACCAGCAGGTCGCTGTGAGGAGTCAAAGTAAACTTGAAGTTATTGGCGGCCGTGTACGCTTTTTGCCCGTCATTCCCATCTCGAAAACCAGCCGTCCTGTCGTACTGGAACACCGACCCGTAGGCAAAACGGCTGGTTCCGCCCGAGGCGACAAGCCGGCCCAGCACGTTGTCGAAGCTGCCGTAGGCGCCCCCGGCGGTCCAGTTCATGTGGGGACGATCGTACAGAGTCGTGTAATCGTTGAAGGCGTTGAACGAGTTGGCGCTTACGGGCTGCAGAAGCTTGGCCACGAGCAGCTCCGACCCGGCTGCCCCGGTTCGACCCGGCAGGTTCAGAAAGGTATTGGCCAGAAACAGGTGGGCGGAACTGTTCGTCGGGTCGTCCAGGTTGGAGAGCACCGCTTCCAGGTTGGCCCACTCCGAAAGACCCAGACGATTGTAGGCGGTGGCCAGCTGGACGTTGCGGGTGGCCCGGTCTTCATCCAGGAGAAAGCGGCTGCGATAGACCGCCCGATTGTCGTTCAGGCGGATCGAGTCCTGGAAGTGGTCCACAGCCACTCCCGGGCGATTCAGATCATTCTGGAAGATTCCCGAGTACAGATGAGGAGTCGGATCGCGCGGATCCAGTTCCACGGCAGCATCGAGGGCGCTGAAGGCCTGCTCGAATTTGCGCTCTTCGTAAAACGCCTTACCCAGGTAGCTGTGGTAAATGGAAAGCCTGGGTTCCAGGGTCGTCGCCACCAGGATCTCGGCCACCGCATCGGTGAACTGTCCCCGCCGCATCAGCGCGATTCCCAGACCGAGATGGGGGTTGGCCAGGCCGGAATTAATCTGGATGGCTCGTTCAAACTCGGCTACGGCCGCATCCGTTTTCGCCTGGCCCAGCAGCACGAAACCGAGCGCCGAGTGAACGGTTGCTTCTTCCGGTGCCAGTGCTACTGCCTGTTGTACGACCCTTTGCGCCTGGGCACTGTGCCCGGCTCCGTACAACAGCCTGGAATATTGGACCATGGCCGGTACAAAACCAGGATCCAGATCGAGCGCAGTTCGGGCCGACCGCGTGGCGGCGGGCAGATCAAAGTAGCTCTGTTGGACCAGGCTCAGATTCAAGTGTGCCGAAGGTGACTCCGGATTGTGCCTGACCGCGTTGCCAGCAACCTGCAGGGCGTCCTCTTTTCGATTGGCCACCAGGTTCAGGTTCGCCAGCAGACCCTGGGCCAGTCCATATTCCGCCCCGGTGGGACCAATGGATTCCAGAATGCTGCGCGCCGAGTCCACTTCACCCGCCAGCAGGTCGAGCCGGGCCCGCTGAAGCTGCAGGGCGGTGTCGGTGCCGGGATCGGCCACGATCTGGTAGGCCTGTTCAAATTCGTTCAGCCTCAAGTGCACGGTGGAGCGGCCCAGTCGCGCCCGGGTTCTGGAACCCGCCGTCTGGAATTCCTGAAATGCCTCTGCCAGCTGGTTCTGCTCCAGCAGGATCCAACCTCGCACCTCGGCAGCTTCCGCTGAAGTCTCTGCCTGAAGGGTGTTCAGCGCCCCCTCCAGGTCACCGGCGTCGTGAAGAGCCTCGGCTCGAGCCGTCGCCGAGATTCCGGTGGCCTGGGCGGCTTGCCGGGCCTCGGCCCGGGTGCGATAGCGAAAAGGATAGTCGCGGGGACTGATTTCGGGAGAGTAAAAGAACGTCCACTGCACCGCATCGTCGGGGTTCACGATGACAAGCTTGGTCGGAGCTTCGCCAATCCGGGCTCGTCCCTGCTCACTCGAGTTGACGATCACGGCTCCCTGGTCGTTGCTCATGTCGACCGAACCGTCCAGAACCGTTACAAACGACTCGCCGTCGGTTCGCACGTCGACGACGAACTCGGTGCCCCGGATGGCAGCCGTGACAGCGGGGGTCCGGACCCGTACCCGCGCCGGAACCCGCTTGGAACGCAGCCAGGCCTTTCCTGTCTCTAGATTGAGAATGCTTTGATCCGCGCCGGCGGCCACCTGGCTCACTCTTTGCAGCAGATTGCTGGTCCGCCGCACTTGCCGTAGCTGCAGCGTCGCCTTGGGTCCAATTTTCAACTGTGTCTCATCGGCCAGGAGAAGGGTTGCGCGACTCCGAACCGCGGTGCGAACGACCGCTCCTGCTGCCAGAGTCTGGTTTACCTGCGCCGGTGCCCAGTCGGGAGTTCCCTCCTGCACCTCCACGGTTCCCTGCACCGAGAGGATCTTGGCGGCGATGTCCTGCCCCCGGGACCCAGTGGAGGAGAAAAAGGCCAGAAGGCTCAGTACGATAACCTGGCGCCGCATTTCACTGTTACTCCAGAAGAACTGATCCTAGGTGTAAGACAGCAGATTGTTTAGAGGGGGTGAAGTCAGGCTGTTTTGACCTGGATTGGGTAAGCAGAAAATGACGGATTAGAGGAGCGCTGGTGGTTGAGGCCAGTCCTTGGTAGGAGAGGAGCTAGCGGAAGCGGGAGCCGTTGGCGTTGGCGATCCAGCGACGCAGGGCGACGCGGACGTTGTTGACGCGACTCAGCGGAGCGTTGTCGAAGTACCAGCGGAAGGTTTTGATCTCTTCCAGGATGTCTACGTCGGGGAAGTCGGCGGTCAGTTCGGCAATGAAAGCCGCATCCAGCTCGGGGCGGTAAGGGTAATCGGGCAGCTGCTCTTGCAGGTAGGCGAGGATCTTCTCGGGAGAGTTGTCGAAGAACATGTCGGCGCTATTCACAGCTCGTCGGAGGCCCGGTAGATGTCCTCTTCGTCCAGAGTGGCCTTTTGCTCGAGCACGCCCCGGTTGAGCGCGGCCAGGCAGAGGCGGTTCAGCAGCCGGCAGACGCCGCCCGAAGTTTTGTAAAGGGCCAGGTAGGCCGAGTCGGTGAAGATGTCGGGTTTAGCTCCGGCCAGCTGGAGATGGTGGCAGACGTAGTTTTTGGTTTCGGCCTCATCCAGGGGAGGCAGCTTGTAGGAGAGTAGGATGCGCTGGTGGATGTTGCGGAACATGGGGCGCCCGAGCCGTCGGCCCAGGTCGGGATGACCGATCATGATCATGAGCAGGGGATCGATTGAATCCATCCTAAAATTAAGAAGTACAGGTATTTCGTCCAGTGTTTTGTCGGGCAGACACTGGCTCTCGTCGAGAATTAGAATCGGGGTCTTTTTGGCGTTCTCCACATAGTCGCGCACGGCCGTTTGCAGGTTTCGAAACAGAGTGGACTTGCGGCTGGAGGGCTCACCGCCGAACTCGCTGTTGAGCTGGGCCCAAAAATCCAGGGGAGTGACCGTCGACAGGGGCACGTAGAAGAGCTTGTAGACGGAGGAGTTGAGTTGCTCGACGAAGGCGCGCACGGCGGCCGTTTTACCGGTTCCGGCCTCCCCCAGCACGAGCATCAGCCCCAGACGGGTACGCATGTAGTCCAGGCGCCGGGCGAGTTCGTCAAAGGCCGCAGTGGGGAGCAGTTTCTGGGCCGGGATGTCCTTGGCGAAGGGAGTGTCGGAGAAGCCGTAAAAAGTGTGGATCACGATTCATCCTCCTCGTCGGGAAGGGAAAAACGGGGTCTTCGGGGGGAAGTGGCGTTTTGGGCGGCGTCGACCCGGTGCAGACGCACCACCGGCTGGTCGTCTTCGAAGAGAAACAGCTCACTGGGACGTCCTTCGGGATGGCGGATCTCGATGCGCAGGCCAGTGTATTGGGGCGGCACTTCCCAGAGCCGGCGGGCGATGGAGACGGTGCAGTCGTTGCGGACGGTGCGGTGCAACGTGCGGTAAAAGACCCGGTCCAACTCGGCCCGGCTGACCGTACGGCGGCGAATGGAGGCGAGCGAGCGCAGGTAACGCTCCAGTGGCGTCTCACAGATGCTCGAGTGGCGGCGCCGGTGATAGTCCTGCTCCAGCCACTGAGACAAGCGAGCATTGAGATCGTCGAGGGTCAAGGCCTCGAGATCGAGAAGGCTTAGAAAACCCTGGCGCAGGGTGCGAAACCAGCGCTCGATTTTTCCGCGCGAAGGACTGTCATAGGGCTTGGAATGCACCAGAGCCACACCCAGACGGGCGCAGGCCAAGGTGAGTTGTTTGGAGGAGAAGGCCGAGCCGTTGTCACAGTAAAGGATCTGGGGTAAACCATGGCGCGAGAAGGCTTTTTGGAGTGCCGAGACGACCACTGCGGAGTTTTCCCGGGTGTAGAAGCGGGCCAGGGTCAGGAAGCGGGAATGGTCATCGATGGCTGCAGCCAGGTAGGTTTTGCGGCGGCGGCGGCCGAGAGGCACCTTGGGGCCGTGCATAAAATCCATCACCCACAGATCGTTGGCGTGGGGTTTTTCGAAGTGCTTGCGGGCCTTGGGCGCCGGCTTGACCTGGGGCCGCAGACCGGCCCGCTTGATGTGACGACGCAAAGTGGATTCGGAGATGCGGCGCGAAGTGATGTGGCCCGAGGCCACCAGCTGTTCACGGAGTCGGTTGACCGGCACCCGGGGATGGCGGGCCAGCAGCTCGGAGATGTGGGCGCTCAGCTGCTCGGAGATGACCCGGCTTCGGCCCGCATCGCAACGCCGCTTGGGCAAGAGTCCGTCGAGTCCTTCTTGGCGGTAGCGGCGCAACCAGCTCTTGAAAGTGGCGACTGAGTAGCGGCGTCTGCCCAGACCCGGCACATCCAGCTCTTTTCGGGCCATGCGGCCGAAGTAACGGGCTTGGCTGCCGGCGGCGGCGTGCAGCACCGGCGCGATGACGCCGTAGCGGAACAGCGCCACGGCCTGGCGTTTTTGTTTTCCCTTCATCCTGAGGCTCCTTTGGCCAACCCTTTGTGCCACAACCCTACCGCTGGGCCCCTATCACGCAGTGTGGAGGATCGATTCTTGTCATGACGCGGCTGCCAGCCGGGTCCAAACAACGTGGCGCAAAAAGGGGATTGAGCGACTTGTGCTGCAGACACAGCGGATGCCGGTGAGTCAGCCCGTCAGCAAGCCAGAGCGGGGCCCGAGAGCCAATCGTAGGTCGAACAGCAGGTGGGGGAAGTAACGCCGATGAAAACGCAGCACCACTCGGGGTGGAGAGCCTCGGGGCTGGGCCGCCAGCAGCGCGGCCACCTGCTGGGCCTGCCGCCGCACCCCTTGGACGGCTCCGGGCAACTCGACCTCGGCCACCGGAAAAGAGAGCAGTCGCCCATAGACGGCCGCCAACAGCAGCAGCATGCGGTGCAGCGTCAACTCCTCCAACAGCACAGCTTCCTCACCTTGGCTGCCGGCCGTGGCCACCTCGTCCAGCGCTTGGCGCATCGTCCGTTTGCCGTTCACCACCACTTCGACCATCCAGCTCATCAACCCCAGGCTGAAGCGTCGGCGCGGCACCACTTGAGCCGGCAGCACGCTGAAGGTGACATCTCGTGGCTGATCCGGGCCCCGCCGCCGGCAGCGGAAGCGAGCCACTGGAAACCGTTGATAGGTCCGCCCCTCCTCATCCACCAAGCACCTGAAATACAGACCGTGGCGTACGGCGCATTCACTTCCCCGGCACAGCGGACAGCGGTCCCGGTAGTCGGGCAACAGCTCGTACAGCCCCAGTCCCAGAGAGGAAAGACTTGACAAAGACCTGTCTTGGAAGCGATCCTGAATCTGAAGTTTGTCTTCGAAAAGCCGGGAGTTATCCGAAGCTCAAACCACGGGCTCCCGGCTGCTCCTTTCCCTTCTTCTCCGCAGCCAAGACAGCTGTCACACTGTCATATTCTTTTCACCCGCTGCGGGCTAAGACAATCTATACAATTCCGGCTGCAAAAGGCAGAGAAGTTTGTGACGTATTACACTAGGCGAGCAAAGTCCCGGGTTTCAAGACGGGAAGGCTCCCCAGCCCCATTCTAACTCGCCAAGGAGTACTAAGAATTGCAAATGGGCCTGCCAACAGTCGGTGATCTGAGCCCGCCCTACTCCGGAGGATCAGTAGCGGGGCGGAGGCCGATCCACCCTCCAATGCGGCTTCTTCGATATCGGGGACCGTTTCTGCTCGGGGCTGCACCCGGGTTGCGCAGCGAGTCCTGCGGCGAGGCAGCCTGCTTCGGCACGGAGGTGATGAAGCCGATATTGGGAGCCACGTCAGTGTGGTTGGATGAGGTTCCGAAGACCCCGGCAAGATTCATCGGACCCTCCTGGCCAAGCATCGACAGCGGGATCGAGAAGGACACGCTGTGGGTATCAAAGTCCACAGGCACGTAACCCACTACGTCAAAAAACTCGCCGTTGAGAAGGAAGATGGGAAGCCCTCCCTCTTCCTCATCGTAGAACTCAAAGGCGGCACAGGCCTCCACCCCGAGACCCGTATCCGCCGGGGAGTTGAGATCCGAAAATGCCAGTCCACCGGTACTGGCGTCCCGGTCCAGGTCCAGATCCAGAAACCCCTTCAGAGCGTCGACCGGCAGGAGGCCTCCCACGCATTGTTCATTGCAGGGACTGATGCTCTCAGCGAAAACTACGGTCACATGCAGGTCGGAGGTGTCGTAGTAGGCGGAGATGTCGAGAATGTCCTGCTGGACGGCGTCAATCCCGTACGTATCACCGAGAGGATCCGCTACGCTTCCGGGGATCCCCAGTCCGACCACGTTGGTGGGGCCGCTCTGATATTGATCGGGCACGCGCAAAGTGACCACCCCGCTGGTCGGCTCACCCTTGTCGTCGAATGGCCGAGCCGCCAGTAGCACTGTATCCTGCAATCCCAGGCCCTCGGGAATGAAGAGCAGATGGCTGGGAGAAGGAAAAGCGGCGAAGGAAAGCGCCTCCAGTCCCGCCGGATCGATCAGGCTGATCCCCTGGTCCGCGCCGCCGGTATCTGCCACCAGAAAGCGCAGGGCGGCTGAGCAGCCGGCGTCCTTCCGGTAAAGCACGAGCGTCGATGCCGGAAAATCCAGACCGTCGGCAACCAGGGAAATCTCTCCACTAACCGGATCAAACGACCTGATTTCTCCCGCGCCATGGTCGGTGAGAAAGATGAGTCCTGTACAGGCGTCTGGAGCGAGAGCGTAGCCATCATTGAAGTTGCTTACATCAAGGAGCGCGACAGGGGCCCGCCCGTTTTCAAGAATCCCGGAGACGAGGTCCGACTCGAGCTGAGCCCGGGACACGGAATAGACGCTGCCCTCATCTCCGACCAGCAGGTTGCCCGTCACCTGGTTCCAGGCCATGTCCAGCGGCCCGTCAAGCCCCGTAACCCTTTCCTCGAAAGCCCCCGTTTCCGGATCGACCCGGAGGATACGCCCGCCACTCTGGCTCAAGACCAGCAGGAAGGCTTCTCCTACGGAAGACTCAAAGGCGAGAATGTCAACGATTCGCTCCTCCCCGAAATCAACCAGAGTGGTTTGAAGACTTTCCTCGATTTCAATAACGGAGTATGTGCTCATCCCGCCGGCCGGCACCTGCCCCCCCGAAGCCAACAGGACCCCAAACAGGGCGTCCATCGAGGCAACGTAAGCCAGGTCTCTCACAATCCCGGGGATGGGCTCGGGATTGAAATTCCCTGGTTCCAGCAGATCGATGGTGGCTGCAGCAATCAGTCCGTCTTCTTCGGCCACCAGAGTGAGTGGGCCGGCGGGTTCGGAAAAGTCTCCGGGCGCGCCATAGTCTCCAGCTTCGTCAATCTCACCCAGAGCGGCACTTCCCCCCGGCTCCCCGTTGATCGTCCACTCGGTCTCGGCACCCGAGCCACCCTGGGTCCCAAAGCTCGACTCACCTCCCAGATTCACGAGCGCCGCCGCAGGATCGACCTGGAAATCCGGTTTGCCGGCGTCAGGCAGAAATCCATCCGGTACGGGCTGGGGAGGCACATTAGCCAGCAGTGTGGAATTACTGGAACCGAAGAGTGAGATGAAGTGCAGTGGCTGGCTGCCCTCGGCCCACACATATCCCCCGTTCTGGCCCGCAGCTCCAGGCATGATGTTGGTGAGGAGCTCTGCAATCCTCTGTCCCGGCCCAAGCACCGTGTCGAAGAGGCCCAGCTCGACTCCTGCTTCCGTAAAGGCCATGACACGCAGATTGGAAGCCGCCGAGGAGCTGTTGTAGGCTGCAAAGCCCGTAAAAAAACCTTCCACGGTCGCCAGGTGAGAGAATACCGCCCTTTTGCGGGCGGCCGGCAGCGCCGCCACCGCTGCTTCCGATCCGGTGGCCACGACCCCGTAGCGCACCGATCCGTTGATCGCCGCAATCGGTTCGCCGCCTCCGCCGTTGACTCCCAGGGGAGCTGTGCCTTGTGGATAGGCCTCCACTCTCAGGGAACCCTCGAAAGGTCCCGCACCGGTGAACCCAAACAGATCCTCTACATTCTCCACGAAGGCGAAGAACGGGTCCAGGTCGCGCCGGACCGGATTCTGCTGGACCGTGCCGATGCCGTAAAGGTCACCGCCCGGCTGGCTGGCAGAGAAAACCAGTGACACGGGCTCGAGCGAGTAGTTGACCACGTTCACTTCCATCTTCCAGGGGCCCCGCACAACAAGCTGCGGAAAGTAAAGCACTTTGAGGTGCTCCAGCCGGCGTTTTGCATTCAGACCCAGCAGGTCACCGCCCGCGGTGCGCAGGAACTGGAATCCGCCGATCGGAGTCTCGGAGAGAACCTCCAGGTAAGAGCCCTCCGGGATCACGGCGACGTCAAAGAACTCGGCGACATTGTCAATGTGGAGCAGGCCCCTGGCCGGGAAAGTCGGCGCGAAGCCTTGCGCCGGGGGAGCTCCCACAGTTATCGGATCAAGAACCTCGTCGGGGGTGAGGAGTAACAGATCCAGCCGGGTAGTTGTGTCGGCAGTGTTGAAGATGTTGATCTCGGTTGTGAACTCGGCAGATTCACGGATGTCATTGAAAGCAATCTTGCGGCTGATCTGGGGTTGATCGGCCCCGTCGAGCTGGCTCTGATCGGAGGTGAGGAAAAGAAAGAACCCCCGTGAGTCCGTCGCTCGGGCTGATCCCTTCGACCCAGCCCACGACCGAGGGATCCACCGGGCCAAAGACTTCGACTACCGTGACCGCGGTGTTCTGCCCCGCAGAGACCACCACAACTGCCGGGTTCGTGATCCCCTGGCCGGCCACCAGATCACCCTTTGTGTCGTAAAGACTGAGGGTGATCTCATCATCGGCTGCCGTGGCGGGAGCGGTGCCCGAGCCCGGGTTGAAAATGGTCAGACCATTGATTCCGGAAGTGGAGATGCGGGGGAAGTAGAGTTTCGACTCTGCGCCGGCGGGTTGGACCGACAGAAACGCCAGAAACAGGAGAACGATCGCTCGAGGTACGTGATTCATTATTGCCAACTCCTTCCCCCTTCCCGCGTCTATCAATCTACTGCGAAACACGGATGCGGCCAAGAACTTTAGACAATACGCAGCATGAGGGCGCCTGTTTCCATCGGGAGAATTGGGACTCGACCGGCTCGGCTCCTGCAAGGCCAATCATGCCCGGCACCCGGGAGTCAGGTACAGTCCGCAATCAGCATCGTCCGGAACAATCAGCATCGTCCGGAAAAGGAAGGCTTGTGGACTCTGGGGGTCCTGGTACAATTACCAGTCTACAGCGGTGCAGCGCCTTCGCCTGGAGGATGAATGGACCGCGGGTCGAGTGGCGAGTTCGGGTTCTTTTCTTGCATCTGGTGTGAAAGCTGCTATGAAACAAAGACATCTGCTGCTTGTGGTTGCCGGCTTTTTCTTCACGAACCTGCTGGCGAGCGATACTTCCCGGAAACCGACGCCGGGCGTCTATGACTTTCCCCTGACCTTTGAAGAAAACCGCGGCCAGGCCGACAGTCGTTTCGACTACGTGACCCGTGGGCCCGGCTACGCTTTGTACCTTTCCGGAGAAGAAGTGCTCTTCGGGGTTCGTCAAGGATCAGGCAGCGAGTCTCAGACGGGCGTCGTTGGCATGCGCCTGGCCGGAGGCCTTCCGGATCCTGCGGCCGACGCGCTCGAGCCCGCGATTACAAAAAGCCACTACTATCTGGGAAATGATCCAGCGCAGTGGCTCAGTAGCGTCCCTCACTTCAAGCGAATTCTCTATCGCGAGGTGTATCCCGGCGTCGATCTGGTCTTTTACGGAACTCCGAAGCACTTGGAGTACGATTTCGTTGTCTCCCCGGGGGCCTCCTGGCAACAGATTCGGCTCCAGTTCGAGGGCGCAAAGGACGTTTCACTCAGCCCCGACGGGCAACTGGTCCTGAAGCTGCAACGGGGCGAGTTCGTGCAGCCGCCTCCGGTGATGTATCAGGAGACCGGAGACGGCACTCGGGAGCCGATTGAAGGCTCCTTCGTGCTGGCTGGCGACGACGAGGTCGCCTTTCGCGTGGGATCCTACGATCACTCCAGGCCCCTCGTCATCGATCCCGTGATCGTGCTCTACCTTGGCTACCTGGGAGGATCGAGCTTCACGGACAACCCGAATGACATCGCCACCGATTCCACAGGAGCCGTCTACGTGGCCGGCCAGACCTTTTCCTCGGACTTTCCAGCCACCATTACCACCTGGGAAAGCAGCCCCCAGGAAGCGTACGTGGTCAAGATCAATCCCCAGGGAACGGCCATTGTCTGGGCCGTCGTTTTCGGCGGCTTGTCCGACGATCAGGCGTTTGCCGTTGCCATGGATACGAGCCAGCAAGTCTATTTCTGCGGAGAAACTGAATCCAGCGACCTCCCTGTCTCCGCCAGTCCCTACCAGGGTTCACTAGAAGGGTCCGAGGACGCCTGGGTAGCCAAGCTCTCTTCCGACGGAGCCTCTCTGCTCTACGGGAGCTACCTGGGGGGAAGCACGGAACCCGGGTTTTCCTTCCGCAATGATTCGTGCAACGGCATTGACGTCGACACCGGTCTCATTTACGTCGGAGGCGTGACCAATACCAGCGATTTCGACACCACGGTGGGAGCCTTTGACACGACCGGCCCGATCGGGTTCTCGGGCAGTTTTGTGGACGATGACGACGCCTTCATCTCGGTCTTTGATCCCAGTCTGTCGGGGGCCGCTTCCCTGGTGTATTCGACCTTCCTGGGATCCCAGGCCGGCAGCGACGTCCTCTACGACCTGGCAGTGATCGCACCCGGCGAAGTGGCTGTTACCGGAAGCACTTCCGAGGTGGTGGCCGGCCAGCCGGCTTCGCTGGCACCTGCCGGGGACCCGCCTCTTCCGTTTCCGACGACTGTGGATGCCTTCCAGACCTCGTATCAGGGCCCCACCAACGGCAGCGACATGTTCGTCACCCGTCTCGACACCGGCGCGATCGCCGCGGCAGCCCTGATCTACTCTACTTTCTTTGGAAGCACGACCAGTTTCGATGAAGGGCACTCCATCGATGTTCTCGGCGACGATGCTTTCGTGCTGGGCACCACCTAAGTACATAAGTTCTTAAATACACTAACGTATTATATCAGGCTGATTTGGCATTGTGGTAACCTGAAAGGAGTTCCACAGTGCCTCGACACAGCCCGTATAAGATCGTTCTATCGCCAGGTGAGGAAAGAGAACTATTGGCTCGTGCCCAAAAATATACGTTACCGTATTTTCAGGTACAGCGAGCCAAGATGATTCTCCTGGCAGCCCAGGGTTTGCGTAATGATGAGATCGCGAAACGTTTGGATACCCGTCGAGAGGTGGTATGTTTCTGGCGAAAGCGCTTTTTCGAAAAACGCCTGATGGGTCTGGAGGAGAACTCTCGGCCGGGTCGCCCCCGGTCTTTTCCCCCCAGAGGTAGTGGTCGAGGTTAAAGCCTTGGCCTGTGAGTTGCCCGCCACCTTCGGATTGCCCATCTCGCGATGGAGCAGCGCCGATCTGGCCGCCCAAGTGCGCCAGTCCGGGTTGGTCGCCAGCATCAGCAGGACCACCGTCTGGCGCTGGCTCCATGAGGACGCCATCCGCCCTTGGCAGCATCGCTGCTGGGTTTTCCCTCGAGACCCCCATTTCGCCGAAAAAGCGGGGCGTATCCTCGACTTGTATGAGAGAGTGTGGCTGGGGCATCCCCTGAAAGACGGTGAATTCGTCCTCTCCGCCGACGAAAAAACCAGCATCCAGGCACGCCGCCGTCGGCATCGAACCCTCCCCCCTCAACCCGGCGTCGCGATGAAGGTGGAACATGAATACACGCGCTGCGGCGCTTGGGCTTATTTGGCAGCACTGGATGTGCATCGGGCCAAGCTCTTCGGTCGCTGTGAACGAAAAAATGGGATTGCTCCTTTTGGCCGCTTGGTCGATCAAGTCATGACCCAGACTCCCTATAAAGAAGCCCGAAGAGTCTTCTGGATTTTGGACAATGGATCGGCTCACCGGGGAGCCCGCTGCATCCGCCGGCTTCAAAGCAAATATCCTCGAATCGTCCCCGTCCACGGACCCGTCCATGCGAGTTGGTTGAACCAGATCGAGATCTATTTCTCCATTGTCCAGCGCAAAGTTCTTACCCCGAACGACTTCCTTTCCCTGCAGGCCCTCGAAGAACGGCTTCTGGGCTTTCAACAGCATTACGCCACCATTGCTAAGCCTTTTAAGTGGAAATTTACTCGTCACGACCTGAACAAGCTCATGAACAAACTGAAAGCCGCCGCCTAAAAATACGTTAGTGTATTTATGAACCAGAGTACTTAGCATCCGGATCGGGATTTCCCACCACCGTGGGTGCTTTCCAGACTTCCAGCAACGGCAGCGGAGAGTTGGTCATTGCGCGATTCGACACTTCCGGTGCGGCCGGTCCGGCGCCGCCCATTGCGCCGGCGGGACCAGCCAGCACCCTGATCTATTCGACTCTGTACGGTGGAAGCGATAGTGAGGGCGCAGGCGGCATCGCCGTCAACAGCAGCGGAGAGGCCTCCATCCTGGGGGACACGACCTCCTCCGACGTGGTACTGGCGAACGCCTTTCAGTCGATCTCAAACGGCGACGGGGAGAGCGCAGACCTTCTGGTCGCCACCTTCAACAGCACCGGGACAACCCTCGACTTTGGTTCCTATCTGGGCGGCATAGAGAACGAATTTGCTTCGGGAAGTGTTGTTCTGGCGCCCAACGGCGACATGCTGATCGCAGCCGTAAGCGCCTCTTCGGGGCTGGCCACGAGCGGCAGTTTTGATGAGACCCTCGAAACCAGCGCAGGGATCCCCAATCCGGGCATAGTCCCGAGCGGCACTTTCGGCGAGGACGGCATCGTGGCCCGCATCGGCGACCCGGCCGATCTCGACCTGACGGTGACCGACTCTCCGGACCCTGTGTTTGCGGGAGCAAACCTCACCTACGGCATCACGGCCGAGAATCTGGGAACGGCCGACGCCGACAATACGACGCTGGCGGTGCCCATTTTCCAGTCCAGTTTCGTGTCCTCGACGGGGACCTGTGCCGAGGACAGCGGAGTGGTCACTTGTGATCTGGGGACGCTGGTAGCCGGTGGAGGCCCGGGACCGGCACCCGCCGGGGCCAGCAGCGTCTCCTTCGATCTGGTGATCAAGATCGACCCCTATTTTGACGGGAGTACGATAGACCACACGTTCAATCTTTCCGCCGACCCCTTCGACCTCGACCTTACCAACAATTCGGTCACGGTGATCACGACCGTGGAATTAGAGGCCGATCTTCAGGTTACAAAGACCGATTCGGCCGACCCGGTCCTGGAAGACGACACCGTCGTGTACACGGTTACGGTCACCAACAACGGTCCCTCGGGCGCCCAGGGGGTCTCTCTAATCGATGACATCCCGCCCGAGGTCGAGTTCGTCTCGTCCGACCCTGACGATACTGACGAGATCTGTTTCTTCGAAGACCCCGAACTCAACTGCTTCTTCGGAGACCTCGATCCCGGCGCCAGCCAAGTCGTCCTGATCACCGTTACGGCGGGGGCTGGTCCGGCTACGGCCACCAACACGGCAACAGCCAGCAGCTTTACACCGGATCCGGATGACACCAACGATTCCGTGGACGAGGACACGACGATCCTGGGGGGGCCGATCTGACCGTGGATGTCAGCGACGCTCCCGACCCCGTGGTGGCCGGCACCAATTTGACCTACAGCGTCACGGTGATGAACGAGGGGGCCGGAGAGTCTACCAATAGCGCGCTGGACGTGACGCTGGATCCTGGTTTGACCCTGGTATCCGCCAGCCTGCCACCGCCGGTCGGGATCTCCAATCAGGGGGTTGTCGTGTGCACACCCGACGGCAATTCGGTGTCCTGCGAGCTGGGCACGATCGCCCCGGCAGGATCGACCCCCGTCGCCATCGTGGCGACGGTCGGCCCCGGACAGACCACGAGTCTGTCGAGCCAGTTCGACGTCTCCACTGACCTGGACGAACAGGACGAAACGGACAACACTGAAACTGAGGTGACGACGGTCTCAACATCGGCGGATCTGTCGGTTTCGAAGACCGACTCCAGCGATCCCGTGGGTACGGGAAGCCTGCTCACCTATATGCTCTCAGCCACCAACCTGGGCCCCTCGAATGCCAGCGGGGTCGTGATCCAGGACGCCCTCCCCGGAGGGGTGACCCTGTTCTCAAGCTCACCTTCGTGCTCGCTGGATGGAGCTCTGTTTTGCGCCCTGGGGAATCTGAACGTGGGACAATCCAAGCAGGTCACGGTTTCCGTGACGGTCGATGCCCCACCGGGCACCACGTTGACGAACACGGCCTCTGTCTCAGGTGCTCAGAGCGATCCCAATGGAAGCAACAACTCGGCCATCGAGTTGACCGGCGTGCAGTTGAACGCCGACCTGTCGGTGGAGTTGAGCCACTCTCCCCAGATCCCCTTCTTCGGCCTTCCCATGAATATCCTGGCCACGTTCCGAAATCTGGGACCCGAGGCCGCCCACACCGGCAGTGTCAACATCGTTCTCCCCGGCGGCTTCACCGTTGGCCCGGTGAGCAGCGATTTCTCCTGTGGCCCGCTGGGCAACCAGGTCCTGTGCAACTTTGGGATCTTCCAGTCCGGCGATATTGCCAGTGCTTCGATTCAGGTGACTCCCAGCCAGGGGGGCGACTTCACGATCTCGGGATCGATCAACTCCCTGTCTACGGATCCGGTTCCCGGGAACAATGCCGACGAGATCATGTTCAACATCCCGGATAACGCGGACCTGTCTATTGTCAAGACGGCCCGGTTCGACATCGCAGCCTCAGGAAGACCCTTCTGGTACGAGATCGAGGTCGAGAACCTGGGCAACGGACCTTTCACCGACATACTGGTGACCGACGACTTGCCGGCCGGGTTGCAGGTGAACAGCGTCACTACGGAAGACCCGATCGCCTGTACGGAGTCTTCCACATCCATTTCCTGCGAGATTGACGCTCTGAACCCCGGACAGGTCATGAGTTTCGTTCTCGAAGTACAGCTCTCCGAGGGGCAGGCCGGTCCCTTCGTCAACACCGCCGTCGTGACTGCTGAGGGCGATCAGGACTCGGAGAACAACTCCTCAACGGCACCAGCGGTGGCGTCTGCACCCGGTGATGCCAACGCCGACGGAGCCTTCAATGCTTCAGACGTTGTTCTGATCCTGCTCGAGATCAACGATGGGGATGGAGATGGGGTCTTCGAAGCGGACGGGGGAACCTTCGAAGGAAATCCCGCCATGGACGTGGATGGTGACGAGCTGATCACCATGGCCGACTACGATGCCCTCCTGCCCTTGATCTTTCCCTAGGACGAGAAAGAGTCGATCCGATCGGACCGGAACATGTCAATAACTTTGAGACACTTTGGTGAATAAATTACTGTAGCGTCATCTCAAGAGTTCTCCTTTTCGGGAGGGTTGATCCAGACGGCCTCGGGAAGAGGTGGCGGAACGGGTTTGCCGTTGGGAAATCTCTCCGGGAAGAGTGCATGGGCGGCCTCCAACACGTGGGCACGATTGCGACGTGTGGCGAGGGCGGAGCGATAGTGCACGTCCTCGGGAGTGTGCAGGCCAATACCCGAATGGCGATGGTCGCGGTTATACCAATCGAAGAAATCCCGACAGAAGTCTCTGGCTTGCTGAATGGTGCCGAAACGAGCCGGGAATTCTGGACGGTACTTGAGGGTCTTGAATTGGGATTCCGAGTAGGGATTGTCGTCACAGACATGAGGCCGAGAGTGAGACTTGGTGACTCCCAGATCGGCCAGTAGCAAGGCCAGTGCCTTGGAACTCATCGACGAGCCACGATCGGCATGCAGAGTGAGATCACCCGCTACGATCTCCTGCTTGGAGCAGCTCTGGGCGATCAAGACCTTGGCCAGGCGTGAGCTTTCCTGGGTGGCCACCATCCAGCCCACCACATAGCGGCTGAAGATGTCCAGGATCACGTAGAGGTAGTAATAGCTCCATTTGACGGGCCCCTTCAGCTTGGTGATGTCCCATGACCAGCATTGGTTTGGGCCGGTGGCCAGAAGTTCCGGCTTTGAGTAGTGGGGATGGCGGCGCTGGCGACGGCGTTCTCTAACTTCCAAACGTTCGGCCAGAATGCGGTACATGGTTCGGATCGAGCTCAAGTACCGCCCTTCATCCAGCAGCTCCGCCCATACGGCGGCAGGAGCTTTGTCGATAAACTGCCGGCTGTGCAGAACCTCCACAACGGCCTCCCTTTCGGGTGGGCTCAAGGCTCGAGGAGATGTCGGCCGAGGTCGAGCTTCAACCGCCGGCTGTTCCCGCCGTCGTTTTTCCCGATAGAGGCTTGACGGTGGCAAACCCAGCGCCTGCGAGCCCACACGAATGCCGTGAGTTTCCGAGAAACGCAACGCTTTGTCCATCAGCTCTCGTCTTCGTTCTCGCTGCTGCTCTCCAGAGAGATTCCCAATAGATGCGAGACTTTTTTTTGGATATCCAGCATGATCTCCGCCTTCTCGAGCTTGCGTTTCAGCTTCCGATTCTCAGCCTGCACTTGCCTCAGTTGATGATCCAGAGGATTGACCGGCTTCGATTTGCGCCCTCGCTTGCGAGGGGTCAGTGCCTGCAAAGTTCCTTCCTCGCGTTGTCGTCGCCAGTCCTGAAGATTCGACCAGTAAAGCCCTTCCCGGCGCAGCAAGGCTGCCACTTCGCCGAACTCACAGCCATCGGCCTGCTCCAGGATCCTGAGCTTATAGCGGGCTGAAAACCGGCGCCGGGTTGCCTTGGCTGCAATTTCCGGATTGGGTCTAGGAAGAGCCTTGTCGGACTCGGTCCTTTCCGCAGCGGTTTTGGAGACCTCTCCACTTCGCTCCGAGGTTTCCAAAATCCTCAATTTGTTGTCGCTTCTGTTTTCTATCATTCGTAATCCAGCTTCTCGCCCCCTAGTCTAATTTAGTGGGGAAGAAGTGTCTCACCATTATTGGCACAGAGGGGACCACGGAGGGTCCTCCTACGTTGGAAACGTCGCAGAATGGCGAAGTGATAGGGGTAGGGAAAGCTCATTGGTTTGAGCCTCCCCTCCCTCCGAACCGGACGTGCGGTTCTCCCGCATCCGGCTCTCCAGTCAGTGGGGTCCACGGCGGGACTGACAGATCTGCGCGTGGGCTACGGCCATGGTAAATAGCCCCTGCTCGATAAAGTAGGCATTTTTGCCTCCTTTCACTCCTGTTTCCAGGGTCGTCAGCATGCGTTCGGTCCACACTTCCGCTTCCACCCAGCTCCATTTCTGGCTCTCGGCTTCTCTGCCTTGCTTAGGAGTCTCCTCCACTTTCGACAGTTCCTCTTGCTTCGTCATTGACTCTACACATCCACCTTCCTGGCGGGCCTTCGCTCCACCGGCATTACCCGGCTTCTTCACTACTACGCCGCCTCTGACTTCTGCGGGTCTCTTACCAGACCGACCTTTCGCAGACCTCCTCGCTTTACGTCACTTGAACTTCCCACCATTCCATCTCCAACCACCCCAAGGGTTAACAAGATGCCTTTTTCACGTTACCCATCAGGCTCTTGTCCGTGTCAGGTTTCCCTTCCATTCGAGCTTCGCCATTTCCCAGCAGGCTCGCTGTCCCCTCTGAGCCGAATCGAGTTCGTCTCCTACAGACTGGTGGTTCTCCTTCGGCTGCTTCCCACCCCACCTCACGATGACGCAGTTGCCGTCGAATACGGGCCGGAGAACGTTTGCCCGGTAGGGACTTTCACCCTACTGTTCAAGTGCGCTTACGAGCGCACTAGGAGCCGCCTCCGCGCGGCGATCTGATCAGACTACGCAGAGTCCTCCGACACAGCGCCGATCTGATTGCATTCGTAGAGGCCGGTCTCGTGCCGGCCCGGTCAGCGGGCGACCACCAGGGTCGCCCGCTGCGTTGCTCGTCAAATGGGCTTCTACCAGTTGGTCTGGTTGTGCCAGTAGTAACGCCCGGCTGCGACCAGGAGTCCACCCACGACTGCAATCGGCAGGAACTGCCGGATCTCAGGAACTCCAATCAGGAAAATCAGGACCGTGCTGAGGGTGAACATCAGACCCGCAGCGCCGTCGGCTGGGATCTGATCAATAAGAATGCCGCGATGCGGTTTCGTTTTCATCAACTTTCTCCTTCTCTTCTACTTACGCGATCCCCACGCCAATGTGTCACTGCCGAGAGAAGAAAGTTCGTTTTTGAACAATCCCTTTCGTGGCGGCTGAGCGGGTCATTCCAATGGTGAGCACAAAAATAAGGTGCCGATGAACTCTGTCAGCAGCTTTGCCATAATCTCTCCTCCTGAGAAGTGATTTGAGAACCCGAGCCGGAAAGCCTCCTACGACTTCCGGGTAAGCCAGTCTAATGTGTCGAAGTCGAAAGCTAAGAGTCGTAGCTCAAAAGTCAATGGGAAGTGCAACTTTCAACTTTCAACTTTTAACCTTGAACTTTCTTGAATTCACCCCCCTTGCTTCTTTCCAACAGCCAAAGTAGCTTGTCCCCATGGAGCCGCCCCATCGAATGAAACGCATACTGATCGTCCCTCTCCTTCTCCTGAGCCTCCCTTCTCTCCAGGGTGGGGCCTCAAAACCTCCGTTGAGAGCCAGGCGCGGGATGGTTGTTTCTTCTCACATTCTCTCTTCGCAGGTCGGGGTCGAAACCCTCAAGGCGGGCGGGAATGCGATTGACGCTGCTATTGCCACAGGTTTTGCACTGGCCGTAACTCTCCCATCGGCCGGCAATATCGGAGGGGGGGGATTCATGCTCGTCTTTCTTTCGGACGGCACAACCACCGCCTTCGACTTTCGGGAGAAGGCCCCCCTGGCCGCTCATGCCGGAATGTTTCTGGACGAGAAGGGAGATTACGACGATGAGATCAACCACAAAGGCTACCTTGCGGTCGGAGTCCCTGGGACCGTTGCGGGATTCTTTCTCGCTCACCAGCGCCTGGGCAGGCTTCCCATGGCGGAATTGATCGAACCTGCAGTTCGGATGGCCAGGCAGGGTTTTCTGGTGACACCGAAACTGGCCCGTGATCTACAGGAAGAAGCACCCCAACTCCGCAAGCACCCCGGTTCTCGCCAGGCTCTTCTCAAGCCCGACGGAGAGCCCTACCAGGCCGGCGATCTCTGGAGACAGCCCCAGTTGGCCCGCACCCTGCGCCGGATCCAGCGGAATGGCCGCGACGGCTTTTACAAGGCACGGACTGCCCGCCTCATTGCCGGAGAGATGCTCGCTCACGGAGGACTCATCACCCTGCAGGATCTGGCCGGCTACGAAGCCAAAGAGCGCCGTCCGGTCGAGGGGAACTATCGGGGTCACAGGATCATTTCCACGCCTCCGCCCAGTTCAGGGGGTGTAGCCCTGATTGAAATACTCCACATTCTGGAGGGTTTCGACCTCTCGTCGGCCGGCTACGGCTCGGCCCGGCATTTACACCTGCTGGCTGAGTCGATGCGACGTGCCTTCGCTGATCGAGCCAGATACCTGGGTGACCCGGATTTCAATCCTGAGATGCCGATCCAACGCCTGCTCTCGAGTGAGTATGCTGCCGATTTGCGCAGCAAGATCCCGATGGGGCGTGCTTCGGTCAGCGATCCCGAGCGCTTCAACCAGGCTTATGAGTCGGAACAGACCACTCATTACTCGGTTGTCGATTCTCTCGGAAATGCCGTCGTGGTCACCTACACACTCGAAGACAGCTACGGTTCCAGGATCGCGGTTGAGGGGACGGGTTTCCTCCTCAACAATGAAATGGGCGATTTCAACCCGGTAGCGGGTGAAACGAACCAGAAGGGTCAGATCGGAACAGCCCCCAACCTGGTCGCTGCCGGTAAGCGAATGCTGTCTTCCATGACACCTACGATCGTGCTCAAGCAAGACCGTCCCTTCCTGCTGATCGGCTCACCCGGGGGTAGAAGCATCATCAGCACAGTGGCTCAGGTGATCGTGAATGTGGTCGACTTTGAAATGGATATTTCCGAGGCCATCGACGCCGCCAGGATTCATCACCAGTGGCTGCCCGATGAGCTGAAGGTCGAGCGCTTCGGATTTTCTCCTGACACCCTGCTCCTGCTGCAGGACATGGGGCACAAAGTAAAACTTCTCGACACATCACGGTCCCAGGGACGCGCCATGGGAATCCTGATCGATCCGGAGACAGGATGGTTCCTGGGCGCTTCCGATCCCCGCAGTCCAGACGGCGCAGCGGTGGGCTTTTAGTACCGGCTTACACAACCCTGAGGATTCTCGCATGTCAGCCAAGCCTTCTTCTTCGCCCGGCTTCCATCTTTCTGCTGAACAGTTTCGCCGACATGGACACGACGCGATCGAGTGGATTGCCCGGTACATGGAAAACGTAGAAAGCTTTCCGGTCCTCTCCCAGGTGAAGCCGGGACAGATCCGGTCTCAGCTGCCCGATTCGCCCCCCCAGACCCCGGAGAGGCTGGAAGACATCTTCGCAGACCTGGACCGGATCATTCTCCCGGGGATCACTCACTGGCAGTCTCCCGGTTTTTTCGCCTTTTTCCCCGGCAATAACTCTGCGCCGTCGATTCTAGGTGAAGTTCTTTCCGCCGCACTGGGGGTGCAGGGAATGATGTGGGTTACCAGCCCGGCCTGCACAGAACTGGAGACGCATGTTCTGGACTGGGTGGCCCGCATGCTTGATCTGCCTGAGAAGTTTCACTCCGCAGACAGCGGAGGAGGCGTGATCCAGGATTCCGCTTCCAGTGCCACTTTGTGCGCCCTGCTGGCTGCCCGGGAACGCAAGACCGATGGTTGGACCAACCAGAATGGGATGGCGGGTTCCCAGCCGCTGGTGGCCTATGGTTCAACCCAGACTCATACGTCGATGGACAAAGCCGTGCGCATTGCCGGCGTGGGCCAGGAAAACCTGATCAAGATCGATGTGGACGACAGCTTCGCAATGAAACCCGATTCTCTGGAGAAGGCCATCCGTCGAGACCTTGAAAAAGACCGAATTCCGTTCTTCGTGTGTGCCACGCTGGGAACGACTTCCTCCACTGCATTCGATCCCGTGGAGGCCATCGGATCGATCTGTCAGAAGTACGGATTATGGCTGCATGTCGATGCGGCGATGTCCGGCACAGCGGCCTTGTGTCCAGAGTTTCGCTGGCTGAACAAGGGTCTGGAGCTGGCGGACAGCTACTGTTTCAATCCCCACAAGTGGATGTTTGTCAATTTCGACTGCACCTGTTTCTTCACAGCCGACCGGGAGGATCTGATACGAACCTTCAGCGTAGTTCCGGAGTTCCTGAGGAATCCGGCCTCGGACTCGGGCCGTGTGATTGACTATCGCGACTGGCAGATTCCCCTGGGAAGGCGGTTTCGGGCGCTCAAGCTCTGGTTCGTCATCAGGAGTTATGGAATCGAGGGACTCCAACACCACGTCCGAGAGCACGTTCGGCTGGCCCGGCTTTTCCGGGAGCGGGTAGAGAACTCCGAGCTGTTCGAACTGGCCGCACCGGTCCGTCTCAACCTGGTCTGCTTTCGCCACAAACAGGGGGATGAGGCTACCCGGCGAGTTCTGGATAGGGTGAACCGTTCCGGCAAAATGTACCTCACTCACACCCGGCTGAACCACCGGACTGTCCTGCGCATGTGTATTGGTCAGACTCACACGTCCCAGCGGCATGTCGATGATGCCTGGCAGCTCCTGCAGGAGGCCGCCGAGGAAGGGCCGATCAACTCTTGAGCTTGCTGAAATGTCCGGCGTCCACCTGAAGGCCGTCTTTGTAGTAGAGGAGCGTTCGTGGGTGAGGACGCACCCGGTCCCCGGGGGTAACGATTCCCACCAGGTTTAGTGGATCCGCCGCCGAGACGCGGACCACCTCTCCCTGCAGCGAGGCCCGGCGCACAGCCCGTAAGGCGTCCACGGCTTCCGGTGCGGCAAACTGCTCCCCGGCAAACCCGGACACGAACCTGCCTGCTCGAATCCGCCCCTGAGCTTCCAGCCTCCGAAAAACCCGGACCAGATCCCGCCAGGCGGGGGCAAAGGATTCCCGCTTCAGAATATCGCGGAACACAACACCCCACCTTCGCACCAGCACCCAGGTAAACCACTCCAGGTCGGCCCCTGATCGTCCTTCGTCCGAATCCCCCTTGTCCTGAACCGGGCGAGGTGGCCGGATCAAGGTCCAGCGACCACTGGAAAGGTTCTTCTGACGCAGGCGCTTACGGGCAGGAAACCTGTTTCCGCCTCTCCGCTGCAGAGGATCAATCAGCGCCCTGAGAGTCGCAAAACCGTCCGCCGTCACCACGCCTGCCGCTACCAGCTCCCAGAGGCCTGACTCCACTTCAACCGGGAGTCGGCCCGTAAGACTCACCAGATCGTTGAAGAACAGTGCTCCCCAATTCCGCAGTTGCTCGGCCACCTCGCGTGCGGGGTGAGTCAGCCGCGGATCGAGGGGAACCCCATCGCCAGGTTCTCTGCTGCCCCGATCGAAAAGGCATAGAAAACGCTGCAGATGTTTTCGTCGTAGAAAAGCCACGGGGGCTATTTTTGAAGGTCTCGAGCTGGTGGAGCGCCGGCCTGGGGAGCGAACGGTTCCGGGGCAGCACAGGCGCCCCCAGGTGAAGTGGCCGGAAAGGCACAGACCATCCAGAAACTCGGGAGAATAGTCAGGAACTCTGAACGGGAGCAGAGAGGTCTCCCAGCCGGATGCCGGGGCCTCGAAACCTTGCAGTTGCTCAAGGACGGCATCGACCCCCGCCCGGCCATGGAGTCCCGTCCCCGCCGCCACTCTTTGCCACTTGAACAGGAATCTCATAAAGTCGGCAGCGGTGACGGGCTCGATTTCCCGACGCAACCGACCCAGTGTGAGACGGTGGATTCTGGCCAGAAGTGTACGATCGCACCACTCGAGCTGCTCATTTCCGGGTGTGAAGTGACCGCGCAGAACCTGTCCCTGGGCTTCCAGAGCCAGAAGAGCCTGGTGAACCTCTTTCCCCGATAGCTTCAAAGCATCACCCAGCGCGGCCTCTGTCCTGGGTCCGCTGCACTCCATCAGATAGCGAACCAGTTCTCTGGCAGCCGCCGTGTGGTCCAGATCCTTATCCCGGCTCCACTGAGCCTCCTGCACCCCTGGATCGTCCCGGATGGCGGGCGCGGGCAGGTCCGGGTGGGCGCTCAGAATCAGCCCAAGCCGTTCAGTCGCGGCAACCATTTCCTCCCCATCGGGCAGTTCAACGAGCAGCGCCCGGCGGTCGGCCAAGAGTTCCTGAACGAGTTCCCAGACCTCCGACAGCTGCTCCCGACTCACCAGAGCCAGGGTCAGAAGAGCATCGTGAACCTCATCCAGGTCACGCATCAACGGCCAGGCCTGTTCCTGCACCGTTTCTATGGCATCCTGGTCCAGACCGGCCAGGTCTCCCGCCTGCTCGGGAAGAAGGCTTCTTCTGGCCATCACGGCGCGAGTTCTCCTTTCTTCCAGTGGGGCCTCGTCCAGAAAGGCATAAGGGTTCGCGTTGAGGATCTCATGACTGAGCGGGGACGGCTCGCGGGTGTCGATGGCCAGGCACTCAATTTCCCCTGACTCGATGGCGGCGAGAACGCGCTCCAGGCCCTCGGCGTCCATCGCGTCGGTCAAGCAGTCATTCACCGTTTCTGCAACCAGAGGATGATCGGGAAGCTCAATGTCTCCATGGATGTGTTCCAGGCAGGCAGCCTGCTCCGGAAAAACAGCGGCCAGCAGATCATCCGCCCGGAGCCTTTGCAGGGGAGGAGGAACCTTGCGCCCACCGGAAAAGCGGCTGACCTGCAGAGCGCGCGTGGCCGTCCAGCGCCAGCGTGTGCCGAACAGCGGTACAGCCAGCAGCGCCTGGATCAGGACTTCCCTCGCACTCCTGGAAGAAAGAAATGAGAAGACGCTGTCCAATGGAAAGCTGTGCTGGTCGCTCAGAGAAATGACGATTCCGTTGTCGGTTGCCGCAGCCTGAAGCTCGAAGTTGAAAGACCGGCAGAAGCGCTTTCGAAGGGCCAGCCCCCAAGCCTTATTGATACGACTGCCAAACGGAGCATGCAGAACCAGTTGCATCCCTCCGCCTTCGTCGAAGAACCGCTCAGCCACGATCCGCCGCTTGGTGGGAGTCGCGTTCAGGCCGGCGCTTCCCGACTTCAGGTAGGCGACCACCTGCTCCGCCGCGCTCCGGGAGCAGCCGCATTCCCCCACAAGATGCTGCAGAGCCTGGGCTGCCGGCCTGGCGCCTACCAGCTCGCGCAGCTCGGAGATGCAGTCGCTGAGCTCGTCCGTACGACCCGGAGCTTCACCCCGCCAGAAGGGAATCGTGGGAGGCATTCCTCCTGCATCCTGCACCCGAACAACCCCGGCCTCCACCCTCTGGATTCTCCATGAGGTGTTCCCCAGCAGGAATATGTCCCCGCGGTTGCTCTCCACTGCGAAATCTTCATCCAGATTGCCGATGATGGCTTCGTCCGGATCCACCTTCACCAGATAGTTGGCATTCTCGGGAATAGCCCCTCCGGAGGTTATGGCCAGCAATTGAGCTCCTCGCCGGCCCTTGACCCGGCGATTGATCCGGTCCCGGTGAAGGAGGGCCCGTGCTCTCCCTTTTCGAGTCGAGATCCCTTCCGACAGCATGGAGAGAATCGCCTTGAAGTCCACTTCACTCAGTTCCCGATAAGGTGAAGCCCTGCGGACAATCTGGAGCAGATGCCCCTCCTCCCATTCCTGCATGGAGGCGGCGGCAACCAGCTGCTGAGCCAGGATGTCGCGCGCCCCCACCGGAACTCGGATGCTGTCCAGTTCCCCACGGCGTATCGATCGAACCAGAGCCGAGCACTCGACCAGATCGTCTCGAGTGGTCGGAAAAAGGACCCCTTTGGGTCGGCCGCCCAGCTGATGTCCCGATCGACCCACCCTCTGCATGGCCAGAGCAATGGAACGGGTGGAGCCGATCTGGCACACCAGATCCACTGAACCAATGTCGATTCCCAGCTCCAGGGAGGCCGTGGCCACGACAACCCGCAGATGACCCTTCTTCAGCTTCTGTTCTGCCTGCAGGCGGATTTCCCAGGCAAGGCTGCCGTGGTGGGCTGCAACATTCTCGGGTCCCAGTCGCTCGCTCAGCTGCTGAGACAGCCTCTCAGCCAGGCGCCGGGTGTTCACGAAAACCAGGGTGGTTCGGTGGCTGTCGATGAGCCTGGCGAGACGATCGTAGATTTCTTCCCAGATTTCGTGGGTGGCGACGGCACCGAGCTCAATTGGAGGCACGTCCACTCGGAGGTCCATTTCCCGGCTCTGCCCCGTGTCGATGACGGTGGTCGGACGCCCGCCGGAAAGGAAGTGAGCGATCCGGTCAATCGGCTTCTGGGTTGCCGACAGGCCGATTCGCTGGAGCGGCCTTCCTGCCAGTTCCTCCAGAAATTCCAGGGTCAGAGAGAGATGGGTGCCCCGTTTGTCCCGGGCGAGGGAATGGATCTCGTCGACGATGACCGACTGGGCCGCGGCCAGCAAGTTCCGGCCGCGGGGGGTCGTCATCAGAATGAACAGGGACTCCGGGGTCGTAACGAAAATGTGGGGCGGCCTCTCCAGCGTCTTCCGCCTCTGACTCTGGGGAGTGTCCCCCGTACGCACACTCACGCGGATCCGGGGCAGATCGAGTCCATGTTCACATGCCAGCGCCTGGATTTCTTCGAGCGGCTCCAGCAAGTTGGCGCCGATGTCGTTGGCCAGGGCCTTCAGGGGAGACACGTAGATAATTCTTGTTTCGGACCGCAGCTCACCCTTCAGACCCAGCCTGACCAGTTCATCGATGGCGCATAAAAAGGCAGAAAGAGTCTTTCCGGATCCAGTCGGAGCCGCGATGAGGACGTTGTGCCCTTCCTGGATGACGGGCCATCCGTTTCGCTGGGGGGGGCTGGGCCCTTCGAAACGGCCTTCGAACCACTCCCTTACCAGAGGGTGGAAACTCATCATCTCACTTACTTTAGCAGTCCGTAGTGAAACTCGCACGCGGTGGCGCACGAGGGATCTGCGTTCTTTGGCAAGACACGAGAAGGTCGCTGCTGCGTTGTCCTTTCTCGCCGGGGATGGTGCCGTCTGTCACAGTCTTTCTGGAAGACACAATGCAACAATTTATTGCGTAGTCTAGAAAAGGGAGGTCATGGGTCAAGACGAGAGGCACTTGAGCAGCACTAGCGGGGCTTTGCTGAACGGAGCCGTCCTGGAACCTGCCCCGTCCGGAGTCAACCTCCGGACACTGACGGTGGCCTCGGCGTTGTCCGCCATGTGCGGCCTCAACTCGGCCATCCTGGGCTGGGGAGTTCTTCAGAGCTGGGGCTTCACACTGGCAGCCCTGGCCTTCTTTCTGCTCAGGGTCCTGCTGGGTCGCCAGGCCGAACAGTCAGGACAATCCAAGTCGCTGTTGTCACACGGGGCCATGATACTACCGGCCTTGTCGGTGCTGCTGGTCCTCTCGGTGAGCCGTGAACTCACCGGTCTGCACTTCGTTCTTGCCGGGCTGGCTTTGCTCTGCGTCTTCCTCCCCAGCCGCGACATCGTCCATGTGGCGTTCGGGGTACTGCTCCTTTACTTTTTTGTCCACTTTGTCGACGCCCTGTCCAGCTACTGGAACCCTCTGGCACTGGGGGTTTTTCTGGCAGCATCTCTGCGCTTCGGATACGATATGGCCTCGCAGCGAGCGCCCCTGCAGTCGGGAACACTGGAGCGCCTCTCCGAGGACGTCGAGCTGCTGCACGCCTATTTCCACACCCATTTCGAAAAGGCGGTAAGGGGTTCAGGGGGGTGTGTCCTTACCCTTTCACCGTCCGGGAAGTTGATTCGGATCAGCACTGACTTCGACGAACTGGTCGGATGCGAAGGAGCTCGGTTTCAGAACCGCGATCTCGAAAGCGTTGTTTCCCCGGATGACGTCAACCCTCTGAGAGATGCCGTGGCTGCTGCCAACCGTAAGGAATCACTTCTCACCGAGGTCAGTTTCGTCACCGAAGATTGGACCTCGCCAAGAATGGAACTCACTCTCATTCCAATTGTGACCAGGGATCAGGTTACTGAGATCAACGTAATTGTGCGCGACCCTTCTCGCGAGAGCCACCTGCAGGACAAGCTTGAAGACAGCCGCCGCCGCTTCGATATGGCGGCGCGGGGGACCAATGACGGCATCTGGGAATGGGACCTGCGCCGCAACACCCTCTACTACTCACCACGCTGGAAATCGATGTTGGGATACGACGAGGAGGAAATCGAAGACAGCCTGGACGAATGGCTCGATCGCGTTCACCCCGAGGACCGAAGAGCCCTGCAGAGCGCGCTGACGTCGCTGGTTCAGGGACCCAACGAACGACTCTCCGCTGAGTACCGCATCAAGCATCGAAACGGGAACTACTTGTCGGTGCGCTGCAGCGGACTGGCGGAGAGGGACGAGAACACACCGATCCGGATCATTGGATCGCAAACAGACATAACCAGCTTCAAGGCGACGGAAGAGCGGCTCCTGCATGACGCATTTCACGATCCCCTGACCGGTCTTGCGAATCGGGCCCATTTCCAGGAAAGGCTTTCCAGGGCACTGGAGAGAACGAAGAGAAACAAGGACTTTCATTTTGCTCTCCTCTTCCTCGACCTGGACAAGTTGAAGATGGTCAACGACACCTTCGGCCACGATGCCGGAGACCGTCTGCTGGCTGAAACCGGGCGGCGTCTGGAGTCGTGTGTCGGACCCGCCGACCTGGTGGCACGGGTGGGGGGCGATGAGTTCACCATCCTGTCCGAAAGAGTTCGGACCGCAGACGAGGTTTCCAGTATCGCCGAGCGTATCGGTTCACGCTTCCAAGATTCTTTTCGTTTTCCGGACCAACCGATCGATGTCTCTGTCAGCATCGGAATCGCTTTGAGCGAATCCGGCTACGAACGCTCCCAGGACATGTTGAGAGATGCCGATGCGGCCATGTATCGAGCCAAGCTGGATGGGGCTGGAGGCTACCAGATCTTCGATGAGGAGATGAAGACTCGCTCACTGGAACAACGGAGTCTCGAGGGTGATCTTTACCTGGCACTGGAAAGGGGAGAATTCACAGTCTACTACCAGCCCGTTGTCAGAATTGAGACCTCCGAGATCGTCGGCTTTGAAGCACTGCTCAGGTGGCGCCATCCCCAAAAGGGACTTCTCAGTCCCAGTGAATTTGTCCCTCTCGCTCGCGAATGCGGGCTGGTGGCAGATCTGGACTGGTGGGCGCTGGAAGACGCCTGTCAACAGATTCGAGTTTGGAATCGGCTGATTCCCGGCCAGGAGAAACTGTGGGTAAGCGTCAACGTCGAGGCCGGAATGATCGGGCAGCCAAACCTCGTCAACCGGCTTGGCGAAACTCTGACCAAGACCGGTTTGGATCCGGCCTGTCTGAAGCTCGAACTGCCCGAGACGGACCGGGATGACAGCGAAGGGACCCGAAGACTCCGTGAGATACAGAAGCTCGGAATCCAAATGCAGCTGGACGATTTCGGGACCGGATACTTTTCTCTCAATCACCTCCACCAACTGCCCATCGAGTCGATCAAGATCAACCGCAGTCTTATTCGCCGTCTCGACGACGAGAGTACGGTCAATCTTGTCGAGGCCATGATTCGACTCAGTCATTCCATGGGTGTAAGTGTGATTGCCGAAGGGATTGATTCGGCCTCAAACGCCGCGATCCTGCGTAACTTCAAATGCCAGTACGGCCAGGGCAACCTCTACTCCCCGGCGGTCAGCAAGAGCAGGACCGAACGCCTGCTGGTGAACCTCTATGGCTACAGAACGCAGGCGACCCAGCAGGATCTGATTGCCGTCGGTTAGGTACCTGTCTAGCACCCTGCCTTGCCTTTGCCTCTTCCTTTGTTCACTTCGCTCACTGCGCTCAAACAGTATCTTGGTCGCTCGCCGCAAATCTCCATCCGGGGCAGCGTTCAAACGGCCCAGGCCAGAGAAATGCGAGAGGAATCACGGGCAAAGGCAGGGGCAGTAAAAGGAGGCTAAACACGTCCTTGTAATTCGAGACCCCGGACGATACAAATATTGAGAAATGTACCGTCATGAGACTTCTGTCATCCGCGTGGTTCAGCTCGGGCTCGGGCCGATTGGATTAAGCGCCACCCGCTACCTTTGCGAGCACCCACGCCTGAGAATCGTCGGGGCCGTCGATATTGATCCTGACAAACAGGGGAAGGACCTGGGAAACCTGGCCGGCATGACTCCCCTTGGTCTCCCCGTCTCCGGGGCGCTGGATCAGTACCCACCTGAGGCGGCCGACGCCGCAGTGGTCACGACCACCTCTTCTCTGAAGAGCCTGGCGCCACTGCTCCTTGATCTGGCCGGGCGAGGATGGGACATTGTCTCTACCTGTGAGGAGCTCAGTTTTCCCTGGCTGACGCATCCGGAGCTGTCTCGGGAACTGAACCGCGAAGCCTGCAGGCGCGAGGTGTCGATCCTGGGCACCGGCATCAATCCGGGCTTCCTGATGGACTTGCTCCCCATTGCGCTCACCGGGATCTGCCAGAAGGTGGAACGGATTGTCGTCGAACGAGTGCAGGACGCGAGCGCCAGGCGTGTCCCATTCCAGCACAAGATCGGGGCTGGCCTGGACCCGACCGAGTTCGAGGAACTTGTCTCGAGGGACTTGATGGGACATGTCGGCCTCACCGAGTCCATGCAGATGCTCGCTCACCAACTAGGTTGGGAACTGGACGCCACCACCGATGACATTGAGCCGATCATTGCCGCCAACCCGGTTCGAACAGCGGAGCAACTGATTCCGGAAGGCAAGACAACAGGTCTACTCCAAACGGGTCGCGGCTTCCGCCACGGACGAGAGGTGATCCACCTGCTCTTTCGCGCGAGCATCGGTGAGCCCAGGTCTTTCGATCGGATTCGAGTCGAAGGAATTCCCCCCTTCGACTTTGTCGCTGAGGGTGGAATCAACGGTGATCTCGGAACGATAGCCATCCTCGTGAACTCAATCCCGGGATTGCACAGGGCCGCGCCAGGCCTGCTAACAATGCCCGACCTGCCACCGGTCACGTAGTTCGGGGGCTGATTGAAGATTGAAGATTGATCGTCGGCTTCCTCTGGTTGTCACGCCAACCTGTTCGGACCACGGAGGGTCCTCCCACATTGAGGACGTCCGGCCCGGCGAAGAGATAGGGGTAGGGAAAGCTCATTGGTTTGAGCCTCCCCTCCCTCCGAACCGGACGTGCGGTTCTCCCGCATCCGGCTCTCCAGTCAGTGGGGTCCACGGCGGAACGTGTCAACAACTTTGAGACACTTTGGTGAATAAATTACAGTAGCGTCATCTCAGGGGTCCTTCTTTTCGGGAGGGTTGATCCAAACCGCCTCTGGAAGAGCGGGAGGAACGGGTTTGCCATTGGGAAATCTCTCCTGGAAGAGTGCATGGGCGGCCTCCAGTGTTTGGGCTCGATTGCGACGTGTGGCGATGGCGGTGAGGTAGTGCACGTCCTCGGGAGTGTGCAGGCCGATACCCGAATGGCGATGGTCGCGGTTATACCAATCGAAGAACTCCCGGCAAAAGGTTCTGGCTTGCTGGATGGTGCCGAATCGAGCCGGGAATTCGGGCCGGTACTTGAGGGTCTTGAATTGGGCCTCCGAGTAGGGATTGTCGTCACAGACGTGAGGCCGAGAGTGAGACTTGGTCACTCCCAGATCGGCCAGCAGCAAGGCCAGTGCCTTGGAACTCATCGACGACCCTCGATCAGCATGGAGGGTGAGATCTCCCGACACGATCGCCTGCTTGGAGTAGCTCTGGGCGATCAAAGCCTTGGCCAGGCGTGAGTTCTCCTGGGTGGCCACCATCCAGCCCACCACGTAGCGGCTGAAGATATCCAGAACCACATAGAGGTAGTAATAACTCCATTTGACGGGACCCTTGAGCTTGGTGATGTCCCATGACCAACATTGGTTGGGGCCGGTGGCCAGGAATTCTGGCTTGGCGTATTGGGGATGGCGGCGCTGGCGGCGACGCTCCTTGACTTCCAGACGTTGGGACAGAATGCGATACATGGTTCGGATCGAGCACAAGTATCGCCCTTCATCCAGTAGCTCCGCCCACACTGTGGCGGGAGCTTTGTCGACAAACCGCTGGCTGTGCAGGACCTCCACGACAGCTTCCTTCTCGGGCGGGCTCAAGGCGCGTGGGGATGCGGGCCGAGGTCGAGGATCCATCGCCGGCCGTTCCCGCCGAAGTTTCTCCCGATACAGACTGGATGGCGGCAGATCCAGAGCCTGACAGCCGGCCCGGACTCCGTGGGATTGTGAGAATCGCAAAGCTTCGTCCATCAGCTCTCGTCTCCGTTCTCTTCGCTGCTCGCCAGAGAGATCCCCAACAGTTGCGAGACTTTTTTTTGGAGATCCAGCATGGCTTCAAACTTCTCGAGCTTGCGCTTCAACTTCCGATTCTCGGCCTGAACTTGCCTCAATTGATGATCCAGAGGATTGACCGGCTTGGACTTGCGCCCCCGCTTGCGAGGAGTCAGCGCCTGCAGCGTTCCTTCCTCGCGTTGTCGTCGCCAGGTCTGAAGATTCGACCAGTAAAGTCCTTCTCGGCGCAGCAAGGCTCCCACTCCGCCCGACTCTTCACATCCATCGGCCTGCTCCAGGATCCGGAGCTTATAGCGGGCTGAAAATCGGCGACGCGTGGCCTTGCTGGGAACTTCCGGATCGGGTCTAGGAAGAACCCTGTCGGGCTCAGTCCGTTCCGCACCGATTTTGGGGACCTCTCCGCTTCGCTCCGAAGTCTCCAAAATCCTCAGTTTCTTATCGCTCCTGTTTACCATCATCGTGTGATCCAGCTTCTCACCCTCTAGTCTAATTTAGTGGGGAAGAAGTGTCTCACCCATGTTGGCACAGAGGGCGGCGGGACTGACAGATCTGCGCGTGGGCTACGGCCATGGTAAATAGCCCCTGCTCGATAAAGTAGGCATTTTTGCCTCCTTTCACTCCTGTTTCCAGGGTCGTCAGCATGCGTTCGGTCCACACTTCCGCTTCCACCCAGCTCCATTTCTGGCTCTCGGCTTCTCTGCCTTGCTTAGGAGTCTCCTCCACTTTCGACAGTTCCTCTTGCTTCGTCATTGACTCTACACATCCACCTTCCTGGCGGGCCTTCGCTCCACCGGCATTACCCGGCTTCTTCACTACTACGCCGCCTCTGACTTCTGCGGGTCTCTTACCAGACCGACCTTTCGCAGACCTCCTCGCTTTACGTCACTTGAACTTCCCACCATTCCATCTCCAACCACCCCAAGGGTTAACAAGATGCCTTTTTCACGTTACCCATCAGGCTCTTGTCCGTGTCAGGTTTCCCTTCCATTCGAGCTTCGCCATTTCCCAGCAGGCTCGCTGTCCCCTCTGAGCCGAATCGAGTTCGTCTCCTACAGACTGGTGGTTCTCCTTCGGCTGCTTCCCACCCCACCTCACGATGACGCAGTTGCCGTCGAATACGGGCCGGAGAACGTTTGCCCGGTAGGGACTTTCACCCTACTGTTCAAGTGCGCTTACGAGCGCACTGGGAGCCGCTTCCATGCGGCGAAAAACCCTAACTTGGAACCTTGGAACTTGGAACGTGGAACCCGAATCGCTCAGGAGCCGAGGGCTCCCGAGTAGGTGGCCGATTGTCCCGGTGATTCAATCACTTCGACACTCAGAGTATCCAGGCGCTCGACGTCTGCAGCCGGGAGGCGATCTCGAATGGACTTGAAGATGTGAAAGGCCAGCATCTCTGAAGTCAGGTTCTCAACGTCCAGGAGAACGACATCCCGAGTTGGCAGCTCAAGTTGTTCGCCGGCAAAGCGAATCCTGGTGGATTTCCCGCCGCACCTGACGGAAAGCCGCGGGTGCCTGCCCGGAACCAGAGTTCGGTGGTTGAGTGCGTCCTTAATAGACTTCAGGATCTCCTTGACGACCCGGAAATCAATGACCAGGCAGTCCTCGTCCAGCGGGCCTCGAATCTCGATGGACAACTGATAGTTGTGGCCGTGTTGACCTTCCATCAGATCTCCATAAGTTGAAATGTGGCCGGCAGAGAAATTGAGGTCTTCACGAAAGAGACGCACTGCATAGCCGGGCCTGCTGCTTCGCTGTTTCATCGGTCACCTTTCCCTATTCTCTCTCATAATTCCGTAGCACGTAAAATTCATAAGTTGTCGAAGCGAAGGGCCGCCAGCGCGGATGATGGGGACGCTGCAGCCAACAACTTTGAATTTTCCGGGCTTCATCACGTCGCTTCGTCAGGTGGCTCGAATTAAGAGCCGTCTCGCCAGGATTCTGATGGAACAAACCAGAGGGATCGGTTCTTCCAGGAAAAGCAACTTTGTAAATCGATCCATGTATCCGACCAATCGTATATTATGTCGGTTCTTGCTGCTGTTGGACGATCTCTCGTTCCTGACCGGTAGCAGGCGCAGGGGGACGTAGAAGAATGGGACTCAGGCAAACCGGTGGCTCCGTCGTGTGCCGTTCCTGTAACTTGCTGGTGGGGGTGAACGAGGCCGCTTGCTACCACTGCGGAACTCCTTACCCCGGTCTGTGGGGCTTTGGCCCGTCCTTGCGCCGGCTGGGCAGCGATCTGGGCTTCACCAACATTGTCATGGTCACCTGTGGTGTGCTCTATCTGGTGGCGCTGGCACTTGACCCGGGCGCAATCGGAGGAGGAGGATTGTTTGGTCTGTTGTCCCCGAGCAACTCTGCCTCTTACCTGCTCGGGGCCAGCGGGTCGATCCCGGTGTTCCAACTGGGTCGCTGGTGGACGGTCCTCAGCGCCGGGTGGCTGCATGGCAGCTTACTGCACATCGCGTTCAACATGATGTGGGTCCGGCAGCTGGCTCCCGTGACGGCTGAAATCTACGGGCCTGGACGCACGATTCTGATCTACACAGCTTCCAGCGTGGTCGGTTTCTCTCTCAGCAGCCTGGCCGGACTCTTTTTCGGTGGGATACCGTTCATCGGTGGAGCCAGTTTCACGGTGGGTGCCTCGGCGGCCATTTTCGGGCTGCTAGGGGCTCTCGTCTACTCGGGCCGGCGGGGCGTTGCCTCGCAGATCAGCCGCCAGGCCCAGACCTACGCCGTCATCCTGTTCCTGTTCGGACTCGTGATGCCCCGAATCGACAACTGGGCCCACCTGGGGGGATTCGGCGGCGGATTTGCAATAGCCGCTTTTCTGAATCCCCTTTTGCCCGAGCGCCTGAACCACCTGGCGGCGGCCGGTGTTTGTCTGGTTCTGACCACCGGAGCCATCGTTCTCTCCTTTGTCACGGGTGCGGGCCATGTTTAGATCCCATTTTTCTGAGGACAGCGTGCTTCTGCTGGCTGCCCGGACGATACTGATTCTCCTAATGGTGACCCTCCCGGCCACTGGTCTTTTGTATGCCGAAAGCGAATGGATTCAGATTCGAAGTCCCCACTTCACGCTGGTTTCCAACGCCGGCGTCAAAGCGGCCGGAGAGGCGATGCTTCGGTTCGAGCAGATTCGAGGCGCCTTCCGACAGGCGCTGCCCGATGCCAACACAGACCCCGGGCAACCCATCGTCATATTTGCCGTAAAGGATGAAGAGTCCCTTCGGGAACTCTTGCCCCAGTATTGGGAGCGGCCCAACTCGCTGAAGCCGGCAGGAGTTTTTCTGGCCGGGCCCGAAAGACACTATGTCGCCCTCCGCCTGGACGTCCAGGGCTCGACACCCTATCGGACGCTCTACCACGAATACTTTCACCTGCTCATGAGGATCAACCATCCCAGAGTGCCGCTGTGGCTGAGCGAGGGTCTGGCTGAGTTCTACGCTCATACCCGAATCTCCAAAGACGAGATTGCCCTTGGCCTTCCCAGCCAGTCTCACGTATTCCGGCTTCGGTCTCAGGAAATGCTCTCCCTCAAGACTCTCTTTGCAGTGGACCGGAGATCCGCCTACTACAACGAGGCGAAGAAGGCGTCGATTTTCTACAGCCAGGCCTGGGCATTGACCCATTATCTGATGACGGCGGGCCGGGGCGAGGGAACCAGGAGCCCGATCGACGAACTGCTCAGCCTCATGCAGCAGGGTGTCAGTATCGACCAGGCTGTTCGAATGGCTCTGGGCCCACTTTACCGGCTGGAGGCGAGCCTGCGTGAGTACGTCGCAGGGGACGAGTTTCGCAACTTTACGTACCCGCTCGGGGTCAGGAAGCATATTGATCTTGAAACCTCGTCCCTGTCTCCGGCCCAGGTCTTTTCCATGCGTGCGGCTTTTCTGGTTCGAAATGATCGGGAGGCAGAAGCGCAGGACCTGATCTATCGTGCCCTGAGTGTGAATCCCAACGAGGCGCTGGCCTTCGAAAGCCTGGGCTACCTGCACTATCGAGGCGGGCGGCGGCACAAAGCCTTCGATGCCTTTGAGAGGGCGGTCGACCTGGGATCCTCCAGTTACCTGTCCCATTACCTTTTCGCCTATCTCGCGGCAACGGAGAAGCAAGAAACGGACCCGGCCAGGGCTCGTATCGAAAGCAGCCTGCGCCAGGCGATCCAGCTACGCCCTGGTTTCCCTTACTCCTACTCTGCGCTGGCGCGGCATCTCTTAAGACGAAACGAAAAGCTGGAAGAGGCCGTCGATCTGGCCACCGAAGGCTGCCGCCTGGAGCCCTCCAACATGAGACTTCTTCAAACGCTGGGCTACTCGCTTCTTTCCGTGGAGCGACTGGATCAGGCGAGACGGGTGGTGGCACGGATGGGAAGAATCGCCGACTCGAGAGAGGACCGCGAGATCTCCGAGAGTCTGTCCCGGCAGATCGAGGAGCAGGGGGGCCAGATCGAGGAGCAGGCGGACCAGACCGGGGAGCAGGTGGTCCAAGACCCGGTCGAGTGGACCTACGAGTACACCCTCGAGACAGAAACCTCGGATGGCAACCAGCCGGGCGGAATTCCGGCTGATCTGATTCGCGAGGCTGCGGGAAAGTTGTCGGCCGTCCGCTGCAGGGCCCCGGCTTACCTGGAGCTGACGGTACAGGGGAAAGAAGGGGCGCTGAGCCTCGTTTCCTGGGATTACACGTTGATCGAGTATATCGTTCCCTCCGCGGTTGATCACTTCGACCCTTGTCGCCACCTGGAGGGAAAGGCTGGCTCGGTCCGCTTCTTCGAAGATCACGAGGAGGATGCCCGGCGTCTGCTCGGTGTGATGATTGCGCAACCCTGACTTCCTGGTCTCAAGCCCCCGCGCCGGGAATGTGGCAAAATACTCTTCAATGAACCGGCAGTCGCCAGGACCGGGAAAACGCCAAGGGGGATTCTTTATAGCGATTGCCTCTGCTGCGACTCTGCTGCTGTTCTCGCTGGCGCTTCTGTATCGCATCAGCCGGCTCGAGGAACAACTCACCGATCTCGCCGGAAAAATCGAGGAGAACTCAGCCCGGACCAGCACGGCCGAAACAGAAGCAGAAAAGGCTGCCCGGCGTGCCTCCAGTGCGGAGGAGAACGCGCGACTTGCGGCCCTGGGTCGCCAGGCCGCAGAAAGCGAGGCGGCCGATGCCCGGTCCGATGCAGATCAGTCTCGCTCCGATGCGACCCAGGTTCGAGCTGAACTGGAACGGGTCCAACGGGACGCGGAGTCGGAGCTAACCCGGTTGCACGATGCGCTCGGCCAGGTCGTTGAAACCCGCAGGACAGCACTCGGTCTTGTCATGAACCTGGGCAGCGACGCCCTGGAATTCGACTTCGACAAGGCCTTTTTGCGCCCCGAGAACAGAGAGCTGTTGAGCCGCATCGCCGGAATCCTTTTGACCTCTCAGGACTACGCGATTTACGTCTACGGTCACACCGATGATATCGGTTCAGACGATTACAACCTCGATCTATCCGCCAAGCGTGCTCAGGCGGTGCGAGACTACGTTGTCGAGGCCGGAGTCGACCCGGACTTGATCGAGACTGAGGGATTCGGGAAAACGAGGCCGCTCGTTCCAGGAACCTCCGTGGAGGCCCGGGCCCGGAATCGACGCGTTGAGATCGGCATCGTCAATACCCATGTGCGCTACACGGACACGGTCCATGAAGCCCGACAACCCTGAAAGAAGGAGTAACGATCGTGACTCGCAGAATCAAAGGCCTACTCTTCCTGTCGCTGGCGATTTCGATCCTGTCAGCCCAGGCCCTGTCCTTTCAAGTAGAGGACGTTCAGATCAAGACCATCCAGGTAGCAGAGGGCATCTACATGCTGCAGGGCCAGGGTGGAAACATCGGAGTCTCCGCTGGCAAAGACTCGACGTTCATCATTGATGACCAGTTTGCTCCATTAACGGCAAAGATCACGAAGGCGATAGAAGAGATCGCAGAACATCCTGTTGAGTTTGTCTTGAATACACACTGGCATTTTGATCACACGGGCGGAAACGAGAATTTCGGGAACGCTGGAGCGCTGATCGTGGCTCACGAGAACGTGCGCCGACGGATGGGAGTCGAACAGTTCATGGAGGCCTTCAACCGTCGGGTTCCTGCCTCGCCCAAACAAGCGCTGCCGGTCGTCACTTTCTCTGAGAGCGTCACTTTTCATCTCAACGAGGATCACATTCACGCCTACCACGTGGAACCGGCTCACACGGATGGAGATTCGGTGATTCATTTCCAGCACGCCAACGTGTTCCACATGGGTGACCTGTTCTTCAATGGCTCTTATCCATTTATCGATCTGAGCAGCGGCGGCTCCTTTGCGGGAATACTGGCCGCCGCCGAAACTGTCCTGGAGCAGGCCGATGAGAATTCGAAGATCATCCCCGGGCACGGTGCCCTGGCGACTCGCAAAGACCTGGTGGCCTACCGGGACGTGCTCAAGACCGTTCACCAGCGAGTCGGTAAACTGATCGCTGAGGGCAAGTCTCTGGCCGAGCTACTGGCGGCCCGGCCGACAGCAGAGTTCGACGAATCCTGGGGAGCCGGATTCATGAATCCACAAACCTTTCTCACTATCGTCTATAACAGCCTCACGCAGCAGAAGTGAAAACAGGTGGGAAACGCGCGAGGAGTCTGCTTTCTCCAAACGCTCTTCCGATCTAGAGTATCTACATGAGCAATCAAGACAAGTTGAGCCGAAGAAGATTCATTCAGACCTCCAGCCTGGGCGCGGCCACACTGCCGGCGATGACTGCAAGCAGCTACGCCCGCGTAATCGGAGCTAACGATCGCCTGAGGGTTGGAATCATCGGGTGCGGGACTATCGGGGGAGCCCATTTGCGGGGGTTACTCGAGATCAAGAAAGAACAAAACCTGGAGGTGTCAGCGGTTTGTGACGTCTTTGAGAGGCGGGCGCAGGCCTTTGATGACCACCTTTCGAAGATGGGAGGACGAGCCCGGATCCACACGGATTATCGCCGTCTTCTGGATACTGCTCAACTCGACTACGTGGTCGTTTCAGTCCCGGAACACTGGCACTCCCCCATCGCCATTGATGCCCTGGAAGCCGGTTTGCATGTGTACTGTGAAAAACCTCTAGCCCACAAAGTCAGTGAGGCCCACGAGGTCTGGGCAAAAGTCCAGGAAACCGGGCACAAGCTGCAGGTCGGTGTGCAAGGAATGAGCGACGACAGCTACGAGGCGGCCGGGCGCGCTATTCGGGCCGGTAAGCTCGGCCCGGTTGTCCAGGCTCAGGTTGGCTATGTTCGCAACTACCCGCCCGGTCGTGGCCCCTGGCGAACAGGGGTTCGCGCCGATCTTCCCAGGCCCTCAGACCTGGATTGGGAGGCCTGGTTGGGTACGGCCCGGAAGCGACCCTGGGATCCCAAGAGATACTTCGAATGGCGCTGCTACCGTGATTATTCGGGGGGCATCTCCACGGACCTGTTCGTCCACCGTATCACCCGGATTCTGAAGGCCTGCAGTTTGACCTATCCTTCCCGGGTGACCGGCATGGGAGGGATCTACTTCTGGGACGACGGCCGGGAATTACCCGACAACATGGAGGTGCTGCTGGAGTATCCTCGGGTTGAAGGGGTGACCAACGGAATGACCGTCCACCTGCTCGGTACCATGGCGAACAGCAATGCAAACAAACACATCATTCGGGGAAAAGATGCCAGCCTGATCTTCAATTCCGAGGGGTGGAAAATTGTCGCTGAAGGAAGCGGCGACGTCCTCCAGACTCATTCGAAGTCGGGAGCAGAGGCCATCCCGTTGCATCATGTCAACCTGCAGAACGCGATCCGCCACGGCGAAGAACTCCACTGTCCCGTGCAACTCGGAGCTTACGGGGTTGCTGCAGTCGCAGGGGCCAATGAATCCTGGTTCACCCACAGGATGCTAACCTGGGATGACCCGGCCAAGAAGTGGGTCTGAGTGTCGGTCGGGAATGGCGGATCATTCCATTTCGTCGAGCTTCACCGGCCTCCCCTCTTCAGCTGCACGATCGGCTGCCAGACAGACTCGGTGCGAGAACATCGAGTCCTCGAATGAGAACATCGGATCCCGTCCATCCTTGATCGACTCGATGAAATCAGCGAAAAGAGCCTGGTAGGGGTGGTCGGCCACGTCTCCGGAATCGATCATCTGGGTGTGCATTTTGCTCCAACCCTTCTGGTCGAGGCCACCCAGCTTGCGCGTAAAGAACTTGTCGTTCGAGATCGCCCCGTCCGAGCCGGTCAGATAGACGTTCAACTCGTAGGGTTGGAAGACGTCGATTGCGGAAGCTACCTTTCCGATGGCTCCACTCTCGAAACGCATCACGGTACTGCTTGTGGTCGGATACTCATAGACTTCGAATTCAGGGGCACTGGACCGGGCAGTGTAGCTGAAGACTTCCACGGGTCTCGAACCCATCAGCCAGATCAGTCCGTCCAGGGCATGACAGCCGGCGGTCAGGAGAGAAGATCCGCCGAAGTCCTTCTTGACGTTCCACTTATACTGCCCATACCAGGGTCCGATTCCGTGATAGTAGTCGGACTCTCCATAGTGGATATCCCCCAGCAGTCCCTGGCGGATCATCTCGCGCATGGTCTGGAAATGCCCGATCACCTTGGCCTCAAAACAGACGATGGCCCGGACCCCGCTCGATTGAACCGCCTGTTCAACACGGCGGACTCCCTCCAGATCAATCGCCACCGGCTTCTCGATTACCAGGTCCTTTCCGGCCCTTGCGGCGATTTCGACCTGCTCAGGATGGAGCGGGTGGGGGGTGCAGATAGACACCAGGTCGAGGTCAGATCGACACATCTCCTCGAGGTCGTTGAAAACCCTGATCTTGGACCCATGCCGCGCTGAGAGCTCTGACTCGTCCAGTTCCCGACGCGAGCAGATCGCCGTCGTCTCGACTCCATCGATCGCGTTATATTCCCCGACGTGTGCCTGACCGGCCCAACCGTAACCGACAATACCAACTCGCATCTTTCCCTCCGTCAATCGATTTGTGCTGCGGATTCAGGGGGATCGTAAAACCAGCCCCCGGCAAAGTCAAACGGTTCCAGACGGGCCCGCATCCGACGGTGGAGCCCACCCTTAACGGCGAGCAAACCTAACCCGGATGATTCATAAATTTTCTACTGCAGCGTGAGAATCTCCCGCTTCGCTACGAAAACTTATGAACAATCCGGGCTAACGGTGGGTTCACGAGGGAAGATGAGTCTGGAGGACGGCTTCGGAAAGTTCTGGCTTCCGCTTCGGACACTACTTCCTGAATTTCAGCTATGCTAAAGAGAGCTCGTATTCTGCAATCCTTGGTGCTCCTGACAAATGACAGTGAAATATCCAGTTGGAGTTCCCCCGGTTTCGTGGACACCTAATCCTTTGGGAGAATGGAGGACACGATGCCAAGAACAAGACGAGCTTATCCACCCGAGTTTCGCCAGCAGATAGTCGAGCTTCATCGAGCCGGGCGCAGCCCCGGTGAGCTGGCCCGAGAGTTTGAACCCAACGAACAGACGATCCGCAACTGGATCGCCCAGGCAGACCTGGATGAAGGCCGTCGTAGAGACGGCCTGACGACGGTAGAACGAGCCGAGCTGCGGAAGTTGCGCAAAGAAAATAGGCAGCTGAGGGTTGAGCGGGAAATATTGGCAAAAGCCGCGGCCTGGTTCGCACGGGAGAGCGATCCGATTTCCAAGGAGTCATCAGGTTCGTGAAAGTGAATCAGGCCGACTATCCAATCACCACCATGTGCCGTTTGCTGGGTGTCTCCACCAGTGGCTACTACGCGTGGGTCGATCGCGGACCTTCGACTCGAGATGAAGCGAATGCTCGTCTTCTGGAAACAATCAACGGGATCCACCAGCAAAGTCGTCGGACCTATGGAGCTCCCCGCATTACGGCGGAACTTCGAGAGGAAGGTCACCTGGTGGGCAAAAACCGGGTGGCCCGACTGATGAAAGTCGCCGGCATTGAAGGCGTTAGCCGCAGACGCAAGACACGCACGACCCTGAGAGGCCAAGACAGCCGTCCGGCTCCGGATCTGGTGGAGCGAAACTTCCAGGTCAGCCGCCCCAACCGACTGTGGGTTGCAGACATCACGTACGTGCCGAGTTGGGCAGGTTTCGTCTACCTGGCCGTAGTGGTCGACGCTTTCAGTCGTCGAGTGGTCGGCTGGTCGCTCAGAAATGATCTCAAGACCCGGCTAGTGACCGATGCCCTGCAAATGGCACTTCAAGAGCGTGAATCCGACGGGGTGATCCATCACTCGGACCAGGGGACGCAATACACGTCGATCGAGTTCGGGCTACGCTGCAAGAGAGCCGGCATCAGACCCTCCATGGGCTCGGTCGGTGACTGTTATGACAACGCGCTGTGTGAGAGCTTTTTTGCCTCTCTGGAGTGTGAACTGATCGACCGGCACAGCTTCCGCAGCAAGCTGCAGGCCAAGCTTGCTGTCTTCGACTACATCGAGGGCTTTTACAACCCTCACAGGCGGCACTCGTCACTGGACTATCTGTCGCCGATCAACTATGAATCGAGGCACTCAGATGTGGCTTGATTCGAAAGCCGTAAACTGTCCACAAAAGTGGGGTAACTTCAAGTGAGCAGTCGACTGGCAGCTCGATTCTGGCTCGGGGACGACAACTCGGGGGCAATTCGCGGCAGCGTCACTCACGTCTCCCAGCCACTGACCACTTTCTGGGTGCGCACCGACAGCCCCTTGCCCGAAGGTTTGCACCGGTTTTCACTCAAGCTTCACGAAGTCACCCTGATCGAGGGAACCGCGACTCCCGTCACTTCTGCAGCGGACCAGAGGGTGGGGTCGGAGGTACGAATAGAATCGATAGACAAAGCCTTCAGGGACACCGCCGGGGCACAGCTGGCTCCCCTGGTTCCGCCCGATTATCGCCCCCGGTTCGTTGATGGCGAGCCCCCTAAGCCCGGCAAATTCATAAGTTGTCGGGCTAGTCTAATGAACAGTGGTTGACCCGGCAACGGGTTGGGCCTGAACTTGTTGAGGCTTTGTCAATCGAACGTAGAAGCGGCACCGTCCCACCCTGGTTTCCCCATAGTAAAGTTCGAGCCAATGCTCACCTTTCTGTTTGAGTGGCAGGCCCTGGAGCTGGACATATCCCTGAACGGTACCCTGGTGCCCGACCTTCACCTCCATCTGGGGAAGGCTTTCGGTTTCTCCACTGGGCCTCTGGAGGTAGAGCGTCATCGTACGGGTCTTCCCCTCCTCAACCCAGTCCCCTTCCTCCATGAGAAAGCGGAAGAAAACCCACATCCGACCATGCCTCGTGGGCAGCTGAAGGGTGTTGATGACATCGAAGAGCCCCTGCAGCTGAACCTTCCCCTCGGGCGTCGTTACGACGAGGTCACAGAGTAATAAAGCCTGCAACTGCGCCATCCCGGCGACTATACCACACGTTGTTCGGACCGACCGCGAAAGGGGACATCCGTTGTCCAGCCCACGGGGGATCGTCCGCCTGGACAAGAAGAACCTCTAGCCAGGGACCTGTTTGGATGGCACGCTTCCTGGCGGAAAGTGGGAGGTAGACTCAGGGCGACTCCCGGGGGGATTTAAACGGTCGCTGCCCTGAGTCTACCTCCCACTTTCAAGGCGTTTTCGGCCTGACACTCTCCCTCATTTGATCTCAGATTAGAGAGTGGGAGGCGGTGGCTCGGGGCAGCGAACGTTTAAATCCTCCCGAGAGCTGCCCCGAGCCACCGCCTCCCACTCTCGGACCCAGGCACTCAAAAAGACTCAATGTGGAATCCGACCGTAAAGCTGCGGCCGCCGGCCGGGACGAACTGGAACTGCTCCCGGTCGGTTGCTGGCCTCCAGGATGTCGCCACGGTGACAGGCCCTGTTACCCCACGGGTTTCAATTAGCCGCCGCATCGCTATGTGTCAGCCCCCAAAATCAAAATCCTGATCCACGCCACCCGGCGAACATGATCTCGTCTGGCTGATAGCGCTGGTGTGAAGTACAATAGAGCAAACTATGCCAACACCGGACAGACCTACCCTCTTGAGGTTTCTCTCTCCAGCGGGCGCGATCGGGCTGTTGGTATGCTTTCTCATGCCGTGGCTGAATGTCGATTGTGGCGGGGGAGTGAGATTACGAATCCCACATCCGATCCACTCGGAATGTTGAAGGTTGAAGGTTGGGAGGACTCTCATGCGGTCATTATTTCGTAAACTCACGGAACCATCCTACGCGGTCATGCGGATTGCGTTCGGGGTGCTGTTCGCCTTTCACGGCGCTCAGAAACTGTTTGGCGCCTTCGGAGGAAGCCAGGCGAACTCGGCGTTGATGTGGGTTGCTGGAACCGTCGAGTTCGTTGGTGGCCTGGCGATTGCGGTGGGTCTCTTCACCAGCTTTGCGGCACTGCTGGGCTGCGGCCAGATGTTTGTCGGCTACCTCTGGAAGCACCAGCCGAGTTCGTTGTTTCCGATTCAGAACCATGGAGAGCTCGCTTTACTCTATGCTTTTGCCTTCCTCTTCATCCTCTGCAGAGGAGCCGGCATCTGGTCCGTGGACAAGAAAAATTCGTAGCGGCCAAGCCTCTGCAAGAAGGCGGCTCAGGCGCCCCTGGTCCGCCCTCTTCAACGTGATATTATGACGCGGTGTACAAGCCCCGTATCTTCACGCCGGGTCCAACCCCACTGATGCCGGCGGCTCAGCTGGCGGCCTCGAAGCCGATCGTTCACCATCGAACCAAAGAGTTTCGAGATCTTTTTCAGTCCACTCAAAAGAACCTGCAGAGAATCTTCAAGACTACCGGTGACCTGGTGATTCTCAGCTGTTCGGGTACCGGAGCCATGGAAGCCGCGGTTGCCAATCTGGTGAGCGAGAAGACCCCGGCAATGACGGTTGCTATCGGGAAATTCGGTGAGCGATGGACTGAAATCTGCCAGGCCCACGGGCAGACCTGTATCACTCTCTCGAAAGAACCCGGCGAGGCAGCCGAAGCGACCGAAATCTGTGTAGAACTCGAGCACAACCCGGATGTGAAGACCTTGTTTCTACAGGGCTGTGAAACCTCGACCGGGACGATGCACGATCTCGGCGCAATCGGAAAAGCCGTGCGCGAGCGTTTTCCTGAAGTTCTTCTCGTCGTGGATGGCATTACGGCTGTCGGAAGTCAGCCTGTCCACACGGATGAGTGGGGTCTGGATGTAGTCATCAGCGGATCCCAGAAATCTTTTGCCATGTCTCCCGGCCTGGCGTTTGTGTCTTTGAGTCAATCAGCCCTGGACCGTCTGCGCGACAGCGGCCGGGGTTATTATTTCAACCTGGAGCGAGAGGTGGCGAGCCAACGCCAGGGCAGAACGACTTTCACCCCTGCCATCAGCCTTTACCAGTCGCTCTTCGCCTCAACCAGCGAGATCCTGAATCAGGGTATTGACAGGATCGTCGAGGAGACAGCGGTCATGGCCCGTGCCACGCGGGCCGGACTACGCTCGCTGGGGTGCACCCTTCTGTCCACGTCTCCTGCCAACGCGGCGACTGCCGCTTTCCCGCCCCCGGGGGTTCAGGCTCCCGACTTGATCCAAGTGCTCGAAGAGCGGTTTGGCGTCAAGATCGCGGGGGGACAGGGGAGCCTCAAAGGGCGGATCTTCAGGATTGCCCACCTCGGATACTTCGATTTCCTCGATGTCGTTTCCATCCTGGGAGCGCTGGAAATCGTGATCGCGCAGTTGAGCGGAAGAAAACGCGACGGCTCGGGCCTGCGAGCCGCTCTGGCGGCCTGGCCTGAATAGTACTTTCATGAAGATTCTCGTCGCCGATCGAATCTCACAAAAGGGACAGGCCGTTCTGATGAATGCGTCCGACCTGGAAGTCAGCTACCAGCCGGAACTGAGCCAGGACCAGCTACTGAGCGAGATCGAGGACGTTGCGGCGCTGATCGTAAGAAGTCGCACGCAAGTCACGTCGGGGGTGATCGGGGCAGCTTCTCAACTGCGAGTCATCGGTCGCGCCGGCGCCGGCGTCGACAATATCGACCTCGAGACGGCCACCCAAAAAGGGATCCTGGTCATGAATACTCCCCGAGGAAACAGTATCAGCGCGGCCGAGCACGCTTTCGCGCTGCTCATTGCCCTGGCCCGGAAACTGCCGGGAGCGGACGCCTCTGTCAAGGCAGGTGAATGGAACAAAGCAGCGTTCGTGGGTCAGGAGCTCCGAGGGAAAACACTGGGAATCCTGGGCCTCGGACAGATCGGGTCAGTGCTGGCTCGGCGGGCGCAAGCCTTTCAGATGCGCGTGATCGCCTACGACCCTTTTGTGGGCCAGCGTTACGCCGGTGATCTGGAAGTCACCCTTTCCGATCTTCCCTCAGTTCTTGAGGCGGCCGACTTCTTGAGCCTGCATTTGCCGCTCACAAATGAGACGCGGGGAATCATCAATCGCGAGACGCTGTCACTGATGCGGTCCAGCGCATTTGTCATCAACGCCGCCCGCGGGGGACTCATAGCCGAAGATGATTTAGTGGACTGCCTGGAAGAGGGCAGGCTGGGCGGCGCCGCACTTGACGTTTTTGAGAATGAGCCCTCCGTCAACAAACGGCTGCTGCGGTCGGATCGGGTGATTCTCACTCCCCATATTGCCGGTTCCACGGTCGAGGCCCAGGAACAGGTGGGACATTCCATTGCGACCCAGGTTGTCGATTATCTTCAGAAAGACCTGATTTCCAATGCGGTCAACTTCCCGTCGCTGTCGACAGGAGAACTGGAGAAGATCGCTGCTTTTTTGAATTTGGCTTCCAAGCTGGGCGCTTTTGCCTCTCAGATTTGCCAGATTCGTATCAGCGAAATTGGCATCCGCTACTACGGCGATCTGGCCAGGGTGGATTACCGACCGATCTCAAACCATCTTTTGAAAGCCATCCTTCAGCCCATGCTGGCCGAACCAGTCAATGAAGTGAATGCTCGGACCTACGCCCGTCAGAGAGGTATTGAGGTCCTCGAAACCGTCAGTACCAGCAGCAGAGACCATGCCAACTTGATCAGTGTCCAGCTGCGCCATCCTGAAGGGACGGAATGGGTGGAGGGCGCGATCCTCCACCAGGGGAGAATCTGGCTTGTTTCGGTCGACGGAATTCCTCTCGAGACACCGCTGGGAGATTACGTTCTGTTTATCCGCAACCAGGACACTCCAGGCGTGATTGGAGCAGTTGGAACCATCCTGGGAGAGGGTGAGATCAACATTGCCTCGTTCGTGCTGGGGCGCGAGGACAACCTTTCACAGGCGCTGGGGGTCATCAACACGGACAACCCGGTGCCCGATGCGGTGATGACGAAGATCCGTAAGATTCCGGCAATTTCCTATGCGCAGCTCATCGAGCTTTGAGGGTCGACCCGGACAGTACACTAGCTAGTTTGACCGGATGATTCCTTTCAAAGACAACGTCCCATCTAGAACTTATCCTCTGGTCACTATTCTGTTGATCGGGGCGAACCTGCTCGTGTTTCTCTACGAATTGAGTTTTCCAGAAGATCAGCTGGCCGGTTTCTTCGAGTTGAACGGTCTGGTCCCGTCACGCATCAAAGAAATCGGAGTTCAGCCCCTGTCAACTGGACTGGCCGTGACCCGGGGCACTTTGTTTTCGATGTTCCTGCACGGCGGCTGGCTCCATCTGATCGGGAACATGTGGTACCTGTGGATCTTTGGAGACAATATCGAGGACCGAATGGGGCACCTGCGTTTTCTAGGTTTTTACATTGTGTGCGGGATCGTAGCCTCTCTGGTCCACCTCGCCTTCCACAGCGAAAGCTCGGTGCCCGCAATCGGGGCCAGCGGTGCAGTGGCCGGAGTACTCGGGGCCTATCTGATCAGTTATCCCTTCGCTCGGATTCTGACCATCATACCGTTCATTATTGTGTGGCCTGTGGTGCAGCTTCCGGCCATCGTGGTACTGGGTTTCTGGTTCGCCGTGCAACTCGTGAACGGAACCGCCGGGTTGGCCGGTACTGGCGCCGAAGCTGCGGGAATAGCCTGGTGGTCTCACATCGGAGGGTTCCTGGCAGGACTCGTTTTGATTGGATTCCTGGCCCGCCCGGAGACACGTCGATACAAATGGGAGAGAGTCGCATGAACAAATACGGATGGTTGCTTATTTGCCTGCCCTTTCTGACGGCCGCTCAGGCCGATCGGGAAGAGATTGTGATTCCCAGGAAGACCAATCTCTTTGTGACCCTGCAAACCGGTGTGAGTACGGAGACTGCCCGGCCGGGAGACAAATTCCACGCCACACTCGCAGTGCCGATTACGTCCGACGACCAGATCGTGATTCCAGTCGGAAGCTACCTGATCGGCCAGGTGGATGAAGTGGCCAGACCCGGAAGGCTCAAAGGCAAGGGAGAGGTGCTCCTGTCGTTCGACGCCATCATCTTCCCGAGCGGTGTCACCAGACGCCTGGAGGCCCGGGCCGAACAGGCGGAAGGCTACGTGAGTGCCTCTGGTGCAAAGGAAGGCAAAATCACGACTACCAGCAAACAGGCCGACGATGTCCTCGAGACCGGTACCGTTGGAGGGACCCTCGGAACCGGGGTCGGAGCCGTTGCTGACCGCAGCCTGCGGGGAGCCGGCATCGGCGGTGCCATCGGAGCAGCCGGCGGCGCAGTGATCGGGCTCCTCATGAGGGGCCAGCACGTGGCCATGCCTAGAGGGACTTCCCTGACCGTTCAACTTCAGCAGGACGCAGTTTTGAAGCGGCCGATTCAGCGCCAGCGCCGAAAACTGGTTCCCTGACCAGTCAGTACCAGATCTGTGACGGGTGCCCTCTTTTTTCCCGCGCTCCTGTATTAGTCTCTAAGTTGTGATGGGCTTTGATCCAACGCAGGCATTCAGCGACCAGGCGGTTCAATACCTCAGCGCGGACTTTTTGCCGAAGATTCGCCGTTGTGTGGCCCTCCTGGATGACGCCAAGATCTGGTGGAGGCCCAACCAGCACTCCAACAGCGTTGGCAACCTGATGCTGCACCTGAGTGGCAACGTGCGACAGTGGATCGTATGCGGACTGGGGGGCGCACTGGACGAGCGCCGTCGTGACGGCGAGTTCAATGCGCGCGGCGGAATGACCCGATCGGAACTCCTCGAGCAGCTGGACGGAACTCTCCAGGAGGCCGTTGCGATTCTCCAGAGCCTGGGACCCGACGCCCTGGAGCGGACCTTTCAGGTCCAGGTCTACGAAGTCACCGGTCTCCAGGCCATATTCCACGTTGTGGAGCACTTCTCCTATCACACGGGGCAGATTTCCTTCATCACGAAGCAGCTCGAGGACATTGATCTGGGGTTCTACGTCGAACTCAAGGAAGAAGAACAGAGCTGACACAAGGTCGTCACTCGGCTCACGTTTCCCCTCCAACAAGTTCCCGTACAGAGTCCAGAGCGCTGTCATAATCAGGCTGATCAGCAATCTCGCCGACATACTCGACGTGACGAATCAAGCCCTCCGCATCAACCACGAAAATGGCCCTCGAGTCGAGGCGAAGTTCCTTGACCAGCGTCCCGTAGCTTTCCCCGAACGAACCGTCGCGGTGATCTGAGAGCATGGCGATGTTATCGACCCCGCTGGCCGCACACCAGCGACTCTGGGCAAAGGGCAAATCCATGCTCACTGTGTAGATCTGGACTTCAGGCAGCCCCGCGGCCTCCGTGTTGAAGCGACGGGTCATCGTATCGCAGACCGGAGTATCGAGAGACGGCACAACACTGAATATTCTGATCTTACCAGCCGTATCCTGAAGATTGACGGGCTTCAAGTCTGCTCCAACGAGCTCAAAATCAGGAGCCGGATCTCCAGACCTCAATTCCGGCCCAACCAGCGTAAAAGGATTGCCTTGCAAAGTCACAGCGTTACGTCGCTCTACAGCCATTCGAACCTCCTCCTTGGATACCAGGACAACAAATGCTGGATTGTACAACAAAAGCATGGAAGAAAACTTACAAAAACCATCTAAGAACGATTCAAGTATTTTATTATCAACATCTTAACACCTATACTCCAGACTGATTGTCTGGCAGCGACCTGGCGTCTAAACGAAACTTTTCCGGCTACCGCGCGTCAAAAAGACTAGGAACAAAAAAAAGCGGTGAGTTCCGGCATAAATAGAAAGGAAAGTGTTGAGTTGGCGAAACAACAGAGAAATAGTTCAGGGCTCGAAAGCGCAGGACTTTACCCGCCGGAACATAGGCCTGAATCCTCCCTGAGAAATCTTTCCCTGGGCATTTTGCTTCAGGCTTTTCGTGACGTGGTTGCTCCCAAGAAGTCGTCGAATAAAGAGTGGCGACTGTGGCGACAGGACGCCCTTGACTGGTTTGCTTCCGAAGAGAACTACCCGGGCAGCTTTCAATGGGTCTGTGAAGTTCTGGAAATGAATCAGAGGGAGCTCCGGCAGTGGCTGGAAGCTTATCTCGTGAGCGATAAGGATCGGCAGCGGGAAATGGCCCGGAAGCTGACCCGTTTTCAGATCCGTCATTGAGCGGAATTGCCTGGCGGCCGCCGGGCACGAGACCCGGTGGCTGCTGGGCCTCAGTTCCTTTTCCCCCTGCCTTCTCCTCTCTTCGGAAATCCCACCTCGCCGGAACTATGTTTCGCCTCCATGTCAGGTAAGATAGGTTCGGATGGTCTTCGAGGTTTTTGTCGCCCTGCTCTTCGCCGTCTATGTGGGCATTCTAGTCCTGCTGGTGGCCCGACGTTTTTTCCAGCGCCGCCGCCAGCACCCTGTTCGACGGAAGATCCCGGTGGACGACGAGGGCGAGGACGTCATCGAAGTGCTCAACCTCGAGAAATCCTTTGATCATCCGGTCCTGTCCTCCGTCTCACTGAAGATCAAGAGGGGCGAGACGGTGGGAGTCCTGGGCCAGAACGGAACTGGAAAGAGCGTTCTACTCAAGCTGATCGCGGGATTTCTCAGGCCGGACCACGGCTGGATCTTCTTCAAAGGAAGAGATGTTGGGATCATGACGGAGAGTGAGCTTCTGGAAGTTCGTAAAAGAGTGTCCTATGTGTTTCAGCATGGGGCTGTTTTTGATTTCCTGGATGTTGGGGAGAACATCGCCTACCCGCTCCGGGAACAAGGTGTAACGGATGAAGAAGTGATTCGGGAGCGGGTCGACTATCTGCTGGATGCAGTAGAACTGGAGGGAATGGGAAACAGCCTGAACGATGAGCTGAGTGCAGGCGGGAAAAAGCAGGTGGCCATTGCGCGAGCCATCGCCAACGACCCCGAGGTCATCCTTTACGACGAGCCCACCACCGGAGTCGACCCGATCATCGGGAAATCGGTCAGCCGCCTGATACGGAAGCTGAACCGGCAGGAAAAGCTGACTTCGATCGTGGTCACCCACGATCTCAAATGCATGGACATTGTGGCCGACAGAGTGATCCTTCTGAAAGATGGCAAGATTCGCTTCGAGGGAGACCTTCCCTCGCTCAGGAGCTCGGAAGATCCCTACGTCCGGGCGTTCATTGAGGGAAAGAGGTATGACGACCGAAAGCGCACTAGTGGCGTCGCGCCATGAGTTCGGCCACGATCTGTTCGAATCCCAGGTTCTTATGGTTGATCAGAACCAGCAGGTGGAAAACGAGGTCAGCACACTCGGCGACCAGTTCCTGAGTGTTCGTGTGTGTCGCGAGAATGACCTCGATGGCTTCTTCGCCCACCTTCCTTGCTAACTCGCTTTCGCCTTTTTCCGAGAGCCGATGCACGTAAGATTCCTGAGTACCTGTTTCGATGCGTTGTCGAATCGTCTCTTGGAGGTATGGGAGAAACTCGAAGGTATGTAGCGTCTGATCATCCAGAAAGCAGGATCGAGGCCCCTGGTGACAGGCAGGTCCACTCGGCCGTGCCATGACCAGAATGGCATCGCCATCACAATCCAATGCAAGCCGGGTGACCGCAAGAACGTTCCCCGAGGTCGCCCCTTTCTTCCACAGACACTTTCGACTGCGGCTCCAGAACACCGCTTTCCCGGATTCAATCGTTGCCTGCAGGGCCTTCGGGTTCATATAGGCCAGCATCAGTACGCGCCCGGTGTCTGCATCCTGCACGATGGCCGGCACCAGTCCATCCATTTTTGACCAATCTGGTTTCAGGTCTGAGCTCAGGCTCTCTTTCATAGTCTCACCGTAACTCCCTGTTGGTGGAGGAATTCCTTCGCTTCGCCGAGCGAATACTGGCCATCATGAAAAATGCTTGCCGCCAGGACGGCATCGGCGCCTGCCAACAAGCCCTCGAGCAAGTGCCGCAATTTCCCGACTCCTCCGGAGGCGATGACTGGAATCGAAAGACGTGCGGATACTCTCTCCAGCAGCGTCAGGTCATATCCGGACAGAGTCCCGTCGCGGTCCATTGAGGTGAGCAGGATCTCTCCAGCTCCACGCTCCTGGAGCTCGCTCGCCCAGGCCAGGACGTCACGGTCCGTTCTCACCCTTCCTCCGTTCACGAAGACCTGCCATTCTTCAAGCCCCTTCTTGGCGTCTATAGCCGCCACAATGCACTGGTTTCCGAATCTCCGGGCGGCAGCGGAGATGAGATCAGGATCGCGGACGGCTGCGCTGTTGATGGAGACGCGGTCAGCACCGGCACCGAGTAGTTGACCAATCTGCCCCAAAGAATGAATTCCTCCTCCGACGGTAAAGGGAATAAACACCTGCCTGGCAACCTGATTCACCCATTGGAGCATTGTCTGACGGCCCTCTGCTGTCGCCGCAATATCGAGGAACACGAGCTCGTCTGCCCCCTCGGCACTGTAGTGCCGGCCCAGTTCGGCCGGATCTCCACAATCTCTGAGTTCCTGGAACTGAACCCCCTTGACGACGCGCCCATCCTTCACATCCAGACAAGGAATCAAGCGTTTAGCCAGCACAGGCAAACTCCCGCTCAGGGATGTTGCCCTCGTAGAGAGCTCTGCCGATGATGACACCGCCAACACCGCAATCAGCCAGCTGCGCAATCTGGTCGGGCCTGGAGACGCCTCCTGCCGCGATAACCATGGTTTCCCGGCTCAGAGAGTTCACCAGCCTCTCGAGTGGCCCGAGGCTGGGACCGCTCAAAGTGCCATCGCGAGATATGTCGGTGCAGATCACCTGTCGAAGCCCCCAGCCGGAAATCAGGCCCAGTGCCTCCTGTAACTTCAGCGGCGCCCGCTTCTTCCATCCGTGGGTCCGTAGTTCCTCACCGTCCAGATCGAGACTGACAATGAAACGGTCACATCCCCATGTCTCGATCCAGACCTCAACCTCTTTGGGAGCAAGTAGAGCAGAACTACCTATAATCAAGAAACATTTCTGTAGATCAGCCAGTTGAGCAACATCCTCCGACGTGCGAATGCCTCCGCCCACCTGGACCGGCAAATAGACGGTCGACGCCAGCCGGCCGATGAGACTCGTGTGTTGCAACGCTCCCAGGCGCGCACCATCCAGATCCACAATGTGGATACGGGAAAACCCGGCTTTCTGAAGATGGAGCGCCTGTTCGATGGGGTCTGGCAGGTACTCCGTCTTTTGAGCGTAGTCTCCGCGCACCAAGCGCACGCATCGACCGTCTATGAGATCGATCGCCGCTATGACCAGCATTCTGAGATCCGAACAAAATTATCGAGTAGTTGAAGGCCGTGTTCACCCGAGAGTTCAGGATGAAACTGAACACCCCAGTAGTTGCCCGAGTGGACAGCCGCTGAGAAATCCAGCTGTCCGTAGCGGGTGCTGGCAATCGTGACCCGGGGAGTCACGGGCACAAAAAAACTGTGGACGAAGTAAAAGTAGCTGTTGTCAGGAATCCCCTCGAGGAGTTCCCTCCCAGTCGAAGCCCGGAACTCGAGCTGATTCCAGCCCACATGGGGTACTTTGACCCTGGGGGAGGAGAAGCGCGCGGCGTGACCCTCCAGAAAGCCCAGACAGGATTGATTGTCCTCAGCCGTTGACTCAAACAGCAGTTGAAGCCCGAGACAGATCCCTAACAGGGGGCGTTCAACCCTCTGCAAGACCTCGGTCAAACCTGAGTTCAGGAGCTCCTGCATTGCGTGCCCTGCAGAACCTACTCCCGGCAGAATCACGGCATCGGCTCCCAGTATGCGGTCTCGCTGAGCAGTTGTGCAGTGTTTGACGCCGAGATAGTTCAGACCTCGGGCCACACTGTGAACGTTACCAGCTCCGTAATCCACAATCGCGATCACTCGACGCCCTCCAGAACTCCCTTGGTGGATGGGATAAAAGGAGGCCGATCGGTCAACATCTCTGCAGCCTGGCCGAGGGCCTGGCCGAACCCCTTGAAGAGGGCTTCGACACGATGATGCTCGTTTTCGCCAGGATGTATGAAGTTAAAGTGAAGTGTGAGCTTCGCCTCGGCCGCCAGCGTCTTGAAAAAGTGGGGAATCATCTCCGTGGAAAGATCTCCCACCGACTCACGACGCGGGGCGTAGTTACTGACAAAACAGATTCGACCCGATAGGTCGAGCGCCACCGCAACCAGGACTTCGTCCATCGGCATAAGTGCTGAACCGTATCGGCGCAGGCTTGTCTTTGTACCCAGAGCCTGGCCAATCGTGCGGCCCAGCACAATAGCGACGTCCTCTGTCAGGTGGTGGTCGTCAACTTCGAGGTCTCCAAGCGCTTCAATGCGGAGATCAATCCCGGCACGATGGCCCAGAAGTTGGAGCATATGGTCGAGGAAGCCAATACCAGTGTGCACTTCTACACGGCCCTCACCGTCAAGATTGATGGCAACCCGAACCTGGGTCTCCCCGGTCTTTCGCGATAGCTCAGCCCGCCTGGGCGTGGCAACTTCGGTCATTTAGAACTTCCTTCAGTGTCGACAAGAACTGTGAATTCTGCTCGGGCGTCCCGACGCTCACTCGCAGCGTATTTTCAAGCCGGGGTAGTCCGCTGCGATCGCGCACGACGATCTTCCGATCCTTGAGCCGCGAACAAACATCGCGCGCACCGTGGCAACGGAACAGGACGAAGTTCGCTTCGGAAGGAAAGATCTGGTGTATTCCCGGCATATCCGCCAGTGCAGCCTGGAGCCGACGACGTTCACCCTGTATTTGTCCAACTCGCTGTTCCACAGTCTGGACTTTCCGAAGGCATTCCATAGCCAGCGCCATCGTCAACCCTCCCAGGTTATACGGAAACTTGATCTTCTCCAGCGCTTGAATGATTTCGGGCACGGCGACCAGGTATCCAACTCGAAGCGAGGCTCTCCCCCAGGCCTTGGAGAGAGTTCGGACAATCACCAGGTTGCGCAGCTCAGCCACCCGATCGGCCAAGGAAGGCGAACTGGAGAATTCGACATAGGCCTCATCCAGCACAACCAGTCCACGCCAGGAGCAGCAGACCGTCTCGACTTCTCCCCGGCTCAAGCAGTTCCCGGTTGGGTTGTTAGGCGAACACAAAAACAGGATCTTGATGCCGGGCCTGACCGTTTGAAGGAAGTCCTCGGCCGAAAAGTCAAAATCGCTTCCCAGAGGAAAATGCAAGACGTCGATGCCATAAGAAGCAGCCAGAACCTCATACATCGAATAGGTGGGCTGGGCCACAGCGATCGCATCTGCTTCGCCCCGGCAAAAGGCTCGGATCAGCCAGTCCAGGACCTCATCAGAGCCGGAGCCAGCCAAAATCATTTCGGGGGGACATTGCACGTACTGAGCCAGCTCCTGCCTCAGTTCCTGCTGGTGTGGATCGGGATAGCGGTTCAACAATACACCGCCTAATTCCTCGTCGAAAGGACTCTCGTTGGCATCCAGAAGGGTTCCGCCGCTGGCGAAGAGACGGGCCGGCTGATAGGCAGTCATTGAAGCCAGCTCTGCGCCGACTGGATTCCATTTTTCCTCCGCTCCGGACTGGAGAGGTTCCGCTGTGGTTGAGCTCGAATCAAGGCGACACTCGACGGCTCTGACATGTCCTTCAAGGCCCTCAATCTGCGCCAGTGTTTTCAAAGTAGGGGCCAGCGATTCGAGCCCTTGCCGGGTCAGCTGCTGGAAACTGATGTGGCGAAGAAATGTGTGCACAGAAACCCCGGAATAAGCAGCGGCCGTGCCGGACGTAGGCAGGGTGTGATTGGTACCGCTCGCGTAATCCCCAGCCGCCACTGGCGAATACGGTCCCAGGAAGACCGATCCTGCTGATCGGACCCGCTGTTGCCACTGGGTGGGTTCCTCCATCTGCAGGACCAGATGTTCCGGGGCGTAATCATTGGCAAACTCCACTGCCTCTTGCAAGCAACGAACCACCAGTATGAAGGACTGCTGCAGGGCCTCGAGTGCCACCTGGCCACGGGGGAGCCTGGCTACTTGTTCACGGAGTCTGGAAACGACCTGTCTCGCCTGCCTGCGGTCCGTCGTCACAAGAACCGCCCGACTATCCGCACCGTGCTCGGCCTGGGAGATCAGGTCAGCGGCAATCCAATCGGGAGACCCTGAGCCGTCTGAAATCACCAGGATCTCGCTGGGCCCGGCCAACAGGTCAATGGCGACGCCGTACTGGACTGCCAGTGCCTTCGCCGACTGAACGACTCGACTGCCCGGTCCGACAATCTTGGAGACGGCAGGCACGGTTTCGGTCCCGAAAACCATGGCGGCTATCGCCTGCGCTCCGCCCATCTTATAGACAGTATCAACACCAAGGGTTTCAGCGGCTGACAGTACATGAGGGTCCGCCGTTCCATCCGCCCGCGGAGGTACGCAAACAGAGATTTCACTGCAGCCGGCAAGGCGGGCCGGGATGGCAAGCATCAGAAGAGTGGAAGCGAGCGGAGCAGTTCCCGCAGGCACATAGAGTCCCACCGAATCAATCGGACGCAGCTCTCGCCAGCATCGAACCCCCTGCTGTACCTCTACGAGATCCTGTGGGAACTTCTGGGCCTCGTGAAACCCGGTAATGTTCCTGGCCGCATGCTGGATGGCTCTGCGAGCTTCCTTGGAGACTTGCTGTGCCGCCACATCAAACTCGCGGCGGGCCACTCGACAACAGCGCAGATCAACTCCATCGAACTGTCTTGAAAAGCGCCTCAAAGCAGAGTCTCCGCCCGAGCGGATCCGGGCAAAAATACTCTCGCAGAGCTGGATCGTTTCACTGTCACAGAGGGGTGTTCGACGCAGCAGACCCTTCCGCTCGTGTGGGTCCAGCTTCGAAGCGTTGACAATCTTCACTGCGAGACCATGATCTGGATCGGGACCGATAGGATATCCCTGGCGCCGCACTTTGTGAGGTCTTCGATCAGGTCCCAGACCGCTTCCTCCGCAACCGCGGAGTGGATGGCAATCCAGCCTGGTTTTGCCAGAGGCATCACGGTAGGACTGCTCAAATGCGGCAGGACGTTCCTGAGATCCTCCCAGTCGCTGCGGCGAGCATTCATCATCAGATATCGCATTCCCCGCGCCCGAAGACAGCTGCCCAGTCGAGATCTGAGTCTGTCAATGAGTGGACCTTTGGCTTCTTGCTCAAGCTGAGGAGGGCTCCCAATCAGAACAGCTTCGGACTCCAGGACCGTGCCGATCGGGCGAAGTCCATTCATCCTCAACGTAGAGCCGGTGGAAACCAGATCGCAGATCCCGTCAGCAACGTTGAGAATGGGTGCGATCTCCACCGACCCGCTAATCTCCACGACGGCGGCGGCGAGTTCTCTCGAAGCCAGGTATCGCGTCAAGATGGAGGGATGGGAAGTTGCGATTCTCTTTCCTTGCAGGTCGTCCAAAGTCTCAATCGCTCCCCCTTCTCTGACCGCGATCTCAAGTCTGCAGTTTCCAAAGCCCAGTGATTCTAGACACTCTACTTCCCCCCCTTTCTCTTCCACCACATTCCGGCCCACGATCCCGAGGTCAGCAACTTGGTTGTGCACATACCCTGGAATGTCGTCATCCCGAACGAAAAGAAGCTCCAGCGGAAAATTACTGCAGGGAGAAAAAAGGCGGCCGTCTGAGTAGTCGAAATCCAACCCTATGCTCTGCAGGAGCTCGAGGGAGCAGCTGGCCAGTCGTCCCCTCCGCTGTAGAGCCATGCGCAGCCTCGCCGTCTTCAAAGGCCGGGAGGGTTGCGCCGCTTGGGGCATCACCAGCGGGGATCTCGGTTCAGACAACTTTGTTATCCTCCGCTTGCTGCAGCCAGCTCAGTGCTTCCCGATATCCTCCTTCTCCATAGCGCAGCCAGTGGGCAATGCGCGTAATCGTGGCTGTGCTGGCTCCCTTCTTCACACTGATTTCCCGGTAAGGAAGACCCGTCTTGAGCAAACGAGCCACAGCCCAGCGTTCTCCCATCGCCTTTAATTCGCCCACTGTGCACAAATCTCGAAGAAAGCGGGAGCAGGACTCCACATCTTCAAGATGGCAAATCACGCGAAACAGCGACCAGAGATCTTCATTTGCCTGAAGTTCCTTTTCCATGTTGTAACACGCTACTACAATAATACAACCCTGTCAACCCAGTCGACCCTATCAACCCCGCCAACAACCGACAACTCTCCCCTGGCTCAGGATTTATGGCGAGCTGAATTAGTTCCGCAGCGGTTTGCCTGTCTTGAGGATGTGCTCCATCCGCTGCTGCGTCTTTTCTTCACCGCAGAGTGAGAGAAACGCTTCTCTCTCGAGGTCAAGAAAGTGCTGTTCGGTCACCAGGGTGGCGTGGTTCAGGTCGCCACCGGAGAGAACCAGAGCCAGCTTTCTTCCGATGAGCACGTCATGATCCGACAGATATCCCGCCCGGTGCATCCGGTGCAAAGTGACTTTTAGGCGTGCCAGGCAGGGCTCTCCGCAGTCCGTCATGGGAGCCGGATCGGGAGGACGGTAACTCGAGCTCAGACCGACGGCTCTCTGTTTGGCGCGATAAAGCAGTCGCTCCTCACTGACTTCGATCTGGTCCCAGGCTCGGAGAAATCCCAGTTCCCTGGCTTCCACAGCACTCCCCGCTACTTTCGCCATGCCGATGACTTGAAACGCCTTCACCACGCCTGCCTGGCGTTGCGGTTTCGAATCGCGTTCAGAAGGTTCGTTCCGGAGCAACATCTCCGTGCACCCACCGCCGGCCGGAATCAATCCGACACCGACTTCGACCAGTCCGATGTAGGTCTCGGCTGCACTCACCAACTGGTCGCAGGGCAGACACACTTCAGCTCCTCCCGCCAGAGTTTTCCGAAACGGTGCCGCAACGACGGGAAAAGGGGCATTCTTGAGGCCCTGGTAAAACTCCTGAAATGCTCGGACTTGCTCGTCGATCCCCTGCCAGGCAGCGCGGCCGCAGGCCTCCAGCAGCCAGGCCAGGTTGGCCCCGGCAGAAAAGTTGATTCCCTGATTGCCAATCACCAGCGCTCGGAAATCCCTTCCTACCCTCTCCGTAGCCTCCAGTCCGAGGTCCACGATATAAGAGTCGATCGTGTTCATCTTGGAGTGGAATTCCAGGCAGGCCACTCCATCACCCAGGTCAATCAGACTGGCTGATGGATTCGAGAGAATAACTCCCTGGCTCGCTTTGACCGGCTCCAGATGCAGGCTCTCCTGGTCTTGAGGCATGTCCTGATGAGTCGATGAAGCCAGGTCGAAGTAGCCGGGCGGATCACCGGAAACGTAGAATCGGCCGCTCTGAGAACCTGAAACCGTCTCTACCCAGGCTGGAAGCTCGACACCATCCTCCCGGATCCGCCGGGCAAGCTGTCCCGCCCCCAGGGCATCCCATAGCTCGAAGGGCCCATGTCCCCAGGCCCATCCCCAGCGCATCGCCTGATCAACCTGGTAAAGGTGATCACAGATGTCTCCAATCAGACCGGCTGAGTAGGCGAAGGTATCTCGAAACAACGGCCACAGGAAGGCTTCGCTCTGGTCACCCGACTGGATCAGATGCTGGATGCGGGCGATCGGGTCCGATTCGGCTTTGACCGCCGCCAGCGATGCAATCTCGACTGGCTGCTGGCTTCGATATTCCATCGTGTCGAGATCCAGAACCAGGAATTCCCGGCCTTTCTTGACGTAGTAACCCTGCCCTGTCTTGCGCCCGTTCCAGCCTCTCTCCACCACCTTGCGAAGCAGGTCGGGTGGGGCCAGCAATTCGCGCCAGGGGTCCTCCGGAAGGTTCTCATAAAGGTTGTCGGACACATGACACATAACATCGTTGCCGATCAAGTCAGCGAGACGAAAGGTCGCCGTTGTAGGCCGCCCGATGACCGGCCCGGTCAGAGCGTCCACTTCCTCGATGGAAAGGCCGAGCTTTTCGGTCAGATGCATAGCCACTGACGCGGCGAACGCGCCGATTCGGTTGGCCACGAAATTGGGCCGATCCTTGGCCACAACGATCCCCTTACCGAGCTTCCTGTCGCCGAACTCGGACATGAACTTGACGACCTCGGGATGGGTGTCGGGCCCAGGGATGATTTCGAGGAGTTTCATGTATCGGGGAGGGTTGAAGAAATGGGTCCCCAGCCAGTGACTCCGGAACTCTTGCGAGCGTTCCCGGGCAATTCCGGCGATTGATAACCCGCTGGTATTGCTGGAGACAATGGTACCGCTTGCCAGATGCGGCTCTACCCGGCCCCACAGATCCCGTTTCACGTCCATGCGCTCGGCAATGGCCTCTACGACCCAATCGCAGTCGCCCAGCCAGGGAAGATCATCTGCAAGGTTGCCCGGATGGATCAAGCTCCAGGCCCCCGCCCAGTAAAAGGGCGGGGGTTTCATTTTGGTCATTCGCTTCACAGCCAAACGGGCCAGAGCGCTCTTGTCTTTTCCATCCTGCGGAAGATCCAACAGCACCGAGGGAATTCCGGAGTTTGCCAGATGAGCCGCGATCTGGGCCCCCATGGTTCCTGCCCCCAGCACACCTACTTTTCGAATCTTTCTATCCATGGTCATGATTGGTAAATTGAAGATTGAAATTCATTCAAGCCCCCGCATAGCGTCGGCCAGAGCTTCCGGTCCCGGCTTGATGTCCGGCTCACCCAACTGAGCCAGGGGCCGTTCGTGCAGGTTGAGCAGATCCAGGAAGCTCTCCGCAGCCGGATTGACATAAATCAGGCCGGTAAGAAACTCCCCTTCAACCCTGGACTGGCGGAGAATGTTCAGGGCCACGCTCCGGTCCATGGGATCGTATTCCCTGTCGATCTTTCTGAGTCTGATGTGTGAGCCATCATGCATTTGGACATCGGTGACTTCACCAGGCTCGTATTCCACTTCTTTCACTTGTTCAAAGTAAGGGACGAAGTCGATTTCATGAAGCAGCTCTTCGTGTTCTTTGGCCCAGGAGTAGCTTTTTGTGGAACCGGCATGGTTGTTGAACGTCACGCAGGGGCTGATGATGTCCAGCATACTCGTGCCGCTGTGGCTCAACGCTCCGCGCAGCAAAGCCACAACCTGCTTCGGATCTCCGGCAAAAGACCGAGCCACATAACTGCAGCCCATTTCTATAGCCAGAGCACAGCAGTCAATAGGAGGCAGGTTGTTGACAACTCCCGTTTTGAGCGCCGATCCCAGGTCGGCCGTTGCCGAAAACTGGCCCTTGGTCAACCCGTACACACCATTGTTCTCGATGACATAGATCATAGGGACGTTGCGGCGCAGCAGATGACAGAATTGACCCAGACCGATGGAGGCCGTATCACCGTCTCCACTGATCCCAATGCAGACCAATTCCCGGTTAGCCAGCATGGCCCCGGTCGCCAGCGATGGCATCCGCCCGTGAACGCCGTTGAATCCGTGTGACTTGCTGAAGAAGTAGGCAGGAGTCTTGCTCGAACAGCCAATGCCGCTCATCTTTGCAATTTTGTGAGGTTCTACCCCGCTCTCATAAAAGGCCTTGATGATTTGATTGGTGATCGAGTCGTGACCGCACCCCGAGCAGAGAGTTGAGGGACCTCCCCGGTACGCCTTGATGGTCAGGCCGATGCGATTCGTCTTCTTCCGGCGTTGAGGAGGATCAGGTGTCTGCACTGGCACTAGTCGATCTTCTCCAGCCGGGCCATGGCGAAAACGTGATCGGTAATGAATCTGGCATCGATGGGGATTCCGGTATAGTGCAGAATGCTCCTGATCTTGATCGTGTCCGCTCCGACAGCCAGGCGGATGATATCGGCAACCTGCCCGTCACGGTTCTGTTCGATCACATAGATCTGTTCGTGCTGTGAGACAAATGTCCTCACGTCTTCGGTCAGCGGCAGAGCCCTCAGGCGCAGATAGCTGACATCCGTTCCGTACTCCGAGCTCAACTGGTCCCGGCACTCCTGAATAGACGCATCAGTAGACCCGTAGGCAATCAGCCCGATTCCCGCCCCGTGGACTCGGTCCACGACGGGGGCCGGTACGAAGGACCGGGCAGTTTCATGCTTGCGGGCCAGGCGATCCAGCTGGTAGGTGTAGTCCTCAGGTCGTTCCGAGTAACGGGCATTTTCATCGTGCCCGCTTCCCCTGGTCAGGTAAGCCGCCAGAGGGTGATCAGTTCCGGGAAGCGTGCGATAGGGAATCCCATCGCTATCCACGTCCCTGTAGCGTCCAAACTCACCCAGTCGGTCCAGATCGTCGGCCGTCAGAACTTTCCCCCGATCACAAGGTTGACTCGGGTACACGAAGGGATCGGTCATCCAGTTGTTCATGGCCAGATCCAGATCGGAGGCGATGAACACCGGTTGCTGGAAACGCTCCGCCAGATCGAGGGCCGAGTAGGCAAAGTCGAAACACTCTTTCATGTCGCAGGGAAACAGGACAAGGTGCTTCGTGTCTCCATGGGAGTTGAGATAGAGAAGGCTGATGTCCCCCTGGGCTGTTCGGGTGGGCAGCCCGGTGCTGGGTCCGACTCGCTGCACATCGACAATCACGCAGGGAACCTCTGCAAAGTAGGCCAGCCCGGCAAACTCCGACATCAGGGAGATTCCCGGACCCGAGGTTGAGGTCAAAGAACGGGCACCGGCCCAACCGGCGCCAATCGCCATTCCCACGGCGGCCAGCTCGTCCTCGGCCTGAACGATTGCGAAGGTGGCTTTCTTGGACTTCCGGTCGATTCGGTACTTCTCTGAGTACCCGATGAGCGCCTCGCAGAGGCTGCTCGAGGGAGTGATCGGATACCAGGTAGCGACCGTGAAACCACCAAAGACAAACCCCAGGGCGGCAGCCGAATTGCCGTCGATGATGACCTTGCCCGTGGTTGACTCTATGCGCTCGATTCGAAAGGGGTCTTGCTTATCGACATGCTCCCGGATGTAGTCGGCCCCCAGCCGTGCCGCCTTCATGTTGAACTCGATCGCCTTCGCCTTGCTCTTGAACCACTTGCCAATCGCCGACTCCACTTCCTCGAGATCGATGGACAGGATCTGGGCAGTGCTGCCTACATAGACCATGTTGGCCACGAGCTTGCGCAGTCTGACATCCCGAACCACCTCGGCGGCCAGCTCGGAAAATGGGATCGGGTAAAAGGAGACATCGTCTCGAATCCGGGAAAGACGAAGCTTTTCCTCATAAATCACGACTCCCCCGGGCTCGAGGCTCTCCACGTCCTCCCGGGCTGTTTGCGGATTCATCGCGATCAGAATATCGATTTCCTTTTTTCTTCCAGCATATCCTCGCTTGCAGGCACGTATGGTAAACCAGGTGGGCAGACCTGCTATGTTCGAGGGAAACAGGTTCTTGCCACTGATGGGGACGCCCATTTGAAAGATGGAGCGCATCAGCACATTGTTGGAAGACTGGCTGCCGGAGCCGTTCACCGTCGCAACCTGGATGCTGAAATCGTTGACGACTTCCGGGGCAGCTGAAGGCGCCTTCTCCGGCCCCGTTAAGGTCTTTGTCCGACTCAAATTTCGGTCTCCAGCTGCAAGCAGTCCAAAGCGCGGGTAATATAACAGATCTGCCTGATCACTGTGCAGGAAAACGGCCCCTGTAGAGGTGTCTCAAAACCATGAGGGATCGGGTATTTCCGGTCGCGATTCGAGTCTCCCCTATTCTCCATTTCCCGGAGTCAGAGGACTTGGCGAGCGGTATCGCCTTCTTCTGTCTCGGAAATCCCTCTCTGAGGGCGTATCACGTCCATAAAACCGGAGACTGAAAACACCGCATTGCCGATCCCAGGCTTTCCGTAGCCGGGTGGAGCCGGAAGCGAGTATCTCTCGAGAGTCTCCCGCCAGGTGTTCAGCAGCAAAAGATGATAGGCCAGAGGGGCGCCGTCGGGATTCGTTTTTCCTAGCAGACTCAAGGGTTCGGGACACCAGGTAGTGAATCGGGGGACGATTCCCCGGGACATGAAGAAGTCGAGTCCCTCGGCTGTGGATCCGACTGCTTCAGCGGGTGTCCTGAACCCGTCTGGCCGGGCCATCTCGATACCGGCGACGAAATTAGGGATCACATGGGAAGGCCCAAAAATCTCCGCGGCGCCCAGGATCCTCTCGATCCATTCTTGGCGGCCGATGTACCGGTCCTTCCCGGCACAGATAATCCGAAAAAGACGCGGGTCCCAGACCTCGTAGTTGGGGTGATAGATTTGAACTCCCGCATCCTTGAAACGCTGCACGTCTTGCCTGGGCAGGGCCTGAACGACGACTTTGCTGATCCAGCGACCGGGAAACCGGCGCTCGATGGCTTCCGGATAGCGGGCGTAGAACTCCACCTCACTCTTGCCCTCCAGAGTCGAGGTAATGCTGCCTCCCGTCACCGTGTAGGCCCCTGCAGCCGTGTCCGTTTCGTCGATGATCTGCAGGGCCTGCAGGACCTCTTCAACACTCTTCACCCCGGTGTAAGGGCGGCCAGCCCTCTTTTGCTGGCGGTAGTTTTCGTTGATATCGCAAAACTGGCACTCCTCTTTCTTCCCGAAGTACTGGCACATCCGAAACACCGTCAGGTACAAAAGGTATCCCCACTCGATGGTGGGACAAATGTCCGTGATGGGCTTTCCATTGGGGAGCTGCCTTCGGTAGTACTCGGGAAGAGCCTGGTACTCGACTTCACAGACCTCGATCCGGTCAAGAGTCAGGATCAGCCGTCCATCCTCGGACATTTCCACTACGTAACGGGAGGCAGGATTGAGCCGGACGGACACGATGGTGCGCCGAAATCCGCGGGCTCCGCCATGCAGGCAGATCTCTTCCGGAGCACGCCAGCCTTCCCTGTTTTCCATCTCCGCAACGGGCAGGAAATCGAAAGAGAAAATGAAGTAGGCCTTCGGCTTGCACCCGGCGGCGATACGAAGCGCATCTTCTGAGAACGACACACCGGTCCTCAGCAAATCCTCTTTGAAGACGACCTCCGGGGGCAGGCCTGGAAAGGTCTCGATCAGCTCCTCCACTCGCTCCAGCCTGGCAGACATCGAAGTAACTTAGCAGAGGATCCGAAAATGGATCAACGCCACCCGGGGGACTTTCACCAAAGACCGATCGCCTGTCCCGCCTTCCGGAGCGATCCTTGACTCGTTCCGAGGTGACTTTATAATAGGGAACTCTGAGGTTCTTGCAGATCCATTTGGAGGGACGATGCCGGCCAAGAAATCGCGCCGCAAGAAAAATCCGGTGCACACCGACTACGAACGCTCCCTAAAGCTCCTTTACAAGAGTGCTTACGCAGAGGCACAGACCGCCCTGGAAGCTCTTGTCCAGAAGTACCCGGATGAGAAACAGGTTATGGCGCAAGCAAGGGTGCTCCTCAAGGTTTGCGAGGAAAACCGCCGGCAAACGAAGAAGGTGGTCCAGAACGGCGTCGAACTCTATGATTTGGGTGTATTCGAGCACAATTGCGGCCACTTTGTGAAGGCCATTGACCTTTTCGAGAGGGCACTGAAGAGGGTCAGCAACGAAACCGACGAAGCGGCCGTTTACGGAGCCCTTGCAGCCAGTTTCGCCAGGACGGGCGCTGCCGACAGGGCCCTGGAAAGTCTGCAGAAAGCCATCAAGGGTGACAAGATCTATCGCCATCATGCCCGCCACGATCCGGATTTCAACTCCATGGGTTCCAACGAGCGCTTCAAAGAACTGGTCGCGACTGCCCGGGACTCGAGCTAGCAAAGAAATCTCGAGATCGGGCTGGAGCTTTGACGATGGGCGCATTCCCCGGCTATGCAGTCGTTCTCGCCGCCGGTAAAGGGACCCGCTTCCGCTCACCTCTCCCGAAAGCCCTCTACCCTCTCTGTGACAAGCCCATGCTGGAGCACATACTCGAGCAGCTTCAATCCCTCCGCTTGACTCAGATTCTTGTGGTGGTGGGAAACCGGGCGGAACTCGTAAGAGAACGCTTTTCAGGGTGGCCAGTGGAATGGGTATTCCAGGCGCAGCAGCTGGGCACCGGGCATGCCGTTCTGATCACCGAACCCCGGCTGAAAGAGAAGACTGGAAGCGTTCTTGTCCTCCACGGGGATGGACCGCTGATCACAGCTGAAAGGCTGAGCGAACTTCTCCATGCCCGGGAAGAGTCCGGTGCAGCGCTCGCTCTGATCACCAGTCGCCTGGAGAATCCCACCGGATACGGGCGCGTAATCCGCGCGGCCGGAAAACCGCTCCGCATTATCGAGGAAAAGGACGCCAGCCCGCAGCAGAAGAAAATCCGTGAGGCAAATCCCGGCTATTACTGCTTTGATCTGGGGGTGCTCTTCCCTGCCCTGCATCAGCTCTCGGGTGACAACGCGCAAAAGGAATACCTGTTAACCGACGCAGTCGGGGTCCTGAGCCGAGAGGGTCAGACCGTTGTGACTATCGAAGCCCCCGAAGAGGAGATTCTGGGGGTCAACGACCTTTCCGAACTGGCCCGGGCAGAAAAGATCCTGCGCCGCCGGCTCAAGCGCGAGTAAACCCAGAACCCAGAACCCACGAAGCGAGCGCTAGCTTAGCTAGATCGAGTGATACTCCTGCATACTGAGCACCTGGACGTGTCCTCGCTGCAGGGCCTCGATTGCCCGCACTGCTGCTGCCGCGGCGGAGAGAGTCGTGATACAGGGAGTTCCGTACTGGATGCAGGCCCGACGAATCGCTTTTTCGTCGAAGAAGGACTCTTTTCCGAGGGGAGTATTCACCACCAGATCGACTCTCTCACTCCTGATCAGGTCGACGATGTTGGGACGGCCCTCGTTCACTTTGTAGACTGAATCCACGTCCAGGCCCTCATCTCGTAGTCTCTGGGCGGTGCCGCTGGTGGCCACGAGGTCGAATCCAAGCTCCCGAAACTCGTTCGCCAGGCTGGAGATGGAGCGTTTGTCCCTCTCATTGACACTGATGAAGGCGACACCTCCCTTGGGAAGAGTGACGCCGGCACTGAGCTGGGCCTTGGCGTAGGCATCACCAAATGTCTCCGCCACGCCCATGACCTCCCCGGTGGAGCGCATTTCCGGTCCCAGGATCGTATCCACGCCTGGAAATTTGGCGAACGGAAAGACGGGAGCCTTGATGAAACAGTGCTTCACTTCCAGGTCCTCTGAGAATCCCAGGTCCTCGAGGCGGTGACCGATCATTAACCGAGCTGCAATCTTCGCCAGCGGGACCCCCGTCGCTTTGCTCACAAAGGGTACCGTCCTGCTGGCCCGCGGGTTCACTTCCAAAACGTAGACCTCGTTACCTGCCACCGCAAACTGGACGTTCATCAGTCCCACGACACGAAGGGCCAGGGCCAGCTCTCGGGTGATTCGGCGCATTTCCTCCAGGTGCTCGGCGTCAATCGCAAAGGGTGGCAGGACTGAGGTGCTGTCTCCGGAGTGGATTCCAGCCTCCTCTATGTGCTCCATGATGCCGCCGATGACGACCTTCTCGCCATCACACAGGGCGTCCACATCGAATTCCTGTGCCTCCTCCAGAAAACGGTCGATCAGAAGGGAACGACCAGGGGTTGCCCGAGCCGCCGTCGCCACATATTTCTCCAGGGATCCATCGTCGTAGATAATGGCCATGGCGCGGCCGCCGAGGACATAGGACGGCCGCACCAGGACCGGATAGCCAATGCGGGTGGCGATCTCAGCGGCGCCTTTCACCGAAACTGCGGTTCCGTAGTCAGGCTGTCGGATCGAGAGCTCCTCCAGCAGCTTTCCAAATCTCCTGCGATCCTCGGCCAGGTCGATCGACTCGGGGGACGTTCCAATGATTGGTACGCCGGCGCGGAACAGCTTGAGCGCCAGCTTTAGGGGTGTCTGTCCCCCGAACTGGACGATGACGCCATCCGGTTTCTCCAGGTCAACAATGGCCATCACATCTTCAAAGGTCAGCGGCTCAAAGTAGAGACGGTCAGAAGTGTCGTAGTCGGTCGAAACCGTCTCCGGATTGCAGTTGACCATGATGGCCTCGAAGCCCGCCTCCTTGAGGGCAAAGGCCGCGTGGCAGCAGCAGTAGTCAAACTCGATGCCCTGTCCGATCCGGTTCGGTCCGCTTCCCAGTATGATGATCTTACGATCCTGGGTCGGGTCGGCCTCGTCTTCTTGCTCGTAGGTCGAGTACAGATAAGGAGTGAACGACTCGAACTCAGCGGCACAAGTGTCGACGCGCTTGAAGACCGGGCCGATACCCTTCTCCAGGCGCCAGGCCCGGATGTCTTCGTCTGTCAGCTCTCCCTCTCCGTCTCCGATCAGCATCTCTGCCAGCCTTTGATCAGACAGACCGTACTTTTTGGCCTGGAGTAGCACTTCGTCAGAAACCTCGTCCAGTTTCTTGTTTTCGAGCTCACTTTCCTGGGCCACAATTTGCTGAAAGCTGTCCAGAAACCAGGGGTCGATTCCGGTGAGCCGATAGACCTCATCCGGGTCGAATCCTTCCAGGAAAGCCAGACGGATATAGGCCAGCCGTGAAGGAGTGGGTTGAATCAGATTCTCGCGGATGCGGCTGGGGTCAACCGGCTCCGAGGCCAGCGTCTTATCCGTCTCCAGCGATCGAATTCCCTTTGAGAGAGCTTCTTTGAAGGTCCGGCCGATCGCCATCACCTCGCCGACCGATTTCATCTGCGTCCCCAGAAACGGGGGAGTTTCCGGGAACTTTTCAAAATTCCATCTGGGAATCTTGACCACTACGTAGTCGAGTGTCGGCTCGAAGCTGGCCGGCGTCTTCAGAGTGATGTCATTGGGAATCTCGTTCAACAGGTAGCCCACAGCCAGTTTGGCCGCGATCTTAGCGATCGGAAAGCCGGTCGCTTTCGAGGCCAGCGCGGAACTCCGACTGACTCGTGGATTCATCTCGATGATGACAACCGTTCCGTCCTCGGGATTGACCGCGAACTGGATATTGGATCCTCCGGTCTCGACGCCGACCTTTCGGATGATCTTCTTGGCCATGTCTCTCAGCTGCTGGTACTCACGATCAGTGAGAGTCTGGGCAGGAGCCACCGTAATGGAGTCGCCGGTGTGGACTCCCATCGGGTCGAAGTTTTCTATCGAGCAGATGATCACGACATTATCATTCAGGTCGCGCATGACCTCGAGTTCGAATTCTTTCCAACCTAGAACCGATTCCTCGATCAGCAACTCATGGATTGGGGAAAGCTGGAGTCCCCGGTCGACAACCTCACGAAACTCCTCGAGATTGAAGGCGATTCCTCCCCCCGTTCCGCCCAGCGTGTAGGAAGGCCGGATCACCGCCGGCAAACCGATTCCTTCGAGCAGGGCCTCGCCTTCCTTGCGACTGTTGGCAAAGCCAGACCTGGGAACCTGCAGACCGATCTGCTCCATGGCCGCCCGAAAGAGCCTCCGATCCTCAGCCACCTTGATGGCTTCCAGCTTGGCCCCGATGAGCTCTACGCCAAAGCGACTCAGCGTCCCACTATTGGAAAGCTCGACAGACAAGTTCAATCCGGTTTGCCCACCCACGGTGGGAAGGAGTGCATCCGGGCGCTCGCGCTTGATGATCTCGGCTACGAACTCCACGGTGAGGGGCTCGATGTAGGTCCTCGTAGCCGTTTCCGGGTCGGTCATGATGGTGGCCGGGTTTGAGTTCACAAGAACCACTTCGAAGCCGTCTGCCACCAGGGCCTTGCAGGCCTGGGTGCCAGAATAGTCGAACTCACAGGCCTGGCCGATCACGATGGGACCGGATCCGATAATCAGAATTCGCTTGATGTCAGTCCGTCGGGGCATGGGCCCTCGGAGCAATTCGAATTTCAGTTTTCTTCAAGATGCCTGCTCCATCAGCTCAATGAAATGGTCGAACAGATAGAGCGAATCCCTGGGTCCCGGCGAGGCTTCCGGATGGTACTGAACAGAGAAAACCGGCAGATCGCGGTGGCGGAGGCCTTCCAGAGTCTGGTCGTTCAAGTTGAAGTGCGTACATTCAATCTGCCGGGAGTCAAGGGAGTCCGGATCCACTGCGAAGCCGTGGTTCTGGCAGGTGATCTCGACTCGGCCCGTTTCTTCGTTCAATACCGGCTGGTTGCCCCCCCGATGCCCGAACTTGAGTTTGAAGGTCTGACCTCCGAAGGCCAGCCCCAGCAGCTGGTGGCCAAGGCAGATCCCGAAGACTGGTTTGTGTCCTAACAACTGCCTGATCTCCCCCACGATGTATTTAAGTGGCTCCGGGTCTCCCGGTCCGTTGGACAGGAAAATTCCGTCCGGATCGAGGGACAGGACTTCCTGGGCCGAAGTCTGAGCAGGGACAACCACGAGGTCGCAACCTCGCCGAGCGAGACATCTCAGGATGTTCGTCTTAATACCGAAATCGTAGGCAACCACCCGAAAACGGCCCTCCGAGGCCTGGTGGTCATAGCGCTTGTCAGCAGTGACGCGACAAACATGATCACTCCCGGTCATGGGAGGGTGGTCCAGGACCTTCTGCTCCAGACTCGCGGGCGCAAGATTCTCCCCCGAGATGATTCCTCGCATGGCTCCGCGGGTGCGAATGTGTTTCACCAGCGAGCGGGTATCAATTTCAGAAATACCGGAGACGGAGTGTCTGCGCAAATAGGAGTCGAGGGTTGATTCCCCTCTCCAGTTGCTGAACACCCGGCTGCACTCTCTGACCACGAATCCCTCGACATAGGGCCGTCGGGACTCGCTGTCTTCCTCGTTGATACCGTAATTCCCGATCTCCGGCTGCGTCATGACGACAATCTGCCCGGCATATGAGGGATCGGTGAGGATTTCCTGGTAACCAGTCATAGAGGTATTAAAAACAACTTCGCCCAGGGAGTCTGAGACGGCTCCAAATGAAGCTCCTTCGTAACACGTTCCGTCTTCGAGATAAAGGACTGCTTTTCTGTTCACACCGGTACTCTCCCTCGCCTAAACTAGCGCGAAAAGACGCCTGATTTCAAACTGGAAATGAGTTCTCTAATCAACCACGCCCATTTTGGAGACGGGCCAGTAACGGAAGATCGCCTTACCGAAGATCGAGCTTGCCGGGACACAACCCCAGTGCCGGCTGTCGTTGCTGGAGTTTCGATGGTCCCCCATTACGAAATAGCTGTCCCGGCCAACCTTCACGGGGGGATAGGAGTAGTAGTCGACATATTCCGAAAGGAGATAGTTCTCGTGAAGCGGCTCACCGTCCACATACACGATGCCTTGACGCACCTCCACGATTTCACCGGGCAGCCCGATAACTCGCTTGATAAAAGACTTCGACCGGTCTTTTGGATACCAGAAGACGACCACATCTGCCCGCTGGATGTCGCTCAGGTGGTAGACGGACTTGTTGACAAATATCCTCTCCTGGTCGGCAAGGTTGGGCTGCATGCTGGTCCCTTCAACCCTCACCGGCTGGACCACGAAAACAACAATCAGGATGGCCGTCAGAGCTGCAAAAAAGATGTCCCGGGTCCAGCTCTTCAGCTCCGCCAGAGAGGAAACCCTGGGATGGTGGCCGGAGTCTTGCTCTGCTTCATCAGTCTCGTTCTTGAATCGGTATTCCGGATGGTTCATCGCTGCCTGTGAAAATATCCCCGAAACAGGAGACGCCCGGGAAGGGCCAAAGTCTCAGCTTGGGATCACACCTCCAGAATCTCTTTCTCTTTCTGGGTCGCCAGCTCATCGACTCTGCGAACAAACTCGTCGGTCACTGTCTGTATTTCTCCGAGGGCCCGGTATTCCTCATCTTCCGAAATCTCTTTTTCCTTCAAAGCCTTCCTGAGGGTACCGTTCGAGTCGCGCCTGAGGCTTCTTAGCGCAGTCCGGTGGTCTTCTGCGATCCTGCCGACCTTGCGGGCCAGTTCCTGCCGTCTTTCCTGTGTGAGAGCAGGAATCGGTAGCCTGATCAATCTGCCGTCGTTGGACGGATTGATTCCCAGATCGGAAGCCAGGATAGCCTTCTCGATTTCGCCGATCTGAGAAATGTCCCAGGGCTGCACCGTGATGAGACTGGGCTCAGGAACGTGCAGGGTGGCCAGCTGGTTGAGGGGAGTCTGTGTGCCGTAGTAATTGACCACCACTTGATCGAGCAAATGGACTGAGGCGCGCCCCGTTCGAATCGTGGCGAGACTGCGGGTCAGATCGCCGATCGTCTTCTCCATACGTACCCGCGTTTGGGCCAGCAGTTTTGAAATCATAGTGTGATCAGCGATCCCACCGGTTTCCCGAGAACAACATCTTTGATGTTGCCATGCTTTCTCAGGTCGAAGACGATGATGGGCAGGTTGTTGTCGCGGCACAGCGAAATGGCGGCGGCATCCATAATCGCGAGCCTCTGATTCAGGACTTCGTCGTAGCTCACTTTTTCCCGAAAGCGGGCTTCCGAGTTCAGATTCGGGTCCGAGTCGTAAACACCTTCCACTTTGGTGCCTTTAAGAATGACATCTGCCTTGATTTCCATGGCACGAAGGGCAGCAGCTGTGTCGGTCGAAAAATAGGGGTTCCCGGTGCCGGCAGCCAGAATTACAACCCGGCGTTTTTCCAGGTGGCGGATGGCTCGCCGCCGGATAAAAGGCTCTGCCACTTCGGCCATGTGAATTGCGCTCAGAACCCTGGTGAAGGTTCCAGCTTTCTCGAGTGCGTTTTGAAGGGCCAGGGCGTTGATGACGGTGGCCAGCATCCCCATGTAATCACCGGTAGCCCGATCGAAACCGGCGCGACTGACGTTCACACCCCGGATGATGTTGCCGCCACCGACGACAATGGCGATCTCCACACCGAGTTGATGAACGTCCTGGATCTCCTGGGCAAGGTCCTCCATCATGGCAGGGTCGACACCAAAGGTCTGGGACCCGATGAGTGCCTCACCACTCAGTTTCATGAGGACGCGTTTGAACTTGGGCCTGGGAAAAACAGGACGGGGCGATTGAGACTCTGTCTCTTTGACCGCGTCGCCTGCCATATCTGTGGAGTCTCCGAAGAAGCGCCGCCCGGGTTGGCGAGCCCGGAGACTACTCTCCTACCTTGAACCGGGCGAAGCGGCGCACCAGGATGTTTTCGCCCAGCTTCGCGACCATCGACTTCACCAGCTCTTCGACGGTAATATCCGGATCCTTTACAAAAGCCTGATCATACAGGCAAACTTCAGAATAATATTTCTTCAACCGTCCTTCAACAATTTTGTCTGCGATGTGATCGGGTTTGCCTTCCTGCTCAGCCTGGCTCCGGTAGATTTCACTTTCCCGGACGATCTCCTCCTCCGGAATGTCAGCTGAGCTCACGTGGAGGGGATTAGAGGCCGCAATGTGCATGGCGACGTCCCGGACCAGTTCCTGGAAATCGGAGGTCCGAGCCACAAAGTCGGTCTCACAGTTCACTTCAACCAGGACTCCCAGCTTACCCCCCGCGTGAATATACTGCCCCACTAGTCCTTCCAGTGCAGTTCTGGTCGACTTTCTTGCGGCAGCGGCCATTCCCTTTTCCCGCAGAATCCGTAGGGCCTTCTCGTTGTCGCCGCCAGCCTCTACAAGGGCGTTCTTACAATCCATCATTCCCACCCCGGTCTTCTCACGCAGTTCTTTGACTTGTTGGGCACTTATCCCCATCTCTAGCTCCTCCAGTACTCGATGGAATTGGAGATTGATCCCAAGAGCAGGTACTCAGCTCTCGGTCGAGACTTCTGCGACCGTCTGAGCCATCGCTTCAGCCGATTCTGCGGGAACCTCGACAGTTTCCCCTGCCTGATCGTCCGCTCCTTCTGCAGCTTCAAGAGCCTCGGACTTCTTCGCCTTGCCCGCCTTCTTCCGGGCTGGGCGCTTCTTGCGTGACGCTTTCTTGGTCGGCAGCTCCTCGGCTTCGGCCTCTTTTCCCTGGGTTTCGCCGGAAGCCTCTACAGGCTCTTTCTTGCCCTCCACAGTTTCCGCCTCAGAAGCTTCTTCGGCTGCGGTGGTCTTCGCCTCTTCAGACTCCTCGCCCTGGGAAGGGACTTCTTCCGTCACGGACTCTTCCGGAAGATCAGCATCAGGACCGGGCGCGGCGGCTGTTTCCTTAACCGAGGTTGCCTCGTCAGATGCCGCCTCCTCTTCTTCCGGCGGAGCGGCTTCGGCAGCGACGGCCTCCGCATCTTTGGCAGACGGTTCAACCGCTTCGGGAGCGGCCTCCTGAACCTCGACCTCTTTCGGCGCCGTCGCTTCTTCGGCAAGCGATTCTTTCTTGGAAGGCACCTCGGCTGCGGCAGCTATCACATCGTCGGCCGGTGACTGAATCTTGGGAGCCGCCGCCTTGGGAGCCGCCGCCTTGGGAGCCGCCGCCTTGGCAGCGGCAGCCGCCGCCGCGGCCGCCTCAGCAGCGGCCTTAGCTTCCTCCTTGGCCTTCCGCGAGGCCTCTCGGGCTGCAGCCTCCCGCGCGGCACGCTCTTGTGCCGCCTGGACGTCTGCTGCCACCTGTACCTCATACACCGACCGGCCGGCTCGAATCGCCTCGGCAATCGTCGAAGTGATCAGGCGAACTGAGCGCAACGCGTCATCGTTGGCGGGTATGACGTAATCAATGGGCGTAGGATCGCAATTCGTATCGACCAGTGCGACCACGGGGATCCCCAGTCGGCCGGCCTCTTTGACTGCGATCGACTCCTTTTCGGTATCGACCACGAACAGAGCAGCCGGCAATCCGGTCATCTCGCGGATGCCTCGAAGGTTTTTTTCCAGCTTTTTTCGCTCCCGCTCCAGGCGTGCGGCTTCTTTCTTGGACACTTTCTGATAAAAGCCGTCGGTCTTCATCGTTTCCAGCTCTTCGTAGCGCTTGAGGCTGTTTCGGATCGTCACAAAGTTTGTCAGAAGACCACCCAGCCAGCGATTGGTCACGAAGAACATGCCACACCGCTTCGCTTCCTCTTCAACCGCTTCCTGGGCCTGCCGCTTGGTGCCGACAAACAGGATGGTCCGGCCACTGGCTGAGACATCGGAGACAAATTCAACTGCCTCCTTGAAAAGCCGCAGCGTCTTTTGCAGGTCGATGATGTAGATGCCGTTTCGCTCCCCAAAGATGTAATCGCGCATCTTGGGGTTCCAGCGGTGTTTCTGATGCCCGAAATGAACACCTGCTTCGAGAAGCTGCTTTAGAGAGATGGCTGCCAAGAAATCCTCCGAATCTACCGCTTAGAGAATTGAAAGCGCTTCCTGGCGCCGGGCTGACCGTACTTCTTACGTTCCTTCATTCGAGGATCCCTTCTGAGAAAGCCGGACTTCTTCAGCTGGGGTCGAAGTTCTGGATCAAAACCTAGAAGGGCCCGGGCCAGGCCCATTCGAATCGCCCCCGCCTGCCCCGTCGTGCCGCCGCCCTTCACGTTGACGTAGACATCGAATCTCTCGGACAGGCCAGTCTGCTGAAGAGGTTCCGTGGCGATCTTCCGCTGTGTTGGGCTCGTAAAGTAAACTTGATAGTCGGCTTGATTCACGACAAACTGCCCGCTTCCCGGCATCAGAAACACCCGGGCAGTCGATGTCTTTCGCTTGCCGGTTCCGTAGTATTGAATCTTTTCGATGGTATTCATAGTAGCAAGCGCTAGAGCGACAGCGCCCTGGGTTGCTGGGCCTGATGGGGATGATTTTCGCCTGCGTAGATCTTCAGCTTCAAGAGCATCTTCCGCCCCAGTTTGTTCCTGGGAAGCATGCCCTTGACTGCCGACCGAATCAGGCGCTCGGGATGTTTCTGCAACACTTCAGCCGCACTCATCTGTTTCAAGCCGCCAGGATAACCACTGTGCCGATAATAGAGTTTGTCTGAGAGCTTTTTCCCCGTCAGCCGAACCTTCTCGGCATTCACTACGATGACGAAATCTCCACAATCGAGAAAATCCGCATAGGTCGGTTTCTCCTTGCCCATCAGGATGGACGCAATCCGCGATGCCAGGCGCCCCAGGACCCGTCCCTCAGCGTCCACGACGTGCCAGTCTCGCGTAATGTCCTTCAGTTTAGGTACAAACGTCTTCATTCCTCGTCCTTCCCAACCCAAGGAGAAAAAGTAAACGCCAAAGATACAGGAGCCCCTCCTCCAGTGTCAAGGCACCGGCCAGTGGCCGGATCACCGCAAAAAATCAAGGCCTCCCAGGCTCGCACTTTTCCCTGCCTGTGGCGTTCATTGAGATAGGAGGATCGGGCCGCAGACCCCCTGTTCAGCATAACTTGAGAACAGAAACAAGTCCGGATAAACCGCATGGAAAGAAAGGATTTTCGGGACGCGCAGCATACCGACATCGTCATGATTCGCCCCGGCTCGGATGCTGGGCCGACAAGCCGCAAGAGTTTTGAAAACCATCCTTCGGCTGGCTCTCGGCACCTGTTCAGGGCTGCGCTTTGTGTCGCCCTGCCCCCCTTACTTCTGGGGGTCTGGGGTTGGAGAGTTTCCCGGGAGGCGGGCCGCCAGCAGCAGAGACTACAGGCACTGGAGAGTCAACTGGGTAATCGCCGGGAAATTGGGCAGCAGCTACAAGCCCTCCAGGAACGGGAGCGCGATCTTCAGGTCGCGGCCAAGGCAATCCGGCACCTGGATCAAAGCCGGCCGCTGGCCGCGCATTTGCTGGAGACCATCGAGCAGAGCACCTCGAGAACGCGCGGTCTGTGGCTGAGCCGAGTGCACCTGGACTCGTCAGGACTGCTGATCCAGGGGCTGTCCCTGCAGGCCGCCCCGGTTGGAGCTCTAGCTAAATCGCTCCAACAATCTCCACTTCTCCAACAGGTACAGCTCCGCAGCCGTTCCCAGGATCAGGAGACGGGGGTCTGGGAGTTTGAAATGAAGGCTCTATTGGAAGACCAATGAGAATCAGTGAATCCATTCCGCCGGCTTCTCACAAGCCGATGTGGGTCGGGCTCAAGTTGCCGATTACGATCTCGGCCCTCGCCTCCCTGTGGTTGTGGTTCGGTTATGTCTCTTCCGTGAAACAGAAATCCATCCGCCTGCAACAGAAGATCGAGAAAGCCCAGTCTGTCCTGGCCGGAAGCCAAGATCAAGAGGCCCGCCTCCGGGAACTCCAACAAAGGCTGCTTATTGCCGAGCGCGAACTGCGCACCCTGAGTCGGATGCTCTGGGTCGCTGAAGGGGGCGGATCTCTTCTGCCCCACATGGACCGTACCGCACGCTCCGCCAAGGTACGCATCGAGACTTTCTCCGCCGTTCCCATGGAAGGGGGATCCGGTTCCCTCAAGTACTGGAAATGTGATCTCAAAGCTTCCTTTCGACCTCTGCTCGTCTTTCTCCGAAGAATGACCAGTTCCGAGCGGATCGTCCATATCAGGAGTCTGACGATCCGCCCGGCCTCACCCAGGAACAAGGCACCGCGCCTGCTCCAGCTATCTCTTCAACTAGCTGCTCCCACAATGGACGGCATCCGATGAACCGGACAGGAGAGCCAAGCGCCGTCCATTTAGCCCGGATCCTGCTGTTGATCGTGCAGGTCAGTCTGCCGGTCTTTGGACAGCAGCCCCTCGTTGATCCCTTTACACCTGCCCGGGTGGAACGAAAACAGGGCCAGTCGCCAACTTCAAACGTCCAGGAGGTCGACCGCGATCAGTCGAATATTCCCGAAACAAGGATTCGAGGATCGGGTGCACGGGGAGGTCTCCGCCTCCTTCTTGTGGACGGAAAAAAAGGCATGACCTACATCCATTCCGATCCGCAGTCGATTGAACTCCCCCTGACGGCCGGGCAGGACGAACTGGGCACCTTGCTTTCAATGAGGTTGTCACAAGTTGCGCTCTCCGACTTTTTCCGCTTGCTGGCCCGGCTGTCGGATCTGAACATCGTGGTAGATCCCGATGTGAAGGGGACGGTTACCCTGAACGTCACGAGGGTGGCGGCCGCTCGGATACTGGAGACCGTGCTGGAGAGCCACCAGTTGGCCAAAGGCGAGGGCGGCGGGCTGATGCGAATCATGACCCGCCAGACCGCCCGGAGAGAAGATGCAGTGGAGCGACAGAGCGGTGAAACAAGAAAAACAGCTGCATCCACACGAACTCTGATGCGGCAGCTCAACTACGCCCATGTAAAGCCCCTCTCTGAACAGATTCGCAAGCACGGTTCCTTTCTCTCTGACCAGGGAACGCTGGTCGTTGATGTGCGGACCAACACTTTGTTCGTAACGGATGTGGAGGCCTCCCTGCAGCGCCTGCTGCACTTGCTGGAGAAGATAGACCTCCCGGAGCCTCAGGTTGAGATCGAGGCCAGAATCGTGGAGGTGACAACGGGTTTTGCCAGAGAAATTGGTACCGAGTTCGGACTTCAGATCGGCTCTCCCGCAGGGAGAACCCGGGCGGCAGGCCGTTTGCAAAACCCGAGCTCAGCTAGTAGTGCAGTGCTCTCCTTCCTGAGCGGGCGGCTCATTGACACTCTCCGGCTGGATGCCATGCTTAGCGCAGGCGAGGTTCAGGGCCGGGCACGCATGCTCTCCAAACCCCGGGTCAGCGTCCAGAACAACACGGAAGCCATCATCACGCAGGGCTCCAAGATCCCCATACCGGTTCATTCGAACTTCTCGACTCGGGTCCGATTTGAGACAGCGGCTCTGCGCCTGACCGTCAAGCCACGGATAACCGGCCAGAAGACGGTTATTCTCAAGCTCAAACTGGAGAACAACGTTCCCGATTTCACCCAGACCGTTTTCGGTATTCCCACTATTCTGACCAGCGAGGCCAACACGGTCGTCCTGGTACCTGACGGAGGAACTGCGGTGATCGGGGGGATACTCGTTGAAACCGACCGGCACTCCGAGACCCGGGTTCCGGGGCTGGCCCGGATTCCAGTCCTGCGGGAGGCCTTTCGCAAGACTTCCAAACAGCGGGAAACCCGGGAAATCCTGTTTTTTTTGAGCCTGAAGATCCAGACCCTCGATTTCTCTCAGGGACCGTCTACTCCGCCGCCTGTCCTGGACCAGGGGGATCACGAGGAGGAAAAAAGCGCGGGACGAAAACAAGAAAAGGGTACAGAGTAGGGACCCATTTACGGCTATGCTGTACAACCAGCTGATTTGAGTAACAGGCGCTCCACGTTCCAGACTTGAAAGTGGGAGGTAGACTCAGGGCGACTCCCGGAGGGATTTAAACGGTCGCTGCCCTGAATCTACCTCCCACTTTCAAGGCGTTTTCGGCCTGACACCCCTCCCTCATTTGATCTCAGTTTAGACGGGTCCTCATACAAGGCTGCGGAACGTGTCAACAACTTTGAGACACTTTGGTGAATAAATTACAGTAGCGTCATCTCAGGGGTCCTTCTTTTCGGGAGGGTTGATCCAAACCGCCTCTGGAAGAGCGGGAGGAACGGGTTTGCCATTGGGAAATCTCTCCTGGAAGAGTGCATGGGCGGCCTCCAGTGTTTGGGCTCGATTGCGACGTGTGGCGATGGCGGTGAGGTAGTGCACGTCCTCGGGAGTGTGCAGGCCGATACCCGAATGGCGATGGTCGCGGTTATACCAATCGAAGAACTCCCGGCAAAAGGTTCTGGCTTGCTGGATGGTGCCGAATCGAGCCGGGAATTCGGGCCGGTACTTGAGGGTCTTGAATTGGGCCTCCGAGTAGGGATTGTCGTCACAGACGTGAGGCCGAGAGTGAGACTTGGTCACTCCCAGATCGGCCAGCAGCAAGGCCAGTGCCTTGGAACTCATCGACGACCCTCGATCAGCATGGAGGGTGAGATCTCCCGACACGATCGCCTGCTTGGAGTAGCTCTGGGCGATCAAAGCCTTGGCCAGGCGTGAGTTCTCCTGGGTGGCCACCATCCAGCCCACCACGTAGCGGCTGAAGATATCCAGAACCACATAGAGGTAGTAATAACTCCATTTGACGGGACCCTTGAGCTTGGTGATGTCCCATGACCAACATTGGTTGGGGCCGGTGGCCAGGAGTTCTGGCTTGGCGTATTGGGGATGGCGGCGCTGGCGGCGACGCTCCTTGACTTCCAGACGTTGGGACAGAATGCGATACATGGTTCGGATCGAGCACAAGTATCGCCCTTCATCCAGTAGCTCCGCCCACACTGTGGCGGGAGCTTTGTCGACAAACCGCTGGCTGTGCAGGACCTCCACGACAGCTTCCTTCTCGGGCGGGCTCAAGGCGCGTGGGGATGCGGGCCGAGGTCGAGGATCCATCGCCGGCCGTTCCCGCCGAAGTTTCTCCCGATACAGACTGGATGGCGGCAGATCCAGAGCCTGACAGCCGGCCCGGACTCCGTGGGATTGTGAGAATCGCAAAGCTTCGTCCATCAGCTCTCGTCTCCGTTCTCTTCGCTGCTCGCCAGAGAGATCCCCAACAGTTGCGAGACTTTTTTTTGGAGATCCAGCATGGCTTCAAACTTCTCGAGCTTGCGCTTCAACTTCCGATTCTCGGCCTGAACTTGCCTCAATTGATGATCCAGAGGATTGACCGGCTTGGACTTGCGCCCCCGCTTGCGAGGAGTCAGCGCCTGCAGCGTTCCTTCCTCGCGTTGTCGTCGCCAGGTCTGAAGATTCGACCAGTAAAGTCCTTCTCGGCGCAGCAAGGCTCCCACTCCGCCCGACTCTTCACATCCATCGGCCTGCTCCAGGATCCGGAGCTTATAGCGGGCTGAAAATCGGCGACGCGTGGCCTTGCTGGGAACTTCCGGATCGGGTCTAGGAAGAACCCTGTCGGGCTCAGTCCGTTCCGCACCGATTTTGGGGACCTCTCCGCTTCGCTCCGAAGTCTCCAAAATCCTCAGTTTCTTATCGCTCCTGTTTACCATCATCGTGTGATCCAGCTTCTCACCCTCTAGTCTAATTTAGTGGGGAAGAAGTGTCTCACCCATGTTGGCACAGAGGGCTGTCCGAGTTGAACAACGGGGCTCGCAACCGTCGGTAGATCACGCCTTACAACAAGAATGGCCGGGGGCATGCTAGCTGCTTATGCTGGCAAGCTATGTCCGTATAAACACGGGATAAAGAGATTATACTGGTCAGTAGACTCATAGTTCGCCGCAAGATCGAGGTATCGATGAAACGGGCATTTGTGCCGATGGCAATGTTGCTTGCACTGTTAATGTCAACTGCATCAGAAGCAGCAGGTGGGGGTGGTTCGGAGAACACATGGACACTCAGTGATCCCATTCTGTCTTCTGGACCGATCGGTACGTTTAGCGAAATAGCGGTTAAGGATCCGTCCATCGTGTACTTCGAGGGGATGTGGCACGTGTTCTTCACCGCGCGGAGCAACGAGGCGTCCACCACCGGTTACGTGTCCGCAAAGGACTTGGCCGGGCTGCCAACGGCACCAAGACACGAATTGAAGATGATTAGGGGAAAAAGCCGATACGGCTGCGCGCCGCAGGTGCTGTACTATCGACCCCACGGTAAATGGTACCTGATCTTCCAGAACCTGGACTTGAGGTACCAACCGGCCTTTTCCACCACGACGACGATCTCGAAACCGGAATCCTGGACCAAGCCCATGCCGCTGATCCAGAAGGACACGAATTCGAAGTGGATAGACTTCTGGGTCATCTGCGACAAGACAAAGGCCTATCTTTTCTACACGGAAAGCCAGAGCATCGTCATGGTCAGGATCACAAGTCTCGAGGAATTCCCGGGCGGCTGGGGCGAGGGCAAGAACGTGTTCAGCGGTGTGACCGAAGCTGCACACATTTACAAGGTGACGGGTCAGAATGAATACCACATGATCTACGAACTGAACCGGGGAGGGATGCGCTCGTTCGGGCTTGCGGCGGCAAAGAACCTCACCGGTCCGTGGGAAAAAGTGACCGACCGCTTCGCCACCGGCGAACAACTCAGATACCTTGGCGACAATGAACCGTGGACGGAAATGGTTTCGCACGGCGAGGCGATACGCACCGGCTACGACGAGCAGATGGAATACGATCCGAAAGGCTGCAGGTGGCTTATCCAAGGTACGCTGAAGAAGGACTTGAAACGTGACTATTCCTCGCTGCCGTGGAAGCTCGGTATCATCGGCAGAAGCGAGTCCGGCGGCGAACCAAGCGCTCCAGCGGACGCGGACAACGGAACGTGTCAACAACTTTGAGACACTTTGGTGAATAAATTACAGTAGCGTCATCTCAGGGGTCCTTCTTTTCGGGAGGGTTGATCCAAACCGCCTCTGGAAGAGCGGGAGGAACGGGTTTGCCATTGGGAAATCTCTCCTGGAAGAGTGCATGGGCGGCCTCCAGTGTTTGGGCTCGATTGCGACGTGTGGCGATGGCGGTGAGGTAGTGCACGTCCTCGGGAGTGTGCAGGCCGATACCCGAATGGCGATGGTCGCGGTTATACCAATCGAAGAACTCCCGGCAAAAGGTTCTGGCTTGCTGGATGGTGCCGAATCGAGCCGGGAATTCGGGCCGGTACTTGAGGGTCTTGATTTGGGCCTCCGAGTAGGGATTGTCGTCACAGACGTGAGGCCGAGAGTGAGACTTGGTCACTCCCAGATCGGCCAGCAGCAAGGCCAGTGCCTTGGAACTCATCGACGACCCTCGATCAGCATGGAGGGTGAGATCTCCCGACACGATCGCCTGCTTGGAGTAGCTCTGGGCGATCAAAGCCTTGGCCAGGCGTGAGTTCTCCTGGGTGGCCACCATCCAGCCCACCACGTAGCGGCTGAAGATATCCAGAACCACATAGAGGTAGTAATAACTCCATTTGACGGGACCCTTGAGCTTGGTGATGTCCCATGACCAACATTGGTTGGGGCCGGTGGCCAGGAGTTCTGGCTTGGCGTATTGGGGATGGCGGCGCTGGCGGCGACGCTCCTTGACTTCCAGACGTTGGGACAGAATGCGATACATGGTTCGGATCGAGCACAAGTATCGCCCTTCATCCAGTAGCTCCGCCCACACTGTGGCGGGAGCTTTGTCGACAAACCGCTGGCTGTGCAGGACCTCCACGACAGCTTCCTTCTCGGGCGGGCTCAAGGCGCGTGGGGATGCGGGCCGAGGTCGAGGATCCATCGCCGGCCGTTCCCGCCGAAGTTTCTCCCGATACAGACTGGATGGCGGCAGATCCAGAGCCTGACAGCCGGCCCGGACTCCGTGGGATTGTGAGAATCGCAAAGCTTCGTCCATCAGCTCTCGTCTCCGTTCTCTTCGCTGCTCGCCAGAGAGATCCCCAACAGTTGCGAGACTTTTTTTTGGAGATCCAGCATGGCTTCAAACTTCTCGAGCTTGCGCTTCAACTTCCGATTCTCGGCCTGAACTTGCCTCAATTGATGATCCAGAGGATTGACCGGCTTGGACTTGCGCCCCCGCTTGCGAGGAGTCAGCGCCTGCAGCGTTCCTTCCTCGCGTTGTCGTCGCCAGGTCTGAAGATTCGACCAGTAAAGTCCTTCTCGGCGCAGCAAGGCTCCCACTCCGCCCGACTCTTCACATCCATCGGCCTGCTCCAGGATCCGGAGCTTATAGCGGGCTGAAAATCGGCGACGCGTGGCCTTGCTGGGAACTTCCGGATCGGGTCTAGGAAGAACCCTGTCGGGCTCAGTCCGTTCCGCACCGATTTTGGGGACCTCTCCGCTTCGCTCCGAAGTCTCCAAAATCCTCAGTTTCTTATCGCTCCTGTTTACCATCATCGTGTGATCCAGCTTCTCACCCTCTAGTGTAATACGTCACAAACTTCTCTGCCTTTTGCAGCCGGAATTGTATAGATTGTCTTAGCCCGCAGCGGGTGAAAAGAATATGACAGTGTGACAGCTGTCTTGGCTGCGGAGAAGAAGGGAAAGGAGCAGCCGGGAGCCCGTGGTTTGAGCTTCGGATAACTCCCGGCTTTTCGAAGACAAACTTCAGATTCAGGATCGCTTCCAAGACAGGTCTTTGTCAAGTCTTTCCTCTCTGGGACTGGGGCTGTACGAGCTGTTGCCCGACTACCGGGACCGCTGTCCGCTGTGCCGGGGAAGTGAATGCGCCGTACGCCACGGTCTGTATTTCAGGTGCTTGGTGGATGAGGAGGGGCGGACCTATCAACGGTTTCCAGTGGCTCGCTTCCGCTGCCGGCGGCGGGGCCCGGATCAGCCACGAGATGTCACCTTCAGCGTGCTGCCGGCTCAAGTGGTGCCGCGCCGACGCTTCAGCCTGGGGTTGATGAGCTGGATGGTCGAAGTGGTGGTGAACGGCAAACGGACGATGCGCCAAGCGCTGGACGAGGTGGCCACGGCCGGCAGCCAAGGTGAGGAAGCTGTGCTGTTGGAGGAGTTGACGCTGCACCGCATGCTGCTGCTGTTGGCGGCCGTCTATGGGCGACTGCTCTCTTTTCCGGTGGCCGAGGTCGAGTTGCCCGGAGCCGTCCAAGGGGTGCGGCGGCAGGCCCAGCAGGTGGCCGCGCTGCTGGCGGCCCAGCCCCGAGGCTCTCCACCCCGAGTGGTGCTGCGTTTTCATCGGCGTTACTTCCCCCACCTGCTGTTCGACCTACGATTGGCTCTCGGGCCCCGCTCTGGCTTGCTGACGGGCTGACTCACCGGCATCCGCTGTGTCTGCAGCACAAGTCGCTCAATCCCCTTTTTGCGCCACGTTGTTTGGACCCGGCTGGCAGCCGCGTCATGACAAGAATCGATCCTCCACACTGCGTGATAGGGGCCCAGCGGTAGGGTTGTGGCACAAAGGGTTGGCCAAAGGAGCCTCAGGATGAAGGGAAAACAAAAACGCCAGGCCGTGGCGCTGTTCCGCTACGGCGTCATCGCGCCGGTGCTGCACGCCGCCGCCGGCAGCCAAGCCCGTTACTTCGGCCGCATGGCCCGAAAAGAGCTGGATGTGCCGGGTCTGGGCAGACGCCGCTACTCAGTCGCCACTTTCAAGAGCTGGTTGCGCCGCTACCGCCAAGAAGGACTCGACGGACTCTTGCCCAAGCGGCGTTGCGATGCGGGCCGAAGCCGGGTCATCTCCGAGCAGCTGAGCGCCCACATCTCCGAGCTGCTGGCCCGCCATCCCCGGGTGCCGGTCAACCGACTCCGTGAACAGCTGGTGGCCTCGGGCCACATCACTTCGCGCCGCATCTCCGAATCCACTTTGCGTCGTCACATCAAGCGGGCCGGTCTGCGGCCCCAGGTCAAGCCGGCGCCCAAGGCCCGCAAGCACTTCGAAAAACCCCACGCCAACGATCTGTGGGTGATGGATTTTATGCACGGCCCCAAGGTGCCTCTCGGCCGCCGCCGCCGCAAAACCTACCTGGCTGCAGCCATCGATGACCATTCCCGCTTCCTGACCCTGGCCCGCTTCTACACCCGGGAAAACTCCGCAGTGGTCGTCTCGGCACTCCAAAAAGCCTTCTCGCGCCATGGTTTACCCCAGATCCTTTACTGTGACAACGGCTCGGCCTTCTCCTCCAAACAACTCACCTTGGCCTGCGCCCGTCTGGGTGTGGCTCTGGTGCATTCCAAGCCCTATGACAGTCCTTCGCGCGGAAAAATCGAGCGCTGGTTTCGCACCCTGCGCCAGGGTTTTCTAAGCCTTCTCGATCTCGAGGCCTTGACCCTCGACGATCTCAATGCTCGCTTGTCTCAGTGGCTGGAGCAGGACTATCACCGGCGCCGCCACTCGAGCATCTGTGAGACGCCACTGGAGCGTTACCTGCGCTCGCTCGCCTCCATTCGCCGCCGTACGGTCAGCCGGGCCGAGTTGGACCGGGTCTTTTACCGCACGTTGCACCGCACCGTCCGCAACGACTGCACCGTCTCCATCGCCCGCCGGCTCTGGGAAGTGCCGCCCCAATACACTGGCCTGCGCATCGAGATCCGCCATCCCGAAGGACGTCCCAGTGAGCTGTTTCTCTTCGAAGACGACCAGCCGGTGGTGCGTCTGCACCGGGTCGACGCCGCCCAAAACGCCACTTCCCCCCGAAGACCCCGTTTTTCCCTTCCCGACGAGGAGGATGAATCGTGATCCACACTTTTTACGGCTTCTCCGACACTCCCTTCGCCAAGGACATCCCGGCCCAGAAACTGCTCCCCACTGCGGCCTTTGACGAACTCGCCCGGCGCCTGGACTACATGCGTACCCGTCTGGGGCTGATGCTCGTGCTGGGGGAGGCCGGAACCGGTAAAACGGCCGCCGTGCGCGCCTTCGTCGAGCAACTCAACTCCTCCGTCTACAAGCTCTTCTACGTGCCCCTGTCGACGGTCACTCCCCTGGATTTTTGGGCCCAGCTCAACAGCGAGTTCGGCGGTGAGCCCTCCAGCCGCAAGTCCACTCTGTTTCGAAACCTGCAAACGGCCGTGCGCGACTATGTGGAGAACGCCAAAAAGACCCCGATTCTAATTCTCGACGAGAGCCAGTGTCTGCCCGACAAAACACTGGACGAAATACCTGTACTTCTTAATTTTAGGATGGATTCAATCGATCCCCTGCTCATGATCATGATCGGTCATCCCGACCTGGGCCGACGGCTCGGGCGCCCCATGTTCCGCAACATCCACCAGCGCATCCTACTCTCCTACAAGCTGCCTCCCCTGGATGAGGCCGAAACCAAAAACTACGTCTGCCACCATCTCCAGCTGGCCGGAGCTAAACCCGACATCTTCACCGACTCGGCCTACCTGGCCCTTTACAAAACTTCGGGCGGCGTCTGCCGGCTGCTGAACCGCCTCTGCCTGGCCGCGCTCAACCGGGGCGTGCTCGAGCAAAAGGCCACTCTGGACGAAGAGGACATCTACCGGGCCTCCGACGAGCTGTGAATAGCGCCGACATGTTCTTCGACAACTCTCCCGAGAAGATCCTCGCCTACCTGCAAGAGCAGCTGCCCGATTACCCTTACCGCCCCGAGCTGGATGCGGCTTTCATTGCCGAACTGACCGCCGACTTCCCCGACGTAGACATCCTGGAAGAGATCAAAACCTTCCGCTGGTACTTCGACAACGCTCCGCTGAGTCGCGTCAACAACGTCCGCGTCGCCCTGCGTCGCTGGATCGCCAACGCCAACGGCTCCCGCTTCCGCTAGCTCCTCTCCTACCAAGGGCTGGCCTCAACCACCAGCGCTCCTCTAATCCGTCATTTTCTGCTTACCCAATCCAGGTCAAAACAGCCTGACTTCACCCCCTCTAAACAATCTGCTGTCTTACACTAGTCTAATTTAGTGGGGAAGAAGTGTCTCACCCATGTTGGCACAGAGGGCAAGCCGCGCCGCTGAGCTTTGACGTTAGACTGGCAAGAAGGTAATGCGAACTCAGCGACTCTACCACCGATTACGCGAGATCGAAGAAGAGTATCGGGCCGGACTTGTCCTCGAGTTCCAAAAGATTGTCGCTGGCGGGTTGTCGAGATACCTCAGTCGAAAGATCCCTCACTTGTTCGATGGTCGATTCTGGAGATCTACTGAGTCAGCACAACTGGAAAGGCTTGAGCGAGAGATCCAGCAACTTCGGTCAAAGCTAAAAGAGCCAAGTCCCGGGCCGCTGGTGAACATAGTGCATGGATTTGCGGAACGTGTCAACAACTTTGAGACACTTTGGTGAATAAATTACAGTAGCGTCATCTCAGGGGTCCTTCTTTTCGGGAGGGTTGATCCAAACCGCCTCTGGAAGAGCGGGAGGAACGGGTTTGCCATTGGGAAATCTCTCCTGGAAGAGTGCATGGGCGGCCTCCAGTGTTTGGGCTCGATTGCGACGTGTGGCGATGGCGGTGAGGTAGTGCACGTCCTCGGGAGTGTGCAGGCCGATACCCGAATGGCGATGGTCGCGGTTATACCAATCGAAGAACTCCCGGCAAAAGGTTCTGGCTTGCTGGATGGTGCCGAATCGAGCCGGGAATTCGGGCCGGTACTTGAGGGTCTTGAATTGGGCCTCCGAGTAGGGATTGTCGTCACAGACGTGAGGCCGAGAGTGAGACTTGGTCACTCCCAGATCGGCCAGCAGCAAGGCCAGTGCCTTGGAACTCATCGACGACCCTCGATCAGCATGGAGGGTGAGATCTCCCGACACGATCGCCTGCTTGGAGTAGCTCTGGGCGATCAAAGCCTTGGCCAGGCGTGAGTTCTCCTGGGTGGCCACCATCCAGCCCACCACGTAGCGGCTGAAGATATCCAGAACCACATAGAGGTAGTAATAACTCCATTTGACGGGACCCTTGAGCTTGGTGATGTCCCATGACCAACATTGGTTGGGGCCGGTGGCCAGGAGTTCTGGCTTGGCGTATTGGGGATGGCGGCGCTGGCGGCGACGCTCCTTGACTTCCAGACGTTGGGACAGAATGCGATACATGGTTCGGATCGAGCACAAGTATCGCCCTTCATCCAGTAGCTCCGCCCACACTGTGGCGGGAGCTTTGTCGACAAACCGCTGGCTGTGCAGGACCTCCACGACAGCTTCCTTCTCGGGCGGGCTCAAGGCGCGTGGGGATGCGGGCCGAGGTCGAGGATCCATCGCCGGCCGTTCCCGCCGAAGTTTCTCCCGATACAGACTGGATGGCGGCAGATCCAGAGCCTGACAGCCGGCCCGGACTCCGTGGGATTGTGAGAATCGCAAAGCTTCGTCCATCAGCTCTCGTCTCCGTTCTCTTCGCTGCTCGCCAGAGAGATCCCCAACAGTTGCGAGACTTTTTTTTGGAGATCCAGCATGGCTTCAAACTTCTCGAGCTTGCGCTTCAACTTCCGATTCTCGGCCTGAACTTGCCTCAATTGATGATCCAGAGGATTGACCGGCTTGGACTTGCGCCCCCGCTTGCGAGGAGTCAGCGCCTGCAGCGTTCCTTCCTCGCGTTGTCGTCGCCAGGTCTGAAGATTCGACCAGTAAAGTCCTTCTCGGCGCAGCAAGGCTCCCACTCCGCCCGACTCTTCACATCCATCGGCCTGCTCCAGGATCCGGAGCTTATAGCGGGCTGAAAATCGGCGACGCGTGGCCTTGCTGGGAACTTCCGGATCGGGTCTAGGAAGAACCCTGTCGGGCTCAGTCCGTTCCGCACCAATTTTGGGGACCTCTCCGCTTCGCTCCGAAGTCTCCAAAATCCTCAGTTTCTTATCGCTCCTGTTTACCATCATCGTGTGATCCAGCTTCTCACCCTCTAGTCTAATTTAGTGGGGAAGAAGTGTCTCACCCATGTTGGCACAGAGGGTTGTGCGCGACTGCCGTGAGACAAAGGACAAACATCCTGGCGGCGAAGTGCGCATGGCCAAGCGTTGTTTATCGGAGCTCGAAACGAAGTGCAGTCTAACAATGCCTTGAACCTGACGGTCACGCCCCTTGCGTGCGCAAGGGCGGCGCCCGCAGGTTAAGGCAACGTTAGGTGTCAAGACACTGATGTTCACTCCGCGGCAGCTGCTTGAGAGGTGGATCGACGCTTTCAACGCTCACGACGTTGACGCGCTTCGTAGCTGTTACGCCCAGGACGCAATAAATCTAGCCGGGAGGAAACCCGGAGGGATTTAAACGGTCGCTGCCCTGAGTCTACCTCCCACTTTCAAGGCGTTTTCGGCCTGACACCCCTCGCACACTTGATCTCAGATTAGAGAGGGGGAGGCGGCTCGGGGCGGCAGCCGTTTAAATCCTTCCGGTTGCCGCCCTGAGCCGCCTCCCCCTCTCGGACCCTAACAGCTCAAAAAGGTTTCAATGTGGAATCCGACCGTGAAGCTGAGACCGTGTGGGGGGCGAACTGGAAATGCTCCCGGTAGAACTTGTCTCCCAGGTTCTCGAGAGCGAAGGACAGGCCCCAGCGGTGGGATTCCCGGGTTCAGTTGATCCCAATCCCGGTCGGTGGATCGTGAAATCGTCTCAATGCTGACCGAGTTGGACAACAACCTTACTGCAACCAAGAAGACGCTAAATTCGTGCCGGAGTAGACTACCCTCTGAATCATGAATGAATTCCACACACGCTACCGCCGCTTTCTGACAGCCGTTGAAGAGAATGAGATCGATGGCTTTCTCACTTCGCAGCGAGCCAATATCCGCTACCTATTCAACCTCGACGCCAGCATCGCCTTTGGAGTCACCTGGGAAGGAGACACCACCCTGCTGGTGGACTCGAGGTACTTCGAAGCGGCCTCCCAACTGGCGGTGAACTGCCGGGTGGAGTTGGCGCGTGGAGCACCCGATACGAGGCTACAGGAGTTTCTTTCAAAAGGACTTGGAAAGCGGAGGGGGCGACTGGGGTTTGAAGCAGATCACATGACCTACGGGCTGGTAGGAAGCCTGGAGTCCGGGCTCTCCAAGCTGGCGCTCGTCCCAACCTCGGAGCTCGTCGAACGCCTGCGACAGGTCAAGAGCCATGATGAGCTGGCTGAAATCCGCCGAGCTTTTGAGGTGGCGGCCAATGGCTACCAGAACATTTTTGGAGACTTCCTCTGGAAAGGAACGGAGCTGGAAGTAGCAGGCCTGCTCGATTTTGAGCTTCGGAAAGCGGGGGCAGAGGGCCCCGCCTTTGAAACCATTGTGGCTGGCGATGTTCGTTCTTCGCTCCCTCATGCGCGGCCAACCCGGACCCTGATCGACGATGGCTCCCTCCTGCTGGTCGACTTTGGAGCGGTCGTGGGCGGCTACCACAGCGACACCACGCGGGTGCACCTGCGTCAGGGTACCGGCAACAAGCCTGAAGAGCTGAAAATCATCAAAGAGGCCCAGGCCAGGGCGATCTCACAAGTTCGACCCGGCATTCCGGCTGCCAGGATTGACGCCCTGGCCCGGGATTACATCGCAGAGTGCGGCTACGGAGAACACTTCGGACACGGTCTCGGTCATGGTCTGGGACTGCAGATTCACGAATTGCCCCGGGTTCACAGAGACTCTCGCGCCCTTTTGGAGGAGGGCATGGTCTTCACTGTGGAACCGGGAATCTATCTTCCGGGGCAGTATGGCGTGAGGTGGGAAGACGCTGTCATCGTGACGAAATCAGGCTGCGAAGTGCTGCGGATTCCTTGAAACAACAGAGCCCCGACCGTAAGGGAGTGGGATTTCTTCAAGCGGTAGCCGACCAATGGAAGATTGACTAATCCTCTGTGACCACAGACAATGGCGACTCTCTTGAAAATGGGAAAAGCAGATGCAGATCAAAGAGATTGAGGAACTGATCCGGCTCATTGAAGGATCTCAGATCGAAGAGTTCGAGCTGGAACGGGCGGGCACCAGAATTCGGATAAAAAAACCGTCCAGCACCTCGTCTCCGGTCACGACTCCGCCACCGTCAGCGGCCCGGGAGGCAGGCCCGGCAATAGGGCAGGCTGAAGGTGTGCGTGAGGTCGGAGCCGGGTCGGAAAAGGGAGTCGAGGAGGCGTCTGAACCGCTTCATGTGTTCACGGCTCCCATCGTGGGAACGTTTTTTCTCACACACAAACCGGACGCCGACCCGTTCGTAGAGCCAGGCAGCTCCGTCGAGCCCGGGCAGGTGATCTGCATCATCGAGGCAATGAAGATCTTCAACCAGATCGAATCGGATATCGAAGGGGAACTTGTCAGGATTCTGGTCGAGAACGGCCAGCCGGTAGAATACGGTGAAGCTCTTTTCGAGATCCGACTCTCCTCTCAATCAGATGTTCAAGAAGATTCTAGTAGCGAATCGCGGTGAGATCGCTCTGCGCGTTATCTGCGCGTGCAAAGAACTGCGGATCCCCACCGTAGCCGTCTACTCCGAGCCGGATGGGGACTCGCTGCACGTGCGCTTTGCCGACGAAGCGGTGTGCATTGGTCCGGCCCCCAGTTCCGAAAGCTACCTGAACATTCCCAGTATTATCAGTGCCGCCGAAATCACTGATGTAGAAGCGATTCACCCCGGCTATGGGTACCTGGCCGAGAATCCCGACTTCGCAGAAGTCTGTGAGACCTGCGGCATCACGTTTATTGGTCCGAGTTCGGAGTCGATCAGTCTGATGGGAAACAAGGCGACGGCTCGCGTCATGATGGAGCAGGCGGGGCTACCCATCATTCCGGGCACCGGAGTTGTAGGTGAATCGCAGGCCGAGATGCTCGAAGCTGCGGACTCGGTTGGTTTTCCGCTGCTTGTCAAGGCCTCTGCAGGAGGCGGTGGCCGGGGGATGAGAATTGTCGAGTCCTCTGACCAGGTGGTTGAAGGCATCAGAACCGCCCAGGCAGAGGCGCAAAGCGCCTTTGGCAGCGATGAGGTCTACCTGGAGCGCTATCTGAGCCGCCCCCGCCACATTGAGTTCCAGGTGATGGCCGATCAGAGTGGGAGGGTCCTTCACCTTGGAGAGCGGGAGTGCTCGATTCAACGCCGCCATCAGAAGCTCCTCGAGGAGTGCCCGAGTCCTCTGCTGACGCCCGAACTGCGTGAATCTCTGGGGAGCCTGGTGTGCCGGGCTGTGGCCTCGCTTCAGTATGTCAATGCCGGAACCGTCGAGTTCCTGTTTGACGATCAGGGTCATTATTATTTCATTGAGATGAACACTCGAATCCAGGTTGAGCACGCCGTGACCGAAAAGGTCACCGGGATCGACCTGATCAAGCAGCAGATCCGGATCGCTGCCGGAGAGGCCCTGTCCATTCGTCAGGAGGACGTCACGCTGCGGGGCCACAGCATCGAGTGCCGAATCAACGCAGAATCTCCGCACACGCTCAAGCCTTCGCCGGGTCGGATCACCGCATACCACGCCCCCGGCGGGCCAGGAATTCGCGTCGATTCCATGGCCTATGCCGGCATGACGGTCAATCCTTTCTACGATTCGATGATTGCCAAGCTGATTGCCCATGGTTGCGACCGGCACGAGTCGATCAGACGAATGGATCGAGCGCTCGACATGTTCGTCATCGAAGGAATCGAGACCACCATTTCCCTTCACAAGAAAATCATTGCCGATCCAGACTTTCAGGAGGGCAGGATCTCAACCGCTTTCCTGGAATCGTTTGACTTCGCCCGCCCGTAACCGTCATCAGTGCCCAGCAGAGAGACACCCACTGTGGAAGCTTCAGCCGGCCGCGGAACCTGGAACTCGAGACTGGGATTCATTATGGCCGCCGCCGGCTCGGCAGTCGGACTGGGCAACATCTGGGCATTCCCCAACCAGGTCGCTGCCAACGGCGGTGCCGCTTTTCTACTCGTGTATCTGGCTTGCTGCTTCGCTGTCGGCTATCCACTGATGGTGGCCGAGCTGACCATTGGACGGCATACGCGAAGAAACCCGGTCGGAGCCTTTCGGGCCCTGGTTCCCAGCAGCCGTCTGTACCCGCTGATTGGTTTCTGGGGAGTGCTCTGCGGCATCGGAATCCACGCCTTCTACAATGTGATTGCGGACTGGACCCTCAGCTATGTTTTCGAAGAAGTGACCTATGCGGCCGGCGTCACGGGGTTGAACCAGGTACTGTCCGATCTCTCCCACGGGCACAAAAATGCTCTCTTTTCCTGCCTCTTCATGGCGGCCACCGTCACGATTGTGGCGGGCGGTGTCAGCTCGGGAATCGAAAGAGCCACCAAGACCATGATGCCGGCTCTCGTGGTCCTCCTCCTGATCATGATCGCGTTCGTGATATTCCAGGAAGGAAGTCGTCAGGGGTTGCGACTCTACCTGCAGCCGGACCTCTCCAAGATCAGCCCTCGGCTGGTTCTGAACGCTATGGGGCAGGCCTTCTTCTCCCTCTCCCTGGGCATTGGCACGCTCATCACCTATGGATCCTATCTGAACCGCCAGCAGAACATACCCCGGGCGGCAGCCTATGTAACGGGAGCCGACATCTCCATCGCCTTCCTGGCAGGTTTTCTGATCTTGCCGGCCATGTTCGTGGCCCAGCGCAGCGGCATTCAAATTTTTGACGATCAGGGCAACCTGGTCTCCAGCACGGGGCTGGTGTTCGACACCCTGCCCAATCTTTTCCACAGCCTGGGGATGGTAGGAGTCGTGTTCGGCCTCCTGTTCTTCGTGTTGTTGAGCATCGCGGCGCTGACCTCGACCATTTCACTGCTGGAGGTCCCTGTCGCATACCTTTTCGATGAGTGGGGAATCGAGCGCCACCGAGCTGCCGTTGGAATGGGGATCGTCGGTGCCCTCCTCTCGCTGCCGGTGGCCTACGACCCCGGCTGGATCGGCCCCCTGGTCAACATCTTCCTCAATGTCGGATTGCCTGTGGGCGGCCTGATGATCTGCCTGTTTCTCGGATTCGTCTGGAAGACGCAACCCGCCTTGAACGAGATCGAGCAGGGCAGAACAGGGACACTGACAGGGCCCTTTGGAAGGTTGTGGCCCGCCTTCATCAAGTTCTTCTGCCCGATCCTGATCCTGCTGGTTTTCCTGAATACGATTGGAGTCCTCCAGTGGCTTTTCGGCTAATACAGGATTCAGGAAAGGAAGGACTCGGCCCCCTTTTCTCCGCCCCCGCATCGAGATGAGTACCACGGAACGCTTCTCCTCGCGCTGGGGCCTGATCCTGTCGGTCATCGGGATTGCCGTCGGAACCGGGAATATCTGGAGATTTCCGCGCATTGCGGCCAGTAACGGAGGAGGTACTTTCTTGATCCCCTGGGTCGCGTTCCTCTTTTTGTGGAGCGTTCCGCTGATCATGGCCGAGTTCGCGATCGGCAAGAAAACGCGCCAGGGAACAGTCGGCTCCTTCGCCCAGATGATGGGGAACCGATTTGCCTGGATGGGCGGGTACATTGGTGTTGTAGCGGTTGGCATCATGTTTTACTACTCGGTTGTAGCGGGATGGTGCATTCGCTATTTTCTGCTGGCGGCCAGTGGACAGCTCCTGTCGGTTTCCGACCACTCGGCCGCCTGGGAATCGTTTAGTGGCTCACAGTGGCAACCCGTTGTCTTCCATTTTGCCGCCATTTCCGTTTGTGTTCTGGTGGTTTCACGAGGAGTAGTCTCCGGTATCGAACAAGTCAATCGAGTCCTGGTTCCATCCCTGCTGCTTCTGATTGTCGTGTCCGCAGTTCGCGCCGTCACCTTGCCGGGCTCCTTGAAAGGGCTGGAGTTTCTGTTCACTCCGAATTTTTCTGAGCTGACCGATGCGACGGTCTGGCTGCAGGCCCTGACCCAGAATGCCTGGGATACAGGGGCGGGGTGGGGCCTGATCCTGACCTACGCCGTGTACATGCGGCGGCAGGAAGACGTCCCGTTAAACGCGGCTCTCATTGCTTTCGGCAACAACTCCGTGTCCCTGCTGGCCGGCATTACGGTCTTCTGCACCGTTTTTGCGTTAGCACCGGGTAACGCACAGGAGCTGATTCGCACTCCCGGGCCAGCCAACACCGGTCTCACCTTCATCTGGATGCCCCAGCTCTTTGCCCAGATGCCCGGCGGCAGCCTCTTTGCCGTGATATTCTTCCTGGCCCTGAGCTTTGCCGCCATCAGCTCGCTCATCTCCATGGTGGAACTGGCCACGCGCGTCCTCATGGACATGAAGCTCACGCGCCGGCGTGCCATTCTCATCGTCTACGGCGGAACTTTTCTGTTTGGTTTGCCGTCTGCACTGAGTGCTGACATCTTCCTGAACCAGGACTGGGTCTGGGGCATGGGACTGATTCTGGCCGGTTTTTTCATGGCTCTGATTGCGATTCGCTACGGCGCGAACAGGTTCCGGCACGAGCTGATAAACGAGTCGGGTGACATTCACGTGGGGCGCTGGTGGAGCCTGATCGTGAAGTACTTGATTCCTCTTCAGGTGGTGGTTCTGGTCACCTGGTGGTTTTCCCAGGTGATCGCTGCACACCCGAAGACCTGGTGGAACCCGCTGGTACGCGAATCGGTTGGCACCTGCCTCTTCCAATGGGGAATCGTGCTACTGGTCCTGATCACCTTCAACTCTCTTATCGCAAAAAGAACGGTCGAACCGTGAGAGCGACAACTCTGGTGACTCTGGTCCTGGTCCTCACGGTAGTGTGGGGAGGCCTGATCCTGTGCCTCGTCCGCGCCATCCGGGGAGAACGAAGCAAGAAATGAATCTCCTCGTCTTCCACAGTCCCGATGGTGAGGCTCACTTTGCTCTCCAGCGAGTCGATCGTCCGGACTCGGCCGAGCTTCTGGGAGGAAACCGGTGGAGACGCCTGAGGTCCCGGATTGTGGGTGGCTACCGGCGACTGCGGCAACACTTTGCCTACCAGGAACGAATGCTGGGACGCCTGCGCCACGCACAGCACCTTTCCGTGTACCACGCGGTCGGCCTGGAACCGGACCGAGTCGAGAAGGAACTGCTCAAACACCTGCGTGCAGGCCATCGTAAACACACTAAGTGGTTCATTGTTGACGCAATCGTGGCGGGGTTTGGTGGTATCCTGGCACCGTTGCCCGGGCCCAATGTTTTTTTCTTCTATCCGGCGATCCGGGCAATGGGTCATTATCTTGCCAGAAAAGGAGTCGGGCATGCGTTTCGGCTCTCACTGTCGTTTGACGGTGAGCCGTTGATCGACAGGGTACAGGAGGCGGGACTGCCCGACCTGGATCGTGTCCGTAGTGAGTTGAAGCTACTGGAAGAACGCTATTCAATGGACCCCTTAGACGAACTGCTGGGATCGGAAACCTATGGGCGCTGATACATCATTTCTGAAGAATGTATCCCTTTTTGAAGATCTCAACGAGGACGAACTGGAAATCGTGGCTTCGCGCTTCCGAGAACGGGAGTATGTCAAGCACGAGATCGTCTTCCACGAAGAAGACACCGGGAATTACATGTACATCGTCCAGGAAGGACGAGTGAAGGTCTCGCGTCTGCTTCCGAATGGAAAAGAAATGATTCTGGCGTTTCACGAAGCGCGCGAGTATTTCGGAGAAATGTCCCTGATCGACGGCGGCACCTCGCCGGCAACCGTTACAACCGTGATCCCTTCTCGTGTCCTGACCGTCACTCGAGAGAATTTCCTCGAGTTGCTCGAACATCCCAGTATCAATCGAGCCGTGCTCAAGATGCTGTGCGGGCGGTGCCGCGATGCCTGGGGACAAATTGAAGTGCTGACCTTTCACAACGCGGACGCCCGAATCCGCACGGCCCTCTACCAGCTTTGCCAGCAAAAGGGAGTCGCGACCGACGGCGGCATCAAGATCAACCTGAAGCTGACTCACAAAGAGCTCGCCGACATCACAGGGATCTCCAGAGAAACCGCAACTCGAGTCCTGAGCAGCATGCAGAGCTCGGGATTCCTCAGTGTGGAGAAGAAACAGTTCTTCGTCGCCGATCCGGACTCTCTGGTCGACGTGCTCCTCCTCGAATAGGCTCGTGCTCATGGAGTGTGCTTAACCAAGCGCGCTTCCAGCACGAAATCATCCCCCAGTCTGCGAATTCGAGTGAGGTCCACCCGGAATGCTTTCTCCAAGCTTTCGACGCCCAGGGGACCAAATCCCGGCAGGCCGTCTCCCCCGATGATGGTGGGGGCGTAGAAGAGGGCCATCCGTCCAACGGCTTCCGCCTGCAGGGCTGAGGCCGCCACCGTGCCACCTCCTTCAATGAGCAGGCTGTTCAGACCACGCCGGCCTGTCTCCTCCAGAATCTCGGCCCATTTCAGGCCGTGCAAGTCGCGGGCAACACCCACCAGTTCGGCTCTCCGTGAAAGTCGGCGGGCTCCAGTTTTCGAGGCCCTCTCGGAGTGAAAAATCACGACTGGATCTCTGGAATGGAACAGCCGGGCCTCGGGGTCAGTTCGCAGCCCACTGTCCAGGACCATTTTCACGATCCGGTTTTTCCTTTTTCCGCGCACATTCAGCGAAGGGTCGTCCTGGGCAACTGTACCGATTCCCACCAGAATCGCGTCGTGCTCATAGCGAAGCCGGTGAACGACCCGGCGGGCCTTGTCGCCAGTGATCCACTGAGAGGATCCGCTGCGGGTGGCGATTCTGCCGTCCAGCGAGAGCGCCAGCTTCAGGGTTACAAACGGCTTGCCGGTTCTCACTAGATGAAAGAACGGCTCGTTCAAAACCAGCGCCTGGGCCTCACACAGCCCCTCGTAGACTGCGATTCCCGCCTCTTCCAGCCGCTCGATGCCCTTTCCGTTCACCAGGGGATTCGGATCCCGGGTGGCTACATGGACCGCCTTGATGCCGGCCCGGATGATTTCCTCCACGCATGGAGGGGTTCGTCCGGTGTGACTGCAGGGCTCGAGGTTCAGAAAGAGATCCGCTCCGCGGCTTCTTTCACCGGCGTTGCGTAAAGCGATGATCTCGGCATGATCGCGTCGCGAGAAGACATGACTTCCCTCCCCCACAATCGCTCCATTGCGGACGACTACTGCACCGACCATCGGATTAGGACTGGCTCGGCCGGCTCCCCGCCTGGCCAGGCGCAGAGCTCGTCGCATGTGGGTGCGGCCGGCATCGCCGGAAGAATCCCTTCGATGCATGGACTACCCGGCGGCCTCTTCAGAATACCCCTCAGGTCGGGAGGGACGGATACGCATCAGCTTGATCCGTTTGCGATCGGCGTCCAGGATTTTGACGGCAATCCCATTCACCTCAATCTCCTGACCGCGAGAAGGCACGTGCCCCAGATGCTCGACCACGAGCCCTGAGACCGTGGTCGCATCACTGTGGCCCAGGTCAATTCCGAGAGCCTCTTCCAGGTGGGACAGCTCCATGGCACCCTGGACGCGATACGCGCCCCCTCCTTCATCGATGGGGGCCGCCTCGTGAGGTTCGTCTTCGTCGTAGATCTCACCCACAATTTCTTCTACCAGATCCTCGATCGTGATCAGGCCCGACACCGAACCATACTCGCTGACTACAACCGCCAGCGGCTGAGACTCCCGCTGCATTTCCTGGAGAAGCTCTGTCGTTTTCTTGGTTTCCGGCACGAACCACACCTCCTTGAGTAGCGGCGTGATCGGATCAGAGCCCTTTCCTTTGGAAAGATAGGAGACCAGGTTGCGTACGTAAACGACCCCCACAATGTTGTCGTCTGTGTCCCGGTAGACGGGAATCCTGGAGAACTTGCTGCCGGCGATCAGTTCCGCCAGTTCTGCAACGGTGGCGGACTCGGCGATGGCAACGATCTGCGAACGCGGGGTCATGATTTCCCGTACCAGCGTGCCCCTGAATTCCAGGGCACTCTGAATGAGTCCGGTTTGATGTTCCTCGAAAATGCCGGCCTCCTCACCGACATCCAGATAGGCCTGAATCTCTTCTTCGGAAGCTTCTTCACCGTTTCGCGTCGGAGGCTCTCCGACCCTGGCCTGGCGAATCCTCAAGACCCACAGAATGGGGGCTGCGAAGAGGGAGATGAACTGGTAGGTTCTGCTCCACAAGGGGAGAAGCCTTCTCACGAACCTTTCTGGATCCTCCTGCGTCAGCCAGTTCGGCAGGATCTCCCGGACAAGACCCATCAACACCACGGCCGAGAGAATCGCCCAAAACACGGCATAGGCCAACCCGAGATCCAAAAGCAGCTTGGCGATGAGCACGGCAATGACCACAGTGAGAGCGTGAATTGCAAACTGGAGGGGTACCAGAAACTGGGTACGGTCGTTAAGCACAGCCTTCAATAGACTCGCCTCCAGGTCCCGGTCTTTCTCCAGCATCACCCGCAGGGACACCTGCGACAGTCGGGAAATGGAACTTTCCAGCAGCGCCAGCCAGAACACAAAAACCAGGGCAACGGAAGAGGACAGGATCAAAGTCAAGCTCAAGTCAGTCGAAACTCCTTCTTGAGCGTTGCTTCGAGACGCAGCATCTCCCCGTCGTCGCTTTGATGGTCGTATCCGAGAAGGTGGAGGAGGCCGTGAAGACTCAATACCTTCAATTCACTCAGGAGGCCTTCCCGGGTCTGGCGGAGGGCGGACTCCACCGAGATAAGGACGTCACCCGCATACGGAGCTTCCATCGGCCAGTCTTGCTCCCCGGGAAACGAGAGGACATCCGTTGGGGTCTCCTGGCCGGCAAAACGACGATTGTATTCCTTCATCATTTCATCGTTGACGAGCACCACGGTGAACCCGTCCTGGACCGCCAGGCGTTCCGCCAGCTGTTGGAGAAAACCTTCCAGGGCACTGGCATCGAGGTCCAGGTCCTGATTATTGAACAGGTTGATCTTCTGGCTGCTCGTGCTCAACTCGCTTATTGAAATCGAAACCGGGGTAGTCAACCCGATGGTGGACCATCCCGGAAATGACCCTTTCAAAGGAGCGTGTGATCCTGTCGAGATCTCGTGTCGTAATATCACACTCGTCAAATTGCCGGTCCTGGATCGTTCCCTGGATCAGGCGCCGGATCAAACCTCGAACCTGGCCGGGGTTCGGATCCTGGAGAGTCCGGGAAGCCGCTTCCACCTGATCTGCAAGCATCAGGATGGCAGCCTCTCTGGTCTGCGGCTTGGGTCCCGGATAGCGGAATTCTTCTTCGTTCACCTCGGTTTGGGAGCTGCGGGCGGCCTGTTTCGCCTTCTGGTAAAAGAAGGACATCAGCTTGGTCCCGTGGTGCTGCGGTATGAGGGCGGCCACCTCGGGTGCCAGCCTGATCTCTTTAGCCATCTGTCTGCCGTCTTTGACATGACTGGCAAGGATCAGGCTTGACATGCTGGGTGACAGGCCCTCGTGCTTGTTTGCGATGTAGATCTGGTTCTCGACGTAATACTCCGGCTTGTTGAGCTTTCCGATGTCGTGGTAATAGGCCCCCACTCTGGCCAACAGAGGATTGGCTCCAATCGCCTCGGCTCCAGCCTCCGCCAGCACCCCGACATTCAGACTGTGGTGATAAGTTCCCGGAGCTTCCATGGCCAGACGCCGCAGAATAGGGCTGTTCAGATTGGACAATTCCAACAGGCGGATATCGGTAGTCATCTCGAACAGGTTTTCCAGAACCGGGAGCAGTAAAGATGCCAGCATTGCCGAGATGATTCCGCTCAGCAAGGCCAACGAAGTGCGGACGCCGAAGACCCCCCACTGGAAAGACCCGGTGTGAAGTTGCAGTCCCAAGGCCGCCAGGACGTTGACCGACCCCACCAGCACGGCCGCTCTACCCAGAGCCGATCTTTCGCGGTAATGGCGCAGCGCATAGACAGCGGCCAGACTCGAAACTATCGCAAAAACGCCCATGGCCATCTCACCCGTCATCAGTCCGATGAACACGGAAGCAGGGAGCGAATACAGGATGGCGAGTTGGCCACCGGCTAACAGGACCAGCACGACGGAACCAAAGGAGACAGGGATGATCCAGTACAAGTTGAGAGCATCCTGCAGCACCTGGATGGTCAGACTCTGGGAAAAGAACTCGGCCAGCAGGGCGTGAATCTTGGCAATCCCGAGATGTCCGACCAGGATCAAAGCCGCCAGCATGAAGCGGCCTGGGACCTCCTCGGGCTTTTCATGATAGCTCCGGAGGTAGCGCCACAGCGCGAAGACAAAGAAAAGAGCCAGTAAGAGAAGTCCCACAAACTCGTCGGCCGCATGAGTTGACTGCTCCTGGTTTCGCAACTCCTGGAGAATCATGAGGCTCTGCGCGGCAACTGGATCCCCGGCTCGAATGATCTTATGCCCCTGTCTGATCTGGATGAGCACTGGGGGAACCTGCTCCATTGCCAGTTCTTCGCGTTCCCGCGTCTCATCGTCATTGAAACGAACCGTAGGCTCGATTCGGTCCTCCAGGAAACCGATCAACTCCAGCTTCTGGGTTCCCTGGACGGCGGTCAGTTCAAATTCGTTTTGACGGAGCAGCGCCCGTGCCTGGGTGAGGTCTTTCACCACAGAGGCATCGTTGAGGATTTCGTCTTTTCGGGTGACTCTGTTGAGAAGAATGATGGTGCGTTCGCGATAGATGAAAAGGAGATCCCTGGAGGCAACCACTCCAGGATGTTTGATGGCGCTCTGGAGCAGACTCACCATCTGGTTTTCGAGTTCAGCGGAGAATCCATTGTCAAAGAGAATCTCCGTGACGGGACCTCTTTCGGCAAAGATGGGACGGGATTCCCTCAGCTGTTCGACCAGCTGGTTACGGTCTTCTTCTCGAAGCGACTGGTCATCGGTCAGCCCAAGTTCCTCTCGACGTTCGGCAATCGCCCTTCTTCCCTCGGCGAAATTGCTTCGTAGAGTCGACTCCAGCCGACTGTTGATGGCCATGTCGAGGTCAAAGACCGCCGGCACGGTTGAGAGACTCTCCTCGCGCTTTTGTTCTGTCGCAGCCTCGTCCATGACAGTGAAGTCATCAGGTGCCACGATATCCCGGTCGGCAATCGCCCCCAGTTCGTAATCGGGGATTCGGCGGAAGTCGTAGCCGAGTACCAGGAACGCAACGACCAGTGCGGTTCCGACACCGATGAGGACCTCTTTGAAGGTCATCCCCTGTGCCCACGCACTCCACCACTGCTCCAGCCGCCCCGGCCCTGAGCGCGCCCCCAATCTGCTATTACGATTTTTGCCGGCCATTCTTGTGTCCCAACAGGACCTGTGGTTGGCTGGTTTGGGGAACAGCCCTTCGAGACTAGATTAGAGGACTGGCAGAAGAGAGATGCTCGAAAGCGCGGGGTCAGTGTTCATGGACGATCCATTATATTATAGCACCTCATAGCGCCTTCTCAGCTCTCAAACCGCTTGAAGACCAGGGCAGCGTTGGTCCCGCCGAAGCCAAAAGAGTTTGATAGAGCGTAATCGATTCTGGCCTCTCGAGGGGTGTTGGGAACGTAATCAAGATCACAATCCGGGTCTTGATGCTCATAGTTGATGGTCGGCGGCAGGAACTGGTCACGGATGGCCAGACAGGTGATTCCGCCCTCCAGACCACCGGCCGCTCCCAGCAGGTGACCTGTCATGGATTTCGTCGAACTGACGGCGAGTTGAATGGCATGCGAGCCAAAGAGGCGCTTAATAGCCAGAGTCTCGACCCGGTCATTCTGAGGAGTGCTGGTGCCGTGGGCGTTGATGTAGTCGATCCTGGAACCATCAATTCCGGCATCGTTGAGCGCCGCCTCCATAGCCCCATAGGCTCCCCGGCCGTCCTCGGGCGGGGCGGTCATGTGGTGGGCGTCGCTACTCATCCCATAGCCTACCAGCTCAGCAATGATCCGCGCCCCTCTCCGGCGCGCAAACTCAAGCTCTTCGAGGATCAGAATTCCGGCCCCCTCTCCCACCACAAACCCATCCCGTTCTCGGTCGAAGGGGCGACTGGCTCGCTCGGGCGCGTCGTTTCTAGTCGAGAGAGCCCGCATGGCAGCAAACCCACCGACTCCCATGGGTGTGATGGCAGACTCCGAACCGCCGGCAATCATCGCGTCTGCGTCTCCGCGCTGGATGATCTTGAGCGAATCGCCGAGGGCATGGGCCCCGGCGGAACAGGCCGTACAGGTAGCTGAATTCGGTCCGCGGGCTCCCACCCGGATGGAGACCTGGCCGGCAGCCAGATTGATAATCGCAGAAGGAATAAAGAAGGGCGAGATCCGCCTGGGCCCCAGTTTCAAGAACTTCTTGTGTTCCCGCTCAATGGTCGCAAACCCTCCAATTCCAGAGCCGATGTAGACTCCGACTCGATGCGCATTCTCGGAGTTGATTTCGAGCCCTGAGTCTTCCAGAGCACCGTCGCTCCCGACCACGGCAAGCAAGATGAACCGGTCCATTTTTCGGGCCAGTTTCCGGTCAACGAAGTCGAGGGGATCAAGGCCCCTGACTTCGGCGGCAATGGTTGTGGAAAAGCCACTCGGGTCGAAAAGCGAAATCCTCCTGACCCCGCTCTTCCCGTTTTGGATAGATTCCCACGTGTCGTCCGTGCCGTTGCCCAGCCCACAGACCAAGCCGACTCCGGTTACGACCACTCTTCGCAAACTGAATGTTCTCCCCGGGAGTACTAACTATGGTGGGTCTGGATGTAGTTTATGGCGTCCTGGACTGTTTGAATCTTCTCGGCATCCTCGTCTGGTATCTCGATGTCGAAGTCCTCTTCAAACTTCATGACAAGCTCTACCGTGTCCAGCGAATCAGCCCCCAGGTCGTCCACAAAGCTCGCATTGGCCGAGACGTCCGATGACTTCACACCCAGCTGCTCTACTATGATCTCTTTAACTTTTTCTTCTATTTCCTGAACTGCCATTGCTCCTCCCTTTGAATGGCCTACTAGAAAGCTACATGTACATGCCGCCGTTAATATTTAGCACATGGCCCGTGATATATCCAGCTTCTTCTGATGCCAGAAAAAGGACACCAGGAGATACATCGCCAACCGTTCCCGCACGGCGTAGCGGGACCGTCTTGATCAGTTGATTGCGTACCCTTTCGTGAAGCACATTGGTCATGTCGGTTTCGATAAACCCAGGCGCTACGGCGTTCACCGTGACGTTTCGGGAAGCGATTTCCAGGGCCAGACTCTTGGTAAGACCGATCAATCCGGCTTTGCTGGCAACGTAGTTTGCCTGCCCCGGATTCCCGGTCTGGCCGACCACAGAGGAAATGTTGATAATCCGCCCGGAACGTTTTCTAAGCATGTGCGGCAGCACTTCCCGGACCAGGCGGAACACTCCCTTCAAATTGGTGGCCATGACCTGATCCCAGTCCTCGTCCTTCATCCGCATGAGCAGTCCGTCGCGGGTCACACCGGCGTTGTTGACGAGAATGTCAATTCTCCCCTCGTTCTCGATAACCTCTGCGACTGCCGAGCGAGTAGAATCTTTATCGGTGACGTCCAACTGGATGCCGACAGCGGACTTGCCCTCGGCTTGCAACAGCTCCGTGCCTTGCCGGATCAGGTCGAGGTTGCGGGCAGCAAGAACAGTACGGGCGCCGGCCGCGGCAAAATCGCGTGCGATCTGCAAGCCAATTCCACGCGACGCTCCGGTAATGAGGGCGACTCTGTCAGAGAAATCAAACATACTTTTCCACCTGTGCCAACGTGCCGATTGACCGAATCTGAATCGACCGGTCGATTTTTCGAATCAAACCCGCCAGAACCCGCCCAGGCCCGACTTCAACAGCCGCTTCCACTCCCAGCCGAGCCAGTTCAGTGACGCTCTCGCTCCAGCGAACCGCCGATGTCACCTGCCGGATCAAGTTTTCCCGGACCTCGGCAGCGCTTGTGACAGGGGCAGCATCCACGTTGTTCACGAGAGGCACCCTCAGGTCCCGAAACTCCACACGCCGCAGGACTGCGGCCAGCCTCTCCTGAGCAGGCTTCATGAGGGCACAATGGAAAGGCGCGCTCACCGGCAAGCGGAGCACGCGCTGCGCGCCGCGTTCCTGCGCCAGGCTGGAAGCCCGTTCCACCGCAGCGACATGTCCGGCTATCACTACCTGGCCGGGTGCGTTCAGGTTTGCAGGCGCGACCACTTCGGCGGCGGCGCTCTCCTCACAGATCCGGGCAACGACTTCTACCTCCAGGCCCAGCACAGCAGCCATGGCTCCCTGTCCGACCGGTACGGCCTGCTGCATGAACCGTCCCCTCTCCCGGACGACCCGAACGGCGTCGGCGAAACTCATGCCTCCGGCACAAACCACCGCGCTGTACTCTCCCAGACTGTGACCAGCAACCACATCGGCCCGTTTTCCCCGACGCTCCAGCACACGAAGAGCCGCTATGGAAGCTGTGAGAACAGCCGGCTGCGTGTTCTCGGTCAGCGTCAACTGCTCGGCCGGTCCTTCGAAGCAGAGGTTCGAGAGCGGAAAGGACAAAGCTGCATCGGCTTCATCAAAGACTTCCCGAGCGGATGGAAAGTTTTCGCACAGGTCCTTCCCCATTCCGGGAGACTGTGAGCCCTGCCCTGGAAAAACGAATGCCTTCATGGGCGGCCGGCTGGCTGGCGTTTCCCGATCACAACTCCTCTACTTCCTTGACCTGACGGCCCTTATAGTAGCCACACTCGGGGCAGACCCGGTGCGGAAGAGTCTGCGACCCGCATTGCGGGCATACTGAAGTGCCCGGCGCAACCAGGGCGTCGTGGGCCCGGCGCTTGCCGCGGCGCGACTTGGAATGTCTTCTCTTTGGATTTGCCATTTCGGCACCCTCTCATCATTGTGGTACTCCCAGCGTGAGTACTCGCCATAAGTCTTGATCCAGGGTCAACGCGTCAATCCCGTCGCTGGCTAGGCGTCGGGAGCGAGTCATATCATGCCATATGGCGAGCGAGCGCAACAACGCCAGCGGCGAGGAGGGGCGTCTGAACCTGGGTCAAGCACTTATGGCGGGCTGCACTAGCTTTCAGTCAGTCTCTTCTTGAATTCAGCCAACCCCTGCCAGCGCGTGTCTGGAGGCTGCTGACAGCTGCAGCTGGAGGTGTTGAGGTTGATGCCACACTGGCTGCACAACCCCTTACAGTCCGGATCACAAACCACCTTCATGGGAAGGTCAATGAGAATCGGCTCCAGCATCACACTCTTCAGGTTAATCCTGTCATCCCGATAGAACCCGATCTCCAGGTCGTCATAGGTCAGATGGATCTCGTCGTCTCCCTCCACCTGCGGGTCTGGGGCATAAACCAGGTCAAAGTACTTCTCGACAGGTCTCGAAAAGCTGCTCAAACAACGGCTGCAGATGGCCGTGAGTGCCGTCTTCACCTCTCCCCGAACTCGGATGCAATCCTCGGCCAGCAAGGTCAGCTCGCAGAGTCCCTTGACCGGCTCCGTTACCGCGAGAGAGGTCTCTCCGGGGTCGAGTTGGATCTGATCGGGAGCAAAGACAGCCTCCACCCGGTGGGGGCTCAGGCTTTCCCTGATTACGGCGAGCTCAACGAACACGACAGCTCACTCTCCTGCTGCAAAAACGACGAATTTACCGCACCGGACGCAGTCCTGTCAAGCAGACCAGGCTCTCATCAAAAGAACGTAACTTCTGCTTGTTCAATCAGTTATCACGTTTCGGCGTAAATATTCGGTAAACCCCGTCTTGCAATAATCTCCTTCCAAATAAGCCCGCGGTCAAACTTTGCTGGACACAGAAGCTGCGAGTGTGTATACAGGGAGCATGCAGCTGAGTGCTACCACCAAGCCGGAATCGGGTGGACTGACGGCTGATGGCTCGACGAAGCGGGTTTTGGTGGCCAAGGAAGAGTACATCCGGCTGCGCTGGGCGGCAGCGTACTGGAAGGCCCAGCATGCCGGGGCGGTGGAGAGAGAAAAGCAGTTGAAGTCAGAGAACTTGAGTCTGCGGGCTCGAGTTCGAGAGCTGGAGAGTCAGCTCTGGGGGCGCAAGAGTGAACAGGCCAAGGGTGGGCGCGCTGGCAGTTCCAGCCCCAAGGCGAGCGGGCGACCCCGAGGGCAGCAAAAAGGCAAGCAGGGGCACGGTCGGACCACTCTGGACGGGTTGGCAGCCCAGGAAGAGGTAGTGGATCTGGAGGAAGCCCAAAAAAGCTGTCCGAAATGCGGTCTGGCACTGGAAGCCTTGGGCTGGACGGAAGACGCCGAGGTGGCCGAAATCGAAGTGCGGGCCCACCGGCGGGTGATCCGGCGGCGCAAGTACAAAGCGGCCTGCCGCTGCGGGGTGCTGCCCGGCATTGTCACGGCGCCCGCCCCGGCACGCTTGATTCCCAAAGGCAAACTAGGGATTTCGGTTTGGGTGGAGATTCTGCTGGAGAAGTTTGACCATTGCCGCCCCACCCACCGTCTGTTGCAGCAGTGGCGAGACCACGGTTTGACTCTCTCTGCAGGAACGGTGGCCGGAGGGCTGAAAAAACTGCAGGGTCTGTTTTTGCCGGTGGCCGAGGCGATCGCCCAGCAGCAGCTCACCCAGGAGAACTGGCAAGCCGACGAGACCGGCTGGCCGGTGTTTGTGGCGGTGGAAGGCAAAAGCGGACGGCTCTGGCATTTGTGGGTGTTTTTGTCGGCCTCCACAGTCGTGTACCAGCTCCAACCCAGTCGCTCGTCTGCAGTGCCTCAATCTCACTTCGGCAGCGCCCAGGGCACTTTACTCACCTGATCAACGTCAAATAGAATTCCCGCAGCGACGATTGGAAATCCCCACACAAGGATTAAAAAAAAGAGCTGTAGCCGTCCTCTGAGACGGCCCTTTCCGCGGTCCTCCTTTCTGTAAAAAAGAGAGATTGTTCCTAGAATGCGAGGGGGACGGAGTGAGGGCGTAGCCCGAACGGAGCCCCCCCTCGCTCGCGCTGGCGTCGAGGGGAGTGGACCAGATCCACGAGGCTGCTGAGCGGCCTCTGTAGGGCGCTGTACGACCTCTCCCCTTGGCGGGCACTCGTCTATCGCCCTCACCAAGCACTTTCCGGGGTCCAATCAGCCGATTTGCCCGGATTTGACCTCCTCGCGGTTTCCTCATTTCGTGGTTCCCTGCTGCTTTGCCTTGGCGCTCTCCATTCGATAGCTCGGGACGTTGAGTTCCAGAATCACGCTGTGGTGCACCAGCCGGTCGATGGCTGCTGCCGTCGTCAGGGGGTCCTTGAAGATCCTCTCCCAGTCCGAGAAGATCAGGTTGCTGGTCAGCAAGATGCTGCGACGTTCGTAACGATGGGCCAGCAGTGTGAAGAGAACCTCCATTTCCTCCCGGCTTTGCTGAACGTAGCCGATGTCATCGACTATGAGAGCCTCGAAGCGATCCAGTTTCTTGAGCTCCTTCTCCAGAGTCAGATCGATTTTGGCCCGCAGCAATCGCTGTACCAGCAGGGCGCAGGTAGAAAACAGAACCCGGCGCCCCAGCAGAATCAACTCCTGGCCCAGAGCACAGACCAGATGGGTTTTCCCGCTCCCAGGGTTACCGAAAGCCAAGACGTTCTCGGCACGATCCAAAAACGTCCCTTCCAGCAGCGCTGTGAGTTGTCGATCCACGCTTTGGGGCAAGCGCGAGCGGTCCAGCGCCGTCAGCGTTTTCTCCCAGGGAAGCTTGGAGGCCCGACGCTGGCGCTGGATTTTGCGCTCGTGCCGCTCCGCCACCTCGATCTCAGATAACGACAAGAGAAACCGGGGATAGGCCAGACTTTCCTGGGTGGCCAGTGCCGCCTGGGCGGCGTAGTGCTCCCGAAAGGCCGGTAGATGCAGCTCGATTAGGCACTCGCGAAGTCGCGGTAAGTTGCCTGTGCTCATGACCTCACCTCCCGGTTCTCGAGAAGGGTGTCGTAGAGGCCCACGTCCATCTTCTCCACCATCACTTCCCAGGGTTCCACCACCGGATCGACAAGGCATTCTCGTAGTGCTTCAAAACGGATTCTTTGTCCCCGCTCAATCAACACCTGAAGTGCCTCTCGCACCCGCTGTTCACCTTCCTGGGCAGCCACCTCGAGGATCTTCAGATATTGGCGATCCGCCGTGGCCGGACAATCTCGGCGCAGCTCGTCGTAGGCGACTCGAAACAAGATCCCCGGAAACAGATCCTCCCGCCAGCGATAGCGAGTAAACGCCCCCGGCTTGCGCACCAACGAATGGATCACGTGCCGGTAGTCAATGCGATGCTTGCCTTCTCCTCGCAAGCGCGGCATCCGTGCCTGGCGCCGTCCTCCGTAGTAGACCTCCACCTGATCCGCCCACACCCGCACTTGAACGCGCTCGCCGATCAACCGGCTGTCCACCGAATAGGTGTTGTGGCGAACCCGGATCGTACTGCTGGGGGAGACTCTCACCCACTGCCGGGTGAAGTCATCCAGACGGCGTGCCGGCAACGGGCGCATCACTGCCAGCTCTTCTCCCAGGCTCTTTTGCCGGGCCGCATTGCGCCGGGACACAATCACCGCTACAAAGCCCTCGTACTCTTCCCGGCTGGAAAAATCACGGCTACACCGCAGCAGCAGTTCCTGCTCAATGGCCCGTTTCAAGCGGTGATGGGACTGTTCCACATCCCCGTTCTCGTGTGCCTTTCCTGCCTGAGTACGACTGGAGCGCATCCCGAAGTGTCTCAGCAACGCTTGATAGCGCTCGGTGAACTCTTCCCGCTTCAGGTTCTTGACTGCCGCCGAGAGCCGGTCGGTCCGGTGCTCCTCGGGCAGCGCCCCCAACTCCCACAACGCGTTCTGAAGCCCCAGGCTGAGGCTCTCAAACGACTCACTGAAACACAGCGTGGTCGCTTCCCAGTTCGAGTAGGCCAACACGAAGTGGTACAGCAGATGGGGAAACGGCTGGCCCTGGATCGTCACTCCGAGGCGCCCCATAAACGTGAAGTCCGATTGCGCTTGATGTCCCGGCTGATACTTCTGCGGGAACATCACCTCCTTCGCTTCTCCGTATTCTGCCTTCCACTGCTTGATCCTGCGCTGCAGCGTTCTCAACTGGCCTTGCTGGAAGGCCCCTTCCTGCTGACGACACAAATGATCGAACACCGCTTTTGCTTCCACCGTCGGCGATCGCTTCAGGATCTCTTTCACCTCCGGCCACACCGACTCGAACGGATCCGATCGAGTTCTCCAATACCGTTCCGGCTGACACTGGCTCGGTAGCTTTCCCGACTTCAGGTACTTGCGAGCTGTCTTTCGCGACATCCCCGCTTTGGCCGCCGCCATCGTTAGCGTCTTCTCGTTCTTCTTCAACTTTACTAACCTCCGCACTTGCTGATCCTTAACCATGCCCTCATGGTCAGGATCAGCCCTGAAAAAGCGGGGAATTCCATTTGTCGTCGCGGGGAATTCTAACTGTCGCCAATCAGGGGCGTATTTGCCATGCCTTTTGCTGGGCTCACGTGCGCCGCGACTTTTGGCGACTGGGCCTATCCCACCCCCCCTGGCAGGACTGGTCCCTGATGTGGATTGACGACATTGGCCGGCTCTTTGCTGCCAATCAGCTGCGGCTGGCAGTTCGCGATCAGCCCTTGGAATGGGCCCGGGCCGATCGAAAGCTGCGGGTGGCGGTTGAGAAAATGCGAGAGCAATGCGAGGCTCAACGCCAGCTTCCCAGCCTGGCTCCCCCCTGTCGCAAGGTCCTGAAAAGCCTGGCTCGACACTGGCCAGGGCTGACCGTGTTTGTGGATCAACCGGAAGTGGCTATGGACAACAACGCCGCCGAACGCGCCTTGCGCAACCCGGTGGTGGGACGCAAGAATTACTACGGCTCAGGCAGCCGCTGGAGCGCCCAGTTGGCGGCCAGCTTATTCAGCATCTTTGCCACCCTGCGACTCAACGGCCTCAACCCCCGCCTGTGGCTCAGGGACTATCTGCAGGCCTGCGCTAGGCAAGGCGGACAGCCGCCACCCGACCTGGATCCTTTTCTTCCCTGGGAAATAAGCCCCCATCGTGCCCGCGCATTGACCTGGGCCAGGACGCCGGCAGCGGAGGCTGGATGAAACGCTTCTGCGGGCGAGACTTTAGCGGCCGGGAGATGCGGCGACTGTGTGAGCTGATTGGCGAAGATCCGACCCGCTCGCGGGCCCAGCTCTCCCGCTTGGCCTGCCAGCTCTTGGGCTGGTTCAAGCCTGACGGTGGCCTCAAGGAGATGAGCTGCCGGGTGGCCATGCTGCGCATGCATCGGCAGGGGTTGCTGCAGCTGCCGCCCCCTCGCAACCCGAAGGGAGGCTCGGGCCCAATCAAGCACACTTTCTGCAGCGCACCACAACCGCTGCTGTCCCGACCCGTGCACGAGCTGTCCGGCCTGCATCTGGAGCCGGTCCTGAGCCGCCCCGACTCCACTTTGTGGAATGAATACATCGACCGCTACCACTATCTGGGATACAAGCCCCTGCCGGGTGCTCAGCTGCGCTACTTCGCTTGTTCCGAAAGCCGCATCCTGGCCCTGCTCGGCTTTGGCGCCGCCGCTTGGAAAACCGCCCCTCGCGACCGCTTCATCGGCTGGCGTCCTTCGGAAAGGGAGAGAAACCTTCAACTGATCGTCAACAACGCCCGTTTCTTGATCCTTCCCTGGGTGCAGTCTAAGAACTTGGCCTCCAAACTGCTGGCCTTGGCCGCGCGTCAACTCCCCGAGGACTGGCACGACCGCTACGCCTACCGACCCGTTCTGCTGGAAACCTTCGTCGACACGGGGCGCTTCACAGGCGCCTGCTACAAGGCCGCCAACTGGATCCATGTCGGACAGACCCAGGGCCGGGGCAAGCTGGACCGTGACCGCAAGGCCGATCTGCCCACCAAAAGCATCTGGCTCTACCCCCTGAGCAAACACTTCCGAAGATCGCTTCGCTCCACTTGAGTTCCCAACCCGCCTCACCCCATTAGGCATAAAGCCGATGATGGGTTTACCGAATATTTACGGCGAAAGATCCTTCGTGTCCTCGAATGTATCGGTGGCTTCACCGCGGGCCTACGTACAAGTGGGCACCTGTTCTGGGCTGAGAAGACCCTAAGAGAGCCCACTCACCGGGGAGAGTCAGCACCCGCTGGACGCCTGCCTGTACTCGACCAGTACCGTACCGTTGGCTTTGAGCACGATCTCCACGTCATCGTCTCCCTTCTTGTCCTTGCACCCGGAGACCTTGCCCTTCTTTCACTCGAACGACCCTGACTCGTCATCACCGCGGTCGGTGCGGAAGATCTTGTCCTCTTCCACGTCCTCGTCCTTGTACCGCTCTGCAGCTGCCTTAGTCGGGTGCTGGTACTGGTGCCCAGCTGAGAAGATCACGAACTCTGGATCCACCTTGTCGATGAAGCAGGTGGCACTGCCATTGTTGCCCCCATGGTGAGGGGCGATCATGACGTCGGACTCCAGTGACACTTCTCCGGCGTCGTGCCGGTCCACCATCACCTTTTCAGCGTCCTTGCAGGCCGGAGGGTCATCATCCTTCCGGCGGCCCACCGTGTTCCCGGAAAAGAGCACGGAACCCCCCTCGTAGTCGAGTCGTGCCACAATGCTGATGACGTTACGGCTCTCGCTTTCGTCAAGATTGGTCAGCGTCCACTCCGGCCAGCCTGCAACCAGAGTCACGGTTGCATTCCCCAGAGAGAACTCAGTACCGGGAACCAGATCACTGGTCTGGAGATTGATGACGGTGGCGCCCTTCTTTGCCTCCTCGCCAATCTCCTTGTTCAGTTTCTTCCAGTTTGCACTGGTTCTGACAAAGCCGGTTGTGATGATCTTGTGGACCTGGTACTTTTTGAGGATGTCATCCCCATCGCCCAGGTGGTCTGCATCCGAGTGACTGATGATCATCAGGTCGATCTTGTTCCCGTCCACGATCTGATCTACTGCCTGCAGACATTTCTTTCCGTTCCAGTGGCCTGCGTCATACACCATGTAGTGTCCCCCGGGGACCTCTGTCACAGTGCACAGACCCGACCCGACGTCCACGACCCGGATGTAGACATCGTTGGGGCCTACGTCAATCGCCAGGGCGGTGGCGGTAAAGGCGAGTGCCAAAGCAGGCGCCCTCTGTGCCAACATGGGTGAGACACTTCTTCCCCACTAAATTAGACTAGAGGGTGAGAAGCTGGATCACACGATGATGGTAAACAGGAGCGATAAGAAACTGAGGATTTTGGAGACTTCGGAGCGAAGCGGAGAGGTCCCCAAAATCGGTGCGGAACGGACTGAGCCCGACAGGGTTCTTCCTAGACCCGATCCGGAAGTTCCCAGCAAGGCCACGCGTCGCCGATTTTCAGCCCGCTATAAGCTCCGGATCCTGGAGCAGGCCGATGGATGTGAAGAGTCGGGCGGAGTGGGAGCCTTGCTGCGCCGAGAAGGACTTTACTGGTCGAATCTTCAGACCTGGCGACGACAACGCGAGGAAGGAACGCTGCAGGCGCTGACTCCTCGCAAGCGGGGGCGCAAGTCCAAGCCGGTCAATCCTCTGGATCATCAATTGAGGCAAGTTCAGGCCGAGAATCGGAAGTTGAAGCGCAAGCTCGAGAAGTTTGAAGCCATGCTGGATCTCCAAAAAAAAGTCTCGCAACTGTTGGGGATCTCTCTGGCGAGCAGCGAAGAGAACGGAGACGAGAGCTGATGGACGAAGCTTTGCGATTCTCACAATCCCACGGAGTCCGGGCCGGCTGTCAGGCTCTGGATCTGCCGCCATCCAGTCTGTATCGGGAGAAACTTCGGCGGGAACGGCCGGCGATGGATCCTCGACCTCGGCCCGCATCCCCACGCGCCTTGAGCCCGCCCGAGAAGGAAGCTGTCGTGGAGGTCCTGCACAGCCAGCGGTTTGTCGACAAAGCTCCCGCCACAGTGTGGGCGGAGCTACTGGATGAAGGGCGATACTTGTGCTCGATCCGAACCATGTATCGCATTCTGTCCCAACGTCTGGAAGTCAAGGAGCGTCGCCGCCAGCGCCGCCATCCCCAATACGCCAAGCCAGAACTCCTGGCCACCGGCCCCAACCAATGTTGGTCATGGGACATCACCAAGCTCAAGGGTCCCGTCAAATGGAGTTATTACTACCTCTATGTGGTTCTGGATATCTTCAGCCGCTACGTGGTGGGCTGGATGGTGGCCACCCAGGAGAACTCACGCCTGGCCAAGGCTTTGATCGCCCAGAGCTACTCCAAGCAGGCGATCGTGTCGGGAGATCTCACCCTCCATGCTGATCGAGGGTCGTCGATGAGTTCCAAGGCACTGGCCTTGCTGCTGGCCGATCTGGGAGTGACCAAGTCTCACTCTCGGCCTCACGTCTGTGACGACAATCCCTACTCGGAGGCCCAATTCAAGACCCTCAAGTACCGGCCCGAATTCCCGGCTCGATTCGGCACCATCCAGCAAGCCAGAACCTTTTGCCGGGAGTTCTTCGATTGGTATAACCGCGACCATCGCCATTCGGGTATCGGCCTGCACACTCCCGAGGACGTGCACTACCTCACCGCCATCGCCACACGTCGCAATCGAGCCCAAACACTGGAGGCCGCCCATGCACTCTTCCAGGAGAGATTTCCCAATGGCAAACCCGTTCCTCCCGCTCTTCCAGAGGCGGTTTGGATCAACCCTCCCGAAAAGAAGGAACCCTGAGATGACGCTACTGTAATTTATTCACCAAAGTGTCTCAAAGTTGTTGACACGTTCCGGCGCCCGAAGCACAGTGAGGAGAGACAACTGCTTCATTCTCGAACCTCCTTAGGTTGAATCACCAGTGATTTGGAAGTGAGTCCGTTGCTTCAAACATTACTCCTGGACCTCGACCGTTGCAACCGGCAGGTGCCAGGCTTTCTACCATGTATGGCAATTTCGGCAGTTTCATTTCTCGGGAAAGCTGCCGGGGGCCTCTCTAGTCAGAACACCTAGGACCCGTAGAGTCCAGGCTTTTCGAGAATCTCGAAACTATGGGATCCGTTCGGCAAAGACACACCCTCACCGTGCCGTGGACTCCTACCTTTCAGAGTCGCAACGGCAGCTTCGGGCAGTGGTGAGAGAGATGCGATGACGAAGGGTCCCCTTTCGGTGTCTTTTAGAATGTAGGGGCCTTTGATATCGGAGACTCATACTAAGTACATAAGTTCTTAAATACACTAACGTATTATATCAGGCTGATTTGGCATTGTGGTAACCTGAAAGGAGTTCCACAGTGCCTCGACACAGCCCGTATAAGATCGTTCTATCGCCAGGTGAGGAAAGAGAACTATTGGCTCGTGCCCGAAAATATACGTTACCGTATTTTCAGGTACAGCGAGCCAAGATGATTCTCCTGGCAGCCCAGGGTTTGCGTAATGATGAGATCGCGAAACGTTTGGATACCCGTCGAGAGGTGGTATGTTTCTGGCGAAAGCGCTTTTTCGAAAAACGCCTGATGGGTCTGGAGGAGAACTCTCGGCCGGGTCGCCCCCGGTCTTTTCCCCCCAGAGGTAGTGGTCGAGGTTAAAGCCTTGGCCTGTGAGTTGCCCGCCACCTTCGGATTGCCCATCTCGCGATGGAGTAGCGCCGATCTGGCCGCCCAAGTGCGCCAGTCCGGGTTGGTCGCCAGCATCAGCAGGACCACCGTCTGGCGCTGGCTCCATGAGGACGCCATCCGCCCTTGGCAGCATCGCTGCTGGGTTTTCCCTCGAGACCCCCATTTCGCCGAAAAAGCGGGGCGTATCCTCGACTTGTATGAGAGAGTGTGGCTGGGGCATCCCCTGAAAGACGGTGAATTCGTCCTCTCCGCCGACGAAAAAACCAGCATCCAGGCACGCCGCCGTCGGCATCGAACCCTCCCCCCTCAACCCGGCGTCGCGATGAAGGTGGAACATGAATACACGCGCTGCGGCGCTTGGGCTTATTTGGCAGCACTGGATGTGCATCGGGCCAAGCTCTTCGGTCGCTGTGAACGAAAAAATGGGATTGCTCCTTTTGGCCGCTTGGTCGATCAAGTCATGACCCAGACTCCCTATAAAGAAGCCCGAAGAGTCTTCTGGATTTTGGACAATGGATCGGCTCACCGGGGAGCCCGCTGCATCCGCCGGCTTCAAAGCAAATATCCTCGAATCGTCCCCGTCCACGGACCCGTCCATGCGAGTTGGTTGAACCAGATCGAGATCTATTTCTCCATTGTCCAGCGCAAAGTTCTTACCCCGAACGACTTCCTTTCCCTGCAGGCCCTCGAAGAACGGCTTCTGGGCTTTCAACAGCATTACGCCACCATTGCTAAGCCTTTTAAGTGGAAATTTACTCGTCACGACCTGAACAAGCTCATGAACAAACTGAAAGCCGCCGCCTAAAAATACGTTAGTGTATTTATGAACCAGAGTACTAAGCAATGTTGTCCTCTTCCCACGTCCGATGGTCACAGAACGTGCAACGCGATTCTAAGAAGGGAAATTTCCAGAACCCTCGGTTTTCTGTCTGTCCCGTACGCTCCATCGCGAAGCGTTCTCCACACTCAGGGCAGGCCGCGAAGAGTGCCACATCGAGCGCCTTCAAGAAGCGCGTCTGTCCCAAACGCTGTGCTAAACGATCAACGGCAGGGCACAGCGACCCGAAAGAGCCCGGCGGGCACTGATGGAAGATTAGTTTTTCCTCGCCACACGCAACACATCGTGCCATGGCCTACCTCTAGAGAGACCAACAAGCGTTCCGACCCGATTTCGGGCTTCTAGAAAAGACCGCTGCCTCCCATGATACGACATCTCCCATTTCAACTTCGGCAATGGTTTAATCCCGCATTCACCATATAGGACCCCAAGAGTGCTTGTCTGAATCGCGATGTAAACTACTATAAGTAAAGAAGATATAGCACATAAAGGAGGCAAGAAATGGCTGACCCCAAGGGTGAAGATGTGAAGGTCGGTTTTGATGGCAGTTTGAGGCTCGAATTTCATGGGGCTAAGGTCACATCGGATGCCGGACTTCTCGCCTATCGTGATCTGGATGAGGCGTTGGGTTTATTCGATAGTGTGCCCTTCGTGTTTCACGATTCGCGGACCGGGCGCAACATTCAGCACCACCTCACGGCCTTGCTGCGTCAATCGGTATACAGCCGTCTCGCTGGCTATGAAGATGTGAACGATGCCCATCGCTTATCGGTTGATCCGACGATGCGAAGGATCACCGGAAACAAGATCGACAACAAGAACGCCGCCAGCGCCAACACGATGGGTCGATTCGAGACCCAGATGCTGTCCGTCGAGGACAACCTCAAAGCCCTTTCGGAAGTCAATGGCCGATGGGTAGAAAGAGCGCTGCAGAAAACAACTCATCGACGCATCATTCTGGATATGGACAGTTCAGCAAGTCCGGTCCACGGCCAGCAAGAAGCCTCTGGGTACAACGGCCATTTCGGATGCACCTGCTACCATCCCCTGTTTTGCTTCAACCAGTTCGGAGATTGCGAAGGTTCCATTCGACACCACTGCTGTCCAAATTAGCTGAGATTCGATCATCAACCCCTTGATTTTATTGGCGTCTTGGACGGGATTTTCAGTCTTTTCATGTCCAGGTCTCCGATTGTGCTGTCCAGATTACGAGAAGGTGAAGGAGGGTTGAGAGCTCTCCGGTAGTAGGGGTGGGAACTTGAATGGTTGGTTCAACCACCTCCACAAGTCTCTATGAACGAACAGGTTCATCCTCAGCAGTGCGGCCAGATTGGACAGTGACCAGTCAAAGGTTGCTTTGAGCTGCAGAAACTTCAGAATCAGCAGAGCGATCAATGCTGTCCAAATTTGGGTCTTGAGGGCGTTGGCCGAGGTGCCGACGAAGGTCTTGACCCGTAGATTCTGCTTGAGGGCCTTGAAAAAGAGCTCGATTTACCAGCGCTCCTTGTAGATTGCGGCAATGGTGGTGGCTCCGAAATCCAGGTGATTCGTCAAAAAAACGAGGCGGCCAGAGAGCGGATCTTGGATTTCGACCAGGCGCAAGAAACAGGTTTTGTCCTGGGCGGCCAGTCCGTGAAAGAAAATCACCTGGTCACGGACGACTCGACGGTTTTTGGGAAGCGGGCGGTCTTCGAGGACCTCGTAATCGGCACGGTCTTTGAGACGGGTCACAAAGAAGACGCCCTGACGGGTCAAGTCCGCATACCAGTTGTAGTCGTTGTAGCCGCGATCAAAGACGACAACGGTGCCGGCGGCAAACTTCAGACGGCGAGCCACGGTGATGTCGGCCGTGGCTGCCTCGGTGATGTGGGCAAAGACGGGAAGGTAACCGTTGTGGTCCAAGAGTAGATGCAGTTTGACGGCCCCCTTGGTTCGGCAAAAATGAGCCCAGTCAAACAATTGTGCGCACAGATCGATGACGGTCGCATCCAGACTCAGCAGCGGATTCTTGAAACGAAATCTTCTCTTGCGACGCCCTTCGGTCTCTCTCAGACAACGATCCAGCAGGCGGTAAAAAACCTTTTCGTACAGTTGCCAGGGTCGATGCTTATTGGCATAGCTGAGGGTGGAGCGCTTGGGAGAAGCGATTCCAAGATGATGCAGTTTTCCTTCACAGCTGGCCAGGCCTCCGCAGATCTCCCGCAGGCTATGAGCACGGCCCAGCTGGCAAAACAGCATGGCGACAAACTGTCCCCAGCTGCTGAAACCGCGTGCATGGCGCTCGGCTTTGGTCTCCAGGACCAGTTGTTGAAACTCCCAGCGAGGAAAAAGCTGGAGAAGTTGACTGAAAATGCTGCAAAATCGATTCATGGTCGGGTCCTCCTTGTCCGGTTATTCGATCAACCGAATCTTACGAGGTCGACCCGACCTCTCTTATGGCTAATTTGGACAAGAGTGATTCGACACCGGCATACAGTTCATTCATCACCCACTTCTGGGAGTCTTCCCTGAACTGAGCTGTTTTTGCTCCCTCTCCTGAGCCGACTATGTGGATTTCTTTGCTTGTTCTTATTTCGTCGCTTATACCTGTTGAGCGAGATCTCTGATCCTTAAAGCCCCAGTTCGGATAAAACGTTGCCTCCACATCGTAGGCCCCAGTTGGAAGCTCATTCGTGGCGAACTCAACGATGGCGTTCCCCCCCTCCAAACGAAGCCGTTCGGTTCTTCCAATGAAAACGTCTTCTGGCTTCTGGCCTTTGAGCGACAAGCCTGCCATCAACTCAATCACACCGGGAATATCCGTCGTCACATTGACCTTTAAGCGGCCATTGGCTTCCTTCCCGGGCTTTACAGAAAGATTGTATCCGTCGGGCGGGATCTCCTGCCTCCGAACCTCGTCAGGCGTACCAGAAACAACTTCTGGTTGCGCTTTCTCAGGCTGGTCACCCAGCGCCTCGGATGATGGCCAGGGCTCCTCTGGGGAAGAAGTCCCGCATCCAATCCCGATGCAGGCGACGATCGAGCAAACCCGCAAAAGGTGGTGGGGCTTTCGGTTGTGCCTCTGGTGAGGTTTAGCCGGATCGCGTCTTGACATCGGCCGCAGCGTGGAGTGGTTTCGCATCGCACAACCTCCTATGCCGTAATTCTAGTCCCGAATCACTGGCAAGGGATACCCCGCAAATTGATTCGGGAAGACGACTCGCCCTCAGCTACTAGGGCTTTTCGGAACCCTCCTGGGAATCAGGATTCGGGGTGGAAGCTCTTTTCTGGTTTCCGGGCGGGGCCTCAGAGGCCCCCGGCAGCTTTCCCGAGAAATGAAACTGCCGAAAGTGCCATACATGGTAGAAAGCCTGGCACCTGCCGGTTGCAACGGTCGAGGTCCAGGAGTAATGTTTGAAGCAACGGACTCACTTCCAAATCACTGGTGATGGTCTTCTCAGCCCAGAACAGGTGCCCACTTGTACGTAGGCCCGCGGTGAAGCCACCGATACATTCGAGGACACGAAGGATCTTTCGCCGATCACGATGGTTTCCGTCGCGGCCATTCCCAGTTGAGCGGTGGCCAGGATTGCATACTCGAACGGTGTGCTAGGTATCGGAAGACTGCGGTTCGGGAGAACCCTGTATGTTTGCCCATCAGAATCGACAACTGTCCCTAAAACGAGATCAACGGTAAAGGTAATGGTGTAGACGCGGTCCGGCTTGCACCCGCCGCCCGAATTCGAGCAGTGATAGCCAGTTGTGGCGGCGCAGGTAACAAGTTGAGGGCCATTGACCCTGGTGGGCTGCGCCACCGCAAGCGATGCGTTGAATTGGAAAGCAAGGAAAGCAAGGAAAGCAAGGACTAATCGCATGAAACCTCCCAATGACCTGAGAACAATTCACGTGTGACGGCTCAGCTACTTAGATTCCCGATGATCAACGTGCAGTCAGGATACCGCCCAGGTGGTCTGATTGATATCGTGCGGGGTTCCCGGTCATTCTGCCTGCCGCCCCTCAAACAGCTCCTGTACGCGGTCAACACCCGCCTCAGACACCCGCTCAAACAGCTCCCTCAGGCTCTCATCATACCATGGGAACAGAGAGCCCTTGGCCTGCAGTGTGCCGTCCTTGAACTCCCAGCCCAGCAGTCCCAGTGCTGTGAGGCCGTCTCGAAGGGCCTGGTGGAGGTCAGTGCGGAACTCAGGGCCATCTGAGACCTCGATGAACTCTACTTCTACCTGGGTGCGGAGTCTCGACGGGAGAACCGCCCAACCCGTGTCACCTCACAACGCAAATACGTTCAATGGTCATATGGCGCTGTTCGAGCCACTCCTGGATCTGCTCGTGGTAGAGGCGGATCCGCTCCCGAGAACCGGTGCGGCCTCCGGCGTCGCCACCAAGTGGCTCAGCCGCCCGGAAGCCAGCGAACTGGCAATGATCGGGACCGGCAAGCATGCGATCACTCAGGTGTCGGCTGTGGTGGCGGGTCTGGCTCTCCGTCTTTACGCGGCTGCCCAGCTTTTCCAGCTTGCGTCGAACGGATCGAAAGCCCTCCAGGGTCAATCTCACTTTCAATTCTGTCTCGATCGCCATTGATTCTACCCGTATAGCAGGTACTGATTCCGTTTTCGCTTGAATTGAGCCAGGCCCGCCTTCCAACTGGATTCGATGCTCTGCAAGTCGCGCCCTGCCTCGATCTGCAGACGGACTCTTAATCGCCCACACAGACTCCCTGATTCCGATTTGAGTATTCTAGGTGTCCTAGACTCTTCTGAAAAACGACTCTGTATAAGTCAACTTGGAGTCTCTGGGGGCATTCTAAAGTGGGACCCGGAAGGGGCATGGCGGGAAATGCGTATGGCACGTAATTTGGGAGCCGATGAATACCGCTGCCGGGAAAATTCCTCCCCAATTGAAGGTGCTGAGGCGGGCGTCCTTTCCAACAATTCCTCACAGACTCCCCTCACAACCGGCCCAATAAGCGATCACCAGCACGAGCAGAAAAATCAGGGCCGAGAGCAGGTAAGAAGACCATGTCTCCTCGTGGGCTTCAGTCGTCAGAGACACGCTAAGGTGCCGAGCCATCCCGAATCCCATATGCCTGGCGGAGCGTTTGCTACTGTGTGCTGCGATCCTGACGTGCTCCCCATCCTTCAGAATTGCTCCTGTATACCAAGTACTACCGCTCTCCCCGTCGTGAACTTCATACAAGTTGATACGGTCGATCTCGCTAGGCAGACACAAGATCCTCTGCCCATCGATAAGTGAATCAGTGGACTTATCCAAGGTGATTACATCCGGGCGCTGCCGGATCAGGCACCAGCCCACAACTGACAGAACAACGGGAATCGCTAGCAAGAGAAACAGAGAGGCGGGTGGTCTGAGCAATACCACAAACCCCATTGCCACAAAGCCACCCATTACGAGCAATCCAATCACTGCTTCGGTCGGTGGGACTCCCTTCTCAAACTTTATGAGCTTCCCTTCCTTCGTAGTCCTGTAGTCTGGAGGCACCATGTGTTCGCCAACTGCGTCCACTCCACGGTCTTCAGCGGGTCTCCGAGTAGTCGAATCGGTCATTCGATACTGCATGATCGGCTGAGTGTACCACTCCTTTCTCACTCCCTGTGCGCGTCCAGGAACTCGTGCGTATTCCGGGCCAAACCGGCCACTGATTCCGATTGAAACCGGCCACCTGTTCCGAGGCAAACCGGCCGGTGATTCCGGGGCAAAGTAGGCCACTTTGCCAGGTTTCAGGAATCTGGCCAGGTGGGCACGTCGTCCCAGAAAATGGAATCGGTGGAGAGCTGGACCTGGCGAGCCTGCTCAGGAGAGAGTGAGGCCAGCAGCTGGTCCAGTTTGTGAGCGACGAGTCGGGGTGGTGGAGCGCGCTGGAAGTATTCCCAAAGCTTCAGATGGTGGAGGATCTGGCGGATAATTTCCGGTTGCTCGATGAGGGCCTGCTCGGGACTCTACGCGGGCGGTCTGGAACACGAAAATAACAGGAAACAGAGCCCGATGAAAACGTAATCTCGGAAAGACCAGGAGTAAATATTCGGTAAACCCATACTCAAGCAATGACCAACGGACGATGCTCTTGAGGACTCAAGTGGAGCGAAGCGACCTTCGGAAGTGTTTGCTCAGGGGGTAGAGCCAGATGCTTTTGGTGGGCAGATCGGCCTTGTGGTCACGGTCCAGTTTGCCGCGCCCTTGGGTCTGTCCGACATGGATCCAGTTGGCGGCCTTGTAGCAGGCGCCTGTGAAGCGTTGGGTGTCAACGAAGGTCTCCAGTAGAACGGGCCGGTAGGCGTAGCGGTCGTGCCAGTCCTCGGGGAGTTGACGCGCGGCCAAGGCCAGCAGTTTGGAGGCCAAGTTCTTAGACTGCACCCAGGGAAGGATGAGAAAGCGCGCGTTGTTGACGATCAATTGAAGGTTTCTCTCCCGTTCGGAAGGACGCCAGCCGATGAAGCGATCGCGGGGGGCGGTTTTCCAAGCGGCGGCGCCAAAGCCAAGCAGGGCCAGGATGCGCTCTTCAGAGCAAGCGAAGTAGCGCAGCTGAGCACCCGGCAGGGGCTTGTATCCCAGATAGTGATAGCGGTCGATGTATTCATTCCACAAAGCGGAGTCGGGGGGGCTCAGGACCGGCTCCAGATGCACCCCGGGCAGCTCATGCACGGGTCGGGACAGCGGCGGTTGCGGGGCGCTCCAGAAAGTGTGCTCGATCGGGCCCGAGCCTCCTTTCCGGTTGCGAGGGGGCGGCAGCTGCAGGAGCCCCTCGCGATGCATGCGCAGCATGGCCACCCGGCAGCTCATCTGCTTGAGGCCACCGTCCGCTTTGCGCCACTGAAGCAGTCGGCACGCCGATCGAGACAGCTGGGCGCGCGTGCGGCCCGGGTTGTCGGCAATCAAGTCTCGGAGTTGCCCGATCTGCTCGCCGCTGAAGTTGCGGCCGCAGTAGCGCTTCATGCCGCCTCCCGACAAAAGGGTCGACTCCAGGCCGCTCTTTGGGCGGGGTCCATTTCCCAGGGCAGGAATCGCTTCACATCCGGCGGCGCCCGGTTGCCCGATTCGGCGCAGCATTTCAGATAGGAACTCAGCCACCGTTGCGGGTTGATCTCCCACAGCTGCAAGGTTTGCAGGATCGTGAACAAAACAGCGGCCAGACGGGCGCTCCACCGACTGCCCGAACCGTAGTAGTTCTTGCGCCCCACCACCGGGCCTCGCAAAGCGCGCTCTGAGGCGTTGTTGTCCATGGCCACCTCGGGATGCTCTACGAACACGGTCAACCCTTCCCAGTGTCGCTGCAGGCTGCGCAGCACCTTTTTGCAGGCGCCGTGCACGGCCGAACTCTCCAGCTCCGCATCGCGCCGCCTCTCCAGTTCGCGGACCACCCCGCGCAGGTCCCGATCCCGGGCGGCAAAGCTTTCGGGCTGTTTTCGGACCTGCAGCCGACGCCGGTTCAGATGGAACAGGCCCCCGATCCCCTCCACCCAACTCATCGCCCAGCCCTCCTGTTCGGGCCAGGCCTTGGCCAAGCAGAAAAAGTCGCGTCGCACGTGGGCCCAGCAAAAGGCCAACTCGAGATCCTCCCATTGTCTGGCCAACTTCTTGTACACGGCGTAGCGGTCAGCCAGCAGAATGCCGGCCGCATGGTCTCCGAAGTGCGCCTCCGGCACCTGGACCGAGCGGCTGGGAGACAGGGTGAACACAACCGTCGAAGGGGATCGGAACACCCACAGATGCCAGCCGTGACCCTCCTTGCCCTCCACCACCTCGAACACCCGCCAGCCGGTCTCGTCCGCCTGCCAACGATCCTCACTCAACTGTTTGCTGCGGATGGCCTCCCGGACCGGCTCCAACAGCGGGAGCAGTTTCCTCAGCCCTCCCGCGATCGTCCCCGGCGACAGCCTCACACCTTGGCCGGCCAGCTCCTGCAGCAGTCGGTGGCTGGGACGCGAATAAAGATACTTGTCCAAGATCACTCTCACCCACACCGAAATGCCCAGCTTGCCGCGCGCGATCAGACGCGCCGGCGAAGGCGCCGTCACGATGCCGGGCAAGACCCCGCAACTACAGCTTGGATGGTATCGCCTGCGTCTGATCACCCGGCGCCAGACCTGGGTTTCGATCTCCACCACCTGGGCGTCGTCGGTCCCCGGAAACGGATCCAGGCGCCGACCGCAGCGGGGACACTTCTGCTGCTCTTCGGGTAGATCCGCCACTTCCTCGCGGGCTTCGAGCCGATCCAGGCTGCTTCGGCCATGTCCCCGACTCCCCGGTTGCTGTCCGCGAGGGCGCGCTGAGACCGGGCGCCGGGACGGACTCTTGCCCTCGCAAACCCGACGCTCGCTTCGACCACCGTACAGTCGGCCTTCCAACTCACGAATGCGAGCCCGCAGCTTTTCATTGTTGCTTTTGAGATCTACTTCCCGCCGGACCGCTTCCCGGTGCCGGGCCTTCCAGTACGCCGCCGCCCAGCGCAAGCTGATGTACTCCTCCTTATCCACCCGGACCTGCACGCTGGCTGTCGAGGTCTCCCGAGTCTCTCCGGCTTGCTCCGCTTGACCTCGGGCGACTCCCATGCCCACAGATATACACGACTGAAAATCCTGTGTTCAGCAAAATCTGATGTGTCAGCGCAGGGATGGGTTTATGCCTAATGGGGTGAGGCGGGTTGGGAACTCAAGTGGAGCGAAGCGATCTTCGGAAGTGTTTGCTCAGGGGGTAGAGCCAGATGCTTTTGGTGGGCAGATCGGCCTTGCGGTCACTGTCCAGCTTGCCCCGGCCCTGGGTCTGTCCGACATGGATCCAGTTGGCGGCCTTGTAGCAGGCGCCTGTGAAGCGCCCCGTGTCGACGAAGGTTTCCAGCAGAACGGGTCGGTAGGCGTAGCGGTCGTGCCAGTCCTCGGGGAGTTGACGCGCGGCCATGGCCAGCAGTTTAGAGGCCAGGTTCTTGGACTCGACCCAGGGAAGGATCAAGAAACGGGCGTTGTTGACGATCAGTTGAAGGTTTCTCTCCCTTTCCGAAGGACGCCAGCCGATGAAGCGGTCGCGAGGGGCGGTTTTCCAAGCGGCGGCGCCAAAGCCGAGCAGGGCCAGGATGCGGCTTTCGGAACAAGCGAAGTAGCGCAGCTGAGCACCCGGCAGGGGCTTGTATCCCAGATAGTGGTAGCGGTCGATGTATTCATTCCACAAAGTGGAGTCGGGGCGGCTCAGGACCGGCTCCAGATGCAGGCCGGACAGCTCGTGCACGGGTCGGGACAGCAGCGGTTGTGGTGCGCTGCAGAAAGTGTGCTTGATTGGGCCCGAGCCTCCCTTCGGGTTGCGAGGGGGCGGCAGCTGCAGCAACCCCTGCCGATGCATGCGCAGCATGGCCACCCGGCAGCTCATCTCCTTGAGGCCACCGTCAGGCTTGAACCAGCCCAAGAGCTGGCAGGCCAAGCGGGAGAGCTGGGCCCGCGAGCGGGTCGGATCTTCGCCAATCAGCTCACACAGTCGCCGCATCTCCCGGCCGCTAAAGTCTCGCCCGCAGAAGCGTTTCATCCAGCCTCCGCTGCCGGCGTCCTGGCCCAGGTCAATGCGCGGGCACGATGGGGGCTTATTTTCCAGGGAAGAAAAGGATCCAGGCCGGGTGGCGGCTGTCCGCCTTGCCTAGCGCAGGCCTGCAGATAGTCCCTGAGCCACAGGCGGGGGTTGAGGCCGTTGAGTCGCAGGGTGGCAAAGATGCTGAATAAGCTGGCCGCCAACTGGGCGCTCCAGCGGCTGCCTGAGCCGTAGTAATTCTTGCGTCCCACCACCGGGTTGCGCAAGGCGCGTTCGGCGGCGTTGTTGTCCATAGCCACTTCCGGTTGATCCACAAACACGGTCAGCCCTGGCCAGTGTCGAGCCAGGCTTTTCAGGACCTTGCGACAGGGGGGAGCCAGGCTGGGAAGCTGGCGTTGAGCCTCGCATTGCTCTCGCATTTTCTCAACCGCCACCCGCAGCTTTCGATCGGCCCGGGCCCATTCCAAGGGCTGATCGCGAACTACCAGCCGCAGCTGATTGGCAGCAAAGAGCCGGCCAATGTCGTCAATCCACATCAGGGACCAGTCCTGCCAGGGGGGGTGGGATAGGCCCAGTCGCCAAAAGTCGCGGCGCACGTGAGCCCAGCAAAAGGCATGGCAAATACGCCCCTCTGAGACCCGGACCAGCTTCTTATAGGCAGAATATCGATCGGTGAGTAAAGTGCCCTGGGCGCTGCCGAAGTGAGATTGAGGCACTGCAGACGAGCGACTGGGTTGGAGCTGGTACACGACTGTGGAGGCCGACAAAAACACCCACAAATGCCAGAGCCGTCCGCTTTTGCCTTCCACCGCCACAAACACCGGCCAGCCGGTCTCGTCGGCTTGCCAGTTCTCCTGGGTGAGCTGCTGCTGGGCGATCGCCTCGGCCACCGGTAAAAACAGACCCTGCAGTTTTTTCAGCCCTCCGGCCACCGTTCCTGCAGAGAGAGTCAAACCGTGGTCTCGCCACTGCTGCAACAGACGGTGGGTGGGGCGGCAATGGTCAAACTTCTCCAGCAGAATCTCCACCCAAACCGAAATCCCTAGTTTGCCTTTGGGAATCAAGCGTGCCGGGGCGGGCGCCGTGACAATGCCGGGCAGCACCCCGCAGCGGCAGGCCGCTTTGTACTTGCGCCGCCGGATCACCCGCCGGTGGGCCCGCACTTCGATTTCGGCCACCTCGGCGTCTTCCGTCCAGCCCAAGGCTTCCAGTGCCAGACCGCATTTCGGACAGCTTTTTTGGGCTTCCTCCAGATCCACTACCTCTTCCTGGGCTGCCAACCCGTCCAGAGTGGTCCGACCGTGCCCCTGCTTGCCTTTTTGCTGCCCTCGGGGTCGCCCGCTCGCCTTGGGGCTGGAACTGCCAGCGCGCCCACCCTTGGCCTGTTCACTCTTGCGCCCCCAGAGCTGACTCTCCAGCTCTCGAACTCGAGCCCGCAGACTCAAGTTCTCTGACTTCAACTGCTTTTCTCTCTCCACCGCCCCGGCATGCTGGGCCTTCCAGTACGCTGCCGCCCAGCGCAGCCGGATGTACTCTTCCTTGGCCACCAAAACCCGCTTCGTCGAGCCATCAGCCGTCAGTCCACCCGATTCCGGCTTGGTGGTAGCACTCAGCTGCATGCTCCCTGTATACACACTCGCAGCTTCTGTGTCCAGCAAAGTTTGACCGCGGGCTTATTTGGAAGGAGATTATTGCAAGACGGGGTTTACCGAATATTTACGACCAGGACATCCTAAGATTTTGAAATATAAAGACTTACGCCAATCCAAAACGTACTTCAACCCTTATAGTGAAAACGGAAGGATAGTCGGGACGATCTTTCCGTTTTCACATGAGCACCGTGAGGACCCTCAGACGCCAGAATTCGAGGGGAGCCGGGTCCCCGGCTCGATATATTGGATCTTTAAAGTTGGTCCCGGCAGACTTTAAGAAAGAGGGCAGCTGCTTCGACCTGCCCATCGCCCTGGCCGTCCTCGGCCTCGTGGGAGAGCTGGAGCCCGCGAAGGTCGAGGACTGGCTGATCCTGGGAGAGCTATCTCTGGACGGACAGGTGCGCCCCATCCGAGGAGCCCTGCCCGTGGCCTTGAGTGCCCAGCGCAAGGGTTTTCGCCGGCTGCTGCTGCCTGCAGAGAATGCGGAGGAAGCGGCGATCGTCAAGGAGATCGAGGTTTATCCGGCCCGTTCGCTTCCGCAGGTCCTGGGGCTTCTCGGCGGTAGTGGCCCGGAAAAACCATTTGAAGTGAGCCCGAAGGTGCTGGAGGCGAAGAGGCAAACTGGCTTCCTCGATCTGGCCGATGTAAGAGGACAGATCTCGGCCAAACGAGCCCTGGAGGTCGCCTGTGCCGGAGGGCACAACATCCTGATGATCGGGGCCCCCGGGGCGGGGAAGACCATGCTTGCCCGCCGGATACCGACTATCTTGCCGCCTCTCAGTTTCGACGAGGCGTTGAAGACAACGGCGATCCACAGTGTCTGCGGTCTTCTCAAGGGCGATCGTTCGTTCGTGAGTCACAGGCCCTTCCGGGCGCCCCACCACACCATCAGCGGAGCCGGTCTGGTGGGGGGGACTTCCAACCCTCGTCCCGGGGAGGTCTCGCTGGCCAACAACGGGGTCCTCTTCCTGGACGAGTTGACGGAGTTCAAGCGGCACGTGCTGGAGGTCCTCAGACAGCCCCTCGAGGAAGGAGAGATTACGATCAGCCGGGCGGCTCGGACCCTCACGTTCCCAGCCCGTTTCATGCTGGCCGCGGCCATGAACCCGTGTCCCTGTGGCTACTGGAACTCGCTCTTTAAGGAGTGCCTTTGCACTCCCATGCAGATCCACCGCTATGTTTCAAAGATCTCCGGACCCCTGCTGAACCGGATCGATCTGCACATCGAGGTGCCGGAGGTGAAGTATCGGGAGCTGACCGGGCAGCGAGACGGAGAGGCTTCTGAGGTGGTGGCGGGTCGCATTCGCGAGGCCCGCCGCGTCCAGTTGCAGAGGTTCGGAAAGAGCGAGCCGGCCATCTTCTGCAATGCCCAGATGGGGGCCAGAGAGACGGAAGCCTACTGCCGGCTCGACTCCCAGACGAAAGCTCTGCTGGGGAACGCCATCGAGAAGCTGGGTTTCTCGGCCCGCGGCTACTCGAGGATCCTCAAGGTGTCACGCACGATCGCTGACCTGGCAGCAGAAGCGAGCATCCAGCCCTGCCATGTTTCGGAGGCCATCCAGTACCGCAGCCTGGATCGCGACTACTGGCAGCAAGGTCCGTAAAGAAAAGGGGACATCTACTCCTAGTCACCACCTCACAATGTCTATACACTTGTATAGACGATTGAAAGGACCGCCGTGTACGAATGGGATGAAGACAAGAACCGGAAAAACCTGTCCGAGCGCGGCCTGAGTTTCGACGATGCGGAAGCGGTTTTCGCCGGTCCATGCGTGACGTTTGAAGACACGCGCGAGGACTACGGCGAGCAGCGCTTGATCACGTTCGGCTTGCTGGAAGGGCGTTTAGTCGTCATCGCCCATACGCCGCGCGAGGAGAACATCCGCATCATTTCAATGAGAAAGGGAAACGACCGTGAGCAAAAAATCTACCAAGAGCGACTTGAAGCGATTGGACGCGATGAAGGATGAGGAGATCGACTACAGCGAGATCCCCGCGTTCGATGAGGCGTTCCTGCGCCAAGTCGAGATGAAGGTGTCACCGGGAAAAAAGCCGGTGTCCCTGCGCCTCGACGCCGACGTGCTGGAGTGGATGCAAGGTCAGGGCAAGGGCTACCAGAGCCGGATTAACGCCATCTTGCGCGCCTACTACGAGGCCCATCACGGCAAAGCCCGCTGATATAATCGATCCCTACGTCAGAAGTACTCGAAAACACTTCGAAGAGATATCTTCGGTCGGGTTCAATCGGTATGAAATCGCTGGTTCTCCAACTCGGCCGAAATGGCTGGCTCGCCGAAACCTTGAGAGAAGAAGTCCCTGTTCGCCCAAGCGAGGTATCCCAAAGGAAAGTGGCATCACTAGCACCGGCACTTGGCTCCCAACCGTCGGGCTCGCCTTCCATACCACTCTCAAAAGAGGGATTGGGCGCCAGATTAGGCCCCTGGCTGACCCCCTCCCGAGCCAAGAGACCAAACATGCGAAAAAAGGGGACAAAAAAGGGGACAGTCTACTCTGGCACCTATTCCCTACACAGGGTAGGAGCCGCTTCCATGCGGCGATCTGATCGGATCACGGAGGTCCCCCTGCACTGCGGAAGCGTTCCGTCTTTTCCAAATTTCACCTTCGTACTTTTCCCACCTGTGTCGTTATTAATGAATGGGACCTCAGAGTGCGAAGGAGTAGAGAGTGCTGCTAAAGGTCAAGAGCGCCTCGGTGCAGGGAGTCGAGGCCGAGATTCTGGACATTGAGGTCGACCTCTCCGTCCACCATCTGACCCTGTGCCTACCAAAAACCTCATAGCCCTTGAAATCATTGATGCTCAGCGCAGCCGCTGGTAACCTTCCGAGCCGATGCTCAACTTGTTGTTCTCACTCCTCACTCTACTCCGTTCCAGCTTCAAAACACGCCTGGCACTGCAACTGGAGATCGTGGCTCTTCGCCATCAGCTCGGAATCCTGCAGAGCAGTTCCGAGAGAAAGCGCCCTAGGTTTCAGAACAGCGACCGCCTTCTCTGGGTCTGGTTTTCTCGGTTCTGGTCGGGGTGGCGGCAAGCCCTGGTCATTATTCGACCGAAAACGGTCGTTGCGTGGCATCGGATGGGCTTTCGCCTGTACTGGAGATGGAAGAGCAGAACCGGGAGGCCCGGGAGGCCCGCCATTCAGAAGGAAGTTCGGGACCTCATTCGGCAGATGAGTCGAGCCAATCCTCTTTGGGGGGCTCCCAGAATTCACGGCGAACTGCTCAAGCTGGGCATCGACGTCTGTGAAACCACGATTGCCAAGTACATGGTTCGTGCTACGAAACCGCCCTCCCAGACCTGGCGCACCTTCCTCACCAATCATCTCACTCAAATGGTTTCCGTGGATTTCTTCGTCATTCCCACCGCAACTTTCCAGCTTCTGTTTGTCTTCGTGGTGCTGGCCCATGAGCGGCGTCGGGTGGTGCATTTCAACGTGACCGCCAATCCCAACGCCGAATGGGCTGCACAACAACTCATCGAGGCTTTCCCCTGGAGCAGTTCTCCCCACTTCCTCCTCCGGGATCGTGACCGAATCTACGGCAAAACCTTCCGCCAACGCGTCGCTGAAATGGGGCCAAAAGAAGTCCTCATCGCTCCGAGAAGTCCATGGCAATCGCCTTACGTTGAGCGCTTGATCGGGTCCATTCGGCGCGAGTGCTTGAATCATTTCATCGTGTTCAACGAGCCTGGTCTGCGCCGCATTCTTAGAAATTATTTTGACTATTATCAGTGCTCGCGCACTCATCTTGCGCTGGCAAAGGATGCCCCGCCGCGGACTACTCAGCCGCCTGAATCAGGAAACGTAGTGGCGTTGCCGATTCTTAGCGGGCTCCACCACCTCTACGAACGTCGGGCGGCTTGACCGATCGCTCATCCACCGAAACTTCCGATCAGGAAGCGAAGGCTGGCAACGCTGTGTCCGTTCCGCCCAGTTTAGCTCCAGCCGTTTGTTTTCCTTCCGCTGAACAGATCCGAAGAGCGACTGGCTGAAACGCTCCCGAATCGATTCGGCTTCGATTCCGAGTGGTGCGGCATGGGGCTGTGAAGTTTTTGGTAGGGACAGGTCTCCAATGGGGCTGGCCAAGGGATTCATTCCGAACAGATCCGCAGCCCGCTTAGCTCCCCTCACCGGTTGGATGGAGTTTTTCGGGGGGACAACTGTCAATCACGCCACGGCTCGCCTGGACGGAGAGAGTGCCCTGGCCCCATTGTCGGTTGGGGGGGCCGCTCAACTCTTCTCGGCCGCTGAAGCCACAGTAGGGAGCTTTGCCGCCTCCCACGCCGCTATTCCGCCTATGAGGTCGGCGTGGTTTTCCTTATGGTGATGCTGCAGCAGACTCACAGCAATTGAGGAACGATAACCACTTGCGCAGTGGACGATGACCATTCCGTGGTCAGGCACCTCTTGAAGTCGCTCTTGTAGCTGGTTTAAAGGAATGTGGATGCTCCCCTCGATCCTCCTGTCCAGCCACTCCCGCTCAGTCCGAACATCAAGGACAGCTGGCGGATTCGCTGAGAGAAGCTGTTCACCAAGTGTCGCCGCCTCTATCCGAGCCGTAGTTCGGAACAGTTCCGGCTGGGTTCTAAGAGCCAGCATGCCATCTTGGAGATAACCTGCCACCTGGTCGAAACCAATGCGACCGAGTCGCATTGCCGCCTCCTCCTCACTTCCCGGCTCCGCGATAATCACGATTGCTTTCTCCTGGTCCAGGATGGTTCCGGCCCAACTTGCGTAATTCCCTCCCAGTCCAATGTTGATACTGTCGGCTAAGTGAGCGCCAGCAAATTGTTCCGGGTTGCGTGTGTCCAGAAGCTGAGCCCCTTCCTTCTTCAGTCGAAGCACTTGCTTAAACGGAAGAGGTTTTAGGGTCTGCGCGAGTATTTTCTCGAGAGTCGGGTGCTCCTTGGAGTTCAGGATGGCATCGTAGGCAAAGTAGGGTGCTGCGTCGGGTTGATCTGCGGTGACAATCTGGACGAATTCTTCTTGGCTCATCGGTTGGAGAGCGTAATTGTAACGGCGCTGCATCCCCACTGTGGAGACGGTATCCTCACTCAGGTGTTTGCCACACAAGGAACCTGCCCCATGGGCTGGATAAACCAGTGTCTCATCGGGAAGAGACATCAGTTTCTGATGGAGCGAATCGTAAAGCAGGGACCCTAGCTCTCTGGCTGACCATCCAAGTGAGGCTCTCAAGTCTGGACGGCCTACATCGCCGATAAAAAGGGTGTCTCCGGTGAGAACAGCATGCGGATTATGGGCGCTCTTTTCCAGGTCGTATACCACAATCGAAATCGACTCAGGCGAGTGGCCTGGAGTCTCGAGGATCTTAAGACGTACTTTACCTAACTCCAAGACGTCCTGATCCTTCATCGGCACGAATTCATACTCAGCCTGAGACTGGGCACCCAGATGGATTTGGGCTCCCACGCAGTCCCTCAGCTCAAGATGGCCAGCCACAAAATCGGCGTGAAAGTGACTAAGAAAGACGTGGCGGATCTGAAGATCGTGCCGTTGAGCGTCTTTCAGGTAACGGTCAACGTCGCGTTGTGGATCAACTATAACTGCAGTGTTGCCGGTCTGTTCGTCCCCAATCAGATAGGAAGCGTGCGCGAGGCAGCCGAGGTAATACTGTTTGAGAATCATGGAATTATTCTACCCCGGGTTTCACGCAGTTCCTTGAGACAGACTTTCATCTTATGGATAAAGTCTCGACGTGACTCGGCGCTTTGGGCTTCTCCGTAGTTCGGGGCGACTGAGGTAGCGGAACGCACGATTTCTGGTGCTTCTTCAGGCAAGTGTTGTTGAGCCATTCCACCTCCAGTGCCCAAAGTGGACAGACCTGAGATCCAATCTGGCGTACCGTGCGACAAGCACCATCAAGAAATATAAAAAGAACGCCACCTGGCTGGTGAATACGTCCCGGAAGGAGAGCCTCTTTTTAGCCAGTCCAGCTTGCATGGCTGGAGTCCTTAGCATCTCACCGAACTTCAATGCCCTGTGCGGTCGCAGAAAGTTGTAATAGAGGGAGAGATGAACGTCCTGGTGGGCGAACGCACTATTAGAGCGACAGCCGGTTCTTTCGTACTCATCCCCAGGGGAACGGTTCACACCTTTTCTCGGATCGGGCAGGAGCCTGCCAAGTTACTCGCCATCTTTTCTCCAGCAGGATTTGAGCAGTTCTTTGACGAGGCGGTTGATCTGGATGTTACGGACACAGAAGCTTACGTTGCCAAAGGCATAGCCTTAGCCGAGAAGTACAACATGGAGATAGTGGGACCACCGGCTGGAGCTTTAGGCGGTGGAAGCACGCGTTGTTCTGGATCCCAGATGAGGGGAACGGGTTAAAATGCTTCCCATGGAGTCGCAGGTGCTGATCATCAATCATCTCGAAGTGCCCCAACTTTTGCCCATGGACGAATGCGTGGAGATCATGGCTGAAACGCTCGAGTCTCTGGCCAGGGACGAGGCCATTCAACCTCTCCGCAGCATTATGTGGCTGCCGGAAAGGAAAGGGGCCCTGGTCACCATGCCGGGCTATCTGAGTCGAATCGACACTGTCGGCCTAAAGGTCATCACCTACTTCGCCGGCAACCGGGGGACGAACCTGGACACGCATCAGGGTGCCGTCATGCTTTTCGATGCTCACGATGGAAGACTCCTGGCGCTGGTCGACGCCACTGAGATTACGGCGATCCGAACCGCAGCAGTTTCGGCAGTTGCAACCCGATTACTGGCCAGGGAAGAGGTTGAACGGCTGGCCGTTCTGGGCTCCGGCACACAGGCCCACACTCACCTGGAAGCGATGCTCGTGGCCCGGCCTTTTCGCGACGTACAAGTCTGGAGCAGAACGCTTGAGAACGCTCAGACCTTCGCCCGGCGCGAGTCGGAGCGTCATGGAATTCCAGTCAAGGCTGTTTCTTCAGCTCGTGAAGCAGTGTCCGGCGCCCACGTCATTTGCACTACGACCTCTGCAATCGAGCCGGTCCTGCTGGGCGAATGGCTGGAGCCGGGGATGCACATCAATGCGGTGGGATCCAGCAGCCCCTTTGCCCGTGAACTTGACACCGCTGCTGTGGTCCGCTCCCGCTTGTTTGTTGACCGCCGGGAGTCAGCTCTGAATGAGGCGGGAGATTTCCTGTTTCCCAAGAAAGAGGGTGCCGTCGACGACGATCACATCCGCGGCGAGATCGGAGAAATCCTTGCCGCGAAAGTCGATGGGCGCACTTCGGATCGGGAAATCACCCTCTTCAAGGCTCTCGGCCTGGCAGTGGAGGACGTCGCCTCGACCCGCCACGTCTACCACAAAGCCCTGAAGGAGGGGATCGGTCAACTGCTGAGTCTGGGCGGCACCCGCCGCGAAAGCCCCTGAGCCAGTTTCGCTGAACCTGCGCGACCTTCAGTGACATTACGGCTTAACTTAATTCTTCCTTTGAAAGTCTAGCCGCTGCTGCTGTGAGCCGTTTCTCTGTGGCATCTATCCGTAGGTCAAGAACCACCTCATTGATTGAGGGGATGAGCTGGAAAGTCGGTACGGTGAGATATGCGCTCAATGGGCAAAGCAAGCAGGGTACTTCGCACGATCATGGCGGTCGTTTTCGGGGCCTTCCCGATCGACCCTGGGGGAGCCATGCTCGAGTCTCACCAGAGAGGGGCGTCTTTAAGAGACCTCGTCCTGCCCCCGTTGCGCTCCATGATTCTCTAGCAGTTGTTCCACTCTGGCATGACCGTGGCGAGACGCATCATCCAGGGGCGTTCCTCCCCAGCGATCCAGGGGAGACAACTCGACCTCCTGGTCAATGAAGTACTGGACCACATGTTCCCGGCCTTCTGCGGCGGCCAGATGAAGAGGAGTCCGCCTGTCGTAGTCAGCGCCGGATAGGTTGATGCCCCTGGCCACAAGACGCTGGATGGCCACCAGATCACCCTCACTGGCTGCATAAATGAGCTCCACGATGCGCGGCGTTTCCGCAAAGGCAGGAGCATCCACGCCCTCGACGGCCGGCTGACCCAGATCGTCACCCTCCTGCGAAGTTTCGGCACCATGCTCCCGTAGTAACTCGACGACAGCAGTCTGCCCGTGACGCCGGGCATCGTCCAGGGGCATCCCCCCCCAGCGGTCTTGCGGATCGAGCTTTGCTCCATTCTCGATGAAATAACGTACAACGTGCTCCTGGCCCTGAGCGGCAGCAAGATGCAGGGGAGTTCTCCGATCGTAGTCAGCTCCATCCTGGTCGTAACCGCGAACGATCAGCCGATGAAGCGCCCCGATGTCCCCTTTACTGGCTGCCCAGATGAGCTGGTCGACCTTCTCGGCCTTACTCTCGATCCAGTTCAGCCTGGGATCCAGCTTCTCCGAGACCCCGGTGAGACTGTCGTAGTTGTGGAAACTGAAGCTTTCGACCAGCTCCCTGCAGAATTCGATGCCCCGCACGCTGTTTCCGTTGGCGTCGAGGGTAGGAGACCACACGCACAGACCCAGAACATTCGGGATTACCACCATCAGGACCCCGCTCACGCTGCTCTTGGCAGGCAGGCCAATTGCGAAAGCAAACTCGCCGGAAAAGTCATACATTCCGCAGGAGCACATCAAGCTCAGGCAATGCTGAACATTTCTAGTCTTCAGAATCCGCTCTCCAGTAGTGGGACAGACTCCTCCGTTGGCCAGGGTTGCAGCCAGGACAGCCATACACTCCGCGTTGACCTCGATGGAGCAGCACTGAAAGTAAAACTCGAGCGTTTCGAGCAGATCGGTGCCTTCAGGGAACGCTCTGTGTTCTCTCATGTAGTAGCCAAGGGCAAAGTTCCGATCAGCCGTGCTACGTTCGGACTGGTACACGGAGTTGCTGAAGCCGACCTTCTGGTTGCCGCACATGGCCTCCCACCATCCCAACAGGTAGTCGAAACGCTCCGAAGAGTTCAGGTCTTGACGGATTAACGAGGTGCACATGATCGCCCCGGCGTTGATCATCGGATTGTGGGGCTTCCCGGCATCATTGAGAGTCAGTTCGTTGAAGTCACGGCCGCTCGGTTCTCGCCCAACATATGTGTGAACTCCGTCTTCCCCGTGTTCTTCCAGCGCCAGACAGTAGTTCATGGGCTTACAGGAGGACTGCACGGAAAAGTGCGCGCGCGCGTCCCCGACGGAATAACGTTGACCGTCGATCGTGCACAGCGACACCCCGAAACGATTCGGGTCTACTCGAGCCAGCTGCGGAATGTAGCTGGCAACCTCACCTGTACGATTCTCGCTCGTCTGTTCGTAAATCGCCTGGATACGCGAGGAAAACGCTTGGAAGTCCGGGATGATCATGTTTCCCTGGAGAGCCTGCTCCACGAGCAGAATGTTGGGACGAATCGCCGCGCAGAACTCCTCGTAAGCGACCCGGTCACGCAGCCCGTACCCCTGAACGGCCTGCAGACAGTCCGCGATCCGATCATCATCGCGGCTTAAGCCGACCCGGTCGACTACATCGAGCAAATCGGCCACCCGAATCTCGCCGCTGTTCTCGACGTCCAGCGAGCGAAAGAGACGGTGCTCTCTGGCATCGACTTTGCCGGCTCCGAGCTTGCCCAGAATCGGTTCAATCATGTCGTGTCGTCCCGTCGGGCGGGGGTTTGACTCCTGTTACCCTGGTTGAGGTCGCTTTCTCCAGTTGGGCTTCTCGTGAAAGACGAATGTGGACGAATTCTACCACGGCCCCTTGTCCTACTTAGCACGACACTTGAAAACCGCTGGCCGTTCCAGCTAACCGGGGCTTTTCGGAACCCTCCTGGGAATCAGGATTCTGCGTGGAGGCGCTTTTCTGGTTTCCGGATGGGTCGTCAGCTGTTTCTCTTGTGGAAGAGGATGAGCCTTGGCCTCCACGATCCGCTCGAATTGTTCCCTCAGACTCTTGGCCAACTCCGGTCCTGTCTCGATTTCGAAGTTGACGACAGGAGCCTTGCCCCACAGGCCAACGTGACGACCGAGCAGCTCAAGAGCGCGGGTCTTGTCTGCTAGCTTCGCTCGTACGTGGTGCTCATTCCATGTTCGAAAGAGGTGTGGATCCGCAAAGGCAACGACTGCCAGTTCGTCGAGCACACGGTCGGCCGTAATCTCTACTCGCTCGGATTGAAGCTTCATGGCTGTTTCGACAGCTACCTGAATGACTGGATTGCGAAGGTTCTTAACAGCGTGTCAATCACCAGGGTAATTCCCCCACCTCCGTCACCAGGGTAATTCCCCCATTTGGGGATCATCATCATCTCGTTTCTCTTAATTTTCGGCGGTTGTGCTTGGGAAAACTTTTCCCAAGCAGGTTCCTCCTTTCTGGTCGCAGTCGTGGTCTGTTTCGAGCCAGCGTTTTTCCAGTCGCAGCATTTGCATTCGATTGAAAGCCCGATAGCGGGCGGAAAGCTGGCTGCTCGTGACCTCCTGTAAGACGGAACTGAAGTAATGCAGGGCACCGATTGGCTGGCCCGGGAGTCCGTTGAGCCAGGAGACGTACTTGCGTCCGCAGCCCAGGAAAATAGACTGGCGGACGTCCTCGAGCTCGATCCCTTGCTGGAACCACTGGGCAGCTAGCCGGCGATCCGAGGTCGAGTAGCGGCAGCGGATGCAGGGACGTTCCAGCAACATCTCTCCGATGGTCTCCACATAGAGGGTTTGAGCCGATCGAGTGGAGCTGAGTGAGTCAGCCGAGAGGCTGCGCTGGTAGGGCCAGTACTGGTCGGCGATCTCAAGGACCCCGGGAGCATGCTGGTTGGGGCTACGCCGGACCCGGCAGACCTGCCTCTCCTCGAGCTCCTGGAGATAGGTTCCAATCGAGCGGCGCGATTTGCGCAGCGCCCTGGCCACGTCCTGCTGGCGGAAGAGGAAGCGCCCGGTACTTCTGTCAGCGCCCAGCGAGATGTGAACGAACAGCTTGAAGGCCCCGTCGGAGAGTTTCTCCACAGCGGCCTGCCAGCCGGCGGTGGCGGCAAACCAGCCGTTGTCACTTTTGATCTTCAAACGGCTCATGGCGAAACCTCCTTTGAGGGGGATCCTTTGGCGGGTCGTTTTCGCCTCCGGTAAGAGTCGCCCTCCCACTCCAGCTGGTGAGCGTTGTGGCAGAGTCGGTCCAGCAGCGATTTGGCCTGGATGGGGTCGCCAAACAGCGCCATCCACTCCTCCAGGCTGCGATTACTGGTCAGCATCAGCGAGCCTTTCTGATAGCGCTCGTAAACGATGTCGTACAGATCGTCGGCCTGCTCGTCCGTCAGGGGCTTGAGCCCAAAGTCGTCAACGATCAAGAAATCATAGCTGCAGTAGTTTTGGATGAGGCGATCGCGGGAGAGATCGGCCCGGGCCGCTTCCAGAGTACGGAACAGGCGCGGAGCCTGGATGTAGCGCACGTCATGACCGCGGCGTACGGCCTCGTGTCCCAGAGCCAGGGCGATGTGACTCTTGCCCACACCCACCGGCCCGCACAGGCAGATATTTTCTTTGTTTTCCAGAAAGCGGCAGGTGGCCAGGTCATAGATGCGGCGCCGCTTGATGTTCGGGTTAAAGCCAAAATCGAACTCCTCGAGGGTCTTGATCTCGGCAAAGCAGGCTTTCTTGAGCCGGCGAACAAACTTGGTCTGGGAGCGACGCTCCAGCTCATCCTGGACCAGCAGAGTCAGAAAGTCGACGTAGGCCAGTTGTCGTTTTTCGGCCTCCTTGAGCCGCACTTCCAGACTGTCCAACAATCCTCCTAATCGCAGTTGCTTGAGCTGGTCGAGCAGATGTTGATAGTGACTCATGAGACCTCCCGTCGGTGCACGAAGTAATCCTGGGGACGGGCAAATCGACAAGCTGAAGCCGCCGGACTGGAGGGTCTGCGAGGAGGCGAAGGGCGTCGGAACAAGCCTTTTTCCAGAATCTTCTTCAGAGAGGAAAAGCGGACATTGTCAAAGCGCAAGGCCCGCCGGCAGGCCTGATCCAGAGTGGCCGCTGGGTGGGACTCGGCCAGCCGCAGCACGGCCTGGGCTTTTCTCAGGTTGCGCATGGCGTGATCCCCCAGTACGCGCCGCACGTAGCGACTCACCTCGGGCCCCAGCTCGTCGGCCTGACGCCGGCACCACTCGGGAGTCCGCTCCAGGTAGGCCCGCTTGTCGGGAGGATAGTCCCCCGTCTGGGTCTGACAGGAGCCCGGCTCGAAGACCCGCAGGTGGGTCTTGATCAACTGATGGTTGCGATACACTCGCACCAGCTTCAGATCGGCTCGCACCCACAGCCTCTCCCCCCGGTAGGGATAGGGGACCGAGTAGTAGCACTTGTCCAGGATCAGATGGCAGTCCCAATGCACGGTGCACTGTTTCCACTGCGCCGCTTCGTAAGGTTGATCCGGCAGAGGCAGCAGCAGCTCGACTTCTTCTCCGACAAACACCTCGTAAGGTTTGCGATGGGTGGTGCCATGCTTGCGCAGGCCGACCTCCTTGAGGCACCACTCCAGAGCCCTCCCATTGGCCTCCTCGATATCTCGAAAATGCCGCCCCGCCAGAATCTGCTGACGCACTACCGGAACACATCTCTCCACGCGTCCTTTGTGGCGGGCCATTTGCACCTTGGCTGGGTCGGCCACGAATCCGTAGTGTCTTTCCAGTTCGGCGTAGGCCGGGTTGAGCGTCGGATCGTACAGATCGGGCTTAAGCACACCGTCTTTCAAATTGTCCAACACGATCAGCCGGGGACAGGCCTGGAAAAACGTAAAGGCGCGGATGTGGCAGTCCAACCAGGTGGGGCTGTCCTGGCGAAACACGAAGCGTACGAAGCGGTGGCGGCTGTAGCTTAGGATCATGATAAAGGCCCAGGCCTTGCGTTGTTTGCCCGTTTCCGGATCTCGCATCAGTCCGGCATAGCCGAAATCGACTTGGGCCTGTTCCCCAGCGACTGCATGCAGCCGCACCGTCACCGGCTTGCGCAGCGGCTCAATGTGCTCGCGCACATAGCGGTACACGCTCATATAGCTGACCTTCAACTCGTGCTCCTCCTCGAGCAGCCGCTGTACCTGCTGAATGGTCATATGAGGCTGCCCAAGCCAATCCTGGATCTGCCGGTGGTAGAGGCGGATCCGCTCCCGGGCCGGTTGTTCGAAAACCGCCACCTGCACCACCGAGGCCACTATCCGGGCCAGCTCCGCCTGTGGCGGCAGGGGCTTCTCTCGGCTCAAGCCGCTGGCCATGAAAAGCAGCAGGTACTTGCGAATCGTCTTGCGCGAGATCTGCAACGAGTCTCGGATCTGGCGGATACTCCGTCCTCGGTGCCATTGGTAAACCAACTCCAGGTACTCTTCCATCCTCATATTCCTTCTGGCCATTCTTCCTCCTGCGGAAATCCTTGTTGGGGTTCCGCAGAAAGATGACCCTGGCCTCTGTCACGAAATGATCAGGTGGGGGAATTACCTTGGTGAAACCCTGGGGGAATTACCCTGGTGAAAGGGTGGGGGAATTACCTTGGTAAATCAGCCGCCTAGGTGGGGGATATACCATGGTGACCGACACAGCGGTCACGGCCGCCGACGGGGGGCTGTACCCGGCCCGGATTGCAGCCTGGGTTCCGTTCAGGTCGACCAGGTACTCTTCGACAAAGCTTTGCTGCTTTTGAGTTAAGTTTTTCAAACCTTAGCTTTTATTATACTCGTCGCGTTCCTTTATGAAGCCTGACGCCGGTGCCAAGTATTCCCTATTGCCGCCTGGGTTCCGTTCAGATGCTCCGAATATCGAGTCAGTGGAGTCTACTTTTTGGAGCGACGTAGCGCTTCCTTCGAGTCGGCACGGCTGGTTTGGCTGACTTTGAATTGCCGATAGGACTAGATCATTAACTGGATGTCCCGCCAAGATTGGCGCCGAGCAAAGTGATGCAGGCGATCAAAGGGAAAACGTCGCCTCCATCTACTGCAGGATCACCGCGGTACGAGAAGAAAACAGTCCGCAAGTACTTTCGGGGTGATGCAGCCTTCGCCAAGCCAGAGATTTATGAATACCTGGAGGAGAAGGGCTTTTTGTATGCCATCCGGCTTCCCGCCAACCAGGTGCTTCAAGAAAAGATCGAACACCTGCTGACCCGACCTGTGGGGCGCCCACCCAGAAAACCCGTCGTTTGGTTTGCTGATTTCAAATATCAAGCGGCCAGTTGGGACCGGCCTCGTCGGGTGATTGCCAAGGTCGAGTGGCATCGCGGCGAACTCTTTCCGAGAGTCGGTTTCATCCTGACCAATAGGAGCGCACGAGCCCAAGGGGTGGTTCACTTTTACAACGGTCGTGGCAGGGCCGAGCAGTGGATCAAGGAAGGCAAGTATGCCTTGAACTGGACGCGGTTGTCCTGCCAGCGCTTTGTCCCGAATCAGGTGAGGGTGGGTCTGTTTGTTTTGGCCTACAACCTGGGCAACTTTCTGCGGCGTCTGGTCCTTCCCAGAAGAATCAAACACTGGTCCCTTCGCACCCTATTGAGCAAACTGACCAAGATCGGAGCGAAGGTGGTCCGCCATAGCCGGATGGTGACGTTTCAGATGGCGGAAGTCGCGGTCAGCAAGGAGGTATGGGCCGAGATGTTGTCTCGGATTAACCGCTTGAGATGGATGACAGCCTAGCGCCAAGTATTTCTGATGAAGTGGCTGGAGAGGTGTCTCCGCTTATCGGATTTCGGCAAAGGCACCTGGATAACTCAGGGCTTAAAGGCCGTTTTCAGTCAAATAGGAGGAACAACACTTGTTTCTTGGTTGGAGGGCTGATAGGTTTTGAGTATTCACCACAAAAAGACCCGAAGAAGGTCCATCCGAGGCTGATATGAGGAATGTCAGTCAACAACACTTCCCTGAAGAAGCACCCACAATTGTCCCAAAGGAGGACCCCATGCTGAAAACTCTGCGAGATAAAAAGATGTGGTTGGTCAGTCAGCCAGACCATGGGGAACTGGCAGGGCTTCTCGCTGCCAATTGGGGAAACGACGAGTTTGCTCGTCCTGGACAGTTCGCCAGCGCAGATGATCCCGAGCAGTTGCGGGCCGAGATCGTGTTGGCCATCGCCCAGCACGACAACGGCTGGTGGGAATGGGAGGCTGCTCCTGAACTTTCAGAGGTCGATGGGCTTCCGTTGGATCTTACGGAGTTGCTGAAGAACCAGCAGAATGCCATGAATCGGTGGCGACTCGGTATTCCTCGCTTCAGTCGAGACCATCCCTATACGAGTCTGCTCATCAGTTTTCATGCGTATTGGCTCTATGCCCACGGATGTCAAACCGACCCGGATCCTGCTTTTGCTCATCCGCTGTTCTGGAAAGGTTCGTCAACGAGCCTTATGGGGGAGCAACTCGATGTTGCTCGTGTTTTTGTTGGCGAGATCAAAGAGATGCAGGACGCATTAATTGCACGGCTTCGTAAGGACCAAACTTGCGCGGGCTGGATCGATACGGAACATTTGAACCCGCATGCTCGATTGCTCCAAGTCCTAGATGGGCTGTCGCTGTCAATTTGCTCAGCACTCATTCCCCCTCGCATAGGCACGGCCAAGGGATTTGGAGATGATGAGTTCGACCTTCTCGAAGTTCCTCGGCGGAGCTGGGAGGATCGAGTGACGATTGAAGTGAAACCGGCAAGTGAAAGGCGTATCGTTTGCGATCCGTACCCGTTTGGTGTTGACCCTTTACCGGTTACTGTGCCCGCTCGAATTCTTGATTGGCCTACCGAACCCTCAGCGCACTTCCACTCCTGGTGGTATTCAGAGCGCAAACAACCGATCCGATTTGAGTACTGCTCTGGGTAGGACTCCGAGTGAACTATGGAGGACGAACCCGTGCCTTCCGGCGTCAATTATGACATCTGGACGGGACCCGTACCGCTGCTCCCATTCAACCGGAATCGTTTTCACTATCTCTACAACTGGCACTGGCATTTATGGCGGCGGTGACATCGCGAATGATGGTTCTCACTGGCTCGACCTTGGCTGTTGGGCGCTGGGCGTTGACCACCCTGCGGAGGTCAGTGGCATGGGAAGGAAGCTGTTTTTCGACGACGACCAACAGACTCCAGACACCCAAAATGTCACTTACAACTATAAAGACCAGGTCATCATGTTTGAACAGCGCCTGTGGAACAGTTACATGATGGACGGAGCGCAAAATGGAATCGCAGTTTACGGAACAGACGGGTACGCTACCCTTTCTGCGGAACAGGGCGAGGCTTTCCGAGTCTTCGATGAGAAGGGCAAGCTGGTCAGTCTGGAACGAGAAGACTGGGAAACGAAGGGGACAACGTGGAGTCTCAACGGGGAGTCACACTACCAGAATTTCATTAACTGCATCCGTTCCCGTCGACGGCCCAACGCTGACATCGAAGTGGGACATAGGGCGGCAACTCTCTGCCACCTGGGGAATATCGTGGCCCGGACCGGACGCACGATCAATTTTGACGGCAGGACGGAAACGATCATCGATGACCCTGAGGCGAACCGCCTTGTCTCACGGGAGTATCGCAAACACTGGTCCAGCGAACTCCTTCGTCGTTCCTGAGATGACGACGTTCTGGGAAGGCGCCGTATAGGCTGGTCAGAAAAAGAATTTTCGTGGGTGTAGTGGAGTCATCCCGCCGCCAGTGGGGGACGCGTCACTGTGTTTCGAGCTTCGGCGGCGGGGGCGGCGTTGGGCGGCCTTCGCTATCGAACACACCAATGCGATAGTTGCCCTGCGGGTTTCCGCCACCGTTGTACGAGAAATACTTGACATCCGTGCTCGGCAAGCCAAAGCTTCGGGTGACCGCGCGTCCTTCCTCATCCTCCTCCTCCTGCCACATGCGCAGCCACTTTCGAACTTCCCCTCCACACTCGAGTTGCCCGACCGATCCCCTCTGGTCAAGTTCGGCGGCAGCCATCCAGCGATGCTCCGGTGCCACGCCGTCCTCCCCGACGAGCTCCGGAGCGGCGCTGCGCAGGCGATGGCCGTAGACCCGACAGCGCCACTCTCCAGCTCCGCCGTCGGGGGCAGAACCGGGAAGGTCCAGCAGCCAGCTGAGCCACGGCAGCCGCAGGCCTAGTTGCGAGCGCGCCTGCGTCAGCACAGACCCCATCACGTTGCAGACGTCCAGTATCCTGGCGGATTCGTCCTCCGCTGCTGAAAACCTCGGGAGCGTCCAGCCGTCGGCGCCGTTACAGAGTACCAGCACGCGTCCCTCGCTGTCTTCGATCAGCAGCCGGGCCTCGTCGACGCCGCCCACCGGACCCTCGCGCAGGGCGGCGTACTGGCCGTCGCCCCGATGATACGGCACCAGGTGCTTCGCCTCGCCACGCAGAAAGTCGTGGACCGCGGAGGGGTAGATTGTCGGCCCGCATGCGGGGGGCGAGGATTTCGCGTGGAACTTCAGGTAGAGCCCACAGCGGTCGGTGTCGCCGTAGTTGGGGCGGGCCTCGTGCCAGGCGAAACCGTGCATCAAGATGACATCGCCCTTCTTCAGAGACGGGTCTTCAAAAACGATCTGGGCCGGTGACGGGACCTGCGCGGCGTCCACCTGGTGCACGCGTCCGTCGGACGGCAGCACCTTCGTCTTGAGGTGGGAGCCGGGGGACACGACGAGTGGGCCCGCGGTCTCTGTGTAGTCGACGAACGGGATCACGGCAAACATCCACTTGACGAACGAGCCGACGCAGCGCCACGGCTTGTAGTCGAAGTGGGCGCCGCTGCCGTTGACGAAGGGCTTTTCACCGACACCCGCCCCCGGCGCACGCATGATCGACCAGTATTGCGCCAGCGTTGCCGGCTCGCCGAAGAGGTCTTCGACGGCCGTAACGATCGCCGGGTGTGCCAGGCTCACGTCGGCAATCTCCGGGTGCTCCTGGAGGATCCGCGGGCCCATCGAGTAGACCCCCGGAAACGGATAGGCCGAGTCTGCTCTATACGTGTCGCAATCCCCGGCGGCAAAGGCGGCGCGGATCGGTCCCGCAAGCCGGTCGACCTCCGTCTCTGTCAGGACGCCCCGGAGGACGTGGTATCCAGTTTTGTCAAATTCTGTCTGCACAGCAGCAGTAACTATCCCGTATGGTGTCAAAAAAGTCAGCCGCCTTATTTAGGGGGAACGCTTCCGGCACTGACGGGGTGCGGCGCAGACACAATGTCCATTTCGCCGATCAGGTGATCGGCCAGATCGACTTTCTCCATCACCCACAACATATAGCGGCTGTCGACATGGATCGTGCGTGTGGTGCGGGAATCGAAGTCCCAGTCGGAATTCACACTTTCGATGGTCCCGTCGAAGAGGAGTCCGACCAGTTCACCGCGGGCGTTCAGGGTGGGAGAACCGGAATTTCCGCCTGTTGAGTCCAGATCGGACAAGAAGTTGACCGGCACCGAGCCAATCGAAGGCAGCTCGTAGGAGCCGTACTCGCGAGCCTGGATCAGAGCCAGCTGTCGCTGTGGGGCATCGAATGGATCCTGGCCCGTGTTTTTCTCTTCGATGCCTTCCAGGCGGGTGAAGGGTTCGTAGATCAACCCATCCCTGGGTGAGCCGCCCACGACCTGGCCGTATGTGACGCGCAGTGTGGAGTTGGCGTCCGGGTAAGCCGTATAGCCCTGCGATTTCTGCCAATCGATGATGGCAGACATATACTGAGGCCGCAGGGCTGTGCTGCGTCCCCGCCGGTCCTTGGAGGCCTCTTCCTGAGCCCGCTCAGTTTCATAGAGCGCAACGGCCAGTACCACGAAGGGATCCTCACTGGCCTCCAACTCCTCGGGAGTGACCGACATCAGGGCCAGCCGCTTCTCTTTGTCCTTGAGCGCGGTATCGGCATAGTAGCGCTCCAGCCGGTTTGCGATTCGCACCTCATCGAAGCTCTCCGGCAGACCGAGTGCCTGATCGTAGGCCTGCACGCGCAGCTCCACCGGCTGTTCGAGATAATATCTGAGAAAAAGCAGCCATTCCGCCTGATCCACGGTCGCATCGAAGCGCCGATCAATGACCTCCAGGCTCGCCCGAAAGAAGGTCATGTCCCGTTCCTGATAACCCGGCTCCCGCTCGGGATCGGGCTTCTGCTTTTCCCTGGCCAGACGGTAAATTCGCTGCGCCACGCCCAGCAACTGGGGCCGCGTGGCGTTCTTGTACCAGATATCCCGGCGGCTGGCGCGCGCCCTTTCTTCAGCCAGAGCATCCAGTTGACGGATCGCCTCCGCGTAATGGGAACGGCCGGGATCCCTGGCAATCCAGTCATTCAGGGCCGCTTCCCTCCCAGCCCGGCGTTCGACGAGGCCGACCCGGCGCGCACCCTCAATCTGACCGCCCAGGTTCTTCAGAACGTTACTCAAACCGGCGAGGCGGGCCTCGTACCTGATCCGCGCCTCACTCCCCTCCGGGGCAGCCCTTTCGATGGTCGCAATCCAATCTTCGATCAGCCCCAGGTAGGCCGGGTACCGCCACGCGAACGTGTGTTTGACCTCCCCCAGACGGGCGTAGCGCGACGTGCTCCCGGGATAGCCGGCCGCCATCACAAAGTCCCCATCCTCCAGGCCCTGGGCCGAGACTTTCAAGAAATGACGGGGCCGGTAGGGGATATTCTCCCTGGCGTGATCCGCAGCTTTTCCACCGGGCCCGACGTAGGCGCGGTAGAAGGCAAAGTCGCCGGTGTGGCGCGGCCACTGCCAGTTGTCAATATCGCCCCCGTAACGGCCAATAGCGTCGGCCGGGGCATAGACCAGGCGCACGTCGCGAATCTCCAGGCGCTTGATCAACTTGTACTGCAGGCCTCCGTAAAAGGAGGCGACCTGGCAGCGGTGCCCGGGATCTGACTCGCACTCCGCGATCAGCCCTTTTTCCCTACGCTCGATTCGCTTATAGCGATCGCGCCCCGCTAAGGACGCGGTCAGGTCCGACGTCACATGCGGCGTCACGTCCTTCACCTCCACCGTCACATAAACGCGCGAGCCCGGGGCCGCCGGCAATTCGGACTGCAGGTCCCGGGCCAGGAATCCATTCTCCAGGAGGTTGCTTTCCTGCGTGGAGTTGAACTGCACTGAGCCCCTGGCGCAGTGATGGTTTGTGACGACCAGGCCCCGAGGGGAAACGAATGAGGCCGTGCAGTTCCCGAGCGAAATCACCGCACTCATCGGAAAGCCGGTCAAGTCCGTCAGCTGAACCGGATCGAGGCGAAGACCCGTCTGTCGAAGATCACGCGCAATCTCAGGTAATTGATCGGGCGTGAACATGCCCTCCCTGGCCTGAGCCGAACTCGTCAGGGCGATCCAGCAGGCTGCCACATAACATCTCTTCTTCACGTTTTACTCCTCTCTGATTCTGGGGTCACACGTGATCGGATTATATACCCCGCTTTGGCAAGAGCCGGATGCAGGCGCGCTCTGCCAGGGGAAAGATTCAACCCGGCCTTTCCCCCGCACTTGTATGTCTTCAGCGCAAATGAGACAAAATCGCCCGAGGTTTAAGAGACACTCGGGGCCGCTGCTGGTCTGGCTAGATTGGCACTGATCCACTAACCCACAGTCTGAAGTTACCCCACTTTTGTGGACAGTTTACGGCTTTCGAATCAAGCCACATCTGAGTGCCTCGATTCATAGTTGATCGGCGACAGATAGTCCAGTGACGAGTGCCGCCTGTGAGGGTTGTAAAAGCCCTCGATGTAGTCGAAGACAGCAAGCTTGGCCTGCAGCTTGCTGCGGAAGCTGTGCCGGTCGATCAGTTCACACTCCAGAGAGGCAAAAAAGCTCTCACACAGCGCGTTGTCATAACAGTCACCGACCGAGCCCATGGAGGGTCTGATGCCGGCTCTCTTGCAGCGTAGCCCGAACTCGATCGACGTGTATTGCGTCCCCTGGTCCGAGTGATGGATCACCCCGTCGGATTCACGCTCTTGAAGTGCCATTTGCAGGGCATCGGTCACTAGCCGGGTCTTGAGATCATTTCTGAGCGACCAGCCGACCACTCGACGACTGAAAGCGTCGACCACTACGGCCAGGTAGACGAAACCTGCCCAACTCGGCACGTACGTGATGTCTGCAACCCACAGTCGGTTGGGGCGGCTGACCTGGAAGTTTCGCTCCACCAGATCCGGAGCCGGACGGCTGTCTTGGCCTCTCAGGGTCGTGCGTGTCTTGCGTCTGCGGCTAACGCCTTCAATGCCGGCGACTTTCATCAGTCGGGCCACCCGGTTTTTGCCCACCAGGTGACCTTCCTCTCGAAGTTCCGCCGTAATGCGGGGAGCTCCATAGGTCCGACGACTTTGCTGGTGGATCCCGTTGATTGTTTCCAGAAGACGAGCATTCGCTTCATCTCGAGTCGAAGGTCCGCGATCGACCCACGCGTAGTAGCCACTGGTGGAGACACCCAGCAAACGGCACATGGTGGTGATTGGATAGTCGGCCTGATTCACTTTCACGAACCTGAAGACTCCTTGGAAATCGGATCGCTCTCCCGTGCGAACCAGGCCGCGGCTTTTGCCAATATTTCCCGCTCAACCCTCAGCTGCCTATTTTCTTTGCGCAACTTCCGCAGCTCGGCTCGTTCTACCGTCGTCAGGCCGTCTCTACGACGGCCTTCATCCAGGTCTGCCTGGGCGATCCAGTTGCGGATCGTCTGTTCGTTGGGTTCAAACTCTCGGGCCAGCTCACCGGGGCTGCGCCCGGCTCGATGAAGCTCGACTATCTGCTGGCGAAACTCGGGTGGATAAGCTCGTCTTGTTCTTGGCATCGTGTCCTCCATTCTCCCAAAGGATTAGGTGTCCACGAAACCGGGGGAACTCCACTCTGGACCAATCTGAAATGCCAGGAATCCGGTTTGTTATGAAGCTGCCCATGATCCTCAAGGGCGAAATCTGCGTTTGGGCTGGAGCATAACTCCCACCACAACAGTGACTTACGGTTCGGCTGACTTTTTTGACCCTACGCCCAGTCCGTGAAGTCGGCTAGGGTGGAGAGTGCAACCCGAGCCACTGCTCGAGCCAGGGTGTTGTTTTCAAATGGATGATGTTAGATTGGATAGAGCGGCTTGGCTGATGTGAGTGAGACGGGCCGTCTCCTTTCTTCCTGAATCTTATCGTTAAGCGAAGGTCATCATGTCTGAACACGCCATGTCTTGCCCCTATTCTCGTCCCTGGACGGCCGCTCTTCTGCCGTTAATACTCGTTGTCGCTGTCCTGATGGCCGCCTGCGGCAATCAGGAAGCAGGGTCGGGAGTACACGAGCACGATGAGGCCGCGTTGGGTACCGTACACTTCGACGTCTCGTGCTCGGCCGAGGTCTCTGACGACTTCGACCGGGCCTTCGCTTTTCTCCACCATATGCAGTACCAGGAGTCCCGCGCGGCCTTCGAGCAAATCGCCGCGGCCGATCCCGATTGCGGGATGGCCCGCTGGGGCATCGCGATGACCCTCTTCCAGCCGTTGTGGCCGGAGCGTCCCGGGCCGGAGGCACTCCGGCGTGGGTGGGGGGAGGTCAGGCAGGCGCAGGAACTCGGCGCCGGGACCGATCGGGAGGCCGACCTTGTGACCGCCGCCGAAGCCTTCTTCCGCGATCCGGAGTCGGCCGATTGGTGGACCAGGATCCAGCGCTGGAGCGAAGCCATGAACCAGGCCTACGCCGCGCGCCCGGACGACATTGAGACGGCAGCGCTCTACGCGCTGTCGCAACTGGCGGCGGGGTTGGTCGCGGCGGATCAAATGGTCTATAATGGGCGCGCAGCGGAAGTTTTGCTCGGCATCTATGAACGCGAGCCGACGCACCCCGGAGCCATCCACTACACGATCCACGCGAACGACGTCGACAGCCGGGCGAGCGAGTCGCTTGAGGTCGTCCGGAGCTACGGCGACATCGCGCCGGCGGTGCCCCACGCCCTCCATATGCCTACGCACATCTTCGTGCGCCTCGGGGAGTGGCCGGAGGTGATCGAGTGGAACCGCAAGTCCGCAGCCGCCGCGTTGCAGTTCCCGGCCCCCGACGGGATCTCGCACCACTACCCTCACGCGGTCGATTACCTCGTCTACGCCCATTTGCAGCGCGGTGAGGACGAGCAGGCGCGCGTGGTCATGGAAGAGGTAACGGCGCGGGACGAGCCATTTCAGGGCACGTTCATGAGCGCCTTCCACCTGGCTGCCATGCCGGCACGCTACGCCGTCGAACGCCGCGCGTGGGACGAGGCGCGGGCGATCACTCCCGGCACGCCTGCGTCCGTGGTCTGGGAGCAGTTCTGGTGGGCGGAGTCTTTTAGTTGGTTCGCCCGGGGGCTGGGAGCCGCACACCGGGGCGATGCCGACGAGGCGGAGCGGTCTGAACGGCGCATGGTGGCGTTGCGAGACGCGGCCAGGGCCGCCGGCGAAGAAGCGTTCGCAGACTACATCGAGGTCGACCGCCTCGTGCTGGCAGCCTGGCGAACTCACGTCGCGGGCGAGCCCGAGCAGGCACTGAACCTGGCCCGCGAGGCCGTGCAGCTTGAAGCGACGACCCAGAAGCATCCGGTCACGCCGGGAGCGCTTTATCCAGCCCAGGAGGCCCTCGGCGACCTGCTCCTCGCCCTGGAGCGGTCTCAGGAGGCCCTCGGCGCCTACGAAGGCTCGCTCGCCACGTGGCCGGGCCGGTTCAACAGCCTCGTGGGAGCCGCCCGCGCAGCCCGCGCAGCTGGGCTCGACGACAAGGCGCACGACCACTACGGGGCGCTATTGTCAGTCTCGTCGGGAGCGGAATCGAGCCGGCCCGCGCTCGCGGAGGCGCGACAGTTCCAGGGCGAATAATGTCCGGAAGAACGGGGGATACCCTCGTTGGGTATTCGGTAATTCACGGGGAGGCAGACGTACTTTCTGAGCACTGCTGGGCACTTCGATCACGTCTGCGACCCACCCGACGACACACAGGATTTTAAGTCCTGGAAGTCAGTTCTGTAAGTACCCGTGAAGTAAGCAGAAAGTTTGTCGGGCTTGAGGAGCTATCTTGGCTGGAGTGAGTTGGAGTGAGCTGGAGTGAGTTTGCCGCGGGCCACTCTTGTCCAAATTAGCCATAAGAGAGGTCGGGTCGACCTCGTAAGATTCGGTTGATCGAATAACCGGACAAGGAGGACCCGACCATGAATCGATTTTGCAGCATTTTCAGTCAACTTCTCCAGCTTTTTCCTCGCTGGGAGTTTCAACAACTGGTCCTGGAGACCAAAGCCGAGCGCCATGCACGCGGTTTCAGCAGCTGGGGACAGTTTGTCGCCATGCTGTTTTGCCAGCTGGGCCGTGCTCATAGCCTGCGGGAGATCTGCGGAGGCCTGGCCAGCTGTGAAGGAAAACTGCATCATCTTGGAATCGCTTCTCCCAAGCGCTCCACCCTCAGCTATGCCAATGAGCATCGACCCTGGCAACTGTACGAAAAGGTTTTTTACCGCCTGCTGGATCGTTGTCTGAGAGAGACCGAAGGGCGTCGCAAGAGAAGATTTCGTTTCAAGAATCCGCTGCTGAGTCTGGATGCGACCGTCATCGATCTGTGCGCACAATTGTTTGACTGGGCTCATTTTTGCCGAACCAAGGGGGCCGTCAAACTGCATCTACTCTTGGACCACAACGGTTACCTTCCCGTCTTTGCCCACATCACCGAGGCAGCCACGGCCGACATCACCGTGGCTCGCCGTCTGAAGTTTGCCGCCGGCACCGTTGTCGTCTTTGATCGCGGCTACAACGACTACAACTGGTATGCGGACTTGACCCGTCAGGGCGTCTTCTTTGTGACCCGTCTCAAAGACCGTGCCGATTACGAGGTCCTCGAAGACCGCCCGCTTCCCAAAAACCGTCGAGTCGTCCGTGACCAGGTGATTTTCTTTCACGGACTGGCCGCCCAGGACAAAACCTGTTTCTTGCGCCTGGTCGAAATCCAAGATCCGCTCTCTGGCCGCCTCGTTTTTTTGACGAATCACCTGGATTTCGGAGCCACCACCATTGCCGCAATCTACAAGGAGCGCTGGCAAATCGAGCTCTTTTTCAAGGCCCTCAAGCAGAATCTACGGGTCAAGACCTTCGTCGGCACCTCGGCCAACGCCCTCAAGACCCAAATTTGGACAGCATTGATCGCTCTGCTGATTCTGAAGTTTCTGCAGCTCAAAGCAACCTTTGACTGGTCACTGTCCAATCTGGCCGCACTGCTGAGGATGAACATGTTCGTTCATAGAGACTTGTGGAGGTGGTTGAACCAACCATTCAAGTTTCCACCCCTACTACCGGAGAGCTCTCAAGCCTCCTTCACCCTCTCGTAATCTGGACAGCACCATCGGAGACCTGGACATGAAACCCTGACAATCCCGTCCAAGACGCCAATAAAATCAAGGGGTCGATCATCGAATCTCAGCTAATTTGGACAGCAGTGGCCGCGGGCACACTTTGGGCACAACCCCTGGAAGGCAACTTTACCCGACGACGGACGGGTTGGAACTGGCCCGGGTAACACTTGGAGCGGGCAGGTATCGGCCTTCGTGCCACCATTGTAGGCGCTCAAAAGTCGAACTTCTGCAGTGGGTTACGCGCGGCTGAATTTTCGGATAGGACGGGCCAAGGCTCCACGTCACATTTTGGTCATCTCGATTGACTTCGGCATGCGGCTTCTGATCCAACAGGAGTTGAGACAGTCTCTGAAGTTTCCGGTTCAGGAATGTACACCTGAAGCCCTGCTGCGAAATCCTGAGCTAGCTGTCCACGCGTTGGTCGTTGGCCCTCCTGGCGCGGTAGCCCAGGTTGGGCCCGCACTCTCCAAGGATCACCCACGAGTCGCAGTGAAGTTTCCTAATGTAGACCGCTACTTCGAAATGATTCGGCAGTTTAACAAGCCCTCGGTGATGGGCGTGGTCTCTGTGAGCGAGTTGCTCCTCCAGACCGCCGAAGGAATCCTCTCGCCGGCGATTGGCCGGCGCCATACCCTGCAAACCTACTTTCTTCCGGCAGAGGGAGACCTCAATCTCGCCGCAGTAGACCTGGTGATGTGCGATTCCATTGCACGAAGACGAGTTCAGGCCCGTAACATGGCGGAGTACCGTGTGGTATCGCCGGAAGCTCTTAATGCCGTGTCCGAGGCGATGAGTTCCTGAGGTCAGGTACCGCCAAAGTTCTCTTCCTTGGTGTGTGAATTGGTGTGTCAAAAGGTTTCCAAAATCTGCCAAAACGTGGAAAATCAGCCAAAATCAGCAAAACCGAAAATCTCACGATTTCAGTAAGTTACTGAGAATGAGGGTAAATATTCGGTAAACCCATCATCGGCTTTATGCCTAATGGGGTGAGGCGGGTTGGGAACTCAAGTGGAGCGAAGCGATCTTCGGAAGTGTTTGCTCAGGGGGTAGAGCCAGATGCTTTTGGTGGGCAGATCGGCCTTGCGGTCACGGTCCAGCTTGCCCCGGCCCTGGGTCTGTCCGACATGGATCCAGTTGGCGGCCTTGTAGCAGGCGCCTGTGAAGCGCCCCGTGTCGACGAAGGTTTCCAGCAGAACGGGTCGGTAGGCGTAGCGGTCGTGCCAGTCCTCGGGGAGTTGACGCGCGGCCATGGCCAGCAGTTTAGAGGCCAGGTTCTTGGACTCGACCCAGGGAAGGATCAAGAAACGGGCGTTGTTGACGATCAGTTGAAGGTTTCTCTCCCTTTCCGAAGGACGCCAGCCGATGAAGCGGTCGCGAGGGGCGGTTTTCCAAGCGGCGGCGCCAAAGCCGAGCAGGGCCAGGATGCGGCTTTCGGAACAAGCGAAGTAGCGCAGCTGAGCACCCGGCAGGGGCTTGTATCCCAGATAGTGGTAGCGGTCGATGTATTCATTCCACAAAGTGGAGTCGGGGCGGCTCAGGACCGGCTCCAGATGCAGGCCGGACAGCTCGTGCACGGGTCGGGACAGCAGCGGTTGTGGTGCGCTGCAGAAAGTGTGCTTGATTGGGCCCGAGCCTCCCTTCGGGTTGCGAGGGGGCGGCAGCTGCAGCAACCCCTGCCGATGCATGCGCAGCATGGCCACCCGGCAGCTCATCTCCTTGAGGCCACCGTCAGGCTTGAACCAGCCCAAGAGCTGGCAGGCCAAGCGGGAGAGCTGGGCCCGCGAGCGGGTCGGATCTTCGCCAATCAGCTCACACAGTCGCCGCATCTCCCGGCCGCTAAAGTCTCGCCCGCAGAAGCGTTTCATCCAGCCTCCGCTGCCGGCGTCCTGGCCCAGGTCAATGCGCGGGCACGATGGGGGCTTATTTCCCAGGGAAGAAAAGGATCCAGGCCGGGTGGCGGCTGTCCGCCTTGCCTAGCGCAGGCCTGCAGATAGTCCCTGAGCCACAGGCGGGGGTTGAGGCCGTTGAGTCGCAGGGTGGCAAAGATGCTGAATAAGCTGGCCGCCAACTGGGCGCTCCAGCGGCTGCCTGAGCCGTAGTAATTCTTGCGTCCCACCACCGGGTTGCGCAAGGCGCGTTCGGCGGCGTTGTTGTCCATAGCCACTTCCGGTTGATCCACAAACACGGTCAGCCCTGGCCAGTGTCGAGCCAGGCTTTTCAGGACCTTGCGACAGGGGGGAGCCAGGCTGGGAAAGGGGTGTACCGTTCTTTCTGTAATTTGGGAAAGGTGAGCTAAAAGGATCAGAGGTCTGGGGCAGGATTTCTCCAAAAACTCAAGGCAACGAGTAAGGAGGATCCGAATGACCCCAGACCCAAAACAGAGGCTACCACGAGAACTATTGAGAGAGCTGATCGAAGAAGGCAGTGAAGCGTTTCGAGGAGTATTAGAGAAGCTGATCAACGCCGCCATGCAGCTGGAACGAGAAGAGTTTCTGGGAGCTCGACGCTGGGAGCGGAGCGAGCAGCGTCGAGACCACGCCAACGGGTACAAGGACAAGACGCTGTCCACTCGAGTGGGACAGCTGCGAATCCGGATTCCACAAGTACGTCACCTGGACTTCTATCCCCGATCCCTGGAACGAGGGTGCCGTTCGGAGAAGGCGCTCAAGTTGGCCATCGCCGAGATGTATGTAATGGGCGTGTCGACGCGCAAGGTCACCGAGATTACCGAGCAGCTGTGCGGCACCGAGATCTCCGCCAGCCAGGTCTCAAGAATCTCCAAGCTGCTGGACGACGAACTCGAGCAGTTTCGCAACCGCCCTTTGGGCAGCTATCCAGTTGTGTACCTGGATGCGCACTACGAGAAGGTCCGTCGCCAGGGCAGCATTCAGGATGTGGCCGTCTTGAAAGCGACCGGAGTCAACTGCTGGGGCAAGCGGGAGGTGATTGGGGTCAGCTGCCGACTCAGCGAGGCTGAGGTCCACTGGCGAGGGTTTCTGCAGCAGCTTCAAAAGCGTGGTCTGGAGGGTGTGCAGCTGATTGTCAGCGATGACCACTCGGGTCTACGTGCTGCTAGAAGAGCCGTTTTTCCCTCGGTGCCCTGGCAACGCTGTCAGTTTCACCTGAGCCAGAATGCTCAGCGTTACGCCCGCCGATCCGATCAACGTGCCGCCATCGCCACTGACATTCGAGACATCTTTAACGCACCCTCAGGCGGCGAGGGCGAGGCCATGCTTCGAACCCGAGTCGAGCAATACCGTGACCGCAACCCGGAGCTGGCCGATTGGATGGAGACCAACCTGCCCGAAGGCTTTACGGTCTTTCGTTTTGCACGTTCTACCTGGCGGCGCATTCGCACCAACAACGGGCTGGAGAACCTAAACCGTCAGATTCGCCGGCGCACCCGGGTCGTCGGTATCTTTCCAAACACCGAGTCCGCTTTGCGACTCATCACCGCCGTCGTCGAGGAGATTCACGAAGACTGGCTGATCGGGAAGCAGTACCTCAGTCTGGTCGATTTCAACCCACAGGAGAATCCTGTTTCAGATCGCTCTCAGTCAAATTACAGAAAAACAGTTGCGTAACCGCTGGGAAGCTGGCGTTGAGCCTCGCATTGCTCTCGCATTTTCTCAACCGCCACCCGCAGCTTTCGATCGGCCCGGGCCCATTCCAAGGGCTGATCGCGAACTGCCAGCCGCAGCTGATTGGCAGCAAAGAGCCGGCCAATGTCGTCAATCCACATCAGGGACCAGTCCTGCCAGGGGGGGTGGGATAGGCCCAGTCGCCAAAAGTCGCGGCGCACGTGAGCCCAGCAAAAGGCATGGCAAATACGCCCCTCTGAGACCCGGACCAGCTTCTTATAGGCAGAATATCGATCGGTGAGTAAAGTGCCCTGGGCGCTGCCGAAGTGAGATTGAGGCACTGCAGACGAGCGACTGGGTTGGAGCTGGTACACGACTGTGGAGGCCGACAAAAACACCCACAAATGCCAGAGCCGTCCGCTTTTGCCTTCCACCGCCACAAACACCGGCCAGCCGGTCTCGTCGGCTTGCCAGTTCTCCTGGGTGAGCTGCTGCTGGGCGATCGCCTCGGCCACCGTCAAAAACAGACCCTGCAGTTTTTTCAGCCCTCCGGCCACCGTTCCTGCAGAGAGAGTCAAACCGTGGTCTCGCCACTGCTGCAACAGACGGTGGGTGGGGCGGCAATGGTCAAACTTCTCCAGCAGAATCTCCACCCAAACCGAAATCCCTAGTTTGCCTTTGGGAATCAAGCGTGCCGGGGCGGGCGCCGTGACAATGCCGGGCAGCACCCCGCAGCGGCAGGCCGCTTTGTACTTGCGCCGCCGGATCACCCGCCGGTGGGCCCGCACTTCGATTTCGGCCACCTCGGCGTCTTCCGTCCAGCCCAAGGCTTCCAGTGCCAGACCGCATTTCGGACAGCTTTTTTGGGCTTCCTCCAGATCCACTACCTCTTCCTGGGCTGCCAACCCGTCCAGAGTGGTCCGACCGTGCCCCTGCTTGCCTTTTTGCTGCCCTCGGGGTCGCCCGCTCGCCTTGGGGCTGGAACTGCCAGCGCGCCCACCCTTGGCCTGTTCACTCTTGCGCCCCCAGAGCTGACTCTCCAGCTCTCGAACTCGAGCCCGCAGACTCAAGTTCTCTGACTTCAACTGCTTTTCTCTCTCCACCGCCCCGGCATGCTGGGCCTTCCAGTACGCTGCCGCCCAGCGCAGCCGGATGTACTCTTCCTTGGCCACCAAAACCCGCTTCGTCGAGCCATCAGCCGTCAGTCCACCCGATTCCGGCTTGGTGGTAGCACTCAGCTGCATGCTCCCTGTATACACACTCGCAGCTTCTGTGTCCAGCAAAGTTTGACCGCGGGCTTATTTGGAAGGAGATTATTGCAAGACGGGGTTTACCGAATATTTACGATCAAACCAAAAGACGGTGGCTGATCGTCTTGATCGGTATATGGTTTCCTTTAGTCCTCGCAGTTACCGTGATAAGGGACTCCTATTGGCCGTCCTTGCGCCTTGATCTTTCCAATGGCAATGTCTCGACCGAGAGTGACGGCGGGATTACATGGGGGATTATAGCGTTTTGGGCCGTGTCCATTATCCTCCTTGTTTTTGCCTGGATCTTTGGCGGCAAATGCCCTAAGTGTGGACGCCGCCGCGCAATGGAGGGGACGGGGGCGAGAGAAAACGTCTTTGAGGTAGACCTGGTGCAGTCGAAGTGCAAGTATTGTGGCTATTTGACCTGGGAGGAACCCCATTGTGGGTGATGATGATCTTTGTCTGTAGCATGCCTCCGCAGTTGGCGCACAGTTCTGGTTGATTCATTTCTTCTTATGTTGAAAACCTATCCGTTGTCGTTTGGGTGGTTTGTCTGGCTGCATGAGCTGCCGGATGGCATCAAACACCAACCAGGGGATGCGGTTGTTGGACTTCACTCGCTGATGTCCAGGTACTTCTGAAACTTCTCCTTTGCGGGATCAAACTGTTCTGTGAGCCACCTAAGCTCCTCGTCCATTTGGTCTACAACCTTCTTGTGGTCATAGCCTTCAGGCGTTTCCTGTGTGTAGTCTCGATACTCCTGATGCCAACGCCAGAGGTTCAAGCCGCGTTTGTAAATTTTGTCTATGTAAGACGGGATCTCCGGTCCAAACCACTGCTGTCCAAATTAGCTGAGATTCGATGATCGACCCCTTGATTTTATTGGCGTCTTGGACGGGATTTTCAGGGTTTCATGTCCAGGTCTCCGATGGTGCTGTCCAGATTACGAGAGGGTGAAGGAGGCTTGAGAGCCCTCCGGTAGTAGGGGTGGAAACTTGAATGGTTGGTTCAACCACCTCCACAAGTCTCTATGAACGAACAGGTTCATCCTCAGCAGTGCGGCCAGATTGGACAGTGACCAGTCAAAGGTTGCTTTGAGCTGCAGAAACTTCAGAATCAGCAGAGCGATCAATGCTGTCCAAATTTGGGTCTTGAGGGCGTTGGCCGAGGTGCCGACGAAGGTCTTGACCCGTAGATTCTGCTTGAGGGCCTTGAAAAAGAGCTCGATTTGCCAGCGCTCCTTGTAGATTGCGGCAATGGTGGTGGCTCCGAAATCCAGGTGATTCGTCAAAAAAACGAGGCGGCCAGAGAGCGGATCTTGGATTTCGACCAGGCGCAAGAAACAGGTTTTGTCCTGGGCGGCCAGTCCGTGAAAGAAAATCACCTGGTCACGGACGACTCGACGGTTTTTGGGAAGCGGGCGGTCTTCGAGGACCTCGTAATCGGCACGGTCTTTGAGACGGGTCACAAAGAAGACGCCCTGACGGGTCAAGTCCGCATACCAGTTGTAGTCGTTGTAGCCGCGATCAAAGACGACAACGGTGCCGGCGGCAAACTTCAGACGGCGAGCCACGGTGATGTCGGCCGTGGCTGCCTCGGTGATGTGGGCAAAGACGGGAAGGTAACCGTTGTGGTCCAAGAGTAGATGCAGTTTGACGGCCCCCTTGGTTCGGCAAAAATGAGCCCAGTCAAACAATTGTGCGCACAGATCGATGACGGTCGCATCCAGACTCAGCAGCGGATTCTTGAAACGAAATCTTCTCTTGCGACGCCCTTCGGTCTCTCTCAGACAACGATCCAGCAGGCGGTAAAAAACCTTTTCGTACAGTTGCCAGGGTCGATGCTTATTGGCATAGCTGAGGGTGGAGCGCTTGGGAGAAGCGATTCCAAGATGATGCAGTTTTCCTTCACAGCTGGCCAGGCCTCCGCAGATCTCCCGCAGGCTATGAGCACGGCCCAGCTGGCAAAACAGCATGGCGACAAACTGTCCCCAGCTGCTGAAACCGCGTGCATGGCGCTCGGCTTTGGTCTCCAGGACCAGTTGTTGAAACTCCCAGCGAGGAAAAAGCTGGAGAAGTTGACTGAAAATGCTGCAAAATCGATTCATGGTCGGGTCCTCCTTGTCCGGTTATTCGATCAACCGAATCTTACGAGGTCGACCCGACCTCTCTTATGGCTAATTTGGACAAGAGTGGGTCCAAACAGGAAGTCGGCTTCGGATACTGAGGTTCTGAACTTCAGCAAATCTTCCATACTTGCAACGGCATCTCGTGAAATGAGGCTAAGTATCTTTCGGACCTCTTCGTAGATGCGAAGTCGTCGGTCGTATCTCTCTAGATTGAGCTTCTGTCGATTCGTCTTCCACTGTTGCCACGCGATGTATGTCGCAACGATCGCAATTACAGGCGTCAGTAGTGCCTTCGAAATCTCTGCGATGGCCTCAAGCAAATCGCACACATCTACCCCTTCTTCGCCTTAAAACCTATCCGTTGTCGTTTGGGTGGTTTGTCTGGTTGCATGAGTTGCCGGATCGCATCAAAGACCGTTTTGAATTGTCGATCGTACTTGCTCTCCAGAGCATCGAGTTTCCGCGCCAGATCCTTGTGGGTTGTCAGGAGCTGGCGGACCCGGACAAAGGTATCCATAATTTGGATATTGACCTGGATCGCTCTTTTGCTGTGAAGGACGCTGGAGAGCATGGCTACACCCTGCTCTGTAAAAGCGTACGGCGGGTATCGTCGACCACCCCACTGTCTTGAGGTCCCAAATTGGGACCTCAAGTTTGAGGTCGCAGAATGCGACTTCAAATTATCGAATTCTTCTTTGCTGAGCTGGAACATGAAGTGGGAGGGAAACCGATCAATATGTCTCTTCACGTTCCGGACAAGAATTCGAGTCTCCACTTCATAGAGCCTGGCGAGGTGCGCGTCCACCATGACCTTATGGCCACGAATCAAATAGATTTGCTGCTGAATGGACTCAAGCGGGATAAGTTGGCTGTCAGGTTTTGATGGTTTCTTGGGCATTGGAGAGGAGTTTAGAGGTCATTGGCAGAATAGCCAACTGCCCGAAATCCGTCAATTTCGAGGGTACCTGAGGTAAGAGCCAGGTCGAGATCTCGCAGTGACGGCCATCCTCGAGGGGAGGATTTTGGTCGTCAGGTCCCAACTTTGAATATCGCCCCTCTACGCGGAGTCCAGCTCGTCTAGGCGGCGGCTCAGCGCTTCCTCGAGAATTTCACTCATTTCTCGCTGATGAACCGCTGCCGCCACCTTCAGTCGGTGATGCAGTTCAGGGCGCATCGCGAAAGACACTTTTTTTCTTTCTGGGTGGATTTTATTCTTCCCCTTATGTACCTCTGTACCTCTTGCGGTAGGTAGGGTTTTCTTGACACCCCCCTTCACAAAGGCATCGGTCAAGTCCGGCTTGGCTTTTCTAGGCATTCGAGCACCTCTTTGGTCAGTGATTTGAATTCCTGCGCCGCGCTTGACTTGGGGGCGTAACGGCTGATGGTCTGACCGACTAATGCCGCCTCAGCCAGCGCAATTCGCTGGTGGATCTCCGTCTCCAAGACAGGCAGTCCGAAGTCGACGACGGCGCCGCGGGCTTGCCTGCCGAGCCGCGTCGAGGTGATGCGCCGCGAGATGAGAAGGCGAGCATCAAGACGCGGGTTGACCCTCTGTGCCGCCTCGATCAGGTCGGTCGCGTCGGAACCGCTCCACAAATCAAACGGTGAAGGCTGAACCGGACAGATAATCAGATCGGCTTTGGCTAAGGCCGAGCGCATGACCTCACCGATCGCAGGCCCACAGTCGATGATCACCAGGTCGTATTTGCGCGCCAGTTTCGGCGCTTCGCGGTGCACAGTCGGATCGGTGATGGAGACGACTTGAAATGGTGGGTCGTCTTCGGCGTGAGCGCTCCAGCGCATCGCGCTCCCTTGTGCATCGGCGTCGATCAACATCACGGAGTGTTCTATCTCGGTCAGACAGCCGCAGAGATTGATGGCGATCGTCGTCTTGCCGACGCCACCTTTCTGATTGGCAATGGCTATGATCTTGCCCACCTGGCTAATCCTCTCCAAAGGTATATACCGCTCATAACTCTATACCTCTATGCTGACAGATAGAAAGAAGCACAGGGGCACTAGGGGTGCCGGTAATACCAGCAAGAAAAAAAGCCCGGAGTTACACACGGGGCTCTTTTTAGCGTTCAAGGATGCTTATAGGATCAGCGCTATCTGGAGTGTGCCAGACGCGCTCAAAGATCCGGGTTGGCTCTGTGATGAAGCGAGGACGTCGGGGGTGAGCCCGCGGCTCGGAGAGAAGGGAAGAGGCAGTAAACAGGAAAAGTGGCGAGCTCCCACCCCCGCTGACGATCGGATGCCTGGCAGCTTCACGCAGCTGATCGCGCCAGACTGGCTCTGGGGCTTCCGTGAGCACCGCGCGGATCCGCGCAATCCCCCACTTCGTCTGGTGCTGCTTTTGCTTTGCAATAAAATGAAAATACGCGCGCAGCCGGCGACGGTATCTGACGCTGTCGCCCGAGCCAGTCTCCATCTCATAGGCGAAGTGGGCATACTGCTCCCCTTCTGGGAGCTCTGGGTAGTACAGTTCAAAGAGCGCATCCGGACCAAGCGCTAATGTCTCAGTTTCCTGAGACTCAAACCACTGCCACTCATCGCCAGTTCGCTCTGCCGTGACCTTGGGTACTTCTACCCTGGTCTTAAGGCGTCCTCTGCCTCTTTCCCAGCCGGTCAGCTCGACGCGGCCGCCAGAATGGCGACAGGCGAGCTCGAGCATGGCGTGGAAGCCACTGACCCGCAGCTCGTGGTTCAAGAAACGCAGCTTCTCTGCGTACTTGTTCGTCCGGGCGACCTCGGCGTAATTCGCCTCGCGGTTGTATCTGGCCCACTGCCAGTGGAGCTTATCTCGAGGGATCCCCGCCCGATCGACGAGCAGGCGGAGCGGAGCCGGGTTGTCGAGGTAGTAAATAAACTGACCCATTTTTCGGTCGGTCCGAAACGCGAACCGGTTGATGAACTCGTGGTGGTAGAGGATGCGCAAGCGGCGAGAGATGACCTGGTCGCTGCCTGGGATCAGCGCCAACACAAGCGACGTCGGGATGAAGCGGTAACGCTCGATCGTAGCAATGATGGAGAGGTCCCGCTCAGTGAGATGAAAAGGTCGAATCAGCTCGGGAGCTCGGCGGGTTTTTGGTAAGCGTAAGCGGGTCGAGGTTGGCATTTGGTGTAGGTTTTTAACTGGCTACGGTGGGGAAATATAAAAAGGACTAGTCGTCGCTCCCCTCCTCTGGATCGATCAGGTCCTTAAACGGCAAGGGTCTCTTGCTGCTGGGTTTCTTGGTCTTTTTGGGTTTCTGGGTGGTCTTTGGCAAAGGCCGCCGCGAGGCTTTAACTTCTTTCAGTAAAGCATCTTCCTGGGATTTCAGCAAGAGGTCTGCCTCGGCTGGCGTGAGAGCATCCTGTGCGCCGGCAAGCTGCCGCTCGTGTTCCTCTATGGTTTCGGGGGCGACCGCCCAACGCTGGACGTCCGGAACTGTTAAGGGTTGGGTTTTGGTATCCCGCAGCTTGAGCCAGAGATGGCGTTGAAGCTTGATTTTCAGCGCGTCGGACATGCGCCAGAGCTGCTCGTCAAGACTCCAATACTCGAGGCTTCCAAGCTCCTGCTTGGGTATCGGCATGATGAATGGAACATCGGCGACGCTGGAACTCTCACTTTCCGCCTCAGACTCGGACTCTCCCTCGGTTTTGTTTTGCGTATGAGTGTCTGTGTGAGTGGTTCCGCGCTTAACGGCAGAGCTGTGGGTATCGGCATTGGTGTGTGAGGCGTTTTGAGGAAACCAGCCTACGGAATCAGGGTGGTTGGTTGACCGCATAGTTGAATTCCCATAGGTAGTGCTGGAGTCAGAGCCTTTAGTGTCTGCGTCGCCAATGCTCTCACTGCGATTCGTGCTGTGGGTGTGGGACGTTCCACGCGACTTAGTCCGGACCTGATCACGGACGTACTGGTTAATATGGGTCGTGTGGTAGATGGCTTTTTTAATCTGCTTGAGATCGAGCTGGTTTACAAACATCTCGTCGACCATAGTGAGGGCGTCTTGGCGGGGACCCCCGCCGAATATAGCCTTAATGTCGCAGGAGAGCACGGCGTCATAGACCTGGTCATCTTGCTCACGCAGTTGGGTGAGAAACTGATGGCTAAGAATCAGATGCAGCCCCATCTTGCGTCCCTCGGCGATAATGTGAGGGATGTCGGGGGTGAGGAATTTCTGAAACTCATCGATATAGACATAGAAAGGACGCGGCGAGGATTGCCCTGGCGGGATGGGGCGTCGTTTGGCTGCGTCGAAAAGCTTGCTGAGCAAAAGTGTGCCGAACAGACGCCGGTTATCATCGGAAAAACGATCGCCGGCTTCTTTGAGATTGACCAGGAGAATCTTGCTCTGCTCCATGATCTCGGAGAGGTTGAGAGAGCGATCGGCGAGCCCCATAAACCGGGCTATGGTCTCCGATGCAAGGAAAGGAAAGAGTCGGTTTCTGGTCGATAGCATTTCACCGCGCCAGTCCGACGCTCTTTTTAGGGTCTGTAGCTCCTTCCACTCGTCCTGGATGAAAGGGTTACGGAGCTTGTCGACCAGGTGGTCGCGAATCTCTCGGGCCTCAAAGTTGAGTAGGTGCCGCACTTCTGGGAGGGATACTTGCTGATCTAACATGACGGCACAAACAAGTCTGAGGGTCCGCCCAAGCGTCGGCGTGTGGTCGGTGCTCGCCTGTCCCCAGGACTTGAGGATGGCGTGGACTATGCGGTCAACCTGAACGGAGAGATCGCCGCCGTCCGAGATAAAGGGGTTGAAGCCGATGATCTGGTCCCCTTTGGAGGGGTTGAGCAGGATCAGTTCACGGTAGTCTCGATCGGAGCCGATACCGAGATAAGCGCACCACTCGACCAGGTCATCATAGAGCTTGCCGTGGGGATCGAGCAGGCACAGTCCAGCGCCGCGGCGGATATCCTCTCGGATCATCCACTCAATGAATTTGCTTTTGCCAGTGCCGGGACCCCCAAGGATATGCATATGGACGTCCCGGTCCTCATCCCGGAACGTGTCAACAACTTTGAGACACTTTGGTGAATAAATTACAGTAGCGTCATCTCAGGGGTCCTTCTTTTCGGGAGGGTTGATCCAAACCGCCTCTGGAAGAGCGGGAGGAACGGGTTTGCCATTGGGAAATCTCTCCTGGAAGAGTGCATGGGCGGCCTCCAGTGTTTGGGCTCGATTGCGACGTGTGGCGATGGCGGTGAGGTAGTGCACGTCCTCGGGAGTGTGCAGGCCGATACCCGAATGGCGATGGTCGCGGTTATACCAATCGAAGAACTCCCGGCAAAAGGTTCTGGCTTGCTGGATGGTGCCGAATCGAGCCGGGAATTCGGGCCGGTACTTGAGGGTCTTGATTTGGGCCTCCGAGTAGGGATTGTCGTCACAGACGTGAGGCCGAGAGTGAGACTTGGTCACTCCCAGATCGGCCAGCAGCAAGGCCAGTGCCTTGGAACTCATCGACGACCCTCGATCAGCATGGAGGGTGAGATCTCCCGACACGATCGCCTGCTTGGAGTAGCTCTGGGCGATCAAAGCCTTGGCCAGGCGTGAGTTCTCCTGGGTGGCCACCATCCAGCCCACCACGTAGCGGCTGAAGATATCCAGAACCACATAGAGGTAGTAATAACTCCATTTGACGGGACCCTTGAGCTTGGTGATGTCCCATGACCAACATTGGTTGGGGCCGGTGGCCAGGAGTTCTGGCTTGGCGTATTGGGGATGGCGGCGCTGGCGGCGACGCTCCTTGACTTCCAGACGTTGGGACAGAATGCGATACATGGTTCGGATCGAGCACAAGTATCGCCCTTCATCCAGTAGCTCCGCCCACACTGTGGCGGGAGCTTTGTCGACAAACCGCTGGCTGTGCAGGACCTCCACGACAGCTTCCTTCTCGGGCGGGCTCAAGGCGCGTGGGGATGCGGGCCGAGGTCGAGGATCCATCGCCGGCCGTTCCCGCCGAAGTTTCTCCCGATACAGACTGGATGGCGGCAGATCCAGAGCCTGACAGCCGGCCCGGACTCCGTGGGATTGTGAGAATCGCAAAGCTTCGTCCATCAGCTCTCGTCTCCGTTCTCTTCGCTGCTCGCCAGAGAGATCCCCAACAGTTGCGAGACTTTTTTTTGGAGATCCAGCATGGCTTCAAACTTCTCGAGCTTGCGCTTCAACTTCCGATTCTCGGCCTGAACTTGCCTCAATTGATGATCCAGAGGATTGACCGGCTTGGACTTGCGCCCCCGCTTGCGAGGAGTCAGCGCCTGCAGCGTTCCTTCCTCGCGTTGTCGTCGCCAGGTCTGAAGATTCGACCAGTAAAGTCCTTCTCGGCGCAGCAAGGCTCCCACTCCGCCCGACTCTTCACATCCATCGGCCTGCTCCAGGATCCGGAGCTTATAGCGGGCTGAAAATCGGCGACGCGTGGCCTTGCTGGGAACTTCCGGATCGGGTCTAGGAAGAACCCTGTCGGGCTCAGTCCGTTCCGCACCGATTTTGGGGACCTCTCCGCTTCGCTCCGAAGTCTCCAAAATCCTCAGTTTCTTATCGCTCCTGTTTACCATCATCGTGTGATCCAGCTTCTCACCCTCTAGTCTAATTTAGTGGGGAAGAAGTGTCTCACCCATGTTGGCACAGAGGGTGGGTGGGTTTAAGAGCTTGGTTATCCCTTCAGCCACCCCATCGATAGCCTCGCCGAAATGGCGTTTGCGTTGTCGCGACCCGAGCCGGCTAAGCGGCTCGAGAGCCTCACCCTCGAGAGTCAGAGCGTCCCTTAATTCAAGCGAGCCCCAGGCCGCGGCTTTGCGTTTTTGCTTTTGCTCACGGCTCTTGGTCCGGAGCATGCTTGCGACCGTCGAATAAAGTTCTTCGTCGTGGTCAATCCTCGCCAATGCCTCCTCGTCAGTGGAGACCGCGTGTATTTCCTTAAGCTCGCGCTGGAAGTCTCTAACAGCCCTGCGAAGCGGTGTCACGATCTTAGTTTGCCGCGCGATTTTTTCCTGCGTGCGATTGTGCCTCCAGGATCCTGGAGTTTGTCGCTCAAGCTTCGCTTCCAACCTAGCCAGTTTGGATTCTTCGCGGTGCAGCTTTGGTTCAAAAGCGCTTTGTTTCATGATCTCACGCCGGGCTTGACAAATCCTCAGAAAACCCCTAGTATACCCCCTCGCCTTAATTTCCCACAAGTCCTTTCAAATCAACCAGTTATAACCTCCTTACGTAAATATTCGGTAAACCCCGTCTTGCAATAATCTCCTTCCAAATAAGCCCGCGGTCAAACTTTGCTGGACACAGAAGCTGCGAGTGTGTATACAGGGAGCATGCAGCTGAGTGCTACCACCAAGCCGGAATCGGGTGGACTGACGGCTGATGGCTCGACGAAGCGGGTTTTGGTGGCCAAGGAAGAGTACATCCGGCTGCGCTGGGCGGCAGCGTACTGGAAGGCCCAGCATGCCGGGGCGGTGGAGAGAGAAAAGCAGTTGAAGTCAGAGAACTTGAGTCTGCGGGCTCGAGTTCGAGAGCTGGAGAGTCAGCTCTGGGGGCGCAAGAGTGAACAGGCCAAGGGTGGGCGCGCTGGCAGTTCCAGCCCCAAGGCGAGCGGGCGACCCCGAGGGCAGCAAAAAGGCAAGCAGGGGCACGGTCGGACCACTCTGGACGGGTTGGCAGCCCAGGAAGAGGTAGTGGATCTGGAGGAAGCCCAAAAAAGCTGTCCGAAATGCGGTCTGGCACTGGAAGCCTTGGGCTGGACGGAAGACGCCGAGGTGGCCGAAATCGAAGTGCGGGCCCACCGGCGGGTGATCCGGCGGCGCAAGTACAAAGCAGCCTGCCGCTGCGGGGTGCTGCCCGGCATTGTCACGGCGCCCGCCCCGGCACGCTTGATTCCCAAAGGCAAACTAGGGATTTCGGTTTGGGTGGAGATTCTGCTGGAGAAGTTTGACCATTGCCGCCCCACCCACCGTCTGTTGCAGCAGTGGCGAGACCACGGTTTGACTCTCTCTGCAGGAACGGTGGCCGGAGGGCTGAAAAAACTGCAGGGTCTGTTTTTGCCGGTGGCCGAGGCGATCGCCCAGCAGCAGCTCACCCAGGAGAACTGGCAAGCCGACGAGACCGGCTGGCCGGTGTTTGTGGCGGTGGAAGGCAAAAGCGGACGGCTCTGGCATTTGTGGGTGTTTTTGTCGGCCTCCACAGTCGTGTACCAGCTCCAACCCAGTCGCTCGTCTGCAGTGCCTCAATCTCACTTCGGCAGCGCCCAGGGCACTTTACTCACCGATCGATATTCTGCCTATAAGAAGCTGGTCCGGGTCTCAGAGGGGCGTATTTGCCATGCCTTTTGCTGGGCTCACGTGCGCCGCGACTTTTGGCGACTGGGCCTATCCCACCCCCCCTGGCAGGACTGGTCCCTGATGTGGATTGACGACATTGGCCGGCTCTTTGCTGCCAATCAGCTGCGGCTGGCAGTTCGCGATCAGCCCTTGGAATGGGCCCGGGCCGATCGAAAGCTGCGGGTGGCGGTTGAGAAAATGCGAGAGCAATGCGAGGCTCAACGCCAGCTTCCCAGCCTGGCTCCCCCCTGTCGCAAGGTCCTGAAAAGCCTGGCTCGACACTGGCCAGGGCTGACCGTGTTTGTGGATCAACCGGAAGTGGCTATGGACAACAACGCCGCCGAACGCGCCTTGCGCAACCCGGTGGTGGGACGCAAGAATTACTACGGCTCAGGCAGCCGCTGGAGCGCCCAGTTGGCGGCCAGCTTATTCAGCATCTTTGCCACCCTGCGACTCAACGGCCTCAACCCCCGCCTGTGGCTCAGGGACTATCTGCAGGCCTGCGCTAGGCAAGGCGGACAGCCGCCACCCGACCTGGATCCTTTTCTTCCCTGGGAAATAAGCCCCCATCGTGCCCGCGCATTGACCTGGGCCAGGACGCCGGCAGCGGAGGCTGGATGAAACGCTTCTGCGGGCGAGACTTTAGCGGCCGGGAGATGCGGCGACTGTGTGAGCTGATTGGCGAAGATCCGACCCGCTCGCGGGCCCAGCTCTCCCGCTTGGCCTGCCAGCTCTTGGGCTGGTTCAAGCCTGACGGTGGCCTCAAGGAGATGAGCTGCCGGGTGGCCATGCTGCGCATGCATCGGCAGGGGTTGCTGCAGCTGCCGCCCCCTCGCAACCCGAAGGGAGGCTCGGGCCCAATCAAGCACACTTTCTGCAGCGCACCACAACCGCTGCTGTCCCGACCCGTGCACGAGCTGTCCGGCCTGCATCTGGAGCCGGTCCTGAGCCGCCCCGACTCCACTTTGTGGAATGAATACATCGACCGCTACCACTATCTGGGATACAAGCCCCTGCCGGGTGCTCAGCTGCGCTACTTCGCTTGTTCCGAAAGCCGCATCCTGGCCCTGCTCGGCTTTGGCGCCGCCGCTTGGAAAACCGCCCCTCGCGACCGCTTCATCGGCTGGCGTCCTTCGGAAAGGGAGAGAAACCTTCAACTGATCGTCAACAACGCCCGTTTCTTGATCCTTCCCTGGGTCGAGTCCAAGAACCTGGCCTCTAAACTGCTGGCCATGGCCGCGCGTCAACTCCCCGAGGACTGGCACGACCGCTACGCCTACCGACCCGTTCTGCTGGAAACCTTCGTCGACACGGGGCGCTTCACAGGCGCCTGCTACAAGGCCGCCAACTGGATCCATGTCGGACAGACCCAGGGCCGGGGCAAGCTGGACCGTGACCGCAAGGCCGATCTGCCCACCAAAAGCATCTGGCTCTACCCCCTGAGCAAACACTTCCGAAGATCGCTTCGCTCCACTTGAGTTCCCAACCCGCCTCACCCCATTAGGCATAAAGCCGATGATGGGTTTACCGAATATTTACGATTTGGGGGTACATACGAGCTACCATCAGAAGGTGTGTAAATAGCATAGGCGGTGAGTATCCTTCCGGGTTGATAAAGCCCAGGGCCGAAAGGCCCGCAACGGAAGGAGTACACACCGCATGAGCAAGAAGAACATTGAAGAAAGTGTGGAGTCAAGAGTTTGTTTCGAGCAGCTGGAAGATTGGGTGCGCGAGAGGATCCAAGGCTGGGTTCAGAAGCTGCTGGAGGAGGAGGTCACGGAGTTATTAGGGCGGCGTAAGAGTGAGCGGCGAAGAGCCGTGGACACTCCGTCGGGCTATCGCAATGGATATGGCAAGCCGAGGCATCTGACGATGAGCTCGGGGACGATCCAGGTTCGAAGGCCTCGAGTGCGGGATCTAGAGGAACGCTTTGAAAGTCGGGTGTTGCCGCTGTTTGCCAAGCGGACGCGGCAGGTTCGAGAACTGATCCCTGAGCTGTACTTGCATGGTCTGGCGCTGGGGGATTTTGATCTGGCTCTGAGAGGGCTCTTAGGGGACAAGGCCGCGCTGTCAGCCTCCACGGTGGCGCGGTTGAAAGAGAAGTGGCAGGCCGAATGGGAGGTCTGGCAGAGTCGACCGCTGGATGATCTGGAAGTGGTTTATTTGTGGGTAGATGGAATTTACGTCAAGGCGGGACTGGAGAAGGAAAAGGCAGTCCTGCTGGTGGTGCTGGCCGCCTTAAGTGACGGCAGCAAAGTAGTCGTGTCGGTCACGAGTGGCTATCGGGAATCGACCCAGAGCTGGTCGGAAGTACTGCGCGACTTGAAGCAGCGGGGGATGGGTTGTCCGCGCCTGGTGATCGGAGACGGCCACCTGGGCATCTGGGGAGCTTTGCGCAACGTCTATCCCCAGGCCGAGGAGCAGCGCTGCTGGAATCATCGGATTGTCAACCTGCTGGCCAAGCTCCCCAAGGGAGTGCACAAGCCGGCCTTGCTGATTCTGCGGCAGATCCCTTACGCCGAGACCCGACAAGAGGCACAACGACTCAAGAAGGTCTTTCAGCACTGGTGCCGGCAGCGAGGACTGACCCTGACGGCTGAGTTGATCGAGCAGGATTGGGACCGGATGGTGACCTTTTACAACTATCCGAAGAAGCAGTGGCAGCATCTGCGAACAACCAATCCCGTGGAGTCACCGTTTGCCGCTCTTCGGCTGCGAACGGACGCGGCCAAGCGGTTCAAGAAAGTGGAAAACGCCCAGGCTGTGATCTGGAAGATGCTGCTGGTGGCGGAGAACAGATTCCGCCGTCTGAAGGCACCGGAGCTGATGAAAGACGTCTACCAGGGCGCCGAATATGTCAATGGAGTCCCGGTCAACCAAGTTCCGGAGGAGAAAGCCGCCTGAGCTTTTTTTACACACCTATTGACAAGAGCTCGGTACATACCTAGTTATGTATAGGCGTATGTAGCCCCAGACGGGTCGCGATTTCGCGACAGCCAGTTCCTGAGACGCTCCGGAGCGAGCGTGTACGGGCTACTGATAAGGCGCGGACTCCTGTATGCTCGCCAGCAGGCACTTGGTTGCTGCAATTCCGATCAATAGCCTTCGATAGGAAGGCTGCCAGGTGCTCAAAACCCGCCCTATGAGAGGCGGTTTTTCGTTACGCGATAGGTCGCTGGGCTCTAGCTTGCAGCCGCAGCCGGCTGCTTCTGGTCGGCTCGCCACTCGTCAACGGTTGGCAATTCGAGGTGCTTCTCAGCAATTTTCGGGCGGGCCTGATGCTCCGCCATTCTGGCGAACTGTTTTTCGCCCAGAACCGGGCTTGGGCGATCCAAGTAACGTTGTTTGAGCAGAGCCAATTCTTGATCAAACAAGATCTTGTATTGCTCCGGATGGTCGGCGATATAAGCATCGATTAGAGCATCACAGTAGTCTCTATACTGGTCTTCAAGTTCCAGCTCAAGCTGTTGTTTAAGCCTTTCCTGCCTGGCCCGAAAGCGGGCCTGAAATTCCGGAGTTGGGGGGTAGGGCTCCTCAAAACCACGGATGTAGAAGCCGACTTTGCCTGTAATACGATCGGCACTCTCGCCAATCCGGTGGTCAAGGAAAGCGAGTTGTAAAGGAAAATCCCCCTGGAAACCCTGCAGCAGTGAGGTGGCTTTCGATTTCGGGATGTCGCGATCGATGAGCGCCTGAAGTTGGGCGGGGTGGACTCCCCCCTCCCCTTGCCCAGCAGGGGTTGCCTGCGGCGGCAGTTGGGCCTCAGGATTAGTATAGCGAGGCCCGAAATAGAAGCGAAGTTTGTAATTTGAAGTTACCCCACTTTTGTGGACAGTTTACGGCTTTCGAATCAAGCCACATCTGAGTGCCTCGATTCATAGTTGATCGGCGACAGATAGTCCAGTGACGAGTGCCGCCTGTGAGGGTTGTAAAAGCCCTCGATGTAGTCGAAGACAGCAAGCTTGGCCTGCAGCTTGCTGCGGAAGCTGTGCCGGTCGATCAGTTCACACTCCAGAGAGGCAAAAAAGCTCTCACACAGCGCGTTGTCATAACAGTCACCGACCGAGCCCATGGAGGGTCTGATGCCGGCTCTCTTGCAGCGTAGCCCGAACTCGATCGACGTGTATTGCGTCCCCTGGTCCGAGTGATGGATCACCCCGTCGGATTCACGCTCTTGAAGTGCCCTTTGCAGGGCATCGGTCACTAGCCGGGTCTTGAGATCATTTCTGAGCGACCAGCCGACCACTCGACGACTGAAAGCGTCGACCACTACGGCCAGGTAGACGAAACCTGCCCAACTCGGCACGTACGTGATGTCTGCAACCCACAGTCGGTTGGGGCGGCTGACCTGGAAGTTTCGCTCCACCAGATCCGGAGCCGGACGGCTGTCTTGGCCTCTCAGGGTCGTGCGTGTCTTGCGTCTGCGGCTAACGCCTTCAATGCCGGCGACTTTCATCAGTCGGGCCACCCGGTTTTTGCCCACCAGGTGACCTTCCTCTCGAAGTTCCGCCGTAATGCGGGGAGCTCCATAGGTCCGACGACTTTGCTGGTGGATCCCGTTGATTGTTTCCAGAAGACGAGCATTCGCTTCATCTCGAGTCGAAGGTCCGCGATCGACCCACGCGTAGTAGCCACTGGTGGAGACACCCAGCAAACGGCACATGGTGGTGATTGGATAGTCGGCCTGATTCACTTTCACGAACCTGAAGACTCCTTGGAAATCGGATCGCTCTCCCGTGCGAACCAGGCCGCGGCTTTTGCCAATATTTCCCGCTCAACCCTCAGCTGCCTATTTTCTTTGCGCAACTTCCGCAGCTCGGCTCGTTCTACCGTCGTCAGGCCGTCTCTACGACGGCCTTCATCCAGGTCTGCCTGGGCGATCCAGTTGCGGATCGTCTGTTCGTTTGGTTCAAACTCTCGGGCCAGCTCACCGGGGCTGCGCCCGGCTCGATGAAGCTCGACTATCTGCTGGCGAAACTCGGGTGGATAAGCTCGTCTTGTTCTTGGCATCGTGTCCTCCATTCTCCCAAAGGATTAGGTGTCCACGAAACCGGGGGAACTCCAGAGGGCCATGAAACTAAGGTCCCGGAGAACAGAGCATGTTCAAGACCGAGTCGTGGAGGGGTTAGCAGAGGTGGCCTTTCAAAAGATCACAGACTACGTCACCTGGGATGACCGGGGGGTGGTCCTAAAAGAGTTCTCGCCAGGTCGGCCTGCCGCAATCTCGTACATCGAAAAGAAGGGGCCTCACGGCCGCACCGTTCGAGTCAGGCTCCATGACACGATGAAAGCTTTGAAGCTGCTGGGCCGGCACCTCGGAGTCTCTTAAGTAGAATGATCTTTGCAAGGGCTCACCGATTATTTTTCTCGAAAAGTAAATCTTTGCTAGGGTATCCACCCGACAAAAGCCGTGGGCCATCGTTGTTCGGACCCGTGGCGGAGGAGAATCGTCAGGCTCTAAGTTGACGGAGGTGAACGACGATGACTGCAACAGAAAACCCAAAGAAAGTGGCGATCTACGCCAGAGTCAGTTCGGACGGACAAAGAGAGAAAAAGACAATTGAAAGTCAGCTGGCCGAACTCCCTCAGTACGCCAGCGACCAAGGCTACCGTGTCGTTGATACGTACAGCGACAATGGGATCTCAGGCTCGACTATCGAAGCCAGGCCAGGATTCACAAGCCTGCTGGCAGACGCCGCAAGACAGCGGTTCGACGCCATCTTGGTCTGTGAGCACAATCGACTGACCCGATCGGACAATCCGGAAGAACGGGGGCGAATTCAAAGAATCTTGATGGAAAACAATATCAAGATTATTTCACCCGCCGAGGGCGTTATGGACCTCCGCCGTCCTCCGGACGAATTGATCACCTGGATCAAGATGTGGATGGCCACAGAGGAGCGGAAGGAGATTGCCCGCAAGACCAGGCGCGGTGTCGGTCACCATGGTATATCCCCCACCTAGGCGGCTGATTTACCAAGGTAATTCCCCCACCCTTTCACCAGGGTAATTCCCCCAGGGTTTCACCAAGGTAATTCCCCCACCTGATCATTTCGTGACAGAGGCCAGGGTCATCTTTCTGCGGAACCCCAACAAGGATTTCCGCAGGAGGAAGAATGGCCAGAAGGAATATGAGGATGGAAGAGTACCTGGAGTTGGTTTACCAATGGCACCGAGGACGGAGTATCCGCCAGATCCGAGACTCGTTGCAGATCTCGCGCAAGACGATTCGCAAGTACCTGCTGCTTTTCATGGCCAGCGGCTTGAGCCGAGAGAAGCCCCTGCCGCCACAGGCGGAGCTGGCCCGGATAGTGGCCTCGGTGGTGCAGGTGGCGGTTTTCGAACAACCGGCCCGGGAGCGGATCCGCCTCTACCACCGGCAGATCCAGGATTGGCTTGGGCAGCCTCATATGACCATTCAGCAGGTACAGCGGCTGCTCGAGGAGGAGCACGAGTTGAAGGTCAGCTATATGAGCGTGTACCGCTATGTGCGCGAGCACATTGAGCCGCTGCGCAAGCCGGTGACGGTGCGGCTGCATGCAGTCGCTGGGGAACAGGCCCAAGTCGATTTCGGCTATGCCGGACTGATGCGAGATCCGGAAACGGGCAAACAACGCAAGGCCTGGGCCTTTATCATGATCCTAAGCTACAGCCGCCACCGCTTCGTACGCTTCGTGTTTCGCCAGGACAGCCCCACCTGGTTGGACTGCCACATCCGCGCCTTTACGTTTTTCCAGGCCTGTCCCCGGCTGATCGTGTTGGACAATTTGAAAGACGGTGTGCTTAAGCCCGATCTGTACGATCCGACGCTCAACCCGGCCTACGCCGAACTGGAAAGACACTACGGATTCGTGGCCGACCCAGCCAAGGTGCAAATGGCCCGCCACAAAGGACGCGTGGAGAGATGTGTTCCGGTAGTGCGTCAGCAGATTCTGGCGGGGCGGCATTTTCGAGATATCGAGGAGGCCAATGGGAGGGCTCTGGAGTGGTGCCTCAAGGAGGTCGGCCTGCGCAAGCATGGCACCACCCATCGCAAACCTTACGAGGTGTTTGTCGGAGAAGAAGTCGAGCTGCTGCTGCCTCTGCCGGATCAACCTTACGAAGCGGCGCAGTGGAAACAGTGCACCGTGCATTGGGACTGCCATCTGATCCTGGACAAGTGCTACTACTCGGTCCCCTATCCCTACCGGGGGGAGAGGCTGTGGGTGCGAGCCGATCTGAAGCTGGTGCGAGTGTATCGCAACCATCAGTTGATCAAGACCCACCTGCGGGTCTTCGAGCCGGGCTCCTGTCAGACCCAGACGGGGGACTATCCTCCCGACAAGCGGGCCTACCTGGAGCGGACTCCCGAGTGGTGCCGGCGTCAGGCCGACGAGCTGGGGCCCGAGGTGAGTCGCTACGTGCGGCGCGTACTGGGGGATCACGCCATGCGCAACCTGAGAAAAGCCCAGGCCGTGCTGCGGCTGGCCGAGTCCCACCCAGCGGCCACTCTGGATCAGGCCTGCCGGCGGGCCTTGCGCTTTGACAATGTCCGCTTTTCCTCTCTGAAGAAGATTCTGGAAAAAGGCTTGTTCCGACGCCCTTCGCCTCCTCGCAGACCCTCCAGTCCGGCGGCTTCAGCTTGTCGATTTGCCCGTCCCCAGGATTACTTCGTGCACCGACGGGAGGTCTCATGAGTCACTATCAACATCTGCTCGACCAGCTCAAGCAACTGCGATTAGGAGGATTGTTGGACAGTCTGGAAGTGCGGCTCAAGGAGGCCGAAAAACGACAACTGGCCTACGTCGACTTTCTGACTCTGCTGGTCCAGGATGAGCTGGAGCGTCGCTCCCAGACCAAGTTTGTTCGCCGGCTCAAGAAAGCCTGCTTTGCCGAGATCAAGACCCTCGAGGAGTTCGATTTTGGCTTTAACCCGAACATCAAGCGGCGCCGCATCTATGACCTGGCCACCTGCCGCTTTCTGGAAAACAAAGAAAATATCTGCCTGTGCGGGCCGGTGGGTGTGGGCAAGAGTCACATCGCCCTGGCTCTGGGACACGAGGCCGTACGCCGCGGTCATGACGTGCGCTACATCCAGGCTCCGCGCCTGTTCCGTACTCTGGAAGCGGCCCGGGCCGATCTCTCCCGCGATCGCCTCATCCAAAACTACTGCAGCTATGATTTCTTGATCGTTGACGACTTTGGGCTCAAGCCCCTGACGGACGAGCAGGCCGACGATCTGTACGACATCTTTTACGAGCGCTATCAGAAAGGCTCGCTGATGCTGACCAGTAATCGCAGCCTGGAGGAGTGGATGGCGCTGTTTGGCGACCCCATCCAGGCCAACTCGCTGCTGGACCGACTCTGCCACAACGCTCACCAGCTGGAGTGGGAGGGCGACTCTTACCGGAGGCGAAAACGACCCGCCAAAGGATCCCCCTCAAAGGAGGTTTCGCCATGAGCCGTTTGAAGATCAAAAGTGACAACGGCTGGTTTGCCGCCACCGCCGGCTGGCAGGCCGCTGTGGAGAAACTCTCCGACGGGGCCTTCAAGCTGTTCGTTCACATCTCGCTGGGCGCTGACAGAAGTACCGGGCGCTTCCTCTTCCGCCAGCAGGACGTGGCCAGGGCGCTGCGCAAATCGCGCCGCTCGATTGGAACCTATCTCCAGGAGCTCGAGGAGAGGCAGGTCTGCCGGGTCCGGCGTAGCCCCAACCAGCATGCTCCCGGGGTCCTTGAGATCGCCGACCAGTACTGGCCCTACCAGCGCAGCCTCTCGGCTGACTCACTCAGCTCCACTCGATCGGCTCAAACCCTCTATGTGGAGACCATCGGAGAGATGTTGCTGGAACGTCCCTGCATCCGCTGCCGCTACTCGACCTCGGATCGCCGGCTAGCTGCCCAGTGGTTCCAGCAAGGGATCGAGCTCGAGGACGTCCGCCAGTCTATTTTCCTGGGCTGCGGACGCAAGTACGTCTCCTGGCTCAACGGACTCCCGGGCCAGCCCATCGGTGCCCTGCATTACTTCAGTTCCGTCTTACAGGAGGTCACGAGCAGCCAGCTTTCCGCCCGCTATCGGGCTTTCAATCGAATGCAAATGCTGCGACTGGAAAAACGCTGGCTCGAAACAGACCACGACTGCGACCAGAAAGGAGGAACCTGCTTGGGAAAAGTTTTCCCAAGCACAACCGCCGAAAATCAAGAGAAACGAGATGATGATGATCCCCAAATGGGGGAATTACCCTGGTGACGGAGGTGGGGGAATTACCCTGGTGATTGACACGCGGAAAGTTAAATGGCTTGAATAAGGGATTCTGGACTTGCGGCCAGCATAAGTTCGGCTACATGAGGGATCCTGAGACAAAGAGAACTGTCGTAAACCGAGAAGAGAAAGACATGTATTTGTCCTGGGTAGATACGGTGTCGGCAGGTGGATCTGCCAATGGTATTTCGCGGGACCTTAATGATCAGGGCATCCGGACGAAACGCGGCTGTCGGTGGTCGAACGTCCAGGTGACCAATGTTCTGCGTGATCGAACCTACTTCACCGGGAAGCTGGTCGCTAACAGGGTGAAGGAAGTTCGAGATCCGGTGACCGGGAAGTCGCGAAAGACACAGCGGCCTAAAGGCGACTGGGTGACAGTCTCGGTTCCGCAACTGATTTCCCGAGAAAAGTGGACGCTACTGCAGAGGCGCCTTGACCAGAACCGCACTGCAGGACGCCGCTCCAAAAAGCCGCGGAACTTGCTGAAGGGAATTCTAAAGTGCGGGCATTGCGGGTCAAAACTGATTGGCCGTAGAGGCACAGACGACCGTTATTGGTATTACGTTTGCAACAATCGAAGTGCCGAAAAGCACAAGCGAACAACCCCCGATGGGCGCAAATGCTACCTGCCTCCAGCTCGTGCCCTGCCCTTAGAGCGCGTGGCAATGAACTACGTATCGAGAGTCATCTCGGATCCCGAGTTTGTCAGTCAGCAACTGCTGTCAAACGAACTCGGAGAGGGTCGGTCATCGGAACTGAAAGAACGGGGAGACGAGTTGAAGCGGGAGATCAAGCGACAGAAAGAACGGCTGAAGAAAGTTCTGGATTTATATGTCGACGACAAGCTACCTAGAACCTTGTTAGACGAGAAAGCAGAAGACGTCCGCCTAGCCATCGAGCGATTATCCGAAAGCCTGAACCAGGTGGATGATGAAATGGAGAGGCACCTGGAAACCAGACTACGAACGGATCAGATCAAGAAAGAATTGAAGAATCTGAAACGTGACTTCGGCCGCCTATACGACCGGACGTCACTGCAGGCTCTGGGCTTTCACGATAAGCGGAGCCTGCTGAAAGCGTTTTTCGAATCTGCCGATGATTACGTCACCGTTTTCGAGAACACCGAGCCGGACGGCTTTGCACCGACTTTTGCCGATATGACCTTCGACGATGTCCAGCTGAACAAAAACCACGACCTTCGCATTGGGTGGAGATCAATCATACAGTTCGATTTAATGAAGCAGGCGGCCCAGAAGATTGGCCACGGCGTCAGACTTGCAGACGCTCTCGAACTGGCTCGCAAGGATATATTGGAAGTTAAAAGTCGGCCGGTGCCAGGTTGACGGTGATGGCGCCCGTGCGGGGAAACGGATACCCACAGTTGCGGATGGCCGCTTTCACCCGATCGCCACTCTCGCGCACGGCCGTGTCCGGAAGCCCCACTACATGGTAGCGGGTCAGATGATGGACGCAGAGGTCGACCTCAATGTCCAGAATCTCGGCCTCGACTCCCTGCACCGAGGCGCTCTTGACCTTTAGCAGCACTCTCTACTCCTTCGCACTCTGAGGTCCCATTCATTAATAACGACACAGGTGGGAAAAGTACGAAGGTGAAATTTGGAAAAGACGGAACGCTTCCGCAGTGCAGGGGGACCTCCGTGATCCGATCAGATCGCCGCATGGAAGCGGCTCCTACCCTGTGTAGGGAATAGGTGCCAGAGTAGACTGTCCCCTTTTTTGTCCCCTTTTTTCGCCTTGGTTCCATCTGACTGGTCATGTAGACTAGTCATATGGAGGCCATCAACATTTCCGAGTTCAAGGCCAAGTGCCTGGCGATTCTGGACAGAATCGCCCGAACGGGGGAACGCGTCACAATCCTCAAGCGCGGCAAACCCATTGCGCAGGTCCTCCCCGCCGTTCCTTGTGGCGACGCCTACCCCCAGGAAACCCTGCGGGGAAGCGTAGAATTCGTCGGGGACATCCTGGATCCTGTGGTTTCCACACAGGACTGGGAAGCGCTCGGCGGCGAAGAATGACGCCCATCCTCGATACACATGTTCTTCTGTGGTGGTTGGCTCAACCCCAACGGCTCTCCAGGAAACAACGGCGGGTGTTGGAGCGTTCCGGTCCAAACGAACCTGTGCAGGTTTCCGACATCAGTCTCTGGGAGATCGCCATGCTTCATGCGCTCGGGCGTGTCCGTCTCGGATTGCCTGTTCGGGACTGGCTGGAACGTGCTACCGCACCGCCGCTTGTTCAGCGAATCGGAATCAGCCCGGCAATCGCAGCGGAAGTAGCCGCTCTTCCGCCGTCGTTTCACCGGGACCCCGCCGATCGGATCATCGTGTCGACAGCTCGTGTCTATGGATCGACTCTGCTGACTCGCGACCGCCGGATCATTGACGCGGCTCTGGTCGCCACGCTGGAGTAGTCTGGTATCGCCCTCCGATAGAGCACGACGCCAGGCGAACCGCGCGTGGGCGGGGTGAGGCTTAGCTGGATGCTAGGCCCCCAAGAAACCCGGCGTGGTCGTTCCCCGGTCCATCGATCAGGCGTATGCCCGAGATGATGGTCGGACGAGGAGGGCCGGAAGTAACCGTCGTAGCGCATTAGATAGTGCACTGGGAGGTCGACCTCGATGGCCAGAATCTCGGGCCTCGACTCCCAGCACCGAAGCACTCTTGCCCTTTAGCCCGGAAATTTCATAAGTTTTCGAAGCGAAGGGCCGCAAGCGCCGTGCTGGCAAGGCTTTACCTCCGAGGGCACCGCAGGCATAGTCGTGACTCTGTCGAGGAGCCCGAGGAGGGGGAACGCGGCCAGCGCGGATGATGGGGGCGCTGCAGCCGAAAATTTATGAATTTTCCGGGTTTAACAGCAAATCCCGCTCCTTCGCACCCTGACTCCCCAGTCCTGATAACGACACAGAGAGAAAGAGTACGAAGGTGAGATTCGGAAAAGACGGAACGCTTCCGCAGTGTAGGAGGACCCTCCGTGACCCGATCAGATCGCCGCATGGAAGCGGCTCCTACCCTGTGTCGGAAATAGGTGCCAGAGTAGACTGTCCCCTTTTTTCGGGAGCCATACCGGGGCTGGTTTGTTATTCAGGGGGTCACGTAGTAGGCTTCAGGGTAAGGGCCCCACACGGTTTCGACCCCCAGGAGTGACGGCTCTGAGGTGGTTGAAACGCGCCGGCTGCTGCGCGGGGAGTTTGGCAGCGGAAAACGCAACAGTCCATGAAAACAGGCCTGCAAGATCGGATCGTTCTGGTAACGGGTGCTTCTCGGGGAATCGGTCGAGCCATTGCACTGGCATTCGCGACTGAAGGGGCCGGGCTTGCCCTGGCGGCTCGTAGTCTGGATGAGCTGGAGGTGCTACAGCGTGAGGTGGTTGCATCGGGAGCAAGTGCCGTTGCCATCAAAGCCGACCTGGCGGATGGGAGCGTACCCCTTGACCTGATTCGGAAGATTGAGAAGGAACTGGGTCCAGTGGAAGTCCTCATCAACAACGCTGGAGTCGGAAGCGCCCAGAACCCCCAACCCGTTGTAGACTTTGACGATGATTTTTGGGAGCTGACCCTGAGGCTGAACCTCACTGCGCCTTACCTTTTGTGTAAAGCCGTCCTACCAGCAATGCTGAAAAAGAGATGGGGCAGAATCATCAATGTCGCTTCCGTCGCAGGCCGGGTGGGGCTACTGCACGGGGCAGCTTATGCCGCCAGTAAACATGGTTTGCTTGGTCTGACCCGAAGCCTGGCAATAGAGATGGCGGGCGAGGGCATTACCGTTAACGCGATTTGTCCCGGACCGGTGAAGACCGCAACGAACGACTCTCGCCTCCACTACGACGCCGAGCGCCTGGGGACGTCGTTTGAGGATCTGGACAGAACCGCGACTCCCATAGGGAGACGTCTGGTTCCGGAAGAAATCGCTCACCTGGCACTGTTCCTGGCCAGTGAAGAGGCCTGCGGAATCACGGGGCAGGGTTACAACATAGATGGCGGACGGGTGATGTCCTGACCCTGTAGTTCCCGCTCAATTATCCGATCCACCCCTCCTCGTCCGCTTTCTCGGACAAAGCGAGGGGCCTGGGCCGGGATCTGACCTGGCCCGGAAAATTCATAAGTTTTCGTAGCGAAGGGCCGCAAGCGCCGCGCTGGCAAGGCTTTACCTCCGAGGGCACCGCAGGCATAGTCGTGACTCTGTCGAGGAGCCCGAGGAGGGGGAACGCAGCCAGGGCGGATGATGGGGCCGCTGCCGACAACTTATGAATTTTCCGGGCTGGGACGTTATCAGCCGGTGATGGCAACTCCACTCAATGCCGACCGGGTCGGTCAGGAGCCTTGATGCAGTCCATGAGGTCAGAGCAAGGGCAAAGGCACGAGCATCGAGGGGACGCTAACCCTAGCCCGGATAATTCATAAATTTTCTACTGCAGCGTGAGAATCTCCCGCTTCGTTACGAAAACTTAGTAGAGGGCCACCACCCGTACAGCTTCTCCGGGTTCAGGGTCTGGTAAAGCGAGTGGTCTGCGAGGCCGGCCCGGATGCCCCCGGGACCCCGATTCTCGATCAGAACGGGCAGATCCCCGGGGTTCAGCAACTCGCGGACATTGGCGGCCGTGGTCTCCCACAGAGCCCGGGTCTGCCGGCGCTGATGAGCGTGTTCGGGCATTACAGCAACGGCCAGCCGGTCTGTATACCTGGCCTGCAGTTCCTTAAGCCGCTTGAACGGGTCCGCGTGCCAGCTCACCGACCCATCGTCCACGATATGATTCACAATCAGAACCGCTTTCTTACCCTTGAAGTCGGCCAGACGGAACTGTCCCCCGCCCGAGATGTCGTAGACGAAATCCTCCGGATAGAGATCGCCCGGGCCCGGGTTCCCGGATTCCTGGGCCTGCACCGCTGGAAGCGCAATACTCAGAACGAACAGCAGTATCGGCACAATCACCGTTTTGATATCCATCTGCAGTTCCAACTCAACCTGGTCCCCAGTATCCCATGGTCGCTCGCCCGGATCGGACCACGGAGGGCCGTCCTACTCTGCTTCGCGTTCCAAGGTTCCAAGTTCCAACCTTCCAGGTGTTGGATCCGGCGGGATGGCGAAGCGTAGGAGCCGCTTCCACGCGGCGATCTGATCGAACCTTCAACCTTCAACTTTTAACCTTCAACTTTTAACCTCACATCGATCTGATCGGACCACGGAGGGTCCCACTCTGCTTCGCGTTCCAAGGTTCCAAGTTCCAACGTTCCAGGTGTTGGATCCGGCGGGATGGCGAAGTGTAGGAGCCGCTTCCACGCGGCGATCTGATCGAACCTTCAACTTTCAACCTTCAACTTTTAACCTCACATCGATCTGATCGGACCACGGAGGGTCCCACTCTGCTTCGCGTTCCAAGGTTCCAAGTTCCAACGTTCCAGGTGTTGGATCCGACGGGATGGCGAAGTGTAGGAGCCGCTTCCACGCGGCGATCTGATCGAACCTTCAACCTTCAACCTTCAACGGTCAGGACGCGAGGGCCAGCCGAGCGCCCTGACCTAGCTCTGAGCTAGCTTCCCAGGTGGACGACGACCATCTTCAGCTCGGTCATCTCTTCAACGGCATACCTGGGGCCTTCCTTGCCCATGCCGCTGTCCTTCAGGCCACCGTAGGGCATTAGATCGGCACGCCACTGGGGACCCCAGTTGATGTGGACGTTGCCGCTCTCCACTTCGTTGGCAAAGCGCAGGGCCCGGTCTATATCCTGGGTGAAAATCGCTGCGGAGAGACCATAGCGCGTGTCGTTGGCCAGTTCGATGGCCTTGTCGATGTCATCAAAGGAACTGACGCCGACGGCCGGGCCAAACAGCTCCTCCCGGCTGATCCGCATGTCAGGATCCACATCGGCCAGGATGGCCGGTTCGAGCACGGCACCGTCTCGTTCCCCTCCGGTGATGAGGCGGGCGCCTCCGGAGACAGCCTCCTGAATCCATTCACCGACGCGAACCGCATCCGATTCACGCACCATGGGTCCCATCCCCGTGCCCTCCTGGAGCTGGTCACCGGTGGAGATCGCTTCGACTCGAGACTTGAGACGATCCAGGAACTCGTCGTACACCCGGCCCTCCGCCAGTATCCTTTGAGCCGAGATACAGACCTGTCCGGCGTTGGCGAAGCCCGTCATGGCGGTGGCGGCAGCCACCTTGTCCAGGTCGGCGTCGTGCATGATGATCAAGGGAGCGTTGGAGCCCAGCTCCATGGTGACTTTCTTCATCCCGGCTACCCTGCAGATGTGGTCGCCCACTTCGTAACTCCCGGTGAAGGTAATCTTGCGGACCCGCTTGTCCCCGCACAGTACATCGCCCACTTTCGCTCCGGAACCGGTCAGGCAGGTTATGGCCTGGGGAGGCACACCGGCCTCCAGCAAGACCTCCACCAGCTTGAGGGCGGAAAGGGGTGTGTCACTGGCCGGTTTCACGACCACGGCGTTTCCGGCGGCCAGGGCCGGTCCCACCTTGTGGCAGACCAGATGAAGGGGAAAGTTAAAGGGTGTGATGGCAGCGACTACGCCACAGGGCACCCGCAGGGTGAAGCCCATTTTCCCGGTTCCTCCTGGAGCTGCGTCCAGGGGAAGAACTTCGCCGGTGAGTCGTTTGGCCTCTTCACCGGAGATGTAAATGATTTCGGCTGCGCGGGTCGCCTCGAAACGGGCCTCGGCCAGGATCTTTCCTTCTTCGCTGCTGATGGTCCGGGCAAAGTCCTCGGAGCGTTCCAGCATGAGATCCGCCGTCTTGCGCAGCATCTGGGCTCGATCATAGGCCGGGATTTTCGCCATGATCTTCGCCCCTTCCACCGCACCGGCCAGTGCCTCATCCACATCACTCGATTCGGCCGCCGGGACCGTGTCGACGACTGACTGATCGAACGGGTTGATGACTTCGATTACGTTGGAGGTCTCTTTCCACTCTCCGCCGACAAACATTCTCATGGCCCACTCTCCTTTACCGTGTTCGTAACGTCGTCCACAACGACCATGCTCTACTTGATTTCACCCGGCTTTTCGGGTGTTCACTGACCGTATTTTCTGTTCCTGCCAGACCAGAGTCTCTTGTACCACGCCAGCCGAGGCCATGCCTAGTCGGAGGGGTGCCTGTTTGGGGTCAGAACGGCTCAGATCGCAAATTCGCGGGCCGGCTCGCGCAGGTTGTAGCGGGAACTCATCACGAAGCCGTAGGCCCCGGCGTTGGCGACCAGCAAGACGTCGCCTTCCCGGCACTCGGGCAGCAGCCGTTCGCTGCCCAGCAGATCGGCGCTCTCGCAGATGGGGCCCACGACGCTCACCACGTGCTTCCCGGGTTCGTCCAGGCGGCTGAGATTGACAATCTCGTGGTGGGAACCGTAAAGAGCCGGGCGAATCAGAGAGTTCATGCCGGTCGCGACGCCCACATAGCGGGCGTGGCCTTTCCCTTTGATTTGAGTCACGCGAGTGACGAGGACACCGGCCTCGGCCACCAGATAGCGACCCGGCTCCAGCCACAGTTCCAGGTCACCGTCCTGACGAATCCCTTTCAAGCCCTCATTCAGGGCACCCAGGTCGAGAACGGGCTGGCCCGGCATTTCGGGCACCCCCAGGCCTCCACCGAGATTGACATAGCGGGTGGCGGGAAACTCGCGCGCGGCCTCCAACAGCGCCGCAGCCACATCGCTCCAGTGATCCTCCTTGAGAATACCGCTGCCACTGTGGGCGTGCAGGCCAACCACTGTGGCACCGCACGACTCCACCAGCCGGCGAACTTCCTCCAGCTCGAACATCGGGATCCCGAATTTCGTATGGCTTCCCTCGGTCCGAACGTGGCGGTGATGTCCCCGTCCCTGTCCGGTGTCCAGGCGCAACAGGATCTCACGACCGGAGAACATTTCCGCCCAGTGACCCAGGGGATAGAGGTTGTCCAGGGTGACCCAGACCTTCTCGCGAAAAGCGTATTCATACTCCTCGCGGGGTGCGAAATTGGGCGTAAAGAGGATGCGCTGCCGATCGATTCCCGGAAACAGCTCGAGGACAAGGCGGAGCTCTCCCGCCGACACGCATTCGAGACTCAGGCCGGCATCACGGACCACCCGCAGGATGTCGGGATGGGAATTGGCTTTCAGCGCGTAGAAGACCTTCCGGACCCCATCCAGACCCTGCAGCCGATCAGCAGCACCCCGGACCGTGTCCAGGTCGTAGACATAGGCAGCGTCCTCCACAGTGGCAATCTCCAGCAGCCGGCTGCGCTTTCGCACCCACCAGGGCTCCGTTCCCGGGCGAGCGGTCACCTCACCTTGTTTCAGTTCTTCCCAGGTGCGACCGAATACGGCGTCATCCTGAGCCGGCCGGACCAGCGTGGCATGGAGCTTCTGAATCAGGCGCTGGGCCTGATCCTCTCCCACCACAAAACTGAGGTTCAAGTCGTTGGCAGCCTGGCTCACCAGATGAATCCGATGCTCCTCGAACACCTCCATGGCCGGGCCGATCTCATGGAGAATAGCGCGAATCTTCTGACCCACCAGACTGACCACTTCGGCCTGCTCAATGATGTGGACGCGGCACAGGCTCTCCAGTCTTTGCGTTAGCTCGTCCAGCGTTCCGGCTTCGATCGCCTGGGCGCGTGTGTCCAGAGTGACTGTGACGCTGCTTTCGGAGGTGGATACCAGGTCGATCGACAAACCGAGATCGCTGAAGCAGCGAAAAGCATCCGCCAGAAAACCCACTTCGTGCCACATCCCCAGCGTTTCCATGGAGATGAGCGTAATTCCGGTGCGGCCGGAGATGGCCTTGACCCCGGGTGCGTCTCCAGCCAGGTCACGGGCGATCAGGGTTCCGGCCAGCTCGGGCTGTGCTGTGCACCGGATGCGCAGGGGAATGCGATCGCGGCGCAGCGGGGAGATACTGCGAGGATGCAGGACCGATCCGCCGGTGGAGGCGATCTCCTGGGCCTCCTGGTAGCTCAATGCCTTGAGTTGGCGGGCGCCCGTCACGATGCGGGGATTCGCACTAAAGACTCCCGCTACATCCGTCCAGATTTCCAGGCCAACCGCCCCCAGTTTGGCGGCCAGATAAGAAGCCGAGGTATCGGACCCTCCGCGGCCCAGTAGAACGGTCTCGCCTTTATGATTGGCGGCGATGAAGCCCTGGGTCAGGACGGTTCCGGGGAGAGCGGAGAGACGGGCCTGGCAGTCCGGGTCGAGATCAAAGTCACAGTCGGCGGACAGATACGCCGCCCGGGCACTGCCCTTCACGTGCTCCTTGCTGGACAGGATCTCCCTCGCATCCAGCCAGGTCACAGCCAATCCTTGGCCGTGCAGCCAGGCAGCTCCCAGCCGAGTGGCCATCAACTCTCCCAGGGCCAGAACCCGGGCGTGAACGGAGGGCCTGACGTGGCCGACTGTGTGGATCTGGGCCAGAAGCCCACGAAGTTCCTCGACATCATCGTGGAGCAAGGCAGAACCGTCCAGTCCCAGCTCGAGGGAAAGGGTGAAATGAAGCTCGAGAAGAGTTGCCAGCCTCTCTTCGCAGTCGCCCGAAACCGCCTCCTTCAGCAGCTCCTGCAGTCGGTCGGAGACCCCGGCCAGAGCCGAATGGACCACCAGCACGCGGTACCCCGCATCTACCCGCTCCTGGATCAGATCCCGGATCGTTTCCCAGCGGTCCGACGAGGACACACTGGTGCCCCCGAACTTCAGAACCAGCCAACCGTTGTCGCCGGCCGGAGAAAATGTGGTTTCGTCCAGAGTCTTCATTTCTACCTTCAAGAAAGTAACGATGGGGATTCTACCCCAGGTAGCCGGGGTGTACTATCGCCAAGGCGCCTCCCACATTCAGGTTCCAACCTTCCAGGCAATCCGAAGCCCCAGAGTCAGTAAGCGCCAAGCGTAGGAGGGGCCTCAGGCCGCGAATCTTCCAGATTTGACGTTCACGATTGCAGGTCGCCGCGCCAAGGCGCCTCCCACATTCAGGTCCCCCGGAACGTGTGAAAGGTTCAGCGAATCTCGGCGGCGGGAAGTTCGGTCTTGATCCCTTCATCGAGGGGCATATTCTCCAGGGAGCGGTTCTGGTGCTCCGCCATTAGGCGGTCCAGCTCGCCCCGGAGCTGCTCCACCTGCTCGGCATGGGCGGGGTTCGCGGCCAGGTTGTGAAGCTCTCGAGGATCCTCCTGCAGATCGTACAACTCGGCCTGGTGGCGGTCGGGACTGCCGTCGCCGTGCGGGTAACGGATGTACTTCCAGCGATCCATGCGGATGCCGCGGACGTTGGGGGTGTAGGGAAACTGCTCCTCGTAGTTGTATTCGTAGTACCAGCTGCTTCTCCAGCCCGGGTTTCCGCCCCCCAGCAGGCTCACCCAGGAATGGCCATGGATATCGGACAGGGGGCTGGCGCCTGCCAATTCGACGATGCTCGGGGCCACGTCGACATTGAGGACCTGTTCCCGGATGACAGTTCCCGGCTGGATCCGTTCCGGAAAGCGCGCCAGCAGCGGGACCCGGATGCTGGGTTCGTGCATGGCCCGCTTGTCAGTCATTCCATGCTCTCCCAGAAACATCCCGTTGTCACCTGCAAACAGAAACACGGTGTTGTCGAGCTGCTCCAACTCTTCCAGGGTCTGATAAATGACACCCACGCTGTCGTCGACGGACTTGATGGTGGATGTGTAGCTCACGACAAAGCGGTCCCATGCCAGGACGGAAGCAGCGGATCGGTCCGGAAACTTCTCCCGAAAGCCATAAATCGGACCGTAGATGCCGTGCCAGGTATCCAGGCGATCTTCGACCCAGCCCGGTTTCCCTTTCAAATCAAAGGCACTGTGGGGATAGCCGATCTCAATGCCGTCGTAGAGCCGGCGATACTTTTCTTCCGGGGTGAACGGAGTGTGGGGCGCCTTGTGACCCAGAATCAGAAGAAAGGGTCTGTCGTCGTGATCTCCCAGGAGCCATTCCCGGGCCATCTCGGTGACCACCTTCGTGTAGTACCCGGGAACCGTCCGCCGCTGCCCGTTGACGTTGAACTGGTTGTCGAAATAATCGCCCTGACCTCGATGGCTGATCCAGTAGTCGAAGCCCGGCCTCTTCGAATCGTCCTCTTCTCCCATGTGCCACTTGCCGATGTAGGCCGTGTGGTAGCCGGCTTCCTGGAGCCGGCGCGGAAAGCCGGGCAGATCGGCCGGATAGTCCGTGAAGTTGCTCATCACTCCGTGTGTGCTGGCGTACAGGCCGGAAAGAAAAGATGCCCGGCTGGGAGAGCACAGCGAGGTCGTGACAAACATGTTGGCGAAGCGAGCCCCTTCGCGGGCCAGCCGGTCCAGGTGCGGCGTATCCAGAAACGGATGCCCTTCGATCCCGAGCTGATCCCAGCGCTGATCGTCGGTCAGGATCAGAACCACGTTGGGGCGCCCGCTGTCCCCGAGTTCCCCGAGACCTGCACAGCCCCAGGCCAGCACTGCCGCACAAACAGGAACAGCCCCGCGGAGGCTCCGTCTCCACCCATTCCGGTTCATCTGCAGCGGCTTCCTTCCCCTGCCGGTGGAGCGAAGACTTCTCCTAATTGAAAATATGTGAATCAGAAGTCGACTCAGCACAACTCTCTATCCCATCTTGGAGGCTGATCCATGTGCACCATGCCAGACTCGTGCTCTCCAGGTGAGTTTCCCATACTGCTGCCCTGGTACCCGCAATGCAAACCACTTTCCCAGAGGTTGGACAAATGAAACGAATCATCCTGGCTTTCTGGCTGCTCGTCGGCCTCGTTCTGCTCGGGACTCAAATCGGACAGGGTTGGCTCGCCGCTCAGCAGGAAACTGATCCCGCGGCTGCGACCATGCTTGCCACTCTCTTGACGGAACATCCCTATGTCCTGAGCGAGGCACAGCGAGAAGAGTACGACGAGACTCTCCGGGTGGTCCGGGAAATGGCGGATCGACGAGGCGACATGGCAGGCATGAATCCGCGGTTGAAAGCCGCTGTCACTCCCCTGGCCGGGACACTGCTGCAGGAACTGCGAGGCCCCTGGATCATCTCCGTGTCTCCCGAAGACGGCGAGCCGCTCACGCTACGTCGCGGCGGCAAGTCTCTGGTCTTCGAAAACCTCGGTCCCATCTCCCTCCGCGGCGACATCGGTGTCCTTCTCTTTCACGTCGACCTGGGGGGAGACTCCGCCAGCTACTCGACCGTCGACTACGATCTGTCCCGTCAAAGCATCGTCAATCAGGCCGTTCAGGCCGGGGCTGAGAACTGGGTTCTGGTCAATCTGAAAAACGTCCCGGTGGACCCAACCTCCCTACGGCTTCAGTTACGGCCCCAGGGAGATCTCCCCTTGACCCTCCAGGTATGGGTCCAGTCTCCTGCTCCGGGACGGCTCAAGGTTCGAATTCTCTCAGACGATGACGGAGAGCCGACTCCGGCCATGGTGAACCTGATCTGGAAAAAGAATCTCCGGCCCCGCGCCCCCGGCAACGTGGTGGACATGAGTCCCCAGTTCGACCGCATGGGCAATTCTACCCCTCGCCGGCACGCCGGTCTTCCGGGCAAGCTGGGCGGCCAGATGTGGTGGTGTGTAGCCGGGCCCTTTGACATTCAGTTGCCCCCGGGAGACTGGGAAATGAACGTTCGGCGTGGCCTGGAACACATACCTGAAACCGTCCCGTTTGTCATCGAGTCCGGGAAAACGGTTGATCAGACCATTCGGCCCAGGCGCTGGGTGGATATGCGTCAAAAAGGCTGGTACTCGGGCGACGACCGTGTCCACTCCCGCATCATGAGTGACCGGGATGCCGAGAACATCATGAACTGGGCCCGGGCCGAGGATCTCCATCTTTCCAACATCGTCAAGATGGGAGACACTCACCAGACCTTTTTCCCGCAGCGAGGCTTCGGCCCGGGCTTCCGCACCATTCACGACGACTACGTCCTCTCCCCCGGACAGGAATGTCCACGCACTGGCGAACTGGGACACACTATGGCGATGAACATCACCGGCATGGTTCGCGACACGGACAAGTACTTCCTTTATGACTGGGTCTTCGACAATGTGCATGCCCAGGGAGGACTGACGGGCTACTGCCACGTTTCCAGCAAGGGTTTCCACGTCTACCGTGACATGAGCATGAATGTGCTCAAGGGCAAAGTCGATTTCGTGGAAGTGCTCCAGTTCGGCCGGCTGGGGACCGAGCAGTACTACGACTTTCTGAATACTGGTTTCAAGTTGACAGCATCCGCCGGATCGGATGTTCCCTGGGGGGGGACGATCGGCGAGGTCCGCCTCTATGCCTATGTGGGACAGAACGCTTTCTCGGCGGACGCCTGGTTTGAAGCCGTTCGGGGGGGCCGGACTTTTGTGACGAACGGGCCCATGATTGAGTTTTCGGTGGAGGGTGCGCTGCCCGGGGACGAACTGAAGGTCTCCAGGCACGATAAGGGACGACGGCTCCGGGTGAAAGCCCGTGCCTGGGGAAACGCCGGTCGCATGCTGCCGACGGAACTGGAGATCATCCGCCATGGAGAGGTGATTCGCAAGGCAACGCCTGACAGCGATTCTCAGTCCGATCTCGCCCTGGATTTCGAAGTCGACGCCGGGTTCGGCTATTGGATCGCGGCCCGAGCCAAAGGCAGCGACGGCTCGCAGGCCCACACGACTCCGGTCTACGTCGTCCAGGAGCCTCTGAGATTCTGGAAGCATGAAGCGGCCCCGGAGCTGATCGCCAGCCGGCTGGACAGCCTGGCGGAAATTGAGAAGCTGGTGTCCGATGCCCGGCAGCGAGAGAAGGACGGGAAAGCCGGTTACAATCAGAAGGAGCTGATCAAACAGAGCGAGCCCCTTCTCCAAAGAGTCGAAGAAGCCCGCCAACTCTATCGAGGACTTCAAGAGGTGGTGGTGAAGGAACGGGGTCAGCGGCAATGAAAAGAGCAGTTGGACGGAAACGAGCGGTACTCTGTTGCCGCTTCCTGGTCCTCGCTGCGGCGGCCGCCGGACTCTACGCCCATGAATCGCCGGAACGCACGGCTCGCCAGAATTATGGGGTCAGCGTGGACGCGCGGAACATCAACATCGAAGTCACCACAACCTTTTTTTCCAGCCGCGAGCCGGCAGGAGCTCTCCCCACGGGCCAGGAAAGTGACATCAAATTCGAGACCGGGGTAGACCCGGAACTCCTCGCTCAATCGACGGGCGGCAATCTGAAGCTGCAGGTGGATGGAAAAACGGTGCCTCTGTATCGACTCTATCGCCCGGAACTCGAGCTTACCGGCCGGGAAGATTCTCCAAGGCCCAGCTTTCTGCGACTGACCTTCTTTGCCCGGACGCCGGATTGGCTGGAAGAGGGGAGCCGCATCAGGCTACAGAACTACCTCCCCGGGCAGTCCCAAGTGGAAAGCCTCTTTCGGATCGCTGGCAGGGATGGCTATCGGTTCAGTCCCGACGACACGCTGCGCGTTGCCGGCACGCCTCTCGGCCTGCTCACCTTCGAGGCGAGCGTCCTGGAGAGGCCACTTGCAGACACCCAGCCTCCCGCCTTAAGACGGGCAACTGTGGTCGCGAACTGGTCGAGCCTGCTTTTTCCGGCCTGGGGTCTGCCGACTCTTTGTTTTGTCCTGTGGCGTCTCTTGAGAGGTTCCAAGGTTCCAAGGAATCTTAAATCCCAGAGTGGGTAAGATCCCAGAGTGGGAGGGGCCAGAGTAGGAGGGGCCAGAGTGGGAGGGGCCTCAGGCCGCGAACGCCGGGGCTTGACTCTTCGGGGCAACCAGTCTCCAGGCAGAAGAGATCCCCAGCAGGCCGTGGGACTTCCAGTACGGGCTGCTAGTCCCAAAATAAGTACATGGGGTGTATACCCAGAGGTGGAAAAAAGCCTGAAACGCCAGTCCTGACGGGTATTCTGAGGTTCAGAAAAAGACCCAGAACAATCCCAAGAGGAGGCGTTTCAGGTGAATAGAAAGCATATCGAGATTATCAACAAACGCCAAGAGGAAATAGAGCGAAGGCTGGATCGAAGTTGGCGGCCTAAGAGTGGGGGACGGGTGCTGAGAGGAGGCAATATTGTCTACGACGTCTCGAGCCGTATGGGAGGGGTGAGTAGTGGAGGTCTGGGGCTGATTGTTCAGTTGGTCAAGCGCTTGAGGGTGGCGGAGAGGATCGACGAACGTGTGCGAGTGTTGAAGCGGCACCTTCCCTACCGGGAGTCGGACCACGTCTTGAATCTGATCTACAACGTGATGAGTGGGGGAGTGTGCCTGCAGGATGTAAAGTCACGGCGCGAGGATGTCAGCTATCTGGAGAGTGTAGGAGCGCGCAAGATCCCGGCACCGAGTACGGAAGGGGACTTTCTCAGGCGTTTCAAGCAAGAGGATGTCTTGGCCCTGCAAGAAGCCTTCAACGAAAGCCGTCTGCAGGTGTGGCAAAGCCAAGCAGCGGAGATGGGCAAGCGAGCCACGATCGACGTGGACGGCACGACGGCCGAGACCACGGGGTGTTGCAAGGAAGGGATGGATCTCAACTACAAGGGACAATGGGGGTATGGACCCTTGGTGGTGAGTCTGGCCGAAACCAACGAGGTCTTGTACACGTTCAATCGGCCGGCCAGCCGACCGTCGCACGAAGGAGCGGTGGCGTGGATCGATCGAGCCGTGAAACTGGTCAGAAGAGGCGGCTTTGAGCAAGTGAGATTGCGGGGAGACACGGACTTTTCCCTGACCCGCAACTTCGATCGTTGGAGCGAGGAGGGTGTGGAGTTTGTGTTCGGGATCGAGGCCAATCGGAGCTTCGTCAGAGAGGCCGACAAGATTGGCGAAGCACAGTGGCAAAAGCTCGAGCGCAAGCAGAAAGTGGTGCGAGAGCGGGGCTACAAAAACCTGAACTTGTTGAGTGAGCATGTGACGGAGATCGAGTACCGACCGGCCCGAGCTAAAGGCACCTACCGAATGATCATCCTGCGCAAGAGGATCGAGGTCGAAAAGGGTCAAAAGCGGCTGTTTGATCAGCAGCGCTATCTGTTCTATGTCACGAACGTGCCGGTCAAGGAACTGTCGACACAACAGGTGGTTTTGGAAAGCAACGGGCGCTGCAATCAGGAAAACGTGATCGAGCAGCTCAAGAACGGCGTTCAGGCTCTGCGCATGCCGGCCGATACCCTGGTCGCAAACTGGACTTACCTGGTGATTGCCGCCCAAGCCTGGAACCTCAAGGTTTGGCTGGGCCTGCTTTTGCCTGCAAGACTGGGGGCCCGACGCCTGATCCGGATGGAGTTCCGGCGCTTTGTCACCTGTGTGATCGGACTGCCTTGCCAGATCGTGACAACGGGACGGCGTTTATTGTATCGACTGCTCACTGTTAACGATTGGACCCGTTTGTTGATCGAGGGGAATCTGTGGCTGAAACACCAGCAATTTGGCTGACGAATCGCAAGCCGCTTCGACAAGACGACAAATGGAGCCGATCGGGGAGGGGTCTGTCTGAAAACCGACTTTCAGGGCCATTGTCAACGCGTCGTGGCGGCCTGAGGTCAACCAAACTGCTTCCCGGCACAGCCGGAGTCCGGCGCAAGTCTGATTGAACCTCAAATGAGCAACCGATCTTGGCAAAACGAGTCGCTACAGTAGATGATGTGCAAACACGCTTATTTTGGGACTAGTTGTCTGAACTTTGTGCGGCGGCGGAACCCATCATCCCCATCATGGCCAGGCCAATGATCCCTTGCAGGCTGGCCTGGAACTCCTCGGACGTCTGCGCGGCCAGCAGCCCTGCCAGAGACCCGTCGACCATGGCCAGCATTGCTCCTGCCTGCGCCGTCTGTGCTGGATCGAGCGCGGCCTGGCTCAACTGTTCACGAGCACCGGCGATCCCGGAGTCCCAGCCTTCGGCCATCCCGGCCGGTACCCACTTCCCTTCAACCACGACAAACTCGACCTCTTCCGTCTTTTCATCCGGTTTCTCGATCAAGACCCAGGCTCTTTCTCCTTCAGTTCGGCTCAAGGTCACCCGGAGAGAACTAATCTCATCGAGGGTCTCTTTGGAGTCGGGTGACAGAGCCGCCAGGTCACCCATCCGGGCCATGACCTCACTGCCTGTGGTGGCCAGAAACCTCTCCCCATCGAAATCGGATAGTCGCTGAAGGCTCGCGATGTCAGAACTCAGGAGCGTCTTCAGCAGAGTCACAACCGCATCGTAGGTCACCTCGGCGTTGGGCGACTTACTGAGCTGCTCGGCTACCATCGGATGTTCTAGAACAAACTGTCGCTTTTCGTCCAGAACGCGCGTCAGCGTGTTGAGAGTCCCGAATGTCTGGTCCCAGAGGCTGCCCTGCATCTGCCCGGCGAACTCTCGAACCAGTCCGGAAACGTCATCCTGATAACTCGCGGGAAGCGCCTGCCAGATCACTTCTGGCTGGTTCTCTCCGAGTCCGTTCACGACCGCCATCACGGCCTGATCAGGCGAGCCCTGGCCGACGGCCGATACGGCGAACAACGACCAGGAAAGGGAAACAACGGAAAGCAGTATTATCGTTTTTTTAAGCATGTTTATCTTCTTTCGATCGATAGTCGGATAGACCCCTTGCCAACCACTCTACGATTTTGCCGAAAAGCCTGTCAAGGCGTCTGATCACAGTGAAAGCGGGACCCCGCCACGAGCTCCCTGATCCGGAGCAGCTTCCCACACGTACTCCTCACCCGGTGCCCGGCGGGCGAACCAGTTCCGACACCTCGCCATCCCGTAAGTTCGCCCGTGTAGGAGGACCCTCCGTGGTCCGATCACATCGCCGCGCGGAGGCGGCTCCTACACTTTGCCAGTTCGCCAGTGTGGGAGGAGCCTCCGTGGTCCGATCAGATCACCGAACACCTCGCCATCCCGTAAGTTCGCCAGTGTAGGAGGACCCTCCGTGGTCCGATCAGCCCGAAGGCTTCCCGGATCCCGGTGAGTTCTATCAGGTTTCCATCGGCGATGACCCACGGATCCCCTTCCGTACAACCGTCGCCACCCATATCGAGACAGGCCTCGTCCGCGGACACTCCGATGAACCTGCCCTCGGCCTGCACCTGGCCGCTGGAGCTCCGTTTTCTGAACAGGCCGAAGGGAGCATCAGCGAACCAGGGCTTCCTGGTGAGGCCCAGTTCCGGCTCGAGGCTGCACAGGTCAGGTGTATCGATGGGCACGGGGATCGGGTAATTCAAGAAGAGGACGCCTTTTTTCAGGTCCGCCATACCCCGGTTCAGCATCCGCTGCTGGGGGATGAACTCGGAACCCTGTGGATTCCTGCTTTCGCCGGCTGCGAGGCCGGACACGGATGAGCTGAGAAAGAGCAGTGAGAAGAAAACAATTCTGATCGGTTGCGGCATGAGAATTCCTCCTTTGGATACAGGTCCTTTCTTGATCCAGACCCGCCACGGTGCGAGAATGCACAATACCCCACGGACGTCGGAACCGATTTTTATGCAATCCGACCCGCCACGGTGTCTGAAAAGAAAAACCTTCTCTCGGAGGCATTCTCTATGCGGCACAAGGTACTGGCAACTCACCCTGGCGTTTTTCTTTCCTTCTTGATCGTTGCGGCTTTCCTCGGTTCGGCCCAGGGAGGAGCCGTGGGAACCCGTCTCATCTTTCCCGACCTGATCCAGGCGCCCAGCGTGGACGTGGGTTACTGGACCGCGCCCCACGCAATGGCGTTCCGCGCGAGTAACCAGGAGCTGGATTCTTTGAATATCGACAGGCTGTCATGCAGGCAATAAGGGGGCCAAAACCTCCGGACTCTGTCCCAGGAGTTGTCGAAGTGCTAAATTGTATTCCTCTGGAAAATCGGCGCCCCAGCCAGGATAGGGTGGAAGCGCTTTGTCCGTAGTCGAGGGGAAGGGGAGGGCGCAGCGTCGACCGTTGGGGGGGCGCTGCGAGGAAGTCAGAATGACCGGACCGGCCAGCTTGATCCGAACTCTGAACCAGAAACGGCTCATTATCGCATTGCTGCTCGTGGCGACGCTCGGCGCCTGGGCGGGCACTCCTCTACTGGCACAGGAGTCCCAGGACCCCGGGGACCTCACCGATCTGTCGCTCGAGGAGTTGATGGAACTGGATGTCCTTTCCGTCAGCGTCCTCGGGACCCATACACACCTGGCCGGAGACTGGATGATCGGCTACAGGTTCATGTTCATGAGAATGCAGGGGAATCGTGACGGGACGAGCCGGCAATCCTCGGGCGACGTCCTCCAAAATTTCCCAGTCACTCCTACCGAAATGAACATGGCCATGCACATGTTCGAGGTGATGTATTCGCCGTCCAGCGATCTTACGCTGATGGCTATGTTCCCATACCTCCGGCTTTCAATGGATCACCTGACCCGGTCGGGCATTCAGTTCACCACCGAAAGCCAGGGACTCGCCGATATCAGCTTCTCGGGGTTATACACGGTGTATGGTGACGCAGAAAAAGGAGGGCACCGTCTGCTCGTCATTCCGGGGGTCAGCTTTCCTACCGGATCCATTGACCAGAAAGACGACACTCCGGCGGGGCACCAGCAGCTCCCATACCCCATGCAGCTGGGTTCGGGCACGTTCGACCTGCTTCCCGGCTTCGCTTATTTGGGCGAATCCGAAAACTGGGCCTGGCTGACCGAGGTGAGAGGGACGGTCCGGCTTGGAAAAAAACAGCCGCGACTACAGCCTGGGGGATCGACTTCACCTCAATGCCTCGCTGAGCCGCCGGTTGACCAGAGTGACGAGTCTGTCGGCTCGGATGGAGGGGTTCATCTGGGGAAATATCGATGGTGCGGACCCTGAATTGAACCCGGCGATGGTCCCCACCGCCGATCCCAATCGGCGGGGTGGAAAGCGGGTTGACTTCGTGTTGGGGCTGAACCTGTACGGGCCGGAAGGAAGATTCAAGGGGAATCGGCTGGCAATCGAGGCAGGCCTTCCGGTCTACCAGTCTCTGGATGGGCCCCAGCTCGAGAATGACTGGCAACTGACCGCCGGTTGGAATTGGACTTTCTAATGGTGCGGATGAGGCCGGCTCCGGTTGCAAGCCTGGTCCTGATGATCTCGTTCTCTTCGGCTGCAGTGGCCCTCCAGCAGGACGCCCGGCCGTTGCGTGAGTATCGCATCAAAGCAGCCTTCTTATACAACTTCGCGAAGTTCGTAGAGTGGCCGTCAGAGGCGTTCGAGGATAACGATGAGACGCTCATTCTGGGCGTTTTCGGTGGCGATCCATTCGGTGCGGCGCTACACTCCCTCAGGGGAAAGACGGTGAGGGGGAGGAGGCTCACAATCAAGCGATTCGACAGCCTGTTGGACCTTGACCAATGCCACATCCTTTTCATGGCATCGGCGGCGCAGGAGCAACAGGAGAAAGCCCTGGAGTCTCTCGAGGGTTCGAATGTTCTGACAGTCGGTGAGATGCGGAGCTTCGCCCAAATGGGAGGGATCATCAATTTCGTTGTCCGAAACAACAAGCTCCGCTTCGAGATCAACCTGGGCGCCGGGAAGCGTGCAGGACTGATGATCAGCTCACAGCTCCTGAAATTGGCGGATTCGGTGGTGCAGTAGGATGTTCGCATTCCGAGACCTGTCCATCAAGTGGAAGCTGACATGGATCATTCTGGGCACGAGTACGGCTGCGTTACTGTTGGCGTGTGTGGCGTTTGTCGGCTACGAGCTGCGTGCCTTTCGGGGGCGAATGGTACAGGAAGTCTCCACTTTGGCGGGTGTCATCGGAGAGAACAGCAAGGCGGCTCTCCTCTTCCAGGATCCCGAGGCGGCAGAGGGCACCTGGCAGCGCTGGGAAACGAGGAGCAGATCGTAGCGGCTGCGGTCTGGATTCCAGGAGTTCGAGCGCCTCTTCCAGATTCCCGGCCTCGCGAAGAGTCTCCAGCGCCTCCCAGTCGGGCGCCACCTGGGCCGCGACTGGCGCAAGACGGAGCAAGAGCAGCGTGGTCAACAGATGTGTTTTCATTGCCGCATGAAACTCGGGAATGCCAGGAATGGTAGCACAATCATGTCTGCGCACCGGCACACCGCCGACGTGCCGTCCCACGCTTGTCGGCGTGATTCCAAGGGGCAGAAATGAGAAGCTGGGACCCGGAACTCAAAAAAGGTTTATCTTGTCACTGATTTGGTGTAAAAGAGGGGGCGAGAAGAACTGACCGACAAGCCTGGCTCAGGTAGTCTTTCTGGAGGAAGGGTAGCCGATGACCTATATAGTCACTGAACGTTGCGTCAACTCCCGCTATACCGAATGCGTCGCGGACTGTCCGGTTGACTGCTTCTACGAGCTGGAGAACCCGCACATGCTCATCATCAATCCAGATGAGTGCATCGACTGCGACGCCTGTGTGGCACTCTGCCCGGTGAACGCGATCTATCCTGAAGCGGAAGTTCCGGACGAGTTCGAAGAGTGGATCGACAAGAACGATGCCGAATTGTGCACCGATGACAATCGGATCACCGACACTTCCGACGCTCTGGACTCTGCCCTCACCATCGAGGAGGTGAAACAGAAGGAAGCAAAAACCTTCGGCGACGCTATCGAAGATCCTTCCAGCGCCGCCCACTAGCCCGGAAAATTCATTAGTTTTCGAAGCGAAGGGCCGCAAGCGCCGCGCTGGCAAGGCTTTACCTCCGAGGGCACCGCAGGCATAGTCGTGACTCTGTCGAGGAGCCCGAGGAGGGGGAACGCAGCCAGCGCGGATGATGGGGGCGCTGCAGCCGACAACTTATGAATTTTCCGGGCTAGGTTGGCCGGAACTGAGACCAAGAGACAACCAACCCTCCCGTCCCCGACGGGGGGGGTTTTTTTTGTCGTGCCAGAGGGCTGAATAGTTTGCGCGATGCGATCGTAGGATCGAAGAGACCACGGCGGGCGAACAGGATGGAATTATGGATCTCACGAATCTGGCACTGGCTTTCGGCTCCAGCCTGACGGCGGGCTTGAGGCTTTACGTTACAGTTCTGACCCTCGGGCTCCTGAACCGGTACGGGATAATGGACCTGCCCGACCGGCTGGAGGTGCTATCCCATCCCTGGGTCCTCGGCGCCGCATCGGTGCTGCTGATTGTCGAGTTCTTTGCCGACAAGATTCCGTACATCGACAACACCTGGGATGCGATTCACAGCTTTATTCGCATTCCGGCCGGGGCTCTGCTGGCGGCTGGCTCCATCGGCGATGTCGATGAGCCACTGCTTTGGATTGCAGGGCTGGCTGGGGGCTTCGTCAGTCTCACTGCCCACAGTGCCAAGGCCTCCACGCGGCTGGCCGTGAACGCCACACCCGAACCCTTCAGCAACTGGTTCCTGAGTCTGCTCGAGGACGGGTTATCGCTGGTGGTCCTGTATCTTGTGGTCACCCACCCTTACATTGCCATCGGGTTCACCCTGCTGCTGCTGCTCGTCAGCGGTCTTGCCGTTTTTCTTTTTTACAAGTTCCTGAAGACGCTTTTCAGAACCCGGCCCGCGGCAGCAGTCTGAACTGGGATCACCCCCTTCGGCATCTGAGGACGGTGCGGCTCAGTCTGAGTCGGAACCTCGTCAGGCATGACTTGACCATGCCGCGGGGATGGGTGATGCTGGTACTGGTCGTCATCACGTGTGCTTCTCTCCGCAAAACAGATGCTTTTAACTTCGTCCTTTCAGCCTCGAAAACAAGCCCGGCGGTTGACCCGAAGAGTGCGTTTTCTTGGACTGATCCTGCCTTTGGCTTCCACCCTCTCGTGCGCGGGCCGCGCCGATCTGGTCCCAGGTCCCGGGCAGCAGGCTCTTGACTGCCCTGCCGACGCCGATCAGCGGCTCCTGATCACGGTGTCGAATCAAGGCAAGCGGCCCGCAAAAGCAACGACCACAGTCCTGCAGTATGAGGATCGCCCACCGGTCCATGTTCCCACCCGCCCGATTCGGCCGGCGCACAGCGAAACCCTGACAGTTCGGCTTCCCGATGAGTGCCTCCGGTCCGCCTGCTCGTTTGAGATTAAGGTCGACTACAAGGACGAAGTGGCCGAAAAAGATGAAGCCAACAACCGCTTTCAGGGTCCGTGTATGCGAGCCGGCCGGAAGCAGACGACCCGGCCATGAAAAGAGAGGGCAGCACAACCGGTTCGGCTGAAAAGAACCGCTCTCCCTGGCTGCTACTGGTGGCCGCGGTGGCCCTGGTTCTGATCTTCGACGCGGTCGTGTTCCACTCTCGACTCTATACCCGCATCCTCGAGCCCAACTCTTACGCCGGCCGCCTCCAGCTGCTCGTCAATCGGGAGCTGGAGCGCAGGGATTCATCCTTTCAGGAAGTCCTTCTTTTGGGTGATTCTCGTTGTGCAGAAGGGTTTTCCGAGAAACTTGCTCTGGAATTACTCGGATCGACCGAGATGCGGTTCTACAGCGGAGCGTTGAACGGGTCCACTCCGCGCCTCTGGTACTACCTGATGCGGGAGCTGCTGGCGCGGGGTGAGACCTATTCAGCCGTTGTCGTGACTCTCGAAACGTTCAAGGACATTGACGACGGAGTGATTTCCGCCAGCCGAATGGGCGACCTGAAGGCTCTGTCACCCGTCCTCGGGATAAGCGATATCCCCGAGTTCTCCAGCTCCTACCTCAAGTGGCGAGAGACGGCGGTAGTGGTCTGCTCACTGCTCTTGAAAGGCCACGCTTTCAAGGACGACATCCAGGACTTTCTGGGTTCCCCCGGTGAGCGTCTCGCTGCGGTCAGCATGCACTTTGAGCACTTTGCCAGGTGGCGATTCAACTACCCGGGGCGGGAAGGTCGCTTGAGCGGCCTCGAATACGACCCCGAGTCCAGAGACTTTCTGTTCACAGACGAGTTGAGCGAGGCGCAAAAGACGCGGGCCCGGCGGCTACTGGCACGAGCCTTTGCCACTCAAACGGGCCAGCAGTATCGGTATCGCTCCCTGTGGCTGGGCCGGCTGGTGGACCTGCTCCGCGAGCACTCGATTCAGGTGCTCTTCGCACGCCTGCCTCGTCATCCCGCCTTCCCTCAACTTGAAGCACAGGAGCACGCTCCCAGCACGGTCTCGGAGTTGAAACTGGAGTCGGGTGTTGTCGTGCTTGCTGAGAGTGCATTCGCCCATCTCGACCGCCAGGAGTTGTTCTTCGATCCACTGCACTTGAATCGGGAGGGAAGGGATCGATTCACTCGAGCTCTGGTTCAGGAGTTACACCCGGCACTCACAGGGACAAAACTGGCAGCCGCTTCCGCACCCGGTAATCCCGGGGCGGCCCTGAGGTGAGTGCTGGACCCGACTTTCAGACCACTTCGCAATGCTCTTTAATTCCCTGGAATTCTGGATCTTTCTTCCGCTGGTTCTTCTCTTTTCCCATCTTCTTCCTCGAAAACCTCGGAATCTGTTTCTCCTGGTCTCCAGCTATGTCTTCTACATGTGGTGGGACGCCCGCTTCATCCTCCTCATCCTGGCCTCGACTCTCGTGGATTTCCTGGTCGGCAGGGCTCTGCCTTCTGCCCGGGGACCAGCCAGATCGCGGCTGCTGATCACCAGTCTGGCTGCGAACCTGGGGCTTCTGGGATTCTTCAAGTACTACAACTTCGTGGCTGGATCGCTGGCCGGTTTGCTCGGTGTCTCACCCCAGACACTGCACCTGGACATCATTCTGCCGGTGGGAATCAGCTTCTACACCTTCCAGAGCATGTCCTACACGATCGACATCTACCGGGGAAAGCTGGAACCCGTCAAGCGGCTGACCGATTTCGCCCTGTACGTGGCGTTTTTCCCCCAGCTGGTAGCAGGCCCGATTGTCCGCGCCCGCGAATTCTTTCCCCAGTTCTTCCAATGGCGACCTCCCTCCCGCGTAGAAACCGAAAAGGGAATCTGTCTTATCCTGACGGGACTGGTCAAGAAAATGGTGCTGGCGGACCACTTCGCCAGGGTTTCCGATCTCTATTTCGGAAATGTGGCGACCCATCCGGGAGCCTGTGAAGCCTGGAGCGCCACCTTTGCTTTCGCCATGCAGATTTTCTTCGACTTCTCCGGCTACACGGACATCGCCCGGGGTTGCGGGCGACTTCTGGGATACGAGTTCCCGGTCAATTTCCGCCGGCCCTACCTGGCCGGGAGCATTACCGAATTCTGGCGCCGCTGGCACATCTCCCTCTCATCCTGGCTCCGGGATTACCTCTACATTCCACTGGGAGGGAACCGAAAGGGAAGGCTGAGAACCTACGAGAACCTCATAGTGACCATGCTCTTAGGGGGGCTCTGGCATGGGGCCAGCTGGAACTTCGTACTCTGGGGAGGTCTTCACGGGCTGTTGCTGGCGGTTGAGCGTGTGGCTAGAGATCGTTTTCCGGGGTTGGCCGTCCCGCAGTCGATCCGGCTGGCACTGATGCCGATTCGAATAGCGGCAACGTTCGTCCTGGTCATGGTGGGATGGGTCTTTTTCCGAGCCTCCAGCTTCCAGGATTCCTTTGCTGTCCTGAACTCCATGTTTCTGTGGGACGCAGGCGGAACCGTGCTCCTGCCGGTGGGATTGACACTCGCGGCCGGTCTCACTCTGCTTGTGGCACTGGCTGAAGAGCGGTGGGCCCTGCTGGCGAATCTCCACCTGGCCCCGGTCTGGACGAGAGTATCGACCTACGCCTTCCTGCTCATCGTGCTGGAGCTGTTCGCGGTCACAAGTGAAGAAGTCCCGTTCGTGTACTTCCAGTTCTAGCCTGGTCGGCCCAGGCTTTGCCTCGGACCGATGAGCAATGTACTCGGGCGCTGAGCCAGGCCAGCACCATCCCACTCACAGAACGGCACGGCGTAAGCTGCCGTCAAACACCTGGGACGGTGCGCTTACACCACACCGTTCTGTCCGTCCGCCCAAGCTTGACCGAAGAACCCAGCACCTACGATCGCTCGCGCTTCCAGAGCACATCGGGACGACCCTCGACCCGGTTCAGGGTCCGCGCCATGACGAAAAGGAGATCGGAGAGTCGATTCAGGTACTGGACCGCCAGCGGCAGCCCCGGATCGTCGTCGGCTCCCAGAAGCTCCACGGTCCGTCGCTCAGCCCTCCGGCACACGGTCCTGGCCAGGTGACAGACAGCCGAAGTCTCGGCTCCGCCGGGCAGGATAAACTCCTCCAGAGGCTCAAGATCCTCATTCAGACGGTCCAGAGACTCTTCGAGTTCGGTAACCTGCTGTGACCGCAGGACGGAGTGCCCGGGTATGCAGAGCTGCCCCCCCAGGTCGAACAGAGCGTGCTGGACCTCTTTGAGACAGCCACGGATGGGGGAGGGTAGCCGATGAGTCAGCAGACAGCCGATCACACTGTTCAATTCATCGACTGTTCCAAAGGCTTCGACCCGCGGATGGGTTTTCCGGACCCTGGAACCGTCCCCCAGACTGGTTTCGCCACCGTCGCCCGTTCTCGTGTAAATGCGGCTTAGCCGATGACCCATCTGGCCCCGGACTGTAGCACGTTCCACGTTTCACGTTCCACGTGGGTTACTGGTTACCGGTTACTGGTTACTGGTTACTGGTTGTGAAGAAACCGGCAACCGGCAACCGGTAACCGGCCCGAGCACCCCGAGCGCTATCGAACTAGAATAGCGCCCCCACGACCCCACCAAGTTATAATCGAAGACGATGCCCCCGCTCCTGCTGACGCTCCTCTTGCTCCAGACACCGGCCCCGCAGGCAGCATCGTTTCGAATCGCCGCCAGTTACGTAAAGGTCCCGGTGACCGTGTTCGACGAGAGAGGAAGGCTGCTGGATGACCTGGATCGGGAGGACTTTGAGGTTCTGGATGACGGCGAGCCGACCCCCATCATTAATTTCGTGCGCGACCTGGCCCCCATCAACGTGTTGTTGCTTCTGGATTCAAGTGGAAGTCTGAAGGACGAACTGGAGGAGATCAAGCAGGCCGCCCTGCGCTTTGCACAGTCTTTCACGCGGGACGATCGAATCGCGATCATGAGTTTTTCCGACGAAACCGTGCTTCTCACCCACTGGACGAACAAACTTGGAAAACTCCGCAAGGGTCTCAACAAAATGAAGAAGGGCTATCGAACCGCCATCTATGACGCCCTGGAGCAGAGCATCGAGAGTTGTTTGAGGGAGGTCCGGGGAAGAAGCGTCATTATTCTTCTCACGGACGGGCTGGATAATGAGAGCATCACTCCCTACGACCAGATCCTGAGCCGCCTGATCGAATCACAGATCACCCTCTACATCGTGAGCCGCACTCGCCTGGTAGACGACAAGGTGCGCGACAGTGAAAGGGTTCACTTCCTGAACCAGGTGATGCGCAACGTTCTTCAACAAGACAGCGATTTTGTGGATGACTACTTCAAGAAGAAAGAAACAGCCATGGTGAATCTGGCGGAATCTACGGGAGGACGCGTCCTTTTCCCCGAGGTCCTGGCGGAACTGGGCAACACCTATGCCGAGGTGGCCAGAGAGCTGAAGCATCAATACCTCCTCACCTTCCTGCCGCCGCAGTCTTCCGGCAAAAAGTTTCGCTCTATTCAGGTCACCTGCAACCTTCCCGCCGGGCGGGTTTATTCCCGCAAGCAATACGCCTGGCTGGGTTTGCGAGGAAATTGAAGATCTAGAAATTAAAAATTAAAAATTGAGTATTCTTTGGAACGTCGAAACCTTGGAACGCTGGAACGTCTCAGTCCGGTCGAAATGGACACCGAATCAGGAGGCCTGACGAATGATTTCCCTGCTGCGACTCTCGCTGATCCTTTGCATGACGACGCCGACGGCTCTGGCCGGCACCTTTGGCAAGACCCAACAGCTTTTTGCCCAGTACGGGGTGGGAGGTCCTGCAGAGACCGCCTTTACCATCCATGATCCGGGGAATAGTGCGATTACCGTTTTGGTCGAACTGATCCAGTCCGACGGCTCTCTGTTTCAGATGGAGGAAGTCGCCGTGGAAGCAGGAGCCGCTGAGACCGTTGTGTTCAGTGACCCGAAAGGTGAAGTGAAAAACGGCTGGGCCCGCCTCACCTCGGATGACCTCTTCAGTGCCACCGTCTTCTTCCGAATCGAGGGAGTCGGTAATGTGGGAGTCCTGCCCTCCGAGAAAGGCGTCAAGTTCAAGCTCTTCTCCTTTGTCGCAGAGGGGACGGATACGGGCTTTGCCGTGGCCAACCCGAGTGAAACAGAAGAGAGCACGGTAACCGCGAAGATCCACAGTGCAGCCGGAGTGTTTCAGAGAGAGAAAAAAGAAAGAAAGAAAGGGCCAGGTCATTTTCTTCGATTCAGGGATTCAGGTGATTACAGCAATCCTCGATAGAAGAGAGGAGGGGTGAAGAAGGGGTGAACGACCCTGTGCGCTCTGACCGCAAGCCGAAGCCGACGGATTCCGCTCAGATCATGGAGAGTCGACTGTGGTGGCGCAATCCTGAGGCGTTCCCTCCACTTTGCTGGCCTGGCCTGGCCGAGTTCTGCGCGGATGTGGGATGTAGGGATGAGGGTGGGGAGACAAAGAAAAGGTCAGGTCTCGTCTGCTTTTCGCAGCAGTTGCGGGGCCCGCTAGGAGCGGGCGTGAGAGCGCTGCTCTCGTAAGGTGCAGAAGAGTCCTTCTAAATGCAGAATTGGGTTTCTGCGCAACCGGTAAACACCTTTCGCCCGAAGTCTGTGCAGATGATCCCGAATCTCATCCGCTGTTCCCAGAATCAGACCATCCGACAAAAAGCGCAGACGCTTCAAGTAGAGGCCTGGTCGAGGGAAGCCTTCTCTTTGCTCGATCCGAACCGTTTCCGGGTCCATGGCTTGCTGTGTCTGTTGAGACGGCGTCATGCCACGGTAAAGTAAACTACCCCGATAGTGGGCATAGCGCTGCTTCTTTACGATCTCTGGGAAGATCGTTTCCAAAGCCATCAGATATCTGTCCTGACCCAGAAAACGCAGGTAAGCGGAACTCTCCTTCCAGTCTTCGGGCCGTTTGCATAGACCCGCCCGCACTGGATTCAGCTCGACGTACCAGAGGCATTCCCTCAGGGAACGGCAGTCCTCCAGCTTGACACATTTGTAACGATGGGCCCAAAGATGCCCGCGACGATCGAAGTGCCGGTTGAACCAGCTGGCAAAGGGTCCCTGAAGATCCTTCATGAAGACGTCCAGGTTGAAGATGTGGCGGTTGAAACACAACCAGCGCTCATCACTCCAGAAGCGGGTTCTCAGACGCCATAGACGTCCCCAGCGAGCCTCGGCGTAACGGTGCAGCTTCTTTCGTGGCAGTCGTCGAAACCTTGCCGCCCGGACGACCAGGTGATAGTGGTTTCCCATGAGTACATATCCGACACAGCCAATGCACGAGATACGCAGGCAGTAGCGGAGCCAGCGGATGAACTTGCGTCGCACGGAGGGCTGCCGGAAAGGGAAATAGCGAGGAGAGCCAGCCACGCGGTTGAAGACGTGAAAGAAGCCTCCCTCAGGTGTCACGATATGTTGTCGGGCGATTCGGGCCATGTATCTTACTCCAGGCAAACACCCCGAATTGGGTGTCTCTAGAGTCAAATACGCCACACCTCCAAAAAGTGCGAACAAATGACCTGGCCCTTTCCTTCCTCCTGGACATCCATGCGAAACAATGACCTGGCCCTTTCCTTCCCTGCACCTCCAAAAAGTGCGAGAAAATGACCTGGCCCTTTCCTTCCTCCTGGATGCCTTTGCAGATATGAGGAAGTGACAGGCACGTTGGAACGTCTCAGTCCGCGCACTCCCTAAAGAGATCCTGGAAACTCTTCGTTTCCATTGAGTAGTGACTGGCTGTCCAGCAGAGGCCGTCGGTTTCGATACGGACCGTACCGAGTTCGGAAGTCAGCAACACCCGGCTTCCCTGCTCTTTCAGGCGCTGCAGGGTCTGCTTGGAGGGGTGGCCGAAACGGTTGTTTCGCCCCGCCGATATCAGGGCGATTCCGGGGCGCGCCGCACTCAGCAACTCGCTGGATGTGCTGGTCCGGCTGCCGTGATGAGCCACTTTCAGGGCGGTGACGGTACTCGTTCGGTCTGTCAGTTCTCGTTCAGCCCGTTTCTCTATGTCGCCTGTCAGAAGCAGTGAGAAGTGACCCAATCGAAGCATCAGGACGAGGGAAGTATCGTTCGTTCCCCATCCCGATGCAGCCATGTCTTTAGAAGGATGGAGAATCTCATGGTGCACTCCGGCTATGGTGAAACGGTCACCGTCAGCCAGTTGAAGCTGGTTCTCGCGGTCGTAGATCGGGTGAGGTTCATGGTAATAGAGCGAATCGATCGGAAATGCTCTGGTCAGGAAGCGAAGACCCTGAATGTGGTCGACGTGGGGATGTGAGAGAAGGACAAATCGGAGTTCCCGGACGCGTTGTGACCAGAGATACCTGGAGACAATCCGTTCTCCCACAAAGTCGGTCCACTCCTTCCCCGCAATGGCAAAGCCACCGGCGTCGACCAGGGCGTCCCGGCCATCGGGATAGCGCACGTGAAGGCTCTCTCCCTGGCCCACGTCGAGCATGGTCACGATCAGCTTCTCAGGGACGATGGGAGGAGTAGCGACCAGGAAAAGGTAGAGCAGACCGGGCGGCACCAGGATCATCCAACCGCGGAACCCTCGCAACAAAAGCGCGAAGGCCAGAGACAGGAAATAGCCAAGGATCTCCAGCTTTGAGGGTTGGCGAAGAAGGGTCACCATCGCCAGGTGTCCTTGAACGGAGAGGGTCAGGTCAATGAGCCACGACAGCGCCTCCACGGGAGCGGCGGCAAGGGGGGCCAATGGAGTCCAGAAAGCAGCCAGCAAGAGGAATCCAGCGGGTACCAGAAGTCCGAAAAGCGGGATCAGGACCAGATTGGTAAACCACTGCGACCAACTCCACATATTCGAGTAGTAGAGTGAGACAGGAAGTGTTGCGATCTGAACCAGCAGCGAAACCAGGATCAGTCCGGCAACGAAACCCAGAGGACGCCCGAGGGAGTGGAAGAAAGCACTCACTCCATTGCAACGAACGGGCTCGAGCCAGGATTCCAGAAGAAAGCGCAGGCGCCGGGTCCCGATCTGGGCGGGACGTCCTCCCGGATCGATATGATCCTCCCAGATCCGGGTGCCCCCGGTGAGCACGGACTGGAGCTGTGAGACTGCCTCCGAGCCAAGTCCGATAGACAGCAGCGACAAGAAGGAGAACTGGAGACCGGGGGCCCCGTGAGCTGCAGAATTGGCTGCCAGGAGAACAATGCCGACGATTCCCAGGTGGTTCAGCAGACGCCCCCGGGTGCCGGTTCGCTTGAGAAAGCAGGCGTAGGTTGTCATGAGGCCGGCACGAACTGCAGAAGTCGAGGCGCCTGTCACGCCGACATAGGCCCACACCCCTGCCAGGGCGATCGCCTGCCCCGCTGCCCCCAGGGGACGGAACAGGCGGAGCAGGGCAATGAGTAACAGGCCCACGTGCAGCCCGGAGACGACAAAAAGATGCACGACACCCAGCCGGCGCACCAGGTCTTCTCGCTCGCTCTCCAGGGCGCTCGACTCCCCCAGAAAGGACCCGAGTATCAGGCTGAGCGTAGGGGGGGAGAAGCGCTGCTCACAGAAGCTCACAAACCGCCCCCGGTACCAGTCGAGCCAGCGGCGGAGCGGGCATCCTCTCAGGCCATCGGTCAGGGACAGTTGCCGGAATGATTTCAGATTCACCTGCAGCAGGATGCCTCTCCGCCACAGATGCTGGCGCCAGTCCAACACTCCTGGAGCCGCATAGAATGACGGTTCTCGGAGGAAAGCTCGAATCACTATTCTTTGGCCGTAGTGAAGCCGGGGAATTCCTTGGACAGGCGCAGGGTAATGGACGCGGATCCGCCCCGGTAGCTGGATGAGCCGATCGCCCTGGAGCGTTTGTTCCGGCTGCAGGTCGAACTGGATCCGGTCGTCTGACCGGCGTGGACTGGACCGGACCCAGCCCGACACTTCGCAGATCCGATCCAGGTCGATTTCGACTCTCGGCCTTTCGGTGGGAAAAAAGAGTGCCAGAATCGCCCACAGAAGTCCGGTCAGAACCAGGCAGGGTTGGAGCAGGACGAAGCGGCCAAGGCGATCCCAGGCGAGGACGTTCACTGGGTTCTGGGTTGGGGGTTCTGGGTTGGGGGTTGGGGTCTCAGATCCCTTAAGGCGTGCTGCAGGGCTCGCAATTGCTTACCCAGTGCGGTCACTGAGTGTAGCAGGTTCACATGAGTCGCTTCTGGCAAATAACCCAGGTACGAGGCGATCTCAATTTGAGTTTCCAGCTCAGCCAGTGAACCCTGGGCTATCGAAAGGAATCTCAGATAATCTCCCAGGTGTTCGCGGTTGTGTCCCTCTGCAATGTTGGAGGGAATGGATACAGCAGCTTGCCGAATCTGGGTCTGTAGTCCCCAACGTTCCTCGCGAGGAAAGCTCTTTGTTGAGGAATAAACACTCTGAACCAGCGAAATCCCCGCCTGCCAAACGCGCAACTCGCGAAAACTGGAAAGTTTCATGTCTCATATTCAATAACGCCGCACCTATCCAAATCTGCGAAAAGCCAGCCCTGCCAAAACCAATTACCTAGAACCCATCACCCATCACCCATCACCCGAATCCGATCCGCCTGCTCCGACAGATCGACATCGCGAAGCTGGCCCTCGGAGGCGGCTACGGCGGCGGCCACGGTGGCGTCGCCGGTGACGTTGGTGACGGTTCGGCACATGTCAAGAATTCGATCCACACCCAAGATCAGGGCAATACCCGCCGCGGGCACACCAATCGCCTCTAGAATGATGACCAGCATGATGATCCCGGCGCTGGGGACTGCCGCCGTGCCAATGGAGGCAAGAACAGCCGTGAGGACAATGGTCAGCTGCGCCGTGAAGTCCAGTCCCAGGCCCATGGCATCGGCGATGAAGACAGCTGCCACAGCCTGATAGAGAGCCGTGCCATCCATGTTCACCGTGGCTCCGAGCGGGAGCACAAAGGAGGAGACTTCTTCCGACACGCCCAGCTTCTCTTCGGCGCGTTCCATGGTCACGGGAAGCGTGGCCGCACTGGAACTGGTCGAAAATGCCAGCAACTGGGCCGGCACCATGGCCCGGTAGAAGGTCCCGAGCGAGAGGGGAGTCAACAATCTCAGGATCAACCCGTAGGTCACGATCATGTGAACTCCCAGCCCCAACAAGACTGTCGCGCAGTACATCCCCAGCGCCGCAAGCAGTTCCAAAATACCGGCTGGATTGAACCGCTCCGGGTTTTCCGGAGACAGTTTTAGTTGACTCCAGCCACTATAGCTGTAGCCGGTTGATTCAGGTAATACATCTGCTCGAACTCAACGGGTGGAATGTAGCCGATTGGCTCCAGCAATCTCTTCTTGTTATACCAACAGACCCAATCCAGCGTCGCAAATTCCACCTCCTCTAATCCCCGCCAGGGGCCTTCCTGACGAATGACTTCCGTCTTAAACAGCCCGATGACCGATTCGGCCAGCGCGTTGTCGTAAGAGTCTCCTTTGCTTCCAACCGAAGGCTCGATGCCGGCCTCTGCCAACCGCTCCGTATAGCGAATCGACAGGTACTGCACTCCCCGGTCGCTGTGATGAATCAGGCCTTCTGTGTCTGAACGCGACCACAGGGCCTGCTCCAGTGCGTCCAGGGCAATGTCGGTCTTCAGGGAAGCCGACGCCCTCCACCCGACAATACTTCTCGAGAAGGCATCGATGACCAATGCCACGTAGACGCGCCCTCTCCAGGTGGCCACGTAGGTCAGATCGGCTACCCACAGCTGATTCGGACGGGTTGCAGTAAAGTTGCGGTCCACCAGATCAGCCGGCCTTGCGGCTGTTTCATCCGGCTGCGTCGTCTTAAACCGGCGACCCCGAACCACGCCCTGCAGTCCCGTCTCGCGCATTAAACGCTGGACCGTGCAGCGAGCCACCTTGAAGCCCTCACGATTCAGCTGCTTCCAGACCTTGCGCACTCCGTAGACCTCGCGATTGGCACGCCACACCCGATCGATTTCAACTCGAAGCCTGGCATCGCGTTTCGTCCTGGTCGGCAGTAACGCAGGATCCTTGTGCCTGGCTTCCCGCTGGTAGAACGTCGAAGGGGCGATCGGCAGCACCTCGCAGATCGACTCGACCCCATAGCAGGTCCGATTTTCTCGGATGAAATCCACCATCATTTCCGTCGGCGGCCGAGCTCCGCCTGGGCGAAAAAAGCCGAAGCCTTCCTTAAGATCTCGTTAGTCTGCTTCAGCTCCCGATTCTCCCGCTCCAGTTCCTTCAGACGCTGCCTCTCGTCCGTTGTCAGCCCGGCTCGACGCCCCTGATCCATTTCCGCCTGTCGGACCCACTTGCGCAGCGTCTCCGCTGTGCAGCCGATCTTGGCTGCTATCGATGTCATCGCACCCCATTGAGAGCTGTACTCCCGTTCGTGCTCAAACACCATCCGTACTGCTCGTTCTCTAACCTCTGGTGAGTATCTGCTTCGTCTTCCCATGACCCCATCCTCTCAAGAAATGGAGTCTCCGGAAATCCCGGGGCGGTTCAGATTGTCTCCCGCAACTTCCGTGATCGTTCCCGCGATCAAAGCGAAGACCCCGAAGGGAGCCGCCACCATGATGAGATCCACAAGGCGGATGATGACCAGGTTCAAGCCTTCGAAAAAGTCGAGCAGGAGCCGGGCCTTTTCGCGGCTCACCTGAATCAGCCCGACGCCCAGCAGGATCGCGAAAAACACGACCTGCAGCATGTTCCGATTGTCTGAAGCCGCACCAAGAAAGTTCTGGGGCACGATGTCGACGATGGGCTGCAGAGGCCCCCGGCGACGAGCTACTTCAGCCTGCTGCGAGCGCGCCGTGACATCTTCCTGATAGACTTGCTGGAGCCGGTCTCTCATGTCCTGAGGGACCCAGGCACCGGGCTTCACAACATGAACAACGATCAGACCAATCGAAACCGCGATGACCGTGGTCGTGATATAGATGGCAATCGTTTTTCCGCCAATGCGTGAGAGCTTCCTCAGATCGGACAGCGAAGCCACTCCACACACCAGCGAAGCGAGCACCAGAGGGACGGCAATGAGTTTGAGCAGGTTGACAAAAATCGTTCCAAAAGGAGAAATCCAATCGGTGGTGAAGTCCACCCAGCCGGCAGCAGCGGCGGCGACACCATAGATGGTTCCGAGGACCAGACCAGCTAAGATCCTCCAGTGCAGTTTCATATACCAATGCCTGTCGCTCATGTACGCTACTGTACTATTTCGAAAGGACAACCAAAAGGATACGGATGACTGACCAACTGAACCGCTACAGCTCCCGAGTAACCCAGCCCAGATCCCAGGGTGCTTCGCAGGCCATGCTTTACGGAACTGGACTCAGCGAGGCCGACCTGGACAAGCCCCAGGTCGGAATCGCCAGCATGTGGTACGAAGGCAATTCCTGCAACATACACTTGAATCGCCTGGCCAGGGAGGTCAAGAAAGGCGTGACCGATGCCGGTCTGGTAGGGCTGCGCTTCAACACGATCGGAGTGAGCGACGGAATCTCCATGGGAACCGAGGGAATGAGCTACTCCCTGCAGTCACGTGAGATCATCGCCGATTCGATCGAAACCGTGATGTGCGCCCAGTGGTACGACGCCAATATCTCGATCCCGGGCTGTGACAAGAACATGCCGGGATGTTTGATGGCTATGGCGCGGGTCAATCGGCCGGCCCTGATGGTTTACGGTGGAACCATTCGCCCCGGGTTTCTGGACGGCCAGAAGATTGACATTATCTCCGCTTTTCAAAGCTACGGGGAGTATCTGGCCGGCAAGATCAGTGACGACGAGAGGAAAGCGATTGTTCAGCACAGCTGCCCGGGCGCTGGAGCCTGCGGTGGCATGTACACCGCCAACACCATGTCCTCGGCCATTGAGGCTCTGGGAATGTCGCTCCCCTACAGCTCCTCGACTCCCGCCGAGGACGAACAGAAACTGCAGGAATGCAGGGAGGCGGGCAGGGCCATCTACCGGTTACTGGAAAAAGACATCAAGCCTCGTGACATCATGACCCCGCAGGCGTTCCGGAACGCCATGGTGGTCGTGATGGCTCTGGGAGGGTCGACCAACGCCGTGCTTCACTTGATAGCCATGGCCCGCAGCGCAGGTGTGGATCTGACCATCGACTCGTTCCAGGAAGTGAGTGACAGCGTGCCCTACATCGCTGATCTCAAGCCGAGTGGCCCTTATGTCATGCAGGACCTTCATGAGATCGGTGGCATTCCAGTCGTGATGAAATACCTGTTGCAGGAGGGCTTTCTGGACGGGTCGTCTCTCACCGTGACCGGGCAGACGCTCTCCGAGAACCTGGCGGACGTACCGGATCTGGCCAACGACCAGAAGGTGGTCCACCGCGTCGAAAAGCCTCTAAAGCCCACCGGGCACCTTCAGATTTTGAGGGGCAACCTGGCTCCCGAGGGAGCAGTGGCCAAAATCACCGGGAAGGAAGGTCTGCAGTTTTCAGGCCCGGCGCGGGTCTTTGATTCGGAGGAAGATATGCTGGCGGCGCTGGAAAAGGATCAGATTCAAAAGGGCGACGTTGTTGTGATCCGCTACGAAGGCCCCAAAGGGGGTCCGGGGATGCCTGAGATGCTCACTCCGACATCAGCCATCATGGGAGCTGGACTGGGCCCCGACGTCGCTCTGCTCACTGACGGGCGCTTTTCCGGTGGCTCCCACGGGTTTATCATTGGTCACATTACACCGGAGGCTCAGGTGGGAGGCCCGCTGGCCTTGCTCGAGGACGGCGACCGCATCACGCTGGATGCCCTGCGAAGGACCATTGACGTGGAGTTGAGCGCAGAAGTGCTGAAGGAACGAGCCGAACGGTGGACCGCCCCTCCGCTAAAGACGTCGGCCGGGACCCTTTTCAAATATACCCGATCCGTTTTATCAGCCTCGGAGGGTTGTGTTACTGATGCCTAGGGCCGGTTGAAGGTTGAAGGTTGAAAGTTGAAGGTTGAAAGTTGAAGGTTAAGGTCATGTCTGCGATGAACAGTAATATGAGAGTCACTTCGTTTCTTTTCTTGACCCTTTTCCTGGTGCTGGTGGGCTCCCTTGTGGCACAACAGGTGCCACAGGAGAGCAAACCGCTTTCGGACCGGGACCTGGAGCTCCTGGCAGTGCGGGGGAAATGGGCCATGTACCCGAGGGACACGGGAGCCACGCCTCCCGACCCTCCGCCACCCAACGCCTCCTACAAAGATGCGGCCAAACTGAAGCCTTTTCAGACGATTCCGCGGCTCCAGGTATTTCTGACCGAGGGACGACTGTTCGGAGAGGCCGTTTTCCCCGACGGGATTGTACTCACGGATGACAACCCCGACGTGACCGGGAAAGAGCCCGTACCGGTTCAGGGCCTTGCCGTGCAGGATGGGAATCTCTCGTTCAAGGTCCAGGTTGGAAGCGAGTTGATTGAGGCGCAGCTCAAACTTGAACGGCGGCGCTTTCTGGGAACGTGGAAATCCTCTTCTGGCCGGAGTGGCGATCTGTTTCTGGTCAAAAGGATTTTTTAGACTGCGACGGGGCGCGGGCTGGTCTTCCTCAGTGTGGGAGGACCCTCCGTGGTCCGATCACCCGGCTTCTTCACTACTACGATCGCCGCGCGGAGGCGGCTCCTACACTTTGCCATCCTGTAACATTCCCAATGTGGGAGGACCCTCCGTGGTCCGGTCAGATCGCCGCGCGGAGGCGGCTCCTACGCTTTGCCATTGTGTGACATTCCCGGTGTGGGAGGACCCTCCGTGGTCCGGTCAGATCGCCGCGCGGAGGCGGCTCCTACACTTTGCCATCCTGTAACATTCCCAGTGTGGGAGGACCCTCCGTGGTCCGGTCAGATCGCCGCGCGGAGGCGGCTCCTACGCTTTGCCATTGTGTGACATTCCCAGTGTAGGAGGACCCTCCGTGGTCCGAACGGGTTCGCGAGCACAGAGGCCGCTCCCACTTTCTCAGCTCCCGGCCTGGTTCAATCTTCTGGCCGTCTCCGTCAGACGGATGAGCATGCGGGTAACCACTCCGGCCTTCGTAAGGGCCGCTTCAGAATCCGATTCAAGGCCCCAGATGGCCTGCTCGAAGCGGTCGTAAGCCCTCGGATCCCGCTCCAGAAACGCACCCATCGTCAGACCATCCTGCTGCTCCCGCGCCTTCAGAAACTCAATCGTGAGCTGCCGCTGTACATTGCGGAGGTCCATGACCAGACTGGTGGCCGCAATTTTCTCCCACTTGCTCTTCTTGGGCAGGGCAACAATGGCGTTCCTCTGAGCCTCCAGGTGGAGTTTCTCCCCCAACGCGTAGAAGGCCCTGGCCGCTTTCTCCAGAGTGACCAGGGTCGTGTCGCCGGCATTGATCAGTCCCAGGCTGCCGGGAAGATAGTCCAGGCTGGCCACCTGCCCGGCCAGGCGCTTTGGGAAGCCACCTTCGACAAACTCCCGAGCCTTCTTCGCATAACGTGTCTTCTCGGGACGGGGCAGGAAACGCGCGATTCTCGTTCTCAGTTCGGTCATGGGCGGCCGGTGGTGTTCCACGAACTCAGTCAGTTGATCCAGGTCGACTTCGCCGAGAAGAATGCACTGGACAATGCCTCGAACGGCCTTGTCGACTTCACGAAGAGCGCGATATTGACTGGTGGCGGTGACCTTGTCGTCGAGAGCGACGATCTGTTTCAGGAAACTCCCCAGATCCAGGACAACCAGGGCCGCAACGGCAGCCTGAACCACTTCGGGTGGAGTCGCACCCGTGTCCCGTATCATCCCGTGTATGAAGGCAATCCCGACCTTGTCGACGACCAGATTGGTGAGTTGACAGGCAATGATCTCGCGGCGCAGACGATGCCCCTGCACCCACTCGGAGTAGTGCTCCATGAGCGGGGCAGGAAAATAGTCGCGCAAGTAATGCTGGACGAACTCCTGGTCTGGAAGATTCGAGAGCAGCAGGTGCCTGGTGAGGGCCATTTTGGTGTAGGCCAGCAGTATTGCAAGTTCGGGTCGTGTCAACCCGAGGTGCTGGCCCGCCCGCTTCCGGTAGGTGCGGCTGTCGGGAAGCTGTTCAACCACTGGATCCAGGTCACCTCGATCGCTCAGGTGCTCCTGTAAGGATTCAAACAGGGAGAGGTCCTCGCGACTCCTCTTCTCGGCCAGGGAGAGACACAGCGACTGGCTGTAGTTGTCTTCCAGAACTAGCTTGCTGACCTCATCAGTCATATCTTCAAGGACTCGATTTCGCTCCTCGAAGGAGAGGCTTCCGGCTTCGACCGGGAGTTGCAGCAGGATCTTGATGTTCACCTCATGGTCGCTCATGTCCACGCCGGCCGAGTTGTCAATGGCGTCTGTATTGATCCGCCCGCCGCCAAGCGCATATTCGATACGTCCCAGCTGCGTGAAACCAAGGTTCCCGCCTTCCCCCAGCACCCTGGCTTTCATCCGGGAAGCGTCGACGCGCACGTTGTCGTTGGACTGATCCCCGACGTCGCCGTGGCGCTCCCTCGACGACTTGACGTAGGTCCCGATTCCACCATTCCAGAGAAGATCGACCTCCATCTCGAGAATGGCCCGTATCAGGGCCCGGCCACTCAGGCTGGACTCTTTCGTACCCAGCATTTTCCTGGCTGCCGCCGAGAGTTCGATCGACTTGGCGTGACGGGAGTACACTCTCCCCCCGCGGCTGATCAGTTTCGGATTGTAGTCCTCCCACGTCGACCCCGGGGTCTCGAAGAGTCGTTTCCGCTCCCTGAAACTGGCCTGCGGGTCCGGATTGGGATCCAGAAAGATATGCAGGTGGTTGAAGGCTGCCAGAAGCTTGATCCGATCGGAATAGAGCAAGCCGTTTCCGAAAACATCGCCAGACATGTCTCCGATCCCCGCCACCGTCACGACCTGCTCACCGAAACGAATCCCCATTTCTCTAAAATGCCGGCGCACACACTCCCAGGCTCCCCGTGCGGTAATGGCTTCGTTCTTGTGGTCGTACCCGTGTGAACCTCCCGAGGCAAAGGCGTCGCCCAGCCAGAACCGGTACTCATGGCTGATCTGGTTCGCCAGATCGCTGAACCTCGCGGTCCCTTTGTCGGCTGCTACGACGAGGTAGGGATCAGGCTCATCGTAAATCACGAGCCCCTTTGGATGGACGATCTCTCCCCCGACCAGGTTGTCGGTGAGGTCGAGGAGCCCTCGCATGAAGGTCTTGTACTGCTCCCGAACATGCCCCCTGAGATCGGTTGGCTCAGCAGGTGGGTGCTTGAGAACGAATCCGCCCTTGGAACCCACCGGCACGCTCACCGCGTTTTTTGTCATCTGGGTCTTCATCAGGCCCAGCACCTCGGTCCGGAAGTCGTCCGGGCGGTCACTCCAGCGAATGCCCCCTCTGGCTACCCGGCCACCTCTCAGATGGATCCCTTCCATGTCGGGAGAGCCTACGAAGATCTCGAAAAGAGGGCGTGGATCCGGCATGGCGGGAACCTTGCTGGAGTCGATCTTGAGAGCGATGCAAGGGTCGTCACCGAAGAAGTTGGTCCGCACGACGGCCTCGACGATCTGAAAGAGAGTGCCCAGAGTCTCGTCCTCGGACAAGGATGAAACCGGCGCCAGTTGCTCGTAGAAAGAAGATCTGGTTCTTGCCACCGCCGTTTTTCGTGACCCGTTGCCGGAGAGGCCAAATCTGGCTTCGAAGAAATCGTAGATGGCTCTGGCGCAACCCGGATGCTTGAGGAGAGTATCCGCCACGAAGCTCAGACTGGTGGCTGCCTGCACCTGCGAAAGATAGGCCCGGCACGTACGCAGCAGAGCCACCTGTCGAACACTCATCCCGGCCGTCAGCACGAGCTGGTTGAGACGATCATTGGCGGCTCGCCCGTAGAGCAGCTCCAACAGCGCTTCGATCAACACGTCGCCCAGCCGATCGACCTCGATCGGGGCGCCGGAATGATCCAGAACGCGGAAGATGTCGATACCCAGGCTGGGATTCCTGGAGCCCTCCGGAAGAACTCTACTGCCATCCGGACTGTAAGAAATCTGCTCGATAACTCTCAGCCCGAGCTTCTCCAGAATCGGAAATACTTCACTCAAAACCAGGGTTGACTGCTGGTGGTAAATCCTGACCTGGGTGGAGACCACTCGATCGCTTCCCCGGGCACGGGCTACCAGGTCCACCAGGTAGGACTCGTCGCCAAGAGTCTCCAGGTTTTCAATGTCGCGCGCCGCGTGCTGCATGGACATCTCTGCCCGGTAGCCCTCCTCGAAGGCCTGGGCGTAGCCGTCTACCAGCCGTCGGGCCTCGGATCGATCGTGCCGCTTCAGCATCTCGTCCAGGAGATGCTCCTCCCAGGATCGGGTGAATTCAGCGATTTTCCGGTCAAGATCCGGCAGGTCGACCGAGTCGATGGTCAACTCGGTGGTAAAGAAGAAATGAAGCCGCACCCGGGCTTCATCCTCACCCATTGCCAGGTTGTAATCTACGTGGTCCGCCTGCAACCGTTCAGCCAGAAAACCCTGGATTCGCCGACGAACGTGCGTATTGAATCGATCGCGCGGCATGATGACCATCAAGGCCAGGCCGCGGCTGAGTGGATCCGGGCGCACGGTCAGAAGAACCCGCCTTTGCCGCTCGATCCCCATGATCGTCCGAATGTCCCGGTGGAGGTGACGGGGAGAAGACCTGAACAACTCATCGCGAGGGATGGAATTGAAGATAGCGACAACCTGCTTGAAATCATGAGAACCTTCCACCGCGTTGTCGAGAGCCACAACCTGCTCCAGTTTCCGCCGCAGCAGGGGAATGGATTCAACCGACCGGGAATGGGCCCGGGATGTAAACAGTCCCAGCAAGCGGCGTTCTCCGGCGGGACGCCCCGCTTCGTCGTAAACCTTCACCCCGACATAGTCCATGCGAACCCGACGATGCACGGTCGCTTCAGCATTGGTCTTGGTCACCATCAGGACCGGTCCTGCCGTCATCCTCTTTCTCAGTTTCTCGGGAATCTGCTTAAGAGGAGTGGCCTTGAGGTAGGCGCTGGTCTCTATTTTCCGGAGAATCCCCAGACCTGAGCCGGGCCGGGTCTGGATGTAGCGAGATCCTTTGCGGTCAAAGATGTCATACTCCCGGTAGCCCAGGAACACGAAGTTGTCGGCCACCAGCCACTCGACAAAGCTGGCGTATTCCCTCAGGTCGACCGGTCCTTCCTGGAAGGAAACGTCAGCCCCGACCCCCGCGGCCAGCCCGCTCAGATAGCCACGCAGTTCAAGTGCCTTCTGTCTCATGGACTGGTAGTCGGTGGAAGTGAGAACCACATCACCGAGGACACTCTTGACCCGGTCCTTGATCTCTTTGTGGTGCGACCGGTCCACCCGGCGAGCTAGAAACAGTTCGTATGCCTCCAGAGTGCTCTCGCCTCGATCCGGTATGACTCTGAAGAGTTTCCCGGTCCCATCCCGCCTGACACGGATAACGGGGTGCACAAAGTCCACCAGTTCCAGCCCCATGGATTTCAGGCAGCCCCGCACCGAGTCGACAACGAAGGGGCGGTCCTGCAACAGGATCTCGACCACCGTAAAGTCGGCGTTCCAGCCATGCCGGCCCGGCGTGGGATTGTAGACCCGTACCTTGACCTCTTGTTTGCGCCGCCGATCCACAAAGAGCAGCGACGACCGGACAATCGCGGCCAGATCCTCCGTGTCCAACAGGCTCAGAAACCCTACACTGGCTTTTTCGAAGAGCAGATGGGCGAAGTCGAGGGAGAACTCTTTATCCTGATCCGCTGCTGCGGCCTCAATGGATTGATACACCGACTCAAGATTCAGGGCCATCTTGTACTTCCAGGATGCTCCCGCAGACGATTCGACGAGCAGCACTAGAGTACAGCATGCGGGTGGACTGGAGAAAAGCGTGTCTCAATCCCTCGGAAGCGGCCACCCCGAGTCTGCGACGATGCAGTGAGGGGAGTGAACGGGAGACGGGGGCGGGGGCTCGGGCAAGGGCGCGGGCGCGGGTAAGGGAGCGGAAAGGCAAAGGCGCGTCTTGCGAGAAACTCTTTTTACAGAGAGGTTCGGAGTTGCCGGTCGGCAGCTGCGCTTTCCAGGGCCAGATCGACGAGCCGCTCGACCAGTTCGGCGTAACCGACACCGCTGGCCTCCCACAGCATCGGATACATGCTGATTCTCGTGAATCCCGGGATCGCGTTCAGCTCGTTGACGATCACCTGATCTGTGGTCGCGAAGAAGTCAACTCGTGCCATTCCCCGACACCTGAAAAGCCGAAACGTCTCCACTGCGAGCTGGCGCACCCGGGCGGTCTGTTCCTCCGAGAGGCGGGCTGGAATGCGGAGCTCAGCACCATCCGGATCCAGATATTTAGCCTGGTAGGAATAGAATCCGTTCCTGGGCAGGATCTCGCCCACGATGGAAGCTTCTGGATGGTTGTTTCCCAGGACCGCACATTCGACTTCCTGACCCTGGATGGCCTCTTCCACAACCACACAGTGGTCAAATTGAAAGGCCTCATCCAGGGCCTCGTCCATTTGACCGGCTGTGTCGACCCGGGAAACTCCCACCGACGATCCCAGATTGGCCGGTTTGACGAAGAGCGGCAAACCGAGTTCGGCCACGAGTCGATCCACCCGGACGTCGGCGCGTTCTGTCCGATAAAGAGCCCGTCCTCTGGCGTGGGGGATCCCGGCCTGGGCCAGCACACGCTTCGCCATTTCTTTGTCCATCGTGAGTGAGGCGGCCAGGACACCGCATCCAACCATGGGAACCTGAGCCAGCTTCAAATGACCCTGTATCGTTCCGTCCTCTCCATAAGGTCCGTGCAGAACCGGAAAGATCACATCCACTTTCCCACTGGACTTGCCGTCCCGCACCCGCCGCAGGTGGTTGCCCGATGCCCAGGGTAGAAGGGTCACCTGATCGAACTTCTCCAGACTCAAGGCGATTCTCTGGGGGTCATCGGGATGCTCGAGGAAATCCCGATTCTCACAGTGAACCCACCGCCCCGCCTTGTCGATTGCAATCAGGACCGGCTCCAGCCGGGACGGATTCATGGCCTCAATGATGTTCTGAACCGACTGCAGCGAGACTTCGTGCTCGGCAGACTGGCCGCCGAACAACAGTCCAACTCGAATGGGCTGACTCATCAAGGCCATAGTATGAGAAGGCCCTGAAAGGTTCCCTGTGGGATTGATTGAAAATTGAAGGGCGTGTGGCTCAAGACCAAATCGAAACTCGAAACCAGGAGAGTGGGGCCTAGGTTCGAAATTCCTTCAGATCAGGCGGTCTTGATGAAGTCCAGGGAAGGATCTGTGAAGTCGGCGCCCAGGACGGCAGTGGCATCTGCACCCAGCCAGCCCGAGAGAATGTGGGCGTAGACCGACCTGAAATCGAGCGTGTAAAGCATGTCGCCGACCGGGTCGAGATCTGCGGGCGCCATGGATGGATGCTCTCCTTCGAATCCGCTTCGGATGCTGGCCGGATCTCCCATCACGAACATCTGGTTGGCGGTGCCGTGGTCAGTTCCATCGCTCCCGTTGTCGCGGAGACGACGGCCAAATTCGGTCCAGGAAAAGATCACCACATCCTTGTCACGACCCATCTCTACCATGTCGTCATAAAAGGCCTTCAGGGTCTGCGAAAGGTCGTCCAGGAGATTGGCGTGGACACCCTGCAGGGGATTCCCTCCCACTGCCTGGTTGGCGTGCGTGTCGTATCCCCCGGTACGGGCATAAAAGACCGTTACCCCCAGGTCAGCAGCGATGATTTGAGCGATGGTTCTCATGTTTCCGGCGAAGGCCGAGTTGGGGTACTGAATCGTGCTCGAGTAGTTCTCTTTGCCTTCGAGAAGAGCAATCGAAGTGGCGGTTGCGTCGAGGATCGTCTCGCTCACGTAATCCTGGAATCCAAACTGTTTCTGAGGCTGCGCCATCAGCTGCTGGAACGCCGCATTCTTGTTGGTGGCGTCCTCGGGATGGAACGGATCCGTCTGAATCTGATACGTGTCAATGTTGAGTATGGAAGGCGATGAACCCTCCGACGACACCATGGAGCGAGGCACTGAGCCCCCGACATTCAGGCCCACCAACGCCTCGGGGTCCTCCAGGCTGTTGAAGTAGCTGGCCAGCCAGCCGTCAGTGACAACGTTTTCCGGCTCTGCAGTGTGCCAGATATCGCGAGAGCGGAAATGGGACCGGTTCGGGTTCGGGTAACCCACTCCCTGGACAATGGTCAGGAGGTCGTTGTCCCACTGCTCCTTGAAACCGGTCATGGCCGGATGCAGGGCGTACTCGGAGTCGAGAGTCAACAGGTTGGGGGCACCGGCAAGACTCAGAGTCGGTCGGGATGCCTGATAGAATTCATTGGTGTATGGGATCACCGTATTTAACCCGTCGTTGCCGCCGCTCAGTTCAATCACCACCAGGATGCGATTCGGGTTTCCCATATCGGCGTTGAGCATGCCGCTGGCCCGGGCCCCCTTGATGCTCTTGACCAGAAAGGTCGGGGCTACGGTCGCGGTGGACAAAAGTGTGAACTTCTTGATGAAATCTCGTCTTCTCATCTCAGTACTCGTTTTCTCTCAGTTGAGCTGGTACAGCGGCACCAGCGAAAGCAAGAAAATGACGCCGCGCACCTTGCTGTCGACCATCACAGGATCATCGATATCGAACGGTTCCGGGAGTCCGTCCGGGCCGGTGTTCATGTACTCTTCGAGGATGTAAGCGTCATCGATGGTCTGGTCTCCCTGCAGTAGAGCGGTCCCGAAATAGCTCACGATGTCAGGTGCAAAACGGAGATTGTTGCTCTCGATGATCCCGTTGATGTTAATTTGGTCTTGAGCCCGGCTGAAGCGGCAGATCGTCTCAAAGAAAGAATTCTGATCTGTAATGGGAGGATCCCCGGGGTTGCGCCCGCGGTTGCAGCTCACAAAGGTCATGAAGTTGTAACGCCCGATCACGCTCCCCGTGTTGATCCAGCCCTGGTCATGCGTCCAGCCGCCCACATCGGGAGGGATGAACAGCTGCTGACCCAGGCCGAAGATTTCAGAGAGCCTGGAAACACTGATCGGATCCCTGACGCCCAGCGCGCGATAGGCTCCCACGGCGAACTCGACGGGGCTCTTGATCTTGGCCCGATAGGCCTTACTGGACATGAAGTGGGGATGAGTGAACATCGCCCGCATGAGGGGTTTGATCTCGTAGTTGCTGGAGCGGAACACCTCGGCCAGCTCCTCAACAATCTGATCGCTGGGCTCCGGGTAAACAAAGTACTCCCAGAGCTTGCGGGTGATAAAGACGGCGGTCTGGGGTTGCTCGAAAATGATGTCGATGACCCGCTCCCCGTCGATGATGGAGGCATTCCCCTCGGGTGAAGTGATCACCTGGCCGAGAAAAGTCTTGGGCTCGAAGTCATGAAACTGGGGGGCGTAGAAAAAGTCATAACCTTCCCCCACCAATCCATCCAGGCGCGGGGGAACGATCGTCCAGCCGGTAAAGGCCCGGGCGGCTTCCTGGATATCGAACTCGCCATAGGCGGCACTCTCACTGCTCTCACCGACGGTGAAGAGCTCCAGTAGCTCGCGGGCCCAGTTCTCATTCGCACTTCCGACCCGGTTCTCGGCGTTGTTGAGCCACAGAATCATGGCCGGATCGCGGGCAATCGCATGAACCATTTCCTTGAAGTTGCCCAGGGCGTGCCGGCGCAGCGTCTCGTTCTGAACCAGCATCAGAGGCTTCTCAGTCCCATCCAGTGTTGCGTCGTCCCTCCCGCCTGTGCCGAGAACGTAATTGATCTGTAAGACGGAAGTCGCGAAGTGGTCGTGCCAGTAAAGGGCCATCTTCTCGAGAAGCTGGCGGCGGCTGTGCACCATTCGGTACAACCACCACCTCTGAAGAGCACCGATGTTGGTCACGTAGCGGCCGTTATTGTTCTGTCGAATGAGCACGATGTCGGCGGCTTCCAGCCCGGCTTCCATTTCCGAGTCATCCATCGCTTCGTAGTCGAGAAGTTCGTCCAGTGTTGCCTCGAAGCCCTGCCCGACGAGGCGCCCGATCTCCTCCGGAGAGGCGCTGAAACCGCCTCGCCTCACCAGATGAGCCGCAGCCCCGGTGCCCCACTCGAGGGCCTGGATCTGCTCGGCGCCCGTGTAACGCCCGGGGTAGCGCCAGCCGCTGCCTCCCCGTCCAACCTGGGCCGAAAGCTGGGAACAGCACAGAGAAGCCGTCAGGATGAGAGTGATTCGCACCATTTGCATAGACCGTTGAAACCGCATTGAGTGTTGATTACGACCCCCAGTGTCTCATGTTTCAACATGAAATGCGATTTTTTTAACACTTTCACAAATCCGGGCTCCTTTTCGCGGCGAAAGCGACGGTTGCATTCTTACATATTCTAGACCACCCGGCTCATTGATGGGACCTGATACACTCCTCCCGATGCCACTTCGGAGTGCCGCTCATCTGGTCGCCCTCATCCTGTTTTTCGTGCTGCTGGCTCTGATGGTTGCGCCTCCTTTCGATCTGACACGGCTTCAATGGAACACCTTCCTTCTTTTTCTCGGAACTATTGCGGCGATTCTCTGGAACCGCTATCCGATGCCAGTGGTTGTACTGATCTCTCTGGCTCTGGGGATGGTCTTGAAAACGATGACTCTTGACCAGGCACTGCGTGGTTACTCATCGACTGTCACCTGGATCATCGTAGTGGCTTTCATTCTCGCCCGCAGCCTCACCAAGACCGGCCTGGGACGAAGAATCGCGCTCGTCCTGATCCGGGAACTCGGTTCCAGTTCCCTGCGTCTGGGCTACGCTTTCACTCTTGCCGATCTCACGCTGGCACCGGTGACACCCTCCAATACGGCCCGCGCAGGAGGTATCATTTATCCAATTGCCAGGAGTCTGGTTCTCGAATTTGATTCGCGTCCGGGTGAGAGCGCTCGCCGCCTTGGCGCTTATCTGCTCTTTACCGCCTTCCAGTCGAACGTTGTGACCAGCGCCCTGTTCCTGACCGCCATGGCCGCCAATGCGCTGGCGGCTCAGCTGGCCATGGACACGGCCGGCGTGGTCATCGACTGGGGCACGTGGTTCAAGGCAGCCTCGGTTCCTGGATTCTGCTCTCTTTTCCTGGTTCCGGCCGTGATCTACTGGACCTATCCGCCGGAAGTCAGGGCGACACCGGAAGCCGGCCAGTTTGCCCGCCGGGAGCTCTCCGCCCTGGGGCCCATGAGTCGTGATGAAAGGATTCTTGCCGCTGTCTTCGTATTCCTTGCCCTGACCTGGGCCACCACGAGCTGGCATGGCACCAGCACTGTGGCTGCGGCATTCGCGGCGATGGGCCTGCTTCTGGTGGCAGGAGTGCTGACGAAGGAAGATCTTTCTGAAGAGTCCTCGGCCTGGGAGACCTTCCTCTGGTTCGGCGGTTTTCTCTCCCTTGCCGGAGCCGTCTCGGACAGCGGCCTGATCCTTCAGCTCCTCTCTTCTCAGGGAGCCCTGTTCCAATCCTGGAACCCCGTCCTGGCCCTGGTCCTGATGGTCATCGCCTACACCTATCTGCACTACGTCTTCGCCAGCATGACGGCCCACATTGTTGCCCTCTATGCCGCCTTCCTGACGCTGGCCGTCTCGGCCGGGGCGCCGGCACTCCTTTCAGCCCTGGTCCTGGCTTTCTTCTCCAATCTATATGCCTGCCTGACACACTACGGAGACGGTGCGGCCCCGATCTTCTTCGGCTCGGGCTATATCGAACTGAAGGACTGGTGGAGGATCGGCTTCCTTCTTTCAGTCATCCACCTTGTCGTCTGGCTGGGAGTCGGGTTGATTTGGTGGAAGGTGATTGGGGTTTACTGAACGGTTACTGGTTACTGGTTACTGGTTACTGGTTACTGGTTACTGGTTGAAAGTTGAAGGTTGAAAGTTGAAGGTTGAAGGTTCGTAGAATGTGATGGAACCTGAAACTTGGAACTTGCAACTTGGAACTTGCAACGGCGCGAGCGCAGCGAGCGCCTATTTGGCCCTTGGGTGGGTTCGGTTGTAGATCTCTTTCAGCCGAAGGCGGGTCACATGGGTGTAAATCTCGGTGGTTGAGATGTCGGCGTGTCCGAGCATCATCTGAATCGCCCTGAGGTCGGCTCCGTTCTCCAGGAGATGGGTAGCAAAACTGTGGCGAAGCGTGTGAGGACTCACCCTGCGTCCCGGGTCCAGGCCCAGGGCTTTCACATACCGATTCAAGAGCATCCAGAAGTACTGGCGGCTCATGGGTCCGGCCTGCTGGGTGAGAAACACGTACCGGGAAGTCCCGCCCTTCAGAAAACGGGGGCGGGCCATCGTGAGATAGCTTCGGAGATGGTGCAGGGCCGAATCACCGAAGGGAACCACCCTTTGCTTATCGCCCTTACCGACGGGCTGTAGAATCCCCACTTCCAGATTCACTTCGTTGAGCTTCAGCCGAACCAGTTCACTCACGCGAAGTCCCGTCGCATAGAGCACTTCCAGCATGCAGCGATCCCGCATCCCGTGGGGGGATTCCAGGTCGGGCCCGGACAGCAGAGCCTCGACTTCCTGTCTCGTGAGGTACTCGGGAAGGGTGTGCCACACGCGGGGCGTCTCCAGGTTCTGGGCCGGGTTCAGTTCGAGATATCCATCCAGAACCAGAAATTTAAAGAACGCTCTCAGGCTCACGATCTTCCTCATCACAGAGCGGGGAGAAAGCCGCTCATACAGTCTCTGCAGAAACCGGGTCAGGTCGAGATGTTGGACGCCTTTGAGCTCCTTCTCCCGGTCTTCCAGGAAGGCCAGAAACTCCTCGATATCAGAGCGGTAGGCGGTGATCGTGTTGGTCGCCAGGCCTTTCTCGACCCGTAGATAATTCAGGAAGCTGTCGAAGGCCATCCGAGTGAGATTCAACGCACTGAACCTCTTCCCCAGTTGATCACAAGCTTCACTTCCTCCAGTTTAAGCGCCGTCGCGGCCAGCAGATAGACAACTGCACCCAGGGCGATGCAAGCCCCCAGTGCCAGCACGCGGCCCACTCCTTCCTGCTCATAGGGAGCGAGCCACCGGCTCAAGGCAAACACCGAGCCGGCCATAAGCAACGACGAAACCAGGGCTTTGCCGGCTACCTCACCCACACCCAGGCCCTGGAAAGAGCCAAGCTTCGAATGTAGCTTTCTCATCAGAAGGGTCTGATTCAAGACGAGCGACAGGGAGGTGGTGAATGCGAGACCCAGGAACTCGTAACCGGGGGGACACAAAAGGAAGATCACCAACAGATTGGTTACTACATGAACCCCGGCCGTGATCATGCTGACACGAACTGGTGACCTCGAATCGTTGAGAGCGAAGAAGGTCGGGGTGTAGATCTTGACACAGCTGTAACTGGTCAGACCAATCGTATACAGGATCAGAGCCGCAGCCGTTTGCCGGGTGTCGAAGGCATCGAAACGCCCCCGCTCAAAAATAGTACCCACAATGGGAGTCGCAAGCACCATCAGCCCCAGTGTGGAAGGGATGGCAAGGGACAGAACCATCCTCAGCGAGTTGGCCACGGTCTCTTTGAGCTCCTTCCAGTTCTCCTCGGCGGCGTATGCTGAGACCTCTCTCAGGTTGACGATCCCGATCGCGACCCCGAACAATCCGATGGGCAGGTAAATGATACGGAAAGCGAAATTCAGCCAGGAGATGGGCCCATCTCCCAGGGTCGAGGCCAGAATCGTGTTGATCATGACTGCAAACTGCGTGACGCCCACCCCCAGCACAGCAGGACCAATCAGGCGCCCGATGCGGACCAGGTCGGGGTGCTTCAGTTGAATTCGGAAACGGAATCGGAACCCGAGTCTGGCCAGCGTTGGAGCCTGGACCAGTATTTGAAGAGCACCCCCGGCAAGGGCCCCGAACCCAACTGCATAGATTCCCGGAACGCCCCGGCTCTCAAACCAGGGAACCATCAGAAGTGCGGCGCCGATGATGGCCAGATTGAAGAAGGCTGTCGTCACGGCAGGAAGGAAGAAGCGATCAAAGGTGTTCAACATCCCCATGGCCACGGAAGAGAGCGCCACCAGCAGCACGAATGGCGAGATGATTTGAATCAGCGTCGAAGTCAGTTCGAACTTCCCTTCACCCGGGCCAAAGCCGAAGGCGAACAAATAGACGAAAGTGTCGGAGAAAAGATAGAAAAGGATGGCAATTGCACCCAGAAACAGCATCAGCGCGCTCATCACCAGGCTGGCCAGTTGCCAAGCTGCTTCCCTGCCCTGCCGAGCGAGAACTCGATTGAAGGTGGGTATGAAGGCCGAGCTGAGCGCTCCCTCGGCCACCAGATCTCGCAGCATTCCGGGGATCCTGAACGCAACCAGCCAGGCGTCGGTCACCGCTCCGGCTCCGAATACGGCCGCAATCGTGAGTTCGCGAACCAGGCCCAGCAACCGACTGATCAGCACCGCCAGACTGACCCTGGCTGCTGCTCTCGCGGCCTTGCGCTTTCTGGGCATGGGATCTCCGTTCGCTGCTTTGAGTCCTCGAGTCAGCTGAAGTTCCCCGTTCCGATGCCGTTCGTGCGAACTATGGGCGAGCTACCCCGCTGGACGTGTTTTTCCCCGACAGCCTCCTGGCACGCGCTATAACTCGGGGGAAGGTTACGTTATCATTCCCACCTGAACAGGGCAGGAGTCCCCCCTAAGGAAATGAAACTTGCAGCAATCGCCCGGCACCTGGATTGTGAGCTCGTGGGGGACGGCGAGGTCGAGATTCTTGGTGCTGCCGGGATCGAGGAGGCCGGACCGGAAGACCTCACGTTTCTCTCCAACCCCAAGTACGCATCCAAGGTCGGAAGCTGCCAGGCGGGAGCCATCATTGTCTCTTCAGATCCCCCTGCCACTGACATACCCCGTCTGATCTCCGAGAACCCTTATCTGTCTTTTGCGCAGGCGATTGAGCTTTTCTATCGTCCTCCAGAGCCCATCCCCGGGATCCACCCCGCCGCAACCATCGCTGCGACGGCCCGGCTGGGGGCGGACTATTCCATCGGGGCCAACGCTGTCATCGGCGAAGGAGCGGTCATCGGGGATCGAGCCGTCCTTCATCCCAACGTGGTCGTTTACCCTTATGCTCAGATCGGCGATGATTTCGTGGCTCACAGCCATGCCGTGGTCAGGGAGTACTGCCGAATCGGCGACCGGGTCATTCTGCAGAGTGGCGCGGTGATCGGAGCCGACGGCTTTGGATTTGCGCCCAGGGGGGATGGAAGCTACCACAAGATTCGGCAGTCGGGAATCGTGGTCCTGGAAGACAACGTCGAAATCGGAGCTCACTCCTGCATCGATCGGGCCACAGTGGGAGAAACCCGCATTGGGTCTTCTACCAAGATCGACAATCTGGTCCAGATCGGTCACGGCTCGCAGGTGGGAAAGGACACGGTCCTGGCCTCTCAGGTGGGACTGGCCGGAAGCACCCGGGTCGGTGACAGGGTGATGCTGGCAGGCCAGGTTGGGGTGGCCGGCCACCTGACGATTGGAGACGACGTGATGGCGATCGGCCAGACGGGAATCGGTCGGTCGGTCGAAGCGGGTAGCAAGATCGCGGGATCGCCGGAGATGGATGCGAGCTTGTGGCGTCGGAACTATGTACTCCTTCGGCGCCTTCCTGAACTGGTGCGAACCGTCGCCTTTCTGGAGAAGAAACTTCGGGAACTGGGAGAATCCATTCGTCAAGAGGACGACTCGATTGATTGAAGTCACTTATCGCCCCAATCAGCGATCTCAGTTGAGCTATTTCGAGACCTGGAAGCGGATGGCGGGAACTCTCTGGAGCAACCGCGAGTTGATCAACCAGTTGTTTCGCCGTGACTTCGTGGGGAGCTACAAGAAGTCACTTCTGGGGCCCACCTGGGTGTTCCTTTCTCCCGTCGTGGGCGTCATAGCCTGGGTGTTTCTGCGTCGTGCCGGAATGCTCAACACCGGGGAACTGGACCTACCCTATCCCATCTACGTGCTGGTGGGGACCACCATGTGGGGCCTGTTCATGGGTTTTTACTCCGCATCCGGCTGCACGCTGCGTGCAGCCGGCAGCCTGCTCATGCAGATCAACTTTCCTCATGAGGTCTATCTTTTTGAGCAGAACGCGCTGCAGCTGGTTAATTTCTCGATTCTCCTGGTCCTGAACCTGGTGGTCATGATCGTCTTTGGCGTTGCGCCCAGCTGGAAGCTGATCCTCTTGCCGGTGGTTCTCTTGCCCCTCTTTCTGGCGGGCGCTGCGATCGGGTTGATTACTTCAGTTTTCGGAGCCGTAATCGTAGATGTCAGGCGCGGCCTGGACTTGACCCTGGGTATGATGATCTGGCTTTCGCCGATCATCTACTCCCCCACAATCAAGAGTTCAGTTTTGACCACCATTTCCGGATACAATCCCCTCACCTATCTGGTCTGCTCGGCTCGAGACATCGTCCTCTACGGCCGGCTCTACGACACGGAAGGTTATCTATTGAGTTCGCTCCTGGCGCTGTGTCTGTTTCTTTATGCGTGTCGGGTCTTCTACGTGGCGGAGACCAGGCTGGTGGAGAGGATGCTGGTCTGATGAACGAGCTAAGTCCTGCTCCCGGCCGGCCACCGACCGGGGAAACAGACCCTCCCTCCCCGAACCCCGTTCTTACCCTGAGCGGCGTGTCCAAGAAGTTTTGTCGAAACCTGAAGCGGTCCATGATGTACGGACTCGGTGACATCCTGCGGGTGATGGCCGGCGCTGCCCCGCCTACAGACAGGATCCGGAAACATGAGTTCTGGGCGATCGACGACGTCACCTTCGATCTCACGCAAGGGGGCATTCTGGGACTCATGGGTCAGAATGGCTCGGGCAAGACAACACTGCTTCGAATGATCTCCGGCATTCTGCCTCCGGATCGCGGTGAAATCCGGGTGCGAGGGAGGCTGGCCTCCCTGATTTCGCTGGGCGCTGGTTTCCATCCCCACATGACAGGGAGAGAGAACATCCTCCTCAATGCAACGCTGCTGGGGATGGGACCCGGGTTGATCCGCGATCACATCCCCAGGATCATCGCCTTCTCGGAGCTGGAGGACTCCATCGATTCCCCCGTCGCCACCTATTCGAGCGGCATGCGCGTGCGCCTCGGTTTCTCGATTGCGGTCCGGACCAATCCGGACATCTTTCTGATCGACGAGGCACTGGCGGTGGGAGACCAGCGGTTCAAGCTCAAGTGCTTCCGCGAGCTGGACAGGATCGCGGAGTCGGCGACAGTGATCATTGCCTCACATTCAGCGCAGCGTATCGCCCGGTTGTGCCACACCATGAAAGTGATGGAAAAAGGGCGAATCATCTATTCCGCTGACGACGTTCAAGAAGGAATTGAGTTCTATCACTCCCGCCTCGGCGTCAGCGAGGAGATCTACTGAGGGGTTACACAATGCTCAGGTGGCTTTCGAATCGCGGGCCGGAATTGGTGTCGCTCCACATTCCGAAGACCGGAGGCACCAGTTTCTGGCGGGTCCTGGAGCACGTCTACGCACCCGAGGCGGTTCAGCGTGTGTTTCCAGGCGACTTTGAGGGGCAAGAGAAGTTTCGGATTGAACGCAGCACCAGAGCGCTGCATGGCCACATTCGATATAAGGATCTGGGGGCCTCTTTCGATCTGCCCGCCGACGTGAAGGTGGTGACCTGGCTGCGCGATCCTGCAGATCGAGTCATCTCCAATTTCCACTATCTTGTCGAGCGCCGCGAGATGAAAGAGTCTGATCTGTTGGAGTACGCGGCCAGGGGATCTGCGCGCAACCGGATGAGCAGGTTCCTGAAGGGCGCCGACCTGGACGACTTTTTTTTCGTAGGCGTTCTCGAGAAATTCTGGGAGGACTGCAAAGATCTGGGTCACAGTCTGAAATGGGCCGACGTCCCCCATATCTGGGAGAATGTAAGCGACTACACACGCAGAAACGTTCCAGAAGACACGCGACGGGAGATCAGGCTGTTGAACCAGCAGGACGAGGAATTGTACCGGCGAGCCCTTGCCCTCCGGTCTGAAAGGCTTTCGAGAGTCGGTTGAAGATGCTGGAGCTTCCCCGAGCAGTCCGTGGTGAAAGTCGCGCGCGGTCGAGCGGGAGTTGGAAATGAAATGATCTGGCTTGCCTCGTTTCCCAGGTCTGGAAACACTTTCTTCCGGATCGTGCTGCATAAGGTCTACGGCATCTCATCGGGCCATCTCCGCCCACCCGAGGGGCGCGAGGGAGACTGGGAAAAGGATTTGGATTTCCCGGTTGTCAAGACGCACGTGGAGCCGCATGATCTGTACCCGAACGACCCCGCGATTCCTGCTGTGTACATCGTCCGGGATGGACGCGACGCCATGGTTTCGATCTCACATCACCGCAGAGACATCGTGGTTCCGGGTTCCGACTATCTGCGCAACATGGACGAAGCCATTCGTGCCGAAAATGGAAGCTTCTTTGGTGGCTGGAGTCGGAACGCTGACGCCTGGGTGAAGCGTGCCAGCATCGTCATTCGGTTCGAAGAACTGATCGAGGACCCCATCGGAAACGCGGAGAAGCTACGCGATATTCTGGACATGCCCGAGCCGAGAGTCTCGAACCTGCCCTCTTTCGAGGATCTCCAGAGTAAGCCGATGCCCTACGGGAGACGCGCTGACGGCGAGTGGCGGCAGAAGTTCTTCCGTCGCGGCAAGGTGGGAGCCTGGAAAGACGAGATGCCGGAAACCATGCAGCAGCTTTTTTGGGAGCTGCATGGCGAGACCATGGAGCGGCTCGGGTATACCGAGGGTCTCTGGGAACGCCCCCGGCCCGAGAAGAAGTGGTACCAGAGGATATTTGGCCTGAAAGGCTGAGTACTAAGCGGCGGCGGCGTCTGGCGTATGCAGAAACGAGTTCTCATCGAAGCCTTCAAGCTGACCGAAGGGAAAAGGGATGGGTGTTTCCGGTATACGCTGGAGCTTTTGAAAGGACTGATCCGCCTGAATCAGGAACAGCCCTTCGACTTCAGGCTGGACACTCTGGTCGGCGGGAAAGCCCTGGCCCTTCCAGATGTCACTCGCTTCCTGGCGGGATCTTTCGGGAGCTATGAGCGAAAAAGAGCCAGAATCGACGAAGTAGCCAGAATCCGCCAGAAACTCGCCGACGCAATCACGTCCAAAACTCCCTTCCTGACACGTCCGCTGAGAAGGATCGACGACGGGCTCAACTTGACGAAATCCCTGGAACATGCCCATGTGGGTGCGCTGGCCGAATCCCACCGATACGATCTGATCCACCTGACACTCCCCCAGGCCTTTAAGCTGGTCGAGGACCAGGAAGCGTCCCGCTATCTGGTGACGGTTCATGACTGCACGCACAGGCTGTTCCCGGAATTCCATACCTGGGAGAATGTCGACACTTCGGAACAGGGCTTCCAGTTCGCCGTGAAGAGGAATGCCTCTTTCATCGCTGTCTCCGAGTCGGCCCGGACAGACTTGACGAGGCTCTATAACGTTGAGTCCTCTCGAGTGACCACAATCTACGAGGCAAGCGATCCGGCCGCTTTTTACCCGGTAGCCAATCAACGGCTGGTCCGCCGGGTGAAAGGGAAATACGGGATTCCGAAGGGAGCGCCCTACCTTCTGACCCTTTCTACACTCGAACCCCGCAAGAATTTGAGTAACACTCTGAAAGCGTTCCAGCGGCTTGTGCAGGACCTGCCCGATTCCGGAATCCACCTCGTCATCGCCGGGCAGCTGGGGTGGAAATACGATCAGTTCTTGTCCGAGCTGGAGAATCAACGGGAGAGAGTCCACTTCACTGACTTTGTGCTCGAGGAAGATCTGGCTGCCCTCTACTCCGGGGCTGTCGCCTTCTCCTTTGCCTCCTACTATGAAGGGTTCGGACTCCCGGCTCTGGAAGCCATGGCCTGTGGCGTTCCGGTCGTGTATGGCAACCGGGGCTCGCTACCCGAAGTGGTGGGCGACGCCGGTCTGGCCGCCGAGCCGGACGATGTGGACGAGATCCGCAGGTGCTTTGCCACCCTGATCCAGGATCCCGAGCTGCGTAGCGAAATCAGTCGGAATGCGGTCAACAGAGCGGCCGCGTTCTCCTGGGACACCACAGCGCGAAAAACGGTCGAAATCTATCGATCTCTGCTGGCCGGCGAGCAGCTTTCAGCAGCGACAGGCACAAACCCACCTGACCAAGTCACGGGAATATCGTAGGGGCCGGTCTTGTGCCGGCCCGCTAAACGGGCGACCACCAGGGTCGCCCCTACGATTCCCCTGAAAACTGAAATCGACAGCGCTCGTCGGTCTGAGGCGAAGCCTCGTTAGTTAAGTTAGTACTGGCGGACTGTAGCCAGAATCCGGCAAAGATTCTCCTCAAGCGCCTGCAGGGACAGCGCCTGGGCCCGGTCCAGCCCCTTCTGGACACAGCTGCGGTACAAAGTGACATCACCGCACAGCAACATCACCTGCCGGGCCAGATCTTCGGGGTTTTCGGGCTCGAACAGAAGCCCGGCGCCGGCCTCGACCTCGGGGATTGCTGCGATTTCGGCACCCACGCAGGGCAGGCCGGAAGCCATGGCCTCCAGAAAGGGCATTCCGAAGCCCTCATGCAGGCTCGCCGACACGAACACGTCGGCACTTCGGTACAGCGCCGAGAGTCGCCTGTCTGAGACCCTGCCGGCAAAAGCCACTCTTCCCTCGACTTTCAACTCGACCGCCAGGCGCAGGCAAGCCTCCATGACCTCAGCATACTCGGGACGCTCGTTATCCCCCGCCACCACCAGAGAGTATTCCGGGGAAAGCCGGGCCAGCGCTCTGATCAGGAGATCGATTCTCTTGCTGGTAGCGAGCCGGCCCACAAAGAGCAGAACGATCTGACACTCCATGCCCAGCATCTCAAGGAGTGTTGTATCCCGGGGGCCCGGCCGGAACTGGTCCGTGTCGACACCCAGGTAAAGGGTTTGAACACGCTCCCTCGGGAGGTCCTGCATGGCCAGCAGCTCGCCACCCATATAGTCGCTGTGTACCAGGACCCGATCGGCCCGGCCGGCCAGCGAGACGTGACGGTGGCTGAGATCCAGATCCTTATCCGCCCACAACCCGGCGGGCGTCACGCCGTGGAAATCAAAGATCCGGCGGCCGCGGCAGCTTTCGATCTGCTTCAGGAACGGATAGTAACCCGGGTACTGAAACCAGTGCACCCCTTCCGCATCGGGAGCGGGCAGCCGCGAAGTGATCCGGCCGGCATACTCTACATTCTCGACCGGGCCTTCCACATGAATCGAAAACCGGATCCCGTGAGCCTCCAGAATGCGTGCGATCTGAGCCAGATAATTCCCCACGGCATCCCCTTGCAGAAAATTAGGGGCATAGAGATAGAAACTCGTCTTTTTCAGGGCTTCGGCTTCTCCCAGGAACTCAAAGAAGGCTTGAAAGCGGGGTCCCATCACCGAAGGAGCGAAGCGGCGCCGGGTGAACTCCTGACCCTGCCTTCCCAGAATCGCTCTCTCCCTCGGATGGGTCCTCAGGTATTCGACGGCCTTGCAAAACTCTTTCGGATTGCTCGCCGACAGCCCCCCGTCGGCACGTAGACAGAACTCTTGAGTCACCTTCGACAGCGAGCTGACAATGACCGGGGTTTGCTGTTGCCAGGACTCAAACAGGACCAGCGAAAAGCTCTCCATCGCGGAGAGCTGGCAGGTGGCAAGAGCTTTTCGATAACAGTAGTCCAGCTCCGACTCTGTCAGGCCCTTAAGATGAAGCGCCGTCCGGGGCAGGGCCACTTCTCCTTCGCCGACGACCACCAGATCAACTGCTGGCGTGCCTTCCACCCAGTCCAACAGCTGGAGGACTCCCTTTCCCGGTTCCAGGCGGCCAACACAGAGCAGAAAGGGACGCTCCGGAAGGGCAGGGATTGCCGGGTCTTCGCTCCCTGGTGAAGGGCGCTCCGGCACCGGCAGCCCCAGAACTCTTTGCGGTACCGAGGACAGGTCGTAGATGTGATTTGCAAAGCGCTGCTCTGCAGCCGAATTGAAAGCCAGACCTCCCAGCCCGGGAAACCAGTCCTTGAAGAGCTGAAAGTGAGCCGGCGGCTCATCATGGAGTCCCGGCAGTAAGAGGCTCAGGTGCGGAAACAGCCGGGCTCCGTAGTAGGTAGTTGCTCTCAGGTAGGGAGTAAAAAAATAGGCGTCGTGACTGCTCTTGCTTAGATCCTCGAGAAGGCTGGTGCTGTTGAAGCAATTCCGTATCCATTGCTCCTCCTCCGCTGCGCTCAGGCGCTCATGCTGCATCTTTTCCGTGAGGCGGGTGAAGAGGGCGTTGTCGATCGCATCGGGAGAGTATCGGCGGACCGCCAGATCTCCGATTCGATCTTCCCCTTCCTGGTACCGTGGCGATTGTTCGTCAAAGTCTCTCAGAGTCGTGGAGTAGACAGTCGCTCTGGCATCCGGCAGGGCCTGAGACACGCGCAGAACAGCGATCTCAGAACCGGCGAAGATATCGGATCCGAACCGGGTGGTGACAAATGCAACGTCGAGAGACACTACTTAGGGTCCGACTCTCGAGACAGCCTTTCTCCCAGCAGCTCGATTTGCCTCTGGAGAAGATCCAGTCGCTCACTCAGTGCCTGAACAGCGGCGATGTTCGAACTGTTGTAGAGGTCCTGGTAGCGGCTGTAGACCATGATCAGGCGAAGCATCATCTGTTTGAGGAAACGGAGCCGTGTTGCCCGCGGAAGCCGGGCTCGCCGATGGGACTGCAGGCGTGCCACGATCGTCAACAGTTGCTGGTTGGATTGCTCTGCTTCAGTGATCAGATCTTTGAGATTCCGGTCCACAGCAGTGGAAGCGGACTGAGAGTGTCCTATGCCGATTTCCTTCATCAGCCGTCCCGCGTCAATGCGTTTCGGTCGGAGCCGATTGTCGTTCACAAAGTTGTGCCCTGGTACTCCCTAGTGTACTGTCCGGGAAGTTCGCGGTGTTAATTCGGGATGGATTTTCGTCGACAGTGAGGCGCGCGACGCAGGAAGGCCGGGAGTCTTTCGAGGTAGCGCAACAAAGCTGTCGGCGAAAAGACGCCCGAAGTAGCGGCGTGAACTTTCCGGACAGTGCACTAGTCCCAAAATAAGCGTGTTTGCACATCATCTACTGTAGCGACTCGTTTTGCCAAGATCGGTTGCTCATTTGAGGTTCAATCAGACTTGCGCCGGACTCCGGCTGTGCCGGGAAGCAGTTTGGTTGACCTCAGGCCGCCACGACGCGTTGACAATGGCCCTGAAAGTCGGTTTTCAGACAGACCCCTCCCCGATCGGCTCCATTTGTCGTCTTGTCGAAGCGGCTTGCGATTCGTCAGCCAAATTGCTGGTGTTTCAGCCACAGATCCCCCTCGATCAACAAACGGGTCCAATCGTTAACAGTGAGCAGTCGATACAATAAACGCCGTCCCGTTGTCACGATCTGGCAAGGCAGTCCGATCACACAGGTGACAAAGCGCCGGAACTCCATCCGGATCAGGCGTCGGGCCCCCAGTCTTGCAGGCAAAAGCAGGCCCAGCCAAACCTTGAGGTTCCAGGCTTGGGCGGCAATCACCAGGTAAGTCCAGTTTGCGACCAGGGTATCGGCCGGCATGCGCAGAGCCTGAACGCCGTTCTTGAGCTGCTCGATCACGTTTTCCTGATTGCAGCGCCCGTTGCTTTCCAAAACCACCTGTTGTGTCGACAGTTCCTTGACCGGCACGTTCGTGACATAGAACAGATAGCGCTGCTGATCAAACAGCCGCTTTTGACCCTTTTCGACCTCGATCCTCTTGCGCAGGATGATCATTCGGTAGGTGCCTTTAGCTCGGGCCGGTCGGTACTCGATCTCCGTCACATGCTCACTCAACAAGTTCAGGTTTTTGTAGCCCCGCTCTCGCACCACTTTCTGCTTGACGTTCTCTGGACGCTGACGGCTGGAGTTCACCACTTTCCGCTTGCGCTCGAGCTTTTGCCACTGTGCTTCGCCAATCTTGTCGGCCTCTCTGACGAAGCTCCGATTGGCCTCGATCCCGAACACAAACTCCACACCCTCCTCGCTCCAACGATCGAAGTTGCGGGTCAGGGAAAAGTCCGTGTCTCCCCGCAATCTCACTTGCTCAAAGCCGCCTCTTCTGACCAGTTTCACGGCTCGATCGATCCACGCCACCGCTCCTTCGTGCGACGGTCGGCTGGCCGGCCGATTGAACGTGTACAAGACCTCGTTGGTTTCGGCCAGACTCACCACCAAGGGTCCATACCCCCATTGTCCCTTGTAGTTGAGATCCATCCCTTCCTTGCAACACCCCGTGGTCTCGGCCGTCGTGCCGTCCACGTCGATCGTGGCTCGCTTGCCCATCTCCGCTGCTTGGCTTTGCCACACCTGCAGACGGCTTTCGTTGAAGGCTTCTTGCAGGGCCAAGACATCCTCTTGCTTGAAACGCCTGAGAAAGTCCCCTTCCGTACTCGGTGCCGGGATCTTGCGCGCTCCTACACTCTCCAGATAGCTGACATCCTCGCGCCGTGACTTTACATCCTGCAGGCACACTCCCCCACTCATCACGTTGTAGATCAGATTCAAGACGTGGTCCGACTCCCGGTAGGGAAGGTGCCGCTTCAACACTCGCACACGTTCGTCGATCCTCTCCGCCACCCTCAAGCGCTTGACCAACTGAACAATCAGCCCCAGACCTCCACTACTCACCCCTCCCATACGGCTCGAGACGTCGTAGACAATATTGCCTCCTCTCAGCACCCGTCCCCCACTCTTAGGCCGCCAACTTCGATCCAGCCTTCGCTCTATTTCCTCTTGGCGTTTGTTGATAATCTCGATATGCTTTCTATTCACCTGAAACGCCTCCTCTTGGGATTGTTCTGGGTCTTTTTCTGAACCTCAGAATACCCGTCAGGACTGGCGTTTCAGGCTTTTTTCCACCTCTGGGTATACACCCCATGTACTTATTTTGGGACTAGTCTTGAACCTGGTTCCAGGGAGCCAGCATGCCCAGACGCCCGACCTTCGCACCGGTGAACGACCTGATCAACTTCATATAGTCGGGCCGGTCACTATGCAATTCCCGATGCAGTTTCATCTGATGGTGAATCCACCGGCCGGCATGATCGTAAAATCGATCCGGGTAGCGTCCCTCAACACCAAGATCACGATCGGTCCCGGTCTCCCAGCTACCGTTGGGCACGATCCGGTCCCCGAGTTCGTCAAAAAAAGCAGTCCCTTTAATGGGATAAGCGACGGTTGTCAGAAACCGGTCCGGAGAGGCGTTCTTCAAGAAGCGGAGCGTCGCTTCTACGTCCTCTCTTTTCTCTCCCGCATAGCCCAGCATAATGAAAAGTCCGGCCTCAATACCATTGTCTTGAAGAAGCCTGACCATCTCGACCACACGGCTCGCGCTGGTGCGACGCTGCATGGCATCCAGAACCTGCTGCGAACCGCTCTCCGCCCCGATCCAGAGGCGGAAGCACCCCATGGCAGCGAGCTCCCGGATCACCTCGGCATCCAGCCGGTCTTCGCGGGAAATGGTCTCGAAAGGGATCCTCAGATTTCTCAGCTGCAACTCGCGGGAGAAGGCAAACAGCCACCTTCGATTCATCGTGAAAACATCGTCCGCATACCACAGCATGTCCGGCTGGTAGGTACGGATCAGCAGTTCTACCTCGTCGGCGACGTTGTGCGGCGACCTGGAGCGATAACTGAACCCGTACACTCCGTGGCTGCACCAGCTGCAGGTGTAGGGGCAGCCCCTGGAAGTAATGATGGAAACAGAGCCTCGTCCATGATGGCGCCGCCAGACGTCCAGGTATCTTTCCAGGTCGATGGCTTCCCGATCGGGAAAGGGCAACGTGTCCAGTTCGCGGATCATAGACCTTGAGGGAGTCCGCACGATCTCGCCGGCGCCATCTGCAAAAAGTATGCCCTCGATCTCGGCGAGACTCTCCGGTTGACTCTCGAGGCGGTGCCGCAGCAACTGCTCGAGCGTCTCCTCGCCTTCTCCTTCCACAACCACATCCACTCCCTGCGCCAGATACTGGCGGGCGTAGTTGGCAGGCTCGGCTCCCCCCACCACCACCCAGCTTCCCAGGTCATGGCACAGCCGGATCATCTCCACGACTTTCACCCGGGTCATCAGGTTGGCCGAAAGTCCAACCACAGGGGGCCTGGCCTTCTTCACGCGATCCGCAAAGGCGGCCATTGAGGAAAACGTGGAGTCGAACACTTCCACTGAAAAGCCGCAGCGCTTGAGATAGGAGCTGAGGTAAAGGAGACCCAGGGGAGGGTACGGCTTCATGACCTCCTGCTCCGCGGCGTCCTCCCCGAGGAAATACCCGTGGCTGAGGAGGATGTCCATTCCGGCTAGGTTAGTATACTGAATGGTTACTGGTTGAAGGTTGAAAGTTGAAGGTTGAAAGTTGAAGGTTGAGAACTTGAACACCGAGGTTTGGAAAGTTGGAACCTTGGAACGCTGGTACTATCTCTTCCTTGTTCCCACCAGCATCAGAAACTTGGCCGGCTCGCGGCTGCCGACGAGGGACTCTCTCCACTGTTTCAGTCGCCACTTGAACCCGTAGGCGGGATGGAATTGCTGCCAGGTTAGACCCAGATCGGCGGCCAGGTCGTCGAGGCGGTCGAAGGTAAGAAAGTGTTCACTTGGCAGCGAGTTGGAAGGAAACCCGAAGGTATTTTCAAAGTGGCGCTCCCGCTCCTTCACCATCTGCCCGCCGCTTTGAGCGTCCCGATAGATGGGGGAATCCAGCACCACTATTCTGCCGCCCGGGTGGAGGACGCGCAGGGCCTCCTCAAGAGTGATCCGGTAGTCCGTCGAGTAGTGGAGAGAGGCGTTGAACACAGCCAGGTCGAACTGGTCTCCCTGGAAAGGAAGGCGGTCGAATTCAGCTTCCACGGAAACGAAAACGGAACTGTAATAGCCCCGGCACCCGAGACCGTCGAAAGTGTTCTTGACGAGATCGACTGCCGCCACCTGCAGTCCTTCCAGCGCCAGTCGGTTGGACAGCCAGCAGTTCCCCGCCCCCAGGTCACAGGCCCGCAGCGGCTCGGATCGGCCTCTTTTCCATTCCTGCAGGGTCGACTGAAATGTGCGGAAGGTGGCGGCCCGAATGCCCCACTCTTCGCTCCGTTGTGAAGACACCTCGAGGAAGGGTAGCGCCCGGTACTCTACAGGCGAAAGCTCCCTTCCCTCGGCTTTTCGGATCCCCTCGTATTCGTGAATGAAGCGATCCAGACGAGGGCGGTGTGAAGGCGAAAGGAATCCCCGGATTCCATCCAGTTCCTGGAAGCTCAGTCGGCAGTCGCGGCAGTAGAGATCGTTGCCGCCCTGCAGTTGGTTCCGGCACTTGGGGCAAGCCCACTCGAACCTAAGCAATCTTCTTGAAGGTCCGGTAGAGAGTGTCGCGCTGGGCGGGAATGAAACCCGCCCCCTCGATCAGGGTCGTGAGATCGGAGCGGCCGGCCTCGCGGTTGGCGCCGGCCTTACTGATGACATTCTCCTCGATCATGATACTGCCGACGTCGTTAGCCCCGAAATGGAGAGCAATCTGGGCCACGCGCAACCCCTGCGTCAACCATGAGACCTGAATGTTGTGAATGTTGTCGAGGAAGATTCGACTGACAGCGAGCAGCTTCAGATACTCGACAGACGACACCGACTCGGTGATGGTCGCACTCATCGGGGTGTCTTCGAGCTGGGCATTCCAGGGAATAAAGGCAACGAAACCGCCGGTCTCATCCTGCAGTGAACGAATTCGCTCCAGGTGCTCCACCCTTTCTTGCAGGGTCTCTCCCCCTCCGATCATCATCGTGGCTGTCGTTAACAGGCCTTCCTCATGAGCCGATCTCATCACTTCCAGCCACTCCTGCGCGGTGCACTTGCCGGGACTGATCTCCCGGCGCATTCGCTCGGTGAGGATCTCGGCTCCGCCTCCCGGAATGGAGTCCAGGCCGGCGGCTTTGAGCCTGCGGATCGCTTCCCGAAGCGACAGGTTGCTGAGCCTGGCCAGGACGACAATCTCGGGTGGGGAGAAACAGTGCAGGTGGATTTTGTAGCGCTTTCGAATCGAACGCAGCAGGTCTTCGTAGTAGTCAATCTTCAGGTCCGGGTTCATCCCTCCCTGCATGAGGATCCCGGTCCCGCCCATTTCGATCGTCTCTTCGATCTTGCGAAAGATCTCCTCCTTCTTCAGGAGGTACCCGTCAGGGGCCTTCGGTTTGGTGTAGAAGTTGCAGAAAGTGCAGCGAGCCACACAGACATTCGTGTAGCTGATGTTGCGGTCGATCAGAAAGGACACCACACCCTCCGGATGCTTTCTGTGGCGCACCCTGTCGGCTGCCTGTGCGATTCGGGTGAGTTGTGACGACCCGAGCAGATGCAGAGCCTCGTGGACGGTTATCCGCTCCCCCTCTTCGGCCTTTCGAATCACTCGGTCGGTGTTGTTCACCTGCCTATTTTATCCCTTTTCCCACCTCTCCAACAGACTCTCAGCGATCTCGGCCCACTCCTGCGCCAGACCACCCCCAAACTCTGGACACGAGGCTCGCCGGTACCAGTAGCGGGCATTCCCCAGGTCACCCTCTTTGCGGTGCAGATAGGCGTGAATCCTGGAGCCGATCGCGTTGTGGATGTCCTGGGCTGTGTCATGGGCGCTGTGCCAGTCCCCTTTGAAGTCATACCAGAGTGACAGGAGTTCCGGGGACAGACCCTCGGGGGGATTCTTGGCGGCTGCGGATTCCTCGAACTCCTGCAACGTCACAGCGTCGGCCAGAATAGCACAGGGTTGTGGATACGGGCTGAGCGGGATTGTCTCCGGTCAGGCTGACCGACTCACGGTTGGCAGACCAGCTCCAATCAGATCGGCGCCGTGTGGGAGGACCCTGTGTGGTCCGATCAGATCGCCGCGCGGAGGCGGCTCCTACACTTTGCCATCGTGTGATATTCCCGGTGTGGGAGGACCCTGCGTGGTCCGATCAGATCGCCGCGTGGAACGTTGGAACGCTGGAACCTTGGAACCTTCTCAGCCGAACCCGAAACGGTCCGGGTTTCGTCCGATCAATATGGCCGCCACGAGCCTGGGGACATACTCTCTGGTTTCTTTGGGAAGGGCTCGACTCCGATAGAGGTACCAGAAGCTGCGCTGTCGGATGGGATCCTCGACGCTGCGGATCACCCGCTTGATCCTGGCCGGTCCAAAGTTGTAAGCCGCCAGCGCCAGCATGACCGAGCTTCCCGTGCCGAAATCCAGGATCAGATGCCGAATATACTTGCAGGCGGCCGCGGTCGATTTCGGGATGTCAAACCGCTCGTCTACCTGATCATTGACCGTCAGACCATAGGCCCGGGCGGTGGCCGGAACGAACTGCCAGGGACCGGCCGCACCGGCCGGACTGACGCTTTTCAGTCGGAAGGCGGTCTCAACCAGGACCATATAGGCCAAATCGGGCGGAAGATTTCCCTTTTCGAGAAGGCCGCGGATGAGCTCGAGTTTGTCACGTTCCTGAATCAGCGCCCTTTCAACATTGATCCGATCGGGGCCTCGGAAACGGTTGACGTGGACTTCCACCTGGTCGCGGAACTCGGTTGGAATGCTGTACTGCTCGGCCCCAAGGTCGCTCATCAGACGTCGGATTTCCTCTTCGATAAAATCCTGTTCCCTGCTTCTCGATCCCAGCTTGTAGAGGAGGTCCCTCTCGATCGCCAGGGCCCGTTGCTGATAGTCGCTCAGCTCCCGAATCAATGCGTGGACTCGCTCCTGATCACTGGAGCTGCCGAGCTCGAGCTCGATCTGGCCGATTCTCAAGTCCACCCGGTCCAGCTCGCTTCCCAGACTCTGCCCTCTCCACACCGCCCAACCGCTGACTCCAACCAGTGCGACGATCAAGAAAGCAATGATGACTTTGAACTTGCGGCCGGATCGGTCGACCGCTGCACCCATAGCCTCGCGCATGATCATCATGGTCTGGCCGCTCGCTCCCGAGCGCCGCGCTGAGCGAGCTTTTACCACCGCCTCCTGCAGCAACTCCTCCTGTCCCTCCGCGGACTTGCGTTTGGTTTTCGCGCTGGAAGGATCGAAAATCTGAGTCTTCCGAACAGCCCGGGCTCTGGTTTCTCCCAGCCGAAACTGAAGCGAAAGCTTTCGCTGGTTACTCTGGTTGAAGGTTAAAAGTTGAAAGTTGAAGGTTGAAAGTTGAAGGTTGAAAGTTGTTGAAGGTTAAAAGTTAAAGGTTGAAGGTTGAAGGTTGTGTCCAGAAACCATTCCCGGACCCGGTGCTCCCCGCACTGGGTTCTGAATACTTTTCCCGGCAGGTCTGGGACTGGCAACGAGGCACCAGGAAAGAACAGTTCCACGTTCCACGAACCTTCAACTTTCAACCTTCAACAACTTTTAACCTTCAACCTTCAACTTTTAACTTTCAACTTTTAACCCAGCTATTCAGCGATCCGGATAGACCATAGTGCCCGGGTTGGGAAGCGGAATCATCGTGATTCCCCCGTCGGGCGCCAGTTTCTGAAATGAGTATTCGGGTCGATCCGGATTCCCTTTCAGCATGTCCTCGGCCTGCCCTACGGCCAGAATCAGCAGGCGTGCCGGATGCAGGTACTCGCGGGCAACTCGGAGAACATCCTCGGCGGTAACGGCTTTTAGCCTGTCGCGGTAGTGGGTCCAGTAGTCGGGATCTCGTCCGATGAGCTCGTCTGTCGCAAAGGTTCCCGCCACGATCCCGGCTGAGGAGAAAAAGCGGGGAAAGATTTCGACGGCATGGTTCTTGATCGTCTCGAGCTCCTCCTGAGTCACCTTCTCGGTGCGAATCTTCTGGATTTCATCCAGTATGATCTGTGTGGCCTGGGCACAGGTTCGGGACTTGGACTCGAACGCGGCCCGAAAGGTACCCGGATAGTAAGCTCCGGCTGAGAAACTGGATCCGACACTGTAGGCCAGCCCTTCATCCGACCGGACCCGGCTCAGGATCCTGGAAGTGAACCCTGAGCCGCCCAGGATGTCATTCATCAGGTCAACGGCAAACTCATCGGGATTGCCCAGCTCGATTCCCAGATGTCCCATGGATACGCGGCCCTGGTTTACGTCCGCTTTATTCACCATGTAGACCCCTGGGACCGGTGTATGGTCGGGCGGTTCGATTCGGGGCGCTCTCTCACCCGCCTCCCAGCCCTGCATGCGGCTCTCCAGGAGGGTCTTCATTTGTTCCGTGTCGAAGTCTCCGGACACCGCAAAAATGAAGTTGGCCGGACGCACATACCTTTGATGAAAGGATCTCAGATCCGCGCCACTGATCGACTCAACGGTGGCGATCGTAATCTGTGCACTGCTGGGATGATTTGAGCCCCGCATCAATCGTGCCCACTCTCTCCTTTCGATGGAAACCGTCCTGTCATTTCGCCTCTGCAGGTTTTGCAGTACGCGGCTCTGGTGCAGATCGAGTCGATCCTGCTGGAAAGCCGGGTTCTTAAGCATTTCAAAGAAGAGGTCCAGCCCTTTGTCCAGATCCTTGGTCAGAACGTTCAGGTTGGCATCGGAGGAGCTGAGTCCTGCGGAGGTAGAAATCGTGGCTGCCAGGAAGTCTGCTTCTTCGTCAAAGTCTTCGGCCTTCCAGAGCTTCGTTCCACCGCTGCGGAGCAGTGAAAGCATTGTACTTGTCAACCCTCGCTTGTCGTCGGGATCCAGGTGGGAACCGGCCCGAATGACCAGGCTGACGTTCACAAGAGGGAGAGCGTGGTCCTCAACAAAGAAGCCGACCACACCGTTGCTCAAGACGTGTCGAAGCTGGCTGGCGTGTGGCGGCTCGTATTTGAGCGGGGCAAAGCGGAGCTGGTCGGGATGAGAAGCAATTTCGCCCTGAGCCGCGAGAAGCGGGGCGAAAAGCAAAACGGCAATACCGGTGAGAAGCGCGCTTCGGTTTCTCATTGTCCTTCCCCCTCCAGCTTTTTCAGCCGTCGCTCCAGGAGTTGCCTGACAACGTCGAACACCTTTCTCTGATCCTCTGGAATCTGCCCCTCCGCACTCGCCATCTGGGCCAGTTGCCGCTCAATTTGCTCAGCGGGCGCCTGGTTGAGGCTGGCCAGCATGGGCTGAATCGCCGCCCGCTCGGGAGGGGAAAGGGAAGCCAGGAGAGGATCCACCCCGGTCTCACCCGACTCCGACTTCTTCGTGTAGTAGATGGCCACCGCCCGGTTCTCGGGCTGGAAGTACTTCCCGACCACACGCTGAATTTCCTGGGCCGTCACTCCCTGGATCCAGGCAGGATCCGTGTTGAAGGCCTCCCACCCCCGGTTGGACTCTGCGATCAGAAGCTGAAACATCAGGGAAAAGTTGTTTTCCATCCGCCGAAAGGCGCTGGCCGCGTAGCGATTCTTGACTTTCTGGAGCTCGCGATCGTCCACCGGTTCCTCTTTGAGCCTCTCCAGCTCCGCATAAATGGCTTGTTCGACGTCTTCCGGTGTCTTTCCCGGCTTGGCGATTCCCGAGATCGAGAAAAAACCTGCCCATTTGCGGGAGGTCTGACCTGCCGAAGCCTGATTGGCAACCTGCTGGTCTTCCACCAGCGATTTGTACAGTCGCCCCGTCCGACCGCTGAGCAGACTCCCGGCGACGGTCAGAGCGGCATCGTCTTTGTGGCCATCTGCAACCGTGTGATAGCGGATCTCAACCTCAGGGTTGGTCTCGGCGTAGGCGACCATCCGCTTTTCCGCCATTTGCCCAAGCTCGCGGGTGCGTACCGGAGGCTGCTCTACGGGGCTCCGATGAAGTCGCCCAAAGTACTTGTCGGCGAGTCGTTTCGCCACTGCCGGATCGAACTCACCCACCAGACAGGCAACAATATTGTTGGGAGCGTAGTTGACTGAAAAGTAATCCATGGCTTCGCGGCGCGTGATCCCGTCCAGGTCGCTGGGCCAGCCCACTACCGGCCAGGAGTAAGGATGGGAGGTCCAGAACAGCGCATTGAATTCCTCACGGAAACGCCCCGTAGGGGTACTCTCGATGGAAAGCCGCCTCTCTTCTCGAACCACGTCCCGCTCCGCGTAAAACTCTCGAAACACCGGGTTGGAAAGTCGATCCGACTCCATCCAGAACCACAGTTCCAACTTGTTGGCAGGCACATTAATGAAGTAGACGGTGAAATCCTCGCTGGTTCCCGCATTCATACTGCTGGCACCGGCACTCTTGTAGATTCGGTCGAATTCGCTCTTGACCAGGAGCTCTTTCTGTGTGGCCAGCAGACCATTGAACTTGTCCAGGAGCTGAGTGTGCTTCTCAGTTCGGTTCTCGGGATTCACCAGGTCATCGATTTCACCCAGCCTCAGCCGATCAATCATGTCTTGCTCCTGGACGGCCAGCTGAGCCTTGATCTCATCCAGTTCGGCGATGACCTTCAGGTCTTCCTCGATATCCCGCGTGCCGATGGTGTGGGTCCCCTTGAACATCATGTGCTCGAACAGATGCGAAAGACCGGTGATGCCGGGCCTCTCGTTCACGGAGCCGACCCTGGCAACCCAGCCCGCAGCGACATTTGGATCCCCGCGGCGGGGCAGCAAAAGGACTCTCATCCCGTTGTCCAGCAGGTGCTCTTCGACTTGCACCTGCTGGGCGGCGACCGAAGCGAAAAGAAGGGTCCAGACCAATAAGATCAGCAGCGTCTCTTTTTTCATTGCCTGGTGTCCTTTCTAGATTCTGATTCCCGCCCCAATTCTACACGCGAATCACTCCCACCGGTGGCTGGGCTGGAAACGTCAACAGCCGTCCCGCCGTGCGCCCGCAAAAAGTTTGTGATCGTGGAGAGATAGCGGTCCGGGTCCACTTCCCAGGCATCTCCATGATCCGCTTGTCCAAAGAAAACCAGCTTCTTGTGGGGCCCCGGCAGGACCTCGAACAAAGACCTGGCGGTGCGGGCAGGCATTCTTTCGTCCTCGCTGCCGTAGATCAACAGAGTCGGGGGCCAGGTTCTCGATTCTCTGACAACGCTCAGCAGATCGAACGCATCTGCCGAAAAGCCCCCCAGCCTGGTTAGATTCCAGACAAAAGCGTCTGCAAACGGAAAACCGGGCAGGCCCACATACAGCCGGGTGTGCTCGCGGACCGTGGTCCGCAGACTCGCGAAACTGCTGTCTGCGATGATGGCCGTTGGAGCGTCTGACATTTCGGAAACCGCCATCAGGCTGGCGGCAGCTCCCATTGAAACCCCCATCAGGACGAGCGACGACGGCTGGCGCTGCTGCACGAACCGGGCCGCTCCCAGGACGTCGAATCGCTCCTGATAGCCCATGGTGATGGGCCCGCGTCCGCTTTTCCCATGCCCTCTCAAGTCATAGACCAGCACGCTGTGGCCCAGCCGGCGGAGCTGGCAGCCGCGTTCGGTCACTTCCTTTCGATCCCGGAAGAGACCATGCGCAATCAAAAAGGCGGTCTGCTGCGGATCTCCCTCCATCCACCACCCGGCCAGATCAATTCCGTCCGCGCTCTTGAAGAAAACCTCCTCAAAGCGGCAGCCGAATTCTTCCGGGTCGAGGGTCAGCCGGACATCCTGGGGCCTGGTTCCTGCCCCCGAAATCATCTGGGCAAACAGAACGGGAATGAGGAAAAACGTGACCGCGGGGTAGGCCAACAGAAAGGAGTAAAGCGACAATCGCACGACCCGCCGTCCCCAGCGCCTTCCGAGGAGCCGGGCAATGACCCAGGTGAGGCCGGCCGGGAGCGCAATCAGGATCCCTACCAGAACACCCGTCATCAAGAAAAACATCAGGCTCTCTCGCTCTCAAGCCGGGAGCCGTTTGGGCCGGCCGTTGGGTGCAGCGTCACTGGCAACCGGTCATAATGATACGTCGCACCGAAGAAACCCGGTGCCCGGTCGAGCCACTGACATGGATAAATCCCACATCCGAAACTTCTGCATTATCGCCCACATCGACCACGGAAAGAGTACTTTAGCAGATCGCATCCTGGAATTGACGGGAGCGGTCGCCGGGCGTCAGATGCGCGAGCAGGTTCTGGACAAGATGGATCTGGAGCGGGAGCGAGGCATTACGATCAAGATGGCGGCGGTGCGACTTTCCTACTCTGCCTCTGATGGGCAGGATTACGAACTGAACCTGATCGATACGCCGGGGCATGTTGATTTCACTTACGAGGTGTCTCGAAGTCTGGCCGCCTGTGAAGGAGCCCTCCTGGTAGTGGATGCTGCCCAGGGTGTCGAAGCCCAGACCCTTGCCAACGTCACTCTGGCTCTCAACGGCGGTCTCGACATCATTCCGATCATCAACAAGATCGATCTTCCTGCAGCGGATCCGGAACGGGTGAAGCGAGAGATTGAGGGGACCCTGGCCATCGACTGCTCGTCCGCTCTGCTGGCCAGCGCCAAGGAGGGGGAGGGTATTGTCGAAATCCTGGAAGCGGTAATTGACAGGATCCCGCCCCCGGCCGGGACGGATCACGGCCCCCTGCGAGCTCTTGTCTTCGACAGTCATTTCGATCCCTATCTTGGAATCATCGCTCATATTCGAGTTTTCGACGGGATGGTCCGCAAAGGCACCAGAATTCACATGATGGCGTCCGGCTATGAGGCAGAAGTCAGCGGTGTAGGGGTCTTTGCCCCTGAGATGCGTTCGGCGCAAGAACTGGGAAGCGGACAGGTGGGCTTCGTGCATGCCGCCATCAAATCGATTGGGGAGTGCCAGGTCGGCGATACTATGACATCGGTAAATCAACGAGCCATCGAACCCCTTCCAGGTTATCGTTCTGCCAAACCGATGGTTTTCTGCGGTCTTTACCCGGTCGAGACAGACCGGTTTCCGGAGGTGCGGGAAGCACTCTCACGACTTCAACTCAACGACGCGGCCCTCTCATTCGAGCCCGAAACTTCCGCGGCCCTGGGCTTTGGATTTCGATGCGGGTTCCTGGGCCTTCTCCACAGTGAGATCATCCAGGAACGGCTGGAACGAGAATTCAATATCGAACTGGTGGCCACTTCCCCTTCAGTTGTCTATAGACTCAACCTGAAGAACGGTCAGATTCAAATGATGGAGAATCCCAGCGCCTGGCCGGATCGTGGTGACATTGACTTTGTCGAAGAGCCCTACGTGCTGGCCACGATTCTCACGCCCAATACCTACGTGGGCGCATGCATGGAATTGTGCGAAGACCGGCGCGCAAAGTTCAAGCACATGGAGTACACGGGGCCGGATCGCGTCGTTCTCACTTATGAGCTCCCGCTGGCGGAGATCCTCCTCGATTTTTTCGATACGCTGAAGAGCCGCAGTCGGGGCTATGCCTCTCTCGACTATGAATGGATGGGCTATCGACGGGGAAATCTGGTCAAGCTGGATATTCGCATCAACAACGAAGCTGTGGACGCGCTCAGCTTCATTACCCATACAGAGAGGGCCTTTGCCCGCGGCAAGGCACTGGTTCAGCGTCTCCGTGAGATCCTGCCGCGACAGCTCTTCGAGATTCGACTGCAGGCGGCTCTCGGAAGCAAGGTGATTGCGGCCGAGAAGATCAGCGCCTTGCGCAAGAATGTAATTGCCAAGTGCTACGGTGGAGACGTGACCCGCAAGCGAAAACTGCTGGCCCGCCAGAAAGAGGGGAAAAAGCGGATGAAATCCGTGGGTCGCGTGGAAATCCCGCAGGAGGCATTTCTGAGTGTCCTCAAGGTTGGCAGCGACTGACACGCGATGAAGACCCGGGAAACTGATCTCCAGAGCGCGGCCGGAGTAGAGGGCCTGCCTGTCTGGACCGGGCCGCTGGACGACCTTGGCGTCTACGTGCATGTCCCTTTCTGTGCCCGGGAGTGCCCCTACTGTGATTTCGTAACCAGCCCTCTGACGCCGGCCCTGCGGAGACGCTATCTGAGCGTCCTGGAGCAGGAAGTGCGCTCGTCTGCCTGGGCCGGAAGCCGCGTCTCAACCCTCTTCCTGGGAGGAGGCACACCTTCGCAACTGAATAGGGGAGAGCTGGGCCAACTGTTCACTGCGATACGGGACAGTTTTGACCTGTCCACACTGGATGAGGCGACCATCGAGTGCAACCCGGAAACCCTGAACGAGGAAAAGATGGATGCTTTGCTGCAGCTCGGATTCAATCGGATCAGCCTGGGAGTCCAGTCCTTTCAGCATCGGCATCTGAAGCGGCTGGGGCGGGTTCACAGCGCAAGTGACGCAAGAAAAGCCCTGCAGCTGATCCGGGGCAGCGGGCTCAGGCTCAACGTTGATCTGATCTTCGCTCTCCCGGCTCAAGGGCTGGAAGAATTTGAGTCTGACGTCGCTGAAACCCTCGACCTCGACCCGGGCCACGTCTCGCTTTTCCATTTGACCTTCGAGAAGGAAACAGACTTCTATGCGAGGATGCAAAAGGGGGAACTGATTCCCCCGGGCGACCGGGTGGCCTGCGAAATGTTCAGCAGCGCCATCCGCCGGATGGAGTCCTGCGGGTATCGGCAGTACGAGATCTCCAGCTTCGCCGCGGCGGGGCACGAGTGTCTTCACAACCAGCGCTACTGGCAGAACCTCCCCACTCTTGGCGTCGGTGTGAGTGCTGCCTCGTACATCGACGGGGTTCGCTGGGCCAACACCCGGCAGATGGCCACCTACGTAGAAGCCGGATCCAACCCTCCCACTCTGGATTTCATCGAGACACTGGGTCCACAAGAGGCTCTGGGTGAAGAAATCATGCTCCGACTTCGCACGGATGAGGGAGTCCACCTGGAGCGGGTTTCCGCCAAGTTCGGGTTGGACGGGCCCGGTTTATACAACGAGAGCATCGAAAAGTTGAGGGCACTCGACCTGGTCTCGTGGCACGGCCCTCACCTGCGGCTGACCCGTGACGGGCTGATGGTGGCTGATTCGGTCTGTCGGGAGTTTTTACAGGTTGAAGGTTGAGATTTAAAGGTTGAAGGTTAAAAGTTGAAGGTTGAAAGTTGAAGGTTGACGGTGGTGACCTTTGACATCCAGGGTGCTGCATCTTAGAAAGTGGGTTGAACCTTTTCTTGTGAGGTAACGACGAAATGTTTTTTGATCCTATGTACATCGTGTTCAGTCTTCCCGCGATTCTGCTGGCGCTGTTTGCTCAGGCCCGGGTCAAGGCCAACTTTACGAAGTTCTCCAAAGTGCCCACGATGCGGGGCGTCACGGGAGCTCAGGTGGCCCGCAGCCTTCTGGACTCGAACGGGCTGCAGCAGGTCAGAGTGGAACGGGCCAAGGGGTTTCTCTCCGACCACTATGACCCGCGAACCAAGGTCCTGCGTCTGAGCCCGGCGGTTCACGACGGTCCCACCGTCGCAGCTGCCGGAATTGCCGCCCATGAGATGGGACATGCCCTCCAGGATGCCCAGAACTATGCACCTCTGGGACTGCGTTCGGCCATGGTCCCATCGGTCCGGCTGGGAAGCTGGGCGGGACCGATCCTGTTCTTTATCGGATACCTGATCAACTTCACTGGATTGATCTGGGTCGGTCTAGTCCTGTTTGCCGCAACAGTTGTGTTCGCGATCGTCACACTGCCCGTCGAGTTCGACGCCAGTCGAAGAGCCAAGCAGCTTCTGGTCAATCAGGGGATTCTGGCCAGCCAGGAGATGGTGGGAGTCAACAAGGTGCTCAACGCAGCAGCCTTGACCTACGTAGCCGGCGCCCTCCAGGCCATCAGCACGCTTCTCTACTACGCCTTCATTCTGATGGGCAGGCGCGACTGACGTCGCGCGTTACGAGGTCCTCGTGCCTCGTTCCTCGTTGAAAGTTGAAGGTTGAAAGTTCAAGGTTGAAGGTTGAAGGTCCCTGAAACTTTTAACTTGCAACTTGCAACGGCGCTCGCCCCAGCGAGCGCCAAACTAGAACCCATACAATTCCTTCCATGCGACCTCGAATTCGTTCCCTTCCACCCAGCGAGGCATCTCCTCACGGTTAGCTGTTCTGAGGGCGGCTCCAAAGAGGATCCGCATGTCTCTCTCGGCACCTGCCAGGTTCCAGTACTCGTTCACTTCGTCGCTGACCTGATGGTAATGCTCGGTGTGGTACTGCCCCGGGTCAAATGCCAGCGGTTCCACGTACTGTGTGCCCGGTTTGATGAACAGCGCCGGGATTCCTTTTTTGGCAAAATTCACTTGATCCGATCGGTAGAAGCTCCCGGCAGCGGGATTCGGGTCGCCGACGACGTGCAGGGAGTAGGGAAGGTTGTAGCCGGCCGACTCGACCGCCCAGCGCAAGTCGTCCCCCAGGGTGCTCGAGTCGTGTCCAATCGCAGCAATGTCCGTCGTCACGCCAAAGATCTGGGTCATGTCGATGTTGTAATTGGCGACAATGCGACTCAGTTCGATGGGCGGACGGGCCACGAACCAGCGACTTCCCAGCAGGCCTCGCTCCTCGGCGGCACAGGCCAGAAAGGCCAGCGAACGACGGGGTGGCTCCGGCAGTGAGGCAAAGGCCCGGGCCAGGTTCAACAGGCAGGCCGTTCCAGAAGCATTGTCCCAGGCACCATTAAAAACCTGGTCCTCTCCTTCCACGCCGGGCTTCAAACCCAGATGGTCATAGTGGGCGGAAAAGACAATCAGCTGATCCTTGAGGACGGGGTCGCTCCCTTCCAGCACCCCGATCACATTCTTACTCTCGAGCCGCCGCACAGTGGTCTCGATGCGGGCGGTGACCCGGTATCCCGTGTCGACCGGTTCAAAGCTGCGCTGTGCGGCCGCTGAGAAGAGATCCTCGAGGGTCGTTCCCATGGAGTGGGCGATGGCTTCGCTCCGTTGCCTGTCGATCCATCCCAGCAAATCGACCTGGTACCCCGTACCGGGCAGATCCAGGGCAAAGCTCTCCTCGACACCGCTGTGCTGGACCACCGAGAAGGGATAACTGGCCGACTCGGTGGTATGGATCATGAGGGCGCCAGCCGCACCATGCTTCATGGCCTGCTCGAACTTGTAACTCCAGCGTCCGTAGTAAGTACGGGCGTTCCCGCCGAAGAGTTCGACGCCGTTTTCAACGACCGGGGGATCGTCGTTGAGAAAAAGCAGGACCTTTCCTTGAAGCTCAATCCCTTTGAAATCGTCCCAGTCGTATTCGGGAGCTTCCACGCCGTAGCCGACGAACAGCAGGGGAGCATTCGCGATGTCCACTGAGTTCCGTTGCGCAGTAGACCAGAAAGTCAGAGATTCTCCGGGCGTGAAGGCCAGAGATCCCGCTTCGTTTCTGATCTCGATTTGCGAAGAGTCGGCTGCTTTCTTCATTCCAACCAGGCGGACTGGCTGGAAGTAGTTTTCCGGATCAACTTGGGTCGTCTCGGCCCCGGAGACCTGCAAAGGAAGCAGGCCGGCCTGCGCAAACTGCCGGGCGATAAAGGCGGCTGCCTTGTCTTCACCAGCCGTCCCGGTCGCACGGCCTTCCATCCGGTCTGAAGAGAGTGCTTCCACGTCCGCGAGCAGCGAGCGGGCCGTGATGCGGGTCTGGGCAAGGCGGAAGGATTCAACCTGATCGGGTTGACCGCAGGACAACAGGATAAGCGCCGTCAACCCGGCCAGAAGCTTGCACTGCTTACCCGTCGTTGTTTTCATTCCAACTCCCTTAGTGAAGTGCAGCTCATTTTGCGGGAACGGAAGGTTTTTTGCCAGCTACTGCCAGCGATTGATCGATCCGGGGTCCCTCGCTGTTGCATTGAGATGCCGTGATTGAGGAGAGGTTCAAGCCTGTGAGACAATGATTGAGTCTATTGCTTTTCGAACAAGAGCCCAACAGGAGGAATATCTGGTGAAGAAGTCTTTATTAATTCTGCTCACGGCCGGTCTCGTCATGTCGCTGGTGCCGGCCCATCCCCACATGCGCAAATCCGTAACCGCCAAGCTGGGCGACAGCGAAGTCACCATTCAATACTTTACAGCTCCGATCAACATGGACCACGTTGGCGAGGTTGGCGTGGGCGATTTCCGGCGCGGAGCCAATCTCAACATCGGGGGAGACCTGCAGGCCGGTGATACTACGATTGCAGCTGGGGATTACACGGTCGGCTGCATCCGCAACGGAGAAAAGACCTGGACGATGGTCCTCTCCCCCGGGAAACTGGGTCGGGGAGAATCTCCCGACAAGAGCCAACTGATCAATCTGGACTCCCATTTTTCGACGGACATGGGCAGCGTGGAACATGTGACGTTTGACATCTCCCCGGGTTCCGGCTCGCTATCGGGGCGCGCCGCGGTGGTGTGGAGATTCGGGGACCACTATCTGGCCGGCGCCATTTCCTGATCCTGACCGAATCAGTTTGCCGCTGCGGGTCAGCGGGAGTAACAGCGACCCTCGCTGGTCGCGGACGGGCAGTAGAAAGTGGGAGCGGTCTCTGTGCCGCGAACCTGTTCGGACCACGGAGGGTCCTCCCACATTCCGGGCCGGCACAAGGCCGGCCCCTAACCTGGAAAATTCATAAGTTTTCGAAGCGAAGGGCCGCAAGCGCCGCGCTGGCAAGGCTTTACCTCCGAGGGCACCGCAGGCATAGTCGTGACTCTGTCGAGGAGCCCGAGGAGGGGGAACGCAGCCAGCGCGGATGATGGGGGCGCTGCAGCCGAAAACTTATGAATTTTCCGGGCTAAGTTCGAACAGCCGGCTCGAGGAGCCGGATGGTTCCTGCGTCCGCGTCGATTTCGGCCTGAACTCCCTGGGGCAGTGTCAGCTGATCATCAATATGACCGATCATGGCACCTCTCCAGGCCGGGATCTTGAGAGGCAGAAGGTGATCGTCCAGCACCTCATCCAGCGTGAGCGAATCGAGACCGGTCCCCGCCGTGCAGTCCGTGCAGTGCCCGAAGACCAGGCCGTCAATCTGATCCAGTACTCCTGCCAGTTTGAGATGGGTGAGCATTCTGTCAACTCTATAGATCTCTTCCCCTACGTCCTCGAGGAACAGGATTGCCCCTTCCCATGAGGGCAGGTAACGAGAGCCCATGAGGGCCGACAACACCGTCAGATTCCCACCCAGCAGGGCGCCCCTGGCCCGGCCCGGCCGAATCGTCCGGACGGGATGCCGGCTGCGGTCCGGTTCCCCGCCGGCAGGAGAGGGATTCGTGAAAACCGGCGCCTGTCCCTCCAGCACTACCCGGCGCACGTTCCCGGCGGTAAAAGCCGTCCAGTTCGAAGTCCCGACCGGCCCGTGAAAGGTCACCAGGCCTGTCTGGGAATGAATCGCCATGTGAAGCGCCGTGATGTCGCTGAAGCCCAGAACGACTTTCGGATGGCTGCGAATTGTTGAATAGTCCAGAAGTCCCAGGATTCGAGCACATCCCCATCCCCCTCTGAGAGCCACCAGTCCGGCCACGGACGTGTCGGCAAACTGCTGGTTCACATCGGCAGCCCGGTCTGCGTCGCTCCCTGCCAGGTACCCACGTCGGTCAAACAGATGGGGTGCCCGCCGGACCCTCAGCCCCAGGGCCTCCAGGTGCTCAGAGGCGATGTCCGCGTCCACCCGGTCGAAAGTAGCGCCTGCCGGGTTCACCAGTACCACCGTGTCGCCCGGCCTGAGGCGCCCGGGTTTGATCACCTCTCGCGTCTTCTCTCCACTTTCCTGTGAGCAGTGCGAAGAGAGCCCCAGGCCCATGGCGGACAGAAACGATCGTCGGTCCATGATTCGTCATTCTAGACCCAGGGGATGCGATGATGCCGGGTGAAAATGGAAGTCACAGTTTTTTCCCCTGGCTTCCGCCAGGGGCTCTGACTAGTTCTTTGCCCTTGCCTTTGCCCGTCATTCCTCTCGCGTTGGTCAGGGCACGGGCACGGGCACAGGAAACGGTGAGCTGACGCTCTACCGTTCTGTGGCTTTCATTGACGCCGCAAGGCTCTGTGCCGTTCCTTGACGCCGGGACGCCTCGCAACTGGGTAGCGTTTCCTTGACACCAGAACAACAGAACGGCAAGGCGTGAGCCTGCCGTTGAGTTCAGGCAAGGGTGAGACTCTTACACTTCCGGCTCCGTATCGCTTTCAGTCTCCGCCAACCAGGCGGCTACCTTTTCCATTCCTGTCTCCACGTCGACCAGGGGACGATACCCCAGATCGCGCCGGGCGGCCGAGATGTCAAACCAGTGGGCCGTCGCCATTTCCTCGACTAGAAAGCGAGTCAGTCGGGGCTCCGAACGGATCCTGAGGCCGCGATACAGCATTTCAATCAGCCACGCGGCGGCATAGGCCACGCGGGGATGCACGGTCTTTGTGACGGGCGGCAAATCGGCCGTTTCCAGCAGCCGATTGATGAATCCCCACAGCGGTACGGGCCGATCGTCCGTGACAAAGAAGGCTCGTCCGTTGATGGGCGATCCGGGAGCCAGGCGCTCGGCCGCCAGAAGGTGTGCGTGCACGGCATTGTCGATATAGGTGAAATCCACCTTCTTTTCGCGCCGGCCCAGTCGCCGCAATTGTCCCTTGCGGGCACGGCGCAGCAAACCCGGGATGATGTGGGAATCCCCGGGGCCCCACACCAGGTGCGGCCTGAGGGCTACCGTGGCCAGCTTCTCACTGGCTGCCTCCAGGACCATTCTCTCCGCGGTTGCCTTGGTCTTGGGGTAGGCGGCCTTGAAGTGACGGGCGTAGGGGACAGACTCGTCAACTCCCACCATGTCCTTTCCCGCAAAGACGACACTCGGCGAACTGGTGTACACGAGCCGGTGGATACCCTCGTCATGACAGGCCTCCAGAACGTTGCGTGTGCCGATGACATTCGTCCCGTAGAAGTCATCATAGCGTCCCCAGACTCCGGCCTTGGCCGCCACGTGAAAAGCCAGTGTGCAACCCCCGAAAGCCTGCTTCACACATCCTCTATCCGCCAGGTCTCCCTGGACCTGTTTGACGCCCGGTACATCCAGCTCCGGATAGCGTCTTCGCGAAAACGAGGTGACCTGGAAACCCAGCCCGCGTAACCTTCTAACCAGCGCGCCGCCTATGAAGCCGCCCCCACCGGTGACCACGATACGATCTTCTTCACTCAGGTCCAGTTGGTAAGACAAATCGACGTCAAATCCGGGGTGCGGCCCAGCGGGCCAGTTTCTCGCGACAAATTTTGGAGTTGTGCCGAACATCCACAGGAAAACTCTTGTGAAAAAGGACGTTTCTGATATGGCTGGTTCCTTCATTTTGAGCTGCAATGTCCAGGAGCTCAGCGCGGATTCCCCTCTTTGCTCTGCGCTTTCCGGCGGGCAATTCCACGCACAGTACGGGGGTTTGATCCGGGGATTGACCGACACCGACCAGGGCCGTTCTCCGCACCTGCGGATGCTGGTTGAAGATACCCTCGGTGGGAACCGAAAAAAGAACTCCCCGGGGGGTGATCACGCGGTGACTTTTCCTTCCACAGAACCAGATACGTCCCCGGTCGTCAAAGTAGCCCAGATCCCCCGTGCGATGGCCCGTACGACCATCTCGAAGACGCAGCTTTGAGAGAAGGTTGGCTTGAGGCCGGCCAAAGTACTCCACTGAAACGTTGGGGCCGGCGACTGCCAGCTCACCGGTTTCCCCAGCCGGCAGGAGAAGATCCTCGCTGAGCCTGTCGAAAGGTTCTTCGGAGATGCGAATAATGTCAACGTGCACTCCCGGCAACGGCCGGCCGACGCAGACTCCCTTCGCGCCGCCCGATCCTTTCAGCCCGAGCAGCTCGGAGCTGGCGATTGAAGACACGGGCAGGGCTTCAGTAGCCCCGTAGGGAGTGAAAACTTCACCCCCGGCCAGAAACTCTCCAAAGCCTTGAAGAACTCTCCTGGAAACCGGGGCTCCCGCCGTCAGAACCCTCCTCACACTATCCAGACGCGGCCGCGAGCCACCGTAATGATCGACCACCCGCGTCAGCAACGCCGGAGAGCCGAACATATGAGTCACCCGGTGGGTCTGGATGGCATCGATGATGTCGGGTGCATGGACGCGACCGGGCCGGGAAAAATCCATTTTCGGAAACACCGTGGTCATACCCAGGGCCGGATCGAACAGCGCAAACAAGGGGAAGGTCGCCAGGTCCACTTCCCCCGGCTGGATGCCATATCCATCCCTCAGCAGCTGATACTGCGCGTCGAACATTCTGTGGGTGCACACAACCCCTTTGGGAACTCCCGTGCTTCCGGAAGTAAAAGCGATGGCAGCAGGATCCTCCGGGCGAACCGCCTGCGCCGGTAAGTTCTGCCCCCCGCCCTCCGGTTGGAACAGTGACTTCAGCGGCGTTCCTCCCCACCCGGGCCGGCCGACCGAGATCTTGATCCTGAGGCTACCCGAGGCCCACCCCAGGACCCCCCGGGCAAACTGGGCCAGAGGAACACCGACGAACGCCTCCGGGGACGCCTCCTGCAGGCATTTCCCCAGATTATTCCGCCCCATACCGGGATCAACCAGGACCATTACGGCCCCGAGTTTGAGGAGGGCAAAGCAGACAGCCAGAAAGTCCTTTCCTGGACGAAGCATGACTACCGTTCTCATGCCCTTCCGGATGCCGGCCCGCAACAGCGCCGATGCGCACTGGTTGCTGTAGGATTCGAGCTCGGCAAAAGTCAGGCGGTGGCGGGGTGAAATCACGGCCGGCTGATGGGGCGAGGTGCCGGCCCTCAAAGCGAGATGGGAAGCGATATTATGGTGCATCGTTCTTCTTCACAGGAGTTTCCAGGAATTCTCGCACGAGAGGCACGATCGCTTCATGAGCATCCTCTAGAATGTAATGCCCTCCCCGGGTGAACTTCTGAACGAATGCCCCGGGGAAGCGCCTCTGCCACTCTCTCAGGAAGTCGGGGTCGAAGACCGGATCCAGCTCACCCCAGCACAGCAGCATCGGTTTGTCGCGGAGCCTGGTGAGCCCCGCTTCGATGCGCGAGACCATCTGATAGGAGGGATCTTCGTGGCTCAGCGGGATGTCTTGAATGAAGCTCAGGACGGCCTGCCGATCCCTGGCGTTGCAGTAGGGATAGCGGTAGGCCTTTCGAACCAGTCGGGGCATGCGGCGCATCCGCATCCCCAGGTTGGTGGCGGCCCAGGAAAAGAAGTTCAGTCTCAAAATCATAAAGGCGGCGAGCCTGGAACTGCGGCACCAGCGCAGAATCCGGTTGAGATCTTTCCCTGGCGGCAAATGAAAGGCGGCCGTGTTCAACACGACCATGCGACTGATCCGACTTGGGCAACGGATCGCGTAGGCGCATCCGATCAGCCCCCCCCAGTCGTGTACGACCAGCGACACAGGCTGATCCAGCTGCAACGCGTCAAGCAGTTGCTCGAGATCCCGGGCTCGCTGTTCGAGAGTGTATGAATAACCCTCGCCACCGGGATGATCTGAAAGGCCGCATCCAATGTGGTCTGGAACTACAACCCGGAATCGGTCGCGGAGACCGTCGACCAGGTGGCGATACATAAAAGACCAGGCCGGATTCCCATGCACCATGACGACCGGCTCCCCCTCGCCTTCGTCCAGATAGTGGCAGTTCCAGCGCCCCAGCCGGACGAAATGAGAATCGTAATTGTAGAGCTGCTTGAGCCAGGAGGGGAGGCTAGTGCTGCTCGTCATAAGTTTTGGCTCAGGGGTCAGCGCGTCACTCGTCGTCGCTGGCTAGGCGTCGCGAGTGAGTCATATCAAGCCATATGGCGAGCGAGCGCAACAACGCCAGCGGCGGGGAGGGGCGTCTGAACCTGGGTCAAGACTTATGACGCGCAGCACTGGCCTGGCGCACTCGCAGCCCTAATACTCGAACGATCCCACGCCCGTAGTCACACCCGCGCTGCCCATCAGCAGAAGGACTCGCATGCCTCTCTTCAGACGGCCCTCCCTCTCGGCTACGGCAAGTCCCAGGGGGAGTGAGGCCGACACGGTGTTTCCGAACCGAGGGTGTGTTCCAAAGACACGTTCCGGATTGAGGCCCACCTTGCGAGCTACCCTCTTCGTCACCCACCCGGTGACCTCATGCCCGATGATCAGATCATGTTCCTGCTGGGCGATCGGTATTGTTTCGAGGAAGTGTCGGATCAGCTTGTTGACGGTAAAGGTGAGCAGTTCGGAAGGACTCGTGAAAAAGGACATGGGAGTGATCGGTCGATGACCGTTCTCGGGAGTGAAATCGGCAGCATTGGGCAGGGATATCCTGCACAAACCAGCCTTCTCTCCCCAGGTGCGAAACGAGAAACTGCAGTTGTCGGAGTCTCCGTCGTTGGTGAGAATGGTGGCGGTGGCCGCTTCGCCTATCGTGTAGGCAGAAAAGCTGTTTTCGAGGTTGTCGATGTCGGTGATCTCCAGATTGGCGTATTCCCGAAAGCAGCACTCGCAATTGAGAACCATCACCGTTCGGTAAGCAGCCTGGTCAAGAAAACTCTTGGCAATCGAAAGGCTGCGAATCCAACTGGCACAAGCGTCCATGACGTCGAAACAAGTTGCCTTGGCCAGGCCCAGTTGGTGCTGAAACAGGTTGGCGGTGGCAGGTTCGATCCAGCCTCGGCCCACGCCCGCATAGATGAGCAGGTCGATGTCTTCGGGGTCGACGCCCGCTGCATCCAGTGCCTTTTTACCGGCCTTGAGGGCAAAGTCAAAGGCCCGCTCACCAACATTTCGATGGTAACGGGTGTCCGTACCGGACATTCGGAAGAACTTTTTGATCTTCCTCTCCAGCTTCTTTAGATCCCCGAGAGAAAGGTGTTTCCGACTCCGCTCTAGAACCTCACGCAGCAGATCTTGATTGGAGACCCTCAAACTGGGCAGGGCATAGGAAATGTTCAGGATCTTCATCGCAGTCCCTCAGTACCTCGATCGAAACGTTGTTCAAGCCGGGAACGCTCTTCCCGTGGGCGAAAATTTTCCGCAACCTGCCGGAAAAACAATTCCCCCCTGAATGCTTATCATAGCATTGCCGGTGACAAGGGATGAAGACTCTTACTCGAGTTTGAAAGTTACGGGCCGCCGCGGACTTCCCGGACAGCACACTACCGGGGTAGCAAAACCCCATTTTCGGGCATATCATTCCTCTTTCCGAAGGGGACCGCGAGATGATGGCGAATCACTACAACCTGCTCATCGTTGATGATGAGATCTCGAATCTTCAGAAGCTCAGACGCACTTTTTTTGGAGACTTCCGGATTTTCGAGGCCTTGACCGGCCAGGATGCCATTCAGCTTCTGCGGAAACAGGATGTGGATGTCATCATCACCGACCAGCGAATGCCTGAAACGACGGGAATCGATGTCCTTCGCGAATCTCTGCTCCTGCAGCCGGAGGCGGTCCGCATCATTTTGACGGGCTACACCGAGATCGACTACCTGATGGATGCCATCAACGAGGGACAGGTTCATCGGTATATCACCAAGCCATGGGAGCCCTTTTCACTGAAGCGAACCGTCATGCAGGATCTGGAGTTGGTCCACCTGAAACGGGAGCATCGCTTGCTCCAGGAACAGGTTCGGATTGCACGTCAGGTTCAATCCAGACTCTTCCCCCAGAAACTCCCAGAAATCCCCACTCTCGACTACTCGGAAGTCTGCCAGCCGGCCGGGGAGGTCGGGGGCGACTATTACGACGTTTTGAAGGTCTCCTCAAACCAATACTGCCTGGCAGTCGGAGATATCTCGGGAAAGGGAATCTCGGCCGCCCTGCTCATGGCCTCGCTGCAGGCCCTGCTTCGCAGCCATGCCTCCCAAACCCCGGAGAATCTTGCGGCTGTCGTGACCGAGGTGAACCGGCTTCTGTGTGCGATGACTGAAGAGAACCGGTTTGCGACCTTGTTTTGCGCTGTGTACGACGACTCAAAGAGGCAACTGACCTACGTAAACGCCGGGCACAATCCGCCCTTGCTCTTTCGCCGCGGCGCCAGCGGTGCAGACATCCAACCGGCGGTTTCCAGTCCTCAGCGAGCTCGCTCGAACGGAATCCTCAGACTGGAGGGCAGTGGTGCAGTACTGGGAATGTTTCCGGAGGGAGCCTACGAGCACCATCGCCTGACTCTCGGGCCCGGAGACACCCTGGTTGTTTATACCGATGGAATCACCGAAGCACAGGACATCCGGGGCCAGGAATACGGGGAAAAACGGCTTAGGGATCTGGTTCACAGCAAGATTTCACTCTCACCGTTAGACCTGCAGGACCAGCTTCTGGCCAACGTCAAGAATTTCGCCGGAGAAGTCCCGATCCGGGACGATCTGACCCTGCTGCTGGTCAGGGCAGTCGATGTGATAGGGGTAGGGAAAGCTCATTGGTTTGAGCCTCCCCTCCCTCCGAACCGGACGTGCGGTTCTCCCGCATCCGGCTCTCCAGTCAGTGGGGTCCACGTCGGGACTGACAGATCTGCGCGTGGGCTATGGCCATGGTAAATAGCCCCTGCTCGATAAAGTAGGCATTGGGCCAGCGTTGATGATCGCTCCCTCGGGCTCGGCCTCTCCGTTTCCGGCGCTTTCGCAGAATCGATCGCAGACGCCCTCGTACCCATCCATCCACCCCCTTAAACGTCGCGGGATGGCTGTGTTGAAAGTACCCAAACCAACCCCGTAGGATTGGGTTGAGCGTCTCAATGGTCTGCTTCAGACTGTGGCCATTCGTCCTTCGGGTCAGTGGGCGGACTCGCTCCCGCAGCTTCTTTTCACTGCTTTTGCGAGGCCATTTAAGCCCTCTTTCAAAGTGGTAACCCAGAAAGTCGAACCCACCCTTTTGGCGAGCATCCACTACCCGGGTCTTGTTCGGGTTCAGTCGTAATCCACGCTGCGCCAGCTCCTTTCGAAGCTTCCTCAGCGCTTCTCGCGCCTGTCGCTCATCTCGGCATAGAATCACCCCATCATCGGCATAGCGGATCATCACTTCCCCGGCACGCTCCATCTCTTCATCCACTGGATGTAAATACAGATTAGCCAGCAACGGACTGATCACCGCACCTTGAGGAGTTCCTCTCTCCGGCTTCCACTTCTTCATCCCATCCAGAACTTCTTGTTCCAGATAGCTTCGAATCAGCTTCAGCACTCGACCGTCTGAGACTTCCTTCTCCACTTCTTGCATCAAGATCTCCGGGTCAATGCAGTCAAAGTATTTCTCGATGTCTGCATCAACCACCCAGTGATAGCCTTCTTCCAGTCGTCGTTGCACCTCGCGCAGTGCATCCTTGCAGCTTCGCTGCGGCCGGAATCCATAACTGTGCCGGCAGAACTTCTTTTCGAAGATTGGTTCCAGCACCTGGCGAAGGGATGTCTGCACCACTCTGTCCCGTACTGTCGGGATCCCCAGCGGTCGCTTCTTCCCTCCTCCTTTATCGATCCAGTGTCGGCGCACTGCTCGCGGTTGATAGGGATCGTCTTTCAGTTCCTGGTGCAGTTGCTCCAGTTCCCTTTCCAATCGCCACTCAAACTTCTGGATACTTTGGCCATCCACTCCACCGGCTCCTTTCCGTCGGCGTACCTTTCGCCACGCCGCTTCCAGACTCCGATTTCTGTAGACCTTGTCAATCAAGCTGAACCATTTGCCTCCTTTCACTCCTGTTTCCAGGGTCGTCAGCATGCGTTCGGTCCACACTTCCGCTTCCACCCAGCTCCATTTCTGGCTCTCGGCTTCTCTGCCTTGCTTAGGAGTCTCCTCCACTTCCGACAGTTCCTCTTGCTTCGTCATTGACTCTACACATCCACCTTCCTGGCGGGCCTTCGCTCCACCGGCATTACCCGGCTTCTTCACTACTACGCCGCCTCTGACTTCTGCGGGTCTCTTACCAGACCGACCTTTCGCAGACCTCCTCGCTTTACGTCACTTGAACTTCCCACCATTCCATCTCCAACCACCCCAAGGGTTAACAAGATGCCTTTTTCACGTTACCCATCAGGCTCTTGTCCGTGTCAGGTTTCCCTTCCATTCGAGCTTCGCCATTTCCCAGCAGGCTCGCTGTCCCCTCTGAGCCGAATCGAGTTCGTCTCCTACAGACTGGTGGTTCTCCTTCGGCTGCTTCCCACCCCACCTCACGATGACGCAGTTGCCGTCGAATACGGGCCGGAGAACGTTTGCCCGGTAGGGACTTTCACCCTACTGTTCAAGTGCGCTTACGAGCGCACTAGGAGGACCCTCCGTGGTCCGATCAGATCGCCGCGCGGAGGCGGCTCCTACGCTTCGCCATCGTGTGGCGTTGCCAGTGCAGGAGGACCCTCCGTGGTCCGATCAGATCTGTTACTGGTTCCTGGTTCCTGGTTCCCGGCTCCGCCAACCCTCAACCCTCAACCCTCAACCCTCAACCTTCAACCTTCAACCTTCAACCTTCAACCTTCAACCAGTAACCAGTAACCAGTAACCGGCAACCATCAACCAGCCGGTTCGAGGTCTCGCGACAGCCGAATATAGAGAGCAGTACTGCAGGCTAATAGAAGGGCACCCACCACCACGTGTGCCCCCGCGTGCCAGATATAGGAAAGGGCCTGCTGCCCGATTGCACCTGGCTCCGGTGCGCTCAAGAAGACGGTGAAACCCAGTAGAATTTGGGCAATGACCCCGGCCCCGATGGCATAGGCAGCCGCTGACCGCCATCCCGACACGACAGACCCGATTCTCAGCGCTATGGTTATCCCGCTGGCGGCGACGCCAATGGCCAGCAGAAGATGAAGTACCAGCGCTCCCAGCATGACAGCCTTCGTGTCCGCGTGTCTAACCACTGCGCCGGCTACCAGCTGCAGCAGCAGCATGGATGAAAAGGCTCGAGTTCGCCGAATGGCGGCGGGATCCGCCAGCCGGTCGGATGCGGGCACACCTGCAGTGCTGATCAGCGCAACAGCCGCTGCGGCGGTACCGACGAATAGGTGGGCCAGCGAGGCATGCATCACCTTCAGCAACCAGGAAAACTCCTGTAGAACCCCCAGTCCTCCCAGTACGATTTGCACCACAATGATTGCCATCATGGCAGTTCCGATCCGACGCTGGAGCGCGTCTGCTGTCGCCAACAAAAGCCCCCCCAGGAGTAGAGTTGCAACGGCTGTGATCAGCGACAGAACGCGGTGAGAAAATTCCCAGGCGATTCCGCCAATGAGCGGGTCGGGAACCAGGCGTCCCAGAGCCAGCGGCCAGTCGGGGATGGAGAGACCATAGCCGGCACTGGAGATCACGCTTCCGACAGTCACTACCATCAGACTCAAGGCCAAGACCGCTATGGAGAGAACTCTCATCGGCTTTCGCTGCTCCGAGGCACCTGTAGATCATACGGGGCTTTTCACTCACCGCAAAGAGCAGAGTGTTCGCTCAACCGATTCTCTATGACGCCAGAAGTCTCCGACAGCCTCCGGGAAAGGTTGGAAGCCTTCGTTCATCAAATCTTTTGAAGAGTTGACTTGAAGCTGAAGCGTTGACGTTTCCCTTCGGCAGCAATGAGACACATAGAGACTGTGGTCCTAGAGACCGTACGAAAGACACTTGACCGCCTCTGTCGTCTCTATTCGTCGACGATCAGGCTCCGGATCACTGCCATGTCGACCTCCGGCATCCAGGCATAGATGTCGAACTGGTTGTACGCGCGGAAGCCATACTTCACGGCCACACGCCGCGACATAGGCCCTGCGTAGATCACAGCCACCCGGTACCCGCGGGCGGCCGCATCGACCAGCCGCTGCCGCAGCAAGGTCGAGTAGACCTTCTGGCTGCGGTAGTCCGGCAGGGTGCCGGCTCCCGCCATGAAAGCGATCCCGTTCTTCAGGACCATGTGCCCGAAGGCCACCGGGCGGCCACTGTGCTTACCCAGATACAACAGATGGTGCGCGGCCGTCGGGCCTTTCACCTGTTCGACCCACCACAGGCGCCTATCGTCGATCTGCGCTGAGGTCCAGTTGAAACACCTTCCCGACACCTGTAGCGCCGCTTCGGTATCTTCATCGGTCGAAGCGTCCAGCAACACGGACTCGAGGTCTGGATTGACGGGGATGTCGGGGTTCTCGAGGCCGACGCGCATCATGGTCACGTTGTCGCCGGCCCGGATCAGGCCATGGTTCCTCAGCCGCTCACCCAGATCGGGGGGCGAATCGTACGGCCCCGTGAACCACAGGAACCCGATGTCCCGGCGACGGTGATCATCGATCACCACCTCGATTCGTCGATCGGCTTCCTCAGCCGTCCACATCGCCCAGCGCACCTCATTGCTGCCGGGATGGGGATCCCCCGATCCCTCCGTGCGGATACGCAGGCTGTCGAACCGGTCCGTGCCCGGCATAATGTATTCGCGGATGTCGATGGTGTTCTGAAAGTCCCGGAGTAGCGCCTGGATCTGCGGTTCTGTCGACGTGGCAGGGGCAATGTAGTTGTTGCGGCGGGCACTGGGCAGCGGCTCCGGGCAGTACAGGTCGATCGTCTGGATCCGATGACATCGAAGCGTCAGAAAGGCGGCGCGGTTGTGCTCCACATACCGCCCGTTTTCCGTGGCCTGGATCCGGTACTCCAGCGCCACGCGATCCCGTGGCCGGTGGGCCCGGGTCCCATCCCACCCCCAGGCCCGCAGACCGGCATCCTCGGTAAGGATCTGCGCATACCGGGCCGGGTCGTTGGCCACCAGGCACTCCAGAAATGCGCGGGCCAGTTGCTCGGTGCTCAAGGTGCCGTGGGCGGGGGTCTCCTCCTTCGTCAGCATTCCGCTCTAGTCCCAAAATAAGCGTGTTTGCACATCATCTACTGTAGCGACTCGTTTTGCCAAGATCGGTTGCTCATTTGAGGTTCAATCAGACTTGCGCCGGACTCCGGCTGTGCCGGGAAGCAGTTTGGTTGACCTCAGGCCGCCACGACGCGTTGACAATGGCCCTGAAAGTCGGTTTTCAGACAGACCCCTCCCCGATCGGCTCCATTTGTCGTCTTGTCGAAGCGGCTTGCGATTCGTCAGCCAAATTGCTGGTGTTTCAGCCACAGATTCCCCTCGATCAACAAACGGGTCCAATCGTTAACAGTGAGCAGTCGATACAATAAACGCCGTCCCGTTGTCACGATCTGGCAAGGCAGTCCGATCACACAGGTGACAAAGCGCCGGAACTCCATCCGGATCAGGCGTCGGGCCCCCAGTCTTGCAGGCAAAAGCAGGCCCAGCCAAACCTTGAGGTTCCAGGCTTGGGCGGCAATCACCAGGTAAGTCCAGTTTGCGACCAGGGTATCGGCCGGCATGCGCAGAGCCTGAACGCCGTTCTTGAGCTGCTCGATCACGTTTTCCTGATTGCAGCGCCCGTTGCTTTCCAAAACCACCTGTTGTGTCGACAGTTCCTTGACCGGCACGTTCGTGACATAGAACAGATAGCGCTGCTGATCAAACAGCCGCTTTTGACCCTTTTCGACCTCGATCCTCTTGCGCAGGATGATCATTCGGTAGGTGCCTTTAGCTCGGGCCGGTCGGTACTCGATCTCCGTCACATGCTCACTCAACAAGTTCAGGTTTTTGTAGCCCCGCTCTCGCACCACTTTCTGCTTGCGCTCGAGCTTTTGCCACTGTGCTTCGCCAATCTTGTCGGCCTCTCTGACGAAGCTCCGATTGGCCTCGATCCCGAACACAAACTCCACACCCTCCTCGCTCCAACGATCGAAGTTGCGGGTCAGGGAAAAGTCCGTGTCTCCCCGCAATCTCACTTGCTCAAAGCCGCCTCTTCTGACCAGTTTCACGGCTCGATCGATCCACGCCACCGCTCCTTCGTGCGACGGTCGGCTGGCCGGCCGATTGAACGTGTACAAGACCTCGTTGGTTTCGGCCAGACTCACCACCAAGGGTCCATACCCCCATTGTCCCTTGTAGTTGAGATCCATCCCTTCCTTGCAACACCCCGTGGTCTCGGCCGTCGTGCCGTCCACGTCGATCGTGGCTCGCTTGCCCATCTCCGCTGCTTGGCTTTGCCACACCTGCAGACGGAACATGTCAATAACTTTGAGACACTTTGGTGAATAAATTACTGTAGCGTCATCTCAAGAGTTCTCCTTTTCGGGAGGGTTGATCCAGACGGCCTCGGGAAGAGGTGGCGGAACGGGTTTGCCGTTGGGAAATCTCTCCGGGAAGAGTGCATGGGCGGCCTCCAACACGTGGGCACGATTGCGACGTGTGGCGAGGGCGGAGCGATAGTGCACGTCCTCGGGAGTGTGCAGGCCAATACCCGAATGGCGATGGTCGCGGTTATACCAATCGAAGAAATCCCGACAGAAGTCTCTGGCTTGCTGAATGGTGCCGAAACGAGCCGGGAATTCTGGACGGTACTTGAGGGTCTTGAATTGGGATTCCGAGTAGGGATTGTCGTCACAGACATGAGGCCGAGAGTGAGACTTGGTGACTCCCAGATCGGCCAGTAGCAAGGCCAGTGCCTTGGAACTCATCGACGAGCCACGATCGGCATGCAGAGTGAGATCACCCGCTACGATCTCCTGCTTGGAGCAGCTCTGGGCGATCAAGACCTTGGCCAGGCGTGAGCTTTCCTGGGTGGCCACCATCCAGCCCACCACATAGCGGCTGAAGATGTCCAGGATCACGTAGAGGTAGTAATAGCTCCATTTGACGGGCCCCTTCAGCTTGGTGATGTCCCATGACCAGCATTGGTTTGGGCCGGTGGCCAGAAGTTCCGGCTTTGAGTAGTGGGGATGGCGGCGCTGGCGACGGCGTTCTCTAACTTCCAAACGTTCGGCCAGAATGCGGTACATGGTTCGGATCGAGCACAAGTACCGCCCTTCATCCAGCAGCTCCGCCCATACGGCGGCAGGAGCTTTGTCGATAAACTGCCGGCTGTGCAGAACCTCCACAACGGCCTCCCTTTCGGGTGGGCTCAAGGCTCGAGGAGATGTCGGCCGAGGTCGAGCTTCAACCGCCGGCTGTTCCCGCCGTCGTTTTTCCCGATAGAGGCTTGACGGTGGCAAACCCAGCGCCTGCGAGCCCACACGAATGCCGTGAGTTTCCGAGAAACGCAACGCTTTGTCCATCAGCTCTCGTCTTCGTTCTCGCTGCTGCTCTCCAGAGAGATTCCCAATAGATGCGAGACTTTTTTTTGGATATCCAGCATGATCTCCGCCTTCTCGAGCTTGCGTTTCAGCTTCCGATTCTCAGCCTGCACTTGCCTCAGTTGATGATCCAGAGGATTGACCGGCTTCGATTTGCGCCCTCGCTTGCGAGGGGTCAGTGCCTGCAAAGTTCCTTCCTCGCGTTGTCGTCGCCAGTCCTGAAGATTCGACCAGTAAAGCCCTTCCCGGCGCAGCAAGGCTGCCACTTCGCCGAACTCACAGCCATCGGCCTGCTCCAGGATCCTGAGCTTATAGCGGGCTGAAAACCGGCGCCGGGTTGCCTTGGCTGCAATTTCCGGATTGGGTCTAGGAAGAGCCTTGTCGGACTCGGTCCTTTCCGCAGCGGTTTTGGAGACCTCTCCACTTCGCTCCGAGGTTTCCAAAATCCTCAATTTGTTGTCGCTTCTGTTTTCTATCATTCGTAATCCAGCTTCTCGCCCCCTAGCAGCCCGTGGCAGAAGTGCTTAATTGGGTCCGGACACCGACTTGGGCCGGGGGCCACCTGGAAAGGGCCCGATTGAAAGTTTTCCAATCAAACCTTCAAAGAAAGTGCTGATCCGTCTCCTCAGGCCCTTCCTCAGCCCGAAAAAGACTAACAAAGCGCAAAGAATCCGGGCGTGGAGGGCCCGGGGAGTCCCTGCGCCGAGTTTCTGGCGCATCACCATACCCAGGTTGAACGCACCGGCCTGAATCAGCAGTCTCTTGGCCACATTGTCGTGTCCCCTGACCTCGGTGCGGCGCATCCCCCCTGTCCGGTACAGATGAGCAAAGGATCTTTCCAGTTTTTCGCCCCGCCGTCTCAGTAACTCGCGGCCTCGCTCTCCCCGTATCCGTCTGCGGTTGGCATAGGTGGCATCTCGGCCCTCGATGTTGCCTTTCCACTTGCGTCTGCCCCGCTTCGGTTCCGAGATGTAACTGCGTATCTGCAGCGCTGCAAAATCCTTTACCGTTTCGGTGCTGTGATATCCCTTGTCGGCCACCACCTCGGCCATTTCCTTTTTTTGCCCCGTCGCCTCTTCAATGTTTTCGGCAGCACGAATCAGCGTCTCCTTCAGGGTCGTCGTGTCTCCTTTATCGGCTCCCTGTACCGTGACCGCCACAATCGCTCCCGTCTCCATGTCGATGGCATGCTCGGCCTTGTGGGCCAGGTGCGTTCGCCCGTCCTTCATCTTCGTGATGCGAGCGTCCGGATCGTGAGGATGTTTCCACTCTTTGTTGGAGCCTTTCTTCTTGCGTTTCCGGTCCGTACGAACCAGGTCTTCGCGGGTGGGCGTCTCGATTCCGGAAGCCTGAGCCAATCCGGTTAAAAACTGGTTATAGTCTTCTCCCGTATCCCGTCGGATGATGGTGCGCATCGCCGCATTGGCTTCCAGCGTCGTCGCGTCGATCCCGATCGTCTTTCCCTTCAGCAGTTCCGATTCCGCCAGTCGCTCCAGCACCCAGCTGAACACCGCCGCATGGGTCTGCACATCGATTAATCTCCGGGTTCTCGATATCGTCGAGTGATCGGGTGGTGTCTCGCTCACTTTCAATCCCAAAAACTCTCTCAGGGCCAGTGAATCGGCCACTCTCCAGGCAATCCCTCGCTCCGCTCCGATCCCTTCAAAATACCCCACCATCAACAGCCGAAAATACACTCCCGGCGCCACGCTCGGCCGCCCCATCTTCTCCGCGTAGAACTTCCCGCACAGCTCCTCTACGAAATCGTCAAAGCCGTGCTCACTCAATACCTCGTTGAGGGCTTCGTAGAATGGATGCCCAGGACTCCGCGCTAACTGGCTGCTGGCCACCCACAGATCCGCTTGTCGCCGTCGCTTCTTCTTTCCCATTGCCATGGGACCAGTGTAGTGTCTGAATGTGACCCCTGCCCTCGACTTTCACCACAGGCTGCTAGTCTAATTTAGTGGGGAAGAAGTGTCTCACCATTATTGGCACAGAGGGAGACGGCTTTCGTTGAAGGCTTCTTGCAGGGCCAAGACATCCTCTTGCTTGAAACGCCTGAGAAAGTCCCCTTCCGTACTCGGTGCCGGGATCTTGCGCGCTCCTACACTCTCCAGATAGCTGACATCCTCGCGCCGTGACTTTACATCCTGCAGGCACACTCCCCCACTCATCACGTTGTAGATCAGATTCAAGACGTGGTCCGACTCCCGGTAGGGAAGGTGCCGCTTCAACACTCGCACACGTTCGTCGATCCTCTCCGCCACCCTCAAGCGCTTGACCAACTGAACAATCAGCCCCAGACCTCCACTACTCACCCCTCCCATACGGCTCGAGACGTCGTAGACAATATTGCCTCCTCTCAGCACCCGTCCCCCACTCTTAGGCCGCCAACTTCGATCCAGCCTTCGCTCTATTTCCTCTTGGCGTTTGTTGATAATCTCGATATGCTTTCTATTCACTTGAAACGCCTCCTCTTGGGATTGTTCTGGGTCTTTTTCTGAACCTCAGAATACCCGTCAGGACTGGCGTTTCAGGCTTTTTTCCACCTCTGGGTATACACCCCATGTACTTATTTTGGGTCTAGTGTACTGTCCGGGAAGTTCGCGGTGTTAATTCGGGATGGATTTTCGTCGACAGTGAGGCGCGCGACGCAGGAAGGCCGGGAGTCTTTCGAGGTAGCGCAACAAAGCTGTCGGCGAAAAGACGCCCGAAGTAGCGGCGTGAACTTTCCGGACAGTGCACTAGTTTAGTTAAAGAACTTGCTTCTCAAGCCGAGACTAGTGCATCTCGCCATAAGTCTTGATCCAGGGTCACCCTCTGTGCCAACATGGGTGAGACACTTCTTCCCCACTAAATTAGACTAGAGGGTGAGAAGCTGGATCACACGATGATGGTAAACAGGAGCGATAAGAAACTGAGGATTTTGGAGACTTCGGAGCGAAGCGGAGAGGTCCCCAAAATCGGTGCGGAACGGACTGAGCCCGACAGGGTTCTTCCTAGACCCGATCCGGAAGTTCCCAGCAAGGCCACGCGTCGCCGATTTTCAGCCCGCTATAAGCTCCGGATCCTGGAGCAGGCCGATGGATGTGAAGAGTCGGGCGGAGTGGGAGCCTTGCTGCGCCGAGAAGGACTTTACTGGTCGAATCTTCAGACCTGGCGACGACAACGCGAGGAAGGAACGCTGCAGGCGCTGACTCCTCGCAAGCGGGGGCGCAAGTCCAAGCCGGTCAATCCTCTGGATCATCAATTGAGGCAAGTTCAGGCCGAGAATCGGAAGTTGAAGCGCAAGCTCGAGAAGTTTGAAGCCATGCTGGATCTCCAAAAAAAAGTCTCGCAACTGTTGGGGATCTCTCTGGCGAGCAGCGAAGAGAACGGAGACGAGAGCTGATGGACGAAGCTTTGCGATTCTCACAATCCCACGGAGTCCGGGCCGGCTGTCAGGCTCTGGATCTGCCGCCATCCAGTCTGTATCGGGAGAAACTTCGGCGGGAACGGCCGGCGATGGATCCTCGACCTCGGCCCGCATCCCCACGCGCCTTGAGCCCGCCCGAGAAGGAAGCTGTCGTGGAGGTCCTGCACAGCCAGCGGTTTGTCGACAAAGCTCCCGCCACAGTGTGGGCGGAGCTACTGGATGAAGGGCGATACTTGTGCTCGATCCGAACCATGTATCGCATTCTGTCCCAACGTCTGGAAGTCAAGGAGCGTCGCCGCCAGCGCCGCCATCCCCAATACGCCAAGCCAGAACTCCTGGCCACCGGCCCCAACCAATGTTGGTCATGGGACATCACCAAGCTCAAGGGTCCCGTCAAATGGAGTTATTACTACCTCTATGTGGTTCTGGATATCTTCAGCCGCTACGTGGTGGGCTGGATGGTGGCCACCCAGGAGAACTCACGCCTGGCCAAGGCTTTGATCGCCCAGAGCTACTCCAAGCAGGCGATCGTGTCGGGAGATCTCACCCTCCATGCTGATCGAGGGTCGTCGATGAGTTCCAAGGCACTGGCCTTGCTGCTGGCCGATCTGGGAGTGACCAAGTCTCACTCTCGGCCTCACGTCTGTGACGACAATCCCTACTCGGAGGCCCAATTCAAGACCCTCAAGTACCGGCCCGAATTCCCGGCTCGATTCGGCACCATCCAGCAAGCCAGAACCTTTTGCCGGGAGTTCTTCGATTGGTATAACCGCGACCATCGCCATTCGGGTATCGGCCTGCACACTCCCGAGGACGTGCACTACCTCACCGCCATCGCCACACGTCGCAATCGAGCCCAAACACTGGAGGCCGCCCATGCACTCTTCCAGGAGAGATTTCCCAATGGCAAACCCGTTCCTCCCGCTCTTCCAGAGGCGGTTTGGATCAACCCTCCCGAAAAGAAGGACCCCTGAGATGACGCTACTGTAATTTATTCACCAAAGTGTCTCAAAGTTGTTGACACGTTCCGTCAGCGCGTCAATCCCGTCGCTGGCTAGGCGTCGGGAGCGAGTCATATCATGCCATATGGCGAGCGAGCGCAACAACGCCAGCGGCGAGGAGGGGCGTCTGAACCTGGGTCAAGACTTATGGCGGGCTGCACTAGCAGGGACTGAAATGAGGGTCAAGATGGGCAATGCCTCGATGATCAGGGCTAGCAGTTGGTGAAAAAGAGATCGTCTTGAGCAAAGGGCACTCGCTCGACCATGTGCTTCAAGATGCGGACAGGTTGCTTTCGAACGGCTGATCGTGAGGGTTCGGTTCACGCCTTCTGCGCGAAAGCTATTTCTTGAAGGCCTTGAGTATACGAGAAAAAAACCGTCCCACCAGATCCCATCATTCAGGTAAGTTCTCCACAGGAAGCGTCGCGAGCTGGCCGGGTCTGGTCTGGATGACTGTGGCCGCCACGCTTCCGCTCCGGGGGATGGCAACCAGGGTTCCCAGGAACGTCCCGAAATCAAAGTCGGTCTGCCAGCCGATCTCGTCCAGGAACAAGGCCCGGTGCTCTCCCGGCTCCAGGATCAGCTCTGCGCTGTCCAGGTTGTTTCCGTCGCCATCGCGGATCATAAAGTCGACCGTGACCGTCTGATCGGCAGTGTTGAGAATCGCGATTCCGGTGTTCGTCATTTCCGCATGATTGGTTTCCACCGGTGCCACAAATCCACCGCTGGTGGGAGTGCTCGTCCCCACTCCGGCAACTCCGACGGAGCCGCCGAAAAGAAGCACTCCGGCGATGTCTTGCTGGGACGTGACTCTTGCAGAGCCGCTCACCACGGGGCCCTGCCCAGAGGTGGTCAGGATTTGCAGACCCTGAGCCGGAATCGAAAAATCCAGCTCACCGGTGGTCAAATCACCATTGAGACGCGTGGGCAGGAGGGCTCCGTCGTCGCCGGTTATCGTAAGGGTGGCCGATGCCTCATCGGTCTCGTCCAGGTTGAGAGCCAGGAACTGGCTGAAGAGGACCTCCCCTCCGTTGCCATACTGAGCGAAGAGCAGGTCGGACAACACCTGACCGGCCACCGCGGTGGCGCCCAGCCCGGCGACGGGCATGGTGGCGAACTCTCCGAGTCGTGTCTGGATCACAGTGGCCGTGAGAGGTTGATCGCTGTGCACCAGCAGCTGACCCTCGAAGGTCTCGAAATCGACCGGGCTGTCCCAGTCGAACTGATCCACGAATTTGGACAGATGTCCAAGGGCGGAGATGTCTTCTGAGGCCTCTGCCTGCATCTGTCCGTCCCCGTCGACGAGTGTCAGATCCAGGGTCGTGCCCGCCCCCAGATCGACGATGGCCACCCCCGTGGTCGTCCCGGAGCTCTCGTCTACCTGCATGGGAGCGGCGAAGCCCTGGGTGAGACGCGGGCTGGCGCCTACCCCGGCCACACCCAGAGATCCCCCAAACAGAATCACTCCTGCAATGCGTGTGTCCGAGCAGACAGTGACCGAGCCGACGGCCAGCGGGGCCTGCTGGCTGGTTTTCAACAGGGTGAGCCCGCCGGCGGGAATGACGCGTGTCAGGACACCCTCCGTGGTGTTGATCCCCGACAGACTGACATTGAGAGGGCCGCCGCCATCGTCTTTGACCAGAACGCGCAGGTTGGCCTGCCTGGAGTCATCCAGGTTGAAGAGCATGAGCTGGCTGAACAGATCGGCTCCCGATTGTCCGAACTGGGCGAAGTAAAGCTTGTAATCGACCAGGTCGATGGCGTAGACGCCGCCCGGGGTGCCGGCATAGATGCGTCCCGGAATGTTGGGGTCTGCGGCCAGTGCACGCACATCGGAGTCCTCCAGGCCGTCCGTCTGAACGGTCCAGGTGTCCCCCCCATCCACAGAAATACTGAAGCCGCCGAAGTAGCCGAAATAGACCACGTTGGGCGTGACCGGATCTGCCAGCACCGTGCGTGGAAAGCCCCCACCGGCTGTGGTGACCTGACTCCATGAACTGGCTCCATCCTCCGACTTGAAGAAGCCTGTGTTGAGGGTCGCGTAGATCCGGCCCGGGACGAGAGGGTCCATGGCCAGCGTGCTCACCCTTCCTTCCGGCAAGTCGTTGTCAAAGGAGTGCCACTGGTCGCCCCCGTTGGTGCTGCGGAAAAACGTGTTCGCGCCCGAGGCCGCATAGAGCTGTGCAGGATCGAATGGATCGATGGCGAAGCGGCTGATCGACAGGTTGGTGAGTCCATTGTTGATGGCGTCCCAGGTGTCTCCGCCGTCTGTGCTTCGCACCATCCCCTCCTGGAAGAGCGAGGCATAGACGGTGTTGGGATTGGAGCGGTCATAGACGACCTGCTGGGTGGATCCACTGATGAGGCCGGTGGGCTCCCAGATCCCCCCTCCGTCTGTGCTCTTGGAGAGGCCCCGGCTGCCGGCAAGCAGAACGCTGGGCTGTGTGGGATGGACGTCAAAAGCCACGACGCTGACTTCCGCTCCATCTGTCCAGCTGTCGGCGCCATCCATACTGCGGCTGATCAGGATCTGGTCTTTATCGACATAGACGGTGGAATCGGAAGCGACGCGCACCAGACCGGCCAGCGTGGAAACGAGTCCTGTGTTGGCGGCCATCCAGGTCTGTCCGGTGTCCGAGGAGCGGAAGACTCCTCGATTGAAACTGCCAGCCAGCATGGTGTTGGCGTTGTCGGGTTGAAAGGCAATGACCCGGGGATTGAAATCGATGTCGATGCGCTCCCATTGTTGTCCGCTGTCCTGGCTAAAGCGAACGACTCTGTTCCCACACAGATAAACCTTGTTGGGCTGGGAAGGGGAAACCGCAATGCAGGCTGCCCCGAACTCGCGCAGCTCGGTCCACGTCTCACCAGAGTCTGATGACGAATGAATCCCATCCCGGGCGGCAACATACAAGATGGGAGGCGTCCCTGCATCGAAGGTCATATCGCACACGTTGCCCAGATCGGGAACGGCTTGCCCCACGGTCTCCCACGATGTGCCGCCATCCATCGATCTCGAGATCCCGGAGCGTCCCGCCACGAAGACGATGTCCGCATCGCCGGGGTCCACGGCGACTGTCAGGATGATCTGCTGAATCGAGCTGGAAACGCAGGGCCATTCCTCGCCGCCATCGTCATTTCGACACACTTCACCGTTGACACGACCCGCATAGATGGTGTCGCCCGACTGGGAGGCACCCAGGGCAAAGACGGAGAACAGACCGGAAGCGGAGTTCCAGGTAGCACCGTCGTCGATACTTCGGAGAAGCCCTGAAAGCGCGACGGCATACACGCCTGAGGGGACCACCAGTAAATCCAGTATTCCCCGTGCCGTCGATCCCGAGAGCGTCTTCTCCCAGCTCGTCCCCCCATCCATACTCTTGAGAACAGAGCCACCTGTCCCTCCGGCGTAGACTACTGGCGGGTTGGTCGGCACGAAGGCCAGGGCAGGGATATCTCCACCCTCCGGCCCGTTGACTCTCCAGGTGTTGGGCTGAGCAGAGGCGGCCTGGCTGGCAAAGATGGCGAAGGAAATCAAAAGGAACAGGAAAGACTTCATCACGAAAGGGTCTCCGTTCTGGTGGGCGGCGCAGCCCGCCAGTGAGTGTCGCGCCGGCGCACAGATCATGCACGGCCTTGTTTACAACTTTGGCAATCGGAACGCAAGACGCGTCCGATTCGAAGGCATTACGGAGAAAGGGACAGGCCTCAATTCTGTATCGCTTCACCCATTGCCACCGGCCCCCGGTTGCTCGACCAGTCGATAGCGATCCAGTTCTTTTCGGGGATCTGGAATCATCCGGCGGGAGCCAATCTGATCGCGGGCAGGGTGATGGTTTCGCCTGCCCGGGGTGGCTCGAACGGCACATAGATTCCGTCCTCCCAGCGGATCCACCGGAAGACCTTGTTCTCCAGTTCGAGGTCGAAGTGAAACGCGACTTCGTGAGGCCGGCCGTCCTCCGTAATCTGCAGAATCTCAATCGAGAGCCAGTCGAGCTCGATCCGATCCCCGGGGCGAGTGCGCGGATCGTCTTTGAAGAGGAGGTCGAAAAGGGAATAGATGTAACGCGGATCGAAGGCGGGCATTTGCACGGCGACTTCCGGAGCTCTGCCAGGGGCCAGCAGGAAACCACCCCGAGGTCGCAGCACCAGCGTCTGAGGTCCGGACCGGGACACCTGAATCTCGTGAATACTTGATCCGAGAACGAGGGAGCTGGACGGGACCGGTCCGTCATCGACTGTCCGCATCAGGGGTGCGAACTGGGAAACGAAAGCGGTCGGGGTGCTGACCACCAGAACCCGCTGCCCAGCTACTGCGCTGTCGCCGGGGAAGCTGGAGGCCGAGCGAGCGAAGATCTCCTGAAAGTCAGCCATGTTGGTGGGGGCGAAGAGAAGGCCAATCGGGGCCAGAACCAGGTGCACCGCGATGAGCGACCCACAGGCCACACGGACCGCCACTGAAGGGGCCTGCCCGGTCAAACTGGACCTGGCCGGTACCGCCTCCAGGAAAGCAGCCAGCAGCGCCATTCCCCCGATACCCGCGAAGAAAAGGAGACGATCGGAGGCGAAAGTCGAGCAGGAGGGTAGAATCGAGAGAAGCATGCCGCAGGCCCAGAAACAGGCAGTGCGGCTGCCGCGCAGGTACCGGGTCAAAAAGTAAGCCAGGGCGATGAGCAATCCCAGGGCCAGAAGCCAGAGGGCCTGGTGCCATCTTTGCGACAGAAACATGAACAGGTCCGAAGGCAGACCAAACTGTCCCCACAGCAGCGCCGGCCCCCTTGTGAGCACGGCCTGCAAGTAGCGGAAGGTATCGCTTGCGGGGTCGATGTACACCCCCGAGCCGGACGCGCCGTATCCCATGGCTTTATAGGCCGTCAGCCAGCCCCCCAACACAAGCAGCATTGGCAAGGCTGATTTCAGGCGAGCCACGACGGCAGTGCGGTCGACAAAAAGAACATAGGCGATCAGGTAAGCGGCCACAGAGACTCCCGCTTCGGCACCCAGCAGCGAGAGCAGGAAAGCAGCGGGAGCCAGGAATCCGCCGGCCTTCCATCCCTCTCGGCGCCAACGGTCATGGGCGATGAGCGCCAGCAGTCCGAAGAAAACCGATATCGTCGCATTGCGGTTAGCCAGCCACATGGCCGGCATGGCGTGGGCGTCGTCGATCGCAAAAAGCAGGGCCGCCAGTCCTGCGATCGGGAGGGGCTGGAAACGTCTGTACAGAAAGGCCGCCGCCGCTACGGCAAGACCCAGCCAGAGCACCGAGTGGGCGTGCATGAGCCAGGGAGAATCGGGCCAGAGCCGGTAGTCAACCCAGTGGGTGAGGCTGCTCAGGGGACGGAAGAATGAGAGGCGCAGATCGGGATGGGACCACCAGGGGAGAAGACCCAGCCGTTTGAACTCCAGGTTGGTGTCGGGGTCGCCCTCGATAAAGGCGAAAATGTCGATGGGTGAACGAGCAGGACCCGCGAGTTCACCGGGCCGGGTGAGCACCGCCCGATGTACGTAGTCGTCCGCATGCCAGCCCAGCGGCAGCGATCCGGAACAGAGGAGAACCGCCAGCCCGGCCGCAATCCATGGAAAATGCCGGTGTGTGAGGACAGTTGAGAGTCGCTGATCCGCCGCCGAAAGCCATCAGAAGCTATCCTACGTCGAAACTCGCAGGCCAAGAGTCGAAAGTCGAGGGCGGCCGGCCGGTGGCCTTCATTCTGGACGCACCAGAGCAACGAGTCGTGCCGTGACCTCAAGAACAACTTCCTCGGATGCACGATCGAACCGAGCAGCCTCCCGCGCCCGCCAGTCAAGGCTCTTCAATTGGTCGGAAAGGATAGCGCCGCTGGCCTTGCCGCCCTTCGGAATTAGAACTTCGAATGGATAGCCTTTCACTCGCGAGGTGATTGGGCAGAACAGGGCCAGGCCGACCTTACGGTTGTAGGCACGTGGCGACACGACGAATGCCGGCCTGCGTCCAGCTTGCTCATGCCCAGCCTGTGGATCGAATTGGAGCCATACGATATCGCCGCGATCCGGAACATAGGCCCTGGCCACTACCAGGCTTCCAGACCGACGGGTTCCCCGGTCTCTACCGCCTTGTGGAGATTCCGGGCAGAAACGCCTTGCAGCAGGTCCGTCAAATTGTATCTCGGTACCCGAGCCGGACGGACGATCAATTCACCGTCTTCCACCGAAAGATCGACCTTGGATCCGGCCCCAACCCCAGCCTCTTCAGCAAAGGACTTTGGAATTCGAAGGCCGAGGCTGTTGCCCCATTTTTGAATCTTTGTCTGCATCCAGCTTCATTCTCTCCAGCACGAAACAAACTTCAGAGATCCTGAGCCGCTGGCCCAGTCATCACTTACGGATATACATTAAGTATACATGGCCGAGACCGTTCCTATCCAGGCACCTGAGAAACGTCAGCATGGCTCCTGGCCCCCGATCAAGTCTGAGCAAGATCAAGCCGGGTTTACCGACATGCAAGTCTTGGGTAGAATGGACCCATGGTGCGAGCTGGTTTTTTTGCCGGTTTCGCGGCTCTCTTTGCCGTCGCGCTGCAGCCGAGCGCTCTCTGGGCACAGGATGATGATCCGACTCAATCGTTGATCGGGAAGTACTGTCTTGGCTGCCATAATGACAATCTCCTTACGGCGGGCGTGTCTTTCCAGGGGCTCGATCCGGCGAACGTCGGCACCGACACCGCCGTGTGGGAGAAGGTGCTGCGAAAAATCACTCTGGGCGAGATGCCGCCGGCCGGCGTAAGCGCTCCCGAGGCTTCGGACTCAGCGAAGTTTGTCGCTCGGCTGGAAGAAGCCCTCGACGCGGCCGCGGCTGCCGCTCCCAACCCGGGCCGCCCCCTTGCGCATCGCTTGAATCGGGTGGAATACAGCAACGCGATCCGCGATCTGCTGGCGGTTGACATCAACGCCGGAGCCATGCTGCCTGCCGACGATTCGGGCTACGGATTCGACAATATTGCCGACGTACTGTCGCTGTCGCCCGCGTTGCTCGAACGCTATCTGGTCACCGCCCGGCGGATCAGCCGTCTGGCTACCGGCAACCCCAACGTCAAGCCTCAAAAGGAAATCTTCCAAAGGAACCGCGAAACCGGCTTTCTCCATGCCGGGCACAAGCCCGGCTCGCGGCAGGATCTTCCCTTCGGCGCCGATCGTGGGGCAGCTCTCCGCTACTACTTCCCGCTTGATGGTGAGTACGTGATATCACTTGAGGCTCGGGCAGACGGAACTTTTACCAGGGCAGAATACGAGTCCCATGAGCTGCGAAGGCCGGTGAAAGCCGGGCTGCGCACGTTGGCGTTCACGCTCCTGGGCGAGTCCTCGAGGCCCGAGCGCGCGAGGCCGCTGCAAGACGCGCCCGCCGGCAACGCCCTACCGGATCAGCGATATCGAACTCGCCTCCCGATTGTCTTTCTTTCTATGGAGCAGCCTTCCGGACGAAGAGCTACTGAGCCTCGCCGAGCAGCGGCGTTTGCACGACCCCTTGGTGCTCGAAAAGCAGGTGCGCCGCATGCTCGCCGATCGTCGTTCCCGAGCGCTCGTTGAGAACTTCGCCGGGCAGTGGCTTTATCTGCGCAACGTCGCCACGGTGAAACCCGACGGGGTGCTGTTCCCGGAATTCAATACCGAACTGCGCGTGGCCGTCGAGCGAGAGACCCAGCTTTTCTTCGAGAAAATCCTCACACACAACCGCAGCGTGTTTGACCTGCTGGATGCGGACTATACGTTCTTGAACGAGACGCTCGCCGAGCACTACGGCGTGGGCAGGGTCTACGGACCGCAGTTCCGCGAAGTGCAACTGCGCGACTCTCGGCGAGGCGGTTTGCTCGGCCAGGCGAGCATTCTTACCGTAACGTCGTATCCGAATCGGACCTCGGTGACGGTGCGCGGCAAGTGGATTCTCGAGAACCTGTTCAGCATGCCCCCGCCTCCGCAGCCCCCGGACGTACCGGAGTTGGAAGAGGCAAACCACGACGGCAAGCGTCTCACGCTACGCGAAGCGATGTCGCTGCACAGCAAGAACCCGACCTGCGCGAGCTGCCATGTGCGCATGGACCCGATCGGATTCGCACTCGAAAACTACGATGCGATCGGGCGCTGGCGCACTGAGGACGCAGGCGCTCCGATCGACGCGTCGGGCGAACTGCCCGGCGGAGTGACCTTCAACGGTCCGGGCGAGCTCAAGCAAGTCCTGGCCCGGGATTTTGGGGATGCTTTCGTGGCGACCGTGGCGGAAAAACTGCTCGCGTATGCCCTGGGGAGGGGCGTAGAGTATTACGATAAAGCTACGGTCCGTTCGATCGTCCGCCAGGCTGCGCGCAATGAATATCGGCTGGCGGACCTGATCGTTACAATTGTCCAGAGCACGCCGTTTCAAATGAGAAGGAGCCCGGAATCATGATCGTGACCAAGAAGTCTCTGGCTCGCCGGACCGTGCTGCGCGGCCTCGGTGCTTCGGTCGCTCTGCCGTTCCTCGACGCGATGGTTCCGGCCCTGGCCGGGCCGATCGATCGAGCTGCGAAGCCGCCGGTGCGTCTGGGGTTCGTCTACGTGCCGAATGGCATCATGGACCTGAAGGGAGAGTGGACTCCAAAGAGAGACGGAAGGGACTTCGAGTTCTCCCCGATCATGAAAGCCCTCGAACCGTTTCGGGAGCGGTTGCTGGTGCTCAGCGGGCTTGCCCAGGTCAATGGCCGACCCCTCGGTGACGGAGCTGGCGACCATGCTCGCGCCTCCGCCATCTTCCTGAGCGGCGCCCGGGCGGTCAAAACCGAGGGTGTCGGCATCCGGGCGGGCGTTTCGGCCGACCAGCTCGCCGCCCGAGAACTCGGCAGGCATACCCAGCTGGCGTCCCTCGAGGTCGGGGTCGAGGATTCGAGCATCGCAGGGGGCTGCGATTCCGGCTACAGCTGCGCCTACACGAACACCATCTCCTGGCGGACGGAGACAACGCCCAACCCCATGGAGGACAATCCCCGGCGACTATTCGAGCGTCTCTTCGGGGATGGCGACAGCACGGACCCCGAAGAGCGGCTGGCCAGGCTACGCGAGCGACGAACGATCCTCGATTTTGTTGGCGAGCGCCTTTCCCGCCTGCGGGCGGGGCTGGGGGCGGCCGACCGTCGCAAACTCGAGGAGTACGCCGAGACGATTCGCGACCTGGAGCGGCGTATCGAAAAAGCCGAGGCGCAGAGCGGTCCGGATATCCCGACCATCGAGCGGCCCGAAGGCGTCCCCGATCACTTCGAGGAACACGCGAAGATGATGGTGGACCTGCAGTTGTTGGCCTTCCAGACCGACATGACGCGAGTCGCTACTTTCATGATGGGGCGGGAAGGCACCTGGCGGAGCTATCCCGATATCGGAGTGCCGGACGCTCACCACGCGGTGACCCATCATCAGCACGATCCCGAAAAGATCGCCAAGACGATCAAGATCAATAAGCACCACGTGGAGATATTCGCCTACATGCTGAAAAAAATGGGCTCCACCGCGGACGGCGAAGGTACCCTGCTCGACCATTCGGCGATTCTGTACGGCAGCGCCCTCGCCGACGGCAACCAGCACACGCACCACGATCTCCCGCTCGTTCTTGCCGGAGGCGCCGCCGGGCGGCTGCGCGGCGGGAAGCACCTGCGCTACCCCAGAGAAACTCCGATGAACAATCTCTTGCTGAGCCTGCTGGACATCGTAGGGGTTCCAATTGAGCATCTCGGCGACAGCACCGGGAAGCTCGAAGGACTTTCAAACGCTTAGCAGAATGCTTGCGGTGCTCCTCGCTGTTTTAACCGGTTTCGCCGGCCTTGCGTCTGCGCCGGGCAGCGCCGACTTGCGGCTGATCGACGCCGTCCGAAACCGTGATCACCGCAGCGTCTCGACCTTGATGAAAGAGCCCGTCGATGTGAACGCGGCACAGCCGGACGGGGCGACCGCCCTCGCCTGGGCCGTGCATCTGCAGGACCACCAGATCGCAAAACTGCTTCTGGCGGCCGGGGCCGACGTCAACACCAGCGACGAATACGGGGATTCGCCGCTTACCCTCGCCTGCGCCAACGGGGGATCTCGCCTGGTCGAGAAACTGCTCGAAGCAGGCGCGGACCCGAACGCCGCGCGCTGGAACGGCGAAACCGCGCTTATGCTCGCTGCGGGGGCCGGCCTCGTGAACTCGGCCGAACTTCTGCTTGCCAAAGGCGCCCGCTGGGATAAGACTGAATCACGGCGGGGACAGAATGCGCTGATGTGGGCGGCGGCGGAAGGGCACACGGAAGTTGTCGAGGTGCTGATCCGCGGGGGCGCTGATGTGAACGCCGCATCCAGGACAGGCTTTACGCCCCTGGCTTTCGCGGTGATTCAGAACGACCTTGCGTCCATCCACAAATTGCTGGAGGCGGGGGCCGATCCTAACGGGGCTCGTCCGGACGGCGCCTCGCTGCTCAACATTGCCGCAGCGTACCGGCACGCGGATGCCGTCCGGGTGTTTCTCGATGCCGGTGCGGACTTCACGGCGGCGGACAAGGACGGTCAGACGCCGCTCTATTCGGCGGCCGAGTCGGGCGACCTGGCATCCGTCTTGACGTTGCTCGAGGCGGGCGCAGACCCGAAGCGGGCCACGGCCAGGAAAAACCTGAACAACGTCAGCGGCCTTGAGAGGCGAGACGCAGAGTTCACGCCGCTGCTGGTGGCCGCACAGGGCGTGATCAACGTCAAATAGAATTCCCGCAGCGACGATTGGAAATCCCCACACAAGGATTAAAAAAAAAGAGCTGTAGCCGTCCTCTGAGACGGCCCTTTCCGCGGTCCTCCTTTCTGTAAAAAAGAGAGATTGTTCCTAGAATGCGAGGGGGACGGAGTGAGGGCGTAGCCCGAACGGAGCTCCCCCTCGCTCGCGCTGGCGTCGAGGGGAGTGGACCAGATCCACGAGGCTGCTGAGCGGCCTCTGTAGGGCGCTGTACGACCTCTCCCCTTGGCGGGCACTCGTCTATCGCCCTCACCAAGCACTTTCCGGGGTCCAATCAGCCGATTTGCCCGGATTTGACCTCCTCGCGGTTTCCTCATTTCGTGGTTCCCTGCTGCTTTGCCTTGGCGCTCTCCATTCGATAGCTCGGGACGTTGAGTTCCAGAATCACGCTGTGGTGCACCAGCCGGTCGATGGCTGCTGCCGTCGTCAGGGGGTCCTTGAAGATCCTCTCCCAGTCCGAGAAGATCAGGTTGCTGGTCAGCAAGATGCTGCGACGTTCGTAACGATGGGCCAGCAGTGTGAAGAGAACCTCCATTTCCTCCCGGCTTTGCTGAACGTAGCCGATGTCATCGACTATGAGAGCCTCGAAGCGATCCAGTTTCTTGAGCTCCTTCTCCAGAGTCAGATCGATTTTGGCCCGCAGCAATCGCTGTACCAGCAGGGCGCAGGTAGAAAACAGAACCCGGCGCCCCAGCAGAATCAACTCCTGGCCCAGAGCACAGACCAGATGGGTTTTCCCGCTCCCAGGGTTACCGAAAGCCAAGACGTTCTCGGCACGATCCAAAAACGTCCCTTCCAGCAGCGCTGTGAGTTGTCGATCCACGCTTTGGGGCAAGCGCGAGCGGTCCAGCGCCGTCAGCGTTTTCTCCCAGGGAAGCTTGGAGGCCCGACGCTGGCGCTGGATTTTGCGCTCGTGCCGCTCCGCCACCTCGATCTCAGATAACGACAAGAGAAACCGGGGATAGGACAGACTTTCCTGGGTGGCCAGTGCCGCCTGGGCGGCGTAGTGCTCCCGAAAGGCCGGTAGATGCAGCTCGATTAGGCACTCGCGAAGTCGCGGTAAGTTGCCTGTGCTCATGACCTCACCTCCCGGTTCTCGAGAAGGGTGTCGTAGAGGCCCACGTCCATCTTCTCCACCATCACTTCCCAGGGTTCCACCACCGGATCGACAAGGCATTCTCGTAGTGCTTCAAAACGGATTCTTTGTCCCCGCTCAATCAACACCTGAAGTGCCTCTCGCACCCGCTGTTCACCTTCCTGGGCAGCCACCTCGAGGATCTTCAGATATTGGCGATCCGCCGTGGCCGGACAATCTCGGCGCAGCTCGTCGTAGGCGACTCGAAACAAGATCCCCGGAAACAGATCCTCCCGCCAGCGATAGCGAGTAAACGCCCCCGGCTTGCGCACCAACGAATGGATCACGTGCCGGTAGTCAATGCGATGCTTGCCTTCTCCTCGCAAGCGCGGCATCCGTGCCTGGCGCCGTCCTCCGTAGTAGACCTCCACCTGATCCGCCCACACCCGCACTTGAACGCGCTCGCCGATCAACCGGCTGTCCACCGAATAGGTGTTGTGGCGAACCCGGATCGTACTGCTGGGGGAGACTCTCACCCACTGCCGGGTGAAGTCATCCAGACGGCGTGCCGGCAACGGGCGCATCACTGCCAGCTCTTCTCCCAGGCGCTTTTGCCGGGCCGCATTGCGCCGGGACACAATCACCGCTACAAAGCCCTCGTACTCTTCCCGGCTGGAAAAATCACGGCTACACCGCAGCAGCAGTTCCTGCTCAATGGCCCGTTTCAAGCGGTGATGGGACTGTTCCACATCCCCGTTCTCGTGTGCCTTTCCTGCCTGAGTGCGACTGGAGCGCATCCCGAAGTGTCTCAGCAACGCTTGATAGCGCTCGGTGAACTCTTCCCGCTTCAGGTTCTTGACTGCCGCCGAGAGCCGGTCGGTCCGGTGCTCCTCGGGCAGCGCCCCCAACTCCCACAACGCGTTCTGAAGCCCCAGGCTGAGGCTCTCAAACGACTCACTGAAACACAGCGTGGTCGCTTCCCAGTTCGAGTAGGCCAACACGAAGTGGTACAGCAGATGGGGAAACGGCTGGCCCTGGATCGTCACTCCGAGGCGCCCCATAAACGTGAAGTCCGATTGCGCTTGATGTCCCGGCTGATACTTCTGCGGGAACATCACCTCCTTCGCTTCTCCGTATTCTGCCTTCCACTGCTTGATCCTGCGCTGCAGCGTTCTTAACTGGCCTTGCTGGAAGGCCCCTTCCTGCTGACGACACAAATGATCGAACACCGCTTTTGCTTCCACCGTCGGCGATCGCTTCAGGATCTCTTTCACCTCCGGCCACACCGACTCGAACGGATCCGATCGAGTTCTCCAATACCGTTCCGGCTGACACTGGCTCGGTAGCTTTCCCGACTTCAGGTACTTGCGAGCTGTCTTTCGCGACATCCCCGCTTTGGCCGCCGCCATCGTTAGCGTCTTCTCGTTCTTCTTCAACTTTACTAACCTCCGCACTTGCTGATCCTTAACCATGCCCTCATGGTCAGGATCAGCCCTGAAAAAGCGGGGAATTCCATTTGTCGTCGCGGGGAATTCTAACTGTCGCCAATCAGGGCGGACACATTGAAGTGATGCGGCGGTTGGTCGCCGCCGGCGCAGACCCGAAAGCGCGTACGCAGGACGGCGCCACGCTGCTCATGCAAGCTGCCGGAAGCGCCCGCATGCCGGTCGTCAAGTACGCCTATTCGCTGGACGACGGCGTGACGGCGAAGACCGCTGTAGGGCGCACCGTAATGCACGCGGCGGTGATGGGCACGTCCTCCATCGCAACGGAAGACGAGATCTGCGATGTGATCCGGTTCCTCGCCCAGCGTGGTGCCGACCCCGACCCCCAGGGTGAGAACGGGTGGACCGCTATTTCGGTGGCCGACTGGTATCCGGTTGAGAAGGCTTCGATGCTGCTTTACGAACTGACCATCGCTGCCGGTCGGCAGCCGAAGATCCTGCCGACCGAACTTCGGTAGCGGGGATTAGTACGCAGCCCTTTGCGCTGAGCGGGCCTTGACCAGCAGTGTCAAGGCTTCGTTGTACGGGGTGTCGATGCCCAGTGTGCCCCTCGCGAACAAGGGCGCCGACCGAGAATGGATTTCGGTGCCCGGCCCTGTTCCACGTGTTGGAGAAGATAGAGGCGCCCCTCAACGAGAGGGTGCGAGCACTTCTTTCTTGATCAGATGCCCTCTCTCCGCATCGACCAGCGAGATGTCGTAGGAGGTCTGGAGGTTCATCCAGAACGCGGCTCCAGTTCCCAGATATCGACCCAGCCGAAGTGCTGTTTCCGCCGTAACGGATCGTGCCAAAATGAGCCCGGTATCGGTCAGGAATCGCAGCCGCCATTTCGAAAAGCCTCGTCGACCTCTATCTGGAAGCCATTCGCCAGCGAATTGGTCTGGTTGGCCATCCCGACGACTGCCATCAACTCGGACAGCATCTCGTCGCTCATACCCTTGTTTCGTGCTGCAGCGGTATGGCTGTTGATGCAGTATTTACACCCATTGGTGACGCTTACAGCCACGTAAATCATCTCTTTGGTGAGGGGATCGATAGCTCCGGGCGCCATCACCTCTTTGACCCCGTCCCAGGTTCGCCGCAGGAGCTCCGGCTGAACTGCCAGCACCTTCCAGAAGTTGTTGATCCAGTCGACTTCCCGCGTCTTCATGATGTCATCGTAGACTTGACGCACTGCTGGGATTGCCTCCTCGTACTCGATCCTGTTTACGGTAGCCATTGGGTGACTCCTTTCGTGTTGGGGAAAGCCGATGCCGCTTAATGACAAGGGTTGTATCCGGATTATTGCTGGGCTTCCTGCTACCAGAGGCCACGCAGCCGATCAAAACCGCTTTGGCACGCCCTTCATAGTGAATTCGAGCGATACATTGCGCTCAGACGCTAATGAATTTACCAGACAGTCGCTAATCCTACCGGAATACAGACTTTGAGCGGTCCCGGAGTAGGCGGAGGTAATCTCAACTTCGCATTTGTCCCTGGGGTTAAAATGCTGACCTCCGTCTTCGATGAATTTGAAGTACACTCCGTCATCCTGGGTCGAAAACGTGCCGGTCCTGGTAGCATCAATAATCAGCCTGACCCGGCGAGGATTTGTGCTCCCCGTCCAATCGCTGATCGCGAACACAACCACCGAGCGCCCTGGATTGTTAAAGTCGGTATCTACATCAAACCCGGTCAGCAGGCGGTACGTAAACGATTGACCATCGATGCGCACGCTTGCCGAACCCATAGCATCCACAGTTTGGGCTACGACAGAAATAAAAAGTAACTGAGCAAGAAGAGCCAAGAGAAGTACGAGACCCGGCATTTTGCTCATGGCAGTTCTCCTTTCATGTTTTGGTTATCCGATATGCCGTCAACTTCAGGAGTCACGTCCGGCCGTATGACGCCTGCAATCATCGCCAGAAAAAGTGGAGTGAAGCGAAGATTTATTCTTGCCGGCGTGGATTGCATCGTCAGGTGTTTATTTCGTTTTAAATGTGAACTTAAAAGGAATTAGATGGTTTCCACTTTTGTCTTTGAAGTTTTTGAATTTTGGGCTATTCAGCCAAATCAAATATTCTCTACCCGGCTCCAATTTCACCGGTAATACATTCCTGGTGTAGCTTTCCACATAGTATGGCTGCCCTGTCATTTCTGGGAAGTCGATTTTATTCGTATAGGCCCATGACCAGTTTTGATCCATCATTTCCTCATTGAACGTTACCGATATTTCATTGATAGATGGATCGACATCCTGGCTCCCGTTGGGCGGGAATGTATCAACGACACGGGGAGCCTCAGTGTCTTCTTCGCTGCATGCTACAGAGAAAATGGTCAGCACAATCATTAGAACCAATAGACCCTTCTGGGTCATTTCATACTCCCTTTGCAAGACCCATTGACACCCAATCATAACGTCTTGGCAATCAGCGGCGGCGCCAAGCGACGTCCGTCTACGTCGCTTGGCCAGTGTGCCGTCTGGAAAGTTCCCGGACGGCACACGAGACCATTGCCCTGAAACTCCCGGTTACCTGGATTGCTGAAGGCTCCCCATTGCCATGAGCACGCCCACGATCACGAGAGCGACACCGAGGGTCCCGTAGAAAATAGGGGTGTACCGTTCTTTCTGTAATTTGGGAAAGGTGAGCTAAAAGGATCAGAGGTCTGGGGCAGGATTTCTCCAAAAACTCAAGGCAACGAGTAAGGAGGATCCGAATGACCCCAGACCCAAAACAGAGGCTACCTGAACCGCCCCGGGATTTCCGGAGACTCCATTTCTTGAGAGGATGGGGTCATGGGAAGACGAAGCAGATACTCACCAGAGGTTAGAGAACGAGCAGTACGGATGGTGTTTGAGCACGAACGGGAGTACAGCTCTCAATGGGGTGCGATGACATCGATAGCAGCCAAGATCGGCTGCACAGCGGAGACGCTGCGCAAGTGGGTCCGACAGGCGGAAAGGGATCAGGGGCGTCGAGCCGGGCTGACAACGGACGAGAGGCAGCGTCTGAAGGAACTGGAGCGGGAGAATCGGGAGCTGAAGCAGACTAACGAGATCTTAAGGAAGGCTTCGGCTTTTTTCGCCCAGGCGGAGCTCGGCCGCCGACGGAAATGATGGTGGATTTCATCCGAGAAAATCGGACCTGCTATGGGGTCGAGTCGATCTGCGAGGTGCTGCCGATCGCCCCTTCGACGTTCTACCAGCGGGAAGCCAGGCACAAGGATCCTGCGTTACTGCCGACCAGGACGAAACGCGATGCCAGGCTTCGAGTTGAAATCGATCGGGTGTGGCGTGCCAATCGCGAGGTCTACGGAGTGCGCAAGGTCTGGAAGCAGCTGAATCGTGAGGGCTTCAAGGTGGCTCGCTGCACGGTCCAGCGTTTAATGCGCGAGACGGGACTGCAGGGCGTGGTTCGGGGTCGCCGGTTTAAGACGACGCAGCCGGATGAAACAGCCGCAAGGCCGGCTGATCTGGTGGACCGCAACTTTACTGCAACCCGTCCGAATCAGCTGTGGGTAGCCGATCTGACCTACGTGGCCACCTGGAGAGGGCGCGTCTACGTGGCATTGGTCATCGATGCCTTCTCGAGAAGTATTGTCGGGTGGAGGGCGTCGGCTTCCCTGAAGACCGACATTGCCCTGGACGCACTGGAGCAGGCCCTGTGGTCGCGTTCAGACACAGAAGGCCTGATTCATCACAGCGACCGGGGAGTGCAGTACCTGTCGATTCGCTATACGGAGCGGTTGGCAGAGGCCGGCATCGAGCCTTCGGTTGGAAGCAAAGGAGACTCTTACGACAACGCGCTGGCCGAATCGGTCATCGGGCTGTTTAAGACGGAAGTCATTCGTCAGGAAGGCCCCTGGCGGGGATTAGAGGAGGTGGAATTTGCGACGCTGGATTGGGTCTGTTGGTATAACAAGAAGAGATTGCTGGAGCCAATCGGCTACATTCCACCCGTTGAGTTCGAGCAGATGTATTACCTGAATCAACCGGCTACAGCTATAGTGGCTGGAGTCAACTAAAACTGTCTCCGGAAAACCCGGAGCGGTTCAACCACGAGAACTATTGAGAGAGCTGATCGAAGAAGGCAGTGAAGCGTTTCGAGGAGTATTAGAGAAGCTGATCAACGCCGCCATGCAGCTGGAACGAGAAGAGTTTCTGGGAGCTCGACGCTGGGAGCGGAGCGAGCAGCGTCGAGACCACGCCAACGGGTACAAGGACAAGACGCTGTCCACTCGAGTGGGACAGCTGCGAATCCGGATTCCACAAGTACGTCACCTGGACTTCTATCCCCGATCCCTGGAACGAGGGTGCCGTTCGGAGAAGGCGCTCAAGTTGGCCATCGCCGAGATGTATGTAATGGGCGTGTCGACGCGCAAGGTCACCGAGATTACCGAGCAGCTGTGCGGCACCGAGATCTCCGCCAGCCAGGTCTCAAGAATCTCCAAGCTGCTGGACGACGAACTCGAGCAGTTTCGCAACCGCCCTTTGGGCAGCTATCCAGTTGTGTACCTGGATGCGCACTACGAGAAGGTCCGTCGCCAGGGCAGCATTCAGGATGTGGCCGTCTTGAAAGCGACCGGAGTCAACTGCTGGGGCAAGCGGGAGGTGATTGGGGTCAGCTGCCGACTCAGCGAGGCTGAGGTCCACTGGCGAGGGTTTCTGCAGCAGCTTCAAAAGCGTGGTCTGGAGGGTGTGCAGCTGATTGTCAGCGATGACCACTCGGGTCTACGTGCTGCTAGAAGAGCCGTTTTTCCCTCGGTGCCCTGGCAACGCTGTCAGTTTCACCTGAGCCAGAATGCTCAGCGTTACGCCCGCCGATCCGATCAACGTGCCGCCATCGCCACTGACATTCGAGACATCTTCAACGCACCCTCAGGCGGCGAGGGCGAGGCCATGCTTCGAACCCGAGTCGAGCAATACCGTGACCGCAACCCGGAGCTGGCCGATTGGATGGAGACCAACCTGCCCGAAGGCTTTACGGTCTTTCGTTTTGCACGTTCTACCTGGCGGCGCATTCGCACCAACAACGGGCTGGAGAACCTAAACCGTCAGATTCGCCGGCGCACCCGGGTCGTCGGTATCTTTCCAAACACCGAGTCCGCTTTGCGACTCATCACCGCCGTCGTCGAGGAGATTCACGAAGACTGGCTGATCGGGAAGCAGTACCTCAGTCTGGTCGATTTCAACCCACAGGAGAATCCTGTTTCAGATCGCTCTCAGTCAAATTACAGAAAAACAGTTGCGTAACCTAGAAAATCCGTGCGCCGGTTCTACCGAACAGGCGCACGAAGAATTGCGCCTTCCGGTGGTGCATGAACCACTCCCAGTCGAAGACGGCCCCACAGATCGCAAATGCCCCACATCCCGCAAGCACCCATCCCATTTGCTTCGCCTCGGTGTCGAGGGGTCTAACGCTCAAGCTCAGCGACTCCGTAGGAGGCTCCGCCTCGGAGGCTGCGACCAAGAAACCTCGGGGATCCCTGATCAAGGCAAAAGGAGACCCGGAAGAGGCACCAGGGTCATAAAGCCCTAGTGTACTGTTCGGGAAGTTCGCGGTGTTAATTCGGGATGGATTTTCGTCGACAGTGAGGCGCGCGACGCAGGAAGGCCGGGTGTCTTTCGAGGTAGCGCAACAAAGCTGTCGGCGAAAAGACGCCCGAAGTAGCGGCGTGAACTTTCCGGACAGTGCACTAGTCCCAAAATAAGCGTGTTTGCACATCATCTACTGTAGCGACTCGTTTTGCCAAGATCGGTTGCTCATTTGAGGTTCAATCAGACTTGCGCCGGACTCCGGCTGTGCCGGGAAGCAGTTTGGTTGACCTCAGGCCGCCACGACGCGTTGACAATGGCCCTGAAAGTCGGTTTTCAGACAGACCCCTCCCCGATCGGCTCCATTTGTCGTCTTGTCGAAGCGGCTTGCGATTCGTCAGCCAAATTGCTGGTGTTTCAGCCACAGATTCCCCTCGATCAACAAACGGGTCCAATCGTTAACAGTGAGCAGTCGATACAATAAACGCCGTCCCGTTGTCACGATCTGGCAAGGCAGTCCGATCACACAGGTGACAAAGCGCCGGAACTCCATCCGGATCAGGCGTCGGGCCCCCAGTCTTGCAGGCAAAAGCAGGCCCAGCCAAACCTTGAGGTTCCAGGCTTGGGCGGCAATCACCAGGTAAGTCCAGTTTGCGACCAGGGTATCGGCCGGCATGCGCAGAGCCTGAACGCCGTTCTTGAGCTGCTCGATCACGTTTTCCTGATTGCAGCGCCCGTTGCTTTCCAAAACCACCTGTTGTGTCGACAGTTCCTTGACCGGCACGTTCGTGACATAGAACAGATAGCGCTGCTGATCAAACAGCCGCTTTTGACCCTTTTCGACCTCGATCCTCTTGCGCAGGATGATCATTCGGTAGGTGCCTTTAGCTCGGGCCGGTCGGTACTCGATCTCCGTCACATGCTCACTCAACAAGTTCAGGTTTTTGTAGCCCCGCTCTCGCACCACTTTCTGCTTGACGTTCTCTGGACGCTGACGGCTGGAGTTCACCACTTTCCGCTTGCGCTCGAGCTTTTGCCACTGTGCTTCGCCAATCTTGTCGGCCTCTCTGACGAAGCTCCGATTGGCCTCGATCCCGAACACAAACTCCACACCCTCCTCGCTCCAACGATCGAAGTTGCGGGTCAGGGAAAAGTCCGTGTCTCCCCGCAATCTCACTTGCTCAAAGCCGCCTCTTCTGACCAGTTTCACGGCTCGATCGATCCACGCCACCGCTCCTTCGTGCGACGGTCGGCTGGCCGGCCGATTGAACGTGTACAAGACCTCGTTGGTTTCGGCCAGACTCACCACCAAGGGTCCATACCCCCATTGTCCCTTGTAGTTGAGATCCATCCCTTCCTTGCAACACCCCGTGGTCTCGGCCGTCGTGCCGTCCACGTCGATCGTGGCTCGCTTGCCCATCTCCGCTGCTTGGCTTTGCCACACCTGCAGACGGCTTTCGTTGAAGGCTTCTTGCAGGGCCAAGACATCCTCTTGCTTGAAACGCCTGAGAAAGTCCCCTTCCGTACTCGGTGCCGGGATCTTGCGCGCTCCTACACTCTCCAGATAGCTGACATCCTCGCGCCGTGACTTTACATCCTGCAGGCACACTCCCCCACTCATCACGTTGTAGATCAGATTCAAGACGTGGTCCGACTCCCGGTAGGGAAGGTGCCGCTTCAACACTCGCACACGTTCGTCGATCCTCTCCGCCACCCTCAAGCGCTTGACCAACTGAACAATCAGCCCCAGACCTCCACTACTCACCCCTCCCATACGGCTCGAGACGTCGTAGACAATATTGCCTCCTCTCAGCACCCGTCCCCCACTCTTAGGCCGCCAACTTCGATCCAGCCTTCGCTCTATTTCCTCTTGGCGTTTGTTGATAATCTCGATATGCTTTCTATTCACCTGAAACGCCTCCTCTTGGGATTGTTCTGGGTCTTTTTCTGAACCTCAGAATACCCGTCAGGACTGGCGTTTCAGGCTTTTTTCCACCTCTGGGTATACACCCACTGCTGTCCAAATTAGCTGAGATTCGATGATCGACCCCTTGATTTTATTGGCGTCTTGGACGGGATTTTCAGGGTTTCATGTCCAGGTCTCCGATGGTGCTGTCCAGATTACGAGAGGGTGAAGGAGGCTTGAGAGCTCTCCGGTAGTAGGGGTGGAAACTTGAATGGTTGGTTCAACCACCTCCACAAGTCTCTATGAACGAACAGGTTCATCCTCAGCAGTGCGGCCAGATTGGACAGTGACCAGTCAAAGGTTGCTTTGAGCTGCAGAAACTTCAGAATCAGCAGAGCGATCAATGCTGTCCAAATTTGGGTCTTGAGGGCGTTGGCCGAGGTGCCGACGAAGGTCTTGACCCGTAGATTCTGCTTGAGGGCCTTGAAAAAGAGCTCGATTTGCCAGCGCTCCTTGTAGATTGCGGCAATGGTGGTGGCTCCGAAATCCAGGTGATTCGTCAAAAAAACGAGGCGGCCAGAGAGCGGATCTTGGATTTCGACCAGGCGCAAGTGTCAATCACCAGGGTAATTCCCCCACCTCCGTCACCAGGGTAATTCCCCCATTTGGGGATCATCATCATCTCGTTTCTCTTGATTTTCGGCGGTTGTGCTTGGGAAAACTTTTCCCAAGCAGGTTCCTCCTTTCTGGTCGCAGTCGTGGTCTGTTTCGAGCCAGCGTTTTTCCAGTCGCAGCATTTGCATTCGATTGAAAGCCCGATAGCGGGCGGAAAGCTGGCTGCTCGTGACCTCCTGTAAGACGGAACTGAAGTAATGCAGGGCACCGATTGGCTGGCCCGGTAGTCCGTTGAGCCAGGAGACGTACTTGCGTCCGCAGCCCAGGAAAATAGACTGGCGGACGTCCTCGAGCTCGATCCCTTGCTGGAACCACTGGGCAGCTAGCCGGCGATCCGAGGTCGAGTAGCGGCAGCGGATGCAGGGACGTTCCAGCAACATCTCTCCGATGGTCTCCACATAGAGGGTTTGAGCCGATCGAGTGGAGCTGAGTGAGTCAGCCGAGAGGCTGCGCTGGTAGGGCCAGTACTGGTCGGCGATCTCAAGGACCCCGGGAGCATGCTGGTTGGGGCTACGCCGGACCCGGCAGACCTGCCTCTCCTCGAGCTCCTGGAGATAGGTTCCAATCGAGCGGCGCGATTTGCGCAGCGCCCTGGCCACGTCCTGCTGGCGGAAGAGGAAGCGCCCGGTACTTCTGTCAGCGCCCAGCGAGATGTGAACGAACAGCTTGAAGGCCCCGTCGGAGAGTTTCTCCACAGCGGCCTGCCAGCCGGCGGTGGCGGCAAACCAGCCGTTGTCACTTTTGATCTTCAAACGGCTCATGGCGAAACCTCCTTTGAGGGGGATCCTTTGGCGGGTCGTTTTCGCCTCCGGTAAGAGTCGCCCTCCCACTCCAGCTGGTGAGCGTTGTGGCAGAGTCGGTCCAGCAGCGAGTTGGCCTGGATGGGGTCGCCAAACAGCGCCATCCACTCCTCCAGGCTGCGATTACTGGTCAGCATCAGCGAGCCTTTCTGATAGCGCTCGTAAACGATGTCGTACAGATCGTCGGCCTGCTCGTCCGTCAGGGGCTTGAGCCCAAAGTCGTCAACGATCAAGAAATCATAGCTGCAGTAGTTTTGGATGAGGCGATCGCGGGAGAGATCGGCCCGGGCCGCTTCCAGAGTACGGAACAGGCGCGGAGCCTGGATGTAGCGCACGTCATGACCGCGGCGTACGGCCTCGTGTCCCAGAGCCAGGGCGATGTGACTCTTGCCCACACCCACCGGCCCGCACAGGCAGATATTTTCTTTGTTTTCCAGAAAGCGGCAGGTGGCCAGGTCATAGATGCGGCGCCGCTTGATGTTCGGGTTAAAGCCAAAATCGAACTCCTCGAGGGTCTTGATCTCGGCAAAGCAGGCTTTCTTGAGCCGGCGAACAAACTTGGTCTGGGAGCGACGCTCCAGCTCATCCTGGACCAGCAGAGTCAGAAAGTCGACGTAGGCCAGTTGTCGTTTTTCGGCCTCCTTGAGCCGCACTTCCAGACTGTCCAACAATCCTCCTAATCGCAGTTGCTTGAGCTGGTCGAGCAGATGTTGATAGTGACTCATGAGACCTCCCGTCGGTGCACGAAGTAATCCTGGGGACGGGCAAATCGACAAGCTGAAGCCGCCGGACTGGAGGGTCTGCGAGGAGGCGAAGGGCGTCGGAACAAGCCTTTTTCCAGAATCTTCTTCAGAGAGGAAAAGCGGACATTGTCAAAGCGCAAGGCCCGCCGGCAGGCCTGATCCAGAGTGGCCGCTGGGTGGGACTCGGCCAGCCGCAGCACGGCCTGGGCTTTTCTCAGGTTGCGCATGGCGTGATCCCCCAGTACGCGCCGCACGTAGCGACTCACCTCGGGCCCCAGCTCGTCGGCCTGACGCCGGCACCACTCGGGAGTCCGCTCCAGGTAGGCCCGCTTGTCGGGAGGATAGTCCCCCGTCTGGGTCTGACAGGAGCCCGGCTCGAAGACCCGCAGGTGGGTCTTGATCAACTGATGGTTGCGATACACTCGCACCAGCTTCAGATCGGCTCGCACCCACAGCCTCTCCCCCCGGTAGGGATAGGGGACCGAGTAGTAGCACTTGTCCAGGATCAGATGGCAGTCCCAATGCACGGTGCACTGTTTCCACTGCGCCGCTTCGTAAGGTTGATCCGGCAGAGGCAGCAGCAGCTCGACTTCTTCTCCGACAAACACCTCGTAAGGTTTGCGATGGGTGGTGCCATGCTTGCGCAGGCCGACCTCCTTGAGGCACCACTCCAGAGCCCTCCCATTGGCCTCCTCGATATCTCGAAAATGCCGCCCCGCCAGAATCTGCTGACGCACTACCGGAACACATCTCTCCACGCGTCCTTTGTGGCGGGCCATTTGCACCTTGGCTGGGTCGGCCACGAATCCGTAGTGTCTTTCCAGTTCGGCGTAGGCCGGGTTGAGCGTCGGATCGTACAGATCGGGCTTAAGCACACCGTCTTTCAAATTGTCCAACACGATCAGCCGGGGACAGGCCTGGAAAAACGTAAAGGCGCGGATGTGGCAGTCCAACCAGGTGGGGCTGTCCTGGCGAAACACGAAGCGTACGAAGCGGTGGCGGCTGTAGCTTAGGATCATGATAAAGGCCCAGGCCTTGCGTTGTTTGCCCGTTTCCGGATCTCGCATCAGTCCGGCATAGCCGAAATCGACTTGGGCCTGTTCCCCAGCGACTGCATGCAGCCGCACCGTCACCGGCTTGCGCAGCGGCTCAATGTGCTCGCGCACATAGCGGTACACGCTCATATAGCTGACCTTCAACTCGTGCTCCTCCTCGAGCAGCCGCTGTACCTGCTGAATGGTCATATGAGGCTGCCCAAGCCAATCCTGGATCTGCCGGTGGTAGAGGCGGATCCGCTCCCGGGCCGGTTGTTCGAAAACCGCCACCTGCACCACCGAGGCCACTATCCGGGCCAGCTCCGCCTGTGGCGGCAGGGGCTTCTCTCGGCTCAAGCCGCTGGCCATGAAAAGCAGCAGGTACTTGCGAATCGTCTTGCGCGAGATCTGCAACGAGTCTCGGATCTGGCGGATACTCCGTCCTCGGTGCCATTGGTAAACCAACTCCAGGTACTCTTCCCTCCTCATATTCCTTCTGGCCATTCTTCCTCCTGCGGAAATCCTTGTTGGGGTTCCGCAGAAAGATGACCCTGGCCTCTGTCACGAAATGATCAGGTGGGGGAATTACCTTGGTGAAACCCTGGGGGAATTACCCTGGTGAAAGGGTGGGGGAATTACCTTGGTAAATCAGCCGCCTAGGTGGGGGATATACCATGGTGACCGACAGCGCAAGAAACAGGTTTTGTCCTGGGCGGCCAGTCCGTGAAAGAAAATCACCTGGTCACGGACGACTCGACGGTTTTTGGGAAGCGGGCGGTCTTCGAGGACCTCGTAATCGGCACGGTCTTTGAGACGGGTCACAAAGAAGACGCCCTGACGGGTCAAGTCCGCATACCAGTTGTAGTCGTTGTAGCCGCGATCAAAGACGACAACGGTGCCGGCGGCAAACTTCAGACGGCGAGCCACGGTGATGTCGGCCGTGGCTGCCTCGGTGATGTGGGCAAAGACGGGAAGGTAACCGTTGTGGTCCAAGAGTAGATGCAGTTTGACGGCCCCCTTGGTTCGGCAAAAATGAGCCCAGTCAAACAATTGTGCGCACAGATCGATGACGGTCGCATCCAGACTCAGCAGCGGATTCTTGAAACGAAATCTTCTCTTGCGACGCCCTTCGGTCTCTCTCAGACAACGATCCAGCAGGCGGTAAAAAACCTTTTCGTACAGTTGCCAGGGTCGATGCTTATTGGCATAGCTGAGGGTGGAGCGCTTGGGAGAAGCGATTCCAAGATGATGCAGTTTTCCTTCACAGCTGGCCAGGCCTCCGCAGATCTCCCGCAGGCTATGAGCACGGCCCAGCTGGCAAAACAGCATGGCGACAAACTGTCCCCAGCTGCTGAAACCGCGTGCATGGCGCTCGGCTTTGGTCTCCAGGACCAGTTGTTGAAACTCCCAGCGAGGAAAAAGCTGGAGAAGTTGACTGAAAATGCTGCAAAATCGATTCATGGTCGGGTCCTCCTTGTCCGGTTATTCGATCAACCGAATCTTACGAGGTCGACCCGACCTCTCTTATGGCTAATTTGGACAAGAGTGGTATACACCCCATGTACTTATTTTGGGACTAGTACCTAGTCGTCAAGGAATCTTGCAACCAGGAATTCCAGGTCGTTGAGAAGTGGCTCAGCCCAGATGTCCTCGCGATTCTTTTGTTTACATTGTTCAGTAAGATACTTGCCGATTTCAGACAAAGCGGCACGCTGACTCTTCGAGAAGGCTTCGACGCCTCGTACTCGAACGATTTCGCGGATGTTGAATATCACGAATCCCGCCAGCTGAAGATCTTCTGATTCGTCCTTTTCATTCTGGATAATTCGCATCAAATAGGGAGCCAGGTAGTACTGATACCCCGCGGGTTCCATCACGAAGAGGTCCTCGACATCAGATTGAGTTCCCAAAAGATCGTCTGCCAACGCTCTCGCGATATCGTCGCTGGTCCTTCCCAGAAAAATCTCGAGTGCATGCTTCTTGTCCAACTCGTCAAATCCATCAAATTTCACGAGATGATCGCTCGACGTCGGCGCACCAAGACCAAAGTTATTATGAACGAGTTCGATTAGGACTGAGCTTTCCATTCCAGTTGTATAACGATACCGCTTGTATCCGGAGTGCGCTCGCGAAAGCAAGACTTTTAATGTAAAAGCTCTTTTGCGTCGCCACAGTGAACGGTGTTGATCCAGTCTGAAGGAAGAGCAGGGGACTGGGGTTTCGGTTGTCGTGCCTCATTTTGGGTTTGCCAGAGCCTGATCTCGGTCTCCAGGGTTCGACGGGGTAAGGTCCTGGCTTTTTCAAACCATTCGCAATGTGCAACCGGTTGCACATTGATGAGAGGCAAGACGCGATCGAGCTTCGAATAATCAACGGCGGCGAGTTCGTCAACTGAGTAGTCGAGGCGCTCGACAAAGGTCTCGTAAATGGCGATCAGGGAGTAGACGCTGCGCCTACCGAGACCCAACTCCGGGCTTTCTATATACGCCTCGAAAGTCGCGAAGCCGAGTTGCTCAAAATAACGCCTGTCCTTGTTGAGCTTCAGCTCCTTGCCCAACAGGATAAAGCTCCGGGTGGCTTGCTCTTTGAGTCTTACAATCCGCTGGTGGTTTCGTTTCGCTGGCTGTTGGAGGTTGGAAGGCACCAACCGCGAGGATAGCAAGGGGTGGTGGCAATCCAGACAACGCAGACACTGTCGGAATGTGTCTGTCTGGATTGAGGAAATCAGGTCAATTTCGGGGGTACTAAGGTAAAGGTCGGGTCGCAATCTCGCAGCCAGGGCGATCCTCAAGGGCAGTTTTTCGGGTTCGGGATCCAGAGACCTGTTTTTTGTGAGAAAGTCGCTAAAATCGCCTCTGAGAGGTCTCAGACGGCAGCGGGTGTTGAAGAGGGTGCTTTCTGCCGCTGTGGCAGAGGTCGGGCCTGGTCATGCTGCCAGCCTACGATCTGGAGCATGGGCACGACCAGGTTTTTCACGCCACAGCTGAAGCAGGGGATGAAGTACTCGCCCTGATCTTTCCAGAGAGGGTTTTTGAGCAGCCGGTGGCAGTTGGCGCACTTGAGAGGCATGGGAGAGGAGTTAAGGGTATCGAGAGGACTACCCTGGAAGCGTAGCAGAGTGGGGGAATGGGTCAAGAGGGCCAATTGAACCAGCAGCCGGAGCCAGTGAAGATGAACAATCGCGATCGAGGGGCGATGACGCAGCGAACGCTCGGACTGTTCTTCATCCTGGCGTTCGGGCTGACCTGGGGGATTGCCGCCTTGCTCATCCTCTTCACGGAACAGGTCGAGGAGCTCTTCGGCGAACTCGGATACACGAATCCGCTGTTCATCCTTGCCGTCTACTCGCCCGGCTTCGCCGGGGTCTTCCTCGTCTGGTGGCACCATGGCCTCGAGGGAGTCGCGTCCTTCTTCCGTCGTCTGACCCTAGTGCGCATGCCTGCGGGATGGTGGCTCCTCCTCCTGCTGGGCATCCCTGGTGCCTTCTATCTGGGTGCCGCGATCAAGGGCAACCTCGGTGAGCCGTTTTCCTTCTCGCCCTGGCACGGCGTTCTTCCGGCGCTCGCCCTCGCTCTCTTCATCGGGCCCATCGAGGAGTTCGGCTGGCGGAGCCTCGCCCTGCCTCTACTCCAACGCCGCCTCACACCCTTCGCGGCAGGCACGGTACTCGGCGTCATCTGGGCTGTCTGGCACATCCCGGCCTTCTTCCTCAGCGGCGTGCCGCAAAGCACCTGGTCTTTTCCTGCCTTCTTCTTCGGCGTAGTCGCGCTCTCGGTGATCGTCACTCCGATGTTCAACGCGGCCCGCGGGAGCCTCCTCATCCCTGTCCTCTTCCATTTCCAGTGCAACGGTCCGGCTTGGCCCGACGCGCAGCCATGGGACACCGGGGTCTTCGCTCTCCTAGCGGTACTGGTCGTCGCCGTGAATAGGGAGGCCCTCTTCTCACGCGAGAGCGCCGTCACCCAGGTGCTCGCGGCCGACGGCCGAGACGGGGCCGGCGAAGGAGAGCACGAGGGTGGGCTTTGAACGACATTGCAGGCGAGCTCGAGCTGCTGATCGAGGGCATGTTCGTCCCGCCCACCCTCGAAGTAGCGAAGACGGCCAGAACTTCCTTCTCGTGTAGCCTTCCCCTGGTGAGCCGGCAACCTAGATTCGAGTGATCGACAACTGGACTGCTGAACTGGACAGGACGGTCGGCGACGTTTGACCATGTGTCGCGAAATCTGGCGCAAGACGACACGAATAGCTCAAAGTGAATAAGCCTCTCCTGAGGCTGGCTACGCGAGCGCCTGGCGAACCCATCACGAGACAGGGCACTCCCTTTCTTGCCCGGCCTGCGAATTTTTCGTAGTTGCTGTCGGAACGCCACAGGGGCCTCTTGCTCGGCAGAAAATCGTCGCGCCTTTGGTCCAGAGCTGGAGCAGGAGGGCGGTCTAGCTGAACATTAACTTCGAGTCTCTTGTAGAGCCGGAAAACGACGACGCAGTGATTGGGGAAGGATTGCTCATGGCGGGAGTATTAATCGAGAACGAACCGATCAGGCTGACTTCGAGCGATGGCCTTCCATTGCAAGTGCGGTCGTTCGAGATCCTGGAGGATCGGGTCGACAGCAAGTCTGTGATATTCGACAATGGGGTAGAGGGTGATCGGCGCTGTAGGAGCGCACCCCTCCGAGTGGATCTTGGCGATGCTTCTGCGACACTCTGTACATTACATTTCCCTGAGAGGGGGTTCACGACAGCTTAGATCGTCAACCTACGGATATGCAGAAGGCCTCGGTCGAATCCAGGAACCAAGATTGCAAATCCCTTAATTCGACATGAAGACCCCCGACTTTCGAGACAAGCACTACAAGGTGATCGACCTCGAGGATGGAGCTTCCGTTTATGACGTGCTGGCGGTAAGGACGTGGTTGTAAAGGACAGCACATTAGCGGGCCGCACACCGGCAAATATGCCCAGGGATATCTCGGTTGTCGATCTGGACGTTCATATCCACGAGACGCCGGGAGCGCTGGTGCCTTACTGCGAGATGCCCTGGCGCAAAACACTCGAACACCTCAGCACAGTGCCCTACCGCTACCTGGACATTCCAGCGTTCTCACCGGCCGCGGTCATCTGGCCGTCGTTTCCGCAAACCCGGGGCGAGCGGCGAAGCACAGTCGCTTCGCCGGCAGAGCTGCGCCGGGACCTGGACGATTTGGGGGTCGATATCGCGGTCATGTTCCCCGATCACCTGCTGCTGCATGCCGCGCTCAAGCAGACCGGCTATGCTGTGGCGTTGGCCCGAGCCTACAATCGCTGGTTGGAAGCCGAATGGCTGGGTCAGGCAGCCGGACTGAAAGGAGCCATCATCGCTCCTCATCATGACCCGGTGGCGGCTGCGGCCGAGGTTCGACACTACGCCTCGCACGCGGATGTCGCAGCCATCTACCTGCCGACTTCTTGTGTGGAGCCCCTGTACGGCCATCGCCGCTATGACCCGCTGTACGAGGCGGCGCAGGAGACCGGGTTGCCGGTGGTCATGCACAGTGTTGCGGCGGTCCATCCCGCGTTTCCCTTCAATCTGCACGGTTTCGAGACAGCTTTCTCCGCCCACATCCTGGCCCACCCTTTTTCGCTGATCGCGAATCTGGTGAGCATGATCGAGACAGGCGTCCCCGTGCGCTTTCCGAAGCTGAAGGTCGCCTTTACCGAAGGCGGCATCACCTGGGTCCCGTGGATCATGCTTCGCATGGACAAGGAATACAACGAGAGTCGGCGTGATGTGCCGATTCTGAAAGATCGGCCGAGCACATACATCCGACGAATGTTCTTCGCCACCCAGCCAATCGAAGAGCCGGAGCACATGCGCGTCCTGGCCAACTTCATCTCATTGTTTGGCCTCGAGGACTCGATCGTCTACGCCTCGGACTGGCCACACCACGATTTTGATCATCCCAACAAGGTCCTGCAGATACCGGTCTCAGACGAAGTGCGCCGGAAGATCATGGCTGAGAATGCCTTGCGCCTATTGAGGTTACCGGAGCCGGCGTCTTGACGGGCAAGTACGCCGTGGCCAGAGTCGAGGAAGTACCCAGTGGCAGCCACATGGTGGTCGAGATCGGCGGTCGAGAGATCGGTATCTTCAATGTTGACGGGCGCTATCACGCCTTGCCCAACGCCTGTGTTCACCAGAACGGCCCGCTCTGCCGGGGGGCTGTGAGCGGCTCCCTGTTTTGCTCACGCGAAACCGACTGGCTTTGGGTGTGGGCCAGGGAAGGAGAGATCATCGTCTGTCCCTGGCATGCGTTGGAGTACGAGATCACCACCGGACAGTGCCTGGCCCACCCCAAACGACGACTGCGAACTTACGAGGTCAATGTCGAGCAGGGTCAGATTGTGGTCAAGATCTAACCCGCCAAAAGCTGGAGCGACGAGAAAGGGACACACTCATTTAGGCGGCGTTGTCAAGAGAGCAGACTTGTCCTTTCTGGTCTTAGGGGACCATTAGAAATTCGGGAGGCGGGATCAGATCCTTGTCCAGGATCCGTCCATTCCGTAGCGGATCTTTTCCGCTCCAGAGAATCTTCGGTCGACCCCGCCGTGTCCACGGGTTTTTTCGAGCACGATGGCTCTTATCCCAGTTAATTCCCTCCAGAGGAGGACATTTACCGAGAGGTCCAACCTCAGCCGTGCGCGTCGGCTGCAGCACCCGGGTCAGGTGGCGCTTTGAAATAGGCGCAGGCGACGAATCGCTTTCCCAAGAGCAACACCCACCCAGGCGAAGACGATCGGCGGAGCCGTGACGGCCAAAGCAGAGATGGGATCGATGCTCGGGGCCGCTACACAAAACCCCGTGAGGCTGCCCGCCAGGGCCCCGAGATACGTGGAAACCCACGGAGCGTGAGAAAAGTAGCCGGCGCCGGCGCACCCAAGAATGAGTGCTGCGGGCAGCAAACCGGGGGTACTGAGGATTGGTGCCCGCAGAAAAGAGCCTGCCATGAGCAATCCCGTCACGGCGGCTGTGGCCACGACCAAAACGCCATGCAGACGGAGAGGGTGTCGGATGAGCCACGCAGCCGCGACTGCGTGTGCCAGCAGGATGACGCTCAGACCCAACTCTAGAAACGCTGAAATCTGCTCAATCTCCCGTGCAGAGGGGTCATTGGCGATCGCACGCGAGATGTGATAATGCTGAACTGCCAGACCAGCCCTCCAGATCCCGCCGAATCCGAGCGCAGCGACAGCAACTACGGCCAGCGACTGCCTGCTTAGACCCATCGCAAAAATCCTCACGAAGCAAAACCGCTGCTTTTCACGTGGCCGGTTGGCTGCTTGCTACACGCAACCCAACGGCGCAGGTGACGGGCGCGGGTCACCGCATACCGTCCACCTGCTGGTTCGCCGGTCTCATTGCTTTGACCCAGTTTGGAGCCGCTCGCAGTTGAACAACGCTTCCGTCGTAGTTCACTCGGTAGATAAGGCCGTGATCGGCGAAGAACCAGTTCATCACGGATGTAGCATCGCCGCCAATTTCGTCTTACCTCCGAGGGCACCGCAGGCATAGTCGTGACTCTGTCGAGGAGCCCGAGGAGGGGGAACGCAGCCAGCGCGGATGATGGGGGCGCTGCAGCCGAAAACTTATGAATTTTCCGGGCTAAGCAGGGCGAAGCGTATTCTCCGGTTCAGCGAAAAACTGTTCACTACATAGAACGAGAATTTGCTCCCAAGGGAAGTAGCTGAGATATCTTTCTATCTCCTCCTTATACAGGCCACGGCTCTTGTACGAGTAAATAGCCGTGGTATGTCGATCTGGTTGCAGTCCGACGTTAAGGATTGTATCCGCAATGTAGAGCGAGTTCGAGCAGAGAGCTGGAGAACCCGGGCTACGGGGCGCTGACATTGCGGATACGATCCGGCCAGGAAGAAACGATTGCAACCCACGCGTGCTTCGGGTACAGGAGTTGACCTGGTGGAGGCGTTTTTGGAGTATTTATTTTCCGAGGGATTTTCTCTTGGAAGCAGAAGTAGCGGGACGATGATACCTGCGGGCAAGCTGCCGGACTTTATCCTGATCGGTGCCATGAAGGCCGGGACGACAAGCCTCCACTACTACCTGGGTCTTCATCCCCAGATCAGCGCGTCCAAAGAGAAAGAGCTCAACTTCTTTGTCGAGGAAAGAAACTGGACCAAAGGCACAGATTGGTATCGAGCCCAGTTTGCCAACCGCGGGCTGTCCGGTGAAGGATCCCCGATCTACACCGCCTTCCCGCAGTTTCAGGGAGTGCCGCGACGCATGCAGTCTGTTGTGCCCGAAGCCAGGCTCATATACATCTTGCGAGACCCCATTGAACGGATGATCTCGCACTACATTCATCGCTTCGCCTACGGGTTGGAGGATCGCGGTGTCGAAGAGGCCTTGTTGCAACCCGAAAATAATTCCTACCTCGACCGGAGCCGGTATTTCCTGCAGTTGAGCCAGTTTCTGCAGTCATATGCACTCGATCGAATTCTTATTCTGACTCAGGAGGACCTGAGCGCCCGGCGCTCGAGCACGTTGGACCAGGCCTTCCGTTTCCTGGGGGTCGAGCCAGGATTTCGTTCTCGGGGATTTCAGCGAATTCGGCACGTCTCAAAGGCAAAACGCCGCTATAACCAGATCGGAAACCGGTTAAGGTTGATGCCCAAACGGCTGGGAATGCGACGCCTGGCGCCTGATCTTGCCTACCAATTGGGCTACTGCCTGGCGTGGCCTTTCTCAAGGGCCATCGGACGGCCCAGGCTGGATCCCGATGCCCGTACCATCCTGCAGCGACGCCTGGAGGCTGATGTCGCTCAGCTTCGAGAATTGACCCGCAGAAGGTTCCGGGATTGGACAATCTAGCCCCTTCTTAAGCCAGTGAAGCAGCCGGAGTGAAGCATCCTGCGGATCGAACGCCTACTGGAACGGCTCGACGTAGCGTTTCAAGTACTCCTTTGAAAGCTTTTGAGCTTTGGCAAGCGAAGCAGCGTCGACCCTTGCAGCAACAACCTTACGGTTTTTCTTTGCGGTGGCGTTTCCCTGCGCTGCAGCGATGTTGTACCAGACGTAGGCCTCCACGTAATCCTGCGCTACGCCGAGGCCCTGAAAGTAGAGGACGCCAAGGCTGAACTGGGCCAGGGCGTGGCCGTGCTCGGCGGCTTTGAGAAACCATTTCCCGGCCGCGACGTAATCCTGCGCAACTCCGTGGCCAAAGGCGTAGAAAACGCCAAGGCTGTATTGAGCCCCGACGACACCCTGTGTCGCGGCTTTGAGATACCACTTCCGGGCCGCGACGTAATCCTGCACAACGCCGTCGCCGTCATGGTAGAGAACGCCAAGGTTGTATTGGGCCCCGGCGACACCCTGTGCTGCGGCTTTGAGATACCAGTTCCGGGCCGCGACCGAATCCTGCACAACGCCGTCGCCTCCATGGTAGAGAGAGCCAAGGTTGTATTGGGCCGTGGCGTGGCCTTGCTCGGCGGCTTTTAGATACCACTTCCGGGCCGCGACGTAATCCTGCGCAACGCCGTCGCCTCCATGGTAGAGAACGCCAAGGCTGAATTGGGCCAAGGCGTGGCCTTGCACTGCAGCTTCGAGATACCAGTTCCACGCCTCGACATAATTTTGCACAACGCCGTCGCCGAAGGCGCAGAACACGCCAAGGCTGTATTGGGCCCCGGCGACACCCTGTGCTGCGGCTTTGAGATACCAGTTGCGGGCCGCGACCGGATCCTGCACAACGCCGTCGCCGCCATGGTAGAGAACGCCCAGGTTGTACTGGGCCAAGGCGTGGCCTCGCTCGGCGGCTTTGAGATACCACTTGCGCGCCTCGACGTAATCCTGAGCAACGCCGTAACCCCTGGCGTAGAGAACGCCAAGGTTGTATTGGGCGGAGACGTGGCCCTGTGCGGCGGCTTTGAGATACCAGTTCCGGGCCGCGACTGGATCCCGCGCAACACCGCGGCCCCTCCCGTAGAGAACGCCAAGCCACCATTGGGCCGTAGCGTGGCCTTGCTCGGCGGCTTCGAGAAACCATTTCCACGCCTCCACGTGATCCTGCCCAACGCCGTGGCCCTTGGCGTAGACGACTCCAAGGTCGTGTTGGGCCTCGGCGTCGCCCTGCTCTGCGTCCGAGCGAAGTTCGGCTAAGTAATCGGCGTCGGATAGTTCCTGTCTGGCACGCAGAGGGGCGAGAGAGGCCAGGAGAAAAAGGAATAGCAAGAACAGGTGGCGCATGATCGGCTCCTTTGCTTCGGGAAGCAATCGTTGCTAGACTACCTCAAAAACCCCACTCGAGTTCCTTTCCAACTCATAGTAGAACCAGCGTTTGATACCCCTCGGTTTCTCATTTCGAAACGCGATGACCGCCGAGCGTCCGTCGGTGCGGAGGTTGATCGCCCCATAGACTCCGACATTGCGCTTGAAGAGCTCGTCCAGGATGTCCTCCCGTTCAGCGGCTAGCTCAGTTTTCTTGAGCGGATCGGCCTCTTGGCCAGCTGACCGGCCACTTTGTCGAGTCGCTTCCTCAACTTCGGATCCTCGCCTTCGCGAGTGGACCGCAGAATTTCAGTACACAAGATAAGTGGCCTGTCGCTGCGCCCTTTCTTCCCAAGCAGTCCGAGCAAATCGGGTCGGGGGTGGACATGGCTTTCTTCGTCACCGGAGGAGACGACATAGGCCGCTAAACTCGTCGCCGCCAGGAACTCGTCCGTCACGTCTGAGGAGCCATGGTGGCAAGACTTCATGAGGTCTACACCAAATCGAGCGCGAGCGGACTCGATCATAGCCGTGGATTCGGCCACCGTCGTGGGAGCCGCTCCGTTGTTGCCGTAGTGACGCATGAGAAAATGTTCGGCGGGCAGGTTCAGATCTCCTCCAAAAAGTACGGAAAAGTCTCGATATCGAAGCCTCAGCAGCACGGAATGTCCGTTCTTGGTCTTACCGTTGTTCATTGCTGTTTCTCTTTATCTTAGCGCAACCTGCCGGGGCCTGAGGTCACGTGGTTACCCGAATAACGGAACCAAAAAGAATCTTGAGCAGGAGTGGTGGATGACCAGAATGAAAGGGCGAGAGCACTGCTGCACAAGGTGGAAGGAATTTTTCGGGGGGACAGCCCAAAACAGGCGACCAAAGATCGCTGGCCCACTACACGTTCCCTGCTGATGATAGCAAAACAGATTTAGAGTTCTCCGATCTCCCTTAACCAGGAAGGCCGATCAGAGTTCCACCTTCTGCGCCTGGCCGGTTTCGGTGTCGTAGATGACAAGACTCGAGACCTGGTCCGAGGAAAGGCCGCCCATGATTTCTCCCGGGTTGATGAGGAGGGTCTGGCCCTCCCGGCGGATCTCAAAACGGTGATTGTGTCCGAAGCACACGACGTCAAACCCCTGGCCGGCAGCCAGCTCCCGGGCGATGTTGTCAAAGTGGGTCATGGCAAAGTTCTGACCGCCGATTTCGAGAGAAACAAATTCACCGTGCAGATGGATGTGGGGATACTTCGCGGCCTGTTGCGAGATCCGAAAGAGGTCCCCGTCATTGTTTCCAAAGACAATGTGAATGTCTCCGTCAAACCCTTCCCCGAGCCGGGGAACAACAAAAGGGGAGCAAAGATCACCACAACAGAGGACGGTCTCCACCTGCCGGAGCACCTGGAGAGCCGCGCTCAGCTTCCAGATGTTGTCGTGGATATCTGAGATGACACCGATCTTCAAGGACCTGCTCCGGGAGATTACTCTTGCTGTTGTCCTGACGGACTCGACGGCTTCATGGCAGAGACGCGGAACGGGGTTCCCTGCATGTAGGTCGTCATCACGTCGGTCACTTCGCGGCCCTTGACCTCAACACCCGCTCCTTCTCGCAGCCAGGGCTCTTTGCGGTAGGAAGAGATGGAGAGCAGCAGGTACTCTTTCCCGGTGGTTCTCAGGAGCCAGCCACCTTCCTCGACGGTTTTGGCCAGAGTGCCCCGGTGAACTTCCAGTTCCGGCTCGCTCGTCACCGTTTCCTCGATTCCACGAGATGGTCCAGCTCTCTCTCCTCCCGGCGCATCGCCCTGCCTCTTTGGGCCGCAGGACGCAAGCAGCACGCCAATTGCCAAAAAAAGCAGGTTCCTACCTCTTTTTCTCATTTCCTATGCCGGGAAGCCTGCCATTTTTCAATTTCTCCGACAGCCCCCTTTCCCAACTCAGTTCCTCTTCTCCTTGAGTCGCCCAGCGACACGGCTAAGCAGCATTGCGACTCTGTCATCCCGGTCGAAAAGCATCGACCACTTCGTCCTGCCGATAGAAAACCGTCTCGGGTCGTCCGTTCAGCCGGCTCAACCGTTCGTGAATCTCGCTCAGGGCCTCCCTCTCGAATGACTCGAAGCTCAACTCGATTTCACCGCCTCTAGAGATCAGCAGACAGGCCGGAACGAAGCTCACTTCCATCTCTTCTCCTATGGAATGGGGCTCGTCGTCGAGGAGAAGGGGGGTTTCCAATTGGTTGTCTTCGATCATCTTCCCGGCCCCGACCTCGCTCTCCTGGGCCAGCAGGATCACGGGCGCAAACCTGCCGTGCAGGCGGTAGAGCCTCTCGAAATAGGGCAGCGCGTACAGGCAGGTCGGGCAATCTCTTTTGACCACGGCCAGGAACGCGGGGGAACTCGAAGTCAAATCGCGGCTGGAGATGATTGCCGGCGCCCCACCCCAGAACCCCTGGGCGTGGCCCGGCAAACGCCTCGCCTCAAAATCGGGTAGAGACTCACCCGCCTTCAGCATTCGGGACCCACGGCTCCGGCAACCTGACCCGTGGGACTTTCACCACGGGCTGCCAGCCTCCTGTGACATCCCTCCAGCCGATGGCGCGCCGGGATGTGACTATGACGAACAATTTCCTGCATTTGGTGCTCCGTTTTCTGAAACTTAGAACCGGACAGAGAAGCCGGCTCGGAACTTGCTCCATCTTCTATTATAGACGGGCGGGCCGAGTCTCCCCGTTGGCCTGATTACATTTTTCCGGGGTTGATGGGCGGCCGTGCCGTCACTACACTAAGACGCCATGAGCGAGCAAACCATTCCTCCCACAAATCCCCATTCAGCTTCACTGGTCAGTTCTCTCGAGGTCATGGCAAACCGGCTGCGCAGGCATTCGGTCGTCTCGACTTCGGAGGCAGGATCGGGACATCCATCCACCTGTCTCTCCTGTGCAGAGCTGATCTCGGGTCTGTTCTTTTACGCCCTCCGCTTTGATGTACAGAATCCGAAGAGTTTGCTCAATGACCGCTTTGTTCTTTCCAAAGGTCACGGCGTTCCCATTGTCTGGGCAGCCTGGGCCGAGGCCGGTGCTTTTCCGGTTTCGGAGCTGCTCAACCTGCGCAAAATTGACAGTCCACTGGAGGGGCATCCGACGCCCCGAAGCGCCTGGGCGGATGTTGCTACGGGCAGCCTGGGACAGGGATTGTCCATCGCTTTAGGGATGGCCATCAGCGCCAGGATGGACGGGCGGGATTCGAGGGTCTACGTGCTGACCGGAGATGGGGAACTTGCTGAGGGAGCCGTGTGGGAAGCAGCCATGCTCGCCAGCCACCGGGGCGTTGACAATCTGATTGCGATCCTCGACATCAATCGTTTTGGTCAGAGTGAGAAGACCATGTACGGTGATGACGTCGGGCTTTACGAGCAGCGCTTTCGCTCCTTCGGCTGGGCCACGGAGGTCGTCGATGGGCACGATGTGTCCGCGATCCTGGCTGCCCTGGACCGGGCCAGGGCCAATCGAGGAACCCCTTACGCAATCGTGGCCGATACTCGGAAGGGGAAAGGCGTTTCCTTCATGGAGGACAGGGACGGCTGGCATGGCAAACCGGTTCCCCAGGGCGAAATGCTGGAACAGGCTCTGGCAGAAATCGGAGACGATCTCGAGCTCGCGGAGCCTCTAACAGTGAGGGCTCCGGAGAGGGAGCAGCACGAGGTGCCCGCAGCTTCCGCCATGCCTGCGCCGGACTTTCCGGCCGACACTCATCTGGCGACTCGGCAGGCTTACGGAAAGGCCCTGGCTGAGTTGGGCAGAGTTGCTCCCGGGGTGGTGGCGCTGGATGGCGACACCAAGAATTCGACCTATTCTCAGGAGTTCTTGAACGAGTTTCCAGAGCGCTTTGTGGAGTGCTTCATCGCGGAACAGAACATGGTGGGTGTCGCCGTCGGGCTGAGCACTATGGGCAAGATCCCTTTTGCCTCCACCTTCGCCTGCTTCTTGACCAGGGCCTACGACCAGATCCGAATGGGAGCGGTCTCCCGGGCGAATTTCAAGCTTTGCGGGTCACACTGCGGCGTGAGCATCGGTCCCGACGGCCCTTCCCAGATGGCACTGGAAGACATTGCCATGATGCGGGCCATTGCAGGCTCATCGGTTCTCTATCCGTCGGATGCGGTCTCTGCCCACCGCCTGGTGGGCATTGCAGCAGAAACCCCGGGAATTGTTTACATTCGGACGACCCGGCCCAAGACGGATCTGATCTACGACAATGACACGGAATTCCATCTTGGAGGCAGCCATGTGCTGCGACGCAGCGATGGCGATCGGGCCACCCTGGTGGGGGCAGGTGCCACCCTGCATGAGGCTCTGCATGCCTGTGAACTGCTGGCCGATCGAGGAATCCCGGTCCGAGTCATCGACCTGTACAGCGTCAAGCCCGTCGATGCCGAGACCCTGCGAGAGGCTGCCCGGGAGACCGGACTTGTGGTGACGATCGAAGATCATTATCCGGAGGGCGGGCTGGGTGAAGCGGTTCTGGGTGCCATTGCCAATACTCCCGGGCGCTATCACAAAATTGCCGTGACGGGCGTGCCTCGCTCCGGGCCCGGTAGAGAGCTGATGCGGATGTACGGCCTGACTGCCGACTCGATTGCCGATACCGTTGAAGGGTTGCTCTCGTGAGACCCTCGGTGCAGGAGGACCCTCCGTAGTCCGATCAGATCTCTTCGCCGACCCGCAACATTCCCAGTGTAGGAGGACCCTCGGTGATCCGATCAGATCGCCGCGCGGAGGCGGCTCCCACTCTTCGCCGACCCGCAACATTTCCAGTGTAGGAGGACCCTCCGTGGTCCGATCAGATCTCTTCGCCGGCCGTGACATTTCCAGTGTAGGAGGACCCTCGGTGATCCGATCAGATCGCCGCGCGGAGGCGGCTCCCACTCTTCGCCGACCCGCAACATTTCCAGTGTAGGAGGACCCTCCGTGGTCCGATCAGATCTCTTCGCCGACCCGCAACATTTCCAGTGTAGGAGGACCCTCCGTGATCCGATCAGATCTCTTTGCCGGCCCGCAACATTTCCAGTGTAGGAGGACCCTCCGTGGTCCGATCAGATCTCTTCGCCGACCCGCAACATTTCCAGTGTAGGAGGACCCTCCGTGATCCGATCAGATCTCTTCGCCGGCCGTGACATTTCCAGTGTAGGAGGACCCTCCGTGGTCCGATCAGATCGCATCAGTTCATCACCTGGCCGCCGCACAGGTTGTAGGACTGGCCGGTGATGTTTCTGGCCCGGTTCGAGCTCAGAAAGCAGACCAGTTCACCAACCTCCTCGGGCTGAATCATTTCCTTGAGCGGGACCTGTTCCAGCGCACCGTGACGAAACTCCTCGTAAGTAATCCCGGCCGCCTCAGCCCCGCTTTCCATTCCCAGCAGAGCCATGTCGGTCTCCACCCACCCAGGGCAGATAGCGTTGACCGTGATTCGCCGAGGCGCCAATTCGAGGGCCAGAGCCCGTGTGAAACCGATCAGTCCGTGCTTACTGGTACAGTAGGCCGTGTAACCCGGTACGCCAAACCTCCCCAGAATGGAGGAGATGTTCACGATGCGGCCGTCCTGCGGAATCCAGGGCAAGGCTGCCCGGCTGCAGTAAAACGGCCCGTGGAGATTGGTAGAAATGACTGCCCTCCAGTGCTCATCGCTGGAATCGCCGATCGGATTGGCGCCCCCCAGACCCGCATTATTCACCAGGATATCGATTTTTTCCCTATCCCTTCCAACCCTGCTGAACAGGTCGGCGACTTCGTCGGGGGAAGTCACATCCGAGGTCAGCGACTCCGCTGAGCCTTCCGCCGACCGCACCAGCTCAACGGTTTCATCCAGGGCTTCCCGGCCACGGCCACAGACCACCACGCGAGCTCCTTCCCTGCTCAGCGTCAGAGCAATCGCCCTCCCGATGCCCGAACCACCACCCGTCACCACTGCAACTTTTCCTTCTAAGCTCATACTCGGGACTATACAGGTTAAAGGTTGAAGGTTGGAAGCTGGGAGGTGAAAGTTGAAGGTTGAAGGTTAAAGGTTGAAAGTTCCTGGAACGTTGGAGGTTTGGAACGTTGGAACTTGGAACGTGAAGGTGGAACTTCTCCAGTGAAAATCGCATTCGACGGGACGACTCTGACTCCGGGCAGGACGGGAATCGGATACTACACAGAACATCTCCTGAGCCACCTGACGGCGGAATTCACAGAAGACGAGTGGGTCGTGATCTCGAACCAACCGCTCTCCCTGTCGGATCCACTTCCCACGGTTCAAGGGCTGGACGCAGGGGGAGAGATTCCCTGGCGAATACCCTGGATTCAGCTGACAGCACCGATACTTCTTCGACAACTGGGTCCGGATGTGGCACATTTCACCAACTCAATTTGTCCGCTCCGGTCGACCGTCCCTACGGTCTTGACCATTCACGACATGAGCCTGGAGCTCTTCCCCCGCCTCCACCCTCGCCGGCGGCGTTTGACCCGGTGGCTGGTTCGGCGCTGCGCCAGGCGAGCTCAAGCAGTCATTGCTGTTTCAGAAAGCAGTCGCCGCAATATCTGTTCGATTCTGGCGGTCCCTTCCCGGCAGGTTGTGGTAGTCCGGGAGGCGGCAGCTCCCGCCTTTCGGCCCATCCATGACCGCGAGACTCTTCGCCAGGTAAGAAGTCGCTACCATTTGCCGGAGCGTTTTCTCCTCCACGTCGGCACCATCGAGCCGCGAAAAAATCTGGTCAGCCTGATTCAGGCCTTTTCCAGGGTGCTGGAGGGCAAGAATTCGGAACTCGGTCTGGTTCTGGCCGGGAAGTGGGGCTGGGGCATCCGGCAGGTTCGAGAAACGATCGAGACTCTGGGCTTGAAAAGCGCGGTCAGGCTCCCTGGATATGTGGAGTTTGCGGATTTGCCTGCCCTGTACGGCTTGGCCGAGGCGACACTTTATCCCTCACTTCACGAGGGGTTCGGATTGCCCGTGGTCGAGGCCATGGCCTGCGGATCCCCCGTCATCACCTCCGCCAACTCCTCTCTGATAGAGGTTGCCGGCGAGGCAGCCCTGATGCTGGATGGTCCAAGTCCCACCGCCATCGCCGCGGCCCTGCGCCGGCTCCTCGACAGTCAAGACCTGCGCCAGGAACTGGCAGGCCGGTCGATCGACAACGCCAGGCGCTTTTCCTGGTCACGGGCAGCCGCAGAAACTCGCCAGGTTTACGAGGACGGAACGTGTCAACAACTTTGAGACACTTTGGTGAATAAATTACAGTAGCGTCATCTCAGGGGTCCTTCTTTTCGGGAGGGTTGATCCAAACCGCCTCTGGAAGAGCGGGAGGAACGGGTTTGCCATTGGGAAATCTCTCCTGGAAGAGTGCATGGGCGGCCTCCAGTGTTTGGGCTCGATTGCGACGTGTGGCGATGGCGGTGAGGTAGTGCACGTCCTCGGGAGTGTGCAGGCCGATACCCGAATGGCGATGGTCGCGGTTATACCAATCGAAGAACTCCCGGCAAAAGGTTCTGGCTTGCTGGATGGTGCCGAATCGAGCCGGGAATTCGGGCCGGTACTTGAGGGTCTTGAATTGGGCCTCCGAGTAGGGATTGTCGTCACAGACGTGAGGCCGAGAGTGAGACTTGGTCACTCCCAGATCGGCCAGCAGCAAGGCCAGTGCCTTGGAACTCATCGACGACCCTCGATCAGCATGGAGGGTGAGATCTCCCGACACGATCGCCTGCTTGGAGTAGCTCTGGGCGATCAAAGCCTTGGCCAGGCGTGAGTTCTCCTGGGTGGCCACCATCCAGCCCACCACGTAGCGGCTGAAGATATCCAGAACCACATAGAGGTAGTAATAACTCCATTTGACGGGACCCTTGAGCTTGGTGATGTCCCATGACCAACATTGGTTGGGGCCGGTGGCCAGGAGTTCTGGCTTGGCGTATTGGGGATGGCGGCGCTGGCGGCGACGCTCCTTGACTTCCAGACGTTGGGACAGAATGCGATACATGGTTCGGATCGAGCACAAGTATCGCCCTTCATCCAGTAGCTCCGCCCACACTGTGGCGGGAGCTTTGTCGACAAACCGCTGGCTGTGCAGGACCTCCACGACAGCTTCCTTCTCGGGCGGGCTCAAGGCGCGTGGGGATGCGGGCCGAGGTCGAGGATCCATCGCCGGCCGTTCCCGCCGAAGTTTCTCCCGATACAGACTGGATGGCGGCAGATCCAGAGCCTGACAGCCGGCCCGGACTCCGTGGGATTGTGAGAATCGCAAAGCTTCGTCCATCAGCTCTCGTCTCCGTTCTCTTCGCTGCTCGCCAGAGAGATCCCCAACAGTTGCGAGACTTTTTTTTGGAGATCCAGCATGGCTTCAAACTTCTCGAGCTTGCGCTTCAACTTCCGATTCTCGGCCTGAACTTGCCTCAATTGATGATCCAGAGGATTGACCGGCTTGGACTTGCGCCCCCGCTTGCGAGGAGTCAGCGCCTGCAGCGTTCCTTCCTCGCGTTGTCGTCGCCAGGTCTGAAGATTCGACCAGTAAAGTCCTTCTCGGCGCAGCAAGGCTCCCACTCCGCCCGACTCTTCACATCCATCGGCCTGCTCCAGGATCCGGAGCTTATAGCGGGCTGAAAATCGGCGACGCGTGGCCTTGCTGGGAACTTCCGGATCGGGTCTAGGAAGAACCCTGTCGGGCTCAGTCCGTTCCGCACCGATTTTGGGGACCTCTCCGCTTCGCTCCGAAGTCTCCAAAATCCTCAGTTTCTTATCGCTCCTGTTTACCATCATCGTGTGATCCAGCTTCTCACCCTCTAGTCTAATTTAGTGGGGAAGAAGTGTCTCACCCATGTTGGCACAGAGGGGGATGTGGCCAAATCGGGTTAGCGACCACGCGAGCAGTTACCGGTTACCGGTTTCTACTTAGGGAATATTGTCAAGAAACTGGTAACCAGTAACTAAACTAGAGTTGAAGCCACTCTTGTCCAAATTAGCCATAAGAGAGGTCGGGTCGACCTCGTAAGATTCGGTTGATCGAATAACTGGACAAGGAGGACCCGACCATGAATCGATTTTGCAGCATTTTCAGTCAACTTCTCCAGCTTTTTCCTCGCTGGGAGTTTCAACAACTGGTCCTGGAGACCAAAGCCGAGCGCCATGCACGCGGTTTCAGCAGCTGGGGACAGTTTGTCGCCATGCTGTTTTGCCAGCTGGGCCGTGCTCATAGCCTGCGGGAGATCTGCGGAGGCCTGGCCAGCTGTGAAGGAAAACTGCATCATCTTGGAATCGCTTCTCCCAAGCGCTCCACCCTCAGCTATGCCAATAAGCATCGACCCTGGCAACTGTACAAAAAGGTTTTTTACCGCCTGCTGGATCGTTGTCTGAGAGAGACCGAAGGGCGTCGCAAGAGAAGATTTCGTTTCAAGAATCCGCTGCTGAGTCTGGATGCGACCGTCATCGATCTGTGCGCACAATTGTTTGACTGGGCTCATTTTTGCCGAACCAAGGGGGCCGTCAAACTGCATCTACTCTTGGACCACAACGGTTACCTTCCCGTCTTTGCCCACATCACCGAGGCAGCCACGGCCGACATCACCGTGGCTCGCCGTCTGAAGTTTGCCGCCGGCACCGTTGTCGTCTTTGATCGCGGCTACAACGACTACAACTGGTATGCGGACTTGACCCGTCAGGGCGTCTTCTTTGTGACCCGTCTCAAAGACCGTGCCGATTACGAGGTCCTCGAAGACCGCCCGCTTCCCAAAAACCGTCGAGTCGTCCGTGACCAGGTGATTTTCTTTCACGGACTGGCCGCCCAGGACAAAACCTGTTTCTTGCGCCTGGTCGAAATCCAAGATCCGCTCTCTGGCCGCCTCGTTTTTTTGACGAATCACCTGGATTTCGGAGCCACCACCATTGCCGCAATCTACAAGGAGCGCTGGCAAATCGAGCTCTTTTTCAAGGCCCTCAAGCAGAATCTACGGGTCAAGACCTTCGTCGGCACCTCGGCCAACGCCCTCAAGACCCAAATTTGGACAGCATTGATCGCTCTGCTGATTCTGAAGTTTCTGCAGCTCAAAGCAACCTTTGACTGGTCACTGTCCAATCTGGCCGCACTGCTGAGGATGAACCTGTTCGTTCATAGAGACTTGTGGTGGTGGTTGAACCAACCATTCAAGTTTCCACCCCTACTACCGGAGAGCTCTCAAGCCTCCTTCACCCTCTCGTAATCTGGACAGCACCATCGGAGACCTGGACATGAAAGACTGAAAATCCCGTCCAAGACGCCAATAAAATCAAGGGGTAGATCATCGAATCTCAGCTAATTTGGACAGCAGTGAGTTGAAGCAGAGCTCTTGTCAATAGGTGTGTAAAAAAAGCTCAGGCGGCTTTCTCCTCCGGAACTTGGTTGACCGGGACTCCATTGACATATTCGGCGCCCTGGTAGACGTCTTTCATCAGCTCCGGTGCCTTCAGACGGCGGAATCTGTTCTCCGCCACCAGCAGCATCTTCCAGATCACAGCCTGGGCGTTTTCCACTTTCTTGAACCGCTTGGCCGCGTCCGTTCGCAGCCGAAGAGCGGCAAACGGTGACTCCACGGGATTGGTTGTTCGCAGATGCTGCCACTGCTTCTTCGGATAGTTGTAAAAGGTCACCATCCGGTCCCAGTCCTGCTCGATCAACTCAGCCGTCAGGGTCAGTCCTCGCTGCCGGCACCAGTGCTGAAAGACCTTCTTGAGTCGTTGTGCCTCTTGTCGGGTCTCGGCGTAAGGGATCTGCCGCAGAATCAGCAAGGCCGGCTTGTGCACTCCCTTGGGGAGCTTGGCCAGCAGGTTGACAATCCGATGATTCCAGCAGCGCTGCTCCTCGGCCTGGGGATAGACGTTGCGCAAAGCTCCCCAGATGCCCAGGTGGCCGTCTCCGATCACCAGGCGCGGACAACCCATCCCCCGCTGCTTCAAGTCGCGCAGTACTTCCGACCAGCTCTGGGTCGATTCCCGATAGCCACTCGTGACCGACACGACTACTTTGCTGCCGTCACTTAAGGCGGCCAGCACCACCAGCAGGACTGCCTTTTCCTTCTCCAGTCCCGCCTTGACGTAAATTCCATCTACCCACAAATAAACCACTTACAGATCATCCAGCGGTCGACTCTGCCAGACCTCCCATTCGGCCTGCCACTTCTCTTTCAACCGCGCCACCGTGGAGGCTGACAGCGCGGCCTTGTCCCCTAAGAGCCCTCTCAGAGCCAGATCAAAATCCCCCAGCGCCAGACCATGCAAGTACAGCTCAGGGATCAGTTCTCGAACCTGCCGCGTCCGCTTGGCAAACAGCGGCAACACCCGACTTTCAAAGCGTTCCTCTAGATCCCGCACTCGAGGCCTTCGAACCTGGATCGTCCCCGAGCTCATCGTCAGATGCCTCGGCTTGCCATATCCATTGCGATAGCCCGACGGAGTGTCCACGGCTCTTCGCCGCTCACTCTTACGCCGCCCTAATAACTCCGTGACCTCCTCCTCCAGCAGCTCCTGAACCCAGCCTTGGATCCTCTCGCGCACCCAATCTTCCAGCTGCTCGAAACAAACTCTTGACTCCACACTTTCTTCAATGTTCTTCTTGCTCATGCGGTGTGTACTCCTTCCGTTGCGGGCCTTTCGGCCCTGGGCTTTATCAACCCGGAAGGATACTCACCGCCTATGCTATTTACCACTGCTGTCCAAATTAGCTGAGATTCGATCATCGACCCCTTGATTTTATTGGCGTCTTGGATAGGATTTTCAGTCTTTTCATGTCCAGGTCTCCGATGGTGCTGTCCAGATTACGAGAAGGTGAAGGAGGGTTGAGAGCTCTCCGGTAGTAGGGGTGGGAACTTGAATGGTTGGTTCAACCACCTCCACAAGTCTCTATGAACGAACATGTTCATCCTCAGCAGTGCGGCCAGATTGGACAGTGACCAGTCAAAGGTTGCTTTGAGCTGCAGAAACTTCAGGATCAGCAGAGCGATCAATGCTGTCCAAATTTGGGTCTTGAGGGCGTTGGCCGAGGTGCCGACGAAGGTCTTGACCCGTAGATTCTGCTTGAGGGCCTTGAAAAAGAGCTCGATTTGCCAGCGCTCCTTGTAGATTGCGGCAATGGTGGTGGCTCCGAAATCCAGGTGATTCGTCAAAAAAACGAGGCGGCCAGAGAGCGGATCTTGGATTTCGACCAGGCGCAAGAAACAGATTTTGTCCTGGGCGGCCAGTCCGTGAAAGAAAATCACCTGGTCACGGACGACTCGACGGTTTTTGGGAAGCGGGCGGTCTTTGAGGACCTCGTAATCGGCACGGTCTTTGAGACGGGTCACAAAGAAGACGCCCTGACGGGTCAAGTCCGCATACCAGTTGTAGTCGTTGTAGCCGCGATCAAAGACGACAACGGTGCCGGCGGCAAACTTCAGACGGCGAGCCACGGTGATGTCGGCCGTGGCTGCCTCGGTGATGTGGGCAAAGACGGGAAGGTAACCGTTGTGGTCCAAGAGTAGATGCAGTTTGACGGCCCCCTTGGTTCGGCAAAAATGAGCCCAGTCAAACAATTGTGCGCACAGATCGATGACGGTCGCGTCCAGACTCAGCAGCGGATTCTTGAAACGAAATCTTCTCTTGCGACGCCCTTCGGTCTCTCTCAGACAACGATCCAGCAGGCGGTAAAAAACCTTTTCGTACAGTTGCCAGGGTCGATGCTCATTGGCATAGCTGAGGGTGGAGCGCTTGGGAGAAGCGATTCCAAGATGATGCAGTTTTCCTTCACAGCTGGCCAGACCTCCGCAGATCTCCCGCAGGCTATGAGCACGGCCCAGCTGGCAAAACAGCATGGCGACAAACTGTCCCCAGCTGCTGAAACCGCGTGCATGGCGCTCGGCTTTGGTCTCCAGGACCAGTTGTTGAAACTCCCAGCGAGGAAAAAGCTGGAGAAGTTGACTGAAAATACTGCAAAATCGATTCACGGTCGGGTCCTCCTTGTCCGGTTATTCGATAAAACCGAATCTTACGAGGTCGACCCGACCTCTCTTATGGCTAATTTGGACAAGAGTGGCTATTTACACACCTTCTGATGGTAGCTCTTGAAGCCAGCCGTAACTGGTAACTGGTAACTAATAACTGGTAACTAATAACCGGTAACCAGCAACCGCGGCCGCGGTTGCTCACTCCCGCGATCCCGGAATCACGGTCAGATCCAGTCGCGCACCCTCGCGCAACACGACCATCACGGTCGGCTCGCCGATTTTTAGCGCCTCAATCGCGTAGGTGTAGTCGTAGATGTTTTCGATCGCCCGACCCGCCAGCTCGACGATCACATCTCCCGTCATGACTCCCGCTTTGTCTGCCGGCCCATTCTTGGTGACACCGGAAAGCTTGACCCCCTTGATGTCACCCTCCACGTAATCGGGAATGGTCCCCAGATAAACGCGCAGTCCTCGAGTTGCGCCTTCATCGTCAGGCCTCTCCTGTTCAAGGTAGTCGGGGGTCTCCATGCTGGAGGCAAGAGAGCGGGCGATTAAAGCCATGAGTTTCGAGATCTTCTCCACTCCCTCGTAATTGATCTTGTCAGCCGTATCTCGAGGAGAGTGATAGTCCTCATGGGATCCCGAAAATGCACTGAGAACCGGGACTCCGGCCAGGTAGAAGGAGGTGGCATCGGTCGGGAGATAACTGTCGTCGCTGGTTGTAATCGGCAGTCCAACGACAACGTTTCTTTGTTCGATCTCCTTTCGCCATACCGAACTCGAGCCGACTCCCTGGAGAGACAGGTGGTCGCGTAATCTTCCGATCATGTCCATATTCAGGTAGGCGCTGACCTCTCCCTCGAGTGGCCGGGACCGGGCCGTTTCTCCCTGGTTCGTAAGCCATGCAACAAAAGCCTGCGAGCCAAGGATGCCGAGCTCCTCACCCGACCAGGCTGCGAAAAGAAGGTCTCGCCTCTGTTTCAACCGGCCGGCGGCCTTCAGGTCTACCAGGTACTGAGCCACCTCCAGCATGCCCGCTGTCCCGGACGCATTGTCGTCAGCTCCGTTATGGATTTGCCCCCGCTCTTCCTGGCGGGCCAGTGAACTGCCGCCCAGACCCTTCCCCAGATGGTCCATGTGAGCTCCGATGAGTACCGCTCCGCCGAGAGCTTGCTCGCCCCGGACGGGCAACCTGGCCACTACATTGCGGCCCAACCGTTTTTCTCGAATGATGTCGATTTCAGCCTCCAGCGCCACTTCGGGAATCAGGAGGCCCATCATGTGCTCCCCAGAGTCGAGTCGATCCTGCAATGACTTCAGGCTTCGATCCAAGGGGCTGGTGAGTCTCTCCGCAGCCGAATCACTCAACGAAATCGTCGCAACTCCCGAAGCGGCCAAAGAGGCATCCGTGCCCAGGCGAACCAGTTGTTCCTTCACCTTTGAGTTTGGACCGCTCACGATCAGAAGACCTCTGGCCCCTCGATCCCGAGCCACCATCGCTTTGTAGCGCAGGCTGGAATGTCGGGACAAATGCTGCCGGCGAGCCGGACTCACCTGCTCCGGGAGATAGCGAAAGACCAGGACCCACTTGTCCTTGACATCGAGATGGGCATAGGAATCGTATTCCTCCTGCTCCTCTGTAGCCGGGGCGACGATTCCATACCCGGCAAAGACCAGTGGAGCAGCCGGTGCCGAGCCGGTTTCCGAGAAAGCCAGGGGGCGCCACTCATGGTTCACTTCGTACTCCCCGCCCGAGGCGTCGGCGAGCCGATTGCCCTCTCCCAACCGGACTCCCGCGGTGAACTCAAAGGACTGAAAATAGGAGCCTTCCTCCCCGGCGGGCTCCAGGCCCAGGTGCGAGAAATAGTCGGCAATGTAGCGACCCGCCCGCTTCGCTCCCGGAGAGCCGGTCAGGCGACCCTCCAGTTCGTCGGAGGCGAGATACTCAACATGGATCCTGGCATCCTGCGCACTGATGCGGCCGGTGGTTGCGTCGACGTCAGGCTTCAGTTCCACAGGGTCGAGCGGGCTTTTGGAGCCTTCGCTGCGGAACAGAACGTCAAGGGCCTGCTGGTGGTCCCAGTCGGCAAAGAACACTTGTGAGCCCTTAGTGGAAGTTCGGTTGGAGGTCCAGGCCAGTCGACGGCCGTCTGGGAAAAACACGGGCAGTCCGTCAAAACCGTCCGTGTGGGTGACGCGGACGGGTTCCTGGCGGCCTTCCCGATCAACGAGATAGAGTTCGAAGTTCGAGAAACCGTGGAGATTGGTCGTAAAGATCAGGTACCTTCCGGAGGGATGAAAGAAGGGCGCCCACGACATGGCTCCCAGGCGAGTGATCTGGCGTTCGTCTGAACCATCCGCCTGGATGGTGTAGATCTCGGCCCGGGCCCCATCCTCGGAGAAACGCCGGAAGCAGATTGCCCGCCCATCGGAGGAGAAAAAGGGGCCGCCATCATATCCGGGGGCGCTGGTCAGGCGCCTGAGATGAGTCCCGTCGGTTCTCATCGAGTACAGATCGAGCATGTACGCCTTGTCCACTTCGAACAGCTCTTCCTGTCGCGGAGTCAAAGCCTCTGTGTAGGCGCGTCGATTGGAGGAGAAGACGATCCATTCTCCGTCGGGAGAGATCGAGCCCTCCGCGTCGTAGCCTCGCGCTCGCGTGAGGCGTTGGGAGGACGAACCGTCGGGATGGGCAAGATACAGCTCGAAGTTTTCGTCATAGTCCCACTGATAGCGGCGCGACTCGCCCGAGGCCCGGAACTCAAGTTCCGCTTCCTGTTTCTGCCGCGCCTCGGGATCTTCATGAGTGGATGCGAAGAGGATTCGGCCATCCGGATGAATCCAGCCACAGGTCGTCTTTCCGGTGCCGGGGGAGACTCGGCGAGTGTCTCCCGTCTCCAGATCCATCAGGAAAATCTGGTAGAAGGGGTTCCCGGCATCGCGCTCGCTCTGGAACACCATCCTGTCTCCCTCCCGGGAAAAGTAGCTTTCTCCCGCCCGTTTACCTTCAAAAGTGACCTGACGAACATGGCTGAGCAGTACTCCCGCGGGAGGTTCGGCTGGGCTTTCGGCGATCCCGAAGGCAACCGCCCCGGCAAAAAGGCAGCCCACCAAGGTCAGGTGTGTGAATCTCGTTGCAATTCCCATGTGCGTGTCTTTCGCTGCGGCGCAAAAAGGCCTATTTTATCCAACCAGCCTGGAAGGTGAAACGTTGGTGCTGTTTCTTGGCCACTGGTTTTCTTCTTCTTGTTCTTCTTCTTCGCGGCCTGAGGCCCCTCCCACTCTGGGATGTCGGACTCCTTGGAACGTTGGAACGCTGGAACGTGGAACCCCATTGACCGCACTCGGATGGAGCGAATATGCTCGATCCATGAGCGAGCAACGCCGTCTTCAGCGCATTCCCTTTCAGAACGGCGAACCTGTTTTGATCGTTGACGACAGAGGACGACAGCAGCTTCTTCATCTACAGGCTGGTTACAAGTCGCACCACGGGCGAACCGGGAAAATCGCCCACGATGACATCATCGGCAAGCCCCCCGGCCTCAAGTGTGTAACGGATCAGAAGAAGGAATACGTTTGCTTACGTCTTACCCAGGAGGAATTCATCCTCCAGAAACTGAAACGACACACTCAAATCATGTATCCCAAAGACATGGGAATGATTCTCATGCAGGGCAACATCTTCTCGGGGGCCCGAGTACTGGAGGCAGGGTTGGGTTCGGCTTCGCTGGCCATCGTCCTGCGGAGCCTCCTGGGTCCTGACGGCACGCTGATTTCCTATGAGCGACGGCAAGAGTTCGTGGAGCCGGCAGAGTCGACACTGGCCCTTTTCAGCCGGCTTTATGGTGACACTCTGGCAGTTCATCGAATCGAGGTACGGGATGTTTATGAGGGTATTGAGGAGACGGATCTCGACACCGTCCTTCTGGATGTTCCCGAGCCCCATCAAGCGATGGAAGCCGTCGCCTCCGCGCTGCGCATCAACGGGGTGCTGGTCTGCTGGCTTCCCACAGCGCTACAGGTCTTCGAACTGGTCCGAGCTCTTCAGACTTCTGACCAGTGGGCCAGGGTTCGCACCAGTGAGACTCTGTTGCGGCCCTGGAGCGTGGGACCCAGATCGATTCGGCCGGCCCAGCGAATGGTCGGCCACACCGGGTTCCTGATCAGCGCCCGGCGGGTCAAGAAGATCCAGATTCACAACACCTGAGTGGAGTTGCCAAGCTGCCAGGGTCGCAAAGTCTGAGGTGGAGAGCCGAACGGAGTTGAAGGTTAAAAGTTGAAGGTTGAAAGTTGAAGGTTGAAAGTTAAAAGTTGAAGGTTGTAGGGAACTTGAAACTTTCAACTTGCAACCTGAAACGCGTGACGAGGAACGAGGAACGCAGTTTACGGCGCCAGCCGCTGAATCCCCCAGGCATCGTTTTCCAGACGCGTGTATAGGATGCGATCATGCAGCCGGGTGGGGCGCCCTTTCCAGAATTCGATGGCGGCCGGGCGAAGACGAAAGCCTCCCCAGTTGGCGGGCCGAGCCGGGTTGCGGCCGGCCAGCTCTTCTTCCAACCGGCGATAGGCTTGCTCCAGCAATTCGCGGCTCTCAACGACAGCGCTCTGGGGTGAGATGGCCCCGGCGATCTGGCTCCCCTGGGGTCGGCTGCCGAAGTACTCGTCAGACTCCCGACCCGAAACCCGTTCAACCCTGCCCTCCACCCGCACCTGTCGCTCCAATTGCGACCAGTAGAAAACAAGGGAGGCCCAAGGGTTGGCTTCCAGTTCTCGTGCTTTGCGGCTGCCGTAGTTCGTGAAGAAGACGAACCCATGCTGATCGGCCCGCTTGAGCAGCACAATTCTTGCCGAGGGCCGAGCCTGTCCATCGGCTGTGGCCAGGGTCATGGAGTGGGCGTCCAGAGGGTCCTGAAGGGCGGCTTCCCGCAGCCAGCGATCAAACAGAGGCATCGGGTCGGCATCCACACTGGACCGGCGAAGTGGCTCGCGCAGGTAGTCTCGCTGAGGTGAAGGAAAGAACTCCTTATCAGCCATGCATAGCGGGAGCATAACACGTCTGCTTTGCTCTTTTCCAAAGCCTGGGGCGCCCGTCCGCCTTTCCTGCTAAAATCCTGAGATGGGCGAGATCCGGAAGCTGTTTCCTTATGTCAGGCCTTATCTTCCGCTTCTTTTCGCCGCCCTCGTGCTGGTCACCGTCAGCGCTGCTCTGGAGGCATCCATCGTGATGCTGCTGGAGCCCATTTTCAACGCGCTTTCCCAGGCGGCCGCGGTTTCTGATTCGAGTGCCTCGATTCAGGCTCCCACCTTTGAATTCCTGCAAAAGTGGTTGGGCCTCGAGGGGGCAAGTATTTTGCCCCGCATAGCTGTTTTTCTGATCCTCTTTTCGCTGTTCAAAGGGATCTTTCTCTACTCCGCAGAGTACTTGATGGCCTTTTCCGGCCAGAATGTGGTGGCCAGTCTCCGCAAGTCGGTGTATTCCCACCTCCTGGACCAGTCGATGGCCTTTTTTTCCGGCCGGCCTACCGGCCAGCTCATGGCCCGAATCATCTCCGATACCGAGCGCCTTCAGGAAACGGTCAGCAGAACCATGACCGAGGCCGCCAGACAGCTGGTGCTGCTGCTGGCTTTCCTGGGCATCGTTGTCTACATCGACTGGAGGCTGTCCCTGCTCGCCTTCCTGGTCGCACCCGTAGTCCTTTTCCTCACCCTGCAGCTGGGTAAGAGAGTCAGACGCATCAGCTGGGCCAGCCAGGAAAAAATCTCCGACCTTTCCAACGCGCTTCAGGAGACGATCACGGGTCAGCGCATCGTGAAGGCATTTGGCATGGAGGGGTATGAAAGGTCTAGATTCGAATCACTGGTTGATGGGCTGGTGGGCCTCAACCTCAAGCTGACTCGCACCAGCGCGATCAGTTCTCCGCTAATGGAGTTCCTGGGCTACCTTCTTTTTGCGCCGTTTCTCCTGTACGCCAATCAGCAGGTCGGGAGTGGTGTTTCGGCGGGCGCCTTCGTCGCCTTTGTGGTGGCCCTTTTCAAACTCTACGAGCCCGTCCGCAAGCTCTCCAGGATGCACCTCCACTTTGAGCAGGCCCTCGCTTGTGCAGGCCGTGTTTTCGAGCTGCTCGAGGCGGACATTGAGATCAAGGAGTCGGTGAGTGCCAGGACACTGGCGCCGCTACAGGAGGCCATCGACTTCAGGGGAGTCTCTTTCCAGTACAGCCAGGCCGATGCCACCCCGGTCCTCGAGAAGATCGATCTCACGATTCACAAGGGCGAGGTCGTGGCCCTGGTGGGAAGAAGTGGTGCCGGGAAAACAACCATGGCCAGTCTCCTGCCTCGCTTTTATGACGTCACGTCGGGGCAGATCACATTTGATGGAAACGATATTCGAGGTGCAACACTTCGATCTCTGCGCAAGCAGATTGCGATCGTCACTCAAGAAACCTTGCTCTTCAACGATACGGTTGGCAACAATATCGCCTACGGAAGGCTGGACGCCGCTCGGGAAGAAATCGTGGAAGCCGCCAGGGCAGCCTTCATACATGATTTCATCGTCAGTCTGCCCGATGGATATCAGACACTGATCGGAGAGCGGGGTGAGCGGCTGTCAGGCGGGCAGCGGCAGCGAATTGCCGTAGCCAGGGCCATCTTGAAAAAAGCACCCGTACTCATCCTTGACGAGGCCACTTCGGCACTCGACAGCGCGTCGGAAGAGTTGGTTCAGCGGGCCCTCCAGAATCTGATGCTCCACTGCACCACGCTGGTGATCGCGCATAGACTCTCAACCATCATTCGAGCTGACCGCATCGTTGTCATGAAGGACGGCCATATTCTGGATGTCGGAGACCACACGAGCCTGGTCAATCGCTCGGGCCTTTACCGCCAGCTGTATGAAATGCAAAGTGGCGGTTTGCAAGCCTTCAGATAGAGGAGCTCCGGGACCTCTCTCGAGGCTTCTGAAGGGAAACCCAAATGAGAAGCATGACGGGATTCGGCCAGTCATCGATGGCGACTGACACTGCAGAGATCGAGGTCCAGGTGAAGACCGTCAACAGCCGCTACCTGGACCTTAAGATACGGTTGCCGCGCGAGTTGCAAGGCATCGAGCAGGACCTGAGGAAGAAGATACGAAACCGCCTGCATCGCGGCAGGATCGACTTCTGGTTAGAGGTGCGCAACCGGGAAACCGGGCTGGCCCGCGTGAACCCGGCCCAGGTAAGAGCCTATCTGAGAGCCGCACAGGAGCTTGCTGAGCTGGGGGTGCAGGGCAACCTGGAACTGGGCACTGTGCTGTCCCTTCCGGATGTTTTCGACAGCAGTGGCAGCGGAGACAGTCAGCTGGAGGTGGTTGCCTGCGGTGTCGATCAGTGTCTGGCAGAGGCGCTCGAACAGGTCATCGTGCACCGCCAGGCCGAAGGCCAGGCGCTGAAGGAAGATCTGCAGGATCGTCTGATGGCCCTGGCCGGCCTGACGGACCTGATCGAGCAGCAGGCGGAAGGCGTCGCCGAATTCCAGAGACAGCGGCTTCAGGAAAAACTCGCCTCCCTCGACGACTTGCCTGAAGTGGATGCCACCCGGCTGGTCCAGGAGGTTGCCTTCTATGCTGAAAGAGTCGATATCAGTGAGGAGATCACCCGTCTGCGATCGCACCTGACTCGCTTCGGGGAACTCCTGGATGCAGACCAGCCTGTGGTTGGCAAGAACCTCGACTTCCTGTGCCAGGAGCTGAACCGCGAGATGAATACGGTGCTTTCGAAGGCTGGTCGGGTCGAGATTTCGGAGGTTGCGGTGGCCGGAAAGACGGAGATCGAAAGAATCCGCGAGCAGGTGCAAAATGTCGAGTAGGGGAGATCTGCTCATCGTGAGCGCACCCTCCGGGTCCGGAAAGACCAGCGTGGCCACTTCAACTCTCTCCCAGGTACAGAGACTTTGCTTTTCGGTCAGCTATACCACCAGGTCTCCGCGCCAGGGAGAAAGAGAAGGAATCGACTACCGGTTCGTTCCAACGGATCAATTCGAGGACATGAAGTCGAGTGGTCAGTTGCTGGAGTGGGCGCAGGTCTATGGCCACTACTACGGCACCGATCGGCAGTTCGTGGAACAACAACGGGACAGGGGCTGGGATGTTCTGCTGGACATTGACGTTCAAGGAGCCAGGACGGTCAAGCAGACACTACCCGAGAGCCATCTGGTTTTTCTCTTCCCCCCCTCCTTCGATACCCTGGAACAGCGACTGAGATCACGAGGACTGGATGACGAAAAAGTGATTCGATCGAGGCTTGAGGTAGCCCGCACTGAAATCCTTGCCTACGGTGAGTATGACTATCTGATTCTGAATGAAGATATCGAACAAGCCGTTTCTGAGTTAAAATCAATTGTTTGTGCCGTCCGCTGTCGCCGCGAGCGAAGGCACGGACTGGCGGAGAAGATACTGGCCACCTTTCAGGAGAGATGATGATTATCACTATTCCCAAAGAATATGACAGCAAATTTCGTTTCGTCATTGTAGCCACTGCCCGCGCCAAGCAGATTCAGACCGGGGCCCCGACCAAGCTCGATCTGAAGTCGGGAAAGCCAGCCTATCTGGCGATCCGGGAAGCGGAACAGAATTTGATCGGATACGAGATCCTCGATGACAACGCTGAAGAGGGATCCGACGATTGAGCCATGAGAGTCATCCTCGGGGTCACGGGCTGCATCGCTGCCTACAAGTCAGCTGTCGTTCTCCGGTTGTTGCAGGAGCAGGGGGTCGATATTTTTCCCGTCATGACGCGTTCGGCGCGCCATTTTCTCGGCGAGCTGACGCTCGAGAAACTTTCCGGGCATAAGGTCGTCACCGAACTCTTCTCCAGCCAGAGCCCTGACATCGAACACATTCGCCTCGCACGCAGCAGCGACCTGCTCCTGGTGGCCCCCGCCACGGCCAACCTCGTCGCGAAATTTGCAAACGGAATTGCTGACGACTTCCTCACGACACTGTATGTGTCCACCACCACACCGGTTGTGGTAGCTCCCGCCATGAACGTGGAGATGTGGCGACATGCGGCCACCAGGGAAAACCTCCGGCAGCTCGCTGAAAGAGGTGTGGGAATCGTTGAGCCCGAGTCGGGTTACCTGGCCTGCGGCGAAATCGGCGAGGGCCGCCTGGCGGAGCCGGAGAAGATCGTCGGCGAGGTTCTCGATCGCCTCCAGGTTTCCAGCCAGCTGGGGGGGTCCAGGGTGCTGGTCACTGCCGGCCCCACCGTAGAAGACATTGACCCCATTCGCTTTCTTTCCAATCGCTCCACCGGCCGGATGGGCTACGCGATCGCCGAAGAAGCCCGGCGGCGAGGGGCCCGGGTCACGCTGGTGAGTGGACCGACCCACCTCTCCCCTCCCTGGCAATGTGAACTGGTTCAGGTTCGGTCCGCCGGCGAGATGGAGCATGCCGTCCTGGATCGGTTCGAAGGGACCGACGTAACTGTGATGGCGGCTGCCGTCGCCGACTTCACTCCGGTCCGGCGATACGATCACAAGATGAAGAAGAGAGACGCTCCGGACACGCTGCAACTGCAGAGAACCACGGATATTCTCAGCCTGTTGGGCACACGCAAGACGGACAGCCAGGTGCTGATCGGTTTTGCGGCGGAAACGAAGGAACTGGAACCGGCCGGCCAGGCGAAGCTGCAGCGAAAGAACCTGGACCTCATATTTGTAAATGACGTCTCCCGGGAAGAGGGAGGGTTCGCTTCCAGTCACAACCAGGTCCTGTGTCTGGACCGGCTCGGAGGACAGGCTCGGAGTGACCTCCTTCCCAAGAACGAGATCGCCCGGTTCGTGTGGGACAGGGTCAGCGAGTTTCAGACCAGCCGAGCGGTTTCCGGCATCGAGATTCCCCTGCACGGCTAAACCGTCGTTATGTCCGAACTCGACCACTCCCCCGGAAAGAAGTCTGGTCATGTTGCGCTGGTCGGCCGCCCGAATGCCGGCAAGTCCACACTTCTCAACCGTCTGATTGGTGAGAAGATCGCGATTGTCAGTGACAAGCCCCAGACCACACGGAACCGAATCCTGGGGGTACGGATCGAAGACACTGCCCAGATTGTTTTCGTCGATACGCCCGGAATCCACCGACCGGGCTTCCTTCTCAACCGGCGCATGATGAAGACCGTCTACCAGTGTCTTCTGGAAGTCGACGTCCTTGTCCATGTGGTCGATGTCTCGGAACGCTTCGGCAAGGGTGAACTTTTCGCACTGGATACGATGCGTTCGGTTTCCCAGCCCAGGCTGCTGGCTCTCAACAAGGTCGATCTGGTCAGCAAAGGCCGTATTCTGCCGATCATTGAGCGATACGACCGGGAAGGGATTTACGAAGCGGTGATTCCCATATCGGCCCAGACCGGCGTAAACCTCGATGCCCTGATGGAGAACATCGTCCGGCGGATCCCGGAGCGAGCTTGGACCTTTGCCGATGACTACTTGACGGATCAGACCGAGCGCCTCCTGGTTTCCGAAATCATCCGAGAAAAAATTCTCCTGAACACCCACAAAGAGCTTCCCTACTCGACTGCCGTACAAGTGGAACTGTTGGACGAGAGCCGTCGCCAGGAGGGCTTCATTCATATCGCGGCTGTTATCATCGTGGAAAGACCCGGCCAGAAGAAGATCGTGATCGGTCGGGGGGGCCGCATGATCAAACGGATTGGCACCGCGGCTCGCAAAGAACTCTCGAGAGTCCTGGGTGTTTCCAAGATGTACCTGGACCTCCATGTGAAGGTGGTCCCCGGATGGCGAAACCAGGAGCGTCTTCTGGATAGTTTCGGTGTCAGGTAGACCCTCTAGTCTGGCGGGACTCAGAAGGCGGTTGCATGGATCAGATCAAAAGGCAGTTCGAGTTCTTTTCCAGCCTGGGCGTAACCCACTTCAACGTGAGTCGTGGCGAGCAACTCCAGCCGCTCAGCAGAACAGGCCCCACCCTGGAAGAAATCCGGACTGAGCTGGGCGATTGCCGCAGATGCAAGCTGTGTAGCCAGCGCACCAACATCGTCTTTGGATTTGGGGCCCCAGATGCGGATCTCATGTTCGTGGGTGAGGCGCCGGGACGTGACGAGGACCTTCAGGGGATTCCTTTTGTGGGGAAGGCGGGTCAACTTCTGACCCGGATCATCCAGGCCATCGGCCTGCAGCGGGACCAGGTGTACATCGCAAACATACTGAAATGTCGCCCCCCGCGGAATCGTGATCCCGAACCTGATGAAGTAGAGCAATGCGAGAAGTTTCTCTTCAGTCAGATCGAGTCGGTTCAGCCCAAGATCATTGTCGCTCTGGGCCGCTACGCCGCTCAGACACTGCTGCGATCGACCACCCCGATTTCCCGGCTTCGGGGAGAGTTCAGCGATTTCCGAGGAACGCTTCTCCTTCCCACCTTCCATCCTTCCTACCTGCTGCATAACCCCTCTGCCAAGAGAGAAGTATGGGAAGACATGCAGGCAGTTCGAAGCAGGCTTCGAGAACTGGGAAGCCGATATTACCAGCCCCGCTCCTGACAACCGGGGCCGGGGCAGTCTATGGCAAAGAAGGATCGGCTCCAGCTGGTGCGGGTAGCTGTGCCCATTCCTTCGAACCAGGCGTTCCTCTATGCGGTGCCGGAGGACCAGTTATCGGGCGTCCGTGCAGGAGTTCGAGTTCTGGTTCCATTCGGTCCGCGGGCCCACGTCGGGCTGGTCCTGGGCGAGGCCTCCAGCGTCCCCGACCAAGCGAAGATCAGGGAAATCCTGCAGGTTCTGGATGCCAGCCCCCTGCTGTCCCCCCAGCTGATTGAGCTGGGCGACTGGCTCTCACGCTACTACATGGCGCCAGTGGGAGAGGCGTTCAGGGTCATGTTCCCTCCTGGCATCTTCTCTCGGAGAGCCGGGCAAAAGAAAAGTCGGGAAGCCCTGTGGCCCACCCGCAAGAGAAGGATGATTACACAGGCGTTTGCCGGTGAAGACCGAGATCTTACCCCCCGACAACGGCAGGTCCTGGATGAGATCTGTGCACTTCGGCTGCCCGTTTCGCTCACTGATGCTGTGAAGCGAACACGATCCAGTACCTCGCTGCTCCAGCGTCTCTCGGCACTGGGAGTTTTGCGGGTGGAAGAGGTGGAACTCTACAGGTCGCCCTGGAGGGACACCTCCGGTGGCCCGGCTGAGGTCAGAAAACACCCCTTGACGACGGGCCAGAAACGCATCTTTGAACTCATCAAAAAAAAGCTGGAAACCTCCGGGTTTCACTCTATTCTGATCCACGGAATTACCGGTAGCGGAAAAACGGAGATCTACCTGAACAGTATCGAGGCGACTCTTGAAAGGGGTCGATCAGCCCTCGTACTGGTTCCGGAAATCGGCCTGACGCCCCAGGTTTCGAACCAGTTCAAGTCCTGGTTTGGGGATCGAGTGGCGATCCTGCACAGCAGCTTGTCCGCCGGTGAGAGGTTCGATGAATGGCGGCGCATACGAGCCGGAAAGGCACGGGTCGTGATCGGGACCCGCTCAGCGGTCTTTGCCCCCCTCCACAACCTTGGTGCGATTATCGTGGATGAGGAACACGATTCCGCCTACAAGCAGGATGAAACGCCCCGTTACAACGCCAGAGACGTCGCTCTGAAGCGAGCGCAGCAGGAAGGCGCCCTGGTGATTCTGGGGAGCGCGACACCCCAGTTGGAAACCTACCACCACGCGCGCCAGGGTGGGCGAACGCGCTACGAGCCGCTCCGCTCCCGGGTCGGGAAGAGCTCGCTTCCGACGGTCCACATCGTCGACATGCGCGTCGAGTTCCAGAAACACGGCGGTGAGAAACTGTGTTCGGATGCGCTGGCCGATGGAATCCGGAAGTGCCTCGAGAAGCAGCAGCAGATCCTCATGCTGCTCAATCGTAGAGGCTATGCCAGTGCCCTTCTGTGCCGCTCCTGTGGTCACACGGAGAGCTGCCACAACTGCAGCGTAACCCTGACCTACCACCAGGACCGGCGCCGTCTCAGCTGCCACTACTGCGGCTACTCCAAGGCACTTCCCATGCACTGTCCGGACTGCAACAAGCAATACCTCCATTACCTGGGCATGGGAACAGAACAGGTGGAGGAAAAGCTACAGGCACTTTTTCCCCAGGCCCGAATCGACAGGCTCGACCGGGACTCTACACGACGAAAGGGCAGTCTGCAGTCCATCCTCCAAAACTTTCACTCCAGAGAGACCGACATTCTGGTTGGAACACAAATGGTGGCGAAAGGGCACGACTTCCCTGGAGTCACGCTGGTTGGTGTGCTGGCGGCCGACCAGGGACTTCGGCTGGCCGACTTCCGGGCGGCCGAGAAAACTTTTCAGCTGCTGACCCAGGTGGCCGGACGAGCCGGGCGAGGCGATCACCCGGGAGAAGTCATCATCCAGACCTATTTCCCAAACCATTACAGCCTCAAGCACGCCCGCATGCAGGACTACGAGAGCTTCTACGAACGAGAAATCCGGTTCCGACGTCGCTTCCGCTATCCTCCCTTTACCGCGCTCGCCAATCTGGTGATCCGCGGAACCAGGGAGAATCAGACTCAAGACATTGCTGAAGATCTCGCCCGATCCCTGGTTGAGATCAGGAACACGCTCTCGGACACCCGCAGGCTGAGGATCCTGGGGCCCGCCCCGGCAGCAGTCTTCCGAGTCAAGGGAGAATATCGGTTCCAGGTCCTGCTCAAAACCACCAGCCGGAAAGAGCTCAATCAAGTCGTCTCGAAAGCACTGGCAAAACTACCTTCCAGCCACCGGAAAAGGGTCATCGTTGATGTCGATCCAGTCAACCTGCTCTAATAGCTGAATGGAGGTCTCGCGACAGGTTTTTCAGGAACAGGATAGACCAGGCCTCGGAGCCGATCTGGCAATCAGATCTGGGATAAATGAAATGCCGGAAAACAACTCCGACAACTCACTGGCCAGATTACGTGGCGTAGCCTCCCCGGAACTGCTCGAGTTACTCTCCCAGATCCTGCGCCTGTTTCCGCCCGAGTTCCAGTATCGAGTGAGAAAGGCCCTGGACACGCTGCCCGAAAAGGGCGACAACATGCAGAGAATCCTCGAAGTTGTCCGGGCGCAGTGGCGGGGGGTTCAGTCCAAAGAGTGGATCCAAATCGCCATAGTCGGCCCTTCTCAGACCGGCAAAGCAACCTTGCTGAATACAATCGAGGCAGGGCAATCCGCCACTTCTCCAAGGATTTTCACGCTGGTTGAAACACCCGGTCTGGCCGAGTATCTGGGCTACGAGAAAGCGAACCGGATTCCTGAGGAGCTGGACAGAGCCGATCTCATTCTGTTGCTTCTCGACTGCCAATACGAGGTTTCCGAAGCAACTCACCGGACGCTGGAAAGGTTGAAGGGACAGGGCACTCAGGTGCTGGTTGTCCTCAACAAGTGCGATTTGATTGGGAACCCTTCGGAGACTGCCAGAAGAGCTCAGAAGACTCTTGGACAAAGAACCGTAGCGATCTCCGGGTCGCGAACTCAATCGATACATCCGCTCTTCCGCGCCATTGTCTCCAGCAACGATCGTGCACTCTACCCACTCGCTATCGGATTCCCCGCTTTTCGAGGCACGATTTGCCGTGGAATCGTGACCCAGGCATCCATCGGATGCGCCCTGGTCGGAGCCATTCCCATCCCTGTCAGCGATCTTCTTCCGATGACCGCGATACAAACCAGCATGCTGTTGAAAATTGCCCGGGCCTACGGCCACCACCTGAACCGACGCCGGGCCAGAGAATTGATCCCGATGCTGCTCTCCGGTGTAGCCGTGCGCGAAGCAAGTCACCGTCTTAGGAGACAATTCCCCGGGAAGGCGAAGCTGATCGGCGTTTCGGCAGCAGGGGCCTGGACTTATCTTCTCGGACGTGGGGCGATCGCATACTTCGATCGGTTTTCAAGCCTCCTGGAAGAAACCGAGTCTCCCAGGTCTCTTCCGGCCGCCGGGTAGCCCTCAGTGCTCCCTTTCTGTTCTTGAAAGATTCAAGTCTCCATTCGGGGAGGTGTTTATGCGATCTGAACGAACTCACGCAGGGTTTACGAGTGACGCTTTGATGGAAGCCGGTCTCTATGCCGATCTTCTGAGCCGGTTTGAGAGGCTGCTCGCGTACGCCTCTACTCTCCAGGCGCGTCTGGGCCGGAATGAACGGCAACGGGGGCGCCTTGAGAAGTTGGGCGGGGAAAACCGTCGACTCAAAGCGCGCATTGGCCTGGATGACGTCTACATCGCGCTTCTCGAGCAGGCACTCGAGTCAGCCGGGGTGATTCCCACTTCCGTGCAACCCGCCTCCCCCATCGAGGCAACGCAGCCGGATAGAGGCGGGATCGCCTGGAAGCATGCAGGCGAGCGCCGGCTGAGGCTGGCGGGAATGCAGGGTCGATAAGCTAAGACGTGCTAACATGAATCGTCACGCAGGTCTGCGACGATTCTCATGAATTCTCTGGCAGTACCCTTTGGTCTGACCGGCTATTTTGCTGGTATCCTGCTCTATCTTTTCCTGATCGGGGTGGTACTGGAAAGGCGTCGTCACTCCCGGCTGGGCCCTCCTCTTCTTTTTCTCCTGATCAGCCTGCTCCTGTGGTACGCGTGCAACTTCCTTTCTCTCCTGCTCAGGCAGATGGACTTGTCGAGAGTCTCCGCACCACTTTCTGCAGTGGAGATTCTCGGCTTCGGAACGCTGGCTCTCATGCCCGGCCTTCTTTTTCACACCCACTGGCGTTACCTTGCAGACCGATTTCCGACGGAGAACTGGGAGCGTGGTGTGTCACGGACCGTCCTCGTACTTCTTTATAGCCCTCTCATCTTCCTTCCCACAGCTCTGCGTTCCCTGCATCCTCCCGGCCCTGGTTCCCCGTTGGAAAAGCTGGAACTGTTTACCGTACCGTTTCTGACCCTGCTGGCGCTCAGCTATGTGTCCACGGCGTGGCTCTGTCGGAGGCTCGTCCGAACCGCCCAGCGAGATGCGGAGAAATCCGTTTTCTCAAAATTGTTCGTACTCTTCGTCTCCATCCCCATCTTCAATTTCCTGGTGTTCCTGGCCCCGGCGCTGCAAGGGAGAGAGGGGGAAGACTATCTCACTCTGGCGGCCTTCTCTTCCTCTCTGCTTCCCACATTGCTGGTGGCTTACTATATCTACCGCTACGGCTTCCTGCAGATCGTAATCCACCGAGGAATCGCCCTGATCCTCCTTGCCCTTCTGTCTCTTGGCCTGTACCTGGTTGCCGTTCGAAGACTGGTGCTCTACCTGAAGGACGAACTGTCGGCGCCGGCGCTCCTCGTTGAAGGCGTATTCGTAGTGGCGATCCTGCTCCTCCTGGCTCCCCTCAGTCGCTGGCTGGACAGCTATGTCCAAACCGCCTTCAGAGTCGAATTGGGACGCTACCAGGATCTGGCAGCCAGCCTGAATCGTATCGATGTGATTTCACTCGATGAGCCGTTCCTCAAGGAACTCATCGAAGAAACTCTGCGACGGGAACTGGGGGCCCGGCAGGTCAGGATCTCCGGCTCCGAGGCGCCGCCCACCGGAACCCACCAGCTGCCGCTGCGCGCGGGGAACAAGAGCCTGGGCTTCCTCAATGTGGTCCCGGCCGAGAGCGACTTCCCGAGCCTTCACCCAGACGCCTTGCGAATTGTAGGCAACGAGGTGGCCTCGCTGCTGGAGCGTTCACGGCTTCTCCATGGCAAGCTTGAAACCGAGAAAGAACTGGCTAGAAAGTCTCATCTGGAACAATTGGGAACCATGGCCGCCACCGTCGCTCACAACGTCAAGAACCCTTTGAGCTCGATGAAAACCCTGCTTCAGCTGCTGACTGAAGCACCCAATCTGAGTGCGGATCAGGGCTCGGACCTTGACAAGGTCGTGGAAGAAATCGATCGGCTTTCTCAAACCGTCAGTAGCCTGCTCGAGTTTTCGAGGCTGGAAGAGACCCAGAGGCCATCCCAGTCTGAAGTCGACTTGAGCCGCCTGGTGGCTTCGGTTGCCGGCGTATTCGAAGGAGACTTCAAATCGAGAAACATGAAGCTGAAAACCCTCTTTGAGCCCGCCCGCCCTCGAGTCGAATCCGACGACCCTCTACTGAGAGAGATTTTGAGCAATCTCCTCTCCAATGCGGTCGAGGCGAGCGACCCCGGCGGCGAGATTGTCATTTCTGTCGGTACAGACCGTCATCATTTGACTCTCGCCGTGGAAGACCAGGGCGAGGGGGTTCCGGAGAGCCTTCGTGGATCTATCTTTCTTCCTTTTTTCTCTACAAAATCGCGGGGAACAGGGCTCGGTCTGGCGATCGTACGAAAACGTGTCGAGCAGCTGGGTGGAGAGATCCGGCTCGAACCTTCGCAGCGCTCGACCGGGGCACGCTTTGTTGTTCAGGTGCCGCTCCAATCCCCTTCAAGACTACAGGTAAGTGACGATGCACATACTGATCGTGGACGATGAGAAAACAGCTCGCTACGGGATGGGACGGGCGCTTGCCACCCGTGGGACGACGCACGAAGCCGGGAACTTGACGGAAGCCCGAAGGGCTCTTGAGGAGCATCCCGTCGAGCTGATCCTGCTGGATCTGAACCTCGGCCCAGAGCAGGGGTTCGATCTGCTCCAGCAAGTTCAGTTCCGCGATCCACGGCCCTATGTCATTGTCATTACAGCCCACGGCAATGAGCGCACTGCTGTCCAGGCAATGAAAGAAGGGGCCTTCAACTATCTGGCCAAGCCCTTTGATGTCGATGAGCTTCGACTGCTGGTTCGTTCGGTGCAAGACCACCTCGAGTTGAGGCGGCAGAACCGGGGCCTTCGAGCCGAGCTGGCACTCACCTCCGGCTACGGAGAACTGATCGGGGCGAGTGAGCCGATTCGAGAGGTTTACGGTTTGATCGAGCGCGTCGCCGAGACGAGTGTGACCGTACTCTTGACGGGAGAAAGCGGCAGCGGGAAAGAGCTGGTGGCCCGCGAAATCCATCGACGCAGTGCTCGGAAAGAAGGTTCCCTGGTGTGTGTCAACTGCGCTGCCATCCCTGCCGACTTGATTGAAAGTGAACTCTTCGGCCACGAGAGAGGGGCTTTTACGGGGGCGGCCAGCCAGCGGATCGGCAAATTCGAGCAGGCACGGAACGGGACTCTCTTTCTGGATGAGATTGGAGACATGCCTCCCGAAACCCAGGCCAAGATTCTGAGGGTTGTGGAAGACGGGCTGGTCCAGCGGCTGGGAGGAACTCAGACCATTCCGGTGGATGTTCGGATTCTCAGCGCAACCAACAAGGATCTACCGGTGCTGGTTCGAGAAGGACAGTTCCGAGAGGATCTCTACTACCGGCTGCAGGTTGTCGAGATCAACATTCCACCCTTGCGACGGAGGGCGGGCGATATTCCGGCGCTGATCAGCTACTTCTTGCAGGTGTCCGCCGAAAAGCACGGTCGATCCGTCCCGGAGCTCGAGCCCGCCGCTCTTAGAAGGCTGGCTCAGTACTCCTATCCGGGCAACGTTCGCCAGTTGCGGAACATTCTGGAAAGACTGGTAGTTCTGCAGACCGAAGGCCTGATCCGCGAGGGTGACATGCCGGATGAAGTTCGTTTTTTTGTCCCCTCCGAAAAGACGGAGTTCAGCGGTACGGATCTCAACAAGTTCTTCGAGCTGAATTACAAGGAAGCCAAACGGGCTTTCGAGATCCGCTACCTTTGTCACGCTTTGTCTCAGAATGACAACAACATTACTCACACTGCTTCCGCCATCGGACTGCACCGCCAGAGTCTGCAGCAAAAAATCAAGCTTCTGGAGCTCCACCGGTATCCTTTAAAGTGAGGGTTGGTTACTGGTTGAAGATTGAAAGTTGAAGGTTGAAAGTTGAAGGTTCGCGGAACGCCAGCGTGGGAGGCGCCTCGGTGCGGCGATCGAGAGAACCGAAGTCGCGGCCCTGAGTGCCCTTCCTTTTGGTACTAGAAACCAGTAGCCAGCAAGCAGCAACCGAGACCGGGGAGTGTGACGGTTGTCACCGGGGGCTCAGGTCCTTGGGCCGATAATGGCGCTGGTTGAGAAAGATCACGGGCAGGATCAGGTCAGTTGGTCTCACCGGGGTGTGTGCGGCGAAACTGAGAAACTCTGTGGAAATACTGTGAATAATATGTGTAAATGTCATATCGTAAGTTGTTGAAACAAAAAGGCTTGCAGGTACTTGACAATCGGGCTGGCGGAGTTGATGATTAGGGTAGTCCCCGAGAGACAGAGTGATGCTTTTGAAAAGGAGCTGGGAGCCCGCCAGCTTTTCATACGTCACGATGCCACTCGGGGGCTGCTCCTTCCCAGACGGATGGCACCGTTGCCCCGATCTCCTTTGTTCGAGGAATGACGGGGGGTGTATTAAGCTGACCCCTGGCGCGCACGCTTAGAGTTCTGGTGTTTTTACATGTTATTGTGTCCCGGATTGCGGTGCTGGTTAGACGTGCAAGATATAGGAGACCCCACATGAAGCCAAGAACACTCGTGCTGTTCGCTCTCATTTCCATTGTAATTCCGATTCTTGTCTGGGCTGGCGGGAGTCACACAACTGCTGGCTATACAAGTTCTCGGAGCTACTTGCACTCGCAGGCCGGCAATCTGCGTCCCCCGCTCAGCATGAGCCCCCGATCGCCGATCGCCTTGCCAGGTGTAGGATCCGCCGAGTCTCTGATCGTTTACAACAACAACGGCTCCCAAAAGCTTCTGGTTGGAGAGAACGACGGAGCCTCTGCCATCTACACCCAGATTGACGCGGCCACAGGGACGATGGACTGGCAGAACACGATGGGCGGGGCTCCGGAAGCGGACCTGAACTACGTGCCGGCCTACGCTCACGGCGTTGTGATTCTCGGCGGACCGGCAACTACCACGGTGAGAGGGGTCTACACGGGAACGCGTGATGCGCTGGCAGGAACGGGCCCGGTACCAGGCGAGACACTCTGGGAGGACGAGATGGTGGGAGCCGCCAGAGGCCGGTATCCGGTGAACACGGCCGGCGTCGCCTTCTACGCCGGGGAGAAGTACGTTGTGGCCGTAGACCCGATGAACGGACCGTCAGACTTAGTACTCTGGTTCATAAATACACTAACGTATTTTTAGGCGGCGGCTTTCAGTTTGTTCATGAGCTTGTTCAGGTCGTGACGAGTAAATTTCCACTTAAAAGGCTTAGCAATGGTGGCGTAATGCTGTTGAAAGCCCAGAAGCCGTTCTTCGAGGGCCTGCAGGGAAAGGAAGTCGTTCGGGGTAAGAACTTTGCGCTGGACAATGGAGAAATAGATCTCGATCTGGTTCAACCAACTCGCATGGACGGGTCCGTGGACGGGGACGATTCGAGGATATTTGCTTTGAAGCCGGCGGATGCAGCGGGCTCCCCGGTGAGCCGATCCATTGTCCAAAATCCAGAAGACTCTTCGGGCTTCTTTATAGGGAGTCTGGGTCATGACTTGATCGACCAAGCGGCCAAAAGGAGCAATCCCATTTTTTCGTTCACAGCGACCGAAGAGCTTGGCCCGATGCACATCCAGTGCTGCCAAATAAGCCCAAGCGCCGCAGCGCGTGTATTCATGTTCCACCTTCATCGCGACGCCGGGTTGAGGGGGGAGGGTTCGATGCCGACGGCGGCGTGCCTGGATGCTGGTTTTTTCGTCGGCGGAGAGGACGAATTCACCGTCTTTCAGGGGATGCCCCAGCCACACTCTCTCATACAAGTCGAGGATACGCCCCGCTTTTTCGGCGAAATGGGGGTCTCGAGGGAAAACCCAGCAGCGATGCTGCCAAGGGCGGATGGCGTCCTCATGGAGCCAGCGCCAGACGGTGGTCCTGCTGATGCTGGCGACCAACCCGGACTGGCGCACTTGGGCGGCCAGATCGGCGCTGCTCCATCGCGAGATGGGCAATCCGAAGGTGGCGGGCAACTCACAGGCCAAGGCTTTAACCTCGACCACTACCTCTGGGGGGAAAAGACCGGGGGCGACCCGGCCGAGAGTTCTCCTCCAGACCCATCAGGCTTTTTTCGAAAAAGCGCTTTCGCCAGAAACATACCACCTCTCGACGGGTATCCAAACGTTTCGCGATCTCATCATTACGCAAACCCTGGGCTGCCAGGAGAATCATCTTGGCTCGCTGTACCTGAAAATACGGTAACGTATATTTTCGGGCACGAGCCAATAGTTCTCTTTCCTCACCTGGCGATAGAACGATCTTATACGGGCTGTGTCGAGGCACTGTGGAACTCCTTTCAGGTTACCACAATGCCAAATCAGCCTGATATAATACGTTAGTGTATTTAAGAACTTATGTACTTAGCGGTGGCGAATCACCGGGGATTGTCTTCGATCCCATCCGGCGCGGCCGGCGGTACCTTTTGGCGTTTTGCCACCACGACGGCGGAAGCCCCCTTGAGTGTGTACGGTGAGCGACTCTATTACCAGGACCTGGCCGGCAACCTGAACTCCGTTTCGACCCGGGACGGCTCCCCCAACTGGACCGTAGCCGTGGGGGGTTCCCCGAATCCCAACATCATCGCTACGGAAGATTATGTTTTCATAAATAGCAACGGCAGCGGGACAGTAGGGGCACTGGATACGGAAACGGGTGACCTGGTCTGGGGCGCTTTGCCGGGAACCCTCTCTGAGACCCCGGCCATGGCCCTGGCCTATGACAACATCTACCTGTTCACTTCACCGGGCGGAGCCGCAGGACCGGCGCCGGCTGGAAATGGTCCGAGCGGTGGCGTAGCCGCGCACAATGCGTCGGATGGCTCTATGGTCTGGAGTGCAGAGGATCCCGGCAGCGGTATCGATTACGGACTCATCGCCAATAATCTGGTCTGGTACTACAACCAGGACATGGGTCACATTCGAGTGCGGGATGCATTCTCCGGAGCGCTGGTCGACAGTATTCCGAAGGCAGGGGTGAGAGGGCTCTCAGCCTCGGAAGGAGAGCTCTTTGTGCTGCTCGAGAACTCTGTCGAGGTCTATGAGATCGCTTACCTGATCTTCTTTGCCCAGATCGCGGACGGCAGCGGGCAGAATACTTTGCTGACGGCCAACAACTCTACCGATATAGAAGTCATCGCGGCCGTCTTTTTCTTTGACTCGTCCGGCAATCCCCTGAGTCTACCGGTGGATGGTGCGTCTCTTTCCGAGGTTCCCCTGCTGGTCCCCGCCCACTCCGCTGCGGCCATCCAGACCGACGGCTCTTCGCCCGCGGCGGCGGCGGGTTACGCTGTGGTCGTTTCCGACGGCCCGCTGACGGGGAGCGCGATCTTCACCTTCTCGGATGAGATGGGGGAGATCGTGTCGGAAGCTGGAGTTGCGAGCTCTTCGAGCACCGGCCTGGCCAACATTTATGTCGAAGTGCGGCCGGCTATCGCCATGTTCTCTACCGTGACCGGACTAGCATCCGCACTGAACACAGGTGTTGCTGTGGTCAACACGGCGGGCGTCCAGAACACCGTGACCTATGCGCTTCTGGACAGTGACGGAGCCCAGATGGCCGCCGTAGGGGCGGTGATGGAAGCTGGTGAACATGCTGCCCAGTTTGTCGACCAGATCTTTCCAGCCGAGGCGGCAGGCGGCTTTACAGGCACCCTGGGTGGTCTGCAGCTGTCGAGCTACGCAACGGGGAACTAGGGACTCCACGTTCCGCCGTTCAACATGGCGCGCTCGTTGATGTGCGCGCCTCTGCCTGCTCGGCGACGGGACAGGGGACAGACGATCTCCGAGACCGGCCCGGAAGCCGCAAGGAACATTACCAACCAAGGAAGCGTCCGAACGGGTTCGCGGCGCAGAGGCCGCTCCCACTCTTTGCCGGCTTGCAGCGGCCCGTCTGCCTCAGTGTGGGAGGACCCTCCGTGGTCCTAACTCCGAACAAGGAAACTGCAGAGGTCAGTGTGGGAGGACCCTCCGTGGTCCGAACAAGGAAGCTACAGAGAGGCAGCAACGACAGTGACTGCGCAGCGGCCAACAGGCCGCCGGAGGCACGAATAATCTCCGCGTGTCCTCAATCCTTTTCGAAGTGGTCCGCGTTGATCTTGGTGTACTCCAACCACTCCTCGGGCACCTCGTCTTCCGGGAAAATCGCCTCCACCGGGCACTCCGGAACGCACGCTCCGCAGTCGATGCACTCCACGGGATCTATGTAGAGCTGGGCGGCAGCATCAAACTCAGCTTCGTCAGCTCTAGGATGGATACAATCCACCGGGCAAGCATCAACGCAGGCAGTATCCTTGGTGCCGATGCAAGGTTCCGCTATCACAAAGGTCATTCGCCAACTCCCGGGTAAGAGGCACTATCAATTAAGACGATTCTGACAATTCGGTCAAGGTTTTTCTCAGTCGCCCTAGCCCCGCGAGCAGTGTACTCAAGGAACGAGAGACGCAGGGCCTCAGCTTCGGCCTGTCGGTTCGTGAATTGAGTTCTGCGATTCCCGTATCAGTTTCATCCGCTTGTGGCGGCGACCGTAGGGGCCGGTCTTGTGCCGGCCCGCTTGGCGGGCGACCACGAGGGTCGCCCCTACGATCGCGAGTGGAGGTCTCGGAAAGGATCGGTCCAGTCGCCCAGCAGGTAGCGGCGCAATGGCAACGAGCGGGCAACAGGTGGCGAAGCGGCGATCCCGAGACAACCAGAACGGGAGTATCTCAACTCCCCGTTGATGATGAAAGATGGACTCGGTACGGCTAACCCCGCTACTCAAAACCCGAGAATAGCGGGGTTATCTGGTTGCTCTGAGACGACGACTTCCCATAAACTACACTGGTTGAATCGCACCGAAAGACTCCTCGATCTGATCACCTATTTACTCAACGCTCAGGAGCCGGTTTCCTGGCAGGAAATCAAGAACCATTTTCCTGACGACTATGCCAGAGGAGTCGAAGAATCCAACCAGCGCAAATTTGAGAGAGACAAGGCCGAATTGATTGCTCTCGGGATTCCGATTGACTACCAGAACGGATCCGAGATCAAGAAAGAGGGATACGTCATTCAGAAGGAACGTCTGTTTCTCCCCGAGATTCATTTCTCGCCCCAGGAGTTTTCTCTTCTCATGCTCTCTGCTTCGGCAGTACTCGAGAACGAGAGCTTTCCTTATCGAGAGCAACTGGAAACCTCTCTCCACAAAATCATCTCCCTGCAGCAATCCTCAGATCCACCGCCCAGTCAGATTAAGATCACCTACCAGGGGAAGGAAACCGGAAATGGGTCCAGGTGTCCATGGTTGCCCCGGATTCAAGACGCCCTGGAACGGCGAAAATGGGTTCGATTCATATACTATGCCTTTACTACAGGCCAGACTTCGGAACGTCTTGTTGACCCGTACGGCCTCATCTTCCGCAAGGGCAACTGGACGCTGATCGGGTGGGATCACGTGCGCGAAGACATTCGCTCTTTTGTGGTCACCCGCATTCAGAAACTGGGAGTGAATCCTCGCCGCCCGGGCACACCGGACTATGAGATTTTAGAGAGTTTTTCGCTCCAGCATTTCCTGAATCAGCAGCCCTGGGAGTACGACTTTCACGAACCGATCGATGTGAGAATCAGAATCACCCCTCATCGGGTCCCCGAACTTCGACCCCAGCTGGCCTCGGCAAAGCAACTGTCGGGGGATGTTTTCCAATTGCGGGTTTCGAACCGTGGCGGCCTGGTTTCCTGGCTGCTTTCCCAGAAGACCGACGCTCGGGTCCTCGAGCCAGACCAGATACAAGAGGATCTGCGGAAGGCGCTCGAGCCCCTGATATGAACGTAACCGACCGAATCAACCGTATTCTGTTTATCATGAGCTTCGTCTCGCAGAACCAGGGCATCACGGTCGAAAAGCTAGCCGAGCAGGTGACCCTCAAGCCCCGAGAACTGCTGAAGGAACTGGACTTCATACTTCTGATCGGAAAGCCCCCGTTTCAGCCCGATGACTATGTCGACATTTACGTCGATGAGAACAGGGTGTTCATCGAGTTTGATCAGATGTTGAATCGACCTCTTCGCTTCACTCGTCCGGAGGCGATCGCACTGCTGATGGCAATTCACATACTGGATTCCGAAGTAGACCCACAAACGGTTTCGTCCTTGAAGAAGAAGATCAGGGATGCGATCGAGGCTTCTCTTGATCCGGCGGAACCCAACCGGGATCCGATCGTGTTCGAGCAGACTTCAGCGCCCGTGTCCGAACAGTTCTCCACGCTTAGATCAGCGGTCGAAAAGAGCCAGAAAGTGAGACTCGATTATTACTCTCTGACCCGAAATCAACAGCGGCAGCGAACCGTTCGTCCCTATTTCCTGACCAAGAGTCTCGGCTACTGGTACTTGACCGGTCACTGTGAACTGCGCGAGGACATTCGGACTTTTAAATTCGAGCGAATCCTCTCCGTGACCAAGCTCGATGAAAGCTTTCCCGGACCCAAGGATCTTGATGTGGCCCGCTATCGAGAACAGTTTCACCGTCAGAGCGGAGAGAACGAAGTGATGATCCGTTTTGGTTCGGCGGTTGCTCCCTGGATCCTGGAGACCTGGGGGAAAGCGGCGGTCCAGGAACCCGAAGGGTCCGTTGTTCTCACTCTGAAGTGCGACACTCTCGAATACCCTTCCCGACTGATTCTCAGTTATGCCCCGCACGCGCAGCCCATCAGTCCTCCCCAGCTGATTTCGAAGGTTCGCGAAGACGGTCGAACCATTCAGGGAATGTATGAGACCAAGCCCGTGGGTTAATCCTTGCCGGGAGCGTGAGCGACCGGAGAAGAACACGGATCTCCCCTCCCTCACTGTCGGGGCTCCGTTTCAAGCGCTGAACTCACGCTTCACCCTCCTGTTGTGATCTAAGAAACGTTGGAACGTTGGTGTTGTACTGGTGTCAAGGAAACGGTGCGGAAGCCGTGAGGTGTTCCGGGGTCAAGAGTGTGGGAGGCGCCTTGCCCGGATTATTCATAAGTTTTCGTAGCGAAGCGGGGGAAGACCCGTTCTGACACCGGTCACCTGGATACTTCCCGGATCTCGATCAGCCGGTTATGAGAATCAACGGCCTGCCGGCATTCTTGGGGCGCTACCGGATACGGAGTCCAGAAAACGGTCAGGTGCTCGGCGCCCTGGCCTCTTTCATCGACTATGGGGACCTTCTTTACTAACTGGTGGGGATGGCCCCGGAGGCATCGTTTTCGCAGTACTCGCAGCCGCTGGAGAAGCTTGCGACCAGTTTTCGGGAGCTTCGGGACTCGCGGATTCTGGGAGTGCAACCGGATCACGTCTCGACCTACCAGGTTCTGCGGGGGGGCACCCTGGGTGACATTTCCAGGCTCTTTCCGCACCCCGAAGCGGGGCCGGGAGAGCTGGCCAGGCTCAATCGGCTGTCCACGGATGAAAGATTGCCGGCCGGCACGCGGGTTAAGGTGATCGTGGCGGGGGGGAGATAGTCGCTCGTTCCTCGCGACGTTACTGGTTACCGGCCTACCTCTCCCTCCCCCATCTAGTTTGGCGGCAGCCCCAAATCGCTGGTGACCGGCTGTGCCGGGGCGCCCAGATAATCCCTTGTTACCAGATCCCAATAGTTCTGATACCGGGCCCGGCGATCCAGTTCGATGAACCGTTCAATGTGCTGGGTCAATGAGGTGGAAAAATAGTTGGGAACAGAATGTGGATGAGCTCGCCAGGTTCCGAACCAGTTATTGAAATAACTCCGGATAAAGAGGCTTCTTCGGTCAATCGGAAGTGCACGTACGTTCTCGACAAACTGCCGGAAAACCCGGCTTCGGAACAGATAGAACTCCACGTTGGACAAATAGAATGCCGAAACGGTGAGTTCTCTCCGCTTGATCTCCTCGCCAATCGCTGCCAGAGCCTTTCTGCCTCCAAAGTTCCCCATCACTGGAATGATTCGATTCTCTCTGTGCATCCTCTTAATGAACTGAAATTCGGACTCACTGTTCAGGTAGTGCTGGTGTTCACCCTGCGGGTCGGTCTCGAGCATGAGGTCAGCGTAGCTTGGAAAAAAACTGAGCATCGGACGTCCCGGAATCTCGTACCGAATCTCGAATCCGTCTCGCACAAACTTGGCCGCGATCGAGTGAATCCGGGCGCGATCGCTTTCATCCAGTAACCTGGGATAGCGCTCCATCAGAAGATCAGAGACCTTCTCAATTCGAGCCGAGAAGGCAGCCCAGTCAGCCTCACGGTAGCGGAGCCCGTTCACCAGATCCACGACTGTGGCCTGCGGGCTTCTTTCCTCTCCGAAAGACAGGCTCTTGGAAAAAAGGAAGGACAAGAACTCCCATCGGTCCTCAGCCACGAGGAACAATGACTTGAAGAGAAGGTGGTACAGCAGATTGTCCCGCCGCAAATCGAGAATGAATGCTAACGACGGTCTGATTTTCGCGATATAGGTAAAATTCTGGCTTGGACCCGCCCCCAGGTAAACCTGACCCCGGGGTGTCACCTGGACCAGCTGCCGGTTCACGTGCAGAAAAGACGTTTCGTTCGACACCAGATTGTCGGTTCCGAAATACCCGGGAGGTTCACTCAGATCGAGTGAGAGCTGCTGAAATTCCTCGTCACTGACCTCGACCGCGGAGGTTGGTACGATAGTTGTGGCAAAAATCCAGAGGGCGAATCCCACGAAGGGAATCTGCAAGGAGCGAAGTTTCAATGGGAGCATTTCGACTCTTTTTCCGGTCGCGATCTCTCCTTCTGCCAACTCTTAGAGGCGATCCGATGCCAATCTGTTCAAAGATGACTGCCGGCCTGACCCGACTCGGGACAGCCAGCCAACGATACCATGGGGTTGGCACTGCCGCTCGTGCGGTTGAAGGTCCTGGTTCCTCACTCCTAGAAGATTCCAGATTCCAAATTGGTTAGAATTCACTTACAAGATGGATGAAGGCACCTACGAGCCGCGGCAACGTCAAAAGGCTTTTCCGGCCTCCGATCTGCAGGGGGCCCCACCCGTTCCAGGATACACAGAAGCAGGTCAGGCCATACTCGGCCGGACCGTTCCATCCCTGCTGGTGGAGGCCCATCAGCGCAATCCGTCTCCAAAAGCCTTCAACCGACTGTCTGATGGAAAGTGGATCGAAGTCTCGACCGAGCAGTTTCTGCAGTATTCGGACGAGCTGGCTCTGGGCCTTCAGGACCTGAACCTGGCCCGCGCGGATCGTGTCTGCCTGTTCATGAACAGTGACACTTATTTCGGTGTTGCAGACATGGCCTGCCTGACTGCAGGACTGGTGGACGTTCCCATTTACCTGACCCACACCCAGGACTCGATCGAGTATGTGCTCAAGCATGCCGAGGCCAGAGCTCTGATGGTTTCGAACGATAGGTATCTCGAACAACTTTCGTCCGTCATCCCGGAGCTTCGAAGACTCGAACTGGTGGTCGTTGCGCAACCCGGCCCTGAGGCTTCGGGCTCGGGACTTCAGCTCCGGAAGCTGGGAATCCAGATGACCACGATGGAGGAACTGATTCGGCTGGGCCGTGAGCGCTTGAAGCAAGATCCCGAAGCTGCTGACGATTTAAGGAATCAGATCCATGCCCATGATCTGGCCACTATCGTGTACACATCGGGGACCACAGGACGTCCCAAGGGGGTCATGCTCACTCACGAAAATCTCACCTGCAACGCATTGACCTCCTTCAGCGCACTCGAGGGAATGGACCGGGGCCGCCATGTCGCCCTTTCTTTCCTTCCTTTGACTCATGCCTTTGCAAGAACCCTTCATTACGGGTTTCTGAACTACGGTGTCAGCGTCTTTTTTGTCACTCCCGACGAGATCTCCCAGGGTCTCCGCATGGTCCGTCCCACGATTTTCGCGACGGTTCCCCGGGTCCTCGAAAAGTTCCATGACCGCATTCTGGAGCGCGGTCAGCAACTGCAGGGACTTCGTAGGAAACTCTTCGACTGGGCGCTCGGGATGGCCAGGAATTACGATCTGGCAACCGGTTCAGCCGGCTGGGACCGGGTCAAGTTGAAAACCGCCGATCGACTTGTTTTTTCAAAATGGCGAAAGGCCCTGGGAGGTCGGGTCAACTTCATTATCTGCGGGGGTGCGCCGCTGCAGCCCGATCTGGTCAACCTGTTCGCGGCAGCCCGGATTCAGGTGCTTCAAGGCTATGGACTCACCGAAACCAGCCCCACCATCAGTTGTAACCGACCGGGATTCAACCGTGCTACTACAGTCGGCATCCCCTTGCCGGGCATCGAAGTAGCTATAGCCCCGGACGGTGAAATCCTGACCCGGGGACCCAACATAATGAAGGGCTATTACCGCGACCCGCAAAGAACTCGCGAATGCATCGACTCCGACAACTGGCTCCACACAGGCGACATTGGCCGCTTCACCGAGCTCGGCCTTCTGCAGATCACTGACCGCAAGAAGGATCTTTTCAAGCTGTCTACCGGGAAATATGTGATGCCTCAGCCGCTGGAGGCCGGGCTGATTGCAGATCCACTGGTGGATCAGGTCCTGGTGGTTGGAGCTGCCCGGAAGTTCTGCGCGGCCCTCATTTTCCCTTCCTTCGGGAACCTCGCCGGCTACGCAGCACGGGGGGGGATTCCGGCTCAGCTGACGCCGGAAGAACAACTCGGTCATCCAAAGGTGAAGGAGCACTTTCAGAACACGGTTGAACGAAGCAACCAGGGGCTGCCGCACTGGTCTACAATCAAACAGTTTCGGGTCGTTCCGGCCGAACTGACTGTCGAGAACGGCCTTCTGACTCCGACTCTGAAGGTTCGTCGGAACCGGGTTCGCAGCCAGTTCGCTGAGATCATCGACGCCATGTACGAAGAAGCAACGAGCCCGCCGGAGACGACTGAATGATCGGTGTTGCTTCACCTGGTTACCGAAGAATGAACAATCCACAAGGTCTTTTCCACAACTGTGAGAAAGCTGTTGATAAGGGTCTGCCGAAATGACGAGGTCGGGAAATGTTCCGAATACATCTGCTTGACGGCACCTATGAGCTGTTCAGAGCTTTCTACGGTGCCCCTTCTCGGCTGACTTCGTCGGGAGAGGAGGTGGGAGCGACGATTGGTTTCGTTCGGTCCGTCCTGGGGCTCCTGCAGAGCGGTGAAGTGACGCACATCGCATGTGCATTCGATCACGTGATCGAATCCTTTCGCAACGATCTCTTTGAAGGGTACAAGACAGGAGCAGGAGTTGATCCACTGATTCTGTCCCAGTTCATCCTAGTTGAGGACGCGGCGCGGGCTATGGGAGTGGCCTTCTGGCCCATGGTTGAGTTTGAGGCGGACGATGCTCTGGCCTCTGCCGCCGCAAAATGGTCGAGGAACCCGCTGGTGTCACAGATTCTCATCTGTACTCCCGACAAGGATCTGGCCCAATGCGTCGTTGACCAGCGCGTGGTCTGCTTTGACCGGCGCAACCGGCTAATGATCGACGAGCAGGGAGTTCGGGACAAGTATGGAGTTGACCCTTCGTCCATTCCCGACTGGCTGGCACTGGTGGGAGACAGCGCTGATGGAATTCCGGGGATACGCGGCTGGGGAAAGAAGTCGGCAGCCATAGTACTGGAGCACTATAAGTATCTGGAAGGGATCCCCCGCAGGATGGACGAGTGGGTCATCCAGGTTCGTGGCGCCAGCCGGCTCGCTCACAACCTGGCGGAAGCGTGGCCGGAAGTTCTTCTGTACCGGCAGCTGGCAAGTCTCCGCCTGGATGTTGAGCTGGGGTTCACCGTAGACGATGTAAAATGGGCGGGAGTCCCAAAACCCGCCTTCGAGCAGCTTTGTAGTCGGCTGGAGAGGCCGGATCTGTCCGAGAGAGTCCCTCGATGGGACGCCCGGGAGAAAACATGAAACGACTTCTCATCCTCTGCCTGGTCGGCCTGCTTCTGACAGCACTCTTCCTGTGGCCGGGTCCAGGCTTGCTCAACTCCTTCGCGAGGACCAAGGTCAGCCAGCTTGGGACCGACTATCTGGGAGTGACAGTAACCGTCGAGGAAGTCCGGGTGTCTCCTTTTTGGGGAAAGATCGAAGTGGAGGGTCTCACGGTGGCCAACCCTGCGGGGTTCAGCGACGCTTCTTTCGCCGAAGTCGGCCAACTGCGTGTGAGCGCGGACCTGCTGAGCTTTCTTTCCGAGCAGGGCCACATCTCTGAGATCGAGGCAAGTCCGGTTCAGCTTCTGATTGAGCGAAAAGGGCTGAGGTTCAACTACCAGCCCATTGTGGAGAGCCTGAACAAGGGGAAGACAGCCACGGCTGCAGCCCTGGCAGGTTCCAGCTCCTTCTCCCTCAAGATCGACCACGTACTCCTTAACGATGTGACCGCCCGGCTCAGCCTGCTGGGGAGCCTCGAGCCGTTTGTTGTGGACATGGGAACTGTCGAAATTCAGGATCTGGACACGTCCAACGGATCGGCTGCCGTGCTCCAGGTTCTAGAGCAACTGCTGGCATCGGCAGAGCAAGGGGAGGGATCGGGAGGTTTTCTCTCCAACACTGCCAGGTCACTGCTCGATAGTCTGCGGCGAGGAACACAACGGTGAGGCGTCACCTCGCCCTGGAACCTTGGAACCCCTCCCGCTCTGGTCCCTCCCACTTTGCATTCCACCTAGTGCACTGTCCGGAAAGTTCACGCCGCTACTTCAGGCGTCTTTTCGCCGACAGCTTTGTTGCGCTACCTCGAAAGACACCCGGCCTTCCTGCGTCGCGCGCCTCACTGTCGACGAAAATCCATCCCGAATTAACACCGCGAACTTCCCGGACAGTACACTAGCCCGGAAAATTCATAAGTTTTCGGCTGCAGCGCCCCCATCATCCGCGCTGGCTGCGTTCCCCCTCCTCGGGCTCCTCGACAGAGTCACGACTATGCCTGCGGTGCCCTCGGAGGTAAAGCCTTGCCAGCACGGCGCTTGCGGCCCTTCGCTTCGAAAACTTATGAATTTTCCGGGCTAGTCGGACAGATGATCGACCCTGTAGTTTAGGGCCAGTTGTTCGTAGGCCCGGACCTGATCAGCCTCCCAGGCAGCATTCTTGTTCAACTCGCGTGCCATCTGTCTGGCCACCGCGGGCGCCGCCTCGACGCTGCCCGAAGCATCGAGGATCAGGGCACGGGTCCGGCGCGAAAGAACGTCCTCCACAGTCCGGGCGTACTCCTCTCGAACCGCCCAGATGACCTGGACCATCCGATAGGGCAATCGAGGGTGCAAGGGCAGGGCAAGGGCCGGAGTGTCCTTGCATAGCTCCTCCAGTTTCTTTCGCTCACTGCCGTAAACGCGAAGGGCGTCGAAAGTCTCCGACGTGTTCTCGTCTGACGATCGGGGGCAGTCCGCAAGCCAGAGATGATCTTTCGTCGCGGCTGGCGGGAGGTCTCCAACTCGGGCTGCCTGGTCCACCGTGTCTTCGCCCATGAGGCGGAAGGTCGTCCACTTGCCACCGATCAGGTTGACCAGCCCGGACGGGTCCACAACCACGGCATGTTCCCTGGAAAGGTTGGCGGTGCCCTCCCCTGGTTTGGCTTGAATGAGAGGCCGGAGGCCGGCGAAGACGCTGAGACAATCACTGACAGATGGAGCGGGCTCGAGGTACCCGGCAAGATGCTCGAGAATGTACTCGACTTCGGCCCGCGAGGGAGCCGGCTCCAGACCGGCCTCGGAAACCGCGACGTCCGTGGTCCCGGCCAGTAGCACCCCATGCCACGGCAGGAGAAAGAGAACCCGACCATCTCTGGTTTTCGGGATGAGGAGACCTCTAGTAGCAGACATTCGACCCAGGGACAGTACGATGTGCGTGCCCTGGCTGGCCAGGACCTGCTTTCGATGAGAAGGATGATTCAGCGTCCTGAGGGCATCCGAAAAGACCCCGGTCGCATTGATGATCACTCTGGCCCTGACACGAATCTCGCCATCGGTTTCCAGGTCCTGTGCAACCACTCCGGTCAGTCGGTCATTGTCCTTCAGAAAGGCGTGCACCTGTACATAGGTCAGGATCAGTCCGCCCAGATGTTCGACCGAGCGGGCCAGGCTGACCGCCAGCCGGGAGTCATCGAACTGCGCGTCATAGTATTGAACAGAGCCCTTCAAGCCATTGGCCTTGAGAACAGGAAAGTGAGTCATGGTTTCGGCCCTGGAGAGAAACGACGAGGCGCCGAGGCTGCTCGAACCGGCCAGGAGGTCATAGATCTTGAGCCCCGATCCGTAGAAGAGCCTCTCCCATTGACTGAATACGGGAACCAGGTGAGCCAGCCTTTGTACCAGATGAGGGGCGCTCCGGATCAGCCTCCCCCTTTCGGCCAGGGCCTGACGCACCAGTCCCACGTTTCCCTGTCGAAGGTAGCGCACACCACCGTGAATGAGCTTGGTGCTGCGGCTTGAGGTTCCACTGGACAGATCGGCCTGCTCGAGCAGCAGCGTGCTGTATCCTCGCTCTGCAGAGGCCAGAGCACAGCCGAGACCCGAGGCTCCGCCCCCGATCACCAGGACGTCCCAGGTCCCTTGCCGGCCTGCACGGTCGAGACGCTCCGGTCGTCTCCTCACATCAGAACCTCGCATCCATCGGGGATGGGTCACGCGAAAATGTCGCCGGGTCTTTTACAAAGTACTGTCACATTGGGATTTTTGAACCCTCAGGGAGAGAGAACGTCACCCGATTCAGCCTGGTCGATGAAATATTGATGGCTGTCCAGAACGGGCGTCGTTGCAGCTTCGACCCTGGTGTAGGTTCCGTCCGCCTGGAGCAACGCGGCGTTGGCATTGTCGGCCAACTGGACCTCGAGAATCTCGCACAGTTCGGCGATCAAGTTGGAATCCGATACCGGCGCCAGCGCTTCCACGCGCGAATCGATGTTTCTGGGCATCAAGTCCGCACTGCCCAGATAGATTTCCAGATTCCCGCCATTGCGGAACAGGTAGATACGACTGTGCTCCAGAAATCTCCCGACCAGGCTAACCACACGGATATTCTCGCTCAAACCGGCGACGCCCGGCCTCAGGCAGCAGATCCCTCGAACCAGCAAGTCCACTCTCACTCCCTGTTGCGAGGCGCGATAGAGCAGCTTGATCATCTGCGTGTCCACCAGTGAGTTCATCTTGAAGATGAGGTGTCCCGACTTCCCCAGTTGCTGATGCCGTACTTCTCGCTCGATCAGTGACGACATCTCCTCTCGAAGGTTAATCGGAGCCACCAGCAGGCGGCGAAATCGCCGTTTTGCAGAGTAGCCGGTCAGATAATTGAACAGGTCGGTTGCGTCGGCACCTATGTCCGGATCACAGGTAAACATTCCCAGGTCGGTGTACAGCTGGGCGGTCACGGCATTGTAGTTACCGGTGGCCACGTGGACATATCTGCGAATCCCGTCGTCTTCCCTGCGCACGACCAGGGCTACCTTGCAGTGTGTCTTGAGACCGGGAAGCCCGTACACAACATGGACCCCTTCACGCTCCAGAGCGCGTGCCCAGTTGATGTTGCTTGCCTCGTCAAAACGAGCCTTGAGCTCCACCAGAACCGCGACCTGCTTGCCGTTGTCCCTGGCCTCCAGCAGGGCATCGACAACGGGTGAATCCGATCCCACCCGATAGAGCGTCTGCTTAATGGCCAGGACACGCGGATCGCTGGCAGCCTGTTTCAGAAAGTCGACCACTGGGACAAAGGAGTCGAAGGGATGATAAAGCAGAATGTCGCGCTTTCGAATCTCGCCAAAGATGCCGTCGCCCTGGGTCCCCTCTGATGTGCTTCCCAGCTGCCTCGGAGAAAAGAGGGGATACCTGAGTTCAGGCTTCTCCAGACTGGCAATGGCCATCAGGGAACTGAAGCCGAGGGGGCCGTCAACCGTGTACAGATCCGCCTTCTCGAGTTCCATGTTCTTCATCAGGATCTCTCTGACGTGCCTGGGCATGCCTCCGCTCACCGCAACCCGCACCACGCGGCCGAACTGGCGGCGGCGCACCGTCACCTCCACGGTCTCGAGAAGATCACCGGCTTCCAACTCCTGAATCACCATGTCGGCGCTTCGAGTGACACGAAAAGGATGAGATTCCACCACCTCCATGCCGGGAAAAAGAGCGTCGAGATGGGCCGCTATCACCTGTTCCATCCACGTGAAAGAGATGCTGGCGGGGAGACGACCGCTCTTGCCCCGTTCAGTTGAATTCAAAGGAACCAGCCTGGGGATGGTTCCCGGCACCTTCACCCTGGCAAAATGCTCCCTCCCTTTTTTGTCGCGAACCAACACAGCCAGGTTGAGACTCAGATTCGAAATGAACGGAAAGGGGCGCCCCGGATCATGAGCCAGTGGAGTGAGAATCGGGAAAACCAACTCCTCGAAAAGCCGTTTCAGCTTTCTCTTCTGTTTCGTCTTCAAATCCTGGTAGTCGGTCACGTGAATGCCGTTCTTCTTCAGCAAAGGCTGAAGCTCGCGACTGAAACAGCTCCGCGAATCATCCATCAGCTGAGAGGCCCGTTTTCGAATCTCGACCAACTGCTCTGCCGGGGTCAGCCCGTCACGAGAAACGTCCAGGACTCCCGCGGCCACCTGCTCTTTGAGGCCCGCCACCCTTACCATGAAGAATTCATCCAGGTTCGAGCCCACGATACTCAGGAACCTCAATCTCTCCAGGAGTGGATTCTGGGCCTGCCGGGCTTCGTCGAGAACCCGGCACTGGAACTCCAGCAGGCTGAGTTCCCGATTAATGAAATTGGATGACCGCTCCAGATCACGGATGGGTCCAGGCGGTTCATCGGGGACCCCGGTTCGAGGTAGCTGGATCTCGACGAGGGGAAGGCTTGGCGTGGCTCCGCTCGCTTCCGTGGCAGACTCTGCCGCAGTCGAGCGCCTGGGCCTTCGCTTGAGTGCCTTGTTGTCCATCTGGCTTCCTGTGCGCCGGTTCAGAATCTATCCTGCAACGCTAAGCCGAATCCGATCGATCGCCTGCAGAACCCGAGCCGACACCTGGGTGACCGTTCCTTCGCCATCGACTTCGCAGAGGAGACCCTTCCGGCGATAGTAATCAACAAGAGGCGCCGTGAGCTCTTGATATGTTTCTAGACGTTTGCGAACAGTCTCGGGTCGGTCATCGTCTCTCTGATAAAGATACTCACCTGACTTGCACTCTCCTGTGGGACAGCTCACAAAAGGGCTGAACGCTCGATGGAAGGGGACCTGGCACCTGCGACAGATCAGCCGCCCGGAGAGTCGTTGGACGATCTCGTCTCCACTGACTCGAACATAAACAACACCATCTACGCGCCGGCCGCGCTCCGCCAGCATTTCCTCCAGCGCCCTTGCCTGCTCGAGGGTCCGTGGAAAGCCGTCAAACAGGGCTCCAGAAGAGGTCTCGTCGGTATCAGGGGCAAGGTGTCCCCGCAGCATCCGTACGGTGGTTGCGTCAGGAACGAGTTCACCACGATCCATATACACACGGGCACTCCTTCCCAGTTCGGTTGGGACCTTTAGATGGGCCCTGAAAAGATCGCCGGTGGCGATGTGTCGAAGCCCCAGTTCCTGACGCAGCCGCTCTCCCTGAGTTCCTTTTCCGGACCCGGGAGCGCCAAGCAAGACAATATCCACAATCACCCTCGATTATCTCCAAAAATCCCATAAATTCAATAGCAATAACACTTCAGACATCTCCCTTGCCTTTGCCCTTGCCCGTCATCCCTCTTGCGTTTCTTTCGACTTAGCGCGGAAAATTCATAAGTTGTCGGCTGCAGCGCCCCCATCATCCGCCCTGGCTGCGTTCCCCCTCCTCGGGCTCCTCGACAGAGTCACGACTATGCCTGCGGTGCCCTCGGAGGTAAAGCCTTGCCAGCGCGGCGCTTGCGGCCCTTCGCTTCGACAACTTATGAATTTTCCGGGCTAGGACGTGATTCGTCAGTAACGGCAACTCCACTCAATGCTGACCGAGTTGGTCATGAACCTTGATGGAAAATGCGGTCAGGGCAAAGGCACGGGCAAAGGCAAAGGGGGGAGGCGAGAAGAGCAGCCTCCTGGACTTCCGGATTTCAATCCAGTGCAACGACGGAAAGTCCCGAGACCGGCAAACCCCCGACCGTGGCGACAGCAGTGACAGCCACCTCGTCGTCACTTTCGAGCAGCACCGGGCCTTGATATTCCGGTGGAATGCCTTCCAGGGTCGCCAGATGAAAGGTGAGCTGCTGGAGAGGATCCAGGTCAAAGCGGGCAATCTCCAGATCTTCGGAAAGTAGTAGACCGACACTGGCGGGCTCATTCCAGGGATTCACAATGGCAAAGGCGGCGCTCAACAAACCCTCCCGGACGATCAGGACACGGGATCTCTTCGACCAGGTCGATGAAGACACAGTCGAAACCGGAACCGGTTCGCGCCCTCCCGTTTCGCCCACAAGAAAGTGTACGCTGCTCGACAACGGTCCATCGGTCAGCGAAAGAGCCCAGCCCTGAAAACGGTTGCGTTCCGGATCGAGCGTGAGACTGCTCGATTCGCCGCTGCCCAGTTCGATCGGAAGATCGCTGGTCGAGCCTCCGTGGACCATGACCGCCTGGGGCTGCCCGTCTGCATTGAGAAATCGAAGAACTCCCCGCGCAGGCTGGTCCCCAAGGTTGTGAAAGTCAAAGCGCGTTGTCAATCTCAGGCCCCCAAAAACTCCGGAGACGACCTGGGCATGGTTCTCGAACCAGGAGAAGAGCAACTTGAAGAGTTTCCCATTCTGAAAGCCCGGGATGAGGATTTCCCCCGTCTCGTCTTCGCCCCAGGAGGCAGCCAGCAGACCCAGCAGACCCACCTGTCGGTGTCTGAATCTCCCCTCAGAAACTTCGCGTAATTCCCACACCCGCCCCGAGACGAAGTCTGAAAAAAGATACGACCCCCACAGGTCAGTGGGAGTCTCCCCCCGATACACCAGGCCGCCGATCACGGCCATCCCGTCGTCATGTCCGTAGACGGCAATCGGAGCCACGAACCCCTCCCGATCACAATTCTCGACGAAACGTGGAAAGCACCGGTCCCCCTCCAGATTTCGCCAGCCATAATTCCCTCCCCGCACCACCAGATCAATCTCCTCAACATCCCTTTCTCCGACGTCGCCCACATAGAGCCTTCCGGTCAAACGATCAAAGGACATTCGAAAAGGATTACGAAACCCGTAGGCCCAGATTTCTCCACGGGCGCCCTCCTTACCGACAAAGGGATTGTCGGACGGAATCCCGTAGGGATCCTGATCGACATCGATGCGCAGGATCTTTCCGGAAAGCGAGCTCAGGTCCTGGGCCAGATCTCCGAGTTCCGCCATGAAAGCCCCATCACCGACACTGATGTAGAGATAACCGTCGCGGCCAAAGGCCAGTTCACCCCCGTTGTGGATAAGGGTCTGATGGTCGATTTCCAGGATGACTTCCTCGGCTGGATCAGCCTGGCTGGGAGATTGCTTGTCGGTCCTGAAGCGAGACACCACAATTCGGTATGTGCCGGCCGTGGAAGCCGTGTAGTTGACAAAAAAGACTCCGTTGCTGGGAAAATCCGGGTGAAAGGCAAGGCCCGTCAACCCTCCTTCACCGATCACATCGACCTGAGCCGAAACGTCGAGGAAAGGCGTGGGCCGCAGTTCCCCTCCCTCAACGATCCTGATCCGCCCGGCACGCTCCAGGACAAACAGTCGACCCGACCCGTCTGCAGCGTGCTTCACAGCGATGGGCTGATCCAGTCCACTCAGCAATTCCTGCAGGTGGACGACTGGCCTCCCCGGCGCCAGGCGCAAAGAGAGTCCAAAGAGGCAGAGTCCCGTTGCACCGAAAACGATCCACCTGGATGGACGGGCTCGAAAGGCATTCATGAAAGCTGTCCTTCCGGTTTCTTACTCAAAGGCGCTCTCCTGTTCGCTCCTCGCGGACACCGGGTTTAAGCCGGGGCACCTGACTTCTTGCACCAGGACCTGCAGAGTGTCGGAAATGCCGCCCGGGCGAAGCAGTTGTTTCATCTCCAGCCTCGCGCTGAGCCGGTCTGTGGAAAACAGACCCGCGGTCTCTTCCCGGATGAGCCGCTCGGCCAGACCTGTTCCCATCAGGAAGTCACGCTGGGTCATCAGTTTTTGATTCTTCCATCCCAGGTCTCGGCCCGACTGCATCAACATTCCCCAGTGGACATGGCAGGTCATGTCCTGCTCGCCCGGGTGATCGCAAGGATTGTAGCTGACCTGGTGATTGCGATAACAGGCGAGTGTGCCCGCCGGTCGGGGCATTGCCTGGTACTCTGGTTCCGTGTAGCCGTAGTCAATCGTCAGGACGGCTCCTCGCCCGATTCTCTGATCCAGCGCCCGCAGAACGTTCGCCATGCGAAGATTGACTTCATAGATCCAGTCTTCCTTCAACTCACGGAAGGCCCCCTTCAGCCAGGCTCCTATGCGGGGGTCGGAGAGGGGACCGGAGACTTCCCGCAACTCCTCACCCTGCTGTACCACGTGTAGCTCTTTCAGCTCGCCCCCGCTCACGCAGACTCGGTGAACAGGGAGGGCGTCGAAGAACTCGTTGGAGAATACGATTCCGGTCAGTCCTTCGGGAAGGTCGCCCCGGTCAACGTCAATCTCTACGTACTGAACGACTTCAGACAGCCCGGGAAAGGCGGTTGCCAGATAGGTGAGGATCTGCCCGGCCAGGCGGCCGCTACCGGCGCCGAGTTCGCAGACGTGAAAGGGAGCAGGTTGACCCAAATGCAGGAACCAGGCGTAAAAGTAATCGGCCAGACAATGGGCAAAGAGCTCGTGAGTGTAGGGTGAGGTGATGTAGTCCCCTCCCCGACCAAAGATCTCGCCAGGGCTGCGACGGTAGTAGCCCTGGCTCGGATGATAAAGGCAGTATTCCATGAAACGCTCAAAGGTGATGGGGTCTTTGAGCGGCAGCTCAAGGGGTTGTTCCGTTACCTGCTGGAAAGTAGCCAAAGTGCCAAAGTGGGAATCCTGATGCTGATCTGCCGGGTGTCGCCTCGGGCCTATTTCACAAGGTCGAGACCCGAAAAAAAATAACCAATCTCAAAGCGCGCCGATTCAGGGCTGTCGCTTCCGTGGGTTGAGTTACGTTCGATGTTTTCGCCAAACAAAGCCCTGATGGTACCTTCTTCCGCCTCGGCAGGGTCGGTAGCACCCATAATGTTTCTCCATCGCTGAATGGCATTCTGGCCACGCAGCACGATCACCACAATCGGACCTTCAGACATGAAGCTGGTCAGATCGTCGAAGAAAGGCTTTGAGCGGTGGACGTGGTAAAACCCTTCCGCCTGTCTCTTGGTCAACCGCAGCAACTGGATACCCGCCACAGCAAGGTCCTGATCCTCGGCCCTGCGTATGATCTGGCCGACAATATTTCGGCGAGTCGCATCGGGTTTAATTATGGCAAGAGTCGCTTGCATTTACTTCACCTCTTCAACCCAGAATTTCAGCCATCGCTGCCCCAATTTGAGCCGGACTTCTGACCACGTGAACTCCACTCCTGGTCAGGGCTTTGATCTTCTCTTCAGCCGTGCCCTTGCCCTGAGAAATAATAGCTCCCGCGTGTCCCATCCGCCGACCCGGAGGAGCTGTCTGCCCGGCCACAAAGCCTACCACCGGTTTGCTGAAAGATGACCCTATGTACTCAGCCGCTTCTTCTTCCGCTGAGCCCCCGATCTCGCCGATCATGACAACCGCGTCGGTCTCCGGATCCTGCTGAAAGGCCTCCAGAGCATCAATGAAGCTGGTTCCCGCAATGGGATCTCCTCCAATTCCAACTCCGGTACTCTGACCAATCGAGCGGCGGCTCAGCTGGCCGACCGCCTCGTAGGTAAGTGTTCCGCTGCGCGAAATGACGCCCACGCGACCGGGCTCGTGAATACGACCCGGCATGATGCCGATCTTGCACTGGCCCGGAGAGATGATTCCCGGGCAGTTGGGTCCGATCAGGCGGCTGCTCGAAGCCTGGACCCGGTCCCACACCTTCAGCATGTCATTGACCGGGATACCTTCGGTTATGGCAACCACCAACCCGACTCCCGAGTCGACCGCCTCCAGAATCGCATCAGCAGCGTAAGGTGGGGGCACAAAAACAACACTGGCATCGGCCGCGGTGGCGTCCACCGCCTCCCTCACGGTATCAAAAACAGGAATTCCCTGGTGCTCAGTTCCTCCCTTGCCGGGAGTCACTCCTGCCACAACCCGCGTCCCGTATTCGAGGCACTGGGCGGTGTGAAAGCTTCCCTCTTTCCCAGTGATCCCCTGAACCAGAACCCTCGTCGATGAATCCACCCAGATGGCCACTGTCTGCTCCCAGGTTATGACGCCAGACGACAGACCTTCTCAGCTGCTTCCTGCATACTGTCTGCGACTTCAAAGTCAAAACTCGAGTCGCGTAGAATCTGTCGCCCCTTCTCAACGTTGGTACCTTCCAGGCGTACGACTACAGGAACGTGCACTCCGATATCCCTGGCGGCCTCGACGACACCACTGGCAACCACGTCACATCGCATGATCCCCCCGAAGATGTTGATCAGGACGGCTTTGACCCCCTCATCGGAGATCAGAATCTGAAAGGCGTTCTTGACCTGTTCAACGCTGGCACCTCCTCCAACGTCCAGAAAGTTGGCCGGTTCCCCACCCTCCAGTTTGATGATGTCCATGGTTGCCATAGCCAATCCCGCCCCGTTCACCATGCATCCGACACGACCATCCAGCTTGATGTAGCTCAGTCCATAGCGGGAGGCCCGAATCTCGAGGGGCTCCTCTTCGTTGTAGTCGCGCATCTCTACAACCCGTCTCTGACGGTACAGGGCATTGTCGTCGAAGTTCATTTTCGCGTCGAGAGCGATCAACTCGTTTTCCCGCGTGACCACGAGCGGATTGATCTCAGCCAGGGAAGCATCTGTGTCCCGAAAAGCTGCATACAGCGCCTTCATGAATGCATGAGCCTGCCGAGAGAGCTTCACATCAAGCCCGAGACCGTGGGCAATGTTGCGGGCCTGGTATGCCTGCAATCCAAAGGCCGGGTGAATCGGCTCTTTCAAAATCAAACCGGGATCCCTCCTGGCCACCTCTTCAATCTCAACCCCCCCCTCCCGGCTTGCCATCAGGACCGGCCTTTTGGCGCTGCGATCAATCGCCAGGCCGAGATAGAATTCCCGGGCTATGTTGAGCCCTTCCTCAATGAGCACCCGGCGAACCACACTTCCCTCGGAACCCGTCTGGTGTGTGACCAGCGTTGCTCCAAGCATTGAACCTGCCATCTGCTCTGCCTCGGATGGACTCTGGGCGATCTTGACTCCGCCCGCCTTGCCCCGCCCCCCTGCATGAATCTGGGCTTTGACCGCAACCACCCCTCCCAGACTGCGGGCGGCATCAAAGGCCTCGGCGGAGGAGGTGACTACCCGACCTCGAGGAACCTCAACGTCAAAAGAACTCAAGATTTCCTTGGCCTGGAACTCATGAATGTTCATTTCATTTGTCTGCAACACCCTTGATCGTCAAGAGCCTCAACCGGCTCCCGTTAGAGTACCCATCTTGTAGGACGGAAACAGACTCACGACACCCCGATTTCAGACATGGCGAGCTCACGCGGGCGGGGCTTCTCTCCCGGCGAACTGCCCGGTCAGCAGGCCAGCAGCGATGTCACTGGCCGAGGATCCCCTTGACAGCGTCGAGAATCTGGCTGGGAGTGGCGGGTTTTGACACTAAGGTCACGGGGCCATGACTCAGCGCCCTCTCCATCAACTCCCCGTCAGGGAAGCCGGTAATGACGATGACCGGTACATTCCCCCAGCCATTTCGGATTTCCGCCAGAAGCGAAGGTCCATCTATGCCCGGCAGTTTCAAGTCGAGAAACACGAGATCGGGCCGTTTGTCTTCGGCGATGGGCAAAATCTCGTCGCCCCCGGCTGCGGTATCGACGGTCAACCCGTCGCGCTCCAGCGATCGCTGCACAACCCGGCGGATCCCGGGATCATCGTCGATCACAAGGATCCTCTTGACAGTCCCCTGTGAGCGTTGCTCCTGCATACCGGCCCAGGCGTCCAGAGAGCTTTTCTTGAACCGCCAGGAACCTCCCACCTTGAATGACGGAATCTCGTTATCTCGGGCAAGCCTGCGGACAGTCTGCTCGTTGATACGCAGGTAGGCTGCCGCATCTCGAGCGTCTAAAACATCATCAATGTCCGCCATCTGATTCCCTTTCCGCGGATTTCGACAGTGTAACTATAGTGATAAGTTGTTGTTATTTCTGTGATTCTAATCGCCTTCCTTTTCTTGCTTTCACATTAAGAAATATACCGTGCGCCTGACTTTTTCTCCAGTAGCAAGCCAGGCCCGGTGCGATCAAGTAGTCCCTGCCTGCCTGCGTCGGTCCCCCTGGCAGCGCTAGAATGTTGTTGAAGAGAAGAGAAGCGAATTGAAAACGGATGTTCTAATTGTGGGCGCGGGGTTCGCCGGCGCTGCCACCGCCTTCCATCTGAGCCAACTCTTTACCGGCTCGATCCTCGTAGTTGAGTCCGAAAACCAGCCCGGCCTCCACGCCTCAGGACTGAATGCTTCCATGGTCATCCAGGCGGCTCAATCCAAGCCTGTTCGGCAGCTGTTTGCCGCCAGCCGATCTTTCTACCAGCAGCATACTCGTGCGACCGGCTTCAACCAGACAGGTTCCCTGCTGCTGGAATCGAGTGGCGTTCTGGAGGGGTTGCAGGACCCCGCACTCTTTGATTCTGAAATCCGCCCCCCCGCCGAGACCCGCCGCCAGGTTCCTTTGCTCGAAGGGCATGCTTTCGAAGCAGCCCTGTGGACTCCCAGCGACGGGGTGATGAACATTCGGCGTCTTCTTCACTATTACATCGAGACCGCGAGCCGCCGGGGCGTTACCTTTCGCTACGATCTGGGAGTCCGAGAGATCAGGAATGGCCGGCGTTTTGCAGTCTCCACCACCGGGGAACCCATCACCGCAGGCCGTGTGATCAACGCGGCAGGAGCCTGGTCGGGCCGGGTGGGCCAGGCTGCCGGAGCCAGTGAGATATCTCTGCGGACCTTCAAGAGACACCTTTTCCTGCTGAAGTCCCAGGTTCGCGTCGACCCGGATTCTCCGCCCGTCTGGAATCTGGAGAAGGATTTCTACTTTCGTCCGCGATCCGACGGGATACTCTTCTGTGTCTGTGATGCGGAACTCAGCGATCGGCTTGAACCGGATCTCGATCCGGAAGTCCAGCAGTACCTAGCCGAAGTGTTGTGGAAGGAGCTTCCCGCATTGAAAGATGCCGAGCGCGATCAGGCCTGGTGCTGCTTCCGAACTTTCACGTCGGACGGGCTTCCTCTCATAGGACCAGATCCTTCGCTTCCCGCGTTTTACTGGGTATGCGGACTGGCCGGATACGGAATGTCAGCCAGCTGGGAGATCGGCCGACTGGCGGCTCTGAGTATCACCGGCGACGATCGAGTGCCTTCGCAATTTGATCCAGGACGATTCAATTGAAGATTGAAGATTGGGAATTGAAAATTGAAGATTGAAAATTCGGAAGCCGGGACGCGGCACGGTCATTCGGGGCGCGCCCACCGGAACAGCAGACTGAGAAGGAAGCGCGCCACAAAGAGCGTCCCGATGGTGAGCAGAGCCGAGAAACCAATCCAGAAAACCAAGATTCCTAGAAACATTTTGCCTTTAGTAGAGCAAGATAGATACCAATCCGATCTGACCCTTTTCGCACTGAAATCAAGGACTTCTTACCCGGTGAGTCACAAAGGTCGGGATTTCTTCCCGCCTACCTGAGAATGGAGGTCCTCGAAATCTGGAATCTGGAAACGGTCAGCGATGCTACCCTGCTTCGTGCTGCACCTTAAGTTAAAGGCGATCGTGCTCGTGCCAAGGAAACGCGATGAGCAAAGCGAATAATCTTCAATTCCCGCGTCCCGGCCGCCTGGGGCGCGTGTCAATCTGCTTCAAGCCCTCGACTTCCCTTTCCAGTTCCTGGATCCGCCGATCCTGATGCTCCAGCGAGCCTTCCAGCGTGAGAGCGTGGGTGACCAACTCGAGCAGCAGGTCTGCCTGTCTTCCCCATTTGTCTCGGTCCCTCGTCGCTACGATTCGCAACAGCTCGAGGGCCCGGTCCCGATTTCTCAGATCTTCCCCTCCGGCCAGATAGCAGAGCACCAGGGAGAGGAGCCCCTCAGAATTGGTCTCCGGGATCCCGTCACGGGTAAGAAGGTCCTCCATTGAAGCCACTGTCCCGGGGCAGTCCCCTGTGGTAAAGGAGGTCTGGGCGATTTCAAGAAGGTCGGGCGGGGTCTGCAGCCGGGCTTTCTTCTGGCAGGAAATCGAATTCGCGCCGAGGGCTCCCAGAAGCCCTATCAGGAGGGCGGAGAGAGCTCTCTCGCGAGTTCGGATCAGGCTTGTCATGATCTGATTCTACCCCCTTCCCGGCTCACGCGGACCGGGCGAAGGGCGGTGAGAAGCCGCGGGCGCGGGAGCGACAGATCAACACCTGAAAATCACTTCCTTCGCCGGCGTGATCGACGACCCAGACGGCTCCTGCATGCTCCTGTACGATGTGCCTGGCGATCGCCAGGCCCAGGCCAACCCCGCCCCCGGCCCGATTCGGTGGTCTTTCGGACTGGTGGAACTTGTCAAAAATCCGTTCTTTCTCCTCGTTCTTGACACCCTGGCCCCGATCGCGCACCGAAAGGAGCAGAAAGCGTCCGGCCGGACAGGATACACCCGACCTCAGGAGGACCGGAACCGACTCTGGTATCTGCGATTCCCAGCCCAGACCGATCCGAATCGTTGCCCTGGCCGGGGAGAACTTGATGGCATTGTCCACAAGATTTCGTACCACCTGGATCATCTTGTCGGAGTCACACTCGATCGTCATCCTCTCCTCCACCGGCGAGAGTTCCAGCACGGTTCCTCTGTCCCTGCAGATCGGCTGTATCTCGTCGATGACCGTCCGGACCAGGGCCACAAAATCGAGACGCTCATAAAGATAGCGCTCCATGCCTGACTCCAGGCGAGAGAGCTGAAGAAGTTCGTTGATCATCCGGGAGAGACGGTCTCCGCTGTCGCGATTCAACATCAGCAGCTTGTCCTGGCTTGCGCTCAGGGGTCCCGGGATACCCTCCAGAAGGAGTGATGTTGTCTCCTGGATGGAGGCCATGGGGGCCTTCAGCTCATGTGAGACCCTGGAGATGAAATCGCTCTTGAGCTCATCGGACTCGCTCAGACGTCTGATCATGAAATTGAAATGGCGAGCCAGCTCCGCCACTTCGTCACTTCCGCCTGCCTCGACCTGGATATGCAGGTCACCTTTCGAGATCTCACGGGTGGCCCGGGTCAACTGGTAGATCGGCCGAGTGATGGAGCGAACCACCAGAACCCCCACCAGAAGCCCTGCCGCCAGAGCCATCGCTCCGCCCATCCAGACCAGCGTCCGAACCTGTTCGATGGCGGCGTTGGAGGATTCCATTTGCGCCAGCAGAGCCCGGTTGGTGAGCGGTCCCAGTTGACGGGCCTCCTCGAGCAGCTTCTCGACCAGGAAAATCACTCGATCCTCCTTCTGCATAAGTGCCGGGCCGCTTTCCAACGTCGTTGTCGACCCCTCCAGAGCTTCTCGGAATCTCCCCCAGGACTGCTCCAGTCGGCGAAACGCCTGCGCCTCCGGCTCGGGCAACCGGATGTCCAGGATGCGGGTCAACTGGGCCGAGACCTGGTCGACCTTCTCGCCCAGAAAAGTCCGGTAATCCGGATCTCCCCGGGTCAGGAAGTACTTCTGCACCAGGCTCTCAATCCCGTACAGCTCGTTCAGCAACCGGGTTGTCTGCAGACCGGCCTGGTAATAGGTCTCGTAGAGGTCGGTTGTGGATTGCTGCAGCTCGAGAATGACGACGTATTCGTAGGCCAGGACTCCCGCCAGCAATACCACGAGGATCAGGTAACCAATTGCAATCTTGGTGGCGATTCCCATGGGAGGCTAAGCCTGGTAGCTCCTGAGCTTGTTGCGAATGGTCTTCACGTCCAGACCCAGCTGGCGTGACGCTTCGGCCTTATTGTTGCCGAGTCGATCCAGGGTGTGGAGAATCAACCGCTTCTCCGCTTCAGCGGCCGTGATACCCGCAGGGATCTGCAGACCATGGGACCCAACAGACTCCCTCCCGGACAGGTAAGGCGGGAAATGTGAGGGCTCGATCCATCCATCCCCCGCCACGACAACCGCTCTCTCAATGAAGTTGCGGAGTTCTCGAACGTTGCCTGGCCAGGCGTAGGCACGGAGAAGATCCAGGGACGAATCACGGAAGCCCTTCGACTGGCTTCCGTGCTTCACCCGGAACCTGTCGAGAAAATAGAGACTCAGGAGCTGAACGTCGTCATTCCGCTCTCGCAGTGGGGGCATTTCCAGGGTCAGAACCTGAATTCGGTAGTAGAGATCCTCCCGTAGCTTCCCTTCCTCAACCGCCTTTCGCGGATCTCGGTTGGTGGCAGTCAGGAGTCGGACGTCACACTGCTTCTCCTGTCTTGCCCCCAGGCGTCGGACACGCCCGTCCTCCAGGACACGGAGCAGTTTGGGCTGCAGGTGAACCGACATTTCCGCAATTTCGTCCAGAAACAGCGTGCCGCCGTGAGCCTGTTCGAAACAACCGGGCCGGGCTTCCCCTGCTCCTGTAAAGGCGCCTTTCTCATGGCCGAACAGCTCACTCTCAATCAGTTCGGAAGGGATCGCTGCGCCATTGATTGCCACGAACGCAGAGGGGGCGCGAGAGCCCATCTGGTGGATCGTACGCGCAGCCAGCTCCTTACCGGTTCCGCTCTCCCCGGTGATCAGAACGTTGGCATCCGTCTGGGCGCACTGCCGGATCAGGCCGTAAACCTGCAGCATTTCATGACTCTGTCCAACCAGCTCTCCGAGTCCTCCGCCCGCCTCCAGCCTGGCGCCCAGGTCGCGCATCTGCAGGCGCGATGCCCTCTCAGCTTCAGCCGCCCTTAGAACGGCGAGGAGCTTCTTGTAGTCCAGAGGCTTGGTCAGAAAGTCAAAAGCCCCGTTCTTCATGGCCTCGACCGCAATGTCGACCGTCCCGTGAGCCGTGATCATGATAAAAGCGGCTTCGATTTCTTCCCGGGAGGCCCGATTCACGAGTTCCAGGCCGGACTCATCAGGCATCACCACATCACAGATCACAATGTCCGGCTGGAAGTGGGCCATCTGTTGCCAGCCTTCAACAGCGCTGGCGGCCCGCGAGACTCGATACCCCCACCGGCTCAGCCGCAGTCCTAGAACCTCACGCATGGCGTCTTCGTCATCGATGACGAGCACCTTCAATCCGCCGGCCTGCATTTCTAGTTTCGTTTCTCGTTATGACATGGAGTGCCCATCATGGGACTCGATTTTAACCCGCAGTGGGGGCTAGTGATTGGCGACAGTTAGAATTCCCCGCGACGACAAATGGAATTCCCCGCTTTTTCAGGGCTGATCCTGACCATGAGGGCATGGTTAAGGATCAGCAAGTGCGGAGGTTAGTAAAGTTGAAGAAGAACGAGAAGACGCTAACGATGGCGGCGGCCAAAGCGGGGATGTCGCGAAAGACAGCTCGCAAGTACCTGAAGTCGGGAAAGCTACCGAGCCAGTGTCAGCCGGAACGGTATTGGAGAACTCGATCGGATCCGTTCGAGTCGGTGTGGCCGGAGGTGAAAGAGATCCTGAAGCGATCGCCGACGGTGGAAGCAAAAGCGGTGTTCGATCATTTGTGTCGTCAGCAGGAAGGGGCCTTCCAGCAAGGCCAGTTGAGAACGCTGCAGCGCAGGATCAAGCAGTGGAAGGCAGAATACGGAGAAGCGAAGGAGGTGATGTTCCCGCAGAAGTATCAGCCGGGACATCAAGCGCAATCGGACTTCACGTTTATGGGGCGCCTCGGAGTGACGATCCAGGGCCAGCCGTTTCCCCATCTGCTGTACCACTTCGTGTTGGCCTACTCGAACTGGGAAGCGACCACGCTGTGTTTCAGTGAGTCGTTTGAGAGCCTCAGCCTGGGGCTTCAGAACGCGTTGTGGGAGTTGGGGGCGCTGCCCGAGGAGCACCGGACCGACCGGCTCTCGGCGGCAGTCAAGAACCTGAAGCGGGAAGAGTTCACCGAGCGCTATCAAGCGTTGCTGAGACACTTCGGGATGCGCTCCAGTCGCACTCAGGCAGGAAAGGCACACGAGAACGGGGATGTGGAACAGTCCCATCACCGCTTGAAACGGGCCATTGAGCAGGAACTGCTGCTGCGGTGTAGCCGTGATTTTTCCAGCCGGGAAGAGTACGAGGGCTTTGTAGCGGTGATTGTGTCCCGGCGCAATGCGGCCCGGCAAAAGCGCCTGGGAGAAGAGCTGGCAGTGATGCGCCCGTTGCCGGCACGCCGTCTGGATGACTTCACCCGGCAGTGGGTGAGAGTCTCCCCCAGCAGTACGATCCGGGTTCGCCACAACACCTATTCGGTGGACAGCCGGTTGATCGGCGAGCGCGTTCAAGTGCGGGTGTGGGCGGATCAGGTGGAGGTCTACTACGGAGGACGGCGCCAGGCACGGATGCCGCGCTTGCGAGGAGAAGGCAAGCATCGCATTGACTACCGGCACGTGATCCATTCGTTGGTGCGCAAGCCGGGGGCGTTTACTCGCTATCGCTGGCGGGAGGATCTGTTTCCGGGGATCTTGTTTCGAGTCGCCTACGACGAGCTGCGCCGAGATTGTCCGGCCACGGCGGATCGCCAATATCTGAAGATCCTCGAGGTGGCTGCCCAGGAAGGTGAACAGCGGGTGCGAGAGGCACTTCAGGTGTTGATTGAGCGGGGACAAAGAATCCGTTTTGAAGCACTACGAGAATGCCTTGTCGATCCGGTGGTGGAACCCTGGGAAGTGATGGTGGAGAAGATGGACGTGGGCCTCTACGACACCCTTCTCGAGAACCGGGAGGTGAGGTCATGAGCACAGGCAACTTACCGCGACTTCGCGAGTGCCTAATCGAGCTGCATCTACCGGCCTTTCGGGAGCACTACGCCGCCCAGGCGGCACTGGCCACCCAGGAAAGTCTGTCCTATCCCCGGTTTCTCTTGTCGTTATCTGAGATCGAGGTGGCGGAGCGGCACGAGCGCAAAATCCAGCGCCAGCGTCGGGCCTCCAAGCTTCCCTGGGAGAAAACGCTGACGGCGCTGGACCGCTCGCGCTTGCCCCAAAGCGTGGATCGACAACTCACAGCGCTGCTGGAAGGGACGTTTTTGGATCGTGCCGAGAACGTCTTGGCTTTCGGTAACCCTGGGAGCGGGAAAACCCATCTGGTCTGTGCTCTGGGCCAGGAGTTGATTCTGCTGGGGCGCCGGGTTCTGTTTTCTACCTGCGCCCTGCTGGTACAGCGATTGCTGCGGGCCAAAATCGATCTGACTCTGGAGAAGGAGCTCAAGAAACTGGATCGCTTCGAGGCTCTCATAGTCGATGACATCGGCTACGTTCAGCAAAGCCGGGAGGAAATGGAGGTTCTCTTCACACTGCTGGCCCATCGTTACGAACGTCGCAGCATCTTGCTGACCAGCAACCTGATCTTCTCGGACTGGGAGAGGATCTTCAAGGACCCCCTGACGACGGCAGCAGCCATCGACCGGCTGGTGCACCACAGCGTGATTCTGGAACTCAACGTCCCGAGCTATCGAATGGAGAGCGCCAAGGCAAAGCAGCAGGGAACCACGAAATGAGGAAACCGCGAGGAGGTCAAATCCGGGCAAATCGGCTGATTGGACCCCGGAAAGTGCTTGGTGAGGGCGATAGACGAGTGCCCGCCAAGGGGAGAGGTCGTACAGCGCCCTACAGAGGCCGCTCAGCAGCCTCGTGGATCTGGTCCACTCCCCTCGACGCCAGCGCGAGCGAGGGGGAGCTCCGTTCGGGCTACGCCCTCACTCCGTCCCCCTCGCATTCTAGGAACAATCTCTCTTTTTTACAGAAAGGAGGACCGCGGAAAGGGCCGTCTCAGAGGACGGCTACAGCTCTTTTTTTTTAATCCTTGTGTGGGGATTTCCAATCGTCGCTGCGGGAATTCTATTTGACGTTGATCAGGCTAGTGCACTGTCCGGAAAGTTCACGCCGCTACTTCAGGCGTCTTTTCGCCGACAGCTTTGTTGCGCTACCTCGAAAGACACCCGGTCTTCCTGCGTCGCGCGCCTAGCTGGCGACGAAAATCCATCCCGAATTAACACCGCGAACTTCCGGGACAGTACACTAGTCCCAAAATAAGCGTGTTTGCACATCATCTACTGTAGCGACTCGTTTTGCCAAGATCGGTTGCTCATTTGAGGTTCAATCAGACTTGCGCCGGACTCCGGCTGTGCCGGGAAGCAGTTTGGTTGACCTCAGGCCGCCACGACGCGTTGACAATGGCCCTGAAAGTCGGTTTTCAGACAGACCCCTCCCCGATCGGCTCCATTTGTCGTCTTGTCGAAGCGGCTTGCGATTCGTCAGCCAAATTGCTGGTGTTTCAGCCACAGATTCCCCTCGATCAACAAACGGGTCCAATCGTTAACAGTGAGCAGTCGATACAATAAACGCCGTCCCGTTGTCACGATCTGGCAAGGCAGTCCGATCACACAGGTGACAAAGCGCCGGAACTCCATCCGGATCAGGCGTCGGGCCCCCAGTCTTGCAGGCAAAAGCAGGCCCAGCCAAACCTTGAGGTTCCAGGCTTGGGCGGCAATCACCAGGTAAGTCCAGTTTGCGACCAGGGTATCGGCCGGCATGCGCAGAGCCTGAACGCCGTTCTTGAGCTGCTCGATCACGTTTTCCTGATTGCAGCGCCCGTTGCTTTCCAAAACCACCTGTTGTGTCGACAGTTCCTTGACCGGCACGTTCGTGACATAGAACAGATAGCGCTGCTGATCAAACAGCCGCTTTTGACCCTTTTCGACCTCGATCCTCTTGCGCAGGATGATCATTCGGTAGGTGCCTTTAGCTCGGGCCGGTCGGTACTCGATCTCCGTCACATGCTCACTCAACAAGTTCAGGTTTTTGTAGCCCCGCTCTCGCACCACTTTCTGCTTGACGTTCTCTGGACGCTGACGGCTGGAGTTCACCACTTTCCGCTTGCGCTCGAGCTTTTGCCACTGTGCTTCGCCAATCTTGTCGGCCTCTCTGACGAAGCTCCGATTGGCCTCGATCCCGAACACAAACTCCACACCCTCCTCGCTCCAACGATCGAAGTTGCGGGTCAGGGAAAAGTCCGTGTCTCCCCGCAATCTCACTTGCTCAAAGCCGCCTCTTCTGACCAGTTTCACGGCTCGATCGATCCACGCCACCGCTCCTTCGTGCGACGGTCGGCTGCGGAACATGTCAATAACTTTGAGACACTTTGGTGAATAAATTACTGTAGCGTCATCTCAAGAGTTCTCCTTTTCGGGAGGGTTGATCCAGACGGCCTCGGGAAGAGGTGGCGGAACGGGTTTGCCGTTGGGAAATCTCTCCGGGAAGAGTGCATGGGCGGCCTCCAACACGTGGGCACGATTGCGACGTGTGGCGAGGGCGGAGCGATAGTGCACGTCCTCGGGAGTGTGCAGGCCAATACCCGAATGGCGATGGTCGCGGTTATACCAATCGAAGAAATCCCGACAGAAGTCTCTGGCTTGCTGAATGGTGCCGAAACGAGCCGGGAATTCTGGACGGTACTTGAGGGTCTTGAATTGGGATTCCGAGTAGGGATTGTCGTCACAGACATGAGGCCGAGAGTGAGACTTGGTGACTCCCAGATCGGCCAGTAGCAAGGCCAGTGCCTTGGAACTCATCGACGAGCCACGATCGGCATGCAGAGTGAGATCACCCGCTACGATCTCCTGCTTGGAGCAGCTCTGGGCGATCAAGACCTTGGCCAGGCGTGAGCTTTCCTGGGTGGCCACCATCCAGCCCACCACATAGCGGCTGAAGATGTCCAGGATCACGTAGAGGTAGTAATAGCTCCATTTGACGGGCCCCTTCAGCTTGGTGATGTCCCATGACCAGCATTGGTTTGGGCCGGTGGCCAGAAGTTCCGGCTTTGAGTAGTGGGGATGGCGGCGCTGGCGACGGCGTTCTCTAACTTCCAAACGTTCGGCCAGAATGCGGTACATGGTTCGGATCGAGCTCAAGTACCGCCCTTCATCCAGCAGCTCCGCCCATACGGCGGCAGGAGCTTTGTCGATAAACTGCCGGCTGTGCAGAACCTCCACAACGGCCTCCCTTTCGGGTGGGCTCAAGGCTCGAGGAGATGTCGGCCGAGGTCGAGCTTCAACCGCCGGCTGTTCCCGCCGTCGTTTTTCCCGATAGAGGCTTGACGGTGGCAAACCCAGCGCCTGCGAGCCCACACGAATGCCGTGAGTTTCCGAGAAACGCAACGCTTTGTCCATCAGCTCTCGTCTTCGTTCTCGCTGCTGCTCTCCAGAGAGATTCCCAATAGATGCGAGACTTTTTTTTGGATATCCAGCATGATCTCCGCCTTCTCGAGCTTGCGTTTCAGCTTCCGATTCTCAGCCTGCACTTGCCTCAGTTGATGATCCAGAGGATTGACCGGCTTCGATTTGCGCCCTCGCTTGCGAGGGGTCAGTGCCTGCAAAGTTCCTTCCTCGCGTTGTCGTCGCCAGTCCTGAAGATTCGACCAGTAAAGCCCTTCCCGGCGCAGCAAGGCTGCCACTTCGCCGAACTCACAGCCATCGGCCTGCTCCAGGATCCTGAGCTTATAGCGGGCTGAAAACCGGCGCCGGGTTGCCTTGGCTGCAATTTCCGGATTGGGTCTAGGAAGAGCCTTGTCGGACTCGGTCCTTTCCGCAGCGGTTTTGGAGACCTCTCCACTTCGCTCCGAGGTTTCCAAAATCCTCAATTTGTTGTCGCTTCTGTTTTCTATCATTCGTAATCCAGCTTCTCGCCCCCTAGTCTAATTTAGTGGGGAAGAAGTGTCTCACCCATGTTGGCACAGAGGGCCCTCCCATACGGCTCGAGACGTCGTAGACAATATTGCCTCCTCTCAGCACCCGTCCCCCACTCTTAGGCCGCCAACTTCGATCCAGCCTTCGCTCTATTTCCTCTTGGCGTTTGTTGATAATCTCGATATGCTTTCTATTCACCTGAAACGCCTCCTCTTGGGATTGTTCTGGGTCTTTTTCTGAACCTCAGAATACCCGTCAGGACTGGCGTTTCAGGCTTTTTTCCACCTCTGGGTATACACCCCATGTACTTATTTTGGGACTAGATGACTGGGTGAAACGTTCAGTCAAGTCACCATGTTTCAGAAAAATAGCTACGGCCGAAAACACAACGGTCGGCTATGATCTTTTTTTCGGATTTCTTATTTTTGGACTTCTAAACTCGTGGGTCGGAGTTTCAAGCCCCTGCCGACGAAGGCTCGGTGGCTTGCTTCGATACTACTACCGAAACGCTGCTTAGTTCGGAGACGCTCAAGAACGACGGTAGGACACGTCGAGCCAGCACCACTGTGTCCGAGCGATGACCTGACCCCGTGAAATCCCGGCTCAAGAGTTGGATTCTCAAATGAGGTCGGCCGAGATTCTGATCCCGGGCACCCCCCCCCAGGCCCTCCATGTAAGGGATCCACGGCACGACTGAGTATTTTCACCTTACGGGACCGGATTTCCTTCTCCATCCGCAAGTTTCCCCCCACCGAGATCTGGGCTATGCGCGGAGGGGTGTACCGTTCTTTCTGTAATTTGGGAAAGGTGAGCTAAAAGGATCAGAGGTCTGGGGCAGGATTTCTCCAAAAACTCAAGGCAACGAGTAAGGAGGATCCGAATGACCCCAGACCCAAAACAGAGGCTACCACGAGAACTATTGAGAGAGCTGATCGAAGAAGGCAGTGAAGCGTTTCGAGGAGTATTAGAGAAGCTGATCAACGCCGCCATGCAGCTGGAACGAGAAGAGTTTCTGGGAGCTCGACGCTGGGAGCGGAGCGAGCAGCGTCGAGACCACGCCAACGGGTACAAGGACAAGACGCTGTCCACTCGAGTGGGACAGCTGCGAATCCGGATTCCACAAGTACGTCACCTGGACTTCTATCCCCGATCCCTGGAACGAGGGTGCCGTTCGGAGAAGGCGCTCAAGTTGGCCATCGCCGAGATGTATGTAATGGGCGTGTCGACGCGCAAGGTCACCGAGATCTCCGCCAGCCAGGTCTCAAGAATCTCCAAGCTGCTGGACGACGAACTCGAGCAGTTTCGCAACCGCCCTTTGGGCAGCTATCCAGTTGTGTACCTGGATGCGCACTACGAGAAGGTCCGTCGCCAGGGCAGCATTCAGGATGTGGCCGTCTTGAAAGCGACCGGAGTCAACTGCTGGGGCAAGCGGGAGGTGATTGGGGTCAGCTGCCGACTCAGCGAGGCTGAGGTCCACTGGCGAGGGTTTCTGCAGCAGCTTCAAAAGCGTGGTCTGGAGGGTGTGCAGCTGATTGTCAGCGATGACCACTCGGGTCTACGTGCTGCTAGAAGAGCCGTTTTTCCCTCGGTGCCCTGGCAACGCTGTCAGTTTCACCTGAGCCAGAATGCTCAGCGTTACGCCCGCCGATCCGATCAACGTGCCGCCATCGCCACTGACATTCGAGACATCTTCAACGCACCCTCAGGCGGCGAGGGCGAGGCCATGCTTCGAACCCGAGTCGAGCAATACCGTGACCGCAACCCGGAGCTGGCCGATTGGATGGAGACCAACCTGCCCGAAGGCTTTACGGTCTTTCGTTTTGCACGTTCTACCTGGCGGCGCATTCGCACCAACAACGGGCTGGAGAACCTAAACCGTCAGATTCGCCGGCGCACCCGGGTCGTCGGTATCTTTCCAAACACCGAGTCCGCTTTGCGACTCATCACCGCCGTCGTCGAGGAGATTCACGAAGACTGGCTGATCGGGAAGCAGTACCTCAGTCTGGTCGATTTCAACCCACAGGAGAATCCTGTTTCAGATCGCTCTCAGTCAAATTACAGAAAAACAGTTGCGTAACCTCTCCAGGCGGGAGATGACCCTGGCTTCAAGCAATTCTTCGAACGTTTTCAGATAGGCCCTCGCGTAGCTGAGCCGCTCCTCAGCCTTTGTGACGCTGGCCCTGGCCCCAGAAAGCTCCTCAACATGTATCTGTTCGGCCTCCTGGTATTGCATCAGAGCATGTTCCTGTCTGGTCTTAGCGCCTATTCCCAGCAAGATCAACCATCCGCCTAAACCTTTCACTTCATTTGCCATAATCACTCCACCCTCAGAGCCATTGCTTGGCTCTGAATACCACCCAAAGAAGTAACCAGCGTCGGAATGACAAGGGAAAAGTGACCCGGTGTGATCACGCAATACTGACCCACCCTGTTGAGTAGGTTGTTGTTCTGGTGTGAGGGAATTGTCTTCTCCGGTTCTTAGAGACTGAGAGAGGGGACGCAGTGAGGGCGAGCCCGAACGAAGTGCCCTCTCGGCGGCCGACTCAAGCCGGCCCCTGAGTGGCCTACTCGCCCCGGCAATCCCCTTGAAGTCTCTGCTGGTGGAGATGATGTACGGCCCACGGGTCGAGGCGACATTGCTGTGTGGCCGTCAGGAGACACTTCCCGAGGCTCAGAAGACTATTTTGGCCTCGACTTGGCTCTTTGCCGGCGCATCTTGTTTTGCCGTTTAAGACTCTCGGCCAGACGGATGCTCTCCCAGTCGAACTCGTAGATCTGGCAGTGATGGGTGAGCCGGTCCAGCAGGGCTGCCGTCAGGGAAGCATCGCCAAAGACCTGAGTCCATTCGGCAAAGGCCAGGTTGGAGGTGACCAGCAGCGAGGTTCTCTCGTAACGATTGGCAAAGACTTGATACAGTAGCTGCGCTCCCTCTTGTGAGAAGGGAATGTAGCCGAGCTCATCGAGGATGACCAGGTGAAAGCGACTGAGCTTTCGAAACACTCGTTCCAGCTGCTTTTCCTCGCGGGCTTCCACCAGGGTATTGACCAGGCCCGAAGCACTGAAAAACCCAACCCGGTGGCCGCGCCGGCAGGCCTCTACTCCCAGCACCGTGGCAGCATGCGTCTTGCCCGTACCATGTTTGCCAATCAGAGCCACGTTCTCTCTCTCATTGATCCAAGTGCACTCGGTCAGCTCCCGCATCTGGAGCCCGTCCAGTGTGGGCCACAACGCGAGATCCGTCTTCTCCAGCGTCTTCATCACCGGAAAGCGAGCTTCCTTGAGCCGGCGCTCCAGCTGATTGGCACGCCGCTGCTCGAGTTGCCGGCTCACCAGATCCAGCAAAAACGCCTCATAGCTGGCCCTCGTTTCCCGGGCCTGGCGCGCACACTCGGCGTAATCTCGCCGCATGGTCGGCAGCCTCAGCTCTCTGAGGTGATCCTTCAGCAATACCGCTTCACTGGCGCCGCTCATTCCCGACTCCCCAGCAAGGCATTGAACCTCGACACTGCCATTGTCTTGACCTGACGGTCCGTGATCCCCGGAATCAGCTGGGCAGGCAGGGGCTCAATCGAGTGGGTGGTACTGTCCTGGTAGCGGATCCAGTGCCGGATCGAAGCCAGACTCGGGCATTCCAGCTCCAGCACCCGACCAATCGCTTCCTCCACAACCGTCTTGGGATGGTGTTGATGCAAGCCCAGGATGCGGACAAACTCTCGCGTGCCCGAGTTCTCACCCAGGCGCCTGCGCAACCTGCCCAGCAGCACCTCGTACTCCCCAGGCCAGCGCCGTCGCCACTGCAGGATGGGTCGAGCCGACTCAAACGATCCCGGCCGCTCGCCGATCAGATCCAAATAGTGCAGCGGATTGAGCTTCCACTTGCAGTTGGAAAACACTCGCTCGTGCTCGCCAATCTTCCGATCTTCGGCAAACACCCTCACCTGCCAGCAACTCACATGCGCCCACACCCAGCGACCCACATACGCTCTGGGCACCGAGTAGCGATTGCGGTCCACTCGAACCGTCTGGTAGCGATCCACCTTCACTCGCAGCGGCTTGTAGTTCTCATAGGGGCGCCCCGGCAGGGGCAGGAGTCGCGACCTCTCCGCCTCGAATCGCTCCTGGACAGTTCGATCATCTTCCCGGCCCGCAATCCGGTGACTGCCATACTTCTGGCAGCGCTCCAAGATCATCTGGTTGAGCTCTTCAAAGTCTTTGACTCGGGGCAACGGCACCAGGAAGTTTCTGCGGGCAAAGCCGACCAAGCCTTCCACACCACCCTTCTCTCGGCCTAATCCCGGATTGCAAAAGCGGGCCTCATAGGTGTAGTAGCTGCGAAAGGAGACAAAGCGTTCCTGCTCCACTCGGTTCTTGCCCCGCAGGATCTTCTTCACCGCAGTGCGCAGGTTGTCATACACCAGGGTCCGAAAAACTCCCTGGTAGTAGGCAAAGGCTCGCATGTGGGCGTCAAAGAACATCTCCTGACGCTCCCACGGATAGGCTCTCACGAAGGCCTTGCCCGAGTAGCGAGAACGCATCACGAACAACTTGATCCGACTCCGCTCCCCCGCCATCTCGACCCAGGCCGTCCCCCAGTCCACTTCCGCCTCCCGGGCCACTTCCGGGTCCAGAGGCACCACTGCCTGCCTGGCCCCCCACCCGTGAGCCGCCTTCCACTCCCGGACCCAGCGCCGTACCGTCGACTCTGCGCCCCCAAATCCATGCTCCTCAACCAGCCGATCCCAGATCCGACGAGCTGTATGACGTTGACGCCGTGGCCGATCCCGGTCTCCCAGCAGCCAACCCTCGGCAATCCTGGCCACCGGGTCCATGACCGAGCACCTGGGCGGCTTTCTCCGCCGGTACTTGGGCTCCTTTCCGGCCAGGGCTTTGCGAATCGTTTCCCGGTGATGACCCGTCTCCCGACGGATCTCACGGATGCTCTTTCCGTATACGCGGTGGGCTGTTCTGATAAGCTCGTACTGATCCATCCCAATCAACTCCGACCTCCGTTCCAGTTGTCCGTTTTCCTTTCGAACAACTTAGAACAGAGGTCTGATTGGGGTGGGTCACTTTTACGATAGCGAAATCATGGTCTTCAGAGCACGGAAATAGGTGGCTTGTCGAGCGGACTTCCGCGGGTCATCCTTCGTGTTCGAACGCCGCTTCGATGTGGCCGTCCACTTTCGTTCTATTTAGACGCGGTTCTTCCAGTAGTCGGGATGTCTTCTGAGATGGGCAATCGCAACAATGACAATCTGGTCTTCGTGAATCGCATAGAGAATACCAAACGGAAACTTGCGAACGATGCGCCGCCGTAAGTTTCGCGAGATAGCCGGGCCCGCTTGAGGATGAGCCAGGATTGATGCAACCGTCCTTTCGACCTCAATCAGGAAGTCCCACCCAAGTCCTTCACTTCTTTCTTGATAAAATCGGGCGGCCAGGTTCATTTCCTCCTCGGCCTCGGGGAGGAACTTGTAACTCTTCACTCGAGTCTGGCTTTCGCCTCTCGGAGAACCTGCCCGCCGGGGAGACCTTCGCTCAGGCCTGCCCGATATGCCGCGTATCGACGCTCAGCCTCCTCTATCCACTCTTCCTCAAAGTCTCCCGCGTCCGAATCTTCAAGACTCTCTAGCAAGCGTCGGGCAAGATCCGCCCTCTCGTCTTTGGGCAGTTCGAGGGCCTTAGCCTCAAGCTGGTTCTTGTGTAGCGCCATACTCCTCTCTCTTTGCATTCCAACTCTGACAGGAACGCACGCGGGCCTCCAGAGATGAATACCGTGGTCAGGATAGTATCACTCACCGATGTGATGGCGTCCTTTTTCGGTTCCTCCATCTAGGAAGTAATCCTGGCTCAGCAAAACCTCCTTGCCGGGTTCAGTGACGAAACGATTCGCCCGTTCTTGGCCCGGTGTAAAACTCAAGTCATATCAATGGATCACTCTTTGCGATGGCGAAGAATCTGGGCAAGTGTTTGTGTTCGTTAGGTTTTAGGGGTGTACCGTTCTTTCTGTAATTTGGGAAAGGTGAGCTAAAAGGATCAGAGGTCTGGGGCAGGATTTCTCCAAAAACTCAAGGCAACGAGTAAGGAGGATCCGAATGACCCCAGACCCAAAACAGAGGCTACCACGAGAACTATTGAGAGAGCTGATCGAAGAAGGCAGTGAAGCGTTTCGAGGAGTATTAGAGAAGCTGATCAACGCCGCCATGCAGCTGGAACGAGAAGAGTTTCTGGGAGCTCGACGCTGGGAGCGGAGCGAGCAGCGTCGAGACCACGCCAACGGGTACAAGGACAAGACGCTGTCCACTCGAGTGGGACAGCTGCGAATCCGGATTCCACAAGTACGTCACCTGGACTTCTATCCCCGATCCCTGGAACGAGGGTGCCGTTCGGAGAAGGCGCTCAAGTTGGCCATCGCCGAGATGTATGTAATGGGCGTGTCGACGCGCAAGGTCACCGAGATTACCGAGCAGCTGTGCGGCACCGAGATCTCCGCCAGCCAGGTCTCAAGAATCTCCAAGCTGCTGGACGACGAACTCGAGCAGTTTCGCAACCGCCCTTTGGGCAGCTATCCAGTTGTGTACCTGGATGCGCACTACGAGAAGGTCCGTCGCCAGGGCAGCATTCAGGATGTGGCCGTCTTGAAAGCGACCGGAGTCAACTGCTGGGGCAAGCGGGAGGTGATTGGGGTCAGCTGCCGACTCAGCGAGGCTGAGGTCCACTGGCGAGGGTTTCTGCAGCAGCTTCAAAAGCGTGGTCTGGAGGGTGTGCAGCTGATTGTCAGCGATGACCACTCGGGTCTACGTGCTGCTAGAAGAGCCGTTTTTCCCTCGGTGCCCTGGCAACGCTGTCAGTTTCACCTGAGCCAGAATGCTCAGCGTTACGCCCGCCGATCCGATCAACGTGCCGCCATCGCCACTGACATTCGAGACATCTTCAACGCACCCTCAGGCGGCGAGGGCGAGGCCATGCTTCGAACCCGAGTCGAGCAATACCGTGACCGCAACCCGGAGCTGGCCGATTGGATGGAGACCAACCTGCCCGAAGGCTTTACGGTCTTTCGTTTTGCACGTTCTACCTGGCGGCGCATTCGCACCAACAACGGGCTGGAGAACCTAAACCGTCAGATTCGCCGGCGCACCCGGGTCGTCGGTATCTTTCCAAACACCGAGTCCGCTTTGCGACTCATCACCGCCGTCGTCGAGGAGATTCACGAAGACTGGCTGATCGGGAAGCAGTACCTCAGTCTGGTCGATTTCAACCCACAGGAGAATCCTGTTTCAGATCGCTCTCAGTCAAATTACAGAAAAACAGTTGCGTAACCTAGGTTTTCGTAGCTTTTCGCGTTGTTGACCTTGGGACTTCGAATCCGTAGGTCGCAGGTTCGAATCCTGCCGGGCGTGCCAGTCTTACCCTTTTATGTTCAATGACTTGCACTGACAGCCTCACCTTGCTCTCCGGGTCATCCGGCTTGCTTGTTTCCGTTTTGTTTCCTCTTCAACGTCATTCCGGAGAGGAACAGTATCAAGGCTTATCTTGAAGGCAACAGTCTGTGTTTGCTGTTTTATACAGACTGAACAATTATTGTTAGGACACGAAGGGTATAGACCCATGACTCAGGTGGTTGTATCAAGTAAGCGCGCACAATCTCTGGGAGAGGAGATCGCGAACAGCGTAAGCCACGGCGTTGGCTTGCTCGCTGCCATGGTCGCTGCCCCAGTTCTCATCGTGGGCGCAGTCCAGAGGGGCGAGGTCACGGGCGTCATCGGCGCAAGCGTCTTCTCCTTCACCGTGGGCCTGTTGTACCTGGCGTCCGTGCTTTACCACACACTCCCTCCGAGCCGGGCCAAACGGGTATTCCGGGTGCTCGACCACAGTGCAATCTTCCTCTTGATAGCCGGCACGTATACGCCATTCATGCTGGGTGTTCTCCACGGCGCGTGGGGTTGGAGTCTCTTGGTGCTCGTGTGGAGCCTTGCCCTGGGGGGTGTCGCCTTCAAGGTGATCTTCGGCGTCCGCTACCTGAGGTTTTCCGTGGGCCTCTATCTAGCCATGGGCTGGGTCGTCCATAGTGGCCAAGCCGCTCTGGCTTCTCATGCCCGCGGCGGGACTCTTCTGGCTCCTCTCGGGAGGTATCGCATACACGGCGGGAGTAGCCTTCTTCGCAGCCCATCGCGTCCGGTACAGCCACTTCGTCTGGCACTTGTTCGTCCTCACAGGCACGGCGTGCCATTTCATCGCAGTGCTGCGCTACGCGGCCTAACAAATAACGGAACGTGTCAACAACTTTGAGACACTTTGGTGAATAAATTACAGTAGCGTCATCTCAGGGGTCCTTCTTTTCGGGAGGGTTGATCCAAACCGCCTCTGGAAGAGCGGGAGGAACGGGTTTGCCATTGGGAAATCTCTCCTGGAAGAGTGCATGGGCGGCCTCCAGTGTTTGGGCTCGATTGCGACGTGTGGCGATGGCGGTGAGGTAGTGCACGTCCTCGGGAGTGTGCAGGCCGATACCCGAATGGCGATGGTCGCGGTTATACCAATCGAAGAACTCCCGGCAAAAGGTTCTGGCTTGCTGGATGGTGCCGAATCGAGCCGGGAATTCGGGCCGGTACTTGAGGGTCTTGAATTGGGCCTCCGAGTAGGGATTGTCGTCACAGACGTGAGGCCGAGAGTGAGACTTGGTCACTCCCAGATCGGCCAGCAGCAAGGCCAGTGCCTTGGAACTCATCGACGACCCTCGATCAGCATGGAGGGTGAGATCTCCCGACACGATCGCCTGCTTGGAGTAGCTCTGGGCGATCAAAGCCTTGGCCAGGCGTGAGTTCTCCTGGGTGGCCACCATCCAGCCCACCACGTAGCGGCTGAAGATATCCAGAACCACATAGAGGTAGTAATAACTCCATTTGACGGGACCCTTGAGCTTGGTGATGTCCCATGACCAACATTGGTTGGGGCCGGTGGCCAGGAGTTCTGGCTTGGCGTATTGGGGATGGCGGCGCTGGCGGCGACGCTCCTTGACTTCCAGACGTTGGGACAGAATGCGATACATGGTTCGGATCGAGCACAAGTATCGCCCTTCATCCAGTAGCTCCGCCCACACTGTGGCGGGAGCTTTGTCGACAAACCGCTGGCTGTGCAGGACCTCCACGACAGCTTCCTTCTCGGGCGGGCTCAAGGCGCGTGGGGATGCGGGCCGAGGTCGAGGATCCATCGCCGGCCGTTCCCGCCGAAGTTTCTCCCGATACAGACTGGATGGCGGCAGATCCAGAGCCTGACAGCCGGCCCGGACTCCGTGGGATTGTGAGAATCGCAAAGCTTCGTCCATCAGCTCTCGTCTCCGTTCTCTTCGCTGCTCGCCAGAGAGATCCCCAACAGTTGCGAGACTTTTTTTTGGAGATCCAGCATGGCTTCAAACTTCTCGAGCTTGCGCTTCAACTTCCGATTCTCGGCCTGAACTTGCCTCAATTGATGATCCAGAGGATTGACCGGCTTGGACTTGCGCCCCCGCTTGCGAGGAGTCAGCGCCTGCAGCGTTCCTTCCTCGCGTTGTCGTCGCCAGGTCTGAAGATTCGACCAGTAAAGTCCTTCTCGGCGCAGCAAGGCTCCCACTCCGCCCGACTCTTCACATCCATCGGCCTGCTCCAGGATCCGGAGCTTATAGCGGGCTGAAAATCGGCGACGCGTGGCCTTGCTGGGAACTTCCGGATCGGGTCTAGGAAGAACCCTGTCGGGCTCAGTCCGTTCCGCACCGATTTTGGGGACCTCTCCGCTTCGCTCCGAAGTCTCCAAAATCCTCAGTTTCTTATCGCTCCTGTTTACCATCATCGTGTGATCCAGCTTCTCACCCTCTAGTCTAATTTAGTGGGGAAGAAGTGTCTCACCCATGTTGGCACAGAGGGTAAAGGACTTTTGTCGCGGCTCGCGAGCCGCGACAAAATCCGGCTTCAGATTTCTACTAAACGAAGTGGAAGACAACTGGGCCTTTCACGAGCTTCATGACACCGGCTAGGATCATGACTGCTTCTAGTTTCAACGTAGATTTCACTACAGCTGCGCGGACCGACCCTCACTCCTTGGTGCCTTCTCGATAATCTCGTCGATCATGCCATACTTTCGCGCTTGCTCCGCAGTCATGATGTAGTCGCGCTCCACATCCTTCTCGATCTTTCCCAGCTTCTGTCCCGTATGCTTTTTGAGAATGGCGTTTATAGTCGCGCGCAGTCGCAGAATCTCCTGAGCATAAATGTGAATTTCAGTGGCTTGACCCACTGCTGTCCAAATTAGCTGAGATTCGATCATCAACCCCTTGATTTTATTGGCGTCTTGGACAGGATTTTCAGTCTTTCATGTCCAGGTCTCCGATGGTGCTGTCCAGATTACGAGAGGGTGAAGGAGGCTTGAGAGCTCTCCGGTAGTAGGGGTGGAAACTTGAATGGTTGGTTCAACCACCTCCACAAGTCTCTATGAACGAACATGTTCATCCTCAGCAGTGCGGCCAGATTGGACAGTGACCAGTCAAAGGTTGCTTTGAGCTGCAGAAACTTCAGAATCAGCAGAGCGATCAATGCTGTCCAAATTTGGGTCTTGAGGGCGTTGGCCGAGGTGCCGACGAAGGTCTTGACCCGTAGATTCTGCTTGAGGGCCTTGAAAAAGAGCTCGATTTGCCAGCGCTCCTTGTAGATTGCGGCAATGGTGGTGGCTCCGAAATCCAGGTGATTCGTCAAAAAAACGAGGCGGCCAGAGAGCGGATCTTGGATTTCGACCAGGCGCAAGAAACAGGTTTTGTCCTGGGCGGCCAGTCCGTGAAAGAAAATCACCTGGTCACGGACGACTCGACGGTTTTTGGGAAGCGGGCGGTCTTCGAGGACCTCGTAATCGGCACGGTCTTTGAGACGGGTCACAAAGAAGACGCCCTGACGGGTCAAGTCCGCATACCAGTTGTAGTCGTTGTAGCCGCGATCAAAGACGACAACGGTGCCGGCGGCAAACTTCAGACGGCGAGCCACGGTGATGTCGGCCGTGGCTGCCTCGGTGATGTGGGCAAAGACGGGAAGGTAACCGTTGTGGTCCAAGAGTAGATGCAGTTTGACGGCCCCCTTGGTTCGGCAAAAATGAGCCCAGTCAAACAATTGTGCGCACAGATCGATGACGGTCGCATCCAGACTCAGCAGCGGATTCTTGAAACGAAATCTTCTCTTGCGACGCCCTTCGGTCTCTCTCAGACAACGATCCAGCAGGCGGTAAAAAACCTTTTTGTACAGTTGCCAGGGTCGATGCTTATTGGCATAGCTGAGGGTGGAGCGCTTGGGAGAAGCGATTCCAAGATGATGCAGTTTTCCTTCACAGCTGGCCAGGCCTCCGCAGATCTCCCGCAGGCTATGAGCACGGCCCAGCTGGCAAAACAGCATGGCGATAAACTGTCCCCAGCTGCTGAAACCGCGTGCATGGCGCTCGGCTTTGGTCTCCAGGACCAGTTGTTGAAACTCCCAGCGAGGAAAAAGCTGGAGAAGTTGACTGAAAATGCTGCAAAATCGATTCATGGTCGGGTCCTCCTTGTCCGGTTATTCGATCAACCGAATCTTACGAGGTCGACCCGACCTCTCTTATGGCTAATTTGGACAAGAGTGGGCTTGACCCGAGAGTCCAGTGATGCTCGGCTGATGTATGAGGATCCTAGTATGGGGCAGCGCCAGGCGCTTTCCGGGTGTTCCAGCCGCCAACAACAGCGCTCCCATAGAGGTAGCCTGACCGATACAGATCGTGGTGATCTTATTCTTGACAAACTGCATCGTGTCGTAAATGGCCAGACCCGCCGTTATCGATCCCCCGGGGCAATTGATGTATAAGGAGATATCCAGATCCGGATCCTCCGCTTCCAGGAATAAGAGCTGAGCGGTCACAACATTGGCAACATCGTCGTCAAGGGGGGCTCCCAAGAAGATGATGTTGTCTTTGAGCAGACGTGAGTAGATATCATACGCACGCTCTCCAAAGCGGGACGACTCAACAACCATGGGTATCAGCGTCATCTCTTGGTCCCCACTCCATGATCCTATCAGTTCGCATGGAGAACCATCTCCTTGAGTTCCTGAAGACTGATAGAGAGGGGACGTAGTGAGGGCGAGCCCGAACGGAGTTCCTCTCGGCGGCACGTACGGTTGACTTCTGGCCGCGAAAGCGATCTCATTGCACAGTAGTTGGAGCTGTCCGATCAAAGAACATCAAACACCATGAAACCTGTGAGGGTGTAGTCGTGGCCCGGCGTTTCACCGGCTGATCTTAGCTGGGCCCGGTCATTGACACCTACTTAGCCTGGAGGTCCCCATGAACGACGTGATCGACCGTGATTCTCCACGAGATCCCAAACAGCCTTTGACGCTGGCGGAATACCTGCAGGAGTTGGACGTTTCCGGTTGGCCCCGTCACCTCAAGTTGATCGGGGTGGCGGTGGCGGTCCTACTGCTCCTGATGGGTCTGAACTGGGCTCGTACTTTCTACACGGATTGGCTTTGGTTCAGTAATCTGGGCTACCAGCAGGTACTTCTGAAGATCGTGACCACCAAAGTCTGGCTGTTTTTGACGGGTGGACTCGTGTTTGCAGCCATTGCCGGGACCAACCTTCATTTGGTATTCCGTTCTACTCGGGGACAGGCGCCGCTGGCGCAAAGCACGATCGCCCCCCCCCTCTATGGAACAGTGAGACAACTCCTGGCCAGGCTTTCTGTGGGGAGTGTAGCGCTGCTTAGCTTTTTCGTTGCGGCCACTGCGGCTCGGCAGTGGGACAGCATTTTGCGTTTTCTCTGGGCAGTACCTTTTGGCCAGGTGGATCCCATCTTCCAAAAGGATCTGGGCTTTTTCGTCTTTACACTTCCAGTCCTTCACTTCATCCAACAGTGGTTGCTGGTCGCCTTGATTCTGGGAACCCTGATGGTGGCGGCCCTCTATTACCTGCTTTCCCGATCGCGAGGGGAAGTCCCGATGTTTTCGGGTGGGGCCCAGGCCCACCTGGCCGGCCTGGGAACCACCATCTTTCTTCTACTGGCGGTCGGACACTGGCTGGGGCGCTACGATCTCCTTTACTCCACTTCGGGAGCTGTCATCGGTGTCGGCTACACGGAGGCCCACGCGGGACTGCCGCTCCATGCTCTGATGGCTATAGTGGCGATTCTAAGTGGGATCCTTCTGGCCGCCGGGAGTTTTGCCTCCAGCCGCAGTCTGACTTACTGGGCGATCGGTCTGTGGTTTGGGCTGAACATCCTGGTTGGATCCGTCGTGCCGTTCTTGGTCCAGCGATTGTATGTGGAGCCAAGTGAGCTTGCGAGGGAGAAACCCTACCTGGCAAACCACATCCAGTTAACCCGCCAGGCTTACGGCTTGGACCGTCTGGAGTCACAAAGCCACCCGGCCGGACGATCCGTCGGAGCCGCTGCTGTTGCCCAGAATCAAGGCACCGTTCAGAACGTGCGATTGTGGGATGAAGGTCCTCTTCTTCAGAGTTACAACCAAATCCAGTTCTTCCGGCTTTACTACGACTTTTTGTCGGTTACGACTGACCGCTATGTCATCGATGAGCAGTTGCGACAGGTCATGCTTTCCACGCGGGAGATCTCCGCTGAGAAACTCCCCCAGGAGGCTCAACGGTGGGTGAACCGCCACCTGCAGTTTACGCACGGCTATGGAATTGCGATGAGCCCCGTCACCGAGGTCGACTCGGGAGGACGCCCCGCTTTCTTTGTGAAAGATGTTCCACCCCAGGGCGAGATTCCACTCGAGCGCCCCGAGATTTACTATGGTCTAAAAAGCCTGGATTCCATCATTGCCAATACCAGGATGCAGGAGTTCAACTATCCGGGCAGGGATGGTCCCGTCTACACTCACTACGAGGGAGAAGGAGGAGTCCTTCTCAGCTCTCTGTTTCGGCGGCTACTTTACGCCTGGCAGTTCCGGGACCTCAACATTTTGATTTCCGGGGAAATCGAGCCGGACAGCCGGATCCAATATCGACGAACCGTTGCTGAGCGCTTCAACGCGCTCGCCCCCTTTCTTCTGCGCGACGAGAACCCTTACGTTGTGGCTGCCGACGGGCGTTTGTTCTGGATTCAAGACGCCTATACGGTGACCAACCGATATCCGTATTCTGCGGATTGGCAACGTCAATTCAATTACATCCGCAATAGTGTCAAAACCGTCATCGATGCCTATGAAGGCAGCGTGGACTTCTACGTTGCCGACACGTCGGACCCCCTGCTCCAGACCTATCAGCGCATCTTTCCCGACCTTTTCAAGCCCCTGGAAGAGATGCCCGGCTATCTGAAGCCCCACCTCCGCTATCCCCTGGACCTCTTTACGATCCAGGTGCAAATGCTGCTTCAGTATCACATGCAGGATACCGGTGTGTTCTATAACAGAGAGGATCAGTGGTCTCTTCCACTGCAGAGTTCGTTCGGCCGTACGTCAACCTTGGCACCCTACTACATCGTGGCTCGCCTTCCGGGTGAAGATCGAGAAGAGTTCCTCCTGATTCAGCCGTTTACTCCGGTCGATCGCCACAACCTGGTTGCCTGGATTGCTGCTCGCAACGATGGTTCCCATTATGGAGAGCTCGTGCTCTTCCGCTTTCCCCCGGGACGACATGTGGATGGTCCCAACCAGGTCGAGGCCCGGATTGACAATGACGCCATTATTTCCGAGCAGTTCACATTGTGGGGACAGGTGGGATCCGAGGTATCGCGAGGGATCTTACTCGTCATCCCGCTGGAGGATTCCATACTGTATGCCGAGCCTGTCTTTCTAAAACCGGAGACACTGGAGTTCCCCGAGCTGCGCCGGATCATTCTCGCCGATGCCACCAAGGTGGTCATGCACCCTACCCTCGACGGCAGTCTTCAAGCTCTTGTAGGAGCCCTGCCTGCGGTTGTTCCGGCCGGGACAGAAGTGGAAGAGCGGGAGGCACCGTCCCTGGCATCGCAGAAGTTGGAGGCGGTCAAAGCCGGGCTAGAGGAGGCCCTCGAAAAGCTCCGCGAAGTGCTCGATCGGCTCCAGCAACAATAAACAACCCAGGTCTTGATCGGGGCTCAAATCTCAGGTTAACCGGCATGCCGGGAAGGACAGGGTTGTTGTGAAGCTGAGGCATGGAACCTTTGGCGATGAATCGAAGCGCATCCCAAGATGAGCTGCACAGAAGAATCAGCAAAGGGGATCAGGGTGTCGAAGACCGGGTCCTTTCGCGCCTTTTCTGATCACGAGAAGGACATTTTGGTCGGACCATCGAATGTTTTTGAGATCTGAAAAGAGGCCTCGAAGATTCTTTTCGAACTCCTCACAGCAGCGCTCGAATTCGCTTCTGGAGTAAAGCGAGAATGTGGAATAGTGGTGATTCCGGGCTCGTTCGATCAGTCGGTCTAAAGCAGCCTCTCTTTCGTATCTAAAGTACTCCGTCTCTTCTAGCTCCAGGTTTTTCGCCGTTCTCAAAATGTCTTCCAGCTCCCATGATTCATACAGGCGGGTCTCCATGTCATGAAACAAGGGGAAATACCGACCCCAGATGCTTCGCCTGTTCTGACTTCTCAGCCGTGTGTAAATAAACAAATGGCCTCCATCTTTGAGGACCCTCTTCGCCTCCTTCAAGAATCTTGGCAGGGTGAAATGGTGAATTGCATTAAAGGTAAATAGACAGTCCAGTGAGGCATCTTCAAAGGGGAGTTGTCTGTCCAGAGATTGTCTGATCTTGAAGTCGCGGATTCCATGCCTGCTGAGATATCCGTCGACCTCGTTCAGCATCTGACGATTGCTGTCCACACAATAGAGAAAAAGCCGCTCACCTAAATAGTGAAACAGCTCCAGATCATACCTGCCGCCCCCGCAACCGATGTCTGCAGCTACGATCCTGGACGGGGAACCCCTGAGTCTGGTCTTGATCGAGAGAATGGGTTCGAGATCGGTAATCCTCAAACCTCGATACTTTGGCGCAAGCCGCGAAAAGTGGTGCTGAACGTTTTCCAAAGGCATTTTCTCCCCGTTCTTGCTGTGTGTCTCTGAGCAAGTCTCAACTGAGCCAAGGGCACCAGATTGTCCCCCCAAAAAGCTTGGGGCACACGCTCCGCAGCGCCACCGGGCAGCCGGTCGAACTCGCCTCCAGTGCCGAGGATTTGTCTAACTGAGGCTTCTGGTTGGAGAAACAGCTACTTGGACTTGCCCGCTCTCGAAAGTGAGATCATGGAGTCACTGAACAAATAATGATTATAGCGGAACCAGGAGTTGGGAGGTAGTGACCACGGCAGGGCTGTGATCTCAGGGCTTGGTTGGCCAAGAAGCCTCTCAGCCATTTGCATGATTCAGACATCATAGTTCACGAAACCAGAGCCGCCTGAGGCTCCCACATGCTCTGTTGCGAGCAAGGGAGTAAGAGCAGGACTTTGCCTTGAGAACACCGGATTCGCAAGGCACCGCCGATAAGACAACGAAGCTTCCAAGTGTACTGTCCGGGAAGTTCGCGGTGTTAATTCGGGATGGATTTTCGTCGACAGTGAGGCGCGCGACGCAGGAAGGCCGGGAGTCTTTCGAGGTAGCGCAACAAAGCTGTCGGCGAAAAGACGCCCGAAGTAGCGGCGTGAACTTTCCGGACAGTGCACTAGACCCAAAATAAGCGTGTTTGCACATCATCTACTGTAGCGACTCGTTTTGCCAAGATCGGTTGCTCATTTGAGGTTCAATCAGACTTGCGCCGGACTCCGGCTGTGCCGGGAAGCAGTTTGGTTGACCTCAGGCCGCCACGACGCGTTGACAATGGCCCTGAAAGTCGGTTTTCAGACAGACCCCTCCCCGATCGGCTCCATTTGTCGTCTTGTCGAAGCGGCTTGCGATTCGTCAGCCAAATTGCTGGTGTTTCAGCCACAGATTCCCCTCGATCAACAAACGGGTCCAATCGTTAACAGTGAGCAGTCGATACAATAAACGCCGTCCCGTTGTCACGATCTGGCAAGGCAGTCCGATCACACAGGTGACAAAGCGCCGGAACTCCATCCGGATCAGGCGTCGGGCCCCCAGTCTTGCAGGCAAAAGCAGGCCCAGCCAAACCTTGAGGTTCCAGGCTTGGGCGGCAATCACCAGGTAAGTCCAGTTTGCGACCAGGGTATCGGCCGGCATGCGCAGAGCCTGAACGCCGTTCTTGAGCTGCTCGATCACGTTTTCCTGATTGCAGCGCCCGTTGCTTTCCAAAACCACCTGTTGTGTCGACAGTTCCTTGACCGGCACGTTCGTGACATAGAACAGATAGCGCTGCTGATCAAACAGCCGCTTTTGACCCTTTTCGACCTCGATCCTCTTGCGCAGGATGATCATTCGGTAGGTGCCTTTAGCTCGGGCCGGTCGGTACTCGATCTCCGTCACATGCTCACTCAACAAGTTCAGGTTTTTGTAGCCCCGCTCTCGCACCACTTTCTGCTTGACGTTCTCTGGACGCTGACGGCTGGAGTTCACCACTTTCCGCTTGCGCTCGAGCTTTTGCCACTGTGCTTCGCCAATCTTGTCGGCCTCTCTGACGAAGCTCCGATTGGCCTCGATCCCGAACACAAACTCCACACCCTCCTCGCTCCAACGATCGAAGTTGCGGGTCAGGGAAAAGTCCGTGTCTCCCCGCAATCTCACTTGCTCAAAGCCGCCTCTTCTGACCAGTTTCACGGCTCGATCGATCCACGCCACCGCTCCTTCGTGCGACGGTCGGCTGGCCGGCCGATTGAACGTGTACAAGACCTCGTTGGTTTCGGCCAGACTCACCACCAAGGGTCCATACCCCCATTGTCCCTTGTAGTTGAGATCCATCCCTTCCTTGCAACACCCCGTGGTCTCGGCCGTCGTGCCGTCCACGTCGATCGTGGCTCGCTTGCCCATCTCCGCTGCTTGGCTTTGCCACACCTGCAGACGGCTTTCGTTGAAGGCTTCTTGCAGGGCCAAGACATCCTCTTGCTTGAAACGCCTGAGAAAGTCCCCTTCCGTACTCGGTGCCGGGATCTTGCGCGCTCCTACACTCTCCAGATAGCTGACATCCTCGCGCCGTGACTTTACATCCTGCAGGCACACTCCCCCACTCATCACGTTGTAGATCAGATTCAAGACGTGGTCCGACTCCCGGTAGGGAAGGTGCCGCTTCAACACTCGCACACGTTCGTCGATCCTCTCCGCCACCCTCAAGCGCTTGACCAACTGAACAATCAGCCCCAGACCTCCACTACTCACCCCTCCCATACGGCTCGAGACGTCGTAGACAATATTGCCTCCTCTCAGCACCCGTCCCCCACTCTTAGGCCGCCAACTTCGATCCAGCCTTCGCTCTATTTCCTCTTGGCGTTTGTTGATAATCTCGATATGCTTTCTATTCACCTGAAACGCCTCCTCTTGGGATTGTTCTGGGTCTTTTTCTGAACCTCAGAATACCCGTCAGGACTGGCGTTTCAGGCTTTTTTCCACCTCTGGGTATACACCCCATGTACTTATTTTGGGACTAGAGGGGTTGTCCAAAAAGTCTGCCGCAACCATTCTCGCCTTCGGGCTTTTGCCTCCTCTTTGGCGTGCTCGCGCGGGTCTTTGAAGCAAAGGCAACCTTCCGGACAGATATAAAGGGGGAAGCCTCTTCGTACGCGTTGGGGCTCCCCGAAGATCACCAAGGAATCTCGTTTGCAGCCAGGGCGAAATAGGGAAGCCGCTTGAGCGACGTGGAGCCAGGCACAGTCTTGGTACATACCCGCCTCTTTTCCCTTCTCGAGGTGTTCGAGCATCTCATGGCGGCTTCTCGATTGGGTTTTCATTGGCTATATCACCTGCGGGCTGGTGAAAAGGGAGCGAGCAGCCTGGTCGCGGTTGGTGGTCGTGAGCTGCGCGTAGACCATCGTATTCTGGATGTTGCTGTGTCCCAACCAGTCGGGAACAAAGGCGACGTCTGCACCAGCGTCGAGAAGGTGAGTGGCGATCGAGTGGCGCAGGGAATGAAACTTGCGCTTCTCGGCTGGGAGCAGTGCGGCAGCTCCGTATTTCTGCATGAGCCGCCAGAGGGTTGTGCGGTCGATCGGGGAGAGCCGATTGGAGATAAACAGGGCAGGGGAGGAGTCCTCCCGGCTCCGGAGATAACGGCGCAGCAATTTCAAAAGATCGGGCTGCAGGGGGTAGACTCCGGAGATGGAGCCCTTGAGGCGCTGAATCGTGATCCTGCCAGCTTTGAGATCAAGATCACTGCGCTGGAGCAAGGGCACCTCGGAAGCCCGGAGACCATGGCGGTAAGCCGTCAAAAAGAGGGCTCGATCGCGGAGCTTTGTGATCGCGATCGCCTTGAAGAGCCGCCTGGTCTCGTCCTGAGTCAGGAATTGGATCGTTTGTTTTCGGCGCTGTTTATAAGGATTTCTTGCGGGGCATTAAAAACGCAACAGTATAACTGTTCTGTTGTGGGCCATTTAGTATAACCTGAGGCTTCCCCGATCAGATCGTTCGCCGAGGATGCGGAAGTGAGCTGTCTCGTGTCCCGGAGTGAACCGAACCGACGTCGAAAGCGGAGAATGTCTGACCGTCCGCTGATACATTCATCTGCTCATAGAGGAAGGGGGTGACCATGAGATTCGGCAGCCGTATGGTGGCGACAATCATTGGTGTTTGGGTTGTTAGTGGTTCGCGACTCACCTCCGAAGCGGGAATTAGGCCGCCTCTGTTGCTTCTACAGCCGAGGTCCTCCCTTTTCCGAGTCTGCCAAACCATACATTACTGAGAGGGAGAAAACTGCCGCGCGTGGACCGCGCGGAATGACCAGGGCGCACCTGCGGTGCGGATGATGTTGTTTAACTATCCCGCCGGTGTCTGTTCAGAATCACGCGTTTCCTGAAGATCGTTCACACACCTCTCTAAAATCGAGGCAGGTTTGAGAAAGAGTTGTTACCTGTGTCGAAAGCGCAGCTACGAAGCCGATTACAAGTTTGGCGCCGTTCGTCATGTCTGTTTAGATCACCTTCGGATTGGTGAAGATGGCGCAAGCAGCCTGGTCGCGGGTGGTGGTCGTGAGCTGCGCGTAGACCATAGTGTTTTGGATATTGCTGTGTCCCAACCAGTCGCGAACGAAGGCGACGTCTGCGCCAGCGTCGAGAAGGTGAGTCGCGATCGAGTGGCGCAGGGAATGGGGTTCCGACAGTAACGGTGCAAAATCGCACGCTAAGCGTCTCCCCGGACTCCTTAGCGGTCGGAGACCTGGCGCTCGACCCTCGATCTCGAATCGGTACTTGCCGTAGAGATTGACGTGCCCGTAGAGGGCAGGCGACAGATGGCCGAGATGTCGTATCCGGAATCCCCCACACTTGCACTCGCCTGAAACGGTCTTGCCTTCTCGTGGCACTCCGGATACAACCCTTATCGTTAGGCGGCGTTATCGCCTACGTCTGCATTGTGGCGTAAAAACTCATTGGTCGTCATTCTTGCGAGGGGATTCACCTGAACCTGTTCAACCAACCGTGTCCCGATACTGCCTGCATTTGGTGTTCTGAAAGAGGTATCTAGATGACTTTTCACGTGCGAGAGCTTTCGACCGCTGATCCCGCAGCGCTCAAAAGCTTTATTACTCTTGAGAGAAAGCTCATTGGCGCGAGCCCTCTGTTCGTCTCGGAGATAGACAGGGACGTGTTGAAGTGTCTCTCCGGACGTTCGAAGTACTACAGCGATATGGAGCACACTCTGTTTGTCACTTTCAAAGATGGTCAAGGAGTTGCAAGATGCACCGCCCTGATCAATCGTCGGTTTCAACGGGCGAAGGACGAGGCGTTAGGGTTTGTCGGACATTTCGCGGCGGCGCCCGATAGCAGCGATGCGGTGCGGGGTATGATCGAGTACGCGGAAGCATGGCTGGGGCAGCGTGGCGTGACCCGCGTCTTGGCACCGTTTAACGGCGCCGGCATCCTGGGTTTGGGCGTCCTCACTGCAGCATTCGACGAGGAGCCGGTGTTCCCGTTTCGGTGGAACCCGCCGTACTATTCCGGCTATCTCGCCGGGGCCGGGTACGCGCCGACATATCCGCTTTGGTACTATACCGTCGATTTTTCCTCCGACCGATATCGCGATGCCGAGCGTCGGGTCGCCGAGATCAAGAACGTTCGCGTGCGTCCAATCAACAAGAAACAGTGGAACCAGGATCTGGAAACGATCCGTACTCTATTCAACGAGAGCTTCAAGGAGGAATGGGAGTTTGCTCCGCTGACGAGTGAAGAGTTCCACGAATTTTTCGATGAGATGAAGCCGATGCTCGACCCGCGTCAGATGCTCATTGGCGAAGTGAAAGGGGAGCCCGCCGGATTCTGTTTCGGCTTCCCGGACTGGACACCGTTATTTCGTTCATTTAGTGGGAAGATGGGCATCGTCCAGATCATCAGATTCATGCTTGGCGCCAAACGATACAAGAGGGCGGGGCTGATTGCTATTGGTGTGCTTCCAGAGACCAAGGGAAGCGGCCTGGCTCATGCCCTCGCTGTGGCCCTTTATCGCAGATACCAGGAGCAGGGTCTCAAGGACGCGCTCTACTACCCTGTCAACGAGGTAAACACGCGGTCCAGGAAGTTTGCTGAATCTATCGGCGGCACAGGCAGGGTGCTGTATCACTGCTACGACAAGCGGCTTGGCTAGAGCGGCGTTGCGATTGTATGGTCCGGTAGGCGACGAAGCCGAGGGATGAAATTACCGCGAGTAGTAGCCCAGTGAATAGGGATTCGACCATTTGACGATATCCTCTCCGATCTCAGATGACCCGCGGGCTGGTGAAGATGGTGCGGGCAGCCTGGTCGCGGGTGGTGGTCGTGAGCTGCGCGTAGACCATAGTGTTTTGGATATTGCTGTGTCCCAACCAGTCGCGAACGAAGGCGACGTCGGCGCCGGCGTCGAGAAGGTGGGTCGCGATCGAGTGGCGCAGGGAATGGAACTTGCGCTTCTCGGCAGGGAGCAGGGCAGCAGCCCCATATTTCTGCATGAGCCGCCAGAGGGTTGTTCGGTCGATCAGGGAGAGGCGGTTGGAGATAAACAGGGCAGGGGAGGAGTCCTCGCGGCTCCGGAGATAACGGCGCAGCAGTTTCAGGAGATCGGGCTGCAGGGGATAGACTCCGGAGATGGAGCCCTTGAGGCGCTGAATCGTGATCCTGCCAGCTTTGAGATCGAGATCACTGCGCTGCAGCAAGGGTACCTCGGAAGCGCGGAGCCCGTGCCGGTAAGCCGTCAAAAAGAGGGCTCGATCGCGGAGCTTTTTGATCGTCTTGAACAGCCGCCTGGTCTCGTCCTGAGTCAGGAATTGGATGGTTTTCTTTCGGCGCTGTTTGTAAGACTTCTTCGGGGGTTATGAAGAACTCAGCAGAATAACTGTTCTGTTGAATTCCGCTCTTCTCAGTTACCGATGAGGTTGGCGAAGCGAGAATCTGGAGGGATTGTTTTCGTGCGTTCGGGCCCCGCCATGTCACCTGAGGCTTGAGGCTTCGCAGGCTTTAATCCCCCCATGATGTTCAGGGCCCTCTGATCGGCATCGCCTCTTCTCTCTTCGGGACCTCGCTTCGCAAAACCTATTCCAAAACGTTACCGTATTTAAGAAAGGGAGTACTAACATGGAATATCGGCAACTGGGAAGCAGCGGGCTCAAAGTGTCGGTCCTGGGCCTGGGTGGGAATGTTTTCGGGCAACACGAGGGGTTCCAACACTACGTTGATGAGGCAGGAACACAAGCGATTCTTGACCGAGCTGTTGATCTTGGGATCGACTTCATCGACACCGCCGACATGTATTCGAATGGTGTTTCGGAGACCTACCTTGGCAAGGCCATCGCCGGCCGACGCGAACGCTTCATCATTGCCAGCAAGGTAGGCTTGCCGGTCGGCGAAGGGCCCAACCAGGCAGGTCTCTCCAGGGGTCACATCATGGACAGCATCGAAGGCACGCTTCGCCGCCTGGGCACCGACTATGTGGATCTCTACTATGCCCATCGACCGGATCCGAGCACTCTGATTGAGGAGACTCTGCGTTGTTTTGACGATCTGGTGCGCCAGGGCAAGGTGCGCTATGTCGGCTGCTCTAATTTCGCCGGCTGGCAAATCGCAGTGGCACGCGGTGTCGCTGAGCACAGGGGTTATTCGCCATTCGTTGTAAGCCAGTCGCACTACAATCTATTCGAGCGATCGCTCGAAACGGAGATCGGCCCCTGCTGCTCGGAGCATGGGATGGCCCTCGTCGCCTATTTTCCACTGGCGGAGGGCGTGCTGACAGGTAAGTACAGACGCGGCAAAGAGATACCGCCGTCCACAAGGGGCTGGAAGAACCCTAGTTCCGGTTTTGCTCGTCACATGACGGATGAACACCTGGCTGCCGTCGAAAAGCTCGATGCGTGGGCCAGGGATCATGGTCACCTGGTGAGCGAGCTGGCCATTGCCTGGGTGGCGGCAAAACCGCTTGTCTGTTCGGTTCTGACAGGTGTCACCAGCATTGATCAGCTTGAAACCAACGCAGGGGCTGCGAACTGGAAGCTCACCCAGGACGAAGTCGGAGAAGTTGAGAATATGGTGGCCGGCGTCGCTCGGCTGAAGTAGCAGACCAGGTCAAGGCCCCACCCGGGCCGTACAAATCCATTACCCCCGGACAGGTTCCAGGTAGTTGGCTTGGCCTACCTTGACGGCGTATGGTGCCAAAACTCGACTGACTCGTCACGCCGCCTCCCGATGGTAATAGCTGAGCATTCCACCGAGGCGCTCTCGACGTTGGACCGGGCCTTTGGTCATCGTGTCTTCCCGCAGCGATTCGATTAACTCGTTGTCCAATCCTTGGTGATTCCTCTCGCCGTGATAGTGGCTGACGTACTCACGAACTGCCCTTCGGAGGTGATGCTCTCCCAGCAGGATCATTCTCTCTAAACATTCCTCTTTGATTGATCGCACGAATCTCTCCGCGTAGGCATTCAAATCCGGACTCTGAGCCGGCAACTTCACAGTCCTCACACCACCAGACGCCAGAATGTCAGCAAACTCTCGCGTGTATAGTGGGTCTCGGTCGTGGATCAGATACTTAGTATTCTTGAGGAAACCATCGACGACATCAGTCAGATTGCGGGCTACTTGTCTCATCCACTCTCCGTAAGGTTGCTCAATGATACCTGCGACCTCGACGCGCCGGGTCTTGAGGTCGATCACAAAAAGTACGAAGTAGCGAACCAGTCCAGCCTTGGTGATGATCTCCAGGGAGAAGAAGTCGGCAGCAGCGATCGCCCCCCAATGGGCTTTCAGAAAAGTCTCCCACGGCATCCCCCTGCCTCGCTCCGGAGCCGGCTCGATACCGTGATCTTTGAGAATCCGTTTGATGGTGTTCCGCCCAATCCGGTGGCCCAGATTACGCAAAGCGCCTCTGATTCGAGTGTACCCCCAGGTGTGATTGTCTTTCGCCATCCGAACGATGAGTGCCCGGATCTCTTGCGAACTCCGAGGGCGACCTGGTCTGCGCTGTTGGCTGCCGTCGTACTTCTTGGCGATCAACTCTCTGTGCCAACGCAGCAGCGTATCGGGTGTGACGATGCAGGCAAGCTCCCTCAGGGCCGCGCGTCCCACGACCTTGGCCTTTTGAGCGAGCCGCCGTCTCTGGGCGTTGGTGAGGCGCAGCCGTTTGTTGCCCACCTGTTCACGGAGTACGCGGTTCTACTCTTTGAGGTAATCGATTGCATCCTGCTGTGCACGATTGACCCAACCCGCCCACATCAGCAGCAGAAACTTCAACGGCAAGTTCATGAAGGCTATCGTATTCCATTCGTCAGGACCGGTCAGGCGAAATGGCCATCAGAAGAGAGGGCACAGGATCTGAAGCACCCTCCGATTCCGGTCAGCGGAGTTTTGGCACCATACGGGTTTCAAGCATCTCCGGGGGTGGCGTCTCCCCCGCCCCCGCTCCGTGGAGATGCTTCGGAACGATCGAGTGCCGAGTATCACCCCTCCAGCAACTTTTTGTTGAGAAAATAACGGCTGGATGTAGAATAGGGCCGTGTGCGAAAGGTGGAAGTACCGACTTTTTTTTGAAAACCAAGTGAGTATAGAACCGTCTAAGAGACTGGGAATTAGGTGGCAAATAGAAGCTGATTTCTGGTGGCTTGAGGGCCGGATCTGACAAGTCATTCCGTCTTTCAAGAAGCGGGAGAGCAACATATGCCAAAGAAACCCGAGCAAGCCAAGAAAGTAGTCTTTACCTTTCAAAAGTCCGAAGATTACAGAGTGTTTCCAGTAAATGGAGTGTGGGGGGGCGTTACTCCAAGAGGAGATTTGAAACTCGATTTTTTTGTCGAATCCCATCTCCCAGATTCGGTGGAGCACTCAGTTACGCCGCTTGGCCTCGGACCAGAGGTTCAAAGGAAACCCGGCGATAGGTCAACCACACATCTGACTCGAGACGTTCAACTCGGCCTCCTGATCTCGCTAGAGCATGCGGAGAGCATCGCAAACTTCATTTTGGGTAAGGTGAAGGAGGCGCGTACGGCTGCCTCTTCGGCCGACGAGAGGGTTCAATGAACACTAGTACAAACGAGCTACCGCCAGGCTTTCTTGCCAATTTGGTGGTCGGGTCCGATGGCCCAGAATCCGCCAACTTATTCCGTTATCTTTCCGGACAGTCAATCATCATCGGGATGCGAATCCACTTCCCGTCGCTAGTCCAGGCTGCGACAAGCGACGAACTCAGCAAAGCGGCCGCGGAACGTGAACTCAAGGAAAGGTTCAACGGACTAGCAAGCACCTGGGAAGAAGAAACTGCGTTGCATTCGTCCCGTTCCGCAATTGTCAGCCACCCTGCCTATCAAGCGATTATCGGAATTGGAGAAAAAGCCGTGCCAACTCTCCTCGAGGATCTTTATCTGAACCGTAGGCACTGGTTCGATGCACTAGAAGCGATCACTGGAGAGAACCCTGTCCGAGAAGATCAACGAGGGCAGATTACTCAAATGATCGACGCTTGGATCGACTGGGGTGAAAGAGCGGGCCATTATCGGCGTTGAAAAGCGAAAACGATTTTGAGCTGGAAACGCCACCTACCTAACCTATCAAGCCCCAAGACCACTAGCCCCAGGGATGGGAATTACAACTGTGTTGCGTGGGGAGCTGAATCCACCGATAGATGGTGGTGGCCTACTGGGACATACTTCTGGCCTCAGAATTCCCCGCGAGAGGAAACAGTAGCGGCATTCGTTCAAGCGTTCGAAAGTCTTGGATATGTGCAATGTCGGGACGGGAAGTTGGAAGAGGGCTACGAAAAAGTTGCTGTTTGTTCCGACAAATCGGGATCGCCAAAGCATGTTTCCCGGCAAAAGGCGGACGGCATCTGGACAAGCAAGCTGGGCCGCCTCGAGGACATTGAACATCATGGCCCAGAGGATCTCGAAGGCGGGCTCTACGGCAGCGTCGCTGTATTCATGAGGAGACGACCCCTCCTAGTTCAGGCGAATCGAACCTGAAGGGAATTCGGAGCGATGGACGCGTCGCTGGGAGGGATCTGAGCAACCTGATTCAAGGTGGAGACCCTGAAGAACGGCGGACGCCGGCAAGAAGACTGCCAGGGCCGTCTATGAAATGCTCGAGCCCTGGCATGAACGCCTGGGCGACGTGCTCAAGGAACTCGGTGAGGAGCTCGCGGAGCTGCGCCGGGAGATGAGGGAGCGCAAAGCGCAGGAAGAAGGCCGCAGACCGGAGTGAACTTGGAACCCGGGGGAGCTGCTGGGCTAGCGGCGGCTCCCCTCGAGGTTCATGGGAAGCACTTCGCATTTGTTACCCCGAGCGTTACCCCGAGCGATTTTTCCGGGCGATGTCCTGTCTCATTTTTGTAAATATTCGGTAAACCCCGTCTTGCAATAATCTCCTTCCAAATAAGCCCGCGGTCAAACTTTGCTGGACACAGAAGCTGCGAGTGTGTATACAGGGAGCATGCAGCTGAGTGCTACCACCAAGCCGGAATCGGGTGGACTGACGGCTGATGGCTCGACGAAGCGGGTTTTGGTGGCCAAGGAAGAGTACATCCGGCTGCGCTGGGCGGCAGCGTACTGGAAGGCCCAGCATGCCGGGGCGGTGGAGAGAGAAAAGCAGTTGAAGTCAGAGAACTTGAGTCTGCGGGCTCGAGTTCGAGAGCTGGAGAGTCAGCTCTGGGGGCGCAAGAGTGAACAGGCCAAGGGTGGGCGCGCTGGCAGTTCCAGCCCCAAGGCGAGCGGGCGACCCCGAGGGCAGCAAAAAGGCAAGCAGGGGCACGGTCGGACCACTCTGGACGGGTTGGCAGCCCAGGAAGAGGTAGTGGATCTGGAGGAAGCCCAAAAAAGCTGTCCGAAATGCGGTCTGGCACTGGAAGCCTTGGGCTGGACGGAAGACGCCGAGGTGGCCGAAATCGAAGTGCGGGCCCACCGGCGGGTGATCCGGCGGCGCAAGTACAAAGCGGCCTGCCGCTGCGGGGTGCTGCCCGGCATTGTCACGGCGCCCGCCCCGGCACGCTTGATTCCCAAAGGCAAACTAGGGATTTCGGTTTGGGTGGAGATTCTGCTGGAGAAGTTTGACCATTGCCGCCCCACCCACCGTCTGTTGCAGCAGTGGCGAGACCACGGTTTGACTCTCTCTGCAGGAACGGTGGCCGGAGGGCTGAAAAAACTGCAGGGTCTGTTTTTGCCGGTGGCCGAGGCGATCGCCCAGCAGCAGCTCACCCAGGAGAACTGGCAAGCCGACGAGACCGGCTGGCCGGTGTTTGTGGCGGTGGAAGGCAAAAGCGGACGGCTCTGGCATTTGTGGGTGTTTTTGTCGGCCTCCACAGTCGTGTACCAGCTCCAACCCAGTCGCTCGTCTGCAGTGCCTCAATCTCACTTCGGCAGCGCCCAGGGCACTTTACTCACCGATCGATATTCTGCCTATAAGAAGCTGGTCCGGGTCTCAGAGGGGCGTATTTGCCATGCCTTTTGCTGGGCTCACGTGCGCCGCGACTTTTGGCGACTGGGCCTATCCCACCCCCCCTGGCAGGACTGGTCCCTGATGTGGATTGACGACATTGGCCGGCTCTTTGCTGCCAATCAGCTGCGGCTGGCAGTTCGCGATCAGCCCTTGGAATGGGCCCGGGCCGATCGAAAGCTGCGGGTGGCGGTTGAGAAAATGCGAGAGCAATGCGAGGCTCAACGCCAGCTTCCCAGCCTGGCTCCCCCCTGTCGCAAGGTCCTGAAAAGCCTGGCTCGACACTGGCCAGGGCTGACCGTGTTTGTGGATCAACCGGAAGTGGCTATGGACAACAACGCCGCCGAACGCGCCTTGCGCAACCCGGTGGTGGGACGCAAGAATTACTACGGCTCAGGCAGCCGCTGGAGCGCCCAGTTGGCGGCCAGCTTATTCAGCATCTTTGCCACCCTGCGACTCAACGGCCTCAACCCCCGCCTGTGGCTCAGGGACTATCTGCAGGCCTGCGCTAGGCAAGGCGGACAGCCGCCACCCGGCCTGGATCCTTTTCTTCCCTGGGAAATAAGCCCCCATCGTGCCCGCGCATTGACCTGGGCCAGGACGCCGGCAGCGGAGGCTGGATGAAACGCTTCTGCGGGCGAGACTTTAGCGGCCGGGAGATGCGGCGACTGTGTGAGCTGATTGGCGAAGATCCGACCCGCTCGCGGGCCCAGCTCTCCCGCTTGGCCTGCCAGCTCTTGGGCTGGTTCAAGCCTGACGGTGGCCTCAAGGAGATGAGCTGCCGGGTGGCCATGCTGCGCATGCATCGGCAGGGGTTGCTGCAGCTGCCGCCCCCTCGCAACCCGAAGGGAGGCTCGGGCCCAATCAAGCACACTTTCTGCAGCGCACCACAACCGCTGCTGTCCCGACCCGTGCACGAGCTGTCCGGCCTGCATCTGGAGCCGGTCCTGAGCCGCCCCGACTCCACTTTGTGGAATGAATACATCGACCGCTACCACTATCTGGGATACAAGCCCCTGCCGGGTGCTCAGCTGCGCTACTTCGCTTGTTCCGAAAGCCGCATCCTGGCCCTGCTCGGCTTTGGCGCCGCCGCTTGGAAAACCGCCCCTCGCGACCGCTTCATCGGCTGGCGTCCTTCGGAAAGGGAGAGAAACCTTCAACTGATCGTCAACAACGCCCGTTTCTTGATCCTTCCCTGGGTGCAGTCTAAGAACTTGGCCTCCAAACTGCTGGCCTTGGCCGCGCGTCAACTCCCCGAGGACTGGCACGACCGCTACGCCTACCGACCCGTTCTGCTGGAAACCTTCGTCGACACGGGGCGCTTCACAGGCGCCTGCTACAAGGCCGCCAACTGGATCCATGTCGGACAGACCCAGGGCCGGGGCAAGCTGGACCGTGACCGCAAGGCCGATCTGCCCACCAAAAGCATCTGGCTCTACCCCCTGAGCAAACACTTCCGAAGATCGCTTCGCTCCACTTGAGTTCCCAACCCGCCTCACCCCATTAGGCATAAAGCCGATGATGGGTTTACCGAATATTTACTCATTTTTTCTGTAAGTTGTTGAAAAGATTGGTGGAGACGAAGGGATTCGAACCCTCGGCCTCCTGAGTGCGATTCAGGCGCTCTTCCGAGCTGAGCTACGTCCCCACCTGTTTATCCTCGAATTGTACAGCAGCGCCGTGAAACCCGTCACTTATTCCCGGCGGCTTGTGCTCTGCTGCGCTGTGACTGTCGTTCCTGCTCATCAGCTTCTACCGGTTGTTACGCTCCCCGGCGCCCTGCGGGTCGCTGCGCAGTCACTGGCGTTCCTGCCTCTGCGGTTTCCATGGTTGTGACCGTTCGTCTCGGCTTCCGGGCCGATACTTTTGGAACTTAAGAACTCTGGAACGTACAATACGCCAGCATCTGGCACGCGGGGTCCAACCATGAAAAAGCTCTTCTCAGTCCTTCTGTTGGCGGTCCTTCCGGTTTCCTGTGCCGAATCTCCGCCTCCGGAAAAATCCCCTGCCGCCGCACCACCCCCGGACTTCAAGCTCGTCCTGGTCCTGGCCATCGATCAGTTCCAGATGGACTACCTGGATCGATTTGCACCCGTCCTCAAAGGTGGGCTGGCCAGACTGAAGGAGCAGGGAGTCTTGTTTGTCGATGCACACCAGGATCACGCCGTTACCAACACCGGCCCGGGGCATGCCTCCATTTCGACAGGAGCTTACCCGAGCCGTTCCGGAATCATCACCAACCAGTGGTTCGACAAGCAGAGACGGCTCCCCATGTACTGCGTCGCCGACGCCAACTTTCCCCTAATCGGGCCCCGCCGCCCCGGTGGTCGCTCGCCCAATAATCTCCTGGTCACTGCCCTGTCCGACTGGATGAAGGAGCAGTGGCCCGGTTCAAAGGTCTTCGCGGCCAGTTACAAAGACCGGGCAGCCATTCTACTGGGGGGACACGGAGCGGACAGCGCCTACTGGTACAGCGGGGGGAACTTCGTGACGAGCACCTACTACCAGACCGTTTATCCCGAGTGGGTCACCGATTTCAATGCCCGTAACCTGCCCGAGCGCTATTTTGGCCGACTCTGGGAACCGCTGCCGGTCGATGAGAGCGTCAAGAATTCACTCTCTATTGAAACCACTGAATCCGGACGGGTTGAGGGCGGATTCCCCCACGCTCTTGGGGACCGCAGCTTCCGTCCCGGCCCGTCTTTTTATTCTTCTTTTGCCTACAGCCCCATGCTCGACGGGTACCTTGCGGAGTTCGCGAAGGAGCTGATCCTTCAGGAGGCCATCGGTCAAGACGGGAGCCCCGATTACCTTGGATTGTCTTTTTCCGCTCCCGACCTGGTGGGACACCGCCACGGGCCCAATAGCCCGGAACTCCTGGATACCCTGATTCGACTGGATGGGTACCTGGCCGATCTTCTCGACTTCGTCGACCAGCACATCGGCCTCGATCGAACCCTGATCGCCTTGAGCGCAGATCATGGAGTCTGCCCGATGCCGGAATTCCAGCAGTCCAACGGTCTTCCCGGGCGCCGTGCCGATGAGCAGGATACCGTCTGCTGGCAGAATCAGCTCTCCCGGATTTCTGCCCGCCTGGGCGTCGAGGCGGCCTGGCTGCTGGACGATTTCTACCTTGACTACGAGTTGATTCAGCAGATGGGGCTCGACCCTGCCAGGGTCGAAGAGGTGGCGGCCGAAGTACTCGGGGAGTGCCCCGTGATCCGAAGGATCTGGACCCGCACGGAACTGCTCACCCAATCCGACGATCCCTTGCATCGGTTGTTCAAGAACAGCTTTCACCCGGAGCGGAGCCCGGACTTGATGCCGCAGCTGGAGGAGTACCAGGTGACAACCTCAGTCGGTACCAGTCATGGATCACCGTACCGCTATGACACCCACGTACCCATCCTCTTTGTGCAGCCGGGCGTGGCACCGAAGCGAGTCGAGGGCCGGGTTCGAACCATTGACATAGCCCCTACCCTGGCCGAGATTCTGGGCCTCGAGATTCCTCCCCATGTCCAGGGTCGAAGTCTGGTTTCTTACTTCAAAGAAGACTGAGAACCCCTTCTGATTCCAGATTCCAAACAAACGGTGAGCTCACGCTCTACCGTTCTGTGCGTTTCCTTGGCACCACAACAACAGAACGAGACAACGTCGGCGCGACAACTTTGCCCTGGTCACTGCTTCTTGTTAGAGCTGCGTTGCTATCGCCCTGGGACGGCAGGGAGCGAAGTGAACAAGGAATGCCAGGAGCGCGAAGGGACCCCTTGAGGTAAAATTGGGGCTTGCCTCTCGGAGCGTGATCGGCTATCAGTGTTCCGGACGCGTTAGGGACCTATTTGAGTCTCCTCCACATCTCGGGAGAAAAAGACATGCAAGCTGCCATGAACCGCACTTTCATCCTGATGATTCTTACCGCCGGCCTCTGCATACCGGGAGGACCCGTTCTTGCTCAGGAACCCTTTGAAGCGCCGGAGGGCATCCCGGTCGAGTCGGACTATCTCTACCGAAAGCACTACGCCCAGGTCCAGAAGATCATGGGGGCTCCTCTGGATCAGCGGGAGTCGCAGCTGGAGAACTTCCATCGGAAGCTGCACGCCCGGGCCAAGATGCGCGCGGTCATGGTCAGTTTCTTTGGACAGATCGTGAAGGACTACGAAGCCGCCGGAAAGAGGGCGGAGGCCAAGGCATTGAACGCCAAAATGATGGACCTTTTTCCGCAGCTGAAGCCGACGCCCGAGCAGGAACTCGGGCAGGCCTATCAGGCCAAGAACTACGCACAGGTCATCCAACTGGGTGAGAAGATGTACGCCAGGAAGCCGGATTCTACACTCGCCGCCATGCTGGCTGACAGTTACATCGCGACTCAGAACGGGCCCAAGGCTCTTGAATACAGCCAGAAGGCACTCGCGGCGCTCGGCACCAAAGAAGGAGTTTACTTTGCTGTGTGGCTGGCGGAGTACTACAGGAGCCAGCAGGACGTGAATAACGCTCTAAAGTATTACGACCAGCTCATCCAAACTTTCGCTGACCAGGTCCCGGCGGGGTGGGACGCCCAGCGCTGGTCCCAGATCCTGGGAACGGCTTACGGCCTGAATGCCAGCAACGCCTATCTGAGAGAGGACCACCAGGCGGCCATCCAGCAGTTTTACGAGTCGCTGAAGTATTCACCCAAGAATGAACAGGCGTATCTGTTCATCGGCCTGGCCCACTGGAAGGAGCAGGAGATGGTCGAGGCCATGGGAGCGTTTGCCATGGCCTCGGTGCTGGACCGGCCCGGTTCGCCCAAGGCCCGCGGTTACCTGGAGCAGATCTACAAGTCCCGTAACAGTGATTCGCTGGACGGCATCGAAGACCTGCTCGATAGGGCAAGGCAGGCGCTGAATCCATGATAAACGCGGTTCCAGGTTGCAAGTTCCAGGTTAGGAAGCTCAAAAGCGAGCCGGGGGCTCAGGCGCGAAACGTGGAACGTGAAACGTGAAACGTGAAACTGAATCATAGCCATGCCAAAACCGCCCCTTCCCCAGTTCATCGGAGTCCGTGTCCGGCGTCGTGAAGACCCCCAGCTGATCACTGGTGAAGGCCGATACGTGGCGGACATCCACAGTCGGGACGCTTTGAACGCCTTCTTCTTGCGCAGTCCCTACGCACATGCTCGAATCCAGAGCATTGACACGGCGCAGGCCGAGAAGGGCAGGGGCGTCGTAGCGGTTCTGTTGGGTGCAGATCTCAATCCAGAGGTGGTGGGACCGTTAACGGTCATCGCAGCGGCACCCTGCGGAGAGTACGAAAAAGTGCAGGAACTAGATCGCCAGCTGCTCCAGAGTGAGCGAGTCCGATTCATGGGCGATCCGATTGCTGTTGTAGTCGCCGAGACGGCGGCAGCCGCTGAGGACGCCGCGGAACTGATTCTGGTCGACTACGATCCCCTGCCGGTGGCAGCCTCGCTCGACCGAGCCCTGGCTCCGGAAGCTCCCAGGTTGCATCCGGAAGGGAATGAAGCGTACTGCTGGAGGGCCGAAGGGGGAGATGTAGACCGCGCTTTTGCCGAGGCGGACGTGGTGACCGAGTTGGAGGTCTGCGTGCAGCGGGTGATTCCAAATGCGATGGAGCCCCGGGCCGTCCGAGCCTCCTATGATCCGGAGACAGAATCATTCACGGTCTGGTCCACGACGCAGGCACCTCACGGGCTGCGAGACGAACTGGCACGGGTGATCGGTGTGCCGCCGGAAAGAATTCGTGCCATCGCCCCCGAAGTCGGCGGGGGTTTTGGTGCGAAGAGCAATATTTATCCGGAAGAAGTACTGGTCCCTCTGCTGGCTCGCCGCCTGGGACGCCCGGTCCGCTGGGTGGCTTCGCGCAGTGAAGACTACCTGGCGACCGTCCACGGCAGGGGCCAGACCAACAGGCTTCGGCTGGCGGCCAGCAGCGAGGGTCGTGTTGTGGGAGCCGAGCTTTCCGTGACGGTGGATTGTGGCGCCTACCTCGAGCGCGCAACGCCCGCAGTCGGACCCCTGACGGGAGTGATGATGACCGGGATTTACGCGATTCCCCATGCCCGGGCTCGCGTCCGCGGAGTGTTCACGAACAAACCCCCCATGGAGCCTTATCGAGGAGCCGGGAGGCCCGAAGCCTGCTACATGATCGAGAGAGGGATGGACCATCTGGCTCGGAAGCTTTCCCTTGATCCCATCGAGCTGAAACGAAGGAATTTCATTCCTCCTGACCGCTTCCCACACACCACGGCCATAGGACTGACCTACGACAGCGGGGATTACGCTCGACCTCTGGAGGAGGCCCTGCGGTTGATCGACTACGAAGGACTGCGCACCGAACAGACTAAGCGCCTCCAGGAAGGAGCCCATCCCCTGGGGATCGGTGTCTCAGGTTATGTCGAGATCTGCGGCTTTGGGCCCTGGGAGTCTGGATCGGTCGAGGTGAGGCCGGACGGGAGTGTAGTAGTTCTCACGGGTACTTCTCCACATGGTCAGGGACATCAGACGAGCTGGTCCCAGATCGTGGCTGAGATTCTGCAGATTCCCCTCGAGCGAATAGAAGTCAAGCATGGGGACACCGCTATCGTGCGCGAGGGGATTGGTACCTTTGGCAGCCGCAGTGCTCCAGTGGGAGGTACGGCAGTCCTGCAAAGTTCCGAGATCGTCCTGGAGGGGGCCAGGCAGATTGCCGGCCATCTGCTGGAGGCCGCCGAGGCGGACATCAGGCTGGAGGAGGGCGAGTTCCAGGTGGTGGGAAGCCCGGGACACCGGGTGAACTGGGCGGAAGTGGCCGCTGCCGCATACAGCGAGAGTTTACCCGAGGACCTGCAAGGGAAACTCCAGTATGAGGGGCGCTTTGAACCGGAAGGGGAAACCTATCCCTTTGGCTTTCACTTCTGTGTCGTTGAAATCGACCCGGAAACAGGATCGGTCCGGATTCTTCGTTACGTGTCCGTCGACGACTGCGGCCACGTCATCAATCCCATGCTCGTCGAGGGACAGGTTCACGGAGGTATTGTTCAAGGCATCGGCCAGGCACTGTTCGAGGAAGCCCATTACGACGAAAATGGAAACCTGCTGACGGGAACGCTGATGGACTATGCCGTGCCCAAAGCTCATCAACTACCGAGCTTCCAAACGAGCCGAACCGAGACCCCCACTCACCTGAATCCCCTGGGACTGAAAGGAATCGGCGAAGCGGCCACCATCGGCTCCACTCCTGCCGTCGTGAACGCGGTGGTTGACGCACTGGCTCACCTTGGAGTCGAACACCTCGACACTCCCCTTACGCCTGAGAAGATCTGGCAGGTGATGCGGGCGAGGACGCAGTAGCCAGAGCCACCCGTGGGCGGCGCTGCCGGGTAGACGCTGGGCTGGCTGCCAGCTAACCTGGAAAATTCATAAGTTTTCGAAGCGAAGGGCCGCAAGCGCCGCACTGGCAAGGCTTTACCTCCGAGGGCACCGCAGGCATAGTCGTGACTCTGTCGAGGAGCCCGAGGAGGGGGAACGCAGCCAGCGCGGATGATGGGGGCGCTGCAGCCGAAAACTTATGAATTTTCCGGGCTAGTGTTCGAGCTGGTCCTTGAGCTTGACGATGCGGCGAACGGCTCGATCGGCCGAGAGTGACGCGGCCTGCACTGGATCTTCAGCCAGGGCACTGGTGAAAACGTCCTCCCAGCGCTCCATCTTCACGTGCACGCTGCAGCGCTTGTCCGGACCTCCGCGAGGCCCGTTCTCGTCATCCACCACGACGTCGACATGACGAATCCTGTCGCTGAACCCACTCTTGTCCAAATTAGCCATAAGAGAGGTCGGGTCGACCTCGTAAGATTCGGTTGATCGAATAACCGGACAAGGAGGACCCGACCATGAATCGATTTTGCAGCATTTTCAGTCAACTTCTCCAGCTTTTTCCTCGCTGGGAGTTTCAACAACTGGTCCTGGAGACCAAAGCCGAGCGCCATGCACGCGGTTTCAGCAGCTGGGGACAGTTTGTCGCCATGCTGTTTTGCCAGCTGGGCCGTGCTCATAGCCTGCGGGAGATCTGCGGAGGCCTGGCCAGCTGTGAAGGAAAACTGCATCATCTTGGAATCGCTTCTCCCAAGCGCTCCACCCTCAGCTATGCCAATAAGCATCGACCCTGGCAACTGTACGAAAAGGTTTTTTACCGCCTGCTGGATCGTTGTCTGAGAGAGACCGAAGGGCGTCGCAAGAGAAGATTTCGTTTCAAGAATCCGCTGCTGAGTCTGGATGCGACCGTCATCGATCTGTGCGCACAATTGTTTGACTGGGCTCATTTTTGCCGAACCAAGGGGGCCGTCAAACTGCATCTACTCTTGGACCACAACGGTTACCTTCCCGTCTTTGCCCACATCACCGAGGCTCGCCGTCTGAAGTTTGCCGCCGGCACCGTTGTCGTCTTTGATCGCGGCTACAACGACTACAACTGGTATGCGGACTTGACCCGTCAGGGCGTCTTCTTTGTGACCCGTCTCAAAGACCGTGCCGATTACGAGGTCCTCGAAGACCGCCCGCTTCCCAAAAACCGTCGAGTCGTCCGTGACCAGGTGATTTTCTTTCACGGACTGGCCGCCCAGGACAAAACCTGTTTCTTGCGCCTGGTCGAAATCCAAGATCCGCTCTCTGGCCGCCTCGTTTTTTTGACGAATCACCTGGATTTCGGAGCCACCACCATTGCCGCAATCTACAAGGAGCGCTGGCAAATCGAGCTCTTTTTCAAGGCCCTCAAGCAGAATCTACGGGTCAAGACCTTCGTCGGCACCTCGGCCAACGCCCTCAAGACCCAAATTTGGACAGCATTGATCGCTCTGCTGATTCTGAAGTTTCTGCAGCTCAAAGCAACCTTTGACTGGTCACTGTCCAATCTGGCCGCACTGCTGAGGATGAACCTGTTCGTTCATAGAGACTTGTGGAGGTGGTTGAACCAACCATTCAAGTTTCCACCCCTACTACCGGAGAGCTCTCAAGCCTCCTTCACCCTCTCGTAATCTGGACAGCACCATCGGAGACCTGGACATGAAACCCTGAAAATCCCGTCCAAGACGCCAATAAAATCAAGGGGTTGATGATCGAATCTCAGCTAATTTGGACAGCAGTGCGCTGAACCTGTCAAAAGCGGAACGAATACGGCGTTCAATCTGTTCTCGACTCTGCTGGTTCAAATGACAGTGCCGTTCCTTGACATTCACTTGCATTTGCATTTGCATTCCCCTTCGTTGATCACCACTATAACTGATTCCCCAGACCTCTAGCGGGATCATCCGTCACACAACTGCCGACTGACCACTCAAGAGGACTGGACTCGGCTCGGCGTGACAAAGTGAAGCAATGCAGGAGGACCCTCCGTGGTCCGATCTGATCACATCGCCGCATGGAAGCGGCTCCTACTCTTTGCAGCTTCGGAAAAACGTGGAACGTTGGAACCCTGGAACGTCGGAACGTCGGAACGTCGGAACCCTGGAACCTTGGAACCTTGGAACGCTGGAACCCCGGAACGTTGGAACGTTGAAAACTACCCTATCCCCGCGCCCTGGGCTTCCACATAGACCGCGTAGAGGGACTGGCTGGCCGTCATGAACAGCCGGTTGCGCTTGGCGCCCCCGAAGCACACGTTACTGCAGATCTCAGGCAGTCGAATCTGCCCGATGCGTTCTCCATCCGGAGCAAAGACGTGCACTCCATCATAGCCGTCTCCGACCCAGCCGGCGCTGGCCCAGATGTTTCCGTCACTGTCTGCCCGTATGCCGTCGGCCAGTCCGTTCTTACCCTCCAGTTCCATGGACGTGAACTCCCTGCCCCCGGCCAGCCTCACCGAATCGATTACATCCCAGACTTTGATATTCCGAGCGGAACCGGTGTCACTCACATAGAGTTTCCGATAGTCGGGAGAGAAGCACAGCCCATTCGGCTTCTCGATCTCGTGGGTCACCTTGCCAAGCTTCCCATTCTGTGGATCGATGCGGTAGACAGCCTCCTTGATCTCAAGCACGCTTTTTCTGCCCTCGTAATGGAGCATGCTTCCATAGCCGGGATCGGTGAACCAGAGCCCCCCGTCAGGATGAACGATCGCATCATTGGGAGCATTCAGCGGCTTGCCTTCCCACTTGTCAGCCAGAACTGTCACGGATCCATCGTGCTCGTAGCGAACCACTCGACGATTTCCATGCTCACAGGAGATCTGGCGGCCGCGGAGATCGAAAGTGTTCCCGTTGCTGTTGCCGGAGGGGTGACGGAAAGTACTAACCTGTCCGTTCTCTTCCAGCCAGCGCAGTTGAATATTGTTGGGAATGTCACTCCAGATCAGGTAACGCCCCACCCCGTTCCAGGCAGGACCCTCTGCCCATAACATCTTCTTGCTGTGGTACAGGCGCTGGATGGGAGTGTTCCCGAGTTTGTGTTTCGAGAAGCGCTGATCCAGGACGACGATGTCGGGATCCGGATAGCGTACCGGGGGAGCGTTGGGGCTGTACCGATCCTGAACAAGTGCGGCTCCGGCAAGTCCGGTTCCGGCAAGTCCGGCGGCTCCCGCCACAAAGGAGCGGCGACCCATCCCCACTCGGGCAGGCCGCGGTTCCGGGTTTTCCTTTGCCACTGTACGATCTGTCGATGGTTTCTTCATCCTTGAGCCTCCTGGATTGCACGGGATTGCTGCATCGATGGTGCTGACTCGGGTTAAAGGTTGAAGGTTAAAGGTTGAAGGTTGAAGGTTCAAGGCAGTCGACGTTCGGCTCTTGACTATGGTCAATTCGTCTCAGGGTAGGAGGACCCTCCGCGGTCCGCCTCAGTGTGGCAGGACCCTCCGTGGTCCGAACAGATTCGCGGCGCGGAGGCCGCTCCCAGTGCGCTCGTAAGCGCACTTGAACAGTAGGGTGAAAGTCCCTACCGGGCAAACGTTCTCCGGCCCGTATTCGACGGCAACTGCGTCATCGTGAGGTGGGGTGGGAAGCAGCCGAAGGAGAACCACCAGTCTGTAGGAGACGAACTCGATTCGGCTCAGAGGGGACAGCGAGCCTGCTGGGAAATGGCGAAGCTCGAATGGAAGGGAAACCTGACACGGACAAGAGCCTGATGGGTAACGTGAAAAAGGCATCTTGTTAACCCTTGGGGTGGTTGGAGATGGAATGGTGGGAAGTTCAAGTGACGTAAAGCGAGGAGGTCTGCGAAAGGTCGGTCTGGTAAGAGACCCGCAGAAGTCAGAGGCGGCGTAGTAGTGAAGAAGCCGGGTAATGCCGGTGGAGCGAAGGCCCGCCAGGAAGGTGGATGTGTAGAGTCAATGACGAAGCAAGAGGAACTGTCGAAAGTGGAGGAGACTCCTAAGCAAGGCAGAGAAGCCGAGAGCCAGAAATGGAGCTGGGTGGAAGCGGAAGTGTGGACCGAACGCATGCTGACGACCCTGGAAACAGGAGTGAAAGGAGGCAAAAATGCCTACTTTATCGAGCAGGGGCTATTTACCATGGCCGTAGCCCACGCGCAGATCTGTCAGTCCCGCCGTGGACCCCACTGACTGGAGAGCCGGATGCGGGAGAACCGCACGTCCGGTTCGGAGGGAGGGGAGGCTCAAACCAATGAGCTTTCCCTACCCCTATCTCTTTGCCGGGCTGGTCAATTCGTCTCAGGGTAGGAGGACCCTCCGTGGTCCGCCTCAGTGTGGCAGGACCCTCCGTGGTCCGAACAGATTCGCGGCGCGGAGGCCGCTCCCACTCTTTGCCGGCTGGTCAATTCGTCTCAGGGTAGGAGGGCCCTCCGCGGTCCGCCTCACTGCAGTAGGACCCTCTGTGCTCCGCCTACGAGCGCTGGCTTCGGGTTCCGGCCTACTCCACTGTGGCAGGAAAAACCGTCCCAGCCGTCCAGCCTCCATCGACTGTGAGCGTGCAGCCGGTCACATAACTCGAGGATTGGCTGGCCAGAAAAACCGCCGGAGCCCGGATCTCCTCCATCTGTCCCCAGCGATTCATTGGAACCGAGTTGGCGAGGAAGATCTCGAACTCCTTGACTACGGACAGATTCATGGGCGTGAGAAAAGGTCCTGGACAGATGGCGTTGCAGGTGATGCCGTGAGAGGCCAGTTCGGCGGCCAGCGAACGGGTAATCTGCACCACGGCTCCCTTACTCGCATTGTAGGGAGATCGCGACGAAAGGCCCACGATGCCCAGGGCGCTGGCCACATTGATGATTCGCCCGTAGCCGGCTTTCTTCATGGGCGGGACGACCGCACGACACCCCAGCCACACTCCCTCCACGTTCACCTTTTGGACCGCCCGGAAGTCCTCAAAGCTGAGTTCCTCGATCGGCCCCCGAATATTGATCCCGGCGTTGTTCACCAGGATGTCCACTTTGCCCCAGAGTCCCAGGGCCGTGTCGACCATGGTCTCAATGTCGTCCGGACGACTCACATCGGCAACCAGTCCCAGGACCCGGCTTCCAGTCTCCTCGGTAATTGCGTCAGCAGCGGCGTTGATTTCTGAGTGATTGCGTGAGGTGATCAGCACTTCGGCCCCGGCAGCCGCCAGGGCACCCGCGATTTCCCTCCCCAGGCCTTTGGAACCGCCGGTCACAATGGCTACTCTGTCGTGCAGATCGAAAAGATCGTTTCCAGTGGACATGATCACTCCTCTCGAGATCTTGGTTTGATTTTTCTTCTCTCCGGGACTCCCTACCGGGACGTCTCCGTGGCCTCCGACTGGCCGCTGAACCCAAGCAAAGTGCGGGTTAGAGCACCTCCTGGTTGCTTCTGGATCGCCCTGACAAGGATAATCCGATCCCCCCCAGTATCAGCACTGCCGAAAACAGCAATCCGAAAGTGACTGGCTCGAAAAGAAACAAAACGCCTCCGACCGCCGCCAGCACCGGCACCGAGAGCTGGACCGTAGCGGCCCGTGTGGCACTCAGGCCCGGGAGAGCCGAATACCAGATCACGTACCCGAGTCCGGAGGTCAGAGCCCCGGACACCACGGCCAGCAGCAGACCGCTTCCGGAAAGCTGCAGACTGCGGAAAGCAACAGCGCTGACCAGCAGAGCGAAAGGTACGGACCGTACAAAGTTGCCGGTCGTCACCCCAACCGGGTCCTCGACCCTTCTCCCCAGGAGCGAGTACAGACCCCAGGATATTCCTGCCAGCCCCATGAGCACGGATCCGGCTGGTGGGGGTGCGGAGAGCCCCGGCGAAACGAGATAGACCAGTCCGGCCAGGGCGGCCACCAGGCCCAGCCACTCCAGTTGGCCTGGCCGTTCCCCTGCGAGCAGAGCCGCGGAAAGCATGGTCAGCTGAACAGCCGCAAACAGAATCAGGGCACCCGTGCCGGCACTCAGGCTCAGGTAGGCAAAAGAAAAGGCGACCGCGTAAAGAAACAGCAGCCAGGCGGCCGACCAACTCCCCTGCCCTGCGGGCGTGGTCGATTTCGAAGACAGGGACGAGAAAACGAGCAACGCCAGCGCCCCGGAGAGAAGACGAACTGTTGTGAAACTGGCGGCGTCAATCGCCGGCCCCTGCAGGGCCAGACGAGACAAAATCGAATTTCCGGCGAATGCAGTCAGGGCCACCACCGTGCACAGGGCAGTTCGCTTGGGCGTCGGGGCATAGTTCATGGGGTGGCTACTTTCCGGGAGCAGAGGAAATGCTATCGGAAGTCGGTCCCGCAGGCCAGTAGCATTTACCGATAGTATTTAGTATCACGCTCGTGAAAGACGGGGTGGGTGCATAATGGCAAGTTGGACTCTTGGTTCAGCCGCTCGTTCCAATGGCCAGCCACAGGAGCTTGATTTCGCGAAAATGGAAGGACTCAACGATTCGAAGTCCTCTGTTGTGAAGGGTTTCGCCAACAGGGGAAACTTTGCAGACGAGCTGCCAATAGAAGGGAGTCCAGAAAAAGGACGGTTGTTCTGGCTGCTCCTCCTCTCCCAGGCCTTCTGCCTGGGGTGGGTCGTTATCAATGCGGTGGCCTTCGATATTGCCTGGCGACTGGCCAGGCCTGTTTCCCTGGCCGCCGTCTGGGCCGTTGAAGAGACAGCACGCCAGAGCGGTCTCCGGGTTGGAGATGATCACAGCCTGGTTGGAGCGGCTCTCTTCATGGCCTTCTTTTTTTCAACGATCGCCGGCCTTCAGTGGGTGGCGGTACGGGGATCCACTCTGTTGCTGGAAGGTCTTCCCATCCCGAGACGGAGCTGGCCGTTTGAGCTGGAAGGATTGCGCCTGGCGCGCCTGGCCGTGCTGGGAACAGTGGGTTTGATTACGCTGCTGGGAGCCATCTTCGGCGAGCCCTGGGTACCTGCCGCCCGATGCGTGTCCTGCGGGCATGTTCCAGCCGCCATCATCGGTGGTCTGTTTGGTGCCGTCTCGGGGCCGGCCCTGGTCTGGTGGCTGCGTTCCCCGAAACCAACGGTCTCGTGATTAGGGTGGGCACTCGCTGGCGCTCGTGCCCGGTTGCTGGTTACTGGTTACCGGTTACCGGTTACCGGTTGTTTGGAAGAGCCGCAATGAGAACGACCGAATAGGGGAAATCCCCAGAGTGGGAGGCGCCTCAGTGCGGCGACCGAGGAAAAGCATCCGGACAGACCCTAATTCCCCAGCAACTCCTCAATCAGAGCCTCCAGAGCCGCCGCCCTGACATCCGGCACCCGGCGGTTGTTCAAAAAGACGCTGGGAGTCGAGTTGACCTCCAGATCGATCCCCATTTGGATATCCGCGGCTACCCGCCCGGCTACGGCCTCACTGGACAAGTCCTCAGCGAAGCGGCCCGTGTCCAGTCCGGCTCCAGCCGCCAGCTTGTGGAAAACCTCCGGATCGGTGGTCAGAGCCTGCAGGAAAAGTGCATCGTGAAAGTCCCAGAACTTTCCCTGCAGCCGGGCCGCTTCACTGGCCCGGGCCGCTTCACAGGCCGAGGCGTGGAGCTCCCGGCTCATGATGGGATTGCAGGCCTCCCCGAGCGGAAAGTGGACAAAGACGAGACGCAGCCGCGTCGAGTAGTGCTCTTCCAGATGCCGGGCCTGGAAGGCAAACTCCTTACAGTAGGGACACTGAAAATCACTGAAGACAACCATCTGCAACGGGGCGTCAGGAGGCCCCAGAGCCGGGTGATCCGGCGTGATTCCAACCGGCTGCAGGGGACTGGATTGATAAGCGGTGAGAAGCTCCCGGCCACTGACCTGGGGCGCTTTACCCTCAAAGCGGACGAACTCCACCAGGACCCACTGGTAAATGACGATCCCGACCAGTAGTGGCAGCAGCAGGGCCACCAGTCTCCAGGAACTGAGCCGGGACTCGTCCTCCCCTGAACTCCACAGCAAACGGCCAGTCCGGCCGATCCCTCGCACGGCGCCCGACCAGGAGAGACCGGAGGCCATTTTCAACCCTGCAAGCAAAGCCAGATTGAGGGCATTGATGAGGGCACAGGCCGGGCAGAAGGGCCAGGTTCCGAGGGCCAGGCCTGCCAGCAAAGAGGCGCTCACCACGGCGCCGACACCACCGACAGCGATGGCGGCAATCATCCCTTCTCCCCGGAAATCATCTCCCAGCAGAGAGGCCAACCAGACCATCGTGAGAAGGAACCCGAAATAGACCAGTCCCCAGCCCGCCAGCGGAATCCCCATCCGGATGGAGCCCTGGCTGTGCAGTGTCCGGTCACAGCTCGCACCTAAGAGCGTCGAGCAGGCATCCCGCCCCACCTCCCAGGCTCCCAGCAGGCCCAGGTGGCGGTAAAGGAGGTAGCCGGAGAGCAGTCCTCCAATCAGAATCAGGATTGTGCTGAGTCGTAATGCGGTTCGCTGGCTCATACTCTGCGACCTTTTCAAGACCACCCCCCTAAATCACAGGCTGAGAAGTTTAAGGTTAAAGGTTGAAAGTTGAAAGTTGAAAGTTGAACAGGCGGTCACGGAGCCAGGACGATGGGAGCGCTTCATGACGGCGCGCTCATTGGCATTCGCGCCTCTGTCGGCTCGGCGGCTGAACAGTTCAGCTTCGGGACCCGCCCGGAGGCGGTGAGAAAAGCTGTCGGTCAAGGAAACTGCAGAGGCAGGAGCGCCAGCGACTGCGCAGCGGCCCTGAGGTCGCCAGGGATCCTCTCGGAATAGCGAGGGGCAGCTTCTCCAATCTGGACCGGACCTATTGATCTTCCTGTGAATAACCTGTGGAGAGGAGGGCGACTCACTGTGGAAAGATCTGGCAATCTTGCTCTCCTTTCGGTACACTTGGTTACCTTAACCAGGGGGGGTTAGAGAGGCTGCTATTTTCCACCGACACTCCGACAATTTCAGGGCTTCCTCTACGCGCGTGAGTTCGAACAGGCCCAACTGTCTGTGTTCCCGCCTGTTCGGGAGCGACTGCGAGATTGAAGCATAGGACGCCGTCCTCGAAAACCCAGCTTCGATTTATCCCCAGTGCTAGTTCAGTTTGGCAGACGTTGCTGACTTATGGAAGATCTGGCTGCGAAATCGGAAGCGACCTCCAATCGGGCGTTCATACCCGTTTCAAGTCGCCTTCAGCTGAACGGTAAGTTTCTGGGGACCGGGGACACGAAAGTCTTCCTCCGTGGGGTCACCTACGGGCCGTTTCGTCCCGCTGACAATGGATGCGAGTACAAGACGCGCGATTCGGTGAACCGGGACTTCTCCCGCATCGCCCGCAACGGGATCAATTCGATCCGAACCTACACGGTGCCCCCCCGCTGGCTTCTGGACTCTGCCGCTGAGCACGGTCTTCGGGTCATGATCGGGATCCCCTGGGAGCAGCACGTTACTTTTCTGGATGAACGTCGTCGAAGACGGGATATAGAAGAGCGGGTTCGAGCGGGTGTTCGAGAATTCGCCGGCCATCCCGCCGTCCTGGCCTACTCGGTCGGAAACGAAATTCCAGCTCCGATCGTGCGCTGGTACGGACGGAAGAAAATCGAACGGTTCATCAAACGGCTTTACTCCGCGGCCAAGGAAGAGGATCCCCAAGGATTGGTGACCTATGTCAACTATCCGATGACCGAGTACCTGCAGCTCCAGTTCCTCGACTTCGCCTGCTTCAACGTGTACCTGGAGAAGCAGGATCGGTTGAGTGCTTACCTGAAGAGGCTCCAGAATATCGCCGGTGACAGACCTCTGGTCATGGCCGAAGTGGGTCTGGACAGCCGTCGGAACGGTCTTCACAAACAGGCCGAGGTTCTGGACTGGCAGATTCGGACATTGTTCGAAGAGGGATGTTCGGGAGCCTTCATTTTCTCCTGGACCGACGAGTGGCACCGCGGCGGATATGACATTGAGGATTGGGATTTCGGTCTGACCACGCGCGATCGCCAGGAGAAACCCGCCCTCGATTCCGTGCGTGAGAACTTCGAGCAGGTTCCTTTTTCAAAGAATGGAAGGAAGTGGCCGCCCGTTTCCGTAGTCGTATGCGTTTACAACGGCGCCTCCACCCTCGATGAGTGCCTGAAGGGTCTTTCTCAGCTCGACTATCCCGACTATGAAGTGATCGTGGTTGATGACGGCTCTCAAGACAAAACATCCGAAGTAGCGCAGCGGTACGACGTCCGCTACGTTCGCATCCAGAACGGAGGCCTGAGCAGGGCCAGGAATGTCGGTCTCAACGCCGCCGGTGGTGACATTGTGGCGTACATTGATGCCGATGCCAGCCCGGATCCGCACTGGCTAAGATTTCTGGCGCACAGTTTTCTGGAGTCAGAATATGCCGGGATCGGTGGGCCCAATATCCATCCGGGGAACGGGTTTGTGTCCGACTGTATTTCCATCTCTCCCGGTGGACCGATTCATGTCATGCTCACGGACGACGAGGCGGAGCATATCCCCGGTTGCAACATGGCCTTCCGCCGATCGGCTCTGGAGGAAATCGGAGGATTCGATCCGCGATTTCGCATCGCCGGCGATGACGTAGATGCCTGCTGGCGGATGCAGGCCAAGGGTCATAGACTTGGTTTCAGTCCCGCTGCGATGGTCTGGCACTACAGTCGCGGATCAGTGGGGACCTACTGGAAACAGCAGCTCAATTACGGCCGTGCAGAAGCCCTGCTGGAGCGGAAGTGGCCCGAGAAGTACAGTTGCTTCGGCCACGCTGTCTGGCAGGGTCGGATCTACGGGCCGACTCGGAATCACTCGCTCCCCCTGGCAAAGTCTCGTGTCTACCATGGTGTCTGGGGAACCGGGTTCTTCCAGACCATGTACACACCACCGGACGGTGCATTGCGCAACTTCTTGCTGATGCCCGAGTGGGTGCTGGCCTGGATATTGTTTGGTCTGCTGGCAGCCCTGGGACTTCTCTGGGGGCCCGTGCTCTTCTTCGTGCCTGTGTTCGTAGTTTGCCTCGGGCTGTCTCTCGCTCAGGCTGTTTCCAGTGCGAAGCAAGCCTGTGAAGAAAGTCGAGCCAGGTTGGGACGGGGGCACCTGAAGAGGTGGGCTGTAACCAGTTGCCTCCACCTGATTCAGCCCGTCGCCCGCCTTTTGGGAAGGCTCGAGAAAGACCTCCATCCCTGGAAGAGACGAGGCGCGAAGGGATTCTCTTTTCCGGTGCCCGGGCAAGTGGCAATCTGGAGCCAGCTCTGGCGATCTATACCGGAGCGGCTCGAGTCCATGGAGCGGTCACTCAAATCGCATCGCCTGGTGGTGCAGCGCGGTGGCGAGTTTGACGATTGGGACCTCGAGGCCTGGGGCGGTTTCGCGGCCGCCGTGAGGGTTACTCTCACCGTCGAAGAGCATGGAGACGGAAAGCAGATGGTGAGAACACGGATGCGTCCCCGCTTTGCCTGGAAGTCGCTGTGGCTCTTCCCTCTTTTCCTGGGGCTTTCGATCGCCTCGGTAACCGATGGCGCCTGGATCGTGTGTGCCGTTCTCAGCCTGATCACGGCAGTCCTGGTGGTGCGACCTCTCAAAGAGGCTGCGATTGCAGTCAACACGTAAATATTCGGTAAACCCATCATCGGCTTTATGCCTAATGGGGTGAGGCGGGTTGGGAACTCAAGTGGAGCGAAGCGATCTTCGGAAGTGTTTGCTCAGGGGGTAGAGCCAGATGCTTTTGGTGGGCAGATCGGCCTTGCGGTCACGGTCCAGCTTGCCCCGGCCCTGGGTCTGTCCGACATGGATCCAGTTGGCGGCCTTGTAGCAGGCGCCTGTGAAGCGCCCCGTGTCGACGAAGGTTTCCAGCAGAACGGGTCGGTAGGCGTAGCGGTCGTGCCAGTCCTCGGGGAGTTGACGCGCGGCCATGGCCAGCAGTTTAGAGGCCAGGTTCTTGGACTCGACCCAGGGAAGGATCAAGAAACGGGCGTTGTTGACGATCAGTTGAAGGTTTCTCTCCCTTTCCGAAGGACGCCAGCCGATGAAGCGGTCGCGAGGGGCGGTTTTCCAAGCGGCGGCGCCAAAGCCGAGCAGGGCCAGGATGCGGCTTTCGGAACAAGCGAAGTAGCGCAGCTGAGCACCCGGCAGGGGCTTGTATCCCAGATAGTGGTAGCGGTCGATGTATTCATTCCACAAAGTGGAGTCGGGGCGGCTCAGGACCGGCTCCAGATGCAGGCCGGACAGCTCGTGCACGGGTCGGGACAGCAGCGGTTGCGGTGCGCTGCAGAAAGTGTGCTTGATTGGGCCCGAGCCTCCCTTCGGGTTGCGAGGGGGCGGCAGCTGCAGCAACCCCTGCCGATGCATGCGCAGCATGGCCACCCGGCAGCTCATCTCCTTGAGGCCACCGTCAGGCTTGAACCAGCCCAAGAGCTGGCAGGCCAAGCGGGAGAGCTGGGCCCGCGAGCGGGTCGGATCTTCGCCAATCAGCTCACACAGTCGCCGCATCTCCCGGCCGCTAAAGTCTCGCCCGCAGAAGCGTTTCATCCAGCCTCCGCTGCCGGCGTCCTGGCCCAGGTCAATGCGCGGGCACGATGGGGGCTTATTTCCCAGGGAAGAAAAGGATCCAGGTCGGGTGGCGGCTGTCCGCCTTGCCTAGCGCAGGCCTGCAGATAGTCCCTGAGCCACAGGCGGGGGTTGAGGCCGTTGAGTCGCAGGGTGGCAAAGATGCTGAATAAGCTGGCCGCCAACTGGGCGCTCCAGCGGCTGCCTGAGCCGTAGTAATTCTTGCGTCCCACCACCGGGTTGCGCAAGGCGCGTTCGGCGGCGTTGTTGTCCATAGCCACTTCCGGTTGATCCACAAACACGGTCAGCCCTGGCCAGTGTCGAGCCAGGCTTTTCAGGACCTTGCGACAGGGGGGAGCCAGGCTGGGAAGCTGGCGTTGAGCCTCGCATTGCTCTCGCATTTTCTCAACCGCCACCCGCAGCTTTCGATCGGCCCGGGCCCATTCCAAGGGCTGATCGCGAACTGCCAGCCGCAGCTGATTGGCAGCAAAGAGCCGGCCAATGTCGTCAATCCACATCAGGGACCAGTCCTGCCAGGGGGGGTGGGATAGGCCCAGTCGCCAAAAGTCGCGGCGCACGTGAGCCCAGCAAAAGGCATGGCAAATACGCCCCTCTGAGACCCGGACCAGCTTCTTATAGGCAGAATATCGATCGGTGAGTAAAGTGCCCTGGGCGCTGCCGAAGTGAGATTGAGGCACTGCAGACGAGCGACTGGGTTGGAGCTGGTACACGACTGTGGAGGCCGACAAAAACACCCACAAATGCCAGAGCCGTCCGCTTTTGCCTTCCACCGCCACAAACACCGGCCAGCCGGTCTCGTCGGCTTGCCAGTTCTCCTGGGTGAGCTGCTGCTGGGCGATCGCCTCGGCCACCGGCAAAAACAGACCCTGCAGTTTTTTCAGCCCTCCGGCCACCGTTCCTGCAGAGAGAGTCAAACCGTGGTCTCGCCACTGCTGCAACAGACGGTGGGTGGGGCGGCAATGGTCAAACTTCTCCAGCAGAATCTCCACCCAAACCGAAATCCCTAGTTTGCCTTTGGGAATCAAGCGTGCCGGGGCGGGCGCCGTGACAATGCCGGGCAGCACCCCGCAGCGGCAGGCCGCTTTGTACTTGCGCCGCCGGATCACCCGCCGGTGGGCCCGCACTTCGATTTCGGCCACCTCGGCGTCTTCCGTCCAGCCCAAGGCTTCCAGTGCCAGACCGCATTTCGGACAGCTTTTTTGGGCTTCCTCCAGATCCACTACCTCTTCCTGGGCTGCCAACCCGTCCAGAGTGGTCCGACCGTGCCCCTGCTTGCCTTTTTGCTGCCCTCGGGGTCGCCCGCTCGCCTTGGGGCTGGAACTGCCAGCGCGCCCACCCTTGGCCTGTTCACTCTTGCGCCCCCAGAGCTGACTCTCCAGCTCTCGAACTCGAGCCCGCAGACTCAAGTTCTCTGACTTCAACTGCTTTTCTCTCTCCACCGCCCCGGCATGCTGGGCCTTCCAGTACGCTGCCGCCCAGCGCAGCCGGATGTACTCTTCCTTGGCCACCAAAACCCGCTTCGTCGAGCCATCAGCCGTCAGTCCACCCGATTCCGGCTTGGTGGTAGCACTCAGCTGCATGCTCCCTGTATACACACTCGCAGCTTCTGTGTCCAGCAAAGTTTGACCGCGGGCTTATTTGGAAGGAGATTATTGCAAGACGGGGTTTACCGAATATTTACGCCAACTGTTAGCCAAACATCTGAGACGCATGGGAATTGATGCTCGTCCCGAGGCCTGGATGGGACTCGACAGCCACTATTCTTGGCTGAAAAAGGTCGTGTCCCTGCACGACGAAATCGCGGAGTTGATTCCAGAAAGTGAAGCATTGATCCTGGTTGACGACAACTCCCTGGGATCAGACTTCATGCCCGAGCGCAAGTTGCTCCCTTTTCTCGAGCGCGAGGGGGAATACTGGGGCTCTCCCGAGAATGATCTTCAGGCGATTCGAGAACTCGAACGGATGATGGCCGGCCCGGCCAGTTTCCTGGTAATGACCTTTTCAGCCTTCTGGTGGCTGGATGTCTACCCTGAGTTCACCCAATACATGCATTCCAATTTTGAGTGTATCCGTAGGAACGAGCGGCTCCTGGCCTTCGATCTTGACAAGCCGGCCCATTTTGAAACCTCATTCAGTAAGTCCACGCCCCAAGAAGGCCAACATTTCCTGGGTGGGCGGCCCCTGACAGAGATCTGCCTGGACACCTTCTCCTCAGTACCATCGGAAGTCGAGGCACTGGGGGACAGCAATGATTGCCGGGCGTTCAGGTTGCGGATAGATGACAGGTCGATCAAGGGCTACGAGTGTGAAACTGCGGAGCGAGCCCAGATGGTTCAGCAGGCCACGCACGTCCTGGAAAAACAGAGAATTCCGATTCCCCGAATCTTCTCAGTGGTTAACTGCGTGGTGTTCGCTGAGTGGATTCACGGGAAGATGCTTCCCGGCCGACTGAACCGGGCACGGCGAGGGCAGATGGCCACTTATCAAGCTCGTATTCATCAGGCGGATGTATCTGTCCCTTCCGGGGTAACGACAGCGACTCAGCATTTGATTCATTCGGAATGGCTCCTCAGGCGCATCGCGGAGTCAACTCGCGATCTTGTGTCACCAGAACAACTGAGCAAACTGTCCCGAGCCATCCGTAAGCTGACACCGCCTGGCTTGAGAATTGGGATCATTCATCCTGATTTCATTCCGACGAACATTGTTGTCACGCCATCAGGAGAGTTAGTAATCGTTGACAACGAGTTCCTCGGCATCGGTCTCGGGTTTGAGTTTGATCTCGTGAATTCGCTCCAAGCGATCGCGTCGAATAACACTGACCTGGAGCGAGACTATATCCGAGTGTACAAAGACATCTGCGATTTGGGAACCCTCGACGAATACAGGAAATTCTGGGACATTCTCTATCTTACAAAAGTGGCGGGAAAGAGCTTTCTGGTTGGAGATGTAGAGCACGGAAAGGTCTGCCTGAGCTTGCTCAAAGGCAAAGTGTGAAATCATGGCTTCGAACAAGGGAGCTGAGTGTTCTTCGGGATCTTCAAACCACGCAACAGTAGGTGAGACTTTGGGAACCTTCGGATGAGCGGACATGATTTCCATTTGCATAACCGTTAAGAATCGATCCAGAGTTCGAGCTGGGAGCCGGGAGTTGCTGCTTTTCCCGAACTGCGTGAAGTCGATCGTCGAGTCGGTTAAAGACGGATTCGCCTGTGAACTCGTGGTATGTGACTGGAATTCCGATGACTGGCCACTTGATGATTGGCTGCGTGAGGCTGCGCATCCACTTGCCACACGGATTATCCCTGCGAACGGCACGTTCTCTCGAGGGAAGGGTCTCAATTTGGCCGTCGCCTCGGCGAAAGGGAAAGCGCTCTGTTTCCTGGACTCAGACGTCTTGGTGCAGCCCACGTTTTTCAGACGGGGGCTAGCAGCCTGTGGTGAAAGTCGAGGGTAGGGGTCACATTCAGACACTACACTGGTCCCATGGCAATGGGAAAGAAGAAGCGACGGCGACAAGCGGATCTGTGGGTGGCCAGCAGCCAGTTAGCGCGGAGTCCTGGGCATCCATTCTACGAAGCCCTCAACGAGGTATTGAGTGAGCACGGCTTTGACGATTTCGTAGAGGAGCTGTGCGGGAAGTTCTACGCGGAGAAAGATGGGGCGGCCGAGCGTGGCGCCGGGAGTGTATTTTCGGCTGTTGATGGTGGGGTATTTTGAAGGGATCGGAGCGGAGCGAGGGATTGCCTGGAGAGTGGCCGATTCACTGGCCCTGAGAGAGTTTTTGGGATTGAAAGTGAGCGAGACACCACCCGATCACTCGACGATATCGAGAACCCGGAGATTAATCGATGTGCAGACCCATGCGGCGGTGTTCAGCTGGGTGCTGGAGCGACTGGCGGAATCGGAACTGCTGAAGGGAAAGACGATCGGGATCGACGCGACGACGCTGGAAGCCAATGCGGCGATGCGCACCATCATCCGACGGGATACGGGAGAAGACTATAACCAGTTTTTAACCGGATTGGCTCAGGCTTCCGGAATCGAGACGCCCACCCGCGAAGACCTGGTTCGTACGGACCGGAAACGCAAGAAGAAAGGCTCCAACAAAGAGTGGAAACATCCTCACGATCCGGACGCTCGCATCACGAAGATGAAGGACGGGCGAACGCACCTGGCCCACAAGGCCGAGCATGCCATCGACATGGAGACGGGAGCGATTGTGGCGGTCACGGTACAGGGAGCCGATAAAGGAGACACGACGACCCTGAAGGAGACGCTGATTCGTGCTGCCGAAAACATTGAAGAGGCGACGGGGCAAAAAGAGGAAATGGCCGAGGTGGTGGCCGACAAGGGATATCACAGCACCGAAACGGTAAAGGATTTTGCAGCGCTGCAGATACGCAGTTACATCTCGGAACCGAAGCGGGGCAGACGCAAGTGGAAAGGCAACATCGAGGGGCGAGATGCCACCTATGCCAACCGCAGACGGATACGGGGAGAGCGAGGCCGCGAGTTACTGAGACGGCGGGGCGAAAAACTGGAAAGATCCTTTGCTCATCTGTACCGGACAGGGGGGATGCGCCGCACCGAGGTCAGGGGACACGACAATGTGGCCAAGAGACTGCTGATTCAGGCCGGTGCGTTCAACCTGGGTATGGTGATGCGCCAGAAACTCGGCGCAGGGACTCCCCGGGCCCTCCACGCCCGGATTCTTTGCGCTTTGTTAGTCTTTTTCGGGCTGAGGAAGGGCCTGAGGAGACGGATCAGCACTTTCTTTGAAGGTTTGATTGGAAAACTTTCAATCGGGCCCTTTCCAGGTGGCCCCCGGCCCAAGTCGGTGTCCGGACCCAATTAAGCACTTCTGCCACGGGCTGCTAGAGGTATTGAAGGCAGGAAAAGCCTTCTTTCCAATCCTGTTTTCCTTTGACGGACCGGAACACATCTCCGGGTACTGGAGGGAGCATGGCCATGGCAATTGTATGGTCGCTCAGGACTCACACATCAGTTCGGGTGGCTGGCCCGAATACATCTCCTGGGGAAAGGAGGACAAGGTGTTCTTCGAGAGGATCTCCTCGATCCAGCGGGTCGTCCGAGAACAGCTTGCTGGCCTCTACCATCAATGGCATCCAGATAGTATTGAGTGGAAGAATCGGTATGGTGCGGACTCCCGCTCAGATCCCTTGAAGGTGCGGGACATCGAAATGGCCGAGAATCTCCGAGCAGAGAGATTTCGGAAAGCCAAAAGGAGACTGTTGGAACTGATCTCCGCGCACAAGAGCGCAATTCTTATTGATGACCGCATCTTCTCAACTGAACCAGAAATAATGAAGCGTTGTACTAAGTTTCCGGAGCGCAAAGGAGAGTACTGGGGAAGACCCGCTGACGACACTGCGGCGATCCGTGAACTGAAGCGTCAGATTGAATCAGGTTCAACCTTGCTTGTCTTCGCGTGGCCGGCATTCTGGTGGTTGGAGTACTACAAGCGTTTCGCTGAGTGCCTGCGATCGAGATTCCCATGCGTTCTGAGTGATGAAAGTCTTGTTGTCTACGATTTGAGAAATAGCCTGCCGACCTCAGCAATCAACCCGTGATCCGGTCTGCTGCCGGCCTTCCAGGGACCACCGTTTAGCCCGCTTTGTATCACATGTTACCAGTCCTCACTGAGCTTAATACGAACCATCGAAGTCGAAAGCTGACAACGGACTCAATTATTGGTTCTGAACTGTCCGGAGGAACGAAATGAGGAAGTATATGCTGGGGGTAGGAACCGGGCGGTGCGGAACCATGTCGCTTGCTCGACTGATCAACGGGTGCCGTGACTGCATGGTCTACCATGAGCTCGGCCGCCCGGAATGCAACCTGCCATGGAAATTCGATGAAGTCCTCGCGCTGGAGACAATTGATCGACTACGGAAGCTGCCCGGTCTCCTGGTAGGTGACGTTGCTCTGTACTATTTGAACTACCTCGAGTTCTTTCTACGGCGTCTCCCAAATCTCAAGATCGTGCACATTCACAGAGAGAAGGCGCTGGTTGTTGAATCGTTCATGACAAGAACTCTTGGCCGCAACCATTGGATGACGAGCGATCCCGAGGCAGAAAAGGACGAACGATGGGACTCTTGCTTTCCTAAGTTTGAGAAAGCAACTTCAAAGGAAGAGGCCATTTCCCGCTATTATAATGACTACTTAGAACGAGTCACCGAAATCACATCCAAGTATCCGAGCGTAACCTTAGATATTGATGTCCAGCGTCTCAACCGAGACAATCAGCAACGTCTATTGTTTGATTTCCTTGAAATACCGGAAGCCAACAGGGTGCACCAAACCGTCCATTCGAACCAGACTCGAAGAAAGCGACCAGCGAAGAGGGTTACGCAACTGTTTTTCTGTAATTTGACTGAGAGCGATCTGAAACAGGATTCTCCTGTGGGTTGAAATCGACCAGACTGAGGTACTGCTTCCCGATCAGCCAGTCTTCGTGAATCTCCTCGACGACGGCGGTGATGAGTCGCAAAGCGGACTCGGTGTTTGGAAAGATACCGACGACCCGGGTGCGCCGGCGAATCTGACGGTTTAGGTTCTCCAGCCCGTTGTTGGTGCGAATGCGCCGCCAGGTAGAACGTGCAAAACGAAAGACCGTAAAGCCTTCGGGCAGGTTGGTCTCCATCCAATCGGCCAGCTCCGGGTTGCGGTCACGGTATTGCTCGACTCGGGTTCGAAGCATGGCCTCGCCCTCGCCGCCTGAGGGTGCGTTGAAGATGTCTCGAATGTCAGTGGCGATGGCGGCACGTTGATCGGATCGGCGGGCGTAACGCTGAGCATTCTGGCTCAGGTGAAACTGACAGCGTTGCCAGGGCACCGAGGGAAAAACGGCTCTTCTAGCAGCACGTAGACCCGAGTGGTCATCGCTGACAATCAGCTGCACACCCTCCAGACCACGCTTTTGAAGCTGCTGCAGAAACCCTCGCCAGTGGACCTCAGCCTCGCTGAGTCGGCAGCTGACCCCAATCACCTCCCGCTTGCCCCAGCAGTTGACTCCGGTCGCTTTCAAGACGGCCACATCCTGAATGCTGCCCTGGCGACGGACCTTCTCGTAGTGCGCATCCAGGTACACAACTGGATAGCTGCCCAAAGGGCGGTTGCGAAACTGCTCGAGTTCGTCGTCCAGCAGCTTGGAGATTCTTGAGACCTGGCTGGCGGAGATCTCGGTGACCTTGCGCGTCGACACGCCCATTACATACATCTCGGCGATGGCCAACTTGAGCGCCTTCTCCGAACGGCACCCTCGTTCCAGGGATCGGGGATAGAAGTCCAGGTGACGTACTTGTGGAATCCGGATTCGCAGCTGTCCCACTCGAGTGGACAGCGTCTTGTCCTTGTACCCGTTGGCGTGGTCTCGACGCTGCTCGCTCCGCTCCCAGCGTCGAGCTCCCAGAAACTCTTCTCGTTCCAGCTGCATGGCGGCGTTGATCAGCTTCTCTAATACTCCTCGAAACGCTTCACTGCCTTCTTCGATCAGCTCTCTCAATAGTTCTCGTGGTAGCCTCTGTTTTGGGTCTGGGGTCATTCGGATCCTCCTTACTCGTTGCCTTGAGTTTTTGGAGAAATCCTGCCCCAGACCTCTGATCCTTTTAGCTCACCTTTCCCAAATTACAGAAAAAACGGTACACCCCTGCGAAGAGGGACACTGAGCTACTTGAGGCTCTTGGCCGGGAACTCAAGAGAGCTGTTCCATCTGCAGGCAACCTAATACTCATCGACCGAGAGCGCTTGCAGCCTTTTCTGTGTTGGGCTAAGAAACCGCTCCCCTTTCTCGAACACAACGGCGAGTATTGGGGAAAGCCCCCGAACGATGAGATAGCAATCTCGGAGGTTAAACGAATGCGTCGGAAAGGGGCTACTTTCATTGCTTTTGGCTGGCCCTCCTTTTGGTGGTTTGACTATTACCCGGACCTTGCCGAATACCTTCAGGCAAACTTTGTTCGTACCTTACAGAACGATCGTCTGATTGTCTTTGACCTTGGAGAATCATGCGCTTAGCCTGGTTAAGCTAGCGCTGTCTTACGACTCAGTCCGTCTCAAGACCCAAACGGTGGCAGAGGTAGCAAAAATGAGCGAGATTGCTTTTATTATTCCGTTCTCGGAGGGTCGTGAGATCTCTCTTCTTAACTGCGTCCAGTCCCTAACCCGAAGTATAAAAGAGGATTTCGACCTGTATATCTACGATGACATTTCCAGAACAGATCTAACCGCACGATTGCTTGAGCTGAAGCCGACTAAGAGTCGTTTTGTTTTCCTGAACTTTCGCCGTGAGATTAGTGAAAACCGAGTCGGCTGTGGTGGTGCCCGCTATCATCTTCTGGAACGTGCCAAGGTCGGTTCCTACAAGTTTGTCGCGAGCGTGGATGACGACACGCAATTCAGGGAAAGCTGGCTTGAAGAAATGGTGAGAGCAACACAACTGTACCCAGATTATGGCATTTTCACTTGTAGAATCCTAAAAGAGAATGGGGGTTTGTCTGCTCTCGGAAGTACGATCCGATCCGTTGACGGATTTCTAATTCGGCAAGACATAAGAAAGGCAAAGGGTGACTATTTTGAAGTTGATGCTGCCCCGGGTGGAATGAAATTCATGACGCGCAAAGCTTTTACCAAATTGTCCTTTGACCCGCAGTTTTTCTGTTTAGAGGACATCGACTTCGACTTGAATGTGATCAGGGAACGGATCAAGGTTCTAGCTGTCAATCGGACTTCGATATTGCATAAGCCTGTACACGCACCCGCGATCGAAGGCTTCAGAAGCCGAGAGGTGATAGAGAGTATGATCCGACGTATCTATGGAAAATGGGGTGAAAACTATCTCCGTTCATATCAGTGTTTCAAGAAACTAGGTCTTCCAGATGATGACGAGGCATTGATTCACTTTTTTGACGAATCTTAGCGGCGGCGTGCTAGGTCGGCTTCCTAGTACCTTTGTACCAGACCCAAGCCGTTCGGCTAAGCAGTAACTTGACCATTCAACGGGTGTAGGAAACGAAACTCTGATGTTCGTTAAGGTGCTCGGCGAGCGCAATTCAGGAACCAATCTCCTCCAGAAACTGATTGCCACGAATTACTACGTATGCTGCTTGCTAGGAGTTGCTCGATGGGATGAGACCGAAGCTTGCAAGGATTCTTTCTTCGCAAAACGTACGAGGACAACTTTGGATGGAAGCACGGTCGCGGCCCGACCATCGAAGAAATCCGCCATGCGAACGTAGCCAAGGTTTTCTTCGTTTCGATAACCAAGAATCCGTACTTCTGGCTCCGCTCTCTTCACCGGCGACCGTATCAGCACTGTGGTGAGTTTGATAGGAACTTTTCTGTATTCATTCGCACCAGGTGGAAGTGCCGCGATCGAGATCGCATCCCTCATGTGGAGAATCCTGTGGTTACGCAACTGTTTTTCTGTAATTTGACTGAGAGCGATCTGAAACAGGATTCTCCTGTGGGTTGAAATCGACCAGACTGAGGTACTGCTTCCCGATCAGCCAGTCTTCGTGAATCTCCTCGACGACGGCGGTGATGAGTCGCAAAGCGGACTCGGTGTTTGGAAAGATACCGACGACCCGGGTGCGCCGGCGAATCTGACGGTTTAGGTTCTCCAGCCCGTTGTTGGTGCGAATGCGCCGCCAGGTAGAACGTGCAAAACGAAAGACCGTAAAGCCTTCGGGCAGGTTGGTCTCCATCCAATCGGCCAGCTCCGGGTTGCGGTCACGGTATTGCTCGACTCGGGTTCGAAGCATGGCCTCGCCCTCGCCGCCTGAGGGTGCGTTGAAGATGTCTCGAATGTCAGTGGCGATGGCGGCACGTTGATCGGATCGGCGGGCGTAACGCTGAGCATTCTGGCTCAGGTGAAACTGACAGCGTTGCCAGGGCACCGAGGGAAAAACGGCTCTTCTAGCAGCACGTAGACCCGAGTGGTCATCGCTGACAATCAGCTGCACACCCTCCAGACCACGCTTTTGAAGCTGCTGCAGAAACCCTCGCCAGTGGACCTCAGCCTCGCTGAGTCGGCAGCTGACCCCAATCACCTCCCGCTTGCCCCAGCAGTTGACTCCGGTCGCTTTCAAGACGGCCACATCCTGAATGCTGCCCTGGCGACGGACCTTCTCGTAGTGCGCATCCAGGTACACAACTGGATAGCTGCCCAAAGGGCGGTTGCGAAACTGCTCGAGTTCGTCGTCCAGCAGCTTGGAGATTCTTGAGACCTGGCTGGCGGAGATCTCGGTGCCGCACAGCTGCTCGGTAATCTCGGTGACCTTGCGCGTCGACACGCCCATTACATACATCTCGGCGATGGCCAACTTGAGCGCCTTCTCCGAACGGCACCCTCGTTCCAGGGATCGGGGATAGAAGTCCAGGTGACGTACTTGTGGAATCCGGATTCGCAGCTGTCCCACTCGAGTGGACAGCGTCTTGTCCTTGTACCCGTTGGCGTGGTCTCGACGCTGCTCGCTCCGCTCCCAGCGTCGAGCTCCCAGAAACTCTTCTCGTTCCAGCTGCATGGCGGCGTTGATCAGCTTCTCTAATACTCCTCGAAACGCTTCACTGCCTTCTTCGATCAGCTCTCTCAATAGTTCTCGTGGTAGCCTCTGTTTTGGGTCTGGGGTCATTCGGATCCTCCTTACTCGTTGCCTTGAGTTTTTGGAGAAATCCTGCCCCAGACCTCTGATCCTTTTAGCTCACCTTTCCCAAATTACAGAAAGAACGGTACACCCCTAATCCTGTTTACCTCTGGAATGTCAAGAACCGGAGTTATCTGGAGATTCCTGACGACACGCGACTCAACCTTCGATACGAAGATTATCTAGCAGATCCTGACTCCTTCGTCCGTAGTATCGGTACCACAACGAAGCTGGCGGCGCGGTATTCGCGGCCTACTATCATTGAGAAGTCGACAAAGAAGGACCCCTTAACGCTTGCGGACTATCGTAAGAAGTATCAGGAGCGTCGCATTCGGGAGAAGATCTGCCCCGAGGATATCGCATTCATCAACGATTCACTCGATCATGAATTGATGAAGAAGTTTAGCTACGAGATCATTGGGGGAAAGAACTCCTGAGGCTGTTGTGGCTACCTGACTCCGCCTCTTGTTCCCTTTCCTCCCAAGGGATCACCGAGTTCACTCAGCCAGCATTGCCTTTAGTCTAAAGAGGAAACCGGTGAGGATCCAGAAAGAGGCAACAGGAGAATGTTCGAAAAAGGCATTGGGCTGTTCACGGAACCTGAAACAATGAGGAGAAAACGTCCTGGATTTGACTCCAACCACGAGTTCGACTCAGCCTACTTCGGGGAGTGTTGACTTTTTTCTCGGTCGGAGTAGTTCCATCCAACTATCTTAGTGCCTAGCAAAGTGACGCAGGAGAAAAGGAACCCTCAATACGTTTGGTTTGTAGGTCCCAGTGCATCGGGTAAGAGCTATGCTGTACGACAGATAAGCGGACATCGGGATCACATTTTGCGGGCTCGCCTGTACTTGCGGAGAGAAGTGAGGGCTTCTCCCTTAAGTCTTCTTACGCCCAGGGGGTTAGAATTCACCGCAGAACGATTTCTAAGACATCTGGCTGAATTAACGGCACAAGACACTTCAATCCTTATCGAGTGGCAAAACAAAGACACTCATAGCTGGCAGATACCAAAGAGATTAAGAGATATGAGGCCCGAAGCGGATCACCAGGTGGTTGTACTTTACATCGCACCTTCTGATTTGGTTCAGCGGTGCCAGAGAGTGCGCACCGAGTTTAGTAGAGCAACGGAGGGCCATCATAAACGGGGTTTGATTAACTCGTTCATGGTTGTCAATCACCAGGGTAATTCCCCCACCTCCGTCACCAGGGTAATTCCCCCATTTGGGGATCATCATCATCTCGTTTCTCTTGATTTTCGGCGGTTGTGCTTGGGAAAACTTTTCCCAAGCAGGTTCCTCCTTTCTGGTCGCAGTCGTGGTCTGTTTCGAGCCAGCGTTTTTCCAGTCGCAGCATTTGCATTCGATTGAAAGCCCGATAGCGGGCGGAAAGCTGGCTGCTCGTGACCTCCTGTAAGACGGAACTGAAGTAATGCAGGGCACCGATGGGCTGGCCCGGGAGTCCGTTGAGCCAGGAGACGTACTTGCGTCCGCAGCCCAGGAAAATAGACTGGCGGACGTCCTCGAGCTCGATCCCTTGCTGGAACCACTGGGCAGCTAGCCGGCGATCCGAGGTCGAGTAGCGGCAGCGGATGCAGGGACGTTCCAGCAACATCTCTCCGATGGTCTCCACATAGAGGGTTTGAGCCGATCGAGTGGAGCTGAGTGAGTCAGCCGAGAGGCTGCGCTGGTAGGGCCAGTACTGGTCGGCGATCTCAAGGACCCCGGGAGCATGCTGGTTGGGGCTACGCCGGACCCGGCAGACCTGCCTCTCCTCGAGCTCCTGGAGATAGGTTCCAATCGAGCGGCGCGATTTGCGCAGCGCCCTGGCCACGTCCTGCTGGCGGAAGAGGAAGCGCCCGGTACTTCTGTCAGCGCCCAGCGAGATGTGAACGAACAGCTTGAAGGCCCCGTCGGAGAGTTTCTCCACAGCGGCCTGCCAGCCGGCGGTGGCGGCAAACCAGCCGTTGTCACTTTTGATCTTCAAACGGCTCATGGCGAAACCTCCTTTGAGGGGGATCCTTTGGCGGGTCGTTTTCGCCTCCGGTAAGAGTCGCCCTCCCACTCCAGCTGGTGAGCGTTGTGGCAGAGTCGGTCCAGCAGCGAGTTGGCCTGGATGGGGTCGCCAAACAGCGCCATCCACTCCTCCAGGCTGCGATTACTGGTCAGCATCAGCGAGCCTTTCTGATAGCGCTCGTAAACGATGTCGTACAGATCGTCGGCCTGCTCGTCCGTCAGGGGCTTGAGCCCAAAGTCGTCAACGATCAAGAAATCATAGCTGCAGTAGTTTTGGATGAGGCGATCGCGGGAGAGATCGGCCCGGGCCGCTTCCAGAGTACGGAACAGGCGCGGAGCCTGGATGTAGCGCACGTCATGACCGCGGCGTACGGCCTCGTGTCCCAGAGCCAGGGCGATGTGACTCTTGCCCACACCCACCGGCCCGCACAGGCAGATATTTTCTTTGTTTTCCAGAAAGCGGCAGGTGGCCAGGTCATAGATGCGGCGCCGCTTGATGTTCGGGTTAAAGCCAAAATCGAACTCCTCGAGGGTCTTGATCTCGGCAAAGCAGGCTTTCTTGAGCCGGCGAACAAACTTGGTCTGGGAGCGACGCTCCAGCTCATCCTGGACCAGCAGAGTCAGAAAGTCGACGTAGGCCAGTTGTCGTTTTTCGGCCTCCTTGAGCCGCACTTCCAGACTGTCCAACAATCCTCCTAATCGCAGTTGCTTGAGCTGGTCGAGCAGATGTTGATAGTGACTCATGAGACCTCCCGTCGGTGCACGAAGTAATCCTGGGGACGGGCAAATCGACAAGCTGAAGCCGCCGGACTGGAGGGTCTGCGAGGAGGCGAAGGGCGTCGGAACAAGCCTTTTTCCAGAATCTTCTTCAGAGAGGAAAAGCGGACATTGTCAAAGCGCAAGGCCCGCCGGCAGGCCTGATCCAGAGTGGCCGCTGGGTGGGACTCGGCCAGCCGCAGCACGGCCTGGGCTTTTCTCAGGTTGCGCATGGCGTGATCCCCCAGTACGCGCCGCACGTAGCGACTCACCTCGGGCCCCAGCTCGTCGGCCTGACGCCGGCACCACTCGGGAGTCCGCTCCAGGTAGGCCCGCTTGTCGGGAGGATAGTCCCCCGTCTGGGTCTGACAGGAGCCCGGCTCGAAGACCCGCAGGTGGGTCTTGATCAACTGATGGTTGCGATACACTCGCACCAGCTTCAGATCGGCTCGCACCCACAGCCTCTCCCCCCGGTAGGGATAGGGGACCGAGTAGTAGCACTTGTCCAGGATCAGATGGCAGTCCCAATGCACGGTGCACTGTTTCCACTGCGCCGCTTCGTAAGGTTGATCCGGCAGAGGCAGCAGCAGCTCGACTTCTTCTCCGACAAACACCTCGTAAGGTTTGCGATGGGTGGTGCCATGCTTGCGCAGGCCGACCTCCTTGAGGCACCACTCCAGAGCCCTCCCATTGGCCTCCTCGATATCTCGAAAATGCCGCCCCGCCAGAATCTGCTGACGCACTACCGGAACACATCTCTCCACGCGTCCTTTGTGGCGGGCCATTTGCACCTTGGCTGGGTCGGCCACGAATCCGTAGTGTCTTTCCAGTTCGGCGTAGGCCGGGTTGAGCGTCGGATCGTACAGATCGGGCTTAAGCACACCGTCTTTCAAATTGTCCAACACGATCAGCCGGGGACAGGCCTGGAAAAACGTAAAGGCGCGGATGTGGCAGTCCAACCAGGTGGGGCTGTCCTGGCGAAACACGAAGCGTACGAAGCGGTGGCGGCTGTAGCTTAGGATCATGATAAAGGCCCAGGCCTTGCGTTGTTTGCCCGTTTCCGGATCTCGCATCAGTCCGGCATAGCCGAAATCGACTTGGGCCTGTTCCCCAGCGACTGCATGCAGCCGCACCGTCACCGGCTTGCGCAGCGGCTCAATGTGCTCGCGCACATAGCGGTACACGCTCATATAGCTGACCTTCAACTCGTGCTCCTCCTCGAGCAGCCGCTGTACCTGCTGAATGGTCATATGAGGCTGCCCAAGCCAATCCTGGATCTGCCGGTGGTAGAGGCGGATCCGCTCCCGGGCCGGTTGTTCGAAAACCGCCACCTGCACCACCGAGGCCACTATCCGGGCCAGCTCCGCCTGTGGCGGCAGGGGCTTCTCTCGGCTCAAGCCGCTGGCCATGAAAAGCAGCAGGTACTTGCGAATCGTCTTGCGCGAGATCTGCAACGAGTCTCGGATCTGGCGGATACTCCGTCCTCGGTGCCATTGGTAAACCAACTCCAGGTACTCTTCCATCCTCATATTCCTTCTGGCCATTCTTCCTCCTGCGGAAATCCTTGTTGGGGTTCCGCAGAAAGATGACCCTGGCCTCTGTCACGAAATGATCAGGTGGGGGAATTACCTTGGTGAAACCCTGGGGGAATTACCCTGGTGAAAGGGTGGGGGAATTACCTTGGTAAATCAGCCGCCTAGGTGGGGGATATACCATGGTGACCGACAGGGTGGTTTAATCGTTTACGCTCCGCCGCGGATGAGATTAAAAGGGTTGTGCACGCGGGAGAGACCTTTGTCCTCGTCGATCAGGACAAGTGGGGTAGCATCGGCTGCCTGGCCGATCGTCATCGAATTCCTTTCCTAGAGCGGGACGGAGTGTACAACGGCCAGCCAAAGAACAGCGAGGAGGCAATCCGTGAATTGGACAGACTCCGGGCGACCGGGGCTAATTTCATCGCGTTCGTCTGGTCGTCCTTTTGGTGGCTTGAGTATTACGAAAGATTTCACACCAGCCTGTGCTCACGGTTTCGCTGTGTGCTGGAGAACGAACGGCTCGTCGTGTTCGACCTGAATCAAGATTTGAGTGCAAGGGTGATCAACGTCAAATAGAATTCCCGCAGCGACGATTGGAAATCCCCACACAAGGATTAAAAAAAAAGAGCTGTAGCCGTCCTCTGAGACGGCCCTTTCCGCGGTCCTCCTTTCTGTAAAAAAGAGAGATTGTTCCTAGAATGCGAGGGGGACGGAGTGAGGGCGTAGCCCGAACGGAGCTCCCCCTCGCTCGCGCTGGCGTCGAGGGGAGTGGACCAGATCCACGAGGCTGCTGAGCGGCCTCTGTAGGGCGCTGTACGACCTCTCCCCTTGGCGGGCACTCGTCTATCGCCCTCACCAAGCACTTTCCGGGGTCCAATCAGCCGATTTGCCCGGATTTGACCTCCTCGCGGTTTCCTCATTTCGTGGTTCCCTGCTGCTTTGCCTTGGCGCTCTCCATTCGATAGCTCGGGACGTTGAGTTCCAGAATCACGCTGTGGTGCACCAGCCGGTCGATGGCTGCTGCCGTCGTCAGGGGGTCCTTGAAGATCCTCTCCCAGTCCGAGAAGATCAGGTTGCTGGTCAGCAAGATGCTGCGACGTTCGTAACGATGGGCCAGCAGTGTGAAGAGAACCTCCATTTCCTCCCGGCTTTGCTGAACGTAGCCGATGTCATCGACTATGAGAGCCTCGAAGCGATCCAGTTTCTTGAGCTCCTTCTCCAGAGTCAGATCGATTTTGGCCCGCAGCAATCGCTGTACCAGCAGGGCGCAGGTAGAAAACAGAACCCGGCGCCCCAGCAGAATCAACTCCTGGCCCAGAGCACAGACCAGATGGGTTTTCCCGCTCCCAGGGTTACCGAAAGCCAAGACGTTCTCGGCACGATCCAAAAACGTCCCTTCCAGCAGCGCTGTGAGTTGTCGATCCACGCTTTGGGGAAAGCGCGAGCGGTCCAGCGCCGTCAGCGTTTTCTCCCAGGGAAGCTTGGAGGCCCGACGCTGGCGCTGGATTTTGCGCTCGTGCCGCTCCGCCACCTCGATCTCAGATAACGACAAGAGAAACCGGGGATAGGACAGACTTTCCTGGGTGGCCAGTGCCGCCTGGGCGGCGTAGTGCTCCCGAAAGGCCGGTAGATGCAGCTCGATTAGGCACTCGCGAAGTCGCGGTAAGTTGCCTGTGCTCATGACCTCACCTCCCGGTTCTCGAGAAGGGTGTCGTAGAGGCCCACGTCCATCTTCTCCACCATCACTTCCCAGGGTTCCACCACCGGATCGACAAGGCATTCTCGTAGTGCTTCAAAACGGATTCTTTGTCCCCGCTCAATCAACACCTGAAGTGCCTCTCGCACCCGCTGTTCACCTTCCTGGGCAGCCACCTCGAGGATCTTCAGATATTGGCGATCCGCCGTGGCCGGACAATCTCGGCGCAGCTCGTCGTAGGCGACTCGAAACAAGATCCCCGGAAACAGATCCTCCCGCCAGCGATAGCGAGTAAACGCCCCCGGCTTGCGCACCAACGAATGGATCACGTGCCGGTAGTCAATGCGATGCTTGCCTTCTCCTCGCAAGCGCGGCATCCGTGCCTGGCGCCGTCCTCCGTAGTAGACCTCCACCTGATCCGCCCACACCCGCACTTGAACGCGCTCGCCGATCAACCGGCTGTCCACCGAATAGGTGTTGTGGCGAACCCGGATCGTACTGCTGGGGGAGACTCTCACCCACTGCCGGGTGAAGTCATCCAGACGGCGTGCCGGCAACGGGCGCATCACTGCCAGCTCTTCTCCCAGGCGCTTTTGCCGGGCCGCATTGCGCCGGGACACAATCACCGCTACAAAGCCCTCGTACTCTTCCCGGCTGGAAAAATCACGGCTACACCGCAGCAGCAGTTCCTGCTCAATGGCCCGTTTCAAGCGGTGATGGGACTGTTCCACATCCCCGTTCTCGTGTGCCTTTCCTGCCTGAGTGCGACTGGAGCGCATCCCGAAGTGTCTCAGCAACGCTTGATAGCGCTCGGTGAACTCTTCCCGCTTCAGGTTCTTGACTGCCGCCGAGAGCCGGTCGGTCCGGTGCTCCTCGGGCAGCGCCCCCAACTCCCACAACGCGTTCTGAAGCCCCAGGCTGAGGCTCTCAAACGACTCACTGAAACACAGCGTGGTCGCTTCCCAGTTCGAGTAGGCCAACACGAAGTGGTACAGCAGATGGGGAAACGGCTGGCCCTGGATCGTCACTCCGAGGCGCCCCATAAACGTGAAGTCCGATTGCGCTTGATGTCCCGGCTGATACTTCTGCGGGAACATCACCTCCTTCGCTTCTCCGTATTCTGCCTTCCACTGCTTGATCCTGCGCTGCAGCGTTCTCAACTGGCCTTGCTGGAAGGCCCCTTCCTGCTGACGACACAAATGATCGAACACCGCTTTTGCTTCCACCGTCGGCGATCGCTTCAGGATCTCTTTCACCTCCGGCCACACCGACTCGAACGGATCCGATCGAGTTCTCCAATACCGTTCCGGCTGACACTGGCTCGGTAGCTTTCCCGACTTCAGGTACTTGCGAGCTGTCTTTCGCGACATCCCCGCTTTGGCCGCCGCCATCGTTAGCGTCTTCTCGTTCTTCTTCAACTTTACTAACCTCCGCACTTGCTGATCCTTAACCATGCCCTCATGGTCAGGATCAGCCCTGAAAAAGCGGGGAATTCCATTTGTCGTCGCGGGGAATTCTAACTGTCGCCAATCATTGGAGTCTTCTCACGGTTGCTTAACAGTCGTTTTTCCCTTGCCAGATCGCTGCCTGGCACCGATTCGGCTGGAGTTCTGTGAAAAAGCGACCGAACGGCGACTACGGTCACTGAATCGCCTCCGACTACCAGACTAGACTTCTTGGTAGAGGTGAAGAGCGTTGGAGAGAAGAGTCCAAGTCCATCGGCGCTTGCAGGGCCCCTTCTGGGTCCTTGGACTGATGCTCTTCAGTGCGACCGCCTCGTCGAGTTTCGCGCAAGATTCGGTCTCCACCCCCGTTTATGCGATAGCGAATTCAGGGGATGAGGTCCGCTGCGATCTGATTGAACCCGAGAAGAACCGGCAGTTGCTGAAACGCCTTCTCAAGTCCGGCGTCAAGCGTCCGGAGGGCCACCTGGCCACCCGGCAGGGAAGTTCGACCTGGGACGTCTCCTTGAGCGGTTTTTCGGAGGAGGCGGGTGCCGCCTTTCTCCGGGCAGTCGACATCTGGGCGGCCCGCATCTCTTCTCCCGCTGCGATTCAGGTGAATGCTGAGTTTGTCGCCATGGAGAATCCGAGGGTCCTGGGAGGGGTCGCCGTGACCACCCTGATCAGCAATTTTCCCGGCTCGGCACCCAACACCTTCTATCCGGTGGCCCTGGCAAACGCCATGACGGCCAGTGATCTGCAGCCCCAGGGAGCAGACGTTGAGATCTCCATCAACAGCGCTTTCGCACGGTGGTATTTCGGGACCGACGCCAACCCGGCCTACAACCAGGTCGACCTGGTCAGCGTGGTTCTTCACGAACTGGGTCACGGACTTGGCGTCATCGGCAGTTTCAACGTCGACGGTGCTGACGCGGGACGCTGGGGCTTTGGAGGCTCCGCCGCAGTTTTTGACCGCTTCGTTGTCGACGAACCGGGGCGGGACCTGACCAACACGGCAATCTACCCCAATCCTTCGATCGCCCTGGGAAGCGCTCTCCGCAGTAACCGCGTCTTCTTTGATGGCGTTTTCACCTCCCGGGCCGCACTCTTTGCCCCCTCCCGACTTCCAACCCGGCAGCAGCATCTCTCACCTGGACGAGTCCACCTATTCTCCCGAGGGAGGGAATGCCCTGAGGACTCCCGCACTATCCAGCGGAGAGAGTCAACATGACCCGGGTCCGCTGACGCAGGGCATCCTGCAGGATATCGGCTGGGAATGGACGACCCCGAGCGTCGAACCGGTCACCCATGACCTGTATTTTGCCCAGTTCGCCTTCGGAGAAGAGTTGTCCAGTGAGCTGTGCCTCTTGAGCCTGTCCTCGATTGCCACCACCCGTGCCCTGGTGACCCTGAAGACACACCTGGGAGAGCCCTGGGCCCTGGAGTTGAATGGACACCCGGTGACGGGGGAGTTCGAGATCGCGGTCCCGCCCGGTGGGGCCATCCGCTTGCAGACTGCAAAGACCGGGGTCGTTCAGAGGGGGTCTGTAAGGGTCACGTCCGACCAGCCTTTGGACGGCCTGGTTCTGTTCACCGGTCCCTTTGGCCTGGCTGGGATTCCACCCGGCGTTCCTTCTGCGGAGGGGTTTCGAACTTTCGTCGAAACGGACAGGGATCGAGCCATTGACACCGGGTTCGCCGTGGTCAATCTCGCCCGGGTCCCCACCAGCCTGACCGTTTCTCTTCTGAATCTAGACGGCTCGCTGGCAGCTGTCTCAGATCCGAATGACGAAGCCCTCGTGATCCCGGCGGAGGGCCAGAAGTCGCTCTTCATCACCGATTTGAGCTTCTCGCCTCCGGTAGATTTTTCTCGTTTTCTGGGGATTCTAAGTGCCACGGCCGGGCACACGGTGGGCGCCACCACGATTCAGACTCGCCCCCATGAATGAAGACGTCGCTACTGAGACTCTTTCGACGCATCGCGTGCCGGAACATGTCAATAACTTTGAGACACTTTGGTGAATAAATTACTGTAGCGTCATCTCAAGAGTTCTCCTTTTCGGGAGGGTTGATCCAGACGGCCTCGGGAAGAGGTGGCGGAACGGGTTTGCCGTTGGGAAATCTCTCCGGGAAGAGTGCATGGGCGGCCTCCAACACGTGGGCACGATTGCGACGTGTGGCGAGGGCGGAGCGATAGTGCACGTCCTCGGGAGTGTGCAGGCCAATACCCGAATGGCGATGGTCGCGGTTATACCAATCGAAGAAATCCCGACAGAAGTCTCTGGCTTGCTGAATGGTGCCGAAACGAGCCGGGAATTCTGGACGGTACTTGAGGGTCTTGAATTGGGATTCCGAGTAGGGATTGTCGTCACAGACATGAGGCCGAGAGTGAGACTTGGTGACTCCCAGATCGGCCAGTAGCAAGGCCAGTGCCTTGGAACTCATCGACGAGCCACGATCGGCATGCAGAGTGAGATCACCCGCTACGATCTCCTGCTTGGAGCAGCTCTGGGCGATCAAGACCTTGGCCAGGCGTGAGCTTTCCTGGGTGGCCACCATCCAGCCCACCACATAGCGGCTGAAGATGTCCAGGATCACGTAGAGGTAGTAATAGCTCCATTTGACGGGCCCCTTCAGCTTGGTGATGTCCCATGACCAGCATTGGTTTGGCCGGTGGCCAGAAGTTCCGGCTTTGAGTAGTGGGGATGGCGGCGCTGGCGACGGCGTTCTCTAACTTCCAAACGTTCGGCCAGAATGCGGTACATGGTTCGGATCGAGCACAAGTACCGCCCTTCATCCAGCAGCTCCGCCCATACGGCGGCAGGAGCTTTGTCGATAAACTGCCGGCTGTGCAGAACCTCCACAACGGCCTCCCTTTCGGGTGGGCTCAAGGCTCGAGGAGATGTCGGCCGAGGTCGAGCTTCAACCGCCGGCTGTTCCCGCCGTCGTTTTTCCCGATAGAGGCTTGACGGTGGCAAACCCAGCGCCTGCGAGCCCACACGAATGCCGTGAGTTTCCGAGAAACGCAACGCTTTGTCCATCAGCTCTCGTCTTCGTTCTCGCTGCTGCTCTCCAGAGAGATTCCCAATAGATGCGAGACTTTTTTTTGGATATCCAGCATGATCTCCGCCTTCTCGAGCTTGCGTTTCAGCTTCCGATTCTCAGCCTGCACTTGCCTCAGTTGATGATCCAGAGGATTGACCGGCTTCGATTTGCGCCCTCGCTTGCGAGGGGTCAGTGCCTGCAAAGTTCCTTCCTCGCGTTGTCGTCGCCAGTCCTGAAGATTCGACCAGTAAAGCCCTTCCCGGCGCAGCAAGGCTGCCACTTCGCCGAACTCACAGCCATCGGCCTGCTCCAGGATCCTGAGCTTATAGCGGGCTGAAAACCGGCGCCGGGTTGCCTTGGCTGCAATTTCCGGATTGGGTCTAGGAAGAGCCTTGTCGGACTCGGTCCTTTCCGCAGCGGTTTTGGAGACCTCTCCACTTCGCTCCGAGGTTTCCAAAATCCTCAATTTTGGAGTTCCCCCGGTTTCGTGGACACCTAATCCTTTGGGAGAATGGAGGACACGATGCCAAGAACAAGACGAGCTTATCCACCCGAGTTTCGCCAGCAGATAGTCGAGCTTCATCGAGCCGGGCGCAGCCCCGGTGAGCTGGCCCGAGAGTTTGAACCCAACGAACAGACGATCCGCAACTGGATCGCCCAGGCAGACCTGGATGAAGGCCGTCGTAGAGACGGCCTGACGACGGTAGAACGAGCCGAGCTGCGGAAGTTGCGCAAAGAAAATAGGCAGCTGAGGGTTGAGCGGGAAATATTGGCAAAAGCCGCGGCCTGGTTCGCACGGGAGAGCGATCCGATTTCCAAGGAGTCTTCAGGTTCGTGAAAGTGAATCAGGCCGACTATCCAATCACCACCATGTGCCGTTTGCTGGGTGTCTCCACCAGTGGCTACTACGCGTGGGTCGATCGCGGACCTTCGACTCGAGATGAAGCGAATGCTCGTCTTCTGGAAACAATCAACGGGATCCACCAGCAAAGTCGTCGGACCTATGGAGCTCCCCGCATTACGGCGGAACTTCGAGAGGAAGGTCACCTGGTGGGCAAAAACCGGGTGGCCCGACTGATGAAAGTCGCCGGCATTGAAGGCGTTAGCCGCAGACGCAAGACACGCACGACCCTGAGAGGCCAAGACAGCCGTCCGGCTCCGGATCTGGTGGAGCGAAACTTCCAGGTCAGCCGCCCCAACCGACTGTGGGTTGCAGACATCACGTACGTGCCGAGTTGGGCAGGTTTCGTCTACCTGGCCGTAGTGGTCGACGCTTTCAGTCGTCGAGTGGTCGGCTGGTCGCTCAGAAATGATCTCAAGACCCGGCTAGTGACCGATGCCCTGCAAATGGCACTTCAAGAGCGTGAATCCGACGGGGTGATCCATCACTCGGACCAGGGGACGCAATACACGTCGATCGAGTTCGGGCTACGCTGCAAGAGAGCCGGCATCAGACCCTCCATGGGCTCGGTCGGTGACTGTTATGACAACGCGCTGTGTGAGAGCTTTTTTGCCTCTCTGGAGTGTGAACTGATCGACCGGCACAGCTTCCGCAGCAAGCTGCAGGCCAAGCTTGCTGTCTTCGACTACATCGAGGGCTTTTACAACCCTCACAGGCGGCACTCGTCACTGGACTATCTGTCGCCGATCAACTATGAATCGAGGCACTCAGATGTGGCTTGATTCGAAAGCCGTAAACTGTCCACAAAAGTGGGGTAACTTCATTTGTTGTCGCTTCTGTTTTCTATCATTCGTAATCCAGCTTCTCGCCCCCTAGTCTAATTTAGTGGGGAAGAAGTGTCTCACCATTATTGGCACAGAGGGTGCCGAGAGATCAATCCAACACCTTTTGACCTTGTATCCGTCAGGGCAGTTTCGCAAGCTTCGCCCCTGTCACTTACGCGGGAACTTGGAGTCTTCCCACTCGGGTTCACGTAACCTAACCCGTTTTTCTGCTGC
>CBDFLV010000002.1:0-513742 GCA_965249245.1 Acidobacteriota bacterium | reverse complement strand
TGAAACACCGCGACTCCTTTCTGTTTGTCGGCCTAAATAGTGAATATACTGATCAGAATTAGTATCCCGGTTGCCTCACAAGACACCAGCAGGAATAGCCGAAAGGCCCTCCACTCCCGCCTGATTGCAATCTCCCGGCCAAAGAATCGAAGTCTCGACGCTGATGAAATCCAGGTACACTATACGCGATTTGACTCATCGATCGGAGCCGGCGGCAAGAAGAGAAACACGGCGCCTGAGGTTCAATTCCAAGGACACCAGCATGACTCGACAACTTTGGCAAATGTCTACCATTACTTTGGCCCTGATCACGATCGGCCTGTCGGTCGGCAGTCGCGGCCACGGCCAAGACGCAACGGCGGAACAAGCACGAGACTACCTGCAGAGCATCCTCTATACGCGCAACCAGGTCGACGGGTGGCTTTCGGGGGAGGATTACCGGGAGCCATGCTACAACTGGAGGTGACCCTGGATGGGAACTCAAAAGCGGCTAATCTGGGGAGGTTTGCGTTCCGGGGGATCAGTAAGTCAATCCATGGTGTTTTCGCCATGCGTACATGCCTTTTCGGCTCATGGGCCTATCTGGGTTGTTGAGGCGGTCGCCCGGGGGGAGAACGTGACACCCTTTCGGGGGGAAAAGAACACCAATTGGGAGGGCGGTTTCCGAGTGCCGGGCATGCTGCGCTGGCCGGCCAGGATTACTGGAGGGCAGATCTCGAACGAGATTATCTCGCACCAGGATTGGGTGCCCACCCTGATGGCCGCCGTTGGGGAGCCGGACATCGCGGCGAAACTAAAATCCGGCTATCGTGTGGGTGACAAGAATTTCAAGGTCCATCTCGACGGGTTCAATTTTCTTCCTCACTTTACAGGTCAGGAAAAGAAAGGACCGCGCCTGCAGTTCTTCTATTTCAGCGACGACGGGAACCTGTTGGCGTTGCGCCACGAAAACTGGAAGATCGTTTTTGCCGAGCAACGGTCCCGCGGCTTCGACGTCTGGCGGGAGCCATTCGTCCAGCTACGGTTCCCGAAGCTCTTCAATCTCCGGACCGATCCGTTCGAGCGCGCCGACCACGAAGCCATCGGCTACGGTCGGTGGCGAGCCGATCGTATGTTCGCGCTCGTTCCTGCCCAGGTGGCTGTGGTCCGGTTCCTCGCGACCTTCAAGGAGTTCCCACCACGGCAGAAGGCAGCCAGCTTCTCGATCGATCAAGTCTTGGAGAAGCTCCAGGGTGGAGGAAGAGGGAGCAACTGAGAAAGTTGTTCCGAAATCCTTCGTGATTTTCTGCGTGCTGTCGGCTACTTGACCAGGCCGGCCCGAGCTCTTGTCAATAGGTGTGGAAAAACATCAGGCGGCTTTCTCCTCCGGGACTTGGTTGACCGGGACTCCATTGACATATTTGGCGCCCTGGTAGACGTCTTTCATCAGCTCCGGTGCCTTCAACCGGCGGAATCGCTGCTCCGCCACCAGCAGCATCTTCCAGATCACCGCCTGGGCGTTTTCCACTTTCTTGAATCGCTTGGCCGCGTCCGTTCGCAGCCGAAGAGCGGCAAACGGTGACTCCACTGGATTGGTGGTTCGCAGATGCTGCCACTGTTTCTTTGGATAGTTGTAAAAGGTCACCATCCGGTCCCAGTCCTGCTCGATTAGCTCAGCCGCCAGAGTCAGCCCTCGCTGCCGGCACCAGTGCTGAAAAACCTTCTTGAGTCGTTGTGCTTCTTCTCGAGTCTCGGCGTAAGGGATCTGCCGCAGGATCAGCAAGGCCGGCTTGTGCACTCGCTTAGGGAGCTTGGTCAGCAGGTTGACGATCCGATGATTCCAGCAGCGCTGCTCCTCGGCCTGGGGATAGACGTTGCGCAAAGCTCCCCAGATGCCCAGGTGGCCGTCTCCGATCACCAGCCGTGGACAGCCCATCCCCCGGCGCTTCAAGTCGCGCAGTACTTCCGACCAGCTCTGGGTCGATTCCCGATAGCCGCTCGTGACCGACACCACGGCTTTGCTTCCGTCACTTAAGGCGGCCAGCACCACCAGCAGGACTGCCTTTTCCTTCTCCAGACCCGCCTTGACGTAGATTCCATCTACCCATAAATACACCACTTCCAGATCATTCAAGGGTCGACTCTGCCAGACCTCCCATTCGGCCTGCCACTTCTCTTTCAATCTGGCCACCGTGGAGGACGACAGGTGCGCCTTTTCCCCTAAAAGCCCTCTCAGAGCCAGATCAAAATCCCCCAGCGCCAGACCATGCAAGTACAGCTCAGGGATCAGTTCTCGAACCTGCCGCGTCCGCTTGGCAAACAGGGGCAACACCCGACTTTCAAAGTGTTCCTCTAGATCCCGCACTCGAGGCCTTCGAACCTGGATCCTCCCCGAGCTCAGCGTCAGATGCCTCGGCTTCCCATATCCATTGCGATAGCCCGACGGAGCGTCCACGGCCCTTCGCCGCTCACTCTTACGCCGCCCTAATAACTCCGTGACTTCCTCCTCCAGCAGCTCTTGAACCCAGCCTTGGATCTTCTCCCGCACCCAATCTTCCAGCTCCTCGAAACAAACTCTTGACTCGACACTTTCCTCAATGTTCTGCTTGCTCATGCGGTGTGTACTCCTTCCGTTGCGGGCCTTTCGGCCCTGGGTTTTAAATCAACCCGGAAGGATACTCACCGCCTATGCTATTTACACACCTTCTGATGGTAGCTCGGCCGGCCCTCCGAATCTCCTTGCCCGCTGCGTCTACAAGATCCTTGACGAACTTGCGGACTGTAGTGGTCCAGCGATCTTTATGGTGAACTCGACCGGGATCAAGTTGTCAATAATTTGAATGTTATCGTGTTCCTCTACCGAATTGGACCTCAACGGGGTGGACGTAGACGGGGAGTTGCTAGTCTTTCGCTTTGTGTATTACTTGTGGTGCCTTGCCGCCGTGGACTGCACAAACAGCACCGCCAGGGATAGCATGTCGTTTGCACTGTTGCTGGGATTGCTTGCTTAGCGCCTTGCATATGCGTAGCTGGCAACAAGGGGAGTGACTGGGCCCAAAACTGTGCCCGTCACGAGACGATGCAGGCTAATTTGAGCTGACCCCAGCTGAATCGCGGAGATTTGAGTGCCCCAGGAGAAGTTCTTGTAAGTGCGTACTTTACAGTGGGGCAGGTGATTGGCGACAGTTAGAATTCCCCGCGACGACAAATGGAATTCCCCGCTTTTTCAGGGCTGATCCTGACCATGAGGGCATGGTTAAGGATCAGCAAGTGCGGAGGTTAGTAAAGTTGAAGAAGAACGAGAAGACGCTAACGATGGCGGCGGCCAAAGCGGGGATGTCGCGAAAGACAGCTCGCAAGTACCTGAAGTCGGGAAAGCTACCGAGCCAGTGTCAGCCGGAACGGTATTGGAGAACTCGATCGGATCCGTTCGAGTCGGTGTGGCCGGAGGTGAAAGAGATCCTGAAGCGATCGCCGACGGTGGAAGCAAAAGCGGTGTTCGATCATTTGTGTCGTCAGCAGGAAGGGGCCTTCCAGCAAGGCCAGTTGAGAACGCTGCAGCGCAGGATCAAGCAGTGGAAGGCAGAATACGGAGAAGCGAAGGAGGTGATGTTCCCGCAGAAGTATCAGCCGGGACATCAAGCGCAATCGGACTTCACGTTTATGGGGCGCCTCGGAGTGACGATCCAGGGCCAGCCGTTTCCCCATCTGCTGTACCACTTCGTGTTGGCCTACTCGAACTGGGAAGCGACCACGCTGTGTTTCAGTGAGTCGTTTGAGAGCCTCAGCCTGGGGCTTCAGAACGCGTTGTGGGAGTTGGGGGCGCTGCCCGAGGAGCACCGGACCGACCGGCTCTCGGCGGCAGTCAAGAACCTGAAGCGGGAAGAGTTCACCGAGCGCTATCAAGCGTTGCTGAGACACTTCGGGATGCGCTCCAGTCGCACTCAGGCAGGAAAGGCACACGAGAACGGGGATGTGGAACAGTCCCATCACCGCTTGAAACGGGCCATTGAGCAGGAACTGCTGCTGCGGTGTAGCCGTGATTTTTCCAGCCGGGAAGAGTACGAGGGCTTTGTAGCGGTGATTGTGTCCCGGCGCAATGCGGCCCGGCAAAAGCGCCTGGGAGAAGAGCTGGCAGTGATGCGCCCGTTGCCGGCACGCCGTCTGGATGACTTCACCCGGCAGTGGGTGAGAGTCTCCCCCAGCAGTACGATCCGGGTTCGCCACAACACCTATTCGGTGGACAGCCGGTTGATCGGCGAGCGCGTTCAAGTGCGGGTGTGGGCGGATCAGGTGGAGGTCTACTACGGAGGACGGCGCCAGGCACGGATGCCGCGCTTGCGAGGAGAAGGCAAGCATCGCATTGACTACCGGCACGTGATCCATTCGTTGGTGCGCAAGCCGGGGGCGTTTACTCGCTATCGCTGGCGGGAGGATCTGTTTCCGGGGATCTTGTTTCGAGTCGCCTACGACGAGCTGCGCCGAGATTGTCCGGCCACGGCGGATCGCCAATATCTGAAGATCCTCGAGGTGGCTGCCCAGGAAGGTGAACAGCGGGTGCGAGAGGCACTTCAGGTGTTGATTGAGCGGGGACAAAGAATCCGTTTTGAAGCACTACGAGAATGCCTTGTCGATCCGGTGGTGGAACCCTGGGAAGTGATGGTGGAGAAGATGGACGTGGGCCTCTACGACACCCTTCTCGAGAACCGGGAGGTGAGGTCATGAGCACAGGCAACTTACCGCGACTTCGCGAGTGCCTAATCGAGCTGCATCTACCGGCCTTTCGGGAGCACTACGCCGCCCAGGCGGCACTGGCCACCCAGGAAAGTCTGTCCTATCCCCGGTTTCTCTTGTCGTTATCTGAGATCGAGGTGGCGGAGCGGCACGAGCGCAAAATCCAGCGCCAGCGTCGGGCCTCCAAGCTTCCCTGGGAGAAAACGCTGACGGCGCTGGACCGCTCGCGCTTGCCCCAAAGCGTGGATCGACAACTCACAGCGCTGCTGGAAGGGACGTTTTTGGATCGTGCCGAGAACGTCTTGGCTTTCGGTAACCCTGGGAGCGGGAAAACCCATCTGGTCTGTGCTCTGGGCCAGGAGTTGATTCTGCTGGGGCGCCGGGTTCTGTTTTCTACCTGCGCCCTGCTGGTACAGCGATTGCTGCGGGCCAAAATCGATCTGACTCTGGAGAAGGAGCTCAAGAAACTGGATCGCTTCGAGGCTCTCATAGTCGATGACATCGGCTACGTTCAGCAAAGCCGGGAGGAAATGGAGGTTCTCTTCACACTGCTGGCCCATCGTTACGAACGTCGCAGCATCTTGCTGACCAGCAACCTGATCTTCTCGGACTGGGAGAGGATCTTCAAGGACCCCCTGACGACGGCAGCAGCCATCGACCGGCTGGTGCACCACAGCGTGATTCTGGAACTCAACGTCCCGAGCTATCGAATGGAGAGCGCCAAGGCAAAGCAGCAGGGAACCACGAAATGAGGAAACCGCGAGGAGGTCAAATCCGGGCAAATCGGCTGATTGGACCCCGGAAAGTGCTTGGTGAGGGCGATAGACGAGTGCCCGCCAAGGGGAGAGGTCGTACAGCGCCCTACAGAGGCCGCTCAGCAGCCTCGTGGATCTGGTCCACTCCCCTCGACGCCAGCGCGAGCGAGGGGGAGCTCCGTTCGGGCTACGCCCTCACTCCGTCCCCCTCGCATTCTAGGAACAATCTCTCTTTTTTACAGAAAGGAGGACCGCGGAAAGGGCCGTCTCAGAGGACGGCTACAGCTCTTTTTTTTTAATCCTTGTGTGGGGATTTCCAATCGTCGCTGCGGGAATTCTATTTGACGTTGATCAGGCAGGAATACCGCGGGAGGCCAAGGATCAGAGGCCCTTTTCAGCCGAAATATGAGGAACGACACTTGTTCCTTGGGTTGGAGGGCTGATAGGTTTTGATTATTCGTCACAGGGAGGTCGGAGGAACACGGATCCGAAGTTGATATGGGAATGTCGGTTTGAACACAGCCTTTGCATCAACCAAGAATTCTTGCAACCATAGAAGCAACCTCAGATGGACACGGATAAATACAGATTACTGATAGGAAGCTGGATTTGCGCGGGATTGCGGCGCGCATGGAAGCGCATGGCCAACGCAACTCCATCCCGGTGCCGCCGTGCGGCGTGTTTTCTCCTTGGCCTGGCGATGCCGGTCTTCGGCATTGGAGGCGTTGAAAGTCCCGAGGCGGGCAAGCGGCTGCCCGCCTGGGAGCGCGGCGGGCTGGATATTCACCAAATCAATACGGGCACGGGCGACGCCGCCCTGTTCATCCTGCCCGACGGCACGACGTTCCTGCTCGACGCCGGCGCCGTGAATCGGACCGGCCAGCGCGAGCCCCGCTATGACGCGCCGCCGCGTCCGAACTCCTCGCGGCGCCCCGGCCAGTGGATCGCGCATTACATCCGTCGCATGCATCCCGAAGGGGCGCGCGGCGGGCTCGACTTTGCCGCCCTCACGCACTTTCACGGCGATCACATGGGCACCCTCATGCCCGACTCCCCGCCGTCGGCGTCGGGCGCATACAAGTTGACGGGCATCACCGATGTCGGCGAAGAGTTGAGGATCGGGACGCTGCTCGATCGCGGGTGGCCGGACTACGATTTCCCCGCGCCATCAGCCAGCCCGATGATCCAGAACTACCGCGCTTTCCTCAAATGGCAGTCGGGGCACCGCGGCATGCAGGTGGTTCGCTTCGAGGCCGGCCGCTCCGATCAGATCGTGCTGCGCCGCGCCCCGCGGGATTTCCCGACCTTCGAGATTCGCAACATCGCGGCGAACGGGCGGGTGTGGACCGGCGGCGGCACCGCGACTCGCAACCGGTTTCCCCCGGGCATCGTGCCGGTGGAAGAGAACAACTGCAGCCTCGCGTTCCGGCTCTCCTACGGGGTCTTCACCTATTTCAACGGCGGCGACATGGCGGGTTTACTCGCTCCCAATGCTCAGGCGTGGACCGAGATGGAGTCTGCCGTCGCGTGGGTGACCGGGCCGGTGGATGTGCATGCACTGAACCACCACGGAACGCAGGATGCAGTGAACCCGTTTTTCCTGAGTGTGCTGCGGCCGCGTATCCATATCCAGTCAACATTTGCGTCGAGCCAGCCGTCGCCGGACGTCATGCGCCGCATGCTCTCCGAGCGGATCTATCCGGGGCCGCGCGACATCTTCATGACCAACAGCGGGTGGCCGGGCCGGCGCGAGCACATGGTGAAGCTCTTCGGCGAGGCCGAGACTGCTTGGGTCCTGGAGCGCTTCGGCCAGGTTGCCGCCCGGCAGGGCCACGTGGTCGTGCGGGTGGAGCCGGGCGGCGCGCGCTACCGGATAATCGTCCTCGATGACAGCACGGGCGACGGCCGGGTGCTTTCAGTGCACGGACCCTATTTGTCGCGCGGTGGGCAGGAGTAACCTATGCGTCTGTTGTACCCTCCATATCTCCAGAGGGAAGCAAATGGGGTCAGCCCCCGATTCTTGCCGAGAAAGCGGTCCATATCCCAAGAAGCGTCCGCAGGGTAGAATTCCCTCTTGACATGACCGGATAAGGGAATATACAGGTCAATCGACCGGCTAGATTTACGCAGAAAGGGGGAAGACAATCATGCTGACCTACAAAATCAGCACTATTTTGATCGGAACTTTGCTTTTTCCGATGGTGCGGCCATCCGCAATGGTGCAGCCATCCACAATGGGCCGTGATCCATTTCCAGGCGGAGAACGGATGCTGCGAATCTGGCAAAACAAACAGGATTTGACGATCCAGTTTGAAGACGATTTTAGGCAGGAATTTGATCTCGATCGATGGGTCATCCTGCCAGTGGCCCCGGAGGATGGAGGAGGACGAGGCAAGGTGACCGCCGGGAACGGATACGCTCTGATTGAATCATCCACCCCAACGCCTGCCGGACCGGGGGTGCTGGCGTCCAACCTTTTTGCCTCCAAGAAGAAGCACTTCAATCCTGGACTCAAAGGCGTCAACGGCGTCGAGATTACCCTGGCCGAATACACCCACGCCGAAGACTATGTGAACAAGTATCTGACCCTGGACGGCCGCTCGACCGATGAGGAGGACCCCTACAGCGGACTGTACCTGATGGGCTTTGTTTTGACGATTGGCAGCCCTCCGGGATTTGTCGGCACCCAGCGGGACGAGGCCAACCACAGGAAGGTGCAACTCCATTTCGACTGGTACAGCAAAGGCCTCCACTATCATCTGAACCGCAATATCATTCCCGGCGATGAAGAGAAGTACACGACCTATCAGCATGATCCGGAAAAATATCTGGCGTTTATGCGACAGTACGGACACGACGCGTACCTGGCGTGGAAATTACCGTATATCAGCATTCCGACGGTGATCCTCCGGACTAGAAGCAATCCGTTCGGAATCGCCGATCCGACAGGCCACAGATTGGGACTCTGGCTCAGTGACGATGGCAACACGCTGTCCTGGACACTTGACGGCAACCTGATGGACGTTGTGGACATCACCGGCTTTGTGAGCTCGAGCCCCCAAGCACTCAAAGACGGCGCGTACGTCACCATCGGCGGCAGCGGCAGCTATCGAAGAAACTGGTGGAAAGTTCAGGACGTAAAGATCTTCGTGTCCGAATAAGAGCCGTGGATCTTTTGCATTAAGGGCGCCTCGAGGGTTCCCGCGGATCTGAATCGCGGCCGACCCCGACACGTTGTCGTGAACGCCACCGGCCTGAGAGTGTACGGTTCCAGTGGTTGCACCCGGCAAAGCCTCGCAGAGAATGCGATGTCGAGGTTCAAGATGGAGTTCCCCCGGTTTCGTGGACACCTAATCCTTTGGGAGAATGGAGGACACGATGCCAAGAACAAGACGAGCTTATCCACCCGAGTTTCGCCAGCAGATAGTCGAGCTTCATCGAGCCGGGCGCAGCCCCGGTGAGCTGGCCCGAGAGTTTGAACCCAACGAACAGACGATCCGCAACTGGATCGCCCAGGCAGACCTGGATGAAGGCCGTCGTAGAGACGGCCTGACGACGGTAGAACGAGCCGAGCTGCGGAAGTTGCGCAAAGAAAATAGGCAGCTGAGGGTTGAGCGGGAAATATTGGCAAAAGCCGCGGCCTGGTTCGCACGGGAGAGCGATCCGATTTCCAAGGAGTCTTCAGGTTCGTGAAAGTGAATCAGGCCGACTATCCAATCACCACCATGTGCCGTTTGCTGGGTGTCTCCACCAGTGGCTACTACGCGTGGGTCGATCGCGGACCTTCGACTCGAGATGAAGCGAATGCTCGTCTTCTGGAAACAATCAACGGGATCCACCAGCAAAGTCGTCGGACCTATGGAGCTCCCCGCATTACGGCGGAACTTCGAGAGGAAGGTCACCTGGTGGGCAAAAACCGGGTGGCCCGACTGATGAAAGTCGCCGGCATTGAAGGCGTTAGCCGCAGACGCAAGACACGCACGACCCTGAGAGGCCAAGACAGCCGTCCGGCTCCGGATCTGGTGGAGCGAAACTTTCAGGTCAGCCGCCCCAACCGACTGTGGGTTGCAGACATCACGTACGTGCCGAGTTGGGCAGGTTTCGTCTACCTGGCCGTAGTGGTCGACGCTTTCAGTCGTCGAGTGGTCGGCTGGTCGCTCAGAAATGATCTCAAGACCCGGCTAGTGACCGATGCCCTGCAAATGGCACTTCAAGAGCGTGAATCCGACGGGGTGATCCATCACTCGGACCAGGGGACGCAATACACGTCGATCGAGTTCGGGCTACGCTGCAAGAGAGCCGGCATCAGACCCTCCATGGGCTCGGTCGGTGACTGTTATGACAACGCGCTGTGTGAGAGCTTTTTTGCCTCTCTGGAGTGTGAACTGATCGACCGGCACAGCTTCCGCAGCAAGCTGCAGGCCAAGCTTGCTGTCTTCGACTACATCGAGGGCTTTTACAACCCTCACAGGCGGCACTCGTCACTGGACTATCTGTCGCCGATCAACTATGAATCGAGGCGCTCAGATGTGGCTTGATTCGAAAGCCGTAAACTGTCCACAAAAGTGGGGTAACTTCAAGACGTTGTTTGGGCCTAAGCTGTCGGCCCGACGATTCGACAATTAACCTGCTGGGCAAAGGCGCAAGCAAGCTTGCGCACTCCAAGGCCAGCTCTCGAAGAGGACTGTTAACATTGTGGCGGCGATTGGGAGATTGACTTCTCTGACTTCATGAACACCGTTACTTAACGTTACTTGAACCTAGTTGTTATTTCACTGGACACACTGTCTCCCATTTGTCTCCCACTCTAATTCCTAATCTTTCCTAATGTTTCGGGTAGTCGGTTGGCAGAAAACCCGGTCAAGTGGTTGATTTTCCTAATGTTTCCTAGCGTTTCGGCTTTTTCTCCCCAGGACTTAAAATCCTGGGGGCCTTAGGCCCGTGTGGGTTCGAGTCCCACCCTGGGCACTTTGGTTTCAACAAGTTACGAGGATAGCCGCTTTCCTCATGACCCCAGAATCGGCGTTTTCTAACCAAAAACGTAACCGCGCCAACCCCACTCCACCCAACTCCAGCCAACTCAAGCCACCACTGGGAACCATGGGCAGCAGACCGGTTACCTGTTACTCCCCGGCATCTGCGACCAGACCAGCAAGGGCGGCGTTCAAATCCTCCAGCTGGCCTCTCAAGTCCTCCATTTCTCGCTCCTTTTCCTGGAGCAACTCATAGAGCCCCTGAATGGCGGCCAGGGCTACACCGTCGGCATCCACCGTGGAGATATACCGTTCCTGCTCCCCCACTCCAAAAGCGGCATAGAAGTCCTGTGCCATGGGGCCGATGTGGCGGATGTCAGAAGACTGTGCCTTGTAATTCCAGGTCGCGATGGGAACCTCGCTCAGCTTTTCTAAAACGAGCCGCGGATCGACGCTCTGGAGGTTGTCCTTGGATTCCCGGTCGCTGAAACTGCTCCAGGAACCGCTACCGGCATCCAGGAGCACCCCGGACGTAGCGGCCCCGGAGCCGTTAATCCCGGTCACGATGCGGAACCCCCCGGTGGAACGGACGTTGAAGCGATCCCGGACGACGGTGCTAAAGTTGAAGTCCTGGCTGTCGGCCCAGGTGAAACAGCCCACACAGTTGGATCGCCCTCGGCGGTGTAATACGTCACAAACTTCTCTGCCTTTTGCAGCCGGAATTGTATAGATTGTCTTAGCCCGCAGCGGGTGAAAAGAATATGACAGTGTGACAGCTGTCTTGGCTGCGGAGAAGAAGGGAAAGGAGCAGCCGGGAGCCCGTGGTTTGAGCTTCGGATAACTCCCGGCTTTTCGAAGACAAACTTCAGATTCAGGATCGCTTCCAAGACAGGTCTTTGTCAAGTCTTTCCTCTCTGGGACTGGGGCTGTACGAGCTGTTGCCCGACTACCGGGACCGCTGTCCGCTGTGCCGGGGAAGTGAATGCGCCGTACGCCACGGTCTGTATTTCAGGTGCTTGGTGGATGAGGAGGGGCGGACCTATCAACGGTTTCCAGTGGCTCGCTTCCGCTGCCGGCGGCGGGGCCCGGATCAGCCACGAGATGTCACCTTCAGCGTGCTGCCGGCTCAAGTGGTGCCGCGCCGACGCTTCAGCCTGGGGTTGATGAGCTGGATGGTCGAAGTGGTGGTGAACGGCAAACGGACGATGCGCCAAGCGCTGGACGAGGTGGCCACGGCCGGCAGCCAAGGTGAGGAAGCTGTGCTGTTGGAGGAGTTGACGCTGCACCGCATGCTGCTGCTGTTGGCGGCCGTCTATGGGCGACTGCTCTCTTTTCCGGTGGCCGAGGTCGAGTTGCCCGGAGCCGTCCAAGGGGTGCGGCGGCAGGCCCAGCAGGTGGCCGCGCTGCTGGCGGCCCAGCCCCGAGGCTCTCCACCCCGAGTGGTGCTGCGTTTTCATCGGCGTTACTTCCCCCACCTGCTGTTCGACCTACGATTGGCTCTCGGGCCCCGCTCTGGCTTGCTGACGGGCTGACTCACCGGCATCCGCTGTGTCTGCAGCACAAGTCGCTCAATCCCCTTTTTGCGCCACGTTGTTTGGACCCGGCTGGCAGCCGCGTCATGACAAGAATCGATCCTCCACACTGCGTGATAGGGGCCCAGCGGTAGGGTTGTGGCACAAAGGGTTGGCCAAAGGAGCCTCAGGATGAAGGGAAAACAAAAACGCCAGGCCGTGGCGCTGTTCCGCTACGGCGTCATCGCGCCGGTGCTGCACGCCGCCGCCGGCAGCCAAGCCCGTTACTTCGGCCGCATGGCCCGAAAAGAGCTGGTTGTGCCGGGTCTGGGCAGACGCCGCTACTCAGTCGCCACTTTCAAGAGCTGGTTGCGCCGCTACCGCCAAGAAGGACTCGACGGACTCTTGCCCAAGCGGCGTTGCGATGCGGGCCGAAGCCGGGTCATCTCCGAGCAGCTGAGCGCCCACATCTCCGAGCTGCTGGCCCGCCATCCCCGGGTGCCGGTCAACCGACTCCGTGAACAGCTGGTGGCCTCGGGCCACATCACTTCGCGCCGCATCTCCGAATCCACTTTGCGTCGTCACATCAAGCGGGCCGGTCTGCGGCCCCAGGTCAAGCCGGCGCCCAAGGCCCGCAAGCACTTCGAAAAACCCCACGCCAACGATCTGTGGGTGATGGATTTTATGCACGGCCCCAAGGTGCCTCTCGGCCGCCGCCGCCGCAAAACCTACCTGGCTGCAGCCATCGATGACCATTCCCGCTTCCTGACCCTGGCCCGCTTCTACACCCGGGGAAACTCCGCAGTGGTCGTCTCGGCACTCCAAAAAGCCTTCTCGCGCCATGGTTTACCCCAGATCCTTTACTGTGACAACGGCTCGGCCTTCTCCTCCAAACAACTCACCTTGGCCTGCGCCCGTCTGGGTGTGGCTCTGGTGCATTCCAAGCCCTATGACAGTCCTTCGCGCGGAAAAATCGAGCGCTGGTTTCGCACCCTGCGCCAGGGTTTTCTAAGCCTTCTCGATCTCGAGGCCTTGACCCTCGACGATCTCAATGCTCGCTTGTCTCAGTGGCTGGAGCAGGACTATCACCGGCGCCGCCACTCGAGCATCTGTGAGACGCCACTGGAGCGTTACCTGCGCTCGCTCGCCTCCATTCGCCGCCGTACGGTCAGCCGGGCCGAGTTGGACCGGGTCTTTTACCGCACGTTGCACCGCACCGTCCGCAACGACTGCACCGTCTCCATCGCCCGCCGGCTCTGGGAAGTGCCGCCCCAATACACTGGCCTGCGCATCGAGATCCGCCATCCCGAAGGACGTCCCAGTGAGCTGTTTCTCTTCGAAGACGACCAGCCGGTGGTGCGTCTGCACCGGGTCGACGCCGCCCAAAACGCCACTTCCCCCCGAAGACCCCGTTTTTCCCTTCCCGACGAGGAGGATGAATCGTGATCCACACTTTTTACGGCTTCTCCGACACTCCCTTCGCCAAGGACATCCCGGCCCAGAAACTGCTCCCCACTGCGGCCTTTGACGAACTCGCCCGGCGCCTGGACTACATGCGTACCCGTCTGGGGCTGATGCTCGTGCTGGGGGAGGCCGGAACCGGCAAAACGGCCGCCGTGCGCGCCTTCGTCGAGCAACTCAACTCCTCCGTCTACAAGCTCTTCTACGTGCCCCTGTCGACGGTCACTCCCCTGGATTTTTGGGCCCAGCTCAACAGCGAGTTCGGCGGTGAGCCCTCCAGCCGCAAGTCCACTCTGTTTCGAAACCTGCAAACGGCCGTGCGCGACTATGTGGAGAACGCCAAAAAGACCCCGATTCTAATTCTCGACGAGAGCCAGTGTCTGCCCGACAAAACACTGGACGAAATACCTGTACTTCTTAATTTTAGGATGGATTCAATCGATCCCCTGCTCATGATCATGATCGGTCATCCCGACCTGGGCCGACGGCTCGGGCGCCCCATGTTCCGCAACATCCACCAGCGCATCCTACTCTCCTACAAGCTGCCTCCCCTGGATGAGGCCGAAACCAAAAACTACGTCTGCCACCATCTCCAGCTGGCCGGAGCTAAACCCGACATCTTCACCGACTCGGCCTACCTGGCCCTTTACAAAACTTCGGGCGGCGTCTGCCGGCTGCTGAACCGCCTCTGCCTGGCCGCGCTCAACCGGGGCGTGCTCGAGCAAAAGGCCACTCTGGACGAAGAGGACATCTACCGGGCCTCCGACGAGCTGTGAATAGCGCCGACATGTTCTTCGACAACTCTCCCGAGAAGATCCTCGCCTACCTGCAAGAGCAGCTGCCCGATTACCCTTACCGCCCCGAGCTGGATGCGGCTTTCATTGCCGAACTGACCGCCGACTTCCCCGACGTAGACATCCTGGAAGAGATCAAAACCTTCCGCTGGTACTTCGACAACGCTCCGCTGAGTCGCGTCAACAACGTCCGCGTCGCCCTGCGTCGCTGGATCGCCAACGCCAACGGCTCCCGCTTCCGCTAGCTCCTCTCCTACCAAGGGCTGGCCTCAACCACCAGCGCTCCTCTAATCCGTCATTTTCTGCTTACCCAATCCAGGTCAAAACAGCCTGACTTCACCCCCTCTAAACAATCTGCTGTCTTACAGGCGGCCGGCCGCGAAGCTGTAGGCTCCGGCGGCCCGGTTGCTCAACCCCCCGGGGATCGTCGTGTAGGGCAGACTGGCAATGTTGTCTTGACCGCCCCCTACGGTAGCGTAATCTCCGCTGGCGGGATTGTTATTGCCTCCCCCGACCGTTGATCGAATCTCTCCGGCGGTGTTGCCAGCTCCGCCAGCGACCGTTGAATCGTCTCCACCGGCTGTACTGCCACTTCCTCCGCCGACCGTCGAAAAGGAGATGACGATCCTTCTTTCCTATAATGTATAATGTGTCACCACGCGTTAGGGGCGAGTGGGAATCAGATTCGCGAATCGACCTAGCTCGGTTCAATATCGAATGGTTGCCCAACGGGCGTGACCGCCTCGTAGCCAGGGAAAGATAGTTCAACTTGAGTTTCGCCGGTTCCAGGAAGCCTGAAGCGCAGACGTGGGGTCGGGAATCTGCGAGATCGTGCGGTTGCCGTCTCTCTGCCCGCAGTCGGATTCTACCCAGCTCAACTGCGCCTCATGCGGCACTGTTTTGCTTTGCACGAGCAGGTTTCGGTGGACGTCGGCTACCCTGATTGGGTGTTTTCATGCCGGATCTGGATACGCCTAGCGATCTCAGTTCAATCGAGATTCCCGAGGAACCGAGCCTATACGATGAGCCCTGGTCCTGGCGGAAGCTGAAGGCTCTCCTGCGCCAGTTCGGGCCGGCGGCCATCATCGCCTCAGCGAGCATTGGCGCTGGGGAGACGATTCTGGTGGTACGGGCAGGTGCCTGGGCGGGCTACGATCTGCTCTGGCTGGTCCTTCTGAGCTGTCTGTCCAAAGGGGTTTTCGTCACCTACTTGCTGGGGAGATACACGGCCATCAGCGGTGAGCACGTGGTGCATCGCCTGGCCAGGCTACCCGGTCCCCGGGGATGGTTGCCCCTATCGATCGTGGTGCTCGGGCTGTTCGGGACTCCGATGGGGTTCACGGGGGTGGCCAAGCCCTGGGGAGATCTGGCCTACTTTCTGCTGGAAGATGTTTTGTCAGATCTCGGTTCCCGATTCTTCTGGCAGAATCTGTTCACCACGGGCTTCATGCTCACGGCTGTGATGATCGCGCTGCGCCTCTCTTTCGCAGCGCTCGAGAAGCAGCAGATTGCCATCTGTGGGGTACTGGTCCTGGGCACGATCCTGGGGACCCTGCTGGTGCGGCCAGACCTGATGTCGACGGTGAAAGGCAGCTTCAGTTTTGGACGCCTACCCGATTTTCCCTCGTGGTCGCCGGAGGACGCGGTTCGACATCCCTTGCTGACGATGGCGACGCTCTTTAGCTTCGTTGGCACAGGGGCCCTCGGCTATCTGGCTTACTCCAGCTGGGTCGAACTCCATGGTTGGGGGCTCACAGGGCATAGGCAGATCGACTTGATTCGAGATCGAGCCCCACAACGGAACCGAATCGATTACTTGCCGGAAGATCCGGGGCAGATGAGACGGCTTCGTAGACTCAGCCTACCGCTCAGATGGGATATCGGGATGGGCGCTGTGGTGTTGTTCTTGGTTTCTGTCGCCTTCATGGTCTCCGGAGCAGCCGTTCTCTATCCCCTCAAGCGTGAGTTTCACGGTTGGAACCTTCTGACTCATCAGGCAGACGTGTGGAAGACCATTCATCCAGGTCTGGTCTGGGTCTATTACGTCTCTATCACGGTGGCACTATGGGGCACACTGCAGGCCATGCCCGAGATTTTCGGACGAGTCACCCGAGACCTTTTTTGTGCAGTGTGGCCCGAGCGCGAGTGGAAATATGAAAGTCTTAAGAAATTCTTTGGACTCTACATTGTCATCGTGGCCATGATTCTGGTCTGGGGCGATGTCTCCTTCGACGTGCTCAGCCAAGTCTCTGGCTTTCTGAATGGGAACCTGGGAGTAACGTTAATCATGGCCGCGGCGCTCTATCTGAATTTCAAGCTACCCCGGGGCTATCGCACACGCCTACCGATACTCTTCGGTGCCATCGCCACCACCATCATCCTTATCCTCTTCGCCGCCATCAGCGCCTGGGGGTTGTACAACAAATTGCTGTGAGCTGCCTCAAGGGATATCGATTCTTCCACTTTAGCCTCGGTGACTCGCTGGCTTGTGCTGCGGCACTGGCAGCCGTTCCCGGTACCGTTTAGCTGCGTTTCATGTGGCCAGCCAGCTGGAACCTGTAGCTTGCAACCTGCCACCTCTAACCCAATGAAGCTTCCGCCGAGTGTAGTGTATTCTCAGGGAATGTCTCGGCCTATCGCGCCCCGCTGAAGCTGTATTTAATCCTAGCAAAGAGTCCCATAAAACCTTTACTTTCATGCCTTTGATACCATCACGTGATTGGCGACAGTTAGAATTCCCCGCGACGACAAATGGAATTCCCCGCTTTTTCAGGGCTGATCCTGACCATGAGGGCATGGTTAAGGATCAGCAAGTGCGGAGGTTAGTAAAGTTGAAGAAGAACGAGAAGACGCTAACGATGGCGGCGGCCAAAGCGGGGATGTCGCGAAAGACAGCTCGCAAGTACCTGAAGTCGGGAAAGCTACCGAGCCAGTGTCAGCCGGAACGGTATTGGAGAACTCGATCGGATCCGTTCGAGTCGGTGTGGCCGGAGGTGAAAGAGATCCTGAAGCGATCGCCGACGGTGGAAGCAAAAGCGGTGTTCGATCATTTGTGTCGTCAGCAGGAAGGGGCCTTCCAGCAAGGCCAGTTGAGAACGCTGCAGCGCAGGATCAAGCAGTGGAAGGCAGAATACGGAGAAGCGAAGGAGGTGATGTTCCCGCAGAAGTATCAGCCGGGACATCAAGCGCAATCGGACTTCACGTTTATGGGGCGCCTCGGAGTGACGATCCAGGGCCAGCCGTTTCCCCATCTGCTGTACCACTTCGTGTTGGCCTACTCGAACTGGGAAGCGACCACGCTGTGTTTCAGTGAGTCGTTTGAGAGCCTCAGCCTGGGGCTTCAGAACGCGTTGTGGGAGTTGGGGGCGCTGCCCGAGGAGCACCGGACCGACCGGCTCTCGGCGGCAGTCAAGAACCTGAAGCGGGAAGAGTTCACCGAGCGCTATCAAGCGTTGCTGAGACACTTCGGGATGCGCTCCAGTCGCACTCAGGCAGGAAAGGCACACGAGAACGGGGATGTGGAACAGTCCCATCACCGCTTGAAACGGGCCATTGAGCAGGAACTGCTGCTGCGGTGTAGCCGTGATTTTTCCAGCCGGGAAGAGTACGAGGGCTTTGTAGCGGTGATTGTGTCCCGGCGCAATGCGGCCCGGCAAAAGAGCCTGGGAGAAGAGCTGGCAGTGATGCGCCCGTTGCCGGCACGCCGTCTGGATGACTTCACCCGGCAGTGGGTGAGAGTCTCCCCCAGCAGTACGATCCGGGTTCGCCACAACACCTATCGGAACGTGTCAACAACTTTGAGACACTTTGGTGAATAAATTACAGTAGCGTCCTCTCAGGGGTCCTTCTTTTCGGGAGGGTTGATCCAAACCGCCTCTGGAAGAGCGGGAGGAACGGGTTTGCCATTGGGAAATCTCTCCTGGAAGAGTGCATGGGCGGCCTCCAGTGTTTGGGCTCGATTGCGACGTGTGGCGATGGCGGTGAGGTAGTGCACGTCCTCGGGAGTGTGCAGGCCGATACCCGAATGGCGATGGTCGCGGTTATACCAATCGAAGAACTCCCGGCAAAAGGTTCTGGATTGCTGGATGGTGCCGAATCGAGCCGGGAATTCGGGCCGGTACTTGAGGGTCTTGAATTGGGCCTCCGAGTAGGGATTGTCGTCACAGACGTGAGGCCGAGAGTGAGACTTGGTCACTCCCAGATCGGCCAGCAGCAAGGCCAGTGCCTTGGAACTCATCGACGACCCTCGATCAGCATGGAGGGTGAGATCTCCCGACACGATCGCCTGCTTGGAGTAGCTCTGGGCGATCAAAGCCTTGGCCAGGCGTGAGTTCTCCTGGGTGGCCACCATCCAGCCCACCACGTAGCGGCTGAAGATATCCAGAACCACATAGAGGTAGTAATAACTCCATTTGACGGGACCCTTGAGCTTGGTGATGTCCCATGACCAACATTGGTTGGGGCCGGTGGCCAGGAGTTCTGGCTTGGCGTATTGGGGATGGCGGCGCTGGCGGCGACGCTCCTTGACTTCCAGACGTTGGGACAGAATGCGATACATGGTTCGGATCGAGCACAAGTATCGCCCTTCATCCAGTAGCTCCGCCCACACTGTGGCGGGAGCTTTGTCGACAAACCGCTGGCTGTGCAGGACCTCCACGACAGCTTCCTTGAAGTTACCCCACTTTTGTGGACAGTTTACGGCTTTCGAATCAAGCCACATCTGAGTGCCTCGATTCATAGTTGATCGGCGACAGATAGTCCAGTGACGAGTGCCGCCTGTGAGGGTTGTAAAAGCCCTCGATGTAGTCGAAGACAGCAAGCTTGGCCTGCAGCTTGCTGCGGAAGCTGTGCCGGTCGATCAGTTCACACTCCAGAGAGGCAAAAAAGCTCTCACACAGCGCGTTGTCATAACAGTCACCGACCGAGCCCATGGAGGGTCTGATGCCGGCTCTCTTGCAGCGTAGCCCGAACTCGATCGACGTGTATTGCGTCCCCTGGTCCGAGTGATGGATCACCCCGTCGGATTCACGCTCTTGAAGTGCCATTTGCAGGGCATCGGTCACTAGCCGGGTCTTGAGATCATTTCTGAGCGACCAGCCGACCACTCGACGACTGAAAGCGTCGACCACTACGGCCAGGTAGACGAAACCTGCCCAACTCGGCACGTACGTGATGTCTGCAACCCACAGTCGGTTGGGGCGGCTGACCTGGAAGTTTCGCTCCACCAGATCCGGAGCCGGACGGCTGTCTTGGCCTCTCAGGGTCGTGCGTGTCTTGCGTCTGCGGCTAACGCCTTCAATGCCGGCGACTTTCATCAGTCGGGCCACCCGGTTTTTGCCCACCAGGTGACCTTCCTCTCGAAGTTCCGCCGTAATGCGGGGAGCTCCATAGGTCCGACGACTTTGCTGGTGGATCCCGTTGATTGTTTCCAGAAGACGAGCATTCGCTTCATCTCGAGTCGAAGGTCCGCGATCGACCCACGCGTAGTAGCCACTGGTGGAGACACCCAGCAAACGGCACATGGTGGTGATTGGATAGTCGGCCTGATTCACTTTCACGAACCTGAAGACTCCTTGGAAATCGGATCGCTCTCCCGTGCGAACCAGGCCGCGGCTTTTGCCAATATTTCCCGCTCAACCCTCAGCTGCCTATTTTCTTTGCGCAACTTCCGCAGCTCGGCTCGTTCTACCGTCGTCAGGCCGTCTCTACGACGGCCTTCATCCAGGTCTGCCTGGGCGATCCAGTTGCGGATCGTCTGTTCGTTGGGTTCAAACTCTCGGGCCAGCTCACCGGGGCTGCGCCCGGCTCGATGAAGCTCGACTATCTGCTGGCGAAACTCGGGTGGATAAGCTCGTCTTGTTCTTGGCATCGTGTCCTCCATTCTCCCAAAGGATTAGGTGTCCACGAAACCGGGGGAACTCCACCTTCTCGGGCGGGCTCAAGGCGCGTGGGGATGCGGGCCGAGGTCGAGGATCCATCGCCGGCCGTTCCCGCCGAAGTTTCTCCCGATACAGACTGGATGGCGGCAGATCCAGAGCCTGACAGCCGGCCCGGACTCCGTGGGATTGTGAGAATCGCAAAGCTTCGTCCATCAGCTCTCGTCTCCGTTCTCTTCGCTGCTCGCCAGAGAGATCCCCAACAGTTGCGAGACTTTTTTTTGGAGATCCAGCATGGCTTCAAACTTCTCGAGCTTGCGCTTCAACTTCCGATTCTCGGCCTGAACTTGCCTCAATTGATGATCCAGAGGATTGACCGGCTTGGACTTGCGCCCCCGCTTGCGAGGAGTCAGCGCCTGCAGCGTTCCTTCCTCGCGTTGTCGTCGCCAGGTCTGAAGATTCGACCAGTAAAGTCCTTCTCGGCGCAGCAAGGCTCCCACTCCGCCCGACTCTTCACATCCATCGGCCTGCTCCAGGATCCGGAGCTTATAGCGGGCTGAAAATCGGCGACGCGTGGCCTTGCTGGGAACTTCCGGATCGGGTCTAGGAAGAACCCTGTCGGGCTCAGTCCGTTCCGCACCGATTTTGGGGACCTCTCCGCTTCGCTCCGAAGTCTCCAAAATCCTCAGTTTCTTATCGCTCCTGTTTACCATCATCGTGTGATCCAGCTTCTCACCCTCTAGTCTAATTTAGTGGGGAAGAAGTGTCTCACCCATGTTGGCACAGAGGGATTCGGTGGACAGCCGGTTGATCGGCGAGCGCGTTCAAGTGCGGGTGTGGGCGGATCAGGTGGAGGTCTACTACGGAGGACGGCGCCAGGCACGGATGCCGCGCTTGCGAGGAGAAGGCAAGCATCGCATTGACTACCGGCACGTGATCCATTCGTTGGTGCGCAAGCCGGGGGCGTTTACTCGCTATCGCTGGCGGGAGGATCTGTTTCCGGGGATCTTGTTTCGAGTCGCCTACGACGAGCTGCGCCGAGATTGTCCGGCCACGGCGGATCGCCAATATCTGAAGATCCTCGAGGTGGCTGCCCAGGAAGGTGAACAGCGGGTGCGAGAGGCACTTCAGGTGTTGATTGAGCGGGGACAAAGAATCCGTTTTGAAGCACTACGAGAATGCCTTGTCGATCCGGTGGTGGAACCCTGGGAAGTGATGGTGGAGAAGATGGACGTGGGCCTCTACGACACCCTTCTCGAGAACCGGGAGGTGAGGTCATGAGCACAGGCAACTTACCGCGACTTCGCGAGTGCCTAATCGAGCTGCATCTACCGGCCTTTCGGGAGCACTACGCCGCCCAGGCGGCACTGGCCACCCAGGAAAGTCTGTCCTATCCCCGGTTTCTCTTGTCGTTATCTGAGATCGAGGTGGCGGAGCGGCACGAGCGCAAAATCCAGCGCCAGCGTCGGGCCTCCAAGCTTCCCTGGGAGAAAACGCTGACGGCGCTGGACCGCTCGCGCTTGCCCCAAAGCGTGGATCGACAACTCACAGCGCTGCTGGAAGGGACGTTTTTGGATCGTGCCGAGAACGTCTTGGCTTTCGGTAACCCTGGGAGCGGGAAAACCCATCTGGTCTGTGCTCTGGGCCAGGAGTTGATTCTGCTGGGGCGCCGGGTTCTGTTTTCTACCTGCGCCCTGCTGGTACAGCGATTGCTGCGGGCCAAAATCGATCTGACTCTGGAGAAGGAGCTCAAGAAACTGGATCGCTTCGAGGCTCTCATAGTCGATGACATCGGCTACGTTCAGCAAAGCCGGGAGGAAATGGAGGTTCTCTTCACACTGCTGGCCCATCGTTACGAACGTCGCAGCATCTTGCTGACCAGCAACCTGATCTTCTCGGACTGGGAGAGGATCTTCAAGGACCCCCTGACGACGGCAGCAGCCATCGACCGGCTGGTGCACCACAGCGTGATTCTGGAACTCAACGTCCCGAGCTATCGAATGGAGAGCGCCAAGGCAAAGCAGCAGGGAACCACGAAATGAGGAAACCGCGAGGAGGTCAAATCCGGGCAAATCGGCTGATTGGACCCCGGAAAGTGCTTGGTGAGGGCGACACACGAGTGCCCGCCAAGGGGAGAGGTCGTACAGCGCCCTACAGAGGCCGCTCAGCAGCCTCGTGGATCTGGTCCACTCCCCTCGACGCCAGCGCGAGCGAGGGGGAGCTCCGTTCGGGCTACGCCCTCACTCCGTCCCCCTCGCATTCTAGGAACAATCTCTCTTTTTTACAGAAAGGAGGACCGCGGAAAGGGCCGTCTCAGAGGACGGCTACAGCTCTTTTTTTTTAATCCTTGTGTGGGGATTTCCAATCGTCGCTGCGGGAATTCTATTTGACGTTGATCAATCACGGGTAAATATTCGGTAAACCCATACTCAAGCAATGACCAACGGACGATGCTCTTGAGGACTCAAGTGGAGCGAAGCGATCTTCGGAAGTGTTTGCTCAGGGGGTAGAGCCAGATGCTTTTGGTGGGCAGATCGGCCTTGCGGTCACGGTCCAGCTTGCCCCGGCCCTGGGTCTGTCCGACATGGATCCAGTTGGCGGCCTTGTAGCAGGCGCCTGTGAAGCGCCCCGTGTCGACGAAGGTTTCCAGCAGAACGGGTCGGTAGGCGTAGCGGTCGTGCCAGTCCTCGGGGAGTTGACGCGCGGCCAAGGCCAGCAGTTTGGAGGCCAAGTTCTTAGACTGCACCCAGGGAAGGATGAGAAAGCGCGCGTTGTTGACGATCAATTGAAGGTTTCTCTCCCGTTCGGAAGGACGCCAGCCGATGAAGCGATCGCGGGGGGCGGTTTTCCAAGCGGCGGCGCCAAAGCCAAGCAGGGCCAGGATGCGCTCTTCAGAGCAAGCGAAGTAGCGCAGCTGAGCACCCGGCAGGGGCTTGTATCCCAGATAGTGATAGCGGTCGATGTATTCATTCCACAAAGCGGAGTCGGGGGGGCTCAGGACCGGCTCCAGATGCACCCCGGGCAGCTCATGCACGGGTCGGGACAGCGGCGGTTGCGGGGCGCTCCAGAAAGTGTGCTCGATCGGGCCCGAGCCTCCTTTCCGGTTGCGAGGGGGCGGCAGCTGCAGGAGCCCCTCGCGATGCATGCGCAGCATGGCCACCCGGCAGCTCATCTGCTTGAGGCCACCGTCCGCTTTGCGCCACTGAAGCAGTCGGCACGCCGATCGAGACAGCTGGGCGCGCGTGCGGCCCGGGTTGTCGGCAATCAAGTCTCGGAGTTGCCCGATCTGCTCGCCGCTGAAGTTGCGGCCGCAGTAGCGCTTCATGCCGCCTCCCGACAAAAGGGTCGACTCCAGGCCGCTCTTTGGGCGGGGTCCATTTCCCAGGGCAGGAATCGCTTCACATCCGGCGGCGCCCGGTTGCCCGATTCGGCGCAGCATTTCAGATAGGAACTCAGCCACCGTTGCGGGTTGATCTCCCACAGCTGCAAGGTTTGCAGGATCGTGAACAAAACAGCGGCCAGACGGGCGCTCCACCGACTGCCCGAACCGTAGTAGTTCTTGCGCCCCACCACCGGGCCTCGCAAAGCGCGCTCTGAGGCGTTGTTGTCCATGGCCACCTCGGGATGCTCTACGAACACGGTCAACCCTTCCCAGTGTCGCTGCAGGCTGCGCAGCACCTTTTTGCAGGCGCCGTGCACGGCCGAACTCTCCAGCTCCGCATCGCGCCGCCTCTCCAGTTCGCGGACCACCCCGCGCAGGTCCCGATCCCGGGCGGCAAAGCTTTCGGGCTGTTTTCGGACCTGCAGCCGACGCCGGTTCAGATGGAACAGGCCCCCGATCCCCTCCACCCAACTCATCGCCCAGCCCTCCTGTTCGGGCCAGGCCTTGGCCAAGCAGAAAAAGTCGCGTCGCACGTGGGCCCAGCAAAAGGCCAACTCGAGATCCTCCCATTGTCTGGCCAACTTCTTGTACACGGCGTAGCGGTCAGCCAGCAGAATGCCGGCCGCATGGTCTCCGAAGTGCGCCTCCGGCACCTGGACCGAGCGGCTGGGAGACAGGGTGAACACAACCGTCGAAGGGGATCGGAACACCCACAGATGCCAGCCGTGACCCTCCTTGCCCTCCACCTCCTCGAACACCCGCCAGCCGGTCTCGTCCGCCTGCCAACGATCCTCACTCAACTGTTTGCTGCGGATGGCCTCCCGGACCGGCTCCAACAGCGGGAGCAGTTTCCTCAGCCCTCCCGCGATCGTCCCCGGCGACAGCCTCACACCTTGGCCGGCCAGCTCCTGCAGCAGTCGGTGGCTGGGACGCGAATAAAGATACTTGTCCAAGATCACTCTCACCCACACCGAAATGCCCAGCTTGCCGCGCGCGATCAGACGCGCCGGCGAAGGCGCCGTCACGATGCCGGGCAAGACCCCGCAACTACAGCTTGGATGGTATCGCCTGCGTCTGATCACCCGGCGCCAGACCTGGGTTTCGATCTCCACCACCTGGGCGTCGTCGGTCCCCGGAAACGGATCCAGGCGCCGACCGCAGCGGGGACACTTCTGCTGCTCTTCGGGTAGATCCGCCACTTCCTCGCGGGCTTCGAGCCGATCCAGGCTGCTTCGGCCATGTCCCCGACTCCCCGGTTGCTGTCCGCGAGGGCGCGCTGAGACCGGGCGCCGGGACGGACTCTTGCCCTCGCAAACCCGACGCTCGCTTCGACCACCGTACAGTCGGCCTTCCAACTCACGAATGCGAGCCCGCAGCTTTTCATTGTTGCTTTTGAGATCTACTTCCCGCCGGACCGCTTCCCGGTGCCGGGCCTTCCAGTACGCCGCCGCCCAGCGCAAGCTGATGTACTCCTCCTTATCCACCCGGACCTGCACGCTGGCTGTCGAGGTCTCCCGAGTCTCTCCGGCTTGCTCCGCTTGACCTCGGGCGACTCCCATGCCCACAGATATACACGACTGAAAATCCTGTGTTCAGCAAAATCTGATGTGTCCGCGCAGGGATGGGTTTACCGAATATTTACCATCACGGGAGTTGGAGAAACTCGGCTGCCGGATCTTTCGGGCAGCGGGTACGCCGCCGCCGCAGGCGAAAGAGCTGGTGGAGGCGCTGGTGGAATCCAACTTGACCGGACACGACTCCCACGGTGTCCGGTACATCCCGCCTGACGTCGAGGGAATAGAGCGGGGTTGGATCGTCCCCACGGCGACGCCGGTCGTCAGTCGGAAGCGTGGCAGCACCGTGGTAGTGGACGGGCGTTGGGGCTTTGGACATATCAAGGCCCGTTTCGCTACCGAGGTGGCAGTGCAGCGGACTCGAGAAGACGGTGTGACCGCGGTGAGCGTGATACGCTGCAACAACACCGGCCCGGTAGGGCGTTATGCTGAGCAGGCTGCAACGGCTGGTTGCATTGGTGCTTTTCTGATCGGCCGCACCCATCCTCCTGGTACAGTTGCTCCTTTCGGTGGCGCTGGCCGCGCACTCGCGCCCAACCCCATCTCCTTCTCCGTTCCAGGGGGCGAGTCTCCACCCATGGTGATTGACTTTGCCACCTCCACCGTGGCTGAGAGCAAGATCAGGGCCGCCCGTGCCGCTCATGAGAAGATTCCGATTGGCTGGATCGTAGACGGGAAGGGGAATCCGAGTACGGATCCCGCCGATCTCGATGCCGGCGGTATGCTTTTGACCTTTGGCAAGCACAAGGGATACGCACTGGCGCTGTTGGCAGCGGTTCTTGGAGGTGTGGCAACGGGAGCCGAAGCACTGAAGGAAGACAAGCCGGCAGCGGATAATCCCTGGGGGCACGGCGGGCTGTTGATCATTTGTCTGGATCCAGGTGCGTTCCTGGAGCGCGAAACCTATGGCGAAGCGGTGGACCGGTTCTTTCAAAGGGTCAAGGACGTCCCGCCAGCGATTGGGAGGATAGAGGATAGGAACTCGCTTTTTTGGACCTCGGGTATGGGTCACCATTTTGGGTCTGATGGGGAGTGAACGTGTCATCTGTTCTCGAGGTCCAGGGATATGGAAGGTCACCCGGGCGATCCAGTTCAGGGCATCCAGGGTGCGGCGGAGGCCGATTTCGTCTCTCTGCACCTGCCGCTGACGGCCGAGACAAGGGGTGTGATAGACACGCGTCGAATCAGTCTGATGAAGCCCACTGCCGGCTTTATCAATATCGCCCGCGGAGACCTGGTCGATCAGGAAGCGCTCTACCGTGCCCTGCTTGACGGTCGTCTTGGGGGCATCGGGACCGATGTGCATGCCGGCCGGACAGCGGAACCGTCGCACCCGGTCTATCAACATCCTTGATTTCTGCGACCTGTCTCATGTGGCCGGAACGACCGTCGGTACGACCATCCGCCGCGCCGAATGCGCCCTCCAAAATGTCAACCGCATCGCCGAGGGCCTCGAGCCCCAGTGGCGCGTCGATCACCTTTGATTCGCGATCGTCCAGCCGCCCCCGGTCAAGGATATGCATCTTCGGCATGGATGAGGATCAGATCGTGTTCACTCAGGACAGTCGTTTATATTGGTCGACCACCCTGCTGGCGCCCTGGTTGATGAGCGACAATTCATCGACCACTTCAAAAAACCGGCAACCGGATTTGATCCATTGCGCCGCCGACCGTGGCCCGCTGGCCGTGGTGCCAAAAGCCACCTTGTGTTCCAGGCAACACGTCAACACATGGTGCATGGCCTTTTTCAACCGGGGATGGTCGTACTGCCCGGGTACACCCATGGCGATGGATGAATCATAGGGCCCCACATAAACCGCGTCGAGGTTAGGGGTGGAGACGATCTCCTCGGCGTTTTCGAATCCCGCAACCGATTCAATATGGGCAACAAGGCTGGTGGACTGGTTGGCCTTCTTCAACCAGGCTCTGTCGTCCTCGGGGGGGACGTAGTCCACGTTTCCGAAGAAGGGCGCTCCGGCCCGTGACCCTTGGGGAGCAAATTTCATGAGATCCAACAAGGCATCGAGTTGTGGTCGCGACTCGGTGCGCGGCAGTTGGATCGCCGCCACGCCTGAATCCAGGACCCGCGTCACTTCGGCCCGATCGACCTGCCCGACCTTGCTGATGACCGGTAACCCGTTATCACGCGCGCACTGAACGAAGTCGGAAAATTCGGGTCCCAGGAAAGTGGCATGCTCGTTTTCAATGAAGATGAAATCGAACCCGGCCTGCTTGTACATCTTGACCAGGGAAGGCCGAAGGTATTCGTGGACAAGGCCTCCCAGGAGAACGCTGTTCGAACGCAGTGCGGATTTGAAACGGCGTCCCAGGGCCGTTGGGTCGGCTATGTTTCGCCTAGGTGCCATTTTTGCCTTGGCCAAGGGACTGATCCCGATCGAACGATGGTTTAGGAAACCCGAAACGGCCGATCCCTATAGCTCCAGCGGTTCCGGGGTCCGGAGGACGAACGTTTTCTTGATAAACTCGGGTACGACCCAGGTGGTTTTGAGACCCAGGGGGAAATTGACGAAATCGCCTTCTCTCAGCGTGACCGCTTCTCCATCTTCCGGGGTAATGGTCACTTCGCCTTCCAGGATCATCGCGAACTCATCCCAGGTGAAATCCCAGGGAAAACTGCCCACGGTGCAGCTCCAGACGCCATGGGTCACTTTCAGATCGGGCGACTGAGCGTTGATCCAGATCTTGGCCTGGGGATTCCCTTCGAGGATTTGTTCCTCGGGGATGGGGAAATCGGCCAGTTCTACAGAGGATTGGGGATTAGCAATCGGGTGAACGGCGGTTGGTTGCGTCATGACGGTCTCCTCCCTGGGTAAGGTGCCGGAACGGTACTGTGGGCACCCCTGTGTCGTCTTGTACAGTGCCAGCAGAAAGCCGAGTCGTCAAGGCTTGATCCCGCGCCCCGGGCCGTCGTCCTCATCGCCCCATGGCGTAGGTATCCCTCCGGGGATCGGCGCCGGCACTCAAGATGCCGGTGTCGGGATCCACGGTGATCACCGACATCACGCCCATCATCATGACCCAGGCCTCGGTGATGCCGATGTCGTGGCCGCGCTTTCTGAGATCCTCGGCAATAGTTTGGTCTATTCGGCTTTCAAGATTCAATCTCCCGGGTAGGTATTCATGGGGCCAGAAGGAATTGGGGAAATTCCACGAGGTAAAACGTGGCTGTTCCACCGCGGCCTGGGGGTTCATGCCAAATGCCACGATGTTTAAGAACGCTTGAACCATGGCCTGGCACTGGGCATCGCCCCCCGGGCAGCCAAAAGGCATGAAAAGTTTTCCATGTTTAAATGCAATGGCCGGATTGGGAGTCAGTCTCGGACGTTTCCACGGTTGAAGGCTGGAAGCATGATCCGGCTCCAGCCAGTTCTGGTACCCTCGGCAGGACAGGCTGAAGCCCAGTTCGGGTATGATCGGGTTGAGGGTATTCTGATCGCTCGGGGTAGCGGAGAAAGCATTACCCCACCGGTCGACGACACAGGTGTAACTGGTATCGCTCCGAACCGTGGTGGTTGGCCCTTGGTCAGCCAGCCGGGCCCCGATCACCTTGATCTCGCCCTCGACCAGGCCGGGCCGGGGCAATTCGGGGAAGGCGGTGTCCATGTTGATGAGGCCCCGTCGTTCCCGGGTGTAATCGGAATGCGTCAGGCGTTCGATGGGTACGTCGACGAAATCGGGATCACCGTAATGATGCTCCCGGTCGGCGAAGGCGAGGTTCAGGGCTTGCGATACCAGGTGGATATAGTCGCCGCTGTTGTGACCAAGTTTAGTCAGGTCGTCGTTCTCAAGCATCTGGAGAACCTGGGCCACTACCGGGCCCTGGCACCAGGGCCCGCAGGTGAAGATCTCGTAGTCCCGGTAGGTCCCTTGTACCGGGGGTTCATGTCCCACGCTGAAGTCATGCAGGTCTTCGTACCCGAGGAGCCCATCCTGCTCTTCGCTGAACCGCGCCATGTCGCGGGCAAGTTCGCCCCGGTAGAAGAAATCGCGGGCCGCCCTGATGGCGTCGCCTCGTGAACCACCAGCATGATTCCTCTCCGCTTCAATGAGTCGTTCGAAGGTTGTGGCCAGCGCGCTCTGAACCAGCCGTTCCCCGGCCGCCGGCACCTTTCGGCCGGGCATAAAGATGGACCGGTTGCCGGGCCACACCGGATTATTAGAGAACTGGCTTTCCATTTCGTCCCGAACAAACTGGGAAACAGGAAAGCCATCCCTCGCCAGTTCCAGGGCCGGGGTGATGACTTGTTCCAGGGTCATGGTGCCGTACCGCTCCAGGGCGGTCAGCCAGGCGTCCGGCGCCGAGGGCACCACCGCGCGCAGGATGCCTGGGGGCAGGTCGTTGTCGCAGTGTTTCCGGAAGTACTCGATGGAGGCCGCGCGCGGCCAGCGTCCTAATCCGCTGATGGTGACCACCGAATCCGATTCGGCGAGGTAAATGATGATAGGGGCCACCCCTCCGAAGTTGGTGTTTTCCGGTATGACCACGTTGATGGCGATCCCCGATGCCACCCCCGCGTCCACCGCGTTCCCGCCGTCTTCGAGGATACGGTATCCCGCCGCTGCCGCCAGGTAGTGTCCGGCGTTCACCATGTGGGTGGTTCCCATCAACGGGGGTCGATATGTTTGGAAATTCGTCATGGTTTAGAACTTGTTTACCCGACGCAAGACAGCTGAGAATTGGCCGCCTAGTCGCGGGCGAGATCAGCGTTAAGACTGTGGCCTAACTCCCACTATAACAGTGGCTTGCTGTTCGCCTGACTTTTTTGACCATACGGTATCGGGAAGCTGCGGACCTCGGCCTGGCGGTTGCCCAGGAGCGCAACGCCCATCATGGTGTCAGCCATATGCATCACCGATGTCAGGTTTTACCGCTGCCTGTAATGGAAGATCGGGGAAGAAAAAAATAAGATCCGAGAATTCAAATGCAAGACCCGGCAAAGCTTCTTGAGAAGCTGCCGGTTATTGCGGAAGTAGAAGAAGGCTTGCGAAACTATGTTCTATTAGTTCAAGATACCCCGCATGAACGCCACCGCTTCATCTTCAATCGGTCCTCGCGTCGCCCTGGTCACCGGGGCAGGATCAGGTATTGGACGAAGGACGGCGGTGGCGCTGGGGCGGGCGGGATTTTCCGTCGCCCTGACCGATCGGGACGAGAATACGGTTCAAGAGGCCGCCGGCGAGGTTGTCGCCACAGGCGCTCGCGCCTCGATAGTGCTTGCGGATGTTTCCGATGCCGATTCGGTACGCGCCCTGTTCGAACAGGTTCGCGAGGAATTCGGCCGCCTCGACGTGCTTTTCAATAACGCCGGGATCGGCGCTCCGCGCAAACTGCTCGAAGAGTTGAGCGACGACGAATGGAGCTCGGTCGTCGATACCAATCTGTCCGGCGTTTTCTACTGCACCCGCGAAGCATTCAGGCTGATGAAGGCCCAGGACCCAAGGGGCGGGCGCATCATCAACAACGGCTCGATATCGGGTCATGTTCCCCGCCCCGCCGCCTCTCCTTACAACGCCACGAAAGCGGGCGTCTGCGGCTTGACCAAATCAGCCGCCGTGGAGGGCCGCAAGTACGACATCGCCTGTGGGCAAATCGACATCGGCAATGCGTTGACCAGCCAAACCTATAAGGTCACAGAGGGTATGATGCAGGCTAACGGTTCGATGCAACCCGAGCCGACGATAGATTCCGAAAACGTTGCCGAAGCCGTGGTCTATATGGCCAACCTGCCGCTTTCGGCTAATGTGCTGAGCATGACGGTGATGGCGACCAACATGCCGTATGTGGGGCGAGGGTAGCAGCGCGTTCTCTGAACACGACAGAGAACCAGTCGAGACGAACGGAGTTTCGCTTCGCTCGACTCCGTCGCTCATTTCAGCGTTGGGCTGGCAGAAACTATGGATCTGAATCTACCGAAGCATGCCGTTTCCGATCGCGTGAGTAGAGTCGCGAGCATGGGGGGAGGCGAGCGTGCAACACTTGCTGAACTTGATGGAGCGGGCTGTATTCGGCACATATTCCTGGTCCTCAACCATCCTCAACGAACGCCCGCGTCAAGCCGAAAGGCCATTCTCCGCATTTACTTCGACGACGAACCGGTACCGTATGTCGAGGCACCAGCAGGCGACTTCTTCGGTGCTTCTTCAGGCAAGTGTTGTTAATTGTCTCCAGCAACCTCGGAAAACTTCTAGGTCTCATGCTGCCCTTCTTCGCTCTGTACGCCTTCGTCATGCCAATGTTGATTTATAAGGCGATATTTGGTGGACTCGGCGGCGGTGACATAGGTGCTGCACTATTTTGGGGCCCGTTCTTCCTTGCAAAATTGTTTTACCTTATTGCGCCGCTCGGCCTGCTGTCACAGTTTGTTATGAGAAGGGTTTATGCGTCAGCGATGATCTTCGGCGCAGAATCTAACAACGGCGTTGAGTCGACCTCGTAAACTCGGCGGCTCACGCCCAGCGTTAGAATTGAGAAATCACAGTATATTGCATGGGAATTATCTATGAAACAGACACAGACGCCACAGATCGTTCCGGAAGAAGAGATTGGGTTTATGAATCTTGACGAAACGGATTTCGCGTCAATGGCGCGACCCGAACAGGTTCGTCATCTCGAAGTAGAAGGTTATGTTGTGTTTCCTCAGATCCTGGATGCAGACCGTATCAGACGGATCAAGCAGGAGTTGGCCGACGCAGAGATGGGACACACGAGCTACAGCGTGAACCAGACGCGGTCGGGGACCCAACCACAATGGCTCAGTCGAGCGGTTGCAGAGTTGATTGGTTACCCGCCAATGATCGAGTTCCTCACTGAACTGATGGGTCCGGAGATTGTTTTCACTCGAGGCTTCTTTCAACGGACCCTGCCGGGGTCCCCAGGCATTTCACATCATACCGATGGCCAGCCACACGGATCAGACCTGTTCGGTTACGAGGGGAGTTGTCCGCGTTTACTGCGTGTGCTCTACTACCTTGACGAACTGACGCCGGAGCGAGCGCCATTCCGCTTGCTCCCGCGCTCACACCTTTCGTTTCATGCTCAGGCCAGTCCATACGTCCGATATAAGTCGCACCCGGAAGAGATTACGCTGGTGGCGCCGGCTGGATCTGCGGTCGTGGTGCCCTCCACGCTGCTGCACGGCAGTCATCCGAATAAGGACACGCAACCACGTGAGTTGGTCCAACTTGGATACAGGCCCGCCTGGGCCGGTCCGATTCAGCCAGTCGATGAATGGGATCCGGAATTCGTCGCCAATGCGCCCGAGGTTGCCAAACCATTTCTTAAGAGCCTGAACACGAGTGATGCGGAGTGGGTTCAACCGCACAAACCGCCAGGTATGAAGACTGAGGCCCCCGGCATTAACCCTAGCCGTTGGGGGGACCGCTAGGGAATTTGGGAGTGTCTAGACGCAAGCAACATTCTAACCCGCGGATCGAACTGGAGTTCCCCCGGTTTCGTGGACACCTAATCCTTTGGGAGAATGGAGGACACGATGCCAAGAACAAGACGAGCTTATCCACCCGAGTTTCGCCAGCAGATAGTCGAGCTTCATCGAGCCGGGCGCAGCCCCGGTGAGCTGGCCCGAGAGTTTGAACCCAACGAACAGACGATCCGCAACTGGATCGCCCAGGCAGACCTGGATGAAGGCCGTCGTAGAGACGGCCTGACGACGGTAGAACGAGCCGAGCTGCGGAAGTTGCGCAAAGAAAATAGGCAGCTGAGGGTTGAGCGGGAAATATTGGCAAAAGCCGCGGCCTGGTTCGCACGGGAGAGCGATCCGATTTCCAAGGAGTCTTCAGGTTCGTGAAAGTGAATCAGGCCGACTATCCAATCACCACCATGTGCCGTTTGCTGGGTGTCTCCACCAGTGGCTACTACGCGTGGGTCGATCGCGGACCTTCGACTCGAGATGAAGCGAATGCTCGTCTTCTGGAAACAATCAACGGGATCCACCAGCAAAGTCGTCGGACCTATGGAGCTCCCCGCATTACGGCGGAACTTCGAGAGGAAGGTCACCTGGTGGGCAAAAACCGGGTGGCCCGACTGATGAAAGTCGCCGGCATTGAAGGCGTTAGCCGCAGACGCAAGACACGCACGACCCTGAGAGGCCAAGACAGCCGTCCGGCTCCGGATCTGGTGGAGCGAAACTTCCAGGTCAGCCGCCCCAACCGACTGTGGGTTGCAGACATCACGTACGTGCCGAGTTGGGCAGGTTTCGTCTACCTGGCCGTAGTGGTCGACGCTTTCAGTCGTCGAGTGGTCGGCTGGTCGCTCAGAAATGATCTCAAGACCCGGCTAGTGACCGATGCCCTGCAAATGGCACTTCAAGAGCGTGAATCCGACGGGGTGATCCATCACTCGGACCAGGGGACGCAATACACGTCGATCGAGTTCGGGCTACGCTGCAAGAGAGCCGGCATCAGACCCTCCATGGGCTCGGTCGGTGACTGTTATGACAACGCGCTGTGTGAGAGCTTTTTTGCCTCTCTGGAGTGTGAACTGATCGACCGGCACAGCTTCCGCAGCAAGCTGCAGGCCAAGCTTGCTGTCTTCGACTACATCGAGGGCTTTTACAACCCTCACAGGCGGCACTCGTCACTGGACTATCTGTCGCCGATCAACTATGAATCGAGGCACTCAGATGTGGCTTGATTCGAAAGCCGTAAACTGTCCACAAAAGTGGGGTAACTTCAAACGGTCGCTAACGCACCGCTCATCCGCAAACCGTTAGGCTGATCTCAGCGTCGCCGGATGCAGCAGGGCACACGCCCTTGAGGGAGGAGAGTTACAATGAGGAAACTACACCTTGTGCTGCTGCTTGTCCGCCACACCCGCCATGGCAGCTGTTGAATGACCCATTCCATGGAGGGACGGTACGTCGTTGCGAGATGAATCACGCTCCTTCGACCATGTTCAAAGACGACAAAAACGTAGAGAAATGAGAAGCCGACCGTGATCACGGTAAACAAGTCCATCGCCCAAGAGGCATCCAGATGGCTGCGCAGAAAAGGCAGCCAGTTCGTTGGTTTGTCAGGCTGATCTCCAGGCTGGCCCATGTACTTGCGGATGGTGTCGTCACAAGGAGGATCGCCACCGAGAAGCCTCAAGGTGTCCCCGATTCGTTCGGCACTCCATAAAGGATTCTCTCGGCTCAGCTTGCGAATCAGATCGCGCATCTCCTTTGGCACGGGAGGCCGGCCGGGGCGGCCCCTAGACTTTCGGCGCCAGTAGAGACGAAAGCCTGTAGTGTGCCATCGCTTGACCGTGGCGGGCTGCATCAGATGTACCACCTGATGCCATTGATCCCAGACCCTGGAGAGCAACACCCAAAGAAGTCTGAAAGCACTGGTGAATCTGGGTCTCGGCCGATCCTTCTCAAGGATCCGACGCTTGCACGCGGCCAACTGACTCTCTGCCGCTACGACTCGCGCCTGCCAAAGTTGCCCGTGAGCTGAAGAACGCCGAAAGAAATGTATAGACGAATCCGGAAGGTTGCCTGAGATCAGAACTTGTCCTGAGGATGAGCTGGAACAGGCAACGAATCTTTCTCATGGCCCGCAGGATACGAGGCCTTGAGCTCCACCTCAAGATCCGCGTAAGTCATTGCTGTAAAAGGTGGACGGTATTTTTCGGGGGGACAGCTTGTCGTACGGTACGCTAAATTGGATCTCAGGTCTGTCCAGTTTGCGCACTGGAGGGGGAATGGCTCAACAACACTTGCCTGAAGAAGCACCAGATGTCGATGGAGACAGCTCCGTAGCGCCAAGCAAACGCTACCGCGAAAACGAGAGTCGGGCTGAGTCAGGTGGCGGGATACGGCAACGAGGCCGTCAACGCGGGGCCGAGCGTGGTGCGACGCACTCCCCGATGGCTGCGCGGTAGCTGTCGCGAATCCTCTCCCGGATGCTCGAATTCTGCTCCAGAGTGCGGGACAGTTCGGGCAGATTGAAGAAGGGCACGGACGGGTAGAGGTGGTGCTCCAAGTGGTAGTTGATCCCATGGGGGCCGAAAAGTGTCTGCCCCATCCAGCCACGAATGGATCGCGTCGTGCGGAGGACATCGGGCTCCTCGCGGGTGTAACGCTCCTTTCCCGCTTCATCGATGCCATGGTGCTCGGTGATGTAGCGGACCCGGAAGGTGGCCTGGAAGACTGTCAGCATCGGCACGAGCCAGAGCAGGAGATAGAAGTGGATTGTACCCGTGGCCAGAGCGACCGCGATCACTCCCGCGTGGAGGAGCGCGATCGGGATCAGGTGCCAGCGCTTCTGCTCAGGGAGCCCCCAGACCAATCGAACGAGCATGAACAGGGGTCGAGGCCAGAGCCCGCTGAGATCCCGAAGAAGGTACAGGAAGAAACGCAACCTCTCCATCGGAAAACGGAACTCCGTCGGGAAGTTCTCGAAGACGTGGCGCTCGGGATCTCTTGGGGTGTCGAGCCAGCGGTGGTGTTTCAGGTGAAAGACGCGGTAGTTATCGGTCGGAATGAAGATTGGATAGCCGGCCAGCCAATCCGATAGCAGCTCGTTCCATCGCCGGGAGCTCGTGATCCGGTAATGCACACCCTCGTGCATCAACACGCCAAGCGCATGCTGGCGATTGCCAACGACGAGGATCGCCGCGAGCCAGACAGGCCATTCCGGCCACTCCCGGCACGCGACGAGGATCGCGGCAATGATCGTCCAGTCGCACATGACTGCCAAGAGCCACCTCCCGGGACTCGGGCAAGAGAGCTCGTGCAGGCGCTCATTGGTGAGAACATCTGAGGTGGTGTGCGCTTCCATCAAGAGAAGTCCCTTCTCAGCTTCAGGGAAGGCGGAAATACATGCTCATCCTACCAGATTCACCGGGTCTCCGAGAAAGGTCACTTCAAGACCTTGTCGCCTGCAACTCGGGGTAAGCTTGTGGTCAGACAGCGGTATTGTCGTATCGCTGCCAAAGTTGAAAATAGGCAAAACAACCCCGCTATTTCAAGCCAGCTAAACAACCTGAAGTCAGTGTTCTAGAGAGATGCTCAGTCACAAGAATAGGTACCAGATACACCCCAGATAGGGCGAGATGGACTCCAGTTACCCTTAAGAATAAGGCCGATACACGTCTATGGCGAAAGAACCACCGCGTTAAGTAGACAGTACCGTTCCCCGACTTTTCGACTCTTCGACTTTTCGACGTTCCCTTCCTTCAATCGAGCCGCTTTTGAAACAACTGTGTCGCCGCCAGAAGCCCAAACAGGTGATTCAACAGCTTCGGGAAGCCGCTCCCTTCGGTCGGAAGCCCCGATACTTGTTCCGTGACTGTGACGGCATGTTCGGTGAAAATGTTGCTATCATCATAATAGATGTCCATGGCGACAGAGCACTTCAGGTCGTTTTGGCGAGTACTCTTGACTCTTTCATCTGCCGGAGCTCTGTTCTTGCTCAGCCTCATTGCCTGCAACTCGGGGTCTCAGGATTCTCAAGAGGAACTCGCTGGCACAGATTCCGCAGAGACCATCGTCTCAGCTTTAGGACGTCTGGAGCCTCTGGGCGAAGTCATCAGTGTGGGCGTGGCACTGGGGCACCGCCTGGGTCGACTTGAGGTGGTCGAAAGCCAAAAGGTCCAGCCGGGTCAAGTCTTGGCCTATCTGGACACTTATCCGGAACGGCTGGCTGACCAGGCTTACAGCGCTAGTCGGTTAAGGGAAGCGGAAAAGCGACTGGAAACCGAAACGCGTCACGGTCAAGCCATCGTCCGAGAGGGCGAAGCCAGGATTCAACAACTGGAGGAGCTACAGCCGCTGGAAATCCGGGCTCAGGAAGCCGAAGTCCGAATGATCGAGGCCGAGTTGGCTACCTCCAAGTCTGATCTCGAGCGAATCCAATTCTTGTGGGAGCGGAATGTGGTTTCCGATCAAGAGCTGGAACATCAATCCCTGCTGGCTTCCCAGAACCGGGCGCGACTGGACTATGCCCGGGCCCATCTCAGCAAGCTGCTCACGGCCCGCAAAGTCGACTTGGATCTGGCCCGTGAGCAGCTCGCCACGGCTCGAGCAAGCCTGCTGCGCAACCAGAGCCTGATCCAGTTGCACTCGCTTCGTGCCAGCTTGGCTCAAGCATCAGCCAGACTGGAGCAGACCATCATTCGAAGCCCAGTGGACGGCCAGATCCTGCGAATCGTCTCCCGTGTCGGCGAGAGTCTCGACCATGAAGCGATTCTCGAAATGGGGAATACCGGCGAGATGCTCGCCATCGCCGAAGTCTATGAAACGGCGATCGGCCAGGTGCGCCGGGGGCAACGGGCAAGGATCACCAGCCCTGCTCTGGCCAAGGAGCTGAGCGGCAAAGTCTTTGAGATCGGAGCAACGATCCACAGAAACGATGTGCTCAACATCGACCCGACGGCAGACACCGATGCCCGCGTGGTAGAAGTCAAGATCCGGCTGGATGAGAGTGAGACGGCAGCTGCGCTCGTCAATCTACAGGTCGATGTGCAAATCATCGTCCCGCAGGACTCGCCAAACCCCGGCCTAGCGAGATAGCTGGAAAATCAGGCCGTGCAAACCAACTTGACCTGGCAGAATCTGACCCACCGGAAAGGTCGCACTCTGGTAACCATGGCAGGGATTGCTTTTCCCATTCTGTTGATCTTTGCTCAACTCGGATTCCTGGGTGCTGTCGGGAAGACAGCCACACTGGTTTTAGATCAACTCGAAGCCGATATCTTTCTCATTTCCCCCGCCTACCTGAACATCTTAAAGGCCGGAACGCTGCCCAGGAGCCGCCTCCATCAAGCGCTCTCTACCCGGGGAGTAGAAAGGGCGGCCCCCTTATACGTGGGACTTCGGCGTTATCGGAACCCGGAGAGCCGCCGCAAGAGATTGATCCTGGTGCTCGGTTTTGATCCAACCGAACAGACCTTTCGAATTCCAGAAGTGGGCTCGAGGCTGGAGCAGCTGAAACTAGCGGACACGGTCTTGATCGACCGCAAGACTCGTCCCGAATTTGGTCCCCAGGAAACTGGTGTGCGCACCGAGATTGAAGGTCATCGGATCCAGATCGTCGGACAGTTCACCATGGGGACGGGATTCGCAGCTCACGGAGCTGTGATCGTGTCGGATCAGAATTTTTCGCGTATCTTCCAGGGACACCCCACAAGACAAATTGGCCTCGGCCTCCTGAAATTGGCACCCGGGTTTGAGCCTGAAAGTGTCGCTCGTGACCTGAAAATCCGCCTGCCAGACGATATCCAGGTCCTGACTCGAAAAGAAATTGAGGCCCTGGAAAGGAACTATTGGTTTGCAAACACACCCGTGGGCATCATCTTCGGGATCGGCGTGGCAGTCGCCTTTCTCATCGGATTCCTGATTCTCTATCAGGTCTTGGCTGCCGATATCACCCGCAGATATCACGAATATGCCACCTTGAAAGCCATTGGCTACAGTGACCGGCACCTCTCACAAATGGTACTTCAGCAGGCTTGGGTCCTGGCCCTGGTGAGCTACGTTCCCGCTTTCCTTATTTCACTGGGTTTTTACCGGGTGACCAAAGAAGCGGCAAACCTCCCCATTCAGATGGAATGGGGACGGGCGCTGGCCGTGCTGGGAATAGCCATCCTGATGAGTTCCGGGTCGGCGTTGCTGTCCATCCAGAAAGTCAGGTCGATGGATCCCGCGGAGCTGTTTTGAGGACGATGAGCTTTCGAAAATTGCCGCTGGCCTGGCTCAACCTGACTCACGACCGGAACCGACTCTTGGCCTCGTCGGGAGGGATCGCGTTTGCCGTTCTCTTAATGTTCATGCAGATGGGGTTTCGAGGCGGCATGCTCGACAGTCAAGTGAAGGTGCTTCGAGATTTGAGAGCGGATCTGATCATCACCAACAGCCTGAAGTACACCATGGCCGTCAAGGAGCCGTTCGCCAGAAGACGTCTCTACCAGGCCCTGGAAGTCGAGGGTGTCGAGGCGGCCCGGGCTCTCTATGAGGGCGAGGCGTTATGGAAGAATACCGATGGTCGAAGTATCCGACCGATTCGGGTTCTGGGTTTCGATCCCAGCGAGCCCGTATTCTTGAATCCTGATCTTGAGCAGCACGCCAGCCAGCTCAATCTGCCCGATAGGGCCCTCTTTGACTCCCGTTCCCGGCAAGTGTTCGGCAACCCAACTACCGGAACCACCTTTGGATTGAATGATCGGTCTATTCATGTCATCGGCACTTTTGAGCTCGGTCCGGATCTGGTCAACGATGGCAACCTGATCATGAGCGACAAGAATTTCCTGAAGTTCTTTGGCGGTCGCTCCAGCAGCAACGAACTGGCCAAGGTGGACCTGGGAATCGTCACTCTGATCCCCACTGCCAGGGTCGAGTCGGTCCGCTCGCAACTGCGTCAACGCCTTCCTGCCGACGTCGTTGTTCTCACCAAGCAGGAGTTCATCGAACTGGAAATGTCCTACTGGCAACGGAATACACCCATTGGATACGTCTTCACCTTTGGAGCCGCCATGGGCTTTCTCGTTGGAGTCATCATCTGCTATCAGATCCTCTTCAGCGATGTCTCCAACCAGATGCCTCAGTTTGCAACTATCAAAGCGATCGGATACCACAATCGATATCTCCAGGGTGTCGTCCTGCGGGAAGCCCTGTACCTGTCGATACTCGGCTTCGTTCCGGGTCTCCTGCTCAGCCAGTTGCTCTACTTTGCGATTGCGGCTTTGACTGGACTCCCCATCAGCATGTCCACGGCACGTGTAGTACTCATCTTCATGCTGACAGTTTTCATGTGTATCGTTTCCGGGACTATGGCGCTGCGCAAGGTACTCTCGGCTGATCCTGCCGACGTCTTCTCATGAGTCAAGAGAGTTCTTCATCGACTGACCGAAACCAGCATTCTCACTTAGATTCGGAGAACGCGAGAGGCCGCTCCCAGGGGTCTGAGCAACCCGTCGTTCGCATCCGTGATCTAAACCACTACTTTGGTCAGGGGCCGTCTCGCAAACAGGTCTTGTTCGACAACACCCTGGACCTGATGCCCGGCGAAATCACAATCATGACGGGACCTTCAGGCTCGGGCAAGACGACCCTGCTGACGCTTGTGGGCGCACTGCGTTCCGTCTGCGAGGGAAGCCTCCAGGTGATGGGGCGGGAACTAAGCCAACTGAATCCGAAAGAGCTGGTTGAGATTCGTCGCGGGATCGGGTTCATCTTCCAGGCCCATAATCTTTTCGAATCTCTCACGGCCTATCAGAACGTCAAGATGTCGCTTCAGTTGGAGGACTATGGAAAAGCGGAAATGCGTGAACGAGCCACCACGATGCTCGAAAAGCTGGGGCTCGGTCAACGGATCGACTACAGGCCGAACGCTCTGTCGGGAGGTCAACGGCAACGTGTCTCCATTGCGCGGGCTCTGGCAAACGCTCCCCGGCTGCTGCTGGCGGACGAGCCCGCCGCCGCGTTGGATGAGAAGACCGGACGCGATGTCGTGCACCTGTTTGAGGAACTGGTCCGGGAGAAGCGGTGTTGCATCCTGCTGGTAACTCACGACAATCGAATCCTGGACTCCGCCGACCGGATCATTAACATGGTCGACGGTCGAATCGTCTCCGACATTTCCGTTAAAGAGCCGATCACAATCTGTGAGTTCCTCAGCCAGAGCCAAGTCTTTGCCGAGCTCAGTCCCGCGACTCTGACTGCGATCTCGGAAAAGATGTGGGGGAAAGAAGTCCCGGCAGGAGAAGAAGTTATTCGCCAGGGTGAAGAGGGCGACAAATTCTATCTGATTCGAAAAGGCACGGTGGAAGTCACAGTCGATGGCGACGAGGGATCAAGGATTCTCGCTCAGCTGGGCCCGGGAGAGATCTTTGGCGAGCAGGCGCTGCTGACCGACGAGCCCAGGAATGCAACGGTTGTAGCGAAGGAGGATCTTCAGCTCTATGTCCTGGGAAAGGCGGACTTCAAAGCCGCGGTCGATGCCAGCCCTTCGCTCAAGGAGCAGTTGCTCAAAGTATTCTTCCAGCGTCAGTGAATCACCGTGGCCGGGAGCCGGTCCCTGTATTGGGGGCAGTGATGAAGGTGCCCGGCCATCTTTCCCGTCTCTCCGGAACCAATCCAGAGTCGAGGCCCAGTCGGCTTCGGTCTAATCCCCACTGCGCTTCCGGCCAGGCTCGCTCTGCTGATGTACAGAAACCGCGAGGTTGACTCTACCCAGTTTCACAAATGCAGTACTACAGCCCCTCTTCTTGAGATGAAGTTGCCAAGGTCGCGCTCCGCCTCGATGAACTGCCTGAATTATTTCACGATTGAGAAGCAGCCTGGCGTTTTCTGCGAAACTGCGGGTGCCCTTGGCCTCTTGGGCATTTACTTCGCTCGAAACATTCGCTCATCGTCAGCAAAGTGAGAAGGGGCGACAGAATCGCCAATTCATCGACGCTTGGTGACGGCTCGAAGACGTGGAGCCCATCGACCGGGCGGAACCGGCGCGCTTCGGTCCGACCCTATCCCCTCAGCTATCGGGGGATGCCTGCTTCGGAACGACGAAAGAGAGTGGCGAAGTCGCCGGAACGCGTGGGCATGGCCCACCGCACCAAACACTATCCGGCACAGCTTTTCGGTGGAGATCAGCAACGGGCGGCGGTGGCCCGGGCTCTGGCGGATGAGCCGACGGGGAATCTGGATTCAGAGAACGGCGCCGCGGTGATGCAACTGCTGAGCAAGCTGCAACGGGACGGAGCGACCATTGGCATGATGACCCACGATTCGCGTTATGCGAAGTATGCCGAGCGTCAAGTCCAGCTCTTTGATGGCCGGATCGTAGGCGTAGAAGCACCTCGGGAGCAGGAGATCAACCATCACTGAAGCTTGTCGTAATACATAAGAACTGGCAGCCAGTGTATTGTGTCCAGGTTGACCGGAGAGCCTGCTGCCCGGGGTGGGTGTCCTGAGTGCCGGTCCTCTGGTTGTTAAAGTCGCTGAGACCTAGACCGTATTGGAGATACTATGAAAAGGAACACGATTGGATTTCTGCTGTTTGTTCTCTTGACCACTTTTCCTGCCCTCGTGATGGCACAGGAACCGGATTCGAATCAGGAGCCGGTTTCGAACTCGAACCAGGACATCCAGGTCCCGGAATCCTATATGGAGAGGATGAAAAGGGTCAGTACGATCATGGAGTTGAGCCTCCAGCAGTCGATCCGAATGGCTCTGGCCAACAACCTGGACATTGCCATCGAGAACTACAACGAGGACCTGAATCGAGAGCAGATTGTCAAAACGCGAGGTTTCTACGATCCGACCCTCAGCTTCACCCTTGGATGGAACTCGAGAGAGAATCCCACGACCAACGTTCTTCAATCTGGGGGGGGGATCCCGATCAGTATCAACAAAGGTTTCACCTTTGATACGACTCTGAATCAGAACGTGCATGGTGGCGGGGCCCTGAGAGTTCTCTGGACCAACGGCAGAGCCTTGACCAACAGCGTGTTCTACAACGTCAATCCCAGTTACAACACCAACTTCGACATCTCCTTCACGCAGCCGTTGTGGCGGGGATTCGGCAAGAAAACGGCCACAGAGCGACAGATCAAGATCGCCAACCTGGATACCGAGATCAGCGACACCCAGTTCAAGCAGCGGGTGGTGGAAATCATCCAGCAGGTCCAGAACTGGAGTTCCCCCGGTTTCGTGGACACCTAATCCTTTGGGAGAATGGAGGACACGATGCCAAGAACAAGACGAGCTTATCCACCCGAGTTTCGCCAGCAGATAGTCGAGCTTCATCGAGCCGGGCGCAGCCCCGGTGAGCTGGCCCGAGAGTTTGAACCCAACGAACAGACGATCCGCAACTGGATCGCCCAGGCAGACCTGGATGAAGGCCGTCGTAGAGACGGCCTGACGACGGTAGAACGAGCCGAGCTGCGGAAGTTGCGCAAAGAAAATAGGCAGCTGAGGGTTGAGCGGGAAATATTGGCAAAAGCCGCGGCCTGGTTCGCACGGGAGAGCGATCCGATTTCCAAGGAGTCTTCAGGTTCGTGAAAGTGAATCAGGCCGACTATCCAATCACCACCATGTGCCGTTTGCTGGGTGTCTCCACCAGTGGCTACTACGCGTGGGTCGATCGCGGACCTTCGACTCGAGATGAAGCGAATGCTCGTCTTCTGGAAACAATCAACGGGATCCACCAGCAAAGTCGTCGGACCTATGGAGCTCCCCGCATTACGGCGGAACTTCGAGAGGAAGGTCACCTGGTGGGCAAAAACCGGGTGGCCCGACTGATGAAAGTCGCCGGCATTGAAGGCGTTAGCCGCAGACGCAAGACACGCACGACCCTGAGAGGCCAAGACAGCCGTCCGGCTCCGGATCTGGTGGAGCGAAACTTCCAGGTCAGCCGCCCCAACCGACTGTGGGTTGCAGACATCACGTACGTGCCGAGTTGGGCAGGTTTCGTCTACCTGGCCGTAGTGGTCGACGCTTTCAGTCGTCGAGTGGTCGGCTGGTCGCTCAGAAATGATCTCAAAACCCGGCTAGTGACCGATGCCCTGCAAATGGCACTTCAAGAGCGTGAATCCGACGGGGTGATCCATCACTCGGACCAGGGGACGCAATACACGTCGATCGAGTTCGGGCTACGCTGCAAGAGAGCCGGCATCAGACCCTCCATGGGCTCGGTCGGTGACTGTTATGACAACGCGCTGTGTGAGAGCTTTTTTGCCTCTCTGGAGTGTGAACTGATCGACCGGCACAGCTTCCGCAGCAAGCTGCAGGCCAAGCTTGCTGTCTTCGACTACATCGAGGGCTTTTACAACCCTCACAGGCGGCACTCGTCACTGGACTATCTGTCGCCGATCAACTATGAATCGAGGCACTCAGATGTGGCTTGATTCGAAAGCCGTAAACTGTCCACAAAAGTGGGGTAACTTCAAACCAGTACTGGGAGCTGGTTTATGCCATCGAGAACCATGAAACACAGCGCAAGTCGGTGGAGCTGGCCATCGTCCAGCACCGCCACAACCGGAAGCGGGTCGAGATCGGCGTCATGGCCCCCATCGAGATCACCAGCTCGCACGCGGAAGTGGCGACCCGGGAGCAGGCCCTCATTCAGTCCGAGGTGCAGATCATCAATGCCCAGAACGATCTCAAGCGGATGCTGGCCCCCGATCCGTCGGCAGCCATCTGGAACCTCACTCTGATCCCGGTCGACCGGCCGCGCATGCGAGACGTGAGTTTGACTTTGCAAGAAGCGATTGAGACTTCCATCCGGAACCGTCCCGAGCTGGAACGGGTCAGGCTGCAGGTGGAGCAGAATGAAGTGAACCGCCGTTTCTATAAGCGGGAGGGAAAACCGACCGTTAATTTGCGCGCCAGCTTCGGAAGCCTCGGTAGCGCGGGGACGGTGTTCAAGACGGTTTCCGGTGATGTTTTCGAGGTGCCGACCCAGATTCCCGATCCGGACGATCCCCGCTTTGGGGCCTTTGGAACTTCCTGGGGGCAGGTCTTCGGCTTCGACTTCACCAGCTGGGGTATCTTTTTCGACGTCACGATTCCGCTCAAGAATCGCTCCAACAACGCGGACTTGGCGGTGGTGGCGATTTCCGAACGACAGCTGAACAGCCAGATGAAGAACCAGCAACAGATGGTCATCGTCGAAGTTCGCAACGCCTATGAGACGATCGCCACCAGAAAGAAGAGTCTGGAGGCTGCCTGGGCGGCCCACCGGCTGGGCCAGGAACAGCTGGATGGGGAGAACCTGCGCTTTGAAGCCGGACTTTCCACTAACTTTGAGGTTTTGCGCTTTCAACGTGACCTGGCCAACAACCAGGTCAGCGCACTGCGGGCCCAGGTGGACTATGAGCTGGCTCTGACCTCTCTGCAGAAGGCCATGTACACGATCATCGGCGAGAACGATATTCTGTTCGCCCGGGGGAACTAGATTCCATCTCTGAAGAATCGCGTAGGGTCCAAAAACTCAGCCGATCCACAAGTCACTGACAATAAATAGTTTGCGGTTCTCGTATCACTGCTGTTCGGCCGACACTCTTGGGGACTTGACATCGCACTATCGTGTCCAGAAGATGCTGGGGGTATTGTTTTCAGCGTCCGGTGTGCGCTATGAAGTTCGTCCTCCATCCCTGGCAGTTGCTTCTCCTTGCCCTGGCCGCTTGGCTCAACCGGCAGCAACAGGAAACCATTGAATATCTGATTACCGAGAACCAGATCCTCAAAGAAAAGCTCGGCAAGAAGCGCATCCTTCTCAACGATGATCAGCGCCGCCGTTTGGCAGTCAAGGGCAAAGTCCTAGTCTAGGCGACCAAAGATCGCTGGACCACTACAGCAGCGCTGCTGAAATGGAAACAAAACGGAAACAGGCATGATTGGGGAGAGACGACGTGTGCCTGTCTGGGAGCCGCAAGCTACTCGCTTGCAGGGGGTTAAATGGCGGGGCCGACGAGACTCGAACTCGCGACCTCCGGCGTGACAGGCCGGCGTTCTAACCAGCTGAACTACGACCCCACCAGGGGAACAAAATTATACTGTACCCGAACCGTGGCAGGCAATCTTTCGCCCTGCCGGGACTGACAAGTGAAAGGGCATCCCGGACCCGTGTCCCGACGACGGTTCCCCCTTTTATCTTGGATCGGAACTGCTTAGAATGATCGGGACACCAGATCATCATGATCCAAACCAGAAAAGAGGAGAATCATGGCTGACGGGAAACGCATCGAAATCATCTACTGTGATGATTGAAAGTACACAGCTAGAGCCGCCTGGATGGCGCTGGAAATACTGTCCCACTATCGCAAAGAAATCGCGTCCCTGACCCTGGTCCCCTCTGGTGGTGGGCGTTTCGAGGTAAGTGTGAATGAATCGCTCGTGTTCTCGAAACTGGAACAGGGCCGCTTTCCCGAACCCAAAGAGTTGAAGAGTCTCATCGGAGACTGATCGCCCGCAAAAGCACCCGGGGAGGGAACTCAGGGATGGAAACCTGAGGTGTTGAGAATCAGACCAGGGGCTTAGAGTCTGGCGTCCAGGCTTGTTTCATCCAGGCGTTGACGAACTGCCTGGTGGTCCACATCAGCCAGTTTACACCAGTAGGGGAACCCGTCTTCGTCGGTATTGATCCACTCGATGGCCTTCCTCTTCAGTAACCTGTAATCGTTTCGTGAGGTCTCCTTAACCGACCTCAAATCCATCACTGCTTCATGCCACGCCTGGCGCAGGATGGCAACAGCCAGGTTTCGTTCAGATCTTGATTCTGGTAATTTCCGATTTTCGTGCCCGCGCGAAATGCTCCTGAGTCGCATGGCAGTAATCATAACATAGATTTTTCACAGATCCGGAGAAATTTTGGGGCCCTTTAAAACAACTTCTATATCTCTCTAACCTACTTGTAACATTGAATATTTCACAGTTTAAGGTGGTCCGACTCAAGAGCTTTTCCACAGGCCTTTTCAGAGTTGTGCACTACAGCGATAGTAGATGCTCCCCGGGCTTCGGCTCACCTACTAATAGGAGCAGAAAAGAACTTTTTCTCTACCGATATGTGAACTTCTTGCTCGGAACAACGTAATAAAAGGTTGAGAAACTCGCACTACACTCCCTGTTCCCGCGAAGCTGGTTTGGCCATCAGCTTCGCGGGGACCTTCCTTCACCCATAGCTCATCGACTCCAGCCTTTTCCTTGGCTCGAGTTCACGTCTCCTGCCAGTTTCCCGACCCTCACGCGGTCACTGGCGTTCCTGCAATCAGCTCTTGCTGGTTGTAACCCTTCCTCGACAGCTTCCGCGCTGCTGCGCAGTCACTGGCGTTCCTGCCTCTGTGGTTTCCTTGACCGTTGGGTTTCCTCGCCGCCTCGGGGCGGGTCCCGGAGATGATCTGTGCCGTCGCCGGGCACAGCTTCTCGATCCCGCCAGGCTGTCGCGGAGTCCTTTAGCCCGGAAAATTCATAAGTTGTCGGCTGCAGCGCCCCCATCATCCGCCCTGGCTGCGTTCCCCCTCCTCGGGCTCCTCGACAGAGTCACGACTATGCCTGCGGTGCCCTCGGAGGTAAAGCCTTGCCAGCGCGGCGCTTGCGGCCCTTCGCTTCGACGACTTATGAATTTTCCGGGTTAGGTCTGCAGTTTCCTTGATTGTGACTGTTTCTTACGGCCAGCCGCGCGGTCGACTTTCACCGGCGTGTCGGACTAATGACAGAAAAAAGTGAGAACTTTTCGCTTCGGGAGCGTCAAAGATAAATGAGAACCTCGCACTACACTCCCAGTCCCCGCGGGGCGGGTTTGGCCACTCGCTTCGCGGGGACCCCTCCTTTGACAAGCTTGGAATAAGAAAGAGGCCCGGGGCTCAATGGTGGCCTGAACCGCGACGCGCGCTTCCGGCGGCAGGACGAGCCAAGCATCGCCTGAAAAGGTTGATACTTGCTTGCCACGCCGGCGGGGTTCCTGCAAAGTTGTCCGATGCCCTCGATCTCGACTGCCGGGTTCGTGTCCCTGTGCTTTATCTGGGGACTTTCCTGGGTAGCTATTAAGTACTCGCTGCACGATATTCCTCCCTTTCTGGGCGTGGCCCTTCGCTGTGCTCTAGCAGCTCTGACGCTTGGTCTGTATGCTCGTTTTCGAAGGAAACAACTATGCATTACCCATCGGGATTTGAGGCTGGTCGCGGTGACCGGCATCGTGATCTACTCGGGCAACTACGGTCTCATTCATTGGTCCGAGCAGCGACTCACGGCCGGGGTGACGGCAGTTCTGTTCTCCACTTACCCGATCTTCGTGGCTTTGCAGAACGACCTTCTCAAACTCAACCCTCGGAAGGAGCACTGGAAAACCTACATTGGCCTGTCCGTCTGCCTGGCAGGGATCATCACCATTTTCCAGGAAGAGCTCTTTTCCATGCGAGCGGACTGGAACATCATTCTCCCCTGTGTCGCTGTGCTGGGAGCCTCTTTCCTGGCTGCGAGTACGACGCTGTTTACAAAGCACAGGTTGAGCCATCTCGACCCCGTCACCATGACTTACTACCAGTTCCTGTTGGGATTCTGGCCAATCTTACTTCTCTCTCTGTCCCTGGGAGAAGTGAGCCGCTTCCGCCTGAACCCCGGTAGCCTGATCGCTCTTCTCTACCTGGGCGTTTTCGCGTCGGCGCTGGCCTTCGCCCTCTTTTACTGGCTCCTGGCCCAAACGAGTCCCGTCAGTCTGACTTTGTTCGTATTCATGACCCCGCTGGTCGCCATTCTTTCCGCATGGCTGCTGCTGGGTGAGATCCCTCGAACGCGGTTTCTGGTGGGAACCGGGGTGGTCCTGGCGGGTATTCTGCTTTGCTCGACGCCGCTCCAGAAGCCCAGATCTGCGACCAGGCTGTAGCGCATTGCGGACAAGGAGCCATCCCATGCCCGGCGGCTTCCGCGCCGCTGCGCAGTCACTGGCGTTCCTGCCTCTGCAGTTGCCTTGTTCGGACCACGGAGGGTCCTCCTAGTGCGCTCGTAAGCGCACTTGAACAGTAGGGTGAAAGTCCCTACCGGGCAAACGTTCTCCGGCCCGTGATTGGCGACAGTTAGAATTCCCCGCGTGTTGCCTCATCTAAGAATCGAACCGAAACTAGAAACTTGCCTCATTGGGAATCGAACCCAGTTCAGAACAGCTTATTTCTTCCGTCTCGCAGAAACAACGGGTGGAGTGGAAGGTCGAAATGACAAGGGAATAATGTGCCGGAGTGATCACGTAAAAATGACCCACCTTGTCAAGTAGGGTGTTGTTCTTGGTTTGAGCGAATTGTCTTGTCCGGTTCTTGGACTGCGAGAGGGGACACAGTGAGGGCGAGCCCGAATGGGGTTCCCTCTCGGCGGCCGACTCAGGTGACCCCCTTCTTGGGTTGTCCCGGGACCGTGAAGTCCCTGCTGCTGGAGATGTACGGCCCAGCGGTCGAGGCGACATTGCTGTGTGGCCGTCAGGGGACACTTCCCATGGCTCATAAGACTATTTTGACCTCGGCTGGTTGCCCCTTTGTTGGCGCACCTTCTTTTGCGAAATCAGACCCGATTTCAGAGAACGTTGGCTCTACACGGGAGATCTCGGCCTTGTAGAGTTGTTCTCTTCGCCAGTCCCTGACGCGGCGCTGCAAAGTTCGCAGCTGCCCATCAAAGAATCGACAGGGATGGCGTTGTTGAAGCCGAATGAAAAGCGCTTTGGCTGTTTGAGCGGGATTGACTTCCAGTTGGACACGAACCTCTGGCCAGACTTCAACGAAAGGATCCTCCCGGGTCCTCCAAGTCCGGGCAACCCGGGGCTTCTTCGTCCGCCGATATCTCCTGATTTGGTTGGATTCTGGTGCAGCACTGATCTCAGCAAGGTACTTCCTGACAACAGCATCCATCTCTCTAGGGGAGCCGTTTCTCTCCGGTTCTCTTTGTCCGTTGGCAAAGGTCCAAAAATGGTCCTGTCTTCGCTCGAGTTCTTTGAGTAACGTGACTGGATCCAGCTTCCTGTACAGGTCTTTGATGGGTTCTATTTTTCTCTTGGTGAGACAATCAGAGGCTAAGATTCGCTGGTAAGGAGTTTGAGCCCGATCGTAGCGTTTCTTGACGCGTGCACCCCGGCGTTGCTTCTCGATTAGCTTCATCGAGGGCTGAAAGAAGTTCACGTAGAGGCGCAGAATCTCGTAAAGCTGAATCAGGGCTCGCCAGGCCCCCAGACCCGTGTAGCGATCGTAGCCAATCAGCCGTCTCACGATCGAACCATTCTTCTCCTCAACGAAGGCCTGATCGTTCTTTCGACCCACCCGGGAACGAGTGAAAGTGATCTGCTCTCTTTGGCAGTAACGGAGCATCTCATAGTTGATGAATTCGCTTCCGTTATCCGTGTCCAATCCGAGAAGAGGAACCGGGAGCCGCCCACGCAGGCAGTTGAGAGATCCGATCACATCGGCTTCGCTACGCCGTAGCAGCGCCACGCATTCGGTCCAGCCCGTTGCGACGTCCACCAGGACCAGAGTGTGTAGGAAACTGCCTGCAGCACTCTCGCCGCAGTGAGCCACAAGGTCGGCTTCGACAAAACCGGGTTGAAGATCATCCCAGTCAGCGAAGGTTCGGACCTTGATCTGCTTCTTGAGCAAGCTTCCTGGTCGGGTCGTACTGACACCGTGCCGGCTGCTTCTTTCGGAAGCCAATAATCGATCAGCGGTAGCTGGGCTGATCGCTAGCAGCCTTCGCCTAACATCAGGCGGCAAGGATAGATGACCGTTCCTCTCCATAACTTCGATCAACTCGGGAACAAAGGGGACCAGTCTCTTTGCGCAGATCCGGTTGGCCGTTGTCCAAAGAGTCACCAGTGCCCGCTTCACCCGGTCATCGTATCGGGCACGGCGGGGCCGCGACGAACTGGCCCTGCTCGGCGGATTGTTCAACAGGGTAATCGCATGTTTGCGACCGTAGCCGGTTGTCGCGACCAACTGATCTACAATCTGGCTCTTGATCCCTTTGCGGGCCGATGCGTAATCCTCAGCGGTACGCGTCAACAATTCTCGGCGCAACTCCAAACTCAACTTCTTCTTCAATCTGTGACCTCCTCATCAAGTTTTCGGTTCGATTCTTGATGAGGCAACGGTATGCCATCAGTTCGATTTTGGATGAGTCAATGCGGTGGGGATTTCCAATCGTCGCTGCGGGAATTCTATTTGACGTTGATCAATCCGCCCTGGCGCGGCCACACCAGCATTACGCCTATGCGGAGACTCCCGACATCATCGACATGGCGACGGCTTACACGGCGGGCATCGTCGGCAACCATCCTTTCGTCGATGGCAACAAGCGCACCGGTTTTGTGGTAGGCATCCTGTTTCTGGAGTTAAACGGGTATCGGTTCACTGCTACGGAAGAGGATACGGCGCAAGCCATCCTCGAGCTGGCGGCCGGTACACTCGATGAAGCGGCCTACACGTCTTTCCTTCGCGCGAACACCAAAGCGGAGTGAGGGTGCGCAAGGGCGAGCCGCTCTTCGAGCCGGGACCCGCTTGTGCGCTCCGTTCTTCCGCCCTTCCTACTCACTGGTCCGCGAAGACGTCGGCACTCGCAGAGACCGCAAGGAGGGCACCGGTTGCGGGCTTCTGGATGATTCCGAGGACCGCGACCTTCCAAGCCCGGATGATTCATAAATTTTCTACTGCAGCGTGAGAATCTCCCGCCCTGACTGCGTTACGCTCGGTCGGCCTGGCCTGCTGTTGATGGGTACGTTTTTTCATCTTCATCTGCCGGGCGTTTGGCTTCTCCTTGTGATGCTCCTGGCGGTTGCCTCCTTCGAAATCAGCCTGGGCCCGATTACCTGGTTGTTGATGTCCGAGATTTTTCCGACCCGGATTCGAGGGCGGGCCATGGCGTTCGCTTCCTTTTTTCTGTGGGTCTCCTCTTTCGGAGCCAATCTGGCGTTTCCACCGGTGCTGGCTCATTTTGAGGAGAATTTCGGAACTCCTGCAGGGGCCTTCTGGATCTACGCGATGATTTGTCTGGGAGCTTTCGTTTTGGGGTGGAGGAAGGTGCCGGAAACCAGGGGCCGGTCTCTGGAGGAAATCGGAAAATCATGGCTTCAGGAATGAGATGAGAACCCGTGCTGATAATTAAATCAGTTCCTTGATGGGCTGCCCCATGGTGTCGTCAAACCCGTTGGCAATGTAGATGGGACGGCCCACGGGCGTCATATAGGTTTGGGTCCAATCGATACCCAGCGCCTTGTAGATGGTGGCATAGAGGTCGCCAATCGATATCGGCCGTTCCGCCACATAAGCCGCTCTCTCATCGCTCGCGCCGATGATCTGACCGCCTTGAATGCCACCGCCACCCAGGGCCAGAGACCAGCAGTGAGGCCAGTGATCGCGTCCATAGCCGGGGTTGATGTGGGGGGTGCGTCCAAACTCCCCCGTCACCAGGACCACCGTTGATTCCAACAGGCCTCTCTGCTCCAGATCCTCCAACAAAGCGGCCAGGGCCTGATCCAGGGGAGGCACCAGGTCTTCCTTGAGCCTCTTGTCATTACTTCCGTGAGTATCCCACTGACCGTGCTTGTAGCCGGCCGCAGTGACAAACCGGCTGCCGGCTTCGACCAGGCGCCGTGCCAGCAGCACGCTTTGCCCGACCCGGTTCCGCCCATAGGCGTCCTTTGTCTTCTCGGATTCGCTGGAAAAGTCAAACGCCTTCTTGACCTGGGGCGAGAGAATCATCTGCAGAGCCTGGCTCCGGAAGGCGTCCATCCTCGCAAACTCGGCCATCTGCTCGGTTTCGCGGTAGTGCCGGTCCACAATGCTGAGCAAGGTTTTCCGATCTTCGATGGCTTCCGCGGAAATCGATTTGGGCAGGCTTAGATCGGGTACAGCGTAGTCCTCTTCGCTGGGGTCGGGAAGGAGCATGGCGTCGTACTCAGCTCCAATGAACGATCCCTTGAAGGCCTCTTCATAGTTATAGAAGTCGTTTTCCCAGGGAGTGGGAACCGCCATGAAAGGGGGCAATTGGTTGCGGGAACCCATCTCTTTGGCGATGATCGATCCAACGCTGGGAAACTTCATGGTGGGACTGGGGCGGTGGCCGGTGAGCGTTTCAATGGTACCCTGCGGATGGTTGGTTTCCTGGGTGCGCATGGAGCGGATGATGGACAGTTTGTCCATATGCCGGGCGACACGCGGAAGCAGTTCGGAGATTTGAATGCCGGCCACGTTGGTCCCGATCGCGTTGAAGTTGGTATTGCCTTTCGGATCCCAGGTATCCATCTGGCTGGCGCCACCTTCCAGAAAGAGCAGAATGCAGGCCTGGGCCTTCCCCGCCGCGCGGTCGCGCCCGGCAGCAGCCTGGAGGCTCTCGAGTTGGAGGTACTGGCTGGCCCCCATGCCCAGAAAACTCAAGGAACCCACGCGCAGAAAGTCACGCCGGCCCAGATCAATTCTCTTGCACTGCGAACATCGATATTCCTTCAAGGCAAACTTCCTCCGTCTTTCAGTGATTATGGGCGAACTCTCGGGAACTCAGAAGCGCCCACATCAGGCTCGCCAGGCGCTCCCGGCGCGAGGGTTCCTGGCCGAGAAAGGCCACCAGCTCCGTCAGCTCCCGCTCAGTCGGATAGCGTGAAAGAGCCGCCAGATAGAATTCTTCGATGATCTGAGGATCGGAAAGGCCGTCTTTCAGCGCCCGGTCCAGACGTCCCCCCTCCTCAACGATCTTAGTCGTGTAAGTCGGCCCCGCCCACATGTGCAAAGCCTGAGTCAGGGTCAAAGACGGCTTTCCGGAGGGAAGGGTTTTTCTCATTGACCGTCCATAAACATCCAGGAAGTGGCAGGGAACCAGTTCCGGTATCAGGCCGAGAGCGCGGGTACCGGGAGGAGGTGCTCCTTCGCCGAAAGATTGGTGAAGTTCAAATTCCTCTGCAACTCCGGTGGCGTGGGAGATGGCATCCAACAAAACGGCTGCTTCCAGCGGACGCGGCAAGGCGCGAGAGTAATTGATCCGATCATGCTGGTTGGTGTAGTTGGAGATTCCAGACGACTGGTAGGTTCGTGACTGAGCAATCAGCCGCATCACATGCTTCAGATCGTAACCGTTCTCCGCGAAATTCTTGCCCAGTGCCGCCAGCAGCTCCGGGTGCGTCGGGGGGTTGGAAGTTTTGAAATCGTCTACCGGGTCCACGATTCCTCTACTAAAAAAATAACCCCAGATTCGGTTCACCGCCGTCTCTGCAAAGGAGGGCTGTGAAATGATCCACTCGGTCAGGGCCATGCGAGGGTCGATTCCCTGCTCCGCAGCGAGAGGTGAACCATCCAGGAATCTGGCTGTGACTTCCTCTTTCCGGCGCGGATGGATGACTTTGGCGCCCTCTTTTTTCTGGTCATAGGACCGCCCGCCGCCGGGGTTGTCGATGAGCAGGGAAGCATCCCTGAGTTGCGTGAGGTTGCCAAAAAAGGCGGTCAAACCCCAGAACTGATCCTGGCTCCACATCTCGAAGGGATGGTTATGGCATTGGGCGCAGTCCAGCCGCCGGCCCATGAACACGCGGACCTGCTCGGACATGAGTTCATGCGGAACAATCAGTTCCGTGTAGCGGTAAAAATGGCTGGCCGGGGCCGAGAAACCTTGAGCGGCTATGCGCTCTCGCGCCATTTGATCATAGGGTTTGTTCTGGACGATGCTGTTGCGAACCCAGTCATCATAGGCCTTCCTGACTTTCGGAGTGCCCCCTGTGGTGAAGGTGACTCGGAGAAGGTCGGCAAAACGAAAGCTCCAATAGTCGACATACTGAGGAGAATTCAACAGAATTTCGATCACTTTTTCCCGCTTTTGCGGATCACGACTGGCCAGGAACTCCCGAACTCGCCCGGGCGGGGGCAGCGTCCCCGTGATGTCCAGACAAACCCGGCGTAAGAACTCCGCATCGCTGGAAAGCTCGGAGGGGAGGATTTGAAACCTCCGCAGTTTGGCAAATACATGCTCGTCGACCAAGTTCCGGGGCTGGACCTCCGGGTAGTTCGGGATGACCGCGGCGACGACTCCGACGCGCGCGCTTACGGCGTGGCCGGCCGCGCGCACCAGCACCGTGGTCTCTCCGGTCCCCGTGGCGGTGACCAGCCCGTCCTCGCTTACTTTCACGACATGCGGGTTTTGGGTGCTGTATCGCACCTGATGGCTGATGTCTTCACGCCGGCCGTCGGAGCCGTACGCCGTCACCAGAAGCCGCTGCACTCCCTTCTGATCCAGTACCACCTCGCTGGGAAAGACCTGGACCCGCTCGATTCGTCCACCACCTGTTTGCGCGCCGTAGCCGGCTCCCTTCTTGATCCAGCTCAAGATGGCTGCGTAATCGGAAGAGTCGGTCTCAAAACGCAGGCCGCCGCCGTGACTGACTTGCATGGTGGGCTTGAGCAGCAGCAGGCTTTCTTCCGGTGCCTCCAAACGGACGCGTGGCATCCTGGGACCGTCCGATTCCGTGGTGAGAACCTGGTAGGTTCCCCCTTCCAGGATCCATTGATAATCTTCTTTCGGATAGAGGGCATTGAGGGAGAGTTTGAATCCTCCCTCCCCTTTCACACTTCCGTGGCAATGACTGTCATTGCAGCCTCGCCTGGTTAGAATAGAGGTGATATCACGGTCAAAACGGAAGGGCCGCTGCCGGTCGGCAGCTTCGATTCGAATCCGGGCCTTGGCCTCCCGCCCCTCGATTTCCGCCCTCAGGACAACTTCACCGTCTGCAATCGCCACCACTCTGCCTGCCTCATCTACACCGGCCAGGCGGAGGTCCGAAAGTTGGAAACGGCTTCTCGAGGTCAGATCCCGCTCCAGCCCGTCGGCAAAAGTTCCCAGCACCACGAACCGCTGCGAAGCCTCCCAGCCCCACAGGCTCGCCTCCTCAGGGGCCAGCCGCACTGACACAAGCGTGGGTGCGTGGCTGGCGGCAGTTCCTTCAATTCCGGCCTCTGCTGCTGAAAGGAAGCAGAATACCGCCAGTACGCTGAGCGTTGCTCGCCGGAGACTCCGAGCCGGGTTGATGGCGGCCATCGCTGGTGTCTTCTGTCTCATTTATCCAGTCACTCTTCTCTGAGATCTACACGGTCCGGTTTGACGACCATGAGGGGGATCTCCGCCACGGTCAGGGGTGAGCCTACCTGCCCCCCTACAATCGGCCGGGCTTTCAGACTCAGCCACTGGGGCATCCGGGTGACAGGGGCATCCGGGTCGGCCAGCAGCACAAGAGTCGTCTTTTGCACGTCAGGGACAAAACTATCCTCTTTCTCGCTGATTTCATTGGGCCGTTTCTTCCCATCAACCTCAGCCCCCGGGAAAACGTTCACTCCCTGGGGTAGCCTGGCAAAGGTAAAGAGCACTTCGCCGCTAAACCCTTCCTCTTGATAGGTCACAATATTCACTTTCCTGGCTTGTCCCGGGATCAGGTTGATTCGGTCGCCCGGATTCACCTCAAAAGCCCCGACATGGGGAATCTGGGGACGAACTACCAGGCGATAAGCATAATCTGAATTGCCATATCGCGATGTGATATCGCGAATCTCCAGGTAATAGTGACCACTTCGCTCGAAAGTGTAAGTCACCTTTGGCTCAGCCGCTTTCAGATAGTTACTGGGAATGCCGCTACCACCATAGGTCTTGTGTCTCATGTGGATACTGGTCAACAACTCGTTGCCCTCTTCTCCGCGTAGCTCCAGGCGTGGGTTGAAGTGAGGAGGCTTTACCTCAGGAGTCTCAATCTCAAAAGCCAGTTGCTGTCCTGCTTCCACCTCGAACTTGAAGGTGTCACGATCACCGGGGGCACCGATACTCCCGTCGATCAGGGTCCCGACGGAAAACTTCAGGGCTTGCTCAGGCAGGTCGTTTGGTTCTTCTTCCGTCATATGGAACAGTTGGTCCGGAACATCAGCCATCAGCGGGGGAGGAGAGTCCAGAGAAGTCACGAGACTGCCTGTCTGTGAAGAACCTTCAGGGCCATCGGATTCTTCACTTTCCAGTCTGACCGTTCGGGACCAGAGTTCGTCCATCCAGCCGGGTTCGATCTTTCGAGTGAAGACTCGCTCCTGCCACTCAGCTTCGGTCTGCGCATGATCGGAAAGGCCGGCAGGCAGGATCCGTAACTGGTATCCACAGTTCGGCCCGCCCTTGCCGAACAACGATCCAACCTCCACCAGGTAGCGGCCCGGTTCCACCCGGTACGAGAACCGCGGGTGAAGAGGCATCAGGTCGGTTGCTCTTTCTTCATCGAACGGGAGTCGGGTAGGCCGGTCCGGGTCAAGCCAGCTTTCAGTTGGCTGGTAAAGAGCCAGGCGAGGTTCAAAGTGCCGGGCAAGATCGATTTCAAAGACGAGTTCCTGTGCAGCGAAGGCCTCAAACACGTAGTAGTCCAACTCACCGTGTTGACGAATTCTGCCGTTGAGGATGCCGGGAACGGCCATCGGCTGGGCCTGTCTTGATGAGGAATGAGGCGTCTCCATCTCGCTGACTACAACGCCTTCATCGACACGGAAACGGAGAGCGTTGGATACACCTCGAGGTGAGATGAGCCGAAAGGAATGCACTCCGGCCGGCGCTGACCGGTCAATGGCTACCCGGACAGCAACCCGGAAGATAGGGGGAGGCTTCTCTTCTTCCTCCTGGGCAGGGTCTTCAGACGTATCATCGGATTCTTTCACTTCAGGTTCGATCTCTGCGACTTCCTGCACCTGAGCCTCCAACCCGGCGGAATCAAAGAGAACAGCATAGGCTCCATCCAGTGCTTCTCCTCGGATCTCGAGCTTGACCTCGGTACCCTGCTGGGCGCCCAAAGGAAAAATGGAGACGATCGTAGGGTCGGGAAAAGGTTCCGAAGTGGAAGCTTCTGCATCCAGTCGGGTTTCTTGCAGAGATAGACAAAGAAAGAGAAGCACAAAAGTCCAGGGGAGCGGCCGACGAGCTCCCTGAAAGCTCAAATAGATCAAGTACTTACGACCTTTCAAAACCTGTCCGATGCTTCAGTATTCTGGAAAGCAACCTGGTCGACTGTAGTATAGCACGCAGGCAGCCACAGGCAAGTCCGACTGTCAGGGTCCCCAGGGTTCCGGACCGGCTACCTTTTCGAACCAGACGTACCCATCCCCGCGGTCGGCTCCCAGGTCTGGAGCACGCATCAACTTGAACCCTGCAGGAACCGATTGTTTGAGGGTCTCCTGAATGGACTGGGAATCACCACTCTGGTGAGCCTGTCGCAACCGTTTGTCGGCCTCAATCGAGGAATACTCCGAACCTCCCAAAGTACAGGTTGCCAGGGTCCCACTGTTCTGATGGGCCGTGTGGCGGAGGCAAAAAACCGTGCCCCTGGGCAGCACATCCATGCCGACCTCCATGGGATCATAGTAGTCGTGGCCCCGGTTTTCATACCAGAAGAAGCCTTCCCTGGTGGGGGCTCCGGAGTCGCCGCCATCCATTCGGGTCAGAAGACTGCAGAATCGAAGTTGACAGAGGACTGGTACGGTGGTGTGGTTAGGTGCACGAACTCATCTCTGTGCACTCGACCCGGCCGAACTTGCCGCAGGCCACGACAGTTGCTATGGTAACTCCCGGATGGGAAAGGAATGGAGGATGAAGCCGATGAGAGACCGTGATCCAAAGGCTGTGAGAATGATCGAGACGCTGTTCCCAGAAGCGGGTTCGAAGGGCATGGAGTTTCTGGAGACGCTGGATCCAAGCTACCGAAAATGGTGGGAGCGCACCGTTTTTGGAGGACTGTACTCCCGGGACGTCCTTGACCAGAAAACGAGAGAGTTGTGTGCATTGTCGGCTCTGGTCATGACCGGGAAGCTCCCCCAGATCCGAGCCCACATCCTGGCCTCACATTACGCCGGCGCAACCCGGGCGGAGATTCAGGAGGTGATCTTTCAGACCTTCATTTTCGGGGGAGCACCGGTAGTCCTGGGTGCGCTCGAAACGATGATCGACGTCTACCAGGAAATGGAAGGAAGACAGGACAAGGGTTGAGGCTATGAATCCTAACAACAACGTCGCCCTTGTGACCGGCGGGGGAACTGGTCTGGGCCGGGCCATCAGTCTCAAGTTGGGACGGGCCGGGGCTATCGTGGCGGTCAACTATCCCGGAGCGGACGAAGCGGAAGCGAAGGAAACCGTTGTCGATATCGTTCAGGCGGGCGGCCGGGCCGTCGCGGCCAGAGCGGACGTCTCGGTGGCAGCCGAAGTCAACAACATGTTTACGGGGCTGGCCGAAAGCTACGGCGGAGTCGACATCTTGGTCAACAACGCCGGGACGACCGTGTTCGTTCCCTTCGCGGATCTAGACAGTCTCAGCGAGAGCGATTGGGATCGGGTTCTGGATGTGAATGTGAAAGGGCCCTTTCTGTGCTCCCTCGCCGCAGTACCCCACATGAAGCAGCGGGGAGCCGGAGTCATTGTGAACACTTCCAGCGCCTCAGCCTTTCGAGGGGGGAAGAGCAGCAGTATCCCGTACTCGGTATCGAAAGCGGCCCTGGTGATGCTGACGGAGTGTCTGGCTGTGGCCGTGGCTCCAGAGATTCGAGTCAACAGTGTGGCACCCGGCGGCATGCTGACGCGCTGGGGTGCGCGCTGGGGTGAGGAGACGCTGAAGCGCCAGGCCGAAGCATTACCCTTGAAAAAACACGCCTCCATTGAAGACGTAGCCGACGCCGCGCTGTTCGCCATCGAGAACGACTCGATGACCGGCACCACCATCGTCGTCGACTCAGGCTGGCTCTTGAGCTGAAGCAGGACCAGGGTGGCCGGATCATCATCAACGCCTCGGGAGCCGGGAAGATCGCGCCGGGGAAGAACATACCGCTGGGAGCCTACTCGGCAAGCAACACGCCGTAATTGGCTTCGGCAGGCGTGGTCTGCTGCCTTACTAGGCGGACCGATGTGGTTCGTATCGAGGGTGATGACTACACTCTGGTCCGCAAGGGCAACGAGGTGGTGAAGATCGATCCGCCGGGCAAGAACTTGGGATCCGCCGAGGAATCTTCTCCTACCATTGCGTGGGGAAAGCAAAGTACACACTTCCACAAATACGAAAATGTGTGGTGGGGACTGCGGGCGATCTCTCTTTCGTTGGTCGTCATCGCCTGATCCTCTCTTCGCGACCTCGCCTCGCAAAACCCGTCCCCAAACGTTGCCGTATTTAAGAAAGGGAGTACGAACATGGAATATCGACAACTGGGAAGCAGCGGGCTCAAAGTGTCGGTCCTGGGCCTGGGTGGCAATGTCTTCGGGCAACACGGACCGTTCAAACACTTTGTCGATGAGGCCGGCACAGTTGCGATTCTTGACCGAGCTGCCGATCTTGGGGTCAGCTTCATAGACACCGCAGACATGTATTCGGATGGTGTTTCGGAGACCTACCTTGGCAAAGCCATCGCCGGCCGGCGCGAACGTTTCATCATTGCCAGCAAGGTAGGCTTGCCGGTGGGCGAAGGTCCCAACCAGGTGGGTCTGTCCAGGGGTCACATGATGGACAGCATCGAAGGCACACTTCGCCGACTCGGTACCGATTACGTGGATCTTTATTATGCCCATCGACCCGATCCAACGACGCCGATTGAGGAGACCCTTCGTTGTTTCGACGATCTGGTGCGCCAGGGCAGAGTACGCTATGTTGGCTGCTCCAATTTCGCCGGCTGGCAAATCGCAGTGGCGCGCGGTGTCGCCGAGCGCAGGGGTTACTCGCCATTTGTTGTGAGCCAGTCGCCCTACAATTTGTTCGAGCGATCGCTCGAAACCGAGATCGCCCCCTGCTGTTCGGAGTATGGGATGGCCATCGTCGCCTATTCTCCACTGGCACAGGGCGTTCTCACTGGCAAGTACCGGCCTGGTAAACCGATACCGCCGGCTACACGGGCCTGGAAGAATCCAGATGGAGGTATTGCGGCTTACATGAGGGATGAGCGCCTGGCTGCGGTCCCAAAGCTCGATGCCTGGGCCAGGGATCATGGTCACCTCGTGGGCGAGCTGGCCATTGCCTGGGCGGCGGCAAAACCGCTTGTCTGCTCGGTTCTTACAGGCGTCACCAGCATTGCTCAGCTCGAAGCCAACGCCAGGGCTACGAATTGGAAGCTCACCCCACAAGAAGTCAGAGAAGTTCAGGATATGGTGGCTGGTGTCGCCAGGCTGCAGTAGCGGACCATGCCCGGGCCAGAGGTGCAAGGCTGATCACCTGGCCTCCCACCAGCCATGGATCTCTATCGGGCTCATCCCGGGAGGTTAGAGAGACTCAAAACAATAGCGTACGTGGCGCGGCGAGCGAGTGAAAAAGTGACCGGGTGACAAGGTAGCCGTCTTCACCCCCTCGCCTTTTTGATCGTGAAGATCGTCAGTCCTGCCAGGTTCTTGCCCGCGCCCGGCACGGGTAGGCTGGCCAACCAACCCAGCCCCAGGCAGCAACCAATGCCGATCGCCGCGTACAGGAAGAAGTGAACGGCGCCGGCTTGCTGGACCAGGTACAGCACGACGGCGCTGGCCACGAACCCTACCAGGGCGCCGATCCAGTTGGCGCGGCGGGTGAAAATCCCCAGGGCAAACAATCCGGCCAGCCCACCGCCAAAGAGCCCCAGGATCTTGACGTATCGGTCCCACAGCGAAACATCGTTCAGCCAGGCGATGAGGACCCCTGAGCCGGTTCCGACCACGCCCAGCAGCACAGTGAGCCAGCGGGCGAGGTTCAAGGAGTGGTGATCGGAAAGGCCCGGCTTGAAGCGCCGGCAAAAGTCGGTCGTGATGGCCGTGGCCATCGCGTTCATGCTGCTGTCGAGAGTGGACATGGCCGCGGCGAACAGACCGGCGATCACCAGCCCCGACACCCCGGCCGGCAATTGCTCGACGATGAACCACGGGAAGATCTGCTCGTGCCGCGCAAGCGGCGTCAACCGATCCGGATGCGAGCGGTAGAAAGCCCACAACGCCGTGCCCAGCCCGAAAAACAGCAAGCTGGCCGGTGCGGCGAGCACGGTGTTGGTCCACACGGCTCGGGCGGCCTCTTTTTCGTCGGGCGTCGTCAGGTAGCGCTGCACGACAGCCTGATCCGCAGTGTAGGGTACGAACTGCTCGAGGAGCTTCCCGACCACGACCACCCACACGGCGGTCGTGGCGACGCTCCAGCCGGGCGTGAAGGCGGTCAGTTTCTCTTCCGCAGCGGCCATCGAATAGATCGTGCCGAACCCGCCCTCCAGGTCGCCGGCAATCAGAATCAGGCTGATCACCCCCCCGCCTAACAGGACGACCGTTTGCAACACGTCGGTCCAGATGACCGCCTCGATGCCGCCCAGCACAGTGTAGATTGTCGCCAGCACACCCATGACCGCGATGCATACATAGATGTTCAGCCCGGTTACGGCCGCCAGAGCCATCGCCGGCAGCGCCATCACAATGCCCATCCGCCCAAACTGGAACAGCAAGAACGCCAGGCTCCCCAGCAGGCGCACTACCACATGGAACCGCTTCTCCAGGTACTCGTACGCAGTGGTCACTTCCAGCCGCCGGAAAAACGGCAAGTACATGTAAATGACGATTGGCGCGACGCCCACGATCATCATGTTGCCCAGGAAGTACACCCAGTCGGTGCGGTAAACCAGCGCGGGGATCGCCATGAAGGTGATGGAGCTGAGCTGGGTGCTGAAGATGCTCAGCCCTGCCGCCCACCACGGCACCCGCCGCCCGCCCAGGAAGAAGTCGTCGGTACTCTTCACGCGGCGCGAAAAGTAGAAACCCATCGCCACCAGCGCCGCCAGATACACCACCAGCACCGAGTTGTTCAGCAGGCCGAAGTGGGCCTTCGCTTGCTGGAACGTTGCGTGGTAAACCTTCGGCGACCGCCGCCCCGGTGCGCGCTCCCCGCTAACCATGACAAAACCGTCGGCCCATTGCGTCATGGGGCACGTCACGCGAGACGAGCCATCCGGCAACTGGCCCCACTTGATCCACGTGTCCGTCACCGGGTGATAGGCGAGGATGTCGCGCTTAAAGCCAGGGTGAGTACGTGGATCGGCATGAAACAGCGAACCGTCCACGCCGCCTGCCAGCAGCAGATGCGTCTGCCCGGCCGGCATCGCCGGCGAGGGAGCCGCCGCCAGCGGATACGGCAACTCGGACACTGCCGACCATTTCCCTTCGCCGGCGGGTCCGGGCGTGTAGCGGTATGCGTCGCGCAGATAGGGCGTCATCCGGGTCGGCTGCCCCGTGACATCGGTCGTCATCCTCACGCCGCCGAGCAGGAAGAACGAACCGTCCAGCACGCCGGCCACGCCCTGCATCCGCTCGGGACCGGGCCAGGGCTCAAGCTCCCGCCACGCCCGCTCGCCTGCGTCATGCGAAAGGTCCAGCGCCCAAAAGGAGTGCAACGACTGGCCGGCATCCGGTGTCTCGATGCCACCAGCGACGTAGATCGTATCGCCCAGCAGCGCGCCAGACATTTGCGTGCAGGCTGTCGGCAGCGGCGGCAACGTCGCCGTCTTGATCTCGCCCTGGTCCCACTCGAGCTGGTACACGTCTGGGTAGCAACGCCGGCCATCGTCTCCGCCGATGCAGATGAGCGTGTCCTGGTAAGTAACGGAAACGCCGTACGCCAGCGGCCGTGGCAGCGTTTGCCCAGCCGTCTTCCAACGGCCGTCGGGCTTCTGGAGCACGTAGATCGTGTCGTACCAGGTCTTTTGCCCGCCTTCCCAGGGCCGCCCCTCCGGAAAATTGGCCCCGCCGGCGGCCATCAACACGCCGTGGCTGGTGCCCGAGAACATCCCGGCAAACCCTTCCGCGTCCGGCAGCGCCGGAAGTTCCATCCATTTCAGCCCCGACCGGTCCGCCACCGTGTCGGTCGCCGCAGCCGAGCCGGCCAGGGCCACTGCAAGTAGCAGTGTGGCAAGTGTTGAGGCGCCGAGACACTTTGTTCGTGCGGTCTGCATCAAGGTTTCCACTTACCGCTTCGCCTAAATCGCCGTGAGCCACGCCCATCGACCGTTCTTCTGGCGACCTGGAGGCAGTAATAGTCCACTTCGCCCGCCGCCTCGTCGCTCAGTTCCGCTACTATCCGGCACTGTTGGATAGGAGTCAACGGACCGATGGGTGCTTCTTCAGGCAAGTGTTGTTGAGCCATGCCCTCTCCAGTACCCAAACTGGACAGACCTGAGATCCAATCTAGCGTACTGTGCGACAACCATCATCAAGAAAAATAAAAAAAAGAACGTAAATATTCGGTAAACCCCGTCTTGCAATAATCTCCTTCCAAATAAGCCCGCGGTCAAACTTTGCTGGACACAGAAGCTGCGAGTGTGTATACAGGGAGCATGCAGCTGAGTGCTACCACCAAGCCGGAATCGGGTGGACTGACGGCTGATGGCTCGACGAAGCGGGTTTTGGTGGCCAAGGAAGAGTACATCCGGCTGCGCTGGGCGGCAGCGTACTGGAAGGCCCAGCATGCCGGGGCGGTGGAGAGAGAAAAGCAGTTGAAGTCAGAGAACTTGAGTCTGCGGGCTCGAGTTCGAGAGCTGGAGAGTCAGCTCTGGGGGCGCAAGAGTGAACAGGCCAAGGGTGGGCGCGCTGGCAGTTCCAGCCCCAAGGCGAGCGGGCGACCCCGAGGGCAGCAAAAAGGCAAGCAGGGGCACGGTCGGACCACTCTGGACGGGTTGGCAGCCCAGGAAGAGGTAGTGGATCTGGAGGAAGCCCAAAAAAGCTGTCCGAAATGCGGTCTGGCACTGGAAGCCTTGGGCTGGACGGAAGACGCCGAGGTGGCCGAAATCGAAGTGCGGGCCCACCGGCGGGTGATCCGGCGGCGCAAGTACAAAGCGGCCTGCCGCTGCGGGGTGCTGCCCGGCATTGTCACGGCGCCCGCCCCGGCACGCTTGATTCCCAAAGGCAAACTAGGGATTTCGGTTTGGGTGGAGATTCTGCTGGAGAAGTTTGACCATTGCCGCCCCACCCACCGTCTGTTGCAGCAGTGGCGAGACCACGGTTTGACTCTCTCTGCAGGAACGGTGGCCGGAGGGCTGAAAAAACTGCAGGGTCTGTTTTTGCCGGTGGCCGAGGCGATCGCCCAGCAGCAGCTCACCCAGGAGAACTGGCAAGCCGACGAGACCGGCTGGCCGGTGTTTGTGGCGGTGGAAGGCAAAAGCGGACGGCTCTGGCATTTGTGGGTGTTTTTGTCGGCCTCCACAGTCGTGTACCAGCTCCAACCCAGTCGCTCGTCTGCAGTGCCTCAATCTCACTTCGGCAGCGCCCAGGGCACTTTACTCACCGATCGATATTCTGCCTATAAGAAGCTGGTCCGGGTCTCAGAGGGGCGTATTTGCCATGCCTTTTGCTGGGCTCACGTGCGCCGCGACTTTTGGCGACTGGGCCTATCCCACCCCCCCTGGCAGGACTGGTCCCTGATGTGGATTGACGACATTGGCCGGCTCTTTGCTGCCAATCAGCTGCGGCTGGCAGTTCGCGATCAGCCCTTGGAATGGGCCCGGGCCGATCGAAAGCTGCGGGTGGCGGTTGAGAAAATGCGAGAGCAATGCGAGGCTCAACGCCAGCTTCCCAGCCTGGCTCCCCCCTGTCGCAAGGTCCTGAAAAGCCTGGCTCGACACTGGCCAGGGCTGACCGTGTTTGTGGATCAACCGGAAGTGGCTATGGACAACAACGCCGCCGAACGCGCCTTGCGCAACCCGGTGGTGGGACGCAAGAATTACTACGGCTCAGGCAGCCGCTGGAGCGCCCAGTTGGCGGCCAGCTTATTCAGCATCTTTGCCACCCTGCGACTCAACGGCCTCAACCCCCGCCTGTGGCTCAGGGACTATCTGCAGGCCTGCGCTAGGCAAGGCGGACAGCCGCCACCCGACCTGGATCCTTTTCTTCCCTGGGAAATAAGCCCCCATCGTGCCCGCGCATTGACCTGGGCCAGGACGCCGGCAGCGGAGGCTGGATGAAACGCTTCTGCGGGCGAGACTTTAGCGGCCGGGAGATGCGGCGACTGTGTGAGCTGATTGGCGAAGATCCGACCCGCTCGCGGGCCCAGCTCTCCCGCTTGGCCTGCCAGCTCTTGGGCTGGTTCAAGCCTGACGGTGGCCTCAAGGAGATGAGCTGCCGGGTGGCCATGCTGCGCATGCATCGGCAGGGGTTGCTGCAGCTGCCGCCCCCTCGCAACCCGAAGGGAGGCTCGGGCCCAATCAAGCACACTTTCTGCAGCGCACCACAACCGCTGCTGTCCCGACCCGTGCACGAGCTGTCCGGCCTGCATCTGGAGCCGGTCCTGAGCCGCCCCGACTCCACTTTGTGGAATGAATACATCGACCGCTACCACTATCTGGGATACAAGCCCCTGCCGGGTGCTCAGCTGCGCTACTTCGCTTGTTCCGAAAGCCGCATCCTGGCCCTGCTCGGCTTTGGCGCCGCCGCTTGGAAAACCGCCCCTCGCGACCGCTTCATCGGCTGGCGTCCTTCGGAAAGGGAGAGAAACCTTCAACTGATCGTCAACAACGCCCGTTTCTTGATCCTTCCCTGGGTGCAGTCTAAGAACTTGGCCTCCAAACTGCTGGCCATGGCCGCGCGTCAACTCCCCGAGGACTGGCACGACCGCTACGCCTACCGACCCGTTCTGCTGGAAACCTTCGTCGACACGGGGCGCTTCACAGGCGCCTGCTACAAGGCCGCCAACTGGATCCATGTCGGACAGACCCAGGGCCGGGGCAAGCTGGACAGTGACCGCAAGGCCGATCTGCCCACCAAAAGCATCTGGCTCTACCCCCTGAGCAAACACTTCCGAAGATCGCTTCGCTCCACTTGAGTTCCCAACCCGCCTCACCCCATTAGGCATAAACCCATCCCTGCGCTGACACATCAGATTTTGCTGAACACAGGATTTTCAGTCGTGTATATCTGTGGGCATGGGAGTCGCCCGAGGTCAAGCGGAGCAAGCCGGAGAGACTCGGGAGACCTCGACAGCCAGCGTGCAGGTCCGGGTGGATAAGGAGGAGTACATCAGCTTGCGCTGGGCGGCGGCGTACTGGAAGGCCCGGCACCGGGAAGCGGTCCGGCGGGAAGTAGATCTCAAAAGCAACAATGAAAAGCTGCGGGCTCGCATTCGTGAGTTGGAAGGCCGACTGTACGGTGGTCGAAGCGAGCGTCGGGTTTGCGAGGGCAAGAGTCCGTCCCGGCGCCCGGTCTCAGCGCGCCCTCGCGGACAGCAACCGGGGAGTCGGGGACATGGCCGAAGCAGCCTGGATCGGCTCGAAGCCCGCGAGGAAGTGGCGGATCTACCCGAAGAGCAGCAGAAGTGTCCCCGCTGCGGTCGGCGCCTGGATCCGTTTCCGGGGACCGACGACGCCCAGGTGGTGGAGATCGAAACCCAGGTCTGGCGCCGGGTGATCAGACGCAGGCGATACCATCCAAGCTGTAGTTGCGGGGTCTTGCCCGGCATCGTGACGGCGCCTTCGCCGGCGCGTCTGATCGCGCGCGGCAAGCTGGGCATTTCGGTGTGGGTGAGAGTGATCTTGGACAAGTATCTTTATTCGCGTCCCAGCCACCGACTGCTGCAGGAGCTGGCCGGCCAAGGTGTGAGGCTGTCGCCGGGGACGATCGCGGGAGGGCTGAGGAAACTGCTCCCGCTGTTGGAGCCGGTCCGGGAGGCCATCCGCAGCAAACAGTTGAGTGAGGATCGTTGGCAGGCGGACGAGACCGGCTGGCGGGTGTTCGAGGAGGTGGAGGGCAAGGAGGGTCACGGCTGGCATCTGTGGGTGTTCCGATCCCCTTCGACGGTTGTGTTCACCCTGTCTCCCAGCCGCTCGGTCCAGGTGCCGGAGGCGCACTTCGGAGACCATGCGGCCGGCATTCTGCTGGCTGACCGCTACGCCGTGTACAAGAAGTTGGCCAGACAATGGGAGGATCTCGAGTTGGCCTTTTGCTGGGCCCACGTGCGACGCGACTTTTTCTGCTTGGCCAAGGCCTGGCCCGAACAGGAGGGCTGGGCGATGAGTTGGGTGGAGGGGATCGGGGGCCTGTTCCATCTGAACCGGCGTCGGCTGCAGGTCCGAAAACAGCCCGAAAGCTTTGCCGCCCGGGATCGGGACCTGCGCGGGGTGGTCCGCGAACTGGAGAGGCGGCGCGATGCGGAGCTGGAGAGTTCGGCCGTGCACGGCGCCTGCAAAAAGGTGCTGCGCAGCCTGCAGCGACACTGGGAAGGGTTGACCGTGTTCGTAGAGCATCCCGAGGTGGCCATGGACAACAACGCCTCAGAGCGCGCTTTGCGAGGCCCGGTGGTGGGGCGCAAGAACTACTACGGTTCGGGCAGTCGGTGGAGCGCCCGTCTGGCCGCTGTTTTGTTCACGATCCTGCAAACCTTGCAGCTGTGGGAGATCAACCCGCAACGGTGGCTGAGTTCCTATCTGAAATGCTGCGCCGAATCGGGCAACCGGGCGCCGCCGGATGTGAAGCGATTCCTGCCCTGGGAAATGGACCCCGCCCAAAGAGCGGCCTGGAGTCGACCCTTTTGTCGGGAGGCGGCATGAAGCGCTACTGCGGCCGCAACTTCAGCGGCGAGCAGATCGGGCAACTCCGAGACTTGATTGCCGACAACCCGGGCCGCACGCGCGCCCAGCTGTCTCGATCGGCGTGCCGACTGCTTCAGTGGCGCAAAGCGGACGGTGGCCTCAAGCAGATGAGCTGCCGGGTGGCCATGCTGCGCATGCATCGCGAGGGGCTCCTGCAGCTGCCGCCCCCTCGCAACCGGAAAGGAGGCTCGGGCCCGATCGAGCACACTTTCTGGAGCGCCCCGCAACCGCCGCTGTCCCGACCCGTGCATGAGCTGCCCGGGGTGCATCTGGAGCCGGTCCTGAGCCCCCCCGACTCCGCTTTGTGGAATGAATACATCGACCGCTATCACTATCTGGGATACAAGCCCCTGCCGGGTGCTCAGCTGCGCTACTTCGCTTGCTCTGAAGAGCGCATCCTGGCCCTGCTTGGCTTTGGCGCCGCCGCTTGGAAAACCGCCCCCCGCGATCGCTTCATCGGCTGGCGTCCTTCCGAACGGGAGAGAAACCTTCAATTGATCGTCAACAACGCGCGCTTTCTCATCCTTCCCTGGGTGCAGTCTAAGAACTTGGCCTCCAAACTGCTGGCCTTGGCCGCGCGTCAACTCCCCGAGGACTGGCACGACCGCTACGCCTACCGGCCCGTTCTACTGGAGACCTTCGTTGACACCCAACGCTTCACAGGCGCCTGCTACAAGGCCGCCAACTGGATCCATGTCGGACAGACCCAAGGGCGCGGCAAACTGGACCGTGACCACAAGGCCGATCTGCCCACCAAAAGCATCTGGCTCTACCCCCTGAGCAAACACTTCCGAAGGTCGCTTCGCTCCACTTGAGTCCTCAAGAGCATCGTCCGTTGGTCATTGCTTGAGTATGGGTTTACCGAATATTTACGATCTGTGTTGAGATCTGTTGAGATGTGTTGAAACTGGAGGCTTTGAACAGCTACAAAATTGACTACACCCAGGACGCCGCTGGGCTCAGATCTTGATTCCACTCCGGCAACTTTGTTGCTCGAATAACGTCTATCGTCATAGCATGTCAAAGTGCCGACGGTATACCGAAGTGGGCCATATCGATTCTTCTTCTACTCGGGCGACAGAAACGAGCCACCCCACGTTCACGTCGAGCGCGACGATTGCGAGGCGAAGTTTTGGCTGGACCCCGTTCGTTTAGAAGGGAGCCACGGCTTTGGGGCAAGCGAGATCAGCCGGATAGAGCAGTTGGTGAGAGGGCAGGAACAGGCAATTGTGGACAGTTGGAATGAATTCTTCGACATCTGAAACTCAGGCGGCCCTGGCCGCAAAAGTCGAGTTTACGGGCGACGCGTTAAACGTCGTGCTCTCGGACGGACGGACTGTGTCCGTGCCGCTTGCCTGGTACCCGAGGCTTTTACACGGCACTCCGAGCGAGCAGGCTAACTGGCGGTTGGTCGGCTCAGGTGGAGGGATTCACTGGCCCGATCTCGACGAAGACATTAGTGTCAGGAACATCCTTGATGGTCGCACCTCCGGCGAGAGTCGATCGTCGCTAAAGCGTTGGCTCGATAATAGATCGCCGCGTGGAATCGGGCCTTCAAGTTGACGGCATAGTCTCGTAAATCCGGTGCTTCTTCAGGCAAATGTTGTTGAGCCATTCCCGTCCTGTCCGAAAACTCGGTCGAGGCCGTGCCAGGGTACTGTCTAGTTGACGAAGCGGAGATTTGCCGGAGGGCGACATATGGCATGTCGATGAGGCGTGGTCCGCAAAAACTCGATCCACGTGATTCTACCTGGTATTTTTGTCTCCCGGCCTTCACGCTTCCGATATGGACGTGCGGCATTGTCTACCATAGTGCTTCAATAGAAAAAGGATCAGCGGATACATCTCTCAGTAGCAGTAGAAACTGTGGGAACGGTGGAAAACGGTGAGCCGTTTTCCAAGCGCTGTGAAAGGGGAGAAGAATGTCTGGAAGTGGGAGAGCTTTGAGCAGAAGGTTTCTTCCCAGCTTTGCACAGCGCGGCGGTTTCCACAGTTGGGTTGGGCGGACCGAGTGTGTCCGCCGGAACGGATGGCTGGTCCAGATTTCGGAAAAAAGCTAAGCTGGAGTCGGGAGAACGAGGTGTGGCTTGCTTTGTCAGTCCGTGAGGAGTGACTCAACTTGAACTGCCGCCTCGTTCCCCGTTTCCTCATCCAAAGATTGCTTCCGGGATGGTGCCGAAGTGGCTTCAATGGTAGACGTGTGTTTTTGGATGAGCCCAGTCTTTGAAGAGCAATGAGGAAGAGAGGAAAATGACAAAATCAACGATTCGAGTCGCTATTGATGTGGGCAGCAAAAGTCACTGGGTGGGGGTTGGCCTGTCGGAAGGCCAGGTGCTGGAAAGGTTTAGTATTGCTCACAACCAGGAAGGTTTTGAGCATTTTTTCCGTCGAGTGGAGCTGCACCGCCAGCGTCTGGAGCGACCTGTGGAGGTCGCCATGGAAGGCTACAACGGTTGGGCCCGGCCCTTGGATCAGCAGATTCAGCAACGGGGCTACAGGTTGTTGAATGTCAATAACCTGAAGCTGGCTCGCTTCAAAGAGATTTTTCCCGCCCCGGCCAAAAACGACCACATTGACACCGATAAGATGCTGGAGCTGTTTCAGCTGGGCGACACCTTAGAGCGGGCCAAGAACGTGATCCAGGAGGTCAAGCCGGTCCCGGAAGAAAACCGACAGCTGAAACGATTGACACGCCGGCGCCGGCAGTTGGTGGTCGAGAAGGTGCGCTTGGGCAATCGCTTGAAGGCTGACCTGCAAGCCGTCTGTCCCGAGTTGGCAGCCCTGACCGGGTCGATCGACAACCGCTGGTTTTTGGCTTTTCTGACGGCCCGAAAGGACCTGAGACAGCTGAGCCGGCTACGGCGCAACAGTGTATTGAAGATCAAACGGATCGGTTCGTTTTACGCCGACATCATCCAAAGCTGGCAGAAAGACGCTTGCTTTTCAGCAGAGGTGCCGTGGGTGGGGGAGATGATCCACAACGATGCCCGACGGATGCTGGAATTACTCGAGCAGATTGGCCAATTGGAGCAAGCCATCGAGCCCCTGACTCAGAGCTCCGAAATGGCTCAAAGGATCGGGAGCATCCCCGGCTTTGGAATCATATCCAGCGCAGAGCTGGCGGGTGAGATCGGCACGCTGGAGCGCTTTGCCGGCGAAGCGAGCCTGGCCATGTACCTGGGAATGGCTACTTTGGACAACTCCTCCTCCTCGACGGAAGGAACTCGACGCACCCGTCATGTGAACCAGCGCACTCGCCAGGCCATGATGGCGGCTGTGGCGCGGCATCTGCGCGAGGTTCCCCAGTCACAGACCTACTACGACAAGAAGAGAGCCGAGGGCAAGAAATACAACCAAGCTATCCGATCCCTGGCCCGTCATTTGGTTCGAGTGCTGTGGAAAATGCTCACCGAGGACCGCGACTACGAGATCCGCTCATGAAAAAAAACGCTTGACAATTCTACCGGGATGTTCAAGTTAGCGGGAGCGAACCGATTCTGGGACGGAAAAGCTCCAGAGAGCCCCCCCGATCAGCAGACGCAAGTCACCTCTTTCCAGTCGCCAAATGCCCGATCACGGAGCAGTCGATGATGCACTGCTTTCAGGTGGTGTCGGCCGACTCGGAATAGATTCTGAACCTGACCGTGGACGGCAAGAAAACGCTGGGCCTGTGCGATTGACTTGAAGCGTCGCATCTGGCGTTCCTGTTGCCGGGTGGGCTGGTGCGAGACCTCAGCCCGGTTGTTTTTGTATTGACGTGTTCGATGCTCGACCGAAGGAAAGACCTCGCGATGGGCTGCAGGATAGCTCCTCAGTTTGTCGGTGATTACTTTCCAAGGGGCTCTACCCTGGCCCTTCAACACTTTGCGAAAGAATCGCTTGGCAGCTCGCTTGTTTCGGCGTTTCGTCACCAACATGTCGAGAACATCGCCGTCCTGATCGACGGCCCGCCAAAGATAATACTGTTGGCCCTGGATCTTCACAAATAGCTCATCGACGTGCCAGATGTCACCCAGTCGACCCTGCTTCCTTCGGAGCTTTCGAGAGTTGTCCACCCGAAAAACTCCGTCCAACCGGTGAGGAAGCCCGTGGGCGCACCCGCAGGTTGCATATTTTGAATGATCTTCCTCGGGGAGCACTACGAACTACGACGAGAATCACTGGACCGGCTGTTGGCTGACGGCTGAATTAGGCCGCTGGACAGACCTTGCCTGTGTCGGACAGATGTTGAGGGAATAAGCCGGTTATGACCTGAGTCCTACGCTGCCACCCGTTCATAGCGGTGGTGAAGCCCACCGCAGATCGGAAACGAGAGCAGCTTGACTGGTCCATCAACCACTGCCGGTTGCTGGATTGGAATGGGTGTGTCACCGTCCAGCCCCTGATGGGGCAGGGCACAATGGTAGTACTGCTCAATGTATTCCCTGAGTAGCCTGTTCAGGTGCTTTTCACTGAGAACGATCACGTGATCGAGCAGCTCTCGGCGTAGCGTGCCGAAAAATCTTTCGATATGAGGATTCTGCCAAGGACTTCGGTAAGCCGTTCGCACCTCTTCAATGTTGCTGCTGTCCAGGAACTTCCGGACCCCGTGGCCGTAGACGCCGTCATTGTCACGAAACAGGAATCTGGGCTGACGACCGAAGGGCGTGGCTTCTCGAAGCTGTTGAATGACCCATTCCATGGAGGGATGGTATGTCGTTGCGAGATGAATCACTCTCCTTCGACCATGTTCAAAGACGACAAAGACGTAGAGAAATGAGAAGCCGACCGTGATCACGGTAAAGAAGTCCATTGCCCAGGAGACTTCCAGGTGGTTGCGCAGGAAGGGCAGCCAGTTCGTTGGCTTGTCAGGTCCCTTGGGGCGGGACATGTACTTGCGGATGGTGTCACTGCAAGGGGGATCGCAGCCGAAAAGCCGCAGGGTGTCCCCGATTCGTTCAGCCCTCCATAAGGGATTCTCTCGGCTCAGCTTGCGAATTAGATCGCGCATCTCCTTTGGCACGGGAGGCCGGCCGGGGCGGCCCCTCGACTTTCGGCGCCAGTAGAGACGAAAGCCTGTGGTGTGCCATCGCTTGACCGTGGCGGGCTGCATCAGATGTACCACCTGATGCCACTGATCCCAGATCCTGGACAGCAACACCCAAAGAAGTCTGAAAGCACGGGTGAATCTGGGTCTCGGCCGATCCTTCTCCGCAATCCGACGCTTGCACTCAGCCAACTGACTCTCTGCCGCCAAGACTCGCGCCGCCAAAGTTGCCCGTGAGCTGAAGAACGCCGAAAGAAATGTATAGACGAATCCGGAAGCTTGCCTGAGATCAGAGATTGCCCTGAGGATGAGCTGGAACAGGCAACGAATCTTTCTCATGGCCCGCAGGATACGAGGACTTGAGCTCCGCCTCAAGATTTGCGTAAGTCATTGCTGTAAAAGGTGGACGGTATTTTTCGGGGGGACAGGCAACGTCAAGTCCGCTTTGAGCGGCTCACAAGATTAAAGCCCCCGGCTTTGCCGGGGGATACTTACTTCTCTTCGACACCCGCTGCCCCCCCCAGCATCTCGACCGCGAGGATGGAGAAGTCGTCGGTGAAGTCGTCGGAACCATGCCAGGCCACGAGGTCCTGGCGAACGAATTCGAGGCCCGCTTCGAGCGGATCATCGACACGAGTGGCCAAGGCCTTCATCAGCCGGGAGACTTCGAACTGCTGGTCTTTATCGTTGGTCTCCTCGTAGAGGCCGTCGGAGAACAGGTAGAGGCGATCGCCCGCCGCCAGCTGGACCTCAGAGTCTGAGTAGTTGACGTCCTGAAAAACCCCGATCATCAGCGACGGAACTACGATCTGCTCGGGCGGTGAACCTGGCCTGACGAGGATCGGGCCTGGGTGCCCCGCGGTGATGAAGCGGAAGCTTCCGGTCTCCAGATCCAGTACACCGTAGATCATGGTGAAGTAGTGCCTGTCGTTGCTCTCCATGGGATAGAGCGTATTGAGCCGTCGGGCGACCTCGGCGGGGCTCGCCACGGCGTCGTCCGGGCCGCATACCAGGCAGGAGGGATCCGTCGACGGTTCGAGCCTCCGGGTCACTGACACCGACAGCAGTGTCAATCACCAGGGTAATTCCCCCACCTCCGTCACCAGGGTAATTCCCCCATTTGGGGATCATCATCATCTCGTTTCTCTTGATTTTCGGCGGTTGTGCTTGGGAAAACTTTTCCCAAGCAGGTTCCTCCTTTCTGGTCGCAGTCGTGGTCTGTTTCGAGCCAGCGTTTTTCCAGTCGCAGCATTTGCATTCGATTGAAAGCCCGATAGCGGGCGGAAAGCTGGCTGCTCGTGACCTCCTGTAAGACGGAACTGAAGTAATGCAGGGCACCGATTGGCTGGCCCGGGAGTCCGTTGAGCCAGGAGACGTACTTGCGTCCGCAGCCCAGAAAATAGACTGGCGGACGTCCTCGAGCTCGATCCCTTGCTGGAACCACTGGGCAGCTAGCCGGCGATCCGAGGTCGAGTAGCGGCAGCGGATGCAGGGACGTTCCAGCAACATCTCTCCGATGGTCTCCACATAGAGGGTTTGAGCCGATCGAGTGGAGCTGAGTGAGTCAGCCGAGAGGCTGCGCTGGTAGGGCCAGTACTGGTCGGCGATCTCAAGGACCCCGGGAGCATGCTGGTTGGGGCTACGCCGGACCCGGCAGACCTGCCTCTCCTCGAGCTCCTGGAGATAGGTTCCAATCGAGCGGCGCGATTTGCGCAGCGCCCTGGCCACGTCCTGCTGGCGGAAGAGGAAGCGCCCGGTACTTCTGTCAGCGCCCAGCGAGATGTGAACGAACAGCTTGAAGGCCCCGTCGGAGAGTTTCTCCACAGCGGCCTGCCAGCCGGCGGTGGCGGCAAACCAGCCGTTGTCACTTTTGATCTTCAAACGGCTCATGGCGAAACCTCCTTTGAGGGGGATCCTTTGGCGGGTCGTTTTCGCCTCCGGTAAGAGTCGCCCTCCCACTCCAGCTGGTGAGCGTTGTGGCAGAGTCGGTCCAGCAGCGAGTTGGCCTGGATGGGGTCGCCAAACAGCGCCATCCACTCCTCCAGGCTGCGATTACTGGTCAGCATCAGCGAGCCTTTCTGATAGCGCTCGTAAACGATGTCGTACAGATCGTCGGCCTGCTCGTCCGTCAGGGGCTTGAGCCCAAAGTCGTCAACGATCAAGAAATCATAGCTGCAGTAGTTTTGGATGAGGCGATCGCGGGAGAGATCGGCCCGGGCCGCTTCCAGAGTACGGAACAGGCGCGGAGCCTGGATGTAGCGCACGTCATGACCGCGGCGTACGGCCTCGTGTCCCAGAGCCAGGGCGATGTGACTCTTACCCACACCCACCGGCCCGCACAGGAAGATATTTTCTTTGTTTTCCAGAAAGCGGCAGGTGGCCAGGTCATAGATGCGGCGCCGCTTGATGTTCGGGTTAAAGCCAAAATCGAACTCCTCGAGGGTCTTGATCTCGGCAAAGCAGGCTTTCTTGAGCCGGCGAACAAACTTGGTCTGGGAGCGACGCTCCAGCTCATCCTGGACCAGCAGAGTCAGAAAGTCGACGTAGGCCAGTTGTCGTTTTTCGGCCTCCTTGAGCCGCACTTCCAGACTGTCCAACAATCCTCCTAATCGCAGTTGCTTGAGCTGGTCGAGCAGATGTTGATAGTGACTCATGAGACCTCCCGTCGGTGCACGAAGTAATCCTGGGGACGGGCAAATCGACAAGCTGAAGCCGCCGGACTGGAGGGTCTGCGAGGAGGCGAAGGGCGTCGGAACAAGCCTTTTTCCAGAATCTTCTTCAGAGAGGAAAAGCGGACATTGTCAAAGCGCAAGGCCCGCCGGCAGGCCTGATCCAGAGTGGCCGCTGGGTGGGACTCGGCCAGCCGCAGCACGGCCTGGGCTTTTCTCAGGTTGCGCATGGCGTGATCCCCCAGTACGCGCCGCACGTAGCGACTCACCTCGGGCCCCAGCTCGTCGGCCTGACGCCGGCACCACTCGGGAGTCCGCTCCAGGTAGGCCCGCTTGTCGGGAGGATAGTCCCCCGTCTGGGTCTGACAGGAGCCCGGCTCGAAGACCCGCAGGTGGGTCTTGATCAACTGATGGTTGCGATACACTCGCACCAGCTTCAGATCGGCTCGCACCCACAGCCTCTCCCCCCGGTAGGGATAGGGGACCGAGTAGTAGCACTTGTCCAGGATCAGATGGCAGTCCCAATGCACGGTGCACTGTTTCCACTGCGCCGCTTCGTAAGGTTGATCCGGCAGAGGCAGCAGCAGCTCGACTTCTTCTCCGACAAACACCTCGTAAGGTTTGCGATGGGTGGTGCCATGCTTGCGCAGGCCGACCTCCTTGAGGCACCACTCCAGAGCCCTCCCATTGGCCTCCTCGATATCTCGAAAATGCCGCCCCGCCAGAATCTGCTGACGCACTACCGGAACACATCTCTCCACGCGTCCTTTGTGGCGGGCCATTTGCACCTTGGCTGGGTCGGCCACGAATCCGTAGTGTCTTTCCAGTTCGGCGTAGGCCGGGTTGAGCGTCGGATCGTACAGATCGGGCTTAAGCACACCGTCTTTCAAATTGTCCAACACGATCAGCCGGGGACAGGCCTGGAAAAACGTAAAGGCGCGGATGTGGCAGTCCAACCAGGTGGGGCTGTCCTGGCGAAACACGAAGCGTACGAAGCGGTGGCGGCTGTAGCTTAGGATCATGATAAAGGCCCAGGCCTTGCGTTGTTTGCCCGTTTCCGGATCTCGCATCAGTCCGGCATAGCCGAAATCGACTTGGGCCTGTTCCCCAGCGACTGCATGCAGCCGCACCGTCACCGGCTTGCGCAGCGGCTCAATGTGCTCGCGCACATAGCGGTACACGCTCATATAGCTGACCTTCAACTCGTGCTCCTCCTCGAGCAGCCGCTGTACCTGCTGAATGGTCATATGAGGCTGCCCAAGCCAATCCTGGATCTGCCGGTGGTAGAGGCGGATCCGCTCCCGGGCCGGTTGTTCGAAAACCGCCACCTGCACCACCGAGGCCACTATCCGGGCCAGCTCCGCCTGTGGCGGCAGGGGCTTCTCTCGGCTCAAGCCGCTGGCCATGAAAAGCAGCAGGTACTTGCGAATCGTCTTGCGCGAGATCTGCAACGAGTCTCGGATCTGGCGGATACTCCGTCCTCGGTGCCATTGGTAAACCAACTCCAGGTACTCTTCCATCCTCATATTCCTTCTGGCCATTCTTCCTCCTGCGGAAATCCTTATTGGGGTTCCGCAGAAAGATGACCCTGGCCTCTGTCACGAAATGATCAGGTGGGGGAATTACCTTGGTGAAACCCTGGGGGAATTACCCTGGTGAAAGGGTGGGGGAATTACCTTGGTAAATCAGCCGCCTAGGTGGGGGATATACCATGGTGACCGACACAGGCGATGCATCGTGAGGTGGGTGTTGACGCGTGCGATGACTTCGGCGGCCTCAAACGGCTTGCTGATGTAGTCGACCGCACCCAGGTCGAGCCCCTTTACCTTGTCGGATGTGTCGTCGAGGGCCGAGATAAAGATGACGGGGATCCGCTCTGTAGCCGGGTTGCTCTTGAGTGCCTGGCACACCTCGTAGCCGTCCATCTCCGGCATCATGATGTCGAGAAGGATGAGGTCTGGTTGCTGAGTCTCGGCGATCTTGAGCGCTATCTTGCCGTTGATCGCCGCCTTCACGAGATAATCCTGCGCCAGAATCGTCTTGACCACGTCCAGATTCTCGGGCGTGTCATCAACGGCCAGAACGACCGGCTTGGATTGTTGATCTACCATGTGTATTCCTAATCCTCGGCGTTCGCCAGTTGCTCGATCATGGGCTTGAGCTCGCCCGCTGCGGCTTCGAAATCGTATGCATCCACCAGCTTGAGCAACCCTTTCAGCGTACCCTGGAGTCCCGTGCCCCGGACCTGGCCGAGGATGTCCAGCAGCAGGTCGCCGGCCACGGAATCATACTCATCCAGTTTTCCCAGCAGGCCCTCGAGTTGCGGCACCAGGTCGTCCGGCAATTCCCCATTGCCCGATTCTGCTGCTGACCCCTCGGCGGAGTCGACGGACCGGATGGCGGACACGACCGGGTGCAACTGCTGCGCGCTCTCCGACAACAAGGCCTCCGGCGCCTGACCGGGATTCTTCGCCAGCTCCGCCTCCAGTTTGGCGGCCGACTGCTGCAGTGCCGAGGCGCCGATAGCGCCCCCCACGCCTTTGAGGGTGTGCGCGAGACGCACGGACAACTCGGCGTCGCCGTCATCGATGGCCGCCTGGATGTCCTCGATGACGTTCGCCTGGTTATCGGCGAACTTCGCCAGCAGCTTCATGTAGGACCTGACGTTTCCGCCCATCCGGGCCAGGCCCGCCTCGGTGTCGATGCCGGGCAGGTCTGGCACCGATGCGTCCTGTTCCCCTCCAACTTCCGTCGAATCCGCCGGCCCGGGCAGGTCCCGCTCTCCGTGCTCGATCCATTTCAGCAACGCCTCGAACAGCAGCTGGGGTCGAATCGGCTTGGCCAAATGATCGTTCATGCCCGCGGCCCGGCACCGCTCCTGGTCTTCCGCCGTGGCGTTGGCGGTCATGGCCAGGATCGGAAGTTTCTCGAAACGCCCGTCTTCCCGAATCTTGCGGGTCGCGGTGTATCCATCCATGACCGGCATCTGCACGTCCATCAGCACGCAGTCATAGCGGCCTGGCTCCAGCTTGTCGATCGCCTCCTGGCCGTGGTTGGCGATCTCCACGTGAAAGCGGGCCTGCTCCAGCAACTCAGAGGCCACCTGCTGGTTGATCTCGTTATCCTCCACCAGCAGGACGCTGGCGCCCTGGACCGGGCGCAGCGCCTCCATGTCAGCTCCCCCAACGGCCCGCGGCCGCTTCGCCGTCTGCACCCCAAATGCATCCATGACCGCATCGAACAGGTCTGAGGGGCTGACCGGCTTGGGCAGGAACCGGTCGATGCATTGCCCACCCGGCTTGCCCGTCAGATCCCCGGAGCTGAAGGCCGAAACCATGATGATGTGCGGACCGGAATCCGGTGCCGCTCCGGCCTTGATCCTCTGGGCGATCTCGAGGCCGGTCATGTCGGGCATCAGCCAATCGACGATCACCAGCTGGTAGGCAGGCTTGGCATTCTCCATCAGTTGGAACAATTCCTGGTGATTCGCGGCCGTATCAACCTGGAAGGAAAAGGACTCCAGATAGGTGCTCAATATCTCGCGAGAAATATCGTTGTCATCGGCAATCACCACGCGCAGGTGCTGAAGATCCGGCACGACATGGAAGGCCTTGTCCTCGGCGTGCTCGCCAATACCCAGCACGACGGTAAACTCAAAGGTACTGCCGACCCCAGGTTCGCTTTCGACCCTGATCTCGCCCCCCATCATCTCCACCAGTTGTCTGGAGATGGCCAGCCCCAGGCCCGTCCCGCCGTATTTCCGCGTGGTGGACGTATCCGCCTGGGAGAAGGACTGGAACAGCTTGGTCTGCTGCTCTTCGGTCATGCCGATCCCTGAATCGCGAACCGCCACGTAAAGGGTGACCTGCTCCTCGGTCCGTTCCCGCAGTTCGATGTCGACCAGGATTTCGCCCTTGTCGGTGAACTTGGCCGCGTTACTGGTCAGATTGATTAGCACCTGCCCCAATCTCAGAGGGTCCCCCACCAGGGCCGGAGGTACCTTGGGGTCACGCCTGAATAGCAGTTCGAGACCTTTCTCCCGGGTCTTGACGGTGGCCACCGTGGCCAGGTTCTTGAGTACGTTGTCGATTTCAAAATCGATCGATTCCATCGCCAGCTTGCCGGCCTCGATCTTCGAGAAATCCAGGATGTCGTTTATGATGCCGAGCAGCGACTCGGACGAGCCGTAGATCTTGCGCAGGTAATCCTGCTGCTTGTCGGTCATGTCGGTCCTGAGGCACAGGTCGCTCAGGCCGATGATGGCATTCATGGGTGTACGGATTTCGTGGCTCATGTTGGCCAGGAAAGAAGCCTTGGCCTCGGTCGCCGCCTGCGCTGCGTCGTGAGCTTCGCGCAGATCCTCCGCTGCCTTCTTGTTCTGCACAGCGTTTTCCCGGAACACCTTGACCGCGGAGACCATGTCCGCGATTTCGTCCTTGTAGGAGGTCTGAGGGATAGCAACACCCGTATCGCCGTCCGCGAGTTTGAGCATGGACTCTGTCAGCGAGGTCACCGGCTGCACGGTTCTTCGGATCAAGACAAAATAGATCAAGGCCGTGGTGGAAAGTGCTGAAAGCAGGATCAATATGTTTGACAGCGTCAGCATCAGTTCAGCTTCCCCAAGGGCCGACTCAGCTTCGCGCATTGCTCTGCTATTCATGATCTCCTGGAACCTGGAGATCGGGTCCATGATCGACTTCTTGTGCGTCTTGTAGGTCTGATCGAACACCAGCTTCCGTGCGGTATCATATTCTCCCTCCTCTACCGCGGCCATGGCCGCCTCCTCGATTGCGATGAGCGCATCGGAATTGCGTTTGGCCAGCTCAATAAGCTCTAATTCAGCCTGTGGTGCACCGAGTTCCCTGAGACGCTGGACGACGTGATCGCGGGTTCTGGTTTCTCGCACTTCGCGCCAGTAGTGGTCATAGTGCACGCGCTCGCCGAATTGCACGTAGGACCGGACCTCATCTGTCAGGTAATCGGAAGCATCGGCCAGGTCGATACCCAGTTGCTTGAACTCCGCTTGCCGCTGCAGCGTGAGCGATTCCCGCTTCTCGCTTTCGTTCAAAAGCACTACGCACACACCCGTGAGCGTGAATAGCGTGATGACCGTGCCCAGCATGATCCATGCAATGTTTCGTATGCGCATCATTCATCCTCGGGCATCCCTGCCGCACGCCAGCGCACCAGCCAAAGGCGCCACCTGGCGCATATAGTACCAGTTGACAGGAAAGCGGATTGAGAAGATAGAAGATAGGAATTTGCTTTTCAAGCTGAGGGTAGCAAGTCCTGAAATGCGGGTCAAGATGGGCCAACAAGGAGCCGTGAGGGCCGGAAGGCCGGGTGTTTCGGGGATGTAACAAGGGAAGCGTGGGGGAGGGACACGAGCGCAGCAACAAGGCAACGGAACGAGGGCAAAACAAGACGCACTTCAAGTAGGGCCATTAGATGGCGAGGTGTTCGCGTGACTTTGTGACATTCGTTCGTAGTGAAGCAATTCATTGCCGTCGGGTGATTGCGAGAAAAGGCGATGAATTGCCCCACTACGAACCGCAGCAAACTTGATGAAGTGAAGTGGCAACGTCAATTTAGAATATCTGGCTTATGCCGACGAGGATGGCCGGCATCAGGAAAAACACGGTAACGATGTAAGCGAAAGCCAGAACCTTCCGTTCGGAAGCTACTGCTGCCAGTGTTTCAGCGCACTTGATTGGCAGATCTCGCAAAAATGTACTGCCGTAGATAAGGATGACTCCAATCAGGTTGTAGAGGAAATGAATCATTGCGATTTCTAGCGCGGCCTGAGCGTGGTGTCCGCTCACGGCAGTCGCGGCTAAGATCGCGGTTATGCAGGTTCCACATCACCATGGGCACCGCCATTGTGACCGGTAGTCCCCCAGCCACGAGACCCACGATAATCGACGTGACGGTACTCGAAGACTGAATCAGCGCCGTATGATTGGCGACAGTTAGAATTCCCCGCGACGACAAATGGAATTCCCCGCTTTTTCAGGGCTGATCCTGACCATGAGGGCATGGTTAAGGATCAGCAAGTGCGGAGGTTAGTAAAGTTGAAGAAGAACGAGAAGACGCTAACGATGGCGGCGGCCAAAGCGGGGATGTCGCGAAAGACAGCTCGCAAGTACCTGAAGTCGGGAAAGCTACCGAGCCAGTGTCAGCCGGAACGGTATTGGAGAACTCGATCGGATCCGTTCGAGTCGGTGTGGCCGGAGGTGAAAGAGATCCTGAAGCGATCGCCGACGGTGGAAGCAAAAGCGGTGTTCGATCATTTGTGTCGTCAGCAGGAAGGGGCCTTCCAGCAAGGCCAGTTGAGAACGCTGCAGCGCAGGATCAAGCAGTGGAAGGCAGAATACGGAGAAGCGAAGGAGGTGATGTTCCCGCAGAAGTATCAGCCGGGACATCAAGCGCAATCGGACTTCACGTTTATGGGGCGCCTCGGAGTGACGATCCAGGGCCAGCCGTTTCCCCATCTGCTGTACCACTTCGTGTTGGCCTACTCGAACTGGGAAGCGACCACGCTGTGTTTCAGTGAGTCGTTTGAGAGCCTCAGCCTGGGGCTTCAGAACGCGTTGTGGGAGTTGGGGGCGCTGCCCGAGGAGCACCGGACCGACCGGCTCTCGGCGGCAGTCAAGAACCTGAAGCGGGAAGAGTTCACCGAGCGCTATCAAGCGTTGCTGAGACACTTCGGGATGCGCTCCAGTCGCACTCAGGCAGGAAAGGCACACGAGAACGGGGATGTGGAACAGTCCCATCACCGCTTGAAACGGGCCATTGAGCAGGAACTGCTGCTGCGGTGTAGCCGTGATTTTTCCAGCCGGGAAGAGTACGAGGGCTTTGTAGCGGTGATTGTGTCCCGGCGCAATGCGGCCCGGCAAAAGCGCCTGGGAGAAGAGCTGGCAGTGATGCGCCCGTTGCCGGCACGCCGTCTGGATGACTTCACCCGGCAGTGGGTGAGAGTCTCCCCCAGCAGTACGATCCGGGTTCGCCACAACACCTATTCGGTGGACAGCCGGTTGATCGGCGAGCGCGTTCAAGTGCGGGTGTGGGCGGATCAGGTGGAGGTCTACTACGGAGGACGGCGCCAGGCACGGATGCCGCGCTTGCGAGGAGAAGGCAAGCATCGCATTGACTACCGGCACGTGATCCATTCGTTGGTGCGCAAGCCGGGGGCGTTTACTCGCTATCGCTGGCGGGAGGATCTGTTTCCGGGGATCTTGTTTCGAGTCGCCTACGACGAGCTGCGCCGAGATTGTCCGGCCACGGCGGATCGCCAATATCTGAAGATCCTCGAGGTGGCTGCCCAGGAAGGTGAACAGCGGGTGCGAGAGGCACTTCAGGTGTTGATTGAGCGGGGACAAAGAATCCGTTTTGAAGCACTACGAGAATGCCTTGTCGATCCGGTGGTGGAACCCTGGGAAGTGATGGTGGAGAAGATGGACGTGGGCCTCTACGACACCCTTCTCGAGAACCGGGAGGTGAGGTCATGAGCACAGGCAACTTACCGCGACTTCGCGAGTGCCTAATCGAGCTGCATCTACCGGCCTTTCGGGAGCACTACGCCGCCCAGGCGGCACTGGCCACCCAGGAAAGTCTGTCCTATCCCCGGTTTCTCTTGTCGTTATCTGAGATCGAGGTGGCGGAGCGGCACGAGCGCAAAATCCAGCGCCAGCGTCGGGCCTCCAAGCTTCCCTGGGAGAAAACGCTGACGGCGCTGGACCGCTCGCGCTTGCCCCAAAGCGTGGATCGACAACTCACAGCGCTGCTGGAAGGGACGTTTTTGGATCGTGCCGAGAACGTCTTGGCTTTCGGTAACCCTGGGAGCGGGAAAACCCATCTGGTCTGTGCTCTGGGCCAGGAGTTGATTCTGCTGGGGCGCCGGGTTCTGTTTTCTACCTGCGCCCTGCTGGTACAGCGATTGCTGCGGGCCAAAATCGATCTGACTCTGGAGAAGGAGCTCAAGAAACTGGATCGCTTCGAGGCTCTCATAGTCGATGACATCGGCTACGTTCAGCAAAGCCGGGAGGAAATGGAGGTTCTCTTCACACTGCTGGCCCATCGTTACGAACGTCGCAGCATCTTGCTGACCAGCAACCTGATCTTCTCGGACTGGGAGAGGATCTTCAAGGACCCCCTGACGACGGCAGCAGCCATCGACCGGCTGGTGCACCACAGCGTGATTCTGGAACTCAACGTCCCGATCTATCGAATGGAGAGCGCCAAGGCAAAGCAGCAGGGAACCACGAAATGAGGAAACCGCGAGGAGGTCAAATCCGGGCAAATCGGCTGATTGGACCCCGGAAAGTGCTTGGTGAGGGCGATAGACGAGTGCCCGCCAAGGGGAGAGGTCGTACAGCGCCCTACAGAGGCCGCTCAGCAGCCTCGTGGATCTGGTCCACTCCCCTCGACGCCAGCGCGAGCGAGGGGGAGCTCCGTTCGGGCTACGCCCTCACTCCGTCCCCCTCGCATTCTAGGAACAATCTCTCTTTTTTACAGAAAGGAGGACCGCGGAAAGGGCCGTCTCAGAGGACGGCTACAGCTCTTTTTTTTTAATCCTTGTGTGGGGATTTCCAATCGTCGCTGCGGGAATTCTATTTGACGTTGATCAGCCGTAGCAACGATCCCGACAATCAACCCCAGAAATGGATTTGTTGCGAACGCAAACAGCTCCTTAGCATGGTCGTGAGTTGCCTGCTTGAACCCTGCGCCAATCATGGAGACTGCGACAATGAGAGAATAGACCAGCGCGAGAATTGCTATCCATCGCACCTAGGGTTACGCCACGGTTCGCTCGGGGCAGGTAGGAAGGGAGAGGTTCGGTCGGAAGGAAGACGAAACACTTATTCACGCGACGGAGGATGAATCATGGGAATCTTTCAGATTGCATTGATCGTGGCTACATTTCTGTGTTCCCTGGTGGCAGGCTTCCTGTTTGCTTTTGCATTGGTGGTGATGCCGGGCATCAGAAGTTTAAATGACCAGGAGTTCATCCGAGCTTTTCAAGTGATGGATCGCGTTATCCAGAATAATCAGCCGATTTTCGTGTTGGTCTGGGTCGGTTCAGTTGTGGCTCTGCTGACTTCGGCTGTGCTTGGTATCGGGCGATTGGATGGAGCTGGGCGTCTGCTCATAATCTTCGCCGCACTCGCCTATCTTCTCGGCGTCCAATTGCCAACCGTCACTATTAACATACCGCTGAATAACAAACTACAAACTCTGGATGTCGGCGCAATGAGTGAAACAACTCTAAAAGCGGCTCGTACAGAGTTCGAACCGCGTTGGAACCTATGGAACTCAATCAGGACGGCCTTTGCAAGCCTGGTATCTACCCTGTTAATAATTCTACTATTCAGACTTTGAAGAGCATTGACCGCTACGTGGACGTAGGTGTAGTCATTTCCTGACGGTGCCGGCGCAGGCTTTCCCCTTTTCGAGATCGACGCTGAGGCGATCGATGACTTTCGACGGAGAAGGATCTTCTCGGCTCTCTTAACCTTAACGTTAACTCGCAGGATCTATCGTTGGGATGGATCGGACTCGATAATGGGGACGCGGAACTTACCCAGAATGATGTCCTCGGTTCGGCTCTGCACCATGTTCAGAGTTTCCGAACCTAGCTTGGCCTCCCAATCTGGCGTGAGAGGTGAGAGCCGGGAACCCTCTTTTGACATCCACGACCACTCGCCAAAGTCCTCGGCAGTGTAAACACCACCTCGAACATCGTTGACGAGACGACGAATCGTGGGGGTCATGTCCCAGACCACACTCGTGACGACCCATTCCGACTGATTACCCTGGTCGATTAGATTCCCAAAGACCGGGACTTCCTTTTCGTCGCACGCCTCGATCACACCGTCCCGTTCAGCGTACATGACGTCGACACCTTCGCTGATCATGGCCAGAGCGGCCTCCTTGGCTTGGGCCGGGTCAAACCAACTGTTGATAAACTCCACGCGGAACACGACCTCAGAGTTGACCTCCTGGGCTCCCTCAATGAAGGCGTTTATCATCCGGTTCACGACGGGAACCGGATGGCCGCCGACAATGCCGACCATGTTGGAGCGTGTGAGGCGACCGGCAATCATTCCCGCCACGAAGGCCGGCTCACGGATCCAATTGTCGAACACCGAGAAGTTGGGCTTTGCCGGCCCCAAGCCCGACGCGAAACAGAAGGCGATCTGTTGATACTCTCGAGCGACGCGCCGAGTGATCTCCTCTGCGAAATACGCATCACCTATGATGACGTCGTAGTCTGCCTCTGCATACTCCCTCAGTATCTTTTCAAAGCTGCCCTGCTTTACGTCGTCAGTAGAAACGTACTCGAATGCCAGCTCGTCGCTGAGGCCGTCGGTAGCTTCGTGGATCGCCCTGGTCCAGTTTTCCTCCAATGGCGTGGCGAAAACCGCCGCCATCGTAAGCTTCTGAATCTCCTCATGCGGTTCTTCAACGCAGCCTGCAGCCCAGAAGCACACTGCTACAAGCATGAATCCAGCGCAAATCTGTGGATATCGCAATCCTGTGATTTCCCCCCTCTGACCCAACACTCGCCAGCTACGCGTCATCTTGTCTGCCAAGCCTTTGAATCTTTGCTTCCTTTGTCTCAGAGACCACTGTGTTGAGTACATACTTGCTCGCTCCTTGGCTCGCCAGCGTCCCGTGGTCCCTCCTATCCGAGATTAAGCCGAGTCACAACCGGCGGCAGTAGTTCGATTCGTAGGAGGATACAATAACAACATGAGAGCCCGGATACCTATATGTTTTCCATAGCGCAGGATCTCGACAGCGACACGCCTCCTTCTTGTCGGCTGCCCTGAGGTTTCTTGCGATCGCTCGGTGCCATCTGGTCGCCCCGGATCAGACGGCGCGTCGCGAAACCAGCGAGCGCGAATGCTACTTGATTCGGGCCACGCTGCATGCTGGACGGGTCGAAAACGGCGTGAGGTCAAAATATGCGTCGCTCAGACACAGTGGTGCCGGCTCGACGTGTCTTGCAGGCGCTCTTGAGCGTCTCCGAACTTAGGCAGCGTTTCGATAGGAGTATCGAAGCAAGCCACCGAGCCTGGGCCGGCAAATTAATTCGCCGTCCTTGCGACCAACTTCATCTCCCGCATCAATGATTCGGTTCTCGAGCCCCTGGTGATTCCGTTCGTGGTGAAAGTGCCCCTCGAACTCTCTCAAGGCCCGACGCAATGACGCTTCACCGTTTCCCAATCCGCGTTCTCTGCAGGGAAGTAGAGCGCAGGCGCTCGGGCAGGCGAGCAGGACACCAGCCCGAGTACGAGAATGAAAAGTAATTTAGCGTGCATTAACACTAACCAAGATCCAAGATCTCTCGACGACCGTTCGCACTCTCTACTCGGTCTCCCCAACCAGATGCACCTGCATGGGGGCCGCGACGCAGGTAGCCCAGTGCGGGCAGAACGTCGGTCCAGGCAAACCACAACGGAATCACGGCGCCCAGCACGAAGAAACCACGAACCAGCCTGAGCGCGTCGATTTGGAGTCTTTCCCGATCGGCTTCTTTTTCCGAATCACCGGGACCAGGCGGCGCCGGCGTGATCCAGGCCTCTCCCGAGGGGCTGGTCGCAACCTGGGGAACCGTCACCATGACAAGACTGCGTACCAGATAGTAGAGAAGGGAAGCTGCCACAACCACCCAGAGGCTGCCAAAGACCAGAGAGAAGTGTTCGAGGCTGGTCAGGCTGTAACCAAAAAAGGCGGTGGCCGCCATAACGCCGGGAATCCCAACCACGAGGCAGTCATGGCGTTTGAGTGGGTCCGCGCACCGTGGGGCAATTCCCTTTGCTCGATGTCGGAGAAAAAGGTAGGAACTTCGGCGCAGCTCGCCGAGCTAAATCGTGCTAACAGGACTCGATTGAATCAGATGCATGCATCTGATAGCATCATTATTCATGATTCAGAGAACGACTGTTGCGGCGGATGCAGACGTGTTGGATACGCTCAGGAGAGAGGCTAAGCGACGTGGGGTTTCGTTCGCAGCGCTCGCTGGCGGGATCCTCGCAGACAAGGCAGTCGAGCTTCGGCAGGCGCGGCGCCCTCGCCTTGGTGTCGGAAGGTCCGGTTCCGGGATTTCTCAACAAAGCGTTGATCGAGAGGATCTGCCGGCGGCACAGTGATGGCTCTCGTCCTGGACACCGGCCCGATTCTCGCTTTGCTGGACGCAGACGACCCTGCACACCTCAGATGCGTCTCCCTGCTTGATGAAATAGATGAACCTCTTGTCGTCGTTGCGCCCACCCTGGTCGAGGTGGACTACTGGATTCGCAAACGGCTCCAAGCTGAAGTATGGTCCATCTTTATCGAGGACATAGTGGCTGGTGCCTATCACCTGGAAGAACTGGCTTCTGAAGACCTGATCCGTGTGGCAGAACTCGAAGCCGACTATGCCGATCTCGACCTTGGCATGGTCGACGCGGCGGTGATCGCCATTTGCGAAAAAATGGGTGAAGAGAAAGTCGCGACGCTCGATCAGAGACACTTCCGCGCTGTCCGACCCAAACACTGCGACTACCTAAGGCTTCTTCCAAAGTGACCCGTGGGAGTTGGCCTTCTACTACTTAGACTAATTCTCATCGAGGTTCCCAGTGCTCGCCGAGGAAGATCATTCAAATCTGCAACCTGCGGATGGGCCCACGGGCTTCCTCACCGGTTGGATGGAGTTTTTCGGGTAGACAGGGGTCTTATCCCAGAATCGCCTTCACGACGTGGCCCTCCACATCTGTCAGACGAAACTGGCGACCCTTGAAGCGGTAAGTGAGCCGCTCATGGTCGATTCCCAGCAGGTGGAGAAGCGTGGCATGGAAGTCGTGCACATGCACCCCGTTTTCGACGATGTTGTAGCCGAATTCGTCGGTGGAACCATAGGAGAATCCAGGCTTGATCCCACCCCCTGCCATCCACAAGGTGAAGCAGCGCGGATGATGATCCCGCCCATAGTCGGTCTCGGTCAAGGTGCCCTGGGAGTAATTGGTGCGTCCGAACTCGCCGCCCCAAACCACCAGTGTGTCTTCCAGCAGGCCCCTCTGTTTGAGGTCTCGCACCAGAGCCGCAGACGGCTGATCGGTTTCACGGCATTGCTTCTGGATATCCGCGGGTAATGTCCCGTGCTGGTCCCAACCACGGTGAAACAGCTGCACGAAACGCACATCACGCTCCGCCAACCGGCGCGCAAGCAGGCAGTTGTAAGCGTAGGATCCCGGATCCTCCACATCCGGACCGTAGGACTCCAGGACAGAGGCCGGCTCGTTGGAGATGTCTGTCACCTCGGGGACCGATGTCTGCATCCGGAAAGCCATTTCATACTGGGCAATACGAGCCTCCATAGCGGCATCCTGGCCCTGCAATTCGTGCAACTGGCGCAGCCGATCGAGCAGCATTCGACGAGATGCCGGGGCGATATCTCCCGGATTGCGCAGGTAGAGGACCGGATCTTTCCCCGACCGGAATTGCACACCCTGGTATTCGGAGGGGAGGAAACCACTTCCCCACAACCTCGAATACAGGGGCTGGCCTTCCTTCCCCTTGGTGATCAGGGCGACGTAGGCAGGCAGGTCCCGGTTTTCCGAGCCCAGCCCATAGCTGAGCCACGATCCGATGGAAGGACGTCCCGCCCGCTCCGATCCGGACTGGAAGAAGGTGATGGCTGGATCGTGGTTGATGGCCGAGGTGAACATCGACTTGATGAAACAGAGCTCGTCACAGACTGAGGCAGTATGAGGCAGCAGATCACTGAGCCAGGCCCCACTCTGACCGTGTTGTTTGAAATTAAATATGGAGCCGGCCAGCGGCAGAGAGGATTGATTGGCCGACATGCCGGTCAGGCGCTGCCCTTTTCGGACCGAATCGGGAAGCTGCTGTCCGTTTCGCTCATTCAGAATGGGCTTGTAGTCGAACAGATCCAGTTGCGACGGGCCCCCGCTCTGGAACAAATAGATGACCCGTCGGGCTTTGGGTGCCAGGTGGAGTCCGCCCCGCCCCTGCCCAACCTGGGCCAGACCCGTTTCCGAATGCAGCAGCTCGGTGAGGGCGACGCCTCCCAGGCCCAATCCGACTCTTCCCAGAAAGGACCTCCTGGTCAGGGTAAAAGGGTCCCAGGGACCGGTGCAGTCTGGACAGGTGGAGTTCATAAGGCGTCCTATCGTTTCATCTGAAAAGTATCAAAGTTCATGACCATCTGCGCAACTGCCGTCAGGGCCGCCAGGCCAGTCGCGTCCACATTCGAATGGTTGGGAAACTCGCCCACGGCCAGGTACGAAACAGCCTGCTCCGGCTTGCTCTCGAACCAGCGCTTCTGTTCCCTGTAGGTCTCGCGCAAGAGTTCCATCTGACGGCTCTCAGGAGTGCGGCTCGTCAGGGCTCTGAAAATGCGGCGCAAAGCGGGGTCGACGCTTTCCTCCGCCGCAAGGGAATGCTGGGCCAGGACCCGCGAGGCCTCCACGAACTGGGGATCGTTCAAGAGAACCAAAGCCTGCAGGGGCGTCTGGGTTCGTTCTCGACCGACCACGCAGGTCTCGCGATTGGTGGCGTCGAAGGTGAGCATCGAAGGGGGTGGGACCGTCCGCTTGATGTGGGTGTACAGACTGCGCCGGTAAAGCGCCTCTCCGCTGTCGGGCTCATAAGTGATCTGGCTGGCATCCTTCCACAGTCCTGGAGGCTGGTAGGGTTTGACGCTGGGTCCGCCGACTTTCTCGGAGAGGAGACCCGACGCCCGCAGAGCGGCATCGCGAATGGCCTCTGCTGACAGACGGTGGCTTGGGCCGCGGGCCAGCAGCGCGTTGTCAGGGTCGCGTTCCGTTAACGATGGGCCGGCGCTGGAGGACTGCCGATATGTCGCCGACAGCACCATCTCGCGCAGCATGGCCTTCGTGTCCCACCCGCTCTCGCGGTAACGAATGGCCAGGTGGTCCAGCAATTCCGCGTGGAGGGGTGGATCTCCCTGGATACCGAAGTCCTCGGGTGTGGGGACTAGACCCCGACCGAAGAGCTGCTGCCAGAGACGATTGCCGGCGACCCGTGCCGTGAGAGGATGCCGTGGGTCAAACAGCCAGCGCGCCAGACCCAGACGGTTACGCGGGGCCCCTCCGGGGAATTCGGGCAACAAGGCGGGGGTGTCAAGCGCCGCGCGGGCTGCCTTACGACGGTAGTCTCCACGTTCCAGGAGATACGTGGCCCGGGGCACCGCGGTCTCCTGCATGACCATCACCTGGCGCACGGAGTCGAACAGGCGCGCCTCCTGGGCGCGCGCCCGCGTCAGCCTGCCTCGGTGTACCCTCACCTCAGGGTCCAAAACGTCGATGTAATGCTCTCGCAGAAGCGGCTCGAAACCCGGGTCGTCAGAGACGGTCTTCAGGAAACTCTCTGTTCCTGATGGAGCCGCCAGAGCCTCGACTTCCAGTCGACTCAAAGCTCCATCGTAGAGCTGGAATTCATCCATACGACCACCCGTGAAACCGGGATCCCGAAAACGAGCACCCAGTGTGACCGACACTTCGGTGCTGGCCGGGTAAAGCAGAGTCCGGGAAAGACCGTCTCGAATGGTTCGTGCCTCAAGAGGCTGACCGTCCACAAAGAGAGTCACACCTTGTGCCCGGCTGGACCCATCGTAGGTGATGGCTACATGTACCCAGCGATCTGCGGGGAGGGCCTTCAGGGCCTGAACACGCAGGGCGTTGCCGGGCCAGAAATGGATCAGACCAAAGGTCAGTTTTCCATCTTCGATAAGAAGCTCGTAGCCCCGGCTGGCCGCATCCAGCGATGCCTTGGAGCGGTGGCAGACCACCATCTTCGGCTTCTCCAAGGCGGACTGAATCCACATGGACAGACTGAACGGATGAAAGCGATCGAAGTCCCCGATCTCGTCGATGGTAATCCCGTTGTCCCCGTCGAAATGCGTCCCGCCCTGGAACATGCCGGGACTGGAGGTGTAGTGGTCGGTCACGCGACCGGAGTGCGAGGGATCGGCAGCGTTCTCGAGCAGCTTGTCAACAGGGGGCGTGTCGAAAGTTAGATGGAGTATCGGGGATCGCACCCGAAGGGATCCGGTATTCTGATTGCGCCAGCGCCGATAGCGTTGACCGGCCTGCCGGCGGGCATCGTCCCACTGCTCGCGTCTCAATGTCGTGAAGCCCCGCATCCTGTTTAGATCCTCCTCCTGTCCCGGCTCAAACAGGGGAAGGGCCGGGGTGGGGGTGGCCTCCGTGAAGTGGGAGTACACTCCTGATTCGTCGATAGAGCTGAAAAAGGCCGAAACCTGGTAGAACTCCTTCTGCGTGATGGGATCGAACTTGTGGTCGTGACAGCGGGCGCATTCCAAAGTGAGCCCCAGAAAAGCGGTGCCGAAGGTTTCGGTCCGATCGGCGACATATTCGAGTCGGAACTCCTCATCCACACTTCCTCCCTCATTGGTTTGACGATGCAAACGGTTGAAGGCCGTAGCCAACCGCTGGTCGGGCGTTGCGTCCGGGAGCAGATCCCCGGCCAGTTGCTGGGTTACGAAGACATCGTAGGGAAGATTTCGGTTGTAGGCCCGAATCACCCAGTCACGCCAGGGCCAGACATGATTCTCCTTGTCGTTCTGGTAGCCGAAGGTGTCGGCATAGCGGGCGATATCCATCCAGCCGGAAGCCATGTGCTCTCCGTAACGGGGCGACGCCAGCAGCCGGTCCACAATCCGCTGGTAGGCTCCGGGGGACGTATCGACCAGATAGGCGTCCATCTCTTCGAGGTTGGGAGGGAGACCGGTGAGATCCAGAGTCACCCGTCTCAGGAGCGTCTCTCTGTCGGCCTCGTGGGCGGGCGACAGTCCCTCCTCCTTCAGTCTTGAGAGCACGAAAGCGTCGATCGGCTGGCGAATCCAGTCTTCGCCGTCAGCGACCGAGGGAGGAGAGGAATTGGGAATCGTCTGAAACGACCAGTGGGGCTCGAAATCGGCTCCCGAATCGATCCAGTCCACCACCAGCTGGACCTCGGCGGCACTCAGAACCTTCTTGGATGAAGGAGGCGGCATCACGGTAAGAGGGTTGTCAGAACGAATCTTTCGGACCAGGTAACTGGATGCTGCATCTCCTGGTACGATCACACCCGAGACAATCGCATCCGGGATGCGGTCGAGACGCAGTCCCATCTTGCGCGTCCCCGCATCCGGTCCATGACAGGCATAACACTTCTCGGCGAAGAGCGGGCGGACGTCTCGTGTGAAACTGGGCCCTGCACCCAGGGCGTCAAGACCGCCAAAAGCCAGGCTCAGTATCACTACTACACCAGATATCCGCATCACCCTGTCTCTCTCCGCGACTTCGGTTCCGCTCGCAAGGACGTCGGCTCTTATCTTAGTACATAGGCGCGTAGGGAGGTGCGTCAGCTTGTGGAGATTCCTCCACCCTCGCGAGACCGACTCGGGGGTGTACGTTTCCTCCATGCTGTCATAGCCCGGATGATTCATGAATTTTCTACTGCAGCGTGAGAATCTCCCGCCCTGACTGCGTTACGCTCTGTCGGCCTCCTCGGCGTACTGCACGAGTACGCCTCCGGGGGCCTCGGTCGCAAGCCTTGTCAGAACGGGTCTTCCCCCGCTTCGCTACGAAAACTTATGAATAATCCGGGATAGACTTCCCCAACCTGAACGTAGTGGTTTGTCTTATCTTAAACGACCGGCTTTGGAGGTTGGAGAAATGCCAAGGTGTGTCCCTGCTGTTTTCCTGCTCATCGTCTTAAGTCTCAGTCTGGGGGCTCAAACTTGGACAGCGGGCCCGAACATAGTCCAAGCTCGATACGTCCATACGGCCACTCTTTTTCAGCAACTTGTTGAGGATGATGAGGTTGCGAAGCTCGCTGGATTCTGACTCACCCTTTCAGCAAGTTACTAGAACCCTCAGTATCTTCCTGGCTGAGTGCCTGGGCGAGAACCGAGCGTAGTGCCTTTCGGTGGTGGCGACGCTGGCGTGACCGAGTACCTGCTGGATGTCGTGCTTGTCGGCGCCGTTTTCAGCCAGCTTGATGGCAAAGTGTCGGCGCAGGTCCTTGACCTGGAGTTGGGGAGCTGGTTGAAGCGATCTCTACCATAATAGAATATGGTATGGGTGCTGGTATAATGTCAGATATGCGTGAGCAGACGAAAATCACGGTTCAGATACCCAGCGATCTCCTGGCCAGGGCAAGAGAGTCCAGTGGAAAAGGAATCACCGCGACCGTGCGCCAGGGACTACGCCTGGTAGCGGCACGTGAAGCCTACCGGAAGCTTCGCGAGCTGAAGGGGAAGATTCGATTCTCGGTGGCTGTAGTGGTCCAGCGATCTTTGGTCGCCTGTTTTGGGCTGGGAGCGTGGCCTGTAACAGAGACGAACGGCGATAAGTTGCGTCTTGAAGAGGCCGCTGAGGGCCGGACGCGAGGGATTGTGACGGAGCAGAGCGCTGGAGGGACACAGTCCCACGAATGATCAGAACCCAGAGATGTGAAGACCGATCAGCCTACGCTGCACGCCTTAACGAAACGACCGGAAGGTGGCGACGTCCGTCGTGGTAACCGACTTCAAGGCTGAATCGATCACCCGGCTGTCCGGCGACCAGTGTGCGGGGCTTGGCACACCGCGATCTCCGTGGCCACTGTTGGCGAGGTTCGAGGCGAGGAAGCCGATTGGCGGGGCACCGCCTGAAGTAGACTTCATTCGGCGTGCTGCCCTCGAGCGTCATATGAGGGCGATGTTCGTTGTACCAATCCAGGAAGGACATCAGTTCTCGGTGGAATTCCCCTTGTCGCTGCGGAACCAGAATCCGGCGAGTGCATCCGTTCTTCAGGGTCCTGATTGCGCGCTCAACCACGGCAATGCTCCCGTGCTCCCCAACAGCACCGTAGCGTGGCTTGATTCCCTTGCTCCGACACCAATTCTTGAAGGTCTTGCACCAGAAGACTTTGTCCTTGTCGCAGACCAGATACTTCGGTCTCGAAACGGCGCATCGAATGACGCTTTCCAGAAACGTACAAACGGCTCGCGAGTCGGGCTTCTTGGGAAACACTGCCAGGGACATCAAACGGCGCGAGTAATGGTCAATGGCAACGGCGACCCACCAACAAAACGGCCACGATTGTGGCAGCGCGAACGGAAACCAGGGTGCCCAGAAACCCGAAACCGTCGGCACGATCGTCAGATCGAGGTGCCACACATGGTCGGGGCCCTTGGCTGTAACCACGTGACCGGTCACCACCTCTTGTTGTTCTACGACAACAGGATGAGGCGGTTCCTTCAACATCCGTCCTACTGTGGTCGGGCTCAAGTGCAAACCCGCACGCGCGAGTATCTGTGCAATCTTCACCTTGCCCATGGTGGGACAAAGGGTCTTTAGTCGTTGCACGGCGTAGCGCACGAAGTCCGGGAACCGATTGACTGGCTGGCGAAGCTGCAAGAGCGCTTTTGGCCCCTGCTCGTTAACCCGTTGTGCCCAGGACGTAACCGTTGCCGGCGTGAGCAGAAAGGCAACGGCAGTCTGCTTGAGCGACCAGCCGCGAGCAGCCCGAACTTCGAGAATCGCCAGCCGCTCCGTGGGAGCGTAGCGCGGCCGTCGGTGCGGTGCAACGACTGACATGCGTGCGTCCTTGATACGGAGTTCTTCCCACAGCAAGGCGATCTCCTGATGCAGCCGATCCTTCTCGGCAGCGATTCGGACCCTGGCACTGACGCTCTTGGCAGCCCAACCCCGGGCATGCGTGATCGAGAAGTGAGCCAATGAGATGATGTGGAGGACACCGGACTTGACGTGTGATGGCCAGCCCTTGGGAAGCGGGATTCTTGGAGGCTTCTGAGTACGCATCGTGCTCCTCTGGTGTTTCCTGACAAATTCGGTAGAGGAACACGATAACATTCAAACTATCAACAACTTGATCCCGGTTGAGTTCACCTTAAAGATCGCTGGACCACTACAGTGGTAGCACTCAGCTGCATGCTCCCTGTATACACACTCGCAGCTTCTGTGTCCAGCAAAGTTTGACCGCGGGCTTATTCGGAAGGAGATTATTGCAAGACGGGGTTTACCGAATATTTACCAGTCGAGTTCACCATAAAGATCGCTGGACCACTACACCCGAGTGCCATGGCGAATTCCAATCCCGCGAATCTTTTCGGCCGAGTTTTCGGATAGGACGGGTTCAGCCAGCCTGAGAAGGTCCAGAGTAGGACTTGAAGCGGGTAGGTGTCGGCCTTCATGCCGCCATTGTACGCGCCTTCAAGTCGAACTCCCACAGTGGGTTACGACTCGGCTGAATTTTCGGATAGGACGCAGTAGACAGTCTTGTCTTCTGGCTTCTTGATCAGACCGACTACGATCTCATTGTTTTCCGAGGTATATGCCTGGCAAAGCAGATCTCGTTCTTGGGACTCGCGGAAGCCAATCTGAATTGAGGACTCGTTGATCCCAAGTTCTCGCTGACGTTCAAAGTGCAAATGGTCTCCACAGTTGTTGGTAGACCCTGACGTCGTGCCGGTATGACCCGGCTCAGCAATGAACTGACCTCTGAGAACCCTCTGGCCCTCAGTGACCCTTACACTGTTTGGGCGAAGATGCGCATATTTCGTGTAAGTACCATCCGAGTGGCTGAGGATCACATAGTTGCCCCAAACGGAATTCGGAAAATCGTCTTTACACGTCGGTCGATAGGATGGACATGAAGTTGTGACACAGTCTGGATAATCGGGATTATTTTCGTCACAGTAGGTATTGCAGTCCATGTCAGGACGGACCGCAACTACCCAACCATTTTCAACTGCCAAGACATGATCGGGATCACTTCGGCTAGTGTGAATCCCGAAGTCATAGGCCCACGAGTCGCTCCCGTGGCTCTCAGAGTCACAACCGGGATCGACCACATTTGGATTCGCTTGTGTCACCACCCTCGTCCTGGGAGACTGCCACGGCAGTCGAAACGAAGTAGGCATACTACTGAGAGTCTGGGTGGACCTGGCCTCTGAATCTATCAGAATGGTTTCCACCCTGCTCCCAGTAAACCTCTTGATAACGACACTGTCTCCCAGGAACTGTTCAACCCAACCAGGACCAACGCCGATAGTCTCTCCGGTCTCAGAGTCGAGCAAATATGATTCGACCAATCCGTTCTCCGAACGAATTGAGGCCGCAAGGCGACTTCCCGACTCATTGAGGCTGACTGAGAGAAACTCTCCACTGCTGATCAGCCTAGAGTTCTGATACGTCGCAGAATCCAAGGCCGAGACGCCGCGTCCCACCAGGAAGGCAACTTCACTGCCAAATACCAAGTCATGCACGTGCTCAGAAAGGGATTCGACGGTTCTTGACTCAACATCGTAGGCGTGCAAAAGAGACCGAGCATCGTCTTCCCAGTCGCTAGGGTAGGATTCGATGACGTTGTAGAATATGACATCTCGCGTCGGATGCCATCGGACTAGCGAAGGATCGATGCCCCGGGCCAGCTCAGTCCTGTGCTGCGTGCGCAAGTCATATAGGACCAGCGAGTGTTCAGAGTCGTTGTGAATGACGGCTGCAAGTATTGGGGAGACCGACGACCAACTGGCCTTCGTAACTCTGTCTCCATGAAGCACGGGAACGGAGGTGGATCGCGCAGCGATTCTCCTAATGAGAAGTTGATCAGTAGGGAAGCCATCCTCCAGACGGAGAAACGAGGACCGAGTGCCGTCATGGGAGAACCCAAAGAACTTGAACACCCCATCTGCCAGTTCGACTCTCGACAGCGTTTGGTCATCGAAGAAATAAAGGAAAAGTCGACCATGCTCGATTATTGCAAGATAATCTGGGAGACTGAGTGGCAGTCGATCCACTTCCATTTCTTTTAGCTGCTGTCTTGCCTGTGGGATGGATTTAACCACGACTGAGGCGGACGCATAATCCAATTCCCGTAGCAGCCTGGCAAGAATTTGAGTGGCCTCGCCGCCCAGCCCAGCTGTCCCAGAGGCGAGAACCAACGTCAGAACGACAAGGCCCCGGTGGAGGGTACCGGCCCGCATTACCCGCAAGGTTGGTGCTGCCTTGACAAGCAAGACCCGACCAGCTAGTGTTAGCCTACCAATCATTCTTATCTTCTAACATTCATGGTCCGAAGACTACTCCTTTTTCCTGGGATTGTTGTCCTCGCTGTGCTTTTCTCGATTCTGGTTTTCTCAAACACCAGAAAAGAACCAGATACGGCCGAACGACAACAGTTGCCATCCAAAGAAAAGGCGTTGTATGTTGACGAATACGGCGAATATGAGCTTAGCTATCCTTCCCACTGGAGGATAAGTGGTCCAGTTGGCCTCGGAAAGGAAGTCACGATTGAACCTCCGAACCCGGAGCCCTTTGTCGGATACTTCGGCATCTTGAAGGAATTGACGCCCGCTTCCTCATTTACGCCCTCACTTCACTCCTCGACTCCTGGGACTGTTAAGCAGGTCTCATTTCGCGGCAATCTCGCCTACGAAATCACGCATGATCGAAATCCGAAATACCGACGTCTATCCATAATTCAAAACGGTGGCGTGTTCTCTCTGTATACCAGCCGTTTTGATCTGAAGGAGGTTCAAGAAATCTTCGACAGCCTTCAATTCACTAATTAATAGAAAAGGTTTTACGCGATGGTTTCTATTCTGCCAGTATTGACGGGATTGGCGCATGTTGTATGGTGAAAGCAATCTCCGCTAAGAGCATACTTTGCCCCTTTCCGCCGTGACGATATTCGTGACTACGCTGGCCACGCACGGAATAATTGAGGTCTTGTGAAAAGTGTCCGTTAAATCTCATAAACTTGTCAAGCGTCAAATAGCGTCATGGCGCACGTCAGGGCAAAAGATCCCGTGGACCGACAAATTCTGGACTCTCTAGCCCTGATTTCTTGGATTGGAGAGGGAAATCCCATGCGGGAAAAGCCTTTGAACGGCTGGAAGGAGATCGCCGGGTATCTAGGAGTTTCGGTTAAAACCGCACAGCGTTGGGAAAAGGAGAAGCGTCTTCCAGTACACAGACCAGGCGACCACGAAAGGGGGCCGAAAAGCGCTGTCTTTGTCTATCCAAGCGAACTGTCCGACTGGGTGCGTGGGCGGAAACAAGGTCTTGTACGGGAAGGCGCGACGGGCTGGGGTCTGACCACCTTTAAGAACATCATATGCAGCCTCGAAACGAAACTCTTCCCACATTCCCTCTATGTGTTGCTCTGGAGCCTGTTCTATAGCTCATTCTTCGCAACAGCCGTGGTTCTGGAGGTAGCTTACGAGCTCCCGCGTTTTGAGTACTTGGCATTCGTGGGGGCGCCCCTGAGCGCTCTTGGGGTTTTCGCTGTGACCGTGGCAACTTTCTGGTGGCTGGACTGGCTGATCAGACAGGAGACTCAGTATATCCAACTGGCTGGCTCCCTGGCACTTGTGGGCACTGCGGCGGTAAACGTGCTCATTTTCTCCTGGCTTCTGCCAGGGCGACCGGTGACGTTGGCAAGTTTTCAAACTCTCGCAGCCAGCACAGCCTATTTCAAAACCACCAGTTACGCTCTCTTTGTTGGTGTAACTTTCATGCTGCCACCGTATGTGCTGGTGCGGGCTTTAGAGAATCAGATCCAGCGAGGCAAGATTACCGAGGTTTCACGGCTGCTTTCCGGAGACAGATCCGTCCCGGCACCACCTGGCGTGATTTATTTTCGGCCCTGGATGCTCGGCGTCACTTTCATCCTCTCGGGCTGGACCGCCCTCGCGATGATGACCCACCTACTCGATAATCTCATCCTCAACCAGTTCACGTGGCTCTTCCAACGAATCCTCTGGTTTCGCATGATTTTGTTTGTGCTGTTAAGTCTTGCGACTCTGTGGTGGTTTTGGACAAATCTCGACAATCTGAAGCGCCAGTGTGATGATGCTGAGGAAACTTCAAGAGACAAGCCAACAGACTGGGGCGAAAGCAGAGCTCTTTTGTAGGGTGGCTCCGGTGTAATTTCACTGGCGAGGTCGTTCGCATAGTTCCCCCTTGATCTGTGGCTGGGATTAGCTTTGTGTTGATCTGTGAGGTTTTGACCGACTACAAATTTGACTACACTGGGTTTTTCAAGAAATCCCAAAATCGCCGTAAACTGTTGAAAACAAATGGTCGGGGCAGAGGGATTTGAACCCCCGACTTCCTGCTCCCAAAGCAGGCGCGCTACCAGACTGCGCCATGCCCCGACTCTCTATCTTTCAACGACTCGCAGCGATTTCGGATTTGGGTCGTTTTCGTTGCCGGGGAAAACTGTGACCCGATTTTCCCGGCTCAAGCTCTCAATGGCCGCTCTTTCGTGCTCATCGCTGAGATGCGCTAACCGCTCGACCATCTGAATGCTTCTCCAGCCACCCAGCTCCTCACGTCTCTCAGATCCGTTCCCACCATTGACAAGTCGCGAAGTAAATGTGCGCCTCAGAGCGTGGGAGACACACCCGTAAGCTTAGCACGCCTACCGGCTGTGACGAGGTGAGCCGACCCCCAGCAGCCGTTGCCTCAGCCGAAAGACATGGAGCTGACCTGAGGCACTACTTGACCACCGCTCGGTATGAGGAGGACGGCCAAGATCAGAACCGGGTCTGGTTTCTGCCCTGGCCTTTGGCTTGATAGAGCTGGATGTCTGCGGCCTGCAAGATTTCCTCAAAGGAGGTCCCGGTGAACCTTACGGGCCCGGGCCGAATCAATTAGACAAAGGGAGCTGGGGAGCGAGTTTCGATTCTTGAGGGTCGACCTTCGACCGAGAGTACTGCCTGTAAGACAGCAGATTGTTTAGAGGGGGTGAAGTCAGGCTGTTTTGACCTGGATTGGGTAAGCAGAAAATGACGGATTAGAGGAGCGCTGGTGGTTGAGGCCAGCCCTTGGTAGGAGAGGAGCTAGCGGAAGCGGGAGCCGTTGGCGTTGGCGATCCAGCGACGCAGGGCGACGCGGACGTTGTTGACGCGACTCAGCGGAGCGTTGTCGAAGTACCAGCGGAAGGTTTTGATCTCTTCCAGGATGTCTACGTCGGGGAAGTCGGCGGTCAGTTCGGCAATGAAAGCCGCATCCAGCTCGGGGCGGTAAGGGTAATCGGGCAGCTGCTCTTGCAGGTAGGCGAGGATCTTCTCGGGAGAGTTGTCGAAGAACATGTCGGCGCTATTCACAGCTCGTCGGAGGCCCGGTAGATGTCCTCTTCGTCCAGAGTGGCCTTTTGCTCGAGCACGCCCCGGTTGAGCGCGGCCAGGCAGAGGCGGTTCAGCAGCCGGCAGACGCCGCCCGAAGTTTTGTAAAGGGCCAGGTAGGCCGAGTCGGTGAAGATGTCGGGTTTAGCTCCGGCCAGCTGGAGATGGTGGCAGACGTAGTTTTTGGTTTCGGCCTCATCCAGGGGAGGCAGCTTGTAGGAGAGTAGGATGCGCTGGTGGATGTTGCGGAACATGGGGCGCCCGAGCCGTCGGCCCAGGTCGGGATGACCGATCATGATCATGAGCAGGGGATCGATTGAATCCATCCTAAAATTAAGAAGTACAGGTATTTCGTCCAGTGTTTTGTCGGGCAGACACTGGCTCTCGTCGAGAATTAGAATCGGGGTCTTTTTGGCGTTCTCCACATAGTCGCGCACGGCCGTTTGCAGGTTTCGAAACAGAGTGGACTTGCGGCTGGAGGGCTCACCGCCGAACTCGCTGTTGAGCTGGGCCCAAAAATCCAGGGGAGTGACCGTCGACAGGGGCACGTAGAAGAGCTTGTAGACGGAGGAGTTGAGTTGCTCGACGAAGGCGCGCACGGCGGCCGTTTTGCCGGTTCCGGCCTCCCCCAGCACGAGCATCAGCCCCAGACGGGTACGCATGTAGTCCAGGCGCCGGGCGAGTTCGTCAAAGGCCGCAGTGGGGAGCAGTTTCTGGGCCGGGATGTCCTTGGCGAAGGGAGTGTCGGAGAAGCCGTAAAAAGTGTGGATCACGATTCATCCTCCTCGTCGGGAAGGGAAAAACGGGGTCTTCGGGGGGAAGTGGCGTTTTGGGCGGCGTCGACCCGGTGCAGACGCACCACCGGCTGGTCGTCTTCGAAGAGAAACAGCTCACTGGGACGTCCTTCGGGATGGCGGATCTCGATGCGCAGGCCAGTGTATTGGGGCGGCACTTCCCAGAGCCGGCGGGCGATGGAGACGGTGCAGTCGTTGCGGACGGTGCGGTGCAACGTGCGGTAAAAGACCCGGTCCAACTCGGCCCGGCTGACCGTACGGCGGCGAATGGAGGCGAGCGAGCGCAGGTAACGCTCCAGTGGCGTCTCACAGATGCTCGAGTGGCGGCGCCGGTGATAGTCCTGCTCCAGCCACTGAGACAAGCGAGCATTGAGATCGTCGAGGGTCAAGGCCTCGAGATCGAGAAGGCTTAGAAAACCCTGGCGCAGGGTGCGAAACCAGGCTCGATTTTTCCGCGCGAAGGACTGTCATAGGGCTTGGAATGCACCAGAGCCACACCCAGACGGGCGCAGGCCAAGGTGAGTTGTTTGGAGGAGAAGGCCGAGCCGTTGTCACAGTAAAGGATCTGGGGTAAACCATGGCGCGAGAAGGCTTTTTGGAGTGCCGAGACGACCACTGCGGAGTTTTCCCGGGTGTAGAAGCGGGCCAGGGTCAGGAAGCGGGAATGGTCATCGATGGCTGCAGCCAGGTAGGTTTTGCGGCGGCGGCGGCCGAGAGGCACCTTGGGGCCGTGCATAAAATCCATCACCCACAGATCGTTGGCGTGGGGTTTTTCGAAGTGCTTGCGGGCCTTGGGCGCCGGCTTGACCTGGGGCCGCAGACCGGCCCGCTTGATGTGACGACGCAAAGTGGATTCGGAGATGCGGCGCGAAGTGATGTGGCCCGAGGCCACCAGCTGTTCACGGAGTCGGTTGACCGGCACCCGGGGATGGCGGGCCAGCAGCTCGGAGATGTGGGCGCTCAGCTGCTCGGAGATGACCCGGCTTCGGCCCGCATCGCAACGCCGCTTGGGCAAGAGTCCGTCGAGTCCTTCTTGGCGGTAGCGGCGCAACCAGCTCTTGAAAGTGGCGACTGAGTAGCGGCGTCTGCCCAGACCCGGCACATCCAGCTCTTTTCGGGCCATGCGGCCGAAGTAACGGGCTTGGCTGCCGGCGGCGGCGTGCAGCACCGGCGCGATGACGCCGTAGCGGAACAGCGCCACGGCCTGGCGTTTTTGTTTTCCCTTCATCCTGAGGCTCCTTTGGCCAACCCTTTGTGCCACAACCCTACCGCTGGGCCCCTATCACGCAGTGTGGAGGATCGATTCTTGTCATGACGCGGCTGCCAGCCGGGTCCAAACAACGTGGCGCAAAAAGGGGATTGAGCGACTTGTTCTGCAGACACAGCGGATGCCGGTGAGTCAGCCCGTCAGCAAGCCAGAGCGGGGCCCGAGAGCCAATCGTAGGTCGAACAGCAGGTGGGGGAAGTAACGCCGATGAAAACGCAGCACCACTCGGGGTGGAGAGCCTCGGGGCTGGGCCGCCAGCAGCGCGGCCACCTGCTGGGCCTGCCGCCGCACCCCTTGGACGGCTCCGGGCAACTCGACCTCGGCCACCGGAAAAGAGAGCAGTCGCCCATAGACGGCCGCCAACAGCAGCAGCATGCGGTGCAGCGTCAACTCCTCCAACAGCACAGCTTCCTCACCTTGGCTGCCGGCCGTGGCCACCTCGTCCAGCGCTTGGCGCATCGTCCGTTTGCCGTTCACCACCACTTCGACCATCCAGCTCATCAACCCCAGGCTGAAGCGTCGGCGCGGCACCACTTGAGCCGGCAGCACGCTGAAGGTGACATCTCGTGGCTGATCCGGGCCCCGCCGCCGGCAGCGGAAGCGAGCCACTGGAAACCGTTGATAGGTCCGCCCCTCCTCATCCACCAAGCACCTGAAATACAGACCGTGGCGTACGGCGCATTCACTTCCCCGGCACAGCGGACAGCGGTCCCGGTAGTCGGGCAACAGCTCGTACAGCCCCAGTCCCAGAGAGGAAAGACTTGACAAAGACCTGTCTTGGAAGCGATCCTGAATCTGAAGTTTGTCTTCGAAAAGCCGGGAGTTATCCGAAGCTCAAACCACGGGCTCCCGGCTGCTCCTTTCCCTTCTTCTCCGCAGCCAAGACAGCTGTCACACTGTCATATTCTTTTCACCCGCTGCGGGCTAAGACAATCTATACAATTCCGGCTGCAAAAGGCAGAGAAGTTTGTGACGTATTACACTGCCGAACAAATCGAAACATTCATGAAACAAAACGCCGCGGGCGCGTACCATGAAGCGTGGATGGGCTTATCGGACAGGGAACTGGTAGAGTCGGTTCTGAACGGAGACGCAAATGCCTTTCAGACCATTGTGGAACGCTACCAGAGACTGGTCTTCAACATCGTCTTTCACTATTTGGGAAGGCGGGAAGAGGTAGAGGACATTGCGCAGGATGTATTCTTGAGAGTGTACCGGTCGCTTTCCAGGTATGATCCCGAACGCCCGCTCAAGGCCTGGGTTTCCAGGATCACAGCCAATGCTTGCCTGGATGAGCTGAGAAAACGCAAGATCCGGAAGACTCAACTTTTCTCTGATGTAGGTGAAGACGAGGCAGGGACCCAGACTTTGCTGGATCGATTCAGCAGCGGGACGATGCTGACCGAGTTTGAAGCCGAGCGAATGTTTGCATGGTTGCACGGGCTCTTGGACGAGTTACCGAAGAAGGACAAACTGGCCTTTGTGCTACGCGAAATGGAAGGCATGGACTACAGCGAGATTGCACCCACCATGGAGACGACTGAACTGGCAGTGCGAATCCGGGTGAGCCGCTCTAAGAAGAAACTATTGAAATCTTTGCGAGGTATGATAGCGACAGTCGAACGCTGACAACTTGCGGGGAGGACAGTGTTCTGCCGGGTGACGGGGCATTGTAATGGGCTACGAACATATTGATTTTGGCAATTGGGAACCTGGAAGTCCGCTGGACGAAGGGCATCTGAAATCCTGCGCCACTTGCAGGGAAAACCTTGAACTGGCTCGGTTTTTGAAGTCTCAGGTCGAGCAGGTACCCCGGCTCGACGCGCCTCCCTTCTTTGCGGCCCGAGTTTCCAATCTTGTCAAGAAGACGAATCCGGACTCGACCTCCTTCTGGTCCCTGGTTGAACTCGCCTCAAAACGTCTCATTCCGGCCTTTACGGTTCTATTGCTGATCGTTTTCTTGTTCACTTCGGAGAAGACACCGGTCCGACAGTCGACGGACGAAGAGCTGTGGGTGGCGCTGTTTACAGAACCTCAAGTAAGCGAAGTCATGACCCTCGACGATATTCTGCTCTCGCTGCAGGAACCCCTGGAGGAAGAGAATGAAGGTCAGCACTAGAGCCTTACTACTGGTGGGCCTCGTCTTTGTGGTAGGCACCGTGTTTGGTGGCCTGGTAGGAGCAAGAATCGCATTCCGGCAGCTTGGACTGCGGCCCCCGGCGGAAATTGGAGACGCAGGGCAACTCCCGGGCGGCCCCGGGGAGATGCCACCGCTGGAGCCCCCCGGGACACGGCTGGGCAGCCCGCCCGGCTCGGAACGCTCGTTTCCGGGGAGGCCAGGGCAGCGTCCCCAGACTGCCGGTCTGGGTCGCATGATTCGGCAGCTCGAGCTGAACGAGGACCAGACATTAAAGGTGCGCAAGATTCTACAGGCCGGTCGCAAGAAGCAAATGACAGCCAATGAGCAGCACCAGTTGCACTCCAGGAAGTTCCGGCGGGAGACTCTGGAAGAAGTCCGAGCTGTTCTGAGGCCGGAGCAGGCCGAGCGGTTGCGACGCATGATCCAGCGCCTCAACCAGCAGCAGCGACGCGGTCGTGAGCGAAGACCGTTCTAAACGTTCCATGTTTGGCCGCGGCATCACGCACGCGGTTCCATTGATTCCCCTTTTGCTGTGATCGGACTGGACGGGAGGTTTAGAAACCGCCCATTCCACCCATAGCTGTAGGATGTCCACCGGCGGCTACTGGCTTCCCAACCGTTTTGGCACTCCTTGTAAACGAGTGCCAAATATAGCCAAGGGGTTACAATACCACAGGGTCCGGGCTCCTCAATATTTGAAATGTTCTTTGCTTTCGCTAAACTCAACCCTTGGGTCTTATCTGAATTGGATTCTCTGCCGAGCGAGATTTTGCAATGAGAACACTTGAATTATCTGGAGTTGACAAGGTCAGCAGCGGCAAGGTTCGGGAAATGTTTGCGGTCGGAGCCGATCGGCTCCTGATGGTGGCAACCGATCGAATCTCCGCGTTTGACGTGATCCTGCCCAACACGGTTCCCCACAAAGGCAAGATCTTAAATCAGATCTCGGCCTTCTGGTTCGAGCTCACCAAAGACATCGTGCCCAGCCATCTGGTGTCAACCGACGTTGAGTCTTTTCCTCAACCACTTCCCCAGTACGCCCGAGAATTACAGGGTCGTTCTTCCCTCGTCAAGCGTTGCGAACCCCTGCCCATTGAGTGTGTGGTTCGCGGTTACCTGGCTGGCTCTGGATGGAAGGACTACCAGGATTCAGGTCGCGTATGCGGGATCCGGCTGCCCGCCAAGCTCCGGGAGTCGGATCGGTTGCCCACTCCCATCTTCACTCCGGCAACCAAAGCCCAGACAGGTCACGACATCAATATTTCACTTGACGAGGCGATCGAGATGGTTGGCCGCGAGGTAGCACTGCAGGTGCGGCACTTCAGCCTCGAGCTGTACAAATGGGGCAGCCGGTATGCACGCGAGAGGGGAATTATTATCTGCGACACCAAGTTTGAATTCGGTCGAATCGGGTCCCACCTTTATCTGATCGACGAAGTTCTCACCCCGGACTCGTCCCGCTTCTGGCCGGCGGACAAGTACGCTCCGGGAAAATCTCAACCTTCTTTTGATAAACAGTTCATACGCGACTATCTCGAGACGCTGGACTGGGACAAGAAGGCTCCGGGACCGGACTTGCCTGCCGAGATTGCGGAGGCGACTTCGGAACGCTACCTGCAGGCCTTCCGGATGCTGACGGAACGGGAGCCGCAGCTCGCCTGAACAAGGGGGACTGAAGCGTGGCTGGCATGACCATTCTAGATATAGTGGCGGCCATCCTTGTCATCGTTTCGGTTGCCACGGGGGTCCTCAAAGGCTTCGCCGCCGAACTGATTTCCCTGGCCAGTGCTGTGCTCGGTCTGGTACTGGCATTCGCATTTCACAATCGCCTGGCGGGCGTACTTTCGGATCTCGGTACAGGTGAGTCGGTAGCGCTGCTGAGTGGATTCTTGCTCATCTTTGCCGCCGTTGTGGCAGCGGGAATTCTGATCAGAAGACTGGTCCGGAAGACTTTGAGGCTTCTCTACCTGAGATGGGCGGATCGGTTGCTGGGGACTGTATTCGGGGTGGTGCGCGGCTGGCTCGTCGTGGCCATCATTTTCCTGGCCATGACGGCGTTTCCGGTGACCGGCAACCTGGTGGCCAATTCTTTGTCGGGAGAGTTCTTCTTGACCAGCGCCAGGATCGTGGTCCGTTTCGCACCGGAGGACCTTCAGGAGAGGTTTTTAAAGGAGTATGAGCGCATCTATGAATTGTGGCTCGAGGAAACCCGGCAGGAGCACCACACCCGAGAGAAAGGCTGAAAACTCACTTCCAGGAATACGATGAGACTCGAGAGGGAGTATTCAAAATGATCAAAGACGTGCTCGAGAACGTCATCGACGAGATGGTGTCCAAGGGAATCTTCTGGCATGAAGCCGGATCTCAGTTCGAGAAGTTGTTTATCATCCGGGTTCTCCGCGAGCACCGTGGGAACCTGAGAAAAACCGCTGAGGCCATGGACCTTCATCGTAATACCCTCTCTAAGAAAGTCCGGCTCTACTCGATCGATACCCGGAATTTCCGCTGACTCCGGGTTTCCCCAAGATCTCCCCTTCCTCACGCCCGGCGGTCGCGGCCTGAGGCCCCTCCCACGCTAGTCCCAAAATAAGCGTGTTTGCACATCATCTACTGTAGCGACTCGTTTTGCCAAGATCGGTTGCTCATTTGAGGTTCAATCAGACTTGCGCCGGACTCCGGCTGTGCCGGGAAGCAGTTTGGTTGACCTCAGGCCGCCACGACGCGTTGACAATGGCCCTGAAAGTCGGTTTTCAGACAGACCCCTCCCCGATCGGCTCCATTTGTCGTCTTGTCGAAGCGGCTTGCGATTCGTCAGCCAAATTGCTGGTGTTTCAGCCACAGATTCCCCTCGATCAACAAACGGGTCCAATCGTTAACAGTGAGCAGTCGATACAATAAACGCCGTCCCGTTGTCACGATCTGGCAAGGCAGTCCGATCACACAGGTGACAAAGCGCCGGAACTCCATCCGGATCAGGCGTCGGGCCCCCAGTCTTGCAGGCAAAAGCAGGCCCAGCCAAACCTTGAGGTTCCAGGCTTGGGCGGCAATCACCAGGTAAGTCCAGTTTGCGACCAGGGTATCGGCCGGCATGCGCAGAGCCTGAACGCCGTTCTTGAGCTGCTCGATCACGTTTTCCTGATTGCAGCGCCCGTTGCTTTCCAAAACCACCTGTTGTGTCGACAGTTCCTTGACCGGCACGTTCGTGACATAGAACAGATAGCGCTGCTGATCAAACAGCCGCTTTTGACCCTTTTCGACCTCGATCCTCTTGCGCAGGATGATCATTCGGTAGGTGCCTTTAGCTCGGGCCGGTCGGTACTCGATCTCCGTCACATGCTCACTCAACAAGTTCAGGTTTTTGTAGCCCCGCTCTCGCACCACTTTCTGCTTGACGTTCTCTGGACGCTGACGGCTGGAGTTCACCACTTTCCGCTTGCGCTCGAGCTTTTGCCACTGTGCTTCGCCAATCTTGTCGGCCTCTCTGACGAAGCTCCGATTGGCCTCGATCCCGAACACAAACTCCACACCCTCCTCGCTCCAACGATCGAAGTTGCGGGTCAGGGAAAAGTCCGTGTCTCCCCGCAATCTCACTTGCTCAAAGCCGCCTCTTCTGACCAGTTTCACGGCTCGATAGATCCACGCCACCGCTCCTTCGTGCGACGGTCGGCTGGCCGGCCGATTGAACGTGTACAAGACCTCGTTGGTTTCGGCCAGACTCACCACCAAGGGTCCATACCCCCATTGTCCCTTGTAGTTTAGATCCATCCCTTCCTTGCAACACCCCGTGGTCTCGGCCGTCGTGCCGTCCACGTCGATCGTGGCTCGCTTGCCCATCTCCGCTGCTTGGCTTTGCCACACCTGCAGACGGCTTTCGTTGAAGGCTTCTTGCAGGGCCAAGACATCCTCTTGCTTGAAACGCCTGAGAAAGTCCCCTTCCGTACTCGGTGCCGGGATCTTGCGCGCTCCTACACTCTCCAGATAGCTGACATCCTCGCGCCGTGACTTTACATCCTGCAGGCACACTCCCCCACTCATCACGTTGTAGATCAGATTCAAGACGTGGTCCGACTCCCGGTAGGGAAGGTGCCGCTTCAACACTCGCACACGTTCGTCGATCCTCTCCGCCACCCTCAAGCGCTTGACCAACTGAACAATCAGCCCCAGACCTCCACTACTCACCCCTCCCATACGGCTCGAGACGTCGTAGACAATATTGCCTCCTCTCAGCACCCGTCCCCCACTCTTAGGCCGCCAACTTCGATCCAGCCTTCGCTCTATTTCCTCTTGGCGTTTGTTGATAATCTCGATATGCTTTCTATTCACCTGAAACGCCTCCTCTTGGGATTGTTCTGGGTCTTTTTCTGAACCTCAGAATACCCGTCAGGACTGGCGTTTCAGGCTTTTTTCCACCTCTGTCAATCACCAGGGTAATTCCCCCACCTCCGTCACCAGGGTAATTCCCCCATTTGGGGATCATCATCATCTCGTTTCTCTTGATTTTCGGCGGTTGTGCTTGGGAAAACTTTTCCCAAGCAGGTTCCTCCTTTCTGGTCGCAGTCGTGGTCTGTTTCGAGCCAGCGTTTTTCCAGTCGCAGCATTTGCATTCGATTGAAAGCCCGATAGCGGGCGGAAAGCTGGCTGCTCGTGACCTCCTGTAAGACGGAACTGAAGTAATGCAGGGCACCGATTGGCTGGCCCGGGAGTCCGTTGAGCCAGGAGACGTACTTGCGTCCGCAGCCCAGAAAATAGACTGGCGGACGTCCTCGAGCTCGATCCCTTGCTGGAACCACTGGGCAGCTAGCCGGCGATCCGAGGTCGAGTAGCGGCAGCGGATGCAGGGACGTTCCAGCAACATCTCTCCGATGGTCTCCACATAGAGGGTTTGAGCCGATCGAGTGGAGCTGAGTGAGTCAGCCGAGAGGCTGCGCTGGTAGGGCCAGTACTGGTCGGCGATCTCAAGGACCCCGGGAGCATGCTGGTTGGGGCTACGCCGGACCCGGCAGACCTGCCTCTCCTCGAGCTCCTGGAGATAGGTTCCAATCGAGCGGCGCGATTTGCGCAGCGCCCTGGCCACGTCCTGCTGGCGGAAGAGGAAGCGCCCGGTACTTCTGTCAGCGCCCAGCGAGATGTGAACGAACAGCTTGAAGGCCCCGTCGGAGAGTTTCTCCACAGCGGCCTGCCAGCCGGCGGTGGCGGCAAACCAGCCGTTGTCACTTTTGATCTTCAAACGGCTCATGGCGAAACCTCCTTTGAGGGGGATCCTTTGGCGGGTCGTTTTCGCCTCCGGTAAGAGTCGCCCTCCCACTCCAGCTGGTGAGCGTTGTGGCAGAGTCGGTCCAGCAGCGAGTTGGCCTGGATGGGGTCGCCAAACAGCGCCATCCACTCCTCCAGGCTGCGATTACTGGTCAGCATCAGCGAGCCTTTCTGATAGCGCTCGTAAACGATGTCGTACAGATCGTCGGCCTGCTCGTCCGTCAGGGGCTTGAGCCCAAAGTCGTCAACGATCAAGAAATCATAGCTGCAGTAGTTTTGGATGAGGCGATCGCGGGAGAGATCGGCCCGGGCCGCTTCCAGAGTACGGAACAGGCGCGGAGCCTGGATGTAGCGCACGTCATGACCGCGGCGTACGGCCTCGTGTCCCAGAGCCAGGGCGATGTGACTCTTGCCCACACCCACCGGCCCGCACAGGCAGATATTTTCTTTGTTTTCCAGAAAGCGGCAGGTGGCCAGGTCATAGATGCGGCGCCGCTTGATGTTCGGGTTAAAGCCAAAATCGAACTCCTCGAGGGTCTTGATCTCGGCAAAGCAGGCTTTCTTGAGCCGGCGAACAAACTTGGTCTGGGAGCGACGCTCCAGCTCATCCTGGACCAGCAGAGTCAGAAAGTCGACGTAGGCCAGTTGTCGTTTTTCGGCCTCCTTGAGCCGCACTTCCAGACTGTCCAACAATCCTCCTAATCGCAGTTGCTTGAGCTGGTCGAGCAGATGTTGATAGTGACTCATGAGACCTCCCGTCGGTGCACGAAGTAATCCTGGGGACGGGCAAATCGACAAGCTGAAGCCGCCGGACTGGAGGGTCTGCGAGGAGGCGAAGGGCGTCGGAACAAGCCTTTTTCCAGAATCTTCTTCAGAGAGGAAAAGCGGACATTGTCAAAGCGCAAGGCCCGCCGGCAGGCCTGATCCAGAGTGGCCGCTGGGTGGGACTCGGCCAGCCGCAGCACGGCCTGGGCTTTTCTCAGGTTGCGCATGGCGTGATCCCCCAGTACGCGCCGCACGTAGCGACTCACCTCGGGCCCCAGCTCGTCGGCCTGACGCCGGCACCACTCGGGAGTCCGCTCCAGGTAGGCCCGCTTGTCGGGAGGATAGTCCCCCGTCTGGGTCTGACAGGAGCCCGGCTCGAAGACCCGCAGGTGGGTCTTGATCAACTGATGGTTGCGATACACTCGCACCAGCTTCAGATCGGCTCGCACCCACAGCCTCTCCCCCCGGTAGGGATAGGGGACCGAGTAGTAGCACTTGTCCAGGATCAGATGGCAGTCCCAATGCACGGTGCACTGTTTCCACTGCGCCGCTTCGTAAGGTTGATCCGGCAGAGGCAGCAGCAGCTCGACTTCTTCTCCGACAAACACCTCGTAAGGTTTGCGATGGGTGGTGCCATGCTTGCGCAGGCCGACCTCCTTGAGGCACCACTCCAGAGCCCTCCCATTGGCCTCCTCGATATCTCGAAAATGCCGCCCCGCCAGAATCTGCTGACGCACTACCGGAACACATCTCTCCACGCGTCCTTTGTGGCGGGCCATTTGCACCTTGGCTGGGTCGGCCACGAATCCGTAGTGTCTTTCCAGTTCGGCGTAGGCCGGGTTGAGCGTCGGATCGTACAGATCGGGCTTAAGCACACCGTCTTTCAAATTGTCCAACACGATCAGCCGGGGACAGGCCTGGAAAAACGTAAAGGCGCGGATGTGGCAGTCCAACCAGGTGGGGCTGTCCTGGCGAAACACGAAGCGTACGAAGCGGTGGCGGCTGTAGCTTAGGATCATGATAAAGGCCCAGGCCTTGCGTTGTTTGCCCGTTTCCGGATCTCGCATCAGTCCGGCATAGCCGAAATCGACTTGGGCCTGTTCCCCAGCGACTGCATGCAGCCGCACCGTCACCGGCTTGCGCAGCGGCTCAATGTGCTCGCGCACATAGCGGTACACGCTCATATAGCTGACCTTCAACTCGTGCTCCTCCTCGAGCAGCCGCTGTACCTGCTGAATGGTCATATGAGGCTGCCCAAGCCAATCCTGGATCTGCCGGTGGTAGAGGCGGATCCGCTCCCGGGCCGGTTGTTCGAAAACCGCCACCTGCACCACCGAGGCCACTATCCGGGCCAGCTCCGCCTGTGGCGGCAGGGGCTTCTCTCGGCTCAAGCCGCTGGCCATGAAAAGCAGCAGGTACTTGCGAATCGTCTTGCGCGAGATCTGCAACGAGTCTCGGATCTGGCGGATACTCCGTCCTCGGTGCCATTGGTAAACCAACTCCAGGTACTCTTCCATCCTCATATTCCTTCTGGCCATTCTTCCTCCTGCGGAAATCCTTATTGGGGTTCCGCAGAAAGATGACCCTGGCCTCTGTCACGAAATGATCAGGTGGGGGAATTACCTTGGTGAAACCCTGGGGGAATTACCCTGGTGAAAGGGTGGGGGAATTACCTTGGTAAATCAGCCGCCTAGGTGGGGGATATACCATGGTGACCGACAACCTCTGGGTATACACCCCATGTACTTATTTTGGGACTAGTGCAGCCCGCCATAAGTCTTGACCCTGGAGTTCCCCCGGTTTCGTGGACACCTAATCCTTTGGGAGAATGGAGGACACGATGCCAAGAACAAGACGAGCTTATCCACCCGAGTTTCGCCAGCAGATAGTCGAGCTTCATCGAGCCGGGCGCAGCCCCGGTGAGCTGGCCCGAGAGTTTGAACCCAACGAACAGACGATCCGCAACTGGATCGCCCAGGCAGACCTGGATGAAGGCCGTCGTAGAGACGGCCTGACGACGGTAGAACGAGCCGAGCTGCGGAAGTTGCGCAAAGAAAATAGGCAGCTGAGGGTTGAGCGGGAAATATTGGCAAAAGCCGCGGCCTGGTTCGCACGGGAGAGCGATCCGATTTCCAAGGAGTCTTCAGGTTCGTGAAAGTGAATCAGGCCGACTATCCAATCACCACCATGTGCCGTTTGCTGGGTGTCTCCACCAGTGGCTACTACGCGTGGGTCGATCGCGGACCTTCGACTCGAGATGAAGCGAATGCTCGTCTTCTGGAAACAATCAACGGGATCCACCAGCAAAGTCGTCGGACCTATGGAGCTCCCCGCATTACGGCGGAACTTCGAGAGGAAGGTCACCTGGTGGGCAAAAACCGGGTGGCCCGACTGATGAAAGTCGCCGGCATTGAAGGCGTTAGCCGCAGACGCAAGACACGCACGACCCTGAGAGGCCAAGACAGCCGTCCGGCTCCGGATCTGGTGGAGCGAAACTTCCAGGTCAGCCGCCCCAACCGACTGTGGGTTGCAGACATCACGTACGTGCCGAGTTGGGCAGGTTTCGTCTACCTGGCCGTAGTGGTCGACGCTTTCAGTCGTCGAGTGGTCGGCTGGTCGCTCAGAAATGATCTCAAGACCCGGCTAGTGACCGATGCCCTGCAAATGGCACTTCAAGAGCGTGAATCCGACGGGGTGATCCATCACTCGGACCAGGGGACGCAATACACGTCGATCGAGTTCGGGCTACGCTGCAAGAGAGCCGGCATCAGACCCTCCATGGGCTCGGTCGGTGACTGTTATGACAACGCGCTGTGTGAGAGCTTTTTTGCCTCTCTGGAGTGTGAACTGATCGACCGGCACAGCTTCCGCAGCAAGCTGCAGGCCAAGCTTGCTGTCTTCGACTACATCGAGGGCTTTTACAACCCTCACAGGCGGCACTCGTCACTGGACTATCTGTCGCCGATCAACTATGAATCGAGGCACTCAGATGTGGCTTGATTCGAAAGCCGTAAACTGTCCACAAAAGTGGGGTAACTTCACCCAGGTTCAGACGCCCCTCCTCGCCGCTGGCGTTGTTGCGCGCTCGTGCAAATCGTGTCGCTGAATTCGCTATAATTCCGCCTTCTCTATGTCTCTCGAGGCCCCCTTGATCAACGTCAAATAGAATTCCCGCCGCATTGACTCATCCAAAATCGAACTGATGGCATACCGTTGCCTCATCAAGAATCGAACCGAAAACTTGATGAGGAGGTCACAGATTGAAGAAGAAGTTGAGTTTGGAGTTGCGCCGAGAATTGTTGACGCGTACCGCTGAGGATTACGCATCGGCCCGCAAAGGGATCAAGAGCCAGATTGTAGATCAGTTGGTCGCGACAACCGGCTACGGTCGCAAACATGCGATTACCCTGTTGAACAATCCGCCGAGCAGGGCCAGTTCGTCGCGGCCCCGCCGTGCCCGATACGATGACCGGGTGAAGCGGGCACTGGTGACTCTTTGGACAACGGCCAACCGGATCTGCGCAAAGAGACTGGTCCCCTTTGTTCCCGAGTTGATCGAAGTTATGGAGAGGAACGGTCATCTATCCTTGCCGCCTGATGTTAGGCGAAGGCTGCTAGCGATCAGCCCAGCTACCGCTGATCGATTGTTGGCTTCCGAAAGAAGCAGCCGGCACGGTGTCAGTACGACCCGACCAGGAAGCTTGCTCAAGAAGCAGATCAAGGTCCGAACCTTCGCTGACTGGGATGATCTTCAACCCGGTTTTGTCGAAGCCGACCTTGTGGCTCACTGCGGCGAGAGTGCTGCAGGCAGTTTCCTACACACTCTGGTCCTGGTGGACGTCGCAACGGGCTGGACCGAATGCGTGGCGCTGCTACGGCGTAGCGAAGCCGATGTGATCGGATCTCTCAACTGCCTGCGTGGGCGGCTCCCGGTTCCTCTTCTCGGATTGGACACGGATAACGGAAGCGAATTCATCAACTATGAGATGCTCCGTTACTGCCAAAGAGAGCAGATCACTTTCACTCGTTCCCGGGTGGGTCGAAAGAACGATCAGGCCTTCGTTGAGGAGAAGAATGGTTCGATCGTGAGACGGCTGATTGGCTACGATCGCTACACGGGTCTGGGGGCCTGGCGAGCCCTGATTCAGCTTTACGAGATTCTGCGCCTCTACGTGAACTTCTTTCAGCCCTCGATGAAGCTAATCGAGAAGCAACGCCGGGGTGCACGCGTCAAGAAACGCTACGATCGGGCTCAAACTCCTTACCAGCGAATCTTAGCCTCTGATTGTCTCACCAAGAGAAAAATAGAACCCATCAAAGACCTGTACAGGAAGCTGGATCCAGTCACGTTACTCAAAGAACTCGAGCGAAGACAGGACCATTTTTGGACCTTTGCCAACGGACAAAGAGAACCGGAGGGAAACGGCTCCCCTAGAGAGATGGATGCTGTTGTCAGGAAGTACCTTGCTGAGATCAGTGCTGCACCAGAATCCAACCAAATCAGGAGATATCGGCGGACGAAGAAGCCCCGGGTTGCCCGGACTTGGAGGACCCGGGAGGATCCTTTCGTTGAAGTCTGGCCAGAGGTTCGTGTCCAACTGGAAGTCAATCCCGCTCAAACAGCCAAAGCGCTTTTCATTCGGCTTCAACAACGCCATCCCTGTCGATTCTTTGATGGGCAGCTGCGAACTTTGCAGCGCCGCGTCAGGGACTGGCGAAGAGAACAACTCTACAAGGCCGAGATCTCCCGTGTAGAGCCAACGTTCTCTGAAATCGGGTCTGATTTCGCAAAAGAAGGTGCGCCAACAAAGGGGCAACCAGCCGAGGTCAAAATAGTCTTATGAGCCATGGGAAGTGTCCCCTGACGGCCACACAGCAATGTCGCCTCGACCGCTGGGCCGTACATCTCCAGCAGCAGGGACTTCACGGTCCCGGGACAACCCAAGAAGGGGGTCACCTGAGTCGGCCGCCGAGAGGGAACCCCATTCGGGCTCGCCCTCACTGTGTCCCCTCTCGCAGTCCAAGAACCGGACAAGACAATTCGCTCAAACCAAGAACAACACCCTACTTGACAAGGTGGGTCATTTTTACGTGATCACTCCGGCACATTATTCCCTTGTCATTTCGACCTTCCACTCCACCCGTTGTTTCTGCGAGACGGAAGAAATAAGCTGTTCTGAACTGGGTTCGATTCCCAATGAGGCAAGTTTCTAGCTTCGGTTCGATTCTTAGATGAGGCAACACGCGGAATTCTAACTGTCGCCAATCACCCCCTCCGGGTTCCCCGCCAGCATGAATCTCTACGAGATCAACACCGTCGTGTGGCTCCAGCAGCTGTCTCTGAAATACAAGAGAGGCGTTTCCCTGGCTACCGTACCGGATCGTGAATGGGACCAACTGGAGGACCTTGGGTTCGACCTGGTGTGGCTGATGGGAGTGTGGCAAAGAAGCCCGCTGGGCCGTCAAATGGCGATCGCGACGACTCCGCTTCATGCGGCGTTTCAGGAGGCTCTCCCTGGGTGGACCCAGGAGGACATCGGCGGCTCACCCTACTCGATTCAAGCTTATGAGCCCGACCCGCTCGTCGGAGACTGGGGTGACTTGAGGAAAGCTCGTCAGGCGCTGAACCAGCGTGGGATGGGCCTGATCCTTGATTTTGTACCCAACCACACCGGGCTGGATCATCCCTGGGTCTTGAAACATCCCGATCGCTACATTCGTGTGGATCCGGAACTGTGCCGGAGAGACCCCGCTTCCTTTTGTTCCGTTGCTACAGATGCGGGTCGGAGTCTCTGCCTTGCCCGTGGCCGTGATCCGAGTTTTCCGGCCTGGAAGGATACGCTGCAGCTGAACATCCTCGAATCTGAAACTCGAGCCGCCCTGATTCGAACCCTGCAGCGAATCAGCCAGGAATGTGATGGAGTTCGATGCGATATGGCCATGCTGCTGCTCAACTCAATCTTCAAGCAAACCTGGCAGCTCGACTCCGCTACTGATCTGCAGAGGGAGTTCTGGTCATCGCTGCGCGAGGAAATTCCCGGATCGATCCTCATTGCCGAGGCTTACTGGGACACCGCGATGTCACTTCTGGACCTGGGGTTGGACTTCGTCTATGACAAGGCCCTCTATGATCAACTCCTCGGGGGGACGTCTCGCGGTTGCGACAGACTCTGCAGGGGCCCGAGAGGCTGCAAACCAGGCTGGTCCGGTTTCTCGAAAACCACGACGAGCAGCGGAGCCTGACAGCTTTGGGACCGGCTCGGATCAGGCCGGCGGCCTGGCTGATCGCAACTGTCCCCGGTATGAAGCTCTATCACCTTGGCCAGTTGGAAGGAAGGCGACACAGGATCCCGGTTCAGCTGTGCCGAGGGCGAGAAGAACCCGTTGACGCCGAACTCTTCGAATTCTACCGTCAGGTGCTCGCAACCACCTCCCACGGGTGCTTCCGCACAGGGAGCTTCGCCCTGGAACCGGTGCAGCAGGCTGGAGACGAAAGCTATCTCCATCTGATTGCCTTTTCCAGGACCCTCGGAGCTGAAGTCCGGCTGGTCGTCGTCAATCTGACAGGTGAGTCAGCCCAGGGGAGAGTAGCGCCCGGTTGTTCTCTGAAAAAGGGCCGGAGCTACAGGCTCCTCGACCTGGTTGATTCCAGAACCTACCGGCGTTCCGCGGCCGAACTGGAAGGGGGACTGCATGTCGTGCTCGAGCCTTACCAGACGCATGTTTTTCGGGTTCTAGGTTCTAGTGCAGTGCGTCGTAAGTAGTCCTGATTATATGATATGATCCTCCTATAGATGAAGGAGGATTCAATGCGAGTCGCGCCACCCATTGTGCTCTCGGCTGAGGAAGAAACAACCCTTGCGAAGTTGGCCCGTGGTCGCTCTACCTCGGTGCGGCTGGCACAACGAGCCAGCATCGTCTTGTTGGCCGCCACGGGCTTGCAGAACCGACACATCGCGGCCCAGTTGGGAATCGACCGCGAGACGGCCGGCAGGTGGCGTCATCGCTATGCCGAGTTCGGGCTGGTTGGTATCGAGAAAGACGCGCCCCGGCCGGGACGCCGGCCCTCGATTCAGCCCGCCAAGGTGCGCGAGGTGGTCGACAAGACCATCTACAGCACCCCCAGCGACGCCACTCACTGGAGCACCCGCACCATGGCTGCCGAGGCAGGCATCAGTGAGGCCAGTGTCAGACGGATCTGGAAGCGCCATGGGCTCAAGCCCCATCTGTGCAGATCCTTCAAGCTGAGTTCCGATCCTCACTTTGTCGAGAAACTTCAGGATGTCGTCGGTCTTTATCTCGATCCGCCCGAGCATGCCCTGGTGCTGTCAGTCGATGAGAAGAGCCAGATCCAGGCCCTGGATCGCACTCAACCCGGTCTCCCCCTAAAGAAAGGCCGCTGCGGCACCATGACCCACGACTACAAACGCCACGGTACCACCACCTTGTTCGCTGCCCTCAACACCGTCGATGGCACCGTCATCGGAACCTGCATGCCTCGCCACCGCCATCAGGAATGGCTCAAATTTCTAAAGCTCATCGATAGCCAGACGCCCGCAGACAAAGACCTCCACCTGATCGTCGATAACTACGCCACCCACAAACAGCCCGCCGTCAGGCAGTGGCTCACAAAGCATCCCCGCTTCCATATCCACTTCACTCCCACCAGTGCTTCCTGGCTCAACATGATCGAAAGGTTCTTCCGCGATCTCACCCAGAAAAGGCTACGGCGAGGGGTCTTTAGCGGCGTTGCAGATCTGGTGGCCGCCATCGAGCAACATCTCGAGGCGCATAACTCTGACCCGGCACCTTACATCTGGACCAAGTCGGCCACCGACATCCTCGCCAAGGTCAACCGAGCCCATGAAGCCGCCAATAAGAGGGCATCTGTTTGACGCACTACACTAGGTTCTAGGTTCTAGGTGGGGAATCCTGGTCTGCGGGTCTGACAAGGGACCGGAGAGTCTCTCCCACTCCCTCACAGTCGGGGCTCCGTAACCCAGAACCCAGAACCTAGAACCTAGAACCTATTCGAGCTCCAGATCTTCGATCAGACGGATGCGAAGCCGGGTACGGCTTTCGAGCTGGGCATCCTTTCCGCGAGTCAAGAGAACTCGTCCCAGGCGTAAATATTCGGTAAACCCATCATCGGCTTTATGCCTAATGGGGTGAGGCGGGTTGGGAACTCAAGTGGAGCGAAGCGATCTTCGGAAGTGTTTGCTCAGGGGGTAGAGCCAGATGCTTTTGGTGGGCAGATCGGCCTTGCGGTCACGGTCCAGCTTGCCCCGGCCCTGGGTCTGTCCGACATGGATCCAGTTGGCGGCCTTGTAGCAGGCGCCTGTGAAGCGCCCCGTGTCGACGAAGGTTTCCAGCAGAACGGGTCGGTAGGCGTAGCGGTCGTGCCAGTCCTCGGGGAGTTGACGCGCGGCCATGGCCAGCAGTTTAGAGGCCAGGTTCTTGGACTCGACCCAGGGAAGGATCAAGAAACGGGCGTTGTTGACGATCAGTTGAAGGTTTCTCTCTCTTTCCGAAGGACGCCAGCCGATGAAGCGGTCGCGAGGGGCGGTTTTCCAAGCGGCGGCGCCAAAGCCGAGCAGGGCCAGGATGCGGCTTTCGGAACAAGCGAAGTAGCGCAGCTGAGCACCCGGCAGGGGCTTGTATCCCAGATAGTGGTAGCGGTCGATGTATTCATTCCACAAAGTGGAGTCGGGGCGGCTCAGGACCGGCTCCAGATGCAGGCCGGACAGCTCGTGCACGGGTCGGGACAGCAGCGGTTGTGGTGCGCTGCAGAAAGTGTGCTTGATTGGGCCCGAGCCTCCCTTCGGGTTGCGAGGGGGCGGCAGCTGCAGCAACCCCTGCCGATGCATGCGCAGCATGGCCACCCGGCAGCTCATCTCCTTGAGGCCACCGTCAGGCTTGAACCAGCCCAAGAGCTGGCAGGCCAAGCGGGAGAGCTGGGCCCGCGAGCGGGTCGGATCTTCGCCAATCAGCTCACACAGTCGCCGCATCTCCCGGCCGCTAAAGTCTCGCCCGCAGAAGCGTTTCATCCAGCCTCCGCTGCCGGCGTCCTGGCCCAGGTCAATGCGCGGGCACGATGGGGGCTTATTTCCCAGGGAAGAAAAGGATCCAGGTCGGGTGGCGGCTGTCCGCCTTGCCTAGCGCAGGCCTGCAGATAGTCCCTGAGCCACAGGCGGGGGTTGAGGCCGTTGAGTCGCAGGGTGGCAAAGATGCTGAATAAGCTGGCCGCCAACTGGGCGCTCCAGCGGCTGCCTGAGCCGTAGTAATTCTTGCGTCCCACCACCGGGTTGCGCAAGGCGCGTTCGGCGGCGTTGTTGTCCATAGCCACTTCCGGTTGATCCACAAACACGGTCAGCCCTGGCCAGTGTCGAGCCAGGCTTTTCAGGACCTTGCGACAGGGGGGAGCCAGGCTGGGAAGCTGGCGTTGAGCCTCGCATTGCTCTCGCATTTTCTCAACCGCCACCCGCAGCTTTCGATCGGCCCGGGCCCATTCCAAGGGCTGATCGCGAACTGCCAGCCGCAGCTGATTGGCAGCAAAGAGCCGGCCAATGTCGTCAATCCACATCAGGGACCAGTCCTGCCAGGGGGGGTGGGATAGGCCCAGTCGCCAAAAGTCGCGGCGCACGTGAGCCCAGCAAAAGGCATGGCAAATACGCCCCTCTGAGACCCGGACCAGCTTCTTATAGGCAGAATATCGATCGGTGAGTAAAGTGCCCTGGGCGCTGCCGAAGTGAGATTGAGGCACTGCAGACGAGCGACTGGGTTGGAGCTGGTACACGACTGTGGAGGCCGACAAAAACACCCACAAATGCCAGAGCCGTCCGCTTTTGCCTTCCACCGCCACAAACACCGGCCAGCCGGTCTCGTCGGCTTGCCAGTTCTCCTGGGTGAGCTGCTGCTGGGCGATCGCCTCGGCCACCGGTAAAAACAGACCCTGCAGTTTTTTCAGCCCTCCGGCCACCGTTCCTGCAGAGAGAGTCAAACCGTGGTCTCGCCACTGCTGCAACAGACGGTGGGTGGGGCGGCAATGGTCAAACTTCTCCAGCAGAATCTCCACCCAAACCGAAATCCCTAGTTTGCCTTTGGGAATCAAGCGTGCCGGGGCGGGCGCCGTGACAATGCCGGGCAGCACCCCGCAGCGGCAGGCCGCTTTGTACTTGCGCCGCCGGATCACCCGCCGGTGGGCCCGCACTTCGATTTCGGCCACCTCGGCGTCTTCCGTCCAGCCCAAGGCTTCCAGTGCCAGACCGCATTTCGGACAGCTTTTTTGGGCTTCCTCCAGATCCACTACCTCTTCCTGGGCTGCCAACCCGTCCAGAGTGGTCCGACCGTGCCCCTGCTTGCCTTTTTGCTGCCCTCGGGGTCGCCCGCTCGCCTTGGGGCTGGAACTGCCAGCGCGCCCACCCTTGGCCTGTTCACTCTTGCGCCCCCAGAGCTGACTCTCCAGCTCTCGAACTCGAGCCCGCAGACTCAAGTTCTCTGACTTCAACTGCTTTTCTCTCTCCACCGCCCCGGCATGCTGGGCCTTCCAGTACGCTGCCGCCCAGCGCAGCCGGATGTACTCTTCCTTGGCCACCAAAACCCGCTTCGTCGAGCCATCAGCCGTCAGTCCACCCGATTCCGGCTTGGTGGTAGCACTCAGCTGCATGCTCCCTGTATACACACTCGCAGCTTCTGTGTCCAGCAAAGTTTGACCGCGGGCTTATTTGGAAGGAGATTATTGCAAGACGGGGTTTACCGAATATTTACTCCCAGGCCCACCGCAGCCCCTCCGATCGCTCCCACACCGGCTCCTCTTCCCCCGCCGCCGATCACGCCGATGAGCGCTCCCACGGACGAGGTCTTGCCGATCTTGCCCAGGTCCTCTCCCTTGGAAGCACTGGCTTCGATCGTGCCTTCTTCGTCCTTGACCTTTTCGCTGCTGCGCTGGTCAATTCCCACGAGAGTCGCCTCTAGCGCGATGTTTCTTCCGTCCAGAAACCGGAGCTCCTCGAATCGGAGACTCATTTGCGCTCGTCCCCGGATTCTCCCGGCCCGTTTCAGGTGAGCGACTCTTCCGTGGAGCTGAGTTCCTTCCGGAATGACCACTCCCTGTTGAAGGCGTACTCCTCGGAAGACACGAGATCGAAAGGTGTCTCCCTTCTCATTGAACTTGGTGCTGAGCGTGTCCAGGAGTTCTACCTCGAACTCGGTCCCGGCAGGCAGAACCGTGCGGCTCGTGGGCGGTCGTCGCGTCGACGCGAGTGGGCGTCTATCCACGACCGGAGTGAGCGGTGGAGCAGAACTGTTCCCTGAGTCGGAAGAACTCGGATTCAGACCAAAGCCGTCTTCATAGCCGTCTTCAAAGCCAAGCCGGTAGGCAACCAGGAACACCTCTCTTTCATGGCGCCCGTTCTGGTAGCCGCGATCGGCGGTCTGAAACTCCTTGCGATTGGCAAGGTCAAACAGTCGCTCTTGCTGTTGGTCTTGAATACCCGCCTGCCGTCCATCCTGTAATCCGAGATCATAGGCTTCTCTATAGGTCTGCGCAGCCCCGATTCGCTGCGCCAGAGCCGGTGCCGGAATTAAGAATAAGGCCGCGGTCACGGCCAGCGTGATTCTCGCCCCGAGGGCATGGACCTCGAACATCATTTGGCTCCGGCACGCGAAGAAAGCAGCTCTTTCCCCCGAATATCTTCCCATTTCAGCATGAACAACGGTTGCTTCCTAGGAATATCGATCAGCTCAGGATTTCCTGCCGACTGTAATTCACCTTGACGGTCCCGGTATTGGAAATAGGGTCGCTTGTAATTGTATACGCCCCTCTTCTCAAAGATAACCACATTTGCAAAGTGTCCCAACAATGTTCCATCCCGGGTGTAGACTTCCGCTCCGTTCAGGCTGTCCTCTGGGACGAGACGCAAAAGGTTGAACAGGACCGGAAAGTACGCGTCCTCCCTATTCGGAGAGAAGACCTGCTGGAAAGAGACGTCACAGCCTCCGAGCTGCCCGGTGGCCAACAGGTGCTCTCCGATGATCTTGTTCACTCGACCCCAGTTCGCCGCCTTCGGCTTACCAGAGGTCTTCACTCGAAAAGGCAGTCCCATCTCACTCAACTCTTTCGAGCAATCGCCCGGCGCCACAGCGAAAAGGGTTGAGAAGACTACCGCAATTGATAGAAATGCCGTTATCATCCGCCCCTTACTAGATGGAATCGCGGTCTCAAGGTTTCAGAATGGGTTCTGGGTTCTGGGTTCTGGTCTGGGTTCTGGGTTGTGGTGCAGCGTTGGAACTTTGGAACTTTCGAAGTTATGCTCTGGTGGAGATAGCGAGAATGCTCACCGGTATCAACAACGAGAACGATCTGGAGCAGGCCCTGTCCGGGCCTTCCCGCGCAGACATCGACTTTGCCTCGAATCTCGAGGGCGATGTCATGATTCTCGGGGCCGGTGGAAAAATGGGTCCCACCCTGGCCCGCCGGGTTGCCGGTGCATTTGCCGCGGCAGGGCGATCCAATCGGACCTATGCTGTCTCGCGGTTCTCGGAAAGGAAGCAGTACGAGCGAGCTGTGTCTACCTCCTGGGCTTTCTCGGCGCCCTGCTGGCTCCGGAGACAAAAGGCAAGCCGCTGCCTGATTAGGTTGATTGAAAATTGAAGGGCGTGTTGCTCGAAACCAGATCGAAATTCCGAAACTGGGAGAGTGGGAGGGGCCTCAGGCCGCGATCGCCTAGCCTGTACGTTCACTATCGCAGAGTCGCCGCCACAGGCGCCTCCCACACTCCAATTTGGAGCATTCGAACTCGGCGGTACATAGAACCTGCAAGAATGTTTCAGAAAAGACGGGACCGCTGCCGACGCGGAACAGCGAACCATTCTTAATTTTCAATTTTCAATTCTCCCTCGGACCAGTCGGTCGATTTCGAGACCGACTTCGAGAACTCTTTTCAGGCTGTCCAGGCGGAGCGCGTTGGTGCCGTCGCTGAGCGCCTGCTCGGGGTTCTGATGCACCTCCAGGAACAGGCCGTGGACGCCTACGGCAAGAGCTGCCCTGACCAGGGCGGAAATGAACTCCGCCTGCCCGCCACTGGAAGATCCAGCCCCTCCCGGGAGCTGGACACTGTGCGTGCCATCGAAGACAACCACGGCCCCCAGGCCGCGCAAGATGGGGATCGATTTAAAATCAACCACCAGGTTGTTGTAGCCAAACGACGCCCCCCGCTCTGTGATCAGCACATCCCGTGCGCCTACGGCTCGAGCTTTCTCGATAGCATGTCGGGCATCCCATGGAGCCAGGAACTGACCTTTCTTGATGTTGACGGGCCGTCCTGTTGCCGCTGCACTGGTAATCAGATCGGTTTGTCGACAAAGAAAGGCAGGGACCTGGATGAGGTCCAGAACCCTGGCCGCCTCAGCGACCTGCGAGGTCTCATGCACATCGGTGGTGACCGGCAGTCCGGTCGCCTCTTTCACCCTGTGCAGAGTTTCCAGACCCTTCTCCAGTCCTGGCCCTCGAAAGGACGAGATAGAGGTCCGATTGGCTTTGTCGAAAGATGCCTTAAAAATGATAGGGATGTCCAATTCCAGGCCAATCTCTTTGAGTTGACCGGCGGTTTCCAGGCAGTGTTCCTCACTCTCGATCACGCAGGGACCAGAAATCAGAAACAGCTTGTCGAGACTTGAAAAATCGATCGACCCCGGCCCATCCGACATGATGCTTCTAGTGCAGCCCGCCATAAGTCTTGACCCAGGTTCAGACGCCCCTCCTCGCCGCTGGCGTTGTTGCGCTCGCTCGCCATATGGCATGATATGCCTCGCTCCCGACGCCTAGCCAGCGACGACGATTGACGCGCTGACCCTGGATCAAGACTTATGGCGAGATGCACTCTAGCAGCCTGTGGTGAAAGTCGAGGGCAGGGGTCACATTCAGACACTACACTGGTCCCATGGCAATGGGAAAGAAGAAGCGACGGCGACAAGCGGATCTGTGGGTGGCCAGCAGCCAGTTAGCGCGGAGTCCTGGGCATCCATTCTACGAAGCCCTCAACGAGGTATTGAGTGAGCACGGCTTTGACGATTTCGTAGAGGAGCTGTGCGGGAAGTTCTACGCGGAGAAGATGGGGCGGCCGAGCGTGGCGCCGGGAGTGTATTTTCGGCTGTTGATGGTGGGGTATTTTGAAGGGATCGGAGCGGAGCGAGGGATTGCCTGGAGAGTGGCCGATTCACTGGCCCTGAGAGAGTTTTTGGGATTGAAAGTGAGCGAGACACCACCCGATCACTCGACGATATCGAGAACCCGGAGATTAATCGATGTGCAGACCCATGCGGCGGTGTTCAGCTGGGTGCTGGAGCGACTGGCGGAATCGGAACTGCTGAAGGGAAAGACGATCGGGATCGACGCGACGACGCTGGAAGCCAATGCGGCGATGCGCACCATCATCCGACGGGATACGGGAGAAGACTATAACCAGTTTTTAACCGGATTGGCTCAGGCTTCCGGAATCGAGACGCCCACCCGCGAAGACCTGGTTCGTACGGACCGGAAACGCAAGAAGAAAGGCTCCAACAAAGAGTGGAAACATCCTCACGATCCGGACGCTCGCATCACGAAGATGAAGGACGGGCGAACGCACCTGGCCCACAAGGCCGAGCATGCCATCGACATGGAGACGGGAGCGATTGTGGCGGTCACGGTACAGGGAGCCGATAAAGGAGACACGACGACCCTGAAGGAGACGCTGATTCGTGCTGCCGAAAACATTGAAGAGGCGACGGGGCAAAAAGAGGAAATGGCCGAGGTGGTGGCCGACAAGGGATATCACAGCACCGAAACGGTAAAGGATTTTGCAGCGCTGCAGATACGCAGTTACATCTCGGAACCGAAGCGGGGCAGACGCAAGTGGAAAGGCAACATCGAGGGGCGAGATGCCACCTATGCCAACCGCAGACGGATACGGGGAGAGCGAGGCCGCGAGTTACTGAGACGGCGGGGCGAAAAACTGGAAAGATCCTTTGCTCATCTGTACCGGACAGGGGGGATGCGCCGCACCGAGGTCAGGGGACACGACAATGTGGCCAAGAGACTGCTGATTCAGGCCGGTGCGTTCAACCTGGGTATGGTGATGCGCCAGAAACTCGGCGCAGGGACTCCCCGGGCCCTCCACGCCCGGATTCTTTGCGCTTTGTTAGTCTTTTTCGGGCTGAGGAAGGGCCTGAGGAGACGGATCAGCACTTTCTTTGAAGGTTTGATTGGAAAACTTTCAATCGGGCCCTTTCCAGGTGGCCCCCGGCCCAAGTCGGTGTCCGGACCCAATTAAGCACTTCTGCCACGGGCTGCTAGTCTACAGGTTCGCACCAGACGATCGTAGAGGCCGGTCTTGTGCCGGCCCGTTTGGCGGGCGCCCACAAGGGGTCGCCCCTTGACTTCACGAGAAATCCAATGAGGAGGAGGTGCTTTCCAGGGCCAGTGACAGCTCGGTAGCCTCCTCCCTCTTCTGGTGATACTCCAGCGACGCCTCGATGAAACTGACAAAGAGGGGATGAGGTTTGAGAGGCTTGGACTTGAATTCGGGGTGGAACTGGCAGCCCAGGAACCAGGGATGATCTGCCACCTCAACGATTTCAACGAAGTTTCGATCGGGCGAGTTTCCAACAATTCTCAGACCGTAGCTGGTGAGAAGCTCTTCGTATTCCCGATTGAATTCGTAGCGATGACGATGACGCTCTGATATCTCTCTCTCCCCATAGATACGAAAAGCCAGCGAATCGGTCTCCAATTCGCACGGATAGGCACCCAGACGCATGGTCCCACCCATTTCCTCGACCCCCAGCAGCTCTCTCAACTTGTAAATGAGACGATGCTGTGTCGATGTGTCGAACTCGGAGCTGTTGGCGTCCAGGCTGCAGACATTTCGTGCAAACTCGATCACAGCGCACTGCATTCCCAGACAGATTCCAAAGTAGGGGACCCTGTTGACGCGCGCATGTCGGATGGCCCGGATCATGCCTTCAATCCCCCGCGGCCCAAAACCTCCAGGCACCAGGATGCCATCGAACGCGGCCAGCTTCTCCTGCCAATCTTCACCAACCAGCCCTTCGGACTCAACCCACTTCAGATTGACTCGGGCCCTGTGCGGCAGGCCGCCGTGCAGGAGTGCTTCATTGAGACTCTTATAGGAATCTGCCAGCTCGATATACTTCCCGACAATCCCGATCGTGACTTCGTGCTCAGGATTCTTGATCGTTTCCACCAGCTCCTGCCAGGACTCAATTCTGCATTCCGAGGCGGGCAGGTTGAGGTCTTCACAGATAATCGTGTCCAGGCCCTCGGAATGAAGCGCCAGAGGCACTTCATAAATATTGTCGACATCCCGCGCAGTGATCACTGCCTTGGCCGGAACATTGCAGAAGAGAGCAATCTTCTCCTTGATGTCTTTGGGAAGCAGACGATCGGTTCGACACAGCACCACGTCAGCCTGAATACCAATTTCACGGAGCTCCTTGACCGAGTGTTGAGTCGGCTTGGTTTTCAGCTCTCCGGAAGTCTCCATGTAGGGCACCAGGGTGAGGTGTACGAACACGGCGTGCTCACGGCCAACATCGTTGCGAAGCTGACGAATCGCCTCCAGAAAGGGCAGGCTTTCGATGTCGCCAACGGTTCCCCCGATCTCGACAATGACCACATCGATGTCGTCCTCTGCCAGGCGCTTAATGGTAGCTTTGATCTCGTTGGTAATATGAGGAATGACTTGAACCGTCTTTCCCAGGTAGTCTCCACGGCGCTCTTTTTCGATCACCGTCTGGTAAATGAGCCCGGTTGTGGAGTTATTGGCCTTGGTCAATTTGGCCGAGGTGTAGCGTTCGTAGTGTCCGATGTCCAGATCCGTCTCGGCCCCGTCGTCCGTCACGAAAACCTCGCCGTGCTGAAAGGGACTCATTGTGCCCGGATCCACATTGATATAAGGATCCAGCTTTTGCAGAGTGACCCGAAAACCTCGAGCCTCGAGCAGGCATCCGATGGACGCGGATGCCAGTCCTTTCCCGAGTGAACTGAGAACACCACCTGTTACAAAGATGTACTTGGTCGCCAATTTTCCACCTTTCCCGTATTCTTACCTTCCCGTATGTGACTGAACCTCTCTACTGGCCAGATTCTCCAGAAGGGGTGTGACACGCGCCAGATCTTCTTCGGTGTCTACGCCCACACTGTCTTCATCCACTGTCACAACCTGTATGGCTATTCCCGATTCAAGGAAGCGAAGCTGCTCCAGACGCTCGGCTTTCTCCAGTTCGGAAACAGGGATTTTCTCGAGCTCAAGAAGCAATTCCCGTTTGTAGCCATAAATCCCAAGATGCTTGAAATGGCGGCCGGAACCATCCCACAGATAGGGAATGGGATGGCGTGAGAAATAAAGGGCTTTTCCCACCCGGTCGGTGACGACCTTGACGTTGTGGGGCGTTGCGATTTGCAGGGCTTCGTCCAGCTCCACCCGAGCCGTGCTCAGGAGCAGTTCAGGGTCATCTGTAAAGGGCTGGCAAACTGCATCTATCGTCTTGGGCGAAATAAGCGGTTCGTCACCCTGGATGTTTACGAAGACATCGCTCTCGACCTGACTCGCCACCTCAGCCACACGGTCCGTCCCACTGCGGTGGTCTCTGCTCGTCATGAGGGCCTGGCCCCCAAAGTTCCGGACCGCTTCGAGAATCCGAATGTCGTCCGTGGCCACCACGACGCCTGAAAGAGAACGAGCCCGACTGGATCGCTCATAGACCCACTGAATCATGGGTTTTCCAGCAATTTCGATGAGACACTTACCCGGCAACCGGGAAGAGCAATGACGAGCGGGGATGACGCCTGTGAAGCGCATGACCAAGCTTACAACAAAGCTCGGGCGCCGGGCAATGCCCGGATGGTTGCCCTGGTGGGTTGAAGGTTGAAAGTTGAAAGTTAAAGGTTGAAAGTTAGAGGTTGAAGGTTGAATTGTAGGGAAACACCGTGGTCAGAGTCCGGCCTTGCGGGCGTGCTCCAGGAATCGCTGCGCCAGTTGGTCTAGATAATCTGCTTCGCCAGTGATCAGCCGCATGAACAGTTGAGCCGGCTCCCAGAGTCGCTTCTCTTCCTGATCCAGAAACTCAGCAGCCTGTTTCCGGTCGACTCGGACGGCCCTCCGGTGGGATGGCTTGAGCTTTCGAAAAAGGGCCAGGGTGCTTCGAGTCACCCTGGAAAACAACGCACCGCTTTCTCTAAAGACCCGCTTGACGGCGGCCTGGACCGGAGAGGTGTCCGTTGTCCCGACAGTCTCCTCGACCGACAGACGAAGTCGCAATGGCCACTGGGGTGAGTCGAGCCGGAGATGGTTGTTTCGGGCAGCGTACTCGAACAGGTACCCCTCGTGAAATACCAGGGAAACACGATCCGTCGCTTCCTTGATCACCAGAAAGATCAGGACCTTCTTGAACAGCCTCAGAACGAAATAAACAGCGAAACGAATCGGCAGCCAGATGAACAGATAGGCGGTCCTTCCCAGACACCCCGATTGGCTGGCAGGAGCTTCCACTTCCGTGAGCTCCTTCAGTTGTTCCTCCGTGATCCGCACAGGACCCGAGCTGAAAACAGCCTCGACCATTTCCCGGCGCACGAAACGATACGCCCAGTCGTCTACAAAGGGGATTGGAATCAGGGAAGTCGTACCGGCCAGCAGGCTGAAGAAGGCCAGCTTGTCTTGACGGTGCCTCGATCTGGTCACACTCGAAACTCAGGGTTGAAACTCGAAACTCAGGGTTGAAAGTTGAAAGTTGAAAGTTAAAAGTTCAAGGAATAGAGCGCAGAGTGGAAAGCGCGCGGTCAGGGTAGCGAGTCAACCTTCAACCTTCAACTTTTAACCTTCAACTTTCAACCTAAATCAGGACCCGTTCCGCATCACCACAGCTTCATGAACCAGACCTTCCTGGAGCAGCAGTTCGCGAAACTCGAGGGCCGCTTTCACGCTCCCGAAGCGGCCCAAACGAACCCGGAACAGGGTTCCTTCTGACCGGGTCGTCTCGGAAATGCCCACGTCCGGGAACTGAGCAGCCAGTCTGGCTTTGAGCCGGCGGGCGTTGGCCCGGCTTCGAAAAGCACCAACCTGAACCTGAAAGGGCCTCCCGTCGCCGCTGTGAGTTTGCTTCAGTGTGCGAGGACCCTCCGCGGTCCGAACTCCTGCCGCCGGATGGCGAATCGGCTCATCCACGATCAACAGCTGCACTGGAGCCGTCCCCGGCCCGACCATGCTGATGTCCTCCGCGGCGCTGCGTGACAAATCGATCACCCGACCATCGATAAAGGGACCGCGATCATTGATTCGCACGACGGTGGACTCTCTGTTGTCCAGGTTCACCACCCGCACCCAGGTGTCAAACGGCAGCCTCTTGTGAGCTGCTGTCATCGCGTACATGTCGTAAGCTTCACCATTGGCCGTGGTTCGACCATGGAATCCGGGTCCGTACCAGGACGCGATTCCTACTTCGTAAGAACCCTCTGAGGGTATGCTCGAGGCACGCACAGGCGAAGGTGAAGGATTTCGTCGGCCACAGGCCGGCAACAGCAGGAACAGGAGCAAGATGGGCAATCCCCGCCGCCACCTGCCTGAGCCCACCCTCCGCGGGGTCAGCGTCACGGCGAAACACATAGTTGTACAAAGGATGGCAAAACGGCTCGAAAGTCGCGTGTGACCCGAGAGGCGGCGGCGACGCACTCGCTTCAGCAGCCCTCCAGACCCTGCTACTATGAGTGCATGAGCAGCGACGAAAGGCAAATCGCCTTCTTCTTAGATTTTGAGAACATCGCCCTGGGAGTCAAAGAAAAGAAGAAACTGCGCTTCGACATAGAGCTCATGCTCCAGCGGCTCCTGGAAAAGGGGAAAATCCTGGTCAAACGCGCCTACGGAGACTGGAACCGGTACAAGACTTACCGGCAGGACCTGCACAGCGCCGCAATCGAACTCATCGAGATTCCCCAGCGAAGCTATAGCGGCAAGAACAGTGCCGATATTCGCCTGGTGGTCGACGCGATCGACCTTTGCTACTCCAATGATCACGTGGATACCTTCGCCATTGCCTCCGGGGATAGTGACTTTTCTCCCCTGGTCTCGAAGCTTCGGGAGAATGCGAAGTTCGTCATCGGACTGGGTGTAAAAAATTCGACGTCCGACCTGCTGGTGGAGAACTGTGACGAATTCATCTTCTACGAGGACCTGATTCGGAGCCAGCAAACGCCGCTCAAGCCAGCCAACATCCCGGCCAAGCAAGCGGAGGCCTTCGAGGTTGTCATCAGTGCCATCCAGGCCCTGGAGCGGGAGGGAAAGACCAAGATCTGGGCGTCCATGGTGAAGGAAACGGTGAAAAGGAAGAAGCCGTCGTTCTCTGAAAGCTATTACGGGTACTCCTCCTTCTCTAGATTGCTGAGGGAAGCCGAAAGCCTGAAACTGTTGCAGCTTGAGAAGGACGAGCGCTCGGGCTCTTACATCATCAGCTCCTTGAGCTGATTCTATCCCGCCGAATGCTCGGGAATCAGCCGGTCGATCGCCGACACCGCCGCGTCCAATCGCTCGCTGCGGGAGCCACGGATCTCGGCAAAGCTCAGACTGCGATCGACCAGAACGCTGCGGAAGAGCTGGTGCATCTCTTCGCGGCGGTGGCCCCGATCGCGCTGCCCGTCGTCTGGAACCCAGGGAATGTCGATGGCGGCAAGAAGGTACAGATCGGCGGCGCGTTTCTCGAAGGCCACCTCGATCCATTGCGGGCAATCGCCGTAGTAGTGGCGACTGTAAAGGACGGTGCTGAGCAGGTCGGTATCTTGAATCAGTAGTCTGGAAGCCTGGCGGGCTGTCTCGTCCTCGAGGGCGATTTGGCCGCGGGCGATGGCCTCGACATCCTGGTACTCGGGCGCGCAACCTTTGTCGATCACGAACCGGCGGGCAAACTCCGGCACCCAGACGGTCTCATGGTGTGCGGCCAGCGCCTCCGCGAGGCTTGTCTTACCGGTACATTCGGAGCCGGCAACCACCACCCGGATCACTCCTTCGCCCCCAATCGCCCGCCCCGCAGCGACCGTCGCCACTGCACGAAACCCATGGCCGCCAGGACCAGAAAGACCGTGTACAGTCCCGCCGTGGGGTAGAGCTCCTTGTACAGGAACATGCCGACGTAGCCCACGTCGACGGCCAGCCACACGAGCCAGGATTCAAGCAGCTTGCGGGTCTGCATCCACTGGGCCGCGATGCTGAACGACGTGAGCACGGAGTCCACAAACGGCAGCGAGGCATTGGTGAAGTAGGTCAGCGCCTGACCCAGCAGGATGCCGCCCAGCGTGGCGGCCAGCAGGAGCCTCAGGCGCGTCGTGCCCGGCGTCAGCGAAACCTCGAGCTCGCCGTGCCCCTCACCGCCGTGCAACCAGGCCCACCACCCGTAGGCGGCCAGACCGAGGTACAGCCCCTGCAGCCCCATATCGGCGTACAGCCGGGCCTCATAGAAAACCACTGCGTAGAGGGCCACACTGATCATGGCCAGCGGCCAGCACCAGATGATCTGGCGCACCGTCAAAATGACGGCCAGCAGCGTGAGGATGACTGCGACGTGTTCGAGAGAAAACATGGCGGGTGACCAAGCGGCTCAGAAACCAAACTGAAGCGAGACGACAAAATGGCGGGTCGCCAACGGGTAATAGAAAGGAATGCCGTCGAGCCGGCCGGGGCCGGCGCCGTCCCGAACCAGAAACTGATAACTGTAACCGCTCGGGAACTGGTCGCGATTGTTGAGCACATTGTTGACAAAAAGAGTGATGCGCGTGTCGGATTCTCCGAACCACCGGCCCAGGCTTTGCGAGGCCCGCAAATCCAGGTTGGTGAACGATGGTGCCGTGAACTGGGAGAGCCCGGTGTTGTCGAGCTGGGACTCGGCCACATATCGGCCCAGGAGCCCGACGCTGGTGTTCCGATTGGCCCATTCAGCCCCGAGATTGAACAGGAACCGGGGCGTCAGCAGCGGCCGCACGTTGCGGTAAACGATCGGCTCGCTTCCGATCCAGGTCCCCTGCTCGTCGAAGACGTCGTAGAACTGGGTCCACTGGTTGATGCGGTTCCGACTCACGTTGAGGCTGTGCATGACCGTCCAGTTCGTCGCCGGTCTCCACTTGAGATCGATCTCCACGCCCCGCCTATAGGAGCGGTCCACATTGCGCCGCAGCGGCAGACCGACCTCGGATAGCTCCCCGGTGAGGGCAATCTCATCCCGGAACTCCATCAGATAGGCGTTGGCCGCAAGAGCCAGCCCGGGCGTGTTGAAATTCACTCCCCCCTCGAAGTTCACCACGGATTCGGGTTTCACCGCTTCCAGGTCATGCCCGACAGTGGCATTGTCTTCGCCCAGCAGAAGGTCGAGTCGCGCCGGCTCGCGCTGTGCCCTCCCGATCGAACCGTACACACTCAGCCCCGGAGACAGTATCTGTCGCACGCCGATTTTGGGGTCGAGAAAAGTCCAGTCGACCGAGCCTAAATCGACATCCCCCTGGTACGAGAAATCCGCCCGGCGCCAGTGCAGGTCGCCGAATAGAATGGTTTGACCGAGCTGGTACTCCAGCTTGCCGAAAGCGTTCGCCGTCTTCTTGAATCCGGTGTTGTTGTAAACTCGCCCGGCGCCGGCGCTGTCCAGGAAGTGGTCGCCGCTGAAATCGTTGTAGTGCACACCCACCGTGGCTGACAGATTGGCGACACGGGTGCTGACAGTGACCATACTGCCGAAGAACCCCTGATCGATGCCAAATCGGAGCAGGTCGTTCTGGGCCACCGGGTCGTCCCACAGCTGAAACCAGCCGGCCGCACCGTTGTAGTAAAAAGACGCGGTGAGCACCGTCTCGCTGCCCAGTTCCCGCATGTACTTGATCTGAGCGAAGTCCTGCCCGAAATTGTCGCGGTCTTCTTCGGTGAGGGGGTTAAAGCGCCGGTTCTCGCTCAGGGTCTCCGGATCGACGGCCAGATAAGCCAGCTGCGATTGCTCCTGACCCGAGAAGGCGACAAACGTCAAGGCGGATCGCTCTCCCTGCCAGCCCGTGTTCAGGAACAGGGTGTGATGCTCGCTGCCCGAACGCTCACGATACCCGTCGGTATTGGCGTAGGAAAACCTTCCGGAGAGATGGAGGCCGTTGTTGAGCAGACCAGACTCGTATCCGACCGAGGCGCGTGCCGTGCCGAACGAGCCCAGGACCAGCCGGGCTTCACCACGCCTGCCTTGGGCCGGCTGCGAGCTGGCGAAATTCACCGAGCCGCCGTAAGCGGGCGAGCCGACCGACGAAGTCCCCACGCCGCGCTGGATCTGGATACTGTCGACGGAGCCCAGGAAGTCGTGGAAATTGTTGAAGAACAGAGCGTGCTCCGCAGGATCGTTGAGGGGCGCACCGTCGAGGGTCATGCTGATGCGCGTCTGCTGGATCCCACGCAGGCTGAAGTAGGAGTAGTTGGACCCGATACCCGAATCCGAGTACCAGTTCAGGGACGGCGTATGCGCCAGCAGCTTCGGAACATCCTGTCCGTAGCTGAATTTGTCGATCTCCTCGCGATTCATATTGCGTTTGGTCACCGGGACCTCTTCTCCGGCTCGAATCCCGACGACCGTAATCGAGTCCTCGACCGAGGTGGCCCATTCGAGCCGGATCTCCAGTTCCAGACTCTCAGCCTTTACCTTGAGGGGGTAACGCAGCGATTGGTAAGCGGGGTGGAGAACGCGCAGTTCCCACTCGCCCGGCGCCAGCGCAAGCTGGAAGTGTCCCTCCTCGTCGCTGGTCACGGCCTCCCTCCCCTTGATCTCAATGCGGGCTGCCGCCACCGGTTCGTCCGTGGGGGCGAGGACCACTCCCTGTACCCGAACCGGCGCTTGCGCCACGGCCCTGGTTGGCGTCAGGGCAACCAGCGTCATGGTGAGAGCGAGACCGACTCGAGCTCCGATGGGGAATCGGAGCCTGACACGTCGAGAGAAAAGTAGAAGCTGTATCCTGGCAGCGAGCATCGTCATTCACCTGACGCTGGTGGTGACCGACTCGCTTGAGATTGCCGCTCTTCCGAGATGCTGGAAGAGCCGGCTGCCGTTCCCTACGCCGGTATCAACCGGATCAGGTTCCGAGGGTTTGCTCTCAGGCCGAGTGGCCACCCCTGGGCGTATTGTTGAAGTCCTAGGTTCTCGCGTTCCAGGTGACAAGTCAAGAGGGTCTCGGGTGGATCGCCTTCAGGAAATCGTTTCTCGAGTCCGTTAGTTAGGGATGTCGTCTAGTGCACTAGCTGAACAGCTCGCTGATTTCGTCGAAGTCCATGTGCCCAAGCGGAGACACGTCCTCAATGTAGTAGAAGGGCCGCCCCGAGGGGGTGTCCGTAATCTTCTTCTCCCAGTCGATGCCCATCGCGGAATAGATGGTTGCCAGCACGTCCTCCGGGTAAATCGGACGCTCGCCGTGCCAGTCGGGCTGCGCCACCAGGGAGCCGATTTCGTCCGTTCCTCCGATGACTTTCCCGCCGGCAACCCCGGCCCCCGCAAAAAGGCCCGTGTGGGCGTAGATATGGTGGTCACGTCCCCCTCGTCCATTGATATCCCCTGGAGTCCGTCCGAATTCACCCATGCAGACGACAAGGGTTTTTTCGAGCAGGGAGCGGCCGTCGTCCCCCTCCATGGAGGCCAGATCATCAAGCAGGCCCGAAAGCGCGCCGTCCATCTCCAGGGAAAGTTTTCGTTGGGCGGAATCCTCCGCCAGGTAGTTCCCCTGGTCGTCCTTCTTCCAGGCGTCACCGTGCAGATCCCAACCGTTTTGCCCGATCAGAATGAAACGCGTGCCGGCATTCGCCCTCACCAGGTTGCGCGCGACAACACAGGCGTCTCCGCTCGGCGTCTCGCCGTAACGCTTGCGCTCTTCGTCGCTAATCTGGAAAACCTCCGGAGCGCCCGGGGCACTGAAGAGTCGATAGGCCCCTTTGTAATAGTTAGCGTAGTCGTCAAAAAGCCTGCCTCTTTGCGAAGGTCTCACCGTTGACAGGTCCAGACGTGCAAGCAGCTCTCGGCGAATCGTGAAAAGCTCCTGCTCTTCTTCCTTCATCACAAAAGGCGGAGTCTTGTGGGTGTCGGCGACCATCCCCGCGCAGCTGGCGGGAAAGACTCCCGGTCCCACCAGGGTGGTGCCGAAATTCAGAGCAACAAAGGGCGGTAAAAAGTCGCTGTCTTTGCGGCGGGATTCGTATTCATGACCGATCACGCTTCCCACATGGGGCATTTCCGTGACCCGGGCCGGGCTCAGCGGATGACCCACCTGAAGATAGTACTGTCCGATGTTGTGAAGGTTCGTCCAGGCCGCCATGGAGCGGATGAGCGCCAGGCTCTCCATCCGTTGGGAAAGACGGGGATAGAGCCCGAAAGGCAATTTGATGCCCGAAGAAGCGGTGCGTATGTCCAAATCCTCAGGGGTCCACTTCCCTTCTTTCAAATCGAAGGTGTCGACATGGCTCATGGCTCCCTGCAGAAAATAAAAAATACAAACTTCAGCTGTTCCTCGAGGCTGCACCCGCTTTCTGGCATGAACGTTAACGGGACTCAGCAGTGGGAGTAACGAATAGCCGGAAACGGTCACTCCTCCCACCCGAAAAAAGTCCCGCCGGGTGAGCTGGGGAAGACCAGGGCGATCGTTTTTCATGCTCTCCTCTCCCTTCGGGCAGACTCCATCCATCAATAGTTAAACAAAAATTCCAGTTTATTCAGCAGGGCCCACTGAATGTCCTCTGCGCCTCGATCCCGCCGCTTCTGAAGCTGCTGGACGCAGATCGCTCTTTCTTCTTCGCCGGGGAGCCGTGCCAGGGTGGAAAGGAAGAGTTCTTCCACGATTTCTTCATTGCTCGGCAGCGGGGTTTTCCCGAGCAAGGCGGCCACACGGCTATTTTCAGTAGAAGACAGCACGCGTTTCTTCACGATCTCGCTGTTCAGGAGCACGGAGGCCTGGATAATCGAGCCATCCGTCACTGGATCGTCCACCTGCCGGTCGCTTTGACCAAAATACGTCAGGAATTGCCTGATCGCCGGGTCCTTAATGTCTTCATGGGAGTAGGTCTCCAGCACGAACTTGACATCTCCCGAGGGCGTCTTGAATGTTTCAAACACGTTGGTGGCTTTGCAGATCGCGTCGAAAACCATTTCCGCGGGGAGACGGCGGACCAGCCGCCGGGCAAAATATCTTGAGTATTCTTCTTTCCACTGACCTGGAAAACGGGAAGAGAGTTGGTAGGCACTGGACTTGGTGATGAACGCCATGAGGCGGCGAAGATCGAAGTTGTGGCGTCGAAAGTCTTCCGTCAAGGCCTGCAGAAGCTCCGGATGGGTCGGTTGAATCGTCCAGGGTGCCGGAGGTGGATTCTGGGGGTCCTGCCGGTCCAAATCCCACCCGAACGGGGGATCCACGATCCCGACTCCCATCAGTTCAGCCCAGATGAGATTGACGGTGGCCCGGGCAAACTGAGGATGAGAGGTCAGAATCCGGGCAAACTCGTGGCGCGGGTCCTTCCCCGGTCGTGGTCTCTCGCCATTGAGGATAAATTCCGGATAAACGTCGGTCTGGAAGCGCGGCACCCGGACCGCGCTGGGCGCCGTGGAATTGTACCCGGTGCCTCCTTCGTGAAACTGTTTGTGCTTGAGCAGCGGGGGGCCTTCCAGAAGGGCGAAGTTGTTGTCGCTCCAGGTGGGGCGAAAGAGGCGAATGTTGCCGAAAAAGGCCGCCTGGCGCCACACCTCGGGCCGCTTCCGTTTGGTCAGCCACAAGTTGATGGATTCGAGGTGACCGGCGCCGTTGTGGCAGGAGACACACTCCAGATCGACTCCCAGGAAATACTTGCTGGTGCGGATGGCGATCTCATCGAGCGTGTCTTCGTGCATGATGGGGCCGTCCACCAGAGGGTCGTTCACTTGACAGCGGATGAGGAAATTGGCCGGCCCTGAAGCCCGGGCGGTGACGGCAGTCGCCGTCATCATGTCGGTCACAAACTTGTCGTAAGGGAGATTGAGCTTCAGCGAGTCGTAGATGTAATGATAGAAAGCGTTTCGGCCGTCGGCCAGAACGTCGCTGGAATTGCCCAATAAGTCTGAAAACCAGTAAGACCAGCGCGACACAAAGGCCTTGTCGACCAGCCACGGGCCCACGACATTGATCTCGCGCTCAGCCGCCGCTGTGATCGGATCGTCAGGATCATACCCCTCCCTCTTAGAAAGGTCTTCCCAGGAGTGGTCCAGGGCCAGCATTCCTTCGATCAGCTTGTCCCTTTTGCCGGGATCGGCATCCTTCAGAAACTTCCGCACTGATTCACTGTCGGGAATGCGCCCCCACAGGTCGAGGTGGATTCTACGAAAGAATTCCTCGTCGCTGGACAAGGGAGCCCACGGGATATCATCCTTTTCCATCTTTGCGAAGACATGTTCGTCGATGAAATTCTTACGCACGATCCGGGAGGAGGCCCCGGGAACCGCTTTTTCTTCAAGAGCCAACAGCACGGACGCTGCCAGCAGCAGGATGATGAGGCCGACTGCGGCTACAGGCCTGCGTTCGATTTTTCCCTGTCCTTGAATGGCTGCACCCGTTGCGAAGGTTCGTTGCCGGGATAATACCACAAAAGGGGGTCTCTCACGGGGACCATTCAGCGGCGGTCACTGCTTGAATCCCGATTCCTCCTCGCTCAATTCGCCTCCGTCAGTCCAGGGGGCAAGAGCGTCGTTTCAGAGCGAAGCCCCGGTCTTCTCAGAAATGATTTGGCGAAAATGATGCGGATGGGAAAATACCTTCTCAAGGCTGATGTACTGTCCGTTTTTCGATCAGACCATAGGGAAAACAGATAGACTGTGTAGACAGATTCTTAGTTTCGGAAGTAACTAAGAATCAGTCAGATAGGCGTCACCACCCGGAGCAGGAGTAATTCAGCGGTAGAATCAGGTCGTAGATTCTCGTCTCCGAGGGTGTCTTGGCCAGAGGAAACCCACCAATCGCCAAGAACAGCAGGCCTGCCGCCACGGCTAACATCGAGTGCTTCATTCTTGATCCCCTTCTCGTGTACGCGACACTCGGAAGAGAACAGAGAGCCTTGTTGCGGGGTGAAATTTGGTACCGATCTTACGCAGTTGATCCAGAGAGCGATCAACTTTGACCGGGTCGAGTGAAAGTCTGGGATACTTGAGCACCCGTTCGTATTCACTCCTGATCAACGTCAAATAGAATTCCCGCAGCGACGATTGGAAATCCCCACACAAGGATTAAAAAAAAAGAGCTGTAGCCGTCCTCTGAGACGGCCCTTTCCGCGGTCCTCCTTTCTGTAAAAAAGAGAGATTGTTCCTAGAATGCGAGGGGGACGGAGTGAGGGCGTAGCCCGAACGGAGCTCCCCCTCGCTCGCGCTGGCGTCGAGGGGAGTGGACCAGATCCACGAGGCTGCTGAGCGGCCTCTGTAGGGCGCTGTACGACCTCTCCCCTTGGCGGGCACTCGTCTATCGCCCTCACCAAGCACTTTCCGGGGTCCAATCAGCCGATTTGCCCGGATTTGACCTCCTCGCGGTTTCCTCATTTCGTGGTTCCCTGCTGCTTTGCCTTGGCGCTCTCCATTCGATAGCTCGGGACGTTGAGTTCCAGAATCACGCTGTGGTGCACCAGCCGGTCGATGGCTGCTGCCGTCGTCAGGGGGTCCTTGAAGATCCTCTCCCAGTCCGAGAAGATCAGGTTGCTGGTCAGCAAGATGCTGCGACGTTCGTAACGATGGGCCAGCAGTGTGAAGAGAACCTCCATTTCCTCCCGGCTTTGCTGAACGTAGCCGATGTCATCGACTATGAGAGCCTCGAAGCGATCCAGTTTCTTGAGCTCCTTCTCCAGAGTCAGATCGATTTTGGCCCGCAGCAATCGCTGTACCAGCAGGGCGCAGGTAGAAAACAGAACCCGGCGCCCCAGCAGAATCAACTCCTGGCCCAGAGCACAGACCAGATGGGTTTTCCCGCTCCCAGGGTTACCGAAAGCCAAGACGTTCTCGGCACGATCCAAAAACGTCCCTTCCAGCAGCGCTGTGAGTTGTCGATCCACGCTTTGGGGCAAGCGCGAGCGGTCCAGCGCCGTCAGCGTTTTCTCCCAGGGAAGCTTGGAGGCCCGACGCTGGCGCTGGATTTTGCGCTCGTGCCGCTCCGCCACCTCGATCTCAGATAACGACAAGAGAAACCGGGGATAGGACAGACTTTCCTGGGTGGCCAGTGCCGCCTGGGCGGCGTAGTGCTCCCGAAAGGCCGGTAGATGCAGCTCGATTAGGCACTCGCGAAGTCGCGGTAAGTTGCCTGTGCTCATGACCTCACCTCCCGGTTCTCGAGAAGGGTGTCGTAGAGGCCCACGTCCATCTTCTCCACCATCACTTCCCAGGGTTCCACCACCGGATCGACAAGGCATTCTCGTAGTGCTTCAAAACGGATTCTTTGTCCCCGCTCAATCAACACCTGAAGTGCCTCTCGCACCCGCTGTTCACCTTCCTGGGCAGCCACCTCGAGGATCTTCAGATATTGGCGATCCGCCGTGGCCGGACAATCTCGGCGCAGCTCGTCGTAGGCGACTCGAAACAAGATCCCCGGAAACAGATCCTCCCGCCAGCGATAGCGAGTAAACGCCCCCGGCTTGCGCACCAACGAATGGATCACGTGCCGGTAGTCAATGCGATGCTTGCCTTCTCCTCGCAAGCGCGGCATCCGTGCCTGGCGCCGTCCTCCGTAGTAGACCTCCACCTGATCCGCCCACACCCGCACTTGAACGCGCTCGCCGATCAACCGGCTGTCCACCGAATAGGTGTTGTGGCGAACCCGGATCGTATTGCTGGGGGAGACTCTCACCCACTGCCGGGTGAAGTCATCCAGACGGCGTGCCGGCAACGGGCGCATCACTGCCAGCTCTTCTCCCAGGCGCTTTTGCCGGGCCGCATTGCGCCGGGACACAATCACCGCTACAAAGCCCTCGTACTCTTCCCGGCTGGAAAAATCACGGCTACACCGCAGCAGCAGTTCCTGCTCAATGGCCCGTTTCAAGCGGTGATGGGACTGTTCCACATCCCCGTTCTCGTGTGCCTTTCCTGCCTGAGTGCGACTGGAGCGCATCCCGAAGTGTCTCAGCAACGCTTGATAGCGCTCGGTGAACTCTTCCCGCTTCAGGTTCTTGACTGCCGCCGAGAGCCGGTCGGTCCGGTGCTCCTCGGGCAGCGCCCCCAACTCCCACAACGCGTTCTGAAGCCCCAGGCTGAGGCTCTCAAACGACTCACTGAAACACAGCGTGGTCGCTTCCCAGTTCGAGTAGCAGCCTGTGGTGAAAGTCGAGGGCAGGGGTCACATTCAGACACTACACTGGTCCCATGGCAATGGGAAAGAAGAAGCGACGGCGACAAGCGGATCTGTGGGTGGCCAGCAGCCAGTTAGCGCGGAGTCCTGGGCATCCATTCTACGAAGCCCTCAACGAGGTATTGAGTGAGCACGGCTTTGACGATTTCGTAGAGGAGCTGTGCGGGAAGTTCTACGCGGAGAAGATGGGGCGGCCGAGCGTGGCGCCGGGAGTGTATTTTCGGCTGTTGATGGTGGGGTATTTTGAAGGGATCGGAGCGGAGCGAGGGATTGCCTGGAGAGTGGCCGATTCACTGGCCCTGAGAGAGTTTTTGGGATTGAAAGTGAGCGAGACACCACCCGATCACTCGACGATATCGAGAACCCGGAGATTAATCGATGTGCAGACCCATGCGGCGGTGTTCAGCTGGGTGCTGGAGCGACTGGCGGAATCGGAACTGCTGAAGGGAAAGACGATCGGGATCGACGCGACGACGCTGGAAGCCAATGCGGCGATGCGCACCATCATCCGACGGGATACGGGAGAAGACTATAACCAGTTTTTAACCGGATTGGCTCAGGCTTCCGGAATCGAGACGCCCACCCGCGAAGACCTGGTTCGTACGGACCGGAAACGCAAGAAGAAAGGCTCCAACAAAGAGTGGAAACATCCTCACGATCCGGACGCTCGCATCACGAAGATGAAGGACGGGCGAACGCACCTGGCCCACAAGGCCGAGCATGCCATCGACATGGAGACGGGAGCGATTGTGGCGGTCACGGTACAGGGAGCCGATAAAGGAGACACGACGACCCTGAAGGAGACGCTGATTCGTGCTGCCGAAAACATTGAAGAGGCGACGGGGCAAAAAGAGGAAATGGCCGAGGTGGTGGCCGACAAGGGATATCACAGCACCGAAACGGTAAAGGATTTTGCAGCGCTGCAGATACGCAGTTACATCTCGGAACCGAAGCGGGGCAGACGCAAGTGGAAAGGCAACATCGAGGGGCGAGATGCCACCTATGCCAACCGCAGACGGATACGGGGAGAGCGAGGCCGCGAGTTACTGAGACGGCGGGGCGAAAAACTGGAAAGATCCTTTGCTCATCTGTACCGGACAGGGGGGATGCGCCGCACCGAGGTCAGGGGACACGACAATGTGGCCAAGAGACTGCTGATTCAGGCCGGTGCGTTCAACCTGGGTATGGTGATGCGCCAGAAACTCGGCGCAGGGACTCCCCGGGCCCTCCACGCCCGGATTCTTTGCGCTTTGTTAGTCTTTTTCGGGCTGAGGAAGGGCCTGAGGAGACGGATCAGCACTTTCTTTGAAGGTTTGATTGGAAAACTTTCAATCGGGCCCTTTCCAGGTGGCCCCCGGCCCAAGTCGGTGTCCGGACCCAATTAAGCACTTCTGCCACGGGCTGCTAGGCCAACACGAAGTGGTACAGCAGATGGGGAAACGGCTGGCCCTGGATCGTCACTCCGAGGCGCCCCATAAACGTGAAGTCCGATTGCGCTTGATGTCCCGGCTGATACTTCTGCGGGAACATCACCTCCTTCGCTTCTCCGTATTCTGCCTTCCACTGCTTGATCCTGCGCTGCAGCGTTCTCAACTGGCCTTGCTGGAAGGCCCCTTCCTGCTGACGACACAAATGATCGAACACCGCTTTTGCTTCCACCGTCGGCGATCGCTTCAGGATCTCTTTCACCTCCGGCCACACCGACTCGAACGGATCCGATCGAGTTCTCCAATACCGTTCCGGCTGACACTGGCTCGGTAGCTTTCCCGACTTCAGGTACTTGCGAGCTGTCTTTCGCGACATCCCCGCTTTGGCCGCCGCCATCGTTAGCGTCTTCTCGTTCTTCTTCAACTTTACTAACCTCCGCACTTGCTGATCCTTAACCATGCCCTCATGGTCAGGATCAGCCCTGAAAAAGCGGGGAATTCCATTTGTCGTCGCGGGGAATTCTAACTGTCGCCAATCACACTCCATATCGGGTCGGTGATACAGAGGACCAAACGCTGATCGAATACACGCTCTAAGATCTGGTCCTCGAGACTCTCGACTTTAAAGCCCGGATTATTCATAGGTTTTCGTAGCGAAGCGGGGGAAGACCCGTTCTGACAAGGCTTGCGACCGAGGCCCCCGGAGGCGTACTCGTGCAGTACGCCGAGGAGGCCGACCGAGCGTAACGCAGTCAGGGCGGGAGATTCTCACGCTACAGTAGAAAATTTAGTAGAGTCGAGATGTGGCGCGGTGGTGTAGGAGAAGCCTATCCGTTGCCGACCCTTTCGTCTGTCGGTGCCTCACTAGCTCGTCCATGCTCCGTTTCCACATCCCGCTCGTCGAACCGGACGTGCGGTTTTCCCGCATCCGGCTCTCGGACAAGGCCTTACGCTTTCGCCCACGGAAGGTCGCGAGTCCGCTCGGTCAGTCGTACCAGCCCCAACCTTTCGTACAGGAACTGGTCCGGGAACTGCCGCGTTCCCTTGCTGCCTTGCTTCTTGTGTTTTCGTCGCAACCACTGACGAAGCCTCCATCGGGTGTGAGTATCCACCGCCCGATAGGCTTTGCTGACCCCACCCAAGCAGAAGTAATTGGCCCATCCCACCAACATTTGGTTCAGACCACTCTTGTCCAAATTAGCCATAAGAGAGGTCGGGTCGACCTCGTAAGATTCGGTTGATCGAATAACCGGACAAGGAGGACCCGACCATGAATCGATTTTGCAGCATTTTCAGTCAACTTCTCCAGCTTTTTCCTCGCTGGGAGTTTCAACAACTGGTCCTGGAGACCAAAGCCGAGCGCCATGCACGCGGTTTCAGCAGCTGGGGACAGTTTGTCGCCATGCTGTTTTGCCAGCTGGGCCGTGCTCATAGCCTGCGGGAGATCTGCGGAGGCCTGGCCAGCTGTGAAGGAAAACTGCATCATCTTGGAATCGCTTCTCCCAAGCGCTCCACCCTCAGCTATGCCAATAAGCATCGACCCTGGCAACTGTACGAAAAGGTTTTTTACCGCCTGCTGGATCGTTGTCTGAGAGAGACCGAAGGGCGTCGCAAGAGAAGATTTCGTTTCAAGAATCCGCTGCTGAGTCTGGATGCGACCGTCATCGATCTGTGCGCACAATTGTTTGACTGGGCTCATTTTTGCCGAACCAAGGGGGCCGTCAAACTGCATCTACTCTTGGACCACAACGGTTACCTTCCCGTCTTTGCCCACATCACCGAGGCAGCCACGGCCGACATCACCGTGGCTCGCCGTCTGAAGTTTGCCGCCGGCACCGTTGTCGTCTTTGATCGCGGCTACAACGACTACAACTGGTATGCGGACTTGACCCGTCAGGGCGTCTTCTTTGTGACCCGTCTCAAAGACCGTGCCGATTACGAGGTCCTCGAAGACCGCCCGCTTCCCAAAAACCGTCGAGTCGTCCGTGACCAGGTGATTTTCTTTCACGGACTGGCCGCCCAGGACAAAACCTGTTTCTTGCGCCTGGTCGAAATCCAAGATCCGCTCTCTGGCCGCCTCGTTTTTTTGACGAATCACCTGGATTTCGGAGCCACCACCATTGCCGCAATCTACAAGGAGCGCTGGCAAATCGAGCTCTTTTTCAAGGCCCTCAAGCAGAATCTACGGGTCAAGACCTTCGTCGGCACCTCGGCCAACGCCCTCAAGACCCAAATTTGGACAGCATTGATCGCTCTGCTGATCCTGAAGTTTCTGCAGCTCAAAGCAACCTTTGACTGGTCACTGTCCAATCTGGCCGCACTGCTGAGGATGAACATGTTCGTTCATAGAGACTTGTGGAGGTGGTTGAACCAACCATTCAAGTTCCCACCCCTACTACCGGAGAGCTCTCAACCCTCCTTCACCTTCTCGTAATCTGGACAGCACAATCGGAGACCTGGACATGAAAAGACTGAAAATCCCGTCCAAGACGCCAATAAAATCAAGGGGTTGATGATCGAATCTCAGCTAATTTGGACAGCAGTGGGTTCAGACGGGCCACCTCTTGCTCGGCTGACCTGAGCCCACTCCAGGGCCGCGTCTCCCTGTGGATTGCGCGACAGATCTTGCCAATCGACTTCTTCGAAGGTCGGGTCCCCAGGTAGGGAACACCGCTTCCCGCTCGATGACAGATCCCCACTGTGTAGCCCAGAAAGTCCAAGTTCTCTTCCGGCAGCCGTCTCACACAGGTCTTGGTCTCGTTCAGCTCCAGGCCCAGACGCCCCAGTATCTCCCGCGCTGCTCGCAGAGCCTTCCCTGCTTCGCCTTGACAGCAGATCACAAAGTCGTCCGCATAGGACACGATCCTAGCCTGACACTGCTTCGGTCCCAGTTTCCTCCACCCCATTATGAAGCGACGAAAGTACAGGTTGGCTAAAAGGGGTGAGATCGGAGACCCTTGTGGGGTTCCCCTTTTCCCTCCTCCTTTCAGTTTATCCTTCTCCTTCTTTGAGTCCTCCACCACCGGCGTCTTCAGCCACATCTTGATCAGCTTTAACATCTGCCGATCGCAGATACGACGCGCCACCGATTGCATCAACTCCTTCCGCGGGATACTGTCAAAGTAGCCGCTTAGATCCGCATCCACCACCTCTCGGTGGCCTGTGTTGATCAGAGCGTGTACCGCCTGAACCGCATCCTGAGCACTTCGTCTGGGGCGGTAGCCATGTTGTTCCGGCTGCAGATCTGCCTCGAAGATCGGCTCGATGACTAGCATCGCCGCCGTTTGCACCACCCGATCCTTGATCGTCGGCACTCCTAGCGGACGCTTTCCTCCGTTGCTTTTGTTAATCCACACCCGGCGCACTGCCGCCGGCCGGTAGCTCTTGCTTTTCAGCTCCCTCGCCAGTTCGCCCAACCACCTCTCTCGTCCGCGCGCCTCGATGTCTTCGAAGCTCTGTCGGTCCACCCCCGCTGCTCCGCCATTGGCTTTGCATTTCCGGTAGGCGAACTCTAGAAAGTCTTCTCTCCACACCTTGTCGTACAGCTGATGAAAGCGGCGCTCGGGCTCCTCCTTCGCTTTGGCGTACAACGTCCTTTGCAGCTTCCCAATCTTTTCCGGAGTTTTCAGCCCCATTCGGGTCAATCTCCTCGCTGTCGCTTCAGCAGACGTCTGCCTTGAACTCAGGCCCCTTCCCTCCAGCGATGTTACCCGCCTTCCTCAGTAATACGAGCCTGTCCGCCACCCCTGCCCGCCCGACCTGTCCCTCGCGGGTTGCCGGTTGAGGACCGTGCGGCCGTCCTCGCCGACAGGGGCTTCCCGTGTTGCTTGCGATTTCCTCTTAAGTGCGTGCCGTCGCCATTACCCCGGCGGAACCAGCGGGTCCTGTCGCTCGACTTCCCCGCTGACGGCGGCCTTCCCTGAAATTCAGCCAGGTCGGCTTCCGCATTGCCCTTTTCGAGGCCTGCTCAGCGTTCACTACTCGTTACGGCCTGCACCTTCGCCAAGTCGCCTATCGCGACCCTCTACACCGAAGGCTTCAGCAGATTCGTTACCTACTCTACTCCTCCGATTGCTACCGGCTGGAGCGACAGTTGCCGGGTGGGTTTCAAACCCACTGAAAATCGCCGCCTTTCCACGGCGCACTGAATAATCCGGGTTAGGGTGAGCGGAAACGAGTACGGTCTTCTCGAAGGTGATTTGGCAATTGGATACTGAGCTGTGAGAAAATACATTCTCATGCTGATGAACTGTCCGATTTACTTTCCATTTTACTCTCCATTTTTCGATCAGACCAGGGGGTATGAGATAGACGGTATAGACAGTTTCTTAAATACGGAAGTGTTTAAGAATCAGCAAGATGCGCGTAGCGCAAAAGGAGCGGGAGTAATTCAGCGGTAGAATGCCAGCTTCCCAAGCTGGACGTCGCGGGTTCGATTCCCGTCTCCCGCTCCAATGTTTTCAATAGTTTACGGTCATTGGAGCCGTGTCGGCAATTCCTTCGAGGCTCCGTTAAGAACCAGCTGCAGGCAGTTTATATCGACTTGGAAATCGCGGTATCGCACGATCAACTCCGCGAAGCCGATACCCACTTTTTGCAACACCTCAGCAGGGCTCAGGTCCTGGTAGCGTTGGTCGTCGAGAGCGTCCAGTGCCTGGTTGGCGCGTGGACCTCCACGATGTGCGAGTAGCGTCGGCAGCTCGTCACCAATATCGTGGCAAAGCCGTTCCAGCAGTGTCCGGCGCGTGACGATCTCGCCAGTGTCAGTGTGTTTCGTGATCCGCATGAGTGAGTCCCAGGTGTAGCTCTTTCAGGGCCTCCTGCCAGCCCAGGCTCCCCTCTACCAGTGCCAGTTCAATCTTTCTTCCCCAGCGCCTCTTACTGGCGTCGCTGGACCGCTGCCACCTGACAAGCTGCTCCATTGGGCCGGGCTTCTGTTTCCGGTACTGGCATTCGTACGCTAGATCCAGGCAGAGCCTGCAAGCGTACCGTTTGTGTCCTTCGTGAGCAAACAACTTGCCGCATCTCCCTCTGTGCCAACATGGGTGAGACACTTCTTCCCCACTAAATTAGACTAGAGGGTGAGAAGCTGGATCACACGATGATGGTAAACAGGAGCGATAAGAAACTGAGGATTTTGGAGACTTCGGAGCGAAGCGGAGAGGTCCCCAAAATCGGTGCGGAACGGACTGAGCCCGACAGGGTTCTTCCTAGACCCGATCCGGAAGTTCCCAGCAAGGCCACGCGTCGCCGATTTTCAGCCCGCTATAAGCTCCGGATCCTGGAGCAGGCCGATGGATGTGAAGAGTCGGGCGGAGTGGGAGCCTTGCTGCGCCGAGAAGGACTTTACTGGTCGAATCTTCAGACCTGGCGACGACAACGCGAGGAAGGAACGCTGCAGGCGCTGACTCCTCGCAAGCGGGGGCGCAAGTCCAAGCCGGTCAATCCTCTGGATCATCAATTGAGGCAAGTTCAGGCCGAGAATCGGAAGTTGAAGCGCAAGCTCGAGAAGTTTGAAGCCATGCTGGATCTCCAAAAAAAAGTCTCGCAACTGTTGGGGATCTCTCTGGCGAGCAGCGAAGAGAACGGAGACGAGAGCTGATGGACGAAGCTTTGCGATTCTCACAATCCCACGGAGTCCGGGCCGGCTGTCAGGCTCTGGATCTGCCGCCATCCAGTCTGTATCGGGAGAAACTTCGGCGGGAACGGCCGGCGATGGATCCTCGACCTCGGCCCGCATCCCCACGCGCCTTGAGCCCGCCCGAGAAGGAAGCTGTCGTGGAGGTCCTGCACAGCCAGCGGTTTGTCGACAAAGCTCCCGCCACAGTGTGGGCGGAGCTACTGGATGAAGGGCGATACTTGTGCTCGATCCGAACCATGTATCGCATTCTGTCCCAACGTCTGGAAGTCAAGGAGCGTCGCCGCCAGCGCCGCCATCCCCAATACGCCAAGCCAGAACTCCTGGCCACCGGCCCCAACCAATGTTGGTCATGGGACATCACCAAGCTCAAGGGTCCCGTCAAATGGAGTTATTACTACCTCTATGTGGTTCTGGATATCTTCAGCCGCTACGTGGTGGGCTGGATGGTGGCCACCCAGGAGAACTCACGCCTGGCCAAGGCTTTGATCGCCCAGAGCTACTCCAAGCAGGCGATCGTGTCGGGAGATCTCACCCTCCATGCTGATCGAGGGTCGTCGATGAGTTCCAAGGCACTGGCCTTGCTGCTGGCCGATCTGGGAGTGACCAAGTCTCACTCTCGGCCTCACGTCTGTGACGACAATCCCTACTCGGAGGCCCAATTCAAGACCCTCAAGTACCGGCCCGAATTCCCGGCTCGATTCGGCACCATCCAGCAAGCCAGAACCTTTTGCCGGGAGTTCTTCGATTGGTATAACCGCGACCATCGCCATTCGGGTATCGGCCTGCACACTCCCGAGGACGTGCACTACCTCACCGCCATCGCCACACGTCGCAATCGAGCCCAAACACTGGAGGCCGCCCATGCACTCTTCCAGGAGAGATTTCCCAATGGCAAACCCGTTCCTCCCGCTCTTCCAGAGGCGGTTTGGATCAACCCTCCCGAAAAGAAGGACCCCTGAGATGACGCTACTGTAATTTATTCACCAAAGTGTCTCAAAGTTGTTGACACGTTCCGAACCCCCGCAATCCCCAAGGAGAGTGCTCCCGCAACTCGGTCTCCTTCGGGATCAGGAGGACTGCAATGAGAACCACAGTAACCTCCAAGTTCATACTTGCAATGTGTGTCTGTCTCACTGCCTGCGTCGCACCCAGCCAAGCACCCTCCGAGACCACTACCACCCCGAAGAATAAGAGGATCAAGGCTGCGCCTCGACCGCGAAACATCCTGGATAAATCTTTTCAGGCTCAAATGAGAGCTGACATAGCCAAAGAGAGCGAACTGCTGGGCGTCTTAGAGTTGCCGCCGATCGATCCAAGAGACCGGCACGATGATAACGAACGCGGAAAGAGAATGATCCTGCTTGCACTCCGGGCAGCCTATCTCAACGCAGAGTGGGCCCGCGCGTATGGGTTGCTAGGAACCTCACTGCGAGAGAGCGATTCTCTGGATTATTTGGGCTACAAGTCTCTGTTCTTGCCACTTGGCGTACGTCTCTGCATGGGCAGCAAGCTGTACTGCAATGCCGAATCTGACTGGTCGGCTATTACGGAGTTGCGCCGTGGAGAAGTGGACAATGATGCAAAATGGGTGATCAAAGCACAGCATGGAAAGTCGCTGATCCTCAGAAGGGAGTCCGTTCTCTCGGCCCTCGCGACCAATCTTCAGGGCAGATACATCTATTGATGAGATCGGTAACGCCCGAAAGAACTATTCGCCTGAAAATAGAACTCAGTACGGGGTACAGATCGAGAATCTCCAGATGGGTCTGGAACTGTATAGAGAATTCAAGGAATTGGGATTTGTGGATCATACGCTGGGGGATTCTCTAGGTATTGTCTTTGCATCACTCGATTACAACCATGGGTTACGCAACTGTTTTTCTGTAATTTGACTGAGAGCGATCTGAAACAGGATTCTCCTGTGGGTTGAAATCGACCAGACTGAGGTACTGCTTCCCGATCAGCCAGTCTTCGTGAATCTCCTCGACGACGGCGGTGATGAGTCGCAAAGCGGACTCGGTGTTTGGAAAGATACCGACGACCCGGGTGCGCCGGCGAATCTGACGGTTTAGGTTCTCCAGCCCGTTGTTGGTGCGAATGCGCCGCCAGGTAGAACGTGCAAAACGAAAGACCGTAAAGCCTTCGGGCAGGTTGGTCTCCATCCAATCGGCCAGCTCCGGGTTGCGGTCACGGTATTGCTCGACTCGGGTTCGAAGCATGGCCTCGCCCTCGCCGCCTGAGGGTGCGTTGAAGATGTCTCGAATGTCAGTGGCGATGGCGGCACGTTGATCGGATCGGCGGGCGTAACGCTGAGCATTCTGGCTCAGGTGAAACTGACAGCGTTGCCAGGGCACCGAGGGAAAAACGGCTCTTCTAGCAGCACGTAGACCCGAGTGGTCATCGCTGACAATCAGCTGCACACCCTCCAGACCACGCTTTTGAAGCTGCTGCAGAAACCCTCGCCAGTGGACCTCAGCCTCGCTGAGTCGGCAGCTGACCCCAATCACCTCCCGCTTGCCCCAGCAGTTGACTCCGGTCGCTTTCAAGACGGCCACATCCTGAATGCTGCCCTGGCGACGGACCTTCTCGTAGTGCGCATCCAGGTACACAACTGGATAGCTGCCCAAAGGGCGGTTGCGAAACTGCTCGAGTTCGTCGTCCAGCAGCTTGGAGATTCTTGAGACCTGGCTGGCGGAGATCTCGGTGCCGCACAGCTGCTCGGTAATCTCGGTGACCTTGCGCGTCGACACGCCCATTACATACATCTCGGCGATGGCCAACTTGAGCGCCTTCTCCGAACGGCACCCTCGTTCCAGGGATCGGGGATAGAAGTCCAGGTGACGTACTTGTGGAATCCGGATTCGCAGCTGTCCCACTCGAGTGGACAGCGTCTTGTCCTTGTACCCGTTGGCGTGGTCTCGACGCTGCTCGCTCCGCTCCCAGCGTCGAGCTCCCAGAAACTCTTCTCGTTCCAGCTGCATGGCGGCGTTGATCAGCTTCTCTAATACTCCTCGAAACGCTTCACTGCCTTCTTCGATCAGCTCTCTCAATAGTTGGAGTTCCCCCGGTTTCGTGGACACCTAATCCTTTGGGAGAATGGAGGACACGATGCCAAGAACAAGACGAGCTTATCCACCCGAGTTTCGCCAGCAGATAGTCGAGCTTCATCGAGCCGGGCGCAGCCCCGGTGAGCTGGCCCGAGAGTTTGAACCCAACGAACAGACGATCCGCAACTGGATCGCCCAGGCAGACCTGGATGAAGGCCGTCGTAGAGACGGCCTGACGACGGTAGAACGAGCCGAGCTGCGGAAGTTGCGCAAAGAAAATAGGCAGCTGAGGGTTGAGCGGGAAATATTGGCAAAAGCCGCGGCCTGGTTCGCACGGGAGAGCGATCCGATTTCCAAGGAGTCTTCAGGTTCGTGAAAGTGAATCAGGCCGACTATCCAATCACCACCATGTGCCGTTTGCTGGGTGTCTCCACCAGTGGCTACTACGCGTGGGTCGATCGCGGACCTTCGACTCGAGATGAAGCGAATGCTCGTCTTCTGGAAACAATCAACGGGATCCACCAGCAAAGTCGTCGGACCTATGGAGCTCCCCGCATTACGGCGGAACTTCGAGAGGAAGGTCACCTGGTGGGCAAAAACCGGGTGGCCCGACTGATGAAAGTCGCCGGCATTGAAGGCGTTAGCCGCAGACGCAAGACACGCACGACCCTGAGAGGCCAAGACAGCCGTCCGGCTCCGGATCTGGTGGAGCGAAACTTCCAGGTCAGCCGCCCCAACCGACTGTGGGTTGCAGACATCACGTACGTGCCGAGTTGGGCAGGTTTCGTCTACCTGGCCGTAGTGGTCGACGCTTTCAGTCGTCGAGTGGTCGGCTGGTCGCTCAGAAATGATCTCAAGACCCGGCTAGTGACCGATGCCCTGCAAATGGCACTTCAAGAGCGTGAATCCGACGGGGTGATCCATCACTCGGACCAGGGGACGCAATACACGTCGATCGAGTTCGGGCTACGCTGCAAGAGAGCCGGCATCAGACCCTCCATGGGCTCGGTCGGTGACTGTTATGACAACGCGCTGTGTGAGAGCTTTTTTGCCTCTCTGGAGTGTGAACTGATCGACCGGCACAGCTTCCGCAGCAAGCTGCAGGCCAAGCTTGCTGTCTTCGACTACATCGAGGGCTTTTACAACCCTCACAGGCGGCACTCGTCACTGGACTATCTGTCGCCGATCAACTATGAATCGAGGCACTCAGATGTGGCTTGATTCGAAAGCCGTAAACTGTCCACAAAAGTGGGGTAACTTCAATGAGGACACGTCCATTAGCTGTCTTGCATGTCGGTGCTGAAAGGAGGGCAGAACAATGCGTGGGTTACTGATCAGTGGACTCCTCACACTTGCTTCACTCTCCCCAGCCGCGGCATATGAGCCCGACTATGAGGTGAGGGGTGTTTTCCTCATGGAAGCTGCAAACGCGGCTGGAACCTGGACAGAGGTATGGGACTTGGACGTCCTTCGAGGTCACATCCGGAACGATCGTGGACGCCGACGGTAACATCTACAAGATTCTCTTGAGCGCACCGAGTCCATTAGTCGAGATTAGCGAGCAGATACCGGGCTCACCGTTCGAGTACGCAATCCAAGCCACTGCTCAAGTGGGAGCGGCCGCGACGGAAACCATCGTGATCGGCGAAAGATCCTTCGTGTCCTCGAATGTATCGGTGGCTCCACCCCGGGCGTTCGTGCAAGTGGGCACCTGTACTGGGTTGAGAAGACCCTAGGAGCTCAGGGGCGGTTAGGTGTTGGCTCAGGCCGGGCCGGTGTCAAAACGATGGCCCCCGCACTGTCCTGTTGTGCTCCCACGACAGCGACCGGCGAATCGCACTCCACTCTGAGCAGACCCGAGCTACTGCTCAACCCGCTCAGCAGCTGCCCCACGAACAGTGCCTGCTGTTGCAGCGCCAGGAAGTCTCTCGACTCCTGGGCATCCTGAGCTCCGTCCGGACCATAGGCTGTAAAAGTGCACGTGTTGGCCTCGTTTACGAAGTTCATGACGGCCACTCCGGTCTCGCGCTGCGCGGACCCACCGGCCGGCACGGGGTCAGCAGTGCTGCTGGTCCCTGCCGGGTTTTCAAACGGGAGGGTCCACTCCGTGCTGATATCCACTCCGGGAGCGCCGAAGATGGGGGTCGCCACGACTGAGGAAAGATCGACCAGGCTCTGCACCGTGACCGGGAACGCGGAGAAGAAAGTCGCAGCACCCGGTTGCAGGTTATTCCCCTCCACCTGCAAGGTCAGGGTCTGGCTGGGTTGTAACAGATCGGTACCGCTTTGAAAAATCGTACCGTCCTGAGCGGTGAACTCATATTCGATACTCTGAGCCAGATCCTGAGGGTTGGAGACCGTAATCTCCGTAAAGCCCTGCCCCTGGGCGGGTTGACTAGAACCCTGACCCTGAACCAGCTGAGGCACGATGGCGCGACTGCCGGTGTAGAGCGGCCGGAACCCGAAGGAGCTCTGGGTCTCTCCGGCGGGTCCAGCGTTCTCTCGTCCTTCCGTGAAATCCTTATTGAAGAAGAAATAGCCCAGGCCATCCCAGCAATAGTGCCCGGGACCATGCCCCCCCGTGGTGACGTGCGAATACTTGCAGAAGTTGAGCCAGCAACCAAAGTTATCCTTCATTCGCCGAATGGATTTGAGCTTTTCGATAAGAGTTCGAATTGGTTCGGAGCCTTGTGTCGCAAGACGACCAGTGACAGAAAAGAGTTGCCCGGCAGCGTTCAGGCTGCAGACGTAAGTGTTCCCCAATATTCCGCAGGCGGCACTCAGCTTGACGAGAGCATTGAAATTGAGTAGCAGGGACACGATGGGCTTTATCTTAATCGCGCCAGTGACACAATCAAAAAGCACCAGGATGAGTCTCCAATGGAAGTCCATGTACACGAAGCCCATCAAGGGGCTGATGGAATTGCCCAGCAGAAGAATCGTTGTCTCAGTGATGATATTGGTCTGGAGTACGGCGGCGGCCACAATCAGTTTGATGAAAATCTCGATGACGCCGGGGCCCAGGATGGCGGGCTGTTGTCCTTCCGACTCCAGTTCGATCTCGTCCAGATCGACTTTGATGACGTAAAGCTCACTTTGTTCTGTACTGAGCTGCTTGACGGCCCAGAAGGCGATCACGTTACCTGGGTATAGGAACGACACCAACCGCATTCGAGGACTTCCGAAGATCGCATCCAGCCAATTGCCGCTCAGGCCCAGGAAGATCTCTCGGAACAGAATAGGAGCTATCTGAGCCCCGCTTTGTTGGGTACTGGCTCCGCCGGCTCGGCCCAGGAAGAGGCGGGGCGTGAAACGGTCTTCCACCGCGAAATAGCCAAGCACAAGAATGTCACCGTTAGGAGTCACGTAAATGTCCGAGGAGAAGAACCCTACATCAGGGGAGACATCCTGGAGGGTTACACTAGCCCCTTGCAGCCCCGCTTGGCCGCTTACAACTACGATCTTGAGTTTGCGATCTCCCACCATGGAAAAGATGGTGTCAGGGCACTCTTGTCCAAATTAGCCATAAGAGAGGTCGGGTCGACCTCGTAAGATTCGGTTGATCGAATAACCGGACAAGGAGGACCCGACCATGAATCGATTTTGCAGCATTTTCAGTCAACTTCTCCAGCTTTTTCCTCGCTGGGAGTTTCAACAACTGGTCCTGGAGACCAAAGCCGAGCGCCATGCACGCGGTTTCAGCAGCTGGGGACAGTTTGTCGCCATGCTGTTTTGCCAGCTGGGCCGTGCTCATAGCCTGCGGGAGATCTGCGGAGGCCTGGCCAGCTGTGAAGGAAAACTGCATCATCTTGGAATCGCTTCTCCCAAGCGCTCCACCCTCAGCTATGCCAATAAGCATCGACCCTGGCAACTGTACGAAAAGGTTTTTTACCGCCTGCTGGATCGTTGTCTGAGAGAGACCGAAGGGCGTCGCAAGAGAAGATTTCGTTTCAAGAATCCGCTGCTGAGTCTGGATGCGACCGTCATCGATCTGTGCGCACAATTGTTTGACTGGGCTCATTTTTGCCGAACCAAGGGGGCCGTCAAACTGCATCTACTCTTGGACCACAACGGTTACCTTCCCGTCTTTGCCCACATCACCGAGGCAGCCACGGCCGACATCACCGTGGCTCGCCGTCTGAAGTTTGCCGCCGGCACCGTTGTCGTCTTTGATCGCGGCTACAACGACTACAACTGGTATGCGGACTTGACCCGTCAGGGCGTCTTCTTTGTGACCCGTCTCAAAGACCGTGCCGATTACGAGGTCCTCGAAGACCGCCCGCTTCCCAAAAACCGTCGAGTCGTCCGTGACCAGGTGATTTTCTTTCACGGACTGGCCGCCCAGGACAAAACCTGTTTCTTGCGCCTGGTCGAAATCCAAGATCCGCTCTCTGGCCGCCTCGTTTTTTTGACGAATCACCTGGATTTCGGAGCCACCACCATTGCCGCAATCTACAAGGAGCGCTGGCAAATCGAGCTCTTTTTCAAGGCCCTCAAGCAGAATCTACGGGTCAAGACCTTCGTCGGCACCTCGGCCAACGCCCTCAAGACCCAAATTTGGACAGCATTGATCGCTCTGCTGATTCTGAAGTTTCTGCAGCTCAAAGCAACCTTTGACTGGTCACTGTCCAATCTGGCCGCACTGCTGAGGATGAACATGTTCGTTCATAGAGACTTGTGGAGGTGGTTGAACCAACCATTCAAGTTCCCACCCCTACTACCGGAGAGCTCTCAACCCTCCTTCACCTTCTCGTAATCTGGACAGCACAATCGGAGACCTGGACATGAAAAGACTGAAAATCCCGTCCAAGACGCCAATAAAATCAAGGGGTTGATGATCGAATCTCAGCTAATTTGGACAGCAGTGGTGTCAGGGACAGGCTCTCCGTTCCCAGCGAGGCTGTATTGTCCAAAGAGCGGCCGGCCTCCTGCTAGCCCGAAATACTCACCACCTATGGCGACGGGCTGGGTCACTGAATAATCCCGGCCCGAGTGCAAATGGACGTCTAGACCCTCGGTCGGATTGTTGGTCAACGACAGGACGAAATACTTGGACAGGGCTGATTCCAGAGCCACCCGGCCAGGAAAAACCTCGATGAACTCCTGGTTACCGGTATGGTGACTACCATCCCTTTTGCCTCCCACAGTAAATGCTAAACCGGGCATGATCGAGGTCGACCACAACACCAGCACCAGCAAAACGGCGAAGAATTTGGAACGACTCAGCTTAATCGGCATGACGTATCCTCCTGTAAATGCTTTTTAACCTCTTGTGAGATGAGAATTCACGGCCATGGAATGGCAGTGGCCGTGGGGCGCTGATGCTCAGAAGTGTGACGGGCAGAGAACGCACGCAAGGCTGAAGGGCTACACCGCTTGGGGGTGCAGGCAGCGTCTGTCCGAGGCCACTCTCAAGAGTCATCGAAACCTTTGCTCTCAATTGGTAGTTGGGAAGCTTTTGAAACTAGGATACTGTCTCAGCGTGCAAGTCTCAATCCTCGGGAACCACGACGCCGGAAAGGGAGCTGAATAACCACGACTCGAGCACGTTTGGCTCCAGCGACGACGACGCGACGAGCACAACGTTTGGGATTAGGGGCGAAGGACCAGGGGCTCAGCGTGACCAGCTCAAGGGCCTGGAACCAGGAATTCTGAAACGGAATCCCATCGCAGCCTGGCAGTCACACCTCGCTCGGCCCGGTTGCCGAGTATCGTAAGGAACAGCTGACGCGCAGGATGACCCGCCGCCGACTTTGACCTGCGGAAACAGCCGTGGAAACTCCTCTATCTCAGCCCATCCCTCTCCCCTCTCCACAACCGTGACCTCTAGATCATCAAAGAACTCGTCCAGCGCCGCTGCTCGTTCCTGGGCCAGAGGTGGCGTACAGTAGTCCTCTTCCTCCCATATGGCATACCCGTCGTCCCGAAGCCTGGCGTTTTCCAGGGAGTGGGTCAGGGACCTCCCGAAGGGCCGCATGGTGAGATACACCTTCTCCTGGAGGTTCCCAAGGAGATCTGGTAACCGGTCCGGTTTCGGTTTGGCTGAGACGAGATAGTAGGCCATCAGGTCCCCTCGTATTCTCGGACACCGTGAGGGTTCAGGACCGCCAACCAGAGGACGTATGGATCGGCAGTTGAGTGGACGCGGCCAGCGTCGCTCTTCATCCTACTGCCATTTGTCCTTGTTCTTGCTGCTCTGTCCCTCGGCCCAGTTGACGCGAAACTTGCCATCCGAAACTCCCACCTGAGTCCTTTCCTCCTGGTTCACTATCGACCCACGGAAAAAGGTTCCACTGAATGTGCCTGAGATGTAATCGCCGCTGTGTTCTAGTAGCTCCAGAGTCGCATTCTGTGCGTAGTAAAGCCGTCTTTCTTCGCCCTCCCGGCGCAGCGTAAAGTCGAAGTCGCGATTGGAATTCAGGTCGTCTGGTTCAAATGGGTAAGTTCCGAGCCTCTCCGCACTGATCTTGAAATTGATGTCCACAGACCAGGGACCGGATCGGCCCTCCATTCGGAAGGTGGTCTGGTCCCGATCCTTGTACGCCATCCAGTAGTTCACGTTGCGGGAGCGAGTGTCGGTCCTGAAGGTGAAGTCGAGCGTCTCATTTGCGAAGCCGTCTCGGTCAAGGGCGAAAGAGAGATAGATGTCGTCCCGGGTATCCTCGCCCGCGGGAGCAGGGCCGGTCCGCTCTGCCTCCGTACCGCCGCAGGATGCTGCCATCAGCAAAATGAGTATAAGGAAGGGGAATCGCCATTCCAGATCGGTCATTCTTGGGTCTCCTCCTCGTGTTTCTTGCATCCTCTGTTTCAAGCAGGATGATGTCTCGTCATCCATTCCTACGGTCAGAACCTGCTTGAACGCCCGCAGAGTGTATAGCAATCGGCAGAAACGCGGCCAGCCCTCCGGGGGGAAGTATCCAGCCCCTCGCCCGGGTCAAGGGGGGATGGATCGACAGGTGGAGTGGATTCCCATCGCTGAGCAGCAGGCCAGGTTATGAACTAGATAGAGCGTAGTCTCGAAGAACTGGGTAGGGGTATCTCTATCACCCCAAACGAAGCTCTTGTCATGGAGGGCCCGGGCACGTAGACCTGCGGCGAAGCTGAAGCTCCCAGCGGCCGTGTTAGCGGCCCCGCCCCCGACTGTCGAAGAGCCCCCGGTGGCTTGGTTGTTGAGCCCGCCCCCGATTGTCGAAGAGCCCCCACTGGCTTGGTTGCTCTCCCCTCCACCGACGGTCGAGGAAAAGCCATTGGACCTGTTGCCAGACCCCCCACCGACCGTCGAGAAATCGCCAATGGCCCCGTTGGGATCGTTGGTTGTACCGCCCCCTCCAATCGTGGCTCCGTCTATTCCGCCACCAACTTCGTTGGAGGGACTCCCAAGAATGATATTGGGGCTGTCCCTTTGGCCCCCCGAACCCGGTTGCACCCTCCCGAAGGAAACCTCAGGATCATGCTCCGAAAGTCCTACCGATTCGTCTGCCAGATGATTCGATGTGATCCCTCTGAAGTTACCCCACTTTTGTGGACAGTTTACGGCTTTCGAATCAAGCCACATCTGAGTGCCTCGATTCATAGTTGATCGGCGACAGATAGTCCAGTGACGAGTGCCGCCTGTGAGGGTTGTAAAAGCCCTCGATGTAGTCGAAGACAGCAAGCTTGGCCTGCAGCTTGCTGCGGAAGCTGTGCCGGTCGATCAGTTCACACTCCAGAGAGGCAAAAAAGCTCTCACACAGCGCGTTGTCATAACAGTCACCGACCGAGCCCATGGAGGGTCTGATGCCGGCTCTCTTGCAGCGTAGCCCGAACTCGATCGACGTGTATTGCGTCCCCTGGTCCGAGTGATGGATCACCCCGTCGGATTCACGCTCTTGAAGTGCCATTTGCAGGGCATCGGTCACTAGCCGGGTCTTGAGATCATTTCTGAGCGACCAGCCGACCACTCGACGACTGAAAGCGTCGACCACTACGGCCAGGTAGACGAAACCTGCCCAACTCGGCACGTACGTGATGTCTGCAACCCACAGTCGGTTGGGGCGGCTGACCTGGAAGTTTCGCTCCACCAGATCCGGAGCCGGACGGCTGTCTTGGCCTCTCAGGGTCGTGCGTGTCTTGCGTCTGCGGCTAACGCCTTCAATGCCGGCGACTTTCATCAGTCGGGCCACCCGGTTTTTGCCCACCAGGTGACCTTCCTCTCGAAGTTCCGCCGTAATGCGGGGAGCTCCATAGGTCCGACGACTTTGCTGGTGGATCCCGTTGATTGTTTCCAGAAGACGAGCATTCGCTTCATCTCGAGTCGAAGGTCCGCGATCGACCCACGCGTAGTAGCCACTGGTGGAGACACCCAGCAAACGGCACATGGTGGTGATTGGATAGTCGGCCTGATTCACTTTCACGAACCTGAAGACTCCTTGGAAATCGGATCGCTCTCCCGTGCGAACCAGGCCGCGGCTTTTGCCAATATTTCCCGCTCAACCCTCAGCTGCCTATTTTCTTTGCGCAACTTCCGCAGCTCGGCTCGTTCTACCGTCGTCAGGCCGTCTCTACGACGGCCTTCATCCAGGTCTGCCTGGGCGATCCAGTTGCGGATCGTCTGTTCGTTGGGTTCAAACTCTCGGGCCAGCTCACCGGGGCTGCGCCCGGCTCGATGAAGCTCGACTATCTGCTGGCGAAACTCGGGTGGATAAGCTCGTCTTGTTCTTGGCATCGTGTCCTCCATTCTCCCAAAGGATTAGGTGTCCACGAAACCGGGGGAACTCCACTCCAAGGGCAACCGTCAGCGTAACGTCCCCGCTACCGCCTCCTCCCGTCAGCCCGCTACCTGCATTGACCGCTGTAATGTCTCCGCCGCCACCGCCCGTGGCGTCGATTCTCAGAGTCTGCCCACTCGGTGTGATCGTGACATTGTCTCCGGCCGCAATGTCAATCCTTACAAGCACACACAGGTGGGCACGGTCTTCATCGTGGTTCTCGCCCTGGTCCTGCTGGTGATGCTCATGGTTACGCCTCTCCCCACCTGGCTGGTTCCTCTCTACGCTGTGCTCGTCCTCTTGTTTGGCTGGTTGACCGTCGAGATCAACGAGGAGTCGCTGGTCTGCCGATTTGGTATTGGCCTCATCCGAAAACGCTTTGCCCTGCGTGATATCGAAGAAGCAAGGACAGTGCGCAACCGCCGGTATTACGGCTGGGGGATCCGCTGGACTCCTCATGGGTGGCTCTTCAACGCAGCCGGGCTGGACGCCATTGAGATCAAAATGTCCAACGAGAAAAGCTACCGGATCGGAACCGACCAGCCCGCGGAACTTCTCAGAGCCATCCAGCAGAGCACCCGGCTGAGCGCCTGAACCCTTGCTTGCGGTGCGAAATAAGGGAAGTATGCGAACAAAGTCCCCGGGTGACGGGCCTTGTTTCGCCTCTTCAGCTTATTTCGCAGTCACGACAGTCAATTTGTAGTCACTGTAGTCAGGGTTTGGGGGGGTATACCCCGGTATAGGAGGGTCCAGAGGGAGGAGAGTTATTGTCAAAAGTGGTGTTCAGGAGAATGATTCAAGCGGCGGCCTGATCGACGTCTGTGACTTCGATTCCATCGTTGCATTTCACTCCAGTAATCACCTTCGCCAGATCATCGAATCCCCGTAATCGTCGCCAGTTCCTCTGAACGCACTGCCCCAGTTTGAACATCATGTGCAGCATCCCGTCCCGCGGCTTCGACCGCACGCTGGATCAGTTTTTGCGCTCCGACTCGTAACAGCTCTGTTACAGGATCCCCAATCGTTTCTCGACCTTCCGGTCCAATCACGTTATTCTTGCTCACAGTGGCGTATCACCCCTTGTTTGCTTTGATGTTTCATCACAACAAATCAACCAGATACGCCGCTATTCTTCAATCCCTCAAACACCAGATTCGGTTATAACTCAAAGCTATGAGTCCTTACCCCAAAGGTCAAACGGCCATTTTACTAGTTGATCCATATAATGATTTTCTCTCTTCACGTGGCCAAGCTTGGCCTCTGTTGCGCACTGTTGCTAAACAAGTGAACCTAATCGAAAATCTAAGAAACCTCGTGAATACTGGCCGTGAACAAGGCTTGCCGATATTTTATGCCATGCATCTACGCTACCGCCCGGGCAATTATGGCGATCTCAAGTATTTGTCTCCTTCGCAAGCAGGGATAAAGTTTGCAAAGACATTCAAAGCCGATTCATTTGGCAGTGAGTTGCATTCAGATTTTGTTCCCCATCCTGAAGACATCATTGCTAGTGAACATGCATGTACCAGCGGTTTTGGCGGCACCGATTTACACGAAAAACTACAAGAAAAGAGTATTAGCCATTTGATTATAGTGGGTCTGTTATCCAATACCTGCATCGAATCGACAGCTCGTAGTGCCGTCGATCTTGACTATCACGTCACACTAGTGTGCTGTCTGATAAATGCCCGACGTTAACATTGACCGATTGATTCTCTGGTTTTTTTGACCTTTGCCAGGATCGAATCGGCGGTGGCGCGCCACTTGAAGGGCTTGGCCAAGTGTTGATTGTGGACTCGCATGTATCTTCGGATCTCCTGTCGCAGATCTTGAACGCTGGTGAAGGAGTTGCGGTAGATGGAACGGCGCTCCAGCTGAGAGAACCAGGTCTCCACGGCGTTGAGCCAGGAGGCGCTGGTGGGAGTAAAGTGCAGGTGGAAGCGTTCTCGGCGCGCCAGCCAACTTCGAACCTTCTCGGTTTTGTGAGTACTGGAGTTGTCCAGGATGAGGTGAACATCCAGATCGGGATCGACCGCTTGATCGATCTGACGCAAAAAGGCCAAGAACTCCTGGGCCCGATGCCGCTTCGTGATGCGCCCCATCACCGCTCCCGTGGCCACATCGAAAGCGGCGTAGAGGCTGGCCGTACCGTGACGTTTGTAGTCGTGCGTTCGTCGCTCGATCTGTCCGGGTTTGAGCTGGAGCATGGGCTGGGTTCTATCCAGGGCTTGGATCTGGGTCTTCTCGTCCACAGATAAGACCAGAGCATTGTCGGGAGGGTCCATGTAAAGCCCGACGACATCGATCACCTTCTCGGCGAAATGAGGGTCGTGGCTGATCTTGAAGTTGCGGATGCGATGCGGTTTCAGATCGGCCGCCTTCCAGATCTGAGTGACCTGATGGCAGCTCACTCCGGCGTGCTCGGCCATCAGGCGTACACTCCAGAAGGTCGACTCGCAGGGAATCCGTTGCACCGTGGCGATGAGGATGGCCCGCACTTTGGCCGGCGACAACTTTCGGGGGCGGCCTGAGCGAGGTTGATCCTCCAGTCCTGACAGTCCCTGCTGCAGGTAGCGTCGCCGCCACTCCTGAACCGTGCGCAAGCGCGTGAACAGTTTCTCAGACACCTGGGTTGCCGTGAACCCTTGGCCGCAAAGCAGGATCAACTCAGCCCTTTCAGCCAGACTGCGCTTGGTCTTGGAGGCTCGCAACCAGGAACGCAAAATCTCTCGATCGTGTGCGGGGAGTTCCAGTCGGATATGTGGTCTTGCCATAACGAATGATAGCGAACGGCCCTGACTATTAACGACGGGAACTTTCCGTACAGTACACTAGTGACGGATGCCGTGGCCTCATGGACACCAAAGGACCATCAGGCCGCAGTAGAATATAATTACCCTCATATCGGCCATATAGTAACGACCACAGTTCAGCTCATCAACGTTTTAACTCAGGAACCACAATATGCTTAATCGAATATTAAATAGCATCCTGATCATGCTGGCTAAATACCAAATGAGAAAATATAAGCAGTATCCAGTCAATAGTACTGCTGTGGTTTTGGTAAACGTACAAAATGCATTTCTAACATCACCCAATTTGATAATGAAGCTAGAAAGCCTAATTGTCTTCGCCCGCCAACGCGGCTTTCAGGTCATTTACGCTCCGTATGGATCAAATAGTGTCAAGCAATTCCTTACACCTGCACAATCACAAATGCAGCAGCAACTTATGGCCAAAGAACATAGTTTTGAAGCGCCAGAGAAACTAGCTCCACAAGACAGCGATGTTGTAATCCAATCAAGGAATACATTGAGCGCCTTCATCGAGACCAACCTAAATTCACACTTACAAAACACAGGGATCGAACATCTTATCTTCGCAGGACCGCTCGCCAATATCACTTTGGATTCCAGCGCCAGAGATGGTGTTGAACTAGGTTATCACGTGACAATTCTTAGCGACTGCACATCTGCCGCTACAATACAGGAGGAGCAATTTGCAACTCAAATAACATTCCCTCGTTTTGCGCAAACAGTCGTTAATTTATCTGATTTTCAAAAAATAGTGGCTAGCTGACAGAGGTGGACCCCATTTGTTGGACCACTTGGCGGCATTTCTTAAGGTGGACTCCGTAGTTCTTGTTGCGGCCTGCTGCAGGGTCAGCGCGGAACTCGGGGCCGTCTGACACCTCGATGAACTGTACGTCTAGTTGGGTGTCGTCCTGTAAGTTGCTCGGTATGGAGGCGAGTACTACCCGGACGAACTCTTGGTCGAGGACCTGTGTGCGGCAGATCTGGATGAGTTGGTCAAGAGAGGGCTGCATTGGGATGAGGATACTGCTCACAGTACGAGCAAGGCTATCCTGGCGATTCAGGGCCACATTCCCAGCCGAGGCCCGACCGCGCCGCGTAAGGGTCGCCTCATGAGACCTCGGAAGCGCCAGAGTTGAGCGGAAAATAATACCGGCACTCCCCGGAGTCTGGTTTTGACTTCAGCGATCGCCGGCCCACGGTGGTGACGACTGGCAGGAGAACTTTCCGTTTTCCAGGGCGCCCAGTTTCCCCCTTCACCTTACACTCCCCCTTTCGTACTACTCGCTACGGCTCGCGTGGTGCGTTCACGGCGTACCGTCAATCGGGAGGTTGCTCACCACATAGGCTCCAAAGCCATCTATATCTGAACAGACGATCTGGTTCAGGTTGTTGATGGCCCCGCAAAGCGCCATTTCGTACTACTCGCTACGGCTCCCCCTTCACCTTACACTCCCCCTTTCGTACTACCCATGCGCCCGGAAAAGACCTCATCTGGGATCAGATCGTTTACGTCTTTTGGCCGATCGTCCACCCAGATGGCGGGTCCTTCCCCGACGATGACGCCGGCATCGTTGATCCCCCAGGCCTCAACATCATCGGAGCCATCCAGACCCTTTAGCTGTGTGATCTGTCCGCCCCGCACGAGCAGCGTACCTCTTTCGGAAGACCCAAACGTCCGGGTGACGACAAGGATCTCGTTGGAGTTGTTGATGGAGGCCTGCTGGATGGAGATCCCCTCATCGAATGTTCTGAGGATGCTCCCCGTGCTGCCCTCGAAAAAGATCAGACTGCGGGGGTCCTGACCCTCATCATCCCCCCCTCGGCGACCACATTGCCCTGGTCGTTCAGGGCGTACCCGATATGCTCCTCAACATTCCCCACTTGTCCAAATTGCACAATGTTTCCCTGCACCGACCCGCGGAAGGCAACGCTAACTTCGTTTTCTTCATCATAGATGACACCGGTGATCTGGCCCTGGTTGTTGATAGCGGTGACTTCGCTAAATTCTTCGAGTCCCGGAATCTTTGTGACGGCTCCGTTTTCCCACACGATCCACTCATTATCGTCATCCTGACCAAGAACCTGTCCGAGATCGTTGAGACCAAGCCCGTCCTTCAGCGGGAGTGGGCTACGACCCTGAGGAAGCCCGTAGGCCGGCGTGGGCAGCCACAGGTGAGCCGGCCCTAGGTCTGATTGCAACACCTCCCCCAGATTGTTGATGTAGGTGCTAAGGCCAGATGCGGTAATTCCGAGTCCCAGAGACGTGACCGTAACACCCACCGCATATTCGATATCCACCGAGTCACCTTCAGAAGCAACGAGCGCCCGCAGTTGATCCTGCCCTGCGGTGGCCTCGGCGCTGAAGTCCAGTCTCGCTCCATCCTCCGAGATCTCAAAAAAGTCCAGATCAGGAGGTGCCCAGACCCTTGCAACCGTCCCGGTGTAATCCGTGGTGGAAGAGCCCAGCAGCGCATCCGTCCCGTCCAGTGTCTCCGTCAGGTTGATCACTCCCAGAATCGGGGCGTCGAAGCGCATAAAGCCCGGATCCAGCACTGCGCCTGCTGTCCCCGGTGGATCGTAGTGGGAAAAGTAACTGCGTATCCTCGATCCCGCCGGGATCACTTCTCCCGTGTCCGGGGTCAGGTCCTGATTCAGCGTGAGGACCTTTTCCAGAAAAACGTGCACGTGATCCGGATCCGTCAGATCCTCATCCCCCACCGCCGGTGGCGGAGAGACCAGCAGTCTTACATTCGATGAATAACCCACAATACCTGTCAGAAGCTGACTGCCGGCCACCGGATTGATGGCGTTCCTCTCGTACAGATCCACCGGCACCAGAGCCACCTGTCCCACCTGCTTGGTGACCTCTCCCAGCAAGATTCCAGGCTGATTCGGCAGCACACTCGCCGGCACCTCTTCGTCCGAGATCTCCTTCAATGCCAGGTCCTGGATCCCCGGTGATGCCACCCACTCCGTGGGTCCGATTCTCGAGGTCAATAGCAAAACCCGATCCGCTCCCCTCTCCGTGATCAGTAAGTGAAAACTCTCCGGGCAACTGATCCCGCTTCTGTACAAACCCAGCAACTGTCCCGGATCCGCCAGATCATCGGCTGCCGTTACTGCCACTCCCGAGAGTCGCTCCACCTTGCGGACCTCCCCGCTGGCACTGTCACTGACGTAAATATCTCCCGTACACCGGTCCACCGTCACTCCCGCCGGAGTCAACCCCTCGATCACGTTACCCAGTGGTCTGCGGGCCACTCCCGCCGGCGCTCCCGCCAGCCCCTGATTCAACTCGGCCCCCGCCAGTCTCGTCACTCGGTCTCTCTCCGCCACCAGCAGATCTCCGCTTACACTTACAGGATCCAGCACCAGGGACACCGGCTCATCCAACCCCGTCACCACCGTCGTCGTCTGCTGCGTCTGGGGATTTAACCGAATGACTCTCCCCGTCGTCCTCCCCGCCAGCAGCAGATACTCCTTCCCGTCACTCCCCGCAAAGGCAATCATCTTGGGGATGTCTTCTCCTGCAAACTCCGCCACCTGGGCCGGCAATCCTGCCGTCACATCGAAGATCGTCGAACTCTGACTCACTCCCGCCACACTCTTTTGTGGCCCGGCTCCCAGACTCAACTCCGCCGTATACACTCTCGCCAACCCACTCAGATAGGCCACCGACTGGACAATCCCCAGATCTCCCAGCAGCACTTCCCGGCTCAACACATCCGTGGAGGCCCCGGTCGTGTCCTCTCCGATCCTGGCCGTCACCACCACCGGCAGCGCCTGGGGAACCTGCGCTGGAGCCGTGTAGCGCCCTGTCCCGTCTACCCTCCCCTGCACAGCTCCGCCGCCTTCTTCTCCATTCACACTCCAGGTCGAGGCCCCGGCCGGTCCCATCACCTCGAACTGCTGCATCCCCGCCACCGGCACAATCGTCAGCGGAGGACTCACTTCAATCGGTTCCGTCTGGGTCTCCACTTCAAACTCTTCCGGTGCCGGCTGGGGCGGTACATTCGAGAGCACTCCACTGACCAGGTTCCCGAACACATTGGTCAGAAACACGGGCACATCACTCTTGATCAGAATAAAGCCTCCTGCCTGATCCCCTGCCGCCGGTATCATCTCCGTCAGTGTGCGGCTCAGTCTCTGCCCCGGGGCCAGTGTGGTTCGGAAACTCCCCAGTACCGTCCCGTCCTGCTTGACCGCCACAATCTGGACGTTTGCCACCAGCTTCCCGCCATTGAGAACTGCCACTCCCGTGAAAAAGTTAAAGGTCGTGGCGATGTGGGAAAATACCGCCGAGCGTGTCCCCGAGGCCACACTCGCGACCGAGGCAATCGATCCCAGTGCCGGTATCGAGTAGCTGATCGCTCCGTGAATCGCTTCCGACGTCGATTCCACCCGCAACCACCCATCCAGTATCGACTCACCCGCAAATCCGAACATCCCCTCCAGATCCTCACGCAGGACCTCTCCCGCCTCCAGTACCCGCGTCACCGGATTCCTCTGCAGGTCTCCCGCTCCAAACGGAACCCCATCGGGCTGAAAGGCCGTGATCGTCAGAATCACCGGCTCTTCTTCTGCCAAGCTGACCACCACCAACTCTGTCTCGAACGGTCCCAGTACGGCCAGTTGTGGGAAAAACAGAGCGTTGAGTAACTCCGCAGCCGGTCGTGCGTTGAGCCCCAGCAGATCGCTTCCCGGCTGTACGAACTCAAAGCCGGCCAGTTCCTGATTCGACTCCACCACCACATAGACCGGATCATCCATCAGTACTCCCGCCGGGGCCGCCTGCTGGGAGAAAAACTCCTTCACATCCAGCCGTGCCGCCCCCCGTGGCGACAGCATCAGCATTCTCGATGCCGAATCCTCATTCGACACCAGCTTCACCTGGGGCTAGTGTGCTGTCCGGGAAGTTCGCGGGGTTAATTCGGGATGGATTTTCGTCGTCAGTGAGGCGCGCGACGCAGGAATGCCGGGAGTCTTTCGAGGTAGCGCAACAAAGCTGTCGGCGAAAAGACGCCCGAAGTAGCGGCGTGAACTTTCCGGACAGTACACTATGGTGCTTTCGTCACGCCGTTCTGACAGTTCACCGGTTGTTTGGACTCCCTGCTTTTCGCTAAGATCAAGCTTTTCGCACCATGGCACTTTGTCTGTTCAACACTTTGACTCAGCGTGTGGAAGAATTCACTCCGCTCGAGGACCAGAGTGTCCGTATGTACACCTGTGGTCCGACCGTCTATCACTACGTTCACATTGGCAACTTGCGGACCTTTGTCTTCCAGGACATTCTGCGGCGCTACCTGCTTTATAAGGGGTACAAGCTCCACCACGTCATGAACATCACGGATGTGGAAGACAAGATCATCACCGCAGCCGCGGAACAGGGACTGGAGATCGGGGAATACACGAAGACGTACACCGATGCCTTCCTGGAAGACATGGAGGCTTTGCGAATCCAGCGCCCGGACGTCATGCCCAGGGCAACCGACCATATCCCGGAAATGCTTGAGTTAATCGAGCGTCTCAGTGGTCAGGGACTCACCTACCAGCGTGAGGGGTCGATCTATTTTCGGATTGATCGTTTCCCAGGCTACGGGAAGCTCTCCGGAATCGATCCGAAAGAGCTCGCGTCCGGGGGTCGTCAGGATGCTGACGAATACGGCAAAGAAAACCCTCGAGATTTTGTTCTCTGGAAGGCCCCCAGGCCGGGAGAAGCCTACTGGGACTCTGATCTGGGCCCGGGTCGGCCCGGCTGGCACCTCGAATGCTCGACCATGAGCATGAAGTATCTGGGGGAGAGCTTCGACATCCACTGCGGAGGTGTCGACCTGGTCTTTCCGCATCATGAAAACGAGATTGCCCAGAGTGAAGCAGCCACTGGAAATCCGTTCGTCAAGTACTGGATCCATGGTTCTCATCTGGTTGTGGACGGAGAGAAGATGTCGAAGTCGAAGGGCAACTTCTATACGCTTCGAGACCTGGTGGAGAAGGGTTATAGTCCCCTGGCCATCCGCTACCTGCTCTCGTGCGTGCGCTATCGAACACAACTCAACTTCACTTTTGAGGGACTTGTACAGGCGGCCAGTGCAGTGGAGAGGGCCGACAATTTTCTGCAGAAAGTGAGAGAGATTCCGGCAGATTACCCGGGAGACGAAGGGGTTCAGGAGCAGATCCGCGAGGCCCGCGAGGGCTTCGAGGCAGGATTGGACAATGACCTGAACACGGCTGAGGCTCTGGGGGCTCTTTTTTCACTGATTCGCAGCACCAACCCGCTGCTGGAAGAGGCGTCTGTCGGCGCTGAGCAAAAACACGAGATCCTCCAGCTGTTCAGCGATGCCAACCAGGTCTTTGACGTGTTTGCAGTGGAAGGGAATCAGCTCGAAGACGAAGGGGTGCAGGAACTGATCAACGAGCGCGAAGAGGCGCGTGCCAGACGGAACTACGCTCGGGCGGACGAAATTCGCGACGAACTGGCCCGACAGGGGATCATCCTGGAGGATAAGGGAGACGGAACCCGCTGGAAAAGGTCGGACAGTGCACTAGCCCCAAAATAAGTACATGGGGTGTATACCCAGAGGTGGAAAAAAGCCTGAAACGCCAGTCCTGACGGGTATTCTGAGGTTCAGAAAAAGACCCAGAACAATCCCAAGAGGAGGCGTTTCAGGTGAATAGAAAGCATATCGAGATTATCAACAAACGCCAAGAGGAAATAGAGCGAAGGCTGGATCGAAGTTGGCGGCCTAAGAGTGGGGGACGGGTGCTGAGAGGAGGCAATATTGTCTACGACGTCTCGAGCCGTATGGGAGGGGTGAGTAGTGGAGGTCTGGGGCTGATTGTTCAGTTGGTCAAGCGCTTGAGGGTGGCGGAGAGGATCGACGAACGTGTGCGAGTGTTGAAGCGGCACCTTCCCTACCGGGAGTCGGACCACGTCTTGAATCTGATCTACAACGTGATGAGTGGGGGAGTGTGCCTGCAGGATGTAAAGTCACGGCGCGAGGATGTCAGCTATCTGGAGAGTGTAGGAGCGCGCAAGATCCCGGCACCGAGTACGGAAGGGGACTTTCTCAGGCGTTTCAAGCAAGAGGATGTCTTGGCCCTGCAAGAAGCCTTCAACGAAAGCCGTCTGCAGGTGTGGCAAAGCCAAGCAGCGGAGATGGGCAAGCGAGCCACGATCGACGTGGACGGCACGACGGCCGAGACCACGGGGTGTTGCAAGGAAGGGATGGATCTCAACTACAAGGGACAATGGGGGTATGGACCCTTGGTGGTGAGTCTGGCCGAAACCAACGAGGTCTTGTACACGTTCAATCGGCCGGCCAGCCGACCGTCGCACGAAGGAGCGGTGGCGTGGATCGATCGAGCCGTGAAACTGGTCAGAAGAGGCGGCTTTGAGCAAGTGAGATTGCGGGGAGACACGGACTTTTCCCTGACCCGCAACTTCGATCGTTGGAGCGAGGAGGGTGTGGAGTTTGTGTTCGGGATCGAGGCCAATCGGAGCTTCGTCAGAGAGGCCGACAAGATTGGCGAAGCACAGTGGCAAAAGCTCGAGCGCAAGCGGAAAGTGGTGAACTCCAGCCGTCAGCGTCCAGAGAACGTCAAGCAGAAAGTGGTGCGAGAGCGGGGCTACAAAAACCTGAACTTGTTGAGTGAGCATGTGACGGAGATCGAGTACCGACCGGCCCGAGCTAAAGGCACCTACCGAATGATCATCCTGCGCAAGAGGATCGAGGTCGAAAAGGGTCAAAAGCGGCTGTTTGATCAGCAGCGCTATCTGTTCTATGTCACGAACGTGCCGGTCAAGGAACTGTCGACACAACAGGTGGTTTTGGAAAGCAACGGGCGCTGCAATCAGGAAAACGTGATCGAGCAGCTCAAGAACGGCGTTCAGGCTCTGCGCATGCCGGCCGATACCCTGGTCGCAAACTGGACTTACCTGGTGATTGCCGCCCAAGCCTGGAACCTCAAGGTTTGGCTGGGCCTGCTTTTGCCTGCAAGACTGGGGGCCCGACGCCTGATCCGGATGGAGTTCCGGCGCTTTGTCACCTGTGTGATCGGACTGCCTTGCCAGATCGTGACAACGGGACGGCGTTTATTGTATCGACTGCTCACTGTTAACGATTGGACCCGTTTGTTGATCGAGGGGGATCTGTGGCTGAAACACCAGCAATTTGGCTGACGAATCGCAAGCCGCTTCGACAAGACGACAAATGGAGCCGATCGGGGAGGGGTCTGTCTGAAAACCGACTTTCAGGGCCATTGTCAACGCGTCGTGGCGGCCTGAGGTCAACCAAACTGCTTCCCGGCACAGCCGGAGTCCGGCGCAAGTCTGATTGAACCTCAAATGAGCAACCGATCTTGGCAAAACGAGTCGCTACAGTAGATGATGTGCAAACACGCTTATTTTGGGACTAGCCACGGAACGCCACTGACTGCGCGGAGGCCAGGGACTGCAAGGCGCACGTCCTTCGCGAATCATTTGATGATTCTTTCGGGGAGGATGTAATGGGTCAGCGCAAAGTCTCTTCGATTGGCCGTCTCGATCGCGATCAGATCAAGGCGGAACGGGACATCGGTGAGAGAGTGGCGGCGGCAAAAGAGGATGGCCAGTTGTTCCATCTTCCTCCCCTTCCTGGAGTTGAAGTTGTGCTGCGCTGACCGGTCCTCGTCTGGATTCAACCGTCTGGTCTTAACCTCGGCGAACACGATATAGGGGCCATCGTACGCAATCAGATCGATCTCGCCCCTACGGGTCCGCCAATTGCGGGCGACGATGTCCCAATGCAAGCGCCTCAGGTGGATCAGCGCCAGCCACTCGCCCCATCGTCCCAGAGAGAGACGTGGGTTCTTCATTGGAAGGCTGCGATAGCCGGGCAGAGAAGCCTTCCAGATCCATCCCCCCGGAGTCTCTTCGGCGTTGTTCATCCGCTGGTAATAAACGTCAAAGCCAGGCGAAAGTGCGAAGCGACCGCACAGTGTAGGAGCCGCTTCCATGCGGCGATCTGATCGGACCACCCAAAGTCCCCCCACACTGGGGCAGACCGGGACGGCAAGCCGGAAAAGATGGGAGTTTGATTGGCGACAGTTAGAATTCCCCGCGACGACAAATGGAATTCCCCGCTTTTTCAGGGCTGATCCTGACCATGAGGGCATGGTTAAGGATCAGCAAGTGCGGAGGTTAGTAAAGTTGAAGAAGAACGAGAAGACGCTAACGATGGCGGCGGCCAAAGCGGGGATGTCGCGAAAGACAGCTCGCAAGTACCTGAAGTCGGGAAAGCTACCGAGCCAGTGTCAGCCGGAACGGTATTGGAGAACTCGATCGGATCCGTTCGAGTCGGTGTGGCCGGAGGTGAAAGAGATCCTGAAGCGATCGCCGACGGTGGAAGCAAAAGCGGTGTTCGATCATTTGTGTCGTCAGCAGGAAGGGGCCTTCCAGCAAGGCCAGTTGAGAACGCTGCAGCGCAGGATCAAGCAGTGGAAGGCAGAATACGGAGAAGCGAAGGAGGTGATGTTCCCGCAGAAGTATCAGCCGGGACATCAAGCGCAATCGGACTTCACGTTTATGGGGCGCCTCGGAGTGACGATCCAGGGCCAGCCGTTTCCCCATCTGCTGTACCACTTCGTGTTGGCCTACTCGAACTGGGAAGCGACCACGCTGTGTTTCAGTGAGTCGTTTGAGAGCCTCAGCCTGGGGCTTCAGAACGCGTTGTGGGAGTTGGGGGCGCTGCCCGAGGAGCACCGGACCGACCGGCTCTCGGCGGCAGTCAAGAACCTGAAGCGGGAAGAGTTCACCGAGCGCTATCAAGCGTTGCTGAGACACTTCGGGATGCGCTCCAGTCGCACTCAGGCAGGAAAGGCACACGAGAACGGGGATGTGGAACAGTCCCATCACCGCTTGAAACGGGCCATTGAGCAGGAACTGCTGCTGCGGTGTAGCCGTGATTTTTCCAGCCGGGAAGAGTACGAGGGCTTTGTAGCGGTGATTGTGTCCCGGCGCAATGCGGCCCGGCAAAAGCGCCTGGGAGAAGAGCTGGCAGTGATGCGCCCGTTGCCGGCACGCCGTCTGGATGACTTCACCCGGCAGTGGGTGAGAGTCTCCCCCAGCAGTACGATCCGGGTTCGCCACAACACCTATTCGGTGGACAGCCGGTTGATCGGCGAGCGCGTTCAAGTGCGGGTGTGGGCGGATCAGGTGGAGGTCTACTACGGAGGACGGCGCCAGGCACGGATGCCGCGCTTGCGAGGAGAAGGCAAGCATCGCATTGACTACCGGCACGTGATCCATTCGTTGGTGCGCAAGCCGGGGGCGTTTACTCGCTATCGCTGGCGGGAGGATCTGTTTCCGGGGATCTTGTTTCGAGTCGCCTACGACGAGCTGCGCCGAGATTGTCCGGCCACGGCGGATCGCCAATATCTGAAGATCCTCGAGGTGGCTGCCCAGGAAGGTGAACAGCGGGTGCGAGAGGCACTTCAGGTGTTGATTGAGCGGGGACAAAGAATCCGTTTTGAAGCACTACGAGAATGCCTTGTCGATCCGGTGGTGGAACCCTGGGAAGTGATGGTGGAGAAGATGGACGTGGGCCTCTACGACACCCTTCTCGAGAACCGGGAGGTGAGGTCATGAGCACAGGCAACTTACCGCGACTTCGCGAGTGCCTAATCGAGCTGCATCTACCGGCCTTTCGGGAGCACTACGCCGCCCAGGCGGCACTGGCCACCCAGGAAAGTCTGTCCTATCCCCGGTTTCTCTTGTCGTTATCTGAGATCGAGGTGGCGGAGCGGCACGAGCGCAAAATCCAGCGCCAGCGTCGGGCCTCCAAGCTTCCCTGGGAGAAAACGCTGACGGCGCTGGACCGCTCGCGCTTGCCCCAAAGCGTGGATCGACAACTCACAGCGCTGCTGGAAGGGACGTTTTTGGATCGTGCCGAGAACGTCTTGGCTTTCGGTAACCCTGGGAGCGGGAAAACCCATCTGGTCTGTGCTCTGGGCCAGGAGTTGATTCTGCTGGGGCGCCGGGTTCTGTTTTCTACCTGCGCCCTGCTGGTACAGCGATTGCTGCGGGCCAAAATCGATCTGACTCTGGAGAAGGAGCTCAAGAAACTGGATCGCTTCGAGGCTCTCATAGTCGATGACATCGGCTACGTTCAGCAAAGCCGGGAGGAAATGGAGGTTCTCTTCACACTGCTGGCCCATCGTTACGAACGTCGCAGCATCTTGCTGACCAGCAACCTGATCTTCTCGGACTGGGAGAGGATCTTCAAGGACCCCCTGACGACGGCAGCAGCCATCGACCGGCTGGTGCACCACAGCGTGATTCTGGAACTCAACGTCCCGAGCTATCGAATGGAGAGCGCCAAGGCAAAGCAGCAGGGAACCACGAAATGAGGAAACCGCGAGGAGGTCAAATCCGGGCAAATCGGCTGATTGGACCCCGGAAAGTGCTTGGTGAGGGCGATAGACGAGTGCCCGCCAAGGGGAGAGGTCGTACAGCGCCCTACAGAGGCCGCTCAGCAGCCTCGTGGATCTGGTCCACTCCCCTCGACGCCAGCGCGAGCGAGGGGGAGCTCCGTTCGGGCTACGCCCTCACTCCGTCCCTCTCGCATTCTAGGAACAATCTCTCTTTTTTACAGAAAGGAGGACCGCGGAAAGGGCCGTCTCAGAGGACGGCTACAGCTCTTTTTTTTTAATCCTTGTGTGGGGATTTCCAATCGTCGCTGCGGGAATTCTATTTGACGTTGATCAGGAGTTGCCTTGACGCCGGTGACTGCGAACGGCCCGCAGGCAGGCTGCGCAGTCGACCCGATCAGCATTAGACTGGAGCAGTGGAGCGGGAAACGGGATTCGAACCCGCGACTTCAACCTTGGCAAGGTTGCACTCTACCACTGAGTTATTCCCGCTCTTGCAAGAGGTCAATGTTAAAATCGCACCTTTAATGGTGTCAAGCTCACGCGGCGGCTCAGCGTGGCAGCAAAACGCGAGCAACCGGAGCAAGGTAGGTGATATGCGAGTTCGAGTTATTGGTCTGCTGCTGTTGGTTTTCTCAGCCTGTGGAGGAACCGGGTCTTCGCCGGACGGCGGGAGACGTTTCTTGAGCATTGGAACGGCTCCGCCGGGAGGGACCTTCTTCGTCGTGGGTGGAGCGCTGGCCGAAGTCCTGAGCCAGGCGGAGTCGGCTGGATGGCAGGTGAGTGCCGAGTCGACCAAGGGGACCCAGGAGAACATCCGGCGGCTGGCCCGCAAAGAGCTCGATCTGGCCCTGGCCAATGCTTCCATCACGTATTTTGCGGTCCGGGGTGAGGGAAACTGGAAACAAGCCTACGCTGTCCGCACTGTCATGACTCTGGCCCCTAATGTGGCGCTCTTCATTGCGCCCGCTTCGGCCGGGTTCGAAAGCGTAGGTGATCTGCGGGGCCGGCGTGTGGTGCTGGGACCGGCGGGAGCCGGATTTGAGTTTTTTGTGGCCCCGATTCTACGGGCGCACGGCCTGGGATATGACGATCTGTCGGTGCTGAACGCGACCCAGACCGGTGCTGTCGATCTGCTCTCGGACGGCGCTGCGGCAGCCGCCTTTCTGGGAGGCGCCGTGCCAACGGCCTCCATCACCCAGGCTTCCACATCGCAGGACATCCGATTCATACCCTTTGATCCTGCCGCCCGGGAAAAGCTGATTGCGGAGTATCCGTTCTTTGAGGCGGCTACGATTCCGGCTGGAACCTACCGAAACCAGAGTGAGGACTTTGAAGGCCTGAATGTTGGATCCATGCACCTGATTACGAATGCAGAGACGGATCCGGATCTGATCTATCAGATCACTCGAACCCTTTATGAGAACCGCGATCAAATCGCAGCCAGACATCCCGCCGGTCGGTCCATCAACGAGTCCAATGTAACTCGAGACACCGGAACTGCGTTTCATCCCGGAGCCATTCGTTACTACAGGGAGATCGGTATTTGGCCGGAGAACTAGATTCTCGACCCGACCGGGAGTCGGCGGCCTGGCACTCAGTTACCGTGGGGTCCGTTCTCTCCGCCCTGCTCTGCATATTCGTCCTCGTCGAAGTCAATTACCCGAGCCTTTCTCCCCAATCCCAGCTGGCCATCTTCGGGTCGCTGGGGCTGGTTTACTGTTTCGTGACGAGCCGGACCGCCTTCCTGCGACCCTGGCTGGATCGGCTGTTCATACTCCTCTCAGCGCTGTGCGGTGGATACATCGTGGTGCAGACCGAGGGCTGGTTCTCGCCGTTGTGGCTGCAGGGGGCTTCGCTTGGGAACCGGGCCGGACAGGAACCCGGTCTGGACCTTTTCATCGGCCTGGTGGGATTGCTGCTGGTTCTGGAAGCCGCTCGACGGAGCCTGGGCTGGGCCCTGCCGGCGCTCTCCTCCGTGTTTCTCGCCTACTGCTTCCTGGGTCCGTATCTTCCCAGCTGGCTGCTGCCTCATCGAGGCTACAGCCTGGATCGGGTGGTCTCGCAGGTCTTCCTCCAGAGTCAGGGCGTCTTTGGAATCGCGCTGCGGGTGATGTTCACCTATGTCTTTCTTTTTGTTGTCTTTGGAGTGCTTCTGGAACTGACAGGCGTCACCGCTTTTGTTCTAGATCTGGCCGGGCGGGTCTTTTCTCGCAGCAGCGGTGCGCCGGGAAAGATTGCGGTGGTGGCCAGCGGTCTGATGGGCTCGCTTTCCGGCAGCGCCGTCGCCAACACGGCGACGACGGGCACCTTTACGATTCCACTTATGAAGAACTCGGGTTTCAAGCCGTCCATGGCTGGAGGCGTGGTGGCGGCCGCCAGCTCCGGAGGCGCACTCATGCCCCCCGTGATGGGTGCGGCGGCCTACATGATGCTGGAGATGGTCACGCCTCCCGTCACCTATCTCCAGATCATTCGCAGTGCGCTGCTCCCGGCTCTTCTCTACTACTTTTCTTTGCTGCTGCTGGTTCATCTGTATTCCAGGCGCTACCAGCTGGCCGAGCAGACTCTGGAGCCCCACTCGGTTCGCCCGGCTCCCTGGGCCGGAGTGATCTTCTCGACCTCTTTGGGATTGCTGCTGATTTTCCTGTTTCTGGGATACACGCCGTTCCGGGCGGTTACGGCGGCCATCCTGGGTGCCGGGATCCTGAGCCTTTTCTCCGCAAGGACTCGGCTCACACCCTCCAAACTAATGAGGGTTTCTCGACAGGCTGCCCGGGGGGGAGTGCCGCTCATCTGCGCAGCCGCCTGTGTGGGGATCATCATCGGGGTGGTGACTTTGACGGGCCTGGGAACCCGACTTCCGTCCCTGATCCTGCCTCTGGCCCAGGAGAATCTTTTTGCCGCCCTGTTCCTGATCATGATTTGCTCACTGATCCTGGGGATGGGGCTCCCGTCCGCCGTCTGTTATCTGCTTCTGGCTACCTTCATTGGATCGGTGCTCGGAGAGCTGGGAATCGTTCCCCTGGCCGGTCACTTCTTTATCTTCTACTTCGGAATGATGTCGATGGTGACTCCACCGGTGGCCCTGGCGGCCTATGCGGCAGCCACGATCGCGGGTTCCGGGATCATGGTGACGGCGTGGAGGGCATTTTCATTTGCCCTGGTCGGATTCACACTGCCCTACATGTTCGTTTTGCAGCCCGAGCTGCTGTTGCTGGATTCCAATGGAGATCCAGTTTCACTGCTGGTGGCCCTCCCGGCGCTGAGCACGGCGATTCTGGGGATCACGGCTCTGGCGGGCAGCCTGTCCGGGTTTTTCTTCTCTCCCTTGAATTCCCTGGTGCGAGGAATACTCTTCCTGGGTGCTGCGCTGCTGCTGTACCCGGCTAATTTCCTGGGGTCCTTCGCGGCCCTGCTACCCACCCTGGCGGGGCTGGTAGTTCTGGTGGTGTGTGTTGTCTGGAGCTGGTACCGGCGTGGGAACCCGTCGTCTACCGGGTAGTTCCACGTGCCGAGGTTCCGTGCTGCCCCCCACTGCTGTCCAAATTAGCTGAGATTCGATGATCGACCCCTTGATTTTATTGGCGTCTTGGACGGGATTTTCAGGGTTTCATGTCCAGATCTCCGATGGTGCTGTCCAGATTACGAGAGGGTGAAGGAGGCTTGAGAGCTCTCCGGTAGTAGGGGTGGAAACTTGAATGGTTGGTTCAACCACCTCCACAAGTCTCTATGAACGAACAGGTTCATCCTCAGCAGTGCGGCCAGATTGGACAGTGACCAGTCAAAGGTTGCTTTGAGCTGCAGAAACTTCAGGATCAGCAGAGCGATCAATGCTGTCCAAATTTGGGTCTTGAGGGCGTTGGCCGAGGTGCCGACGAAGGTCTTGACCCGTAGATTCTGCTTGAGGGCCTTGAAAAAGAGCTCGATTTGCCAGCGCTCCTTGTAGATTGCGGCAATGGTGGTGGCTCCGAAATCCAGGTGATTCGTCAAAAAAACGAGGCGGCCAGAGAGCGGATCTTGGATTTCGACCAGGCGCAAGAAACAGGTTTTGTCCTGGGCGGCCAGTCCGTGAAAGAAAATCACCTGGTCACGGACGACTCGACGGTTTTTGGGAAGCGGGCGGTCTTCGAGGACCTCGTAATCGGCACGGTCTTTGAGACGGGTCACAAAGAAGACGCCCTGACGGGTCAAGTCCGCATACCAGTTGTAGTCGTTGTAGCCGCGATCAAAGACGACAACGGTGCCGGCGGCAAACTTCAGACGGCGAGCCACGGTGATGTCGGCCGTGGCTGCCTCGGTGATGTGGGCAAAGACGGGAAGGTAACCGTTGTGGTCCAAGAGTAGATGCAGTTTGACGGCCCCCTTGGTTCGGCAAAAATGAGCCCAGTCAAACAATTGTGCGCACAGATCGATGACGGTCGCATCCAGACTCAGCAGCGGATTCTTGAAACGAAATCTTCTCTTGCGACGCCCTTCGGTCTCTCTCAGACAACGATCCAGCAGGCGGTAAAAAACCTTTTCGTACAGTTGCCAGGGTCGATGCTTATTGGCATAGCTGAGGGTGGAGCGCTTGGGAGAAGCGATTCCAAGATGATGCAGTTTTCCTTCACAGCTGGCCAGGCCTCCGCAGATCTCCCGCAGGCTATGAGCACGGCCCAGCTGGCAAAACAGCATGGCGACAAACTGTCCCCAGCTGCTGAAACCGCGTGCATGGCGCTCGGCTTTGGTCTCCAGGACCAGTTGTTGAAACTCCCAGCGAGGAAAAAGCTGGAGAAGTTGACTGAAAATACTGCAAAATCGATTCACGGTCGGGTCCTCCTTGTCCGGTTATTCGATCAACCGAATCTTACGAGGTCGACCCGACCTCTCTTATGGCTAATTTGGACAAGAGTGGCTGCCCCCACTCTTTTCCAGCTCCCACACTTTGCCAGTTCCCACTCTTTGCCATCCTGTGAGATACCCAACCACGGCAGGGCATGAGAATAGACTCTTGGGGTGCGGCGTAGTAAATGACAAGTTGAAAGTAATCGTCACACGATTCAGAGAGGAGAAGCGATGTCGACGCTAATTGGCGCTATGGGAGTCTGGCTGACCGTTCTAGGTTCAGGTTTCATCATTTACATTCTGATACGGATGCGCTGGAAGAAGGCGGGGCCCGACGAGGCCCTGATTGTCTACGGTAAGCGAAAGCTTCTCGGCAGGAAGGTCATTGGGGACGAAGGCCAGATCGAAGGGTTTCGCATTGTTCGCGGCGGCGGTACTTTTGTCTGGCCCGCCTGGGAACAGTACGAGTTTCTGTCCCTGAAGATGATGACCCTGGACATCGACCTCCACCACGTCTACACCGTGCAGGGGATTCCGATCAATGTGAAGGCGGTCGCCCAGGTGAAGGTCAAGGGAGACGTCGACCACGTCCGTAAGGCTGCGGAGGGTTTTCTCGGCCTCCCGACCGACCAGATCCAGTCCACCATCAAAGAGACGGTGGCCGGTCACTTGAGGGGAATTATCGGCACTTTGACCATTGAAGAACTGTATCGGGATCAGAAGCGCTTTCAGGACAGCGTGAGAGCCGAGGGGCTCGAAGATCTTCGCGAGATGGGTTTCGAGTTCAAATCATTCGTGTTCCAGGAGATTCAGGATGACGAAGGCTACCTGAACGACCTCGGACAACCCAAGATTCAGGAAGCCCTCAAGAACGCACGGATCGCCACGGCGCAGTCTGATCGTGATGCCAAGGTTGAAGAGGAGATGGCGCGGCAGGACAAGGAGCAGAAGCGCCTGGGAGTCGACAAGGAGATCGCCGACTCCAGCAAAGAACTGGATCTAAAGAAGGCCTCCATCAGGAAGGAAGTCGACGTGGCCGACGCGCTCGCCCTCAAGGCAGGGGAGATGGAGTTGAAGATTCAGAACATCGCGATTGCCAACCAGGAAGTGGAACGCCAGAAGCTCGAGTTCACGGCAACGATTCGCGAGAAAGCCGACGCTGAGAAGTACGACGTCGAACGCCAGGCCGACGCCAACCAGTATCGAGTCGAGCGTCAGGCGGCTGCGGAAAGGAATCGACGCGAAGAGGCTGCGCATGCTCTCAAGGCCGAGGGTTTTGCCAAAGCTGCCGCCGAGTCGGCGATGCGCAGAGACATCGGGCTGGCGGAAGCGGAAGCCATCCAGGCCAAGGGAGAGGCCGAGGCCAAAGCCCGCCACATGCTGGCCGAGGCCTTGAAGCTCTACAACGAAGCCGGACTCTCCATCGAGGCCCTGAAAGTACTTCCCGAAATTGCAGCGGCGGTGTCCGAACCCCTCTCCCGCGCGGGGTCGACCACCATCATCAGCCAGGGTGGGAAGAACGGCAGAGGAACGGGTGCTTCCAAGCTCACTGAAGATGTTGTGGAGGTGCTCAGCCAGTTGAGTCCCATTATGGAGCAGCTGGCCGGGGTAGATCTCCAGAGCTTTCTCAAGGACATCTCCAAGTTGCCGGGTACTTTGGGCGAGGGTCTGAATCAGAGTTCCGACCGTGAAGACTCCGGCAGCTGAGTGCTAAGGAGGAGCTTTGTCCCAACCTAGAGACCTGCTGGCTCTGCTCGAGACGCTGGCGAAAACCCACAGCCCTTCCGCGAAACTCCGTATCCTGGCGAACTCGTGGAAGCTGCTTCGGAACCTGACCCCGAGACAGCAGCGGAATCTGTTTGCCGCTCAGGGTCTCAAGCAGGCCTCCGTTCTGCTCAGGCGGGCGGGAGGCCGGGATGATAAGTCGCGGGATCTGCTCCTGGCTCTGGCCGACCGGGCCGAGAAAGCCGATTCGGTCGACAAGCTGACCAGCCTCTTCCAGCGTGTCCGGAAGGGGGAGGGTTCCGAGCTGATCGATGACGGACTGGACCACCTCGAAGAACAGATTCGGGGATCGAAAGAGAAAGACGTGCCGCCGCCTCTCAACCTGGATCCGCTGCCTCTCGACCTGAAGCCTCCGGCTGAAGCCGAACCCCCTCCTGTGCCTCCTCCCGACCCGCCTGGGAGAGAAACCAGGGAGAGGGCGAAGGTGGACGCTCCACTCCAGGAGAAGACGTCCGCCCCGCCGGATGATGGCCCGATGGGCAAACACGGGCGAAGGTCAGCGCCGCAGGTCGACAACAGTGCCTCCGATGACGCACGTTCCGCTGCCGCCTCGCGCGCCGCGAAAACAACCGGTCAAGATGAAGCGCGGTACGAGCCCGCCGAGCGAATAACGCGTCAGGAAATCGGAGCCGAGCCGGAAGATTCCCGGTCTGCTCAATTGGTTGAAGCGACTCCTCCCCGGGAACCCGGATCCATTCTGGAACGGCTTTCTGCCGAGCGAAGTCTGCTCGGCCGCTTCCGATTTGTGCGAGACCGCCTCGCGGAACTGTCGAACTCGGGGGATCTCACACAAGTAGTAGAAGGGTTCCCTCCCGGCTGGGCGCGCAGGCGGCTCGTAACCCAGTTGATCCGCGAAGGGGAGGTGGGGTTTGAACAGGCCTGTGAGCTCCTTCAACAACTGCCTGCGAGCGGAGAGCTGTGGGGTGTCTCAGCGATTCTGGAGCGCTATCAACTCGATACTGAACGGCTGAGTACCCTGCTGGAAGTCGTTCGCAGTCCCCTCTCGAAACGACGCGTCCAGCGGCACCGGGCCTAGCTCTGGCCTAGCTTAACTTTTAACTTTCAACCTTCAACGTTCAACCTTCTGTTGAGCTATACTTGCCCGGTCATGGAGGATCGTTTCTTCACAATTCCCGAAGCTCGGTCCCTCTTGCCGAAAGTGCGAGGCCTCGCTGAGACGATGGTGCTGCTGGCCCGCCAGCTGCACACCTTTCATCCCCAGATTCGAGGTCTTGCCGAACGGGGAATGGAGAACACGGGGAGCCCTGAGGGAACTCGCTATCTGACCTATCTGCTTCGAATGCAGGACTGTGTCAGCCGGATTCAACGCCTCGGATGCCGGGTGAAAGGGGTCGAGGACGGTCTGATTGATTTCCCCCACTTGAAAGAGGGTCGGGAAGTGTGCCTGTGCTGGAAGCTGGGAGAGGATGACATTCATTACTGGCACGAGACGGATGCCGGATTTTCGGGGCGTAAGCCCTTAGAGGAGGAATGAGATGCTGGTTCGTCTTGGACTCAAGGCTTCCCTGACAGGTGCGGCACTTCTAGCGCTGGCAGTCGCTGCCGGAGGAGCGGCTTGCTCTAAGAACTTTGTGGAGCCCGACTCGTCGGAGGAAATCCCCCCGCCGCAAATCAAAGCGGTGAGTCAGCGCCAGCCTGCAGCTGGGGCGGGGAAAGTCGAGTACCAGGCCCCCACAGGGTGGGTCGAACAGACTCCATCCAGCAGGATGAGGCAAGCCCAGTATCTTCTGCCCCGCGTCGAAGGGGATCCGGAAGATGGCGAGATGGTGGTTTTTCACTTTCCGGGACAGGGGGGATCGATCCAGGCCAATATTGCCCGTTGGATAGGCCAGATGTCCCGTCCGGACGGGAGTCCTGCAACAGACGACGCCAAGATCTCGGAAAAGATGGTGGGAGGTCAGAAGGTCACTCTGCTGGAAGTGAGCGGAACCTACCAGTCAGGAGGGATGGGGCCCAGGAGCCAGGGAGCCAGCCGGCCCGGTTACCTCATGCGAGGCGCCATCATCGACACCAACCACGGCCCCTGGTTCTTCAAATTGACCGGCCCCGTAGCCACTGTCCAGAAGTGGTCCGACTCGTGGACAGAATTGGTGGACAGCCTGCGGATCGGGGGATAGGTCCCGAATTCCCAGGGTTGCAACGTTCCAGGGTTCCAACGTCCTTTGACCTTCGAGCTGGCAAAGAGTGGGAGCGGCCTCTGCGCCGCGAACCCGTTCGGACCACGGAGGGTCCTCCCAGTGCGCTCGTAAGCGCACTTGAACAGTAGGGTGAAAGTCCCTACCGGGCAAACGTTCTCCGGCCCGTATTCGACGGCAACTGCGTCATCGTGAGGTGGGGTGGGAAGCAGCCGAAGGAGAACCACCAGTCTGTAGGAGACGAACTCGATTCGGCTCAGAGGGGACAGCGAGCCTGCTGGGAAATGGCGAAGCTCGAATGGAAGGGAAACCTGACACGGACAAGAGCCTGATGGGTAACGTGAAAAAGGCATCTTGTTAACCCTTGGGGTGGTTGGAGATGGAATGGTGGGAAGTTCAAGTGACGTAAAGCGAGGAGGTCTGCGAAAGGTCGGTCTGGTAAGAGACCCGCAGAAGTCAGAGGCGGCGTAGTAGTGAAGAAGCCGGGTAATGCCGGTGGAGCGAAGGCCCGCCAGGAAGGTGGATGTGTAGAGTCAATGACGAAGCAAGAGGAACTGTCGAAAGTGGAGGAGACTCCTAAGCAAGGCAGAGAAGCCGAGAGCCAGAAATGGAGCTGGGTGGAAGCGGAAGTGTGGACCGAACGCATGCTGACGACCCTGGAAACAGGAGTGAAAGGAGGCAAAAATGCCTACTTTATCGAGCAGGGGCTATTTACCATGGCCGTAGCCCACGCGCAGATCTGTCAGTCCCGCCGTGGACCCCACTGACTGGAGAGCCGGATGCGGGAGAACCGCACGTCCGGTTCGGAGGGAGGGGAGGCTCAAACCAATGAGCTTTCCCTACCCCTATCTCTCTCGCTCTGGAACCCCGAAACGCCTCACAGCTCCCGCCCCGTTTCCTTGACACCAGTAGAACACCAAGGTTCCAAGGTTCCAGTTCCTTGAAACCTGAAACCTGGAACCTGGAACCTCCTAACACCTAACCCCCGCTGGCCAGCTTCTCGAGTTCCCCGATTCTGGTTTCGATCACCCGACGCATCTGCCCGTCCGGAGTGTTTGCGACAAAGTACCTGAAGTCTTCCAGCGCTGCGCGATAGTCTGCGAGCTCAATACAGGTCATGCCTCTCTCCAGGATCTCCGGCAGGGGGTCGGGGAGGAGGGGAATCCGTCGATTCAGGACCCGCAGGGTCTTCACGGCCTCTCCGCTGCCACGGTACACCTGCTTCAGGTTCATCAGCATGCGCAGGAGGATTGCCGAGTCAGGAATGGGGTTCAGGTAGGAACGCTCAAACTCGAGCTGCGAGTCGAACAGCCGATCACACACGGCGCGGCAGTCATCTTCGAGCAGGATCTGGCCCTGGTGAAAGGCATCCAGGAAAAGCTCCCTGGAACTGGCCCGAAACCCGAGCAGGAAGTGTCCGGGCATCCCAATCCCCCAGGTCTCCAGACCCAGTTCACCCACAATTTCCCGATACAGTATCGACAGGGTAATTGGGATCCCGGTTCGTCTGTGCAGCACCTGGCTCATCAGACTGTTGAGCGGATCGTGATAGTTCTCTGTATTGCCACGGTATCCCAGTTCCTGATAGAGAACCGCATTCGCATGCTCAATGATCGTGTAGGGGTCCCGGTGCGACGGGAGTCTCTTCTCGATCTTGCGTCGAATCCTGCGAACCGCCACCAGGCAATCATCCACGCTCAGGTCGGGGTCGCCGATTCGGGATGTGTGCAGAAAAAGGTCGAACAGACCCCACTTCCGGGGTGGCCGGCCGATTGCACGAAGGTACCCTTCCAGATGTGGGTCGTGCGAAGAAACAGCTCTCATGTGAACGTCTCCACGGTGAAGTCGAATCGGTTCAGGACCCGATGCATGCGTTGGCCGGTCCGCTCAGGGAAGTACGGGGTGTGACTTTCCACTTCGTTCAATTCAATCAAGTATCTTAGTGCATTCAGGAAGTGAGTACCCAGACTTTGAGCGGGCTGAAAAGCCTTCGAATAACTGCCAAAAACTTTTGCCTTTTTCAGGGTTGTCCGCTAGAGTGCCTGAGTGACTCGGTGGGAGAGGTTTAGGGACCGAGTTGCCCCTGGATGAATAAGGAGCGTGGGTATGCTTTTGGCCATCTTGATCTGGCTGTTCACAATCGTTACGACGATCGCCTTCGCGAGCCGCCACTGGTGGTTTCCCGCGACCGTCTCCAGTCACGGAGAGGCCCTGGATGGACAGTTCGTTGTGACCCTGGTCGTCACCGGAATCGTTTTCATTCTGGCTCAAGCGGGACTGGGCTGGGTTTTGTTCCGATACCGGGACACGGGTCAGCACCAGGCGGTGTACAGCCATGGCAACAACAAGCTCGAGATGCTCTGGACTTTTCTGACAGCGATTGTGTTTTTCCTGATGGTCCTGCCCGGGCAAAAGATCTGGGCGGATCTTTACATTAACCGGGCGCCCGAGAATTCCCTGCAGATCGAGGTGACAGGACAGCAGTTCGTCTGGAACATCCGTTATCCAGGAGCGGATGGCCGTTTCGGTACCATCAAGCCTGAACTGATCGATGATGACGGGGGAAATCCTCTGGGCCTGGACTTCGATGATCCCGCGGCTACCGATGATCTGGTGCTGCCCACCATGGCCATCCCCGTGAACCGGCCCATCGAATTGCTGCTTCGATCCAAAGACGTGACTCACGGGTTTTCTGTCCGGGAGCTTCGAATCAAACAGGATACGGTCCCGGGACTGGTGATCCCGCTCCGCTTCACCGCCATCAAGACCGGATCTTTCGAGATCGTGTGCATGGAGCTGTGCGGGCTCGCCCACCACCGGATGCGGTCGTTTATTGAGATTCTAACGGAGAGTGACTATCAAGACTGGCTCCGTGAAATGGCTGAGGAATAAGGAACCGAGGAGAGAAACCTATGGTTGATGCGGCTCATAGTCACGCGGTTCATGAGCCTCCGTCTGGATTCATCCGCAAATACATTTTCAGTAAAGATCATAAGGTCATCGGCATCCAGTACTTCCTGCTGGCGCTGTTCGCCGTCTTCGTGGGGATGGGCATGTCGGTTCTGATCCGCCTCAACCTGGTGTGGGCGGGGACCAAATTCAGTTTTCTCGAGACGCTCTTCCCTGAGGGTGCCCCGGGTGGAATCATGACGCCGGAGTTTTATCTGGCCATGTTGACCATGCACGGGACCGTGATGGTTTTCATGGTTCTGACGACGGCGCCGCAGGGCGGTTTTGGGAACTATTTCCTGCCCATTCAGATCGGGGCGCTGGACATGGCGTTCCCGACGCTGAACATGCTCTCCTTCTGGTTGACGTTCGTGTCTCTGATTGTTCTGCTGGCGGCGTTTTTCGTGGCCGGAGGACCGCCCACATCGGGCTGGACGGCATATGCCCCCTTGAGCGCTCTTGGTGAGATCGCCGGGCCCGGGCTGGGAACGGGTCAGGACCTGTGGATTTTGAGCATCGCGATTTTTTGTATTGCCTCTTTACTGGGAGCCATCAACTTCATCACGACGACGCTGGATCTGAGGGCCAGGGGGATGACCCTGATGAGAATGCCCTTGACCTGCTGGAGCTGGTTCGTGACGGCGATCCTGGGCCTGCTGGCGTTCGGTGTTCTTCTCTCGGCTGGTGTTCTACTGCTGCTCGACCGGCTGGGGGGTACCAGCTTCTTTATACCGGGAGGCCTGGTGGTGAGCGATAAGATCATCGATCACACGGGCGGTTCCCCACTGCTGTGGCAGCATCTGTTCTGGTTTTTCGGGCATCCGGAGGTGTACATCGCCATCCTTCCCGCCATGGGAGTCACTTCTCAGGTTCTGTCGGTGTTTTCGCGCAAGCCGATCTTCGGATACCGGGCCATGGTGTATGCCCTGTTCGCCATCGGAATCCTGGGATTCATGGTGTGGGGCCACCACATGTTCATGAGCGGCATGAGTCCCTACTCAGCCATCGCGTTCTCGCTGGTCACTACGGCGATTGCAGTGCCCTCGGCCATCAAGACGTTCAACTGGCTGGGAACGATGTGGGGAGGGAAGATCCACTTCGATTCGCCCATGCTTTTCGCCATCGGTTTCGTTTCCCTGTTCGTGAGCGGAGGACTGGGCGGTCTGTTCCTGAACCAGCCCTCGACTGATATTTATCTTCACGATACGTATTTCGTAGTGGGTCACTTTCACCTGGTCATGGGCGTGGCCTCCATCTTTGGAATCTTCACCGCGACTTACTACTGGTTTTCCAAGATGTTCGGTCGCCGTATGAGCGAGGGGCTTGGGAAACTCCACTTCTGGATCACTTTTGTAGGCGTGAACGCGATCTTCATGCCCATGCACTTTCTGGGCATCGAGGGACATCCGCGGCGCTATGCCGAGCTTTCGGGAGTCAATTTCCTGGCCCAGCTCCAGCCGCTGCAGATGTTCATTACGATCGCGGCTTTCATCACGATCGCCGGCCAGTTCATCTTCCTGTTTAATTTTTGCTGGTCACTGTTCAAGGGGCGGAAGGCCGAGATGAATCCCTGGAATGCAACCACGCTCGAGTGGGAAATCCCATCGCCGCCGCCCCACGACAACTTTGGTGACCGGCAGCTGCTCGTTCACCATGGACCCTACGAGTACAGTGTCCCGGGTCGGGAGAGGGATTTTGTCATGCAGACCGAGGGCAAAGGGGAAGGGACCGAGGCTTAGCCGGATATGTCCACCATCGTGCGACCTCTAGCCGCCGATCGACAGCCCGGTTCCGTCACAGGGGGAGGTGTCTTCGACCTGCCTCCGGGCAGTGGTGGAAACGGTGGGCCGGGAGCCTTTCCCAACGCCCAGCGCCGTTACTACACTGGCATGATGGTTGGGCTGGCCGGGATTCTGATGCTTTTTACCGGTTTTACGAGCGCCTTTCTGGTCCGTCGAGGATTGGGAGACGACTGGCAGTCCATCCCTTTGCCCACCCTGGTATGGGTGAATGCCCTGGTTCTGCTGGTCAGCAGTGGTTGCCTGGAAATGGCCCGCAAGCGGGTCCATGAGATCGTTTCACTGCGCAAGTGGTGGCTGGCGGCAACGGTTTTGGGGGTGGCCTTCCTGATCGGTCAGGGAGTCGTCTGGAAGCAACTCTGGAATGCTGGTCTTTTTCTCAATTCCAATCCGAGCAGTTCCTTCTTCTATGTTCTGACCGCGACCCATGGGATCCACCTGCTGGGAGGCGTCATCGCGCTGCTGGTCCTGTGCGGGAAGCTCTGGAAGGGCCTTTTGAATCGCATGCACGTCGGCGTGATGGCCCTGTACTGGCATTTCATGGATGGGCTGTGGGTTTTCCTGCTGCTTCTGTTTGTAATGGGGAGGTGACTGAGATGGCAAACGGTACAACAGGGCTCTGGGGCGGGGGAGGCTCTCCCTTTGCCATGGGCTCCAAGAAGCTGGGAATGTGGTTGTTCATTCTCTCCGACGCGTTGACCTTCTCAGCCATGCTCTTTGCCTACAGTTATGTCCGGGTGGCCAATCCAGACTGGCCCAGACCGTTTGACGGTCACAGCATCTTCTGGTCCAGCGTCATGACGTTCTGCCTGCTCTCCAGTTCGCTCACCATGGTGCTGGCCGTGGGGGCGGCCGGTCACGGAGACCGCAAGAAGGCGGTCCGCTGGATCCTGGCCACCATCCTGGGAGGCCTGCTCTTCGTCATTTTGCATACCAACGAGTGGATGGGGCTGATCCATGAGGGGGTGACCCCTTTCGCCAACCCGTGGGGAGTACCTCTCTTCGGCGCCACCTTCTATACCCTGACCGGCCTTCACATGACGCACGTGACACTGGGTGTCATCTACCTGGGCGTGATTGCCTGGGGCTTTGGAGGCGGGCGCTTCAATGCGGAAGATGTCGAGGTGAGTGGCCTCTACTGGCATTTTGTCGATCTGGTCTGGATGTTCATCTTTCCTCTTGTGTATCTAATGTCAAACCAAATCCAGAGCTGAGATTGTTATGAGTTCTCACGATCACACGAAAGCTTACCTGATTGTCTGGTTCGGCCTGCTCGTCTTGACCATTCTGGAGGTCATTCTGGCCTATACCACCCTGGCCGTGACCGTCATGCTGGTGACGCTGCTGTCGTTGTCCTTTGTCAAAACAGGCCTGATCGTCGCTTATTTCATGCACATGAAGTTCGAGCGCAGGAGTCTCTTCTGGACTTTGATCCCGGCCACGGTCGTGTGCATCACGCTGCTGTCGGTCTTTTTCGCTGACAGCCTGCGCATTCTTGAACTCGGGAACTGAAGCCATTGAACAAGGGAATCCGGGCACTGATTGTTTTCCTCATCGGCTCCAGTACGCTGCAACTGGGGTGGGCCCAGGGCTGCGCCATGTGCAAGAGCAGCCTGGCGGCCCAGCAGCAGAATGTCATCGGTGCCTTGCAGCTGGGGATCCTCGTTCTCCTGATCCCACCGCTGGCGATCATGGGAACCTTCCTCTACATCGCTTTTCGGCAAAAGGACAATGCGTCCCCGCCCGCTTCCGGGTCTTGAATACAAGTTGAGCAGATTGAAATAATAGGGTCTCTTGTTGAGTGTGAGTTGTTTAGAAGTATGGCGAACCAGGTCGTAAAGAAAAAGAGCGCGAAACAGACCCAGGACACGGGGATGATCCGGAGGCGTAACTTCACTTACGCCTGTATCTTTGGCTTTCTCGGGGCCAACTTCCTCATGACCCTTCGTTTTTTCTTCCCGCGGACGCTGTTCGAACCGAAGACCAGTTTTACGATCGGCTACCCGGGGGACTTTGGCTTCGGGATCGACACCCGTTTCCAGCAAAAGTATCGAATCTGGGTGGTACGAAACGCCGAGCGTCTGTTCGTGATCTACGCCCGCTGTACTCATCTGGGCTGCACGCCCGACTGGGTACAGAGTGAGAACAAGTTCAAGTGCCCGTGCCACGGGAGCGGATATGACAATGAGGGGGTCAACTTCGAAGGCCCGGCTCCGCGCCCCATGGACCGGGCCAAACTTTCTTTGAATGCGCAGGGTCAGATTGTTGTCGATGTGAGTCAACTTTTTCAAAGCCCGCCCGGGGCTGTCAGCACCTTCGACAACAGTGGTGCCTTTTTAACTGTTTAACGAGCCTCCAGGAGCCGATCAGAAGGGTAAAGGTATGGCGGACGATCCAGTCTCGAATGAGCCTCAGGGAAAAAAGGAATCATCTTCGGTCATGGTCAAGGTCAAAGATGGTATTCAGCCTTTCATTGACAAGGGCAAGGAAGACCTGAAGGCCGCCCAGGACTACAAGAAAACCCAGCTCTGGAAATCGGTCTTCCGGCACAAGCTGGATGAAACACCGCGGACTCGAGCTCTTGCCGTCCTGACCAATGTCTTCCTGCACCTGCACCCGGCCAAGATCAATCGTGATGCGGTGAGGTTCAACTTTACCTGGGGGATGGGCGGCATCACCTTTTATCTGTTCTTTGTCTTGACCATCACGGGTGTCTTTCTGATGTTCTATTACCACCCGACCAAGGGACAGGCTTTCGCCGACATCATGTACCTGGAAAACGATGTGCCCTTTGGGGGTTTACTGCGCAACATGCATCGCTGGGCCGCCCACGCCATGATCATCACGGTGTGGCTGCACATGCTTCGAGTCTTCATGACGGGTTCCTACAAGACGCCGCGGGAGTTCAACTGGATGATCGGCGTCATTCTTCTGGTACTCACCCTCCTTCTCTCTTTTACCGGATACCTGCTGCCGGATGATCAGCTCGGCTTCTGGGCGGTGACGGTAGGAACCAGCATGGCCAGAGCAACGCCTCTTCTGGGACACGAGGGACCGTTCGGTCCGGAGCTGGGCATGACGGCCTTCAACGACGTCCGTTTTGCCCTTCTCGGGGGATCGATCGTGGACTCCAATGCGCTTCTGCGCGCCTATATCTGGCACTGTATTGCCATTCCTCTGATTCTCTCAACGCTGCTGGCGGTGCATTTCTGGCGAGTGCGAAAGGATGGGAGCATCTCAGGCCCGTCTCCCGTGGTGCTCGAGTCGGAGCTGAAGAAGAAATTCAAAATCTGAATCAGTTCGAAACGGACAGATGAAAGAGGGTTAATAGATGGATCCAGATTGGGGTCAGCTTTGGGAAATCGTCTCGCTCCCTGACAATCTTCCAATTGTCTTCCTGCTGGTGATGGTGCCCTTTTTTCTGTGGTACGGGTTGCGGCAGGCCTTCGCTAACGATCGACTGATTGCCCGACTGGAAGCCGATCCGCAGGCTGCCAAGACTCACCATCGCAAGAACGAGCCCTTTCGCGAGGGTTGGGATCAGAAGGTCCATGTGTGGCCTTACCTGCTTCGAATCGAGCTCCTTGCCGCAGTGATTGTGACACTTGTGCTGATGGTCTGGTCCATCACCCTGGACGCTCCGCTGGAGGAACCGGCCAATCCCAACCTGACCATGAACCCGGCTAAGGCCCCCTGGTATTTTCTGGGCTTGCAGGAGATGCTGGTCTATTTCGATCCCTGGATCGCAGGAGTCGTGATGCCGACTCTGATCGTCTTGGGATTGATGGCGATTCCCTTTGCCGACAAGAACCCCCTTGGAAACGGCTACTACACTTTTCGGCAGAGAAAATTTGCCATTCTCGCCTTCTGCTTCGGCTTCGTTTTGCTGTGGGTTCTGTTCATCCTGGTTGGCACCTTTATCCGTGGTCCCGGCTGGATGTGGTTCTGGCCCGGTGAGACCTGGGATCATCACAAGCTCGTCTTCGAGACGAATCGCCATCTACATGAGATCCTGGGGCTGACGAGCCAGCCCTGGATCGGAATGGTCGGTGGGATGGCAGTCGGGCTCTATTTCCTTGTGGCCGGCTGGATCTGTCACCGATTTCTGGTCTGGAATGACTTCACGCGTCGAATTTACGCTCAGATGACGCTGACCCAGTATCTGATCTTTCAGTTCTTCATGACCACGATGATTTCGCTCCCGGTAAAAATGGCTCTCAAGCTGCTCTTTCGGATTAAGTACGTGATGGTAACTCCATGGTTCAACATATGAGAGGCTGGTTCCGGAAACTTGACGAGCGCCCGGTGCCCGAGAGAGACCCGATCGTCTACTCTTCACTGGGAACGCTGCTGGCCATCTTTTCCCTCCTCATGATGTTGAGTCTGGTGTGGGCCTTCTATGAAGAGATGGTGGGACTGCGGCCCTGGCGTCAGCATCAGGAGGAGTTCGCTCCACTCTATCGGGATGCGCTGGAAGAGATGCGACCGCTGAGGGAGCAGGAAGTTGTGGGAATCAAGGCCAGTTCCGGTTATCAGCAACTGGAAGAGGGACTTCTCGAAGCAGAGGACCAGATTGCCTCGGATCTGAAAGGGCTGGAGGAGCAGGAGGGTCAGATCCGGGCCCAGTTGGCCGTCATCACCAAACCCTTCGTCGGCGCCCGCAGTGAACTCCAGGCCACGATCTATGCGCTGGAAACCGCTCATGGCGGAAAAGAAGGGCTGAGCAGCAACGTCGAGGAGCTGAAGCAGCGATCTTATGAGTTCGAGATGCGGGATGGGACCCAGACCTTCACGTATATGGAGCTCGAGAAACTGTTCACGGATCTGAAGGCCCGCCAGGGAGACGTCCAATCCAGAAAGTCCCGGGTACTGAGCCGGCCCGGGGAGTTGCGCTCAGATCGCGACACTTACCTCAAGAACCGGTTGACCGGACTGACCGAGACGCAGATCGACGGGCTGATTTCCAGTGTTGCCGCCTCGCGGGTGGATATCAGGCAGATTCACAACGCCGAAATGAATCTGGTGGACCGCTGTGAATCGTGCCATCTTGGCATTCGAGAGCCGGTCCAGCTTACGGCTGAAGGCATGGGGGGGAACCGACTTTTTGTGGGTCACCCCAGCCGCGAGCTGCTGGCTACCCACGACCCCGATATTTTCGGTTGCTCTCCGTGCCACAACGGCAACGGCGTGGGGACTGTGAGTGCTACCAGAGCGCACGGCAGGTACAAGCACTGGTTGCGGCCTCTCTATGCGCGAGAAAACTTTGAAGGAGGCTGCATTCAATGCCATCGGCTCGACCGGCAGCTGGAAGGTGCCGAGAGTTTTAACTCAGCCAAGGACCTGTTCCAGAATCGTGGCTGCCAGGGCTGTCATCCCTACGATGGATTCGATGTCGAGCCTGCCCGGATGAGGGAGGCGCGTAAGCGCATCGCCGATTTGGAGGCCGAGAAAGAAGCCACCCGGGTTGAGATCGAAAGGCTGCTCTCCCAGGGGGACAACGCGGCGAGCAACGAAGAGGCAGCCCGGTTTTATGAAATGGGAACGCAGAAGACCCTGCGGATAGCCGAGATTGAGGCCGCCGCCGCCACGACGGATGCCCGTCTGGATGAACTCCTCATGGAGCGCAAGAGGCTGGGTCCCAATTTGAAAGAGGTTCGAAACAAGCTGCGCCGGGAGTGGATTCCGGTTTGGCTCAAAGGCCCCCAGATTTTCAGGCCGAAAACGAAAATGCCCCAGTTCCGTCTGACGGATGAGGAAATCGAAGCGATCTCCGCTTTCGTCTGGCAGTCGGGGATCGATGAAGGGATCCCCTCACAGGCTCCCGGGGATGCGGCTCGGGGCCGGCAGCTCTTCGAGTCCAGAGGATGTCTGGCCTGTCACTCGGTAGGCGAAGGTGAGGAAGCCGTGGGCGGTACCTTCGCAGCCAACCTGAGTCGCGTGGGCGAGAAGGCGAACTACGATTATCTGGCTCGCTGGGTGCACAACCCGCGAGAGCGGACCCTTCCCTATGATCCGGTCGTACAGAGGGATGTCACCCGGGAGGACTACGAAAGTCGCGGTCTTCCGTTTCAGTTCGATCTGGACTACAACAAGAGCCCCCTGGGCGATCACTCACTCCAGGTCCAGAATGAGACAGTGATGCCCAGTTTGAGATTGAGCTGGGAAGAGTCCCGAGACATCGCATCCTACCTGATCACCTTGAAAAGGGAGGATGTTCAGTACGAGCCCACGCCTTTTATGGAGGATTCCCAGCTCTTCGACCGCGGCCGTTTTCTGGTCCGGCACTACGGGTGTGCCGGCTGCCACGAGATTGCGACACTCGAAGAGGAAGGGAAGATCGGAACCGACCTCACCGGGGAGGGAAGCAAGCCCATCGAACGTCTTGACTTTGCCCTGCTGACCCACCATGCCAAGGACGAAGGCTGGTACAACCACAAGGGCTTCTTCGAGCACAAGCTCGAGAATCCGGCAATCTTCGACGAGGGGAAAATCAAGAACGAGCTGGAAGAGCTCAGGATGCCCAATTTCCACTTCAGCGAAGAGGAGATTGATCAACTGACCACTTTTCTGCTCGGAAGCGTCGAGTCGTGGATTCCAGAGCAATATGATTACGCTCCGAAGGATGACCGGCAGGACATCCAGAAAGGCTGGTGGGTGGTCAAGAAGTACAACTGCCAGGCCTGTCACCAGTTCACTCCGGCGCAGGATACAGTACTCGAGGGGCTCGACCAGTACCAGGGTGAGCAGGCTGAGAAGCTTCCTCCCGCTCTGGTCGGCCAGGGCGCCAGAACCAATCCCGAGTGGCTGAAGGGATTTCTCAAGAACCCAGCCTTGAGTCCCACCGACCTGCATCGCAACAGTGTCCGTCCCTATCTGGACGTTCGCATGCCGACCTTCCATCTGTCGGATGGGGAAGTCGGCGTACTCCTCCGCTTCTTTGCTGCCCTTTCGAAGCAGCCGCTACCCTATCTGCCCCGCTTCGTCGAGCCTCTCTCAGAGCACGAGACCAAACTGGCCCGCGAGCTTTTTACGAGTAACGCTGCACCCTGCCTGCGCTGCCACGCCACCGGGGATCCGAGAACGGACGTGGACAAGACGGCTCCCGACTTTACGCTGGTCGGGAAAAGGCTCAAACCCGATTGGACTCAGCGTTGGATCGTTCATCCGGAGATTATTCGTCCCGGAACGACCATGCCTTCGGGTTTGTTCCGCCGGGACGGCAGCCGCTGGGTATTCGCTCTCGCCAACCTTCCCAGTTTCCGCGACTATGAAGAGGACCATTCCCGGCTTGTGGTACGATACATGTTTGAATACACTCCGGAAGAACAACGGAGGTTGATGGGCAGGTAGATTCCGCTCGCCCAATCGGTAGAGAGGCAAGTATTCAATCTTTCGAAACCAGCAGATAAGAGTCGGCCAAGGGAAGTATCAGGCTTCTTTGGATTTCTATCAAACGCCGGCTGAATTCATTTTCTTTCTAAGTTTAAGAGAGGCTCAGATATGTACTATCTTCGGAATTTGATTGCTCTTTTCCTTGCCGCAGTCGTCGTCCTGGGCTGCGGAGGCGGTGGGGATGCACCCTCGAAGCCGTCGACTCCGACTTCCTCGGATCCGCCTACCGCACCGGCGGCCGGAAAGCCGGTGGACCCTTCCACGGCGGGGAGCATTTCAGGCAGCGTCAGTTACTCCGGTGAACCAGGTAGAAAGGCACGAATCCGGATGAATGCCGATCCCAACTGCGCCGCCCAGCACAGCTCTCCTGTCTACGCCCAGAACCTGGAAATTAACGAGAACGGGACCCTTCAATACGCCTTCCTGTTCGTCAAGGCGGGTCTCGAAGACTACGCGTTCCAGCCTCCTGCAGAAGCAGCTACATTGGATCAGCGAGGGTGTCTTTACACCCCCCGTGTCCTGGGTATCCAGACAGGCCAGGAATTGAAAGTATCGAACAGCGATGAAACGACCCACAACATCAATCCTTCCCCTGCCAATAATCGGGACTGGAACGTCTCGCAGGCCCCCAAGTCAGATCCGATTGTTCGGCGCTTCGCGCGTTCGGAAATCATGATCCCGGTCAAGTGTAATGTCCATCCCTGGATGAAGGCGTACATAGGCGTTGTAGCGCATCCTTATTTCTCTGTTACCGGGAATGACGGAAGCTACAGTTTGCAGGGCCTGCCCCCGGGAGAGTACACGGTTGAGGTCTGGCATGAGAAGCTGGGTGCCCAGGAGCAGAAAATCACTGTGACGGCGAATCAGGCCGCCACACTGGACTTTGACTACGGAGGTTGAGCCCTTCTGCGGTCGCCGTAGCCCCGGTCGCTGTCTGACCGGCTGAAGGATCCGTGACCCCGGGCATTCTCAATGAGCAGGGCGAACAAGCGAGCACTCCACCTGTTCTGCGTCTTACTGGCGGTCTGCACTTTTCTTCTGATCATTGCCGGCGGGCTCGTCACCAGCCACGATGCGGGCCTGTCCGTTCCCGACTGGCCTCTCTCCTACGGACAGTGGATGCCCCAGATGGTGGGGGGTATCTTCTGGGAGCACAGCCATCGCATGATCGCGGCCTCGGTAGGAATGCTCACCGTGATCTTGACCTGCTGGCTATTTCTGGTGGGGGCGGAACGACGGTTGAAGAGGCTCGGTCTCCTGGCTCTGGTGGCAGTGGTGTCGCAAGGAGTACTGGGGGGACTGACGGTTTTGCTCGAACTTCCGGTGACAGTTTCCGTATTGCATGCTCTTCTGGCTCAGGGATTTTTCTGCATCGTAATCTCCCTGGCCCTGTTTACATCACGGTCCTGGCCTCCCGCCCCGGTGGACGCCCTCACGCCGGCGCAGCCGCCGTTTCGGACCGTTCGCCTTCTGACACTCGGACTGTTCGTCCAGCTCCTTCTGGGTGCCGTGCTCCGCCACAGTGGTACGATCGACGGTGTGAAGGCTACCCGCGTCGATTTCCTGGCCCTGGCAGTTCACCTGGCTGGAGCGTTGCTTGTCGCCGGTTTGATCGCAGCCGTGGGATTGCCGATTCTGAAGATCGAATCGACCGGCCCGACGGCCTGGTTGAGCAGCCTTTTGCTGGGGCTTCTGGTCGTGCAACTGGGGCTGGGAGTGGGCGCTCTGATGGTCCGCTTGCAGGCCGGCGATCGAATTCAACCGATGCCGGTCGATGTTGGTGTGACAACAGCGCACGTGGCGGTTGGTGCCCTCATGCTGGCTTCAAGTCTAATGCTGACACTGTTGCGCTGGACCTCCGCCCCGCTGGAGTCTCATGAAGAGTGAGGTTGCGGTCACCATGTCCGGTTCGGCGGGGGTAGTGCTCCCGTACTTCGAACTCCTGAAGCCGAGGGTTTCTTTGCTGGTTGCGCTGACCACCGCCGCCGGGTTTTGTCTTGCATCAACTTTTCCCGTCGACTGGCCCGCTCTGTTCTGGACCGTTCTGGCCACTGCATTGGTCTCGGGTGGATCGGTTTGCCTGAATCAGGTCATGGAGCGCCATCTGGACGGTCGTATGACACGGACGGCCGGTCGCCCCTTGCCCACAGAACGGGTCAGTGTGGGGGCGGCGACCGGCTTTGGAATCGTATTGATTCTGGCCGGAACAATGGTCCTGCTGTCCGCAACCAGAGTACTGCCGGCTGTCCTGGGACTGGCGAGCGCCGGTGTCTATCTGTTCGCTTACACGCCCCTGAAGAGGCGAACAGCTCTGTGCACTACCGTGGGGGCGGTTCCGGGCGCCATCCCTCCTTTGATGGGCTGGACGGCTGCCGGCGGCCAACTCACCCTGGAAGCCTGGGTGCTTTTCGGGATTCTATTCCTGTGGCAGTATCCCCATTTTCTGGCCATTACCTGGATTCATAGGGACGATTACCGAAAAGGCGGTTTCAAAATGCTTCCTTTGGACGACCCATCCGGCAGCAGGACAGCCCGGCAGATCGTTCTCTTTGCGGTCCTGCTCTGTTCTGTGAGCCTGTTCCCCTGGGTATTTGGACTGGCCGGCAGCGTCTATTTCGTTTCCGCGCTGCTGGGCGGTATAGCTTTTCTGGCAACGACTCTCATCCTGCTGAAGACCCCCTCAACGCGCTACGCCCGATATGTCATGAGGGCCTCCGTATTTTATCTGCCCTGGCTGCTGGCGGTGTTGGTGGTGGATCGGATCTAGGGGAATTGAAAATTGAAGATTGGAAATTAGGAATCAATCTTCAATTCACTTAATCCGTTCGGTCAGAAGGAAGGTGATGTCGTCGGTCTGGGCGCGATTCTGGGTGAATTTCTCGATGGCATCCAGGATGCTTTCCTGAAGCGTTCCGGCTCCTTTGCTGCCGTTTTCTCGGATGAGCTTGATCAGCCTCTCCTCCTCGAACATGTCGCCTTTCATGTTCTCGGCTTCGGTCAGGCCGTCCGAATAGACGACGAGAAGATCGCCCTGATTGAGCTGGATCGGAATGGCGCTGTAGTCTGCAAAGTCAAAGGCTCCCAGAACCAGATTCTTGGACCGCAACTCTTCGATCGTCCCATCCTCTTTTCGGTAAAGATAGGCCGGTGATTGGCGACAGTTAGAATTCCCCGCGTGTTGCCTCATCTAAGAATCGAACCGAAACTAGAAACTTGCCTCATTGGGAATCGAACCCAGTTCAGAACAGCTTATTTCTTCCGTCTCGCAGAAACAACGGGTGGAGTGGAAGGTCGAAATGACAAGGGAATAATGTGCCGGAGTGATCACGTAAAAATGACCCACCTTGTCAAGTAGGGTGTTGTTCTTGGTTTGAGCGAATTGTCTTGTCCGGTTCTTGGACTGCGAGAGGGGACACAGTGAGGGCGAGCCCGAATGGGGTTCCCTCTCGGCGGCCGACTCAGGTGACCCCCTTCTTGGGTTGTCCCGGGACCGTGAAGTCCCTGCTGCTGGAGATGTACGGCCCAGCGGTCGAGGCGACATTGCTGTGTGGCCGTCAGGGGACACTTCCCATGGCTCATAAGACTATTTTGACCTCGGCTGGTTGCCCCTTTGTTGGCGCACCTTCTTTTGCGAAATCAGACCCGATTTCAGAGAACGTTGGCTCTACACGGGAGATCTCGGCCTTGTAGAGTTGTTCTCTTCGCCAGTCCCTGACGCGGCGCTGCAAAGTTCGCAGCTGCCCATCAAAGAATCGACAGGGATGGCGTTGTTGAAGCCGAATGAAAAGCGCTTTGGCTGTTTGAGCGGGATTGACTTCCAGTTGGACACGAACCTCTGGCCAGACTTCAACGAAAGGATCCTCCCGGGTCTTCCAAGTCCGGGCAACCCGGGGCTTCTTCGTCCGCCGATATCTCCTGATTTGGTTGGATTCTGGTGCAGCACTGATCTCAGCAAGGTACTTCCTGACAACAGCATCCATCTCTCTAGGGGAGCCGTTTCCCTCCGGTTCTCTTTGTCCGTTGGCAAAGGTCCAAAAATGGTCCTGTCTTCGCTCGAGTTCTTTGAGTAACGTGACTGGATCCAGCTTCCTGTACAGGTCTTTGATGGGTTCTATTTTTCTCTTGGTGAGACAATCAGAGGCTAAGATTCGCTGGTAAGGAGTTTGAGCCCGATCGTAGCGTTTCTTGACGCGTGCACCCCGGCGTTGCTTCTCGATTAGCTTCATCGAGGGCTGAAAGAAGTTCACGTAGAGGCGCAGAATCTCGTAAAGCTGAATCAGGGCTCGCCAGGCCCCCAGACCCGTGTAGCGATCGTAGCCAATCAGCCGTCTCACGATCGAACCATTCTTCTCCTCAACGAAGGCCTGATCGTTCTTTCGACCCACCCGGGAACGAGTGAAAGTGATCTGCTCTCTTTGGCAGTGTTGGCGATCATGAGAAAGTGCGGGATTTTGAACGGGCGCCGGGGTGGGGTCAGGGATCTGTCGATGGGGAGTCTTGGCGGCAATCGGTCGCGAAGGCGGCGATTTTTCTTTCCAGGTAACGGGAGTAGCCCTTGGGAAGAGGAGTCTCGAGCAGCTCCTCAATGACGGGGACAAAGTAGTAGAGAGAACGAATCGAGGCGAGGGGATGGGCGTCTTGGCAACGCAGTAGACGCCTTGCGGATGCCAGCAGAAGGGCATCTTTTACGGTTGGGAGCGGGATATTGCAGTCGTGGAACTGGCCGGCCAAGCGGCGATCGTGTGGTCGAGATCGAGGCGGTGTGGCGGGCAGTTCCAGATAGGCGTGCAGCACGGCCTGGACGTAAGCTCGACGCTGCAACAAGTCGCTCAATCTTGTTTGCGGCGCTCAGCCGCCTCCTGCTCACTTTCGCGGCGACGATAGCTTTCACCTTCAATGACGGTGATGTCGGCGTGGTGGGTGAGACGATCGAGGAGACTGACGATGCAGGTGGCGTTGGGAAACACGACGTTCCAGTTTTTGAAGGCTCGGTTGGTGGTGACGATGACAGAGCGGCGCTCGTAGCGTCGGTTGATGACCTCGTAGAGCAGGTCGGCGGCATGGCAATCGTAGGAGAGATACCCAACTTCGTCGATGCAAAGCAGAGACGGCCGTGCGTACTTTTTGAGCCGGCGGCGCAGTAGCTCAGAAGAGTCCAACTGAAGGTCGTCGAGCAGTTCGGATGCGGTACGAAACAGAACCGAGTGACCAGCCAGGACGGCCGCGTGGGCGATGTTCTTGGTGATCATGGTCTTGCCCAGGCCGTTGGCGCCCAGCAGGATCAGATTGCGGCCCTCGGGGATGAAGTCCAGGGTGAGGGCTCGCTCCAGCAGGTGTCGGTCGATCTTTTTGGGCCAGTTCCAGTCAAAGTCAGCCAGCGGCTTGAAGCGTCCGACGCGGGCATAGCGCAGCCGGCGCTCCAGCGAACGGCGAGCCCGTTCGATCTCCTCCAGCCGAGCCATCTCAGCCAGAGCGGCGCGAGTGGACCAACGGCCTTTCTTGGCACGGCGCAAGAAGTCCTCCAGTTGATCGGGGAGGACTCGAAAGCCGAGTTTTTTCAGCTGTGCAGCCAGTTCACTCGGGCTCGGAGAGGTCATCGTATCCTTCTGGAGAATGGGGCTGTACGTGAAGATCGGCCAACTCGGGGCGGCGCCTCAGATCGACGGGCAAAGGAGCAGCAGCAGCGCGTCGGCTTCTCTGTAATAGGAAAGCTACCGAGGAGGCCCGCGGAGTGCCGCGCTGCAGTGCTTCTGCGAGTGCCCCCTGCAGCGCCTCGGCACCGTAGTCCTCCAGCAAGCCCAACAGCTGACGGGTCTGGCGGACGACCGATTCTCCGCGCAGCAGGGCGGCTTGCAGAAAGGCCTCGCTTTCGGGGACAGCCACCGAGAGCCGGTCAGAAGGGGCAGCGTAGGCTTTTCTTTTTTGCTCCAGCAGAGCTTGCTGATGAGCGGGGTCGGCGACCACCTGGTGTCGGTCGTAGCTGCGGCGGTGGCGAGCCACTTGTTTGGTTCCGTCGAGAATGCGCACCAGGGTGTCGGAAGCGACCAGCGTCAGCTGCCGGCCCACTGCAGCGGGGGGAATCGAGTAGTCGTTGAGATCGAAGCGCACGTAGATGGTCTTGTGCGACTTGGCAGGCACTACCAGATCGGTTTCCAGGGGGTGAGCCGGAAGAGGCAGCAGTCGAGCTTTTTCTTCTTCGAAGACAGCGGCGACGGTGCGCGAGTGATCGCCCGGCCAGGGCCTACGGTGCGCGATCTCATCCCGCCAGCGGCGGGCCTGATGATTGAAGTCTGCCAGGGTGGTAAAGGGGCGGGCGGCAAAGAACGAAGAGCGAACGTACTGGATAGCTCTTTCAACGCGTCCTTTCTCATTCGCGCGTCCCACATGACAGGGCCTGGGGGCGAAATGGTAGTGGGCGGCCAGCTCCAGCAGCCGGGGATGGAATCGAATGGCGTCGCCGCGGCGCTCCAAAACCACGCTCTTAAGGTTGTCGTAGAGTAGATCTCTGGGGCAGCCACCCCACTGAGTGAAGGCTCGCACGTGGCCGCGCAGGAAGTTCTCCAGTGATTGGTCAAAGAAAAACTCCAGGGCCAGCGCGCGCGAATACGACAGCGTCAGCAGAAGACAGGAGAGCCTCCGGCTGGCGCCTCCGATCTGCACTTTTCCAAAGGAAGCCCAGTCAACCTGCCCCTGCTCCCCAGCAAAGGTGCGCAGCCGCAGGAAAGCTTCCCGCGGCCGGGGACGTAAGGTGGCCACCAGGCGGCGCAGCGTCACTACGCTGCCCGTGTAACCGCGGGCGCAGATCATCTGGTAGATACGGGTAGCCCGAAGGCGTGGGTATTGCTCCAGAGTCTGGCGGATGAACTCGACGTAGGGGTCGGTTACCCGGGGCCGCACGATCTTGTACCGGTTGAAGCGCTCGGTTTCCAGCGCCCGTCGCACCGTCTGGTGGTGCAGACCGAGTTGATCGGCTATGGTTCCGATCTTCCAGTGCTCGGCAAAGAAGAGTCGGCGGATGTGGGCCCTCTGCTCGGCGTCGATCATGCTTTACCCCCAGTGGAAGGGGTCGATATAGCGCCCTGCGCGACCGCAGCGTATACAAGCCGGTCGAAAACCGGGCCTGGAACGGCAAAAAGTATCTGCACGGCTGTTCTCCTGACGCCTCTGGACGGATCTTCTCGGCATTGAGTAGGCCGCCAGAGGCTCCCACAGCCTGAAAGAAGATCTATATCGCTGTCTACGTTGATCCGTCACGCGGGCTTGCTGCTGCCGCTGACGGTAGGCTCTTTGACGGTCGCGATGATCGGCTCGGCCCTCAGGAGATTGCTGGTGTCGGCGGTTGGCCGCACGGCATTGCAACCGGCGCTGCAGACGACGGCATGGCTGGCTGCAGTAGACCTGGCCCCGGTCGCAGGAGCGGCAGATGAAAAATAGCGCGCCGCAGCCTTCGGCCCGGCAAGTACATTGCCGGAGAACGACAATCGAATCGGCCATGGATCCAGTCCCGGCGGGAACTGGACAACAGCCCAGGATCGTGGCAGGTTACAATCTGCTTGTGGTGGGTATCCGCTTTGTACAGAGCTGCCACAACCGGACCTCGACCGCGTTACAGGTCGAGGTCCTCCCTCTTCCTGGATTCGAAACAATACACTCTCGAAGGGAAAAATCCACCTCGTCAGAAATCGCGAGATGAATGCTCGGACGCACCTACGGTGCGGATGATGTTGAAACCCTATCCTAACGGCGAGTGTCCAAAAAAGCGCACTTCCTGATGATCATTGACAGGTAACGGAGCATCTCATAGTTGATGAATTCGCTTCCGTTATCCGTGTCCAATCCGAGAAGAGGAACCGGGAGCCGCCCACGCAGGCAGTTGAGAGATCCGATCACATCGGCTTCGCTACGCCGTAGCAGCGCCACGCATTCGGTCCAGCCCGTTGCGACGTCCACCAGGACCAGAGTGTGTAGGAAACTGCCTGCAGCACTCTCGCCGCAGTGAGCCACAAGGTCGGCTTCGACAAAACCGGGTTGAAGATCATCCCAGTCAGCGAAGGTTCGGACCTTGATCTGCTTCTTGAGCAAGCTTCCTGGTCGGGTCGTACTGACACCGTGCCGGCTGCTTCTTTCGGAAGCCAACAATCGATCAGCGGTAGCTGGGCTGATCGCTAGCAGCCTTCGCCTAACATCAGGCGGCAAGGATAGATGACCGTTCCTCTCCATAACTTCGATCAACTCGGGAACAAAGGGGACCAGTCTCTTTGCGCAGATCCGGTTGGCCGTTGTCCAAAGAGTCACCAGTGCCCGCTTCACCCGGTCATCGTATCGGGCACGGCGGGGCCGCGACGAACTGGCCCTGCTCGGCGGATTGTTCAACAGGGTAATCGCATGTTTGCGACCGTAGCCGGTTGTCGCGACCAACTGATCTACAATCTGGCTCTTGATCCCTTTGCGGGCCGATGCGTAATCCTTAGCGGTACGCGTCAACAATTCTCGGCGCAACTCCAAACTCAACTTCTTCTTCAATCTGTGACCTCCTCATCAAGTTTTCGGTTCGATTCTTGATGAGGCAACGGTATGCCATCAGTTCGATTTTGGATGAGTCAATGCGACCCGCGTCATAGAAGTCGTAAAAGTCGCCCCCGACATGATGGGTCGGCTTGCTGAAGGCACGCAACGCGTAGGACTCATTCTTCGGCAATGCAGGAGGCAGAAGTGTGCGCTGGGTCTCCTGGGCCAGAGCCATTTCCTTTTCAAAGACCTTCCTGTCTTCCAGGGCCTCGAGCATGTTCAGCTTTTCAAACACGTTGCCTGCTTCCAGGGCGAGCTTGCCGAGGATTTTCTCGTCGAGCCCGGAGAGGGCGTGCATCGTCTTGGTGCTGTCCAGATAGAGGATTCCCCGCACCTCCATCTCTTCCGAATCCGGAGAAATCCACTTGAGTGGCAGGCAGGCCAGAGCTCTCAGGTTCATGGCCACGATGCTGTCCTGCTGGGCCAGGTCACCGTCAATTCCCTCGGTCATGAACACATCTTCGCCCGTCGTGGCCACCTGGCGTACCACCGTCTGACTGGCCTGCATGAACTCGGACTCCTCCATGATGTGGCCGTCACCGTCCATTCCCACCACATATTCGAAACCGGCGTCCTCCCCCATGAGGATAAAACCGCGCTCGGCGCCGGAAATCTTGAGTGCGGAGAGGAGGATCTGCCCAAAGGTACCGGCGGCCGAGAAGCTCTACCCGAAGTTGTACTGGAAGTCGAGAAGCAGGGACATCTTCTCGAGATCGGACTGCCCCGTGTGAGCAGAGGGAAGGTGCTGTGTCAGCTCCAGAATGGAGGCACCCTCATCGATCGTTGTGTCGTCGTGTCCCTCCTGCGGATTCCCCACGAAATAAGTGATCTCGACTTGAGATCGGCCATGCCCCAGCGAGATCCGGTCGCCCGATCGAAGAACCTCTTCTGTGACGCGAGTACCGTTGACAAAGGAGCCATGAGTGCTCTGAAGGTCAACCAGATCGTAGCCGTCCTGACTTTTCACGATCTTGGCATGGTGGCGGGAGACATAGGGGTCCGTCAGAACGACGTCCGCATCCGATTTGCGGCCCATCAGCGTCTCGTTCGCGGACAGGACGAAGGTCTGTTCCCTATCGTCGGACGTAAACCAGCGCAGGTACGGACTTTTCATCACCATTTCTCTCATGATCCGATCTCCTGATATTGGCCCCCGTAAAAGAGCAGGGGATCGCGAGGTTGCCGGTTCAGGCGACCCTCCACAACCCGGCCGATCAGGATGGTGTGATCTCCACCCGGATAAGTGGTCTCCAGTTTGCACTCGAGACAGGCCAGGCAGCCGCGGATCAGGGGGGCTTCCAGGGTCCCTCTCCAGTTCAGGTAGCGCGTCCGATCGACCCCGGACCGAGCAAAATGGTCGGACAGGTGGGCCTGTTTCGCGGACAGGATATTGACTGCAAACACTTTGCTCTCGAGAAAGGAGTTGAGCCCGGCTGCCTCCTTGTGGAGACAGAATAGAACCAGAAGCGGGTCCAGAGAGACGGAAGTAAAGGAGTTCACGGTGACTCCATGGGGTTCGCCCTCACCGTCACAAGTGGTCACGATCGTCACCCCGGTTGCGAAATTTGCCAGGATCTTTCGGAAAAGTGCAGGATCCATTTTCAATGCGGATGGCCCCCTTTTCAAGAAGAAGCACTTTAACAGGTCCAGGCTTTGCCTTCTAGCGCTCGCGTTGCTCGCGCTGTTACCGGTTATTAGTTACCGGTTACCAGTTATCAGATAACAACCAGTAACCGGTAACCGGTAACCGGTAACCATCCAACCCATTCATTAACAAAAATCATGAGAAGGAAGTTTTGCATCCCGGACCTCCAGGGGCCAGAAGCGATCCGCCAGTACGGAGACGACATTGTCGGAATTCTGCACGACGCCTTCAATGAGGAGAAACGGATGGCTGACCAGAGTGACCCGGTTTTTCTTGAAAACGGGAGGCTTGACCACAATGTTGGTGATACCGGTTTCATCCTCGAGGCTCAGAAAAAGAAACCCTCTGGCAGTTAAAGGGCGCTGGCGGACGATGATCCCCCCGGCAACCCGAACCCGTTGACCATTCTTGACCGCAGCCAGACCAGAGGCTGAAACGGCTCCTTTCTTCGTTATGAACTCGCGGATCAGCGCCATCGGATGAGGCCCTGTTGTCAGTTTTGTTCCCCGATAATCCGCCTGGAGACGTTCTAGTGCATCCATATCCAGGAGGGGATACTCGTCGTCAGTCATAGAAGGAATGGAATCAAAGAGGGGACCGGAATGACGCGACGCTTCTTCCACTTGCCAGAGGGCTTTGCGGCGTTTCATTCCAAAGCAGTTCAAGGCGCCAATTTCAGCCAGTGTCACCAGTTCCGGCTTCTGCAGTCGACATCTTTTCACAAAGTCGTCCAGGTCCTGGAAAGATCGTTTGTCACGTTGTTCAACGATGTGACGACCTGCTTTGCCCCGGAGCCCCTGGACGTAGAGAAGTCCCAGTCTTACTGAACCTTCGGGTTCAATCGTACAGAGCCAGTCCGAATGCATGGCATCAATGGGCCGGATCTGCTGGCCACGGTGCTGGGCATCTTTGACGAGAGTTGCCGGACGATAAAAGCCCATGGGCTGGTTGTTGAGGAGAGAAGCATAGAAGGCTGCCGGAAAGTGGACTTTCATATAGGCACTCGCGTAAGCCAACAAAGCGAAACTGGCTGAATGGGATTCAGGAAAACCATAGAGTGCAAAAGAAGATATGTAACGGATGATGGTGGCTGCCGTTTCTTCGCGGATTCCGTTTCTTTCCATTCCCCGGCGAAGCTTGGCTTCAATCTTTCCCATCCTTTGTTCAGAACGCTTGAAACCGAGTGCGCGTCTGAGTTCTTCAGCTTCGCCTCCGGAGAATCCCGCCACGGTCATTGCAATCTTGAGAAGCTGTTCCTGGAAAATGGGCACACCAAGAGTGCGCTTGAGAATGGGCTCCAGGGAGGGGTGAGGGTAGAGGACAGGTTCCAGACCGGCTCGTCTTCGCAGGTACGGATGCACCATCTGCCCCACGATCGGCCCGGGTCGAATGATTGCAATTTCCACGACTAAATCATAGAAACAACTGGGTTTGAGACGAGGCAAGGTCGCCATCTGGGCCCGGCTCTCGACCTGGAACAATCCGACCGTATCCGCTTTCTGCAACAGCTCGTATACGCGGGGATCATCATGGGGAATATGGGCCAGATCCACCTCCTCACCCGAGTGCCTTTGAATCAAGTGGATCGCATCCTGCAGTGCTGACATCATTCCCAGACCCAGCAGATCGACCTTGATAATGCCCAGATCGGCACAGTCTTCTTTGTCCCACTGGATGACTCTCCGGCCCGGCATAGTGGCATTTTCCAGGGGGACGACCGAGTCGAGCCGGCCTCGGGCAATGACCATTCCTCCGCTGTGTTGTCCGAGATGTCGAGGGAGATCTTGAATCTGTCGCCACAGCTCAAAAAAGATCCGGGTCCGATGATGAGACGGGTCCAGACCGGATTTCCTGAAGTGATCGGCGTCGATTTCCTCGGGATGGGGTCCCCAGCTGGTGAGTAGTTTGGAAAGTCGATCAATGGTTTCAGGAGCGAATCCGAAGCTTTTCCCAACTTCTCGTGCTGCGCTTCGAGCTCGATAGGTGATCACGTTGGCCGTCATGGCCGCTCCAAGTTGCCCGTAGCGCTCGTAGACATATTGGATGACTTGCTCCCTCCGGTCTCCACTGGGGAGATCGATGTCGATATCGGGCCATTCACCTCGTTCCTCTGAAAGAAAACGCTCAAAGAGCAGATCCATTCCCACCGGGTCGACGGCCGTGATTCCGAGGCTGTAGCAGACAGCACTGTTGGCAGCGGACCCGCGGCCCTGTGCCAGGATTCCCTGTTTACGACAGAACTGAATCAGGTCCCAGACGATGAGAAAGTAGCCGGCCAGATCCAGTTTTTCGATCAATGCAAGTTCCTTCTCAATTTGCCGGCGAGCGGTTTGATGGTAGGGACGATAACGTCTTCTGGCTCCCTGATGGGTCAACTTTCTGAGATAGCTGTTCATGGTCTCCCCGGCGGGGAGAGGAAAGAGTGGAAACCGATATCCCAGGTTCTCCAGCGTGAATTGAAGCCGCTGGCTCAAAAGGCCGCTGTTGTGGAGAGCTGGCTGCAGATCATTGAAGAGGGATCGCATTTCCGCAGGCGGCTTGAGATATCGTTCTGAATTCACTGCCAGAACCCGGCCGGCTTCTTGCAACGTTGTCTTGTGACGGATGCAGGTCAGGACATCCTGCAGGGGCCGGCGTTGCTGGTTTGCATACAGAACTCCGTTTGAGGCCAGAAGGGACAGACCATGGCGTTCTGAGAGGCTGATCAGAATTTGGTTCAGGCGTTCCTGATCACGTAGGAAGTGGCGCTGAATCTCGACAAAGACTCCCTGCCGCCCAAAGATCGCCTTGAGGCGATCCAGCATTCGCGAGGCTTTTGGCAAACCGTTTCTGTGGATCGTTTTTGCGATCGGTCCATGCAGATTCCCGGTCAGGCACACCAGTCCTTTCGAGTGTGACTCGATCTCGTCAAGGTTGGCCGCTCCCTTTCCCTTGGGAGCCCGCAACTTCATTCGAGTGATGAGCTGGCAGAGATTCTGATAGCCTTTGCGATTCTCCACCAAAAGGGGAAGTTCTCCGCCGTCCTTCAAACTGATGCGTGCACCCACCAGAGGGCGAATTCCCACCTCGCGACAGGCCTTATAGAACCGGGGCGCTCCAGAAACGACATCTCTTGATTGGCGACAGTTAGAATTCGCGCGCGTGTTGCCTCATCTAAGAATCGAACCGAAACTAGAAACTTGCCTCATTGGGAATCGAACCCAGTTCAGAACAGCTTATTTCTTCCGTCTCGCAGAAACAACGGGTGGAGTGGAAGGTCGAAATGACAAGGGAATAATGTGCCGGAGTGATCACGTAAAAATGACCCACCTTGTCAAGTAGGGTGTTGTTCTTGGTTTGAGCGAATTGTCTTGTCCGGTTCTTGGACTGCGAGAGGGGACACAGTGAGGGCGAGCCCGAATGGGGTTCCCTCTCGGCGGCCGACTCAGGTGACCCCCTTCTTGGGTTGTCCCGGGACCGTGAAGTCCCTGCTGCTGGAGATGTACGGCCCAGCGGTCGAGGCGACATTGCTGTGTGGCCGTCAGGGGACACTTCCCATGGCTCATAAGACTATTTTGACCTCGGCTGGTTGCCCCTTTGTTGGCGCACCTTCTTTTGCGAAATCAGACCCGATTTCAGAGAACGTTGGCTCTACACGGGAGATCTCGGCCTTGTAGAGTTGTTCTCTTCGCCAGTCCCTGACGCGGCGCTGCAAAGTTCGCAGCTGCCCATCAAAGAATCGACAGGGATGGCGTTGTTGAAGCCGAATGAAAAGCGCTTTGGCTGTTTGAGCGGGATTGACTTCCAGTTGGACACGAACCTCTGGCCAGACTTCAACGAAAGGATCCTCCCGGGTCCTCCAAGTCCGGGCAACCTGGGGCTTCTTCGTCCGCCGATATCTCCTGATTTGGTTGGATTCTGGTGCAGCACTGATCTCAGCAAGGTACTTCCTGACAACAGCATCCATCTCTCTAGGGGAGCCGTTTCCCTCCGGTTCTCTTTGTCCGTTGGCAAAGGTCCAAAAATGGTCCTGTCTTCGCTCGAGTTCTTTGAGTAACGTGACTGGATCCAGCTTCCTGTACAGGTCTTTGATGGGTTCTATTTTTCTCTTGGTGAGACAATCAGAGGCTAAGATTCGCTGGTAAGGAGTTTGAGCCCGATCGTAGCGTTTCTTGACGCGTGCACCCCGGCGTTGCTTCTCGATTAGCTTCATCGAGGGCTGAAAGAAGTTCACGTAGAGGCGCAGAATCTCGTAAAGCTGAATCAGGGCTCGCCAGGCCCCCAGACCCGTGTAGCGATCGTAGCCAATCAGCCGTCTCACGATCGAACCATTCTTCTCCTCAACGAAGGCCTGATCGTTCTTTCGACCCACCCGGGAACGAGTGAAAGTGATCTGCTCTCTTTGGCAGTAACGGAGCATCTCATAGTTGATGAATTCGCTTCCGTTATCCGTGTCCAATCCGAGAAGAGGAACCGGGAGCCGCCCACGCAGGCAGTTGAGAGACCCGATCACATCGGCTTCGCTACGCCGTAGCAGCGCCACGCATTCGGTCCAGCCCGTTGCGACGTCCACCAGGACCAGAGTGTGTAGGAAACTGCCTGCAGCACTCTCGCCGCAGTGAGCCACAAGGTCGGCTTCGACAAAACCGGGTTGAAGATCATCCCAGTCAGCGAAGGTTCGGACCTTGATCTGCTTCTTGAGCAAGCTTCCTGGTCGGGTCGTACTGACACCGTGCCGGCTGCTTCTTTCGGAAGCCAACAATCGATCAGCGGTAGCTGGGCTGATCGCTAGCAGCCTTCGCCTAACATCAGGCGGCAAGGATAGATGACCGTTCCTCTCCATAACTTCGATCAACTCGGGAACAAAGGGGACCAGTCTCTTTGCGCAGATCCGGTTGGCCGTTGTCCAAAGAGTCACCAGTGCCCGCTTCACCCGGTCATCGTATCGGGCACGGCGGGGCCGCGACGAACTGGCCCTGCTCGGCGGATTGTTCAACAGGGTAATCGCATGTTTGCGACCGTAGCCGGTTGTCGCGACCAACTGATCTACAATCTGGCTCTTGATCCCTTTGCGGGCCGATGCGTAATCTTCAGCGGTACGCGTCAACAATTCTCGGCGCAACTCCAAACTCAACTTCTTCTTCAATCTGTGACCTCATCATCAAGTTTTCGGTTCGATTCTTGATGAGGCAACGGTATGCCATCAGTTCGATTTTGGATGAGTCAATGCGGTGTGGGGATTTCCAATCGTCGCTGCGGGAATTCTATTTGACGTTGATCAATCTCTGTCGAGCAGGGCAAGGGCAGGGTATTCCAGACGGGCTGCCTCTCGAGCAAGCTCTTCCGGTAAGGAAGCTCCTTCCAGGAAACTGAAAGCACTGCTGGTTTTAAGTTCGATGTACATTTCTCACGTTCCACGTTCTCGAACTCAACGGCAGGCTCACGCCTTGCCGTTCTGTTGTTGTGGTGTCAAGGAACGGCACAGAACGGTAGAGCGTAAGCTCACCGTTTAATCTGGAGTCAGTCATAAACCCCCTCAATAAAGTGTTTTTTTGCAAGCTCATCCCAGTAGATTCGACACACCACACCGTCTACCATTTCGATGTCCCACTCGTCTCGAGACCAGGAACAGGCTTTGTCTGAGTTTCCAGGTTCCTGAACTCTTTCCACTTCCCACCAGTTTCCAGAGGATCGCCACGGACCGGAGCAGCCTACGATTCGGTGGGTTTGTACTTCGATCGGTTGAGGAGGCCGCAGTCTTCGCAGGACCAGGTTCACTCGCACTCTTCCCGGGCTCTCCACAGGCAAGGACGTTGAGCTCTTTTCGAGAACAACCGGAAAAGGAGTGAGTTGATAACGATCGGGCTGGTGGGTATCCGCCGGCACAACGGTTCCGAGATGGGATTCTCCGGTGAGCGCGTTCAATCTGGAAAGGGTTCGAGAGAATTTCTCGGGATGGGTCTGATTCGGCTCCAGCAGAGAATGTTGAAAAATCTGAGGCCGTGAAGGTTGGGCTTCCAGTTCGACCCGAGAAATTGGAGCCGTGGGGCTTTTGGATTGGAGTTTCAGGCGCAGCAGGGAAAGCAGGGTTTTGGGATTTCGCATCGGAAAGGCCAGAGGAATGGATTGCCGGTACAGGTTCCCATTCGTCAGTCCGAGCTGAAGATCCAGGCGATCGGTTGCCAGTCCGTGATCTTCCAGTTGGCGACAGAGTTGCGCCAGGAGTTTCCCGAACAAGAAGATCAAGAGTTCCAAATCTTCGATCTCCCACTGCAGTTCCTCCACGGCAACAAAACGTGGTGGTTCGGTGACTGGTTCAAAAGGCTGCAAGTCTCTGCCGCGAGCCAGTCTCTGAAGCTGCAGTCCTTCCTCTCCCATTCGGGCTACCAGCTGTGACTGGGGAAGGTCAGCCAATAGACCGATGCGGCGAATCCCCCATCGCAACAGGGTTGCCAGGGCCCCATCTGAGAAGGAGTACAGAGTAAACAAATGTTCAATCGAGAAGGCCCGGATGAATTGGCTGGTCTGGAGCTCCGGAACGCGGCTGCCCGGTTTCAAACGCGCTGCCAGAATCGCCACAGTCCTGGATGAGGCCAGGCCAAAATGAAGGGGTTCTGTGTGAATGCTGATTTGAAGCAATCGATCGAATGCCTGTTCTTCGTATCGTTTGGAAACAGGGAAAAGAACAGCTCCCGAAAGATGGTTTTCCAGGCGCGGGGAAAACGATCTGGCGATGCTCAGCGCAAAACGCGGGTCAGAGCTGTAGATGGCAATGAATCTTGACATGGCCATGATGCCTGCCCCGCAGCAGACTCACACGGGTCGTGAGCCCTCGCAGGAGTTGAAACTGATTCGACAGCAACGGACGAGATTTATGCCGGGTCGATCTCCACCGGACGGAAGATCTGTCCAAACCAAGCACTGTAGTTGCCGCACTTCCCGCACAGGGATAGTGAGAGAGCAGAAAAAAGGCGACCTTCTTTCCCTGAAGAACCTTTTTGATTCGAAACCAGTAGTGAAACGGAATTTTCTGAACGGTTGCTTCATGGCTTTGATTCGAAGCCCCATCCAGGTCGAGGACGACTACTCTGAAATCTTGAGATCGGGTCAGAATGTCAGCGGTTTTTAATGAGTTTTGAACCTTGCTCAAAAGGGAATCCCCCTGGCAGCGGATCCACAACAGTCGGTGCAGATGAATGCCGGCTGTCCGGGTAAAGTGGGGATCAAAGGTGTCGAAGGCATCAATGTAAGCGACGCGGAAATGTTCGGAAGTGGTGGCGGCAAGAAGTGTGAAAAGCAAACTCGTCTTGCCGCTCGAAAAAGAGCCGGTGAATTCAGAAATTGTTCCCAGCGGAAGCCCTCCCTGCAGCAATTGATCCAGTGATTCGATACCGGTTGGGAGAATGGGTTCTAGGTTCTGGGTTCTGGGTTCTGGGTGGGTTCTAGGTTGTAAATAGAGGGAAGAAAGCATTTATTTTCACCCTTTGTTCACCTATGATAAGAATTTGGGAGCTGAGTTTCAACCCCCTTTGTTTCAACCCCCTTTGTTTCAACCCCTTTTGGGTTCGAGGTTCTGGGCTTCTTGTAGGAACATCGGAACGTTCCAGTACCGCAGGAACGGTATAATCACGCACTCGAATGTCGGCGAATCCAGAACCCAGAACCCAGAACCCAGAACCCAAGAAAGCCCCCCTCCGATCAAAACTGCTGGTTCTGCTCGTTCTCATTATTGGGATCTTGATTCCTGTTCAGTTCTGGAGAGGGGTCTGGTTCGGCCGCGAGCTCACGGATGACCAGCTCAAACAGTTCTTCAGTCAGAACACCAAACCGCGATCGATCCAGCATGCTCTCGTACAGATCGACAAACGAATTCGGAAGGATGATCCGGAGGTCCGACGCTGGTATCCGCAGGTGGCCGCCCTCTCAGGCCACCCTCTGCCCCTGATACGGGCCGAGGCTGCCTGGGTGATGGGGCAGGACAATCGATCTGAGCTCTTTCATCGAACTCTTCTCACCTGTCTGGAAGACTCAAGCTCTCGGGTTCGTCGTAATGCCGCACTGGCGCTTGTCCGGTTTCAAGATCAGGCGGCACTTGACGAACTGCGCTCCATGCTGAAAAACTGGCCGGTTCGCAGCTCCGCGGCCGGGCGAGTCGAGATTCGGGCGGAACCGGGACAATGGGTACACAGTGATATCGAACTGGCAGTCGTGCTCGGTCAAGATGGAAGCATGACCGAGATTCGCACTGAACTGCGGGGGAGGATTCTGGGAGTGACGGTAGTTCCAGATCAGGCAGTAGCAGAGGGTGAAGTTCTCTTTCTCCTTTCTCCCGACCCGGAGCATGTGTGGGAGTCTCTTCGGGGCCTGTATCTCCTGGGTACGAGAACCGAACTGGAGTTAGTGGAATCCTACGCCCGGGATCCCACCTACACAGAAGAGCTAAGAAGGCAGGCTCGAGCGACAGCCGAGGCGATACGAGAACGCAGGAATGATCCGTGAAGGACGTGCCTACCAGGGAAGAGAGCCGAAACCGGCTTCAACCTGAGCGATATCCTCCATGTCAATCGCGTCCCAGGGGCATCCATCCAAAAAGGTATCTAGGGGCCCCTTGCTGATGCACAGTTTACAGCCGATGCAAAGCAGCGGGTCGACTTCAATCCGCCCCAGAGTTGGCGCTTCGGGATCGGTTACCCACACCATGCAGCTCTCCACCGGGCAGTAGTCGACGCAGGCGGGAGATCCGGCACAACCTGTACATGAATCATTGATCACCGCCACAATGCGAGGCTTTCTCTTGCGCTTGTGGGTCTGTTTGACGGTGGTCGGATCTTTCAGTACATCAACAGGCATTTCTGATCAACTTCCGTCGTGTTCGCTGTGACCGGTGACCTCGCCGTCGGGCTGCGTAGAAGCCGTCTCGACTTCCTGTTCTCCAGCCTCTTGTTCCGGCGATGCCGGAGGCTGAGAAGTCTGTTGCGTCTTCCGGGCCTTTATTTCCGCTCGGGCCGCTGCGGCTGCGGCTTTTTCTGCCTTGGCTTTCTTCTCCTGTTCCTCGAAGTAGCCGAGTGGATACCAGGAGACCTCATGATCAGGAAACGCATCCTGGAAGAGTCGGGCTACAGTTTCCCTCTCCTCCTCGGGGCCGTACTCGGGGCTCGCGCCAAAAAGCGTGACCGTCTCATAGTATGGATTGATGGCCAGGCTGCCGCCCCCGCCCACTTGAAGGGTGGCCTGAGATTCATCGAGACCGGCGTCTTCCAGGCTTTGCCAGGCCCAGTTGATGATGCTGCGGTCCAGTTCTTCCCGATAGGGTTGGAAATTCAGGGCGCGGACCAGGACTCCGTCCTGGCCCTCCACTGTGAGTCGGAAGACAAGATAGCGAAAGTGAACCCCGCTGTTTTCGACTTCGAGGCGGGGGATCTCACTCAAGTCGATTGCCATTCTTCAGGTCACCGCCACACTCAGAGAGAGCCCTGCAGCCATCAGGAGCAGGCCGATCCGGTATCCCCACACGCTCACGGCGGAGTCCCCGGAGCCTGAGAGGCCGAAGACGGAGAGCAGGGCCAGTCCCAGGAGGGAGATTCCCAAACCCAACCAGATAAGCGTCACCTGTCTTTCCCCACGCGTGCTTTTGAAGATCGTCGGAAATCGATTCGACCAGCTTCGAAGCCTGACTTGAAGGACGAATCGTCCAGTGTGCCTCGCCCTGAAGCAGGCTCGTCGTTGAGCCGGGGCTCAGTCCACCAAACCCACACGGTGCGCAATTCTAGCCTCGCCCGCGCCTGGAAACAAGAAGGATTTGAAAATAAACTCCTCCCCGGGATCAGGTGCTGCGATCTCGGGTTCAGGCCAGCTGATAAGCTTCCTCGCTCTCTTTCTCCTCTGAGGAAGCAGCCCCGTTGAGCTGGGCCAGTTCTTTCTCGGTTACCTTTAAGCGGCGGGTTGTCTTCTTGTAGTAGTGCGGATGCTCGTTCTTACGTGCGTTGTACACTTCAGTCCAGCACTGGGTGCAGTCCTGGATGTGATCCAGGAAATCGAGCTTCTCGTCCAAATCGAGCTCATTGCAGAGAAAACGAGCAACCGTCTGGCGATTGCACATCTCTGTGAAAATCATTTCAGGAATCTCCGATAAAGTCTTATTAATCCCCTATAAGAGCGGATCAGACGTGAGAAAGTTTCAAAAAAATGCACTTTGTTGGCAGTGGCACATTGCGCCCAAATGAAGTGTTTTGCCGGTGATAGTAGTCACGTGTGATGACTTTTTTTGCACCCTTTCCCACAATGTGTTCAAGGAATGTTTCGAAACGGTGAGCTTACGCTCTACCGTTCTGTTCCGTTCCCTGGCACCACAACAGCAGAACGGCAAGGCGTCAGCCTGCCGTTTCCCCACCGGGCTAAGGGTTTTGAGCTGAGAGCAGGATGAAACATTCCATCGTGTCCGATCTCTAAGAAGACGCAAAGCAAGAATGGTCGCAACCATCTGCTAACTCTCAGAAAGGAGATATCGAAATGCGACTCGAGACGATCAAATCAATGGTGTTAGTTCTGCTCTTGACTGTCGTCACTCCGACGGCCCTGGCCGGAGGGAACGGCCAATATTCGAAAACCGAGCAAGCGATCTATAAGGAGCTTCTCAAGTTGCCCTACTATGGAGTCTTTGACCTCATCCGCTTCGAAGTGGTCGGGGACCAGGTCGTGCTCAGCGGCGAAGTGACTCGTCCGACTCTGAAGAAAGCAGCCGAGCGGGTAGCGAGACGCGTCGAAACCGTAAGCCGGGTAGAGAACCGGATTGAAGTACTCCCGGTTTCCGGCTTTGATGATCAGATCCGCGTGTCTGTATTCAGGTCCATCTATGGGCGGGGTGACTTCCTGAAATATGGTGGAGTTCATGCCCCGATCCGTATTATCGTAAAAAATGGTCAAGTCACTCTCGAAGGTTCCGTTGCAACGCAGCTCGAAAAAAGTCTTGCCTATCATCGAGCAACAGGAGTCTTCGGCGTCTTCTCGGTGACAAACAACATCATTACCTGATGTGTGAAAGACGTTCCAACGTTCCAGGCATTGGAACCCCAGGCCCTGGAACGTTGGAACCTGAATGTGGGAGGCTCCTCGGCGCGGCGATCGGCAATCGTGAACGTGACCGCCCGGCGTTCGCGGCCTGAGCCCCTCCCACTCTTGGGGGCCTTCCACACTGGCCCCCAACTCTGGCCCCTCCCACTCTGGTCCCTTACCCACTCTGGAACCTTGGAACATTGGAACCCTGGAACCTCACTTGAACCGGAACCGATATCGCAGCCCGAAGCGGGCGTAAAGGCCAGGGTCTGGGAAGCCCACAAAATGGTGAAACTCCCGATCCAGCAGGTTGTCGATCCGAGCGAAAAGCGTCAGATCCCGGGCAGGATGATAACTGACGGCGAGGGCCGTGTTCGCGTATCCTCCGACCTGGTTCTGTTCGGGAACGGGGATCTGGAAATCGAAACGAGAACCAACCCAGGTGTTGTCGATGTGGAGCTGAGCCCGGCGGTGAAAGTCCCAATCCAGGCGAATTCCGCCCAGCCACCGGGGCCGATCCCGAAGAGGTTCACTGGATCCTTCGATGTCAAAATCGAGGTAAGTCACGTGCCCGGAGAGTCGCAGTGAATCAGTGATCCGACCCTGGGCCTGTGCCTCCACACCCCGGGTTGTGACGCGCGAGCGATTCACGAGCCGAAACTGCTCAGGGCTGAAATCGATCAGATCGGTAAAGGAATTGTAATAGTAGGTGAGAGAGACCTCCCCTTTGCCATTGGCCACAGGTTGCTCGATTCCAACATCGAATCCCCGGCTCTTTTCGGGGCGCAGATCCGGATTCCCAACGTTGGGTTCTCCCAGGGCAAAGAAGGAGGGCAGTTTGAAACCCTCCGCCCAGCTGCTCTTGATCCGGGTCTGCCGGGGTCCCAGGCGAACACTCGCACCGACTCTGGGAGAAGTCTCCAAGGCGGCATCGTCGCTGTTATCGATCCGCAGGCCCGTATCGAATTGGTAACGACCCTTCGCGTAACGCAGTTCGCCTCCCCACGACCAGGTGTTTCTGTCCAACTGAAAGCCGCCCGGAAACAGGTCGGCAATAATAGCATCGAGGGCGCCGTTTTCGTGTCGAAAGGAAAGATCAAGGCCCGCCTGCCAGGCTGATCCGAGCAGCCAGTAGTGATCCAACTGCACCCGGGCCCTCTCGAAATCGCTATCGGAATCGATGCCGGGCTGGGAGCTGAAGGTGGGAGGAATCTCATCCAGAAGGGGAGGGGTTTCGGCATTTTCCAGGCGGTCGTAGTAGTCAAAATGGAATCGCTGGAACCAGCCCCCGGTGATCTCCTGAAGCCAGGTCGCTCCGAAGACCGCCTCCTGGACATCGGAGCGCCGAGCTTCGCGCAAAATGGAGAATTCGGGCCCTCCCCCGTTGGGAGGGAAGCCTTCGACATGACGATCGTGGAGACGGAAATGGAAATCGAGAGCTGATTCCCCGCCCAGGCTCACCCCGCTGGCGAGGGAAAAAGAGGTTCGTTCCAGATCTTCGTTCTCGACCTGCTCACCGACTTCCAGATGAGACACGTGCGCCGAGTAGTGCCATGCCTTGAGACGACCCTGGCTCGCGGCTCCAAGCTGCCAGGTGTCAAATGAGCCCCCCAGGAAGTCCACGGCCACTTCGGGGATCCCCTCTCCCTTTCGAGTAATAATGTTGATGACCCCGGCGATTCCTTCAGAGCCGTGGCGCACGGACATCGGACCGCGCACGATCTCGATCCGCTCGACTGTGTTGAGGCTGAACGCTGAGAGGTCAAAGGACCCGCCCAGGATATTGGTCGGATCGTTGAGCGGAATCCCGTCGATCATGACCAGAGTAAAATTGGCATCGCCGCCGCGAATTGAGGCGGTGCTCAGCCCTCCCCGGCCACCCACCTGGGAAAGGTAGACGAAGGGGGTGTGTTGCAAAAGCTCGACCACCGTCTCTGCCTGGCTGGATTCGATGTCACTGCGGGAGATCACCGAGACGGAGGCAGAAATCTCGTCAATCGGGAGCTGCTGGGCGGATACAGTGACCACCGCAGCCTCCGGTTCGGGCACCTGGGTGGAGCTGGAGCTCTGACTGCTCAGGTCGGCCACCAGGGTGGGTCCGATAAGGAGCAGGGTAGCCGCCGCCCACAATGGTCGGATAGAGGCCGTGGCAGAGTTCAAGGGGTCGATTCCTCTTTCAGAATTGGACATCTTAGTGAACCACGATTCATCACTTCAAGTCTGACGGGCCTCCACCATTATGCTCTTCCTGATGCGCTGGGGAAATCGGAGGCAAGTCTGTTTAGCAGTGCGTGGTGAGGGTCGCGAGCGACCGACCCGTGGGATTTCCACCACACGCACGCGATGTAGCGATAGAGACGATTAGCCGACGGTTTCACGATCCCATTTTTCTCCGAATCCTTTGGAAGTTACGGGCGATCGGTGTAAAAAAGTGTCATGCGTTTGACTTCTTGTGCTGTGCTCACGGCCGTTCTGTTTCTCTGTCACTTTTCGATGGGAGTTCAACCGGTTCTTGGACAGGATGCCCCCATCAAGCCCGTGCAGACCATTGCCCTCTTCAACGGCAAGGATCTAAGCGGTTTCTCCACCTGGTTGATGGACCACCACAGGGAAGACCCCTCTCAAGTTTTCACAGTGGTGGACCAGATCGACGGGCGGTCCGCGATCCGTGTCAGTGGCGAGGGATTCGGGGGGTTCATTACCCGTGCTTCCTACCGCGACTACCACCTCATCGTGGAGTTCCGGTGGGGATTGACGACCTGGGGCATCCGCCAGAACGCGACCCGCGACAGTGGCGTCCTGCTCCATTGCCAGGGACCGGAAGGAAACTCCAGGGAGGATTTCAACGGTCCATGGATGCATTCGGTGGAGGCCCAGATCATTCAGGGAGGAGTTGGGGATTTCATTCTGGTTGCCGGATACAACCGGGAGGGAGAGAAGCTGGCGCCGGAATTGACCATACCGGTCTCGCGAGACCGGGACGGAGAGCCCTACTATGACCCCGAAGCGGCCCCCGAGGCCTTTCGAGGATTTGCTCGGATCAACTGGTACGGCCGCGACCCCGACTGGAAAGATGAGCTGGATTTTCGGGGCATTCAGGACGTCGAGAGTCCGGTTGCCGAGTGGACTCGTCTGGAGGCCATCTGCCGGGGAGATGAGATCACCTACATAGTCAATGGAAGGGTCGTCAACCGGGGGTTCAAATCCAGTCTGACGTCCGGCCGCATCCTCTTCCAGACAGAAGGCGCAGAGATCTATTTCCGCCGCATCGAATTGCACCCTGTGAATTAAAGGCTGCACGTCAGGCTGAGAGTGGGCGGGCCAGAGTGGGGGGCCAGTTGTGGGAGGGGGCCTCAGGCCGCGAACGCCGGGTAGTCACGTTGACGATTACAGGTCGCCGCGCCAAGGCGCCTCCCACATTCCAAATCCATAGTCTGGAATCAAGAATCCATCAACCCTCGCTGGTCGAGGAACCTGGCTACGAGTTCGCAGAACAGGCCCGGCTCTTCCCGGGGTAACCAGTGACCGCACTCGGGGATGATCTCCAGTTCGGAATCGGGAAAAAGGGGCTGGCTCTGAATTCCGTGCCACGTTGGTATCAGGCGGTCAGTGGCCCCGTGAATCTGGAGCACGGGAACTCGAATCCGCTCCAGATGATCCTCGAAACAGGTCCTGAACCCACGAAGAGTGGCTTCCTGGGAGAGAAATGAGCGCCAGCCGGTCGCCAGCAGTTCATTCATGGCCAGACATCCCCGAACTCTTGCCACCAGCTTGGTCGAGGGTTTCCTGTTCAGAAAAAAGCGCAAGGCAATCCGTGCCCCTAAGTCTGAGCGCGATGCGAGCCGGCCCAGGCGAATGTGAGTCGCGGGTACTTTCCCCACGAGCCAGGCGATCGGATTCCAGGCAAGCCTGCGGACCAAACCCAGGCTGTTGACCAGAATCAGAGACCTGACCAGGCGCGGTCGCTCCAGGGCGCAGCCCATCGCCACCAGCCCACCCAGCGAGAGGCCCACCAGCGAAACCGGTCCGGCGATTTCCTTCTCGATCAGTTCACCAACGCACCTGATCAGGAAACGAGCGGTACAGGGTTGAGTGAGAGGAAAGGACCGACCGAATCCGGGCAGGTCCGGGCAAATGACTGTGTGCCGGGCAGCCAGCTCTTTCCGGCAGGTGTCCCAGCTAAGTCCGGAGTTATCGATACTCCCCCCGTGGAGCAGCACGAGAGTGCTCGGGGAATCTCCGTGTCTCGAGTAACAGAGTGGCTGCCCGCGTGAGACGAAAGTGTGTTCCACTTGCGAAGATACCTTCATCTCGTCTTAAGTACTCCCCTGGTACCTAGTGCACTGTCCTGTCAGTGTACTAGTACTCCTTTTTAGTTTCTTTGAGGTTATCTTTGGATCTACTCACCCAACTCCTGTTGCTGCTGGTGCTTGCTTTTGGAGTGATCACCGTGGGAGTCTGCGCATTATTGTTGTGGGGTGTTCCCAAGCTCGAGCATCGTTTGGTCTTCCGACCTTCCAGAGACGTCACGCAGACCCCGGTCAGTTTCGGAGTTCCCTTTGAGCATTTCTTTGTGCCCACCCCCGACGGCGAGCGGCTCAGCGCCTGGCATTTACTTCCCGAGCATCCCCGGGCAGCCGTCCTGTATTTTCACGGCAACAGCGGCAATCTTGGGCTTTTCGCCGGGGTTCTGACCCGTCTTTATCAGAATCGACTCCAGGTCTTTGCCATCGATTATCGGGGCTACGGCCGGAGTTCGGGTCAGCCTACCGAGAAGGGCGTCTACATGGATGCATTGGCAGCTGTCGAGTATTTTCACGATCGTCTGCGTCTCGATGGATGTCCGGTGGTTTTCTGGGGCCGCTCCCTGGGAGGCCCGGTTGCAGCCTATGCGTCAAGTCAGGCTTCGCCCGGGGGCGTGATCCTGGAGACGACCTTCCCCAGCAAACGAGTTCTCCTGAGAAACTACCCGTGGCAGTTCCGAATCTTTTCGGTGTTTTCGAAATATCGCTTTGACACCCTCCGGCACCTGTCCGGGCAGAGCCTTCACAAGCTCGTGGTTCACGGTGATCAGGACCGCACCATTCCGGTGGAGCAGGGCCGTTACCTTTTCCGGAATCTCGAGAGTCCCAAGAGTCTCCTTGTGATCTCCGGAGCGGACCACATCAATATTCACGAGGTGGATGAAGATCGGTACTGGGAGAAGATTCTGGGGTTCATTGAGCGGCTCTAGGGGAGTTCCAAGGTTCCAAGGGAGGGTCCTCCCACTCTCTCGCCCTGGAACCCTGGAACCTTGGAACTACCCCATCAACCTTCGGGCCACTTCGGGCAGAACCCGGGTCACATCTTCATCCAGTACCAGGTCGGCAGAGGTGTCGTGGGGGGTCGAGCCCCGGTTGATGATGGCGTAGTAGGCGCCGGAGTGCTTGGCCGCAAGTGGAACAGAGGCAGCCGGTTCGACGGTGAGCGAGGACCCGACAGACACTGCCAGATCGGAGCGGCGGGCAGCGTCGAAGGCCGTTCGCATGGCCTTCTCAGGCATGCTTTGTCCAAAGGAGACGGTGGCAGGTTTGAGGAATCCTCCGCACTCACAAGTCGGGGGATCCTGAGTCCTTCTGAAGTTCTCGTAAACCGGCTCAGGATCGGTTCGTCGTCTGCACCGTACGCATTCGATACCACGGTTGGTGCCGTGAAGTTCGACCACGGCTTCCTCTGGAGAGCCGGCAAGCTGGTGAAGGCCGTCGATGTTCTGAGTGACCAGCATGTGGATCCACCCACGACTTTGAAGGTCGGCGATGGCCACGTGGGCTTCGTTCGGCTGAGCGAACCTGAACGCCTCCCACCCGGCTAACTTGAATTGCCAGTGCTCGACCCTGGATTGGTGCGACCCCAGAAAGTCCTGATAGTAGACAGGGCGCCACTCTTTCCAGAGGCCATCCGGGCCACGAAAGTCGGGAATCCCCGACGCGGTTGAGATTCCTGCCCCCGTAAACAGGAGTACATACTTCGATTCCGAAATGACCCTGACCAGGGTGTCAATCTGATTCATGAGGAAAGACAATAATCGGTTGGGCCACTTCACCGGTCTGTCGTGCGATGGCCATCAACGAATTATCGTGGAAAAGCCGGTAGCAACCGGCGGTCCCTGGTACTTTGACTGCATTACCGTGCCGGGCGCGTCGTGCCGAATCGGCTTGCAGATCGACTCTTGGGAAGGTCGGCAACAGTGCATCCATTCCCAGAAAGCCTTTCGCCGGAGGAGTAGAGAGTTCGTCGATTCGCACAGCATCCGACAATCGGAAGTCCCCCGATCGCAGGCGGCACAGTTCTCCCAGACAGGCACCGCAGCCCAGTTTCCTGCCAATCTCGTGAGCCAGAACGCGAACATAGGTGCCGGCCGAGCACTGAACCTTGACCACCAGATCGGGTCCGGACAGCTCCATGAACTCAAGACCGTAAACAGACACCGCCCTGGGCCTCCTTTCGACAGTCTCTCCCCTGCGCGCCTTCTTATACAGGCGCTCGCCACCGACTCGGACAGCTGAAAACATGGGCGGGATCTGCTCGATTTCTCCAGTGAAGCCGTGCAGGGTGCGTTCCACTTCCCGGGGCGAGAAATCGGGCACCTTGTTGCGGGACTCCACCCGGCCTTCAAGGTCGTAAGTACTGGTCGCTACTCCCAGGCGGATGCAGGCTCGATAGGTTTTGCGACTCTGCTGAAAGAACCGTGCCAGCCGCGTTGCGTTTCCGAGCAGCAGCACCAGCACACCCGAAGCCAACGGGTCAAGGGTGCCGGTGTGGCCAGCCCTGGTGTTAAAGAACCTCCTGACGGTCTGAACAATGTCGTGGGAGGTGGGTCCCGGGGGTTTGTTGACCACCAGCGCGCCGTGAACCGGGGTGTCTTGATCAGGCTGAGATCCGGTCATCGAGTTCTCTGACAACCTTCTCCACTGCCTCGGGTAATGAGTCTGGGACCGTAAGTCCGGCGGCATTCCTGTGGCCTCCCCCTCCCCAGTGACGGGCGATTTTCGCCACATCCAGGCGGCCCTTTGAGCGCAGACTAACGCGCGTCGTGTGGGAACCTTCCTCTCTGAAAAAGGCAACGATATGAACGCGATCCAGAGAGAGGGGATGGTTCACAAAGCCCTCTGTTAAATCTTTGGTGGCCCCTGTTTTGTTGAGCATATCCCGGGTCAGGAGAATCCAGGCAATGGGTTTGGTGGGATGAACCTGCAGGGTGCTCAGCACTTCAACCAGAAGTTTAAGTCGGGAAAGGGGTTGACTCATGTAGACGGCACCGGCGACTTCGGCTGGACACGCACCCTTTGACACCAGATCGGCCGTTATCGAGAACGTTTTACGGGTTGTGTTCGAGAACTGGAAGGATCCTGTATCGGTCAGGATAGCTGCGTACAGATTGCTGGCAATCGAGGGCGTGATCTCCGTTCCCAGAGTGAGGATCAGTTCGTAGACGAGTTCTGCCACGGCCGCCGCCGAGTCATCTACCCAGTTGAGGTCGCCAAAGGGGTCAGTATTCGAGTGGTGGTCGATATTGATGACGTGGTTGCCTTGCAGGTTTCCCACGCCGGTCCTGGCCAGATCGTTACATTCCAGAACGATGAGCGAATCGTAGTCTCTCCGCAGCTGTGAATCGATACGCACCAGGTCAACGCCAGGCAGTCGAGAGTAAGCTATCGGAATCGGGTCAGTCTGGAGGATGTCAACCTGCTTGCCAAGTTGCGTCAGTGCAGATCCCAGTGCCACAGAGGACCCAAGGGAATCGCCGTCCGCTCGGGTGTGAGAGAGGACCGCAAAGGAGTGGTGCCGGCCAACGAATTCAACAATCTGTTGCAGATTTGGATCCATGCTACCAGCCATCAGTCCAGGTCGACTATATCGATTTCTGTCCGCACCAGATCGCCCCCCAGGATTCGTTCGCTCTCTCGAATCAGCTTCTCGGCGATTTGCTCCAGCTTCCGTCGATCGCAACCGATCGACACCGCCCCGATCAGCCCACGCTGCCGCAACTCCTGGTAGCCGATTTCCGCCACGGAAAAGTTGAAACGGGAGCGAATCCGACCGGAGAGCTTTCGAATGACGTTACGCTTTTCCTTAATTGATTGACAATACGGTAGATAGAGTTCCAGGGAGCAGTAGACGATTGGCAAATCCATTCCCCTACCCGATCGTCCCGCCACCCGGCCCGTGCCGTCCGAAAGTTGTCATCCCGTGGCGGCTCAGTCGAGCTTCAAACGAGCTTGGACTGCACCTCTTTCTTGGTGTAGGCTTCGACTACGTCGCCGGGCTTGATGTCATTGAATGAGGTCAGCGAAATACCGCATTCGTAATCGTTCTTTACTTCGGTCACATCTTCTTTGAAGCGGCGTAAAGAATCGATTCTCCCCTCGTGGATGACCACGTTGTCGCGGAGAAGTCGGACTCTTGCACCCCGTCTGACACTGCCGTCACGTACATAGCTTCCAGCGATCGTCCCGAACTTCGGAACTCGAAAGATATCCCGGACTTCTGCCCGTCCCAGGATCACTTCCTCGAAACTCGGATCGAGGAGTCCGACCATGGCCTGCTCGATTTCCTTCGTCACCTCGTAGATGATGGTATGCAAACGGACATCGACACCCTCTTTTTCTGCCTCACTGCGCGCCTTCGGTTCGGGTCGGACATTGAAACCGATGACGATCGCGTCAGACGCCGCCGCCAGCACGATGTCCGTTTCCGAAATAGCACCGACACCGCTGTGAATCGCCTTGATCTTGACCTTTTCACCGCTGAGCTTGGAAAGGCTGTCGACCAGGACTTCGGCCGAGCCCTGCGTATCAGCCTTGATGACGAGGGCCAACTCCTTAACTTCGCCGGACTGCATCTTTCCGTAGAGATCTTCGAGGCTGAGCTTGGACCCCTGGGCCTGGGCCTGTTCTTTCGCCTGCCCGACTCGGTAGTCGATAATCTGCCGGGCTTTCGTGACGTCCTCAATCATTTGGAATGGATCACCCGCCAGGGGCACCCGCTGCATTCCCAGGATCTCGATTGCGCTACTGGGTCCGCTCTTCTGAATGGGATTTCCGCGATCATCGAAGATGGCTCGGACCTTGCCCAAGGAAGTTCCTGCAATGAAGGAATCACCAACGGCGAGACTTCCGTCTTGAACGAGGACAGTCGCCACAGCCCCACGACCCTTGTCTAGCCGGGCTTCCAGCACAACCCCGGAGGCAGCCCTGCTGGGATTGGCCTCGAGTTCGGCAACGTCAGCCACCAGCAGAATCATCTCCAGGAGGAGATCCAGGTTGGTCCCCTGAATGGCGGAAACCTCGACCATGATCGTGTCTCCACCCCAGTCTTCGGCGACCAGTTCGAATTCGGTCAACTGCTGTTTGACCCGCTGGGCGTCCGCCTCGGGTCTGTCCACCTTGTTAATGGCAACAATGATTGGAACCCCGGCGGCTCGGGCATGGTCGATGGCCTCTTTCGTCTGGGGCATGACCCCATCGTCAGCGGCCACCACGAGGATGACGATATCGGTCACCTGAGCTCCCCGGGCACGCATCATGGTGAAAGCGGCATGACCCGGAGTGTCAATGAACACGATCCTCTTGTCACCGACATCGACATGGTAAGCACCGATGTGCTGGGTAATTCCTCCTGCCTCCCCGGCGGCCACTCGGGTTTTTCGTATGGCGTCGAGCAGCGAAGTTTTTCCATGGTCGACGTGACCCATGACGGTAACAACCGGGGCTCGGACCACCATGTCTTCGGGCTGTTCCCCTTTCTGATCGTCTTCAATGACGGCCTCTTCAAAAGAGACAAAGTGGGGGATAATCTCAAAGGCCAGGCAGAGCTCCTCGGCTGCTTTCTGATCGAGAGCCTGATTGATGCTGGTTGCCATCACCCCCATGTCGATGAGCCGGCGGAGGATGTCCTTGGTCTTGATGCCGGTTCGCTCGCCGAGCTCACGAACTGTGACGTTTTCCGAAAGGGTGACTTCGGCCGGCGGGCCTTTCTCAACCACTTTCCGTTCAATCGCCGCCGCTGCAGCGTCAGAGGCACTCAGCTCAGCGCCGCCGATCTGGGGTTCAGCTGCCTCGGCGTCGGCTTCGACCGCTGAGGGCAGTTCAACTCCTGCGGTCAACGCCTTGTCGACCACGGGGAGTGCTTTCTGAGTTGCCGCGATTGCGCTCTTTTTGGCTGCCGGCGTCGGCCTCCCCACTTTCCTGGCAATGGAGGCTTCCTGAACAGCCAGTTCCTCCGCAGCTGCCGAAGCGGCCAGCGCCTTCTCCAGGGCTTCGGCGGTTACGCTCGCCTCCACCTTCTCGATGAGCGGTTCATCATAGATGGACACTTCGAACAGATCCGGAGTCTCGGGCTCCTCTTCTTCGATCAGACCTCGATAATGTGCCTGACCCTTTCTTGGCTTCATTGAACTTGTCAGAGGGCTGAAGAAGGTGGGTGTCTCTTCCGTCTTCTTGGCTGGCCGTCCTCTGGTCGTTCCGAGCTGCTGGATGGTTTTCCGAGTGGATTTTCGAGGTTTGGTGGCCTTTTTCTTCTTTTCTTTGGCCTTTTCCGCTCTGACTTTTTCTTCCTGATCCTGCTCGGTCACCAACTGAAGTCGCCGGCGAATGCGATTTGCAATATCCTGATCCACCGGAGTATCGGATGAGGGAACCCATACCCCAATTTTCTTGAGCTCTGAGATCACGTGCGCGTTTCGAATCTCAAACTCAGAAGCCAGATCACTGACCGTGATGTGTTCCATGCTGTCAACCTTACTCTTTGCAGGACCGAGTCGTATTCCCGGTCTTCTGCCGTACTCCCGGTCTTCAAAAGAAGCTATTCTGAAATGGTCCTTGCTTCTTCCTCTCTCACTGAATCCTGTGCCGCAATTTCTTAGGGCCCCCTGGGCGACACGGTCCCCTCACTTTCTACCGCTGCCGCTTGCTGGACCTCTTCCAGAGATCTCCCCTCTTTACTGGCAGCAGAGGAGCTTGCGCTTACGGTTTCTGGTTCCGGATCTTCCGGGTGGTCATGCTTATCCTGGTACTCCCGGGCCAGTTTCAGGAACTTTTCAACGGTCTTCGGGCCCATTCCCGGAATGGATTCCAGTTCCTCTCCGGTCTTGGCGAGAAGAGATTCGATCGTGTCGATTCCATGCTCTTCCAATCGTTCCTTCATTTTCTCGCCCGCCCCGGGCAACTCCGCTAGAGGTGTCTGGGAAGCCTTGGCGAGATCCTCCATGTGGCGGAGGATCTCGAGTTTCTTGTCTACCTCACTCTTGATGTTGATTTCCCAACCCAAGAGTTTGGAGGCCAGCCGGACATTCTGTCCTTTCTTGCCGATGGACAGAGAGAGTTGGTCTTCGGGAACAATGACCTCGAGAATTTTGTTGACCGGATCCGCGATCAGAACCTTTGAAATCTTGGCTGGATTCAGTGCGTTGACCGTGTAATCGATGATGTCATCCGAGTACTGGATGATGTCGATTTTGTCGCCCTTCAACTCCCGAATGACCGCGTTGATTCGACTTCCTTTCATGCCCACGCAGGCTCCAACCGGGTCGACGGTTTCGTCTCGGCTGGCGACCGCAACCTTAGCCCGCTCGCCGCCTTCGCGAACGACATTCTTGATCACAACGGTTCGATCATAGACTTCCGGAATCTCAGTTTCGAAGAGACGGATCAGAAGGCTCGGATCCGCCCGGGAGACGACAATCTGAGGACCTTTGGTGAGGCGATGGACCTTGATGATGACGGCGCGAATGCGGTCGCCCTGTTTATAGAGCTCGTTCCGTGACTGCTCAGGAAGCGGCAGAATCGCTTCAGTGCGACCGATATCAAGAACGATGTCGCGTCCTTCAAAACGGCGCACAATACCATTTACAACCTGTCCAACCTGCCCTGAGAACTCTTCGAATACAATCTCTCGCTCAGCTTCCCGAACCTTTTGCGTGATCACCTGTTTGGCAGTCTGAGCCGCGATTCGCCCCAGTTCCACCGTCGGCTTGGGAATTTCTACGTACTCTCCTACGACAAAGGTCTCATCAATTTCCAGGGCCTCGGATAGGCCCATTTCGGTTTCATCGTCCTCCACTTCCTCGACGATTCGCTTGACAGCGAAGACCTCGATGGTACCCGTTTCCGGATCATAGCGACTCTGCAGGTCCTCTTCGGTCTTGAAGAAACGCCGGGCCGCAGCTACCATCGCGTCCTCAAGAGCTTCCTGAATCAATCGAGGCTCAATTCCTTTCTCACGACTGATTTGTTCAATCGTCTGGGCTAGCGGATTTGCCATCTCTTAAAGTCCCTCCGGTCTTTCAAGGCGCTGTCACTCAAAGCGGTGGATCAGGTTTGCCTTCTTGACATTTTCCAGCGGAATTCGAAGGATCTGCCCTTCGTAATCCAGTTCGATCACCTCCAGCCGGATGCCTTTCAGCCATCCCGTGAACTTCCGCCGATCCCCCACTTTCATTCGGGTCGTCAGGCGAATTTCGTGTCCCGCATATTTCTCAAAATCACTGGCACTGAAAAGACCTCGCTCCAGGCCCGGTGAAGAAACTTCCAGCGTGTATCGATGCGGGATCAGATCTTCAACTTCCAAAAGAATACCGGCCTTACGGCTGACCCTCTGGCAGTCGCCGAGATCGACCCCCCCTTCTTTGTCGATGTAAATGCGAACCATCGAGCCCACTCCCTCCGGAAGGTAGTGGACATGCACCAGTTCGCATCCTTCATCTTGAATCAGGGCCTGGATTGACTGATGAATCTTATCGGCAACTTCGCTCTTGTCTATCACTTCTCCATAAAACAAAAAAGTGGGCAGACGCCCACTGATTTCGAATACCAGCTTGAGCTTACCAGTATACGCCAGGATGAGAGGTCAGTTCAAGATTTTGACAGGACCAAACCGGCTGATATTTTCCTGGATTTCAGTAGCTGGTCCGGCCACTACGACCAGCAGAGAATCGCCTCTCAAGTAAGTCGCAAGCACTTCCGACAACTGACGTTGCTGGACGCGGTCGAGGCGCAAACCATAGTTGACGAGGTACGAAAGGCCCTGGCTGTAGAGATTTGCCTTGAGCAGTTCGACGAGGTGTCGGGGCGGCGCCTCGATGACCTGTTTGAGCTCGAGAAACGCCAGCTCCTTCGCTTCCCTGTACCGTTCCTGATCGAGCTGACCTGCTGCAAGTTCGTCAAAGGTTCTGAGGCACCTGTCCAGGTAATCCTCTACTCGCGAGCTGGGGACCTGGAGGTTGACCTGAAAAGCACCCGGCATTCTCATGGCAAGCAGGCTGACCGAGCCCCGTATCTGCCTCGAGTCCTCGATCTCTCGAGCCCACGACAGAAGACTCAAGGTTAAATAATGTTCCAGCACCTTGAGCGGGTAGTATTCGCGGTCTGACTTTGCGACGGTCAGACCCCCGAGCCTTATCACGCTCCGGGGGCCGGGAGTATCGATCAGAAAGAGACTCCTGGCGGCCCTCGGCTCGGCCTTTCGGAAGGTGAAAGGCGCGGGATCGGACCGGACCCAACCTCCCCAGGGTCTTCCCAGCGACATGAAAAGGCGATTGTCAGTGTCTTCAAAAAACAGGGCCAGCTGTGCCTGGTTGGGCATCATCAGCCTGCGGTATTGGATTTTCACATCCATCAATGTCAGGTTCTCAACGGAGGCAAGAGTCCCTTCCACTGGATGGCCGTAAGGATTGTTTCGAAACAGCTCTTGCCGAAAAACGTCCTGTGTCTGGTGATCCAGATCCGGCTCTTCTTGAAGCGCTTCCAGAAGCAGGGCTTGCTCACGTTGAAAGTCTTCTTCGGTCAGGTCGGGATGCACCAGAAGTTCCGCCAGAATGGCCAGGGCGCCCTCCACACCTGAACGGGGAACTTCTCCGTGAAAAAAGATGGCATCCCACTCGACAATTGAATGGATCTGGGCTCCAGTCTTCTCCAGATCCTTCCTGATCAGTTCAACTGATCGGCTTTTCGTCCCCCCTCGGAGCAGCATTTGCGCCATCAGGTTGGTGATTCCCCACTTCCCGGCAAGGTCAAAAGCGGCACCATTCCGGATCATCAGCACGAACTGCGATACTTCGGGGTTGCGAGGAGGCAGGAAGTAAATCTCCAGCCCGTTGAGCAGGGCCTTTTTCTGGACCTTGGTGAGGTCCACCTGCGCTGAACTGGTGGCGGCCGCGGCGAGCCACAGCGTAAGAAACAACAATGCCTGGCTTCGGCCTGGAACCTTCATAAGCTCTGACCAGCAGTCTCGAGAGTTCAGGCATCTTATCAGAAAGCAGCCCGGAACAACGGCCGTGATTCCGTGTCCAAGGAATTGGGGACGGAGACAGGCAGGGGGGCTCCATCAGGTTGCTCCCGAGAAAATCAATAGGTTAGATTGATGACTGGAAGGGGAACAGCCCAATGCTGCGAAGCGAATTCTGCTCTCTGCGAGTGTCCCGTTCTGCTTTGATGATGGTGCTTCTGGTTTGTCTGGCTCCCGGCTGTAAGAAGCGGGCCTCAGTCGCCGTCCCGATCGTCGTGAACGAGCCTGAAAAAGATCCGTCTCGTGCTTCGAGAGCGCTTGACCTGGAGGCCTTCTTGACGGTCGATAAGGTGCCCGAGGGGACGGTGTGGCTGGTGTGGAAGGCGGACAATGCGGACTCGGTAGTCATTGACAACGGGATCGGTGGCGTGCTGCTCCAGGGGCGTATTCAGCTCCCCCCTGCTGCTCGGACAACTTACACCGTCACCGCCTACGGTCCCGGCGGTTTGACTTCACGGGAGGTCCGAGTGGACAGCGGGGTCCCCGGCCAGCCAGACTCGAGAGTGTCTGAGCAGGAAGTCCGTTCTCCGGAAAAGCAGTTTTCTCTTCAGGTCAAGCCGGTCTATTTCGAGTTGAACAGTCAGCTCCTCGGTGACGAAGCCTACAGTGTTCTGGACGCGAGCATTGCCTGGCTGACCAAGCCCGAAAACCATTCCATCCATTTCACAGTTGAGGGATACAGTGACCCGGCCGGCAGCGAGGAATTCGGTCATGCACTGGGCGACATCCGAGCCGCACTGGTCAGGTCTTACATGCTCGAGCGAGGGGTCGACGAAGGTCGAATCCTGGCGGTCTCACTCGGAGAAGAAGGATCTGCGGACGAGCAGAACCAAGGATACCCGGCCAAGAACGGCAGAGCTGTCTTTGTTCTGAGCAGGTAAGAGCAGCGCAAAGGAGTACCATTCATGGATCACCTGGTTCGAGATCTTTCCGCCACTGCCCGAGTGCTGGATCTTGGCTCGGGAGGCGGAAGTTTCGATTATTCCTCAACCGGTTCGGGGATTGTCGCCGTTGATATCGCTTTTCCAGCACCAATCCAGGGAGCCCTGGGCCAGATCTGCGCCAGTTCCTCGGCCCTCCCATTGAAGGATGAATCGGTGGATCTCGTGGTGAGCAATCACACACTGGAACACTTTACGGAATTGGACCGGGCGCTCACGGAAATCGACAGGGTCTTGAAGAGAGAGGGGACGTTATGGGTTGCGGTGCCGGATTCGACCTGTCTCGACGACATCCTCTATCGCTGGGTGTTCGAAGGGGGAGGCCATGTCAACCCGTTCACTCTGGCTTCTCTGATTTCGACGGTAGAGGCAGGCACCGGGCTGCAGGCCCGGGAATTCAAGAGACTTTTTTCTGGATTCGTTTATTTGAGCCCGCCCGACCCTGAAAAGCTACCACACTTCCCCCCACGAGCCAGATTCCTGGGTATTGTCCCCCCGGGACTGCTCCGCTTCGGGCTGCGCTGGCTGAATTACCTGACGCGTCTGTGTGACGGCTGGCTCTCGACTCGCTTCAGCCAGTACGGCTGGGGAGTCGTGTTCCAGAAGAGCATGGAGCCAATAAAGATGGTCGAGTTGGCATATGATGTCAATGTCTGCTTCCGGTGCGGAACCGGACACCCGGACAGCACTCTTGCGTCTGTTGCTTCTCGAAAGCTGCTGTGGAGAACTTTCACCTGCAGCGTGTGCGCCGAGAAGAACCTGTACTTCGATCCGCTCCGGATTGCCGGTTCCAAACCATCTCACGGTATCCGCGGCTAAAAACGACGGTACGCCGTACAATGGGCCTGTAGGAGTTCCGTGTTCAAGAGTTCTCTACCTTCCCTTTCCGGCAGGCTCTGGAAAGTTCTCCCGCTGACGGCAGCGGTTGCCATCCTGGTACTTGCGATCGCGGTTTATGTAAACCACAGGCGGATAGGGGAGTCGGATCGACCTCTGGAAGGCGTTCTCCACGCTGGAATTGAGGGCTTTGATCGGCATGCCCGGTCGGTGGTGCTGGACGATCGCGGCATCAAGATGCTCAAGAACTTCACAGGCAAGCGGATGGTCATGTTTGCCGGAGCGGTCGCCAATCACAACGACCGCCCTCTGGACGTGGTGGAAATCAGGCTGATTCTCTTCAACGCCCACGAAGCGGTCTTTGAGTCCATCCGGACCCCGATCATGCCGGGCCCTTACACGCCTCCGATTCTGTCAGGTGAAACCAGGGGATTCACCGTGTATCTGGAAGATTTCCCCGAGAGCTGGTGGGCGAGCCGAGCGGAAATGGAAATCAGCGGTATTCGGTTCCAAGGCAGAGAGTCGGAACGCTAGTGTACTGTCCGGGAAGTTCGCGGTGTTAATTCGGGATGGATTTTCGTCGCCAGTGAGGCGCGCGACGCAGGAATGCCGGGAGTCTTTCGAGGTAGCGCAACAAAGCTGTCGGCGAAAAGACGCCCGAAGTAGCGGCGTGAACTTCTGGGACAGTACACTAGCCCCAAAATAAGTACATGGGGTGTATACCCAGAGGTGGAAAAAAGCCTGAAACGCCAGTCCTGACGGGTATTCTGAGGTTCAGAAAAAGACCCAGAACAATCCCAAGAGGAGGCGTTTCAGGTGAATAGAAAGCATATCGAGATTATCAACAAACGCCAAGAGGAAATAGAGCGAAGGCTGGATCGAAGTTGGCGGCCTAAGAGTGGGGGACGGGTGCTGAGAGGAGGCAATATTGTCTACGACGTCTCGAGCCGTATGGGAGGGGTGAGTAGTGGAGGTCTGGGGCTGATTGTTCAGTTGGTCAAGCGCTTGAGGGTGGCGGAGAGGATCGACGAACGTGTGCGAGTGTTGAAGCGGCACCTTCCCTACCGGGAGTCGGACCACGTCTTGAATCTGATCTACAACGTGATGAGTGGGGGAGTGTGCCTGCAGGATGTAAAGTCACGGCGCGAGGATGTCAGCTATCTGGAGAGTGTAGGAGCGCGCAAGATCCCGGCACCGAGTACGGAAGGGGACTTTCTCAGGCGTTTCAAGCAAGAGGATGTCTTGGCCCTGCAAGAAGCCTTCAACGAAAGCCGTCTGCAGGTGTGGCAAAGCCAAGCAGCGGAGATGGGCAAGCGAGCCACGATCGACGTGGACGGCACGACGGCCGAGACCACGGGGTGTTGCAAGGAAGGGATGGATCTCAACTACAAGGGACAATGGGGGTATGGACCCTTGGTGGTGAGTCTGGCCGAAACCAACGAGGTCTTGTACACGTTCAATCGGCCGGCCAGCCGACCGTCGCACGAAGGAGCGGTGGCGTGGATCGATCGAGCCGTGAAACTGGTCAGAAGAGGCGGCTTTGAGCAAGTGAGATTGCGGGGAGACACGGACTTTTCCCTGACCCGCAACTTCGATCGTTGGAGCGAGGAGGGTGTGGAGTTTGTGTTCGGGATCGAGGCCAATCGGAGCTTCGTCAGAGAGGCCGACAAGATTGGCGAAGCACAGTGGCAAAAGCTCGAGCGCAAGCGGAAAGTGGTGAACTCCAGCCGTCAGCGTCCAGAGAACGTCAAGCAGAAAGTGGTGCGAGAGCGGGGCTACAAAAACCTGAACTTGTTGAGTGAGCATGTGACGGAGATCGAGTACCGACCGGCCCGAGCTAAAGGCACCTACCGAATGATCATCCTGCGCAAGAGGATCGAGGTCGAAAAGGGTCAAAAGCGGCTGTTTGATCAGCAGCGCTATCTGTTCTATGTCACGAACGTGCCGGTCAAGGAACTGTCGACACAACAGGTGGTTTTGGAAAGCAACGGGCGCTGCAATCAGGAAAACGTGATCGAGCAGCTCAAGAACGGCGTTCAGGCTCTGCGCATGCCGGCCGATACCCTGGTCGCAAACTGGACTTACCTGGTGATTGCCGCCCAAGCCTGGAACCTCAAGGTTTGGCTGGGCCTGCTTTTGCCTGCAAGACTGGGGGCCCGACGCCTGATCCGGATGGAGTTCCGGCGCTTTGTCACCTGTGTGATCGGACTGCCTTGCCAGATCGTGACAACGGGACGGCGTTTATTGTATCGACTGCTCACTGTTAACGATTGGACCCGTTTGTTGATCGAGGGGAATCTGTGGCTGAAACACCAGCAATTTGGCTGACGAATCGCAAGCCGCTTCGACAAGACGACAAATGGAGCCGATCGGGGAGGGGTCTGTCTGAAAACCGACTTTCAGGGCCATTGTCAACGCGTCGTGGCGGCCTGAGGTCAACCAAACTGCTTCCCGGCACAGCCGGAGTCCGGCGCAAGTCTGATTGAACCTCAAATGAGCAACCGATCTTGGCAAAACGAGTCGCTACAGTAGATGATGTGCAAACACGCTTATTTTGGGACTAGTGCGGGCTGCACTGGGCCTCCTCCCGCCGGGCTGTCCTGAAGGGGGCGGGCTTGTCCTCCAGGCCCTCGCAGTATAGGGTCGGGAACAGGCTCTTTCAGAAAACTGGGGAAGGTGCGCATGAACGACAAGCTCGAGAGAATCTCTGATCATCTGTATCGTCTCGCTGACACTTGCAATGTCTATCTGATCGTTGCTGACGGCAGAGGACTTCTGGTCGACACAGGTTCAGGCCGGATTCTGGACTCTTTATCTCAGCTGGGCGGGCTTGAAATCGAGGTCGTCCTCCATACCCACCACCATCGCGATCAGTGCATGGGTACTCCTCGAGTGCGAGAACAGGGAGCAAGAGTGATCGTGCCGGAATACGAACGGCACTTGTTTGATCAAGCCGAGCTGTTCTGGCAGTCGAGGAGGACATTCGATAACTACAATGATCGAAACACTTTCTTCTCGATCGGAGAAGATATTCCAGTCGACTCCGTGCTCGAAGACTACGAAATCTTCGAATGGCGGGGCTACGAGTTCTTCGTCCTTCCGGCCAAAGGACACACCCTCGGCTCAGTAGCTCTCATCTCGACAATCGACGGGCGCAGGGTTGCTTTCACGGGTGATTTGTGTGCAGCCGGAGGCCGGTTGTACCAACTGCACGCCATGGAGTACACCTACGCCGCAATGGAGGGAATTCTCTTCACCTTGCAATCGATTCAGGCACTCCGAAAGAAAGGAGTCGATCTCTGTCTCCCGTCGCACGGAGAAGCGATCATCGACGTCTCAGGCGACCTCGACAGGCTCGAGAGCCGACTGATGAAATGCGTCAGCCTGGGCAGGGGGATGCGCGTTTGCGGTCGCGACAGTATGCCGGAGAATATCTTCCTGCCAAGATCGCGTTTCATTCAACTCTCCAAGCACTTGTTGTGGGGCGGGCCCTGGACCTGCTCGAATTTCTATGTACTCCTGAGCGAGAGTAAGAAGGCGATGTTCTTCGACTATGGACACGCCTACTGGCCCCACATGCACATCTGGGCGGATCATGACGGGTTCGAGACCATGCGTTTCGTCGAACACCATCTGGATGAGCTGCGCGCGGAGTACTCGGTGGAAGAGATCGACCTCGTTTTGCCCACCCACATTCACGACGACCATACTTGCGGCATCCCCTATCTCCAACGTCACCATGGAGCAGCCTGCTGGGCGCTGGAGGAAGTCGCGCAGGTCCTTGAGAACCCTGCAGCCTGGGCGAGTACCCCCTGTGTTTTCCCGAAGCCAATTCGAATCGACCGTCGCCTCACAGACGGGGAACGGTTTCATTGGGAGGAGTATGAGCTGGAGATCTTCTTCGCTCCGGGACAGACAGAGTTTCACTCGGTCGTGTCCGCCATGGTGGACGGCAAAAAGGTGGCCTTTACGGGAGACAACTACTTCATCGAGGAAGTCTTTGAGGTTGGAAAGACCCATCTGCGTCCGTTTCAGACGACCGTACTTCGGAACAGCTTTCAGCTTCACATGCACCGCCGGTGTGCAGAGGTCATGAGAAGAATCCGTCCGGAGCTGATCTGCCCCGGCCATCGTGACGTTCTGGCCTGCACAAAAGATGACCTCGATCGATACTGCGATTTCATAGACCGAAAAGAGGCAGTTTTTCGTGAGCTTGTCGGTGAGCCGGCCGATCACTATATCGATCTCTTTTGGGCCAGATTGCTGCCCTATCTGTCCGTTGTCGAACCGGCAGAGGAAGTGGACTACCGGCTTCTGGTGCGAAATAATTTTGGAAGGCGGGTCCGCTACGATGCACGGCTGGTGGCTCCTCCCGGCTGGAGCGTGTCGTCTCAATTCTCAAGTGTGACTCTTGAGGCGGAGTCTCGAGGTGAGCTGGAACTGAGGGCGGTGGCACCTTCAGGAGTCGACGAACTTCGACGCCTGATGACGGCAGAAATAAGGATCGATGGAGAACCTCAGGGGCCGGTGGCGGAAGCACTCGTCAGGGTGAACCGCCGTCGGAAGTCGACCGTTCCAGCTAACGAATGATCGAGTTCCTGACAGCAGGAGGAACCGTCCGGCATGCAAGACTGGATCATGCGTAGCCTCTGAGGATCAACTATGGACGATTCACGGTCGCAGACAAATGAAACCGTCGCCGCAGGAATGCTCCCGCCGTGGACGGTCGGAGACCTGCCCGGGCCGCCCAGTCTGGGTTGGCGCAGTTGGGCAGCGCTGATCGGACCGGGTGTCTTGATGGCCGGCGCGTCGATCGGTTCGGGCGAGTGGCTGGCCGGACCGGGCGTGACGGCCCAATATGGTGGCACGCTGCTTTGGGTGGCCACGCTGAGCATCGTGGCCCAGGTCTTCTGTAACCTGGAGTTCATGCGCTATGCGCTGTATTGCGGGGAACCGATCCTGGTCGGCGCCTTTCGAACCAGGCCCGGACCCAGGGTGTGGACTGTCGTTTACGCGATTCTGGAATTCGGCCACATTTGGCCGTACAACGTAGCCAGTGCCTCGGTGGCGGTCGCCGCCATCATGCTCGGTCACCTGCCGCGCGCAGACGACAGCACGTTCGTACATGTACTCAGCTGCGTATTGTTCCTGCTCGCTTTCACGCCGCTCATCTTCGGAGGCACAGTCTACAAGACACTGGAACGGATCATGACCGCGAAACTGGTGCTCGTCTTGATCTTTTTCTGCTTCGTTGGAACGTTTTTCATTTCGGCACAGTCGATGCGCGAGGTGTTCAGCGGCTTTATCCGCTTCGGCCAGATCCCTTTGCGTGCCCATACCATTATCGCCGGTCGTCACTTCACGCTTTACGAGCAGAACGGCAGTGATTCGTATCGGGTGCAGGGCACCTTCGAGGAGGCGGGAACTGTCGTCACCGAGTTCCGGGTGGGAGAAGTTGTGTACAAGATCGACGGACAGGTTCCCGCCCGGTACGAGTCGCGCCGGCAGCAGATGGTCTCCCGTGCCAGGAAGCTCTCGCGGCCAGGGCGATTCTTCGTGGAGCAAAGGGAGAGCCAGGTCACCCTGACTGCGGAGGGCGCGATCGATAGGCAGGACGGGAGCTGGCGCCTCGACCGGGTCGCCGTATCCGATGAGGCCGGCCGGCGGACCTACCGGCAGATCGACGATATACCCGAGCCAGGACTGCGCGACAGCGTAGGGGAACTAACGCGGAATCAGGGCCTGCGTCGAGTTCAACTGATCGGCTACGTGCTCGAAAACGGACGGCTGCCCGACCTGGATTGGGCGCTGATTGCCGTGTTCGCCTCGATCGCCGGCGCAGGTGGGCTGACAAACGTACTCTTGTCCAATTACGCCCGCGACAAGGGATGGGGCATGGGAGCCAACGTGGGCGCGATTGCCAGTGCCGTAGGCGGCACGACCGTCACCCTTTCCCACGTCGGCCAGGTCTTTCGCCCTACCCAGAAAAACATGATCCGGTGGCGGGGTTGGATGCGACACATCGTCCGCGACCAGGCGGTTGTCTGGATGATTTGCTGTTTCATCGGCATGGCGCTGCCCTGCATGTTGTCGGTGGAGTTCATCCGCAATGCCCCGGTGTCGGGAATCCGCGTGGCGGGCATGACCGCGGAGGGAATCGACTACCGATACCCTGGTTACGGGTTATGGATCATAACGCTTGTGGTTGGCTTTCTCATCTTGTATCCAGGCCAAATCCTGGCGGGTGACACGGGCCCCAGGCGGTGGTGCGACATCATCTGGACGGCGAGTGCCCGCGCTCGTCGGCTTGGTGAGGATCGAGTGAAACACATTTACTATGGTCTGATGTCGCTGAAGGCGGTGTGGGGGTTGGTGATCCTGATGTTTCTGGAGCCACTCGCGATTCTCAAGATTGCCGGCGTCTTGATGAATCTGAGCCTCGGCGCTGCGGCTCTCCACGCGCTTTACGTGAATTGCACGCTGCTTCCACGCGAGGTACGGCCCAACTGGTTCATACGAGCGGGCGTCGTGTTCTGCGGCCTGTTCTTCTTCGGTATCAGCGGGATTGTGTTGGTGTCGCTGCTATGAACAGTCTCACTCAGAAGGTGGGTTCCATCGGGGGGAGTGTCACCTGGTCACCACTTCCAGTTCTTACGCAGATCGTCATTCACGACCGCACCCACCGGCCAATTGCCGCTATGCAGCTTGATGATGCAGTCGGCAGCTTCAGTCGCCATGTCTTCCAGCGACAGCTTGTCCGCGCCCGCTATGTGGGGACTGACGACGACGTTATCAAGCTCAAACAGGGGGTTGTCGGCCAGGGCTGGTTCTTGTTCGAAAACGTCGAGGCCCGCAGCGAATAGAGGTCCCGCTTTGAGCGCTTCGACAAGATCGGCTTCGACAACGATCTTTCCCCTTGCCGTGTTGATCAGCACGCAACCCTCTTTCATCCTTGCGAAGACCTCGCGGTTGAACAATCCCGTGGTCTCGTCGTTCAGCGGGCAGTGGATGGTCAGATAGTCGCTGCGGGCGAGGAGCTCGTCAAAGTCGACCAGTTCGATGTCATGCTGGCGCACAAAGTGTTCGTTGGGAGCCGTTTCGGTTGCGATGACACTCATCCGCATACCGAGGCCGCGAATCGCTGTGCTGCGACCGATCCGGCCGAGGCCGAAAATGCCGAGAGTTTTGCCGCGAATCGGTTGGCCCAACCGCCTGCTCCAGAGGCCCGCGCGGGCTCTGGCATCGTTGGTGACCACGCCCTTGGCGACACCGAGCAGCAGCGCAAAAACTTGCTCGGCGACTGATTCGTGGTTGGCGGTGGGCGTAATCGTGACCAGAATTCCGCAGGCAGTGGCGGCAGCGACGTCGATGCGATCGTAGCCGACTCCGGAGCGCGCGATCACGCGAAGCAGCGGCAAACGCTGCAAGACGCCTGGCGTGAAGACCTCACCGCCGGCGATCACCGCCGCCGCGCCACTCAGGACGCGGACGGTTTCGTCCTGGCTGGACAGCCCGCGCGAAAAGGTGTGATCCTCGGGGTATTGGATCTCGAATCCCGCCTCCTCGAGCATCTCGACCCACGGCCCCCGCACGTCAATCATAGATTCGGTGCTGATCAAGACAGTTGGCATCAAGTTTCTCCCTGGGCTCCCGTTCCTTGTTTGTTTGCAATCAACTCTGTGATCGAAAACTATTCGGCTGCACGCCGGCAGTGACGAGTTCCCCGATCTCGCTGTCGGCTGGAGGGCTTGTCTGAAAAACGCGACTCCAGACCTCGGGTCTCTCCATGCAGGCATAGAGACCGGTTGAGGCCGAGGCGCGAGCGCGGATCCACTCCAGCACTCTCAGGTACATTCGGGTACGAATGCTCTTGGCGTATCGGAGCTTGCCGTCCGGACAGGGGACCAGTTCTCCCAGCGGCAGAAAGCTGCCAGGGAATCGACTGCGCATGGTGTCGCGCAGCCCCGAAGTCATGCGCAGAGCTCCGATCGAAAACCAGGCGATGGCTTCAGCAGGGACGGTTTCGAAAATCTCGCCGACGAGAAGGCGGTAGTCAATCTCCCAGTCCGGATAGTGGACGAGGGGATCAAAGTGAAATCCCAGTTTGTAACCTGCGTCCGCACATTTGCGAGCAGCTCTGAGACGGGCTTCGATAGTGGCGGTCTTGTGCTCTTCCTGTTCCTGCACGTAGCGGGTGTTCATTGACCAGGCAACGACAGTCCTTCCGTTGTGCTCGAGCCCCAGCAACCCCTCCACACAATCCGTCTTTGTCTTCAGCTCCAGCACCGCATTGTTTTTGGCAGCAAAAAACTCAACCAGTCGCTGTGCATACCCGGTGACGGCGTCGAGGGCCAGGCTGTCGGCAAGTTCTCCAGTACCTATGCGGAAAAAAGATCCTGGAGAGGCGGCCAGAGCCGATTCGAGCTCCTCAGTCAGATCTTCAACGTTCGCGTGGACTACCATGTAGGGAAAGTTCAGGTAGGCCTGCAGGTAGCAATAGCTGCATTCCATATGACAGTTGCTCGCGAAGTTGATCACAAAATAATTGCAGCAAATGTTGGCATTCTCACCCTTTGTCCGGCTCCCGGGACAGTACTTGAAAAAGCTTCCCTGGTGCCGGGTCAGTACCAGCGTCCTCTTCCCTACAGAAATGGTCGGGGTCTGAATCCTGGCCTCCCCGCGCAGCTGCTCGACGGAATCGATGATCTGCACAGGCACGCCGGACAGTCGTTCCATGACCCGTTCCGTGATGACGGAATCAGCGACCGCCCTTTCAATGAAGATCTGGTTTGGGAGGTAGGGTGAAGTCATTCCTTCAGGAGTTAAAAGTTGAAAGTTAAAAGTTGAAAGTTGAAATCATAACAAGTCGAACAGGTCCGCCATCTCCGGCCGCCGGGCGGCCTTCCCCAGGCTCTTCGCTACTGTGGCCAGCTGATCAGGAGATTGCACGGAGAATTCGAAGGCGAGAGAGTTTCCCTCGAAAAAGGGAGGCGGCGAGACACGTACCCCTCGGGGAAAAGATAGCGCCCTCAAGCTTGCCTCATATCTGGAAACCATCTTCTCGAACTCGGGATAGCGACTCTGGTGGAGTCTTTCCAGAATCTCGCGGAAGGTCACCGCATCTCCGGCTCGACCTTCTTCGTGAAGCGAGCTACAGCCGGTTGCGTTCCAGATGCTGAGCAGAGGTGCAGCCTCTTCCTGTTGAATCCCTCGAGCCCGAAGGTCGTCTAGAAGCCCGAATAATCTCTTCTGGTAGCTGCGGCTGGGCCGGTAGTCGCGGGTCAGATCGAGGAAAAGCTGCTGCTCCTGTGTCGTCCACCGAGCCAGTTTGAGAGCAATCTCGACCCGCAACATCGAAAGGTTTCTCTGAATCTCCAGGGGCAGGCGGGCGATGGCAGTACAGCGTTTGTAGTGAAAACGATCCGGTCGAACGCCCAGAGCCGGCAGGTAGCTGGAAATGAGCTCTTCCTCGGAGATGCCCAGTTCGACCACCAGCTTGGTCACTGCCAGGGCCTTCTCGAGCTCGGAGAGCTCCCTGGTCCCCAGATTCTCGAACAGCGCCAGATCGAAAAGCTTGCGGCGATTTTCTTCCTCTGTTACCAGGGCGGGAACGGTTTTCAATCCGACGCTCGCAGCCAGGCGCTGGCGCTGGAAACCGCAAACGATGCGCAGTCGGTTCCCGGTGTGCCTTTGCAGAAGGACCGGTGTGGTGAGGCCGACCCGCTCGATTGACCGGCGCAGAGCTGCGTTCACGATCCAACCTGGAGTCGTTGAAAAGGTGCCGTCTTCCGTGTCAATCTCCGTGATCGGAACCATCTGAATGGCCGCTGTGGAGTCTTTTTGGTTCATGGTTTCGCAACTATTCTGATGGCAAGACATCACAACCGACTGGAAAGCAAAGGCGCGAATGCCTATAATCCAATCCTTGATCATTGTAGTGATTCAGAAGGGAGTGTTCTTGGGTCACGCCGATTTTACCTGATTGGAAGCAGTGTCAAGCTCACGGGAAAAAGACAGAAATACTGAGGGGAAGAGATGACTCTTAGGAATTTGACCAAGGTTGTTCACCTGGTCCTTGCATTGAGCGTAATGGCCTCGTTCTCGCTCTGGGCTCAGGAACAGGAAACCGATGCAGCCGCCAAGCAGCAAGCAGAATACCGCAGCCAATATGAGGTTGTCCAGAAATGCGCGGGTGTCACAGACCCGGAATCGCGGCAGAAGTGCGCCCTCGACTACGTGGAGGCAGGGGGCGACCGGTTTCCTGATTTATCCAAATGGGCTCTGAGTGAGTACTTTCGGGCTATGACGGAGCAGGTCCAGAAGAACCAGCATGAAAAAATCGTCGTCGCCGGAGAGGCGATACTCAAGTATAAACCGGATGAGATCACCCTCATTACTCAGCTCTGCTACTCCGCCTTTCATTCCGGGGAGTACTCCAAGGCCACCGGGTACTGTGAGACGGTGTACGCCAAGAACCCTGACACCAACCTTTTCAAGATGCTGCTCAAAGCCTACAAGGAGACCGGTAACACGGCTAAGTACGGAGAAATGCGCACGACGGCGGTCGATTTACTCGAACCGGCCGAGGCCTTTGGCTATCTCGAGGAACTCCTGGCATCCGCCGCCCAGAAAGAGAACTGGATTCAAGCTGCCCGCTATGCCAGGAAGATGCTGGGCCTGCTCTCCAAGATGGCAAGGACTGAGAACGTTTCCGAACAGGACTGGAATCGGTGGGTCGGGAAGAAGAGTGCTTTCTGTTACCTGCTGCTGGGCCGGAATTCTTACGAGGGTCAGGACTGGGCCAGCGCTGTAGTCAACTATCAGAGGGTCATCCGCAACTCTCGAGACAGAAACCTCAGAGGCGAAGCTCATTACTACATCGGGATGTCGAACTGGAAAGAAAGCCGTCTCCAGCCGGCCATGGAAGCCTTTGCCTGCGGGGCGGCTCAGAAAGGCTCTCCTCACGCGAGCCCGTGCGACGGCTATTTGAGCAAGCTCTACAAGTCCACCCACAATGGTTCGACTGCCGGCCTCGAAGAATTCAAGGCGCGAGTGAAGGGCGACTGCTCTTAGTTGCTCGCTGGCGCTCGCTCCGTTCCAAGTTCCAAGAACCTTCAACCTTCAACCTTCAACTTGTAACCCTTTAGAGTGCACCCCTCCAACGTATATAAGATACGTGGAACGTGTTACCTGGAACGTTAAATGTGGAACGCGAAAGAGTGATCGGGGCGACGCTCGGGGGGGTACCGCCATGGTAGCCTAGCAGCTTGGATTCTCACGAATGGTAACTGGAACAGAGTTGCTCGAAAACCTGAACGAGCGCCAGCGGAAAGCTGTGGAGCTGTGCGAAGGTCCGCTGCTGATCGTGGCTGGAGCCGGCAGCGGAAAGACCCGGGCCATCACCTACAAAATCGCCTTTCTTATCCATGAACACGGAGTAGCCCCGGACAATATACTGGCCGTCACCTTCACCAACAAAGCCGCACAGGAAATGCGCGAACGAGTGGAGGCTCTGGTGGGCGACCTGCCGGATCCTCCGCTGATCTCCACCTTTCATTTCCTCTCAGCCAGACTGCTGAGACGGCATGCGCATCTGCTGGGGTATGGGAACGATTATTCGATCTGCGATGTTCAGGACCAGCGTCGAGTCTACCGGGCTGTCTACCAGGCACTGGGTGTGGATAGCGAACAGCTTCCCATCCGGATGGTCCAGGCGGTCGTGAGCCGGGCCAAAAACACGGGACAGTCGTGGCAGAGCTTCCAGACCGCCAATTCTGAGACTCCGAACAACGAGCTGATTGGCACCATTTTCAAGGCCTATCAAGATTACTTGGGTGATTCGAACGCGATGGATTTCGACGACCTGATGTTGAACGCCGTACGCTTGCTGGTGGAAGAAGAGGAACCTGGCAGGCGCTACGCCGAGAAGTTCAAGTATGTCCTCGTCGACGAGTACCAGGACACGAATTCCCCGCAGAATGATCTACTTCGAGCCCTGACGCGGATTCATCAGAACGTCACGGCGGTCGGGGACGAGGACCAGTCCATTTACAGCTTCCGCGGCGCAGACATTTCCAATATTTTACGCTTCGAACAGGACTTTCCGGGCGCGCAAGTGATCAAGCTCGAACAGAACTACCGCTCAACACAGGTCATCCTCGATGCTGCCAGCGCGGTGATCTCCTGCAACGCCAATCGTCGACCCAAGAAACTTTGGACAGAGAGTCAGGGGGGGGATCTGGTTTCCCTCTTTATTGCCGCAGATGCGAGGATCGAGGCCCGTTTCGTGGCCAGGCGGGTCTTCAATCTGCTGCGTGAGTCGCAAGGCGAGATCGGAGTGCTGTATCGCACCAACTTTCAGTCCAGGATCCTCGAAGAAGAGCTGAGGCGCCTCTACATACCCTACCGGCTGGTAGGAGGAGAGAGCTTTTACAATCGGAAAGAGGTCAAAGATGCCCTCGCCTATCTGCGCCTGGTCTGCAGTCTGGGCGACAACATCGCATTGCTGAGGATTGTGAATGAGCCGTCCCGGGGGATAGGCCGCGTGACCCTGGACCGCCTCCGGGGAATTGCACACGAGAACAACTTCAGTCTCTGGGAGGCCATCGGAACGGGCCTCGACTCTCGCCTTCTTCCCGGACGCTCCCATATCGCGGTCCAGTCCTTTCAAAGATTGATCGAGGAGTGCCAGCCCGAACTCTCCTCTCCGCTGCACCTTTGTCTGGAGAGGATTCTGGAGCGAGTCGGCTACAGGGACCATCTTTCGGAGATCGGCACCGAGGAATCGGCCAGCCGCCTGCTCAACCTGGACGAGCTGGTGACCGTAGCGCGAGACTGTTATCAGGCAGGTGAGGGGATTCAGGAGTTTCTGGACAACGCTGCGCTCTACTCAGAGACCGATGAGTACGACGCCGCGTCGCCAGTGACACTGATGACGATCCACAATGCCAAAGGGCTCGAGTTTCAGCATGTGCTGCTGGTGGGTTGCGAAGAGGGCCTCTTCCCACACAGTCACAGCACCACCGAAGAGGAACTGGAGGAGGAGCGAAGGCTTTGCTACGTTGGCATGACCCGGGCCAGAAAAGGACTCCACCTGAGCTATTCGCGCACCAGGCGTCTGTACGGTCAGGATTCGCTGGGATTCAACCAGCCCAGTCGCTTTCTGGAAGAAGTTCCCTCCGAGCTGGTCCAGCTCGAGGCCGGATCTGCCCAGTCTTATCAGGTGTCCTCGGCCTGGGGAGGTGGAGCGGCAGCTTCCAGGAAGCGAAGCCCGTATCAAGGTAAGACCTACAATTCTCCGGCTGCGGTGAAAAAGTTCCTGAGAACTGTGGACGGCCCAGCAGGGAATCCAGCCCTGCAGTTGACCTCGGGTGCTCTGGTCGAGCATCGCCGCTATGGGCGTGGGAGGGTCCTGCAGGTCGAAGATACGGGGAAGGATCTAAAGGTGACGGTTCGATTTCCCGGGATCGGGATCAAGAAGCTGTTACAAAGCTACGCCGGGCTGGAGCTACTCTAATAGTCCCAGGACCTCAGCGTCGCGATCCGAAAGCCAACCCCCGTCACTCCGTTGCCTGACCGTGCCGTCCCGTTTCCAGGAGCGTTCACAACGGGGCTCGCCACGGATGTCCTGAATCTCTATCTTTGTCTGGGAGCCAGCCTGCAGTTGAAAGCGACTGACTCCGCACAGGTCAGCCAACTCCGCTTCGAAGAGTCGCAGCGTTTCCAGGCGTCCGTGAGGAATCCGAGCGATGATCGCTGCATCGAGCGGGTTCTTCACACCTGCGCCGGCCGGGTTTTTCGCCTCTTCGAGCTTCCTCAGAGCCTCCCCGCGAAGAGCCATGACCTCGGTCCATCCTGGGTCGGTTTCGAAATTGAACTCATTCGGAAGCGACGTAAGATGAACTGAATGGCTGGAGTCCTCGGACTCATCGCAATAGTGAAGCCACGCTTCTTCCCCCGTAAAGACCAGGATCGGAGCCACCGCGCGGATGAGAGCATCGGCCACCCGGTTGATGACCGTCTGGGCTCGACGCCGTCGCAGCGAATCCGGGTGATCGCAATAGAGACGATCCTTGACGGCAGCCAGGTAAACGGCACTCAGGGTCTGATTGCAAAAGTTGAAGATCGTATCGGACACCAGGTTGAAGCGAAAGGAGGCGTAGTAGCGATGAACCTTTTTCACAAACTCGGAGAGTTCCTGCACAACCCAGGAATCGATCGAGTATCGATCCCGCTCGGAGAGTTCCACGGCGTGCTCGGGCCGGAAATCCTTCAGGTTGCCCAGCAGGAAGCGGATCGTGTTGCGGATCTTGCGATACTCCTCGCTGGCAACACGAAAGAACTCCCAGTCCACCTTGACGTCATTCGTGTAGTTGAGCGAGCTGACCCACCATCTGCAGACATCGGCACCGTGCTGCTTGAGGATATCGGAGACCTCGATCGCGTTTCCCACAGATTTGCTCATCTTGCGGCCTTTGCCATCGACCATGAAACCGTGGGTCAGGAGTCCACGGAAGGGGGTTTGCCCGGTGGCCCCGAGCGCCGGCAACATCGAAAGCTGAAACCACCCCCGATGCTGATCGGAGCCTTCCAGATAAAGATCAGCAGGATACCCGATCCCACGGCCACACAGCACAGCATTCCACGAACTTCCGGACTCGAACCAGACGTCGAAAATATCGACACTCTTCTTGAATTTCTGCAGCCCCCCCTTCCCCGAAGCTCTCAAAGCGTCGGGTAAGTCAGGGTCTTCCTCGGGTTCATAGCCCTCCAACAACACGGCCGGATCTTCTTGGAACCACACATCAGACCCGAAAGCTCCAAAGCGCCGGGCCACCGCTCGAATTGAAGCGGGGGTCAGCAACAACTCCTCGCCGGATCCAAAAAATGCAGGAATGGGCAGGCCCCAGGCCCGCTGGCGGCTGATACACCAGTCAGGGCGTGATTCCAGCATTCCTATGAGGCGGTTCTTTGCCCAGTCAGGAACGAATCGAATCCCTTCTCCGGCTGCCTGCAGCGCTCGTTCGCGGAGCGACTGGTCGGCGTCTCCGAACGGCTTATCGACGGCCACGAACCACTGTTCTGTGGTCCGGAAAATGATTGGAGTTTTTCCTCTCCAGTCGTGGGGATAGCTGTGCCGGTAGTCTTCGCTGCGAAAGAGCACACCTGCCTCGGTCAGACGATCGACAATCAAAGAGTTTGCGTCCCAGACACTCACCCCATGGAGCCAATCGGGCGCAGTTGTATCGAAAGTCCCATCCTCCTGGACAGGGCAATAGACGGGCAATCCCTCCTTCATTCCCGTGAAGTAGTCATCGGCTCCGTGTCCCGGTGCGGTGTGAACGAGACCGGTCCCGTCTTCCAGCGTTACATAATCGGCTTTCACGAGAGGGCTCTTTTTCTGTTTTAAGGGGGGGTCGTACCAGACCCCGCAGTCGACCAGTTCAGCTCCCAGACATCGTCCCATCTCCTCGACTCGAGAGATCCCGGAGAACACCTGGTCCACGAGGTGGGTAGCCACGATAGCCAGGCGGGAATCTGCTCCTTCGTTGAATCGGATCAAAGAATACTCGGCAGTGGGAGCTAGAGCGATGGCCTCATTCGCCGGCAGAGTCCAGGGAGTCGTAGTCCAGATCATCAGCCAGACTCGCATTCCCGACGGAGCATGAAGGCGGGCCGGCAGTTGTTCACTCCCCCGCAGCCGGAACAGGACATGAATGCTCGTATCCGTTCGGTCGTAATACTCGAGTTCCGCGTCTGCGAGCGCCGTGCGGTTTTCGATCGACCAGTGAACAGGCTTCAAGTCGCGATACACAAGGCCTTCTTCAGCGAGCCTGGCGAACACCTCCAGAACGGCCCCCTCGTACTCCGGTCGCATCGTGAGGTAAGGGGTTTCGTAGGTGCCAATGGTCCCCAGCCGCTGGAGCTGTTCGGCCTGGAGGTTCACGCAGGTGGTGGCGTAGTCATGACACCGCCGCCTGATCTCTGAAGTGGTCAGATTCTTGCTCTCGGGCCCGAGTTCTTTGAGGACCTTGTGTTCAATGGGCAGGCCATGGCAATCCCATCCCGGGACGAAGTTCACGTCGTGTCCGGACATGATGCGAGAACGAACGACCAGGTCCTTCAGGGTCTTATTGAGAAGGTGACCCATGTGAATCGGCCCGTTCGCATAAGGGGGGCCGTCGTGCAGGATGTAGGGCCCCCGGGGATGATCCAGATCACGCATACGGCGATACAGGTCCATCCGTTCCCAGCGGGCCTGCAGCCTGGGCTCGAGCTGAAGCAGGTTTCCCTTCATCGGGAAGCTTGTACTCGGTAATTGGAGAGTTGGTCGATAATCGTTCTTTGCGGTCATGGTGTCTGGTTCCTGATCTCACCTGAGCGCGCCGCCCCGGCTTTTCGGTCTCGGCTCCTGCCAGCGGTCCGGAAAAGATTGAGTTTAGCTCAAAACCGGAGAGCGAGTCCTCTCTTTGATGAATGAATGCCGTCACGCAAAAAGACCTTTAACTTTTCGCCGGAATTTCGCAGGATAACAGGCATGACCATTTTCAAGAAGATCATCGACGGCGAGATCCCGGCCGACATCGTCTACGATGATGAAGACTGCCTCGCTTTCAGGGATGTGAACCCACAGGCTCCGATTCATATTCTGGTGATTCCCAAGAAGGAGATTGCCAGTCTCGAGGGGGCGGGGCGGGAAGACCAGAGACTGCTTGGACATCTTCTTCTCAAAGTGGCTGAAATTGCCCGGGACCAGGGTCTCGAAGCCGATGGATATCGCGTCGTAGCCAATATCGGGCGAAACGGCGGCCAGTCGGTTGACCACCTCCACTTTCACCTTCTGGGCGGACGGTCGCTGAGTTGGCCTCCGGGCTAGTGGTAGTGCACTAGCAACTCACCCCCCTGAAACTGCATCTTCTGGATGAGCCATGAACGAGAAGAAGGGTTCCCGTGCCCACGACTTCCTGACAATTGAAAAGAAGTGGCAGGACTACTGGGAAGAGAACAAGACATTCAAAGCTGAGTATGATCCGACCCGGCCCAAGTTCTATTGCCTGGACATGTTCCCCTATCCGTCCGGCTCGGGCCTGCATGTGGGACATCCCGAGGGATACACTGCCACCGACATCGTTTCTCGCTTCAAGCGTATGAAGGGTTTTAATGTCCTTCATCCGATGGGATGGGATGCTTTCGGTCTTCCCGCCGAGCAGTACGCGATCGAAACAGGTACGCACCCCAGGGAAACTACAGCCCGGAATATCGACCTTTTTCGAAGGCAGCTCAAGATGCTCGGTTTTTCCTATGACTGGGATCGCGAGATCAACACCACCGACGAGAGGTACTACAAGTGGACCCAGTGGATCTTTCTCAAGCTTTACGAGAAAGGCCTGGCCTATCAGTCCGAAGAGCCTGTCAACTGGTGTCCGGCTCTGGGCACAGTGCTGGCCAATGAGGAAGTGATTGACGGAAAGTCTGAGCGCGGGGGACACCCGGTGATCAAAAAGCCCATTCGACAGTGGGTCCTGAAGATCACTGAGTATGCGGAACGCCTGCTGGCGGATCTGGATGAGCTGGAGTGGCCCGAGAGTCTCAAGGAGATGCAGCGCAACTGGATCGGCAAGAGTCACGGAGCCAACATCGACTTTCAGGTGGCGGGTTGCGATTCGAGTTTTCGAGTCTTTACGACGCGACCGGACACGCTCTTTGGAGCCACCTTTTGCGTGCTGGCACCGGAGCATCCGCTGGTGGCCCAAATCACACAACCCTTCCGGCAGGATGAGGTTAAGGAATATGTCGAGTCCACACTCAGCAAGACCGACCGGGAGAGGACTGTTGTGGTCGATGGGAAGACCGGCGTCGACACTGGAGGCATCGCCATTAACCCGGCCAACGGTGAGGAGGTTCCGATTTTCATTGCCGACTACGTCCTGATGTCGTACGGGTACGGCGCCATCATGGCCGTTCCAGGGCACGATGAACGGGACCATGAATTCGCGCGCCAATTTGATCTTCCCATCCGGCGAGTTGTGACAGGCGGGGAGGAAGAGGACATTTACAAAGCGGCTCATCATGGAGACGGCACTCTCATCAACTCCGGATTCCTGGATGGGCTGTCCAAAGATGAGGCGATCCAGACCATGATTCGATGGCTGGAGCGCAAAGGTCGGGGAGAAGGCGCCGTCAACTACAAGATTCGGGACTGGCTGTTTTCACGCCAGCGCTACTGGGGAGAGCCCTTTCCTCTAGCCCATGACGAGGAGGGTCACGTGATTGCGCTTGAGGAAGCCCTGCCGGTGGTGCTCCCTGAATTGGAAGACTACCAGCCGTCGGAGACCGGAGAGCCACCCCTGTCAAGAGCCGAGGACTGGCTCTGCTTTGAAAGGCACGGGGTCCGGTATCGACGAGAAACCAACACCATGCCCCAGTGGGCGGGCTCCTGCTGGTACTTCATGCGCTTTGTGGACCCGCATAACGATACCGAGCCCTGGAACCCGGCTGTGGAGGCTTACTGGATGCCGGTTGATCTTTATATCGGCGGGGCGGAACACGCGGTCCTGCATTTGCTCTACGCCCGCTTCTGGCAGAAGGTTCTTTACGATCTGGGCTATGCCTCGACGAGTGAGCCGTTCAAGAAGGTGATCAATCAGGGAATGATCCTGGGCGAGAACGGCGAGAAGATGTCCAAGGCCAGGGGCAATGTCGTGAATCCCGATGACGTGGTCCAGGAATGGGGTGCAGATTCTTTCCGGCTCTACGAAATGTTCATGGGACCTCTGGAGGCAGTCAAACCCTGGCAGACCAATGGAATTGCCGGTGTCCATCGGTTCCTTTCCAGATTCTGGAGACTGGCTGTCGACTCAGACGGACAAATCAGCCGGCGGGTTCAAGCCGACAGTGAGTCAAAGACCTTCCAGCGGCATCTGCACAGAACTGTCAAGAAGGTGACCGGGGACATAGAAGCCCTGCAGTTCAATACGGCCATCTCGGCGCTGATGGAACTGCTCAATGCAGCTTACAAAGAACCCGGGATCACTCGCGAGTCGCTGCAGACACTGGTGCTGATGTTGAGTCCCTTCGCTCCCCACCTGGGGGAGGAAATCTGGAGCCGCCTGGGACATAGTCGGACCCTGGCTTACGAGCCCTGGCCGGAATTCGAGGCGGAGCTGGTCCAGGAAGAGACGGTGACGATTTCGATTCAGGTGAACGGAAAGCTGAGGGGCACCCTGACGGTTCCCGCCGGAATGGAACAGGCTACGGTCGTGGAGCAGGCCAGCCAGGTACAAGGAGTCCAGCGTCACCTGGAGGGCAAGACAGTCCGCAAAGAGATCTTTGTCCCCGGACGGATTGTGAACTTTGTTGTTCATTAAGACCGCTCGCTGGGGCGAGCGGCGTTGCAAGTTGCAAGTTACAAGTTGAAGGTTTCAGGGACTTTCAACCTTCAACTTTCAACTTTCAACCTTTAACCTTTAACGGAGGAACGAGGAACGAGTGACGAGTGAGGAGTGAGAGATGCTAAAATCAAAAAATCAAACTACGCGCTACAAATCGCGTCTAACCTAGTAAGGGCCCTCGAGGGCTGCACAACCGGGAATTGAGTGCCGACGGGCAAAGCTCTGTTGGATTTTTAAGGAGGATCAAGAATGGGGAAAACGAAGCGCTTTTTCAGGACGGCTCCCGGGGTCGCATTCCTGGCCATCCTGGTCACGCTTGGGCTCGGGATCATCATCGGTTCGATTGTTTCGGATGGTGTCGGAGCCAATCCTGCTAAAGTCCAGGGCGCAAAGCTGACTCGGAAGGGAGCCGGGGCGCCACTCGTGCTCGATCGAGAGGTTCCCCTGTACCAGGGCTTCGCTCAAGTTGTTGAGACAGTCGGTCCGGCCGTCGTCAACATCAATACCCAGGGATTGGTAGAAGTCCCGAGAGCAGCCTTCCCTGAAGCTCTGCGCGATTTCTTTGGCCGTGACCCGTTCGGTGGTCCCCCGGGCAACGGACGCGAGCCGCAGGAGCGAAAGCGCTCCGGAACCGGGTCCGGCGTCATTGTCGACAGCGCCGGGTACATCCTGACCAACTACCATGTGGTTCACGGGGTGGACAAGATCACCGTCACCCTGCCCAGCAATTCGAGTTTTCGGGCGGAAGTGATCGGTTTCGACAGGCCGTCGGATCTGGCCGTGCTGAAAATCGATGCAGATGAACCGCTGCCCTTCGCCCAGGTCGGGGACTCGGAGAAAGTGAAGGTCGGGGACTGGGTGCTGGCTATAGGAAGCCCGTTTGGCTTTCAGAAGACGGTCACGGCGGGCATCGTTTCGGCAACAGGTCGAGTCGTCCAGGGGTACCACATATTCGGTGATTACATTCAAACAGACGCAGCCATCAATCCGGGCAACAGCGGCGGCCCCCTGGTCAACGCCCGGGGAGAAGTCATCGGCATCAATTCTTTCATCACCACCCGCAGTGGAGGATCGGTTGGGGTCGGCTTTTCCATTCCATCGACCGTGTTCGTGAATTACTACAACCAGTTGGTCACGAAGGGGAAAATCGAACGCGGTTTCATGGGAATCCGCATGAATATGAGCTCACTCACTCCTGAGATGGCCGAGTTCTTTGGTGTTGCCGGGGATGACCCGGACGGCGTGAAGGACGGTGATGGAGTGCTGGTGACTCAGGTCGAGGAGGACGGGCCGGCGGATCAGGCCGGCATCGAGGCCGAAGATGTCATCGTGCACGTGGGCGAGCGGGAGGTCAAGACATCCTGGGATCTGCGGGCAGCGATTGCCAACACTCCTCCCAACGAAGAAGTCCCGATTCGAGCAGTTCGCAAAGGAAAAGTCCTGGAGCTGTCGGTCACACTGGCCGAACGGACGCTGGAGCAGCAACGGGAAGAAGAGAACAAGGGAATTTCCCTGGACGAAAAGGTGGAGCGGGATCGCAAGAAGGAGATTGGTCTGGAGGTCCGTTCGGCAACGGAGCGCGATCTGGAAAGGCTGGGAATCGAAGACGAGGAAGGAATTCTCATTCTTGAAGTCACCCCCACCAGTCTGGCCGACGACGCAGAATTGAGGCCGGGCGAGGTCGTGACCCATGTGAATGGCGAGCCCGTGACCACGGGAGCAGAATTCAGGGACAAGATTCTCGATCTGGAATCCGGCTCCGGCGTGATCCTGCGCCTCGTCTATGCGGCTGACCGCCAGAAGCAAATCCGTTATAGGTCGTTTGTCAAGCCGTAGTGAGTTACTGAGTGGCTAACAGAACCCGAGCGGGGTAGGAGCCGCTTCCATGCGGCGATCTGATCGGACCACGGAGGGTCCTCCTACCCCGGGAATGTTACGGGTCGGCGAAGTGTAGGAGCCGCCTCCGTGCGGCGATCTGATCGGACCACGGAGGGTGTGATTTCAATTCCCGCACAGGCGGCCCTCGGGGGGCTCCGGCTTTCACGATCACCTTCGTATCAGATTGGACGCAGGAGTATTTCCATTGATGCCGCCGCCTCAGGCGCCCAGAACATGTCCCGGGATCGGCTGCTGCTACAGCAGGCAGAATCATCCACTGGTCCGATGACGGTGGTTCGTCTCTATGGGTGGTCAAGACCCACGGTGTCGCTGGGCCGCCACCAGGATCCGGCGCAAGCCATCGATCTACCCTGCTGTAGGAGAAATGAGATCGAGTGGGTGCGGAGACCGACCGGTGGTCGCGCAGTTCTCCATGACGAGGAACTGACGTACGCTGTTGTTTCCAATGAACCTGATCTCTTTCCCCTCGGGAGTATCAGCGCAACCTACCGTCTGGTGTCCGAAATTCTGGCTCGCGGCCTGGGAGCACTGGGGGGAACGGTGTCTCTCCAGAGGAGGAGGGGCAACGCTGCCCACAATGGGGGAGCCATCAAGCCCTGTTTTGCGACGGCATCTCGTCATGAGATATTGTTTCAGGGTCGGAAGCTTGTGGGGAGTGCGCAGCGCCGGTTGAGGCGCAGCTTTTTGCAGCACGGCTCCATCCCGGTAAGGCTCGACTATCAACGCCAGGGGAAGGTGTTGAAGTTCGACGCCGAACGGCTGCGTGAGACGGTGACTTGCTGGAGCGAAATCTATTCTTCGGAAAATCCTGCAGAGGACCTTGCAGGGGCGCTGCTCGAGGTGTTCGCCCGATATCTGGGACTCCTGGAAACCACCGACCGACGCTAGAACAGCCGGTTGGAACCTCCTCATAAGCGATCTGATCGGACCACGGAGGGTCCTCCTACTCTGGGGATGTCACACGACGGCAAAGATCTGATCGGACCACGGAGGGTCCTCCTACTCTGGGGATGTCACACGACGGCAAAGATCTGATCGGACCACAGAGGGTCCTCCTACACCGGGAATGTTACGGGTCGGTGAAGTGTAGGAGCCTCTTCCATGGAACCTTGGAACGCTGGAACCTCCTAATTAAAATTAAAATTAGTTCAGTAGGTCCAGGTCCTGATCCCGAGGATTTCGTAATTCCAGAGATAAACGACGATTCCGAGACCAGCAGAGGAGCAGGCCAGGGCGAAGATCCGCCCCCCGAGACTGGTTCGCACACGGGCCAGACTCTTGATGGACTCGACTGCTCCCAGCAGGGCGAATACCGCAAAAAGCCAGCTGAGGGCGAATAGCGAGCCTGACCAGAAGGTGAAATTGCCCAGTCTTCGGACCGGGTCTTCCATGGCCCCCAGCACAATCAGAGTGCAAGCAGCCAGAGCCAGGGCTGACAGCGCTGGAAAGACGCCCAGCCGCATCCAATTCAAGTCCTTGAGTCGCCCCAGCAACCACAGCGGGCACCAGTAGAGCGAGAAGAGCAGCGACGCGACCATGAGCAGTATGGCCAGCACGGCGGCAGCTCTTTCAAGGCAGAGTCTCCAAAAGGAAAGTGCCTGGTAGCTGCCCAGGATGACTCGTCCTGTGCCCTGCAGGATCGTCTCCCCCTGGTCGCGCGTGAAGGCAGCGGACGGGATTGGGTCATCGGGTCCTCGAAAACGGCGGTCCGTGACCGGGATGAGAACATCTTCGGGACCGCCACCAGCCAGCCGCAGCTGGTTGCCTTGCAGATCGAGCCGGATCACACCGAAAAGATTGTCCACAAAGCGGGAGGTTTCCTGCCGGGGGGCGATTGGACGGTAGTATCCGGCCAGCCCCGCCACCCTCCAGACCGGAATCTCGGAGGCCGGCGCCTGCGATCGAGGAACTCCCTTCAGCAGAGATTCACGCACGAGCCGGGTCAAGCGAGAAAGGGCTTCGGGACTGGCTGAATTGATGAACAGAACGAAGCCTTTTCCGGGCTGCGGAAAATATTCGAGTCGCGACAGAAAGCCATCGATGCTTCCTGAATGTCCGTGCACCAGGAATCCTTGAAAGAGGGTCGTGTCAAGACACAGTCCATAACCCGTCCTAGTGCCGTTGAGGGCAGCCAGGCTGGTCGAAGGAGCCTCCATTCTTTGCACAGATTCCGAAGACAGAAGCTGAGCCTTGCCGAAATGACCCTTATTCAGCAACAGGAGCAGGAGATTTGCCGTTTCACGAGGCGAAGCGTTGACCGCTCCAGCAGGCCGCAGGCTGATGTGCCAGTAGGGAGCGGCCCGGTCATCGACGTAGCCCATGGCCAGGTTTCCATCCGGGTAGTAGGTTGCCGTGCTCATCTGCAGCGGTTTGAACCATTCGTCTTCGACATACGACTCGAAGCTCCTACCGCTGACCTTCGCAACGATAAAGGCGGCCATGGCAGTTCCGGCGCTGGAGTAGGCAAAATGCTTGCCCGGGGGCCAGCGGCACACACGCCGGGGATTGAGAGCCAGACCTTCTTCGAGTGGAATCGGATCAGCATCGTTGTGGGCATTCTCGTACACGCGAATGTCGTCCAGGCCGCCTGTATGCTCCAGCAGATGGGCCAGCTTCAACGGATGGGTGTCAGCCCAGGGGTTCACGACTCCCAGCTCAGGGGCCAGGGACTCGACAGACCGTTCGATACTTAGCTGACCCTGCTCCTGAAGTTTGAGGACAGAGAGGGCCACCAGTATCTTCGAAATCGAGCCGATCCGAAAAAGTGTGTCGGAGGTAACCGGCCAACCGTCTGAAATCTCTGCCAGCCCCACTCCTCCGGCCCATTCAACCCCGTCCCGATTGACCAGGGCTAGACCTGCACCCGGTGTGTTCGTGTCAGACAGGATCGCTTCGATCGACTCGAGCAGGGCCTCCGGGGTCTTGTTGAAAACATCCACCGGCTGAGCCGGAAGACTTGCAACCTGGAACAGGGCAGGGATCCAGAAAGGCACACACCTAACGGCAGACAACCTGCGCATGCGCATGAAGTCCATGGTACTCCATCACTGCCGCGCGAGACTCTCGTTCCGCCTCGGGGGAAGGCCCCTGGCTCGCACGACTCGCGGAGCCCGGAAAGCGAACCTGGGGGACTCTTCCGGGGGGCTTCTTTTCCTGTTCCCGGCCTGACCTGCCAAATTGCGCGCGCGCAGACGCTTGTGCTATAAGAAACTCTGTATTTCCCTCGGTTTGCGATGAACGAATCAACTCTGTCGCGGAGAAAAAGAGAGATTCTGAGAGACTTGGTCCGGGAGTTCGTGCGGACCGGGAAACCTGTGGGGTCCAGACGCCTGGCTGCGCTCAATCGCGAGAACCTGAGTTCTGCATCAATTCGCACGGTCGTTGCCGGGTTGGAAAGAGAGGGCTTCTTATCTCAGCCCCACACATCGGCTGGTCGCGTTCCTACGGCGAAGGGCTATTCGCTTTATGTGAATTCTCTCATCCGCTTGCGAGAGCTCTCGGGCTTTGACGTCAGTTGGATCCGCAGCGTGCTGGAGGCAGAAGCAGATCCTGGGCACCTGATGAAACGGGTGTCGCAGATTCTGGCCAGCCTATCTGATCAGGTGGGGATCGTAGTGGCTCCGCCGATGTCGCTGGCGCCCATTAGACAGATCGAGTTCCTCAAGCTTTCCCCGCACCGGGTTCTGGCCATTCTTGTTTCCACAGCCGGTCAGGTGCAGCACCGGCGGATCCGGGTGGAAGATGCCTTCCGGCAGCGTGAACTGGATGCTGCGGCTAAGTACCTGACCATGAATTACGCAGGAGAAACCCTGGACCAGATCCGGACAGACCTGGTCCGTCTCATGTCAGAGGAAAAGGCCAGGTACAACCGTCTCCTGAGCAGTGTGATTGTTCTTGGGTCCGCCAGTCTCATGGCGGATTCGTCCGCTGAGTCCGACGTCTATCTGGGTGGGACGACCACGATGATTGAGAATATCGGCGAATGCGATCTTGACTTGCTCACCGTGCTGTTTCAGGCCTTCGAGCAGAAGAACCGACTGATCAACATCGTCAATGCCTGTATCAGCCAGGAAGAATTCGGGACCCGGGTCACCATTGGATTGGAAGATCATTTCCGGGGCGGTAGGGATTTCAGCCTGGTTTCGTCCTCCTACAGCTGGGGTGCCGGAAGAGGTACCCTGAGCGTTCTGGGTCCCCGACGGATGGAGTACGAGAAAGCCATCAGTGTTGTGGATCATGTCGCCAGGCTGTGCTGCCAGTTGATGACGTCTGGTGGAAGCCAGGGGGCCGTCGCGGGCGAATGAACGAGAAGCCTACCAAAGAGTTGACCGATTTCGAGTTCCCGGAGTCTGTTTCCGATTCCAAAGTGGAGAAGGGGCCCGAGGAGGAGACTCTCGGGTCGGAGTCGCCAGCAGACTTATTGGAATCCTACCAAAAAGAAAAGGCGGATCTTCACGATCGGTGGCTGCGCAAGGAAGCGGAGATTCAGAACCTGCGGAAACGGTTTGCCCGGGAAAAGCAAGAGTTGACTGAATCGGCGAGAGCGAGCGTACTCAAGGAGATCTTGCCTGTCATCGACTCGTGTGAGAGAGGGCTGGAATCCTTCCCGGAGCGGGCTTCCTCACAACCAGTGAAAGTGTATCAGGAAGGCTTCGAGCTCCTTCTCAAGGGGCTGAACAGGGTATTGACCCGGTTTGAAGTAGAGGAAGTGCCCGGAGTTGGTCAGAAGTTCGATCCCATGGTTCACGAAGCCCTCCTCGTCGAGGAGCGCGAAGGTCACGAAGACGGTGAAATCCTGGAACTGCTGCGGAAGGGGTACCGTATCAGGAGCCGGCTCCTTCGCCCGGCGCAGGTAACGGTCTCGTCTGTACCTTCCGGAGCGCCTCTGAAGGAGTATTGACAGCTTTCGACCGGGGAAGCTCTTTTTCTCCTATCTCCTTGAAATCAGTTGTTGGTGATCTTATAAAGCAGGAAAACAGGAGTGGCCGTGGCGAAGCGAGACTACTATGAAGTCCTGGGAATTCCCGGGGACGCATCTCTTTCAGAGATCAAGAAGGCCTACCGTCGAGCGGCGGTAAAGTATCACCCAGATCGCAACCCTGGCAATCACGAGGCGGAGGAGCAGTTCAAAGAAGCTGCTGAGGCCTACACCGTTCTCAGCGACGAGGGCAATCGTGCCAGGTACGACCGCTTCGGGCATGCTGGCGTGGGAAAAGGGCCTGCGGGTTTTGATCCGGACACCTTTGCCGATTTTGGAGACATCCTGGGAGATTTCTTTGGCTTCGGGGACCTGTTTGGAGGAAGATCGCGTGGAGGGCCCCAGCCTCACAGGGGAGCCGATCTGAGATACGACCTGGAGCTGGACTTTGAGCAGGCGGCATTCGGCATCAAGACCAAGATCAAGATTCCTCGTCATGGGGTTTGCGCCACCTGTAGTGGATCGGGTGCCCAGTCGGAGGGCGGAATGGCAACCTGCTCCCAGTGCGGCGGGAAGGGGCAGACGCGCTACCAGCAGGGTTTCTTCTCCATCACGCGGACGTGCAGTGTCTGCCAGGGTGCGGGTCAGATTATTCGGACTCCGTGCGTTGCCTGCAAAGGGGTGGGCCGGATTCGCAAAGAGAAGCTTCTCGAGGTCGCGATTCCGGCAGGTGTCGATGGCGGTGTGCAGTTGCGAGTTGCAGGTGAGGGCGAGCCGGGAGGTCGGGGCGGACCCCCGGGTGACTTATTCGTTGTCTTGACCGTCAAAGAACACCCCTTTTTCACACGCAAAGATCACCACATTTATTGCCAGATGCCTCTCACCTTCAGTAAGGCGGCGCTGGGAGCGGAAATCAGCGTTCCTACCCTTTTGGGGAAAGAGACGATCAAAATCCCGGAAGGGACTCAAAGTGGATCGGTTTTCCGGTTGAAAAACCAGGGTGTTCCGAGCCTCAACGGGCGAGGGCGCGGCGACCAGTACGTCACGGTGCGGATTGTTACGCCCACTCGGTTGAGTCAGGAGCAGAGAGAACTGCTGAAGAGACTGGCTGAGATCTCCGGAGACGAAGTTCAGGAAGGCGGAGGGCTTTTTGAGAAGGTCAAAGAGATGTTCGGTTGACGCGCGATGACCACGTCTGGATCCAGCGGGACCTGTCGAGCAGTTCTCGAATCTGACGCCAGTGGGCGGCCATTCCTATCTCCCAGGGAGATCCACCATCTGGTTCGGGTTCGACGGCTCGGTGAAGGGGATGTGTTCCAGGGGCTGGATCGCAGCAAGTCGACCTGGTACGAGTGCCGACTCCGGCGCCGGGACAGAGAGTGGGAAGTGAAGGTCGTTGCCCGAATCGGCACTCTCGGTGAGTCACCTCTCGAGATCGTTCTGGGAGCCGCTTTGATCAAGAAGGCACGGTTCGAGTGGATGATTCAAAAAGCCTGTGAGCTGGGAGTTTCTCAGATTGTCCCGTTGAGGACCCGCTTTGTTGACGAGGGCCTGGCAAAGAGTGCTGGCCGGCTCTTGCCGCGCTGGGAAAGAATACTGGATGAAAGCGTCAAGCAGTGTGGCCGAAGCCGGGCTCCGGTGATGAGACCCGCCATCGACCTGGTTGAGTTTCTGGATGCCTCTCGTCGAGCTCTGCAGATCGTGCTGGATCCTACAGCGAGCCACGATCTCAGAGAGATCAAGTGGGAACCGGGCGGCGGCTCTTCCCGAATCGCATTGTTGATCGGTCCGGAAGGGGGATGGAGCGGCCGCGAGCGGCAACTCTTTGAAGAGTGCGAAACACGACCCGTTTTTCTTGGGCCCAGGACTCTTCGTGCCGAAACGGCTGCGCTTTCGGCCGTCTTACTGGTCCAGTATCTGTGGGGGGATTTGGGCTACGACCGCCCGGTCGAGCCGGGCGAAGACGCCTGAATTGACTCCCCCTGATCCTTTCACTACACTCGCCGGATGCGGTTGAGGATCCGAGCTCTGTGGCTGATTTCTGCCCTGCTTTTCTCGAGCTTCTCCGGCTTTTCCCAGCAACGTCCGCTTCTCACCGAGCGGGCCAGGACCGTTGAGGATGGACATGTTCTATTCGATGTCGGGTTCGAGTTTCTCCAGGACGCGGTCTTTCCCTTTTCCGGGCTGAAGGGAGACCTGACCAACGCCGCGGTGATCGGAACCCGTTTTGGGATGGGAAGTCGAGTTGAGGTTCAAATGCTGTGGACCGTCCGGCAGTTTCTGAACATCAACGAGCGCTTCGACGCTCCGGGATCCGGGAAACTGAGCCTCCAGGGAAACTCGACCAGCGATTTTGGCAATCTTAATATGGCCACCAAGGTCAAGCTGATCTCGGGGCAACAGGGGAGGCTGGTCATCGCCTCGCGCTTCGGGGTTGAACTGCCCAACACTTCCAATGAGAAGGGGCTGGGTACGGACGAGACGAATTTCTTTACCCAGTTGCTGGTTGAGAAGCAGCTCAACCGCGTGGATCTGATCGGGAATGTGGGTCTGGCCATTCTGGGGGATCCCGTAGATGCCGGTGCCCAGGACGATTTCCTCACATATGGATTCGCGGTCGTTGCCGAGGCCACTCCCCGCCTGAATCTCCTGGCCGAGATCAATGGCAGGAACGGTCCCTCTGGAATCAGGATCGAGGAGCAGTCTCGGATTCGGGCCGGGATTCAGTTCGAAGCCGGCGGCGTTACCTGGGACCTGGCCGGTTTCTGGGGCCTCGAAAATACCGACCCCAACACCGGAATCATCGTGGGTCTCTCCAAGACTTTTAAGCTGCCGTTTCCTTAAGCTTAAGGGTCAGCTTTCTTTGCGGCGTTCCAGCGTTCCAAGGAATTCCAAGATCCAGAGTGGGTAAGCAGCCAGTGTGGGAGGGGCCTCAGGCCGCGACTGCCGGGTGGTCACGTTGACGATTGCAGGTCGCCGCGCCAAGGCGCCTTGATTGGCGACAGTTAGAATTCCCCGGACGACAAATGGAATTCCCCGCTTTTTCAGGGCTGATCCTGACCATGAGGGCATGGTTAAGGATCAGCAAGTGCGGAGGTTAGTAAAGTTGAAGAAGAACGAGAAGACGCTAACGATGGCGGCGGCCAAAGCGGGGATGTCGCGAAAGACAGCTCGCAAGTACCTGAAGTCGGGAAAGCTACCGAGCCAGTGTCAGCCGGAACGGTATTGGAGAACTCGATCGGATCCGTTCGAGTCGGTGTGGCCGGAGGTGAAAGAGATCCTGAAGCGATCGCCGACGGTGGAAGCAAAAGCGGTGTTCGATCATTTGTGTCGTCAGCAGGAAGGGGCCTTCCAGCAAGGCCAGTTGAGAACGCTGCAGCGCAGGATCAAGCAGTGGAAGGCAGAATACGGAGAAGCGAAGGAGGTGATGTTCCCGCAGAAGTATCAGCCGGGACATCAAGCGCAATCGGACTTCACGTTTATGGGGCGCCTCGGAGTGACGATCCAGGGCCAGCCGTTTCCCCATCTGCTGTACCACTTCGTGTTGGCCTACTCGAACTGGGAAGCGACCACGCTGTGTTTCAGTGAGTCGTTTGAGAGCCTCAGCCTGGGGCTTCAGAACGCGTTGTGGGAGTTGGGGGCGCTGCCCGAGGAGCACCGGACCGACCGGCTCTCGGCGGCAGTCAAGAACCTGAAGCGGGAAGAGTTCACCGAGCGCTATCAAGCGTTGCTGAGACACTTCGGGATGCGCTCCAGTCGCACTCAGGCAGGAAAGGCACACGAGAACGGGGATGTGGAACAGTCCCATCACCGCTTGAAACGGGCCATTGAGCAGGAACTGCTGCTGCGGTGTAGCCGTGATTTTTCCAGCCGGGAAGAGTACGAGGGCTTTGTAGCGGTGATTGTGTCCCGGCGCAATGCGGCCCGGCAAAAGCGCCTGGGAGAAGAGCTGGCAGTGATGCGCCCGTTGCCGGCACGCCGTCTGGATGACTTCACCCGGCAGTGGGTGAGAGTCTCCCCCAGCAGTACGATCCGGGTTCGCCACAACACCTATTCGGTGGACAGCCGGTTGATCGGCGAGCGCGTTCAAGTGCGGGTGTGGGCGGATCAGGTGGAGGTCTACTACGGAGGACGGCGCCAGGCACGGATGCCGCGCTTGCGAGGAGAAGGCAAGCATCGCATTGACTACCGGCACGTGATCCATTCGTTGGTGCGCAAGCCGGGGGCGTTTACTCGCTATCGCTGGCGGGAGGATCTGTTTCCGGGGATCTTGTTTCGAGTCGCCTACGACGAGCTGCGCCGAGATTGTCCGGCCACGGCGGATCGCCAATATCTGAAGATCCTCGAGGTGGCTGCCCAGGAAGGTGAACAGCGGGTGCGAGAGGCACTTCAGGTGTTGATTGAGCGGGGACAAAGAATCCGTTTTGAAGCACTACGAGAATGCCTTGTCGATCCGGTGGTGGAACCCTGGGAAGTGATGGTGGAGAAGATGGACGTGGGCCTCTACGACACCCTTCTCGAGAACCGGGAGGTGAGGTCATGAGCACAGGCAACTTACCGCGACTTCGCGAGTGCCTAATCGAGCTGCATCTACCGGCCTTTCGGGAGCACTACGCCGCCCAGGCGGCACTGGCCACCCAGGAAAGTCTGTCCTATCCCCGGTTTCTCTTGTCGTTATCTGAGATCGAGGTGGCGGAGCGGCACGAGCGCAAAATCCAGCGCCAGCGTCGGGCCTCCAAGCTTCCCTGGGAGAAAACGCTGACGGCGCTGGACCGCTCGCGCTTGCCCCAAAGCGTGGATCGACAACTCACAGCGCTGCTGGAAGGGACGTTTTTGGATCGTGCCGAGAACGTCTTGGCTTTCGGTAACCCTGGGAGCGGGAAAACCCATCTGGTCTGTGCTCTGGGCCAGGAGTTGATTCTGCTGGGGCGCCGGGTTCTGTTTTCTACCTGCGCCCTGCTGGTACAGCGATTGCTGCGGGCCAAAATCGATCTGACTCTGGAGAAGGAGCTCAAGAAACTGGATCGCTTCGAGGCTCTCATAGTCGATGACATCGGCTACGTTCAGCAAAGCCGGGAGGAAATGGAGGTTCTCTTCACACTGCTGGCCCATCGTTACGAACGTCGCAGCATCTTGCTGACCAGCAACCTGATCTTCTCGGACTGGGAGAGGATCTTCAAGGACCCCCTGACGACGGCAGCAGCCATCGACCGGCTGGTGCACCACAGCGTGATTCTGGAACTCAACGTCCCGAGCTATCGAATGGAGAGCGCCAAGGCAAAGCAGCAGGGAACCACGAAATGAGGAAACCGCGAGGAGGTCAAATCCGGGCAAATCGGCTGATTGGACCCCGGAAAGTGCTTGGTGAGGGCGATAGACGAGTGCCCGCCAAGGGGAGAGGTCGTACAGCGCCCTACAGAGGCCGCTCAGCAGCCTCGTGGATCTGGTCCACTCCCCTCGACGCCAGCGCGAGCGAGGGGGAGCTCCGTTCGGGCTACGCCCTCACTCCGTCCCCCTCGCATTCTAGGAACAATCTCTCTTTTTTACAGAAAGGAGGACCGCGGAAAGGGCCGTCTCAGAGGACGGCTACAGCTCTTTTTTTTTAATCCTTGTGTGGGGATTTCCAATCGTCGCTGCGGGAATTCTATTTGACGTTGATCAGCGCCTCCCACATTCAGGTTCCAACGTTCCAGCGTTCCAGGTGGACCGCAGGGCTTTCGCTGGTTGTCACGTTTTCTCCGGCAGCTTCCTCGCTGCTGGGCGGTCACTGGCGTTCCTATCTCTTTAGTTGCCTTGTTCGGACCACGGAGGGTCCTCCCACACTGAGGCAGACCGGGTCTTGCAAGCCGGCAAAGAGTGGGAGCGGCCTCTGCGCCGCGAAAGCGGTTCAACTTTTGCGCAGTCACTGGCGTTCCTGCAATCAGCTCTTGCTGGTTGTAACCCCGCCTCGGCAGCTTCCGCGCTGCTTGCGCAGTCACTGGCGTTCCTGCCTCTGTAGTTTTCTTGATTGCTGGTGTTTGGTCCTGGAGCTCAAATGTCCCGTCGCCGGGCATACAGAGGCGCGAATGCCAATGAGCGCGCAACCTTCAACTTTGAACTTGCAACTTGCAACGGCGCGAGCGCCTCTTCAGCTGCACCCCGATGTGGCACCGCAGACCGTGCACACATAGCAGTTGCCGTTGCGCTGCATCAGGTTGCCACAGGAGTGGCAGGCTGCCGACTCGGATCTGGTGTCGGCCATCAACTTCTCCACAGCCCCGACCGAAATGGCTTTCCGGTTCGCCTCCGAGAAATTGATCTGGACTCCGTCGTGGATCGATCCATTCGGTTTGACCCCGTGGATGCCGAGTGCCTCCTGGGCTTCCTCTGGCATGAACTTGCTGGCCAGGTATCGAACCACGTAATCGGGGATGGAGGTCGCAAAGGGGATTTGTGGATTGTCGGTGAACCCTCCCGGCTCGAAGCTCATATGGGCAAACATGCGTACATAGTCTTCCAGCGGAACTCCCCGTTGAAGTCCCATTGAAATTGCAATAGCCCACGCCATGGCCATGCCCTGCAAAGTGGATCCCTGTTTCGCGAAATTGACAAAGATCTCACCCAACTCTGCATCCTCGGGATACAGTCCCATGGTGAGGAAACCCTTGAACCCCTTGATTCGAAACTCGTGCTGGTAGGCAGGATGGTCTTTGGGCATGTTGCGATGGATCGGTCCGGCCGTGACACCGGTGGCTGACTCTTCCCGCTCTTTGTTGGAGAGGGGTTGAACCATCTTGCATCCGTCTCGGTAGACCGAGATGGACTTCATTCCATACTTCCAGCCCTGGATGTAAGCATCCCGAATGTCGGTTACGGTTGCTTCGTTGGGTAGATTCACCGTCTTCGAGATGGCGCCTGAAAGAAAGGGTTGAACGGCTCCGCACATCCTGATGTGGCCCAGATGGTGGATGCTCCTCTCCCCGTTAGCGGTCCGATCGGCACAGTCGAAGACTGGCAGATGCTGGTCGTTGAGTTGGGGTGCTCCCTCGATCGTCTCCTTTTCTTCAACGTATTCGCAAATGGTGGTGATCTGCTCATCGCTGTAGCCCAGCTTGCGCAGGGCCAGGGGAATCGTGTTGTTGATGATTTTGAAGGTTCCTCCGCCCACTAGCTTCTTTACCTTGACAAGCGAGAAATCGGGCTCGATTCCGGTGGTGTCACAGTCCATCATGAAGGCGATGGTTCCGGTGGGAGCCAGAAGAGTGACCTGGGCGTTTCGATAGCCCGAGTCAGATCCCTTCACAATGGCCTCGTCCCAGCAGTCCATGGCCGCGTGCAGAAGATCCATTGGGACGAGAGCCGAATCAATACTCGAGAGTGCGTCTCGATGCTTGTGCATGACTCGCATCATGGCGACACGATTCTTGTCGAAGCCCAGAAAAGGCTCTTTTTCTCGGGCGATTTCGGCGCTCGTCAAATAGGCTTCTCCTGTCATGACGGCCGTAATAACTGCAGCCAGATTGCGGGCCCCTTCACTGTCGTAGGGCAATCCTCTCGACATCAAATAGGCGCCCAGGTTGGCATAGCCGAGGCCCAGCGTCCGGTATTCATGGCTGATCTCTTCGATTTCCGGAGTCGGATAGCTGGCGTTATCGACAATGATCTCCTGTGCGGTGATCATCGTTCGCACCGTATGCTTGAAGCCTTCAATGTCGAAGCTCCCATCCTGCTGGCCGAACTTGATCAGGTTGATCGAAGACAGGTTGCAGGCGGAATTATCCAGGAAGACATATTCCGAACAGGGATTGCAGCCTCGAATCTCATCGCTACTCGGACAGGTGTGCCAGTCGTTGATCGTCGAGTGGAACTGAAGGCCGGGATCGCCGCAAATCCAGGCTGCCCGGGCTATCGAGTCCATCATTTCACTGGCGCTGTAGGTTTCATCGATTTCACCGGTCGTGACTTCTCGAACGTTCCACTCCCCGTCCGTTACCACTGCTTCCATGAACTCATCAGTGACACTGACGCTATTGTTGGCGTTCTGGAACTGAATGCTCGAATAAGCCTCACCATCGATCGAGTCGTCATACCCGAGTTCGATCAGCTTCTGGGCTTTCTGTTCCTCCCGTGCCTTGCACCAGATAAACTCCTCGACGTCAGGATGATCTGCATTCAGAATCACCATTTTGGCTGCTCTGCGGGTAGCACCTCCTGACTTGATGGCTCCTGCGAAACTGTCGTAGCCACGCATGAACGAGATCGGTCCAGACGCGAATCCCCCCACCTTCAGAGGCTCCTTGGAAGAACGGATTCTGGAAAGATTGATGCCGGACCCGGATCCCCCTTTGAAGATTGTGGCCTCCGTTCTCGCCAGTTTCATGATCGATTCCATCGAGTCCTCGACACTGTTGATGAAGCAAGCCGAACACTGAGGCTTCGACTTGATCCCGACGTTGAACTGCACGGGAGAGTTAAAGGCGGCCATCTGGTGGAGGAGAATATGGGTCAACTCATGGTTGAAGGTGGTGGCGTCGTCCTGGGAGGCGAAGTAGTTCATCTTTTCGCCCCATGTACTGATGGTGTCTACGATGCGGCCGACCAGTTGCTTCAGGCTGTTTTCACGCCCTGGTTTGCCCAGGTGACCCCGAAAGTACTTGCTGGCTACAACGTCGATGGCTCGTTGGGACCAGAAATCGGGAAACTGAAGATCCTCCTGGCGAAAGGCCACCTTCCCGCTCGTCCAGTCCTTGATTTCGGCGACACGCTTATCCCACTTTACCTGCTTGAATGGGTGAAGACCGTCCCGTGTAAAGTGACGTTCGAATTTCAACCCGTCTTCGCTGGTGGCTTTGGCCAGTTCCTTCATTCTCCCTCCTGGTTGGTTTGGCTGAGAACCTCGATTGTTGATCCTTTTCTCGATCTCCCGTACGGGCCGAAAGCGACGAAAAGTTTGGCTAGTCTAGACCCGGGACCTGACATTAAATTGGATCCGCAGCCAGAACTACAGAACCCATTATATGGTGCTTGCTGATTCGATTTTACACCAGATATGGTGTCACGCGGCTTTCCAGGTCCTTTCGGGAAAGGCTCAGTATCTGGACAGTTTTGAGACGGCTTCGATGGCCGCTTAAAATCTTGATCGAAGCCCTGGGAACAGCCAGGGAGTCAGCCAGTAACTCAACTAATTGTCGGTTTGCACGGTCCTCGATGGGCGGCGCGGTCAAACGTACTTTGAGAGCCTGATTCCAGCAGCCGACGATCGATTCTTGACGGTTTCTGGGTTGAACCCGAACTCGAAAGCATGGCTTTCCGTTTCTCTCAAAGATCGTAAGCATCCGCTCAGTCCTGCTGACTCCCTTGCCCGTCAATCGTCCGGCGCTGGCAAGACGAGGGCAAAGCCAAGGAGAGGACCCTAACACGTAGTCCGCTCACACTCTCGGACCAAAGATGGCGGTACCGACTCGGATCATAGTGGCTCCCTCCTGGATGGCGATTGGGTAATCGTGGCTCATACCCATGGAGAGCTGGTTGGCCGACGCAGAGCCGGAGTCACGGAGCTCGAGGAGAGACCCGAGTCGGCGGAAGAAAGGCCTGGCCTGCTCAGGATCGGGAAGGTGAGGGGGGATGCACATGAGGCCCTCGAAGAGGAGATCCGGATATTGATCCACAATTTCGAGCAGGGTCGAGATCCGGTCGGGGTTGATCCCGTGTTTCTGGATTTCATCTCCGACATTGACCTCCAGGTAAACTCTGATCTTCTTGCCCAGATCCTCGGCAATGTTTCCGACTCGGTGAATAATCTTGGGGCGATCCAGTGTCTGGATCACGTCAAATAGCTCGACGGCCTTGCGGGCCTTGTTCGATTGAAGGGGTCCGATCAAGTGCCACTCGATTCCCTGGGGACAGACCGGGATCTTGGAAGCGGCTTCCTGCAGCCGGTTTTCCCCAAACAGGCGCTGGCCGGCATTCCAGGCTTCCCGTATTGCGGCGGGCGGAACTCTCTTGGATACAGCCAGGATCTGGACAGAAAGCGGGTCTCTTCCGCTCTTTCGTGCCGTCTCTTCGACCTGGGTCTTGAGGGCTTGCAGGTTCTCAGCGATCGAACTCACGGGGCCAGTATACCGGGTGGGTTGTAGGTTCTGGGTTCTGGGTTCTGGGTTGCGCGCTCATTGGCATTCGCGCCTCTGCCCGCCCGGCGACTGCACAGACCATCTCCGGGATCGGCCCGGAAGTCGCGAGAAACATTGACAATCAAGAAAATTACAGAGGCAGGAAGACAGTGACTGAGCACCCTCGCTACGTGCTAGGATTTGGAATTTGGAATCTGGAATGTGGAATCCAGAACCCAGAACCCAGAACCTAGAACCTAGAACCCAAGCCCCCATTGAGTTAACCTCTTTAGCGTTGCGTCCTCCATATCTGATCACTTTTGAGGGAATCGAGGGGTGCGGCAAGACAGTTCAGGCCCGCCGGCTCAGCAAGGAACTGTCCGAGCGTGCCATCCCTCATCTTCTGACTCGAGAGCCCGGAGGAACCGAATTCGGGCGATCCCTGCGGAGGATACTGCTTAGCGACGATGGGATCGAGAGGGAGCCGGTCGCTGAGTTGCTCCTCTATCTGGCCGATCGGTGCCAGCACTTGAATCAGGTGATCAATCCTGCGTTGGAACGGGGTGACTGGGTGATCAGCGACCGATACCATGATGCAACGCTGGCTTATCAGGGCCACGCCAGCAGCCTGGCGATGGAGAGAATCGATGCTCTCGCTCGTGATCTTGAAATTCGTATGCCGGACGTTACGCTCTGGATCGACGTGCAAGTGGAAGTAGCCCTGAACAGGGCTCGCTCTCGAAACGAGGACGCAGGGGATAGCCATCTAGGGCGATTCGAAGCCAAGACCATGGGCTTCCATCGAAGAGTCAGGGAAGGATACAAGGTACTGCTGGAGAGGGATCCTTCACGAATCATCCGAGTGGATGGGTCGGGTGATGAGTCGGAAGTCTACCGCAGGGTGGTAGAAGTGCTCGGGCAATCTGAAATTCTGAAAACGAAGTGATCATGAGCGAGCAGGCGTTGGTCAGGTTGAGCCACTACTTCGGAAATCAGAGCCTCGTCGAACTGTTCCGCAGGAATCCATTGCCGCCGTCCAGCATTTTTGCCGGGCCGGAAGGAGTGGGTAAGAAAACGCTTGCCGTGGCCCTGTCGGCCCTGACGAACTGCGAGTCGAAAAAGGAGAATGACCTGTGCGCCCGGTGCCCCTCGTGCGCCAAGGTGTCCGCCGGCAATCATCCCGATGTGACGGTGGTCGACTTCGCCTGGATCGAGACCTTTCTGAAGTCGAAGAAAAAACGAGCCAATCCCAGGGTGATCCCCATTGATGTGATGAGAGAACTGGTGCGTGAAGCTCAGTTTCGACCCTTCCAGGGAGCGGTCCAGGTTTTCATTGTGGATGATGCTCACAAGCTCAACGAGGCGGCTGCAAACTCCCTGCTGAAGACGCTAGAGGAGCCATCCTCGACGACCAGGATCGTGCTGGTGACGCCTTTCCCGGAGAGCCTTCTCGCCACGATTCGCTCCAGGTGTCAGATTTTTACGTTCAGCCGAATCCACCGTGACGAAGTCGCTCGCTATCTGGAAGAACGCGGAGAAGAGCAGGCTCAGCTCAAGTCTGCTCTGTCCACCGGAAGTATCGGGGCCGCCCTGTCCCTGGATCTGGAACAGATGTTGAAGGATCGCGACCGGCTTCTCCAACTGCTGCAGGGCTGGTTTGGGAATCCCCTGTTCAGCACCGTTTTCCAGGTCGTAGAGTCCTCGGAACTGGGGCGAGAATTGAGGCATCGGGAGAGAGCTCTCGAGCTTCTGGCGCTTCTCCAGAGACTTGCCGAAGACCTCTACTACCTGCGAGTGGGGACTCCGGAGCGCCTCAAGAACATAGATCAGAGGGAAGCCCTGACAAGTCTGGCGGCCGGAATACAGTTGTCCTGGATAGAGTCGTTTCTCTACTATACTCGGGAGGCAATCGCCGATATTGAAGCTTATGTCAATCCGCTGATGTGTTTCGAAACACTGTGGTTGAAGGTCGAGCGCGAAAATGTTGGAACTGGTGACCGTCAGGTTCAAGGGTAGCCGGGGGATCGGGGAGTCTGTTGCCAATCAGCCCTTAAGGGTGGGTGATCGGTGCCTGGTCGGCACGGATCGTGGCGTGGAACTGGGGATCGTGATCGGGAGGCGCACCGTTGAACAGGCCAGCTTTAAGAACACAAGAATCCACAAGGCTCTTCGCAAGGCCACGGAGCGAGACCTCTATCTTTATGAGAAAAAAGGTTTCAGGGAGGAGAGGGCCTATCGCTTCTGTCGCAAGCGGATCCGTGTTCGCAAGCTGCCAATGAAGCTTGCCGAAGTCGAGTACATCTTCGATGGAAGTCGAATTGTCTTCTACTTTACCGCCAGCAGCCGAGTCGATTTTCGACAACTGGTGCAGGACTTGGCCCGGGAACTGAGAACCCGGATCGAGATGCGTCAGATTGGAGCCCGTGATGAAGCCCGGCTGGTGGGTGGGCTGGGAGCGTGTGGAACCGGCGAGAACTGTTCGTCGAAGTTTCTGAAACACCTTCGTTCGGTCACGGTAAAAACGGTCAAGGCTCAACAACTGGGGATGAATCCGACCCGGTTGACCGGTATGTGTGGCCGCTTGAAGTGTTGCCTGAACTTTGAAAGCGAGTACTAAGTACTCTGGTTCATAAATACACTAACGTATTTTTAGGCGGCGGCTTTCAGTTTGTTCATGAGCTTGTTCAGGTCGTGACGAGTAAATTTCCACTTAAAAGGCTTAGCAATGGTGGCGTAATGCTGTTGAAAGCCCAGAAGCCGTTCTTCGAGGGCCTGCAGGGAAAGGAAGTCGTTCGGGGTAAGAACTTTGCGCTGGACAATGGAGAAATAGATCTCGATCTGGTTCAACCAACTCGCATGGACGGGTCCGTGGACGGGGACGATTCGAGGATATTTGCTTTGAAGCCGGCGGATGCAGCGGGCTCCCCGGTGAGCCGATCCATTGTCCAAAATCCAGAAGACTCTTCGGGCTTCTTTATAGGGAGTCTGGGTCATGACTTGATCGACCAAGCGGCCAAAAGGAGCAATCCCATTTTTTCGTTCACAGCGACCGAAGAGCTTGGCCCGATGCACATCCAGTGCTGCCAAATAAGCCCAAGCGCCGCAGCGCGTGTATTCATGTTCCACCTTCATCGCGACGCCGGGTTGAGGGGGGAGGGTTCGATGCCGACGGCGGCGTGCCTGGATGCTGGTTTTTTCGTCGGCGGAGAGGACGAATTCACCGTCTTTCAGGGGATGCCCCAGCCACACTCTCTCATACAAGTCGAGGATACGCCCCGCTTTTTCGGCGAAATGGGGGTCTCGAGGGAAAACCCAGCAGCGATGCTGCCAAGGGCGGATGGCGTCCTCATGGAGCCAGCGCCAGACGGTGGTCCTGCTGATGCTGGCGACCAACCCGGACTGGCGCACTTGGGCGGCCAGATCGGCGCTGCTCCATCGCGAGATGGGCAATCCGAAGGTGGCGGGCAACTCACAGGCCAAGGCTTTAACCTCGACCACTACCTCTGGGGGGAAAAGACCGGGGGCGACCCGGCCGAGAGTTCTCCTCCAGACCCATCAGGCGTTTTTCGAAAAAGCGCTTTCGCCAGAAACATACCACCTCTCGACGGGTATCCAAACGTTTCGCGATCTCATCATTACGCAAACCCTGGGCTGCCAGGAGAATCATCTTGGCTCGCTGTACCTGAAAATACGGTAACGTATATTTTCGGGCACGAGCCAATAGTTCTCTTTCCTCACCTGGCGATAGAACGATCTTATACGGGCTGTGTCGAGGCACTGTGGAACTCCTTTCAGGTTACCACAATGCCAAATCAGCCTGATATAATACGTTAGTGTATTTAAGAACTTATGTACTAAGTCATGGATTGACGTTTGCCTTCAGCTCCTCGAGTCGCGACTGAAACTGCTCGATCTGGGGAGCCTCCGGGTTCGCTTCTAGGAACTCCCGACAGACGGCCAGAGCCTCTTCAAACTCCTCCATCTTTTCCAGGGCTCGAATCAGTTTGAGGTAGGAGTCTGGGCGTCGTGGAAAGTATTTGACAGCCTGCCGATAGCGCTCTCCTGCCGCCTTGAAGTTCTTACGCTTGAAATAAAAGTCTCCGACCCTGATGTGCCGTTCCGCTTCGACCGGATCGGGATAAACTTCGACTTCGCTCTCGCGGTCCGAGGTTCGGTCGGCCCGAATCAGCACGGGCTTGCGGCCGGCCGGGCGGCTATCCTGCCCCACCGAAGCGACAAAAAAAAGCTGGATTATGCAGATTAGCAGCAACGCTCTGATTCTCATCCTTCCATCCAAGCCTAAGCCGGACCTCCTGACCTTGTCAAAGATGGGAGTTTTTCGGTACAATAGTCATAGTCCTGTCTAAGGCAAGCCAGTCAGCATTCAGTCGTGCTTATCTTGAGTTCATTGTCTTTTGAATTGATCAGCGGGCTTGGGAAAGAGTTCATAAAGAAGAGTTGAGGACTATGGTGAATAGAAAGCTTATTCGACCGTCGCTAACCGACCTAACGGATCAAATGCCGGCCAACTATGCGACTGCTCAAAGGAAGAGGGTCCCTCCGGAGCAGACGAACGCCGAGCAGTACTACTACCTGAAGCAGATGACCGCCCGTACCCCTATGGTCGTCAAGCTGGTGGACGGGGAAGAGATCTACGGAATCATTGAGTGGTACGACAGGGACTGTATCAAGGTGAACAGAGAAGACGGTCCCAACCTTCTGATTCCCAAGCACTTCATCAAGTACCTTTTCAAACAGGACGAGAGACGCAACCAGTCGCAGCGCTGATTCTCGGGTGATGTCCCGTATCCTGTGGTCGTCGTATCGTCATCTGGTTTCGTCGAGGCCCAATGACAGCGAACACTCGGCCGATTATTGTGACGATGGGGGACCCGAATGGAGTTGGTCCTGAAGTCGTTCTCCGGACCTTGCCTTGCCTGAACCCTGCTCAGCAGGCTCGCCTTCTGGTGGTAGGCGATCCCGAGTACATGGCGCGCCTCTCCCTTGATCTGAATCTTGGGGAATTGCCTCCGCTTCAGTTTGCCGCGCCGGGAAGCTTCTCCTATCCGCCACGTTGGGGCGTTGTTTCCCGGGAGGCTGGGAGGTTCGCCGTGGCCTGCCTGGCGAAGGCCCTGGAGGAGATTCAGAGGCACAACGGGGGGTTGCTGGTGACAGCTCCGATCCACAAAGGGGCGGCACGACTGGCCGGCTTCGATCATCCGGGACAGACCGAATTCATTGCTTCTTACTTTCCCGGCCATTCAGCAGCCATGGGGTTTTTCTCAGGTCCCCTGAAGATCGTCCTGGTGACTGTGCACGTACCCTTGAGCGAAGTGGCAAACCGGCTTAGCTGCGAGGAGATTGAGCGATGTGGGCAGCTCTTGTTTGAAGCTCTGCGAGAAAGCGGGATCGAGTCCCCTCGAATCGCTGTGGCGGGTTTGAATCCGCATGCCTCGGAAGCCGGTCAATTCGGAATCGAGGAAGAGCAGATCGTTGAGCCGGCGCTGCGCCGGCTACGGGATCGCGCTGGAAGCCGGGCCTTTTCGGGACCGTTTCCTCCGGACTCTCTGTTTCACCGGGCGGCTCAAGGAGAGTTCGACGGTGTGGTCGCGCTTTACCACGATCAGGGCTTGATTCCGGTTAAGCTGCTGGCCTTTCATTCGGCAGTGAACGTAACCCTGGGCCTACCGGTTATTCGAACTTCACCTTGCCACGGTACCGCCTTCGACATCGCTGGCCGGGGTTGTGCTGATCCTCGCAGTATGCAGGAGGCCTTTCGGTGGGGGATACGTCTGAGCGAGACTCGTGGACGCGGCGGGTAGGACGGAGCCTGGAACGTGAGATGCGGGTGGCCCCTGGGGCCGCGATCCGATCGAACCACGCAGGGTCCTGCCACACCGGGAATGTCACACGATGGCAAAGCGTAGGAGCCGCCTCCGCGCGGCGATCTGATCGGACCACGGAGGGTCCTCCTACGGATCGAGCTGTACGGGTCGACTCAGGATCTGATCATAGGATCTCAGGCACGCGCGCAGATTGAGCTCCACCAGTTCGGCTGTGGAGAAGCTCAGCGCTTCCACCATGGAGGTTGCATAGCCCTCCAGCTCGTGCTCCTGATAGGTCGGCCAGAGGTAGTCGCTCCCGGAAAGAAAGGAATAGGAAAAGACGATTGCGACCAGATGGTTGTAACTGGAGAAGGGACTGATCTCGAGGAGCCGGAGCTGGCACAAGGTGGCTTGTTCCACCGGGTGAATCTCAGCGTAGCTGTCGCTGGACACCCACTCGAAGAACCGAGACAGTCCTCTCTCGACCAGTTTGGGGGACAGCACCGGGTGTTGTCCGAACAGCGGTGGACCCGGGCGCTCTCTCAGGACTCCACCCACCCCATCCACCGGGAGCAGGAAACGGAGTTCCGTCAGATCCTCCGGACTCAACTGGGGGGGCTTCTGACTCCAGCTGAGAATACATTGAAGAAGTGACTCGATGACCTCCCACCCCGATTCCGGTTCCCAGCCGAAGCGGGCACAGCGGAGCGACTCGAACCGGCTCACCGGTTCGGCAAGAACCCTGCGGTTGATCTGATTCGGCGACTGGCCGGTGGCTTTCAGCCTGATCCGGGAGCTATTCAGGGCGGCAAACTGCATTAGAATTGAAAATTGAAAATTGAAGATTGAAAATTATTCGCTTGGCTCATTGCGCTTCCTCGGTTAGTTAAAGCGTTGCCTTGAATATCTCTCTTATGGAATCAGCGCCGACGTTTTCACGTTCCACGTTCCCGAGTTCTGCGATTGCCGAAACGACAACCTTCAACCTTTAACTTTCAACCTTCAACCGTCTTCTTCACCACGTGTGACCAGGCCTACAACACCGTATCTTGCTTGAGAACGTCCTGTGGAACGGGAGGATCCAGAAGCAGCAGAGCGAGCAGAGCCGCGCGTTCTGGGAGGCGGTCCGCATAGACAAACTCGTGCTCGGCGTGAGCTCCGCCGCCGACGGCTCCCAGGCCATCCAGGGTCGCGGTGTACAGGCTGGTAATATTCCCGTCGGAGGCCCCTCCGGCGGTCCCCTCGTCCAACTTGAAACCCAACTCTCCTGCCGCCATCTGGGCCCGCCTCCAGAGAAAGTTGTTGCGCGGCGTCTTCTCAAGCGGAGCACGACCTATACGGCCCTCTACATGCAGCTCGACATTCGGTGTTTCCGGCTCCAGATGATGAATCGCATGCTGAATGGTTTCGATGTCTTGCAAGCGGAGAACACGGACGTCCACGGTTGCACGGCCCTCGGGAGCAACCACGTTCGGTCGCACACCACCCTGGACCAGCCCAACGTTGACAGTGATCCCACTTCTGGGCGAATTGAGTGCGGCCAGTTTCTGGATCACATGAGAGAGTTCCAGGATGGCGCTGGCGCCGGCTTCCGGCTCGAGTCCAGCATGGGCCGCTCGCCCTTTAACGGTTATCTTGAAAAGGCCCACTCCCTTGCGGATGGTCTTCAGGCGCCCCCTCTTTCCCAGGGATGGCTCGAGTACGAATGCCCGGTTGCTGCCCCGGGACAGGCGGCGGATCCAATTCTCGGAATCGCCGCTTCCGATTTCCTCGTCTGATGTGACCAGGACGACGGGCGTAGCCGTGGGCTCCAGCTGCAGGCGGGACAAGGCTTTCAAGGAGAAGACCATTTGAACCAGTCCGGCCTTCATGTCGAATGCCCCGGGACCACTGATTCGATTCCCATTCTCTCGCACCGGCATGCGGAGCAGGGTTCCGGTCGGCCAGACCGTGTCGGTGTGTCCCAGGAGGAGCTGTAGTGGCTGTGATCTCCTCCGTTCGTGTGGTCGTCCCAGCAGCATTCCTCCCGATTTGCGACCCTGGATCTCTCTAACTCGATAGCCGACTTCTCTGAGGGCTGCTGCAAGGAGCCTGAAAGCTCCTGCCTGGCTGGAAGGCTCGAGAGAAGGTGTTTCTACCAGGATCAGCCGCTTGAGCAGATCAACCATCTCAGGCTGCTGTTGGTCCAGATAGTGACGAATCCTTCTCGCGTTCTTCATTTGTCAGGGGCGTGGGCAGTCCGTTCTCGGGCTCCGTCCGCAGATCGGAGCAGAGGCAGCTCTCAACCTTGATAAGCAGCCGGATCCGAGGCCAGTTCAACCAGCGTTCGGGCGCCGAATCCAGTAGCTCCCCTGACGACATCATCCTCCGGGAAGCGGGCGACTCCGGCCATGTCGATGTGACACCATCGGGATTCCAGCGCAAACTCCTCGAGGAACTTGGCGGCTGAAATGGCGCCACCCCAGCGCTCTCCAATGTTTCGGATATCGGCGATGTCGCTCTTGAGTTCATCCCGGTATTCGTCATCAAGCGGCAACTGCCAGAGACGCTCGCCCGCCCTGTTCGAAGCTCGAAGGAGGGCCCCGACCAGGGATGAGTCATTGCTGAAGACTCCGGCTCGCAGTCTGCCAAGCGCGACCATACAGGCGCCGGTCAAGGTTGCGATGTCGACGACAAAAGCAGGATTGAGCTGCAAGGCATAGTGAAGGGCATCGGCGAGAAGCAGGCGGCCTTCTGCATCGGTGTTGATGACTTCAATTGTCTTTCCGCTAAGTGAGCGGATCACATCGCCTGGTCTCTGAGCCCGTCCGCTGGGGAGATTCTCAGCGGCAGGCACGATTCCGACGACATTTTGAGGCACTTCCAGCTGGGCAATAGCCCGCATGGCGGCAAGGACGGCGCAGGCGCCTGCCTTATCAGATTTCATTTCCTCCATATTCTGCGCGGGCTTGATGGAAAGGCCTCCGCTGTCAAAAGTGACTCCCTTGCCGACGAGCACGCCGGGAGGGCTTTCAGCGTCAGGAGCTCCCCAATGTCGCAGGATGATCAGCCGGGCTGGCTCGTCACTTCCTTTGGCTACTGCCAGGATAGCATTCATTCCTTCTTTCTCGATTCTCTGCTCGTCCCAGACCTCGATCTCGAGCCCGGCCTTGTTGGCGAGTTCTCTGGCCCGCTCGGCAAGTTGGCTGGGATTGACAATGTTTCCGGGTTCGTCGGCCCAGGCCCGGGCCAGGTTGGTGGCACCGGCCATGACCTCAGCTCGATGTTCAACTTCGTGCAGGAAAGAATCGTCCATGGGCTGACCATTGAAGACCAGAAGCACCTTCTCCAGCCGTCTCACCCGGTGGCTCAGGGTCTTGTGCATGGCGCTGTTCCAGGACCCCAGGATCAGCCCCTCCAGGGCCGCCTGAGCAGCCACCGGGGCCTTTTCGAAACTACGCCGATACACGGCCAGGGTTTTCAAACTGGAAGTTCTGGTCTTAACAACGGCCCTCATCAGGATGGATCGGATCGACGCGGAGTCATAGCTGGATTCTTTTCCGGACCCCACAAGAACCAGTCTCCTGCACTTCAGATTGCCAGGCCGGTAAACTGTAACAGTCTCACCCGGTTTGCCCGTCAACTCGCCACTCTCCTTGACCTCTATCAAGAGGCCGTCGAGAGCTGAGTCGATCTCGCTCGCCAGAGCTCCTCCCGCCAGATCCTCCTCGAAGACAGGGACGAAAAGAGCATCGCATTCGACTGTTGACCAATTGGATCGGATCAGGTTCACATCCATAGAGTCATCTCCCCTTGAGCTGCGCTTGAATCTCTCGTTCTATGATTTTCTTGCGCTTTGCTTCCCGCTTGTCATAGATCTTTTTTCCCTTGGCTATCGCCAGCCGCACCTTGGCTTTGCCATCCTTGAAATAGATTGCCAGTGGCACCAGAGTCAACCCTTTCCGGTTGGCCTTGCCAAGAAGTTTATCGATTTGCCGGCGGTGAAGAAGTAATTTCCGTCGCCTTCGAGGTTCGTGGTTGTCTCGATTCCCGTGTTTGTAGGCAGCAATATGGCAATTCATGAGCCAAACCTCGCCCCCTTGAACCCGGGCGAAGCTGTCCTTCAGGTTCACCCTGTGTTCGCGAATGGCCTTGACCTCAGTCCCTAGCAGAACAATCCCTGCTTCAAGTTCATCGAGAACATGGTAGTCGTGGTATGCCTTCTTGTTCTTGGCGATGAATTCCTGCATGTCGATGATCTCAGAAGCTACCTAGAAACATCCGGAGCGCTTCCCTCCATGATCTCAATTCCGGGTATCCGTCGCGGCGCAGGGCGGTATTGTCCAGGACTGAGTAGCCGGGTCTGCTGGCAGTTCTGGGGAAACGCTCGGCGCTGACCGGGCGGACCTGACAGGGGAGACCCAGTTCGGACACGATTTGCCGGGCGAACTCAAACCAGCTGCATTGTCCGGAGTTTGTGACATGGTACAGACCGCGTCGCCCATCTTCAAGCAAGCCCAGGCTTATTTGGGCCAGATCCGAAGTCCAGGTGGGCTTTCCCAGCTGGTCCTCGACGACTTCGAGTTCAATCTTCTCACGCGCGGCCCGGGCAATGGTGCAGACGAAGTTCTTTCCTCCCGAACCGAACAACCAGCTCGTGCGGATGATCAGATGAGCCGGACAGAGGGACTGGATTTCCCGTTCCCCCTGGAGCTTGGTGAAACCGTAGTAGTTGATGGGGGCGGGAGGATCGGATTCTTGATAAGGAATTGAGCGGTGGCCCGAGAAAACATAGTCCGTGCTGTAGTAAAGAAGCGAGGCCCGACACTCGGCTGCAGCGACCGCCACGTTTCGCGTCCCCTGAACATTAATCTGAAAACTTTTTTCCCGGTTGATCTCAGCATCGTCAACGTGCGTGAATGCGGCAGCGTGCAGGATCACGTCGGGGCCAATTTGATCCATTCTTGTTCTGACCAGACTCTCCGAAGTGACGTCCATCTCGCTTTTTGACAGCGGGACGACTTCATGATCGGTCGAGAACTTCCGGGCCAGGTCCTGGGCCAGCATTCCCCGGGCCCCGGTGATGACAACTCGCATGAGAGATTAGGACTGCACTAGATTTCGTCTAGAGTTGTTTCTCTTTGGCCGTACATCCGGCGGTAGTAACGCTGATACTTCCCGGTTCTGACTCGATCCACCCAGGAACGATTCGATTGATACCACTCAACCGTTTCCTTCAGGCCCTGTTCAAAGGGTATAAGGGGAGCCCATCCCAACTCTCCGCCCAGTTTGGTTGCATCGACCGCGTAGCGACGATCGTGCCCGGGGCGATCACGAACTGATTCTATCAGCGAATCCGGCTTGTTGAGGATTCTGAGGATCCGCTGGACCAGATCGAGGTTTGTCTCTTCGTGGTCGGCTCCGATGTTGTACACAGAGCCGGGCTGGCCATCTAACAGAATGGTTTCGATGGCCCGGCAATGGTCCAAGACGTGAACCCAGTCACGCGTGTAGAGGCCGTCACCGTAGAGCGGTAACCTGCTGTTCTGGATGGCGTTGAGCGTCATCAGGGGAATCAACTTTTCGGGGAATTGATAGGGGCCGTAGTTGTTGCAGCAGCGGGTGATTACGATGTCCATGCCGTAGGTGGCGTGGTACGAACGCGCCAGCAGATCGGCAGCGGCCTTGCTGGCTGCGTAAGGGCTGTTGGGAGCAAGAGGGCTGGTTTCCGTAAAACTCCCTGTGGGTCCGAGGGTTCCGTAGACCTCGTCCGTCGAGATCTGGATGAAGCGAAGACTGCGTGCTTTCCGCGCGGCATCCAGAAGAATCTGAGTGCCAACAACATTGGTCTGAACGAAGCTTGCCGCGTCCAGGATGCTTCTATCCACATGAGACTCTGCAGCAAAGTTGATAATCGCATCCGCCCCGCCGGCCACCAGGTCGCCGACCTGCTCGTGGTTATCAATACTGCCGCGAACAAACTGATAACGGGGATGGTTCTCGACATCGGACAGATTCTCCAGGTTTCCCGCGTAGGTCAGGGCATCGAAGTTGATAATCTGCCAGTCAGATCGAGTCTGGAGGATATGCCGTATGAAACCGGAGCCGATAAAACCTGCTCCACCCGTGATGATTAGCCTCAATCCTCGAAACTCTCTGCCGGCGGGCTTTGGGCGGCCAGATTGGCCGCATGCAGAAGAGACTCAACGGTACCTGCATCAGTCCACCACCCTTCCAGGATTTCATAGGTCATTTCGTTCCACTCGATGTACTGGTTGTTCACATCGGTGATCTCCAGTTCCCCACGCTGGGAAGGCCGCAAGTTCCTGGTGATGTCGAAGACTCTTTGATCGTACATGTAGATCCCGGTCACGGCATAGGGTGAGGGGGCGATTTCAGGCTTCTCAACAACCCCGACAACACGGTTGCCCTCCAGAATCGGAACGCCAAACCTCTCCGGGTCAGGGACCTCTTTCAACAGGATTTTGGCACCTTTACCCTGTTGGCGGAAGCGATCGACATAACCACGAATCGAACATTCCAGGATGTTGTCTCCCAGAACCACGCAGACCAGATCTTCGTCGGCGAAGTGTTCTGCCAGGGACAATGCTTCCGCAATGCCCCCTTCCCCCTCCTGGTAAGCGAAGTGAAGGTGCCGGAGTCCGAAATCTTGCCCGTTTCTGAGAAGGCGCAGGAAATCGCCGGCGTTGTTGCCGCCCGTCACGATCATGATGTCGTGAATTCCAGCCCCCACAAGAGCCTCCATGGGGTAGTAAATCATGGGCTTGTCATAGACGGGGAGGAGGTGTTTATTTGTCACCCGGGTCAGCGGATCAAGCCTCGTTCCCAGGCCACCAGCCAGAATGATTCCTTTCATTCCGAACCTCACGTGCAGAGAGATCGTATCTTACTCGATCGGAAGATGACTGAGCAATTCCAGATAGAGTCTCTCGAAATTCCGGATCTTCCTCTCCAGGGTAAAGTGGGCCTCCACACGCCCCCGCCCGGATTCTCCCATTCGTTTTCTCAGCTCGGGCGAGTCGAGAAGTTCCTGGAGGGCGCGGGCCAGTCGCTCGGGATCTCGCGGAGGAACCAGCAGCCCGGTCTCCCCCTCGATGACGAGCTCGGGAATTCCCCCTACGGACGTCGCGACCACGGGCAATCGATTGCTCATGGCCGCCAGGATCGCGGAGCTGAGGCCTTCGGAGAGCGAGGGGAGGCAAAAGATGTCAAAAGATTTCATGACTGAATCGGCGTCTTCACGAAATCCCAGAAACAAGACATTCCGGCTGGCTCCAAGGGTCTTGGCCAGCTTTTCCAGTTCGGCTCGCAACGGGCCCTCTCCAACGATGGAAAGGACCAGGCGGGGATGGGATGGCAGTAGGAGCGAGACGGCCTTGATCAGGGTACTGTGCCCTTTCTCGCTGCTCAGGTGCGCCACAATGCCGATCACCGGGTGATCATCGGCGATCGAAGACGGGGCCACCGGCATGGCATCGACGCTTTCCAGGTCCATCCCCTCATAGATCACCTCCACCAATGAAGGACGGACACCGTCGTGAATCAATGTATCTTGAATGCTCGCCGAGACGGTGATGACCCTGTCCATGAAAAGATTAAACTTGAGACGACTGAACCTTGTGCGCAGGGGGAAGTTGACCCGGCGGGAGCAGACCATGGCTCGGGGGCAAGCCGACAGGCTGGCAGCCAGCCCCCCGGCCAGGAGCGGACGCTGTGTGTTGAAGTGCACAATGTCAAAACATCGCTCACGCATGAAGCCGAGCAATTGCCAGGCAGCCGGAAGGCTCAGTTCGAAGCGCTGTTGAAAGGAGTAGAGGTTCGCTCCCGCCCGTTTGGTTCTTTCAGCCAGCGGCGCACCGGACGGAGCCGCCAGCCAGACCCGGTGTCCACGCTGCAGCATGCCGGTAATGAGCGTGTAGATCTGTTCCTGCCCGCCTCTCCAGACATTCTCCGTGTCTATGTAAAGCAGCTTCAGCTTCCGGCGGAGAGGTGCTTCTGCTCTGGCTCGCTCTGTAGTTCCCACAACTTCAGGAATTTGAAGAATACGGACATCGATGAAAGTACTGAAACCGCCAGTCCGGGAACTCCGTCCTGAAAGCCACGGTAGAGAACATAGTTTCTCAAGAACTCGACAAGGGGGTGGACGACGAGGCGGAAAGGCCCTGTCTTCCGACCGGACTCAAAGTAATCTGCGGCCGCCAGGCCGGAGAAATTCTGCAACTGGGACAGGTACTCGGAAATGTCACTGTAGCTGTAGTGTTGGAGCGGATGTCGAAACCGGTCAGTGTTTCCTGAAAGCCGAACAGATTCATGGACACGGCCACCGGCCCACTCCCCCCTGGACCTGCGAAAAAGACGCAGTTGCCAGTCGGGATACCAGCTCGTGTGCCGGATCCAGCGACCCATGAACAAGTTGAGGCGAGGCAGGTAGTACCCGTCAACATTCTTTTCATGCCCCTGTTTCCAGCCGTGCAATTCCCGGATCAGAGCCGGGCTGAGTGCCTCATCCCCATCGAGGCTGAGGACCCATTCGTAACTTGCCTGCTCCAGAGCGTACTGCTTCTGAGCCCTGTAGCCTCTCCACTCCACCTGGAGAAAACGATCGGTAAAGCCCCTGCAGATCCTCTCTGTGTCATCAGTACTGAACGAGTCGACAATAACGATTTCGTCCGCCAGCCCTGAAACACTGGAAAGCGCCCGCCCGATTTTCTCGGCTTCATTGAAAGTGATGACGGTAACAGAGAGCTTCCTCAAACCGGTCGATCCTGGTTAACCTGTGGTGCCAGGAACACTTCCTTTCAGGAGCGGGCGGGACAGAGTGCCCGACGGACCCAATTCCTCTTCAATACGGAGTAGTTGATTGTACTTGGCAATCCGATCGGTTCGGCTGGCAGAGCCAGTTTTGATCTGTCCCGATCGGCAACCGACTGCCAGGTCGGAGATGAAGGTGTCCTCCGTTTCGCCGGAGCGATGCGAGATCACCGTTGTGAATCCACGATCATGTGCCAGTTCAATGGTTCTCAAGGTCTCGGTCAGAGTTCCAATTTGATTGAGTTTGATCAGGATTGAATTGCCGGCGCCCTCCCTGATTCCACGCTTCAGCCGGGAGGGCTTTGTCACAAACAAGTCGTCGCCGACGAGCTGGACTCTCGATCCGAGTCTTTGAGTCAAGGCTTGCCAGCCTTCCCAGTCGTCCTCGGCCAGACCATCCTCTATAGAGCAAATGGGATAGCGGTCACACCACTCGGAGTAAAGGTCGATCAAGCCAGCCGAGTCGAGGGCCGGCCTGTTAGATTTCTTGAACAGGTAGGTGCCTGAGGATTCATCCCAGAGCTCGGTTGCAGCTATGTCCAGAGCCAGCAGGACATCCCGTCCGACCTGATAGCCCGCACCCTCTATCGACTCCAGGATCACCTGAAGAGCCTCCTCATCCGAGGTCAGGTTGGGGGCGAATCCCCCTTCATCACCCACCGTCGTCGAGAGTCCCCGACCCTTCAGAGTCTTGCCCAGGTGGTGAAAAATCTCGACTCCCATCCGCAAAGTCTGGCGGAAGTTTGCTCCGCTGACCGGTACCACCATGAACTCCTGGATATCAACACTGTTGTCTGCATGAGCTCCTCCATTGAGGATGTTCATCATGGGGACAGGCAGCAGGTTGGCGCGGACTCCGCCGATGTACTGGTAGAGCGGGGTATCGAGGTAGCTGGCAGCGGCGCGGGCGCAGGCAAGGGAAACTGCTAGAATGGCGTTGGCTCCGAGCTTTTCCTTTGATTCGGTGCCGTCCAGATCGATCATGGTCTGGTCAAGGCGGGCCTGCTCGGTAACCGTTCGACCCACCAGCTCCGGGGCGATCATCTGGTCCACGTTCTTGACGGCTCGGCGTACTCCTTTGCCCAGATAGCGCGTCTTCTCTCCGTCTCTCACCTCCAGAGCTTCGTGCCTTCCAGTCGAGGCTCCGGAAGGGACCGCTGCCCTTCCCCAGGCGCCGCTTTCCGTGGCCACCTCGGCCTCGACTGTCGGGTTGCCTCTAGAGTCAAGGATCTCCCGGGCAACAATCTCGCTAATGACAGGCATTGTTTCTTACCTCCATCGCCTGAAGGGCTGTCACTGCCGTGACCAGGACAATGTCCTCGACCGAACAACCCCGACTCAAATCGTTCACGGGTCTCCTCAAACCCTGTAGAATCGGCCCGATCGCCGTGGCACCAGCCAGTCGTTCCGTAAGTTTGTAGGCAATGTTTCCGGCTGCCAGATTGGGGAAGACCAGGGTGTTGGCCCGCCCCTTCAGCCGACTGGTCGGGGCCTTGCTGGCTGCCACATCGGGCAGCAGGGCTGCATCTACCTGAATATCGCCGTCGATTCTCAAATCGGGAGCTCTTGCCTGGACGGTTGCCAGGGCTTCCACGACCCGGTCGACGGCGGGATGAGAGGCACTCCCGTGCGTGGAAAAAGACAACAAGGCAACCTGTGGTTCGGCCTCCAGATAGACTCTCGCACTGGCGGCCGAAGCGAGGGCAATCTCCGCAAGCTGGGCCGAAGTAGGCTCGGGGATCACGGCGCAGTCGGAGTAGATCAGAGCTCCCTTTTCGCCCCACCTAGTGTCGTTGAGCAGCATGATGAAGAAACTGGAAAGCAGCGACACCCCGGGTTGCAGCCCCACACAGTGAAGGGCGGCTCTAACGGTTTCAGCGGTCGGGTAGACTGCTCCCGCAACGCAGCCGTCACACTCTCTGGAGGCGACCAGGGTTGCACCGAAATAAAGAGGATTTTCAATCTGTTTCAGGGCTTCTCGAAAACTCATTCCCCGCGAGCGTCTTCGCTCGTACAAAAGGGAAGCGGAGCTTTGCAGCCGGGCTGAGGCCGAAGGAAGGAGGCTTTCCCAGTTGGGATGGACTCCCGCATCCCGGGCGGCTTCCTCGATCCGCGCCGGGTCGCCAAGAAGCAGGGGGCGAGCGATTCCCTCAAGTTCCAACTGATGGGCAGCCTGCACGATTCGAGGATCCTCGCCTTCCGGGAAAACGATTCGCTGGGGACTCGCTTTGGCCCGCTCGACAATCCGTTTCAACAGGGTCATGGGGCGCAATGTTGACCGTATTCTTATGACGTGTCAAGATTGCCGCGCGCGGCTAAATACCGAGAAGACAAAGGGAATTCAGCCGCTCCGCCTGAGCCGCCGCTTGATTCGGTCTACGCTTGCCCGGGCCTCACTGCTCCCGGTCAATTCGGCGGCCTTTTGATAGTGCTCCAGCGCCTTCTGGTATTCCTTTGTCTTCTCATAGATGAAACCAAGTCGATCGAAACTCTCTCCGCTGGAGGCGGGTCTGAGTCCAACGTCTCTCAAGAAAGCTGCCTTGGCAGCCTTCAGGTTGTCAGCGAACAGATAGGCAAGGCCGAGATTGAACCAGGCTTCTGTGAACAAGGTCTCCACATCATCGGGGAATCGTTGGGTGTAAGCTGAGATGGCCTCAGCCGCCTCACCGTAACGCTGATCTTCAATGAGCGCGATCCCGTTCTGATAACTAATTCTGGACAGGTAGAGGTTGGCTTCAGCTTGATCGGGTTCGAGGGCCAGCACCTGGCGGAGAGCCTGCTCGGCGGGCTCCAGCTGCTTGAGCTGATAATGAGCTAAACCGAGTTGAATCAGGTCGGCAGTACTTCCCCGTTGGATCTTGATGGCCTCCTTCAAGTCCGAAATCGAGACAGCATACTGTTTGAGGTTGAAGGCGGCGCTGCCGCGTATTCTGAGCAGATCGTGCCGATTCCTGGGTGACTTGGCGTAAGGCACAGCCTGGTTCAGTGTGGGGATCACTTCACCAAACCGGCTCGAGTTGTAATAGGCCTGTGCCAGGCCCAGATAGGTTTCGACGGCATCCTGCTTCAGACGCAGAGCGGCTCGAAGTTCAGATATCGCTTTCTCGTACTGTTTCAGGTGCAGGTAGGACAAACCCAGTATTCGATGACCACTTTCGTAGCCCGGGTGCTCCTTGACCAGGGGCTCAAACTCGTCGATTGCTTTCCGGTACTGGCCTTGTTTGAAGTGGGAAAGCCCTTTTCGGTAGTCACCCTGCGCCAGGCCCGAGCCCGCTCCCAGAAGGATAGCCAGCAGAAACACGACCAGCTTTGCGGACGATTGGACTTTCATGGTTGTCTCAGCACGCCTGAGCGCTTATCGGAAGAAGGCCTTCCAGCGTTCTCTCTCACTCTTGGTGGGCACCGCAATGTTCTTCACCTCCAGCTGTTTGAGCAGATCGAACACGTCAATCATCACAAAATATGGAACGTCGGGGTTGGACTCGATAATGACAGGCTTTCCCGGACTCTGTTCCATTTTGCCCTGAACGTAACCGCCGATCTCCTCGAGAGACGAAGTCGGGTTCTTGTCGATCTGAAATCGACCCTCTCCCTCTATCTTGATGTGGATTGCCTCCTCGGGTTGCACATCAGGGTCGTTGGGGTCGTCCTCGGGGTATTGGAACTGAATACCCCGGTTGGACGTAAACACAGCGGTCAGCATGAAAAAGATGATGAGAAGAAAGGCGATATCGGCCATGGAAGAGGTCGGTATCTCGGATGCCTGCCTGCGGCGCAACTTTCGGAAGGCCATCAGTTCTCTCGGGGAGGTCGGAGGCTCGTGAGCAGGCCGATGTTGCGCACCTGGTTGCTGCGAAGCGCCTCCAGAACCTCGTCGACGGCTTCAAAAGGAACACTTCGATCCGCTTTCACGAGAAACTCCTTGGTCGGAGCCTGCTCGACAATGGCTCCGGCTCGCCGGCCGATCTCTTCGGCGGAGCTCATCGGTTCCGACTCCTCTTCACCGTCAGTGAACATCAATGCGCCGGTGTCCCTGATGGCGATGATGGCGGCTCCTTCGGTCACTTTGGTCTGTATCGCGGAGGCCGGAAGAGTGACAGGGGTGCGTTCCGGCGAGAAAGAGGTGGTCAGCATGAAGAAGATGATCAGCAGGAAGGCGATGTCCGCCATCGACGCCGTCGGCACCATGGGAGCGATCCTGTGTGGTCTATATCGCATCGAGCGTCACTCCTCAAGCCGAACGGACGGGCTGAGCACTCTGTCTCTCTACTTCGCTGAAGGTTTCCAGGAGCATCGAAGCGCTGGTCTCCATATCGAGAGAAAAGTTGGAAACCTTGTTGGTGAAATAGTTGTAAGCGGTCTGTACGGGCAGAGCAATGATCAACCCGGTGGCAGTCGTGATCAATGCTTCTGAGATACCGGCAGCCACGGCCTGAGGCTGACCCAGGCCCACTTCTGCAAGGGCGCTGAAAGCCGAGATCATTCCCACCACGGTTCCCAGAAAGCCGAAGAGAGGGGCAACGTTGGCGAGGGTTGCCAGAATCCAGAGGCCTTTCTCAAGCTTTGAGATCTCGTGCAGGGCAACACTCTCCATGGCCTTCTCAATCTCTTCATGCGACTTGCCGTAGCGCAGGAGTCCCGATTTGAGAGTCGTCGCTACCGGATGGTCGTACTCCTCACACACTTCAATCGAGTTGCGAAGATCCGATTCCCGTAAGGAAGCAAGCACCTCGGAGAAGATCTCAGCAGTATCTCCCTTGATTCGATAGTAGGCGATCGCTCTTTCAATGATGAAAACAATGCCCAGGATCGAGCACACGATCAGAGGAATCATCATCAGGCCACCCTGAACGATGTACTCCCACACTTGTCCGACTAGCAACACCACTTTGTCGTTCCTCCAGCAAAACTGTTTTCAAGCATATGACTTTAGACTGCCAGGCCGTTCGAAAGTATCAAATCCAGAAGTCCAGAAGGCAGCCAATATAGCCAGCTACGAACGGGCAAGTCAATTTTGATGCGGCACGGCAGGTACCTGTTTAGCCCGTTTCCCTTGCCTTTGCCTTTGCCCGTGCCTTTGCCCTGACCTCGTGCTCCACCAAGGCTCTTGACCAACCGGGTCAGCATTTGCAGGGGTTAGCCCGGATGATTCATAAATTTTCTACTGCAGCGTGAGAATCTCCCGCCCTGACTGCGTTACGCTCGGTCGGCCTCCTCGGCGTACTGCACGAGTACGCCTCCGGGGGCCTCGGTCGCAAGCCTTGTCAGAACGGGTCTTCCCCCGCTTCGCTACGAAAACTTATGAATAATCCGGGTTAGCGTCACTGACTCATAACGTCTCAGGTCAGAGAAAGGCGGCAGGAGTGATGGGCAAAGGCAAAGGCAAAGGCAAGGGCAGGTTAACGCTGCGGCAACTTGATCTTCATTCTCTTCAGCTTCTCATTGAGGGTCGTTGGATTGACCCTGAGCAGGGCCGCTGCCTTCTTCTGATTCCATTTGGTTTTCTGGAGGGCTGTCTTGATCAGATTCTTCTCAAACTCGAGAACCAGATCCTTCAGGGATGTGCCGTTCGTTCCCATGTCCAGTTTGCTGATGCCAACGGAGATCGATTCCAGAACTTCTTGAGGGAATAATTCTTCCCGGATGATTCTTTCCTCAGGCGCCAGGACTACGGCTCGCTCAATGACGTTTTCGAGTTCTCTCACGTTGCCGGGCCAGTCGTATTCCATGAGAATTCGCAGAGCACCCTGGTCCAGCGAGCAGACAGGAGCACTGTTCTCCTTGCAAAAGTGATCGATGAAATGCTCGACCAATAGTGGAATGTCATCCTTGCGTTCCCGCAGAGGCGGGAGAGAAAGCGTAATGACATTCAGGCGGTAGTAGAGATCCTCACGAAAAGCACCTGTCTGCAGCGCTTTGCGAAGCTCGATATTGGTGGCGGCGATAATCCGAACGTCAACTTTGACGGTTTCGAGTCCTCCAACTCGCCGAAACTCGCGTTCCTGGATGACTCGCAACAGCTTGGCCTGTGTCTCGAGAGGGAGATTCCCGATCTCGTCCAGGAAAATGGTTCCCCCCTGGGCCGCCTCGAACAGTCCTTTCTTGCCGCTGCTGGCACCTGTGAAAGCCCCGCGCACGTGTCCGAAGAGCTCGCTTTCGAGGAGATCGAAGGGAATCGTACCGCTGTTGACGGGGAGGAACGGACGGTCCGCTCGACCGCTGCAGTTATGGACAGCTTTGGCAATCAGTTCCTTGCCCGTTCCACTCTCGCCGGTAATCATCACGGTACTGCGTCGCGGGCCAATCTGGGAAACAAGCTCAAAGAGCTGCCGCATCTTCTCACTCTTGCCCACGATGTTCTGGAAGCTGCCCTGAGTGCGCAGAGTCTTCTTGAGTTGCAGATTCTCTCTGAGGAGCTGCTGTTTTTCCAGGCCGTTCTTGATCACCAGGAGCAGTTCGTCGTTCTTGAACGGCTTAGTGATGAAATCGAAGGCTCCCTTTCTGGTAGCCGCGACCGCGTTCTCGATAGATGCGTAAGCCGTGATCATGATGACCACCAGGTTAGGAAACTTCTTGGTGAACTCGGAGAGGACCTCCAGACCTCCCATTCCGGGCAGCATCAGGTCGAGCAGGACGAGATCGAATGGGTGATTCTTGGCCTCCTCGAGGCCCTCTTCCCCGCTTCTGACGGTCTTCACCTTGTAACCCTTGCGGCGCAGGAGTCGGGCGATCACCTCGCGCATGATCTCTTCATCATCGATGACGAGGACTGACGCAAGTTGCGGCATAGTCAGTGGAGCCGCTTGATGGGCAGTTGGAGGGTGAATGTGGTCCCTTCTCTTTCCTGGCTCTCAACCATGATCCTACCAGAATGCTCCTTGATAATGCCGTAGGTTACAGAGAGTCCCAGCCCTGTTCCCCGGCCCACTGTCTTGGTGGTAAAGAACGGATCGTAGATCTTTTTGATCGCGTCGGGAGAGATTCCGTCTCCGGTATCCCGAATCTCGATCACCAGATGGGAGTCTCTTGTTGCTGAGAGAACGGCCACTTCTCCCCCCCCTGGCATGGCATCCCTGGCGTTGAGAAACAGATTCATGAAGACCTGCTGCAGTCGTCCGCTGTTCCCAATGGTGGCAGGCAGGCCAGGGTCCAGATCGAGCTTGACCTCGATGCCGATATTTTTGAAGGAGTGATCGAGCAGGGAGAGTGTTTCCAGCATCAGGGAGTTGACGTTCACCTCCTGGAAGTCAGTGTCACTGATGCGGGCGAAGTTGAGAAGATTATTGATGATCTCCGAGGCTCGAAAGCTCTGCTTGTCGATCTTCTCGAGTAGTTCCCTGCGAGGGTCGTCGCCCTGAAGGTCTTCGAGCAGCATCTGCGTATAACTGGAGATCCCGGCAAGTGGCGTATTCACTTCGTGAGCGACACCCGCAGCAAACAACCCGATGGAGCTAAGTTTCTCGGCCTGTGACAACTGGTTCTCGAGTTGAGCCCTCCTGGTCACATCCTCCATGACCACCAGGGTGCCGGTATTCGTATTGTTGTTGGAAACGAACGGTGCCAGGATCACACTGACCAGGCGTTTTTCCTGATTGGCACATTCCAGATGGAGCTTGGGCAGCCGGGCAGTTCGCGGAACCGCCCATCCGCTGTGACCCGCAAAGCGCCTGAGCGTCCCCAGAAAAGTTCTCGGAAAGATCTTTTCTATGCTCTTTCCCGCAACTTCTTCGGAGGTGAGGCCGTAGAGTTTTTCCAGGGCACTGTTCCAGGTCGTGACGATCCCCTCCGGGTCGACGACACAGACCCCGACAGTGATGCTCTCGACTACGTTCTCGTAGTACCCCTTGAGCTCGGACAACTCAGAAGCCTTCGCCTCCAGAGATCGATAGAGAAGGGCGTTGTCGAGGGCGAGGGCGGCGTAGTCCGAAAGGGTCTTAATCAGGTGCAGGTCGGCGCTGCTGAGGAATCGTTCATCCGCTCTCGAGCCGAAGGAAAGAAGTCCGATCACTCGATCTCGGGTGCGTAGAGGTTGAAGGTACTGCAATCCAAGGGCTTCGGCTGCCTCCACCGTCTGCGCAGGAAATACAGATTTCCGGCGGGAGATGGCTCCCGGCTCCAGATCAAGCCACTGGAAACTCTCGTTAGTGAGATGAAGAACCGGGTTTCGAGGTCCGGGTGGCGTATCAGGGGAAAAGAGCTGAAAAGTCTGACCGGATGAGGACTCCTCTCGTTTCAGAAACACTTCGACCGGAGCCACGTCCAGAGTCCGTGTCAGTCCCTCCGAGAGCTCTTCAACCAGCAGTGGGAGACTGACATGCGAACTCAGAGCCCGTCCAAAATCGGCAAAAGACTGCCTGTAGTCGTAACGGTCTTTGTAGAAATAGCGGTCAATCTGCTCCTGGATCTTGTTCTGCAGAGGAGCAAACAAGAAGGCGACGATCAAGGCTGCCGCGGCGAAAATAAAAAAACCGGACTCCCCGGCCATCCCCTCCACAGCCTTACCTATCAGAATCGTCAGCCCCACGTAAAGAACCACCAGTGCGGAACTGGACAGCAGATAGGAAACACTCTGCTTGAAGAAAAGATCCACGTCCATGAGCCGATAGCGGGCGATTGCGTAGGCAAAGGACAGGGGGATGAAGACCAGGGATAAGACGGACGCCTCCATCCAGGGTTCGATGGGCCATCCGAGCAGAAAGGGGAGTCCGTATCCTCCCAGCAGGGGGCCGATGGCGGCAACCGTTCCGAAAGCGACCCACTTGAGTTGCTGCTTTTCAGCCGCGTCCGCCCAACTGCGTCTCAGGAACAGAACCCAGGAGCCGAAGACCAGGAAGGCCGCAAAGTGCAGGAGGTGAAGCCGGTCAAAGAATACCAGCAGAGAGGGCGTTCTCGGGAGACGCAGGATGATCAGCCAGTCGGCAAACCAGGCTGCGAAGACGACAAGCAAAAAAAGCCCCGGAATGTAGAGAAGGGCAGCGGCAAGAGGTTTCCTTTCCAGCCAGGCCAGAGATCGCGGGAAACGGTAGCAATAGTGAACGAATAGGGGGGGCAGTAACAAAAACGCCCCAACGTCAAGCCAGTAGATCAAAAGGTCGAAAAAATCGGCCCGGCCGGAATAACGGTACAGCAGGAGTACAAAGGCCACCAGGTTGACGAGGTAAAAGTGAAGAGCCCCGGGAGCGTTCCAGCTGCGAACAAAGATGAGCAGGCCGGCCATCAGGAATCCTCCCGCTACCACGGCCAGGAGAATATCGGTCCGGTTGATTCTAGAGCGCCGAATCATGAACACTGCGACGCTCTCTTCGCTGCCGTCTCGACGCTGGACCAGGTAGGTTGCAGGTGTGTTCCCGGGCAACCTCTGCGCCAGGAGCTCCTGGACCTCGGTCAGGTCGTCAAGGTTCCCGATCGGGATTCCATTGATTCCGACGAGCAGATCGCCGGGATCCAGAGCCAGGGCGCCACTGACCTCGGACTGAGGCGTGAATCCGTCGATTTCAACTCCGCGAGGAGATTCCTTCCACTGAATGCCATCGGTCGCTTGTTGCCACCGGCTTCGGTCTACAAGGTTCAGCACACCCAGGTAGAGCGCACCTCCCGAAAGTACCAGAACCAGAACCGTCTTGAGTCTCGAGGAGAACATTTGAATTTCTCACGCCTGTCGGAAAATGCGGTGGAACGCCCGGAGACATTCCACCCCCCCTTCAGAAATGCAAGTCTTGTGCCATCCGCTGTCATCTCCCTTCAGATCCGGCTCAAAGCATTCTGTTTAAAAGACATAAGTCTCCCTGTCGGAATGTCGTTGCCAGGGAGCTGCCTCCGCCCCATCCATTTTATTGGATCAAGGTCCAGTTTTTTGGAGAGTGGGTACTCAGAAATTCACGGCCAGACCACCGCGCAGGCTTCTAGGCTGTTGGACGAGCACGACATGGCCGGCTGAACTGGGAAGAACTCCCAGGTCCTCATTCGTCAGGTTTCGAATGTCGAGAAGGGCTTCCAGGCGGTAGCCCGTAAGAAAATCGAGGCCCAGAAACTTGACCAGCGACATCGGCACCGGCACCAGTTGCCGGATGAACAGGTTGACGCCGCGGTTGGGGGTTTCGTGGACGTCCGAAAGAGGATCGACCGGGGTGATGGGATCACCGTAAGGGACCGTGCGAAAAACTGCAGTGACCCGTGTTGATGACCGGGGCACATAGGCTTCCAGTTCGGCGGCCAGCGCATGGAAGCCGTGCTGGCGGAAAAGTGCGCCCAGGGCGGATGGATCAACCAGTACATGGTTGCTCAGAGGATCGATGCTGGGAGCGCTTCCTCGAATGTATGAAAAAGCGGCCCGAAGATGGTCCGTGATGCGCCGGTCGACGGTGAGGCGATAGCCTTTGGTTCGCGAGTGGGAGTCATTCAGATCGAGGAAGTCAACCCCGGCATCTCCCTCGAACCGGGTCAGCACGTGAGGTGCGGCTCCCAGCAGGCGAGAGTCGAAGGCGGCCACTTCGAGCGTCGTGTCAGCCCCCAACTTCTGTGACAGGGTGGCCTCGTAGTAGCGTGCTGTGCCCACCTGCGCCTGGCCGCGGATGTTAGAAAAGAGAATGGAATCGTTGAGCAGGACCCGCTGACCATCCGGCAAGCTAACGCTGTTGCTGAGCGTGTTCCGTTTCGAGGAGACAGAGACCTTGATCGCAGTCGAATTCGTCGCGTTGTAGACAAGGGCGGCATTGGGGCTGACGAAATAGTCATTGAACCGCCTCCGAACCTGGTTCATTTCGGCACCCCAGGTGACGGAAAGTGCAGGGCCCAGTTGCCAGCGATCCTGGAACCCCAGAGTCAGAACTTTGGTCGTTCCAGAGGCTTTCAGATAGCCCTCTTCACCAGCGAGAAACGAAGGGTCGTCGAGCAAAGCAAGGCTGGGTTCTGTAAAAGCAACTCGACCGTACCCCATCAACATCTGAAGCTGGTGGTTTTCTCCCAGGTCGTAGTTCAACCAGTTCTTGATTCGGAAAAGGCTGTCGGTACCCGAATTGAACTGCCCGGCGAACACATACTCGGTGCCGTTTGGAAGCTCGTCGCGGGCGGCGAAATTGGTGGTTGTTCCGCGGGCGGCGTCGCTCGGGAAGACCAGGCGGTCTCCGCCAAACCCGGCACTCGTGTAGACTTCGACGACGGCATCCTCAAAGATGGGTCTGGCGCGATTGTCCGGATGAACCAGGGGCTTCTCACGGAAAATGAGCCGAGGGTCTGAAGCTCGCAGTAATGATCTTACGCTAACGCTGCGGGCGCTTTCGTATCCAAGTCCCAGGATCTCGTGAACAATGAGACTGACCGCCGCAGTCTCACCGGAACGGATCTCGACCAGTCGATCCTGCGGCCCCTGATACCGGGAGCTCTTGACGAATAGCCGGTAAGTGCCAGCGGCCAGGTTCCTCATGTAGATCTGGCCCGACTGGTCGGTGGTCGTGAGTACCGGGATACCGTTCCTGGCAGCCAGTTCCACCAGAGAAACCAGAAGGTTCGGGCTGGGGTCACCGTCCTGATCGCGTACCAGCCCGCTCAAGTTGCCCGACGACTCGGCCATCAGGCCGGGGCTGAACACCAGAAAAACAGTAACGAGCGCAATTGGCACCGAAAACAGACGATTCAACGCAAGCATACATGTCCTCAATCTAGCGGTTGCATTTTAGACACGTTAGATCAACAGCGTCAACCTATGGTTCAGCAATCCTGGGGCCTCTAGTCGGGTCACGAACAGTTCGGTGCAGGGTTGGTCTGAGGCCCAATTGACCGCCTCTGGCCAGTGGACGGGAGGTTCTGGTGCTGCCAGAGTCAACTCTGAAATCGAGCTTCAGCGCGTGCCTGGCTGGTGAGCATAGAGACCCCACATGCTCACGCTAAACGAGGGGAGTGACATAGAAACGCACGATCCCTAACCTTCAACCTCCAACCTTTAACCTTCAACCTTCAACCCTCAACCTTCAACCTTCAACCTTCAACCTTCAACCTTCAACCTTCAACCTTCAACCTTCAACCTTCAACCTTCAACCTTCAACCTTCAACCTTCAACCTTCAACCTTCAACCTTCAACCTTCAACCCTACGTGCATCCAGGCCGACGGGAATCGCGGTGTATAATCCTCCGATGTCTGTGCGGGTTCGATTCGCTCCAAGTCCAACCGGCCTCCTTCACATCGGCAACGTGCGGACAGCGCTGTTCAACTGGCTATTTGCCCGCCAGAGCGGCGGTACTTTCGTTTTGCGGATCGAAGACACCGATGCGGAGCGTTCCGAGAAGCGCTTCGAGGACCAGCTCCATCGAGATCTCCGGTGGCTTGGCCTTACCTGGGATGAAGGCGTGGAAGTGGGAGGAGCGTACGGTCCGTATCGCCAGACCGAGCGTTTCGAGATCTATGGCCAGATCGCCCGTCAATTGCTGAACTCAGGGCGAGCCTACTATTGCTTCTGTTCTCAGGAAACGCTGCAGCGGGCTCGCCTGGGGCAGCTGGCCGACGGCCAGTCTCCTCGCTACCCCGGTACCTGCCGGAACCTCGACCCTGCCAGGTCGGCGGGCCGCGTCGCATCGGGGGAGCCTGCCGTAATGCGGTTCCGGGTGGGGGAGGGAAGCATCTCCTTCTCGGACCTGGTCTTTGGAGATCTATCCATCCACAGCAAAGAGGTCGGCGATTTCATCCTGCTGCGCTCAGACGGGTCGGCACAGTACAACTTCGTGGTCGTAGTCGACGATGTTCTGATGAAGATCACCCACGTCATTCGGGGAGAAGGGCATATTTCAAACACTCACCGCCAAATGCTGCTCTATGAGGCCCTGGGCGAGGCCCCTCCGCGATTCGCCCATCTTTCGACCATCCTTGGCCCCGACGGGGCCAAGCTGAGCAAACGTCATGGTGCCGCTTCGTTGCAGGAGTTTCGCCGGCAGGGGTATCTGGCGGACTCCATGGTCAATTATCTGGCGCTGCTGGGTTGGACTCCGGAGGCTGATGGATTAGAACTTCTCGATTCTGGACAGCTTGTCTCTCAGTTTCGACTGGACCGAGTCAATAAAGCCCCGGCAATCTTCGACGAGAACAAACTGAAATGGATCAACCGTCACTACTTGGGCAGGTTGGAGCCGGCCGAGCTCGTCAAGCTGGTTGTCCCTCACCTGGTCGCTCGAGACTGGATGACAACTCCCTTCTCTCCGCGAGTGAAAACCTGGCTGGAAAACCTGGTGGTTTCTTTGCGAAAGTATCTGGACAGGGGAGAAGACATCATTGAGGCGACGGGTGTAGTCTTTGACTTTAACCCGCAGCGCGACCTGACCGAGGAAGAGTTCGCCCTTTTGCGCACAGAAGACTCCGCACAGAAAGTGATCCTGGAGCTCAGGAATCACATGGGGCAGGTCGGGGAGTTGAACGAGGCAGCCGTTGGACGGGTGCTGGCCCGGGTCGGAGAGAATACAGGAGTGAAGGGCAAGGCTCTTTTCCAGCCAGTCCGCCTCGCTCTTACGGGTAAGACCTCCGGCCCGGATCTGAAGACTCTGGTTCCGCTGATCCAAGCAGGCAGTCACCTCGACCTGGACCGGGCGATTCCAGGGATTGACGAAAGAATAGCCTGCGTTCTATCTCAACTGTGATGATCGTGGCTGGTATCCGGGCGGTCAACGAGGCTCTCAGATCTTCCCGCAGCCAGGTTGAGAGGGTCTGGGTGGTCAAAGGCGGAAGAGGGAAGCGACTCCAGACTGTGATTGATCTGGCCCGCAGTCTGCAGGTGCCCGTGCAGTTTGAGCCTGCCCCGACCATCTCACGAATCGGCAAGACGGCCAGGCCACCCAGAGTGGTGGCGCGCCTGGGCGCGATTGGCACCGTACCCCTCGAAGACGTGATGGACTCGAATCTGCTGCTGCTGGCAGATGGTGTTGAGGATCCCCGCAACCTGGGAGCGCTGCTGCGCACGGCGGAGGCCACCGGAGTGGGCGGAGTCGTGATCCCTGAGCGGAGGTCATGCGGCCTCTCTTCAACGGTGGTGCAGACCAGTGCCGGTGCCGCCTTGCACCTCCGGCTCGTTCGGGCGACCAATTCGGTAAAAGCCCTGGCCAGGCTCAAACAGGCTGGATTCTGGGTGCTGGGACTCGACCTGAAAGGAAAGGAGGACCTGGGCCAGATCGATCTGACCGGGCCCCTGGTTGTTGTCGTTGGGGGTGAGCATAGTGGCCTGCGGCCGGCGGTTCGGGGCGCCTGCGACTTTCTGGTGGCCCTTCCCATGCGCGGTCAGGTCCGGTCCTTGAACCTGTCAGTGGCGGCCGGGGTCGTGCTCTACCAGATTGTCCTTGCCCGAGCTAAGTAAGTTTCACGTTCCAGGTTCCATCTTTCCACGAACCTTCAACCTGTAACCGGCAACTACCGGACCTCCCGGGGTTCAATAATGAGATTCGACCAGCGGTCGACGCGGGCCGAAAAGTCCGGGGGGATCAGCAACGTTGAGCTGTATTCAAGGACAATGGCTGGTCCGTCAATTCGGTTTCCCGGTTTCAGTTTCTGCCTGACGTAAAAACGGGTGGGACCGGAAGTCCCTTCCAGCTCAATTCGCTTTTCTTGAAGCAAAGCCTCCAATGGAGGCGTTTCCCCCTCCAGTTTCTGGCTGGCAAAATCGACTGCGGGAAGCTGGCCCCTGCCCGACACACGCAAGGTGACAATCTCAACCGGCAGCTCCGGGCTCGAATACCCGTATTGCTGGAGGTGAGCCTCATGGAATCTCGCCCTGAAGTCATTTTCGTACACGACGTTGAGCTCAAAAGACTGGCCGGGATAGCGGACATCGACCGTACGTTGCACGACTATGGCCTCCCGATCGAATCCCTCCTGCTCGAGATCTTCCAGAATGCCCTTTGTCAGTTGCTCAAAGGTCGAAAGGACGCGCCGCTCGATATCGGCGTCATCGGAGATTGCCAGAATCGTGACCGAAGCGTCACGACGAACGTCGCTTTGGACAGTACCGAGCGCCGAAGCTGTTCCGGGGTTCAGGGGCATCACGATCCGCGGGATCAAAAGAGATCGTGCCAGGTCACACACATGTAGTCCTCCTGCCCCACCAAAGCTGACCAGCGTAAAGTTGCGGGTGTCGTAGCCTTTTTCGAGTGACGCGAGCCGAACCGCACGTTCCATTTGAGCGCCTACGATCGACCGGATCCCGCGCGCCACAGCCGGTGGGTCCCAGTCAGTATCAGAGCCTTCTGTGAGCTGCGCAGCCAGGCCTTTCAGTCCGGCTTTGGCCTTGTCCGGCTGGAGAGGAAAGTCCCCTCCCAGAAACCAGTCAGGGTCGAGGAGCCCCAGGTAGAGGTTTGCGTCGGTGACGGCAACCCGCTCCCCGATTCCATAACACATGGGCCCGGGCTGGGCACCCGCGCTTTCTGGACCCACTTTGAGGACCCCGGCGCTGTCGACGGAAGCAATCGACCCTCCGCCCGCACCCACCGAGACAATGTCGATCATCTGAATGGGGACAGGCCAGCCACCTATTAGAGCTTCTCTCGTTGTAGGAATGCGGCCATCGCACAGGCAGACGTCGGTGGAAGTTCCGCCCATGTCGAACGTGATAGCGTTTTCAAAGCCGGCGCGCCTGGCTACACCGAAGGCGCCCACCACTCCGGCGGCTGGTCCGGAAAGGATGGTTCGGACCGGCTCCTCGATAGCTCTTTCAGCCGATATCGTTCCTCCGCTGGACTGCATCAGGGTGAGTTTCTTTCCCTCCAGCGCCTCGCTGCTTTTCAGGTCACTCAGATAGGAAGAGATCACGGGCGACAGGTAGGCATTGATGACGGTAGCCGAGGTCCGCTCGAATTCCCTAAACTCCGGCAGAATCCGATGGGAGAGTGAAACAGGTTTGGACGTCGGCTTTAGAGCCTCAGCGATCCGCAACTCCGGAGTCGGATTCAGATAGCTGTACAGAAGTACAACTGCAACCGAATCGGGCCCGATCTGTTCGACCTTGCTTCGAATCCAGTCGAGACTCTTCTCCTCTAGAGCGATGAGCTCCCGACCGCTCCAGGAAGTTCTCTCCTTCACTCCAATCCGGTAACTGGGGCTCACCAAGGGGTCCGGTCGAGAACCACTCAGGCTGTAGAGCTGCGGCCGATCTTGCCGTCCTATCTCGATAATGTCCTCAAAGCCCTGATTGGTGAGTAAGAGAGTCCGGGCTCCCTTTCGCTCCAGCAACGCATTCGTGCCCACCGTGGTGCCGTGCTGAATCAGGCGATGTTCTCCCTTGATTCTCCGGAGACCCTCGACGACGGCCTCAGCGGGTCGCTGGGGCGTGGAAGGCATCTTGAAAACGGAGATCTCGGCTCCTTCGACGACCACGAAGTCTGTAAAGGTGCCGCCAGTGTCAATTCCGATACGAAGCATGGGTGCTGTGCCGTTCTCTTTCGTCTGAGCAGGAGTCACTGCCCCGTTGACTGGAGTCTTCCGCCTTCTCCTACTTACGCTGAGGAGCGGGGCATCCCGGAAACTCCTGTCTCGGGAGCGAGATCGGTCCGTTCGATTCAGATCCTCCTGAAGAAATAGGGTAGTGGGTCAGTTTGAAATCTAGCATTCTAGGCAGCATGGTACAATGGCACAAATGCCTAGAATGCTCAAGCCTGACGAAGATGAGACCGAAGCAGCCAACCGCATTCTTTCTCGTGTGATCAATCTCTCCGACGAAGACCCGTCCGCCAGCGCGGCAACTTTAGGTCGCCAGGGTGGAAAGAAGGGCGGCAAGAAGGGGGGAGCAGCGAGGGCAGCTTCACTCAGTCCAGAACGCCGCCGCGAGATTGCCAAGAAAGCCGCTTTGTCCCGCTGGCAAGCGGCAAAAGGGTCTTCAGGCTCCTAGAATGCTATATAGGGCTTTGCCCATAAATCCGTCTTTTGCCCAAGAACACCTTTCTTCTGCACAAAAACTAAGGCTACCCTGTACCATACGACATTCCCCGTCCAACGGTCCAGCGTGTATACGGAACCCTGTACCAGGTCACTTGATGGGAGACATTAATGAAAAGTATGGAAATGAAAATTTTCATTCCTGTACTTGACTTCATGATTTCGGGAGAATAGAATGAAGTTGTCCCCCGAAGAGAGCTGAACTCTCTCGAAGTAGGTAACAAAATGCAACCTAATTATCAGCTACGAGCAGAGCTCGAAGAGCGATGTGAAATTGACGCCAAGAAACTCGAAGAGATGAATCGGCGGATCGCTGAGCAAACCGAAGGGCGGGACAAGTTGCTTAAAGCACACGAAGGTTGCAAAATCTACCTAGCCAGTCTTCCCCTCGAATCGGAGGAAGCCAAAGCGAATGGTGTTTCCAGCCAGAAGGATCTCGTTTTGAAGTACCTAGCTGATGGCAAACACGTGTCTTGTGTAGGTCTCAGGAGAAGCTACCAGTCCGAAATAGGAGGCAAGCCGCCCAAGACATTTCCTTACAACACCATCTACAGCATGAAAAAGAAAGGTACCGTAGTCCAGGACGAGGACGGTTTGTACTTTCTGTCACACAACCTAGAAAATAAACGCGAAGAAATGGTACTTGCTGACTAACGAGGACGAGAGGAGCAGGTCAGGGTTGCAAACAAGAACGCAACCCTGACCAGTAGCGGAAGTGGGGGTACCAGGTAGGGCCGGGGACGGCGCGACATCCAGACGCCCGGCGAGGGTTCAAATCCCTCTACCTCCATCACACCAAAAGGCTCACGGGGGCGGTCACTGGCGTGCGCTAGGCGACTTGAGACCATCTAGCGAGGGTTCGATCCCCTCCGCCTCCACTAAACCTACGGTCTTTAATTCTACATAAATAATTCCACAAAAGCAACTGGCTACTTGATATGCTTGAAGCGGTTCAAGTATGATAGCTCCATCATGAGGAAATTGGGTAGCGACAAAAGAACGCAGGTTGTAGCGGCCTTGGTCGAGGGAAACAGCATCCGATCTACCAGCCGCATGACAGGCTGTTCCAAGAACACAGTAATCAACCTGATCAAGGACCTGGGTGCGGTCTGTGCTGAGTACCAAGATGAGCATTTCAGGGATCTACCCTGCAATCGGCTACAGATCGATGAGTGCTGGGCCTTCTGTTACTGTAAGCAAAAGAATGTTCCTGAGGAAATGAAGGGCCAGTTTGGAGTCGGTGATGTGTGGACCTTCACCGCTATCTGTGATGAAACTAAACTGGTGCCGACTTGGAGGATAGGAACTAGGGAGACTTCTACGGCTCGGGAGTTTGTTCAGGACCTGGCAGATCGGCTGAAGAATAGAGTCCAGATCACTACGGATGGACATACGATGTACCTGGAAGCCATTGAGCGTACTTTAGGATCTGACGTAGACTTTGCCATGCTGCGGAAGCTCTATGGATCAGACCCAGAGGGAGAGAAACGGTACAGCCCAGCCCAATGCATCGGTACGAGGGTGTCTTCAATCCAAGGTGCTCCTGACATCAAGCACATCAGCACCAGCTATGTCGAGCGGATGAACTTGACGATTCGGATGGGGCAACGCCGATACACCAGGCTGACTAATGCTTTCAGCAAAAAGATCGCCAACCATAACTATTCGCTGGCGATTTTCCTTTTCTACTACAACTTTGTGAGGATTCATCGGACCTTGAAGGTGTCGCCAGCGATGGAGGCTAAGGTGACAGATCGCCTGTGGTCCATCAAAGACATGGTAGTTCTGCTGGAGGCGAAGGAGCAGGAAAACATAGAAAACGGAGCCTTGAAGCGTGCACCGTACAAGAAAAGAAATTCAAACTGACCCACTACCAGAAATAGGATCGCTGCAGGATCCTGACCATCGAAGTGCTAAAATACACGACCTGTCAAACTCCTGGCAAACTACCTTGAGCGAAGTCTTGAACTGATCGGTTCCAGATGCGCCCCGATTCAGGTCAAGGCCAGGCCGAGTTGAAGGATGGCTCAAAAGACACTGCGCCAAAAAATCTACTGGACCGGGGCCGGCCTGGCGATTCTGCTGCTCTCTTTTCTGGTCAGCGTCACCTTCCTGAACCCCAGTTCAGTAGGCAACACGGATTTCGTCGAGAATATCAATCTCTGGGCCTTCATCTGGGCCGTCAACTTCGTTCTTTTTCTGATTCTTTGTTTCATTCTTGCGCGTGATCTGATCAAGCTCTATTTCGAAAACCCTTCAGAGGAACTAGGCAAGCGCATCAAGAGTAAGCTGATCACGACGTTTACTCTTTTCTCGCTGTTTCCGGCCGTTCTCATGTCTTTCCTGGCTTTTGGTCTTATCAACAGCAATCTCCAGCTCTGGTTTACTTCTCCTTCAGAGCAGCTTCTCGAGTCTGCTGAAGATGTAATCGCCACCTTTTACGACCAGAACCGTCGCCTCGTGCTCCAATCCCTGGGGCAACTACTCGATGAGGTTAACCCAGAGGAGCTGCGCTGGGAGGGTAGCGCCACGCACAATCAGTTGCCCCTCATCTTCAAAGGACTGGCGATCTACACACCGGAACGGGAGCGGGTGTGGTCGCTTGGGTGGCGCGAGGAAGATGTCACGGAGGCACTCGATCAAGCTCTTTCCGGGGAGCATGTCTACCGCCACCGCCGCGGCAACGAGCTAAATCGGGCAGACACCGATCTGGTGCTCGCTGCCAGCCCCATCCGGGGCTCCTCAGGAGGGATCAGCGGGGTCCTCCTGGCCCAGCACGTCGTCCAAAGCAGTGTCGAATTCAATGCCCTGGAGGCGGTCAAAGCTCGTGGAAAGTTCAACGAACTCAAAGGCTCACAACGCCAAATTCAAGTCAACTATATCCTGATCCTTGCCGTCACGACGCTGGCCGTGATCTTCGGCTTCGTCTGGCTGGGGACCTACATTGCACGCAAGATCACAGTTCCACTGGAAGCTTTGGCTACCGGTGCCCATCAGCTGTCGGAAGGCAACCTCGACTACCGAGTCAACGTGGCTGCAGTCGACGAACTGGGGGTTTTGGTCGATTCCTTCAACCGGATGGCCACTGAAATCAGGGACAGCCGGCGTGAACTCGAAAGTGCCAACGAAGAGCTGCTTCAGACCAACATGGAGCTGGCGGAAGGTCGCTATTACATTGAAAGGATTCTTCAGAATATTGGCACCGGAGTGATGAGTGTCGATCAAAATGACATTGTGAGAACCGTCAACCAGGCGGCCCTGGGTATTCTCAAATCGCATCGGGAAGAGGTCCTCGGCCAGTCCCTGCGGAAAGTCGGAGGTGAGAGCATGTATGAGCAGTTCGCCGAAATGAAGAAGAGGGCCAGGCTCTACGACTCCTATCGCCGCGAGATCCTGATCAGTCGGGAAGACCAGCAGGTCCATATTGCGGCCACAGTCACTGCCAATCCTCAAACGACTGGAGGCGGTGAGGAATTCCTGGTTGTCCTGGATGAACTCACTGAGCTGATTCGAGCGGAGAAGTTCGCTGCCTGGCAGGAGGTGGCCCGGCGACTGGCTCACGAGATCAAGAATCCCCTGACACCGATCCAGCTTTCCACGGAGCGCGTCAACAGTCGATTCGAGCAGCTGGACCGTTCAAATCCAGAGGCAGTGGGTGAGTTCGGCCGGATCCTGGGCGACGCCTTGAAGATCATCAGCGCTGAGGCGGAGGCGCTGAAGTTGCTGGTTCAGGAATTCTCGAGATTTGCAAGGCTTCCCATCAGCAAGCCGATCGAAACCGCGCTGCACGACCTGATTGAGCAGACCTTGGAACTGTACGACCGTTCACTCCGCTCGGTGCGTATTGAGAGAGACTTTGACCTCAGAATTACGACCGTAACGCTGGACCCTGAACAGATGAGACGGGTGTTTGTCAATCTGATTGACAATGCTCTGGATGCACTTGCAGATTGCGATTACGAGCGGGCGATCACCGTCACGACTCGGCCCAATCCTGTGAATGAGTCCGTCACCATCGAGTTCACCGACAACGGTTCGGGAATCGCACCGGAGGATTACGATAATCTCTTTTTTCCCTACTTCTCGAAGAAGACGAAAGGGACAGGCCTCGGACTGGCCATCGTCCAGCAGATCGTCAACGACCACAATGGCTATGTTCGGGCCGAGCCGAATCACCCCAGCGGCATGAGATTTCGAATTGAACTCCCCCTCTATCAGCACTTTTCGGAAGCGCAAGAGAGGGACGTTTCGTGAAAGGCACGGTGCTCATCGTCGACGACGAGGTGAACGTGCAGCGCTCGCTGCGGGGAGTCCTGGAGGATTCAGGGTACGAGGTGCAGACGACGGGTTCCGGGGAAGAGTGCATCGATCTGCTGGATGGGACCACAGTTGATGTCATACTCCTGGATGTCTGGCTTCCCGGCAAAGATGGCCTGCAGGTGCTGGAGGCCATCAAGGACGCAAGGCCGCACCAGTATGTCATCATGATTTCCGGCCACGGAACCATTGGCACCGCTGTCAAGGCTACCAAGCTGGGAGCGTTCGATTTCATAGAGAAGCCGCTTTCAGCGGAGAAGATCCTGCTGGTTCTGGAACACGCCTTGAAACAGCAGCAGCTGGAGGCTGCCAATCAGAACCTGCGGAATCTGCTCGGCCGCGAGACCGTCATGATCGGCACCTCGGTCCCGATGCAGGCACTGCGCCAGCAGATTCGATTCGCGGCTCCCACCGAAGCCCGGGTGCTGATCTACGGTGAGAACGGTACCGGGAAAGAGTTGGTGGCGCGGCTTCTTCATCTGGGCAGTAACCGGCGCGACAAGCCCTTCGAGGACGTCAACTGTGCTGCCATTCCAGACGATCTGATTGAGAGTGAGCTTTTCGGCTCTGTAAAGGGTGCATTCACCGGAGCGACGGAGAGTCGAAAAGGGAAACTCGAACTTGCCCACGAAGGGACTCTGTTCCTTGACGAGGTCGGGGACATGAGTTTGAAGACCCAGGCCAAGGTGCTGCGGGTTCTGGATGAGTTGCGTTTCCACCCCATCGGCAGTGACAGCGCGGTAGCGGTGGATGTAAGGGTTATCGCTGCCACCAACAAGAATCTGGAGCAGGAGATTTCGCAGGGTCGTTTTCGTGAGGATCTCTTCTTCCGCCTCAACGTCATTCCCTTCGAAGTTCCTCCGCTGCGCGAACGCAAGGAAGATGTCGGAGCCCTTGCCAAATACTTTCTGGAACACTTTTGTCGTCGCAACGGAAGACCGTCCAAGAGCTTGACTCCCGCGGTTCTGCAAAGCCTCGAGGAGCATCGATGGCCGGGCAACGTGCGGGAATTGAAAAACGTGATCGAGCGAATCGTGATCATGGAACCCACTGCAGACGAAGTCGAGGTTGCGCACCTGCCCCAGGTGCTTCTCGGGGCCGAGCCCCCGGCTCGCGGTGAATCTTCCAGCTGGCAGGCCGCCAGGGCCGGGTTCGAGAAAGACTTTCTAGAAGCTCAGCTCCGGGAGCACGGCGGCAACATCTCGAGAACGGCTGCCGCCATCGGGATGGAAAGAACCTACCTTCACCGGAAGCTGAAGGCGCACAAAATCAAGGTTCACTCATGAAGGATCACGTCGAGGCGTTTCTCGACTACCTGCGCTATGAGAAGAACTATTCTCCGCACACTCTGAAGGGCTACGGACGTGATCTGGAAGAGTTCACCGGGTACCTGGAGGTCGGAGCGGCCGGCAAAATTGCATTGGAGGCTCTGGATCACATCACGATTCGTGACTTCCTGGGTCATCTTGTGTGGAAAGGGAATGGAAAGCGATCGGTTGCGCGAAAACTGGCCAGTCTTCGTTCCTTTTTTCGTTTTCTTCATCGGCGCGGCGTCCTGGAGTCGAATCCTGCACAACTCGTAGCCACCCCGAGACAACCCGTCCGAACTCCCCGCTTTCTCACGATCAGGCAGATGCAGGAGCTTCTTTCATTGCCTGACCTGAGCAGCGATGGGGGACAGAGAGATCGGGCGATCCTGGAGGTGCTTTACGGCACTGGAGTCCGAGTCGGCGAACTCGTCAGCCTCAATCTGGGGAGCGTGGCCCTGGAAGAAGCGCTGCTGCGAGTCCGCGGTAAAGGACGAAAGGAGAGACTCGTACCCTTCGGGCGTCCTGCGGCCGAGGCGTTACGGGAGTACCTGCCGATTCGCAACAGGATCGTCCTGGCACGGCGTTCTGCCCGTCTGACAGAGGCGCTCTTCGTGAATCTCAGGGGAGGTCGCCTGAGCGCTCGCTCGGTGCAGCGAATGCTGGCGGGTTATGTTCAGCAGTGCTCCGAGGTCACATTCGTCCATCCTCACTTGCTGCGTCACACCTTCGCGACACATCTACTCAACAACGGGGCCGACCTGAGGAGCATCCAGGAACTACTGGGCCACGAAAATCTTTCTACAACTCAGAAGTACACGCATCTTTCAGTGGATGAGCTAGTCCGTATTTACCGCTCCTCCCACCCCAAGGCCTAGCAGCCCGTGGCAGAAGTGCTTAATTGGGTCCGGACACCGACTTGGGCCGGGGGCCACCTGGAAAGGGCCCGATTGAAAGTTTTCCAATCAAACCTTCAAAGAAAGTGCTGATCCGTCTCCTCAGGCCCTTCCTCAGCCCGAAAAAGGCTAACAAAGCGCAAAGAATCCGGGCGTGGAGGGCCCGGGGAGTCCCTGCGCCGAGTTTCTGGCGCATCACCATACCCAGGTTGAACGCACCGGCCTGAATCAGCAGTCTCTTGGCCACATTGTCGTGTCCCCTGACCTCGGTGCGGCGCATCCCCCCTGTCCGGTACAGATGAGCAAAGGATCTTTCCAGTTTTTCGCCCCGCCGTCTCAGTAACTCGCGGCCTCGCTCTCCCCGTATCCGTCTGCGGTTGGCATAGGTGGCATCTCGCCCCTCGATGTTGCCTTTCCACTTGCGTCTGCCCCGCTTCGGTTCCGAGATGTAACTGCGTATCTGCAGCGCTGCAAAATCCTTTACCGTTTCGGTGCTGTGATATCCCTTGTCGGCCACCACCTCGGCCATTTCCTCTTTTTGCCCCGTCGCCTCTTCAATGTTTTCGGCAGCACGAATCAGCGTCTCCTTCAGGGTCGTCGTGTCTCCTTTATCGGCTCCCTGTACCGTGACCGCCACAATCGCTCCCGTCTCCATGTCGATGGCATGCTCGGCCTTGTGGGCCAGGTGCGTTCGCCCGTCCTTCATCTTCGTGATGCGAGCGTCCGGATCGTGAGGATGTTTCCACTCTTTGTTGGAGCCTTTCTTCTTGCGTTTCCGGTCCGTACGAACCAGGTCTTCGCGGGTGGGCGTCTCGATTCCGGAAGCCTGAGCCAATCCGGTTAAAAACTGGTTATAGTCTTCTCCCGTATCCCGTCGGATGATGGTGCGCATCGCCGCATTGGCTTCCAGCGTCGTCGCGTCGATCCCGATCGTCTTTCCCTTCAGCAGTTCCGATTCCGCCAGTCGCTCCAGCACCCAGCTGAACACCGCCGCATGGGTCTGCACATCGATTAATCTCCGGGTTCTCGATATCGTCGAGTGATCGGGTGGTGTCTCGCTCACTTTCAATCCCAAAAACTCTCTCAGGGCCAGTGAATCGGCCACTCTCCAGGCAATCCCTCGCTCCTCTCCGATCCCTTCAAAATACCCCACCATCAACAGCCGAAAATACACTCCCGGCGCCACGCTCGGCCGCCCCATCTTCTCCGCGTAGAACTTCCCGCACAGCTCCTCTACGAAATCGTCAAAGCCGTGCTCACTCAATACCTCGTTGAGGGCTTCGTAGAATGGATGCCCAGGACTCCGCGCTAACTGGCTGCTGGCCACCCACAGATCCGCTTGTCGCCGTCGCTTCTTCTTTCCCATTGCCATGGGACCAGTGTAGTGTCTGAATGTGACCCCTACCCTCGACTTTCACCACAGGCTGCTAGTGCACTGTCCGGAAAGTTCACGCCGCTACTTCGGGCGTCTTTTCGCCGACAGCTTTGTTGCGCTACCTCGAAATACTCCCGGCATTGCTGCGTCGCGCGCCTCACTGACGACAAAAATCCATCCCGAATTAACGACGCGAACTTCCCGGACAGTGCACTAGACCCAAAATAAGCGTGTTTGCACATCATCTACTGTAGCGACTCGTTTTGCCAAGATCGGTTGCTCATTTGAGGTTCAATCAGACTTGCGCCGGACTCCGGCTGTGCCGGGAAGCAGTTTGGTTGACCTCAGGCCGCCACGACGCGTTGACAATGGCCCTGAAAGTCGGTTTTCAGACAGACCCCTCCCCGATCGGCTCCATTTGTCGTCTTGTCGAAGCGGCTTGCGATTCGTCAGCCAAATTGCTGGTGTTTCAGCCACAGATTCCCCTCGATCAACAAACGGGTCCAATCGTTAACAGTGAGCAGTCGATACAATAAACGCCGTCCCGTTGTCACGATCTGGCAAGGCAGTCCGATCACACAGGTGACAAAGCGCCGGAACTCCATCCGGATCAGGCGTCGGGCCCCCAGTCTTGCAGGCAAAAGCAGGCCCAGCCAAACCTTGAGGTTCCAGGCTTGGGCGGCAATCACCAGGTAAGTCCAGTTTGCGACCAGGGTATCGGCCGGCATGCGCAGAGCCTGAACGCCGTTCTTGAGCTGCTCGATCACGTTTTCCTGATTGCAGCGCCCGTTGCTTTCCAAAACCACCTGTTGTGTCGACAGTTCCTTGACCGGCACGTTCGTGACATAGAACAGATAGCGCTGCTGATCAAACAGCCGCTTTTGACCCTTTTCGACCTCGATCCTCTTGCGCAGGATGATCATTCGGTAGGTGCCTTTAGCTCGGGCCGGTCGGTACTCGATCTCCGTCACATGCTCACTCAACAAGTTCAGGTTTTTGTAGCCCCGCTCTCGCACCACTTTCTGCTTGACGTTCTCTGGACGCTGACGGCTGGAGTTCACCACTTTCCGCTTGCGCTCGAGCTTTTGCCACTGTGCTTCGCCAATCTTGTCGGCCTCTCTGACGAAGCTCCGATTGGCCTCGATCCCGAACACAAACTCCACACCCTCCTCGCTCCAACGATCGAAGTTGCGGGTCAGGGAAAAGTCCGTGTCTCCCCGCAATCTCACTTGCTCAAAGCCGCCTCTTCTGACCAGTTTCACGGCTCGATCGATCCACGCCACCGCTCCTTCGTGCGACGGTCGGCTGGCCGGCCGATTGAACGTGTACAAGACCTCGTTGGTTTCGGCCAGACTCACCACCAAGGGTCCATACCCCCATTGTCCCTTGTAGTTGAGATCCATCCCTTCCTTGCAACACCCCGTGGTCTCGGCCGTCGTGCCGTCCACGTCGATCGTGGCTCGCTTGCCCATCTCCGCTGCTTGGCTTTGCCACACCTGCAGACGGCTTTCGTTGAAGGCTTCTTGCAGGGCCAAGACATCCTCTTGCTTGAAACGCCTGAGAAAGTCCCCTTCCGTACTCGGTGCCGGGATCTTGCGCGCTCCTACACTCTCCAGATAGCTGACATCCTCGCGCCGTGACTTTACATCCTGCAGGCACACTCCCCCACTCATCACGTTGTAGATCAGATTCAAGACGTGGTCCGACTCCCGGTAGGGAAGGTGCCGCTTCAACACTCGCACACGTTCGTCGATCCTCTCCGCCACCCTCAAGCGCTTGACCAACTGAACAATCAGCCCCAGACCTCCACTACTCACCCCTCCCATACGGCTCGAGACGTCGTAGACAATATTGCCTCCTCTCAGCACCCGTCCCCCACTCTTAGGCCGCCAACTTCGATCCAGCCTTCGCTCTATTTCCTCTTGGCGTTTGTTGATAATCTCGATATGCTTTCTATTCACCTGAAACGCCTCCTCTTGGGATTGTTCTGGGTCTTTTTCTGAACCTCAGAATACCCGTCAGGACTGGCGTTTCAGGCTTTTTTCCACCTCTGGGTATACACCCCATGTACTTATTTTGGGCCTAGCGCGACGTAAAGTTACCTGTTTAGCTTCCCCCCACAAACCCCCTTTGCGATTTGATCGGACCACGGGGGGTCCTCCTACCCCGGGGATGTCACACGATGGCAAAATGTAGGAGCCGCCTCCGCGCGGCGATCTGATCGGACCACTAGCAGCTAGCAATCTGTGGGACTTTGAGATCTGATCGGACCACGGAGGGTCCTCCTACCCTGGGGATGTCAGGCGATGGCAAAATGGAGGAGCCGCCTCCGCGCGGCGATCTGATCGGACCGCTAGCAGCCTGTGGTGAAAGTCGAGGGTAGGGGTCACATTCAGACACTACACTGGTCCCATGGCAATGGGAAAGAAGAAGCGACGGCGACAAGCGGATCTGTGGGTGGCCAGCAGCCAGTTAGCGCGGAGTCCTGGGCATCCATTCTACGAAGCCCTCAACGAGGTATTGAGTGAGCACGGCTTTGACGATTTCGTAGAGGAGCTGTGCGGGAAGTTCTACGCGGAGAAGATGGGGCGGCCGAGCGTGGCGCCGGGAGTGTATTTTCGGCTGTTGATGGTGGGGTATTTTGAAGGGATCGGAGCGGAGCGAGGGATTGCCTGGAGAGTGGCCGATTCACTGGCCCTGAGAGAGTTTTTGGGATTGAAAGTGAGCGAGACACCACCCGATCACTCGACGATATCGAGAACCCGGAGATTAATCGATGTGCAGACCCATGCGGCGGTGTTCAGCTGGGTGCTGGAGCGACTGGCGGAATCGGAACTGCTGAAGGGAAAGACGATCGGGATCGACGCGACGACGCTGGAAGCCAATGCGGCGATGCGCACCATCATCCGACGGGATACGGGAGAAGACTATAACCAGTTTTTAACCGGATTGGCTCAGGCTTCCGGAATCGAGACGCCCACCCGCGAAGACCTGGTTCGTACGGACCGGAAACGCAAGAAGAAAGGCTCCAACAAAGAGTGGAAACATCCTCACGATCCGGACGCTCGCATCACGAAGATGAAGGACGGGCGAACGCACCTGGCCCACAAGGCCGAGCATGCCATCGACATGGAGACGGGAGCGATTGTGGCGGTCACGGTACAGGGAGCCGATAAAGGAGACACGACGACCCTGAAGGAGACGCTGATTCGTGCTGCCGAAAACATTGAAGAGGCGACGGGGCAAAAAGAGGAAATGGCCGAGGTGGTGGCCGACAAGGGATATCACAGCACCGAAACGGTAAAGGATTTTGCAGCGCTGCAGATACGCAGTTACATCTCGGAACCGAAGCGGGGCAGACGCAAGTGGAAAGGCAACATCGAGGGGCGAGATGCCACCTATGCCAACCGCAGACGGATACGGGGAGAGCGAGGCCGCGAGTTACTGAGACGGCGGGGCGAAAAACTGGAAAGATCCTTTGCTCATCTGTACCGGACAGGGGGGATGCGCCGCACCGAGGTCAGGGGACACGACAATGTGGCCAAGAGACTGCTGATTCAGGCCGGTGCGTTCAACCTGGGTATGGTGATGCGCCAGAAACTCGGCGCAGGGACTCCCCGGGCCCTCCACGCCCGGATTCTTTGCGCTTTGTTAGTCTTTTTCGGGCTGAGGAAGGGCCTGAGGAGACGGATCAGCACTTTCTTTGAAGGTTTGATTGGAAAACTTTCAATCGGGCCCTTTCCAGGTGGCCCCCGGCCCAAGTCGGTGTCCGGACCCAATTAAGCACTTCTGCCACGGGCTGCTAGCAGCTAGCAATCTGTGGGACTTTGAGATCTGATCGGACCACGGAGGGTCCTCCTACCCCGGGAATGTCACACGATGGCAAAATGTAGGAGCCGCCTCCGCGCGGCGATCTGATCGGACCACTAGCATCTGTGGGACTTTGAGCACGCGCAGCCAACACGCACCTCGAAGGTCGACGTTTACAAACCCACCGTCTTTTTGCTACATTGCGAACTTGGTGAAGTAGCAAATCGAATATGACCTTAACCAGAGAAAAAAAAGACAACATTATAAATAGTTATCAGCTGCACGGCTCGGACACGGGATCCCCTGAAGTGCAGGTCGCTATACTCAGTGAGCGAATCAGCTATCTGACCGACCACCTGAAGACTCATAAGCACGACCACCATTCTAGACGTGGTCTTCTTAAGATGGTGGGCCAGCGCCGTCGACTACTCGACTACCTGAAAGGCAAAAAATTTGCTCGCTACAAGGAATTGATCGGCCGACTGGGGCTCCGTAAGTAAGAATCACCCCACTCCCAGGGTTGCCCGACCCGAACGAGCCTTTCCAGGAGCTTAGAGTCAGATCGCCGGTCGGTTGCTGTTGAGTGGCAAGTGACACTCACAACCGGTCTCGGGCAGTGTAGTTGCAGAACCAAACGGGACTGATCCCTCAAACACCACGGAACGAATCAACATGAAATATGAAGAAGTAGTCAAGCTGCCTGTGGGTGGCAGAGAAATTTCCATTGAATCCGGACGAATTGCAAAGCAAGCTGACGCGTCAGTGCTGGTCAGAGATGGAGACACCGCTGTTCTGGTCACGGCCTGTGCACAGAAGGAACCACGAGACCTCCCCTTTCTTCCCTTGACCTGTGAGTATCGCGAGAACACCTATGCAGCGGGGAAGATCCCCGGGGGATTCTTCAAAAGGGAGGGGCGTCCGACTGAGAAAGAGACTCTCACCTGTCGACTGATGGACCGGCCTGTTCGTCCGCTCTTTCCAAAGGGTTTCCGTTTCGAGACGCAGATCATTGCTCTGGTGCTCTCAGCCGAGCCTGAGATCAATCCTGACATCCTGGCCTTGATCGGCTCCTCGGCTGCCCTTTATTGTTCCGACATACCTTTCGATGTCCCTATTGCGTCCGTCCGCGTCGCCTTGATCGAAGGTCAAATGGTCGTCAATCCGACCCTGAGCGAGCTCGAAAGCAGTGATCTCAACCTGATCATGGCAGCCCGAGACGAGGCCATTCTGATGGTTGAGGCCGGGGCCCAGGAAGTCAGTGAAGAGAGAATCGTGGAAGCTCTCGATTTTGGTCACCAGGAGATTCGGAAGATCATCCAGGCTATCCGCGATTTGTCGGGCAAGGTAGGCAAGCCAAAGTGGGAGTTCGTGCAAGCATCTGTGGATTCCGATCTGGACCGGGAAGTTTCCGAGAAATCGAGTGGTCCAATACTGGAGGGTTTGAAGCTGTCTGGTACCGAAGGAAAGCTGGCCAGCGAAGCTGCTCTGAAGAGAATCAAGAAGGACCTCGTGGACTCCTATCCCGAAGAGGATGAAGAGAAGAGAGGTCAGGTGGCCGAGATTTTCAATTCGGTGAAAGAGAAGGTGTTTCGGCATCAGATCCTGGACCGGCAGGAGCGGCCTGATGGCCGCCGTTCCGATCAGGTCCGACCCATCAGCACCGAGGTTGGCCTACTGCCTCGAGCCCATGGATCGGCGCTTTTTACGCGAGGTGAGACGCAGGCGCTTGCGACGGCGACCCTGGGAACCGGAGAAGATGTCCAGCGAGTGGACGGCTTGACAGGTGACTCCAAGAAAAGCTTCATGCTGCACTACAACTTCCCCCCGTTTAGCGTCGGTGAAGTGCGCTTCTTGCGCGGTCCGGGTCGCAGGGAGATCGGACACGGTGTTCTGGCCGAGCGGTCAATCTCACCCGTACTGCCGGACCTGAAGGAGTTTCCCTATACGATTCGAATCGTCTCAGACATCCTGGAGTCAAACGGCTCCTCCTCAATGGCAACCGTGTGTGGAGGGATCATGGCCCTCCAGGACGCGGGAGTACCGATCAAGGCTCCTGTGGCCGGCATCGCGATGGGACTGGTCAAAGAAGACGACCAGTATGCCATCCTGTCTGACATTGCCGGGGCGGAAGACCATTACGGTGACATGGATTTCAAGGTGGCCGGCACTCGCGGAGGCATAACCGCTCTGCAAATGGATATCAAGATTGCAGGGGTCAACAGGGAGATCATGTCGGAAGCCCTCCAACAGGCCCGTCGGGGTCGCCTCTCCATTCTGGACTCGATGAGTGAGACACTTGCCGAATCTCGCCCGGGTCTCTCCGCCCACGCCCCACGGATCTTGACCATACAGATCAATACCGACAAGATCGGGGCCGTCATCGGTCCGGGCGGAAAGATCATCCGGGGCATGGTCGAAGAGTACGGCGTCAAAATCGATATTGAGGATGACGGGACCGTTTCGATTTTCTCATCGGATGAATCCTCGGCCCAGCGGGCCATTGATCACATTAAGGAGTTGACCGCCACAGCAGAGGTGGGCAATACCTACCTGGGCAAAGTGGTCAAGGTGCTTGACTTCGGTGCCTTCGTAGAGATTCTGCCTGGGACCGAAGGCCTGCTTCATATCTCTCAGATTTCCGAGCGGCGGATTCAAGATATCCATGCCGAGGTCAAGAGAGGCGACAAGATTCTGGTCAAGGTGCTCGACATCGATAGGCAGGGCAAAATCCGACTCAGCCGCAGAGCGGTTCTGGACGATCAGAAGAAGTAACTTGATTGAAGATTGAAGATTGAAAATGGAAGATTGAAAATTGAAAGCTAAGAATCTCTCCCATCTCCTCGAACCTTCAACCTTCAACCTTCAACTTTCAACCTTCAACTTTCAACCTTCAACTTTCAACCGGTAACCGGTTACCGGTTACCATACTGAATAGTGCCCAACACACTCCCCAAGGTACTGAGGAAGTTCAAAGAAGGCAGCCTGTCGGAAGATGAGGTTCTTCGTTTTCTGCAGGATCTTCCGTACCAGGATCTCAAGTTCGCGAAGGTAGACCACCATCGAACCCTTCGACAGGGCTTTCCCGAGGTGGTCTTTGGCCAGGGAAAAACGAAAGAGCAAATCCAGGCCATTGCCAGGAGTCTTCTGGATCGGGAGGAGAATCTTCTGATCACCGGGGCAGATGAAGAGGTCTTCCTGTCAGTCCAGAAACTGTGCGAGGAGGCGAGGTACTTTCCCGATTCAAAAGTCATCGCGGTGCAACGCGAGAAGACCATCAAAGGGATGGGAACCATCGCCGTTCTGTCAGCCGGTACAGCCGACATCCCGGTTGCTGAAGAGGCTGCTGTTACCGCCGGGGTGATGGGGAATGAGGTTTTCACCAGTTATGACTGCGGTGTTGCCGGTGTGCATCGACTGCTCAGTCTGAGAGAGACCATGCGTGACTGCTCGGTGGTTGTGGCCGTGGCCGGGATGGAAGGAGCTCTCCCCACCGTTGTCGGGGGCCTGGTCGACTGTCCTGTAATTGCTGTCCCGACAAGTGTTGGCTACGGAGCAGCCTTCGGGGGAATCACGGCTTTGCTTGGAATGCTCAACAGTTGTTCTCCGAATGTCACTGTGGTCAACATAGATAATGGTTTTGGAGCCGGGTATGCAGCGAGTCTGATCAACCGACCGCGGAATCCAACCGCCCGGTGATGCGATGGACCCCGAGACGCTGAAGCTGGTGGGTTTCCAACAAGTCCTGGAGCTGCTTCAGGGTCTGGCCCAGACTTCGGCTGGCCGCCGGGTCATCGACAACTTTCGTCCCCGCGCTGATCCTCGAGAGTCGACCCGTACGCTCCAGATGGTAGAGGAGTTGATCGACCTGGCGGAGAAGCTTCACTCCTTCGATCTCTCAGGCGCCGAAGGCCTGTCAGAGGCGGTGGACCAGCTCTCCCTGGCGGGGAGCATCCTCAACCCGGATCAACTCCTCAGACTGGCCTACGGGGTGCGGCTTGCCGCCCGGCTGGCCGGTCGTTGTCGGGAGTGGGAAAAATCCAGACTTTCGGCTCTACTGGCCCCTGCTCGCAAACTCTCGTTTTTGAGCCGGGAGATCGAAAGGGTCATCAACGATGATGCTGAAGTCCGCAGTTCCGCCGATCCGGAACTGGCCGGAATTCGAGCACAGATCAAGACCCAACGCCACAGGGTTCAGAAATGCCTGGAGGGTTACCTGAGGAGTCGGCCAGCACGCCTTCTGATCAACGAACCCTACATAACTCGAAGGAATGACCGGTACGTCCTTCCCGTGAGGGTCGAGGCCCAGGCGCGCATCCCCGGAGTTGTCCATGCCTCCAGCGGGTCTGGCGCGACCGTTTTTCTGGAGCCCCTCGAGGCGGTCGATCTGAACAACCGGCTCCTCCAGAGTGAGAGCCAGGAAATCCGCAAGATCCGACAGTTGATGGCCCGGCTGAGTGAAACTGCCGGAACTCAGTTCGCCGAACTCGCATCCCTGGTGGACCGACTGGCGCGGCTGGATGCCTGTCAGGCGGCGGCGAAGTTCGCCCACCGTCATCGTTGCTGCCTGCCGGTGGTCAGCGACGGTGGGGAGCTGTGCCTGGAAAACGCACGGCATCCGCTCCTCGAAGCTTCCCAGTCAGGAGTTGTGCCGATCACGATACGGCTTTCCAGGGAGGAACAGATTCTGGTCATCAGTGGTCCGAATGCCGGCGGAAAGACAGTTGCTTTGAAGACTCTCGGTCTGTTCTGCTGCATGGCTCAGGCGGGCCTGCCGATCCCTGCCGATCGGGGAGAACTCCCCTGCTTCCAACAGATCCTTGCCGACATCGGAGATCATCAGTCCATTGGCCGGAATCTGAGCACGTTTTCAGCCCGTTTACAGCGCGCAGTCGAGATCCTGAAAAACATCGAATCTCCCTCGCTCGTGCTGATGGACGAGATTGGCAGCGGTACCGATCCCGCTTTTGGGGCTGCCATCGCGATCGTGCTTCTGGACGAGTTGAGCCGCGGCGCGGTGGTTGTGGTAACCACTCACCTGGACCGAGTCAAGGCTTTTGCTGCTGCCAGAACGGGCGCCGTCAATGCCAGTGTCGAGCTCGACACTGAGACGATGGCTCCGACTTTTAGGCTCGTTTTTGGCCAGCAGGGCGCTAGCAGCGCGTTCGAAATCGCTTCCCAGCTGGGGTTCCCCTCCAGACTCCTGGAGGATGCTCGCAGCTATCTCTCCGGTGCCGAGCGGCAAGTCGAAGACCACCTGGCTCTGCTCAATCAGCAGAGTCGGGAGCTGAGTTTGAAGAACGAGCAGCTCGAAAAGGATCAGGATGACGTTCGGCAGCGCCTGGTGGCGGTGGAACAGGAGAAGAGAGGATTGAGGCACCAGGCCCGGCAGGAACTGGAGAAGAAGCTTGCTGCGCTGGAAAAGGACTTCCAGGCGGAGTCAAAGCGGATTCTGAAGAGGATCCGAGACAGATTTGAAACGGCTCGAGTGAGGAAAGATATACAGCGCCAACAACAGAGGTTGAAGGAGTTGTTCCGAGAGCGCTTACGCAAGGAATCTCAGGTCAGGAAAAGGCCGAATCCAGAAAGCCAGGCATTTCAGGTTGGATCGAATGTGTGGGCTCCCGAGCTGAAGAGGATGGCCCGTATCACGGAAATCGATGAAGACGAAGCGAGTGTTGAGATTGAGGGAAAGCGGATGCGGCTCAAACTGAAGCAGTTGGAGCCTGCTCAAAAGGGGCGGCGCATCCTGGAACCGAGCCCCCATGTCCGGCTCGAAATCGTCGAAGACACAAACCGCGAACTAAGCCTCGTCGGAGAGCGGGTCGACGAGGCATTACGTCGCACTGACAAATTCCTGGATCGAGCCTTCGTCTCCGGGCTTTCAGAAGTCAGGCTCATCCACGGTTTCGGAAGCGGTCGCCTGGGCAAGGCAGTGCAGGGCTTTCTGGCGGAGCATCCCCACGTCACCGATTTTAGGATGGAGGCAGGCGCCACTCTGGTTCGCCTGAAATGAAATGCTGATGCAATATCCGAATGAACTTTGACGAGCCTTACATTCATCAAGTCCGTGCCAGCAACGACATCAAAGATGTTGTAGGCGGCTATGTGCGTTTGAAGAAAAGCGGCCAGAACGAGATCGGGCTGTGCCCGTTTCACAACGAGAAGACACCTTCCTTCAACGTAAGTGCGAACAAGCAGATTTTCAAATGCTTCGGCTGTCAGGTCGGAGGGGATGTCATCGAATTCATCCGGCTGATTGAGAATCTCAGTTTCCCAGAGGCGATCGAACACCTGGCCGAGCGCCAGGGGATTCCACTCCCGGCACAGAGCACTCAGTCGACGAAGGCAACGGACACCCACCGACTCCTTCCCCTGATGGAAGTGGCTCAGGCTCATTTCCGGACCGCTCTGCTCGACAACTCGAGCGCCCGAGAGTATCTGGCGCGGAGAAAAATTGCGGACGAGACGATCGAGAGCTTTGGCCTGGGCTATGCCCCGCCTGGGAATCGACTGCTCAGATGGCTGCGAGAGAAGGCGTTACCCGAAGCCCAGGCTTTGAAGTGCGGCCTGATCAAGGAAAGCCCCGGCGGGCAGCTCTACGACAATTTCCGAGATCGGATTACGGTTCCGATTCGGGACCCGGCCGGCCGGGTGATCGCTTTTGGTGGCCGTTCCCTTGGTGCCGGACTTCCCAAGTACCTGAATTCTCCCGACACGGTTCTCTACAAGAAGAGCCTGCATCTGTTCGGGCTCGATTTGTCCAAGCAGGACATACGAAGGCGTGAGTGCGCGATCCTGGTGGAGGGCTACTTCGATTGCATCGTTCCCTTCCAGGCCGGGTTTCGGAACGTGGTGGCCTCGCTGGGAACCAGTCTGACCGACGGCCAGGTCAAGCTGTTACGGCGACACACGCGACAGGTAATTCTCGCCTACGATTCCGATCAGGCAGGCCTTCGGGCAGCACTGCGCTGCGTGCAACTGCTCCTGGAGGGAGGGCTCCGGGTGAATGTGGTCCAGCTTCCTGAGCAGGTTGATCCCGACACCTTCATTAACCGCCATGGCGCCGAGGCCTATAGAAGTCAGCTGATCGCTTCCCAACCGGGCATTGATTTCGCGCTCGACTATTACATTTCCCAGCACTCCGACCCTTTCAGTCCGCGGGGAAAACAGGAGATAGCCGACTCAGTGAGTCTCCTGGCAACCTATATCGGGAACCGGATTGAGCGGTCCGAATATGTCTCCAGAGTGGCAGCTCGTCTGCAAGTTGAACCCGACCTGATTCTGCAGCAGGTCCGGCGTTCTCGGACTCGGAAAGGGGTGACATCCGCGGCAAGCAAGATCGCCCTTCCTGAAGTCCGGCCCGCTGAGTTCGTTCTCCTCCATGCCTTGATGGATCCAGGTCTGGCTCCCCTTCTTAAACCCCGGGTTGACTCGGATCTGGTCGCCGGCCTGGCAACTCACAGGCTCTTCGAGAAAGTCTTTGAATTATGGGAACTAAATCGCCAGCCGAGCATCCTTAATCTTCGTGACGCGCTGGAAGACGCGGGGGATGTTCACCTTCTTGAAACGATTGGCCTCCAGTCTAACGTTGAAGTCAAAAGCGAGAAGATCGCACTCGAGAGCATCCGCAGCCTGGGCAAGCTGCAACTCGGTCGGAAGAAGCGGCAGCTGCAAAGTCAACTGAAGAAGGAGGAGGAGATGAACCCATCGTCTCCTTTGATCGTCGAACTCCTAAAAGAGCTGCACGAGATTGAGCATGATCGGCTACGACTGGATGGGGGCGAGTAACCGGCTTGATCTGGTGTCCCCACGCATTTTAAACTATCCGCTTGTCTTCCAAACAGCGACGGAGAGGAAACCAGTTTGTCACTTGAAGATAAGTACGAAGGCGTGAAGGACCTGCTTGTTCTTGGCAAAGAGAAGGGCTACCTGCTTTACGACGAAGTGAACGACTCGTTGCCCGACGATATTCAATCCCCCGAGGAGCTGGATGCGATCTTCGAGCTCTTTGGAGATGCGGGCGTTGAGGTCATCGACTCCGAGCAGCAGTTCGATGCCACGCAACGCCAGTCCCGTCCGAAAGCCGGCGTGGTGGGGCGGGCAGAAGTCGCTGAGGAGAGCCTCGAGAAAACCAACGACCCGGTTCGCATGTACTTGAGAGAGATGGGAACCGTTCCGCTCCTGACACGGGAGGGCGAGGTCGAGATCGCCAAGCGGATTGAAAAAGGTCAAAAGACAGTCCAGAAGGCACTTTCCCGTTCGCCCGTTGTGGTTGCCGAGATTCAGAGACACGCTGACGAGCTGAAAGAGGGCAGGGTCAATATCAAGAATTTCGTTCTGTTTGTCGAGGATGAGATCACTGAGGAACTCCTGCTCAGGCGGCGGCGCTCGGTCCTCCGTCTTATCAGCGAGGTCAGGAAGCTGGAGACTGAAGCCGGCAAGATTCGCATCCGGCTTCGACGCGCCAAGAAGGATACGGCAAATTACAAGAGACTCCTTTCCCAGCTGGCCCGCTATAGAATTCCGATTGCCCGGCATGTCCAGCAGCTGCACCTCACGCCGGCGATCCACGAGAAGCTTGTTAGCGCGGTCAAGATGACGGTGGATCGGATCGTGGCTTTGGAGAGGGAACAGAAGCGGCTCAAGAAGCTGCAGGAATCCTCGCTCAAGCTCGAGGAAGTTAAGAAAATCAAGCTGCGCAGCCGGGAGATTCAGAAGGAGTTCAAAGAGATCGAGGATGCGGTTCTGGCGACTCCCACGGAGCTCAAGAGAACACTTGCCACCATCAAACAGGGAGAACTGGAAGCCGACATAGCCAAGAAAGAGCTTGTCGAGGCCAATCTGAGGCTGGTTGTCTCCATTGCCAAGAAATACACCAACCGGGGACTCCAGTTTCTGGACCTGATTCAAGAAGGCAATATCGGACTGATGAAGGCGGTCGATAAGTTTGAGTATCGGCGAGGCTACAAGTTCTCAACCTATGCAACCTGGTGGATCCGACAGGCCATTACCCGGGCGATTGCCGACCAGGCGCGAACGATCCGAATTCCAGTGCACATGATTGAGACCATCAACAAATTGATCAGAACCTCGCGAGCACTGGTTCAGGAGCATGGAAGGGAGCCCACTTCGGAAGAGATCGCAGAGAAAATGGATATCCAGGTGGGCAAGGTTCGGAAGATTCTGAAGATCGCTCAGGAACCGATATCTCTGGAGACTCCAATCGGAGAGGAGGAAGACAGCCACCTCGGAGACTTCATCGAAGACCGTGGTGTTGTCTCGCCCTCCGACGCGGTCATCAATATCAACCTCAAGGAGCAGACTGCATCCGTTCTCCAGACTCTCACATCCCGTGAGGAGCAGGTGATCCGGATGCGCTTTGGCATCGGTGACGGAAGCGAACACACACTTGAGGAAGTTGGTCAGAGATTCTCTGTCACCCGTGAGCGCATTCGTCAGATCGAAGCCAAAGCTTTGAGAAAGTTACGACATCCCTCCAGGAGCAGGAAACTCAAGGCCTTCCTTGAGAACACTGGAAAGGAAGGCCATTGACACGGAGGCGTCCCGGGAGGGACGCCTTTTTTTTGTTTTGAGGTGTGCTAAGTCTGGGGTCGAATTCTGTGGGCCCATAGCTCAGTTGGTTAGAGCATCTGACTCATAATCAGGCGGCCGTAGGTTCGAGTCCTACTGGGCCCACCACATTTTGGCAGGAAGCTTGATGGAAGCAGAACCTAGCGCAAAAGAGGAACTGCAGCAGGTGATCGACCTGCAGGAACTGGATCTTCAACTCAAGGATCTGCGGGACCGTCTGGATCAGGTGCCGCGGCAGCTGTCGGAGCTGGATCAGGGTCTGAAAGAAAACCGAAGAACCCTTGAGCTTGCTCAGACGATCATCGAAGAGCATCAGCGGGAGCAGCGGCAGACTGAAAACGAGGTTGGATCCTTGCGTGAACAGCTGTCCAGGTACAAGACACAGCTGATGGAGGTCAAGACCAACAAGGAATACCAGGCAATGCTTCTTGAGATCGAGACCATTGAGCGACAGATTGAGGCCAAGGAAGACCAGGTGCTGGGGCACATGCTGGCTTCAGAAGATCGCCTTGAAGAGAAGCGGACTCTGGAACAGGAGTCCCAAACCAGAGACAAAGAATTGCGGCTATCAAGGACAGAAGCTGAATCCTTCTCATCTCATGCCGCAGCGGAGATTGACAGGCTCAAGCAGGAGCGAGAGAACCTTGCCACCGCACTACCCCCGGGGCGCTTGTTTCAATACCAGCGCATTTCAGACGCGCGGGGCGGGCGGGCGATCTCTCAGATCATCGACGGTTCCTGCCGGGTCTGCAACGTGGTTTTGAGAAAGCAGTTGATTGCTGAAGTGAAGACATCTGCCCGCATCGCGACTTGCGATGCCTGCAATCGGATCCTCTACTACAGCGCAGATTGACTCATTGACTTTGCGGGTGTCAGCCGGACAATCTGAAAATGAGCTCAAATCTACGAACTCCCTTCGTCTTTGTGAGGCAGGCATATCTTGCCGTCACAGAGTTTGAGTTCTATTGTGTCGTTTTCAGACAGCCGCTTCTGGTTACAATTCCTTACCTCCTTTTTCTGTGTCTGCTCGTAGCTCTGGCATTTGCTGCAGTCGCGACCTGGGTGCAGCTTCCGAAGATCCAGGATTTCCTCCTCTGGGCAGGCGACAACCTGCCCGCCATCTCGATCCACGAAGGGCAGCTCGTTGTGGAAGGCGAGCAGCCTCTGGTTCGGCACTATTTTGGGGATCAGATCATCACCTTCTTTTACACTGAGGAACAGGGCCTTCAGCTTGTAGCGGATCTGGATCCGCCTGCGGCAGTGTTCCAGCGTGATGAGTTCTCATTGCTCATGGAGGGGGCCTCAGGCACCTGGAACTGGAGGGACGTCGCGCCCCTTATGACCTTGCTCAGCGGACCCGAGAAGTGGCACACCTGGGGACGATGGCTCAGCCTGATCTTCTTTCCGGCCGTTTTTCTCGTACAATGGGTTTTCGTGATCGTAGTCAGGAGCATGCAGGCGTTGCTGCTGATGTTCTGTGCCGCCTCAGCAGCCGCGCGGCTCGGGAACAGACTCAGTTATCAGGAATGTTTTACGATTTCGGTTTACAGTTTGACCCCCGCGTTCATCCTGAATCTGGGAGTGACTCTCACCGGTCAGCAGGGCCTTCTGTTCGATTTGATTTATCTCGGTATCGCTGCTGTGTACACATTCCTGGCTACCCAGAGATGCTTGTCAGTTGGTCGGCACTGAAACCATAGGACGTACTCGGTACTCACTATTACTGGGAAGGGTTAGACTGAGCATTTGAACCAATGAAGCTGACGCAGCGCACCATCGCCACCTGGGTTCTTCTGACTGTTCCCGTCCTCTGGTCCAGTTTTCTGTGTGCCCAGGACAACCCTGCCGAGGACGGGATTATCCGAGCTGAGGTCGATGTCGTCAACGTCCTTGCAACTGTGAAGAACAAGCGGGGTGAATATGCTCAGGGGCTGACTATCAGTGACTTCGATGTTTTCGAAGACGGAATCCGCCAGGAATTGCAGTTCTTTCACTACGAGACCGGCGATACTGCCCGATCTCTCACGATCGTGGTCTTGATCGACACGAGCGGCAGCGTCAAGGATGAGCTTCTCTTCGAACAGAAAGCTGCCGTTGAGTTCCTGAAGGCAACTTTGCGCGAGACCAAGGATCTGGCGGCGGTACTCCAGTTTGACAGCGAAGTACAGCTGGTTCAGGACTTTACCTTTGACCTGAAAAAACTCGAGTCGGAGATCTACGACATGGAACCTCCCGGTGGCGCCACCAAACTCTACGACGCCGTTGTGATTGCTACCGAGGACCTTCTTCATCATGAAGTGGGTCGGCGGGTCATGATCGTGCTCTCAGATGGCTCCGACACGAATAGTTACTACCAGTCCAGTGACGCTATCCGTTCCGCACAGGAGCGGGATGTGATCATTTTCGGAATCGGCGTGAAGAGCCGCGAAAGCAATTCCGACTTTGACCAGTTGCGGACTTTTGCGGAGGCCACGGGAGGGCACTTCTTCAAGTCCCGGGCGGACCTGGCGCGCCTTCGGGAGGCGTTTGCGAAGATTAATCAGGAGATCAAACACCAGGTTAGCCTCGGCTACGTTTCTACCAGTACTCGGCGTGACGGAGAATTTCGAGAAGTGGAAGTTCGAGTCAAGAAACGCGGCTTGAAAGTGACTCATCGTAAGGGCTATTATGCCCCGGGCGAATCGTGATGAATTCTCGCGAACTCGGGGCCGGTGAGCCGGTTCCCATCAAGCTCTAACTGCGTGTTCTGCGCTACTAAGAATTCCTGGACTGTACTCGCTGGCGTGGGCTTTGCGCTGAGTGGATAGGGACTCTGTTTGATGGAGCAACTAAGAAAACTGAGCGTGGTCATCCCTGTTTTCAACGAGGAACCGACCGTCGAGATTCTGATTCGGCGGGTACTGGCGGTGGACCTCCCCAAAGAGGTGGTCGTCGTGGACGACGCCTCCACGGACCGGACTCCGGCGATTCTGGCCAGTCTGGCTCAGGATCCTGGGGTAGCCGGTACAGTGGTCTTTCTCCGGCACTCAAGCAACCGGGGTAAGGGTGCCGCCATTCGAACCGCCATGGAGCGTGTCGAAGGGGAAGTTGTGATCATTCAGGACGCTGACCTCGAGTATGATCCGCGGGAATTTCCAAAGCTGCTGGAACCTATCCTTGACGGGAGAGCGGATGTGGTCTACGGGAGCCGCTTTCTAGGGGGACCCCATCGAGTTCTGTATTTCTGGCACTACGTCGGCAACAAGGCACTGACGCTACTGTCCAATATCCTGACCAACCTCAACCTGTCAGACATGGAAACGTGCTACAAGGCGTTCCGGACTGAGGTCTTGAAAGGCGTAACCATCCGCTCCAACCGTTTCGAGTTCGAGCCTGAGATCACCATGAAAATCGCGCGCCACGGGTATCGCATCTACGAAACCCCGATCTCCTACAGCGGCCGATCCTATGCGGAAGGAAAGAAGATCGGCTGGAAGGATGGGGTTCGGACGCTGTGGGCGCTGATTCGTTACCGGTTCATGGATTGAAATTAGCTCAGAGCATCAAACTGAGGTATTCGATCAACGCCTCCAGGTCCTGAGCGCTGATCTTCCCCTCAAAGGCAGGCATTCGGGAGTCAGGATTACTGGCCTGTGGATCGAGGATCTGCTGGCGCAGATGCTCTCGACTGAATTTCCAACCGGCTTGACTCAGATCCGGCCCCAGAAGTCCACCCTGGTCTGCCAATCGGTGGCAGTTGATGCACTCGTAGTGAATCAACGCCTGTCTGGCTCGGATCATCTGCTGGGGATGATCGCCCTCTGGAAGGGGCAGGGCTTCCTCCGAGATCTGCACCCGCTCACCGGAGTGATAGATCTTGCTGTAGGCGGAAGTTGCATACATTCCGGCAAACAGAGCGACTACAGAAAAAACAGCCAGCTTTCGGTGCCGCCAATTCCGAGAGGGCGATCTGTCGAGCAGTGGCAGCGCGAGCAGGGCCAGGATGATCAACGTAGGAAGAACGACTGTGGCCAGTAGGGGTGGGCCCGGGACCACTCGCAATAACTCATAGTGGGCCAGGAAATACCACTCGGGACGCGGATCGTAAGCGGTATCGGAGAGATCGGCCCCGGCCTCAAGCCCCGGGGGAAACAGGATAGCCACGACCAGCAACAGAACCATAACGACGAGAGAAGCCATGCTGTCGCGGAACAATTGCTCCGGATAGAAGGGAATGGTCCGCCCTTCCTTTCCATCACTCAAGGGATCCCGGGCAATCTTGTGTTTCCTCATCAAGTAGAGATGGAGAAAGACGACTCCCACCAACAGACCAGGCAGAAAAAAGACATGGAGGGCGAAGAAGCGGCTCAGAGTGTAGGCGCCAAGTTCCTCTCCCCCGCGCAGAAGGTCCGCCAAGAAAGGCCCCAGGAGCGGACCGGTTGAGATCATCTCCGTTCCGACTCGCGTTGCCCAGTAGCCCTTCTGGTCCCAGGGAAGCAAGTAACCAGTGAAGGAAAAACCCAGAATCAACAGAAAACTCACCACGCCAGCCATCCAGTTCAGTTCACGAGGACGTTTGTAGGCGCCGGCAATCACCACGCGCAGGATGTGAAGAGTAATCACGACGATTATGAAACTGGCTCCCCAGATATGGATTCCCCTGACCAGGGCTCCCGGCTGGTTGTGCTCTTCCAGGTAGCGAAGACTCTCCCATGCATGGTCGGGTGTTGGTGCATAGAAGAGCAGCAGCACGCCTCCAGTCAGGAACTGAACCGTGAGAAGGAAGAGCACGGCGCTCCCGAGCGTGTGGAGCCAGCCCACGCTGGGAGGCTGGGGATCGCCGAGAAAAGCCCTGAAGGGTCTTCTCAGGGGCAGCCGTTCATCGAGAAACTGGATCAGTACCCTCATGTGCGGCGTATCCATACCTTGCTGTCGCGAACTTCGGCATCAAGTCTCCGCAGGGGAAGCGGGGGCGGTCCCACCACCACTTCTCCGTCGAGGTCGTAAGCGCCGCCGTGACAGGGGCATTGGAAACGGCTGTTACTGCTCTCCCAGTGCACGGCACATCCGAGGTGTGTGCAACGAGAGGAAAAGACCACAGGATTACCGTTCTGAATCAGCGCATAGACCGCCTCACTCAAGTCTTCTGTCAGCCAGCCCTGGGTTTGCTGGAAGCGAAGCGCCAGGGGGCGGGGCTGATCCGTCAGTTCTTCTAGATCAACCAGCGGGATCCAATCGGACCGGCGGCTGGAAAACACCGGCAGCATCGAGGCGGTAGTCAGGAGAGCGGTCAGAACAGCCGCAATTCCGGCCTGGATTCCCCACACCATTTTCGCTAGAAACCTTCGTCGCTGTTCAGTCTCGATCATCACTCACATCAAGATATCGCAGACGGTTCCTTTCGCGAAAGAAAATGGAGCGAAGGGAACTTTAAATTCCAAATTCCAAATTCCAAATTAGTCGCTTCGCTTATTGCGATTCCTTGGTTCGCCTGAGCTTGCCTTCAACGCCACCAGGGAAACTGGCCAATCTGCGATGAGGAACGCGGAACGAACGGCGGCTACCGCCGACCTGTCAGGGGAGGGATCCATTCTTCAACAAGCCGGGTGTTCCAGGTCTTCATGTAGTTCCGGTAACGATCCGAGTTCGCAAACTCTTCCTGGGCAGGATAGGGGAGGGAACCCATCCCGTGAAAGGGAAGCGGCCCCACATAGTCGGCGGCCGCCGAATTGACGTCCATGTCTTTCCCGAAACCATCTACGAAGACCAGATAATCCCGGGTCCATCCGGCCGGAAGAGAGGGCAGGGTGTCTGCGTCGAACCAGGCTTCAATCTGATCACCCGAGCGCGTAATGACAAAAAAGTCGTCGATCTCTGCCAGCAGCGGGCGCACATCGCCGTAGCGGGTGTAGGCGCCGATGTGCGTTTTCCACTGAGCCACCTGTGACCGATTGGAATAATCATAGATCTTGGGCAGGCGGCCATCCGGGCTGGAGAACTCGGGAAAGCCTCCCAACTGAAGATCTGCTGCGGAAGGTGGCAGCCTGGCTGTCCGGAAGTCGGTCCGGGCAACAGAACTCTCCACCAGAATCTGATCCCAATGGATGCGCATGTTGGTCACGATCTTGACTTTTCTCGATGGGGACAGAAATTTGCCGGTCAGGTCCACCGTCATGGGCTTGGGCAACCCGGCCGGGAAGCCCATTCGGCTCAGAACCGTGACCCACCGGGCCGATTCATCCTGGACCTGCAGCGAAGGCGGCACCAGAGCCATCCCAGCCTGAGAGGCTGCAAGATTGCTGGTACTGTCCGCATAATCGATCCAGGCGTGCATCAGCAGGAGCACTCGCTCGTCCTCGGTCTTTCCCAGGTCGAGAACCAACTCATGCAGGTTCGCATATCCTTTAAAGAGAGTGGGCTCGAAGAGAGGCGCGTAAACCCGGTCGATATAGCTGATTTCCCTCAGTACGCTGCGACCCTTCCCGTCCCTGGCCGAGACGGGCAGGCGTGGCGCCTGGAATGTGAGCAGGCGATGGGAATCGTAGGGAGGACCGGGAAGCAGCTTCTCATCCGGATAAACGTCAAATTCCGTCGGGTGGTCAACCGCTACCAGCTCCAGCTTGTCGAAGAAAATGATCTCCTCGAGCTGGTTGTTGAGAGTGATCCCCAGTTGCCCGTTTTTCAAAACAACGTCCTGGCGGGAAAGCTTGATGTACTCGTCGGTGTCGGGGTAGCCGTAGGTTGCCGGGGCCAGCAGGGTGCCAAAGGCGCTGCCCCCGAGAAAGTCCGTTTGGAAGCGATAGCCAGTTCCGTCCCAGACGTAGAGGATTGGGCAGCTGGTCCCCTTTCTATCCAGCTCCTGCACGGTGAAGCGCTTGCTGAGGGGTGGGTCGATCTCCGATTGAAGGACTCCTCCAGGCCACAACAGCCGGACCGCATCAGCCTTGTTCGAGCCCAGGCCGAAATGGATCAGAGGCGGATTCTGGCTCATGCCCCCGTGTCCCCCCATCGCCTCGGCCTTTTGCCACAATCGACCGGCCAGCACCTCTACCTTGGTTCCCAGCCCCAGACGGTTGCTGTTGGTACCGGACAACTGGACCTGAAGCCAGCTGTTGCGCGACACGGTGTCGTTCCGAAACAACAGGGGCAGGCTCTGGTTAACTGCCACCGCGAAGTCGAGGTCTCCGTCGTTGTCGAAGTCGACTACACTCAACCCCCGAACCTCCAGATTCCGATGATCCTTGAAGTCGCCGCCAGCCGTCTCAACCAGTCTTCCCTGCCGGTTTTGGAAGAAATGAATCGAAGTCTCAACCAGGCTTGTGGACCTCTTTTCAGCCACAGCAGCCAGGTCCAGATCCCCGTCGTTGTCCGCGTCCAGGGTTTGAAGGGCGATGAGTCTCATTCCCTGCGGAAAAAGAGTCCGGGCGGAGTCTGTCCGAAACGAGTTGCTCGAGCCAGTCAGGAAGAGCGCGGCGTTGCTTGCTCCGTCTCCCAGGCCGGCAACGAGGTCCATTCTCCCATCTCGATTCAGGTCGCCCACCGCAAACGTCAGTATCGGCCACTGAGTCGGCAAGTCCAGGACCTGAAAGGTTCCATCGCGGAGATTACTAAAGAGCGAGGGAGGCGCGTCCGAGTTGGTTGCAAGCAGGTCGACATCTCTGGAGTTGTTGAAGTCAAAGGCCGCGACGGCCGTGGTCGAGGAACTGCCACCGGTCACACCGGCCGCTTCGGATACATCCGAAAAAGTTCCGTCTCCGTTGTTTCGATAAAGAACATTGGGGTGCCCCGTTGCGCGGAAACCGGCGGTTGTTACCTTGGCTGCTGCCGGAGCCAGGAGGTTGGCTACATAGATGTCGAGGTCGCCATCATGGTCGTAATCAACGGCTGTCGCGGTGCTGCCTCCACCTGCATCTCCTACGCCCGCTTCCGTAGTCCGATCCGTGAAGCTCTCGCCGTCACCCACGTACAGTCGGTTCGCACCCAGACGCACCAGGTAAAGGTCGAGCTGTCCGTCATTGTTGTAGTCACCCCAGATCCCGGACATGACAGCTGTTGAGCCGTCCAGCCCGGCCGATGAGGTGACATCAACGAAACGACCTTCGACATTCCGAAAAAGACGGCTTCCCGTCCCTTCGAAAGACGAGCTGGCGACAAGAAGATCGAACCAGCCATCCCCATTGAAGTCTCCGAAACTGACTCCGCTACCCAGTCGTTCCAGACCTTTTCGGCGCAGCAACGAGCCAGGCTCAATCACCGAGTTGCTGCCGGCCTGGAGACGTGCTGAGGGTGGCATTCCCAGCTCTGATGAGACTTCCGAAAAGGAAATCTCGATCGAGGTCTTCTCTTGATCGTCAGCCTTTAGATAGGGGTCTAGTTGATCGATGACCAGGGAGTAACGTCCTTGCTCGAGATACTGGAGACCGATCGTATCGGTCCCAAATTGACCCTGCAGCCGCTGGAACTCGAGCATCTGAGCCATCCCGGCATCTTGTTGACCGCTCCTTTGCAAGGCAATGGCCAGGTTGTATCGAGCAGAGGCGCTGAACGGCTGGAACTCCAAGGTCTTCCTGAGGTGGGAGGTTGCTTTCTCGAATTCCCGTTCTCGACGGTAGAGGAGTCCGAGGAAGTAATTGGCTGAAGGGTCGTCGGGATCAATGTCCACGACTCTCTGGAAGCTTTCCAGGGCCCCGGCGGTGTCCGCCCGGTTTCGATGGATAAGGCCCGTCATGTAAAGCGACTGAAGCTGGTCGGGATCGATCCGCAGTGCTCTCTGAAAGGACTGGGCGGCTTCTTCGTATTGCTGCTGATAGAACTTTGCGATTCCCAGGTTCACCTGGCCGGGGATGAATCGCGGATCCAGAGAGGCCAGTTTCTGGAACTGCTTAGCCGCTTCCTCAAACTTGAGCTGCTCCATCAGAGCGACACCAATGTTGTTGGTTCGGGTCAATCGGGACTCTAGTGTCTGGCCCTGCCGGGCGGGTGCGGAAGACGGGCGGCCGAGGGCAGCGCAGGCTATGAGCAGAACCAGGGCCCCCAGGAGGACTGGAAGCAGTTTGCGGAATCTCATCCTCATCGTATTCATGAGCGTGTGTATGATGCACTCCTCCTTTCAAGTGCGTGTCAAGTGCGTGCTCGAATTATCTCAGAAAGCGTCTCTTCGGGTGACCCGCAGATGAAAAAGAGAAGAGGTACTCTTTGAAACCGTTGCGGAGGAGGTAAGAATTTAACACCACATACCCCGGCATCAGTTTGGCGAGTTGTGGCTCCTGGTATTGCGGACAAGGCCGAAGAATGTCGGAGAGCCTTTGGCTGCTGAGGGTCTCATGGTCGACAATCGAGTATCTAGCAGGACGCTCAGAGATGGATCTACGCGTAGAAATGAAAGCCAGCAACAGAGTGTCCCGTCGGCAAAAACGACCCAGATGTGACATCAGTTCCTGGAATTCCAACTCCTCCAGATAGTTGAGCAGATCCCAGGCAAGAATGACGTCAAAGTGAGTTCCGGGCTTGAAAGGAAGCAGATACTGGTAGACCGTTTCCAGAGGCACTCCGTCCTCCGGTGATAGAAAATCAAATGAGCTCAACGTGCAGTAAAAATCTTCGATGTAGATTTTCCGGCAGAAACTCGAGCAGAACTCAACATTCTGACGCACCGAACAACCGAGGTCGAGAACGTTATATTGCTTTTCGCCTCGAAGCCGCTGAGTGAGCCTTTTTAGAGCCAGTGATCGCTGGATCTCAGGCCTGGGCAGCTTCTTCGGCTTCTGGTGCGTGGGCTGGGTTTTCCTACTTGACCAGATCCATTTCATTGGCTTCGGCCATCTCGAGCGTTCTCGGAGTCGATTCGAGGCTCTTGGCCGATCCCGCAGAGCGACTCGTAGACTCTTTAGCCTGGCTTCTTGAGCTGCTCCTGCCGGCGGGGCCTTCCTGATTCGTTTTGACCCCCATATCAATGCTTCCCTTGAAGGTTGCTCCATTCTCAAGGCTTACGCGGGGAGCCACGAGGTTTCCTTTCACGTTACCTGTCTTGCGTATGATGATCTTCTCCTCGCCGAAGAGGTTTCCGCGCACTTCGCCCTCAACACTGATGACCTTCGCATGTATGTCCGCCTTGACACGACCACGCGAGCCAACCGTGAGATCATTCCCGTCCAGATTGATCTGTCCCTCCACCCGCCCCTGTATCAGGAGGTGTTCTTCTCCACTGAGGTCACCCTTGACCAGAATGGATGAACCGATTGTGGCCCGTTCATCGAGGACGCGGGGGGCCACGGAGGGTGTCACATGATCGTCGGACGGCTGTCGGGGGTCATTCTTTTTCCACATAGCTCTCGCTTGCTCCCTAATCTGGATTCCTTGTTTCTATAACCAAACTGTTGACAAGTCAAGGCGGGCCGAGCGGTACATGGTACTGGTGGGCCTCCGCGCTGCTGCGCAGCTACTGCCGTTCCTGCCTCTGCAGTTTCCTTGATTGGCGCCGTTCCTGGCGGCTTGTGGGCCGGTCCCGGAGCTCAATTGTGCCGTCGCCGGGCGGACAGAGGCGCGAATGCCAATGAGCGCGCAAAGTGGAACTTGGAACTTGGAACGTTGGAACAGCGCGAGCGCAGCGAGCGCGAACAGGCTATCGGAGAGGCCAGAGAATAGGGATGAGAAGGGAGGCGAGGAGCCACAGCAGGATATTCAAGGGCAGGCCCACTTTGAGATAGTCGGCAAACCGGTAGCCTCCGGGGCCATACACCATGAGGTTGGTGTGGTAGCCAAACGGCGTGCTGAGGGCGGACGAGGCGGCAAAAGTGATCGACATCAGAATGGGCAGGGAGTTGACTCCCAGTTCATGCGCGGATGCGATGCCGATGGGGACCAAAAGAATCACGGCAGCATTATGAGACATGATCGAAGCAAAGATCGTGGACATGAGATAAAACACAGAGATGAGTGCGACAGGGCCTAGATCGGCGCTCACACGGAGGATGGCGTCGGCTATGAACGCCGCTGTACCGGTATTTTCCATGGCAACGCCCAGCGGAATGACTCCGGCCAGCAAGAAGATGACGAACCAGTCGATCGACTCATAGGCCTCCTGGATTCTGATACAGCCGAACAGAATCATTACAAGACAGCCCGTGATGGCTGAGACGAGAATGGGCATGACCTCGAAAGCGGCCAGGGCCACGACCAGCGCCACGGTAGCCAGCGCCAACGGAGCTCGATGGCGTCGAACCGGTGGCACTTCTAACTCCTGCAGCGCTAGAAAGACTGGATCTTCCAACAGCCTCTCCACAGCAGCCCGCTCCCCCTGAACCAGAAGCGTGTCGCCTGCTTCCAGGCGGATGTCGCCGATTCTCTTGCGGATGGTTTCCCCTTGCTTCTTGATGGCCAGTGCATTGACGCCGAACCTCCGCCTGAAATTCAAGTCCCGCAGGTTCCCGCCGATCAGCGAGGCCGATGGAGAAACGACAGCTTCCGCCAGCATCACCTCATCGGAAGACAAATCCTGATCGGCATACTTGATCTGGGACCGGATCGATAGCCTCTCCACTCCGTTCATTTCCATGATGCTGTGGATGGATCCACGCACGAGCAGTTCGTCGCCCTCGTGGAACTTGCAGTCCCGCAGTCCGGATGATATCCGCTCGTTCCCTCGAACGATTTCTAGAATCGTGACATCGTATTTCTCGCTCAAACGACACTGGGCCGCCGTCTGCATCACCAGCGGAGACTTCTTGGGCACCACCAGAACGGTGAAGTACCGTCCTATCTGGTATTTTGCGGTTAGATTAGTGGGAGGTTTGACGGCGGGGAGCAGCCACCGGCCTACCACAGTGAGATAGAGTAGACCGAAAGCGAAGAAGACGATTCCCAGGCGACTCAGTTCAAACATCCCGAATTCGCCGAGTCCCGCGTTGGCCGACATCGAGCTGACCAGGATATTGGTCGAAGTCCCGATCAAAGTGCAGGTTCCCCCCACTGCTGTCCAAATTAGCTGAGATTCGATCATCAACCCCTTGATTTTATTGGCGTCTTGGACGGGATTTTCAGTCTTTTCATGTCCAGGTCTCCGATTGTGCTGTCCAGATTACGAGAAGGTGAAGGAGGGTTGAGAGCTCTCCGGTAGTAGGGGTGGGAACTTGAATGGTTGGTTCAACCACCTCCACAAGTCTCTATGAACGAACATGTTCATCCTCAGCAGTGCGGCCAGATTGGACAGTGACCAGTCAAAGGTTGCTTTGAGCTGCAGAAACTTCAGGATCAGCAGAGCGATCAATGCTGTCCAAATTTGGGTCTTGAGGGCGTTGGCCGAGGTGCCGACGAAGGTCTTGACCCGTAGATTCTGCTTGAGGGCCTTGAAAAAGAGCTCGATTTGCCAGCGCTCCTTGTAGATTGCGGCAATGGTGGTGGCTCCGAAATCCAGGTGATTCGTCAAAAAAACGAGGCGGCCAGAGAGCGGATCTTGGATTTCGACCAGGCGCAAGAAACAGGTTTTGTCCTGGGCGGCCAGTCCGTGAAAGAAAATCACCTGGTCACGGACGACTCGACGGTTTTTGGGAAGCGGGCGGTCTTCGAGGACCTCGTAATCGGCACGGTCTTTGAGACGGGTCACAAAGAAGACGCCCTGACGGGTCAAGTCCGCATACCAGTTGTAGTCGTTGTAGCCGCGATCAAAGACGACAACGGTGCCGGCGGCAAACTTCAGACGGCGAGCCACGGTGATGTCGGCCGTGGCTGCCTCGGTGATGTGGGCAAAGACGGGAAGGTAACCGTTGTGGTCCAAGAGTAGATGCAGTTTGACGGCCCCCTTGGTTCGGCAAAAATGAGCCCAGTCAAACAATTGTGCGCACAGATCGATGACGGTCGCATCCAGACTCAGCAGCGGATTCTTGAAACGAAATCTTCTCTTGCGACGCCCTTCGGTCTCTCTCAGACAACGATCCAGCAGGCGGTAAAAAACCTTTTCGTACAGTTGCCAGGGTCGATGCTTATTGGCATAGCTGAGGGTGGAGCGCTTGGGAGAAGCGATTCCAAGATGATGCAGTTTTCCTTCACAGCTGGCCAGGCCTCCGCAGATCTCCCGCAGGCTATGAGCACGGCCCAGCTGGCAAAACAGCATGGCGACAAACTGTCCCCAGCTGCTGAAACCGCGTGCATGGCGCTCGGCTTTGGTCTCCAGGACCAGTTGTTGAAACTCCCAGCGAGGAAAAAGCTGGAGAAGTTGACTGAAAATGCTGCAAAATCGATTCATGGTCGGGTCCTCCTTGTCCGGTTATTCGATCAACCGAATCTTACGAGGTCGACCCGACCTCTCTTATGGCTAATTTGGACAAGAGTGGGTTCCCCCCACGATTGAAACATAGGACAGTGGCAGCAGCAGGCGCGAAGGACTGATCTGATGCTGCTTGCAAATGGTCAGCGTGATGGGGATGAAGACCGCCACAGCGGCGGTGTTGTTAATGAACGCTGAAGTCGTGCCTGCAGTGATCATCAGAGCCAGAAACAGTCGCATTTCACTGTTGCCGCCGAACTGAATCAGCTTGTGGATGATCATGGTAATGGCGCCCGTTTTCACTAGCCCGCTACTGAGAATAAACATGGCTGCGATCGTGATCGTGGCCTCGTTGCTAAAGCCAGAGACCGCTTGATGAACCGAAAGAAAACAGGTCGAACAACTCCGATTATCATGAGGGTGGCCATAATGAGAATGGCGATCATGTCCACACGAAGTTTTTCGGAGACGAAGAGCACCATGGCCACGAGAATGATCAGACAGACTAAGAAAATATCCAGCATTGGGTAGCTGCGACGAACTGTTTGGGCGATTTCGGGAGCCCGGGCTGCCCCGGGTAGAACGACAGCTATCCTATCAGGAGAGTGGGCCGACCACGACGGAAAAAGATTGTCGTGTTCGCCGGGAGCCCGGACCCACAGGTCGAGACGATCAAACCGGGTTGTCAGGCGTACGCGATCGGATCCTTGACCCCGGCCTGCTCAAATCCTCTCAGACGGAGCAGGCAACTGTCGCACTGACGACAGGCTCTCTCGCTGTTCCGGTAGCAGGACCAGGTCAGATGGAGGGGGGCCCCCAGGGCCTCTCCTCTCAGTACGATCTGTGACTTGGTCATCGCGATCAGCGGGGTCACTATGCTCACCTGAGTTTCCGGTTTCGTACCGGCATCAATGAGCTTGTTGAAGCAACGGAAGAACTCGAGACGGCAGTCGGGATAGCCGGAGCTGTCTTCCTCCACTGCGCCGAGGTAGATGCTGTGGGCTCCCAGGACTTCTGCCCAGCTGGTCGCGATCACAAGAAGATGGGCATTGCGGAAAGGCACGTAGGATACAGGGATCTCCGCGCGGTCAGGGTCGCCGGCCGGTAATGCAATGCTTTGGTCCGTGAGAGCGGAGCCGCCGATTTCTTTGAGGTATCCAATGTCTGCGACCAGTCTCTTCCTTACCCTGTAGAAATCGGCAATTTCGTGGAATGCGTGCAATTCGCGGGCAGCCGTGATTTGCCCGTAGGTCACATGCAGAAAGGCGAGCCGGTTCCTCTCCTGCGACGCCATAGCCGCCGTAACACAGCTGTCTAGACCTCCGCTCACGAGGCAAACCGCCGAGTTGGACACGCGGTCATCTTAACAGAGTTTCATTTGGTCGAGGATCTTGCTCGTACTAGAATTCTGTATGTGTTTAGCGTCTTGCCCTTGCCTTTGCCCGTCATACCTCTCGCATTTTTCTGGCCTGGAACGTTAGTCGTCAGTGATGGCAGGGGGCAGGGCAAAGGCACGGGCACGGGCAAAGGCAAGGCGCTGAACACATACAAAGTACTAAAATTCTGTGCATGAGTTCGCGCAATCCGGAGGAAGCACGGGCGCTGGTCCGCGAATTCTTCCGCGTGTTTCCAGACTATCGTCTCTGCCGGACGCTGGCCGAGAATATCCGGGAGAAGCACACAACTTACCCTGAGGCCTTGCATCAATTGGCTTTGAAGGTCGAGGCAACGCGCGAAAACTGGCTACAGATTGAAGAGCAGCTGGATCGCCGGTTCGTTGCGAGCGAAGGGAAGACGATTCGGATCAAAGACCTGGGCCTGCGTCAGATACAGGAGCTCAGCGACAATGCGTTGAGGGAGGTCTTGGACTTCTATTCCAAACATCCATACGCACACGGCCGTTGCAAGAAGTCGTGGTGGATCCCTTCCTGGGTCCGTTCTTTCCCTCTCCGGTTTCTGATCGCGCAGGCCAGAGCGAGAGGTTTGAAAATGGAGTATGCAGATCTGTTTGAACTGCTGGGGCTTCTATGAGCGAAAAGCACACTCCCCGCCTTCGGGCAAGAGCACGTATTCTTCTGGCGGTGGCGGGGCTGGGCATTGTAGTGGCTTTCTGGGTGCTCAACTCGTACAAGATCGATCTGGCGCACCGGGTGGTCGTCAACGCTATGATTCAGAAGGCTCCTCCAGACTATCCCCACGATCACATCGAGAGCGCGTTTCAACGCGCCAGGGCGGAGGCTTCCGACAGTATCAGCGAGCAGGAATACCTTGAGAAACTGCTGCGTCTCTCTCGCCGGCTTGAGAAGCTGCAGTCGCTGACGTCCGGCCAGGTGGAAGGGATCCTGGAAGGGCTGTAGCAGGTCTTGGCTGTAGCAGGTCTTGGTGGAAGTCGCGAGCGGGCTAGAGGTGACTGAGCCCTGTGCTAGTATGAACCGGTGGTTTGTGCTCGCTGTTCGACTCCCCTTCTGAATGGTCAATGTCCGAAGTGTCGGAGCGAGGATGCCGCCACCAGAGGCCCCTTCCCTCCGGTAATCCCCTACCAGTTCTCGAGTCGATCCGACAGTGCCGACCAGGCTTCCGAGTGGAAGCAGGAGATTCTAGAGAAACTGGACCGTCACAAGCGCAGGAGCGCTCCCTTTCCCTCCGAAGAGCCGGCAACCCGGGAGACCGCCCTAGAGCCCCTAAGCCGCTCACTGGCGGAATCTGAGAGCCGGGAATCAGGTGTGAATCGAGGCTCAGCTCCGGATTCGAGCGCCTTTCTTTATCGAATGAGCGGGCGCAATTCGGCCCCCGGCGAAAGGATCCTCACGTATCGACCAGAAGGCCGGGCGGCACCGCGCGAGAAACCGGTGATTCGACCTGTCGTGAAGACTGGCGGAAAAGCGGCTCTTGACAAGCGTCAAGGTCGATTGCGACTGGACCGGCCCCGGATGGAGAAGAGTCTGACACTCAGATCTCAACCCGAGCAGCCTGATCGAATTGAAGTGACGGTCTTTCCGGAGATTCTCTTTTCCCGCATGCTGAGCGGTCTGATTGATGTGCTGGCGGCCGTGGTGGCCGGAGGCAGCACTGTCCTGGTGGCTTCCCTGGCTACCGGAGCCGGCGTGATGTCGGAGATGCTGTTGAGCGAGACTCTTATGACTGCGGGAGCGTTCTTTCTCTTCAGCTCGACCTTCCTGCTCTACCTCTCAGGCCAGACGCTGGGCATGCTGGCGACGGAGTTATCATTGGTGGGGGAGGAACGGAAGAGGCCGAGGCTCTCCGACATAGTCTTACGGGTATTGTCGTTCTTGGCCGTGACGGCCAGCCTGGTTGGACTGCTCTGGGCTCTCTTTGACCGGCGACAACTCTGCTGGCACGACCATCTTTCCAAGACCCGCGTCGTTCCGGCCAACCACTAGGTTTAAAGTTTAAAGTTGAAGGTTGAAAGTTGATGCCCCTGTTTCGAGTTCCGATCTGGCTGTGAGCAACCCCGCCCTTAACCCGGAAAATTCATAAGTTGTCGGCTGCAGCGCCCCCATCATCCGCGCTGGCTGCGTTCCCCCTCCTCGGGCTCCTCGACAGAGTCACGACTATGCCTGCGGTGCCCTCGGAGGTAAAGCCTTGCCAGCGCGGCGCTTGCGGCCCTTCGCTTCGAAAACTTATGAATTTCCCAGGTTAAGGAGCCGCAATGAGCGAGGCGAATAATTTTCAATTTTCAATCTGGAGCGACGGTGGGTGAAGCAGGTACACTCCTTCGGTCAGGCTTCCCGCCCAAAGACGTCCATCCAGAGCGAAAGCCAAGTGGTGAATGCGACTCGAGCGGTGAGGTTCATGCGTGGTCCAGTTGCCGCCGCCGTCGAAACTCTCGTACAGAAAGAGCCCCGTCTTGTCGGTTGCCACGAGCCAGTCAGGATCGCGAGGACTGACAGCCGCGGTGAACAGATCGGCTCCTGCAAGGCCCCTGGCCAACCAGCTCTCTGCGTTGTCACGGCTCAGGAAGAGTCCCTGGTCGGTAGCCGCCAACAGGACCTCGGCAGAGCGAACAAGGCGCCGCACGGCCACGGGGGGCAGTCCTGTGACCTTAATGATCCAACTCCCACCCCGGTCGTCACTCCGAAATACACCCGTGTTGCCACCGGCGAATATGGATCCAGAGGGGGCGGAGGCCATGGCCCAGACGGGACCCTCGTAGACCGGTATGATCGAAGGGGCAAGCTTGCCGGTGTCGAGGTGGAGGAGAACGACCCCGGAGGGCGTACCGATAGCGACCCGGTCACTTTCGAGCCCCGCGAAGGCAGCATCGTGAATCGTCAATTTACCAGGTTTCAATACGGTCTGCCAGCCGTCATCCGGGGTCAGACGCCGGATCTGGTCCCGGAGAACCAGGAGGACTTCGTCCCCCTCGGGCGAGGGTAGAATCTGGCGCACTCCGCGGACGGGATGATCTCCATCCAAGCCCTCATTGGCACGTTCCCAGGCCCTTCCGGAATCGCGGGTGCGAAAGAATCCACCGTGGGCCCGATCGGAAGCCACCGCCGCGAAGAGCGTGTCAGGGTTGCCAGGATGGGATGCCAGGGCCTGAATCTGGCGATGCACAAAGCCCTGATTGGCGGATTCAAAGGAAACGCCCCCGTCTCGACTGCGGAGAATACCAACATCATCGGCGGCCGCCAGAATCACATTGGAGTCGGCGGGATGAATGGAGACCGCGTTGATCACCTCCCCTTTCAGCAGTTGTTCCCATGAGTTGCCTCCATCAGTGGACCTGAAAAGGCCTACGGTTGTACCGGCGAATACCACTCGAGGGTCGGTTGGATCAAAATGTAGCGATCGAGTTCGCCTGGCTTCTTTGGGAAGACCGTTACTGAGCTTTACCCACTGAGCTCCACCGTTGAGAGACCGATAGACCCCGGTGCACGCACTCGCATAAAGCACGTCCGGACTGGAGGGATTGACCAGCAGGGCAAACATGTCGCTGTCGAAATGCATCCCGTTGTGGATCGCAACCCAGTTTCGCCCTCGATCGATCGTCTTCCAGCCCAATCGCCATGTTCCTACGTACAGAACTTCGGAATCCAGCGGGTCGAAGGCCAGGGACTCAACATTGTGAAGGCTCTTGTACCCCCGGGTGATGCGTTGCCAGGAGCGGCCTTCGTCTGCACTCAAAATGACCCCTTCGGAGATGCCCAGCGCCAGCACCTGTGGTTCCGACGGCGCAATCGAAATGGCGCGGATGCGGCTCGAAAACCGGCCCAGATCAACTGTCTTCCAGGAACTGCCTGCGTCGTGCGTCACGTAGAGCAACCCCTCGGAACTGCTCAATTCCCAACACGCCGCATAGAGAACGCCAGGGCTCGAAGGGTGGAAGACCAGGTTGTCGACGACCAGGTTCCGTCGGCTCAATCCAGGGCTAAGTTTTTCCCACAAATCTCCCGCGTTTCGAGAGATGTAAATCTGACCGTCTGCCGTTCCCAGGAAGAAACGTTGCGGGGACTGAGGGTGCACGGTAAGCGAGCGGACATCGCCTCCGTAGGGTCCCAGCACCTCAAAACGCTGGGAAGCGCGCGGGGACGGAAGGGCCGCCAGGAAATAGATCAGCAGACACAGAGCTGGACGATTCATACGAAAAAAGAGCCGTGGCCTTCCAAGGCCCCGCTCTATTCTAGTACTTCCCCCGCGACTAACGCACTTGTAGCTCAACCTCGCCGCGACGATTGGCTTTGCGCCCCTCCGCTGTATCGTTGTCCGAGAACGGCTGTGACTCCCCGGCACTGGCTGTCTCGATCCGACCAGGATGGATGCCTCGTTCCTTCACCAGGTAGTCCTTGAGAGCCTCAGCCCGGCGCAGAGGCTGGTTTGCACTCTCGCTACCCCGATCATCGCTTGCTCGGGCTTACAGAGCCGCAGTCGGGGTTGTTGTTGGGTCGGCGTGTCGCTGTGACCCGGTGCTCGCAGCTGGCGCTCATGCCATCCACGTCAGTTACCGTCACCCGGACAACAAAGGAGCCCGGGTCGCGACCGGCCGTCCCAAATTCAAAAGATGGACTATTGTTGGGCACCGACAGACCGTTTACGCTCCAGGCATAAGTCAGAGCATCTCCATTTGGATCGCCGGCATTTGCCCCGAGGGTCGTGGATCCACCGACCGTAACGGTGGTGGTGCCCGGCTGGCACCTCACTACTGGAGGCTTCTTGTCTTTGTTCACTGTGATGTCAGCCGAGCAGATAGCGACGCCGTCGCCGTCCGTCACCTCGGCGATCACGGTGTAATTGCCCGGATCCGCTCCCGAAGCATGGAAGACGGCCGACCCACCCTGCTGGTCGAGCTGCCCGCCGGTGGATTTCCAGGTGACCGTCAACTCGTCATCATCCGGATCATCAAGTTCCAGAGTGACCGTGGAAGTCTGGCCGGGAGTGATGGCTGACGGTGAAACGGCGCAGGTGACGGTGGGAGGCTCGTTGATTCTCCGGTGGAAGGAAATCTCAGCAAACCAGCCCTGTCCTCTGGGCTGATCGTTCACACCTCCCGCCCCGTGGTAGTTTCCATACGCTCCCCCAATGGCGATTGCTGGTGTTGGGAAGTACCTTAACCCGCCGTATACGTCAGCCGGATTCTTGGGGCTGATCTCAGCGGTCTTGCTGTCACCAAAGTACGTATTACCAAGCACTTCACCGATGATATGAAGCCGATGAAAGGACCCCACCGGAATCGCCAGGCCCACTCCCCAATTGAAATAGTTGAGCCTGTCGGCTCTCGCCCAATCGTTGGCGGCCATGAATCCCAGATTGGTGGTCACTGTGGCCCATCCAGAATTCTTGGTCAGGACGAAGTCCAATCCGTAATCGTTCTGACCCGGTGTGAGGCCCCGTAGCAAATGTTGGCGATCATCCGTCATGTGGAGCCTGATCTGGGGTTGGAGTGCGGCGGAGAAGAGATCCCCCTTGCGCTCGGAAAGGACGTTGAACTTGAATCCCAGCCACATATTCCCCGTGCCGTCACCGAAGCCGACATCCATGAAGGGAGTGTCATTGAAGTAGCCTGTCTGCCCGGTGGATAGCGTCGGCGGCAAGAGCTGGCCACCGGGTAAGATCCTGTTGGGCTGGATCCCATCCGAATGCACCCTCTTGTACACCTCATAGGAGACGAAGAACTCGATTCGATCGTGCAGCCCGGCTGTGAAACTGACGGGAAATCTGGTGATGTCGATGTCCCCGGGCTCGCGGTTGAATTTGTTAGCTTTGGCGCTGAAGCTGAACTCTCCCCGGCGTAAAGTATCTGCCACCGGTACATGGAACAACCCTGTTGAACCGTTGATGGTCGGTGTCAACTGCTTGACCTTCGACTTCTGACCGAACCCGAAGCTAAAGAGCAGGCACAGGACGATAAGGATGGCCGCAAATCGCGCTGGACGAAACATGGGAACGCCTCCCGGGATGCTCAATCCTACAGGAGGCGCCGGTGTCACAGACTTCCCCACCACCGGCGATTGGTCGCCAGGATCCGTGGGGAGTTCAGGAGTCTTCCGCAACTCGCAGAAAAACGAATGACTTCCGAGAGGAATTCTCAAGCCAACCGAATCGTCTACGCTCAGCTTGTGGATTCTAAATCACTCCACGAACAGCTCAATCTCGACCCGCCGGTTCTGTTTGCGCCCTTCCTCGGTCTGGTTGTCCGCCACGGGATGGCTTTCTCCCGAGCTCTGGGTCTCGATGCGGCTTTCGTCGATGCCGTGCTGCTTGACCAGGTAGTCCCGAACCGCATCTGCCCGGCGGCTACCCACTCTCAGATTGGCGCTCTCGCTGCCGCGATCGTCAGTGTGTCCGGTGATGCGGGCGCTCAGCCTTGGCCCCTGCTGCATCCTGAGGGCAATCTCGTCGAGCTGGGCCTTGGCAACATTGTCCAGGCGTCTATCCACCTGTAGAGTCATCTTCTCTCGCACCTTAAAGGTCCCGCTAGTCGTGCAGCTACCTCCCCGATTATCCTGGACAGTGGCTGTTACGGTGTGGGTTCCGCCCGCCATGCTGCCGGTGTCGACCTCTTTCGAATCGGTAGTGCCGGGGGAGCTCCGACCGTCGACCTTCCAAGCGTAGGAGAGGGGGTCACCTCCGCTGTCTGAAGCTTCGACTGCGGCTCTAATAGAACCACCTTGATAGACGGTCGTCTTGTCTAGACTCAAGCGACACCGTGGGTCTGTATTGGGCTGACGCGCGATGGTGACATTGAAGTCGCATTGAGCGGTCAATCCGTCCACGTCTGTTACTGTCACCGTGGCAGTATGTGCTCCGATCGAGCGGCCCGTGCTGCCAAATGTGATGGACTCCTGATCGGCCGAGATCCTCTGAGCGTCCACCGCCCATCCATAGCTCAGTGCATCATTATTGGGGTCAGAAGCCCGAGCCCTCAAAGTCACCGATCCACCCTCTACGACGCTCGCGGAGGCGGGAGCACAGGCAACCGTTGGGGCGAGCTTCTTTTTTTCAACAGCGACCTGCACCTCGCAGCTGGCACTATGTTGCCCGTAACAGAGCCAAGAACGGGGGGGGCCTGGCATTTCGTCGTGGACCTCCAGAGAAACAGTGTAATTGTCCGGCGCCAGCCCGGTAGAGTCAAAAACCGCCGTCTCATTCTGTGACTCCAGCGTCCCTGCCTCCGAGCTCCAGCGAAAGCTCAGCCGGGCATTCTTGTCCGGGTCTGAAGCATTGGATTGTAGGAGAACTCGATCGCCTACAGTTGCTGTCGGCGGCTCTGCCACGCAATTTAGAGTAGGAGGACGATTTGCACAGGCGGCGCCAGCCACTGCAAGGACAATAATCAAGAGTCTGGAGCAAACTTTTAAACCGGGCATTCTCTCGCCTCCCTTAAAAAAACCGCCTAGGATGAAATATGGTGCCGAACCCAATTGAGGTATTTTGTCGGCCACCTTAACCAGGGCCTAACCATTACCCTTCCGTCGCGCTTCATGTGCAGCGCTCGCTGATAGCTTTGTCGGAATTCGCCTTCAAAGAGTCGATACGCATTCCCAGTACCGCCTGGGCCACCGTGCGCAGATACTTGCGCTCCACCTTGCTAATTACCTGCCGCTCGCTTTGCCAGTTGCACGACTGCCGCAGATAGTTGAATGTTTTCGAGGGAGAGTGTACGCAAGATTCTCGCCCCGTGCAACTGCAACGGCCCACCAAGTCACGCGATCAAAGAGCGGATAAGTGGCTTGAGGGGGGAGTGGGGGCCTCAGCGTCGGCCAGGTACTCCTCGTCCTCGAACTCGTAGAAGTCCAGTACTTCGTCGGTCTCAGCGATTTCCGGTGCTTCCTGCTCTTTTCCGGAGATCGGTTTGTTCACTTCTGGTTACCTCTCTTGCTGGAACAGAGTAACCTTTATGGATGAGTCTTGCGAGTGGAGAAGGAACTACTTTGCATTCATCGCCAGGCCACACCCTGAGCATTCGGCTCTTTGCTGTGGCGGAAGTCGTTATGGCCGCCGCCGCCGGTATCCTCGGCCCAATACTGCTGATTTTCCTGGGAGTCTCACTGGATGAAGCCATGAGCAACTCGAGAGTCCTGGGCCTGCTGCTTTTCGCCGACGCATCCTGCACGATTGGCTTCCTCTGGGGCATGCAACTCTTGCGGGGCCGGACGCTCAAGTCCCTGGGATGGAGCCGACGGGGCCGGGTGCGAGAAATCCGCCTGGGACTATGGGTCTTTCCTGGACTCCTCCTGCTGATGTTCCTGGTGAGCCGTCTCTTTCAAGTTTTTCTCCCGGGCTGGGTCAGCGAAGAGAACCCGGTGCTGGCGCTCATTGCCACTCCGGTGGATCTGGTCATTTTCCTGGCCGCCAGTCTCTTCGTCGGGGGCATCAAGGAAGAATTGCAGCGGGCCTTCATCCTGAGCCGGTTTGAAGATCATCTCGGGGGAGCTTTGCCGGGCCTCGTCCTTTGGAGTATCGCGTTCGGGTGGATGCACAACGTCCAGGGGGCTGACAACGCTGTCAAGGCGGGTCTCCTGGGCCTGGTACTCGGGTTGCTGTACTGGAAGAGACAGCGTCTGGAGGCTCCCATGGTTGCCCATGCGCTATTTGACGTCGTGGTCGTTTTCCTGGTCTATTTTTTCCCCCAGCTCGCCGGTTCCAGCTGATCCTTCCAGCAGTTGGAGGGCTGCTCGCGCCGCTGCCTGCTCGGAAGCTTTCTTGCTTGCGCCGGACCCGCGGGCTACCGCTTTTTCACCAACATGGACGTTGGTGAAAAAACGGCGTTCGTGAGGAGGCCCCTGTTCGCAAACCAGCTGATAGACAGGACCCTGCTTTCCCAGACGGTGGACCATCTCCTGCAGCATCGATTTGAAATCCGAGTGGGTGAACCCGTTTCTCTCAATCTGGTTCACTGTTTCCTGGAGTTCGAGCATAACGAAGTCGCGAGCTGCCTGGACCCCTCCGTCCAGGTAAATAGCCGCCGTCACACTTTCAAAGAGGTCGGCCAGGATCGCCTGCTTATATCGGCCTCCCGACTTCTCTTCTCCCCGGCTGAGTCTTGCAAAGTCGCCGAGACCCAGTTCAGCGGCCTTTCCGGCCAGAGCTTCGCGTGAAACCAGTGATGCCCTGATCTTGGAGAGTTCCCCTTCTCTTTTGTTGGGGAAGCGACCGAACAGATGTTCACTGATCAGGAACTCGACCACGGCGTCACCGAGAAACTCCAGTGCCTGGTAGTCCTGTGGGTGAACCTCAAGCCGGCGGGCGTCGTGCAGATAGGACCCGTGCGTCAGTGCTGTCAACAGCAGGTTGCGATTTCGAAAGGAGTACTTGAGGCGGCGTTCCAGGGCCGCAAGAGATCTGGATCTCTCCATAGGTTCAAAATGACGGGCCGTTTCAGGAGCGAGGAGTTGCTCCTGATTTCCCGCCCAGTTCATCCTGGGGAGGCTGGGAAGGGGGAGAGGTCGATGGCAGAGTGATCTTCACCGGCGTGCTCTCGGCCGGTGTGCTCTCCGCCGGCCTACTCTCAGCTTCAATCTGGTCTAGAAGTTGCTGACGCTCCTGCTGGGCCTTTTCGATCGCCTGTTTCTGTTCTGCCAGGACTTCCTCCATGGGTGTGAGTTCTTGTCGTTCCTTGTAGAGTTGGTCCAGGCGCTGCTGTGCGTGGCCGGCGATGTTGCCTCCGATAGCGACCGTCCAGGCGTACATCCTCAAGACGTCCTCGATATCGCCCCGCCGCTCGTAAGCCTCTGCCAGCCTGAAGGAGGCATAATCCTGGGTCGGGTTGGCTTCGAGGGTTTGCTTAAAGTGCTTAACGGCTTCCTGGAGCGCGAGGTCTTCGGGTCCATTCGAATTGCTGGACTGGGCTCGCCCCAGCTGGACTCGTCCCAGCGCGTAATGAGACTCACCACTCAAGAAGAATTTGTGTGTCGCCCACTCTGATGGTGTCAGCTGCTCGGGTTTCTCGAGCGTGCCCAGAATCGCGAGTGCTTTGGTGGCTGACTCGGCAGCCTTGAAAGGCTGCCCCGTCTCCGCGTAATAAAACGACATCGTTCCCAGAAGATCCGCCAGGTTGGGGATTTCTTTCAGCGCTTCTTCTCCGTGTTTCAGAAAGTTGTCCACCTCAGCTCGCCGGTGGTACATCTTGGCAAGCTCGGAGTGGACGAGCGGAGTCAGCCCGCTGTCAGGAAATGTCCGGAGAAACACTGTCGCCTTGGAGATTTTGAGATCCTCGTCGGTCTCAGCCGTCATGGCATTGAAAGCGGTGGCCTCTTCCGGCGATCCAGCCTGACCGATGACTCTCTGAGGCTCGGCCGGAGCCTGTGGAGTTTCCTCCGCTGGCTCTTGTTCCTGGCCAGCGGATGGGGGCTGAGGCGCTGGTTGGATTTCTACTGGTTGAGGCTCTTGAGATACAGGCTCAGCTTCTTGTGCAACACTCCATGGCACTGCAAGAAGGCCTGCGACCCACAGATGCGATATTAGCCACATTCCATTGCTCCATAATGGTGGCGCCGATCCTTCTGAAATCGGCCAGGTTGCTTTCGGACCCTTGAATTGTTACATAAAAGGATCGCGCTCGTCACGGCAGTTGCAGGAGCAGCTGGCTCGCGTCCTGGTCCGCCCCTCTCAGGTCGCCTTCCATTGTGGTTACCTCTGAGAACAACCTCCTGGCTTCGGCGAATTCACCTCTCGAGGCGTGGATTCGACCCATGCGAACTCGCGACCAGGCCACCAGCCAGAGCTCGAGTCCTGGAGCGAGACTGGACTGCCGATAGTACTCGAGAGCTCCATCGTAGTCGTCGAGCTGAAACGCAGTCTGGCCGAGGTAAAACGAGATCTTTCCATCTTCGGGCCGGGCCTCGCTCAGTTGCAGGAGCAGCGTGCGGGCGGCCTCAAACTGTTCATCAGCCAGAAGCCTCGAGGCCTCATTGAATCGGGTGACAAACTCATTGTGACGCAGCACCTGTTCTTCTCTGGCGCGGTCTTCCTCTCGGAGGCGAAGTGCGTCTGCATTCCGACGCTTCTCCACCTCTTCGATGGCCTTGGCATCCTTGTGTATGGCGCCCTCTCCCAGATCCTCGATGATTGTCTCCAGAAAAGCGGGAAGAGTCTGCTCCTGAAGGGTCTCGTATTCCTCCAGGGAGCGATAGAAGTAGGGGGCCAGGACCAAGCCTCGTCTGAAGAGTCCAACCAGGCGGTTTTCCAGCTCCTCAGGGCTCAACGGAGGGGACAGCCGGGTGTGAACTGCCTCAATCAATGACTCTGAGGCCACCAGCAGGAACTGATTCTGGTAGTCGTGGCGCGTGTTTGGCTGCTGTTGGGCCAGGTCCAGCAGTGCCTCGTGCTCCAGCAGGCTGGCTCCGTATTTCTGAATCAGGCTGTCGAGGAGGAAATGAAGATACTCGTGTTCCAGTTGCCGCCGCTGGCCGGAAGGGTCGTCCGATGGTCCCACTACCACGAAGTACTGCCGCTCCAGGTTGCGGGCATTGACTATGTCTTTGACGTCGAGAAGGTCCGGGATGAGAATGATCTCTTTGCCCAGGACCACTCGCAGGGGCACTCGAAAGTACTCGAGTGCGGATTTGACGATTCCCTCCAGGAGGGGGCGGTAGAGCTCGATTTCTCTTTGATGCAAGGGTCCCATCACTTCCCACAGTCCAGCCAGGTTGGCTTCCTTCCAGAAGCGCCGAACGAGTTCCTCGAAGCCCCGCACGAACAAGGCGTCGGGCGGTAGATGGGCGGGGTCTACATCCAGTTCGAAGTCGGGTGGAGGGCCCAACCAGAGAGAAAGGGACAGATAAGCTGACTGCGGGTTTTCGAGGAAGAGGTTGGCCGGGGGGTCATGGGACTTGTAGAAGTCCCGAAGTTGCTGGAGCAAATCTGCATCGACATCCCGGGTCCACTCCAGCAGGTGATTCCGCGCGGTTGACATTCCTTGTCCGCTGCTCTGTTCGGCAAAACCGGCAACATTGAGAGCCGCCATCACAGCGAATACCCGGCGGTCCGTTCGCAGCCGAATATTGGCGAGCGTGGAGACCCCGGGCCTCAGAACCTGAGCACTCAGGTCCTGCAAAGCTGCCGATTCAGCCCCCACGAACGGAGAAAGAACGAGCCAGCCTGAGAAGGTTGCAATGGCAGGAAGGCGGCGGATTTTCTTCAAGCCATTGTTGACCCTGCCCTGGAACCGCAATGAGCGAAGCGAATCATTTTCAATCTTCAATCTTCAATCTTCAATCCCCTAGACGTCGGAGGTCGGTGTCCCCCCGAAACATCTGATGGCATACACGCAAAGCGGATACGCAGCCAGGGCAAAAAGAACGGACAGAAGGGTCGAACCCACGACGGCCGGTATCAAAAGGCGCCACTGGGCAACGACCCAGAACCAGAAGTGCCGGCTCAAGATGTCGGACACGCCATACTTTGAGAGTTCCACTCCTGCCGGCATGCCCGTGATCAGCAACCCGACCCAGGTGGCAAAGGCGTAGTATGGGACCAAGACCCACGGATTGTTCAAATACACACCCAGGAGCACCGCGACCTTATTGAGCCGAAACAGGACTGCCGCCGCTAGACCTATGACGGTGTGCAGTCCGACAAAGGGTGAAAAGCCAAAGAAAACTCCGAGGGAGAAAGAAAGAGCCACCTTTGTCCCCCCCCCGTGCTGGCTAGCCAGCGTTTGGGCCACTCGGCGTAGAACTTTCACGTGAAATGGTCGAATCCCTGTGAGGTCAAGATCGTTCTTTCCCTTCCGTCGTCCAACTGAACAGAGGGCTTTTCGGATCTATGAGCCATCCCCAGTCTGCGCAGCTTTCCAAATCTTTCAGGGAAGGTCCGGCAGATGTCCTTTCCTGCTCGATCAGAACAGCTGAAAATGATGGCATAGTCTTCTCCCCCGTTTAAAACATGCTCACAGGTCATTCTCTCACCACCCTCCGACCGAAGCAATTCCAGAGTCGGACCAGGAATGATGATCTCGACACGGCTGGCTTCTGCGAGTCGCTGAAGGTCGGTGACGAGTCCGTCGCTGACATCAATCATCGAGTTGGCCAGCCCTCGCTGCCTCAACCAGACGCCGGCCCTGACATGAGGAGCCGGGAGCAGGTGATTGAGAAGGCAAAGAACGTCATGGGGATCATCCAGAAGTTCGAGAAGATCCTGTTCCCGAGTTGGCGCAGCTTCGAGGTCGAGTTCGCCCAACAGCTGCAAGCCTCTGGAGGAGCGGCCCAGATGACCCACCAGATAGAGCGAATCTCCATTCCGGCAGCCGTCTCTCCTGACGGCCTGTCCCTGTTCGATCGTTCCCCCGATGGTGACGGTGATCTGGACAACGGCGCTGCCGGTCAGATTCCCTCCCACCAGATCGACACCCCAGCGTCGAGCCTCCTGCAGAAATCCGTCCAGCAAAGCGGAAGAATAAGAGGACCTCGCCAGGTCCCCGGGAAGGCTCAACGCCAGCAAACAGAACCAGGGCCGGGCGCCCATCGCCGCCAGGTCGCTCAGGTTCACCAGCAGGGCCTTGCGGCCCAGAATTGAGGGGGGTATCCGACTCCGGTTGAAATGAACATCTTCGGTGAGTGCATCGGTGGAAATGACAAGCTGGTGCCCGGGCGGCGGGGTCAACACAGCCGCATCGTCCCCAATTCCTATTTCCGGTTCGGCAAGGTCAGAAATGCGACCGCGGAGCCATTCAATCAAGTCGTGCTCAGCCTTCACTGCGTTGTCGACTTGGAGGTGTTTGGGCGCTGCCGTCTGTGGAGGCGTTCAATCTCGTCCTGAAACTCTCGGACGTCCCTGAACTCTCTGTAAACGGAGGCGAAGCGGACATAGGCTACCTTGTCAATCTTCTTGAGCTGTTGCATGACCAGCTTTCCGATCGCCTCTGTCTTGACTTCCCCTTCCTGGCTGCTCACAAGCATCCGCTCCACCCTTTCTACGATTTCTTCCAGCTCTTTTCTCGGAACCCGACGCTTTTCGCAGGCCCGCAAGACGCCGGCGAGGATCTTGGATCGATTGAATCGCTCGCGGCGGCCGTCCTTTTTGACGACCAGGTAAGGGATTTCCTCGCTTCTCTCGTAAGTAGTGTAGCGGCGTCCGCATGAAAGACATTCTCGGCGCCGGCGAATGACGTGGCCTTCCCGACTCTCGCGGGATTCCACCACCCGGTCTTTCCTGTGCTGACAAAAAGGGCAGAGCATGGATTCATGGTACCGTCAACGCTCCAGGAAACTCAAAACAACAGCCCGGAACTTTTCATTCAGCCTTCCCGTTGTACCTTGTTGGACGGGCTGCGATGAGGGAAGGACATCGTGAGAGTGGGCCGCAACCTGATCACCGATTATTATCGGGCCAACAGAAAAAAGACAACAGTGGTCGGCAGCCGGGAGCTCGAAGTGATGGATTTTCAGGACGAATCCGATCACTGTGAGCCGTTCGACAATCTTCACCAGAAGGAAAGAGCCGAGCGTATCGAGATCGATTGGATTCTAGCTTCGTGCCACCACCCTATCCGATAGAACAAATCCTGATCGCCTGTGCGCTGGGGAGGGAACTCGATGTGCTGCGTGGCTGTCTGCCTGCGAACCTTCAGTTTCTGCGTACCGGCCTGGGATGGAACCGCTCTCGGAAACAACTTGAACAGAAGGCCCGTCAGGGGCGTCCGGCCGCCATCATCTTTGCCGGGACAGCCGGTCAACTGGGTGGGAACGTCGAGCTAGGTGCGGTGATCTTCCCCGAGCGCTGGTGCTTTGGTGACGGTCGGTGCTACGAACAGTCGAGCGAGATGGTTCCTTTCCTGGCAGCTCGGGGTTTTCCAGCCCAAGGTGTCGGAATCACACTCAGGAGCCCGGTTCTCCAGGCAGGCCGGAGACTCCGCCTTCATGAAGAAAGCGGCGCCCTGATATGCGATATGGAAAGCGCGGGAGTGCTGGCTGCTGGCCAACAGCTGCACATTCCAACGCTCGCACTCAAGGTCGTTTCAGACACTGCAGACTCGGGAATCGCCGGCTATTGGAGGGAGTTCGATGCCAACATGGAATGCCTTGGCCGGTACCTGGGTCGGATGATTCGGGTGCTTTCTGGGTAGTTGCTGGTTACTGGTTGAAGGTTAAAGGTTAAAGGTTCGTGGAACTTGGAACCGAATCCTAGACCAGGCCGGCGTTGACTTCGGGGTACTTGTGGGCTGAGGCAGTGTTGAAGAGGACGACACGTTCTTCGAGGCCCACTTTACCCTGGTCCCGGAGTGCCTTGAGGGCGGCCCAGCAGGCGGCACCTTCCGAACACAGGAGGATCCCTTCTTGAACGGCAACCTCTTGAACGGCTTTTTGAATCTCTTCATCAGTTACGCTCAGAGCACAGCCCCGGCTCTCTCGGATGTAGCGCAGGATCAGAAAATCGCCCAGCGCTTTTGGGACCCGAATTCCTGAAGCCAGAGTGGTGGCTTCGGGCCAATAATCAGACTCCTCTCGACCTTCCTGGAAGGCCCTGACGACAGGCGCACAGCCGGATGACTGAACCGCCACCATCCGCGGCCTGGAACTCCCAATCCACCCCAGTTGTTCTAATTCTTGAAAGGCCTTCCACATCCCGATCAGGCCGGTGCCGCCACCCGTCGGGTAGAGGATCACATCGGGAAGGGTCCAGTCGAACTGTTCCGCCAGTTCGTATCCCATTGTCTTCTTCCCTTCGATCCGATACGGCTCCTTGAGCGTGGAAACGTCAAACCAGCCCCTTTCCTTCCTGAGCTCCTCCATCAGGCGAGCCGCATCACTGATCAGGCCGTCGACCTGGGTGACCAGGGCCCCCGCCAGCAGGCACTCCTGAAGATTGGTCCGAGGGGTGTCAGCAGGCATGAAGACAAAGACTTCCAGTCCGGCCCTGGCCCCATAGGCAGCCAGTGCCCCCCCGGCATTCCCTGCGGTTGGGATACAGAGTTTTCGGGCGCCCAGCTTCCTGGCCATGGTGACGGCCGCCGAGAGCCCCCGGTCCTTAAAAGATCCCGTAGGGTTGTGGGCCTCATTCTTCACAAAAAGGTTACCAAATCCATACCTTTTCGCCAGGTTGGCGAGTCGGATCAGGGGAGTCCAGCCCTCGCCGAGCGATACGATCTCCTCTTCGATGGCTACCGGCAATAGTTCCCGGTAGCGCCACATGCAGGGAATGCGGGCCGCCAGTTGGCTGCTTTTCAGACGGAGCTTGATGTCCTCGAGGCGATAGCGGACAAACAGCGGCGCCCCGGATCCCGGGGAGAGATTGTAGAGCTGGTCGGGAGGATATGTGGCGGCGCTCCTGGAGCATTCCAGGTGTCGGATGTAGTGAGTCACGATCCCTCGGCGGCGGCTGACCCGATGTTACTTTTGAAGTGCCGGCAGCCTGCTGACGTTCAGCTGGTTGGTCTCGGAGGAATACACGAGCAGGCTGTGGCATTTCCACTCTGTTTCATTGACTCTGGGGAAATCCCGACGATAATGACACCCGCGGCTTTCTTGCCGCACCACGGCGGCGGCCGCCATGGCCAGGCCGTTCAAACGAATGTTCTCCGACTCCCTCTGACGATCCCTGGTTGCGGCTTCTGGTCGGGCCGATCCCAAATTGAAAATCGCCTCGGTCAGTCCAGAAGCAGTGCGGGACATGCCGACCTTCTCCGTCAGCGTGTTTCTCAGAAGCCCGCGCTGCGCGGGCACCTCGGAATCGGGCACTGAGACCAGAGAACCCGACACCGGCGTCCCCGGGGGCGACCAGGCCGAAGCTGCTTCGGGCATCGATTGCCCGGCCCGGGTTCCAAAGACCAGACCGTCGAGGAGTGAATTGCTGGCCAGCCGGTTTGCCCCGTGCGCCCCGGTGCAAGCGACTTCACCGGCAGCGTAAAGTCCGGGAATGCTGCTCCTTCCCATTAGATCCGTGGCAACCCCACCCATCATGTAGTGGGCCGCCGGATAGACCGGGATCAGATCCCGCCTCAAGTCGAGTTTCAGATTGAGAAGATGCGAGAAGATGGTGGGGAAGCGGCTCTTGACGAACTCCGAATCGAGATGCCGAAGGTCCAGGAAAACGGCAGAATCCTCCCGGGTTTCGAGTTCGCTAACGATGGCCCGCGACACGATATCGCGCGCGGCCAGTTCAGCCAGTGGATGGTAACCAGCCATGAATCGGTTACCGGATGCATCACACAGGTGGGCTCCTTCACCTCTCAGCGCCTCGGTGAGCAGGAAAGGGTTCGCTCCCTCCAGCTTGAGAACTGTTGGGTGGAATTGAACAAACTCCATGTCGGCAAGCGTCGCCCCGCCGCGGAGGGCCATTGCGGTTCCGTCCCCGGTCGCGATCTCGGGATTCGTGGTCTGCCCAAAAGCCGCTCCCAGTCCGCCGGTCGCCAGCAAGACTCTGTCAGCCCGGATCTCCCTCTTTTCTCCGCTCGACAGTTCCAGGAAACGGACACCCTCACAACCGTTGGAACCGACCAGTAGATCAACCGCACAACTGTGGGGAAGTAGACGAATAGAGGCCGAACTCCTCGCCTTTTGGATGAGAGTCTTACTGATCTCCCGGCCGGTCGCATCGCCTCTTGCATGGAGAATTCGATTTCGACTGTGAGCCGCTTCGCGCGTAAAAGCCAGGGCCCCCCCGGCCTTGTCGAACTCTGTTCCCCAATCGAGGAGCTCCCGAACTCGCCGCGGGCCCTCTTCCACCAGAACCCGTGCCGCTGCTTCGTCACAGATTCCGGCACCTGCCTCGAGCGTATCCTTGAAGTGAAGATCGAGACTATCTCCCTCACTGATCGCCACTGCAATACCCCCCTGCGCATACTCGGTGCTGGTCTCGCCAGTGCGCGATTTGGCCAAAACCATGACCTCCCCAACTCGAGACAACTCGATGGCCGCGCGGACCCCGGCTATCCCACTTCCTATGACCACAAAGTCAGTACTGAAGTCGTGCATGCATGAGCCCCCGGTACTCCCAGATGGCAACCGGTATTGTCGAGGGGAGAGGGTATACTATATTGGACCGGGGTTGTAGATCCGGCGCTGGTGGGCTCCCGGAAGTTCGCCTGCGCGATCCGCGAGTTCGGTGAACGATGGTCGCCCGAAGCGGGGTCGAAGGTAGCAACATCCAACAGTTGGTTTGCCGTAACTGCTTGTCTATTACAGTCAGCTTCCATGTGAGAACCTGGAGGGAAAGGAGCCCGATCATACTTTCTTCGCCTTTTCTGGCGATCGGCCTGCTTCTTTCCTGTGGCAAGGTAGGGGCCCCCTTGCCCCCGGGGGTTGTGTATCCTGATACGATCAATAATCTTCGAGTCGAGGCTGGGAATCGCGGTCCCCGGCTCGTCTTCCGGCTTCCCTCGAATGATGTGGAATATGTTGAAGTGTACCGCCAGTGCCCCCCGCTGGTCGTGGAGGAGCGATCTTTGCTCATTGCCAGGCTTTTTCAGGACGAACTGGTCGAGGCCCGGCAAGTGAACCAGTTTGTCTTCGAAGATGGTGACCAGACTGTCCGGGCCGGCTGCAGATATGCGCTCAAGTTTGTAGACTCGACAGGCTTTCAGTCAGAATACTCCAACTTTGTAGCCTGGACGAAAGGATCAAACCCATGAACCGGGGAAGAAGAATCTAGGAGGAACCCACTCATGAAGTTTTTTTTGGACACTGCCAATGTTGACGAGATCCGGGACTGTCTCCCGCTGGGATTCGTGGACGGAGTGACCACCAATCCTTCCCTCATCTCGAAGACGGGCCGACCGTTCGATGAGGTGGCGAAGGAGATTTGCCAGATGGTGGACGGGCCGGTCAGCCTGGAGGTTGTCTCGATCGACTCCGAAGCGATGGTCGAAGAAGGGCGCAAGCTGGCTGCCATAGCGCCCAATGTGGTCGTGAAACTCCCGACGATCAAGGAAGGTCTGAAGGCGCTCAAGGTTTTGAGTGGCGAGGGAATTCGCGTCAATATGACCCTCATTTTTCAGGCTGTTCAGGCACTGCTGGCAGCTCGAAACGGGGCCGCCTACGTCAGCCCATTTGTGGGTCGCATCGACGACATCACTGGCGACGGGATGGAGTTGATCGCCGATATCGCAACAATATTCGACCAGTATGCCTTCGAAACTGAGATTCTGGTGGCTTCTGTTCGCAGTCCCCAACACGTCATGAAGTCAGCTATGCTGGGCGCAGATGTGGTCACTCTTCCTCCCCAGCTGCTGGACAAGCTGATCCAACATCCGCTCACCACGAAGGGCCTCCAGCAGTTCCTGGCAGACTGGAACAAGCACAAAGAGGTCGTGGGCGTCTGATCGCGCTACCTGATTGAGATGAAACAGCTCGAATCGGAACTCGATCGCAAGCTTGAGGAGTTGGAGCAGCGTCACCGCAGGGCTGAGGCCGGCGGGGGTGAAGCTCGCGTCGCAAGGCAGCATGCCGCCGGAAAGCTGACCGCCCGCGAACGAATCGATTTTCTTCTCGATGAGGGGAGTTTCGAAGAGATCGACAAGTTCGTTGTGCATCGCTGCACCGATTTCGAGATGGCAGACAAGCGCATCCCCGGGGACGGCGTAGTCACCGGGTATGGCCGCATCGACGGGCGCAACATGTTCGTTTTCGCCCAGGACTTTACGGTCTTTGGAGGGAGCCTTTCGGAGACCTACGCCGCCAAGATCTGCAAGGTGATGGATCTGGCCGTGAAGATGGGTTCTCCCATCATCGGGTTGAACGACAGTGGAGGAGCCAGGATTCAGGAAGGGGTTGTCAGCCTGGCCGGCTACGCCGATATCTTCCTCAGAAATACGCTGGCCAGCGGTGTCGTGCCTCAGATCTCAGCCATCATGGGTCCCTGCGCGGGAGGAGCTGTCTATTCCCCGGCCATTACCGATTTCGTTCTCATGGTGCAGAACAGCAGCTACATGTTCATTACCGGTCCTGATGTGATTCGAACCGTGACGGGCGAGGAGGTTTCCAAAGACGAGCTGGGAGGTGCCGCCACTCATTCCTCCAAAAGTGGGATCGCGCACCTGGTGGCGCCTGACGACGAAAGCTGTCTCGCGCAGACCAGGGAGCTGCTCTCCTTCCTGCCTTCCAACAACTTGGAGTCTCCACCCAGAAAAGAGTGCGAGGATCCAATCGACAGAGTCGAGCCCGATCTGGATCACCTGGTTCCGAGTGAACCGGACCAGCCTTATGACATCAAGCGAGTCATTGGGGCGGTGGTCGATGATGGGCACTTCTTCGAGATCCAGGCTGACTTCGCTCCCAACATCGTCGTCGGCTTTGCCCGGTTGAATGGAGAATCCGTCGGGTTGGTGGCAAACCAGCCGGATGTGTTGGCAGGTACTCTGGACATCAACTCGTCAGTCAAGGGAGCACGGTTTGTCCGTTTCTGCGATGCGTTCAACATTCCCTTGATCATCTTTGAGGATGTTCCGGGTTTTCTGCCCGGTGTTGATCAGGAGCACAACGGGATTATCCGACACGGAGCCAAGTTGCTCTATGCCTTTGCCGAGGCCACCGTCCCGAAGATTACGCTCATTACCCGGAAGGCGTACGGAGGTGCGTACTGTGTGATGGCTTCGAAGCACATTCGAGCCGACATGAACTACGCTTATCCTACAGCTGAGATAGCTGTGATGGGGTCACAGGGTGCAGTTGAGATCCTTTTCCGGCGCGAACTGGCTGGGGCAGAGAATGCAGAAGCGTTCAAGCAACAGAAGACCGACGAGTTCCGGGCCAAATTCGCCAATCCATATGATGCTGCCGAGCGAGGCTTTATCGACGCCGTTATCAATCCCCGAGAAACCAGAAGCAAACTGATCTCAGCGCTCGACATGGCCAATACAAAGCGCGACAGCAATCCCCCGAAGAAACACGGCAATATCCCTCTCTGAGGAGGATCCGGCCTGAAGGGGATCCGGCCTGAGGGGGATCCGGCCTGAAGGGGATCCGGCCTGAATCGGCCGCGATCTGGCTCCAACATGTTTTCTCGAATTCTAATCGCCAACCGCGGAGAAATCGCCGTCAGGATCATCCGGGCCTGCCGGGAGATGGGCATCTCACCGGCCGTCGTGTACTCCTCGGCTGACAGAGGTTCTCTCTCCGTCCGACTGGCCGACTCGGTCTGCTTCATTGGGGAGGCGCCAGCCGCTGAAAGCTATCTTTCGATCGAAAGAATCCTGGCAGCGGCCAAGTCACTCGAGGCGGACGCTATTCACCCGGGGTACGGCTTCCTGAGCGAGAATCCCCTTTTTGTCCGGGCCTGCAGTGAAGCCGGCATCACCTTCATCGGTCCCTCCGCGGAAAGCATAGAGATGATGGGAGACAAAGTGCACGCCCGACGGACCGTTGAGGGTGCCGGAGTGCCGGTTATTCCGGGAAGTGACCGGAGCCTTGAGGCGCTGGATGAGGCGGTGAGGGTAGCAGGCACGCTTGGTTATCCGGTCATGCTCAAGGCGCGAGCCGGCGGAGGTGGCAAGGGTATGCGTCTAATCAGGTCGGCGGAGGAATTGAAGCAGGCTTTCGTCCTGACTAGAGGAGAGGCAGAGGCCTCCTTTGGGGACTCCCGGGTGTTTCTCGAAAAGGTTGTTCCCAGACCGCGTCATATTGAGGTTCAAATTCTGGGAGACCAACTCGGAAACCTCGTTCACCTGGGGGAAAGAGAATGTTCGATCCAGCGCCGGCATCAGAAAATTGTTGAAGAGTGTCCCTCTCCCCGAGTCGGAGTCGCGTTCAGGGAGGCGCTGGGCGAGGCTGCACTCTCAGCAGCCCGGGCATCCGGGTACTTCAACGCAGGTACGGTTGAGTTTCTGGTGGATGGGAGCAGTACTGAGGAGGTGCCTCCCTTCTACTTCCTGGAGATCAACGCAAGGCTTCAGGTTGAGCACCCGGTGACGGAGATGGTCTATGGCGTTGACCTGGTCAAAGAACAGATTCGCATAGCGAATGGAGAGCCGCTGAAGCTACAGCAGGAAAGACTGGCTCCGCGAGGGGCAGCCGTGGAGTGCCGGGTCTATGCTGAAGATCCTGGCAATGATTTTTTTCCATCACCAGGCACAGTTTTCACCCTGCTGGAGCCTTCAGGCCCCGGCATTCGGAACGATAGTGGAGTCTTTCAAGGTGCCACCATCCCGGTCGATTACGATCCTCTGATCTCAAAGCTGGTGGCGTGGGGCGGAGACAGGGCTGAGGCTCTGCAAAGAATGACGCGTGCCCTTCATGAGTACAAGGTTGCCGGGGTGGCCACTACAATTCCTTTCTTCCGAGTCCTGTTCCGTCATCCGGAATTCTTGAAGGGGCAGCTGAGCACTGAGTTCCTGGAGGAACACGCGCTGCTGGACGCTCTCGCCAACAACCTGGACGATGAAGTGGACCCGGCGGTGATCGGTGTGGCCCTTGATTACTATTTCAAAGCAATCCAAACGCCTTCGACCCTGGCCTGCAGCCCCGCCAGCCAGTGGAAGCAGGACGCCCGTCTGCGAGGATTGCGAAGAGGTTCCTGGGATTTCAAGAAGTGAAGTTTAAAGTACGCTACGGCGACATCCAGAACGAGGTTCATATCGATCGGATCTCAGCCACCGATTTCCGAGTTGGATTGAACGGGAGATTCAGCCGCGTCGAGCTGCTGGCCCGGGAGGGGGAGCAACTGGTACTTCGGGTGGGCGAACGCGTCGAACATCTGGTCGTATCCGGTCGGGACACGAGCCGGACTGTGGCCTGGCGTGATCAGGTGTTGGAGTTCCAGATCCAGGATCCCAGACGGCTGGGAAAGGGAAATTCCGCGGTTCTTGCGGCTCAGGGGATCGCCCAGGTCAAGGCGCAGATGCCGGGAAAAGTAGTTGCTGTCCTCAAGAGCCCCGGCGACGACGTCGAGATCGGCGAAGGGCTGGCCATCGTTGAGTCGATGAAAATGCAAAACGAATTGAAGTCTCCAAAAGCCGGTACCGTGACCCTTTGCAACGTGGCCGTCGACGCTTCAATCGACGGTGGCCAGCTGTTGTTTCAGATTGAGTGACAATCAGCCACTGCAGTTCCCTGAATCATTCCTTTCGGCGAGTATCTTTCCGGCCAGGTGAAACGACCCGAATACCAGAACGGAGGCAGCTCGCTGCTGCGCTTCTCGGAGGGCGCGCTCCAGGTCGCTGATCAAGACACCCTGCGGAAACGCCTTCTGAAGTTGGGATGCACTGGCTGCTCGAATGGAACTCAACTCGAACAGGTAGACTTGTTCGAACAGGGGTGCGAGTATCTCTGCAACCGCAGCCAGATCCTTGTCGTGCATCATCGAGAAAACCAGGTGCCGAGGTTCTCTTGTGTGAGATCTCAGGAAACGCGAGACCGCCCGGGCGGCATCCGGGTTGTGTCCACCGTCCACGAAGACGTCCGGCTCTGCAGCGATTCGCTGCAGAACTCCAAACGGCTGCACGGCCGAAAGTCCCTGCGCGATGGATTTTCCAGGGAAACTCCAGCCGGGCCTCACGAGTCTCTTCACAGACTCAATGGCCACGGCTGCGTTGATCCCCTGATGTTGGCCCACGACACTCAGCTCGGCATGGATGTCCCGATAGTGGATGCGGTAACGCCCCTCCCTTGTATGATGAGTTCGGACCTGGTGGGGCTTGATCATATAGAGAGGCGCCCTGCTCTCCCGGGCGGTCTCGTTGATGACCCTCTTTGCGCTGGCCCGCTGGGGAGCCGACACGACCGGAGTGGACGGACGAATGATTCCCGCCTTTTCTACGGCTATCTCCTGGATTGTGCTTCCGAGATGCAACTGATGGTCAAGCCCGATGGGGCCCAGGACGGACAGAACCGGATCGACGGCGTTGGTACTGTCCAGGCGGCCGCCCAGCCCGATCTCCAGCACGGCCAGGTCAATGCCCTGGTGGGAGAAACAGTCCAGGGCGGTTGCACAGAGCGTTTCAAAATAGGTGGGAGGCAGGGGCAGATCTGCCGTCCCGGCCGCTTTCTGGACCCGGGCGAAAGACTCTGCGAAAGCCTCGCGGCCCAGCGGGGTTTCATTGAGAGAGATGCGCTCTCGAACGGTGACCAGATGAGGTGAAGCGAAGCGGCCGGTCAGGAGTCCGCAGGAGCCGGCGATCGAGGAGATGAATCGAGCGATAGAACCCTTGCCGTTGGTTCCTGCCACCAGCACGCTGGGAAAGTCCAGGTGGGGATTTCCCATTTCCTGGAGCAGAGTGCGAATGCTGTCCAGACCAAATCGCAGGGTGGCAACTTCGTTGCCCAGTTGCTCGAGATGCTCCAGGCAGTCCTGATACTTCATCAGCTGGTTGACCGGGTCGAACTAGACGGTGGCGAAGGTGAGGCTTCACTTATGGAAGTGAATGCTCAGATTGCATCCGCGAATCAGGAGGATCGAGCTTGCAACTCATGAATTCCAGCCAGTCGGTAATGTAGTTCTTGAGATGCTTGCGCTCAACAACGGCGTCCAGCATGCCGTGCTCCAGGAGAAACTCGCTACTTTGAAACCCCTCCGGCAGCTTCTGGCGGATGGTCTGTTCAATCACACGGGGCCCGGCGAATCCGATTAGTGCTCCCGGCTCTGCGATATTCAGATCACCCAGCATTGCAAAGCTGGCCGTGACTCCCCCGGTCGTCGGATCGGTCAAGAGGGAAACGTAGGGAAGCCCGGCTGAATCCAGACGAGCCAGGGTCGAGCTGATCTTGGCCATCTGCATGAGCGACAAAAACCCTTCCATCATTCTGGCCCCCCCGCTGGCCGAGCAGATGACGAGAGCCTGTCGAGTTTGCAGGGCCCGCTCAATGGCCCGGGTGATCTTCTCCCCGACGACCGAGCCCATGCTTCCCCCGATGAAGCGGTACTCCATGCACGAACAGATCAATCGATAACCGCCCATACGACCCTCGGCGTTGATGACTGCCTCCGTGTGTCCAGTGACCCGATAGGCCTGCTCCAGCCGTGCCTTGTAGCTCTTGCGGTCTTTGAATTCGAGGGGGTCGGAAGTGCGAAGCCCCTGATCGAATTCCACCCACTGTTGACTGTCGAACAGGAGGTCGAGCCGCTCCCTGGCGGTCATCTTGAAATGATGTCCACATTTCGTACAAACCGAGTGGTTCCTCTCCAGGTCCTTCTTCCAGACGACTCTCTGGCAGCCTTGGCACTTCTCGAATAACCCCTCGGTACGGACATTCCGCTCCCCTTCCTCGGGAGGTCGGAGTGGAGTTTTTTCACGCTTGAACCAGCTCATCGAGGGTAAGTACTCACTTTCATCAACTTGAACCACGCAATACCCATCCGCAAACGTTACCATATTTGTGGAGGGCAGTACTGGAGGGAACCTGACTTCGTGGAAGGCAATTATTGAGGCTGCCAGGCTTTATGTATAATTTCTGCGCGTTGTGGCTGACCCTCCGAAAACTCCGTTGGAAGTGACGTTCTCATTATGCGCGAGACCAGGTTTCCAGAGCCTCGACAGAGGGAGATTCTGACCGTATCAGATGTGGTGGGGCGCCTTCGATGGCTGGTGGAGAAGGAGTTTCGCGACGTCTGGATTTGCGGGGAAGTGACCAATTTACAGGTCTCCCGGGCTGGTCACTGTTACTTCACCCTCAAGGATTCGGAAGCCCAGATTCGAGCGGTCTGTTTCAGAATGCAATTCCAGTATCTGAGGTGCAAGCCCGAGGAGGGTTCCGAGGTCCGAGTCCGGGGAGGCGTCTCGGTCTACACTGCCCGCGGCGACCTCCAGGTGATTGTCGATATCGTTGAGCCGGCAGGCCGTGGTTCTCTGCAGGTTGCCTTCGAGAGGCTGAAGGAGCGTCTCGAGCAGGAGGGACTGTTCGATCCGGCGATCAAACAAAGGATTCCCCTCTTGCCCTCCCGCATCGGGATCATCACTTCCTCGTCGGGAGCCGCCCTGCATGATCTGCTTCGCGTGTTGAAGAGGCGTAATGACCAGGTTGATGTGCTGATTGCACCGGTGCAGGTTCAGGGCAGATCGGCAGCCCTCGAGATCTCAGAAGCGATCCGCGTCCTGAACCAGAAGCCTGATCTGGACGTTCTGATCGTGGCCAGGGGCGGCGGATCCATCGAGGATCTGTGGGCTTTCAATGAGGAGATGGTAGCCAGAGCGATCTTCCATTCGCAGATTCCGGTCATTTCAGCAGTTGGACACGAGACAGATTTCACGATTGCCGATTTTGTGGCCGATGTGCGGGCATCGACTCCGTCAGCAGCAGCGGAAATCGTGTCTGCAGCGCGACAGGACCTGGCGCAACGAAACGATGACTTCGTGCGCCGTCTCACCACCAGTATTTATTTGCTTCTGGAGAGAAAACGCGGACTGCTGCAGCGTACAATATCCAGTCCTCACTTCGTCAGCGCCCGAGAGAGAGCTCAGAAATGGGGCGGCCGACTCCAGGAACTGCGCGCCCGCCTGCTCGGTTCTGTGCCGCAGCAGGTGCCGGTGCTTCGAAAGCATCTCGATCAGGTTGAGCAGACCCTGCTGCTGCGTGCAGAGTTCTACGTCTCCGCCCAGCGGAAAACAATCGAGAGCATCGAGCGACAGCTGGATGCCTATTCACCCCTGGCTGTTCTGCACCGGGGATATGCCATTGTGAGTCGGCTGGACGGCCAAATTGTTCGCGATCCCGAGCGTTTGCAACAAGGCGAAGAGCTCAGGATCCGCGTGGAAAGAGGAGAGTTCAATGTTCGCCGAGAGTAGCCATGTCAGAGAATGATTTCGAGAAGGCGCTCAACCGCATGAGTGCAATTGTTTCCAGGCTCGAGAAAGGCGATCTGCCGCTGGAGGAATCCCTGCAGTTGTTTGAAGAAGGAGTGAAGTTGTCCCGCTACTGCTCCGATCGGCTCGAAGAGGCGGAGCGACGGATCGAAGTACTGGTCAAAGGGAAGGGCGGGAAGACAACGGAAGTGCCCTTCGAGGAGACGGATCTCGAGGATCAGGGTGGTGGCAAATAGCGAGCCCGGCAACCACTCCTTTGACCTTGTCCGGTACCTGGCCGAGCATCGCTCTCGGGTGGATCGCTATCTGGACGATGTTCTGCCCCACGGGGAAACTCATCCTGGCGTGATTCACAGGGCCATGCGCTACTCGGTCTTCGCCGGCGGAAAAAGGGTGCGGCCTATTCTCGCCCTCGCCACAGCCCAGGCCCTGGAAAGGCCAGTGGCACCGGTCATGCCGCTGGTCGCCGCCCTGGAACTCACCCACACCTATTCGTTGATCCATGACGATTTGCCCTCCATGGATGACGACGATTACCGGCGGGGAAGACCTACCCTGCACAAACAGTTTGGGGAAGGGATTGCTGTTTTGGCGGGGGATGCCCTGCTGACTCTGGCCTTTCAGCATCTGGCTGCGCAGCCACATCAAGTGGAAGCAAAAAGGCAACTGAAAGTCATCGCCTTGCTTTCGAGGGCGATCGGGACCCTGGGCGGAATGATTGCCGGTCAGGTGGCGGACCTTCTCGCTCAGGGAAAACCCTACACCGCCGAAGAGCTGGAGTACATTCACGAATCGAAAACGGCTGCCCTGATTCTTTCCTCCGTGTACTGTGCCGCCGTGCTGTGCGAGGCAGACGATCAGGAACTGGAAGAACTCTCGGCATTCGCCTCCCGGGTGGGACTGGCCTTTCAGGTGGTCGATGACATCCTCGATGTGGAGGGTTCCTGTGAGGAAATGGGTAAGGAAACCGGCAAAGATCGGGAAGTGCGAAAGGCTACCTATCCCCATCTGTTCGGTCTGAGCAAGAGCAAGCAAATCGCTACGCGACTTGTGGAAGAAGCCATCCAGCACCTGGAGTTTTTGGGCTCACGCGGGGACATCCTTAGAGAACTGGCCCGCTTCCTGTCGCTGCGGCGTTTTTGAATGGCCGGGGTTAGGTCGAGGTTGTGCCGATGAGTCGGAAATCGAGAGCCGGAGCCGGGCGCTTCCGGCTGGACGACCTTCTAGTCAGGAGAGGGCTTGCTTCGGACCGGAAGCAAGCTGCCGCTCTGATTCTCAGGGGTGCGGTCCTGGTCGAGAGCCAGCGTGTTGACCAGGCGGGCACACAGGTCAAGGCCGACGCCGAGTTGCGGGTGAAGAAGACCGCCGGCCGCTATGTGTCGAGAGCGGGAGCCAAATTGGAGGGGGCTCTTCGCACTTTTCAGGTGAGTGCCCGTGGACGAGTCTGCTGGGACCTGGGTGCTTCAACCGGAGGATTCACGGATTGTCTCCTTCAAGAAGGTGCCGCCAGGGTGTATGCGGTCGATGTCGGTCGAGGGCAGCTTCACTGGAACCTGCAGAAGGATGAGCGGGTGATCCGGCGCGACGGGATCAACGTTCGCTACCTGGACCCGGAGGTCATCGGCGAGAAACCGGACCTCATCACTGTCGATCTTTCATTTATTTCCTTGCGCCTGGTGCTACCGGGACTCATCCGGGTATCACCGGCGACTATTGTGGCGCTGGTAAAGCCCCAGTTTGAAGCCAGGCGATCCGAAGTCGAGGCGGGCGGATTGATCACTGATGACGCCGTCCGGACCTGCGTGATCGAGCGGCTCAGGGATGGCCTGAGGGAACTGGGAGTCGAAGTCCTGGCCGATACTCCCTCTTCGAGAGCCGGGCAGAAAGGCAATCGGGAGCATTTCTTCCTGTGCCGTGTCTGACGTCAAAGCGGGTGAGTGCTTATCGGTGGAGTGCCTCTCTCAGAGCCTCCAGGGCCAGATTTACGCCGTGGATCTTGTGTGTGGGGAGTGAGCCCAGATCTTTGAGAAGGTCTTCACAGGTAATCTGTAGACAGTCCCGGACCGGCTGATCCTGGCACATTTCAGCCAGCGCCGCTGCCGCCGCAATCGCGGCCACACAGCCTGTCGCACGAAACCGGCAGCCGGCCACCTTTTCGTCCTGCACTCGCAGTTCAAAGCTGGTTAGATCCCCGCACACCGGGTTCTCGCTGTGACCCCTGTGTGTGGCTTCGGCCAGCTGCCCGCTATAACGAAGTTCCGCTACGAGTTGCTTAACCCTCTGTGAGTACACTTCTGACCCTTACCTCGGCTCCGACTCCCAGGCCCAGAAGCCTGGAAGCTGAGCTCGAGCAAGCGGCAATCTCGAGACGACCGCTGCTTCCCATGATTGAAAAGATTTCCTCGGGGTTCCCTTCGGCGTAGTAATCGTAGTGCTTGTCAATCTTCTTTCCATCGATTTCAACAACTTGTCTCGACCTTGCGCCGTCAGGCGGCTCGCTCAGATGAGAAGTCTGGATGTTCGTGATCAGGTTCCCAAAATGGTCGATGTGAATCACCTTGCCTCGAACGGTGTCAGGGTCTTCACAGCGAACGGAGCCCAAATCCACCGTCACGAAATTCGTGCTGACTGGCCCGAACTCGGCAATTGGAACGCCGCGGGCAAGATGGGCGATGACGGGGGCAAAAATGTCCCTTCCGTGGAAGGTCGGCGAAACCGGCTTTCGGAAGAAGCTCTCGTTCTGAATCTCGACGACTTCGGTCATCTCTTCCCGTTCAAAGATCAGTGACAGCACTCCGTTGTCCGGAGCCACAAAGGCATGCTCGTCCGCCCGGGCGATGATGGCTTTGCGGTCCGATCCGACGCCAGGATCAACGACCACAAGATGAAGCGAGCCTGCCGGAAAACAGGGGTAGGCGGCCGCCAGCGTAAAGGCGGCCTCTACGATGTTGTGAGGCTCCACGGCATGGCTGATATCAACAATAGTCATCTCGGGACAGACATCGAGAATGACTCCCTTGACCGAAGCGACATAGTAGTCTCGCTGACCAAAATCACTCAGAAAGGTGATGCAGCGTCTCGACACGGTCCGATCATAAGGGTTCTGGGTTCTGGGTTCTAGGTTCTGGGGATCCTGGAAGTGGGAGGGGCCTCAGGCCGCGAACGCCGGGTGGTCACGTTCACGATTTCAGGTCGCCGCGCCAAGGCGCCTCCCACATTCCAACTTTCAACTTTCAACCTTCAACCAGCCATGAGCCACAGCGAGTGCCATCATTGCAGGACTTTTTCACGTCTTTGGCTGATTCGAAAGGCGGTGGAATCAATCTGACCGCCCAGAAGCAGGAACAGACTGCAATAGTAGAACCAGATCATGAGGACAAGAAGACCTCCCAGGTCTCCGTACATATTGTTGTAACTGGAGAAGCTACTGGCGAAGTAGCGGAAGCCGAGAGAGCCTCCGACGACTCCAATCGTTATGGCAAAGCTTCCTGGGGATATCACTCTCCAGGGTAAAGGGCTGGCCGGCATAGCGAAGTAGACCGTTTGCAGGCCCAGGCTGATGAGCACGAAGATCAGCAACCACCGAACCATGGTATAGCCGAGGGTCATCAACTTGTGAAACGGGCTCTGCTCAGTGAAAGGCAGGTTCGAGATCGCCCACCGGCTCAGGTCATCGCCAAAAAAAAGGAGCACTGCCGCGATCAAAACAAAGAAACACATCCCTACCGTAACGACTATGGAGAGGGCACGGATCCGATAAAAGGAGCGTCTTTCCTTCATCCGGTAGGCTCGGGTCAGCACCCCGGCCAGCCCGCTCAAAGCCAGTGACGACACCCACAGAGCAATCCCCATCCACAAAACAGCCGAGCGGGAAGCAGCTTTCCAGCCCTCGGCGTTGGCCAGCACCTGGCTGATCTCGACACCCGCCTGGCTGGGCATCAAGCGGGTCAGCCCATCCACCAGACGAGTGAAAGTCATGAGCTCGATCGGAAGCAGAGCCAGCAGTCCCCCCAGGAATATGAGAAATGGGAAAAAGGCCAGCAGAAAACAGAAGGCCAACTCAGCGGCCATGCCCCAGCAGTGGTCGTCGTTGAAATTCATCCAGAGTTGACGCCAGAAATCCCGGTTTCCGAAGAACCGGAACGCTCGAACATCAAACAGCTGCATTTCGACGTCTGACTCTGATCCGCGAAGGCTTCAGCGACAACACTTCGGATAGCCGGCCCGCACTCTCCGATAATTGTCCAGACACCGAGGGCATTTGAACAGGTGGTCGATAGTCTCGATGATTTCAGTATCGTTCATCTGCTTGCGAGCCAGCGAGTGGAGCCTCAGCAGGGGGACATGAGTAGAGTTCACCTCCTGAAAGGGAAATACCACCATAAAAGAGAAGCGACTGACTACCGTCGAACTCATGTGGGGCCATGATACCAAATTCAAGAAAAGATGCGTGCTATAGTCTCAGCCGATGGGAGCGCGGGCTGATAAAATCCAGCAGCGGGTCGCTGAACTAAGACGTGAAATTGAAGCACACAGTTATCGATATTATATCCTCGATCATCCTTCCGTCAGCGACGCTGAGTACGATCTGATGTTCCGGGAACTGCTGGAACTCGAGGCCTCCTATCCTCAACTTGTGACTGCCGATTCGCCCACCCGGAGAGTCGGCGTAGAAGCGGGTGAGAAATTTCAGAAGGTAGAGCATCTTGCTCCCATGCTCAGCCTTGCCAACGCTTTCTCCGGCCGGGAACTGCTGGACTTCTATGGACGTATCAGCCGAATGCTGGCAGAGACTCAAATCGACTTTGTGACGGAGTTGAAGATTGATGGGGCAGCCGTCTCGCTCACCTACCGGCAGGGAATGCTCGTCCGTGGAGCCACCCGGGGGGACGGGAGAGTCGGCGAAAGCGTCACAGACAACCTTCGCACGATTAAGACGATTCCATTGCGCCTGAAGGGAGAGGCTCGAATTCCAGAAATGGTAGAAGTCCGTGGAGAGGCCTACCTGCCTCTTGCTGCTTTCGAAGCCCTCAACCTGGGCCGCGAGGCCCGCGGTGAGAAGACCTTTGCCAACCCCCGGAATGCCGCGGCTGGAGCACTCCGGCAGCTCGATCCCGCCGTCACAGCCATGCGGCCGCTGGCTTTCTTTCCCTATGCTGTCGGATACCTGGAGGGAGGAGAACTCGCAACTCAACTCGAGGCCCTCGAGCTGCTTGAACAGTGGGGTTTTCGTGTCAATCCCCGCTATCGCCTCCATCGCTCGATGGAGCGGGTGATTGAGTACTGCCGGTCATACGAGAGTCGCCGTGGGGAAATGGATTACGAAATCGACGGAGTTGTCGTCAAGGTAAATCGTCTCGACTACCAGCGCCGACTGGGCAGCGTAGCCAGTGATCCTCGCTGGGCCATCGCCTACAAGTTTCCGGGAGAAGTGGCGCTGACGAGGCTCCTCGAGATCCACATCAATGTGGGGCGCACGGGTGCGTTGAATCCCTACGCGGTCCTGGAGCCGGTGCGGGTCGGTGGCGTCACCGTTCGGCAGGCCACCCTGCACAACGAAGACGACATCCGAAAGAAAGACATTCGCGAAGGGGACCTCGTCAAGGTGAAGCGAGCTGGAGACGTGATTCCTCAGGTAGTGGCTCCGGTCGTCAGCCAGCGGACTGGAGCCGAGAGAGAATTCAGCTATCCTGAACTTTGCCCGCAGTGTGCATCGACGATCATTCGAGTCGAGGGGGAGGCAATGGCGTACTGCCCAAACACCCAGTGTCCCGCCCAGCGTCTCGAGAAACTGAAACATTTTGTAGGTCGAGGAGCCATGGACATTCGAGGACTCGGTCAACAGACGGTTGGAAAAATGGTTGACCTCAGCCTGGTCGAAGACGCTGCTGACCTGTTCGCCCTCACCCCCGAGCAGATCGGCAGTCTTCCCGGTTTCAAAGAGAAATCGGTTCGCAACCTGCTTGACAGCCTTGAAGCCAGCCTGGGGCAGCCTTTCTCCAGGGTGCTGTTCGCGCTGGGAATCCGACATGTCGGAGAGAGTGTCGCCGAATTGCTGGCTCGGAATTTTCGTGACATCGATGAACTGCGGGAAGCCGGTGTCGAGGAGATTGCGTCCATAAGTGGCGTGGGGCCTGAGATTGCGGGCAGCGTCCGCGCTTATCTGGACGAACCGTCCAACTGGGGCTTCGTTCGAAGACTTCGAAAAGCAGGGCTGACATTCCAGTCCGATTCGGCGGCCGAAACTCCCACACCCCTGAAAGACAAGATCTTCGTCATTACCGGAACGCTCCGGGATATGAGCCGGACGGAGGCGAAGAGTCTGATTCAGGGCCGTGGAGGGAAAGTTGCCGCCTCGGTTTCTTCCCGCACCGATTACCTCGTCGTCGGAGCCGCTCCGGGGTCGAAACTGGAAAAAGCACGGAACCTGGGGATTGAGGTGATTGACGAGGCTGGTCTACACAGCCGGATAGAAGAGGGAACAGACGGCGGCTGATTCATTGCATTGTCGTCATTCCGCCTCCGGAAAAGAGACTCGGTGATGGAAGTGTGTCGGAATTGTGACTACACTGTGCCTGACGGAACGGCGAAATGCCCCTATTGTGGCTACCAGCTGACCCAGCCGCTCTGGAAAAAAGCTGGGGCCTGGGCGCTGCTGGTTATCATTGGCTACGGTTTTGTGAGATGCAATCTTCAATTGATGCAGGGACTGGACAAGTTCTAGTGTGCTGTCCGGGAAGTTCGCGGTGTTAATTCTGGATGGATTTTCGTCGACAGTGAGGCGCGCGACGCAGGAAGGCCGGGAGTCTTTCGAGGAAGCGCAACAAAGCTGTCGGCGAAAAGACGCCCGAAGTAGCGGCGTGAACTTTCCGGACAGTGCACTAGTCCCAAAATAAGTACATGGGGTGTATACCCAGAGGTGGAAAAAAGCCTGAAACGCCAGTCCTGACGGGTATTCTGAGGTTCAGAAAAAGACCCAGAACAATCCCAAGAGGAGGCGTTTCAGGTGAATAGAAAGCATATCGAGATTATCAACAAACGCCAAGAGGAAATAGAGCGAAGGCTGGATCGAAGTTGGCGGCCTAAGAGTGGGGGACGGGTGCTGAGAGGAGGCAATATTGTCTACGACGTCTCGAGCCGTATGGGAGGGGTGAGTAGTGGAGGTCTGGGGCTGATTGTTCAGTTGGTCAAGCGCTTGAGGGTGGCGGAGAGGATCGACGAACGTGTGCGAGTGTTGAAGCGGCACCTTCCCTACCGGGAGTCGGACCACGTCTTGAATCTGATCTACAACGTGATGAGTGGGGGAGTGTGCCTGCAGGATGTAAAGTCACGGCGCGAGGATGTCAGCTATCTGGAGAGTGTAGGAGCGCGCAAGATCCCGGCACCGAGTACGGAAGGGGACTTTCTCAGGCGTTTCAAGCAAGAGGATGTCTTGGCCCTGCAAGAAGCCTTCAACGAAAGCCGTCTGCAGGTGTGGCAAAGCCAAGCAGCGGAGATGGGCAAGCGAGCCACGATCGACGTGGACGGCACGACGGCCGAGACCACGGGGTGTTGCAAGGAAGGGATGGATCTCAACTACAAGGGACAATGGGGGTATGGACCCTTGGTGGTGAGTCTGGCCGAAACCAACGAGGTCTTGTACACGTTCAATCGGCCGGCCAGCCGACCGTCGCACGAAGGAGCGGTGGCGTGGATCGATCGAGCCGTGAAACTGGTCAGAAGAGGCGGCTTTGAGCAAGTGAGATTGCGGGGAGACACGGACTTTTCCCTGACCCGCAACTTCGATCGTTGGTGCGAGAGCGGGGCTACAAAAACCTGAACTTGTTGAGTGAGCATGTGACGGAGATCGAGTACCGACCGGCCCGAGCTAAAGGCACCTACCGAATGATCATCCTGCGCAAGAGGATCGAGGTCGAAAAGGGTCAAAAGCGGCTGTTTGATCAGCAGCGCTATCTGTTCTATGTCACGAACGTGCCGGTCAAGGAACTGTCGACACAACAGGTGGTTTTGGAAAGCAACGGGCGCTGCAATCAGGAAAACGTGATCGAGCAGCTCAAGAACGGCGTTCAGGCTCTGCGCATGCCGGCCGATACCCTGGTCGCAAACTGGACTTACCTGGTGATTGCCGCCCAAGCCTGGAACCTCAAGGTTTGGCTGGGCCTGCTTTTGCCTGCAAGACTGGGGGCCCGACGCCTGATCCGGATGGAGTTCCGGCGCTTTGTCACCTGTGTGATCGGACTGCCTTGCCAGATCGTGACAACGGGACGGCGTTTATTGTATCGACTGCTCACTGTTAACGATTGGACCCGTTTGTTGATCGAGGGGAATCTGTGGCTGAAACACCAGCAATTTGGCTGACGAATCGCAAGCCGCTTCGACAAGACGACAAATGGAGCCGATCGGGGAGGGGTCTGTCTGAAAACCGACTTTCAGGGCCATTGTCAACGCGTCGTGGCGGCCTGAGGTCAACCAAACTGCTTCCCGGCACAGCCGGAGTCCGGCGCAAGTCTGATTGAACCTCAAATGAGCAACCGATCTTGGCAAAACGAGTCGCTACAGTAGATGATGTGCAAACACGCTTATTTTGGGACTAGTGCAGCTCATTCGTGATCGAGTGAGAGAAGAATGAGTCTCCCCACCTGCCGTTGCGGACCTTTTCAGTTTCGAAGCCATTCCATCACTGATGTGGGGAGGGTTCGTCAGAATAACGAGGATGCACTCATCGATGCTCCCGAATCCGGTCTCTTTGGAGTCTGTGATGGCCTGGGAGGCCACGCCGCAGGTGAAGTGGCCAGCGCGATTGCGTCTCGGACCATCACCGAGGAAATCGAGAAGGCCAGAGGGCCGGTCCGGGAATTCCTCAGGGAGTGCCTCGAACTTGCTAACCAGAGGATCCTCAGGGAGCAGATGGAAAACCCCGTCATGAGAGGAATGGGAACGACGGTCAGTGTCGTGTGGATTTCAAGGGAACACGGTGAAATCTGGGTGCTTCACCTGGGGGACAGCCGCATCTACCATCTTCACGACGGGTCGATCTCCCAGGTGACCGACGATCACTCCCCGGTCTACAAGCTTTACCAGCAGGGAGAACTGACCAAAGACCAGATTCGCCAGCACCCGCAAAAGAACCTCCTGGAACGCTCCCTGGGAATCACTAAAACGATTGACCCCGACGTCTTTGAGGTGCAGGTTGCTGCCGAGGACCGGTTGCTCATCTGTACCGACGGCTTGTCGGATGCACTCGCGGACGATGAGATCGAAACCCTGCTCAAAGAAAACGCCCTGGCACAGGCCGGAAACGAGCTGGTGGCCGAAGCCAATCGCCGGGGCGGCCTGGACAACATCACGATTGCCCAGATTGAGATTGTGGGAACTCCCTCTTGACGCGCTAAAAGTTGAAAGTTTCTCGTCCAGGTCTGAGATCTCGGACCTGGTACTTTGAACTCTCCTCCCCCGGGACCCGGAAAGTCTCCGATCAACCTTCAACCTGTAACCTCAGGGAGAGATGTTGCAGGAGTGGAGAAATCGCCGGTCCGACTTGGATAACGTCCAGCTGGGCGGCTTTCTCAAGTCTTTCGAAGGGAGCAGTTTTCGGTCGTTGTTCGCTTCGTTCTTCATTGTCCCACCTCTCGAGCCAGACTCCGGTCGCTTGTAACCGAAGTCGTTCGCAATCACTGCCAGCTTCCCGGGACATCGCCTGGTCCCTAGCCCGCATAATTCATAAACTGCCGGCTGCAGAGCCGCCAAGCCTCGCGCTGGCTGCGTTACCCCCACTCGGGCTCCTCGGCATAGTGCACGACTATGCCTGCGGGGCCCTCGCGCGTAAAGCCTTGCCAGCGCGGACTTTGCGACTCTTCGCTTCGGCACCCTATGAATTATGCGGGCTAGTCACTTAGATGGAGGGGAGCTGGGAAAGTTCTAAAAAAGGTGGACGAACAGCTTCTCCAGAAAAGGCCGAGCTGCTTCGTAAATGCCAGGAGACTGGCTTTCTCGCGGTCCTGCTATGTTCAGGTGCTGAACTCCCGAACGTCGGATCCAGTCCTGGACCGTGGCGGCATCGAGGGGGTCCTCCAGGTCGATGAGCAGCAGCGGACGGGACTGCCGATTGGCCTGACGGATGGTGAGTTCCGTGCCGGTATCCAACTTGTCGCGAAGGAGAGCCAGCGTGCCATCCGAATCGCGCACGTTCCACTCCGTGCGCTGGGCGTAATCTGCAGAAGGTGTCTCTTCGAGAGGATAGCGGTGATGCAGGGGGCCGTCCTCGGCTCTTCGCCCCTTCGGGCACCAGCCCGTGACCTCCAGGCCCGACGCCAGTGCCGCGTCCAGCACCGCCCGATCCACACCGGTTTGTCCCCCGGTTCGAAGTGATCGGAGTCCACCTTCCACAGCCCACGAACCTTCAACCTTCAACTTTCAACTTTCAACCAGTAACCAGTAACCAGTAACCAGTAACCAGTAACCAGTAACCAGTAACCAGCAACCAGCAACCCGTCACACCCGACAGTTGAAACGCCAGGGGATGCTCTTCCAGGGTTCGGGAACGGAGTCGATTCCGATCCTGGGCGTCGCTTCAATGCTCTCCGAGTCCACCTCGATTCCCTCTTCCAGGTACAGAGTCGATTCCGGCGCACAGACGTCGAGACCGTTCTCATCTCCAGTCAAGTCGAAGGCCTGGCACACCTTGGCAGGCCCATCGGTGAGATTGCGAATGCGGCCACTTCGTCGCTGCAGCATGGTGTCGAGACCGTCCACCGCCATTACCGAGCGCACCAGCACGGCCGCGGCGAAGTGATCCCGCTCCACCACGAAGTTCAGAAGCCAGTGCATACCGTAGATGAAATAGATGTAGGCGAAGCCGGGTGGGCCCCATATGATCCGGTTTCGCCTGGTCTTCCCAAAGCGGGCGTGGCAGGCCTGATCCTCGGAGCCAATGTAGGCTTCCACCTCAGTGATGATGCCTGACAGCCGGCCGGCGGACTCGAGCTTGACCAGACGCTTGCCCAGCACATCGGAAGCTACCTCCAGGGTGGGGCGGTCAAAGAAAGATCGGGGGAGTCGAGATGCTGGTTCGGGCATAGAGATAAGGAGTGCCGGGGGACGGAATTGAACCGCCGACACGGGGATTTTCAGTCCCCTGCTCTACCGACTGAGCTACCCCGGCAGTGAGAAAGAATTGTATTCTACCCGCATCATTTTGAGCGTGCAAACTCTGGGGGTGACGGGTGGCTAGCAGCCTGTGGTGAAAGTCGAGGGTAGGGGTCACATTCAGACACTACACTGGTCCCATGGCAATGGGAAAGAAGAAGCGACGGCGACAAGCGGATCTGTGGGTGGCCAGCAGCCAGTTAGCGCGGAGTCCTGGGCATCCATTCTACGAAGCCCTCAACGAGGTATTGAGTGAGCACGGCTTTGACGATTTCGTAGAGGAGCTGTGCGGGAAGTTCTACGCGGAGAAGATGGGGCGGCCGAGCGTGGCGCCGGGAGTGTATTTTCGGCTGTTGATGGTGGGGTATTTTGAAGGGATCGGAGCGGAGCGAGGGATTGCCTGGAGAGTGGCCGATTCACTGGCCCTGAGAGAGTTTTTGGGATTGAAAGTGAGCGAGACACCACCCGATCACTCGACGATATCGAGAACCCGGAGATTAATCGATGTGCAGACCCATGCGGCGGTGTTCAGCTGGGTGCTGGAGCGACTGGCGGAATCGGAACTGCTGAAGGGAAAGACGATCGGGATCGACGCGACGACGCTGGAAGCCAATGCGGCGATGCGCACCATCATCCGACGGGATACGGGAGAAGACTATAACCAGTTTTTAACCGGATTGGCTCAGGCTTCCGGAATCGAGACGCCCACCCGCGAAGACCTGGTTCGTACGGACCGGAAACGCAAGAAGAAAGGCTCCAACAAAGAGTGGAAACATCCTCACGATCCGGACGCTCGCATTACGAAGATGAAGGACGGGCGAACGCACCTGGCCCACAAGGCCGAGCATGCCATCGACATGGAGACGGGAGCGATTGTGGCGGTCACGGTACAGGGAGCCGATAAAGGAGACACGACGACCCTGAAGGAGACGCTGATTCGTGCTGCCGAAAACATTGAAGAGGCGACGGGGCAAAAAAAGGAAATGGCCGAGGTGGTGGCCGACAAGGGATATCACAGCACCGAGACGGTAAAGGATTTTGCAGCGCTGCAGATACGCAGTTACATCTCGGAACCGAAGCGGGGCAGACGCAAGTGGAAAGGCAACATCGAGGGGCGAGATGCCACCTATGCCAACCGCAGACGGATACGGGGAGAGCGAGGCCGCGAGTTACTGAGACGGCGGGGCGAAAAACTGGAAAGATCCTTTGCTCATCTGTACCGGACAGGGGGGATGCGCCGCACCGAGGTCAGGGGACACGACAATGTGGCCAAGAGACTGCTGATTCAGGCCGGTGCGTTCAACCTGGGTATGGTGATGCGCCAGAAACTCGGCGCAGGGACTCCCCGGGCCCTCCACGCCCGGATTCTTTGCGCTTTGTTAGCCTTTTTCGGGCTGAGGAAGGGCCTGAGGAGACGGATCAGCACTTTCTTTGAAGGTTTGATTGGAAAACTTTCAATCGGGCCCTTTCCAGGTGGTGTCCGGACCCAATTAAGCACTTCTGCCACGGGCTGCTAGGGTTGAAGGTTGAAGGTTGAAGGTTAAAAGTTTACTTTGGCGACTCCCGGCCGGCCCGGAGTACCATCGAGGTGTCAAGGCTGCCCAGGGGAGTCGACGTGATCGCCGTCTGCCAGAAATAGAAAAGGGCGGCACCAGGGCCGCCCCTCTATGGTGAGAGTCTCACCAGGGTGAGTACTTAACTGACTGTCACAGGGATCTGGCGCGGTTTCGCTTCCTCAACCTTGGGGAGGTGAATCGTCAGCAGGCCATCCTTGAGGCCGGCGTCGATCTTGGAACTGTCCACCGTGGCGGGCAGCTTGAAACTGCGGCCGAAACTCCCGTACCAGCGCTCGACTCGATGGAAATCTCGACTCTCTTCGTTCTCGAACTTCCTCTCACCACTGATGCTGAGGACGTTCTCCTCGAGAGAGATGTCAATCTCATCCTTGGCAAACCCCGGCAACTCGACCGAAAAAGTGATCTCGTTCGGAGTTTCGGAGACATCGACCGTCGGTGACCAGCGGGTCACATGTGTGTCCTCGTCGACGACACGGCCGACGCGATTCCCGAAGAAACGATCGAAAGTATTGTTCCACGCTCGCAGGTCTTGAAATGGATCCATTCTCATTAGGGTCATTTCCTTACTTTCTCCTTCTTATTTCATTCAATGTCATGATTTTTTTCAGGCAGCCAACTCTATCGTCGCTGCAACCTCTATTTAAGATCCCGATTGGGGGCAGTCAAGTCAGGCTCGGTCCATGGTTCCCGGTTTCCCCGGTCCAACAGGACTGCATTACCGTTGTGTCCCGGAAGCCAGGTGGACCGTGAAACGTGGAACACTTCTTTGGAGGTGGTAGTATTCTCGCTGAAACAAGAACCAGAACCGGTAACCAATAACCAATAACCAGGAACCAACTGAGATGGAGAGGCGCGTTTATCTGGACAACAATGCCACCAGTCCCACGGATCCCCGGGTGGCGGAGGCGATGCAGCCGTACTTCCTGAATCAGTTCGGGAACGCTTCCTCGATTCATGCCTATGGCCAGCACGCTCGTGCGGCCGTTGAGCGTGCCCGCTCGCAGGTTGCCGATCTTCTTTCAGCAAAGCCACGCGAGGTCATTTTTACTTGCGGCGGAACCGAGGCTGACAACGCCGCCATCGAGGGAGTGGCTCGCAGGTTCGCCGGCAGTAGAGGACACGTGATCACCTCGGGGATCGAACACCCGGCCGTTTTGAAGAGCTGCCAGTTTTTGGAACAGAAGGGCTTCCGTGTCACCTGCCTGTCGGCGGGCGAAAAGGGGGTCGTTCGGGTCGAAGATCTAGCAGCGGCGCTTTCGGAAGACACGGTTCTGGTGTCGATCATGCACGCCAACAACGAAGTGGGCACCCTGCAGCCAATCGCAGAGATCGCCCGGCTCACGCGGCAGCGGGAGATCCTTTTTCACACCGACGCGGTGCAGTCCGTCGGAAAGATTCCGGTCGACGTCAACCAGTTGGGCGTCGATCTCCTCTCCTTGTCGGGACACAAGTTTCATGGCCCCATGGGTGTGGGAGCTCTTTATATGCGTGACTCGGTGAGGATGGAACCTTTCATGCTGGGCGGGTCGCACGAGCGCCATCGGCGGGCCGGGACCGAGAATGTTCCGGGAATCGTTGGCCTCGGGGAAGCCTGTGAGCTGGCTGCGGAGGCACACGAAGACATGCAGAACCGGGTTGGGAACCTTCGCGACCGGTTGGAGAAAGAGATACTGGAACGGCTGTCCGGCTCTGTTGTGAACGGGAGTCGAAGCGGGCGAGTGCCTCACACGACCAACATCAGCTTCGAGAAAGTAGAGGGTGAGGCGCTTCTGGTAGCTCTGGATTTCAAGGGCATAGCGGTCTCTACCGGGGCCGCCTGTTCCTCCGGCTCACTGGACCCTTCCCCCGTTCTTCAGGCCATGAAGCTGCGACGCAGTCGAATCCAGGGTGCTATCCGTTTCAGCCTGAGCCGGATGACCACCCAGGAGGACATAGACTACGCGCTGGAAATGGTGGTGGAGACGGTGAATCGGATCAGGAGTGTGGCAGTCGGTTGAGTACTAAGTGCCTCTGGAAACCGTCACCGGAGAGTGTCGAACGAGCGAATCTGACTCGCTTCATTCGGAAGATAAGTCAGGTTGCCCCTGCGGTTCGCGACTATCCGAGCCTTTACAAATGGTCGATCGATTATCCTGAACTGTTCTGGCCCGAGGTCTGGCACTTCTGCGGGATAGAAGCCTCTAGAACTTGGGATCAGGTAGTTGATGATGTCACCAGGATGCCCGGTGCGCGCTGGTTCTCGGGTGCCAGACTCAATTTCGCACAGAACCTGCTCCGCTACCGGGATGATCGCACGGCCATCATCGGCTGGAACGAATCAGGCCGCCATCAGATCCTCACCTACTCCGAGCTGTTTCAGCGAAGTGCCGGTTTTGCCAGGGCGCTGCAGAGGGCCGGAGTCAAGATCGGTGATCGGGTGGGCGGCTTTATGCCCAACATCGCCGAAACAGTCATTGCCATGCTGGGCGCCAGCAGCCTCGGGGCACTCTGGTCGTCCTGCTCTCCGGACTTCGGCGCCAAAGGAGTTGTCGACCGGTTCGGACAGATCCGGCCCAGGATCCTGTGCTGTGCAGATGGGTATCACTATGCGGGAAAACCGTTCGATCGTCTGGAGCGCGTCAGGTCGATCCGGGAACAGATCCCGGAGATTTCAAAGGTCGTTGTCGTCCCGTATCTGAGTGAGAACCCGGACATTTCCAGGATTCCCGACGCCGTACTGTGGAACGATTTTGCGGGTCAGGCCGAGGAGATCGACTTTCGGCAGCTTCCTTTCGACCATGCCCTTTACATCATGTATTCGTCGGGCACAACAGGTTTACCCAAGTGCATGGTCCACGGCGCCGGAGGGACACTCATCCAGCATCTCAAGGAACTGGTTCTGAACACCGACCTGAGAAGGGAAGACAGGGTCTTTTACGCCACGACCTGTGGCTGGATGATGTGGAACTGGCTGATGAGTTGCCTGGCGGTGGGAGCGACGGTGCTTCTGTACGATGGTGCTCCCTTTCACCCATCCGGGATTCTTTTCGATCTCGTCGAGCAGGAAGAGGTGACCGTGTTTGGAACCAGTGCCAAATATCTGTCCCTGGCCGAGAAGAGCGGGCTCCACTCGTCGCGGACGCATGATCTGCAGTCCCTTCGAACGATTCTCTCAACCGGGTCGCCCCTGGCCCCGGCCAGCTTTGACTATGTGTATGGGCAGATCAAGGCGGATGTTTGCCTTTCCTCGATTTCCGGAGGGACGGATCTCATCTCTTCTTTTGCTCTTGGAAATCCCATCGGTGCGGTGTTCAGCGGCGAGTTGCAGGCTCTGAGCCTGGGAATGAAGGTGGAAATCTTTAACGAGGCCGGCCAGCCAGCCGGGCGGGAGCAAGGGGAACTGGTCTGCTCGCAGGCCTTTCCGTCCATGCCGGTGAAGTTCTGGAATGACCCGGACGGGACCAGGTACCAGAAGGCCTATTTCGATTACTTTCCCGGTGTCTGGCGTCACGGGGACTGGGCCCGGCTGACCTCGAATGGAGGCATGATTATCTACGGACGCTCCGATGCAACCCTGAATCCGGGAGGCGTCCGGATTGGAACCTCCGAGGTCTACCGCCACGTTGAGCAGATGGAAGAAGTGATGGAAGCCCTCGTGGTTGGACAGGAATGGGAGGATGACGTTCGAATCGTACTCTTTGTCCGGCTCAAGGAGGGACTCACTCTGGATGAAGCCCTGATCCGCGACATCCAGACGGGGGTCCGGGAGAGCGCTTCTCCTCACCACGTCCCAAGAAAAGTCGTCCAGGTTGCCGACATTCCCCGCACCATCAGCGGGAAAATCAGCGAGCTGGCGGTAAGGAACGTCCTTCACGGCAAGGAAGTGACCAACACCGACGCCCTGGCCAATCCGGAGGCCCTGGACCTGTACCGTGATCTGAAGGAGTTGCAAGTCTAGGTTCTTGCGACGTCTCCGTCGAGCCCAGATTTGTCACCCCATCTTCAATCTTCAATTTTCAATTTTCCATCAACCCGATCCAGCAACTCCCCCAACACCTCGGGGTCACTGGTGGGAAGCTGGCAGACATAGTTCTCGCAGACGTAGGCAGTGGCTCGACCATCGATCGCACGGAAACTGTCCAGAACCTTGATCCGGGAGGCCAACCGCTTGTGGGCGCGCCCGCCGTCCGCGAGAAAAATAACCCGGTGTGGAAGGTAGCGGCGATGCACTTCTTTGAGTAGAGCCGTTGTATCTGCCCCCCCTCTCTGCCCGGCCACGAAGATTTGTTTCGGCTTGGCCGCGGCGCGGCTCAGGGCCACCAGCATGAGCGGCATGGCGTGCGGCCCCCTGTGCAGTAATCCTGAAAAGGCTTTTGCCGAACGGTGCACCTTTTCCAGCAGCCGCTTCTCGCCGCTCAAATTGCCCAGTCGAATGAGATTGAGGAGAGCCACCGAATTGGGAGAAGGCTCGGCCCCATCGTACTGATCCTTCATTCGCAGAAGAACCGATTTGTCCCGGCCCGAAGTGCTGAAAAACCCTGCTTCCACGTCGTCCCAAAAAAGGCTCTCCATGCCCCCCACGAGTTCGATCGCCCACAGCAGCCATTCGTCCTCCAGAGAGGTTTCGTAAAGATCGAGTAAACCCTGGATCAGAAAAGCATAGTCATCCAGAAAACCGGGAATGCCTGCTTCCCCCTCCCGATAGCGTCGAACAAGGGTATGGGAATCAGAGTCGTAAAGGTGGGCTTTGATGAAACGGGCAGCCTTACGTCCCGCCTCCAGATATTTGTCATCCTCCAGGACCTGAGAGGCTCTGGCCAAGGCGGTGATCATCAGGCCGTTCCAGGAAGTGAGGATCTTGTCGTCGAGGAGGGGTCGGAGTCTTTTTCTCCGCAGCTCGAAAAGAAGCTGTCTCGCTCGCTCCCGGGCCTGCTGTACCTGCGCAGTGGAAAGACCGAGTTCAGCGGCAACTTTTTCGACGGTCTGAGCTTGATAGAGGACGTTCTTCCTTGTGAATTCCGAAAAGGGATCGTGATTCACATTGCCTTCGGTCCTGACCCCGAAGAGGCGCAGAAACACCTCTGCCGTCTCGGGGTCTAGAGGGCGCCGGGCTTCCGCCTCGGTCCATACGTAGAAGGCTCCCTCTGCTTTTTCCTGCGCGTCTGCCGCGACCGGACTGTCGGCATCCTCAGCCGAATAGAAGCCCCCACCTGGACTCGTCATGTCGCGCAGCACGTACTCCAGCGTCCGGCGAGCCACGGCAGCGAAGAACGGATCGCGGCTGATCTGGAAAGCCTCCAGGTAAGCCACGACCAGTTGAGCCTGGTCGTAGAGCATCTTTTCGAAATGGGGGAGGAACCAGCGCTCATCCGTCGAGTAGCGATGAAAACCACCACCCAGATGGTCATTCATTCCACCCCGAGCCATCCAGCGCAGGGTTTGCAGGACCATTTCAGAGGCCTTCTCCTGGCTCTTCAGCTGCGAGTAGTAAAGCAGAAACTGAAGGTTGACAGGCCTCGGAAATTTGGGCGCGGATCCAAATCCGCCCAGCTTCTCATCGAAGTTTCCCAGGTACCACTGGTAGCCCTTGTCGAGAGTTTCCGGAAGGCTGACCTCTTCTCTCGAAGAGAGTCCCTGGAGACCCTGGAGATGGGCCGTAATCCGGTCGGCCGAGTTGAGAATCTTGTCCCGACTCTCCGCCCACTGCCGGCGGACAGTCGTCAGCACCTGAGGGAATCCGGGCATGCCCGGACGCGGCTTGGGTGGAAAGTAGGTTCCGCCGAAGAAGGGCTTGAGTTCAGGTGTGAGGAAGACCGACATGGGCCACCCTCCGCGGCCCGTGGTCGCCTGCACAAAAGCCATGTAGACGCTGTCCAGGTCCGGTCGCTCTTCACGATCTACTTTGACACAGACGAAAGATTCATTCATGAGGGCGGCGATCTCGGGATTCGTGAACGATTCGTGCTCCATGACATGACACCAGTGGCAGGTGGAGTAGCCGATAGAAAGAAAAATCGGCTTGTCTTCTTTCCGGGCCTCCTCGAACGCCTCTTTTCCCCACGGGTACCAGTTAACGGGATTGTAGGCGTGCTGGAGAAGATAAGGGCTCTGCTCGTGAACCAGCCGGTTCGGCTTGCCTTCTTCACCAGCCTGGTGGGAGGCGACCTCAGCCGATTGACCGGTTGGTGACGTGTGAACACCCTCACGACTGACCGCTGAGCTCCCAGCGGCCGGGCAGCTCAGAAGCAAACCAGACCAGAGCATCAGCGTCGTGCGGCACAAAGTGATGATGGACATGAAGCAGGCCTCAGGATAATGCATCGTCTTCTTCTGAGTCGACAGCGGAATGGTGCTCGCTGCCCTCGCGCCGTTCCAGGTTCCACGTTCCACGTTCTACGTTGGCGCGCTCATTGGCATTCGCGCCTCTGTCTGCTCGGCGACGGACCAACTGAGCTCCGAGATCCCGCCCGCAGGCGGTGAGGAAAGCTGACGGTCAAGGAAACTACAGAGGCAGGAACGAAGTGACTGCGCAGCAGCGCGGACGCTGCCGGGAAATGTCACAAGACGTGGCGTGGAACGGGAAAAGCAGAGGGCCGGAGGTAGGCTCGGGGTGAAAACCGGGATCGCGGGGAGGGGGTGCTATTCCGATATTTACAATAAAATGAGCCGACCTCCGGCTGCTACGAGAGCTGCGAATCGTGCGACTCAGGCAACTCCCATAACCTCCTTGTTGGACGAAGATCGTGTCAAGCACGATCATCCAGTCAGTAACAACTGACCAGATGCGAACAAATTAGCAATTCTGGGGCACTGCGTCAACCAGAAATGTTAAATATTTCGCATTTTTTCAAAAAAACTTGTTTTCTCGGGCTCAAGGTTGTGCTCGCCTAGCCCCAAAAATTCATAAGTTGTCGAAGCGAAGGGCCGCAAGCGCCGCGCTGGCAAGGCTTTACCTCCGAGGGCACCGCAGGCATAGTCGTGACTCTGTCGAGGAGCCCGAGGAGGGGGAACGCAGCCAGGGCGGATGATGGGGGCGCTGCAGCCGACAACTTATGAATTTTCCGGGCTCAGCTCGCGCCGTTGCAACTTGCAGGTTTCAAGTTCCAGGTTGGCGCGCTCATCGGCATTCGCGCCTCTGTCTGCTCGGCGGCTGGACAGATCATCTCCGGGACCGGCTCGCAAGCCGAGGGGAGGTCCGCGAAGTTGGCTAAAGCGAGAGCAGTAACGACACCACAACGAAAATGGGAATCAGGACGAGGACGCTGTACGCCATATACCCAAAGAAAGATGGCATTCGAATGCCGGATTGTTCGGCGATACTCTTCACCATGAAATTGGGGCCGTTTCCAATGTAGGTGTTGGCTCCCATGAAAACCGCTCCCAGACTGATCGCCGCCAGCAGGTGCTCCATGATGACCTGTCCCCCGGGAAGGGGTAGCGCAGAAAAGCCCTCCGCGACCGGCAACGAGACTGCGGTCTCGAAGAAGACGACGTAAGTGGGAGCATTGTCCAACATACTCGACAACACTCCGGTGAACCAAAAGAACTCCAACGGGGTGTCGATTCCCAGTTGAGGTCCCCTCACATGAAGAATCTCGATGGGTACCTGCATGCAGATGAAGATCCCACTGAACAGGGCCGCGACCTCAGTGATAGCCACATAATCGAAACGGTTGCGCAGGCGAATATTCGCGTCGGTAGAGAGCAGCGAAAGGATCACGAAGAGAAGCATGACGACTTCCCGAAAGTAGACGGGTGGATGAAACCCCGTGTTCAGGAAGGGTTGTCCGGGGAGGATAAAGGCCACGCTTACAACAACACCCAGGAGCCATATGAGGTTGAAGGTGCCATACAGACGGAGTGGCTGGACTTGCTGCTCGTCCCGCATCAAATCGCGCAAAGCCTCCTTCCTGTAAACGATCGAGTCCCACACGAAATAAACGGCAAGAAGAATGCTGTTGACAAGCAGCCAGTAGCGCCACAACCCCATAGTCCACAAGAAGGGAACTCCCCGCAGATAGCCGAGAAAAAGAGGAGGGTCGCCAATGGGCAGGAGCAAACCGCCGCAATTGCAGGCACAGAAGATAAAAAAGAGAATGGTGTGAACCTTATACTCGCGCTCGATATTGGTCAGGATCAGCGGCCTGATGAGGACCATGGCGGCCCCCGTAGTGCCGATGAAACTGGCCAGAATCGCACCTAGAGCAAGAAAGGCTGTGTTGGTCGCCGGCCGCGCTGGCAAGTCACCACTCAGATTGATCCCTCCACTGATCACGTAGAGGCTGAAAAGGAGGACGATGAAAGGGATGAACTCAGAAAAGATGCCATTGCTGAAAGCAGTCCACAAGGTTTCCCAACCAGCCGCGGAAGAAGGCGAGTGAGTCAGGTGGTTTTCGATTCCTCCCGGGTGGAGCAGCCCGTAATAGAGAAGCGTTGATCCACCCAGGATGGCTGCCACCAGGAAGCGGCTGCGGTTGTGGTGCCACCAATCCCTGGTCTGAGAGAGAAGAGGGAAAACGGCAATAATGAGAAGGAGCAGAGCAAACGGTGCGAGGGCCCAGAGGGGTGGAACAAAGGGAAGCGAGTGAGCCGTCTGGGCCTTTTCGGGAGCCGTCTCCACCAGATGGGAGCCGGGAATCGCTCCCAGGAACAGCAACGCTGCATAGATGCAAAAGACAAGAAGAATCCTCCCAACCGTCCCCCGCGAAGAACCCCGCATTTGCTCGAGAAGGCTCTTTCTTTGGGTCGTGGTTGGACCGTCATCAGGTCGAGATCTCTCCATTGGCTGTCTCTGAGTCGGCTATGCTTCGTTTGGAACCTCTTCTCGACCCGGAGGGGGTGAGGCTTTCACGGTGTCATCAATCAGATGCCGTTGGGTGCCTTGCAGAGCCGCAGATACAAGTTCCTCAATCGCCAGGGGTGCTTCCGCCTGTTCCACCTGCTCGAGCTTCGCGCTCGTTTCCGGATGTTTAGGGACGAACATCGAGCAGCAGTCGTCATCAGATCCGATGGACACTTCGAACGTCCCGATCCGTCTGGCCACGGCAATGATCTCCTCTTTGTCATCTCCGATCAGCGGCCGCAGAATGGGCAGCCGGCTGACGGCAGAGACGACTCGAATATTGTCCAGCGTCTGTGAGGCGACCTGACCGACGCTGTCTCCGGTGACGAGTGCTTTGGCATTGTCCCGGGCGGCGATCCTGTTGGCAATTCGCACCATCATCCTTCGATACAGAATCACCCGTGTTCGTGCCGGGGTGAAGGCCACGATGCTTCTCTGTGCAGAAGCGAACGGGACCATGTAGAGTCGGGAACTGGGCTGGTGACGACACAGATGCTCCACCAGTTCCATCACCTTAATCTGGGCGTCCAGGGATGTGTGGGGATGGCTGTGGAAATGAACAAAGAGGGGGCGGCAGCCGCGCTTCATGATCTTGTAGGCGGCCACCGGAGAATCGATTCCCCCGGAGATCAGAACGGCGACCTTTCCGCTCGTCGACACCGGCAGACCTCCGGGACCGCGCAATTTCTCAAAGTGCAGCAGTGCCTCTTCACCCAGGATCTGGACGTAGCAGGTCAGGTCGGGCCCGCCCAGTTGCACGCGCTTGGCAGACCTTTTCTGCAGGAAGCTCCCCAGTCGTCTCTCGATTTCCGGGCTGGTGAGAGGATACCGTTTGTCGGATCTCTTGGCGGAAATCTTGAAGCTTTCGTATTCCCGGTTCTGTATCAACTCCCAGGCCGCGGTCTGCAGGTTCTCCAGTACTGAGGAGACAATCCACGCACTGGCGTAGTTGGCGAGACCAAAAACGCGCCCCAGTCGGTCGCGAAACTCACCCACAGGAGAATCCTGTTTCAGTTCCACAACCACCCGCCGCGACCAGAGCCGGACAGAGCGATAAGGTAGTGAGCCCAGAGCCCTCTTTATGTTCACTACAAGTTTGCGTTCGAAGAAACCACGATTCTTTTTCTTGAGAGCGATCTCGTGGTAGTGGCAGACAAAACAGCGTCTCATAAAGATCTCTCGAAGGCCGGGGTCGTTCACGGACAGGTCAGTCGACTTTCTTGACAACCAGTGTGATCACGTCTCCTTCGTCGAGTTTCTTATACAGGACGTGCACAACCTGACCCGGGTCAAAGGTGTCGCTCCCTTTTACGGAGGCAGGACCGATGACAAAAGTACGTCTGCCTTCCTTCGTGTCCACGATCATCTGCTTCGCGCTGATCGATTGGACCTGGCCGTAGATGTCAAACTGGCGCTCTTCGATGGGTGGGCCCTTGCTCCAGAGTTTCCAGATGCAGGCTGGCTGGACAATCAGGGTTGCCGCAACAAACAAGGTCAAACACAAGTGACGCATCGGGGAATTCTACTCTCCTCTCCAGCGAGTTTCATCCTCAACACTTGATTAATTCACGCTCGAGGAGAGCCTTAACTCGACGTTCCACTTGATGACGGACAACTCGGAAGGCCTTGAGAACCTCAAACGGAGCTCCTTGACTCTTCGCCGGGTCGGGAATACTCCAGTGCTCCCGACAAACGTCTTGGGGGAGAGGCGGACAGTTGTCTCTGGCATCTCCACACAAAGTCACAACACAATCAAAATCGCCGATTCGAAAGGCGCTCAAGGGGTCGGAAGTATGATGGCGGATGTCGATCCCCACCTCATTCATCGCCCGTATCGCGTTAGGATTCAGTCCAGCCGGGCTGGTTCCTGCACTCGCAACCTGAACCATGTCACCTGCATAATACCGCGCAAAGGCCTCCGCGAATTGACTTCGAGCCGAGTTCCCGGTGCACACAAAAAGAATTTTAGTCATAACTAAATATTTTGTTGTACCGAATCTAATTCCGATCCATAATAGGGAAGGATGAGTTCCTACTGGAAAGGGTTTCTGGAAATTCCATGGTTCATCGCCGCTCTGCTGGTACTCGGCCTGGTATTGACCGTATCTCTCCGATCGCTTGCCGACGGCGCTGCGGACAGCCGCAAGTTTGTCTTCGCGAGAGAGGTTATGGTAGCGCAGAAATGTGGCTCCTGTCATACGATCCAGGCAGCGTCTCTCGATTGGAATGCAACGATTGGCCCTGACCTCACGCATCAGGCCAGGCGGGGAAGGTCGGCCCAATGGCTTCGACGCCATTTGAAGAATCCTGCGCATATCCCGGACGGAGACCTGGAGCCCACTTTTCGCGGCAAGCAGAAGCTGATGCCTTCCTTTGAGCACCTTTCGGACGAGGAACTGGACGCCCTTATCTGGTTCCTGACCTCTCTACCCTGACTGGTGCCCTTGTCCTGGCGAACCCGGCGCTCCAGCCTGTTAGAATGGGTCCATGAGACTTTGCCCGCTCTTGATCGGCCTGCTGCTTTTGTCTCAACAGGGTTTTGCCAACGACCCCGTCTGGAGTATTCCCTACCGGTCCTCACCAGTGCTGGTGGACGGATTTCTGTCCGACTGGGAGGGTGTGCCATCTATCCAGCTGGATCCTGCCGCGCCGGGAGTCAAAGTGGCTGGACTCCCGTCTGGCGATTATGCCACTGCGAGCGTGAAAGCTTTCTGGCATCAGACAGGGCTTTACCTGGCCGTTGACTGGAAGGACGACATCTGGGATGTAGAGCGGGTGACGCGCAGCGAGGCTGTGTTTGAGGCCAGCGACGGTCGGCGTCGAGACCGAATGTACCTGTACGACAACATCCGCTTTCAGTTCCGGCACGTCAAGTACAACTACCTGCTGTGGGCTTCTCCGAGAATCGACGGGCGGGGGCCATATTACTGGCAACGGCTTCAGCGGGGGGGCAAGTTTCTGGAGAGGGCGACTCATGTCCCGGTGATCACCCCCCGGGCAAGTGATGGCCGCGCGACTCTCGAGATCATGCTTACCTGGCAGCAGCTTGGACTCAAGCCCAAGGATGTGCGAAAAAAGGGGCTGCGGGCGATATTGACCCTGGCGGACAGTGATTTCCCAAAGATGTCTGTCGAAGGCAAACTGGACCGGGTTGGTCGCCTCGACTGGACTGGACTTATTGAACTGGGCAAACGCTAAGGTGGAGTCACGACTGCCCAAAGGAGAAATTCAATGCGTAAGGCTGTAATTGTTGCGGCTGGAAGAAGTCCCGTCGGCAAGGCACCACGAGGCTCGCTTCGTCACACTCGACCCGATGATATTGCCGCTCAGGTCATCCGGGCTGTCATTGAACGGGCGCACCCGCTCCCCACGGAGGACGTTGAGGACGTGATCCTGGGGTGTGCAATGCCGGAAGGCGAACAGGGCACAAATGTTGCCCGGATCGCGGCCCTCCGGGCTGGTCTTCCCGATCAGAGCAGTGCCATGACGGTAAACCGCTTCTGCTCATCCGGCCTGCAGACGATTGCCCTGGCCAACCAGAGCGTCGCCACCGGTTCCACTGATGTGGTTGTCGCGGGCGGGACTGAAAGCATGAGCCTGATTCCGCGGGAGGGCTACTTTTTTTCTCCCAATCCCTACCTTGTGGAGGAGGATCCGGACGTCTACATCTCCATGGGAATCACAGCGGAAAACCTGGCCATTCGAAACTCCATCGACCGCCGCCAGCAGGATGAATTCTCCTTGCGCAGTCACACCAGGGCGATGCAGGCGCAAGATGCCGGCCGATTCGACCAGGAACTCATTCCACTGGTCCTGGAGAACGGGAAGAACGGGACGCGCTTCGAACAGGATGAGGGTGTTCGAAGAGACACCTCCGTGGAAGCTCTTTCCAAGCTCAGGCCGGTCTTTCACGCTCGCGGAACGGTTACTGCGGGAAACAGCAGTCAGACCAGTGACGCGGCCGCTGCTGCTGTCGTCATGTCCGAGGAGAAAGCGCGCGAATTGGAATTGCAGCCGATGGCGCGGTTGATTTCATTCGCTACCGCCGGTGTGGCTCCTGAGATCATGGGAATCGGCCCGGTGGAGGCAGTTCCCAAGGCGCTGAGAATAGCCGGTCTGACCCTGAAGGACATCGGCCTGATTGAGCTCAACGAGGCGTTTGCCGTGCAGGCTCTGGCTGTCATTCAAGAGCTGGGCCTGGATCCGGACAAGGTCAATGTCAATGGCGGGGCCGTGGCGCTGGGCCATCCTCTGGGCGCGACCGGTGCGAAGCTGACAGCCACCCTGCTGTACGAGATGGAGAGGCGTGGGGTGAAGTACGGGTTGGTGACCATGTGTGTCGGGGGGGGGATGGGGGCCGCCGGCGTTTTCGAGTGCCTCCGCGTCTAGTGCAGCCCGCCATAAGTCTTGACCCAGGTTCAGACGCCCCTCCTCGCCGCTGGCGTTGTTGCGCTCGCTCGCCATATGGCATGATATGACTCGCTCCCGACGCCTAGCCAGCGACGACGATTGACGCGCTGACCCTGGATCAAGACTTATGGCGAGATGCACTAGTCCTCCTCCAGTGTGCTGTCCGAGACGCCCGAAGTAGCGGCGTGAACTTCCCGGACGGTGCACGAGCGGCGATTGTCTGCTCAGCACCTGTCGCAAAACGGTTTCGTAGCCATGGAATGGAGCAGTAAGACAGCCATCGTCACGGGGGCTTCCTCGGGAATCGGTGAGGCCACCGCGCTGGCTCTGGCAAAGCGAGGCTTACAACTTTTCCTGGTCGCCCGGCGGCGGGAGAAGCTCGCCCGCGTGCGCGAGGAGTGCCTGCGCAGGGGAGCGTCCAGGACCATTGCCTCCGCGCACGACTTGTCCCGTCCAGGAGAAGGTCAAGAAGTCGTGAAACAGTGTCTTCATGAGCTGGAAGATCTCGACTTCCTGATCTGTAACGCTGGCTACGGAATCTTCGGGCCTACCGAGGTGACTTCACCGGCTCAGATGGCGCGCATCTGGCAGGTCAATTACCAGTCGGCTTTCGAATCAATCCATCAGGCTTTGCCTTTCTTCTCTCGGAAACAAGGGGGCCACATCGTACTCACGAGTAGCGTTGTGGGGAAGAAAGGGATGGCCTTCTCATCCGCTTACTGTGCCACCAAGTTTGCCCAGGTGGGCCTGGGGGAGGCGCTGTGGGGAGAATTGCGAGGGACCGGAATTAGCGTCAGCGTCGTCTGCCCCGGGTTTACTGCCACTGAGTTTCACGAATCCGCAGATCGCAAGATGGGCACTCCCGGCATCAACAGAACCCTGGCCGGCCAGTCTCCCCAGGTCGTCGCTCAGGCCATTGTCCATGCGATCGCCAACCGGCGCAGAGAAATCCACCTTACCAGGGCAGGTAAAGCTCTTTTGGCTCTTGACCGTATTTCCCCAGCCCTTTCAACTCGACTCATGGCATGGGTCGGCACGCGTGAGTTGAAGGCTCGGGAGTAGTTCCAGCTTACGCGTTACCGGTTACTGGTTACTGGTTACCGGTTACCGGTTTGTGGGAGGCGCCTTTCCCACTTTCAAGATTCCAACCGCTAACTGGTAACCGGTAACCAGTAACCTGAAAAGTAAAAGGTGAAACGTTAAACAATGAACAAATCAGGGAGTCCCGGGCAAGACGGGAAAGGCGGTCAAGGTTGCCACGTCCTCAGGGAACGGTGTCTCCGGATCGTCATTCTGAAGGAGAGTCACGGCTACGATCGGAACGGGACTCGAAATACTCAGCAGTCCCTGCATTTCATCGATTCCCTGAACTTCAGCGAACAACTCCGTCACAAACATCGCCGTGTGACGGCCCGCCGGCAGATCCAGATCCCGGCTTGCCATCTCCTGGCCCTGCAGGTCAAAAAGCCGCAGCTCCAGCATTGTCTCTTCCCCGGCCAGGGACTGTCCCGGGTTCACGAGCGCGATTCCGGTGTCGAGTTCTCCTGTTGTGTCGACAAAGAGGGAAAACTCTTGTGCCTGGACGGAGGCCGGGACCCCGGATTCCGTCTCCAGTAACCCTGTAGGCAGGTGGGTCTGGGAAAAAACCGCCGATCCCCCCACTCCCTCAAACGTCGTCACCCGTGCATAACCCGCCTTCAGCTCCCCAAGACCATCGGTCTTCAGACTCGGGACTCTCCCGAACCGATCTGAAACTGGAAGGAGGAACCGGTGCCGAGTCCCTCTATACTCAGTTCGAGGGGGGCGCCGGAACTGTCGAAAAGGTCCAGTTCCACACTAGCCTGGCCGAGAGCAAGGTTGACCAGATTCACGGAAGTTTGCAGCTGAGTTGGGCCGGCGCGACCGTTTCCGATCTGGGCAAAAAAGAACTCGATGACTTCAAAAACACTTCCCAGGGGAGCTGCATTGATTTCCGGACTGCCTTCCAGGACCGGGAAAGCGGCCAGCGTGGGAATCCCTCCCGGATACTCCACACCTGGCTCACTTTGTCTCAGAGTGGTCAGCGCCACCGGGTCCAGGCTCTCCACCGTCAGAATCCCCTGCATCTCGGAGGCCTCCACCGTGTCTTCAAACAACTGGGACACGAAAGTGGGTAAATGGTGTCCTCTCGCCAGTTCGACAGCCGTCTGAGCCAGCAGCTGGAACTGGTTGTTGTAGAGCCGCAGCAAGATCTGGGCAGGGCCACCGGCCGGGGTGTGAGCGGGTGCCGCCGCCCCGCCGGCGTTGACCATTGCCAGTCCCGTTTCCAGACTGCCGGTGGAGTCGACAAAAAGTGTTGCAGACCCGACTGGTTCTGTGGCAGGCACACCAGCCTGGTACAGAACCGTTCCGGTCGGAGCATGTCGCCGGGTGAAGATCCCCGTGATTCCGATGTGGTCCCCGCCCCGGATGCGCGCGTAGCCGGCCTGGATCTCTCCCTCTCCGGAGGTCTCTACTCTCCAGGTTTCACCGGGACTCAGCAGGACAGAAACAGAAGAGGTTGTGCTGGCCAGCAAGAGACTCGGACTCTCGGCGAGAGGACTGGAGGGATCACCGTTGGAATCAAAGAAATCGATCGTGAGAGCTTCGCTCCCGCTGCCCGAGGTGTTGGCAGCATCGACTTCGGTACTGAGAATAATTGTGCCGCTCCGGCCGTTTCCGACTTGAGTCAGGAACTGAGTTCTTTCGGGAAGCTGCAACTCGAAGGCACCGATGTCGACATTGGGGCCGAACAGACGGTCCTCATCGCCCAGGTCGAACTCTCCAAGCCCGCCGGGAGGCGTGTTGGTTCCTCCGTTTATGGCAGGGGAACCGGCCAGAGGGTGGAAATCACCGTTCTCTGCATTAGAAAAGTAGGGATCGATCCCGATCAGGTTGCCCTCTCCGTTCGTATTGTTCGGATCGGACAGATCCGTCTCGTTTCCGTACACGATCGAGTTGTCGAGGTTGGGAGCATCCACTTGAATCCCCGTTCCCTGGTTGTGGACGACTGTCAGATTCGTCATCTGCAGTGCCGACCCGGAGCCTGCGATTCCTCCGGTCCCTCCGGCAATCAACGAATCACGGAGTACGAAGTTGCCGCTGGCAGAGACTTCCAGTTGACCTCCACTGCCTCCCATTGGACCCAGGTTTCCCTGCCAGACGTTTTGAGCGGCCTCCAAGAACGCATTTCCCCGTATGGTGAAACTGCTTCCATAACCGGCTGCAGACCCTGTGCCGGTGGCCCGGCTGTCCTCGATTCTGTTGCGGCTGAAGACTCCTAGCACCTGATCGCTCAGGTTGACTTCGAGCGCTCCACTGCTAATTTCCCCCTGGGAGCTGATCCGGTGACCACGGAAGGAATTCCCAAGAATCTGAAAGTGGGCGTTCTCCCAGATATTGAGGAGCAGCCCTCCAGCCTTGGCGCTTCCTATCGAGGACTCACTCGAATTATTCACGAACAGGCTGTCCTCGATACGGACCTCGCTGGCGCCGTTGGCGGAAATGTTCAACGCGCCAGCGAAGGCGCTGGCCTGGCGCGTCCGCACGAAATTGTCCACGAATTCGCAATTGAGAATGTGCAGGTGTGTCGACCCCGAATCCCTCATCAGAACGTCAACGGCACCGCTGCCGGCCACCAGAGGCCCGCTCTCGTTTCTCTTGAATAAACAGCTCTCCAGACTCAACCCGGCCTGATCCTGCATTTCGGCATGGATGGCCGACGCGGAGGACACGACACTCGACCCGTCCCGGAATCCGGCGCGGTTGCTGGCAAACTGACAGGAAACGAAAGACAGGTGCGCATCATTGCTCGCCCTGAGTTCGAGGCCTCCGCCCGTCTCTTCCGTAACCCCCCCCACAAAAGAGAGGTACTCGAAACGAAGATCTCCGCCCGACAGATTAATTTCAAGGATGCGTGAGTTGCCGTTACCATTGAAAACGGTGAGGCTGGAATCCATGGTCTGCAGTCGGAACAACGGCAACCAGCCTCCCGAGATGATCAGGGTTCCAGATGGATCATCTTCGAGCACGACTCCTTGAAAGTAGACGCCCTGCTGGATCCGTACCTCATTGTCTCCCCCGGCGTCGATGGCGGCATCGATCGCCGCCTGCACGGTGGCGTAAGTTCCACCCGGCCCAACCGTAAAGGTGGCTGCACAGACCACGCTGGTCATGAGTTGAAAAGCAAAGAGAAAGCAGACTGACCGTATCATGTCCCTGAATTGTGGCAGATTCGGGAGTCGAACTCTATAGCGCAAATCACCTTCCACCGGCGCTCGCTGAGCTTGCGCGGTTGCCGGTTACTGGTTACTGGTTACTGGTTACTGAAAAAACCGGTAACTGGTAACCGGTAACCGATAACCTCCTCCCCCTCCCTTCTGTCCTAGTCTTCCGCGCCAGCGCTCCACTCGTTCTTCTCCCGTCAATCCCGGGAGAGGCGTCCCTGTTCCTGAACGGCTTTCCAGAGAACGGCGGCCAGGGTTTTGGCATCGCGGATCTGGCCCGAGAGAGCGAGTTGCAGGGCCTCTTCCAGAGAGTAGAACTCAACTTCCAGATGCTCATCAAACTCGGGATTCCTGGCTGTTTCGATGAGTTGAGAACTGTAAAACAAATGAAGCAGTTCATCACAGAACCCGGGAGTCGCGTAGAAGCTGAAGACATGTTCGAGATCCACAGGGCGGTATCCGGTTTCTTCTTCCATCTCTCGGGCTGCCGCTTCACGTGGGTCCTCTCCGGGATCCAGCTTGCCTGCCGGCAATTCGAGCAACTGTTCCTGCATGGGGTAGCGGAGTTGCCTGACAAAGGGAATCAGACCGTCGTTCCTGATGCCGAGGAGCACAACTCCTCCCGGGTGCCGAACCACTTCGCGGATCGTGGCCCGGCCGCCAAATTCAAGTTGATCCACTTCGAGGCGGACAATCCTGCCGTCGTAAATGCACTGACTGTCCAGGACCCGGCCCTGTTCCGGAGTTTTCAACGGTCGCTCTCCTTTTTCGACTTTGGCGGACCTTTCCGCATCCTCATTACAGCTGAATCTTGTAGCGCCAATTCACAGAAACGTTTGCAACCTGGTTTCACATGAAGGTCTGGGGACATATTGGCATTCTGGTCTGTCTAGGTTCACTTGCGTATGAGAACTCCTTTCCCGGCGCCTTTCACTTCGATGATTTCGCGTTGATGCTGGAGAGCCCGAGGGTCACGGGAGAGGATTTCGACTACGAGCTCTTTTTGAATCACTACGGGGGACGACCTCTCACTCTGTGGACCTTCCATGTGAACCACCGGTGGAGCGGCAACCATCCGAGTGCTTTTCATGCTGTCAGTCTTTTCCTGCACTTACTGGCCGGTGTGCTGCTCTATCGAGCCGCTTCCTCGTTTGGTTTTGGGCAGGGAGCCGCGTTCCTGGGGGCGGCTATCTTCCTGGTCCACCCTCTCCAGTCACAGCCGGTCAACTATGTCTGGTCACGCTCTGTGCTGCTCATGTCGGTGTGGAGCCTGGTCTCGACGCTGACCATCAAGAAGCATCCTCTTGTCGGGCTGGGAGCCTTTCAACTGGCGGTGTGGAGTCGCGCTGAAGCGGTGGTTCTGGCGCCGCTTCTGCTGGTCCTGAATCGCCGCTGGTGGTGGGCGCCCGTCGTTGTTGGATGCCTCAATCTGCTGGCTGTCTACCGGGGAATTCTTCAGGAGGAGCCTTCAGAATTCGGGCCTGCCTATGCAGGTTCCGAAACGTACTGGTGGGCACAGCCCTGGGCATTCATGCGCTATCTGTCATTCATGATCTGGCCCTCCGGCCTGAGCGTCGATCATGGGGCGGAAAAAGTGGGGTCCATTGAAGTGCTGGTTCCCGCCTTCCTGTTTCTGGCAGGGTGCCTGATCTTCTGCCTGTTCGACTCGAAGCGTCGGGCCAGGCTGTGTGTCATTCTGGGACTGTCAGTTCTGGTGCTCCTGCCGTCAGCCCTGCTTGCCAACCCGGACATTCTGAATGAAAGTCGCTCCTATCTTGCACTTGCAGGAGTGAGCATCGGGATCGCCATGCAGTTGCTGCGCGTGGTGGGATCGAACCCGGCAGCCCGGGTGATAGTGGGTATCGTGATTCTGGTGCCTCTGGTGCTAGCGACCAGGGCCAGGAACGAAGTCTGGCAGCGGGACGTTGATCTGTGGACGGACGCAGTCGAGAAAGCACCCGGGAAGTCGCGGGCCCACTACAATCTGGGGTCCGCTCTGGCCCGGGAGGGCCAGACCAGGAAAGCGCGTGAGGCTTTCCTGGATGCCAGTCGTTTGAATCCCTTTGACGATCTGAGCTATGCTGGCCTGGGGTACTGTGCTGAATTGGAAGGCCTGACGGAACTGGCTGAAGGCTATTATCTGCAGGCAGTCGAACTGGCTCCTGGTAACGACTATGCCCAGGAGGCTGTGGCACGAATGGGGGCCCTGAGAGGTCGAAGCCCAAAATGAAATACGCAAGCCAGATCAATATCGTCATCGTGGTCGTCGCCCTGGTGACCGTGGGCTACGCCGTCTCTCAGACCCTCTGGAGGTCGCCAGTCAATCCCTCTGTCGAAGTCAGGGGAGGCGGCCCCGCCGGTGTCTCCAGCACGGAGGGGAGCGAAGCCCCGGCCTCGTCAGAAGCAGAGCTGTCAGGCCGCGAGAACCTGAGACGGCAGATCCGGCAGCCTCGGCCCGCGGCTGCATTTCAGCCGAATCGAGAGCCAGGGGGTGGCAGCACCCGGGCCGATCGGCAACCGACGACTACCAGCCCGCGACGACGACCGGCGGGTTTGTACCCGGCAGGCAGCAACTCGGCGCCACAAGCCCCGCGAGTGCTCACAACCCGTCCCGGGTTTCCACCGGAAGGGGGAGATCCGATTCAGGACCGCGCCGGCTCTGAGGGTCAGGATGAATCTGTCAACCGCCCCGCTGAGAGCCGCGGAAGCAGCCCCCCCAGGACTCCGAGAAGGGTGGGGCCCCGACCCGGCGGCCGGGCACTTCCGCAGGGCCGGGCCGATCGTTCCGCCGGTGGAGCCAGGCGAAACACCCGGCCGCCTCCACCTCCCTCCCGGTCATCCAACCGGTAAGATCGTTGTGTTTTCCAGGCCGCCTGGAACCCCGTGCTACACTCGCAGAAATGCCCCTACCCGACCGTGAAACCGAGTTACTTTTCTCCGGTTTGCATCAACATCCCTTCTCGATACTGGGTTTTCATGAGATGCGGCGATCCGGGCGCACAGTTCTGCGACTGTGGAACCCGGGTGCGGTTCGCATCGAGATCCTTTTGAGCCGCCGTCGGCCGGCCCGGCGGATTCACCCGGAAGGCCTGTTCGAGTGTGTGCTTCCTGCCGACACTTTTCCTCATCCGGTCAGGATACGTAGCTGGTCGGCTGATGACACCTCGCTGGAACGATATGACGCCTACACTTTTCCGGTTTCGCTGAGTGATTACGATCGCTATCTGATGGGGGAAGGGACTGACTATCACTCATACAAGAAACTGGGCGCCCACCTGGAGGAAAGAGAAGGAATCCAGGGAGTTCAGTTCTCCGTCTGGGCGCCCAATGCGAGTTCAGTTTCGCTGATTGGAGATTTCAATGACTGGCATCCCACACGACATCCCATGGAGTTTACCGAAAGCGCTGGAGTGTGGCAGCTCTTTGTGCCGGCTGTGGAAGAAGGGAGCCGTTACAAGTATCTGGTGCGCTCCGGTGATCAGTCGGCGATCGAAAAGGTGGATCCTCATGCGCTTTTTTTTGAGATCCCGCCCCGATCCGCGTCAGTCACGTACCACCTGGAGGGTTATGGCTGGAGCGATCAGGACTGGCTAAATCAGCGTTCCCGGCGAAATTCTCTTCAGGCGCCTGTTTCCGTCTACGAGGTTCATCCGGGCTCCTGGAGTCGCGGCCCTGATGCGAGTTACCGGAATCTGGCCCGGGAACTGGTCGACTATGTGGAAAGAATGGGTTTTACTCACATTGAGTTTCTGCCTCTCACGGAACACCCTTTTGACGGTTCCTGGGGTTACCAGGCGATCGGCTACTTTGCTCCTACCAGCCGCTTCGGAGAGCCCGATGATTTTCGATATCTGGTGGATTGCTGCCACCAGAGAGGAATCGGTGTGTTTCTCGATTGGGTCCCCGCTCACTTTCCCAGGGACGCACACGGACTGGCCCAATTCGATGGGACCTGCCTTTATGAGCATCCCGACCCCCGACGTGCGGAGCAGCCCGATTGGGGGACGCTGCTGTTTGATCTGGGCCGCAACGAGGTTCGCAATTTTTTGATCTCGAGTGCCCTCTTCTGGTTGGAGGAGTTTCACCTGGATGGCCTGCGGGTGGACGCGGTGGCCGCCATGCTCTATCTCGATTATTCCCGCCGGGAAGGTGAGTGGCTTCCCAACATCCACGGTGGCAGGGAGAACCTGGAAGGCGTTTCATTCCTGCAGAAGTTGAATCAGGTTGTTCACGAGTATCACCCCGACGTTCTGATGATTGCCGAAGAGTCCACTGCCTGGCCCGGGGTGACCCGGCCGGTGCATCTGGGCGGGCTCGGTTTTGATCTTAAGTGGAATATGGGCTGGATGCACGACTCGCTGGGTTACACCGGGTTAGATCCGATCCACCGGAGTCAACACCACGAACGCCTCACTTTTTCCATGTTCTATGCCTTTTCCGAAAACTTTCTTCTCCCGATTTCCCACGACGAAGTCGTCCACGGCAAGGGTTCCCTCATCAACAAACAGTGGGGAGACGAATCTGAAAAGTTCGCTGGACTTCGGTTGTTTCTCACCTATATGTACACACACCCGGGCAAGAAGTTGCTGTTCATGGGCTGTGAGTTTGGTCAGTGGAAAGAGTGGGACTGGTCACGCACGCTCGACTGGTCACTCCTGGAGGAGCCGAGGCACTCGCAGCTGCAGGACTTCGTCCGGGAGCTGAACCGGTTCTACCGGCTGGAAGGAGCCTTGTATGAACAGGATCTTGACTGGCAGGGTTTCGAATGGGTTGATTTGAATGATGACCGACAAAGCGTCATCTCCTACCTCCGAAAGGGGGCCGGCGGTTCCGATCCGATACTGGCGGTGTTCAACTTTACTCCGGTTACCAGGTGCGATTACCGGCTGGGTATTCCCGATGCGGAGTACTACGAGGAAGTCCTCAACAGCGACAGCAGACTGTGGGGAGGATCCAATCTGGGCAACCTGGGACGGGTCCCGGTTGAAGCACGAGCCTGCCATCGGCGGAGCCATTCGATCGTTCTGACCCTTCCTCCTCTCAGCGCGGTTGTTCTGAAGCAGAGAACTGAAAATTGAAAATTGAAAATTGAAAATTCGAGGGATCAAGCGAGCCGATCAGGCATCGGACCACGGAGGGTCCTCCTAGTGCGCTCGTAAGCGCACTTGAACAGTAGGGTGAAAGTCCCTACCGGGCAAACGTTCTCCGGCCCGTATTCGACGGCAACTGCGTCATCGTGAGGTGGGGTGGGAAGCAGCCGAAGGAGAACCACCAGTCTGTAGGAGACGAACTCGATTCGGCTCAGAGGGGACAGCGAGCCTGCTGGGAAATGGCGAAGCTCGAATGGAAGGGAAACCTGACACGGACAAGAGCCTGATGGGTAACGTGAAAAAGGCATCTTGTTAACCCTTGGGGTGGTTGGAGATGGAATGGTGGGAAGTTCAAGTGACGTAAAGCGAGGAGGTCTGCGAAAGGTCGGTCTGGTAAGAGACCCGCAGAAGTCAGAGGCGGCGTAGTAGTGAAGAAGCCGGGTAATGCCGGTGGAGCGAAGGCCCGCCAGGAAGGTGGATGTGTAGAGTCAATGACGAAGCAAGAGGAACTGTCGAAAGTGGAGGAGACTCCTAAGCAAGGCAGAGAAGCCGAGAGCCAGAAATGGAGCTGGGTGGAAGCGGAAGTGTGGACCGAACGCATGCTGACGACCCTGGAAACAGGAGTGAAAGGAGGCAAAAATGCCTACTTTATCGAGCAGGGGCTATTTACCATGGCCGTAGCCCACGCGCAGATCTGTCAGTCCCGCCGTGGACCCCACTGACTGGAGAGCCGGATGCGGGAGAACCGCACGTCCGGTTCGGAGGGAGGGGAGGCTCAAACCAATGAGCTTTCCCTACCCCTATCGTCGGGAATGTTACAGGATGGCAAAGTGTAGGAGCCGCCTCCGCGCGGCGATCTGATCGGACCACGGAGGGTCCTCCATTTCTTCCGTAAGGACCGGCGGAGTTAAGAGCCACGTCCTGTCGATCGGGAATCTCACTTGAAGCAGGTCCCGCTCGGTCCTAAGATGAATTGCGATGTGCCGTAACCCGTCACTGTGCCTGTACCTGCTGGCGCTGGTGCTGCTGAGCGCGGCCTGTAGTCGGGGCCATCTTGAGCACTCCCGGCCAGCGTCCGGACAACTCACTTTCCCAAACATAGTCCTGATTCTGGCCGATGATATGGGCTACGGGGATGTCGCCTCCTATAACCCGGAATCGAGAATTCCTACACCGAACATCGACCACCTGTCTGCACAAGGAGTCCACTTTACGGATGCACACAGCCCGGCCTCGATCTGTACGCCCACCCGTTACGCGATCTTGACTGGCCGTTATGCGCATTGACTCATCCAAAATCGAACTGATGGCATACCGTTGCCTCATCAAGAATCGAACCGAAAACTTGATGAGGAGGTCACAGATTGAAGAAGAAGTTGAGTTTGGAGTTGCGCCGAGAATTGTTGACGTGTACCGCTGAGGATTACGCATCGGCCCGCAAAGGGATCAAGAGCCAGATTGTAGATCAGTTGGTCGCGACAACCGGCTACGGTCGCAAACATGCGATTACCCTGTTGAACAATCCGCCGAGCAGGGCCAGTTCGTCGCGGCCCCGCCGTGCCCGATACGATGACCGGGTGAAGCGGGCACTGGTGACTCTTTGGACAACGGCCAACCGGATCTGCGCAAAGAGACTGGTCCCCTTTGTTCCCGAGTTGATCGAAGTTATGGAGAGGAACGGTCATCTATCCTTGCCGCCTGATGTTAGGCGAAGGCTGCTAGCGATCAGCCCAGCTACCGCTGATCGATTGTTGGCTTCCGAAAGAAGCAGCCGGCACGGTGTCAGTACGACCCGACCAGGAAGCTTGCTCAAGAAGCAGATCAAGGTCCGAACCTTCGCTGACTGGGATGATCTTCAACCCGGTTTTGTCGAAGCCGACCTTGTGGCTCACTGCGGCGAGAGTGCTGCAGGCAGTTTCCTACACACTCTGGTCCTGGTGGACGTCGCAACGGGCTGGACCGAATGCGTGGCGCTGCTACGGCGTAGCGAAGCCGATGTGATCGGATCTCTCAACTGCCTGCGTGGGCGGCTCCCGGTTCCTCTTCTCGGATTGGACACGGATAACGGAAGCGAATTCATCAACTATGAGATGCTCCGTTACTGCCAAAGAGAGCAGATCACTTTCACTCGTTCCCGGGTGGGTCGAAAGAACGATCAGGCCTTCGTTGAGGAGAAGAATGGTTCGATCGTGAGACGGCTGATTGGCTACGATCGCTACACGGGTCTGGGGGCCTGGCGAGCCCTGATTCAGCTTTACGAGATTCTGCGCCTCTACGTGAACTTCTTTCAGCCCTCGATGAAGCTAATCGAGAAGCAACGCCGGGGTGCACGCGTCAAGAAACGCTACGATCGGGCTCAAACTCCTTACCAGCGAATCTTAGCCTCTGATTGTCTCACCAAGAGAAAAATAGAACCCATCAAAGACCTGTACAGGAAGCTGGATCCAGTCACGTTACTCAAAGAACTCGAGCGAAGACAGGACCATTTTTGGACCTTTGCCAACGGACAAAGAGAACCGGAGAGAAACGGCTCCCCTAGAGAGATGGATGCTGTTGTCAGGAAGTACCTTGCTGAGATCAGTGCTGCACCAGAATCCAACCAAATCAGGAGATATCGGCGGACGAAGAAGCCCCGGGTTGCCCGGACTTGGAGGACCCGGGAGGATCCTTTCGTTGAAGTCTGGCCAGAGGTTCGTGTCCAACTGGAAGTCAATCCCGCTCAAACAGCCAAAGCGCTTTTCATTCGGCTTCAACAACGCCATCCCTGTCGATTCTTTGATGGGCAGCTGCGAACTTTGCAGCGCCGCGTCAGGGACTGGCGAAGAGAACAACTCTACAAGGCCGAGATCTCCCGTGTAGAGCCAACGTTCTCTGAAATCGGGTCTGATTTCGCAAAAGAAGGTGCGCCAACAAAGGGGCAACCAGCCGAGGTCAAAATAGTCTTATGAGCCATGGGAAGTGTCCCCTGACGGCCACACAGCAATGTCGCCTCGACCGCTGGGCCGTACATCTCCAGCAGCAGGGACTTCACGGTCCCGGGACAACCCAAGAAGGGGGTCACCTGAGTCGGCCGCCGAGAGGGAACCCCATTCGGGCTCGCCCTCACTGTGTCCCCTCTCGCAGTCCAAGAACCGGACAAGACAATTCGCTCAAACCAAGAACAACACCCTACTTGACAAGGTGGGTCATTTTTACGTGATCACTCCGGCACATTATTCCCTTGTCATTTCGACCTTCCACTCCACCCGTTGTTTCTGCGAGACGGAAGAAATAAGCTGTTCTGAACTGGGTTCGATTCCCAATGAGGCAAGTTTATAGCTTCGGTTCGATTCTTAGATGAGGCAACACGCGGGAATTCTAACTGTCGCCAATCAGACCTCTGAGAGAGTCGCCGGCTATTTGAAGGAGCTGGGTTTAGAGGTGGAGACTGGAATCGATCACACCGGCGTGGTTGCCCTCCTGGAAGGCTCCTCACCAGGCCCGGTCGTTGCTTTGCGCGCCGATATGGACGCGCTGCCCGTCACTGAGCGAACCGATGTCCCTTTTGCCTCCAGGGTTCGATCCACCTATGAAGGCCAGGAGGTAGGAGTCATGCACGCCTGTGGTCACGATACCCATATGGCGATGGCAATGGGGGCGGCCACTGTTCTGACACGCCTGCGCGATCAGCTCCCGGGCACGGTGAAGCTGATTTTTCAGCCCGCTGAGGAGGGCACTCCCCGGGGAGAAGAGGGTGGAGCCGAACTCATGGTCCGCGAGGGAGTCCTTCGGGATCCCGACGTGGAGGTCATCTTCGGCATCCACATCAACAGTGGAACGGACGTGAACACGATTGAGTACACTCCGGGGCCGGCTCTGGCCAGTTCTGACGATTTGAGGATCCTGATCAAGGGAGAACAGACCCATGGCGCCAGTCCCTGGGAAGGTGCCGACGCGATCACTTCGGCCGCGCACGTGATTTCGGGATTGCAGACTGTGGTGAGCCGGCGGACTGAACTGACGCGGGCCCCGGCTGTCATCTCGATCGGAAAGATCCAGGGCGGCGTCAGGACCAATATTCTCCCGGAAGAAGTGGAGATGGTGGGGACGATTCGCACCTTTGACCCGGGGATGCGCGAGAAGATTCACCGCGAGGTCCGAAAGGTCGCCACCCACATCGCCGAGGGCATGGGCACCGTCGCCGAAGTCGAGATAGAGGCGGGCTACCCCGTGACCTACAACGACCTGCAGCTGACCAGCTGGGCAGTTCCCCGTTTGCAGTCCCTGACCGGCCCCCGGCATCTGAAGATAATGGATGCCATTACGGGAGCAGAGGATTTTTCCTTTTTTCAACAGGAAGTCCCGGGTTTCTTTTTCTTCCTTGGCGGGAAGCCGGAAGGCGTCCCCTCATCCGAAGCGGCTCCCCACCACGCTCCCGATTTTTACATCGATGAGAGTGGATTGAAGCTGGGGGTCCGGGCGCTGAGCACCCTGGCGGTGGAGTATCTCTTCTCGGGTGGCAAGTGAAGCCGGATTCCCGTTCTCTGTTTAGTGCACGGCGGCGGTCAATCGTAGGGGCGACCCTTGTGGTCGCCCGCTGAACGGGCCGGCACAAGACCGGCCCCCACAAGAACCGACAACCAGGTTGCGGCAGCCCGGCTTTCCCGGGAGGAGCGAGAGGGCGTGGTCGTGGCCTGCCAGTTCTCGGCCCGCACAGCAGCAGCAGCAGAGCGTGAGCTTGCCGGAGTGCTGCGGACTCTCGACACGGACTATCTGGACGTGCCAACTCTGGTAGGATCCTGTCGCTAGATTGATGCCTTCATGACTTTCGTCATCACCTATTCCTGCATCGGCACCAAAGACGCCAGTTGCGTGCAGGTCTGTCCGGTGGACTGCATCCATCCTCTGCCGGGTGCCGAAGATTTCTCAGAGGCGAGACAGCTGTACATCAATCCGGCCGAGTGCATTGATTGTGCCGCCTGTGTGCCCGTCTGTCCGGTAGAAGCCATCTATCCGGACGATGAGGTTCCCGAGCAGTGGAGAGACTACATCGACATCAATGCCGGGTATTTGGAGTGAGTACACCAGACAGAAGGGTATCGAATTGAATTGGGAAACAATTGAGGTGGAGTTTCCGGAGGCGGGGGTTGTGCTGGTCACCCTGAACCGGCCCGACGTTCTGAATGCAGTGGATGAGAGAATGCGTCAGGAGTTCACCTCTCTGATTCCTGTCCTCCAGGGAGAAGATGTTCGCGTCGTTGTCTTCACGGGTGCCGGTCGAGCCTTCTGTGCCGGCGTCGATATCAGTCGTTTCGAACAGGACTGGTCCAACCGCTATTTCGCAGAGGAGAACTACGATCTTCTGGATTTCTTTGATGCTCTGGAAAATCTCCCCAAACCTGTTTTTGCCGCGATCAATGGAGTGGCCACCGGCGGCGGGATCCTTCTCGCTCTGGCCTGCGATATCCGTGTTGCCTCACAGGCGGCTCGTGTTGGATTCCGGGAGCATCGGCTGGGACTGGTGCCCGGTCTGGGCGGGACGGTCCGGCTGGTCCGGCTGCTGGGGTTGGCTCGTGCCAAGGAAATCTACTTCCAGGAAGAGCTGGTACCGGCCCAGGAGCTTCATCGCCTGGGGCTGGTGGCTAGAGTCACCTCCGCGCGGCGATCTGATCGAACTTTCAACCTTCAACTTTTAACTTGCAACCTCACAGCGATCTGATCGGACCACGGAGGGTCCTCCTACATTGGGATGTTCCCGGGCGGCAAAGAGTGGGAGCGGCCTCCGCGCCGCGAACCTGTTCGGACCACGGAGTGTCCCCCACTCAGGCGTAGTCTAATATGGTAAACGGTCAACCAGTGCCATTGGATCCCGGGACCAGTATGAAGCTTGATTTGCCCAGACATTACAACGTCAGTGAAGTCCTGTTCCACAATCTCGACGTCGGTCGCGAAGGCAAGACCTGTCTCACTGTGGGCGGGGAAAGTATGACTTATGGCGAGCTGGCGGGTCTTGCCGCTCGAGTCGGGAACTCCTTGAAAGCCCTGGGCGCTGAACCCGGTGCCCGGGTGTTACTGCTGCTACTTGATGGTTTCGAGTTTCCGGCTGCCTTTTTCGTGCCATTCGAGCGGGCTACATACCGATTCCAATCAATACCTTTCTAACCGGTGCGGACTTTGAGTATTTCCTGCAGGACAGCCAGGCCGAGGTTGCGATCGTCAGCGGTCCCGTATTTGAGTCCTTCCACCGGGCACGGCTAAACGCATCCGCTCTCAGGACTGTGGTGGTTGTCGATAGCGCTTCTCCGGCGGGTGCGATCTCCTGGGAGGAGTGGATCGAGGGGGCCTCTCCCGAAATCCCACCGGCCCCAACCGAGCCTGCAGATCCGGCCTTCTGGCTGTACAGCTCCGGCAGCACGGGCTTCCCCAAGGGAGTGGTTCACCTTCAGCAGGCGATCCCCTATACCATCGAGTGCTATGCGCGGGGCGTTCTGGGGATGGACCAGCACGATCATATTCTTTCCGCCTCCAAGGCCTTTCATGCCTATGGGCTCGGAAACAGTATTACCTTTCCTCTGGGGGTCGGAGCCTCTTCGGTACTTTTTCCCGGCCGCCCCACTCCGGCGGCCATCTTTGGCGAGCTGATCCGCCATCGGCCGACTCTCTTTTTTACCGTCCCAACTTTTTATGCAGCCATGCTCGCCGCCGCTCGCGAAGAGCCCGACTGGGATTTGAGCAGCCTTCGTCTCTGCGTGTCGGCGGCTGAGGCCCTGCCTCCGGAGATCCTGCGTCGCTGGCAGGAGCGCTTCGACGTGGAGATTCTGGACGGAATCGGCTCCACTGAGCTGCTTCACATTTTCATCTCCAACCGATCCGGTCAAGTGAAGGCGGCGTCCAGCGGGACGCCGGTACCCGGCTATGAAGTCCGGATAGTGGATGCATCGAGCCGTGAGGTGCCCCGCGGTGAATCGGGAGACCTGCTGGTTCGGGGTGGGAGCGCTTCGCCTCATTACTGGAACCGCCCGGAGGCGGAAGGGAGTCGGCAAGCCGGCTGGCATCCGACAGGGGACCGCTACCATTGCGATGAAGAAGGCTCATACTTTTATGAAGGCCGATCCGACGACATGCTCAAGGTGGGGGGCCAGTGGGTCTCGCCGGTGGAAGTCGAAAACACTCTGATGCAGCACCCGGCCGTTCTGGAAGGAGCTGTCGTGGCCGCCAGAGACGAAGCGGGTCTTACCAGGTCGAAAGCCTTTGTGATACTGAATGAAGGCTATGAAGCGTCGCACCAACTCGTCGAGGAATTGAAAGGATTTGTTAAGTCCAGAATTGCGCCTTACAAGTATCCTCGGATGATCGAGTTCGTAGAAGCACTCCCCAAGACCGCCACCGGTAAGATTCAACGATTTCGACTGACCTCGTCTCCTGTTCACTTCGCTCACTGCGTTTATCCTGGAATTATTCCCCGGTTCGATGGAAACCGTTTACACTAGGGAGCAAAGAAACGAATGGATTTTGGACACCGAATCAGGATGACTACCGCCGAACGCGCCCTGCCGGGACGGGAAGAAGAGATGTCCGTGGCCGAGCGGCATTACGTGCTGAATGCCCCTCTCCGGCCGCCCTTCCCGCAGGGCCTCGAAAGCGCACTCTTTGGGATGGGCTGTTTCTGGGGTGCCGAAAAGAAGTTCTGGCAGGCTACCGGGGTGTTTACGACAGCCGTCGGGTATGCCGCCGGCTACACGCCGAATGCAACCTATCGTGAGGTCTGCACGGGAATGACCGGCCACGCAGAGGTTGTCCTGGTCCTCTTTGACCCTGCTCAGACCAGCTACGATCAGATGCTGCAACTGTTCTGGGAGAACCATGATCCGAGTCAGGGAATGCGCCAGGGGAATGACGCCGGAACCCAGTATCGCTCCGGAATTTACTGCTTTTCGGAGGGTCAGATGGAGGCTGTGCTGGCCAGCCGCGACGCCTATCAGGTCGAGCTCCAGCAGGCCGGCCACGGTACGATAACGACGGAGATTCTGGCGGCTCCTGATTTCTACTATGCCGAGGACTACCACCAGCAGTACCTGGCCAAGAACCCGGGCGGCTATTGTGGACTCGGGGGAACCGGCGTCAGCTGCCCCGTGGGCGTGAGTTCCACTTCCGCATTACGCGATTGAAGTGCGCGCCTCTGTCCACCCGGCGAGACGGGACAGGCCAGCTTCGAGACCGGCCCACAGGCCGTAAGGAACCGTAACCGCCGAAGCGAAAAGGGGACAGTCTACTCTGTCCCCGAATTTTGAAGATCGACTTTGCGGGTCGGAATTGCCCCGACAAAGGGGACAGAGTAGACTGTCCTCACATGAAACCGGAAACTCATCCCATTTCCCGTAGAACCCTGCTGGCCGGGGGATTCTCGGTTCTAGCCTCGGCGGCAGCAGGGTACGGGCAAGAAGGGGGCGGCGATCGGTTGCGCACCTCGGCGCTTCACTACGCAAGTCTCCTGGACACCGCCGAACAGATCCGACGGCGAAAGCTGTCGCCGGTGGAACTGACGAAAGCGCAGATCCGTCCAAGCATGGACGCCGAATCGAAGAGTGCCTGAAGAAGACGCAAGGGGGAACGCCCGACAGGCTATTGATGACGTTTGAGATTCTAATCCTGTTTCTCTTGCTGGCGGCGGCGGTGGTCCTGTTCGTACTGGAATGGCTGTCCGTCGACCTGGTCACGCTTCTCCTTCTGGCGGCTCTGGCCCTGTTCGGGATCTTGACCCCGGAGGAGGTTTTCTCGGGCTTCGCTAATGAAATCATCATCATCCTCTGCTCGATCTTTGTTCTGTCTGCCGCCCTGGTGAAGACCGGTGTGATGAACTGGCTGAGTCAAGCCATTCATGGTGTCGTGGGCGGGAATGAGTTTCGAATCCTCGTCTCGGTCATGCTGCTGTCTGCCGGCCTTTCAGCATTCCTCAGCAATACGACGGCTGTTGCGATTCTCCTTCCCGTCGTGCTGGGCCTGTCGAGGCAGAGCCGGGTCAGTCCGGGAAGAGTTCTGATACCGCTGGCTTTCGCCTCCATGCTGGGCGGGACCTGTACTCTGATCGGCACTTCCACCAACCTGGCTGCCAGCGGGATGATCCAGAAAATGGGGATGGAACCGTTTTCTCTCTTTGAGTTCGGGAAGATCGGCCTGGTTCTTGTGGTCGTCGGAACGCTTTACATGGCCTTTCTGGGCCATCGCCTGCTGCCCCGCACCGCCCCGGCCACTCTCACCGAGGAATACCGGATCAAGGAGTACCTGAGCGAGGTCATCGTGCCCGAAGGATCCACCCTGGCCGGGGGAAGCATGGAAGAGACCCCTTGTAATACGTCACAAACTTCTCTGCCTTTTGCAGCCGGAATTGTATAGATTGTCTTAGCCCGCAGCGGGTGAAAAGAATATGACAGTGTGACAGCTGTCTTGGCTGCGGAGAAGAAGGGAAAGGAGCAGCCGGGAGCCCGTGGTTTGAGCTTCGGATAACTCCCGGCTTTTCGAAGACAAACTTCAGATTCAGGATCGCTTCCAAGACAGGTCTTTGTCAAGTCTTTCCTCTCTGGGACTGGGGCTGTACGAGCTGTTGCCCGACTACCGGGACCGCTGTCCGCTGTGCCGGGGAAGTGAATGCGCCGTACGCCACGGTCTGTATTTCAGGTGCTTGGTGGATGAGGAGGGGCGGACCTATCAACGGTTTCCAGTGGCTCGCTTCCGCTGCCGGCGGCGGGGCCCGGATCAGCCACGAGATGTCACCTTCAGCGTGCTGCCGGCTCAAGTGGTGCCGCGCCGACGCTTCAGCCTGGGGTTGATGAGCTGGATGGTCGAAGTGGTGGTGAACGGCAAACGGACGATGCGCCAAGCGCTGGACGAGGTGGCCACGGCCGGCAGCCAAGGTGAGGAAGCTGTGCTGTTGGAGGAGTTGACGCTGCACCGCATGCTGCTGCTGTTGGCGGCCGTCTATGGGCGACTGCTCTCTTTTCCGGTGGCCGAGGTCGAGTTGCCCGGAGCCGTCCAAGGGGTGCGGCGGCAGGCCCAGCAGGTGGCCGCGCTGCTGGCGGCCCAGCCCCGAGGCTCTCCACCCCGAGTGGTGCTGCGTTTTCATCGGCGTTACTTCCCCCACCTGCTGTTCGACCTACGATTGGCTCTCGGGCCCCGCTCTGGCTTGCTGACGGGCTGACTCACCGGCATCCGCTGTGTCTGCAGCACAAGTCGCTCAATCCCCTTTTTGCGCCACGTTGTTTGGACCCGGCTGGCAGCCGCGTCATGACAAGAATCGATCCTCCACACTGCGTGATAGGGGCCCAGCGGTAGGGTTGTGGCACAAAGGGTTGGCCAAAGGAGCCTCAGGATGAAGGGAAAACAAAAACGCCAGGCCGTGGCGCTGTTCCGCTACGGCGTCATCGCGCCGGTGCTGCACGCCGCCGCCGGCAGCCAAGCCCGTTACTTCGGCCGCATGGCCCGAAAAGAGCTGGATGTGCCGGGTCTGGGCAGACGCCGCTACTCAGTCGCCACTTTCAAGAGCTGGTTGCGCCGCTACCGCCAAGAAGGACTCGACGGACTCTTGCCCAAGCGGCGTTGCGATGCGGGCCGAAGCCGGGTCATCTCCGAGCAGCTGAGCGCCCACATCTCCGAGCTGCTGGCCCGCCATCCCCGGGTGCCGGTCAACCGACTCCGTGAACAGCTGGTGGCCTCGGGCCACATCACTTCGCGCCGCATCTCCGAATCCACTTTGCGTCGTCACATCAAGCGGGCCGGTCTGCGGCCCCAGGTCAAGCCGGCGCCCAAGGCCCGCAAGCACTTCGAAAAACCCCACGCCAACGATCTGTGGGTGATGGATTTTATGCACGGCCCCAAGGTGCCTCTCGGCCGCCGCCGCCGCAAAACCTACCTGGCTGCAGCCATCGATGACCATTCCCGCTTCCTGACCCTGGCCCGCTTCTACACCCGGGAAAACTCCGCAGTGGTCGTCTCGGCACTCCAAAAAGCCTTCTCGCGCCATGGTTTACCCCAGATCCTTTACTGTGACAACGGCTCGGCCTTCTCCTCCAAACAACTCACCTTGGCCTGCGCCCGTCTGGGTGTGGCTCTGGTGCATTCCAAGCCCTATGACAGTCCTTCGCGCGGAAAAATCGAGCGCTGGTTTCGCACCCTGCGCCAGGGTTTTCTAAGCCTTCTCGATCTCGAGGCCTTGACCCTCGACGATCTCAATGCTCGCTTGTCTCAGTGGCTGGAGCAGGACTATCACCGGCGCCGCCACTCGAGCATCTGTGAGACGCCACTGGAGCGTTACCTGCGCTCGCTCGCCTCCATTCGCCGCCGTACGGTCAGCCGGGCCGAGTTGGACCGGGTCTTTTACCGCACGTTGCACCGCACCGTCCGCAACGACTGCACCGTCTCCATCGCCCGCCGGCTCTGGGAAGTGCCGCCCCAATACACTGGCCTGCGCATCGAGATCCGCCATCCCGAAGGACGTCCCAGTGAGCTGTTTCTCTTCGAAGACGACCAGCCGGTGGTGCGTCTGCACCGGGTCGACGCCGCCCAAAACGCCACTTCCCCCCGAAGACCCCGTTTTTCCCTTCCCGACGAGGAGGATGAATCGTGATCCACACTTTTTACGGCTTCTCCGACACTCCCTTCGCCAAGGACATCCCGGCCCAGAAACTGCTCCCCACTGCGGCCTTTGACGAACTCGCCCGGCGCCTGGACTACATGCGTACCCGTCTGGGGCTGATGCTCGTGCTGGGGGAGGCCGGAACCGGCAAAACGGCCGCCGTGCGCGCCTTCGTCGAGCAACTCAACTCCTCCGTCTACAAGCTCTTCTACGTGCCCCTGTCGACGGTCACTCCCCTGGATTTTTGGGCCCAGCTCAACAGCGAGTTCGGCGGTGAGCCCTCCAGCCGCAAGTCCACTCTGTTTCGAAACCTGCAAACGGCCGTGCGCGACTATGTGGAGAACGCCAAAAAGACCCCGATTCTAATTCTCGACGAGAGCCAGTGTCTGCCCGACAAAACACTGGACGAAATACCTGTACTTCTTAATTTTAGGATGGATTCAATCGATCCCCTGCTCATGATCATGATCGGTCATCCCGACCTGGGCCGACGGCTCGGGCGCCCCATGTTCCGCAACATCCACCAGCGCATCCTACTCTCCTACAAGCTGCCTCCCCTGGATGAGGCCGAAACCAAAAACTACGTCTGCCACCATCTCCAGCTGGCCGGAGCTAAACCCGACATCTTCACCGACTCGGCCTACCTGGCCCTTTACAAAACTTCGGGCGGCGTCTGCCGGCTGCTGAACCGCCTCTGCCTGGCCGCGCTCAACCGGGGCGTGCTCGAGCAAAAGGCCACTCTGGACGAAGAGGACATCTTGAAGTTACCCCACTTTTGTGGACAGTTTACGGCTTTCGAATCAAGCCACATCTGAGTGCCTCGATTCATAGTTGATCGGCGACAGATAGTCCAGTGACGAGTGCCGCCTGTGAGGGTTGTAAAAGCCCTCGATGTAGTCGAAGACAGCAAGCTTGGCCTGCAGCTTGCTGCGGAAGCTGTGCCGGTCGATCAGTTCACACTCCAGAGAGGCAAAAAAGCTCTCACACAGCGCGTTGTCATAACAGTCACCGACCGAGCCCATGGAGGGTCTGATGCCGGCTCTCTTGCAGCGTAGCCCGAACTCGATCGACGTGTATTGCGTCCCCTGGTCCGAGTGATGGATCACCCCGTCGGATTCACGCTCTTGAAGTGCCATTTGCAGGGCATCGGTCACTAGCCGGGTCTTGAGATCATTTCTGAGCGACCAGCCGACCACTCGACGACTGAAAGCGTCGACCACTACGGCCAGGTAGACGAAACCTGCCCAACTCGGCACGTACGTGATGTCTGCCACCCACAGTCGGTTGGGGCGGCTGACCTGGAAGTTTCGCTCCACCAGATCCGGAGCCGGACGGCTGTCTTGGCCTCTCAGGGTCGTGCGTGTCTTGCGTCTGCGGCTAACGCCTTCAATGCCGGCGACTTTCATCAGTCGGGCCACCCGGTTTTTGCCCACCAGGTGACCTTCCTCTCGAAGTTCCGCCGTAATGCGGGGAGCTCCATAGGTCCGACGACTTTGCTGGTGGATCCCGTTGATTGTTTCCAGAAGACGAGCATTCGCTTCATCTCGAGTCGAAGGTCCGCGATCGACCCACGCATAGTAGCCACTGGTGGAGACACCCAGCAAACGGCACATGGTGGTGATTGGATAGTCGGCCTGATTCACTTTCACGAACCTGAAGACTCCTTGGAAATCGGATCGCTCTCCCGTGCGAACCAGGCCGCGGCTTTTGCCAATATTTCCCGCTCAACCCTCAGCTGCCTATTTTCTTTGCGCAACTTCCGCAGCTCGGCTCGTTCTACCGTCGTCAGGCCGTCTCTACGACGGCCTTCATCCAGGTCTGCCTGGGCGATCCAGTTGCGGATCGTCTGTTCGTTGGGTTCAAACTCTCGGGCCAGCTCACCGGGGCTGCGCCCGGCTCGATGAAGCTCGACTATCTGCTGGCGAAACTCGGGTGGATAAGCTCGTCTTGTTCTTGGCATCGTGTCCTCCATTCTCCCAAAGGATTAGGTGTCCACGAAACCGGGGGAACTCCATCTACCGGGCCTCCGACGAGCTGTGAATAGCGCCGACATGTTCTTCGACAACTCTCCCGAGAAGATCCTCGCCTACCTGCAAGAGCAGCTGCCCGATTACCCTTACCGCCCCGAGCTGGATGCGGCTTTCATTGCCGAACTGACCGCCGACTTCCCCGACGTAGACATCCTGGAAGAGATCAAAACCTTCCGCTGGTACTTCGACAACGCTCCGCTGAGTCGCGTCAACAACGTCCGCGTCGCCCTGCGTCGCTGGATCGCCAACGCCAACGGCTCCCGCTTCCGCTAGCTCCTCTCCTACCAAGGGCTGGCCTCAACCACCAGCGCTCCTCTAATCCGTCATTTTCTGCTTACCCAATCCAGGTCAAAACAGCCTGACTTCACCCCCTCTAAACAATCTGCTGTCTTACACCCCTCTCGGGGACCAGGGCGTGACTGTTCTGTCCATCCAACGGGGCCAACGGAGGATTTACCTGGGACCACAAAGGAGTGATTGGCGACAGTTAGAATTCCCCGCGACGACAAATGGAATTCCCCGCTTTTTCAGGGCTGATCCTGACCATGAGGGCATGGTTAAGGATCAGCAAGTGCGGAGGTTAGTAAAGTTGAAGAAGAACGAGAAGACGCTAACGATGGCGGCGGCCAAAGCGGGGATGTCGCGAAAGACAGCTCGCAAGTACCTGAAGTCGGGAAAGCTACCGAGCCAGTGTCAGCCGGAACGGTATTGGAGAACTCGATCGGATCCGTTCGAGTCGGTGTGGCCGGAGGTGAAAGAGATCCTGAAGCGATCGCCGACGGTGGAAGCAAAAGCGGTGTTCGATCATTTGTGTCGTCAGCAGGAAGGGGCCTTCCAGCAAGGCCAGTTAAGAACGCTGCAGCGCAGGATCAAGCAGTGGAAGGCAGAATACGGAGAAGCGAAGGAGGTGATGTTCCCGCAGAAGTATCAGCCGGGACATCAAGCGCAATCGGACTTCACGTTTATGGGGCGCCTCGGAGTGACGATCCAGGGCCAGCCGTTTCCCCATCTGCTGTACCACTTCGTGTTGGCCTACTCGAACTGGGAAGCGACCACGCTGTGTTTCAGTGAGTCGTTTGAGAGCCTCAGCCTGGGGCTTCAGAACGCGTTGTGGGAGTTGGGGGCGCTGCCCGAGGAGCACCGGACCGACCGGCTCTCGGCGGCAGTCAAGAACCTGAAGCGGGAAGAGTTCACCGAGCGCTATCAAGCGTTGCTGAGACACTTCGGGATGCGCTCCAGTCGCACTCAGGCAGGAAAGGCACACGAGAACGGGGATGTGGAACAGTCCCATCACCGCTTGAAACGGGCCATTGAGCAGGAACTGCTGCTGCGGTGTAGCCGTGATTTTTCCAGCCGGGAAGAGTACGAGGGCTTTGTAGCGGTGATTGTGTCCCGGCGCAATGCGGCCCGGCAAAAGCGCCTGGGAGAAAAGCTGGCAGTGATGCGCCCGTTGCCGGCACGCCGTCTGGATGACTTCACCCGGCAGTGGGTGAGAGTCTCCCCCAGCAGTACGATCCGGGTTCGCCACAACACCTATTCGGTGGACAGCCGGTTGATCGGCGAGCGCGTTCAAGTGCGGGTGTGGGCGGATCAGGTGGAGGTCTACTACGGAGGACGGCGCCAGGCACGGATGCCGCGCTTGCGAGGAGAAGGCAAGCATCGCATTGACTACCGGCACGTGATCCATTCGTTGGTGCGCAAGCCGGGGGCGTTTACTCGCTATCGCTGGCGGGAGGATCTGTTTCCGGGGATCTTGTTTCGAGTCGCCTACGACGAGCTGCGCCGAGATTGTCCGGCCACGGCGGATCGCCAATATCTGAAGATCCTCGAGGTGGCTGCCCAGGAAGGTGAACAGCGGGTGCGAGAGGCACTTCAGGTGTTGATTGAGCGGGGACAAAGAATCCGTTTTGAAGCACTACGAGAATGCCTTGTCGATCCGGTGGTGGAACCCTGGGAAGTGATGGTGGAGAAGATGGACGTGGGCCTCTACGACACCCTTCTCGAGAACCGGGAGGTGAGGTCATGAGCACAGGCAACTTACCGCGACTTCGCGAGTGCCTAATCGAGCTGCATCTACCGGCCTTTCGGGAGCACTACGCCGCCCAGGCGGCACTGGCCACCCAGGAAAGTCTGTCCTATCCCCGGTTTCTCTTGTCGTTATCTGAGATCGAGGTGGCGGAGCGGCACGAGCGCAAAATCCAGCGCCAGCGTCGGGCCTCCAAGCTTCCCTGGGAGAAAACGCTGACGGCGCTGGACCGCTCGCGCTTGCCCCAAAGCGTGGATCGACAACTCACAGCGCTGCTGGAAGGGACGTTTTTGGATCGTGCCGAGAACGTCTTGGCTTTCGGTAACCCTGGGAGCGGGAAAACCCATCTGGTCTGTGCTCTGGGCCAGGAGTTGATTCTGCTGGGGCGCCGGGTTCTGTTTTCTACCTGCGCCCTGCTGGTACAGCGATTGCTGCGGGCCAAAATCGATCTGACTCTGGAGAAGGAGCTCAAGAAACTGGATCGCTTCGAGGCTCTCATAGTCGATGACATCGGCTACGTTCAGCAAAGCCGGGAGGAAATGGAGGTTCTCTTCACACTGCTGGCCCATCGTTACGAACGTCGCAGCATCTTGCTGACCAGCAACCTGATCTTCTCGGACTGGGAGAGGATCTTCAAGGACCCCCTGACGACGGCAGCAGCCATCGACCGGCTGGTGCACCACAGCGTGATTCTGGAACTCAACGTCCCGAGCTATCGAATGGAGAGCGCCAAGGCAAAGCAGCAGGGAACCACGAAATGAGGAAACCGCGAGGAGGTCAAATCCGGGCAAATCGGCTGATTGGACCCCGGAAAGTGCTTGGTGAGGGCGATAGACGAGTGCCCGCCAAGGGGAGAGGTCGTACAGCGCCCTACAGAGGCCGCTCAGCAGCCTCGTGGATCTGGTCCACTCCCCTCGACGCCAGCGCGAGCGAGGGGGAGCTCCGTTCGGGCTACGCCCTCACTCCGTCCCCCTCGCATTCTAGGAACAATCTCTCTTTTTTACAGAAAGGAGGACCGCGGAAAGGGCCGTCTCAGAGGACGGCTACAGCTCTTTTTTTTAATCCTTGTGTGGGGATTTCCAATCGTCGCTGCGGGAATTCTATTTGACGTTGATCAAAGGAGGCTTCGGGAGGGAGATCGCCTCATCGTTCAGGCCACCCGCGACGGTCTCCTCTACGTTCGGGAGACCCCCGACCTGGTAATTCAGGCAGACGGCCCCCTCAACGACGCTGATCTGGTGACTGATTCCATCCAGCTGGTGGAGGCCATCATCATGCCCGGCTCCACTCTGATCAGCCGGACCATCCGGAAGTCGAGATTTCGACAGCGCTACGGGGTATCCGTGCTGGCGGTATACCGACAGGGAGTGAGTCTGGTCGAAGGACTGGCGAATCTTCGCTTTCGAGTTGGTGACGTAGTCCTTCTGCAGGGTCCGGCCGATCACCTAGCGCCCCTGCAGGAGGCTCGTGATCTATGGATTCTGGAAGAGAGCGAACACGTCCTCTTTCGCAAGCGGCGTGGCACCTATGCAATGGGATCTCTGGGGCTGGCTGTGCTGCTGGGGGGACTGCAGGTGATTCCGCTCTCCATCGCCTTCCTTCTCGGTGCTCTGACTGTGGTCTTACTCAAGTGTGTAACGGTGGAGGAGGTCTACACCTTCATCGAGTGGCGTCTGATCATCCTGATCGGTGGGATGACCGCTTTCGGGCTGGCCATGCAAAAGACGCATGCCGACGGTTACATGGCCGACCTCATCGTGGAGTGGGCTCTGCCCCTGGGGCTGTACTGGGTGCTGGGCGGGTTCGTGATTCTGACCATGCTGCTGACCCAGCCCCTCTCCAACGCGGCCGCGGTTCTGGTGGTGCTACCAGTGGCCATCGCCACGGCGGAGCAACTGGATGTCAACCCGCACAGTCTTACCGTTCTGGTGACCCTGGCGGCTTCAGTTTCCCTGATCGCTCCCTTTGAACCCGCCTGCCTGCTGGTGTTCGGTCCCGGCAAGTATCGATTCCGGGATTTTCTGGTGTCAGGCCTGCCTCTCAGTGCCATTGTGGTTGTGTTGCTGCTCCTGCTGGTGCCGGTTTTCTGGCCGCTCTAGTCGAGTTCCAGGGTTCCAGGGTTCCAAGATTCCAACGTTCCAGCGTTCCAAGGAATTCCAAGATCCCAGAGTGGGTCAGGGGCCAGAGTGGGAGGGTCCTCAGGCCGCGAACGCCGGGTAGTCACGTGCACGATTGCAGGTCGCCGCGCCAAGGCGCCTCCCACATTCGAGGACCAACGTTCCAGCGGTCCAAGCGGTGTCAAGAAACCCTGCAGACTAGCACTAGCGCCGGGCGTTGGCCAGGGATCCATAGGTGACCACACCGAATGGGACAGCGTAGGTCAGGGGGATCTTCCAGAGCATTACAGGGCCAAAGGACCCGCCCAGGATCTGATCTCCCTGGTTGATCAGAATCAGCAGCGTTCCAACCAGAAGCGAGACCCGGGCTGACCGGAGCAGCAGGCGTCGGTCGAAGAGAGCGCACCGAAAGCATTTCTCCTCGGTGGAACCTTCACTGCGCAGGGCAAACCGCTGCCGGTCGGTGAAAGGTCGCTGGCATCGACAGAGGTCTTCCCCTGTTTTCTCGCCTCCGGATTTCATGCCGCAGCCAATGTACCTCAGGCCGCCGCTGGAAGCCAGGGGAAGAGGTGCTTTCCTTAGCCTCTCACTGTTGAGGTGCAGCTGGCGGCTTGGGCGGCTTCTTGACCTTGGAAAGGAGGCCGTCCAGAGCGGTCTTGAAGGCGCTGAAGGCCTGGGCGCCACGGATCGTTTGAACCACTCTCACCTTGTTCGGATCTTTGGGGTCGGTGAACCCGATCCCAAAGGAGGGAGTCGAAGTCAGTCCGGCGGCCCGTGCCGTTGCCATGTCCTTTCGGATCGACTTTGCGTGCCTGCCGCTCTCCAGGCAGGAATTGAACTGACTCAGGTCCAGCTGCAGCGCCTCGGCATAGGTCCTGAGCTGCTCCGGGGCCAGGGCCTTCTGGTTGGCAAAGAGCCGATCGTGCATTTCCCAGAACTGACCCTGCTCGCCGGCACAGGCGGCGGCTTCGGCTGCCTTCAAGGCGTGCTTGTGAATGGACTCCAGCGGCAGATCCATGAAGACATATTTGATCTTGCCGTTTTCTACGTAGTTGGTTTCGATCTGTGGGACCGTCGCACGGACGTGTCTGGAGCAATACGGTCACTGGTAGTCCGAGAACTCGATGAGAGTCAATCCGGCAGACTCATTTCCCTTGAACGGTCTGTTGCCCACATCCAGTGTGACCTCTTTGAAGGGAGTTGGCCGAGGCTTTGCCTTTTTGAGCAGGTTGCTGATCTGCTGAAGCTGGATCTGGATGGCTCTTTGCCCAGCCTTGAGGGCCTGTATCTCTTTCTTCAGTTCCTCAATGTCCTGGCTGGAAGCCTCCTGACCCAGCGAGGCCGTGGCCGCAAAAAATGCCATCAGAGCCAGCCCACACAACGTTTGAGTTTTCCTTTGAATCATTCTTTTCCCCTGATCTGGTATCCAGCCCTTTCGACCCGCACGTCTTGGAAGATCCTTGCTATTCTAACTGCCCGCATCCAGTTTTTCCAAGGAGGTCGTATGGTACGGGGCACTACTGACGTTCTACGTACCAGCGTTCAAAGCGAACTTCGCCGGAGCCCAGGAAATCACCCAGGCAGGGCGTGACCACCAGTTGGCCTCCGTTGTTCTCTTTTCCAGATGTCATCACATCTCCGGTGAAAAACAACTGACAAACTAACAGCGGGCCGGTCTACCTCAGTGTGGAAGGATCCTCTGTGGTCCGATCAGATCGCCGCGCGGAGGCGGCTCCTAGTGCGCTCGTAAGCGCACTTGAACAGTAGGGTGAAAGTCCCTACCGGGCAAACGTTCTCCGGCCCGTATTCGACGGCAACTGCGTCATCGTGAGGTGGGGTGGGAAGCAGCCGAAGGAGAACCACCAGTCTGTAGGAGACGAACTCGATTCGGCTCAGAGGGGACAGCGAGCCTGCTGGGAAATGGCGAAGCTCGAATGGAAGGGAAACCTGACACGGACAAGAGCCTGATGGGTAACGTGAAAAAGGCATCTTGTTAACCCTTGGGGTGGTTGGAGATGGAATGGTGGGAAGTTCAAGTGACGTAAAGCGAGGAGGTCTGCGAAAGGTCGGTCTGGTAAGAGACCCGCAGAAGTCAGAGGCGGCGTAGTAGTGAAGAAGCCGGGTAATGCCGGTGGAGCGAAGGCCCGCCAGGAAGGTGGATGTGTAGAGTCAATGACGAAGCAAGAGGAACTGTCGAAAGTGGAGGAGACTCCTAAGCAAGGCAGAGAAGCCGAGAGCCAGAAATGGAGCTGGGTGGAAGCGGAAGTGTGGACCGAACGCATGCTGACGACCCTGGAAACAGGAGTGAAAGGAGGCAAAAATGCCTACTTTATCGAGCAGGGGCTATTTACCATGGCCGTAGCCCACGCGCAGATCTGTCAGTCCCGCCGTGGACCCCACTGACTGGAGAGCCGGATGCGGGAGAACCGCACGTCCGGTTCGGAGGGAGGGGAGGCTCAAACCAATGAGCTTTCCCTACCCCTATCGCTTTGCCATCGTGTGCCATTCCCGGTGTAGGAGTACCCTCGGTAGCCCGATCAGGTTGGCGGTACAGAGGCGGCTCCCACTCGTTGCCGGCTTGCGGCATAATTGGGAGCGACAAGAGAAGGAATGAAACGGAATGAAAATCACTTTTCCGGGGTTGGGAATTGAAGTGGATGAGGAGGAGGCCGCCAGGTATCCGTTCAAGCAGGAAGTCATCCACCCAATAACGATTCGTGACGAGAACAACGCCATTGTAGACTGGTAAGTGTAAGGAGGACCCTCCGTGGTCTGAACAGGTTCTCGGGACGGAACCCGCTCCTACCGTGCCTGCCTTGTGGGGGTGAAGACTGCCCATGACAACTCGACTGTCCAGCTACGCGACGCCCACCCTGCTCGAGTCCTCGATGGAGGTCTCAGCCTTTCCCCCCGCCGTGCGTCCCCTGTATCGCCCCGTTCATTTGGCGGGGCCTGCCTTCGGCCATGAGTCAGGCCTCCCGCGGTTTTCTCGAAGGCAGTTCCCGGACCGGCCTGTGCACTCCGTGATGGTCTCGTGGACGCCGGGGTCCAAAACGTCAGCGTCCCGGAGCTGAATGAAGTGGTTGAGCTTTGATCTGGATCCGCGGCACTCACGGGCAGCGATGTGGTTTCTGTGGGCGGTCCAGGAACGGGATTCAGCCTTCGCTCCGGCTTTGACTTGATCCTTGCGCGTTACTAAACTGGTCCCGTCCCAGGGGGATCGAAGTATGAGGCGTATTGCAGGCTCTGTTGTGCTGGTTTTGGCAGTCGCTTCCCTTGCGGCGCAGGTGGAGTCCGCCGGCCAGCGTTCTGTGACCCTCTCCCCCGGTTCGGCCGGGTCGGCTCAGTACTCGCCCGCGCGACACTGGAACGAGGAGCTGCTGGAGGCTATCCGCAACGACTTTGCCCGTCCCACCGTGCATGGGCGCAATCTGTTCCACACTTCGATCGCCATGTGGGACGCCTGGGCAGCCTACGATTCGGTGGCCCGCAACTATCTCCATCAGGAGAAAGCCAGCGATGAGGACGTCGCTGGGGCTCGGCACGAAGCCATCAGTTACGCCTCGTATCGCATCCTCAGTGCCCGCTTTGCGGACTCTCCGGGTGCGGAGGAGTCGCTTCCCTCGTTCGATGTCAGGATGGCCGAGTTCGGCTATGACATCGGTTTCACCGACACGGCGGCTGATTCCCCGGCAGCACTCGGCAACCGTATCGCCGCCGCAGTGCTCGCTTTCGGGGCAACCGATGGTGCGAATGAGGAAAACGGCTACGCCAACCAGTTCTATGAGCCGGTCAACCAGCCGCTGCTTCCGGCCTTTCCATGCAACCCCTCGATCGTGGATCCCAATCGCTGGCAGCCGCTGGCGCTCGAGTTTTTCGTGGATCAAAGCGGCAACCCGTTCCCGCTGGGCGTTCCGCCGTTTCTGAGTCCGGAGTGGGGCCAGGTCACTCCCTTCGCGCTCAGCCCCGATGATCTCACCATCTACGAGGCCGACGGAAATCAGTACTGGCTCTATCTGGATCCGGGCCCTCCTCCCCTCATCGGAGGCGTCGGTGACGAGGACTATCGCTCCGGCTTTGAGCAGGTGATCGAGTGGAGCGGATCGCTCGATCCAAGCGACGGCGTCATGATCGACATCAGCCCCAACGCCCGGGGCAACAACACGCTGGGGGCCAACGACGGGAGCGGCCGCGCAGTCAACCCGGCCACTGGTGAACCCTACACTCCCCGGATCGTTCCCGCCGGCGACTACTATCGGGTGCTGGCCGAGTTCTGGGCAGACGGGCCCGATTCAGAAACACCGCCGGGACACTGGTTTACGATTGCCAACTACGTCTCGGACCATCCCCTGGTCATCAAGCGGATCGCAGGGGTCGGGCCCGTGGTCGACGACCTCGAGTGGGATGTGAAGCTCTACCTGGCCCTGGCCGGCACAGTCCACGATTCGGCGGTTGCGGCCTGGGGAGCCAAGGGCTGGTACGACTACATCCGGCCGATCTCGGCGATTCGCTACATGGCCGACCACGGGCAGAGCAGCGACCCCGATTTACCCTCCTACAGGGCCGAAGGGATCCGTCTGAAGCCCGGTGTGATCGAGGTGCTCACGCAGGAGACGATGGCGTCGGGTGAGCGTCATGAGCACCTGGCGGGATTGCAGGGCCGGAACTTCGGAAAGATTGCCGTATGGGCCTGGCGAGGTCCCGAATACATTTCCGATCCGGAGACGACCACGGCTGATGTGGGCTGGATCCTGGCCGAAAACTGGTGGCCCTATCAGCGACCCACCTTTGTCACGCCGCCCTTCGCGGGCTACGTCTCGGGTCACAGCACCTTCAGCCGGGCGGCGGCGGAAATGATGACGCTGTTCACGGGCGATGCCTTCTTCCCGGGTGGCTTCGGCGAGTTCCTGGCACCGCAGAACGAGTTCCTGGTGTTTGAAGACGGCCCGAGCGTGGACATCACGCTGCAGTGGGCGACCTACCGCGACGCCTCAGACGAGACCAGCATCTCCCGCATCTACGGCGGAATCCATCCAACGGCCGATGACATTCCCGGTCGATTCATGGGTGCTCAAATCGGCAAGGATGCTTTCCTCAAGGCCTCACGCCACTTTGGACCCTGGCCTACGGTGAAGGTCGACCGGGTCGCGCTGTTGCAGCGCGGCAGCAGAGATCTGGTCTACGTGGCGGGGTCGTGCGGCACCGGGGTATTCGGCGAAGAGGACGTCTTCGATCTGTCCCGGGGTGTCCGCATTATGGCCACAGACGCATCGGGCCGGTCGGCCGTCTTCGACTTCGGTCCGGAAGACTGCAGCAGCAGGGGAGGCGGTGTCTTTCGCTGTGGGGTTCGAGGCGGCTTGAGTACCGTTCACTTCTGGCCGGGTCTCTCCGAGGGCCAGCGGGTCGAGTTCCGCCTGATGGGCTTTCAGAATGGGCTCACGAGGCCTCTGGCAGGGCCTCTGCAGGTTACCCTCGCCACCGGCGAGACGGAGCGGGTCGGCGTGTCGGCGGAGTGAAGAAGCATCGCATTGATGTGATCCGGCGCTTCGTGGGCTGGTTTGAGGATCACCTCCACTGACCGTCAGCCGGTCGCTGGCGTCCAGACTCCTCTGCGGTGAGACATCCCGGATGGAATCGCGTATAGTGGCCCAGCTAACCTAAAACCTAGTCTCGGTCTTAGGAGAGGGAGAAGAGAACAATGCTTCAACATTTTGGTTTCAGGACGCGGCTAGTGCTGCATTTCAAAGGTTGCCTGGCTCTCGCCGTCCTGGCGGCATTATTGCAGCCGATCTATGCCCAGGGGACACTGAAATGGTCGTACGACACAGGCGGAGCCATCCAGTCTTCGCCCGCCCTCGGCGATGACAATGTCATCATCTTTTCTTCGAACGACGACAGTGTCTACGCCCTGAATCCCGACGGTACCCTGCAATGGAGCGTAGACATCGGAGCGGCTGCCCGGCTGCCCGTTGCCGTCGGCGCGGACGGTACAATCTACGTCGGCGAGAGAGTCGATGGGCTCATCATTGCCTTCAATCCTGACGGAAGTAACAAGTGGACTTTCGATTCCGAGCTGGATGATCCAGTCTCGGGTCCGATCGCCATTGCTGCAGACGGGACGATCCTCGCCCCAATCGGAAGCCCGACTCGCCAAACACTCTACGCCATCAATCCGGACGGAACTGAGTTTTGGAACTTTAAAGGCGCAGCGACCTCCATCGCCGGGGTCGCGATCGGGCTGGAAGGAGTCATCGCTTTCACGGATGCCAATGGTGGAGTGTACCTGCTCAACTCCCTGGGGGCGCTGCAGTGGAGTGTCGACAACACCAACGGGATCGTCTCTCCGCCCATCTTCGGCGAGGACGGCACCATTTATCACGGCTCCAATTCGGAGTTCGCGGCGCTGAATCTGGAGGATGGAAGCCTCAAGTGGGAGGTCGCGTTGAATACCAGGGCCCCTGCGGTTACGGGAAACGATGGGACGATCTATGTGCCCGTTGCCGTAACTGCCGGTGATGGAGGCATTGCCGCTCTCAACCCCGACGACGGCAGCGAGTTGTGGAAATTTCAGGCCGGGGACCGCGTAACGACTTCGCCGCTTGTCGGCCTGGACGGCACCATCTATTTTGGAAGCAATACAGACCAGCTGATTGCCATCAACCCAAACGGCACTCTGAAGTGGGCCTTCGACGTGGGGGGGGATGTCGTCTCCTCGCCGACGATGGCAGAGAACGGGACGATTTACTTCGGCTCCAACGACAGCATGCTGTACGCCCTGAATACGGCTTCTCCGGGTGTGGCGGCCAGCTCCTGGCCGAAGGCACAGCGTGACGTCCGCAATACCGGCAGGTTCGGCTCGGACACGGCCAGGCGGCGGTTCTTTGCGCCTCACTCCTATGCTCTGCCGAGCCTGGGGCTCGGGAACGCGGTTTTGACGATGCGCCACACGGGAGGGCTGGCAGCCAGTCCCGCCGGGACCGGGACCACCGCCAACTTCCGAGTGGATGTGCGGGATCGAGATGGTTCACTGCTGTTTTCCATCGACGAATCTATAGAGCCCGGCGCCACCAGGGACATCGATCTGCTGGGACCTGGAAACCCGGATTATCAGGGCTCGGTGGTGGTGGACGCCTCCATCAAGGACGGGCTGGTGCTGGCCCCCTTCCTGACGTGGGTCCTGGATCTGGGTTTCAACGCGCCTCTGCGCATCGGGGCGTTTTTCTCCGATGCCACGGAGGCGGCTCAGCTCCATCATGCGCCTGCCGAAGCAAGCGCCAGCAATGGGCTGGGTATCGGCGTTCAGAACATTGGCGACGATGAGATCGACTGCACGCTGGATTTTCTGAACGAGGACGGAACGGCGGCAGGCCAAGAGCTCCTTGAGCTAAATCCCCTGGGTTCCCTGGTCCAGTTCTTCAACAGCTCGGTTGCCGACGGGTTCAAGGGCAGCATCACCCTCTCCTGTGACGCTCCCGTGGTCGCCGTGGCCGTGAACCAGGACAGCGCCAACGGCAGCTTCCCCACGGACCGCCTGACGATCAAGGGACTGAACTAGGACCTGACGATCAAGGGACTCAACTAAGAAAAGGGGACAGAGTAGAATGTCCCCTTTTTTGTTTTGATCAGAGAATGACCTCGAAACCCTCGAATTGAGGGTGCCCCAGCAAGGTGCCCTCAGGTGAACGCGCCTGGGAGTGAGCTTTCCGGAACGCTTCGGATTCTGTCCAGGCCTGGAAGGCGTCTCGCGATTCCCACACCGAATGGGAAGCGTAGAGAGTGGCCTCCTCACTTTCGGGGCCTCGCAGGAGGTGGAACTCGCGAAAGCCTGCAACGGTGTCCAGATACGATTCGCGCCGGCGCCACAGCTCCTCGAAGACCGACTCACGACCTCGGGTCACCCGAAAGCGGTTCATTGCAATAAACATCTTTGCAGAAGATACCTGCTGGAAGGGGGACAGTCTACTCTGTCCCCAAATCTCCCAGCCCGGATGATTCATAAGTTTTCGTAACGAAGCGGGGGAAGACCCGTTCTGACAAGGCTTGCGACCGAGGCCCCCGGAGGCGTACTCATGAGCCACGAAGAGGCGACCACCGGGGACTACGAATGGGGGACCTTTCACACCTGTCACGGGGACGCCGAGACCTATGGAACCAGGGGGACCCTGGTGGCTGTCGCCAAGATCAAGCCGGGTCACGAAACCCATCCTCCCCATCAGCATCCCGAGGAAGAGTTCATGATGGTGCTGGAGGGAAAGGGTGTGATGTATGTCGGCGAGGAGAAGATTCCTACCCAGAAGGGGGACGTTCTTTACACGGCTCCCTGGGACTGGCACGGGATCAGGAACACCGGGACCGAAACACTTAGCTTTGTGGTGTTCAAGTGGAACTACAAAGGAGTCCCCCCGCCGCCAAAGCCCGCGGAAGACGCCAAATAGAGAATGGGAGGGTCAGGGCTCACGCGGGGACGACGAAAAGAGGCGGGATGAACGACATTTCGATCGCCGCGCGGAGGCGGCTCCTAGTGCGCTCGTAAGCGCACTTGAACAGTAGGGTGAAAGTCCCTACCGGGCAAACGTTCTCCGGCCCGTATTCGACGGCAACTGCGTCATCGTGAGGTGGGGTGGGAAGCAGCCGAAGGAGAACCACCAGTCTGTAGGAGACGAACTCGATTCGGCTCAGAGGGGACAGCGAGCCTGCTGGGAAATGGCGAAGCTCGAATGGAAGGGAAACCTGACACGGACAAGAGCCTGATGGGTAACGTGAAAAAGGCATCTTGTTAACCCTTGGGGTGGTTGGAGATGGAATGGTGGGAAGTTCAAGTGACGTAAAGCGAGGAGGTCTGCGAAAGGTCGGTCTGGTAAGAGACCCGCAGAAGTCAGAGGCGGCGTAGTAGTGAAGAAGCCGGGTAATGCCGGTGGAGCGAAGGCCCGCCAGGAAGGTGGATGTGTAGAGTCAATGACGAAGCAAGAGGAACTGTCGAAAGTGGAGGAGACTCCTAAGCAAGGCAGAGAAGCCGAGAGCCAGAAATGGAGCTGGGTGGAAGCGGAAGTGTGGACCGAACGCATGCTGACGACCCTGGAAACAGGAGTGAAAGGAGGCAAAAATGCCTACTTTATCGAGCAGGGGCTATTTACCATGGCCATAGCCCACGCGCAGATCTGTCAGTCCCGACGTGGACCCCACTGACTGGAGAGCCGGATGCGGGAGAACCGCACGTCCGGTTCGGAGGGAGGGGAGGCTCAAACCAATGAGCTTTCCCTACCCCTATCACTTCGCCATCCTGTGACATACCCCGTGTAGGCGGACCCTCCGTGGTCCGATCGGAAAAGACATGACGTAGGGGCCGGTCTGGTGCCCGCCCGTGTGGCGGGCGACCACAAGGGTCGCCTCTGCGAATCCGATCAGATCGCCTCGCGGTTACGGGCCCTCGGTCACCTCCCGATATTGAACCTGATTCCTCCCATCAGGGTGCGCGGCAATCCTGGACGAACGCCGGCCGGTCTTCTCGCTACGATGTAGGCCCGGTTGGTCAGGTTTTGTACCGATATGAAGAGTGTGACGGCCTGTTTTTCAGCCTTCAAATCGTATTCTCCTGAGAGGCCAAATAGCAGCTGAGTGTCGGTGCCTTGCAGGTTGGAAATAGCCCCCTGGCCTGCTGCAGTACGCATACGGCTTCCCAGGCTGGAGTTCAGATTGAGACGCCACCGGGACGCCTGCAGGGAGAGTCCGGTGAAGAGCTGATGTCGGGCCAGATAGGGGATGTGATCTCCTGCCCGCACCTCGCCCCAGGGCCTGAAGTCACTGCTGAAGTTCTGCAAAAACTGCCCCTCCGTCAGGGTGTAGGCAAATCGTAGCGGAAGCCGAATTGCGCCCAGGTGTGAGCCCAACAGATCCACCGAGCCGGAGAGCTCTGTCCCCCACACACGAGCCTGGCCGCCATTGAATGAATCTCCTTCACCAGCCCCTCCTGAAGCCAGCGTATCGGCTCCGAGGAGATTGCTGTAGTCGTTGAAGAAACCGGCCGCCTGGAGCTCAAAGCCACTCCTGTTCCAGCGAAGCCCGCCTTCATAATTCAAGCTCAACTCGGGTTGGGTCTCTTCCGCCGAGCCGGGTCCGGGAGGGGAGAATCCTTTGTGCAGACCTCCGAACAGCTGCACATCGAACCGCCAGTCGAAACTCACGCCGATCCCGGGAATGAAAACGGAGACTTGATTGCCGCGAGTCGCGGCGGGAGTTACGCGATCCGGGTCGTCACGCGCAAAATCAGTCCGGAGTAAACTGATTTTTTCAAACCGGAACCCGGGCGTCACTCTCCATCTTCCTCTTTCCAGGGTGTTCTGAGCAAAAAACGCGGCGGCGGTCGCATCACCGATGCGGTTGGACTGGCTTCCAGGAGTCCCCGAGCTGGTGGGCACCATTCGCCCTCCCCGCATCTGGAAACCATCTTCGTGCTGGAAGCGGTCTTCCTGATCCTGGTGATAGCGGAACCCAATCTCGAGGAGGTTCTTCGAGCGCCCGGCGTCCAGACGCATACCGACCACCGATTGGATCCCCTGCGAGAAATAGCGGCGGTTGTTGGCGCGCACGCGCAGTGCGTCTTCCCGGCTGTCGGCACCCTTGAGAATCGCCAGCTCGTTCGAAAAACCATCCGAATCTTCCAGAACTTCGGAGATGTCCGATCCCACGACGCTTTGAAGCTTGTACCAATTGCGGCGGAAGTTATTTCTGTAAACGGAGGTGGTGATGTCCAGCTTGTCGGACGGAGCTATCAGATAGGTCAGCTGAAACTGCTCATGATCCGAATCGAAACGGTCCCGCTGGGAGGCACTGTATCGTCGCAGCGGATCTCGCTCGAAGTCTTCCTCCGTGAGGCCCAGGTAGGTTTCCCTGGACTCTTGAGAAGTCGTTCCTAATTTGAGTTCCAGCTGCTGATAGACGGAAGCCGACACGTCGCTGTTGAAACGTACCTTGGCCAGATAGTCTCCGATCCTGACACCGGTGTTCGCTCCCTGCTCCAGCTGTTTGAACCCTTCAGTAGAAAGCTGGTAGGTCTGGAGCAGCCAGCCGAAGCGGGCCGTTGCATTGCCGGCCATGAGTTGGGCCTTGCCGGTCGCATGGTCACCGGCCCCGAGGCTTCCGTTCACCTCGAAGCGGCTGGGAATGTCGCGCGAGACCAGGTTGAGGGCGCCGCCGGTGGTGCGAGGTCCGTACTTGATCTGGCTGGAGCCTTTCCGCACCTCGACAGCTTTCATTCGCCCCGTGACTGGAAAGTAGTAGGCGGCAGGAGCAGCGTAAGGCGCCGGTGCGATCAAGACTCCGTCTTCCATCAGAGTGATGTTAGAACTTCGTTCCGAGGTCGTTCCGCGGATCCCGATGTTGGGTCTCAGCCCAAAGCCCTCTTCCTCCTGGATGTTGACTCCGGGTACCTGGCGCAGCAGCTGGTGAATGTCGTCGAAAGCCAGATTTTCGCCTTCCAGTCGATCCAGATAGTGTGCCGAGCCGGGAAGGCGAGTGATGCCCGAGGCATCACCAATGACCATGATCCTTTCGCTGACAACAGTCTCTATCAATGCCAGCAGCACCATTGCCATCTCGACTCTTCCGCCTCGTTCCAGGAAGACATCCCGCGCGATGCTCCTGAAGCCCTCCTTTTCGAGGGACACAAGGAATCTGGCGGCCTTCTCCGTCTTAAAGCGAAAGCGGCCCCGCTGATCGGTCCTGGTCGAGGACTTGACCAGCGAGTCCCGGTCTTCCAGTCTAACCACGACATCGGCGAGGGGAGCGCCGTTTCGGGCGACGACCTGGCCCGAGATCCGGCCCGAGGGCTGGATCGGATCTTGAGCCTCGAGCCCGGTCACACACGCAAGAAAGAGGATCGACATGAAGGGGAGGGGACTGAAACAGGGCTTGCAATGGACCACTTCGGCGCCATTCCTTACAGGAGTGAATCAGGATGTCCCGAGGGACAAGTGTCTAATTGAAATTGAAAGTCATTTTCAAAAAGAATGTATATCGGTCGGTCGACGTAGTCAAATTGAAATTGGTTGAAGTTCTCCATGAATCAGAATCAGCTCTCGTGGAAGATCGTCGGGAATGGGGGGTAGACAGGCCAGGCCAGCAACCGATATGGTTGTGGCAAGCTTTGCTGCATTCCCAACCGGCCACAAAGGCAGGAAGGTACTCTATGCGAATCCGCCGCCTCCTCAGCTTACTGGTTTTCCTTTTTCTCGTGACACCTTCGGGCACCCGGGCGACCTCTCTGCGAGTCGTCAACCTGGAGGACCTGGTCCTGCATTCAGAAACGATCTTTCAGGGCCGGTGCGTGAATGTGCTGAGTGGCCTGGACTCCAAAGGGCTGCCCTACACGCAGTACGGGTTTCGCGTCGGTTCCGGGGAGCCCCGGGCGACCTGGTGACGGTGAAGCAGTTTGGGTATTCAGCCAGGCCGGGCCCGGGCCGCGGGACCGGCAATGTCGCCCGCATCGACGGGATGCCTGAGTACCTGCCCGAGCAGACCTATCTGATCTTCCTGGGTCCCAGGAGCTCCCTTGGATTCTCAGCACCAGTCGGCCTCTACCAGGGGGCCTTCTTGATCAACGATGCGAAGCAGGCCGTAAACGCCCTCGGCAACCGCAATCTGACTTTTGACGGGTCAGGAGGGGCGACCGTCTCCTCAGCCTCGGCAGGTGATTCCGACCTGGTGCGTGGACCGGTGAGCTACCCACGGTTGAAGGCTTTGATCCAGCAGCTGGTACTAGGAGAGGAAATTTCCCTGTCATCAATGGCCTCGCAGCTGAAGGGAGTGGACCGATGAAGGCCCCGATCTTTTCTCGGCAACCGGCTCTGCGGGTCCTCTTTGCAGTCCTTGTTCTGGCAGGGGGCTTACAGGCAGGGGGGCCTCTGCTTCTCCGCTCTCCCGGCCTCCCCTTCCAGTGGATGGGAGATCCTCCCACAGCTGTCATCCATCCTGACGCAGGATCTCTGGGAAGCCTGGCCCCCGGGACCGCTTTGACGACCCTGCTGGCTGCTGCCGAAAACTGGGAGGCCATCGGTTCCTCCTCTCTGCGAATTCAAAGCGGTGGAGAGGTCGGGTCGATTCAGGGCCCGGAAGGTGCCGGCGATTTCGCTGTGTCCAATGTCTTCGACTTCCTGGGGGTCGACAACGGTGGCGTGACACCCATCGTCTTTGACAGCGAAGATGTTGACCAGAATGGAAACGGAGATATTTTTGACGCCCTGGGCCTGGGTTTTGGAATTCTGGGCATCGGCTTTCCGGAGTTTGCCGAGGGCTCGCGATTCACGGAGGGCATGGTGATTCTCAATGGGCCGTCCGTCGACCCTGACGACGTCGACGGCCTGGCCTTTCGGGGGATCATCACTCATGAGCTTGGGCACCTGATCAACCTGGCGCATTCGGTAGTCAACGGACAGGCCTTCTTTTTCGGTGGGTCCGACGCCGTGACGCCCGACGGTATCCCTATGATGGTGGGACCGGAACACGTGGAAACCATGTACCCCTTCGGCAGTACCGAGGCGGGCGGGAGCGGCGTGGAACAGAGTACGCCCCACCTGGACGATATTGCCATCCTATCGACCATTTACCCGAATCCCGTCCAGCCGCTGCAGAGTTTTGGCAGTATTCAAGGCAGACTGCTCGACCAGGACAGTGATCCCCGGACCGGAGGGCAGATGATCGTTCGGAACCAGAGTGGTGATCCCCTGCTGGACGCGGTTTCTGCCATCAGTGGTGATTTTGCAGGCGACGGCAATCCCAAGAACCCTTTCGCCGGCGGCTACATCCTGAATCGACTGACGCCGGGAGGGCAGTACAGCCTGGAGGTGCGAGACACAATTGACGGAGGATTTTCGACGCCTGTTTTCTTCGTGGGGTCTCTGCCTGGACCCGAGGAATACTACAGCGGCAATGCAGAGTCCCACGAGGACTCGGACGATCCGTTTGCTGAGCCCTTTTTGATGCAGATGGCAGCCGGGCAAACCGTCGGGGCCGACCTCCTGCTGAACGAATTCCCGGTACCCTCCAACGATGTGTGCCTGGACGCCATCGAAATCGGGTTGGACGAACTTCCATTCACCGATATTCAACTCAGTCAAGCGGCGAACATGGGCGCCGCCGAAATTCCGTCTGCCTGCCTCTTCGGGCTGGAAGAATCAAAAAGCGTCTGGTACAGCCTGAGCAACAACTCGCAGGCGGATGTTGACCTCGTGGTGGATGTCGGGGGCAGTGAGTACCTCACCGCAATTCAAGTGTTTCAAGGTGGCTGTGGAAGTCTGGTTGTCGATGAATGTTTCTTCTTGGCCAACACCTCGGCCTTCACTGCTGAGGCGGGTCAAGACTACCGGATTCGGGTCACGGCAGTCTTTGAAGCCAATCCGGGAGGGTACCTCCTTTTCAGTGTGGCCGAGGCCCCCCCTCCTCCGCCCAACGACGAGTGCACGGACGCCATTGATGTCTTTGCAGGGGATCTTCCCTTTACCAGCCGGTTGACGACACTTTCCGCGACGACCGATCCCAATGAGCCGGTGACAAGCGCAGCGTGTTCTCCTTTTTTTGACCGGCCGCCGGGTTCCGTCTGGTACTTCTACACCAACAACTCCGGCTCGCAGCAGCATCTTTTCGCCGATACGGAGGGAAGTAACTATGACACAGTTCTGCAGGCCTACCGGGGGATCTGTGCCGGCTCGATCGCTGAAACCTGTGATGACGACTCGGGTATCGGCCTGACTTCCCGGCTGACCCTTTCTGCCCCGCCCGGGGCGCAATTTCTCTTCAAAGCCACCGGCCTTTTTGAAACCGGGGGCGAACTCGTGTTCAACATGGATACGTTCCAGGAAGCATCGAATGACGACTGTGCGGACGCGATACCGGTGTTGCGCTCGGACCTTCCCTTCATGGATATGGTAGATGCCCGCTTCGCCGGCAATGAGTTCTCCGAGCCCGAAACAACCTGCGGTGACCTGGAGTTCACACCGGAACAGTCCCACAGCGTCTACTACAGCGTTACGAATGATTCGACAATTCCCCTCGAAATGGAGCTTTCCACGGCTGGAAGCGAATACGACACCGTTTTGCAGGTCTACACGGGATCCTGCCCGTCGCCGGTTCCCGAGGCCTGCGATGATGACTCCGGTCCGAGCCTGACTTCCGAGTTGACCTTATCCGCCCAGCCCGGTGCGACCTATCTGATCAAGGTGAGTTCCTGGAGTGACTCGGCTGCCGACATCCTGAACTTTTCGGCCCGGGCCGTGGGCGCCGCCAAGAGCCAGGATGTGGAGCTGCTCGTGTCCAGCCAGCAGCTGAGAGTGCCGGCTCGAGGAAACCTCGATTACCTGGTGGCGGCCACCAACTTCGGGCTCGACTCGTTGAGCGGGGTCTCGATCACCACGACTCTCCCCGACAAGACGCTTCTCGTATCGGCGGGCGGCGACGGGGTGACCTGCAGCCAGACGACCCCGACGTTCACCTGCGAGGTCGGGTCCCTGAACGCGGGTCAAAGGGTCGACTTTCCGGTGTCGGTCGCGCCTCAAGTAGCCGGCCAGACCTCTCTTAGCGGTGAAGCCGATTGGGAAGAGCGGACCCTCGCTCCTCCCAGCACCACGGTGGTCCGGCAGGTCGGGCCTGCCTTCACCCTGCCGACCTCCTTTCCGGCCCAGGCGGGCCAGGGGATAGCGGCCAGCCTGCAGGGGACAGGTATCCCTTTTGTGGGAGCCGCCGTGGTCAACCTGACAGACGAAGCGAATCAACTGATCGTGGAGGGATTCGACTCGGCGGGAGAGGTCACTTTCCTGCGTGAACAGGGAACACTTTTGCCGGCCAAGGGTCAGACCGCCTTCATCGTGGAAGACCTGCCCGGGCTGCCCAATACGACAAGAACGCTGCTCGCCCGCGGCGATAAGGGAGAGCTGGCCGGCTTTTTCATGACTGGAAACAGTCCCATCGACCGGCTCGACGGCATCGGTCGTTCTCTTCCCGAAGCCAGGAAACTTTACCTGCCGCTGGCGCGAAGCGGGTTCGACAACCAGACCACCCAGCTGGACTTCTTCAACCCCTACCCCGAGCAAAACGACTCCATCTTCAAGCTCTTTGACAGAACTGGAACCCAGATCGCCGAGGGCCAGCACTTATTTCCGGCCTGGGGATCGTTGAAGATCTCACTCCAGGATCTCTTCGATTCTCCCGGCCCGGTCGATGGCTACATTGAGGCCGATGCCCAGGAAATCTTGCGTGGCTTTCAAATCTCTTCCAGCGCCGTAGCGCTGGCCTCCGCCGTAGCCACACCTGTCGCTCTGGTCAGCCAGCTCTGGTCACCCCACTACTTCCTGGATGACCGAATCGGGGGTGCCACTGAGCTGCGGCTCATCAACCTGGAGTCAAGTCGCGTATTCGTGCTTGCCCAGTTTTTCGATGAGATCGGGGATCGGATTCATTCTAGTTTTGTCACTCTGGAGCCCGGCGAAGTCTTCTCGGAGGACGTGGCCGACTTCTTTGGCCTTCAGCCGCCACCGAATGACCGCCTGACCGGACATCTGCGACTGGACCTGGTGCATGAGAACGCCTTGGATCGTTTCGTGCTCACGCGGGTTCGAGTCATCGGCGTCATCAATTTCTCGACCCATGACTTCTATTCGTCTCTGCCTTTGATTCCCTTTCCCAGGGCGACCACGCGTTTCCTGCAGGTGGCCCAGTCGAACGCCCAGCAGCTCTTTACAGGACTGGCCATTCTCAGCGCATTTCCCAAGAACGCGGATCCCAACCTGTTCACGCAGGTCAACGTCAAGGCGATCAACAGTTCCGGGCAGATCAACGCTGAGAGGACTCTCGAGCTGAGACACGGAGAAAGATTTCTGGGGCTGCTGAGTGAAGATCTCTACTTCGGTCCAGCCTTTGAACAAGTCGGTGGACACCTCGAAATCAATACCGACTCCCCGGTCTTCATTTTTGCCCTCTTCGGAGATTTCAGAGCCACCTTTCTCTCCGCTATAGAAGGTCAGTGAGACAGACAGCCGCCCACTCTGGGTTTTCGGATTCCTTGGAACGCTGGAACCTTGGAACCCTGGCCTAAAACGTACCAGCGAACACGATCCAGCCACCAACGATATTGGTACAATGACGCTCGGTTCACTCACGCAGGATTGTCCGTCATGATCGGAGCATCGCGATATTGCCACCCTGGAGCCGCCTTACGCTCCGTTGTGCTCGCCGGCGCAGTTGTTTCGCCGCTTGTTGCGACGGTGACGGGCGGGGTCGAAGTTGAGCTCACGGTGTCGCCGACCTCAGGCATCGGCCCTGTTGCAATCGATCCGCCCGCCTATTTCTCTGAACAAGCGGCGGCCATCGAGATGGTTGTATCCGGCGCACGGTCATGTCCGCAGATCACCGCCACCCTGGTGCAAGAGACAGCCCGGCTGGAGGCCGAGATCGCCCGGCAGCAACTTGTCGATTGTGATCGGTCGCAACTGCGCTTCGACGGTGCAACACAAACGATTGCCTTTCGGTTTGCCGTTCCCAGGGTAAAGCGGGAGAGTCGTTTCGAATGGCGTTTTGCCGAATGCGACCCCGCCGGTGGGAACTGCCGCGACTTGATCGACATACCCTTCGACACCTTTCCGCCGGATCTGTTGGCGTCCATTCGAAACTGGGCGTCGCGTGAAAGCCTTGTGGTCAAGGATCCGGTAGGAGTCCTTGGCGATTTCCTCGATCAACAGCGCGTCGACTTCACTGCGCGCAGATCGGGAATCGCCAGGGACAGCCAGGTCGTCTCACTGCTGGTTGAAGACGGCAGTGGGATCGAGTTGGCGCAAATAGCACCCTATCTTGACAAGGGTGGTGTCGTCGTCTTCAGGAAGTCGCAAAACACCCTGCCGCTGATCAAGATGCGACGCGTGGCAGGCCAATCGCTCATCTCAGTCGAGCTGCCGCTGATCACGTCACTGGCCTCTGATCCGCGGGCCCAGAAAACACTGCTTGAGATCTTTCAAATGCTCTTCGAGAGAGCTGACAACATGTAAGCGAGGATCAGGTCATGAAAATAAGATGGAGTGCGCTTTGGATCTTTGTCGGCGTCCTGGGGTTGCTGGCCGTGACGCCGCTGTCCCAGGCTCAGACCGCATCGAGTCACCAGGCGGATGAACAGTCCGAGCAAGAGGCGCCGATAAGTGTAGCCGTCTTGCCATTCGCCTTCAGCGGTGAGGACTTTGAGGACATCGCCGCGGAATTGCCCACGCTGTTGACCGCGATGCTGTCGAGCCAGCCATCGCTGTTGATGGTCGAACGCGCAGAGGTCGACAAGGCCTTGAGTGAGATTGAACTCGGCGCATCGGGGACCGTCGATCCACAATCCGCCGCCAGGGTCGGTTTCCTGACCGGGGCTCAAGTCCTGGTGACCGGCCGGGCCTTTCCGGTGCAAAGGGAGATCGTCGTCGTCGCCAAAGTGATCGGTGTGGAAACCGGCCGGGTCTACGGCGACACCATCGCTTTTCCGGCACGCGGTTCCATTGTGGAAGCGGCCCAGGAACTGGCGTCGAAGATCGGGACGGCCATGGCCGAGCGCGGACCGACGCTGGTGGCCCCGGAGGAGGAAAAGGAAGATTTTTACACTCAACTCAGAAAAGAAGTCGACGGCAAGGATCTTCCCAGTGTCAGCATCTCGATCCCCGAAATGAATCTCGATCGGCAATCCATCGATCCCGCCGCCGAGACCGAGATCGCCTTCATCCTGCAGCAACTCGGCTTCGAGATCATCGATCCGGTGGCCAGCAACCGCTCTGCAGACGTTGAGATCACCGGCGAGGCGCTGAGTCAGTTCGGGCTGCGCCGGGGAAATCTGGTTTCCAGCCGGGGACGGGTCGAAATCAAAGCCACCAGCCGCAGGGCGGGCAAGGTCCTACTCATCTCTCGCGATGTGTCGGTGGCGGTAGACATCTCGCCCGCGATGGCCGGCAAAGCAGCGATTGCCAAGAGTGCGGCGAAACTGACCGCGAGTCTCGTGCCGGTACTGGTGGCCGCCGATTTCAATTGATCGTGTGATCGTGAATTGGAGGGGATGGCACAGTTACGGCCGGCCTTCATAACCTGGATACTGGCCGCCTGGCTCGGCCTGTCAGCGCCGGCCAACGCGCAAGCGCCGGCCAGCCCCGACGGTACTCGCCCTCGCGAAGCTCCGATCACGGTTACGGTCGTTCCTTTTGCATCCGCCGATGTCGGCCAGGACGCCTGGCTGGGGAAGGCGATCGCCGACCTGCTGAGCCGCAAACTAGCGGAAGCGCCTTCCTATGCAGTCCTGAACCGGGACATGCTGCAAACCTTCCTCGACGAGATGGAACTGCAGGCTTCCGGCTTCTTTACCCAGGAGGAAGCGGGTCGTCTCGGCCGAATCGCTAAAGTTGAGCAGGTCGTCTACGGAAACTTTCGCCGGCACAATGATTCGCTGGCCATCAACCTCCTGCTGGTCGACCTGGCGACGCAGCAAGGGATCAAGACGGCACAGGCCAGCGGATCGCTCGAGGCGATGCACGAGCTCGTCGCCGGCCTGGCGTTACAGGTGCTTTCTCTAGAAGGCGTTACCCCTTCGCCTGACCTGGATGCGAAAATCCGCTTTGCGCCGACCACTTCGCTGCCGGCAATCGAGCATTTCTACACGGCTTTCGATCATCTTGATCAGGGGCGGCATGAAGAGGCTTTTGGTGCGTTCTACGCAGCCACCCAGCGCGACCCGGACTTTCGAGAAGCTGAACTCTGGATGGGCCGCACGCTGGAATCCTCGGGCTTCGACGACCTCGCCGTCTTAGCCTACGATAAGCTGGCCAAGCGCCCCGGCCCCATGTGGAAATCCTGGATGCCCGCTTCTTGAAAGCGCGTTTGCTGGAGGATACCAACCACGAAGCGGCCGTCGCCACCTATCGACAACTGGCCGACCTGAGGCCTGAAACACCCCACACACTGGAGGCGGCGTTTCGGCTCGGCGCGCTTCTCGAACAAGACGGCGACGTGGCCGGTGCCTACGAATACCTGCTTCTGATCGATCACTTTCGGGCACTTGTCGAAGAGAAAACCGGCGCAACGCAGCGATCGAGTGTGGCGACCGGCACACTCGCGACGCTGCTGAACGAAGTGTGGGTGTATTTCCAAAGCGATGAGGCCGCTCGTTCCAGGCAGAGCTCCTTGCCGTACTACATCACGGAATCCGGCCTGAGGCGCTCGCGCTTTTTTGATTGGCCACACGCTCTGGGACTCTACCGCGAGGCCATTCTGAAGCTAGCGCTTTTGCTGCCGGCTTTACCGAAAGATCAAGACGCGTCAAGACTGCTGCCGCGCGGTGTTCTCCTGGTCGATCCAGCCGATCCCACGATTGTAGAAAGGAACCACGCGATCCGGCCATCTCTGTTCCATGAAGAGACCGTTGGCCCGTCCTGGCGAGAGAAGTTTTTTGCCATTGCCTTACCACCAGGATACGTCGCTACCGGAGTGGAGATGGAAGTGGCCGGCCGAGTTCGCAAGCGGTCTCCCTCCATCTCCTATTCGATGCGGCTGCTCCCCTTTCCGTGGCCGGCTAACTACCACAATGCCTGGCTAGGCACGATTTATGGCCAGACAGCCGAGTTCACGCGCCTGCGTAAATCGGTCGATTTCCATGGCCAGACGCGAACGGCCCTGGCACTGCAGTTCACTGAGAGCAGCTCCGAGATCAGGGAGTGGCGGCTGAAGGTCAAGCTACGGCCGGGGGCGGAGCCTGCGCCGTCTGTTCCGACACCCCCCGTTGATTTCGAGGGCTTTCAGGAAGGACAGATGGTGTCGCGAATGGCGGGGACGACCGGACCCGTTGAGGGACCCGCTTTACCTCTATTCAAGTATCTGAGGCTCTCGCGTTCTTGCCTTGCACTTGCCAACAGCTATGGTCGAGGTCTTGATCTGATTTTCGTGCGCGGCGAACTCGGCGGTAATCCGACTGACCTGTGGGGATCACACAGTGCCGACGGCACGAGCTGGACATCGCCGCAACGATTACCCACTAACTCCGCCAGCGAAGATTTTGCTCCGCGCTTGCTACGCAGCGAGCGCGGCGACCTCAGGCTATTCTGGTTGTCAGACCGGCGCGGGGCCGGCTGGGAAATGTGGACCAGCTTGAAACCCGGGCCGGATGCACCATGGCAAGCCCCATCACGGATTCGGCTGGATGGCACCGACGGCGAGAGAACTGCGCCCCGTCAAGACGGCCCGCGCGGCTTGATTCACTATGCGGTGGCGCAGGATCGCAGCGGCCGGTGGCTGGTCGGCTCAGTTGAGGCCGGGCAAAGCCGCATTCTCCTGACGGTTTCGGAAGACGGCACGACCTGGGAGCCGGTTGGCGAGTTGTCGGCGCCGGCCACAATAGGCGCCCTGGTCCTGACTCAGGACACCTCCGGTCGATACTTGCTGGGAGGCACGACAAGCGATCATCGCATCCGACTCTGGCGCTCCAACGATTTTCGCCAATGGCAAGGGTTGCGCCTGCGGGGCGATCGTCATTTCACCAGCTCATATGGTCCAGCATCGGGCTATCCGTCCCAGCTTTTCGCCGAACCAGGCGGACAGCTCTTGTTGGTGGTGTCCGACTTCAAGTTCGGCCTCCGCTACGCGCGCTTCAACCCCGAGAGCGGCACGGTCAGTCTCGACCTGATCAAAGATGCCGGATTGGAAGCGTACGCAATTGCGGCCCTGCAGGACGGCTCATACCTGATAGCCCTGGAAAAGCCCGATGGGATCGACCTGCTGCGCTATCGGCGGTTCCAGTCGCCCCACAATGGCGACAATCCCCCAGACAGACCGATCTATGCGGAAGTCGAGGTCGATCGAGCCGGCAACCGCTGGCATCGCACCTTCGCACGGTCGCGCTACATCGCACCTGATGTTACCGCTATTGCCGGCGAGGCAGACGGCCGGGTCTGGTGGGGAATCGAAAGCGGGGTTATGTCCGTCAAGGACGGCGACTTCTTCTTCCAGGACGCTTCGATGGGTTTTTTCACCCACAACATCGCCAAAATTCGGCCTTGTGGTAACATGGTTTACTTCGCCGCTTTGCACGACGATCAGGACCGCCTGGCGATGGCACGTGTCAGTCAAAGTGCTGGCGGTGGCGCCACCAGGCGGACCCACTACGCCGTCGAGGTTATTTCCCTGCCCGATACGAGGGGCGCCGTCACCGCGCTGTTCTGCGATGCGGGTCCCGACACAGGCACACCGACCCTGCTCGTCGGGACTGCGGACGGTGACTTGCTGTCGGTAAACCATCATGAAGTGCTCTGGCAGCGGAAGCTTGCCGAAGGCACTGCCGTTACGGCCATCACCACCGCTGCAACAGATGCCCTCCTGTACGCCGCCACCTCCGCCGGTGATCTCTACCAACTGAAGGACGGCACGGTGCTGCCGGTGGCGCAACCGGGGGAAGTCGCTCCCATCTCAGCGCTCACCGTCGATCGATCGGGCCGCCTGTGGATTGCCCGAGCCGGAAAAGGCTTGTACCGCCGCGATGCGAGTGTCTGGACGCGAGTCGCTGCGGACACGTTCCCCTATCGGTCGGTCGCCGCCCTTCAGGCTGATCCTCGGCGCGGTGTTTGGGTCCTGCCGGGTTCCGACGTCACTTCGGTGGGCCTGGCGCATGTGACCGATGAAGGATTTCAGCTCTTCAACCCGCCGGGCCGTCGCCTGGCCCAACCGATCGACATGGACGTGGTCGACGATGGGCACGTGTGGATCGGTACTGCACTGAACGGTTTTTACCGACTGGAGCGGGCACAACCATGAATATGTCTGCTCCTGCCACACTGATTTTGGCCGGCTGGTTGGCCCTGGCTGCGCCGCTGCGTGCCGCCGAGTCGGCCCGCCTCGTCATCGTGCCGTTCGACAATGTCACGGGTCGCAAGACCCAGGATCCGTTGCAGGAGGGTATTGCCGACCTACTGACTGTGTGCTTTGCACCCTTCGCCGACCGGGTTGCCGTGGTGGATCGGTCGGTCCTTCGGCGATTGACGGACGAACAAAGTCTGAGCCAGGCCAACCTGGTTGCCAACGATACCTGGCAAAGGGTGGGCCAGTTATCGGGAGCAACACACCTGCTTGGCGGAAACTTCGGCCGCAGTCCGAAAGGCCTCGAGGTGCAGGGTTCACTGTCCGATGTGGGCAGCACTCAGCTTGTTTTTTCCGTCGAATGCAGCGGGGGCGCCGCCGAGCTGGCCGAAATGCTTTGCGACCGTATCGCACAGGGGGTCGTCAAGCACCTGGACGCAGCAGATACGGTGCGATCGCTACCTGATCTCGACGTAGATCCAGCGTACAATCATCTGATGATTTCCGGCATGGGCCATTACTACAACGGCAATCTGGCCCAGGCTTTCCCGGCGTTCATGAAGATCCTGCGCGTCCATCCGAAAGACGAGCCGGCGCAGTTTTGGTTAGCGAGAAGTTTCTATGAGGCGGAGTTGATGGAATTCGCGGCGGTCGAGTTTAAGAAGTATCTGGACCGCCACCCGCAGGGCAAACGCCGCTCGGACGTCGAAGCACTACTTCAGAGGGCTGAAGGCAGAAGCAATGAGTAGAAGCGTGCTGGCACTGCTCATCGCCCTCTCGCTGCTCTCGTTTCCCCCGGCAGGTTGCGCGGGAGCAGATCCGAGCTGGCCCCCGCGCCTGGGGCAAAAGTTCCCCGACCTGCAACTGATCGATCACACGGGCCGTGAATTCCAGCTCAGCGAGCTCACCGGCAAAGTCATCCTGGTCGAGCCCATGGGCATGAATTGTCCGGCCTGCGACGCCTTCTCCGGCGCCCACGAAAAGGGCGGCTACAAAGGACTCCGGCCTCAGCAAGGTCTGCAGTCGATCGAAAAATATTTACCGACATACGCCAGGGGAGTCGACATCCGAAACCCTGATCTGAAGCTTGTTCAGCTATTGCTCTACGATTTCAACATGGACCGGCCAACCGCCGCCGATGCCAAATTCTGGGCAGAACACTTCGGGTTGGATAAGTACGAGAATATACTGGTGGCGGTCAGCAAGACCGACCTGCGCGGGGATGACAGCTTTAGAATGATCCCGGGTTTCCACCTGGTCGACCGCCGGTTCATTTTGCATAAGGATGCCACCGGACACAGCCCGCGGCATGACTTGTTCACAGATTTACTGCCTGCAATTCCCAATCTCATTCAGGGGTAAAACATGCGGTTGCTGCCTTTCGCCATCGTGATGCTGTTGGTTTCGGGGGCGGCTTACTATTGGACGCGCCCGCCCGACACCGCTTACGCCGGCGAAGAAGCAGGTCCGACAATTGCTGCGTTCCGCGGATCCGTCAAGCCGGTGATCGATATCGAAGCGGCCTGGAGTTCCCCCGGTTTCGTGGACACCTAATCCTTTGGGAGAATGGAGGACACGATGCCAAGAACAAGACGAGCTTATCCACCCGAGTTTCGCCAGCAGATAGTCGAGCTTCATCGAGCCGGGCGCAGCCCCGGTGAGCTGGCCCGAGAGTTTGAACCCAACGAACAGACGATCCGCAACTGGATCGCCCAGGCAGACCTGGATGAAGGCCGACGTAGAGACGGCCTGACGACGGTAGAACGAGCCGAGCTGCGGAAGTTGCGCAAAGAAAATAGGCAGCTGAGGGTTGAGCGGGAAATATTGGCAAAAGCCGCGGCCTGGTTCGCACGGGAGAGCGATCCGATTTCCAAGGAGTCTTCAGGTTCGTGAAAGTGAATCAGGCCGACTATCCAATCACCACCATGTGCCGTTTGCTGGGTGTCTCCACCAGTGGCTACTACGCGTGGGTCGATCGCGGACCTTCGACTCGAGATGAAGCGAATGCTCGTCTTCTGGAAACAATCAACGGGATCCACCAGCAAAGTCGTCGGACCTATGGAGCTCCCCGCATTACGGCGGAACTTCGAGAGGAAGGTCACCTGGTGGGCAAAAACCGGGTGGCCCGACTGATGAAAGTCGCCGGCATTGAAGGCGTTAGCCGCAGACGCAAGACACGCACGACCCTGAGAGGCCAAGACAGCCGTCCGGCTCCGGATCTGGTGGAGCGAAACTTCCAGGTCAGCCGCCCCAACCGACTGTGGGTTACAGACATCACGTACGTGCCGAGTTGGGCAGGTTTCGTCTACCTGGCCGTAGTGGTCGACGCTTTCAGTCGTCGAGTGGTCGGCTGGTCGCTCAGAAATGATCTCAAGACCCGGCTAGTGACCGATGCCCTGCAAATGGCACTTCAAGAGCGTGAATCCGACGGGGTGATCCATCACTCGGACCAGGGGACGCAATACACGTCGATCGAGTTCGGGCTACGCTGCAAGAGAGCCGGCATCAGACCCTCCATGGGCTCGGTCGGTGACTGTTATGACAACGCGCTGTGTGAGAGCTTTTTTGCCTCTCTGGAGTGTGAACTGATCGACCGGCACAGCTTCCGCAGCAAGCTGCAGGCCAAGCTTGCTGTCTTCGACTACATCGAGGGCTTTTACAACCCTCACAGGCGGCACTCGTCACTGGACTATCTGTCGCCGATCAACTATGAATCGAGGCACTCAGATGTGGCTTGATTCGAAAGCCGTAAACTGTCCACAAAAGTGGGGTAACTTCACTATCATCTGACCCATCGCTGCCACGATAGACGTTTTCTGTTTCGATTCGCCGGGGATCGCGATGAGTATCGGAAGCGCCTCCGGGGCAGCCTGAAGCAGTCTCAGGTTTCCCTGCTTGCCTACTGCATCACTTCCAACCACACCCATCTTCTAGTGGAGGCGGGGGCGCCCGACGCAATCAGCCGGATGATGCAGAAGCTCGAAGGGCAATTCGCCGAGTGGTACAACTGGCGCAAGCGCCGAAGCGGTGCCTTTTGGGAGGATCGATTTCACTGCACCATGGTCGAGGGCCATCCTCATCTGCTGAATTGCAGTGTGTACATCGACCTGAATATGGTCCGAGCGGGCGTCGTTGAACACCCGAAAGACTGGCGCTGGTGCGGGTTCGACGAAGTCACCGGACAGCGAAAGCGCTATCGAATGCTGGATCTGGAGTGCGTACTGAAGTGGAACGACGGGATGTGCCGACAGGAGTTCGCTAATGTCTACAAACTGGCCATCGAGGAGGCGCTCGACCGTCGCGAGCTTCAGCGCAATTCGATTTGGACGGAGAGCATTGCGGTCGGCAGCCTGATTGGCGACAGTTAGAATTCCCCGCGACGACAAATGGAATTCCCCGCTTTTTCAGGGCTGATCCTGACCATGAGGGCATGGTTAAGGATCAGCAAGTGCGGAGGTTAGTAAAGTTGAAGAAGAACGAGAAGACGCTAACGATGGCGGCGGCCAAAGCGGGGATGTCGCGAAAGACAGCTCGCAAGTACCTGAAGTCGGGAAAGCTACCGAGCCAGTGTCAGCCGGAACGGTATTGGAGAACTCGATCGGATCCGTTCGAGTCGGTGTGGCCGGAGGTGAAAGAGATCCTGAAGCGATCGCCGACGGTGGAAGCAAAAGCGGTGTTCGATCATTTGTGTCGTCAGCAGGAAGGGGCCTTCCAGCAAGGCCAGTTGAGAACGCTGCAGCGCAGGATCAAGCAGTGGAAGGCAGAATACGGAGAAGCGAAGGAGGTGATGTTCCCGCAGAAGTATCAGCCGGGACATCAAGCGCAATCGGACTTCACGTTTATGGGGCGCCTCGGAGTGACGATCCAGGGCCAGCCGTTTCCCCATCTGCTGTACCACTTCGTGTTGGCCTACTCGAACTGGGAAGCGACCACGCTGTGTTTCAGTGAGTCGTTTGAGAGCCTCAGCCTGGGGCTTCAGAACGCGTTGTGGGAGTTGGGGGCGCTGCCCGAGGAGCACCGGACCGACCGGCTCTCGGCGGCAGTCAAGAACCTGAAGCGGGAAGAGTTCACCGAGCGCTATCAAGCGTTGCTGAGACACTTCGGGATGCGCTCCAGTCGTACTCAGGCAGGAAAGGCACACGAGAACGGGGATGTGGAACAGTCCCATCACCGCTTGAAACGGGCCATTGAGCAGGAACTGCTGCTGCGGTGTAGCCGTGATTTTTCCAGCCGGGAAGAGTACGAGGGCTTTGTAGCGGTGATTGTGTCCCGGCGCAATGCGGCCCGGCAAAAGCGCCTGGGAGAAGAGCTGGCAGTGATGCGCCCGTTGCCGGCACGCCGTCTGGATGACTTCACCCGGCAGTGGGTGAGAGTCTCCCCCAGCAGTACGATCCGGGTTCGCCACAACACCTATTCGGTGGACAGCCGGTTGATCGGCGAGCGCGTTCAAGTGCGGGTGTGGGCGGATCAGGTGGAGGTCTACTACGGAGGACGGCGCCAGGCACGGATGCCGCGCTTGCGAGGAGAAGGCAAGCATCGCATTGACTACCGGCACGTGATCCATTCGTTGGTGCGCAAGCCGGGGGCGTTTACTCGCTATCGCTGGCGGGAGGATCTGTTTCCGGGGATCTTGTTTCGAGTCGCCTACGACGAGCTGCGCCGAGATTGTCCGGCCACGGCGGATCGCCAATATCTGAAGATCCTCGAGGTGGCTGCCCAGGAAGGTGAACAGCGGGTGCGAGAGGCACTTCAGGTGTTGATTGAGCGGGGACAAAGAATCCGTTTTGAAGCACTACGAGAATGCCTTGTCGATCCGGTGGTGGAACCCTGGGAAGTGATGGTGGAGAAGATGGACGTGGGCCTCTACGACACCCTTCTCGAGAACCGGGAGGTGAGGTCATGAGCACAGGCAACTTACCGCGACTTCGCGAGTGCCTAATCGAGCTGCATCTACCGGCCTTTCGGGAGCACTACGCCGCCCAGGCGGCACTGGCCACCCAGGAAAGTCTGTCCTATCCCCGGTTTCTCTTGTCGTTATCTGAGATCGAGGTGGCGGAGCGGCACGAGCGCAAAATCCAGCGCCAGCGTCGGGCCTCCAAGCTTCCCTGGGAGAAAACGCTGACGGCGCTGGACCGCTCGCGCTTGCCCCAAAGCGTGGATCGACAACTCACAGCGCTGCTGGAAGGGACGTTTTTGGATCGTGCCGAGAACGTCTTGGCTTTCGGTAACCCTGGGAGCGGGAAAACCCATCTGGTCTGTGCTCTGGGCCAGGAGTTGATTCTGCTGGGGCGCCGGGTTCTGTTTTCTACCTGCGCCCTGCTGGTACAGCGATTGCTGCGGGCCAAAATCGATCTGACTCTGGAGAAGGAGCTCAAGAAACTGGATCGCTTCGAGGCTCTCATAGTCGATGACATCGGCTACGTTCAGCAAAGCCGGGAGGAAATGGAGGTTCTCTTCACACTGCTGGCCCATCGTTACGAACGTCGCAGCATCTTGCTGACCAGCAACCTGATCTTCTCGGACTGGGAGAGGATCTTCAAGGACCCCCTGACGACGGCAGCAGCCATCGACCGGCTGGTGCACCACAGCGTGATTCTGGAACTCAACGTCCCGAGCTATCGAATGGAGAGCGCCAAGGCAAAGCAGCAGGGAACCACGAAATGAGGAAACCGCGAGGAGGTCAAATCCGGGCAAATCGGCTGATTGGACCCCGGAAAGTGCTTGGTGAGGGCGATAGACGAGTGCCCGCCAAGGGGAGAGGTCGTACAGCGCCCTACAGAGGCCGCTCAGCAGCCTCGTGGATCTGGTCCACTCCCCTCGACGCCAGCGCGAGCGAGGGGGAGCTCCGTTCGGGCTACGCCCTCACTCCGTCCCCCTCGCATTCTAGGAACAATCTCTCTTTTTTACAGAAAGGAGGACCGCGGAAAGGGCCGTCTCAGAGGACGGCTACAGCTCTTTTTTTTTAATCCTTGTGTGGGGATTTCCAATCGTCGCTGCGGGAATTCTATTTGACGTTGATCACTGGCCGATCCGGTCCAGCAGCTCCTGCAGCCCGGGCAGATCTTCACCGCCGATGCCGCCGATTTGTTCGGGGGCGGTCTGGCCGGCAAATCTCCCGCCGGGCCGCTCAACCTGGTCGGGTCTCTGGTCGTGGAAGCCGACGGTGACGGCATCGAGGGGGACGTCATCTTTGGAGACGCCACCAATTTCCAGTATGCCGCTTCCCTGCCGCTGCAGACGCAGACCTTCGAAGAAGCTCTCTTCAACCAGGTGGCCAACGTTGCCGGCTTCTTTACGGGACTGGCTTTCTTTTACCCCCGAGACTCCCAGGGAATCCCCCAGGGCGAGGTTCCGGATGCCGAGATCACGATCCAGGTCTTTCTCCCCGACGGTACGATGGTGGGAGAGTCGATTCAGACCCTGGCCGTAGGACAGAGATTCTCCGAGCTGGTGGCGAATCTGGTCGCGGAAGCTGTCAACCTGGCGGGCGGTTACGTACGCATCTTCTGTAAATATTCGGTAAACCCATCATCGGCTTTATGCCTAATGGGGTGAGGCGGGTTGGGAACTCAAGTGGAGCGAAGCGATCTTCGGAAGTGTTTGCTCAGGGGGTAGAGCCAGATGCTTTTGGTGGGCAGATCGGCCTTGCGGTCACGGTCCAGCTTGCCCCGGCCCTGGGTCTGTCCGACATGGATCCAGTTGGCGGCCTTGTAGCAGGCGCCTGTGAAGCGCCCCGTGTCGACGAAGGTTTCCAGCAGAACGGGTCGGTAGGCGTAGCGGTCGTGCCAGTCCTCGGGGAGTTGACGCGCGGCCAAGGCCAGCCGTTTGGAGGCCAAGTTCTTAGACTGCACCCAGGGAAGGATCAAGAAACGGGCGTTGTTGACGATCAGTTGAAGGTTTCTCTCCCTTTCCGAAGGACGCCAGCCGATGAAGCGGTCGCGAGGGGCGGTTTTCCAAGCGGCGGCGCCAAAGCCGAGCAGGGCCAGGATGCGGCTTTCGGAACAAGCGAAGTAGCGCAGCTGAGCACCCGGCAGGGGCTTGTATCCCAGATAGTGGTAGCGGTCGATGTATTCATTCCACAAAGTGGAGTCGGGGCGGCTCAGGACCGGCTCCAGATGCAGGCCGGACAGCTCGTGCACGGGTCGGGACAGCAGCGGTTGTGGTGCGCTGCAGAAAGTGTGCTTGATTGGGCCCGAGCCTCCCTTCGGGTTGCGAGGGGGCGGCAGCTGCAGCAACCCCTGCCGATGCATGCGCAGCATGGCCACCCGGCAGCTCATCTCCTTGAGGCCACCGTCAGGCTTGAACCAGCCCAAGAGCTGGCAGGCCAAGCGGGAGAGCTGGGCCCGCGAGCGGGTCGGATCTTCGCCAATCAGCTCACACAGTCGCCGCATCTCCCGGCCGCTAAAGTCTCGCCCGCAGAAGCGTTTCATCCAGCCTCCGCTGCCGGCGTCCTGGCCCAGGTCAATGCGCGGGCACGATGGGGGCTTATTTCCCAGGGAAGAAAAGGATCCAGGTCGGGTGGCGGCTGTCCGCCTTGCCTAGCGCAGGCCTGCAGATAGTCCCTGAGCCACAGGCGGGGGTTGAGGCCGTTGAGTCGCAGGGTGGCAAAGATGCTGAATAAGCTGGCCGCCAACTGGGCGCTCCAGCGGCTGCCTGAGCCGTAGTAATTCTTGCGTCCCACCACCGGGTTGCGCAAGGCGCGTTCGGCGGCGTTGTTGTCCATAGCCACTTCCGGTTGATCCACAAACACGGTCAGCCCTGGCCAGTGTCGAGCCAGGCTTTTCAGGACCTTGCGACAGGGGGGAGCCAGGCTGGGAAGCTGGCGTTGAGCCTCGCATTGCTCTCGCATTTTCTCAACCGCCACCCGCAGCTTTCGATCGGCCCGGGCCCATTCCAAGGGCTGATCGCGAACTGCCAGCCGCAGCTGATTGGCAGCAAAGAGCCGGCCAATGTCGTCAATCCACATCAGGGACCAGTCCTGCCAGGGGGGGTGGGATAGGCTCAGTCGCCAAAAGTCGCGGCGCACGTGAGCCCAGCAAAAGGCATGGCAAATACGCCCCTCTGAGACCCGGACCAGCTTCTTATAGGCAGAATATCGATCGGTGAGTAAAGTGCCCTGGGCGCTGCCGAAGTGAGATTGAGGCACTGCAGACGAGCGACTGGGTTGGAGCTGGTACACGACTGTGGAGGCCGACAAAAACACCCACAAATGCCAGAGCCGTCCGCTTTTGCCTTCCACCGCCACAAACACCGGCCAGCCGGTCTCGTCGGCTTGCCAGTTCTCCTGGGTGAGCTGCTGCTGGGCGATCGCCTCGGCCACCGGCAAAAACAGACCCTGCAGTTTTTTCAGCCCTCCGGCCACCGTTCCTGCAGAGAGAGTCAAACCGTGGTCTCGCCACTGCTGCAACAGACGGTGGGTGGGGCGGCAATGGTCAAACTTCTCCAGCAGAATCTCCACCCAAACCGAAATCCCTAGTTTGCCTTTGGGAATCAAGCGTGCCGGGGCGGGCGCCGTGACAATGCCGGGCAGCACCCCGCAGCGGCAGGCCGCTTTGTACTTGCGCCGCCGGATCACCCGCCGGTGGGCCCGCACTTCGATTTCGGCCACCTCGGCGTCTTCCGTCCAGCCCAAGGCTTCCAGTGCCAGACCGCATTTCGGACAGCTTTTTTGGGCTTCCTCCAGATCCACTACCTCTTCCTGGGCTGCCAACCCGTCCAGAGTGGTCCGACCGTGCCCCTGCTTGCCTTTTTGCTGCCCTCGGGGTCGCCCGCTCGCCTTGGGGCTGGAACTGCCAGCGCGCCCACCCTTGGCCTGTTCACTCTTGCGCCCCCAGAGCTGACTCTCCAGCTCTCGAACTCGAGCCCGCAGACTCAAGTTCTCTGACTTCAACTGCTTTTCTCTCTCCACCGCCCCGGCATGCTGGGCCTTCCAGTACGCTGCCGCCCAGCGCAGCCGGATGTACTCTTCCTTGGCCACCAAAACCCGCTTCGTCGAGCCATCAGCCGTCAGTCCACCCGATTCCGGCTTGGTGGTAGCACTCAGCTGCATGCTCCCTGTATACACACTCGCAGCTTCTGTGTCCAGCAAAGTTTGACCGCGGGCTTATTTGGAAGGAGATTATTGCAAGACGGGGTTTACCGAATATTTACCATCTTCTCGACCCATCCGATTATCGGTCAGATGCTTTTCGGTGTGGTTGGCCCCCAGGGCATCCAGCTCTTCTCGGCCGTGCCCCCGACTGTGATCCGGTGACCTTGACTCTGGATTTCACCAGACCATGGCTCTTCTCCCCATCCCCGCGGAGGGAAGCCAACCCGGGGACGAAATTGAACATCCAATGGCGGTGGGTATCATCGGCGAGTTTGTGATTTTCGCGGTCCTGAATCTGGGTTTCATGCCGCTTTGTATCAGCTCTTTGGCAGGTCGATCACTACGACCCTTCAAAGAAACAAGCGATCTGATCGGACCACGGAGGGTCCTCCTACACTGGGGTGTCGCACGGTGGCAAAGAGTGATCTGATCGGACCACGGAGGGTCCTCCTGCACTTGGGGATGTCACACCGTGGCAAAGAGTGGGAGCGGCCGTTTGCGTGCGCGTTTACGCTCTTCAGTGTCGAGGATCGCCTTGCGCACGCGGACCGACTTGGGCGTGACGTCGACGAGTTCGTCCTCGGCGATCCACTCGAGCGCCTCATCGAGCGACATCTTGCGCGCGGCTTTCAGTGTCGTCGTGTGGTCCTTGCTGGCCGCGCGGTGGTTGGTCATGGCCTTCTTCTTCGTCGGATTGCACGGCATGTCTTCGCCACGCGAGTTCTCACCGACAATCTGGCCGACATAGACGCGATCAGTCGGTTCGACGAACAGTGAAGCTCGCCCCTGGAGGCTCTCGATTTGATACGCCGTCGCTACGCCGGTCTCCATGCTCACGAGTGAGCCGCGGCTGCGCGCAGCCACCTCTCCTCGCCAGGGACCATAACCCGTGAACCGCGACGCCATGATGCCCAGCCCGCGCGTGTCGGTCAGAAACTCATTGCGATAGCCGATCAATCCTCGCGTGGGGATGTCCAACTCCATGCGCATGATGCCGGTGCCGGAGTTCTCCATGTGAACCAGCTCACCCTTGCGCCGGGCGAGCTTCTCGATCGCGATGCCCTGGAATTGCTCGGGAACGTCGACGACCAGCTTCTCCATCGGCTCATGCACCTTTCCGTCGGCGCCCTCGCGCGTGATCACTTCGGGTTGGGAAACGCAAAACTCCATTCCTTCGCGGCGCATCTCCTCGATGAGCACGGCCAGATGCAGCTCGCCGCGACCCGAGACCTTCAATCCGTCGACACGGCCAACGTCTTCGACGCGCAGGGCAATGTTGACGCGAGTCTCTCGCTCGAGCCGCTCGTCCATCTCGCGAAACGTGATGGCGCGTCCTTCCTCGCCCGAGAACGGCCCGGTGTTGACCAGAAAGAGCATCGAAACAGTCGGCTCTTCGATTTCGTGGGGCTGCAGGCCTTCCGCCGATGTTCCGGGCGCCGCCAGCGCATCGCCGATCGTGATCTCTTCGGGGCCCGCAATCCATACGATGTCACCCGCGCTGATGTCGTCGGCTTCGGTCCGCTCGAGCCCCCGCGTGACCCAAAGATGGACTGCCTTGGTCTGCTCCCTGCTGGTGACCTCCCAGCCTCGGTCGCGATCCCTCGGATCGCGCCACTGCGTGCTGACGCGCTCGAGGGCTTGACCCCTGGTCAGGCTCCCGCTCGAGACTCGACCACAGCCGATCTGGCCGATGTAATCACTCCAGGCCAGCGTGCTCACCTGCATGAGAAACTCGCCTTCGGCATCGACGTGCGGCGCCGGGGCCTCCGAGATGATCGTCTCGAAGAGGGCGTCCATACCTTCGCGCGGGTCGCTTTCCAGATCGCGCACGAGCCAGCCCTCGAGCCCCGATCCATACAGAACCGGAAAGTCGGCCTGCTCGTCGGTGGCGCCGAGTTCGACGAAGAGGTCGAAGGTCGCGTCGAGCGAGTGATCGGGACGCGCGTTGGGTCGCTCTGTCTTGTTGACGATGACAATCGGTCGCAGTCCCAGCCGCAGCGCACGCATCAGCACGTATCGCGTCTGCGGCATCGGGCCTTCGTTCGCATCCACCAGCAGCAAGACCGAATCGACCATCGAGAGCACGCGTTCGACCTCACCCGAGAAATCGGCGTGGCCCGGCGTGTCGATGATATTGATCAGATAATCGTTCCATTGGACGCTGCAGTGCTTGGATCGAATCGTAATGCCGCGCTCGCGCTCGAGTTCGTTGCTGTCCATCACACGTTCGGCCATCTGACGCCGTTCGCCGAAGGTCTCGGCCGCGCGAAAAATGGAGTCGATCAGCGTCGTTTTGCCGTGATCGATATGCGCGATGATGGCCAGGTTGCGGATGTAGCGGTGAGGAGTCATTTACCAGAGTTCTCTTTGAATAGGCGGGTCCAGGCTCGATCCGGCACTGAGCAAACCAATGATCATACGACACGCAAGGGTCCGGAGGCAACGATCCTCGAATCACCTGGTTCGACTAGAGAACACCATTTGCCACGGTGTGACATCCCCAGTGTAGGTGGACCCTCCGAGCTCCGGCTGAGTGCGGGAGGACCCTCCGCGGTCCGAACAGGTTCGCGGCGCGGAGGCCGCTCCCAGTGCGCTCGTAAGCGCACTTGAACAGTAGGGTGAAAGTCCCTACCGGGCAAACGTTCTCCGGCCCGTATTCGACGGCAACTGCGTCATCGTGAGGTGGGGTGGGAAGCAGCCGAAGGAGAACCACCAGTCTGTAGGAGACGAACTCGATTCGGCTCAGAGGGGACAGCGAGCCTGCTGGGAAATGGCGAAGCTCGAATGGAAGGGAAACCTGACACGGACAAGAGCCTGATGGGTAACGTGAAAAAGGCATCTTGTTAACCCTTGGGGTGGTTGGAGATGGAATGGTGGGAAGTTCAAGTGACGTAAAGCGAGGAGGTCTGCGAAAGGTCGGTCTGGTAAGAGACCCGCAGAAGTCAGAGGCGGCGTAGTAGTGAAGAAGCCGGGTAATGCCGGTGGAGCGAAGGCCCGCCAGGAAGGTGGATGTGTAGAGTCAATGACGAAGCAAGAGGAACTGTCGAAAGTGGAGGAGACTCCTAAGCAAGGCAGAGAAGCCGAGAGCCAGAAATGGAGCTGGGTGGAAGCGGAAGTGTGGACCGAACGCATGCTGACGACCCTGGAAACAGGAGTGAAAGGAGGCAAAAATGCCTACTTTATCGAGCAGGGGCTATTTACCATGGCCGTAGCCCACGCGCAGATCTGTCAGTCCCGCCGTGGACCCCACTGACTGGAGAGCCGGATGCGGGAGAACCGCACGTCCGGTTCGGAGGGAGGGGAGGCTCAAACCAATGAGCTTTCCCTACCCCTATCTCTTTGCCACCGTGCAACAGCCCCAGTGTAGGAGGACCCTCCGTGGTCCGATCAGATCACTCTTTGCCACCGTGTGACAGCCCCAGTGTAGGAGGAAGCTCCGTGGTCCGATCAGGCCATTCTTTGCCACCGTGTGACAGCCCCAGTGTAGGAGGAAGCTCCGTGGTCCGAACAGGTTCGCGGCGCGGAGCCCTCTGTGCCAACATGGGTGAGACACTTCTTCCCCACTAAATTAGACTAGAGGGTGAGAAGCTGGATCACACGATGATGGTAAACAGGAGCGATAAGAAACTGAGGATTTTGGAGACTTCGGAGCGAAGCGGAGAGGTCCCCAAAATCGGTGCGGAACGGACTGAGCCCGACAGGGTTCTTCCTAGACCCGATCCGGAAGTTCCCAGCAAGGCCACGCGTCGCCGATTTTCAGCCCGCTATAAGCTCCGGATCCTGGAGCAGGCCGATGGATGTGAAGAGTCGGGCGGAGTGGGAGCCTTGCTGCGCCGAGAAGGACTTTACTGGTCGAATCTTCAGACCTGGCGACGACAACGCGAGGAAGGAACGCTGCAGGCGCTGACTCCTCGCAAGCGGGGGCGCAAGTCCAAGCCGGTCAATCCTCTGGATCATCAATTGAGGCAAGTTCAGGCCGAGAATCGGAAGTTGAAGCGCAAGCTCGAGAAGTTTGAAGCCATGCTGGATCTCCAAAAAAAAGTCTCGCAACTGTTGGGGATCTCTCTGGCGAGCAGCGAAGAGAACGGAGACGAGAGCTGATGGACGAAGCTTTGCGATTCTCACAATCCCACGGAGTCCGGGCCGGCTGTCAGGCTCTGGATCTGCCGCCATCCAGTCTGTATCGGGAGAAACTTCGGCGGGAACGGCCGGCGATGGATCCTCGACCTCGGCCCGCATCCCCACGCGCCTTGAGCCCGCCCGAGAAGGAAGCTGTCGTGGAGGTCCTGCACAGCCAGCGGTTTGTCGACAAAGCTCCCGCCACAGTGTGGGCGGAGCTACTGGATGAAGGGCGATACTTGTGCTCGATCCGAACCATGTATCGCATTCTGTCCCAACGTCTGGAAGTCAAGGAGCGTCGCCGCCAGCGCCGCCATCCCCAATACGCCAAGCCAGAACTCCTGGCCACCGGCCCCAACCAATGTTGGTCATGGGACATCACCAAGCTCAAGGGTCCCGTCAAATGGAGTTATTACTACCTCTATGTGGTTCTGGATATCTTCAGCCGCTACGTGGTGGGCTGGATGGTGGCCACCCAGGAGAACTCACGCCTGGCCAAGGCTTTGATCGCCCAGAGCTACTCCAAGCAGGCGATCGTGTCGGGAGATCTCACCCTCCATGCTGATCGAGGGTCGTCGATGAGTTCCAAGGCACTGGCCTTGCTGCTGGCCGATCTGGGAGTGACCAAGTCTCACTCTCGGCCTCACGTCTGTGACGACAATCCCTACTCGGAGGCCCAATTCAAGACCCTCAAGTACCGGCCCGAATTCCCGGCTCGATTCGGCACCATCCAGCAAGCCAGAACCTTTTGCCGGGAGTTCTTCGATTGGTATAACCGCGACCATCGCCATTCGGGTATCGGCCTGCACACTCCCGAGGACGTGCACTACCTCACCGCCATCGCCACACGTCGCAATCGAGCCCAAACACTGGAGGCCGCCCATGCACTCTTCCAGGAGAGATTTCCCAATGGCAAACCCGTTCCTCCCGCTCTTCCAGAGGCGGTTTGGATCAACCCTCCCGAAAAGAAGGACCCCTGAGATGACGCTACTGTAATTTATTCACCAAAGTGTCTCAAAGTTGTTGACACGTTCCGGAGGCCGCTCCTAGTGCGCTCGTAAGCGCACTTGAACAGTAGGGTGAAAGTCCCTACCGGGCAAACGTTCTCCGGCCCGTATTCGACGGCAACTGCGTCATCGTGAGGTGGGGTGGGAAGCAGCCGAAGGAGAACCACCAGTCTGTAGGAGACGAACTCGATTCGGCTCAGAGGGGACAGCGAGCCTGCTGGGAAATGGCGAAGCTCGAATGGAAGGGAAACCTGACACGGACAAGAGCCTGATGGGTAACGTGAAAAAGGCATCTTGTTAACCCTTGGGGTGGTTGGAGATGGAATGGTGGGAAGTTCAAGTGACGTAAAGCGAGGAGGTCTGCGAAAGGTCGGTCTGGTAAGAGACCCGCAGAAGTCAGAGGCGGCGTAGTAGTGAAGAAGCCGGGTAATGCCGGTGGAGCGAAGGCCCGCCAGGAAGGTGGATGTGTAGAGTCAATGACGAAGCAAGAGGAACTGTCGAAAGTGGAGGAGACTCCTAAGCAAGGCAGAGAAGCCGAGAGCCAGAAATGGAGCTGGGTGGAAGCGGAAGTGTGGACCGAACGCATGCTGACGACCCTGGAAACAGGAGTGAAAGGAGGCAAAAATGCCTACTTTATCGAGCAGGGGCTATTTACCATGGCCGTAGCCCACGCGCAGATCTGTCAGTCCCGCCGTGGACCCCACTGACTGGAGAGCCGGATGCGGGAGAACCGCACGTCCGGTTCGGAGGGAGGGGAGGCTCAAACCAATGAGCTTTCCCTACCCCTATCTCTTTGCCAAGCGGGAAAATCCTCCCTGTAGGAAGGGCGGCAAACTCAAAATCCGGAGAAGATCACGAGCCATCCGGCCAGGAACCAGAACGTGACTCCGAGAATCGCCCAGAGTCTTGTCCAACGGCCGGGTCGATACAAGTGCGGTGCGATCGGGCCCAGGCAAAGAGACATGGCGATGGAAAAACGGTACCACTCATGCCCGTAAGACAGGCTCAGGAAGAGAAACGGCCCGGTGTGCGGGATTAGCCAGATCAGGAAGGTATTCCAGAGAGGAAGGGAATGACTGGCCGCAATCAGCACCGCACAACATGCACTCAGCGCCGACCAGACGGCTATACAGAGCAGGGGTACTTTGAGTCTACTTCTTAACATCCTACCGGCCGTATCGGACCTATGCCCGTGACCGGGTCCAGCCCAGGCTACGCCAATTTCGAGGCCACGAAGCGCTCCACCGTCTTCATCGGTGCATTGCCGGCCTTCAAGTGGTCACGAAGGTAGATCGGATACCCTTTGCGCACCTCGAAGACTCCGCCGTCGTCCGATCCCATTTTGACCAGCACCGGTTTGTCTCCGCGCGGCGAAATGTCCACCAGGGTGCTGCCCTTGAAGTCGCAGGTGTACCGGCGTCCATAGCTGGGCAGGGAGAACTTTTCGGTCGACTCAGGCACCGGAAACTCAACCTTGACCACGTCAATGCGGCCAAGTCCCTCAACAATCAAGTAGTTATTCAACCAGTGAGGCGACACCTGCCGGTCGTTGACATGGCAACGCACTGCCTTCTTGTCAACCCAGGCGGGAATCCGGACATGGAGCTTCCGGGCAGTCTTGTTCTTGAGCACCACCTTGCCTTCATAGGGCAGATAACTGTCGAGATCCACCCAGCGCGAGGCCCGGTTCAAGAGGAGATTGACCTGGACGACCCCATCCGAATGATCCAGGATGGCCTTCCAGGCTTCAGAAAGCGCCAGGCTGCCGTTGCCCTGGCAGCACATCGTATACCAGGCATACAACCAGGTCGGATCACTGCCCGAGACAAAGGCTCCGATGTTTCGCTCCAGCACGTTGTCATCGGTTTCGGAGGTGGGATCGATTTTGTAGGCCGGAGCGGCGGCGATGATCTCCTCCAGCAGATCACGTCTCAGCATCTGGCACTCCACCAGGTGGTTGCGCACATAGTGGTCGACATGATCCCAGTAGTCGCCGATGCCACTTTGGCTGAGCCGTATCGCCAGGGCAATCATGTCGGCCACCCCACAGGTTTCGCAGACCTGGGGATAGACTCCATCAGCACCCGCGTCAGAAGGCTGTTTCTGGCTGGCTGGACGGATCATGGCAGGAAAGAATCCGATGCGCGAAATCCCCACGCTGCGGGCATGTTGATAGGCTTCATTGGTAATCCTCCTGGCCCGAGCGTCGTTGGAGGCAATAGCATACTCCGCCAATCCGATCAGCCCTGTGGTGTTGGTGTGAAAATGACCGCTCCAGCGGCCGTGCTCGCCGGCCACCACCATTTCTTCGCCGCGGGCGCCCCACATGGTGGGTTTGAGCATGAACCGGGCCAGCCGGTGGGCGAGGTCCAGAGCCTTCTTGTCACCGCTGACCACGTACCAGCGGGAAAAAGCCCGCAACGCATTCCCGATGTCTTGAGGGTTCACCCTTGGAGGCTCGAAATCGGCCGGCCTTCCCGCGGCCACCCCTCGCCCCACCCAGGCTCCCGAGCGGGCATAAGTCTGGTAGTACCAGGCGCGATCGTCTTTTTTCAGGGCGAGTTTGGCCAGGCTGTCGGCCATCCGCCCGGTCAGTTCCAGCCACTTCGAATCTCCGTCGAACTGGTGCCAGTCCATCAGGGCCACCATCATGCGGGCATGAGGGAACGGCCAAAACCTGTCATCCACGGCAGCTACTGCGTCAGCCACGACAGAATGTGCACTGTCAGGTACTGCACGCCAGGGCCGTTCCTGCAGGCTCTTGAGCCACCACAGGTCATCTCCTTCAATATCTTGAGTTATCGACTCCAGCATCCTGGCATCCACGTCGGGATTCACCGTACTGCCACTCATTATGCGAAGTCCGGGCAGGGCGTGAATCGGCTTCTGCAGGCAGGGCCCGCCTGTGCGCCAGCTCATATAAGGAGGCTGATGGTCCAGGTGGGCTCCCTGGCAGGTGTTGTAAAGGAACTTGGGATCGGCCACGTTGGTGATCGCCCGCAAAGCCAGCGCACCGCGTGCGGCCAGGTCGAGGGTGTCCGGGACCTCGGCCTGGTAGCGGGAAGCGGTGCGAGCTGTCGGCTCCTTTTCCGACGAGCATCCGGCGACCATCCCGGCCGCCACCGCAGCCACGGTCCCAGTCTTCACGAACTCACGGCGGTCCAGTTTATCCCTTTGCATGGAAAGCCTCCTCTTCACTTCTCACTTGGCGTCTTCGGGTTGTGCCTCAGTCGTGCAGGATCTTCATCTTTACGCCCTGCTCCAGGACGACCTCGAAGAGCTGTTCCACCTCGAACTCGACACTTTTCCCGGGGGTAGCCACCGCCACTGCAGTGCCTGCACCGGCGCCGATCGCCGTTCCAATGGCGGCTCCCTTTCCTCCGCCGGCAATGGCTCCCACGACAGCGCCGATTCCGGAAGCAATCCCAATCCGAGTGACATCCTTTTTCTGGCTGCCGGAGGCTTCAAAAGTAAGCGTGTTGGTGTGGAGCTCGTAGGTCGTATCTGCAACGCTAATCTCATTGAAGGTCAACGACATGCGGGCCCGACCTTTCACTTTTCCCGACTTCTTGACCGCGGTCAAGGTGCCTCCGACTCGGCTCCCGGCCGGAGCCAACAGGTCATCACCCACGACCAGGTCGTGGTCCAGCACAGCCTCGAAACGGTCTCCCGTGTGATTACTTTTGGAACTTATCGGTGCCCTCAGCCTGGCCTGAAGTTTGGTGCCGGACGGCAGAGTCGCTGTGACCGGTGGCGGTGGAGATGGTGGGGAAGGCGGTTCAACCAGACTCTTTGTCGCCGGGCGATCTCCCTGGACGCTTCCTGCTCTGGCCGCCGTATCCACATTCTCTCCGGCACCGGTGCCCTGCGCCCCGTTTCCAGTCTCCGCACCAGCGGACGGGTTCTGATCGGCAGCCTCACCACCCTCTCGAGCCGCTTTCTCGGCCGCGGGGCCCTCCAGAGCGCGCTGGTCGGCAATCATCTCACTCAGCTTCCGACCCTTGGGCAGGCGTCCTTCCTCCAGTTCCGGGTAGGTCCACACCAGGTAGGCGTGCAGCAGTCGCGCCTCCTCGACGGTCAACTCCGTGGACAGTCGCCGGGTGATTTCCGTCTCGCTTTCCTCAGAGATCACGACATCTTTGATCGACTGGGAACATCCGGGGAAAAGCGCCACCAGTAGAAGTGCCGCCACAAGATAGCTGCGATTCTTATTCAAGACTCTGGTTCCGGACATGGATCAATCCTCCATCCTCTTAAGACTCTCGAAGGTCCTTAGTTAAGTTTAACAGTCCCTGCATCTGAGAATTCAAGCCCGCCCCGTCCGGAAACTCTCTTGCATCTCGCGAAACCGTTGGACATAGCGATCCAGGCGCGCAGCGTCCTCAGGTAACGAAAGGACGGGTTTACCCTTGCCGGTAACCATGACCTGTCTCGCATATTGACGGGCGGTAAAACTAAAATAGGGAGAAAAGTGCGTGCATTGAACATGCGGAAGGGCGACGGACAGACGGGCGTATTCTTCTGTCGGGAACTGGTTACTCAGTTCGAGTTCCTGAAGCTGAGTCAGTTTGCCGACCGGTGAAAGTGACTGATCCCGGACACGGATAGCCTTGAGACTAAGCCCTCTCAATTTCCCCAATTGCCCAAGCGGCTCGAGAGTATCGGGTCGGAAGGTACTCCACATACCACCTGACAAGTCGAGAATTTCAAGGTTGGTGAGAGCAGAAACGGGCCCCAGGTCGCGCACCTTGGGGCAATGGGACAGGGCGAGCAGTCGAAGGCCTTTAAGATTTTTGAGAAAAGAAATATCGCTGACCTTGGTATTCCACCTGATCTCGAGCGCCTCTAATCGCCGAAGACCCCCGAGGGGCGTGAGATCAGCGACACGTAAACCATCGAAAAGGAGATAGAGGGGATCCAACCGCGGCAAGATCTCGTTGAATTGGCGCTGGTTGACGTCGCCAACCCAAAGCGCTTCGACGGATGGGAAATCGGAAAGCCGACCGATGTTGAGTGTTTTCCCAGCAGCGCAAGTCGGGCGGGCGGCTTCTTCAAGACTGCAAGATCCTCAGTAGCTGCAGGCGGCAAGGTTCCCTGCATGCTGATGAGGTCGTCTATCGCCATCGCCGCACTTCCTTTCCCCAAGATCACGTATGCGTCCCCCATTATCCGATTTGTCCGACTGCGCGGGCTAATGGCCGGAAGGTGGGTGTATACACGGGTCAAACCCTACAGGGTTGTCAACCTAAATCGGGCAGGATTCGTAGGGCCGACCACGCTCCAGGGCTCCAACGTTCCAAGGAATCCCAAGATCCCAGAGTGGGTAAGGGACCAGAGTGGGCAAGGGGCCAGAGTGGGAGGGACCTCAGGCCGCGAACGCCGGGTAGTCACGCTTACGATTGCAGCTCGCCGCGCCAAGGCGCCTCCCACATTCAAATTCCGCTGTGGTCGTCCGCTAACCGGGCCGGCACAAGGCGGGCCCAGACAGGTGCGGAATAAGCGAAACAACGTTCGATGCCCGTGTCGTAGACGAAATCCTCTGGATAGGGATCGCCTGGGACCGCATTCTTGGGTTGCTCGGCCCCTTCCGCCTGCAGCAGGGTCATCACAGCGAAAAGGAGTCCCGGCACAATGACTATTTTACGCAGACGCATCGGCATTGGCTTCTCCCGAGTCGGATTCCCGGTTCTTCTTTGTCCCAGATGGATCGGTAACCTCAAAACCTCAAAGTTGCACTTACAACGACGTCCGAAATCGCTATTCTCTGAGCCGCATCTCAAAAAGACGAAACCTTCATCCTATAGCTTCCAATTCTACTTCAGGTGAGGGGCCTCATTGTGGAGTTCCCCCGGTTTCGTGGACACCTAATCCTTTGGGAGAATGGAGGACACGATGCCAAGAACAAGACGAGCTTATCCACCCGAGTTTCGCCAGCAGATAGTCGAGCTTCATCGAGCCGGGCGCAGCCCCGGTGAGCTGGCCCGAGAGTTTGAACCCAACGAACAGACGATCCGCAACTGGATCGCCCAGGCAGACCTGGATGAAGGCCGTCGTAGAGACGGCCTGACGACGGTAGAACGAGCCGAGCTGCGGAAGTTGCGCAAAGAAAATAGGCAGCTGAGGGTTGAGCGGGAAATATTGGCAAAAGCCGCGGCCTGGTTCGCACGGGAGAGCGATCCGATTTCCAAGGAGTCTTCAGGTTCGTGAAAGTGAATCAGGCCGACTATCCAATCACCACCATGTGCCGTTTGCTGGGTGTCTCCACCAGTGGCTACTACGCGTGGGTCGATCGCGGACCTTCGACTCGAGATGAAGCGAATGCTCGTCTTCTGGAAACAATCAACGGGATCCACCAGCAAAGTCGTCGGACCTATGGAGCTCCCCGCATTACGGCGGAACTTCGAGAGGAAGGTCACCTGGTGGGCAAAAACCGGGTGGCCCGACTGATGAAAGTCGCCGGCATTGAAGGCGTTAGCCGCAGACGCAAGACACGCACGACCCTGAGAGGCCAAGACAGCCGTCCGGCTCCGGATCTGGTGGAGCGAAACTTCCAGGTCAGCCGCCCCAACCGACTGTGGGTTGCAGACATCACGTACGTGCCGAGTTGGGCAGGTTTCGTCTACCTGGCCGTAGTGGTCGACGCTTTCAGTCGTCGAGTGGTCGGCTGGTCGCTCAGAAATGATCTCAAGACCCGGCTAGTGACCGATGCCCTGCAAATGGCACTTCAAGAGCGTGAATCCGACGGGGTGATCCATCACTCGGACCAGGGGACGCAATACACGTCGATCGAGTTCGGGCTACGCTGCAAGAGAGCCGGCATCAGACCCTCCATGGGCTCGGTCGGTGACTGTTATGACAACGCGCTGTGTGAGAGCTTTTTTGCCTCTCTGGAGTGTGAACTGATCGACCGGCACAGCTTCCGCAGCAAGCTGCAGGCCAAGCTTGCTGTCTTCGACTACATCGAGGGCTTTTACAACCCTCACAGGCGGCACTCGTCACTGGACTATCTGTCGCCGATCAACTATGAATCGAGGCACTCAGATGTGGCTTGATTCGAAAGCCGTAAACTGTCCACAAAAGTGGGGTAACTTCAGGCCGACTCAGGTGACCCCCTTCTTGGGTTGTCCCGGGACCGTGAAGTCCCTGCTGCTGGAGATGTACGGCCCAGCGGTCGAGGCGACATTGCTGTGTGGCCGTCAGGGGACACTTCCCATGGCTCATAAGACTATTTTGACCTCGGCTGGTTGCCCCTTTGTTGGCGCACCTTCTTTTGCGAAATCAGACCCGATTTCAGAGAACGTTGGCTCTACACGGGAGATCTCGGCCTTGTAGAGTTGTTCTCTTCGCCAGTCCCTGACGCGGCGCTGCAAAGTTCGCAGCTGCCCATCAAAGAATCGACAGGGATGGCGTTGTTGAAGCCGAATGAAAAGCGCTTTGGCTGTTTGAGCGGGATTGACTTCCAGTTGGACACGAACCTCTGGCCAGACTTCAACGAAAGGATCCTCCCGGGTCCTCCAAGTCCGGGCAACCCGGGGCTTCTTCGTCCGCCGATATCTCCTGATTTGGTTGGATTCTGGTGCAGCACTGATCTCAGCAAGGTACTTCCTGACAACAGCATCCATCTCTCTAGGGGAGCCGTTTCCCTCCGGTTCTCTTTGTCCGTTGGCAAAGGTCCAAAAATGGTCCTGTCTTCGCTCGAGTTCTTTGAGTAACGTGACTGGATCCAGCTTCCTGTACAGGTCTTTGATGGGTTCTATTTTTCTCTTGGTGAGACAATCAGAGGCTAAGATTCGCTGGTAAGGAGTTTGAGCCCGATCGTAGCGTTTCTTGACGCGTGCACCCCGGCGTTGCTTCTCGATTAGCTTCATCGAGGGCTGAAAGAAGTTCACGTAGAGGCGCAGAATCTCGTAAAGCTGAATCAGGGCTCGCCAGGCCCCCAGACCCGTGTAGCGATCGTAGCCAATCAGCCGTCTCACGATCGAACCATTCTTCTCCTCAACGAAGGCCTGATCGTTCTTTCGACCCACCCGGGAACGAGTGAAAGTGATCTGCTCTCTTTGGCAGTAACGGAGCATTTCATAGTTGATGAATTCGCTTCCGTTATCCGTGTCCAATCCGAGAAGAGGAACCGGGAGCCGCCCACGCAGGCAGTTGAGAGATCCGATCACATCGGCTTCGCTACGCCGTAGCAGCGCCACGCATTCGGTCCAGCCCGTTGCGACGTCCACCAGGACCAGAGTGTGTAGGAAACTGCCTGCAGCACTCTCGCCGCAGTGAGCCACAAGGTCGGCTTCGACAAAACCGGGTTGAAGATCATCCCAGTCAGCGAAGGTTCGGACCTTGATCTGCTTCTTGAGCAAGCTTCCTGGTCGGGTCGTACTGACACCGTGCCGGCTGCTTCTTTCGGAAGCCAACAATCGATCAGCGGTAGCTGGGCTGATCGCTAGCAGCCTTCGCCTAACATCAGGCGGCAAGGATAGATGACCGTTCCTCTCCATAACTTCGATCAACTCGGGAACAAAGGGGACCAGTCTCTTTGCGCAGATCCGGTTGGCCGTTGCGGAACATGTCAATAACTTTGAGACACTTTGGTGAATAAATTACTGTAGCGTCATCTCAAGAGTTCTCCTTTTCGGGAGGGTTGATCCAGACGGCCTCGGGAAGAGGTGGCGGAACGGGTTTGCCGTTGGGAAATCTCTCCGGGAAGAGTGCATGGGCGGCCTCCAACACGTGGGCACGATTGCGACGTGTGGCGAGGGCGGAGCGATAGTGCACGTCCTCGGGAGTGTGCAGGCCAATACCCGAATGGCGATGGTCGCGGTTATACCAATCGAAGAAATCCCGACAGAAGTCTCTGGCTTGCTGAATGGTGCCGAAACGAGCCGGGAATTCTGGACGGTACTTGAGGGTCTTGAATTGGGATTCCGAGTAGGGATTGTCGTCACAGACATGAGGCCGAGAGTGAGACTTGGTGACTCCCAGATCGGCCAGTAGCAAGGCCAGTGCCTTGGAACTCATCGACGAGCCACGATCGGCATGCAGAGTGAGATCACCCGCTACGATCTCCTGCTTGGAGCAGCTCTGGGCGATCAAGACCTTGGCCAGGCGTGAGCTTTCCTGGGTGGCCACCATCCAGCCCACCACATAGCGGCTGAAGATGTCCAGGATCACGTAGAGGTAGTAATAGCTCCATTTGACGGGCCCCTTCAGCTTGGTGATGTCCCATGACCAGCATTGGTTTGGGCCGGTGGCCAGAAGTTCCGGCTTTGAGTAGTGGGGATGGCGGCGCTGGCGACGGCGTTCTCTAACTTCCAAACGTTCGGCCAGAATGCGGTACATGGTTCGGATCGAGCACAAGTACCGCCCTTCATCCAGCAGCTCCGCCCATACGGCGGCAGGAGCTTTGTCGATAAACTGCCGGCTGTGCAGAACCTCCACAACGGCCTCCCTTTCGGGTGGGCTCAAGGCTCGAGGAGATGTCGGCCGAGGTCGAGCTTCAACCGCCGGCTGTTCCCGCCGTCGTTTTTCCCGATAGAGGCTTGACGGTGGCAAACCCAGCGCCTGCGAGCCCACACGAATGCCGTGAGTTTCCGAGAAACGCAACGCTTTGTCCATCAGCTCTCGTCTTCGTTCTCGCTGCTGCTCTCCAGAGAGATTCCCAATAGATGCGAGACTTTTTTTTGGATATCCAGCATGATCTCCGCCTTCTCGAGCTTGCGTTTCAGCTTCCGATTCTCAGCCTGCACTTGCCTCAGTTGATGATCCAGAGGATTGACCGGCTTCGATTTGCGCCCTCGCTTGCGAGGGGTCAGTGCCTGCAAAGTTCCTTCCTCGCGTTGTCGTCGCCAGTCCTGAAGATTCGACCAGTAAAGCCCTTCCCGGCGCAGCAAGGCTGCCACTTCGCCGAACTCACAGCCATCGGCCTGCTCCAGGATCCTGAGCTTATAGCGGGCTGAAAACCGGCGCCGGGTTGCCTTGGCTGCAATTTCCGGATTGGGTCTAGGAAGAGCCTTGTCGGACTCGGTCCTTTCCGCAGCGGTTTTGGAGACCTCTCCACTTCGCTCCGAGGTTTCCAAAATCCTCAATTTGTTGTCGCTTCTGTTTTCTATCATTCGTAATCCAGCTTCTCGCCCCCTAGTCTAATTTAGTGGGGAATAAGTGTCTCACCATTATTGGCACAGAGGGTTGTCCAAAGAGTCACCAGTGCCCGCTTCACCCGGTCATCGTATCGGGCACGGCGGGGCCGCGACGAACTGGCCCTGCTCGGCGGATTGTTCAACAGGGTAATCGCATGTTTGCGACCGTAGCCGGTTGTCGCGACCAACTGATCTACAATCTGGCTCTTGATCCCTTTGCGGGCCGATGCGTAATCCTCAGCGGTACGCGTCAACAATTCTCGGCGCAACTCCAAACTCAACTTCTTCTTCAATCTGTGACCTCCTCATCAAGTTTTCGGTTCGATTCTTGATGAGGCAACGGTATGCCATCAGTTCGATTTTGGATGAGTCAATGCGGTATGACGTAGCCAGGCAATACCGCGAAAGCTTTGATGTTTACGGCACGAAAAAGAGTTTTGAATGGACCTTAATTGAAAATGAACCCCACGTGATGCACACGGCGAAAAAGCCGGAACCGGAAATCCCCGAAAAAGTAGAAGTGGTGGATTACGCCCATCTTTTGCCCGAGCCCATTCGGCGATTTACACTCCCCCAGGAAATTCACGACACGGATCACCTGTCCTTCATCCAGGGGGGCGGGCACGGGGGCTCCCACCCGCATCTGGTCCATGAGTTTGTCGACGCGCTGCTCGAGAATCGCGATCCGTGGCCGAATGCCGTCACCAGCGCGAACTGGACGTGCGTGGGCATTTCCGCTCACGAATCGGCAGCCCGGGGCGGAGAGATTGTTCGACTGCCCGGCTTCACTTTGGATCCAACCTAGTCCGAACCTGGCACCTTTTATGGAACCTTCGCGGGTACGCAGACGGCCCAGTGGGGACCATTTCCTCCTTCCGGCAAGCGAATGGAGGTTGAGATGGGTGGAATCTTTCGCCTGGAAGATGGCAAGATCGCTGAGATGTGGGTGACGTGGGATAACCTCTCCGCCCTGATGCAGCTCGGTCACTTCCCTCCGCCAGGCCAGGACCTTCAATAGGATGTTCTTGAGCCTTCCAGATTCATTCTGACGAGCAAGTCCTGAAATCGCGGGTCGGACCGCAGGGGATCAAAAGCTTGGTCAATGGACAATTCCCGATAGGCATCCTAATCCCATGCGGCGATCGTCTGATCGGACCACGGAGGGTCCTCCTACACTGGGAATGTCACGGGTCGGCGAAGTGTAGGAGCCGCTTCCATGCGGCGATCTGATCGGACCACGGAGGGCCCTCCTACACTGGGAATGTCACGGGTCGGCGAAGTGTAGGAGCCGCTTCCATGCGGCGATCTGATTGGACCACTCAAAAGACTGAGAAAGGAAGGATTTCCCCTCATGAATCTTAGATCTTGCTTTGCAACGGTTGCCATTGCCACCCTCTTTCTGACTCCCTGTCCAGCAGGTGAGTTTGGACAAACCCGCCAGTACTTTGCCCAATACGGCATCGGAGGCCCGGCTGAGACCGCCTTTACGATCCACCATCAGGGCGCAGACGGGATTCTGGTCCAGGTGGATCTCATCAGTCCCGACGGGACGCTCTTTGACGGCGAGGAGGTTGTACTGGGCCCGGGCGCAACGGAAACCATCGTCTTCAGTGATCCACAAGGAGCAGTCCGCAATGGCTGGGCCCGCCTCACGTCGGATCAGCCCTTCAACGCCACGGTGTTTTTCAGGATCGCCGGAGTGGGCAACGTGGGAGTCCTGCCCAGTGAGGAGGGCGTCAAGTTCAAACTCTTCGCCTTCGTGGGCCAGGGGACGGACACGGGATTTGCCGTGGCCAACACGAGCGAGACCGAGGAGAGTGACGTCCTGATGCGCATCTTCAACACAGGCGGGGAGTTTCAGAGGGAGGTGGAGAGGACCTATGGACCGGGAGAGCACGAAGCCCTCTTCGTCTCGCAAGATCCCCTGCTGGTGGAAGGAGACAGCGTGATCGAGTTCATGGCCACGCAGCCGGTCATCCTTCTGGGCCTGCGGAGCGACGACAATCTGCTGGCGTCGACAGCCGTGATTCATCCTCAGGGGACCGGACTGGAGCCGGGATCGGTGACGGAGGAGCTGCTGGCCGAGGGAGCGGTCACCAATACCAAGATTGCCGATGGAGCCGTGACGGCGAACAAGATTGCAGAGGGTGAAGTGGTCAGGAGTCTGAACGGGTTGACGGATGATGTGATCCTGGCGGCTGGAGAGAATGTGACGCTGACACCCAACGGGCAAACGCTGACGATTGCCGCAACTGGTGGTAATGGAGCAGACATCACGGCCGTCAATGCCGGAGACGGACTCACGGGAGGGGGTGAAAGCGGGACTGTGACTCTGGCTGTGGCGGACAACGGCATCACGGCCGGTCATCTGGGTCCCGGGGTCTCCTTCGGAAGGGTGGTAGCCGGTACCGGAGGGGACCTTGACAGCCCCAATCTCATTCTGGGGCATCCCTCCAACACGGTTCCGTCTGGGGCCAACGGAGCCACAATTGGAGGAGGCGGCACCTCAGCCGCCCCCAATACAGTCCGACAACCGCTTTAAGATTGCAGGAGGCGTGCCCGGAGGGAGGGTCTCCTGGCAAGCGACCGGCATTCGTCAGGATGCATTTGCCAATGCCCATCCGATCCAGGTGGAAGAGGAAAAACCGGAAGGGGAGCGGGGCACTTTCCTGCACCCCGAGCTTTTCGCCACCCCCTGAAGTCGATTGCACAAACACGAAGCCAGGAGGACTCCGATGACGCGGGAAGACAAAGGGATGTCTGGAATGTCACGGGACAGCGAAGTGCAGGAGCCGCTTCCATGCGGCGATCTGATCGGACCACGGAGGGTCCTCCTACACCGGGAATGTCACACGTTGGCGAAGTGGGGACAAGAATGGTGTTGCCCATGGTGGGGATGAGCGATACGATTCTGACGACTCGGAGGTCGTGAGATGACAACTTCAACCCGCCAGCGCGTCGCCTATTTCAATGGAAACATCGTGCCGGAAAGTCAGGTTCTGCTGCCTTTTCGGGATCGCGGATTCCTGTTTGGGGACGCAGTTTTCGACACGGCACGAACTTTCGGAGGCAGAGTCTTCAAGCTCCAGGAGCATGTGGACCGACTCTTTCGATCGCTCCGCTATACCCGGATCGACCCGGGTCTGAGCCCGGGAGAGATCAAGGCGATCGCCGAAGAGGTCCTGCAGCACAACGTTCCGCTGCTGGACGAAGACGAGGACTACTGGGTTTACCTGCGCATCTCCCGCGGAATCTGCATTTGCGGTGTCCGCTCGGTCGACGGAAATCAAATCGGCGACGGCAATGTGCCCGGCCCAATGACCAGGCGCCTGACGGAAGCTTTCAAAGAGCTGGTCCAGCATGACTTCGTGGCCCAGCACCTGAAGCACTTGAGCTGATCCCTTTCTCAGCCCGATCGACGCAGGGGGACCATCCCATGAACGACACGATTGCACAAATCTACGGATCCGGCTATGTCGAGGATGCTGAGGGGAATCCCTACGAGCACAGGGCCTCCCCAGTCAGCTTCGAAGCCGGCGCTCTCTTGTATGACTGCATTCGAGAAGCCGAGCCAAAGAATACGTTGGAGATCGGGATGGGCTACGGAATATCAACGCTCTTCATCTGCCAGGCGCATCGAGACAACGGGACCGGATGCCACACTGTAATTGACCCTTTTCAGGAGAAACTCTACAAGTCCATCGGTCTGCTGAATGTTGAACGGGCTAACTTGAAGGACATACTTCGTTCCCATCAAGCTCCCTCTCACAAGGTGCTACCGCAGCTCTGCGCCCGAAATGAACGATTCGACTTCGCCTTCATAGACGGCAACCACCGCTTCGATTACGCACTGGTAGATTTCTTTTTACATTGACCAGATGCTCAACATAGGAGGGCATGTGGCGTTCGATGATCTCTGGATACCAGGAGTCAGAAAGGCCGCCTCGTTCGTGTTGAAAAATAAGCCGTACAAGCTGGTGAGCTCGCCGTCGACGGGCTCAACGCCCGCATGGAGGCGCATGCTCAGGATTGGACGGCGTATCCTGCAAAATCCTCTCGGGCGAGATTGGGTGCTCAAGTTCGTCCCACAGAATGTGGCGCTTTTCGAGAAGATGGCTGCTGATGACCGGGGCTGGAAGCTTGATCGAGCATTTTGAGAAGGGCTCACCCGGGGTACCGTCTGGCCCGATGCAATTCTTGGATGACAGGGCAGGTCGGCAGAAACGGATCTGGAGGTCCGCTCTGCTCACAGCCGTGGGCTGCTCCTTTTATTTTTCTTCCGTCCTGCAGGCCCGCAATTTCATGTTTCGCGATGAGGAACTCCGCACACGGCTCAGCGTCGGCTATGCCGTTCGCCTGCTCGACATGAATGCCCCGACAATACCCCGGACATCGTCATCGTCGACAGCAAACGCATCCTCTGGCTCGAGAATCCGCATTGGCGCGAACACATACTGATGGAAGACCGATCGAAGAAGCACGACAACGTCAGCCTGGCGGCGGGCGACATCGACGGGGACGGGGTGCTCGACCTTGCCGTGGGGGCCGACTGGCAGTTCAACAACACCCGATCCGGGGGCACCATCGGCTGGATTACGAGAGACCAGCCTGCTCAACCCTGGACCTATCGACCGATCGGGGAAGAGCCGACGGTTCATCGGATGCAGTTCGCCGATCTCGACGGGGACGATCGCCAGGAGCTCATTGTCGTGCCTCTCAAGGGTCACGACACGACCCCGCCACAGTTTCAGGAAAACGGTGTGAGAATCCTGGTCTACCCGGTTCCGAAGGACCCGATCAGGGACCCCTGGGTGCCCCGGGTGATCAACCGGCAGCTGCATGTGACGCACAATTTCTGGTGCACGGACCTGGACAGGGACGGGCAGCTCGACCTCCTGGTCGTGAGCTTTGAGGGCGTGAATCTGCTCGAGCGCGGAAAGGACGGCCAGTGGCAGCGGACCTTAATCGGAGAGGGCGATCAGAAGTCGTCGCCGTCGCGCGGGGCCAGTGAGATCAAGCATGGCCGGCTGGGCTCGGGTGGGGACTACATCGCCACGATCGAGCCGTGGCATGGCAACAAAGTCGTCGTTTACACGAGACCCGATGGCCCCCGGCCCCGGACGGGAGCCTGGATGTGGACGCGGCATGTCCTGGATGAAGAGCTCCGATGGGGTCACGCGCTATGGTGCGCCAACCTGGATGAGGACGACGACGAGGAACTCATTGTCGGCGTTCGTGACAGCTTCAGCGAAACCGCCCCCAGGGGCCTGCGGATCTACGATCCTGAGGACGCCACGGGAACCCGATGGAAGCGCCACCTGGTCGATCCCGGCGGTGTCGCCATCGAGGACCTGGCGGCCGGAGATCTGGACGGGGACGGCCTTCTGGACATCGTTGCAGTCGGGCGGCAGACCCACAATGTCAAGATCTACTGGGCGACGAAACCATGAACTGCGTGGTCTCTTAGCCCGGATTATTCATAAGTTTTCGTAGCGAAGCGGGGGAAGACCCGTTCTGACAAGGCTTGCGACCGAGGCCCCCGGAGGCGTACTCGTGCAGTACGCCGAGGAGGCCGACCGAGCGTAGCGCAGTCAGGGCGGGAGATTCTCACGCTGCAGTAGAAAATTTATGAATCATCCGAGTTAACCCTCCACGCCGCTACGGCAGAACCCGGAATCCGCTCAAGTGGAAGCATATACTATGCAGTATTATTGACATCTCAGGGCATACGAAATAATATGATTCATATGCGTACTACCCTCGACATCCCCGAGGATCTGATTGCGGAGGCCCGCGATCTTCTGGGGTATAAATCGAAAACCGACACCGTGATTTTCTCTCTCCGGGAACTCGTGCGAAGGCACCGGATCGATCGACTCAAGCAGCTTATGGGCCACATAGATCTAGAGTTCGATCTCTCCGAGTCACGCCGTAGACCCCGCAGCACAAAAAGGAAAACCGGGTGATCTTCGTTGATACATCGGTCTGGGTCGACTTCTTCCGGGGCCGGCGCCCGGAGAGGGCCGGGGCACTGGTCGATCTTCTGGATCAGGATCTGGTTGGCCTGGCCGTGCCTGTGTATCTGGAACTGCTATCAGGAGCCTCCGCTGGAGATTTCAACCGGCTGAGAAGGCTCTTGTCGGCGCTGCCGGTCTACTATCCCACTGCGAGTACCTGGCTGTCTCTCGAAGGCTGGACCGGGTCCGCTGTGCGGGCGGGGCAACGCTTCGGATTCGGGGACCTTCTGATTGGAGCTATCGCTGCCGAGTCAGATGGAAGGATCTGGTCTTTCGACCGGGACTTCCTGCGCATGGAGAAGCTCGGTTTCGTGCAGTGCTTTTCCGCTTGAGCCAAGGCGATGGGTTGCCCTGGTGCGAAAACAGAGCGTGAACTGTGCGGTCAACGGATCGTCACCCGGTGCCGGAAAAAGGCTCCTCATCATCAAGAGTCCAGCGATCACACCCCCGAAAAATCGCAGGGGCGCTTGTGATAATTCTCTGACGTAAAGCGTCGATATGATCAAGGATCCACCGCTACTGACCGTCAATCGCAACATCTGCCGTCCCGACAAGCACTTGCTCGAACGCTTCGCAGACATTCCCACGGCATACGTGGTTGATGCGATGGGCGGACGCGGCGCCCTGGACTTTGAGATCGAGCCCCTGGTTGGCAATGGGGGGCCGATGAGCGCCTTCGTTGGCCCCGCGCTCACCTGCCACTGCGGGCCGGCCGATAACCTGGCCCTATTGGCCGCCGCGCTTACAGCCGAGCGGGGCGACGTGCTGGTGTGCGGGACGGACCGCTTCACGGGAACCTGTGTGGCCGGCGATCTGCTGCTTGGTGCGGCCAGGAAACAGGGTGTTGCCGGGTTCGTCACCGACGGGCTGGTGCGGGACGTCGAAGGCATTCTGGAAGTGGGCCTGCCTGTCTTCTGTCGCGGGAAGACGCCAAACTCACCGACGCGTAATGGACCCGGCACCGTTGGGTTTCCCATTGTTGTGGGCCACGTGGCCGTCCGATCCGGCGACGTGATCGTCGCGGACCGGGAAGGTGTAGTGGTTGTCCCTCAACAGTTATTGTCCGACGTTCTAGATGAGCTGGAACCCATCAAGACCGACGAAGCGGCGGCAGAATCGGCCATGACCCGTGGCGATGGAATCGTCGCGCAGATCCGGAGACTGCTGGACTCGGATCGGGTTCGCTACGTCGACTGATCGGAGCGATGAACGGTTCATGAGAATCAGTGTCATTGGTGCCGGTGCCCTGGGCTGTCTGCATGGCGTGTATCTGGCAAAGGCCGGTCATGAGGTCACTCTGATCGACATTCGGCCCGAACTCGTCGAAGCCATCCAGCGTGACGGGCTGCGCCTGGATGGTGTACGCGGCGAACACCGGACCACCGTCGATTCCGCCACCCCGGATACGGCAACCGGACCATCCGATGTGGTGATCGTTGCAGCGCATACCGACGGCACCCTGGCCGCCGCGCAGCTTACCGCTAGATTGCTGACCGAGGATGGCTGTGCGGTCACTCTGCAGAACGGCATCGGCAATGTCGAGGCGCTCGTCGACGCGATCGGGGGGCAGCGCGTACTCGGTGGCATCACCTATAACAGCGCTACGTTCAACGGACCCGGCGACACGACGCACACCAACGCCGGGCCGACGTGGATCGGTGACCTCGACGGCCAGAGCACCCGTCGCGTGGACAATTTGTACCGGACGCTCGAGCACGCCGGCTTCGAAGTGCAGATTTCGGACAACATCCTCGGCGTAATCTGGAACAAGTTCGTTCAGAGCTGTGCGATCCATGCGATCTGCGCGCTGAGTGGCCTGATGGCCGGAGAAATCACGGCCGTCCCGGAGGCCGACGCGCTGCAAGACCGGGCCCTGCAGGAAGCGCTCGCTGTTGTCAAAGCCAAGGGCATCACGCTCGCCGATGATGATCCGGTAGCCTCCGTCAAGAGGGTGTCCAGCACGATCTTCGTCCGGTCGTCGATGCTCCAGCACGTGGAACAGGGCCGGGCCACCGAAATCGATTCTCAGAACGGCGCCCTGGTTCGCGAGGGGCGGGCGCTGGGCATCGACACCCCCTACAACGAAGCCTTGACACTGCTGGTCAAGGCCCGTGTAGCGCATGGACGCTCGGCGGCGTACAAACGGAAAAACGGATGAGCCGGTGGGTTCGAACTCTGGGATGATGAGCTTCGCCTGCTTAAATTTACGAGGGCGGGTAATCCTTCTGAAAACCGTTGCGGCTATTGGTAACGGTGAAGGAGCCGTCGCGGCGGGCGGACAGTTTGATCCAGGAGCCCTTGTGGTCGTCTTCCAGATTGGCCAGGTATTCAGGCGGTGAGTTGGCCGTCTCACTTCCGGCCACCGAGTAGTGGAGCTGCCACAGATCCTGCAGTCCGGGAGAGTCACGGATCACTTGCCAGGAGTCGGGGTGGCCGCCCTTGGTGGCGCCGTTGTTCATGACCGCCACCCGAGGACGAAGGGCATGGACGAGTGCCCGGGGACCGGAAGAGGGCAGTCCGTGGTGGGTGGTCAGGTAGACGTCGACCTCGCCGATCAGGTTGCCGGGGCAGGCCAGTTCCAACTCTTTGTTCCAGGTGAGATCTCCCAGGTCGAGAAACCGGAAACGGCCAAACTCAAGCACGAATCCGAGCGAGCTGGCATTCTCGGAAGGGTCATCCTCTTGCCGCTCAGCGGATTGGCACAGGGGATTCTCGGCTCCGGCCCCCTCCAGTGGAGAGGACAGCCCCTCGCGCGCCGCAGAGACGACGGTCACCTCGGCACCCTGGAATGGAACTTTGTCGCCGGGGGCCACCAGCAGGTGGCGAGAGCGGGCGCGGACCTTCAGGTAGTTCTCGTACAGTTGAGTCGCGGCCTCCGATTCTTCCTGGTTGGGCCCGTGATCAACAAAGGTCACAATCGGGATCCGTTCGGCCAGCGCGGGCACCGCTCCTACATGGTCCCCGTGGTAGTGAGTGATCAGCATGTAGTCCAGCTGCTTGAGCCCGGCCCGCTGTGCTGCCTGCAGAATGCGTCCGGTATCGCGGCCCTCGAACCCCGGATAGCCCGAATCGACCAGCATCGATTCGCCTTCGGGGGTGACGATCAGGGTCGCCTGTCCCCCTTCCACATCCACGAAGTAGATGTCCAGCTCCTCAGAATGCGGCGCGCGACTTTCCGGTGTGGCGCAGGAAAGCAGAAGCAGGGAAACAAACAGGGGCAGGCTGCAGGGCAAGAACTTTTCTTTGAACACTGGGACTCCTTCTCTTAAGAGTTCGGGATACTGGGCCGGCAGGGCAGGGTTTACCCGAGTCTCCCCATGGCGCCTTCTCCCCGTGATCGTTGCTTCAAACAAGTCCCACAATACTTCAATGCACCTTGTGCCACAACCCGCCGGCCGCTTGTGAACATGCGCAACTGCGAATTGCGGAGATCGCCCCGGCTGTCGAGCTCGCCAGGTCCGGGAATCTCATGCAGGGCGTTCGTCTTTCGTCTAGTATGTCCAGTTGGTAAGGATGGTCTCGTTGACCGGCCCGCGAGACGGGACTTCAGCTATGGCGCAGAGCATCGGCATCGGGCTTATCGGCATGGGGTGGATGGGTCAGGTTCACAGCCGCGCTTACCGACAGATCGCCGACCGCTACTGGGATGCACAGATCCAGCCACGCCTGGTGATCTGTGCTGATGAAGTGGAGGCGCGATCAAAACAGGCGCAGGATCGTTTCGGATTCGTAACGTCGACGTCGGACTGGCGCGAGGTGATCGCCGAGCCCGAGGTCGAGGCGATCAGCATCACGACGCCAAACCACCTGCACTTACAGATCGCCGAGTCTGCCGCCGAGCGGGGCAAGCACATCTATTGTGAGAAGCCGGTTGGTCGAAATCCACAGGAAACAGCTCAAATCGAAGCTGCCGCCCGTCAAGCCGGTGTTCTCTCCTTCGTTGGTTACAACTATCGCTGGGCGCCCCTGGTCCAGTACTCCAGACAATTAATCAAGGAAGGTAAGCTTGGGAAGTTGACCCACTACAGAGGGCGGTTCCTGGTGGGCTATGCCAGCCACCCACAGGGGGTGCTCTCGTGGCGGTTTCAGCATGAACTGGCCGGACTGGGCAGCCTGGGCGATCTCATGTCTCATGTGATCGATATGGCTCACATGCTCGCGGGTCCGGTCCAGGAGATCATCGGCAACCAGCATACCTTTATCCCTGAGCGTCCCCTGGCCACTCCCGGGGAGGGATCCCATTTTTCTGTGGGCACCGGTGGACGGCTGGGGCCGGTCACCAACGAGGACTATGTTGGTGCTCTGGTGCGGTTCGCCAACGGCGCACAGGGCACCTTCGAGGTCTGTCGTGTCATCAGCGGGTCGAAGTGTCAGATGGCATTCGAGGTCCATGGGACCAAAGGGGCTTTGAGCTGGGACTTCGAACGCATGAATGAACTGAACGTTTTTCTTCCCGACGAGGTACCCGGCTGTCACGACGGCTTTGTCCGGATCGCCAGCGGCCCCGAGCATCCATCTCATGCCCGCTTCAATCCGGGTTCTGCGGTCGGGTTGGGGTACGATGACCTGAAACTGATCGAGACCTACCACTTCCTGGAATCGATATCAAAGGGGAAGCAGGGCGAACCCGGTTTTGCGGAAGCCCTGGCCGTGGCCGAGGTACAGGCTGCCATTATGCGTTCCTGGGAGCGGGCTGGCTGGGAAAAGATCGGCCCGGGGTAGAAGAATTCAACCTCGCCGGTTTTTCATGTATGCTGCCGGAAGGCAAAGCTGATTTTCAGGACGGATACCGGAGGAAACTGACGGATGAGCTACTCGATGACCACCCTCGACGGTGGCGAAATATGGATTACTGAGGAACAGGTACAAGCGTTCGCTGCCGGCGCCCAGGGTGAGGTGCTCACTCCTGAGAATCCCCACTGTGACGAGGTGCGGTCCATCTGGAACGCCATGATCGACCGGCGTCCCGGATTGATTCTCCGCTGCGCCGGGGCTGCCGATGTCGTCCAGGCGGTGAATTTCGCGCGCAAACATCGTCTTCTCCTGGCTGTGAGGGGAGCGGGACATAATATTGCGGGTAACGCTGTCTGCGACGGCGGCCTCCTGGTGGATCTGTCGGCCATGAAATCGGTGTCGGTGCAGCCCGATAGCCGGACGGCCCGGGTCGAACCCGGCGTTACGCTGGGAGAGTTTGACGCCGCGACCCAGGCTTTTGGGCTGGCCACCCCGACGGGGATTAATTCGACGACCGGCGTCGCAGGGTTGACCCTGGGTGGCGGTTTCGGCTGGCTCAGCCGAAAGTATGGGATGACGATTGACAACCTGCTGGCAGCCGACGTCGTCACCGCCAACGGAGAACTCGTGTCGGCCAGTGCCGAAGACCATCCGGACCTGTTCTGGGGAATCCGCGGAGGGGGCGGCAATTTCGGTGTTGTGACCTCGTTTGAGTTTCGACTCCACCCGGTCGGCCCTCAAGTGCTTTCCGGCCTGATCGTCCACCCTTTCAGCGCAGCAACCTCGGCCCTGCAGTTTTACCGTGACTTTACAGCCAGGGCCTCTGATGATCTGAGCGTGTGGGTGGTCATGCGCAAAGCGCCGCCGCTCCCCTTCCTGCCTGAAGAGGTGCATGGGACGGGCATTCTTGCCTTCGCAGTGTTGTATTCAGGCGACATGGAACAAGGGGAGAAAGAGGTGGAAGAGCTTCGGCGCTTCGGAAGTCCGATCGCCGATGCAGTCATGCCTCACGAATTCACGGCCTTTCAGGCCGCCTTTGATCCGCTGTTGGAACCGGGCGCCAGAAATTACTGGAAGTCTCACAACTTTGCCGCGTTCACTGACGACGCCATTGCCACGGTGTTGGAGTACGCCGGGAACCTTCCTTCTCCTTATTCCGATATCTTTATCGCCCAGATGGGTGGTGTTCAAAGCCGGGTCGCTCCCACCGAAACGGCCTACTGGCACCGAGATGCCGCCTTCGTGATGAACGTTCACACGCGCTGGGAGGACGCCGGCGACGACGATCGGTGCATCGCCTGGGCAAGACAGTTCTTCGACGCGACCGCTCCCCACGCTACGGGTGGAGTGTATGTCAACTTCATGCCGGACGATGAGCAGGATCGCGTCGGCGCAGCCTATGGCGAAAACTTCGAGCGTCTCCTGGCGCTCAAGAGGAAATACGACCCGGATAACCTCTTCCGTCTCAATCAGAACATCGACCCCGGGAGCCTTTAGCTGCCCCAAGGCGCCTCCCGAATTCAAGTTCCAACGTTCCAGCGTTCCAGCGTTCCAAGGTTCCAAGGAATTCGAAATCCCAGAGTGGGAGGGGCCTCGGGACCTCAATGTTCTCAGGGCACCTCTGTCAGGACCGGGAAAGCGGTCAAGGTCCCTACGTCCTCGGGAAAAGGCGTCGAAGAATCGTCGTTCTGGAGAAGGGTTACCGCCACGATCGGGACCGGACTCGAGACCTGCAGGAGGCCCCTCATGTTGTCGATCCCCTCCACCTCCGGAAACAACTGCGTTACGAACTGGGCCGTATGTTGACCCGTTGCCAGTTCCAGCTCGCGGCTGCCGATCTCCTGACCTGCCATGTCCAGTAGTTTCAGGTCCAGTATGGTGGGCGGTCCGCCGGCCGGACCCGGTGCAGGATTGGCCAGAGCCAGGCCGGTTTCGGCATTCCCGGTCGTATCGACGAAAAGGGAGAAACTGTTGGCGGGCTGGGAGGCCGGAACTCCCGACTCTGTCTCCAGCAGCCCCGAAGGAAGATCAACGCGAGAAAAGACGGCCGAGCCACCCAGCCCCTCGACAGACGTCACCCGTGCGTAACCAACCTGAATGGCTCCCTGGCCAGTGGTTCCCAGCACCGTGGACTGGCCCGATCCCAGTACGAAGTTGAATGTTGACTCGGTTCCCAGTCCGTCAATTGTCAGCACCAGAGGAAGCCCGTTGCTGTCAAAGAAATCCAGCTGCACCGGGACCTGACCAGCGCTCACATTTGCCAGGTTAATGGCCGTCTGGACTCCGATCGCCCCCACCTGCCCGTTTCCGATCTGGGCGAAAAATAACTGGACCGGGACCGCTCCCTGAGGCTCCGGTCCCTCTGACTCCAGGGCTTTGCCTTCCAGCACGGGAAAGGCGGCCAGGGTGGGTACTTCACCGGGAAATTCGACTCCAGGACTGTCATTCTGTCGCAGTGTCACCAGCGCTTGATTGGCGACAGTTAGAATTCCCCGCGACGACAAATGGAATTCCCCGCTTTTTCAGGGCTGATCCTGACCATGAGGGCATGGTTAAGGATCAGCAAGTGCGGAGGTTAGTAAAGTTGAAGAAGAACGAGAAGACGCTAACGATGGCGGCGGCCAAAGCGGGGATGTCGCGAAAGACAGCTCGCAAGTACCTGAAGTCGGGAAAGCTACCGAGCCAGTGTCAGCCGGAACGGTATTGGAGAACTCGATCGGATCCGTTCGAGTCGGTGTGGCCGGAGGTGAAAGAGATCCTGAAGCGATCGCCGACGGTGGAAGCAAAAGCGGTGTTCGATCATTTGTGTCGTCAGCAGGAAGGGGCCTTCCAGCAAGGCCAGTTGAGAACGCTGCAGCGCAGGATCAAGCAGTGGAAGGCAGAATACGGAGAAGCGAAGGAGGTGATGTTCCCGCAGAAGTATCAGCCGGGACATCAAGCGCAATCGGACTTCACGTTTATGGGGCGCCTCGGAGTGACGATCCAGGGCCAGCCGTTTCCCCATCTGCTGTACCACTTCGTGTTGGCCTACTCGAACTGGGAAGCGACCACGCTGTGTTTCAGTGAGTCGTTTGAGAGCCTCAGCCTGGGGCTTCAGAACGCGTTGTGGGAGTTGGGGGCGCTGCCCGAGGAGCACCGGACCGACCGGCTCTCGGCGGCAGTCAAGAACCTGAAGCGGGAAGAGTTCACCGAGCGCTATCAAGCGTTGCTGAGACACTTCGGGATGCGCTCCAGTCGCACTCAGGCAGGAAAGGCACACGAGAACGGGGATGTGGAACAGTCCCATCACCGCTTGAAACGGGCCATTGAGCAGGAACTGCTGCTGCGGTGTAGCCGTGATTTTTCCAGCCGGGAAGAGTACGAGGGCTTTGTAGCGGTGATTGTGTCCCGGCGCAATGCGGCCCGGCAAAAGAGCCTGGGAGAAGAGCTGGCAGTGATGCGCCCGTTGCCGGCACGCCGTCTGGATGACTTCACCCGGCAGTGGGTGAGAGTCTCCCCCAGCAGTACGATCCGGGTTCGCCACAACACCTATTCGGTGGACAGCCGGTTGATCGGCGAGCGCGTTCAAGTGCGGGTGTGGGCGGATCAGGTGGAGGTCTACTACGGAGGACGGCGCCAGGCACGGATGCCGCGCTTGCGAGGAGAAGGCAAGCATCGCATTGACTACCGGCACGTGATCCATTCGTTGGTGCGCAAGCCGGGGGCGTTTACTCGCTATCGCTGGCGGGAGGATCTGTTTCCGGGGATCTTGTTTCGAGTCGCCTACGACGAGCTGCGCCGAGATTGTCCGGCCACGGCGGATCGCCAATATCTGAAGATCCTCGAGGTGGCTGCCCAGGAAGGTGAACAGCGGGTGCGAGAGGCACTTCAGGTGTTGATTGAGCGGGGACAAAGAATCCGTTTTGAAGCACTACGAGAATGCCTTGTCGATCCGGTGGTGGAACCCTGGGAAGTGATGGTGGAGAAGATGGACGTGGGCCTCTACGACACCCTTCTCGAGAACCGGGAGGTGAGGTCATGAGCACAGGCAACTTACCGCGACTTCGCGAGTGCCTAATCGAGCTGCATCTACCGGCCTTTCGGGAGCACTACGCCGCCCAGGCGGCACTGGCCACCCAGGAAAGTCTGTCCTATCCCCGGTTTCTCTTGTCGTTATCTGAGATCGAGGTGGCGGAGCGGCACGAGCGCAAAATCCAGCGCCAGCGTCGGGCCTCCAAGCTTCCCTGGGAGAAAACGCTGACGGCGCTGGACCGCTCGCGCTTGCCCCAAAGCGTGGATCGACAACTCACAGCGCTGCTGGAAGGGACGTTTTTGGATCGTGCCGAGAACGTCTTGGCTTTCGGTAACCCTGGGAGCGGGAAAACCCATCTGGTCTGTGCTCTGGGCCAGGAGTTGATTCTGCTGGGGCGCCGGGTTCTGTTTTCTACCTGCGCCCTGCTGGTACAGCGATTGCTGCGGGCCAAAATCGATCTGACTCTGGAGAAGGAGCTCAAGAAACTGGATCGCTTCGAGGCTCTCATAGTCGATGACATCGGCTACGTTCAGCAAAGCCGGGAGGAAATGGAGGTTCTCTTCACACTGCTGGCCCATCGTTACGAACGTCGCAGCATCTTGCTGACCAGCAACCTGATCTTCTCGGACTGGGAGAGGATCTTCAAGGACCCCCTGACGACGGCAGCAGCCATCGACCGGCTGGTGCACCACAGCGTGATTCTGGAACTCAACGTCCCGAGCTATCGAATGGAGAGCGCCAAGGCAAAGCAGCAGGGAACCACGAAATGAGGAAACCGCGAGGAGGTCAAATCCGGGCAAATCGGCTGATTGGACCCCGGAAAGTGCTTGGTGAGGGCGATAGACGAGTGCCCGCCAAGGGGAGAGGTCGTACAGCGCCCTACAGAGGCCGCTCAGCAGCCTCGTGGATCTGGTCCACTCCCCTCGACGCCAGCGCGAGCGAGGGGGAGCTCCGTTCGGGCTACGCCCTCACTCCGTCCCCCTCGCATTCTAGGAACAATCTCTCTTTTTTACAGAAAGGAGGACCGCGGAAAGGGCCGTCTCAGAGGACGGCTACAGCTCTTTTTTTTTAATCCTTGTGTGGGGATTTCCAATCGTCGCTGCGGGAATTCTATTTGACGTTGATCAAGCGCGATCGGGTCCAGACTTCCGACTGTGAGAACGCCCTGCATTTCGGCGGCGACGTCGGGAAAGAGCTGGGAGACAAAGGTAGCTAGATGCTGCCCCGCCTCCAGTTCCAGAATCGTCTCTCCCAGCAGGGTGAACTGCTGATCGAAGAGCTTCAGCAGCATCTCACCCGGACGACCCGCTGGAACCGCAGTGGTCCCGATCGGGGGTTGTAACCCTGCAGGAAAGTCCTGCCGGTCACTCACGTTGACAATGGCCAGTCCGGTTTCCAGATCGCCCAGTGAATCGACGAACAACGTCGCTTCGGTCAGCCACTCCGAGGCCGGCACGCCGGCCTGGTAGAGAATCGTCCCGGTGGGGACATCCTGGCGCGTGAAGATGCCGGTCACGCCTATGCCTTCTCCTCCACGGATACGGGCGTAGCCGACTTGAATCCCACCGGTACCCGAAGTCCTCAAACTCCAGGTCGCTCCGGGATCCAGGCGGGCCGAGACCGACGAGACCAGATTCTCCCCGGCTGGAATCTGCCCGTCCAGATCCAGTTCCCAGGGTCCTCCCACCGGATCGAAGAAATCGATCGTGAAGGCGGCTTCACCTGCACCCGGGACGCCGGCCACGTCGATCTGAGTGCTGAGGATGATGTTCCCTGTCTGGCCGTTGCCGACCTGGGTCAGGTATTGAACAGCTTCTGCCTGGTTTAGCTCATAAGCACCGATGTCCACAGCCGATCCGAAGACCCGGTCCTCTCCGTCCAGATCGAACCCCCCCAGCCCCCCTGGCGGCTCCCCGCTGCCGGCATCGATGGCCGGGGACCCGGCCGGAAGACGATAGTCGCCGTTCTCGGGGTCGGCGAAGAAAGGGTCTATATCGACGAGATTGCCACCCGTCTGGACGTCTTCGCCGAGGACGGGATCCTTGCCATGATTAAAAATGATCGAGTTGTAAAAACTCTTCGTGCCGGGCCCATTGAATATGATCGAACGGCCACCGTTGTCGGCAATCGTGAGATTGGAGAGACGAAGTGTTGATTCTTCGTGATCGGCTGACGCCGCAATCCCTGATCCGTTCGACCCGGCCACCACCGAATCTCTCATGATCAGAGTCGATGAGTGGGAGGAAATAAGGGAAAGACTACTTGTCCCCTGGGTGACGAGATCCAGGTTTCTGAACCAGAAGTTCCGCTCAGCCACAACTCGAGATTCGTCGCTGAGCCAGATCGCAGCGCCCGGACCACTGACTACGCCCTCTCCGGTGGCCTGGTTGTCGACGATGGTATTGCCGGAAAAGCTCCCTTCTGCTTGATCCTGAACAGAAAGGCGGACACCCGCTCCCGTGCTCTGATTGGTTACATTCACCGTACGATTGCCGCGAATGATGTTGTCCTCAATTGCAAAAGTGGCCATGTCCCGCGCAATCACGATGATGCCAGCACCGGAAGTGGTACTGCCTCCTGAATTCAATGTGTTGTTCCTGAAGGTGTTTCCTGTGAGAGTCAAACGACTGTTGTCTTCCGGGAAGGCTCCAATCGCACCTCCCCCAGCGCTCCTATCCTGGCTCTCGACCAGGTTGTCGTGGATACTGGTGTCACGTATCGTGACTGTAGAAGTTCCACGGGTGAAGAGGTAGACCGTGGAGTCTGCATTGTTGGCCCCCTCTGCACGATTACTGTTTATCTCGCAGGAGTCGACGATGAGGTGGGTGTCCCCTTGCAGAGAGGCCTGGATGGCTGAGCCTCGCATCTGGGAGTTCTGATCATTTCCGACCAGGTTCTCCATGATTCCAAGATCCATCAGCTCAACCTGGCACTGCTGACAATTGACTCGGATGCCCGCACCCGTTTCCAGGTCAAAACCGTCTCGAACCGTGAGGTTCTGGATAGAAATCAAGGCGCCGGCTCCAGTTCCCGAGATATCGATCACGCGGTTGGCCATCTCCCCCGACAGAACGGTTACCGAGGGGTCCTCAGTCTGAACATCGAAGACGTCGTTCCACCCTCCGGTCATCACCAGATCACCGGTCAAATCCTGCACCGGGACGGCCACGGGTCCGACAAAAGTGCCTTCCTGGACTCGGATTTCATTGTCCCCTCCGGCAGCGACCGCAGCCTCAACCGCCGACTGGACGGTGGCATGTGCTCCGGCCGGTCCGACGGTGAAGACGTTGGCGGATACCAGAGAGGCGGTCAGTTGCAGAGTCGTTACGAGACAGCAGAAACGGAACAACATAGCTTACTCCAGGATGGGAAGAAATGATTTGAATCGTCGCGCTAGTGTACTAGCTGATTCTGCCAGATTTGTGGGTTGAAACACCAACGCTTCCGCTGATTACCGATAGGCGGACCCACGATGCGAGACAGCGATCATGAAGACGATCCGCTCCTCTTCGTCGATCTCCCGGACAGCGCACTCGTACATTCATTTGTGTGCGTTTGTATTCTACCGTGGTGGCGAAGAAATCCTGTTTCAAGACCGTTGCCTACCAGAATGAGTGCCCCCTGCACGGAGCACCACTGGTTGCGACGGGTAAAGGTGTCAGGTAGAGTCAAATCACTTGAAGTCCGCGTCAGCATGAGAAGTGTGTATGTTTGAGGGAAAAGCGCTCCGCGACAAATTGAAGGCGGGGCAGGTTTGCCTGGGAATGTTTACGCTGTCCAATGATCCCGGCATATCTGAACTGCTCAGTGGATCCGGATTTGATTTCCTGATCATCGATGCGGAACACGGGGCCTTGAGCATCGAGTCGATTCAGACCAACCTTATGGCCGTCAAGGGCAGTGATACGGTGGCAATGGTTCGCGTTCCTTCGCATGACCACGTCTTCATCAAAAGGGTCCTCGACGCCGGTGTAGGTGGCATTCTTATTCCCCAGGTGCGGTCCGCAGAAGAAGTACGAAAGGGAGTTTCGGCCTGTTTGTATCCGCCGGATGGCAATCGAGGCGTGGGACCGCGACGACCGTCGAACTACTATCGAGATGTAGCCGAGGTTACCAGGACGGCGAACCGGCACATCGTCATCTGGGCGCAAATCGAGCATGTCGATGCGATCGCCGACATTGAGCAGATTGTGCGGGTTCCGAGACTGGATGGCGTGATTCCAGGGCCGAGCGATCTTGCCGCATCGATGGGACTGCCTGGTGAACCGGGGCATCCGGCGGTATGGGATGCGATCCAGCGGATGAAGCAGGCCGCACAAAAGGCCGGGATTGCCGCCGGGATGGCGGGTGGTGTGGACGCCGAGGCCAATAGCGACTGGCTCGCGCACGGTTTCCAATTCATGACGCTGGGAAACCTGAACAGTCTGCTGATCGCCGCAAGTGAAGGGTTGGTTGAACACGTAAGGAAGGGGTCGAAGAACGAGAGCGAGCACGGTGAGGAATCGTCACAATGAAAGTCATCTACGTCCCCATCCGGGGCGGCCTTCAACCATGGTTCGACGACTTTGTCGCGGCCGTGGGCAGTCGTCATGAAGTGCGGCTATTCGACTATGACCGGCCGGTCGCAGAGCAATTTGACGGCGTGGCTGGCGTGGTGGCGCGAGGGAGTAAGACAGGCACGCGGGAGATGTTCGATGCTGCCGCGCGGGCCGGGGTTCGGTTGTGGCAGATAACGGGCGCCGGGCTGGACGGCGCCGACATCCCTTATATGCTCGAGCGAGGACTCACGGTGGCCCACACGCCGGGTCAGTCCAGCGGAATCGCGCTTGCCGAGCACGCGATGTTTTTCATGCTATGGTTCGCGAAAAAGTACCACGAATGCGCGGCGCGGATGCGATCGGAAACATTCTATGGACCGGCCACTGAAGAACTCCATTCGGCGACACTGGGTGTGATCGGCCTGGGCGCGAGTGGCCGTGAATTGGCGCTGCGGGCTTCGGTGTTTGGAATGCGCGTGGTCGCCATCGACGTGGTGGACATGCCGTCGGATCTGTTACGAGAGTTGGGTGTGTCCTATTTCGGAAAACCAACGGATCTCGATCGTGTCCTTTCCGAATCGGATTACGTGTCATTGCACGTACCACTTACATCGGACACCCGGCATTTGATTGGCCGGCGTGAACTGGAGCGGATGAAGCCCAGCGCCGTGCTGATCAACATTGCCCGTGGCGAACTGGTTGACGAGCCGGCGCTGATCGAAGCACTCCGTTCGGGCCAGATTCTCGGCGCCGGTTTGGACGCGTTTACGACCGAGCCATTGCCGGCTGACCATCCGCTGTTGCAAATGGACAACGTCCTGGCGACTCCCCACAACGGCGGTGGGTCGCGCGGGACGTCACGTCGCCGAGGTGCCGCGGCCGCGGAAAACCTCGACCGAGTCGCGCGTGGTCTGCCACCTCTTCATCAGGTTGGTTGAGTCCGAAGTCAGCCAGACCGGCAGTCGAATCGCAAGGGCGAACCTTGTGGTCGCCCGCCAAACCGGCCGGCACAAGACCGGCCCCTACTCCAGTCTGTCTCACGTCCGCCCGGGGGAATCCGCCCCCCCTCGCTGCAGGAACTTGAGCTGGGAAGCCAAAATGATGCTGGCAAGGAGCAGCGCCGCCAGGGTCAGCAAGGAGCCGAACTGGCCGTAGTCCCACAACGCCTTCAGACCTATCGCGACGAAGGTCACTCCCGCGACGACATTGGCGACGACCAACCAGCTGGACATTCTCAAGGCTGCCGGCAGAAACCGACGGTCCATCCAGGGATTCGCCAGGCAGTAAAAGCCGCAGGTCAACACGCCCGTGTAGATGGCGGCCGGCGTGACGATGTCGACGAGCCCCAGGTCGGGGTAAAAGCGGCTTGACCAGAGCAGCACCAGCCCCACGCCCAGCCACAAGAAAATGGCGGCGCCACGAATTTTCCGAACCGGCACGTGGCCCCTCCAGCGGGGCAGTGTGTCCAGGTACTCAACGAATACGCGGTTGAGGAGCTCCGGCCCTCCATAAATGGTCCCGAAAAAGGTCAGAAAGATTGCAATCTGGTAAAGGGGCAGCAACCAGGGGCTCAAGGCAGTCAGAAAAGTCGCCTGATAGTTGAGCAGGTTGTTTCCTTCCGGAACCTGTTGGAGGGGGCTGAGGATGATGGTTCCCAGCATGGCGAAACAGCACGATAAAACCGCCAGGGCGGCAAAGCTGACCAGCGTGTCTATCAGCGCCGCACGCAGCCAGACACGGGCGGGATGATCGAGCTGCTCTGCCGTTTCCTCCAGTTGCCTGCGGCTGGCCAGGCCCATGTGACTCCGCCCCCACTTCTTGTCCCGCAAGAAGGATGTATAGGCCAGATAATCGTAGCTGGAACCCCCGATGGCCGAGACATAGACCAACACCTCCACCCACACCGAGCGAAGCCGGAACTGGGGCAGTTTTTCGGGCAGCCAGTCGGGATAGGAAAGGGACTTAGGCAGAAAAGCGCCCTTAGCGGCAGCCAGCCAATCGGGACCCACGTAAAACATCGCCACCACGATACAGATCCCCATTACGCCCAGGATGATCATCTGGGCCTTTTCCAGAAAGTCGTATCCGCCCAACGCCAGCAGGACGACAGCGACCGCCGCACATGCGGTGGCCCACAGATAGAGGTCGCCCACCCCGAATATCCAGGCACAGACTGACCCCAGAAGCCCCAGCAGAAAAGAAGCCCAGATGGGCTGGCAAACCAGCACAATCAGGAACATGAAGAGGGTAAACCAGCCACGGGGCCCGCCGATCAGGCTCCAACGGTAGAGAGGATGCCCGCCGCTGAGGATCATGTGGCGCATGCCGGAGTACGCCAGCACCCATTTCATGAAAGACACCAGCAGAAACACCCACAAGATGCGGTATCCGAATATGGTGCCGCCCCGCGAGGCAAAGAGAGTTTCTCCGCTGCCCAGGGTCAACGAGGCCACGATCGCCCCGGGTCCGAAAAAGCGCAGCCACAGCACCGGGTTGTTCCGGATCAAAGCCCGTGGCGGTGTGACCAGTTCCTTCTCTAGTTCCTTGTTCATCATCCTCCAAGGGCCCGCAGGGGGCTAGAAATACACTCAAAGGGATCAGCTTGTCGGCTGCAAAGTGGCGGATTTTCGGGGCACCCACGTTGCCTCGCCTTGTTAACTACCGAGCTTGTGGTTTCAAGGAGAAGCCACACGCTGAGCACCGGTGGCGATTCTGCCACAACACGAACGGAAACCCTAGGGTCAGCCGGGAAGACTTCGGAGCGCACGAGTACCGCAGAAACCGGAAAACGAAGCAGATCCTCTCCGAAGGCGACACGATCAAGGCCGCCGTGACCGACTGCATCAAGCGCTGTGCCCACCAGCTCGACGTCGGCTTCCACCTCTACTCCCCTGACGGCTCCTACCAGTCGTTCCGGGTGGCCAGGCTGGCCGAGAAAGCAACCAGGAAGCAGGTTTCGGCTGCCCTTCCAACAGCGAAACCGGCCAAGTCCAACGGGCCCGGGTAATCCCGGGCCCACCGCCCGACAACAGATCTTGGCTAGAGATAACTCTCTACAAATGCTCTGGGCTTGAGCACTTCAATGCCGTGGTATCCCGTTGCTTTGAGTAGATGCTTGTCACCACTGACAATCACCCTACACCCGCTCGCGACAGCGCATGCAAAGAACTTGTCATCTTCAGGGTCCTCACACACGGCCTCATTCAGGGCGGGGGCGGGGACAAGCTCGCCTTCCGCTACCACAAGGGCAAGGAATGGACCGAGATCCAGGCCCTCGAACCGGCGTGCCAGTCTGACAGCCGTTCTTCTATACTCATCCAGAATGTCCAGCGAGTAAACCAGACTCAGCCTGCGCTCCCGCCAGGCGTTCAAGATCTGGTAGGGTAGCCCCCCAAAGAAGACGCCGGAGAGGAAGACATTCGTGTCAACAATGATCTTCACCCTCGACCTCGAGCGGCGCGAACTGCCGCTGAGATGTCAGAAGACTTCAGGCCGGCTTTCTTGGCCTGGCGCCTCGCCTCAGCTATCAAGTTGTCGAAATCCGCCATGGATGGATGCACGATCTTCTTGAGGATGACCACGTCGTCTTCTCCCACAACCACGAATTGCTCGCCGGTTTTCAGATCGAGACGGACGCGGATCTCCTCAGGGATTACAACCTGGCCCCTTGAAGACATTTTCGTAGTCGCTAGCTTCGACATGTGGCGTGTTCCTCGGAAAATCAATCAGTCTTATCAGTAAGATCATACCACGTCGGCTGCAGTGCTCTCCAGGATCCTGTGGATTGGAGAGCAGACTGGTTTTAGGTGGGTCCTCATAACACGCTGCCCGAGTTGAACGACTGATATCTTTCCGGATGCCTTCGCGAAAAAACCTTGGAGAGCTGTTCCAGACCTCACCGAAGACGTCGGAGCAGCAGCTCGCCGGGATGGTCGCACAGTCCTGAGAGTCCGGTCAGCGCCTCGTGAGCACTTGAGTATAGAATGCACCCTATTAACAATTCAGGTAATGGGACTTTAAAACGTTCACTTCTGGGTCTGGCATTTCTTCTCGCCTCGTGCGGTCCTGCAGATAAATCGCAAGAAGATGCGGAAAGTGCGCAGGCGGGAAGTACGCCGAAAGGCTTTTATGTCGAGGTCAATGACCAGACCATCTATATGAAACAGTGGTCCTTTGAGGGTCCCCCAATCTTGTTCTTGAGTGGGGGTGGAGAAGAAATGGGAGCGTGGAAAGAGATCATCCCGGAATTTGCCGATAACTATAAGGTCTTTACCGCTGATCCGCGTGGGCAGGGAAAATCAAGCAAACCGCAGAGCGGCTACCGGTGGAAAGAGGATATTGCCGAAGATATTGCCCAGCTTGTCGAAAAGCATTTCGAGGAACCGCTCATCATAGTCGGCCATTCCGCCGGAGCAATGACCGCGGCAACGGTTGCGGCTTATCATCCGAAGTCAGTGCGGGCTATAGTATTGGAAGACCCTCCTGCCTGCGACATATCCATCGTTTTTCCTTATCTGCGCAGCCAATTGAAAATCCGGGCCATGCCCTATGAGGAACGGATGCAGTTTTATCTGGAAAAGGGGAAAACAGAGGAGCAGGTAAAAAAAGCCTCAGCGACAGTAGATAAGATAAATCTTCCTGCCATGCAAGAACTGATGGCGGGGAAAGCTGCGTTTGATATCAGGGAAATCCTGCCGTTGATCAAGTGTGAAGTGTTGTTCATGCTGGGTAACCCTGAAAAAGGCAGTATGGCAAAGGAGGAATACCGGGTTGAATTCAAGAAACAGATTCCCCACGCCAGAATCTCCGAATGGCCTGAAACCGGCCATCACCTGCATTCACCGGACCCGAAGAGGTTTGTAGCGGAGATCAGAGCGTTTTTAAAAGAGATCGGTGGCTGAAGCATTTCGCTCGTGGCCCCTTCCTGATACGCTTGGCGAGATTCACATAACCGGTGTCCCGGCACGACCGTTGATCCCATGACGAACCACGAATCGAGACGAGTGCAGATACCGCTCCTGCTGGGGGCTGTTGCGCTGACCCTCTGTTCCCGTCCCCTGGCAGGGGAAGGCCGGACTCATCACTTCCAGCCCAGCCGCTACTACAACACTTTCTCCTTTGCCCACGAGCCGGTTTTGCGAATCCGGCCCGGAGACCGGGTCGTCACGCGGACCATCGACGCCCGCGGCGGGGACCACACGGGGACCCGGGTGGCAAGAGGACCCAATCCCCAGACCGGTCCCTTCTACGTCGAGGGCGCCGAACCGGGAGACGTGCTGGTGGTCCGCCTGGAGAAGATCGAGCCCAACCGGGATCTGCCCAGGTAGGGATGGGGAACGGTGCCGGGATGAAAGGAAGGAGTTTATAGATGCCGCTTCGAGATCCCTCTCATTTCATGGAGATCGCGACCGGGTTCTGGCGAGCCAAGACGTTCCTGTCCGCCGTCGAACTGGAACTGTTCACCCTTCTCGGCGAGGGTGCGATGACCGGCCGGCAGATACAGGCAAGGCTCGGTCTTCATCCGAGGGCGATCCCGGACTTCCCCGACGCACTCGTCGCTCTGAAGGTCCTGGAGCGCGACGGGGAGGGGCCCGCGGCCAGGTACTCGAACTCGGAAGAGAGTTCCCTTTTCCTCGACAAGAACAAGGCGACTTATATCGGGGGCTTTTTTGAAATGCTCAACGGCCGCCTCTACGGATTCTGGGGAGATCTCACCGAAGCGCTCCAGACGGGCCGGCCGCAAAATGAAATCAAGCACTCGGGGGCACCCGTGTTCGAGGAGTTATACCGGGACCCGGAGCGCCTCGAGCAGTTCATGGGAGCCATGACCGGTCTCTCGCTGCCCAACTTCGAGGCCTTCGCCACAAAATTCGACTTTTCGGGTTACGCGACCATGTGCGATATCGGTGGCGCCACCGGACAGCTCTCCATCATTGTGGCACGAAATCAGCCCCATATGCGGTGCACCACCTGCGACCTGCCGGCTGTGGAGACGATCGCTCGGAAGACAATTCAAGAACAGGGTCTTTCGGACCGAATTCAAGCGGCCTCACTCGATTTCTTCCAGGATCCCTTCCCCAGGGCCGACGTCATCACGATGGGCATGATTCTGCATGACTGGAATCTGGAAAAGAAAATGCATCTGATCCGCTCGGCGTACAAAGCGTTGCCGGAGGGAGGGGCCCTGGTGGCCATCGAAAACCTCATTGATGACGAGCGTCGCAGCAATATCTTTGGGATGATGATGTCCCTGAACATGCTCATCGAGTTTGGTGATGCTTTTGATTTCACCGGCCGCGATTTCGACGTCTGGTGTACCCAGGTTGGATTTCGAAGGACTGAAGTGATTCCGCTGCGCGGCCCCGCCGCCGCCGCGGTGGCGTATAAGTAGGTTGGCTGTTTCAACCGGCTGTGTGTCTTTTCCCGCCCAGATCCACCCAGGTGCCTACGCCCTGCTCTTTCGCCTTGCAGTAAACGTGGTGGGCTGCGGCCACGTCCTCGATGGCGAGACCAAGGGATTTGAACATGGTGATTTCGCTGTCGGATTCTCTCCCTTTGATTTTTCCAATCAGAATATCGCCGATTTCTCCCCGAACGTGATCATCACCGATGGCGCCTTCCTTTTTTGGGAAGAGAAAATCACCCGCCTCGTTGAGACAGGATTCCCTGCGATCGCAAAACATCTTCGAGATCACCACAGCCCGGGTATCCAACTCGCGGGTGTGGGGGATGGTTGAGCCCACGGCGTTGACGTGGGTGCCCGGTGAAATCCAATCCCCTTCGAGCACCGGTTCTTTCGCTGAGGTATTGGTACAGATGATATCGGCGCCCTCGACACATTCGGCTGCAGTCGGCATTGCCCGCACTGGGATGCCGTGGCGTTTCGAATTCACCTCCGCGAATTCGGCGGCCTGCTCCAACGGGATGCTCCACACTCGAACCCTGTTGATGCTTCGTGCCAGCAGCATCGATTCGAGGTGAACGCGCGCTTGAGTGCCCGACCCGAGAATCGCCAGATCGCCGGCATCCTCCCGTGCCAGTGCCCGGGTGGCGACTGCAGTGACGGCGGCGGTGCGGATCGCGGTGATTTCCGAAGCGTCTATGATCGCCAGCAGGCAGCCATGCTTCTCTTCATAAAGCATGACGCCTCCCTGATGGGTGTCGAACTCTGTTCCCCAGTTCCCCGGGAAGTAGGTGATGACCTTCAACCCCAACACCCCGATATCGCTGAGGTATGCCGGCATCATGGTGAGCTCCCCGACATTCTCCGGAAGCCAGAGGTGACCGCGAAGCGGCATTAGACATTCCTGACCCCGGCGCGCAGATGGTTCGCTATTACGGCTGGTATTCGAATGCCTCTCGCGGGAAGCGACGGCTGGCGCCACAAGCTGCGGCGGCTAAGGCATCTTCAGATCAACCAGAGACCGAAGCCGATTGCTTTTCCCGAGCCCAACGTCAGAGCTGGGCCCGGCTACTGCGCAAGATCTACGAAGTCGACCCCTTCACTTGTCCTCGTTGCTCGGGGCCGATGAAAATCGTGGCGGTCATCGAGCAACCGGAAACCATCCGCCAGATCCTCCAGCATCTGAAGCTTTGGGACGGCTCCCAGCGCGCCCCACCGCCCCGACTCTTTGCTCACAAGCTGGACCAGCTGCTGGCCTCGCTCTCTCCTGAGCAGGCCCGCCAGATCCGGCTCTCCACCGATTCCATCTTCTGGGACGACGTGCCCACCTGGCCGGATTCCTGAGACCTACGGCGCCCAGGAAATCGATGCCCTGCTTGAAGTGCGTCTTGGTTTGCCCTCATTCCGTTGCCTTGTTGCTGCACTCGTGTCCCTCCCCCACGCTTCCCTTCTTACATCCTCAAAACACCCGGCCCCCCGGTCCTCATGGCTCCTTGTTGGCCCTTCTTGACGCTCATTTCAGTACTTGCTACCCTCAGCTCGAAAAGCAAATTCCTATCTTCCCTTGCCAGTCCAATTCAGGCCTCCTCGGCGTCGATTTTGGCATGGCCGTAAACTATACCTTTTGGCCACCCTCGAGCCAAGCCCACCAGACGTGCAGCTCATCTTGACAGAGCTCCAAGGCTACGGCTTACAGTGAGGAATCACACCGCTGCGGCTCGTGCCCCAGATAGGAGTGAATAGCGTCTTTAGCGATTTCGCGGGCTTCTTCGAGGGTTTCGCCAAAGGTGTAGATTTCTGGAATCGCCGGCACGATCACGTCGAAGCGACCGCCGGCCTGCGGTTCGAAAAATACGGGGCGATTGTTTTCGGGCATTGGGAGCAAGAGTTCAGTTTTCTGTCAGTAAGCCCTAAAATTGCCTCTGAGAGGCCTCAGACGTCTGCAGACGTCTTGAGGTAGGTGCTTTCGGGTGGCTCTCCGGCAGAGGTCGGGCACGGTGATGAGAGAAACAGAGATGAGTGGTGAGTATCCACTCTCCTTTCATGCCCCCAGGGAGGATTTGTGCAAAGCGTAGAGATCCACGATGTTGGAATGACGATCCAGGACTTTCATTGTGCTTTCTGTGGGGCCAAGTCTTTGAGTAAAGAAGAGGACGTAGAAACGTGCCCTCGCCTGCTGTACGCAGCTGTGAGCGAGCTTTTGGATGAGCCGATCTATGGAGAAGGCCCGGACCTGAGTGGGGAAAGGGGATGAGGACCTATAATTCTAGCCAACACATCCCCGGACAGATCGGCTTCTTTTGTGGGGTCCAGGGCCCAGCAGAACGGTCCCCCTGCTGGGCATTCAGAGGTGCAACTTGATCTCTTTGGTGTTCGGTTTCCAGCTTCGCATGCTTCCTCGGGTCATCCCCGTCACCGTCACACTGTGCTCCTTGAGTCTTCTTTTCTCCCAGTCCCACCTCAATCAAGACCTCCTGAAAATGGCCAAAGAAGGACAGGATGCGCTAGTTCGAACTTTACTGGACGCCGGTGCGGATATCAATGCGAGAGACGAAGACGGTCGTACAGCTCTAATGCTGGCAGCTATGGAGGGCCATCTCGATACCGTGGCAGCGCTACTCGATGCAGGTGCCGATGTCGAGGCAAGAGACAACGATGGAAAAACAGCACAGGATCTGGCAACTGCAGAAGGTCAGAACAAGATTGTGCAGGTTCTGGGGATTGACCCCAGGGAACGGCAGCTCTGGGAGAAGCACAACCTTGCCGGAAGGAAAGCGAGGCAGCTGGGTCGCTATGCGGAGGCCGAGAACTCCTTGCGGACGGCCCTCAAGCTGGCAGAACAATTCAGAAATGGAGAATACATCGTTGGCGAGAGCCTCAACAATCTGGCAGAGCTGTACTATGCGCAGGGAAAGTACGCCGAGGTGGAACCACTCTACCAGCGGGCCTTGGCCATCAGGGAAAAGGTGCTGGGGCCGGAGCACCCTAACGTGGCCACCAGCCTCAACAATCTGGCAGCGCTGTACTATGCGCAGGGAAAGTACGCCGAGGTGGAGCCGCTCTACCAGCGGGCCTTGGCCATCAGGGAAAAGGTGCTGGGGCCGGAGCACCCTAACGTGGCCACCAGCCTCAACAATCTGGCAGCGCTGTACTATGCGCAGGGAAAGTACGCCGAGGTGGAGCCGCTCTACCAGCGGGCCTTGGCCATCCTGGAGAAGGTGCTGGGGCCGGAGCACCCCCACGTGGCTGTCAGCCTCAACAATCTGGCATTGCTCTACCACAACCAGGGCAAGTACGCTGAGGCGGAACCACTCTACCAGCGGGCTTTGGCCATCAGGGAAAAGGTGCTGGGGCCGGAGCACCCTAACGTGGCCACCAGCCTCAACAATCTGGCAGAGCTGTACCGCAACCAGGGCAAGTACGCCGAGGTGGAACCGCTCTACCAGCGGGCCTTGGCCAGTAGGGAAAAGGCCCTGGGCCCGGAGCACCCCGATGTAGCGGAGAGCCTCAACAATCTGGCATTGCTCTACCACAACCAGGGCAAGTACGCCGAGGTGGAGCCGCTCTACCAGCGGGCCTTGGCCATCCTGGAGAAGGTGCTGGGGCCGGAGCACCCTAACGTGGCCCATAGCCTCAACAACCTGGCAGCGCTGTACTATGCGCAGGCAAAGTACGCCGAGGTGGAACCACTCTACCAGAGGGCCTTGGCCATCAGGGAAAAGGTGCTGGGGCCGGAGCACCCCGATGTAGCCGAGAGCCTCAACAATCTGGCAGAGCTGTACCGCAACCAGGGAAAGTACGCCGAGGCGGAACCACTTCACCAGAGGGCGTTGGCCATTAGGGAGAAGGCCCTGGGCCCGGAGCACCCCGATGTAGCGGAGAGCCTCAACAATCTGGCATTGCTCTACCACAACCAGGGCAAGTACGCTGAGGCGGAACCACTTCACCAGAGGGCGTTGGCCATCGCGGAGAAGGCCCTGGGTCCGGAGCACCCAGATGTAGCCACAAGTCTGGAGAACTACGCCATCCTGCTACGCAAGACGGGCCGCAATGCGGAGGCGGATGAGCTGGAAAAACGTGCAAGGGCGATTCGGGGTAAAGAACAATAGGGGTAACCCGATTTTAGGCAAAGACTTCTTCTGCTGTTCTTCCCATTAAACCTCGACTTCGCGGGGACGCTCTTCGAACCAGCTGTAGATGGCCGGAAGTACGAGCAGCGTCAGCAAGGTCGAGGTGAACAGCCCTCCGATTACCACAGTGGCCAGAGGCCGCTGCACCTCAGCGCCAGCGCTCGTGGCTAGTGCCATGGGAACGAATCCAAGGCTTGCTACCAGGGCTGTCATCAGAACCGGCCGCATCCGAACCAGCAGCGTAGCGGGACCCGGAAAATCCGTCAATTTTTTTGGGGGGGGTACCAAGGTAAGGGCCAGAGCGAGATCTCGCAGTGAGCGGGATCCTCGAGGGAGGAATTTTGGCCGGCAGCAGTGGAACTAGAAAAACTTCACCGTATAGCTAAACCGCACCCCCCGCCCAATCTCAGGAGCCAGGTCCTTGATGAAGGATGCATGGTTCCGGTAAAGCCGATCCCCCACATTGAAGACGTTCACTCCCAGCTGGTGAACGAAGTGCTGGCGGGCGATCGTATAGGAAGCAGCCAGGTTGATGACCGTGTAGCCTGCCGTGCGGGTCTCCGTTGAGAAAATCTCGTCCCGCTGGCCCGCCATCACCACCTGGGGCTTAAAACTCAGGCCCCTGTGACGGAATTCGAAGCCAATGTGCCCTCGCAGCGGAGGAATGCGAGGAAGGAATTCGGATGTCTTCTGGAGTTGTGCGTCCACGGCATCGAGCCCCAGATTGAGCCAGAACGAGTCATGAAGACTAACGTCCAGCCGCCATTCGCTGCCGACGAAGCGGCTGTCGGCCTGCAGGTACTCTGCCTCGGTGAGACCGTCCCTGATCTCTCCCGTAGGGGCCAGAAAAACAAAGTCCTGGATGTCGTAATAGAAGAAACTGGCAGTGGCGTGAATCTTTTCCCCATGGTGACGGAGCGCCAGATCGATCCCCTGACTGCGCTCTCGTTCGAGCTGTTCGTTCCCGATCTCGAAGGCCAGATTCCCCAGATGGGGCCCGAAGTTGTAGAGTTCCTCCAAAGCCGGAGCGCGGTAGGAAGTGGTGAAGTTGGCCACGAACGCTCCTTGTTTCCAGAGAGGGACGCGGGCCCCGATACCCGCCGAGAATCCCGTGAAGTCGCGGTCGGGGAGGGACACCGGCTCTTCCTCGCCGCTGCGTGTGCCCAACCCCCGGGGCTGGTAGCCGGTGTGCTCCACTCTACCTCCCAACTGCAACTTGACTCGCTCGAACTCCAGCTCCTGCAGGGTGAAGAGGGCAAAGGCCTTCTTGTCGACCGGAGGTGAAAGGGCCTCTTTGCCCATCACATCGTAGTCTCGAGACAGGCCCCAGAAACCAAAGCTGCCGGAAGACGGACCGTGGCGCTCCTGCATGAAATCTCCTCGGTAGACCCACTGCAGGTTGTCAAAGGTAGTTCCTATTTCGGTCTCGCCTCCGGCCAGTGTCTCCAGTTCATTGTGGTGCCAGTCCGTATAGCTGAGTGACAGACGAATGCTGTCGACGAAACCGTCAAGCTTGCGAAAGCCCCCCATCAGGCGGCTGTGGTGGCGCCGGAAATCGATATCGACGGTCTCGAGTTTCTCTTCGGGATTCTGCTCTGTCCCTGTCTGGGGCGGGGTCTTCTCGGCGCTGAGTTCGGCGGCGAAAGGGATCCCGTAGCGGCCTTCATTGAAGCGATAGCCGAAGTTCAGGAAGGCCTTTTCTCCATACCAGCCCAGGCCCACCGTGCCGTTGCTGATGCGGGTTCCGGAGTTCCCCACCACGCCGATCGGGGTTTGGTAATTGCCTGTCCTTTGGCCACCGCCACCCCCCCAGAAGAGCCAGGGGCCCGTTCCGTATTCCGTACGGACACTGGCTCCACCCTGGGCGTTGGCGGAACCGGCCACTCCGGTTAACTGTCCGCGCAGGCCCTGGTGAGACTGCTGATGGTCTCCGAGGTGCCCGGTGATCGCGTTGACCACGCCTCCCACGGCGTTGCTTCCGTAGAGCAGGGTGGCCGGACCTTTGAGCACCTCGATCCGCTCCAGATTGGCCGCATCGATGGGCTCGCCATGATCGCCCGACTGGGCGGCCAGGGAACCGACTCGAATCCCATCCTCCATGACCAGAACCCGGTCTCCTTCAAAGCCACGCAGGACGGGACGGGCACTTCCGGGACCGAAGCTGCGCTTGGCCACCCCCGGCTGGCCGTCCAGGACCTCACCGATTAACGAGGACATCTTCTGGGCCAGATCGAAGGAGTCGAGTGAGGTGACCGATTGGATCGCCTCGAAGGCAGTTCCTGGGTACCCTTTGCCGTCACCGTCACCTCTTCTTTGATGACCGAGATCTTAAGTTTGAGATCGAGCCGGGTGGTCTCACCGGGTCGAACCTGGATCAGTTCGGTGAGGGAGTTCAGGGAGCCGACGTAGGCCACCAGGTCGTAGACGCCGGGCGGAACATCAAGGAAGGTGTAGGTACCGTCCGCTGTGGTCTCGGCCACTTGATTCAACTGCACGAGCAGAACCTCGGCGTTGTGTATGGGAACCCCGGTCTGCTCGACCAGGACCCTACCGGTAATCGTGCCCGCCGTCTGGGCGGGCAGCAGGGCGACCATTGAAATCAGAATCAGACCAGGAACCAAAAGGGGTCCGGTTCCCGGTCTCCTTTTGAAAAACATTCTTGAAGACTGCTCCAGTTTGCGGCACTTGAGGCGTTGTTTCCTGAGAGGTTTAGAAAAAGGAAAACAGGGATTAGCTCTGGTGAGCCGGAGGAGCCCTCAAGGAGGGCAAGACGAGTCTCAGAAAGGGCGCAATCAGCGCTGATTCGGCTGGCCGGGCGGCCTGGAAGGAGAGATATACCGGAGAGGGAGTGGTCAGTTCAGGTGCAAGCTTGACCAGGTGCAGACAGAGATGGTTTCCCTGTGCATGACTTTCGTGAAAGGTCTGATTCTGGTGCGAATGATGATCCTGCTTGCACTGTTCCTCGATGGGATGCAGGACTTCCACCGCCTGGCCCAGGCTGAAGATAAACAACAGCAGCACCAGCGATCCGGAACAAGCCACTTTTACCCATTGGAAGAACACGCAATCAGTCTAGCACAGCGTCTGCGCAGGAGGGACGGCCAGGGCGGAGTGCTGTATCACAACCAGAGAGAGGCTCAGGAACCCTGCTCCTGACTCATCTCTAATCTCCTTTTCTGGATGTCAAATCCCAATCCGCTCGACTTCATCGAGCGTGATCTCGTCGCCGCTGTGGTCGTAGAGCTTCGTTGTCCTGGGCGACTCGTGTGCTGCGATGGCCTGGGCTGATTGGCGACAGTTAGAATTCCCCGCGACGACAAATGGAATTCCCCGCTTTTTCAGGGCTGATCCTGACCATGAGGGCATGGTTAAGGATCAGCAAGTGCGGAGGTTAGTAAAGTTGAAGAAGAACGAGAAGACGCTAACGATGGCGGCGGCCAAAGCGGGGATGTCGCGAAAGACAGCTCGCAAGTACCTGAAGTCGGGAAAGCTACCGAGCCAGTGTCAGCCGGAACGGTATTGGAGAACTCGATCGGATCCGTTCGAGTCGGTGTGGCCGGAGGTGAAAGAGATCCTGAAGCGATCGCCGACGGTGGAAGCAAAAGCGGTGTTCGATCATTTGTGTCGTCAGCAGGAAGGGGCCTTCCAGCAAGGCCAGTTGAGAACGCTGCAGCGCAGGATCAAGCAGTGGAAGGCAGAATACGGAGAAGCGAAGGAGGTGATGTTCCCGCAGAAGTATCAGCCGGGACATCAAGCGCAATCGGACTTCACGTTTATGGGGCGCCTCGGAGTGACGATCCAGGGCCAGCCGTTTCCCCATCTGCTGTACCACTTCGTGTTGGCCTACTCGAACTGGGAAGCGACCACGCTGTGTTTCAGTGAGTCGTTTGAGAGCCTCAGCCTGGGGCTTCAGAACGCGTTGTGGGAGTTGGGGGCGCTGCCCGAGGAGCACCGGACCGACCGGCTCTCGGCGGCAGTCAAGAACCTGAAGCGGGAAGAGTTCACCGAGCGCTATCAAGCGTTGCTGAGACACTTCGGGATGCGCTCCAGTCGCACTCAGGCAGGAAAGGCACACGAGAACGGGGATGTGGAACAGTCCCATCACCGCTTGAAACGGGCCATTGAGCAGGAACTGCTGCTGCGGTGTAGCCGTGATTTTTCCAGCCGGGAAGAGTACGAGGGCTTTGTAGCGGTGATTGTGTCCCGGCGCAATGCGGCCCGGCAAAAGCGCCTGGGAGAAGAGCTGGCAGTGATGCGCCCGTTGCCGGCACGCCGTCTGGATGACTTCACCCGGCAGTGGGTGAGAGTCTCCCCCAGCAGTACGATCCGGGTTCGCCACAACACCTATTCGGTGGACAGCCGGTTGATCGGCGAGCGCGTTCAAGTGCGGGTGTGGGCGGATCAGGTGGAGGTCTACTACGGAGGACGGCGCCAGGCACGGATGCCGCGCTTGCGAGGAGAAGGCAAGCATCGCATTGACTACCGGCACGTGATCCATTCGTTGGTGCGCAAGCCGGGGGCGTTTACTCGCTATCGCTGGCGGGAGGATCTGTTTCCGGGGATCTTGTTTCGAGTCGCCTACGACGAGCTGCGCCGAGATTGTCCGGCCACGGCGGATCGCCAATATCTGAAGATCCTCGAGGTGGCTGCCCAGGAAGGTGAACAGCGGGTGCGAGAGGCACTTCAGGTGTTGATTGAGCGGGGACAAAGAATCCGTTTTGAAGCACTACGAGAATGCCTTGTCGATCCGGTGGTGGAACCCTGGGAAGTGATGGTGGAGAAGATGGACGTGGGCCTCTACGACACCCTTCTCGAGAACCGGGAGGTGAGGTCATGAGCACAGGCAACTTACCGCGACTTCGCGAGTGCCTAATCGAGCTGCATCTACCGGCCTTTCGGGAGCACTACGCCGCCCAGGCGGCACTGGCCACCCAGGAAAGTCTGTCCTATCCCCGGTTTCTCTTGTCGTTATCTGAGATCGAGGTGGCGGAGCGGCACGAGCGCAAAATCCAGCGCCAGCGTCGGGCCTCCAAGCTTCCCTGGGAGAAAACGCTGACGGCGCTGGACCGCTCGCGCTTGCCCCAAAGCGTGGATCGACAACTCACAGCGCTGCTGGAAGGGACGTTTTTGGATCGTGCCGAGAACGTCTTGGCTTTCGGTAACCCTGGGAGCGGGAAAACCCATCTGGTCTGTGCTCTGGGCCAGGAGTTGATTCTGCTGGGGCGCCGGGTTCTGTTTTCTACCTGCGCCCTGCTGGTACAGCGATTGCTGCGGGCCAAAATCGATCTGACTCTGGAGAAGGAGCTCAAGAAACTGGATCGCTTCGAGGCTCTCATAGTCGATGACATCGGCTACGTTCAGCAAAGCCGGGAGGAAATGGAGGTTCTCTTCACACTGCTGGCCCATCGTTACGAACGTCGCAGCATCTTGCTGACCAGCAACCTGATCTTCTCGGACTGGGAGAGGATCTTCAAGGACCCCCTGACGACGGCAGCAGCCATCGACCGGCTGGTGCACCACAGCGTGATTCTGGAACTCAACGTCCCGAGCTATCGAATGGAGAGCGCCAAGGCAAAGCAGCAGGGAACCACGAAATGAGGAAACCGCGAGGAGGTCAAATCCGGGCAAATCGGCTGATTGGACCCCGGAAAGTGCTTGGTGAGGGCGATAGACGAGTGCCCGCCAAGGGGAGAGGTCGTACAGCGCCCTACAGAGGCCGCTCAGCAGCCTCGTGGATCTGGTCCACTCCCCTCGACGCCAGCGCGAGCGAGGGGGAGCTCCGTTCGGGCTACGCCCTCACTCCGTCCCCCTCGCATTCTAGGAACAATCTCTCTTTTTTACAGAAAGGAGGACCGCGGAAAGGGCCGTCTCAGAGGACGGCTACAGCTCTTTTTTTTAATCCTTGTGTGGGGATTTCCAATCGTCGCTGCGGGAATTCTATTTGACGTTGATCACTGGGCGTTTTCGATCGTCCCGCCGTTCTCCAGGTACGCCGTAATCCCCGTCGCCCGGAAGGTGTGACAGGAGGTGGAAGAGGGGTTACACTCAACTTTTCTTTTCTCTACGTGTTTGTCGTCTTCGAACACGGTCGTAGGAGGGTGATTCATCTCGCAACGACGTACCATCCCTCCATGGAATGGGTCATTCAACAGCTTCGTGAAGCCACGCCCTTCGGTCGTCAGCCCAGATTCCTGTTTCGTGACAATGACGGCGTCTACGGCCACGGGGTCCGGAAGTTCCTGGACAGCTGCAACATTGAAGAAGTGCGAACGGCCTACCAAATCCTTGGCAGAATCCTGATATCGAAAGGTTTTTCGGCACTCTCCGCCGCGAACTGCTCGATCACGTCATCGTGCTCAGTGAAAGGCACCTGAACCGGTTGCTCGCCGAATACATCGAGCAGTACTACCATTGTGCCCGGCCCCATCAGGGACTGGACGGTGACACTCCCATTGCAATCCAGAAACCGGCAGTGGTTGATGGTCCAGTCAGGCTGCTCTCGTTTCCGATCTGCGGGGGGCTTCACCATCGCTACGAACGGGTGGCAGCGTAGGACTCAGGTCACAACCGACTCATTCGCTCAACATCTGTCCGACACGGGCAAGGTCTCTCTGGGAGGCTTCTTTAGCCGCAAAGCAAACGCCTGTCCACTAATTCTCATCGTGGTTCGTAGTGCTCGCCGAGGAAGATTATTCAGATTTGCAACCTAAGCCTGCGCTTACGAGCTTCCTCACCGGTTGGATGGAGTTTTTCGGGGGGACAACGCTCACCAGGAGAGTTTCCTCTGACCGGGAAGTTGTTTCGTTCGAGATCATTCCCAATTGAGCGGCAAAGGGGGAAGCTTGAGGCTCCCGGCGCTCCCTGTGTTCCGGTATTCTTCCAGTTTTCCCTTCAGGTCTCGCAGGCGTTTCTTGACTCTCGGATTGTCAATGGATCGAAGGGAGCCCGCGAGCCTGGCCAGAATCTGGTCGCACGCATCCGGATCGAAGGGACGCTTTCCTTTAAGGAATACATATACGGGATTTGTGTGGGCTTCGATTCCGGCGTCTCCGTAAGCCCTGGCAGCGATCCAACCTGCAGCTCCGATCGGTAGACTTTCCTCAAATGCCCAGGAGGCCCGGCCGTCGGGACTGAACCGTCTCGAAACCGTCCGGCCGTTACTGATCACCTCCACATGTCGCACCGGATAGAGAGGACTCCGGACCCGTACGTTCACTTCTACTCTGGGGTCATCCCGCCCATCCAGGGTGACGAATCCTCCCGGCCGTTTACCATTCACGTCGAGAAACAACATCGGTCCGCTGGTTACAAAACTGGCGCCTTTGGAAACCTGCTCAACGAACTTCCGAGGGGTCGCTTTCTCCCCCACGAAAGCGTACGTCAAACAGTCTCCCAACTCCCTCGTATACGGAAAATCCGAGCCTGCCACGATAGGCCACCGGTACCCGATATTCAGGAAGTCGTACCACCCGTCCAAGCCCAGGCCCCGGTATCCCCCGAATTGCAGCAACTCGAGAAAATCTGTCTGCCCTTCCAGCCCCAGGGCATCCGCCTCCATGTGATCGTATCCGCCGTGATTGAGCCCTATGTAGCCTCCCAGTTGATGGGCCTGATCCGAGATCAAACCCAATGACGGACCTGCGTCAACATTCTCTGATCTTCCTTTGGCCGCAACGTAGCCCTCCGCAAGAACGATCGTGACGTGACCGAGCCATTGGGCTCGATACTCCTGACCGGAAATGAGAGTGTAGAGACCTTTTCGGTAGGAATACCGCTCTCCAAGTCCTGGAACCTGAGACCAGGACTCGAATTCCCGTCCCCGGTCATATCCTCTCGTGTTCATGGAAAGAATGAATCCGAACTTGATGTCGCGAGCCGAAGTCAAGGTGAGCAGAACCTCGTCGTTCTGCCCGGTCCGATCGAAGTGCAAATGCATGTCACCGGAGTACCAGCCTTCTTCCGCCATATCGATCCAGCGCGTCAAGAAGAGAGTCCGTTCCACAATCTCCTTCTTCACCAGCTGGAAAACCTCTTCGACCGGAGCGTACTCGTAACCCTTTCTCAAAGTGATCCGGCTCTTCCCGGGAGGAACTTTGATTTCAAATGTTCCGTCGGTGAAGAAGTAATAGTCCAACGGTCTGAACCGGATCGGACCTTTGTGTCGGTTCGCAGACCTCCGCAGCGAGAACTCTTGATAGGGGTCCACTTCCGGTTCTTGATCCCCCCCATTCACGCTTATCGTGGCGCTGACCGGCCGACCGGTTCTCGCGTCTTTGACCGTGATTCTGAGAGTCGCCGCGTCAGGCCCCGGATCGACGGTGGGGGGAGGCGGTGGATATCCCCGACTCAACATCGATTTCCGGTGTGCGTGGACAGAGCCGACCGTGAAGAACAAGGCTGCCAGGAGCAGTGTTTTTCTCAAGGGTCGGTGCATTTCAATTCTCCGACAATGTCCGCGTCGGGCCTCGGGGAGATGGGATATGCATAAAGGTTTACCCTACCATGTCATGACCGGGGCGACGAAACACCCGGAACCTGCGGCTGCCGATGGATGTTGTCCTGGTTGAATTCCCGCCGACAGGCAGCTAATATTCAGACCAGGAGGGGGCTGAAACCATTGTCCGCCTCCCCAACATTCTCCGGAAGCCAGAGGTGACCGCGAAGCGGCATTAGAGCTCCGCCTTTGGCGAGTGTCTTCAGTGCATCTTCCATGATTTCGATGCACTCGGACATGGGGAGGAGGGGGGGACATCGGGTTGCTGCACGATCAAGATACTCATGTATGGGCTCGCTGTTTGCTGAAGGTTAAGGGGTTTGGATTCATTGCCGCAATTCTCAAAAATGCTGGATCGCGTCGGACGCGGGCAGAGTCGGCATGGTGGAAGATTGCCACACGCCCGAAAGAGTTTTTTGGATCGTGGGATTTTATCACGCCGCCAGTGGAGTACGGACTCATGGCGTGAGAAGGGTCAAGCGCGCTTTTTTCGAGTTGAAGAGCGCCTCGATTCAATCACTCATCAACTCGACGGCCGCAAACGGATTGACGAACACGAGCGCCAGCTCGCCAAGATGGGCCAGGATTAGGGCGATCGGCAAGGCCCCCTCGCCCATAATCTCGCACTTTTTGAGACTTGGACGTTGTAGCAGACGATGGGAGTATCGCCTCGAGTCTACCGCCCGCGCCGACCCCAAAACACCCCTTTCTACCAGTGCCTGGACGGCTATTGGGAGGAGTTTAAGGAGGCCTACCCCTACTTCTATGAAGCCAACTACGGTCAGCTGCGCCCGGTGGTGGAAAAAACCGTCGATCGTTTTCTCGAGTGTGGCACGGGGAAGCTCAACATCCTGAAAGTGGGAGGGTCGTCTTACGGTGTGGCCACGTCGTAGGCCACAATCCGCCAGCGGTCATCTTCTTTTCCCCACAACAGGACCAGCACCGCTGGATCCTCTCCCGCCAGCCGGAGCTGGAAGAGCGTGCCGTAGTAGTGGCCGTAAACCTTGCTGCCCGGCGCCGGGGGAGGTTCGCCACCTGCCAGCCGAAGTTGGCAGCCCAGCCCTTCCGCGATGTACTCGGGGCTGTTGACCAGTGTAAAGGCCTCTTCCCTGTCGTGGGTCACAATCCTGACGTCCGGATGGGAGATCTCCACGGGCTTCACCACGCCCGACAGGTCCTCCATCGCCTGGAGGCGCTCGGAGACCCGCCCCAGGCCCGCTTTCAAACGGGCTCTCAATTCGTCATCGGTTCCGATCGGTTCTTCGCCCTCCTCGAGGAACAGGTTGTGGCAGGCCAGAGACCGGTCGGAAAAGTAGCCTGCGGCCTCCTCGATCTTCCCGTCGCCCCAGGCCGTCAGAAAGCTGGTGGTCGCCGTTTTCTGCTGGCGGAGATCCGGGACACTTTCTGTGTCAGAGGAGGGTTCCGACTCCCAGGAGACGATCTTCCAATGCTCGCCTTCCTTTTGCCAGAGGAGGGACAGAGTTCCACTTTTTCCGCCTTCCGCCTTCAGGTACAGGACACTGGCGAAGTACTTTCCGTAGCTCTTGGAATCAGCCAGGTGGGCCGGCATGTTTCTGTTCATACATTCAGCTGCCTTCCCCCGACCTTCCGGTAAATCATAGAGAACGAAACGGGCATGGTTCGGCTGAGTGACCACGCGAGCTTCGGGATCGACCACGCGCACACCCATCGTCACACCCTCCAGGCTGGACTGAGGGCCAAGGAGCTGATTGATTTCCTTCATGGCGATGAAGAGGCGATAGGGAGCCATGCCACGATTCAGAGGACTACCCTCGGGGGTCTCGATGTCCAAGCAGTGATAAGCCCGGTTCGAGATGTAGCCGATCGCCACGTCCGGCTTCTGCTCCACCAGCCAGGCTTCCAGGAAATCTCTCACGGCTTCTTCTACTTACTTTGCCCTTACCTTTTCTGGGGACCGCCGGGAACGAGTCGATGGATTCCGAAGTCTCGTCCTGGGTTCCCTTGCGCAGCATCGGAAGGCCAAACCAGTTGTCCCACCAGGCACTGAGTCCCCCCAGCGATTCACGTGCCGATCGTGATTGTTTCCGGCCTGCACGTCCGAGTTGGAACTGCTCAGGTGGCCATTGAAAACCGCCATCGGGAACTTCGCGGAGCGGTAGTCCACATCAAGGTCCGCATAGCGAAGGTCGGGTGAGACGGATATCTGAACCGAGGGCACTCCGCCCTGCAGCCGGTAGTTGAACGGGTACCCGTTGTGATACACGGAGTTGTCGCGACCCCGCTTGAACTGTTTCGAAGCGTTCAATACGTCAACCGTGCCCTCCTTCAAAATGGCATAGATTCGAAACTGTTTGTCGCCGCCCGTACCTTTGACTCTACCCTGAACCGTCTCGATGCTTTCGATGCGATCGATTGCGGCACCCAGCGAGTTGCCGGAGTCATCGGTCAACCCGGTCGTCATCAAGGCGTGGGTCACCGCCTCGTAAGTCGTCTTGACCGAAAGCGGAAGGTCATTGTAGGCCGCCTCGGCATCCACCTCCTTGCCGGTGGCCTCTCGGAAGCGGTCGAACCAATCGTCGATCAGCGCTGTCTGCCGGGCATCCAGATTGGCGTAGGGGTTGCCAAAGGTGACGGTCTCCTCCTGGGAGCCGCCAGCGGCTTGCAGGAGCAACAGGGAGACAAAGACTGCGGGGACGATTGGAATCATAATTTTCACCCTTCTGCCGGAAATGACGAGGCGAGAACCTCGCGACGGAATCAATCGATGACCTGCTCGGCAGGTCAGCGGGAGTCTGGAACCAGAATAGCGAGGTTTCCCGTCTCCGGCAAGTCCGGGAGGTTCGCCCGTGGACCAGGGGCTCAGCTTGTTCTCACCACGAAAGCAGGGTCAGTTGAGCTTGTTGTCCTTGAAGTACTTGGTGCCTTTCAACGTCAATTCTAATGCCAGACTGGCTTCTGTGATCTGGTACATCCACACCCCGGGGGAAACGCTGACCGCACCCTCATAGGATTGGCCTCCGTCCTTGGTCGCGGCAGCTGCGGTCGCCTGCCCGCCGACTTCCCAGCCCTCATTGATGAACTCGTCAAGACGCTCTTGAGTTTCGAAAACAAAACCCACTCCGAATTTCTTGGCACCCATTCCCAGCCTGGCCTGCACCTCCTTCATGCGCATAAAGGTCTCTTTTTTCGTCTTGTTATTAACCGCAATGCCTTTTCCACTGCCGCCGCCGGCAACAAGGATCTTCATGGGGCATGTAACGGCACACTTTGCCATCAGGAACTTGTCTGAGGACTTGGCTGCGAACGCGAAATAAGCTGATAAAGCGAAATAAGTTCCCGAGCACTGAGGGCTGCCGACCCTCAAGGGGCTCCCTTTAGCAGCCCGTGGCAGAAGTGCTTAATTGGGTCCGGACACCGACTTGGGCCGGGGGCCACCTGGAAAGGGCCCGATTGAAAGTTTTCCAATCAAACCTTCAAAGAAAGTGCTGATCCGTCTCCTCAGGCCCTTCCTCAGCCCGAAAAAGACTAACAAAGCGCAAAGAATCCGGGCGTGGAGGGCCCGGGGAGTCCCTGCGCCGAGTTTCTGGCGCATCACCATACCCAGGTTGAACGCACCGGCCTGAATCAGCAGTCTCTTGGCCACATTGTCGTGTCCCCTGACCTCGGTGCGGCGCATCCCCCCTGTCCGGTACAGATGAGCAAAGGATCTTTCCAGTTTTTCGCCCCGCCGTCTCAGTAACTCGCGGCCTCGCTCTCCCCGTATCCGTCTGCGGTTGGCATAGGTGGCATCTCGCCCCTCGATGTTGCCTTTCCACTTGCGTCTGCCCCGCTTCGGTTCCGAGATGTAACTGCGTATCTGCAGCGCTGCAAAATCCTTTACCGTTTCGGTGCTGTGATATCCCTTGTCGGCCACCACCTCGGCCATTTCCTCTTTTTGCCCCGTCGCCTCTTCAATGTTTTCGGCAGCACGAATCAGCGTCTCCTTCAGGGTCGTCGTGTCTCCTTTATCGGCTCCCTGTACCGTGACCGCCACAATCGCTCCCGTCTCCATGTCGATGGCATGCTCGGCCTTGTGGGCCAGGTGCGTTCGCCCGTCCTTCATCTTCGTGATGCGAGCGTCCGGATCGTGAGGATGTTTCCACTCTTTGTTGGAGCCTTTCTTCTTGCGTTTCCGGTCCGTACGAACCAGGTCTTCGCGGGTGGGCGTCTCGATTCCGGAAGCCTGAGCCAATCCGGTTAAAAACTGGTTATAGTCTTCTCCCGTATCCCGTCGGATGATGGTGCGCATCGCCGCATTGGCTTCCAGCGTCGTCGCGTCGATCCCGATCGTCTTTCCCTTCAGCAGTTCCGATTCCGCCAGTCGCTCCAGCACCCAGCTGAACACCGCCGCATGGGTCTGCACATCGATTAATCTCCGGGTTCTCGATATCGTCGAGTGATCGGGTGGTGTCTCGCTCACTTTCAATCCCAAAAACTCTCTCAGGGCCAGTGAATCGGCCACTCTCCAGGCAATCCCTCGCTCCGCTCCGATCCCTTCAAAATACCCCACCATCAACAGCCGAAAATACACTCCCGGCGCCACGCTCGGCCGCCCCATCTTCTCCGCGTAGAACTTCCCGCACAGCTCCTCTACGAAATCGTCAAAGCCGTGCTCACTCAATACCTCGTTGAGGGCTTCGTAGAATGGATGCCCAGGACTCCGCGCTAACTGGCTGCTGGCCACCCACAGATCCGCTTGTCGCCGTCGCTTCTTCTTTCCCATTGCCATGGGACCAGTGTAGTGTCTGAATGTGACCCCTGCCCTCGACTTTCACCACAGGCTGTTAGGGGACGTGTCCGACTGTCAGACAGAGAAAACCCTTGTCTCCCAATAGTATTAACTTAAAGCTGATTCGGCTCAACCCTGGAACTACTAAGGCCGCATGCGGTCAGTTCGAAAGGTTCTTGGGAGACTCTTTCTGGAGAAGCTCGACCAGCGGTGCGCCCGCGTCAGGAACAGCAACCAAACCTTCCAGCACCACTTCCTTAGCCGAGATCTTTCGACCGTACAGGTCTTCATTGCCCTGGTTATCAGCACGCAGGGTGCTGCCCTTCAGCGAGACTCCGGCGATCAGGCCCCGGGCCCTCGAATAACTCAGGATTTCCGCGTTCATGGTCGCGTCGGTGGCAGCTTCGGCGGTTCGTCCCTTGGGACCGGACGCAGCTGTGGCATCCGCCCCCAGTTTGACTTTTCTGGAAAGAATCCCTTTGGCTCCCCTTTCGTTCATGATGAGCATGACGAAATCCGTCGCCGAACCTCCCAGCTGGAAGCCGATCGAAGCTCCTTCCAGTCGGATCATCGTGGGAGAGCCCCACGGCCCCTGAAACTCGGCTCGTTAGCAGCACAGAATAGGCGACTAAAGATCGCTGGCCACTACACCACTCCGGCACTGGCATAGCAGGCGGCCGGTCTACTAACAACTAAACGAAGATTGTGAAGTCGGTCGCCCACCCGGCTGGATACCTAATCGCGAATCGAGATGGTAGAATCCCGGTGACGTCACACGTGATTCCGAGACGGCTTAGAACCTCAACCCGTTTCCTGATGGACAACGGATGCCGGGTCGGAAAGCCCAAAGAGGGACTGAACACTCTGGTTGCCAGATTCTCCTTCACTCACTTTGACAAGGCAGTGGAGAAGATCAAACTAGAGTTTATCGGACAGCAGACTATGTTCATCAAAGATATAGGCGAAAAGTAAATATTCGGTAAACCCATCATCGGCTTTATGCCTAATGGGGTGAGGCGGGTTGGGAACTCAAGTGGAGCGAAGCGATCTTCGGAAGTGTTTGCTCAGGGGGTAGAGCCAGATGCTTTTGGTGGGCAGATCGGCCTTGCGGTCACGGTCCAGCTTGCCCCGGCCCTGGGTCTGTCCGACATGGATCCAGTTGGCGGCCTTGTAGCAGGCGCCTGTGAAGCGCCCCGTGTCGACGAAGGTTTCCAGCAGAACGGGTCGGTAGGCGTAGCGGTCGTGCCAGTCCTCGGGGAGTTGACGCGCGGCCATGGCCAGCAGTTTAGAGGCCAGGTTCTTGGACTCGACCCAGGGAAGGATCAAGAAACGGGCGTTGTTGACGATCAGTTGAAGGTTTCTCTCCCTTTCCGAAGGACGCCAGCCGATGAAGCGGTCGCGAGGGGCGGTTTTCCAAGCGGCGGCGCCAAAGCCGAGCAGGGCCAGGATGCGGCTTTCGGAACAAGCGAAGTAGCGCAGCTGAGCACCCGGCAGGGGCTTGTATCCCAGATAGTGGTAGCGGTCGATGTATTCATTCCACAAAGTGGAGTCGGGGCGGCTCAGGACCGGCTCCAGATGCAGGCCGGACAGCTCGTGCACGGGTCGGGACAGCAGCGGTTGTGGTGCGCTGCAGAAAGTGTGCTTGATTGGGCCCGAGCCTCCCTTCGGGTTGCGAGGGGGCGGCAGCTGCAGCAACCCCTGCCGATGCATGCGCAGCATGGCCACCCGGCAGCTCATCTCCTTGAGGCCACCGTCAGGCTTGAACCAGCCCAAGAGCTGGCAGGCCAAGCGGGAGAGCTGGGCCCGCGAGCGGGTCGGATCTTCGCCAATCAGCTCACACAGTCGCCGCATCTCCCGGCCGCTAAAGTCTCGCCCGCAGAAGCGTTTCATCCAGCCTCCGCTGCCGGCGTCCTGGCCCAGGTCAATGCGCGGGCACGATGGGGGCTTATTTCCCAGGGAAGAAAAGGATCCAGGCCGGGTGGCGGCTGTCCGCCTTGCCTAGCGCAGGCCTGCAGATAGTCCCTGAGCCACAGGCGGGGGTTGAGGCCGTTGAGTCGCAGGGTGGCAAAGATGCTGAATAAGCTGGCCGCCAACTGGGCGCTCCAGCGGCTGCCTGAGCCGTAGTAATTCTTGCGTCCCACCACCGGGTTGCGCAAGGCGCGTTCGGCGGCGTTGTTGTCCATAGCCACTTCCGGTTGATCCACAAACACGGTCAGCCCTGGCCAGTGTCGAGCCAGGCTTTTCAGGACCTTGCGACAGGGGGGAGCCAGGCTGGGAAGCTGGCGTTGAGCCTCGCATTGCTCTCGCATTTTCTCAACCGCCACCCGCAGCTTTCGATCGGCCCGGGCCCATTCCAAGGGCTGATCGCGAACTGCCAGCCGCAGCTGATTGGCAGCAAAGAGCCGGCCAATGTCGTCAATCCACATCAGGGACCAGTCCTGCCAGGGGGGGTGGGATAGGCCCAGTCGCCAAAAGTCGCGGCGCACGTGAGCCCAGCAAAAGGCATGGCAAATACGCCCCTCTGAGACCCGGACCAGCTTCTTATAGGCAGAATATCGATCGGTGAGTAAAGTGCCCTGGGCGCTGCCGAAGTGAGATTGAGGCACTGCAGACGAGCGACTGGGTTGGAGCTGGTACACGACTGTGGAGGCCGACAAAAACACCCACAAATGCCAGAGCCGTCCGCTTTTGCCTTCCACCGCCACAAACACCGGCCAGCCGGTCTCGTCGGCTTGCCAGTTCTCCTGGGTGAGCTGCTGCTGGGCGATCGCCTCGGCCACCGGCAAAAACAGACCCTGCAGTTTTTTCAGCCCTCCGGCCACCGTTCCTGCAGAGAGAGTCAAACCGTGGTCTCGCCACTGCTGCAACAGACGGTGGGTGGGGCGGCAATGGTCAAACTTCTCCAGCAGAATCTCCACCCAAACCGAAATCCCTAGTTTGCCTTTGGGAATCAAGCGTGCCGGGGCGGGCGCCGTGACAATGCCGGGCAGCACCCCGCAGCGGCAGGCCGCTTTGTACTTGCGCCGCCGGATCACCCGCCGGTGGGCCCGCACTTCGATTTCGGCCACCTCGGCGTCTTCCGTCCAGCCCAAGGCTTCCAGTGCCAGACCGCATTTCGGACAGCTTTTTTGGGCTTCCTCCAGATCCACTACCTCTTCCTGGGCTGCCAACCCGTCCAGAGTGGTCCGACCGTGCCCCTGCTTGCCTTTTTGCTGCCCTCGGGGTCGCCCGCTCGCCTTGGGGCTGGAACTGCCAGCGCGCCCACCCTTGGCCTGTTCACTCTTGCGCCCCCAGAGCTGACTCTCCAGCTCTCGAACTCGAGCCCGCAGACTCAAGTTCTCTGACTTCAACTGCTTTTCTCTCTCCACCGCCCCGGCATGCTGGGCCTTCCAGTACGCTGCCGCCCAGCGCAGCCGGATGTACTCTTCCTTGGCCACCAAAACCCGCTTCGTCGAGCCATCAGCCGTCAGTCCACCCGATTCCGGCTTGGTGGTAGCACTCAGCTGCATGCTCCCTGTATACACTCTGAAGTTACCCCACTTTTGTGGACAGTTTACGGCTTTCGAATCAAGCCACATCTGAGTGCCTCGATTCATAGTTGATCGGCGACAGATAGTCCAGTGACGAGTGCCGCCTGTGAGGGTTGTAAAAGCCCTCGATGTAGTCGAAGACAGCAAGCTTGGCCTGCAGCTTGCTGCGGAAGCTGTGCCGGTCGATCAGTTCACACTCCAGAGAGGCAAAAAAGCTCTCACACAGCGCGTTGTCATAACAGTCACCGACCGAGCCCATGGAGGGTCTGATGCCGGCTCTCTTGCAGCGTAGCCCGAACTCGATCGACGTGTATTGCGTCCCCTGGTCCGAGTGATGGATCACCCCGTCGGATTCACGCTCTTGAAGTGCCATTTGCAGGGCATCGGTCACTAGCCGGGTCTTGAGATCATTTCTGAGCGACCAGCCGACCACTCGACGACTGAAAGCGTCGACCACTACGGCCAGGTAGACGAAACCTGCCCAACTCGGCACGTACGTGATGTCTGCAACCCACAGTCGGTTGGGGCGGCTGACCTGGAAGTTTCGCTCCACCAGATCCGGAGCCGGACGGCTGTCTTGGCCTCTCAGGGTCGTGCGTGTCTTGCGTCTGCGGCTAACGCCTTCAATGCCGGCGACTTTCATCAGTCGGGCCACCCAGTTTTTGCCCACCAGGTGACCTTCCTCTCGAAGTTCCGCCGTAATGCGGGGAGCTCCATAGGTCCGACGACTTTGCTGGTGGATCCCGTTGATTGTTTCCAGAAGACGAGCATTCGCTTCATCTCGAGTCGAAGGTCCGCGATCGACCCACGCGTAGTAGCCACTGGTGGAGACACCCAGCAAACGGCACATGGTGGTGATTGGATAGTCGGCCTGATTCACTTTCACGAACCTGAAGACTCCTTGGAAATCGGATCGCTCTCCCGTGCGAACCAGGCCGCGGCTTTTGCCAATATTTCCCGCTCAACCCTCAGCTGCCTATTTTCTTTGCGCAACTTCCGCAGCTCGGCTCGTTCTACCGTCGTCAGGCCGTCTCTACGACGGCCTTCATCCAGGTCTGCCTGGGCGATCCAGTTGCGGATCGTCTGTTCGTTGGGTTCAAACTCTCGGGCCAGCTCACCGGGGCTGCGCCCGGCTCGATGAAGCTCGACTATCTGCTGGCGAAACTCGGGTGGATAAGCTCGTCTTGTTCTTGGCATCGTGTCCTCCATTCTCCCAAAGGATTAGGTGTCCACGAAACCGGGGGAACTCCACTCGCAGCTTCTGTGTCCAGCAAAGTTTGACCGCGGGCTTATTTGGAAGGAGATTATTGCAAGACGGGGTTTACCGAATATTTACGGCGAAAAGACATATGATCTCGCAATTGTTGGGGCGGGTCCCGCTGGCATCACACTGGCTCTCAGGCTTGCCGAACAAACCCGGGCTACTATCCTGCTGATAGAAAGCGGTGCGCGGGAAAGCAAACAAGAAATACTTAAATTATCTGAAGTGGCGGCAACAGGTGACTTAGCGAGCAACTATTATCCACTACATGCACAACGCGTTTTCGGGGGGACATCAACAGTGTGGACAGGTTTCTGCACGACGATGGAGAAACGTGCGTTTTTAAATAATGAGTGTAAATATTCGGTAAACCCATCATCGGCTTTATGCCTAATGGGGTGAGGCGGGTTGGGAACTCAAGTGGAGCGAAGCGATCTTCGGAAGTGTTTGCTCAGGGGGTAGAGCCAGATGCTTTTGGTGGGCAGATCGGCCTTGCGGTCACGGTCCAGCTTGCCCCGGCCCTGGGTCTGTCCGACATGGATCCAGTTGGCGGCCTTGTAGCAGGCGCCTGTGAAGCGCCCCGTGTCGACGAAGGTTTCCAGCAGAACGGGTCGGTAGGCGTAGCGGTCGTGCCAGTCCTCGGGGAGTTGACGCGCGGCCATGGCCAGCAGTTTAGAGGCCAGGTTCTTGGACTCGACCCAGGGAAGGATCAAGAAACGGGCGTTGTTGACGATCAGTTGAAGGTTTCTCTCCCTTTCCGAAGGACGCCAGCCGATGAAGCGGTCGCGAGGGGCGGTTTTCCAAGCGGCGGCGCCAAAGCCGAGCAGGGCCAGGATGCGGCTTTCGGAACAAGCGAAGTAGCGCAGCTGAGCACCCGGCAGGGGCTTGTATCCCAGATAGTGGTAGCGGTCGATGTATTCATTCCACAAAGTGGAGTCGGGGCGGCTCAGGACCGGCTCCAGATGCAGGCCGGACAGCTCGTGCACGGGTCGGGACAGCAGCGGTTGTGGTGCGCTGCAGAAAGTGTGCTTGATTGGGCCCGAGCCTCCCTTCGGGTTGCGAGGGGGCGGCAGCTGCAGCAACCCCTGCCGATGCATGCGCAGCATGGCCACCCGGCAGCTCATCTCCTTGAGGCCACCGTCAGGCTTGAACCAGCCCAAGAGCTGGCAGGCCAAGCGGGAGAGCTGGGCCCGCGAGCGGGTCGGATCTTCGCCAATCAGCTCACACAGTCGCCGCATCTCCCGGCCGCTAAAGTCTCGCCCGCAGAAGCGTTTCATCCAGCCTCCGCTGCCGGCGTCCTGGCCCAGGTCAATGCGCGGGCACGATGGGGGCTTATTTCCCAGGGAAGAAAAGGATCCAGGTCGGGTGGCGGCTGTCCGCCTTGCCTAGCGCAGGCCTGCAGATAGTCCCTGAGCCACAGGCGGGGGTTGAGGCCGTTGAGTCGCAGGGTGGCAAAGATGCTGAATAAGCTGGCCGCCAACTGGGCGCTCCAGCGGCTGCCTGAGCCGTAGTAATTCTTGCGTCCCACCACCGGGTTGCGCAAGGCGCGTTCGGCGGCGTTGTTGTCCATAGCCACTTCCGGTTGATCCACAAACACGGTCAGCCCTGGCCAGTGTCGAGCCAGGCTTTTCAGGACCTTGCGACAGGGGGGAGCCAGGCTGGGAAGCTGGCGTTGAGCCTCGCATTGCTCTCGCATTTTCTCAACCGCCACCCGCAGCTTTCGATCGGCCCGGGCCCATTCCAAGGGCTGATCGCGAACTGCCAGCCGCAGCTGATTGGCAGCAAAGAGCCGGCCAATGTCGTCAATCCACATCAGGGACCAGTCCTGCCAGGGGGGGTGGGATAGGCCCAGTCGCCAAAAGTCGCGGCGCACGTGAGCCCAGCAAAAGGCATGGCAAATACGCCCCTCTGAGACCCGGACCAGCTTCTTATAGGCAGAATATCGATCGGTGAGTAAAGTGCCCTGGGCGCTGCCGAAGTGAGATTGAGGCACTGCAGACGAGCGACTGGGTTGGAGCTGGTACACGACTGTGGAGGCCGACAAAAACACCCACAAATGCCAGAGCCGTCCGCTTTTGCCTTCCACCGCCACAAACACCGGCCAGCCGGTCTCGTCGGCTTGCCAGTTCTCCTGGGTGAGCTGCTGCTGGGCGATCGCCTCGGCCACCGGCAAAAACAGACCCTGCAGTTTTTTCAGCCCTCCGGCCACCGTTCCTGCAGAGAGAGTCAAACCGTGGTCTCGCCACTGCT
>CBDFLV010000001.1:0-22128 GCA_965249245.1 Acidobacteriota bacterium | reverse complement strand
AGAAGAAAGATGCTGGAACTGGCCCTCCAGGCCCGATGCAATTGGCCGCCCTCGACCGTTCCCACCGGACCGGTGACCAAGAAGTCAAAAAAAGGCGGCTCTATGGGACCGCCCGCGTTTCCGTCGCCCGCCCCCGTATCGCCCCCGGAGTCTCCGTTACCTTCACCCCCGTCGCCCGTGTCACCCCCGTCGCCCGTGTCACCCCCATCGCCCGTGTCACTCCCATCGCCCGTGTCACTCCCATCCGACCCGTCGGGGGCAACACTGTCGTCCCCGGCCTCGTCGAAAGGATTATCCGAGGCGGCAGCAGGGTCATTGGCTCCCGACTGAAAAGCGCCCCCGCCTCCCCCGAAAAGCCTGGCCTGGGCAGCCTGATATCCCTGCTCGAGTTCCACCAGTTCATCGCCTGCATCGGGTGACTGGGGTCCCGCGATGCGCGGCGGGATACGATTGCCGGAACGCGACGCAGGTCGATCCTGTGCCGTCGAGGCATTGGGAAGCCTGGCCACTCCGGGGGGCCTGAGCGACGCGGCCGGAGTCACGGACCGAGACTCCGCCTTTCTTCTATTGGGGTCGAAAAGCTTCTCCACGGGGATCCCCCGGGACTTTTTCCCCGTCTGCGACTGGAGTAGACCAGACGGGTTCCGCGTCACGGACCGAGTCGTGGGGCGCCGATCCATTGGATAGGGGAACCCACGGTTCGGGGCCGCGGCTGATTCATCCACCTGGGAAAGACCCGGGCCCGCTGCGGCTGCGTACTCGCCCGAGGTCGTTGCGGCCCTCCGGCCACTGAAGGCGGCAACGAGGAGGAAGCCGGCAGCCAAACCACCGCCCAGCCAGAAAATCCACTTCTTGGTCATCTACTGCCCATCTAGCAGTCAGTGGTAAAAGCCCCACGGGCTGCTACGGCACTTCCATCCCCGCGCGAGCCCTTATTCTACACTTGGACCGCTTGTAGCCGCAAAATAGGTGTCTCTCAACCGCTAAACACCCATAATGACTATATATACTGATGCTGACATGGTGCCGAGGAGCGAGGTCACACTCCCGCCGAGTTTGCAACTTTCTACCCTGAATTCCATCTTTAATGGGCGTTGATTAACGATTGCGCTTGAGCAGGAGGGGCTGATACGGTGTACGCCTTCGATAACGTGAGTTGGCAATGGCCATCTCAGACCGCGTTGGATGCCTACACACCTCAGCCAGGAAGAGCTTGCGGAAATCGTTCGAGAGGCTCAGCAAGGGTCACTGGAAAGCTTCCACTCTATCAGCTCCACTCAAGAGTCATCTACAACTTTGTTTGGAGGCTCGTCGGCGAAAGTGCCGACGCCGAGGATCTGACGCAGGAGACCTTCTTGAAGGCTCACAGCGAGCTCAAGAAACTGAGGGATCCTGCTCAGTTCAAGTACTGGCTCTACCGAATCGCCCCGAACGAGGTTTACCAGAAACTTCGGAAGTCTCAACCCTCTGTGCCAATATCGGTGAGACACTTCTTTCCCACTAAATTAGACTAGAGGGCGAGAAGTGGATCACAGGATAATGGAAAACAAGAGCGACAAAAGACTGATGATTTTGGAGGCCTCGGAGCGAAGCGGAGAGGTCTCCAAAATCGCCGTGGAACGGACCGAGCCAGAGAAGGTGCTGCCGCGCCGCGACCCGGAAGTTCCAGCCAAGGCAACCCGTCGCCGATTTTCAGCCCGCTATAAGCTCCGGATCCTGGAGCAGGCCGATGGGTGTGAATCGGGCGAAGTGGGAGCGTTACTGCGCCGAGAAGGGCTTTACTGGTCGAATCTTCAGACCTGGCGACGGCAACGCGCAGAAGGAACTCTGCAGGCGTTGACCCCTCGAAAACGAGGGCGCAAGTCGAAGCCGTTCAATCCTCTGGATGCTCAAGTCAAGCAATTACAAGCTGAGAATCGGAAGCTACAACGCAAGCTCGAGAAGGCAGAAATCATGCTGGATATCCAAAAAAAAGTCTCGCATCTATTGGGAATCTCTCTGGAGAGCAGCAGCGAGAACGAAGACGAGAGCTGATGGACGAAGCGTTGCATTTCTCGGAAACTCACGGAGTCCGTGTGGGCTCTCAGGCGCTGGGTTTTCCACCGTCAAGCCTCTATCGGAAAAAACGACGGCGGGAACAGCCGGCGGTTGAAGCTCGACCTCGGCCGCCATCCCCACGAGCGTTGAGCCCAGCCGAAAGGGAGGCCGTAGTGGAGGTTCTGCACAGCCAGCAGTTTATCGACAAGGCTCCTGCCGCAGTGTGGGCGGAACTGCTGGACGAAGGGCGTTACTTGTGCTCGATTCGAACCATGTACCGCATTCTGGCCGAACGTTTGGAAGTTAGAGAACGCCGTCGCCAGCGCCGCCATCCCCACTACTCAAAGCCGGAACTTCTGGCCACCGGCCCGAACCAATGCTGGTCATGGGACATCACCAAGCTGAAGGGGCCCGTCAAATGGAGCTATTACTACCTCTACGTGATCCTGGATATCTTCAGCCGCTATGTGGTGGGCTGGATGGTGGCCACCCAGGAAAGCTCACGGCTGGCCAAGGTCTTGATCGCCCAGAGCTGCTCCAAACAGGCGATCGAGCCGGGCGATCTCACCCTGCATGCCGATCGTGGGTCGTCGATGAGTTCCAAGGCACTGGCCTTGCTACTGGCCGATCTGGGAGTCACCAAGTCTCACTCTCGGCCTCATGTCTGTGACGACAATCCCTACTCGGAGGCCCAATTCAAGACCCTCAAGTACCGTCCAGAATTCCCGGCTCGTTTAGGCACCATCCAGCAAGCCAGAGACTTTTGTCGGGATTTCTTTGATTGGTACAACCGCCACCATCGTCACTCGGGTATCGGCCTGCATACCCCCGAGGACGTGCACTACCGCTCCGCCGTCGCCACGCGTCGCAATCGAGCCCACGTATTGGAGGCCGCACAGGCACGTTTCCCAGAGAGATTTCCTAACGGCAAACCCGTTCCGCCCCCTCTTCCCGAGGCCGTCTGGATCAACCCTCCCGAAAAGGAGAACTCTTGAGATGAAGCTACAGTAATTTATTCAAAGAAGTGTCTCAAAGTTGTTGACATCTTCCGCAACGGGCTACGGTGGTGTCGATTGATGACGAGGAGGTTTCGTACTACGACTTCTTGGAAGATGAGTCGAGCGGTCTTGATCCCGAAGCCGAAGTTCTGGCTCGGGAACTGAACCGGGTGATTCACCGGGCGCTTGACGCGATGGCACCCAAGTATCGGGATGTGTTCGTGCTGGCCGTCTTTCAAAAGGAAAGCTACGAGAACATTTCAAAAATTGTTGGCCGCTCGTTGCTCTCGGTCAAAACGGACATATACAGAGCACGACTGGCCGTCAAAGAGCAAGTGAACAGCTACTTGAAGCAACGGAAATGAACAAACAGGAAGAAGATTTTCAGCGATTGCTGGACCTGGCCGCAAGTCTCCAGGTGCAACCGCCTGACTCACTCTGGACCCGGATCGACGCTCGCATCCGTGAGCGTCAGCCGGAATCCGGATGGGGCGCGTTCGTACGAGGCATTGGTCAACTCTTCGAGCTACCGGACCTGCAGCCGGCGGGGGTTGCGCTGGTGCTGGCATTGACCCTGTCAGGGGGGTTGATCGCCATTCGTTCCGGGATGGAGAATCCTCTTCTGGCAGAACTCCAGAGCTATGACCTGGAAGTGCCGGAGAATCCTTTCATGCTCGAATTCACCGGCAATTCGAATCCGTTCTATAATGGGGGGGTAATTGAGATGAAGGGGCTTCGATTCGTTCCAGCTTTTGCACTATCCGCTATTTTGCTTGGAGCAGGCGGACTCGCCCAGATCAGGGAGGGCCAGGTCCGGCCCCAGGAGAAAATTCAGGTCCAGGCTCTTCTGCAGGAAAAACTCCGCTTTGCAGCGAGTCAACATGAAATTGTCACTCTGCTGATTGACGATGGTCGTTTCGAGGAAGCCGAGGCTGGCTACTACGAACTTTTGGACCTGCGCTTCTCGGGGCCTCAGGAGAAACTGCTCGTTCAGTCTGTCTGGAAGATCGTGGAAAAACTGCGAAACGCCGGCCAGCACGAAGTTGCGCACCGAATTGTCGCAGGTACTCTGAGAGAACTGGAACAGCTGGAGAACAGGCATACGCTACTGATGCTGCGTGCCAAGCTTTATCAGGAGCAGGGCAGCCTTTCGAAGGCTCTCGAGACTTTGCGGCAGGCAAAAGCTCTGGTTTCTTCCGAGTAGTCCCGGGTCGGGCGCGTGTCAGCGCGGCGCGCCGGTTGCACCTTCCGTCTCCATTTTCCGCCGCTCATCCTTCAACTCCTGCTCCTCGGCTTCCTTCCGGTTGATAAATTCGAAAGCGTTCCTCAGGGCCCTCCTGAACTCCAGGGTCAGCTCCACGGCCGTCGGAAGATTGTGAACGACATACGGGGTGATCAAGAAAATGAGCTCGAAGCGTCGCCTTTGCTTGCTGGTTTGACCGAAAAGGGCTCCCACGTAGGGAATATCCCCTAACAGGGGCACACGGTCGGAGGAAACGTCATAGCTGTCGCTGATGACGCCGGCGATAGCGATCTGCTGCCGGTCCCGGGCGATCAGGGAGGTCCTGACGAAGTTGCGGTTGATCGTGGGAGTCAGGGCAGGCCCGGTGGCATTGCTGACCTCGATTGCCAGGTCCATCGCGACGATGCCGCTGGCGCTGATGCGGGGAAGCATGAGTAGAGTCGTCCCGGTCGGGCGGAACGATATAGAGTTCACGAACGACGTGCTGGAACCGGCGCGAAGCGGGTCGCCGAAGGAGGCCGTTGTCACGGGTACCTCGGCCCCGACATTGATCTGGGCCTCTGTTCCGTCAACGACCAGGAGGGTGGGTGCCTCCACAATCTCGACGTTCGTTTTGGTCCGCAGGGCATCGATGACAATGTCCATCTGTCGTGCGTCTCCAATAAAGAGTCGGGTGGCTGCCGAGATACCCCCTCCGCCCTCCTCGCCGACGCGGGTAATCGAGCCCGTCGTGGGATGGCCGAGGTCGGCCAGGCGGTCCTGCAGAAACCAGGACACTCCATAGCTCAGATCGTTGCGCAGTTCCACGGCATAGATTTTGGCTTCGATCAGGACCTGGCGGGGAAGGACGTCAAGTTGCTCGATGGTCTCACGAAGAAACTGATAGTCGGCTTCCGTTCCCTGGATTACGAGAGAATTGTTGAACTCATTAACGATCACCTTGACGTCACCGGTGACAACGGCAGCCCTCACCCCGGACTCAACCGCCCGGCCTCCCAGACTGGGACCCAGGGGAAGCCCTGCGGAGCCGATTCGGCCCCGCTGTTCGGGTGGCACAAAAGCAGCCTCTTCCCGGACACGTTGCCGTGGTTGGCCCTGCCCCGTGCCTTCCTGTTCCTCCCGCGTTCCTCCTCCCGAGGGCAATCCTGCTCCGTCCGCATAGAGCTGGGAGAGGATTTCTGCGATATTGGCGGCGGTATTGTTTTCAACCTGGTAAACAAAAGTGCGGATGTTGGAACCGCCGGAGGGTGCGTCCAGTTTTTGAATCCACGCCAGAACTTTCCTGAACACCTCGGGGGCGTGCGTCACGACCAGGATGCTGTTGAGTCGTTCGATAGCCACGATCCGGACCCCGCCCGCCGTCTCACCGGGGGCAAAGATCTGGCCCAGATCTTCCGCCACATCCACGGCCTGGTGGTAGCGCACCGGGACCAGGTCGACCACATTGATGTCAAAGTACTCGGTGTCCAGGAGGCGGATGATCTCGAGCGCCTGCTCGATGTTGGCCCTGTAATCCGTCAGGAGGAGGAGGTTGGCCGACTGAAAGTCCACTACCTGAGCGCCATCCGACACAAAGGCTTTAATCATCGTCACCATGTCCGATGACGGAACATAGTGAAGAGGCACGATGTACGTGATGACGCCCTCTGCCGCTTCCAGTTGCTCCGACTCGGTAGTCTTTGGAACTGGAATTGTGGTGGGCTGCTGCGCTCCCGGTTGCTGTGGTACCGCAGCCGCGGCCGGGTTGCCCGGGCCTCCTTCGGGTGGAGTTGACGGGGACTCCTGACCGGGTGAGCCCGCGCCGCTACCGGCGGGTTGAGTCTCCCTGGGCCGGGTTGAAGTAGGACGCTTCATTATTTCCCCGGGAATGGTGGCACTCTGGGCAATAGGCAGGATCACGTACAGATCGTCTTGCCGAATAATGGCCTGGCCGTTCATTTTGAGAAGCTGCTCCAGAACCCCAAAAAGCCGGCGTCGAGGAAACTCCTGCTGGGTAAAGAGGTTCACCGTTCCTTCCACCTGCGGGTCAAGTATGTAGGAATGGCCCAGCTCCTTCATGATGACTTCCACGACTTCTTCGATGGCAGCGTTCTTGAAGGTGAGAGTGACTCCCGCTCCACCTTTCTTGATAGCCGCCTCGGACCTGGGCGGCTCCGGCTCGACAGGGTCGGGCTCCGCGGCCGTAGCTCCGCCTCCCCTCAGCTGCTTCAGTCTGTCCCGGACTCTGGGGTCCAAGCCTCGCTTTCCACGAAGCAGATCCTCCAGATTTGACCCACTCGGTTTGGGAGTTTGCCCGGGCTGCGGTTCCTGCTCAGAAGACGAAGGGCGGCGGGGCCCGCCCACTCCGGGAACACCCAGAACACCGCTTGGCGCCGCCTGGGACTCCGGAGCAGGCCCCGACCTTTTGGTCGTGGACGACTGCCGCAGGAACGAGCTGAAGGGTCCCGCCGCCAAAAGGGGACTCTGCAGCAGCAGGATAGTGATAACCGCCTTAACTGTGCGCATGTGTTTGATCCGATCTATTCATTGCGAGTGCCTTATCGAAATCAGTCGCCGGGAGGACGCGCTTGTCGGCCCGTTCCGCGGCCACTGGCGCCCAACCCGCCTCCCCCCAGAGTCCCCGTGTTGCGCGAGCCGCCGGCGCTGCCGCCGCGGCCGCCCGCTCCGAGACCGCCGCTTCCGCCCGCCAGTCCTCGCCCGCCCCCACCTAACGCGCCGCGGCTACCGCCGCGGCCGCCGCCGCCGCCGCGGCCGGCCTGGCCGGACTGGCCCGCCGAGCCAACCTGAACCCCCCGCTCTGCCGCCTCAGCCGCTGCAACCGTCGTGGTCTCAACTGCGGCCCCGGCAGATCCGACCACTATGATGTTGGGGCCTGCACCCGCCTGGGCTGCCTTTTTCCGCGCTTTGGCCTCCGGGGGTTCGATGAAGATTTCGTGGCGGTGATCATGCCAGCTCAGCACGATACGATCGTCTTCGATTTCCTTCACGGTGTAACCCTGAACGTCGTCGCCCAGCCTGACCTTGATTTCCTCGGCCGAACCTCGGCTGCGCCGACTCTTGGGAATAGAAAGCACCGCCGTCTTCTGATCTCCGAAAGTGATCACGCTGGTGAGTATGGGTTCCGGATCGAGTTCCGGAGGACCTTCAGCTTCGCTATCGAGGCCCTCGGCGTGGTCCTGTCCGCGATTCTCCTTGAAGAGGTTCGCCGCCGCGATATCCAGGAAGAAGGATATGGGTTCGGGGTTCTCGGGCGACCTGGCTTCCTCGAACGTCACGTCCGGTCCGGCGGCGCGGAGAGGAGGCTGGCTTCCCGCAAACTCCTCCCAGGATGTGACCAGATTCCGTGCCAGCACCAGAGTGGCGACCAGCATGACGGTGTTCAACAAAACCAGCTTTCTGCCCAAGACTCAACGCTCTCCACTGTCAAACACTTAACATTCCTTCCGCTTCTCGAACTCGATGCCTCCCGCTGCATCCCCTCTAAGGATGCAAAACCCGCTAAGAAAGTCTGATGAAACCGGAGATTCTCAGACGCGGCTGCAGGCGTGTCTCCTGGCGGACGCGGAAGCTCGTGAGCTGAAACTCCTCGATAAGCAGAAATTTCTCGTAGGCCGAGACCGCATGCACAAAATTGATGAGCGCATCGTAGTCGCCCTCCAGGTTTAGCTGGACCCCGATCCTGGCGTAGCCGTCACCGACCCTCTTATCCGGCAAGGGATTGCTTCGCGTCACCCGAATCTGGTTCTGTCCCGCCAGCGCACGAACGATCTCTTCGATCTGCAGAGTAGCCGTATTGACGTCGCCGGCCTCGAGAAAGTGATTCTCATAGGCCTGAACCGTAGATTTCACCCCCTGCAGATGATTCAAGTAATCGGGTTCGCTTTCGAGGGCCTTGAGATATCGCTGAACCTGCTGCCGCCGGGATTGAATCTCACCGTCCATCTGACGCTGTCTGTCCAGGAAGGGCAGTAACAAATGGAATAAGGCAACATAAGCCAGCACGAAACCTCCCAGCCCCATGAGGGCTCTCCGGTTTCTCTTTGAAAGCTTCCCTAACTTCATTTCAGTTCCCTGAACCTTTACCTCGAGGATTAAGAGCAGTCCGCAATGCTGGCCTCAAAGCTGAATTTGTCCTTACCTGAGCGGCGATCCCTGGTGATGTACTTGGATTCCACGTTGGTCAGACAGCTGGACTGCTGAAGAATGGGAATCAGGCTCGAAGCGTCGTCGGAAAATCCTGTCATATTGACCTTCGAAGTCTCAATGCGAACGCTTTGCAGGTAGGCGTCGTCAGGAATCAGTTCCGTCAATTCCTGGAGAACCGACAGCACCCGCTGGCGGCCGTTCAACATGGTGCTCATTTCAACCGCCAGGCCTGACAGTTGATCGACCTCGCCCCGGGTCTCGGCCACTGAGTCCACCCGCGGCTTCAGTTCGTCGGCTTTAGCTGAGTATCCGGCCAGGAGCTGCGATTGCTGCAGGTATTCACGCGCCGTGGACAGACCTGCGATGAAGAGCAGGATCACCACCAGCACGACTGTGGGCACATAGCTGAGCTGGGTCCTGGAGCGTCGGATTTCAGGAGGGATGAGGTCGAACCTGGAGAAAGGGTTACGAGTCAAGGACGAGACCGCCAGTCCCACAGAGCATCCGGTCAGCTCCAGACTGCCTCGCTCTACACCTTCCAGTTTCAGCTTCACGCCATCGCTCAGGAGCTCGGCCGCGCCAAACCTTTCGCGAATCGGCTCCAGTGCCTCTTCCGCTCCGCTGCCTGTGAGATAGACTCCCTGCACCTGCTCCACACCACTGAGATCCACTTGCGACAACAGGTCGTCCAGCGCCGAGCTGAGAAGGGGAAGCTGTTGTGCCTGACCGTCAGCGGGACGGTATTGTGAGAAGTACCTGCCGGGCCCATTCACCAGCACGGCCTCTACCGAATCCTCCTCGCAGCGAAAAACGATGGAGGGATGTCCGGTGATCCCGTCCTGATGAAATCCCAAGAGCTGATGCAGACCCAGAGAAGAAAGGCGCATTGCCGCGGGCCGCAGGCCCAGGTCCGCCAGCAGTTTCACCACTTCATCGACGGTCTCCCGGGGCAACAGAATGATCTGAAGTGCAAGCTTCTTGGCCTTCTCGTCGCGGTTGAGAATCAGATAGTCATAGCAGACCCCCAGGTTGTCGGCCGGTTCCAGTTTACTCACCTGGAACTTGACCACCTGATCCAGGTTCTCCTCCACTTCAAGGGGCAGTTCCAATTCCTTCACAACAACCTGGTCGCGGCCCACTCCCACGATCACATTCTCAGTATTGAGACCGTTGGAGTTAACAAAGTCCTGGACCTTCGCGTAGATTTCAGCCCGGTCCAGATCCTGAAAGTCCTCGAGGACCAGATGGGGTGCCACCTTGAGGCCGCGCAGACTCTTCGTGACGGGGCTGAGGACAAGTCTCCTGCCGCCGATCTCAATCCCAAGTGCTGAGTTCAGGTTCAACATCACAACCCTATATCTCGGTGTTCGACTCGTTCCAGTAGAGAACCCTGTACCCCCGCGGTGACCCCCGTTCCAGCCGGATGACACAGCGGATACTGCTCACGACCTCCGATCCTTCCAGCTGCCCGGTGCTTGTCAGGCCGTACACCGTGGCATTCGCATTGGCCGCCAGCAGGGTGGCTACATTCGAAGTGAGACCGGGAACCTGTGCCATCAGCTGGCTCGAGTCTTGAATGTAACCCTCCTGGCGAACTTCATGGATCCGCGTAGCTGTCTCTTCGTCGAGGTAAGGCAGCGCTGCCAGAACAGGGAGGGGAGCGGCATTCGCGTTGATCCCGTTTCCTTCCGCGAAGGTCGTGAAGTAGTGCTGTAGACCGTAGTAATCGACTTTTTCTCCAGACTCGGACAGCCCCTTTTTGCCATAGTAAATTTCGGGCGTGACACCTCTAACAAGAAGCAGTTCTTCGGGAACCTGAAAAGGCCCGTTGGCCGCCACATAGGCGGGGTCCAAAGAAAGGTAGAAATCACTCTCGGCCCCATACGGACTCTCAAATTCGTCCGGGTCGATCCAGTCTGCGATCGAGTCCGTGATGACGTCAGCATGGGTGGCTTCTACCCCGACCATGATCAGAAGGTTATAAATCAGGTCCATCTGGGTCGGTGAGACAGCGCTGTTCAGATTAATCTTTCCGCTCTCATCCGCGACCTTAACCGTGGCCCTTGCGTTCGGGAACGCGAGCGACAAGGTGCCCGTCAAAACCTCAGGGATCTGGTCCAGGTTGCCCTCGGAGAGCTGCTGTGTGCCGCTGAAGGCGGATTGCGACTCCAGAATTCTGTACACGGCATACTCGATACCGGCACGAGCAACGTAAAACGACTGTTTCTGCTCTACGACGTTTCGAGCCGCATTGAGTTCGGTTCGAATGGCAGCCGAGAAAGACATCCCGAGCAGACCCATAGCCAGGGCGATCCACAGCACGACCAGCAGGACCGCGCCTTTTTCCTTCTGAGCAACCCGCTTCATGTCGGTCCTTCGAAGAGCTTTCGCATCTGATCTGATCCCAGCCGTGTCCCAGGTGCTACAGAGGTGTTGATGATCACCACGATCTGCGTCTCTCCAGCGGTGATGCGAATGGCACTGGGTACGGACAGCGTGTCCACAGCCGACCACTCCCCGTACCACTCCCCGATACCGGCCTGTGGCTCGAAGCCGTAGTACTCAAAGGTGAGATCCTCAATTTGTTCTATGACCGGGATCGGTTCACCCTCCGGGAGCTCTACCATCCGATAGAAACTCTCCAGTCCCGTGTAGCGAGACTCCATGGCGCCAAAGTACCGATCGCCCCATTCGTCTTCGGCCTCACCGTAGCGCACGACAGTCAGCCCCGGGTGTCGGAGCATCTCGAACGGGGCTACGGTGATGAAAGTAAGGGCAGTCGAGCTTCCGTAAAAAAGGGGGGCCTGGGCCAACAGGGGATCCACCCCAAACGGGTCGGGTGGCGTAATACCGGTCAGGTTTCCAGCCGTGGCTCCGCCGACGTTGAGAGTGGGGACGAGCGGATAAAGGCTTCCCAGTTGACGGCGCACCATATCCTCTAGGACACGTCGCCGCCCCTCCCTGTCGAGAACCTCTTGACTCTTCGTGTAACTGCTTAGAGCCACTCTCAGACTGCCGAACACCGCTGCTCCCATCAGCGCCAGCAGTGTGGCCGCAATCAGGAACTCGATCAGAGTGAAGCCGGTATCGGTCCTTTTCCTTTCTTCAGTGGATCTCATCTGGGAATTCGGTTGCCCCTCCTTCGACCGGGTTGCTGCTGGAGTGAGACGCCGGGGTCGGCCAGTGACCCAGGCAGGTTCGGCTCTGCGACCGTCTTTAAGCTGGCGATCTGATAGAGCTTTCCGAACCGATCGTTGACGAAGTGTATGCGCACGGTCACCTGAAGCAGGTGTATTCCAGGAGTGGTCAGATCCAGGGCCAGCTGCTGCCCCGGAGGCTCCCACTCGGCCACCTCAACCGTGTAGTGAAAATCTTTATCCAGCTCTCCAGCCGTTGATCCGGCTCCCGTGATCTCCTGATCGGCCAGGATTTCACTCATAACATTCTCGGCGTGACTCATGGCTCGATGGGCCAGGTCGATTCGCCTCAGGTTCTTCAGACCGCTCGAGAAGATCTGCATCACAATTGCAACTGTAACCCCCAGGATGGCCAGGGCCACGACTACCTCGATGAGCGTAAAACCAGATCCGCGCTGTCGTCTCACGAGTCCTCTTTGTCCGTCAATCTCCGGGCCCTGGCCAGACCACTGATCGTATCCACCTCCACCACAAGCCGGTGCTGGCTCCTATTCTCCAGCATCAACCGGAAGCCGGAGCTCCGCCCGTTCGGATAAAAGCTGACCATGGGCTCGAGCCGGGGATCGAGGATCATCTTGAAATCCCGGGGAAGCCCAATTTTTTCCAACTCGACTCCATAGTCGTCCGTGATGGCATAAGCCGTCGATTCCTCCCTTTCCTGCTCCGGCGAAGCAAAAACCACCCGAAACACCTTCTGCTCTACGATGGCGCGCGATCTCGCCTGTTTGAGCTTGGTCACCATGTCCCGAGCAGCCGTGTTCAGTCTGACACCCTCCATTCCACTAGTGAACGAAGGCAGCACGACGGCTGCCGCCAGTGACAGCAGCACCAGAACGACAAGCAACTCGAACAGGCTGAAGCCCGACAGTTCACGGGCTGCTGGTGATGCTTCGTTGCCGACCCGATCTCCCATCACCAGGAAGTAATATCTGCCGAATCCTCTTCACCCCCGGCCGTTCCATCGGCCCCGTGGCTCCACAGGTCGTAGTCCCCGTGTTGCCCGGGAGACCGATACTCGTATTCACGCCCCCAGGGATCCTTGGGAACCGTCGACTTCTCCAGATAGGGACCGCTCCAGTTTTCGATCCCCGCTTCGCGAATCAGCGCCTCCATCCCTTCCGTGGAACTGGGATATCGGCCCACGTCAAATCGGAACAAACCCAGCGCCCCTTCGAACTGGTCGACCTGGAGCTTGGCGATCTCCGCTTTCCCCTGAGCCAGCCGTTTCATGACCTGGGAACCGACCACAGTGGCCAGCAGTCCCAGAATCACGAGAACTACGATCAACTCAATCAGGGAGAACCCTCTCTCCCGACTTCGTCTACCTTGCTTTTCCATGCGGGCTAAACCTCTCTTCCTTCCGTTTCGGCGGAAAATATTGATCAACGGCCGCTGTGCTGGACCAACTACAGGGGGACATCGTTGATACTCAGAATCGAGTACAGAATCGAGACGATAACGAACCCGAAGACTACACCCATGATCAGAATGATGGCGGGCTCTAAAAAGGCTATAAGTCGCTTCAAGGCGGTCTTAAGGTCACGATCGTAGGTCTCGGCAACCTGCAGCAGCATGGTGTCCAGTCTCCCCGTTTCCTCTCCCACCTCCAGCAGATGCAGCGCAAATGCGGGGAAAACATTTTCCCGTCGGATCGGGACCACCAGCCCCTCCCCCTTCTTGACACCGGCCTTGATCGGCTCTATGGCCCGGGCAATGGCCTGATTGTCGATGACCTCCTTGACAATGTTGATGGAGGCAATCAGGGGTACCGAACTGTGAAGCAGGGTTCCCAGCGTTCTGCTGAAACGGCTCACCTCCAACCTCTGGAGCACCGGGCCCAGCAGGGGAACCCCCAGCAACCGCCGATCCCAACTGAGACGCCCCTCTTCGGTATTGAGCCAGCGTCGGAAGAAGTACCAGCTCGTTCCGCATATGGCCAGAATCAACCACCAGTAGCCGGAAAGTATGGCGCTGATGAACAACATGATCTGCATGGGAAGCGGAATCGGGGCCCCCGCATTGTCAAAGATGATGGCGAATTTGGGGATCACGAAACCGAGCAGAATGATGAAAGAAGCGATCGCCACCAGGACCAGGATGCACGGATAAATCAGGGCCGAGATGATGAAATCTTTCAACTCCTGAGAGTTCTCGAGATACTCATGTAAGCGCTCGAGGATCTCGTCCAGTGCTCCTCCCACCTCTCCGGCCTTCACCATATTCGCGTAGATCCTGGGAAAGACCCGCGGATGCATGGCGAGGCCCTCCGACAAGGATTTGCCACCCTTGATCTCTTTGAGGAGATCACCAACAACCTCCTTGAGGTAGTCATTCTCGGTCAGTTCAGCCAGGATAGACAAACTGCGGTCCAGGGGCAGGCCTGCACTGGAGAGGCTGCTCAACTCATGAGTAAAGACCAGAAGATCGTGTTGAGAAACGCGTTTCCGGTTCCAGGGGAGCTGAATTTCCCGTCCCAGCAGACCCGAGACTTGCTCACCGCTAAGGAGGATGGGCATCTGGCCCTGCTCCTCCAACCGGGCCAGCGCGCTCCGCTCGTCGATGGCCTCCAGGGTTCCTTCGACGACTTTACCTTCTGGCGTTACCGCCTTGAACTGAAACAGAGGCACTTCCCTAACCCTCTTGTGTGACTCGCAAGACCTCACCCATCGAGGTCATTCCGAGGCGTACCTTCTCAAACCCGTCCTGCCTGAGCGTGAACATTCCGTTCTTCACGGCTGCACGGCGCAGTTGGGAAGCGTCCGAGCTGGCGATTGTCAGGCGGCGAACATCGTCATTCATGAGCATGAGTTCGAAAATTCCCAGACGGCCCAGAAACCCCGTGTGACCGCACTCTTGACAGCCCGCCCCGTGATAAACGACGGGCAGAGGACTCTCCGTGAAGCCGGCCTCTCTCAGGACCTCGGGCTGTATGGCCTCCGGTTCGCGGCAGGAAGGACAAATAACTCGAACCAGGCGCTGCGCCAGCACACCCAGGATGGAGGATGCCAGGAGGTAGTCTTCGGCACCCATATCGACCAGTCTGGCAATCGCACTGGGTGCATCATTCGTGTGCAGTGTGCTGAACACAAGATGTCCCGTGAGGGCTGCGCGGATACCGATCTCAGCTGTTTCCAGATCGCGCATCTCACCGACCATGATCACGTCCGGATCCTGACGGACAATAGACCGGAGCCCCGCGGCAAAGGTGAGGCCGATCTTGGGATTGACATGGATCTGGTTGATTCCGTCGATCTGGTACTCGACCGGATCTTCGATCGTAATGATCTTCTTGTCCGGCAGGTTGATTTTCGTGAGGGCGCCGTACAGGGTTGTCGTCTTGCCGCTACCCGTCGGTCCGGTCACCAGGATGATTCCGTTGGGCCGTTCGATCAGGTTCTTGAACCCCTCCAACATCTGAGCAGAGAAGCCAAGTTTCTCGAGGTCGTAGATCTGCGTATTACTCTTGTCCAGAATCCGCATGACGACGCTCTCGCCGTACATGGTTGGAAGTGTAGAGACCCGGAGATCGACGTCCTTACCCAGGACCCTCATTTTGATGCGGCCGTCCTGAGGCATCCGCCGCTCGGCAATGTTCAGCCTGGCCATGATCTTGATGCGGGAAATGACGGCTGCCTTCAGACGTTTGGGGGGAGACTCGACGTCATAGAGGATTCCGTCGATTCGATAGCGGACCTTCAGATCCTTCTCGAAAGGCTCGATATGGATATCGGAGGCTCGTGATTCAATGGCCCTGGAAATGACGAGGTTGACGAGCCGGATGACCGGTGCTTCCGAGGCCAGATCCCGAAGGTGCTCGATATCGTCGCTATCCTCACCGATGCTCTCTTGATCGTCGATTCCCTCCACAATCCGTCCGAGGGTTGTTGTTTCATTACCGTAGAACTTGTCGATTCGATCCAGCAGTTCACTCTCGGCGGCCACGACCACCTCGATCGACTGAAAATGGGTAAAGAGGCGGACCGCGTCCAGAACGGACGTGTCCAGCGGGTCCACCATGGCGACCACCAGGGTGCCATCGTCTCGGACTTCGACGGGAAGACATCGGGTCTCTTTCATGAAACGTGGTGAGAAGGTGTCTTCCACCACCGGGACCTGGGGAAAACCATCGCCACTCACCTGCGACAGACCCAGGTGACTGCTGAGATGCCTCACCATCTCCAGTTCGGACAGGGCTCCAATATCCACCAGCAGCTTGCCCAGCTTGTCTGGAGACTGCCTCTGCAGGTTGAGCGCCGCCGCCAGTTCCTCCCTGGAAATGATCTCCTGGCGGACCAGTGCCTCCCCAAAATAGTCGCGGCTCTTGAGTGTCGCCAGCTCGATCATGACCGGTGTCTTCCTCTGACTTTCTTCGTTTCCACGGCCTGGCAGTCCCCCTTAACTAGTCCACTAGTAATCCAGAACATGCAGTCGTTCCCGGAACTCGGCCGGCGTGATTTGACGCATAGCCAGCAAATCCGCGTTGTCCTTGGTGGTTGTAACCACCAGCACCCGGCGCCGCCTGATGGGATCCAGTTCGTTGCGATCCTCGATGTGAGCACTTATCGAGATCCTGTCGTGGGCTCCCAGCTGCTTGATGGAGTCGGCATGAGTCGAAAGGCATTCCATCAGGATCTCGCGGACCTTCCGGATCTTCTGTTCCACCTGCTGGCTGTGCAGCTTTTGCGGGGCGTCAACTTCACCAATCGGCAGCCGGATCCTGGCTCGATCGATGCGCAGGCGAAATGTCACCACCACCCCGTAGCCCTGCATGTAGCTGGCCTGCGAACTCGCGGTCATCGCAAACGGGTTGGTAAAGTTCAGCTTGACCCGTTCATCCACAATTCTCTCAAAGACGTGTGTATCCTGTTTCAAGTCGGTCATGTTCAGCCGGGCCTGGCCCTGGGCCGGTGGGCCGAGAACGAGAACGACAAAAAGGACCAAGAGTGTTTTAAGCATGGGTGTCCTCATTTATTGCACCGTCAGCATTTGGAGGATTCGGTCCCGCTCCTGGGAGGCGTCGTGAATGCTCATTTCGAGCGCCTGCAGCCGCACCATCAGATCTTCAGCATAGACAGCCTGCTGCAGGCTGACCTCATCCGACACCCTGTGAAGGGCACGACCGAAAAGGTGTTCCTGCTCGGTCTGTTTAGAAACCACGACGTCCGTCACGAGTTCCATCAGCTGTCTCTCTGAGACCGAAAGACTGTCACCCCACAACCCTGTCCCCTTGAGAATGGAAACGCCTCCGAAAACAATCAGGAAGGAGGCGGCCAGCCTCTGAACAGTGGTCCACCACTGGAATCTGGAGACGGGCACCGCGGCGGGCGGCGGTTGTTCTCCCGCTTCAATCTCCCAGGAACCCAGCCACTGCCTGGTCTGGGTCAGGTCCAGGAAATCACTCCGGCAGGTCGGGCAACCGTCGAGATGGCGAAAGAAGTCCGCCGACTCGACGGGCGCTATTTCTTCATCGTAGAGAACCTCGATCATTCGCTCCTTGCTCGCGTCACAAGTCATAGCTCTTCTCCACTAGTGCCTTTAACGTCTTCAGGCCCAGGTACAGCCTCGACTTCACGGTCGAAAGCGGAACATTGAGGATTTCCGAAATCTCCCTGAACTTGAGACCCTGGTACTCCTTCATCACAATGACCGCCCGCTGTTCTGCAGGCAGCTCTTCGAACACCGCCTGGAGAACCCTCCGCAGTTCGGTCTGGCGAAATGCCTTCTCCGGTGTCCTTTCATCAATTGCGGTTCCGGCAGCCGTGACCTTGTCTTCGTCCAGTTCTACCAGCTGCGACCTCTTGCTCCGCCGAAAGCGCATCCGACATTCATTGAGAGCGATCTTGTAAACCCAGGCGGGGAAGCTGGCAGGATCCGTCAGGCGATTCAGATTCTGATAGGCCTTTGTAAAGGTGTCCTGGGTTAAATCGCGAGCATCTTCCCGGTTCCCGGTAAACCGGAAAATGAAGCCAAAAACACGACTCCGCCAGCGCTCGACGAGCCTGCCGAAACTGTCCGTGTCCCCGCGAAGAGCGAGATCCAGCAAATACTGATCCGTCTGTGTCATACGACTGCTTGCATTACGAAGATGCATGAGTTACACGAAAAGTTTAACCCTAAACCGGTTGAAGGGTGTGTTGTGGGTTAAAAGTTGAGGGTTAAAAGCTGAAAGTTGAAGGTTGAAAGGTTCGTGGGAACTTGCGACTGTGGGCAGATCAGAGCCGGGTGCGGAAGCGCCCGGAGGGAAAAGGTTGCAGATTGCCTCAGCATCTTTCCCCCGGCTTCCGCCGAGGGCTCTGATTACCGATCCCAAACCGGGAAACCGCGAAGCTACTGGTGCTCGCTCAGGAAGCGAAGCGGGTTGAGTGAGCGGCCGTTGAGGCGGACCTCGTAATGAACATGAGGCCCGGTGGCCCGGCCGGTGGCCCCTACGTATCCAATGACATCGCCCTTGTGGATGAACTGACCGCGCTTCACAGCCACTTTCCTCAGATGCCCGTACCGAGTCGTCAATCCGAACCGATGCTCGAGCTTCACCAGTCTTCCGTAATTGAGCTGCCGACCGGCGAAACGGACAACCCCGTCCGCCGTGGCAACAACCTTGGCGCCGCTGGGAGCCGAGAGATCCAGCCCCGGGTGAAAGGAGCGATTTCCTGTAAAAGGATCGCGACGCATTCCGAATCGATCCGAGGGATAGCCCACCACCGGCATGATGGATGGAGTCGCGCTGAGCAGGATGCTCCGGTCTTTGTAGTACTCCTGAAACTTGCGAAGTTCCTCTCGCAGGGAGATGCTCTTTTTCTCAAGGGAATTGAACTGATCAAGCAGACTCTTCTCGTCAAAGGTAACCTCCAGCTGGTCCGCCACAGGTCCTCCAACTCCACCCAGGCCTTCCATGTCCAGGCCGGAAACAACTCTCAGCTTCTGGGCCGCCACTTCCAGCGTGGACATTCGTTCCGTGAGCTGTCTTTCCTTGAAGCGCATCTGTTCATTGCTGCGGTGAAGTGACTCGACCAGAGCCTCCAGATCCTCAAGGTGTCGGCTACGTTCCCACATCTGGTAGTAGTGGAACGAAAAGGCACCCAATCCGAGCACGAAGGCTGCAAAGCACACAACTGCCAGGCGCAAAACCGGCAGCGGCACAGTGCGTTGCCAGGTCGGCTCCTGCAAGCTGGAAACAGTTACAGTTCTACCCTTCTTAGACATCCTTCTCACGCAAAATCAGTTGGAACGTCAGCTCAGAGTTCGCGGTAGTATATTGATTCGACTGGACTTATGTCAAGGAGATAGAGGGGTTGGTGGAGGGCTTGCAGCGTTCCCGCAACCCATACTCTCTTAGAACCGATATGCGTAATACATTGATTTAAAGAGGGGTTCTACCCCGATAAATCGGACATTTCTAAAAAGCCCGATAATGGGCGAAAGGAATGTCATGACAAAACGCAGAAAGTATTCAGCTGAGTTCAAGAGGGAGGCTGTCCAGCTGGCCAATCATCCCGGTGTCACCAAGAGCCAGATAGCTCGAGAGCTGGGCATTAATTCCAACATGCTGGGCCGCTGGTGCAGGCAACTCAAGACCGAAGGCAGCAAGGTGTTTGTCGGCAAGGGCTATGCCCGAGACGATGAAATGGCGCGGCTGAAACGTGAACTGGCCCGGGTCAAAAAGGAACGCAATTTTTTAAAAGAAGCGGCGGCGTTCTTCGCGAAAGAATCGAGCTGAGGTTTCGCATGATCGATCGTTGTCGCGGAGTTTTTCCCATTCACATGATGTGTCGCTGTTTACATGTCTCTGCCAGCGGGTACTACGATTGGCGTGGCCGGGGACCGAGTCGACGCTCTCAGGACAACCAGCGCCTCGGCGAAATGATCCGGTTGCTGCATGAGCGAAGTGACAGAGTGATGGGCAGTTTCCGGATTTGGAAGGATCTGCGCGACGGCGGCGAAACCTGCAGTCTGAATCGGGTCGCTCGGTTAATGCGGATCAACCAGCTCAAGGGTATCCCGCAGAAACGAAGGTGGCACCACAAGCCATCCGGGGAGCGTCCTGTAGGTGTCGAAAACGTCTTGGAGCGGGACTTCACGGCCGCAGCTGCGAATACGAAGTGGGCCACCGATATTACTTATGTCGATACTGCCGAAAGCTGGCTGTATCTGTGCGTTGTGCTGGATCTGTACTCCGGTGTCGTCGTAGGTTGGTCGATGAGTCCTACCCAGGATCGGCACCTGGTGCTTCAAGCTGTGGTGATGGCACTATGGCAGCGAGAGGGCCGGGAGCCCGTCGTGCTGCACTCAGATCGTGGCTGCCAGTTTACTTCCAGCGAGTATCAACGATTCCTGAAGGCTCACAACCTGGTCTGTTCGATGAGTGCGGTAGGCAGCTATGCTGACAACGCCGTTGTCGAGGGCTTCTTCGGTCTGATCAAGCGAGAGCGTATCAATCGACGAAACTACCGAACCCAGGATCAAGCTAGATCCGATATCTTCGACTACATTGAGCGCTTCCACAACCCACGCAAACGACGTGCTCTGGAGCGTTCAATTCAGGAGGAAGCACTCTTTTCTAAACCGTCCGTGGAATCGGGGTAGAACCCGACCCTGTCGACTCGAGTAGGGCAACTGCGGATCCGGATTCCACAAGTACGTCACCTGGATTTCTATCCCCGATCCCTGGAGCGAGGGTGCCGTTCGGAGAAAGCCCTGAAGCTGGCCATCGCCGAGATGTACGTGATGGGTGTGTCGACGCGCAAGGTCACTGAGATTACCGAGCAGCTGTGCGGCACCGAGATCTCGGCCAGCCAGGTGTCGAGAATCTCAAAGCTGTTGGACGACGAGCTCGAGAAGTTTCGCAATCGTCCTTTGGGAAACTATCCAGTGGTCTACTTGGACGCCCACTACGAGAAGGTCCGTCGCCAGGGCAGCATTCAGGATATGGCCATCTTGAAGGCGACCGGAGTCAACTGTTGGGGTAAGCGCGAGGTGATCGGCGTCAGCTGCCGACTTAGCGAGGCGGAGGTGCACTGGCGAGAGTTTCTGCAGCAGCTTCAAAAGCGTGGCCTGGAGGGCTTGCAACTGATCGTCAGCGACGACCACTCCGGGTTACGCGCTGCCAGAAGAGCCGTCTTTCCCTCCGTGCCCTGGCAGCGCTGTCAGTTTCACCTGAGCCAGAATGCTCAACGCTACGCCCGCCGGTCCGACGAACGCACCGGGATCGCTACTGACATCCGAGACATCTTTAATGCCCCGTCTGGAGGCGAAGCTGAGGCCATGCTTCGAGCCAGAGTCAAGCAATACCGCGACCGCAACCCGGAGTTAGCAGACTGGATGGAGACCAACCTGCCCGAAGGCTTTACTGTCTTTCGCTTCCCACGTTCCACCTGGCGTCGCATTCGCACCAACAACGGGCTGGAAAACCTAAACAGGCAGATCCGCCGGCGCACTCGTGTCGTCGGGATCTTTCCCAACACCGAGTCCGCACTGCGACTCATTACCGCTGTCGTCGAGGAGATTCATGAAGACTGGCTGATCGGTAAGCAGTACCTCAGCCTGGTCGATTTCAAACCACAGGAGAATCCCGTCTCAGAACTCTCTCAGTCAAATTACAGAAAAACTGTTGCGTAGCCTCAGAATCCGGTAGACCGAGGACTCGGAGATCGTAAACCCGCAGTAATCCGTAATATGGCAGCTGACTTCCCGCGGCGACCACTCCGGATACAGCAAGGCAACCTCCAGTGTCTTGTCTCGCTCCTCGGGCAGGATCTGATTCCAGACCCGGCTGTGCGAAGATGGACGATCTCGCAGGCCCACCAGACCTCGTCTACGAAAGTTCGCTCGCCACCGGTAATAGGTCGAGCGGGGTATGTGAAGCTGAGCCAGAGCTTGTGTCACCGGCAGCACTGAGCCCTCCACAGCCCGCAAGACTTCCAGCTTGTATTCGGCAGCCATTCGCTGATACCTCTTCCGCTTTACAGGCCCAAACTTTTTTTCAGGCGCTGATTGTCCAGTACCGTCTCAGCCACTGCCTTTTTGAGCGCATCGTTTTCTTCCTTGAGCCGTCGAACTTCCTGGGATGTGGCATCCCGCCGTGTGTCCCGGGTCAACCCATTCTTGCCGGCATCCAGAAAGGCCTTCGACCATTTGTAGTAGATCGACGGCTGAATGCCTTCTTGCCGGCACAGCTCGGTGATCGGGACTTCGCCCCGAAGTCCCTCCAGGACGATCCGAATCTTCTCATCGGCGGAAAACTTCCGGCGGGTCTTTCTGCGAATCTGTTTTACAACGTCTGTGGCCATGGTGGTTTCTCCTCTTCTGTTACGCCACGGCCAGCATCGGCACCCCGAGAGGAAGTGTCAAGTTGCACTCAAACTGTCTCTAAGACCACAGGCTCAATGTGTCTCATTGCTGCTGACGGGATACAGTGTATGTCTTCAGCGCAAATGGGACAAAATGGGCCGAGGTTTAAGAGACACTCGGGGCCGCTGCTGGTCTGGCTAGATTAGCATTGATCACTCGC